>CAWKKR010000011.1:0-462472 GCA_963850305.1 uncultured delta proteobacterium | reverse complement strand
GCACGCCCGGAGGGATTCGAACCCCCGACCAGTGGATTAGAAATCCACCGCTCTATCCAGCTGAGCTACGGGCGCAAGTGGGAGCGACGCGAGAGATCGTCGCGTTCGGCGCTCGCGTCAAGATGATCGCACGTGCCGATCCGGCGACGTCACTGACCGTCGAGCGGTCACTTCGTCCCGTACATCCGATCTCCTGCGTCGCCCAGGCCCGGCAGAATGTAACCGCGCTCGTCGAGGCGCTCGTCGATCGCGGTCGTATATAACGGCACGTCGGGGTGCGCCTCGTGGAAGTTTGCGACCCCCTCGGGAGCCGCGAGGATGCACGCGAAGCGGATCGACTTCGGGCTCGCCGTCTTCACGCGATCGATCGCCGCGACCGCCGTGTTCCCGGTGGCGAGCACGGGATTCATCACGATGACGTCCCGGTCGCCGACCTCGCTCGGCATCTTGAAATAATATTCGACGGCGCCGAGCGTCTCTGGATCGCGATAAAGCCCGATGTGTCCGACCCGTGCGGACGGCAAGATGCGCAGCATGCCATCGACCATGCCGGCGCCCGCGCGCAGGATGCTGACGAGGACGACCTTCTTGCCCTCGAGAAGCGGCGCGCGCATCTTCGCGAACGGGGTCTCGATCTCTTCGTAGACGAGAGGAAGCTCGCGCGTGACTTCGTACGCGAGAAGTAGACTGATCTCGGACAGGAGATTCCGGAATGAGTTCGTGCTGCGTTCCTTCTGACGCATCAGCGTCAGCTTGTGCAAAACCAGCGGATGATCGATCACGTGGACGATGGGGCTCATGCGAATCCTTGTATTCAGAAGACCGTGCCGTCGCTGTGGACGCGGAGGGGAGGGCCGCCGTTCGCACGTTTCTCGCGGGCGAGCTCGCGTCCGGCCCGCCACGTGCCGCCTTCGAGCACCTTCGCGAGAGGTAGCTCGGCCACCGAGAGCCCGAGGGCCGCGCGGGTTCGAGCAGCGACGCGATCCAGGAGAGCCACGGTAAGCCCCCTCCATTCGACCACCACGCTGGACGATACCGGATGCGTCTCCTGGAAAATTAGTGGGTCCCTGGCAACGATGACTCCTCCATCCAGGAACAGGCCGCCGTTTCTGTACTCGGCGAGCCCCGTGAGCTCGTCCCAGCCTGTGATCGTCACGCCGTCTTCTTCCAGGGATTCGCACACCGAGTACGTGAGCCACTGCGACAGTTTGTGAAACGGCACCCGTCCGACGTCCGGATGCGTCCAGACGTCGCCGAGATCTTCTCCCGCCAGGATCTCGCGCCCCGGCCAGATCGCGCCGAATCCGCGCAGCACCGCATCGAGCACGGCGCGTGCCGGCAGCATCGCGTCGACGGCCTGCGCAGAGAGACCGGTACCGAAGTTGCCGAGCCGCGCGTCGCTCCCGAAATACGACGGCGTGGTCCGCACCGTCTCACCGAGCTTCCGTAGCAATGCCGCGCGCCCCGCGATGCCGATCAAGGGGTTGTTGCTGCGAATTTCGAAACGCCGCGCCCACCGTGTCGTCCGGGAGCCGGGCGAGGACGTCCGCATCGGCGCGAAGCGGAGACTCCAGCGGTCGAGACGATAGCGTACCGCTCGAAAACAGATGGAAGCTCGCGACGGCGAGCCCCTCGGAGCGCGCGTACGTCGCGCCACCGACTTCGCGGTACGTCCAGTGCTCGCCGGCGCCTGCGTCGAGCAACACGCTCGTCACGACAAGCTCGATCTTCGAACGAAGTCGCTCCTCGGGGTCGCGTGGCCAGGCGAGCGCTGCAACCCGATCGACGCCTCCTGCGTGGAAGTGGCGCCACCTCGAGTGGTACGGAATGGCGTGGACGTCCGGATATGCTGCGTTCGTGACCGCCACGACGCGGGCCACGATCGCGTCGAGCTTCGATTCGTCGACGTCGAAATGACGGAGCCGTCCGTCCACGCCGCGCGCGTAGAGCTGGCCCGCGCGTTCGCGGATGGCCTGCGGCGTCCGCAAGTACGCAAGCTCCCGCAGCTCCGAGTCACTCGGTGAGGACACCGTCTCCGTCACTCGACGAGCGAGCGTCCCTTCGGCTTCGCGAGCTCGTCGAGCCCCGGAACGCTGCCCGGCGTGTAATAACCGGCGGCGGTCTTCGCATCCATCTCGACGCGAGCGTCCTCCGGAATCAGCTCGTCGGGGATGGCGACCCGCGTGACGATCTCGATGCCCGCGTGCACTAGGGCGTCGTGCTTCATGTTGCTCATCGAGACGAAGCGATCGATCTTCGAGATGCCGAGATAATGGAGGACATCCGGCATGAGCTCCTGAAAGCGCATGTCCTGGACGCCCGCGACGCATTCCGTCCGCGCGAAGTATTGGTCGGCGCGGTCGCCACCCTCCTGCCGCTTTCGGGCGTTGTAGACGAGGAACTTCGTCACCTCGCCGAGGGCGCGCCCCTCCTTGCGGTTGTACACGACCACTCCCGAACCGCCGCTCTGGGCCATCCGGACGCATTCCTCGATCCCGTGCGCGAGGTAGGGCCGGCACGTGCAGATGTCGGAGCCGAAGACGTCCGACCCATTGCACTCGTCGTGAACGCGCACGGCGAGCGGCTTCGTCGGATCCGAGATCGACGCGACGTCGCCGAACATGTAGACGGTCGTGCCGCCGATCGGCGGCAAGAACACCTCGAGGTCGCTCCGGGTCACGAGCTCCGGGAACATGCCGGCGGTGTGCTCGAACAGGGTCCGGCGCAGATCCGATTCGTCACAACCAAATCGCTTTGCGACGCCCGGCAGATACCAGACCGGCTCGATCGCGGCCTTGACCACCACGACATCGCCGTTCGCCTTGAGCACGCGTCCGTCGGCGTCGAGGCGGCCTTTGCTCACGGCTTCGGCGAGCTCGGGCAACCGGATGTGCGCCTTCGTCACGGCGATGGTGGGACGGATATCGTAGCCCTGGTCGAAGTAGGATCGAAATGCGTCGCTCACGACCGCGCCGAACGGATCCAGCGACACGATCCGGACCGGATCGAACCATTGAGCGTGCGGCCCGAGCGCGTGTGTGGGCGCGGTGTTCGTGAGGTCGGGTTTCTTCAGTGGATCGAGTGCGCCTGCTGCGACGGCGAGCGCGCGGTAAAGTGAATACGCGCCAGCGTGGGTGCCGATCACGTTGCGCTGGCTCTTGGTCGTCACCGTCCCGATGAGCGGGCCGCGTACCATCGGGTCGGACGCGCCCCAGCGAATCGCAATCGGCTTCGGACCATGCCCCCCGGGGTGCGATGTCAGAACGATTGCTTTCGGGTGCTTTTTCTTGACGCTCTCGGTAGTAATTTGCGTTTCTTCTCTCTCACGACATCCAGGTAGTGTCCCGCTGTGGCGCCCACTTCGTCGTGATCTTCTTGAGCGAGCTCCAGAACTCGACGCCGGAGGGCCCCGTGATGTCTCCGTGTCCGAACCTCGACTCCCGCGTGCCCCCGAACGAAAATGGATCTCGCGGCACCGGGACCCCGATGTTCACGCCGATCATTCCGCTCGTGGAGCGCTCGCTCACGTAGCGCGCAACGGCGCCGCTCGACGTGAATACGCTCGTGGCGTTTCCGTAAGGGCTTCCGCTCTCGACGTCGAGGGCCTCCTCGAGCGTGTCGACCCGCAGCACGGTGAGCACCGGCCCGAAGAGCTCCGTTCGTGCGCAATCCATGTCGCTCCGGGCGCGATCGAGCACGGTCGGTCCCATCCAGTTTCCGCGTTCGCATCCCGATGGTGCGCGCGCGCGCCGTCCGTCCAGCAAGACCGCGGCGCCTTCGGTTTCGGCCCGGACGATGGCGCGCTCGATGCGTTCCCGCGCATCGCGATCGATGAGTGCGCCCATCGTGGCTCCGAGCTCGATCCGGGACGCCGCGTGTGCGATCTCGTCGACGAAGTTTCCCGCCGCACCGACGGCGATGAGCACACTCGCGGCCATGCAGCGCTGCCCCGCGCAGCCCGTGAATGAATCCACGACTCCCGGCACGACCAGTCGCGGGTCCGCGTCCGGCGCGACGATCACCGAGTTCTTGGCGCCGCCGAGGCACAGCGCGCGCTTGCCGCTGGCCGTCGCACGAACGTAAACGGCCTTTGCTGCCGCGGAGGATCCGACGAACGCGACCGCTCGCACACGCGGATGCGCCGCGAGCGCCTCCACCGTCGTGCGATCTCCGTGCACCACGGAGAAGATGCCGTCCGGGATCTTCGCCTCGGACATCCACTCCGCGAGCTTGCACGCAGACAGCGGCACCTTTTCGGACGGTTTGAGAATGAAGGCGTTGCCCACCGCGAGCGCGATCGGAAACATCCACATGGGGACCATCGCCGGAAAGTTGAACGGGGTGATTCCGATGGTGACGCCGAGGGGTTCCCGACGGCTCTCGCACGTGACCCCGCGCGACACTTCCAATACCCGGCCTTCGTCGGAGGTCGACAACCCCACCGCGAAATCGATCACTTCGAGGCCGCGTTGAATCCCGGCTAAAGCTTCCGCCGGCGTCTTTCCCGACTCCAGGGCGACGATGTTTGCAAGGGTGCCCAGGCGCGCCGCCGTCAGATCGCGGAACCGCGAGAGCGCACCGGTTCGCTCCCGAAGCGGCGCCGCTCTCCAGGCGGGCCAGGCGTGTTCGGCCGCGGCCACCGCAGCGCCAACGTCCTCCGCGTCCGAGATGGGCGCCGTACCTAGGACGCGGCCGTCGTAGGGGCTCGTGACGGTGACCGTGCGCTTCGACGCTGCGGGCCGGAAGGCGCCGCCGACGAAGTTTCGGCAATCGGTGGGACTTTCCGGGAAATCGACGAGCACGGGAGGTGTCTCACGCTTGCCGCAAGACGATAAGCTTAGACCCAGCGCTCCGCTTGGTCGATCACGGAAAGATCAGCTCCGGAGATCGGATCGGTAGCCGGCGCGAGAGCTTCGCCGCGCTTCGCCTCACGGGCGGCGTGAAATGCGGGGCCGACCCCGCCATTTGACGCACGGGGCAATCGTTCCCGCTTGGCGTAAGCTCGGCACGTGGTCCCCGTTTTCATCGGCATCGCGGGTGGCACCGGAAGCGGCAAAACGACCGTGGCAAGCCAGCTGGTCACCGCTCTCCCGGCGGGAAGAGCCGTGCTGATTCAACACGACTGGTACTACCGGGATCGGAGTCGCCTCGACCCGGCGGCACGGTCGCGCGTCAACTTCGACGAACCCGACGCGCTCGAGAACGAGCTGCTGGTCCAGGACCTCGCTGCGCTTCGCGAGGGGCGCGCGGTCGAATGCCCTCAATACGATTTCACGACGCACACGCGTCTCGATGCCCCTCGAACCATCATGCCACATCCGGTGATCGTGGTGGAAGGGATCCTCCTCTTCACGCTCCCGTCCCTCCGGGATGCGTTCGACCTGCGTGTGTTCGTCGACACCGACGACGATATCCGGCTCCTTCGCCGGATCAGGCGCGACATCGACGAACGCGGTCGGGACGTCGCTTCGGTCGAACGGCAGTATCTGGCCAGCGTTCGTCCCATGCACGCGCGCCACGTCGCGCCGAGTCGGGAATACGCTCACGTCATCATTCCCGAAGGTGGAGAGAATGCTCTCACCATCGAAAACGTCGTCGCGCGATTGCTGGGCCTGCTTCGGGCATGACCGCAGGTCGCAGGAGCAAGGCGCCATCGACGCCGACGTCGCTCGTCGATATCAGTCGCGAACTCCACCGACGCGTGCGCGTGCTCACGTTCTCGAAGCCCGTCGCGCACGTCTACGATCCGCTCGACTATGCGCGCGCCCCACACGAGGCATATCTGGCACACTGGGGCGAAGCTCCCAAGCGCGTCCTTCTCGTCGGAATGAACCCGGGGCCGTTCGGGATGGCGCAGACCGGGGTTCCCTTCGGCGACGTGGCAATGGTCCGCGACTTCCTGCGGATCCAGGGACCCGTGAAGCGACCGCTTCATGAGCACCCGAAACGCCCGGTTCTCGGGTTCGCGTGCCCGCGTACCGAAATCAGCGGCTCGCGTCTCTGGGGGTGGGCGCGGGATCGCTTCGAAACACCCGAACGATTCTTCCGTGACTTCTTCGTTGCAAACTATTGCCCCCTCGCGTTCCTCGAGGCCAGCGGCCGAAACTTCACGCCTGACAAGCTTCCCGCCACCGAGCGGCGACCCCTCTTCGACGTGTGCGACGACGCGCTCCGTGCGATCGCCAAGACGCTTGAGTCCGAGTTCGTCGTCGGGGTCGGTACTTTTGCGGCCACGCGCGCGGCGGTCGCTCTCGAGGGGTTCGAGGGCGTCATCGGTCGGGTGCTTCACCCGAGCCCAGCCAGCCCGAAGGCGAATCGAGGCTGGGCCCGGGTGGTCGAACAGGAACTCACCGCGCTCGGCGTATCGTTAGGCCGCGCGACTGACTGAGGACGTCGCCCGGCACTCGATCACGGTGACGGCTCTGTCGCCGATGTTGTTGCTGGCGATGACCGCCGCACCGTCTGGATGCCCATACCAGCGCTCCGACAGGGCCGCGACGACCGGCGGCGGCTTGGCGTCCGGATCCAGCCCCGCCGCAATGACGAGTTCTTCGTAGCTCCAGGCACCATCCGGATCCGCGAAGAGGTCGACAGGGACGTGTTCCAACGAAATCGAATATTTATGGACGTTCATTGGGCAATGAACGCTCGCCGGGAGGAGGGGCGACGAGCGTCATGCTCAGATAGCAGAACACTGAACAACTGAACAGACATATTGTCGTCGAGTCGGCTCAACCGGCGTCGGCCAGGGGCGCCTCGGCCAGCCTACGTTCTGCGTCCATTTCGAGAGCGTCTCCACCACGGCGCTTCGCGGCGTAGGTGTTGTTGTCAGCCCTGGCGAGGAAGGACGTCGCGGTGTCATCTCGCCGCGCGAGCGCGTGCCCGACACTGGCCGTCACCGGATGCGCAGGATCGAACCCGCGGCTGGCACGGCGCACCGCCTCTAGCAATCTCTCGCCGACGACGGCAGCTTCTTCGCGACCGGTGTCGGGCAATAGCGCGACGATTTCATCCCCGCCGTACCGTGCCGCAAAGTCGGTGACGCGCACGGCCTTACCCAGTTCCCGGGCGATTCCTCGAAGAAGCTCGTCGCCGCGCACGTGCCCCTGGCTGTCGTTGACGATCTTGAAATGATCGAGATCCATCATCAGAAGAGAAACGGCGACTCCGCGCTGCGCTCGTGCCATCTCGCGCTCGAGCTGCACGAACAGGAAGCGTCGGTTGTGGAGACCCGTGAGCGGATCGTGCTCGCTCAGCTCCTGCAATCGCCGATTCGCGACGGCAAGCTCGTCCCGGTGCGCTTGAACTTCGCGCACGAGCATGGCGACGACCGCAACCAGCCCGAAGTGCAGCGCCGCGCCGAGCAGGACCCCGAACGCAGTGATCCCGGCTGGCGGCTGGCCGATCGCGGCGATATCCGGGGAAAGCGGCGCGAACGGCAAGAAACCGAGCCGCTCCACGAGGACGACCCCCGAGTACATGAAGGAGCCGACTGCTCCGAGGAAGAGCGCGGTCCGGAACGGAGCGGCGAACGCGTAGAGCGTACCCGCCACGAAGTAAAAGAGCACCATCACGGTCCGAACGCTGCCAAGTTCGTGGACGACGCCGGTGACCACGACGTAGTCGACGAGTCCGCCGAGCGGCACTCGCATCTCCCGCCATGCGTTGCGACGGATCAGGTGCAGTAGTGAAATCGCCCAGACGGTGTACCCGATGCCGATCCAGTGGAGCCACCCGGCGTCACGGAACACTCCGAACGCCACGACCCCGAGGACCCCCGCGAGGACGGCGCGAAAAACACCACCTGCGAGCGCTGGACGGGTCACCGCGAACAACCCTGGAAGCTTACCGCCTTTTCGATCGTCGGCCACGGGTCAGACTCTCTTCCGGGGAGCTCGCGATGCGACTCGCTCGCTCGCATCTCTCGGGTATGGTCGGTCAGCCGAGGCGTCCGTTGCCACCGTGAAGGACGACCGGACCCGAGAAGAGCTCCTCGCCGAGAACGAACGTCTGAGGCGAGAGCTCTTGAGAAAAAGGACCCACCTTTCCATGTGGCCCGCGGTCACGGCGCTCGGCGTCCATATTCTGCTCCGTCCCATCCTCGATCCGTGGCTGAATGCCGCGAGCGACGCGAAGGTAGCGGTTGCCGTGATCATTCTTGCCGTCCCCGTCGTGTTCGCCGTCATTCTGATCGCGCGCGTCTTGCATCGAAGAGCCGACTGAATCGAAAGGAATCCAAGGTGCCTTCTTCCAACCGAGTCTCCTTCGACGACGGCGGTTTCACCCGCTCGATTCGGAGGGCCGTGATCGCGATGGTGGCGATCGTCGCGTTCTTGTTCATCACGTCGGCGACCATGATGCGGATCGATGCCGCCCACGTTGGGATCCGTGTGAAGCTTGCCGGTAGCTCCCGAGGCGTGCAGGACATTCCCGTCGTGACCGGCTGGGTGTTTTTCGATCCTCTCACCGAGCAGATCGTGGAGTTTCCAACGAGCGTCCAGAACGTCGTGTGGACCGCGTCCGCGAACGAGGGCAGAACGACCGATGAGTCCATCACGTTCTCTTCCTCGGAAGGCGTGAACATCAACTCGGACATCGGGCTCTCCTTTCACATCGATCCCATGCTCGCCCCGCACCTCTATCTGCGGTTCCGGCAGCCCGATCTGATGCAGCTCGCCGACGGCTACGTGCGCAACGCCGTGCGGGAAGCGTTCAACGTCGTGGCCTCCAAGATGCCGGTTCAAGAGATCTACGGCGCGGGGAAGGCGAAGATGGTCGCGGACGTCGGGGAACGCCTGCGCGACGCGCTCGGGAAGGACGGATTTCTCATCGATCAGATCACGATCAACGGCGCGCTCCGTCTGCCCGACAACGTGGCCAAGGCCATCAACCGCGCGATGGAAGCGACGCAGAATTCGATCCAGGCAGAAAACCGGGTCCGCCAGGTGAAAGCGGAGGCCGAACAGGCCATCGCCCAGGCGCACGGTGGAGCGGAAGCGGCGCGCGAGCGCGCTCAGGGAGAAGCCGACTCTGTCCTCATTCGTGCGCGCGCCGACGCGAAGGCGAACGAGATCATCCGTTACTCGACGACTGCGGCGGTGCTCCAGTACCGAGCGCTGGAGCGCTGGGACGGGAAGCTCCCGCTCATGAACGGCGGAGGCCAGCTCCCGCTGCTCACGTTCGACATTTCGAAGCTCGGCGGCGACGATGCCGATCGCGACAAGCGCCTTCGCGAGCTTCTCGAGGAAACAGCTCCCGCCGAGACCTCGCCCACGAACGCCGCGCCAGCGAAGACCGCGGCTCCCGCGGCGTCGTCGACCACGCCGACACCAGCCGCGGCACCTGCGGGTGGCTCTCCGCCCCCCGGGCCGTGACCGGGCACAAGCCCCCCGCGCGGCCATCTCGCGAGAACCACGTCGCAGCGTCAGGCGTCCGATGAATCCAGCGGGTCGAAGGTCCGCCCGAGGTTTTGCTTTCGGACCTGGTCCTGCGTGAGGCCGAAGCGCCGCTCCCGGTTCGCGTAGACGGCGAAGGCGTCGCGCAGCGTCGCGCTCGTGAACTCGGGCCACATGATCGGCAAGAAGACGAGCTCCGCATACGCGGCCTCGAACAAGAGGAAGTCGCTCACGCGACTCTCGCCGCCCGTCCGGATCAGGAGATCGACGTCCGGCAAGCTCTGGGTGCTCATCTGCTTGTGGAAGAACTCTTCGTCGATGTCTTCCGGCAAGATGAGCCCGGCACGCGCGCGCACCGCGATTGAACGCGCTGCATCCGCGATGTCCCGGCGCCCGCCGTACGACAGTGCGAGCGACAGGACCATGTTATTGCAATCCGCGGTGTACTCCCGCGCATCTTCCACCGCGCGCCGTGCGAAGATCGGCAGATCCTCCAGATCGCCGACGACGTCGAGGCGAATTCCTTTCTCGCGAAGCTCCTGCCGCTCCTTCTCGGCGAAATCCTGGAGCAGGCGCATCAACGCTTCGACTTCGGGTTTCGGACGCGACCAGTTGGCGACGCTGAAGGCGTAGAGCGTCAGATAGCGGACGCCGGCTTCGCGACTCGTGCGGACCGCTTCACGCACGGCGCGCGCCCCCTCCGCGTGTCCTTGCGCGCGGTGCAAGCCTCGCGCTTGAGCCCACCGCCCGTTGCCGTCCATGATGATCGCCACGTGCGGAGGCACGCTGTTGCCGTTTTTCACGCGATTCCTTTTTCTCGGTTCGAGCGAGTCGCTCTTCTATCAAGCAGCCTGACTCGCCGACAGGCCCCTGAATATGGAACTTTCATGGAGAATCGGCCACGGGGCCGCGCTTCGGCGAGCTCGTCGACCGCGCCAGTTGGAATGTCCTTATAAGGCGCCTGAATTATTATGTTTCTTCGGATTTGTGGACGGCGAGTAAGCTCGGCGCGCCACGGGAAGCCGGGAGGCGAAGCACGAACTCGACGTCCGGTGGTCCCGTCCGGACCATTTCCGCGCGTCCGCCGTGCGCCTCGACGACGGCGCGCGCGATTGCGAGACCGAGTCCGGTCCCACCCTTGTCGGGCCGCGTCGTCACGAACCGACGAAATGCGCGCTGCCGGACGTGCGCGGGCACCGTCCCCGGATTGTCCACGCGCACGAGTACGTCGTCGGACGCGCGGAGGACGCGCACCGTGACGCGGGCATGCGGTTCCGAGTGGACGAGCGCGTTCTCCACGAGATTTCTCACCGCGCGGCGTAGCCACACGTCGTCGCCCCGGACCCGCGTGTCGCCGCTCGCGGAGAAGTCGATGCGACCGCGCTGCTCGTCGAACGAGTCGACGACGCTTTGCGCGAGCGCCGCGACGTCGACCGGCGAGAACCCTTCGACGCCCCGTGCTTCGATGCTCGCGAGCCCGAGGAGCTCCTTCAAAAGCCGCTCGATGCGCTCCGTCGCTTCGCGGATCCGCGCGACGAACCGTCGCGCCGCGGCGGCATCGTCGATCGCGCCCTCGTCGAGGACCTCCGCGCTCGCGCGGATCGCCGCGACCGGGTTCTTCAGCTCGTGCGAGAGATCCGCCGCGAACATCTCGACGAAGGGACGACCCTCGAGCTGTCGTTGCATCGAATCGATGGCCCGGAACAGGCGCGTCACTTCCCGGCTGCCCGACACTGCGAGTGTCGCCGTGCGCTCCCCCTCACTCACTCGCTCTCCGAACACGCTGAGGGCCTCGATGGGCGCCGCGATCGCGCGCCCGATCCACGCCGCGGCCAGCGCTGCCGCGGCGCCGAGCACCAGGCTGATGACGAGCACGGTCGGAGCAAAATCTGCGAGCAGGCTCACCATCAAGAGCGTCGGTTTCACGACGCGCACCGTGCCGGCGCGGGCCGCGCCCACGACGATCGGGGCGTCCACCATCACCGTGCCGGGAGGACGCGCTTCCGGGACCCCGTTGGCCGGGAACACGAGTCTCCCGCCGGCGTCGAGGAGTTCCACGCTCAGGTGCGCGCCCCGCATGCGTACTTCCTCGAAGCGCGTGGCTACGACTGCGACGCTGGCACCCGTGCGCGCCATCTGGCTCTCGATCATCCCGGCGATGACGGCGGCCTCGTCGTCCGCAGCCTGCGTCGCGAGGCGGACGGCGCGCGCCTCGATGCGGTCGATGACCATGAACCCGAGTGCGATCGCGAACGCGCCGACGATCGCGGCGAGCGCGAGAAACACCTGCATCCGGATCGACATGCCGCGGGTTCGAGCCCGCACGAGACGCGCCGTCACGAAGGCCACGAACAAGATGAGCCCGATGGCCGCCGACGCGACGATGATCAGCCGTGGCACGCTCGTGCTGCCGCCGAAGACCTCGAAGAAGCTGTCGCCGGGCGCCGGCGTCATCGAGGAGGCTGCTCGTCCGCAACGCGGTACCCGACGCCGCGAACCGTCTCGAGAAGGCCGGACTCTCCTCCCGCGTCGGCGACCTTGCGTCGCAGGGACTTCACGTGGGAGTCGATCGTGCGATCGGTGATCGCATAACCGTCGCCCCACACGCGATTGATGAGCTCCGAGCGCGTGAACACGCGACCCGGGCTCTCGAGCAAGGTGGCCAGGAGGTCGAACTCGACGCGCGTCAGTTCGAGCGACGCTTCGCGGACTTGCGCGCGCCGCGTCGCGACGTCGACCCTGAGGGGGACGGTCCAGCCCGTCCCCATCGGCGTCGCGGGAATCGACTGCAGCCGGCGAAGGACCGCGCGGACCCGCGCCACGATCTCACGCGGCGAAAATGGCTTCGTGACGTAATCGTCGGCGCCCGTCTCGAGAGCTGCCACGCGGTCGGCCTCCCCGTCGCGACTCGAGAGCACGATGATCGGCGTCGCGCTTCCGTCCCTCCGGACCTGGTTGATGAAGTCGAAGCCGCTGCCGTCGGGGAGCATCAGATCCAGAAGCACGAGCCCGGCGTCGTCCAGCGCATCGCGAGCTTCGCGAAGCGTGGCTGCAATCGTCGCTTCGAAGCCGTCGCGCGCGAGGGCGTAGGCTAACGACTCCGCGATGGCCGGTTCGTCCTCGACGACGAGGATGCGATGACGCATCGATTGATTATTTAGCATCATTGTCCGAGCGTTCGAAGCTGCGCCCCCCATTTACGAGGCGCTACGAGCGCTACCAGCGCCGAGTGTGGCCAAAACTTCGGATGCCCGGCGCTTTTTATGGCGCCACGGAAACCGTGGCGGTAGAAACGCCGCCACCCGTGTCGACCGGTCCGGAACTCCCGCCGAAGAAGGCCGTGATGCTCGCGCTCCTCGAGGGCTCGAGCGTGTACGTCCATCTGGACCCCCGCGGCGCGGACGTGCGCGTGCCGCCCTGGTTCAAAAAGCAACCGCAGCTCGTGCTCCAGGTCGGCCTGAACCTTGCGGTTCGAATTCCGGACCTCGACGTCGGCGAGGAAGCCGTCTCGTGCACGCTCAGTTTCAGTCGTTCGCCGTTCTTCTGCTTCGTCCCCTGGAGCGCGGTGTTCGCTCTCGTCGGCGAAGATGGCAAGGGCATGCTCTGGCCGAACGACGTTCCACCCGAAGTCGCGGCGCAGCAAGCCCAGCAGGCTCGAACGGACGAAGTGAGAGCGCGCATGCACGCGGTCGAGGCAGCGCCGGCCCCGGCCGTCAATCCACCAGCGGCCTCCGACTCGAAACCCACGGAGGCAGACCGGCGGCCCAAGGAGGCGCCGAAGAAGCGCGGGCCCTCGCGCATCCCGGCGGGGAAAATACGCTCGACGGCCGAGGCGACGGGCCCCGCGAAGCCGAAGCCGAAGGGGAGCGCGCGCGCAAAAGAACCGGTACGGTTGGTTCCGGAGGCCGAGTCCAAGCGGCAGCTTCCGCCATACCTGCGGGTCGTGAAGTAGACGAGCCCTGGGCACCACTCTATGTTGAAGAGAGTGGTAAGTTGGCGGTCTCGCCATTCGGGACCTCGTTTATAGATGGACGTCCGCTGTAGTCGCTGTGGCACCGAGTACGACTTCGATGACGCTCTCGTCTCGGAGCGCGGAACTACGGTCAAGTGCACCAACTGCGGGCACCAGTTCAAGGTGTATCCGGGCGGCGGGGGCGGTGCTCCCGAGCGGTGGGTAGTCAGGAAAAGCTCGGGCCGCGAGCTCGTTTACACGTCGCTGCGCGACCTGCAGCGCGCGATTGCGCAGAAGCAGGTCGGTCCGAACGATCAGCTGCAGCGCGGCGGTTATCCGTTGCGCGCGCTCGGCATGATCGCCGAGCTCGAGCCATTCTTCCAGGCGCAGAGCCCGTCTCCGAATCAGCCGCCGGACACGGTGCAGCGCACGCTTCTCGGTATGGCTCCGTCGGGGTCGACCTCGGGCGGCGATACGGTGCCCGATCACCCGCCGTTCATCGAGGCGCCGACGCCGCCGCCCTACACGGCGGTCTCCGCCGGGGCGCCCGGCTTCGTACCGAAACGAGCGGCTCCGCCTCCTCCTCCGCGGCCGTCCACGCAGTCGGAGGAACAGGAGCCTCGAACGGTTCCGCGAAATCCAGCTCCTGAGCCATCGTACGCCCAGCAGCCGGTCTACGCGCAACAACCGGCGGAGCGAGCCCTCGCCGCCACGATGCAAAGCCCCGGTTCCTACGCGGCCGCGCAGCCCTCCGCACAGCCTCGAGTCGTCGACGACGCTCAGATGAACGCGGCGTTCCGCGCGTACCAAGATTCGTTCAGCGACGAGTCGATCCCGAGCGTCGCTCCGCGCCAGACATTTGCGCTTCGGTGGATCGTCGGTCTCGTGATCCTCGCGGGTCTCGCGTTCGTCGGCGGGACCGTCGGCGTTCGTTACGTCAAGAAGCTCGCCGTCGTGAGAGCGCCCGTCGCGCCATTGCCCGACAATCGCGTGCAGAAGCTGCTCGCGCAAAGCGATGCGGCTTTCACGGACGGGGACCTGGAGAGCGCCAAGGAAGAGCTCGACAAGGCGAGCGCGCTGGCCGAGCAGAATCCGGCGGTCCTGTCCGGCCTCGCACGCCTGGAGGCGGCGCGCGCCGACGTCAGCTGGCTCGCGCTCAGGCTCATCGATCCCAACCAGAAGGTGGACCTGGACGCCGGACGGGCGGAGCTCGAGCAGCGTATCGCGAAGGTTCACAAGGCCGTGGATGCCGCCTCCGCCGTTGCGCCGAACGATCCTGCGGTGCTGCGCGTGCGTATCGACGCTCTCCGGCTCGACGGTAACGTTGCTGGAGCCCGCGGCCTCGTCGCGTCGCTCGGCGCCGATGCGACCGATCCCGACAGCGCCTACGTGCTCGCCGCGCTCGATCTCGCCGAGCCGAAGCCCGCGTGGCCGACCATCATCGATCGCATGCGCGCCGCGGCGTCGGCCGAGCGCGGCATCGGACGCGCGCGCGCCGCCCTGATCTACGCGCTTGCGAGCTCCGGCGCGGTCGACGCCGCGAAGGACGAGCTCACGAAGCTAGAGTCCGCGTCGCCAGCGAACCCGCTCCTTTCGCCTCTGCGCGCCTTCGTGGGTCGCGCGGTAGCCGGGCCGACGACGTCGGCGAGTGCGGCGCCCGCAGCGCCGAGCGTGGCGTCGCCGCTCGTCCCGGTTCCAGCCGTTGCCCAGCCGACGAGCGGAGGCGAGCAAACGGAGGCAGTGCCGAAGGTCACGGATTTTCGGAAGCTGCTAGAGGATGCATCGTCCGCGAAACGGAGCGGCGATCTCACGCGAGCCGAATCGCTCTACCTCGCGGCTCGGGCGCAGCAACCCGGTAACGTCGAAGCGCTCGCGGGCCTGGGCGACGTCGCCCGCATGCGCGGGGACACGGCGGCCGCGGCGACATTTTACGACTCGGTTCTTCAACAGAACCCCACGTACCTTCCCACGCTCATCGCGAGCGCCGACATGAAGTGGGCATCGGGTAATCGAGCAGGAGCGCTCGCGCTCTACAAGCGTGTTGCAGGGCAGGCCGACCCCGGAACGCCCTATGGCCAGCACGCCTCTGCGCGGATCGCAGAAGCGGCGGGGGCGTCGGGCAGCAGCACCCCTTCCGCACGCGCGCCCGCGGCGACTCCGACGGCCGCCCCGACGGCCACGAGCCAGCCGCCGCCCACGGACACGAGCGACCTGCCTGCCGCGGAACACCACACGCCGGTGACCAACACGCCGTCCAACGTCGACACGAGCGATCTTCCGGGGTTCGGCAAGTGAGGCAAGCTGGATGGGCCGCGACGGCGCTCCTCGCCGTTGCGTGCAGCGGGAGGCTCCGCTCGGCCGCGCTCGACACCGAACCCGGCGATGATGCGACGCCAGCCGACGACAAGACCGGCGAAGTACTCGAGTTCGACTTCGCCAACGGCATTCCCGAAACGCCCGGCGCTGGCCTTTTCTTGCCGACACCGGCGTCCCGTACGTACGCGGGCCTCATTCGCGACATCGAACGCGCCTCGACGAACGCGTCTGCCCGCGGGTTTTTCCTCCGGCTCGGTGGAGAAACGATGGGCTGGGCCCATGCGGAGGAGCTCGGTCTCGCCTTCCAGCGGCTGCGCGAGAAGACCGGCAAGCCCGTCGTGTGCCACGCACACGTGCTCGACAATCGCGCGGCCTGGTTCACCGCTCGCGCTTGCAGCCGCATCTGGTTGAGTCCAGCGGGTGATCTCGACACGGTCGGCATCGCGGGACAGGTCGTGTACCTGAAGGGAGCGCTCGACAAGCTCAAGATCCACACCGACATCCTTCACATGGGGCGGTTCAAGAGTGCGGGAGAGTCGCTCACGCAAGAAGGACCGAGCGACGAGGCACGCGAGTCGTTGACGGCAGTGCTCTCGTCCATCAGGAGTACGTGGCTCGAGACCTACGGCGCCGCGCGCAAGGCCAAGGAGGAGGGCGACCTCGAGGATGGACCCTGGGGTCCGGACGAAGCCAAGGAGCGCGGCCTCATCGACGCCGTCGGTTACGAGAGCGACGCACGGAAGGACGCCGAGGATCGCTCGAAGACGTCGCACGTGACGGTCGCCTTCGGGAACAAGAGCTCGGACGATTCCGGCTTTCCAGCGGCCGAGTTCCTTCGTCTCCTCGCCGGAACGGGCAGTTCCACCAGGCACGCCCACATCGTGGTGCTGCCCGCCCAAGGCTCGATCGCCATGAGTGGCGGAGGCATCCTGTCGTCGGATTCGGGCATCACCGCAAAGGGCATGGAACACGAGTTCCGTCGCCTCGCCGACGACGACACCGTGAAGGCCGTCGTGCTCCGCATCGACTCGCCGGGCGGCTCCGCGCTCGCGAGCGATCTCATGTGGCACGACATCATGGAGCTCAGGAAGAAGAAGCCCGTCGTCGCGTCCGTCGGCGACATGGCGGCGAGTGGCGGTTATTACCTCGCGTGCGCGGCCACCAAGATCGTCGCCGAGCGGACGAGCATCGTCGGCTCGATCGGTGTGCTCGGGGGCAAGATCGTCGTCGACGACGCGCTGTCGGACCTCGGCGTTCACGCGGAGACATTTCCGGCCAGCACCGGTGCGGGTGCGGCGAGTCGCGCCGCATTTCTCTCTCCGCTATCGCCCTGGGACGACGCCACGCGAGAGAAGGTCCGGAGGCAGATGCAGAGCGTGTACGAGCTCTTCCTTCGTCGGGTCGCCGAAGGTCGTGGCATGCCGATCGACGCCGTGCGCGCGGTCGCGGAAGGACGGATCTGGTCCGGCGTGCAAGGCCGCGACTTGCATCTCGTCGACGAGCTCGGTGGTCTCGGGCGAGCGCTCGACGTGGCGCGCGGCCTTGCGCGACTTCCGGGCGACGCCCCCGTCACCGTCGAAGGTGCCGGCGCGACGATGCTCGAGACACTTTTCGCGGAGGATGGTCCGGAGAGTTCCCGGGAGGTGGCGCGAACCAGCGCCTCCGGAGCGTCCCCGTGGCTCGCGCGCCTTGCCGCGCCCCTGCGCCCCTTCGTAGCGTCGCTCGCCCCGCTCGTCGAAGGCGAGACCACGATTCTTGCGCTTCCTTTCGCCCTCGACGTGAAGTGAAGCGCCGCTCGCCGGCGCTTGACGAACCCTGCGGGACGGGTAGTGTCGGCCCCCTCGCACCGGAGAGGTGACCGAGTGGCCGAAGGTACCCGCTTGCTAAGCGGGCGTGGGGGAAACTCCACCGCGGGTTCGAATCCCGCCCTCTCCGCAAATCAAAGACGTGGAGCGTCGCGTGCGTTGAATCTCGCGGTGCCGGAGGCGGGGCGGGATGCGAACCTACACCAGGCAATCGGAATCCCGCCCTCTCCGCAAATCAAAGACGTGGAGCGTCGCGTGCGTTGAATCTCGCGGTGCCGGAGGCGGGGCGGGTTTCTCCGTCGGTTTCACGGCGCCATGCGAAGATGGCGCGGCCATGGAAGACAGCACCCTCGTCGTTCACCACCTCGACAACTCGCGTTCGCAGCGCGTGCTCTGGCTCCTCGAAGAGCTCGGCGTGAACTACGAGCTCCGCAAGTACCAGCGAGACGCGAACATGCGCGCTCCCGCGTCCCTTCGCGCGGTGCATCCCCTCGGAAAATCCCCGGTCGTCACGGAGAAGGGGCTCACTCTCGCGGAGTCCGGCGCGATCATCGAGTACCTCGTCCAGACGCACGGAGCCGGTCGTCTCGAGCCACCGCCGGACTCGCCCGAACGGCTCCGCTACACGTACTTCCTGCACTACGCGGAAGGATCGCTCATGCCGCTCTTGCTCTTGAGTCTGATCTTCGCGCGGATCCCGCGAGGACCGATGCCATTCTTCGTGAGGCCCGTCGCTCGCGCCATTTCGGCTCGGGTAAAGGCCATCCTCGTAGAGCCGGAGCTCACGCGGCACTTGAATTACCTGGAGAGCGAGCTCGAGAAGAGCACCTGGTTCGCGGGTGATGAATTCACTGCCGCCGACATTCAAATGAGCTTCCCGGTCGAAGCGGCCGCGGCGCGTGGGGGCCTGGACGCGACCAGGCCCAGGTTGTGGGCGTATCTCGAGCGGATTCACGCGCGACCCGCGTACCGGCGAGCGATCGAGCGTGGCGGGCCGTACGAACTGATGCGGTGAGCCTCGGGGCAGCCCGTCTTGACGAGGCTGACGCGTGGATGTGCGCTGCTTGACGCGTGATTGGCGACCCGGTCAGGCAATCTGAGCCGACATGCGAGCTTTGCGCGTTATCGTCGATGAGAAGGTGTACGTGGTCGCCCAGGCGCTCCTCGGGGCGGTGCACTCCGAAGACGGCTCCGTTTACGAAGTATCCGACGGAGAGTCGGGGGGCGACATCGGGCGCTTCCGCCTCGTGCACGACCAGGAGGACGAAGAGATTCACCTGATCGGCGATCAGGTGAACGCCTTGGTCGTCCTCACCGTTGCGGAGGAGTGGCTCGGGGCGCGCCCGCGGACACCCGAATAGCTCGTCACGGACCTGGTGGATGCGTCCGGTCGAAGGGGATAGAGAGGGATGTGGCGCGTCGATCAGCGGAGAGCACTCGGGGCCCGGGCGCGCGCCGGCGCGTCGCGACGGCACTGGCACTTGCGGCCGCTGCCGTCATGCTCGCTTCGTTGCCGACGCTGCGAGCGACGCGCTCCGCCCAGGCGGCCGAGCCGGGAAGCGAATGCGGCAAGGTGGAATGTCATGCGTACGCGTCTGGGGCGGCCGCGTTTCGTGCCGTGCTCGCGGAACATCCGAGGGTTCTGGGCGTAGGGGAGGCGCACGCACTCACGGACGCGCGGGTTCCGTCGGCGACTCTGCGCTTCACGCGGGAGATGTTGCCGTTACTGGTGGGGGTGGCAAGCGATCTGGTGGTCGAGGTGATGCTTCCGAATCCCGCGTGTCGGAAAGCCACCGAGACCGTCCGCGATGCGCAGAGAGTCGTCACGAAACATCAGGCGAAGACGGACCAGGATGAGTTCGTCGCGCTGGCGGAGGCGGCCGGGCGGCTCGGGATCACGCCGCACCCGTTGCGGCCGTCGTGTGACGACCTCGCGCGCATCGCCGCCGCTGGGCCGAACGCGGTGCTGACGAGCCTGAGCATCGTGACTCGGTTGCTCACGGAGACGACCGAGCAGCTCCTCGCGCGAGGGGACGGACGCGCGATCGTGGTCTACGGGGGCGCCCTCCACAACGACGCGGCGCCGGACGCGGCGGTCGCGGCGTGGAGCTATGGGCCGGCGCTGGAAAAGGCAACCGCAGGCAAGTACGTCGAGCTGGATCTCATCGTTCCGGAGTTCGTGAAGGACACTCCGGCCTGGCGCGCACTGCCGTGGTTCGACGCTTTTCGTCGCGCGCCCCACCCGGATAAAGTGACGCTGTACCGGCCCACGCGAGCATCGTTCGCGCTCGTCTTTGCAAGGACCCGGTGACACGCAGTAGCTCGGCGACGATCGGCGCGGACGTGGCACCCGATTCGAATCCCGCCCTCGCCGCAAAGAAGATCCGGGCTCGGGCTCCCCGTTGCTTGCGAAAGTGCGATCGGTTGGCGGGGCTTCGCTCGCGTGCACGTGGCTCACAGGAGGCTCACCGACGACGACTGGAATCGCTGCGCTGCTTCGGTGGATGACGGTAGCCACGCGCAGGTTTCCCTCGGGTGAGCGGCTCGGGCGACAGCTCATTGAGGGCCATCAACAGCTTCCGAAAGGAAGGCGACCGGCTGACTCTCTCGTTCGTTGTTAGGAGCGGGCCTATCGTTTCGGCCCACGCCACCTTATCGCCCCCACCGTCACCGACGATTCTGCCGAACAGCTCCCAGGTGCCACAGATCGAGTCGGGCACGTATGCCCGCGCTTGTTTCATATCCGCGTTCGGAAAGCCGGCCTTCAACGCTCTCAAGTCACCAAGGTAAAAGGCTTCCGTCTCCTCAACCGCGATGGCAACGACAACCCGGAGGGCTTTTGAGACGCGACGCACCACCTCGGAGATGTCCTCATAGAGCGACGGCACGTCCTCATCGTCGGCGTCAACGAGCACGACGACCCGATCAGCATCGACGTTGAGTGATGTCGCGAACCCTCTGAGCTTGGCTGGCAGCTGGTCGAGGAGACCCCGGTGTCTCGGCAGGGGTGGACGCCCGGAGTCCTTCGGGAGACGACCCTTGCCTTGGTGAGGGTGCACCTTTACGACTTGGTCCTGAAGGAGGCGAGGAGCCCACCGCTCCAGCAGGGCACGTTCGGAGGGCCCCTCCACTAGTACGTGAATCGTCATTCAGGCGCACCGTCATCGAAGTGATTGCTGTACCAGAGCGAACCGAGCGGCACGCCCTGCTCCGCCATGGCACGGATGCCTGTGACGTCCGCGGCCCGAAGCGCGGTGGCATGTCCTTCTTGGTTCTTTCGAACCAGCCAAACCTGCTCTGGTTGCAGCGCATCGACGAAATACGGAGAGTGCGTCGTGACCAGTATCTGCGTCGTGGACCCAGCGTTGTTCGCGCGGCTCGCAAATTGTCCTGCGAGCCGCTCGACGAGGCGGACGTAGAGACCGTTCTCCGGCTCTTCGATACCAATGAAGGGACGCGGCGACGGATCGGCCAGGAGGACTGCGTAGGCGAGCATCTTCAAGGTCCCGTCGGACATACTCTGTTGATAAAATGGGTCCTGATATCCGCGCTCGTCGAACCGCAGGAGTAGCCGTTTATCGGTGCTGACCTCGGCTGATATCTTCGTGAGCCCAGGGATGGCTTTTGCGAGCCGCTTCAAGATCGCGCCGAACTGCCTCGTGTGCTGTCGCTGGTAGTACTGGAGCACGTTGCCGATGTTCGAACCGGTGCGGTCGAGCCACCGTTGCGCCCCGGCCGGGGGGAGCGTCCGGGCCGCGTCCGGGACGAAATAGGAAAGGTACCACTGCTCGATATAGGTCCGCAAACGGACGATACGCGGGTGCTCCGACAAGTTGCCAAGAGTCGCGATGCCGAGCTTGTCGAGCTCGGCTAGGTGTACCTTTTGAGAGTCCTTGCTCTGGGCTCTGATGTCGACGGCCTGCCCAGTCCAAACTTTGCCTTTGCCGCGGTCGAGTTTGAGAAATAGTAGGGCTTGCCGCGCGTTTCGCCCTGCTGTCTTTGTCTCAGCGTCTCCTTCACGACCGCTGGTACACCCTCGACCACGTCGACATGCAGCTCGTAGACGATTGGACGCTCGGCATCGTCGTCTTCGAAGAAGATCTCGAACTCGATCGGTCCGCTGAAGCCCTGTGTGTGAAGCCGATCGAAACCGCCTCGAGCCGGCTTGTCACACGCTGCTTCGACGCCCTCGAGTAGGCAGTCGGCGACGAACCCGAAGGCGTCCAGGATTGTCGACTTCCCAGAGCCGTTCGGTCCGATCAGGCAAACCAAGCGAGGCAGTGGCTCGCCCTTGCTGTATTGAACCTGGCCAAGACGAAGATCGGCGAGGGCGCGGTAGTTTTTCAGTCGGATTCCGAGTAGGCGTGACACTGGCATCTCCTCCGCGGCTTGTGCGGCCTAAGATGCAAGCGTTCGACAGGGAACGCAACGGTCCTCACGTCGGGCGCGGGCGCAATGAGCCGCGAAAGACCGTGTGCGCCGACCCGAACGCGCTCGCCATGCGCGAGTCCCGTCCGCGACCGTGCGCTTCAATCGGGAGATGTTGCCGCTCCTGGTACCGCTCCCCACGCGCTCCGTGAAGACGACGATGCGTTTGGCGCCGTGGTTGGCGGGCGGACTTATCTGCGGTGCCGTTTCCCCTGTGGCCTGAGGGGCCTAGGATTGCGCGGCGATTGATACGGAGGGCCATGGCGCGTCGATCAACGGGGAGGAGACGACCGAGCAGCTTCTCGCGCGAGGAGACGGACGCGCGATCGTGGTCTACGGGGGCGCGCTCCACAACGACGCGGCTCCGGACGCCGCGGTCGCGGCATGACCCGGTGACTCACAGCGCCGAAGTCCCCTCGACGCGCCATATGTTATCCTCGACGCTCATGAATCGAGCGGAGCTCGTGCAGGCGCTGACGCGGGTGCCGGGTCTTCGCCTTGCCTATCTCTTTGGTTCGCGGGCACGAGGAGGGGCCGCGACGGCCGCGAGCGATGCAGACGTGGCAGTGCTGGTCGAGCCTCCGCTCTCGGCCGAGGCCTTCGGCCTCCTGGTGGAAGCGCTGTCCACCGCGGCCGGCGTGGAGGTGGACCTCGTCGAGCTCCACGCGGCGCCTCCGCTATTGCGACTGCAGGTGATCTCGGCGGGCGATCGCCTCGTCGTCCGCAATGACGACGAGCGCACGGCGTTCGAAGCGAGGGCGATGCTCGAGTTCATGGACACGCAGCATCTGCGGGACCTTCAGCACCAGTACCTGCGCGAGCGGGCCGGAGCAGGCCGTGTCCCCTAGTCCCGACGTGGTCCGGCGAAAGCTGCTCACCATCGAACAGGCGGTGAGTCGACTCCGCTCTTTCGGTCGCGTGGATGTCGCTTCGCTCGAGGCCGATGGGAAGCTCGAGTGGTCCGTCGAGCACGGTCTCCAGATCGCCGCCGAGGCGCTCTTCGATGCCGGTTCCCACTTGCTCGCCGGCACTTTTCAAGAGGTCGTCGACCAGTACCGGCAGGTCCCTCCGCGGCTCGTCGCGCGCGGCGTGATTTCGAAGGACACCGCGGATCGCCTCGTGGGACTCGCGGGGTTTCGCAACATCCTGGTCCACGAGTACGCGACCGTACGCCTGGATCGCGTCGCTCTCGCGATGGAACGACTGGACGACTTCCTCGCGTTCGTCAGCGACGTCGAGAAGTGGCTCGAGAAGTACCCGGCGGGCGCCTGAACGTCGCCGAGTTCTTCGTGCGCATCAGCAACCAGCGCCCGCGCCCGTGAACGCGTCCTCTCGACGCGTGAAGCGGGTTTCACGGCCGACGGAGGCGTCCTCACGGTGTGTGAAGCGGGTCCCACGGCCGACGGAGGCGTCCTCACGGCGTGTGAAGCGGGTCTCACGGCCGACGGAGACGTTCTCACGGGTGTGTGAAGCGGGTCTCACGGCCGACGGAGGCGTTCTCACGGCGTGTGAAGCGGGTCCCACGGCCGACGGAGGCGTTCTCACGGCGTGTGAAGCGGGTCGTCACGGCCGACGGAGACGTTCTCACGGGTGTGTGAAGCGGGTCTCACGGCCGACGGAGGCGTTCTCACGCTGTGTGAAGCGGGTCTCACGGCCGTGAGAACGCGTCGTCGCGGCCGACGGAGGCGTCCTCACGGCATGTGAAGCGGATCTCACGGCCGACGGAGGCGTCCTCACGCTGTGTGATCCAGTTATCACGGCCGACGGAGGCGTTCTCACGCTGTGTGAAGCGGGTCTCACGGCCGTGAGAACGCGTCGTCACGGCCGACGGAGGCGTTCTCACGCTGCGTGATCCAGTTATCACGGCCGACGGAGGCGTTCTCACGCTGCGTGATCCAGTTATCACGGCCGACGGAGGCGTTCTCACGGCATGTGAAGCGGGTCTCACGGCCGACGGACACGTCCTCACGGTGTGTGAAGCGGGTCTCACGGCCGACGGAGGCGTCGTCGCGCTGCGTGAAGCGGCTACCACGGCGTGTGGACGGGTTCTCCTGGCTGAGGGACGGGTCGTCGCGACGTGTGTCGTGGAGTGTCTGCGGCTGACCGAGAAGACGCGATCCGAATCCGTGGGCCGTCGGCGCGACGTTCACGATGGCCGCGGGCTCCTCGGCGCGTCAGACGCGCGTCACCCGCCGAGTGCCTCGCGCAGGGCGTCTTTCCACGGCAGGAAGGAGACGCCGAAGCGGCGCGTGAGGCGGGTGCAGTCGAGAGGCGCGTAGGCAGGGCGCGCGGCGGGCGCGGGGAACTCGGAGGCGCTGACGCCCTCGAGCCGCTCGACGATGTGTTCGCTCTTCTTCGGATCGAGCTCGAGGGCCGCTCTGGCGAGCTCGTAGCGGCTGCACGCGCCGCCGCCCGCCGCGTGATACACGCCGCGCGCTTCCCGCGCCCCCGCAGCGACGTCGGGACCGAGCTTCTCGACGACGGCGAGGGTCACCCGTGCGAGGTCGCGACACCAGGTGGGGCTCCCGACCTGATCTGTTGCCACTTTCATCTCCTTCTTCTCGCGCGCAAGCTTGAGCATCATCGAGACGAAGCTCTTGCGTCGAAGGCTGTAGACCCACGCCGTTCGAAGGACGAGGGCGGGGGCCTGCATCGCCGCGAGGGCCCGCTCGCCCTCGAGCTTCGACCGTCCGTAAGCGGACAGAGGCTCCGCCAAATCCGTCTCGACGTAAGGCGTGCTCTTCTTTCCGTCGAAGACGAAGTCGGTCGAATAGTGGATGAGCGCGGCGCCCTCGCGGAGCGCGTACTCACCGAGGACCGCCACTGCTTCCGCGTTGACGCGCAACGCGGCGGCGGGTTCTGACTCGGCCAGATCGACCTGGTTGTACGCCATGCCGTTCAGGACGAGGCGCGGGCGCTCGCTTGCAAGGAGGTCTTTGACCCGCCCGAGATCGGCGAGATCGATCTCATTGCGGCCGAGCGCGAGAACGTCGCCTTTCGGTGCGAAGAGCGGCAGAAGCTCGTGTCCGAGCTGGCCGTCCCTGCCGAGGAGCAATATTTTCATCGGCGGCGATGTTACCAGATGGGAAAAGGACGGCATGCGCGCCCCGGTTCCCGGAAATCGAGGTAGGCTGCGCGGAAGTCGGATTCCGGTCGACCCAATCATGCCCAACAACGAGCCTCCGAGTTCCTTCGCGTCTCTCTTCGAATCCGCGCCCAGGCACGTCGGGCCCCGGCGCTGCCGCGTCGGCGACGTGCTCGACCTGGAGGTCGTTCGCGTCGGCCCCGCGGAGGTGTTCGTCGCGCTCGACGGTAAACAGGAGGGCTACATAGAGACGTCCGAGCTCACGGATGCGAACGGCAAGCCGACGGTCGTGGTGGGCTCGCGGATCGCCGCACGCGTCGTCCAGATCGAGCGCGACACGGGCTCCGTTCGGCTGACTCCCGTCTCCACGGCTCCCATCGTGGAAGCGCTGGCGGAAGCGCCCGGCGCACAGCCCTCGGGAGCCGCGCGCACGAGCGCGGTCATCGTGGGCATGCGCGTCAACGGCAAGGTCAGCGGCGTCGAACGGTACGGCGTGTTCATGGAGTTCTCGGTTCCCGGAGAACATCGGCCGACGCGCGGCCTGATCCCCACTGCCGAGCTCGGCACGCCGCGCGGCGCGGACTTGCGCAAGGCCTTCCCCGCCGGTACCGAGCTCGAGGCCGCGGTCCAGGCCATCGACGAGCGGGGCCGCGTCCGCCTCTCCGTCGTCGCCTTGCGCCAGGCCGACGAGCGCCGGGAGTTCGAACATTTCGCGGCGGGCAACCAGGAAAGCGCCAAGGGGGAGAAGCCAGTCACCGGGTTCGGCACGTTCGGGGATCTGCTCAAGAAGCGGAAGTAGCTGAGGGCGATGTCCGAAAAGGCTCCGGCATGGTTCGAGAAGGCCATCGCGGCCCCCTGCGAGGATCACCGTATCGAGGTGATGGGTTGCGACATTCACTATCTCCGGTGGGGGAACCCGAAGAATCCGGGGCTCGTGCTCGTGCACGGAGGCGCAGCCCACGCGCAATGGTGGAGCTTTCTCGCACCGCTCTTGACCGAGCACTACAGCGTCGTCGCGCTCGACCTGAGCGGCCACGGGGATAGCGGGCGGCGCGAGGCTTATCCGCGGCGGACGTGGGCGGAAGAAGTGATGGCCGTGAGCCGCGACTCGGATTTCGTCGGGCCGCCGATCCTGGTCGGGCACAGCATGGGAGGGCTGGTCGGTATCGTCACCGCGGCGCTCCATGGCGACGCGCTCGCGGGCGCGATCATCGTGGATGCGCCGGTGCGCCGTCCGGATCCGGAGAGCCAGGAAGGGCAGCAAGGCCGTACGTTCCGCAACCCGAAGACGTATCCGGACGTGAAGACGGCGAGGGAACACTTCCGCCTCGTGCCGCCTCAGCCGTGCGAGAACACTTACATCCTCGACTTCATCGCCGAGCGTTCGCTCCGCGAAGCTCCGGGCGGCGTGACGTGGAAGTTCGATCCCGTCGTGTTCCAGCTCGCCCGTCCGGAGGCCATGCACGAGCATCTCGCGAACGTGCGCTGTCGCGTGGCGCTGTTTCGCGGCGCGCTCAGCTATGTCGTCCCGCCCGAGACGGGCGAGTACATGTATCATCTCCTCCGGCGGAACGCGCCGGTCGTCGAGATCCCGGAAGCGCACCATCACCTGCTCCTGGATCAACCGCTCGCGTTCATCGCGGCGCTCCGGACCCTCCTGGCGGATTGGGAGCACACGGTCCCGCGGTCGATGGAATCTTCCGATTGATGCCGGCGGCTGCGGTCTTCAGCACCTACTTTCTCCAGTACGCGCAGACCTTCGTCTACGACGAGCTCCGCAACCACGAGCGGTACGACGTCGAAGTGTTCTGCCGGAAGCGCATGAACGTCGCTCGCTTTCCGTTCGACCGCGTTCACGTCGCGGGCCCCGGATACGGCGTGACGCTCCGTGACCGCGCGTTCGAACGCGCGCTCGCGACGGGGCGGTTCGCGCTCCTGCACGCGCACTTCGGCCCCGGTGGCGTGTACGCGTTGCGCTTCGCGACGAAGCTCCGCCTGCCCCTGGTCGTGACGTTCCACGGGTACGACGTGCCAATCTTGTCGTCTCCCGCCCGCTTCTTGCCGAAGAGCCTCCGCTACGCGCTGCTCGGCCCCGCCGTGCTCCGAGCCATGACGCTCGGGCTCTGCGCGTCCGCCGAGCTCCTCGAGATGCTCGCCGCGCTTGGCGTGCCGCGGGAACGCCTTCGCCTGCATCACATCGGCATCGACGTGGAGCGCTTCGCGGCCGAGCCGAGGGCTCCGGGCGACCGTGTCGAGGTCGTCATGGTCGGTCGCTTCGTGGAAAAGAAGGGATTCGAGTACGGGCTTCGCGCCTTCGCTCGTGTCGCGAATCGGCTCCCGTCGCGCCTCACGCTGATTGGCGACGGTCACCTCGCCGGGCGGCTCCGCGCGCTCGCGAAGGAGCTCGGGATCGAGGATAGGGTCGTGTTCAGCGGCGTTCTGACAAGCTCGGGGGTCGCGGAGCGCTTGCGGCAGAGCGACGTCCTGATGGCGCCGAGCGTCGTGGGCCCCGGAGGCGATCGCGAGAGCGGGATTCTGTCGGTCAAGGAGGCGAGTGCGTCGAGTGTCGTGCCCATCGGGACGGTGCACGGCGGCATTCCCGAGATCATCGAGGACGGCGTGACCGGTTTTCTCGTGCCGGAGCGCGACGTGGATGCTCTCGCCGACAGACTCTTTCTCGTCGCGTCGGACCCCGCTCTCCGGGCGACCCTGGGACGCGCCGCCCGCGCGAAGATGCTCCGCGAATACGACGTCCGCACGCGTGTCCGCGCGCTCGAGACGCACTACGACGACGCGATCCGGATCCATGTCGGGCGGGCGTGATGCTGGATCCGGATCGAGACGTCCAGGCCGACTTCCCCCGGCCGCGCGGAGCGCGCCGCTGGGCGCGCGAGCACGGCTTTGGGGGAAGTCGTCGCCGCCCGGAGGCGGCGACGGATGGGGGCAGCCCTTCTATGTGCAGTCGGAGAGCATGACGGGCTTGCCGTTCGCGGTGGCCTCTCCGCAGGCGGGGCCGAATGTGAAGGTGCCGGTCCGGGCGCCCGCGACCGTCACGGTTCCGCCCGTGGCGTGACAGCACTGGCCGTCGTGAGTGAGCCCGTCCGCGTTCACCCTGACCGAATTCGGCCCGCCATCGACGCCGCCGTCCCGCGCGGTCGAGCTGGTCCAGTCGAGCGAGGACGTCACGCTGTACGCGCCCGGGGTTCCGGGCAACGTGAACGTTGCTTGGCCGGAGAACGTGGTCAAGAGCGCCAGGCCGCCGTTCGAGCTCTCGTTCTCCACGCTACCGTGCATCGCCGTCGTGATGCTCTTCGGCGGCGATCCGATCGTGTGATCGTAAGAGCCGTCGACGACCAGGTTCCGGATCGCGGTCGCGGTCCCGTCCGGCGCCGTGTACGCGAGGTTCTGCACGTTCGCGGCGAAGGTGATCGAGATCGTCGTGTTCGAATCGCATGCGGTGTCGCTGGCTCGATGCGTACTCGTCACCGAGATCGTGCCGTCGAGTCGTCCCCCTCCTTTCAACACGCAGTCGTCGAACACGACCGTGGTTCCAGTCTGCGTATCGCCCGATTGTCCATTCTCGTCGCACGGCGTGGCGGTCATGATCGGCGTCACCGTGACGTGCCCGGGGCAAACGGACACATCGCCTCGAGCGACCGTAAGGATGACCTTGGCCGGACCTTGCGCGGGGGTCGCGACGCTCGCGTCGCTCTTCTTCATGCCAGCATCCTCGAGCTTCGGACCTGCATCCGCGGCGATGCGTGCGAATGTCACCACGGTCGGTCCCCACGAGTCCGAGAGCGCCGCGTTCGTCACGGCCACGCTCGTCGCATAGTCGGTATTCAGAGAATAGGCCTCGTAGGTGGAGGCAGTGCCGCTGCTGCCGGTGTCGCTACTCGAGCAGCTCATGGCACAACCGATCGCCAGGCTCACGGCGCCGATCGCGGCCGCTCGTAATATCGTCTTCACTCGTCGGGACGGATGCGAAGTTCGATTGGTCGGATTCATCTGGATTCTCCCTTGTTGACGGACCGGCGACCCTGTCGAGCGCGTCGCGAAACGTGCTCGTTCGGCGAGGCCGAGCCGCGCGGCACGCGCTGCAAGTAGCGCGCCCTCGATGCCGGCCGGCGCTTCGATGCCGGGCCCGGACGGACCGACCTCGAAGCGGCCGCGGCGACGCGATCCGGCTTCATTCCGGCCGTGGGTGATTTCGCGCTCCACAATGTGGCGCCTGTCGCGGCATACTCGTCGGGGAGTGCGGCTCGAAGGCGTTGCTCGGAACTCGGAGGTCGCGGTGCCCGAAGGCGTGCTGCATCTCTGGCCGAACGGAGCGCTGTTCGTCGGCGCCGACATGTTCAACGAAGCGCACCGGCATTTCACCGCGTCGGTCATCCTCGGGCTCGAGGGTCCGGTGCGCGTGCGCGTCGAGCCGAGCCGTGAGTTCATGGCCATGGACGGCGTGATGGTCGCGCCCAACGTCGAGCAACAGCTCGACGCTCGCGGCATCAAGCTCGCCATCCTGCAGATCGATCCGGAGAGCGACGTGTACGCGGGCATTGCGCACCACTTCGTCGAAGCCGGAGTGCGCTCGTTATCGTCGGAGACGATCGAGCGCGTCCGTGACGTGTTTCTGCGTCTCGACGGGACGAGTCGCGCCGCGTTCGACGCGTGGTCGCTCACCGTCGGCGAGCTCACGGTGAACGGAGCGCCGCGACGTCCACGCGATCCGCGGATCCTGCGCGCCATGAGCATAATCAAGCGCGACGTCCTGTCGCCGCCGCCCGCCGCGAAGCTCGCGTCGGCCGTGGGGTTGTCTCCGGGGCGACTCATCCATCTGTTCACGACCGAGATGGGGCTGCCGATGCGGCGCTACGTGCTCTGGCTCCGGCTGCGCGACGTTCTCATTTCACTCGCCGCGGGCTCGACGCTGACCGAAGCTGCGCATCACGCCGGGTTCTCGGACTCCGCGCACCTGTCGCGTACGTTTCGTCGAATGTTCGGGTTTCCGCCGTCCATTCTGTCCGAGGGCAGAGGACGCGTGCGGCTCGGCTACGACCTGGGGATTTCGCGCGAGCAACCGTCGCCGCACGCCCCACTCGACGACGATGAGCGGTTCGCGCGGTCCATCGCGAGACGCTAGCTGCCAGTCCCACCTCGAAACTCTCGGCGACTCCCCGGTCGCGGGAGGACGCGCTGACGCGACTGTCAAAGTGTCACCGGAGGCTGCAGAAGAGCGCGCGCCTTGCGCCACCCTGACGCAAGGCGCGGCGCCTCGTCGTATCGCTGCGGGCATTTCGTGGCTGCAGCTCCGGCACGCGGCTTGCTTTGCCAAGTGCCACGTCATGAAGAAGGCCGTGCGCACCTTCTCGTCTGCGGGCAAGGTTTCCCGGGGAGCCCTCCTCGTGATGGGTGTGCTGACGGCGGCCGTTGCCGCGACCGCAGTCGTAGTGGAGCGAGCGAACAACAGCGATGACGCGCAGGGCGCGCTCGAAGCAGGTCGTCGCGTGCAGGCCGCCGCAGAGGCGTGGCAAACCGAAAACGCGAACGGCTGTCCCACCATCACTCAGCTGATGGACGAAGGTAGGCTGGACGACGCCGCCGCCACGGCTGACCCGTGGGGGAATCGCTATCGCATCATTTGCAATGGCGAGCACGCCGAGGTCCGTTCCGCAGGCCCCGATCGACGCCCGGGAACCGCGGATGACCTGACCATTCGTCACGGCGATAGCTGAGACGCGCCAGGTCGCTCGAAGCGTCGATCCCGCGTGGATCTCGCCCCCAGGGAGCCCGTCTGGTATGAATCGGCCCTCTTCTCAGCGAAGCTGGGGGTCTCATGGGGTCCTTTCGAAAGCTTTTTGCCGTCACCCTGTTCGGCCTCCTTGCCGCTCTCGGATTCGAGGGGTGTTCGAGCAAGCCGACGACGGCGCCGCCCATCGGAAACGAAAGTGCGGGCGGCACCGCGAGCGATGGCAGTGGTGGCGGCAGGTCCGCTGCGGGCGGCACGTCGTCCAAGGATGGCGGTGCGGACGCGAGCCTCGACGCGACCATCGACGCGCCCATCACGAACTGCGGTTCTCTTTTGTGTCAGGGTCACAGCCATTGCGTGGGCAGCGGGAGCGCTGCCGTCTGCGCGTGCGACAACGGCTATGTCGCCACCCTTCCCGACGGGGGGCCCTCGCTGAATGAAACGGCGAACAGCTTGTGCGTGGTCGACACTTCCTGCATCAACCTTCGTTATCTCCAGAACGACAGCTGCCGCTTCGAAACGAACGGCGCACCGGCAGTGGGCTTGTTCTTCGCGGTCGACTATTGCGCCGGTACCGCCGTTCTACCGGCCGATCTCGCGGCTCTTGGCGGAGGGGATCCGTCGAAGGCGTTTCGTATTCTCGAGAACAACACGCAAGTCGTGAACTCTCTCGAGGCTTCCGCGACGATCATCCCGCACTCGGTCGAGTCCTACATCACGCTCGTCATCGACATGTCCGCGTCGATGACGGCGGACGTAAACTCGGTCGCCGGGGTCCTCGGGCAAATCCGCACGGTCCTTCTGCCCGGGCTGAGGGCCGGCGGGCAGCCGCCGATCGGCGGCGTATCCATCCTGACCTTCGCCAGGAACGTGGAGGAGTATCTGCCGTTCACGAGGGACCTCGATACGGTCGATCTCGCCCTCCAGGACCTGCAAAATAACCCCCAGGCGGTCACCGATCAGCTCGGCAAGAACGGCACTTCGGTCAACAAGGCATTCGAGAACGGCATCCGCGCCACCGAGCGCATGCAGGGTCTTCGCGACGCGGTGACGAAAGGTGGCGTACTGACGACGGGCACCGTCGTGATGATCACCGACGCCAGCGATAACACCGGTTACGCGCTGAACACGAATCTGATTTCGACCACCAAGGTCAACTTGCTGTCCGTCGGCATCGGCACGGAGGTCGACTTCACCGATCTATCCACGATGGGTCGGGACGGGACCTTTCTCGCGCAGTCCGCGTCGGACTGGGCGGGCGCGTTTCAGGACATCACGACGCGTGTGCAAAACTACCCCAAGCGGACGTACCTGCTCGGGTACTGCTCGTCGGCGACGACGGGGACGCCCACCGTCTCGATCGAGATGGCCGGCTCGGTGAAGACGAAGCAAACCGCGACGTGCACGTTCAACGCGGATCTCTTCGGAGCCGTTGGATCGCCCGACTGCAACCCGCAGTTTTTCACCGACAACTGCAACAACAGGGAGTGCGGCGGGCTGACCGCCTGCGGCGCGTGCGCGGACAGCCAATGTTGCGCGAACGACCACTGTCAGGCGCCGTCCGAGGTGTACACGCCGGATGCGGGGACCGGGGTCAGCTGCGCCGGTCAGGACGAGCTCTGTCTCGCTTCGGGCAAGATTTGCCAGGGTAGCGAATGCACGAGTCCGGCACCGATCGGCGGCACGTGCTCGGACGTGCGCTGCGATCCGACGAAGGCGTACTGCAATGTGGGCACGACGTGCTCGGCTCCGCCGTACGCCGTCGGCGATCAGTGCGCGGCCGCCAGCGGCGTCCCCGTTGCCTCGCTCTGCGCAGAGCAGAATTGCGCCAAGCTCGACCCGGCGAACTCGACGGAGGCTTTCACCTGTCAGCCCCAGGCCCGCGCGTTCGATTTCTGCTCGGGCTCCGCGAGCAGCGCCGTGTGCGAGACCGGCACGGCGTGCCAGATCCCACTGAACTCCGCGAACCAGCAGGACCTCACCGTTTGCTCCGACAATCAGACGTGCTGCATTCCTCGCCACACCATCGGCTGCAATTCGAACCTCGATTGCGCGTCGGGTAAGTGCGTATCCGGAGTATGTTACGAAACAGGGGCTTGTTACTTCGACTGGAACGACAAGATCGACCGTCCGTTCACGCCGCAGCGGGACTGATCGTCGCCACCGCGCTGGTCGCGTGCCACGGGGGCCCGACCTCCGGCGGACCTGGACCCGCGTCGAGCGGGCGCCCGGGCTCCCCGGCGCCGCTCGGCATTCCTCCGCCGAATTCCCCGGCAGGGCGTCGCGCGGCGTGCTTCTTCCAGCCAGGCGCGCTGCCGCGCGACTCGCTCGACCCGGGCTCCCCCATCGGCGACCAGATCCCGATCGATCACTTCATCGTCGCGATGCAGGAGAATCGGTCCTTCGATCACTATTTTCAGAAGCTGCCCGAGTACGGGCAACCGAACGTCGACGTCGCGCGCTCGCCAATCTGTTCCCCATCGCCGATCATTACTTCGCCGCAGTCCCCGGGCCGACGTTTCCCAACCGGATGTTCTTCCTGTCGGCATCGTCGTTCGGGCACGCCGTGAACACGCCCCCACCCCCGCGGGCCGAGGAGCACACGCTCTTTCATCAGCTCGAGGACAGCGGGTTCTCCTGGGTCGTGTATTCGCAGGGGCGGACATTCGAGGAGCAGATGTACCCCCGCCTCCACGCAGAGAAGGGCGAGCATTTCCGTCCGATTCAGGACTTCTTCGTTGACGCGGAGGCCGGCAAGCTGCCGTTCTTTTCATGGATCGAGTCGACCTATGGAGGAAAGACGGCGACCGACGAGCACGCCCCTGGGGACGTGCAAGTCGGTCAGGCGTTCGTCGCAAGAGTCGTCGCAGCCGTCCTTGCGAGCCCGACCTGGTCGCGGTCCGCGCTGCTCTTGACGTACGACGAGCACGGCGGTTTCTACGATCATGTTCCCCCGCCGCGCGCGTGTCCGCCGGACGAGGAACCTCCGCGCATCGAAGGACTGAGCGCCGGTACGAGGTTCGACCACCTGGGCGTGCGGGTTCCGTTCATCGCCGTCTCCCCCTTCGCGCGGGCGCACTATGTGTCGCATCGCACCTACTCGCATACGTCGCTCCTCAGGTTCGTCCAGGCACGCGCGGAGCTTCCCGCCCTGACGCGTCGCGATGCCAACGACGAACCCCCCTACGATATGTTCGACTTCTCCCATCCCGCGTTCGCGTCTCCCCCGCGGCTCCCGGACGCGGTCATCGACGAAGACGAGCGCCGAAGGTGCGAGACGCGCGATACGGAAGAAGAGGCGAACGGGCTCAAGCTGGAAAAAAGCGAAGCGAGCGGCGGTCCGAAGACGAGGTGATCTTCGCCGAGCGCTCTTGCTATCCTCCCGGCGCACATGCGTCGCATTCGTCGTCGGCCGATCCCGCTTCATCCGGGCACCCCGATCGCGTTTCCCGACCCCGAACTCGCCGACGACGACGGTCTTCTCGCCATCGGTGGCGACCTGTCCATCGCGCGACTGCTCGTCGCCTACGATAACGGCATCTTCCCCTGGTACGACGAGGGCGTGCCACCGCTCTGGTGGAGCCCGAACCCGCGCGCGGTCATCGTCGCCGATGAGCTGCACGTATCGCGAAGCCTCGGCCGCTCGTTGCGCCGGATGCCGTTCGAAGTGACGTTCGATCGAGACTTCGAAGGCGTGATGCGTGCCGCTGGCGACCGTGACGTGGGAACGTGGATCCTGCCGGAGATGATCTCGGCGTATGTTGCGCTCCACCGGGAGGGCCACGCGCACAGTTTCGAAGTGTGGGACGCGAACGAGCTCGTCGGCGGGCTCTATGGCGTCCAGCGGGGGGCGCTCTTCGCAGCCGAGAGCATGTTTCATCGTCGGACCGATGCATCCAAAGTGGCGCTCGTCTTCGCGGTTCGCAGTCTCGCCGCCGCCGGCGTGGAGCTGTTCGACGTGCAGCTCCTGACGCCGCACCTTGCGTCGATGGGCGCCAAAGAAATCCCGCGCTCCGACTACCTTGCGCGCGTCCGAGCGGCGCGCGGCCGCGCCGTCGAGCTTCGGGGCCTGACGCTTACAGCGGACCGCTGCGGCGCGCACCGCGTGCCTGATGGAGATTGAATCACGACTAATTTCAATGCGTTACTCCGCATTGTTTCGTATCCCGATGGGAAAAGTGCTAGATGCCTGGCGGAGTCGAATCTTCCCGTGGAAGCAGCACTAGAGAACCGCCTCACGCATCTCGAGCAGCTCGAGGCGGAGAGCATTCATATCATCCGCGAGGTCGTCGCCGAGTTTCAGAACCCGGTGATGCTCTACTCGATTGGCAAGGATTCGAGCGTCATGGTCCGCCTCGCGCGCAAGGCGTTCCACCCCGGCAAGCTGCCGTTTCCGCTCCTTCACATCGACACGACGTGGAAGTTCAAGGAGATGATCCGCTTTCGTGACTCTTTCACGAAGGAGAACGGCCTAGAGCTCATCGTTCACACGAATCAAGAGGGGAAGGCCGCCAACATCAATCCGTTCGATCACGGCTCCAAGAAGTACACGGACGTGATGAAGACGCAGGCGTTGCTCCAGGCGCTCGCGAAAGGCGGTTACGACGCGGCGTTTGGCGGGGCGCGCCGGGACGAGGAGCGCTCACGCGCGAAGGAACGCATTTATTCGTTCCGCGACAAATTCGGTCAGTGGGATCCGAAGAATCAACGGCCGGAGCTCTGGAATCTCTACAATTCGAAGCTGACGAAGGGCGAGAGCATCCGCGTGTTCCCGCTCTCCAACTGGACCGAGCTCGACATCTGGCTTTACATCTGGCTCGAGAAGATTCCGATCGTCCCGCTCTACTTTGCCGCCGATCGACCCCTGGTCGAACGCGACGGCGCGCTCGTGATGGTGGACGACGAACGCTTGCCGATACGAGACGGGGAAGAACCGCAGATGCGTCGCGTCCGTTTCCGAACGTTGGGCTGCTATCCGCTGACCGGGGCTCTGCCGTCGAGCGCGACGACGCTGCCGGACATAATCCGGGAGATGTTGCTCACGAAGCATTCCGAGCGGCATGGGCGCCTCATCGATTTCGACGAAGAGGGCTCGATGGAAACCAAGAAGCGCGAAGGCTACTTCTGATGGACGAGCAAGCTTTCATCGAGGAGGACATTCTCGGATATCTCGAGCAGCATCAGAGAAAGGAGCTCCTCCGATTCACGACCGTAGGTTCGGTGGACGACGGTAAGTCGACGCTCATTGGCCGCTTGCTCTACGACGCCCACGGTCTCTACGAAGATCAGCTTCGAGCGGTGGAACGCGCGTCGAGCACGAAGAGCGACGCGCTCGACCTCTCGCTGGTGACGGACGGACTAAAAGCGGAACGCGAGCAGGGCATAACGATCGACGTCGCGTACCGATATTTTTCGACCGAACGACGCAAGTTCATCATCGCCGACACGCCGGGGCACGTTCAGTACACGCGCAACATGGCGACCGGGGCGTCGACCGCCGATGTCGCGGTGATTCTCATCGACGCCCGCCTCGGCGTGCTCCAGCAATCGCGCCGGCACGCGTACATTGCGTCGCTCCTCGGGATTTCGCACCTAGTCGTGTGCGTGAACAAGATGGATCTCCGGAACTACGACGCCGGCGTTTACGATTCGATCCGCGAGGCGTTCCGGAGTTTTGCCGCGAGGCTCACCTTCCGGAGCGTGACGTTCATTCCGATCAGCGCGCTCAAGGGCGACAATATCGTCCGCCGCAGCGAGGCGACGCCTTGGTACGACGGTCCGACGCTGCTCCAGCACCTCGAGACGGTTCCGGTCGCGCGCGGCACTCCGGACGATGCGTTCCGCTACCCGGTGCAATACGTGCTGCGTCCCAACCTCGATTATCGCGGTTTCTCGGGGGAGATCGCCGCGGGCGTCGTCAAAAAGGGCGACGCCGTGATGGTCTTGCCCTCGCGAAAGATGTCCCGGATTCGCGGAATCGACACCTTCGCGGGGGAAGTGGACGCCGCTTTCGCGCCGATGAGCGTCACGCTGCGCCTCGACGACGAAGTGGACGTGAGTCGCGGCGACATGCTGGTGCATCCGCACGCGCCGCCGAGCGTCGGACAGCGCTTCGAGGCCATGCTCGTGTGGATGAGCGAACGACCGCTGGATCTCGAGAAGAGTTATCTCCTCAAGCACACCAGCCAGCTGGTCCGGGCCGAGGTCGAGGCCCTGATCGGTCAGACCGATCTCGAGACCCTCGACGAGGTGCCCGCACCCGGGCTCTCGTTGAACGACATCGGCCGCGTTCGGGTCCACTGCCATCGTGCACTGTTCTTCGACCCGTACGTTCGGAACCGCCACACGGGCGCGTTCATCCTCATCGATTCGATCACCAACAACACGGTCGCGGCGGGGATGATCAGCTCGTCCGAGGTGACGCGGGCGCCGCGCGAGGAGATGGACCGCGCGCACACGCAGGTGAGTCCGAAAGAGCGCCGCGAGCGGCTCGGTCAATCCGGGGTCGTCGTCTGGATCGACGCCGAACGCAGCGAGGCCACCGCCGAGCTCGCGTATACGCTCGAGCGTCAGCTCTTCGACGCGGGCAGAGTAGCCGTCGTCATCGAACCCACGGACGACCTCCTCGGCACCAGCGTGTTCGACGCCGCCCGCCACGCTGCGCTCGCGGGCGTGATTGCCATCGTTCATTGTGCTTTGCCGTCCGCTGAAGACATTCCACCGCGTGTGTCGGCGGAGGAGATGGTCCGCGTAGGCGTCTCCTCGGACGGAAACCCGCCCCTGGGCGCGAAATCGGTCCTTCTTCCGGACGTCGTCGTTTACCGGACCGGGTCCGAGCCCCACGCCGACCGCGCCGCCCAGGCCGTCGTCGACTTTCTCGAGAAGCGGCGCATTTTCGGGACCTGACGCCCCCCGAAATCCCTCTTGTTCGTTGAGGCCGGCCCGTGCCACCGTGCGGCCATCCAACGGAGGTTCATCACGTGATCCAGCGCAAGATAGCTCTAACGATGCTTGCGGCCATGGTGGCCACCGGGTGCGGCTATTCGGAGGACGAGTGGCAGGCGCAGCTCGCGAAGTACAACAAGCTGAAATCCGACGATCAGCAGAAGCAGCAGGACCTCCAGGCTCAGCTCGATCAAGCCAAGCAGCGCGTCGCAGATCTCACTTCGAAGCTCCAGGCGATGGGCGTCAACGTCGAGCAGCTCAGTACGGAGAAGCAGCGTCTCTCGGCGAGCCTGGACGATACCAATCGGGCGCTCGAAGAATACAAGGCGCGTGCGGCCCAGCTCGAGGCCATCAAGGAGCGATTCGAACAGCTCAGGGAGAAGCTGCAGAAGCTCACCAACCTGGGCTTGAAAGTCCAGATCAGGCACAATCGCATGGTCATCTCGCTGCCGGGCGACGTGCTCTTTGCGTCTGGGCAGGACACCTTGAAGGAAGAGGGCAAGAACGTTCTCACTGCGGTCTGCGACGTCATCCGGAAGGACCCGCTGCTGGCGGCTCGCTATTTCCAGGTGGCGGGCCACACGGACAACAAGCCGCTCATGGGCGGAAACTTCAAGGACAACTGGGGTCTGTCCGCCATGCGAGCGCGGCAGGTGCTCGTGTACATGATCGCGCCGACAGATGCGAAGGGCGGCGGCGGCGGCCTGGATCCGACCCACCTGCACGCCGCCGGTTACGGCGAAACCGATCCGATTGCCGACAACGGCACCGAAGAAGGACGGCAGGCCAACCGCCGTGTCGAGCTCGTGCTCATGCCGGACGTGAGCGAAATGCTCGATCTGAAGGGTCTGATCTGAGTAGTTCCGCATCGACGAGCAGCGTCGTCCCCGAGGGATCAAAGAGGTACGGAACTACGCGAGCAGAGCGAGCCCGCCGAAGGCGGCGGGGGAGCGGTCGCGAAGCGAGCCGCGGGGGTCAAGACCCCCTTGCGAAGACGAGCCCGCCGAAGGCGGCGGGGGAGCGGTCGCGAAGCGAGCCGCGGGGGCAAGGCTGGCAAGGCCCCCTTTCCCGGTAGAGAAAAAAGGCGCCCGGACGAAATCCGGGCGCCTGAGTGTCACCGTCGGCTGACGCGTCGCCGTCAGTCGGAGGTGGCTCCACCATCCCCGGCGGACGGTCGGCGGTGACGGAGAGGCACCTTGAGAGTGCCCGCCGCCGTCGCAGCGGTCATCTCTGCATACGTCACGGCGCCGTCGCGGTTCGTGTCCGCGACGCTGAGGCGCGCCCAGAGACGTGGTCGCACTTCATGTTCCGTGATCCGTCCGTCACCGTTCGTATCCATCAGCGCAAATGCGCGTTCTTGCCTTTTCTCGTGAAAGGCGGCGCGTTCGGCGTCGCTGACCTGTCCGTCGCCGTTCGTATCCATTCGCGCCTCCCGCTCCTTCTTCCTCTCCTGCCTGAAGGCAGCAAGCTCGGCTGGGCTCACTTGCCCATCGCCGTTCGTGTCCATCCGGGCCAGCCTCTCTTTTCTGAGCTCGTCCCAGCGGGCGCTCAGCTCTTCGACGCTGATCACGCCGTCGCGATTCGTGTCCGCGGGCTCCAGACGGCGCTGGAGCGGCTCTGGGAGCTCCGAAAGCTCCACCTTGCCGTCGCGGTTTCGGTCGAAGTGTTCCAGGAATGCGGCTGGATTTTGGTGATGCTTTCCAGTCTGCGCCTTTGCGGGTAGTGCCAGCGCCGAGCAGGTCAGGGCGGAAATCAGGGTGGTCGTGAGGTGCTTGGTTCGCATGAGCGAGTCTCCTTGCCCCTTCCGACGCAGGCGACGGGCAACCCCTACGGAGTCGCGGTCGATTTTGGATTACCGGAGCATTTTCCGGTAGATGTCCCGGGCCCATGGCCGGACCGCATCCTTGTCCGTCAGCCAGTTTAGGGTGACGATGAAGCGGGGGCCGCCGTCGGGGACGATTCCACGTCATAGCTCACGGCTTTCCAGCCGGAGTCTTCACGGTGCATTCGAAGCCGATAACGCTCCGTCGTGCCTTTGAGCATGGTCCTCACCCGAACGCCTGCGTTGAACCCATCCGTCGCCACCACCACCGCCGTCGTGAGTCGACCCGCCGCCGCCTCTCGGTTCCTCGCGCAATCATTGGCGTGCGCCGCGCACTCGGACTTCGCGCGCTCGACCTCGGCGACGAGTGGTCCTTCGGCGATCCCGAGCGCACCGTCGAAGTCGTACGAGCGCAGACGCTGGATGAACTCGATCGATGCATCTTTCGGGGTCAAGGTCAGGCGCTCGATCGGCAGCTTCGGTGCAGCATGGCTCTCCGGGGGATGCATGTTGCATGCAAACCGAGCGGCGCCCCACGAGCATGTCGTGACGATGAAGAGGACGAACAGCAGAATCAGCGTCTTCTTGTCCGGAGAATCGATCTCTCGTTCCGACGGAACGCGTCGGTCCGTCGGGCGATCTTTCGCACCATTCGGGGCGGCACGGCCCGCTTCGTCCACCATTGGCCCGGCAGGATCCACAGCTAGGGCCGGCCACGCAAGCATCGAATACATGTTCCTTTCCTGAGCACTGGCCGGCACGGAGCGTAGACTGAGGCTGGTGGCGTCGCTGGAAGCCCCTGACCTCCGGGTATCGGTGCTCCGAGGCGCACGTCGCCTCGCGTGGTTCGTGCCACTTTTTGCTCGAACGGTACGCCGCGGAGGTCTTTCCCGGTCGGCGAGATTCTATTCCTGGGCCGCCGCGGTGGCTTACGGTGTCGCGTGGGTCGCGTCGCGTGGCGAGTCGTCGGGCGGCGCCTCGGTGGCCCTGGGCGCCCTAGGACCTTTGTCTCTTGCCGGGGCGGGTGTTGCCTGGGCGGCAGCTCGCGATCTCCAGACAGAGGACCGTGAGAACGGGGTCGTCGACCTTGCGGAAAGTCGCGGAGCATCGGTGCACGTTCAAGGTCTCCTCCGTCTAGTTGCGACCATTTGGGTGGTCACTCGCACCGTGGCTCTGCCCGCGTTGATTCTCGCAGTGGCAACCTGGGGATCGCTCGGCGCCGGCAGCTCTTTGCGGCTGGGTTCGGCGATCCTCGTGTACGCGATTGCGTTCGGCATCGTGGTCGGTGTTCTTTCGCGGGTCTCATCGTGTCTCTCGCCACGTCACGGTCGGGCCGTGTTCCTCGCATTCCTGCTCACGCCGTCGTTCATACCGAGGCTGGGGACCTCCGGGGTCGTCGCAGCATTCCGTTGGTCGACCAGTCGTGTCGCGGAGCTCGTAGGGGTAACGTGACGTGACGCGCCTGGTTTTCGCCGGCGCCGCCGGCCGCCGGCTCTTCGGCTTCGACGCGAGCTTCGAAGGCGGGACGACGGCGATCGTTGCGGACGGGTTCGGCCCCGCCGGGGAACTGGCCGAGCTGGCCTGCGGTATCACTCGTCCGCGAAAGGGTTCGGTACGCGTGGATGGCCACGATCCATTCGTGGAGCCGGACCTTCGCCGTGACGTCGCTTCGCTGCTGCCCGTCGAGGAAGCTCTCCACGGCGAGACGGTGGAAGTCGCCGTCGCTCGCGCGGGGACGTTTAGTGAGCGCCCGGGTCCTGCGGGCGAGGTCCTTGCCGCTGCCGGACTCGCTCCGCTGCGTGGACGACACCCGGCGACGCTGTCCTCGGAAGAGACACGCAGCGTCGCTCTGGCAATAGCGCTTGCCGTGGAACGACCGCGCGTTGCCGTATTCGTGGAACCGCTTGGCGCCGGCCTGGAGCGCCGGTTCGTCCTGCGGCGACTCGCCGATTTTCGCAAGACTGGGGACCGCCGTGGTCGCCATCGTCGCCAGCGAGCGCGACGCGCGCGATGTTGGCGCTCGCATGTTCTCGACGACGATCATCCAACGACGGCTCGCGCTGACGGCCTTCTCGGCACATCCGGGGGGCGAGCTCAAGGTTCGCGTCGACGACCCTCGCGCCCTGGCGAAGGCGCTGGCCGACCACGCGGCCATCACGGAGGTGGAGCTGCGCGCTGGTGCCTCGGATCTCGTCGTCCGAGGGGACGACGTCGAGGACGTCTCGCTCGCCGTGCTCCGGGCGGCGCACGAGCACGGTCTTGCGATTGCGCGGTTCGACGTTCAGGGGGCTGCTGGGGACGGGATGGCCGTAAGTCCCGGAGCGCGGTCGTGAGCAGCTCCGGTTCGCGGCGAAGCCTCGCGGCTGGTATTTCGATCGCCGGAGAACGGCTTTCCGGACGATGGCTCGCCGTCGCAACGGGTTCGACACTCGCGGCAGCCCTGGTTGCCGCTCTGATCCTTCGCCGGCAATCCCCTGCGGACGCTGCGGACATCGTCCTTGCGGGAGCCGTGTTCGGTTGGATCCTGCCCCTCTTCGCGTGCGCGGCCGTCTCCGTTGCGTGTCTTCGCGGACGACTCGATCAAGCCGTGAAAGGTGCCGCGCGCCGGGGCGCCAATCGGCGTTCGCTCGTCCTCGGCATGATTATCGGCACCAGCATTCGCGTAGCCGCCGTTTCGGCCGCGGTCGCCGCGGTTGCCGTCATCTTCGCACGCGGGGCAGCTACCCACGCCAGCCTTTCGGATGCCCTCACTGCGTCCTGGATAGCCGTCCTCGCTGCAAGCGCCTACGTTGGCTTGTTCTCGTTCGGATCGCTCTTCGGCAAGGCGGGCGGCGGTCGGACGGTCGCGTTCCTTGCGGACTGGGTTGCCGGAGCGTTCTCCTGCGTCGTGCTGCCCCGCGCCCACATCCGCAGTCTCCTGGGCGGTGAGCTCGTAGCCGGGCTTTCGGCGTGGCAGAGCACGGGCATGCTCTACGCTCTGACCGCGGCTTTCGCGGGAATGTGTGCCTTGCGCGTGCCGAGGTAGCTTTGGCGCGCAAAATTATTTAGTGTCGTTTGCTCGTGCGCGGCATCGTCTACGAGTTTACGAGCTACCAAGCGCTATCCCTCCAGCTCGAAGCCGGTGGCGACGAACAGGATCTGGAGCTACCCCCTGGCGTGACGGGCAGCGAGGACGGAGAGTGGGTGCTCGCGCAGTTCGTGATCGACGAAGAGTCCACGTCGATCGCGGCGTGCATCGTGGATCGGGGGTACGGGCTGCGTCTCGCATTCGACGATCGCGATTGGCAGCGTCTCTGGACGTTCGCGAATTCCAAGGGTGTGCCGAGCGTCCTGCCCTCGAGCCTGCCGCCGCCGGGCGGCGACGTGGAAACGCTGGTGGACACACGCATCCTCGTCGTCGACGACGATCGCGAAACGCAACGCATCTTCACGGCGCTACTGGATGCCGCCGGTTACGCAACGAGCGTCGTTTCCAGTGCGGAAGACGCGTTCGATCGTCTTCGTGACATGGCCGTCGAACTCGTCGTGCTCGACTGGATGCTGCCGGGAATGACGGGATTGGATTTTTGCAAGCGCGTCCGGAGGGATCCACGCTTCGCGGGGCTACCGATCCTGTTCGTGAGCGCTCGTTCGTCGTCGAGCGACATTGTCGCGGCCTTCGAGGCCGGCGGGGACGACTACGTCACGAAGCCCTTTCGGGTCCCGGAGATCCGCGCGAGGATCGTCAGCCTTCTCCGCCGCTCGAAGATGATGCCCCACGTCGCCCGCGCACGCTGACGGGACGCCGAACTTGCCGTGTCGTCTACTGTTCGCGGAAGGCCTCGGCGGGGCGCAGGCGCGACGCGTACAGCGCCGGCCAGATGGTAGCCGCGAGGCAAACGAAGATGGCGAAGGCGCCCGTCAGTGTGAACTCGATCGGGCGCACCGTCACCGGAAGGCGAGAGATGAAGTAAACCTTGGGATCGAGCGGGAACCCGTACACGAGGATCCATCGGCAGACGGCGTACCCGGCGGCGAGACCGGTAGCGGCCCCGACGACGCCCATGATGAGGCCTTGATAAAGAAAGGATCGCAGGAGTACCCAGTCCGTCGCGCCCATGGCCTTGAGCACGGCGATTTCACGCTTCTTGTCGAGGACGACCATGATGAGCGTCGCGATCACGGCGAATGCGGCCACCACCATGATGAGAGCGATCACGAGACTCATGAGGATCTGCTGGATGCGGAGTGCCGTGAAGAGACCGTGGTTTAGTTGTTCCCAATCGAGCACGTGGTAGATGGCGTTGTTCAGCTTGTCGGACACTAGCCCCGCGATGTGCTTTGCGTTGTCGATGTCGGCAACCTTCATCTCGACTCCCGTGACGGTATCGCCACCATCGTAGAAGGCCTGGGCCTGGTAGAGGTCCGTGTAGACCAGCTTCGAGTCGTATTGATCGAAGCCCGCTTCGAAGACACCGGTGATCCGGAACTGTTTCGCGACCGGAGGCCGCATCGTGCCGCCGTAAAAGGAGAAGCCAATTGTCGGCGACGTCACCTGGAGGCAGTCCCCGAGCTTGGCGCCCAGGGTTTGCTTCAGTGTCGCCCCGATGACGATGCCAGGTAGCTTCGTCGTTGCGCTTTCGTCCTTGCACGGATCCGGATCGACTTCGTCCGGGACCGAGTCATCCTCTGGGAGCACACTCGTGTAGCCGCCCGCCGGGGTGACGCGGCCGACCGGGTCTGTCGCGGGGAGCGCTGCCGGATCGAAACCCGCGTCCGCCCCGGGGGAAAGGAGGGCGGACCCCGAATCCACCGGCTTCGGAGAACTGGAGTCGAGTCGCGGCGTCCCTACCGCGGCCGGGTTCGGTTCCTTGCGCGCGGCCTTGTCGAGCAATGCCTCTATCGCTCGGTCGAGATCGTCCTTGGGCACTCGCGCCGACCCCGCGGCGCGAAGGTCTTCCGCGTCGACCGATGGAGGCTTCATCGGCGACACGTGCGACGGCACGAAATCGTCGGTGTCCTCGTGGCGCGCTGCCGGCGGCTTCGCCCCTTCGAGACGTAGGCCGGCGAGCGAACCTTCCACCATGTGACGCGGCAGATCGAGCACCTGCGAGAGCCGATCAGGGTCGACCCCTTTCAGGAGCACGCCCGTGGCCGTGCGGTCCCCGTGCGTGATCATCATCGGGTTGATGACGAAGGGCGCGATGCCGATGACGCCGGGCACCGTCTCCATCTTCTTCATGACCTCGCGGTACTCGGGGAAGTCGCTCGAGTACTTGAGAACGAGCACATGCGCGTTCACCCCGAGCACTTTTTCGCGAAACTCGTTTCGGAATCCCCCCGTGACACTGAGGACGGTCGAGAGCGCCGTCGTTCCGAGCGCTACGCCGACGATGGCGAACGCAGTGCCGACGGAGATGAACGCTCGCTTGCGCGAGCGCATGTATCGAAGGGCCAGGTCGAGTGGGAATCCCATGACGTCGTTCGGGGGCGCGGCAGTGCTATCAGAAGGACGGACCGCCGTCCCTGGGAGGGGTATGCCACGGGCATGTGGGGTTAGGTGGGTGCGCAATAAATGGCGAGGAGGATCGTTTCCATGCACGGGTTCGGTGCCGCCCAGAGCTCGAAACCGCCCGGAAGGCCCCTCTCTGGAGGGGCGCATCTCTTGCATGATCGCCGGAATGACCCGGACCTTCGGGAGCGCCTGGGCTAACCTGCGTGTGGGCTCGCCCGTCTTGGAGCTGCCGCGATGAGTCAGGATCCCGAAGGCACCGCCTCTGAAGACCAGCTCCCGACGCCGCCCCGGGGATTGAAGCTGGCTTCGGTCCGTCCTCCCGCAGACAGCTTTGCGGATGACTCGTCGGTGTTTTACCCGGGGGCGCCTCCCCCGTCGGCGCTGCATCCCCTCGTCGGCTGTACCGTGGACAACCGTTACCGGATCGAAGCGGTGCTCGGCGAGGGCGGCATGGGGGTCGTGTTCCGGTGTCGCCACAAGATCATCGACAAGAAAGTCGCGATGAAGGTGCTCCGCGCGGATCTCGCGCGGGACGCAGAAGTCACCGAACGCTTCCTCACCGAGGCGAAGGCCGCGTCCGCGATTGGCGACGAGCACATCATCGACATCAGTGACTTCGGTCTGCTGCCGGACGGCTCGACGTACTTCGTGATGGAATTTCTCGACGGACAGCCTCTGTCGAAAGTGATTCGCGGCGAACAGCGTGCCCCAATCTCTCGGTTGATTCACATTGCTCGTCAGCTGGCGCAGGGGCTTGCTGCGGCTCACGACGCCGGCATCGTCCATCGCGACCTGAAGCCCGACAATATTTTCCTCATCCCTCGCGGGGGCGATAAAGACTTCGTCAAGATCCTGGATTTCGGCATCGCGAAGGTGTCGACGAGCAGCGAGGGCAGCGGGCAACTCACGCGCGCAGGCGCCGTCTTCGGAACGCCCCACTACATGTCGCCGGAGCAGGCCGCGGGTGCGCCCGTGGACCATCGCGGCGATATCTACTCTTTCGGCGTGATCCTCTACGAATTTGCGTCCGGCAAGGTGCCGTTCGACGCCGACAACTTCATGGGGATCCTCACACAGCACATGTACAAGGCGCCCGTCCCCATCCGCGCACTCGTGCCTCCGCCGGAGAATGTGCCACCGGGGCTAGAGGCGATCATCCTGAAGTGCCTTTCGAAGCGGCCGGACCAGCGCTACGCATCGACGCGGGAGCTCATTGCCGAGCTCGACAAGCTCGCCAATGGACTCGCTCCCGATGCCGTCGGCGAAATGATGTCGCGCTCCGGCGGCTTCAACGTGCCGACCGACTTCTTCAAGGTCCATCCTCGGATGCCTGCGCCGGTTCCGGCGACGCCGCGCGGGTTCGGTAGAAGTCGCTGGCCGCTCTTCGCGGGCGGCGCGGGCATCCTCGTCGCGGTCGGTCTCGTGGTTGCGATCTTTGCGCGCAGTTCGACGAGCCCAGCGTCCCCTTCTGCGTCGAATAGCGGGGTGCCGTCTCCGCGCGCCAGTTCCGCGCCGCTGGCGGTTCCTGCAAAGGCAGCCACGCCTGCGGCAGTCTGGACGTCGGTCGCCGTCGCCGGGGAGCCGCCCGATGCGGAAATCTACCGCGACGGAAAGAGCCTCGGGACGAGCCCGGTCGTTATCGACATCGCCGACGGCGAGACCGTGCACGTGGAGGTCCGGCGGACGGGATACGTGACCCGCTCGGTAGTGCTCGACGGAAAAGAATCGAAGCTCCTCGTCACGCTTTCCCGTGAACACGTCGCGCCCTTGCAGCGCCCGCGCACGGTGACCGTACGGCGTGCGCCGAGCAGCGGGGTGAGTCTCGGCGGCGGCGATATCGTGAACCCCTGGGCAAAATGATGGGCTCACGTGCCTTCGCGTGCTGGAGCAAGTAGAAAACCGCTCGTGATCGTTCCGTCGACGTTGCGCCTGGCCCTCCCGAAGGCGGCCCGTGCCTTATGCGTCCGTCTCTCGGAGGCAGGCTACCGCGCGTGGCTGGTCGGCGGCGGCGTTCGAGACGCTCTGTTACGCGACCTATTCGCGGATGCCGTGTCCCACGAACATCCCTCGCCAGGCGATTGGGACATCGCCACGGATGCGCGTCCGGAGCGCGTGCAGGAGCTGTTTTCTCGCGTCATCCCCACCGGGATCAAGCACGGGACCGTGACCGTCCTCGTCGATGGTGAGAGTTACGAAGTCACGACGTTGCGGGGCGAGACATCGTATTCGGATGGGCGACGCCCGGACTCGGTTCACTTCGTGGACGACATCGTCGCGGATCTGGCGCGTCGAGATTTTACGATCAACGCGATGGCTTACGACCCGCTCGAGGATCGATTGATCGACCCGTTCCGCGGCGCCGATGATCTGACGAACCGCTTGCTCCGCGCGGTCGGAAACCCGATGGAACGGTTTTCCGAAGATGGACTTCGAGTTCTTCGGGCCGCGCGGTTCGTCGCGACATTGCAGCTATCTCTGGATGAAGGGACGGCTAGGGCGATGGAGCCCTCGCTCGCCTCGTACCGGAAAGTGAGCGCCGAGCGGGTCCGCGACGAGTGGCTGAAGACGATGAAGGCACGGCGACCGAGCCGGGCCTTCGAGGTGATGAAGGATCACGGTCTTCTTGCCATCACTGCGCCGGAATTGCTCGAATCCGTGGGATGCGAGCAGAACCGGTACCACGCGTACGACGTCTGGGGTCACGCCATGCACTGCATGGACGCCTGCCCTGAGACCCCAATTTTACGCGTTGCGGGACTCCTTCACGACGTCGGCAAGCCTCGCTCGAGAGAGTTCAGCGAGAAGACCCAAGACTACACATTCTACGAGCACGAGCGCATCGGCGCCGAGATGGCAAGACCTCTTCTCGAGCGCCTGAGGTTCTCGAACGACGACCGCGATCGCATCGTGGCATTGGTTCGACACCACCTCATCTGCTGGGACTCGTCGTGGACCGACGCCGCGGTGCGCCGCTGGATGCGTCGCGTGGGTCCTGAACGGGTCGAGGAGCTGTACGCGTTGAATCGCGCTGACGTGCTCGGGAAGGGGCGCGACGCGACCGACGACCTCGCGCGGCTCGAAGGCCTGATGGCGCACGTCGCCCATGTCTGCGCCGCGGGTGCAGCTCTGACGATCCGCGACCTCTCCATCGGTGGTCGGGACCTCTCCGCGCTCGGTGTTCCCCCGGGACCCCTTTATGGAGAGATTTTGCGAAGGCTGCTGGATGAGGTCCTGGATGACCCAGCCAAGAACGAACCGTCGGTGCTGCTCGCGCGAGCGCTGGAAATTGCGAAGGCTTCGGGCTCCTAACGCCGGAGATCGCCGGGGTCGATTCCGGCCAATCAGTTGCGGACGCGGCGTCAGCTGGGCCCGCACCGGACCGGTTGCGCCAAGGACTCGAACGCCGGGGTTGGAGTACAGAAGAAGTCGCAACCCGGCGGAATGCCGACCGAGGGGACATTCATGGAACCGCCGGACGATCCACGTATCGCGGAACTCGAACGCGTCACCATAGAGGCGTGCCACGAGGTTCATCGTCGTCTCGGTTCGGGCCTCGAGCCCGGCGTCTACGAGATCGCCCTGTGCCAGGAACTCCGACACCGCGAGCTGTCATTCCAGCGACGCGTCCCGGTCCCCATTTTCTATCGAGGAGTGCGAATGGATGCCGCTCTGCGGATCGACGTCTGCGTCGCCGGAAAGATCGCCGTGGACGTGATCGTCGCCGAATCGATCTCGTCGCCACATCGGTCGGCGCTTCGAACTCGGCTTCGCTTGACGGGCCTCCCGGTGGGCCTCGCCGTGAACTTTCGAGCGGAGTCGCTCGCGCGGGGGCTCATCGTCATCCGCCGTACATCGAGGCCGCCGGCGCGAGAGGAGGCATTCGACCAGACGACCAGCCGCATGTTCCAGGTGGCCGCGGGTTGACGATTTGGACGCCTCCCGGACCGGGCTGGGTCGATTTGGCGCATTGTTCCCGGCGCGTGCTAACAGAGTAAGAGATCCCGAGATACGAGAGGGCCCGCCATTGATGGTTGGAACAGGATCTGTAATGCAACTTGCGACCCCACCAAGCGAGCAGAGCGAGGTGGTCCCGACCGAACGTGGGACGGGATTCGTCGCTGACGACGAGCCAGGCCGGCTTCTGATTGTCGACGACGATCAGACGGCGTGCGAGTTGCTGGAAACGATCTTCAAGCGTCGGCACAATGTAGTGTGGCGCACTTCCGCTCACGACGCGCTCGAACTCGCTGCCGAGCAGGACTTCGACGTCATTTTGACGGACCTCAACATGACGGATCTGGGTGGCCTCGACCTCTGCGAGCGCCTGATCGGCATTCGGCCGGATATCCCCGTCGTCGTCGTGACGGGCTATGGAAGCATGGAAGCGGCCGTCGGGGCGATCCGTGCCGGCGCCTACGACTTCGTCACGAAGCCCGTAGATGCCAACGTGATCGGTCTCACCGTGGACCGGGCTCTCCGCCACCGTCGTCTTCAGGAGGAAGTGAAGCGCCTTCGTCGCGCGGCCGGAACTCCACAGGGATTCGACGACATCATCGGTCGGAGCGTCGCCATGCGCCGAGTGTTCGATCTGATCACTCGAGTCAGTGACACGGAAGCCACCGTTCTCATCACGGGCGAAAGCGGCACGGGCAAGGAACTGGTCGCAAAGGCGATTCATGGCCAGAGCAACCGAAAACACGGCCCGTTCCTCGCCATCAACTGTGCGGCGATGCCGGCGAGTCTTCTCGAGAGCGAGCTGTTCGGACACGTTCGCGGAGCCTTCACCGACGCAAAAACCGCGCGGACCGGGCTTTTCGCGCAAGCAACCGGTGGCACCATCTTTCTGGACGAAATCGGTGAACTCCCGCTCGAGATGCAGCCAAAGTTGCTCCGGAGTCTGCAGGAGCGGAAGGTACGGCCCGTGGGAGGCAACCACGAGGTTCCCTTCGACGCGCGCATCGTCGCCGCGACGAATCGAGATCTCGAGACCGAGGTTTTCGAGAAGAGGTTCCGGGAAGACCTTTACTATCGCATCAACGTCGTCGCGGTTGAGGTCCCGCCGCTCCGCGAGCGGGGAGGCGATGTCTTGTTGCTTGCCCAGCACTTCGCGGCACGAGCAGCCGCTCGAGCTGCCAAAGAAGTGAAGGGAATCGCGACGCCTACTGCGGAGAAGCTGTCGGCCTACGATTGGCCTGGGAACGTGCGCGAGCTCGAGAATTCCATGGAACGCGCCGTGGCGCTCATGCGCTTCGATTCGATCATGGTCGATGATCTGCCCGAGAAGATCCGAAACTATCAGGCGGAACGTTTCGTGCTCTCCGCCGATGATCCGTCCGAGCTCGTCACGGCCGCCGAGCTCGAACGCCGCTACATGCAGCGCGTCCTCTCCCTCGTAGGCGGGAACAAGTCGCGAGCGGCCAAGATACTCGGGTTCAATCGGCGCACGCTTTATCGGAAAATGGGCCGGTCGACGTCGAAGGCAAACGGGACGGAAGAAGAGCAGTAAAGTGCCAGAAGACGATCCTTCGCGCGTCGATCGCGCCGGGTACGCCGACTTTTTCGCGCGGGCGGCTCACGACTTGAGATCGCCGCTCGGAGTCGTGTTGCATGCGCTCCAAGCGCTCGAGAGCGATCTCGCGACAACCGCCACCACCGATCAACGGACGCTGTTCAAGCTTGGGGCGCGCGGAATCCGTCGCCTCGAGGCGTTCGTCGATCGATTGCAGGTCGTGTCGGATCTCGAATCGGGTCGCCTCGAGCCGGCATTGCAGCGCTGTGATCTCCGCGATGTCGTGCGACGCAGCGTGGATGCCATTCTCTCGACCGAACCTCGAAGCGAGGTCACGGTTGCGTTCGACCCGCCTCCCATGGAGTATCCGATCAGCGTCGATCCCCGGCTCTTTGGACGCGCCGTCGCGGAGCTGGTCAGCAATGCGATGGCGCATGCGCGGCGCTCCGTGCGCGTCGTGCTGGAAACCACCGGGGCCGCCTTCGGCGTCGTCGTGGAAGACGACGGCGAAGGGGTATCGAGGGAAGCGGCGGCGACTCTTTATCAACGGTTCGTCGTCCGAACGACGCGAGGTGGACTGGGGCTCGGACTCTCCGTGGCGCGCGATATCCTCGTTGCCCACGGTGGAGGCGTGACCTCTGGAGAGAGCACGTTGCCGCCTGGGCGACCCGGCACGGTCGGCGCTCGGTTCACCTTGTTCGTTCCGGCGTTCGTCTCCTCCTGAAGACCCGTTGGTCAGGCGCACAGAGCCGGGGCGACGTGTCGAGGGCACGCGTCGTGCAGTGTCACGAATCCGACCACGACGCTCCGGTGCCGTGGTTGGAGAAGTGCCATGCTCGTGCGCGTTTATTTCGTGGGTTGGATGAGGGCGGTTGCCGCTGCATTGTGGACCGACGGCGAACAGCTCGAGTTGCGAGACACGGTGCCTGCTGAGGCGGCTCCGGTGGACGAAGGAGCCGAGGATCGGGACACCTGGCCCGAAGCCGGTCTCGCCCGTCCGCTCGGCTATTCTCCGGTTCGGGAACTGCGCATCGAGCTCGCGGGTTCGCGATCGGAGCTCGACGTTCGTGCGGAGCGGCTGATGTGCGCCATCGAGCGTGAAGTGAGAAGTGTTGCGGCCGACTGGGATTGTCGAATCCACGTGACGCCCCACGGCAAGTCAGTTTGACGGGTTACTCGTCCTACAGAAACGACACCCTCGGGCTCGCGCGAGCGGCCCGAGGGTATCCGGAGACAGGAATTGTCACTCCGTCGGTTGCTCCGGCGGTTCCACGATGATCTCGACGCGACGATTCGCCGCCCGTCCGACCGCGGTGTCGTTGGTCGCGACCGGGCTCGAGTCGCCGGCACCGACGGCTCTGACGTGGTCATCGGGGATGCCCTTCGAGATGAGGTACTCCCGGACGCTGTCCGCGCGCCGCTGAGAGAGATCCAGATTCATCTGTTCCGCTCCTTGTGAATCCGTGTGGCCCTCGACCAGGATCTGGCGGTCGCCCTGATCCTTCAAGGCCGTTACCACCCGATCGAGTCGGTCGCGTGCCCCCTTGAGGAGGTCCGATTTTCCGACCGCGAACATCACTTGACCGGACATGGTGATGACGGTGCCACGAGGCTCCGTCTTCACGTTGCTTCCGGATGCGGCCGCGAGCTTGTCGAGTGCGTCCTGCGCCTTCTTTTCGGCGGCCTCCCGCGCAGCCCGTTCCTTCGCGAGTTCTTCGGAGGTCGTTGCCAGCTGCTGGCGCGCCTGCGAGAGCTCGCTCTGAGCGCCCATGCTCGCCTGCGCCCGCGCGAGCCGCGCTTGTTCCATCGCGATCTGGGCTTGCTGGCGTGAGACCGCTGCGGCCCCCTGGGCTTCGGCCAACTGGGACTTGCGCTCCGCGATGTAGGCCATGTCTCGAGTCGTCAACGGGTCTTGGTCCGTCGAGTAGGCACGCTCCGCCTGGTCGAGGGCAACCTTCGCGTCGCGAAGAGACGCAGGGGTCAGTTGGCTTGCGGGGCCACCTTTGGCTTCCGCATACGCGGCCCGAGCGTCGAGCAGCTCGCGTGGCATCGGCGTGGATGCGCACCCGCCGACCGCGAACACCATGGAGCTCGCGCAGAACAGACGATAGATGGGCTTCATAAAATCCTCCTTCGGTTCTCGGTTCGAGCGCGCTGCGCGAGTGGTCATCGTTCCTCCTGATGGTCGTCTGGCTGCGGCGCTCGCTGCTGAATGTCGTGCGCTTGATCGATGATTCGCTGCGCCTGATCGCGCGTCGTATCTTCGCGTGCGAGCGCCACGCCGAGCTCGGCGTCAGCGTTGGCTCGCCGGAGCATGAGATCCGCTCGCTGATTGTCGCCGCTATTGATCAGGGTGCGGGCGCGAGCAATTTGTTCCTCGGCCAGCTTCACGTGGAGCTGCGCCTCAGGGACTCGTTCCGCGCCCACGTCGTGGGCGGCACGGACGGCTGCTTCCGCGGACGCCATGCGAGCCGTCGGCGGCGGAGAACCGGCGCATGCGACGAACGCCGCGAAGAAGGGCAGGGCCATCCAGGCGCGCCAGAGCTCGCGTCGAGCCATTCCTCTCGAAGGCCCGAGCGCTTCCTCACTGCGATGATGTCTTGGTGCCTCGGAACGGCCTATTGTCGGGGCCCGAAGCTCCCGAGTTCGCGGCGGCGGAGCCTCGGGCAGCGGTTGTGTCGAACGAATCATCAGCTCCTCCAGGTTCGGATGCGACAGCCGAAAGTCGGCTCTCGTGGCGATCACTCGCTCCGAGGGGGGACAGCAAAGGGCGAGCCAGGGCTCCATCCTCGCAGCACGCGACGCGCTCGAACCGCGGAGGTGCCCGAGTCTACGGAGACCGGAAGGGCGGTTCCGTTGGCCTGACCGCCGAACGGAAACGACAATTTGCCACGGACGGTGCTTTCGTCCTCAGCCAGGTTCGCTCGCCCGCTCGATCGGGTCGTCCGGACATCTGGCGCCGCGCGTGGGGCCTCCGGACGGGATTCAGCTGGTAGCCGGCTTCGGCGTCCCGAAAATGCTAGCGGGGCGCTTCTTCTCTTTGGTCTGGTTGCGTTTGTCGCTCCAGCTCGGGATGATCACTCGATCGCGCGTTGGCAGGGGGCGCCCGTCGAGAGCGGCGGCGATCTCCTCGGAGTCCAACGTCTCGCGCTCCAGTAGCATCTCGGCGATCCGGTCGAGCTTGTCGCGGTTCTCGGCAACCGTCTTCCGCGCCAGTTCGTACTGGCCGTCGACGATGGCGCGGATCTCCTCGTCGATCTCCTTCGCCGTCGCTTCCGAATAATCCTCTCGCCGTTGCGTGATCTCGCGACCGAGGAAGACGTTCTCTTCCTGTTCGCCGTACGCCAGCGGTCCGAGCTTTTCGCTCATTCCCAGCTCGCAGATCATGGCCCGCGCCATTCGCGTTGCTCGCTTGATATCGTCTGCGGCACCGCTGGTGATTTCTCCGAAGACGAGCTCCTCTGCCACTCGACCGCCGAGCGCCATCGCGATGCGCGCGAGGAGCTGCTTCTTGGTCATCGTATGGCGATCTTCCAGCGGTAAGAACTGCGTAACGCCGAGGGCCGAGCCCCGCGGGATGATCGAAACCTTGTGCACGGAGTCGTTGCCCTGGACGAGCTTGCCGACCAGGGTGTGCCCGGCTTCGTGCCATGCGGAGACTCGCCGTTCCTCCTCGCTCATGACGAGACTTCGCCGCTCGCTTCCCATGAGCACCTTGTCCTTCGCCAGTTCGAAGTCCACCATGGCCACGGCGTCCTTGTCTTGACGCGCGGCAAGGAGGGCGGCTTCGTTCACGAGGTTCTCCAGATCCGCTCCCACGAAACCGGGCGTCCCCGCGGCGAGGATGCCGAGCTGAACGTCGCCTGAGAGGGGCACCTTCTTCGTGTGGACACCCAGGATGCCCTCTCGCCCCCGCACATCCGGTCGGGGCACGACAATCCTACGGTCGAAGCGACCCGGCCGGAGAATCGCAGGATCGAGAACGTCGGGTCGATTCGTCGCTGCGATGATGATGACTCCCTCATTCGATTCGAACCCGTCCATCTCGACGAGGAGTTGGTTCAGGGTCTGTTCGCGTTCATCGTGCCCCCCGCCGAGGCCCGCCCCACGGTGACGGCCGACGGCGTCGATCTCATCGATGAAGATGATGCACGGCGCGTGCTTCTTGCCTTGTTCGAACAGATCGCGAACGCGGCTCGCCCCCACGCCGACGAACATCTCCACGAAGTCGGAACCGGAGATGCTGAAGAACGGGACACCTGCTTCGCCCGCGATGGCTCGCGCGAGCAGCGTCTTCCCGGTGCCGGGCGGGCCCATCATGAGGACGCCCTTCGGGATCCGACCGCCGAGCTTCTGGAACTTCTTCGGATCCTTGAGGAACGCGATGATCTCTTCGACCTCGTCTTTTGCTTCGTCGATTCCAGCGACGTCGGCGAAGGTGATCTTGTTCTGAGCCTCATTCAAGAGCCGCGCGCGGCTCTTGCCGAAGCTCATGGCTTTGCCGCCGCCCGCCTGCAGCTGACGCATGAACAAGTAGAACATGACCAGGAGGAACACCATCGGGACGAGGATGGTGAGCGTCGTGGTCAGGAACGGGTTCGACTCGTCTTCCTCGTATTCGACCTTGACGTCGGACTTGAGAAGCTCGGGTGCATACTCAGGGGGTCCGACGGTGACGCCGCGCTCCACGCCCTTCTGGTTCGGCGCGACCATCGTGAAGGAGTATTCGCGGTCCTTGATCTTCACCGAGTCGACGTGGCGCTGATCCTTCGGCGCCCGAACGAGCGTGACGAAATCGCTGAACGCCATCGGTTGCCGCTGGGGACCGTCTGCGTTCAGGAACTGCCAGATCGCGAGAAACGCGACGATGAGAACGACCCAAAGAAGAAGCGTCTTATGCGGTTGCTTCACGAAAACCTCTGGCGCACAAGAGACCCTGCGGCCCGATGGGGGGCGGAGTCCGCGTTGTGCGGCCCGCGCGGTCGACTGTCGGGCATCAGTTAACCACTTTTCCCGGGTTTGGCATCCCCCTTCTGTGCTCGGACGGCTCCCACCGATTCACCGGCGGGGCTTCCGACATCTAGCCGGGCTGCACGAACCCCGGGGGCCACGACCACATCGCGGCCCCCGGAAATGCGGATCCGAGCATTGCGCCCGAGCCCTGCTGCTCGCCGAACCTCGCGAATATGCGCTCGGCGCAGCGAGATCGGGCGCCCGTCCTCGTCGACCAGCCTAGGGGGTGGGCCCCAACCCACTTCGTCGGCGAGCGCCGTCAGATGCTGGACGATTGCCGGTGAGAGCGCCTCGAGGAGCGGCAGGAGCTCGTGCCGAACGCGGACTCGCAGAAAGCGATGATTTTCATTGGACGGGTCCGACGCGAATGCCAGGTGATGACGCTGCAGATGTCGGACGACGTCGGCTTTTCGAGCGCGAACCAATGGTCGAATGAACAGTCCGTCCACCGGACCTAGCACCCCGAGCCCTTCGGGACGCGCACCGTGCAGGAGACGAATCAGGAAAGTCTCTGCGCGGTCGTCGGCGTGGTGCGCCGTCGCGATCCTGCTAGCGCCCGTTCGCCCGGCCGCCGTCAAGAGCGCGCGTCGTCGTCCCTCGCGCGCTCGGGCCTGAAGATTTCCGCCCTCGCCGACCTCGATCCGGGTTCGCCCGAAGGGGATAGCGAGATGCTGCGCGAGCGCTTCGACGAGGTCGAGCTCCGTCCGAGCTTCCGCGCGGAGCCCATGGTCCACGCCGTGAACCTCCAGGGTCGCGCCGAAGCGGGACGAGAGTATCGACAAGACGTGAAGCAACGCCATCGAGTCGCCTCCGCCGCTGCACGCCACGAGAATTTTTTCGCCGTGACTCAGGTCGCACTCTTCCGCGAGAGTACGTTCGACGATTCTGATCAGTGTCGGAGGATGGGACCGCATTACGCGAGCTCGAAGCTCTTGCAGAATTCCATCGAGTGTGCCGCCTCGATGCGAGTGTCGCGGTGTACTTCGTTCGGATATTCCTCGGCGCACGCGAGTCGTTCGGCGGCGTAGTGTGCGCAATCTGCGCAACCGAATTTCAGGCGAAAAAGCGCTGCCTCGGTCCGCAGCGCTCCGTCTATGAACGTCATCATGGGAACGGCTGTGCGGGTTGACCGCGTTGAAAGAAGAACCGGAAGTTCCCCACGAGAGTGCTCGTTTGCGTCGCCGGGTATTCCACGGTATCGGCCCCCCCGTCGGCGACGACGACGCCGTTCCTGGGGTCGGCGAGGGTTGCCTCGAAGTCCGCGTCCGTCAGCCGATTGTCTGCGCTGTTTTCGTTACGGTCGCCGCTGAAGAGTGAGTTGAAGGTAATGGTACCGGAGACTGCGTACACGGCCCCGTCCTGCACGTGACACGTATTGTACAGATACAGCGACAAGCTCACTTCCGGCGGGTCCGCCGAGACCCGCACCGGGAAGCCAGGCGGATTGACGCCGATGGGCAGCCCCAGTGCTATCGGTTTGCCCAGTTCGCTCTTCCGGATCTCGGCGACGTCGTTCACCACGATGAGCACGCCGTCCGAGACACCTTCCAGGTTGTCGCCACGTTGAATGCGGATCTGCTGGGTGTCTTCGAATGGGTCTGTCGCAAAGAACGTCGGGTTCAGGTCGAACGGGCCGTCCCAGCAATCCGAAACGACCAGATGATCGCTCGTGACGCTCCCCGTTCCCGTGCCCGTCGAGCATGCGCCGACCGCGAAAGGAAGGGCGATGAGACCGATGGCTACGGCGCGCATTCGATCTCGCTTTGGCAAAAGGAACTTGGCTGCGGGTCGGGGGTGAAGGGATGAGTGATCGTGCCGCCACCCAGCACCGCGTCGCCCGCGTAAAAAACCGCCACCTGCCCGGGTACGACCGTCGCATTTCCCTCGAGCCGTACCTCCGCGCGCGACGAGCCGCATCCCACGATGGTCGCCGGCACCGGGGTAGCGCGATAGCGGACCACGACGTCTGCGCGCAGGGGCAGCGAAACGCCCGGCGCGAGGGTGAGCTCGTCGACGATCGCGTTGCGGCTTCCCAGCGCCTCCCTCGGACCGAGGTGTACCGTGCTCGTCTCCGCGTCGAGTCGGACGACATATGCGCGATGTCCGACGGCGACGCCGAGGTTCTTCCGCTGTCCGATCGTGAATCCGAAGATCCCGTCGTGATTTCCCACCACCCGCCCGCTCTCGTCGACTATCGCGCCTGGTCGAACACGGTTCCCGGCGCGCGAGCGCACCAGCTCATCGTAGCGACCGGTAGGCACGAAGCAGAGTTCCTGGCTTTCCCCTTTGTTCGCACCAGGCAGACCGAGGCGCTGCGCCTCGTCCCGGACCTCGCGCTTCGTCGTTTCTCCGAGCGGGAATAACAGTCGTTCCAGCTGCGCGGCTCGAAGCGAGTACAAGAAGTAGCTCTGATCCTTGGAAGGGTCGCGTGCCCTGAGCAGGCGCCGCGGTTCGCTGGTTTCCACGCGCGCATAGTGGCCGGTCGCGACACGGCTCGCGCCGAGGCGATCCGCGAGTGCGAGGAGTTCTTCGATCTTCACGCCGCGGTTGCATCGCACGCATGGGCTCGGCGTCGCTCCGGCCAGGTAACTCTCCACGAACGGCGTTACCACCTCGCGCTCGAACAGCTCGCGCCGGTCGAACGCGTAATGTGGGATCTGGAGGGCATCCGCGACTCGCCGGGCGTCATGAATGTCTTCCGGCGCGCAGCATCTCCCCTTCACGGGGGCATCGTCGGGATAATCCCAGAGGTGTAACGTGACCCCGACCACGTCCCACCCTTCGGCGCGTAGACGCGCTGCCGCGACGGAAGAATCGACTCCCCCGCTCATCGCGACGAGCACGCGGTCCGGCATGGTCCCAGACTAGCCCAGGATCCCGGAGTGTGCTGTATATGCCCCCGCTTCCTTTACGGGACGAGGCCGTCGGCCTCGTGAGATAAAATGCATCTTCCGGCTAAATTTTGGGCTTTCGCGACCGCCTTGGCGGCGCTGCCTTCGGCATGCACCGCGCCGAAGGTGGTTTCTCCGAAAACATACGGCATCATCCAGGCAGGCGGGGCGACCGCCATCACCCCGCCGTACGACGCGGGGCACCCCAGCAAGAGCAACGGCGCGGGTGGCGCGCCCGCGATGGATGCCGGTGTCGAGGACGGAAGCGACGTCGTGCGAGATTCAGGTCAGCGCCAGGCAGGCGACGCCGCGATGTCGGACGCGGCAAAGGGCGATGCGTCGCCTCGCGACGCAAGCGCGGACACGGGCAAGATCGATTGATCAGTCCGCCACGCCGCGCAGTCGTTTCGCGAGGCGTCCAATCGCTCGGGTGTGAAGGCGGCTCGCCCAGGACTTACTGAGTCCGAGTTCGGCGGCGACCAGGTCGAAGCGCTCGCCGTTCAGGTAATGGCGACGGACCAGTATTGCTTCCTCATCCGGAAGAGTATCGATCGCAGCTCGCACCATCACGAACAACTCGGCTTGGCTCAACGCCTCCTCGGGGCTGCGTCCCGCGTCGACCGTGGTGAGCTCCCCCTCCTCGCCGCGAGCGGCCTCGGAAAGGAGGCCGACAGCGATGGCCGTGGCCAGCGAGGCCAGGTGTTTCTCGAGAGCCTGCTCCGCGTCGTGTCTCGTACCCGGCGCCGACGCAGCCAGCGTGTCTTCCAAGGCGCCCTCGGAGACTCGATTCGCCGCTTCGAGGCCCCGCAGCCGCTCGTGTACCCGTCGCGGCAGTCGGGCACTTGCCCGAACTCCATCGACCACCGCGCCTCGAACACGGAAATTCGCGTAAGCACGAAACGGAACGCCCCGCCCGGGATCGTACTTTCTGGCGGCGTCGAGCAGCCCCTCGCGGCCGTAGCTCAGCAGATCGTCGAGGTCGATGCTTTGACCGATCGTCCGGCGAATCTGGCGGGCGACGATGTCGACGAGATCGAGCGAACGATGGAACCTCTCCAGGACCTCGGGGTTGTCGCGCGCGTCCACCGTGACGGGACTTTACACAGCTCGGCCTCGCTGTCTCCCCCGAGATGAACGTCCGAGGAAGCCCGGAACCCGATGCGAAAACAGAGGGCAAATGTCATAGTGCGTCCCCGATGCTCCGTTGGGGTGCCGCCGCCTACGCCCTCCTGGGGATCCTGGCGCTCGTTCTGGTCGATCTGTGGCGCGGACAGTCCGCGTTCCTCTATCCCGACCCCTGGCTCGAGCTCGGCCCGGCGGCGCGCCACGTCTACAGCTTGCTCTGGGGCGTTGCCTTCGGCGGATTGGTCGCCTTCTCGACGCGTCTGGCCGTCACGCGGTTCTCCTGGGCACGAGAGCTGCACTCCGCGCTCCGGCCGTATGCCAGTGGGATGTCGGTGTCGTCCATTCTGGTGATGGCGGCCCTGAGCGCCTTCGGGGAAGAGATGCTCTTTCGCGGTCTGCTGCAGCCCTGCGTCGGGATCGTCGCGCAGTCGTTGATATTCGGCGCGGCGCATCAGATCCGCGGCCAAAGTCGCTGGGTCTGGGTCACCTGGGCGACCGTAGTCGGGCTCGCCTTCGGCGGAATCTTCCAGCTCACCGGCTCGCTGCTGGGCCCGCTCGTCGCGCACGCGCTCGTCAACGCACTGAATCTCTCTTACCTGAAGTCGTACGATCCCCGCGCTCGCCACACACTCGGGGGCCTGCTAGGCGAGCAGCCAGATCATTAGGACGGCGCGCGACTCGCTAGAGTAAGCTGTTTGCCGGTATGTCGCAGCCCGACGCGCCCCATTCGGGCGAGCACGCGCGAATTCTGGTGGTGGATGACGAGAAGTTCATCCGCGACATCATCGCGGACTTCCTCGTCATGGAAGGGTACGTCGTGCGAACGGCCGAGGACGGCGCCGCGGCCGCCGACGAACTTCGGCTCTCGCGTTTCGATCTGGTGATCAGCGATCTGAAGATGCCGCGCATGGGCGGGATCGAGCTCCTCCGCGAGGTGTCCGAGGCGCACCCGGACACGATGACCATCATCATGACCGGGTTCGGGACCGTCGAGACGGCGATCGACGCGATGAAGCGCGGCGCGTACGACTACATCCTGAAGCCGTTCAAGGTCGAAGAGGTCATCCACATCGTGCAGCGGGGGCTCGAGAAGCAGCGTCTCGCCGCGGAGAACCTGCGGCTCCGCGAGGCTCTGTCCCTCTACAAGGTGAGCGAAGCCATCGCCGCGAGCCTGTCGCTCGACGAGGTCATCGCGACCCTTTCCGACAGCGCGATCCACGAAGTTCACGCGGACGTCGCGAGTACGTGGCTCGACGACGGCGCCGGAGGGTACTTCGAGCGCAAGGTGGATCGCGGCCCGTCGCTCCACGATTGTGAGAGCGCCGGCCGCTTCGACGACGTACAGCTCAAAGTCCGGCTCGCCGGTGGCGAGCCCGTGGTCGAGCACGGTGCGCGAGCAGCCGAGTTCTTTGCCGAGCAACCCGACAAGCCCGTCTCGAGCGTTGCCGTCGTACCACTTCGCACTCGGGAGCGACTTCTGGGCTGGATCGCAGCAATCAGCTTGACGGAAGGGAAGCGCTTCCTCGAGGGACAGAGAAAGCTCCTCAGCATCGTGGCGTCGCGGGCCGCTGCCGCGATTGACAACGCGAGACTCTACGAGGACCTTCAGTCGACCTTCCAGCAGACGATCCAGAGCCTCGCTCGCACGATCGACAAGATGGATCGTTACACGGCCGGCCATTCGGAGCGCGTCTCGCGGTACGCTTCGGTTCTCGCCAAATGGCTCGGCGCCGCGCCGCCGTTCGTCGAGGTCGTGCGTCACGCCGCGCTCATGCACGACATCGGCAAGATCGGCTGCGTCATGAATCTCAACAAGCCGGGCAAGCTGACGCAAGACGAGTACGAGATCTTCAAGAAGCATCCCGCGTACGGTCGCGAGATCCTCGATCCGATCCGATTTCTCGAGCCCGTGATCCCCGGCGTGCACCTCCATCACGAACGGTGGGACGGCCGTGGGTACCCGATCGGTCTCAAGGGTGAGGACATTCCGCTCATCGCCCGCATCATTTCCGTCGCCGATACCTACGACGCGATGACGAGCGACCGTGCGTACCGGCGCGCCCTCCCGCACGAGGTGACGGTCAGCGAGATAGTCCGGTGCTCGGGCAGCCAGTTCGACCCGAGTGTGGCGGGGGAATTCACGGACCGCATCGACCGATGGCTCGAAGAGCAACGCGAGCTCGGGACGAAAGTCCCCGAGTGATCGCTTCGCGACGCGAGATTCGAGCGGTGTGGGTCGGAACGCGTCCGTACGAGCCCGTCCTTCGACTGCAGGAGCGGCTGTGCGCGGCGCGCGCCACGGGACGCATCGTCGACACGGTAGTGCTATTGGAACACACGCCCGTCGTCACGCTGGGCCGCGGCGCGGACCCGTCCCATGTCCTTTTCGATAAGGAGACGCTGAGCGAACGCGGAGTGGACGTCGTCACGACGAACCGGGGCGGGGATGTGACCCTTCACGCGCCCGGGCAGCTCGTCGCCTATCCGATCTTCGACCTTTCCCCCGACCGCCGGGATGTCCGTCGCTACGTCCGCGACCTGGCGGAAACGATGCGCCGCATGGTCCTCCGCCACGGGATCTCGGCGGGCACGGTGCCGGACTTGATCGGGCTCTGGGTCGATCGCGCGTCGATCGAAGCCTGGCCCGGGCCCGAACACGCCGTCGAGCTCGCGAAGATCGGCGCCATCGGGGTTCGGGTGTCCCGGTGGGTAACGATGCATGGGTTTGCTCTGAATCTCTCGCCGGAAACCGATCTTTTTCGGCTCATCGTGCCTTGTGGCATCGCCAATTACGGCGTGACTTCCGTGCTCGACCTCACGCGGGTCGCCCCGGACATGCGTGCCGAGGCCGAGGCTACGGCGATGATTCTCGCGGACGTCTTCGACGCTCGTTGTCGTGGCGTGGAGGATCTCGGTCGGACTGACCTCGACGCGCTCTGAACGTCGGGCTTCCCGCTCGAGCGCACTGAACGCTCGTCTAGCCGGGACATCGCCGCCGATGTCGGACACCGTTGTCGTGGCTGTGCCACTTGCGGAGGGCCTGCGAGTTGGCTCACCCTCGACATGGCTCCGTGCGACTCACGCGTGGAAAGAGCTGCACCGAGCGGGAGCGGCCCCACGTAGGAACGTTGGCCCTGTGGCCCGCCTCTTGCTGAAATCCCAAAACGCATGACTTCGGGGAATCGGACCTGGGTGGGTATTGCGTCGATGGCGCTGTGCGCGAGCGCGTTTGCACTTGCTGGGTGCGGCCGTGCCGAGATTCCGGGTGGCCCAGGCCGAGAATTCGGCGATGGTGGCCCCGACTCGGTGTGCGGCGACGGTATCTGCGACTCCACGGAGACAGCCAAGACGTGTCCCGCCGATTGTCCCGCCGGCAATCTGTGTGGCAACGGCCATTGCGATCCGGGCGAGAAAGCGACCTGCCCTCGCGATTGCGGACCGACTTCGTGCGGCGATGGCGTTTGCGAGAGTAGCGAATCGTCGAAGACGTGCCCTGCGGACTGCGAAGGCCCATGCGGTGACGGCATCTGCGAGGCGAATGAGTCGCCCGGGTCGTGCCCCCAAGACTGCGCCGGATTCTGCGGTGACGGCATTTGCGAAAGCAACGAGACCGCTGTTTCCTGCAACCCCGATTGCGGGTTTTGTGGGGATCACGTCTGCGGTCCGCCGGAGACGTCACTCACGTGTGCCGCGGATTGCGCGCCGACGATCTGCGGAGACGGAATCTGTGCCGGGCAAGAGTTCGAGACCTGTCCCGAGGATTGCGGGGGCTCCTGCGATTTCAACGGAGTTTGCGAGAGCGGAGAAACGCCGAGCAGCTGCCCCACGGATTGTGCGAGCACCTGCAACTTCGATGGTATTTGCGAGGCCTCGGAGTCGTCGGCGACGTGTCCGAACGATTGCGGGAATTGCGGCAACCGAATCTGTGATGCGAGTGAGACCCCTTACACCTGCCCGAGTGATTGCGTCTTCGCCAGCTGCGGCAACAACCTCTGCGAAGCCGGCGAGAGTCCGGCGAGCTGTCCCTACGACTGCGGTTATTGTGGCGACGGCGTTTGTGGCGCGGCGGAGACCGCACAGAACTGCTCCGACTGCGGTCCCAGGTGCGGCGATGGCGTCTGCGAGCCGGGCGAATACACCGCGACGTGCCCGCGCGACTGCTCGGTCTGCAACGACTTCTTTTGCGGGCCGAGCGACCCAGTAACCTGTCCGTCCGATTGCGTGCCTATCTGCGGGGACGGGAGTTGCACGGGCGCGGAGAACGCGCAGTCTTGTGCTTACGACTGCGGCTACTGCGGTGACGGAGTGTGCGGAGCTGCAGAGACTCAGCTGAACTGTGCTTACGATTGCACCGTCTGCGGCGACGGAGCGTGCACGGGAACCGAGACGCCCCGGAGCTGTCAGACCGATTGTCGCGGCTACTGCGGCGACGGGTTCTGCAACACCAGTTACGAGAATGGCCAGACCTGCAACCCCGATTGCGGCTACTGCGGCGACGGCATCTGCGGCTCGGGAGAGAACGCCTCCAATTGCAAGGATTGCGTCAACGCTGTCTGTGGCGATGGCATTTGCGGCCCCGGCGAATCCGCGAGCTGCCCCAGGGATTGCCTCCTGGTTTGCGGGGACGGTGTCTGTTCGAGCCAGGAAAGCCCCAAGACGTGCCCGGCGGATTGCGGTGGTTGCGGAGACGGCCTTTGCGTCGCTCCGGAGTCGTCGCAGACCTGTCCGGCCGATTGCAAACCCGTCGCGTTCTGCGGAGACGGCGTGTGTTCCGGGACGGAAAACCCATTCAGTTGTCCCCAGGACTGCAGCGTCTGCGGTGACGGGCATTGCGGCCCCGGCGAGACTGCGCAGAGTTGCCCGTCGGACTGTCCAAAGACGTGTGGCGATGGGGTTTGTTCCGGCAACGAGACCACGCTCAGCTGCCCACTCGATTGTCACGTGTGCGGCGACGGGATTTGCAGCGCCGGCGAGACCGCTCAGAGTTGTCCGAAGGACTGCACGGTCTGCGGCGACGGCATCTGCGGTCCCGGCGAGACCGGACAGACGTGCCCCACGGACTGCATCGAGGCGTCGAAGTGCGGAGATGGCTTCTGCGCCCCCGGCGAGAGCGCGACGAATTGTCCACAAGACTGCGTGGGTGGGCGCTTCTGCGGTGACGGTCTATGTACGGACGGCGAGAACGCCTCCAACTGTCCAGGTGACTGTGGCCCAGGCGCCCCCGTTTGCGGGAACCACATCTGCGAGCCGCCGCTCGAACCGCAGACGTGTCCCGCCGATTGCGGCGGGATTCTCCCGGCGACGAATTGAGACGCCGGGGCTCGACCGAACCGCGGCAACCTCGAAATAACTCGCGTTCCGTACGGCCTGAACGGCTATATTCCTAGCCTCGATGGTGAGCTCGGTTTGCTTGAGCCTGCATCAGCTGGACGAGGCTCGTAGCCGATGACGGACGTCTCTGGGATCCGGGCCAGCGCCGGCCGCGTTGCGCAGTGGCTCGTCGAGAAGAGCCGCCCGGACGAGGCGGTGGCCCTCCTGGCCGCATGGGCAGTTACGGGGCCGAGCGACACCGCAGGCCAGCAGCTGCTGGCCGAGGCGCTCCGGATCGATCCCAGCGCGCGCGTCGCGCAAGAGGCGTTCGAGCGCATGGAGGGGATTCCCGGCGAGCATGAAACCCTCTCTGCGGCACTGACGCAGTTCTCGCCCGACGAGGTTGCCCGTCTGGAAGCCGAGATGCGGCGGCCCACGTTCCGCCGCGCGCAGATGGGCTTCAACAACAACGTGAAGTACGAGGGTCAGGTCTTCCACGTTCAGACCGAGGACTCCGGTCTCGATGCACCACACATCATCACTCACCTCTTCGCTGACGGCGGACGCGTCATCAAAAGTCACAAGCGCTCGTACGACCGTGAGGTTCGTCGCCCGGACGTTGCGGTGTATGTGCGTGGTCTCATGAAAGCGCAGCACATGGAGATGGTGCTCGCGTTGCGCGACGGACGATTCGACGCCGTGATCGCCGGACGCGAAATAGGCGGCATGACGCTCCTGACGGAAGCTCCGAACGTCGACGCGGTTCGCAAGCTTGCCAGCAAAAAGCAGGAGCGCGCCGATGCTTCCCCGGCATCACGCGCGAAGGCTCCGCCGTCCGCAGCCCCGTCGACGGCCTCGCGTCCCGTCGCGGTTCGCGCCGTCGCGCGCCCGCACTTCCGTCTTCACGTGCTCCGGAGCCTCGCGGGCGGACCCGAGCGCTACGAGCCGGTGGGCGATCACGCCATCATCGGCTCGTCCGGCCCCATCAACATGCCCGGCGAGCGCTTCTGCCACCCGCGAGAAGCGGAGCTAGCCTACCGGCAGGGTCGGCTCTGGCTTTCGGATCTCGAAGGCGGTAACGGCGTGTTTCTCCGCATTCGCACACCCGTCGAGCTCGAGTTCGGTGATGAGTTCCTCGTGGGCGATCAGCTTCTCCGCGTGTCCAAGAACCCGGTTCCCGATGACGGACCGGATCCGGAACCCACTTATTTCTACTCGTCACCCAAGTGGCCTTCGTCCTTTCGGGTAGTGCAGATTTTCGAAGGGGGTGCCCCGGGGGCCTGTGTCGTTGCGCGCGGAAACACGCTGCAAGTGGGTTCCGTGATCGGCGATCTCGTCTTCGCCGACGATCCGCTCGTGGATCAACAGCACTGCATCGTCGAAGAGCAGGCGGGGACCGTCGTGCTGACTGACCTGGGCTCGCGAACGGGAGTCTTCGTCCGGATCCGCGGCGAGCAGGAGCTGGTGCACGGGGACGAGCTTCTGATAGGCCGCACCCGGCTCGTCGTGGATCTGAGTGCCGCCGTCGCCTGAGCCACAAAACGAACACGGCCGGGGCGTTTGCCCCGGCCGGTCGCGCTTCAGCTCGACGCAATCACTCGGCGGGCTTCGCGTCGTCAGCGGGCTTCGCGTCGTCAGCGGGCTTCGCGTCGTCAGCGGGCTTCGCGTCGTCGGCGGGCTTCGCCTCGTCGGCGGGCTTCGCCTCGTCGGCGGGCTTCGCCTCGGTCGCCCCTGCCGAAGCCGGAGTCTCGGGTTCGGGCGTGCTACCGCCGCAGGCGGTCATGATGAAAAGGGCGGGAACGATCGCAAGATGACGAATCTTCATATGAATTCTCCTGGACTGAACGGCACCGGCGCCAACGGGCATCGGGCTCGCCCCCATGAGATGCCTGAGCCCCGCGGATCGGCTCACTCCAACCGAGGATCCGTCAAAATCCGTCCGATGAGTCGACGAAACGACCCGTGATACCGTTCTTCCCGGCTTCCGGTTGAGCCGAAATGGCCGCACTCCGCGTCCATCGTTGAAGACAATGGCCGAGCCTGCGCGTCTCAGGGTGCTTTCCGGCGGTCAACACCCTCCGGAAGCTCCGCACGTCGACAGGGCGGCGGGAGCGCTCGCGCAGCTCACGGATGCCCAGCTCGTTCGCCTCACGGCGGAGAGCGACTCTGGCGCGTTCGAGATTCTTTACCGGCGACACGCCGCGTTCGCGCTGAACCTCGTGGTACGGCTCCAGGGTGGCGCAACCGACGCCGAGGACGTCGTACACGACGCGTTCCTGCGCGCACATGAGCGGCTCGACAGCTTGCGGGACGCAAACGCGTTCCGAGCGTGGCTCGGGTCCATCGTGGTGAGGCTCGTCCGAACGCGGCTGCGCAAGCGTCGCTTGCTTCGCTCGCTCGGTATGGCTCAGTCGAGCGAGCCCGTCGATCTCGACTCCGTGGCCTCGTCCGACGCCGGGCCAGAGGTTCGTGCGCTTCTCGCTCAGGTGTACGCGCTACTCGGTACGATGCCCGCCAACGATCGGATCGCGTGGACGCTCCGTTACGTAGAGCGGCACAGGCTCGAAGGTGTTGCCGAGATGACCGATTGCTCGCTGGCGACGGCCAAGCGTCGCATCGCGCGCGCTCAGCACTTCCTGAGCGAACATTTCGTCTCTTCACTGCGCGGGTCCGAGCCATGAGCGATCGCAGGAGCTTCTCCGAGATCCCCGTCGACGCCATTCGCGACCACGGCGTCGAGGCGCGAGTCGAGCGTGTCTGGAGCCGCTTGCGTGAGGACCTGGTCGTGCGGCGCAGGCCCGGACGATCTCGGGGGTTTGCGATCACGTTTGCGTTCGGGACGTTCGTGCTCGGAGTGATCGTGGGCGCCCGTCTCTTCGCACACCAGCCGATTGCTCTTTCGTCCCTGGGCGCCGAGCCCATCGAGCGGCTGGCGCCAGCGGCAGCACCCGCATCTCGGCCTGCGTCGAACCTCGGAGCAGCGACGCCGGGCGACGTGGTGCCCGCGCGTCCGCCCCATCGCGCCGCGGGCGCGCGGCACGCGGATGTGGTGACGTCGGAGCCGGCGCCTGAACCAGCAGCAGCAGGGACGCCCGCCGAGCACGCTGCTTCGCCGGAGTGGCAACGCCTCGCGGACGAAGGACAATACGCCGAAGCTTCCGCCGCGCTCGAATCCGCGGGCGGCTTCGACGCCGCGTTGCGCGGCGCGAGCACGGAGGAATTGATGTCGCTCGTGGACGTCGCGCGCGCGACGGGTCAGCGTGACCGCGGCATCCTCGCGCTCCGTCGAATCGTGAACGAGCACGGTGCCGATCCGAACGCACCCGTCGCGGCCTGGATGCTGGGGAACGAGCTTGCCAAGGTCCGTGATTTTACGGGCGCGGAGCAGGCCTTTGCGATGTATAGAGCGTTGTCCCCCGGCGGAGATTTTGCCGAAGATGCGCTGGCCCGGCAGATCGACATGGCGTCCGAGCAGGGCAACATGGACCACGCTTCGACGCTGGCCGCGCAGTATCTCAAGGAGTTCCCGGACGGGCCGCGAACGGCGGACATTCGAACCGAGCTCGATCGCTGGGCGAGCGCCAAGCCGGCTCCTTCAGGCGACGCGCCCGCATCTCCTGCAGGTGAGCCGCTTCTTCCTGACGCCGGGGTTCCCCGCTAGAGCCACTGTCTGGCCGCTCCTTTGCGCCTCGGCGGTGGTTCTCGCTGCCGGCGCAGTGCACGCGGAACCGCACGAGCGCCTGATTCTCGAGATCTCACCCGACGCCGCGTCGCGGCTCGACGTGCGCCTCACGGAGCGGCTGGTCGTGCTCGAGACGGCCGATCTGGACGTAGCTGCACCGTCTGGCGTCCCGTTTCGTCCGCCGCTCTATTTTCGCATCCTGCCTCTTCCGGAGGGCGCGGTTCGTGTGGAGCTGTGGGAGCTCGGAAAGCCGTATGGAGCCCGGAGCGTCTCTGGCGCCGGCACCGATCACTTGAAGGCACGCCGCATCGCGCTTGCCGCCGCCGAACTCGGGCGCCAGCTCCAGAGACGCCGCATGGCGGAGCTCGCTGCGGCCCGCCAGGCGGTTACCGCAGATCGCGCTGATGGCGGTCGAGCGGAAGGATTCCCCATTCACGCGCGCTTCGTCGCATCGGCCGGGGCGCGCGGCGCAGCACTCGGTGGCGCGTCCGCGTGGCTCGCCGGGCCCGAGCTCGCCGCGACGCTGCGCTTCGACACAGGGCAGCGATTGTCGCTGGGCGCGGGGTGGCTAGCGGGTCGTTACGGCGACGACGGCTTCCGGTGGCTCGAAGCGTCGCTCTCCTTCGCTCAATCGTTTGCACTGGCGCGGACCGTCGCGCTCGATGCCGGGCTCTCTCTCGCGGCCGCCTCGACGAACGTGACCGGCTCCGAAGTGACGGAAGGCTCGATGGACGGGTGGTCCGCCCGGGCCGGCGCTTTCGCGAAGGTGCAGATCCGCATCGGACGATTTCTGAGTCTGGGGGTTGGTCCGGATCTGGGGGTAGTCCTTCGCCCCGTGTCCAACGGCCGTGCGGACGCGAGTCGCCTCGGCGGCGCGTGGCTCGGGGGCTCGCTGGTGCTCACCGTGGATCCCGGCGCTCCATGAGCCGCGTGCGCTGCTCCTTCGTGAGATCGACGAGGCGACCCTCGATGCGAAACCCCAGCTCGTCGGGGAGCTTCTTGCAGCCGCGCACCTTCACCCGGATGACCCGCGCGTCGCCGTCAAGGGTCATCGAGAGCGTCGATCCGGGAGGAGAGGATATCGTCGCCTGGAGCACGACGTGCACGCCGTCCGTTTCCGCGACCGTGGCGGTTGCGCCGCCCGCCACCGAGAGCACGACGCTCATCGTCCGCGCCGCATGGCCTGCCGCGCTTCACGGGCGGAGTCCTTCTCGCGCAGACTCTGTCGCTTGTCGTGCTTCTTCTTGCCGCGAGCCACACAGAACTCGAGCTTGGCGCGGCCGTCCTTGAAATAGCAACGCGTCGCGATCAGCGTCATGCCCTCGCGTTCGATCGAGCCGCGCAGCGTCTCGATCTCCGCACGGTGCAGCAGCAGCTTGCGTTCGCGCCTTTCCTGGTGCCCGAACGCCGCGTGGACGAGCACCGGGATTCGCATCTCCTTCACGAACGCCTCGCCGCGATGGGTGATGTCGACCCACGCCGTGGAGACGTCGGCGCCGTTCACGCGGAGCGAGCGCACTTCGCTGCCGAGCAGGCTCAAGCCGGCTTCGTATTTCTCGCCGAGCTCATAGTCGAAGTGCGCGCGGCGGTTCGTCGCGACGACACTGCTGTCCTTGGGCTTGGCCATGCGCCCGGGGCTTGTATCATGCCGCCGTCGTCCCGCGTTCGACGAGCGTCACTCGCGGAGAAAGTGGCACGTGTAACCCCCGGGGTTCTTCTCGAGATAATCTTGGTGGTACTCCTCGGCCGTCGTGAAGGACGGCGCGTCCGTGATTTCGGTCACGACGTGGCCGCGCCACTTGCCGGACGCATCCACGCGCTGCTTCACTTCCTCCGCGATCCTGCGTTGCTCCGGCGACGTGACGAAGATCGCCGAGCGGTACTGGGTGCCGCGGTCGTTGCCCTGACGGTTCACGGTCGTCGGATCGTGCATGCGAAAGAACCATTTCTCCAGGAGCTCCGAGAAGGGCAGCTTCTTCGGGTCGAAGACGATGCGCACGGACTCCGCGTGCCCGGTGCGACCGGTGCAGACATCCCGATACGTTGCGTTCGGCGTCGTGCCGCCCGCATATCCGACCTCCGTTTCGACGACGCCGGGGATCTTTCGCAGCAGGTCTTGCATGCCCCAAAAACAACCCCCGGCGAGGACCACCGTCTCCAGGGTTGCTTCGCAGCTCGGCTTTTCACCTGCGGCCGGAACTGCGCATGCGTTGTCGCGAGCCTGATCGGGTGCCCGTCGCGCGCCCGCGAACCGCTCCACGAACGCGCCGTAACCTTCCGCTTCCAGGCGCTCGACCGGGACGAAGCGAAGGGCGGCCGAGTTGATGCAATACCTGAGACCGGTCGGAGCCGGGCCGTCCTCGAAGACGTGGCCCAGGTGCGAGTCGCCGTCGCGCGAGCGCACCTCGGTGCGCGTCATGAACAGCTTGCGATCCGTTCGCGAGACGATGCGTCCTTCGTCGACCGGCGCAGTGAAGCTCGGCCAGCCGGTGCCGGAGTCGAACTTGTCCAGCGACGTGAAGAGCGGCTCGCCGCTCGCCACGTCCACGTAGAGACCCGGTGCGTGGTTGTTCCAGTATCGATTCGCGAAGGGCGGCTCCGTCGCGTCGTGCTGCGTCACCTCGTACTCGACGGGCGAGAGTTTTTCACGGAGCTCGCTCTCGGGGGGTTTCGGGTACTTGTGATCTTCCATCTGGCTTTTGCCTCCCGGTGGGGTGCCCGTTTCAGCTCCAAGGATACGCATTCGTCGCCCGGCTTCTACGCCGGAGCGTGGCCTTTTGTTTCAGCCGGCCCGGCCGAAGGCGAGCTCCGACATTTCGCAGGGTTTACGCGACGGCACGCGAGCTCAAAGCTCGAGTTGCGGGCACGTGATGCTCGTCGGTTTCGGAGGACGTTGCCCATGCGAACCCCCAGAGACTTCCTGTCCAGCGCGGGCGTCATGGTCGCCGCAGCGCTCGCGCTGTACGGATGCGTCAGCGAAGACAACGTCGCGCTCCAGCCGCTCGGCGCTCCCGTCGCCACCGTCGATGGGACCTATCCGGCGGCGAAATACGAAATCCGCGTCGGTCCGTCCGTCATCGGCGACGCAACGGTACGCTCGGAGGTGCGCGCCGAGCCCGAGCCCGCCATCGATGTTCGTGTGCAACTCGAGAATCGGTCCAGCGCACCGGTCACGGTGGTGCCGTCGGGCTTGGAGCTACGCACGGCGCGCGCGGGCCCTCTTCTCGTTCCAGCTCCGGTCCGGGTGAGCCGCACGGCGGACATCGACAGCGGGCAAACGGGCGCGGTATTCCTCGCGTACCCTCTGCCGGCTGGCGTTGCCCCTGCGGATGTCCAAGGCATTCGCTTCGATTGGCGAGTACACTCCGCGTCCGGGGAGTCCTGTGAATCGACGGACTTTGCTCGCGTCGCTCTCGCCGAGCATGGCGACGTGTGTCCCGGTCCGCACTACGACGGCATCGGGGGCCCCTGCGCGGGCTGGGAGCAGGGGGTTTGGTTCGGGTACGACAATCCGAACAATCCGGCGATGCCGCTGTCTCGTCCTCCGTCGTCCCATTGAGGATTCGGCGGTCGCGCGCCGTATGATACGGTCGCCCTCCGATGGGTGATTTTCTCCGACGGGCACCGGGCCTGGCAGCGTGGGCTCTCGCGCTGTGCTCGACGGCGGTCGGATGCGGCGCCACCGAGCGCCGCCCCAATGTCCCGCCGAGCGCGAAGGTACTCGACCTTCGCCGCGCAGGAGGCGACGCGATCCAGGACTGCGGCGGGGCGCCCGAGTCCAGGACCGACACGCTTTGCCGCGTGCAGCCGGTCGGGGAATGCGTCGAAGCCGCGCTCAAGGCTTGCCGGCCCGCCTTCGGGACGCGGTCGTTCTTCACGGCAGAGGGCGATCCCGTTCGCGACGATTGGCTCGTTCTCTCCGACGGCCAGGGCGGCTGCAAGCTCACGTTCGTCGAGGACCGATCGCGCGACCCACTCGCTCCGAGGAAGCCCTCGGTTCAGATCTGCGATTCCGTGACGTGGAAATCTCACGACACCATCGCCAATTGCGAGGTTCCCGTCGCGGACGGCTGCCATGCGACCAAGCCGGACCCGCTTTGACCGCATCCTTCTACGCTACGCCGCCGACCGTTCGGGCGCTTGCGCGGGCACGACGCTGAACGTCAGTTTCTGTGTCCCGCGGAGCACGACGAGCTCCGAGGTGTTGCCGACGCGGTCGTCCGTCAGTCGTCGATGCAGATCGTCGATGCCGTGGACCGCGTCGCCGGCGAACGACACGATGATGTCTCCGTCCCGAAGCCCTGCTCGAGCCGCAGGGCTGGCCGGCTCGACCGAGGCCACGAAGACTCCGCCCTCGTTCACGAGCGCGTGGTGGCGCACGAGCTTGCGCACGAGGGGCACCGTTTGCCCCGCCACGCCGATGTAACTCCGGCGAATGTGCCCGTCGCGGAGCAGCCGTCCGACCACGAACGCGGCCGTGTTGATGCCGATGGCGAAGCAGATGCCCTGGGCCGCGGGAATCATCGCCGTGTTCACACCGACGACCTCCCCGCGGCTCGTGACGAGCGGTCCGCCGGAGTTCCCCGGGTTCAACGCGGCGTCGGTCTGAACCACGTCGTCGATGAGACGCCCCGTGCGGCTCCGGAGCGATCGTCCGAGCGCGCTCACGACGCCGGCGGTGACCGTGCACTGAAACCCCAGCGGATTCCCGATGGCGACGACGAGCTGACCGACCTTCAACCCCGCCGACTCCCCAAGCGTGACCGCGGGCAGGTCGCGCTCCCACGCTTTGACCACCGCGACGTCCGTGTCCGGATCATCCCCGACGAGGTCGGCCGGCACCGAGTCCCCACTCGAGAACGTCACGCGAATGCCGTGCGCACCATGCACGACGTGGCTGTTCGTGAGCACGTAGCCGTCCGGCGTGAAGACGAAACCCGAGCCCACGCCCCCCTCGGGTCTTTGCGAGCCGCGACCGCGGCGCGGACCGCCGTCGCCCTTCGCTGCCTGCACTTCGATCTTCACCACCGAAGGGCTCACGCGAGCCGCGACGCCCACGACGGCTCTCGAATACGCGTCCAGGAGGTCTTCTGCGGGCTCTTCGGTGGTGATGGCGTCCATGGCTCGATTCAGATGGCGAGCGCGCCTGTGCGGATCAGGTACGCCAGGCGTTGACGCTGTTCGGCGTCGAGGACGGCGTGGATGCGCGAGAGCGCGTTCACGACCGCGTCGCGCAAACGCTCGGCGGTCTTCACGCGCAGCTCCGCTCCCTCTTTCACTTTCGCGGCGTCGAATCCGTCGCCCGCGATGCCGTCCGCGAACGAGCTGGTCGAACGTCGATTGTCGACCGCGGCCTGCGCGCGTTCCGTCTTCAGGTCGTCCAGGATCTTGGCCAGCTCGGCGACCTGACGCTCTTCGAGCTCCAGCTTCCACGCGAGGAACCGGAGCGGACGCCGCACGCCGAACGCGCCCCCTCCGAACTCCTCGTCGTGTCCCCCGGCGTGCCGCCACTCGTGATGGTGGCCACGACCGCCGCCTCCGTGACCACACGTCGCACCTTCTCCGCACGCCGCCTCGTGTTCGCGACGACGCCGGCTCCACCAATCCATCATTGCAGGATGCATTTCTCTCTCGTTTCTCCTCGCCGGGGCGTTCGCACCCGGCGGGTTCTTGCAAGCGCGGGCGACATGCCTCGCGCCGTTTTCACGAGGATGGGTCCGGCTTTTCGTTCGTCAAGGGAGGGGGGACCGTCGAGGGAGGGGGGACCGTCGAGGGGGGACCGAGGTCGGGACGGAACGGCGCGTCAAGGACGTTTCCCGCGAGCGGCGGCTCTGACATGATGTTCGGCAAATGACGGGGCGAACCTTCGCTATCGGCGACATCCACGGAGAGGCCGAACACCTCTTCAAGATCATGAGCGCGCTCCCGGAGCTCGACGACGAGGACACCATCGTCTTTCTCGGCGACTACGTCGATCGCGGCGCCAAGTCGAAGGAGGTGGTCGACTACGTGCGAAAGCTCCCGTCCCAGACGAAGGCCAAGGTGGTAGCTCTCCGCGGCAATCACGAGGACGGCTGGCTTCGCGTGATCGAGCAGGGCTGGGATGACTTCATCATGCCGCCTCCGAACGGGTGCCTGACCACCATGCGCTCGTTCGTCGGCGGGAAAGTGCCTCAGGAAGGCGAGCTCCCCGGCCCGGAGGAGCGACTGATCTTTCAGTCCGGAGACTTCTTTCCCGAGGACGTGATCGCCTGGTTCAAGGGCCTGCCGTACTGGTACGAGGACGAGCACGCCATCTACGTCCACGCGGGCTTGCCACAAGGCCCGGACGGATTTTTACACCCGAGGGACGTCAAGGCGCCGATCGCGCTCCTGTGGCTCCGCGACGAAGAGTTCTTCGCCAACTACCGCGGCAAGCGCGTCGTGTTCGGCCACACGCGGACCGAATACCTGCCGCCCGAGCTCAGCGGCTACACCCCCGAAGATCCGACGGATCTCTGGGCCGGCGAATGCACCGTGGGCATCGACACCGGCTGCGGGAACGGCGGCTTCCTGACTGCGGTCGAGTTCCCCGAAGGCAACGTCTACGAGTCGCGCGCATAGCCGCAGGCGCGCCGCGCCGCGGAAGTCGCCCAAGGCTCGGGCGTCACCGCCCCTCACGGTAGGATGCCGGAAATCCTTCGCAAAACGCGGGCCGGCGGGCACCGTGCTATGGCTCGAAGGCATGCGGCGGCTTCTCGGCTTGAAGAACCTCGTGCATGACGCGATCGAGCGAACGACGGACCTCGTCGAAGAGACGCACGAGGCCGTCGCCGGAAAGCCCGTCGAGTTGCTCTCCAGGATCGAGCCGCTCGCCGAGGCGGTCGAGGTGGTCGACGGCGCGCGCCGGCTGACGGCGTCCGCCGTCTTCGGCGCCATCCGCGCGACGAACCACGGCATTCGCCTGCTCGAGGACGCGGGCATCGCGCTCGTCAAGAGCGCCGCCGCGGGAGCGGGCATCGACGAACGCGTCGCATTCGAAGCGACGGCCCTCGCACGCACGCCCATGTGGCCCGGCGCGACCGGCACCCTCGCGTGGTGGCTCGACCACGCGGAGGGTGCGCTCAACGGCGCCATCGGTGACTTCCTGAGCGAACGCGGCAACGACCTGCAGATCCGCATGGCGCTCCACCACGGCGGCGAACCCCTCGAGTCGAGTCGCTTTGCCCTCGTCGCCGCGGTGCCGAACGCGACGTCCAGGGTCTGCGTGTTCGTGCATGGGCTCGGCTGCACCGAGTGGGCGTGGAGCTTCCTGGCCGAGGAGTTCCACGGCGACCCCGCCGTGAACTTCGGCACGATGCTGCGCGACGAGCTCGGCTACACGCCGCTCTACGTTCGGTACAACACGGGCCTCCATATTTCCGAGAACGGCCGCCATCTCGCGGAACTCCTCCGCGACATCGTCGCTGCGTATCCGATCGACGTCGAGGACATCGTCCTCATCGGGCACAGCATGGGCGGGCTCGTGTCGCGCAGCGCCGCGCACTACGCCGCGTCCGATGGCGAAACCTGGGTCGGAAAGCTCCGTCACGTATTCTGCATCGGCTCCCCGAACCTCGGCGCGCCGCTCGAGAAGGCGAGCAACGTGCTCGCTTCCGTGCTGAGCTTCTTCGATACGCCCGGCACGCAGGTGCCCGCGAAGATCCTGAATGGCCGCAGCGCGGGCATCAAGGACCTCCGCTTCGGATATGTCGTGGACGAGGAGTGGAAAGGGAAGGACCCCGACGCATTCCTCGAAGACAACAGCCAGCGAGTCCCGTTCGTGGACGCCGTCACCTATTGCTTCATTGGCTCCACGATCACCCAGGACCCCAATCATCCCCTCGGGCAGCTCATCGGCGACGTCCTCGTCCGGCTACCGAGCGCCGCCGGTTTCGGCGAAGAGCCGGCGCGCAGCATTCCGTTTCACGGCGGCCGCGTCATCGGCGGCGCACATCACCTCGAGCTCATGAACCACCCCGGTGTGTACGCCGAGATCCGCGAACGACTCGCGGCCGAGCGTCCGGACCGGCCGCTCCCGTAACCCGGGCGCCCTCGAAGCCCCTCGAAGGGCTCTCGAACGCTTCGAGCGAAGTCGAGCCGGTCACGTCCCGCGCCGACTCAGCTCGTGTTCGAGTTCCGCAATCCGCGCGAGCGCCTCGTCCTTCCGCGCGAGAGCGGCTTCCTCCAGCGTGGGCCAGAGACGTTGCCCGCTCTCGTCGTCCGCAATCCGCAAGCGGCGTCCGTCTTCGGACGTGCACAGATAGGCGCCGAGAAGGTCGCACGCGAAGGGTCCTTCACCCGAAGCGATCCGCTCGAACGTGCCGACGTCGGTCCAGCGCCACACTTGTAACCGTCGCGGACCGCCCAGTGCCTTTGGCCCGACGAGTAGCGGATCGAACACGACCAGCTCTCCGACGCCGACGGCCGCGCACTGGTCGGGGATCTCAGCGTAGTCCTTGAACGGGTGACCGGGACTGACGACCTCGATGACGAGGGACGGCACGGTGTGGCCAGGCTCCCACACGCGGAGACTCGACAAGTCTTCCGCGCCGGGCGGTGCCGGCGCGACGACCATGAGGTCCGGGTCGAAGCCGATACGCGGGTTGTCGCTGGAGACGCGCACGGCGAGGTTGCGGAACACGCAGGCGTCTCTGGCGGTGCGCTGGACCCAGTGCTCGAGCAAGGCCTTCAGCAGCTCGACCGCGCGATCGTGCCAGGCGGCCTCAGGCACGGGATCGCCGATGAGCCACTGCTCCGAGAAACCCGGCACTCGGTGCTGCACGAGCACTCCTCGAGTGCTCCCTGGGTCTGGGTGCTGCATGGCGGTGCTGCATGGTACCACGACGGTCTCCCTCCTGAATCGGACGCCCCGCTGGCTCCGTTGCGCGAGTTTCCTCGGCCGCAGATCTTTTGCTGGTGCGGATTTACTCGGCGCGCTCACGGTGGGACGCTTGGCTTCCGGGCGCCGCCGGCGCGCGGGCACGGAGGCAAAGGGACGCGGCGTTCCTTGTGCACGCGCCCTCTCGCGAGGCAGCATTCTTCCTCTGCTCCCGCTACGGCAGCTCGCGCCACTCGACCTGGTGACACCTGAGCGCAAGTCCGGACATGCCGTTCGTGGCGTCGGGCCAGTAGGCGCGGACGCCGGTGGCGATGAAGCCGGCGGGACACATCTGCTTCTGTTGCCATACCTTGCAGCCGAAGAGCTCGACCTTCACGCTCTGCGCGGCGGGGACGACCTTGCCGTCGGCCCGGAGCGTCGCACCCCAGAGCTGAACGCCGTGGATGGAGTTCTCTCCGACGCTGCCCGTGCATGTCGCGATGCCGGTGACGAACTTGCCGGCGCCCAGGTCCGCCTGCTTCCACTGTTCCCCGCCGGTGGGCTCGCACGCCTTCACGTCGCTGAGCGTCGTGCGCGAGTGTGTCGACAGCGCCGACTCGTCCGCGCCGAGCACACACGCCGAGTGTCCGTATTGGTGGAGCGCGAGCGTCTCGAGGCCGTAGTAGTTCGCCGTGGTGAGGAGATCACCGTGGAGGGCCGTCGCGTGCCCCGAAGGTTCGGTCCACTTCTCCGTGCCCGACTTCTGGAAGATGTTTGCGAGCGCGAGGCTCGGCAGCAGAACGAACGCGAACGCCCCCGCGAAGTTAGCGCGATTCATCCCTGGACTTTAGTACACGACGGGCCGGACGCGCGACCCCCGGGAAACCGGCGCTCCGCGCCCTCGGCCCGGCCCGGTTGACGGCTTTTCGAAAAGCGGTGCTAAGTCGCCGGCTCATGTTGCCGACACGGCTCAAGGGCGCTCGAACGCACAACCTGGCGGGCGTGGATGTGGAGCTGCCCGCCGGCGGCGTGGTCGCGATCACGGGGGTGTCCGGAGCCGGGAAGAGCAGCCTCGCGCTCGATACGCTCTACGCCGAAGGACAGAGGCGCTTCGTCGAGAGCTTCAGCCCGTACGCGCGGCAGTTTCTCGAGCGCCTCGAGCGTCCCCCGATGGACGAGCTCGAGCCCGTGCCGGCGGGGATCGCCGTGGACCGGCGCGCGCCCGTGAAAAGCTCGCGCTCGACGGTCGCGACGATGGCGGATCTCGAGCCGTATCTCGTCGCCCTCTTCACGCGCGAAGCCGTCGCGACGTGCCCGGAGCACGGCATGGAAGCAGTGTCCCTCGATCCCATCGCGGCCGCGCGGCACGCGACCACGGCGCTTGCCGGAGCGAATGTCGCCATTACCTATCCCCTCGCCGTCGAGAACGCGGAGACGTATCTCGTCGTCCGGGACGCGCTGGCGCAGGACGGCTACCGGCGTCTCTGGATCGGCGGCAAGGCCGAGGACATAGACGGTGTGAAGCCGTCCGTCGTTGCGAAGGCGAAGAGAGCGGAGGTCGTGGTCGATTGGCTGCGCGCGACGGCCGACGAACAGGGCCGGTTCGCGGCGAGCATCGAGCAAGCGTGGGGTCGGAGCGCCGGGCTCGCGCACGTGCAGCGCCCGGCGGAGAACGGCAAGAACGGCGCCACGCCGCCGCTCGTGCTCCGGCGCGGGCTCGGATGTCCGGTGTGCGCGCGGGCGCTGTCCGTGCCGGAGACGGGCCTCTTTTCGTATGATTCGCCGGTCGGCGCGTGCCGGCCCTGTCGCGGCTTCGGCCGTACCATCGGCGTCGATCTCGACAAGGTGATTCCGGATCCGGCCAGGACGCTGGCCGGTGGCGCCGTTCGTCCCTGGGGCGGCAAGAGCACGAAGTGGGAGCGCGCGCAGCTCGACAAGCTGTGCAAGCGCCACGACGTTCCGGCGGATCAACCGTGGTCGTCGCTCACGAAGGCTCAGCAACGCATCGTCCTCGACGGCGATGGTCCCTGGGGCAAGGGCAAGTTTCCGGGCGTCCTCGGCTGGTTCAAGTGGCTCGAGACGCGTGCGTACAAGATGCACGTGCGCGTGCTGCTCTCGCGGTATCGGTCTTACGACCCGTGCGCCGCGTGCGGCGGAAAAAGGCTCGGCGCGCACGCGCTCTCGTATCACGTGGGCGACATCGACATCGCGGCGTGGCGTGCCCTCGAGATCCGCGAAGCGCGCGCCAGGCTGTCCGCGCTCGCGACGAAGACGGGTCAGGGCGACATCGCGCGGCGGGAGCTCGCGAGCCGGCTCGGGTACCTGGAGCGCGTGGGGCTCGGCTATCTGACGCTCGACCGTCAGGCACGGACGCTCTCCGGCGGCGAAGCGCAGCGTGTGACGCTGACGGCGGCGCTCGGCACCTCGCTGTGCAACGCGCTCTTCGTGCTCGACGAACCCACCGTGGGGCTGCATCCGACCGACGTCGTGCCGCTCGCGGAGATTGTGCGGGAGCTCGGCGAGCGAGGCAACACCGTGCTCGTGATCGAGCATGATCCGACGATGATCCGCGGCGCGGATCGCGTCGTCGAGCTCGGGCCAGGGGCGGGCGCCGAGGGCGGACGCATCGTCGCGGATGGGACGCCGGCCGAGCTCTCGCGACTCGGAGGCGCCACGGCGCGGGCGCTCGCGGGCGCGAAGCGAAGCGCGCGCGAACCCCGCAAACCGACGGGCCACCTCGAGATCCGCGGCGCTCGCGAGAACAACCTGCGCGACATCACCGTGCGGCTGCCGCTCGGCGTCGTCTGCGCCGTCACGGGACCGAGCGGCTCCGGCAAGAGTACGCTCGTCGAAGGGATTCTGCACCGCACCGTGGCCCGCAGGCTCGGCGGCACGGACGTCGATCCGCCGGGCGTTTGCGACGGCATCCGCGGGCTCGAGAAGATCCGCCGCGTGACGCTCGTGGATCAGTCGCCGCTCGGACGCACGTCCCGAGGGAACTCCGCGACGTACACGAAGGCGTGGGACACCGTCCGAAAGCTCCTCGCGACCGCGCCGCGCGCGACGGCGCTCGGACTCGGGGCGTCCGCGTTCTCGTTCAACGTCGAGGGGGGCCGCTGCGAGGCGTGCTCGGGCGAGGGCTTCGAGACCGTCGAGATGCAGTTTCTCGCGGACGTGCGCCTCATGTGCCCCGTGTGCAAGGGCCGGCGCTTCAACGACGAGACCCTCAGCGTCGAGTTCCGCGGCAAGAACGTCGCCGACATCCTCGAGTCCACCGTGGATGCGGTCTTCGAGCTCTTCCACGACGAGAAGGCGATCCTGCGAGCGCTCGGGCCACTCCGCATGCTCGGGCTCGGCTACCTGCGCCTCGGGCAACCCCTCTCGACGCTGTCCGGAGGCGAAGCGCAGCGACTGAAGCTCGCGCGCGCGCTCGGCGAGGACCACGACGGCGAGCTTCTCATCCTGGACGAGCCGAGCGCGGGCCTCCACGCCGACGAGGTCGCGAAGGTGCTCGACGCGCTCGACGCCATCGTGGACGCCGGCGGCACCGCCATTGTCGTCGACCACGATCTCGACGTCGTGGCGCGCGCGGACTGGGTCGTCGATCTCGGTCCCGACGCCGGCGCGGGCGGCGGGCGTGTCGTCGCCGAGGGCACTCCGTCCGACGTGGCGCGGGCGGATTCGCGCACCGGTCGAGCACTGCGCGAACGAGACGCGCCGGGTGTGTTCCCCGTCCAGAGGAGGGCCGCGCCGGAGACGCAACGCCTGGCCCTGTCGGTGCGCCGCGCGCGCGAACACAACCTGAGGGACGTGAGCGTGTCGATCCCGCACGGCGCGCTCACCGTCGTCACGGGGCCGAGCGGTTCCGGCAAGAGCTCGCTCGCGTTCGACGTCGTGTTCGCCGAAGGGCAGCGCCGCTTCCTCGAGACGCTCACGCCGTACGCGCGTCAGTTTCTGCCGACGATGCCGCGGCCCGACGTGGACGCCGTCGACGGCGTGCCCCCGTCGATTGCGCTCGAGCAACGGACCTCGCGGGCCGGCGGCAAGTCCACGGTCGCGACGGTCACGGAGGTCGCACACTATCTCAGGCTCCTCTACGCCAAGCTGGCGGTGCCCGACTGTCCGGATCACGACGAACCGATCGCGACGCAGAGCGAGGACGCCGTGCTCCGGGCGGTGCGCACCGCTCGTGGCAAGGCGATGCTCCTATCGCCCGCCGTGGAAGCGCGGAAAGGGACGTACCTGGACGTGTTCACGGCCGCGGCGCGTGCCGGCATCCCGGAGGCGTATTGTGACGGGCAACGCGTGTCCACGGATGCGCCGCCGCGGCTCAAGAAGACGCAGGAGCACACCATCGACCTCGTCTTCTCGGAGCTGGTGTCGCCGAAGTCCCTGGACGAAAAGACGGTCCGCATCGCGATGAAATGGGGTGGGGGAGCCGTGAAGCTCAGGAACGCGGACGGTGCCACCGAACGCTTCTCGACGAAGAGCGCGTGTCCGGTGTGCGGCCTTTCGGTGCCGGAGCTGGACCCGCGCTGGTTCTCGTTCAACACCGCGCAGGGCCGGTGCGCGACCTGCGAGGGCAACGGCGTCGTCGAAGTGACGGCGCGCAAGCGGTCGCACGCCACCGCGGAAGCCGAGACGGCACCCTGTCCGGATTGTGCCGGAACGCGCCTCGCACCTTTGCCGCGCCAGGCGCGTCTGCTCGGGGACCGGTTTCACGAGGTCACGGCGCGCTCCGTCGCGGGGGCGCTCTCTCGGGCATCGTCGTGGAGGTTCACCGGCGATGCCGCGCGCATCGCCGAAGCCCCGCTGGCGGAGCTTTTGCGCCGGCTCCGGTTTCTCGTGGAAGTGGGCCTGGACTATCTCTCGCTCGACCGCGCGGCGCGCACGCTCTCCGGCGGCGAGATGCAGCGCTTGCGCCTGGCCGCGCAGCTCGGCGCGGGGCTGACCGGGGCGCTCTACGTCCTCGACGAGCCGACCATCGGCTTGCACCCGCGCGACACGGGGCGCCTGCTCGGCAACCTGCGTCGGCTCGTCGACATCGGTTCGACGGTCCTCGTCGTCGAGCACGACGCGGACACCATCCTCGCGGCGGACCACCTCGTGGACCTCGGCCCGGGCGGCGGCTCGCACGGAGGCCGCGTCGTCGCCGAAGGGACGCCGCGAGACGTGCTCGCTCTCGCCGAGTCCCCGACGGGACGGGCGCTGGCCACGCCCCCGGAGCTTCGGGCGCCGCTCGCGGAGACCGCGAAGAGCCCGCGTCTCGAGCTGCTGGGAGCCCGCGCGAACAACCTGAAGAATGTCGACCTCCGGATTCCACTGGGTCGGTTCGTCGTGGTTGCCGGCGTGAGCGGGTCCGGCAAGAGCACCCTCGTCCGACAAGTGCTCTTGCCGGCGCTCCGCGCGAAGCTGGGCCTGGTCGCCGACGAACCCGGGCCGTTCGATCGCCTCACCGGTACGGGGCCGCTCGCGAGGGCGGTGTCCGTGGACCAGTCGCCCATCGGGCGCACGCCGCGCTCCGTGCCCGCGACGTTCCTGGGGATCTGGGACGTGCTCCGAGGCATCTTCGCGGCGTCGAACGACGCCAAGGTGCGCGGCTTCTCGAAGGCGCGATTCTCCTTCAACACGCCGAAGGGGGGGCGCTGCCCCGCGTGCGAAGGGCAAGGCGTCATCACGCACGAGATGAGCTTCTTGCCCGACGTCGTCTCGCGCTGTCCGGCGTGCGAGGGCAAGCGGTTCGAGCCGAGCACGCTCGACGTCCGCTACCTCGGGCTCACCATCGGCGACGCGCTGGAGCTGACCGCCGAGGAAGCGACCGACGTGTTCCGGAATCACCCGAACATCGCCTCGCCGCTCCGCACCCTCGTCGATCTCGGCGCGGGATACATCAAGCTCGGGCAGGGGTCACACACGCTGTCGGGCGGGGAAGCCCAGCGGCTCAAGCTGTCGGCCGAGCTCACCGCGTCCGTGCGTCACGAGCCCACCCTGTACGTCCTCGACGAACCCACGACGGGCCTGCACCTCGCCGACGTCTCGAAGCTGGTCCGCGTCCTCGGGCGCCTCGTGGAGCGCGGCGACACCCTCGTCGTCATCGAGCACCATCCCGTCGTGATGGCGAGCGCCGATCATCCGATCGAGCTCGGGCCCGACGGCGGCGACCGGGGCGGCCGCATCGTCGCGGAGGGTCCGCCCCGCGCCGTCGCGAAGAAGAAGACGGCAACGGGCGCGGTCCTGGCGTCGCTGTTCGGCGGGGCTTCCGCGCGGTTTCCGGAAGTGCTGGCGCGGCCTCCGCACCTCGGCTAGTTAGCCCGCTCCCATTCGCCGGAGCGTGCCGTGAACCAGAGCAGAGATCACATTCGCAACATCGCGATCATCGCGCACGTCGATCACGGCAAGACGACGCTCGTCGACAACATGCTGAAGCAGGCCGGCGTGTTCCGCGTGAACGAAGCCGTCGCCGAGCGCGTGCTCGACTCGAACGACCTCGAGCGCGAGCGCGGTATCACGATCCTCGCGAAGAACGCGGCGCTGACGTGGAACGGCTACAAGTTCAACATCATCGACACGCCCGGGCACGCGGACTTCGGCGGCGAGGTGGAGCGGACGCTGAAGATGGCGGACGGCGCGCTGCTCCTCGTGGACGCGGCGGAGGGTCCGCTGCCGCAGACGCGATTCGTGCTCGGCAAGGCGCTCGAGCTCGGCATGACGATCATCGTCGTCATCAACAAGATCGACCGCCCCGATTCCCGTCCCGACGTCGTGCTGGACGAAGTGTTCGCGCTCTTCTGCGACCTCGAGGCGAGCGACAAGCAAGCGGAGTTCCCGGCGGTGTACGCGGTCGGTCGCGACGGTGTGGCGATGCGTCAGCTCACGGATGAGCGAAGCTCCTTGCTGCCCCTGTTCGAGACGATAGTGGAGAAGGTGCCGCCACCGACGGGCGATCCGGAGGCGCCGCTGGCCATGCTGGTGCACGACGTGCACCACGACGAGTACGTCGGACGCCTCGCGATCGGGCGCATTCACCAGGGGCGCATCGTCACCGGCAAGCAGGTGGCCGTCCTCCACGAGAAGGGCGAGAAGCTCGGGCGTGTCGTGCAGGTGTACTCGTTCGAAGGCCTTCGCCGGGTCAAGACGGACGCGATGGAGGCGGGAGACATCGTCGCCGTTGCCGGCTTCGACGACGTCCAGATCGGCGACACCCTCTCGGACCCCGAGGTGCGGACGGCGATGCCGCGCATCGTCGTGGAGCAACCGACGATCAAGATCACGTTCCGCGTGAACGACTCGCCGTTCGCGGGGCGCGCCGGCAAGTGGGTGACGTCGCGACACGTGAAGGACCGGCTGGAGCGCGAGGCGAAGCGCAACATCGCCCTCAGGGTCGATCCGACGGAGGAGCCGGATTCGTTCACGGTGTCCGGTCGCGGAGAGCTCATGCTCGCGATCCTCGCCGAGACGATGCGGCGTGAAGGCTACGAGTTTGCGATCGGGATGCCCGAAGTCGTCACGAAGGAGGAGAACGGGGTTCTCCACGAGCCATTCGAGCTCGTCATCGTCGACATCCCCGACACCTACGTGGGCGCGGTGACGACGCGGCTCGGCGAGCGGCGTGGACAGATGCTCAAGATGCACACCCCCACCCAGGGGCGCGCGCGCCTCGAGTTCCGTGTCCCGTCACGCGGGCTCATCGGCTTCCGCTCGACGTTCTTGACGGAAACGCGCGGCACAGGGCTCTTGAACACGCTGTTCGACGGGTGGGAGCCCATGGGGGGCGTCATGCTGCGCCGTCCGAGCGGCGCGATCATCTCGGACCGCACGGGCATCGCGACGCCTTACGCGCTCTTTCACGTGCAGCCGCGGGGGGTGCTCTTCATCGACCCGGGCATCGAGGTCTACGAGGGCATGATCGTCGGGCAGCACAATCGTCCCCAGGATCTCGAGGTCAACGTGACCCGCGAGAAGAAGCTCACGAACATCCGCGCCGCGGGTCGCGACGAGAACGTGATCCTGTCGCCCCCGCACCGGCTCACGATCGAATCCGCCCTGGAGTTCGTCGACCGCGACGAGCTCGTCGAAGTGACGCCGGACTCCGTGCGGGTTCGCAAGCGCGTTCTCGACGGGAATAAGCGCCCGCGACGCGACGACTGAGGAACGTCGTTCGCTCGCTTCGAGCACGGGCCTGTCTCGGCGCTCTCGGTCCTCAGCGTACTAGCGTACGCTTCCGGGCCTCACCCGCCGAGCCAGACCCGCGGTCTTCGCGATCGAACGACGTTCCGTGGACGGCGTGAGGGTCGCTTCGAGCACGGGCCTGTCTCGGCGCTCTCGGTCCTCAGCGTACTAGCGTACGCTTCCGGGCCTCACCCGCCGAGCCAGACCCGCGGTCTTCGCGATTGAACGACGTTCCGTGGACGGCGTGAGGGTCGCTTCGAGCACGGGCTTCATCGCGCGGAGAAAGTTCCAAGCGCCTACGAGCAGATACCGCGACAGGTCAGTCACCGGGGGTGCCCGCGACGGCAAGCCGAGGCTGTCGAGGATCTTGCGGGCGACCTGCTCGTCGAGGATGAGCGCAACGAAGCGCAGGCGGCCGGCACACCGGAGCAAGGGGCGGGGCGCAGAGACGCCCGTTCGCGATCGACGCGGGGCGTGTGACGACCCCCGCTGGCGATGCACCCTCGCGAACCCTGAAGAGGGTGGGGCCATGACCGGCGGACGACGACTTCTTGGTGCGCTGAGCAGCGCGCCGCTCCTTCTTTCCGTCGCCTGCGGCGGTAGAACTTCGAACGGTGACGGTAACTTGTCGGGACACACCATCCACGTCGTCGGTGCGTCGGGTTCGGGCGCCGACGCCTCGCCGAGCGTCGGGGGCGACTCCGGCAGTTTCGGCGCTGACGGCTCCCCACACAGCTCCGGCCTCGACGGCAGCACCACGCCCGATGCGGCGGGCGCTGACGGCGGTCTCGAAGGGCTCGAGAGCGCGACGCAGGTTTGGCTCGGTCAGACCCAGCAACCTGTCACGTACCCGGAGGAATACCTCGTCGACGGCGGAAGCGGGCTCCCTGAGCGCGTTGTCCTGATACTCCGTGATCAAACGTCGACGTTGAGCGGTTCGATCACCATCGGTATGGGCAGCACCGACCCGCTCACCGCCGGCCAGCCTACGTTCGCCGCGTTGGCTACGTTCCCCGTGAGTGGCTTCGAGTACACCCTCATCGGGCCAGTGCTCTCGGGGGACTATCTGACGCTCTCTTTTGCGCCGGGGGAGGTCTTCACGCCGGTTTGCGAGGGCTGCACGCCCCACGCGGCACCTTTCAGTATCTGCTCGGCGGTTTGCACCGTCTGCGATTCAACGGGCTGCCATCCGGACCTCAGCTACCACCGAGAACTCGACTTCGTCGTGCACGGCGCCGAAATGGACGGGCAGTTCCTGGGCATCGGCTTGTCGATCGCGTCACCGGTCGCGATCCATTTGCGGCGAGTGAAGTGAGAGCCGTGAACGACGTCACAGGAAGTGATGCGGCCCATCATCCGGGGGCCTGTTGCTAGCGCGGGGGTAGCGGTTAGATTGCCTCTCATGAACCAAACGACCACGGTCGAACGACCGGTTACGGGCAGCGCGACGCCGTCCACGCGCAGCGTCGAGGGAGTCCATCGCAGCACTGGCTTCCACTGGGTGGGCAATGGATTCTTCGTTTCCACCTACTTCCCGAGCGCGAGGCTCCCGGCAGAGCGCGTGAGCCCGTTCGTACTGATGGACTACGGTCCGGCCAAGGACTTCCAGCCGCTCGCGCGCGGCAAGCGTGGCGTCGGATGGCACCCGCATCGCGGCTTCGAGACCGTGACGCTCGCGTGGGAAGGTGCGGTCGCGCACCGTGACAACGCAGGGCACGCGGACGTGATCGGCCCAGGCGACGCGCAGTGGATGACGGCAGCGTCGGGGATCTTCCACGAGGAATATCACGAGGAATCGCTCACGCGACGCGGCGGTCGCCTCCACATGATGCAGCTCTGGGTGAACTTGCCGAAGAAGGACAAGACCGTACCACCCGGGTATCAGCCGCTGAAGGCCGCTCAGTTCCCCCGCATGGCACTGAAAGGCGGCGGAATGGTCCGCGTGATCGCCGGTGAGTTCGACGGCGCGCGCGGCCCAGCTCGCACCTTCACGCCGATCACCATGCTCGATCTGCGCCTCCGCGCGGGTGAGGATCTGACGGTCCCGTTGCCCGCAACCTACAACGCGCTCGCCGTCGTCGCCGAAGGCCGCGTCACTGCGGGGAAGACGAGCGCGGGTGCCGGCGAGCTGGTCTTGTTCGCGAACGACGGCGAAAGCCTAACCTTGACCGCGGCGGAGGACGCCCACGTCATCCTCCTCTCCGGAGAGCCAATCCACGAACCGATCGTGCAGCACGGGCCCTTCGTGATGAACACGGTCCAGGAGATCCAGCAGGCGATCTACGACGTGGAAAGTGGCAAGTTCGGTCCAGTGCCGGCGTGACGTCCGCCTCTTCCGGCAGTAGCGAGCGCACGCTCGCCGCGCACCGTTATCCGTGCGCGGTGCCGGTCGAGGTGCCGGCCTGGGACGCGCCGCGCTGGCCGTCAGGGACATGCGCCGGTCGACGCGACGCGCATGCCGACGCTATCGGCGCACTGAGCGTTGACGTACGCCTGTCCATCGCAGCCGCACACCGGCGCGAGCAGCGGCCCGCACGATCCGGTCGCCGCCTTGCAGCCACCCGGACTGTCGCAGCCATCGCCGCTGCAGTAGTCGCCCTCGAAGGGGCAATCGGCGTCCGTGAGGCACGCGCGCGAGGTGCCCGGCGGAGGCAAGACGCAAAGTGCGGCGTGGGCCGCGTCGAAGCAAGTGCCGGTGATGCCGCAACAGTGCTGCCCCGAGGGGCACTGCGAGTCGCTACCGCACAGCGTGACCGCGATGCCGGCGCTCGAGCCCCCGAGCCCGAGCTGCACGGTGGAGCCGCACGCGCCTCGGGCGGCGGGGCGGGGCACGCGGAAGGATCCGCGGGGTCGAAGCACTTCAGCGTGAGGAGACAGCATTGCTCGCTGGCAGTGCACTGCACGCCGCCGCAGAGGGACGCTCCGGGCGGGGGCGGCGAGCCTGGCTGGCAATCCGGGAGCAGCGAATCGCACGGGGAACCTCCGGTCCCTCCTGCGGTGCCACCGGCCCCACCGGGCGTGTCAGTCGCGCCACCGTCGGATGTCCCGCTATTGCCTGCGGTGCCGCCGGTCCCCGTCGCTCCACCGTCCGACGTGGAGTCGCCGGTACCCCCGGACGTGCTACCGCCGCAGGCGAACACCACCCCACCAAGTAGGCTGTACACCAGCCATATCCTCGAGCGCATGCCAATAATCATACACCAAAGCGCGGCGAGCGCCCGCGCTGCGGCGGTCCGATCCGCTGGGCCGAGGCGGCCACGACCAAGAAGTCCGTCGAGCGACTCCCGGCGCTCCCGTCCGTCGGCGTCGAGAGGCGCATCACGCGGCGCGAGGGCGCGTCCGTCGGCGTCGAGAAGCACGTCACGAGCGTCGAGAAGCACGTCACGAGCGTCGAGAAGCACGTCACGAGCGTCGAGAAGCACGTCACGAGCGTCGAGAAGCACGTCACGAGCGTCGAGAAGCACGTCACGAGCGTCGAGAAGCACGTCACGAGCGTCGAGAAGCACGTCACGAGCGTCGAGAAGCACGTCACGAGCGTCGAGAAGCACGTCACGAGCGTCGAGAAGCACGTCACGCGGCGCGAGGGCGCGTCCGTCGGCGTCGAGAGGCACGTCACGAGCGTCGTGACGGCCATTACGACGCTGTGTATCTCATTTGCTACACCCTGTGAATTGGGTGCCACACCATGATCCCAATGTCGCGGTGCACGTGCACGAGCTCCGGATCGCGACGCGCGTTCCGATGATCGCGCTGCAGGCCTCGCTATCGCGCTTGTTCGCTGCGACCGTGCGTGCGCGTGGCGGCTGAAAACTCGCTGCAGATGTACGAGTGCGCCTCGCGCGTGATGCACGGAGTGGGCCGCGGATCGAGTGAGCGTCGACTCGAATGGCGGGCCGAATTGCAGAAAAATATAATTTGGAAGAATCCATTGTCGCCGTTGGTTGGTACCTGGAGTGCGACGTTCATGTCGGACGGCGCAACCCAAAAAGGAAAGTAGTCATGTTCTCGAATGCAAACAAAACAGTCATCATGAACCTGGAGCAGAGCGTGATCTCGGCACTGGCCAAGCTCACGCCCGATGCAAGCTTGCCGGTCTCGGGGAAACTCGTGGCCAGCAAGGACGTGCAAGCACAGATCCAGGCACACGTGGACACGATGACGTCGGTCGCCGCGGCGCGTGCGAAGGTTTCGCAGCTCCACGACCTCGACCAATCGCAGCGTGCTCAGACGAGTACGGTGATCACGTGCGTCCGGAGCTATGCGGCGCTGCTGTTCGGTGAGAACAGTCCGGAGTTCGCCTCCTTCGGCTTCACGCCGAAGAAGGTGGCTCAGCGCACCCTGGAGTCGAAGACCGAGGGCGCGGAGAAGGCGCTTGCGACCAGGGCAGCCCGTCATACGATGGGCAAGCGGCAGAAGGCCGGCATTCACGGAGTGGTAGCAACGGTTCCGCCGGCGAACGCGCCGGCGGCGGCGTCGCCCGTCACGACCGCGCCGGCCGCGAACTCGCCTCCCGCCGCTGACGCGGGGGCGAACGGCGCGGTGCCCACGACCGCGCTCGTGAACGGTACGACGCATTGAATGCGGTGACCGAGGCCGCGGAGGGCTTCACCCGAGGCCCTCCGCGGCGCCTTGCTCGAGGCGTGCGGACGGGGACGAGGTCAGCTCAGAACTGGATCGTCTGGAAGCCGATCTGGATCAGGTTGCCCGCCTTCGGGCCTCCTGCAGCGGCGTAGTTGCCGACGTCGGTGTGCTGAAAGCCGACGAGCGCGCGTAGATTGGGTCCCTTGATGACGTAGGCGAGCTGAGCATCGACGGACCACGCCTTGTCGTCGTCCTTGGAGGCTCCCTGGTACCGAACGAGGGGCTGCAGATTCCCGATTCCGACCACGGGAGTCAGGAAGCTCGCGAGGATGTAGTACGAGTTCGCTACCGAAACTCCGTCGCCCGCGAAGTGATAGAAGGCGCCTTCGCCCGTCAGCACGCCCGCTCCAACATTGAATTCCGCAAGGACGTCGCCGTTGATGTCCGAGTAGCTGCTCTCGCTCGTGACCGCGCCGGTTGCGTCCTTGACGTCCGCGCCGTCCTTCTCGTACTGCGCGCCCAGGCCGATGCCGAACACGTCCTTCGTGCCATAATAGGTGCTGCTGCCATAGTAGCCGGGCTCCTTGCCGACGGGCGAGAAGGCCAGGCGACCCGAGAACAGCGGGTGATCGGCGGTGTTCGCCAGGTTCATCATGCTCGCGTAGTACTTGAAGAGGCCCTGGCCGAAGTCCCCCCACAGCACGCCGCCGACGTTGCGTCCGTACGGTCCTTCGTCGGGAGCCCCGACGACAGTGGTTCCGCCGACCGTCAGGAAGCCTGGATAAGCCCAGGGGCTCATGAAGAACGGTCCGCTGAAGTTCGAGCGATCCACCGGGACCAGCAACTGGCCGGCCCAGAGATGCAACTCATCCTGGAAATCGAACCCGATATAGGCGTCCTCGACGGCGGCGGCCTGCGCCAGGCCGTTCACATTTATGTTCAGGGCATAGGATACGTTCTTGTGCACCTTGCCGGCTGCGTGGAGCTCGCCGTAGACGGTGTCGAAGTGCTGATCGTCGAGCTTCTTCGGGTCAGTGCCCTGGATCTGCGCGCCGACACGGAGCCACGCGCCAACGTCGATCGACGGCAGTTTCTCCTCCGCCGGCGGTGCCGCCGGAGCGGGCGCGGGCGTCGTGTCGGCAGGTGCCGGTGCCGCGGCGGGGGGCACCGCAGGCGGTGGTGTCGCGGCGGGGGCTGCGGCTGAAGGCGCAGGCATTGGTTCCGCAGCCGCGGGCGTTGGTTCCGCAGCCGCGGGTGCCGCCGCGGGTGCCGCCGGGGTGGCAGCAGGAGCGGCCGCCTGGGCCCACGCGGTTCCGGAAGCCAGGGCGACCAAGGAACCGACCGCGAAGCGCGGGACGAACGATGACAAGGTGTTCTTTCTGATGTTCATGACCACTCCCGTTTGAAAAGCAGGCGCGCGAGGGGCCGCGTGGGGCACGCGGCTTGTGAGCGCGACCATCGGACGCACCTTGTTAACGGAGGATGTCCGACACGATTCGAAACGAAAAATCATTGCGCCCGCTCGCAGAATCGGCTGCCCACGATGCGCGAAGGACGCCCCGACTTCTTTCGTGTCGACTCATCGTCGAAAGGTTTCGGAAACGCGTGCACCCGTATCACACGCCCATGCGAACCCGAGACCTTGCCGACACCCGCCAATCGACCCTCTCACTCCTGCCCGTGCTCCTTCTGATTGCCGCCACCGGTTGCGACAAGGCGACGGCATCCTCCCCGCCGCCCGAGGCCTCCGGCAGCACCGCCGTCGCGGCGGCCCCGGCGCCGACCGCGCTCACCGTCGGGTTCATCTATGTCGGGCCGAAGGACGACTACGGCTACAACCAATCTCACGCGGAGGGCGCGAAGGCCGTTGCGGCGCTGCCGGGCGTGAAGATCAGGGAAGAGGAGAACGTGCCGGAGACCATCGCCGTCCAGAAGACGATGGAGAGCATGATCAACCTCGACGGTGCGAAGGTGCTCTTCCCGACGTCCTTCGGGTACTTCGACCCGCACATTCTCAAGATGGCCGTGAAATATCCGGACGTCATCTTCCTGCACTGCGGCGGCCTTTACAAGGAAGGCAAGGACCCGGAGAACGTCGGCAGTTACTTCGGTTACATCGACGAGGCGGAGTACGTCGCCGGCATCACCGCTGGCCTCACCACGAAGACGAAGAAGCTCGGGTTCATCGCCGCCAAGCCGATTCCGCAGGTTCTCCGCAACATCAATTCTTATGAGCTCGGGGCGCGCTCCGTGAATCCGGCGGTCACGACGACCGTCATCTTCACCGGCGACTGGTCGATGCCCGTCAAGGAAGCCGAAGCCGCGAACAGCCTCATCGATCAAGGGGTGGACGTGCTCACGGCCCACGTCGACTCGCCGAAGGTCGTGATCGAGACGGCCGAAAAGCGCGGAATCTTCAGCACCGGCTATCACGTGAACCAGGCGGCGCTCGCGCCCAAGGGTTATCTGACCGGGGCCGAGTGGAACTGGGCGACCGTCTACACGCAGTACATCGACGAGATCAAGAAGGGCGAAATCGCGAAGGGGAAGAAGTGGGAGCATCTCGTGCGCGGCGGCTTCAAGGAGAACTTCATCAAGATGTCGCCCTTCGGCGCAGCGGTATCCGATGAAGCGAAGAAGAAGGCCGAAGAGGCGAAAGCCAAGCTCACCGACGGATCGCTCGTGATCTATACCGGGCCGATCAAGGACAACACGGGCAAGATGGTCGTCCCGGCGGGGACCCAGCTCGCGCAGCGCGACATCACGCTCGAGAGCATGAATTACCTCGTCGAAGGAGTGAACGGAAAGGTCAACTGATGCGTTTCGGACGGGCGAAGATCGAGCCGATTGCGATCCCGCTCGGCGCTCTCGTCGCGACGCTCCTGCTGTTCGGCGCGTTCGTCGGTATCGCCGGGAAAGATCCGTTCTCGGTCTATTACGAGATGTACCGCGGCGCGTTCGGGACGTGGTTCTCGATCCAGAACACGCTCCTGCGCGCCGCCCCGCTGATGCTCGCGGCGCTCTGCACGGCACTTCCGGCCCGGCTCGGCCTCGTCATCATCGGCGGCGAAGGGGCGCTCGTCCTGGGCGGGCTCGCCGCCGCGTGGGTCGGCGTCGCGGTCAACGGTGTCTCTCCCGTGACGGCTCTGGCGTTGATGATGCTCGCGGGTTTCGTCGCGGGCGGCGTGTGGATCGGTCTCGCGGGCGCGATGCGGGTTTACCGCGGTGTCAACGAGACCATCAGCAGTCTGCTCCTCACGTACATCGCGATCGCACTGTTGAATCACTTCGTGGAAGGTCCGTTGCGCGACCCGTCGAGCTTGAACAAGCCCTCGACGCGTCACATCGCGGACGCCTACGCACTCGGCTCGATGCCGGGGATGGAAGTGCATTGGGGCCTGGGGTTCGGGCTCATCGCGTGTGTCGTCGCGTACGTGCTCATGATGCGCACGGTATTCGGGTTCTCGGCGTCGATCGTCGGCGGTAATCTACGCGCGGCGCGTCTCGCCGGGCTCCACGTCGGCCGGCTCATCTTGATCGCGTGTTTCCTCGGGGGCGGAGCCGCGGGGGTCGCGGGAATGGTGGAGGTGGCGGCCGTTCATGGCTGCGCGAACGCCTCGCTCGTCGCGGGCTACGGTTATGCGGGGATCCTCGTTGCATTCCTGGCGCGGCAGAACCCGCTCGCCATCATTCCGGTATCGCTCTTGCTCGGAGGCATCAACGCGAGCGGCGGTTTGCTCCAGCGCGTGTTCGATCTGCCCGACGCGACGGTGGGCGTGCTCCAGGGAATCCTGTTCGTGATGATCCTCGCGAGCGAGTCGCTTTACGGCAAGCTGGCCGTCTTCAAGCCGCGGGCCGCCGTCGAAACGGAGCCCGCCAAGAAGCTCGCGGTGGTGTGATGGACGCGACCTCACTGGGCTGGTGGGGCGTCCCGCTCGGGATTCTGGGCGGCGCGATCCGCATCAGCACGCCGTTCCTCTTCGTGAGTCTCGGCGAATGCCTCACCGAAAAGAGCGGGCGTATCAACCTCGGGCTCGAAGGCACGCTCGTCATGGGAGCCATGGGAGCGTACGGCGTCGCGTACGAGACCGGATCGCCCTGGCTGGGCGTGCTCGCGGCAGGGCTCCTCGGCGTGCCGTTCGGCGCGCTCCACGGCTACCTGGCGTCGAAGCCGCGCGTGAACGACATCGCCCTCGGCATCGCCATGATGCTACTCGGGGTCGGTCTCGCGTTTTACCTCGGGAAGCCGTTCATCCAGCCGGTTGCGCCGCACCTCGGTGCCGTTCCGTTCGGGTTCTGGGCGAAAGACGAGCAAGTGCGTTCGGCGCTCGATGTGAATGGTCTCTTCATCGTCGGGCTCGTGCTCGCTCCCGCGATGCTCTGGTTCTTCAAGAAGACGCGGTGGGGTTTGATCCTTCGCATCGTCGGTGAGAGCGCGGAAGCGGCTCGCGCGATGGGATACGACGTGAATCGCGTGCGTCTGTACGCCACCATGGCCGGCGGATTCTTCGCCGGCGTCGGCGGCTCGTTTCTGTCCCTCTTCTATCCCGGGAGCTGGAACGAACGGCTCTCGAGCGGCCAGGGGCTCATGGCCGTCGCACTGGTCATCTTCGCTCGGTGGGATCCGATACGCTGCCTGTACGCCTCCCTCCTGTTCGGCGGCGCGAGCGCCCTCGGACCCGCGCTCCAGTCCGTCGGGATCACGTCCGGATATTACCTGTTCAACGCGGCCCCGTACGTGTTGACGCTCGTGATCATGTTGATGAGCAGCTCCGCGACGCAAACGTCCGCGGACATGCCGGCCGAGCTCGCGGTGGGTCGGTGACGAAAGGACAGATGTCGTGACGTTCGTCGCTGCAAACCCTTACCCCTGGCCCTTCGACGGCGACCTTCGCCCTCAGAACACGGCGCTCGTCGTCATCGACATGCAGACCGATTTTTGCGGCAAGGGCGGCTACATCGATCTGCTCGGCTACGACATCTCCATCACCCGCGCTTGCATAGAGCCCATTTCGCGGCTCCTCGCGGCGATGCGCGAGAAGAAGTTCCACGTCATTCATACCCGTGAAGGGCACAGGCCCGACCTCGCGGATCTTCCGGCGAACAAGAGGTGGCGTTCGCGCCGTCGAGACGGTGCGGAAGGACCGCCGCAGACCGGCATCGGGGACCCGGGTCCGTGCGGGCGCGTGCTCGTCCGCGGTGAGCCGGGGTGGGACATCATTCCGGAGCTCTATCCGAGGGATGGAGAACCCATCATCGACAAGCCCGGCAAGGGATCGTTCTATGCGACGGATCTCGACATGATCTTGCGCCTGCGCGGCGTCCGGAACGTCGTGCTCACGGGCATCACGACCGACGTCTGCGTCCACACGACGATGCGCGACGCGAACGATCGCGGCTACGAGTGCGTGATCCTGTCCGATTGCTGCGCGGCGACGGATACGGGCAACCACGCGGCGGCGCTGAAGATGGTCACGATGCAAAACGGCGTCTTCGGAGCCGTCTCCACATCGACCGCGCTGCTCGAGGCCGTGCGATGAGCGCTGCGCTCGCGGTCGCCGTCCCGACTCCGCCGCCGCTCCTCGAAGCGGAGGACGTGACCAAGCAGTTCGGTGGAATCACCGTTCTCGATCGCGCGAACCTGCGACTGGAACCGGGCAGTGTTCACGCCCTGCTCGGCGAAAACGGAGCGGGCAAGAGCACGCTGGTCAAATGCATCATGGGCTTCTACCACGCGGATGGAGGGAGCATCCGCGTGGGGGGCAAGACCATCGAGCTGAACAGCCCGAAGGACGCGCAGCGGCATGCGATCGGGATGGTGTACCAGCACTTCACGCTCGTCGAGAACATGTCCGTCGCGGAGAACCTCGTTCTCTCGCGAGCGGAGCTCCCGAGAATCATCGATTGGGCGAGCGAACACCGGCACATCGACACCTTCATGTCGACGATGCCATTCAAGATCGACCCGCGCCGGCTCGTGCGCCAGCTCGCGGCGGGCGAAAAGCAAAAACTCGAGATCTTGAAGCAGCTCTACCTCGAGAGCCGCATCGTCATCCTCGACGAGCCGACCAGCGTGCTGACGCCTTCCGAAGCAGACGAGGTTCTCGGGTTACTCCGCCGGATGGCGTCGGAGAAGCGGATCAGTGTGCTCATGATCACGCACAAGTTCCGTGAAGTGATCGGCTTCGCGGACGAAGTCACGGTGCTCCGGCGCGGCGCCGTCGTCGGCCGCGGTCGCGTCGCGGATCTGACGCCCGCCCAGATGGCGGAGATGATGGTCGGTTCCGAGCCGCCCAAGGCGTCCGCGGAGCGGTCGTCGGCCCCGCCGGGAGAAGCGGTGCTGACCGTCGGAGATCTGCACGCGCTCGACGACATCGGCGTACCCGTGCTGAACGGCATCGAATTGAGCGTCCGCCGCGGTGAAATCGTCGGCATCGCCGGCGTCTCGGGGAACGGCCAGGACGAGCTCATCGAGGTGCTGGCGGGACAGCGTCCGTCGATCTCCGGCCACCTTCGGGTGGCGGGCAAGGACTACACGGCAACCCGCCGGGAGATTCGTACCTCCAAGGTGCGGCTCTTGCCGGAAGCGCCGCTCCGGAACGCTTGCGTGCCGCAGATGGCGGTGTCCGAGAATATCGGGCTTCGCGTGTATGACACCGCGCCGTTCACCGTGGCGCGCTGGGGTCTCGATCGCAAGGCGCTACGGAGTGCCGCGCTCGGTGCGATCGCAAGCTTCAACATCCGGACCCCGTCGCCGGACGTGCCGATCTCGACGCTCTCCGGCGGTAACGTTCAGCGCGCCGTGCTCGCGCGCGAGCTCGATGGCGAGGTAGCCCTCCTCATCGCCGCGAACCCTTGCTTCGGGCTGGACTTCGCGGCCGTCGCGGAGATTCGCTCGCGCATCCTTCAGGCGCGCAACTCCGGAGCGGCCGTGCTGCTCGTCAGCGCCGATCTCGACGAGATCTTCGCCCTCGCCGATCGAATTCTCGTGATGAGCGAGGGCCGGATCGTCTATGAAACCGAGGCCGCGAGCGCGGATCTCACCGTGATCGGGCAGCACATGGCAGGCCACGAGTGAGTTTGACCGTCTTCAGCCTTCGTCGATGCTGAGCCCGAACGAACCCTCCTCCCGGGTCTTCGTGCTTTCGGCCCTCGCTCGCTCGCACGGAGAATTCCAGCCATTCCGTCCTGGCGTGGAGCTCAAGCCGATTTACGGCACCCCCGGTGCCGCTGCCGCCGCTGCCGTCCTCCGCTACGCACCGGGCGCCAGTCTGCCTCGACACGAACACACCGGCTACGAGCACATCTTCGTGCTCGAGGGCGAACAGCGCGACGAACGCGGCACGTACGGTCCGGGGACGTTGATCATCAACGCGCCCGGCTCTCATCACGATGTAACGAGCCCCTCCGGTTGCGTGGTACTGGTAATCTGGGAACGGCCGGTGCGCTTCTGATCGCAGAGATGGTTCGACTTCAGCTGGCAACGCTGCGCGCGCGGTACGCCGCGCAACCGAGCACCGCGCGAGACGTGCTGGCCGAGGTGCACCGTCGTGCCGACCACGCGCCGCGGGAGATCTCGGATTCATCGCCTGTCGCTCGACGCGCTCCTGGAGCAGCTCGCCACGGCGGGAGCACGAAGAGCGAAGGGCGAGTCCTTGCCGCTCTTCGGCGTGCCCTTCGCCGTGAAGGACAACATCGACGTCGCCGGTCTCCCGACGACCGCGGGGTGCCCGGCGTTCGAGTACGTGCCAGCACGCTCCGCGGCGTCCGTCGAGCGGCTGGTCGCGGCGGGCGCGATCGTGCTCGGCAAAACGAACCTCGACCAGTTTGCCACCGGGCTGGTGGGCGTACGCTCGCCGTACGGCATTTGCCGGAGCGCATTCGATCCGCGGTACATCTCCGGCGGTTCGAGCTCGGGTTCCGCGCTCGCCGTTGCGCACGGTCTCACGTCATTCGCGCTCGGCACGGACACGGCAGGCTCCGGTCGGGTTCCCGCGGCTCTCAACAACGTCGTCGGTCTCAAACCGACGCGCGGCCTCGTCAGCACGCGCGGCGTCGTGCCCGCGTGCCGGTCGCTGGACGTCGTGTCGATCTTCGCCGGCAGCGTCGCGGACGCTCGAACCGTCCTCGACGTCGTGTCGGCTTTCGACGTCGAAGATCGTTACTCGCGGGACGAGAATCGCGCGCGAGAGATTCGCTTTTCCGAACCGCTGCGCGTCGGCGTCCCGCGGCATTCGGATCTCGAGTTCTTCGGCGATGCCGCCGCGGCGCAGCTCTACGAACGAGCCGTGCGTCAGGTCGAGGCACTCGGCGCCGTGTCCGTCGAGATCGACTTCGCGCCGTTTCGTGACGCAGCCGGCTTGCTCTACGGCGGACCGTGGGTCGCCGAGCGGCTCTTCGCGGCGGGTGCGCTGCTCGAGAAGGAGCCCGGCGCGATCCAGCCGATCGTTCGCACGATTCTCGAGGGCGCGCGCGGTTTCTCTGCGAGGGACGTGTTCGAAGGCATGTACCGGCTCGCCGACGCTCTTCGTCGCGCGGAAGCCGAGTGGAAGAAGATGGATGTCCTGCTCGTCCCGACCGTGCCGACGACGTACACGGTCGTCGACGTGGAGCACGCTCCCGTCGAGTGCAACACGCGACTCGGCCATTACACGAACTTCGTCAACCTGATGGATCTGTCCGCCATCGCGATCCCCGCGGGACTTCGTCCCGACGGTCTTCCATCCGGCGTTACGCTCGTCGCCCCTGCGTTCGCGGATCGGGACCTCGCGCTCCTGGCGTCACGCCTTCACGCGAGCTACGGCGGAAATGTCGGCATCACGGACGAGCCCGTTCTCGGTGCGGAAGTGCCGTCCGGTCGCGACGGTGATCTCCTCATCGCGGTCGCGGGCGCGCACCTCGCGGGGGAGCCGCTCAATCACCAGCTCACGAGCCGCCGTGGGCACCTCGTTCGCTCGTGTCGTACCTCGGAGCACTACCGATTTTACGCGCTGCGCACGGAGCCGCCGAAGCCAGGCCTGGTCTACGATCCGGACTTCGTCGGAGCGGGGATCGAAGTCGAGGTGTGGTCGCTCGACGAAGCCGCGTTCGGAAGCTTCGTCGACGAAGTACCGGCGCCGCTGGCGATCGGAACCGTCTTGCTGGAGGACGGAATGCGCGTGAGTGGCTTCGTATGTGAACCGCACGCGCTGCGGGATGCGATGGACATCACCCACTTCGGCGGATGGCGGCGCTATCGCGCGGCCGTGACGACGAAGTGACTCCTTCGTGTGCGACCACCGCTGGGGTCGGCTGAGGTTCGGCAAGCACGGTTGCCGGGCGCGTTGTGTAAGGTCCTTCGCGGTTCGGCGCCGTTCGCCATCGACAGCGCCCCAGAATCGCGAATCGAGCCAAAAACGAGCGACTTGGCGCGCATTGTCACCGCGACTCCGCGAGAACGGTTTCGAGTAGCGTCCGCTCTCAACGCAATGCCGTCGTACGATTCAACGGCTGCCCGCATACGTTGCACTTGCGAAACGCTCGAGAAACATGGCATGCGCACACTCCGGTTGCGCGAGCGATTCGCATTTCAAAAATACCCGCGAAAAATGTTCGCAGGCGCGTAGGAGTGAACCAAATCATGAAAGCAACGAGCATGAGACTAGGGCTTTCGCTGGCGATCGCCGGCGTCATTTATCCCATCAGTGCGTTCGCCCAGGCCACGGCGCCTGCTGCCGCGCCAGCAGCAGCGCCGGAACCCGCTCCTGCCGCAGCGCCCGCGGCCGCGCCGGAACCCGCACCGGCAGCGCCGGCTGCGGCGCCGGAACCCGCTCCCGCGGCCGCAGCTCCGGCACCGGCCGCCGCGGCGCCCCCGCCGCCAGCGGAAGCCCCCGCACCGACGGCGACCATCGCCGGGTACGTCGACGCCGGCTACCACCTCAACATCAGCAAGAACAGCTACGACACGGGAGCGGCGCTCCGTTCATACGATGCGCCAGGCGGATTCCTCCTCCATGCGGCGCATCTCGCCGTGAGCCACTCGTTCAGCTCCGAAGCCAGCGCGTTCGTTTCGCTCGACTTCGGTAGCGATGCTGAGCTCGACAACTACAATTACGCCGGAAACCAGTCGGGTCCCGTGAGCGGGGTTCCGGCGGACGTTCGCGAAGCATACGTGAAGTGGACGCCGGGCGATTTCACGTTCCAGGCCGGCAAGTTCGTCACGCTGAACGGCATCGAGGTCATCGACGGCCCACTCAACCCGACCATCACGCGCGGCTTCCTGTTCAACCTTGCCGAGCCGCTCACCCACACCGGCGCGAAGATCAATTACGCCCTCGGCGGGGGCATGGCACACATCGGCGTCGGCCTCGTGAATGGCTGGGATCGTCTCTATGACAACAACAATCAGAAGACGTTCCTGTTCAATGCGGACGTCGCGCCCAATAGCATGTTCCACGCGCAGATCTCCGGCAGCTACGGAGCGGAGGAGACCAATGACGACAAGGACAAACGCCTGACGGTCGACTTGACCGGCGCCGTGGTTCTCGATGCGCTCACGCTGAACTTCCAGGGTATCTTCGGGTCGGAGCCGAAGGTGGGCGCACCCGATGCCAACGGGAACCCGCAGGACGACTCCTGGTACGGCTTCGGGCTCCAGCCGGTCTACACGATGGGCGCGTTCGCACTCGGCGCTCGTATCGAATACTTCGGTGACGCGCACGGGTCGCGCCTCGCAGCGAATGGCGATCCCGGCTTCGACAAGGCGAGCATGCTGAACTTTACGATCACGCCTGCTTACACGCCGACGAAGAACATCCAGCTCCGCGCGGAGTTCCGCATCGACGCCGCGTTGAGCGGAACGGCGGCAGGCGGAGCCGACGACAAGAACATCTTCAACGGCAAGAGCACGCAGGACACGATCGCGCTAGGCGCCGCCTACATGTTCTGACGTTGCCAAGGACCCCTTGCTTCGAGCGTGGGGCCATCTCGGCGCTCTCGGTGCTCGGCGTACATTCGTACGCCTGCGCGCCTCACCCGCCGAGCTGACCCCACGGTCTTCGCAATGGGGCCTTGGCTTGGTTGGCGCTAGCTTCGGCCGGGAATGCCTCGGGCATCTCCCGGCCGGTCTTTTTCGACGGGCAAGGTGAACGGGACTCGTCGGTGTGGGCGCGGCGACGCGCAGACCCTTGCGCAAGGGCGCACTCGCGAGGCGGCGCTGCTCAGTGGGTGCGGGCTTCGGGGCCCGAGAACAATTCGACGCTGTCGGCACGGGGCAGGCGGCGGAGGGCGTGGACCTCGTGAGCGTCGGCGCTCGACGCGACGATGGGCGATGTCGTGGTGACGATCCATTGCACGCGCGGCAGCACTTCACGGAGGGTCGCGAGCAGGTGGGCCTGTACGACGGCGTCTTGCTGAAGCTCGACTTCGTCGATGCACACCACGCCCTCGAGCTCGAGCGGCTCGGTCTCCGGATACGCGGCCCACAAGTTCCTGAGCGGAATCGCCCCGAACGCTACGAGGTGTCGAGCGCGTGTGGGCAACGCGTCGAACGGGAGGAGCGCGCCGTCGTCCGCGCGAAAGGTCGGTTCGAAGGATGCCGGATCGATCCCGGCGTACGAGAACCCGGCGAGCGTCACGAGTGCGTCCACCACGCGCGTCATCGCCGCGCCCAGGCGTGCGAAGGACGAGGCTCGATCGTGCGCCAGGGCCGCGGTGATGGCAGCGTAGGCGAGGGATTGCTTGGTCTCGCGCGTGAGATCGGTGCGCGACGCGTCTTCGAGGACTGCCGGAGCGCGTACGTCGTATTTCGCGAGCGTGCGCGCGGGAGCGCTGAGCGCGAGGGGCTGACGCGAGAACCAGCGGGTGCTCGGGATCGTCACGGCCACGAAGCCGCCGTCCTTCGCGACGCGATCGAAATGAGCCTGCTGGCGCCGGCGCAACATCTCCTCGTGTTCGTCGACGGCAAATCTCGCGGTGGGTGTCGCGATGCCGAGTGGGTGAGGTCGATCCGGGTCGTCCGCGCCGAGGAGCCACTCCGCCGCCACGAACGCATCGGGAGCGCTTTGCCCGCCGAGCACGACGGCGTAACCAGGGCGCGTGCACGCGATGGCGTGAAGGACGGTGGTTTTGCCGACGCCACCGCCGCCGTAGAGGACGGTGAGGGCGCGCGCCGTTCCGTCCTCGTTTCCGAAGGGGATGGTCACATCCCGGAACGGAGGAACACCGACCAGGCGGAGCGAGGCGAGTCGCACGGCGAACGTGAGCTTACCTCATGCGGTGCCGGGCGTAAAAACCGCTGGAAAATGCCCTGATTGCACCGCCTTTCGGTAAATCGGACCTCGCCGCTCGGGCGGTCTCGGGGTATGGGGGTTCGAAGCGGATGACTCCTTTCGTCGAGATCTACGACACGACGCTGCGCGACGGCACGCAAGGCCTGGGCGTCACGCTTGGTCTCGCGGACAAGCTGTTTCTGACGCGTGCCCTCGACGCTTTCGGCGTCTCCTACATCGAAGGAGGGTGGCCGGGGTCGAACCCCAAGGACGCAGCCTACTTTCAGCAGGTTCGCGAGTTCCCGCTGATTCACGCGAAGATCGTGGCATTCGGTTCCACGCGACACGCCCGTTCCTCCGCGGCCGACGACGTGAACCTGCGCGAGCTCGTGCTGAGCCACGCCGACGTCACGTGCATCGTCGGGAAGACCTGGGATCTTCACGTCACGGACGCGCTGCGCATCTCCCTCGACGAAAATCTCGCGATGATCCGCGACTCGATCGCGTTTCTGCGGCAGAGCACCGGGAAGCCGGTGTTTTACGACGCCGAGCACTTCTTCGACGGCCTCCGAGCAAATCGCGACTACGCACTGGAGACGATCCGCGCGGCGGTGGAGTCGGGCGCGGAGCGCATCGTGCTCTGTGACACCAACGGCGGGTCATTGCCGGCGCAGATTTCAGCGGGGGTCCGGGCGGTGCGAGAGCGGTTTCCCGACGCGAAGTTCGGGATTCACGTGCACAACGACGCGGGCCTGGCGGTGGCCAATTCACTTGCCGGCATCGAGAGCGGCTGCATCCAGGTGCAGGGCACCATCAACGGTCTCGGCGAGCGCGCCGGGAACGTCGATCTGACGCAGGTGATCGCCAACCTCGAGCTGAAGCTCGGGTTTCGCTGTCTGCCTCCGGGACATCTCGCGCACCTGACGGAGCTCAGCCGGACGGTCTGGGAGCGCTTGAACACGGTGGGCCCCGTGAATCAGCCTTACGTCGGGCCCGCGGCGTTCGCGCACAAGGGCGGAATCCACGTGAGCGCGATGCAGCGCAACGAGAAGACGTACGAGCATGTGCCGCCGGAGTCGGTGGGCAACACGCGTCGCATCCTGGTGAGCGAGCTCGCCGGTCGGAGCACCGTGATCGCAAAGCTCCAGCGAACCCATCCGCAGCTCACCGACGACAAGATCGTCTCCGCGATCCTGAGCGAGGTCGTCGCTCGGGAAAACGAGGGGTACTCGTTCGAATCGGCGGATGGCAGCTTCGATCTTCTGGTGCGGCGCCATCTCGGTACCTGGCGTGCCGCGTTCGAACTCCAGTATTACCGTGTTCACGGGATCGGCACCGCGAGCGATGCGAAGGATCTGGTCGAGGCGACCGTGAAGCTCACCGTTCACGGCGAGGCTCGGCTGTGCGTGGCCGAGGGGAATGGCCCCGTCGACGCCTTGAATCACGCGCTGATGCAAGCGCTCACGCCCGCGTTTCCCGTGCTCGGTCGCATTCAGCTCACGGATTACCGCGTGCGTGTCGTGAACTCGACGGATGGCACCGCGGCCAAGGTGCTCGTGCTCATCGAGCACCGTCTCGAACAGCGCCGTTTCGGAACGGTTGGTGTCAGCGAAAACGTGATCGAAGCGAGCTGGCGCGCGCTCGTCGAGGCCGTGGAATACGTCGTACTCTCGTCAGAGTAGCGGGACGCGGCTCGACGTCACGTGGCGACGAGCCGGAGCTGCGGTCGCTGATCGCGGATGGGGAAGCCGAGGGTGCGCTCGCCGTACCACGTGAGGCTTCCGGAGCGCGCTTCCGGTGTTGCCGCGAGAAGTGCCCCGAGCGCCTCCATCGCGAGATACACGGCCTGTGCGCCATCGACGCCCTCCGCGTAGCGAACGGCACAGTCTCCGAGGCCGAGGACCTGGTAGGGGCAGAAGAAATCGAGCGCACCGGGAATGTTCCGTGGCAACCCGATTAACACGGTGACGAGGCGTCGACCGCTCGTGTCATCCAGCTCCAATATCCGCTCGGCGAGTATCGTTCCTACAGATTCTAAACGCATGGTAATCACCTGGCCGTGGGCTCGTATGTGGGCCTGCTCAGCGACGGATGCGCGCAAACGCGGCGTCCCCCCGGTTGGGGCCGGTGGATGGAGAATCGGTCGGAAATTTTCCCGATCGTGCCATAGATCGGCGAATTCGGACGCGAGCAAGAAGGCGGGTAAAGCGGGTCGTCGTGACATCGCTCACGGCGATCGCGTGGCTCATGTTCACGATCCTCGCCGGAGCTGCGCCTGATCTCCCGACGCACACCATCGTGTTCGTGTCGCCGCACTCGGATGCCGTGGAGACATCGCTGCGTGACGCGCTCACGGCTCAGCTGGCCGGAACGTTCCATCGAGGTGCACTTCGAGCGCTTCTCTGCCGACGGGTTGCCGCTGAGGGCGCAGGCGTCCGAGGCGAGGTCCCTCGCGTCGGCTCATGATGCGCTCGGTGTCTTCTGGCTGGACACCGCCACGGATCGCGACTGGCTCGTGTATCTCACCGAGCGAAGCGCCGACCGCGTGCTGGTCCGGCGCGTCACCGTCGAGTCCGGCGGGAGCGATGCCGCCATCGAGGCCGTCTCGGTGATCACGCGACAATCCTCCGAGGCCCTGGTCTCCGGAGAGACCATCGGAATGCGTCCCGTGGCGCTTCCGCCGGAGCCCACGCTCGGGGTTCCTGGGATCGCGAGGGAACCCATCCCGATGCCTCGGCCGCCCGCGTTCGTGCGCCCCCGTGGATTGGCTCTCGGCGCCGCGTACGCCGGAGATTCTCCTTCGGTCCAGATCGGCTGGCAGAGTGGTGTCCGGCTCGCTGCCGCGTACCGCTCGCCGATTGGGCTTTACGCTGGCGTGGGGTACGTTCTTTATGGCGCGAGTCTCCTGAATGAGGTCGGTCTGGCCTTTCAGGTCGCACGCCATCCGGTGGATATCGATATCGGGTATAGCTTCGGACGCGGGCGGGTCACGCCGTCCGTCGAGCTTCGTGGGATGATCGACGTGCTTCGCCGTGAGGATGTCGCGGCCGAGCCTCCCTACGACGGGGTGGGCAACGACACGCGCGCGCTGGTTTTCCTCTCCCCGCGCGTCCGGCTCGGATACACCCTGTCGAGTGTGTCGGAAGTATATGTGATGGGGGGAGCCGACGTGGCGATCAACGATTTTTCCTATGTGAGTCGCGGGGATGGCGGCGATCACGTGCTCCTCGCACTTCGAGAGGTTCGGCCGGCCATCGAGGTCGGCTGCTTCTTTTGGCCGTGACCGACCAGAAAGATCCGACCAGGCGCGACGCACCGCTCCACTCGGAGGACAGGGAGCCGCCTTCCACTCTCTCCTGGCAGGCAGACCTTGCGCTCATGACCCTCGTAGCCTCCGGAAATGCGAATGCGATGAATACGGTGGCGCTGCGACTGGCGGGACGAGTTCGACGGGTGAGCCGGGCAATCGTTCGAAACGAGGCGCTCGCGGAAGATGCCTCTCAGGTGGCCCTGGTGGAGATTCTCCAATCGGCTCGCACTTATGCCGGGCGTTCGTCGCTCGAGCGCTGGGCGGATCGCATCACGGCGCGGATCACGCTACGGCACGCCCGCGACGAGCGACGGCGCACCCAGATCGTGGATTCGCTCGACGAAGACGAAGCGATCGAACCGAAATCGGCGGATCGCGATCCTGCGGACGAGGTGCGGGCGGAGACACCCCGGTCGCTCGAAGAGTATTTGCAGGTCCTGCCTGAGGTCCAGCGGGAGGCGCTCGTCATGAAGCATTCTCTCGGATACACCGTCGATGAGATTGCGGAGCTCACGGCAGTTCCGGTCGGCACCGTCAAAGATCGTCTCGTGACGGCTCGTCGCAGCCTGCGGCGATTGATTCAGCGCGACCTGACGCTCGGCGGGCGCGGGAAAGGATCGCGCACGTGACGGGCGATTACGAGCGCTGGCTCGACGTTGCCGATCGTGAGGCGGTCGGAGATGCGCTGAGCGAATCGGAGCGAGCATTCTTGGCGAGCTTCGCCGAGACCGATCCGCGCGCGTCGGCGGAGCTCGGGCTCTGGGAGGAATTTTCGTCTCTCGGATCGTCGTCCGACGAGCTCGGCAATCGCAGGCTCGCAGATGCGGCCGTGCGCGCGGTCGCCGAATCTCGTCGGGCGCCCGTGAAAGCGTCGCGCTCGTGGTGGGTGTGGTCCCCCATTGGAGTTCTTGCGGCGGCTGCAGCAGTCGCGCTGTTCGCGTCACGGCCAAAGCCGGTCACGCCAGTCGCCTCGGGGGTCGTCGAGTACGTCGCGGCGGGTGCTCGGGTCGCGGGAAGGTCCGTTGCGAACGGAGCTCACGTCGCGATGGGTGCGGAGATCGACGCGGTCGGCGGCCCCGTCTGTGTCGCGATGGAACCACGGATTCACGCGTGTCTCGCAGGCGGCGCACGCCTCCGCCTGTCGAAGCTGGGAGCCGGGGAACGTCACGTGGATTTGCTGGAGGGCAGCGTGGCGGTTGCATTGTTCCCGCTCCCCCCCGGGCAACGGTTTTCCGTCGTCGCGAACGGGACGTGGTCGACCGCGGTGGGCACGGCATTCACCGTCACGCTCGAGCCCGGCGGCACTGTCGAGACGATCGTCCACGAAGGAAGAGTCGCGGTGGGACGGGAGCGCGGCGCCGACGTCGTCCAGGCGCACAAGATTGGCCTCGTTGCGAACGGGTCCGTGAGCATCACGCCGCTCGAGGATCACGCACGTACGGAGACGCCGGAATGGGCCGCACTCGCGACCGTGGCACAGCGCTCCATCGAAGCCTTGCCGTTGCCGGCCGAGACTCCACCGCCCGCGGCGCCGAAAGTCGAGCCGTCGCCCGACGACGCGCCATCCACGGTGTCCTCGGCGCGCTCCCACAAGCCTTCGCCGGGCAAGGGCCGGGCAGATACGCTGGCGCCGGTGGCCGCGCCGATTACGCCCAGCGCGGAGGAGTTGCTCGCGGTCGCGCGGCAGGCGCTTCGCGAACAAAGATGGAGCGATGCGGCCTCGGCGTATAGACGGATCGTGATCTCGTTGCCGGCTTCACCCGAGGCGCACACGGTGCTGGTGCCCCTGGCGCGACTCGAGATCGAGCGTCTCGATCAGCCGGCGACGGCGCTCAATGACCTCGACGCGTATCTCGTCGCGAGCGGTCCTCTCGACGTCGAGGCACGCCTCGCGCAGGTTGCGGCCTATCGAAAACTCGGCGATGCGAAGCAGGAAGCGCGGGCCATCGACGAGTTCCTGGCCGCGCATCCTCAGAGTCTCGAGGCCGGAGCGCTGCAGAAGCGTCGCGCGGCTCTCGGCGAGCCCTGATTTGTGACGCGCGCGGTTCCAGCCTAAACTGGCCGAGGTGCCGATGACATCGCGAACCGCGTTCGTTCGTGCCGGAGCCCAGTGCCTCGTGGCGCTTCTGGTCGGCTGTACCGCGGCTCCGGACATCGTCGCGACCAAGTCGTCTGCGGCGACGAAAGACGCCAGCAGTGATTTTCTCGATATCCCCCTCGTCGATGGCTGCAAGCCCGGCCACTACATCGGTTCGGTCGTCAGCTTTTCGGGGGACGGCGGGGTCGACTTTCCCTTCGCAGGATCGATCCAGTTCTCCTTGGTTCAAACGCCCAGCGGCGAATTCTTGAAGCTCGATCCCAACGCCAAGCTCAGCGGGTCGACGAACACGGGCGCCTCGTTCACCGCAGATATCGGTCCGGGGGGCGCAGACGCGGGCGACGTCTCGTCCGGCGAGTGTCAGGCCGGCGAAGTCGCCACGAACATGACGCACGGCGCTTACCACGTCACGTCGGTGGATGCCGCAAACGTGCAATGCGTGGCGAACGAATGCTTCGCGTTCGATGGCACCATCAAGGGGAGCTACCAGGCGAATCCAGAGGCATTCGTCGGAACGTGGGAGGCGCACATCATCGGGACGCCAATCACCGTTCAGGGGGGCTGGAGCGCCCTTTGGTTCGACCGCTGAGGTGTTGAACGGCGAGGAGTCCGAGCAACGGGATCGCGAGATCCGTGGCCACGCGGGGCAACACCGCGACCGCAAGCACCGTGAGCGCGCCAGCGCCGAGCGCCACATGCTTCGTGCGTGAGCCCGCGAGCCCGGTGCCCGGTCCTGCGATCGACAGCAGAGCAAACAGGAGTAACAGGACGGCTCCGACGGAGAACACGCCGCATCGCCTAGCCCGGGAGCATCGAAGCGCCAAACAGAGCGGCGCCAGCAACGTTGATTTACTCTAACGGAGCCAGATGTCGAACGACCCCATCCTTCGATTCCAGGAATATGCCGGCAAGTCCCCCGAAGAGGCAAAGTTCTACTGGAGCGGAGGCCCCGTCGAGGTGGCGCCGCGAACCTGGTTTGCCTCCATTTTCAGCGGCTCGACCGCGTTCGAGACGGACGATGGACTCGTGGTCGTGGACGCGGGCATGGCGCGCCTCGGACCGGGCATTGCCAGCCTCATCCGCACGAAGACCTCCTTGCCGGTGCACACGGCAATCTACACTCACGGCCACATCGATCACGCTTACGGCCTCGAGGCATTCCTGGTTCCCGATCAGGCGCGACCGAGCATCGTTGGTCACCGCAACATGCTGGCCCGTTTCGAGCGCTACGCTCTCACCGAAGGTCACAATCAGGCGCTCAACGCTCGCCAGTTCGGCGGAACCGTCCGAGCTGCGAGCAACGACTCGAGCTACGACACATTTCGGCCACCCGTGCTCCCACCGGATTCGGGTCTACGACGACGAGCTCGAGCTCGTCGTCGGCGGTGTCAGGTTCGAACTCCGCCACGCGAAAGGCGAGACCGACGATCATACCTGGGTGTTCTGCCCGGAACGCGGCGTCCTCTGCTCGGGCGACCTCTTCATCTGGGCCGTTCCGAATGCGGGCAATCCCCAGAAGGTCCAGCGTTACCCGTGGGCATGGGCTCGAGCTCTTCGCGACATGGCGGCGTGCCGTCCTCGATCGCTCTGTCCCGGCCATGGCGGACCGGTCGTGAACGAGCCAGACCGGATTCAGACGATGCTGCTCGAAACCGCCGATTATCTGGACGCGATCGTCACGCGGACGCTCCGGGCGATGGAGAACGGCTCGCCCCCGCACGTCGACGTCGTGCGCGCCGTCGAGATTCCGAAGTCGAATTCTCCGTGGCTCGCGCCCGTGTACGATGACCCCGAGTTCATCGTTCGCAACGTCATTCGCTTCTACGGAGGCTGGTTCGGTGGGCGGCCGAGCGACTTGAAACCCGCTTCGCGGGAAGCCGTTGCGCGGGAAATAGCGGCGCTCTCGGGTGGCGTTGAAGCGCTCGCTCAGCGGGCGCGGCAGATCGCCGACACCGAGGATCTCGTGCTTGCGTGCCATCTGGCCGACTACGCACTCGAAGCGCAGCCCGGGAACCAGACGGTTCGCGACACCGTGGCGTCGTTGTACGAACGCCGTGCCGCGGAAGAACCGAGCCTGATGGCCGCGAACTTGTTTCGTTCAGCGGCAGCCTATGCCCGAGAAGGGCGGCCCTTTCGGTGAATCACGCCAACGCGGTCATAAGCTGCATCCACACTCCGGAATGCCCCGGCTGCCCCTTCATCGGGCGTCGCTACGCCGACCAGCTCGTCTCGAAAGCGAATCTCGTGCGAGCCGCGACGGCTCGGTTTGTCGAGCTGCAAACCTGCCCGGTCGGATCCACGCGGGCGGCGGACCCGATCGTGGGCTATCGGGCGCGAGCAAAACTCGTCGTCGCAGGCGACCGGGTTGGACTGTTCGCTCGGGGCTCCCACGACGTCGTGGACATTCCAGAATGTCGCGTCCAGGAGGAAGCGGTGGCACGCGTCGCGGAGGCCGTTCGCCGGACGCTGCCCCTCGAGGTGCCGCTCAGCGCCCTCGACCTCCAGAGCGCCGGTGCGGGCGTGTTCATTACCCTGGTCATCCCGGGCGATGCGGACACGAGCAGTCTCGCCCGCGAAGCGGCCCGTCTGATGGCCTCGACTGCGGGCGTCGTGGGGGTGGCAGTGAGCTTACGCGACGGCCGCTCCCATCAGGTGCTCGGCGCGCATCCGACGGTTCTCGCGGGAGCCGAGGACGTCGAGGCCCGGATAGCCCCGGACGGTCCGTTCCATTTCGTCGCGCCCGGCAGCTTCGCTCAGGCGCACCGAGCCCAACAGCGCGCCATCCTGGAGTCCATTCGTGGCGCACTCGAAAGTCGTGCGCTCGACCGCGGCCGCGTGCTCGACCTCTACGCGGGAGTCGGAATTCTGTCGCTCGCACTCGCTGCTCGAGGGGCGAGTGTCGTGGCGGTCGAAGCGTTCGGGCCTGCGGCGCATCTCGCCCGGCGCGCCGCGAAGCTGCAGGGCCTCGACGTTTCGGTGGAGGCTGCCGATGCAGAAGACGTCGTTCGCCGGCTCGTCGTCGAACGACAAACGTTCGATGTCGTCGTCGTGAATCCGCCGCGCCGAGGGCTTTCACCATCCGTGCGCGCGGCCATCGCTCACCTGTCAGCGAAGGTTCTCGTCTACGTCTCGTGCGAGCCGTCCACGCTCGCCCGCGATCTGTCGGACCTCGGACGCCGTGGGCTGGCTGCGCGCGCGCTGACACCGTTCGACATGATGCCCTTGACGGAAGAGGTGGAGACCCTCGCCATTCTGGAGCCACAGCACGCGGGGCCGCCCGCGATCCTCCACGAAGACGAAATGCTCATCGCCGCCGTCAAAAGTCCGCACGAGCCAGTCGAGCCCCAGGGTGGCCACACGGGGTCGCTGCTGAGTCGCGTCAGGCTTCTTCCCGGCGCCGAGCGCGCCGTATCGGTGCGACGGCTCGATGTCGGCGTGAGCGGCGTGTGCCTGTTCGCGCGCGGGCCCGAACAGGTCCCGCTTGTAGCCCAGGCGGTCGCCAAGGGTGAAGAGGAGTACGTCGCCCTCGTCCGCGGTATTGCCCGCGCCAAGGGCACCGTTCGACGACCGCTGCCGGAACGAGGTCGAGCGCAGCCGGCGCGCAGCCGGTATGTACGCCGCGAGGTCATCGGTGGACATTCACTCCTGGTCGTGCGTCCCGAGGAAGCGCACGAGGATCAGAGCCGGCGCCACCTCGCGTCCGTCGGGCATCCCGTCGTCGGCGACGAGCGGTATGGCGATCACCGGACGAACGTCCACTTTCTCACGCGCCACTTCCTCGATCGTCCATTCCTGCACCGACGCAGCGTTCGATTGTCACTCGAGGGTCTGACGCTGTCGTTCGAAGCGACGCTCGCGCCCGACCTCGCGCTCGTCCTCACGAGCCTTCGAGCGATCAGTCCTTCGGCAGACGGCTCGCACGGTCCATGAGCGCCACGAACTCACGTCGTTCGCCTCGCGGATCCCCACCCAGCGCTCCCGAAGCGAGCGCGCGGGCACCTGCGAGCTTGTCCACTCCGAATCCTGGAGCGCCGCGGAGGGTGAGGGCGTACTCGGCGACGGCTGCGGAAAAGCGCACGCTCTCCGGTTCGTCGGCGAGCGACAGGACACGGTCCAGCACGGGCCGTGACAGGAGTGCACTCTTGCTGCCACCGGGGGCCTTGTATCGAATCTTCACCGTGACCAGTTCGTCGCTCGCCGAAGCGGACGTTTGCTCACGGGCGGTCTGGTATCTGAGCGCATCGGTCGGCGGCCTTCCTCCGGATTCGTGCACGGAGGGTGGCACTATCTCGTAGAGCGCGGTCACATGGTGGCCGGCACCGAGGTCGCCCGCATCCTTCGTGTCGTCGTTGAAGTCCCGGTCCGCCAGAACGCGATCCTCGTATCCGACCAGGCGATAGCTCTTCACCCGAGCAGGGTTGAATTCGAGCTGCAGCTTCACGTCCTGGGCGACCGTGACGAGCGTCGCCCCCGCCTCTCGAACTAGCACCCGGCGCGCTTCTGCGAGCGAATCGATGTATGCGTAGTTGCCGTTGCCCTTGTCGGCGAGCATTTCCATGGTCGCGTCCTTGAGATTCCCTTCACCGAAGCCGAGCACGGTCAGGAAGACGCCCGACTTTCTCTTTTGCTCGATGAGCCGCTCGAGCTCCCCTTCGCTCGTGACCCCGACGTTGAAGTCGCCGTCCGTCGCGAGGATCACGCGATTGATCCCCCCGGCTTCATCTGATGCTCCGCGACTTGATAGGCGAGGTTCATTCCCTCGGCGCCGTTCGTCGAGCCGCCGCTCTCGAGGCTCTGAAGCGCGGTGAGAATCTTGGATTGCTCGGCGCCCGACGTCGGAGGCAACGCAAGGCCCGACGCGCCCGCGTAGACGACGATCGACAGCGTATCGATGGAACGGAGCTGCCGGACCAGGAGCTCGAGCCCACGCTTCAACAGTGGAAGCCTGTTTGCCGGCTCCATCGATCCGGATACGTCGATCAAGAACACCAGATTCCGGGGCGGGACCCTGTCTTCCGCGATCGGCGCGGTCGAGAGCGCGACGCGAAGTAGCTCGTGTCCCGTCGCCCACGGGCATTCCGTGACGTTGGTCTCCACCGCGATGGGTTCTCCGTTCGCCGGGAGCGGATCGTCGTATCCGAAATAGTTGATCCATTCTTCAGCACGGATCGAGTCCGCAGGTGGACGATGGCCCTCCTCCACGAAGCGTCGCATGTTCGAGTACGATGCCGTGTCGACGTCGACCGAGAACGTCGATAGTGGCGCTTCCGTCGCGAGTTCGAACGGATTGTCCTCCGTGGCTCGGTACGCTTCCGTGTTGAACGTCGTCGCGCGGGACGAGCCGGTCGGTGGCACCAGTACGGCTTGCGGTGCACTCATGCCCATCGCGGGAGTGGAAACGCCGTGCTTCGTCGCGCGACCGCCGATGCCGTTCCCCGCGGTGCCGGCCGAGAACTCCCCGAACCGGTCCGTCTCCGGCGCAATCGAACGGTCGAACGGCGCCGCCGTCGACGGTCCATCCTCCGCCGTGGTTACCGGTGTGGGTGCGATAAGAGGTTCTATGGCTACTCGTGTGGTCGAATCATTGCGAATCGCCGTCTTCGCATCGTCCTTGTCGTCTCGGACCGCTCTGCCTTCGGCAGGAGGGGCCACGGCTTCCGCCGGTCGCTCCCCCTTGGCACCGATGTCGGGTTGCGACGCCTTCGGGAGCGCACGCCCGCACCCGAAGGCCAGGAACAAGGTCGCGGCTATCCCGCGCCGGCACGCGATTCTCGATGCGCCTCGGGACGGACGTATCCTGCCTGGCGCACGGGCCAGTTCACCCTGATTCGACATGTGTGACCTCCGGCTCTCGACCGCTCCGTGGCTCGTCGAGGCTCAGAGGCATTGGACGCCCGGGGCTGGAAAAAGTTCTCGAAGAGTCGTTTTCGACGACAAGGGGGCGCTCACTGTGGCGAAAAGCTTCAGTCGCTGCCGCCCAGCGCCCAATAAATATGGTCCACGGTCGTCCGGGGTGGGTGCATGAGTTCGGTGCACCGGCTGCAAAAGACGATCTCCTCATCCCCTCCCGCTGGACCGATGCCGTGCGACGAACCACATGCGGCGCACGCGCGGGATTGGCGCTCGGGCAAAGCACCGACCCGCCGCAAATCCCGTCTCGTGACCACGCCGTGAAGGGCACCCATCCAATCGACCACGGGAAGACACCCGACGCCGCATTGCGCCATGCGCCCGACCGCGTCGCGCGTCGTCTCCTGATCTTCGACGGTGATGGGAGGCGACCGCATGCAATCTCCCACGCGCATTCCTCCTTTCACGGACCGCAGGTCGCAACGACAGACTTCGCCGACGAGCTCGTAGTGTTCCATCACGATCAAATGATGAACATCTCGCTGTTCCGCGAGGCAGTCCGCCGTCCATGCGAGGGCATCAGTGCCGATGATCACGGGGTTCGGTGTCATGATGTCAACGACGTATCGGTCTCGGTTCAAATGGGCTCCCCTTCGCTTGACCGATCGATGGGAGCAAACTTCGTGCCCCACGAGCCGCTCCGGCCGACGCGCCGGAGTGTCGGTGCATTCTCAGCCGTCGAAGGCGCGGATCAGCGCAAGGAACGTCTCCCCGTACGTCTCGAGCTTCTTCGGTCCCACTCCGGACACGTCGAGCAGAGCGGCTTCCGTCGTCGGCTTCGTTGCGGCCATTTCGAGGAGCGTTGCGTCACTGAATACGACGTACGCGGGGACGTTGCGCGCGTCAGCGAGCGTCTTCCGGAGCTCCCGCAGCCGTTCGAATAGATTGCCGCGGATTTGGGTCGACGTGCCTTCCGTGTAGTCGCCATCGAGCGAGGGTTCGCGTGCCGACTCGCTCCGCGACGCCGCACGGCTCCGTCTGGATTTGGCCGCCACGCGCGGAGCCTCTGCGACGACGTCGACCCCCGTGCACACGTCGCAAGAATGCAGGCACGGCGCGATCGTTTCTCCCAGGTACCCGACGATGGCCTGATGCCGGCACTCGCGCGCGTCCATCATCGAGAACATTTCCCGAACCTGTCGCCGCTGACGTTCGGCGATCCCGTCTTCCGCGTCACCCGAGAACCTGTCGTAACTCATGACGTCCGCGTACGAGTAAAAGAGCACGCAGTCACTTGCGACGCCGTCCCGTCCCGCCCGTCCGATCTCCTGATAATAGCCTTCCACGGAGCGGGGCATGTCGCGATGGATGACGTAACGGATATTCGACTTGTCGATGCCCATTCCAAAGGCGACGGTGGCGACGATGACCGCGACGTCGTCACGCCGGAACGCGTCTTGCGCGCTCGCCCGTTCCTCCGGTGCCATACCGGCGTGGTACGCGCGCGCAGCGATGCCGTTGTGAGCGAGGAATTCCGCTATGCCCTCGACCGACTTTCTCGATAAGCAGTAAACGATGCCGCTCTCGTGACGTCGGCCCCGCACGAGACGCAAGATGGACTCGCGCACGTTGAGCCCGCGCTCCGCGCCTTTCTTGTACGCGTGGATGCGCAGGTTGGAGCGGAAGAACGAACCGCGATACTTGGCCGGCTCCGTCATTCCGAGTTGCTCGACGATGTCCCGCATCACTTCCGGCGTCGCGGTCGCGGTGAGCGCGAGGATGGGCACGTTCCCGAACTTGCGACGAAGTCCGGACAGATTCCGGTAAGCGGGACGAAAATCATGCCCCCACTGGCTGATGCAATGCGCCTCATCCACCGCGATGAGCGAGAGCTTCACACGGCGGAGCGCAGCGCCGACAGCCCCTTCGAGTCCCTCGGGCGCCGCGTACACGAGCTCGTACGCGCCGGATCGAAGTTCTTCGATGCGTCGCGTTCGTTCGTTCGGCTCCAATGAAGAATTGAGGAACGTCGCGCGGATGCCGATTTCACCCATCGCATCGACCTGGTCCTTCATCAAGGCGATGAGGGGCGACACGACCAGTGTGGTGCCACCTAGGACGCGAGCGGGTAGCTGATAGGTGAGCGACTTGCCCGCCCCGGTCGGCATGACGCCGATGCAGTCCCTTCCTGTGAGCACGGCTTCGACGATGGATTCTTGCCCGGGGCGGAACGTGTCGTAGCCGAAGGTCGCCTTGAGCTCGGCGCGTACGGAATCTGCAACAGGTCGCGACGGGGTCGGTCCCTTGAGTGCGTCCGCGACTCGACGAAGCATCACGACTTCATCGGTCCCGAACGCGGCGGGTTGCGCGCGATAGACGTTCCGGAGTCGCTCCAGATGCTCACGACACCGTGCACGAAGGGCCCGGTCGGCTTGATCGCCGGTCGCCCAGGTCCCCGCGAGCTTCTCGACCTCCTCGGATATCTGTTCGCGGGTCACGGCTTCAACCCTAAATCAATCGTTTCGCGGCCGTAAACGTCCTCGGCTCGTCGAGGGGCTTCCAAACGCTCGTCGTCGCCGGCAAAGATACGCTTTGCGTGAATAGTGTCACCCTTACTCCGACCGCGGTCCTTCAGGGGACCATCGATATCGAGGCCACCGCGCGGAATATCCCGCCGACGTACCAGGTGAAGGGCATGTTCTTTTCGCGAGTGCTGGGTCAACTCGGGAGCGGGTTTGCGGATGTCGAGGCCCGTCTCCAGGCGCCGCCGCGCCTCGGAAAGTACGTCCCGTTCAGCGACTATCCGCAGGCGGACTACGTTCGCGTCACGGGCGCGGCCGCCCACAAGATCTACCCTGGCGTCGGATTGCGCGAAGGCCTCCGCCATCTCGGGCGCGACGACTTTGCCGTTTTCGCCGAGTCGACGTTCGGCAAGGTGATCCTCGCCGCGGTGGGGGATGCGCGCTCGGCGCTGCTGAAGACTCCTTTCATCTACGAGAAGATGGCTCCCGGCGGTTGGTCCGTCACCGGGCAGGAGCTCGACGCCCAGACCATTCGACTCTCATTCGGTCCCGTCTACGGTAGCTGGGAATACCAGCTCGGCCAGCTCGAGGGCGTCGTGTTGAACTTCGGCGCCACTCCCGTCACCACCGTGAGCGAGCTCCCAGGGCGCGTGATTCAATTCGACGTCAAGCACGCATCTTGAGCATCAGCGCAGCGCTCGATCGTGGAAGAGCAGCATCTCGTACCCGCCGGGTCCGCGGTTGAAGTCGTAACCGTGGGGTCCCGTCACGATGTCCAGGTGGTACGGCACTCGATCCGTCTCGAGAGTACCCGCGAGCAGCTTGGTGGGTTCGAGAAAGTAATCGCCGTCGCTCGTGAGAAGGCGAATCTTCAGAGCAGGGTTCTTCGTATGGGCCGCGCGCGCCAGATCCGCAAACTTCGCCGCTTCGGCGTCGTCGATTGCCGGCTGGAGGGCGCCAACTGCGCCAAATGCCTCCGGTCGTAGAAATCCGACGAGCAAAGATGCCCGTCCGCCGAGGCTTACTCCGTCCACTCCTGTGGACGCAGCCGTTCCGACAGCTGGGGTCTCCGCATACGCGCGCGGCAGGAGCTTCTCGGTGATGAAGCCGGCGAGTAGTCGCGCCTGATCGATCCCCGACGGTCCGCGGAAGCCGTCTGGCAGGTAGGGGCACACGACCACGAGGCCCTGGTAGGGATGAGCCACCAGCTCGCGGTTGATCGCCGTCAGTCTTTCGCTGGTGACGAACCCGAGAAAATCGTCCGAGGTGAGCGGCGGGGCCTTCAACCTCCGGACGGTGGTGCCCATCGCGTAGTCGTCGACCCACCCGCGCGAGCCGCGCGCCGGCCCTTTCAGGGACTCGCCGCGTCCATGAAACGCCACCAGAACTGGCAGCTTTTCCCCCGGCGACAGGTCCGCCGGAATGGTGACGACGACGTCGCTGGGACCGAACGGTGTCTGATCGTAGTGCCACGTCACTTCGCGCAGCATCCCGCGAAGCACCAGTGAACGCGGTGGCTCTCGTGGCAAGAGAGCTCCGCTCGCACTCGAGACGGCCTCTGGAACCACTGCCTCGTGAAAAACGGGGCCCGCCGACGGTTCCGCCCGGTCGCACGCGCAAACGGCGGCAACGATGAGCGCCATCGACCATCTCATCGATATTGCTTACCGCTGACGACGAGGAGTTCGCTGACGGCGCCACGAGCGGCGGCGCGCGAGTTGATGGGCCGTGTCACCTCGAGTTTGTGCGTCGTCCACTTCTTGAACAGGGATCTCGTGAACGGAGTGTCCGAATTGGACAACACGACCGAAACACCGCGCGCCGCGAGCCCACCGAAGACATCGGCCAGTCGCGTGTGCTCGACGCGGCCGAATTCTTCCCTGTGATAGGACGTGAAGTTCGCGGTCTTCGAGATCGGATCGTACGGGGGATCGAAGTATACGGCGTCCCCGCGACCCGCCTCGTGACAGACGGTCGCGAAGTCGCCGACCCTGAGCTTCACGTTCTTGAGCACGCGCGCCGCGCCGCGAATCTTGTCCGGATCGCAGAATTTTGGCACCCTGTCGTAGCGGCCGAACGGGACGTTGAACTGACCGCGGCTGTTGACTCGATAGAGGCCGTTGTACCCGGTCTTGTTCAGAAAAATGATCCGCGCCGCTCTCGCCTCGGGTTCCAGCGTCTCCGGATCGAGCGCACGGATCCGGTAGTATTCGTCCTTTTCATAACGATACCCCCTGAGGATCCGGATTACGCCTTCGGGATCGTTCTTCACGCCGCGATACACGTCGATCAACGCCTCGTTTCGGTCGCCGAGCACGGCACGACGGAAGCGACCCTCGCTGGCCAGCGCGAAGAACACGGCGGCGCCTCCGACGAAGGGCTCGTAAAAGGTGCCGATCCGCTCCGGCAGCTCGGCGAGGATCCTCGGTAAGGAACGAGACTTACCGCCGGCCCATTTGAGCACCGGTCTTACCGCCGTCGGCGCGCGGTCGCGTGAATCGGCATCGCGGGGCGACGATTTGCTCAAGCTTGTCCCGACGCAGAGAGTACGTCGATTCCGAGCCGCCGGATCATTTTTTGGAGTCCGAAACGCGAAAGTCCGAGCAGCTCGGCGGCGCGTGTTTGGTTGCCCGCCGTTCGCTCGAGCGCCGTCCGGACCAGATCAGCTTCGAGCGCGTCCAGCCTTCGACGCACGTTGAGCCCGTCGCTTCGCTCGGTCTCCGAGGTGCCCGCCCGCTGGATCTCCTCGGACAGATGCTCCGGCGTGATCGTCTCGTCCGCCAAGACCAGGGCTCGACGGACTTCGTTCTCCAGCTGTCGCACGTTGCCTGGCCACGCGAACGAGGAGAGCGCATCGAGGGCCGCGCGTGAAACCCGGACGCGTCGCTTGCCGGCGTGCTTGGAGACGAAATGCCGTACCAGGAGATCGATGTCGCGAGGGCGCGCCCGAAGCGGCGGCACGTCCACCCGGATCACGTTCAACCGGTAAAACAAGTCCCGCCGGAACTCACCCGCGTCGATCATCGCCGCGAGGTCCCGGTGGCTTGCAGCGATGATGCGGACGTTCACCGAGCGGGTCCGCTCCGATCCCACGGGTCGCACCTCGCCGTCTTCGAGGACTCGCAGGAGCTTCGTTTGCATGCCGAGAGTCATCTCACCGATCTCGTCTAGGAAGAGGGTTCCACCGCTGGCGATCTCGAACAGTCCGGCGTGCGGGCGGTTCGCTCCGGTGAATGCTCCCCGCACGTGTCCGAAGAGCGTCGACTCCAGCAGGCCTTCGGGGATCGCCCCGCAGTTTTCCGTCACGAACGGTCCTTCGCTCCGAGGACCGTTCTCGTGGATCGCCCGGGCCACGAGTTCTTTCCCGCTCCCGGATTCGCCCGCGATGAGAACTGGTACCTCCGTGGGCGTGACCCGGTCCACCAGCGCGAGCAAATTCTTCATCACCTCGCTCTCACCGATGATGTCGTCGTAGACATACCGCGTGGCGCGCTCCTCGCGGATGCGCGCGAGCTCGCGCGCGGTGACGTCGAGCTCTGCTTCGCGCTGCGCCAAGAGGATGCTCGCGCGAGCCTCCGCTCGACGTGCACGGCGCGCGGCGCGGCGTAATTCGAGCGTTCTCCGAGCATCGGCGATGGCGACTGCGGCGAGCGCGGCGACGAGACGAACCCACGCGAGCTCGCTCGGACCGAACGCACCGCGCCGGATCCGATCATCGAGGTAGACCACCCCGAGCGCCTGACCGCGAGCGAAGAGCGGCACCGCGAGCACGCTCCTGAGTTTGAGCGCGTGCACGCTATCGTGCACCTCGGAAAGCTCGCCCGTCGCGTCGACGGCGACCACGGGATCTCCCGTCCGGAGCGCGCGCTCAGCGAGAGAGCGACTCAGCGCCAGCTGCGTCCCCGAGAGATCCTCTCGCGCGATGTTGCGGGCGGCCCGAGGCACGAGCCGGTCACCCGGGGCGCGAAGGAGCAGCAGCCCGCGCTCCACACCGGTCCAGAGCACGAGGGCGTCGAGGATCTGGTCGAGCAGTGAGCGAAGCCGATCGCGTGCACCGAGAGCGTGCACGAGCGACTCGACGTCCGCGATCTGTTCCGGCAGGACCGCGGTTTCCCGCGGAGAGAGCATCTTGTTTGCCCACGGCAGCGCCGAGATGGCCGTTCTGAGCTCGCTCGGTGCACCGCGCAGCATCGCGCGGGCCGCCTCGGCGGTCGCAATTGCAAATCTCCGCACCGCGTCGCCGTCGCCCGCGCGAGCGGCGAGCGTCGCGGCCCGTGAAAACGCTTCTCCCCTGGTGCTCATCGGTGCGGGAACCCCCGCCAGTCTCGCGAGCGCGCCGAGCACTAGATCCGGTCGTTCCGCCGACCGTGCTCGCAGCAGGACGTCCGCGCGCGCACTCCACCATTCGAGGCGAGCGGGTGCCGAGGTCTCTGGATCTTCCGCGATCCGATCGAAGGATGTGATCGGAACATCGTCGCCGCACGATAGTCGTCGAGCTGCGGCGCGCAGGACGTCTCCCGCATCCCCGCCGGCGAGGAGCTCCGCTGCGCGACGAGCGTGTTCGATGCCCTCCGTCGCGTCCGCTCCGGCCGCGTCTGCGAGCGTCAGGTATGCGAAGGCGGAACATCGGGTGTCGCCAGCAATCGTCGCGCGAGCGAGCGCTTCCCGCGCAGCGTCGCGTGCAAGCTCTGCCGAGCCTGCGGCCGCGAAGACGGCCGCGCGGGAAAGCAGGCAGCGACCGGCCTCGGCAGTGCGTCCGAGATGTTCGAAAAGGAGCGTCGCACGCGTCGCGGCTTCCAGCGCCTCGCCGAGCGAGCCCGCGTCGAAGCCGGCCGCGGCCACTCCGGTAAGGTACGTCGCCTCTTCGAGTGTGGCGCCGGCTCGCGTCGCGTGATCTACGGCGAGCCGGAACGCGTCAAGCGCGTGAGCCGCGTCCCCGGCCGCGTGCGCAACATTCCCGGCAATCGCCTCGGCACGGGCACGCTCCTCGTCCGTCTCGGCCGCGACGCGTGCTCGCTCGGTAGCGAACCGGGCGCCGCCGAGGTTGCCGCGCTTCAGTTCGATCAGTGCCGTCACCTCGAGCACCCCCGGCGTAGCCGCAACGGAATCGACCAGTGATGTTGCCAGATCCAGTCGCCCGGCGTCCAGCGCGATGCGTGCCTCCGTGGCTGCGGCCTGCGCCCGCACCCGAGGTGTCATCGGTATGATCTTCAACTCACGGAGGGTAGACTCGGCTCGCCGGTAGTCGCCGACGCGTCGCGCGCATTCGGCAAGCTCCGCGCGCGCTTCGGGCGCGTCCACCCGCGTGAGCACGGTCAACGCGCGACCTACCTCGCCACGAAGTCGCAACGCTCGCCCGAGTGCGAGGGCCAGAGCGAGCTGTGATCCGTCGTGCAGGACGATGCGCTCGGCAGAGTCCAGGATCGCTGGCGCCGGGGCGCGCCGTCCGAGCGCGATGGCGAGAGCGACCGGATCCGTGGGCGTGGTCTCGCCTGGTTCCGTCCCGGTCTCGAGTAGCCCGAGGGTGATGCTTCTCGGGTCCATCTGCCGGGCCGCGCGAAGGAGCCTCTCGGCGATCTCGGCATCCGAGCCATTTCCGACGACCGGCCAGTGCGCGGCGGTCGAACCAACGAGTGCCGTCAACCATCGGGCCCGTCCGAGCGAATCCAGATCGTGCAGGACGACGCGCCGCGGGGACGGCGCTCTCCCGCGAAGCGCTTCGAGCCTCGCGATCAACGCTACCGCGGACGCAAGCCATTCACCTGGCGCTCCCTCGACTCGCAGCTCGGCCGTCGACGCTTCGAAGAGCTCCGCGCGACGCACGGCCAGGTAAGTTCGGCGCACTGCGCGGGTTCGTTCATCTCGCAGCTCGGCTTCGTCTTGTTCTTCACCCAGGAAGTCTCGAGCGATGCGCGTGACCCACTCGGCGGACGGCCGCGCCGCGGGAGATTGAGAGAGCAGTGGACCCACGATGGCCTCGAGATTCGGCGAGAGCTTCCGCAGCGGAAGGGCCGCGTGGATATCCGCTGCCTCCGCCACGTCGGCGCTCCCGACTTCCGCCAAGAGGACCCCCAGCGCCCAGAGGTCGCGGGTCCGCCCATCGCTCCCGGCAGCGTCGAAGCTCTCCGGCGCGAGATAACGTAAGGTGCCCCCCACGGGGGTCGCGTCGCGCGTCGGAGCTCCAAGTCCGAGATCGATCAACGTCGCGCGCGAACGTGCATCGTATCCGACGACGACATTCGGAGGCTTCACGTCTCCGTGGCTGACGCCGCTGGAGTGAAGGGCAGCGAGAGCTCGGCCAATGTCGGTCGCGACGCGCAACGCCCGCCGTTCGCGGCTAGCGGACTCCAGCGCGCGGGCATTCAGCGGAGCTCCATCCACCCACTCGAGAGCCAGGTAGGGACGCCCTGCTTCGATGTCGGGCACGCCGGTGGGGATGCGTCCGGCGTCCGCCACGGATGCCACGCCCGGGGCGTCTGACAGCGCAATGAGTGCGGCCTCCTCCGCAAGTCGCGCGGCTTCGTTCTCGTCGAGCCCGACCTTGATCGCCACCGGAGCGTTCGAGTCCACATCCGTTGCTCGAAAGACCGTCGCGCTCGCGCCTTGACCGATCTTCGCGTCGATCTTGAAGCGAAAGCGGCCAGGCGACAACTCAGATGGCGGTCCGAGAGGTCGCATTGCCCCATGAATAGGCGCTGACTTTCCATATAAGTCAACTCAGATGGCATATCGTCCGCGCTTTCGGTAAGTTCCCACGCGGCAACCCGGACCGAGCGAGCTCGACCCGGCACTCGCAGGGACGCCCGCACGGCGACAACGTCCGGGAGCCCTCGCGCAAGCTTCAAGCCCCTTTTCGCACGCACGCAGCGGCAGTGCCTGGCCGCACGCGGGTCAGCGGCCTCGGAGCGCCCGGGTCAACTGGTCAGCTGTCCGAGTAGAGCTGGAGCTGTTCACGGACCTTGTCATCCGTGATGCCGGTCCGAACATGATCTTTCAGGCAGTCCGCGAGGGTGATGAGGAGGTCATCGACCCCCTTCTCCTCGATGATCTTGGCGAGGAGACGTCGCGCCTCGCGCGTGTCGTCCTCCCGGAGGAACTCGCGGACCTTCTCGACCGAGATCTCACCCTGGAAATCTATATATAGGTTGTCGAGCAGATAGCGAACGAGTTCCTTCACGAACGGCCTCCTTGGCTGCGGGGTCCGGGTCCGCAAACCGACCTCGCTATACCCACCGGTCAACGTCCGGCGCAAGCAGATTGGGGCCGAGGACTCACGATTTTGGCCGATCCGGTCGGTCGCACACGGCTTACCCAGCCCCCGTCAGAGACCAGCGCCACGCGGTCTTCAGGGGAAGATGCCGCGCTCGAGGTACGTCTGCGCAAGGCGTTCGAGTGCGACCGCGTAGCACGCCGTCCGGAGATCCGCGTCGTGCTTCTCGGCGAAGTCCGTCACGCGCTGATAGGTATGTCGCATCGCGTTTTCGAGACGGCCCTCTACTTCTTCGAGCGTCCACTTTTCGCTCCGTCGATTCTGGACCCATTCGTAATAACTGACGGTGACGCCGCCCGCATTCGCGAGAACGTCCGGGATCACGAAGATCCGTCGTTCCGCGAGCACCCGGTCGCCGTCGGGGGTGGTCGGGCCGTTCGCTCCCTCGGCCACGAGGCGCACCTTGAGGAGACTCGCTTCCTTTTCTCCCAGCTGGTTCTCGAGTGCCGCCGGGACGAAGATGTCGGCCTCGGTCCCGAAGAACTCTTCGCGCGTGATCTTCGACGGCGTTCGGGTACCCCGAAATGCTGCCCTGTTCCTGGACGAACTGCTGGAGGCGGTGCTCGTTGAACCCCTCCGGGTTGTAGAGATACCCGGAGTGGTCGCCGACCGCGACCAGAGAAACGCCCAGCTGCCCGAGGAGAACAGCCAGGTTCGACCCGACGTTGCCGTACCCCTGGACGATGAGCTTCTTGCCCTGCAGATCGAAGTCGTTCCGGTCCGCCCATTCGCGGATGCAGTGAACTAGTCCTTGTCCCGTCGCCTTCGAGCGGCCGGGCGTCCCGCCGCTGTTGACGGGCTTGCCCGTGACGACGCCCATTGCGTTTTGCTTGCTGACCGTACCGACGGTGTTCATGTACGTGTCCATTGCCCACGCCATGACTTGCTCGTTCGTTCCGACGTCGGGGGCGGGGATGTCGTAGTCGGGGCCCACGTTGCTCCCGAGCGCATGAAAGAAGCGACGTGTGATCCGTTCGAGCTCACCCTTCGACGTTTCTCTCGGATTGAATTTGATGCCTCCTTTTGCGCCTCCGAAAGGAAGCCCCATCAGCGAACACTTCCACGTCATCAGTGCGGCGAGCGCCTTCAGCTCGTCGAGCGACGTCACTTCGTGGAACCGGAGGCCGCCCTTGTAGGGGCCGAGAATGTTCGAGTGCTGGATGCGGTACCCCTTGAACAGGCGATACTGCCCGTCGTCCATCTTCACGGGGAAGTTAACGATGATCTCCGTCTTGGGTTGAGCGAGGATCGTGTGTACGTGCTTTGGAACTCGGACGAGCTCTGCGGCGCGGGTCAGGTGACTCTGCACTACGTCGAAAAAGTCGTTTCCGTCGGTGCTCACACGATCGGTTCTACACGTCCGGAGGCCAAGGGGCCAGCCGATCGCGGACGATATCGAAGCGTCGTTCGGGGTGGCGCTCTCGACGCCTAGTGCCACCAGATCGTGTAGAGATATACGATCGGGCCCACGACCAAAAGCGCGTCGATGCGATCCAGGATCCCGCCGTGCCCCGGCACGATCCATCCCGAGTCCTTGATGCCCGTCGAGCGCTTGAGAAGAGACTCCACGAGGTCGCCCATCTGCCCGAGCGCACCGCCCAAGACCGCCAGCAAGAGGCCGCGCCCGAAGGGCAACGTAGGCAGGTACCAGAAATGTGCGAGGAGCGCGCCACAGGCGGAACCGCCGAGCGACCCGATGAAGCCTTCGCGGGTTTTCTTGGGGCTTACGGCCTCGTAGAGTTTCGTCTTGCCCAGGAATCGACCAGCGAAGTAGCCACCTGTGTCGCCTAGCCAGGCTAGCATCAGCGTCAGGAGCACATACGGAGGGCCGAGAGCCCCCTGGTCGCGTCGAAGCAGGGCGAGCGTCGTGACGAGCCCCCCGACATAGAGCGGACCCGTCACGCCGGCCATGACTCGAAGGGCCGCGTCCTCGATGCGCCCGAGGCGAATCAGCGGCACCAGCGCACCGCAAATCGTCACCGCGGCGAGCAACGTGACGAGGACCCGGGCGTCGCCGCTGCCGAAATAGAGCGTCACCGAGACTGCGCCCGTCTGAACGATTCCGATCATGCGCGCGATTCGATCGTTCGGGTGCGTCATCCCGAAGAACTCGCTCGCGCCGACGAGCGAGGCTCCGAAGATGATGGCGTACCAGGCGATCGGCGGCCCGAAGAAGAGCGTCCCGAGCAGCACGGGGGCGACGACGGCGGCCGTCAGGAGCCGAGCGGCAAGGTTGCTATTCGCCACGCGCGGCCTCGTTTCGTAACAGCCGAGCCGGCAGTTCACAAGAGCGGACGCAGGTTCTCGTCGTGACGCGGGTTCGCTGCTCGGCTTGCGCTCGGATCCGTTGTCGTATTAGGCCGTCTCCAATTCTACGATGACGCGACTTATCGCGTATCTCAGGAGACGGTCGCGCATCATCGCGCTCGCCGCGCTGTGCGGCGCGGTCGGCGCTTTATTGCGCCCTTCGCCGCCGCCGCGCAGCGTCGAGGGCCTGGCGAGCATGCTCGGCGGATACGTAGAGGGAACGGTTCTCTCGAACGAGGTGAAATGGGAACCGGGCAGAGGGATCGTCGCCGAGGCGCTCCTCGGACGCCGAGTGCTTTTTCTCGCCAGGAGGCGAGGCTCGTCGGCGCGCGATCTCTACCGGGCCCGGGTTCGCCTTTCCGCCGAAGGCCAGCCGATCGAGCCTGCCGGACTGCGCAACCTCACCGATACGCCCCTGGGGGACGAATCGGGTCTGGAGGTCGAGGGTCCGAATGCCGTCTTTGCGACGACTGCCTTCGGTCGTGTTCAGGGCATCACCGTGCTCGACCTGCGCGGCGTTACGCCGGGCGATCGGCCGGCATCGCTCGCGGATCGCGCCCTCCTGGCCCTGACGTCGCTTCGGCGCACCGGTTCCCTCGCCGGCATCGGCCGGACCGAAGTGGCGCTCGACTCGCCGGCGCGCGCCGCAACCTTCCAGCTCGAGCCCTCACGGTTGTCGATCGAGACGACTGATCCCACGGCGAGCGCGTCCATGGATTTGGACACGGCCGAGTTACGCGCCGATCAGGCGAGCCAGGGGATTCTTCGATCCGCTCGAACGGATTATCGCGGACGCAGCACGATCTCGTGGGCGGTCGATTGGGTTCGCGATCTCATTGGCCCCACACCGGTCGCGTGGATCGAAAACAGGGTCTTCGCGATGCGAGATCTCGGGCAGCGGGCGACATCGGCTCTCGTCGGCGGCTCCCGATCTCGTCTGAAGCCGAGGCTCACGCCTCCCGTCGCGTACGTCCTTCGACCGTCGGAAGAGGTGGGGATCCACACGGGGTGGCCACCGCCGCCCATTCCCTCTCTCTGGGAGACCCCTCAAGCGGGTGAAGGCCAGTGGTCGTCCGTTCGATACTCCTTCTTGCCGACGCTCGCGTCCGAGTCCGGCAAGGCTCCGCCGCCGTATTTCTTCACGACGTTCATCCGTCCGGATCCGGAGCGCCCCTACACCGAGGTGCTCCTCGTCGCGATGGACATGCGCCAGCTCGAGCTAGGCATGGAAGGGGGCTACGAGGAGCCCCAGCCGGCGGTGGGTCCGCCCGGAACCGGCAGGATCCCGCGGAACACGATCATGTCGCGCGTCGTCGCCGCGTTCAACGGTGCGTTCAAGGCCGAGCACGGCGCGTACGGCATGATGGTGGATGGTCGCATCCTGCTTCCGCCCGTTCCCGGAGCGGCAACCGTGATGGTCATGCGGGACGGTGACGCCCGGTTCGGCACGTGGCCTGTGTCCGCCGAGGTCCCGCGCGAGGTCGTTTCTTTCCGGCAGAACCTCGACCCGCTCGTCGATGGCACTGCCGTGAACCCGGCTGGGCGACATATCTGGGGCTGGCAGGTTGCGGGCGAGAGCTCGCTGACCGAGCGCACCGCGATGTGCCTGACACCGGCCGGTCATGTCTATTACGCGTGGGGGCGAGACATCTCCGGAAGTGGGCTCGCGCGAGCGCTCAAGCAGGCGGGATGTGACTTTGCCATACACCTCGACATGAACCCGCGCCACTGCGGCTTCGTCTTCATGCACGCGAACCCGACGGACTGGAAGAACGGAAGCTACCGCCTTGCGGACTCCGGCATGAACATCAACCCGAGTCGGTACGTTCTCGGGTCGGACAAGGACTTCTTTTATGTGATGCTAAGGAATCAGAACCCGTCGGATCCGTCCGGTCTGAACTGGCAGAAATCCGAGGGCGCTCAGCCATCCCCGACGTGGATACCGTCCATTTTCCGGGCGACCCGTCGCCTCGGGGAGCTCGAGATCGAACTCGTCGCGTTCGATCCGGGTCGCGTGGACTGGCTGGTTCGCGCCGGTTCCGACGAACCGAGCGCCTCCGGGGCACGTCCGAAAAAGATCGGTCTCGAGGCAGGGCTCGAAGGGCGTGTGGTTGCCGCGGTGGGTCTCGGCCACACCACCGACGCACTTCGATATGGACTCGTCTTCGACGGCCAGGCGTCGCTCGATCTTCGCCAGACGTACGCCACGGTGGTGCTCGCGCCGAGTCGCGCGCCCCGCATCCTTTCGCCCGGCGAGCGTCCGGCGCTCGTCGCTGGGGAAGACGCGGTACAGCTACCGTTGCTCGCCGACCGCGGCATCATCGACCCACGTGCGTCGGACCGCGGCGGAACCCGGGAAAGGGGCGCCCTGTGCGTTACGGACGCGGGACGAGTCCTCGTCGCGCTCGGGAGACACGACTCGAGCGATCCGCTGGCATCCACCCTGATCTCGGAAGGTTGTGCGCGCGTCGTGGGCCTCGATCGCGGCTCCCGCCACCCGGCGTTCGTGAACCGGGCCGAAACCCAGAATTCGCCCCTCGATCGATACGACGAGAGCGTCCTTTATGCCGTCGCGCGGCCCATGACCCCGCACGCGTCTCGCTTCGAGAACTAGCGTCAGCTGCACGGGCGACCCTCGCCTTTCTTGGCGGTTCTTCACCCCGGGTGCCAGACTTTCGCATGCCAGGGTTCGTCGAGAGCCCGGGACGAGGAATTTATGGCTGAAGGCAATAACCTGGTCGGTGTCGATATCGGGACCAGTTCGGTCAAAGTCTGCCAGGTGAAGGAAAGCCGGAAGGGCTTCACGCTCCAGCGACTGGGATTCGCTCATCTGGCGCCGCAGACGATCGTGGACGGCCAGGTCATGGATGCGGGCCGCGTCATCGAGGCCATCCAGAAGGCATTCACGGACGGGAAGATCCGGCAAAGAGAGGTCGCGCTCAGTGTTTCGGGGCAATCCGTCATCATCCGGAAGATCACCGTCCCCATGATGACGCCTGCCGAGCTCGAGGAGCAGATCCACTGGGAGGCGGAGCAGCACATCCCGTTCGACATCAAGGATGTGCAGGTCGATTATCAGGTCCTCCGGCGCCGCCCTGAGGCGAGCCAGATGGATCTACTCCTCGTCGCCGCGAAGCGGGACCAGATCAACGATTTCGTGCAGCTGGCTCGCGACGCCAAGCTGAAGCCGCTGGTCTGCGACATCGACGCATTCACCGTCCAGAACCTGTTCGAAGTTTCGCGCGGTCTTCCGCTGGATCAATCGGTCGCCCTAATCAACGTCGGAGCGAGCCTGTCATCGCTGAACATCGTCGCCAACGGGGTGAGCGCATTCACCCGGGAGATCGCGAACGGCGGCAACGTGATCACCGAAGAGATCCAGAAGCAGCTCGGGGTCCCCTACGACCAGGCCGAAGCCTACAAGTGCGGCGGCGAAGGTCCGACCGGTCCCGGGATCGTGCCGGAGCAGGCCGCGCGCGTGATCGAGTCCGTGACGGACTCCATCGCCGGTGAGATCCAGCGCAGTCTGGACTTTTTCATGGCGACCACGGGCGAAGGCGAAATCGCGCGCATCTACGTCACGGGTGGCTCGTCGAACCTCATCCCCTTGAGCCAGGCCATCCAGCGCAGGTCTCGCGTTCCGGTCGAAGTGTGGGCCCCCACCGAGCGCATCGTCGTGGAAGCGAAGGAGGTCGACCGGCAGCTACTTCAGGCACGCGCCGCCCAGCTGTCCGTCGCGCTCGGCCTCGGGCTTCGCAAGAACCGCGAGGTGCGTTCGTGATTCGCATCAACCTGCTGACCCAGAAACGACGGGCCCAGTCCGACGGCGGTCAGCTGTGGGCTGTCGTCCTGGTGCTCCTGGTGGCGCTCGAGGCGGTGGGCTTCTTCATCTACCACGGGAACAAGAAAGAAGAGCTCGTCGCCCAGACCCGGAAGAACGCCGAGCTGTCGTCGCAGATCGACCAATCGAAGGCTGCAGTCAAGAATCACAATGACGTCAAAGCACAGCTCGAAACGCTTCGGGCTCGCGAGGACGCGATAGCGAAGCTCCAGAGTGCCCGAACCGGACCCACGGCGGTGCTCCTCGAGCTGGCGCGCATGCTCACCCCAGGACGCGGGCCGAGCGTCGATCCCGACCGTCTCGCCCAGCTCCGGCGTGACAACCCTCTCGCCGTTTACAACCCCGGCTGGGACGCCCGGCGGCTCTGGATCACCCGTTACATCGACAACATGCGCCAGGTTCGGATCCAGGGAACGGCGCGCGATGGTGAAGACGTGAGCGAGCTCGCTCGCCGCATGGCGCTGTCCAGCTATTTCGCGGACGTCAAGCTGCTGCCCGCGAAGAAAGTTCATTCGCAGGAAGCCGGCATGGATCTCGTCGAGTTCCAGCTCGAAGCAAAGGCACGGTACTGATATGGCGAAGGGACCGAGTGCGCTCTCACGCCTGAACCTGCCTGCGAAGATCGGCATCGGGCTCGCGCTGATGCTCCTCGCGGGGGTCGTCTACTTCGTCGTGTTCTACGGCGATCTCGCCACGAGCATCACCGCCGAAAAGAGCCGCCAGAAGCAGCTCGAATCCGAGCTTGCCGAGGCGAACAAGGCGCAGCACGCTTACCAGCTCGATCTGGCGGAACTGGCCGACCGACAGCAACGGCAGCGGGAGCTAAACAAGATCCTGCCCGCGACCACGGAGTATCCGGCATTCCTGAGCGCGGTTCAGTCCGTCGCCAACGTTGCGGGCGTCAACCTGTTCGCATGGACGCCGCAGGACGAAGTTCCCCAACAATTCTATGCTCGCGTTCCGATGAAGGTGGAGCTCGAGGGGCGCTACCACCAGATCGCGAAATTCTTCTACGACGTCGGACAGCTCGATCGCATCATCAACATGGAAAACATTGCGCTCACCGATCCGACGGTCAAAGGAGACGACGTCATGCTCAAGGTGACGGCGCTCGCCACCGCGTTCCACTCCATCGACGAGTCGAAGCGACCGAAGAAGGGACCGTGAGTCATGGGGTCCACCAAGGTTCTCAAGTCCCTCTGGCTCGTCCCGCTGCTCGCGGCTTGCGGCGGGGAGGTGTCCAAGCCGACGCCGATCCTGGGGGCGTCCTCCGCTGCTTCTGCCAAGACAGCGACCACGAAACCGGTGGATCAGAAGGCGAAAATCGCAACCGAGCCGCCTCCCGCCGTCGAATTCCAGGAAACCGATTTCCAGGAGGGCGACCGGAGCCGTGACCCATTCCGTTCCTTCGCGAAGGAGTTTGCGGAGGAGGCGCGCAGCAAGGTCAAGTCCCAGCGCGAGGTCGTGCTCGACCAGTACTCGATCGACGAGCTGAAACTCGTCGGCATCGTGACACGTATTCAGCCCGAGCGTGCGCTCTTCGTCGATCCGACGGGCAAGGGGCACATCATCGTCCGCGGACAGTTCATCGGGCACGCGGAGACCGTCCAGGGGGGCGCAAGCGGAGCCGAATACGAGATCAACTGGCGTGTCGAGCGCATCCGCGATTCGGATGTCGTGCTCGTGCGTGACGATCCGTCGAATCCCGACGTGCCGAGCGCCACCCGGATCATCGAACTCCGCCCCGAGTCCGAACAGGAACAGGCCGCGCTCCAATAAAATAAGCGCGGAATTTGTTCGCGCCGATCGGGGCACGTTACGCTTCCGTAGAACCAGAGAATGCCCACGCCAGTGTGCGGCCTTCCGTCTTGTCGGAGCCTAAATGAGCTCTTTTTCGTCGCCAGAAACCTCCACCGCCTCCTCCGTGCCGCCCGAAACGAGGTCTGAGCGGGTCCTGCGCCCATCTCGAGGCTTCGCCTGGCTGCTGGGAGCGATGCTCCTCGGCGCTGCCGGTCCCACCCGGGCGGCAGAGCCCCAGGCGACTCGCGTCGAGGTTCGGCCGCTCGAAGCGCCTCGCGCGGCGGAGGTCGTGGTCACGTTCACCGCCGAGCCGACGTTCAACGCGCGGCTCGACAAGGGGGACCGGAGGCTCATCGTCGACGTGTCCGGCTCGGACGTGGCCGGCGCCGCCCCGGCCCTCACCGAAAGGGTGGGCGTCATCGGTGGCGTGATGACCCAGGCCTTCAAGACCAGCACCGGTACGACGACCCGTATCCTCGTGACGCTCCTCGAGGACGCGAAGTACGCCATCGCCGTGGACGGGAAACAGCTCGTCATCCGCGTGCGACCGGGCACTCCGGGCGTCGAGGACCTCCGGGATGTCAAGCTGGGCGCGCCGGCCGTCGCGGCCGAGGCCGCGCCTCGTCTCCTCGACGTTCACTTCGACCACAAGGGTGCGGAGGACGACGTCACTCTGGAGCTCTCCAGCGTTCCGAAATACGACGAGTCGAAGGCCGAAAACGGGCACCGTCGCCTCGTGCTTCAGGGAACCGCCATTCCGCCGTCGCTCGAGCGCAAGCTCGACGTGACCGCGTTCGGCGGGCTCCTCTCCGCGGTGTCGTCGTTCGGCGACCCGGCGACGCGCTCCGTCACGCTCGAGGCGGAGAGCGACTCGACCCTCGACACCACCATCACCCGTCGCGGCACCGAGCTCGTCTGGAGCTTCTTCAAGCCCGGGAGCTTGCCCACGACGGTCACCGGCGTGGCCTTCGACGGCGGCATCGCACGCAAGGCGCGCACGCTCCATATCGACGATCAGATCCGTGGCATTCCCGTCGTGACCACGGATTATCGCCGCGCAGACCCGTCCGGTCCGGTCGAGCGCACGGTGTCCGGGGCCGCCGCCGCATTCACGCCGGCCATGGCCGGCGAAGTCGCAGACGCCCCGCCCGGCAAATTCGACGGGCGGCGTATCGATCTGGACCTCAAGGACGCGGACATCCACAACGTGCTCCGGCTCCTCGCCGACGTCGGTCGTGTGAACGTCGTCACGTCCGACGACGTTCAGGGATCCATCACGATCCGCATGCGCAACATCCCCTGGGATCAAGCGCTCGAGGTCGTGCTCCAGTCGAAGAACCTCGGCATGGTGCAGACCGGCAGCATCATTCGCGTCGCGCCGCTCGCTCAGCTCGAGAAGGAGCGGGAGATGGCGATCGCGCGCCGCCGGCAGGAGCTCCAGCTCGCGCCGCTCGAGACACGCCTCATCCCGGTCAGCTACGCACAGGCCAACGAGATCCAGGCGCGCGCGCGCGATCTACTCTCGCCGCGCGGCTCCATCGCCGTGGACGCGCGCACCAACGTGCTCATCGTGCGCGACGTCGCGGGCAACCTCGATCAGATCGAGGAGCTCACGCGCTCCCTCGACACTCAGACCCCGCAGGTCCTCGTCGAAGCGCGGATCGTGGAAGCCACGAGCAGCTACCTCAACGACATCGGCATCCAGTGGGGTGGCGACGCGACGTTCTCCGCCGCGACCGGTAACCCGACCGGGCTCGCGTTCCCGAACAGCGTCGGCATCATCGGTGGTTCGACGGGCATCGGCCCCACCGGCGGCCTCTCGCCGTTCACGCCAACCGTCGCGAGTCCGAACTTCGCCGTGAACCTTCCCGCAGCGGTCGGCGTCGGGAGCGGTGGGGCGATCGGGCTCTCGCTAGGGTCGGTCGACAACAACTTCAACCTCAGCCTGCGTCTGTCGGCGGCCGAGTCGAACGGTATGTTGCGCATTCTGTCGAGCCCGCGCATCCTGACCCTCGACAACCACGAAGCGCGCATCGCGCAGGGCACCTTGATTCCCTTCTCGCAGGTCAGCGCCCAGGGCGTTCAGACCACCTTCCAGGAAGCGAAGCTCCAGCTTCTCGTCAAGCCGCACGTCACCGCCGATGGCAGCGTGTCGATGCACGTGAAGATCAACCGCGACGAGCCCGACTTCAACCAAACCTCTGCCCGAGGCGATCCGACCATCCTCAAGCGTGAAGCCGAGACGGATCTGCTCGTCATGGACGGGCATACGGCCGTCATCGGCGGTATCTACACCCGCAACACGGGCCGCAATCTCTCCCAGGTCCCCTTCTTCGGCGACATCCCTCTCCTCGGCTTGCTCTTCCAGCACCGGAAGTCGAGCGACACGCGCGGCGAGCTCGTGATCTTCCTCACGCCGCGGATCGTGAACCGCGCCGAAGCCCTCGGCCGGTAGCCGCCGCGCGCCGCGATCGAGGCGTCAGCCCCCGTTCGACGCCGGCACGTACGCGCGGCACGGCTGACCGCGATTCGATGGGCACGCGGGAAGTGGAGCGCCCGCGGTGGCTCCCGGAATGACGGGCAGTACGAGCTTGGAGGGCCCGAGCTGGATCGTGTCGGTGATGGTGCCATCGTCGAGGGTCTGAAACGCCCAGCTCGGCCGCTCGCCGCCGGGCGCCTGGATGGTCACGCGGATCTTCTCGCCCGCCCTGAAGGCGTAGCCCACGGGATAGATCTGCACGCGGAGGGTGTCGAAGCTGCCGGCGGGCATGTCCTGCGCGTCTGCTTGCAGGTGATCCTGGATCGGGTCGGTCGCGGTCGACAGCGTCGGATCGACCGCGCGATGCGACGCGCGCAGCCAGCCGCTCTGCACGTACATTTCCTGGCCGTCGGGGCGGACATCGGAGAGCGTCACCTGGACGTCGGTGTCCTTTGCCGATGACTTCAGCTGGAGATCGAGCGACGACGCTCCCGCGATGACGACGTCCGAGGCGAGAGCCGCCGACGTGAAGCCGACGCCGGCGCCGCTGGCCACCGGTTCCCAATCATAGCTCGGCAGGGGCGCCCACGGACCGTCCGTCGCGTCGCTGGCGAGGGTAGTGGAAGGCCGCTTCGAGGCATCGGCCTCGTAACTGACCTCCCCGGCGTCAGGCGCCGTCGTCGCGAGCGCGCCGGATGCGCCCAGATAATACGACGTCGCAACGGCGCCGGTCACGGGCCACGCGTCGTAGTCCAGCTCCCAGGTCGGCTGCAGAGCGCCGACCCCGGCGTCACCGCTCCCACTGTCGAGCAGCATGCGAACGCGCGGGTCCTTCTCGAACTCCGTCTTCGCCGCTCCGACGTCGGTGAACGCATCGAAGCGCGTCGGCGGAAGGGGTTCACTCGGCGACCCGTTCGCGACGGCCTGATACAGTTCCGTGCTCAGGCTCGAGACCGACGGCGCGATCGAAGGGATCTCGCCCGCGACGAACAGAGAAAGGAACTCGGCCCAGCGCGTGAACGTCGCCGGACCGAGCGAGTCGCAGTGCACGCCGTTTTGCAGCGAGAACCACGCCGTGGGGTCGGAGTCGAACTGGCTCAGCATCTCCGCAAAGTGTCCGCCGGTCTGCTCGTCCTGGAACTGACCCACGAGGAAGACCGGTACGTTGACCTTGCTCGCCCACTTCGAAGGCGATCGATCGTCGAGAAGCGCCGCGTTCCGGAAAGGGTTCGTCTCGATCAGCTCGTGGATGTCCTGCGTCTGCAGTCGGAGCTTCTGGTTGTTCGTGCAATGCACGTCGCCCTGCTGCACGAGCGCGATCGCGTACGGCTGGGCTCCTGCTTCCGGTGCCGGTAGCGCGTTCTGCTGACGCTCGTCGAGCCACGACTCCGCAAAACCATTGTTGAAGATTCCGCCGGGGAACCCCGTGCCCGTGTACAGATCGTCGGTGACGCTCATGGGCGCGATCGCGGCAAGGTGCGGGGGGCGCGTCCCGCCCACGAAGAGCTGCGAGATCCCCGAGAACGAGATGCCCGCCAGCCCCACGACGCCGCCCTTCACCCAGGATTGCGCCGCCACCGTCTCGACCGCGTCGTAGCCATCGTAGGTCGTGGGCACGTCGAAGAGCTGGAAGTCGCCTCCCGAGCAACCCGAGCCGCGCATCTGGACCGCGACGGCAGCGTAGCCGAGCATCGGCAGGATGATCGAGCTCACCGCAGTCGACGTGTCCGGAAGCAGCGGGTCGGACAGACTGGACAGGCTCTGACCCCCGGCGATGGCTCCGACGGCGGCGCTCAGCAGATCGTGCGGCGCCGCGATCTGGTAGCCCGAATACTCGATGACCGTCGGAAACGGGCCGTCCGCGAGAGTCTTGCCTTCGGGCAGACGGACCGTCATGGCAAGCTCGATGCCGTCGCGCATCTTGACGTAGTTGAGCCCTTGAACGAGTGGCTGCTGGTAAAGGGACGGGTCCGGCACCTCGTCACGCGAGAGCACCTCCAACGGCTTGGTTCCCGCGACCGTGTTCCCGGTCACGAGACGCACCGTGTAACCTGGACCCGGCGTGATGCCGCGCAGGATCAGGGAGCCGAGCGCGTCCGCAGAGCCATGCGCGACCTCGTTCGAGTCCGCGTCCGCGAGGACGAGATTGTCGCCCTGGTTGGCGTCCGTGATCCAAACCTCGCCGATCGAACCCCCCGCGACGAAGGTGGCGGCGGTGGTGATGTCACCGACTTTCACGCCGCCGTCGCCGGCCCCGAGAGTCGTATGACTGCTCGACGAACAACCGACACCGAAGAGCCCCACCGTACAGGCCATGGCCAGGAATCGAACAGGAAGCATGAGTGCCTTTCGCGGACCGGGCGAAATCGAAGCAGAAAAGCTTATCAGTGGAGGGTTCCGGCTGTCGACGGGCGCGGGTCTCCTTCGCCCGGCGCTCGCGAAATCTTGCGGCGCGTGCTTTCTCGGTGAACCCTCGGTAGAGTGGCGAGCAACGCGTCAATGCGTGCCCGGCTTCTCCTTTCGTGCACGCGGGCGTGTGCGTGTGCGTGTGCGTGTGCGTGCGCCGGTGCGTTCGTCTGTGGGTGCACGGGTCATCCGGCGCGAGAAAATATGGATGGCTCGTCCCATCCGCCGACTGGACCCGAGACGGAGTGTGCGAGCTGTCATCCGCAACAGGTCGCCGAGTGGGACGTCTCTTCACACGCCTACGCCATGAAGGATCCGGTGTTCCAGGCGATGGTGAAAGTTGGCCAGCACGACACCGCCGGTCAGCTCGGAGACTTTTGCGTCAAGTGTCACACCCCGATCGGCAGCGCTACCGGGGCAACGGCCGTCAGGAAGGACCCCGCGACCGGCGATTTCACGCAGCCGTTCGACGGGCTTCCGACGGACGCGACCGACGGCGTGTCGTGCCTCGTCTGTCACTCGATCACGTCAATCGAAGACGAGTCCAACGCCGATTTCACGATGACCCGTGACGGCACCCGTCAGGGGCCCATTCCGAACCCCGACCCCTGCACGGCGCACCAGACCGCCCACAGTGATCTGTTCGAGGACTCGAAGCTCTGCGGGACCTGCCACGTCGTCGTCAACCCGAACGACGTCGCGCTCGAGCGCACGTACATCGAATGGGTGCAGAGCGACTTCAATGGCTTCCGATCCTGCCAGGATTGCCACATGCCGAGCTCCACGGGTCCCGCCGCCGTCGGACACCCGTCGCGCACCCTTCATGATCACGTGTTTGCAGGCGTCGACGTCTCGCTTCTTTCAGCACCCGATTTCCCCGGTTACGCGGAGCTCCGAAATCGCACCGAGGCCCTGCTCCAGGGCAGCGTGGCGTTCGCCGCGGTCGTGGACCCGTCCACGCGACGCGTCGGCGTCACGATCCAGAACCTCGCCGGCCATGCGCTCCCGACCGGCGCGACCGCCGATCGTCAGATGTGGATCGAGCTCCTCGTCCGGAATGACGCTGGCGCGACGGTCTTCGAATCCGGGACGCTCGACGAGAACGGAGACCTTCGGGTGAACGACCCGACCCGCACGACGCGTCCCGGGACCGATCCGAGTCTCGTCTGGTACGGTCAGGAGCTGTTCTTCGCCGCGCCGACCGACGCCTCGACCGCTCCGGCACCCCATCCGGTCGACTTCCTCTGGGAGCCGAACTCGGAGACGAGCCACCTCATCGCGGTGTCGGAGACGGACCCGCGCTCCTACGATCTGTCGGCGCTCGCAGGGGGGCATTACACGGCATCCGTGCGCCTTCTCTTCCGTGCCTTCTCGCCACACGTCCTCCAGCGATTGGAGCAGCTGGGTGGGCTCGATCCCGCCGTAGCTGCGCGCGTTCCCACGGTGGAAATGGCCCGCACCGATCTCGACTTCGTGCTGGGACCAAGGACCGCATCTACGGGCGGCGTCGACGGCGGCTGATCGCGGCCCGACTCCTCAACCCCACCGGACGATGGCCTCGGCGCTGGTCATATCCCGCCCGACGGTGAAGTCGACGGTGCCGTCGACGCGGCAGATGAGGAGCACCCCCTGCAGGATCCCATCCCAGGAATGAAAGTAGTTCGGGTAGGCCTTCACCTCCGGCGCGACTCGTTCGAAATGGATGATGGCGCGCTGTCCGTCGCCATCTGCCGAGCGTAGGTCGCAGAAGTTGCGGAACACGAGCGGCCAGCCCTTCGGCACGAGGCCGATGATCCGCGCGGGATCTCGTCCGAAGAGCCGCACCATGCCGGACACGAAACCGTGAAGGAGCGGTTTGTCGATCAGGTCGGGGATAGCGCTCCGCCAACATTCGACCGCTCGCTTGCGTCCTAGGGCGTTCACGACGCCATCCACGACCCAGTGATCGTCTTCGATGCCGGACCACGACGTCCGCGGGCTCGACTCGAACGCCTGGCGTGTCGCCGGAGGCATACGATCCAGGATCTTGGCCCGCGTCCCTGCTTCGAACTTTTCCGCGAATGCGACCATGTCGCGAGCGGCGCTCACGCGAACGGCCGGAAGTTCTCTCATCTCTCAGAGCTTTGGAGCGGGGCGCTTCAGAGCTGCCTTCAGCGCCTTCCCGAGGTCGATCGCAGTCTTGTCCTTTTCGAGCGGCCTCAGACACTCATAACAATCGCCGAGCTTGTTGTCCCCGCACCCGTGCTTTTTCGTCAACTTGAACAGGAGCGGAACGGAGCGGCGATCGCCCTGCTCTGCGGCCCGCGGGAGCAGCGCCTTGAAGTCCTCGCACTGCGTGGACTTTTTCAGGTCGAGCGCCAGCAGTAACGCAGGAGACGCCTTGTCGCGTACTTGCTTCGTCTCGAGGAGTTCATCCGCAAGCTCGCCCGTTTCCCCGGGTTTTCTCGCAGTCGCGGCTTCGTAAAGAAGATCCGGGCCGAGCGTGCCGGGAAGGTCCACGATGACCGCAGCGGCCTGGTTCGTGGTCTCGCGGTCGTTCAGGAAATCCTTGAGCCGCGAAAGCTGGCTCTTGTCCGAGAGCACGTCCGCGTTCTTCTTGATCTCCTTGTTGAAACCCTCGAGAGCCGCCGACTTGTTGTGCGCCTTGCCTCGCCAGAGGGCGAGCGTCTCCTCGACGGTGCGATCCGCGGGCGCCTTGGCCTTGAGTGCATCGAGGGCCTGGTAGTCACCGGCAATCGCCCGGTCGACCAGGGTCACCGGAACGGGAACCGTCGGAACGGGCGGGCATTTAGGTTTTTCGACGCTCGCAACGGGCGCCGCGGACGGGTGAGGGGAGCCGAAAGTGTACGCCCCGATCGCGATGCCGGCACCGATCGACGCGGGCAGGAGAATGCCGAGAACCATCACGAGCCGGCCGGTGCCACTCGGTCTTCGCGGAAGGAGGTTCGGGTCGTCGTCTAAATCGGGGTCCATGGCGCTCCTTTGGTTCGAACGGGCATCCTACTCCAAGGTTCCGCGGGCGGATCGGCGACGAGCCTTCCGCGCGCGCTAAGCTCACTCGGTGCCCGAGTCCGACGACATCGAGGAAGCCACCGAGCGTACGGCGCGAGCGCTCCTCGAGCAATCCTCGAGCGACGTGCCGTGGCTGCCGGATACGGCATTCTGGGATGACCTCGTCCTCGACTTCTGTATGCGCCATCCGCACCTGAAAGCGGAGCTCTTCCGGTTCATCGACGTCCTCCCGGCGCTGCCGCCCGATGACGTCACGGCGCACCTCGTCGAATACCTCGGGGACGCGCGGGACGACCTCCCCGTGCCGCTCCGGTGGACGGTCGACCTCTCGCGGTCGGAGCGGCGCGTCGCGCGAGTCGTCTCGAGGACGGCGCGTCGCAACGTTCTCCGGATGGCGAAGAGGTTCATCGCCGGCACCACGCCGCGCGAGCTCGTCGTCGCGATCCGCGAGCTCCGGTCGCGCGGCCTCGCGGCCACCCTCGATGCGCTCGGTGAAGCCGTGCTCACCGAACGCGAAGCGGACGCTTATCGCGATCAATACGTCGCGCTGCTCCGCGAGACGGCGAGCGCCGTGGCGTCCCTCCCGGAGGACCCGCGCATCGATCGCGACCACGACGGCTCGCGTCTCCCGCGGGTAAACATTTCCATCAAGCTGTCCGCATTGACGTCCATCTTCGATCCCCTCGACCCCGACGGAGTGGCACGCGCCGTCGTCCCCCGGCTCCGCTCCATCCTCGACGTCGCCGCGGAAGTCGGCGCGTTCGTCCACGTCGACATGGAGCAATACGAACGCAAGGACCTCACGCTTTCAATCTTCGAAGAAGTGCTCGGGAGCCCTCGCTACGCCAGGAATGCGCACGTCGGCGTCGTTCTCCAGGCCTATCTGCGCGACGCGGAGCGTGACCTCGGACGGCTCTCGGCGTTCGCGCGCCGGCGCGGCGCTCCCTTCTGGGTGCGACTCGTCAAGGGCGCGTACTGGGATTCCGAGACGGTGCTCGCCCGACAACGCGGCTGGCCGGTGCCGGTCTGGGAGCGGAAATGGGAGACCGACGCGAACTACGAGCGGTGCACCGAGCTCTTGCTCGATCGCGAGAGCACCCTCCGGCCGGCGTTCGGGAGCCACAACGTACGAAGCCTTTCGCGAGCGCTCTCGGTGGCGCGGGTGCGGGGCCTTCCGGAGCGCTACATCGAGCTCCAGGCCCTCTACGGCATGGCCGAAGCCCTCAAAGTCGGACTCACGAAGATGGGCCAGCGCGTGCGGGTCTACATGCCCTTCGGCGAGCTCATTCCCGGCATGGCCTATCTGGTGAGACGCCTTCTCGAAAACACCTCCAACGAATCCTTCGTGCGGCACGAGCTGGGCAGCGGCCAAGATATCGACTGGCTCGTCGCGCCACCGCTTCCGTCCCCACCCCGAGAGGAAACCCCGATGAACCTTGACCCGGGCGACGCATTCCAGAACGAGCCCCTTCGCGACTTCTCGAACGAGGAAGCGCGGACCGCCTTTCGCAGCGCGTTCGCGAGCGTGTCGCGGGATGCCGGGATTCACTGCTCGCTCGTCATCGCGGGCGGGGACGTCGATACCGCCGAGCTGATCCGGAGCGTGTGCCCGTCGGACGCCACGCGCGTCGTCGCGTCGAGTGCATCCGCCGAGGCCGGCCATGTCGATCGAGCGGTGGAATCCGCGAAGGAGGGCTTAGCCGAGTGGCGCGCGGTTCCCGCGTACGAGCGAGCGGCGATCCTGGAGCGCGTCGCCGCCTCGATGGCGGCGCGGCGCGACGAACTTGCGGCCTGGGCATGTCTCGAAGCCGGGAAGCCGATCCGCGACGCCGACGCGGACATCGCCGAGGCGATCGACTTCTGTCGTTACTACGCCGTCGAGGCGCGCGCTCTCTCGAAGCCCGAGCGGTGCGCGGTCCCGGGCGAGGACAACGTGACCACGCTCGGACCCCGCGGCCCCACAGCGGTCATCAGTCCCTGGAATTTCCCCTTCGCGATCTTGACGGGCATGGCGAGCGCGGCCCTCGTGATGGGCAATCCGGTACTCCTGAAACCCGCCGAGCAAACCCCCGCGTGTGCCTTCCACGTCTTCCGCCTGTTCCGCCAGGCGGGCGTGCCGGCGCGAGCCCTCCACTTCTTGCCCGGCCTCGGCGAGGTCGCGGGCGCGCGGCTCGTCGAGCACCCCGATATCGCGACCATTGCGTTCACCGGCTCGCGTGCCGCTGGACACCTGATCGCCCGGAGGGCGGCGGAAACGTCGATCGGACCCTTCGGCATCAAGAAAGTCATCGCCGAGATGGGCGGCAAGAACGCGATCATCGTCGATGACGACGCCGACTTCGACGAAGCCGTCCCCGGCGTGCTCGCGTCCGCGTTCGGGTACGCGGGTCAGAAGTGCTCGGCGTGCAGCCGCGTCATCGTCGTCGGGCGAGCCCACGATGCGTTCGTCGAAAGGCTCGTCGAAGCCGCTCGCGCTCTCGTCACGGGTCCTGCCGACGACCCCGCGAGCTCCGTGGGCCCTCTCATCGACGCCGAGTCCGTGGGACGCGTCGCGCGCTACGTCGAGGCGGCGAGCCGCGCCGCGCGGGTGGTCTATCGCGGCGAGCTCGGTCCCGGCACGAAGCGGGGATACTTCGCCGCGCCCGTGATCGTCGCCGACGTCGATCCGACGTCGAAGCTCGCCCAGGAAGAGATCTTCGGCCCGGTCCTCGCCGTGCTGCGTGCGAGGGACTTCGCGCACGCGCTCGCGCTCGCGAACGGGACCGAATACGCGCTCACGGGTGGCGTCTATTCGCGGAGCCCCGCCCACATCGCCCGTGCTCGCGCCGACTTCGACGTCGGCAACCTCTACGTGAACCGCAAGATCACCGGCGCGCTCGTCTCACGTCAGCCCTTCGGCGGCCACCGGCACTCCGGCACCGGCGGCAAGGCGGGCGGCCGCGACTACCTGCTGCACTTCGCCACTGCCCGGACCGTCACCGAGAACACCCTCCGCCGCGGGTTCGCGCCGGAGGATTGACGAGACTCGGATGCCTTGCCGCCGTGACGTGGAACGGCCTTTCCGTGACGTGGAACGGCCTTGCCGCAACGCGGGGAGGGAACTCTTCGCGAACGACGGGACCACTCGAGGTGGTCCGCGACGGACGCTGACTGCTCACGCGCGAGTCGCCTGAGTCGAGCCGTAGGCTGGTGGCGCGCCGGCGGTGAAGGCGCGCATGCCACTCTTCTGGTTGGCGCGAGCGGCGAGCTCGAGCTCTTCGGCAGTCGCGTAGTCGCGGTCCCACACGAGCACCTTCGGCGTCATGAGCCTGTGCCAGAGCGGGGGCAGCATCGCGATCATGATCGTCGTCAGGTAGCCGCTCACCATCATCGGGGCGTCGGCATAGGGCTTCAGGTCCTGGTAGGGGACCTCGCCCTGGGCATGGTGATGCGAGTGCCGGGTGAGATTGAACATCGTCCAGGAGCTCACGCGACGGTTGGTGTTCCACGAGTGGCGCGGCTGCACGGGCGTCGCCGGGTTCCGCACCATGCCGTAGTGCTCCATGTAGTTCACGATCTCGAGAAGGGATTTTCCCCAGAGCGCGCACACGATAAAGAACGCGCAGCCCCGGACGCCGCCGAGCGCGAAGGACAGCGCGACCAACGCTGCGCTCATCAGCTCGCCGCGAATCATCGCGTTGTGCCAGCTGAACACGCCGAGGTGCTTCTTGCGGAGCCGGTCCGTCTCGATCTTCCACGCGCTGACATTGCCCTTGATCGTCGAAGCGACGATGTGATGGTAGACGTTGCGTCCGCGCGGAGCCGTCGCGGGGTCTTCCACGGTCGAGACGTACCGGTGGTGCCCGTAGACGTGCTCGATGGCGAAGGTGGTGTCGAAGCTGAAGGCGAGCAGCCAGCGTCCGATCAGCATGGAAACCGGATCCCACGTCCGGTGGGTGAGCTCGTGCGCGGTGATGGTGCCGATCATCCCGATCATCAGGCCGGTGAGCGCGAAAATCGAGACGTAGCCGCCCGCGCCCGTAGCCGCGCGGGCGGCGAGCGCGTCATAGCCCAGGTACCGGTGGATGAGCGCGCCCGCGCCGAGAGGGTCTCCCGGTGACACGCTCCACACGGCTGCGAATACGATCAGGGAGAGCAACGGCAAGGCGAGCCAGAGCTGCGCCGTCAGAATCTTCGGGTACGTGAAGTGCGGCGTCGACGTGTCGTCGCCGAGGAGGGCGTCGCCGAGCACGTACAGGGCGAGCACGGTGAGCAGCCCGCTCGTCGCGATGTTGCCGCCGCCGAAGATGGCGCTCACGGCGAGCAGGCCGATGAGGTGGAAGGCGAAATACTTCAGGTAGTGCAGGACGCCAGCCGTCGACCGCTCCTGGGTGAGCTCGGCGGCGGGGGCGACCACCTTCGCGCTCTCGGCGTCCGCGCGAGTCGTGAAGCGGTCGAAGTGGATGTGCTCGCGCGACACGCCCTGGCGTCGGAGGAGCTCGATCGCGCCGTCGATCATCGCGGGAGGGCCGCACAGGTATCCGTGCGAGCCCCGCTCGAGGAGCTCCGGGATCTTCTCCGTCACGAGCCCGCGCTCGCCCGCCCACGCCCCGTCGTCGTGTGCGGCGGACAGCACCGGCACGAAGCGGAACGAGCCCCGCCATTGCGCGGCGATCGCCTCGATCTCTTCGAGCGCGTACAGGTCGGCCTGGGTTCGGGCGCCGAAGAGCAGCGTCGCGGATCGCGTCACGCCCGCGGCGACGGCGTCCTTCAAGATCGCGAGGATCGGAGCGAGCCCGCTTCCACCCGCCACGAAGAGGAGCGGAGCATCGCTCGCTCGCAGGAAGAAGTCTCCGACGGGGCCGTCGACGCGCACGCCGCGCCCGACGACCTCGGTGTCGTTGAGGAGGGACGAGACTTCACCGCCGGGCACCTTGCGAACGTAGAACGTGACCCGGGCGTCGCGGTGCGACGGGCTCGCGAAGGAGTAGCTTCGTATCACGCCGGGCAAGCCGTCGATGGCGAGGTTCGCGAACTGGCCCGCCTTGTAGGGGACGGGCTGATCGAGCTGCACGGTGAGCCGCGTGATGTCGTGCGTGACCTTGGCCTGCCCGACGATGCGACCGGGCACGCCTCGGGCCGACGCACGCGAGAGATCCACCTCCACGCTCACGTCCGTTTGCGGCACGCTCTGGCACGCGAGGATGTAGCCTTGGTCAATCTCCTCCGCCGTCAGGAGGTAACCAGTCTCGGTGAGCTCCTTCACTCGACCCGACGCGAGCTTGCATCGGCACGTGCCGCAGCCGCCCACGCGGCAGCTGTTCGGGAAGTCGACCCCGGCGCGCAGCGCCGCCTGGAGCACGGTCTCCTTCGGCTCGACGGGGACGGCCTGGCCGTTGATCCGGACGGTCGTGAGCCTTTCGGGGGAAATCGGGCCTTCCATGGACGCCTCATCTACCGGTGATTGCTGCGGATCACATCGGATCCACGCGCGGCTACACCCTGATTCTACGGATCGGTCGGCGAGCAAGGGAGGTCATTTCTTGACAATGAAGGGTCATTTGTTGCCAATCGATCGGCGAGATGCCGGACGACTTCAGCACGCCCGCCGAGTACGTGCGGCTCATCGGCGATCAGCTGCGCACCAGCGGCGCGAGCGTCGACGACTGGCTCCGTCGCTGCGGGATGGAAGAGGCCGAGTTCGCGAATCCGCACCGCATGTTTCCGTACCCGCAGCTGCGGCAGCTCGTGCTCGAGGCGCTGGCCATCGCGCGCGAGCCCGCGCTCGGACTGTTCGTCGGTGAGCGGCTCCTCGCCAGCACTCACGGCATGGTCGGCGCGGCGGCCGTGAACAGCAGCACGGTGCGGCAGGCCCTCGACATCGTCGAGCGCTTCGCGCGGCTGCGCACTTCGCTCGTCACGATCTCCCACGAGGTCGACCCGCGGGAGGCGCGGGTGCGGTTCACGGAGATGCTGCCGCTCGGGGACATCCAGCGTCCACTCCTCGAAGCGATCGTGCTCGGCATCAAGAACGTCCTCGACGAGGTCACGCTCGGCGCGTGTCACGTCAGCGAGGTGAGCTTCGTTTTCCCCAAGCCCGAGCACGCGACGCTCGCGCGCGAGATCTTCGGGTGCCCCGTGCGGTACGACCAGCAATGGACCGGCTTCTCGGCACCGGCGAGCGCGCTCGAATCTACCGCTCAAGCTTGCGGACCCGGCCGCGTTCCAGGACGCGGCGCTGATCTGTCAGCGCGAGCTCGAGCAGATCGCGGCGCACGCCTCGACGAGCGCGCGCGTGCGGCGCCTGCTGCTCGAGAAGCAGAGCGGCTTCCCGTCGCTCCAGGTGACCGCGCGCCTCTTCCGCATGACCACACGCACGCTGCATCGGCGCCTCGTGGAGGAGGGGACGTCCTATCGAGGAGATCCTCGAGTCCGTGCGACACACGCTCGCCGTCGAACACCTGAAGTCGGGCCACTTCGGCATGGACGAGATCGCCTATCGCCTCGGCTACACGGACCTCGCGAACTTCCGGCGCGCCTTCAAGCGCTGGGAAGGCGCGGCGCCTTCGACGTATCGCGCCCGGCAATGAGATCGCGCGGCAGCTCGGCTCGGCCGAACCATGGTACGCGGTCGAACACAGTGAGCCGCGCCCTCCACGAGGATACGTTCTTGGTCTGGCAACGCACACATCCTCTGTGGAGGCTCATCGCTTGAGCCAGGATCCCGAGCTACTCCGGCGCTTGCTGCGCGCGAAGGACCGGATGGACGCGGCCTCGCACGAGGAGTGGCCCGTGCGCCGGCTGGCGCGCGTGAGCGGCGTGTCCGAAGCCCACTTCGCGCGGTCCTTCAAGGAGGCCTTCGGCGTCCCACCCCATCGATACCTGCTCACGCGGCGAATCGAGCGAGCCACCGCGCTGCTCCGCGACACCGACCTGCCCGTCACAGAGATCGCGTTTCAGACGGGCTGGAGCAGCCTGGGCACCTTCGGCCGGACCTTCCGCGACGTGACAGGCGAGAGCCCCGGTCAGTTCCGCAGGCGGGAACGGGCCGCGACGCGCGAACCCGAACGCGTGCCCGTCTGTTTTCTCAGCGCCGCGCACCGGCCCGATCTCACGATCGCAGTTTCGGAGAAGCGACGCCACGGCGCGGGCGGTACTAAGGAGCTGAAGAAACGGAGATCACATGAACCAAGGCATCGGGATGGTCGGTCTGTACGTTCGCAACCAGGATGAAGCGCTCGAGTTCTACGTCGAGAAGCTCGGATTCCGCGTCCATGCGGACGTGCGTAACGGGGATTATCGCTGGCTGACGGTCCAGCACCCGGACCAGCCGTCCTTCGAGCTCGGCCTGTTCCTGCCGGGGCCGCCCGTACACGACGCCGGGACGGCGCAGTCGCTGCGCGAGATCGTCGCAAAGGGCGCGATGCCGCCGCTCGTCCTGACGGTGGATGACTGCCGCGCCGCGTACGAGCGAATGCGCGCGCGGGGGGTGGAGTTCACGCAGGAGCCCATGGAGCGCTTCGGTACCGTGGACGCCGGATTCCGGGATCCGTCGGGCAACGGGTGGAAGATGATCCAAGCGCGGCGCTGAACGCGGGCGTGGCCTCGCGAATTCCCGCCGGTCGCGGTTAGAAGACGCACGACCCGGAGGAGGCGTCCGACGTGATGCTGTCGCGGGTCCTGCGCGACGGTACCGTGGACTGGGCGCGCGGCTACGGCGGTACCGGCGACGACGACCCGGTGACGTTCGTGCTCGACGCACAGGACCAGATCGTTCTGACCGGGCTCTACAACGGAACCGGGAACATCGGTGCCCCATCGCCTTCGGTGGCGGCGCAACTCTCACTCCGAACGCGGGGCAGTGGGGAAGCGCGCTCGTTCGATGCGCGCCCTGCCCGTGTGCGCGCGGCACGGCGAGTCCAGACAATTCAGCGCTGTCCACCGCAGGGCAGCATGCGCAGGGCGGCGGCGGTCCGCCGTTCACCACGCCGCGGTATGCGTACGGGAAAGACGACACGGCAGGTCTCGAAGCGGCGAGCTGCGCCGCATTGATGTAAGCGGAAGTGTGTGGCCCCTGCTCTCCTTCCCGCAAGAAAATTGGGGCGCCCGCTTAGCGAGATGATGTACGGTTCCGGCTTCGCTTTTAACTCAGAGAAGGGCGCGACCGAGGGTGCGTCGCGGCGTGGGCACCATGAAGAGTCAGTATCGTTCCGCGGCTCGCGCCGTCTCGGCGCTCTCACTCGTCGGCTTCGTCGGGGGCGCGCCGCTCGGATGCTCCACGGACCGTTCGTCGACGCCGGCGACGGGAACCGTCGTGGCGGCCATTGGCTCGGGGCCCGCGCACTGGTGGAGGTTCGACGAGCCGAACGAGGCCGGAAATACGACCGCGACGGACACCGGGCTGACCGGCGGTGACGACGGAACACTGGGCGCCACGACTACCCGGATCTCGAGCGGCGTCGCGAACGGCGCCGTGACGCTTCCGGGGGGAGGCGCAGGCTCGATCGTGGACCTCGGGGTGCCGGACCTCGTCGGCACCAGCGATTTCACCGCGACCTTCTGGATCCGCACATCGGTTGCCGCGAACAGCGAGCTCCTCGGGAATCGAAACTGTGGGTCGGCATGCAATTTCTGGGGCTTCCGGACGACCAGCGGCGGCGGCGTGAGCTTCGAGATGTACCAGGACGTCGCAGGGACGAATGGCGCCGGTGCCCATCTGAGCACCGCCATCGATGACGGCCAGTGGCACTACATCGCCGGTCGGCGGCAAGGCACGAGCGTTACCCTCTGGATCGACGGAATCAGCAGCGACACCCAGACGACGACCGCGGTGACCGACCTCACCTCCACGGAGCGGGTCAGCTTCGGCAGCAATCCCATCTCGAGCACCTACAACAATTACTTCGTCGGGGACGTCGATGAGATCCGTCTCTACTATCGCGCGCTCTCCGACTGCGAGCTCGCAGGGGCGCCCGTCCTGGCAACTCCCACGCTTTGCGCGCCTTCCGGACCTTGCCGGGCAGCCGGGACCTGCGACGTGATCACAGGCACCTGCCAGGATCCCTTCGCCTCGGACGGATCCTCGTGCGGAGCTGGGAAGTGTTGGGCCGGCGTCTGTTTTATTGCGCCGCCGGACGCTGCCGCGCCGGATGCAGCCGCAAGCGGAGGAACCACGTCATCCGGAGGGACGACGTCAGTGAGCGATGCGAGTACCGCGGGCGGCACGACCGGCTCTGGCGGCGCGACGTCAATGAGCGATGCGAGTGCCCCTGGCGGCGCGACCGGCTCTGGCGGCACGACGTCAGTGAGCGATGCGAGTACCTCAGGCGGCGCGACCGGCTCAGGCGGCACGACGTCAGTGAGCGATGCGAGTGCCTCAGGCGGCGCGCTCGGCTCTGGCGGCGCAACTGGCTCAGGCGGCGCGGGTGAAGTGGGCGGCGCGACCGGCTCGGGCGGCACAACTGGCTCCGGCGGTGGGACCGGCACAGGTGCGGCTGGCACGGCGGACGCGGGCGCGCATACCCCGAGCGCGACTTCGAACGGCGGTTGTAGTTGCCGCACGGCCGCGCAGACGGAAGCGAATCCCAGGTCCCGTTTCGCATTCGGGATGGGGATCGCCGGGCTTGCGCTCGTTCGACGACGTCGGCGAGCCTCACGGTGAGCCGCCATCCGAGGCGTCTCGGGTCTGCTCGTGCATCCCGGCCGGTGCGCGGGCGCCGGACGCGCTGGGGACGCAGCGCCCGAACGCTCGACCAAAGGTCGGTGACGTCGAGGGTCGAGAAGAAGAACGTCGCGTTGATCCGGGACACATGCACGTTCAACCATCGCGGCCCGCTCCCTCGAGCTGGCGGCAGCGTTCAGAGAGTACTACGGCCCCACGATGAACGCTTTCGAGGCAAACTTTCTGCGAGTCACGTGACACGCCGAGACACGTCCCTCCCCGGAGCCCATTTCGATGACGAACGTCGCCGCGGACAATGAAGACTTCATCGGATGCTGGAACGAGGTCCTCACTCCGAAATGGATCCGCTTCCGGCATCTGCTCTCCGGCAACGGAAAGCTTCACAGCGACGTCGCGATTCCGCGCTTCGGCGTTCAGCCGGGAAATCGCGTGCTCGACTTCGGATGCGGCTTCGGGGAGACGAGCCTCGAGCTCGATCGCCTGGTAGGTTCATCGGGAGAGGTGCTCGGGCTCGATTGCACGAGTGCCTTTCTCGAGATCGCTAATCGCGAACGCGACGTGGCGGGCCCTGCGCACGTCCGGTACGAGATCGGGGACGCCCAGGTGCATCCGCTCGAACCGAGCTACTACGACGTCGCATTCGCGCGGTTTGGCGTGATGTTCTTCCAGAGCGCCGTGAGAGCGCTGCGAAACGTCCATCGAGCGCTGGTTCCGGGCGGAAAGGTCTGCCTCATCGTATGGCGCGGCCTCCTGGACAACCCGGCGTGGGGCGCCGCGAAGACCGTCGTGCGCGAATTCCTTCCGCCGCCCGGCGACAACGCGCAGACGTGCGGGCCCGGCCCGTTCTCGTGGGCGGACGAGGAGACCGATCGTGAAATGCTCGCCGCCGCCGGCTTCAGTCAGGTGGACCTGTTCGAGCGCCTCGACCTCGACATGTGCATCGGCCGAACGGTGGAAGAAGCGATCGACTACCAGATCCTCGTCGGACCCTCGGGGGAGATCGTGCGCGAAGCCGGCGAGGAGGGACGGCGGAAGCTCCCCGAGATCCGGGCGAAGCTCACCTCGATGCTCGAGGGGCATCTGCGTGAGGGAGGTGTCTACCTCCCGTCGAGCACGTGGATGATCATGGCGAGAAAGACCTGAGCCACGGGCGTCGGACTGATGCTGGCGCCAGAGGCACTTTCGAAATTATGCTCCCGCTTCCCATGAACGATACGAGTCACTCTCTGTCCGACCGAGTCGCCATCATCACGGGCGCGAATACCGGCATCGGTCTCGTCACGGCGAAAGAGCTCGCGAGGGGAGGGGCGCGCGTGTTCATCGCCTGTCGCTCCGAAGAGCGCGCCAGGCCCGCCGTCGAGCAGATCCGGAGCGAAACCGGACGCGACGTGGAGACGTTGTCGCTCGATCTCGGAGATCTGGCCTCGGTGCGAGCGTGCGCGAAGGAATTTCTCGCCAAAGGATTACCGCTTCACCTTCTGATCAACAACGCGGGTCTCGCAGGCGCACGTGGGCTCACCAGGTCGGGCTTCGAGCTCGCATTCGGCGTCAACCACGTAGGTCACTTCTCCTTCACCTCCCTGCTCCTTCCGCGCATCGAGCAGTCGGCCCCCGGACGGATCGTCACCGTCGCCAGCAAGGGTCACTACCGCGCGAAAAGCGTCGACTTCGATGCCGTTCGAAGGCCGACCGTCACGCGCACCGCGGTGCCTGAATACAACGTGTCCAAGCTCGCGAACGTGCTCTTCAACGCAGAGCTCGGGCGTCGCCTTGCGGGCACGGGAGTGACGACCTATTCGCTTCATCCCGGCGTCGTCGCCTCGGATGTCTGGCGACAAGTCCCCTGGCCATTGCGTCCGCTCATCAAGTCTTTCATGCTCACGACGGAGGACGGCGCCAGGACGACGCTCTATTGCGCCACCTCGCCGACGTGCGAGAAGGAGAGCGGTCTCTATTACGACAAGTGTCAGGCCGTGGAACCCAGCAAGGCGGCGCAAGACGTGGCGCTCGCGTCGGAACTGTGGCGGCGAAGCGAAGAGTGGACCGCGTGAGGCACGCCCTACCATTGGGCGGCCGCTCCGACATGTCTCGCGCGTACCCCTAGCTCTCTCGGTCGCCCTTCCCCGGCCGCACCCAACCCTGGGCGTCGATGGTAACCGCGCGCCCCTTCAGCAAGCGCCCCGCGGCGCGTTTGAAGGCTTTCTTGCTGAGGCCGAACAGGGCGCGAATATCGCGAGACCGGAGTGCAGTTTCCACCCGAGCAAAGCTCTCCCGCGTCGTGATTGCACGTGAAGCCCGCGGGACCGCAGCCCGTGTCGACCGCGCACGGCTCCTGATATGAAACGGAGCAGACCTTGAGTGCGACGGGATAATCAGGGATGCACGACCCCGCGTCGCGTGTCTCGAAGGCGGTCGCGCCATCGACTGGTTCGCATTGATGCGACGCCCAAGCTCTGACAAATCGCCTCAGCCCGGCATGTCTCGCCAAGGGCGGCTCGAATGCTCGACGAAGCGAGTCTGACGGTGATGCTGGAGCATTCCGTCACGCTCGTGCAACAACGTGCAGCAGACAGCTTTCACGGCGCGCTCACGATGACGCCGGTTTCTTCCAGATAGCGGCCGATGGCGTTCGACAAGGCCGGGTCGGGAGGCTCGTGGAGGGGCACGGGGGGTCTCGTGTAGTCACCGACCCGGTAGGAGTACCAGGCTTCGCGTTTCTGGTCGCGCACGAGTCGCCGTGTGGCTCCGGTCGCGCCCACGAGGTCCAGATAGACTTTACCGTCGCGGTCGTGCCGCCAGATGTCTGTGAGCACGATGCGGTGCGACGGTGCGTGCAGCAAGCTGACGCCATCCAGATCCGGAGGTCGCGGCGTGGCGGTCCAGTCGTAGATGGTGGGAGCAATGTCCACCAGGCTTGCCGGAGCGGCGGTCACGCCGGGTTCGATGCCGGGGCCGCGCAGAAGGAGGGGGATGCGAATCGAGTCTTCCTGGAGGTCCGCGCCATGCACCGGAAATCCGCCGACGAAGGTCTCCCCGTGGTCCGCGGCGACGATGATGGCCGTCTCGCGCCCGGTGCGGGCCGCAACGGCGTCGAGCAAGCGTCCGACCTGTTCGTCGGCGAACGCCACGTCGTGATCGTACCGGTCCACGAGCTCGTCGCCGAAGATCGGGAGACCCGGATGGTGTTCATACGGCTCGTGGGGTTCGAAGAAGTGAGCCCAGAGAAAGAAGGGGCGATTGTCGGGGGCTCGAAGTAGCTCGATGGCTGCGTCAGCCACTGCCTCGTCGTTCGAATCCGGCTGGGTGACGATCGAGCGTTCGAAGTTCCGCTCGAACCATCCCTCGTATCGAAAGACCGCCGCGGGCGTCGATGCCACGGCCGCCACCACGCGCATTCCGCGCGCTCCGAGCCACGAGGGGAGCGAGTTCGCGGGTGCACGGGTGGGTTCTGACAGCGTGTTCATCCAGGACTCGCCCGGGCGGAGCTGAGTTTCCCACGGGAACGAGACGACGCGCTCGGACGTCAGGATGGCCGCCGGCTGCCAGTCGAATCGCCGCGGATACGCGCCGGCCATCAGGGAATGTACGGCGAGGCACGTCCATCCGCCTGACGTGTAGGCGTGCGTGAAGCGGAGCGCGCGCTCGGCGAACGCGTCGAGGTGCGGTGTCGTGGGGCGGGAATATCCGTAACTTCCGACGTGATCGGCGCGGAGAGTGTCGATCGTGACGAGAAGCACGTTGAGCGGGGCGGGACTCGCGACCTTCGGTGTGCTGACGAGCTCTTCGCGCCGCGCGGGAGGATCTCCGAAGCGGCAATTGTCGTCGATGCCGTTCCCGGGGATTTCGCGGGCGCTCGGATTGACCTTCGGATCGAACGGTGCGCAGTCGCCTCCGCCGAGCAGGGAGGACGAGCCGTCGCGGTCGAAGTCGGTCAGCGAGCGGCCCATGGCGACGACCAGGCCGCTCGTGGGTCTCAGTAGCAACCTCCCGACCTGGTCCGCGGAGCGGGTCACGGTGAGGCCGAGACCCATGCCGAGCGCAGCGAACCAGGCCGAGTGGAGGAGTCGAGTCCAGCGTGTTCGTGTGCCGACGAGAACGGCGGCGCCGATCGCGGAAACGAGCAGCCACGTGCCGACCGTCATCGCGGTGCGGAGCGGCGGGTAGGTCCGGAGGACCAGCAAGAGCTCGTCCGCGACCTCGGCGGCGAGCGCGACGAAGAGCGCTCCGAGAACGAGGAGCGCGTTCGTGACGAGATGTGTCGTTCTCGAGCGACCATTACCGGACCGGGTGATCAGCTGGAGGCTCAGGCCGAGCAAGCCACCGGCGACGCAGCTCCCGACCAGCGTCATGCCGGCCATGACTCGATGTGGGCCAGCGAGCTTGGCGATCGCGCCGACGGTCACGGCCGGCAGCAGACCGAGCCCCGCGCCCGCAAGAGTCCATGCCGCCGCCTGTTTGCCTTGCGAAAGCGATCGCATCGCGGAACGCCCGGCGGCGAGACTCGCGCCGAGCGCTGCGCCCGCGGAGCCGGCCAGACACGCAGAAAGGATGTCCGGCGAATCCGATCGGACCAAGGCTTCGAGCACCGCGAGGGCGGCGAGCGCGACGCTACCTCCGAACGCCGCGCCGAGTATCGAAGTGCTCCGGGCGTTCGGCGCCCCGGCGTGCGGGCTGTCGGAAGATTGAACCAAGGCGCTCTCTTGCCTATATCATCGCGGTTCGATGGGCGCCGAATGGCATCCCGAGCGCATCGGGCCGCGGTCAGCCGTTCTCGCCGGTCAACTCGTCGCGATGGGGTTCGTGTGCCGGGGGAAGCTCCCGACGGGCTTTCCGCTCGACGACGCCTGGATTCATCAGGTCGTTGCGCGGAACTTCGCGGCGCACGGGGTGCTCGGCTTCGACGTCTCCCGACCGGGTTCGGGGGCGACGAGCGTCTTGTGGGCGGCCCTTCTCGCCCTCGATCCGGCGCTGCTCCACGTGGCTCCGCCGCTCTTCGCGGCGCTGCTGGCACTCGCCTGTTACCTGGGTGCGGGCCAGGTCGTCCACGGCCTCGCGCGTCGGGATCGATTCGGGCCGTGGGAAGGCGCATTCCTCGCGATCGCCTTCGGCTGCGCGGCGAACTTCGTCTGGTTCGCGCTGACGGGGATGGAAACGATGCTCGTCACGCTCCTCACATTGGTGACGATCCTGCTCTATTTCGAGGACTCGCCGCGGTCGCAAGTCGGTGCCGGGTGCTCGTACGCGCTCGCTTTTCTCACGCGTCCGGAGATGCTTCTTCTCGCGCCGGTCCTCGTCCCGTTCCGGCTCGGAGACGGGCGCCGAAACGCAAGGCTCATCGCGCCGGGAGCGCTTGCTGCCCTCTTCTATTTCTCGCGCAATCTCCTGCGCACGGGCGAGCTCTTGCCCGGCACGTTCGCCGGGCGACGGTGGCTCGCCCTGGTAGCGCTTCGAGGATTCTACGGGGCTCGATCGGTTCGAGTCCTTGAGCGGACAGTGGTTCGATCGGCTCGCCGAGTACACGCTCGGCACCACCTCCCCGTTCGCGCTTTACACGGTGCTCGGCGTCGCGGCCTTCGGGCTCTATGCGTTCCTCGTCGAGCGCAGAACCCGCATCTCGGTCGTCTTCGCGTGGGCCATCGTGGCTTACATGACGTACGCCGCGCTGCTGCCCTCGACGGGTCATGGGGGTCGCTACCAGCCCCTGCTGCCCGGCTTACTCTGTATGGCGGCGCTCGCGGGTCTCTCGCGGTTCGTCGAGGTCTCTCGTGCCCTCGTGCCAGGCTTTCGGCGAACGTGGCTCGTCACCGTGGCTCTGGCGCTGCCTCTCGCCGTCGGGATGGCGCACGCGCTCGTGAGCTTCGGGGCGGCCAACGAGAGCGCCGTGGCGCACGAGACGAACACGGAAATCGGCATCGCGAACGACGTCGCGCAGCTGCCTGAACATGCCGTGATCGCCAGCTTCGACATCGGAGCGGTCGGTTATTTCTCGGGACGTAAGATCGAGGATCTCGGCGGGCTGGTTCGACCGAAGATCCTGCCGTACCTCGAAGCCGCGCGCGTGCCGGAGTGGCTGAGGAAAATTGGAGCCGACTACGTCGTGCTACCGCTCGGGTACCACCCCGATTTTCCGGACGCGTTCAACTTCGGAGAGATTCTCGGCATCTTCGGCGCGACGGGTATCGAACTGGAGCGCGTCTCGGAAAGAGTGACGGCGCCGCTTCCATGGCTCGATGGGGCCCGCGCGACGTGGGGCTCCGCTCCTCGGCAGTGCCTGTACAGGATCCACTGGATCGAGGTCATGAAGCCATGAGCGCGCTGGCTCGGCGCGGGGCGACGCTCGGTCTCGCCGTCTCTCTTCTCGTCGGGTGCAACGACACCGGTGTATCCGGGCTCACCTGGCACTCGACGGAAGCCGAGCTGTCGCTGGCAGACGCGCACGGCTATCCGGCGCGCGTGGTCATCGGGGGCTCGCCAAGGCCGACCTCGCCGGAGGAGACGCTCATCGTGCTCGGGGACGGCGATCTCGCCGTGCTTCCCGGTGCGCGCTTCACGGAGTTCGCACGCGCGGGGTTTCGCGACTACCTGTTTCGTCGATGGGTCGGCCCTTACCTGGCGGTTCACGACCTGGACGGCGCCGTGCGGGCCGCCACGGCCGGTTACCTTCTCGCGCTGCGAGCCGAACACCGCATCCCCATGACGCCCGCGCTTGCCCCCGTCCCCGACCCGAACGAATGGGCCTTCACCTTTCCGAGCGAGAATGCGGATTGGGGTCTTCCGTTCTCCGCGACGATTTGCATGCTGGGCATCGCGCTTTCGGTGATGGCGAAACGACGCGCCGCGCGGACCTGAGCCTGCGGGCGCAGTGTCAGGAGCGAACCCGCTTGCGCTTTACGGTCTCGTCCGGGTCCACGCGCAGAACTTCGTTCGTGGCGCGATTGCGGTACCGGGTCTGGCGGAGGAGCTTGTTCGCCCGGACGTCGTGGAAGAGCCGCGTTTCTCGCTTCAGGCCCTGCGAGACGGCGGCTTTGCCTTCTTCCGTGTCTTCGTCGACCTTCCACTGTCCGATGTCTTCGGGGAGCGCTTCCAGTACTCCGAAGCGCTGCTCGACGGCCCCCGGTACTTCCCGGTAAATCACGAGCACGTACACGAGGCCACCGATGATGGCGATCACGACGAGGAACGCGACGAGAAAGACCATCTAGGACGCCTCCGGCCCGGCGAAGTCCTCTGGCCTCGCCACGGCATCGTCGACGATTCGCGGGACATCCTTGGTGTCCACGCCCCGGAAATAGACAGTCCAGTTACCGACCTTGATCATGCCGTCGCACAGGGATGCATACCAGCTAGCGATGGGGTTTTCCACCCGCGCTCGCCAGTACACGGCGCGATGATCCCGCGCGATCGTCTCCCAGAGGTCGCGCCCCATGCCTTCGCCCTGCGCGATGCGGTCGACGGCGAACTTTGCCAGATAAGGGGCGATGGGAGCTTCCACCAGGATGGCCGCGGCGCGATAGTTCTCTTCGAGATAGACGGCGAGCGGCGTCACGGCGAACGGGTCCCTGAGCAGCTTTCTACCGAAGCTCGATTCGAGCAGCGAGACGACGCGCAATGCATCGAAAGTGGAGATGGTATCGTGACGCAAGATCGCGGTGCCCCGCTTGATCAGTGTCCCGGCGCCCTTCACCGTGAACAGCTCGCGTAGCAGGTTGAACGGTGACGTCACGCTGGCGACGGCGCGAGCACAGTCGGGCCGGAGCAGCAGCGTCTCGAGACGATCGAGCAGCTCCGCGTCGTCCGGGGGCAGGGCGCGTGGCTCGCGCAAGGAGGGGAGATCCGTGCGGAGATTGACCACCGAGATCCCACGCTCGGCGTGAGCGGAGCGGCCTGGCCGGGCGAGCCCACCGCGCCGCCTCAAGACGACGATCTTCCGGGTTCCGAGCTCGCCTGCAAGCTGTCCGATGCGTTCGAAGCGGTCGGCGAGCGTCTCCTCTCCGGCGGCGGCCAGGGACACGATGGGCAAGTTTTCTTCCGCGAGCTCCGTCCGGACGCGCGAGACGAGCTGCCCGTCGAGCTGGCCCTCCACGACGGCGCCCATCTCGGCCGATCGTCGGGCAAGGCGAGTCGCCGCTTTCTCGGCGCTCACGGGCTCGAACAATCCGACGACGATCGGCGCGAACAACCCGAGCTCCCGCAAGAATCGAAGCTGCTCGACGAGAGACCCCCCGGCATAGCGGATGACCGCGGCCTCGGCCGCGATGATGGCAAAGCTCTCCTTCGGGACTTCCCGGAACAGTTTCAGGTAGAGCTCGGCCTCGGAGCGGCGGCCCACGCTCTCGAGGAAGGTCAGCACCACGGAGGCGGCGTCGGGGGAGGGGCTCGGTTTCACCAGCAGGCCGCGTTCGTAGCCGATTTCTTGCGTCGGAGGACAAAATCATGGCTCGCTTTGTTTCGCCGAACGAACGCTGACCTCGCGGCGTTCAAGGAGTGTCATGGAACAGCGACGGTTATCTCTGTCTCTCACCGCAGCGATCCTCGGAATCTCCGCGACGTCCCGCGCGCAGGCACCGATCGATGCGACTTGCGCCTGGGGCCGCCTGTCCGACGGCCACGGCGCGCTCGTCCGCTGTCTCACGGAGGAGGAGGCGGCCAGACTTCGCGAAGCGCCGCCTTCTCACCCGAGCGCCGAGCCGCCGAAGCTGATGGCGGTCGTGCCCGCGGAACCGCAGAAGGAAGCCCCCGCACCGGCGTCCGACGCGACGCAGCCAGCCGCGGACGCGCCGAGGTTCACCGTCGAAGTCGGCAAGGTGACCGCCGACGAAGGGTCGCTCCCCGACTCGAGGAAGAACCTCGTCCGGGCGCGGGAACGGTTCCTGGGGTGCGCCAAGGCCGGCGGAGTCGCACCCGACGGGGGCGAGGTGGAACTCCGGTTCCTCGTGCTGGGACGAGGACGCGCGGAGGGTGTCAGCGTGCAAAAGCGGCATGGAGTGAGCGTATCGACCGCAAGATGCCTGGCGGACGTGCTGGACCGGCGCTTCGTCGGCTATCCGGATGGTCCCCAGGTCGCGGCGACCCTGGTCGTGACGATGAAGAAGAAGTGACGTCCGCCGCGGGCGCGGCAAGGATGCCCGCCGTGTCGTCCAACCCATACCCCGAGCGCGTCGATCGGTTTCAAAAGCGAGCTTCCGAGCTGGGACGGCGTTCGCGACTCGTTTCGAATCTGCGCGGGTTGTCGTTCGGGATCGCGGTCATCGCCGTCGTCCTGGCGACGCTCGGCGGTCAGACCGAGGGCGTGCCCGTCGCCGTCATCTCCGGCGTTCTGTTCCTGGGCTTCGTCGCGTGGCACGCACGGGTGATCGCAGCAGAAGACGACGCGACGCGGATGGCTCGCGTGAACCTCGACGCGCTCGCGCGGGTTACATCGAACTGGAAGACTCTCCGCGACGACGGGGCGCGGTTCGCTTCCAGCGAGCACCCGTACTCGGTAGATCTCGACCTGTTCGGAGCCGGGTCGCTCTACCAGCGAATCAACGTTGCACACACCCGGTTTGGCCAGGAGGCGCTCGCTCGGTTCTTGACCGAACCCGTCGAACCGTCGCGGATTCGCGCTCGCCAGGAGGCGGTCCGGATGCTCGCGCCGCTCCTGGAAGAACGCCAGCGACTCGAAGCACTGTCCATCGCGGTGGTCGAGCCGCCGCCGGGATTGGCCGGCGAGAGCAAGGTGGCGAAGCGTGGAACGCGCGCGGAGCCGCCGGATCCGGCGGCTCTGCTCGAGTGGGCGGAGCGAGAGCCCTGGCTTTCCAGGCGCACCGCGCTGATCGGTGCCGTCTATGCCCTTCCGGTCGTCACGCTGGCTCTCGTGTTCGGGGCGCGCGTGTTCGGCTGGTCCGCGGCGGCCTGGACGATCCCGTTTCTCGGCGAGCTTCTGGTCGTCGCGGCCGTCCGGAAGGAAGCGGATCTCGTCTTCGCCTCCGTATCGTCCACGCAAGGCGCGTTCCTCCGATACGGACCGATGTTCGAACTCATCGAGAGGCTCGATCCGAAGTCGGGCCTGCTCGGCGAGATCCGACGGAACTTGCTGTCGAATTCGCTCGCCCCCTCGATTGCCATGCGGCGTTTCGAGCGCATCGTCGGGTGGTTCGACCTCAGATACAACGGCCTCGTCCACCCGTTCGCGAATGCGTTCCTGCTCTGGGACGCGCATTGCCTGCTCCGGCTGGAGGCGTGGCAACGCGACGTGGGCGGCGCGGCGCGGGCCTGGTTCCGCGCGCTCGGCGAGGTCGAAGCGCTGAGCGCGTTCGCAGGGCTCTCCTTCGACGAGCCCGGGTTCACCTGGCCCGACGTCACTGACTCACCGGCGCACTACGACGCCCGCGCACTCGGACACCCGCTCCTCGGGGCGGAGACGCGCGTCGTCAACGACGTTCGCCTCGCGGAACCGGGCCGCGCGTTGCTTGTTACCGGCTCGAACATGTCCGGAAAGAGCACTCTGCTCCGTGCCATGGGCATCAACGCAGTTCTGGCCCTCGCGGGCGCGCCGGTCTGTGCCGCCCGGCTCCGCATGTCTCCGCTCGCGGTCCGCACGAGCCTGCGGATCAGTGATTCTCTGTCCCTGGGCGTCAGCCATTTCTACGCCGAGGTCGCGCGCCTCAAAGGTGTCCGGGACGCGACCGCGGGCGCCTTGCCTGTATTCTTCCTTCTCGACGAAATCCTTCACGGGACGAACTCCCGCGAGCGGCAGATCGGCGCACGATGGATGCTCGAAGAGATGCTCCGGAGTGGCGCGATCGGAGCTGTGTCCACCCATGATGCCGGGCTCTGCCAGCTCCCCGACGAGCTCATGACGCGCGTGGAGCAGTGCCATTTTCGCGAAAACATCGCCGACGGCAAGATGACGTTCGATTACCGGTTGCGCCCGGGCCCGGTGACCGGCGGCAACGCGCTGCGCCTGATGCGTCTGGTCGGACTCGACGTTCCGCTGGAGGAGGCAGCGCCCTGAACCACGTTCCCCCACATCAGGCCCTCCGGACCTGGCGTTTCGAAGCCCGATACCATGCTACTCGAATGATAGGGGCCCGTTGACGGCTCCCTTGACGCGAGTCGTCGCTAGAAACTAGGGTCCGTCCGGGCTTGTGGGTGGCATTCCCACCTTCGATTTCGAGCCAGGAGTCTGCCCTCTGCAGAACCTTCGGAGAACGCCCCCGCCTCTCGGAGGCCGGTCTATAGTTTGGAGTTTAAGGTCTGCTTCGTGGCGAGCGACTTCGACGAAAAAACACGGGTCACCCAGGTCATCCAGGGAAAGCTCGACGACGAGCCTGGGGAGACGGGGAACGACTGCCTCGTGGTCATCTACACGAAGGAGCCGAACTTGCTCGGCAAGCGCTTCGTGCTCGAGGGCCCGCGGCTCCACGTGGGGCGCGGCGCAGACAACCAGATCGTTCTCGAGGGCGACTCCGTGTCGCGCCAGCACGCGCACTTCGAGCGCCGCGGCAACCATTGGTACGCGGTCGACGACGGTTCCACGAACGGCACCTACGTGAACGAAAAGCAGATCGTTCGGGAGGCTCAGCTCCGCTCGAACGATCGCGTGAAGGTGGGTCCGACCATCCTCAAGTACCTCTCGGGCGAGGATGCGGAAGCGAAGTACCACGAAGAAATTTATCGGATGACCATCGTCGATGGTCTCACTCAGATCCACAACAAGCGCTACCTGTTCGAGTCACTGGACCGCGAGATCATCCGGTCCCGCCGGCACGATCGACCGCTCAGCTTGTTGATGTTCGACATCGACTTTTTCAAGCGCATCAACGACCACTATGGACACCTTGCGGGTGATTACGTCCTCCGTGAGCTCGCCGAGGCGGTCCAGAGCCGTATCCGCCGGGACGAGGTCTTTGCTCGATACGGCGGCGAAGAGTTCGTCATCGTCCTCCCGGAAACGGAGATGGAAGGCGCGACCAGCCTCGCAGAAAATCTTCGCGAGAAAGTGGCGGATCATCCCTTCGTGTTCCAGGGGGAGAAGATCCCCGTGACGATCAGCATCGGCTGCGCGCTCGTTCACGATAGCGACACGGCGAACGACCTTATCCAGCGTGCGGACGAAAAGCTCTACGAAGCCAAGCGGGGTGGCCGCAACAAGGTGTGCTCTTGAGGTGACGGGCGACGAACCTCCGCGGCTGGTCTGTACTCCACCGGGTCCTCAATCTCGCACCTGGCTCACTCGCGCGTCGCGCACGGCGGCGCCGATGGGTCCGCGCGGAGTCGGCCCGCAACGCGGAGTGGCGGCCGAGGTTCCGGCGGGCACGGTGGTGTTTGCGACGGCGAAGGGCTCGAACGTCGAGGATGTCGACGGCAACCGGTACGTCGATCTCGCCGCGGGCTTCGGGGCTTTGCTCCTCGGTCATGGGCACCCGAGCCACCTGCGTGTCGTCGAGCTAGCGAGCGCCCGACTGTTGCAGGCCCTGGGGGACGTTCATCCCTCGGACGCGAAGATCGCGCTCCTCGAGCGGCTGTCGGGGCTGTTTCCAGAGCCGGGAGCCCGCGTCATCCTCGGGCAGTCGGGCGCTGATGCGGTCACCGCGGCATTGAAGACGTCGCTGCTCGCCACCGGGAGACCTGGAGTCCTGGCGTTTCGAGGCGGATATCACGGACTGTCGTACGCTCCGCTGGCCGCGTCGGCGTTGCGGGACGGATATCGAGCACCCTTCGCCGCCCAGCTGAACCCGCACGTGACGTTCCTGGATTTTCCCGTGAGCGCCGCCGCGTCCGAGCGAGTGCTCGCCGACGCGCGGGCGACCCTCGCGAGTGGCACCGTGGGCGCAGTCGTGATCGAGCCGCTTCTCGGACGCGGCGGATGCGTCGTTCCACCGGCGGGGTTCGTCGCCGCCCTCGGAGCTCTCGCGCGGGAGCAAGGGGCGCTGCTCGTCGCGGACGAGATCTGGACCGGGCTCGGTCGCGCGGGTTCCATGCTGCGCTCGGTGACCGAAGGCGCCCGACCTGACGTAGTTTGCCTCGGCAAGGGACTCGGTGGCGGCATTCCCATCAGCGCATGCGTGGGCTCGGACTCCGTCATGCGCGCCTGGCGTCGCGAGCCCGAGGTCGTTCACACCTCGACGTTCGCGGGAGCGCCGCTGGGGTGCGCTGCGGCGATCGCGACGCTCGACGTGTTGTCGCGCGAACGCCTGGTTGCGAGGAGTGCCGAGCGCGGGGCCCTCTGGCTCGAGCGGCTGGGCGAAGCCTTGCGCGACGTGCCGGGAGTCGTCGAAGTGCGCGGAGCCGGCCTGATGATCGGGATCGACCTCGGGTCGAAGCCTGGCGCCGCGACACGCGTGGCGCGGCGACTTCTGGAGGTCGGCTATGTCGTCTCGACAGGCGGGGGCAACCGGGAGATCGTGGTCCTGACTCCTGCGCTCAACGTCGCCGACACTTTGCTGGACGGATTCGTTGCCGCCGCCGTCGACGCCCTTCAGACTCTTCACTCGTGAACGTACTTTCGGAATCCGACGCCCTCCACGCTCGTGTGCAGGGCTTTGCCCGTCGAGGCTCGTCCGGCGATGGCGAGGCGTTCGACGCGCTCGCGCTCGATATCGCGCGTTTCCAGGTCCGGCACGTTCCGGGCTTTCGCCGATTGGTCGAAGCGCACCGCACGGCGCTCGACAGCGTCGCCGCCATCCCGGCGGTGCCCGTCGATGCGTTTCGCCTCACGAGGGTCGCAGCGCACTCTCCGGAGCTCGATACGGCGTGCTTCTCGACCAGCGGTACGACCGGCGGCGCGCGCGGCCGTCATCCCCTTCGCCGCACCGATACGTATCGCGCGCTGTCCCTCGCGTGGGGAGCGCGGATGCTCGCCGAGCCGGGCAGTGGCCCTCGCGTCGTCGTGTCGCTCGCGCCGCCCCCTGGGACCCCTCCCACGTCCTCGCTCGGATTCATGATGCGCGTATTTCTCGAAGAGTTCGACGGTCGCGGCATCGACGCCGGGTTCGATGCGGAACCGGAAGGCCGCTGGCTCGCGCAGGAAGGCGGTATCGATCTCGCCGGGCTCGAACGACTCGTCGAGCTCGCGCAGCGCCGCGGTGAACCGCTGCTGGTGCTCTCCACGAGCTTCGCACTCGTGCTGCTGCTGGACGCTCTCGCCGGCCGTCGGTTGCCGGCTCCGCCACGAACACTCGTCATGACCACCGGGGGGTTCAAGGGGCGGACGCGCGAGCTATCGTCCGTCGAGCTCCGGCGCGACGTCGCGTGCGCCTTCGGGATCTCCGAGGACCGTGTCGTCGGCGAGTACGGCATGACCGAGCTCACGAGCCAGCTTTACGAGGGCACTGCGCCGGGCGCGGCCGTTCGCGGGCCGAGTGGGGTTTTTCTCCCACCGCCGTGGCTTCGCGTCTCGGCGGTCGATCGGGAGACTCTTCGACCCGTTCCGAAAAATGGGATCGGCCTCGCTCGATTCGTCGATCTCGGGAACATCGACTCCGCCGTCGCCATCGTGACCCAGGACCTGATTCGCCCGAACGGAAACGGAGTCGAGCTCCTCGGCCGAAGCGCCAACGCAACCCCGCGGGGCTGTTCGCTCGCGATCGAGGAAATGGTGCTCGGCGCGTGAGCTCCCGGTCCTCAGCCCGAGAGCGCATTCGCCGATTGGTCGATGCGGCGCGACGTATCGCCGATCCGACCGACCCGCTCGGCGTCGAAGCGCGTCGGGTCTTGCCGGCGTCCACTGGCCTTTCAGCTCAGGGCGTCGCGCTCGCACTCGAAGCTGCGCTGGAGTCGAACCCGAGCGAAGCGGAGGTGTCCTCACTGATCGCATCCGTCGAACAGGCGCCTCGTGCTCACGTCTTGCTCAGCGCCAATGTGTTCGTCGGGGCGCACAGGGCTCTCGCTCTGGCGCTCGCCGCATCGTCGGTCGTCCGGGTGCGTCCTTCCCGACGGGAAACGACCATGGTCCGCCTGCTCGACCAGGGGGCGCCAGGCTCGTTCGAGATCGTCGACACCCTGACGCCGGTCAGCGGGGATCGATTCTGGGCATACGGAACCGACGCGACGCTTCGTGACGTGCAGCGCGCTCTCCCGTCGGGAGTGGAGTTTCATCCACACGGCCCCGGGCTGGGCGTGGTGGCGCTCGGGGTCGGTTGCACGGCGTCACCGTATATCGATGACCTTGCCCGGCGCGTCGCGCACGACGTGATCCTCTTCGACCAGCGCGGATGTTTGAGCCCGAGAGTGGTCGCAGCGAGCGGATCGATCGATGAGGTGAGAGGATTTGCGAGAGCGCTCGCGAGCGAACTCGTTCGCGCGGAGGTCCGCTTCCCGAGAGGTCTCGTGACGCAGGATGAAGCCGCGGCGGCAGTCCGCTACCGGGACACATTGCTCGTCGGCGGCGAACTGCTTCCGGCGGGAGCTGGTTGGGTGGGCCTCGACGTCAGCGGCCAGACGATCGTCGTTCCACCACCGGGAAGACACGTACACGTCCTCGTCGCCGACGAGCCTCTGCGCAAGCTCGCCTCGCTCGAGGGCCGAGTGACGTCGCTGGCGGTCGAGAATCTGTCGTCTGAAATACCCGGCTCGCTTTCCGGTGCGCGCCGGTGCTCGCCGGGAGAGATGCAGGCGCCGCCCTTCGACGGACCGGTCGATCGCCGCGTCCCGGTCGTGATACATTCTCGACCGTAGGTGAAGAGCGACCGACCTGCGCCCATCGATTCGATGACGCCACCGGCGACGGGCCGCGCTCGCCCCGAACAACAGACGATCACCAACGAAACCTTTCCGGTATGGAAGGGTGACGAGCGCAATCGGGCCGTCCTCGTGCGCATGGACTCGATTCAAGCCGGCCACGTCACGTCGCTGGGCGACGCAATCCGCCTCGGCCGTCACTCGGACAACACGGTCGTGGTCGACGACGAAGGTATCAGTCGCATGCATGCCCGCGTCGTCTACGAGGGCGGGCAATATTTTGTGGAAGATCTCGGTTCCAGCAACGGGACGTACGTCAACGGGGAGCGCATCGAACGCCAGGTTCTCGTCGACGGTGCGGTCGTGCAGCTCGGGCCCCGCGTCCATTTCCGCTTTTCGGTCACCGACGAGAACCAGGAGAGGATCTTACGGCAACTGTACGAGAGCAGCGTTCGGGACGCCCTGACCCGTGCCTACAACCGTCACTTCTTTCTGGAACGCCTGGACGCAGAGCTCGCTTATGCGACGCGCCATCGGAGTCAGGGGTCCGTCCTCATTTTCGACATCGATCACTTCAAGAAGGTCAATGACACTCATGGGCACCTGGCGGGCGACGCCGTGCTGAAGAACGTCGCATCGACGACCGAGTTCCTTCTGCGGACGGAAGATCTGCTTGCGCGGTATGGCGGCGAAGAGTTCGTGGTCCTGTTGCGCGGCATCACGTTGTCGGGAGCCGCCCGCGCGGCCGAACGTCTCCGAAAGGCGCTGGAAGAGCTGCGAACGGTTCACGACGGGCGGTCGCTCGCGGTGACCATCAGCATCGGCTGCGCGTCGTTTGCGTGCGTCGATCGAGTGGATCGGGAGCGGCTCGTCGCGGTCGCCGACCGACGACTTTATGCCGCCAAGCGGGACGGGCGCAATCGCGTGGTCGCCGCCGACTGAAGACCTTCGCGCCCGTTACTGAAGCGGGCCGGGCGACAAAACGCAGGCGTTCGCTTGGCCCGGTCGGGAATTTTGGCGTCTCATTCGCACCGTGGGTCACTACACGGGTCTGATGTTCAACTGGTCCTTCGCGCTCGGAGCCTGGGCGCTCGGGGGGCCGTACTGGTCTGCCGTGGTATTTCTGGCGATTGCCCTCGTGCGCATTGCCGCCGAAGCACAGGGACTTCGGCACGAGAGCGCCGCGCTGCGCCGCCGCCTCATCGCGTACGAGGGGCCCTTCACGCCGCACTACCAACCCGATACGCCTCTGGACTCCGAGATACGCTTGCGGCGCCCAATCGCCGCGCAGGCCCACGCGATCGGCGACTGATCGGGGCGGGATCCGCGTCGCCGCCTTTCCGCGCGTCGGAGGGCGAGCCCGAGTAGCGCGATCAGCGCTCCGAACGTGAGGCCATCGTGGCTGCCGGTGCCGGAGCCGATGCGACAGCCGCAGCCGCCGCCCGAGGAGCCCTTCACGCACTTCCCGGCGCTGCATGTAGCGCCTTTGGCGCAGTCATCGTCCGCCTTGCACGAGGTCTTGCACGCGTTGCCCGTGCAACCATAAGGCGCGCATTCCGTTGCGACGCCGCCGTCGGCGCAGCCGCTCTCCGGCGCGACGCACGCGCCGTCCGCTTCGCACGTCGCTCCCGTCGCGCAATCCGTGCTCGTCGTGCACGACGTCTTGCAGGATGTCGTGCCACAGGCGAAAGGCGCGCACGTCACTGCAGGCTCGGTAACGCACGCGCCGAGCGCATTGCAAACGAGACCCGACTCGCTCCCCGCCGTGCACGTCGTGGCGCCGCACGGCGTGCCGCTCCGGAAGATGCACGTGCTCGAGAGCCCGTTGCACACTCCGGCGCAACCCCCCGTTCCGGGACACGCGCTGCGCGAGCCGTGCGGCGCTCCGGAAACCGGTGAGCAGGTCCCCTCGGAATTGGCGACGTCGCACGCCTCACACTGTTCGTCGCACGCCGAGTCACAGCAATATCGGTCCGCACAGTTTCCGGACGCACAGGTGGTCCCGTCCGTGCACGCAACCCCGTTTGCGTCCTTCTTGCAGAGCCCTGCCGTGCAATGTGCGGCTGCAGCGCAGTCCGTGTCCGTCGTGCAGGCTACTTTGCATTTCAACGCCACGGCGTCGCACGCGAACGGCGAACAGTCCGTCTTCGACGGCGTGCAATCGCCGAGGTTCCCGCACACGGCGGCGGCGGCCAGGGTTTGACGATCCGAACATGCGGCGGTCGCGCAGGACGTCCCGGCCGTCGGTACCCCACATGAGCCGGACCCGTCGCAAGTGCCGAGCGCGCGACAGACACCATCGCCCATGGTCGAACATTCCGTATCGGGGTCGGTCCCCGCGGCGACGGGCCCGCAAGTGCCGTCCGCGCCGGCCCCCTTCTTCGCGGCGGTGCATGCTTCGCAGGTGCCGGTGCACGCGCCGTCGCAGCAGATCCCGTCCGCGCACGCGCCGCTCGTGCAGTCCGAGTTCGCCGCGCAAGGCTCGGGGGCGCAGGGGTTCTTCGCGTATTTCTGGCAGGCACCCGCGCCGTCGCAGAGGCCGTCATTTCCACACACCGTGGCGCCGTCATCCGTGCAGTCGTTCCGCGGGTCCTTCGCGGCAAGCACGGGGGCGCAGGTGCCATCGGGTTCACCGGTGCTGGCACCCGTGCAGGCATAACAGGGTGCGCCGCACGCCGAAGCGCAGCACACTCCGTCAGCGCAGAACCCGGACGTACAGGTCACGCCCGTCGCGCAGGGCTTTCCCACGGCGTCGAGCGACAGCAGCTCCGCGGTATCGAGCTGTCCCGAAGAGCCTTCCCCGCCCGTCACGAGCAATCTCCCGTCCGGGAGTGCCGTCGCCGTATGAAACGCTCTCGGCTGATGCATGTCCGGCAAGGCCGACCACGAATTCGCGATGGGGTCGTACAGTTCGGCACTCGCGAGATAGGAGCCGACGGTTGTCGCATTGGTCATCACGACGCCGCCCGTCGCGACGGCGGCTCCGGCCGACACGGCAGTGAGTGCGAAGTGCGCCCGCCCTATCGCGAGAGATCCGGCGCTCGACCACGTCACCGAGTCATGATCGAGCAACTCCGCCGTCGAGGTATTCATGCCGAGCGACAGAGCGAATCCGCCCGCGACGAGCACGTTGCCGTTCGAGAGAGTGGCACCACCGAAGTAGAAACGTTCCTGGGACAGGTTCGGCCCGGCGCTGAAGGTGCCGCTCGCCTCGCCGTACAGATCGGAATCCGCGAGATCCGCGAGGCCGGTCGTCGTCGTGATTCCGGCAATGGCGAGCGCCCCAGAATTCAACACGGCGACGAAGTCACCCGTCCGGCGTTCGGTCATGTCTCCCTTCACGCTCCACACTTCTCCCGCCGTCGCGAAAACCTCCGCTTCCTTCAGCACGGTTCCCGAGCCGTCGATGCCGCCGGTGAGAAGAACGTCTCCGGTCGTCAGGAGTGTCGCTCCGGGCTCGCTCCGGGCTTGCTTCAGCGGCCCCGAACTCCGGAATCCAGGCTTGGAGAGATCGTAGATCTCGCTCGACGAAAGGACACCCGAGTCACCCGAGCCGCCTGCGACGAGAACATTTCCATTCTGAAGTAGCACCGCCGCGTGAAACGATCTTCCGTCGGTCATCGACGTCGTCGCTGCGAACGTGCTCGTCGTCGGATCGAAGAGCTCCGCGGTCTTCAGGTGCGTCGTCGTCTGTCCGCTCGTGGTCTCGCCGCCGACGATGAGGACCTTTCCGGTCGAGAGGAGCGTCGCAGTGTGTCCCTTCCGCGCCGACGTCATCGTGTTGGTCGCTGCGGTCCACGCGGGGTCGAGGACGGCCGGATACCGGATGCGATCGCCGCTCGTACCCCACGTGACGCGAAGGCTGCACTCATGCGCGCCCGGCGGCGTGACGGGACGACCCCAGGGGCCCGCCGGATCGCGGTCTGCGGCGCACCCTTCGAGGGCCACCACCGTGTCGTGGTGCCGTCCGCCGCGATCCACGACGAAAGGCGCCGCCATGCGAACACGGGGAGCGCCCTTCGCGTCGAGCAGTTCGAGGACGCCAGCGACGAGCCGCAGTCCCGCCGCGTGGACGCGCGCGCGATAGCGAACCTCCTCGACGGGCGGCCTCTTCGCGAAGGAGACGAAATCTTCCGTCCGGTCGTGGACGGCGCCGAGAATATTGGAGTGCACGCCGCCCGCCGGAATCTCCGCGAGCGCGATGGCCACCGACGTACCCGACGCGGCGTCTCGAATATTTACTTCGATCCCCGAACCCGCGCGACCCGTCGCAGACACAGCGGGCGCGTGGATTGACGCCGCCGCGGAGTGGCGCGGCCGTTCACATCCCGCAAGCAGCGCGACCGCCGCTGTCACTCCAGCCAGTGTACGGCCGAGCGTCGTCACGAAGACGAATCATACTCGCATCGGGAGTGGGTCGGAAGAGCGTCGGATTTCAGAGGTCGGCCTGGTACATCCGGTACTTCTTGTAGACCTTGCCGCCCATGAACTTGATTCCGACGTTCACGGGGCCATTGTCCTCGAGCGTCCAGGACAATTCGCCCCAGCGGTAGCCCGCGCGTCGGCCGGCATCGTTCATCTTCGAGTACAGGTAAATGCTGAGGCCGGCGTACTTTCGCTGGTGCCTGAACTTCCTCTTGATCCCGAGGATCGCGAGTCGCGCCGTCTTCGTGCCGCGAACTTTGAGGCGGTAAATGAGCTTCGTGAAGCCGAGCGGCAATATCTTCCCGTCGAGATCACGGATGACCTCGTTCAGGTTCGGTGTGGCCAGGGCGACGGCTGCGGGTTCCCCATCCACGTAGGCGATATACGTGATGGCGGGGTCGATGATGAGCTTCAGATCTTTCGCCATCTTCCGGAGCTCGGACTCCGTGAAAGGCACGAATCCCCAATTTTCCGTCCAGGCGTCGTTGAAAACGTTCATCACGATCCGGACGTCGCGCTCGAGATTCTTCATGTCCACGTGCCGGGCGCTCACCTCGGGGAGCTGCTCGATCTCGGCCGTGGCCTTGGCGGCGCGCGGAGGCAGGTCGCCGACCTCGTAGCGCCAGGCGTAGAAGTCCTTGATCTTCGGGATGCCGGCTTTCTCGATCAGGCCGCCCTGGTACGGATGATGATGCGTCATGAACATCATCGGCGGAGTGTCGAAGCCTTCCACCAGGCAACCGATCTCCTCGTTGATACAGAGGGAGAGCGGTCCACGGATGTGCTTCATTCCACGGTTTTTCAGCCAGCGCCTCGCGGCGTCGATCAAGGCGGAGGCCACCTCTTCATCGTCGATCGTGTCGAAGAAGCCGAAGAAGCCGACGTCGTCCTTGTAGCGGGCAAGGTGCAGGCGATCGATCTGTGCCGAGCAACGGCCGACACACCAGCCGTTCCTATACGCAGTGAACAACACGCCCTCGCCGTGCTCGAAGAACGGGTTCTTCGTCGACAGCTGGTCTTTGACCATCATGTCGAGCGGGCGGACGTAATTCGGGTCGTCGCGGTAGATGTAGTCGACGACGTTCAGGAAATCCCGCAGGCTGCCGCCCCCGACTGGGTTCTCGCGGATCTCGACGGACATGCCGCGGTGCTACCCGTACCTGACGTGCCGCGTCAACTACGAGGCTCGCTGAAATAACCCCGAACTTCTTTCCGGCCTTGTAAAACGCTTCGAGCCCCCGATCCAGGTGGACTCGCTCGTGTGTGGCCATGTAGCTCGTGCGGAGCATGGCGTGCTTCGGCGGAACGCCCGGGGAGATGAAGGGGTTCACGTATACGCCCTGCTCCTCCAGGAGCTCTCGCCACATCAAGAGCGTGCGGAGGTCCTGTCGAACGTAGATGGGGATGACGGCCGTCTCGGTCCGTCCGAGTTCGAAGCCCATGCCCGCGAGCTCCGTACGCATGTACGTGAAGTTTTCGCGGAGCTTGTCGATGCGCCAGCTCTCTTCCTTCATCACGTCGAACGCCGCCATCGCGGCCGCCACGTTCGGCGGAGCCGCGCTCGCCGCGAACATGAAGCTCGGCGCGAAATGCTGGACGTAATCGAGCACCTTGCGCTCTCCCACGAGCCAGCCGCCGATGCTCGCCATGGACTTCGAGAACGTGCCGCTGATGAGGTCGACCTGATCCTGCAGGTTGAAGTGGAACGCGGTGCCTCTGCCGTCGGGCCCGATCACGCCGAGCGCATGCGCATCGTCGACGAAGAGCCGCGCGCCGTGCTTCTTCACGACCGGAACGATCTGATCGAGTTTCGCGATCTCACCCTCTGCGCTGAACACGCCGTCGGTCATGACGAGCGCGCCCTCGCCCTCGTCGAGGCGCGACAGCGCCGCGTCGAGCGAGTCGGCGTCGGAGTGCTTGTAGCGCACGAGGCGAGTTCCTGCGGACTGGCCGAGCCGTACTCCGTCGTAGATCGACGCGTGCACGTTGCGATCGATGACCGCCACCGTTCGCTTGTTCGACAGGAGCGCCGCGCACGTTGCGAGATTCGCCTGGTATCCGGTGGTGAAGACGAGAGCGGCTTCCTTTCCGAAGAACGCGGCGAGTTTCTCCTCGAACTCGTTGTGCAGCTTCATCGAGCCGTTGACGAGGCGCGAGCCCGTCATGCTCGTCCCGAAGCGATCGATTGCCGCCTTCGCAGCTTCGCGAACCTTCGGGTGCGTCGTGAGCCCGAGATAGTTGTTCGAGCCGAACATGACGACTCGTCGTCCGTCGATCACCGCTTCCGGGCCGTCGTTGAGATCGAGCGGACGGAAGAACGGATACATGCCCATCTTCCGCGCGTTATCGGCCGCGAGGAACTGGAAGCATTTCTCGAAGACGTCCTTGCCGGCTATGCCGGCGAGCGATGTCCGTTCTTTCAGCGCTCGATCGAGCGTCGCCGAATCGGAACGCGATATTCCGCCGCTGATCGTTGCGGGCGGCGTGTGCGGCGCGCGGTCGGCGCCATTACCGTTCTTGAGGCGCACATGGGGAGTGGCGTGACCGTTGTGTCCGTTCTTGCCATTCGGCGCCAGCGGCGCGGACTCACCGATGAAGTCGTCGAGAGATGGATCGACGGACGGAAGATCATGCCCGTCCAGGAGCACCTTCCACGCAGCGCGAACGCGGGTTCGCGCGTCCATCACACCCTCTGCGGCTTTCATCACCCGATCGTCCGAGATGAGCCGCATCACGGTGGGATTCAGCACGATCTGCTTGCCTCGGCTGGTGAGCTTTTTGGTGAGGCCCATTATCTGGTCGCTCCTGAGACAGTATTCAGACGCTTCGCTGCGAAGGCGTCTGGTTCAACCAGCGCGAGGCCGTTCGTTCGTCGAAGTCGGTCCGCGCGCCCGCTACGCTATCGCAAAAAAACTGGTCCAAGTCAACGAGCGGACAAGTGGTCTGGCCAGTTGTCGCAACCCTCGTCGTCCAGATCGAGCGATGCGAGATACAGACCATCGGGCGGGGCAGTGATGCCGAGAACATTGCGGTTGCGGGTCGTGAGACCGCGTTTGATCGCGCCTGGCTTCAATCGACCGCGCGCGACATCGACCAGTGTGCCGGTCGCAATGCGAACCATTTTGTGGAGAAACCGGTCTCCCTCCATCTCTAAAGTCACGCAGCGTGGATCGGGAGCACCGGCACGGATGCCGACGCGAAAGATCGTGCGCACCGTGTCCGTCCGCCGGTCGCCCGAAGTGCGGAACGCGTGAAAATCATGCCGACCGACGAGCGCGTCAGCCTCTTCGCGAAGTAGTTCGAGGTTCAACCTGTCTCCGATGCGCCAGGCGCGTTCGTGCAGGAACGGATCGTGGACCGCGGACGCAAGCAGGACGTAGCGATAGGTTTTGCGTAACGCGTGACCGCGCGGATCGTAGGCGGCGTCGACGCGCGCGGCGCGCACGATGGAGATCTCGTCGCTCAGGTGCTGCTTCAATGCGAGCGCCCAGCCGCGAGATGGAATGTCCATGCGCGTGTCGAACGCCACCCGTTGCGTGAGTGCATGCACGCCGCTGTCGGTGCGACTGGCTCCGCGCACGAGCGACGCGGTCGCATCGATCGCGCGCACGGCTCCGTCGAGCTCGCCGGCGATCGTGCGCGCCTCCGGTTGCCGCGCGAATCCGGCGAAGCGCGAGCCGTCGTAGGCGACCGTCAGGAGAACGCCGAAGCGTTCCTCTCGATCCATGACGGCTTCAATGGACGCCGGCTTCGAGCGACACGGCGTTGCCAGCGTGTGTCACGCACGTCGCCGGCGCCGTGTCGATCGTATGCTCCTCGGCGGCCGTGAGCGGCTTCCCGCTCGGGTCGCGACGGACCCATTCGCCTCGGCCTGCATCGACCCACGCATAATGAAAGAGCGGCAACTCGGGACAGGTGCCGTCGGGAATCGTCTTCCCGTCCTCGCCGCAGGCGAAGAGCCCGAGCGCACATAGCGACGCCAGCACAAGCGCACCCGGGTTTCTCCGTATCGTCATTTGCCCGTCTTCGGCATGAATGAAATCGGAACCTGGAGGTCAGCGCAACCCCCAATCGGCGGAGGGAACGATCCTCCGCGGAACTTCTGGAGCACGCAGCTTGCTACGGACGGGTCGCCGAGGGTGTCGGTCGAGATGCTGGCGCCGCACGATTGGCCGTGCGGACCGATTTTCACTGCCACGACGAGGCGGCCTTGCAGCATCTGGTTTTGACGCAAGGCGCGTTCATAACAGCCGCGCACGCTTCCCGCCGCTCCGCTGAGTGCGCCGCGAAGTGCGGCAGGCGCGTCGCCCGAGCACACCGCGTTGCATCCGCCATTCCCGCCGGACGACACGACGTGCCTCTTCGTCGGCGCCTCTTTTTTGCCCGCGTCGGGCTCGGCCGGCGGCGGTGGTGGTGGGGCTTCGTCGAATGTCGGCAGGGCCGCGGCCGTCTGCGATGGAATCGGAGCCGGCGGCGGAGGTGCGTCTTTCTTGCCGAATTTCCAGTAGAGTAACCCGCCCATCATGAGCAGCATGACGATGATCACGCCGATGAAGGCTCGGCCACCGGAGTGCGTTGGCGGGGGCGGCGGCATCGAGGTCTGCGTCATTCCCATTTTCTCTTGTAGATACGCTGAGTCATTGACGAAGAGGGACGCTACTACGAGAAGAGAACAGGCTTTTCCAGCCTAGGCCACCCGATTCTACAAATCATCGGACTTGTTGGATATTTCGAAGAAGGACATGCCCGAGCCTCCCCAGTTCCGGCGATCGACGAGGACCAAGCCACTGCTCTCGGGCACCTCCACCGGGCTCGCCGCGGGGTGACCCAGGAGCACTCGGCCCGACGGATTGACCAGCCCGTGGGTGAAGCGTGCCACCGAGAGCGCCGACTCTTGTGCGATGCGCCACGGCGGATCCGACAACACCAGATCGAACGGCGCGAGGCGCTCGATGCGGGCGCGCGCTTTCTCTGCTTGAACCTCCAGGACGGATGCCGACGCCGTTGCTCCCAGACGCTCGAGATTGTCCCGGATGGTCTTCGCGGCGGCGTGATCGGATTCCACGAACGTCGCGTGCACGGCTCCGCGCGACAGCGCCTCGATCCCGAGAGCGCCCGTGCCCGCGTAGAAATCGATCGCTCGACACCCCGACAGGTCGCCGAGGATCATGAAGATCGCTTCCCGTGCCCGATCGAGGGTGGGGCGTGTCGTCAAGCCGCGCGGTGCGCGCAGCGGGCGACCTCGATAGCGACCAGCGATGACTCGCATGAATGTTCCTTCCAGGCCCTTCTGTCGAGACTCGGGAGGTCGGCCTCAACCCGTTTCGAGCTTCGTCCACATCTCGCGACGTAATTTTTCTCGCACGCGATCCCGTCGCGTCACCAGCCGCGCAGCGCTCGATGCCGCCATGAGCTCCCCCTCCTGTCCAAGCCCCGGCAGCACCGTGGTCCCGACCAGGTAGCTATTTCCGATCGGGCCGCGGACCGGCTCTCCGGCGAGGCCCAGATAGCCCGAAGGTTCGACGGACCAGAGCCATTGCATCGGTTCGGGCGACGGAGTCGATTCAACGACGTGGATGCGATCGATCTCGCGCCGGGTCCCGGACGAATGATCGTACAGCGGTAAACCATCGTGAGGAGAGTCGACCACGACGAGGTGCTCCTCGAGAAACGGGAGATGCTCGTAAAGCGTCGTCATCACGCTTTCACGTGCTTCGAGCAACGTGAGCGCGCCTCGCTTCGGAACGATCGCTTCCGCGACGAGCAGCGCTTCATCTGGGTGTTCCGGGTCGCGCGTCGGAGAGCGCTCGAGATGCACGACCAGGCGCCGAGGATCGGCGCGTCCCGATTGTCGCGGCAAGAGAAACGACTCTTCGGCCAGAGGTTCGGGCAGCGCGTGCGCCCGCACGATCAAGCTCACGATGAAGCGACCCGCCGTCGCCGTGACCCGTGGCCAGTCACGCACCGCGCTCTTCGAGATGCCCTCGCCGTGGGAGAGAGCCGCCAGCGTCTCTCCTTCGGAATCCGTGACCAGTGCGTCCGCGCTGGTCGCGGATTCCTGGCCGTCTTCCATCACGCCCGCGACCACCCGGCCCCGTGTGACGACCGACGTGACGCGCTGATCGAGCCGGCACTCTCCGCCGTGCGCCAGGATGCGTTCGACCAGGAACGCTTCCATCTCGTCGGCTCCGCCGGCGAGTGCGTGCACGCCGCGCGTCCAGGACCCGTGCAGGCGGGCAAGAGCGAACGCGGAGAGCGGGCCCGCGCCTTGCGCGAGATCGCTCGCGAACAGAGCAGGGAGAAGGGTGACGTCCCGGTACGGGTGGCCGACGGGAAACTTGGCGACCCATCCCTCCGCGTCGCTCGAACCGACGGACAATCCCGAGGCGACCCGACTCGTCTCGAACCGCTCCCAGAAGGTTCCGGGCGGCCACACGACGTCGCGGTCGAGTGCGGCGTCGGCGGCGGCGTTCACGTTGGCGAACTGGTTGTACATCTCGTCGACCACCTGCCGTACTTCGGGAAATTCGCGATTCGACCTCTCTCGCGAAGAGCTCGAGGTTCGGCGGGACTTCGATGCCGAAGCCGTCGCCTGCGACGTAAAACATCGGGTCGAGCGAGCGCATCCGTCTGCGGAACGTCTGAGTCTGCGCGAGTTCGTGCAACAGGCGCCGCCAGACGGGCGAGTTCGCGGCGAGAAATGTGAAAGAGCGCCGACGTAGCGTTCTGCCCTCGAAGCGATACGAGGCCGGGCGCTCGCCGTTGCCGAGCAGGAGCACGCGAAAATCCCGGCGAGCGAGCAGCGCCGCCGCCGCGAGCGATCCGATCGATCGACCGAGCACGATGGCATCGTAATGACGTGACGTCATGGCGGCAGGATCCGCGCGCGGCGCCGCGCGTTGCCTTCGCCGGCAAGGATTTCGAGACGACCGCCGGCGATCGCCGAGAGCGCCTCCACGAGCGCGATGTGCTCTTCCGCGAGGATCCGCGCCCCGAGCGAGTGAGCGTCGTCGGCGTCGAGGACCGGGACCGTACGCTGCAACACGATCGGTCCCGTGTCCGTTCCTTCGTCGACGAGGTGGACCGTGCACCCGCTCACCTTCACTCCGTACTCGAGCGCCTGGCGTTGCGCGTCGACCCCCGGGAACGCGGGTAACAGTGCAGGATGGATGTTGACGATCCGGTCGGGGAACGCGGAGAGCATCACGGGCGTGAGCACTCGCATGAAGCCGGCGAGCACGACCCACCCGACGGACGCTTCGCGTAGGGTGGCGGCGAGCGCGCCGTCGAAGGCTTCCCGCGTCGCGTAATCGCGATGCGAGATCGTGCGCGTCGGAACGCCCGCAGCGGCGGCCCTGGACAGCGCGGGTGCTTCGGGCTTGTTCGATACGACCACGCGAACGGTCGCGTCGAGCCTGCCGTCGCGTACCGCGTCGAGGACCGCCTGGAGGTTCGTACCCGAACCGGAAACGAGGACGCCTAGCGAGAGCGTGCCCATGCGCTAATCCACGACTTCCACGCTCGGCTCCGGTTCCGCCGTGGCTCCGATTTCGCCGAGACGCCACGCGGTCTCGCCCGCGGCGCGGAGCGCACCGAGCGCGCCGTCGACCGCGTCAGAGCCCACCACTGCGACCATGCCGATTCCGAGGTTGAAGGTGCGTAGCATCTCCGTTTCGTCCACGGGCCCGCCCTTCGCGATGAGCCCGAAGATGGCGGGACGCGCGTGCGACAGGCGGACACGCGCGACCGTGCCCTCGGGGAGCACGCGGGGCAGATTTCCGACGATGCCGCCGCCCGTCACGTGACAGAGCGCGTGCAGCCGCTCGCCGACGGCGGCGGAAAGCTCGCCGACCGCTTTCGCGTAGATCCTGGTCGGGACGAGCAGTTCGTCGGCCACGGTCCGCCCGAGCTCCGGCACGCGTGCTTGCAGGGGCAACCCCATCTCCTTTTCGAGCACGCGTCGCGCGAGCGAATACCCGTTGGAGTGCAGGCCGCTCGATGCGATGGCGAGGAGCGCGTCTCCCGGCAAGACCCGCTGCTTGCCGAGAAGACGTCGGCGGCTGACCACACCAACCGCGAAGCCGGCGAGATCGTACTCTCCCTCCGGGTACATCCCGGGGAGCTCCGCGGTTTCGCCGCCCTGGAGCGCGCAGCCGGCGAGCTTGCAGCCCCGGGCGATGCCGGCAACGACGCGCTCCGCGACGTCCACATCGAGCTTGCCGCACGCGAAGTAGTCGAGAAAAAAGAGCGGGCGCGCGCCCGTGGTGACGACGTCGTTCACGCACATGGCGACGAGATCCTGACCGATCGTATCGTGACGCCCCGTCGCGAACGCCACCTTGAGCTTCGTGCCGACCCCATCCGTGCCGCTCACGAGCAATGGATCGTCGATGTCGGTGGGGAGCGCCGTCAGAGCCGCGAACCCGCCGACGCCGTCCACCACGGCGTCCGTGTACGTGCCGCGCGCGATCGGCTTGATCCTTTCGACGAGCGCATCGCCTTTGTCGATGTCCACTCCGGCGGCTCGATAGGTGATGGCCATGGCGCTCTTTATTCCGGAACCCCGGCGTGCGGAATCGACAATCGCGAGTCTAGCTCACGGACCCCGGAAGCCGCGAGGCTTCGAACGGCGTCACGTCGACGGGGGGCTCGTCGCCGAGGGCGAGGGCCCGGATTATCTCGGCGGTGATCGGCGCGAGCAAGATGCCGTTTCTGTAGTGACCCGTCGCGAGCAGCAAGCCGCGAACCCGGCACGAGCCGACGAGCGGAAGCTCGTCCTCGGTGTACGGACGAAAGTTGGACCAGCTCGCCCGGAGCGCCGCCTCGCCGAGCGACGGCGCGAGCTCGATCGCCGCGTCGAGCAGATCGCGAACGGCGCGCGCGGTGACTTCGCGGCGGTAGCCGACGAACTCCAGCGTCGAGCCCACGAGCACCCGCCCGTCGTTCCGCGGGACGAGGTAGCACCTCGGTCCCATGACCACGTGCGTGAACGGCGGCGCCGGCATGTCGAGCTCCACGATCTGTCCGCGCGCGGGTACCACCGCGTGTTCCGCGACGGGAGTCCCCGTGACGATCGTGGACCAGCTACCCGCCGCGACCACGACCGTTGGCGCCAGGTACTCGGTGCCGCCCTCGACCGCGACGCCGCGCGCGGTCTCTTCCTCCACCAGAATGCGTCGCACGTACGCTCCGGTTTCGAACCGTGCGCCAGCGCGGAGCGCCGCGACGTGAACGGCGCGAAACAGAGCCTTCGGGTCCACTCGCGCGTCGTCCGGAAATCGCACGCCTCCCGCCGTCGGCGCGAGCGCTGGCTCGAGTCTCCGGACCGCGTCCGCGCCGAGGCGCTCCACGGTTCGGCCCGTGCCCTCCATCCACGCGACGTCATTTGCGGCGCGAGCCGCAGCGGGCGCATCCAGCCCGACGCGCAGCACACCGGAGGCGACGAACTCGACGTCCATTCCGGTAATCTGCCGGAGCTCCCGCGCCCAGTCGTCGTAGCGACGCCGAGAGGCGAGCAAGAGATCCGACATGGCGCCAGGACCGTGCGCCTCCGCGAGCGCGCCGAGGATGCCGGCGGCCGCGCTCGAGGCTTCCGCTCCCGGGACGCTCTTTTCGAGCACGACCACGCGACGACCCGCCTGCGCGAGCTTCCACGCGCACGCGGAACCCATCACGCCGCCGCCGATCACGACGACGTCTGCGTGCACCACGCGTGTCTTCGGGACCGACGCGGCAGTCATCGCGCCGGCAGCTTACCCTCGTTCACCGGGAGCAGGAGCCGGCCGATTCCCCAGATGTTGAACGCCGCGAACGCGGCGAAGAGCGCCACGAACGCCACCGACCAGCGCGTCGTCGCGGGCGACTCGCCGTCGATGAGGACCCAGGTTCCGGACGGCAGCGCATGTCCGAGGATCGTCTCCGCGGCGTCGGCGACCGCGCCGTAACGAAGCCCGGCATTCTCGAGGGGGACGAGTCTCCCGACGAAGGAATTGGGCGCCACGTAGTATTCCGGCTCGATGTCCTTCGGGATGCGCAGCTCGACCCACACCCGCGGGTTGTCAGCGGATTGCACCAGCCGGTAGCGGTCCGAATCGAGCGGGCGCTGGTACTCGACTCCGCGGGCGGCGAGCGGCCCGACCGCGTGAACCCAGCGGTTCGCCGAGCTCCGGCCGAGCTGAACATGCGTGAGGTCTCCGACGTCCCGGGGAGGCCCCGCTTCGATTGCGTAACGCGCGAGCGGCAGGAGTCCCGCTCCGACCATCGTGGCGGCGACCGCGGTCAGCCCCATCAGGACGAGGGTCGCGCGGCGCCAGGGACGTCGCGGCGTGGGCAGCGCATCCAGCTCGGGATCGATGTTTCCCGTGGGGTCCGGGTCCGTGGGCGAGAGAGACGCTGGCCGGGGCACGTCGATTCAGACACTAGCCGGCCCCCCCGGGTTCCCGGGATAAAGGCGGGCCCGGGCGAGGGATTGGGGTATCGGCGGAAAGCTTGGTAGGCTCGCACCGTACCCATGGTCCAGCCGAAGCAAGTCGTCTGCCCGTCTTGTGGCTTCAAGAACGGGTTGCCACTCCAGAACAACCGCTGCGTGTCCTGCGGCGCGAAAATCGAGGACCTGAAGCGCGTCCTGTCGCGGCAGGAGGAGCTCGAGCGCCGATACCAGCAAGAGGGTTTCAGTCCGACCTGGTTCGGCATTTCCGTCGTGATCGTGGGCGTGCTCACCGCGGCGATCATCATGGGCCTTCCGATGGTGCTTCCGGTGTTCGACTTCGAAGGCTCCGCCGGGATGCTCGTCTCGATTCCGGTCTGGTTCCTCGCGGGCATGCTGGTCGGCCTGATCTCGCCCGGTCGCACGTTCATCGAGCCCGTCGTGGCAACGTTCCTGGTCGCGATGCCGACGGCGTTTCTTCTGTTCCAGAGCCAGACCGTGAAGGCGATGCCCGCATTCATGTACGTCCTCATGTCCGCGCTCGGGGTCCTCTTCACGTTGATCGGCTCCTACGTGGGTGAGCGGATCCAGCTCGGCCCTGTGCCCAAGCAGGCCGACTGAAGACCGGTCTTCACGAGCGGCAAGCCGGCAACTCGTTGCGAAGGGAGGGGCACCGGAGCCCATCCCGTCGCACCGCTCTCGAGAAAAATGAGACCAGCCGGGATTTTGTTTGTCGCTGCGGTTTTGTCGAGCGTCGCTTGTCACGGGGAACGGGCTGAAGCGCGCCGGGGCGAAGCCGGACGAGTGACACACGCCACGGAGGCGCTTCGCTGGGCGCCGCACGACGGCAAGCGCCCCTTCCTCGAGGCCCTGAAGGGCCTCGAGTGCTCCGGGAGCGATCTCTGCGCCTTGAAGAAGACGTGCACCGACGCCTACACGCTCCTGGTCGAGATCGAGGACGAGCTCGGCGCCGTGCGCCGAGCGACCGCGGACGCCCGCGCGCCTGCGCCCCGCGCCGCCGCCCTCCTTGCCGAGACCGAGGCGAAGCTGCATCGCTCCGCCGAGCTCGCGCGCCGCTGCGCCGACGCCGAAGCCGTCGTGCGCAGCCGCTACGGGCTCTGAGCCGCGCTGGAGACCCCGCATCACGCCCGAGACTACCCGAGTTCTGCCCTTCCCGGCGTCCCGTGAAAATCTCTGGCCGTCCCCACGGCGCGCAGGCGCGGTGGCCGCGCTGCAGCGCGCCGGAGCGCATGACGTCGCGACGTCACGGTCTGAAGCCGCGCCCGATTCAGTGCGGCGCAGGAGCCTTGACGATGGTCGGCGGTTTCATCGTCGGCAGATGGTGCTTTTCGCTGCTCGCCGCGGGGGCCGCGCTTGCCGGGGGCGCCGCGCTCGCCGTGGGGGCCGCGCTCGCTGACGGTGCTGCCTTGGGCACAGGGGGCGTCCAGCCCTTGATGGCCCACGTGATGCGACCGAACCGGGACGCGCGGTGGAAGTTCCCTTGTCCGAGGATGGGCGACCACGCGACGCCGCCATTGTTCTTCATCGCGTAGAGGTTCATCCGCCACGAGTCGCCGACGTCGGGCGGGGTCTTCTTCGCCTTCGAGAACGACTTCCACGGAATGGCGGCCTCCACGATGTAGCCGTCGTCGTGGTCGTCGCTCTTGTCGATGGTGCCCTGGATGGTGACGGCGCTCTTCAATTTCGCCGACCATTCCTGGTGGCCGTACGGGCCGTCGGGCTCCGTCCTCGGCGTGTTGTACGAGTCGAACTCGGAATCGAACACGAGGTTCTGCGGGTTGATCTGGATCTCGTAGTAGTCCTTGTTGTCCCCGTCGCCGTCGGGGTCGACCATGATCTCGACGGTGTCCTTGGTCCAGAGGTGCGGGTCCTTCTCGTCTTTCTTGAAGCCGCCGATGACGTCTCCGTCCCTCACCTGGATGCCGACGTAGAGCGACGTGTCGTCCCAGAGCACCTTCGCCGTTCCGCCGAGCGGCGCTCCGGGAGGGTTCGGGCGTCCCGTTCTGACATCCACGAACGGGCCCGTCGACGGCGCGGTTCTCCACGCTTCGTCGTCGAGCTTGCCGTCGATATTGATCTTCACGCCGTGCTCGAGCTTGTCCACGCGAAGCTCGGGGACGCGCGCCGCCGCGGGGGTCGCGGAGGCCGCGCCGATGCCCGTGACCTGGATCGTGGCCGCGATGCCCCGGTTGTCTCTTTCGTGCGGGCCCGCGACGATGGGCAAGCGGTCATCGGCTTTCCAGATGCCGACCGTGGCCGTGATGGTGGCGGTCTTTACCTTGCGGGGCACGACGAAGTCCTGTTCGTCGACGTAGACCTTGCCCTTCTTCCAGGCGCTCGGGCCGAGGGCCTGCTCGCTTCCGACGTACCGTCGCAGCGGGCCGACGTTGTCGATGTTCAGGATGCGCTCGCCCGCGCCGTCCATGACGTGCGTGAAGAGCTTCCATCCCGGGTCGCCGAGCTCTTTGTCGACGCGCCAGTACATCGTGAGCTTGACGTGATCGCCGGGGTGGACCGGCGTGCTCGGTTCCAGGCGCGCGCCGACGAGCGTGATCTTGTTGTCGTAGTTGATGCCGACCTTGGTGATGTCCGCCGGCTCCTTGTCCAGGACGAACTGCTTCAGCGCCTGGGTTTCATCCACCGGCGCCTCTTCCTTCGAGCCGCCGACGCACGCGCCCGCGAGCACGGCGGGGCACAGGACCAACCAGAAACCAAGAATCCCTCGTCGCATGATTTCCTCCGAAGAATGAAAGAGCTTAGCTGCCGGCCCGGGCGCGTCGCGCGGGCACTCCCGTGACGAAATGGGTGACGAGCCCGGCGGCTTCCCCGTTCGTCGGCCCGCTGACAACCGGCAAGCGCATGTCGTTATTCCACACGCCGACGACGACCGACACCTGGGGCGTCAGATCCTCCGCCTTCGGCATCGGGAAGGTTTGCTCGTCCGTGTAGATCTTGCCGAGCTCGAGGAGTTCGACGCCCTCGGGCTTGTCGGCGAGGGCGCCGCGAAATTCGCCCATGCGATCCAGATTGGCGATGTTCTGGTTCCGATCGTTCTCGAGATGCGTGAAGAGCTGCCAGCCCGGATCGAGGTTCCCCGTCCGGCGCCAGTAGAGCGTCAGGTGTGCCGACGCGCCGGGCCCGGCCGTGCCCTCCGGCGTCACGTCGTAGCCGACGAGCTCGATCTTGCTCCCGAAATCGATGCGTATCGCGTGCGCCGCCGTCACCGCGTCGTGCGCGAACGGTGCGAGGGCCGCGGCCGCCTCCGAAGGTTTCGTCGTCGCAGGCGCACAACCGAGCAGCGACGCTAGCGCGAGCGCCGAGACCAGGACTGCCGAGCGAGGGGGGCGGTTCGTCATTTTCCTCGGTTCTTTTTACGCGAGTCACGCTCGCGCTTGCGCTGGTTTTTTCGCGCATTTTTCTCGGCTTGCGAGAGCTGCCGCATGCGCGGAGCGACCGCGCCGCCGTCCCCGCCGAAGCCGGGCATGCCCGGGAAGCCCGGCATCCCCATTCCGGGCATTCCCCCCCCCGGAAACCCCGGCATTCCGGGTGCTCCCGCGCCAGGGAATCCAGGGGGCATCTTCCCGTTCTTCATGGCGCGCCGGACGTTGCGGGCCATCGCCAGGTTCTTCATGCCCGGGATCTTCCCGAGCATGCCCATGTCCCCGCCCAGCCCGCCCATCATCTGCTTCATGAAGAGGAACTTCTGGACGAGCTCGGAGACGGCCTGTTCCGGCGTGCCCGAGCCGCGCGCGATGCGCTTCACGCGGCCCGGCTCTCGCACGAGCGCGTTCGGGTCGTTCTTCTCCTCGAACGTCATCGACTGGATCATCGCCTCGATCCGGACGAGCTCCTTGTCGTCCAGGTCGACGCCGGGGGGCATCATGCCGCCGAGGCCCGGGATGCGCTCCACGAGATCCTTCAGCGAGCCCATCTGCTTGATCGTGCGGAACCTGCTGCAGGAAGTCGTCGAGCGAGAATTCGCCCGACATCATCCGCTTCGCGTCGGCTTCCGCCTTCTTCTGATCGACGACGCCCTCGAAGTCCTTCATCAGGCCGACGACGTCGCCCATGCCGAGGATGCGTCCCGCCATCCCCTCCGCGCGGAACTCCTCGAGCTTGTCCGTCCCTTCGCCCACGCCGGAGAACAGTATCGGCGCGCCCGTCACTTCCTTCACGCTGAGCGCCGCGCCGCCGCGCGCGTCGCCGTCGAGCTTCGTGAGCACGACGCCGGTGATGCCGAGCCGTTCGTTGAACGACGCGGCCGTCTTCACGGCGTCCTGGCCGATCATCGCGTCGATCGACGAGGAAGATATTCTCGGGCTCGGCGATGCCCTTGATGTCGCCGAGCTCCTGCATCAGAGGCTCGTCGATCGCGAGGCGGCCCGCCGTGTCGTACACGATGACGTCGCGGCCGAGCCGCTTCGCTTCTTCGTCCGCGGCCCGGCAGATGTCGAGCGGCGACGCGCCCGCGACGTTGAACACCGGCACGTCGATCTGCTCGCCGAGGATCTTGAGCTGCTCGACCGCCGCGGGGCGCTGCATGTCGGCGGCGACGAGCAGCGGCTTCTTGCCTTCTTTCGACAGGAGTCGAGCGAGCTTCGCGCACGTCGTCGTCTTGCCCGAGCCCTGGAGCCCGACCATCATGATCCCCGTGCGCTCGCGCTTCTCCGCGAAGCGGATGGCGTCGCCCTCGTGGTTCATCATGCCGACGAGCTCGTCGTGGCAGATCTTCACGAACTGGTCGCCCGCGGCCACGCGCACCTTCTCGCCCGCGTGCTTCACGGTGGTCTGCACGGTGCGCCCGACGGCCTTCTCCTCGACCCGGGCGAGGAAGCGCTTCACGACGCCGAGCTCGACGTCCGCCTCCAGCAGCGAGAGCCGGACCTCGCGGAGCGCCGGCTGGATATTCTTCTCGTCCAGGTCGGTCAGCCCGGAGAGCCGGTTCTGAGCTTCGCGGAACCCCTTTTTGAGCGCGTCGAACACGGGGCCCCGCTCTTAGCACAGGCAGTCTTCGCAGTTGAAGCCTGGTCGCCCGAGCGGCAGGAGAGCCGTCAATTGGTGGAGGCTCGAGTCAAGCTCAGGCTTCCGGTCGTGCCGTCCTCGTCTGCCGTGATCGTCGCGGTGTTGCCTTGGACGCAGTAGGGGCCACCGGGTGGCGTACCATCGAAAGTCAGGGTCGTTCCTTCGGTCTGGTAGGGGCCCGTGGCGTCGAAGGCACTGGGCATGCTGGCGGAGCACCGACATCCGCCGGACGCGAGCGTACACGTGCCGCTCGCGCCTGGTTGGCTCGCGCCGAAGCTCGCCGCGATCTGGTCGCAAGTGGAGCTCGACGCCGGGGGACCGCCGAGCGCCGCCAGGCACTCCGCCGAGTAGTCGACGGGGAACGATATCGCGATCGTACCGCTCTCGGTGTACTGGCCGTCGCTCGTGAACTCGATCGTGGCGCCGGTCGGTGTGACGGCGTCCTGGTCCAGGGCACCCTGGAGGGCGTCGTTGCAGGCCGCGGGCAAGCCGGTGCCGGCACCCCCGTCAGCGTCCAGCGCTGTGAGAGGGATCCTCGCGCACATGGATTGGATGTTCCAGACGCCCACCAGGTCGCCGCCACACGCGGTGACGGCCGGACACGACGCGCTTCCGCTGCCGTTGTTCTCACCGCCGCACGCAACCGCCACGAGCGCCAGTATGGCGCAAGAAGCCTCCGCACCGAAGACAGCCCCACGAAACCGCTTGGTCATCGCCTCATCCTCCCGTTCGGCAGAGCGTATCACGCGGCGCCTTTCAGAGGCTCGATGATGATCGGGCGCGAGTGCAAGGCATCGCTCGGCCTTGGTTCACGCTACAATCCGCGCTCCATGCCCTCGCGTACTCCCGCTGCCTCCCGGGTCGAGATGACCCAGATCGTCATGCCCACACACACGAACGGCGTCGGGGGCGTTCTCTTCGGCGGCGTGCTGGTGCAGTGGATCGACGTCTGCGGAGCCGTGGCCGCGATGCGACATTGCTCCGGCAGCGCCGTCACCGCGTCGATCGACCGACTTGATTTCCTCGTCCCCATTCACGTTGGGGACGTCGTGGTGCTCCAGGCGCAGGTGAACTACGCGGGGCGCACGAGCATGGAGGTCGGGTGTCGCGTGGAGACGGAGGACCCGCGTACTGGCGAGCGTCGCTACACGACGAAGGCGTACCTGACGTTCGTGGCGACCGACGCGGATGGCGCGCCGCGCTCGGTTCCAGCCCTCGTTCCGAAGACGGCCGAGGACAGGCGCCGACACGCGGCCGCGGCGAAGCGCCGCAAGGAGCGGCTGCGTCTGGCGGGCCGCGCGCCGTCTTCCGCGTCGCGAGACGCTCAGCCCTCGTCACGACGGCGGCGGAGCTCGAGCACGCGCGCGTAGATTTCGCGCCGCGGCCGCCCCGTGATCGTCGCGACGTCGTCCGCGACGGTGCGCGGGGGATCGCCCGCTTCCAGACGCTCCGACACGAGCGCGTCCACGTCGATACCTTCGTCGTCCACGACGTCGCCCGCGCCGTCCACGACGATCGTGAACTCGCCGCGCTCGGTCAGCGGCTCGGCCGCGAGAGCTGCGAGCGTGCCCCGCAGTGCTTCTTCGTGCAGCTTCGTCAGCTCGCGCGCGATGCACGCGGCGCGCTCTGGCATCACGCTCGCGAGGTCCGCGAGCGTTTCGCGGACCCGCGTCGGTGCTTCGAACAGCACGACGGGCTCCGGCGAGCGCAAGATCCTCCGGATGGCGCGCTTCCTCTTCTCGCCGTGCCGCGCGAGAAAGCCGAGGAACAGAAATGGCCCCTCGACGAAGCCCGACACGGCGACGGCTGCCGTGACGGCGCTCGGACCGGGGATGGCGAGGACGTTCGCGCCGGCGTCCGCGGCGGCTCGCACCAGGCGCGTTCCCGGATCGCTCACGCTCGGCGTGCCCGCGTCGGTGACGAACGCGACGCGCGCGCCGTCGCGAAGTCGCGCCACGACCGCCTCGATCGCGCGCGCCGTCGCGTTCGCGTCGAGCGCCACCAGGCTTTTCCCGGTGATGCCCAGGTGTGACAGGAGCGCCCGCGCTCGGCGCGTGTCCTCGGCCGCGATCAGGTCCGCCGTGCCGAGGATCTCCACCGCCCGTCGCGTGACGTCTCCGAGGTTGCCGATGGGCGTCGCGACGACCAAGAGCGTCCCGGTCCCGGCGGCCGAGATAGACCGCGGTTCGTCGGGCGTGGTCAGTTCCCGACCTCGACGGCGTCGCCGAGCGTGCCCTGGAGAAAGGTGCGAAGCCTGCCCGTGAGCCGCGCCTCCAGCTGCCGCACGCGCTCGCGCGAGACGCCGAACTGGTCCCCGAGCTCCTGCAAGGTGAGCGGCTCTTCCGCCACGAGCCGCTTGTCGAAGATGTCGAGCTCCTTGCCCGCGAGCGTCTTCCGGAACTCGTCCAGTTGCGCGCGGACGAGCTCGGACAGCTCCGCGCTCTCCGCCGCGGTGTCCGGGCCTTCGTTCGAGGAAGGGAGGAGCTCCATCCGCGTCGTCTGGCGCCCGTCGGCGTCGCCCATGGGTGCGTCGAGCGACGCGTCACCGCGCGAGAGCCGCCGATCCATCTCGACGACTTCTTTCTCTTCCACGCGGAGGTTCGTCGCGATCGTCGCGTGCGTGGGCTCTATGCCCATCGCCGTCAGTCGCGCCTTCTCCTTGTTCAGGTTGAAGAACAGCCGCCGTTGCGCCTGCGTCGTCCCGATCTTCACGAGGCGCCAGTTGTTCAGGATGAACCGGAGCATGTACGCCCGGATCCACCACGCCGCGTAGCTCGAGAGCTTCACGCCGCGGTAGGGGTCGTAGCGCTTCACCGCCTGCATGAGCCCGATGTTCCCCTCCTGGATCAGGTCCATGATGTTCTTGTACGCGCGGCGATATTCGTACGCGAGCTTCACCACCAGCCGCAGGTTCGCCGTGACGAGCCGGGCGGCGGCCTTGACGTCCCCCGCCTTGGCGTACGCGACCGCGAGGCTGTGCTCCTCCTCCGGCGTGAGGAGCGCGTGCTTCTGGACCTCGCTCATGTAGAGCTGCAGCGGGTCCACGCGCGTGATGGCGCCGGCAGAGCGATCCTTGCGCGAAATCTTCTCGAGCGCGGAGTCGTCGACGCCTTCGGGTTCGCCGTCCGCGGCCACCTCGGCGACGAGGTCGTCGTCGTTCGCGGCGCCCGTGTCGCCGTCGCCATTGCTCTCGCCCTCGCCGTCCTCGGTTTCCTTCTCCGGTTCCTCGGCGTGCGAAGCGGCGCGCTTGCGCTTGCTCTTGGACTTTGAACTCTTGCGGGAAGCCACGACCGACCTTTCCGGGGCCGGAACGTGCTGCGGGTCCCTCGCTGGGTCAAGCGGGGCGAGTCACTCCACCTTCACCGGCCGTCCGGCAATCGGCGCCGGGTACAGCAGAACGACCTTGTCGAGCTTCGCTTTTTCCAGCACCTGGCTTGCGGCGGCGAGGTCGTACACGAGGCCCCATTCGACCCCCTCTTCGGCCGAGACGAAGACGAAGCTCGACTCTTTGCAGCGCTTCGCCGCGCTCTGCAGGTGATCCGCGGTCACGACCATGTCCGGCCCCGCGAGGCCCTTCGAGCTCTTGATTGCGGTCCCACCCCTCAGGCTCCAGACCGCGTTCTTGCGCTCGGCGAGCACCTCCGCGACCACGCTGCATTCGGGAGCCGATCTGCCCGCCGCTCGCGTCACGAACGTCACGGTCTTCGGATACTCGGGACGCGAGTCCGTCGTGATCGTCATGGACGTCGCGCCGCCGTCTTCGAGCGCGTGCAGCATCGTCGCGACCATGCCGAGCTTTGCTTGCCGGTCCACGTTCACCGCGACGTTCTTCCCGGCCACGAACTCCTTGTCCTCCGCGATCTCCGCGCCAAGCTTCTTCTCCGTGTCCGCGCCCCCGAAGTACGTCCAGCCAATCTTCGCGCCCCCGGCGGATACGCTGAACTCCGGAGGGCCCTTCGGCTGCGGAGGCGGAGCAGCGACCGCCGGCGCTTCCGTCGCCGTCGCCGCGGGCGCCGCGGGAGTCGGAGCCGCCTTGTCGTCGCAACCGATCGCGACGGTCGAGAGCGCGACCACGAACAGAGTCCTCTCGAACCGTCGCATCGTTCGCTCAGCTACCCAGGTTGGCGCAGAGTTGATCCGTCGCGGCGAGCGGCGGCGCGTTGGACACGCACCGGCCCGTGGTGGCGCCCGCGGGCACCGAGCAGAGCCGCGCCGCACAGTCGACGTCGCTGTCGCAGCTTCCGGTCGTGACGCTCGTCACGCACACCGAGCCCGTGACGCCCCCGTCGGCCCCACCCGCGACGCAATGCGAGCCCGCGCCGCACGGAACCGCCGCCGAGCAGGCGTCTCCCGCGGGGTTTCCGCCCACGCAATGCTGCCCGTCGCAGTAGAAGCCCGCGCTGCAGGTCTGGTCCGGCTCCGAGCAAGAGAGGCCGGGGCCGACCATCACCGGGATTCGGCAGCTCCCCGTCGTGTCGAGTCCCTTCGTCACGCACGAGAGGCCTGCCGTCGTATCGCAGTCGCTGGTCACGCCGCAGGGTGAGTCGGTCTCGCCCGGCCCCGAGAGAATGGCCGCGCAATCGTTGCCGAGCCGCAGCACCGTGTCGCGCTCGTCAGCGGTGAGCGTCCCGTCCTTGTACGCGGCGGTCACGGCCTTCAGGCACTGCGGCGCGCCCGCCGGCGTGTACTTTGCCGTCGGCACGATGGACTCGCAGAAGGTTTGCTGCGCGGAGAGACACGACGCCGTCGTCGACCCGCAGAGCGACGTGACCGTCCCGTTGCAGGCGTCCATGGCCCACTCGCTGCAGAAACCCGGAATATCGTTCAGTTTCGTGTCCTCGCTCTTCGCGGAGCAGGACGTGGCCACCAGGAACAACAAAGAAGAGAAAAGAATTCTCATGGTTTCTGGTTTTGTAGCAGTGTCGGACCGGGCACAAGTAATCCGTGGCGTGCGGGGGCCTCGCGCGTCATGGACCGTTGAATAGCACAGGGATTTCAGCGTGATCCGCCGACGTCGCAGCATCGCTTTCGGTCGTCGCAGGTTTTTGGGGTCCTGCGCGGCGCTCGCCGTCGCAGGCCCTGGACGAGCCGCGGCGCTCCGCGCCCACTCCGACGACCTCGTCGTCCAGGATTTGCATCTCGACGGGGAGCGGAAGCTCGCTCGGCGGGCGCTCGTTCTCTCGCCCAGAGTCCACGGTCCGGACGAGAGATTCCCCGTGCTCGTGCTCCTCCACGGACTCGGCGAGACCGACAATGAAGAGCTCGGCGTGCATGCGTGGGCCGATCGTTACGGCCTCGTCGCTGCCGACACGCATCTGCGCCACCCGCCCGTGACCGGCGCGCGCCGTTACCTGTCCGATGCACGCGCGCAGGCCATCGACGCGCTGCTCGCCCGGAACCCGTACCGCGGATTCGTCCTCGTCTGCCCGGTGACGCCCAACGTCTACGAGTTTCCCTACCCGTCCGTCGCGCTCGACCACTACGCCGCCTGGATCGCGACCACGTTGCTCCCCGCCGTCCGCGCGAACGCCCCCGCGACCACCGACGTGGTCGGCACGGCTCTCGACGGCTGTTCCCTCGGTGGCTTCGTCGCGATGGAAGTCTTTCTCCGCAAGCCCGAGCTCTTCGGTGCCGTGGGCACGGTCCAGGCCGCGATCGGCGACTTCACGGCGCAGCGCTACGCGGCCGCGCTGCGTGCGATCATCGACCGCCTCGGTCCCCGCGCCGTCCACGTCGAATCTTCGTACTGGGATCCGACGTACCCGGTGCACCAGGCCCTGAGCAAGCGTCTGGCCGAGCTCCATGTCCCGCATGACTTCGACACTCTGCCCGGCGGGCACGACCAGATCTTCCTCCGAGAGGTCGGCACGCTCGAGATGCTCCTCTGGCACCACCTGCGGCTGCAAAAGCGCCCCGGGCCCGGCGCGTCCCCCCCCGAGAAGCTCGGATTTGCGCCTGATGGCTCACTGTGAGCCGGTGCTGCCTTCGTTTTAGCTCCGGATGGCTCGAGTCGAGCCAAAGCGAGCTCACGGCTGCCTCCCGATCGCTCGGGTCGAGCCGGAATTTGCTTATTTTAGCTCCGGATGGCTCGAGTCGAGCCAAGGCGAGCTTATTTGAGCTCGCAAGAGGCTCGAACCAAGCCGGCGGGAGCTTGGCCGAGCCCCGGATGGCTCGAGTCGAGCCAAAGGGAGCTTATTTGAGCTCGCAAGAGGCTCGAACCAAGCCGGCGGGAGCTTGGCCAAGCTCCGGACGGCTCGAGTCGAGCCAAAGGGAGCTCATCGTAGCGCGCGCGGGGAAAAAGGCCGGCTCGGCGGAGTTTGACCGCCGCGAACGCATGTCCGAAGCGTGGGGCACCGATACCAGCCGCGCAGCTCCTGTCCCACCGCAGTCAACGGCCCCCGGCATCGGCGTCACACGCGAAACGCTGCGCGCCCGATGGCCAAACTCAAGGACCTCGGCGCAGTGGGTGAGCCAGGTCATCTGGAATACGGAAACGCACTCTGCGTCGAACCCGCAACGCTGTTCCAGGTGCCCGCGCCGCGACCGATCTGTCGCGGTCGGCGGAGAAGAGACTCGACGGAGCGACGGCCTGTCCGCTCTACAACGCCAATACCGTGGCGACTGGAAGTATCGAGCCGTTCGCCTTCGCACCAACGAGGGACACGCCCAGCCCGACCGTGATCGCGGAGATTACGCCGGAGGAGCACGAGCAGCTCAAGAACGGTGAGCTCAAGCTTCCGCGCGGATGCGTGCGAGAAGCTCGCAAAGGCATATCGCTTGCGCGACACGGAAATCGTTACTTTCGGAGGCCGGCGGGCGCGCTTTTTTGAAGCTCGTCGAGCGAGCGTTCCGCGACTACGCGTCAGATCAAGATCGGCTGACTACCGCTCTCCCGACTCACCGCGGGACGTCGATGGCCGCGGCGCGGTCGGCGTTGCGCGCGGCTCCCGCGGCGTCCCCGCGCGCTCCGAACGCGGCGGCGAGGGTGTACCAGGGGCGCGCGTACGCCTGGCGCGGGCCGGCGGTCCACGCTTGGCGCGCGTTGCGCACGCTCGGATCGATGCGGTAACGCGCGTAGAGCGCGACGTTCGTTCGTTCGAGGGCATCCGGTGGCGGCGGGCTTGCTCCCGGCGGCAGTACGACGATCACCGTGCCGACGGGGAACGTCGCAAAGGCGCGGAGGATCGCGCCGGTGCCCGCGTCCGCGAGGAACAGCGGACGGCCGTGGCTCAGGACGGTCGCCGCGAGGTCGACCGTGCTGATAGAGCCGTGCTTCGGTCCGGGGAGCGTCATGCCGAGCTCGGCTTCGACGCGGCGGTGATACCAGCCGTAGTGGAGCAAGATGGGACTGACGAACGTCACGTCGCGGCGGACTCCGAGCCCGAGCTTCGCGTAGAGGAAGCCGAAGACGCGCTCGTCGCCGCTGCCGAACACGACCGCGTTCTCCGGCACGGTCGCGAGTGTGTCGAGGACGTAGTTCTCGAGCATGGGCCGGCGCTCGTTCGCGATTCCCGGCAAGCCGAGCCACACATCGAGACAGATCACGCCGGCAATCGCCGCGCCTCGAAGGAGCGCGCTCGCGCGGCCGAGCAGCGCCTCGGCTCCGACGGCGAAGGGCACGCAGAGGAGCAGCGCGGGGAGCAGATGAAACCTCCGCACGATGGCGGCGCCCTCCGGCGTGGCGGGCACGTTCATGAAGAGGACGAACAGCGGCCCCGCGAGCAGAAACGCCGCGGCGAGGCTCACGAACGCGACGCGCTCGGTGCGATTCGCGACGCCACGCCCGGCGCACTTCGCAACGAGAACCGCGACGCCGATGAGCGGCGGCACGACGCGCAGGTCGACGAAGAGCCGCCTTGCGAGCGCCATGAGCTGCGCGAGCGGGCGCAGAGGCGCGTTACCGAGCGCGAGCGTCGTCGTGCCGTAGTCCGCGCGGCGGAAGTGCGCGACGATGCCGCGCAGCGTGGTGACGTCCCCCCAGACGAAATGGGTCAGAGGGTCGCCGCGCGCGAACAGGGGAAGCGTCCCATAGGGCAAGAGCCCCAACAAAAGCGCACCAGCACCCAGAAGCCAGGCCCGGAGTGGCTCCGTCGATTCGCGGGCTCCGAGTGCTGCGCCGTAAAGGCCCACGGGCGCGAGCAGCACGATCGTGTGGTGGTCCGACAACCCGAGGCCCGCGAGCGCGCCGAGCCACGCGACGCGCGCGACACCGCGTGCGGGGCCTTCCGGCGCAGCGAGCCAGAGGATGGCGGCGGCGATTGCGGCATTCAGCGCGAAGACCTCGGCTTGAGTCGACAGATCCCACGCGACGGGCGAAAGCGCGTAGACGACCGCGGCGAGTGCGGCGGCGCTCGCGCCGGAGCCCCACGCGCGACAGGCGTGAAACAGGAGCACCGCGGCGCCGAGCCCGATGCCCGCGGTGACGATCGCGGCGCCGTGCGCCGGCGTCGGAGCCGGGAGCCACGCGAACGCCCGCAGCAAGAGGACGTAGAGCGGATAGCCGCTCGGGTGCGCGACGCCGCCCGTCGCGAACAGCGTGCAGAACTCGCCGTTGTCGGCGCCGAGCACGGTCGTCGCGGCCGTGAGCCAGTAGAGGAGCCCGAGCGCGCCGAGCACCGGGAACATCCCGAACATTCGCCCGAGACGTACACGACGTCACGGGGTCGCGACAAATTTGTCCGTGCGGCGTCCAGGGTCACGACAGATTTGTCGGGCAAGATTGCAGCCGAAGCATCGAAGATGTCGGTTCCGTCTCGGGGCCATGACCGGAGCACGCTTTGGGGGGAGCCGAGCCTGCGAAGCGCGGATCGAAGGCCGTGGCACGAGGGTTGCTGAGCGAAGGTCAAAGCCCATGGACTACGTCAATCCGATCGAGGTCGTGAAGAACATGGTGAACACGGGCGCGACGAAGGGCGCGCTACCGACCAAGGACCTGGTCATTCGCGGCTTTCTCTCCGGCGCGTTGCTCGGCTACGCGACGAGCCTCGCCATCGGCGCGATCGTGCAGACCAAGATGCCGCTCGTCGGCGCTCTGGTCTTCCCGGTCGGGTTCGCGATGATCATCGTTCTGGGCCTCGAGCTCGCGACGGGCAGCTTCTCGCTCCTTCCGCTCGCGGCGATGGAAGGCAAGCTCGCGCCAGGGAAGATGATCGCCAATCTCTTCTGGGTGCTGTTCGGCAACCTGCTCGGGAGCGTCTTTTACGGAGCGCTGCTCTACGTCGCGCTCACGGACTTCGGTCACGTTGCGGCCACGGGCGTGGGAGAGAAGATTGTCGCCATCGCCGAGGCGAAGACGCTCGGGTACGCCCATTTCGGAGCCGCGGGCTGGGCCACGGCGTTCGTGAAAGCCATCCTGTGCAACTGGATGGTGTGTCTGGGCGTCGTGATGGGCATGGCATCCACCTCGACCGCCGGAAAAATCGTCGGCTGCTGGCTTCCGATCTTCATCTTCTTCGCGCAAGGCTTCGAACACTCCATCGTCAACATGTTCGTCATCCCGACCGGCATGATGCTGGGCGCGAAGGTCTCGCTATCCGACTGGTGGCTCTGGAATCAGATCCCCGTCACGCTCGGCAACGTCGTGGGCGGCTTCGTGTTCACGGGGCTTGCGCTGTATCTCACCCATGGTCCGGTGAAAGCGTCGGTTTCCGCCGAGGAATCGCCTGGTGCCGTCGGCGAGCCCGTCTGACGGCAATGCGTGAGCCTCACGCGCCGCTCCCGAGGTGGCGCACGACGCGGCCCAGGGAAAGACCCTGGACGAGGATCGAACAAGCCACGACGGCGTAGGTGAGGAGCACGATTCGATCGCCGAAGAGACCGTTCCGGAGAGACAGGGCCAGGGCCACGGAGATGCCTCCTCTGAGGCCCCCCCAGGTCAAGATCTTCACGGCGTGCGGAGGGAACTTGCTGCGCATCCGGAGCAGCGACACCGGTATCGCCACCGAGATCAAGCGCGCACCGAGCACGATGAGCACGACGAGCCCCGCCGCCAGCAGCATCCCCGGGCCGACCGTCAGGCGGGTCGCTTCGAGCCCGAGCGCGAGGAACAAGATGGCGTTCAAGATCTCGTCGACGAGTTTCCAGAACACGTCCACGTGCTCCCGCGTCAGCTTCGACATCGCGAGTCTCCGGCCTTGGTTGCCGACGATGAGCCCGGCGACGACCGCGGCGATCGGCGCCGACACGTGAAGTCGCTCGCCGAGGGCATAACCGCCGAGGGCGACGGCGAGTGTGATCAATACCTCCACCGAGTAATCGTCGATGCTCCGCAGGAGTCGAAAGCCCAGGTAACCGAGGGCGAGTCCGAACGCCGCGCCGCCGAGCGTCTCGCGAGCGAACAGCAGCGCCATTCCCGTGCCCGTGACGTGGCCGCTGCGCGACGCTTCGCTGATCGTCATGAAGAGCACGACGCCGATGCCGTCGTTGAACAGGGACTCGCCGCTGATCTGCACGGCCAGCTCGGTCGGGGCCTTCGCCGACCTGAGAATCCCGAGAACGGCGATCGGATCGGTGGGCGAGATGAGGGCGCCGAACAGAAACGCATCCGCGAGATCGATGTCGTGGCCAAGGGAGCGCAAGAGTACGAACGTCGCAGCGCCGACGATCGCCGTCGAGAGGAGCGTGCTGCCGAGCGCGAGCGTCGCGATCGAGCTTCTCTGCGCCACGAGGTCGACGATGTCCACGTGGAGAGCGCCTGCGAAGAGGAGCAGGCCGAGCGCGCCGTGCATCAGGGCGTCGGAGAAATCGGCGCGCGCCACGAGCCCCTGCACCCGCGATGCGTCGATGATCCCGTACTTGCCGAGCCCGACGACGGCGAACGACACGAAGAGCGCGAGCGCCATCAGTCCGATCGCCGAAGGGAGCCGGAGAGCTCGCGCATTGACGTAGGCGAGCACGGCGGCGAGCGACACGAAAACGGCGACGAGTTCCACGCCGGTCACGGGCTCACCTCGTCCCGGCGCCGCGGGGTCGGTCGCATGGGCGCGCCGAACGGCGAGCGGAGCGTGCCGTTTCGACCGGTCACGATCCGTTCGACGCCGTCGAGACTCCCGTGCACGAGCCGCACCGTACGATGCTTTCGTGCGATGCCGGTAGGAAGACGCGAAACTCGGACCCCGAACCGACCACGCTCTCCACCTCGATGCGACCCCGATGAGCGTCGATGATCTTGCGAACGACGAAGAGCCCGAGCCCCACGCCGGGCACCGTTCCCGCGGACAATCCGATTCGGCGGAACGGTTCGAACATCCTTGCTCGGTCGTTCTCCGCGATGCCGACCCCGTGGTCGACGACGCTTAGCTCGAGCTCGTCCTCTCGCGGCTTCAACACGACCTCGACCTTGCTCCCGCCTGGCGAGTACTTGAGGGCATTGCTGATCAGGTTGGTCAGCACCTGCTCGATGCGAAGTTGATCGCAGCACACTGGAGTGAAGTCGTCGGGCACTCGAACCTCGAGCCGATGCTCCGGCGCGACGCCATCGAACAGCCTCGCGACGTCGAGGACGAGCGCTCTTGCATCGTGTACGTCGAGCCGGAGCTCGAGCTCACCGGCTTCGATTCTTGGCGACGTCGAGGAAGTCCCCGAGCATGCGCTCCATGCGCGTGATTTGCCGGTCGATCTTCTCGACGGTGCGAGTCAGCCTCTCCGCAGGCGGAGGCCGGTCTCCCGACGCGAGCAACGGGACCGACATCCGCAGGACCGACAGCGGGTTCCGAAGGTCGTGAGCGACGCCCCCCAGGAAGGCGATTTGCGCGGATCGCTGGACAGCGATCACTGACGCCATTTGATTGAAGCGACGACACATCTCGCGGATCTCGCTCGGGCCATCCTCGGCCGCGCGCACGTCGCGGTCTCCGCGTCCGAACCGATCCATCGCCGACGCGAGCCCGATGATTGGCTTGAAGGCGCGCCCGCTCAACCACGCAACCAGGGCAGTCGCGACGAGCACCACGAGCGCCCCGCAAACGCCGCCGACGGCGTTGCCGACGGTGTTCCAGCGGGCGGCGTCCCGCTCGGCCGCCTTCGACTGCTCCACGTTGATGATCACCAGCTCTTCGAGCGCATCGTAGGCAGCGCCCTGCCGAGCCTCGTGTCCGGCGGGACTCACGTCTGCCCCGCCAAGAGTCACGTAAGAGTCGACCTTCGACTCGGCTTCGGCCAGCTTGCGTGCTTCTCGTTCGCCCGTGACGAATCGTCGCGCCTCCAGGACCTTGCGCCGCATCTCGCTCTCGATCTGCCGCTTGAGGAGCGGGTCCTTCGCGCGCTCGTGGAGCAAGAGATCCGTCTGGATTTCCTCGGCGAGCCGCACGGCTTCCACTGACGTCCCGCTCCGCGCCGTGGTCTCGCGCAAGATGGTCGTCATTCCGACGAGGGCCCCGGCACTCAGTACCGCCAGCGCCGTCACGAGGACGGTCACGGTCGCCAGGATCGCCCGGAGGCTCGTTGGCTTCTTCACTGTGTGGCTTCCTCTTCCACCCGGATCACCGATACCGCGCGCCGGGAGCGCGAGCGAGTGCCTTGAGTCCGCTGCGGCCGAATCGGACGACGGGCCAGGGTGCAGCGCCGGCGGCCTGCGCTTGCGCAGATGCGCGGGCCGTGCGCATTTCTCGCCAATCTCCGGCATCGCGGCGACGCCCGAGATTCAGCCCATGGAAGACCACCGGCGCCCCCGGGACCGAGCTTTAGCCTGGGGTCTGCTCGCCGCGGTCCACGTCGCGCTCGCGGCGGCCTATTGCGGCGGAAGAGCGTGCGGGACCGCCGCGGCGCATTCCGGTTTCCCGCTCGACGACGCCTGGATCCACATGGTCTACGGGCGCGCGCTCGCCGAGCACGGGGCCCCGTTCTACAACGCCGGCACGCTCGAGGCAGGGTTCACGAGCCCGCTCTGGATGGCGTGCGTGGCGGTCGCTCACCTCGTGGCGCGCGTCACGGCACTGCCCGTCGTGCTCGTCGTCAAGGCGTTCGGCGTCGCACTTGCCGCGTGCGCGAGCGGGCTGCTCTTCGAGACGTCGCTGTTCCTGTCCTCGCGGTACTGGCCGAGTCTCGTCGCAGGACTGCTCCTGGCGGCGCACCCGTTCGTCGCGTTCTCGCAAGTCTCCGGAATGGAGACGAGCCTCGCCGGCGCTCTGCTGCTCGCGACCGCTGCCGAGTGGCTACGCGGTCACTTTCGCGCGTCGGGATGGTGGCTTGCGCTCGCGTGTCTGGCGCGTCCCGAAGCCGCCGTGCTCCTACCACTGGCGGCCGCCGCAGTGCCCATTTCTCGCGAACGCAGCCGAGCGATGGTTCGAGCGACCGTGCCCGCGGTCGTGGCGCTCGGGCTGTGGGGCGCATATTGCTTTTTCGTCACGCGGCACCCTTTGCCGAACACCTTCTATGCGAAGCACGACGCTCGCGACGCGCTCGGCAATTTCGGTCGCGCGGTGATTGCCCTCTGGTTCGACGCGCCCACGCGTGCGCTCGGGCTCGCGACGCTGCTCGTGGTGGCGGGCGCCGCCGTGGTGGTGCGCTCGCGCGGTCCGCGGAGTCTTCCGGCGGTGCTCGCGCCCTGGGTCTTCGTTGCCGGCGTCGCCGCGACCCGTCACGTGCCCGCCGACGCGGCGCGGTTCTTCTATTTCCTGCGCTACCTCGTGCCGGCGCTACCGCTCGCATTCTTGCCGCTCGCATCCGGCATCGTCGCGGTCGAAGACGTCGTCCTGCAGGCCGGCAGCCGATCCCGGATGCTGTCGGCCGCGTTCTTCCGGGTCGCGGGTCGCACTGCGGCGCTCGTCTGTGGGCTCGGCTGCTGCCTCGCGTACCCGGCCGATCACGCGGTCTTCGCGGCGCGCTATTCGTGGAACTGTCGCAACATCGACGACCTCCAGGTGCGCCTCGGAAAATGGCTCGCAGCGCACACGCCCGTGAATGCCGTAGTTCTCTCGGACGATGCCGGCGCGATCCGGTACTTCGGCGATCGAACGACCATCGATCTGCTCGGCTTGAACGACCATGAGCTCCTCTTCGGTCGCGATGCGGCGATCGCCGTTACACACTATCCGCGCGGGCTCGCCCAGCTCGCGGCGCTCTACGGCGCGCGCTTCGCGGTCATCCATCCCGCCGTTCTCCGCAAGCTCGCGGACGATCCGGAGCTGCCGCGCTACTTCGCGCTCGACGCCGTCGTGGATGCGCCGCATTTCACCGTCGCCAGCGAGGCCGAGGGGCGAGCCTGGGTGCTCGAGAGGCGTGACGAGCGTCCGTGAGACGCGGCGGAGAGAGCGACCCATGTGCGTCGATGTCACCGTAACCAGCGGTCGTTCACACTTTTTCCCCTGGCCGAACGCCGGTTCTGCACTAGGCTCCAGCCGAACGATGCAGCGAGCTACTCAGCGCCTCTGCGGCGCGGCCGCGGCTGCGGTCGACCTGGCCGTGCGTCGCACGGCGCTCGCGCGCACGGGGGGCCAGCGCCACGCCAAGACGCTCCGCCATGAGGTGCGTATCGCCCTCATGCACCGGCTGAAGGACCGCTATCAGCGGCTCGGTGCCTATGAGCATTTCTTCCGGGAGCCCAGGTTCATCGTTCCGAAGGAAGAAGTGCAGCTGATCCGGCCCGACGGCGCGCGCATCGTGGACGTCAGCTGGGCGAGTGACTACCGGACCTTCCTGCCGGAAGTTCAGGAGCAATACGATCGCTCGGAGGAAAATCGAACGGCCACCGCGCGCCTCGTCCTCCATGCCGAGCCTCGGCCCATGGCGGTTCTCATCCACGGCTACCTCGGCGGCGTGCACCGGATGGAGCAGCGCATCTGGCCCTTGCCGTTCCTGGAACGCCTCGGCATGGACGTCGCGCTCTTCGTGCTGCCCTTCCATGGGCCGCGGATGCGCCGCCGTTTTGGCGAGCTCCCGCCCTTTCCCGGAGCCGAGCCTCGCATCACGAACGAGGGGTTTCGCCAGGCGATGGCAGATTTCCAGGACTTCGTCGGCTGGGCCTCGGCGCGCGGGCACGAGAAGATCGGCGTCATGGGCATGAGCCTCGGCGGATTCACGACGGCCCTCGCCGCGACGGTCGAATCGAAGCTCTCGTTCGCGATCCCGATCATCCCGCTCGCGTCCATCGCGGACGCGGCGCGTCTCAACGGCCATCTCGGCGACACGCCGGAAGAAGACGTGGCGCAGCACAAGGCGCTCGAGGCGGTGCACAAGATGACCAGCCCGCTCCACCGGAAGCTCGCGATTCCGTCGAGTACCGTCCTCGTCATCGGCGCGGAAGCCGACCGCATCACACCCATCGAGAACGCGCGCAAGCTGGCGCAGCATTTCGGATGCCGGCTGGAGACGATGCACGGCGGGCACCTCGTGCAGTTCGGCAGGTCGGACCGCTTCCGCAGCATCGGCCGCTTCCTGAACGAGCTCGGCGTCGCGTCGCACGGGAACGCCCCGCGGACGTAGTCCGGAAGCTCTGGGGCGTCGCTCTCGGCGACGTTTCTGCTAGCTTCGGGAGTGGATGAACGCTCCGACCTTCTTCGACGAGCTCGGCGGTGAGCCCGCGCTCCGGCGCATCGTGGACCGGTTCGTCGATCGCATCTTCGACGATGCCATGATCGGCTTCTTCTTCCGGAATGCGAGCCGCGAGCGCGTGAAGGCGAAGGAGTACGAGTTCGCGGCGCGTCACCTCGGCGCCGACGTCGAGTACACGGGACGCCCGCTCCGCGAAGTGCATGCCGCTCACCCCATCATGGGCGGGCAGTTCAACCGGCGTCTCCAGATCCTGAAGGACACCCTCGACGAGTTCCAGGTGCCCCCTCGCGTGCGCGAGCACTGGGTGCGCCACACCGAACAACTCAAGCCGCACATCACGCGCGACGCGGGCGACCTCTGCGACCCGTCCATTCCCAGGCTCTCGCTGAGGGACCGCGCGCGATGAAGCTCGGGCGGACGCAGGGGGCGATCTTGGGGTTGGCCGCTGCGACTTTGTCAGCATGCGCCACCGCTGGCTCGACGTGGTTCGAGCAAGGGAACACGGCGGACGACGACACCGTGGAGACGCCTCGACCCAACGAGAAGCGTGCGGTCGAGCAGTCCGCGCCCCCCGACCCCGCGCGGTTCGAGACACGCGTGCTCGGCAGCGAACAGGAAGAAGAGCCGGTTCTCTCGTCCACCGCGCCGAATCCGCACGAACCGGTCGTCGGCAGGGTCCTCGGCACGTTCCGCAACACCTATTACGACTTCCCCCTGGAGTCCGACTTCGACGGGAACCCGGTCACGCTGCACGACGTCAGGTGCGGCAGCATCACCGACGTTCCTCGCGGCTTCTACGAGGCCGTGTGCGTGCAGGGCAGCGGCATTCTGACGACGGGCCAGACCATCAGCTTCGCCAAGCGTGGCTGCGATTGCGCCGAGGTGTGTCCGAAGACCGGCGAGAAGATCTGCTTCGAGGCCCTCGACGCCACGAAGTTCCCTTGGGGGCGCGGCGCACTTGGCTTGCCCATCACGCCGCTCCTCACCGTGGCCGTGGATGACTCCCTCGTGCCCATGGGCACGCCCATTTACATTCCCGGAGTTCGACGGTCTACCCGTCGATCGCGCCCGCTCCGCGTTCCACGACGGTTGCTTCATCGCGCAAGATCGCGGCCTCCGCGTCAAGGGCGAGCACGTCGACGTCTTCACCGGCACGGCCGCCACGACGCAGCTCTGGAATCAGCTCGTCCCGACGAACCACGGCGTCACGGTCGTCCTCGACAGCCCCCGGTGCGCTCGCGCGGAGCCGTGAAGCGCCGCGGGACTCGACGTTGCACGCGGGCGGCGGTTCACCTCGCGTGAGCGGCCGCTCACCCCCTCACGCCGCCTTGCCGCAGCACTTCTTGTACTTCTTGCCGCTCCCGCAGTGACACGGGTCGTTGCGGCCGATCCGCGGCCCTTCGCGGACGATGGGTTTCGCGCCTTCGACGTCGCCGTCCACGTAGTACCAGCGACCGTCGTGTCGCGCGAACCTGGCGTGCTCGTGGTGAAGGTGGGGTGCTCGGTTGATCTCGAAGTGCGCCTTGAACTCGACCTTGCCCTCCGCGTCGCTCTCGCCGCCGGCTTCCGTCGAGAGGATCTCGAGGTTCTTCCACGTGGCGTTCTTCGACCACGTCTCCGTTGCGGCGCGGTCGACGTCCCCCCGGTGCTCGGGGTGCAGGGAATCCAGGATGTAATCGATCTCGCCGAGTGCGTACGCCGTGAAGCGGGCGCGCATGACGGCCTCGGCCGTCGCCGCGGGGCGCTCCCCTTTGATGATGGGGAGACAGCAGGTTTCCGTCGATTCACCGAGTCCGCAGATACAGGCCACGAGTAATCCTCCGAGAAGGAGCGCCTTTTATCACACGAGCGGCGCGTCGGGGCGTCCGCGCATTTCGGGCTCAGCGCATAGCTGGGGCCGGTCATGACCGTGGCGCGCTTCTCGTTCGTCCCGACGCAGGGTGAGCGCAGAAGCGTACGCGCGGCGCGTCGACCGCCCTTTCGTCTCGCCCGCTTGGTCTCCACGACGGACGGAAATCCTGCGGTGAAACGAGCAGTCCGCTGCCCCAAGCGACATGTTACCGTAGCTCGGATGTCGGACTTGTCAGATCAGATCGCGGGGTACATCAAGCGTGTGAAGGAGCTTGCCGAGCACGTCAAGGGCAACGAGCAGGCCACCAAGCAAAGCCTCATTGGTCCCTTTTTCACGATGCTCGGCTACGACCTCACCGATCCGCGGGAATGCATTCCCGAATACAAGGTGGATTTCGGGAAGGAGCGCTCCTCGAAGCCAATCGACTGGGCATTCCTGCACAACGGGACGTTCGCCTTTTTCGTTGAGGCCAAGGAGGTAGGAAGGAAGCTCGGGGGCTTCGATGAACAGCTCGCTGACTACTTCGCCAAGGATCCGAATGTGAAGTTAGGCATCCTGACTAACGGCGCCCAGTGGCGCTTCTTCACTGACGTCGTCAACCCGAACGTCATGGACAAGGAGCCTTTCGCCAAGTGGGACGTCTTCTCCGAGGACCCGGCACCTTTTGACGTAATCACCATCCTGCTGAAGGCAAAGCTCAACCCTGAGCTAGTTCGCGCCTACGCACAGCGGCAACGCGAGAAGAATTTGCTCCTCGGGGAGCTGACGCGCCTCCTTGAGCCGTCGACCGAGTTTACCAAGCTCGCGATCGCCAACATCGAGACAAGAAATCTCACGCAAGCGGTCATCGAGAGCTGGAAGAGCATCGTGGCGAGCGCGATCAACGAGTGGGCGCGGCAGCGGATGCTGACAGCCGCCTTGACGACTCCGACGCCGGTTGGTCGCGAGTCGAAACCCGACGCTGCAGGGGGTGGGAAAGTCGAAGCGTCGACCGACGAGCTGAACGCCTTCGCGACGATCAAGAGGTTGCTCGGACCGGACCGTCCGGCGGCATACGAACCCTCGGTCGCATACTTCAAGATCCACATTGCCGAGAAACGCACGTGGGCGTTCGCGAGGCTCCAGCTCGATCGGAAGCACCCGATCGTGTGGGTGCACCTACCGCCTGAGAAAGCAACCGAACTGGCGCCGGGACGCCATTTGGGTACGAGTGGCCTATGGTCGCTCGTGCCGCTCGACTCGGTCGCGGAGATCGCGGACCTTGGCGGTCTGTTTCGGGAAGCGTTCGCAGACGTGAAGCGGACCCGAGAGGAGGGCGGTTCATTTGACGAATGAGGCTGCTGCCTAGCTTAAGCTAAGGCCGATGCAGCGCTCGATTCGTGCTCAGACGTGCCCGCTCGGCGAGCGGGGTGGGCAGGCGTCGGCGCAGGGCTCGCAGGATGTCGTTGTCGAGATCTTCGTCCGCGGCGAGGCGGATCATCGTGCAGCGCTGGGACCGCCCTGGCGAGCGATCAGGCGAGCGCGGATCCCGTCGGGGGGGAAGCGCGTCTCGAGGTGGGTCCTGACCTCCGCGACCTGACGCTCGCGATCGGCCAGGTACCCGTCGACTGCCCCCCGGTGGCGCAATACGTAGCCGATGATCTCGTAGACGCTTGCGAGACCGACTGACGGGTATCGGTCGACGATCTCTTCGGCCGTCGCGCCCATGTCGAAGGCCGCCACGATGGAGTCCAACGAGATGCGAGTGCCCGCGACGCGAAGCACTCCGTCAGCGTCTTCCTTCAGAGGAGGCAGCATGGCTTCGAGGGCCTGCATGGGGCAGGAGCTTAGCGCGACCGGAAGACCCAGGCCACGGAGCGTTCGACGCTCCTCGAAGGAGCGCCCTTTGTTCCACGAGCGGCGCGTCGGCGCGTCTGCGCATTTCGGGCTCAGCGTGGGTCGAGTGCCGCGAGGAGCTTTCCGTGGATACCCCCGAAAGCGCCGTTCGACAGGAGCGCGATGACGTCCCCCCGGCGTGCCCGCTCGACCAACTCCGCGACGATGGACGCCGTGCCGTCGAACCTCGCGGAGCGCTTGCCCTTCGCGCGCAGGTCCGCGGCGAGGCGCTCGAGGTCGAGCCGCTCTCCGTCCGCGAGCCCGGTGCGTCCGAGCGGTGCGAGCAGCACCTCGTCGGCGGCGTCGAAGCTCAGGGCGTAATCGGCCTGGTGCATGGCGCGGCACGCGGTGGCGCTCCGCGGCTCGAACGCCGCGAAGAGCCGCCCTGTCGGAAAGCGCGCGCGGAGAGCGGCGAGGGTCTCTCGCACGGCCGTCGGGTGATGCGCGAAGTCGTCGATGACGACGATGCCGCGCGGCTCGCCGATGACCTCCTGGCGCCGCTTCACGCCGCGGAACTGCGCGAGCGGCCGCGCGACCTCGTGCAGGCGCGGCCCGTATCCTTCGACCACGGCGCCGATGGCGGCGACGGCGTTCGCGACGTTGTGCCTGCCGCCGAGCGGCACGACGTGGCGTCCGCACGCGACGCCGCCCGCGTACAGGTCGAACGCCGTGCCGCGCGCGTCCGTGCCCGCGGGCGCGCCGAGCCAGCGTGGCGCCACCCCGTGGAGCGGCTCGCCCTCGAGCGCATACCACGCGACGTCCGCGCGCGCGGCTTCCCGGACGACCTCCACGACGACCGGGTCGGCGGCGTTCGCGACGACGAGCCCGCTCTCCGGCACGGTCGCGACGAATTTCCGGAACGCGTCGCGGTAAGCGTCCATCGTCGGATAGATGTCCACGTGGTCGTGCTCTATCGACGTGATGATCGCGACCTCCGCGCGGTAGTGGAGAAACTTCGCCGTCTTTTCGAAGAAGGAGGTGTCGTACTCGTCCCCCTCGATGACGAACGGCGCGCGTGCGTCCACTGACACGCCGCCCGCGACGGGCAACCGCTTCTTCCGCGGCGCGCGAAAGCTACGCGTGAAGTTCACCGGCACGCCGCCGACGAGGAAACCCGGCTCGCGCCCCGCGGCTTCGAGGAGCCAGGCGCAGAGCGACGTCGTGGTCGTCTTGCCGTGCGTGCCCGCGACGACGAGCGGCCGCGTGCCCCCGAGCACGAACTCCGCGAGCGCGCCCGCGATGTGCGTGTACGGCAGTCCTCCATCGATGGCCGCGCGCGCTTCCGGATTGTCCTTCCGGCACACGTTCCCGATGACGACGAGGTCCGGCCGCGGGTCGAGGTGCGCCGGATCGAAATCCGCGCCAACAAACCACTCCCCACTCTTCGAGCAAGGGCCCCATGGGCGCATCGAATGCGACGTCGCTCCCCGTCACTTCATGCCCGAGCTCACGCAACAGGCCGGCGAGGGAGCCCATGCCCGTGCCCGAAACCGCCACGACGTGGATGCGCATCTCTCGCGCCAGTCCTTAGCATCGGGCGGACATTTCAGGGTAGGCTCCCGCACCCCCGCCCGTGAAGATCATCGACAAGCTAGAGCAAGAGAACCCCGCTTATTCGTTCGAGTTCTTTCCGCCGAGGGACGAAGCCGGCGTCGAGCAGCTCTTCCAGACCGTTCGCGATCTGCGCCCGTACGAACCGACGTACGTCTCGGTCACCTGGGGCGCGGGGGGCAGTACGCGGCGGCTCACGGTCGAGCTCGTCGGGCGCATCACGCGTGAGACCGGCATCGACGCGATGGCGCACCTGACGTGCGTCGGCGCGACCCAGACCGACATCACCGACGTGCTCGAGCAGTTCCGCGAATCCGGCATCGAGAACGTGCTCCCGCTCCGCGGCGATCCCCCGAAGGGTGAGACGAGGTTCGTGAAGACGCCCGGCGGTTTCGGTGCCGCATCGGAGCTCGTCGCGTTCATCCGCTCGCGCCACGACCTGTGCCTCGCGGGCGCGTGTTATCCCGAGAAACACCCGGAGGCTCCCGACGCCGAGACCGATCTTCGGCACCTGAAGACCAAGGTGGACGCGGGCGTCGACTTCCTCGTGACGCAGCTCTTCTTCGACAACGCGAATTACTTCTCGTTCGTCGAGCGCGCGCGGGCGGCCGGGATACGCCAGCGCATCATTGCCGGCATCTGGCCCATCACGAACCTCTCACAGATCCGCCGCATCACGAGCCTCTGCGGCGCGAAGATCCCCGCCGCGCTGCTCGACGAGCTCGAAGCCGTCAAAACCGACCCCGAAGCCGTCCGGGCCGTGGGCATTGCCCACGCCATCGCGCAGTGCCGCGACCTCGTCGCCCGCGGCGCGCCCGGCATTCACTTCTACACGCTGAATCGCTCCCACGCGACGGTCGAGATCCTGGAAGCGCTGCGAAGTAAGTAGTTCCGCATCGACGCGCGCGTCGATGCGGAACTAATATCCGCAGTCCGTGTACCCGGTGGGCAGCGCGGCGTCGGGGCTGCACGTGTTGCCGTTCGTGCAGGGGGGGCCGTCCGGGTGGCAGATCTCGGTCTCCGTGTTCGTGATGCCGCTCGAGCAGTTCTTCGCGCAGGAGAGGCGGGTGAAGACGGAGTCGGTGAGACCCATGTTGCCGCAACATAGTTGTCCGCTCGGGCAATCTTCGGGTCCGTCGCAGTCGACGACGGTGGTCGAGCAGAAGAGTCCGCTGCAAGAGCACTTGCCGCCGAGATCGCCGGAGAAGCAGTGCGGGGAGGTGCCGTCGAAGCAGCACTCTTCTTGCGAGCTGACCGAGCACGTCACTCCGTCGCACGCGACGGCATCGTCTGCGGTGCCCCCCGTTCCCTCGCCGGCGTCGCCCGACATGCTGCCGCCCGTCCCGCCCGACCCACTGCTGCCCGCGACCCCTCCGCTGCCCATGCCGCCAGCGCCGTTCGCGCCGCCGCCAGCGCCGTTCGCGCCGCCGCCGATCGCCCCACCGTTGCCGCTGGTTCCGCCGCCGTTCGTGCCGCCGCTGGCTGCGGCGGTCTGCCCGCCCGTGCCGAGCGACGTCGTCCCACCGGTGCCGACGCTGCCTCCCGCGCTCGCACCGAGGGTCCCGCCGGTGTTCTGCGCCGAGAAGAGGCTCGCGCCGCTGGTGCTGCCGCAACCTGCCGCGAGCAGCACGAGCACAATGACGCGCCCCCGCCGGGCGCGAGATGTCCCGTCTCGAACCACGAGGCAGACTCTATCCGAGGCGCCGCACGGCGCCCAGGGTGTTGTAGAAGCAGGCCTTGGAGCCTGGCTCAGCCGTCCGCCGGTCGCGCCGAGGCGCGCACCGGGGGCACGCTTGCCCGGGGGCGCCATCGCATCAGCAGTTCGCCGAGCGCGATCGCCGTGAGGAGGCCGAGGACCAGCAGCACGGTGCGGGCGGCGATGAGCACGACCAGGGCGCGGCTCTCGACGCGACGGTGGAACTGGACCAGCTCCGCGATGCCGGCGCGGGTGGGGGATCGCAGGATCTTGCGGACCAGATCGTCGACGCGCTCACGTCGCTCGACGATGCTCCGCGCGTGGCCGATGAGTGACCGGCGCGCTTCGGCTCCGACGGCATCGGCGGGGGCGGGGGAGGCTTCGAGGGCGTCCACCTCGTGCGCCGCTTGCTCGGAAAGGCTCTTGCTCGGTCCGATCGAGTAGCGCGCGAGAGCCGTGCGGAGCGCGTCGAGCCGGGCAGGGCTCGCGGCGCTGTTTCGCTCGAGTGTCGCGGCGGCCATCGGAAAGTGCAGGGACGAGTTCCGGAGGAGCGAGTGATCGGTCTTCAGCGTCTCCACCCAGTCTTCCTGGGTTCGAAGATCCGCCGCGAGGCGAGCGAGGGCTTGCCGTTGCCATTGCCCGGAGTCCGCCTCGCCCGCCGGACTGGGGAGCGCAGACACCTGGCGCAGCAGTTTGACGTCGCGGACAATCGGATCGAAGTAGGCGAGCGTTCCCGCACGGAGCTCGAGGATGCTCGTCGCCAGGTCCGCGTCGGTTGCGGCGAGCGTGTCGAGGACGCGGAGCGTCGCGTGCTCGTGCTCGAGGCGGCCGTGGACGTTGCGCTCGAGCGCCGACACGCCGCCGAGTGCCAGGACCAGCGCGACGACCATTCCCACGCGCATCAAAGCGGGCTCCCGTGGAAGGTGCCGGTGAGAGAGTCCAGGAAGTCGACGAGCAGCCCGACCTGGTCGTTGGACAGCTCCTCGCCGAGCTGGACGCGACCCATCGTCGACACCGCGTCCTCGAGCGTCGCGGCGGAGCCGTCGTGGAAGTACGGCGCCGTCTCGGCAACGTTCCGGAGGCTCGCGACCCGGAACACGTAGCGATCCGAGGCGAGGCCGGTCGTGTTGAAGCGGCCGAGGGACGCGCCCAGCGGCTCCGGACCGGTGCGCCCCTCGAAGTAGTCCTGCATGACGCCGAACCTCTGGAAGGATCCGCCGCCCACGGCGGTCCCCTGGTGGCAGCTCGAACAGCCGAGGTCCTTGAACAGCGCGTAGCCGCGCCGTTCGGCGACGGACAGGGCATCGGGGTCGCCGAGCAGGAACGCGTCGAAGCGAGAATCCGGGGGTGATCAGTGTCTCGAGGTAGCTCGCCAGCGCGTCCTTGATGTTCGCGATCGAGACGCCGCCAGGGGAGTATGCCGCCGCGAACTCGAGGGTCAGCTCCGGTTTCTCGCGAACCTTGCGCTCGATCTCCGGCCACGTCGTGACGAAGGTCTTCGTCACCGGCGCGTCGAACTCCTCTTCGAGGGTCGTGTACGCCCCGCTCCAGTTGTATCTGAACAAGAATGGTAAGTTGAAGATCGTGGGCGTGTTCAGCGCGGTCTCGTGGCCGGCGACTCCGCGCGAGTGCGTCAGACCATCGGCACCGGCTCGGTCGAGGGGGTGGCACGTCACGCAGGCCACCGTGCCGTCTCCCGACAGCGACGGATCGGAGAAGAGCGCTTCGCCGATCCGGGCGCGAGCGGGATCGACGGCGGGGCCCGGCTGCAGCGGTTGCAAGGGCTCGTCGACCGCGGCACGTTGTGGCGCGAGCGACGAGGCATCGGCGGCATAATCCAGAGGGTCGGGGCTGCACCCGGCGAGAGGCCCGGCGCAGGCCACCGAGAGCGCAACGAGGACCTCACGGGGCGCGCGGGGTCGAAAGTGGACGGTCGTGGGCAGCGGCATGGGCGACTCAACGGTCTCGGGACAGGTGGAGCGCCGGAGCGGTGCCGGGCACCAGGGAACCGCACCGGCCCCCTCCCACGAGGGTCACGACCTTGCGCTCCGAAGAAAACGACGCGTGTCCGGCGGCGCCGTGGCCCGTCGCCTCGAACTCGACGTCGGGCGCGACCGAGAACGGCGTGTCGCGCAGGTCGATGTTCCCTCGACCGCTCGTGTCCCTGTCGGCGCGGCAGCTCCCCGCCGTGCCCCAGGACAGGTCCTGAGCCGCGCCGCAGTGGTTCTGGTCGGCGTGCTCGCACGCGCGTGCCCGCGTGTACCTGGCAAACCGTCCGTCGGAGATGTCCACCGTCATCGTCACGGGGTCCATCCTCACCTTGGTGAAGCGCCTCGTCAGTTCGGGACAATGGCAGGCTCCACCCGACCAGACGAAGGTCGTGGAGTTCGCGTCCCGGTCGCCGCTGGCCGCCCCACGGGCGAGGGAAATGTACTCCGCCGGTTCCCGTGATGGGTCGCTCATGCCCTCGCAGTAGACGGAGAAAGGAGCCTGGGGCCCCGCGCCGTCCACGTCGAGTTTGTACGTGCCGTCCTCCACCTCGTGCGTGAGCTTGCGAACTTCGGCGCACGAGCGGGGCACGGAGCCGCGCCCCGCGGGCCAATCGCTGGACGTGTGCGCGGCGATGGGAGACTTCGTCGCCGCCGGGGCCTCAATCGCTGGAACCTGCGTGGCCAGCAGCGGCGTCGATTCGACCGACCGTGACAAGGGCGGCGTCTCGGAGGTGTTGAGCCACCGGAAGGCTGCGGCAGAGGCGGCTATCGCGGCGACCGCGCAGACGGCCGTCACCCTGGCCATGAACGACGCGGGTCCGGGCGGTCGCGACGAGTCGACGCTCGAGGTATGTCCGAGCGAGGAGCGATAGGGGGCGGGCGCCGGCGCCGGTTCCGCTTGCTGTTCGTGCGCGTACGCGGCCGGGAGCGTGCCCTGCGCGATGCGTTCGGACCCGGGTGGCCCGAACTCCGGCGCGCCGACACTCGCGTAGGGAGCCAGAACGCGGACGACCTCGCGAAGGTCTTGCGGGCGCCGCTCGCGCTCGCGATTCAGCATCCGGCCGATGACCTGCACCACGTCGGTCGGAAGCTCGGGGAGAATCGATTCGATCGGCGTGATGCCGTCGCTCAGCAGCCGCTTCACCACCTGACCGACGCTGTCGCCCTCCACGGGCCGGCACCCCGTCAAGCACTCGTACAGCATGGCGCCGAGCGACCAGATGTCGGTGCGGCAATCGATCGACTTCTCTCCGAAGCTCTGCTCGGGCGACATGTAGCAGGGCGTGCCCAGCATCGTTCCTGTGCCCGTGATCACGCCGCTCTCGGTGGCCGGGTCGTCGGCGCCGACGAGCTTGGCGATGCCGAAGTCGAGAATCCGCACCGACGACGGTCCGTTCCCCGTCTGCACGAGGAAGACGTTGTCCGGCTTCAGGTCTCGATGCACGACGTCGACCGCGTGCGCCTTGCCGACCCCCGAGACGACCTGCACGAAGACGGTCGCGGTATCCGCGAGGGACAGCTTGCCCTCGCGATGGATACGCTGGGCGAGGGTCTCCCCCTTGAGCAGATCCATGACCATCACCGGCGTCGCATCGTCGAGCTCGAACACGTCGTGCACTTCGAGGACGTTCGGGTGCTCCACGGCGGTTGCGGCGCGAGCCTCGCGCAGGAAGCGGGCTCGAAGCTCCGGCCGGAGATGGACCGAGCCCTTGATGAGCTTCAGCGCCACCCTCTTGCGCGTCACGGTGTGCATCGCGGACCAGACGACCCCCATGCCCCCCTGACCGAGCTGGCGCTCCAGCTGGTACCGCCCAGCGATGACAGAACCCGGCGCCAGCTCCAGTCCCACGGCGCGGAGATTAGACTTCGGGACGCCCCCCTACAATGGGCGAGCCTGCGCGCCTCGTACGCGCCCCCGCGTAGTCAAAAGTCTTACCAGGGTGTTTCGAAACGACGAGTAGCGGCGTGGGATTGGTTGGTGGGGGGCGTGCCTGGCGTGCCCGCCCCCGCAGCTCGCTGCGCGGCTGCTCCCCTGGTATTCGCTGCGCTCGGGGCCGTGAATCGGCGCCGGTCAGCGCGTGAGAGAGCTCCGATCGTCTCGCTTCACGTCCCCGCAGCGTCGATGAACTCCCGGATCAGGTAGTGCGCGAGGGAGTACGCGGGCGGGTAGAAGAAGCCTTGCGGGTTCCGGAGCTCGTCGCGCGAGAACCAGCGCGCGTCCTCGAGCTCTTCGTGGTCGACGGTGAGCACGTCGTCCTCGGCCTCGGCCGTGAACCCGATCATCAGCGAGCCCGGAAACGGCCACGGCTGGGAGCGGAAGTAACGGACGTCCTCCACGCGGAGGCCGAGCTCTTCCTTCACTTCGCGGCGCGCGGCGTCCTCGACGGTCTCGCCCGGCTCGACGAAGCCCGCGACGACCGCGTACATCCCCGGCGGCCACCCGGGTTGTCGCGCGAGGACACAGCGGTCGCCGCGCGCGACGAGCACCATGACGGCCGGGTCCGTTCGCGGGAAATGCTTCAGGTCCTCGGCCGCGCAGTGGCGGACGTGGCCGCCTTCCTTCGGCTTCGTCGGCTGCCCGCAGGAGCCGCAGAAGCGATGACGCCCGTGCCAGTTCAGGATGCCGCGCGCGTAGGCGAGCGCTTCCGCTTCTGCCAGCGGGAGCAGTCCGCCCATCATGCGGAGATCGAAGAGCTCGCACCGGCCGGCGAGGGCAGGGTGGGTGAGCGGGTGGTCGAGTCCCGAGACGTCGAGCGCGAAGCAGTCCGCGTCGCCAGCTCGGCCGAGCCACACGATCTCGCTCGCCACGTCGACGAGCGCCGCAGCCTCCGACGCCGACGGTATGAACGCGCGAGGCTCGACGCCGGGCGCGAGGAAGTTCTTGTCGCGATGAATGGGAATGAGGAGGGTACCCTGCGCGTCGAGGGCGGCCATGAGACGTCCCGTGTCCTTGCGCAGGTGCACGGCGCGGTCGATGCGCGGAAAGGCCGATGCCACGATGTCGCGAGCATCGCCGGTCAGGCCGGGGCGCGCTACCAGGAAAGGGCGCCTTGCCGCCGCGGCTCGCTGCGCGACTGCTCCCCCGGTACTCGCTATCCAGAAACGGCTCTGCCGGCGTGGGGTTTCGTCCTGGGGGCGTGCCCGCCCCCGCAGCTCGCTGCGCGACTGCTCCCCCGGTACTCGCCTTCGGCTCGGCTCCGTGCAACGGCTGGAGCAATCGGTTTCGTTCATCGCGGTGCGGGCCGCCGCATGACGACTTCGCTCGCTAGCGGATATCCACGAGGGTCGGGTCGGGGATCTTCTTCGTGATGCCGTGCCAGTCCGCGGGGAGCTCGGGAGCCGCCCAGCGGAAGAGCTTCGCGGCGTCCGCGGGAGCAAGCTCGAGATTGCCCGGCCCGTGCTCGATGCCGAAACGGTCGTGCCAGTACGCGCCGACGATGAGCTGCCCGGACGAGAGCTCGAGCGCCCACGGCGCATCCTGGATCGTGATGCCTTCGACGAAGGAGCCCGGGTCCCGGCCGATGGCGGTCAGTTGTTTGCCCGTGATCTGGAGCTCGCCGCGGATCGTGGCCGCGGTGCCGCCGGGCGCGCCGAGCCCGTCGCGGCCGACGCTGGCGAGCGTCGCGAAGATCGGCTTTCGTCCTTCGTACGCGACGAGCTCGCCCGTCACCACGCTGACGTCGATCCACTTCTGGTCGTCCTTCACGAACGCTGGGAACTCGGACCTCGGGCGAATGAGAGTGACGTCGCGGAGCCGGACCCATTGTTCGTTCGCGGCGGCCCAGAACTCCACGCCGGAGACCTTCCGTGAATGACCGGTGAGATCGATGCGAGCGTGATAGTCGAGGAGGCCGCCCTTCTCCGGTTCGCCGTCGTGGAAGGACCAGCGGTGGACACCGCGCTTGACGACGAACGCGAGCGGCAAGCGGTGGTCGTCGTCGAGCGTGACGCCGTGGAAGTCGCTCGGCTTCGCCGCTTCGAGGTCGCTCGCCGCGACGAAGCGGCCGTCGGTCGTCATGGCGAGCGAGAGCTTCTTCCCGGACGGGTCGGCGGCCGTCCACGAGCCGACGACGGCGAAGCCGCTCTTCGCGCGGAGGGTGTCCACGGGGATGACGCCGTCCGAGTGCGTGGGGTCGGGCGAGTAGATTGTCGTGTCGGTGGCGGCGCGTGCGTACGTGTACGGCAGGGTCGCGTCGCGTGCGGGCGCGAGGCCCATCGCGACCAGCGTCGGGTGCGTGAGGTCCGTCGTGGCGGTTCCCGAGGCGCACACGAAGCCCTCGGGGCGAATGGGGTACCAGCCGCCCGCGCACCCTCGCGTCGAGAACGGCTCGGCGGCGCGGGTGACGGTCTCGCCCGCCCGTAGAGTGCCGATGCGCGTGCCGCGGTGCGACGGGCGGTCGAAGATCGGCGTCTCCGCGGCGATCGCGCCGAGTCGCGGGCCCCCTTCCTTCGGCACGGGGACGACGGGAATGCCGATGTCTTCGTCGTCGGTCTTCGCGAGGGACGGCCCCGGCGCGTGGTGTCCACAGCCGACGGCGACCGCGGCGAGCACCACGCTCGCGGTGACTGAGCGGGCGCGCGCGGCCGACGGCATGAGTCTCGGCGTGGCACGAGCTTCCTCGCGAGGCCCAATTTCCTGCGCGGATTGGCCGCGCGCTCGGCGCCGCGAAGGCTCGCTCTTTTCAATTCGCCCGAGGTAGCCTAGGTCTCGGGCATCATGTCGCGACGTCTGTGCCTGCCGGCGTTCGCCGTCGCGGCGTTCCTGGCAACGCCTGCCCTGGCGCTCGAGAGCTCCGCGGATGCATCCAGCAATTACGACCCCGGGCCGCAGCAGCGGCGCTCGGACTTCGCGATGGGCGGGTTCCTGGGCGCCGGGACGGGCAGTGTCAGCGCTTACCCGAACGACGTCTCCAAGATCGGCGTCGGAAAGTACGAGACCGATACGGGCCTCGGCGGCGGCCTCGGCGGCGGGTTCTGGCTCGGGGCCGCGCTCCGCGACTGGTTCGTGTTCGGCGTCGGCGTGAGCGGCGTTTCCGTCTCGGGCCACGGCTACACGTCGAACGGCAGCGCCTTCATCCTTCACGTCGAGGCTTTCCCGCTCTTTTACCAGGGCGGCATCTGGCAGAACGTGGGCTTGTTCGGGGAGTTCGGCGCGGGCGGCCGGCAGATGATGAAGGGGACCCAAGAGGTCGGGTCGGGCGGCGCCATGTCGATCGTCACGTTCGGTGCCGTGTACGAGCCGCTCCGCATCAGCAAGAAATTCTGCGCGGGCCCGCTGCTCCAGTTCATGTACCAGTTCAGCGACTCCACGACGGCCAGCGCCGTGCTTCTTGGCGGACGCATCGCGTTCTACGGCGGTCCGGGGTAACGGGCCCGGCGCCCCGAGCTCGCAACTCCGCAGGCCCGGGCGCCTGACGGGAATGGTACGAAGCGCTCGTCGTCCGTTCAGGACGGAATCTCTGAAGGCCGACGGGGACTGAGGTACCATCGCACCAGAGGACAGCCCGGAACCCATGCCGCTGCAGCTCGGTCACGTCATCGACGGCAAGTACCGCATTGTCCGTCTCATCGGGGAAGGGGGCATGGGCGAGGTGTACGAGGGCGAGAACCTCCGCATCAAGCGCCGGGTCGCCATCAAGCTGCTCCACGCGGGGGTCGCATCGAACACGGAGATGGTGCAGCGCTTCGAGCGCGAGGCCCAGGTCGCGGGCACGGTCGGCAACGATCACATTCTCGAGATCCTCGACCTCGGTGCGCTCCCCGACGGCGAGCGGTACATGGTCATGGAGTTCCTCGACGGCGAGACCCTGACCGATCGCATCAAGACGCACGGGCGGCTTCTCGCGAACGACGCGGTCGGCCTCGTTCGGCAGGTGCTGGAGGGGCTCGGCGCGGCGCACGGCGCCGGCATCGTCCATCGCGATCTGAAGCCGGACAACATCTTCATCCTCCGCGAGAAGGCGGGCGTGCGCGACTACGTGAAGATCATCGACTTCGGGATCTCGAAGTTCGTGGAGTCGAACGGCGCCAGCTCGCGCATGACGCGCACGGGAGCGCTCATGGGCACGCCGCACTACATGGCGCCCGAGCAAGCCACGGGCAGCTCGGAGATCGACTTCCGGACGGACATCTACGCGGTCGGCATCATCCTGTACGAGGCCGTCACGGGGCGCGTCCCCTTCACGGCCGAGACGTTCAACCAGCTCCTGTTCGAGATCGCTCTCGCGAAGATCACGCCGGCGAGCACGTTCGTGCCGGACCTGGACCCCGCCGTCGACAGCATCATCCTCCGTGCGAGCGCCCGCGATCCGAACCAGCGCTTCTCGTCGTGCCGAGAGTTCATTGCCGCGCTCGATTCCTGGGAAAAGACGGGCAGCGCGGTGTCGGTGCCGCCGGACCAGTCCATCGAGGCCATCGTCGCGGCGACGGTCCCGCGCGCGGCGCCCCTACCGAGCTCGTCGTCGATTGACGAGACCATCGGTTCGAATACCGCGAGCGGGCGTCGCACGGCGCCGAGCGGCGTCGCTCAATCGTCCGTGGCGGGAGCGGTGTCCGGCGGAGGCGCCGCCGTTTCCACGACGCCGCAGCAACCCACCGTGAATAGCTGGGCCAACACGTCCCAGGTGGCGGGCCCGCCGGTGAACAAGGGGCCTCTCGTGGCGGCGACCGTCGGCGGAGTCTGCCTGCTCGTTGCCGGCGTGGTTGGTTTCGTGATGTTCCACCGGAGTTCGCCGGATACTGCGGCCAGCGCCGCGAGCGGTGCCAGCGCGACGCCCGTCGCGTCCGCCGTGCCGGCCGCGACCGTGGCCCCCGAGGTGACCCCGGCACAGCCGACCTCCGTCGCGGACAACCCGGCCGCGCCGAAGACGGGTGAAGCCGCGGAAACCCCGCATCACACGGAACCCGCGCGCGCGACGCGGGAACGAGGGCACGAGCACGAGCGCACGGAACGCAAAGTGGAAACGCCGAAGGTGGAAACGCCGAAGGTGGAAACGCCGAAGGTGGAAGCGCCGAAGGAAAAGACGATTAACTTCGGGTACTGACGAGGCGTCGTGGGATTGGGTTCAGGGGGGTAACCCACCCCTCCGCAGCTCGCTTCGCGACTGCTTCCCCCCTTGGGGGCCCGAACCCCACTCGCTGCGCTCGGCGCCGCCGTGCAAGGGCGGAGCAAGCGGGTTGCGTCATCACTGTGCAGGGCGCGCCGCCACATGAAGGCTGCGGTCTGTACGGTGTGTTCGCTGGGTTTGAATACGGGGATGCGTGTTATCGTCCGAGGTCATGGGAATGCGACGACGCTCGCTTACTTTCTCGGGCAGGGCCTGTGCTGCCGCGCTGGGCTGGGCGCTTCTCGCGTGCCCCGCGCAGGCGCAGACCGACGACCAGCTTTCGGGAGCGCGCGCCGCGGCGAACGCGGGCGGCAAGGCGTACCAGGAGCACCGCTGGTCCGACGCGGTGGATATGTTCACTCGTGCCGAGTCGCTCGTTCACTCGAACGTGCAGCTTCTTTACCTCGCGAGGTCGTACGTTCAGCTCCACGCGCTCGTGAAGGCGCACGAGACCTACATCAAGATCACGAACGAGGACCTGCCAGCGACCGCGACGGACCCGATGAAGCAGGCCAAGGTGGATGCCCAGAAGGAGCTCGCGGCACTCGAGCCACGCTTGCCCTACGTCAGCGTCGTCGTGCAGGGCGCGGGTCCGAAGCCGGTCACGGTGACGATGGACGGCGTTCAGGTGCCGGCCGCGCTGGTCGGCGTGCCGCATCCAGTCGATCCCGGCGATCACCGATTCGAGGCCGTCGCCGAGGGGATGGATAGCGCCGTGAGCACCATCACTGTCGGTGAGGGGCGCACCGAGACGGTCGTGCTGACGCTGCACCCGTCCGCGAACCCGCCCGCAACGACCTCGCCCGCGGCTCCTGCGGCGACGCCGCAGCCCTACCCCGTGGGGTATGCACCGGGAGTGCAGCCGGCAGGGGCGGGAGCGGATTCGAGCAACGGGCCCTCGCCGCTGACGTGGGTTGCGTTCGGAGTGGGCGCGGTCGGGATCGGCCTGGGCACGGTGTTCGCGCTCGAGGAGACCAGCAAGGTGCACGACGGGAACGCGCTCTGCAACTTTGGCGGCCCTGACGGTCAGAGCAACTGGTGCCAGCCGTCCGATGCGTCGAGAGTGAACTCGTTCGACAGCTCCGCGCGGACCGACCGCACGGTTTCCATCGTCAGCTTCGTCCTCGGTGGTGCCGGCGTCGCAACCGGCATCGCGCTCCTGTTCGCCACGCCGAAGCACTCGTCCTCCGCGACGAACACGACGGTCGTGCCCTGGGTTGGTGTGGGTTCCGCCGGCCTGAGCGGTAAATTCTGAGATTCCTTTTGACGGAGTGATTCATGAGTAAGCGCGCCCCCATCGTGATCTGTCTCGTGCTCGGCACCTTCTTCGGTGTCGGCGTCGCGTGCACTTCGATTCCGAACCGGAAGTTTCTGTCGTACGGCGCCGGAGGCCCGGATTCGGGCGTGGACGGGTCCGCGGCGGGTGGCGGCGGAGGCTCTTCGGCAGGCGGCCGCGGCGGCACGGCGGGAGCGGGCGGCTCTTCCGGAAACGGAGGCACGGTCGTCGATGGCGGCGGGGGTGGCAATGGCGGCACCGGCAACGCGGGCGGCACGGACGGCGGACAACCGGACGCGAGTTTGCCGGGGATCAAGTGCGGCACCACCACGTGTCACGACCGTGCCGTCGGCGCCGTCACGCTTGCAGCCTGCTGCGCGGGTGCGGGCAAGACCGCTTGCGGTCTGGAGACGGTCGCGCTCGGCGTGATCTCGTGCGTGGAGCCGAATCAGTTCGGCAAGCTCAACTCGAACTGCGACGACGCGAACGGCAACGGCGACACGCTGAAGGGATGCTGCCGGCCCGGAAGCGGCACCTGCGGGCTGATGCTCGACCCGGTTGGCGGACCCAACTTCGGTTGCGTGGATCCGACGGAAGTCGGCGTGTCGACCACCGGCTCTTGCACGGCACCCAGCTGCAAGAAGGCCGGAAACACGTGCACTCTGAATTCGGATTGTTGTTCCGGAACGTCTGGATCGGGCTCGTGCGTGACGTTCTCGGGCGCCACGAGCGCGACGTGCACCGCGTTCTGCGAAACGAATCGTGACTGCGCGTCAGGGTGCTGTGTGCTGCTCACGAACGGGCGGGGCGCGTGTGCGCCGGATGCAAGCTCGTGCAGCGCCAAGTGCCGCGTCACGGATGAGACCTGCGACGTCGACTCCGATTGCTGCTCGGGCAACGTGTGCGCGCCGAACTCCAGCGCCGGACCGAGAATCTGTCGCCCGCTCTGCACGACCAATGCCGACTGTCCCGCCACGCAGTCAGGGACTTCCTATTGCGTGAAGGACGCCTCGGGTCGTGCCACGTGCACGACCGATGGCGCCGGGCTCTGCACGGACACGTGCTACGACGCCAAGAGCGGGACGTGCAACGACGGGAATGTCACTTCGGGCGGCGCGGGGGACTGCGCGCTCGGTTCGGACTGCACGGACTGCGGCCCGCAGCTCGGAGGCTTCTCTCTGTGCGACGACTCGTGCAGCACCGCCAAGAACGGCAGCTGCGAGGACAGCGGAACGGGCTCCACTGGTTCGTCGTGTGGTTTCGGCACGGATTGTACGGATTGCGGCCCTCGTCTCGGCTTGTGCTCGGATGACTGCCCGTCTCACGACGACGGTTCCTGCGACGACGGCGGCTCGAATGCCGACACGGACGACTGCGCGTTCGGCACGGATTGCGATGACTGCGGTCCGCGTCTCGGCGGCCGCGGTCAGATCCCGTGCGACGGCTCCACCGGTTACGATTGCACGTCCACCGGCGGCGAATACTGGGGCGAGATAGCGGACGGCTCCTGTCAATGCTCCGATTGCGCCTGGGACAAGGGTCCCCAGGATTGCGTGGTGACCGCGAACAAGTGCAATGGAACGGCCATCAGCGCGTGCTGCGCGCCGGGCAATCCCTGTGGTCTCGACAACGACGGCACGTGCGATTGCGGCGGCTGGTGCGATTGGGAGAAGAACGACTGCGGCATCGGTGCGTTCGGTCCGCGTTGCGACGGAGTCACCATCAGCTCGTACTGCAGCTACACCAACCCCGACGTATCGGACGGCTTCTGCGATTGCGACGGCGCGTGCTCCTGGGAGGGCACGGATTGTAGCGGGTACGGCACGTGCAAGGACACGTGCACCGGGCACCTCAACAACGGCATCTGCGAAGACGGTGGCCAGGGCTCGAGCACCGCCGTCTGCGCCAAAGGCACGGACTGCGCCGACTGCGGGCCACGCTGACGTCAGTTCGTCGGGGGCCCAGAGCCGTCAGCTGGGGATCCACATTGGCGTGCCGAACAGAAGGCCGTCCATGATCCCGATCCGGTAAGCGAGGAAGAGCCCGAAGGCCATGCTGATGAGGCCCGTCACGCGCGACAGGACGCGGTCCACCGACGTGAAGCGCTTCGACGCGATGAGGATCGGAGTGGCCATGAGGCTGGTCAGAATCATCATGCCGAGGATCGTCCCGAGGCCGAAGATCCCCAGGTAGAGCGCAGCCCATCCGGGTGAACGGATGGTGGCGAGCACGAGCAACGCGACGGCGGCCGAGCCAGCGAGACCGTGAACCAGCCCCACGACGAACGGCCGAGCCATGCCTCGAAGCCCATGATGCGACCCTTCATGGTGCCCGGGAGGGCCGTGGTCGTGCGTCTCGGCACGTCGACGAGCGCCGAACAGATTCGTCGCTCCGAGTATCATCAGCATCACCGCGACGCACATCTCGAGCGACAGCCCGACGCGCGGCGGAACCACGAGGCCGAAGATGACGATCGCGCTGCCGACCGCCAGGATTGTCGCCGTATGACCCATCCCCCACACGGCCCCGATGGCAATCGCGGCTCTCTGGGTGCGTTCGCGACTCACCACGGTCGTCACGGCCACAACGTGGTCCGCGTCCGTCGCGTGTCGTATCCCGAGGACGAACCCAAGGGCGAGCGTCGGCAGCAGGTCGTTCACTCCAGCTTCGTAACACGGCCGTCGTCAATCATGCCACAGAAGGCGGCCTCTCACGGACCGTGCCCCGTCCGAGCCGCCCCGGCGGGGTGCGTGGAGAACGGCGCCGTCAGTCTCGTCGTCCGCTCACGACCCGCTCGTTCCCCCCGTAGTCGCGACGGCGGGCCAGGTCGGAAAATCCGGCCGATGCGACCAGTGCGGCAACCCGTTCGGCTTGATCGTGGCCCACCTCGAGTGCGAGGGTCCCGCCCTTGCGCAAGCGTCTCCGTGCGGCCTCCACGACGCGCCGGACGATGGTGAGCCCGTCGGGTCCGCCGTCGAGTGCGAGTCGCGGTTCATGGTCCTTCACATCGGCGGGGAGTCCAGCGATGTCGGCGCTCGGGATGTATGGCGGATTCGCAGTCACGAGATCGAACCGTGCGCTTTCGTCGAGCGCGACGTCGAGGTCCGACACGACGAAGTTCACGCCCCAGACGGCGCCGAGGCGCTCCGCGTTTTCGCGCGCGACTGCGATCGCCTCGGGCGACACATCGGCGCCCGTCATTTTCCACGTCGGGCGGCGTCGTGCGACCGCGATCGCAACACAGCCGGACCCCGTACACAGGTCGACGGCCTCGCCGTGAAGGTGCCGCGCCCGCGTCCGTTCCAGTGCGACCTCGACGAGCGTCTCGGTGTCCGGGCGTGGTACGAGCACCCGGCGATCGACCCGCATCGGGAGTCCGTGAAATTCCCGCTCGCCGAGGATATACGCGACGGGTTCGGCCCTGCGCCTCCGCTGGATGAGCTCTCGGTATCGCGAAAGGTCGCGCGACTCCAGCGCTCGATGCGCGTCCAGGATGAGCCGCAGGCGATCGACCTCGAGGACGCGCGCGAGCAGCAGTTCCGCATCGAGTCGCGGCGAGTCGAGGCCGCGTCGACGAAAGTCGTCGGTGGCCCAGGTGAGCACCTTCGACACCGTCCAGTCCGCGGCCTCCGGCTCGGCCGCGACGCTCGGATGTTTGGCCTCAGTGCCCAGCGCCGCCCCCGAGATCTCCGTGGACCTCCGATAGCACGCGTTCCACCTGGCCCCGCACCTCCGTGAGCCGTTGCTCGGTGGGAGCTTCGAACCGCAGGACGATGATGGGTCCGGTATTCGATGCCCGGACGAGCGCCCACGCGCCATCCGGGTACCGGATCCGAACGCCGTCGATCTCGCTCGTCTCGTAGTGGGAGTGGAAGTGGTCGCGCACCGCTTTCACGACGGACATCTTCGTATCGTCGGAACACTCCACCCGGATTTCCGGCGTCGAGCACGTCTTCGGCAAGTCCGAGAGCAGTTCGGTCACCGGCTTTCGTTCGCGCGAAACGATCTCGAGCACGCGGAGCGCGGCGTAGATCCCGTCGTCGTAGCCGAAGTAACGATCGGCGAAGAAGAAGTGCCCGCTCATCTCGCCGGCGAGGAGAGCGTGCTCCTGTTTCATCTTGGTCTTGATGTTCGAGTGCCCCGTCTTCCACATCAGCGGACGACCGCCGCATCGTGCCACATCGTCGAAGAGCGTCTGCGAGCACTTCACCTCACCGATGACCGTCGCGCCGGGATGCTGCTTCAGTACGTCGCGAGCGAACAGAGCGAGCAGCTTGTCGCCCCACACCGGCTCCCCGTCGGCATCGACCACGCCGAGGCGATCGCCGTCGCCATCGAACGCGATCCCGATCAGCGCGCCGATCTCCTTCACCCGCGCGATCAACGTCGACAGATTCTTCGGCACTGTCGGGTCGGGGTGGTGGTTCGGAAACGTGCCGTCCATGTCGCAAAAGAGAGCTACCGGGGACAGTCCCACGCGCGTCAGCGCACGCACGGCGAGTGGACCCGCGGCGCCGTTGCCCGCGTCGATCACGACCTTGATGGACGGATCGCGCATCTCGACGGAATCCGTCAGCGCCGCGACGTACGCGTCTTGCAAGTCCACCCGTTCGAAGGTTCCCTCCGACGCGGGACCGAAGGTTTTGCTCTCGACCAGCTTGCGCAGGCGCTGAATGTCTTCCCCGAAGAAGGAAGCCTTTCCGCGCATGATCTTGAGCCCGTTCTCGTCGGCGGGGTTGTGGCTTCCCGTGACCATCACGCTGCCGTCCGTGCCGAGGTGGTGGGCGGCAAAGTACAGATAAGGCGTGGGGCCGACGCCGATGTCGACGACGTTCGCGCCGGCTTCCCGGAGCCCCGCGATCAGGTCGCCGATGATCCGGGGGCCGGAGAGGCGGCAATCGCGTCCGACCGCGACGCGGAAGGGCCCGCTCGCCTTCTCGTTCGGGCGAAGCAGGATGCCGAGGCCAAGTCCGATGTTCTTGACCGTCGGAGTGGTCAAATCTCGATCCGCGACGCCGCGGATGTCGTACTCGCGATAGATGTGGTTCGTCATGTTTTCGGAGTCTTCGGTGCGGAGGGCGCCGCGGGTTCGCACGCTTTGGCTGCCTCGCACGCGGCGTTTCCGATCTTCGGATACCATCGCCCCGGGAGATAGAACAGCAGTCCCACGCCGGCGGCCGGAACCCAGCGCGCCTCGGGCGGCGCAAAGTAGCAATCGGCGGGCGGGACCACCCATCCGCCCGGCACCCACTGCCATGTCTGGTCGACCCACTCCCATCGACCGTCCAGCCACGCGCACGCACGTCCCGGGTCCGCGCCGATCGTCTCGACTCTCGCTGGCGGTGGTGGAGAACCGACGACGACGGGCGGAACGTCCTTTTCCGAGTGCGGCCCCGTCGGGACCAACCGGAGCGTCGACCCGCACCCGACGACGACCAGGAGCACCGCACCGGCGCGGCCGAATGCCTTCACCGACTCCATAACATCCAGAGATACGCGTTCACGAGCGCGTCGCCGAAGAATAGGTACTCGATCGTCGCGATGGCGAGAAACGGGCCGAACGGAAGCCGAGCCTTGCCGATGCCCGGATCGGGCTCGGTACCCAGCGGATCCTTCGCGAGCTCCTCTTCGAGGCGCTGCCGCTCCTCTGGCTCCAGGGTCGACAGGTGCTGACGGAGCCGCTCGCGCTCCTCGCGCACGGCCGCCGGTTCGTCGATGCGTCCCTTGGCCAGCAGCACGGCGAGCGCCACGATGGTCCCTTGCACGGCGCCAGCGAGAAGGGCAAAGAGCGCGCCGACCCACCCGAACCACGCGCCTGCCAGCATCAGCAGCTTCGCGTCGCCGAGCCCCATGCCTGGATGGCCCCGAACACGACGGTAGAGCACGTCGAACGGCAGCCACGCGACGAGGAAGCCGACGGCTGCCCCGATGAGCGACTCCTTCCACGGCAAATGTCGAAAGAACGATGTCGCGAATCCGAGCGCCGTTCCGCCGACGGTGATCTCGTCCGGCAGGAGCATGAACTCGAGATCGATGAAGATGCCGGCGAGCAGGCCCAGGCAGAGCGCGAGATACGATGCGAAGAGAGCAACGGCTGCTCCCATGGACACATTCGGCGGTGAATCTTCGAGGACCTTTCTCATCACCGCCCAGGCGCACATGCCTCCCAGGAACTCTATCAACGGATAGCGCGGCGAGATCTTTGCCTTGCAACAGCGAGCCCTGCCGAGGAGGAGCAGCCACGAGAGAACCGGAATGTTGTCATAGGCGCGGATGGGCGCGCCGCACGCGGGACAACGCGACGCCGGATACGCGACGCTCTCGCCGCGCGGCAGGCGGTGAATGACGACGTTGAGGAAGCTCCCGAGAATCAGTCCGAGCGAGACGGCGACTCCGGTGAGAAACCACGTGGGCAGCTCCGAGAGCATCCGGCCGATGCTACCCGGACACGATGCTTTGGGTTGTTTTTGTTGGTGCGACTCATACACCCGGACTCGCGCGGCCTCGCACTACCTGGATGGGGTGACGACCTCCAGGTTCCACGGGAGCACAAAGCGCACTACGCTCGGCTACACGAAGATGGGCAAGGAAAAGTCCGCGACCTTGTCGCTCGATCGCTACGCGCCGGATGCGCGGGGCTGGGTCGTCGCAGCGCAGTCGCTCGCCGACGAACGGGGTCACGCCGAGGTGTCGCCGCTCCACCTCCTGGCTCGCGGGCTCGAGCGATACCCTGGGGTTGCGGAAGCGCTGCGTCGCGCCGGAGCCAGCATCGCGGACATGGGTACCGCGGTCGAGCGCGCGCTCGCCGGAACCCCGCGCGCCGCCGGACCCGCGTATCTGTCCACGCGATTCCTGGACCTGCTCGGCCGCGCGGATCGCGACGCGGACCGCGAGCGCGCCGGCGAGGTTCGAGTCGATCATCTTCTCAACGCGCTCTCCCAGGAGATTCGAGGAGCCGCGGGCGAGATCTTGTCCACCTTCGGCGTCGAGCCGGGCGGACTGAGGCCGCATCTCGCGGCGGCTCGCGCCGCGCCCAAAGGGCCATCCAGTTTCCTCGATGCGTCTGGTTTCGAGATCCGTGACCTCGTGCAGGCCGCCCGGGACGGAAGCGACGATCCCGTGATCGGTCGAGACGCCGAGGTCCGGCGTCTCGTCACGATCCTCTCGCGTCGCGACAAATTCCACCCGCTCCTCGTGGGAGAGCCTGGCATCGGCAAGCGCGCCATCGTTCGCGGGCTCGCGAAGAGACTCGCAGCCGGACACGTCCCGACGAGTCTCGCGCGCGCTCGCTTGCTCGAGGTGGACGCGGGTTCGCTCGCAGCGTTCTCTCGCCCGAGGTCGGAGATCGACGCGCGTGTCCGCAAGCTCCTCGAAGCCACCGGGGGCGAGGACGAACCCATCCTCTGCATCTTCGGCATCGAACAACTCTTCGGACAGGGGGCGTCGGGGAACGTGGTCGGCGACGCGCTGCGCCCGGCTCTTGCGCGCGGCGACCTCCGCTTGCTCGCCACGACGAGCCCGGAGGGACTCCGTCGCCTCAACGAGCGCGATCCTGCTCTCGCGCGGTCATTCTCCGTCCTCGAGGTGGCCGAACCGTCCCTCGAGCTGGCCATCGAGATCCTGCGCGGCGTTGCCCGGCGTCTCGAGGCGCACCACCGCGTGCACATTGCGGACGGCGCCATCGTGTCCGCCGCGACCCTCGCGAAGCGGTATTTGCCGGAGCGGCTCTTGCCGGACGGTGCCGTCGATCTGCTCGACGAATCGGCCGCAGCGCTGCGCGTCGAGACCGACGGTGTCCACGGAAGCACGCCCGCGGCCGGCGAAGCAACGACGATGCTGGAGCTCGGCGAGGACCAGGTCGCCGCCGTGCTCGGTCGATGGACGGGGATCCCCGTCGCGAAGATGCTCGAGGGCGAGGCGGACAAGCTGCTCAGGATGGAGGAGCGACTCGAGCGTCGCGTCGTGGGACAGTCGGAAGGCGTTCGCGCGCTCGCACGCGCCGTCCGTCGCGGCCGCGTCGGGCTGCGCGACCCGAAGCGGCCCATCGGCTCGTTTCTGTTCCTCGGCCCGAGCGGCGTCGGCAAGACCGAGCTCGCGAAGGCCCTCGCCGAGTTCCTGTTCGACGACGAGGCGGCGCTGACCCGCCTCGACATGAGCGAGTTCATGGAGCGTCACATGGCGCAGCGGTTGCTCGGCTCCCCGCCGGGATACGCAGACAGCGAGCAAGGCGGCTTCTTGACCGAAGCCGTGCGGCGACGCCCGTACTCGGTCCTCCTCTTCGACGAGGTGGAGAAGGCGCACCAGGACGTCTTCAATCTCCTTCTCCAGGTCCTGGACGACGGTCGTCTGACGGACGGACGCGGTCGACAGGCGGACTTCACGAACACCGTCGTCATCCTGACCAGCAACATCGGCTCCGAGCGCATCCTCGACGCCGACGGAAGACTCTTCGATACCGCCGAGGGGCGTGAAGCCCTTCGAGACGTGCTCCTCGATCAACTCGGCAAGTTCTTCAGACCGGAGTTTCTCAACCGCATCGATGACGTGATCGTCTTCCGTCCGCTCGCCCGAGAGGACCTCTCGAAGATCGTCGACATTCAGCTCGACCGCGTACGGTCCTTGCTCGCCCCGCGCGGCGTGAAGATAGAGCTCGACGACTCGGCCCGCGATCGTCTCGTCGAGCTCGGCTATCATCCCGCGCTCGGCGCCCGACCGCTGAGGCGCGCCATCTTGAAGGAGGTCCAGGATCCACTCGCGGAGCGGCTCCTCGGCCGAGGCGTGGACGCCGGCGTGACGATCCGCATCCGGTTCGACGCGAGCGGCTTCGTCTTCGAGGCGTCGCCTTGAGCGAGCCGCCAAGAAGCGCCGCCCCCGAAGCTCCTCGCGACCGTGAGCGGCATTTATGCGCTCGCATGGCTCTTGCCGGCGTTCGTCGGCGGCTACGCGATCCTCACGATGTTCGAGTTTCACGCGCTCCCCGTCCCTGCGTACTTCCCGGCGGTCCACTCGGGCCTCGGGCGCCTGCTGTTCGACCCCTGGCAACACTGGGACGGTCAATGGTTCCTCAGGATCGCCCATCTCGGCTACTTCGCGGACGATGCCTCGACCGCGTTCCTGCCCGTGTATCCGTGGACGATTCGCTTCTTCTCGCCCGTGTTCGGGGGAGATCTCCTCGTCACCGCGTGCGCCATCTCGTGGGTGGCGCTCGCCGTGACGCTCTTCGATCCTCGTCCGGCTGCTCCGCGAGGATCTCGGCTCCGAAGACTCGGCGATGGCCGCCGTGCTGCTCGTGACGTTTCCGACGGCCTTCTACTTCCACGCGGCCTACACGGAATCGATCTTCCTGATGTTCACCGTGGGCTCGTTCGCCGCCGCCCGGCGCGGTTGGTGGATCTCGGCCGGCCTCGCGGCGCTCGTCGCGACACTCACCCGATGGACCGGGTTCGCGCTCGTCCCGGCGCTCCTCGTCGAAGCGTGGATGTCCGGCGTCGCGAGGCATGCGGAACCCGAGTCGACGACATGGCAAGGTCTGTGGTCGAGAGAAGGCCGCGTGGCGGCCTTCAAGACGCCGCCAGTGGCCATCGTGGGCGCTCTCTTGCCCCTGCTCGCTCTCCCGATCGTGCTCCACATCCTGAAGAACGCCGTCGGCGATCCGTGGGCATTCAGCCGCGCTCAGCGGTTCTGGGAGCGACGCATCGAACCGCCATGGGTTGGCCTCATCGACGGCGTGCGCGTGCTCTTGCCCGGGCACCCGCCGTATCTCGAACCACTCCCTGGCGGGTTCCCGAGGCTTCCCGACTATCCCGGTGGGTTCCTCGAGGCGCACGCTTACAACCTTCTTGCCGCGCTCGGCGGTATCGCGCTCGCGGTCGTCGCGGTTCTCCGCCTGCGCCCGAGCTACGGAATGCTTGCCGTCGCAGGCGTCGTTCTGCCGCTGATGACTCCGTCGCGCCTTCAACCGCTCCAGTCCATGCCGCGGTTCCTGGTCGTGATCTTTCCGCTCTTTGCGGCGCTGGCGGTCGTGCTCCGCCGTCGACCCCTGCTCACGGCCTGCACGATCGCTGCCTTCGCGACGATCCAGGGCTTTTTCATCGCCCGCTTCGCGCTCTGGTTCTGGGTGGCATGAGAGCGGACTCGATCGTCGAGGAGACGCCGCGGGACGCGAGGACCACGATCGCGGCGCTCGCGGTCGGCTACGTCGGCATCTATCTTTGCCGGAAGAACCTCTCCGTCGCCGTACCGCTCCTCGAGCAGACGTTCGGCGCGAGCAGGGCCCAGGTGGGCCGCGTTGCGAGCGTCGGGACCGCCGCGTACGCGCTCGGCAAGTTCACGCTCGGACCGGTCGTCGATCGGGTCGGCGGGCGGGCGGGGTTCGTCGCGGCGCTTCTCGTGGTCGCGGGGTTCGGCGTACTCGGCGCGCTATCCCCAACTCTGTTCTTGCTAACGTTCGCCTACGCGGCGAACCGCTACGCCGGCGCGGGCGGCTGGCCGTCGATGATGAAGCTCGTCCCGACCTGGTACGGCAAGAGTCAGGGCTCGGTCGTCGCCTTTCTCAGTCTGAGTTACGTGCTCGGGGGAGTCTTCGCCACGCTCCTCGCTCGCGCGGTGCTCGATCAGGGCGGTGGATTCCGGGCGATCCTGTTCGTGCCGTCACTCGTCGTCGTCCCGATCGCCATCGGCGTGGCGCTGTCGGTGCGAGCGGGGCCTCGGACCGCGCGCGACGTCGAAGCAGCCGGTGTCCGCACGCCTTCCGTCCGCTCGCTGCTCTCGCGTCCCTCGTTCCTTGTGATCTGCGCGCTGAGCTTCTCGCTCACTCTCGTCCGGGAATCATTCAATACCTGGAGCGTGGACTTTCTGGCTTCGATAGAGACCATGGGAGCGCACTCGCTCTCGAGGGCGGCGCTCCAATCGACGGGCTTCGATCTCGCTGGCGCCGTGAGCATCCTCGTGACCGGCGTCGCCTACGACCGCACCCCGCCGGGCGCGCGGCGCTTCTCCATCGCCGTCGTTCTCGCGCTCCTCGCGGTCGTCATCGCCCTTCTCCCCGAAGTCGGCCGCACGGCGCCGGGCCGCTGCGTCCCGCTCATCGCCGCGGTCGGGCTTTTGGTGTACGGGCCGTACAGCTTGCTGGCCGGCGTGCTCGCCGTCGAGGCCGGCGGGGTGAGCGCGGCCGCGACGGCGGCAGCGCTGATCGACGCCGTGGGCTACGTCGCCGGCATCCTCTCCGGAGAAGTGCTCGGGCGCTTGCTCGACGTCGGGGGTTACGCGCTCGGCTTCCGATGCCTCGCGGGCATCACCCTCGTGTCCGCTGCGCTCGCGCTCGGTTTGGAGCCGACCGGCAGCCGAGGGATCACATGAGCGCCGCAAGCCATGTCGATCCGTCGAGAGTCTCTGCGAGTCGGAGAGGCGTACACGTCCGCGCGTCGGGTCTCGTCAAGGCGTTCGCCGGTGGCATCGTGCTCGATGGACTCGATCTCGAAGTTGCGGCGGGTGCGTTCGTCGCGCTGCTCGGGCCGTCGGGTTGCGGCAAGTCGACGCTCCTCCGGCTCGTCGCCGGGCCTCGACTCGCGCCGACGCCGGCACGATGACGCTCGAAGGCGGCCCGCGGGCGGACGCGTGGCGTTCGTCTTCCAGGACGCGCACCTGCTCCCGTGGCGCACCGTGCTCGCCAACGTCGCGCTCCCGCTCGAGCTCGCGGGCGTGGCGACCGGTGAGCGCGGCGCGACGCGCGCGCCGCTGCTCGCCGAGGTGGGCCTCGCCGACGCGCACCCCGGATGCCCCGGCGAGCTCTCCGGCGGCATGCGGATGCGCGTCTCGCTCGCGCGGGCCCTCGTCACGCGCCCGCGCCTGCTCCTGCTCGACGAGCCCTTCGCCGCGCTCGACGAGCTCACCCGCGCAGCGCCTCGACGACCAGCTCCGCGAGCTCTGGCTCGCGACTCGGTTTGACCGTGCTCTTCGTCACCCACTCCATCGACGAGGCGGCGTACCTCGCCGAGCGCGCGGTCGTCTTCTCCGCGCGCCCGGCGCGGGTCGTCGCCGAGCGCCGCATCGACCTGCCGCGCGAGCGCACGACGCGCTGCGCACCGAGCCGGCCTTCGCCCGCGAGACGCGCGTCCTCTCCGAGGCGCCTCGAGCGGGGAGGCGCCTGACGTGGCCCGCTCCCGTCGTTCCGCCGCTCGATCGCCCTCGCCGCTCCTGCTCGCCGGTCTGGGAGTCCCTCGTCCGGGCCTTCGCCATGCCGCGCCTACCTCCTGCCGCCCCCGAGCGCCGTCGCCGGCCGCGCGTCGACGCCGGCGCGCTCGTCGCGCGCGGCCTGGGTCACCGGCAGCGCCGCGCTCTCCGGCTTCGTGCTCAGCGCCGTGCTCGGCGTGCTCGTCGGCGTCGCTGCTCGCCTCCTCGCGGACGCTCGAGCGCGCGCTCTACCCGTACACCGTCTTCCTCCAGACCGTGCCCATCGTCGCCATCGCGCCGCTCCTCGTGCTCTGGTTCGGCCCGGGCCTGCGCGCGGTGGCCGTCTCGGCGCTCATCGTCTCCGTCTTCCCGGTCATCGCGAGCACGCTCGCCGGCCTCCGCTCCGTCGATCCCGCGCTGCGAGACCTCTTCCGCCTCTACGGCGCGCGCCGCGTCTCGCCATGCTGCTGAAGCTCGAGCTACCGGCGTCGCTCCCAGATGCATCTACCGGCCTGCGCGTCGCCTCGGGCCTCGCGGTCATCGGCACCATCGTCGGGGAGTTCGTCGCCGGCTTCTCGGGCTCGCCGCGGGCCTCGGGCATCACCGTCCTCGCGGCGTACCGCCAGCTCGACACGGACCTGCTCTTCGCGGCCGTGCTCTTCTGCGTCCCTCCTCGGCCTCTTGCTCTTCGGCGCCGTCAACCTCGCGGGGCACCTCCTGCTCCGGCGCTGGCACCCCTCCGCAAGCGACGCGCGATGAAACCAACGAAGCTCGTCTCCGCGATTCTCCTCGCCGTCTGCCTCGCTCGCCCTCACGCTCCCCGGCTGCTCGAAGAGGAGCCCCCGAAACCCGGCAGCCCAGGGAGCGGGATGCGTCCTCGCGCTCGACTGGGTGCCCGAGCCCGAGTTCGGCGGCTTCTACGCCGCGCGCGAGGCCGGCGCGTTCCGGAAGCAGGGGCTCGACGTCGAGATCCAGGGCGGCGGCGCGGGCGTGCCCGTCGTGCAGATGGTCGCGTCCGGCAAGGTCGACTTCGGCGTCGCCGGCGCCGACGAAGTCCTCATCGCGCGCGCGCGCGGCGCCGACGTCGTGCCCGTCTTCGCGACGTTCCAGACCTCGCCGCAGGGCATCATGGCCCACGCCTCCCGCGGCGCCGGACGCTCGGCGAGGCGCTCACGGTCGGCACGCTCGCGATCGAGCCCGGCCTCCCGTACGCCGTCGTCCTCAAGAAGAAGTACGGCTTCGAAAGCTGAAGGTCGTCCCCTACGACGGCGGCGTCGCGCGCTTCCTGGCCGACAAGGACTTCGCCCAGCAGTGCTTCGTCACCAGCGAGCCGCTCGCCGCGAGGAAGAAGGGCAGCGACCCGCAGGTCTTCCTCATCGCGGACGAGGGCTTCGACCCGTACCTCGGCGTCGTCATCGTCGAAACGCTCCTTCTTCACCGGCCACGCCGGCACGGTGAGAGCCTTCGTCGACTCCGCGCGAGAGGGATGGGCGACCTACCTCACGAACCCCGCCAGCACGAACGCCGTCATGCAGAAGCTCAACCCCACGATGGACGCCCAGACCTTCGCCGCCGCGGCCGCCGCGGAAAAGCCCCTCATCGAGGGCCCCGACGGCGCGCGCGGCCTCGGCTCGATGACTCGCGAACGCTGGGAGACGCTCGCGACGGAGCTCGTCGACCTCGGCATCGTGGAGCACGCGCCTCCGATCGACGACTACTTGCCGACCGTGCCGGCTCGGTAGGGCGGCGCTATGGTACGATGACCGCGTGGACGCGCTGGAAGCCAACGATCGCGAGCTCGCCCGACGGCTCAGCCCCGGGGAGAAGCTCGCGCAAGCGCTCGAAATGATGTCGACCGGGATCCGCCTGAAGCGCGGGAACTTGCGCCGACAATTCCCCGACGCGAGCGAGTCGGTCATCGATCGGCTCTTGATGGCCTGGCTCACGCACGATGACTGAGCCAGTGCCAGAGTTCGCGGTTCGCGCGATCTGCAAGGAGTTGACGGACAGGCGGAGAGCGTTTGCACTGGTCGGCGGTCTGGCGGTCTCGGTCCGCGCCGAGATCCGCTTCACTCGGGATATCGATCTCGCCGTCGGCGTGATCGACGACGCGGACGCTGAAGCCTTGGTGTACGAGCTTCGCGCCGCAGGATACGCGCCGGTCGCAAGCGTCGAGCACGAGACGCGGCACCGTCTCGCGACGATTCGGTTGCTCTCGCCGCACGGTGTGAAGATCGACCTCCTGTTTGCGAGTTCGGGCATCGAGAGCGAGATCATCGCCGCGGCGTCCATCGTCGACATGCAGGGTGCGGGGAGGGTCCCCGTTGCGAGTGCCGAGGAGCTCCTTGCCATGAAGATCCTCAGCATGAGCGAAACACGCTTGCAGGATCGATTGGACGCGCAGCGGTTGATCCAGTTCGTTCCCGACCTGGATCTCGACGTCGTGCGAGCGCACCTCGCGCGGATCACCGAACGCGGGTTTCACCGAGACCAGGATCTGAAGGCGAAGCTCGAGTCCGTCCTTGCCGTGTGAGACATCGAAGTGAAACGCCGTCGAGCTCGAGGTCGAACGGGTGCTGTCGTGGTCACGCTCAGAACGCCCCCGATATGCCCAGGACGGCGCCCTGGCGACGCTGCTCGTAGGTGGGAAGGAACCACGGCGTCCACCGCAAACCGCTGTCGGTCGCCCTGGGTTCCGCGGGTCTCACGCGGCGCTGCGCGACGAGCGCGCCGTCGAAGACAGGGCCAGCGATGAAGCCGAGCTCCAGGATGGTCAGGGGTACCACGACCGAGCATCTGGGCTGCGACTCGTCTGCGTGAGGCAAGCCGTTGTCACAGTCGCTCGCAAACAGAATTGCCATCGATGCAATCGAAACACCGATCACTGGTGTTATCAGATCGATACCGACGCTCGCCACGGCGCGTCCGGGTTCGTGATGCATTCCGTGAACGACCAGACCGGTTCCCAGATAGAGCGCCAGCGTCGGCAGGACGGCATAGGCCGGAACCGAGTGTCCTTCGAGTGCAAGAATGGCCTCGGCCTTAGGAACGGGGGCCTTGCCCCCGCGGCTCGCTTCGCGACCGCTCCCCCGCCGCCTTCGGCGGGCTCGCTCCGCTCGCGTAGTTCCGCACCTCTTTGATCCCTCGGGGACGACGCTGCTCGTTGGTGCGGAACTCCTAAACTAACGCCGCGCCCGCCACGCCACCGCCGAGGAGGATGGGCGCGCCGTACCACTCCGTCTGTGCCGGCTCATCCTCTGTTGCCCGGGCAACCCGGCCGATGAGCGTGCCCCCAAACAAGAAGCACCACGGGAGGGCGAGCCTCACCCCACGCGCTTTCGACGCCGCCCGAGACTGCATGTAGAACCGATCGGGGAGTATGCGGGTCGGCGAACCATTGCTGCAAGTCGCCCAGTTACGGAAGGTGAGGAATACGCGAAGAGCGCACAGAGCCGTCAGGAATATCAGGAGGCGGCAAGGGCGCGCGGCATCACGGCCCGCAGCGCTGCCATCGCGGACTTCCTGCTGCGGATCGCGCCGGATCCCTCGCCGAAGAGGCCAGTGGAAGACGCGCGGGTCCGTCCGGAGCGCCGTCACGAAGGCGCACCAGCACCGCAGTGCGGCCGGGTGCCCCGATGCACCATCGTTTCTCCGGTCTCTGCATGGGTCGAGCTCAAGGACGGCAAAGGCGCCGAAGCCCAGCGCGACGGCTGTCGAAGAGCCCGCCCCCGCGTTTCGAGGATTCCACCCCCGTCGAGGTCAGTGCATCACCGGTCGAGATCAGCGCGTCACTCGTCGAAGATCACCGATTCGAGTACCTCGCGACGATCAGCGTGATGTCGTCTTCTTGCTGGTGCGTCCAGCGCTGGACCTTGTCGACGACCTGGTCGCGGAGTTCGGCGGGTCTGATGTCGCCGGCTTCTTCGACCGCAGCACACAGTCGGTCGACGTCGAAGAGCTGGCCGTCTCGATTCGCGGCTTCGAGGACGCCGTCGGTGAAGAGGACCATAACGTCCCCGTGATGGAGGTTGAAGGAGGCGTCGTCCACTATGGAGCGGATATGACGGCGGATGCCGACCCAGGGTCCCGCGGTGCGCACGCGTTCGACGCGATTAGTGTCGGCGCGGCGAATGAGGATGTCCTGATGTGCGCCGGCAAAGACGACCTTGCCGTGGCGCGTGTAGCGCAGCGCCGAGAACGTGACGTAGTCGCTCCGCGCGAGTCGACGCGAGATGTTCTCGTACAGGACTTCGTTCACGAGGGTGACGAGTTCACTCGGGGAAACGCTGCCGCGCGACGTGGTGATGGCGGAGATCGCGCTCTGCACCATGAGCATGATGAGTCCGGCGTCGAGCCCGTGGCCCGAGACGTCGCCGATGGTGATCCAGCCGCCATCGAGGGTCGGGCGGACGTCGTAGTAGTCTCCGCCGACGTCGTCCGCGGGAAACATCGCCGCGGCGATCTCGAGACCGTCGAGGACGGGGTTCTGCGGCAAGAGTAATGTCTGGACGCGCCGCGCGATCTCGAGCTCTTCCTCGATCTTGGCGCTCTTCACGGCATCCTTCAGCATGATCTCCTGCGCCCGCTTGCTCTCGGTGATGTCGAAGGCGACGCCCTGGAGAAACTGCGGCCGTCCTCGCTCGTCCTTGACGAGGCGCGCCTCGCCGTGGACCCACACGATGCGGCCGTCGCGAGCGACGAACCGACACTCCGCGCGGAAGGGGCCGCCGTGGTGGCACCCGCGCGTGAACTCCTCGTTCCAGAGCAGCCGATCGTCCGGGTGAAGGCGCGTGTACCAGAGAAACGGATCGGACAACCACTCTTCCTGCGAGTAGCCGAGCATCTGTTCGATGTGCGGGCTGACGTAGACCTCGTTCTCTCCTTCCCCCAGGACGGCCATGAACGTGACCGCCGGGATCTGCTCGACCAGCGTCGTGAATCGCTTCTCGGCCGACTTGAGTCGATCCTCCATGCGCGCGCCCGAAGGTCCGGCCGTCGCCGGTCCGACCGCGTCGGCCCACGTGAGAAGATCTTGGCCCGGCGTCCCCGCGGGAAACAGCGCGGACGATAGGCTCGTGAGAAACGCCTCGGCGCCGGCAATGTCCACGAGATTGGTGTCGTCGGCCGTCTCGACGTGATGCACGGGCGACTTCTGTGGACCGGTCACGGCTCGGCTCCCCGCGCGAGCTCGATGGACGCGAGCGCGGCCCGCCGTATGATCCAGCCGAAGAAGCCGTCGAGACCTTCCCCCGTCTTGGCTGACATGGTGACCAGCGACGCATCGGGGTTCACCTGACGGAGGGCCGCCGTGCACTCGCCGATGTCGAAGTCGACGTAAGGCAGGAGGTCCGTTTTGTTGACTACGATCAGCTGGCTTCCGCGAAACAGGTAAGGGTATTTGAGTGGCTTGTCGGCGCCCTCCGTGACCGAGATCAAGGCGATGCGCGCGTGCTCCCCGAGATCGAAGAGCGCGGGGCACACGAGGTTGCCGACGTTCTCGATCGCGACGAGCGAATTCGGATCCGGATCGAGCTCGAGCGCCCCGCGGGACACCATCGCCGCGTCGAGGTGACATCCGGTACCGGTGTTGATCTGGACGGCGCGTGCGCCCGCTCGCCGCACTCGCTCCGCGTCGCGATCGGTGGCCTGGTCGCCCTGGATCACGCGAATGCTGGCGCCGAACGCCGCCCTTCGGACGGTTTGTTCGAGGAGCGTGGTCTTCCCGGAACCCGGCGAGCTGACGAAGTTGACGGCGAACGCGCGGCGACCGGAGAACCACCCGCGGTTTCGTTCGGCGAGCAGGGCGTTCTTCCGGAGAAGATCTTCCTCCAGGCGAACCCGGCGAGCGGCGTGGGTCTCGTCCGCAGGGGCGTGCGTGTGGGGGTGGGAGTGAGGCGCGTGATGCTCGTGAAGATGTGGATGGTCATGCGTCGCCGCGTGGGCGTGCGCGCTCGCGCCGTCCTGACGACCGTCGAGGTCGGCCTCATTGCAACCGCAGATGCCGCACATCATTCCACCTCCATCTCGGAAACGCAGAGTTCTTCTCCCGACAGCCAGTCCAAATCCGTCCCGCCGCAAGTGCAGTGACCAAACGGGCGTGCGAGCTCGAACTCGGTCGTGCACGCTCTGCACCTCGCGCGGCCCGGCAGTTCGTGGATCTCGAGAGTCGCGCCGCTGAGCGGGGTTCCCTCGGTCGCGAGATTGAAGCAGAACCTGAGCGCGTCCGGCAACACAGCGGTGAGCGCGCCGACCTCGAGGGTGACTCGTCTCACACGAGCGCCGCGCGAACGTTCCACGACGATGTCCACGATGTTCAGCGCCACGCCGAGTTCATGCATCGGCGCGCTCCTCGGCTCCGGTGGCTTCGCGCGCGCATTGGGAAAGCTCGTCGCGGACGATTGACTCGACGAGCTCGATCGCGGGTTCGAGTGCCGCCGTCACGGTCGCACTCAGACCGAGACAAGGGTCGTCGTCCGAGCCGAACGTCTCCGGCTCACAGCCGACGACCCGGAGCCGCCGGAGCTCGGCTCCTGATGCGCGCAGAAACGCGAGCACGTGGCCCGGGTCCATTCCGTGTGCGTCCAGCGGCGTCGGTTCGACGTCCCCGGAAGCGTCGGGCTCGATGACGTACAGCGTTCCGGGGGGCTGCCCTCGGCGTGTGGTGTCCACGAGGATGGCCACGTCGTATCCGCTCATGAGCGCGTACGTCAGATCGAGGCCGCGGATCCCGGCGTCCATGACGACCACGCCGTCCGGTAACGAACGACGGGCGAGGCGCTCCGCGACGGCCACGCCGAAGCCATCGTCCCCGAGGAAGACATTGCCGATGCCGGCGACCAGGATGCGCGGGCCCGTCAACCGACCCTCTCCAGCTCTTCTCCAGCGAAGAAGAATCGATGTCCGTGTTGTCCCAGCTCGCCCAGATCTTTGCCCGGGTCCGCGTCGACCGTGACCAGGTAGTGCGTGCGGCCTTCGAGATCCTCCTCGATGCCCGTGATCGTCGCGGCCTCGCCGGCCAGGGCGAGATCGAGCACGTCCCCTCCGCGAGCCGGGCGCAGCACGACGTGATCGCCCGTCTCGAACGGGCGAGGCGCTGGCGTGGACCCGCGTCGCCAGATGCCGTGCAGGGCGAGAAGCTCATCCTCCCCGAGCGATTCCGTCCGTTCCACGAGCTCACGGGCCCGGGCGTTCGTGGCGACGGCCTCGCGGCGTTCGTCGGGCGTCAGGGTCAGAATGCGGAGTGACAGGATCTCGTCGATCTCCGTCGCGTCGAAGAGATCTCCGGGGCTCTCGGCGGCGATGCTCGGGCAATCGTACAGAATGATGGGCGACGAGAGCAGCGTGTCGCCGCGCTTCTGTGCGCCCACGAGGACCGGCCATACGCGAACGTTCCGGCAACCCTCGACGTGGGACGCGAACTCGTCCGGTGGTTCCAGGAGGGAGATGAACTCACCGTCCCGGCACGCGAGCAGCGTGTGCGCGGAGAGCAGGGACTCGAGCTGCGCCGCGGTCCGAGCTTGCAGGATATCCGTGCTTTCGGTCTCGTTTTCCACCGTGACCGAGAGCTTGAACAACGCTTCGTCCAGGCGTTCGCTGGCGACGACCACCCGTATGGCCAGGGCCTTCTGGAGGAGCGGAGCGCCAGTGTCGCCCACGACGTCCTCGGGAACCTCCGCCCTGAGTTCGCGCGGCTGCGAAGCCAGCTCGACGAGCGAGAGTTCCTCCGGTTCGACGCGCCGTTCGACGGCTTCGTGCGAGGCGGCGCTGTCGGTCGCTTGCCGGGACAGCGACTGCAGGTAGCGAACGGACACTCGCACCCGAGGGTTCACTCCGGCGACCAGGCACTCCGTCTGCATGGAGCTGTGGTCATTCTCGTTCGCGGTGGTGCAGAACTGCTTCGGGTACAGCGTGCCCATCGACCAACGCTGCCGGTTCTTCAGGCTCGAGGCGCGATACGGATAGAGGACGTACCCCTCGAACAGCAGGGCCCGCGCGATCGCTTCTGCCGCCCCGAAGCTCACGCCGCACCTCGGGCGGCGATGACGAGGAGTCGCTCGATCGCGTCATCGGCATTTCGCAGCCCCTGGGTGCGCCGGTAATCGTTCAGGCGCTCGAAGACGTCGCCGCGCACGGACACGAGGGCCGCGCCCGCGAAGTGCTCGTCCATCGCCTTGCGGAACAGCGCTACCGGAACTCCGAAGGCCGCCTCGCGATCCCGCGGAATTTGAACCGCCGTGAGTCCCGAAGGACCCTCGACGAACGCGGTCCCGCTGAAGAACACGACGACAGGCACTTCTCCCGACTCGAGTCCGTGCAGGTACCGCGCGGCGGCAGCCGAGAAATCGAAGCTGCACGGGAGCTCGAGCGGGAACGTGGTCACGCGGTCGAAGCCCCCGACGACGGCCGTCGTGTTCGTCCACACCAGGCTCTTCGGCGAGCGTGCCCAGACGTCCGCGCGCCCGAAGACCTCCTCGAGACGAGAGCGCTCACGCTCGTCGTGAAGCCGCCGCCCTGCTTCGATCCGGACGACGCACTTCAGGAGCAGACTCCGGACCGTTTCGGCAGAGGCCGCCTCGATCGTGAGCTCGATTCGCGGACTCGCCGAGAAGGGCATGGCGGTCGCCGCGACCGCGCGAAAGTCAACCATGGCGGCCCTCGGAGAGCTTCGCGAACTCTCGCTCGACCCATTCGACGTCACCCGGACGACGCCCCCGAGCCGCACCGATCATGCGATGGCATACGTCGATCGACGCGCGATAGGCCTTCACGGCGCCCCCGGACGGACACACGAGGAGCCCTTCGAGGTCCGCCTCGATGACGGCGAGCGACGGATGGGCGCGGACGAGCGCGGCCCAGGTCTCGCTCGCGAGCACGGACTCGGTCGCGCCCGCGGTGTTCGGGTACGTCGCGAAGACGCAATCGTGGATCTGGCTCGGGTAAAGGAACGCGAAGCGGACGGGAACGCCCAGGTCGCGAAAGTCTCCCTCGTCGAGGCGCACGTCGTCGAGCGGCACCGCACGCGACACGACACGGCGGCGATGAGTCGCGCCGTCGCCGGAGAACAACGTGGCACAGGCGACGCATGCACACGACAATCCCCGACTCGAGGGATCGAGAAGATGCTCGTGTTCTTCCGCGACGCGAGCGCCGCACAGGTCACACCGTTCGTCGGTTCGAGGCGGGGCCGTGAATCGACGCAGAGCGCCGAGCGCGGAGTAGAAGCGCGTCGCGGTCACGGCGCGGCACCTCGCGACCGCGAGTGAAGGCGCGAAACCGGCACGAAGCCGCCGTCCGTCGCGTCTCCGCCCTCGATCTCGAACAGGGCGTCCGGGGTCCGCTCGCCGAGCGTTCGCTCGACGGCTTTGCGGAGCAGGGCCGCGGCGCCCCGCTTCTCCTCGCGAATGCGGACGAACACGCGTTCGCCGTCAATGCGCACCAGCTCGGCCGTTGCGTGAGCTCCGGCGAGGGAGTGGGCTTCGTCGAGGGCGCGCCGCGCACGGTCCGTCAGGCTCGACGGGTGGAGGTCGTGCATGAGGAGCAGGCTCGACACCGCCGGGTCTTCGAGCAGGACCGACTTCAGGTCGCGTCCGTCCGCCGTCCGTGCGTCGCCGAGAGTCCCGAGGATCTGCTCGAGGGCTCCGCAGTGCACGTCCATCAGCGTCCTCACGAGAGCGCGCACCGGCGTAAGGGAACGTTCGTCCGCGGCGAGCTCCACTTCGGTCAGCAGCTCTTCGAGTCGCTGCATGCGCCCGGAAAACTCGTTCGACGACGTCATTTCACCGTCACCCCGAACGTCGGCGAGTGACGGACCAGGAGCTCCTTGCCCTCGCCCAGATACATGTGAACGCCGCAGGGAAGACACGGATCGAAGCTCCGGACCGTGCGCATGATGTCGATGCCCTTGAAGTCGTCCTTGCCGTTTTCCTCGAAGAGCGGCATCCCCGTGACCGCGTCCTCGTAAGGACCGCGGGTGCCGAACGAATCGCGCGGGCTCGCGTTCCAGGGGGTCGGCGGGTAAGGGTGGTAGTTTGCGATCTTCTTGTCGCGGATGACCATGTGATGCGACAGGACGCCGCGCACCGCTTCGTGAAAGCCGCAACCGATCGCCTCGTCCGGAACTTCGAACGGCGTGAACGTCCGTGTGCGACCGGCGTGTATCTCCGCGAACGCGCGCTCGAGAAAGAAGAAGGCCGCTGCCGCCGCATAGGCCTGAAAGTAGGAGCGCGCGCGGTTACGCTCGAGGGTGTTGCTGAACTCCGGGATGCGCCAGTCGAGCTCCATTTCTGGACGGGATTGCGTCTTCGGCAGCCGGATCTGCACGCTTTGTCCAGTCGCTTTCACGTACCCGATGTCGACCTTGCCGGCGAGCGCCGTGGCCCAGAGCCGCGCGAGCGGCCCGCCGCCGGTATCGAGCGCGAGATGATCGCCGGTTCTGCGATCGAGCCACCGCGGAGACATGACCCAGGTGTACTTGCCACCGAGATCCCGCTTCTGGGGTCGAGGGACGGTCGTTTGGTTCCACGGGTGGCGCGCGTCGATGGGGTTGCCGAGCGGATCCTCTTTCACGAAGAGCTCGCCCGTGCCCTCCCAGTCCTCGTAGAAGGAGCTGCCCAGCAAGATACGGATTCCGAGGTTGATCTCTACGAGGTCCGTCGTCACGAGCTTGCCGTCCACGACGATGCCGGGCGTGACGAACATGTCGTTCCCCCAGCTCGACATCGTCTTGTACTGAAAGTCGCAAGTCTCGGGGTTCTGAAACGAGCCCCAGCACCCCAGCAAGATGCGCCGATTGCCGACCTGCTCGTACCCCGGTAACGCTTCATAGAAGAAGTCGAAGAGATCGTCGTGCAGCGGCACGATGCGCTTCAGGTACTCCACGTACTTCATGAGGCGCGTCAGGTAATCCGTCAGAAGCTGCACGGTCGGGACGGTGCCGATTCCGCCGGGGTAGAGAGTAGAGGGGTGCACATGGCGTCCCTCCATCAAGCAGAACATTTCGCGCGTCAGGCGGCTCATATGGAGCGCTTCGCGATACAGCTCTCCGGAGAAGGGATTCAGCGCGCGCATGATGCCGGCAATCGTCCGGTGTCCGTGATCGGCCGCGTGCGGCGCCTCCGTCTTTTCGGCTAGCTCGAAGACGCCGGGGTTCGTCGCGCGGACCACTTTCTCCGAGAAGTCGACTCCGACGAGGTTGTCCTGAAACAGGTTGTGGTCGAACATGTACTCGGCGGCTTCCCCGAGGTTCACGAGCCACTCCGCGAGGTGCGGCGGCTTCACGCCGTACGCCATGTTCTGCGCGTAAACCGAGCATGTTGCGTGATTGTCGCCGCAGATGCCGCAGATGCGGCTCGTGATGAAGTGCGAGTCGCGCGGGTCCTTGCCCTGCATGAACACGCTGTACCCTCGAAAGATCGACGACGTGCTCCAGCAGTCCGCCACCCGTCGTTGTCCGAAATCGATCTTCGTGTGGATCCCGAGGCTGCCGACGATCCGCGTGATCGGATCCCACGACATGTCGACGAGCGATCCGGATTCAGCGGTCATCGCGTCTCCTGCTTTGGGTTGGCGCCGACCTCTTGCGCCGGCCTGCGCCACGCCGGCTCCTTATCGAGCGAGCTCTTCGTGAAATTGCGGAGCGCGCGGACGGTTCGTCCGTACATCAAGATCGCCGCGCTCGACATCTTCGCTCCAGGGGGCTCTTCCATGAAGGGCATGAACTTGTCGGGGAATCCCGGCATGGTGCAGCCGATGCAGATCCCTCCGACGTTCGGACATCCGCCGATGCCATCCATCCAGCCCCGGCGTCCGACGTTGCAGAGAACGACCGGTCCCCAGCACCCGAGCTTCACGATGCACTTTCTCGAGCCGTACTCGGCGGCAAAGTCGCCCTGCTCGTAGTAGCCGCCGCGGTCGCACCCTTCGTGGACCGTTTGCGTGAAGAGCCAGCGCGGTCGATGCGCGTCGTCGAGCGGGATCATCGGCGAGAGGCCCGCGGCCTGGTAGAGGAGGTAAACGAGGGTCTCCATGAAGTTGTCGGGTTGCACCGGACATCCCGGCACGCACACGATCGGAAGTCCCGCTGCCGTCTTCCAGTCCCACCCGAGGTAATCGGGCAGTCCCATCGCGCCCGTCGGGTTACCGCTCATCGCGTGGATGCCGCCGTAGGTCGCGCAGGTTCCGATCGCAATGACGCCCCACGCGTGTGGTGCGATCCGATCGATCCACTCGCAGGTGGTGATGGGCTGCCCGGTCTCATCCATGCCGAGCGCGGCCCAGAAGCCTTCCGCCTTGTTCTTCTCGTTCGGGATGGACCCTTCGACGACCAGGACGAACGGCCGCGGATGGTGTCCCTCCGCGGCCGCGCGAAACGGAACGAGAAAGTCCTCTCCGGTCTCGGTCGCGAGCACGGGATGATGAAGGGTCACCTTCGGGATGCCGGGCAGGGCTCCGAGGAGCACGTCTTCCAGGCTCGGTAGCGTCGCGGCCGTGATGGACACGGTGTCCCCATCGCAGCTCAGTCCCGCGGTGATCCACAGGACGTCGACCTCCGGAATCCGCGGCGCTGCCGTCAGCGAAGGAATCGTCTCGTTGGACATGTGCTCGCCTTTCAGCAGATGCGCGGAAGTTGCTCGCCGGCGAGCATCGCGACGATGCGCTCGCCCCCGAGTCGTGATTTCATGGTGACCATCTGCGGGTGATCCGCGACGACGCGTCCGATGATCGCCGCGTCGCGGCCGTGCGGGTGGCGGCGCATCGCGTCGAGAACGGCGTGCGCGGACTCCGGAGCGACGATGGCGACGAGCTTGCCCTCGTTCGCGACGTAGAGAGGATCGAGTCCGAGAAGCTCGCACGCACCGCAGACCTCGGACCGAAGAGGGATCCGGCCTTCGTCGAGTGTGATGCCGACGTTCGACGCTGCGGCAATCTCGTTCAGTGCGCTCGACAGGCCACCCCGCGTGGGGTCGCGCATGCAGCGAACCGCCGCTCCTGTCGCGAGGATCGCCTGGACGAGGTCGGCGAGGGGCGCACTGTCACTCTCCAGAGTCGTCTCGAGTTCGATGCCGTCCCGCGCGGCCAGAATGGCGATCCCGTGGTCGCCGAGCGTGCCGGACACGAGCACGGAATCACCGGGTCGCGCTGCCGTCGCCGAGAGCGATATTCCGTCCGGGACGACCCCGACACCCGTCGTCGTCACGAAAATCCCGTCGCCCTTTCCGCGATCGACGACCTTGGTGTCCCCGGTGATCAGCGCGATGGGCGCTGCCTCGCACGCGCGCCGCATCGAGTGCAAAATTCTCCGCAGGAGCTCGAGCTCGAGCCCTTCTTCCAGAATGAAGGACGCGGTCATGTACAGCGGGCGCGCACCGCCGACGGCGAGGTCGTTCACCGTGCCGTGCACCGCGAGGCTCCCGATGTTGCCGCCCGGAAAGAAGAGCGGGCGCACGACGAATGCGTCGGTCGTCATCGCGAGCCGCCCCGACGCGGGCATCGGCACCACGGCCTGGTCCTCCGTCGCGAAGCGTTCGTCCTTCCCGAGCGCGGGCAAGATGACCCGCGTCAGGAGCTGATGGCTCAGCCGTCCGCCGCTCCCGTGACCGAGGACGATCCCTTCGTAGGCGGGCGGCGTGGCACAGGACAAGGACGTCAGGGCCGCACCGAACTCGCTCGGGGACGTGAACGGGACGCTCTCCGTCATTCGAGCCGTGCCCCCTCCGCGAGCGGTAGCCGTCGCTTCGCCGTCGTGCGCCCGTAAGCGTGGTAGGCGGCGCACGCGCCTTCGGACGACACCATCGTCGCGCCGAGCGGGCGGTCCGGCGTGCAACGGATGCCGAACGCGGGACAATCGAGCGGCTTCTTCACGCCGCGGAGGATCTCCCCGCTGATACACTCCTCGGGCTCCTTGGGTGCGACGTGGTCGACGTCGAAGCGTCGCTCCGCGTCGAACGCGGCGTATTCGCGCCGCAGCCGGTAGCCGCTCGCGGCGATGGTGCCGACGCCGCGCCAGTTCTGGTCGCACACGTCGAATACCTCCCCGAGGATCTCGCGTGCCCTGGGATTCCCCTGCTCGCGCACCGAGCGCGCGTACTGATTCTCGACCACGGCCTCGCCGTGTTCGAGCGCGCGAACGACGCGCAGGATCCCTGCGAGCATGTCCACCGGCTCGAAACCCGTAACGACGATGGGCACGGAGAAGCGCGCCGCCAGCGGCTCGTACTCCGACGTCCCCATGACGACGCAGACGTGTCCAGGACCCAGGAAGCCCTGAACCCGATTGTCCTCGGCCGTCAGGATGGCGGAGATCGCGGGAGGCACCAGGACATGCGAGACGAGCATGCTGAAGTTGCGGATGCCGCGGCGGCGCGCGAGTGAGACGGCCATGGCGTTCGCGGGCGCGGTCGTTTCGAACCCGATCGCGAAGAAGACGACCTCACGCGTCGGGTTCTCGGCCGCAATCTTGAGGGCATCGAGCGGTGAATAGACCACACGAATGTCCGCGCCCCTGGACTTGAGCCGGAACAGGTCGCCATCCGAACCCGGTACGCGCAGCATGTCACCGAACGAGCAGAAGATGACGTTCGGGCGCGCGGCGATCGCGTGCGCGCGATCGATGCGATCGAGTGACGTCACGCACACGGGGCACCCTGGCCCGTGAACGAGCTCGATTCGTCCCGGCAAGAGCTCGTCAAGGCCATGCCGCACGATGCTGTGCGTCTGCCCCCCGCACACTTCCATGATCACCCATGGGCGCGTCGCTTCACGTTCGATCGCTCGCAAGAGGCCGCGGGCCGCTTCCGCGTCTCGGTATTCGTCCAGGTACTTCATTCGGGAGCCTCCAGGGCATCCGGCTCGAGTTCACGGATGAGGTCGAAGACGCGCATTGCCTCCTCCTCGTCGATGATCGACAGCGCGAAGCCGACGTGCACGAGCACGTAGTCGCCGGGCGACGCTTCCGGCACGTATTCGAGGCATATTCTCCGAGACACGCCTTCGAAATCGACTTTGCCCATGTGAACGTCCCCGTCCGCGAATATTTCCGTCACTCGCCCCGGGACTGCCAAGCACATTAGTTGAGCCTCGCGATCGACGCCGTTGTTCGCGTCGGCGTGTGCGCCGCGATCGCGAGTTGACCGAGACAGAGGCCGCCGTCGTTCGGCGGCACTCGATGGTGCGTGAACACCGCAAATCCGCGCGCTCCGAGCCGCTCGGGGATCTCCCGGACCAGGACGGCGTTCGCGAACACGCCGCCGGAGAGAACGACGCGGTCGAGCTCGAACCGCGCACGGAGTCGAGTGCATACGTCCTCGACCAGGTCGACGACGGCCGTGTGGAAACGTCGCGCAATGGTTTCCGCCGATGCGCCGTCTCCGACGTCCTTCGCCGCCGAATGCACGATGTCCGCCGTCCGAACGATCAGCGCGTCGCGGTCGTCGACGTTCGCCGAGTACGTCTTGCGATCGGCGGAGCGGGCCGCGAGCGCTTCGAGTCGCATCCCGGCTTCGGCGTCGTGATGCGCGCGATCGACGACACCTGCAATGGACGCGATCGCGTCGAACAGGCGACCCATGCTGGTGGTTGGGGGGCACGCGGACGACGAGAGCAGACGATCGACAGAGGCGAGGAGACCCCGTTCGATCCGGCGATCGAGCCCGACGTCCCCCGCGCCGAGTCCTGCATTGCGGAGGTGCGAGAGCGCGACGCGAAACGGTTCGCGCGCCGCTCGGTCGCCTCCGGGGAGCCTGACCTCGGATAGATGGCCGGCGCGAACGAACCCGCGGTAACCGCCGACGAGGAATTCGCCGCCCCAGAGCTTGCCGTCCGTGCCGAGACCGGTGCCGTCGAAGCAGACGCCGATGACGTCGCCATCGAGCTCGTTGTCCACCATGCAGCTCGCGAGATGGGCGTGATGATGCTGCACCCCGACGAGCTCGATGCCGGGCGCCGCGCGTTCGAGCGCATGACGCGTGGACGCATAGTCGGGATGCAAATCGTGAACGAGTCGTCGGGCCTGTGAGCCTAGCAGACGTTCGAGGTGCGCCGCCCCCGTGGCCCAGCTCGTGAAGGCGCGCATTCCGTCGAGGTCTCCATGATGTGTGCCGAGGAATGCGAGGGCTCCGATGCCCAGCGCGAACACGGCTTTCTGGTGGCCACCGAGCGCGAGCGTCGGTTGGGCCACTTCGAACCTCAGCCCCACGGGGAGCGGCGCGTAGCCGCGCGCGCGACGGATCGGCAGCGCTTTCTCTGCGACGACGCGGACGACCGAGTCGTCGCAGGGCCAGTGGATGTCGCGATCGTGAGTCAGAAATACGTCCGCGACGTCAGCGAGCATCTCCGTAGCTTCTGCGTCATCGTGCGCGATGGGTTCGTCGGAACGGTTGCCGCTGGTGACGACGAGCGGGCGCTCGCCGAGCTCGCGGAACAGGAGCAGGTGCACCGGCGTGTAAGGCAACGAGAGCCCCACCGTGTCGACCCCCGGCGCGACTTCACGCGAGAGCACGGCGTCTTCACGGCGCTCGACGAGCACGATGGGACTCGCCGCGGACGAGAGCAAACGTTCGGCGCACATGCCGATGTGGGCAAGGCGCCTGGCCGCGTCGAGGTCGCGGACCATTACGGCGAATGGCTTCGCTTCACGCCGCTTGCGCCGGCGGAGTTCGGCGACGGCGCCGTCGTTCGCCGCGTCGCAGACCAGATGAAAGCCGCCGATGCCCTTCAACGCCCCGATCCGGCCCGCCGAGATCTCCCGCGCGAAGACGGCGACGGGAAGCGCGTTCGGCTCCGCGCGAACGCCGACGATCCGGAGCTCGGGTCCGCACTGCGGGCACGCGATGGGTTGCGCGTGGAACCGTCTGTCCGCGACGGACTCGTATTCTTGCCGGCAGCCGTCGCACATCGCGAAGCCGGCCATCGTCGTGCGCGGCCGGTCATAGGGCATTTGCTCGATGATGGTCGCCCGCGGGCCGCACGTGGTGCACGTGATGAACGGGTGCAAGAATCGGCGGTTTTCCGCGTCGAAAAGCTCGCGCTGGCACTCCGCGCACGTGGCGCGGTCGGCGGCGACGTGCGCCGCTGCGGGCTGCCGGAGCGTGCTCGCAACGATCCGGAAATCGAGCTCGCCGCGGGGGGTTTCGGCGTGGCTCTCGACACGCGCGACGTTCGCCGCCGTAGGAGGCGAGTCGCGCAGTTCGTCCAGAAAATGCGCGATGGCTGACGGTTCGCCTTCCACCTCGATATGCACGCCCGACGCCGCGTTGCGGACGAAGCCGCCGAGCGCGAACCGTCGCGCCAGGCCGTGCACGAAGGGTCTGAAGCCGACCCCTTGAACGAGGCCGTGTACATCGATGGAGCATCGAGCCGTTCTCATCCCCCAGTCTCTCGGAAAGATTCGAAGGGTACTCCCTTTGCCATTTTTTCGAGAGCTCTTTTTTTCGCCGTTCGGTCTCGATCCTCAATCCCGTCAATCGCGCCTGCGCCTGCGGCCGGCCCTGCGCTCTTCGCCGCGCCCCGTGCCGAACGAGTGTCTGTTCCACTGCTCACTCGGACGACCGAGTTCCCTGTGCGGTACTGCTTTCGGTGTTTCGGGGCCGCGCGTGCAACTCGTTGGAGTTCGAAGGATCGTTTCGAGGCTGGACGTGCTCTCGAGGGCGCCGGCCGCGCACCATGTGAGCGAGCAGCTGAGCACCCGGGCGCGCGCGACCGAAGGCGCGGAAGCGAGAGGTCCTTGGAGAAAAAAGGGCTAGAGTAAACATGTCAGGGGCAAGTCGTTCGATGCTGGGAACTGCGAGCGGGACGTCGGGTGAAGCTTTGCATCGATTGGTGCAGCTTCGGTTCAAGCCGATCTGGCTTTACCTGGATACGGTACGGGAGTTCTGCGGGTTCTTCGCGCGCGCAAGCTTCGAGGACGACCGACTCGGGCAACGCGTCGCCGTGATCGTGCACGAGCTCGTCGAGAATGCCGTTCGCTACGGTGACGACAAGGAACTCGAGCTTCGGATCGAGAGAAAGGACGATTCGTTCGTCGTCTGCGTCGTCAACACGACTTCCAGCGAGCGCGCGGAGAAGCTTCGGCATGTTCTCGCCGAGCTCACCAGCCTGGCTCCCGGCGCGGCCTACGAACGCGCCCTGCGTGTCGCGGGCTCGCTCCCCGCCGACCAGAGCGGTCTCGGCCTCGCGCGCGTACGCTACGAGGGCGCGGTCGAACTCACGCTCGAAACCTCCCCGGGACGGGTCGCCATCACGGCACGAGGAACGCCATGAACAAGCTCTCCCAGATAGCTCCCCTCGTCCTGGATGGCGTCGAAGTCACGGTCTTCGACAACGTGGTGCGGTTCGTGGGCGTCATCTCCATGCGCAGTCCTTCGGAGACGGTGACTCCGTTCCTGAAGCAAATTCATCTCGCGGTCATCGGGACCGGTCTCAAGGCGCTGACCGTCGATTTCGACGAAGCTCCGGTTCATGAACTCCTCGTCGATTCGCGCGCTGGTCGACTGGGTGGAGTGGATCCGAACCGAGCCCGAGAATAAGCGCTACGTCCTTCACTTTTTGACGAAGCCGGAGATCACGTGGCAGTCGACCACGCTCTCGGCGATTCAAAGTCTCGGCGGGGAGCACGTCGTCGTGCGCACGGGAGCATGATGGCGCCAACTCCGGAGCGAAGGGCTGAAGCCCTGATGCTCTTCGTCCGGTTTCCTCCAGTGTGGGCTCACATCGATCCACTGCGCCAGTACGTCGACGTTTGGGTGCGCGGGAAGATGAGGAATGGCGCCGCCGACCGGGCCGGAATGATCGTTCAGGAATTGCTCGAGAATGCCGTCAAGTACGGAGACCCGACGACGGAGATCGAATTCGAGATCCACACGAGCGATGCCCCCGTTTTCATGGAGATTCGCGTCACGAACAGGGCGCATCCTTCGCGCGTCGCGATCCTGGAGCGCGAATTTCAACGGACGCACACGGACTCCGCGCGCGAAGCGTTCGCCCGGGCGCTCAACAGACTCCAGCGCCTGCCCGAGGGAACGACGATGCTTGGCCTCGCCCGGATCGCGATGGAATCGGCGCTCTCGCTCGACGTCAGCGGTGACCGCGTCTCCGTCACGGCGAGAGTCGCCGACCACGGCTCCGGACCGCAGCGCAAGCACTGACGGGCTGCCGCCGTCACTTCGCGCGGACGGCGCGCGAAAGGAACGTATCGAAGTACGTCCTTGACGCCTTTGCGCCGACGCGGTCCCACCATTCCGCCGGGTAACGGACCTTGCGCCCGAGCAGGCAATCGACACTTGCGGCGTAGGCGTCCGTCGTTTCTGCCGACGGGTGCCTGGCGAGCTCGTGCAAGGAAGGGGATAGGGTCTCGCAGACGCCCTTCGGCGTGGCCGCGGTGAAGTCCGGCGCGTCGGGGCAACAACGCTCGCGAAGAATGGCCGTCGCGGCCAGATCGAACCGACCCAGGTGCGCCCAGGTGACCAGGCCTTCTCCCTCAGCGTGTTTTCCGACCTCGAGATCCATTCGGCGTGTCGACCCCCACAGGTCCGTCTCCTTGCACAGAAAACCGAGGTTGGCGGTTGGTCTGAACATCTCGAAGGTTTCGTCGACGCAGGCGTTGAGTTCCTTGCCGGTGCTCCCCGCCACGCTGGGAACGGCGCCAGGCACGGTCGTGCTCGAAGTCCCTCCCGGGGGAAGAACACCCTGGGCGTCCGTCGGCGGTGTCAGGCTCGCCGCTGCGGCAGGCGCTGGTCGCGACGGTTCAGCACCGCGTCCGGAGCTCGCGTGCCATCGTCCGATGAGGAGTCCGGCGACCGCCGCGGCGGCTGCCGCGAAGCCGAGCAAGGCACCGGAGGTCACACGCGACCGCCGTCGTTGCGGCGGGCGTTTCGAAGAACGCGGACCAGCTTGGTCCGTAACGACTGGCCGCGGCGGTGACGACGGCGCGGAGGGCCCGCTGATGGGCGAAGATTCCGGCGAGGGGGCCACCGGCGGCTCCGACCGTTGCGGGCGGTACGACTGGCTGAAGGCTGGGTGAACGCTGAGGAGCGCCGTCGCTTCCGCGCTGTCTGGACGCGCCAGGGCCGCCACGAGTGACAAATCGCCGACGTTCGGCAGCGGTTCGTTCTGGCCTGGGATCGCTTCCACCGGCGCGAAGTCACCGAGGCTCGGCACGCCGGAGCGGTCGAGCCAGCTGCGCAGGAGGTCTCGAAACTCCGCGGCGCTGCGCAAGCGGCTCCTTCGGTCGGACGAGAGCGCCCGCTCGAGCACGCCCCACAGCTCGGAATCCAGGTGCGCGATGGGTTTTGGCGCTCCCGCGACGATCGCGCGCGCGAGCTCGGTGCGCGTCGCGCCCCGAAAGGGCGGTCGCCGCGAGAGCGCGGTGTAAAGTGTGGCGGCGACGGCCCAGACGTCATCGCTCTCCGAAGGACCGCCGCCGGTGACGCGTTCGGGCGAGCAATACACGCCGCTCGGCGGCACGACGAGATGCGCGAGCACGGGCACCGTGCCGCGGTCCGCCCGGGCGACGACGATGGAACGCGGTGAGATCGCGCCGTGCACGGCCGCCCTCTCGTGAAGCACGGCGAGCGCGTCCAGAACATCGGCGATCCATTCCACGGCCTGCTCCGGAGCCGCAGGACTCGCGTCCAGGCGCTGCTGCAAGCTCGCACCGTCGAACCACTCGGCGACCACGACGCGCGCATCCGGCTCCATTGGCCCGACGTCCGGCATCTCCTCGGGCGTCACGGAGTCGATGACGGCGATGACGGTCGCCGCGTGCGGGTGTTCGACGTCAACTGCGGCTTCGAGCGCGGCGGCCCTCGGTCCCGGCAGCACGCTCGCGATGACGGATCCGCCGGTGAGTCGGTCGTGAGCGAGCCAGATGATCGTCCGCTCCGTTCCGCGGATGCGGGTCGTGTAGGCGTAACGCCCGGCGAGCAGTCTCGGTCCCGGCATCGGTTCAGATCTCTCGCACGAATCGCGCCACCTGTCGCCCCGGACGGCAGCTCCGTCGACCGGTCACGGCTGCCAGCCTGGCAGTGGCGCGCCTCGCCTTTCCTCGAAGGCGCGCACACACGAGCCTTCTCGCACGCCTGCCGTCAGGCAACGGACCAGTTTTCGATCGTACGGCGTCGTGATGCATTCCGTGGTGCGAGCCAGGACTTCGTCTTCCGGCAGATTGGCCTCCGAGACCGGCAAGCCGCCCCACGCACGCGCTTGTTCCGAGAGGAGCATCCGCACGGCCGCGTCGTGACACTCGTCCGGGCCGGGCGCGCGCCTCGAGCAGCTCAGGCCTGCGCACAATGAAGCGCCGAGCGCCATGGCCAGGTCGGCTCGGCGGAAGCTTCGTTCGACCTTCCGGAGTGCGCGGATCCCGAGGTGCGGCATTCACGTGCCAGCATACCGATCGCATTGCGAACGACAAGCTGGCCTCGCCGCACGACAGGCGGCGCCTGCCCCATCGGGCCTAGAAGCGAAATACGAGGGCGGTGCGCAAATACGGAGCCGAGCGTTCGAGCGTGCCGAGTGTCGCGTCCTCGGTTGGGATGCGACTGGTGTCGTGCGCAGGCTTCGGATCGAGGGTCACGCTGCTCGCGACGACGTAACCGCCTTCTATCGTGAGTCCGATCTGGACGCTCCGCAGTTCACGCTGTCGGATTCCAGCCGGGCGGTGTGTGGAGCGTGAGCCCCGCGCCGAGCGTGCCGAACGGCGTCACCCGATTCTCGTCGAGCTCCGACGGTCCCGAGCTCGGCTTGAAGCTCATCTTGAGGGACGCCGCGCCCGCGGCGATGCGCGCTTCGGGCTCGAGATACGGGAGCGCGGCCCACCTGAGTCCGACCCCTCCGTAGTACGTCATCGTGTCGAGTTCGGTGCTCGTGAGCGCTCCGCCGAAAAGACCCGACGAGGAATCAGAGCCGCTCGTGAACCCGATCTCGGGCACCACGGAAACGACGCCCGAAACGACGGCGTACCCGACGAAAATGCCGCCGGTCTGGCCGGCGTCGCTCGACGAGAACAGATTGAAGCTTTTGTCCTTGTAGAAGGTCGTGTCGAGATTGAAGCCGAGGTTGAAGCGGCTCTCCGGGATATCGGACTGCTGAGCGTCGGCGTCCGGGGGCGGCGCGGCTTCGACCGGCACGGTGGGGAGCGAGGTGACGTGCGGGGAAGGCGCAGGAGCGGGAGCAGCGGGAGCGGGAGCAGCGGGAGCGGGAGCAGCGGGAGCGGGAGCAGCGGGAGCAGCGGGAGCAGCGGGAGCGGGAGCAGGAGCGGGAGCGGGAGCAGCGGGAGCAGCGGGAGCGGGAGCAGCGGGAGCGGGAGCGGGAGCAGCGGGAGCGGGAGCAGCGGGAGCGGGAGCAGGAGCAGCGGGAGCGGGAGCAGCGGGAGCGGCGCCTGGAGCGTGGGCGGGCTTTGCCGCGTGCGGGGACGACTGCGCCGGAGGTGTGGGCTGGGCTACGGCGGGAAGGGCGGCGAAGAATAGTGACAGCGCGACTCGTGACGTCTTCGAGGCGTTCACTTGGCGCCTCCGTTCAGGGCGTTGCTCAACAGGAAGCCGCGCATCGAATAAGCCTTCTTCAGATTGGTAGGATCGGTCGCGTCGAGTGCGGTCGCCCAGCCCATGGAGCTCGGGTAAGTGACGACGACCTTCGGCGTCGAAGCGGATGGAATCGGGACGAGCGCCTGAACGGTTCCGTCGACACGCACCTGGTTCGGGTGCACGCCGTTCTTCAGATCGAGGAAGCCCACCGTGTCGTTCGTGAAGACCCAGAGCTTCTGGTTCGCGGTGTCGGAGATGGCCCCCGCGAGGTTCGGCCCTTGAATCGGCGCTACGGTGCGATCGGTGAGATTCGAGCAAGCTCAGCCCCGAGGTCTGCTGGATCAACATCACCGTGTTGGGGTCGAGTTCGACCGCGCTCGTGTACGGCTCCGGGACCGGTACCAGCTCGACGTTCTGCGAGCCGCTCTGCTCCACGCCCTTCAAATCCAGGAATGCGACGGACGAAACCCCTGGCGTATAGAGCAGCGCGCGGGGTTCGACGTTCGGATCGCCCGGGCTCGGTTGATTGAACATCAAGATGTCTTGCGCGGGCCCAGGAAGAGGGACATTCGTGACGTTGCTGCCGTTGGGTTCGATGATCACGGCTTGCTGGGAGCCGGGAGCCACGACGAGGAGCTGCTCCACGCCGGTCGTCGTCGTGTAAAGGGCCAGGTCGGTCGGGCCGACGCCGGCCGCGAGCTGGTTCAGCGACGGCGTGAAGTCGTTGAGCGTCGCGCCACCGTCGCCCGTCACGCCGCCGTCGCCGGTCGTTCCGGTTCCACCGTCCGCCATGGTGACGACGTAGACATCGTTCGAGCCGTTCGCGAGGAGGTAAATCTTCTTCGAAGCGGTCGAGAAGATGACCTTCGACAGGGTGATCTGATCGACACCCGGTCGCGCCAGCCCGATCGTGTACTCGGGCCGATCGAGGTGGTTCAGATCGATGAGGGAGATGTACGAGTCGCACAGGATGACGGCGAGCTCGCGCAGCTCGCCGTCGATCGTCATCTTGGTGAAGGCCACGCTCCGCGGCGAGCTGCCGAAGCTTCGTAGCGTCTTCAGCGTGGGCGCGTTCGACGTCGTCAGATCGACGATCGCGATGTTGTTGGCGTCGGAGAACACGTTGCCCGATTGCTGGGTCGCGTTCGGGTTGAAGTAGAGCACCGCGTAGTGACCATCGTCGGAGACGGCCATCGTGTCGAACGAGGGATCGTACCGGTACGAGCGTGTCTTGCCGTCGGAGTCGATCGCGACCAGGCCAGCCTGCGCGTACGGCGCGGTGCCGTCGTCGGGTTGCCCCGCCGACAGCACGAGGAGCTCGTTCGTGTACGAGTGCCGTTGCTCGACGTGCGTCGGGTTGGGCACGAGCGGTACGATCGCCGGTGCCGCCGGCGGCGACGTCCCCGACACGTCGAGGACGAACGCTTCCGCTCGCGCCGTGTCCGGAAAGACGACATGGTCGTCGATCGCCGCCGGTGGGAGCGGGTTTACCGAGACGGTCACTTCCTTTCCGCGGCTCCCGCAAGCGGACACGAGGAGCGACGCCGCCAGAACTCCGGCCGGAAAAAGGCTCCCGGATGCACCGAGCAGTGGGGAGAGCGTCTTTTTCATCGGCGTCACTCCACGATCCGGCTGTTGAGCTCGAAGCCCGTCACGGACTGCACGGTCGCCGTCGTCCAGTCGATGAACGAGATACGGCCATCGGGGTGGTCCTGTCCGACGAAGACCCGGTTCGACGACGGCACGGCTCCGACCGAGGTCGGTGGACTTCCGAGCTCGAATCGGATTCATGACGAAGCTGCCGAGCCCGAACTCCTGCACCTCGCTAATCCCGGGCGCATTGAAGAGGATGAAGAGCTCGCTGCTGTCCGGAACAATCGTGGAAGGTCCGAGCGCGGTGGCAGTGACCTCCAGCTTCGCGAACCCCGTCGAGAGCTGCACCACGCTGTAGCCGTACTGGCGTTCGAGCGCGATGACCGGGTCGATGCCGGGTTCGTTCGGATCGCCGGCGAGCTTCTTGTGGACGATGAATGCAGTCGCGTCGTCCGGCGAGATGGCGACGGCATCGATCGCCTTCCGGAGCTGATAGCTTCGCGGTTGTCCGCCCGGTCCGAGGTCGAGGATCGTCAGACGATCGATGGTGTCGCTCGCGGTGGTGTAGAGGAGCGCGTACTGGCCCCCGGGCGAAAGGGTGACGGAGCCGATCACCTCGCCCGGCACGCGCGTGACCGTCACCAGCGAGGGATTCGAAAACCCGTCGGGGATCGGGATGCGCACGGCCGCCGAGAGCTCCCGGACGGCGGCTATCGCGTACGCGCTCATCGCGTACGGGCTCGGCGGAGCCAGATCGACGTCGGTCACCGTGATTGGGCCCGTGGGCGGAGGTGGGGTCACCGGTGCGACCGGGCCCGCGTCGGAAGTTCCTCCCGCGTCAGGAGACGAGCCCCCATCGGACGCCGCGCCGGCGTCTGCGGGCGGCCCCTTGGCGTTGCCCACGACGGTGGCCAGATCCAGGCGCTGAATCTGGCCCGTCGCGAGCGTCACGAGCCGGAGCTCGCTCGTCGTGTCGTCGCGGGCGACGGCGTACTGGCCGTCGTTGGTGATGGACACGTCGAGGGTGGCGCTCGCCGAGTCTCCGAGCGACACCGTGTTCGCGATGCCCGAGCCGTTCTTCGTCACGCTCGCGAAATTCAGGATCGAGACGCCGTCCTGCGTCACGACGTAACCGTTCAGACCGTCGCTCGAGAAAAACACTGCCGACGGCTGGAAGCCCACGGTCATGTCCACGGCCTGGTCGTTTCCGGGAGCGAGCGAGACGACGCTCACGTCCTGGACGCTTCCGGAGGCACCGTTCGCGGTCGCGACCGTCGGGTCGTAATAGACGATGGCGTGCGCGCCGTCGGGGGCGACCGCGATCGCGTTCGAGCCCGCCTGGACGGGAACGGTGGAGGTCGTCGAAGCGCCGTTCGCGGTGCGAACGATCGTCGCGTCCGACGAACCCACGTTCAGGACGATCGCCGCGTCCATGCCACCGAGCGATTGCAGGTACGTCGGCTGCGAGCCGGCCTTCACCGTCTGGATCGCGAGGCTCTTCGCGTCGATGACCGAGACGGTATTGTCGCTCGGGTTCGCGACGTAAACGTAGTGCTGGCCCGCTGCGGGAAGCTGGAAGCTGACGCTGGCTTCATGTTCCGGGGGCAGTCCTGCGTCTGCCGTGAGGAAAAGTCCGCCGCCGGCGGACGATCCGCCGGCGCCCTCGTTCGCAAAGGCCCCCGAGCCCCCGCCCGTGGTCGGCGTGTCATTGCCGAGGGCGTCCGACTTCGACGAGCCCAGCCCCGCCGAACATGCCGCGGCGATCAAAACCGCGATCAGTCCCGACCCCCCCATGTGCCATTTAAGTCCCGGGTCCCGCATGGTCCGCGAGTCTGTGCACGAAGTGTTCCAAGGTGCGGGGTTCAGCAACCCCGCCGAAACAGGCGCCGCCCAGCGGGGTAGCGATCGCGACACTCCTGTCGCTACTCCATCGTTTCAGGAGGGCGTTGGCACAGATTGGGGCTCGCTCCGTCGCCGCGGGGTCGACCCCCCGAAACGGCCGTGGCACACAGATCCCGACATGGCCGCTTCTTCCACGATGCTCGACCTCGGGACGCCTCTGCCGGCGTTCGCCCTCCCGGACGCAACTACCGGCAAGCTCGTCGATTCCGAAAGTCTCGCGGATGCCGTGTTGGTCATCGCGCTGTTCTGCAATCACTGTCCCTACGTGAAGCACATCCAGAGTGCCTTCGTAGCGTTCGCTCGTGAATATCCTGCTGTTCGCATCGTCGCGATCAGCTCGAACGACGTGGCCGCGTATCCTCAGGACGGCCCCACGGCCATGGCCGCCGAGGCGCGAAAGGCCGGCTACGCGTTCCCCTACCTCTACGACGAGACCCAGGCCGTCGCGAAGGCGCTCCACGCCGCGTGCACTCCGGAGTTCTACGTCTTTGCCCGTGACGGCAAGCTCGCGTACCGCGGCCGTTTCGACGCCAGCACGCCGAAGAACGGCGAGCCCGTCACCGGTCGTGAGCTCCGCGCCGCGCTCGACGCTGTGCTACGCGGCGCTGCACCGTCGATCGATCAGCACCCCTCGATCGGGTGCAGCATCAAATGGAAGGACGGCAACGAGCCGGGGTATTAGGAAAGGGGGGCCTTGCAGGCCTTGCCCCCCGCGGCTCGCTTCGCGACCGCTCCCCCGCCGCCTTCGGCGGGCTCGCTCCGCTCGCGTAGTTCCGCGCTCGTTTCATCCGTCGGGAACGACGCTGCTCGTCGATGCGGAACTACTGCGACGCTTTCACCGGGCGAGTCCGGTCCGCTCCAGCAGCGCGTCCAGCGACGGTTCGCGGCCCATGAAGGCGCGGTAGAGGGCCTCCGGCGCGTCGCTGTCGCCGCGCTCGAGGATCCGGTGTCTGAACTCGTCGCCCACCTTGCGGCTGAAGACCCCCGCGTCGCGGAACCGTGTGAAGGCGTCCGCCTCCAGGACCTCCGCCCACTTGTACGAGTAGTACCCCGCGGCGTAGCCGACGGCGCTCGAGAACAGGTGCGTGAACGACGCGATCATGGCGTAATCGTCCGCGAACGCGGCGGGCGCATAGTCTTGCATGATGCGACGTGAATACGAGACGACGTCGCCATCTTTCTCGGGCTGGTAGTCGATATGGAGCGCAAGATCGACGGCGGCGAAACCGAGCTGGCGCATCATCGCCGTCGCTTCGCGGTATTTGCGCGCGCGGAGCATCTTGTCGAAGAGCCCCGCCGGGATCTGGCTCCCGGTCTCATGGTGCCGCGCGAACGTATCGAGGGCGACGCGCTCCCACGCCCAGTTCTCCATTATCTGCGACGGCAACTCCACGAAGTCCCACGCGACGTTCGTTCCCGCGAGGCTCCGTACGTCGACGCGGCTCAGACAGTGGTGCATCAAGTGCCCGAACTCGTGGAAGAGGGTCGTCACCTCTTGATGCGTGAGGAGCGCCGGTCCTTCGGCCGCGGGCGGCGTCACGTTCGCGCAGATGAGCCCGAGGTGCGGGCTGCGGCGAAGTCCTTCCGCAATACCCGTCACGAGCCCGTTCATCCACGCGCCGCCGCGCTTCTCCTCGCGCGGATGCAAATCCGTATAGAACGCCGCGAGGAACGTCCCGTCTTCGTCCATGACGTCGTAACAGGCGACGTCCGGGTGCCACGTCGGGCGCCCGCGGTTCGTCGTGATGTTCACGCCATAGAGCCGGTGCGCCGTCTCGAAGAGCCCGCTCATGACGCGGTCGATGGGGAAATACGGACGGAGCTCCTCTTCATCGATGTCGTAAAGGGCCTTTCGCTGCTTCTCCGAGTAATACGCGACGTCCCACGGTTCGAGCCGTTTCGCGCCGTCGCCCTCGAGCTCTCGCCGGAACGTCTCGAGCTGCGAAGACTCCCGGACGAACGCCGCGCGCGTCCGGGCCGTCAGATCGGCGATGAAGGCCCGCGCCTTCTCGCCGGTCTTCGCCATTCGATCCTCGAGGACGAGGTCCGCGAAGTGCGCGTAGCCGAGGAGCGTAGCTTGCTCGTGCCGGAGCCGGAGGATGTCTTGCAGGAGTGGTCCGTTGTCGAGCGGGGTCTTCGTCGCGCGCGCGTTGTAGGCGCGGTACGCACGCTCGCGCAGCGCTCCGTCGTCCGCGTACGTGACCAGCGCTATATAGCTCGGTGCCTGGAGCGTGAAGCGGAACCCGGTCTTGCCCTTCCGTTCCGCGCTGTCGCGCGCTGCCGCGAGCGCCGACGCGGGCAGTCCCGACAGCGCTTTCTCGTCCGCGATCAGGAGCTCCCACTCGCTCGTCGCGTCGAGCACATTTTGTCCGAAGCGCCCCGTGACTTCCGCGAGCTCGCGGCTGATCGCCTCGAGGCGCGCTTTGCCCGCCGGACCGAGCTCCGCGCCGTGGCGACGGAAGTCATCGACGGTCTTCCTGAAGAACCGCCGGCGGGGTCCATCGAGGAGCGATCCTTCGGTCGTTTTCTCGAATTCCTTCAGGGCCGACCACAGGCCGGCGCGAAGGGGAATGCCGGCGAAGAACGCGCTGACGGCGGGGCGTACCGCGTTGTACGCGGCGCGGAGCTCCGGGGTACTCGATACGGCTTCCAGATGACCGACCACTGTCATGGCCACTTCTAGTCGTTCCGTTGCGCACTCGAGCGCGTGTATGGTGTTTTCGTACGTCCGTCGATGCGGCAGCTCTTCGATCGCCTCGAGCTTCTTCGTCGCGTCCGCCACGAGCCCGGCCATCGCGGGCTCGACGTGCGCGGCTTCGATCCGGTCGAAGGGAATGTCGAATTCGAGTGAGAGCAGAGGATTGGATGCCGGCATCGTCGTCATTGGAGTTATTGCTAGAGCAGCGCGCCGACCCCCACAAGGAAGGTCCACGACGTTCCGAGCTCCGGGAACGCGCCGACGGTCACGAGTTGCCCTGACGCGCCCGGGGTTGGGTAAGGGGAAATCATCGAGCCCGACTGGTCCGCCAACAATCCGAGCGTGCCGCACGCGTTCACGACGAGCCAGTCGTCCAGGAGTTCGTAGCGCGCGCCGAGCGAGAACGGCACTTCGACGAACACGGCCGCGCGCGGTGGCAGCAAGAGGCTCTGCGCGCCGCTCGCCGCAGCCCTGTCGGCGATGGTGCGGCCCCAGTTGGCGCCCACTCCTGCCCACAGATCGAGCTTCCGCGTGACATTCCAGGTCGGTTCGATCGAGAGCCCCAGCAGCACGCGCTGCAGCGAAGGTTGGTCGAGATCCGTGCCGCGAGGCAAGCCGAGCGAGCCGTCGTCGAACGAGACGTCGTTGGCCTCCTCGACTCGCGCGATGAAGCGCACGCCGAGCCATCGGAAAATATCGACGCGCAGGTGTCCGCCGATCGTCCACCCCGTGCCGTAGTGCACTCCGTTCCCCGTCGAAGGCCGATGTTCGACCCCGACGTCCATCCCGAGCTCCGTCCGCCGCTCTCTGCCCAGTGGTTCATACGGAACGAGCACCGGCTCGGGACTCTGGTGCCAGCTCCTCGGATCCGGCAAACTCGCTCCCTTCGAGTCGGGCGCCGCGGGTTTCGATGGGCCGGGGGCCGGCGCCGGTTCCGATGAGCTGGCGGGGGGCGTGGCTGTCGGCGGTGCTGGTTGCGATGATCGGGAGGGTGGGGGGGCAGTCTGCGGCGCGACCGTCGTGGGGCCGCCGGAAGGCGGTGCGGCCAAGGCGAAGCCCGCGTGCGTCACGCACGCGCACGCGAGGAACATGAGACGTCGTGTGGTGGCGCGGGCGTTCAGCTCCGGAGCTCCCCGAGCCTCTTCATGGCTACGCGAACACGTTCGTGTTCCTTGTCGACCTCATCGTCGGTGAGGGTTCGCGCCGCATCCGGTTCGCTCGTCGCGCGCGGATCCCGATACACGATGCGATACGCGAGCGAGCGGAATCCGGTCGGGATGGAGCCGCCGGTGAACAGATCGAAGAGCTCCACTGATTCGCAGAGCGGTCCTGCAGCTTGCCGGATCTCGCGCTCGATGTCCGCGGCGGGCACCGACTCGTCCGCGACCAGGGCGACGTCGCGCGACGTCGCGGGCAACCGCGGGATCGGCCTGTATCGCGGCGGCACCGTGCCGAGAAGCTCGATGGCGCGCAGATCGAGCTCGACGATCTGTGCCGGGCCGCCCACGCCGAGCGCGTCGACCACGTCGGGATGCAAGGGACCGAGGCTACCGAGTCGCGTCCCGTCCAGCGACAGCCACGCGGCCCCGCGCGGATGCAGATGTGCGGGCCGCTCCTCGGGGCGCGCCGCGCAGACGTCGGGAGTCCTCCCGGTGAGTCGCTCCACGAGCTCGACGGCGAGCCCCTTCGCGTCGAGGACGTCCATGTCGTCGGGTTTGTGGAGATGCGCCGGGCGCGGTCCCGCGAGTACGGCGGCGAACGAGGGGCGTTCTTCCGGTAATGCGCCGAGATCAGCGTCGATCCGAGGCCGCGCAGGGCCGTCGGAGCCCGCACTCGGCGGCAGAAAGCGCGCCCCCACGGTGAAGAGACGCGCCGCGCGTTCGCCGCGACGCCGCGCGCGCCCGAGCACGTCGAGGAGCCCCGGGAGCAGGCTGGTGCGGAGCACGGAGCGCTCTTCGCTGAGCGGATTTTCGAGTGTCACGGCCGGCGCCGGTGCAAACACCGCGGCAAGCTCGCGCTCCGACACGAAGCTGTAGGTCACCGCCTCGCTGAGCCCCAGGTTCATCGCTTCGCGCAGCACGGCGCGCTCGAGCCTGGAGGTTGGACGCGGCGTGCCGGGTGCGATGGCGGGTAGCACCGTCGGTACGGTATCGAAGCCGCGGAGGCGCACGACCTCCTCGATCAGGTCCGTCTCGCGCACGAGATCGGGGCGATGCGACGCGCCTTCGACTTCCGCCAATGCGTCGGAGCCCTCTCCAGTCACGGACTTCACCCGGAGCCCGAGCCGCTCGAGCGCGCGCGTCGCTTCCCCGAAAGGTACCTGCATTCCAAGGAGCGCATCGAGACGCCGTGAACGCAGGCGGACGGTCGGGCGCGCGAGCGGCTCCCCGCGGATGCAGAGGTCGTTCGCGACGGCGGCTCCGCCGGCAAGCTCCGTCAGGAGAACCTTCGCGCGCGCCAGCACGAGCGGGATCGCGTCCCAATCGACGCCGCGTTCGAACCGGTAGCTCGACTCGGTCGACAGAGCGTGACGTCGCGACGTCCTCCGGATCCCCCGCGGCTGAAAGTACGCGCACTCGAGCAGCACGTCGCGAGTCGTGTCCCGGATCTCGCTATTTCTTCCGCCCATAACGCCGGCAAGCGCGGTCGGGCCCTCGCCGTCGCAGATCACCAGGTCGTCCGCGTCGAGCGTTCGCTTCACGCCATCGAGCGTCTCGAACGGCTCGGACGGGCGCGCGCGCCGGACGACGATCGTCCGGTTCGCAACGAGGGCGTGGTCGAATGCATGCATGGGTTGCCCGAACTCGAGGAGCAACCAGTTCGTCACGTCGACGACATTCGAGATGGGGCGCACGCCGAGTGCTTGCAACCGGAAGCGCATCCACGCGGGTGACGGCGCGACCGTGACGCCCTCCACGAACCCCGCGGCGTAAATGGGGCAGCGCTCTGACTCTTCTATCGTGACGCGGACGACGGAGTCGAGCGCGCGCGCCGAGACGCGGGCCGCCGTGCCGGCGCGAGGCGGCTCGAACGGGAGTCCGAGCAGCGCCGCGAGCTCGCGCGCGACGCCGACGTGGCCGAGCGCGTCCGGGCGGTTCGGCGTGACGCCGATCTCGAAGATCGTGTCTCTGGCGCTCCGCACCGCGCTGGACAGCGCCGTCCCCGCGCCGGCCGCGCCCGCTTCGAGGACCAAAATCCCTTCGGAGGCTTCGGAGAGACCCAGCTCCGATTCGCTACAGAGCATGCCCGCGCTGTCGACGCCGCCAATGGTCTTCGGGGTCAGCGTGAAATCCACTGCGGGCAGATGGGTGCCGACCTTCGCGAGCACGACGAGGCCACCGGGGGCAGGGACGTTCGGCGCGCCGCACACGACTCGCTGCTCGGCGCCGCCTGCGTCCACCGTGACGAGCCGGAGACGTTCACGCGCCGGATGTGGTTCGACGTTCAGTACTTTCGCGACGATGACGTCATCGCTGCTCGCGCCGTACTCGACGATGCTCTCCACCTCGAGACCGCCCGCGGTCAGCCGCTCGGCGACTTCGGACGGCGAAGCGGCCAAGCTCGGGAGCAGTTCGCGGAGCCAACCGTACGAAATCCGCATGGGCAGCGGGTTTTAGCATCCTCACGGAGCGCGAGGGAGACGGTCCACCAGCCAATGTGGGACGAGGGACTACAGGGCGCTATTTTTGCGAAAACCGTAAACCGATCGGCCTTCCCGACCGTAGTCAGAAAAAGCCGTCCACTGGGATTCGGCGGCCCACTCACGCTATGATGCCGCAGATGAGCGCCCCTGTTCTTGCCGGTGCCGTCCTGGCCGGCAAGTACCGAGTCGACCGCGTCCTCGGGGAAGGCGGCATGGGCGTCGTCGTGGCCGCGGTCGATCTGCAGCTCGAACGCAGGGTCGCGATCAAGTTCCTCCTGCCCGAATACTCGCAGCAGCACGAGGCGGCGCAGCGCTTCCTTCGGGAGGCACGCGCCGCCGTCAAGATCCAGAGCGAGCACGTCGCGCGCGTCATCGACGTCGGCACGATGGAGAGCGGCGCTCCCTACATGGTGATGGAGTACCTGGAGGGCGGCGATCTCGCGGCGCTCCTGGACGAGCGGAAGGCCCTGCCCGCCGAAGAAGCCGTCGCGTACGTCCTGGAAGCGTGCGACGCGATCGCCGAAGCTCACTCGGTCGGCATCGTTCACCGCGACCTGAAGCCTGCGAATCTGTTCCTCGCCCGGCAGCCCGACGGCTCGGTTCGCATCAAGGTGCTCGACTTCGGGATCTCGAAGGCGCTCGTGACGAGCACGACCGGGATCGATCCGTCGTTGACCCGCACTTCGTCGATGATGGGCTCGCCGCTTTACATGTCGCCGGAACAGATGAAGTCGGCGAAGCACGTCGATCCCCGTACGGATGTGTGGGCGCTCGGGGTGATTCTCTACGAACTTCTGACGGGCGAGCCGCCATTTTACGCCGAATCGATCCCGGAGCTCTCGGCGAAGGTGCTGCTGGATGAGCCTGTTCCGATCCGGAGCGTGCGCGGCGAGATCCCGGAAGCTCTCGAGAGCGCCGTGAACCGCGCGCTCGCGAAAGATCCTGCGGCACGCTTTGCCAACGTCGCGGAGTTCGCTTCCGCGCTGGCCCCCTTCGGTCCGGCGCGTACCCGAGCGAACGTGGAGCGGGCGGGGCGCGTGCTCAAAGTTTCGTCCAGGGGATCCATCACGAACGAGGCGCCCCCGCCCCGGCGCGATTCGAAGGCGCCGTACGCGCTCACGGCCGCTGCGTGGACCGACTCGGGTGCCGCCACCGCCACACCGCCGAGTGGAGCCGCCGGGCGTGGCCGTCTGATCGGTGGGGGCGTCGCGGTCGGCGCAGTCGCCATCGTGGTCGGCTTTCTCGTATTCAGGAACGGGGGTCCGCCGCCGGCCACCGCTACGAGCGGCATGTCGACTCCCCACCTTGCGGCGGAGCCGCCCGCTCCACCGCCGCAGCCGCCCGCGAAAGTCGAAGCCAAACCGGCACCCGCGCCGGCGGTGATCACGGTTGCTCCCACTCTGCCGACTGTCGCGGAGCCGCCCCCGCCAGCGGCTCCGGCGGCCGTGCCGCCTGCGGAAAAGCGCGCGGTCAACTCCGCCGAAAGAGTCGTGACTCACGCGCATCCGCACGAACCGGCAAAGGCGAAGGCCGAAGCGTCCCCCGCGGCGCCCCCGGCGCCAGTGGACCCGTTCAGCGGCTTCGGCAGCCGCAAGTAATTCACCGGGCGCAATGGCAGCCGTTCCGACGGGGCCGTCGGGCCCGGGCCGCCTGTGCGGTGAGAGCTGGACGATGTCTACTTGGATTTGGCCTTGCCGGCCTTGTCCTTGTCGTCCTTCTTGTCGTCTTTCTTGTCGTCTTTCTTGTCGTCGGACTTCTGGAACTTGTCGACGTTTGCCGTCGCCCAGTCCCCCGCCCACGAGCTGATGCTGAAGATCTGCTCGTCGCCCTTCTTCATGGCCCAGCGATTCGAACCATCGACGTCGCCGGCGAGAAGGACGTACTTCGAGCCATCCTTCATGTCGAAGGTGAACGTTGCCTTCGGCGTCGCGAGTCCAGTCTCGGCGGGCGTCTTCTTGTCGCCGAAGTCCGAGGCGCTGAGGGTTCGGAAGGCGCGCACGAAGCTGTCGGCCTTGGACTTGTCGAACCGCTCTATGTCCTTCGGTGGTTCCTTGTCCTTCGCAAACTCTGCCTTCCAGTCGTCTCCGGACTTCGTGAACGTGAAGGTGCCGTTCTCATCCTCCAGCGTGGCCTTCGAGACGTCCTTCTCTTCGAACTTGAAGATCGTTTTGTCGCGCCAGTCTTTCGCGCCCTTGTTGAAGAGGTAGCTCGAGTAGCCCTTGACGGCGTAGACCCCGTCCTTGCCGGCGAGGCGCGTCATCTGTCCGCGCGAGCCGTCCTCGCCGAAGTAGGCATCCAGCGCGACGTCCTTACCCTTGTACGCGACGACGTGTAGGGCCTTCGCGTCGGTCACCTTGTACTTCGCGTAGGCGTCCTTGCTCGCGTCGATGAGCTCCGTCACTTCCAGACGCTTGAAGTCGTCGATCATCGACTTCACGTTGTTCGCGTTCCCCTTCGCGACGAGAGGCTCTGCGAGATCCCACGCTTCGTCCCCCTTCTTCACGAGCTCGATGGTCTCCGGTGCGCCGGAGTCCTTCTCCGATGGGCGCGTGATCACGACCTTGTCGACCTTCTTCACGTCGTCGTCGGTGAAGGTGATCTTCGGCAATGTCTTCTCTTCGCCCTCGAGACTGTGCGACGCACTGTCCGCGGTCTGGCGTTGCCGCTGCATGAAGACCGCCCCGCCGAGCGCGGCCAGAACGATCAGCGCAAAAATGAGCTTCTTGTCGGTTGGCATGGTCGGTTCCGCAAAATCTCAGAGATGGTACTTGTCTTTCTTCGACTGGCGCCCGCGCCAGCGGAAGAGCCCGAAGAACGCGAAGAACAGGGGCACGCCGAGCGACAACGTCCACTGTACGCCCGACTGGAGCTTGCCCCGGGCGGCCTTGTATTCGTCGTCCTTGCGGCGAATCGCAGCGTCGTCGTCGTCCGCCGCGATCTTCGGTTTCGCGACGTCATTGTAGGTCAGGTTCGGATCGCTGATGAGCTTGGCGCTCGCCGCAAGCAGATCGGCATCGCCGCTGATCCAGTCGAGCGTGTTCTTCACGCTCAGGATGGTGTTGGTCAGGTACCGGTTCGCATACTGGCCGGCGATCATGAGGAGCTCCCGGTCACCACCGGCTCCGCCGAACATCGCGAACTGGGCGCCGAGATCGGGACCGTTGCCCGAATATGCGAACGGATTCGTCAGAAACTCGCTCGACGAGACGACGAGCACGCGCGAGTCCTGAGGCGTTTCCGCGTTGGCTTTCACGCCGTCGTCGGGCGACCCTGCAAACGCGCTCTTCAGCTTGCCCTCCGCGACGGCCGCGATGATGCGCTGGTCGAATGGTGGCTTCGGCTGCCAGTCGGGGCGCATCTTCATGTCGATGGTGCCGTCCGTGAGGGCGCTCGCCGCCGGCGTCGTTCGCGCCACGGCGTAGAGCTTCGCCTTCGGTTGCTTGTCCGGCGAGAGCTCGAGCGTCGAGGGGAACGGGAACATGATCTCCTCCATGCGGAAGAAGCCGGCAAAGCTCGTGTCGAGGAGCTTGTCCTTGCCCTCGAAGCGCGGGTCATCGACGACGTGTGCGATGCCTGGATGACGGATCGGTGCGATCCCACCCGTCGGCGTAATCACGCCGATGCGGAACTGGGACCCGAAGTCGAGCACCGCATCCTTCTTCATGTTGATGCCGTAGCCAGACAGAAGCTTGTCCAGATTGTGCAGATCCAGCGTCGCGCTCATCGACGGGTCCTGCGGCTTCAGCGTCACGGCGGACGCGAACACGGCGAGCGACTTGTTTCCCAGCATCACGAACTGATCGACGCGTCGGAGTTCCTTGTCCGTGTACGCCTTTTGGGGTTGCGTGATGATGAGCCCGTCGAGGCTCTTGTCGATTTCGGCGTCGCCGTTCTTCAGATCGACGTCGACCAGCTTGTAGAACGGAAACGCGCGCTCCAGGATGCTCTGGATGCTCGCGCCCCCCTGGCCCTGCTTGGGAACGAGGTTCTGGTCGCTGAGCTTGAGCTCGTCCTTGCCCGTGACGACGCCGATCTTGTGCTTGATGTCGTCGGCCTTGTCGCGGATTTCCCGGATCTTGTTCGTCATCCAGAACTCGAGGCCCGACGCCGTGCCCGGGTTCAGTTGCGGAATGACGCCCTTCTCGCTCCCGTACTTGAAGACGAGCCCCATGTAGCCCTGGCTGATCGATGCCTGGTCGCTGCCGGTCGCACTCGCCTCGCCGAACGCCATCTCCTCGAGCCCGGCGTCCTTTGCCTTCTGCCGCAGCTCGTCCGTCTTCGGCTCGATGATGGTGTACTTGAACTTGCCGTGTCCGGCGCGCTCGTACTCCTTCAGGAGATCGGTCAGATCGCGGATGAACGCATCCATCTGCGCTAGCCCGTGGGTGACGTACGCGTCGACCTGGACGGGACTCTTGAGGCTCTGGAGGAGCCTTCCGCTGCCTTGCGACAGCGTGTAGCGCTCGTTCCGCGTCACGTCCATGCGCCGGTACGCGCCCGCCGACAGGATGTTCGCGAGGATCGCGATCGCCGCGATGACGACCAGGTACGACCCGGTCTGAGCGGCTAGCTTTGCGCCTCTGTTGCTCGGTCGCCATCTCAGGCCCACTTTCGGCGCTCGAGCGCGCGGAACGCCACCGCGAGGGCGACCACCGTCACGCTCAGGAAAAACACCACGTCACGGCTGTCGACGAGGCCCCGAGTGAAGCCGTCGAGCCGTGTCTGGAAGCTCAGGTACTGGAGAACGTCACCGACCGTCCCCTGCAGGAAGCTCGCCACGTCGGCGAGGAACCACAGCGCCATCAGCACGAAGAAGGTGATGAAGAACGCGATCACCTGGCTCTCCGTCAGCGCCGTGACGAGAAGACCGATCGCGACGGTCGCCGCGCTGAAGAGCACGAGGCCGAGGTAGCCGGATATCACCGGACCCCAGTCGAGCGGTCCGAGGTTCCACGGGAACTTGAACATCGCGATCGGGTACACGAGCGTCGCCGTGACGAGCGTCAGCACGAGCCCGAGGGCGCCGAAGTACTTGCCCAGGATCACGTCGCTGTCCCTGACCGGGAGCGTGATGAGCATCTCGAGAGTGCCCGTACGCTTCTCCTCGGCGAGGAGCCGCATCGTCACCACGGGCACGACGAGCAGCGAGAGCCCGATGGGCGCGTACTCGAAGAGGCCCTGAACGCTCGCCTTGTCGAGCTGCCAGAACCCGCCGTGATAGAGAAAGAAGAAGAGCCCGAGGCCGAGAAAGCTCAGGCAGATCACCACGTACGCGAGCGGGGAGTCGAAGTTCGACCGGAACTCCCGCCGCGCAATCGTCATCATCGGACTGCTCATGATGCTTCGCTCTCCGTTTCGCCCTCTTCGTCCCCGTCGTCATCGTCTTCGTCGTCGTCTTCGTCTTCGTCCCAGTCCTGTCCGCGGTCGAGCTTTTCGTCCCCGCGGGTGAGATCCCGGAAGACCGCGTCCAGGCTCTGCGCGTCGCGGCGCAGCTCGAGGAGCGTCCAGCCTTTCTGCACGACCATCCGGAAGATCTCGGCGCGAAGGTCCGACGTCTGCGGGCCCGACAGCTCGAACTTGTGCGCCTTCTCGTCCGTGGGAAGCTCTCGAATCCGATCGCCGCCCTTGAGTCCGCGGAGCGCTTCTTCGAGCTCCGCTCTTTTCGGCGCGGTGTGCCCTGCCTCCGCGCCCTGCTCGTCGACGGTGACGAAGTAGCGGATCGTGCCTGTCTTCCCGCGGATCTCGTCGAGCGGTCCGTCGGCGACGACGCGGCCCTTGCTCACGATGATCGCGCGGGCGCACGCGTCTTCCACCTCCGCGAGATTGTGGGTCGAGAGGAGGATCGTGCGATCCTTGCCGATCTCCTTGATGTACTTGATGACCTCGGCCTTCTCGTTCGGATCGAGGTCGCTCGTCGGCTCGTCGAGGATGAGAATCGGCGGGTCGTGGATCAGCGCCTGCCCGAGCCCGACGCGCTGGCGGTAGCCGTGCGAGAGCGTGCCGATGTCCTTCCCGAGCACCTGCGCGAGGCCGCACACCTCGACGACCCGCTTCAGGCGAGTCTTGAAGGTGCTCTCGTCGAGCCCCCGGATCTGCGACGCGAACTCCAGGTACTCCCAGACGTTCATGTCCGTGTAGAGCGGCGCGCGCTGCGGCAGGTACCCGAGCGTTTGCCGGACGGCGAGCGGATCGTCGAAGACGTCGTGCCCGTGCACCGTCGCCGACCCGCTCGTCGGGGAGATGAAGCACGTGAGGATGCGCATCGTCGTGCTTTTCCCGGCCCCGTTCGGCCCGAGAAAACCGACGACCTCTCCCTTTCGCACCTCGAAATTCACGTTGTCGAGCGCGCGGACGTGTCCGAAATTCTTCGTCAGTCCCGTTGCTTGGATCATCACGTCCGTCATGGCCGTTCGATCACCTCTCCAAATGGGCCGTTGTGGCCCGTCACCCGCCAGCGGGCGCGGCATGGTAGCGATAGCGCGATCAGAGTCAACAACCGATCCTTCGATCGCCCTCGTTTTACGTATGGGCGCGGCGGGCAACCACATCCCGCGAGGCGAAAACCCGCGAGTGGCCCGAGTATTCCCGTCGGTCGTGAGAATTTTCCTCAGCCCGGTCGATATCCGCTCACGAGCGCCCGCGCGAGGAGCCCCCAGCCGTCGGCCGCGACGAACAAGAGGAGCTTGAAGGGCAGGCTCACCTGCGTCGGGCTGAGGGACTGCATGCCGAGCGCCATGAGAACGTTGGCCACCACCAGGTCAACCACCAAGAACGGCAGGTAGATGGCAAAACCGAGAGCGAAGGCCTCGACCAGCTCGGTGACCAGGAACGCCGGAACGACGACGGCCATGTCGTCGCGTCCAACGCCGTCGTGGGGTCCGGACACCTTCTTCGAGAGCTCGAAGAATCGGGCCTTCTGCTTCTCGGACGCGTTGGCCGACAGGAAGCCACGCAAAGGTTCACGCACCGCCACGACCGCGTCACGCACCCACGCGGCCGGCGCTTCAGCCGCGGCCGGTTCGAGGAGAGGCGTGACCCGGTCCGCGATGCGGGTCGTCACGGGCGCCATCGCGAGCAGCGTGAGTGCGGCGGCGAGTGCCGTGACGACCGTGCTCGACGGCACTTCGGGCGCGCCGATGGCGCTCCGGGCGATGTGGAGCACCGTGGAAATCTTCACGAACGACGTCAGCGTCATGAAGAGGAACGGCAGAAGCCCGACGATCGCGAGAGCGATCACCAGCGCGAGGGGCCGGTTCAACAGATCCTCGGGCGTCGTGACCGGCGCGGCCGGGGCTGTCGCCAGGGCGATCAGGCCGGCCGTCATCCGGCCTCGTGACGATCGGGGACGAAGACCGTGTCCTGTGGCATCTCGCCGAGCTTCACGAGTCCAGCTTCGCTCGATCCGACCACGTAGATGGTCGTTCCGATGCGCAGCAGGTACACCGCTCGCCGGCCGTCGAGCGGCAATCTCCCGACGAGCTCGGCGGGTCCCGATGGCCGCCCCACGCCGGCACGCCGTGCGCCGTAAAGGAGAACGACCGCGAGCGCCATGACGCCCGCCAAAGTCACGCCCGTCTGGATCAAATAAGAGACCACCGCCGTCGACCCGGCGCGACTCTAGGACAAAGCCGTCGGGGTGCGGAAACTTCAGTGCGGGACGAAGCGCCGCGGACGCGAGAGTCACAGGAAATCGAGGCGTCCCTTCGAGCATTGGACGCGTTCGATCGACGACGGAAGCGATCCAGCTCCGTGGGCGATCGGCTGCGATTGGGGGAGGATTGACTCGTGGCGGGCGCGGGGCTACCCGCCACCGTTCCGGTGGCACTCATCGTTCAGAAGTACGGCGGCACGTCGGTCGGGTCGCTCGAGCGAATGCGGAGCGTCGCCGAGCGCGCCCTTGCCACCCAGCGGGCCGGCAACCAGGTTGTCCTGATCGTCAGTGCGATGTCGGGGGAGACGAACCGCCTGCTCGGCCTCGCTCACCAGATTTCCGAGGCGCCCGATCGGCGTGAGCTCGACGCGCTCGCGGCGACGGGGGAGCAGGTCAGCGCGGCGCTCGTGACGATGACGGTCCAGGCCCTCGGCGGCCAAGCCCAGAGCCTCCTCGGGCACCAGGTGCGCATTCACACGGACGAAGCGTTCACGAAGGCGCGCATTCTCGCCATCGAGGGTGCGCGGATCCTGGCGACGGTGCGCGCCGGCAGAATAGCCGTCATCGCCGGCTTTCAGGGCGTCGACGCCGAGGGCAACATCACGACGCTCGGCCGCGGCGGTTCGGACACGACGGGGGTCGCCGTCGCGGCGGCGGTCGGTGCGGACGTCTGCGAGATCTACACGGACGTCGACGGCGTTTACACGACGGACCCGAACATCTGCCCTTCCGCACGGAAGATCGATCGAATCAGCTTCGAGGAAATGCTGGAATTAGCGTCTCTCGGCGCGAAAGTGCTCCAGATCCGCTCGGTGGAGGTTGGGATGAAGTACAATGTGCCGATTCACGTGCGTTCGTCGTTCAATGACAAGCCCGGCACTCTCGTTACGGGAGAAGAAGGCCTCGAAGCGGTCACCGTGGCAGGCGTCGCTTACGACAAGAACGAGGCGAAGGTGCAGCTCATCGCGGTGCCGGATCGGCCCGGGGCGGTCGCGGCGCTCTTCGGCGCGCTGGCGAGAGAGAACGTCTCGGTCGACATGATCATCCAGAGCCCGTCCGGCGGCGACCGGGACTCGACGGACGTCACCTTCACCGTGCCGAAGACGGATCTGGCACGCGTCCGCTCACTCATCGAACAACAAGCCAAGGGCGTCGGTGCCGCGCGGGTCGAGTACGACCCGGAGATCGTCAAGGTCTCGATCGTTGGCCTGGGAATGCGCTCGCACGCCGGAGTCGCTGCCAGGATGTTCGCGCTGCTGGCGGGAGAGGGCATCAACATCCGTGGCATCAGCACGAGCGAGATCCGCATCAGCTGCATCATCGCGGCGAAATACACGGAGCTCGCGGTGCGCGCGCTTCACGACGGCTTCGGCCTCGGGGGGGGTAGCGCGGCGAAAGGCCCGCCGTCGACTCCTTCGAGCCCGTCGCTCCCTCCGCCGATCGGGTGAACCATGACCGGGCTCGCGGCCGCGGAAGAGACGGATGACGCGCTGCCGCGTCGCTTTGGTCGCTACGTGCTCTTCGACAAGATCGGCGAGGGCGGGATGGCCCGCATCTTCCTCGCGCGCGAAAAGACGGGGCTTGGCGGAGATCGGCTCGTCGTCGTCAAGGAGATCCTGCCGCTCCTCGCCTCGAGCGAGGAGATGAGCCGGCTCCTCATCGACGAGGCAAAACTATGCGCGACGCTCTCGCACAAGAATATCGTGCAGGTCGCGGACCTCGGACGCGAACAGGATCGCCTCTACATCGCGATGGAGTACGTGGAAGGTCTCGATCTTCGAGATCTGCTTCGCGCCTGCTCTCAGAAGAAGATCCCGCTTCCCGTCCATTTCTCGCTCTACGTCGTCGCGGAGACGCTACGAGCGCTCGACTACGCGCACCGGAAGCGGGACGACCACGGCCGTGCGCTCGGCATCGTGCACCGGGACGTCTCGCCTTCGAACGTCCTCCTGTCCGTCGAGGGTGAGGTGAAGCTCTGCGACTTCGGGATCGCGCGTGTCCTCACGACGTCCGACGCCCTGCCGGACGAAGCGATTCAGGGGAAAGCGGGCTACATGAGTCCGGAAGCGGCCCGCGGGGACGTGGTGGATGCGCGCTCGGATCTGTTTGCAGCGGGCATCTTGCTCTGGGAGTTACTCGCGGGCCAGCGCCTCTATCGCTCGGGTTCGGGACGGCTCTCGCCGCTCGAGCAAGCACGCAGGGCGGTCGTTCCGCCCCTTCCCGCGCGTGGCTATCCCGACGAGGAGCGACTGCACGGCATCGTTCGCACCGCGCTCTCCCAGGAACCCAGCGCCCGATACGCGTCGGCGCCCGCCATGCTCGACGAGCTCGAGCGCTACGTCGCCGACAACGGTCTCGTCGCGAGTTCGCTCCGATTCGGCGATTGGCTGATGGAGAATTTCGGGACCGAGATCGTCGAACGACGTCGCGAACGCGAGCGAAGCGCGAAGGAGCTCGACGAGGGCAGCGGGCGTCAGGGCTCGTTCCCGGCGCCCACGGGGGGTGCCGGCAATGAAAACCCGACGCACCCGCGCAACGAGATCCCGACGATGCCCGATCCGGAGGACGGACGCAGGCTGCCCCCCGAAGCCTTTCCGGACGAAGTCCCGGCGGAGCTCGAGGCGCCGCGACCGCGCGGCCCACGGGCGATCCTGATCTGGGTCGTCGTCGTGTTGCTGTTCGGGATCGCGGGCTTCTTCTTCGGACGACGGTGACCGGCACGGTGGATCGTTCTCATCGGCCGGGCTCGACGAGCGGGCACGTGCATGGATCGTGGTGATACGGTGACCTTGCACGCGAGAGTCGCGGTTCCGGTTCCGCTCGGCCAGGCCTTTTCGTACTCCGTTCCGGACTCGCTCGCCTCCCGGATCGAGCCCGGTGTGCGCGTCCTCTGCGAGTTCGGGCGACGGCGGATCCTCGGAGTCGTCCTGTCCGTCGAGGAAGGCGCGCCCGGCGTCGCCGAGCACAAGCTGAAGCCCATCGGCGCCATCGTCGATGACACTCCCGTTCTTGCTCCCGAGCTTCTCGCGTTTCTCGTCGAGCTCGCGGGATACTACCTCGCGCCGATCGGCGAAGTGATGCGGCTCGCGCTTCCCGTCGTGGAGCGGAGCGCCGTTTCCGATGGCGCCACGCTCGCGTTGCTCGACGAAGCGGGCGCTCAAACGGTGGGCAAGTTCGTCCTCGTCGCGGAGCTGGTTCCGGGTGCTGTCATCCCGGAGAAGTTGCCGGCGCGCTCCCGAGAGGTCCTGGCCGCGCTGGCGGAAGCCCCGCAGCCCGTCGCCGAGCTCGCACGAAACATCGGTAGCGCACGTGCTGCCGTGAAAAAGCTGGAGCAGCTGGGGCTCGTCAAGATCGAGCGACGGCCGGCCGTGGTCGATCCGTTTTTCGCCGTGCCCGTCGAGCGCGACGTGGCGCCCCTCCTGAACGAAGCGCAGCAACGAGCCGTCGCCGCAATCGGAGGCAAGATCGACGAAGGCGTGGCGGGCTCATTCCTTCTCGATGGCGTTACGGCGTCGGGGAAGACCGAGGTGTACCTACACGGCGTCGCGCGCGCGCTCGAGCGTGGGAGCGGCGCGATCGTGCTAGTCCCGGAGATCGCGCTCACGCCGCAGCTCGTTCAACGGTTTCGCGCGCGACTCGGCGACACGATCGCCGTTCTCCACAGCGGCCTCACCGATCGCGAGCGGCACGCGATGTGGGCCGCGCTCCGCGCCGGGACGCTGTCGGTGGCCGTCGGAGCGCGGTCGGCCCTCTTCGCTCCCGTCCAGCGGCTGGCGCTGATCTGCGTGGACGAGGAGCACGACGGTTCGTTCAAGCAGGAGGAAGGGGTGCGATACCACGCTCGAGACATGGCGCTTCTTCGAGCTCACCGCGCGAAGGCCGTCGCCGTGCTCGGCTCGGCCACGCCCTCCGTCGCGAGCGAGGCCCTCGTGCGCGCGGGCAAGCTCGAACGCCTCTGCTTGCCTGCGCGCGCTCATCGCGCCGCGGTTCTCCCGAAGGTCGAGGTCGTCGATCTGCGTCGCGTCGGTGCGAACCCCACGGGGGACAAGCTGATCAGCGTTCCCCTCCAGCGTGCGCTCGAGCGTACCCTGGCCGCGCGCGAACAGGCGATCTTGTTCTTGAACCGTCGCGGATTTTCTCCGAGCGTGATCTGCGATGAGTGCGGAAAGCTGCTGGAGTGCCCGAACTGCGCCGTGGCTCTGACGCTCCACCGGGCGCGGGGCGACCGGGTGATGTGTCATTACTGCGACTATCACGCGCCCCTGCCGCAAAAGTGTCCGGGCTGCCATGCGCTTCGATTGGGCCAGGAAGGCGCGGGAACGGAACGCATCGAGGCGGTGCTGCAGACTTTGTTCCCTGCGGCGCGCGTCGCGCGACTCGACCGTGACGTCGCCGCCGGCTTGAAGAGCGAGGCTGTCCTCGATCGGATGCGGCGTCGCGAGATCGACGTGCTCGTCGGCACCCAGATGGTGACGAAGGGGCACGACCTGCCCGCGGTCACGCTCGTCGGAGTGCTGAACGCGGACGCAGCCCTGTCGATCCCCGATTTTCAGGCGTCCGAACGGACGTTTCAACTGCTCGTACAGGTCGCGGGCCGCGCGGGGCGGAGCGACGCACCGGGGTATGTCGTCGTTCAGACGCGAAACCCGGATCATCCGGCCATCGCGATGGCCGTTTCTCACGACGTCGCGGGGTTCGTGAACCACGAGCTCGAGGAGCGCCGCGAACTCCGCTATCCCCCATTTTCCCGCATCGCGCTCGTTCGCGTCGATGCTCTCGATGAGCACGTCGCAAGAGACGAGGCGGACCGCTTGTCGTCGGTAGGACGGCGAGTCGCCCCCCGAGACGTCGATCTCGTCGGCCCGGCCCCCGCTCCGCTCGCCCGTCTCAGGAGCCGTTATCGGTTCCGCTTTCTCGTCCGGTCGGCATCGCGGCCCTCCCTTCGCCGCGTCCTGGCCGCGATCGCGGGGACGGCTCCCGACCGGCGCACGCGGGTCGTCATCGACGTGGACCCGGTCAATATGCTGTAGCCTCGGCATGTCCCGTGCAGCGCGCGCATCAGACGGTTCGGATCGCTCTCTGTGTTTTTGGGTTGACCGTCGCCATCCGCGCGCAGGCCGCGGACGGAGAGGTCAGCGCTGGCGGCATGGCGGGCGTCGACGTGCTTTCGGGCAGAGGAGTCGGACCGGCCTTGGGTCTCGATGCGGTCTATGGGCTCGGTGACATGCTCGACGTGAGGCTCGAACTCGAGGGGTCGCATCACGAATCCGGCGCGGATGTCCTTGGGGCTTCGCTCGGCCTGGCCTACAAGCTGGACGTGCTGAGCTGGGTGCCGTACGCGGGTCTCTCCGGTGGCTACTATCATTTCGGAGGTCCGGGCGGCGCCGACGGGATTCACGGCGGTGTCCCCGGAGCGTCGGCTGAGCTCGGTGTGGACTACCTGCTCTCACGGGAGCTCTCCGCGGGCGTGGAAGTTCATGGCCTCGCGGCGCTTCATGACGGGTTGAAGTTCCCGCTTTACGGCGCCATGTTGGAGGCGGCCTACCGATGGGGATTCTGAACAAGGGAGACGCGCCCTCCCCGCGGGACCCTCCGAGTTCACCCACCGGAGCGGCGGGGCCTCTCTCACAGAGGACGCGAGAGCGGCGTCTCTCTCGCGAGAACCAGGCGCTCGGGTTCTGCGCGCTCATCGCCATGGTCGCGGTCGCGTGGCTGACGTTACCGGTTGCCGCCGGTCTGTTGCTCGGGGCGTTGATGGGATTCACCCTGAAGCCGCTCTATGAAGCCGCCGAGCGGCGCACGGGGCGCCCGTTGCTGTCTTCGATCGCGACGGTGCTCGGCTCTGCGCTCGCCATCATCGCGACGGTGACGGGGTTCGCGTCGTTCTTCATCACGCGGGGCGTAGCGCTCACGAGTTCGTTGCTCGGATCGCTCGGGCCCGGCGGCGCCCTCGAGGGTACGGTGAAGTCCGCGACGCATCTCCTCTCGCGCGTCGGGCTCTCCGTCGGTTCTCTCCAGCATTCGCTCCGCGATGCCGCGTCGTCGATCGCCGGCACGTCTGCGGCCGTCGCGCAGGTCGTCGCGGAAGCGACCGCGAGCGGCTTGCTAGGATTGTTCTTCGCGCTCCTTTCCATGCATCTGATCTTGCGAAACTGGGAGAGCGTCATCTCGCAGCTCGAGGTGCTCTCTCCGCTCCGCCCACAATACACGCGCGCGCTGCTCGAGGAGTTCCAGCGTGTCGGGCGAGCGACGCTCCTCGGCACCGTCGTCACGGGCATCGCGCAGGGCGTCCTCGCCACCGTCGGGTTCTCGCTCACGTCCGCGCCGGAGCCGGTGTTCTTCGGCATCGCGACGGCGCTCGCGTCCCTGATCCCCGGGGTGGGAACGCTCCTCGTGTGGGCGCCGATCGGCATCTATCAGCTCGCGACGGGACACCCCGCGCGCGGCGTCATCGAGCTCGTGTGGGGGATCGTGATGGTCGTCGGAGTATCGGAGTACGTCGTTCGACCGCGGCTCGTCGGGGACGAAGCCGTGCCGACTCTCGTGACGTTCATCGCCCTGTTCGGCGGCGTGCAGGTATTCGGACTGAAGGGGCTGGTCGTGGGGCCCGTCGTCATGTCGCTCGCAGTGGCGACGCTCCGTCTGTACGCGCGCGAGTCCGCCGCGATGTACGGCCGATGACGGCCCGTTCAGCGACCCCGTCCGGAAAGCTTGTCGCACGACCCGACCGTCACCACCGGACCTCGGGAAATGCCTTCCCGGGCTTGGCGAGCAGGTACCCCTGGAGCAGATCGCACCCCAGATCGATGATCGTGTCCCGCTCCTCGACCGTCTCGATGCCCTCGGCGACGACGGCGATCCCCAAGTCCTTGCACAGCACGTTCATGGACCTCACGAGCTTCCGTTTCACGGGATTCTTGTGGATATCCCGCACCAGCGACATGTCCAGCTTCGCGAACTCAGGTTCGAGCAAGGCGAAGCTCGTCAGACCCGCGTACCCCGCTCCGAGGTCATCGATCGCGATTCGGAAACCCAGCTCACGGAGCTTCGTCACCCTGGAGCGTGCGTCCGTGACCCCATCGAGGGACGCACGCTCGGTGATCTCCAGAACGACCCGAGGGGCGATCGAGGTCAGCGGTGCCGATGCGTCGCCGAGCATCTCGTCGTTCAGATCGCTCGCATGTAGGTTGAGGAAGAGCAGCGGCGCGGGGGGCAGAAGGCCCATGGGCTCCGGTGCCTTCGATCGAACGGTGCGTCCCACGTCGTCGAGCCTCCCGAGCCGTTCGGCCGCGTCGAGAACGGCCCCTGGATGCGGGAGAGCTTGCTCGCTGCTTCGAAGCAGGGCTTCGTACCCGAAGATGTTGCGCGTCGCCGCCTCCACGATCGGCTGGTAGGCGATCCACAGAGTGTCGAGGGCTCGGTCGAGGGTCACCGCGAGGCCAGCCCGGTCTCCCGCTTCGGGGCGTCCAGTGTCGAGCATGCGAATCGACTCCCGTTTCGCTTTTCCGAGCCCGCCGATGCTCACGGCTCGACGGATCGTGTTTTCCAGCTTCTCCGAATCGAGTGGTTTGATCAGGTAATCGAACGCACCGTAGCGCATGGCGTCGGCAGCCGACTCCACGCCCGGTATGCCCGTCATGAGGATGACCGGAACGTCCAGGTCGTGTTCCCGGACAGCGTTGAGTAACGCGATGCCGTCCAGCCCGGGCATCGAGATGTCGGAGAGCACGACGTCGAAGGGCGCTTCGTCGAGTAGCCGCAACGCCCGTGCCCCGTCTTCGGCAGCGCTCACGTCGAACCCGGCTTCTCCAAGTACCCGAGTGATCGCTTGCAGTACTGACTGTTCGTCCTCGACCACGAGGACTCGTGGCCGTGACGCCTCCAACGGTCGCGAATGAACCAGAGCACCGGGCATCGTGATCCCTTCCCTCGGAAAACGATCAACCAACGACAACCCTAGCACGCCGTGGTTCGCTCTGGGACAAGTCGACCGCACAGGGTAGTAGCCGCGCCTGCAGCGCATCACTCTCGCTACTTCCGTTCTCGGTACCTCGCACGTTCAGAGCGTTGGTTTTTGGCCGAGCTTGGTTGCCGCGGCGGAACCGATATCCTCCGTGGAGGGTGCAAAAGAGCACCAGGTTATCCTCACGAAGGAATGGAACCGGCACGCGCCGTCTTCCACGACGACCAAATGCACGCGGGCAACCTCTGCGGATGTCGGCCGCATCACTCGGCCGCCCGAGATTCGGTCCGGCAATTCCGCCGGGAAACCAGCCGCGTTTCGCTCTTGCCTCGCCTGCGCTATTTCGTCCCAGCCTTCGTTTGCTCGGGCGGCTGCTCGTCGAGCGACCGATCGTCGTTCTTCTTTTGATCGCCGAGGACGGTCTTCAGCGGACAGACCGCGAACGCGGGACATTTCTTGCAGCCGGCCACGAGCGCAATTGGACAGAGCGTCATTTCAGGTCTTCCTTCCCTCTATAGCGACATCCGCTCGACTCGGACCCTGTGGCCTTCGCCAGCGGCGCGGCCACAGAGTTGCACGGAACGGCCCTGAGCGCCCGGCATCGTTTCGGTCGGCGCGCGAGACGTCTGGGGCCGCCTTTGCGCTCCGCGGCGCGCTCACTCGTCGAGCGCGAGCACGCGCGTGCAGCAGGCCTCGGGCAGGACGACGCGAAGCTTGGCGAGGAGACGCCGCTCCTGGTCCTCGCTCAGGCGCGCGCGGTTCTTCCCCATCCCGCCCTCGCGGAAGAAGCGGCCGTCCTCCTTGAAGTGCGAGGCCGCGTGCGCGAAGACCTGCGTCTTCTCCGTGGCGCGCAGGTGCGCGAAGTCGACGAGCGGGAGCGCGCGCTCGACGTCCTCGGCGGTCACCTTCCAGCCGAGGAAGCCGAGGATGTGCGCGGTCTGGGCGCGGAGATCGCGCTGTAGATCCTCGTAGCGCAGCCACAGGAAGCTCGGGTCGTCCTCGTGCTGCCAGAAGCTGTCGATGAACTGGAAGTACAGTCCGCGCTGCAGCCACTGCTCGAAGTATGCGTCGAAGCCGCTTGGCGCCGGCAGCTGCTGTTTCATCGCCTGGAGGTGGGAGAACATCGAGTACGGCACGTCTCGAGGATCGCGCGTGATGGTGATGACCCTGGACTTCGAACCGGGCGGCCGCGGCACCTCGTCCCAGACCACGTGCAGCTTGAACACACGGGGATCGCCGAGCGCCTCGAGCTGCGCCAGCCGCTCCTCGCGAGTCTGCCACGTGCCGAAGCCGAAGCTGGCGGGGATCTCGAGCCAGGGCGAGACGCCGTCGAGGCCAACGCCGCCGAAGTCGGGCTGTCGCCCGCCGGTCTTGAGGTGAAACAGCAGCGTCTGCAGCCACGTCTGGCCGCACTTGGCCGTCGTCGTGACGAACACGTCGCTGTCTCGGGCGGTCGGCTCGAACCGCTGGAGCAGCTCACCGTCGCACATCTGGGTCGTCGGGTAGGTTCTCGCCACGGTCTCCGGTGAGTATCACGGGCGTGGGCGCCCGGATCCGATTGGATGGGCGTCCAGAGATCCCGGAACGAGGCGAGCCGATGCAGCCCGCGGAGCTCACGTTGGTGCGAGGGCCCGCTCACGGCGGGGTATACGCCGTCACTACCATCGTCCCGTCCACGGGTAGCGGCGGGACGACGGGCCCCACGGCCCCGGCCGTGGTCACCAGCGATGACGCCGCGGCGCGGAAGGCCGCGTACGTCGTGAGCCCCGAGAGTCCCTTCATCGTCGTGACGTGACCGATGACGTGAAACGATGCGTTGGGCACCCATGCGGCTGCGGACGTGGGGATTTGCGGGGTCGAGAAGCTCGTCGCGTCGGGCGGGACGACGACATTCCAGAATAGCTGCTCCTCGCCCGTGCCGTTCGTGCCGTCGAGCTCCAGGACGACGACGGTCCCCGTCGCGCCCGTGATGGGCGCCGCCGACGTCCAGCTGATCGTGGCACCGGTCGCGGTTGCGGTGTTGGTCATGCCGTTGATGGCGGGGAGCAACTGCGACATATCGAGCGTGGTCGTCGTCGTGGCCGTCGTCGCCGGGGGTGCGCTGCGCGTCGCGATGGCCTGGAGGGCGTTGTCGCCGCCGTTCGAGACGACGGCCTCGGACATCACGGAGTCCGGAGATCCGACGTGGGTCTGAAAGGTCTGGCTTGCCGTGTTGCCGGCGGTGGGCGTGGAGAAGCTCTTGGCGTTCGAATAGGGCAGACCGCTCGCAACCTCGGCGAACGCGACGGTGACGTTCGGGAGCGTGCTCGGGATATTGGTGGCGGTCACGGTCGCGTTGCCGAGAGACGTCGACCACGCTCCCCCGACGCTGACCGAGCCGTTGCCGCCCGTGTCGAGCGTGCGGTACGTGCCACCCTTGTGAGACGCGAACCCGAGAGGGATAGAGTTGTCGTCGAGGGCGATGACCAGCAGCGGGAACTGACCGAACGGGTCGCACAGTGGTTGCATGCTGATGGAGTAAGGAGGCGACGTGTCGCTCTGGACGCACGAGGTCTGCTCGCCGCCCCACTGCCCCACCTCGAACTCATACTCCTCGGTGCCCGCCGGGGGCGACGGTGGGATCGACGGGATATCGAGCACGGGTACCGCCGGCGCGATATCGTACACGGTCAGCACGTCGCCGGGCGCGACGTCGATGAACGTCATGAGATCCTGCGCGCGGTTCAGGTTGTCGTTGTAGAGCGCCGTTGCCTGACTGCCGGCGGGGACGACCATCGAGAAGGCGCCGTCGGTGCCCGTGATGCCCGTCCCGAGAACGTTGCCGGAGGCGTCGCTGAACAGGATCGTGTCGCCCTGCCTCGGACCGAACGAGCCCGTGACGATGACGGTGACCGCATCGGGGGGAAACTCTCCGCACCGCCTGCGTCGGAGCAGGACCCTCCGTCGGTCGCGCAATTGACCGAGATTTGCGAGCCCTGCGGTGCGCCCCTTCCAGAGGGCCGTGGCATCCGGACGACGCAACTCGGCGCATGGGGTAGGCGCGATTCGTTGGAACGGAACTTCCGGGCGCGCTCTGGCGGGGGCGCGACGGCATGGTAAAGTGCATTGGGCATGACGGAGATCGCACCCCGCATCGTGGATGAATCCCTGCCCGTCACGGACATCGAGCGCGTCGTGCGTGCTCACGGCGGGCAATCGGTACGGGTGTTCGGTTCGCATGCTCGCGGCGATGCGCATTCGGAGAGCGACCTCGACCTGCTCATTCGCCTGGAACCCGGGCGTAGCCTCCTGGACCTGGTCGCGATCAAACAGGATCTGGAAGATCTGTTGCGCTGCTCGGTCGACGTGGTGACCGAGGCCGGGCTCTCTCCGTACCTTCGCGAACGGATCTTGAGCGAGGCGCGCCCCCTCGGAGCATGACCGCGCCGAGCCAGCTCGCGTACCTCGAGCACATTCGCGACGCGCTTCGCGCGGTGCTCGAATACACGGGAGAAGGGCGTGCGGTCTTCTTCGAATCGCGCCTGATCCAAGACGCCGTTGTGCGAAATCTCGAGGTGAATCGGTGAAGCCGCGAAAGGGCTCGATGCGCAAACGCGAGAGCGAGCACCAGCGGTGCCGTGATAGGACCTCGCGTTTGACGCCACATTCGAGATCGACCCGGCCGCTTGCGCCAACGACTCTTCTTCCGCCGGTTTCGACGACCCCAAGGACTCTCGCTCCGCGCGCGTCGATGACGAGTGTGAGCCACGCCGTGATGAGGCGTCCGTCGGCCGTGAGAAGTGGCTCGTGCTGCGTGAGGAGGCGACCGTCGGCCGTGAGAAGAGCCTCATGCAGCGTGATGAGGCGTCCGTCGGTGGACGTGACGTTCCACGTGAACACCGCGAGCGCGACCACGGAAGGCGCCGTAACCGCCTACGGGTTTCGCGGCGGGATTGGGTTCGGAATCTTACTCGGCCACCCGAACCCCGTTCGGAAGGCCGCGGGAATTCGGCCGACGGTGGCGGACCGCTTGGCGGGCGCAGGCAGGGCCGGTACGGACCTCGGCCCCATTGACGATTCCGAGCGGAGGGAGGCGGTTCGTCGTCGACGAAGGGGAGCTCGGGAGTGCGCATCTGGGAATCAAGCTCGTAGCGTGCCCGCACTGCGGCCGGATCGCAGCCCGTGTCAAACGGACACATGCTCATGAATCGTGAGGGGGTCGAAATCGGATTCGTCGTGGGCGATCCCGCGTTCCAGAAAGTTTTGGGGGCCGGAGATTTCTCGAACGTGCCGAGCAGGGTCAGAGCTTCGGCCCGCGTTCACGGGCGGCACCCCAAACGGAGAGGATCACGATCTCGTCGTCGGTAACCGTGAAGTAGACGTGGTTCTTCGTCTTCGGCATCAACGCCCGGCGGATCACGATGTCGAAGCGGCTCGGGTAGACAGCTCCGACGCTCGGGGTGGACTGGATCGACCGGACGGTGACGTTGAACTCTTCCTCGAAGAGGTCAGGTGCAGCCGACCGGTTCTTCTGCCACCAGCTCTTCTTCCGCTTGGCTTCCGAGAGGGCTCTCGGTGCAAGCCTCAACTTCATCGGTGAGCACGTAGCTGGGCCAGGGCTTCATCGGCGTCGATGAGCTGCCCGGCCTTCATCTGCTCGATGCTCTCCCGAAGAGAGTCGTGAAGCCGTTCCCGCTCCTCGTCGTCGAGGTAGTCCCCACCGCCTGCCAGCACCTCATCGACGGGCACTAGCTCGACGACCTCACCTTCCGGCAGATCCGTCGGCTCATCGAGAACGAGGCGGCCGTTTTTCACGTGGGCCTTCAGGGCGTGCATCGTGGACGGAGTCTACTTCGTCGTGGGTCGGTCGTCGAAGGTCGGTTCAACCCCGGAGGATTTCCGCCGTCACCTCGTTCGAGGCCGGTGGGCTCGTAGACGGGACGGGCACGTAAATCTCGAGGTGAATCGGTGAAGCCGCGAAAGGGCTCGATGCGCAAACGCGAGAGCGAGCACCAGCGGTGCCATGGCGCCGCATCGCCGGCATGCGCGACGTGCTGATCCATCAGTATTTCGGTGTGGATCTCGAGGTCGTCTGGAGAGTCATCGAAGCCGAAGCCCCGATATTGCTCCCCGTCATCGAAAGGCTCGTCATCGAACTCTCTGCCTCGGAATAAGCTCGAAGAAGAGCTCCTCGTCGAGCTCACACCGCTCGCCGCCAGTGAAGGAGCACCGTACAGCGCTCTCGCCCGTCCGGGTGAAGCGCAATAGGACCTCGCGTTTGACGCCACATTCGAGATCGACCCGGCCGCTAGCGCCAACGACTCTTCTTCCGCCGGTTTCGACGACCCCAAGGACTCTCGCTCCGCGCGCGTCGATGACGGGTGTGAGCCACGCCGTGATGACGCGTCCGTCGGCCGTGAGAAGTGGCTCGTGCTGCGTGAGGAGGCGACCGTCGGCCGTGAGAAGAGCCTCATGCAGCGTGATGAGGCGACCGTCGGCCGTGAGAAGAGCCTCATGCAGCGTGATGAGGCGATCGTCGGCCGTGAGAAGAGCCTCATGCTGCGTGATGAGGCGTCCGTCGGCCGTGAGAAGAGCCTCATGCAGCGTGATGAAGGCGACCGTCGGCCGTGAGAAGAGCCTCATGCAGCGTGATGAGGCGTCCGTCGGCCGTGAGAAGAGCCTCATGCAGCGTGATGAAGGCGTCCGTCGGCCGTGAGAAGAGCCTCACACGCCGTGAGGACGCGCTCTCACGGCCACGATGACACGTCCGTCGGCCGTGAGAAGTGGCTCGTGCTGCGTGAGGACACGTCCGTCGGCCGTGAGAAGTGGCTCGTGCTGCGTGAGGACACGTCCGTCGGCCGTGAGAAGTGGCTCGTGCTGCGTGAGGACACGTCCGTCGGCCGTGAGAAGTGGCTCGTGCTGCGTGAGGAGGCGTCCGTCGGCCGTGAGAAGTGGCTCGTGCTGCGTGAGGAGGCGTCCGTCGGCCGTGAGAAGTGGCTCGTGCTGCGTGAGCAGGCGCTCTCAGGGCGCGTGGATCGATCAGAGCATCACGTCGATGTCGAGCCGACGTGAATGCCGAGCTCAGCGCGAAAGCTCGATCCGGCGCTCGGTCGCGCGGATCTCCGCCGCGAGGTCGTCGCTCCCGTCGAGCGCGCACCGCGGGACCGCGGCCCGGAGGCACGCCGCGCAGTGCTCGACCTCATCGTGAGCGCCGCGCACCGCGGCTACCTCGACGCGAGCCCACCGTAGCTCGAGGACGCCGGAACCGGTTGTCGGGTGGTCTCATCCGCGTTGACAAATTCTGCAACGGCCGCATCGGTCAAGTGCCGCAAGTTACCGAGTGATCGGGGAACGAACGCGCATTCACGCTTCGCTCGCGTACTTCACGATCAACTCGTCCCTGATCGGCTTGCTGATGAGCCTTTTATTGTAAAGCTGATACGCCGCGGTGCTCGCGCCGACTCCGTACCGCTGAAGCAGGTCTTTAAAACCTTGGAGTGTTGCTTCGCTATCCAAGTGTCCGCCGCTCGCCCTTTCGAGGGCGCTTCGTGGCAACAAAAGCTCCGCGGCAAAAGCGCCCGACCTGCGCCGGCGCACGTCTTGACTCCAATTGGTCGACGCAGCACCGAGGGCATCACTTCGCAAAGGGTCCAACAGCGCGTGGCCGAGTGCACGGGCTTGTTCGAATCTACGCCCCCAAACCTTACTCGTCTGGGGACTCCTGAGAATGGTCGTCGCGGCTTTGTGGCCAGGAACGGCAGCAATGAACATGTGCTCGTGCAGCGTCGTGCACTGGCTCTCCCGGCATTCGACACCCAGGTGATCGAGAAGCTTTTCGATATCTATGGGCTCTCCATTGGCTTTCAACCGGTGGCGCAGCGCCGTGGCCGCGAAGAGACCGGCTTCTTCTGCCCGTGGACCGGCACGTGCGGCGTCGATCGCATCCAGCCGTGCGCTCAACCAAATCTCGGGCCGGGTGCCAGCTGCCCTGGACGTCTCCACGGTCGCTTGTGCTTCGTTTCCCACGCCCCGCGAGGGCTGCGGTGGCAGGTCCCGCAGGATCTGACACAGCGGGCTAGCGGCCGGTTGCACGTCCCCCTCGATGCCCAGCACCTGGTCGAGCTCGGCTTCCCTCACACCAAGCAGCGTGGCGACCTCATCGAGCGGACGCGCACAATACAAGGCGATCGGTTCTACGGAGCGCGCCCTCAGGCCATGTAGGTGCGGTTGGGGCTTCGTGACCCATGCGTATGGCGAAAGGTCTTTTTTTTTGAATCCCGTCGCCACCTCTTGCACGAAACGGGCGATTGCCGCCTCGAAGTCGCTCCAAGGAGCAACGAACATCCCCTCCGCGCTCACGAACGTCAGATCCGCGGACTTGGCCGACGGCGGGGCCGCCCATACGAGTCGAACCTCGTCGTCCTGACGCAAGAACGCCAGGTTAGGCAACCGCGCCCCGTCCGCGCCGGCCAGGAGAAAATGTCGCGCCCAGAAAGCCTCGCGAGAATCGAGCCATCCGTCCTCGTCCACTCCGGCGGGGGGAAATGACTCCCCCCACTTCCTCATCATTTGATGCAGATGCGGCGAGCTCGCGGCCAACCGGGGGAAGCGTTCTTCGAAGGCGAGGCCGGGCAGCGCGCGCACGAACCAGTCGGCAATCGGACCGAGCGGAACGTACAGGGCGCGGCGCACTTCTTCCTCACCGGAACGAACGTGTTCGCAGAGATTCTTCCCATCCACCCAGACGCTCAGTCCTGCCCACGCAGCACCCTCAGGTGCGTAGCGCGCATCCCACGACGGCTCGACAGGTGCGAGCTCCAGCGCGAATCGATTGCGGTTCCCGATCAGCATCCCGGAAGCTCGCGCCGGAGGCGATTGTACTCGGCGTCCGTGATGAGGCCGCCGTTGCGCCAGCGTTTGAGGACGGTCGCGTCGACGCGTGACGCGGGATGCCCGTGGAACTCGGGTTCCCCCGCCACATCGCGGGTGTGCTTGATGTCGAACACTTCCAGCCCGCGTTCCGAGCGGCGCAGCGCGAACCGCCTCGAGCGGGGATTTCCCTCCTCGATCGCGACTGATGCCTCAAGCAACGCCACGCGCTCTTCGACGGTCATGCTTCGTGGACATTTCTCCTTGTCCGGGTTCCACTCCGGAGGGCCCGCCTCCGTCGTTTCTTCCTTGTGCGCGGGGTTCGGCCAGTACCTCACGAACGACAGCGTATCATGCTAAACGCATGTCCGTGGAAGCCCTCCGCGAGGCCGACCCGCCCGACATGCCCCTTTCGGCCATCGCGGAGGTGCGCCAGGTTGTTGCAATCCGGCCATCCGTGGCGGTGTACGGCAGCGTGGCCCGCGGAGATGCTCGGCCCGACTCGGACGTCGATGTCGTTGCTATCGATGCTCGGCCCGAGGAGCAAGAGCAGGGGGGGCATGTTTCGCTCACGGTCTACCAGGAAGACGATCTGGCTGACGCGGCACGCAGCGGCAGCCTGTTCGTCCTCCACCTCAAACAAGAGTCCCGTGTCCTGAAGGATGTTCACGGCTCGTTCACTCGCATCTTCGCGGCGTGGGAGATGCCCGATTTCGAACGCACGATAGCGGGGATGCGCGCGGCGACAGCAGCCCTCGACCTTCCGCGTCCAATCGCGCCGGGGCGAGTGCTAGACGTGGCGGCGACCGCGCTGTTTCTTGTTCGTTCGGTGGTCTACCTCAGGTGCCTGCAGCGGGGCGTTCCAGTCTTCGCCATACCGGCGGTCGCGCGTGTGCTTCGAGACGCGGATCTGGGCGCATTTCTGGAGGATGCGCGAGTCGGCCGCATGCGGCCGGAGCAGATCTGGACGCAATCGTTCGTGTACCTCGATCGCTACCTCGATGGCGTGCTCCCAAATCCTTTCGGCAGCCTCGAAGGGCTTGCAGTTAGCTGCCATCGCGTGTTTCCGCTTGCGTCGAGCATCGCCTTACGCCTGGCGACCGCGGAGCGGCCGATTCACTACGCTACGGCTCCGGCTCGCTGGTGGGCGTGATGGAGCCGCTGGCCGTCGTTGGCGACGTGCATGGACACGTCGGGCGCGTTGACGAGATGCTGAATCGCCTCCAGTTCGACACACGGCACGTCGTGTTCGTCGGGGATTACGTGGATGGGGGCCCCGATTCCGCGAAGGTGCTCGACAGGCTGGTTGGACTGGCACAGGCCGCTCCCGATCGTTTCACGTTCCTCTGTGGCAATCATGATCTCGCGCTGTTGCGGTACATCGAGGACGGGGATTTTGGCCGCTTCGCGAGAACCGGTGGCCTGGCAACGCTAGCGTCCTACCTCCCCGTTGTGTCGGGGGACGTGCACGCCGCGTTCGTGAGGGCCTTCCCTCCGGCGCACCTGAAGTTCTTGTCTGCACTCAAAGCGTTCTGGGAATCAGATGAGCTACTCGTAAGCCACGCTGGCTTCGATCCTGCCAGACCGTGTGCGCGAGACCGAGCGACCCTAGCGTCCGAAGACGGCTGGCCTATCTTCGGAGCGACGAGCCGTCCACGAGCGCTCGTGGTCTGCGGCCACTACGTGCAGCGGAGGGGGCCGTTCGTGAGCGAGCATCTGATCTGCCTCGACACCGGATGCGGGTTACTTCCCGATGGTAGACTGACCGCCGTCCTGCTTCCCGAGCGCGAGTTCGTAGTGGTTTGACCCCACTTCTCGGCCGGAACTCCGCGTCAAATCGCCGTGCCGTTGTCGAACATGAGCTTGGCGAGCGAAAGGACGGGGAGGTCATTGGGGCCGCCCTGCTCGCCGCCCGAGCCGAGGGCGGAGCTCACGCGTGAGCTCCGTGTCTCCCTGACCGGAGCTACGCATCGAGAGGCGATATTCGAACCACGTTCGAGGAGCCCCACTCGATGAGCTGGTCCAGATCCCGCGCGAAGGTCTGATCGTTCCACGTCCTCACGCCGCTCGATCTTCGAGACCGTAGGCTGCTTCACTCCGAGCGTCGAGGCGGGCGCGACCTGGGAAACCTTCCGCTGCTCACGAAGCTTGGGCCCTCGGCGCAGGCTTCGGCCGCGGGTTCATGGTACGGGTACCGCCATGTACCGACCTGCCGCGCGCGCGCTGGCGTTCGGCATGTTACTCGTCGCCTGTCGGGAGTCTCCGGCGGTGACCCGTACTCCGGGACCCGTGGCGTCCGGTGCGCTCGCGCTTCGGACGGTCTCGAGCGCGGCGGCCCCCAAGCCGCTTCTCGCCGAGGATTGGGTGCAGGCGCTCAGGAACGGAGATTTCCGCGAGGCAGCGCTGGAGATGGATCGGCTGCCGCCTTCGCGGGCGGCGAGCCCGGAGGTCCGCTATGCGCGTGCGCGGGCGGCGATGGAGCTCTCCGATTTCACGCGGGCGGCAAGTGAGCTCTCCGGTCTGGATGCGTCGTTGCCTATGTTCTCCGACGAGATCCGGCACGATCGAGCGGAATGCGCTCTCGCGATCGGTCCCTACCTGGACGCTGCGCGGTTCTTCGCGACTCGTGCTGACGCGGAGTCGCTCGTCATGGCGGCGCTCGCCTACGAGCGGGCCGGCGATCCGTCCAGCGCTCGCACCATGCTCGATCGCGCACTGCGGATGATCGGGTCCGCCGACGATGAACGGGCAACGACCCTCCGCGTTCGCGCGCGCTCGCTTCGCGCCAAGGTCGCGCTCGCGACGAAAGATTTCGTCACGGCCGAGACGGATCTGCGCTGGCTTGCGGTGGTCGCCCCCGCATCGGCCGCCGGTCTGGTCGCCGATGCCGACCTCGCCGCGCTTCCGACCAAGGCTCGGTTGACGTCCGACCAGGAGCTCACGCGCGCCAAGAAACTCGCCGAAGCGGGGCTCCTCGACGAGGCTCTGCGGTCCATCGACGCCGCCGCCACGGGTCCGGGCGTGAAACCCGCGCCGGCCGAGCTGCTTCGCGCGCGCGGGCTCGCGTGCTTCGCGTCGCGGAAGGACTATGCGAAAGCCGCCACTCTTCTCGAGCAGGCGGCGAAGGTGGACTCGAAGGAAGCGAGCCATGACGAGTTTCTCGCGGCCCGCGCCCTCTCTCGCGCGCAGGACGACGCGACGGCCATCACCCGTTACGATTCCCTCGTCAAACGCTTTCCGACCAGTCCATTTGCCGAAGAGGCGCGGTATCAAGCCGCTCGCCTCGCGTTTCTGCTGGGACGATGGGACGAGGCCGCGAAGGGCTATCGCGCTTACCTGGCTTCGCATCCGGCGCGGCACCCGGGTCGCTTTACCGAGGTCGTCCGGCGGGAGCTCGGACTTACGCTGCTGGCGTCGAAGCATCCGGCGGAGGCAGCGTCCCTCTTCGAAGATCTCGCGATCCGGGAGAACGACCCGCTGGAGCGAGGGAGTCTCGAAGAACTATTTGGCGCCGCGCTCGCCGAGGATGGCCGCCGCGATGCGGCCGTTGCCGCGCTCGAGCGCGTGATTCGCGAAAGTCCGCTCACGTATCCGGCGCTCGTCGCGGAAGCGCGGCTCACCGCACTGGGCTCTGCCGGGGCGTCTGCCGCTGCCGGCGACCCTCCGCCGAAAGGTGCGCCGCCGCCCCCGGTCGAATTGCCGGACAAGGTGGTGGTGCTCGACCGACTGGGCCTGACCCTCGACGCCGAGGAGGAGCTTGCGCGTCACGAGCCCGAGATCATCGCGCGGTATGCGCCGCGCGGATACGAGGCGCTCTGCCAGGAATATGCGGAAATAGGCTCGGGTTACGAGCGCTATCGCGCGGGACGCGTTGCGGTGACGAGTCGCGCACTCGAACGCGACCCGACCGACGCGACGCGATGGGCGTGGGATTGTGTCTATCCGACGCCCTTTGCGGACGAGGTACGCATCGCGGAATCGACGCACGCCCTCCCGTACGGGCTCGTGCATGCCGTCATGCGACAGGAAAGCGCCTTCAAGACGGGGATCGTCTCGACGGCGAACGCCATCGGGCTCCTTCAGATTCTGCCGACGACCGCCACGCTGGCCGCCAAGGAGCTCGGCCTGGATCCGGACCCGACCCTCCTCAAGATGCCCGCGTACAACGTCGAGCTCGGTGCTTTCTATTTGCAGAAGATGCTCGCGACCTTCGATGGTCACATTGCGCTCGCGGTCGCCGCGTACAACGCCGGGCCGCGCGCCGTTTCACGCTGGCTGGAAACGGGCGAGGAGCTGCCGCTGGACGTCTGGGTCGCCCGAATCCCGTTTGCCGAGACTCGCGGTTATGTCGCGCGCGTGCTCGGCAATCTCGCACGCTACGAATACCTTCGGGGAGGGCCGAGCGACGTCGTGAAGGTACCGCTCGCGTTACCGCACGGTATCCACGTCGACACCGCGAATTATTAAATAATAAATTCGTGTGACGGATCTGGTTCAGCTCACGCAGTGCCGTGTTACGGTCCTGGCTCAACTTTCAACCATTCAGGTGGGTCGATGAACCGCTTTGCATGTGCACTGGTCCTCGGATTTCTTGCTAGCCCCGCAATGACGGCCTGCGGCTCGTCATCATCCTCGCAACCGCCCGGAACGGTGGACTCCGGGGCGGGTGGCGGCGCGGAAACCGGCGGGTCGAGCAACTCGGGGGCGGGCGGCGCTTCTTCGTCCGGCGGCAGCAACGGAACCGGCGGCCACACTCTGGCCGCGGGTGGTACCGAGAGCGTCGACTCGGGCAGCGGTGGCGCGGATGCGGGCAGCGGTGGCGCGGATGCGGGCAGTGGCGGCGCGACGGGCAGTGGCGGCGCGACGGGCAACGGCGGCGCGACGGGCAACGGCGGCGCGGACGCGGGAAGCGGCGGCGCGACGGGCAGCGGCGGCGCGGATGCGGGAAGCGGCGGCGCGACGGGCAGTGGCGGCACGGATGCGGGAAGCGGCGGAATGGACGCGGGAAGTGGCGGCACGGACGCGGGGACCGGCGGCGCGATGCCCGACGCGTCGACGGACGGCTCCGTCAGCGACTCGGGGCCGGACGCCATCTGACCGATAGCTCGCGGCATCTTTGCTGCGGAAAGTCGCGTCGGTGGATGACCGGTGCCGCGGGTTCTGCGAGCATCCGGTGAAGATGATCAGGATTCATCACGCGCGTCGCACGAGGTCCGCGAGAGTCATCTGGTTGCTCGAAGAGCTCGGAGTGCCGTACGAGCTGGCGAAGGTCGAGTTCACGCCCGAATCGCTGAGAAGCCCCGCTCATCTGAAGCTGCACCCGCTCGGGCAGGTCCCGGCGGTCGAGATCGACGGGATCGTGATGTTCGAGTCCGGTGCGATCCTCGAGTTCCTGCTGGAGCGCTACGGAAACGGGCGGCTCGCTCCGCCTCCAGCAACGAACGAGCGGGCGGAGTATCTGAAGTGGTTTCACTTCGGCGAGGCGTCGCTTGCCGTATACATGACGATGATCGTGAGGAATCGCTTCGGCAAGACCGAGGCCACGCGCCTCGCGGACGTGGTCACGGAATCCAGGGCGCACCTTCGCGCGGCGATCGAGCTCGTCGAGCTGACGCTCGGACAGAGGGCTTACATCACGGGGTCCGAGTTCAGCGCCGCCGACATCATGGTGTCCTATGGCATCGTCATGGCGAGGATCACGGGCGAACTTCCGGCGGAGTTTCGAAATGTTGCCGAGTACCTCACCCGACTCAAAGAGCGGCCGGCCTACGGTCGCGCCTGGGCTTGAGCGCTTTCTGCGGTAGCCTGGGTGACACACCATGAAGTATCGCCGCCTCGGGAAAACGGGCCTCACGGTTTCGGAGATCTGCCTCGGTACGATGACGTTCGGCAGCATGGCCGACGAAGCAACGAGCCTGGCGATCCTCGAGCGTGCGTACGACGGGGGCGTCGATTTCTTCGACGTCGCCGAAATTTATCCAGTGCCCCCGCTCGACGACTACGCCGGGCGGTCGGAGGAGATTGTCGGACGGTTCGTCTCGAGCAAGAAGCGAGACTCACTCGTCATCGCGACGAAAGTCGCGGGTCCGAGCGGCGGCTGGTTCAAGACGCCCGTTCGGTCCGGGAAGGGGACGCTCGATGCACACAACATCGAGCGCGCGATCGAGGGCAGCCTGCGCCGCCTCGGCACCGATTACGTGGATCTCTACCAGACGCACTGGCCCGATCCGGATTTCCCGATCGACGAAACCCTGCGCGCGCTGGAAAGCGTCGTCCGGTCGGGAAAGGTTCGTTACGTGGGGTGTTCGAACGAGACCGCTTACGGTCTCACCAGATCCCTCGTGATCTCCGAGTACGAAGGACTTTCGCGCTACGAGACGATCCAGAACAACTTCAGCATTTGCAATCGCCGTTTCGAAGACGAGCTCAAGAACGTCTGCCGCAGGGAGTCGGTCAGCCTGTTGCCGTACAGCCCGCTCGCCGGCGGAGTCCTCAGCGGGAAATACCAGGGCGGCAAATGGCCTGACGGTGCTCGTTTTTCCATGTATCGCCACGGGGGGCACCGCGGTGAGACCATGACGCGGCGTTTCGTGAACGAGAAGACCCTTGCGACGACCGAGCGCATCGCAAAGCTTTCCGGGGAGTGCGACATGCCCGTGGCCACGTTTGCGGTAGCGTGGACGCTCTCGAGGGAGTTCGTGGGCTCGACAATCGTCGGTGTCACGAAAGTCGAGCAACTCCCGGACCTGTTGCGCGCGTCGAGCGTGAAGATTCCCGATGCCGCACTTTTTGCCTGCGACGAGATCACGAAGGAAATCCCGTATCCGATGGGGTGAGCTCGCACTCGAAGGTATCTTCAGAAGCCCACGATGGACGCTCTCGGCGTGAAGATGCTCCCCGGTGACGGGGTCGGCCCATCGGCAGCCCAGCGCGCGGCGAAGGCGTCGCGAACCACGAGTTCCGCGAGCTTTCCGCGCGGCGAGAACCCCCACTCCGCCTCCTGGGACATGTCATCTGGATCAGCGTAGACGCGCCACACGAAAAATCCGGCGAACCACGGCTCGGCGACGAACGGAGCCAGCAGGGCCGCGAAGGATTCCGCTTGCGAGACGGGGTCGGTGGTCACGTCTTTCATGGCGTCGGGCCAGGTCCAGGGTTCGACGGCCGCGTCCTTCCGGTTCGTGTAGCCGATCTCGGTGAAGACGATTGGCTTGTGCCAGGTTTCGGCGAGCGTTCGCATCTTCGCAGCAGCATCCTGCCCACCCTTTTCGAGCTCGGCGAACGTCGCACCATGTCGATCCGAGAGCGGGAAGAAGGCGTTCACGCCGATCACGTCGAGGTCGCCCAGGATGACGGTGTCGTCCACGTCGTCCCAGTTCGCGGCGTAGGTCAGCAAGCCGTCGTAGACGTGGCGGATATCGCGAATGATGCTCGACAGGAGCGGCGCGTGCGTGGTCGTCGCGAAGTTTCGCATCTCGACGCCGATCGCGAACATGTCTACGCCGGACGATTGCGCCACTCTCGCCCAGCCGAGCACGAACCTTCGGTATCCTGCGGCCCATTCTTCCCAGGCGGCGTCGGTGCCCGGGTCGATCAGCGCGCGCCATCCGCCGGTTTCGACCCATAGGTGCGGAACAAGCAGCACCCGCAGGCCTTGCGTGTGCGCTTGCTGCACGGCCCGGGCGACCGCTATCCGGTTGACCGCGAACGGCGCCTCGAACGTCGGATCGACGCCCGACGGCGCAAGGTCCCACGTTCGACCGAATGGCGTCAGGCTGACCCAGTTGGCGCCCATCCTCCGCGCATCGTCCATCGCGCGCGCGCATGCTGCCGTGCCGTAGCCCTTTCCCGGATGCAAGCTGCTCTCGATGGGGCCGATCGTCAGGCCGCGGATGGCGCCCCTCGCCGAGTCACGCCAGGCGGTTTCTCCGCGGCCCAGCGGTACCGGGTGTTCCCCGTTCGCCGTCGCAGCCGCCAACAAGACGGCGAGTGCGATCGCAGGAGCTCGCCTCGGCATCACCTGTTCACACGACGACACAATGCGTCGAGCGCTTCGTCAGTGACGTCCGAGATCTTCGGAACCGTCGAGATCGGCGCCGGCGCGCGCCAGGTCCGGCAGGGGATAACTGTGCCCGACCGCGACGCACGCGAGGCCGGCGGCCTTGGCTGCCTCCACACCGGAGATCGAATCTTCGATCACCACGGCGCGGGCAGCCGCAGCTCGGTCGATGTGCCGGGCGAGCGCCTGGACGCCGAGCACGTAGCCTTCGCTGTCCGGCTTGGAGCGCGTCGTGTCTTCCGCCGAGACGATCGCGGCCACGGAGGCCGAGACGCCGAGAACCGACAGGCCGTGCTCGATCTCCGGGCGGAGCGCCCCCGAAACGATGACGACCGGGCCGCCCGCCGCCCGCCGCCGTACGAGCTCGCCCGCTCCAGGAAAGGTCCGGAGGCCGTCACGGGCCCGCGCGAGATAACTCGGCCGCTTGGCTTCCACGAGACGACGCACCTCCGCCTCGGAGGCGCTGCGGCCGTTGTCGATGAGGATGGCTTCGAACGCGCCCCGGTCGTCGAAACCCAGATACCTCTCCCAGTAGTCGGCCTCCGACAACGTGAGGCCGAGCGTGCCGAGGACATCCTGAAAGGAGGCGAGGTGAACGAGCTCGTCGTCCACCAGCACGCCGTTGTAGTCGAAGATCGTCGCGGGAAACAAACGCCCGCGGACGCTAGCCGAACCGCCGCCCTTGTGCCATCTTGCGCTCCCGCCGGGGCTATGGGAGCTTCCGCGCGGCTTTTTTGAAGATGTTTCGAGCTCCTAAAACATGAGTAAGGGTGACCTTCTCGAGATGGAAGGCGTCATTCAAGACGCCCTCGGCGGTGGCCAGTACACGATCAAGGTCGATCAGGGGGGTGCCATGGTGCGCGCTCAGCTGTCGGGTCGTATGCGCCGCCATCACATCCGTGTGCTTCCCGGAGATCGTGTGCGCGTCGCGGTTTCTCCGTACGACCTGTCTCACGGACTCATCGTCTATCGCGGGAAGTGACCCCCGGGCGGTCGCGTCGCGGATCCGGATGGCACGGCGATCGCGCACGGTTCTTCGCGAGCGCCGCCATCGGCGCGCTGAGCGCGGCGGGCCTCGCGACCTTCGGGTGTTCGCGCGCTCCCGAGAAGCGTCCACCGCCTGCTTCGAGCGCGCGCGCGGCGCCTCGCGACGCAGCCCCGGCGCCGCGGCCGCGGCCGCTCTACCTCCCTGACGCGAGCGCGGAGCTCCCACTCGCGCCAACCGTGCCGTCGCCGCCCCCGGCAGCGCACCGCCGCTGTCCGAAGGACATGGTTGACGTCCTGGGACGCGTTTGCGTCGACCGATACGAAGCGACGCTCGTGGACGTGCGCACCGGTCAGTCGCTGTCCCCGTATTATCACCCGACCGCCGACGCGACGCGTCTGGCGTTCGAGCGATGGCCGCGTCTCATGCCTCTAGCGAAGACCATTGAAGGACGCACCATGCCCGTGCCGGCCCCTCCGTTATGGGAGCTCGAAGCCCAATCCTTCGAACCAATGGCGGCTTCCGTCGCGAACGTCGTTCCTAACGGATACCTCAGTGGCGCGGGGGCGGAGCTGGCGTGCGCTCGGGCGGGCAAGCGGCTCTGCACCGAAGAAGAGTGGGTGGTCGCGTGCCGCGGCGCGAAGAACCGCAAGTTCCCGTACGGCGACCGGTACCAGGAGGGTCGATGCAACGTATTCCGCGGCACCCATCCGGCGCGCGTGCTGCACGGAGATCCTTCCGTGGGACACATGGATCCTCGCCTGAATCTCGTCGCGGAGGGGGTCGAGCCGTTGCTTCGTCCGACGGGCACGACTCCCGATTGCAAGAGCGAGTGGGGTGCAGACGCCATTTACGACATGGTCGGGAACCTGGACGAATGGATTGACGATCCCGACGGCACGTTCCTGGGCGGGTTCTACTCGCGGAGTACGCGGGAGGGATGCGACGCCCGCATCGACGTGCACGGCTACGACTATTACGACTATTCGCTCGGCGTGCGTTGCTGCAAATGACCGCGCCGGCGTCAGCGCTTCAGCGACAATGGGCGCGCGAGATAAGAGCGGCAGCCGGAGTCGGGTGGCCCCGGGGACCTCCGGGTCAGCGGACGCGCCGGATCAACGCCGGAGCCGCGTGGTGGCGGCTCTCCGCCACGCCGCGCCGGAGCACACTGTCGCGGAGCTCTGCGGCCCCGAAGTGTCTCAGCACGTACCGTCTGGCAGTCTCGACGTCGAACGGCTTGCACGAGAACAGATCCAGGTGAAGCGCGCCGTCGTCGGGGAACGAATGGCAGCTGGCGTGACTCTCTCCGAGCAGCACCACGCCGGCGATGGCCGTGGCTCCGCCGACGCGATCCTCCGAAAGCGAAGGGCGTCCGAGAGGTATGAGCCCAAGCCGGATCGGGAGATCGATAAGCGCTTCTTGAACGCCCTCTCGCGACAATCGATCGGGATCGCAGCCAGCGGCGTCGGCAACCCAATGCAATCCGAGCACGGCCCCACCATGTCCCAGCCTCATCGGACGGGCGAACTCCTGGCGAATCGTCATGTGCGAAATGTGGCGCACATGTAGGTGTGTCGCTTACCATTCCAGGCGAAGAAAATGCGACGTTCTAACCACGCAAAGCGATCCGCTGTCGGCCTCCTGCTGCTCGGCACAACCTTCCTGGCCGGCTGCGCGCACCCGGCCGAACGTGCACTCCAGGGCAGGTGGTTCGGCGACAGCGTCGAGAATTTCGACCCCGCGGACGTCGCCGTCGCGACCGGATGGGCGCGGGGCGCCAGCCTCGAATTTTCCGGCTCAGCGCTGACCGTCGCGATTCCCGCGGAAGACCCGCGGAAGGGGCGCTACGACATCCAGTCGGCGCACGACGGCGATTTCCTGCTCGCCGTGCGCGACGACAAGGGATCTACGACGCAAACTCGTCTCTCTCTCGACGGGGATCGCTACCTGAAGTGGCACCTGGACGAGCGGCGCAGCATCATCCTCCGCCGGGAGGAGTGAGGGGTCACGAGCCTGCGGCGCGGCTCCCGCTTAGCGCTCGAGTTCCAGGACTCGTTCCACCGAGAGGCCGCCACTCGGCGATGCAAGATGAATCTGCCTGACGCCGACGTCGACACAGGTTCGCACACCATCGGCGAGCGGCGGATCGAATGCAGCCTCGATAATCTTGCCGGTCGAACTGGCGCGCAGTGACATCGACGTGCGAAGTGTGATCCGAAGATCGCCCCGAGACATCGTGTGTTTGGCGAAGCATTCCCGAACGACCGACTCGACGCGATCGACGCTCATGCGGGCGACTCCGGCGGGGGTGCCCGCTGCCGTCGTAGCCGTCGCCTCCTCCTCGGTCGTTCCCGCGGCTGGCGGGGGGACTCCGCGCCCGTCCTCCGTGGCGGGGTGCGGTCCGTCCTGAACCGCGGGTCGTCTGGAGGCTCCCGCCTGGTCCACCCGGATCCCGTCCAGCGTGACCGTCGCCTTCGATGGCGCTGGAAGCTCGAACGGAGCTTGCCCGATGGGGCCGACGCCCACGACGCCCTCCGTTACCGCGATTCGCACGGTGGAACCGAGGCGTTCCACGCGGAATGCCGTCCCGTGAACGGCGATCCGCGTCTTCTCGACCCGCACGACGAACGACTCCGGCCGCGGACTCTTCACGACCCGCGCCGACAACGCGCCGCGATCGAGTACGACGGTGACGACATCGCCGAGTGACTCGAGGTGCGCCTCGCTGTCGCCATCGAGCGTCCACGTCGCGTGGCCGCGATGCTCGATTCGAAGCGGGCCCGTGCTTGCGAGAATGGTCGCGCCGATCGCCAGCGAGTCGCCGTCCAGGGTGTTGACGCTCTCCACGGCGGCCGGGCTCGACGGTCGGTTCGCGGCGCGAACCGGCGCCGGATGACGCCACGCGAGGGCCACGCCGAAAACCGCGACTCCGAGCGTCGCGGCGAACGCCAAGCCAAACGGCCATCGCGACGGCTTCGGTCGAGAGGCCGGCGCTCTTCCGGTGTGCGCAAACAGCGCCGTTTCCACGCGGACCCAGTCGAGCTCGGGGGGAACCTGACGTCGGATCTCCGATGCAATCTCCGAGATCGCGGTCGCGGCTCGCTCGTTGCGGTTCACGTGATCCTTTCGGGAACGCTGTCCGCAGAAATGTCCGCTTCAGTGGTCGGATCGGATCGGACGTCCGCGAGTGAGGGCTCTTCTCTCGATAACTGCGCCAGCTCGCGGCGCGCGTAGAACAGACGCGTCCTCACCGTCAGAACGGGCGCGCGCACTATTTTCGAAATTTCCGACGGGGCGAGCCCCTCGAGCTCGTGCAGCACGAAAACCGTGCGCTTCTTTTCGCTCAGGCGCTCGAGCACCCGGTAGAAGGCCGCGATGCGACGCCCGCGTGCCACCTGCTCGTCGGGAAGCAAAAGGGGATCTCTCGGCGGCGCAGTGACGCCCTCCGCGACGAGCTGCGGGCGGCTCTTCGACGAGCGTCGTTGCATCAGAACGACGTTGACGGTGAGCCGGTAGAGCCACGTCGAAAAGCGCGCCTCGCCGCGGAAGTCCGGGATGCTCCGATGCACCTGCAGGAACACCTCCTGAACGAGATCCTCGAGATCGCGCGAGGTCCCCGTCATTCGGTAGATCAGGCGCGCGACGTCCTGCCGGTGCTCGCGGAACAGCTCGCGGAACGCCGCCGCATCACCGTCGCGGCAGAGCGATACGAGCAGCGACGAATCGTTCACGGCCCCGATCTTAGCCGGCCGAGTCGACTGGTGCTCCCGCGAAACCGCAGGAGCCACCGAGGCCCACCGCTCGAGCGCCAAGACGTCCGGCATCGTTTCTCTTCGATGCAGACGAGTGCGGCAGTTTTCAAATCATCGTTTCGAGACGGGATTCGACCCGTGCGACGAGCCGCGTCAGAAGAGCTTCCGCAGGTCGACGGTCGCTTGCTTCTTCTGCTCGAGGATCAGATTCACCGCGCGGAGGAGGCGCGTTTTCGCCGCGCCCGTCACCGGCTTCCCCTCGGTTGCTTTGCGGAGGAGCTGGACCGTCACGGGCCGACCCGAACGCGGTTTCTTGCTCTCGCCTTCGGCCACAGCTCCACCCTCTTTGGATTTCGCCAGCCGTTTCCGCAGCTTGACGGCGCGGTCCTCCGGCTGGAGCTTCTCGCTCCGCTGGGAGGCGATAACGAGTCGCCGAACGTCGATTTTATGGGTCTGAAGGAACTCTGAAAACTTCGATGCCATGGTTCTTGGGCCGCTGAACGAATGCGCCGTGTCTTGCGCGCGACTGGTGGCGGACCCTAGCACAGCTTGCTCGAGCGGGCCTCGGCCCTTTAAGCACCTTTGCACCCGGCGCTCGCGATCGCAGGGTGAGGTACCAGATGACGGAAGTGGTAGCCGATGCCCGCGTGTCCGATGCCGTCGTGGCGCTGCGCGAGTCCGGGGTGCCGCGCGCCGCGATGGGCGTCGTTCTGGGGTCCGGACTGGGAGCATTCGCCGATCGTCTCGACGCGCTCGTGCGGGTGCCCGTGTCCTCGATCCCGCACTTTCGCTCGCCCACCGTTGCGGGACACTCCGGCGGTCTGTGCTTCGGTGCCATCGGAGGCGTGCGGCTCGCGTGCTTGCAAGGACGTGTTCACCTGTACGAAGGGCACGCCGTGAAGGACGTGGTTTTCGCATGCCGCGTACTCGCCGCGCTCGGCTGTCGGTCGGTGCTGCTCACGAATGCAGCCGGCGGGATCCGGGAAGGGCTCTCGCCCGGTTCCTTCCTGCTCGTCACGGATCACCTGAATCTGACCGGCCGCAATCCTCTGGAAGGCATCGCCGAGCCCTTCGTCGATCTCACCCACGCCTACGACGAAGAGCTTTGCGCCGCCGCGCGAGCTGCCGCCGCGCGAGCGAAAGTCGTCCTGCATGAAGGAGTCTATGCCGGTCTGGTCGGCCCGAGCTACGAAACGCCCGCCGAGGTCCGGATGCTGCGTACGCTAGGCGCCGACGCCGTCGGCATGAGTACCGTCCTCGAGACCATAGCGCTTCGCCACGCTGGCGTTCGAGTGGCAGCCGTGAGCTGCATCACGAACCTCGCTGCAGGACTTTCGAGAGGGTACCTCGATCACGCAAGCGTTCAGTCTGCCGCGCAGCGCGCGCAGCGGGATTTCGAAGCGTTTCTTCGCGAATGGGTCCTCGGGTGTGCGGCGATGGCCACGGAAGGGTGAGCTCTTGGAAGACGAGCTGACCGAGGCACTGATCGAATCCGCCCGCGCCGTTCGCGACAAGGCGTACGCGCCCCATTCCGGATTTCGGGTGGGCGCTGCAGTGCTTTCCGCGTCGGGGCAAATCTACGTCGGTTGCAATATCGAGAACGCAAGCTTCGGCGCGACGCTGTGCGCCGAGCGAGCCGCGATTGCCCAGATGATCGCAAGTGGCGACAAGGAGCTCGTGAGCGTCGTCATTTACGTCGAGGCACCCGAGCCGGCCATGCCCTGCGGCATCTGTCGACAGGTCATTGCGGAATTTGGTCGAGGCGCCAGGGTCGTGAGCGCGACGCCGACTCGTACGAAGCACACCACCCTGGACGTTCTTTTGCCCGACCCGTTCGTGTTCGCACGCAAAGCCTGAGCTCTACGGGAACACCTCGCACGGTTCACTCGATCGGTCGTCCCTCGACTTCATCGAGCTGCGCCAGCGCCGCCGCGAGCGCATCCTTCGCTCGCTCCAGGGAAGATTTGTCGTCGGTCCACTTGGCCCGCGCCTTTTCGTTCTTGGCTCGTTCCGCGGCGAGGTCGGCGCGGGCCTCCACGAGCTCCTGCTTCGTCGCCGCGAGGTTCGCTTCTGCTCCGGCGAGCGTCGCGTCGCGTGCTTCCAGGCTACTCGTCGTGGCAGCGAGCCGCTGACCGTGGTCGGCGAGGTCGCCTTCCAGGGCGGCGATACGCGCGTCGCGGCTGACTTCTGCCTGGGCCTTTTCCTCCGTGAGCTTCTCGAGAGCGGTCGTCGTGCTCGCCAGCTCCGCCAGCGTTGCGGCGTGGGCCGTGCGATGCTCGGCGACGACGGCTTCGTGGGCTGCGATGAGTTTCTCCTCTTGAGCGTTCGCCCGGGTCTCTGCTGCAAGCTCGGCCTCGGACAGGCGTGCGCTGGCGGCCTTCTCCGCGTCGGAGAGGATTTGAGCGTGCTCTGCGCGGAGCTTGCCCATCGCATCCTCGTTGGCTCGATGGAGCGCGGCCAGCTTGGAATCATGCTCGCGCTTCAGCTCGGCCTCGCGAGACGCGATGGCCTGCTCGCGCTCCCGGGTCGCTCGCGTAGCGGACTCCGCCAGGGCGGCTTCCTTCTCCGCGTCGGCCTCTGCCCGAGTGGCAGTCGCAGCCTGTTCCATCGCGGCGGCGACGGCAGCGTTCTTCGCCTCTTCGGCGCGCTCCAGGGCTTCCTGATGATCCGCGACGAGCGCGGCTTCGCGGGCGTCGCGGGCCGCCACATCCGATTCGAACCTTAGCTTCGTGTCCGCCAGCTCGGAGGTCTTCGCGTCGAGTTCGGATTGTAGCTTCTCGCTCTTCCGCTTGAAGTCGTCCGCGCGCTTGCTGGCCTGCTCCTTGTCCGCCTTCGCGCCGTCGAGCTGGCGACCGACGTCCGCCAGCATCTTCTCGAGGTCGACGATACGATCGCCAAGGTCCGCCTTCTCGCGCTCTGCAGCGAGATTCGTGTCGCGCAGACCAAGAAGGTCCTTCTCCTTGTGCGTGAGCTGATCTCGAAGATCGAGGAGCTCCTTGTCCTTCTTGTTGAGCGCTTCCCGGAGGTCGAGAAACTCTCGAGCCGAGCCGCCGCCTTTGCCACCGCTTGCCGCCTTCGCCTTCGCGTCGTCGAGTTCGCGTTGCAGGCGTTGCACCTCGGAATCCTTCGAGGCAGCGCGCTTCGCTTGATCCTCGAGGTCAGAGAGCTGCGACCGCGCTTCGCGCAGGTCCTTCTCGAGCTCGCGAAGCTTCTCTGTCTTCTGTGCGAGCTGGTCCTTGAGCGCTTGATCGATGCTCTCCGAACGCGGGCGTGGAGGAATCGACGCGGGCGGTTTGGCGACGAGCTCCGCGCCCGGAGGCGGCGCGGGTTGTGCGGGCGGCGAAGGCGCTTCGGGGGCAATCTCGGCGGGCGCACCCTTCGACGGCGGCGGTTCGGCTTCGAGGTCGAAGGCCTCCAGATCCACCGTGGATGGCGGCGCAGACTGCGCCGGGATCGATGGCTCGGGTACGGGTTCGTCGGGCTTTGCCGGCGGCGGCGTCTTGTCCACCATCGAGCCGAACGCGGATTCGGTGAATGCGTCCACCTCTTCGTCCACTTGTGCCGATGAAACCGGCGCTGCGGTGGACTCGGGTACGGCCGTCTCTTCTTCGAAATCGATGTCGTCGTCGATGACGATGTCTTCGCCGGCTGGTTCGGCCGCCGCGCTTTCCAGGGCGACGTATGTCGTGATGCGCGGCAAGAGCTCGGCGAACGCAATCGGCTTGTGGACGTAGTCTTCGGCATGCGTCCGGAGTCGACGGTGCTGCTCGAACGTCTCCTCCGTCGAATCGCTGCTCATGATGATGAGCGGCACCTCTTTCAGGGCCGGGTCGCGCTTCAGCTTGTTGCACACCGAAAAGCCATTCATTCGTGGCAGCTCGATGGTCAGCAGAATCAAGTCGGGCTTGTTCGTCGCTGCCGTTTGAAGGCCGACGCTGGCGTCGTCCACCACGGTGACGGCGCACCCTCGCTTTTCCAGCTCCCCCGCCAATTCGCTGGCAAACGTGGGATCGCTCTCGAAGACCAGGACGTTCGACATCGGAAATCGCTCGCTCGGCAGATCGGGGCGGAACACCGCCCAGGGTAGGCCAGGTTACGATAACTTATGGCCGAGGGGCTACGTCTTCCGGCGCGCCTTTTCTTCGAGCCCGCTCATTTGCGAGCGCTCGGCGAGGACTTCGATAACCCGGCGAAGCGGGACGTCGCGGAGCTTCAGGCCCACCAGCAGGTGATACAGGAGGTCGGCGGCTTCGCTCGCCACCCGTTCCGGAGTCTCTCTTGCAAGCGAGACCGCAAGCTCCGTCGCTTCTTCCCGGAGTTTCTCGCCGATCTTCTCCGCGCCGCCGTCGAGGAGCGACTTCGTGTAGCTCCGGTCCGCCGTCGACGTCACGCGCCCGGCAATCTCTGCTTCGAGCTCGAACAGAAACGTGCAGGCTTCCCGTTCCCCGTCGACGATCGTCCCATCCGCTCCGATTCGCCGAAAAAAGCACGCGGGCCGCCCCGTGTGGCAGGAGGGACCCAGCGGATCGACGAGCAGGAGCAGCGTATCCGCGTCGCAGTCAGCGTACACCGAGTGGACCTTCAAGCGGTGTCCGCTCGTCTGGCCCTTCACCCAGAGGGCGGCTCGCGACCGGCTGAAGAACGTCGCGTCGCCTGTCTCCAGCGTGAGCCGTAACGCCGCCGCGTTCATCCACGCGACCATGCGAACCTGCCCTGTAATGCGGTCCTGAGCGATCGCGGGAATGAGGCCCTTGTCGTCGAAGGCGAGCCCGGTCATGGGCGAGCTTATAGCGCCGGAGTCGGCCCCCGCGTGAACGCGCCCGGTCGAGTGGCTGCAGGTTGAGCCGGGGTGTGCGTCCCCCGTGAAGTCGCCATCGTCGGGGGCCGCGCCCCGCAGTCTTCCCGAGGAATCCGAACGATTTCAGCTGCTTGATGTTGGCGCGGCTCGTGCTCTTGCACACGCTGGCTTCGAGTCTCTCGAGGAGGCAGCATGTCCCGCAAAACAACTCCGCTCGCTTCGACCCTGCTCCGGCTGCTGCCCGTCATGGCCGCATCGGTGACGGCGTGCAGCACGAACAGCCCCGCCGACCAATCGCTGGCGGACAAGGCTGGGTTCGAACAGATCGTCTATGCCGTTCGACAGACGACCACGGGAACCGGGGACAACCTGACCGTCGACGTCGCGAGCGGCATGGGTCAAGTGATGGATTACGGCCGTTACGACCCCGGCGCGCGGATTGAAGTGAGGAACCTGCGGACGGGCGCCGTCGTCAATTTGCTCGACGGGGCTCGGTACAAGACGGCCGACGTCGAGGGCATGGACCTGAGCTTCGACGCGACGAAGATCGTCTTCTCGATGATGCTCGACCCGAACGACCACTACCACGTCTACACGGCAAATATCGCGAAGGGCACGGACCCCAACAATCCCTACGGCATCCAGGCGCTCACGAGTGGCCTCCAGGACGACATCGGCCCAATCTGGCTTGCGGGTGACCGTATCGCCTTCGTGACGAACCAGATGTACGGCGAGATGGGCACGCGCGCCGACGAGTACAACCATACCCGCCGCGCGACGCAGGTCGCGATCATGTCCGAAGTGGGAGGAGACTCCGCTCGCGTCCTCTGCTCGCAAAATCTGTCGAACGTCTTCAATCTCTTCGCGATGCAGAGCGGACAGGTCGGATTCTCTCGGTGGGAGCACCTCGAGAACGTGAACGACTCGAAGCTCTTTGCCATGAACCCGGACTGCACGCAGATCATCGCGCTCGCCGGTCAGCACGGCAAGCCGGCAAACTCGCTCGTTCAGGTGACCGAGACGGGTACGATGAACGTCTTCATCGCCGTCGCGACGGATCGTGAGCGGACGATCCAGGCGGGCGCGCTGGTGAAGGTGGACGCGCGCGTCGCCGGAGCCGCGGCGGGCGACACCCGTCACGACGAGGAGCGGGCGTCGTACGCGGTGCTCACGGGGGCCGTGCCGCTCGGAAGCGACCCGTCGCCGATCGGGCGTTATCGTTCGCCGCACATGCTACCCGACGGACGCTTGCTCGTGTCGTGGGCCGATGGCCCCGTCAACGACACCAACGAGCTTGCCGAGACGCCACCGGACTTCGGGATCTACATCTACGATCCTGCGACCCTGCAAAACCAGCTCGTTTACAACGCGCCCGGTACGTGGGAACTCTACGCGCAGCCTGTCGCGCCGCGACCGGAGCCTCCGCTCGGGATCAACAAGGAGACCTCCACGGACGCGACGAATCCGATGCTGATTGGCTCGATAGACGTCTCGCAGACGTCTCTATTTTCGCTCCATGGCGAGACCGTGTCCGGCGCCGAGTTCGCGGACGCTACGCCGATGGATCAGGCGTTGAAGTCCGCCGTCAAGGTGCGCATCATCGAAGGCTTCTCGACGGAGGCCGCGCCGAACGTCACGATGTTCGGGCTGACGATGGCCGAAGGCGCCGCAATCCTCGGGGAAGCGCCGGTTCTGGCCGACGGTTCGTGGCGCGCGGATGTGCCGCCCTACATCCCGATGCACCTGCAGACGGTCGACGAGTACGAGCTGGCGATCCGGAGCCAGACGACGTGGATTCAAGGGATGCCTGGCGAAAATCGCGTGTGTGGCGGGTGTCACGAAAGCCGTACCGCGCCGAATGCACCCACGGTGCAGCAACAGACGCTCTCGACGACGCAGGTTCAGCAGTTCCTGAAGCCCATTGCCGACCGCACCGAGTACCCGTGGCAGCTCGTTGCGGGCCAGGGCACGCTCGGGAGCACGTCCGAGGAGATCCAGAGCATCCTCACCGCGAAGTGTGCGCAATGTCACAATGGCACGACCGACGGGGACGTCCCTCAAGAGCATTACTCCGTCACGATGACGGACCAGGATACCGGGAAAACCTCGACGTACCAGATCGCGCGCCTCGATCTCACCGCGACGCCCGTGACGGTCACGTACGACAGGAAGACCGCAACGTATCCGATGTCATACGTGTCGATCTTCTATCCCTCGGCGCTCTCGATGGAGATGGGCGATGGGGCCAAGGTGACGGGGACCGTCCCACCGATGTGGGGTGTCCCGAGCGACGCGCGACACAGCGCGCTCATCGAGAAGATCAATATCACGAGCGCCATCGACGGGACGAAGACGGCGTGGCCGCTCAATGTTGCCTTCTCCGACCCGAACATCCGTGGCGGCGTGCGCACGATGCATCCCGATGACGTCGGCGTGACGTTGACCCGCGACGAGCGGACGGCCCTCATCCGCGCCTTCGATATGGGCGGGCAGTTCTACTCGCGGGATAATTCGGGCTACCAGCCCGCGAGCAGCACGCTTCCCGCGTACCCTAGCTACCCCACCACCAACTGAAAGAGAACAAGACCATGAGCCATCGATTTCGAAGTCTCAAGACGTCCTTCTCGGCGATGGTCGCAGGGCTGGCGGTTTGCGTCGTGGGCAGCGCGGGTAATGCCGGTGCGCCCGCGGCGGACCTCGTCCACCCGGGTCGGGCCGCCGTCTATCAGCAGATTCCATCCGCGTCACTCGAGAGAATCTCGACGCCGCAGCAGATCGTCGCAGCGACGCTCGGGAACGTCGCTCCGACCGCGATCTGGGCCACGCTGGAGCACGGGGAGAAGGTCGAGTGCCTCGATTGCATCCCAGGCGTCGCGCGCCTGCTCTACGACGACAACGCCAAGACACGCGAGATCAGCGCGTGGTGGCTCCGCCGCAGGATCTTCGGCGTGTTCGGCGCCGGGGAAGTGTATTCGCAGGTGCTCGGCACGCTTCAAACTGGTTCGGATCAGGAACGGGCAGACGCGGCGCAGGCGCTCGGAGAATTTCTGGTCGCGGCGGGGATCGCTCCGGTGGCGCAGGCTGCAGTGACGGATTCCGCGGCCATCGTTCGACTGGCCGCGGTTCGAGCACTTCAGCGCCTGAACTCGGAGGGGCCCGGAGGCGAGCTCGGCACGGCGATGGGAGATTCCGATCCGGATGTCCGTCTCGCCGCGCTCGAAGCGTGTGCGCACATCAACGTGTTCTCGGCCATGGACGCCGTTGCGGCGCGGCTCAGCGACGACTCCGCCGACGTTCGGCGCCGCGCCGCGGAAGTGCTCGGCGCGATGGACGCGACGGACGCCGTGGTCGCCCTGATTGCTCTGACGACCCCGGCGCAGGAGCCCGATCCGCGAGTCCGGGCGGCAGCGGTGGCGGCGCTCGGGCGCATAGCGGATCCGAGTGCTCGAGACGCAGTCGAGGCCGCGACCACGGACCCGGATCCCCTGGTCGCGTCCCTCGCCCTCATTGCATCGAGACGATTCTGAGTCCGAAGAGCGCCGGGTTGCTCCTCACGTCATGGGGGCGCTCGCGGTCCCCCGGGCTCGGCTAGGATAGCCTTCGTGAGACTCTCGGATCGATTCGTTCTTGCTGCGGTACTCGAGATCGCCTTGGCAGGCTGTGACGTCCCGAAGCCGACGCCGGCCGTGACGTTTTACGATCGGGAGATCGGCCCCATCCTTCTCGGCTCGTGCGCGGCCAGTCCCACACAGTCGGGGTGCCACGTCGCGGCGGACACGCACGGGAACGCGCTCGGCAACCTGAACGTCACGAGCTACGACGATCTCGTGAAGCGTCGCGACCTGCTGATCTCCTATGGCCCGTACTTGATGCCGGGGATCCTCGCGAAGGTGGCCACACCGTTTCAAGTGCGGCTCACGACCTGGGAAAACGACAACCCGATCATCGTCACCACGGATATCCCGCACGCGGGCGGGGCGCTCATCGACGTGACGAGCTCGTCGTTCAATACGCTCATCACCTGGATCCAGCGCGGCGCGAGCGAGAACAATGCGCTCGAACCGCCGGAGGATCTCGGACGAACGCCGTGCTCGGAGACGATTCCGGCCGACTCGACCTTCGATCTCACCACGGCTGTCACGACGCCGGATTTTTCGACGTTCGAGAGTCGCGTGAATCCGGTCCTCGGAGGGACCTGCGGGGCCGGGAACTGCCATGGTTCGCCGGGCAACTCGCTCTACATGACGTGCGGCAAGACGCCCCAGGAGACGCGGTGGAACTACTTCGTCGCCAGCGACTATCTCTCCGCGGACACGCAATCGAGCGAGTTGCTCCGTCGACCGTTGGCGCCGGCGGCGGGCGGCACCTATCACGAAGGCGGCACGATCTTCCAGTCGACGAGCGACCCGGGTTACGCAGCGATCCTCGCGTGGGCGACAGAGAAGGGTGGACCCACGGACGTCCCTACCGACGCTGGGTTTTCATTTTGCTCACCGCGTCCAGCCGATGCTCGTGAAGAAGGGGTGCATGCTTCTCGGCTGCCACTCGCCCGCGATGGGTCATGAGTACCGGCTGCACGGGGGCAGCGCTGGACACTTCGGGCTACCCGCGACGCGACTCAACTACCAGTTGACGCTCGCGCAGGTGGCGCTCGATTCGCCGGACCCGAACGTGAGCCGAATTTTCCGGAAGAACCTCGAGCCATACATCGAGGGCAGTCCCGTGCCGGCGACGCCGCTGGGGATCTTGCATCGCGGAGGCGCCCTGTTCGGCACGGGAGATCCGTGCACGGCGGTGGCCGACGGAGGGACCAGCACTGATGGAGGCGCGGGCGCCGATGGCGGGCTCGTCGATCTGGACGCACTCAACCCGTATTGCGTGATCCGCCAGTGGATCGGCATCGAGCGCTCGAGTCGCATGTCCAAAGCCATGCCGCTCACTGCCATCGTTTACGTCAAGAGACCGCTCGCGCCGGGCAAGGATGGGCCGCAGGACTTCGAGGCGTTTTCCCCTGGTGCCGATCTGATCGAAGCTCCGGCGTCGCTCGATCCGACGACGAATGCGCTCACGGTTCAAGGAGGCGGGGGCACGAGTCTTCTGGCCTCTTGCGGTCTCGCTGCCGGCATCGACGTGCGGCGCCCCGCGGTCTCCTGGGACGGGACGAAGATCGCGTTCTCCGCGCGCACCGGCGCGACGGACCCCTGGCGCATTTACGTGATCGACGGAGGCGCCTGCGCCGTCGAACCGACCATCGACGCGGCTCCCGTGGACGACGGTGGGAATGCCGTTCCGACGAACGGGGAGCTCGTGCACAATTTCGATCCCACGTTCGCGCCCGACGGGCGGATCGTATTCGCATCCACGCGCGGTAACGTCATGAACACCGCGGCGTTCGACTACCAGGGGCCGCAGCGAACGCCCGCTGATCCGTCCAAGTTGAACGCGAACCTCTACGTCCTCGAGACGACCAACGGCGCTCCCACCATCCGGCAGCTCACATTCCTGCTCGACCAGGAGCTCACCCCCTCGTTCATGTCGGACGGACGCGTCATCATGACGACCGAGAAGCGCGCTCCGGGCTTCTATCAGCTCGCTGGGAGACGCGAGAACCTCGACGGTGGCGATTATCATCCGCTCTTCGGGCAGCGCGCGACCATCGGCTATCATCAGGTGACCGATATCGTCGAGCTTGCCGACAAGGACTTCGCCGCCATCTTCAGCAACCAGAACGACGAGCATTGCGCGGGGGCGCTCGGGATCATCAACCGCAGTCTGGGGATCGATCAGGCCAGCCAGGACCCCGCGGACTATCTCCAGGATCCAGGTGCCATCAAGTGGCCGAATCCGGCATTTTATCAGCACTCATTGCGGATCTTGGACGGCCAGGGCGGCGTGTTTCGCAATCCTGCTCGTTTGCCCAATGGCCAGGTGCTCGTCAGTTACGCGCCGGGAGTCTCGGACAGCACCAACTTCAACGCTCGCTTCGAGCTAGACGTCGTCGACCCGATCACCGGCGTGCGCTCGGGCCCGGTCGCATCAGACCCTACGGATAGCTTGCTCTGGCCGGTAGCGGTTTCGGCGCGCTACGACTATGGCGTCTTCGCGTCGCGTCTCGATGAGCCGAACGGCGCCACGCACGTGTCCACCGACCCGAGTGATCGCCCGCGGGCCGACGTCACCTTTCTGGACGCGCCGCTCCTCGCGAGCCTCATGTTCCAGAATACGCGCTCGAAGCGACTCATTCCGGCTCCGATGAAGGACATGCAAGTCTGGGAGGATCTGCCGCCAGAGCCGGGCGTGACGAGCTACGATCAGGGAGGTCAGTTCATCGTGAAAGACGCGTTCGGGCAGGTGTACGTCCGCCGCCGTCTCCTCGGGACGAGCGCGCCGTTGCCCGACGGATCGCTCGACATCGAGGTGCCCGGAGGGGCGCCCATCGTTCTCGCGCCCATGGTCCAGCTCGCGACGGACAAGGAGCCGACGCGCCACCACCAGCTCGAGGAAATGCAGTTTTACCCGGGCGAGTCGTTGCGTCAGGGGTTCCAGCGGGGGCTCTTCAACGGCGTGTGCGGAGGATGTCACGGCGGCGTGAGCGGCTACGACGCGGACATTTCGCTGAACCCCGACATTCTCACGCAAGCGTCGCGCGTCGACGTGAAAGGTTCGACCCCGCAGAGCCTGCTCGACACGAGCGGCAAGGTGTCCGCGCCGCCGTTCCCGTGAATGCGCTTACTGGTACGTCGCGCTGAACAAGACCTCGGGAAACGCGAAGCCCCCATAGCTCCACTGATCTTGCCCGGCCTTGGCGCTCCCCAGCGAGAGCACCGTGGCGCGCAGCAAGACGCCCATCCCCCATTGGTCGGCGACCCACCACTCGTACCCCCCACCGATCATTCCACCGACGCCTCCGTAGGCGCGCTTCGAGAGTACCTTCACGCCGTCCTCGGTCGCATCGCCAACGGTCAGCAACGCGAGGCCGAGCGAGCCCTCCAGGTGCCAGCCCTTTCGCGGGTTGAAGTAATAGTCCGCGAACGGTCCGAGGAGCCACGTCGACGCGCCACTGTCGTGAAAGTCGTCCACGGGCTGGTTGTTGATTCTCATGTCGTGGGATGTCGCCTTGGACGCCACGTCGAAGTAGAGCGCGCCGCCGATGGCGAGGCCCGGTGATGGACTCCCGCCGACGGCGAGCTCGAACGAGAGCGCTCCTGCTGACAGTTCGCCATCGACCTCTTGATTTCCGAAGTCTGCGCTGCTCTGGTTTTTCAAGCCGAACGTGAGGAGCCCGACTCCTGCGCCGAGGCGAAGGTAGAAGCCGTCGTGCGAGTGCGCGCCGTCGTCCGCCATGGGGCGAGGCGGGTAATAGTAACCGGGTTGATACTGGGGCTGGCCATAGCCGTAACCCGGCGGCGGGTATTGGGGCTGGCCATAGCCGTAACCCGGCGGCGAGTATTGACCTGGCTGGGCGTAACCCGGCGGCGGATACTGACCTGGCGGTGCGTACTGACCTGGCGGTGCGTACTGACCTGGCGGTGCGTACTGACCTGGCGGTGCGTACTGACCTGGGGCTGCCTGACCTGACGGCGCCTGCTGACCTGGCGCCGCTTGACCTGGCGGCGGGCCCACTACCTCGCGCGGGGGAGGAGCCGTCGGCGGTGGCGGTGGCGGTGGCGGTGGTGCTGGCGAAGGTTCACTCGTCGTCTGCGCGCGAGCGACCACGCCGAGCAAGGTCAGAAACGCAAGGACACTCCACGTCGTCACGGCGCGCCGGAGCATGGGTCAGGACTATACGCGCTTAAGCCGCTCCCCCGCACGTCTTCCGAGCAGGGTTAGACGCGTTCGATGATCGTGGCCACGCCCATGCCACCGCCGATGCACAAGGTAATGAGCGCCGTCGACAGCCCGCGCCGTTCGAGCTCGTCCAGGGCGGTGCCGAGGAGGGCGGCGCCTGTCGCACCGAGTGGGTGACCGTAGGCAATCGATCCGCCGTTCACGTTGACCTTCGCGGGATCGATGTCGAGCCTGCGGATCGTGTTGAGCACGACTGTCGCGAAAGCTTCGTTGATCTCCCAGAGATCGATATCCGACGCTTTCATGCCGGCCTTGCGCAGCGCTCGCTCGGACGCCGGAGTGGGCGCCGTCAGCATGATGACGGGCTCGGCCCCCGCGGTGGCCATCGCGCGCACTTTTGCTCGGGGCGCGAGGGCGTGAGTTCTCGCGTACGACTCGGACGCAACCAGCACGAGCGCAGCGCCATCCACGATGCCGCTCGAGTTGCCGGCGGTGTGGACGTGACGAATCCTCTTCACGGCGGGGTAGCGTTTCAGCGCTAGCTCGTCGAAGGTTTCCCCGTTGGGTCCGACTTGCAGGGTACCCGTCGAGACGAAAGACGGCTCGAGGCTCCCCAGTTTCTCGAGCGTCGTTGATGCGCGCGGGTGCTCGTCCTTGGCCAGCAACACCGCACCATCGTCGCCGCGCACGGGAACGAGGCTCTTCGAGAGCCAGCCTTCGGCGATCGCGCGAGCAGCCTTGTCCTGGCTCCCGAGCGCGAATCGATCCACGTCCTCACGCGTCGTTCCGTCGATCGTGGCGATCAGGTCGGCGCTGATGCCCTGCGGAACCTGAAAGATCTTCTCGCGGAGTCTTGGATTGTTGCCGTCGATCGCTCCACCGTCGGAGCCCATGGGGACGCGGGACATGCTCTCGACGCCGCCGCCGATGACGAGATCTTGCTGGCCGCTCATTACGCCCATGGCGGCGAAGTTGAAGGCTTGCAGTCCCGAGCCACAAAATCTGTTCAATGTGACGCCGGTCACGTCGTCCGGGAAGCCGGCCGCGAGCACGGAGTTGCGCGCGATGCAGGCCCCCTGATCTTTGACCTCCGAGACGCAGCCGAGAACGACGTCGGAAACGTGTCCCTTCTCCAGGTTGGTCCGGTCGGCGATGGCGTTCAGAAGTTGCGCGACGAGCTCCTGCGGATGCGTGCCGCTCAGCGCTCCCCCGGCTTTGCCGCGACCGCGCGGCGTTCGAACGGCGTCGATGATGAGAGCGTTGCCCACGGTGGCCTCCAGGTTCGCTCGATCATCGGGCCTCTCGCTTGCCCGCGCAAGGCGCCCTCCTGCTCAATTGATGACGACGTGCTTCGTTACGGTTACGCGATCGCCGCTGAAGGGGGGCACTTTCGTCCTACGCAGCGCGGCAGCGATGCAGCCCCCGGTCGCCGTCCCCGCGAACGGCGGCCCGTCCACCGTGGCGTTCGTCGCGCGCCCGCTGTTCGAGAACGTCACGTGAACGTCCGCGACGCCGCTCGGGTCGCCCGGCTTCCGGCACACCGAGGCCTGTGCAGCGGCCTCGCGGAGCGCCGCGATGGCGGCCCCCTTGTCGAACTCGCCACCCACGTCGACTTCCTGCTGTTGGGGCGGAGGGGCCGCAACTGCGGCGGGTTTCGCGGTTTCGGCCCTGGCCGGTTCCTCGGGTTTCGACGAGCGCGCGGCTTCCTCGTGAGGCGTGGCGACCTTCGTGGTCGGGTTGGAGGTGGCGGCGCTCGACGTGGAGTGATTGGCCGCGGTTGCGACGGCGGCGACGGGCGCCCCCGCCGTCGGGGCAGGGGCTGCCGGTGCCGCGCTGGCCGCGACGGGTGCCGGTGTCGCGGGGACTTCGGCCGGGTGCGCTTCGACGGCGGCGTTCTCCGCGCTGGGCGCGACCTCCGAGGTTGTCGCGGAGGTTCCGGTTCGAGAAGCCGAATCTTCGTTGTTTTTGCCGCGAAGAACGAACGCAAGTGCAATGGCCGCGGCGACCAACCCCAGAACCAGAGGCAGGGAGCTACGCCTCTTGTCTTTCTCGCTGGGCCCGGCTTTCGGGTCCGAGGGGCTGGGACCTTTCCGTGCCGGACGAACCCCGGCGCTTGGCACGGTCGGCGTGCCTTCGATCAGCGTGTTGGCAGGGATGTCCGGAAGCTCCAGGAGAGGAAGATCGAGTGTGTCCGCGCTGCCGCTCTCGACGGGCCCACTCGTGAGAGCGGAGACGTCGATTGACGGCGCGGCGAGCAAGGAGCCGCCGAGACCGGTCAGACCGCCGCCTAGATTCATGATGTCGTCGCTGACGCGCTCCGGCTCCGACGCCATTGGCGCGGCGAGCGCCTGTAACGAAAGCCCCCCCGATTCCGCGCTCCGCGCCGGGGGCGGTTTCGGCCGACGATTTGGGGTCGGCGGTTTCGGCGCGGCCTTCCTGGGCTCGCCAGGCGCTCCGCTTGTCACCTGCGAGAACGCGGGACTGCGCGGAGAGACGGACTCCGGCTCCAGTTCAATGCTGATCGGCGCTTCGTCCTCGGTGCTCCAAATATCGCGCTCTGCCGGTCTGGGTTTCGCCCTGTCCACCCCCGCGTCCCTGGCCGCCTTCGATGCGGCGAGGGGAACCGTCGGAGTTCCGGCGGAGAGCGCGGTGGTTGTGACAAGTGGGATGGTCGGGGTTGCCTCGGAGGGCTTCGGAGTTGCGGGTTTTGCCTCCGCTGCCTTCGGCTGCACCTTCTTGAACGCGATCTTCTTTTGCTCGGGTTCCGCGGCCGAGGGGGCCGCGATCGGAGACGTTTTTACCTCGGGTTTCGCTTCGCCCGCAGCGCTTCCGGAAAGAGGGTTCGGCCCAGCTTCGGGTTTCTTCCTCGCCGTGTCGACCTTGGGCAGGCCGATCCGCGTCTTGCCCTTCCAGGGTTGCGGCTCCTCGTTTGCCGACACCGGATTTTTCGTCCGCTCCGCGATCTCCCTCACGGGCTCGGCCGAACCTACTCTTGGCGGGCCCGAGGTCTGTCCACTGGCCGCGAGGAGGGGAGCGAGTTCCTCGACCGTTCCAAGCGGAGCCCAATCGACCCGGCCTTCGCGCCAGACGATCGTGCTGGCGTCGATCTGGCCGCGCCTCAGCGCTTCCGCGATCTCGGGCGGGGTGAGCTCGCGATCGTCTTCATCGGCGAAGCTCACGAGCCAGACGGTCGCGGCGGGGGCCGGTCCCGGACCGGCAACGGGGTTCGACGTCACGGAGGGGGCTTCCGGCTTGGACACGGTGCGTTGAACTAGGCTTAACACTCCTCAGGTTTCCCGGTAATCGCGTTTCCCGGCCCGGGCCTCCGCCGGGGAGCGCCCGGCGCCGCGGATCGGCGCTATAAACAGCCGCTTATCGCCCGAAAACCCTGCCCATGGAGGAGCCGCCCCATCTAGAGCCCCCGATTCGCGTGATCGGCCGGTATGCGCTGTACGGGAAGCTTGCCTCCGGGGGCATGGCGACGGTCCACTTCGGCAGACTGCTCGGGCCCGCGGGGTTCTCGCGTACCGTTGCCATCAAGAGGCTGCACCCGCAGTTCTCGAAAGATCCCGAGTTCGTCGCGATGTTTCTCGACGAGGCACGGCTCGCCGCGCGCATACAGCACCCGAACGTCGTCGCGACCGTCGATGTCGTGGCGCAGACCGACGAACTTTTTCTCGTGATGGATTACGTGCGCGGCGAATCGTTTTCGCGGCTCCTCCGCGCTTCGCGCAAGAAGGGGATCGAGGTGACCGTCGGGACCATCGCGAGCGTCGTTGCCGGCATGCTCCACGGGCTCCACGCCGCCCACGAGGCCAAGGACGAGCACGGGCAACCGCTCTCTGTCGTTCATCGGGACGTGTCGCCCCAGAACGTGCTCGTCGGCGTCGACGGCGTGACGCGCGTCCTCGACTTCGGCGTCGCCAAGGCGGCCGCGCGCGTACAGGTCACTCGCGACGGTCAGATGAAGGGGAAGCTCGCGTACATGGCTCCCGAACAGCTCTCGGGGAAGCCCGTTGACCGGCGCTCCGACGTGTTCGCGGCGGGTATCGTTCTCTGGGAAGCGATCACGGGTCGGAGGCTCTTCGACGCAGAGGATGCCACGGAGCTCCTGCGGATGATCCTCACGGAAGAGATCCCACCGCCAAGTGCGGTGATTCCCTCGGTCGCGCGCAGTCTCGACGCGATCGTGATGCGTGCGCTGTCCCGTGATCCGCTGACGCGCTACCAGACCGCCCGCGACTTCGCGATTGCAGTCGAGGACGCGATGCCGCTCGGTTCCACGCGCGAGGTCGGAGAGTGGGTCGAGCGCGTCGCGGGCGAGACGCTGCTCAACCGCGAACAAGCGGTCGCGGAAATCGAAGCGATCTCGTCGGTGAGCCATGTGTCTCTGGTGACGGAGAGCTCACCTGCCATCATGAAGACGCTCGACGGTCGCGGTTCTCCATCGCTGAGCGATCTCGCGCGACGATGGGGAGCGGGTCCCCCGCGCATCGTCGAGCCGTCGTCCGGCGATGTCGGGGGTGCACCGCGCCGTGGTTCCCTCCCGCCAGCGCTCCCATCGCGGCCTCTTTCTCGGCGCTCCGGGCCCCCGCCAGTGCCACGCCGCGGCGAGAAGAAGAAGGAGCCGCCTCAACGGATCCCGGAGCCCGCGACCCCGCAGAGGATCGAGGAGGATGCGACGCGCGTCTTCACGGGCTCGCCGAGTGGCGTGCCGGTGCCCCTGGAGGAGGCGGAGGATGCGACGCGTATCTTCACGAGTTCGCCGAGTGGCGCGCCGGTGGCTTTGGAGGATGCCGAGGACCCTGCAACCCGTGTTTTCGGAGGCGCCTTCGACGCCGAGGACGAAGCGACCCGTGTCTTCGACGCGGCCGGGGATGCCACTCACGTGTACGGCCCGCCGAGCGACGCCCCGCGGCCCGAACGCACGCGTCCGAGCAATCGAAGACCGCCTCCGCCGCGTCCGAATTCGAGCCTCGACCGGCCCGCGCTTTCCGCGGAGAGCGTGATCATCCAGGAGCCCACGGATCCGGCACTGTTTCCGCATCGACGAAGTGCGCCCGAGCGCGTTGCGGCGTGGTTCTGGGAGGACCCGAGTCGGCGCACGTTCCGCGTGGCGCTCGCGGCCGGTGTCTTCGCGCTGTTCGCGGGGTTTGCGTTTTCCGGACACGGCAGCCGGAGGCGCGCTGTCGCGCGTGCCCCCTTTCCCGCTGCGGTGTCACCACCGAAGGCCACGGCGAACCCCGTAGCAGTCGTTGCCTCGGCGGAGGAGCCCCGCGGTGTTGATCCGTCCACGCTTCCCGTGGAGCCGCCGGAAGTGCCGGAGCCAGTCGCGAAGGTGCGCCCCGCCGTCCCGTCGCCGCCTCCTGCCGTCGCCGCGCCGTTGCCGAAAGCCGTTCCCACTCCGGGTACGGAGTCTCACTCGACTACTCGAGTGGTCGAAGCCATTCCGCGGCCGACTCACCTCGCCGCCGTCGCGCCCACGGCGCAGACGACGGAGCCGCCAAAGCCGCGACCAGAGGCGGCCGTGGCAACGACGACTCCTTCCGCTCCGTCCGCCGAGGTCCGCGAGGCGCCCACGCCGGCGAAGTCCGCCGTCGATTGCCGTCAGCCGTATGCGCTCGACGAGCACGGAATCCGCAGAATCAAGCCGGAGTGTCTGTAGCTCACTCGAGCGGCGCAGTTATCGAGCGACGATGGCGGAGAGGTGGCGACCGCTCTTCGCACCATCGCGCCGGAAAGAGAAGAAAGAGCTTGAATCGTGCGATGTGCATCCCGCGACGTCGTCCACCGAGCACGGCCCGAGGCCGGCCCGGACGAGTTTCGCTTGCGCGATCAGGGAGAGGTTCACGTGCGGTTTTGGCCCCAGTCCTCGCTCGACGACGTCGGGTCGCGGCGAGCATGCGAGGAGCGTCGCGGCAACGTCCTCCGAGACCTCGAAAGCGCCCACGCGGATGTGCGGACCGATCGCGGCGACCGGGTCGAAACGCCGTCCGGCCACGCGTCGGAGTTCCTCCACCCCGGTCTCGATGACGCCGGCCACCACCCCTCTCCATCCCGCGTGAATCGCGACAACGGCGCCGCTCGCCCGATCGCCGACGAGGATGGGCAGACAGTCGGCCGTGCGAACCCCGACGGCGGCGTCCGGACGCGTTCCGACGAGCGCGTCGGCCTGAATCGTCATGACCTCTTCGCGCGACGCCGCGTCGCCCAGCGCGTGTACGGCGGCTCCGTGCACCTGCGACACGAAAAAGACTTTGCCCGGAGCGACCCCGAGCGCGTGCGCTGCGAGGCGGAGATTCCGTGCCACGCAGCGCTCGTCTCCGACAGTCGAGAAACTGAGCGATGCGTACGGTCCCGTCGAGGCGCCCCCGTTTCGCGTGAAGAACGCGTGGCGGAACCCTTCCCGCTCGAGGAGAGGACTCGTTCGGAATTCCGCGGAGCCGAGCGGCGGCTCGCCGTCCCTCTCCGTGCCGCGCTCGTAGTCCATGACTAGTTCTGGTATCCCTGAGCCGTGGTGCAGGCTCGTACGAACGACCCGTTCATCGGTCGTGAGATCTTAAACGGAGAGTTCCGGATCCTTCAAAAGATCGGCAGTGGGGGGATGGGCTCCGTGTACAAGGCCGAGCAGCCGGAGATGAACCGGATGGTGGCGATCAAGATCCTCCATCCCAAGCTCACGAATCGACCGGATCTCGCGTCCCGGTTTCGGCGAGAAGCCCGTGCGATGGCTCAGCTCAGCCACCCGAACACGGTCAAGGTCTTCACGTACGGCGAGCTCGAGGACGGGTCGCTCTACATTGTCATGGAATTCCTGGAGGGCCGGAACCTCAATCGCGCGGTGAAGAAGGAGGGCTCGCTCGCGCGCGAGCGCGCTGTCCCCATCCTGATTCAGGTATGCGGGGCACTCCAGGAGGCTCACACGGCCGGCATCATTCACCGTGATCTCAAACCCGAAAATGTCTTTCTCTGCAAGCAGATGGGCATCGAGGAATACCCTAAGGTGCTCGACTTTGGGCTCGCAAAGGTGACCGATGAACAGATGCGTCCGGGTTCCGTCAACCTCACGCAGGAAGGGATGGTCTTCGGGACTCCAGAGTTCATGTCGCCGGAGCAGGCGCAGGGCAAGGAACTCTCGGCGACCAGCGACATCTATTCGCTCGCGGTGATCCTGTACGAAGCCCTCACCGGAAAGCTGCCTTTCGATGCGAAGAACTCCGTGGAGTTCATCCAGAAGCACGTCGCAGAGAAGCCGATCCCTTTGAGCGAGAGGCTTCCGGATCGACGATTCCCTCAGGGTCTCGACGACGCCATCGCAAAGGCCCTGTCGAAGGATCCCGCCGATCGCTTTCACACCGCGATCGAGTTCGCCGTCGCGCTTCGCCCGTTCGCCGATCCCGCAGATGCGCTCGTCGATGGCATCTTTCAACTCACTCCGGCGCCCCCAAGTGCCGCGGGCGGGCCCGGGACCGGGCCGGTATCGAAGCATCGGGCGCCGTTTGCGGATCCTTCACGGCGCGCGACGCCGAGCCTCGTGCTGCTCGCGACGGTCGCTTCGGTGTGTCTGGTCGCGGGCGTCGTTCTCGCCGTGGTCATCATGAAGGTCCTTGGAAAGTAACGAGCGCAGCGAACCCGCCCGGGCGAACCCCGGCAGGCGACCGATTCGCGTCGCGCTCGCGGTCTTGGCTGGGCTGGTCGTGATCGGCGCCGCAGGCGTGCTCGCCGTCGCCGTCGTCGTCGCTCATTACTCGGTGGGCCTTCCGAGCGTCGAACAGCTCAAGTCCAACTACGACCCGCCGCAGATCACCCGAATCTTCGCACGCGACGGCTCGGTGCTCGCGGACGTCTTCACCGAGCGCCGCACGGTGATCCCGTTGAGCGAGGTTCCGGCTCGGGCCAAGCTCGCATTTCTGGCCGCGGAGGATGCCGGTTTCTACGAGCATCGAGGGCTCGACTACCTCGGCATGCTCCGCGCCTTCGTCGCTGATCTTCGGGCCGGAGCGACGCGACAGGGCGGCAGCACCATCACGCAGCAGGTCGTGAAGAATGTGCTCCTCGACCCCGAACGCACGATCGATCGGAAAATCCGCGAAACCATCCTGGCGAGGCGACTCGAGCAGTCGCTGACGAAGGACGAGATCCTCAATCTCTATCTGAACCACATCTATCTCGGTCACGGGCGATACGGAATCGAAGAAGCGACTCGCTACTACTTCGGAAAGCGAGCCCGGGACCTGACGCTCGCCGAGTCCGCCCTTCTCGCCGGGCTCGTCGCGTCTCCCGAGCGGTTCTCTCCGCGTCGAAGTCCCGAACGTGCCCTCGAGAGGCGTCGCTACGTGCTGGATCAGATGCTCGAGAAGGGCTTCATCACCAAGGAGCTCCACGACCGCACGAGGGACGAGCCGCTCCGGCTCGCTCCCGCCGAGGACACCGAGAGCGAACTCTGTCCGGAGGTCGTGGACATCGCGAAGCACACGCTCGAGGTCGCCGTGGGGCCCGCCGCGGCGCGCGGTGGGTTCGAGGTTGCCACCAGCATCGACCCGGCGCTCGAGGCAGCGGCGCGCCGCGCCGTTCGCGAAAACCTGGATGCGTACGCCGCACGGCACGGGCTTCACCCTCCGTATCTCGCGAAGAACCGACCTGCAGCCTGGGGAAAGCCGTTCGTCGGAATGCCGCTCGTGCACCGCGTCTATGCCGGCGTCGTGGATGCCACCGACGACCGGCTCGGCACGATCGACGTCCAGGTGGGCGAAGTGACGGGGCGCGTATTTCTGGCCCAGGAGAGCCGGTACAACCCCGGCGGGCTGCCGCCTTCCCGGTTCACGGAACCCGGGGCAGTTCTTCGCGTGAGCCTGCTCGCGCCTCCGGAGGTGGGCGACAAGACTCCGCTCAGGCTCGAGATCGGGCCCGAGTCCGCGCTCGTGGCGATCGATGTGCGCACCCGCGACGTTCTCGCGCTCGTCGGCAGCTACGAAGCGGTGCCCTCCGGACTGGATCGCGCCACCGAATCGCGCAGACAGCCGGGGTCGGCGTTCAAGCCGTTCACCTACGGCTATGCGATCCATGCGCGCCAGATTACTCCGGCGACCGTGCTCACCCTCCCGCCCGATCCGCACGACCCGCGGTCGAAGACCGAGCGCACGATGAGCGTCAGAGAGGCTCTTGCGAGAAGCGACAATGCCGCGGCGGTTCAGGTCTTCAGGAACGCGGGCGCCGCAAATGTCGCGGAGTGGGCGCACGCTGCGGGCATCGAGTCGCGTCTCGGAACGGACGATTCTCTCGCCCTCGGCGCGTACGAAGTCACGCCGCTCGAACTCGCGAACGGATATGCGACGTTCGCGAGCGGCGGTGAGATTGCGCCCCCGGTGCTCGTGACGAGGATCGCTCGGAGCGGCGGGCAGCCCGTTACTCTTCCACCGAAGCCGCCGGCGCGCCGGGCAATGGAACCCGACGAAGCCTATCTCGTGACCAGTCTGTTGCGCAGCGTCGTCACGTCTGGCACTGGTCGGCGCGCGCTGTCGCTGGGCCGCCCCGTCGCGGGCAAGACGGGGACGACGAATTTATCGAAAGACGCGTGGTTCGTCGGGTATTCGACGGACATCGTGGCCGCGGTGTGGGTCGGCTATGACGACGCGCTCCCCCTTGGTTCGGCGGAGTCGGGAGCGGTCACGGCGCTCCCTGCGTGGGTCGAATTCATGAGAGCCGCGCACGAGGGACGTCCTGTCACCGAGTTCGCGCGACCCGAGAGCATCGTGACCGTGCGCGTCGATCCGGCGACGGGACTGCTGCCGCGCGACGAGGACACCGCAGTCGAGGAGGAGTTCCTCGACGGGACCGCACCCACGGAGGTCGAGCCGGCGGCGGATGCTGGAGTGCGAGCACCGGCTCCGCCGTTACCGGCGACGGCGCCAGCCGGATCCGCGGAGCCTCCGGATGAGCCGCCGTTCTGAATCAGTCGAGTTGCGTCCGGACTTCGGCGAGGGCTTTGCTCAGGGCTGCCGCTTCGAGCCTCGTACCGGTTTTCGTCGCGTGAGGGCGAGGGAGCCACTCGGACAGCTCGTCGATGCTCGAATAGATCTGCATGTCGAAGGGCTGACCCGAGACGAGTCTGACGCCGACGATGACGCTGCGGATCGCGCTCGCCCAGAACCCCGAGCCTTCCAGCACCGTCCCGACGCAGGCCAGCTGTTTCGAATAGCGCTTGGTGAGCGCCGCGAACTCTTCCCGCGCCTCGGACGTCGGCAAGGGCGGCTTCCTGGCGATCACGTGCACCGTCGAGAAGCCCTCGGGATGTGAGCGTACGAATGCTTCGGTCACCTGACCGAGCTTTCGCGCAAGCTCGCCGGTGCTCTGAATCGTCCATGCCGCGACCAGCACGTTCTGCCAGGTCGCGAACAAGCAGCCCTGGTCGCGATGGAGCACGTCCACCATACCCGGAGCCCGACTCGATATCATCTCCTCGCGATTACATCACCGGCGCTGCGGCGACAAACCCAGGTGCTCTTGGCGTCAATGACGGCGGTTCTGGTGACGCGCTGGCGCGGTGGCCGCGCTTTTTCGTGTCGCATAGGGGCACCCAGGATCGGAGCGAGACTGGAGTCGCGCTCGTTTCAGTGGGGCGGCCCAGATCACAGCGCCACTTCGTCTTCCTCGCGCCGGGTTCCCGGTCGCTCGCGGCGTTCCAGGTGTCGAAAGTCGAACTTCTCGACATCGACGCCAGCTTCGGCGAGCAAGGTCTCCGCGACGAATACTGGGACGCCCTCTTCGATCGCGAGCGCGATCGCCTCGCTCGGGGGTGTCTCCACGTCGAGCGGTTTACCGTCCCGATTGATCCGCACCGACGCACCGAAAACGTCGCTTTCGGAACGTGTGACGCGGACGCTCGTCACGTCGCCGCCCATCCTGCGGACCAAGGCGGCAGACGGAGCCTCGTTCCTCCGTCGTCCCAGGCAGAGCGCGGACGCCAGAGCTTGCCGATCTCCGACCGGCAGCACCAGCGCGCGTCGACGATCCTCGTCGACGAGCACGAGGGCGCTGCCCGTGCTGATGGGCGAGATGCCACCGATGGTCATGCGACGAAAGCCGGCCGGCGCCGACGGCCGGGGGCGGAGTGCGACGCTCTGCCCCCATCGTCGTGCGACGACCGTCGGATTCCGAGCGCGTCGCGGCGACGTGGGAACATGCCGTCGTCGCGACGGTTAGCGAGACGACCATCCAGGGGAGGTTCGTCCGAGGCATCGATTCAAAACTCTAGCGCCGTGGGAACTCGAACGCTCGGTGCCGACCGAAATCGGCGCGTCAGTCCACAGAGGTTTGCATTGACCGGATGCTGGATTTCAAAGAGCATGCGGGGCCTTGCGTATGGGTTTCTCCCGCATTTCAGCCTCCATCCTGTGGCCCCTGGCCGTCGCGGCGGTCGGGTGTTCTCCCAGCGAACCCGGGAAGCCCCCCCGCGCACCGACGGTCGGTGCGCCGGCGGTGCCGTGGCGCGACAAGACGCACGACGAGAAGCGCGCCTTCATGGCCGCCTACGTCGAACCGACGATGCGCCGGAAGTTCCAGGGCTTCGAGCCGAAGGATTGGGGAAACTTCGGGTGCGCGACGTGCCACGGTGCCGACATGGATTTCGTCGACTTCCACATGCCGAACTCGATCTATACGCTCGAAGCGAAGGACACGGTGAACGAGGCGATGAGCTACGACGCGAAGACGACGAAGTTCATGGTCGAGCAGGTGGTACCCACGCTCGCGATGCTGCTATCCGAGCCTTCGGGTCAACCGGGGGACACCGGAAAGGTCACGTGCTTCACGTGCCACCCGCACGAGTGAGGGACGCCGTTCGGTAACCGTCGAGGGCAGCAGGCATATAGCGGGACGACGCCAGCACGCTGATTCAGGACCAACTCAGGAGAAGATGTCCGATCCGGACGATAAGCCTGCGCCGCCGCCCTCCGTCGATGACGAGGATTCCCGGCGGGATTTTCTGAAGACCTTGGGCATCGGCGGTCTCGGGATCGGCGTCGCGGCCGTGACGGTCGTGCCCGCCATGAGGTACCTCGGCTATCCGCTGTCACACGCGACGGTGTCGAATGGAGACGGCTTCGTCAACGTGGGCAAATCGGATGCCTTCAAGCCGGATCAGCCCGTCAAGGTCGACATCTACGCCGACAAGAGGGACGCCTGGAATCGAATCCTCCAGGTGAAGATCGGTTCGGCCTGGGTCATTCGCGAAGAAGGGAGGCTGCGCGCATTCAGCTCCGTGTGCCCCCACCTCGGTTGCGCCTACGACTACGAACCGGACGCCAAAGAGTTCAAGTGTCCGTGCCACGATGCCGTGTACACGCTCGAGGGCAGGGTCGCCGGGGGGCCCGCGCCGCGGCCGCTCGACGATCTCGAGGTCGAAGAGAAGGACGGCACCGTGTCCGTTCGCTATCAGCGGTTCCGCCTGAGCATTGCGACCAAGGAGATCGTCTGAGTGAAGGCGATCGTCGACTTCATCGACGAACGGTCCGGGCTGCGTTCGGCCCTTGCGTGGCTCGGCGGTCTGAAGCTGCCGGGCGGCGCGCGCCCGCGTTACGTCTTCGGTAGCGTTCTCGTTTACCTGTTCCTGCAGCAGGCGTTCCTCGGCGTCCTGCTCGCGAGCTACTACAGTCCGTCCGCGACGGATGCGTGGGCCAGCACCGCCTATCTGAACGATCAGGTCACCGCGGGGTGGTTCTTGCGCGGACTGCACCATCACGGCTCGTCGGCGATGGTCGTGCTCACGGTGCTTCATTTCCTGCAGACCGTGATTGCCGGAGCGTACCGGAAGCCGCGCGAGCTGAACTGGTTGACCGGCCTCGCGATGGCGGGTGTCGTGTTCGCGTTCGCGCTCACGGGATACCTGCTTCCCTGGGATCAGAAGGGTTACTGGGCAACCCAGGTCGCGATGGGGATCCTCGGCAGCATGCCGGGCGGGCAGGCTCTGCGCACCTTGATCCAGGGCGGCGCCGTGTGCGGCAACCTGACGCTAACGCGGTTCTTCACGCTGCACGTCTTCATCCTGCCGTTCGCGCTCGCGACACTGCTCGTGTTCCACGTGGCGCTCTTTCGCCGTCACGGGGTGACCCCGCCTCCGCTTCCGGAACGGGAGCTCGAGAGCAAGTCGCAGATCTATTTTCCGAGCCAGCTCCTCTGGGACGTCGCGGCGATGGCCCTCACCGCGGCGGCGCTCGTGCTCGTCACGTTCGAGACTCATGGGTCGCCGCTCTTCGCTCCCGCCCAGCCAGCGTCCAACTTCGTCGCGCGGCCAGAGTGGTATTTCCTGACGCCCTTCCAGCTCCTGAAATACTTCGAGGGCCCGCTTCAGGTCGTCGCGACCGTGATCATTCCCGGTGCCGTCACGACCTTTCTCGTCGCCCTGCCGTGGATCGATCGCGCTTCGAGCGCTCGCGCCGGGGAGCGGATGCCCGTCCTTTCGGTCGTGGCGCTGCTCATGGCCGGTGTCGCGACGCTCACGTCCATGGCTCTGGTAGAAGACGCGAAGGACGGCAAGTTCCAGAAGGGTCTCGTCGTCGCGCACAAGGAGGCCAGTCGCGCTCGCGAACTGGCGAAGGCTGGGGTCCTGCCCGCAGGTGGGGATGCGGTGTTCTTGAACGATCCCAGGGTTCGAGTGCGCTCGTTGTTCAAGGAGCACTGCGAGACGTGTCACACGCTCGACGGGGAGGGCGGTGAAGAAGCGCCTGACCTCACGCATTACAAGAGTCGCGAGTGGTTCGCCGGCGTCATCCGAAATCCGCGTGCCAAGCGCTTCTTCGGCGGCACGAAGACACACAAGGAGATGGACGCTTATCCGCCGAGTCAGCTCTCCGACGACAAGCTCAAGGCCCTCGTCGAATACATGACGAGCCTCATGGGAGAGGAAGCCGGCCCTGTCGATGCAGCGCTGGTCGCCCGGGGTCAGAAGCTCTTCGCCGACGACCTCGACTGCAACACGTGCCACGAGGTGAAGCCGGGCGAAGTCGCGGACGGTCCTAACCTTGCGGGCGACGGGTCACGAGCGTGGACCCAGCGCGTGATCGAGAATTCTGCCGCCGAGGATCTGTTCGGCAAGGTCGCCGCCATGCCCAAGTTCGGCAAGAAACTCACCGATGAACAAATCCGCGAACTGGCGGACTTCATTGCCTCGCAGCGAACCGATGGGGGCCATGGCTGACGCTTCGCGTTACGATGGCGGACCGGAGCCATTCGAGACGTCCGTCGTCCGTTCTGCGATAGCGTCCGAAGGAAGCATTGTTCACCTCTCACCGTAACCGAGACCGAACCCCCAAGGAGTTGCACTTGACCACGTCGAACAAGGCTCGCTCGCTTCCCACTCTCATGCTCGCCCTCGCCGTCCTTGCCGGCGGTGCCGCGGCCGCCCTGGCTCCGTCCGTCGCGTTCGCCGATGGCGAAGCTTGCACGACGAAGAAGTTTCACTATCCCGTCGTCGAGAAGGCCTGCAAGGAGAACGGCAGAAAGGGCGCCCGGGGGGTCATGAAGGAGGCGGTCAAGAAGGCGCGAGCTGCGGGGAAAGAAGTGAAGTGCACGAGCTGCCACGAGGACACGAAGAAGTTCGTCCTCAAAGACAACGCCGTGAAGGATCTCAAGCCCTGGATCTGACCGGTTCCGCAAAACTTCAGCGGAAACCGTCAGGGTGCGTTGCCGATTCACGGCGGCTCATTTAGTACTACCCGCGTCATGCGGATGCCACCCGCCCTCCACGCTCAGCTGCTCGTCCTCTGTCTCGCGGCCGCTTTCGGTTGCGATAAAGAGACGGAAGAGTCGAAGCCCGCGACTCACGCCGACGGGGGTTCGTCCCCGAACGCGGGCGTCGACAGGAACATCGCGGAAGCCGTCGCAGCGGTTGCAAACGGCGAAGCAACGGCGCAGCAAGGGCCCCCGGATACCGGCGTGTTCGGGCCCGGTGCCGCGGACAAGGAAATGCGCGCCGGCGCTTTCCCCAAGCTGTCGGCTGGAACGAAGGGCAGCGGCCCCACCGTTCACTTCTCGTCCGTGCCGTCGAAGGCAGCGAGAACCGTTCAGCTCGAAGTCAGCGTCCAGACCGGACCGCGGTCGGCGCTTCCGACCCTCGATTTCGGCGTCCGGCTGCAGCCCTCGGAGGACAAGCCAGCCGTTCCGCCGGGGCCGCTGGAGCTCCTCGGCAAGGTCTCCGTCGCGAAGCTCGGCGCGGATCAGCCGGGCGAGCTGCCGCCGGGGCTCGACAAGCAAGTGGCGAAGGCGAGGGGAACCGAGCTCGACTTTCAGCTCGCTCCCGACGGTGCCGGCCGTCTCGTCTCCGTCGTGCCCTCGAAGGACCTGGATGAATCGTTCAAGCAGGTGCTGCGGTCGGGAGTCGACGCTCTTGCGCTCGCTTTTCTGCCGTATCCGGCCGAACCCGTCGGTGTAGGTGCCTACTGGATGGTGACGAGCCGCGAGCCCTTTGCCGGGCTCGACGTCGTCGTGTACCGCATGATGAAGCTGTCCAAGATCGACGGCGACACCGCGACGATCGACGTCAGTGCCAAGCGATTCGTCGCCGGGGGCGACATCGGATTTCCCGGGCTCCCTCCGCACCAGCTCGTGGAGTTCACCGGCAATGCGACCGGCGAGATCGAGGTGCGCGCGTCGGATCCATCGTCCGTCCATGGCGAGGTCGCCGACATCCTCCGCGCGACCATAGTTCCGCGTGACAATCAGCCCGGCCAGCCTCCTGGCCAGAAGCTATCCGTCCAGATCGCGATCCGAACCCAGCTCGCCGTGACCAGGTAGCGTCGCACGCCGAGCAACTAGAGCTGCGCGCCGTATTCCTTGCGGTACGCGACGATGCGCTCGTGGAGCGCGTCGGTGATGACTCGCTTGCCGTCGACATCGTTCGCCGTCAGATGAGCGACGATCTCTTCGATCGACACGATCGAAAAAGTCTTCATGCCGTACGTCTCGCTGACCTCCGCGAGCGCGCTCAGAGCGCCCGTACCGCGCTCCTGTCGATCCACGGCCACGACGAGACCCGCGAGCGAAACGTCCGCCGCGCCGCGGAGGAGCGGCACGGTCTCGCGGATTGACGTTCCGGCGGTCGTCACGTCTTCCACTATGAGGACGCGGTCGCCCTTCTTCAGGTCCCAGCCGATGAGACTCCCGCCTTCGCCGTGGTCCTTCGCTTCCTTCCGGTTGAAGCAAAAACCCACCTCGCGCCCGCGCGCCGCAAACTCCATCGAGGTCGCCGCGACGAGGGGAATGCCCTTGTAAGCCGGCCCGAAGAGCACGTCGAAGTTTGCACCGAGGTTCCGTTCGATTGCGTTCGCGTACGCGCGTGCCAGGAACCCGAGCTGCGCGCCCGAACGGTACCGCCCCGTGTTGACGAAGTACGGCGTCTTACGCCCGCTCTTCGCGACGAAATCGCCGAACGTGAGGACGTTCGAGCGCACCATGAACTCGATGAATTCTTGCTTGTAGGCGTCCATCTCGGCTTCGAGCATATACCGCCCTTCCGGTTCGTTGCCGCCGGATGTTCGAAGACTCACCTATCTCCCGGAGTAGGATCGCCCCATGCCCACCGATGACATCGAGGCTTCCGACGGTTCGCTCGTGGACGCGCTGTCGGTGATGGCGGAGTGGCAGGACTCGTCGCGGGTCGTCGAGGAGAACGGCACCCTGTTCGTCGAAGGGAAGAGTCGCTTTCCGATGCCGTACTCCAATGCCGTCTTTCCGACGGTGCCCGAGCCGGACGCGGAGCGCGTGCTCGCCGCGGCGAGCGGATTCTTCCCCGATCGACGCTACGTCCTGTGGACACGCGGCGGAACCGACGAGCTCGGAAAGGTGGCGGTGGCGCGCGGCTTCGTCGCCATAGGCGAAACACCGGCAATGGTGATCGACGAACCCATCCCGGAGTCGTCCTCGAACATCGACGTCACGCGCGTCACGCTCGCGCGCGAGCTCGAGGAGTTCGTCCTCGTTTCGCAGCTCGCTTACGCAGAGGCGGGCTTGCCCGCGGCGATCACGTCGTCGTATTTCGCCCGAGCCGACAGGGTCATCGCCAGCGCCGTCCTTGCCGTCGCGCACCTCGGCGGCGCGCCGGCCGCTGCTGCGCTCGCGATCACCAACGGCGTGACCGGTGTGGGTGGCGTTTATTGGGTGGGCACCGTGCCCGCCGCGCGCCGGCGCGGGGCAGCGACTGCCGTCACGCGCTACGTGACGAACGCCGCGTTCGAGCAAGGCGCGACCGTCGTGACCCTGCAGGCGACCCAGGCAGGCGAACCCGTATATCGCCGCCTCGGCTATCGCGTCGTCGGCCGCTACGCGCACCTGGTCTCCCCGAAAACCTGAGAGGTCGAGAGCGCACGCTAGAGCGTCGCGGCGGCTCCTCGCAACGCGTCGGCCGCGCCGCTCGACACCACGTCGCCGTGACACGGCACGAGAGTCCATCCCGCGAGGTCGCGTCGCGCGTGCCCTCGGATGCAGCTCCCTGCCGCGACGTCGAGAGTCAGAAGGACTGAGTCTTTGCGGGTGAGGCGCGCAGCCGTACGAACGTACGGCGAGCACCGAGAGCGCGCAGATGCCCCCGCGCTCGAAGCAAGCCGTGCCGCTAGCGGAAGTCGGAGGCGTCGCCGGCACCTTCGCGGATTATCACGGGCTCTTCGCCCGTCAAATCCACGACGGTCGTCGGAAGGAGCCCACCGGGGCCGCCGTCGAGGATGAGCGCGAGGCCCGCGAAGTCGACGTCGATCTCGTTGGGGTCCACGTGGGGTTCGGCGCCGGGTCGGGCAGCGGTGCTCGAGATGATGGGGTGGCCCAGCTCCGCGACCAGCGCGTGGGCTACCGCGTGCTGGGGGATCCGGATGCCGACGTGCTTCCGGGGCGTCTGCACCACGCGGGGCACCTCGCGCGTCGAATGGAGGATGAAGCAATACGGACCCGGCAGGTATTGTTTCAAGATCCGGTACTCGCGGTCGTGCACGACCGCATAGGTCGTCACTTCGGCGAGATCGCGGCACACGAACGACAGCTGGTGTGACCGCGGCATCCCCTTGATCTGGTACAGCCTGTCCACGGCCTTCTTGTCGAACAGATCGCAGCCCAGACCGTAGACCGTGTCGGTCGGGTATGCGATCACCTGACCGGCTTGCAGTACATCGACCGCTTTCCGGATCTTCCGCGGTTCCGGCGTCGTCGCGTTGATTTCCAGCAGCATGGACGGCGCACTCCTAGCACTAGTTGCGTCACTCGAGCAGAAGGAACCTGATCTCCCCCGCGTCGAGGGGCACATGGATGGCGCCGTTTGCGACCGAAAAAGCCTCGTTCGTGAGCGCGCAAGCGGCGGACGCCACGCCGGAGACACGCACCCGCCCCGTAACGTGCTCATCGGTGAAATTCCACACGAACAGGGCCGCGGGGCGACCGTTCGCCGCGACGTGGAGCGACGCTCGAAGGGTCGAGGGTTCCACGACGAGTCGAGGTGCGTCGAGCGTGCGTAAGACATCCTCGACCGTGCTCACCAGCTCGTCGCCCGCTGCGGGTAAGCAAATCGGCACTGCTGGCCGTTCGACCGACGGCAATCGGACGCCCGGGGCGCGGAAGTGGTCGTCGCGCTCGGGCACCCGCGGTCCGAAGCTGATGCGACCGCCGGCGAGCATCCGTTCACCGAGCGATGCGACGAGGCGCGGCTCGAGCGCGCCGGCGCAAGCAATGACCGTCCAGCTCGCGCTCTCCACCGCGCGCGCGGCCAGATTCCGTCCCGGTGACGGCATACGCGACACCCGCCCCGTCGAGGATCTCGGCGAGCCGGGTGACGAACTCTGCCGTTTCGCGCAATGCGCCGTTCGTCGGATCGAGCTCGCCCTCGAGTGCGGCGTCGAAGCCGGCTCCGGCTCGATCCGCCAGCTGCACGCTGTCGATGGGCGCGAAGACGCGCGTCAGAGCCATCAGACGCTCCACGTTTCCCGGCACGATGATGCGCACGGCGATGAATCGTCGCAGTTCGGCGAAGCGTGTGCGTTCGAGCGCCGCGAAGAGGCGCGTGAGAAACGTGGCGGAGCGCCGCGCCCGACCGTGTGCATCCACCGGGCCGCCGACCCACCCGTCGCGCGCCACCGCCATCCGGACGTTCACGCCGCGGACTCCGTGCGCGAGCGCCGTCAGGACGGACCTTTCGTCGTCGGCCTCGGAGCTCGAGCGCGAGAACGCCGCGAATCCAGCGCCCACCGTGGCGATCGGCACGACGCCGCGCGCCTCGGCTCGCGTCGAGAGCTCGGTGACCCGTCGATTCACCCGAGCCTGCTCGGTCTTCGACTTCGGAGAGTGAATCTCGAGCCACGAGCTCGTCCCGACCCGCTCGAGCCGGCAAGGGTCGTTCAGCCGCGTGCCCAGGTTCGCCGCGAGGCCGCTGAGAACGGGGAGGTGCGCGAATCCGCCCTCGCGCAAGGTGCGGAGTCGTCGGTAGAGCACACTCTCGTCGAGCGCCTCGTGAAACTCGCTCCAGTCGAGGTGCGGCGCGAGTGAATCAGGGTCCGATGTATCGAGGAGCCGTGGCGGCTCGACCGCTTCGAACGTCGCGCTCTCGTCGCGGTGACTTCGCCGGAGCGCGCCGACCGTCTCGTAGCGCCGGAGGAGAAACCGCCGGTATCGATTCGATCGCGTCCGGGTGATAATCCCGGTCGTAGGGGCCCATCGCGAAACCGTCCGCGTGCGCGTCCAGGCCGAGCAGCGCGATCGGTCCCCGGGGCCACACGAGTGACCCGAGGCGCTGGGCGACTGCGCGGAGCCAGACCGTCGCTTCGTCGTGGAACGTTCGACTTGCGGGACTCGGAACGGGTTCAGCGCGTGGCAGCTTCGGTATCAGGACCGGCGCGCCGCTCCCGGAGCGCGCCTGGCAAGCGTCGTCCCACGCGACGCGCTCCGGGATGCCGCCGAACTCGAGCCCCGCGTCGACACAGGGTCCGGGACGGATCACCACGAAGAGCTCGAGCTCGCTCGCGAGCTTCAGGAAACGAGCGACGTCCCGGCGCGGCTCGCGCTCCCCGAAGTCGAAGGCCCCCTTTGCCGTTTCGTGGACACCCCACGGAACCACCGTGTCGACGAAGCGGGCGCCGAGCGCCTTCACGGATTCCAGGGCGGGCCTCCACGCGTTCCGCGAGAGCGCGAAATAGTGAACGCTTCCCGAGTGAAATGGCACGACTCTGCCGCCGAGCGATACGCCCGACGGCACGAGACGGATGGCCGTCTCTTCTTCGATGCTCATCGGTCCTTCTTGAGCTTATTCTGGCCCGCGCGCCCGCGCTTCGCGACGCGCGCGCCGACCCGCATGCCGATTTCCGGAAACGCATTCGCGAACTTGGCCGCCACCCCTTGCCCCGTTCGCGGTGCCGGCAGGACGAGCTCGAGCGGCTTCTTCACGAGCGCGCGCTCGAGCACCGCATTCACGACTTCTTCGGCCGTGAGCGGGCGTCCGCCCGAGAACGTATACGCGGCTTCTTCACGATCGATCTGGATGTTCATCATGGGTGTCGCGACGACGGTCGGACACACCGCCGTCACGAACACGCCGTGCGGGCGCACTTCCTGCGCGACCGCGATCGAGTAGGCGCGCGCGGCGTGCTTCGAGGCGCTGTAAATCGCGAGCCCGGGTACCGGCACCAGTCCCGCGATCGACGCTATGTTCACCACGTGTCCGGAGCCTTGTGGAATCATCACGCGGATCGCCGCGTTCGTCCCGTGCATGACCCCCTTCACGTTCACGTCGATCGTGAGATCGATGTCGCGCGGCGTCGCGTCCTTGGCCCAGGTCGGCGTCAGGTAGCCAGCGATGTTCATCAGCACGTCGAGCTTGCCGAATCGCTCCGCGGTCCTTCGCACGAGCTTCTCCCACGCCTCCGCGTCGCGCACGTCGAGCGCGGCGAGCTCCACGCGCGCCGGGTCTCTCCACCCAAATTCTTCGGCAGCCGCGTCCAGCCCGCCCCGGTTGACGTCCGTGAACACCAGCCGGTGTCCGTCGTGGTAGAGGGCGCGCGCCATCTGCTTTCCGATCCCGCTCGCGCACCCGGTGAGAATCATCGTCTTCGGCATTGCGGTCTCCTCGGGCGACCGTAAAACAACGTCCGTCCTCCGGAAACGAGTTCCGTGCTCCCGGGCGGATTCCGTCCCGGCCCGCGCATTTCTTGCCCCGTTTCCCCCGCGCTTGGCACTGATGTCCCGTGCCCCGGCTACTGCTCGTACCCGTCCCTGCTCTCTTGCTCGTCACCGCGTGCGGCGCGTCGCGGCCCGCCGCGTCCCCGCATGGCGCCGGACGCTGGGAATCGCCGCCCGGCACTCCTCGTGACGAGTCGGGGCTTGCCGCGCGATACGGCGGGCGCGACGCTCTCGAGGTCGAGAACGGCGAGGCCAGCTATTACGGCGATTCGCTGGCAGGCCACAGGACCGCGAGCGGCGAGCGCTACGAACCCTCGGCGTTCACGGCCGCTCACCGCACCCTCGCTCTCGGAAGCGTCGTGCGCGTCACGCGCTCGAAGACGGGTGACGTCGTGTATGTTCGCATCACGGACCGCGGCCCGTACGGATCGTCGCGTCGTATCATCGATCTCTCGCGCGCGGCCGCCGCATCGCTGCACATGATCCGCGCCGGTATCGCGGACGTGCGCCTCGACGTGCTCGCGTACGGTCAGCGTCGGAAGAACGGGTCGACATCGAGCAGAGGGCGCGTGTCGGCGCGTTGACGTTTGCGTCGATCGACGGGTACCGTGACTCGCTCATGCGAATTCGGTTCGCCGGGCCCGCGGATACCGAACGGGCGGCTCGCAAGAAGGCGAGCGCAGAGCTCGAAGGCTTCCACGCCGCGCTCGCCCGGACCGACGTCGTTGATGTGGCGTCGTTCGAGCGTGCGCTCGTCGCGGCGCTGGCTCGTGTTTCGCCCGACCTGCGCGTGGAGGTCGATGCGGTCGGTGCGCGGGAACGCCGGGTCGTCGTCGCGCCAGAGGAAGACGGACTGGAGCCGCTCGCACTTCAGGTCATCGCGAGCGCGCCGCGTCGTGAAGGGGTCACGCTCGTCCGTCATCGACCGCCCCTCGACATCGCCGCGGCCGTGGAGGACGTGCGCGCCAGAACGGGCAAGGATCTCGCGAACGCTCGCGTGCGGCTCGGGTTCTCCCGCGGGCATCTGCTGGAGCTCGTCGTCCATTCGCCGAGCTTCGGCAGCGCGAGTGATGAAGAAGGGTTGGTTGCTGCGAATTTGATCTCGGCGCGCCTCCTCGGCGACGAGCTCTTCGACGACTGGGTCGGCGCGGTCGACGTCGCTCCGCTCCCGCGCGGCGGCTCGCTCCGCGTCCTCGCCGACGGCGCGAGGCCCGACGACGCCACGCTCGTTCTTTCCGAGGTATTCCCCGCGGTGGAAGCCGCCGTCCGCGGCGTCGACGCATCGCTCCCCGAGGCGCCCTATCATGCTTTCTGCGAGCGCGCCGGGTGGACGATGCTCGAGCTCGACCCGAACGTGGCGTCCGACTACCCCACCCAGGAGGACATCGCCCTCCTCAGCACCATGCTCCCCGAGGCGCTGAAGTCCTTCCTTCAAGGAGCTCGCTTCTCGTCGCGGCGCTTCTCCAGACACGGTGAGCGATTCGCGTACGCCAAGATTGACGCCCAGCACGGGACGGTCGAAGAGCGTCACGCCTTGGGGCTCAAGCTCGAGGATGCGCTGAACCGTGCCCTCGTCCCCGGCCGCTTCGGTTGCGTGGTCGGCGCGGGGCTCGGCGCGCGCTATCTGTACTTGTTCCTCGCGTTCGAGAGCTTCGACGCGGGAATCGACGTCGCTCGCCGCAGGTTACGGAAAATGGGAGTCGATAGGCGCTCCTGGCTTCTCTTCTGCGACACCGGCTGGCACCGTGAGTGGCTCGGCGTCTGGGACGAAACCGGACCGCCGCCGTGAGCCTGGGGCTCGACCCACGCCATGTCCGGGGTCAGTCCATCTTCGTGCGGGTCATCAGCGCTCCGAGCAGATCGGAGAGCTCCCGGAGCAAGGGTTCGTCGGGCAAGCGCTCGAGGGCTCGGCGCGCCTTCTCGATCGTCGGTTCGACGAACCTGAGGTAGCTCGGGTCCCCCTTCTTGTGCTCGATGAAGACGAAACGGCCTGCGTCCTTGAGCTTGCGCTGCACGGTGACGAGATCGAACTCGCGGCCGACCTCCGCGCGACCCCGCGCGTCGAGGGCGTGGTGCGCCGCGAATTCGTCGAGGCGCGCGGCGACGAAGGCATCGTCGAAGGTCTGATAGCTGTCGTTCAAGAGTGCCACGAGGTCGTAGACCCGCGGTCCGAGAAGGGCGTCCTGAAAGTCGATCCAGACCAGTCTCTCGCCGTCGCCATCCCGGACGACCATCAGGTTCCGGCTCTGGTAATCCCGATGCACGAACCCACGCGGGAGACTCGCGATGGTTCTTGCCAGGGCGTCTGCCGCGCGATCGAAGGTGCGACGTTCATCCGGGCCCAGGGTGATGCCCCGTGCTTCGAGAGCCCATTCCCGGAAATGATCGACCTCCCAGCGCAGCAGGTCGTAGTCGAAGGCGCGCTCGGTCACGATCGAACCGCGGGGGAGGGTGGTGAGGCTGCGCTGAGCGCGTGCGAGGTCCGCGACGGCCATGCGATAGAGCGCTTCGCGGCGAGCCGGTGTTCGCTCGAGGTAGCGCGCGAGTGTGTCGTCGCCGAGATCTTCGACGACGAGGAAGCCGTCTGCAGAACCGTCTGCGACCACGACCGGGACGCGCACGCCGCGCGCTTCGAGCAGATCGCGCACTTCGAGGAAGGGCCACCTTCTGCCGGACTCGTTCACCTTGGCGATCTCGTCGGGCTTCCCGGCTTCGGGCACGTACATGGCGACGCCGGTTCGTCCGCTCCCGAGCTGCACGCGGAAGAACCGTCGCGTCGAAGCGCCGCCCGGCATTTCCTCGAACGCGAGCGGAGTCGCGTCGCCGCGAACGCGCCGGACGAGCGCGTCCAGGCGCTCGAGGGGTAGCTCGCCGTTCGCGGACATCGAACCCGGTACTACCGCGCTCCGGGCGCCCGCGGTAGAAGGTTCACGGATGGTCGCCCTGCGCCCGGGCTCCGGCTTTCGGCCGCTGGTGGTGCGCGCCCTTGGACCTACACGCGTCTCCTCCGAGCTCGTGGACTCGGTGGTCCTCTACCTGGACGAGGTCGCGATCTGGAACCAAAAGACTGATCTGACCGCCGCCCGGAGCGCGGAAGAGCTCGTCGATCTCACGCTCGCGGATGCCGCCGTCATCGCCGGACACTCCGCCGACCAGGGGCGCTTCGTCGACGTCGGAAGTGGAGCCGGTGCGCCCGGTCTGGTGCTCGCGATGATGCTGAGAGCGGCGACCATGACGCTGGTCGAGCCGCGCGCTCGCCGCGTCGCGTTCCTGAGGAGCACGATTGGAAAACTGCGCCTGTCCGGCGTCACGGTCGAACGAGGACGGAGCGACAAGCTCGCGGACGGCGGCTGGGACGTCGCCGTCTCGCGCGCCACGCTCCCGCCGCCGCTCTGGTTACGCGAGGGAGCACGAATCGCCCCGTCGAGCGTCTGGGTGCTCCTCGCGCGCGAGGAGCCGCCGGAGGCGAACGGACTCTGCATCGACGCCGACGTTCGGTACGAATGGCCGCTCACCGGCGCGTTGCGTCGCGCCGTGCGTTACGTCCCGGACCGGCCGTAAATCGCTGGCGCGTCTGCCACGGTCGTTGACGAAGGTCCCGGTGTCGGGGCAAATGTAGCGGCCATGTCCCGCCGCCGCTTCATCGGCGATCCGATCGGTCGTCTGATGCGAGCCTGGGTTCTCGTCGGAGCGGCGCTCGTCGTGCTGTCGCTGTCGTCGACGTCCGAGGCGTATCCCTGGATGATCCGTCACGGGTTCGCCAAATGCGCCTCGTGCCACACGGATCCGATGGGCGGCGAGACGCTGACCGGCTTCGGCCGCGTCATCAGCGACACGACCCTCTCGTCTCGCTACGACGGCAGCACGGATCCGACGCGGAACGCGATGCTCTTCTTCGGCCTGGAAGAGCCCGCGTGGCTGAACCTCGGCGGCAGCGTTCGCGTCATGGACGCGGATTATCAATTCCCGAAGGACGGTGCCGCTGGGAAGTTCGATTCGTTCCCCATGCAGATGGACGTCTACGGACAGCTCCGCTTTTTCAAGCGACTCCGCGTGTCGGGTAGTCTCGGGGTGGGGGATGCGACCAAGGGACGGATCGAGTCGCGCGCGGCACAGATCACGGAGAACAACGCGGACGGGGACTTGAACCTGATCTCGCGGACGCACTGGGTCGGCTATGACGTGTCCGACGCCGTGCTGATTCGCGCCGGGCGCCTCAATCTCCCCTTCGGCATCCGCATGGCCGAGCACACGATGTGGGTTCGCGCGGCCACGCGCACGGATCGGGAGAGCGAGCAGCAGGACGGCGCCGCCATCGACTACAGCAGTGGACAGTTTCGGGCCGAGCTCATGGCCGTGCTCGGCAACTATCAGATCAGTCCCGACAGGTTCCGGGAGCGCGGCTACGCTGCTTATGGCGAATACGTGATCGACCCGCACACGGCGGTCGGCGTGAGCAGTCTCGTGACGCACGCGGCCGACGATCGCTTCCTGGCGAATGACGTCCCTTACACGCGGCAAGCCCATGGTCTCACGGGCCGCTTCGCGCCCGTGGAGCCCCTCGCGATACTGGCCGAAGCGGACGTATTGCTCTCGAACCAGACGAACGTCGGGTACGTGGGGATGCTCCAGGCCGATTACGAGGTCGTGCAAGGCTTCCACGGCATCCTGACCGGCGAGATCCTCGATGCGGGAAAGTCCACCGCGGCCGGCAGCACCTCCGCTCCGGGCGCCGGCGAGCCGAAGCTCGGCGTCTGGTTCACGGCGGCCTGGTACTTCTTCACGCACTTCGACGCGCGTCTCGATCTCATCCTGCACCAGGACGAGCCGGCCACTTTCCTGTCCCAGTTCCACTACTACTTCTAGCCCTGCCGCCGATGCCGCGCTTCAGCCCCTCCGTTCGAAGATTCTCTGCTGCGTTCGCGGCCGTGGCGTTCGCACTCGGCGCGTCGATGGCGCGCGCGGACCCGTTGCTGCCGGCGTTCGTGGAGAAGCATTGGGAGATGCCGTGCACGCCGCAGTGCACGATCTGCCACAGGGACAACAGCGGCGGCTTCAATACGCTGCGCACGACGACGGCGGGCGATCCCGGAATGGGGATGAACCTCAAGGCGCAGCTCCCCGACGGTCTCGACCCAACGGACCAGGGCACCTGGGCTCCCGCGCTCGATGAAGCCGCGCAGAACAAGCTCGACTCGGACGGTGACGGCACTCCGGACATGCTGGAGCTCACGACGGGCGATCCCGAAGGCAAGGGCGTTCCCACCGATCCGGATGATCCGACGCCGGGCGCGCCGCTGGTCTGCGCCGAAGGCGCGACGCCGAGCTACGGCTGCGCTCGCGTGAGTCCGCGCGGTCCCGTGGACGGCGTTGCCGGTTTCGCCAGTGCCGCCGCGCTCGCGATCGGAATCAGCCTGCTGCGGCGTCGCACGAGATAGCGCCGAAGAGCGAGCGCCCGCGAAGCCGATGCGCGGCTCGTGTGGACCTTGGGCCTGTCAGTTCGCGTCGTGGCCCGCGTCGGCAGGGCCGGCGTCGCCAGGCCCCGCGTCGTTCGACGTGCCGCCGGTCTCTGCGCCACCGGAGCCCGTGGCGCCGCCGGAACCCGTGGTACCGCCGGTCTCTGCGCCACCGGAGCCCGTGGCGCCACCGGTCTCCGCGCCGCCGGAACCCGTGGCGCCGCCCGTCTCCGCGCCACCGGAGCCCGTGATGCCGCCGGTCTCCGCGCCACCGGAGCCCGTGATGCCACCGGTCTCTGCGCCACCGGAGCCCGTGATGCCGCCGGTCTCCGCGCCACCGGAACCCGTGATGCCACCGGTCTCTGCGCCGCCCGCGCCCGGGTTTCCGCCGCCGTTGCCGGAATCCAGGCCCGAATCCATGCCACCCTGGCCCGCACCGCCTGCGCCAAGGCCGCCCGTACCCGAACCGCCCGCGCTCACGCTGCCGCCCGAGCCGCTGCTCGCGTCGCTGCCGCCGGAGCCGAAGTTTGCGTCGTAGGCCCCGGCGTCATTGCTTTGTCCAGCCTTTATCTTGCTGCGATCGATGTCGACGATCAGCGAGCAAGCGACCGAAAGCGGGAGGACTAACGAGAAGGTCGCGAGGCGAGCGAAAGATGCCATTGGGTTACTCGACGAGAATCTTCGCCCGGCCTCCATCCGCGACGCAAGGCCGATGAGCGGCAGCTCCGCACGTTTCCGCAGCCCCGCGGTCTTGCCGGGAGGATTTACGCCCTTTCCGCGCCCCAGCCGGTTGCCAGAGCCGGTCCGGCAAGGCCCGGCACGCTCGCGCGCTTCCCGCTGAAAACGGGCGTGCGGCCGTCCGCGGGCGGTCAGCCGCCGTCCACGCCCGCGTCGCCGCCGCTCTGCCTGGCCTCGAACGCAGCGAGATCGAAGCACGGGAACCCGGGGCTCGCGACCGTGCCGAACAGGTTACACATCTCGGCAGTGTAGACGTGCTCGGCGAATGGCAGCGCGAGGTCGGTGTCGTTCGTGATGTCGCACTCGTAGCGGAGCTGGTCGCCCGGGTTCAGCAACAGATCGCCGCTGGTGGCGCCTGCGAGCTTCGCGGTCGGGTTCGGAACGGGGTTCTTCACGACGGAGTTGTACGTGTACGTCGGCCCTTCCGACCAATCGTAGTTGTCGTACACGGTGTCGGTCGTGCCATCCGCGTTGTCGCGGTACACGACGAAGCGTGTCGTGTGAGAGTGCGTGTGTCCGAACAGGGTGACGATGCGCTCGCTCGTCGTGTTCGGCGACAGCACCGCCTGTGCGTAGGTGCACGTGCCACCGGTCGTCACCACCGAGTTCGCGGGCACGTTGATTGGCGCGAATCCACCGAGGTAGCCGAGCACGGTCGTCACCTCGCTCTTCGGCTTGTAGAGAAGGTTGACCCAGACCTCGCGAAGCACGGGTTCCTCGAGGGTGTTGATGAAGTGGAGTTGAATGTCGAGGGGCGTGTGGGCCGCCAGCTCGTGTCCGAGGCCCTTGTCCTCGGGTGCTTCGACGCCGCCCGGCGGAAAATCTTCGGTCTCGTGCTGCGTGCCGCCGATGGCTCCGACGATGTTGCCTTCCGAATCCGTCCAGCCTTCCGGCGAGGTCGTGTCGCCCGACGTCGAGATGATCATGTGATGCGAGCCGGGTCGCATCCGGTACTGCTGATCGAAGAAGTACACGTCGTCGGTGTTCGGCGTGTACATGTGGTAGTTCTGCGTTGGCTCGGCGCTCGGTTCCACGATCCAGATCTGATCCGGATCGTCGTAGTCCGTCGGCCCGACGTGGAGCTGCAGACCGACGTCCGGATCCGGAGGCATCAAGCACTGCGAGTCGCCGGGAAACCCGCTCGGCTTTCCGACACCGCACGGCCCGGTGGCGGCGTCGGCAGTCTCCGAAGGCTTGTTACTGGTGCTGCCACACCCGGCGGCGGCGAGTGCCGTCACGAGCGTGAAGGAAGAGACGAGAACGTGCTTCATGCGCCTTTTGCAATCCCGCTGGTGAAGGTCGGCCGCTGCGAGGGGCCCGCGGAATAACTGTACCGATCAGTATGCCCCGGCTCGAAGTCCAGCGCGCGAAATCGAGCCGATCGAGCTCAACGGTCAGCTTGCTGATGCACCCGAAGCAGAAAGCTTCAGTGAACCTGAACAGGAGCCGAATCGTAGCTGTCGCTCTTCGGCGAGACTGAAGGGGCCCATTGCGCCAGGAACGCGAACGCGGCGCGCCACATCGCGCGGGCCTCTCGCCGCCACAGCATGGCGTTGAAGCCGTGGATCTCGTCCGGGTGAATCGATAGCTCGTTGGGGACGCCGCGTGCGTCGAGAATCGCGTGAAGCTTCCGCGAATCCCCCAGGAGCGGATCCGCGGTGCCGCACGCGATGAAGAACGGCGGCAGCGGACGTGCGCCCTCCGGCGGATCGCTCGCAAGGAGGCGGAGCGGGCTTGCGAGCGTGGCTTCCTTCGCCCGCTTTCGCACGGGGCGACCGACGTACGACGCGGCCGCGTCGAGGATCGTCCGCTTCACGTACCAGGGGAGGCGCGGGTTCGCGAATCGCTCCAGGTTCTGGAGATCCAGGAACCCGTAGACCGTGAGCACCGCCGAGAGTCGGAGCGCCCGATCGTACAGCGCTCGCGCAAAGGGCTCGGAAGTCGGGTGCGTCGCGAGATACGCCAGCGTCGTCACGAGATTGCCACCCGCGGATTCGCCCGCAAGGACCAGCTTGTTCGCGTCCGCCCCGTATTCGCGCGCGTGGTCCGCGACCCAGCCGAGTGCCGCCACGACGTCCTCGAGCGGCTCCGGATAGCGGTGCGTGGGCCCGATGCGATAGTTCGCGAGAAACACGACGTAGCCTCGTCGCGCGAACTCCAGCGCCATCACCCGGTGCGTCTCTTTGCTGAGCATCGCGAAGCCGCCCCCGTGCACGTAGAGCACCGCCGGCGGCGAATGCGCGCCCTCCGGTACGTACACGTCCAGAAGATGCCCGCGACGTCCCGTATCGCGATAGGCCACGTCGCGCACGAGCCGCACCCCGTGGCGCGCGAGACTCGCCGCAGGGTTCAGATAAAGAATCTGCGCCCAGAGGTGCACCGCTCGGTCCCAGACACGTACGATGCGGTAGCGAATCACGTTCCGTCGCGACTATGCCACGGATGGTGATATGGGTCAGATTCCTCAGCACGACTCCGAGGCCAGTCACGATGTACCGAATTCTCGTCCCGATGGCGCTCATGGCTTTGCCGACGACGGGGTGCATGCCCGACTCCTCCTCGCGTACTCCCGTCCGGTGGGAATACCGCTGCATCGACGCCTGGGGCGGGGTCGCGCATTCGTCGAGCGAGCTCGGTAAGGAGGGGTGGGAGATGGCCGCAGCGGCCGGCAACGCCGATAACGTTCTGTGGTGTTTCAAGAGGCGCATACGTTAGCGCCACACCTGCAGGCTTCGCGGACAGTTTCGAGGGGATGTTCGGTCGCCCTCGAGTCGCCGCGAGCCACGGCGGGCTCGCTCGCGAGGGGCGCCGTGTTACGCTGCTTCGGATGAAGTTTGCTCTTCTGACGTGCGTTCTGCTGTCGGGGCTCGCGACGGAGAGGGTGGCGGCTGCTCAAGGGGACGATGAGGAGCAACCCGCGACCACGCCGGCGGCGCCCGCGAAGGGAGAGCCCGGTTCTACCGAAACGGAGCAGAAACCCGACTCGGAGGGCCAGAAGAAAGGCGGGAGCGGCCTCGAGTGGATCTACCTGAACGGCGAAATCGGCTTCGAGCACCTCGGGCTCGAGACGTTCAAGGCTACCAGCAATCTCTTCGACTCCAAGGTGGTCCCTTCGACCCAGACCGGCGTGCTCTACGGCGCGGGCGCCGGAATCCGCATCGTGTTCATCACGCTCGGCGCGAGGTTCCGGCTCGGCTCCTTCAGCAACTACCAGGTGTGGACGCTCGACGGCGAGGTAGGTCTCCGCGTTCCGCTCGGCGTCGTGGAGCCGTACTTCACGGTCAGCGGCGGGTATGCGTCGCTCGGCGCATTCAGTGCCGCGAACCTGGGTGGTGTCAGCGCTGGCGACGTGTCCGTCACCGGTTACGACATCCGCGGCGGCGGCGGTCTCGACATTTACATCACGCACTGGTTCTCCATCGGCGCAAGCGTCACCGGCGAGGTCCTCGAGCTCACGCGGCCGGGCGTCAGCATCTCGGCTCTTCAAACGGTATCCTCCACCGGTGCCAGCACCAACCCGCAGCAGGCCCAGGCAGCCGCGGGCGACATCTACAAGGCCAGTGGCTCGAGCGTCGGCGGTGCGCTCACCGGCACGGCGGTCATCGGACTCCACTTTTGATACCGGCGATCCTCGAGTGCGGCGATGATCTCTAGAGTCGCGCTGGCGCTCGTCCTCGCCGCACTTACGATTGGTGCCGCGGGCCGGTTCGTGCGATTCGTTCGCCGCGAGCGGCCGGTATCGTGGACCGTCGCCGGGGCGCTCGTCTTCGGCGGCGCGTGCGCCGGACTCGCGGCGTGCTTCGCGGAGCGGGCCATCCTCGGGTTCACCGAGCTCTCCGTCGAAATCACGACGACACCGGGCGCCATCACCGGCGCCACCACGGGCCCGGCGGCTCTCCTCGCGCTGTTCCTGATGGTGTCGCCGCTGGAGGAAGCGGCCAAGGTGCTGGTCGTCTGGCCCGCGGCCATGGCACGGAGATCCGACGGCCCCTGGGTGATCGCGACGTTCGCCGTGTGTGCGGCGTCGGGCTTTGCGGCCTCCGACACGGCGGCTTATCTCGTGAGCGAGCCGCTCACCTTCGTCCGGGTCGTGCGCGCGCTCGCGGGGATCTTCGCACACCCGTTCTTCGCGGGCATCTGGGGGTACGCGCTCGGCCGTCGCATCCACCACCGCGCGCGCTGGTTCGGCCCTGCGTGGCTCTTCGCCGTCGCGGGGCACGCGCTCTACGACCACATCGTGTTCGGACGCGGTCCCGGCATGCTCGTCATCGCGCTGCCGATGCTCATCGCGATGGGGCTCGTAGCGTGGAGCGCCCTCCGCGATATCGCACCCTTCGCGGACGACCGTCACTCGATCTTGCCGCTCCACCTGCCGGAGCCGCCGTCCCTTCGCGCCGTTCGCCGGGCGTTGAAGCGCAACGAACAGCCGCTCGTCGTCCGATGGATCGCGTTCGGCGCGTTCGTCAATGTCGGGGCCGTGATTGTCTGCATGGCCGTCGCGGTCGCCGTCGCGCGGAGGCTCGGCATCGACCTCTCCGCGGCGGACGAGGCGGACATGCGATCGAACGGCCCCCTCCTGTTCCTCGGTGCGGCAGTTCTCGGCGCGTTCCCCCTCGCCGGGTATCTCGTCGCCCGCGCGAGCGGCACCCGCGGCGTGCTCGAGCCCGCGCTCGCCTCGATCGTCGCGATCGCCGGGACGACCGTGCTGCTGGCCGTGACGGCGCCGGCGGCCGTCATCTTCGCGCTGGCGATTGCGCCCGTCGCGTTCGGCCTCGCCTGCGGCGGTGCCTGGTTCGGTATGAGTTCGTGAGCGCACGCATGGAGATCCGCAGAGCGCCCTGCGCCCTCCGCCCTTCACGGCGAAGGGCTCTTCCCCAGCGGGTCCGCCGCGATCACCTCGTGCGGCGGCTCCTCGCTCGGCGAGAGGTTCGGGTCCAGCAGGGGCCCGAGATCGAACGCGACGAACCGCCCGAGCACGTGCGGCGCCTCGCTCACCCAGAGCCGTCGCTTCGCGGTTTCCATGACGACGGCGTGCGTCGCGATGAGAGCGTCGATCGCCCGACGATCTCCGAGCGCCAGCGGCGCGCCGCCCACCGCGCGGCGATCGCGCAGCCAGGACACGGCATCGACCGCGTCCGCAGGCTTCGAGAGCTCTCGCAACAGCTCTTCTCCACGCGCGCGTCGTGCGAGCGTCGTGGTGCTCTGCCGGATGCGCACGTTCTTCGGGTCCGAGGCGAACGGCCCCTCGAGGTGATTCGTGACCACGGCACGCTCGCCGAGGAACCGTACGAACGGCGGCGCGCCGGGCACTCGCTCGACTTCCGCGGCGCGCCCGGCGGCGTCCATCACGACCACGATGTGGCTCACGAGCGGATTGGTCTCGCGGAGGGCGTCGACGGCTTCTTCCGTCGTCCTCGTGCGAGAGAGGAGTCTCCGGAGCTCCTCGACGAGAGGTTCCCCGACCGTATGAGTCGGCCCGGCCCGCGCGCCGTGCACGACCACGGCGAGCCCTTCCCGGTTCATCCCGCTCACGACGCCGACGAGGCCGGGCCACGCGACGGACGCGAACGGGATGAGGCCGTCTTCGCTGACGAGAAAGACGGCCTTCTTCCGGTCGAACACGTCGCTCACTTCCATGTCGAACGTCCGGGCGAGGATTGGCGAGGATGCCGCCGCGGACCCCGAAACCGTGAACGTCGTGCACCCGACGAGCGGCGACGCCTCGTACGCGAGGGAGATATCGTAAAGCGTCGCCAGGTATACGAATCGCTGGAACGTCTCGAAGCGATCCTCGAACGGATCGGGTCGAAAGCGCGCGGCGGTCGCGGCGAGCTCGCGGCGCCACTCATCGGACATCCCCGTCGCGACCTTTCGGTAAGCAAACTGGCCCGCGTCGAGAAGAAGGAATCGCGCGAAAGGATTCGTGACCTTCTGCGCGAAGACGTCCCACACGACTCGTTCGGTCTCCGCCATCTCCTCGTGAAGCAGCGCGGCGTGCTCGGCGCCGATCGCCTCCGGTGTCCCGCGGAGGCGCACCTCGAGGATCTTGCCGACGCTCCGTGCCGAACCCGGGCCCGCGCGGCGGACGTTTCCGTCGTGGAACACCGGAAACAGGGGAACGTCCACCGGCGGCGGGACAATCCGCGAGACGGCGCGGAGCACCTGGTGAAAGGCGAAGAGCGCGCAGGGGATAAGAAGGACGAGCGAGGCCACGCAGCGCCGTTTCATCGGACTCGAACGGTGCGCCGTCGTGTCCTCGCGACCGTCGCGACGACCTGGTAGACGATTCTTGCCGGGTCTCTCACGGCATGGAAGTGCGTGATGCGCTCCGTCTCCGGGGGATAATACACGCGCACCGGGACCTCGACGATTGCAAGGCCCGCACGTGCAAAGCGGAGCACGCACTCGGTCTCGAACGCGTAGCCATCGTCGGTCGCGCCGAGGGCGAGCGTCTCGGGGAGCGGATAGCGCCTGAGCCCGCATTGCGTGTCCCGCAGCGCCCGTCCAGCGAAGTGCGAGACGAAGAAATTGGAGACACCGTTCGAGAATCGATTCGCGCGGGGCGCGCCGTCACGCACGAGATCGCGAACCCCGAGCACCAGCGCGTCGCGAGGGGCCGCCGAGAGCGCAAGCTTCGCGGCTTCGACCGGGAAGTGCTGTGCGTCCGCGTCCACCGTGACGACCGCCGCCGCGCCGAGTGCTAGGGCGCGTTCGAATCCGGTGCGAAGCGCGGCTCCCTTGCCCCGGTTCCGGTCGTGACCGAGGACGACGGCTCCCGCCGCTCTGGCCGCCTCGGTGGTCTCATCCGTGGAGCCATCGTCCACGACGACGACGGGGTTCCCGTCTCGCCAGGGTGCTTCGGCGAGCAACCCGCGGACGACCGCGTCGATGGTCCGTGCCGCGTTGAATGCCGGTACGACCGCCGCGACGGCGAGACTCATGGCTTCGGGTGCCCGCGATGCGCCGGATGCTCCAGGAGCTGGGAAGCGACGAAGCCGCCCGCCGCAGCCGCCGCGAGCGCGAGGAACAGGACGATCCAGAAACTCCCGCCCATTCCCTGCTTTCGCAGGCGCACCACCCGTGTCGGTTCGTTCTGCAAACCGATGATGTCGTGCGCAGTCGAGAGCTTCGGCGGTTCCGGCGGTGGGGTGGGCGCCTTCGCCTTCGGCCTCGGCTTGGTCGCTCCGACGCCTTCGGCGACGACGATGCTCGGCTCCTCGCGCCCCGGAGCGTCTGCGTCGGCCTTCGGCGTCGTGTCTGCCGTCGCGTCGGAGGACTGCGCTGGCCCGGGAGGCTCGAGGGTATCCGGCGCCGGGGGCGTCGGTCCGATCTCGGGAGGTTCGCCGCCCATCGAGGCTTCCGCGTTCGCAGAATCGAAGACCTTCGTCGACTCATCGTCGAACCCGAACGCGAGGGGGGTCTCGGGCGCCTCGGACTCCGGCGGCTCCTCGCTCTTCGCTGCTTCCGCTTCCAGAAGCTCCCGGGCGCGATCGGGCGCGATCACGGCCGTCGCTTCGTCGTCGAAGTCGAACGAACCCGGGCGCGGCTCGGGTGGAGCAGGAGGGGGAGGGTTTGCTGGTGCGGATCTGTCGGGCGTCGTTTCCGGTGGGCCCGGTGCAGGTCCCGCGACTTCCGACGGAGGCGCGGGCGGAATCGATATCGACGTCGCGCCGCTCGCCGGGGGGCCGGGTGGTCCCACCACGATGATCTCGCCCCCGCATTTGCGGCACTTCGTGCGCACGCGTTTGCCGCGCACCCGTTCGTCGGGAACCGAGTAGCGCGTCGCACATTGGTCGCAGGAGAACTGCATCTTCGCGGAGAAAAATCGGTCCTTCACTCTACAACAGAATGCGCCGCGCCGTTGTAGGCTCGCGTACCGATGGATCTCGAAGGGCCAGCGCTCGAAGCGCTCAAGTACCGGGCCAAGCGGCAGCTCCGTGGCCGGATGCGGGCGCTTCGGAACGCGATACCCCCCGCCGCGCTCGCCGTGAGGAGTCACGCGATCGTCGAGCGGCTACTCGGTTTGCCGGAGGTGACCCGCGCCCACGCCGTCGCCCTCTTCCACCCGATGGAAGCCGAGGTCGACCTCCGGGCCCTGGACGCCGCGCTCCGGGCCAGGGGCACGGGCGTCTTCTATCCGCTGATCCGGTCGGACCCGGGTCGAGAAGAATCCACGCCGGAGTTCGCGCGGGTGGGCGCTCTCGGCGAGCTCGCCGAGACCGGCCGCGGCTTTCTCGAACCGAGCGCGAGCGCCGTTCTCGCGCATGGCGGGGAGATCGACGTCATCGTCGTGCCGGCCCTCGGCGTGTCGGAGCACGGGCATCGCCTCGGCTACGGTTCCGGATTTTACGACGAGATCCTGCCGCGGTTCCGGCCGCCGGCGCGCGCCGTCGTGGTCGCCTTCGATTTCCAGCTCCTCGCGGAGTTGCCCACGACCGAGGGCGACGTTGCGTGCGACATCGTCGTCACCGACGCGCGCCTGCTCCTACCGTGATTCAGCGAAGCCGGCCGAGCTTCGCGGCGCAGGTCCCGCAGCGTCCGTAAAGCTCATGCTTGTGGTGGTGCACCTCGAACCCGTGACGGTGCGCCACGCGGTCCTGGAGCTGCTCGATCTGCGGCTCCTCGAACTCCTGAATGCGGCCGCAGTCCATGCAGATCAGATGGTCGTGGTGCGCGTCGCCGTCCGCGAGCTCGTACCGCGTCAGTCCGTCGCCGAATTTCTGCTCGTGCGCGACCCCGCCGTCCGACAGCATCTTCATCGTCCGGTAAACGGTGGCGTACCCGATGCGCGAGTCCACCTCGCGCACTCGCTCCAGCAACCGATCGAGCGTCACGTGCTCCGGCGTCTCGAAGAAAGTCTCCACGATGAGCCGCCGCTGTTCGGTGGACCGGAGCCCCTTGCGCGACATGTACGTCTCGAGGTTCCGCCGCAACCGCCCGACGTCGGGCCGCGGGAGCCTCATCCCGGTGGTCTTCTGTCCGCGCTCGTCCCCGATCGACACTGACAAGAGCTATCGCCCGATGGGGGCCAGGGTCAAGGCGAGGTGTGTTTTCGCGGGGCGGAGGCGAGGGTGGAGGGCAAGGGGCGAGGGCGAGGGTGGAGGGCAAGGGCCTCCGTTCATCGCCGCGCCCGCAGCCTCGACACGGCAACCGCGCTTCCCGCCAGCGCCGCAAGAGCAGGCGTCACGACGGGGACCATGGACAGTCCGACGAGCAGCGCGCACCCCACGCTCGGTCCCGCGGCCCACAGCAACGACAGGGTCGCGTCTTTGCGACAATCGTGCGCGAGTCGCAGCGCGAATGCACCGTCGCGGACGTCGTCGGAGGCGAGCTGAATGCTCCACTCGGCGGAGCTCGAACCAGCCGAGTTTAGCGCGACGGACACGTCCGCTGCCGAAAGAGCGGGATCGTCCGTGGGGCTTCGGCCGAGGACCGCGACGACGGCACCGCCGTCGGAAAGCCGCCGGATCTCGTCGCCGCGGTCGGCCGGCAGCACCTCGGGGCGAATGTGATCGATGTCCACCGCTCGGCCGAGGGCTTCGCAGGTCTCCCGGGTGTCGCCCGAGAGCAGCACGGGTTCGAGCCCGGCGTTGAGCACGTGCTGCACCGCCGCGCGCGCCCCGGGACGGAGTCCATCCTGAAGCCCGAGGAGCCCGACGAGTTTCCCTCCGAGCGCGACGAGGAGCACCGTGCGCCCCATGGCCTCGAGCTCCGTGATGCGCGATTCCGCGAGCGCGACGCTGATCCGTTCGCGCAGCATGAGCCCGCGGCTCCCGACGACGAGCGTCTGGCCGCTGGCCGCGACGGCGGTGACGCCGAGCCCCGGCTGCGTCGCAGGGCTGCGGACCCCGTCGGGGCGCACGCCGCGCGCGCGCGCGGCGCGCTGGATTGCCACCGCGGTCGGATGCGCCGCACCGGTCTCCGTTCCCGCGATCAATGCGAGGACCGCCTCCGGCTCGGCGCTGGCGAAGGCGTCGATGTTCGCGACCTCCGGCTCGCCGAGGAGCAGCGTGCCGCGCGCGCAGAACGCGGCGGTCGAAACACGCCCCGCGCGATCGAGCGCGTCCGCGGTCCGGAAGACGACGCCGCGGCGGAGCGCCGCGAGCACGGTCTGTCCGGCATACAGCGAAGGGAGGCGCGACACGGCCGCGTTCGCGAGCGCGGCGAAGGCCGCGATGGCGAACGTCGCGATGACGAGGGGGTCCTTGTCCGCCGAGAATCCGGCCAGGGCCGCCACGACCGCGGCGACGAGCGAGCCGCGGATCGCGAGGTTCTGGCCGAGCCGTGACAGCGGCGCGTGCACGTCGGCGCGGCGTCTCGAGTCATGCGTCAGCCGCATCCACGCCCGATCGTTTCCCGTCCAGCCCGCCACGGCGCGGAGCCGGCCCTCGACGACGCGAGCACCCGCGACGACGGCATCCCCCTCTTCGCGACGGACCCTCGCCAGCGCGCCGAGCCACGGGTTGACGAGGGCGGAACCCGCGATGACGGTCGCGTCGACCGGCACGATCTCGCCCGCTTCGACGACGAGCTCCTCCCCGGCCCGGAGATCGTCCACCGGTGCGTCCGCGACGTCGTCGCCGATCACGCGGTGACCGGTGACGGCAAGGCTCTCGCCGACGAGCGCGCGTTCGACGTCGATCGGATGGGCCGCGCGATCGACCAGCCAGACGATGATCGCGAGGCTAGCCACCAGGATCCCCGCGAAGCCGATCATCTCGCTCGCGTCGGGGTGCTCGAGCGCGCGCGCGAGCACCGCCACCGTGGCGGCGGCGATCGGCGCCGCGACGCTCAGCGCGGGATGGAGCCCGCTGGCGCCGCGCGGCGTGGTGAACGCGTGGGCCACGAACGACCCGACCGCGACGAGCGCGAGCACGAGGCGCGCCGTGAGCGCAATCGACGACGGTCCGACGAGCACCAGCGCGGCCGCGAGGCACCCCGAGACCGCCGAGATGGCGACGAGCAGCGCTCCGACGTCGATCGGCGCCGGGACGTCGCCCGCCGCCGATTTCCAGCGGCTCCTCGTCGACCGGCGTGGACGGGTCCGCACTCCTCCGGACTTCGTCGATGCCGTCGCCCGCCACGGCTGCGAGCGCCGCAGCGGTTCGGAGGGCCGATACGCGGGCCGCCTCCTCCGCCGTCGGGGTTTCGTGCGATACCGGACGCGCGGGGCGACGCGGCAGGGGCAGCGGCGTGCGTCCGGCGTTCGAGTCGTAACGTTCGTGGCACGCGGCGCTGCAGAAGTAGCGAAACTTGTCCTCGAACGCCGCCACTCGCGCGGCCCGCAGCGGATCCACGGGGCCCCCGCACGTGGAGCAGGCAACCTCTCGAGCAGCGCGCGGCAACACGGGGGCCCGCGTCGACTCAGTCATCACCGAGCGACCAGGCGAGCGCGGCCTTCGCGGTGTGTAACCTCGCCTCGGCTTGGTCCCAGACGGCGCTCGTCGGGGCGTCGATGACCTCGGCTTCGATCTCCTCGCCGCGATGGGCGGGCAGACAGTGGAGGACCGTGACGTCGGGCGCGGCGCCGCGCAGGAGCGCGCGGTTCACCGTGAACCCGCGGAACGCCGCCGCTCGCTCTTGCTGCTCCACTTCTTGTCCCATGCTCGCGAACACGTCCGTGCTCACCACGTGGGCGCCGTCCACCGCGTCGCGCGGATCTCGAACGACGCGTACCTTGGCGCCGAGCGCATTCGCCGAAGACACCAGGGTGGAGTCCGGGTCGTAGCCGGCAGGACACGCGAGCACGAGCTCGAGCCGGAGCAGCCCCGCGGCTTCGATCCACGAGTTTGCCATGTTGTTGCCGTCGCCGACCCACGCGTACCGGAGCCCCTCCAGCTGCTTCCGACGTCGCCGGACCGTCTGCAGGTCGGCGAGGAGCTGCATCGGGTGGCCCGCATCCGTGAGCGCGTTCAGCACCGGCACCGTGCTGTGCTTCACGAGCTCCTCGAGCCGCCCGGCGGCGAACGTGCGGAACGTGATGGCGTGCACCATTCGCGTCAGCACCCGCGCCGTGTCGGCGATCGGTTCACCGCGGCCAATCTGTGACCCGGCACTCGAGAGCACGACGGGGTGCCCGCCGAGCTCGTAGACGGCGACCTCCAGCGAGAGGCGCGTCCGCGTCGACGCCTTCTCGAACACGAGGGCGACCGACTTCCCCGCGAGGGGCCGCGGCGCGGATGCCGACCCCCGCGTCGCGAGGAAGCGATCCGACGCGTCGAGCAGTCGCACGAGTCCACCGGGACCGAGGTCGGTCAGGTTCGTGAGATGACGAGGCATGGGGTTCGGAGCCTAGACCCAGCGCTGAGCTGGGTCGATCACGGAGATGTCAGAGCACCGCGAGCACCCGGCTCGCGATGGCGACGCCCTCTTCGAGCTCCGCGACGCTCACCGTCAGGGGCGGGGAGAAGCGGAGCCCGTGGCCCCCCGCGACCGTCACGAGCACGCCCGCATCCCGTAGATTTCCGGCGATCGTGCGGGCGTCGACCCCGTCTTGGATGACCAGGGCCTGTAACAGGCCGAGCCCGCGAACCCCCGCGACGACCCGCGGATGGGTCCCCAACAAACCCTCGAGCAACCCGGAAAGCTTCTGTCCCTTGTCCCTGGCTCCCGCGACGAGGCCCTCTTTTTCGAGCGTGTCGAGGACGGCAAGGGCCGCTGCGGAGGCGAGGGGATTGCCGCCGAACGTCGAGCCGTGGCTGCCCGCCGGGAGGGCTTCCGCGAGCGCGTTCTTGCAGAGCATCGCGCCGATGGGGAGACCGCCGCCGAGGCCCTTGGCGAGCGCCACCACGTCGGGCTCGACACCGGCGTGCTCGAACGCGAGAAACTTTCCGGTGCGCCCGACGCCGGTCTGCACTTCATCCGCGATGAGGAGAGCGCCGTGCTCGTCCGCCAATTTCCTCAGACCTGCGAGGAAGCCGTCCGGCGCGGGTACGACGCCGCCCTCGCCTTGAACCGGTTCGACGAGGATGGCGGCCACGTCTTTGCCGAGCGTCGCGCGAGCCGCGCCGAGGTCGCCGAACGGAACGTGCGTCACGCCGCCGAGCGGCCCGAACCCGTCGCGATACGCCTTCTGTCCCGTCGCGGCGAGGGCGCCGAGCGTGCGTCCGTGAAACGATTGTTCGAACGCGATCACGCGATGACGCGCCTCTTCTCCTTTCGAGAAGAAGTGACGGCGCGCGAGCTTGAGGCACGCTTCGATCGCCTCGGTCCCCGAGTTGCAGAAGAAGGCGCGATCCATTCGCGTGAGGCGCGTGAGGCGCTCCGCGAGGCGAATGTTCGGTTCGTTGTAAAAGTAATTCGAGACGTGGATGAGCTTCGCGGCTTGCTCCGACACCGCCTTCACGAGCGCGGGATGCGCGTGCCCGAGCGAATTGACGGCGATGCCCGCCGCGAGATCCAGGTACCGCTTGCCGTCGAGGTCCCACACTTCCGTTCCACGCCCGTGCGCGAGGACCAGCGGAGGTTGACGATAGTTCGGGTAAAGGTGGGCTCCCGCCGAAGCGAGGAGAGCCGACGCGGACGCTTCCATGGGCGTCTCCTTAGCATTGCGGAAGGGGACGGGAAACGGGGGGGCATCGGGCGCAAGACACGGAATGCCTCAGCGCGGCGGCGCGTCGGTGCGCACCCAGAGCTCGTTTCCGGCTCGCCCCGCGACCTTTCGAAACGCCGATCCGAGCGTGAGCGATCCGTGCGGTTTGCACTTCGGGCCCCTTGCACGGTGCGTGAAGCGGTTACCACGGCCGACGGACGCGTCCTCACGGCGCGTGAAGTGGTTACCACGGCCGACGGAGGTGTCCTCACGGCGTGTGAAGCGGGTCTCACGGCCGTGAGAACGCGTCCGCGCTGCCGACGGGCGCGTCCTCACGGCGCGTGAAGTGGTTACCACGGCCGACGGAGGTGTCCTCACGGCGTGTGAAGCGGGTCTCACGGCCGACGGGCACGCGTCCTCACGGCGTGTGAAGCGGGTCTCACGGCCGTGAGAACGCGTCCGCGCTGCCGACGGGCGCGTCCTCACGGCGTGTGAAGGGGTTATCACGGCCGACGGAGGTGTCCTCACGGCGTGTGAAGCGGGTATCACGGCCGACGGACGCCTCCTCACGGCGCGTGAAGTGGGTATCACGGCCGACGGAGGTGTCCTCACGACGCGTGAAGTGGGTATCACGGCCGTGAGAACGCGTCCGCGCTGCCGACGGGCGCGTCCTCACGGCGTGTGAAGCGGGTATCACAGCCGACGGAGGTGTCCTCACGGCGTGTGAAGCGGGTCTCACGGCCGACGGACGCCTCCTCACGGCGTGTGAAGGGGGTATCACGGCCGACGGAGGTGTCCTCACGGCGCGTGAAGTGGTTACCACGGCGGGTAGACCGGTACTCCGAGGGGCGGGTTGGGGAGGGGAGCAGTCGGAATGCCTCAGCGCGGCGGCGCGTCGGTGCGCACCCAGAGCTCGTTTCCGGCTCGCCCCGCGACCTTTCGAAACGGCGATCCGAGCGTGAGCGATACGTGCGGTTTGCACTTCGGGCCCCACGCGACGGACTGGCTTTTCTCGACGAGGCTCATGGGGTTCATGTCTGCTCCGAGTCTCTCGCGTGGGCGCGGGTAGCGACGCGGACCGACCGTCGGGACCGTGAGATCGCGCAAGCGATAGAGCCCCGGAGCGTATCCCTCGGAACAAATGAAGACCGCAACCATCGACTCGCGCCACGGACTCGCCGGCGGCGCATCGGACGGCATCTTGGACAGGAACAGGCCAGAAATCGACTGTGTGCCCTCCACGTAGCGAGCCATGAATGTGAAAAATACGAGATCCCCTGCCAGGCTATCGGCCCCGTTGGAGTGCGAAGACCACAGGAAATGGGTCACGCCCATGCCGCGCATCTGATCGTAGAAAGCGCGCGGGGACGCAATGCGTCCGTAGCTGATACCACCGACCCATGCCCCCTCATCCGCGACGGACATCGCCTGGATGCCCAGGTGATCGTGCCTATCGTGGACGAGCACCTTTGCGTGCGGCGGAAGACGAGCCGCAACCTCGCCGAAGACACCGAATGGATTGTCCCGCGCGCCGAAGTCCTTCCGATATCCGGATGAGAGAAGGTCGATGACCGTCTTCGCGGGAGCGGTCCCCAGCATCGCATGCGTCGGCAGGAAATAGACGTCGCCGCCCCAGATGATCTGCAGTGCCACGAGGAGTGTCAGCAGGATACGGTTCACTCGCCCTCGTGCCCACACCAGACGGACCGTGCCCGCGACCACGACGGCCATCCACGGAAGCAAAGCTTGCAGATACCGATCCTGGTGCGACATCCAGTACCAGACGAACACGCCGGTGTTTGCCGACGCTGCTACCAGCCAGAGGCGCCCCGCTTTTCGGAGAAAGGGCAGGGGCAAGAGGGTCAGCGTGAAGAGCGAACCGAAGACGGGAACGGTGCCGTGGAAGGTCGACCAATCGTGCGGGACGAATGAAAAGGTCGGTATTGCCTTCAGCGTCTCTTCGAGTTGCTCGGCGACCGTGCCGGCCGGGCGCCAGAGTTGCTCCCCCTTGAACACGTGTTCGAAGAAGTTCGCAGAGTCGACCGTCCAGGGTCGAACGTGCAGGTTGCGATAGAGGAACGGATAGATGGGGTCGCCGTACCAGATCCAGTTCTTCAGCCAGTGGGGCGAGGTGAGCACCAGCCCCGCCACGCCTGTCGTCATCAGCCCGAGCAGAGGCCGAAAACGAGACGAGGTGCGCTTCGGATCGCGACGAAGAACGAGCCATGTGACGCGCGCGACGAACGCCAGCGCCGGAAATGCGACCAGGGCAGCGGACTGGTACTTGGTGAGCAGCGCTCCTGCCAGGGGCAAGGCAAACCAGAAGGAATTCCTCGGACTGGGCCTGCGACAGGCCCGTACGAACGCCAGCAAGATGGGCACGGCCCAGAACGCGGCTATGTGGTCCGCGGCTCCGCCCAACGATGAGTCGTAAAGAAAGATGCCGGGGAACACGAAGACCGCGGCCCACGTCGAGAGTTGCGATGCGCTAGCGTTCGGATGCGCGTTTCGGTCACGATCGACGTCGTGAAGTGCGCGAGCGATCGTCCAGCGGACGAGGACGGGGATGGAGAAGAGCGTCCACAGGAAGACGACGAACTCGAGGTGTGCAGCGAGCTCGACGCGATCGAAAGCCGAGCTCGCAGGCAGAAGGTAAGCCCATGTGTAGATTAAGCTGGCCAGGTGGGGGAGCGCGCCCTGGTACCAGCCCTCGCTGAAACGTTCGACCCCGCCCGCCGCAGCGTAATGCTCTGCGATGGCGAGGTGATACCAGCGCGAGTCGAACGCGACGTTTCCGGGTGTGAGAATCTCGAAATAGACCATCCCGACGCCCACCAGACCGAACAGAACGACGGCGACTTCGACGAGCGATACCGATGAGCGACGATGTTTCGCCAGAACATGACGCCCCAGGCGTCTCATGAAACGAAAAAATCCTCTCCCGCCGAGTCCCAGCATCGCGAGAGGCCACGCGAAGAAAAAGATCGCGCCGTAGACGTGCAGCAGCCCGCACGCGAACATGCCCAGAAAGAAGACGAGGAGGCCGGTGCTGAGCGCGCCCACGAGGCGCTCGGACGCGGGGAGTTCCGGCACGAGCCGCCGAACGAAAGCGTCTCCGGCAGCTCCACACGCGGCCGTCCAGAACGCCGCGGCCGCCCAGTATTCGGCGTAGTGCCAGAAGAGCCAGCGCGAGATCGGGTAATGCTCGTTCACCACGAACCCGAATACGGCAGCCCCCGCCAGCAATGACGCCGCGAGTCCCACTCGACGGACTGCTCCGCCCCACCGTTTCATTCAGGCGCTCCCTCGTGGCGGACGCGGACCCACAGCTCGGTCCCGTTCCGCACGGCGACTTTCTGAAATGCCGAGCCAGGCGCGAGCGAAACGCGCGGTCGACATTTCCGGTCCCAGGCGATGAACTGGCTTTCGTCGACCAGGCTCATTGCGCTGACGTGGCGCTTGAGCCGCTCACGCGGGCGTGGGTAATGCCGCGGACCGACCGTCGGCACCGTGAGGTCCCCGAGCCGATAGAGTCCGGGAGCGTACCCTTCCGAGCACATGAAGACCGCGACGCGAGAGTCGAGCCACCGGACCGTGGGCGGCGGCTCCGAGGGCATGCTGGCGAGCATCGTTCCCGAGAACGACCGAGCGGCCCCCGCGTAACGCGTCATGAATGCGAAGAACACCAGATCGCCCGCGAGGCTGTCCGTGCCCGTGCTTGCCTGCGCACGCCAGACGAAATGCGTCACACCGAGCTCGCGCATTTCGTCGTAAAATGCGCGCGGGGACGTCATGCGTCCGTAGCTGATGCCACCCTGCCACGGTCCCTCGTCCGCAACGGACATTGCCTGGATGCCGAGGTGATCGTGCCTGTCGTGGACCAGCACCTTCGAATGCGCCGGCAGGGCGGTCGCGATCTCGGTGAAGGCGCTATAGACGTTCTCTCTGGCCGCGAAGTCCTTCCGGTACCCCGTCGAAAGAAGATCGATCACCACCTTGGCGGGAGCCGTGCCGAGGACGGCATGAGTGGGCAGGAAATATACGTCGCCTCCCCAGATGATCTGAAGCCCACCGAGCAGACCCAGGCCCGCTCGACTGGCGAGACCCTGTTCCCAGGCGAGGCGAATCGTTCCCGCCACGACGACGGCCATCCACGGCAGCAGCGCCTGCAAGTAGCGATCTTGGTGCGACGTCCAATACCAGATGAACACTCCAACGTGGGCTGCTGCAACTATCAGCCACAGGCGCGCCGTTCTTCGCAGAAAGAGAAGGGGGACGACCGACAGCGTGAAGAGCGAACCAAAAACTGGCACTGCTCCATGAAATCGAGGCCAATCGTGCGGCACGAACGAGAAGGTCGCGAGGGCCTTCAACGTCTCCTCGAGTTGCGCGGCCGTGGTGCCGGTCGGACGCCAGAGTTGGTGTTTGAAGACCTCTTCGAACAGGTTCGCGGAGTCCGCCGTCCACGGTCGCTCGTGCAGGTAGCGGTGGAGAAACGGGTAGACCGGGTCCCCGTACCAGATGAGATTCTTGAGCCAGTGAGGCGCGGTGAGCACGGCTCCCGCGACGGCCATCGTCACGAGACCGAGCAGAGGCTTCAGGTGACGTCGTGTTGGATCACCACGGAAGACCAGCCACGTAGCCCGCGCGAGAAAGGCGGCGGCGGGGAACGCAACCAGCGCCACCGCCTGGTACTTGGTGAGCAGGGCCCCAGCCATCGGAACGGCGAGCAGGAATGAGTTTCTGGGGGTCGGAGCGCGAAGCGCACGCAGTAGCGCGAGCATGATGGGCACGGCCCAAAAGGCGGCGACGTGGTCTGCAGCAGCGCTCAGAGACGAGTCGTAGAGAAAGATGCCGGGAAAAAGAAACAATGCTGCCCAGGCCGAGAGCAGCGATGAGCGAGCCTTCCCTCGTGGTGCGCTCGTGCGTCGAGCGATCTTTCGGAGCGCCGCCGAGGTCGCCCGACGAACGAGCACCGGAATGGAAAAGAGCGTCCAGAGGAAGACGACGAATTCGAGGTGCGCAGAAAGTTCGACGCGGTCGAACGCGGTGCTCGCCGGCAACAGGTAAGCCCACGTGTAAATGAAGCTCGCCAGGTGAGGGAGCGTGCCCTGATACCAACCCTCTCGAAACCGTTCGACTCCGCCCGCCGCGACGTAATGCTCCGCGATGGCCAGGTGGTACCAGTAAGCATCCGCGGCGATGTTCCCCGGCGTGAGGATGTTGAAATAGAATCATGCCGACCCCTGCGAGGCCGAACAGCACGATCCCGATTTCGACGAGCGATGGAGGTGAGCGACGACGTCTCGCGAGGACGTGACGTCCCAGCCGTCGCGTGAAGGAAGCGAAATTGCGCCCCCCGGCCGCAATCATCACGAGCGGCCAGGCGAAGAAGAACGCGTGCCCGTAGAGGTGCAGCAGCCCGCCGAAGAACATGCCCAGGAAGAAAACGAGCAGCCCGGCGCTCAGCGCGCCGACGAGACGTTCCGAGGCGGGGAGGTCGGGCATCAGTCGTCGAGCGAGCGCGTCACCACCCACGACGCACGCAGCGCCCCAGAACGTAGCGGCTGCCCAGTACTCACCGTACCGCCAGAAGAGCCAGCGCGACGCAGGATAGTGGCCGTTGACGACAAACCCGAAGACGGCGATCGCGGCGAAGAGCGAGAGCGGGAGCCCTACTCGCCGGGCTACGCGGGCCCACTGCCTTACCCTGATGCGCACCTGGTTCTGGATCTACACTGGTTGGACGCGGGCGATCAAACGGTGCGTCCCCGCCGCGCGACGACGGTCCCCGCCGCTTCCGCGAACCCCGTTCCGCGCTCGCCCTTCGTCACGTACCGCGGCGCGACCGTCGGACGGCCTCGGAGGTTCGCGACGGCGATCGTCGTGTGGAACGCGGAGAAGCAAGCTTCGTCGTTCTCGCTGTCGCCGATGAAGGCGGCATGGTGCAAGAGCGCCGTCTCGTCGAAACCGAAGCGCTCGCTGAGAAAGCGCGCCACGCCGGAGGCCTTGTCGAGGCCGTCGAGGGTGACGTGCAGGTGCACGCTCGATGTGGACGTGCGCGCGCCGCGTGCCGACGCGAAGGAACACGCCGCGGCGATGACGTCGTCCGTCACGCGCTCGCGTTCACCGATGTCGAACGTGAAGTCGGCACGCCGGGCGGCCATGTCGTCCGTCGGGCGTAATGTCGGAAAGCGGTCGCGCAGTTCCCCGACGATGGCGCCGAGGTGCCGGGCGCGCGAGGCTCGCTCGGTTCCGGCGAAGTCGATCACGTCGACGTGGCCGTCGTTACGCGCGCACGTGATCGCGCCGTTCTCCGCGACGACTCCGTCGACCGGCCACTGGCGCGCGAGGACTTCGCCCCACCCCGAAGGCCGCCCCGTGACGGCGACGAGCACGAGCCCGCTCTCTTTCAGGCGGAACAGCGCAGCGTACGCTCGCTCGGTGAGGCGACCGTGGTCCAGGAGGGTGTCGTCCAGGTCGAACAGGAACGCACGAAGGCCGCGTGCCTCTTCGCCGGAAATCGTACCGATGGGCTGCATCGAAATTGAAAATCCCCGACGTCCTCTCGGAACGCCGGGGATCTCCCGAGGGCAGAATCACCGCGTTGTCGCGGCGGCCCTTACTGGACGAGGTCCTTCAGGTTCTTGAGCGCCGTCGCGCGAACCTTCTTGCTCGGCGGCTTCGCCGCAATCGTGATCGGTTCCTTCGTGAAGGGGTTGATGCCCGGGCGTTCCTTCGTTGCAGGCTTCTTCACCACGCGGAGCTTCACGAGACCCGGAACGACGAACTCGCCCGGACCACGACCCGTGAGTTGCTTGCGGATGAGATCCTGCAGCGCATCGAACACTCGCGCGACGCTCTTCTTGTCGAGCTCTGTCGTACCCGAAACTTCTGCGATGACCTGAGCCTTGGTCAGTCTCTTGCCAGCCATAGCCACTTCCTCCTGAAAAAGTCCTTCGAACGGCGTTTCCCGCCCTCAAGTGTCACGCGCCGGACTCGGTTCCGCACGCTCGTAATCACCAAAGGCGCGTTGACCGATAACAGGCCCCCTTTTGCCTTTCAAGGGAAATTAGGCGGGATCCTCGATCGGTCGCGGCGAGGACTCCCCGCGGATGTACCGAATGGACACACACGGGGTCGCCGTCCGGGTTCATGTCGAGCGAGCGAAATCGGCTGAAAATAGCCTGATCCGAGGGTAAACTTGTTCAACGAGAGCGCGGCCTTAGGGTCGATTTCCGCAAGCGTCGCGGTAAGTCGGGTTTTGCCGGCGTCGCGACGGTCTGCAGCGGCGATGAGCTTCTCGGCCGCGGCGTTCATGCGGCGTTCATCCGCGTCCGTATGGTGGTCGTAGCCGACCAGGTGCAGGAGGCCGTGCGCGAGGAGATGCACGACTTCATCCATGAGGGCCCTTCGCCGTTCGCGCGCCTGGCGGGCGGCGGTGTCGAGCGAGATCACGACGTCGCCAAGCAATCGCACGGCGCGACTCGGCCCTTCGCCGTTCTCGTCCATCGGGAACGCGAGCACGTCCGTGGGCCTGGATTTGCGCCGATGTTTGCGGTTCAGCTCGTGAATGCTCGCGTCGTCCGTCAACATCACGGACAGCTCCGCGCGCGACTCACCGATCGACGCGAGCATCGACTCCGCGCGACGCTTCACGGCGCGCGCGTCGAGCGACGGCGACCGTGGCGCATTCCGGAAAACGACGACCGGCACGCGGCCGCTCAGTCCTTCGGGATCTTCTTCGCGTCTTCGAGGAACTTGGCGAGCCCGGCGTCGGTGAGCGGATGTTTGACGAGCTGGGTGATCACCTTGAAGGGGATCGTGCATACGTCAGCTCCAATGAGCGCGGCCTGAACGACGTGCACCGGGTGCCGAACGCTCGCGACGAGCACTTCCGTGTCGTAGTCGTAATTGCCGAAGATGGTGACGATCTTCTCGATGAGATCCATCCCTTCGTCGGCGATGTCGTCGAGGCGACCGATGAACGGCGAGACGAACGTCGCGCCCGCCTTCGCGGCAAAGATCGCCTGCGTCGGCGAGAAACACAGCGTCACGTTCGTGCGAGTGCCCTCCTTCGAAAACACCTGCACCGCCTTGAGGCCATCCGGGATGAGCGGCACCTTCACGACGACGTTGGGGTGCAGCTTCGCGAGGACGCGACCTTCCGCGAGAATACCCGCCGTGTCCGTCGCGATGACTTCCGCCGACACGGGGCCGTCGACCACCTCACAGATCTGGACGATGGCTTTCTTGGTCGGCACGCCGGCTTTCGCGAGGAGCGACGGGTTCGTCGTCACGCCGTCGATCGCGCCCATCGCCGCGGCCTCTTTGATCTCTCCAATGTCTCCGCTGTCGATGAAGAATTTCATGGTTTCGCCTCCGCTCGATCGTTTGGAATTCTTGTAACCTTCACGTTTTCGGTAACCCCACGGCTAGTCCGGCGCAAGGGTGGCGGCGTTCCGAAAGGCGCTCCGCGCGGTTTCGCTGTACGTTCCGGGGAATGGCGCGACGGTCGCGGCCGCCCGGCTTCGACATGAGTTACCGGCCCCGGGAGACGGTCTTCGGGCCGCCTTTCCTGGCGCGCGTTCCGTCCATCTTGTATCTCCTGGCGGCGCTCGCCACGGGCGCACTCGTGGTCCTCGGTGAGCAAAGCGCCACTGGAACCTGGCTATTCCACTACGTGGTCGAGGAAGATCGGGCGCGGGTCATGAGCATCCAGACCTTCGCCGTCATTCTCGTCATCAGCTCGCTCGCGTCGGTGGTTCGCGCGGGAATGCGCGGGGTGCGCATCCGTCCGGACGGGGTCGAGGCGCGGGATGTCGTGAATCTCATCGTGCCCAAGGCGCGGCGCTACAGGTGGCCGCAGATCGAACAGATCGTGTTCGACCCGTCGTCGATCATCGCGTTCGACCTCTGGGACGGCAGCCGTGCGTACTTGCCGGAAGTGGAGGACCGCGACGCGCTCGCCATGGCGCTCGAATACGTCGCGGCCGCGCGCGCGATTCCGGTAAGGGGTGGGACGCTCTTCGATAGCGCCGAGGACGAGGGCGTCGACGAAGAGTGAGACGGCGCGAAATCGAACAGGTGACCTCGTTCCGGTCGTCCGCCGCGGACGGAATCGATGAGGTGACCTCGCGTTCCGCGGCCTGCTGGCGAGTCAGATCCCGTCGGTGGGCGGATGCAGGACATGCACTTTGCCGACCAGGCGTTGGCTCACCCATACCTTGTTGTGTGCGTCGACGATGACCGCGCCCGTGCCCGGCAGAGATTCGATGAGCGCGAGGCCGCGCTTGGGCCCGAGAATGAACACGGCGTCGTCGATCGCGTCGGCGGTGAAGGCGTCGGGCGCCCAGATCGTCACGCTGCGGCTCGCGGTTGCCGGATAGCCGGTGCGCGGATCGATGATGTGGTGGTAGCGCCGGCCGCCGAGGATGAACGAGCGCGCGTAGTCGCCTGCCGTCGAGAACGCATGATCGGTGAGCTCGATGGTCGCGAAGAAAGCGCCGGGGGGCTGCCGCGGATCTTGAATGCCGCTCACCCACGGTGCGCCATCCGGCTTTCGGCCCGCGCCGAACAGATCCCCGCCGGCCTGTGCGAGGAAGCTCGTGAGCCCCGCCGCCTTCAGCACGGCCGCCGCCCGATCGACCGAGTAGCCCTTGGCGATGCCACCGAGATCGATACTCATCCCCTTTTCGATTTTCACCGTGTGCGCGGCGCGGTCGACGACAACCTTGCGGTAGTCGACGTATTTTCGCTGCCGGGCGACGACGGCCGGGTCCGGCAATTTCGGATTTGCCTCGGCCGCATCGCCGAACTTCCAGAGATCGCCGAGCGCGTGGAACGTGATGTCGAACACGCCGGACGAGATGTCGCCGGACCATTTGCTCTTCTCGATGACGTCGATCGTCTCGTCGCTGACCTTGACCGGCTGGCCCGCGTGCAAGTTGATCTGGCCGACCTCGCTGTCGTCGCGCCACGACGTCATGATGCCTTCGATGCGCTTGATCTCCGCGTGGGCGCGCTCCATCGCGGCGCGGATCGACGGCGCGTCGAGCTTCGGCGTCGTGAATGCGACGAAATGGACCTCGGTGCCCATCGCCGGCGCCGTGAAATCGACCTTTTCCGTCGCGAAAGGCGCGGCGGCTTTTGTGGGAGTGGCCACCGTCTTCGGCAACGCGGCGGGCGGGGCGGCGTGCGCCGTGTCGCGGCGGCAGGCGTTCGACATCGCGAGCGCGGCCACGAACGCGACGCGGGACAGGACTCGTCCGCGACGGATCGTTCCCGGTCGCGCGTCTTTACGATCCGGAGCCATCACTCGTCCAGGAACAAGCTGCGCGCGGCTGGACCGATCTTCACGCGGGCTGTCGAGGCGTGCATCGACGCTGAATCTACCCTTTCGGGGGTTCGTCGTCGAACCCGCCGAACGAGCGACGTCCCCCCGAACATCGTCAGCGACCCTTGAACGCCGGCTTGCGCTTCTCCGCGAACGCCACGAGGGCCTCGCGGCGATCTTCGCTCGCGAGACAGTGTTCGTAGAGCTCGGCCTCGCGCGTCAGCCCTTCCGGGAGCGAGAGCCGGCCTGCCTCGTCGATGGCGTCGAGCGCGGCGCGCTGGGCGATGGGCGCGCCGTCCACGATGGGCCGGATCCATTCGAGCGTGTCGTCCAGGACGTTGGCGCCCGGTCGACACACGCGGTTCACCAGACCGATCGCGAGGGCGTGGGCGGCGCTGATGCGACGTCCGAGCAGGATCAGTTCCTTCGCGCGCGCTTCACCGACGAGTCGCGGGAGCCGCTGGGTGCCGCCCGCGCCCGGAATGATGCCCAGGGACGTCTCCGGCAGGCCCAGGATCGCGTGCTCGGCGGCCACGCGAAGATCGCAGAGCATCGATAGCTCGAGACCTCCGCCGAGCGCCACGCCGTTGATCGAGGCGATGACGGGCGCCGGAAAGGGTTCGAGCCACGCGAACTCGGAGCGGTAGAGACGGAGCTGGTCGCGCACGTCGTCGTCCGACATGCGGGCGCGCTCTTTCAAATCCGCACCAGCACAGAACGCCTGATTGCCGGCGCCGGTCAGGATCAGGGCGCGCACGCTCGAGTCCGAGGCGAGCTCGCGACCGAGGCGGCCGAGCTCGGTCACCATCTTGCGACTGATCGCGTTCATCCGGTCCGGGCGGTCCAGGACTAGAATCGCCACGCTGTCGCGGCGATCGAGTCGAACGGGCGCGTCGTCGCTCATGAGGGCTTACTTCGCGAGGTGGAACGCTTCTTCCGTGGCTTCCGGTTGCTCTCGAGCTTCGAGAGTCGCGTCTTCATGTCGGAGAGATCCCGCCGGAGCTGTTCGAGCTCATCCGTCGTCTTCTTCTGTTCCGCGGTCGGACTCTGGCCGAAGGCACGCAGCGCCTCGCGGATCCGCCGCGCCACGCGACCGTCGGGTTCCCGGTCGAGGGCTTTCCGGAACGCGCTGCGGGTCCGAGGATCGCCGATGGTCTCGAGCGCGCGAACGACCGAGATGCGGAAGTGAGGATCGTCGTCCTCGAGCAAGGACTCCAGATGCTCGCGCACCTTGCGCTCGTCCGAGAGGCGGGCCAGGGCGACGACTGCCGCGCGGCGCGTCTGGCTCGAGTGGCCGTACTTCGTGCGCTCGAGCACGTGAGGGACGGCTTCGTCGACGCGGAGTGCAGCGAGGCCATCGAGCGCAGCGGCGCGCTTCACGTCGGACCAGGAGCCCGACCCCAGAACCGTGACGAGGGCGTCGAGCGCGTGTGGTCTCCGTGTTTCACCGAGGGAACGCGCCGCTTCGGCGCCGACGAGATAGCTGTCGTCCTGCGTCGCGACGCGCGACAGGAGCGCTGCGGCTTCGTCCGTGCGGAACTCGCCCAGCGCCGAGGCGACCGCGCGGCGAACTTTCGGATGTGGTGTCTCGACTTCCGCGGCGAGGCTCGCGAAGGCGTCGGGTCCGCGGATCTTGCCGAGGACGCGCGCAGCCTCGGCGCGGACCATCCATGCCTCGGACTTCTTCGCGAGCGCAATGCCGAGCGCGGTGACGGTCTCCGGATCCGTGCGCTTGTCTAGCGCGGTGGCAGCGGCGGCTCTGAGGCGTGCGGTGGACGCGCGAGCGAGTTGATGCCGAAGCATATCGGCCGGTGCCTCGACCGTGATCGCGCCGACCACGCGGAATGCGGGATCGAACGCGACCCAGAGCGGCCGCTCCGGCGACGACACGACGAGCGCGTCGCTCTCGGCATCCATCGACTTCTGGTGGCGGTGTACCTTGCCGGACTTCGTCCCCACTTCCACTTCCATTGGGAACGCGAAGAGGGGCACGTCGCCGCTCTTTTGCGATTGCCGAACCCGGACGTTCACGTGCCCATGCTCCCAGCTCACCTGCACCTTCAAGATGGGGTGTCCGGGGCGATACACCCAGCTGTCGAAGAATTGCTCCAGCGAGCGCCCGCTCACTTCTTCGAAGGCGCGCGTCAGGTCGCTGGTCTCGACGATGCCGCCTCCGTGGCGACCGAGATAAAGGGCGATGCCCTTCCAGAACAAGTCGTCCCCGAGCTCGCGGCGTAGCAAATGGAGGACGAGCGCGCCCTTCTCGTAGAGGTGGCGATCGAAGAGATCGATGGGCTCCTCGTAGTCGCGGCAGACGATCGCGCGCTGATAGCGACCACCGGCCTCGCCGAGATACGCGTTCACGTCTCCGGCGACGCCGTGCTCGTACTCGTCCAGACCGAGACGGTCTTCTCGTTCCAGGTGCTCGAAGTACGTCGCGAAGCCCTCGTTCAGCCAGGCGTGCGACCAGTCCCGGCACGTGACGAAATCCCCGAACCAGTGGTGCGCCAGCTCGTGCGCCACGAGATCGTTGCTCGTGACGTCGAGAGCGGCGCGCTCGTCCAGGAGGACGTGCTCGTACATCGTCGTCGCCGTCGTGTTCTCCATGCCGCCGAAGATGAAGTCGCTCACGACGATCTGCGAGTAGCGGCTCCACGGAAACGGCGTCCCGGTGAGCCGTCCGAAGAGCTCGATCATGCGCGGTGTTTCACCGAACGACCGCTTCGCGTCCGCGGCCCGTCCCTTGGGCACGTAATAGCTGACGGGCACGCTCGGGCGACCCGTCCGAACGGCGGCGCGGTCTTCCACGACGTCGAAGTGTCCGACGACCAGCGTCACCAGGTAGCTCGGGAGAGGATCTTTCATCTCGAACGAGTGCACCCACGGCTTCTTGCCACGCGGGGTCTCCTTCGAAATGAGATCGCCGTTCGAGATCGCCGTGAAGCCAGGCGGCGTGCGCACGGTGATCTTGGTCGTCATCTTCACGTGCGGCTTGTCGTGGCACGGGAACCAGTGACGCGCGTCTTCGTCCTGGCACTGACTCCAGACCTGGACCGGCCGATCCTTCACGGCGCTGTCCGGCGCGAGAAATAGAGTCCGCGCTTGGGTTTTGCGCGATAGACGATCTCGAGGCGCCCGCCTTTCGCGCTCTTCGGGACCGGCGTCGTGAGCGTGTCACCGTCGTAGGTGTATTCGACGGGCTGAAACCCTTTTCCCACGTCGAGCCGCACGCGCGACAGCTCGAAGCCCACCGCGTCGAGCTCGAGTTCCTTCGCGGCCGGCGCGCGCCGCACGAACTCGACCTTCGCCCGTGCGGAGATCGTCTTTTCTTTTGGATCGACCGCGACGTCGAGGTCGAGGTGCTTCACCGAAAAAGGCCTGGAACGCTCGTATTTCCTGGTCGTGCCCGCGAGTACGAAGGGGCCCGACGCGCCCGCGCAGCGCTGGTGAAGGCGGTGAGAAGCCGGCATGCGAGGTCCACGGGTAGCCCTTCCGCTCGCGATCGGCAAGCGCAGGTTATCGAGAAGCGCGCTCGACATTCCGGGTAGAATCCCCGCGTGGCCACGACCGTGACGGGCGACGTCGAGCGCGTCACCTACGAGAGCGAAGAAACCGGCTTTCGCGTGATCCGCGTCGGATCCGTGAAAGGTCGCGGTTCCATCGTCGCGGTCGGTAAATACCCTGCGGTCGGTCCGGGAACACACGTTCGCCTCACCGGGGACTTCGTGAACGATCCGCGCCACGGCGAGCAGTTCCGCGTCGAGACATTGGTGCCGGTCGCGCCGGACACGCTCGTGGGCCTCGAGCGCTATCTTGGGTCGGGTGCGATTCCCGGCATCGGCCCAGGCTTCGCCAAACGCATCGTCGAGACGTTCGGGCTCGAGACTCTCAAGGTGCTCGACGAGTCGCCGGCCAAGCTTGCCGGCGTGCCGGGTCTCGGCGCGAAGCGGGCGGACGAGATCCGCAAGCGCTGGGTGTCGCAGCACGCCATCTCCAACGTCATGCTGGTCCTTCAGACGCATGGCGCTTCGCCGTCGCTCGCCGCACGCATTCACGACCGGTACGGTGACCGCGCTGCGCAGATCGTAGAACTGCACCCTTACCGTCTCGCGCTCGACGTGCGCGGCGTCGGGTTCAAGACCGCGGACCGCATCGCCCGGTCGCTCGGGATCGCGGGAGACCATCCGGAGCGGGCGCAGGCCGGGACGCTGCACGTTCTCGACGAAGCCACGGAACGGGGTCACCTCGCCGCGCCGTGCGTCGCGCTCGTCGAAAGAGCCGCGGCGATGCTACAGAATCGAGGGTGCGCACGTCGAGGCCGCCATCGATGCTCTCTGGGCCGCCGGACGTGTCGTCGTCGAGGGCGAGCTCGTGTATCCGGCGCGCTTGCACGCGGCCGAGGTGACCGTCGCGGACGAGTTGCGCCAGTTGCTCTCGTCCCCCGCGCGCCCGCTCTTCGGACTCGAGGCTTCGCTCCGCGCGTTCGAAAAGGCCGTGTCCGTCGAGCTCGCGCCCGAACAGAGGCGCGCCGTGGAGGCTGCGGCAAAGGACAAGGTCGTCGTGGTGACGGGCGGCCCCGGCGTCGGAAAAACCACGATTGTGCGGGCGATCCTGAGCGTCTTCGAACGCGCGCGGCTCGACGTACGCCTGGCGGCGCCCACGGGACGCGCCGCGAAGCGAATGTCGGAAGCGACGGGCAAGCCCGCGTCCACGCTTCACCGGCTGCTCGACTACGATCCGCGCCTCCGGAAGTTCACGCGCGATGCCGAGCATCCCCTCGGCGCCGACGCGCTGATCGTCGACGAAGCGTCGATGGTCGACGTCGAGCTCGCCCGCGCCCTCCTCGTGGCGCTCTCGTCAGCGGCGCGTCTGGTCATCGTCGGCGACGTCGATCAGCTTCCGTCAGTGGGTCCGGGCGCGGTGCTGCGCGACGTGATCGACAGCGGCGCCGTCCCGACGGTGCGGCTCGAGCGCATCTTCCGGCAAGCGAGCGCGAGCCGGATCGTATCGAACGCTCACGCCATGCTGCACGGGCGCGCCCCGGAGAGCGCCGCCGCGGACGACCCGAACGCCGACTTTTTCATCGTACAGCGCACGGAGGCGGACGAAGCGGCTCGCACCGTGGTCGAACTCGTCAGTCAGCGAATCCCACGCCGGTTCGGTCTGCATCCGCGGGACGACGTGCAGGTTCTCACGCCGATGCACCGCGGTCCGGCGGGCACGCAAGCGCTGAACGCCGCGCTGCAGGTCGCGTTGAATCCAGAGGGCCCGTCCCTCGTGCGCCGCGGCGTCACCTACAGGGTCGGCGACAAGGTGATGCAGACCAGAAACGACTACGAGCGCGAGGTGTACAACGGCGATCTCGGCGTCATAACCGCGGTCGAGCCGAAGGAAGAACGGCTCATCGTGCGTTTCGAGGGTCGCGAGGTCCCATACGAGGACGTCCAGCTGGATCTCTTGATCCTCGCGTACGCGACCAGCATCCACAAGAGTCAGGGGAGCGAGTATTCGGCGGTCGTCGTGCCGATCCTCACGGCCCACTTCGTCATGCTGTCGCGGAACCTGGTTTACACTGCCGTGACGCGCGCGAAGAAGCTTTGTGTTCTGGTCGCTGACCCGCGAGCCATCAAGGTCGCGCTGGCCGAGACGCGTCGCGAAGACCGGCTAACCCGTCTCGCCGAACGCCTGCGGAACGCCTGAATCTCGGTTCGAAAGTGGCCGAGGAGGCACGGACCTTGCTCGTCCTAGCTCGACGCGCCGTCGCGCAGTTTTCGCAAAAGGAGGTGCCCGCATGCTCCGTTGGTCGTTGATTTTCTTCGCCATCGCAATAGTCGCGGGATTTTTGGGATACGGGGGGCATGCGGGTGCGGCGGCGAGTTTCACGAAAATGCTATTCGTTGGTTTCCTGATTGTTGCGGCTATAGTGCTGCTGCTCGGCCTCGGCCGAGGGGGCGCGGCATGAGCCCCGCCGAAAGAGAAGAAACCAATGAACTTGAATCAAAGGGTCGGTTCACTCGTCACGGCATCCGTCATCGCGGCGGGCGTGTTCTTGATGCCCAGGCTGGCGAGCGCAAACATCGGCGGGGATCTGGACCTCGCATTCCCGGTCGGCTCCGGCGCTCCGTCGAGCGGATGGGGCTTCGGCATTCGTGTGGGAAAGGAGCTCCATTTGCCCCTCGTCGTCCTGACCCCCGAGGTCGGCTTCTCGTATTACGGCCTCGGCGATAGCGTGAAGCTCTACAACCTCAAAGCCGGTGGTCGTCTTTCAATCGGCGAAGTGCTGCGCCCTGGCGTGTTCGTGCACGTCGGCGAAGGCGATACGGTGTTTCCGATCGTCGGTCATCACTGGGGGTTCAGCTACGACGCGGGCCTGTCCCTCGACTTCACGGCCCTTCCGATGTTGAATATCGGCGCTCACGTCGCCTACGACCACGTCAGTGTAGGGGATGGCGGCGCGCTGAAGTTCATCGCCCCGGGCATCAACGCCGATCTGACTTTCTGACCGCTCGGACCGCGTCAGCAATCCGCGGCCGGCCACATGCCGAAGCGCTTCCAGAGAATGCGCGCGGCTCGCGGGACGAGGTCGAGTTCCGCGCAGAGAACGCGGATTTTGTCCGTCGCAGCCGTCAGTCTAGCCGAATAGTCGGGGTTGTCGTCGTAGGCGTCGCTCCACGCTTCTTCGGGGATCGCGAACCTTCGGACCGTGGCCTCGGACGGACGGATCATCAGTGGTGTCATCTGGCCGAGCAACGCGGGAGTCGTCAGTGCCAGCGCCAGTTTTCGATGGGCCGGGAGCGACGGTACGCGCTCCCGCAGGTACGTCCGCGCGAACGAAATGTGCCGCGCCTCTTCCGTGACGTGGATCTCCGAGATGCGCCGGAGCAACGGTGGCAATCGTTCCTTTTCGCGAAGGCTGCGTCGCTGCACGTAGTCAATCGGTTCTTCGCCGCCGAGAACGTACATGAAGAACAGCTCCGGAAATCGCGTCGCAAGCTCGATGACCGCCCGCGCCCCGTGCCGGAACCATCCCGGCAGGCCGGCGGCGTCCACCCGTGACCGATTGACGAACTCCTGGAACATCAAGCTATGCTGACCCTCCTCGACGATCTCGTGATAGGCGTACCGAAATTCAGGAGCGCCGTTCGGGAGCTCGGCTGCGTACGCGATGAGCCCGCGCTGGAGAATCGATTCGAACCCGATTCCGATCTTGGCGAAGTTTGCCATCACGTGAAGTCCGAGAGCGGACCTCGTTTCCGAGTCGAGGGTCGCGTACCAATCCGTCTCCACGAGCGGATCGTCGGTGACGTTGTGATAGGCCCAGCGCTCGTCCGTGGAGTCGATGGAAAAGCTCGGCGTCTCCCAGGCGATGTCCGCGTAAGCGTCGAAGTTCTTCTTCACGGACGCGACGCTCAGATGGCGGAGCGCCTCCGCGTAAGGTCTGAACGCGGGTCCACGCTCGAGGGGAGACGCCGTGGACCTGGTTTCTGCTACCGATGTTGCTTGCATGGGCGATCGGCCAAGCACGACGCGGGCCATTGCGTGCGGCGGCCGTGCAGCGACGAGAGCCGCTGCTGGCCCGCTGTGCTTGCGTCGCGGGGACGCCACGCTTCGGTGCCGAGCGGCAATCTTTGCGGCACGAGGCCGTAAGCGCGCGGGTATCGCCGGAACACGCGCCCGCTGTGGTCACTCCGGGATCGTGAAGCTCTTCGAAACGGTCACCGCGTCGCCGCTGAACGCGGGGACGTGCGCGGCTCGGAAGGTCCGGGCGACACAGCCTCCCGTCGCCGTTCCACCAAAGGGCCCCTCCACGACGGTCGCGCTCGTCGCTCGACCGCTCGGCGAGAAAGTGATTTGCACCTTGCCGCGACCGGTCGGGCCATCGTCCTTCTTGCAAGAGGCGGCGTTCGACGCCGCGGCGTCGAGGGCGGCTCTCGCGGCGCTCGTGTCGAAGGGGGGCTTCGGGGGTTCGTCCGGGGGCGCGGCCGGTGTGTCGCTCCCGCCAGTGCCCGGGCTCGAGTTGTCTTCCGCCAGGACGAGTTTTTGCGGCGCGGTGGTGTCTGCCTTGTCGGGCTTCGGTCCAGCGTTGGCTCGAAGGGCCTCTTTCATGGCCTCGATCTTCGCTTGCTCCGCCGAGCGTTCGTCTCTCGCGCCGCTCGGGGCCGTCGGACGGCCCGGCGCCGGCTCCACGGGTGCGGGGCGTGCTTCCACTGGTTCGGGCGCGACGCGTGCGGGTTCGGGCGCGGCCTGGACCGTCGCCACGGGGCTCGCCGGTGCCGCTTGAGTCGCCACGGGGGCGGGCGGAACCGCGGCACTCGGAAGTGCATTCGGTTCCGTGGTTGCGGTCGTTCGAGACACGCTCGCGGCCGGCGAAGCTGACTGCTGCCGCGCCTCGAACATCATGAACGCACCGCCTGCGACCGCGCACGCACCGAGGACAACCAGCCCGACGACGACCAGCGGAATCTTTCCGCGCGACGTCGGAGGCGTCGTGTCCATACGGCTTCTCGACTGCGGTTCGGGTGCAAAAACGGGCACGGGCGCTTCGACGGCGGGGGCGCTCAAGAGGGCGGCGCCGGTGTCCATGCCCGGTAACGCTCCCCCGGCACTGAGTCCCAAAATGTCGGCTGCGGTGGGGGCCGAAGCCTGTGGAAAGCGAGGTGGAACGGTCGACGGTCCGCGTCTGGCTCCCGCCTTCAGGGTGTCGAGCGAGAACAGGACCGAGTTCTCGTTTCTCGCTCCGATGGGTTTTTCTTCGTACTGCGCGAGCGGCATCGACGAGCTGTTCAGCAGAGCGTCCTCCCCGGCCGCGTCCCTGCCGCCGCCGAAGAGATCCGGCCCGCGCTGACGCCCCTCTCGAACCCGAGCCGGCGGTGCTGCGCGCGCGGCCGGGGCGGGTCTCGCCTGGGGGGCGAATGCCGAAGGCGCGGGCGGCGGACGAGCAGCGACGTATTCGACGGTAGCCTCGGCAGCCGGCGACCACTGGGCCGCGCGCGGTGGCGCTGCGGGTGCCGAGTAGGCAACGGCCTGCGGCGCGGGCGGGGGCGGCGTCACCTTGACCGGTGGCGGTGGAATTGGCGGTGCCGGGAGCGAGCCGGTTCCGCCCCTGCCGAGCGGCGCGCGCACCGCAGCCGCCGGACTCACGACTCGTGTCGCTTCCGACGCCTCCACCGCCGAGCGCAACTCGGGAACGTCCAGGACCGGCAGCCAGTCGGACATGCCGTCGCGCCACACGAACGCGTCGTCCCCGATGGATCCGCCGTGATATCCGCGCACGAGCTCTTCGGTGCTCATGGTGCGCTGCTCCGTTTCGCTCAGGTTCACCGTCCACTCGTCGCCCGCGTCTGGGGCCAGCCGGTGCAGATCGCTCGGCGCGGACATCACCCGCGTCGATTCGTCGTTTTCCCTGGTCCCGCCATATGCCGCGGGCTCGAAGTTCGGCGAGTAGACGCGCGTCGCGTCTTCGGCCGCCAGCTGCGCGCCATCGACGATGATGCCCTCCCCGCAGCTCTTGCAGCGGACCCGGACACGACGGCCGCGGACCTTATCGTCGGAGATGTTGTAAGTGGCGCCGCAGGAGTGGCAGTCGACAATCATGTCAGCGTGCGCCCGAGGGTAGCGCGAAAAGCTGGTCCCAACTCTAAAAACCCTGGCTACGTAAGTCGATCGAGGTCATCACCGCCAGGGCCGTCAATTCAAGGGCAGAAGGGTCGCGCCATCGGAGCCGCAGAAACGCGCTTCCGCCGCGTATTGTTTGCCGCAGATCGGGCAGATGGTCTTCGGGTTCGGCCGTGGGGCGGCGGGCTCGGGTTCGACCGGGGGATCCAAAGGGACCGCGGCCGGTGGCTCGGGCGGAGAGAATCTTGCGCGCCGCGCCGCGTCTTCGGCCGCCTTCGTCCTGGCGTTGCCGCGCGCCTGTCTGAAGAGCAGTGCCGCGCCTGCGGCCAGTAATGCCGCGATTATCACGACGAGCCCCACGAACAGGTGCTTGCGTCGGGTCGCCGTGTCTTCAGCGACCGCGTCGCCGGCACCGATCGACTGCGATGCAATTGCCACCGACGCCGCCTCGTCCACCTCGCCGTCCGCGTTGAAGGCACCACTCTTCAGCAGGGCGTCGTAGCGCGCAGAAGATGCGATCTCGATCGTCACGAGCGCGGACCGCCCGCCGACGGAGGCCGTCAATCGTACTTCTCCTTCGGGCGCGTCGGGATGAACTCGCGCGTCGCCGTTCGGATTCAGATCGACCTGGTCCGCGCCCGAGTCGATTGCCCACGCGGGTTTCACGTACAGGAGACACCCCGAGGCGTCGTAGACGATCGCCCGGAAGCTGAAAATCGTCACCCGCTCGCATGAGCTTCCGCGCAGGTCGCACTTCGAGGCGCGCCGGGGGGCCGGGGCTCGCGCACCGGCTCGAGTCAGCGCCTTTTTCGACGGGCGGAGCCTTCGGCTGGACCGGCGGCGTCGACGCCGCGAGCGGCGGAGGTGGTTCAGGTGTTCCCGCGCGCTCGACGAGCGAGTAGGTGCGGTAGCGCCCGACGCTGGCCGTGCAGTTCTGGCCTTGAATGACGAACTGGTATTGCCCCGCCTCGTAGAAGGACAACGAATCGTCCGTTCCCGTGAGCGTCGTGGTGATCGTCGCTTGCCGTGGGTCGTCCGTCGACGTCCGACACGTCGTCTTCCAAGCGCGGGTCGAAGCCGAGTGGCTCACGCGCCCGATGCCCGGGTACTGCTCCCAGCATTGTGCGGTCGAGTACGTGCGTCCTCCGCCGGAGATGAGGAGCTCCGCTCCAGCGCGGCTGACGACGACGCTCGCGCCGGCCTCGCCCCCTCCGCTCGGTCGAGGTCCGCAAGGAGGGCCCCACTCTCCGATGATCCAGCGCACGGTGAGTGGGGTTGCCGACCATCGTCCCTCGAGCGTCGGGACCGGATCCGCCCGCGCCGGCCCCGCCAGGAACATCGTCAGGCACAAAAGTGCCGAGCCTGCCCACCATCGAACCGCGCGCTGGCTCAGCGCGCGACCCACAGTCGAGCAATGGAGACGGACTTCTCCTCCGGGCACGGAACCTCCCACCGAAGAACCCACGAGCGGCCCAGGAAGTCTACTAGGAAAGGGGGTCTTGACCCCCGCGGCTCGCTTCGCGACCGCTCCCCCGCCGCCTTCGGCGGGCTCGCGCTCGCAAGGGGGTCTTGACCCCCGCGGCTCGCTTCGCGACCGCTCCCCCGCCGCCTTCGGCGGGCTCGCGCTCGCAAGGGGGTCTTGACCCCCGCGGCTCGCTTCGCGACCGCTCCCCCGCCGCCTTCGGCGGGCTCGCGCTCGCAAGGGGGTCTTGACCCCCGCGGCTCGCTTCGCGACCGCTCCCCCGCCGCCTTCGGCGGGCTCGCTGCGCTCGCGTAGTTCCGCGCCTCGTTGATTCTTCGGAGACGACGGCGTCGTCGAGATGCTGTCGTCGATGCGGAGCGAGAAGCGTGGCTGGGCCGTCTCGGAAGAGATCGCCTCCATGAGACACTTCAGGAAGAAGGAACTCGCGTTGACAGGGGATTTTAGGGGGTGATACCGTGAAACCTTATACAAGGCCGTACTTTTCGCGGATTTCCGAGACGGGAGCTTCACCGATGGCGAAGATGTCGCGGCGCTGGTCGAAGATTCACGGGGCAGGGTGCGCCCTTTCGATCGCCGCAGCGTCAGCCACCGCCGGCGCACAGCAGCAGCTGACGGGTTATACCGATCGAACGCCGTCCGGAGTGAATCAGGGTGCCGACACGCATCTGTTTCGCCCCGCCGTGGATTCGAAGGGGTTCTTCTCCGTCAACGGGTCCGACATTCTCGGCGCGGGGGACACGAGCTTCGGACTCATCCTCGATTACGGCCGGAACATCCTTCGCACGAGCAACAGCGCCGTTCCCCAGACGACGCAGCCCACGATCGACCCGACCACTGGGAAGGTCGAAACCGCCGCCGATGGGACGCCCATCATGGAGCAGGTGAATTGCAGTTATCAAAACTGCAAGTTCATCGACGGGAAGAAGGGCGGCACGGGCGTCAATGCGCTCGTGAAAGACTCGTTTCAAGGCACGTTCGGCTTCAACTACGGCATCGCGAACCTCGCGGTGGTGGGCCTGACGGTGCCCGTCGTGCTCATGTCGGGCGATCCGGCCTTCGACGTCGGGCCGACGGGCGGGCAGTACAACACGGCACAGCTCGACACGCAGGGGTTCAGCACCATCGCGCTCCACGGCAAGGTGCGCCTCACGCGCGTCGAGAAGGGGATCGGGCTCGCCGCCCTGATCCAGGTAGGCGTTCCCATCGGGAGCGCGAAGAACAACCTCGGGGCGGATCCGGGCGCGTGGTTCTGGCCTCAGCTCATCGGCGAAAAGCGATTCGGCGCAACGGGGCGATTCAAGCTCGGCCTGAACGTGGGTTTTCGGGGGCACACGGGCTCGAACGCGCAGTTTGGCATGGACCAGTTCGGGCGGAACGAGCTGAAGGAGGGCGCATTCGAAAACGGCAATCTCGGGACGTTCCAGGCTGGCTTCGCCTGGCGCGCTCTCGACGATCTGGATTTGGTCGGCGAGACCTATGGGACGTATCTGCTCGACGCCAATTCCGACTCCGCGCAGAAGCTTTCGGAAGAGATCGTCGGCGGCATCAAGCTCTTCGTGGAGAACAACAGCTACCTCATGATGGGTGCGGGCTCGCGCGCCTTCAGTACAGGCTTCGAGGCAGCGGACGTGCGGCTCTTGCTCGGGTTCGTTTTCGAGCCCTCGATCGGCGATCGTGACGGGGACGGTTACAAGGACGACGAAGACAAGTGCCCTGACGAGCCGGAGGATTTCGACGGTTTCAAGGACGAGGACGGCTGCCCCGATCCGGACAACGACAACGACGGCATCCCCGACGTCAGGGATCGCTGCCCGAACATTCCCGAAGATTTCGACGGCGACGAGGACCAGGATGGTTGCCCCGAGACGTCCGACGGCGATCGCGACGGCGACGGCATCCTCGACTCTCACGACAAGTGTCCCGACAACCCCGAAGATCGCGACGGCTTCGAGGACACGGACGGCTGCCCGGATCCCGACAACGACAAGGACGGCATTCCGGACAAGGTCGACCAGTGTCCGAACGACCCCGAGGACAAGGACGGCTTCGAGGATACGGACGGTTGCCCCGACCCCGACAACGATCACGACCAGATCCCCGATGTCTCGGACAAGTGTCCGAACGATCCGGAGACCTACAACGGCTTCGAAGATGAGGACGGGTGTCCCGACAAGGGCAAAGTCATCATCGAGGGCAGCGACATTCTCATCATGGACAAGGTGCTGTTCCAGACCGGGAGCGCAGAAATCCTCCCCGAGTCCTTCCCGATCATCGATGCAGTCTCCACGACCCTCAAGCACCATCCAGAGTTTCTGGTCGTCGAAGTCGCCGGACACGCGGACGAGCGTTCGAACGATGAGTTCAACCTGAAGCTCACCCAGGATCGGGCACGTTCGGTCGTGGAGGCCATGGTCCAGCGGGGCGTCGAACGCCAGCGTCTCGTCTCTCAGGGCTATGGTGAATATTGCCCGGTCGACCCGGGCCACAACATGGCCGCGTGGGACAAGAATCGCCGAGTCGAGTTCAAGGTCGTGAAGACCGAGGACGGCCCCACCGGGGTCGATCGCGGCTGCCCGGCCGCCGTCAAAAAGGGCGTTTTGCCACCGCCGGTACAATAGCTCTCGAAGAATGGCCGTTCCGAAGCGCGCGTGGTTGGACGATCGGTTCGTTCCGTTCGAGGAAGCCAGGATCCCTCTCGACGATCGCGGGCTAGAGTTCGGGGAAAGCCTGTACGAGGTAACGTCGATCACGCGCGGCGTGCCGCGCCTTCTCGAAGCGCACGTGACCCGTATGCGCAATGCGGCGAAAGAGCTCGGGCTGGAATCCGGCGTTCCCGAGCTCATGGACTGGCAGCGGATCGTCGCGGCTCTGATCGCGGACGAAGGCGTCGAACAGGCCCTGCTCTACGCGCAGGTCACCGGGGGTGCCACTCCGCGGACGCATCTCCCCGAGGTCGCGCCCCATCCGACGTTCTTCACTTACGTGACTCCCTTCACGTTCCCGACGGCTGCCGACGTCGCTCGGGGCATTCGAGCCATCTCCACACCCGACATTCGCTGGTCGCGTCGCGACTTGAAGACCACGATGCTCCTGCCCGCGATCCTTGCCAAGCGGGAGGCCAAGCGGAGGAACGCCGACGAAGCGCTCCTGGTCGGCGCGTCCGGAGTCGTCCACGAAGGCGCGTCGAGCAACGTCTTCATCGTGGAGCGCGGTGAGCTCAAGACGCCCGCGCAATCGAGCGACCTGTTGCCCGGTACGATGCGTCCTTTCGTAGTCGAGTGCGCCCGGGAGGCAGGTATCGACGTTCGGGGCGAGCTGATTTCGCTCGACCGCGTCGCCGCTGCCGACGAGGTCTTCATCTGTTCCACGTCGCAGCTGGTGATGCCGGTGGTCTCGCTCGACGAGCGCGCGGTCGGCAACGGACGCCCGGGCGGGATCGCCTGCGATCTCGCCGAACGAATCCGCTTTCGGTTCGAGCTGCCCTGAAACATTGGTAACGGCGCCTGCGCGGCAGGCATGGTCGCGGCACTTGCCCGATGCTGGGGTCATTGGCCTTCGGCATCTCTCGACCCACGCTGCACCTCGAACGCGGACCCGTGACCATCGAGGCGGCTATGCTTCCGATGTCTCGTCGTGCTGGGTGATGGCTTCGATGAAGCGCTCTTCCAGATATTCGCGCCACTCGCCGGCGGGCATCGGCGGCACCGACTCGACTCGACCCTGCTGATCCTGCACGTGCCACCCTCGCTGCGCAGCTTCGACCTTCAGCCGATACTTTTGTCCGAGCCCATGCTCTTCCCGTAACTCGGTGACGATGCTTTCGGCTTCTGCGGGCTTGAGTGGGCTTCGTGTCGGCATTGTTTCGGAATCTTACCGCCCGATCGCGAGGCGCACAAATCGCGGACGAGGGCTCTTCGCGACGGTCCGCGTCAGAACACGGTCGTCCCTGGCACGAGACGCGCCCGCGTCGAGCGCGACGCGTCACGGAATGACGTGTCCGCTGGGCAGAATTCGGACCCGATCGTCCGCGACGAGGATCGCGCCGATCAATCCGCTCGACCGCGCCCCTGCGGCATGGCCATTCGTCCCGTGCTGTACTGACTCCGCAAGCTGGCCATCCCGATACACGGACAGCAGCTCCGCGTGGTCGTCGACCTCGCCGACGAGCACCGCGCCGACCAGGCGCGCCCCGTCCTCCGAGAGGGCGAGCTTCTTGTACGTTCCGCGCGTCGCGTCAAAAAGGACGAGGGAACGTCCGGTCCGGCGCTCCGCGATCGGGTCTCCCAGGGCTGCCACATCGATGCCAAAGATTCTTCGCCTGGACGAGGCTGCCGCACGAAAGGCATGAGCGCCGGAGTCGGTTGCGATGCGCTCTGCGAGGGCACGCGCTGCGGCCTCCTCATCGGTACGAGGCGTCACCAACCCGTCGACACGGCAGGTGACACCCGGTCCAAGCGCATAAACATGGGCGTCGCTGGTTCGAAACTCGTCGTCCACGACGAGGCTTCCACCGTCCGCGACGTCCAGCCCGGCGTCTTCGGCGAGCTCGTGGTTCGGCCGCGCCGCCGCGATGAGAACGACGAAATCGGCGTCGAGCTTCGTGCCGTCGTTCAAACGGAGTCCAGTGACTCGCTGGTCTCCGGTGATTCGAACGGCCGTCTTTCCGAGATGGACGGTCAGTCCGCGCTTCTCGAGCATCCGCTCGAGAAGCGCGGCGCCTCCGGGATCGAGCGTTCCGGGAAGCAGATGAGGCCCGCTCTCGACGAGCTGAGTCACGTTCCCGTCCGAGTGAACTGCTTCCGCGACCTCCAGGGCCGCCGCGCCGGTCCCGACGATGACCACGGCGCGGGCCGTCCGTGCGCGCTCGCCCAGTGCTGAGAGATCCGGTCGTGACTCGTGAATTGCGACTCCCTCCCGATCGGTGCCGGGCAAGGTGGGTGCGACGCTGGTCGTGCCCGGTGCCAGCACGAGCAGATCGTACGAGACCGACCCTCCAGAAGCCTCGTGTACGACCTGCCGCTCGCAGTCGAGCCCCGTCACCCGATCTTCTGCCAGCGTCGTCAGCTGAAACGCACCTGCCTCGTCGAGTTCTCCGAGCCGTTCACAGAAAGCGTCCGCGGCCGCCGAACGGCCAACCACGACGATGCGGCCGGCGTCGGTGCGCGACGCGCTTCGTCGCTTCGGTGGCGTGAAGAGCGCCACGGCGTCTTCGATGCTGGCCTGGCCGTGCAGCATTCGGGAGGGCACGGCCTGCGCACGCACGCCGAGATCGCGGAGCGCGTCGGTCGCAGACTCGCTGGCGACGATGCACATCTTTCCCAACGCATCGCGAAGCGCGCCGGTTCGACCGGTGGAAAGGGCCGCGTCCCATACCCACGCGACCTGCTCTGCATCGAATAGCACGACCGAGTCCACGCTAGCGTCGAGCATCCGGTGCACGATGTCGTCGGCGGCCGTGTCCGGCATGTCCGCGCGGGTCGTGATGTGAACCGTCGCACCCGCTCGCTGGAGTTCGCGCGCGAGCTCCAGGTCCTCCGGGGAGCTTCGGGGTTGGAGGGCCACCACGCGCCCCGAGACGCCAAGGGACATCACGGTTTCCTGCAGCGTGATCGTTCCGGTGGCCCGTGCCGTCGCGCGCAACCCGAGCTCCGCGAGTGCCCGCGCCGTGCGGCTGCCATCCGCGATCAGTCGGGTCGCTCGCAGCGCCTCGAGGGCCGCCCCTTCGCGCCCGAGTTGCCGGGCCATCTCGTACAGCAAACGAACGCCCTGCGCCGTGAAGAAGACGATGTCGTCGAACTCGCCCCGCGTCAGCGCGCCGAGCCAGCGCTCCAGCTCGCGCTCGTCGGGCGGCCGCGCCAGCTCGAACCTGAGAACCCGCGCTCCCGCGTTCTCGAGCAACGTCGACAGGGCGTCCGCGCCAGGTGAAGACGACAACGCAATTCGCTTCCCACCCAGCGGGCCTCGCGTCGAGTCGGGGGGTGCGGGGGCGGCAGGCGAGACGTCCATCGCCTCCAATACCTAAGGATTTACCTGTCCACGCAAGCATATAAATACTTGAAATTATAGAGTAATTCAACGCAGCTCGGAAACATCCGCGAAACCGTGCGAGGCGCGATCACGAAAGGAAGGCTCCAGAGGCGCGCTGCGACGTCGACTTCGATGGCTGCATCTTGGTTTCACCTGGGAGGCACGGCCTCCGACGCTACCCACCGGAATGGTCCCGATGCGAGGCGACGGGCGTCTGCGGCCTTCTCGGGTACCAGCAACGCTCCGTCCCTGGATACGGCGATCGCGCGAGCCTGCGACGTACCCAGAAGCACACCTTCATCGAGATTCACGACGAGCGGCGGCACGAAGAACGTGTCGTTGCTCCAAAGCGTGTGACCGAGCGGCACAAGGTCTCCTGTAATCGCTCGCTCGAGCCCCCCGGACTCGTGCAGGACGAGGTGGCGCCCGCGGAGCACGAGCGCCCGCGCTCCCCGCGTGGCGAGGATGCGATCCCCATCGTCGAGCCCGTCGATGGTTCCATGGTCCATGTCGACGAGCACCGCGCTGGAGCCGGGCTGAAGCGCGATCAGACGAGGCGATCCCTCGACGAAGTGATCGCCGACCGCGACCGTCAGCGTGATCGGCAAAGGTCGCACGCCCGTGCGGTCCACGAAGGACACTCCGTGGCGCTTCTTCTTATCCAGGCACGTGATTAACGCGGTGCCCCGCCCTCCGTCCACGTGGAGAAGGCGTGCCTCGCAGGTCTTGACGGCGAGCACGCTGCGTTTGCCGTCGGGCTCGACTCGCGCGAGCGTTCCGTCCGGATCGCGTTCGAGGAGCGTGTCGCCGAACGGCATCACGAGCCCGGGCGCGACGATCGCGTCGCCCCCCGTCGCTTTCGCCACGCGCGCTTCGGACTCGTCGCCGGGACGTTCCCAGACGGCGTACCGGGGCAAGGGCCCCTGGCAACGCATCCATGGTGCCGGCGCTTCCTTCACCGTCCAGTCGAGCCGCCCATCGTGATTCGTGTCCGTGGTGATGACGCGAGCAATGACCCAGTCGCCCGATGGATCGAAGTCTGCTCGCCACAACTCACCGTCTCCAGGGTCGACCGATACTTCGTTAGGAAGGGTGAGATATCGAACGACGATGCGATCGAACGGGCCGGATCTGCGTAGATAGAGCAAGCGGCGACCCGTCGGGTCGAACGCGACCGCGCGCGGGTGAACGAAGGAGCCAAGGTCGTCGCGGGTGTCGGCGTCCGGTCCAAGCGTGACCTCGGAGTGCGTCGTCGAATCGTAAAGGACGAGTTGCCCATCGCGAACCAGCGCGACGAAGCGCCCCGTCGGGTCGCTCCCGCCGAACGCGTCGATGCGGAACCCGTCGCCCGGTCCTTCCAGGAAGAAGCCGTCGAGCTGGTCCCCCCGGAGCTCGCCCTGTGGTCCGACGTCGACCCGGACCACGCCGTCGCCGTTCGTGTCACGCCGCGCCTGACACACGGCGAGCCAGCGCCGCTCCGGAGAAGCGGCCACCAGAATGGCCGGATTTGCGGTTCCCCAGGCGGCGCCGAGGGGCGGCCCGCTCGCCTCGACCGGCGTCGCCGGCGAGGCGGGTGCGGCGGGCGCGGACGACGGAACCGGTGCGATCGGCGTCTTTCCCGGCACGGGCGGCGGCGGGGAGGGTGACGGCGCTCGAGCGGCGCGCGGAGAAGCGGGCCTCGGCTTCGGCGCCGCAGCGCACCCGGCTACGAGCGCTCCGACGGCGAGGCTCGAACCGAGTCGAACCATCGAGGGTACGTGGAGCCAGGCCAAATCGGTCTGAGCTTTTGCTCCCGCGTGTCCGATCCGTCAAGGCGTCCGGACAGCGCCTTCAGTCGAGCACGTGATGCACCGACAGCACGCTGTGCTCCGACGGGACACCGACCCGAAGCGGGAATCCGTAGTGCCCCGTGCCGCGATGCACATAGAGCCGGTTCGAGCCGAGCGCCCAGAAACCGTGATCCGGAAGGGATGTCAGCGCGGACACGATGGTCGCCTCCAGCCCGAGCCAGAGCAGCCCGAGTTGTCCGCCGTGCGTATGTCCGCTGAGAACGAGATTGGCGCCGCCGTCGGGGACGTACTTGAACGCGCCCGGGTCATGGAGCATCGCGATCCGGAGCTCTCCTTCGCGCCGCGGGTGCATCGCGAACACCTCGGCAAGGTGAGCTTCGCGGTCTCGAAACCGAAAATCGACACCGAGCACCTCGACTGTTCCGGCTCCCGTCTCGACTCGCACGGACTCGTCGATCAGCAAGCGCACCGACGCGGACTCACACGCGCGCGCCACGACGTCCGGCACCTCCAGATCGTGGTTACCCCGGCACGCGAGGACGCGCCCGGCCATGGCTCGAAGCGGCTCGAGCGCGTCCGCGAGGTAACGCGGATCGCCCTGCGATTCCATGGTGAGAAAGTCTCCCGTCAGGAGCACCAGATCGGGGTTCTTCGCGACCGCGCGCTCGCAGATCTTGCGAAGCCTGCGGACGGACATGAACGGACCGAGATGCGGGTCCGTGATCTGGACGATCCGGAGCGGTCGCACCGAGCGTGCGTTGCCGCGGGGAGTTCGCTGCAGTTCCGGGATCGAAGCTCCGTCCAGCACGACGTCCACGTCCTCTTCACGTGCGGACAGCGTGTCGATCATCCCGGCCAGTGCAATCGCGTAGGGTAACCAGGGCGCGAAGGGATGGAAGCCGAGGCCGGCAGCGATGGCCCAGGGGAATGCGAGCAGCGTGCCCGCGGCGAACCACGACGCCGGGATGCTCACGACCGCCCGATACGCGAACGGCCGGAGCCGCGGGCGCACCAGCGAGAGGAAGTGCAGGTACACGGCCGCCTGGAGACACCCATAGAGGGGATGCGTCCAAGCGAAGTACGGCGCGAGCGCCACCGAGACTAGGGTGTGAATGCCGAGTACGACGCCCGCGAACGTCGCGTAGAAGCGGCCCCGCGCGTAGGCCGCGACGACGACGACCAGCAGCAAACCGAGGGCGCTCAGCTGTCCGAACGTCGGAATCATGACGCTCCGTTATCTGAAGTAGACCGCGCGATTCGTCAACTCCGGGCGAGCGGCCACGGCCTTGGTCCGGTTTTCGTCGCGCAGAGCCCCAAAAACCAGACGAAACCTGCGACGTGGCCGGGTGCGCCGGCGCTCAAGCCGCGGGTTTCTCGTACGTGGCGTGCTTCATGAGGAAGCGGCCCTCCTGGAATTCGTGGGGCGAGAGCTCGCGGAGGCCGTCGTCGGACATCTCGAGGATCCGCGTGGCGACGCGATCGACCATGTTGCGATCGTGCGTCACGAAGATCGCGGTGCCGTCGTAGACGGCAAGCGCCTCCGTGAGTGAGCGGATCGCTTCCAGGTCGAGGTGGTTCGTCGGTTCGTCGAGGAGGAGCACGTTCGGCTGCGAGAGCATCAGCTTCGCGAGCAAGAGGCGCACCGTCTCGCCTCCGGAGAGCACCTTCGTCGGCTTGAGAGGCTCGTCCTTCTTGAAGAGCAACCGTCCGAAGAGAGCGCGAAGATTCTCTTCGTCGACCTTGTCGTTGAACTGGCGGAGCCAGTCGCGCGCGGTTTGTTCTGAGCGCCCGATGAGCTCGGCGTGTTCCTGCGGCATGTATCCGATGCGCGCTTCATAGCCCCACTCGACCTTGCCGGCGTCAGGCTCGATCTCGTCGTTCAGCAGACGGAGCAGCGTCGTTTTCCCGATACCGTTTCGGCCGACGAGTGCGATCTTGTCGCCGCGCATGAGGCTCAGGTTGAAGTTCTTGCAGATGATCTTCTCGTCGAAGGATTTGCCGAGGCTCACTACGGAGAGGACATTTTTGCCACTCTGCCGGGCCGTCTCGAAGCGGATGAACGGGCGTTCGATGTTGGACCGCTTCAGATCCGCCATCGCCTTTTTCTCGCGCTCGACCTGTTTTTCCCGTGACTTTACCTGGCTTGCGCGGGAGCCGGCCCGGAAGCGCTGCACGAACTCCTGCAGCTCCGAGACCTTCTTCTGCTTGGCCGCGTTCTGGAGCTCGAGTGCCCCGCGCGCCTCGGCCTTCGCGGAAACCATGTCGTCGTAGTTTCCGGGGTAGACGATGATCGTCTCGTAATCCACGTCCGCGATGCACGTGCACACTTCGTTCAGGAAGTGACGATCGTGGCTGATGACGACGAGCGCGCCCTGATACGCGAGCAAGAACGACTCGAGCCAGCGGATGCTCGCGATATCGAGGCTGTTCGTCGGCTCGTCGAGGAGTAACGTCGCGGGGTTGCCGAAGAGCGCCTGCGCGATGAGAACGCGCACGCGGTCGCCGCCCTGCAACACCTCGAGCTTTTCTTCGTGGAATTGCTCCGGGATGCCGAGACCCTGGAGGAGTCCGGCGGCCTCCGACTCTGCAGTGTAGCCGTCCTCCTCCGCGATCGTCATCTCGAGTTCGCCGAGGCGCATGCCCTCCTCTTCCGTCAGGTACGCCTCGCGTTCGAGGAGTTGTTCCTTCTCTTCGAGTGCGGCCCACAGTACCGGGTTTCCCATGCGAACGACGTCCAGGATCCGGCGGCTCGCGTAGATCGAATGGTCTTGCTTCAAGACTCCGAGACGCCCCCGGACGGTCACGGAGCCGCTCTGAGGTTCGAGCTCGCCCGAGAGGATCTTCATGAACGTCGACTTGCCGCATCCGTTCGGACCGGTGAGGCCGTAGCGCTCGCCAGGGTTGAACGTCACCGTCACGTGGTCGAAGAGGACCTTGCCCCCGAAGTGCATCGAGATGTCGTTGGCGGTCAGCATGGCGCGCGGAACCTAGCAAAAGGCCGAGAGGATTGTTTACCCGAAAACGGAAAGAGCGCTCGCGGAAGGGCGTCCGGGCCTCCCGGGCCAATCGAATGCGCCGAGGAATCGTGGACCGCTGATAGATTCGGGCGCGAATGGCCGCCGCCGTCGACTCCCATTCCGCGCCTCGGCTCGCCGTGATCAACGGCCTTCGCGGCTTTGCGATCCTCGGGGTCCTCTATTTCCATCTCCTGACCCAGCACCTGACGCCGGGGCTGGAGGACGCCGGACTGCCCGTCGGCGCGTACCTCGCCTCGCCTTACACGTTTTTCGAAAACGGCTGGCTCGGGGTCAATCTGTTCTTCGTGCTCTCCGGCTTCGTGCTGGCGCTGCCTTACACGCTCGGGCAGCGCGACGTTCGGTCGGCGCGCGACGTACTGTCCTTCTACGTCCGGCGCGCGCGGCGACTATTGCCGCTCTACTACCTGTGCCTCGCCGTCGCGTTGCTCTTCGAGACGCGGTTCGATGTCGACCTTCGCAGGTACCTCGAGGAGGCCCTGTCGGTGGCGACGTTCACATTCGTGTTCAGCGGTCGTCACTTCTTCGTCCATTGCAACGCGGTGCTCTGGTCGCTGGGCGTCGAGTTCTGGTTTTCCGTCGCCTTCCCGCTGCTGCTCATCGCGTTTCGGCGGATTGGCGCGCTGCCGGTGACGCTCGCCGTCGGGGCGGTCGCTTTCGTGGTCCGATACCACCCGGCGACCCTCTGGAACGGGGAACCTACGTTTCTCCTGCCCGCCGCAAACGGACCTTTCGGTCGGCTCGATGACTTCGTCGTTGGTATGGCCATTTGTGGGGTCTACGTGCGGCGCCCTCTAGCTTCGCGCGCGACGTCGACGTGCGCATTCGTCGCGGGTGCGGCGCTCCTGACGTTCGCCTCGCTCGCATGGGACAATGTTCTCGCCGCGCGATTGCCGTTCGTCGTCTCCGCGGAGCTAAATGACGTCCTGCTGGTCGGCTTCGCGCTTCTGTTGCTCGGACTTCTCGGAGGCGTTCCGCGCGCAATACGGTTCGTGTTCACGCTTGCGCCCGTGCAGCTCGCAGGCGCGATGTGTTACTCGCTCTACCTGTGGCATCTCCTCGGGATGCATCCGTTCGAAGATCCGACGATGAGCCTCCGCTACACCGTCGTCCGGCTCGTTCTGATCTTCCTCGTGTCCGCTCTCACGTACCGGTTCGTCGAGTTTCCGAGAAAAAGTGCCCGCGAGCTCTTCCTGGGCTTCTCGGGGTAAACTAGCCCATGCCGCGGAGCTCGATCGCCGAAGAACCGGAGTTCACTTCGAATGGCGAGATGCCGGCGCTCGCGGGCTCCGAGATCGATGCGATCCGTCGCGACGTGGAGGAATGGCGGCGGGGATTGCTGGCGCAGGCGAACGAACGGATGAAGCCCCGCTCCTCGTCGTTCGAGACGTGGAGCGGGGTTCCCGTGCCGGACGTCGTGACACCGGCGGAGCACGAGCTCCGGTACCGCGAGAAGCTCGGCCTCCCGGGGCAGTACCCCTTCACGCGAGGCGTCCAGCCGAACATGTACCGGGGAAGGCTCTGGACGATGCGCATGTTCGCCGGGTTCGGAACCCCGGAGCAGACGAATGCGCGTTTTCGCTTCCTCGTCGGCGAAGGCCAGACCGGGCTCTCCACGGCCTTCGATTTTCCGACGCTCATGGGCTACGACTCGGATTCTCCGCGCTCGCTCGGCGAGGTGGGGATGTGCGGCGTCGCAATCGACACGCTGCGCGACATGGACGTGCTTTTCTCGGGGATCCCGCTCGACGAGATCACGACGTCGATGACCATCAACGGCCCGGCGATCGTGCTCTTCGCGTTCTACGTGGCGCTCGCCGACCTCCGCGGAGTCCCGCGGAGCGCCCTCGGCGGTACGACGCAGAACGATTGCTTGAAGGAATTCATCGCGCAGCACGCGTGGCTCGTGCCACCCGCGCCGGCGATGCGCCTCGTGACCGATACGATCGAGTTCTCGACGCACGAGACGCCCCGCTGGAACCCGGTCTCCATCAGCGGCTATCACATTCGCGAAGCGGGGGCGACGGCCGTGCAGGAGCTCGCGTTCACGCTCGCCGACGGCCTCGCCTACGTGGAAGCGGGCGTCGCGAGGGGGCTCGATGTCGATGCGTTCGCGCCGCGGCTGAGCTTCTTCTTCGATGTGCACAACGACTTCTTCGAAGAGATCGCGAAGTTTCGCGCCGCGCGTCGGATGTGGGCGAGATTCATGAAAGAGAGGTTCGGCGCGAAGAGCGCGAACAGTCTGAAGCTCAGGACGCACGCGCAGACGGCTGGCGTCTCTCTGACCGCGGAGCAGCCCTACAACAACGTCGCACGCGTCGCGATCCAGGCTCTCGCCGCGGTGCTTGGCGGTGCGCAGTCTCTCCACACGAACTCGCTCGACGAGACGTATGCGCTGCCGACCGAGGAGGCCGTGACTATCGCGCTCCGCACGCAGCAGATCGTCGCGCACGAGACCGGCGTCGCGAACACCGTCGATCCGCTGGGCGGCAGCTACTACCTCGAGTCGCTCACGGACGAGCTGGAGCGACGGGCGGACGAGTACATCCGCCGGATCGACGGCATGGGCGGCATGCTCCGCGCCATCGAGAGCGGCTATCCGCAGCGTGAAATCGCTCGAAGCGCCTACGAGCTCGAGCGCCTCATCAACGCCGGCGAGCGAGTCGTCGTGGGCGTGAATCGTTTCCGACACGAGCGAGAAGCCGGCGGACACATCCCGACGCTGAAGATCGACGAGGCCGTTCAGAAAGAGCAGGTGGAGAACCTCCGTCGCGTCAAGGCCGGGAGATCGGGTCCGGCCGTCATGGCTGCTCTCGAGAGCGTGCGCCGCGAAGCGACGGAGCAGCGGAACCTCGTACCGTCGATAATCGTGGCTGCGAAAGCGTACGCGACGCAGCAGGAGATCTGTGACGTCCTCCGAGACGTGTTCGGGACCTACACGGATCCTGCCGAATTCTGATTTTTGCCGGAGAACGCCCGGTTCACGTGAGAACGTGGAAGCCGCGGTGTCCCGTCACGGGCACCGCGGCTCACGCACGGGGTAACGCTCACGAAGCCGGATGCAGCTCCCCGCGGACACTCCGCGCCGCCGGGTGCTCGGAGGTCGCGTCCACACGCGCCGCGAGCATTGGCGCGAAGGCACTGCGATAGCGGTAAGCCAGGAACAGCTCCGCAGCGAGCAGCAACAGCGGAAGCGGCAATGCCGCGGGCGCCAGGAACAGGTGGAACGCCAGGATGTTCACCAGTACAGGCGCGAGAATCGTCAGTGCGAGCGGCACGAACCGGTTCGCAAGGAGCAGGGTGCTCATGGCCACTTCCGTTCCCTTGATGAGGGGAAACATGTACCCGGTGGCCAGCAGGGCACCGAAGAACGCTCCCGCCCGGGGCGGCGGTGGAGGCATCGGGATGAAGTGGAGGAATCCGTTGAGTCCGAAGACGAAGAAAGCGGTTCCGAGCAGTATGCGAACGCCAGAGGTGAGCTTGTTTCGAGTCATGGTGACCTTCCCTTCGGCGGGAACATGGGTCGTTGCAAAATGTCGAACAAGCTGGTTGAAAAGAAACACATTGATGTTATTTTCGCAACAGTGGACTACAACGACGTCTCCCTGTTCGTTCAAGTCGTGCAACTGGGAAGCTTCACCGCTGTCGCAGAAAAGCTCGGCGTCCAGAAGTCGTCGGTGAGTCGTGGCGTGGCGCGGCTCGAGGAATCTCTCGGCGTCCGGCTCCTTCACAGATCGACCCGACGGCTCGCGACGACCGACGCCGGGCAGGCGTTCTTCGAGCGCGTGCGCCGGGCCGTAGCGGACGTCGATGACGCCGCGAATGCAGCGAAGGAGGATGGCTCCGAGCCGAGGGGCACCGTCCGCCTCACCGGCCCCCCCGACTCGCAGTCGCTCGGCTTGCCCGAGATCGTGGCCCAATTCCTTACGCGGTACCCGAAGATTCAGGTGGAGCTCATCCTCACCGCGCGGAACGTGGACCTCATTTCGGAGGGGGTCGACCTCGCGATTCGTGCCGGTAAACTGGTGGACTCTTCGCTGGTCGCACGCCGGATTGGAGCGGCGAGCATGGCGCTGTTCGGAGCACCGTCGTACCTCGGACGGCGCGGTCGCCCCGAGAAACTCGCGGACCTTCGTCACCACGGGTGCGTCCTGTTTCGCGGCCGCGGCGGACGGGCGACGTGGACCATGAGCGGACCGAACGGCGATGAGTCGATTGAGGTTTCGAGCAGGGTCTCGGCTGACGAGATGGAATTCGTCGGCCGGTTGGCGGCGGCCGGCGCGGGCATCGCCCTGCTTCCGGTGGCGCTGGCGCGCGAGTTCGTTCGCCGCGACGAACTCGAGCTGGTGCTGGGCGGATACACGTTCGAGGGTGGGGGTGTGCACGTCGTCCTGCCGACGTCGGTCCACGTCCCTTCGCGTGTGGCGCTGCTCCGGGACTTTCTCGTCGAGCACCTCACGGCGCGGCTCGCGGAGGCGCGCCGTGAGTGCGCTGGTGCTCGCACCCGGAACACCGCTCCGGCGACGAAGGCGTTCCGCCGCCGTGTCGGGTCGAAAGCCTCGGGCGCTCCTGAGCGTCACTGACAAAAGGGGACCTTTGGCCCCCGCGACTTGCTTCGCAACCGCTCCCCCCGCCGCCTTCGGCGGGCTCGCTTTGCTCAAGGGGGGCCTTCCAGGCGTTGCCCGCCCCCCGGGGCTTGCTACGCAACCCCTCCCCCCGGTACTCGCTGCGCTACTATTGACAAAGGGAGCCTTGCCCCCGCGGCTCGCTCCGCGACCGCTCCCCCGCCGCCTTCGGCGCGCTCGCTGCGCTCGCGTAGTTCCGCAGCTCTTTGATCCCTCGGGGACGACGGTGCTCGTCGGTGCGGAACTACTAGGAAGCTCTACGCCGCATGAGGTTTGATCTCGACTTCGCAGCCGAGGTCGGTCAAGCGGCGGACGAGGCGTTTGATGGTCTTGCTCTGGTCGCGGCGGTCGAAGTGATGGGGTCCGAGGTCGCGGTAGGGAGTGCCGTCGCGGAGCATGTAGAAGGCGGCGGTGAGCATCGATGCGGCGACGGCCAAGATCGCCTTCTTTGCTCCACGGCGGGACTTGAGCCGGAGAAACTGGGCTCGAAGGTAGCTTTCCTTCGTGCGCACCGCGGCCCAGGCGGATGTGACGAGCGTCGTCTTGAGCCAGTTGGCGCTCTTGCGGACGCGCGTCGAGCGACGCTTGCCGGCGCTCTCGTCGTTGCGGGGGCAGAGGCCGGCCCAGGACACGAGGTGTCCCGCAGACGGGAAGCGCGACATGTCGACGCCGATCTCCGCCACGATCACGTTCGCGACGATGTCACTCACTCCCGGCATCGTCGTCAGGATCTCGGCGTGCGCCCGGATCGGCTCCAGCGCTTTTCCCGCAGCTGCATCGATCTCGGCCAGGGCCCCTTCGAGCGAGCCGATGACGCCGAGATGCAGCTTCAGCATGGCTCGGTGATGAGGGGTAACCCGCCCGCGCAGCGCTTCGATCAAGTCGGCCCTCTTCTTGCGCGCGGTACCGACCTCGAGATCGGCAAGGCGCTCGGGGTCATCTTCTCCGGCGATGAGAGCGGCGAGCATCGCCCGGCCGCTGGTCCCGAGCACGCTGGACAGGACGCTCGCGACCTTGATGTTCGAGTCCTCGAGCGTTTTCTGTATGCGCAGCGTGTGCTGGGCGATTTCTCGCACGAGCTGCTTGCGCGTTCGAGTGAGATCGCGCAGCTCCTGGATTCGCGCAGGAGGCACGAAACTGCTGCGGATCAGCCCGTGCGCGAGCAGATCGGCGATCCACGTCGCGTCGTTCACGTCGGTCTTGCGCCCTGGCACGTTGCGAATGTGCTGGGCGTTCGCGAGCACGAGTTCGAAGCTCCCTTCGAGCATGTGCCAGACCGGCTTCCAGTACACGCCGGTGGCCTCCATCGCCACGTGGGTCACGCCGTGCTCCTCGAGCCATTCCGCCAGCTCGAAGAGGCTACGTGTGGTCGTGCCGAACGTTCGGACCTCGCGCCGCGTTGGTTCGCTGACGCAGCGCACGCAGGCAACGACGCTATCCTTGTGGACGTCGAGGCCCGCGCAACGGGGATACATGACTTCCATGACCATCTCCTCCTTTCGGCGCGTCGAGAGGAGCCCTCGTCATCGAAGTCTACTAGGCGTGCTCCCGGATCTTTCGACCCGCGGTCACAATTCGGGGTGCTCGCAGGGCTCCGGGTCCATCTACTGAACGGGTTCTTGGCACCAAGTCACGGCCGACCTCGTTCCCGACGCCGCGGCAGGATACACTCGACTCCACCGTCCACGCGACGACCCGAGCTTCATGCTTCGGGGAAGGCGCTCTCGCCGATGGGCATCTACTGAGTCGGATCGCTCGTGAAGCAGCACCGGAACCCGGTGTCGTAGAGGCTGAACGTCGACGCCACCGTGTAGAAGGTGAATGTACACGCCGCACCGGTGTCCACCTGTGTATCGAACGCGCCACCCATCACCGGGTAAGTTGCGCTCCCGCCGCTGCCGGTCTTCGTGATCTCGCGCAGGTTGCCGGTAATGTCGAAGAGGCTCGTCGAGGCACCGCCGCCGAACGGCGCATAACAGCCCTTGAGGATCCCGCCGCCGCCCGTCGGCAGAAGGCCGTCGGAGTTCGGCGCCCCGGGCGTACCGTCGAAGTCGTACGGACCGAGGTTGCAGAATGGCGTCTTGCTGGTGTCGTAGTAGACGGTGCCATCGCCCGCGGTGAGCGTAGCGGGGCTCGTCGTGCAAGCCGTCGAGTACCCCCAGGAACACGATCCGGTGCTCGACTGGCACGCCGTCGTGAACACGCTCGTGGGGCACGCGGTACCGCCCATCGCGTTGCACGTTTCCTCGACCTCGGCGGGCGTCACGTTGAACCACGGGATCTTCGAGGCGGCCGAGCAAGCGGGAGTCTTGTCGAGTGTCACGCCCGAGGGCGCGGCCGGGATGCCCGACGCGCAACCACTCCCCGTGCACCAGTAACCGTCGCCGGTGCCCGGCGCCGATCCGGTCGCATTCGGCCGGCTAGCTTCGTATTGGTACATCCACGTCGTCGAGTTCACCTTCACGACCGCCGGTTTGACGAAGAATGCGTTCGTCCCGGGGTTGTTGAAGGTCTCGTCGACCAGCCCGTCACAATCGTTGTCCACGCCGTCGCAGACTTCCTGGCTCGCGGCGCTGGTGTTTCGCACGGCGTTGCACTTGGTCGCGCTCGTGCCGTTGCAGACGTAAACGCCCGTGCCGCGGCACGCGCCGTCTCCAGGCGCGGCTTTACCGTCGTCGCTCGCGCACGCCTCTCCGAGGTAGCCCGTGGTCAGAACCGGCAACTTCTGGTTTTCGTCCGTCGCGCCGTTGCAGTTGTTGTCCTTGCCGTCGCAAACGTCGGCCGTCGTCGAGCAGCTCGGGGGCGTCCCCTGGTTGCAATAACCCGACGGGAAAGTGCAACCCCACGCGCCGCCGGTGCAGGCGACGTGAACTGCGCCGGCACCGCAGTTCGGATCGGACGCGCTCGGCGAGACGCCGCACACCTGTGAGGGTGCCGGTGGGACGATGCCGTCGTCGATCTTGCAGTTGCAGTCGTCGTCCACGCCGTTGCACAGCTCGGCGCCGTTCGGCGTGCAAGCGCGCTCGCAGTCGTTCGGGTTGCTGTCGCAGTCGATGTATCCGGCGACGCACTTTTGTGCCCCGACCGTGCAGACACCCTTCACGCAGGTGAAGTTCTCGTGTGCCCCCGCGACGTTGCAGTTGTGCCCGCAGGCGCCGCAGTTTGCGACGTCGTTCTGGAGATCGGGTTGTGCGTCGAGGCGCCCGTCGCAGTTCGAGTCCACGCCGCACGCATCGGTCGAGCTGGTCTTGCCTACGGCGCCCGTGCACACGAGCTCTCCGGCGCACGTCCAGGTGCCGGCCTTGCACGGCTGCGGAACGGGAGTCGCTCCGGCCGTTCCACAATCTACCTGCTGTCCCGACGCGTTCACGCAGGGTGCGGTCGGCGGCGGATCGCATGCCTGACCCACTTCCGGGTCCGGCGTTGCACAGACCTTGTCCGAGGCGCTCGAGCGGACCATGCAGATGGTGCCGCCCGTGCAGTTCGCGTTGGACGTGCAAGCGACGGCACCGCTGGCGGGAACGATGCCGTCGATGACCCCGTCGCAGTTGTCATCCACGCCGTTGCACGGGTCGGTCGCCGACGGCATCGTGGCGCCGTTGCAGACGGGCGCACCATTGACGCAAATATTGACGCCCTTGTTGCAGATGCCGACGGAGCTACCGCAGGCTTGGCCGACGTCGACGACGTTGTCGTCGACCGTGCCGTCGCAGTCGTCGTCGAGGCCGTTGCATGTCTCCTGGTCACTGCCGGGATGAATCACGAATGGTCCGACGGTGCCGTGACACTCGCCGTTCAGGAGGCCTGTGGCCGGCAGGTTCGGGTCCTGCGCCGGAGTGTTGTTCGAGTCGACATCGCAGCAGGCGATCGCCCCCAGGATGCACTTGTTGACGCCCGCGTTGGCCGGATTGGCACAGATGCCGTCGGCCCCGCCCTGACAGCTCTGCCCGATGGCCGGGTCGCCCGTCTGGAGATCGGGGTCGGCGTCGTCGATCTTGTTGTCGCAGTCGTTGTCGAGGCCATCGCAGATCTCGACGCCGTTATTCGTCGGCGTGCACTGGTACCAGCACCCCTCACCGCCCGGGAGCGCCCACCAGCCGGGGTCGCACTTGTCGACCTGGCATGACGTGTTGTCCTTCGTGCAGGCTGCGCCCGGAGCCGCGGTCGACACGCATTTGGCCGTGCCGTTCGGAACCACGCACGAGTTCCCGCAGGCGCCGCAGTTGTTGGGGTCCGTGCAGGTGTCGAGATTCTCGTCGATCTTGCCGTTGCAGTTGTCGTCGATCCCGCAGTGCCCGTGGTTGTTGATGTCGATCGTGACGCCGCCGTCCGGGTCGTACGGACAGTAGTACTCGCACCCGTTCGTCGCATTCCCGTCGATGTTGTAGAAGTCCTGCGCGCATTGCGTGAAATTGCAAATGCCCGCGACGGTCCCGAGCTCTGCGGCGGGCGGCGGCGTGCACGTGATGGAGGTCTGAACCACGTTCGATAGCAAGGCGCGGCAGTTGTTCGCGCACGTGCCGCATTGACTCGGATCGGTGTAGTCCGTGCCTTCGTCGACCTGCCCGTTGCAGTTGTCGTCGATCCCGTTGCACGGGATCTCGACCGTGCCGCAGCTCGTGCTGGTCCCGCCCTCCGTCAGCTTGATGACCTCTCCTCCGGTCCCCACGCTGATCACCACGCCGGCTTGGCCGCCCTGGTTGTTCCCGCCGCCCGCGCCACCCGCACCCTGGCCATCGCAGTTGGCGAAACAGAACGAGCTCGTGGTGCAGCCCGCCGCACCGAACGCGGAGGATACGATCAAGGCCAAGCCGAGGAGTCTGCCCACCAAGGTGGTGTTCATCGGACACCTCCTCGACGGCCGTCCCGACGTCGTCCGCGTCGGAGTGCGAATGATAGACCCGTCAGGAGACCCGCGAGGAGACCGGGCGCAGCAGGGCTCCTTCCATCACCGGGCACCGAGCACGAACAGCCGCCGCCGCCCGTGGCGAGACCGAACGCGGATTTGACGGCGCTCGTCACTCCGGTTCCGCTTCCGCCCGTTGCGGTTCCGCCCTCGCTGCTTGTCGCTCCGCCGGTACCGCCGTCCCTTCTCGACCCGGCGTCGGGTGTGGTCGTCGTTTGCGGCAAGACGCACTGTCCGGCCTGGCACACTTGCGACGTGGGGCACACGACGGCCGCACACGGATCGGCGCCGCAGCTGCCCGTCTGCGGATCGCAATACCCGCCCTGCGCGCAACTGGTTGCGGAGCATCGGCTCGGGCCACAAGAGGCTCCTGCATCCCCCGCTCCAGCGAGGCAGTATTGCCCCGCCGGGCATCCGCTGGGACAGCCCGTCGCTTGACAGGTCCCGTTGACGCACGTTTGTCCGACGGCGCAGTCGATGCCCGCACAAGATGCGACGCACGAGAACGACGTGAGGTTCGGCGTGGGCCGGCATTCTTGTGTCGCCGTGCACGGATTCGGATTGCAGGGATCGGTCACGCAGGCGTTGTTGGCCGAGCAAGCTTGTCCCGGCGGGCACCCGAAGAAAAAGCAGTCGTTCTGCGGCTGACACGTGCCGAGGAGAGGCGCGCACGCCTGCCCCGTCGGGCACGGGGCTGCGCCGAAACAGGGTTCGTGACAGCCGGACTGGCCTTTGCACTCGCAGACCGGCACCGGGCGACCCGAGCTGGACTGGGAGCCCTTGGGTGCGCAGGCGACGCTCCCGTCAGTGTTCTTGACGGTCTTCGTCGTGCAGTCGCCGCAGGGGTCGTTGATCGGTAGACAGTATCCGACGGATTCGACCTGAGTCGTGCCGCTTCGGAGAACACCCTGCACGCATTGTTGACCGCCCGCGCACGGGAACTCGCCGTTGCTGCACGGCGACGCACACTGGCAGATGGACCCTGCGCCATTCTGAACGCACGTCTTGCCCGACGAGCATAGGGGTGGATCGGTCGGGCCTGGATCTTCGTCGACCTTGCCGTTGCAGTTGTTGTCGAGACAGTCGCACGTCTCCGGCTGCGACCCCGTTGCACCCAGGCACACGACGCGACCCGCCTGACAGCCGAGCTTCCCGGCCAGGCATTGACCCTGACTCGCGCCGCACGGATCGCCGATGTGCTGCGCGGGATTCGTCGGATCCACGCTGCCGTCGATGCCGTCGGGCGCCGGACCGGTCTCGTCGATCAGACCGTCGCAATCGTTGTCGATGCCGTCGCACACCTCGGGCTGCGGGCCTATGCCACCGACGCACGTCTGCTGACCGCCAGCGGTGCACTGCAGTACGCCCGGCGGGCATGCCGGCCCCTGGCGATCGGGCCCTGGATAGGCCGAATGATCGTACGTTGCTTCGCACGAACCGCCCACGTTGAGGCCCTCGTCGACCTGGCCGTTGCAGTTGTCGTCGATGCCGTTACAGACCTCCGGCTGAGGCGCCACCTGGCCCTGGCACACCTGCGCGCCGTCCACGCAGACGAGCACACCCGCACGGCACGGCGTGTTGGCGACGGTCTTGCCGCAGACTCCTCCGATGGGAGCTCCGAGGTTGTCGTCGGCCGTGCCGTTGCAATCGTCGTCGAGGCCGTTGCACTGTTCGGGGACGGGGACCTGGGAGCCCTGACACTGCCAGCCCTTCGGTCCGTCGCAGGTCAGTGTTCCCGCCTTGCATGTGCCGACCAGCGTTCCCAGGCCGTCGCAGGTCGCTCCGGGCGGCGGGCACCATGTATCCCCCGCGGTCGTGCAACTCGTCGTACACGTGCTGCTGACGGGGTTGCTCCAGCACCCCAGGTCCTTCGGCGTGTCCGTCAAACCGTCGTCGGTGACGCCGTTGCAGTCGTTGTCGAGACCGTCGCAGACCTCGGGCTGGGGCGCTTTTCCGCCCTGACAGACGATCGTGCCGCCCACGCAGGCCGTGGTGCCTTTCGTGCACGTGCCGGTGGCGCTGCCGCACACCAGGCCTACACCCGCGACGCCATCGTCGACCTTGCCGTTGCAGTCGTTGTCGATGCCGTCGCAGAATCTCGGTCGTGGGTCCGACGTAGCCGACGCACACGAGCTTCCCGTTCTGACAGACCTTCGTCCCCGCGTGACACGCGCCCGTGGTCGGGTCGCCAGGATTCGGCGTGCATGCGCCCCCGGCGTCGGTCACGTTGTCGTCCACGACACCGTCGCAATCGTTGTCGATGCCGTCGCACACTTCCGCGGTGCCCTTCGCGCTGCAAGCGCTGTATTCGTTCACGCCGGGCTTCGTCACGCCGGCGACGCAGCCGCCTACCGGGACGGCCATGCCCGCCGTTTTGCAGGTCTCCGTGCCGAGGCAGGCTGCGGGGGGAGAGAAGCCGCACGCAATGGCACCAACGCCGTTGTCGGCGATGCCGTCGCAATCGTCGTCACAGCCGTTGCAGAGCTCCGTCGTCGCCTGGCAGCTGTTCGGGCAGATGCTGTAGGGCACGCCGCTTCCCGGGGCGTTGTCGATCACGCCGTCGCAATCGTCGTCTTGCCCGTTGCACGTTTCCTTCGTGGGGCAGTGGAGGGGACTGCCGCATTTCTGCTCCAGCTCGTCGACCGTGTTCGTCGCGAAGTCGGCCTGCGTCGGGTCGATGTCGACGTCGCAGTTGTTGTCCTTGTTGTCGCAGGCCTCCCCGGGATTTGTGCAGAGCCAGTCCGCCGAAGGCGTCGCGTCATTCGTCGTCGGATCCCAGCAGGGGAGAAAATACTTCGAACCCTGCGGATTCGCCGCGCTGATGCTTCCGGAGAACGCCGCGAGACACTTCGAGCGATCGCCCCCGGCCGCGTCGCTCGTCCACGTGCAGCACATCGTCGAGTCCGGGTTGTTTGCCGCGGTCTGGAGGAACGCGAGCGTCTCGGCCGTCCTGTTGCGATCGCAGTATTTCTTGAACCCCTCGTCGACGCAGCCGTTGCAGTTGTTATCGGTGTTGTCGCAGACTTCGGGGCTCACCGATCCCGAGATGATGCTCGCCAGGGCCTCGCTGAGCGTGACCTCGTTGCTCGCGCTGTACGATGCCGTCGTGCCACCCGCTTTGGCTATGGCGTCGAGAGAGGACGTCGTCGCGCCGGCAAAACCAATCACGTACGTCTTGATCGGGACGCGTACGCCCTGAATCACCACGCCGACCGTGTCGAGCGCCGTCGCGGCATTGGCGGGCGTTCCGTTGCAATCCTCGTCGCCGTCCGTCACGAGAATCACGTTCAGGCTCCGGCAAGGACGGTCGTTCACCGGATCGATCGGGCTCGGGTGATCGATCGTGGCGCCGCCGGTCGCGCAGTAGTTGTTGTTGGCCCAGGCCGAGGACCAACCGGCCGCGTAGTATTGATGCGCGGTGCGGAGAATTCCTTCGAGCGGCGTGTATCCGGATGCGTAGATCTCCTGGCTGTTGTCGGTCCGGCCGTCGAAGTAGGCGAGTAGCTGCGCCGTGTTGCTCGGCGGTGTGGACGTCGGCGACCACGTCGGGTCCTTCAACATGTCGACGAGGATGTTTCCGCCGTTCGGCCAGTTGGCGCCGGGCAGCGTGACCCCGGCGACGGTCGCGCCGGTGTAGATCTGGGCGAGATTCGTCGTGCTGGCGCCGCAGTCCGGCGTGTTTCCGCACGTGTTGCTCGGGTTGTTGTCGGGATTCGTGAACGTGCTGACCGTGCAGCCGTTTGCCGCGTAGTGCTCGCCGTCTTCAATCGGTTGGTTCGCGCCGCCGGGGCAGCTCCCGTTCGCATTGGTGCAGCTATCCGGGACGGCGCCCGCGCTGCAGCCCTGCAACTTCGTCGCGTACGTCATGAGACCGAAGTTCACCTCGCCGGCGAAGGCCTGGATGGTCTTCGTCATCGCGCACTTCGCGTCGTTCAACCGCGTGGGCTCGAGCCCGCAGGAATTGTCGACGTAGCCGCTCTTGCAAGAGGCACTGCCGCTCGTCGGATTGGTGCAGGAGACCATGCTGCCCGACGTATCGACGGCGAGCATGAAGTACGGCTTCGACGAGGGTGGCCAGTCCGCGGGATTCGACGAGGCACAGTTGAAGGCGGCGTGTGCGCTCGTCGCCAAAGCGACGCCGGCAGTCACGAGCCCCGAAGTTATGAACCGGTTCAAGGTGAGTCGCACCATGGATTCCCTCCGACGATAGTCGCACGATCCGCCTCCTGGAAGGCGGCCTCCGGTGACGGTCATGTTCTTTTTGCGCGAGCGTCGCGCGACGCTCGCGATGCACCACGGGGTCAACGTGCGATTGTCCCTTCGTGGGCCCCGACACTTCCCTACACCGCAAGCGTCACAGGCTTCTCGCTATCCAGAAACGACGGTGCGCGGCGTGGAATTGGGTTTCAGGGGGGCCTTGCGGCCTTGCCCCCCGGCTCGCTTTCGCGACCGCTCCCCCCCACCGCCTTCGGCGGGCTCGCTCCGCGCGCGGGCCGTGAATTGGCTGGACTTAGCGGTTTCACTCATCCCGGTGCGGCCTCCCGCATGATGGCTTTGCTTCGTCCCGCCTTTGTCGATGAACGGCGCCTGGTTACGAGCCCACGGCGCCGCGCAACCGCGGGCTGAATCCGAGGACGAGCAGCACGAGGACCAGCAGTCCGGCGCTGAAACCATACGGGTACTCCGGTCGAATCTGGTAAAGGCCGGTCCCCACCACGGGGCCGAGCAGGCGTCCCAGTGCTTGCGCGGAGCCGTTCAGTCCCGCCACTGCGCCTTGCTCATCTTCGGTCGCACCGAGCGAGATCGCCGCCGTAACTCCGGGCGCGGCCAGTCCCTGACCAAACCCTTGAATCGTCAGGGCAAGCGTCAGTCCCAACATGGTGTGGGCCACGATGAGTCCTACGAAGCCGGCGAGCGCGCACGGTAACCCGCGCCCCAGCAAACGCAGCGGGGACCATTTGAATCTCCGGACGATGAACCCCTGAGCGAGGACAGCGACGACGCCGTACGAGACCAGGGCAATGCCCACGGCTTCCGCCGTGCCGCGCGGTGACAAGTGCAGTCGATCCTGGAAATAGAATCCGATGGTCTGCTCCATCGCGACGGACGCCAGGCTGACGGCGACGCCCACGCAGAGCAGGGGCCACACCTTCATCGCGACGGGACCGAGCGCAGGGGGGGTCGACCGCACATGGCGCTCCGGCTCTTTCAGACGGAAGGCGATGAAGAACGCGTTCACCAGGGCCAGCCCGGCCGAGAAGTAGATGGGGGCGAGCAGGCTCACCGTGGCGAGCCCGGCGCCGATAGCCGGGCCGAAGATGATCCCGAGCCCGAACGCGGCGCCGATGACGGCCATCCCCGAAGTCCGATCCTCGCGGCCCGTGATGTCGGCGACGTAAGCCTGCGCCGTCGGGATCGTCGCTGACGAGAACATCCCGCCCCCGGCGCGCGAGAGTACGAGAAGAAGGTAGAGCGGAGTCGGCGACAGCTCGTGGCTCACCCCGAGCGCGCACACGACGCCAAACGCCAGGAACCCGCCAGCGAAGCCGAGCACTCCCGTAAGGAGCACCGGCTTTCGACCGACGCGCTCGCTCCGCTTGCCCCAGAGCGGGCTCGCGACGAGCTGCATCAGCGCATAGGCCGTCGAGAGACTCCCGACCTGCAGCTCCGTGAGACCGAGAACGCGCCCGAGAGGCGCCAGGATCGGAAACAGAACCGAGAGACCGAGGATGCTGTTGAAAAGAGCGATGAAAAGAATGGCCACGGAGCGACGCGAGTATAGGCACAGCCTTCTCGATTGCCGGGTTGCCAATCGCGGGCGACGGGACGATAAGACGCTATCGAAAGAAAGGGCTCGTCGATGAAACTTCGTCTCACTTTGGTTGCCTTGTGCGTGTTTCCCGCCGCATGCGGCGGATCGACCCAGGCTCCGGCGTCACCGCCCGCCCCCGTTGCGAGTGTGGCTCCTGCTGCCCCCGCGGCGCCCGCAGCTTCCGCGGCTGTCTCTGCAACGCCTGCGGAAGCACCGGCGCCGAGCGCCGTCCCGACCGTCAATGCCGAGGACGCGCCCCCTACACCGGAAGACTGGGCGAAAGCAGACGCGACGGCCGCAACCGAAACTGCTCGTTTCACGCCCGCGCTTCACGCGGAGTGCAAGGCGCTGTCGGAGAAGAGCTATCCGTCGCTCAAGGCCGGACTGACCGCGGTGCTCAAGAGCCCGACTCGTAAACCAGGGAACCCCGAGCGAGATCAGTATCGCCACCCTGTGGAGACTCTCGAGTTCTTCGGTCTGACTCCGAAGATGAAGGTGCTCGAATACAGCCCAGGTGAGGGCTGGTACACGGAGCTCCTCGCCCCTCTGCTTGCCAAGAAGGGCAAGCTCCTCGTCACCACGACCGACCCGAACGGACCGAAAACGGACCGCGGAGCTCTCGGAGGTCATCGCGAACAGCTGATGCTCGAGAAAGCGCCGGAATGCTTCGGCAAGGTCGAGCGCGTCGTGATTGATCCCAAGAAACCAGCCCTGGCTGAGGACGGTACCCTGGACATGGTCCTCCTGATTCGCGAGTCGCACGGGTTGCAACGTTCCGGCGAGCTCACCGCGTGGCTGGATGCGTTCCATCATGCGCTCAAGACGAACGGCATCCTCGGCGTCGTGCAACACCGCGCGGCGTCCGGTGCGAACCCCGACGAAAGCGCGAAGAACGGCTACCTGCCGCAGGACTGGCTCGTTTCGCAGATCGAGAAAGCGGGGTTCAAGCTCGCCGGCAAGAGCGAGATCAACGCCAACCCGAAGGACACGAAAGACTATCCCGAAGGCGTGTGGACGCTCCCACCCTCGTTCCGCATGAAGGACAAGGACCACGACAAGTACGCCGCGATCGGCGAGAGCGATCGCATGACGTTGAAGTTCGTCAAGGTCGGCAAGTAGACGCCTTGGCCGTTCCGCGTGGCGGCATGCACGTCCCGCGTGGCGGCAAGGCCGTTCCGCAGGGCGGCAGCTAGCGGCCGCCGCGCGGCGGCAGGCACGATCGACGCCCGGTCACTCGACCGCGGACTTCTAGCCCGACGGTAACAGTCGTGGAGGGCGCTCTGCCAAATCCCGAGGCCGTGTCCGGATCTCGACGTTGCCGAACACGGCTTTGCCGGTGATGCGCAGCACCGAGTCGGCTCCCTCGCCGTCGCTCGGCACACGACTCACGTGCCCGAACGAACCGAGGATCCCGGCGCCGTCGCTCTCGATGAACATGTCCGGCGGCACCGTGATCTCGACGTTGCCGAACACGGCACGCACGTGGAGCGTCGTGACACCGGGTGGCAGCTCGAGCGTCCGCAGATCGAGCTCCACGTTGCCGAGCACGGAGAGAACCTCGTGAGCCCGGCCGGACAGACCTCGACGTTCGACGTTGCCGAGGATCGCGACGGTTCGCGTCTGGGCCCGGGCCGCACCGCGCTCGACGCGCGCGAGTCCTGCGCCGCTCGGCGCCGCCGGTACGAGGAGCGCGGGTTCCGCCTGTTGCCTCGCGAGCGTCGTCGCCAGCCCTAGATCGGAAATGAGCGCTTGCAGCGCCGCGAGCTCGCTGCAGCCGTACGCGGCGTCGACGCGCTGCTCGTACTGTTCGAGCGTGAGCTCGTCCGCGACGAACGCCGCCGTGAGACGCTCGATCGTGCGCTCCCGTCCGTCGCGCAGCCCGATCTTGCTGGGATGATTCTCGCCGCGCATCTACTGCCGCGTGCCCTCGAAATGATAGCCGAGGGTTCCCGACATGGCCTTGTCATCGAGGGTCATCCCGAAATCCATCTCGAGATCGAAGGTGAGCTTCGAGCCGTCGATGGTAGCCGAACCGCTTGTCACCGTCGCCGACGCGGAAGAGTCCTCGCCGCTCTGCTCGAAGCACTTTTGCCCGGCCGCGATCGTGGCGACGTTGCCGTGCGTTTCGCCCGTCAGCGTGCAGATGTCCTGGCCATTCGAGCTATCGACCAGCACGAAATCCACGCTGTGATCGCTCGTGCTCTTCGCGTTGATTTTCGCGTTGGGATCGGGCTCTTCGCGATCGGGCAACCCGGTCAGGCGGTACGTCGTCACGTCGTTGCCCGCGAACGCGCCGTCGAATGCCGACGCCGCGACCGCCGGTGTGCCCCCTGTAGTGTTCGAGGGCGCTCCCGACGCGCCGGGGGCGGCCGCGGCCGAGTCTGCCGTTGCCGGGGTTGGCGGCGCAGCAGCCGTACTCTCGCTGGGTGCCGGTGCGGTCGGTCTGGGCCTCGCGCGCCGAGCCTCCACGCGATGCACCTGCGGCGGATCAGCTCGCATGTTCGCCGCGATGGGTCCCCAGCCGAGCGGCGTCGTGCTCGGAGTCGGCGTGCAGCTCGCCGCGAGGAGGAATATCGATGCGCCCGCGCCGCCCGTTCGACGCATCGCTCAGCCCTCGGATTTCTCGATGAGCTCCACCTTGTACCCATCCGGATCTTCTATGAACGCGATGACGCTGCCGCCGTGCTTCATCGGGCCGGGTTCTCGCGTCACCTTGTAGCCGGCGTTCCGCACACGCTCGCAGACCGCGCGGATGTCAGCCGCGCCGATCGCGATGTGTCCGAAGCCGTCCCCCTTGTCGTAGCTCGAGCGGCCCCAGTTGTGGGTGAGCTCGATCACGGCTGCTGACTCTTCGTCCCCGTACCCCACGAAGGCCAGCGTGAATTCGCCCGCTGGGTAGTCCTTCTTCCGGAGCAGCTTCATCCCGAGCACGCCGGTATAAAACGCGAGCGCCGCCTCGAGATTTCCCACCCGGATCATCGTGTGGAGGAGGCGCATGCCTCAACCCACCGCGTGTTCTGGGGAATGCACGAGCCGCACCCGACGGACTATCGCGCGGAGTCTGGGGGCTCGCAACGGGGCATTCGACTTTCACGCCGGCCGGAGCACGATTTCCCGCGGAGTAGGGTTGGGGGTACGTTTCACGGTGCGTGAAGACGCTCAACCGAGCCCTGTTCGTCGGCCTCGTATCCGGGGGTGGCGTGGTCGCGCTCGCGACGGCCATCGCGTGGACCGTGCTCGGTCACAAGGAGCTCGCCGACGTCGTGATGGTGTATCTGCTCGGCGTCGTCATCGTCTCGATGCGGTTCGGCTACGCGCCGTCGTTACTCGCAGCCGTCCTGAGCGTCATGACGTTCGACTTCTTCTTCGTTCCCCCGTACTTCACCTTCCGCGTCTCGGATCTGAGGCACATCGCGACGTTCGGCGTCATGTTCTTCGTCGCGGTCGTGATCAGTGGATTGACCAAGCGCGTCCGCGAGCAAGCCGACGAGGCCCACCGTGCGCGGCTCCGCATCGAGGCGGAGCAACTACGGAACGCGGTGCTCAGCTCCGTCTCGCACGATTTCAAGACGCCACTCGCCGTCGTCACGGGCGCCGCGAGCACCTTGCTCGACGAGCGGCTCGAGCCATCCGTGCGGCGTGAGCTCACGGATACAATCCTTCAGGAAGCCGAGCGGCTCAACCGGTTGCTCCAGAACCTGCTCGACATGAGCCGCCTTGATTCCGGTGCGGTGTCCGCAAAAAAAGAGTGGGAGCCCCTCGAAGAGGTGATCGGCGCCGCGCTTAACCGCATGGAGAGCACGCTCGGTGGGCGCGACGTCGTCGTCCGAGTGCCGGACGAGCTGCCGCTCGTTCCGCTGGATTCGGTGCTCATCGAGCAGGTTCTCGTGAACTTGCTCGAGAATGTGGCGAAGTACACGCCCGGGACGGCGCGGGTCACCGTGGTCGCAAGGATGAGGGGCCGCGACGTGGAGATCGAAGTCGCAGACGACGGACCAGGAGTCCCTTCGGGAAGCGAAGAACGCGTGTTCGACAAGTTCTACCGCGCGGAGACGGACAGAGGCGGTGCAGGGCTCGGCCTCACGATTTGCCGCGGGCTGGTGGCGGCGCACGGCGGACGGATCTGGCTTTTGCCGCGGAATGGACCCGGGGCGAGCTTTCACTTCACGTTGCCACTCGAGAGCCAGACGCCGAAATTGACGGAAGCGGCGTCCGGCCTGTCCGCTCTGTCCACCGAGGAGGTCAAGTCATGACGGCTGCGGGTCCCCGTGTGCTCCTCGTGGAGGACGAGGCACAGATGAGACGGTTTCTCCGCGCGTCGCTCATGGCAAACGGATACCGGCTCGTGGAGACGAGCTCGGGGCGCGAGGCGCTCGCGCAGGCGACCGCGTACAACCCCGACCTCGTCCTGCTCGATCTCGGCTTGCCGGACATGGATGGGCTGTCGGTCACGCGGGCGCTTCGCGAATGGACGATGGTCCCCATCGTCGTCATTTCCGCGCGGGGTCAGGAACACGACAAGATCGACGCACTCGACGGCGGCGCCGACGACTACCTGACGAAACCTTTCGGCGCTGGCGAGCTCCTGGCGCGCCTTCGCGTGGCCCTGCGCCATGCGGAGCGCGTGGGCAAGGAACCGGAGGCGGTCGTCGAGGTTGGAGATCTCCTCATCGATCTGTCTCGACGTCAGGTGCTCGTCAGAGGGGAACAAGTGCGCCTCACGCCCATCGAGTACAAGCTGTTTTCGGTCCTCATGAAGCACGCGGGCCGGGTGCTGACGCATCGCCACCTGCTCCAGATGGTTTGGGGCCCGACGTCGCTCGATCAGACGCAGTACCTGCGCGTCTACATGGCGCAGCTCCGGCACAAGCTGGAGACGGAGCCGGCCCGACCGAGATATCTCATCACGGAGCCCGGCGTCGGGTACCGGCTGAAGACGGACTCCGAGCGGGGGTCGGTCTTGATGAAATCCTGATCGGGGAACTCGACGTCTTTATCTCGCCCTGATGCGGTGGCTCTTACGTTCGCAGCGTGGAAAGGCCATCCGACATCACCCGCGGGAAGGCGTCTCCGCTTGTCGTGCATCGTGCCTTCGAGCGGAGCGACCTGCTGCCGGTGTACGCGCTCCTGTGGTTCGCGAGCCTAGCGCGAGTCATCGCGGGATTCTGGCGGCACGAGACGTTCGGGACGCTGCCGACGCTCGCGCTCCTCGCCATCGTGCTGTTACCGCTCCTCGTTTTCGAGAGCTGGACATCGACCGGCTGAGCCGTCGGCGATGAGACGCTGCCTTCTCCGAACCGGACGGCGGTCCATGCGCGCTATGGTCCAGCGCGATGCCCTCCGTGGCCATGCCTGGCTTTCTGCTCCCCCACGTCTTCGTGATCGTCGGGGTGCTGATGGGCGTCGTGCTCGTGCTTCGCGTACTGATGGAGCGACGTCCGACGGGGAGCACGTTCGCCTGGCTTCTCGCGATCGTCCTCATCCCCTACGTCGGCATCCCGCTCTATCTCGTGTTCGGTCGCCGAAAGCTCTCGGCGCGTGCGCGTGCCAAGCGGAACCTTTATTCGCCGTCCTGGACGGCGATCTCCACGGGCGACCCGGTGACCCGCGTGCTGCGCGCGCTCGGTGCCCCGGCGCCGACAATCGAGAATAGCTCCGAGTTATTGCTCGACGGCGAGGCGGCGTTTTTCGCCGTCGTCTCGGCAATTCGGGCGGCGCGGCGGTCGATTCACGTCTCGACGCTCATTCTTTCGAACGACGATGTGGGCCGCGCCGTCACCGACGCGCTCGTCGCGCGAGCTCGCGAGGGAATCGAGGTGCGTGTGCTCATCGATGCGCTGTTCGAGTTTCGCTCCGGGCGCGGACAGATATCCGCTCTCCGGCAGGCCGGGGCGCGAGTCTCGTGGTTCATGCCCGTGTGGCCCCCGTTTCGCGGACGCGCCAACCTGAGGTTACATCGCAAGGCCATCCTGGTAGACGACACCGTCGCGATTGTCGGCGGGATGAACCTCGCGCGCGAGTACATGGGCCCCACGCCGATCGCGGGTCGATGGCGAGATCTCTCCACGCGCATCGTCGGTCCGGCGGTGCGCGACGTCTCCACCGTGTTCCGGGCGGATTATCGCTTCGCTTCCGGCGAGTCCTTGCCCGAGCCGCGGCCGGAGCCGGCCCCTCCCGCGGGTGCGGCGCGTGTGCAGGTGGTGGCTAGCGGACCCGATGTCGAGAGCGATCTCATCTACGACGCGTTCTTGTGCGGAGTGTTCGCGGCGCGCGAGCGACTCTGGATTGCGACGCCCTATTTCGTCCCCGACGACGGGCTCGCGCACGCCGTCGTGCTGGCGGCTCGGCGGGGTGTCGACGTTCGGGTGCTCGTTCCGGCGCGCTCCAACCACCTCACCGCGGACCTGGCCGGAGGCAGCCGCCTGCGCGAACTCGCCGATTCCGGAGCTCGCATCTACCTCTATCCGACGATGATGCACGCCAAGGTCTTCATCGTCGATGGAGGGCTCGGTGTGCTCGGGAGCGCCAACATGGATATGCGAAGTCTGTTTCTGGACTACGAGCTTGCCCTCTTCTACTCTTCGTCCGAAGAGGTCACGGCTCTGGCTCGTTGGTTCGAGTCCACACTGGCGGGGTGTTCGTCTCTTGGAGCGCCCGGGCGCTGGCGCCGGTTCGCGGAGGCCCTCGCACGCCTTCTCGCGCCCCTCGAGTGAAGCGCTGCACGCCGCATGATACCGTCTTCCTCGCGTTTGACCGAATCCGACGTTTTCGTCCCGTCACCCGAGGAACTCGCCCGCAGTCTGTGGGGTGCTGGCGCGTCGGATCTGGTCCTGGCGTCGGAAGAATGGCTGCGCGCCGGAAACCCGAGGGCCGCCATCGTCGTGTGTGAGCTGGCGCGCCGGCTGGGGTACCGCGATGCCGCGATCGAGCTGGCCGAAGCGACTGCCCGATACACGATCGGCGACCGAAGTCGCGCCCTCGAACTCGTCGACGCGGTGCTCGCGTCTTCGCCGGGGCACCTGCTCGCACTCGCGCTCAAGGCGCGCATGCTGGTCTTGCTCGGGCGCACCGAAGACGGCAAGCGTTGCTTGCTGAGTGTCATCGAGCGCTGCCCGGATTTTCCCGGTGCCCAAGCGCTCCTGTCGCACGTGTTGCTCCCGGGTCCGCCTTACCGCGAGGTTCTCGCGGCGGTCCATCGGATCGTGCGCCCGGAGACTTACCTGGAGATCGGCGTCGATAGTGGAGCCACTCTGGCGCTGGCGTCGGAGGCGAAGTTGGCGATCGGGGTCGACCCCATGAGCCGCCCCATCTCGCTGCCGCCGCAGGCGCGACTCTACCGGACCGAGAGCGACACCTTCTTCGCCACGGAGACCCTCGCCGGCGTCTTCGGCGGTCGCACCGTGGATCTCACGTTCATCGACGGGTTACATCGGTTCGAGTTCGCGCTGCGCGACTTCGTGAACGCGGAACGCTGGGCCAGCCGCGACGGGACGATCCTGCTCCACGACTGTCTTGCGGTAACGGCCCTGGCGGCGCGCCGCGAGCGGGCGTCGACGTTCTGGGTCGGGGACGTGTGGAAGGTGCTCGAGATATTGCTCGAGTACAGGAAGGATCTCAGAATCCACGTCGTGCCGACTCCGCCGTCGGGGCTCGTCGTCGTCCGTCGTCTCGATCCGTCGTCCGTGCTGCTCTCGAAGAACATCGAAGCGATTGTCGAGCGGTTCGGCGAGGTCGACGCCCCCGGTTTCGAAGAGTGGGGCAGCCGTTACCCTCTGGTCGAGAACCGCGAAGCGGGGCTCGCGGAGATCTTCTCGTGAGTGGAGTCATCGAGGAGCTCCCACCCGTCGCGAACGCGGAGACCATCCGGGCGTACCGAGCGTTTCTTCGAGCCGACTCGGAACGCGCCGAGCCGTTCGACGCGTATTACTCGGAGTCCGTGGTCCGGTTCGAGCTCCGCGAGACGGATACGCTCGCCGCACCCCCGGACGCCGTCGTGGACGCCGCCGGTTGCGGCACGCATATCGCGTCGGTTCGGGCGAACGCGCGGCTCGAAGTGTGTGGGGTCGATGCGCGCAAGGCGAGTGCCGTGTTCGCGGCGATCGACGGAGTGCGCAGTGCCCGCGACGTGCGCGTCGCATCCCGCGTCTCGACCGCCGCGTGGAGGTCGCTCGTAAGACATTGCTTCGGCACGGTCATCTTCGCGCCGCTGGCCGTCGCGGCGCTAGAGCGCGAGGTCTCGGGAACAGAGCTGGTACGATTTCCAGGTTCGCCTTACGAAATCGTGCGGCCGTACTGGGAAAATATGAGCGCGCTGCGCGCGCGCCTGGAGACGTCAAAGGAACCCGAAGATGCGCGCGGCTTCTTGCGCTTGCTGCGGGACCTGCACGTCCTGGCGTTGTGCGGCGAAAACCATGCATCGTTTTATCGGCCCGCGAGTCCCATCGCGCTGAAGGGCGACGCGGCCCCGGGCGGACTCCTCATAGAGCCGGCCGTCACCGAAGAGCTCTCCACGCACGTCCGCTTCGTGTCCGGGCCACGCGTGAACGCAACTGCCATCGGCGGCGAGCGCTATCAGGTGCTGCTCGCGGAGTCGCTCGGCGATCACGCGGCCGCCGGCGCGTCCAGGACTCCCGCGGAAGACGTGGAGTGGGGTCGGGTCGTGACGGCACGGGCCGACACGGATGCCATGTCGGCAGAGTGGTTCTGCCCGCCGCGGCCGCTCGAGTGGCGCCACGTGGAATTCATCCGCCGGCAGTTCGTCGATGCGTCCAGGGCCGCCTCGAGCGGAGATGCATCGAATGCGGTTCGCTCGGTGGCCAGGCTCCACTGGGCATTCGTCCGGCTGCATCCGTTCCGATTTGCGAACCAGTGTCTCGCCATGAGTTTCGTGAATCACGTTCTCCGCCGCGCGCGGGGCGCCGGAATTCCTCATCTCGTGCTCGATCACATCGCTCTCCGCTTCTCTTCGTCGTCCTACGAAACGGTGTTTCGTCGCGCCGCGGATGTGTGGATTGTGTCGGAGCCGAACCCCCTCCATCGTCTCACGGAGCTCGTTGCGCGAAGAACGCGCGCGTTCGGGATGCTCGAGCGCATCGGTGCCGCCTCCTCGATCGCGGAAGCTCGCGCTCTGCTGGCCAACCGGGCAGACGCCGCTCTCGTCTTGCTCGACGCGCGCGCTCCGCGCCAATGCGGAGACGACATGGGCTAGGCGGCCCGTGGACCGCGCCGTCACTTGCGCGACGACTCCCCCGCAAGCTAGGCTCGAATTGCGCCGTGACGAATCGCCCCGACCTCTCGTTGGTCATCCCCGTGTTCAACGAGGAGGCCGTAATCCCGGAACTCGCGGAGCGTTTGAGGGTATTTCTGGCTGGGGTCGATGCGACGTGGGAGGTCGTCTTCATCGACGACGGTTCAGCGGACCGATCCCGGAATCTTCTCTGGGCGATGTGTCAGAAGGAATCGCGGTTCAAGCTCGTGGCGCTGTCCCGCAACTTCGGCCATCAGCTCGCGATCACCGCCGGCGTCGACCACGCCGAGGGCGCTGCGGTCGTGATCATGGACGCCGACCTCCAGGATCCTCCCGAGGTGGTCGGCGAGATGCTCGCACGGCACCGGGAAGGCTTCGACGTCGTGTACGGGGTGCGTCTTCGTCGCGAAAAGGAGAGCTGGTTCAAGACGAGTACTGCGGCGCTCTTCTATCGACTCCTGCGCTCGATGGTGGGCGTGCAGATTCCGGTGGACGCTGGCGATTTTCGGCTGATGAGTCGCCGCGTCGTGATCGCGCTTCGGTCGCTCCGCGAGACTCACCGGTTCGTGCGCGGCATGGTCGCGTGGGTCGGGTTCCGTCAGACGGCCGTCTACTACGATCGACCTGCGCGGTTCGCCGGTGAAACTCACTACCCGTTCCGAAAGATGCTTCATTTCGCGACGGATGGCATCACGTCGTTTTCCGCGGTTCCTCTGAAGCTTGCGACCTACCTGGGAGCGCTTGCGGGCTTCATCGGGTTCGGTACCGCGAGCTGGGCCCTCTTCGAGAAGCTGTCAGGAGGTTTCACCGTCCCCGGGTGGACGACCATCATGGTGGCCGTGTGTTTCGCGGCGAGCGCACAGCTCGTCATGACCGGAATTCTCGGAGAGTATATCGGCCGGATTTACGACGAGGTGAAGCGCCGCCCGCTCTACCTCGTCGGCGAGTCGTTCAACCTCGATCGCACGGCGGACTCGGAACTACCGCAACCCGGTGCTGCGTCGGACGGTCCATCTTCGGCCATCGTGCCGCAGACCGATGCCATCACCGAGGCGGATTCGCGGCCGATCACCGCGCGCGCGGCGGGCACGACGCGCTCCGGAACCTAGGGACTGCCAGCAGAGCCGGGCGGGTCACTCGCGCGCTCAGTCCTTCTCGAGCGCGGTCACGATGTCCCGAACGACGTCGTCCGTGTCCTCGATGCCGACGCTGAGCCGGATGAGCGCGGGACTGATGCCAACCGCCTCGAGTTCATCGGGGGGGAGCTCGAAGTAGCTCATGATAGCGGGCTGTTCGATCAGCGTTTCCACCCCGCCGAGCGATGGGGCGATCGTTGCGAGCCTGCAAGCGTCCACGACGCTGGACGCTTGTTCGCGCCCTCCGTTGACTTCGAAGCTCACCACCCCGCCGAATCCGCGCATGTGCGCCGCCGCCACCCGGTGCGACGAATGAGCTTCGAGGCCCGGATAATAGACGCGGGCCACTTTCGGGTGCTTCTCGAGCGCCCGGGCGACGGCGAGCGCGGTCGCATTCTGACGCTCCACTCGCAGGGCGAGCGTCTTCAACCCGCGGGCGATGAGAAACGCCGCGTGAGCATCCAGCACCGAGCCCATCACGCCACGCGAGTCCCTCAGCAGAGAAATCAGGTGCGAAGGTCCCGTGACGACGCCGCCCAGGACGTCGTTGTGTCCGGAGAGGTATTTCGTGGCGCTGTGGGCGACGAGATCGATGCCGTACGCGTGCGGGCGCGAGTTGACCGGAGTTGCGAACGTCGAATCCACCAGCGTGCGGACACGCCCGTGGTTCTTGACGATCTCCGCGAGCTTGCCCAGGTCCACGCAATGTAGATAGGGATTCGTCGGCGATTCTCCGACAACCAATCGTGTGGTCGGACGGAGTGCCCCAGAAAGCGCGTCCAGGTCGCCAGGCGGGACGAGCGTATGTTCGACGTTGAACCGGGCGAGGATCTTGGAGACGAGCTGCCGCGTGCGGCGATAACAGTCATTGAAGAGGACGACGTGGTCGCCCGCTCTCGTGAGCGACAAGATGGTCGTCGTGACGGCGGCCATTCCGCTCGAGAACGCCACCGCGTCTTCGGCTGTCTCCAGCGCCGCGATGCGCAACTCGACCTCTCGTGCCGTCGGGTTTCCATACCTTCCGTACTCTTCGCGATCCGGGTCCGGATCCTCGCCGCGCATGTACTGCTCGAGATCCGCGGTATCGGCGAACGTGTACGTTGCCGTTTGAGCGACGCCCGGCCCGAGCATGTTGAACGGCCTCTGCCGGGGCTCTCCGGCGTGGACGGTCTCGGTCGAACTCGCGGGGCGTTTCGGTTTCGGGTCGGTCACGGCGAAAGGGTGCTCGAAAGGCGGGTCGCTATCATGCTCGCGGCGGTATCGACAGGCAAAAGCTCTACGTTCTTGGGATTCCTTTCGGTGCGAGGCTTGAGCTCGAGCGCCCCCGATTTGAGCGCCTTCTCTCCGATCGTGACGCGCAGCGGAATGCCGATGAGATCCGCGTCCTTGAACTTCACGCCGGGCCGTTCGTCCCGATCGTCGATCAGCGACTCGATGCCGAGTCTGCGGAGCTCCTTGTCCAGGCGGTCGACGGCGGCTTGCACCGCGGGATCGGCTCCGACCTGGACGATGTGCACCGGGAACGGCGCGATGCTTGCGGGCCAGAGGATTCCATTCTCGTCGTGGTGCTGCTCGACGGCCGTAGCCACGAGCCGCGAGACGCCGATGCCGTAACAGCCCATGACCATCGGCTTGTGCTCGCCGTCCTTGTCCAGGAAAGTCGCGCCCATCTTCGCGCTGTAGTGCGTGCCCAGGACGAAGATGTGTCCCGCTTCGATGCCACGGAAGAGCTTGAGCGCGCCGCCGCACCTGGGACACTCGTCGCCCTCGACGACGCTGCGGAGGTCCGCGACTTTTGCCTCGAAATCCCGTCCGAACACGACGTTCGTGAAATGCTGGTCCGTTTCGTTCGCGCCCGTGATCGCGAGCGCGACCTCGGACGCCGCGCGATCGATGAAGATCTCTCCCTTGTAGCCGGCGGGTCCGGCAAAGCCAACGCTCGCGCCGGTCGCGCGCTTCACTGTATCGGCATCTGCCAGACGGACTTCATCTACTCCTCCCAGCGCGCGCGCGAACTTCATCTCGTTGAGCTCATGGTCACCGCGGACCACCGCGAGCACGACGCGCTCGCCCGCGACGTACACGAGGCTCTTCAGGAATCGATCCTGAGACGCCTGCAGGAATTCCGCTACGTCCTTGATCGACCCCTTTCCCGGCGTCGCGACCTTGGCGAGCACCGGGGCGTCCAGCTCCTTCGCTCGACCTTTCACGGCGGCTGCCGTCGCAACCTCCAGGTTTGCGGCGTAATCGCACTTGCTGCACGCGGCGATGATGTCTTCGCCGCTCTGCACGAGCACCTGAAACTCCGCGCTCGTCGAGCCGCCCATCGAACCCGAATCGGCGGAGACCATTCGGTAGTCGAGACTCAGGCGATCGAAGATGTTCGTGTACGCCCGTCGCATGGACTCGTAGCTCTCGAGCGCGCAAGATTCGCTCGTGTCGAAGGAGTATGCGTCCTTCATCGAGAACTCGCGGCAACGGAGGAGGCCTCCCCGCGGCCGCGGTTCGTCGCGGAATTTCGATTTGATCTGGTAGAGATTCTTCGGCAGATCGCGATAACTCTTGAGCTCGTGGCGCGCGAGATCGGTGATGATCTCCTCGTGGGTCGGGCCGAGATGGTAGTCACCGCCCTTCCGGTCCTTCAGGCGAAACAGGGTGTCGCCGAACAGGTCCCAGCGGCCCGATTCGCGAAAGTATTCCGCTGGTAGCAGCGCGGGCAGCAGGACCTCCAGCGCGCCCGCGGCGTCCATCTCCTGGCGAACGACGCTCTCGATGCGGCCGAGCACCCGGAGTCCGAGCGGCAAGAAACTATAGATCCCGGCGCCGACGCGGCGGATGTAACCGGCGCGCGTGAGGAGAATGTGGCTCGCCGTCGTGGCATCGGCCGGCGCTTCTTTCAGCGTCGGGATGAGGGCTCGGCTGTAGCGCATGGAGTCGGAACCCCGATTATCGAGGAGGAGACGGCCGTTTCTCGGGGAGCGAGGGCGTATCACGAAACCGCCGCGCCCCGGAGCAGAGCTTACGGGCACTTTCCCGACTTGCCGCATCGGAAAAGTTAAGTATAAATCCGTTCGGCCAGAGCCCTCGAGGAAATGCCGATGAAAGCTACGTGGAAAGACCAGCTGAGCGATCGAATTCTGCCTGCCTGGGCGGAAGAGATCGATGTCTTCGAAACCCAGATCCACCTGCGGAAGCAAGGAAAGGTGGAGGAGCGGCTCTTCGCGGAGACCCGGCTGCGGCGCGGCGTTTACGGCCAACGCTACGACAACGGTCAGCGACACGATGGTGTGGAGAGCCGCACACTCGCGTTCCCCTCCGGCGATCTCACTAAGGGTCCAATGACCTACTGGGACGCGCCAGGCATGATGCGCATCAAGATCCCGTACGGAAAGCTCTCCGCGGCGCAGCTCGACGTCATGGCAGACCTTGCCGAGGAGTATTCGGACGAGATCTTGCACGTCACGACCCGGCAGGACGTGCAGCTTCACTTCGTCCATATCGAGGACACGCCGGACTTGATGCGGCGCCTCGCTGCGACGGGCATCACCACGCGCGAAGCGTGCGGCAACTCCGTGCGCAACGTGACTGCTTGCCCGTACGTCGGCGTCTGCAGCGACGAGGCCTTCGACGTCACGCCGTACGCGGATGCCATAACGTTCTTCCTGCTCGGGCACCCCGACGTCCAGGACTTCGGACGGAAGTTCAAGATCGCGTTTTCAGGGTGCAAGGATCACGCGTGTGGCCTCACGAACTTCCACGATCTCGGTTGCATCGCGCGCATCCGCGTCATCGAGGGCAAGCCCGTTCGGGGCTTCGAATTTTACGTCGGCGGTGGGCTCGGCCCGGTGCCATACCCCGCGAGGCTCATCGAGGAGTTCTTGCCGGAGTCGGAACTCCTGCCGATGGCGCAGGCCGTTTCACGGGTCTTTGCGCGCCTCGGGGAGAAAGAGAACCGGTCGCGGGCACGCATCAAGTTTCTGGTGAAGAAGCTCGGGGACGGGGAATTCAAGCGGCTCGTCCATGAAGAGCGCCAGAAACTGCGCCCGGATCCGCGCTGGACTGCATTCCTCGAGGATCTGCACAAGCTCGACGAAAAGCCGTTGAGGGCCGCGGGCGAGTTGCCGCGAGGCCCGTTCCCCGCCGGGTTCGACTCGTGGCGCCGCTCGAACGTTTACCCGCAGAAACAGCCGGGCTACGTGGTCGCGACGGTGACGCTGCCGCTCGGTGACATGACGTCGGTGCAGGCCAGGTCGCTCGCGGATCTCGCCCGCCGGTTCACCGGTGACACCATGCGAACCACCGTCGACCAGAACCTGTGCTTTCGCTGGGTGAGTGAGGCGGATCTGGTCGAATTCTACGCGACCATCGCCGAAGCAGGTCTCGGCGAAGACGGAGCAGGGAAGATCACCGACGTCACGTCGTGCCCCGGCACCGATACGTGCAAGCTGGGCATTTCGTCATCGCGCGGGCTGGCCGGCGAGCTCAGAAAGCAGCTCCGGCTCGTGAAGGATCAGATGCCCGCCGCTGCCGAGTCCCTCCATGTGAAGTGCAGTGGGTGCTTCAACTCGTGTGGGCAGCATCACGTAGCGGATCTGGGGTTTCTCGGCGTGAGCCGGCAGGTGGGCTCTCGGAAGGTGCCGCATTTTCAGGTCGTGCTCGGCGGCGAATGGGAACACAACGGTGGAACTTACGGTCTCGCGATCGGAGCCGTACCTTCAAAGCGCATTCCGGACGTCGTCGCGCGTCTTCGCGATCGGTACGTTCAGGAGAAGAAAGAGAACGAACCGTTCAAAGATTTCATCGCGCGCACCGGCAAGAAACAGATCCGCGCGATGCTCGAGGATCTCATGGCCGTTCCAGCGTACGAGACGTCCCGCGAGCTCTATACGGACTGGGGCGATCCACGCGAATACAATATCGGCGATATCGGCGAAGGTGAATGCGCCGGGGAAGTAGTCTCGTTTGCCATCATGGGGCTCGCCGCGAGTGAACGCGAAGTGTTCGAGGCTCAGGTTCTCTTCGACGAAGGCAAGCCCGAGCCCGCGAGCGAGCGCGCGTACAAGTCTATGCTCACGGCTGCGCAGGCGCTCACTCACGAGCTCAACCCGAACCTCGGCACGGAAGAAGAAGAGGTCGTTTCGGAGTTCCGCGCGCGCCTCTTCGACACGAAGATCTTCCACGATCCATTCGTCGGGCCGAAGTTCGCGCACATGCTCTTTCGCGCCCACGAGGGGAAGGGCAAGGACTCCGTCACCAAGGAGTCCGCTCACTTTCTCATCGAGGAAGCGCAACTCTTCGTGGAAGCAGCATACGCCTGTTATCAGCGCATGACGGCGCAGCGCACGGCGGCAGCAGAGTGAGCTCGGGAAAGATGGACGCGCGCAAGGTTCAATTCAAGCTGTTCATCCGGTCGCCCGCGGAGGTGGACGTCGAGCCGCTGGTTCCGGTGTTCCACGACTGGATCAAGAAGAATGCTCTCGACGAACTCCTGATAGACGTCACCGAATATGGTCACGTTCACCACGGACCCGCGTTGCTGTTGGTGGGACACGCCGCGGACTACGTTGTCGATTTCGGCGAAGGGCGAGCAGGGCTCCTCTACAGTCGAAAGCGCGACGCCGCCGTGGACGTCGAGGAATGCTTGCTCGACGCGCTCCGGCGCGTGCTCTTCGCAGCCCGGAGCATCGAGACGGAGCCGTCGCTCATCACTCCGATCCGTTTCCGGACGGACGAGCTGCTGTTCCGGATCAACGACCGGCTTCTGGCGCCGAACACGAAAGAGACATTCGCTGCGGTCGAACCCCTTCTTCGCAGGATGGTCGCGAGAGTCTACGGGCCCGCCGCAGCTTTCTCGATGAAACTCGTAGGCGAGGACCGCGGACTGTTCGGCGTTCGTGTCCAGATCTCGGGTGCACCCACCGTCGCGGAGTTGCTCGCGCGCATCTCGTGAATCTGCCGGGCGCGATAGCCGCAGCCACCCATGCTCGCGTGCCCTGAGGTCACACTTTCCCGCGGCTCGCCGGGCACGATTCAAGGCCGCCTCCTGCCGCAGGCGCGATTCGCAGAGCTGATTGGCTCCTACGGGTCGCCGGCCGGGGGATAGCTCCGATTGGCACCCGCGTTGCACCCCGACCTCGCAGGAGAGAAAACCATGACCGTCATTTGGTTCCTGCTGTTCGGGCTCGTCATAGGTTTCATCGCGCGGGCAATCTTCCCGGGGCGACAAGACATGGGGCTTGGGTGGACCGCGTTGCTCGGCTGCGCCGGCTCACTCGTGGGTGGGTTCATTGGCAATGCTGGCCACGCGACGGGCATTGCGACCACGGCCGGATTTTTCGGCAGCGTCGTCGGCGCGGTGGCGATCCTTGCGATTGTCACCGCCGCATCGCGCGCGAGACATCGTGCTCACTCCCACTGACCCGCTGCGCGCCTTTGGAGCCGTGGATCAGTGGCTCGGCAGATCGGCTCTTTCCGTTTCGGGAGTCGGTTCTTCGCTGAGGACCACGCCGCGCTTGTCGAGAAAGCGGGCGAAGGCGCTGGCGGCGTAGGTCAACGCGTTCCGATCGTCCTCGGTGAACTCCGGACCGTCGACCGGATCTGCAATTTCGATCAAGCCGAGGTAACGACCTTCGACCGAGACGGGGGCGCAGACGACCGATCGTTGCGGTTCGACCAAGAGCCAGCGACCACGAGCCAATCGAGGGTCCGTTGCGGGCTCGAGGACCAAGGTGGCTTCGTCTTCTCGCATGATCTCCGCAACGAAGGGATCTGCCTCCGGCGTCGCGTAGTCGAGGAGCGCCGATGCGCGGTTGCCGTGCGCACCGACGAGGAGAAAATGCCCGGAGTTGATGTCGTACACGTGAACCAGGATCGTGGCAGGGCGCATCTTCTCCTCGAGCACCCCGCACAGGAAGCTCGCCGCTTCCCGCACGTCCTCGAGGAAGTGGAGGGTGTGAAGAGCTTCGAAGAGAGAGCCGACCAGCCGATCGCCCGCAGGTCGGTCCGTGCGCGGCTCGCGAACTTCGCCGTAAACGTCGTCTTTCGATGCTCGAATCACCGCCGCAGCGGATGCGGGCCCCGTTTCGTTCGCCGAGGACCGTTCCCGGGTACGCTGCGTGGGCATCGCGATCTCGGCGACGGCTCTCAGCACCGGCTCGTCCAGCACCGGTGCAGCGCGCACCATGGTTCCGAGCCGTTCGGTCGCGTCGCGCGGCGGTAGCATCGGTTCCACCCGGGCTCCGGCTTCGGAACGAAACACACTCGAGACGTCCGAATCCCGGAGCTCTTCGAGCTCCTCCTCGTCATCGTCGATGTTCGCGACGCCCGGGTGCGAGTCTGCGAGTACCAAGCGGCGCTCCCCGAGCCGCACCGAGGGTATGGAGGAGGGCCCATCCATACCGAAGAGATCCGGCAGTGTGTCCCGATGACGCTCCCGCGACGGCGGGCGAAGCCCCGTTTCGATGGGTGGCGGAGGCATGCTCGTCTCGGGCGATCGCGCAGCCGCACGTTCTTCGACCTTCTCATCCCTCGTCGAGAACGAGAAACCGATTTTGGCACGCATCGCGAGGCGTGCCATGCAGGCGGCGAGGAGCTCCCGCGTCTGGTCGCTCTTCGGATCACATTCCCACGCTCGCGCAAGGAGTGCGATGGCGCCCCCCAGATCGTCAACCGTCTCGTGGATGCGCGCTGCTTCGGCAAACCAGTACGCCGCAGCGAGCGAATCTCCCGTCCGCTTGGCGGCGCATCGCAGCGCCGTCGCGTACGCCTGAGGATTGCCGCTGACCGCCGTATACGCGCGGTCGAGCGCGGGCCGATCGAACGGACGCTCCATCAATGCGTCCACCACCGGGGTCAGATCAAGAGCAACTGCAGCCATGAAGCACGTCCTCTCGCGACTCGCAGGCGTCGTAACCCGCGGCCTCGATCCCCGCAAGCATTTCGGCTCCGCTTCCTCTTCATGCCGCTGACATACGTCCAGGGACATTCGAACAGCATGGTTGCAGTCGCTCGGGATCAGCTGGAATCTCGCGAAAGCTCTCGCATTTGGAATTTGCTCGCCGCGCTGCACCTCGCGCCAAGAGCGGTCCTTCACGACAGGGGCCGAGCGCCGTCGCCGACGCATCTGCACCTCGCTTACCGCAAGTTCCACTTGCGATGATCGAGACAGTCGCAGCGGTCGAACAGATCTTGAGCAAACGGGCGCACAGTCAACTCAAGTGAGCACCGCTGTAGTCCGTTGCACTCCGACGCGCGTGCCGTGAATGCGGTCGTTCGTCCGGCTCGCGACGCGACGACGAGATCGCTTCGTTCCCGTCTCGATGCAGAGACGAAAATCGTGCTGCGGAAAGTGGATTGTGGATTTGACTTCATCGACCGCCATGCTCTCTTGGGGCTCCTGCCGAGGCGTCGAGGGGCTCTCTCGCCGTCTCCTTCCAAAACTTCGAAGACTTCGAAGTAAGCGCCCGCAAGGGCACTCAAAGGCGACAATGTCTCTTGCCGAGCACGGCGAGGGCCGGCCGCCTTTGCGCCACCCCCAAAGGAAAGTGAACGAACATGAAGAACATCGCTCGACGCCAGCCCGCTCTGTTTTTCGGCGGGCTTTGCGGCCTGGCCGTGTCAATTTCGGGCTGCGCCAGCGCCTCGGCGCATCGAACCGAAGCGGACGTGAGCGAGACCGACGGCGGCTCTCGAATGGACACGGATGGCTCGGAGTCTTCCTCGGGCGGTGTGGGCTCGGGCGGAGGCGAAAACCGTGACGGCGTGGGTGGCGCGGCGGATGGCGGCTACCCGTCCGTGGGTGGTGCGAACGGCAACGGCGGCACGTCCGTGGTTGGCACTGGCGGTGGAACGACGAGCGCCGGTGGAACGACGAGCGCCGGTGGAACGACGAGCGCCGGTGGAACGACGAGCGCCGGTGGAACGACGAACGCCGGCGGAACGACGAGCGCCGGTGGAACGACGAGCGCCGGTGGAACGACGAGCGCCGGTGGAACGACGAGCGCCGGTGGAACGACGAGCGCCGGTGGAACGACGAGCGCCGGTGGAACGACGAGCGCCGGTGGAACGACGAGCGCCGGTGGAACGACGAGCGCCGGTGGCGGGAGTTCCGGCACGACGACCCTCGTGAACCCGGCGCCGGGCAGCGGCCTTTTCATCGGGGCAAACTTCTGGAACATCGATTGGGAAGGCCAGAGCGATTTCTTCGTCAATAACGTGGACTTCGCGACGACGACGGACCCGTGGCAACCCTCGTTGCTCACGGACCTCGCGCCCTATCATGTGCTCCGGTTCATGGACTGGAACATGACCAATTTCAGCGGCAATCCCCAGGCGAATTGGGACACGCGCAAACAGAAGACGCAGGCGCAGGGCGAGCCGGTCGCGTTCGAGTGGCAGATCGATCTCTGCAATCGTACGAAGAAGGACTACTGGGTGAACATTCCGCACGAGGCGACGCCAGACTACTGGCCGAAGCTCGCGCAACTCATCAAAGACCAGCTCGATCCGTCGCTTCGCGTGTACGTGGAGTGGTCGAACGAGGTCTGGAACGGTGGGTTCCCTCAGCGCGCCTATTCGACACAGCAGGGCCAGGCACTTCGGATTGGCCGGCTCCGACCCTGCGTTCTCCTACCAGGTCTACGAATCGGTGCGTGTATTCGAGGCGTTCGAGAACGTCTTTGGCAAGGACAGTCCCCGACTCGTGAAGGTGATATCGAACCAGGTCGCGAATCGCGGCGTCTGCGACGATCAGGTCGCCGCGCTCCACGATTCGAAGATCAATCCCAACGGGACCATGCCGACGGCCATGGCCGGCGCGCCGTACTTCAGCGGCACTTCGATCGGCGATCTACAGAGCGCGATCGGCGACACACAGCAATGGACCACGTCTACGCTCGCCTGTGCGTCCGGAGCCGGCGTGCCGCTCATCTCGTACGAGGGCGGCTCCGATTCGTTCGCGGCCGGCAACGACGGCTGCGTTTCGCTTCAGCATGACCCCGGAATGCACGACCTGTACGTCTCTTACTTGAACGGTCTATCCACGGCCGGACAGAAGGGACCCTTCATGCAGTACACGCACGTCGGCTCTTGCTGGGGTCTGAAGGAGAAGACCGGTGACGCCGACTCCATTTCGCCCAAGTACCAGGGCGTTCTCGACTGGATCGCGGCGCACCCTTGATGGCCATGGCGTGATCTGGAACGGTTGCGGGCGCCGCCTCTCCGTTGTGGGAGGCGGCGTCCGCTCGACTGGCCGTGATTGACGCCGGTCCTCGCCGACCGTATCGGATCTGGCGTGAAATCCTTCAGAAACAAGGTCGCCGCCGTGACCGGCGCGGGCTCGGGCATCGGTCGCGCCCTTTCCGTTGAGTTAGCGCGTGACGGCGCGCACCTCGCGCTCTCCGACATCAATGCCGAGTCGCTCGAGGAAACTGCGCGTCTCGTTCGCGCGCACGGGGTTCGCGCGACGACCGCTGTGCTGGACGTCGCGAAGCGCGCAGCCGTTCACGAATGGGCAGACTCGGTAGCCGCCGAACACGGCCGCGTGAACCTGGTCTTCAACAATGCCGGCGTCGCCGTTGCGGCAACGGTCGAGGGCATCACTTATGAAGACTTCGAGTGGATCATGGGGATCAACTTCTGGGGTGTCGTGCACGGCACCAAGGCGTTTCTCCCGCACCTCCACGCGTCGGGGGATGGGCACGTCACCAACATTTCGAGCCTCTTCGGCATTCTCTCCGCGCCGGGTCAGGCCGCTTATAACGCCACGAAGTTCGCCGTTCGCGGCTTCACCGAGGCACTCCGGCAGGAGCTGGAGCTCGCGGGTGCGAACGTCAGTGCGACCAGCGTCCACCCGGGTGGCATCAAGACCAACATCGCCCGCGCAAGTCGGTTTTCCGGCGATGCGAAGCAGTTCCTTTCCAGGGACCCCGAGAAGATCCGGAGCGGCGCGGACAAGTGGTTCATCACGTCCGCTGCCGACGCGGCGAAGACGATCCTCCGAGCGGTGAAAAGGAATCAGCGAAGAGTGCTCGTCGGGCCCGACGCGGTGTTCTTCGATCTCGTCGTGCGAGCGCTTCCGACCGCTCACCAACGGTTGACCACCGCCGTCGCGCGCCGCATCGCCAGCGGCGGGGAATCTCGCTGAGCGAATGCCGCGGCGTCACCGCCGAGTCGTCTCGAAGCGCGGTATCCGTCGCCGGGGGGCCTTTTCCCGTATATTGACGGGATGCAGTCCGACCTTCCGCCGCGCGACGACGGGAAATCGAGCCCCGGCGCGCCCTGGCGGTCCTACAAGGAACGCCTCGCGCGTCTCGCTCAACGGCTGGTGGATGCACAGCGCCCGATCCGGATTCTGAACGCGATCAAGTGGGACCCGACCGTCTTCGAACGGTTCCGCGACTCGAAGTGGAAGAAGCTGCCGCCAATCGGCCCCGACTATTACGCTCGAGCGATTCCGCTCGGCTTCGATCCCGACGCGGTCATCGCGGAGATGCGCGCTATCGAGGCTCAGGTGCGGCTAGAGCTCGGCGACGATTCGATCGGCAGGATCGTGTCGGATACCGCCATCCAGTTCGTGGGCGCAGTGGAGATGCTGCGCGCCCGGGGCACGAAGCGCTTCCACGAGCTCTCCGCCCGCCTGTACGGCTCTCCCAAGGAGACGTTCGCGGATGACGTCACTCGCATCCGCGACGTCGCGCTCGACCTTTACGACATCCTCACGCACCTCGACGAGAAGGTGCTCGGCCCGCAGCCAGCGCGCGACATTCCGGCGTCGCGCGCCGTCGAGATCTTGAACGAGCGGCTCCGCGTGTACTTCGAAGAAGATTCGATCCGCGTGATTCTGGACGACGGCATCGTGGCGGACGCGGCGGCGGGGAGCGACTACATCAAGGTGCGCCGCGGAGCGATGTTCAGCGAACGCGATCTGAAGCTGCTCGAGGTGCACGAGGGTTGGGTGCACGTCGCGACGAGCATCAACGGCCAGCGGCAGCCGGTCGCCAAATGGCTCGCCATCGGCTCGCCGCGCGTCGCGTCGAGCCAGGAAGGACTCGCGGCCTTGCTCGAGGTGCTCACGCTGTGCAGTCATCCGAGCCGCGCACGTAGGTTGAACGACCGCGTTCTCGCCGTGGACAAGGCGGAAGACGGCGCCACCTTCCTCGACGTGTTCGAGTGGTTTCGGACGGAAGGCTACGACGAAGAGACGTGTTTCTGGAGCACGCAGCGTGTCTTTCGCGGAGGCGTGATCTCGGGGGGCGCTCCGTTCACGAAGGACATCGTTTATACGAAGGGGCTCGTGTCGAGCTACAATTTTCTGCGGAGCGCCATCGCCGCTGGACGACCGGATCTCATCGCGTGGCTCTTCGTGGGGAAGACCGATTTCGAGGACCTGCCGGTACTCGTGTCGCGTGCGCAGGAAGGCGTCGTGCAGGCGCCGCGCTACGTCCCGCCGATGTTCCGCGACATGAACGGGCTCGCGATCTGGCTCGGCATCAGCACGTTTTGGGGTCGGCTTCGGAGCCCTGCGATTCAAGCGCACTACGAGAAGCTATTCGCCGGGACGCCATCCGTCTGAAAGACCGCGAGCGCGCCCTGCGTGCGTTCGAGCATGCTGGCAAGAAACCCCTTGCGAAGAAGCGTGGGCAGGGTCGATACTGAGTCGTCCCGTGATGAACCGTTCGCTCCCGCTCAGCCTGCTTCTCTCGCTCCTCCTTAAGGAGGCGGGAGCGGTGTAGCGCGGACTGAACGAAGCCTCGCGCGAACCCTCCCGCCGTCCTGGCTGGAGGGTTTTTGCATTTTGTCTTCCGAACATCGAAACGAGGCCCGAGACCATGGAGTTTTTCAAATATCGACCCTTCGCTCCCATCGAGCTGCCCGATCGCAGGTGGCCGTCACGCACGATCACGCGCGCACCACTCTGGTGCAGCGTGGATTTGCGCGACGGCAATCAGGCACTCATCGAACCAATGGGTTTCGAGCGCAAGGTGGCGATGTTCGAGCTCCTCGTGCGGCTTGGATTTCGGGAAATCGAGGTCGGCTTTCCTGCTGCATCGGAGACCGAGTTCGACTTCGTGCGACGGCTGATCGAGGAGGGCCGCGTGCCCGAGTACGTGACGATCCAGGTCTTGACGCAAGCGCGTGAGGATCTCATTCGCCGGACCTTCGAGTCGATCCGCGGCGCTCGACGCGCGATCGTGCATCTTTACAATTCGACGTCCACGTTGCAGCGACGCGTCGTGTTCGGGCTCGACCGCGCGGGCATCGTCGACATCGCCGCGCGCGCGACGACGCTCGTCGCCGAGTTCGCGCTGGCGATGACGGAAACGGAGGTGCTGCTGGAATACTCGCCCGAGAGCTTCACGGGTACCGAGCTCGATTTTGCGAAGGAGATCTGCGAGGCCGTGATGCGCGAGTGGGGCGCGACCTCCGAGCGCAAGATCATCCTGAATCTCCCGGCGACAGTCGAGATGGCGACTCCGAACGTGTACGCCGATCAGATCGAATGGTTCGATCGGAACATCGCCGACCGAGAGGCAATCGTGCTCTCGGTGCATCCGCACAACGATCGCGGCACGGCCATTGCCGCCGCGGAACTCGCCGTCATGGCGGGCGCCGAGCGGGTGGAAGGCACGCTCTTCGGCAACGGCGAGCGTACCGGGAACGTGGACGTCGTGACGCTCGCCCTCAACCTGCTCACCCAGGGCGTCGACCCCCACCTCCAGTTCGACGATATCGACGCGATCGCCGACATCGTGAAGGAGTGTAACCGTCTGCCGATTCACCCACGGCATCCCTACGTCGGCGAGCTCGTGTTCACCGCGTTCTCCGGCTCGCATCAGGACGCGATCAAGAAGGGGCTCGCCGCGCAGCGCGCCTCATCTTCCGGCGTGTGGCAGGTTCCTTATCTGCCTATCGATCCAGCGGACGTGGGGCGCACCTACGAGGCCATCATCCGGATCAACAGCCAGTCGGGCAAAGGAGGCGTCGCGTACATCATGGAGGAGCATCATGGATTCCGCCTGCCCCGGAAGCTCTCCGTCGAGTTCAGTCAGGTGATCCAGAGGATGGCCGACGAGACGGGTGCCGAGCTGTCACCGGAGCAGATCCTTGGTTCGTTCGAGCGCGAGTATCTCGTCAAGCGTCCCTTAGCTTTGTTGGAATCCGCTATCTCGGCAATTCCGGACGGGCAGGGAAGTTGCCGCTTGAAAGGTCGTGTCGCCGAGCTGGGCGGAAGCATTGCGCTTTCGGCGGTCGGGAACGGGCCCGTCGCGGCGTTCGTGGCGGCGCTCAATGCCGTCAAGGGAATCGATTTCCACATCACGGACTACTCGGAGCATTCGCTCGGTGAGGGCGCGGACGCGAAGGCGGTGGCCTATGTTCACGGGCACGCGGGCGGGCGCCCCGCGTTCGGCGTCGGTGTGAACCGGAGCATCGTCCGAGCCTCCTTCGATGCGATTCTGAGTGCGGTCAACCGGCTGTCGCAAAGCTCGTCAGGCGTCGCCGCCTGACTCTGCCAGTGGCGGCGAGGGCCTGAAATCCGCGGCAATGTGTGTGCACGCCGCACCCTTGGTGAGGGGGGGGACGGGCGTGCCTGGCTCCCTCGGGCGGCGGCAGTGATGTATCCTGAAGAAAGTGACGGTTCGTAACTTCGTTCGCTTCCTCCTCGTCTTCTTTTGTGTGGCGGGCTGCACGACGGGGGGGCTCGACAGCCTGTCCTCCGGCGGCGGCAACAAAGGCGGCACCGGCGGCGCTGACGGCGGTCTAGCGCCGGGATGCAAGAATGGTGTCCGCGACGGCGACGAGACGGACGTCGACTGCGGCGGCAGCTGCACCCCTTGTGCGCTCGGCGCGAGCTGCAGCGTCGCGACGGACTGCGCGAGCGGTACGTGTCTCGGCGATCAGTGCCGCTCGGCCCAGTGCGGAGACGGTACTCAAAACGGCAGCGAAACGGACGTCGACTGTGGCGGCACAGGATGCGCGCCCTGCGACACCGGAAGGCACTGCGACGTCGGAGCAGATTGTACGAGCGCGGTGTGCACGGGCGGCCAATGCCAGGCTCCGACGTGCACCGACGGCGTGAAGAACGGCGCGGAGACGGGACAGGATTGCGGCGGCGGAACGTGTCCCCCGTGTGCCCTTCAACAAGGATGCAGCGTCCCGGGCGATTGCGCGTCGGGCTTCTGCATGAACGGGCTTTGCCAGGCTCCCACGTGCAATGACAAGGTGAAGGACGGCACGGAGACGGACGTCGATTGCGGCGGCAGCTCCTGTGCTGCGTGCGCGCCGGGCGCCGGCTGCGGAGCCCCCAGCGATTGCACGAGTTCGATCTGTGAAAGCTCGGCATGCCAGGCGCCGCTCTGCACCGATTGAGTCAAGAACGGCACGGAGACGGACGTGGATTGTGGCGGTTCATGTCCGGCGTGCGCCGACGGCGCGTCGTGTCGGTTCGGCGGAGACTGTACCGATGGCGTGTGCACGACCGGCTCCTGTGCGGCCCCGACCTGTTCGGACGGAGTGGCCAACGGCGGCGAGACCGGTGTGGATTGCGGCGGGCCGTGCGTGCCGTGCGGCGTCGGTAGCAAGTGCGGAACCTCCGCCGATTGCACGACGGGGCTCTGCACGAGCGGAGTCTGCGCTGGCGCTTCCTGCAGCGACAAAGTCATGAATGGCAACGAGACCGGCGTGGACTGCGGCGGTCTCTGCCCCGGCTGCGTCGCCGGCATCGGCTGCAGCGTCAACACGGATTGCCAGAGTCTCATCTGCGGGAACGACTCCCTGTGTCGTGCGGCGAGCTGTGCCGATGAAGTCGAGAACGGGACGGAGACGGACGTCGATTGCGGCGGCACGTGCTCCCCGTGCGTGTCCGGTATGGGGTGCAAGGTCGCGGCTGATTGCGAGTCGGACGTTTGCCAGGGTGGCGTGTGCCAGGCGCCTACCTGCAGTGACGGGGCGGCGAACGGCAACGAAACGGACGTCGACTGCGGTGGCACTTCGTGCGGACCGTGCGCCGCGACGCAGAAGTGCGTCCTGTTGACGGACTGCACGACCAAGGTTTGCTCGAGCGGCGTGTGCCAGGGCGCCACCTGCACCGACAAGGAGAAGAACGGCAACGAAACGGACGTCGACTGCGGTGGCGGAACCTGCTCGGGCTGCTCGACGGGCGGGGCGTGCAATGGCAACGCCGACTGCGCGAGCAACTTCTGTTACCAGAACGTGTGCACCTCGCCGGGTTGTGCCGACGGCCATCTGAACGGGACGGAGACCGACGTCGATTGTGGCGGCGGGAGCTGCGCACCTTGTGCGGACGCGGACACGTGCAAGGTGAACTCCGATTGCAAGAACAAGAACTGTCAGAACGGCGTGTGCCAGGCGGCGACGTGCACGGACGGCATCTCCAACGGCACGGAGACCGGCGTCGACTGCGGCGGTGGAAGCTGTAACCCCTGCGCGACGGGCGGAGTGTGCGATGGCCCGAGCGACTGCACGAGCTTGGTCTGCGCGGGCGTGTGTCAGGCGCCGACCTGTTCGGACTTCGTGAAGAATGCGAACGAGAGCGACATCGATTGCGGAGGTGTGACGTGCTCGCCCTGCGGCAACGGCCTCGCGTGCCGCATCCCCGGCGACTGCAAGAGCAAGGTTTGCTCGAACAGTGTCTGTCAGGCGGCGTCGTGCACGGACAAGGTGAAGAACGGGACCGAGTCCGACGTGGACTGCGGCGGTTCGCAATGCGCCCCGTGTCCGACGAACGGCGTGTGCTCGGTCGGGAGCGACTGCGTGAGTGGGGTCTGCGCCGGCGGCACCTGCCAGGCTCCGACTTGCTCGGACGGCGTGAAGAATCAGACCGAAGTGGACATCGACTGCGGCGGCACCTGCCCCGCCTGCGGCACGGGAAAGAACTGCACCGCGACGACGGACTGCTCGAGCAAGGTCTGCGCGAGTAGCAAATGCCAGGCGCCCTCGTGTTCCGACGCCGTGAAGAACGGCGCGGAGACGGACGTGGATTGCGGCGGCGGGACGTGCCCCGCGTGCGCGGCGACCAAGGTTTGCGCGCTTGCCAGCGATTGCGCCTCGGACGTGTGTACGAGTGGCAAGTGCGTCGCCGGCAGTTGTTCCGACAAGGTGAAGAATGGCGCGGAGACGGACGTGGACTGCGGCGGCGGCACCTGCGCTACCTGCGCCCTCGGATTGAAGTGTCTCGTGCAATCGGACTGTGCAGGAGGCGCGGCATGCTCGTCGGGCCAGTGCACCGCCGCGAGCTGTACGGACGGCGTCAAGGACGGCGCGGAGTCCGATGTGGACTGCGGCGGCACCTGTCCGAAGTGCAGCACGTCGAGCGCATGTAATTCGGGGACGGATTGTGTGAGCGGAGTCTGTGCCAGCAACAAGTGCAAGGCGCCCACGTGCTCCGACGGTGTGAAGAACGGCGCGGAGACGGATGTGGATTGCGGCGGCTCGTGCTCGCCGTGCACGGCGGGTCTGGCGTGCGGGGTCGGGACGGATTGCGTGTCCAAGGTGTGCAAGTCCGGCGCCTGTGCCGCTGCGAACTGCACGGATGGCGTGCAGAACGGCACCGAGACGGACGTGGATTGCGGCGGAGCGTCCTGTGGCGTCTGCGCGCAAGGTAAGAAGTGCAGCGCCGGGACGGACTGCTCGACGAGCGTCTGCAACGTGACATGTCAGGCGCCGACCTGTTCCGACGGGGCGAAGAACGGCGCGGAGACCGGCGTGGACTGCGGCGGCGGCACGTGCTCGACATGCCAGAACGGCGGTGGGTGCCTGACCGGCGGCGATTGCGCTTCCGGCTATTGCTCCGCGAGCGTCTGCACCGCGCCGGGCTGCAACGACGGCGTGAAGAACGGCACCGAGACCGACGTGGATTGCGGTGGCACGAAGTGCAGTGGGTGTCCGGTTGGCGAGAAGTGCGCGGTGGGCACGGACTGCGCCAGCAAGAGCTGTTCGGCGAACATCTGCCAGGGGCCCTCGTGCACGGACGGCATTTCCAACGGCTCCGAGACCGGGGTGGACTGCGGTGGCGGCACGTGCCCGGTTTGCGGCACCGGCCAGGCTTGTCTGTCTGCGACGGACTGTTCGAGTCGCGTTTGTACGGGGAACGCATGTCAGGCGGCGACGTGTTCGGACTCGGTGCAGAACGGCAAGGAAACCGGGGTGGATTGTGGTGGCGGGACGTGTCCGGGCTGCAACGCCGGTACCGCCTGCAGCGTCGCCGGCGACTGCGCGAGTTCGAATTGCGTCGGTAACGTTTGCCAGGCGGCGACGTGCGCGGACCACATCAAGAATGGCTCCGAGTCCGCGGTCGACTGCGGGGGCTCGTGTTCGCCGTGCGCGGACGGAAGCGCATGCAACACCGGCAACGACTGTGTCGACAAGGTCTGCAAGTCCAGCGTGTGCCAGGCCGCAACGTGCAGCGACACCGTCTTGAACGGCAACGAGACGGGCGTGGATTGTGGTGGTCCGACGTGCGGCAAATGCCCGAATGGGCAGGGGTGCAGCGCCAACACGGACTGCCAGACGGGCAACTGCGTCAATAACGCGTGTGCGGCGGCCGGGTGCAGCGACGGGAAAAAGGACGGCAACGAGTCGGACGTGGATTGTGGCGGGAGCTGCGCCAAGTGCCCGCAGAACAAGGACTGCAACGGCAACACGGATTGTCAGAGCAACAACTGCGCGAGCGGCGTCTGTGGAGCTCCGACCTACACGGCGTTCCCGTACACGCCCAGCAACTTCAGCCTCACCGGGCTCGACCCCACGAATACCGATCTGACGACCACTCTCGACTGCGGCACCTCGACCTTCAACTCGACGACCCTGGCGTTCGGCAACTGGTGCGGCGCCACGACCCCGACGCCCATCACGACGCAGTCGGGTATCGTCATTCTCCCCCTGCGCGGGCTTTCGATCGCGTCGGGTTCGTCTCTCGTGTTGACGGGCGGCACGCCCGTGGTGATCGCGGTCTTCGGTGATGCGGCGATTGCAGGCACCATCAACGCGAGCGCGAGCGGGACGACGCCCGGAGCGGGCGGGGACGTCGGCTGCTCGTCCTCGGCGGGCACTGGCTCGAATGGCGGGAGTGATGCGGGCGGAGGAGGAGGCGGAGCTGTGACGGCGGGCGGGACCGGTGACAGCGGAACTAGCGGTGGCAAGGTGCACGGCAACGCGACGGCCATTCCGTTGGTCGGGGGTTGCCCTGGTGGTAGCGGGGGCAACGGGAGCGACGGGATCCTCGGCCAGCACGGAACCGGCGGCGGAGGCGGCGTCGGTGGAGGCGCGTTCCAGCTGTCCGTTGCAGGGACGCTCAATCTGACGGGTTCGCTCGTCGCCAACGGGTCAGCAGGCTCGGCGGGCACGGCGGGCTCGGGCCTCCTTGCCACCGGCGGCGGAGGAGGCGGTGGCGGATCGGGCGGCGCGGTCCTGGTGGAAGCGCACGCGGTGCAGGGCAGCGGGACCGTCGCCGCCAACGGTGGCGCTGGTGGCAACGGGAACGGCTCTGGCTCCGGTGGGGGCGCCGGTGCCACGACCGGGAACCCGGGCAACGGTTCGAGCAACTCGGGTGGAGGGGGTGGTGCTCGCGGGCCTGCGGTGCTGAACACCGTCGCGAACTGCGTGATCAACACGACGGCGAGCTGCGGGACGACCTGCGCCAACGTCGTCAACTGCGATGACGCGAACCCCTGCAGCGTCGACTCTTGCGTGAGCGGCGCGTGTTCGAACGTGGCGGGCAATGCGGGAACCGTTTGCAGCGGGCAAACAGGCATCTGCGACGCTCAGGACGTGTGTAACGGTACTTCCACCATCTGCCCGAACACCTTTGCGGCGGAGGGTGCCGACTGCGGTTACACCGGTACAGGCTATGGCGGCTTCATCATCTACCAGAGCGCCGCGCCCGGGTTCAACACGGGGGACAACGGAACCAATGGCCCGAACCTATCGGGATACACCGCGGCGAACGTGTCCGCCACGAACGCAACGAGCGGCATTCCGTTCACCTGGGACGGCAACGCGCTGAAGTTCACGGCCACGTCGAACTCGAGCGGCGCCGCCTACGCCTACTGGAAGACCCTCGGGGGCAACGGTACGACGGGCAGCGCTCCGCGTGCGATGGCTGCCGCGGATTCCGTCGAATACGACGTCATTCTGACCAGCAGCGTCGGAGGCATGGGCGGCATCGATATTCACGACACCGACAACACGTACTGGCGTGACTGCAACTCGACCACGTGCGGCACGTGGCAGGACCAGAACGGGCTCGGCGGGCACCCGGCGACCGACATCACCTCGCGGGCGCTCAACACTTGGTATCACCGCCGCCTGGCGGTGCCGCAGGGAGCGACCAGCTACGTGGGCAAGACGATCGCGTACGTCGATCTCGTCGATGAGAGCGACACGAACAGCCAGACCGCGACCGCGTACTACGACAACGTCATCGTCTCCCAGATCGCGGGTGCGTGCGACGGCGCGGGCGTATGCCGCCGGAAGTCGGCGGCGTCGTGCAGTACCGGCACGGACTGCGCGAGCGGCGTCTGCACCGGCTCCGTGTGCCAGTAGTTCCGCACGCAGAGCCTGCGAGGCTGGAGGAGGGGCGGGTGCGGTGGGTCGGCCCAACGTGAACGGTGGTTGGTCCGTCTCTCGCGTGACGTCTCTGCCGTCAGGGATCGACGCGACCGTGGTCGAAATGGGCATCGCGCCGCTTAAGGACTGGTCGCAATCGCGTTGCAGGCGGGACATGCGACATACGTCGTGTTCCGGTGGTGACGACTGCTCAGGCGTGGGAAGCGGACCCCACGCCGTGATGACGAGCCCATCGCGCGCCAGGATCGCTTCACGCGGCGCGAGGAGGACGTCCCACGTCGTGGGGAAGGCCTTTATTCGAGCAGCTTGCCGCTCTGATTCGGCCTCGACGTAGGCGTCGCGGCGCTGGCTGGTGACGAATACCCGGAACTGGATGTCCATGCTCTCGGGCAGGTTGCGCTTGAGGAGCACGCGCGCGACGACGCCTTCGGGGATGTTTGCCTTTGTCTTCGCCAGGCGGGTAGCGCCGGGACTGCGCCGACCTTGGCCGCGTCGAGGGGGAACAGATTGTCGTCGAGCTTGCCCTTGCCGAGGAGCTTCACGGGCGCTGGCGCCGATACGACGCCGGCACGATAGACGTACTGGAGCATGTTGTTCGGAGCCGAGGGATCCTGGGCTTGAAGGACGATGTGGTCCGGATAGACGAGGAGCGACAGTGCTTGAATGGGCGACGCGACCTCCTCCGGATTCGGCGAACGCCTTGCGAATGGACCTTCGGCGTAGAGCGAGGAGCCCGGGGGGGGTGCATCAGTCTGCGAAAGCCAGGACTCGACCGCGCGCTGATTGCACGCCGTCGCCGCCGTGCCGCCAGAAGGACGAGGAACGCGCGCCGTGCGACGCCCCGGTTACGCTCTTCAACCGAGATTCGTGTAAGCCAGCGGGAAAGAATCTCCTTTCCGTCCGCGAGCAGCCGTAGGCTCGTCCACTCGTTCCTTTGGTGCGCCTGGGAGTTGACGCCGGGACCGAAGTTTACCGCGGGAACCCCGAGCGCGGAAAAGCGAGCGACATCCGTCCACGCTTGTTTGGGCTCGACAGCCGTCACGCCGCTCGCGGCAAGGGCTTCCACGAGGGGGTGGCTGCGGAAGGGTAGGGCAGGTGGCGCTTCGTCCACGATGTCGAATCCGCGTCCCCGCCCGCCGAGCTCCCGAAGTGGGCTCTTTCGCCTGCTCAAGCGTCCGGTCCGGGCCGAAGTCGGTGATTTACGTTCACCTCGAAAAAATCCGGCACGATGTTCCTCGCGCGGCCGCCCTTGGCGAGTGTCGCGCTGGTGACGCCGGCCCACTCCAGGCCCTCGATGGTGACTGCGCTCGGCGCTAGGGACGAAAGGCGCGTCAAGAATCCGGCCGCCTTGTGAATGGCGTTCTCGCCCTCCCAGGGTCGGGCGCTGTGGGCCGTGCGCCCCAGAAAGCGGACGTTGGCGTGGAGGATCCGGCGCACCCGAGCTGAAGGCGGTTGTCGCTGGGCTCGAGACACACCGCGATCGATGCATTCCTGAGCTCCGGGTCCGAGTCGAGCACGGGGCCCAGCTCGTTCTCGACCAATACGTAGTGTTCTGTGACACGCTTGGTTCGGTACGTTCGACGTCCAGGCCGGCGGCACCGACCTGATCTTCCCGCACCACGAGTTCAGCGCGTCGCACGCGCGGGTGGCATTCGCCGATGGAGTGCCGGGGCACGGTGTGTTCGCACGCTGTTACGCCCATGCCGGGATGGTCCGCCTGGACGGCGAGAAGATGTCCAAGTCATTGGGCAACCTGGTGTTCGTGTCCCGGCTGGTGGCCGACGGTGCGGATCCGATGGCGGTGCGCCTGGCCATCATGGCCCATCACTACCGGGGCGACTGGGACTGGACCGCGGACGGGCTGGCCGCCGCCCAGGACCGGCTGGCCCGCTGGCGGGCGGCGGTGGACCGGGCGGCGGTGGACCGGGCGGCGGTGGACCGGGCGGCGGGGGCGTGGACCGGGCGGCCTCCGGTGCGGGCGCCACTGGAGCGGAACGGGGTTCCGGGGCAATCAGGGCGGACGCGCTGGCCGCGGAGAGCGTGCTGGCTGCGGTGCGGGAGCGCATCGCCGACGACCTCGACGCCCCGGGCGCGCTGGCTACGGTGGACCGCTGGGCCTCGGCGGTCACCGGTGCACCCGAACTGCCCACCGGGGCGGCAGCGGCCGCCGCGCTTGTCCGTGACACCGTGGACGCCCTTCTCGGCATCGCCCTCTGAGCTCGCCGCCTGCCTGTGCGCGTCCTGTCAAATGCGGCGGGCGCCGCTGTGGACAGGCTGCGCAAGTGATCCGAGGGTTGTGCACAACGGGTCGGCGGCCCTCGCTTCCCGCACCTGGCCTGCACAGCCTGGGTGCATGGAAACCGAGCAGCCGTCACGCAGTCCCGTACCCCCTGCCCGCCATCAACGTGGTCGCGCCGACCGCGGCCACCAAGAGCCGGGCCGCGGCGAGCCGGGCGACCCGGGGCCGGGCGACCGAGCTCCGGGCCGCGGTGAGCCGGGCGACCCAGGGCCGGGCGACCGAGCTCCGGGCCGCGGTGAGCCGGGCGACCGAGCGCCGGGCGACCAAGAGCCGGGCCGCGGTGAGCCGGGCGACCCAGGGCCGGGTCCCGGCGGCCCCAGCAGCCAAGAGCGCGGCCGAGAGCCGGGTCGCGGTGAGCCTGGCCGTGACGAGCCCAGCCCCGGTGCGGCCGGCCCGGCCCGCCCGCCTGCCCCACCGTCACGGCCGGCATCCCCGGGCCAGCGTCCATTACCCGGCCGCAGCACGCCACGCGGACCGCTGCCCCCACCAGCGACGGACGCCCCCGCACCGGCCGCCGCGGACCTGAGCCCGTCACCGGGAGGATCTGGGCCGCGGCAGCCGTCTTCGGCCACGGCGCAGCCCACGGTCCGGGTCAGCGGCCCGGCCGACATCCTGGCGGTGGTGCCGCACCTGATCGGCTTCCACCCTGGGCTGAGCTTCGTGGTGATCGGCGCCGCGGGCCCGCGGCGCCGGGTGGACCTCGGATTCCGCTACGACCTGCCTGACCCGCCGGGTGCCGCGGCAGCGGCCGAGATCGCCAGCCACGCGGTGGCCGTGCTCGCCCAGCGCGGGGCCAGCACGGTGATCGGCATCGGTTACGGTCCCGGGCGGCTCGTCACCCCGGTGGCGGACGCGTTCGCCGCGGCGGTCAGCGAGCGGCGCTTGCAGTTGCGTGAGCTGCTCCGGGTCGAGGACGGCCGGTACTGGTCCTACCTCTGCGCCAACGCGGCATGCTGCCCGGCGGAAGGCACGGCCTTCGACTACCGGTCCCACCCGGTGGCCGCCGCCATGACCGTCGCGGGGCTGGCCGCCTACCCGGACCGCGACGCAGTCGCCGCCACCCTGGCCCCGTCGGCCGGCGCGGCAGCCCGCGCCATGGACGAGGCCATCGAGCGGGCCTGCGCGCGGGCGCAGGCCCTGATGGACCGCGCGCGCCGTAACGGGCCAGGCAACCCCCTTCGGCTCGTGGTCAGCCAAGGCCGCGGGGCGGTGCGGGAGGCGATCCGGGTGTACCGCGACGGGGGCAGGATCACCGACGAGGACAGGATCGCCTGGCTGGCGGTCAGCCTGGTCCACCTCGCCGTCCGCGATGACGCCTGGGCGAGGATGGTCCCCGAGCACCGCCAGGCACACCTGTCGCTGTGGGCGGACATCGTGCGCCGGACCGATGGCCCGTGGCTGCCCGCGCCGGCCTCCCTGCTCGCCTTCACCGCTTGGCAGGCCGGTGACGGGACGCTCGCGAACATCGCCCTCGACCGGGCTCTCACCGCCGACCCGGGCTACTCCATGGCACTGCTGTTACGGGACATCCTCACGGCGGGAGTGCCGCCCTCGCAGGCACGCCTGCCGATGACCCCGGAGGAGGTGGCGGAGAGCTACGCGCAGTCGTCCCCTTCGCGCAAGCCCGGGCGGCCCCGGTCACGCCGGGGTGGTTCGCGCGGGAAGGGACGCTGAGTACGAAAGTTACCTGAGGGTAGACTCGGTCCGCCTTTCGCCCGGGTAACCAGACTTGCCGCCCCGGGCCAGCGCAGTCATCCTCAATGCAGGGCCGAGCTTGTGACAGGAGGAAGGGGTGGGTCAGTGACGGACGCCACAGTGGATGGCGGCCATCCCGAGGCGGCGGCGCCGGGCGCGGCGGCGCCGGGCGCGACGGCGCCGCAGGTGCAACTGCCCCCCGTGGTGGCCGCGGAGCACCGCGCCGCGGTCGCCGCCTTCTGTGAGTCCTACGCCGCCCTGCCTGCCGGAGCGCCGGTCCGGCTGGCCAAGCACACCTCGAACCTGTTCAGGTTCCGCGAACCGGTGCCCCGGGCCGGAGGCCGCCGCGGGGCCAGCGCACCAGGCATCTCGGCCGGGCTGGACGCGTCCGCATTCACCAGCGTGCTGCACGTGGACCCGGCCGCCCGGGCCGCCGTGGTGGGTGGCATGACCACCTACGAGGATCTCGCGGACGCCACCTTGCGCCACGGGCTGATGCCGCTGGTGGTGCCGCAACTGAAGACGATCACGCTCGGCGGCGCGGTCACCGGTCTCGGCATTGAGTCGACTTCGTTGCGCAACGGCCTGCCGCACGAGTCGGTCACCGCCATGGAGATCCTCACCGGGGACGGCAGGGTGGTGACGGCTACCGCCGACGGTGAGCATGCGGACCTGTTCCGTGGCTTCCCGAATTCCTACGGAACGCTCGGCTACGCCCTGTCGCTCACCATCGAGCTTGAGCCGGTGGCGCCCTTCGTCCACCTGCGCCACTTCCGCTGCACCAGCCCGCAGGAGTGCATGGAAGCGATCGCGCAGATCGCCGCGGAGGGGAGCCTGCATGGGCACCGCGCCGATTTCGTGGACGGCACCGCGTTCGGCCTGGATGAGATCTACCTGACCGTGGGCGCCTACAGCGACGTGGCCCCCTGGCGCAGCGACTACACCGGCCAGCAGATCTACTACCGGTCGGTGCGCGGGCCGCGCGAGGACTTCCTCACCATCCGCGACTACCTGTGGCGCTGGGACACCGACTGGTTCTGGTGTTCGCGCCCGTTCGGTGTGCAGCAGCCGGTGGTCCGCAAGCTGTGGCCGCGCCGGTACCGGCGGTCCGATGTCTACCGGTCGCTGGTCGCCTTCGACCGCCGCCACCGCCTGTCCGACACGCTCGACGCCAACCGCGGGCGGCCGCCCCGCGAGGCGGTGATCCAGGACGTGGAGATTCCCGTGGAACGCGGGGCCGAGTTCCTCCGCTTCTTCGCGGCCGACGTGGGCATGAGCCCGGTATGGCTGTGCCCGCTGCGGCTGCGCAGCGGCACCTCCTGGCCGCTTTACCCGCTGCGGCCGGGCGAGGTCTATGTGAACTTCGGCTTCTGGGGGACGGTGCCGCTGCCCTCCGGCCGGCCCGACGGCTACCACAACCGCCTGGTCGAGGCCGAGGTGACCGCCCTGGGTGGTTCCAAGGGGCTGTATTCGACGTCGTTCTATTCCGAGGATGATTTCTGGGCCACCTACAACGGGCCCGCCTATGCCCGGCTCAAGAGCGCCTATGACGGAGGCGGCAGGCTGTCCGGGCTGTACGAGAAATGCGTGCGCGGAAGCTGACCAGGCGCGCGGCAGGTAGTGAAGGGATGACGGTCATGGCGCTGGCCAACGTGTTCGAGCGGATCGCGGGCCCCGATGCCCCGGTGGAATTCCATGCCTACGACGGAAGCGCGGCGGGGGTCACGGGTGCACCAGTGCGGATCACGGTCCGTTCCCCGGTCGCACTGTCCTACATCGCCCAGGCGCCGGGCTCGCTCGGCCTGGCACGCGCCTATGTCTCCGGCCATCTGGACCTGGACGGCGACATGTACACGGCGCTCGCCCGGATGTCCCAGATCCAGCAGGCGAGCGCGAGCCCGGCCGAACGGCTCCGCCTCCTCGGCGAACTCGGCGGGGCGAAGCTGCTCTACCCGCGGGTGCCACCGCCGCCCCAGGAGGTGCGGGTGCGCCGCCGCTGGGTGGGCGGGCAGCGGCATTCCAAGGGCAGGGACGCCTCGGCCATCGCCCATCACTACGACGTGTCCAACACGTTCTACGAGTGGGTGCTGGGGCCGTCGATGGCCTACACCTGCGCCTGTTACCCGGACGAGGACGCGTCCCTGGAGCAGGCGCAGGCCTACAAGCACGAACTGGTGGCCAGGAAGCTGGCGCTCCAGCCCGGGATGCGGCTGCTGGACGTCGGCTGCGGCTGGGGCGGGATGGTCCGGCACGCCGCGCGCGAGCACGGGGTCAAGGCGCTCGGGGTCACCCTGTCGGCGCAGCAGGCGGCGTGGGCGCAGCAGGCCATCATCCGCGAGGGGCTGTCCGGCCTCGCGGAGGTGCGCCACCTGGACTACCGGGACGTGCCCGAGACCGAGTTCGACGCGGTCAGCTCGATCGGCCTGACCGAGCACATCGGCAAGGCCCAGCTCCCGGCCTACTTCTCGTTCCTGTTCGGCAAGCTCAAGCCGGGTGGCAGGCTGCTCAACCACTGCATCACCCGGCCGGACAACTCCCAGCCCCCGCGGCCCGGGAGCTTCATCAACCGGTACGTGTTCCCCGACGGGGAACTGGAGGGTCCGGGCCACCTGGTGTCGATGATGAACGGCGCGGGGTTCGAGATCAGGCATGAGGAGAACCTGCGCGAGCACTACGCGCGGACACTGACAGCCTGGTGCGCGAACCTGGATGCGCACTGGGACGAGGCGGTCGCCGAGGTCGGCCAGGGCACGGCCAGGGTGTGGCGGCTGTACATGGCGGGCTCCCGGCTCGGATTCGACCGCAACGTGGTGGAACTGCACCAGATTCTCGGTGTCCGGCTGGAGGCCGACGGCAAGTCCCACATGCCGCTGCGCCCCGACTGGGAGAGCGCGCCCGCGCCGGTCGCCGGTTAGCCGGTCCCGGAGGGCCCGACCGGAAATCGGCCTCGCAGGCCGGGCTGGCCTGCGGCTCTGGTGGCTGCGGAGCATGTGGGCGTGGATCAGGCAGAATGACGAGGTGGAATCCTCGCGCTCACGGCCACGGGACGTAGTGCTGCTCGGCTCGACCGGCTCGGTAGGAACCCAGGCGGCCGATGTGATCCGGCGGAACCCGGGCCGGTTCCGTGTCACCGGGCTGGCGGCCGGGGGAGGCAACCCCGGCCTGCTTGCGGCGCAGGCCATCGAGTTCGGGGCGGCCGTGGTCGCCGTGGAACGGGAGTCGGCAGCCGCCGAGGTGCGGGACGCCCTCAAGGCGCACGCGGCCCGGTCAGGCCGGGGGGCCAGGACCGGCCAGGTGCCGGGGGCGCTCACCGGGCAGCGGCTGGCGCCGCCCGCGCCACACGGACCCGCCGTCGCCGGGATGCCGCACGGGCCTGGCGCCCCCCAGATGCGGCCAGGCGCCGACGAGCGGATGCCGTTGCCCACCGTCTTGGCAGGCCCGGACGCCGTGGCCGAGGTCGCGGCCTGGCCGGCCGATGTGGTGCTGAACGCGGTGACCGGGTTCAGCGGCCTCGCCGCCACGCTGGCCGCACTCCGCGCGGGCCGGGTGCTCGCGCTGGCGAACAAGGAATCCCTGATCGTCGGCGGGCCGCTGGTCGCGGGACTGGCTGCCCCCGGCCAGATCGTGCCGGTGGACTCCGAGCACTCCGCGATCGCCCAGTGCCTGCGCTCCGGGAGCGAGTCAGAGGTCGCGCGGCTGGTGCTGACCGCGAGCGGCGGGCCGTTCCGTGGCCGCAGCCGGGCGGAACTGGACGGCATCACGCCGGAGCAGGCGCTCGCGCACCCCACCTGGAACATGGGTCCGGTGATCACCATCAACTCAGCCACGCTGGTGAACAAGGGGCTCGAGGTGATCGAGGCCCACCTGCTTTTCCGGCTCGGGTTCGACAAGATCAAGGTGGTCGTGCACCCACAGTCGGTCATCCACTCGATGGTCGAGTTCACCGACGGATCCACGATCGCCCAGGCCAGCCCGCCGGACATGCGCATCCCGATCGCGCTGGCGCTGGGCTGGCCGGACCGGGTGCCCGGCGCCGCCCCGGCCATCGACTGGTCCGCGGCGCACACGTGGACCTTCGAGCCGCTGGACGAGAGCGCCTTCCCCGCGGTGGCCATCGCCCGCCGGGCCGGGCAGGCAGGCGGGACCGCGCCGGCCGCCTACAACGCCGCCAACGAGGTCTGTGTGGACGCATTCATGGCGGGCAGGCTCCCGTTCGCCGCGATCGTGGACACCGTGGCGCAGGTAGTCTCGGAACATGACGGCCGCGCGAAAGATGCGGTGAGCCTCGCGGATGTGCGGGCGGCTGACCGCTGGGCGCGCGCCAGGGCGGCGGAACTGGCCGCTGCCTGGGGGCAACGCACGCATCACGCCGTGGGCACGGCACTGAAGAGGGGAGAGACCGCCGGATGAGCTTCCTGCTCGGCGTTGCCATCTTCGTCTTTGCCCTGCTCGCGTCGATCATGCTGCATGAGGCGGGCCACTTCGCGACGGCCAAGTTGTTCGGCATGAAGGCCACTCAGTTCTTCGTCGGGTTCGGGCGGACCATCTGGTCGCGCCAGAAGGGCGAGACCGAGTACGGCGTCAAGGCGATCCCGGCCGGTGGCTTCGTCAAGATCGTCGGAATGACCGAGCTGGAGGACGTGGAGGCGGCCGACGAGCCGAGGTCGTTCCGCAACCAGCCGGGCTGGCAGCGGATCATCGTCTTGGCGGCCGGCTCGTTCATGCACTTCATGCTGGCCCTGGTGCTGCTGTTCATCGTCGCCGCGGGCATCGGCCTGGAGACCGCCAGCGCCGGGACCACGGTCGGCACCGTCGAGTCCTGCGTCCCGGCCAACATGAACTCGGGCTGCGTCAAGGGTGACCCGGCATCGCCGGCCAGCCAGGCAGGCGTCAAGGTCGGCGACCGGATCGTCAGCATCGCCGGCATCAGGGTGAACTCCTGGTCGCAGATGGGCACGGCCATCCGCAGCCAGCAGGTCGGCCACGAGGTCGTGGTCGTGGTGGACCGGCACGGCCGGCTCGTCACCCTGCACGCAACGCTGGCCAGCCTCACCGGCCACGGCTCCTATCTGGGAGTCTCGCCGACGGCGGTGTTCCAGCGGGTAGGCCCGGTCGCCTCTGCCTCCTATGCGGGCCACGAGTTCTGGACGATGCTCTCCGGGTCCGCGAGCGTGGTCGCCAGCCTGCCCAGGGCCATCCCCGATCTGTTCGCGAAGAATCGCGCCGACACCCCCGGCGGCCAGGTCACCAGTGTGGTCGGCGCGGGTGACGTGACGGGCCAGGTGCTTGCGGCCCGGATCGGCTGGCAGCCCAAGGTCGGCCTGGTGCTGCTCATCATTGCCTCGCTGAACATCTTCGTAGGGGCCTTCAACCTGCTCCCGCTGCTGCCCCTGGACGGCGGCCACCTCGCGGTGGTGATCTACGAACGGATCCGGTACTGGCTCGCCAGGCTGTTCCACCGGCCTGATCCCGGCCCGGTCGACTACCGCCGCCTGGTCCCGCTGAGCGTCGGGGTGTTCGCGCTCTTGGTCGGTGTAGGTTTGCTTTTGATCATGGCTGATCTCGTCAACCCGGTTCACCTCCAGTGAGGCATTGAGCAGATGACGACAGAGCTTGGCATGCCCGGACTCCCCGCGCAGCCGGTGGCCGAACGCCGCAAGTCCCGCCAGATCGTGGTGGGCAAGGGCAAGCACGCGGTGCCGGTGGGCGGTGGCGCACCAGTATCGGTCCAGTCCATGACCACGACGCTGACCGCCGATGTGAACGCGACGCTGCAGCAGATTGCCGAGCTCACCGCGACCGGCTGCCAGATCGTCCGGGTGGCCGTGCCGTCGCAGGACGACGCGGATGCCCTGCCCGACATCGCGCGAAAGTCGCAGATCCCGGTCATCGCCGACATCCACTTCCAGCCCAAGTACGTTTTCGCGGCGATCGATGCCGGCTGCGCCGCGGTCCGGGTGAACCCCGGGAACATCAAGGCGTTCGACGACAAGGTCGCAGAGATCGCCCGCGCCGCGTCCGCGTCGGGCGTGCCGATCCGGATCGGGGTCAACGCCGGCTCGCTGGACAAGCGCCTGCTGGCCAAGTACGGCCGGGCCACCGCCGAGGCGCTGGTGGAGTCCGCGCTGTGGGAATGCTCGCTGTTCGAGGAGCACGGCTTCACCGACATCAAGATCTCGGTCAAGCATCACGACCCGGTCGTCATGATCAATGCGTACCGCCAGCTCGCGCAGGCGTGCGACTACCCGCTGCACCTGGGCGTGACCGAGGCCGGGCCAACCTTCCAGGGCACGGTCAAGTCGGCGGTCGCGTTCGGGGCACTGCTCGCCGAGGGGATCGGGGACACGATCAGGGTGTCGCTCTCGGCCCCGCCGGTCGAAGAGGTAAAGGTCGGCATCGCCATCCTGGAGTCGCTTGGCCTGCGCGAGCGGGGGCTGGAGATCGTGTCGTGCCCCTCCTGCGGGCGTGCCCAGGTGGACGTGTACACGCTGGCGGACCAGGTGACGGCCGGGCTGGAAGGGCTCGAAGTGCCGTTGCGGGTCGCGGTGATGGGCTGCGTGGTGAACGGCCCCGGCGAGGCCAGGGAAGCGGACCTGGGCGTCGCGTCGGGCAACGGCAAGGGCCAGATCTTCGTCAAGGGCGAGGTCATCAAGACCGTGCCAGAATCCCAGATCGTGGAGACGCTGATCGAGGAGGCCATGAAACTGGCCGAGGCGGCAGAATCCGCGAGCGCGGGCGCCCCCACGGTCACCGTCGCCTGAGCGCCCCGGCGGGGCGGCGCCCCGGCGGGCGGCGCCCTTGGGCCGGCCGCTCCACACCCCGCCTGCCAGTTGGCGATGACCAGCCGCTAGTTGGCGATGTGAGCTGTTAGTTCGCGATGTGAGCTGCTAATTGGCGATGATGAGCTGCCCCACCCGGTCGGCGAGGGCGGTCCGCGCCTCGTCGGGGAGCCTGCTGTCGGTGATGAGCGTGTCCACGTCGTCGAGGTCCGCGAACGAGCTCAGGCCCACGATGCCCCATTTGGTGTGATCCGCGATCACAGTGACCTTCCTGGCCGCCTTCACGAACGCGCGGTTGGTCTCCGCCTCGGCCAGATTGGGCGTGGTCAGCCCGGCCGAGGGGTCGATCCCGTGGCAGCCGAGGAACAGCGTGTCCAGGTGCAGCGACCGAATCGTGAGGTCGGCCACCGGCCCTACCAGTGCATCGGAGGGTGTCCTGGCGCCCCCGGTCAGCACGACCGACAGTTCCCGCACCCGCGGATCGGCGCCCGGCGCATCGGTGAACAAGCTCATCACCCGTACCGAGTTGGTCACGACTGTGAGTCCAGGGATGCCGATCAGTTGCTCGGCCAGGGCGAAGGTGGTCGTGCCCGCGGACAGCCCGATCGCGCTGCCCGGTGTGACCAGGCTGGCCGCCGCGTGGGCGATGGCCGTCTTGGCGGGCTGCTCCAGGCTGGACTTGGCCTCGAATCCGGGCTCGTGGCTGCGCGGCGCCCCGGGCAGCACCGCGCCGCCATGGACCTTCTCGACCAGCCCCGAGCGGGCGAGTACCTCCAGGTCACGGCGGATGGTCATGTCTGACACCCCGAGCCGCTGGGTGAGGTCGCTCACCCGGGCGCTGCCGGTACGCCGGATGTCCTCAAGGATCAGCGACTGCCGGTGCCTGGCGAGCATCCGTGCGCCTTCCTCCGCGTCGGACGGCGGCCACATCCGTGCAACCCCTCATCTCCGTGATGCCCTGGCAGTGTTTCTATTGCGTTCCCAATCTGTTATCAATCGGTGACTTGTTAGCGTGAACATGTTTGGATGTGTTCGGTTGACCTTAGCATGGGCCAGGGGAATTCATGATCATGGTGGACGGGCGGACGCGTTCCGTGGGGGCGCGCTCGCACCGGTCCACGCCCGGTGCTCAGGTCTTCCGGGGGGCGTGTAACGCGGGCCCGGCCGGGCGGCAGGGGGTCGCTCGCGGACCGGCGGCCAGGGCCATTGCCGTGGCCACAGGTCACGGCTCGATACGGGATCTGCGCGTCGTCTTGACATGCGATCATGAGCGGCCTTAGCGTCGGGCCGCGGTGCGGGGGGGCACCGTATGGTCTGGCTTTCAGCAGTTCAGCGAGCGGCCAAGCCATCGACGAGGGGAATCCGCGGCCGCCAGCCTTGAAACGAGGACGGGCGATGCGTCAGCGGCACCAGGTGCCGGCCTGGCAGCGCACGACGGTGCCACGACCGGTATTTCGCTGCATGGGCCATGATCTGGTGCCCACCGCGACGAGTGTGGCGCCCGCACGGTGCGGGATCACCGTTTCCCGGGCCGGCCCCCAGGGGATGATGCTGGCGCAGCACGCCAGATCGGCCCCGGATCGTACGCACCTCGTGGGGCAGAGCCCTGCCTCACGGAACTCTTCTGGAGGATCGCGATGAGAAAAGTCGACCCTAAGGTCGAAGAAGCGGTCGAGACGCTGAACATGAAGGACGGTCCGTCTCGGCGCAAGCTGCTGAGTGGAACCGGGCTCATCAGTGCGACCGCTGCCGCGTCGGCCCTGCTCGCTGCATGCAGTTCTTCAAGCAGCACGGCTACCGCGGCCAAGGAAACAGCCGGGAACTTCCCGAAGACGCCTGCGTGGCAGTTCTGGTTCAACAACCACGTGACCACGAACCTGTTCTTCGTGCCCACCCAGAACGGTATGGCGGACGCCGCTGCTCTGCTCGGCCTCCCGAAGCCGAAGTGGGGCGGCTCGCAGAACTCGGTCGTCCCGCAGATGGTCAGCTACATGAACACCGCGATCGCGGGCAAGGCGAACGGCATCGCCGTACCGGTGATCAGCGCCACCGCGTTCACCACCCCGGTGGCCAACGCGATGAACGCGGGCATCCCGGTGATTACCTACAACGCGGACGGCGCCTACACCAGCAATGGCACGCCGCAGATCGGGACCAACCGCCTTTGCTACGTCGGCCAGGCGCTCTACCTGTCCGGGCAGCAGCTTGGTGAGAAGATCAAGTCGCTGGTCACCACGCCAGGGGACGTCGTCATCTTCATCGCCACGCCGGGCGCCGGCAACATCCAGCCGCGCTTCGACGGCGCCGCCGCGGTGCTCACCCCGGCGGGCTTCACCGTCCACTCCTCCACCACCGGCGCGGCCACGGCCGGCGAGCTGACCGCGGAGAAGGCCTTCCTGCTCGGCAACAAGTCCAAGCTCAAGGGCGCGTTCGCGGTGGACGCGGGCTCCACGGAACTGCTCCCCCAGGCAATGGCGGCCACCGGCCTGACCGGCAAGATCCCGGCGGGTGGTTTCGACCTGACGCCGGGCACGCTGAGTGCCATCCAGGCCGGCACGCTGGACTTCACCATCGACCAGGAGCCGTACCTGCAGGGCTTCCTGCCGGCCCTGTACCTCTACCTGTTCAACCTGACCGGCGGGCTGGTGCGGCCGCCGGACTCCGACACCGGCCTGTCCTTCGTCACCAAGTCCAACGTGGGGCCGTACCTGCACACCAAGACCAGCTACGAGGGTTCCGCTGCGAGCCCGACCCTGGTGCCGCGGTCCGGCCCGATCCAGAACCCCGTCGCCACCACCAGCACCTGACGGCTGCGGGAACAAACGGGTCTTGGGCAGGCGCGCCGGCGGGCGGATACTGGTCGTGCGATCGAGGCCAGTACGGCCGCCGGCGCGCCCGCAAGTTTCGTGGTGGGCGCATGGGCGCACGGGAGGATGAGGTCGAGGTGAGCGATACCGCTGAGCGCACCAGCGCTTCGGTAGGCGGTCCGGGCGGGCCGACGAGCAGGGGTTTCTCCCAGGGGTTCCTGCGCAGGACCGCCGTGCGGACCGTGCAGCAGCGCGAGGCGACGGTCTTCATCGTCGTGGTGCTGCTGATCATCTACTTCGGGTTCATCTCGTCGGTGGGCCGGGCGACCTTCTTCACCAAGCTCGACCTGATCAACGTGTCCCAGATCGCCGGGCCGATCATCATCATCGCCATCGGCGAGGTGTTCCTGCTCATCTGCGGGGAGATCGACCTGTCGGTGGGCTTCACCTACACGCTCGCGCCGTTCCTGATGCATTACCTGATCGACTTCTACCACGTTCCCGGCATCCTGGCGATCATCCTGTCCCTGGTCATGGGCCTGGTGGTCGGCTGGGTGAACGGGTTCCTCACCGTCACATTGGGCCTGCCGTCGTTCGTCGCCACGCTGGGCACCGGCTTCATGCTGCAGGGCATCATGCTCGTCACCTCGCACGCGGAGCAGGCGGCCATCCCCACCGCGGTGGAGAGCATCGGTCACTGGATCGGCACCTACGCCTGGGCCGAGATCGGCTGGGCCGTCTTCTTCGTGATCATCTTCCACCTGGTGCTGCGCCGGACCCGGTGGGGGCTGCATACCATCGCGGTGGGCGGCAACCAGCTAGGGGCACAGGAGGCAGGTGTCAACGCGGCCCGGATCAAGTACGGCAACTTCATGATCACCGCGACGCTCGGTGCGTTCGTGGGCCTCCAGGTGGCGTTCCAGACCAGCGTCATCGACCCCAGCTCCGGCGGCTACACGCCGATGTTCTACTCGGTCGCGGCGGCGGTCATCGGCGGCACCGCGATGCTCGGCGGTTCCGGCACCGTCATCGGCGCCTTGCTCGGCTCGGTGATGCTGGCCGTGCTCACGGACGGCTTCAACGTCATCGGGGTCAGCGCGAACCCGTTGCCGCTGATCTTCGGCCTCGCGATCCTGCTCGCCATGATCGCCAACGTCCAGTTCGCCAAATTGCGTGAACGAGGGAGAGCGCTATGACCGCCGTGACGCCGGACGGCCAGGAGGCCGTGGCCGCCCCGGGCGAGGACGTGCTGCGGGTCGAGCACATCAAGAAGCGGTTCGGCGCGGTGACCGCGCTGCAGGACATCAACCTGCACCTGGCCCGCGGCGAGGTGCTGGCCCTGCTCGGCGACAACGGCGCGGGCAAGTCCACGCTGATGAAGATCCTCTGTGGCTTCCAGCAGCCGGACGGCGGCCGGATCCTGATCGACGGGCAAGAGGTGACCATCAGCTCGGTGGACCACGCTCGCCAGCTGGGCATCGACGTGGTGTACCAGGACCTCGCGCTGGTCAACCAGCTCAGCGTCTACCACAACATGTTCCTCAAGCGGGAAATCATCCGCTGGCCGTTCCTCGCCAACAAGAAGATGCGCCGGATCGCCCGCGAGCACCTGGACGAGCTTGGTGTCAACATCCCGTCGGTGGACGTGGACGTCGCCAAGCTCTCCGGTGGGCAGCGCCAGGCGATCGCGGTCGCCCGCGCAGTGTTCACCGACGCCAAGATCCTGCTGCTGGACGAGCCGCTGGCCGCCATGGGCGCCAAGGAAGCGGCCATGATCCTGGATCTGGTGCGCGACCTGAAGCAGCGCGGCGACGTCTCGGTGATCATCATCGCGCACAACTACGGCCAGGTGCTGGAGATCTCCGACCGGATCAACCTGCTGCAACACGGCGAGATCACCTTCGACAAGCCCAGCAAGGACACCTCGGTCACCGAGCTCAACGACATCGTCATCGAGGAATACCGGCGCGCCCTGGCGGAACGCCACAGGGCGGAAGGCCGCAAGACCGCCTGAGGTGCGTTCCACCCCGCGGCGTGCGGCAAGATGACAGTCATGCCGCTCACCCGCGGGCTCGCGCGGGCGCTCCCGCACGGGCGCGCCACGCTGACCGCCCTGTCCTGTGCCGTCGCGCTGCTGGCCGGCTGCACATCGGCCTCGTCCGTTGCGCCTGACGCTGCCAAGGCCGCCGGGAGCGCGGCGGCCAGGGCATCGGCGCCGCAGCGGCTGAACTGGCAGCCGTGCACGGTCTCCGGCGCCTCGATGCAGTGCGCCAGCCTGGCCGTGCCGCTGGACTACGCCCGACCGTCGGGCCGGAAGATCACCCTGGCGCTGTCCATGGTCCCGGCGACCGCACCGCAGGCCGAGCGCCAGGGCGACCTGCTGGTCAACCCCGGTGGCCCGGGTGGTCCCGGGCGGTACCTCGCCGCGCAGGTCGCCTTCAGCCTCGACCAGAAGGTGGCCTCCGAGTACAACATCATCGGGTTCGACCCACGCGGCGTGGGCGCCAGCGTGCCCGCGCTGCACTGCGACCCGTCGTTCTTCGCAGGCGCGCGGCCCAACTACATCCCGGCGAGCCAAGCCGCCGAGCAGGTGCTCATCGGCCGGGCCAAGGCCTACGCCGCCGACTGCGAGCACCGGTTCGGCTGGCTGCTGCCGCACATGACCACCGAGGACGCCGCCAGGGACATGGACTCCATCCGGGCGGCGCTCGGCCAGCAGCAGATCAGCTACCTGGGTTATTCCTACGGCACCTACCTGGGCCAGGTCTACGCCACGATGTTCGGCAGCCGGGTACGGCGGATGGTGCTGGACAGCACCGTCGACCCGCGGGGCGCCTGGTACGCCGACAACATCTCCCAGGACTACGCGTTCGAGTCCCGGATCCAGGCCTTCTTCGCCTGGATCGCCGCACACGCCGGCACCTACGGTCTCGGGACCACCCGCGCCCAGGTGCAGCAGGCCTGGTACCGGGCCCGTGCCGCACTGGCCGTGCACCCGATCGACGGGCCCGGCGGCCCGATGATCGGGCCCGACGAGTTCGACGACACCATGCTTCAGGGCGGGTACAGCAATACGCTCTGGCCGGGGCTGGCTGCCGCCCTCGCCGCCTACCTGCACACCGGGTCAACCAGAGGCCTGCTCGGCGAGTACAAGGCGCTCGGCGGGCAGAACGAGAACGAGTTCGCCGTCTACAACGCGGTCGAGTGCAGCGACGTCAACTGGCCGCGCAACTGGGCCAAGTGGAACGCCGACACCCGGCGGGTCTACCGGACCGCGCCGTTCGAGGCCTGGGACAACGCGTGGTTCAACGCCGCCTGCGCCTTCTGGCCGGTGCACGGCCCGGCCAAGCCGCTGACCATCAAGGGCGCGGGGCTGCCGCCCATCCTGATGATCCAGGGCTCGCTCGACGCCGCCACCCCGTACCAGGGTGCCCAGGTCGCGCACAAGGTGCTGCCGAGCGCGCGGATGGTGGTGGTCGAGGGCGGCGGGAACCACGGGCAGTCCCTGCAGCAGCCGCCCAACCTGTGCGTCAACAACTACGTCAACAACTACCTCGCCACCGGCGCCCTGCCGCACCACCCCGGGCTCGTCAACGCCACCTGCCCGGCCCTGCCGGACCCGGCGCCGAACGGCTGAACCGGGCCGGGCTCGGCCCTGGTGCGCGCAACGAGTGTCCTTCGTGCCACGCCTCAGCCCGGCCGTGGTGCGCGCAACCAGTGTCCTTCGTGCCACGCCCGGCCGGCTGGCCGATACGCTGGATGAGTGCTGCGCACCAAGGCAGGGCGATCTTCGGCACTGCGCCTGCTCGACGATCGCGACCTCAGCGAGGTTCTCGCATTGTGCGACCGTGACCCCGCGGTCAACGTGTTCGTCAGCTCCCGCGTGCGCGAGGCCGGGCTCGAACTGGCCCGGCTGGGCGGCCAGGTCTGGGGCTACGAGCCGGGCGGCCAGCTCACCTCCTTGTGCTACGCAGGCGCCAACCTGGTGCCGGTTGCGGCCACCCCGGACGCGGTCGCGGCCTTCGCCCACCGCGCCCGGCTGATGGGCCGCCGCTGCTCCTCGATCGTGGGGCTTTCGCCCGCCGTGATGGGCCTGTGGGACGTCCTGCGGCCATACTGGGGCGCACCCCGCGAGATCCGGGGCAGCCAGCCGGTGATGGAGATCTCCGGCCCGCCGCAGGTGGCGCCGGACCCACTGGTCCGCCGCGTGCGCCGGGAGGAACTCGACATCCTGCTGCCGGCCTCGGTGGCCATGTTCACCGAGGAGGTAGGTGTCTCGCCGATCGGCCCCGACGGCGGGGGTGCCTACCGGGCCCGGGTGCGCGAACTGATCGACGCGGGCCGCGCGTACGCGCGGATCGAGGACGGCCGGGTGGTGTTCAAAGCCGAGATCGGGTCTGTCACCCCGCTCGCCTGCCAGGTGCAGGGCGTCTGGGTGCGGCCGGAACTGCGTGGCCGCGGCCTGGCCGAGGCAGGCATGGCCGCTCTGGTCACCGACGCGCTGCGCCGGGTGGCGCCCGTGGTCTCCCTGTACGTCAACGACTACAACCGCCCGGCCCGCGCCGCCTACCGGCGGGTCGGCTTCACCCAGACCGCGACGTTCGCGTCCGTGCTGTTCTGACCGCGATGACCGGGCCCGACGCCGCGACGGCCGTGACCGCCTGCGGTCACGCGGCCAAGGCCGCCGCCCCGCACCTGGCCGCCGCCCCCGGCGAAGCCGTCAACGCGGCGCTGCACGGCATGGCCAGGCTGCTCGGCGAGGCGGCGTCCGTGGTCCTGGACGCCAACGCCGCCGATGTCACGGCGGGCGAGTCAGCCGGTCTCGGCCGCGGGCTGCTGGACCGGCTCACCCTCGGCGACGCGCGGATCGCGGAGATGGCGCGGCAGATTGCCTTGCTCGCTGCCGTCCCCTTCCCGCCGGCGCACCAGCGGCTGCGGGATCTGCCTGACGGCCTTTTTCTTGCCGAACGACGCGTCCCGGTCGGTGTGATCGGTGCCAATTACGAGGCCCGGCCGAATGTCACGGTGGACGTTGCCTCGCAGTTGCTGAAGTCCCGCAACGCGGGCGTACTGCGCACCGGGGCAGCGGCGCTGCGCTCGGCCACCGCGCTGTTCGACCACGTCATCTCGCCGGCCCTGGAGCATGCCGGGCTGGACCCCGGTGCCCTGCAGCTGGTCAGGTCCGGCGACCGCCGGGCGGCCATGGAACTGGTCGCCCGGCCCGGCCTCATCCCGCTGGTGATCCTGCGGGGGAGCGGGGACACCACCCGCGCTCTCGCCGCCGAGGCCGCCAGGCATGGGGTCCGCACGCTCGCCCACGCCGACGGTGGCGGCGTGCTTTACCTGGACCGCGCCGCGGACCCGGCGCTGGCCGCCGAACTGATCAGCGCGAGCCTGGACCGGCTGGGGGTGTGCAACCGGCTGAACCTGCTGCTGGTGCATGCCGAGGTATGGGAGCCGATGCTTGGTGTGGCGGAGGATGCGCTGCGCGGCCGCGGGGTGGCGGCGTCCATGCCCCCGCACGATCACCCACTCGGCCATGAGTGGGCACTGGACGCCGGGCGCGAGGCCACCGTGACCGTGGCCCCGGTGGACGGCCCGGCCCAGGCCGCCGCGATCGCCAACACCGAGACCTCCGGGCTTGCGGCGAGCGTGGTGACCGCGGACCCGGGCGCCGCGCGCGCGTTCCTGGGCGCCTACGCCGGGACCGGTGCCTTCTGGAACGCCAGCACGCGCCTGCTGGATGGGTTCCGGCTGCGTGGCGTCCCCGAGACCGGGATCAACGTGGACCACGTGCCCGGCCCGCGCGGCCCGGTCACGTTCGAGGACCTGTGCCTGCGCCAGTACGTGATCACCCCGGCCGACGGCGCCACCAGTCCCTGATCACGCAGGTGCGTCGCGCTACCTGTTCACGAACGCTCCACGGCCGATGACCATGATGATCAGGCCTTCGTCGCGCAAGAGCGTAAGTGCCCGCTCGGCTGTCCCCATGGCTACGCCGTGGGTCTGCGCCAGCGTCTTGATGGACGGGACACGACCGGTCAGCTCTCCGCGCTCAATCTGGCCGCGCAGTATGGCAGCCAACTGCTGATAGAGCGGAGTCGGCTTGTCCGGGTCGATCGTCACATGATCACTTTAGGGACACCGTGGGCTCACCTGCCCTTTTGGATGATCCCTTGAGATTCCATAGGACCCTATGGGATGCTCTCTGTGTGACGGTTTACGATCCGGCTCCTATGCAGCCGATGCGGCGTGTCAGGTACTACCTCGGCCGCTGTGAGGACGCTCTGGACGATGCGACCACGGCGCTGCATCACACCCCGGGCGTTGATGCCGGCTGGCGTGAGGAATTCACCCAAGATCTTGCGGTGCTGCGGAGCAAACTGGACATCCTGCGCACATTGATGAACGGCCGTTAGGCCGTGCAGGGTAGGCCGGTGACTATCTCGGTGACGTAGGCGTCGATCGTCTCCTGCCGCGCCGCCATGGCGATCGATACCCGGTGATGCCCGTCCTCGACGAAGTGCAGGCCGCAGGCCCGGTACACCCGGATCGGCGGGATCTGTTCGCCGCGCCGCTGAGCCAGCGCGAGCCGTTCCCAGCGGGGCCGTACCCAGTTGGACGTGGGCCGGAACCGGCGGTCGAAGTCGCGCCGTGGGTCGAGCGTGCCGGCGATCGTGGCCAGTTCGATGGTTTGCAGGCCGAGTCGCCGCTCGGCACGCCGGCCGATCGGGCCGGCCACTTCCTCCAGCGGCACCAGCCGGCCTTCGCTGGCCGGGCGGTGCCGCAGCACCGCGAGCAGTCGCGCGGCCACCTGGCGCCGCCGGGCCCGCATGAAGTCGTTCTCCACATCCGCCCGCGGGAATCCGGTCTGGCCACGCAGCGCCGTGCCTAGCGCACGGATGGCTCGTAGGGCCGGGGCATCGCGGCCCGGCCCCGGCGAGTGCATCGGCTGGCCAGCGTCACGTTCATACGATTTCGTAATATTCATTTTCGTGCTTCGCTGTGGGGTGCCATACGGCGGGAAGCCGCCGGGCGGGCTTTCAGTGGCCGTTCGCGGCCGGCCGGGTTGGCCGGCCTGTGCCGGCGCAGGATCTGAGGCCTGCTGGATACCGTTCAGCGCCATGTCGACGACGGCTTGGGTGAACCGGTCGTTCAGCGGCGCATGCCCGTGCAGCAGCCGGTGCCAGAGCGGTCCGTAGACCAGGTCAACTGCTACCTCGATGTTGGTGCTGGCGGGGATTTCGCCGCGTTCGACGGCGCGGCGGAAGACGGCCCGGGCCTGGTCCCGGCGTGGCTCGACCAGGCGCTGGTGGTACTCGGCGGCGAATGCCGGGTCGGTGTGCACCTCGGTGAGCAGCGCGGTGATGACCCGGGCGTAGGGGCGGCTCTGGACCAGCCTGACCCAGGGGCGCAGCAGCGCGAGGAGGTCACCACGCAGCGAGCCGGTATCCCGTGGATCCGGCTGGACGGTGGCCCACTCGGTGTAGAGGGCATCGAGGGCCAGCGTTTCCTTGGTGGGCCACCAGCGGTAGATGGTGGCCTTGCTGACCCCGGCCCGCTCCGCGACCGCGTCCATGCTGACCGCGGACAGGCCACGGGCCAGCAGCAGTTCCGCGGCCGCGCCGAGAATGGCCTTGCGCGCCTTCTCGCTGCGCGGCCTGCCGCGCGGGACGGCGGCCCCGGTCTCGTTCCTGCCGCGCGCCGCGGCCTCGGCGCTGTCCCGGCCGCCGCGCCGCCCGCGCTGCGGGGCTTGCGTGGACATGTCGCCGGTCACGCTGCTTCCGGTGCGGCGACGGGTGCACCCGTCGCCGCATTGCCCGGCCCGTCTGCCGCCGCGCTTGCCGGCTTGCCCGGGCCGTCTGCCGCCGCGTTTGCCGGGCCGCCCGGCCGGTCTGCCGCCGGCTTGCCCGGGCCGTGCGTGGCCGCCGGTGCCTCCATCCGGCTCAGCACCTGGAAGAGCCCGGCGATGTCGCGGTGCCCGTAGCCCAACTCCTCGGCCCGGCTGAGGGTGCGGTCGGCGGCCGAGGCCGCGGGGAGCGGGACCCTGGACTCGCCGGCCGCCGCCAGCGCGAGGCGGATGTCTTTGTGCATCAGTTGCACATCGAACCATGCCCGCTCCGGCAGGTCGAGGACGAGCGGGACCCGTGCCTGCAGCAGCGGTGACCCGATCGCGGATTCGGTCATCGCGCGGGCGGCGAGCGCGGGGTCGATCCCGCCGCGCTCGGCGAGCAGCAGCCCTTCGCTGAAGGCCAGCATCTGCGCGGCGAGGCTGATGTTGATCGCCAGCTTGAGCAGCAGGCCCTGGCCGTTCCCGCCCACATGGGTGACGTTGCCGCCCAGTCGGTGCAGCAGCGGCGCGACCTTGCCGAACGCGTCTTCGGGGCCGCCGGCCATGATCGTGAGCGTGCCGCTCTCGGCCGCGGGGACGCTGCCGGAGACGGGGGCATCGATCATGGTGGCGCCGGCCCAGTGCACCCGCCTGGCCAGCTCGCGGCTGGCCTGCGGGCTCACGGTGCTCATGTCGACGTAGACGGCCCCCGGCCACAGGCCGGCCAGGATCCCGTCCGGGCCGGAGGTGATCGCCGCCAGCGCGGCATCGTCGGTGACCATGCTGAACACCACCTCCGCGCCGGCGGCGGCCTCGCGCGGCGTGTCCCGCCAGATCAGTCCCTGTTCGATCAGCGCGGTGGCCTTGGCCCTGGTGCGGTTGGTGCCCTGTACCTCGTTGCCCGGCAGCAGGCGCCCGGCCAGCGGCGCACCCATGGAGCCCAGGCCCACAAATCCGATCTTGGTCATCGCCATCACCCTCAGTTCACTGCTTCGATCTCGGCCATGTCCTCGCCGGTGAGCACCAGGCCCGCCGCCGGCAGGATCGGGTCCACCTGGGCGGGCCGGCGGAACCCGGTGATCGCGCCGGTCACGGCGGGGTTCCGCAGCGCCCAGGCGACCGCGACGGCGCCGGGAGTGCTGTCGTGCCGGGCGGCGACCGCCTGCAGCCGTGCGGCGAGAGCGAGGTGCCGGCTGAGCTGCGGCTCGGTGAACCGCGGGTCGGTCTTGCGCCAGTCATCGGCGGGCATTGCCGCGAGCCGCTCCCGGGTGATCCCCCCGGTCAGCAGGCCGGAGCCCATCGGGGAGTAGACGATCACGCCGATGCCGTCCCGCTGTGCGAGCGGCAGGACCTCCGTCTCCGCCGCCCGGTCGATCAGCGAGTACGGCGGCTGGATCGTCTCGACCGGAGCGATCGGCTGGATGCGCTGCAACTGGCGGGCGCTGAAGTTGGACACGCCGATGTGCCGTACCAGGCCGCGTTCCTTCAGCTCGGCCATGGCCGCCCAGCCTTCCTCGATGTCCTCGTCCGGGATAGGCCAGTGGATCTGATACAGGTCGATCGCATCGAGCCCGAGCCGCCGCAGGCTTGCCTCTGCCTCGCGCAGGATCGAGTCGCGCTTGAGGCTGTGCCGGACGTGCCGGGTGCCATCGTCCAGCAGCGAGTTCTTGGTGAACACCAAAGGGCGCTCGCTGAGTCCCCGCAGCGCGCGGCCGACGATCTGCTCGGAGCGGCCGAAGCCGTAGGCAGCGGCGGTGTCGATCCAGTTCACCCCGAGGTCGAGCGCCCGGTGGATCGCGGCGATCGACTCGTCATCGGCCTGCGGTCCCCAGCCGAACTCCCAGCCGCCGCCGCCGATCGCCCACGCGCCGAAACCGACTCGGGTGATCTCCAGGCCGGTGGCCCCCAGCGGGCCGGTCCTGAGCTGTGTCTTCTGCATGACTCCTCCAGTCATCCGAGGGCGCTCCGTGCCCGCCAGAGCTGCGGACGCGTTCTGGATAATCAAAACTATACCATCAGTTTCGATAGTTGCAGCACCGGCACCGGCTCCGCTATTCCCGGCTGCCGCTCCCGGCTGCCACGCGGGTGCGGGCCGGGAATAGCCGGCCCGCACCGCCGGTTGCTGCATATACGAAACGATAAGTTCAGTTTCTAAGATCGATAAGGAGCCTGCCGTGACCATCCACACGCTGGCCCGGCCGTCCCGGCAGCGGGACGAGCGGTCGTTCCTGTTGCAGCGGGCGCAGCCCGCGATGACGGGCCTGATCGACGGGTCGCTGTCCACCCTGGCGCCGGTCTTCGCCGTCGCGCTCGCCACCCACCAGCCGCACCTCGCGTTCTTCGCCGGGCTGGCCACCGCGATCGGCGCGGGCGTCAGCATGGCCTTCTCCGAGGGCCTGTCCGACACCGGGGACCTGACCGGGCGCGGCAACCCGTATCTGCGCGGGGCGATCACCGGGGCGGGCACGTTCCTCGGCGGCGTGCTGCACACCCTGCCGTTCCTGATCCCGGCCTACCGCGCCGCCCTGGCCGTGGCGCTCGCCACGATCGCGTTCGAGCTGGTGACGCTGGCCTGGATCCGGTGGCGCTTCTTTGCCACCGGCTTCGTCCGCTCGTTCGTGTCGATCGCGATCGGCGGGGCGATCATCGCCAGCGTCAGTGCCGCGCTCGGTGCGGTCAGCTGACCCGGCCCAACCTGGGAGGAATGAGTACCCATGGCTGTCTCCTCTCCGCTCAGCTCCCGGCGGACGGTGGCCGCGCTGCTGACCCTGACCGCGGTCACCGGGCTTGTCGACGCCGTCAGTTACCTGCGCCTCGGCCGGGTGTTCGTCGCGAACATGACCGGCAACGTGGTGTTCCTCGGCTTCAGTGCGGACTCGCGCTCGGGCCTGTCCGCGGCGGCGTCGGTGATCGCGATCGCTGGGTTCCTGCTCGGCGCGCTGGCCGGCGGCCGGGCCGCGCATGCCCTTGCCGCCCGGCCGGGCCGCTGGCTGGCCGGCGCGCTCGCCGGGGAAGCGGTGATCCTCGGCGTGGCCGCCGCGCTCACCGGCACCGGCGCGCTGCCCTTCACCGGGACCGGTAGATTCGCCACCATCGCCGTCCTCGCCGCGGCGCTCGGCGTGCAGAACAGCACGGTCCGCCATCTCGGCGCCGCCGACCTGACCACCACCGTGCTGACCCTGACCCTCACCGGGCTGGCTGCCGACAGCGCGTGGGCGGGCGGCCCCGGGGCAAGGCCGCACCGCCGGCTCGGTTCCGTCGCCGCCATGCTCGCCGGGGCCGTGGCGGGCGCGGGGATCCTCCAGTGGTCCCCGGCCGCGGTCATCGCGGTCGCCGCCATAGTGGTCGCCGGCGTGGCCGTCGCCTTCCACCGTCGCGCCGGCCACAGCTCGCAAGGCGCTGCCGCACCGCTGACGGTCCGGCCGGTGGTGGTGAGCCGGGCTGGCTGAGTCGGCTGGCTGGGCCGGGGCTGGCTGAGCCCGGACCGGCCTGGCGGCGGGTGCCAGGACGGACCGCGCGGCCGCGGGCGGGAAGGCAGTGGGTGAAAAGGCGGGTGCAGCAGGGGCGGAAAGGCGGCGGGCCGAAAATAAGGTGAGGTTCTGGTGGAGTCCAGGTAAACTCTTGCGCTCTTGTGCCCCCATCCCTCCTACCTTCCGAGGTGATGACGCATGCCCTCGCAGAGCGGGACAGACGCCAGACCCGCCGAGCCGGCTGACCCAGCCGAATCCGATCCAGCCAAACCCGCTGACCCCGTCCTCGCCGCCGAACGTGAGCATCTCCGCGAGTCCCGCGAGTACCTGCGGCTGATGCGGGAGGACGTCCTCGCGCTGCCCGCACTGGGCGGCGACCGCGTGTCCATCGAGTACCTCAAGGCAGACCTTTATCACCGCGCCGAGGCCTTGCGTGATATCCCCGACGCCCCGCTGTTCTTCGGCAGGCTCGACTACGCCCCGGGGAGCGTTTGGAGTGAAGAAGGTGTGGCAGGAGCGGACGGGGCGCGCTTCCACATCGGCCGGCGGCACGTCCACGACCCGGCCGGGCACCCGATCGTGATCGACTGGCGCGCGCCGGTGTCCCGTGCCTTCTACCGGGCCAGCCAGTCAGATCCGATGGACCTGGCGCGGCGGCGCAGGTTCGGGTTCTCCGGCGGAAGCCTGACCGCCTACGAGGACGAGGAGTTCGGCGGCGCGGTGCCCGGCCCGGCGCCCGGCGGCCAGCAGCCCAGCCAGATCATGCTGGACGAGATCGAACGGCCGAGGTCGGGCCCCATGCGCGACATCGTGGCGACGATCCAGCCCGACCAGGACGACATCGTCCGTGCCGACGCCGACACGACCGTGTGCGTGCAGGGTGCGCCGGGCACCGGCAAGACCGCGGTCGGCCTGCACCGGGTCGCCTACCTGCTCTATGCGCACGCGAACCGGATGAAACGGGGCGGAGTGCTGGTGATCGGGCCGAACCGTGCGTTTCTCTCCTACATCGGCAACGTGCTCCCGGCGCTGGGCGAGGTCGGGGTGAGCCAGGTGACGATCGCCGACCTGGTCGCCACCGTCGAGGTCCGGGCCACCGATACCGAGCGCGCGGCCCGCATCAAGGGCGACGCCCGGATGGCGGAGGTCCTGCGCCGTGCGCTGTGGGCCGGGCTGTCCGAGCCGGTCGGCGGGCTCATGCTCAGCCGCGGGTCCCGGCGGTGGCGGGTGCCCGCGGACGAGATCGCCGGGCTGGCCCGCGAACTGCGCGACCGGGGGGTCCGCTACGGCCCGGGCCGGGACATGCTCGGCCACCGGATCGCGCATGTGGTGCTCACCCGGATGGAGGCGGCGGGGGAGACGTGCGACGACCGCACCCACGAGTCGGTGCGCCGGACCCGCGAGGTGCGCGCGGTGGTGGACGAGGTCTGGCCGGGCGCGGATCCGGTCCGCCTGGTGCTGCGGCTGCTGGCAGAGCCCGAACTACTCGCGCGGGCCGCCGGCGGCCTGCTTGACCCCGCGGAGCAGGCCGAGATCAGCTGGCCCGTGGCGCCGCGCGGGCCCCGGTCGGCGCGCTGGTCCGCCGCGGACGCCGTCCTGGTGGACGAGGCCCGCGATCTCATCGACCGGATTCCCAGCCTGTCCCACGTGGTGGTGGACGAGGCGCAGGACCTGTCGGCGATGGAGTGCCGCGCGGTGGGCCGCCGCTGCGCCACCGGCTCGGCCACGGTGCTCGGCGACCTGGCCCAGGCCACCACCCCCGCGGCCGTGGCGGACTGGGCCGCCCTGCTCGGCCACCTGGGCAAGCCGGAGGCCGGGCTGCGGCTGCTTGAGACCGGCTACCGGGTGCCCAGGCAGATCCTGGACTACGCCGGCCTGCTGCTGCCACGGATCGCTCCCGGTGTGCCCCCGGCCAGGTCGTTCCGCCAGGACCCGGGCGCGCTGGCGGTTACCGGCACCACGCCCGGCAGCTTCCCGGCCGCGCTCGCCCAGGCCTGTGCCGACGCCCTGGGGCGGCCTGGATCCGCTGCGGTGATCGCCGCGGACGGCCAGGTGAGCGCGCTGGCCCGGGCGCTGGGCCGGGCCGGGATGACGCACCGTGTCCTCGGCAGCGAGGGCCCGGACGCCCGGCTCACCCTGGTGCCCGTCAGCCTGGCCAAGGGCCTGGAGTTCGACCACGTGATCGTGGCCGAGCCTGCCGCCATCGCCGCCGGGCACTCCTACGGGCTGCACCAGCTGTACGTGGCGCTCACCCGCGCGGTGTCCCGGCTGACCGTACTGCACGCCCAGCCGCTGCCGGCGCCGCTGGGCTGAGGCCGGACGGCCCGTGGCCGTTCGCACCGCCAGCGCCTGATGCGGAATGGCGCGAAATAACCGGCCTTGGCAAGCGGCAATGCCGGCCATATTGACTCTCCGGCGTCACGCTCATCGCGGCTGGAACGGGCCGCCGGGCCACCGGGCCCGTGCGGCCGGCCGGCCGTGGCCGGGGCCCTCCACCTGCGGCGGAACCGCCAGGGCGGGTGCTGGGGGTACCGAATGGTGCAACCGCACCCCGCTGCGTTCTTTTCCGCCGTAGTATTACTCCGCGTTGATTATTCGTCACTAAGGATGACCTTCGATGGCATCGATAACGCGGCCGAAACGGGACGTTCCCGGCCTTCGAGACGCCAATTTGCACCGCCTTGAGCACCTGGCCGGAGTGCTGCGCCGCCGGGGCATGGCCGCGAGCCTGATCTCCGTGTCCGGGCGTATTCCCAGGCTGGAGGTTGCGCACCCGGCCGGCCCGGCCGAAGACGTCTACGCCTGGCGCGGCCAGGACGGCACCTGGTGGTTCTGGTGGTCCTGGGCCGAGCGGATCGCCTGCACGGCGGACCTCGACGACGCCTCGGCCAAGATCGAGCAGGTGCTCACCAGGCGGAGCTGGGGATAGCCGGGGCCAGCCCGGGTGTGACGGGTCAGCCCGGGTGTGACGGGGTCGGCTTGCCGTGTGCCGGGCCGGACGGGGCCGGTGAGCCGCTGCCCTGGCTGGCCGGCCCGGGAGCCCGCGGCACCGGCACGTCGAGCCCGGGAAAGGCCAGGGTGCCGCGCCGCCAGGTGGCCGCGCGCAGCGCCGCCGCCCGGACCGCCCGTGCGCCGAACGTGCGCAGCGCCGGGTCGTCCAGCCCGACCAGCCCCAGGTACGCCGCACTGAGCCGGTCCTCGAGCAGCGTCACAAGCGCGACCGCCGCCGCGGCGCTGTGCACGGTGAACGGCAGCTGGTACACGGCCGCGGCGGCCACCGGCTCCGCGCCGCGCGCGGTGAGCAGGGCAGTGAGGGCATCCCTTGCGTTCTGGTGGCCGACCCAGCTGCGGACCGCGGCCGACCGCCGTGCCCCGGTCAGGTGCGCGCCCGCCACGCCGTAGCCGTAGACGGCGGAGTTCTCCGCGGCCAGCGCCTGCTGCAGGGCCGCGACGGCGGCGGTCACGAGTGCCTCGCGGCGGTGCCGAGGATCAGTGCGTGCGTTGCCTCCGAGGCGGAGATGCTGGCCAGCAACTGGGCGAGCGACGGCGGCGCGGTCGCCAGGTGGGTGAGCAGTGCACCGGACGCGGCGTCCTCGGCGTCACGCAGGTAGCCGAGCGCGGCCGCTGGCGTGCCCGGCACCGGGGCGGTGTGGCGCGCCGTGGCACGGGGGGTGGGCAGCGGCTGCCCGCCGACCGGGACGATGAGCCGGGCGCGCAGCCGCGTGAGGTGCTCGTGATGCTGGGCCAGCAGCGGGCGCAGGGCGGGCGCCAGCCCGGGGTTCGCCGCCAGTACCTCGCCGTAACGGGCGATGAGCTGGGTCTCCACCGCGATGGCGTCGGTGGCCACGGCCACGTCGGGAGCGGCCTTCGGCGGGGGGCCAAGCGCCGCGATGCCCTTGCAGCCCGCCATCAGCAGGGGCAGCGTCGCCGCAGCCACGGTGAGCACGCGGCGCCGCGTCGCATCCCGCGCCATCGCGCACCTCCCTGCCACTGCCCGCCGCGCGCGGAGCCCGCTGCCGCTGCCGCCGCCCGCCATTGCCTGGCCGCCACTGTAGGGCCATTGCTGTCCGGCCGCAGACGCAGCGTAGTGGCGGGCTTACCAGCATCCCACGGCCGGGCGCCGGGCCTGGCCCGGGACGGCCGGGCGCCCCACGGGCGCTGGCCCGGCTCCCCCCGCCGCCTGCCGCCCCGGACTCAGCCCGCCGCATCAGGCCTTGACCAGGTTAAGTTGCCTCGCGGTCCGGCTAGGCTAGTGAGCTGACAGACAACAGCACAGGCCGCGGGCGAGGAGGTCGTGATGAACGGTGACTCCCGTCACGCACAGTCACGCCCCCGGCGTGGCCACGGACGAACCCAGGGCGCAGCCGGTACCGGTACCGGCCGCGGCCGCGGGCCGGGTCCGGTGCCCGAGCCGGCCGACCTGGCGCGCGTGCTTGAGCCGGTGGTCCGTGCGGCGGGGCTGGACCTGGAGTCGGTCCGGGTCAGCCCGGCCGGGCGGCGCAGGCTGCTCAGGGTGGTGGTGGACGCCGACGGCGGGGTGGGCCTGGACGCGATCGCCGAGGTCAGCCGCGAGGTGTCGGTGTGCCTGGATGCCAGCGGCGCCATGGGCGAGGTCCCCTACACCCTCGAAGTGTCGTCCCCGGGTGTGGACCGGCCACTCACCGAGCCCCGGCACTGGCGCCGCGCGCAGGGCCGTCTGGTCAGCGTGCCGCTCGCGGTGGCGGGCGGAGACGATCAGGGCCGCACGGGAACGCCGCGGCGGCCGCCGACCTTTCAGGGCCGGATTCTCGTGGCCGGTGCCACCTCGGTGACCCTGGACATCGACGGTGACCAGGTCGAACTCGACTACGACGAACTCGGCCCCGGGCAGGTGCAGGTCGAGTTCGGCCGGCCGGGAGCCGCCGGCGCCGAGGCGGGCCCCATGCTTGATCGCGCACGGGCGGGGAACGGGGGAGGCCAGGATGGACATTGACCTGAGCGTCCTGCGCGGCCTGGAGAGCGAGAAGGACATCTCGATGGACCTGGCGATCAAGGCCATCGAGGACGCCTTGCTGGTCGCGTACCACAAGTCGGGCGACTCGGCCGCGACCGCGCGGGTCGAGGTGGACCGCCGCACCGGGCACGTGACGGTCTGGGCGGCGGAGACCGGCGAGGACGGCGAGGTGCTGCGCGAGTACGACCACACGCCCGCCGGTTTCGGCCGGATCGCCGCCACCACCGCCCGGCAGGTCATCCTGCAGCGGCTGCGCGACGCCGAGGACGAGCTCACCTTCGGCGAGTACGCGGGCCGTGAGGGCGACATCGTGGCTGGCGTGATCCAGCAGGGCAAGGACCCCCGCGCGGTCCTGGTCGACCTGGGCAAGGTCGAGGCCATCCTGCCGCCTACCGAGCAGGTGCCCGGCGAGCGGTACGTGCACGGGGAACGCCTGCGCTGCTTCGTGCTGCACGTCCGCAAGGGCTACCGCGGGCCCTCGATCACCCTGTCCCGCACCCATCCCAGCCTGGTGAAGCGGCTCTTCTCCCTGGAGGTGCCGGAGATCGCCTCGGGAGCGGTGGAGATCGTCGCGATCGCGCGCGAGGCCGGTCACCGCACCAAGATCGCGGTGACCTCGCACCAGAGCGGCGTGAACGCCAAGGGCGCCTGCATCGGGCCGATGGGCAGCCGGGTCAGGAATGTGATGACCGAACTGCATGGCGAGAAGATCGACATCGTCGACTATTCGGAGGACTCCGCGGAGTTCGTGGCAAATGCCCTGTCCCCGGCCCGGGTCTCCCGGGTCAACATCGTCGACGCCGACGCCAGGCTGGCGCAGGTGATCGTGCCGGACTACCAGTTGTCCCTGGCCATCGGCAAGGAAGGGCAGAACGCGCGGCTGGCGCACAAGCTGACCGGCTGGAAGATCGACATACATTCCGACAATCCGGGTGGTAACGACACCGCAGGCAGAAGGTCCGCCGGAGACCACGACGGAGGGCCCGGGAGGGACCGTGATGCCCGGCCGGACGGCGGCACCGCCGATCCGCCCACCGGCCGCGGTACCTCCGATGCGCCGGCGCGGTAAGCTTACGTCCGGAATGGCCAGGCGGTCCTTGCCCGCCCCACGATCCGGGCCTCCGGTCCGGACCTGTGTGGGATGCAGGGAACGCGCGGCCAAGTCTGACTTGCTGCGCGTCGTGGGGCGCGGGGATGAGGTTGTCCCCGACCCACTGGCGCGGCTGCCTGGTCGGGGCGCCTACGTGCATCCGAGCCAGAGCTGTTTCGAGCAAGCACAACGTCGGCGCGGATTCAGCCGGGCCCTCCGGCTGAACGGGGCCGCCGTGACCGCTGTGCTCGGGCAGTATCTGGTGCGGTTGTGCGAGGAGCACCAGCCGGGACCGTCCGGGGTGGCGAGCCACGGGCGGGACAAAAACGGCGTTACAGCCGGGAAAGCAGGATCCGATTGTGATGAGCGCCCGATGAGAACGCGGCGATGAACAGCAGAATCTGACGCCGGCCGGAGCTTCGCGCCCGGGCCGGCCCGATGGTCCGGCGATCCCGGACCGAGCAGAGGGAGCGCAGTGGCGAAGGTCCGGGTATACGAACTCGCGAAGGAGTTCGGCGTAGAGAGCAAGGCCGTGATGGCCAAGCTCCAGGAGATGGGCGAGTTCGTGCGGTCGGCGTCCTCCACAATCGAGGCGCCCGTTGTCCGCAGGCTCAAAGAAGCGTTCGTGGCTCAGGGCCCGAAGCAGTCCCAAGCACGCAAAGCCGATGGCCAGGTTGCCTCGGCTCCACCCAAGGTTGCCCAGGACGGGCGGAGCGAGCCCGCCGCTGGCCGGCCGGCAGGCACCCCCAGGGCCCCGTCACCCGGGCCGGTCGCGGAGGAACCAGTGGCCCCTCTGGCAGCGGGCGATGGTGCTATATCAGGCAGCGTTACCGCCGCGGAGCCGGCTTCGCCGGCGCCAGCGCCGGCCGCTCCCGCGGCCGGGCCGCCGCAGGCTGCTCCTGCGGCTCCGGCACCCGGGCCCGCGCCCCAGGTTCCGTTCTCCCCGCCTCCGGCACGGCCGGGGCCGCCCCCGTCCCAGCGGGACACGCCTCAGCCCGCCCCGCGGCAGGGACAGGGGCAGGGTGCCGTTCCCGGCCCCAGGCCCGGCCCCCGTGGTGCGCCGCGCCCGGGCCCGCGGCCAGGTAACAACCCCTACGGCCAGACCACCGGGATGGGCATTGCGCCCCGTCCCGCGCCGCCGCGCACCAGCCAGCCAGGCCCGGACCGCCCGGACCGCCCGGGCCGCCCCGGCGGGCCAGGCGGCCCGCGGCCCGGCGGTGGCTCCGGGCGGCCGTCCCCCGCTGATGTGGCGCGCCCGGGCGGCCCGCGGCCCGGCGGGCCGCGGCCCAGTCCCAGCAACATGCCGCCGCGCCCGGCGGCCGGCCGCGGCGGGCCAGGCGGCCCGAGCCGCGGCGGCCCTGGTACCGGCGCCCGTCCC
>CAWKKR010000010.1:0-11136 GCA_963850305.1 uncultured delta proteobacterium | reverse complement strand
TCGTGAATACGGAGCTGCGCGACGCCCGCGACACCGTGACGGCGTGGTCGGAGCTCCTCACGGACCGACCGCTCGTCGAGGCCGCCTTCGCGGCCCATTCACCCGGGGCGTTCTCGCTGAACGAGCTCGGCGCGGCGCTGGAGTGGTGCAACTTCAGGTGTTCGCTTGCGGTCGCCGAAGTCGACGAGAAGCGCGAGGCCGGCGAACGAGCGTCGGAGAAGGACGACGACGGCGCGCCTCGCAAGAAGGCGCGCCGTCCGAAGGGCGCTGCAGGCAGCGACGACGGCCACGAAGGCCACGATCACCCCGCAGAGGCGGACGACGCGCCGACCCACGGCGTCGATGGGGCAACGCTCGACGAGATCGCCGCTCTCGATCACGAGGACGACGCGATCCTCCTCACGCTCGTTCAGAAATTGCGAGGCCCCCTGCTGCGGGGCTCGACGAAGGAAGCTCTCGTCTACGAGCACGTCCTGGTCGACGAGGCGCAGGATCTGAGCCCGGTCGAGCTCGGCGTGGTGCTCGCGACGGTGAGCCGAGGGCAAAGCGTGACCCTCTCGGGCGACGTCGCCCAGCGTCTCCACATGAACAACGGATTTTCGAGCTGGCAGGGCGTGCTCGGCGAGCTCGGGCTGTCTCACGTCGAGATCGAACCGTTGCGGGTCAGCTACCGTTCCACCGAGCCGATCATCGAATTCTCTCGCTCGGTGCTGGGGCCACTTGCGGACGCGGACGCACCTCGCGCAACGCGCGGCGGGGCCCCCGTCGAACTCTTCCGGTTTTCGCACAGCGGCGACGCCGTAGGATTTCTGGCTGAAGGCTTGAGACAGCTGATGCACGACGAACCGCAGGCATCCGTCGCGGTGATCGCCCGCTACCCCGAGCAAGCCGATCTATTCTTCGGTGGTTTGAGGAAGGCAGAGACGCCACACGTGCGACGGATCGCCGAGCAGGACTTTCCCTTCAAGCCGGGCATCGACGTCACCGACGTCCGGCAGGTGAAAGGACTCGAGTTCGACTATGTCGTCCTCGTCGAAGCCAACGAAGCCAGCTACCCGGACGACCACGAGGCTCGGCACCTTCTTCACATCGGTGCGACTCGCGCAGCCCACCAGCTCTGGCTCTTGACGACCGACAAGCCGAGCCGGCTGTTGCCGGAGGCGCTGCGCGATCGCGACTTTTGAACCTCGAGGCGTCGAGGCGCCGGCTGACGTGACACGGCAAGCCTTGACTTCGCGCGAGCGCGCCCGGACCTTTCGCCTCGTAAACGCACCCTACGAAGGAAGACGACCATGAAGACTCACGAGAAACTCTACATCGGCGGCGAGTGGACTCCACCGTCGGGCAAGGGATCGTTCGACGTCGTGAACTCCTCCACGGAAGAGGTCATGGGGCGCGTTCCCGCGGGCGACGTTTCGGACGTCGATCGAGCCGTCAGGGCCGCCAGGGCCGCGTTCGACGGCTGGTCGCGAACCGCGCCGAAGGAGCGCGCCGAATTTCTCGAGAAGATCCAGGCCGGCCTCGCCGCGAGAGCGCAAGAAATCGCGGAGACCATCGCCGGAGAGGTGGGCATGCCCGTTCCTCTGAGCACCATGATCCAGGCGGGCCTCCCGACGCTGACGTTCGGTGCGACGGCGAAGCTGGCGGCAACGTACGAATTCGAGGAGCAAGCGGGGCCGTCACTCATCATCAAAGAGCCGGTCGGGGTCGTCGGATGCATCACGCCATGGAACTACCCGCTTCACCAGATTGCCGCGAAGGTGGCGCCCGCGATGGCCGCCGGATGTACGGTCGTACTCAAGCCGAGCGAGGTTGCCCCGCTGAGTGCCTTCATCCTTGCGGAGATCGTGGACTCGGTGCGGCTCCCGCGGGGCGTCTTCAACCTGGTGAGCGGCGACGGCGCGACGGTCGGAGAGGCGATCTCGAGCCACCCGGAAGTCGACATGGTGAGCTTCACGGGCTCGACGAACGCCGGGAAACGCGTGAGCGAGGTCGCGTCGAAGACCGTCAAGCGCGTCGCGCTGGAACTCGGCGGTAAGAGCGCGAACGTCATCCTCGATGACGCTGACCTCGGAAAAGCCGTCAAGGCGGGCGTGCAGAACTGCTTCCTCAACTCGGGCCAGACCTGCTCGGCGTGGACGCGCATGCTCGTTCCCAAGGACAGACACGACGAAGCCGTCGCCCTCGCGAAGCAAGCGGCGGAGAAGTTCCAACCCGGCAGCGCGTTCGAGGCGAGCACCCGGCTCGGCCCCCTCGTGTCGAAGACACAGCAGGATCGTGTCCGCGGGTACATCCGCAAGGGGATCGAGGAAGGCGCCACGCTCGTCACCGGCGGCCCGGAGCAACCCGAACAGCTGCCGAAGGGCTACTTCGTGAAGCCGACCGTGTTCGCGAACGTGAAAAATAGCATGACCATAGCGCAGCAGGAGATCTTCGGGCCGGTGCTCTGCATCATCCCCTACGAGAACGAGGAAGACGCGATCAAGATCGCCAACGACTCGCTCTACGGGCTCGCAGGAGGCGTGTGGTCGGGCGACCCCGAGCGCGCGAAACGCGTGGCCCGTCGCATCCGCACCGGGCAGATCGACATCAACGGCGCGAATTTCAATCCGCTCGCGCCGTTCGGAGGTTTCAAACAATCGGGCCGAGGGCGCGAATACGGCAAGTGGGGCCTCGAGGAGTTCCTCGAGATCAAGAGCATGCAGAGCTGAGCGTCAGGCGACGACGGGGAGCGGGCTTCGTCGCGGCGTATCGCGATAGAGCTGCATCCGGGCGTCGATGCCGACGACATCCCCTTGCTCGAGCGGGAGCCACACATTCTCCCCCTGGAGGGGCTCGCTCGACACGATGCAATGGTTCACGCGCCCGTTGACCGTCGGCGCTTCGCACTCGGCCGAGAGGCTGCGACACCGTTCACGGTCCGAGCAGCGGGTCTTGTAGGTCGAGAGAAATAGTTCCTTCCCGCCGTGGGCGGCGACGAGCGTGTCGCCGTTGGTGATGACGATGGTCAACGACGAACTCTGGACGCCGGTGTCGCTGATGTCGCGCACGATCGTGGTCGCGTTCCGAACGGCGTCCGCGATCTGCTCCACCGAGCGCTCCGCGACGAGCGGTCCGTGCGCGCGAAGTTCCGTCAGGATCATGAAAAAAACGACCTCGCTGTCCGTCTCGCCGAGAATGAAGCGCCGAAGCTCAGGAGCAATGCGATCGAGCAGCGCGGCCCGATGCCGGTCGAAATCGACCACGTCTCCGTTGTGCGCGAACACCCACCGCCCGTACTGGAACGGATGGCAGTTGAGGACCGTCTTGTCGCCGTGAGTCGCCTTCCGCACGTGCGCGAGCACCGTCTGACTCGACACGACCCCGCTCAATCGATGAAAGAGTTGATCGCCCATCGCCACGCTGGGGCTTCGCGCCACGTGCGGTGCCCCGTCGACATAGAACGCAACCCCCCACCCGTCCGGGTGCTGATTGCTCTGCGCACCGAGCGCGTTTTCGGCCAGAAGGAGAGACTTATGCACCTGGCTCGGAATGACGCTGCGAAACCCGAAGAGTCGGCACATCGTGAACTCGGATGACCATGACACGGCCTCCGTTTCCGGCCAATTTCTCCCGTGCGCACCTGACTGTTCGCGCCCGGCCGATCTCATCGGGTAGGCGTGCCTCCTGTGCTCTTCCTTGGCGGCGGGGTGCGCTCAGCTGCTCGGGGAGAGCGAATATCGCGTGGCGCCGGGCTGCAGCGGCGAGGCGTGCGTGGACTTTCCGAGCTGCGCCACGGACCAGGTTCCGCTGCGCGAGCGATGAGCATCGCGGGAGTGTCCGGAACCCCGGACACCAGACCGTCCGGAACTCGCGACGGAGCGGCCGCGACGGGGGCGGGGAGCGCTCTTTTAAGGGGGTTCTTCGCCTGGCATGCGCCGTGCTGAAGGGCGACACGAGCGGCGACATGGCCGCCTAACAACGACTCGACTGAGGGAACGACAATGAAGAACGCATTTTCGATCGGTCTCATGGGATGCCTGCTCACCTCGGCGTGCGGGATGGGAGCGACGACCGCTCCGTCCGCGACGGGTGCGACTGCGCCACGCCTCGTCTGCGAGGGGCCGGTCGTCATTCGCACCGAAGCCGATGTCCGCTCGGTGGGTGAGCAGTGCGCCGTGATCGACGGGGACCTGGTGATTGCCGGGACCGACGTGAAGACGCTCGACGGGCTCGAGGGCGTCCACGCGGCCCGCTCCGTCGTGGTTGCGAGGAACCCGGAGCTCCGCAACATCGAAGGTCTCCGCGGGCTCGTCACGGTGCGCGGCGTGACGGTCACGGACAACCCGTTGCTCGGAAGTCTCGAGGCCAACGGCAGGGACGCCGCGTCCGGGCTCCTCGCCCGCGCCGGCACGTTCTGAGGGAGACGACCATGCACGCCGCTCTTCGCATGCTCGTGACGGGTCTCGCAGTAGTCGCGCTCGTCAGTCTGCTCCCGCGCACCGTCGCCGCGGAAGAATCGTCCCCGAGTGCCGCGGCGCCAGCTGCGCCCGACGCCGCCGCGCTCTTCCACCACGTCGGGTGCGCGGGCTGCCACGGTGAGCACGGCTACTACCGCGACAAGCTCAAGGGCGCCCTCGGCAAGCCGACGGAAAGCGTCGCGCGCTGGATCCGCAACGCACCCTCCATCGACCCCGACACGCCCATGCCGAGCTTCGAGAAGAAGATCGACGTGGCCGAGGCGCGGGCGCTCGCCGAGTGGGTCCAGCAGAAAGCCGCGGCGCTGCGCTGACGCGTCCTTCCGGAACGCGCGAACGCAACGCCGCCACTTCCGTTAGGCTCCTGACCAGGATCCACGGCGGCGCGTTATCTGTCCGCCCATGCTAGACCACGCGGTACCCCCTCCTCGACCCCGCGTACGCGGAGCGGACGGACGCATGCCTGACGACCGCAAAGACCGCCGGCTGGACGAAGCCATCGACGCCGTGACGCGGAGCTACGACGACGCGCTCGAGATCAATAACCTCGAGAGCGCGGCGCTACCGAACCGACGAGCCGTCATCGAGGCGTTTCTGCACTTGCCGCCCGTCATCTACATGGGCTTCTACAGCAAGGGCGCCCTCGACCGCTCCAACTTGCGGGAATCGATCCAGGTCCACCTCAGGCCAGCGTTCTCGTCGCTGGTCGAGCAGATCGGTCGCGCGGTGACTTACGAGACCAATCGCGGCAGCTGGCCAGGGCAGCGAGCGCTCGATTTCGCCGAAGAGGTCGTCTATCGACTCTACGGGCGGCTCCCGGAGCTCCGGCGAATCCTGAACACCGACGTCGCCGCCGCGTTCGCTGGAGATCCGGCGGCCAACAGCGTCGAGGAAATCGTCTTCAGTTACCCGATCATCCGCGCGCTCACCGCGCATCGAATTGCGCACGTCCTTTACGCCGAAGGGGTTCCCATGATCCCCAGAATCCTGTCGGAGCACGCGCACTCCGAAACGGGGATCGACATCCACGCCGGGGCGACCATCGGAGAGCATTTCTTCATCGACCACGGCACCGGAGTCGTCATCGGTGAGACGTCGGTCATCGGGAACAATGTGAAACTTTATCAAGGTGTTACGCTCGGCGCCCTCAGCGCGCCCCGCAACCGGGAAGCGCCGAACGGCACGAAGCGTCACCCGACGCTGGAGGATGACGTCACGGTCTACGCGGGTGCCACCATCCTCGGCGGTCAAACGGTGATCGGGGCGGGCTCGGTCATTGGCGGGAACGTGTGGCTCGACCGCTCCGTGCCTCCGAACTCGAAACTTTTCGGCCGTCCACGGGAATAAAAACCGAAGCCACGGAAAAGGTCCCGACCGTTCCCGTGGTCCCCCATCACTAGTCGCCCGAGGGCACGGCGAAGAGAGTGGCCCCCAAGCGTCCTGGACAAATCCGGTCGCTTGGCCTAAGTTAACTAGAACGTTCGGTACAGATTTCGAAAGCGAGGCGTACGCGATGGCACTTCGGGGAATCACTGTGGCAGCGTTGGCGGTGGGACTGGCAGGTCTTTCGGTCGGCTGTGGCAGCACGAGCAAGAGCGACAACACCGGGACCCAGGCCGAAACGTGCGATCCGAACGGGGCGATCCCTTGCTACGCCGGCAAGACGGAGCCCTGCGATAACTTCAACCCAGGGTTTCCCGGGGACGACCTCTGCATGAAGCCGCCGGACAACGGCTTTCAACTCCACGTTGGCCCGAAGGACTACACGGATCCCGAGGAAATCGCGAAGTGGACCCTGCCGGCGGGCGGATTCCCCGGGCAAGGGCCGGACGTGAACTTTTGCTACTACATGAAGTCGCCGAACCCGACGGACATATACACGAGCGAGTACTACAGCCACATGCGACCCGGCTCGCATCACTACATCATGTTCGGCCTGGCAGGGGGCACGGACCTCCCCGACAGCACCGGGCCCGACAGCTGCGCGAGCCGTGATGCCGAGGTGGCCGGCGGCGCGAACTTCTTGTCGGGCGCCACGCGCGAGGTCCAGGACGCCGCGATGTTCGGCGACGCACCGGAGGACCAGGGGCTTGGCTCCCCGATGCCGGCACACGAGCAACTCAACATGAATCTGCACTTCGTCAACATCGGGAACGACCCGGTGCTCATGGAAATGTGGGTCAACCTCATCGAGAGGCCGGCCAGCGAAGTCACGGATATCGTGAAGGCCGTCGAATGGTACGGCGGGTTGACGATGGCGATCGCGCCGGGCGTTCACACGGTGCTGCAAAGTCCGACCACTGGCTGCAACCCACCGTTGCAGAGTAGTCGGCTGCTCGGAGTCACGGCGCACATGCACGCGAACACGACGCGTGTGTCGATGTACTGGCAACAGGCGGGCGCGGCGTCCAGGAGCCTGGTGTTCGATGACTTCGATTGGTCGGAGCCCACGGTGTTCCGTTACAACTCCGTGATCAAGAATCCCCTCCCCGACCCGACTACGTCGAAGGCCGGGAGCCCGATCAGCGGTATCTTCATGACGAATCCCGCCGATCAGTTCTCCTGGGAGTGCGAGGTCGACAACAAGACCGACGTGACGCTGAACTTCTCGGACAAGGCCTACACGGGCGAGATGTGCAACGTGTTCGGCATGTACTCGTCGCCGGTCGCGACGAACCCGTGGCAGTGCTACTTCTGAGAAGCTAGCGGGTTACGCGGAAGGTGCCGGCGATGCGACGCGCGGCACCTTCTCTTTGGTGGCGGATTAGTTCCCCGTTGGTGTCCGTCGCGTAATATTATTTCAACATGCTCTTGATCTTTCGGCTTCTTGCCGTCGTGGGACTCGGGACCTTGACTGTCGGCGCTTGTTCGAGCAATTCGGGCAACTCGTCGAAGATGACTCCTGTTGATGGTGCTGACTCCGGAAAGAGTCAGCACGGCTCTGGTGGCGCCAGTGCCATGGACTCCGGCACCGGAGGTGGTGTCGCCGCCGAAACCTGCAGCGCTGACGCGGGCTCGGACCTGTGCCGCCAGTGTCTTGCGAAGCATTGCTGCTCTGCGGCGACGGCCTGCTTCAACGACAAGACCTGCAGCGACGCGCTCGATCAGCAGGTGGCGTGCCTTGCCGAACCGGGTGCGGACCCCTCCGACTGCTTCAGTAAATTCGGTCGGGCGGTCATCCCCGATTCTGGAAACAAGCCTCAGGCCTACGGATGCATCATCCTGAGCTGTCCAGGGCCGTGCGGCGGCCCGCAAATCATCTGAGCCTGGGTGGCAGAGCCTCGAATGACGTGGTAGGACGCTGGCACCATGGGTTCGATGAGCGCCGTTCACTGGCTGATCGTCTTGATCATCGTGCTCATCGTTTTTGGGCCGAACCGGCTAGCTTCGCTGGGTAAGGGCATGGGCGAGGGCATTCGCGGGTTCCGCGAAGGGCTCGCAGGCTCCGATCCCGAGCAGCCGCGAACCGACACCCACGCGCTCGTAGAAAAAGAGAAGCCGGCGAGCGACCAGCCGCGGTCCTGAGCGGCTCTCAGGGACGGGGCCCGGCAACGCCGCTTTGTTCTACGCGCTGTCGAAGACCCTCGACGTGCTGCTCACGCCGCTCGGCTGGGCGCTGTGCTGGGGGCTGCTCGCCGTGCTCGGCAAGACTCCGGTTACCCGATGGGCGGCCTTTGCGTCCGTGTTCGTGCTCTATGTCTTTTCGGTCGACTACGTCGCGAACGACCTCCTCTACCGTCTCGAAAGCTCCGCGCCGCGGACCATCCGCGCCGATGTCCACTACGACGCCGTGATCCTCCTCGGCGGTCCGGTGGACCACGGCGCGACGCAGACGTTCCACGTCACGAACTACGGTGACTCCGTGGAACGTCTTCTCACGACCTTCGATCTGCTTCGCACGGATCGCGCGAGCAACGTCATCGTGACTGGCGGAACGGGCGCCCCGGGCGACGATGTCGTCGAAGCGCGTGTCCTCGCGGCACAGCTCGAAAGCTGGGGAATTTCGGCCTCGCGGATCCTCCTGGAAGATCGCTCGGTGAACACGCGAGAGGACGCCCTGTTCTCGAAGCACATCGTCGAGCAACACGGCTTCAAGACCGTGCTCGTCGTCACGAGCGCCTTTCACATGCCGCGAGCGCTCGACTGCTTTCGCGCCGTTGGTCTTGCGGTCGACACACTTCCCGTGGACTATCGCTCCCACGATCGTCAGTTCCATCAAACCTTCATTCCCCGCGCGGACGCACTCGTCTTGAGCACGCTCGCCGTGCGCGAGTTCGCCGGCCGATGGATTTACCGCATCGTGGGGTACGGCAAAGGCTGACTGCGCGGAGTCCCCTCCGGACCGCCGTCATATCTGGGAGAGAGGCCGGAGGTCGTGGTCCGTTGACGGTAAATTTGGGAGGCATCTCGATGCGTGGCGAAAAGTGAGCATCCGGGCTAGATTCGAGGGTTCTACCCATGGATCCGACGGACCGCATGCTCGGCGAGCTGGCCCTGCAGCACGCTCTTCTGACACGAGAGACGAAATCGTCGATTGCGCCCGCAGCGCCCGCGAGGAAGACGGCAGCCGCAACGTAGCCGAAATCGCGCGGGACCTCGGCTGGCTGACCGCCGAAGGCTTCAGCACGCTGATGGAGCGACGCGACCAGCTGCTCACTTCGCGCCGCCTCGTTCCGGAAAGCGAGCGTCAGAGAGGAAGGGACGCCCCGGCCGAGCGCGCTCCGGGGCCCAGACCCGTCGTCGCGCCCGGGCCTGACGCGACGATCGATGCCGCCCTCGCCGTGTCTGACGAGGCGATCGACGCCGCGACGGCGCGACCGTCTCTGTCTCCGAAGCCGACCGTCGTGGCGACGCACGCACGGCGAAGTCCTCCACGCGCCGTCATTGCCGGGCGAAAGGTGTCCGACCCCAACATCGACGATGAGACCAAGCCTCCATACCTTCTCCGCGCGCTTCGCTTTGCGGTCCAGCACCGCGCGAGCGATCTTCATTTCCACACCGGCGCGCCCTTGATGGGAAGAGGCTCCGGGCGCTTGCTGCCGTTCCAGGGGCAAAAAGCCCTGAGCGCGGAAGCCACCGAGACGGTCATCGCGCAGATCCTCACGGACGAGCAGTGGGAAAAACTCGCGACCGATGGCGAGGTGGACTTCGCGCTCGAGCTCCCGAAAATTGGACGCTTCCGGGCCAACGCTTACCGCCAGCACCGGGGGCTCGACATCGTTTTCAGGGTCCTGCCACCCGATCCGCCCCGGCTCGAGCAGCTCGGCCTACCGAGTGCCCTGGCGCGGCTCGTAGATTTTCGCACCGGGATGGTGCTGTGCACCGGGCCCGCCGGATGCGGCAAGAGCACGACCCTCGCCGCGTTGCTCAACGTCATCGTCGCGTCGCGGAAGGATCACATCCTCACCATCGAAAACCCTGTCGAGTTCGTCTATCGCGGCGGAGAAGCCATCGTGACGCAACGCCAGGTCGGTTCGCACACGCGATCGTTCGCGCGCGGCTTGCGGGCGGCGCTGCGTGAAGACCCCGACGTCATCGCCATCACCGAGTTGCGGGACCGAGAGACGATGAGCCTGGCGATGACCGCCGCCGAGACCGGACATCTGGTGATGGGCACGCTCCACACCGGCAGCGCCGGCCAGACCATTGGCCGCATCATCAGCGCGTTCCCGGCGGACGAACAGGCGCAGGTCCGGGGAACGCTCTCGGAGTCGCTGCGCGCGGTCGTGAGCCAGCGCCTGGTTCCGCGGAGCGACGGCAACGGCCGCGTCGTCGCGCTCGAGGTGCTCATCGTGAACACGGCGGTCACGAACTTGATCCGCGAAGAAAAGGAATACCAGGTGGGTTCGATCATGCAGACCGGAAAGAGCCAGGGCATGGTCACTCTCGACGACTCCCTGTCGGAACTGCTGACCGCCGGAACCATCGACAAGACGCAGGCCCGGCGCTTCGCGGAAAACAAGGACCGCTTCAAATAGTGCCGAGGCTTCATGCGTTCTTCACTCGACTCGTGGAAGACCACGGGTCCGATATGCACCTGGCCGCGGGCAGGCCGCCTGCAATCCGCTACACGGAGAGGTTCATCCCGTCCCGGCCCGCGCCTCGACGACGCGGCTCTGCGGGCTATGCTGTGTGAGCTGGTCGACGACGTTCAGTGGCAATCGTTCGTCGATTCGGGCGATCTGGACTTCGCGTACGAGTGGCGGCACGGCCCACTTGCACAGGAACAACCTGGAGCAAGAGAGCAGAGTCGCGGCCGTCTTTGGGCTCGTGCCGGAGAACATCATCCCCTTCGAACAGCTGGGGCTCCCGGCCGTCGTGGGACTCTCGCCGACCTCGAGTCGGGTCTGGTTCTCGTCACGGGCCCGACCGGGAGCGGAAAGTCGACCGCTCTCGCCTCAATCATCAATCTCGTCAACCGCAAACGCACGCGTCACATCGTCACGGTCGAAGACCCCCTGGAATTCGTCCACCAGAACGAGCGATCGGTCACTCCCACCGCGAGGTCGGCCGCGAGGCGGAGTCGTTTGCCTCCGCGCTCCGAGCTGCGCTTCGCGAGGACGCAGACGTCCTGCTGGTCGGCGAGCTACGAGATTTCGAAACCATCTCCCTGGCAATCGAAGGAGCCGGCGGGGGGGATCCTCGTCTTCGGGACGCTCCAGACGTCGAGCGCCGCCAA
>CAWKKR010000009.1:0-114719 GCA_963850305.1 uncultured delta proteobacterium | reverse complement strand
TACCTGCTCAGGAACCGCGTTATTTCCAGGCCGAACGAGGATCGAGGACGGCCGACGTCGCGTACGTGCCCATCAGGCCCTCGGTTTCGCGTGTGTCCTCGCCATCATCGAGCTCGTTCAGCCGCCGCGTGCTCGCACTCGCAGCTGTCGAACACGATGGAGTCGAGCTTCTGCGTCGAGGCCCTCCCAGGAGGCGCTCAGCCGCTTCCAGAAGCCCGACATCTTCAACACCGACCAGGGCTCGCAGTTCGCGGCGAGACTCGTTCACGAAGGTCCAGTACGGGAGGCCGGGATCGCCATCAGCATGGACGGCCGGGGGCGCTGTATCGACAACGTTTTCGTCGAGCGCGTCTGGAGGTCGCTAGAGTACCGAGGAAGTCTTCCTGCACGCCTACAACGACCTCGGCGAGGCCCGTACCGGCGTCAGGCGCCCTCCTTCCATTACTACAACTTTGAGACACCCGCACCAGGCGCTCCAGGCTACCAGACACCCGATGTGTTCTATCGCGGTGTCGCCCACCGGGCGGCGTGATGTTGTCCCCAGCTTTCCGGAGTGTCCACACAAGTTGTCAGTCTCCCCCTGGACCCCTAGGCCGCGTCTTTGCAACGTCATCGCTACTTTTGAGGTGATGTCGAAGCATCGTCCTCCCGGTATGACGACCACGACGACGTTTGTGTTCTCTGGTGATCTAGAGACCCGAGCAGGCTCCACCTCACGCCACCCTGCTGATGGTCCGAGGAGTCGAGTACACCCTCACACCGACGCACTCAGCGTCGGTTCTCGGCGCAGTAGTTCGCGAACTCCAACAGGACGGTTTCTCGGGATTTGCTTGCGGCTTTGACGCCGATCTTCGTGAGCACTCGGCCCCATTGGACGCGGACGGTTTCTTCGGTGATGCCGAGCTCCGTGGCGATTTGCTTGTTGCTGCGACGGGCGGCCAGGAGCGCGAGCATGCAGCCTTGTTTCGGCGAGAGCTGGTGACGGAGCGCAGAAAGCCCTGACACTGCTGCCTATGAGTATCTTCGTCAGAGACGGCGGGTGGCACGAGCGACCCGGAGCTCCGCGCGTCGAGGAGCGCGGCGTGAGCCGTCGCGGCGATCTCCTCTGCGTAGGCGCTCTTCTGAACGACGAACGCGCCCATGTCGTGGAGTCGCGTGGGCTGATGCGGCTCGAGGATGCCGGAGACGACGATGACTCCTGGGCGCGGGCTGACCGTGACGGCGTGCTCGACGACGATCTCCCCTCGCCCATCGGGAAGGCCAAGATTGACGATGACGAGAGTCCCACGGTTGTGCGCGCAGGGAACGCAGGGCGACCGTGACGTCTTCGCGCTACGGTGACGACGGCGCCGAGCGTCTCGAGAAAGCGCTTTTCGACGCTGGCGAAGATTGGCGTTCGTCTTCGACGACGAGGCACTTCACCGCTTCGAGGCGGCGCAAGACGGGATACGCGCCGCTGACCTCCGTGGACCGCTGGTCCACCAGAGATCACTGCCTCAGCTCCTCGCCACTTCTCCCGCATCACCACTCCCCGACGCGGACGGTATCCGGTCCCCCGATGGCTTGCAACGGGCACGATCGCAAGGGGCAACAAGGTGCGAGACTTGGGAAATGAAAGCTCGACCGCGCTCGCGAAGAGATCGGTTTCACGGCGCGCCGCGTCGCTCTAGGCTCGCGCCGATGCCCGCGGTGCGGCCGTTTTCGTCGAGCGCACGGCTCCTTTCGTGCGCGGCGCTGTTGAGCGCCGTCGGGTGCTCGGGTGACCCTTCTACGATTCTGGCAGAAACACTCGGCCCGCGGACGCAGCCCCCGCGCACATCGCAGATGCCAGCATCGCCCCCGACGCGGCACTCGATGCCGCCACGGAGTCAGTCGACTCGGGAACGAAGACATACGACGCCAGCTCCTCCCTGGAGGGCGCAGCGGCTGGGCCGCTCGATGCCGGACACGCCGCCCTCGATGCGGCACTCGACGCGGGCGGGTTCATGGTCAGTGGACGATTGCAGCCCGGAAGTCTCATGTTCGTGGACAGCGACACTGCGGATCCGGGGCGCACGTTCGTCGCGAACGACACGAGGGCCACGGCGCAGCCGATCGCCAGTCAGAGTCTGGTTGGCGGCTTCCTCGGTGCCACCGGAAAGGATTTCGACACCAGCGACTTCTACGTCGCGGACCTCGGGAACGGTCAGAGCGCGACTCTGTACATCGGCGCACCGAGCGATGGCTCGCCGCTCCCCGATTTCGACCTCGGGCTTTACGATGCGAACGGGAAGCTCGTCGACAGCTCGACGGGCACCGGACCGATCGAGGTCGTTCGAACGCCTGCCGCGGGCAAGTATTACCTTGCCGTGGTCGCGGCCGCCCGGGAGAGCGGGCTCTACACGCTCTCGGTGGGGACGTCACCCACGGGGCAGGCGTTGCTCGACACCGCGAGAGACAGGCTGAGCGCGATGTGGCCGATCGTCGATGGCGAAGCGCTGGTGACGTTTCGCCCGGGAGCGCCGCGAACCTCCAGCGACTTCAGCCGGCTCGGTGTGCGGCCACTGACCACGGCGAGCAACGCGATCGGCTATTACCGCGTCGCAGTCGACGCGACACCCGGGACGAAATCCGTCTGCGCGGGCGGCGTGCTCGGACGCGACGCGACGCTCTCCGCTGTGAAGCGACTCCGTCGGGCGCCCGAGGTCCTTCATGCGGAGCCGAACTACGTGCGCCAGCGGAGCGCTCTGCCGCCGAACGATCCGCTGTTCCCGGTCCAGTGGAACTACGGCCAGATCAGTCTGCTGGATGCCTGGGATCACTCGACGGGCTCCGGTGCGATCGTGGCGGTGCTCGATACCGGCGTGAAGAAAGCGCACCCGGATTTCGTGAACACGGATCAGTCGAGCCAGCTGCTCGCCGGTTACGACATGATCTCGGATCCGGTGGAAGCCGCCGACGGCGACGGGCGCGACGCGAATTCGGACGACCCGGGCGATCGGGCGCTCGCGAACGACTCGAGCTGGCACGGCACTCATGTTGCCGGCACCGTGGCGGCCGCGACGGGGAACGCCCTCGGCTGCGCGGGTGTCGCACCGCTCGCGAAGATCCTTCCGGTCCGGGTGCTCGGCGTGGGCGGCGGCACGACGGACGACATCGTGCAGGGGATCCTCTATTCCGCAGGGCTGCAGAACGACGCGAACGTGCTCCCCGCCAACCGTGCGGATGTCATCAACCTGAGTTTGGGTTCACCCGGCAGGAGTCAGGTCACGGCCGACGCGGTCGCGGCCGCTCGCGCCGCGGGGACGATCGTCGTCGCGGCAGCGGGCAACGACACGACCGACGCGACCTATTACAGCCCAGCGGGAGAGCCAGGTGTCGTCGCCGTGGGCGCGGTCGATTTGACGAAGCACGTCGCGTGGTACTCGAACTATGGCAGCGTGCTCGGCGTCGTCGGACCGGGTGGCGACGACTCGACGGACCTCAACGGCGACGGCGTCCCGGACGGTGTGATGAGCCTCATCTACGGCAACGGGGGAACGACGCTCTACACGACCTACGAGGGCACGAGCATGGCGAGTCCCCACGTCTCCGGCATCGTCGCGTTGATGCGCGCCGCCTATCCGGGTCTCAGCCCCGCCGACTTCGACCACCTCATCGCGGGAACCGCCGGCACGTCGCCCATCACCGAAGACCTCGGACCGCCGGGCAGAGACGACTCGTACGGCTACGGCCTCCTGAACGCGAACCTCGCCGTCCTCGCCGCGCTCGACCTCGCGTCGATGCCGGTGCCCCAGGTGCCGGCCCTGATCCTGTCGACGACGACGCTCGACTTCGGCGTCCTCGACGACACGCTTCCGCTCGATGCGACGAACGCCGGCAGAGGCGCGCTTGCGGTGACGAGCATGACGGCCGATCAACCGTGGGTCAGCGTGTCGCCGGGCGCCGCCGGGAACAACACCGTCACGGTCGACCGAACCGGGCTCGCACCGGGGACGTATTCCGCCGTCATCACGGTGACGAGCAACGGGGGAACCGAGACCGTCACGGTCCGCGTCACCGTGCCATCCTCTACCGGAATCCAGGGCGGGGATCTCGGGCTCGTGTATGTCCTTCTCGTCGATCCGAAGACAGAAGTCGTCGTCGCCCAAACCAGCACGACCGGCGGTGTGGGTTATGCCTTCACCCTGCCAGACGTTCCCCCCGGCGACTATGAGCTCGCCGCAGGCACCGATCTCGACGACGACGGTTACGTCAACGACGACGGCGAAGCCTTCGGTGCCTACCGGCTGACCAGCGACGTCCAGGTCGTGCACGTACCCGCCGACCAGGCCGGCCTCGACTTCCCGATGCGCTTTCAATACGACGTCCAGATCGCGCAGCGCGGGAGCCCCACGAGCGGGTTCATGCGGCGCTGACCGGCGAGGGTGGGATCGCGCCCGGCGAGCTCGTCGTCGGAGACGGCTTCCGCGATGCTGTCGTGCCGCCCGTCGCGCTCGACGACGCGGCGCGGGCGACGCCGCCTCGGAAAAGACATCCGCCGACAGCGCGCCGAGGCCGGGCTCGCGTGAGCGCGGGGGTCGTGGGCCTGCCGTACGCTCCCGGATGCCCTCGATAAGGGTTCTTAAAGTGTCCATTCCGAGGATGGAATGCAGCCAAGCCCGGATCCATGGAAAAATCGTGGTAAAAGGCCACAAAAAGCCACGCTTGTTACCTTGCTTGAGCCACGCATCGAGCCACGTTTAAGCCTCGCTTGCTACCTCGCGTTTCGATGTCGAACAGCGTCGTTTGAAGGCTCTAGATTGCCCTTGATCGCCCCTTGACCGTCCAACCTTATCGCACTAAGATTAGGGCGTGTAGGGGAATGTGTGCGGCGCCCGAGCCCGCCGCGGTGACGTTGTCCGGTAATGGGACATTATGAACTCGGCGGCCGTCGCAGCAGCTACGCGAGCCCAGGCAATGGAGGAATTCCGTGACGCTAGCTTTTCGACGCGCCGCGTCCATCTGCCTGGCCGGTTGTCACGTCGCTGACGCCCCGTCGTCGAGCACGGGCGGCACGAGACGAGCATCGCGGGAAGCTCTCTCCGTCGACGACGCCCTCGCCGAGCGCGATCCCTCCCTCGTTCAGTTCGCCGCCGCCGTTTCCCGTCTCGCACGCGACTTTCTCCGAGGTCGTCGTGGCGGCTCGCCATCGCGACCCCGGCGTTGGCCACCGTCAGGGCACCCGAGACACGGGGGAATCGCTGACCTTCGTTCATGGCCCGGTCCTCGCTGTCGAGACCGGTCGTGCCCGACCTCGCGGGGTCTTCCGTCGACCGCCGGCAACGTGGCTACGAGCGCCACCGACCCGAAGAGACGTTGCTCTACCGGCTGGTCGCCGAGCACCTCGAGACGTTCCTCGCTGAATCCCGCGAGAAGCACGATCGCCCGCTCCCGACGTACGTCGAGCGCGAGCTACGCGCCTACCTGCGCTGCGGGATCCTGGCGCACGGATTCGGACGCGCCGAATGTCGCGCGTGTCACCGCCAGATCGTCGTGGCCTTTTCGTGCAAGATGAGGGGATATGCGGAGTGATGGAATATGCTGAGCAACACGAGCGCCAAGCGTCGGGCGGCGATCGGGCTCGGCGACCGCTTCGCATATTCGTCTAGCCGGTGAGTGACGCGATCAGCGCGTCCGGCGGGCGGAACTTACCCGGTCGCAGCTGGGGCGGCGTCACGGCGGCGAGAATGCTGATCCGCTGTGTCACGTCCACGCGGAGGTAGTCCTCGGTGGTTTGGATGCTCTCGTGCCCGAGCCAGAGGGCGACTTGGCGAATGTCGCCCGTCGCCTGCAAGACGTTGAGCGCGCAGGTGTGTCGGAGCACGTGCGGGGAGATCCGCTTGCCCCGCAGCGCGGGACACCGCGTGCGAGCGGCGGCGACTGCGTGCTTGTGTAGGAGGTATTCGAAGCCGGCGCGTGTCATCTCCCGGCCGCGTGCGTTGAGGAAGAGCTCGGGGACCGGTGCCTCGCCCCTCACGGCCAACCAGGCCCGCACGGAATCGGCGACGGACTTCCAGAGAGTGAGGATTCGTTCCTTGCGGCCCTTGCCCCGGACGCGCAGGTCCACGTAGCGCGCGGTGAACGTCACATCGCCGAGCCGCAGCCCGACCAACTCGGACACGCGCAATCCGGCTGTGACGCAGACATGAAGCATCGTGCGGTCTCGGATTCCGGCCCGGGTCGTCGGATCGGGCGCATCGAGGATGGCTTGGCACTGCGCCGCGTCGAGGTGCTCGACCAGCCGCAGGTCAGTCTTCTGGTTTGGAATCGCCAGGACACGCCGGATCTGTTCGAGCGAGCCGGGAACGCGATGTTCCACGAAGTGCATGAACGACTTGATCGCGGTGAGCCTGGCGTTGCGGGTGCGGGGGCTGTTGTTCCGGGAGGTCTGCAGATCTGCGAGGAACGCGAGCACCAGCTGCGCGTCGAGGTGTTCGAGTTGCAGACCCGATGGGGGCACGCGCAGCATCCGGCTCGCGAACGCGAACAGGAGGCGGAACGCATACGCGTACGTGTCGCACGTATGCGGACTGGCCGCCCGCTCCACTGGCAGGCGTTGGCGGAGAAAGGCGGTGATGTGGGGGGCGAGGGCCGTCATGGCGTGGCTCCGGCGCTGCCTGCCTCGCAGGCATCCGCGATGTGGCGCATCAAGTGTGGGGTCGCGTGCAAGTACCAGTAGGTATCGGCCACGTGGGCGTGGCCGAGATAGGTAGACAACGCCAGCACATGCTGCGCCATGCGGTGACGGTCGCCGGCTGCGCACTCCAGCGCGCGCATCGCGAATCGGTGGCGTAGGTCGTGAATCCTGGGCGCGCGCGCCAGCCCGCCCGCGGGCGCCTGGAGCTCCACGGACCGGAGCAGGAAATGGAACGTCCCGTTGATCATCGGATACGTGAGGGCCCGACCGGTCGTGGAGATGAAGACGTGCGCTTCACGGCGTGCCACGGGGCGTCGTTGCGCGAGGTACGCATCCAGAGCAGCCGACGTCGTCTCGTGGAGCGGCACCAGGCGGCTCTTGCGGAACTTCGTCTGGCGGACAAGTAGTCCGTCCGCGGTGATGTCATCCAGGACCAGGTGGAGTGCCTCCGAGACGCGCAATCCAGCGGCGGCCAGAAGCCCGAAGATGGTGAAGTACGTCAGGGGGCGGAGGGAGCCGCGGGGCCGGAGCCGGGCGGTCGCCGCGAGCAGCTGCCCGATCTCGCGATCCGAGAAGAGGTAGGGCAACGGGCGTGTATGCCGGTGGGCGAATGAAGTGGACCCCAAAATTCGGACCAGCAGCTAAGGTGGTGTAGGTGGCGCCTGCTCCTCGAAAAAGGAGCAGAAATCATGAAAAGCACCCGCACCCGTCACAGCGCAGCATTCAAGGCCAAGGTGGCGCTGGCCGCCATCCGTGAGCAAGAGACTGTCCCGCAGCTCTCCCGACGCCACGGGGTCCATGCCAACCAGATCTACAAGTGGAAGAAGGAGTTCCTGGAGCGAGCATCGACCGTGTTCGAGCGTGGCAGCGAGCCCGGTGGCGGCACGGAGCGTGAGGACGAGCTGCTGAAGAAGATCGGCGAGCTGACGGTAGAACGCGATTTTTTATCGCACGGGCTCGAGCGACGTCGCTGAAGGAGCGTCGAGCCATGATCCAGAGTCAGGAACAGATTTCCATCCGGCGACAGTGCGAGCTTCTCGGCGTCGGTCGCTCCGGCCTGTACTACGAGCCGGTGCGCACCAGCCGCGAGGAACTTGCTCTCATGCGGCGCATCGACGAACTCCACCTCCGGTGGCCGTTCTACGGGAGCCGCAAGCTCTGTGCGAGTCTGCACACCGAGGGGGTCGACGTGAACCGGAAGCACATGCAGCGTCTGATGACGCTCATGGGGCTCGTGTCGGTCGCGCCGAAGCCTCGTACGAGCGAGCCCAGCCCCGAGCACCCGGTCTACCCGTACCTGCTCAGGAACCGCGTTATTTCCAGGCCGAACGAGGTGTGGGCGGCCGACATCACGTACATCCCCATGGCCCTCGGTTTCGCGTATCTCGTCGCCATCATCGACTGGTTCAGCCGCCGCGTGCTCGCGTGGCGGCTGTCGAACACGATGGAGTCGAGCTTCTGCGTCGAGGCCCTCCAGGAGGCGCTCAGCCGCTTCCAGAAGCCCGACATCTTCAACACCGACCAGGGCTCGCAGTTCACGGCGGACTCGTTCACGAAGGTCCTGCGGGGGGCCGGAATCGCCATCAGCATGGACGGCCGGGGGCGCTGTATCGACAACGTTTTCGTCGAGCGCGTCTGGAGGTCGCTCAAGTACGAGGAAGTCTTCCTGCACGCCTACGACGACCTCGGCGAGGCCCGTACCGGCATCAGGCGCTACTTCCATTTCTACAACTTCGAACGCCCGCACCAGGCGCTCGGCTACCAGACACCCGATGTGTTCTATCGCGGTGTCGCCCACAGGGCAGCGTGATGTTGTCCCCAGCTTCCGGAGTGTCCACACAAGTTGTCAGTCTCCCCCTGGACCCATAGCTGTTAGCAGTTTTCTTTTCCATAAGTCCCGCCTCGTGCGACCAGCGAGGGCATGGCCAACTCCCGCCTCAACGTGACGACCGACTGGGACACGATCCGCGGCTTCCTGCCGGAGAACTACGCAGAGCTCGCGAGCGAGCTGAAGCAGCTGAATTTGCAGTACGGCAACGCGAAGATCCGCACCGCCGATGACCTGCTTCGACTGGTGCTCTTGCACGTCGGAGCAGACCTGCCCCTTCGCCAAACGGTGGCGCTGATGGCCGAGTCCGGCGGCCCCGAGGTGAGCCACGTTCGGCTTCACAAGAAGCTCCTCCGGGCGGTGCCCTACTTGCGGCGACTGGTGGGCGAGATGGTGGACACTTCCGAGGCCGCACCCGAGCGATGGTCGGGCTACGACGTGGTGGCCGTGGACGCCACCGCGGTTTGCGGCCCGGGCGCCGAGACCACCGATGCTCGTATCCACACACAGATGCGGATCGCGGATCTCGACGTGCTCGATGCTCGCGTCGAAGGCATCAGCGTCGGCGAGACCTTCAAGCGGTTTTCGTGGACGCAGGGGCAGCTCGCGGTGGCCGATCGCGGTTACTGCAACGCTCCCGGCATCGGCTACGTCGTCGAGCGCGGCGCTGACGTGCTCGTCCGCGTCAACCGCGGATCGTTGCCGATCCTCTTCGAAGACGAGTCGTTCGAGTTGATGCCGTGGCTCAGTCTCTTGCCTGGACACCAGGCCCACGAGATCCCTGTCGTCATCCACGACAAGGAACGAGACCAGAAGATCGCTGGTCGGCTCGTAGTGATGCGTCTCCCGGAGGCGCAAGCCGAGAAGGCTCGCGCTCGACTCGTTCGCGAGCGAGGCACGCGCGTCTCGGACCTCGACCGAGAAGCGGCAAGCTATGTTGTCTTGTTCACCACGGTGCCGAAGTCCCGACTCGACGCCGAGCGTTGCCTCGCGCTCTACCGCCTGCGCTGGCAAGTCGAGTTGCTCTTCAAACGATGGAAGTCTCTGTGCGGCCTCGATCGCCTGCCGAACTACCTCGACGAGACGATACACGCCTGGCTCTACGGAAAAGTGCTTCTCGCACTTCTGATGCAGCGGATGGCGGCCTCCGCGCTTTCCCCCCCGGAGCCGTCGAATTCGTCTCGACGCCGACGACCCGCCGTGGACGCACCAACCGTGGAAGCTGACCTCGCTGCTGTGGGCGGCGCTCATCCGCTCGCTGCTCCCCCTCACGCTGCATGACCTGCTCGCTCGCCTCCCCGGGATCCTCGAACGCCTCGACCACGCAGACGAGGAAGGAAACTGGCGAGCTGACACCGACCGCTCCCGTCCACGTCAGATCCACGACTTCCGCTCATGCCTGCCGGCGCGGCTCCGACGTGCGGCCTGAGGTGATAACGGCGATGCCCCCTGGACCCCCTCAGCACGCGTTCTGCAACGTCATGGCTACTTTCGATGATCGAAGCGTCGTTCCGGTTGACGACCACGACGACGTTGTGTTCTCTGGTGATCTCAGACCCGAGCAGGCTCCACCTTACGCCACCCTGCTGATGGTCCGAAGGATCGGGTCCCCCTCAAACAGCTATGACCTCCGGCGGAGGGAGTCGAGGTGCGCGCACCATCGAATCGCTTCAATCTTACCACGCCGAATCTGGTACAAGCGAACTGGAGGGAATGTGTCCCCCCTCGGGAGGAAAGTCATGGCGAAGCGAAGAATTTTCGAAGTGGGCGCGGTCGGCCTGCTCGTTTTCATCGGGGTGGCAGCTGATGCGTGCTCGTCGCCACTACCTGAGCCAGACGGGAACGGAAACGCTGCCGCGACCGTAGGTTCGGGAGGGGGTCTCGCGACTGGCAGCGGCGGCACCAGCGGTCAGGGCGATACAACGAGCCTAGCGGGCAACGCCAGCACGGGGGGCAGCAGCGCAGCTGACTCGGGATACCTCGGGGCGGACGGAGAAAGCTCGGCTCCCCCGCCCGGTCCCCCCGTCGCATGTGCAAAGCTTGTAGACGTACTTGCAGGCTATTTCCCCTTTGATCCCACGCTTGCGGCGAGCGCGAGCGAGTGCGCGTGCCTCAGCGGCCAAATCGGCGGCCAAGCCATCCAAGCATCCCCGCCTATAACGTGGACCGACGCCGTAGCCCAGTTCCCATCTTGCCCATCGAGCCAACTCGTAGAGGCAGGTGCAGAACTAACTCGATGTGGTACCTACAACGCGGTGATCTACGTAGGGATAGACGGCTTTAGAATCGTCTTCTACAATCAAAACACTGGAAAACAGCTAGGCCAGGTCGGTTCCGAAGGGACATGTTTGTCCTACGACGCGACCTTTACCGCGATACCCACGGATCCTTGCACCTGCGGCCTCCACACCCCCTAGAGCGCCGAACAGGTTGACCTTGCAGTGATTGCAACGAGTTACGCCGCCTCTCGAATCAGTCTGTGGATGCCTTCTAGATTTTGGATCGCAGCGGCCCGCCTGAGGTCGAACAGGTTTCTGCGCACGCCAACGTAGCGAGCGCGGTGTGTCCCTTGCGGGCAGCGATGTGCGCGAGCGAGTGCTCCACGGCGGTGCGTCGACGGAGTGTCGCTCGACCGGAACTCGTTTGTTGGAGTTTGCGAAAATTCCTCTGCCGAGCTTCGTCGGCGGCGATGGAAACGGTGCTTCCGCTGCCGGAGGCGGACTGGGTGCACTTAGCGCGAAGCGGACACGGCGCCGCACGCCTCGGGGTCGAACTCGACGGTGTTGCCCGGCTCGAACATCTCCATCTCGCCGGCGGGGCAGGTGATGAGTCTTGGCTCGCAGATCGATCTTGAAGTCGCTCTTGGAAAACAGCCCGGGGCGGTGGGCGCGGTGTCCCAAGGCTTCGCGAACACCGTGCCTCCCGCTGCGAATACATCGTCCACGACGGGACTGTTCACGTAGGCGCGGTCGATGTGCAATTCGATGAGACGGAGTCGCTGTCGCTTGATGTCGTCGGCGAGCGGGACGACTCCCTCCTCCTCGGGTCGATTCGCTGGCGTCACGGCACACGCGACGATCGCCGCGAAGTCGAGATCACGTGCGATATGCTCCTTGTATCCATCGAAGCGCTTCGACTGCTCTTGCGGCCGTGACGCATCTCCGCGTCCTCGATGGAGATTCGTCGGTCGGGTGCGACTCCTTGCCGGACGCGAGTCCCTCCGTCCGCGGTGGCTTCGAGGTCCTGGTCGCGAACCTGGATGATCGCGTCGATGTACGGGCGCAGTGGCTCCGAAACTACTTCGTCCAGGTGGCGGTCGACCCATTGCTGCAGCGAAGACACCTGTCGTTCCACGACCTCGACGGCCGCCGCCTTTTGCTTGGCGTCACTCCAATCGATGTCGAGCCCGGCCTTGATACTGGACGCGAGAAGAAGCGGGATACCTGCTTTGCGGCAGATCTCTTCCGGCGCACGCTCGGTAAGTTTCGACACGAGTTGCACGATGCTTCGTGCGGCATGCCCGAGAAGGTTGATCGTGTCCTCAACCCTCCCGGCCCCCGCTAAAGGGCGGCTATCAACGGCGGCGCGCAGTGCCTTGGACACCGAGCGGCCTTCCCCCTCCGACAACGCACCAGAGCGAACCAGCGAGACCGTCCGATCGAGCAGTACGCGATCCATCTCGTGTGCGATCATACGTTCGCGGAACGCCTGAAGACCGCCCTGAGAAAATGGTGGCTCTACCGCTCCCATGCAGTCGAGGACCATCTGCCACCGCAGATCCACCAGGGACAGCTCCACTGCTTCGGCATCGGAGGCGCCGACGTAACCTTGGAGCAGCACCACCATGCACAGCAACCCCGGCGAGCGGGGCGGGTCGCCCGCTCCCGTCGTCCGATACATGCCTTCGAGCTGCTCTTGAAACACCTCGTCGAACAGCTCGTGTCGATGCAGATCGGAGAAATCCGAACAACGCACGGACGCGAACCAACCGCTTCATAAGCAGCTTCTCTTGCCGTGATAGATCAACCGGGGGCGACCATCGTTCCATGTCGTGCACCTCTGGCACCCACGAGATCATGCCGCGGGACGCTTGTCGATCCCCCTGCGCCGAAGTGATCGACATCCTTCCGGAATCAACCTGATCGGCGCTCTAGCTGTTGTTCTCCCGGCAACAGTCCAAACGGGAATCCTCCAAAGGTCTCCATCCAAATGGCTAACACTACTGTCAGAAATTCCGTCATGCGGCACGGGTAGGTTGCTCCTGCGGGCATCGCGAAGGTGGATGTGGCTGGTGACAGAGGGGGCAGCGCGGGAGCCAGCGGGCGAGGAAGAGGGCGATGGCGAGGCGAGCGGTGATGAAGGAGTCGGCGAAGTGTCGCTCAGGCCGCGACGGAGATCTGACCGTCTCGACTGCGCCCTCCGGCCGAGGGGGGAAAAGCGCTGACGCGCTCGGATATGACGAAGGCGTAGCAACATAAGACGACGGAGACGTGGTGATGCCAGCCGGTGAACGAGCGACCTTCGAAGTGGTCGAGTCCGAGTTCGCCCTTCAGGTCCTCGTACATGCGTTCGGTGCGCCAGCGTTCCTTGAAGATCCGGACGATCTGCTTCCGGCTCATGCGTCGCGGCAGCGTGGTGAGCGTGAATTTCGTGGGCTTTGTTTCGCCATCGAGCCACTCGGCCACGAGCCAGAGCGGCTCGTGGTCGGCCAGGGTGAGCCCGTCGTCATGCGTCGTCTTCACGCGCACGAAGCAGAAGTGCGAGATCAGTTTTGCCTTCGAGCCATGACGCCAGGTCACTTTGCGGAACGCTTTTCGACCGAGCGCATCCGCCAATTCCAGAGCGGTCATCGCGTCCCCGCGCGCTCGGTCCAGACGATCGAGTCGCACCACGCGCAGGCTCGACGGGATGCCAACGCCGAAGTCGAATCCCATCGACCGGCTCGCGTTTCTGAACTCCGAGCTCGCGCCGTACGCACCGTCGGCCAGAACGATGTTGCCCGGGATCTCGGCGAGCTTGGCGCGCTCGATCATCTCGATGGCAAGCTCGATCTTGGTCTTGAACGTGACCGCATCGGGAATTCGCGCCTTGGCACGAAGGGCGGCTTCCGTTGCCCAGTTCTTGGGGAGATAGAGCTCGAAATCGAGTGGGATCTGCTCGCTGCTCGTCGCCACCGCGAGGCTGACCCCGACCTGGCAGTTCGTGACCTTGCCCGCCGATCCAGTGTATTGGCGCTGCACGCCCACGGAGTGCGAGCCTTGCTTCAGGAAGCCCGTGTCGTCGACGATCCATGTCGTCACGGGTTCGCGCTTCTGCACGGCGTCGATTGCGTACCGAGCGGCCTCGAGGCGTACGGCACGATCATCCCATTCGCTTCGGCCGAGGAAGTAGCAGAGCTTGCTGTGCACGTTGTTCGTCTGGCTCGGGTCGGCGCACGTTCTGGCCGCGATCGGCTCGGCGCTCTTGCGCTCACCGTCCCCCAGGATCCCGAAGGCGTACATCGCGAACGACTCTCGCTTCCGCCAGTCCTTCAGGTGAGTGCCGACGCGGTCGAAGAACTGCTCGAGTCGAGCCGCTGATGCGATTTCGGAGACTTTTTGGGCCATGGTGAGGCCATCTCACGAAACTCGATCGATGGAAAACTTTCTGGCAGTAGTGCTAACGGACGATTGTTCGCTGTGTTTGTTGCGCTGTTCCTATTGTCCTTTCCAGCGTGGGGCGATGTGTGCGCACCATCACAGGCGCAGGTTACCAAGCAAACGAGTGGCGGGAAGGTCCTTTGGGTGCAGATCCCAATTTGCATCACGCGGCCTCGCGTGATTGCTGAGGTTTCGCGTCGTGCGTTCGTGCGGGGACGGGCGTCGCGGCAAGCCTGAGCGTGCGTCGTTCCAGGTGGCGACAGAAGTCACTCCACTGCTCGTTGAGGACGATGCAACGGAGGTGGAGGACCATCTCGGCGCGGTCTCGCCCCCAGCGCATTCCGGGCCCGTCGAGACGAAGGCCGACAAGGTTGCGCACGGCGCCTTCGACGGCGCCGGTACCGATGTCGAGGTCGTCACGGCGGAGTGCACAGTACGGCATGCGTTGCTCGTGCGTGGCGAGGTACTCGATGATGCCGAGCAGCCGCTTGCGACGGCCCTTGTTGCCCGGGCCCGTCTTCGAGATCGCGTTGTGTGCGGTGGCCATGTCTTCGAGCACCTCGGCAACCTTGCCTCGTCGCAGGTTGCCGAGCTGAGCAGTGACCCACGGACGAAGCAGCGGGCTGCCCTCGGGATGGAGGCAGCCTCCCGCCTCCCACAGTTTCTCGGCGACGTGGTACCAGTCGATGCAGGGCACCGCCTTCGGGAAATGGACCTGCTGGTTTCTCCAGATGTGGTCGGAGCCATCGGCGAGGAAGAAGCATCGCTTGCGACCGTAACCGCGGCGCTCCGCGTGCACGGCGAGCCACCGAAAGAGCGCCTCGTGGCTCTCGAATGTCGCGATCAGGCGCTTGTTGATAGGTCCCTCCCATCCGTGGCGCGTCGCCCGGAGTGTGTAAATCACGCCGACGAAAGCGACCTTGGCATTCTTGCTCTTGTCGCCCTTCTTGCGACGAGGACGCGGATGCTCGCGTCGCCGCAGACGGCGCCCGTGTCGCTTCGTTCCCTTGACCTTCTGTCGCGCCTGACAGCGTCGCGCGTGCTCTGTCGCGGTGATCATCGGTGCGCCGCGGCCGTCGACCTGGATCACGAGAACTTCCCCGTCGTCCTCGGGCACAGCATCCGCGTCGAGAAAGCCGCGAGCTTCGGCGCCGACCGCGTCGACCATGCGCAGCGTCGAACGCGAGCTCGGCGCCCACTCGTGAAACTCCGCGAACAGGCGACGCGCTGTCCCAAAGGCCATCAGCGCGCAGAGATGCACGACCGCCGTTACCGTCCCGAGGCTGAAGCCCGAGCACGCGCCGAGCTCGCGATCGATGGGAAGGTCGGTGCAGCGGCGACCTCCGATTGGACGACCCACGGGTCGTACGAACGCGACCTTGCCGAACCGCGTGCCGATCTCGCTCCGACGCCGCGTGTCCGTGTCGAGCGCGAATCGCCCGCCGTCATGCTCGTAGGTCGATGGTTGCGGACGGGCAGCGTATCGCACGAGAAACAGGGCCATTACCGCACGCCCGAGATGAAGCAGCGCTGTCCAGAGTTCTCGCTCGACAGCAGAAAGCGTCGTCGCGTCCTTCGTTTCCGCGCATCTACGAACTCGCTCGCTCGCGCTCTGGACATCCCGTTCGGCGCGCTCGATAGTCGTCGCCATGGGGCTCCTTCCGGTTGGTGTTCTTGTTTTAGCAACCGGATATCTGCCGCGAATGAGCCCCTCCTTTCAACCTACGCGTCGTAACCGATCGATCTCGCTTTGTTTTTCGTCAGCAGATCGGGAACTGCACCCGTAAGCGATGATGCCGCACCACTCTTCGGAGAAGCGCAAGAATCGTCGTCACGTTCGCCGCGATCGGAACGACAACGATCTGTTCGTCCTTGGTGATTTGGACGATCAGTTTCTCACGCCACGTTCCCTCGAACTGCGCCCGCACGGCTGCTCTCTTCTCTTCGTGGGCGGTCTCCTGGGCACACTTGAACGCGCGGTTGATCGCGGCCTTACCGACATGTAGTGCGAGGGCTTCCGTGACGCGCGCTCGCGCGCCCTCGCCCGCGTCTACGACGGACGCCAGCCAGGTCACGTCGTTCAACGCTTTCGCTGCCGTGTCCAGATCGGTGAGGGCGCTGAGCCGGGCGAGCGGGTCCTCGCCGGACGTCGTCGTTTGGTTGAGGAACTGTTTTTCGATCAGCCGCGCTGCCGCAAGTGGGCTGACGTCGCGTGCTTCGGCGACCAGGTCGACGGCGGTGCGAAACCCTGACGTTCCTTTCTCCGCACAACGATCATGGTGGCATTTGGCGCCGTTGATGTCTTTGTGGTCTAGGAGATCAGTGCCGTCGATCTCGCCGCAGCCAGGACACCTCAGCTTGTTGCCGTCGATCTCGAGACCGAGCCACTCTGCAACATCTCTGATGGGCGCAGCGTTCGCGCGCTCGAAGACGCCACCGGCACCCGCCCGTCGTGAGGGACTCGGCGCAGCACGTGGTGCGGCCCCCTTCGGTCTCGCGCCTGCCTCTGCGACGAGCACGTCGCGCAGCTTCGTCAGCTCGTCCAGGCCGATGCGGCGAACGGAATCGGAGCAAACGCATGCGCTCCTCCTGTGAGGTCGTTCTGGAACGTCGGGTGCCCCCTTCCTCTTGAGCGTTCCGAACGCCGGAGCGAGTCTTTTTGCGTCGGAAACGGACCGGTCTATCTTGACGCTCGCGGTTCCGTGTAGTGCGTCGAGTGCCTCCAGGATGCTTTGGATCGTCGATGTGACTTCCGGCGTTGAATCGATGTACTCGAGCGCCACCTCGACCGCACAGCCATTTCCGCTCTGCCCGCGCAGCGTGGTATCCTCGCCGAGAATGTTCCGGAGCCGAACCTCGATTGCCTTACCGACGGCGTGGGCCTCGTTCATCTGCTCGTCCGTCGCCGACGTCCCCTTAGGGCGTTTCGGGGTCAATGTCCACGTACATCGTTCGTCGGACCTGGATGTCCTCTTCCGTAGTCGATTCACCTTTTTGCTGCTGATTCCATTTTCCTGCCGGCGCTCGAGTCACGATCGCTGGATCGATCTGGTTGAGCACTACGTAGACTGCCGGTGCTCCCTGATTCTCCATCTCCGCGCACAGCCTGATGAACTCCTCTTCGTTGGCTGCGTGCGCGAAGAAGTTCGGTTTGTAGGAGCTCTTCCCTTGCGGGACGTTGAGCGCTTGGAGCTCGAGGAATTCGGCCGGGCGCACACCCAGGAAGCGGTAGCACCGGTGGAGGTTCGCTACGGGGCCTTCGATGAGTGCGTCCGTGAGCTCCTGGTCTGCTGGATATCTGGCGGGCGGATCCGTGATCGGACATTTGTCGTTCGGGTGCCTCATCGGCTGCCCTTTCGCGCGGCCAGGCGACGGGCTTGCTCGGCCATCGCGATGGTGTTCGCGGCGAGCGTCCACCTGTAGTTAGATGTCCACTGGCAGGCGCGCCCAAACGTTGACCGGAGAATGCGCCGTGCACGTGTGATTGAGGCGCTCATGACGGCACCTTCCAAAATGTACCGAAAATCCCCGTCCTTGACGGCCCGGGGCCGTCGTGGGACGGCGGGGAGCGGCGGGTCGACGACGAGGACGGGGTTGGTCGCCCTGGTCTCCGGGGTTCACGTCGGATATTTCATCATCCCGATGCTGTCGCTCGGAGCGGAGCTCCGGCACCAGCGCTGGCTCTCCACGCCGAAGGCGGTAGCCGCGGACAAGACGGGCACGCTGCGCGACAACACGACGGTCGCCTTCGGTCCGCGGATGCACTTCGAGGTCGCACCGGGAAAGTGGCTGCACCCTGGCATCTCGCTGACGCTCCCGCTCGACGATCCGATGAAGAAGAACAGCTACAAGATCGTCCAGCTCGACATTCCGTTTTCGTTCTGAGCCCGCCTTTCGAGTCTGCCAGAGCCCTCGAGGACCTCATGAGCCAGCACGGTGAACATTGGATTGATGAGCTCGCGACGGGCGTCCCGAGCGCTGGAGGCTGAAATGGAAACGGAAGTGTTGCCGGTCCAGGGCTCCGGCGAGCATGCAGGGCCCCTCGGCTCGAGGCCATCGCTCGTCGTCGTCGGTCACGGGATGGTCGGGCATCGCCTCGTCGAAGCACTCGCCGAGCGCGGTCTGACCGGCACCTTCGACGTCACGGTGCTCGCGGAAGAGCCGCGCCGCGCGTACGATTGGGTGAACCTATCCGCCTGGTTCGACGGACGTCACGAGGACGAGCTGACGCTCGCCTCCGCGACGCAATACGCCGAATGGGGCGTCGAGGTACTACTCGGCGAATCCGCGTCGGAGCTCGATTGCGCTCGCCGCACGCTCCGGACGAATCGCGGCCGTGAGCTTCACTATGACAAGCTCGTGCTCGCGACGGGGTCGTATCCCTTCGTGCCGTCGATCGCCGGCAAGGATCTCCGCGGGTGCTTCGTTTACCGCACTCTCGACGATCTCGCGGCGATTCGAGACGCCTCTGCAACCGCGAAGAGCGGCGTCGTCATCGGCGGCGGATTGCTCGGCCTGGAGGCGGCCAAGGCGCTTCATTCTCTCGGACTCCTAACGCACGTCATCGAGTTCGCACCTCGGTTGATGCCGCTTCAGGTGGACGACGTGGGCGCCGCGGTGCTCCGGAGCCGCATCGAGGCGCTCGGCATCGTCGTTCACACGAGCGCGAAGACCCAATCGATCCTGGCGGACGACGAGGGGCGAGTCTCCGCCGTTCGGTTCGAGGACGAGGGCGAGCTCCCGGCGGACATCGTCGTATTCTCGGCGGGGATCCGTGCGCGCGACGAGCTCGCGCGCCATTCCGGACTCGCGCTCGGCGACCGCGGCGGCATCGCGATCGACGAGAGTTGCCGGACCACGGACCCCGACGTGTTCGCCATCGGTGAATGCGCGGCGCTCGCCAACCGGACGTATGGTCTGGTGGCCCCCGGATACCGCATGGCCGAGGTCGTCGCGGCCCAGCTCGCGAGCGACGCCGGGGCGTTCACCGGGTTCGACATGAGCACGAAGCTCAAGCTCCTCGGCGTGGACGTCGCGAGCTTCGGAGACGCGTTCGGCGTGACCGCGGGCTCGAAAGTCGTCAGTCTCTTCGACGGCGCCACCGGCATCTACAAGAAGCTCGTCCTCAGCGACGACCGGAAGAAGGTCCTCGGCGGCATTCTGGTGGGCGATGCGTCCTCCTACGCCGAGCTCTCCAGTCATGCCAAGAGCGGGACCGAGATCACCCAACGCCCCGAGCATCTGCTCGTTCCAAAATGTACCGAAAATCCCCGTCCTTGACGGCCCGGGGCCGTCGTGGGACGGCGGGGGAGCGGCGGGTCGACGACGAGGACGGGGTTGGTCGCCCTGGTCTCCGGCGACGTGTTGAAGCTCCTCTTCGAGCACCGAACGCATTGCCTCGTCGAAGATCGTGAGCGCTGCCTCCTCACGTTCTGCAAAATTGCCGTGCGGAAGCGCACTTCGAACCAGTCGTCGCAGATCGCACACGACTTCCTTCACTTCGGGCTTGGCGAGAAACGCAGTTCGGGTCACGATGTCCATCGGGCTTCCTTTCGTCCTTGGTGTGTCGCAACCCTTCGACGTCGGGGACCCCTCCATTCGGCTCATCCCATCAGCAAATCGGCCCGCGGATCACGTCGGTGCTCGCGCTCCGACGGCGATCCCCACCCGTCCACGGACGGCCCCGGGCCGTCAGGGACGGGGATTTCCGGTACATTTTGGGCAAGAGGTTACCCGGAAAGTACCGGATCTCTGGCCACCCTACGTGCCGCTTCCGGGCATCCTGACACAGCACAAGTACCGGATTTGTTACTCATAGGCCCGCGAATGGTACGCGCAGACCGAGAACGTTTGCAGGGGCATTGGTTGTGACCGGCCCCATGGTCATTTCTCCGTTGACATCACTTCTCCGTTGACATCACTCGTGCCGACGCGATAATGTTTCTTCGACAATGGGGTATAGCCACTAAATGAGGAGAACCATGGTATGCGTCACTCCACGTGCGTAGCTGCTGTGATGTGTACGGCAACGTTCTTGCCGCTAACTACCGCGAGGGCGGCGTTTAGCTATCAGAGCTGCTCGACGAACGTTTACAGCCCGACGGTCCTGCCAGTAAACACCGGCACCGCCGAGTTCGAGCGCTATTCACAAGCTCCTGGTTTTTATAACAACAATGAGTACTCATATTGGTCTGTGTTCTTCTCGCCAACCGTTGGGATAGTTGTCCCCAGCCTGAACAACGTCTGGCTAAATGGTAGCGACTTTTTGTCGATAGCCAGTGCCTACGAGGGCTACATGTACACGGGAAACAACCCAAACGGCTTTGCCGGCGCGCTTCTTATTGGAGATTCAACTACCCAATATCCTAACAACATCCAGTTTTTATGGAAGACTGACGCTTCAGGCAACGAAGCCTCAACGCCTACAGTTAACTCACTGGCACTGGTGTGCTCGGCTACCATTCCCCCACCGGTTAGCTGGAACATAGGTAACAATTATAGAATCGAGGGTGTCCTGTTAGGTACCGGGGACACTCACTACTTCAATGTTTCGCATTCTCCAAACGAAAGAGTCGCGATTTCCGTTGAGGTTCTTGCATCCCCGACCACGTCTCCCGATCTAGATCTTTACGTCAGCAAGACCAACCGGTTCCCGGACCAGACTTCTTACGACTACATTGACTTTTCTGGGAATTCTACTGGGACTATTGCTGGCGGAGGAGCATTCATAAACCTGCCGTCGCAAGGGAACGGGACATATTATATTGGGATACATTCTTACGTAGGCGCAGCACACTATGTGCTTCACGTGTCGGCGTACCCGACTACCACCAAGACCGCTTATACAATCTGCGGTGAGATACCATTAAGTACAACAGCGCCCTACTGGGCTCCTTATGTTCAGTTCCTTAAGGAGCTCTCCGGGCGCGTCGCTCAATATACTAACGGCGGTATTTGGCCGATGACTTGGACTCATAAAATCGTTCCAACCGGTACGTGCTCCAGTAGCGGGGATCCTAGTCTTTATCCGTACTGTGGTCCGGTGGCCGGCTGTGATTTCGTATTAAAGCCCGTGGACGGTTGTGGCTTCAAGAGCATTCCGGGTTACCGAACTTACATTCCTGATCCTGCCAGGGGTTGCACGCAATACAGTAATGTGGATAGCATTTCCTTCTACATTGCTCATGAGTTTGGGCATAGCATGCTGTCGTTTGGTGATGAATACATTAACGGCAATGAACCATGGTGCGGCCATACCATCATGGACGGCCCATACGATTCGCATACCCTTTGTACTGCGACTGATCATTGCTTGGATCCGGTTGCGGGCGGAGTGCCGCCGGCCGGTCGCTGTGCCGCCGGACAGGACAATTGGAGTCTCCTTGCTGCGGCTGGTTTAGTGCCGTATTCACGGCCGCCTGCTGGGGTGCTGCCTGATCAATGGGATTCGTTGCGTACAAGCGCCCAGTTTTATGCAAACGGGGTTACTGTCACACCGTGAATGACACAAAGGGGACGAACATGCGAAAGTTTTGGAAATTGGCCGTCTGTGCTTGTTTAGCTATTTCTGGCGGCCCGGCGTGCGGCACCGGGCAATCGTCGCCGCGGTCTGGACAGCCAGCAATTCTCGCGGCATCACCGAGCAGTCAAGCGGCGTCGGCGATTCTTCCATACATGGTATATTTATATCAGCCGACGTATTTGGTACAGAGCGGGCTCGGCGTAAACCTTCATGTCCAGTTGTTGGCGAACGGATTGATGTCGGCGAGCGATGTTGCGGCCCGAGTGGCGACTGCAGTATCGGTCTCTGATAGTTCAGGAAAGGCGGTGCCGGTGCAGGTTAGTGGTGCGTTCGGTAACAACGGTGCCACGCAAATTGATATCGCTTCTGTAGCGCCGCTGCTGCAGGGGGCCTGGTACTCCGTAGTGGCTTCTTCGGTGCCCGACAGCGTTGCAATTCTCGGATGTGCTGGATTTTCGTTAAGTGTCTACACTGGAGACATCGTGTATATTGAAAGCGTAAGTCAGTCCAATGATCCGTCCAAACAGGACGAAGTAACTTTGCTATTCTCGCAACCGGTAAATTTCGATGCAAGTTCTTCGAGCCATATCTTTGAGGATGCTGCGGGCAACCCGATATCGGCGTGCTTGCCATCGAGTGGCAAGTGCCTCACAACAGGCAGCATGCTTGTTCACGGGGTAAGTCTGTCGCTTTCTTCTGGTAGCGGAGCAAAGATCAGTCGGCTTGTGCCAGCCGCCATGAAGGCCGCGTATGGTCATCCAGGCATGGTGAGGCCGGTGTTCGCGTCGAGCACGCAGGCGGTGCCTGATGGGTCGGTGCAGGCGACCACGCAACCAGCTCCGGCCCTCTCGTCGTCGGCGGCCACGGCGCAGCCGCTCGCTGATGGGTCATTGCTAATGAGTTTCCAAAACTGCAAACAGGGGGAACGTTGCGCGTTTTTTTGATAAGCGCCGTGCGCGCAAGTATTGCCGTAGGCGTACTTGCGGTCATTGCGTCGTGCTCTGGGAGCAAGACGAATGAGTACCCCTGCGCGAAGGACACGGACTGTGCGGTCTATGGAAGTTCGGCAAAATGTACGCCAGGCGGATCTTGCGTCGGTGCCGGCACCCTTTGCGCGACCCAAGCGGGGATTGACGGCCGGACGTTGAGTGCGGGACCTGGCTCACCTTCGGTGGCGGTCACCTTCGACGAAATGAGCGGACTCGCACAGTCCTTGTACGATGTGTTCTGTGGACAGGTGAATGCATGCATTGGGGCTCCTTCGAGTGCTGCGTGCGAGGAGAACGAGCCGGACGTGCAGATCACGAGCTGTTGCAAGGGTATGTTGGATTTTTACGTGGCCCACCGTAGCGAGATCATGGCTTGCGCGACGGCGACTCTGCCCTGCGGCGCGCCGCAGTTAAGCGCTTTTTGCGCCCCCCTAGCAACGCTGCTCGATCCAGGATGTGACAAGGGATGAGTAGCTCCCGCCGTTCCTCTCGACGGCCAGCGTGCTGGCGGCTACCAGCGGCACCGCCCTGATGATCCCCCGCTTTCGTGGACACCCCAACCAAAATGTACCGAAAATCCCCGTCCTTGACGGCCCGGGGCCGTCGTGGGACGGCGGGGAGCGGCGGGTCGACGACGAGGACGGGGTTGGTCGCCATCGCCGTTATCACCTCAGGCCGCACGTCGGAGCCGCGCCGGCAGGCATGAGCGGAAGTCGTGGATCTGACGTGGACGGGAGCGGTCGGTGTCAGCTCGCCAGTTTCCTTCCTCGTCTGCGTGGTCGAGGCGTTCGAGGATCCCGGGGAGGCGAGCGAGCAGGTCATGCAGCGTGAGGGGGAGCAGCGAGCGGATGAGCGCCGCCCACAGCAGCGAGGTCAGCTTCCACGGTTGGTGCGTCCACGGCGGGTCGTCGGCGTCGAGACGAATTCGACGGCTCCGGGGGGAAAGCGCGGAGGCCGCCATCCGCTGCATCAGAAGTGCGAGAAGCACTTTTCCGTAGAGCCAGGCGTGTATCGTCTCGTCGAGGTAGTTCGGCAGGCGATCGAGGCCGCACAGAGACTTCCATCGTTTGAAGAGCAACTCGACTTGCCAGCGCAGGCGGTAGAGCGCGAGGCAACGCTCGGCGTCGAGTCGGGACTTCGGCACCGTGGTGAACAAGACAACATAGCTTGCCGCTTCTCGGTCGAGGTCCGAGACGCGCGTGCCTCGCTCGCGAACGAGTCGAGCGCGAGCCTTCTCGGCTTGCGCCTCCGGGAGACGCATCACTACGAGCCGACCAGCGATCTTCTGGTCTCGTTCCTTGTCGTGGATGACGACAGGGATCTCGTGGGCCTGGTGTCCAGGCAAGAGACTGAGTGGAGACGATCACGCCGAAGCGCGGGTTCCCGATCACGGCGAGCGCGGGGTTCGACTCGTAGCGCGGGCTCGAGTTTCTTGGCCAGCCTGACGGGCGTCGCGTAGCTCGGCGCGCCCTCGAAAGGGGGACGGCCCAGAGTTCCCGCTCCGAGCCGTCCGGCAGGACGGAATAGGCCGTCCGCTGCGGCGCGGTGCATCGCATGGGCGAGGCTGGGCTGTCCACTTCGCGGGGGTCGCCGTGCCCACCTGGACGAGCTCGCGGAGCGCCTCTGCCCCATCTGCGGCGGCGACTTCTTGCTCTGCCGACGGTGCGACCGGCGATGCCGGTACTGCTCGCCGAAATGCGCACGGGTCGCGCGCCGGGCGCAGTGGCGGACGGCGAGCAAGAAGCAACGGAAGACGGAGTGGGGCCCGGGAAACCATCGGGATCGGCAGCAGGAATACCGGGACCGGAAGAAAGCCGCCCGGGGCGTGACTCCACAACATTCCGCGGCCGAGTGCCCACCTGTACCCGTCGAGGTGCCGGTCACGGCTGCGGGCACGACGCCCGCGGCACCGACGACCGCGCTGGAGATTCACATCGATGTCGTCCCTCCCGCTGTGGTTGTCGATCGAGCCCGAGGGCTCGGAGATCCGGCTCCTGCTCTCGGAGCCCTCTGCCGGCACGTCGCTGAAAGCCCGACTGCCGCCCGAGCCCGCCGACGGGCGAGCCCTGATGATGCTGCTCGAGGCGCTCTCCCTCTGGTACGGCCTGCCGTTGCACGCTGTGCTCGATGCGGATGCCGGGGACGTGCGCCGCCGCCCCGAGCACTGGGCCCTACTCCTCGGTGACGCACCGGAGCGCGCCGTGCGCGTCGAGTGGGTCGCCGTCCCGCCCTGCCGCAAACACGACCGGTTCCTGGAAGGCATGGGCTCCTTCACCGACGCCCGGCAGCTCATCTCGTTCGCGGCGACGGGCCAGCGATGATCACCCCGGAGATCCGCGCCGCGATGCGACGGCTCGTCCTCCGGGAGGGGTGGAAGATCGAGACCGCCGCCCGGCGCTTCGGCGTCCATCACTCCGTCGTCCGTCGCGCCATCCGCGATCCGGATGGCGTGACCGAGCATCGTCCTCCGGCCCCCTCCGAGCTCGATCCATTCCGGGAGCACATCATCCGGCGCCTCACCGAGCACCCGGATCTCACCGCCGTCCGCCTCTTCATGGAGCTCCAGGGCGCGGGGTTCAAAGGAGGGATCGCGCAGCTCCGCCGCTACGTCGCCAAGGTCCGAGCCCCGCGCGCCCGCAAAGCCTACCTCCGCATCGAGACCGAGCCGGGCGAGCAGGCCCAGGTCGACTGGGGCTCGTTCGGGCACTGGCGTGTCGGTAACACACAGCGCCCCCTCTCCGCGTTCGCGATGGTGATGCGCTGGTCGCGCGCCATCTACGTCGACTTCTCCCTCGACATGCGCATGGACACGTTCCTGCGCATGCACCAGCGCGCCCTCGCGTTCTTCGGCGGCGTCCCGAAGCGCATCGTCTACGACAATCTCAAGAGCGTCGTCCTGCACCACGTCGGCTCCACCGTGCAGTTCAACCCGGCGTTCCTCGGCTTCGCCGGCCACTACCTCTTCGAGCCCGTCGCAGCCCCCGTTCGCTACCCGGAGTTCAAGGGCGGCGTCGAGGCCGCCATCAAATACATCCGCCACTCCTTCTTCTACGGCCGGACCTTCTCGTCTCTCGCCGATCTGCGCGCCCAGGTCTCCGCCTGGGCCGAGCACACCGCCAACGCCCGCATTCACGGCACCACGCGGGAGCGCCCGCTGGAGCGCCTCCTCCTCGAGCGGCCCCGTCTCCGCCCCCTGCCGGAGCACACCTTCGACACCGACCTCGTCCTGCCGATGGTCGTCTCGAAGGAGGCCCGCGTCCACCTCGACACCAACACCTACTCCGTTCCCCATCGCCTCGTTGGGCAGAGCGTTCATCTTCGCGCCGACGACACCACCGTGCGCATCGTCGCCGGCGGCGCCGTCGTCGCCGAGCACGCGCGCTGCTGGGGGCGTCGGCAACCTATCGAAGACCGGGCTCACATCGATGCGATGCTCGAAAAGCGCCCCGCGGCGCACGCCCCACGTCGGCGCGATCGCCTCGCCGCTCTCTCGCCGGAATCCCGCGTCTACCTCCAGGAGATCGCACGGCGGCGCATCGATCTCGAAGGCGAGATCCAGAAGCTCCAGCGCCTCGTCGTGCTCTACGGCGAGGCCGACGTCGCCGAGGGCATGAAGCGCGCGCTCGCCGCTCGCACCTTCGGCGTCCGCAACGTCCGCGCCCTCATCGACCAGAGCCGCTTCGCTCGCGGCCTCGGCGAGCCCCCCGAGCCCATCGTCACCGGCAACACCACGGCCGACGAGATCATCGTCGAGCCCCATCCACTGGAGACCTACGATGCCCTCTTCGAAACCCCCGAAACATTCGAAATCCCCGACCGAGACCCCCCCGACTCCGATCCCTCCGATGGCGACGGATGACGTCGCCACCTCCCTGTCCCTCGAGGACGTGCTCCGCACCCTCGGCCTCGACCACGCCGCGGGCGAGCTCGACGCGGCGTCCCAGAAGGCCATCACCCGCAACGAGTCGCCCACCGCTCTCCTCGACCACCTGATGAGAGAGCAGCTCCGCGTGCAGCTCGAAGGCCGCGCTCGCGCCGCCCTGAAGCGCTCCGCCATCTTCCCCCTCACCACCGTCGACACCTACGACTTCGACTACCCCAAGACCATCGATCGCGACATCGTCATCCGCGCCGCTTCCCTCGAATTCATTCGCGACAAGGCCAACTGCGTCTTCCTCGGCCCCAGCGGCGTCGGCAAGACCCACCTCGCCAACGCCATCGGCCAGCTCGCTTGCCTCCGCGGGCACCGCGTCCGCTTCGTCCTCGCCGCCGATCTCGTCAACGACCTCGTCGCCGCGCAGGCCCGAAATACCCTGCATCGTCGCCTCGCTGCCTGGTCCACACCCGACCTTCTCCTGATCGACGAGCTCGGCTACCTGAGCTTCGACGCCCGCGGCGCCGACCTCCTCTACCAGGTATTCAACAAGCGCTACCAGCGCGTCTCCACCATCGTCACCACCAATCTCCCTTTCAAGGACTGGGGCACGCTGTTCCACAACAGCGCCGCCGCCTCCGCCATCGCCGACCGCCTCGTCCACAAGGGCCTCCTCGTCCGCATCACCGGCAAGTCCCGCCGCTCCGACCAGGAGGTGGAATAGCCTCCGAACACGCCGCCGCTCAGCTTGCCGTGACGACGTGGCTCCCGCTCACCCGGGGGCTACGTCGTCGTGCGTTCGGGCCCAGAAACGATCGCGCCGAGCGCGATCGAAACGCCGCGCTTACGCGTGATCGTCTCCACCTCCGAGCCGCCGGATGCCGCGACAGGGGTCTCGCCAAAGCGGCGCTCTGGGAGCGGAAAGACGCCGAAACGGCGCTACTCAGGGGTCGACCGCGGCCGCCCCGTTCAGGTCGATCTCCTTCGACGGACCGAGGCCGCACTGGACGCGCTCGTCCGGGCCTGTGCCAGCCGAGGCGGCTCGGCCGTCCTCATCCCTCAGCCGTCGTCGTCGTCGTCGTCGTCGTCGTCGTCGTCGTCGTCGTCGTCGTCGTCGTCATCGTCGTCGTCGTCGTCGTCGTCGGCGTCATCGTCGTCGTCGGCGTCAGCGTCATCGTCGACCCGCTCGGCCGCGGCGAGCAACGCCATCAAGGCGGCGGCAGACTCGAACGTAAAGGCGTAGGTGCCACCTGGAATTGGTCAAAATGTACCGAAAATCCCCGTCCTTGACGGCCCGGGGCCGTCGTGGGACGGCGGGGAGCGGCGGGTCGACGACGAGGACGGGGTTGGTCGCCCTGGTCTCCGGCGTCGAAGGGCAATGATAGGCGATCCAGACGCATCTACATCGGAAAAGTTCAGGCCCTCGGGACGTGCGTGAGCACGGCTCCAGTATTTGTGGCAAAGTGCCTCACCGAAAATGGAGCCTCGCACGTGACCACCACGATGGTCGTAGGAAGATCTTTGATGTCTCCACGGCGTCACGAGGGTGCGCGCAGTTCCCGGTGCGCGGCCCGGTTGCTTGACCAGGCCCGTGATCGAATGATCGCATCATGTCCAAGAGCGCCCAAGCTGGACGCAATTCCTGCGTCCTCGCGCACGATGCACGCTGCTCATGACCATGAGGTGCGAGTTGACCTGCCGTCATCATCTCCTAATGAGTGTTTCGTGGAGCGTCCCTTGAACGCAGGTACCGGTGTCGGGCATGGGCCAGGAGCGCGTCGTGGATGAGTCGCGCTTCGAGAAGAACGCAGGCGGAGGCGTCGGCGTACTGATCGTGGACGACGACGCGGATTCTCGCGAAGCCCTGTCGGAGCTTCTCCGCCTCGGGGGCTGGGACGTGATGACGGCGGAGACCGGAGAAGAGGCGATGCGGCTCGCGCGCTCACGACATCCTCGGCTCATTCTCCTCGACGTGACGCTACCGGGCATGTCCGGCATCGACGTCGCTCATGCGCTCCGGGCCCAAGAAGACACGCACGCGACTGGGCTCATCGCGCTCACGGGTCGCCCGCTCGGCGAGCGCGAACGCGGCCCTTTCGACGCCGTTTTGACCAAGCCAACCGCGCTCGATCCGCTACTTTCTGCGATGACGCATCTCTTGGGAGGCCAGGAATCCGCACCTCTTTGATCCCGTGACTCGTGCATCATCGAACCGAATGAGGGCTGCGGCGGCGGGTGTAGGAACGATCGCCGTCGCGATCTGGGTCGCGTGGCTGTGGGGGCCGGGCGGAAGCGCTTCGTGGGACAGCGCGACGTACATCGATGGCGCTCGATACCTGGCAGCTTTCGAGGGGTATGTCACCTCCCGCGGCGCGCTCGTCGGGTCGAGTGCCTTCGACCCCATCACGCCGTGGCCCCCAGCCTTCTCGGCGTGCCTGGCCGTGCCTGTATGGTTCGGGGCAAGTCCGCTATCAGGGGCGCCAGTGGTCCTCGGCATCGCGTATGTCGTCTTCGTTGCCGCTCTCTTCGGCCTCGGGTGCCGCGTTGCTGGGGCAAAGGCGTGGCCCGTCGTCACGTTGTTCACGCTCTGCGTCGCGCTTCAGCCGAGCACGCTCGTCACGGTCGACGCCGTGCTGAGCGACTTGCCCTTTGCCGCCGCGACGCTCTGCTCGGTCCTGCTAGCAACGGCACTCGTCCGAGAGAGACGACCCCGGCTTCAGGTGGCCTGTGGCGTCGCGCTCGGCGTGACGTTTCTGTTCCGCTACGCCGGCCAGGGCGTCATTCTGGGAGTCGTCCTCGGGCTCCTCGCGGCGCGCCGCGGCTCCCTCTGGACCCGCCTGACGCAGTTCGTGCCGCTGTTTGCGGCGCTCGCAGCCGTCACCGTACCGCTTCTCGTCAGAAATCGACTCGTCTCCGGATCTCTCATGGGGGATCGGAGCGTGCACTACAACGGATTTCACGAGAACATCGTGCGCGCGGCCGCGGGTTCCGTGCAGTGGCTCGCAGATGCCGGGCTCTTACCCGGACGACCGTCATGGACCGAACGCCTCGAGGTGGCCGTGCCGGTCCTGTGCTTCTGCGTGCTGTGCGTCGGCATGCGCATCTGGCGCTCGAACTACGTGCGCCTGATAGCCCTCACCTTCGCGGGTTACGTCGCGACGATGGTCGTTGCAGCGACGTTCAGCGACTTCAATCCTTTGACCGAAGTCCGCTTCTGGGTGCCGACGTGGGCGTTGGGAGCCGTCCTCGCCAGCCGCGTCGTCGGCCGCGCCCGGACGAAATGGCAACTCGCGTTCACGGGGCCCATCGTCATTCTCGGCCTGGTCTGCCTGTGCCGCTTCGCGTCGGCAGCGAATGCCCACTTCCCGTCGGCGCGACTACCCAGAGAATTCTCCGCGCCACGCTGGCAGGCTCTCGCCGCGCGAGTGCCGCCTGCCAGAGTCTGCAGCCTGCTGTCGAACGACGTCCGGCCGATGCTCGTCCAACGTCCTCTGCCGCCCAGCAAGACCCTGCCCGGGTCGCTCGTGGATCTGGAGGCGACACTGCGCGCACACCCGCGGCTCTGCATCGCGTTCTTGAAGCGACCCCTCCCGAGATCGACCGAACCCGCGCGCGGCTCCCAGATGCTCCTCCTCGCGACTCTGCACGCGCGCTCAAAATGTACCGAAAATCCCCGTCCTTGACGGCCCGGGGCCGTCGTGGACGGCGGGGAGCGGCGGGTCGACGACGGGGACGGGGTTTGGAGCACTTGCTCGCCCGGACACTCTGCTCGGCTGGTACCGGAACCTGGTGGCTGCGAAGTATGACGGCTCGGAACGCCGCGGTCCGGGGCGACCGCGCACGCGGACGACGCTCGCCGAGCTCGAGCTCACGACGATCGCAACTCGCAACTCCAGCACGCAAAAGTGCGCCCCCGTTCGACCGAAGCCGACCGGGGGCTTTGTCGGAGATACGAAGCCTCTCCGCGGGCTTTGTCGGAGATACGAAGCCTCTCCGCGGGCTTTGTCGGAGATATGAAGCCTCTCCGCGGGCTTTTCATCGGAGATACGAAGCCTCTCCGCGGGCAATCAGTACGACGGAGCGCTCGCGCCGGACATTCACTACTGTACGCGATTTTTGTTCGGGCACAAGCAGGCCGTCTTCTGGGCTCGGGCTCGACGAGCTAACTATGAGTGCCCGGATCCCGGAGCCAGCCGCCCCCCGACGGCTTTCGGATCGGGACGCCAGCGGTCGCGATGCAAGCGCGCTGGGCCGCATCGGTGAATCCGTGCCCGTGACGCACCGTCAGACCGGTATCAGGGCGGGCTTTCTGCCCTCGTGAAAGGATCGGTCCAAATGAGCGGCGGAAAAGGCGGCGGCGGTGGCAAGGGTGGTGGTGGCTCCAAGGGCGGCAGCTCCGGCGGCGGGAGCAAGGGCGGCTCCGGCGGCGGAGGGACGCGCGGAGGCGGGAGCTCGGGCGGCAACTACCCGAGCACGACGGGCAACCCGTCGGGTGGCGGGCGCGGCAACGGGCCGCGCTGAGCAACCCTGTCGAGGCGCACGCGCGCTCAACGCCCGAAATGTTGGGCCCGCGTGTCGTCCTCCAAAGCGATCGGCGCAGCGTTTCTTCGTGCGCTACGCTCGCGGTAGCGCCAGGCCGCCCCCACCCCCCTTAGGCCGAGCTCGAAGACGCGAGCTCCGCTCCCCGAGGCCGACCCCCTCCTCACTGCGTGTGCCTCGGGAGCGTGCGCGGCGCGGTTCTCCGCTCACCACAGCTCAAGCTGCTCGAGACGTTCGTCGGTTTTGCCGGACCGCCGCTCCGCAAGGGGTCGTCGCCGCGCTCATCGTTTGCCTTGCTCGATCCGCCGTTCGCCCACGATCCACGGCAGCATCCGCGTGATGTTACGCGCGTCGTCGATGCCACGGTGATGCGCGCCCTCGAGCGGAAGGCCGCAGAGCTTCAGCGCCTCAGCCATCCCGGGCTTTTTCTTCAGCCCTTGCACTTTCGTGAACTCCGTCTTCAGATTCAGGTGCGGCGGCATGTTGTTCGGCACGCCGTGCAGCGTGCAGTCGCGTTCGAACTGGATGCGATCGAAGCGGCCCCACGACCCGAATACGAGCGGATGCCGGTGGTCGATGAGGCGAGCGCGGAGGGCCGTGAACGCTTCGGGGAAGAGCGGCGCGCCGTCCACCATCGCTTGGGTGATCCCCGTGAGCGTCGTCACGAAGGGGAGAAGCCTCGGGCGCCGCACTGGCCTCACGAAAGACTGGAACTCGTCCACGACGGCTAGCGTCTGCGCGTCCGCGAGCACGGCGCCGATCTCGATGGTCTCCATCTGCGAGGGCGGTAGCGAGCCGTCGTCGCTGGTCGTCGCCTCGAGATCGATGACGAGGTAGAAGCGCGGGGCGGTCATGGCTCCCGCCGCTTCAGCCGCTCGATGCTCTCGATCGCGCGTTGCATTCGTTCGCGCCCGACGCTGTTCGCCGAGTGGATCTTGATCGTCGGCGGTTCGAACCCCCGTGTCGCGACCGCTTCCTCGATCCAGCACGCAACGGTGTAGCCGGTCCCGTGCCTCTCATCGTCGCCGAGATCGTGGTCGAGGCTGATCTCAACGACGCCGCCCGCTTCGAGGAGGGAGATGGCCTCGTGCGCGGTGAACACGCGCGTCCATCCGTCGGGCGCGTCGCGCACGTCGTCGAGCCAGACGCGAATAACCTTGACCTGGTCCATTTATCGTTTCTCCCCGGCGCGCCACCGGCGCAGCGCGTCCTCGAAGTGGAGGATTCCCCCCGATTCGTCTCGAAACTGCGCCAGCCACTCCTCGTCAGCGGGTGTGCGCTCGAAGCGCCGTCGCTCGAACTCCTCTGCGAACGTCGCGCAATCGGCACAGAGCGTTCGACGCCAGCGGAGCCGGCGCGGTTGTCCGGCAGCTCCGCACCCTTCGCACGTCCGGTGGCTCTCGCCCACGGCGTGGCGGACCGCGGCGCGGACCTCGTCGGGGATCGGCTCGGTCGGTTTCAAGTGAACGCGCAGCACGCCGGTCGATCTGATTACTCGCGCGCCGACCGCCTTCGATGACGGTGCGGGACAGATCTTTGGCTGCCATGGAAGGGGCGGCATTTAGCTCGTTTTCCGTGTTGCGCAAGTTGCGCAAGACGCGCCCGCTCGCGGACGCAGAGCAAGTCCGCGAAGTTGTTCCATTCGTCGACGTCCGATCGTGGGCGAGCGAAGCTTCAAGCGAACGCCACAGTCTCCAAGAGCGTGTAGCGACTGATCGAGAGGGCGGTCACTCTGTCCGCGTCGCTCATCCTTTCACGATCATCGCGACGGGCCGACCCATCGCTGAACGTCGCCAGCGTACGACTCGGTGCCATCGTGTCCTCTTCCTACCGATTTTTACGGCGCACTCCTGGCGCACCGGGAACCGAAGTTGTAGCTGCGGGACGTCGGGACGAGGTCGCCGCGGTACGACGAGAGCAGGAACGACGCACTGTCGAAGAAGCTCCCGCCGCGGAGGATCCGGGACGTGGCTGCTGTTGTATCGGCACAGTTTGTGCAGGACGTTTGCGAGTACGGATTCGCAAACCAGTCCAGCGTCCACTCCCAGACGTTGCCGGCAAGGTCCGCCTGCCCATACTTGCCGTCGCCCTTCGGAGATTCCGAGCCCACGTTGTTCGTCGAGCCCGTCCCGGGCAACACGCAGAAATCCGTACCGCCCGCGGCTCCATAGTAGTTCGCATAAGTGCAGTCCGGCGCCGTGGCTCCCCACGGGTACACCCGCTGGTCTGTACCTCCCGCCGCCGCGTAGTTCCACTCCGCCTCCGTCGGCAGCCTCCCGCCGTCCCAGATGCAGAACGCATTCGCCTCGTACCAGTCGATGCAGTTCATCGGCCGGTCCTCGTTCGACCCCGCGCTCGCGGTCCACGTCTGATACGTCGGGTTGCATTGAATGACCGTCGTGAGCGCTGTCGCGTTTGCCGGAAGGCTCGCGTTCCACGTCGTGTCCCAGCCGGGATCGCTGGCATTGTTCGGATTCTTGCCAGCACCAGCCACGATCATGCTCTGCGAATACGCCGCCACGAACTTCCGGAACCGCCCCACGGTGATTTCGTACCGGTCGAGCAAGAAATTGCTCACCGTCGCGGGGTACGCTTGGCTCGTGTAGCTGACGCCGTCGTAGCTCCGATAGAACGTCCCACCCGTCACCAGCAGGCTCGCGCAGCACGACTCGTTCCCCGAAGGGCCGCACGTGGCGGGAAGGCCGTTGCAGCTCGGAGGCGCCGCACCGCCATCGGTTCCACCGCTCGCCGTTGTGCCGGTGCAGTACGCGCCCGGCGACCAGGTGCAGCCGCATTTGCCGATGCCAGAGCAGCACTTGACCGGTCCTGCGAGACTGCACTGGTTCGTGCAGTCCGTCGTCGTTTTGCCGTCGGCGCAAGGACCGGAGCTGGTCGAGCCGCCCGACGATGAGCCCACTTCGCTATCTCCGCCTGTGCTCGAAGCGCCGCCCGTCGAGCTCGAGCCCGACGAGCCGCTGCCGCCACCGTCGCCCGCGCCGCCACCGGCAACATCACGACCGGCATCGCCCGCGCCGCCACCGGTGACCGTCCAATCGCTGAGCAGCGCCGGGCACCCCGTGAGCGCAGCCGATAGAATGAAAACGATTGGTAGCCACGCGCGCATCAATATCCCTCGAGTAATTCAGGCCCCGGCGTCTATTTGCGCGGCCGGTACGCAGCCGTGGCCGAAGTCGGTGCCGCACTGGTCGGTAGTAGTGCAACAAGCGGTTCCGGTGCCGGGCGCAGGACAGACCGCGGGGTTGCAGCTACCGCCTTCTGACCGCGTCGCGCAGGCGCCGTTAAGGCAAGCCTCCGGACAAGCCGAACCATTGGCGAGCCACACGTCGCTGATGCACGCCTGCGGTTGGATCCCTGAGCAGCGAACAGCGCCGGTCGGACATCCTGAGCCGCCTGACGCGCCTGGCATCCCGGCATCGACCAGGGCACCCCCTGCGCCGCCTCCCCCGGCGTCCGGATTCGGTGAGGCGCCGGGCGAAGCATCACCCGCGTCGCTGCCGCTGATCGTCCAGTCGCTAAGCACCGCCGGGCAGCCCGCGAGCGCGAAGGGCACCGTCAGCACGACGGGCAACCACGCGCGCATCAGAACCTCCCCGCGATCCCTGCCGACCCAGGTCCGAGCCACACACGCGCCGTCATCGTGCTCGCCGCCTTCGGCGCTGTCAGCCACAGGACTGTACCGCCCGCGACGCCGAGCACGCCGACAACGTAACCAACGGTCGAAACCGTTCGCCACGTGTGGAACGAGTCGAGGTCGTCGCTGTACGTCGGTGGGCAGGTGCCGGCGGTGTCGTTGCAGACGTTCGAAAGCGAGGAGTGCTTCGCTCCGGCGACCAGACCGGCAGTCATGCCGAGCAGCAACCCCGCCCCACCGACTCCGAACGCCACCCAGGCCAGAGTCGGCAGCGGGGCCGATCGCTCGGACGCTTCGCCCGTTGTCGGTGAGGCCGTGTTCACGGGCTGCGCCGTCTCACCGCGGGACATGATGACGACCTCGCGCCGTTGCTTCACGCCCTCGGCAATGAAGAGTCGCTTTTCGATATTCGGGAGCCCCTGCGCCTCGAAGGTGAAGTTGTGCTCCCCGGGGTCGAGCTCGATAGCCGTGCCGACGCCCGCAACGGACTGCCCGTCCATCGTAATCGCCACGCCCGGCACGTCGTTGCCGGTCGCGTCCTTCACCTCGAACACGACCGAAGGCATCGCCTTCGCGATCTCGTTCCGGCGCTGTGCGCAGTCATCGCGGATCGGTCCCGGGCAGCTCGCCGCCACGCAGACCGCGAACTGCGTGCGGGCATCGTTGAGCTTCCCCGCGTGGCGAAGGTCCTGGCCAGATTCGCTCGCCGCGATGCATTCCGCCTTCGTCGGCGCCGATTCGGCAGCGACCCCGGATCTGGCCGCGATCATCGTCGCCGCAGCGAGAAGCGCCGTTCGGGTTCGCGCCGCTAGAAACATGCTGGCTTCCATTTTTTCGTTCCAGTCACGGGGTCGAGCACATACGGCGGGCTACAGTCGGGTTTTGCCGTCTTCGCGGCTGCCGCCGTCGGAGTCGGAGGCGCCGGGGCCAGGACTCGAGGCTTTGGTGCCGGCTTCACGATTGTTACCGCCGGAGCCGTCTCCGTCGGCAAATCAGTCACCGCGATTGTCGGCGCGGCATTCGGTTCGGGAGCCGCTGCCGTCGCGGGCGAGCTCGAGGCGATTCTCGGGACCGATGGCTCGGGTCTAGCGGCAACCGTCGTTGTCGCCGCCGCCGGTGACGCCGGGGCTTTGCTTCCGCTTGACACGAGAACTACGCCAACAACAATCGCGGCGACGATCACAGCGCCACCGACGCCAAGGGCGATTGGGCTCAGGCTCGGGAAGCGCGCAGCAAGAGACGCGAGCGACGCACCGATATGAGAAGTCGCGACCGCGCGGTTCGTTGTCGGTGCCCCGGGTGACACGGCGCTCACCGCCGCCGAAGCCAACGTCCGATTCACGACCGTCGGCGGAACCGTGAGCTGCGAAGCCGTGGGGAACGGCGTGCCGTGCCGATCGTGGTACGCGGACCGCACGGCTTCTTGCATCGTCGCGGCATCTCGCCACCTATGCTCGCGCTCGAACGCGACGGCCTTGTCCACGACGCGCGCGACTGCGGGGCTCACCGTCGGTAAAACCGACGCGAGCGGCGGCGCGGGCTGCGTCGCTGCCATGATGAGGACCTCGTTGGCGGTGCGCCCGGAATGAACTTCTCTGCCTGAAAGAAGCGAGAACAGCGTCGCACCGAGCGACCACAGATCGGTTCGCCCATCCACTTCATTCCAAAGCGCCCGCGCTTGCTCGGGCGCCATGTATGCGGGCGTGCCCATCGAGAAGCCGGTGCGCGTCGCGTGGCTCGCGCCGGACATCTCCCTGAGGCGCGCGATTCCGAAATCGAGAACCCTCACGCGGCCATCGCGGGCAATGAAGACGTTCTCGGGCTTGAGGTCTCGGTGGATGATCCCCTTGGCGTGCGCGGCCACGAGCACATCGAGGAGTTGGTCGGCGACAGAGAGCACTTCGTCCTCGCTGAGTCGGCCTCCGTTACGTTGGCGGCGATCTTCGAGCGTTTCGCCGTCGAGGAGTTCCATGACGAGGAACGCAGACCCATCCTCGGCGACATCGTCGTCAGAGACGCGAACGACCCCGTCGTGACCGACGGCGTTCGCCGCGTAGCCCTCGCGCATGAAGCGCGTGCGCACATCGGCGCTGACGCTCAGCTCCGGGTGAAGGATCTTGATCGCCACGCGACTGCCGTTGCGATGCGTGGCTGCATAGACGGCCGCCATGCCGCCGACACCGAGAAGGACGTCGAGGCGCCACTTCTCTTTGAGCACGCTGCCGACGCGCTGGCGGGCCCGCGCGACGAGGGGGTCGAGCAGCTCGGTCGTTTTGTCGTCGTGGTCCGTCGCGGTCATTCCCCAATCCAGCCGATCTCCTCGGCTCGCGGACGAGGCGATCATGATCACCTTTTTAGTGGCCTGGGGCAAGGCGAACGTGCCGCCTCGTGCAACGGCCGCTTGCTCGTGTGCTCGCGGATCTTGGGTTCCGCCTCGTCGAGCTCCGAGGGGAGCACGGCTGGACGCAGCAGGCTGCGGCGGAGCGGCTTGGATGGGGTGTACGCGACTACCGCGCTGTAGAGCTCGGAGCCCGTAACTTGACGATCGAAAGCGTGGTCACAATCGCAAGAGCCTTCAATGTGAGCGTTTCCGACCTGTTTGCACCACCTGCTTCGCGAGTGGGGCGGCGCCCCGGTCGCCCACATGCTGAACCGATCGCCGCTGAGCGCGGGCGGATTGGGCGTCGCTCTCGCTCGCCGAAGGCATAGCGCCATTCGAGGGCGCCTCTACGAGGTGGCGCCCGAAAGATCACCGCCCGGATTCACCGCGTCCTTCTTCGCGAGCTTGGCCTCGAGCTGCGCCGACGTTGGCTTCGAGCTCGCGCTCGCGGCTCGGTGTCCCCTTCGAGGCGTTCCGAGCGTTGTGCCGGCGTTCTCGAAGAGCTGCCGTTGCCAGTAATAGAAGAGCCGCGGCTCCTCACCTCCGACAGACGCGCCGTCCGTGACGATGCAGGAGGTCGCGGGTCGGCGCCGGCCGGAACAGAAGCGACCCGGGCGCGCGAGTTCCCTGTCGGCGTAGACGTGTTCCATCGCGCTGATCAACTGAGGATCGCGTCCCGCGCGCTCCATTTGGTCAAAGTGAGGAGGCGGTCAAATGGAGCGGAGTCCACGGCTTTGGACTCGGCCGATCGGAGGGGGTGGGGGTGATTGGCCCGCGTTGATCGCGGATACTACTTGGTGACGTCACGAGTTGATCTACGAATGGCTCGACGTTCACGGCTAGCGTCCGCTTCCGCGTCGAGAGATCCACCGTCACCGAATCGTTCGGGGTCTTGGTCGCGGTGCCGCCGATGGCGGCCTACGTCGCGAACGATCTTGGAGTGCCGAAGATGGCAGCGGAGGTGCGGAGGAAGGTCCGGCGGTGAAGTAGCGCCGCGGAAAGCCGTCGCGCGGGACCAGGGATCGTGCGGTCCGTCGTTTCCGCCACCCGGGTCGATCTGCGTCGCGGGCGGTGCGGAGGCTTACCGCCAGGGCGTGCCGCGCGGGAGGGAAGGAACGCGCAGCAGTCGACGTAGGTAGATCGAATGCAGATGAAGCGCCCTGCTGGATCCCTACCTACCGTCGCGCACGCTCTCGACCGCGCCTGCGCGGCCGTCGAGATGCTCTCCACCGAGCTTGACGGCGCGGCGCGAGCGGGCGCCATCACGCCGGAGCTAGAGCCAGATACCCAGCGAAGGAAGCAGAGCAGGTGATCGACGACGAGTTGCGAGCGTGGTGGATCGAAAACCACCGGCGGTGTCTGAGCGCGCTGCGTCACTGCCTCGGCCTGAGGCCGCACGAACTATCTACCCTGCTCGGCATCACGTCTCCCAGCGATCTGAAGCTGCCTGCGCCACCGGAGAAGAAACGGGCTCGTAGGCGCGGCAGACCTAGGCGCGGGCTCAATCGCGATAGCGTCATCGTCGCCATGCAAGAAACTCGCGGCAACGTGCGCGCAGCTGCTCGCCATGCGGGGGTGCCACGGACAACGTTGCAGGAGTATCTCGCTCGTGAACCGATCCCGGCGTACGTCTTCGCCTACGGACGCATGAGCCCCGAACACTGTGCGCTGCTGCATCGGAGCGGAGTCTCACCGGAGGTCGCAAGGATGCGCGGTTACGCCTCCGGTCCCGATGGGCTCGTGATCCCGATCTGGAACCCACAAGGCAATAAAATCTGGGCCCAGGTTCGCGTCGACAACCCCAGGAAACGGCGAGATCGCTACCGCAACGAGCGCGGGGCAGTCGCGGTGGTCGATGTATCGCCGTACGCTCGCACGCGTGTGCTCGACCACGACTGCACTTTGTACGTGAGCGAAAGCCCCAGGAAGGCCGATGCGGCGGTCTCGCTCGGCTGGGCCTGTGTGGCGGTGCAAGGTGTCCGCATGATCTCGTTCGTCCGTGAAGAGTGGAACTACATCGGCGTAGGAGGGCGAGACGTTGTCATTGCCTTCGACGGCGACGCGAGCACGAATGACGAAGTGCGCGAGCAGGAGCGCAAGCTCTGGGAGTTTCTGACGGAGCTTGGGGCGAACGTGCGCGTCGCTGTCCTGCCGTCGAACATGGGGCTAGACGACTATCTCGCCGCCGGGCACTCGCTGGCGGAGCTCAAGGATCGCGTGGCCGGATATTCGGCGGCGCGAGCCGCCGACGACCGACAATATCCGGCCACGGCGCCGCCACCGGACTCCGCTGGCACGCGGGGGAGCGTCTGAGCCCGGCTAAGGAAGGACGCTCGGCCGACGACGTATGACCGAAAGCCCATGAACCGCCACGCCCGAGCCCCGCTCCCGGTCGTGACCGTCGCGCTCACGGCCGCGATCCTCGGGGTTTTCGCTGTCGAACTCCGGGGCGAGGGCATGGGGCTCTGCCAGCGTTTCGGCTTCGTGCCGGAGCACCCGAGCCTCGGCACGGCGTTCAGCTCGCTGTTCCTCCACGACGCGAGCAACCTCTGGCACGTGGGCGGCAACGTGCTCGCCTTGGCGTTCTTCGGGGCGCTCGTCGAGCGCTCCATCGGGCACGTGCGCTTCGTCGTGCTGTTCACACTCGGGGGTGTCGGCGCGGCTGCGTTTCACATGCTCGCGAATCCGGGATCCCTCGTGCCCGAGGTCGGCGCGTCGGGATCGATCTTCGCCGTCATGGCGGCCGCCGCGATGCTCTACCCGCGCCTGCTCGGGTTCGTCGCGGCCTTCGCGGCGCTCAACATCTGGCACACGGTCACGGGAACTGGCGGCGATGTCGCGACGGCCGCGCACATCGGCGGCTTCGTCACGGGTTTCGTGCTGACGCTCGTCGTCTTCCGGCGGCAGCTCGCCGCGGCGCGGGGCTGGCGTCCAGCGAGGCGCGGAGTGCGGGCGGCTTCGCGCTGGTGTAGCCTTGCAGACGAATTAGAAGGCCCCCGCGCGCGGTCGTAACGCGCCGAGGGCCGTGACCGGAGTTGAGTTCCGATGAGAGAAACAATACGTCACGCGCCAGGAGGGTGGTAGCCGTGGGCCGCACGGCAACAGGTACCGTCCGCATCCTGAACGGTGAGGACGGCAAGCCGGTATGGCACGGCAGGTGGACAAGGGCCGACGGAACGCGCTCCGAGTGGCTACCGCTGCCGGGCCGCATCTCGCTCGACGACGAGGCCGGAGCGAAGGCGTGCGCCGCGAGAATGGCGCCGAAGGTTCGCGCGGCAAGCGTGAACAACGGCGGCGAGGGCGAGACGGTTGGGAAGTGGTTCGCTCGTCTGCACGCCGCGAAGGAGGCGAAGGGCCTCGCGACCGTGGGCGACATGCGCGGGCGCGCCCGCAACTGGATCCTTCCCGGCATCGAGCAGAAGACGATGCGTGACGGCTCTCTCTCCATCGAGGACGGGGAGCGAATCGTTACGCGACTCGATCGAGCAGTCGCAGAGTTCGCCAAGAAAGGCCCCGGAGAAGGGAGGCTATCGCCCTCGACCGCAAGGAACGTGTGGGGCGACGCGATGCACGCTCTCGACGAGGCCGTGCGATCCAAGGATGCATCGCTTCGCGTCCTCACGGCCAACCCTTGGCGGGATGTGCGTGGCCCCGATAGCGGCGAAGAGCGCGAAGGCCAGATCTTGTACAGCGATGAGTTACTCGCCTTGCTTCGGGGCATTCCCGTCGACCCCGACGCGCCCCCGGTTCCGCTGTATCGGCGCCAGTGCTACGCGATGGCCGCTTACACGAAGGCGCGTGCGTCGGAACTCGAAGCGCTCACGGCCAGCGATATCGATCTGGCACACGGCACCATCACCATCGACAAGCAGTCGGATCGCAAGAGCAAGGGTCGAGCAAAGACGAAGGCAACGAAGACCAAGCGCGTACGGGTGATCGATGTCGAGCCGCATCTTCGTCCGCTACTTGAGCATCTCGTCGCGCACCCCGCAGGGAAGAAGAGCCGCTTGCTTCATATGCCGCGGCCTGAGGACCGCGCGGAGCAGCTCCGCCGGGATCTCGTTCACGTGGGGGTCACACGCAAAGCGCTCCACATCGAGGGCGACCCGCTGCGCCGCTCGATCCTCTTCCACGATCTACGCGACACGGGCCTGACACACATGGCCGTGAGAGGCGATGCACCGATCGCGATCCAATGGGCAGGCGGGCACAGCGATTTCAAGACTACGCAGGGCTACATCGACCGCGGGCGCGTGGAGGCTCGCCGCATCGGCGCCCCGCTTCCTCCGTTGCCCTCCGACCTAGTCGGGGACGAATCGCCCCGAATCGCCCCGGGCGCTATTTCATCTCGTAATTCAGTCACAAATAAGGCATTGTCAGCGTCCCCAACGGGATTCGATACGTTGGGAAACCCGGGATTTCCCGCAGAAAACCCGCCGTCCGCCCCTTCCCGGGCCGGCTTCCTTCTGTCCTTCCCCGTGAGGTACGTGGCGTAGGGCAGCCCGGCAATCGGGGCCAGGAGCTCCCGGGGTTCGCCCTGCCATCGCAGACTTGAGGAACCCGGCCACCTCCTTACAGGAGCTTGTTGAGGGCACCAAACGCCGCCTCAAAGCGGCCGAGCGTGGCTTCGGGTATCGCGACATCACCGATGTGCTCGGTCAGATAGCGTGCCGGCCTGGTAGTGGTCGAATCGTGCCCCGTCTTTCATGGGGTTCGCCTCGAAGTGATCCTTGAGGCGGACGAGGATTCGGGGAGCCTGGCTCTTGAACGAGCTCGGGGCGAGCTTCGTCTGGAGGGACTTCGAGAACTCTTCCGTTCACGAGGGTCAAGTAGAACTCTTCGTCGAACATGTCCTCGATGTCCGCTTCCTGAGTGCCGGTGAAGTTCGCGAATGTGAGCACATGCTTCTTCTCCAGGAGCTTCCGCTTGTGAAGGTTCTCGATGGTCTGGACGTCCCGCTTCTGGATGTCGATAAGCGTGGCAAGCTTCATGTTCCGTTGGGAACCCAGCAGCGAAACGAACGTCGGAACCTTCGTCGAGCCTCCCACGGGCGTGATCGTCCAGCGCTCGTCGAGCCCGGAACGACCCTGCTTCCGCAGGGCACCCGACACAACCTGGATGTAGAGGAGGTCGGAGACGCCTTCGACGATGAGGGAGTTCGGTCCGACGAAGAGCGTTTGATGAATCTCGTACCCAAGCGCACCCTGGAGGGGGAACAGGCTGTCTTCGCTCGCTTCGAGCACGTCGGATAGAACTTTGGTGGGTGCAGTTCCCGATCTGCTGACGAAAAACAAAGCGAGATCGATCGGTTACGACGCGTAGGTTGAAAGGAGGGGCTCATTCGCGGCAGATATCCGGTTGCTAAAACAAGAACACCAACCGGAAGGAGCCCCATGGCGACGACTATCGAGCGCGCCGAACGGGATGTCCAGAGCGCGAGCGAGCGAGTTCGTAGATGCGCGGAAACGAAGGACGCGACGACGCTTTCTGCTGTCGAGCGAGAACTCTGGACAGCGCTGCTTCATCTCGGGCGTGCGGTAATGGCCCTGTTTCTCGTGCGATACGCTGCCCGTCCGCAACCATCGACCTACGAGCATGACGGCGGGCGATTCGCGCTCGACACGGACACGCGGCGTCGGAGCGAGATCGGCACGCGGTTCGGCAAGGTCGCGTTCGTACGACCCGTGGGTCGTCCAATCGGAGGTCGCCGCTGCACCGACCTTCCCATCGATCGCGAGCTCGGCGCGTGCTCGCGGCTTTCTCGACGCGGATGCTGGCCGGAATACTTGGGCGGAAGAAAGCGCGCTGCAAGGAGGTCCGCGAGCTTCTGACCATCTGGAGGAGGCCCGGCGGTCGGGTGGACGGCACCGCGCGTCGCGCCAGCACCGAGAAACAAGACGACTTGACCTTGGCGCACGTGGTCGAGCAGGACCGGCGGTATGTCCATTTACAGTTGTGACCCCGAAATTCGTAATTGAGCGCTTCCGAAGAGCTTCGACTCGACGCTCACGGTCGGTGCACGTTGCCCGCTAAATCACTCCGAACGCCCCGAACTCAGCATGACGGTGAACGTATCACCTGCCCACGGTGGCCGGAAAGTACGTTCCGCGAAGGCGCAACCCATGGTATTCGCGAGATTCTTTGGGTCCATGACCGCCATTTGTGCCTTCCGCACGCTACGCGGTCAGCGACCGACGCGCGCTGCATCGGGCCGAGGGGGTGTCCAAGTCCTACTCGGCGGAGCGAGATTCGTTGCGGTCGCCACCGCGTCGCACACGCTCCCGCGGCACACGCAGTGAGGAGGGGTCGGCCTCGGGAGCGGAGCCCACGACTACGGGCTCGGCCTGGGGGGTGGGGACGGCCCGTGCTGTCCGGAACGCACTCGACCGAACCGAAATAGAAAACGCCCCCGTTCTTCGTCTACAGACGTTGCGGCCGAACCTTCAGGCGAACGAGCGCACCCCGTTCACTTTGGGGGTGCGGGGCACGACGTAGCTAGGACCGCGCGGCACTGGCTCGTGAGGAAGACCTCGTCGTTGTTCCCGCCCGTGCCCGTCGGAGCTTGGTCATCGGTGCACTTGAGCTTGGCTCGTCGGCGGAATTCGGCGACACCCGCGTGGGCAAGGAAGTCGTTCGCGGCGGGGCAGTACGTCGTGAGGGTGTACGCCGCAAGGTCGGAGTCGGCCCTCATGAAGCCGCCGACGTTCACCGCCGTCGGGGCAGCCCGCCTTCGTGCCAGCGCGACCAAGTTTCGCTTTCGAGCGATGTCGTCCACGTGGTCCGTCACGAGCCCCCACAACTCGTCCGTCTTCGCGTCGAATCTCTGAATGTCCTTCGCGAGGGGCTCCATCAGAGCGCACGCCGTCTGAACATGCGAGCTACACGCCTTCTCAAGAACCGCCTTCGCTTCCGAGAGACGTGGGGGCGCGGCTTTCCACGCGCGGACCCCAAGTTGAACGCAGTATGGTTGATTGCCACCGTCACATCGGTGCTTGCAGACGGCGGCATCGGTGTCGCATGCGTGCTTCGCTTCGAGCATCACGTCGGCCTCGGCGTCTACCGCCCTCGACGCTTCGTGCTTCGAAGCCGCCGCCTTCTCGGCCTCCTGCTCGGCTTGCTCAGCAAGCTTCTCGGCCCGGGCGATGTTCGGTTCCATCGCGACGACGCGGGCCGGGTTCGCCATCGGGTCGTGCGAGTAGTTCCGCTCGTCGGGTACGAGGTTCGCGAGGTACACCGCGAGGCCCGCGTATGCCCCAACAAGAGAGCGTTGTTCGGCTTCGGCTGCATTGACGCACGCGGTTCTGCTCCGAGTGCACGATGCCAAGTCGTCCTTGATGTTGTTCGCGTCGTCGGTGCCGTCGAGCGAGACGGCCGCGTTGGCCCGGTCCTTCGCCTTCGCGGCCCGACGGATGATCTCCACGGCCTGTTCGTTCGTGGATGCCGTGTCCGTCCTGGAGGGGGTGCTGTTCATCCTCGCGGAAACGGCTTCTTCGGCTTGGCACCCCCGCGCCTCTCCGCGCTTGCAGATTCCGTGGGCGCGTTCCCGCAACAGCTCAAGCCGACCCGGAGCCTGGTCAACGCGATCCGGAAGGCCGTGATGGGCCCGCCAAGTCGAGTACGCGGCGTTCCCAGTGACATCCCAGCTTGTCGGGTCCACGTTCCCGCCGATCCAGTTGACCAGGAGGAGGTCGCACGTCGGCGTTTCCCCCGCTCCACCCGCCCCCGGCTTCACAGCCTCCTCGGCGTCGCATCGGCTCACGCAACCGGCGATGTCGGCGGAGCACCGATTGTCCTCTTCGACCCACGTCGTCCACTTGGGCGGTGGCGCGGGTTGAGCACCGCCGCACCCGACGAGCAGGCAGAGCAAGAAGGCCGATGACGCCGCGGTCCGAAACGAAGAGAGGAACTGCCGTCCAATCCAGGTCGAGTTCATTTGAGCCTCCCCGAGGCCGCGAAGGTGGAGTCGTATAGGAGTAGCAGTCTTATATGAGTCCTTCCGGCGATGGGACGCAAGGGAGTCACGTGGCGGCGTGGCTTCCGCGAAGATCAGCCCGCGAACTCGGGCGACGCTCGTTGAATTGGGCGAGAGGATCCGCCTCGCACGCCGACGTGCTGGACTATCGCGGCGGGTGATGGCGGAGCGGGTCGGCATGCTGCCGACGAACTACGCCCGCATCGAACAGGGAAAACTGAACGTGACGGTGGATACTCTCATGCGGGTATCCGCAGGCCTCGGCCTTGAGCTAACGGTCAACTTCGGACCGTCCGTGGGCCGGAAGAAGTAGCTCCGGGGACACTTCCTTGTCGTGGACGGAGGCGCGCCGTCGCGTCCCGGGCCGACGGCAAAAACGATCCCTCGGACGAACGCCCATGTCTGTGCCGTGATTGTCGGCTTGAAGCGTCGCCCTACCATCGGGCAGAGGGCCCCCGCCGAAGGAACTCGTCAGGGCCCTAGTCGCCCCACACACCGTCGAACGACGGCAGCCCGAGAGAACCGTCCAGGACGGGCCAGGAAGCGCGGGACGAAGGGGACGACCCGATGGCCCGTCGTCGTGTTCCAGACTCGCCCCGGGGGCTTTTGGTGCGTTGTGGAACGACTCGTCGGGAGTCACGAGGATTTCCCGTGCTTGGCCAAGAGAAGCCACCGGGAAAAATTCTCGTATGTGGCCGGGGCCCTTGACCCCGTTTGAGCAGGCCAGGGGGATACGGCATTTCCGCCGCTCACCGAAAGCTCTTCTCCGCAGTTCCATTGGGCCTCGGGTTCGCGGCGACGGTGGACGACTCGATCCTATAAACGCCCGGTTCTGCGGGTTACCAAGGTGAACGACGATCTCATCCGCTCTCATGATCTCGGCCTTCGCTGCCAACAGCGCCGCCGTGACGGCCCGGTGCGTCTCGACTCCAAGGCGCTCGTCGATGAGATCGAGCAGGTTCTCGGCCTCCGATAGATGCGCCAGCACCCGGGCCATGTTCCTTCTAACGGTGCTGCTGGTGTCGGTGAGCATCTTGGTGAGCCACTTCGTTTCGGTGACCGGCAAGAGCATGGCGAGATCCGGAGCCCGCTCACGACGAGCGTCGTTCCCGTTGGACCAGCCGTGCATGATGGCGGTGATGACGACGGTGGGGATCCCGCCGCAACGGTGGGCAGCACCCACAAGTTCCGTCACCAAGAAGCAGGCGTAGTGATTGATGCCGCGCTCGGCCGCCCCCGAGAATCATTTCGGACGTGACCCTCGGGGCGTAGCTCGGGCCACCGAGGACCTGAACGGCCTGCTCGAACCAGCTCCGCGGGCGTGTCCCTCATGCGCACGACGTTCACCGTTTCGTTGTCGATGTTTGCGTCGAACGGGAGCTTCCCGATGGTGTCCGCCGCTTTTCTAGCCCACTCACTTTCGGGCTGCTCCCCGATGAACCTCCAGAGCGCCACGGCAGTTCCCCGAGGAGCGACGCCTAGATCAGCCGCCGCAACGAGCGTAACGGCGGTAGCGATCTCACACGTACGTCCCGCGGGAAGTTCTCTCGCGAGAAGCAGATCTCGAGCGCGTTCGGCGAGGGTATCGCGCATTCCATCCGAGTAGCAACTCGCAGCGTCTCCGATCAAAACTACGACAGAAACGAGCGTGTAGCGTTCGTGCACGCGAGCTCGCTCCTCCCGGTGCGCTCGTGATACCGCCAAGAGGTGACACGCACGACGACGAAGCCCAACGTGTACCTCGCTTCCCACGCTCGACCAGTACTCTGGCTGGTGCCCTCGTCCGACCGGGGGGCGAACCCTACCCCGTTGCGTTCCTTCAGTCTTGCGCGCGGCCCCTCGAAGAGGGGGCAAGCACACTCCGGCGAACGTCGCGTCGGAGCAGCCAGATGCTCCGCGGGCTCCGCGCGTGGCGGCTCAAGCACAACGGGCCACCAAGCACCTTCGTGAGCGGCCGATGGACCCCGCGGCTTCGTCCGTTCGCGCGGCCGTTGGACGCCTCCTGGCGCTCGATGTGCTCCGTCACCCGTTGCTACCGGAGGACAAATGAGGGCTGCAATCTACGCTCGCCGGAGCACGGATGAGCACCAAATGTCCTCGCTCGACGTGCAACTCGGCGAGGCCAAGCGATTCGTTGAAGCGCGAGGATGGAAACTCTTCTCCGAGTCCCATATTTACCTCGAAGACGCCGTCAGCCGAGCCGAATTCAAGAAGCGTCCGGCCCTTTTGAAGCTCATCAATGCGGCCGAAGCCCACGAATTCGACGTGGTCGTCACGCGAGACGAAACGCGCGTTGGTGGGGACATGATCCCGAACGGGTTTGATCATCGTCTAACCTGCTCGATGCGGGCGTGCAGCTCTGGTTCTACTTCGAGGGCCGTGAAGTCGTTCTCGACAACGCGACCGACAAGTTCCTGATGGCTGCGAAGAACTTCGCGAGCGAACTCGAACGGGAGAAGATCTCGCAGCGGACCTTCGAGCATCTGCTCGCAAAGGCGCGCAAGGGACGGAAGGTCGGCGGTTGGTGCTTTGGGTACGGCAGCAAAGAGGTTCGTGAAGGTGACCGTCGCAGCCACGCCGAGGACGTAGTCAACGAGGTCCAAGCGGATATTGTGCGAGAGATCTTCGAGCGCTACGCGGGCGGAGACGGCCTTCGTACGATCGCGAAAGCATTGAATGCGAGGCGTATCCCCTCACCCCAAGCCGGAAAGAGGGGCACGGGTTCGTGGTCGCAGTCGGCGGTCCGCTCGATGCTCCGAAACGAGCGGTACCTCGGTCGCCCCATTTGGAATCGGACGCAGAAGACCTACAAGGGCGGAACGAAGGTCCGGATCCCGCGACCGAAGTGCGACTGGATCCAGGTCGAGCTACCCGAGCTGCGAATCGTCTCCGATGCACTCTGGCAAGCGGCGCACGCCCGCATCCCGCGGGCGGAGGAAGAGCCCGGCAAGCGCAAGCCCTCCGGCCGAAAGCCCAAGTACATGCTCTCCCAGCTCGGGCGGTGCGGCCAGTGCGGCGGGCCCATCAAGGTCACGAACAGCAAGGCGGGCAAGACGATCATCAAGGTCTACACCTGTTCGTGGCACAAAGAGCGCGGGCCAGAGGTCTGCGGGAGCACGCTGCGTAGGCCAGTGGCGAACGTAAACGCCACGCTGATCGAGGTGCTGAAGGCGAAGGTGCTCACCGAGGAGTTCATCGTCCTGGCTCTGCAAGAAGCCCGACGACGCCTCGAAGAGCGTCATGTTGCTACGACCACCGACCTTCCGAAGCTCGCAGACGAAGCCCGTGAGCTTCGCATCGAGATCGATCGACTCGTGACCGCCATCGCGACGGCAAACGACAAGCCCGAGCCTCTCGTCCGCGCCATCGGTGAACGACAAGAGCGGCTCAGCCAAATTGAGAGCCGCCTACGAGCCGCCCAGGCCGCCCCCGAGGCGATCAACCTGGAGCTTCGCCGGATGGAGGCGGAGGCGAAGAAACGTCTCTCCGACCTGGCAGGCGTGTTCGAGAGAAACCCCGACGACGCTCGTGAAGCCCTCCGCGAACTGTTCCCCGACAAGCTCACGTTCACGGCATCCAGACACCCGACGGCCCTCGTTTTCAGGTCGAGGGTGAAGCCGTCATCGGCAGGTTCCTGGCCATCGAAGGCCAGTTTCCTAATGTAGCGTCCCCAACGGGATTCGAACCCGTGTCGCAGCCTTGAAAGGGCCGTGTCCTGGTCCAGCTAGACGATGGGGACGGAAGAGGCGCGGAACATAGTCGGAAGCGGGGGCTCGAGAAAGGGGGAGGTTCTCGAAAAGGAGGCTTCGCAAGAGACGGTCCGCCCGATTATGGTGCGCGGATCTTGGCGAGCCAGGAGTCGGACTGCGGCACGGAACGTCGTCCGGGGTCGGCCGGGAGCCTCGGAAGCCGTGGATTCCATGCGCTGGCGGGGCTGTTCGCGGTCTCGGGCGCGGCGGGGCTCGTCGATCAGGTTTGCTTTTCGAGGTACCTCTCCTACGTGGTGGGGGCGACGGCTTACGCGGTCAGCGCAGTCCTCGCCGCGTTCATGACGGGGCTCGCGGTCGGCGCGGCCATCGGCGGGCGATGGTCGGGCAAGCTGCGCCGGCCGCTCGTCGCGTACGGTATCGCGGAGCTGTCGGTGGGGCTCGCCGTGGCCGCGACTCCCCTCGCCTTCGCGTGGCTCACACCGCTCTACGTGGTCACCGCGCGGCATCTGCACGGCTCGCTCGCGGTGCTTTCCGCGCTCCGCTGGTGCGTCGCGATGTCGTTCGTGGCGGTTCCGACGGCAGCAATGGGCGCAACGCTTCCTCTCGTGTCCGCCGCACTCGCGGAGGGTGAGACGCCGGATGCCGCCAGTGCGGTTCGACAACATCGATTGTCGATTCTGTACGCCGCGAATACGTTCGGAGGCGCCGCGGGAGCTCTGGCGGGGGCTTACGCGATCCTGCCGGCGCTCGGGCTGTCGAAGGCTGTGTATGCAGCCGCGGCGACGAGCGCGCTCACCGGTTCCGTCGCCGTGTGGCTCGGTCGTCTCGGATCCGCACCAACCAACGCGAAGCCGGGCAGCGCGAGCCAGGATGTTTCGATCTGGGATGGGGCGCCCTCCGCGGACCGCGGCGGCGCGGAGACGGCTCGTGCACCGTTCCTGCTCGTGCTCGCGTTCGCGTCGGGGTTGCTCGTTTTCACCGCGGAGGTCGTCGCGACGCACCTGCTGGCGGTCATCGTGGGCAACAGCGCGTTCGCATTCGGGTCGATCCTCGCGGCGTTTCTGACCTGGCTCTTCGCGGGCGCGTCGCTCACGCCCTGGTTCGAGAAGAGGCTCGGCGCGAGAGCGCTGTCGACGAGCCTGTCGCTCGCGGCGCTCGCGATGATGCTCACGCTGCCGTTCTGGGACGACCTGCCGTACGCTTTCAAGGGTCTCGGCGAGTACGTGACGACGTTCGGAGGCCGCGAGGCGATGCGCGGCGCGATCGCGTTCGGTATCCTCGGTTTGCCGGTGACGGCGATGGGGCTGACGTTCCCGCTGCTCCTGCGGTCCGCGGCAAAGCACGCCGACGTGGGCCGTCTCGTGGGGCGATTCACGGCGGTGAACACGATCGGCGCGGTGGTGGGCGCACTCGCCGCCGGCTACGTGGTGATTCCGGCGCTCGGTTCGGAGCGCTCGCTGCTGGCCGTCGGCGCAGCGTTCGCGGCGCTCGCACTCTGGGGTGCGAAGCGGCGCGGCGCGGCGTTCGACCGGTTGCCGGCGGCTCTCGCAGGTGCCGCGCTCCTGATCAGCGCCGCCGCACCGCGCTGGGACATCGAGAGGCTCACCGCCGGCACGAACGTCTACTTCGACGCGCCGAACCCGGCGGACGAGCTACTCAGCGTCCGCGAGGACGTGCACGGCGGCATCACGACCGTCACGGTGCACGATGGCGTGCACACGCTCTACACGAACGGGAAGTTCCAGGGCAACGACGGCTGGGAGGTGAACGCGCAGCGATATTTCGCGCATTACCCCTGTCTGTTCGTCGAGGACTTCGATCAGGCCCTCATCATCGGCATGGGCACCGGGACGACGCTCGGCACGCTCGCCACGTATCCGTGGAAGCGGCTCGACGTGGTCGAGATCTCGCCGGCCATCGTCGAGGCCGCGGACAAGTACTTCCGCCATCTGAACCGCGGCGTGCTCGAAGACCCCCGCGTGCACGTGACGCTCGACGATGCGCGGAACCACCTGCTCGTCCACGACGGGAAGTACGATCTGGTGAGCATGGAGCTCTCGAGCGTCTGGTTCGCGGGCGCGTCGTCGCTCTACAGCGCCGAGTACTACAAGCTGGTCCACGCACACTTGAAGGAGCACGGCGTGTTCCAGCAATGGGTGCAGCTCCACCACGTCTATCGTCCGGTGTTTGCGACGCTCGTGAACACGCTCCGGCGCGAGTTTTCGCACGTTGCGCTGTTCCTCGGAGGCGGACAGGGCATCCTGGTCGCGTCCGAGAAGCCCCTCGGGTGGTCCTACGAGCGCGCCGCGCGGTTGACTGCGACGCCCGGCGTGGCCGCGACGCTGCCCGATGGACGCCCGCTGACCGTGCTCGCCGACGACATGCTGGTGATCGACGGCGCGCTCGATCGATTCCTGGAGGATGCGGCGAAGGACTCGGGAGAGTCGCTCTCGGACATGGTGTCGACCGACGACAACCTGTTTCTGGAGTACGAAACGCCGCGCGGAAACGTGCTCCCGTGGGGGGCCCGCGAGGAGCTCGTCGCGAAGATCAGGACCTACCGAGACGCGAATGAGGTCGCCGCGCTCGAGGTCACGGGTTCGAGTCCACTCGCAAAGTAATGTCCCGGAGTTTCGCTCTCGCACGCACGATCCTCGTGCTCGGGCCGCGGCGCGACCAGCATGACGGACGGATCTCGACATGTTACGGTGCCCCGAAATGCGGTTACTACTGGCCGTCGCGGCGCTCGGACTCCCGGGTTGCGGGACGACGGTGTTCCGCATGGAAGGGGCACCCATCACTCCCGCGGGCGAGGCAGAGACGCCCTGTGAGGCCAGGGACTGGCTGGTTCTCGCACCCACGCGCGCCCGGGTCGCGGATGAACCCAGGGGGACGAGTCACGCGGTGAACGGGCTCGGCCTGTATCACGTCGGCAGCGACGATCCCGAGTCGATTCCCTCGCTGTCGGATTTTCCCGAATCGGAGCTCATCGAGCGGAAGCGCGATGCCCTCGCGGCGTACCATCGACGGCAGATCATCGCCGGGACGCTCGGCGTCGCGAGTGTGGCTGCGATTGCGATCGGTACGGTGTTGTTCGTGAACGCATTCGGCAGCAAGACGACCGTCGACGCCCAAGGGAATCGACACGATTCGAACCCGGTGGATGGCACGAAGGCAGCCTGGGGCGGCACCCTGGTCGGTGTCGGCTTCGGCCTCGGCATCGGCGGGCTCGTGGTCAATCCGTCGAATGCCGAGCGAACCGACGCGCAGGCGACGCGCTACGTGTTCCTGGACCCTCCCGACGATTGAAAGGCCGTCGAAGAGCTCACCGAGAAGCACAACCGGGCCGTGCGGCGCGCCTGCGCCGCCGCCTCACCGTGAACCCCGCGATCACGCGACTCTGACGTCGTGCAACGTGGGCGCGACGGGCTCCGGCAGGGCCGTCACCAACGTCGCGGGCCGGGTGGCGGGCATCGTGTGAAGGCGTGCTCGGTCCGCCATCTCGACGCAGAGTTGCGGGAAAGAGAAGCCAACGGACGCCGCAATCTTCGGGAAGAGACTCGTGGGTGTCATGCCCGGGAGGGTGTTCACTTCGAGCACGTATTCGTTCTGCGCCTCCGTGACGAGCAGATCGACCCGCACCGCGCCGGACGTCTCGAGCGCCTGAGCCGCTCGTTCACCGAGGTTCAGGACTCCGCGAATGCGGGTCGGCGGCAGGCGCGCGGGGCAATAGTACTCCGTGGCACCCGACGTGTATTTCGCCGCGTAATCGTAGAAGCCGCTCTTGGGGACGATCTCCACGGCACCGAGAACCCGACCGTCGAGGAGCCCCACGGCGATCTCCCTGGCCGCGATGAACCGCTCCACGAGCACCGAATCGTCGTGCTCGAACGCGCGCGTCACGCTGGCCTCGAGCTCGATGGCGTCGTGCGCCTTGGACACGCCGATGCTCGAGCCTTCCCTGCGCGGCTTCACGACCACCGGAAATCCGAACGAGCCGTGGATCTCCGCCAGGTCCTTCAACGCACCGCGACTTTCGAGCACGTAGTAGGGGGGTGTGGGGACGTTGTGCAGGCGAAACAGCTCCTTGGCCTTCAGCTTATCCATCGCCAGGGCGCTGCTCATGACGCTGGACCCGGTGTACGGGATCCCCAGGATCTCGAGCAGGCCCTGAACGCAGCCGTCCTCGCCATGACGGCCGTGAAGCGCGAGGAACGCGACGTCCATGCCCGCGCTCGCGATGGCGCGGAGGGGGTCGATCCCGTCCCCGAGAAGCACGGCGACCGCGTCGCGCCCCGCATCGACGAGAGCGGCAAGAACGGCTTCGCCGGAGCGCCGCGACACCTCCCGTTCAGCCGAGGTTCCTCCCATCAGAACGCCGATTCGGGGGCTTTTCATCACGCCCATCCGTACTGAAACGCACGCTGGAGGGCCAAAAAAGTAGGCACGATGCCGTCAGGAACGCCGATGCGGCCCCGGCGCTTCCGCGACGCTACGCGATCAGAGGTCGACTTCGACGAGCACGGCGGTGATGTTGTCCTTGCCGCCCCGATTGTTCGCGAGATCGATGAGGCGCCGCACGGACTCCCGTCCGCCGAGCGCCGCCAGGTCCGGGATCTCCTCGGTGCGCAGATAGCCGTGCAGGCCGTCCGAACAGAGCAGATACCGATCGCCGGGGGCGACCTCGACCATCCCGGTGTCGACCTGCACGTAATCACGGTTGCCGACGGCCCTGGTGATCACGTTCTTGTGGCGGCTGGTCTTCGCTTCTTCCTCGGTGATGATCCCACGCTTGAGCTGCCAGTTGATGAGGGTGTGGTCCTCCGTGAGCTGCATCGCCGAACCTTCGCGCACCTGGTAGATTCGACTGTCGCCGACCTGCGCGGTGATGACGTAACCATGCATCGTCATCATGGCGCTGATGGTCGTGCCCATCCCCGACTTTCGCGCATCGAGCTCGCTCATGGCGTAAATCATGTACGTCGCGGCCTGCACCGAGCCCTCCAGCAACCGCGCGCCCGCGCGCAACCTCGAATCGAGATCCCCCGTGGCCACGGACGCGCGCTTCCCCCGCTTGACCATGCCGTAGATGGTATCGACCGCCTCCTGGCTCGCCACTTCGCCGGCAGCGTGACCGCCCATGCCGTCGGCGACGATCCAGAGCCCAAGCTCGTCGTCTCGCAGGTAGGCGTCTTCGTTGCTCTGGCGCCTGCGACCGACGTCCGAGCCGCCGACCGATCGAATCATCAGGGCGGTCGCGCTCATGGCCAGGCTATAGGCTAGAGAAATCGCCTTCGTCCTGGAAGCGAAAGAAGCCTCCCCGGAGGGGATTCTGCCCTTCTCCCACCGGACCCCAACTTAATGTTAGCGTCGGTCCCCGGATGGGCGCCGGAGCGGCGAGCTGGGACGTGAAGACCGCCAGCCCAGAACGGGTGGCGAGCGTGTTTTCGCACGCGCTCGGCCAGATCCGGGCTCCCTCGGGCGCGCTCGTGTTCGCTAGCGGACGACTTGCCGACAACCTCGAGTCCATCGCCGGTGCGCTCGCCGGGCTGCATCCGAAGATCCCCATCGCGCTGGCCGGAGGTGGGGGCGTGCTGACCGAGCGCGGCGAGATCGAAGATCAGACGGCAGCGGCGGGCCTGGTGTGGTCGGGTGGCCGCGTGGAGCTCACGGAAATTGTCTCCGACGACGGTGACGTCGGGGAATCCCTCGCGCACGTCCTCGGCGACCGCACCGGAAAGACCACCCCGACTGTGCTGCTCCTTCTCGATCCGGAGGGTTTCAGCCCCTCGACACTCGTGCCCCTCCGCGACTTGCGAACCACTCGCTACGTGTTCGGCGCTGGTAGCCTCGGCCGTCCGGGGGTGCTCGGTATCGACGAAACCGGGCGCCGGCTGAGCGGCTCGATCGCCATGATCCTGCGCGGCATGCCAACTCCGGCGATTCGCACGACGCACTCATGCCGGCTGCTCGGGCCGCTCCGTCGCGTGACGGAATGCCGCGGGGCCTTGCTCGCTGGTATCGACGGCGAGCCGGCCCTCGACGTGCTCGCGCGGCATGCCGAGGGGCTCGCGGACCATCCGCTGCTCCTCTTGGTCCTCGCCGACGAGCCGGAGCCGAGCGAGGGCGCCCGGCCGTCCCTGGTCGTCCGGGGGATCCAGGGCGTCGATCCCGACCGCGGCGCCATCGTCGTGTCGGACGAGCTGCGGGAGGGCATGCGCGTCACCTTTGCGGTGCGCGACGGACGAGCGGCGCGCGAGGACTTCGAAGCGATGACCCGTGAGCTCGAGCGCGATATCGCCGGCGCGGCGCCGCGGTTCGGCATCTACGTCAACTGCAGTGGTCGGGGATCGACTTTGTACGGCGCCCCCGACGTGGACACCAAGATCCTCCGGGCTCGGTTCCCGGGCTTGCCGTTCGCCGGACTCTCCTCGTCGTTCGAGATCGCGCCGTATTCCGGACGGCCTACGATGCACCTTTACACCGGCGTGTTTGCGCTCTTCGCAGCGCCGAGCTGAATCCATGGCGAATCATCGTCGGTCGTCGTCGACCCCGTTCGGATTCCGGACCGCGGACGCCGCTCTCGCCGTCGTCGTCGTCGCGATCGTCGCGCTCATGGTTGTGCCGCTGCCGACGTGGCTCCTCGACATATTGCTCGCGGGGAATCTCGCCTTCTCGGTCGCGGTTCTGCTCGTGACCCTCTACGTGGGGAGCGCGCTCGAGATCAGCGCTTTTCCCACCCTGCTGCTCATCACGACGCTGGTGCGCGTCGCGTTGAACGTGTCCTCGACGCGATTGATCTTGCTCCACGCGGACGCTGGCGCCGTCATTCGCGCGTTCGGTACGTTCGTCGTGAGCGGCAATTTCGCCGTCGGCGCCGTCATCTTCCTGATTCTCACGATCATCCAGTTCGTGGTCGTCGCGAAAGGGAGCGAGCGGGTTGCCGAGGTGGGGGCGCGGTTCACGCTGGACGCATTGCCGGGAAAGCAGCTGTCGATCGACGCCGATCTCCGTGCCGGAAACCTCGAACCGGGGGAGGCGCAGCGCCTTCGCCGGGAGCTGGAACGCGAGAGTCATTTCTACGGCGCCATGGACGGCGCGGTGAAATTCGTCAAGGGCGACGTGATCGCGACGGTGCTCATCGCGATCGTGAACCTCGTGGGCGGCGTCGCCATCGGCGTCGGGCAACGCGGGCTCGACTTCGGCGCGGCGCTGCGTCGCTTCGGGCTGCTCACCATCGGAGATGGCCTCGTGACGCAGATCCCGGCCCTGCTGCTCGCGACGTCGGCGGGCATCCTCGTCACCCGCGTGGCGAGCGACGATCCTCGGACCGCGCTCGGCTCGGAGCTCTCGGCGCAGTTGCTCGGCGTGCCGCGGGCTCTCGGGGTCGCGGGTGTTCTCGTGCTCGGCTTCGCGCTGGTACCGGGGCTACCGACGCTGCCTTTTCTCGTCATCGGAATCGTCCTCATCGCGCTCTCGCGACGTGGGCCGGCACGGTCGAGGTACCGGGGGCCCGCCGCTCTCCACGACGCACCAGCAAACCCCATCACCCCCTGGTCACTCGCCGCGAGCGCCGGGCTTGCCGCCAGGATCGGCGCCCGAGCCCTGGACGAGCTCGCCGAGCGGCTCAGGAGCGGCGTCGAACGCGAGCGAGGGGTCCCGCTTCCCGAGTGCCGGGTGTTCGTGGATGACGGTCTTGCCCACGGGGCCTTCGTACTCTCGATCCACGAGGTGCCGGCGCTCGTGCGGACGGCGTCGATGGGCGTTTCCGACGAGAGCCTGGTGCGCTCGATCGAGGAGGAGTGCAGGGCGATACTGCTCGATCGCGCTTCGGATTTCGTCGGCATCAGCGAGACGAAGGCGCTACTCGACGGGCTCGAGCGCATCGCGCCGACGACCGTCCGTCAGATCGTTCCCAGGGTCGTCGACGTCGCCGATCTGTCCGAAGTTCTGCGGCGGCTGGTCGGCGAAGGCGTGAGCATTCGCGATCTCAAGGCGATCCTCGAGGCGTTGCCGCGTGCACGGCCGAACGAGCGCGATCCCGCATCCCTCGCCGAACACGTCCGAGCGGAGCTCAAACGACCCCTCACCTTCACACTGATGCGCGGCGCGCCCGAGCTCGGCGTCATCTTGCTCGATCCGGGCGTCGAAGAAGCCATAAGGTCTGCGATCTCGAACACCTCGTCGGGACGCTTCCTGGCGATGGCGCCCGCGGCGGCACGCGACATCGTGAGCGCCGTCCGCCGTGCGATCGAGTGCGCGGACAGCATCGGGCGCGAGCACCCCATCGTGCTCACCCGCCCGGACATCCGTCGGTTCGTGCGCCATCTGCTCGAAGCGGAGCTCCCGCGAGTGCGCGTCGTATCGTTCGCGGAGCTGTTGCCGGAAGTGACCATTGCGCCGCGCGCCCGGGCGACGCTCGCGGGTCTGTGACACCGGACGGGGCTCGACATGTCGCCGAGAACCCCGCTCATCGCGCCTCGTCGGCGCGAGCTTCAGGGTCAGTGTCGCTGCATGATCATCTTGCGCGGCGCCTGGCCGGATTGTTCCAGCATCTTCTTCGCTTCCTTTTGAAGCAAGGGATGTGTGCGCTTCGTCATGAAACCGCCGAGCAGGCGTGCGTCCTGCTCGATCAGCTTCTTCAGCGCCCGTCGCATGCCTTTCGCGTCCCCGGTCGCAGCAAAGACGTAGGCGCGTGCCCGGTAGAGCTGCGCCCGGATGGGCTCGAACTCGGGATCGTCCGGATTGAAGAGCTCGATGGTCTCGGCCGCCTTCCTGGCCTGTCCGGTCCGGGCCCACGCTTCGGCGACGACCGACGCCATCATGGCGCGCGCCTTCGCGTCCTGCTGCCGAGAGAGATCGATTCCGTCCGCAAGGTCGCGAGCCGGCGTCACCTCACCTATGAGAAGATGGATCATGGCGCGCTGGGCACGCGCTTCATCCGCAACAGGGGCTAGCACCTTGCCGAGCTCGATCTGCTCGAGCACCTCCAGCGCCTTCCGCGGCTCGTTATCCTGCAAGAAGAGCTGCGCCTTGGCGAATACGGCGGCCGGATCCTTCTTCCCGTAGTCCTGGTCCAACTTCTCGAGCGCTGCCTTGCGGTCTTCCGCGGTCTCCGCCTTGGAGAGGAGCCCGGCGACGCTCTTCGTTTTACGCGCCTGGCCGACGCCCCACACGAGGATCCCGGCGAGCAAGACGGTGATGACACCCGGAATCGCGAGGGCGGCGACGATGGTGCCATGAGATTGACTGATGCCCGCGATGCACCCGCCAATGATCCAGACGGCCATGAGCGGCAGTCCCAGGCGGAGCGCGACCTGCCTCATGTTGTCCCGGCTGAACGGGTCCGGGACTTCGACGCGCTGAGCGGGCTTTTGCGCGAGCTTCCGCTTCGCCTTGTTGGACATCTGAGGGGTGTTTAGCTCCGGGAGCCGGCCGCGCGCAACCCCGGGCCGGAACCGGGCCAAAAGCTATTCGCGCGGAGTCGCTCGGGAACGCAGCGCAGCGTGAAGCATAACGCTGTCCGGCGCGGCGTCCGGCAAAGACTCGAAGCGGAAATGATTGAAGATGCTCTGCGCGAGCGAGAGCGCCGGGACCGCGAGGAGCGCGCCCCAGATTCCATAAAAGTGCTCGCCGACCAGCAGCGAAAAAATGATCAGCACCGGATGGAGCTTCGCGGCTGCGCCGATGATCTTGGGATTCAAGAGATTCGCCTCGACCTGATGGATACCGAGGATCCACAGGAGGACCCACAGGGCCGTCCAGAAATTCTGCGTGAGACCCACCATGACGACGGGCACGCTGCTCATGATCGAGCCGAAGATCGGAATGATGCTCATGAGCCCCGATACCAGCGCGAGGATCGGCCAGTACTTGAGCCCGAACATCCAGTACCCGACCGCCGACAGCAGACCGTTCAGGAGCATGATGACGAGTTGCCCACGAACGACGCCCGAAAACCCCCGGTCGACCCGGTAGAGAAGCCGATCGAAGCTCTCTCTCGCGGATGGCGGGGCAAGGGACCGGAAGAATTCGATGATGCCCTCGCGCGTGTACATCACGTACGCTGCGACCATGAGCGTCATGAAGGTCAGGAAGATGCCGTGAGTCACCTTCCCCACGACGGCCTGTCCGACCCGGAGCAACTCGAGTGCGTTTCGCCGCAAGTAGCTGGCGGTATCCGCAATCGCTTCACTGACGAACCCGGCCACGCTGAACGTCTCGGAGCGGTGTCGTGACGGCTTCAGCTTCCAGACCTTCGGTCCATCCTGGACGATGTCCATGCCGCCCGTGATGCGGACACTCACCGAACCGTCGGGGCCCTTCGATATTTCGAACGCGGGCGCGGAGTCCGCCGGCTCGGGCACGGGTTCACCGACGGGGTCCAGCACGACGCGCGCACGGCGTTCGAGCATGGGCGCCCACTCGGCGACGAGACGACGGATCATCGTCGGCATCTCCTCGACGAGGTTCTCCGTCTCCGACGAAATCCGCGGCGCGATCGTCGCAATCCCACCGTAGAGGGCGCCGAGCGTGACGGCGTAAACCAGGAGAATCGAGCTCCCTCGCGGTATCTTGAAGCGCTCGGCAGCCGCCACGGCAGGGGTGAGGACGTACGCCGTGATGCACGCGAGCAGGAACGGCAACAGCACTTCCGACGTGGCGACGAGCACCGCGACGGTGATGACTCCGCTGACGGCAAGAAAGACTATGCGCCGTCGCGTCCAGCCGGACAGGGGTGGCGGCAAAGAGCTTTCGGTCATCGTGGCCGCATCGACAAGCTCTCCTTCGCCCCGTCTTCCCCGGCGGGCCATCCACAGGGGTGTTCGTCGAGCGCGATTACTTGGTGCCGCCCTCGCCGCCGCCCGTCATGCTGGTCAGCTTGTCACCGAGCTTTTCCTTGAGCAGATCCCCGAGCGTTGCACCTCGACTCGGGGCTTGAGCCTCGCGCTTGGCAGCTTCCGGCTGCTCCCCGGCGGGGCTCTCGCCCACCCCGCGACACGTGAGCGTCAAGCGCCGATCCACGGCGTCGACGTTCTGCACCTCGGCCTTGATGACGTCGCCCGGTTGCACACCGCCGTCCGGCAGATCCCCGGACGGAATCAGCGCCTCGATGCCGTCCTCGATCCGGACGAACGCGCCGTAGTCCGCCATGCGGAGCACCGTTGCCTGCGGCACGACGGTGCCGGGGCGATACTTGTCGACTAGGGTGCCCCACGGATCGTCGTGGACCTGCTTCACGCCGAGGCTCACCTTCTTCTCGTCGTGGTTGATCGAGAGAATGATGGCCGTGACGTCGTCTCCCTTGGCGTAGAGGTCCGACGGGTTATTGACCTTGATGGTCCACGACAGATCCGTCTTGTGGACCATGCCGTCGACACCCTCCTCGATTCCGACGAACACACCGTAGTCCGTGATCGACCGGACCTTGCCGGAGATCTTGTCGCCCGGGTGATACTTGTCGGTGAAGATCGACCACGGATCGGGCTCGAGCTGCTTGAGCCCGAGGCTGATCCGCTTGGCGCGTGCGTCGACCTCGAGCACCTGGCATTCCACCTCTTGACCAATCTCGAGGAGCTTCGATGGGTGCTTGATCTTCTTCGTCCAGCTCATCTCGCTCACGTGGATGAGCCCTTCGATGCCCGCCTCGAGCTCCACGAAGGCGCCGTAGTCGGTGATGCTCATCACCTTGCCTTTGACGCGCTTGGCGAGCGGATACGCCTCCTCGGCGTGATTCCACGGATCTTCCTGGGTCTGCTTCATACCGAGGCTCACGCGCTCGGTCTCTGCGTTGTACTTCAGGACCTTGACGGTCACCTTGTCGCCGACCTTGAACACCTCGCTCGGGTGATTCACACGGCCCCAGGACATGTCCGTGATGTGCAGCAAGCCGTCGATCCCGCCGAGATCGACGAACGCGCCGTACTCGGTCAGGTTCTTGATCACACCGTCGAGGACCATGCCTTCCTGCAAGGTCTCGAGCGTGCGCGCCTTCATGGTGTCACGCTCCTTCTCGAGGAGCACGCGGCGCGACAGGACGATGTTGCCGCGCTTCTTGTTGAACTTGATGACCTTGAACTCGTACGTCTGACCGATCAGCTTGTCGAGGTTCCGGACCGGGCGGAGATCCACCTGCGAGCCCGGCAAGAACGCCTTCACACCGCCGCGGATGGTCACGGACAGACCGCCCTTGACGCGCTGGGTGATGGTACCTTCGATGATCTCGTCGCGCTCGCACGCGCTCGATATCTCGTCCCACACCTTCATCTTGTCAGCCTTCTCCTTGGACAAGGAGATGAGACCGTCGTCGGTCTCGCGGCTCTCGACGTAAACGTCGACTCTGTCTCCGGCCTTGACGGCGAACTCACCCGACGCATCGAGGAATTCGCTCTTCGAGATCACACCTTCGCTCTTCCCTCCGATATCCACCACCACTGAGTCACGGTTCACCTGAACGATGATGCCGCTGACGATCTGTCCCTCGCCTCCGGTGTCGACACCGCCAGTCTGTGCGGCGCTCGTCTCGAAGAGTGCGGCGAAGCTTTCGGATGGGCTTGGGTTGGTGGACATTTCTGTGGCAGCCATGGATATTGTAGAGAACCTTCCGTCGGAATCTCGGCGTGAGCGAAGCCGCCTCGAGTCGGAGCTCGAGAGGGTCGAAGAGCCGGCGGGGCTCAGGTACCCCACGCCCCCGGTCGAGTCAACAGCTCGGACCGCCGGCCAGGCCTATCGCCATCGGTCACGAACGGAGTCGGCCAGCAAGGAAAACGCCTGATCCACCTCTTCCAGCTCCCAAACGAGGACAACCGCCGAGGAGCGGGGCGTGGGAGCGAGGAGCACCGCTCGGTCTGCCAGAGCGCCCACCAACGTGGAGGTGGGCGAAGAGTCGCCGCGCTGGAAGTCCCGCGCGCGGGCCAGGGCGTCGCGAGCGTCGCGGCCGGCGTGTCCGTCGCCGGAGTCCGTCCCCACGAGCTTCAACTCTAGCCGATTGCCGAGCGTCAGCTGGCCGGTGAGGTGCGTGAGCCCGGTGGTGAGCGCAGGCAACAACCCCACCATCCTGGTTAAAGCGCCCACGCCCGCGGCCGTGGCGGCCAGGGCTCCCGCGCCCTCGTTCGACAGACCGAGCTCCGAGTACGCCCCCCCTGGAACGAGGGCGCGCCGGAGCAACGCCTCGCTCGAAGCGATCACGACGGTGGCGTCCCGCCCACGACCAATCGCGGTTCGACCGTCGAAGACCGAAGCCACGCCGTCCGAGCTCGCCGCCCACCGCGGGCTCTCGGCGTGCAGGGCCGCCGCGAGAACGGCCATCCCCGGCCCCGCGGGAAAGATGCCGCCGAGCACGATCACCCAATCGGCCGTGGCAGGCCCGAACGCGACGACGACTTCCCGCAGATCGCTGGAATGCAGATCGGTGCGCTCCTCGATCCGGAACAGTCGAGCGTCCCCTTCCGACGGCAGGGAGAGCGGACCACCGAGCAGCGGTAGCAGACGCCGTCGCACGGGCTCATAGAGGGGCGCCTGCGCAACGTCGAGACGAACGACAAATGCGGCCCCCTCGGGAACGTGACGGACCGCGACGCGCTCGTAGCGAAGGAACCGGACGTAGAGAGCGATCAGCACCGACACGATCACGGCCGCGAGCACCCCTCCGCCGATTGCCACCGTCCGGAACGAATGCCCGCGCCGATCTCGATGGGGTGTTCCGTTGGCGGGCAAATGGCTCGGCGCGGGCACTATTCGCAGCTCGCTCCGGTGAGGCAACCTATTACCTCGGACAAACCCCTGGCATCGAGCTCGATCTTCACGAAAAGCGTAGTCGCTTCCGCGTCTGCGACGGCTCCTCGGGCAAGTTTTCCGACGAGCCCCGTCGCGCGACCGAGCACCGCCAACAGAAGCCGAGCGCGATCGCGAGCCTCGACGGCCGCACCGCCGGTTTCGAAGCGAACATCGACGTTCACGCGCAGCCCGCGATCGTCCGCGAGCACGCTGGCGTCGAGCATCGTCGCGCCCGCGAGCGCCTCCGCGAGCGGACGGTAACCCGGCAGGAGCAATGGGACCAGCGGCGGGACGCGCGCCGACAGCGAGAACAGGCCGCGATCCGGAGGATCGAGGTGAGGATCACTGCTCCCTCGATCGAGCGAGCGCGCGGTGCTGTCGAGCTCCGCGCTCGACACGAAGACGAGCCAGTCGTTCGCGCGCGCATAGACGCGAGCCGGCGCCGAGCGGCGCTTCGGAACGGGGCGATCGTACCTCCGGAATGCCGCACCCAGATCCACGGGCGGCTCGAAGCCGCTGTCCGCGCCTGGCTCGAGCTGTCCAAACGCGCCTCGAAGAATCAGGACGTTGTCCGCTGCATCGGCCGCGAGCCCCGGGCGCAGCGCGACCCACACCGTCGATGTCCTTGCGAGTGCGTCGGCGAGAAAGGCTGCCATGGCGGGATCCGTCGCAGGATCGACCAGATTGACCCGCAGCGCTCGAGCGACGCTCGGCCCGAAGAATCGCTTCGCCGCGTCGAGATCCACCCGGAATGCGACGTCGAGATCTGCTGGGATCGCGGCGCTCGGCCGGTCCAGGGACGGTGCAGCCGCGGGTGGCGGCGGGATCCGCGCCACACAGGAGACGACCCCGATCATGAGCGCCCCCGCCGCCACAATGCGAGCCGGACGCGACGCGAGCGTCACTCGGCCTTCTCGGACGCCCGCGCGAACCGGATTTCCGCGATGCGAGAGACAATCGCATCGACAACCTCTTCGATCGTCATGTGAGTGCTGTCGACGAGAAAGGCATCCGTCGCCTGCCGAAGCGGCGCGACCGCTCGCATCGTGTCGCGCGCGTCCCGCTGGCGGACCTCGCGTTCGATGTCCTCCGGCACGGCATGTTGGCCACGCTCTTCGAGATCGCGAACGCGCCGGGCCGTCCGGATCTCGAGCGAGGCGGTCAGAAAAAACTTCGCTTCCGCGTCCGGGAGGACGACCGTGCCTATGTCGCGCCCTTCGAGGACCACGCCACCCGCGCGAGCCGCGGCTCGCTGCATGTCGAGCAGAGCTTCGCGCACCGGAGCCAGGGCGCTCACCTGGCTCGCCCCCTCCGCTATGTCCTGCGTTCGGATGGCGCTCGAGACGTCCCTTCCGTCGAGCAGAATCCGCTGACCTCCAGCGGCAGCTTCGAACCGGATCGCTTCACGTTGAGCCATGGCGCGCGCAAGATCGCCGACTCGTGCTTCGTCAGTCCACGCAATGGTCGCGTCCTTCGCTGCGAGCGCGACGCATCGATAAAGCGCGCCCGTGTCGAGAAGCAGATACCCCAGCCGGTCGGCGACGCGTCGTGACACCGTGCTCTTGCCGGCTCCCGCCGGACCGTCGATCGCAATACGGGGCTCACGCATCGTCACGGCCGGACCTCGACGTCGGCCCCGAGCGCGCGGAGCGTCCCGACGAACCGAGGGAAGCTGGTTCCGATGCAATCCGCGTCCTCCACGACGGTCTCGCCCTCCGCGACCAGCCCGAGCACGCAGGCGGTCATCGCGATTCGGTGATCGCCGTGGCTCGTCACTCGGGCGGCGCGGAGACGCCCCTCGGGCCGGCCGAGCACGGAAAACCCATCCTCACTCTCCTCTGCCTCGACGCCGAAATCGCGCAGCAGCGCCACGACGCGGGCGATGCGGTCCGATTCCTTGACCCGTAGCTCTCCGACGTCGCTGAAGACCGTGGTCCCTGCGGCGCGTGCCGCCAGCACGCACGCCACGGGGATCTCGTCGATGCTGCGTGTCGCGAGTTCTCCACCGACCGGTCGCGCATGGAGTTCGGAGAACCTTGCCGTCGTGAGACCGAACGGCTCCCCGAGCACGTCCCCCTGTGGCTCCGTGGCGATAAAACCGCCCAGCATGCGAATGATGTCGAGGATCCCCGCGCGCGTCGGATTCAGGCCGGTGCGCCGCGTCGTGACCACGCTTCCTTCGACGATCTCGGCAGCGCAGAGAAGAAATGCCGCCGCCGACAGATCGCCGGGGAGATCGACGTCGAAGGCACGGATCGCGTCCGCACGCTCCGGCGGCTCGAGACTCACCATCGTACCCGCCGCGCGAAGCGGAATGCCGAGGGCCGCAAGCATGCGCTCCGTGTGATCCCGCGATGCGAGTGGTTCGTAAAGAATCGTCGGTCCGGACGCGAACAATCCGGATAACAACAGAGCGCTCTTCACCTGCGCGCTCGAGACGGGCAGACGGTACTCCAGCCCCGCGAGCCGAGCGCCGGGAGCTAGCGGCCCGACGTCGAGGGGCGCCGTGATCTCCTCCTTGCGCGTGGCGTGCGGCGCACCCTCGACGGATGCGCCCCGGGCACGGAGCGGCCTCGCGATGCGCCCCATCGGACGCCGCGACAACGAGGCATCTCCCGTCAGGCGCGACCGAAACGGCTGCGCGGAGAGAACGCCCGCGAGGAGTCTCATCGTCGTGCCGGAATTGCCGCAGTCGATCGCGTCCCGCGGCGCCGCCAGATCGACGAGACCGCGCCCCTCGACAGTCACGGTACCGCAGCCATCGTCGGTTACGCCCACGCCCATCGACGCGAACGCCTTCATCGTCGCGACGTTGTCCTCGCCGTACGAAAAGCTCCTGACGATCGAGGTTCCCTTTGCGAGCGACGCGAAGATGAACGACCGGTGGCCGATGCTCTTGTCACTCGGAACCGGGACGCCGCCGCTCAGCGGTCTTTCCGCCGGACGGACCAGAACACGGCTCACGGTCGGCCTCCCCGAGACGGATGGAGCCCCGAATTCACAACAGCACCTCGCGCAGCGCCCCGAGAAAGCGATCGTTCTCCGTGCCCGTTCCGACCGTGACGCGCAACTTCGTCGGCAAAGAGCCGAACGGTCGCACGATGACCCCTTTCCGCAGAAGCGCCTCGTAGATCGCGCGTGCCGGCCGTCGGAATTCGCAATACACGAAATTGGCCTGACTCGGAGTCACCCCAACGGCCATCGACGCGAGCTCACGACCGATGCGCGTCCGCTCCACGGCGTTTTCGCGGACGCTGCGCGCGACGTGCTCGACGTCATCCAGAGCCGCCAGAGCTGCTGCCTGCCCCGGCGAACTTACGTTGAAGGGTGCCCGCACGCGATTCATGTAGTCGACGATTTCTGGCATCGCGACGGCGTATCCCACTCGCAGCGCCGCCAGGCCGTAGACCTTCGAGAACGTCCTCAACACGACCAGTCGCTCGTTCACCCGTCGAAGTTCCACCCCGTCGGGATAGTCCGGGGCGTCGGCGTATTCGCAATACGCCTCGTCGAGAGCGACCAGGACGTGTCCAGGAATCGAACGCAAGAACTCTTCCATCGCGCGGCGCCCGACGTAGGTACCTGTCGGGTTATTCGGATTTGCGACGAAGATGAGTCGCGTCTTCGGCGTGACTGCAGCGGCCATTGCCGACAGATCGTGGACGTCATGCACGAGCGGCACGGCGGTGAAGGAGACGCCGTGCGCCAGACACGCAAGCTGATAGACGACGAACGACGGGTCGGCGAACACGACGTGGTCGGCCGGTGTGGTGAACGTGCGGACCAGCAGCTCGAGCAATTCGTTCGAGCCGTTCCCCTGGATGACCTCCTCCGTCGAAACACCGAGCTTCGCCGCAAGGCGTGCCCTGAGATGGTGGGCGCTCGCGTCAGGGTACCGGTGCGCAGCCGAGAGAGCCGCGCGGGCGGCGTCGACCGCCTTCGGCGAAGGCCCCAGAGGGTTCTCGTTCGATGCAAGCTTGATAGCATCGGCGATTCCGAGCTCGCGCGCGAGCTCCTCGAGCGGTTTGCCCGCCTCGTAAGGACGAAGCCGGGCGATGGTCGGGGTGACTTCGAGGCTCATGCGGCGCGGAGCGTACACCAAAGCACGCGCGGGGCAGCTCGTCCGAACGCCCCGGTTGCTCTCCCGCTCACACTTCGGTCGGAAAGGATCCGAGGAGCTTCAGGTATTTCGTCGAGCCCTTGACGGCCTCGATCGCCGTCACAACGGCGCGGTCGGTGACGTGTCCGCTGACCTCCACGTAGAAGATGTAGTCCCAGCTCGCTCCGCGCACCGGGCGTGACTGAATTTTTTTCAAGTTGATGCCGCGCTCGGCGAAGTGCCCGAGTACCTCAAACAGCGTACCCGGCGCGTCGTCCAGACTGAAAAGCAAGCACGTCGTGTCGCTCCCCGATCGGCTGGCGGGGCGCGTTCCGACGATGCCGTAGCGACACCGCAATGCAGGTTCATCGCCGACATTCTCCTTGACGACTTCGAGACCGAGCTCGCGGCCGCAGGCTTCTGGAACGACCGCTGCAGCACCTGGCTCTTCCTTCGCGCGGCGCACCGCTTCGACCGGGGAGCGCACGTCCAGCACGACGGCCTGCAAATATTCGCGCTTCCTGAACCTCTCCGACATGGCGTGGCCAGTCGACGTGGAATAGAGCCGTCCGATCGGACCGGTCCCGGCCATGTTCATGAGGCAAAGCTTGGCGGGTAATGTGCGCTCACCGACGAGCACCAGCTCCGTCTCTGCGAGCGCCGAGACCGCGGGGAGACTCAATCCATCCACCGAGGTATCGAACGAAAATGCGCAGAACGACGCTCGTTGTCGAAGAACCTCCTCGAGAGCATCGGCGACCGTCGCGCTCTCGAGCAAGACTGCGCCGGGGCCGAAGTGGAGCTTTGCCATCTGATGCCCGAAGCCGCCTTCGGGACCGACGTACGCGACTCTCAGCGATCGCTCGAGCGCGCGGGACGTCGCCGCCACCTGAGCGAATATCGCGCGCAGAGCTTCCTTGGGAAGCTCCCCTTCCGGTTCCTCGTTCAAGAAGCGGAGCACGTCCCGCTCGGCGTCCGTTGCGACACCACCGATCTCACCAAGCGCCTGGATCTGACGCGAAAGCTTCGCCCGTTCTTCGAGAACGCGAGCTAGCTGTCGATCGAGCGCGGTGATGCTTGCCCGGATCTCGTTAAGCCGCGTTTTCCCATCCATCGGTTCGAGCCTACCCAGCTTTCAGGCCGCTGCGGTCTTGCTCTTCGAATCTCCGGAGGGCGCCGTGGCAGCGCTCGAACTCGATCCCTTGTCGCCACCCGAACCGCCGGACGTCGAGCCCTCACTTTTCTCGCTGCCGGCTTTTTTTCCGGCACTCGACCCGGCCGATCCGTAGCCGTCGGCATACCACCCCCCGCCCTTCAAGATGAAGCCAGCCCCCCGGGAGATCTGGCGCTTTGCCTCCAGTTTTCCGCATTTGGGGCACTTTTTCAGAGCCTGAGCTCGAATGGACTGCTCGGCCTCCCATTCGTGGCCACAGGCGGCGCAGGCGTACTCATAGGTCATCGGAACTCTCCGGTAATCATTCTACCCCGGTCATTGATGTTCAGCGAACCCACTCCTGTCAACGCGCCGTCGCCGCGAGACCGTCGATTCAAGTGACCATCAATCACATGCGTACCTCGACCGCCGGCGGACGCCCCGGGGAAAACCCGTGCAAGATTACCTTGTGAGGAACCGTAAACTGGTGCTAATCCTTTCAGGGTGAGCTGACGTGACCATACATCACATGCTGACGGCGAAGCCAGGACTTGCCGCTTTCATCGAAGCGCACCGAGGGAACGGTTAACTAAAACGAGCGACCATCGAAGCGTCACGCTCGCTGGAGCCAGCGAGAATCGCGCGTACCCTTCGGTTCGCGGGGCGCGGATGGTCGTGTCAGAGGAACGACAGTCGAATGCACATCAAGAAGCTGGAGATCTGCGGATTCAAGTCCTTCGTGGACCGCACGGTAATCCACTTCGACCACGACGTCATTGGCGTCGTCGGCCCGAACGGTTGCGGTAAGTCCAACATCGTCGACTCGATCCGTTGGTGCATGGGCGAGCAAAGCCCCAAACACTTACGCGGTAAGTCCATGGAGGACGTGATCTTCAACGGCTCCGAATCCCGTGGGCCGCATGGGTTCGCCGAAGTCACCATGACCTTCGATAACGGGGACAAGGCGTATGCAGCGACGCTGCCGCCTGAGTTTGCGGCATACCCCGAAATCGCCGTCTCTCGGCGGCTCTTCCGCGACGGAACGAGCGAATATCTCATCAATAAAACCCAGGTTCGCCTGCGCGACGTGCAAGATCTTTTCCTCGGAACCGGGGTGGGAACGAAGGCCTACTCGATCGTCGAACAGGGCCGCATTGGGCAGATAGTGACGGCTCGTCCCGAAGATCGAAGGCTCTTCATCGAAGAAGCTGCAGGGATCACCAAATACAAGAAACACAGGCGCGATGCCGAGCGCAAGATGGAGCAGACGCGGCAAAATCTGCTTCGCGTGAGCGACATCGTGGCTGAAATCGACAGAACCCGCGCATCGCTCAAGCGTCAAGCCGCGAAGGCGGAACGCTTCGTCACCTACCGCGAGGAGTTGGAAGAACTGAGTTTGCACCAGAGCAGTCATCAACTGCTCGAGCTCATCGTCCTGGAACGAGTGGAACGCGATGCGCTGACGTCCGCGGCGATGGAGGCTGGCGACGCGAGGGAGAGCGTGCAGGCTGACGAAACTGCGCTCATCGCGGCGCGCAACGAGGCAGGGAACGTCGAAGAAAAATCGGAGGAGCTTTCCCGAGCGGCGTTCGGAGCAGACAACGACGTGAGTACGCTGCAAGCCGAACTGACGCGCTCGCGAGATCACCTCGCTCATCTGGACGATCGGTTGAAAACGGCTGCCTCGGCGCACGATAGTCTGAGCCTCAAGCTCGCCCAACTCGTCGCGGAACGTGGCGAACTCGCCGGACGCATGCAGTCCCTCGGACGCGACGCAGAAGCCCGCGAAGCTGATGCTTCGGGTGAAGAGCAGGCGCTCGTCGCCTTGCAGGCCGAAGAAGCGACCGCCCATGAAGTGGCCGAGGCGGCGCGAGCCGACGTTACCGGTGCCACGACCTCGTCCGCCGCGCTCCGCGCACGCCTGGACGGCTTTCGCCGACGCACCGAAGAGACGCGCGAACGCAGGGCTCGCACCCTGACCGAACTCGAGCGGATAGCCGAGGAGATCGCGGATCTGACGTCGCACGAGGCGGCCCTACGACGCAGCGTCGCGGAGAGAGCCGAAGGAAAGCGCCTGAGCGCTGAGGAACTCGGTGGTTTGGAACGCGAGCGTGAGGCGTTGCGCCCGCAGTCCCTCGATGCCGAGCGGCAGCTCGATTCGGCGAAAAATGAGCTCGGACTCCGTCGCAACCGCTTGCGCGCGCTCGAAGATCTGCACCGACGTCTCGAAGGCGTCGGTACCGGCGTTCGCGCGCTCCTGTCGTCGGGAGATGCCGGGGTGCTCGGCATGGTCGCGGACCGCATCGAGGTCGACGAGGTCCACACGGCTGCCCTCGCCGGTCTGCTCGGTGACACGCTTCAGTGCGTCATCGTCTCGGACCCTGAACGTGGAGTTGCCCTTCTCGATGGTTTGCGCTCGACGGGCCGCGGGCGAGCGACGGTGGTGCCGGCGAATCCACGCTACATCGCCGGAGCTCCGAGAATCCTTTCACCCGAACCACCAGACGCGCTCGGTTACGTGATCGACTTCCTGCACTATACGGAGGAGCATGAGGACCTCGTTCGCGGATTGGTAGGCGACGCGATCTTGTGTCGGACCGCCGAAGACGCCGTTTGCCTCTCTCGCGCGCACCACGCCACGGCGGTGTCGTTGGACGGCACGGTCGCGCGGGCGGGGGGGCTCATAAGCGGCGGATCTAGCGACGATGTCGCCTCGGCGATGGTCGAACAGAAGCGCGAGATCCGTCAGCTCACCCACGACGTGGAGCGGCTGGAGCGGCAAGTTCACGACGCCGCCGACGCTCATCGAGCTATTCGGGCGCGCATGACAGAGCTGGGCGCCTCCCTCGATCGGGCGCGGGCGGGCGCCGTGGAGAATGAGATCGCGCACGTGAGCGCAGAGAAAGATCTGTCGCGCACACTGAGCGAGGTCGAACGGTCCGCTCGGCGAAGGACCGCGCTCGAACTCGAGCTTGCCGAACTCGGACGCTCGATCGAGTCGTCGGCGCAAGAAGAGGCGAGCGCACGGTCCGAGCTGGATGCGCTCGAGCACCGCCAGGAGCAATCGCAAGTCGCGTTCGCGCGCGCTTCCGAGGGAGCGACGGCGTGGAAGGACCGGGTCTCGGCGCATGCGGCCCTCGTGACCGAACGCAAGGTGCGGCTCGCGCAGGTGCGCGAACAGCTGGACGCCGCGCGGGGCGCCGCCGAACGTCTCGCTGCGTCGATCGACGAACACGAAGATCGGATCGCGAAACTCGAGCGCGATTCGGTCGAGTCCGCGCGTGGGTTCGGCGAGACTGCGGCGATCATGATGCGCGTGACCGAATCACTGCGCGCGGCAAATGACGTCGCCCGAGCTCTTCATCGCGAGCACGACGACGTCCGCCGCCTCTTGGAGCAGATTCGCTCCGCTCTCGGCGCCCGCGAAGCGACCCTCCGGACTCTCCGCTCGACGCTCACTTCCGCCGAGGAGCGCGGACGGGAGCACGAACTCAGAGTCCAGAAGCTGGAACTCGAGCGCGAGCATCTGCTTCGAGGCGTCCGGGAGCGCTTCCGTGGCCTCGAATTGCAACGGGTCATCGGGAAATATCACGCGCGCCCAGCCGTGGACACGGAACATCGCCGGCGCATCGACGAACTGTCGAAGCTGATCGAGCGCATGGGGCCGGTAAACCTCGACGCCAAGACGGAGTTCGAAGAAGCCGAGAAACGTTATGTCGATCTGACGGCGCAGAAGGACGACATCGAAAAGGCTCTGGCGGATCTCGAGCGTGCCATTAAGCACATGAATCGGGAATCCCGGCGGCGCTTCAAGGAAACCTTCGACGCCGTCAACGAGCTGTTTCGGAAGACTTTTCACGAGATGTTCCGCGGGGGCCGCGCGGAGTTGCTGCTCACGAATCCGGAGGACATGCTCGAGACCGGCGTCGACATCGCGGCGCAGCCACCAGGCAAGCGCCTCGGGAACATCGAACTAATGAGCGGCGGGGAAAAGGCTCTCACCGCAACGGCGCTCATTTTCGCAATCTTCCGGCATCGGCCATCGCCGTTTTGCGTCCTGGATGAAGTCGATGCGCCGCTCGACGAGGCGAACGTGCGGCGCTACAACGACGCTATTAAATCCATGACTGATCGCTCGCAGTTCATCGTTATCACGCACGTCAAGAGCACGATGCAATCGGTCGATGTCCTCTACGGCGTCACAATGGGTGAGCCCGGCGTGTCGCGGATCGTCAGCGTCAAGGTCAACGACGAGGCGACGAACCGGAGCGAGCGGCGCGGACGATTGGACTCCCAGACACCGGTAGAAGAGTCCGTCGCCTCCGTAGCATGAGCGACGCGAAACCCAAGGTGACGAGGGTCGCCGTCAGGGGCGACGCCCCGGAACCGACTTCGTGACCGATGGCGCAACCAGGCGGCGAGGGCGGCCCGGGCAACGGGTCGGGGGTTCCAAGCACGGCTGCGTCGAACCATCCTGACTCATAAAGCGCCGGGGCACCTCCGGAACCGGTATCCGGAATGCGTTCAACGACCATGGTAGCGTCTCCGGACGATTCCGGAGATGCGTCGCGAGCACCTCCTCCGATCGGGGGGGTGGGGCAATCGGGAATCGAGCGAAGCGTCGCCTCACTCGCGGGCAGCAACTGAAACCGGCCGGCGCAAAAGGCATTCACGTCATCTTCCGTTGCGCCCATCCCGCTGGATACTTCGCCCGTTTCAGTGACGAGTTCCGCGGCCGACGTCGAAAAGCACGAGGGCGCGCCTTCGTAACCAACATCGACGTTGCCCGACCCGGTTTCGAACCGCAGGCCGTCGTTGGGGCCATTCTGGAGCCAGCCATTCTTCAGCGCCGAGCGACCGGCGTAAGTTACATCGCAATGCGACGCGAGAATCGAACGCCGTCCCGTTGGCACACAACACGATGTACCCATCCGCGGGAATCGGGGTGACGGCGAGCGGAATCGTCCGGTAGATGTTGCAGGCGTCACCACTGCCATCGACGAGCGCCAGCGCCGAAAGGCCACAATCTCCCAGGGTCGGGGCTCCGGCGTCCAGGGCGCTTGCGTCGGAAGCGTCCGCGCCGGCATCCAAGGGGTGACGATCCGGAATCGCCAGCCGCATTCCCACGGGATCTGCATGGAGCTCCACGAACTCCGACGCGTCCGCCCCGGGCGTGTCGTAGCTCACCTTCGTCAACGTCACTCGACAGGCGGAGTTCCCTGCGAGGACGAGACCAGGAACGTTCGCCATCGCGTTCCCCGAGAGAGCAACAACGAGCAGCGTGGAACGGAGGGCGAGCATTCGCGTCATGCCCCCCTTCGGCCAGAACGAGTCTCTGGTTGCGTGCGCTGTTGACGATCGCGTGAGCCCGCGGGAATTCGGTGACCTTCACTGGTGAAGAACGCGGCTCGTGCCGGTGACGTTCACCGGTGAAGTGGGGTCAGTGCTTCTTGCCGCGGCGCGGCGCCGACGGCGTCGAGAACGACGAACAAGCGAGCGGTTGGGTTCCCGACGTTGCCTCCGCGCTCGGCGACGATACGGAGGAACGCGTGTGCGGGCCGCGCGTGCGAGGCGATCGAGCCCGCGATGCTCGCGGGCGTGTTGCTTCTCGTCGACCAGCCGCTGGAGGTGCTCCGGCTGCTCGATCTGCTGCGCACGGTCCCAGCACCGCACGTGCGTCACAAGGACGTCGTTGCCGTCGACGACACGCACCTTAGTCGAGATCGGTGAAGGCGACGAGCGTGCGTTGCGTGCGCTCGTGTGGGCTCGAGTAGTCGCTGAGATCGAAGCGGCCTCAGTGGAAATCGCGCGACGACTTTTCGATGCCCGGAATATCGAGTCGCTCCAACTTTTCGACCAGAAGATGCACGATCGGTGTCGTAGCTCCGAATTCTCCGGGACGCGCCTCCGTCACATGGCGCTCCACCTTGCCGTGAGCGACGAGGAGCGGAGCTTGACGCGCGAGAACGCGATGCTCGTGGAACACACGACTATAGAGCACCAGGTTCGCAATGCCTGTTTCGTCTTCGAGCGTGATGAACACGATGCCGCTCGCCGTTCCAGGCCGCTGCCTCGTCAAAACTAGACCAGCGACGCTTGCTCGCTCCTCGTTCGTGTTCTGAAGCTCCGCCATCGTGACGATTTTCTTTCTGCACAGCTCTTCTCTGACGTGTCGGAGCGGATGGTCGCTCACCGAAAGACCGGTCCGCCCATAGTCGAAGAGCAACTGATCCATGGGAGAAAGCGCGGGGAGCGTCACAGCCGGTTCGGACGTATCTTGACGGGCAAAGAGTCCTTCCGTACGTGGGGCGCGCGCCGACCAAAGCGCCTGTCGTCTTCCGTGCACCAGTTCTTCGAGCGCGCCAGCTTCCGCGAGTGCCTCCACTTCGTCTTTCTCGAGCCTCGCTCGCAGCACGAGATCGTGAAGGTTCGAAAAGGCGCACTCTTCGCGAGCCTTCTCGATGGCTCGCGCTGTCCTCTCCCCGAGCCCCTTGACGAGCCGAAGCCCGAGGCGCAGCGACTTCCGAGCTTGCGGGAACACGCTCTTGACGCGACATGCCTTGCTCGGAGCCTCCAGCATCGAATCCCACCCGCTGGAGACGACGTTCACCTCCCGAACCTCGACACCGTGCTTCTGCGCGTCCCTCACCAGCGACGACGGCGAGTAAAATCCCATTGGCTGTGAATTCAAAATGGCGCAGGCGAAATGAGCGGGAAAATGAGCCTTCTGCCAGGCCGATGCGTAGACGAGCACCGCAAAGGACGCCGCGTGCGATTCGGGAAACCCATAATCCCCGAATCCCTTGATTTGCTCGAACAATGCTTCGCTAAATTGCCGTGAGATGCCGGATCTCGCGAACCCTTCGAGCAACCTCTCTCGATGCCGGAGTAGCTTGCCGCTCTTCTTCCATGCCGCCATGTCCCGACGAAGCTGATCTGCCTCGCCCCCGCCGTAACCTGCGCCCGTGATGGCGATCTGCATCACCTGTTCTTGGAAGAGCGGGATGCCGAGCGTCCGTTTCAAAATCGGTACGAGATTTTCGTGTGGATACGTGATGGCTTCACTCCCCGTTCGTCGGCGAAGATACGGGTGGACCATTCCCCCTTGAATCGGCCCCGGACGCACGATCGCGACTTCGACGACGAGATCGTAAAATCTCTGTGGTCGAAGACGGGGCAGCATCGCCATCTGCGCACGGCTTTCGATCTGAAAAACCCCCACCGTGTCCGCTTCCGAAACGAGCCGGTACACCGCCGGATCCTCGCTCGGAACTCGAGCAAGCACGTCGATAGGGTCGAATCTCTCTTCGATTTTTGGTTGGGCGCCTTTCGCGTCTGGCCTCGTTGCGGACTCGGCATGGAGGACCCCATCGTCGTGGATCATCGCGAGACATTTTCTGATCGCCGACAGCATCCCGAGGCCCAGCACGTCCACCTTGAAGAACCGCAATGTGTCGATGTCGTCCTTGTCCCAAGGGATGACGGTTCTCCCCTTCATGCGCGCCGGTTCGACGGGAGCGACTTCGGATAGCGACCGCGCGGAGAGAACGAACCCGCCCACGTGTATGGACAGATGCCGGGGAAACCCCTCGAGTTCCTTCGCTCTCTTGAAGATCTCGAGAACCCGCGGATCGTTCATGTCGAACCCGAGAGCGTCGGCGCGAATTTCCTTCTCATCGAGTGAATCCCAGTGTGTGAGGAGCCCACTCAATCGCTCGATCTGTTCGCTCGAGAGGCCGAACGCTCGTCCTACCTCGCGGAGCGCACTCTTTCCCCGATAGGAAATCACTTCCGACACCATCGCGGCGCGATCGCGACCATGGCGCTCGTAAATCTCCTGGATGATTTCTTCGCGGCGTTCGTGCTCGAAATCCACGTCGATGTCCGGAGGCTCGCGGCGTTCATGGCTCAGGAAGCGCTCGAACAGGAGATTGCTACGGGCTGGATCGACACTGGTGATGCCTAGCGCGTAGCAGACGGCGCTGTTCGCCGCGCTACCCCTGCCCTGACACAAGATGCGTTTGGCCCGCGCCATCTCGATGATTTCGTACGTGCTCAAAAAATACGGAGCCACTTCTAGTTCCGCGATCAAGCGAAGCTCCTTGTCGATTTGTGCTCCCACGTTCGAAGGGACGCCACTCGGATACCGACGCTGCGCCCCTTCTTCGACGAGTCGCTCGAGCGCCTCATCTGCGGTCTCACCCGGCGAAAGCTCGCACGGGAATTCGTATTTGATCCGATCGAGAGAGAATACGCACAGATTCGCGACCTCTCCGGCACGCGAGACCCAGTGCTCGCGCTCACGAAAGAGAATTCGCATCCCGCCCTTCCCTTCTTCGGCGCGCAGATACGCCTCTGCATTGGGCCCGAGTTCTTGCCCAGCTTGGTCGAGCGTGGTTCTTTTCCGGATACAATGCATCACGTCCGCGAGCGGCTTCCTGTCCGGCGAGTGATAGAGCGGGCGCGCGCTCGCAACGACATCAAGGCCGTACCGGCGCGACCAGGCTTCCACCGATTCGAGTCGAGCAGCGTCATGTCCGTCGAATCTCCGGAACGCAGCGACGTACGCGTGGTCACGACCGAATGCGTCGATCAGGACGTCGAAGAGTTCTTCGGGTGGCGTATCGGAAGCTCCGGGATAAGTCGCACCAGGCACCACTGCAACGAGCCCCTCCTGATGCACCGCGAGTGTCTTCAAATCGAGAACTGCTTCACCTTTCGGCAAATCTGCGTGAGCGTTAGTCAGAAGACGGCAAAGATTTTCGTACCCCCTCGAATCGCGTACGAGCAGTGCGAGCGTCGGCGCGTCGAAATGCTCGACGCGAACGTGACGCGCCCGTGTCGGCAACTCCGTCCGCTCCATCCTCCGTTTCGAGACCGCAAGCGATACTTCCGCGCCCACGATCAACCGGTGTCCGATTTCTTGCGCCTGCGCAAACGCGCGCACGACGCCGTAAATGCCATTGCGATCACACAAACCGAGAGCGCTGTGTCCGAGCGCCTTCGATTGCTCCACCATTTCTTCCGGCTTCGACGCGCCCCTGAGGAACGAAAACGCGGATTGCCCGAGGAGCTCCGAAAACAAGGGGGTTCACAATATACTGAACGGGTGCTTAGTATCAAGAATCAATCGCAAATAGCTTGAATCCTTCGAGTTAGGTTCTTCCTGTCGACATAGGCGATAACCTCTAACCCCCCACTCGCCCCTTGAAGCCAGATCCGAAGATAGTCGCGCGTGACTGGCTCTCCCGTCCACCACTCCACCGAGGCGATTCGGTGATCGAACTCCACTCGTTCGACCGTGTAAAGCCGGTGATCGAGAGAGAGCGTCGTGCCTCGTCGTAAAGGCCCCTCGACCGGCACTGCTCGTAGCAAAAGTCTCGAGGGCGTAGCTTGAGCTTCCGCAGTTCTCGGTCGGGGCTGCGTTCTTTTGCTCATGGGATCGACGGCGATGAGACGACTTTTCTTCTCCGGTCGATGCGAATTTTCCAGCCGGAGAACTCCAACCTTTTCTTTTCCGAGATCGGCAACGAGTTCCGCAAGAACGACGGGGAGAGTCTCCGGACCTTTCGTCGCAGTTCCGCCAAGACCCGCAGCGTAACGGGACAGCGCGAGCTGGAGAGCGAGAGCACGCGTGATGGCTTTCGCTTCCAGCCGCAACCCCACGGACGGAGCAGAGAAATCGAGTCGGCCGAGCCGAGAAGAAAGTACCCGTGTGAGCTCCTCGGGTCGATAGAGCGGCGAGGCAAATTCGAAATAGAGTACGGTCTCCTTTGCGACGCCTTCGAAGCGAGCCGTCGCACGATCGTGAAGGACGATGAGGGTGAGTGCTTGCACCGCCTCGCCTCGCCCTTCGAGTCGCGCACTCAATCTCGAAACGAGACCGCGGAGTACGAACAGCAGCGGTTCGATTCCGGAAACTGGCTCGTCCCATATCGTTTCTTCTTGGGGCAACGCGGGCGGCGAATACATCACGAGCGGCGAGTCGTCCTTCCCTTCGGCCAGGTCGAGCACACGCCCTGCGTCGTTGCCGATACGGGATGCAGTCGCTCCGCGAGGAATCTGCTTCAGCTCGCGAACCGTGAGTACACCCAGCCGCCCAAACCAAGCCGCGCGTTCCCCATCCAGACCGAGCGCCTGCAGGGGTAATGTTCCAAGGGCAAACGCCGTTTCATTTCGAGGGACGACGAGACACCCTTCTACATTCATTCGTCCGAAGCGAGCGAACGCCTGCGCGAGACGCGGCCCGTCCGAGACGGCAACGTTCGCCGCATGCCCGAGCCCTCGAACCCGTGCAACCAGCTCTAGCAAGAGAGCCTCTTCTCCTCCAGCCAGGTGTGCGGCAGCCGTAACGTCCACCCATACGGTATCCGGAGCTTCTATGGAAACCGTAGGCCCGAAGCTCAGCGTCATCTCCGCAATTTCTCCGAGCCGGGCTTGCACGCACTCTCGCGGCAGCTCACGCACAACGAGATGCCCGACAAAGGCCCGAGCTTCGACTACGGTTTGACCGACCCGAACGCCACATTTCTTCGCCGATGGGTTCACTGCATCGATGGTGACGTTCGTTTCGATCGCCTCTTGGGGCTGTTCATCCACCACGAGGACGGCAAGCGGCGGCGGTGTTCGAACCTTCCTCTCGTGCTTCGACGCATCCGCAGAGCGAATTCGAGGAGCTCCGAACGAAACGCTCACCAGTTCGCACAGTAGGTTCGGCAATACGATGGCGATGATCCGCCGTGCTGCGGACTCCATCACGACGCCTGCGCTTTCTGCTCCCCCTCTGGCGCGATGCTGAGAGGCTTGGCACGTGGCCTCGCCCAGGTGACGAGACGCGGCACTGTGACCCTGCCGCGGTGATCTTTTGCGACTCGAACCCACAAGCGATCTTGAGAAGGCCGCGCGAGTTCCAGCCGCATTGCGACGGGGAGTGGCAATGGGCGACGCACTTCACCGTCCGTGACGAGCAGCACGCACCCGCTCGACTCCTCTGCCAAAAGCGTGAGTCTACGAATGACTCTTGGCCAAGCACCCAGCGCGACGCTGAGGCCACTCCCCGGAACGCCCATCGTGTCCACGACGACGATCGAAAACGCGTGGGACCCCACCAGACGGATGGCCGTGCGCTCCAGTGCCTCCATGGAAGGCCGGACGACGAGAAGACGATCCAATTTGACGCCAGCAGCCACGACGCCGGGAGCGTAAAGAGTCGCTGACGGATCGACGAATGCGCACCAGGGGACTTCTCCGCCGCAAAGCGTTGCTTCTTTCTGAGCCGTTCGACACGCGGCTAGAGCAAGAGAGGTCGCAAGCGATACCCCTCCCGAAACCGCAAGTTCCACGACGGCTCCGCGCGGGATCCCCCGATCCGGCAAAACCTCATCCATACCAGGAAGCCCAAAAGGCAGAAACCCCATGGATTTCTGGGCAATGTTCTGTCCGCATTGCAGTTCAGCAGGGAGTCTCTCCAGGAGATGTGCTGGCAAAGCCATTAGCTGAACATAGTATCAGTCACGCGAAATCGCAAAGCGCGAACCCCTTCAACGGACATGTAATGTCCGAGCAAACTTCGAGGCGACTGGGCTTTTCGCGTGTTCCCTGTGCCGGGGAGACGCTCTACGATGATGATCTGATGCTTTGCCCGCGGAAAACGGCCGTCGGCGCTCTTGGCGTCGTGATTTCAGTAGTGATTTCCGGAACGACGGGCTGCGGTCCTGCTTCGACCGGACACCCGGCGACAGAATCCCAGGTCCCCACGGGGACGATCGAAGACGCTCAGAGCACCCCACCCAAAAATCCCTGGGAGAACTGCTACTCGACATTCCGCCCCACGGGAAACTCCGACGCCGATCTCGCGCATCTCGTTCGCGATTGCGGACCCACAGGCGGAATGCGCGCGATGACGGACGTTCGTATCGGGACCCAATCCGAGGAAGATCCCGTGGATCGATACACGTTCGAAGCTCCGCTACCGGGCAAATGTTATCGCGTTTACGCTGCCGCTGACTCGGGCGTGAAGGATCTCGATCTCCTCCTCCGCGGCCCCTCAGGCGATGCCGTTGTCGCAGACGTCACCCACGACTCCTGGCCCGTCCTGCCCCCGCGCGAACCCGTCTGTTTCCCCCAACCAGGGCTGTACATGCTCGAGGTGAGTGTGTATCGCGGCTCGGGACGTTACGCGCTCCAGGTCTGGGGCCGCTGATCGATCCTCATGACCGGGGAGGAGCCTTCCTTGCCAGCTCCGAGCCATCTCGACCCGGCCTCTCGACGCGTGGGCACGGTTCTCGACGGCAAGTGGACGCTCGAGCGTCTGCTAGGCGTCGGCGGCATGGCCGCCGTCTACGAAGGCACGCACCGGAACGGAGCTCGCGCCGCGATCAAGCTCTTCCCCTTCTCCGTGACGACGAGCGTCGAGTTCGCAGAGCGAATTTTGCGTGAAGGATACCTCGCGAACAAGATCGGCCACCCTGCGGTGGTGCGAGTACTCGACGACCATTTGGATCGCGAACGCGAATATGCCTACTTGGTCATGGAGCTCCTCGAGGGGGAGACGGCGCGGCAGCGCGTGGAACGCACCGGGCCCCTGTCGCCGCTCGAGGCGGCGCGCAAGATGATCGAGCTTGCCGATTGCCTCGCCGTCGCGCACGAAAAAGGCGTCGTGCACCGTGACATCAAGCCCGAGAATTTGTTTTTCACGGACGAGAACAAGCTCAAGGTGCTCGATTTCGGCGTCGCACGCGCGCTCGACGGGACCTCGTCGTCCGTCACCCGCACCGGAACGATGCTCGGAACCCCCGCGTACATGTCGCCCGAGCAAGCGCGCGGGCGACCGAGCGAAGTATCGACGCGAAGCGATCTCTATTCGGCCGGGGCGACTCTCCTTTTCCTGGTTGCCGGGGAGTTCCTTCACGAAGGCGAGAGCGCGCAGGAAATCATGGTGCGCGCCGCCTGGACTCCAGCGCGCAAAATGGCGGAACGTCAACTCGGGCTTCCCCTGTCGATCGCAACGGTGATCGACGGAGCCTGCGAGTTCGATCAAACGGATCGGTATCAGACCGCCGCAGAAATGCGGCGCGATCTGGAGCTTGCGCTCGCAGAGCTCGAACGCGATCCCACCGCAAGCGAACCCGTCGTGCGGGTGAGCAAGGTACCCGTGCGTGGGCCCATCTCGACGGCGCCTTTGCCACTCAACGGAGCCGCGCTTCGCAACGCGGCAGAGCTGACGGTCGCCGATGGCGCGCACCCGCCCACATCCACGACCATCGCGGACACAGGACGGCGAATGGCATTTTTTCTGGGCGGAGCGCTCGCAACCGTAGCCGCCGTTCTCGCGATTGCGGTCTGGCCGAGGGCCCACGTGCCCCCACCGAACCACGTCCAGGCGAACCCACCTCGGGCCGCCGCGCTCCCGCCAGCGGCTCCCGTCCCGGCGCCACCCGCGAGTGTTCGCGCTGCCGCCAGCCCCGCAGATTCGGATTCGGAACCCGTGACCATGCCCGAACGCGTTCACCGGCGGGCTAAGATCGTACATTCAAGTCACCCGCCTGCAGCAACCCTCCCTCCCGCGAAACCGATTCTGGCGAGCTCCGTGATGCGCCCGCCAGCGACCCTGTCCCCACCGAAGATCGTCCCGATCGGCCGTGACGTAGGGTACTGATCTCGATCCGGATGTTCCGTTGTCGATGCGCGATCGCGACGTTCATGCTCATCTTCGTGCCCGGCGTGGCTCGCGCGCAGGCGTCCGAGGTCGCCACCGCGCGTCAACTGGCGATCTCGGGTATCGATCTGGTTGAATCTGGAAATTGCAAGAAGGGGCAACCGCTCCTGGAGCGCGCCGAGGAGCTTCATCACGCGTCCGTTCATCTGCAGTACTTAGCGCGTTGCCGCGCCGCCTCCGGCCACCTCGTGGCCGCCACGGAGATGTGGCGGCGCATCGTGCGCGAGGGAGCACCCACGGGGTCGTCTCCCGCCGTCGTGAAGGCGCTCACGGAAGCCACGGCGAAACTCGAACAGACACTCCCCCAACTGGCCAGCACGACGCTCCGAACCGCCGCGGCGTACCCGAATCTCGTACTGTCGCTCGACGGCACGTCGCTGCCACCCGAGCTCGTGGGCGCCTCGCAAGTCATCGATCCCGGCACGCACAGACTCGTGGCCCGCGCGCCCGGATATCGCGAATGGTCGAAAGAATGGACGCTGCCCGCGGGCGGCAGCGCGGCGCTACTCATCGATCTCGGGACGCCGATATCGACATCGACATCGACCGAGAGCCCAGCGCCGACGGAAGCGCCTGCCAAAGCCTCCTCGCCGCCGTTCGGCGTGATCGGCTGGACCACCGCGGCGGCAGGCGCCGTAGCGCTCGTTGCCGGCACGGTGACGCTTCTGTCGCGCAACAGTCGCCTCAACGAGTTCAGGTCAGGTTGCCCGAACGACGTTTGCGAACAACCTCCCAAGGGCTCGTACACCCCGCAGAAGTACGAGGACGACGAAAGCACCATCCGTCATCTGACGACGGCGTCGAACATCCTGCTGTTCGGCGGCGGCACGCTGATTGCCGGAGGCGTGACGCTCCTCGTCATCGGGACCACACAGACGCCAAAAGGCCAGCCCGCCGCCGCGCTCTTGGCTGGTGCGCCGTCCGCCGACGGAGGACTGACTTTCGTCGGACATTGGTGATGCGACGGGGACTGCGCTAGATTTTCGATAATGGCGACCGCGCACGAATCGTCCGTGAAGCTCGACGAACTTCGCCGGGTCATCCGCGGACTGGAATCCGTTCTCATTTGTTACTCCGGCGGCATCGACAGCGCGCTGGTACTCGCAATCGCCGCCGAGCAACTCGGGGGGCGCGCCGTGGGCATGACGGCGATCAGCCCCAGTCTACCGACCTCGGAACGCGACGAGGCGATCCGCATCGCGAAGGAACTCGGCGCCGATCATCGACTCGTGGAATCGAGGGAGATGGAGCGCGTCGCTTACGTCGCGAACGGACCCGATCGGTGCTTCCATTGCAAGACGGAACTCTACGATATTGCCCGAACGAAGCAGCACGAGTGGGGTCTGCGGGAAATCGTGAACGGCACGAACCTCGATGATCTCGGCGATTATCGTCCGGGTCTCGATGCGGCGAAGCGAGCCGGGGTGAAGAGCCCGCTCATAGACGCCGGCTTCGACAAGGCAGACGTTCGCGAGGCAGCGCGCGCGCTCGGCATGGCCATCTGGGACAAACCCGCTGCTGCGTGCTTGTCCAGTCGAATTCCTTATGGGACCGCGGTCACGCGCGAGCGGCTCGCGCAGATCGCCGGGTTCGAGGGGGATCTGCGAGCCCTTGGGTTCCGGCACCTCCGCGTGAGATGGCACGAACGGATCGCGAGGATCGAAGTCGATCCGACGGACCTGATGCGCATGATCGATCCTGACGTGCGCCAGGCCGCCGTCGCCGCCGGCAAGCGTCACGGATTTTCATTCGTAACGCTCGACCTTGCCGGCTACCGCCAGGGCTCGCACAACGAGATCCTGGCTGGACGCTCGCTGCGCGTCGTCTGAACGGTCAGCGTGGACCGCGACCCCGACCGCGATCCCGACCGCGGTCCCGATCCCGGCCGCGATCACCCTGTCCGCCGCTCCCTTCGGGACGCGGCTCCATTCCTTCCGGAACCGGGAGCAGCGCGCGGCGACTGAGGCGGATCTTCCCATCGCGCTCGACGCTGAGCACCTTCACCTCGATCTCGTCGCCTTCCTTGAACACATCCTCCACGCGCTCCGTTCGGGTATGCGCAATCTCCGAAACGTGGAGAAGCGCTTCCGTACCCGGAATGATCTCCACGAACGCCCCGAAGTCTACGATCCGTCGAACCGTGCCCTTGTAGACCTTCCCTACCTCCGGCTCTTCGACGAGGCTGTGAATGATCTCGATGGCGCGCTTCACTGCGCCCGCATTCTCCGACGCGACGGCAACGGTTCCGTCGTCTTCGACGTTGATCATGCAACCGGTTTGCTCGGTGATACCCTTGATGGTCTTGCCGCCGGACCCTATGATGATGCGAATCTGATCGGGTCGCACCTTGATGGTCGTGATCCGTGGAGCGAACTCGCTCAGCTCCGGGCGCGCTTCCGGCAAGGTCTCGAGCATCTTGCCGAGAATGTGGAGGCGCCCTTCCTTCGCCTGATCGAGCGCCCGCTCGAGAATCGCCCTGTCGAGTCCTTGGATCTTGATGTCCATCTGGATCGCGGTGACGCCGCGCTCCGTGCCGCACACCTTGAAGTCCATATCCCCGAGGTGATCCTCGTCCCCGAGAATGTCGCTCAGGATAGCGACCCGTTTCCCTTCCTGGATCAAACCCATTGCGATGCCCGCAACGGGACGTCGGATCGGAACGCCGCAGTCCATGAGACTCAGCGTGCCTCCGCATACGGACGCCATGGAGCTGGAACCGTTGGACTCCAGGATCTCGCTCACGATTCGAATCGTGTACGGGAATTGCTCGTGCGGCGGGATCATGCGGCGGAGGGCGCGTTCGGCGAGAGCGCCGTGACCGATCTCACGACGACCCGGGCCGCGCAGCGGCTTCGTCTCACCGGTCGAGTACGGTGGGAAGTTGTAGTGGAGCATGAATCTCTTCCAGGACTCCCCTATCAGCGCGTCGATTTTTTGCTCGTCGGTAGCCGTCCCGAGCGTCGTGGTGACGATCGCCTGCGTCTCGCCTCGCTGGAAGAGCCCCGAACCGTGGACACGCGGCAAGAGCCCTACTTCGCACGCGATCGGGCGGACCGTTCGCATGTCCCGGCCGTCGATCCGTCGGCCCGTGTCGAGCACGAGATTCCGGACCACCTCGGCTTTGCGATTCTCGAATTCATCCTTCACGAGCTTCGCCACGGCATCGAACTTTTCGGACCCGATCTCGGCGGTCAGTGTCTCGACCAGTTTCTTCTTCAAGGCAGAATACGCGTCGTAACGCGCGTGCTTCTCGCGAATGACGCACGCTTCACGGATGCCTCCGTCCACGAGCGTGGCAATGCGACCGGCGAGCCCCGGATCGATCTTATCGATCTTGAACTCGCGTTTCGGTTTGCCCACCGCGGCCCGCAGACGCTCGATGAGCTGAATGACAATCTGACCCTGCGAGTGCGCGAACATCAGCGTGTCGATGAGGTCGCTCTCCGTTACCTCCTCGGCGCCGCCCTCGACCATGACGATCGCGTCTTTGCTGACGGCAACGACCAGATCGATGTCCGAAGCCTCCGTTTGCTCGAACGTAGGGTACGCGATGAGTTCGCCGTCCACCCGGGCCACGCGGATACCTGCGATCGGCCCGTCCCAGGGTATGTCCGAAACGTGAAGGGCTGCGGACGCGGCCGTGAGCGCCATGACGTCGGTCTGGTTGATCTTGTCCGATGACAGCACCGTCGCGATGACCTGTGTGTCCTTGCGAAAACCGTCGGGGAATAGCGGCCGCAACGGCCGATCGATGATGCGCGACGTCAGGATCTCGGCTTCGCGCAGCCGTCCCTCTCGCTTGAAGAAGCCACCCGGGATCTTCCCGGCGGCATACGTTCTTTCCTGGTACTCACAGGTGAGCGGGAAAAAATCCAAGCCTGGCCGCTCGTCGGTCGAGACGGCAGTGACGAGCACGACGCTGCCTTCGCAGCTGATGAGGGCGGAACCGTGCGCTTGTTTTGCTAGGCGACCAGTCTCGATGGTCAGCGTCTTCTGGCCGACTACCACGGATTCACGAACGAACATGTTGACAGCGCTCCCAGCGCGAACCGCTACGTGCGGTATGACGCCAGACGCGAGTGCGACCTTCAGCCTCGGTTCCTGAATGCCACGAGACCTGCCGTGGAGCTCACGAAGCGAAGTTGAAGTGTGTCGGCGCCTCGCATCCGGAAAAATCGGATTGGGATGGCTCCTGCGATCCGCGCTACTTGCGCAGATTGAGCGAGCCCACGACCTTGCGATAGCGCTCGATATCCGAGCCTTTGAGGTAGTTCAGGAGACTTCGCCGCTGGCTCACGAGCGCAAGCAACCCACGGCGGGAATGGTGGTCCTTCTTGTGAACCTTGAAGTGCTCCGTCAAATACTCAATCCGCTGACTCAGCAGCGCGATCTGTACCTCGGGCGAGCCCGTGTCCGACTCATGGAGCCGGAATTTCGTGATGACGCCAAGCTTAGCGTCCGATTCCAACGACATTGCTTTTCTTTCTGAACGGTTGAACGGGTGCGGGAGTATATCTGGCGGCCTTCCTCGGTCAACCGAGCTTTCTCTTGGGGGTTCCGGGAACGGGGATATTGGGGTCAAACGCCGCCGGATGCGGGAGTCGTCCCTTTTCTGGCTTGTCGGGTCAGTGCCAGCCGATCCGGCCGTCGACCGCGGCCCCGGAACTCACGTCGATACAGGGAAAGTCAGCACCCACGCCGGAAGGACAATGTGGCAGTAAGCGGAGCGTTGCCAGAACGGCGTCGCGAACGGTTCCGGTATCGGTCGCCGACGGGGGCATTCCTACCCACCCGCCGCCGCCGGTGAGAAATGACGAGGCAGCGACTCGGTATGTCGCCGACACGTCGAGTGCCTGCCCGCCGACCGTGATATCGTCGGCCGTCTCCGGGCCGTCGCAGTGGAGAATGACCCGCGCGCCGTCCACGACGAGCTGGCTTTGCTCGTCCCGTGAGCACGAAGCCTTCGACGCAAGCGTCAACGCGCGAAGGAGCGTCGAGCCGGGCACGGTTCCAACAATCAGGCGGTCGTCGAAGGGAAGCACCTCGAAGATGGCGCCTTGGTCGACGTTCCCGGGTTGAATGTCTGCTCGAATGCCCGTGGAGTTCGTCAGCGCCACGTCAGCGCCGGTCGCGGTCCGCATCAGGCCCGTGACGAAGTTGCCGAGCGCCGAGTCCCCTCCCCCGGACTCATCACGGGACACGAGCTTCGGAGCGAACGCGATGGGGCGGGTCAGCCCCGCGCTAGCGAGTGCCGCAGCGTACGGCGCGAGGAGTTGCGAAACATCGGTGCGGACCGGCACCGCATCGTTGACCGGAATGAGCGTCGAACGGACGCCCACAACGACGGTCGGACGAACGGAATCCACAGTCGCAAGGTCCGCGGGTTCGTCCGAGAGCTCGAGGTCAACGCGTCCGAGGTACCGGCCATAAGCCCCCGAATGCACGACGAGGACCGGATGCCGGCGACAACCGCGACTCCGGGAAAGCGCAGCGCCACAGTCCAGAACCGATACCGGCGGCGCGAGAACATCGTGCGTGTGGCCGCCTAGTACGACATCGGCGCCGGTCGTGAGTGGAACGAGCTGTCGATCGAGGTCGCTTCCTATATGCGACAGGATCACGACCACGTCGGTCCCGGACCGAACCGCATCGATTTGCGCTTGCACGGATGCAGCCGCGTCATTGACGTCCGGCGCATGGTCCGGATCGTAGCCAACGCCGATCACGGCCACGCGAACCCCCTGGCGATCGATGAGCACCGACTTCACGACGAGACCTTCGTCAAGCTCCGAGGGTAAATTGGCGGCGACGAGCGGAAAACCGACCCATGTGGAGCGAAGCGACGCGAGCTGACTCGCTCCAAGGGCCAGGTCGTGATTCCCGAGCGTCGTCGCGTCCACTCCCAGTATCCCGAGCGACCGCAGCTCCGGAACACCGCCGAACTCGTTGAAGACGTCCGTCCCTTCGAAAATGTCGCCTGAATCGAGTGTCACCGAACGATCTGCATCGTCTCTTGCCTCTTCGATCGCAGTCCCGAGCCTCGCGACACCACCGACGACGGATGACTGCCCCTCGACGCCGAGCCCCAACGCGGCGTCGAACTCACCGATGACCATCGGTTCCGAAAACAGATGCGAATGGACATCGGCGATATGAAGAAGCGTGATCACTCTCCGTCCTGAGCGATTCGCGTCGAGCGCACGGCGCCCACAACCACTCGAGGTGAGACACAGCACGATGGATGCGCGAACAACTATTTCCCGAAAACGTTCGACCGGCACCTGCTCCGGTCGGTCCGAGCATTCTCCCAATTTCCGATTTTATTCCGGTTGAAGGAGATCCGCGAATCGTGGTGCGATGATTTCGTTAACGGCCTGTTCTATCTCCCGCGCCGTCACCATGCCGAGCGTTTCGAGCACGATGGCCTGACTCTCCTGTACGGTCACTCGCCCGAGGGCTTCTTTCACCTCGGCGACGGCCGACGCTTCCATACTGAGCTCACGAATGCCCATGCCGATCAAGAGAACCGACGCCACGAGGTTGCTCGCCATCTCGCCGCAAACCGAGACGGGTCGACCATGACGCTCGCCGGCCTCCACCACCTGACGAATCAGGCGCAGAATGGCTGGGTCGAAGGGCGAGCCGAGCTCAGCGAGCGTCTGACTCGTCCGATCCACGGCGAGCGCGTACTGGATCAGGTCATTCGTGCCGATGCTCATGAACTCCGCAATGGCGCAGAGTTCGTTCGCCATGATCGCCGCCGCCGGCACTTCGATCATGATTCCAAGCGGAATGTGCTCGGCGCGCTTCTGGCCCGCTCGGTCCACTTCCACGATCGCGCGATCGAGCAATTCTCGCACCGCCCGGAGCTCGGAAACGGACGCGATCATCGGAATCATGATCCGGAGGCTACCGTGTGCGGACGCGCGGACCATCGCGCGGAGCTGAGTCAGGAAGAGCTCGGGGCGAGAGAGCGCGAGCCGCACCGCGCGGAGTCCCAGCGCTGGATTCATTTCCGCGGGAGCCTGGAACGCGGACACGAACTTGTCTCCGCCGATGTCGAACGTGCGCAGCGTCACGGGCAATGGGGACACCGTTTCGACGACGGTGCGAAATACCTCGTACTGCTCGTCCTCGCCCGGAAGATCGGCGCGATCGATGTAGAGAAACTCCGTCCGATAGAGCCCGATCCCGCGAGCACCCTCGAAAACCGCGATGTTCGCCTCCGCGGGCAGCTCGATGTTCGCGCGTACCTCGATGTTCACGCCGCACTTGGTGACGCATGGGCGGTCACGCCAAGGCTGGCGATCCCGCGAGAGAGCAAGGTGACGCTCCGCGCGCGCGGACGCCGCTGAGAGAATCGCTCGCGTCGGCGAAATCGTCACACGGCCGCGAAATCCGTCGACGACGAGGCGATCGTCGCTTCCGATTTTCGAAACGACGCCCGCAACGCCGACGACCGCCGGAATCTCGAGCGCACGGGCAAGGATGGCGGTGTGCGACGTGCGCGTCCCCACCTCGGTCACGATGGCGAGCACCCGATCCTTCGCGAGCGCGGCGGTCTCCGCCGGAGACAGGTCGCGCGCGACGACGATGCTCGGTTCCTGGATTTCGGGGAGCGACGGCGCACGGGTGCGACCGCTCAGCGCACGTTGTAGCAAGTCCGCGATGAACACGATATCGTGACCGCGCTCCGCGAGATACGGGTCCGCACCGCCACTGAGTTGCTTCGCGAGCTCGTCGGTCGCGCCGTCGACCGCCCACTCGACACACAGAAGATCGATGCGAACGCGGCGCTCGATCTCGTCGCGTAGCGTTTCATCCGCGAGCATCAAGCGGTACGCTTCGAAGATGGACGTCTCCGCCTTCGACAGACGACGCGACGCGCCGCCCGACACCACCGCGAGTCCTTCTACGGCCTGAACGACCGCGGCATCGAAGCGACGCAGCTCTTCTTCCGCCTGATTTTTCTTGATGCGTCGCCGGACGACGCCCGGCCGTCGCGTGTCGATGACCAGCGCGCGACCGATCGCCAGGCCCGGCGATCCCGCGATGCCGTCCAGGATGACCGGCGCGCGTCCCCCGCTTCGCGTCACGTCACTCCTCTTCTCCGAATCGGGCAGCGATGAGCTCGCCGATAGCCTGAACGGCTTCCTCTGCGCGTTCTCCGTTCGCTTCGATCGATAGCTCCGTGCCTTTCGCACCGCAGAGCAAGAGCAAGCCCATGACGCTCTTTGCGTTCACGGCTTGCTCTTCGTTCTGGGCAGAAACGTCGCAGGGGAACCTGGAGGCGAGCTGGGTCAGCTTCGCTGCCGCCCGCGCGTGTAAACCGAGCTTGTTCCTCACGAGGAACGTTCCTCTCGCAATGCTCATTTCGACGTAGGACCTTCCGTGAATGATTCCGTCTGTCCCGCTTCTCCGCGTGCGGCGACCGCGACGTCGCGCATGATGTCACGATGAACGACTTCGATCCCGAGCCCAGTCTTCTCCGCCAGGTCCTTCGACAGGCTCTCCGCGAGCACCACGGAGCGATGCCGGCCGCCCGTGCACCCGACGGCGATGGTGAGGTAGCTCTTCCCCTCGCGCTCGTAGCGGGGCAGACAGAACTCCAGAAACTCGATGGCCTTTTCGCCGAATGTTTGCGCGTCGGGAGTCCCGAGCACGTACTCCCGAACGGCGGCATCGAGGCCCGACATTGCCCGGAGCGAACCCACGAAGAACGGGTTCGGCAGGAATCGCACGTCGAGCACGATGTCGGCATCGACGGGCGCTCCGTATTTGAATCCGAACGAAACGACGCGCGTGGTCATCCTCGGCTGCCCACCGGCGCCCGGGCCATAGACCTCCAGGATCCGGCGCCTCAGATCGTGGACGCTAAGCTCCGTGGTATCGATGACTTGTTTTGCCCGAGCGCGGAGGGGCGCGAGCCGCTCGCGTTCGAGTCGCACTCCGTCGAGGACGGCAATCGCGGCGCGGGCGCTATCGGGCCCGAGCGCGTAACTCAGTGGATGCGGGCGGCGCGTGCTACTGAACCGGCGGAGAAGCGCCTCGTCCGCCGCGTCGAGGAACAAGATATCCACTTCTCGACGTCCGGGCTCCCGCAGAGATTCGATCACGTCGGTCGCGCGATCGAGAAAGCGACGTACCCGCACGTCGATTCCGACGGCCACCCGCGCGACTCCTCCGGCATCGCACGCGGCAAGCGTGGCCGCCATGACCGGCACCGGTAAATTGTCCACGCAGAAGAAGCCCAGATCCTCGAGCGCATGCAGAGCCGTCGATTTGCCGGCTCCGCTCAGGCCCGTGACGATGAGCGTGAACGCGTTCGGACCGGTCACTTCTCGTTCCTCCGCGGAGGCGGGGACTGACTCTCGAAATCCGAGCGTTGACCGGGCGCGGACGCGCTTCTCGGCACGGGCACCACGGCATGCATGGCTCCGCTCTCGTTCGGGCGACGCACGAGCGACCGATCGATCCGATCGATGAGTTCGAGGGAAGTATCCTTGCCAGTCGCGCGGAGCAATTCATTCCGCGCGGCCATTTCGATGAGCGAGCTCGTGCTTCTGCCGGGCCTCAGCACCAGAACCACTTCCCGGATCGAAACCCCCAGAATCTCGCGCGAACGCCCGTCCACACCGAGGCGATCGAGGGCCGGCTCGGTTCCGGCTTCCTCGAACTGGATGACCAGGTCGATCCGTTTCCGATCACGAATCGACGTGACCCCGAAGAGCTCCTTGATATCGAGAATGCCGAGCCCTCGAACCTCGATGTGATTCTTCAGGAGAGCCGCCGGCTCCCCGAACACCATTCCCGGGGGACGGTAATCGCACTCGATCACGTCGTCCGCGACGAGACGATGACCCCTCTGAACCAGGTCGAGGGCGCACTCGCTCTTCCCCACGCCACTTTTGCCAAGCAGGAGCACCCCGACCTCGAAGACGTCCACGAGCACCCCGTGGATGCGCGTTCGCGGCGCGAGCCGTTCGTCGAGATACGTGTGAAGCTCGGTGATCGCATACGACGTGTCTTCGGCGCAGACGACCAATGGTGTCCCGGTGCGGTCGGCCGCTTCGAGAAACGGACCCGGAACCACCGCACCGCGAGTCACCAGAACGAGCGCGGGCGAGCGCGAGAACATGTGTTCCGCGGCTTCGCGCTGGCGATCCACCGAGAGTGCTTCGATATAGGACAGCTCCGTCTCGCCGAGGATCTGGACCCGCTCCGGCACGAGGCCATGGACGTGCCCGACGAGCACCAACCCCGACTTCTGAATCCGAGCGTGCGCGATGCGACGTCCAACCCCCGTGGCACCCGAGACCAGGTACACCGTGAGACCAAGCCCCCGATCCTCCAGCAACTCACGCACGGCGATGCCGGGGTGGGTCGGGCGGCGGGCGGCGGCGCTCATGGACTAGCCGCCGAGCTGTTGCTCGCGCGCTTCGATCACACCGAGGGCTTCCGTCGGGTTTCGGGCGTGAGCGAGAGCCTTCCGCGTCCCTTCGTCGCGCAGCATGCGACTGATCCGCGCGAGCACTCTCAGGTGCTCTCCCGTCGCATCCTTGGGCCCGATCACACCAAGGACGATGTGAACATTTGCGCCGTCGATGGCATCGAACGGGATGCCCTGGGGCGAAACGACGAGGGCCGCGGCGCGACGGCCCGCGGCATCGAGCGACGTGTGCGGAATCGCGACGCCATCCCCGATGCCGGTGCTCTGGAGTCGCTCGCGCTCGGCCAGAAGGCGTTCGATCATCTCGCCTTCACAGCCGAGCGCGGGCGCGAGCAACTCGGACAAGATCCGGAGCGCGTCGAATTTGCCGTGAACGACGGCGCCTAGCTCGTCCACGTAGATGCTTTCCTTAGGAAGAATGTCGGTAATCCGCATGTCGACGCCATCCGTCCCCCAAACGCAAGAAGCCGAGCGCGACGCTACCTCGACTTGGCCATCGCCGTCTTCATCGTCAGGGGGCGCACGACCCGAGGAGACGATTTCGCGGGCGGGGGCGCGGCTTCGGCACCCGCCGTCCGCAGCGTTGGGCCGCGCCGCTTCTTGGCCTGCGCTGCTCCCTTGGTGCCCCGAATCTGGCGCTCGAGCTTGTCGAGCACCTTGTCGATCGACGCGTACATGTCCTCCGTGACCTCGCTCGCCTCGAACCGTTCTCCACCGCTCGAGACGCGGGCCTCAACTTGATGAAGCAGCTTGTCGAGGGAAACGGTCACCTTCGCGGTCATCGGTTGGCGAAGAAACTTCTGGAGCTTCGCCAGTTTCTCCGTCGCGCGATCTCTGATGGCCTCGCTTGCATCCACATGCCGAAAAGTAACGGTGATGTTCATGCATCCTCCGGTAGATCCGATTTGTTCTCGGTCTCGTTCGTTCTCGTTGTGAAGGGCAAAGTTAGACGGACGCAACCTCTTAAAATACCTTCTTTCTCTTCGAGGACGCCAGGATACCCAGCATCTCCCGGTATTTGGCCACCGTTCGGCGGGCGATCTGAATCCCCTCCTTTTGCTTGAGGAGTTCGACGATCGCCTGATCGCTGAGCGGGTTCTTCTTGTCCTCCCCGTCGATGATCTTCCTGATCGCCTGCTTGACGCTCTCGCTCGCGATGTCCTCGTTCGCCACGCGGCGGATGGTCGAGTTGAAGAAGTACTTGAGCTCGAAGAGCCCTTGCGGAGTGTGGACGTACTTGTTCGTCGTCACGCGAGAGATGGTGGACTCGTGCATCCCGACGGTCTCCGCCATGTCGCGCAGGATCATCGGCTTCAGGTGCGCGACGCCCTGCTCGAAGAACTCACGCTGCTTCTCGACGATGCACTCGGTCACGCGGATGATGGTCTTCCGCCGCTGCTCGATCGCGCGGATCAGCCACTGCGCGTTGCGGAGCTTCTCGCCGATGAACTCCTTCGCGGTCGGATCCCTGAAGCAGCGCTGCGTGAGCTTCTCGTTGATGTAGAGCCGCTGAATGCCTCGATCGTTGTCGCAGACGACGAACTGCTCGCGCGTCCTTGATGACGTAGACGTCCGGCGTGATAGCGATCGTCCTGTCGTCGACCTCGGTGAAGTTGCGCGCCGGGCGGCTCTCGAGCTTCTGGATCTCCTTGACGGCCTCGTAAACCTCCTCGATCGGCACCTTCATCTCCCGGGCGATCGCCTGGTAGTTGTGCTTCTCGAGTTGTGGCAGATGCTGGTCGATGATGTCGACCTCGATGTCGTCGTAGCCGTAAGCCCTCGGCCTGGATCAGCAGGCACTCGCGAAGATCGCGCGCCGCCACGCCGAGCGGATCGAAGTTCTGGATCATCTCGAGCACGTACGGCGCATCGTCCGGGTCGAGCCCAGCTTCTTCCGCGAGGTCTTCGATCGTCAGGTCCGGGGTGCGCGTCCCGTCAGGCCGCTCCACGCCTTCGAGGTCGAGGTACCCGTTCTCGTCGAGGTTGCCGATCACGAGCTCGGCGAACCGTCGCTCGTCGTCGGTGAAGTCGCCCATCTGGAGCTGCCAGAGCATGTGGTCCTTCAAGCTCCGCGGTTTCGTCAGGTTCTGCTCGATCGGCGGCAGATCGTCGAAGCCGCCGCGGTTTACGGCCGGCGCCTGCTGCAGCGTCCGGTTCTCGAGGAACTTCTCCCAGTCGACCTCGCGCGTGGCTTTCTCGGACTGACGGTTGTCGTCGGTCGCACGCCCGAAGTCTTCCTCGAATGGAGTCGCGGACTTCCGATGTTCTCCGCCGCCGCCCTCGGGGTTATCCGTCGCCTCCCGACCCCGCCCTTCGGCTTCTTCCTCCACCAGGATCGGGTTGTCGTCGAGTTCCTTCCGAATCTCGTCCTGAAGCTCGAGGCGGGACAGCTGAAGCAGCCGAATCGCCTGCTGGAGCTGGGGGGTCATCACCAGCTGCTGCGTCAGGCGTAACTGTTGCTTCAGTTCCATCGATTTCCCGGACGGGCAGGACCTTTGTCCCGGGCTCAGTGTAACACCAAGGCCCGGCGGGAGTGCGGAATCGACGGCGGCAAAGCCGCGGATTTCCGCTGGTGACACCCGCACCGCAAGCTCAGCATGGCCCACGCGCGCGGAATGCGCTTCTCTTTGTCTACACCGCTCCCAAATATCTTCTGCGGACGGCCGGGTGGTCCGCGAACTCGGCGGCCGGACCGCGAAAGAGTACGCTACCGTCGACGATGAGCACGGCATCGTCGCAGATCGCGAGGGCATCGGCGACCCGGTGATCTGCGAGGACCACGGCGCCCCCGCGATCTGCGTGGGCCCGAAGCGCTGCGGCGAGCAGTCGTACGTGCGCCGGATCGCCCGCGGCGAAGGGTTCGTCGCAGATGAGGACGCGGGGCTCTGCCATGAGGGCGCGAAGCAACTCGAGCCGACGGCGCTCCCCACCCGACAGATCGCGGGCGCGGACGCCAAGGAGGCCGCCGAGCTGGAATTTCGCTGCACGTTCCTCCGGCGGCATTGGCTTCACGCCGGCGACGCGCTCGAACGTGCGTACGTTCTCCCGAACCGTGAGATCGAGGAGCACGCTCGGCGCTTGCGGAACGTAACCAAGACCGAGGCGAGCGCGCTTCCATAACGGCATCCGCGTCACGTCGATCCCGGCGAGCTTGATGCTTCCAGCCGGAGGGACGATCTCGCCGGACAGCACTCGAAAGAGAGTCGTCTTTCCGGCGCCGCTCGGACCGAGAATGCCGAGAACCCGGCCGCTGTCCGCAGAAACGTCGACGCTGCGCAGCACCTCCGTGCCGCCGAGCACGATTCGAATGCCGTCCGCTCGGAGGGCCAGCGTCGCCATCGCGAGCGGAGCCGCCGTCAATGGCGTCCCGGATCGACAGGGATCGACCCCTTCACACCTTCCAGTGCGACCTTGCTGCTCGAAAGGTCCACCGTCGCCCGGTCCGCGGTGATCCAGCCCCGTCCCCGCGTCAGCCGAACGGCGCCCTGGAGCGCTACGGTTCGCGCCGAAGCATCGAACTCGACCGAGCTTGCGGTCGCGTCGATCCCCTGAAACCTGGCCGTGACGCCGCCGGACCCGCGCGCGAAGCTGACGCGAGGCGACTTATCGTAGCGAATCTCCGCCGTCGGGCAGTGCATCTCGAGATCGCCGAGGTGCACCGTCACGGCTCCGTCGAGCTTCGCGACCCCGCGCGCCACGTCCACGTCGACGCGGTCCGCGGCTACATCGAGCTCTTCTCCGTCCACGATGCCGAGGCTCGAGGCGCGGGCTGCCGGGGGCGAATCGACCACGCCAAGGACGGAAGCCGTCATGAGGACGACGAGCATCCAGCCGAGGCCCCGGGCATTCATTCGGTCGTCCTTTCGTTCCATTATGGGCGATTTTGCAATCCCAGGACGAGATACGTCTCGGACGTCCCGCCAAGCTCGAGCATTCCATGAATGACAAAGCCGAGATCCGCGGCTTCCCATGCTATTCTAGCCTCGACCGTCCGGACAAAGCGGGCGCGCGACCAGTCCAATGGCAGCGGGCCGCTGACCAGGAGAACGAGCGCGTCGACCCCCCGGTTCTCGAGCAGCGCTGAGGGGACCCGCTTCGACGTATGCCCGCCGGGGAGGTGCGCAATGACCTCGTCCGTGACGCCCGCCAGGTCCACCACGTCGGCGTCGGTGGCCACGCCGACCCATCCGACGTCGAGTGCAGCAACGGCCTTCGCTTCACGGAGGATCGGTCGCGCTCGCTCGATGAGCTCGAGTCGCTGCGCGCCGATGCCGCGAGCTGCCCGCCCCTTCTGGAAGAAGAGGATCGCCGACAACCCGCACGCGACCGAAAGTCGCAGGAGCCCGAGCAGCGCGCCGGACGTCGCCAGAACACGCGCCGCGACGAGCAACAGCCCCGGCAGGACCGGCATGAAAAGACGAAAGAACGCCATCCAGTCGCCGCCGGCCAGAATCAGCGCGAACGCGTGCGCCACCGCGGCGGCGACGATCGCCCGCTCGTTCGCCCGGAGCGCCCATAGTCTTCGGGGCGCGACGAGGAGGACGGGAACGCCGGTCCAGATCGCGGCGGCGGCGACATATCGAAGCCCGTGTTCGAAGTCGGACGGCTTCGCGTAGAACGCGAGCGGCACGGCGTGCCCGAACGCAAGGACGCGCACGAGCGCGACGATGCCCGCCGGCGCCATGGCCAGCGCGAGCGAGCGCGCAATCGACGCTGGATTGCGCCTGGGAATCGTCCGCGCCGCCGCCAGCACGACCGCCCATGGCACGAGTTCCGGACGGAGCGCCGCCGCGACGCCGCCCGCAAGCGGCGCCCAGGAGCTCCCGGAAATCGCGAGCGTCGCTAGCCCGATCACGAGGCCCGTCTCCATGCCCGCGACCGCCCACGCCGCGAGCGGCAAGCAGAGCGCGAACACCGCGAACACTCCGAAGCGACGTCGCGATCCGTCCATGCGCGCGACTTCACTTCCGAGCCACGCAGCCGCGACCAGCCACACGGCGCCCCCGAACCACTTCGCGAAGTAAAACGCCCGCAAGGGATCGCCGTGGGAGAACGGCGCGAGAAAATATTCGAAACCGAGCGGCGTCACCGCGTCGACGACGGGACCGCCTCGGTTGAACCTGTGCCCGAATCCCGCGGCAATGTGGGCCGATACTCGCGCCGTGATGAGCGCATCGTCGACAGTGAAACCGCGGAGCCACACCATCGGCACCAGCGCCGCGACCGCTCCGGCGACGGCCCCGGCGCGCCTAGCCTTTCGCGACGACAAATGTCCACTCCTCCGCTATCGGACCTGAAAAGTTCGGCATCGCGGCGCCGCCTTCTACGATTGCGCCCACGTATGTCGGCTTTCCATGTCGTCGTCCGGCCGCTCCCCGAGCCACGTCCGGCACTCGCCCCACTCTACGGTCTTTTCGATGTCGTCGTCGACGGCATCAACGTCACGGCGCGCGTCACGGACGGCTTCTCGCTGTCCTTGCTCGCGGACCTCGCACACGCGGTCGCGAGCCTCGCGGCAGCGCGGACGGACAGAACCGTCATTCAGCTCTACGCCGAGGACGACGTCTGGGAGCTCGGTTTGGAGCGCGACGCCGACGACGTGCTCTTGACGGTGTTTCGCTCGGGGCCCGCGCCGGAGGTCGCCGTTCACGAGCGCCGCGTCGCGCTGCAGGCTCTCCGCGCTGGCCTCGTCACGGCGCTCTCCGAAACGAGCGTCACGAGCGGCGCGCAGGGAACCGTCCGGCACGCGCTGCTCGCCGGACGGGCCGCGCTCGAAGCGACGTGGCCGCCCACGCCGCACCCGCGCGTGGATCGCTCGACGGTCTCCGTCTCGCCCGCGCCGCGCGGCGGGTTCGGCTGGAGCGCGGAAGCGTCGTTTCGACGAGCGCCGCGAGCTCGCGCCGTCCCTTCGCGCGGCACGGCCGTGGAGCGCGCCGATCTCCACGCGCTGCTCGTGCGCGGCGACTTCGCCGTCGTCGCTCGAAACCGGGTCGCGAAGATCCCCGGCTCCTTTCCGTTTCTGGTCGCCGAACGCTTGCTCCAGCTCGCCGACGAGACCCTCGACGCCTGGCAGGGAGGCCGCGCGCTCTTCCGTCGCATTCAGCTCGGTGAATGCCGCATCGGAGTACGCCGCGGCCCTGGCGACGGCCCGCTCGACGTCACCGTTGGCGGCAGCGCCGGCATGGACGCCGGGAAATCCGTCACCTTCCCCGCCATCTCCGCCCTCGACTTCGCCGCCGCGACGGTCGCATTCGCTCGCCGGCTCGGCGAAGCCTTCACGGCAAACGACGCTTCCCACGAGCGCAATCTCCGCCTCAAGTGCCTCCTGACCGCCGCGGACGCGCTTTCGGACCGCGTGAACGACAGCGAGGAAGACGACTCGATCACGAACCCGGAGCCTGACAGCTACAAGACCTTCTCCATTGGGGGCGGGCCCGTCGCGCACGCCAGAGGTCCATGGGCGCACGGCGGCAAGATGCGGTTTTCGCCGCGGTGGGTCGCGACCGTCCCCAACATCGACCTCAAATCGACGTTCCTGTGCGGTGAGCGCATCGTGGTCGGCGCCACGCGCGAGATCGCGTGTCTCGATCGCAACACAGGCGCCGTCCAGTGGCGCGCACCGACCGCGAAGGGCGGTAGCATCGCGACGCCGTCGGGCATCGCGCGCATCGAACCCGACGGCAAGATCGTCCTCCGCGACGTCGAGTCCGGCGAGGTCCGGTTCACGGCGCGCATCACGCCGCGCACGGCCGGGGGCGCGACCGGTGCCGTCGTGCACACTCCCGGTCTCCCGAAGCTCCTCGTGGTTGCCGAGAGCGATCGGAAGATCACCGCGCTCGAATCTCGTCACTGGCGACGTCCGCTGGCGCCACACGGGGCCGCGTCCGGCCGCGTACCGCATGCGACGTGCCGGCAAGTTGCTCCTCGTGACCGGCGGGGACTCCGCGCTCGTCGCCCTCGACGTCTCCACCGGCGATGTCGTGTGGCGCGTCCGCGATCGCCTCCCCTTCGCGCATACGATGACTCTCGATCACGACTCCGCCTTCATCGTGAGCGGAGCGCCCGGCGGCAGGTTTCGCTTGCACCACATCGATCCCTGGACGGGCGAGGTCCGCTACAACGTCGCGCTCGATGACGCGCCGCTGGCGACGCAGCCGCCGCTGGTGACTGCCGACGTCGTCGCCGTACCGACGCGCGACGCGTCCGGCACCGGAATGCGCGCGTTTCGCCGCTCCGATGGCTCGCCGCTCTGGAGCCAGGCGCCGGGCTTCCTGTCGCCCCTGACGGCCTGGCTCGTCGTCGACGACGCGATCATCGCGAACAGTGGCGCCGGCGTCCTCCTGTGCCTCGACGCGAAGACGGGCGACGTGCGGTACAATCACGTGTTCGCTGGCTCGCCCGGGACCGACCAGCCGCGGCGCCTGGACCCCGTGCTGCGCAGCGGCGCGCTCTTCGTCCCGCAGCACCAGGTGTTCGTCGTGCGCCCCACGGATGGCGACATCATCGGCACGGTTCCTTCGGATCTCATCGCTGACCTGTTACGCGTCGACGAGCGCTGCAGCGTCTACGTCGGCGAGGACAGCGGTCACCTGGCGGCGTTCGGCACCGCAGCGCGGCTCACGCTGGTGCGCTGAACCGCTAGCCCGGATCAGGCCACCGGCGCCGGTAGCGCGTTCGCGCTCGCGACGGGGAGCGACACTCGAGACTCGCCCGCCTTGTCCCGAACGAACGCGGCTATCTTTCGCATGGGGACGCGCGTGGGACACACGAGCTCTTTTCCGGCCAGGACGTCATCGGGAACGTGCGCGAACGCGATGGCCGCGGCACCGAAGTCCGGCAAGCTCCGGCTTGCCGCCAGCATCAGTTCCATGACGCCCGCGTAGGCGCCGCCAGAACGCGCGATTCGACCTAGCTCACCGCGATCGCAGAGGCCGCACGCGATGCAGCGCCCGAATTCCGGCATCGCGTCTCGCTGCGCGACGCTGATCGGCGCCAGGCCGTCCGCGGCGTAGTTCTCACGGAACGCGGCGATGCCTCTGCGCCCGCCGCCGAACAACCGAAGCACGAGGGTCCGCACGAGCGCGAGCCCGAGCAGGAAGAGAGCCTTGAGCCGAGGGGGCACGGAGATCCCAAGCTAACATGACACGCGCGGCCTTCCGTGCGCGTCGAGAGCGCGACGCCGGCGGCTCGGGCGCCGTCAGGAAGGTCGCGCCAACCAACCCCGTAAGATCTCGCGAGGGGCCGTCACACCGTCTCGCGTCTCGCGTCACGGCGTTACGCCGTATCGTCACGCATAACCAGCGGAGTTCATTGAACTTCTTTGCCGGCACGGCAGGTGCTCTAGCGCCATCCCGGCCCGGCAAGACGCCGGGCGCCGCCAAGGAGCCCGCCATGTTCCCGAATAAATGCCCCTCCCCCTTCACGACGACCGAAGCCACGCTACGCCGAGACGCAGACGTCACGCTTCGAGAGGCGCTCGTCCTCGGCGATGAAGCGGCGTGGCGTCAGTTCGCGAACCAGCACGGGCGACTGATCTTCGCGACCATCGCGCGCATCGTTCGGCGCTTCCGGCTCGCCGGGGATTCGGACGTCGTGCGCGAAATCGAGGCGACGCTCGCCGTCGAGCTGGTCGCGAACGACAAGGCGAAGCTGCGCGCGTTCCAGCCCGACCGCGGCGTCCGTTTCAGCACATGGATCGCGATGCTCGCGTCGCACGCCGCCTATGACTACCTCCGCCGCCTTCGCCGCGAACCGAGGAGCGAAGATGCGATCGACGCCGATACCCTGGTCTCCCGCGCGCCGGACCCGTGCACTCTCTGCGAACGGAGCGAGCGAGCGCGGCTCGTCGAGACGCTCCTGAGCGGCTTCACCGACAAGGACCGGCTCTTCCTCGAGCTCTACTACGGCGAGGGGCTCGACCCCGACCAGGTCGCTGCGCGCATGGGAATCAGCGTCGGTACCGTGTACTCGAAGAAGCACAAGCTCCAGAGCCGCCTCGAAGCGTTGCTGGAAAAGGACGCCGCTTAGCCCATGCCGGGAGGGGGCGCGCGGGGCGGCGCGCTCGGCGCGCAACAGAGACATGACGGACGGCTGGCCCACTCGTGCTAGACGTGCGAACCGGTGCGCGCGAGCTCGGCATCCGAACGTCTCCGCCGAATCGCGGGACTCGCGTGGCCGCTCGCGCTTTGCGGCTGCCAGCCGCGAGCGAGCAATGCGACCGGCCTTCCCTCGCCCCTCGAAGTCCGCGCCGCGGGCGATCATCCATCCCTGAGCCTGGTCGCGAGAGACGGCGACCCCTTCGCCGGGATTGCGCTCGCGGCCACGGACGATGCGGGCGCCGAGTCGTCGCTCTGGGTTGCCGCGCTCGTCGCGAGCCGCATCGAGCGCGCGACGGGCGCCCGGATCGAGTCGCGGCCGAGTGGCAATGGCTTCGTCCTGCGCGCGCGCATCGGCTCGGCGGACCAGGCCGCCGCGTTCGTGCGCGCAGCGCGCGACGCCCTTGCCGCGCCGGCCACCTCGGCAGAGCTCGCGACCCTGACGGAGCGGGTCACCCAGGGAGCCATGGTGCGCACCGCGACGAGCGCCAGCGACGAGGCCATCGGCGACTGCGTCGGAGAGCTCGTTGCTGGAACGCCGCCGAAACCGCCGGGGCTCGCGGACGTCGAGCGCGTCCGTCAGGCCATCTTTTCCGCGCGCGCGACCGCGTTCGCCGCCGTGGGCGCGCGTCCCTTGCTCGAAGGCGTCGCAGTCGCGCTCCGCGACACCAGCCCGTGGCCGACCTCCGACACCGTGAGCAATCCGTGGCCGACCTCCGACGTCGTCGGCCGAAGCCCCCCGGGCGGCGGGGCTCCCACGCTGTCAATCGCGCTACGCGTGGGCGATGCGGCGCGGGCTCTCGGCGCGACGGCATCGCTCGGAGACCCCGCGTCGGCCCTTTCGCTGCACGCGGCTGCGCTCGAGCCTTCGTGGAGCCTCTCGCGCGTCCTGGCCACGACTCGCGCCCGCGGCGCGTGCTTGCGGGTGGATCTCGCCGGCACCGCCAGCACGTCTTCGAGCGACACCGTCGGCGGCGTGGCCGCACTCGCCGTGGACGAAGCCAGGCGGGCGCTCGCGGAGGCCAACAACGGAGCGTGGAACCTCGACCGCGCCATCCTGGAAGCCACGGATCCCCGCGACGCGGCCGCGGTGGCCGCGTGGGGTGCCCTCGGCGCACACCTCACACCAGGAACGACGAGAACGTTCGTAAACTATGCCGGCGGATCTCCCGCAGCGGGCGGAGACGCCGCGTTCGCTGCCGCGTTCGACCGCGCCGAGCGGGCTCGCGACGTCGCTTCCGTCCAGATCCGCCGCGCGTCGGAACCCGGGCAGGGCGAAACGTGGGCGCTCCTCGCCAGTCCGTGCGCGACGCTCGACGAATCGAATCGCGACGCCGGGCTCGCCGCGCTCGCCGTTCGCGCGATGGCGCGTGAAAATGCCGACCGGGACGGCGTCCGCGTCGAGCCCTGGGTCTCGACGAGCGGCATCGGGCTGCTCGCGCACGGGCCGCGCGAAAATGCAGACGAGGCGCCTGCGGCGTACGCCGCACGTCTCGGAGATGCGCTCGGACGCGCCTTCGCCGCGACCGAGATCACCGATCAGACCGTCGCGGCGGCTCGCCTCCGGCTTCAATCCGAGCTCGAGTCAGAGACGCAGCTCCTCTGGCCCGTTGCGCTGCAGGCCGTCGCGCCGGGGCACCCGAGCTTGCTCGACCCTCGGGGCACCTGGCAATCCATCACCGAAATCTCGACGCGCGCGGCGGAGCTCGAGCGCGACGCCCTCGTGCGCGGCGCGCTGCGGCTCGCGGTCATCTCCAACGGAGCCCCGGCGCAGGCCGATCACGTGGAACAGGCGATCGAGCGCTGGCTCAAGCCGGCCCGCACCGACGATGTGGCGTGCCCCGCATCACCGCCGCTCGTGGCAGAGCCGGCGGAATACGATGTCGACTCCGCGACCGCTCCTTCCGGCACGCACGCGCTCGTGGCGGTCGCCGTTGCCCCCACGCCCGCCGGGATCCCCCTGGAGGCGGAGTGGACCGCGTATCTGCTGAATCGCCCGAACGGCTGGCTCGAGCGTTCCGTGCGAGTGCCAGGTCTCGCCGTGCACGCCGATGCGACGCTGCTCGGCGGCAAGGATGCAGCCGCGCTCGCGATCGAGATCGTCGGAACGGAAGACAAGGCGCGTGAAGCGGTGGCGCAGGTCCGGGCGGTGCTGGCGCGGCTCAGCGAAGGCGCAGCGACGGCAGAGGACCTCGCGGCCGCGAATGCTTCCTACGATGCTGCTCTGGCAGAGCGCGCCGTCGATCCGCGCGAGCGCGTCGTCCGACTGTGGATTGGCGCACCCGACCCGGTCCTGCCGGACCTTGCCGCACTCCGCCGCTTTCAGCGAGCCACCCTCGCTCCGGAGCGGCACATCGTCGTCCTCCCGAAAGAGCGCTGACCGAGCCAATCCCATCGAGCCAACGTCGCGTTCGCCGCAGATCCGTCCGCCGCCTCGTCCGTCAGCGCACTGCCCCGCGCCGTCTGCGACGTGTAACGAACCCCAATCCCAGCGCCAGCGCGAGCGCACCGTTGCTCGCGTCGCCTCTCGCGCCAATGTCGCAACCGGACGACTCGTGGGGAAGCGCGGCGCTGCCGTTCGGGGCGCAGACCTGGAGCTGCGCGGCGCAGGCGTAACCGATGGGACAGGTGGTGTCGACGGCGCTGCAACGCGGGACGCAGATGCCGGGAGGATCACCGCTGTCGGAGTAGCAGGCGTAGTCGTCCGCACACGGAGCGCTGCACGATTCGCCGAACGGCGGGACGAGCGAACCTGCATCGACGCCGGACGCACCGGACGTGGCGGGAGCCGTGGAGTCGGAGACCCACGAAGGGGCGTCGTAGCCCCCCATCTGGGCCGCGTCCTTGGCGGTCGAGATGATGAACGCCTTCCACGAAGAGACGTTGCCGTAGATCGCCGCGGAGCAGCCATCCGCCCCGCGCGAAGCGACGCCCATCACGCGTCCGTTCGCGTCCAGGGCGGGACCGCCGGAATCTCCGGGGCAGATCTGCGCGTCCAGGCTGAGCCACTCCGACGCGCCGACCAGCGGGTTTTCCGAGCGACAGTCGGTACCGACGCAGGTCACGGAATTGCCACTGGCGCGCATCCGCTGGCCGTCGGTATCCGTCGTGTTCGGGTCGGTCAAGCCGTAACCGTCGGACGCAAATACTTCGTCCAGCGACGGAGGGATATCTAGGCGCGGGACGAGCGGAGCCGCCTCGCTCGACGAAAAACCCTTGCCCGCGAGGATGACGAGCGCGACGTCATTGCCGCAGAACTCCGTGCCCGTGGGCGGGACACGCACTTCCGCACCCTGGACGAAGCTCGGATCGCGGAGCGACGCGGGACGAACCGCGTCGGCGGAGAAGGAGAACTGACTTCCATCGTAGGGCGCAGAGAATTGCGCGACGCCGCACTGGATCTCCTCGTTGGGATCGTCCTCGATATTCGCGACGCAGTGCCGCGCCGTCATGACGAGGTTCGGCGCGATGAGCGAACCGCTACAGTATTCGACGTATTGGGGCGGCTGCGGAAGCACGAGCGCGACCACGCCCGTGGTCGTACGATCCAGAGTCCCGCCGACGATTGCTTCGTCTATGGAGCTCGTCGCGTTCGAGCTCTGCGATGATTGCCCGCACGCGACGGCGACACACGCGGTGACGCAGAGCCCCAGCGCGCCGGACCACGCCGCGAAGCGAAAACGAGACGGCGTGCGACCGGGAATCATGGGAGTGAGGAGTGCCGCGCCGCGAGAGCTTCGCACACGGCGTCCCTGGAAGCACTCGCCTTCCCCGCAGAACATCGGGAGCGCCGCTTTTCCGCCGTCGCGGCTCATGCTAGTTCGAGGCATGTCGTCCCGTCAGACGGTGCTCATTCTCGACTACGGAGCCCAGTACACGCAGCTCATTGCGCGGCGTGTCCGGGAGGCTCAGGTCTATTGCGAGATTCACCCGGGAACGATCTCGGTCGACGCGATTCGGAAGGTGAATCCGCGGGCCGTGATCCTGTCCGGCGGTCCTCAGAGTGTCTACGACGCGGGCGCGCCGAGGTGTGACCCGGGCCTTTTCACGCTCGGTCTCCCGGTTCTCGGCATCTGCTACGGCGAGCAACTCATGGCTCAGGTACTCGGCGGCAAGGTCGAACCGAGCTCCGAGCGCGAGTACGGACCGGCCACACTGTGCATCGATTCCCGTGAGGGCATCTTCGCGCCGTTCGACCTCGGGGAAGAGATCGCGGTGTGGATGAGCCACGGCGATCGGCTCACGGAAGCGCCGAAGGGGTTCCACGCCATCGGGAAGAGCAAGGGCGCGCCACTCGCGGCGATCGCGGATCCCGAACGAAGGCTCTATGGGATTCAGTTTCATCCGGAGGTCGCGCACACGCCGCGGGGTGCGGAGCTCCTTCGCGCGTTCCTCTTCGACGTGGCCAAGCTCACGCCGGACTGGACACCGGGCAAGTTCGTGGACGAAGCGATTGCCGACATCGAGGCGCGCGTCGGCCAGGGCGAGCGCGTCATCTGTGCGCTATCGGGCGGGGTGGATTCGTCGGTCGCGGCGGCGCTCACGCACCGCGCTGTGGGCGATCGCCTGGTGTGCATCTTCGTCGACAACGGCATGCTCCGTTTGGGTGAGTTCGAGCGGGTACAGCAGGTGATGCGCGATCAGCTCCACGTGAACCTGATCGCGATAGACGCGCGAAAGAAATTCCTCGACGCGCTCGCTGGCGTCACGGACCCCGAGAAGAAGCGAAGGACGATCGGACGACTGTTCATCGAGATATTCGACGAAGAAGCGTCGAAACTCTCGAACGCGAAGCATCTCGTGCAAGGTACGCTCTACCCGGACGTCATCGAGAGCGTGAGCGTCAAGGGGCCGAGCGCCGTCATCAAGACGCACCACAACGTCGGCGGACTCCCCGAGCGCATGAATCTGAACCTCATCGAACCCCTGCGAGAGCTCTTCAAGGACGAAGTCCGCCGCGTCGGCGCGATGCTCGATCTGCCGCACGACGTCCTCTACCGCCATCCGTTTCCGGGCCCCGGCCTCGCGATTCGCTGCCTCGGGGAGGTCACCGCGGCGCGGCTCGAGGTGCTGGTGAAGGCCGACAAGATCGTGCGCGAGGAGATTCGCGCAGCGGGCCTCTACGACTCGCTGTGGCAAGCGTTCGCGGTGCTCTTGCCGGTGCGCAGCGTCGGCGTCATGGGCGACGACCGAACGTACGAAGAGGCGTGCGTGATCCGGGCCGTGGAATCCACCGACGCCATGACCGCGGACTGGGCGCGGCTTCCCTACGATCTCCTCGCGAGGCTTTCGACGCGCATCATCAACGAGGTCAAGGGTATCAACCGTGTGGCCTACGACGTGAGCTCCAAGCCCCCGGCGACCATCGAATGGGAATGACGAGCCGCCTGGCCCCTCGCGCGATCGTCGCTCTCGCTCTCGCGATGACCGCGCCGGGCTGTATGCCGCAGCTGCGTGCCGCCGTCAGTCTCCGGGTGGTGCGTAAGCCGCACACGCCCTACGACGCTTCGGTCACCATCGACGAGCAATACATCGGACCGCTCGGATACGTCGCCGCTCGCGGCGTCCGCTTGCCGAAGGGTGAGCACCGCATCACTGTCGAGCGCGAAGGTTACTTTCCTTACGACAAGCTCGTCGTTGCCGGCCATGACGCCATCCGGCTCGAGATCAAGCTCGTACCGATCCCCGACTAGAGCTTGAACGCGCGGGGCGGATGCTATAGTCGGTGGGGCGCTCGGACACGTCGTTCCGGGGTGTACCTCAACTTGGTAGAGGACCTGCTTTGGGTGCAGGTTGTTGCTGGTTCAAATCCAGTCACCCCGACTCGCCCCGGCCCGGCTCGACGTGAAGTTGCTCTTGGTGGCGTCTGCCGGGCCGTTGACTCGTACTCCCTGAAGGCGGACCGCAAGGGTCCGGACTTCGAGTCCAATGGTCGATTTGAAGCCATCCACGACGCCCTTGAAGGCATTCAATGCGCCCTTGAAGCCATCCACGACGCCCTATCCAACGGTCGATTGAACGCGTCCAACCTTTGAACCCGGCGGGCGCTCCTCGTGGCCTCACCCACCCGTTGCGCGGCTTTCCTGGCTGGCCGCGCCGAGATAATGCTGGACCAGGACGCGATCGTCCGGCGAGAGATGCGCGCGATCGGCCATCTCCGCGACGATATCCGGCCAGACGTCGGGGGCCTTGGCCGCGGGCACGGGGAGCGCATGGCACGTCTGGCACCGGGCGACGAAGAGGTCTCGCCCACGGGTGAGGTCTTGGCCCGTCGTGCCTGGCCATTGGTCCGCAGCCCACGCCGGATCGGGAACTCGCGGCGGCCCGCCTGGGTTCGCGCATGCGGCCATCGAAAGAGCAGCTAGAATCGCCGGGAGAAGCAGTCGGGGCATGGATGGAACTGAAAGTGAAAGTCACTTTCAGCAAGCGGGTCTAGAAAACGCTGCTCGACGTGTCAAGGACGACGCGAGTCCCGGGCGCGCGTGCCATGAACCCTTGAAAAGCCGGGCTCCGGCGGCTATGACCGCCCTCCCAAATGGCGAACCGCTGTATCTGGACCGTCCGGCAGAAGCACGAGTGGATGGCGACGCCGCTCAAAGGCAAGCACCTGAAGAAGCGGAAGCGCGTGCGGCTCGGCATCGAAGCAGCGGCAGCCCGCAAGGCCAAGCCCGAACCGTCGGCAGAGTCCTCGTCTTAACCTCGGTCTCGCGCGGCGCGCCTGGCGAGCGCAGTGGTCAGAAATAACGGCGCGGCGGAAAGAAATCCAACGGACGCCGGCGCTCGGCCTGCGGCGACCAGGTGCAGCCCCGTGACCACCAACGCGAACGTGAGCCCCACGCTCGCGAGCCGCGACGCGAGCCGAATGGGAGTGACGGCCCAGGACGGGACGGCGAGGCCAATCGTTCCGAGCGAAGGGAGTGCGGCCCACGCGGAGATGGACGGCGCTCTTCCCACCACCGACGCGCGATGAACGTGGACGGCGCCGTCATCCATGAGCACCACGCCGGCCGCGCGCGCGACGAATCCGCCTGCATCGACGTGCCAATCGACGGCGGCGCGCACGGCTGGGAACAGACTCGAAGCGTCAGCCAAGGGGGAAACGAGGAAAGCGGCGCCCAGCAGCACGAGGATCGCTCCCGCCGCGGCCGCGCCGCGTGCCGCGATCCACGGTGGATGCCCGAGCGATTCGAGCGCCCGCAACTCGCCCCGGACGCGGGCGTGCGCCGTGACGAGCAGCGCCGCGACCGCCGCCACGAGTGGCGTCAGAGCCGCGAGCCGCGCGACGCGCATGCCGAGCGTGCTCGTGGCCTCGTCGGTGGTGACCACGACGCCGGCGCACGCGACCCACGCGAGAAGACCAGCGGCGACCGTCCGGAGAAACAGTCGCTGGTCGAAGGGCGTCCAGCCAGTCTCTAGGAAGGTTCCGAACGGTCGACGGCGACGCACCCACGTTGCCTTCAACCTGACCCGCCAGGCTGTCAAACCGGCGGGGGTCAAGGCAGCCAAGGCCCGGATTTATCGCGTCTGCGTGATATTTTAGTGCCGGGCGCCGGGATCCTTTGGCGAGTCGCGGAGAAGCGTGTTAGTTCTGAACCAACGTGCAGGGAAGAGCCTTGCTCTCGGAATTGGCCGGCTGGGGAGCACCCCGGCGCTCTGCACTAGACGGAGGAGCCCGCGTTCAATCGGGCTCGAAGCAGGAAACACCCCGCACCGAGGCTTGCGCTTCGATGCTCTCGCGTTTGCCGCGTGGTAGGCGCCTCGTATCGGGGCGAGAGCCCGCAGGGGTGTCCGGGGCAACCCGGAGGAGGTGGCAGCAGCATGCAATTAAGTTGTTCCCCTAACCTGGAGGTTCGTCCGGGGTAATCTGCCGTCCTGCCCCGCGCGCGAGCGCGGGAGGTGCAAGCCCCACCTGGTAGGACGGATGCTCGCTCGGCCTGGGTCGCGCCCTCGGGGGTGACCCGCTTAGCAGCCACCGCGACGAAAGCCTGGATAAGGGGCGATAACGGAAAGGCCGGGTGCGAAGTGACGCACCCGGCCTTTCTTTCTTGGACTACCCTCCGCGCCGCACCGTCCGAGAGGTCGCGGACAATCCGGAGCCAATGCTTTTCTCCCACACCATCGCGCTCGCCGCGTCACTGAACCCCTTCGACTTCCTCTTTCATCCGTGGAGCTTCCGGTTCCTCGGAACGGACATATTCGCCCACGATAACTGGGAGCATGCGATGGACTTCTTCCGCATCGGGCTCGCGCTCGTTGCGGCAGGATTGCTCCTCATCGAGGCGCGGGCCCGAAAGTTCGGCGAACGGCTCCCCGAAAAGACGCTGAGGCGCATCGGCATCGCTTTCACGATCGTCGGGTTTTTCACCTATTTCCGATTTCTTCAACCCGAACGTCAGGTACGTCAACTACTACCACCGGCACGAATTTTATCACTACTACCTCGGCGCCAAGTACTCGGACGCGCTCGGTTACACGCACCTCTACGAGTGCACGATGGTGGCGGAGGTCGAGAACGGCCACGGCGCGGAGGTGAAGAAGCGGGAGATCCGCGATCTGACCGTGAACCTCATCCGTCCGGTGACGGAAACGAACGTCTTCAAGAATCCGAACGAGTGCAAGAAGCGCTTTTCGCCGGCTGAATGGACGGCCTTCAAGAAAGACGTGGCGTGGTTCGAGAGCGTCTCCCGCGGCAACTACTGGGAGAACATGCAGCAAGACCACGGATACAACCCTCCCCCCGTCTGGACCGCGGAGGGCAAGTTGTTCTCGAGTCTCGGCTCCGCCGGCGACACGTTCTTCAAGCTTCTCTCCACGCTCGACATCGGGCTTCAGATCGGCGCGCTGGTCATGATGGGGTGGGCTTTCGGGTGGCGCGTGATGGCGGTGGCGAGCGTCTTCTGGGGCACGAACGCGCCCGCGAACTTCTACTGGACCGGCGGCGCGTTCCTGCGTCAGGACTGGGTGTTTCTGATGGTCGCGGCGATGTGCCTTGCGCGAAAACGGAAGTTTGCCCTATCCGGCGCGGCGCTCACCTGGTCGTCATTGCTCCGCGTGTTTCCGCTCATCGCCTTTGCCGGCTGGGCCATCGTGATGGCGATTCATCTCGTGAAGAAGCGAGCACTGCATCCCGATCATCGGCGTGTCATCGGGGGATGCATCATCGCGGCGGGTTTGCTGATTCCGGCGAGCGTGGCCGTCGCCGGGCCCGAGTCTTACCGAAACTTCATCGCGCACATCCGCGTTCACAACCGGACCCCGCTCACGAATCACATGGGGCTCGAGACGATGCTCGTGCACACGTGGCGCGGCCGCATGCGCTTCACGCGCGACGCGACTCTCGATGACCCGTTCCAGCTCTGGAAGCAAGGCCGCGAAGATCGCTTCCACCAGCGAATGCCGATCTTCCTGGCGATCAGCGGCGCGGTTCTTCTCTGGATGATCTGGGCGCTCCGTCGGACGAAGTCCCTCTGGATCGCCGCGGGACTGTCCATCCCCCTCGTCATCTCCCTGACGAATCTGACTTGTTACTATTACTGCATGTTTCTGATCACGATTCCGCTGATCTTGCCCGTGCCGGCGCTCGCGCCGGCGCTCCTCGTGACCGCAGGCGCCAGCCAGATCATCTTGCGCAGCTTCTATTTCATCGACGATCAGTACACGGCGGAGAGCTATCTCTTCTACACGATGGGCCTGCTCATGTTGTGGGCGTACTCGCGACCCTTCACCCTCGAGCGGCTTCACGCATTTCTTCGGGGCGATCGCGAACCGAAGGCCCTCAGCGCGCCGTCCTGAGCGAGCCGAGCGCACTCATGAGCCCGTTCGGCAGGCACGACAGCTGAAAGGCGAGCGCGTCGCCGGTGGACTCGATCGCGCTCACGGTGACGAGGGGTGTCACCAGCGAAACGACCTTCCCGAGCTTCCTCGCCAGGTTCGGATCTCGCATGAGGTCGAGGACGAAGCGGTCGTCGTCCGCCTCCACGATGAAGAGCGGGCGCTTCGGCAGAATGGCAACGAGCTTTCCAGGCTTGCTCAGGTCTACCGCCCCCGAGCGGATCAAAGCCGCGACCGGACTGTCCGATTGCCCGAGGACCGACAGCGCGACGTCGCGCAAGCGCACTACGAGCCGGAATTCCCCCCGCCCAATCCGAACCTCGTCGACGTGCACGGACGCGGTCGCGCGGAGCTTCGTCTTCATCACGTCGAGCGTGGCGCCGAGCGAAAGCCCGGGTGGAGCGGCGTCGATGATGACGTCCGCCGGTGCGCGCCTCCCCTTCGCTTGCGACGCCAGGAACCTGAGGACATCGAGGGGTACGGTCAGACGGAGACCGAGGGCGTTCTTCGCCGCACCGAGTACGTCCTCCGGATGGTTCACGACCCAGGCGATCGACCGCTCGACGACGGATCGGAGCTGCATCGGCGCAGTATAGCCCGGAGGCGCGCGCAAGAGATCAGTTGCCGAACACGCGAGCCCTCGTTTAGAGCGGGGTCTCGGGAGAATGAAGATGCGGCAAGAAGTCATCCTCGGATCCAAGGTCCGAATCACCGGCGGGGCGGATCGCGAAGGCGGCGGCGACGGGCCGCTCGTGGTGCTGTTGCACGGCTTCGGCGCACCGGGGGACGACCTCGTGCCCATCCATCGGCAACTCGACGTCCCATCGAACGTCCGCTTCGCGTTTCCCGAGGCGCCTCTCGACCTGGCGGGACCGCTGGGACCCGGTTACGCCGGCGCGCGCGCGTGGTGGATGATCGATCCGATGATCCTGATGTCAGGGAATCGCGCGGATTGTTCGCGCGCGGTCCCGGACGGGCTCGCCGAGGCTCGGGCAACCGTGACGGCTCAGCTCGACGCGCTCGGTGCAATGCTCGGCGCGACGCGAAGCAAGACCATCCTGGGCGGTTTCTCGCAGGGCGCCATGCTCTCGATGGACGTGGCGTTGCGGTCGGACACGCCGTTTGCAGGGCTCGCCCTCATGAGCGGCACGATCGTGGCGCTCGACGAATGGACCCCGGCCTTCCCGAAATTGCGCGGGGTGCCGGTCATGCAGAGTCACGGCCGTTCCGATCCGTTGCTCCCCTTCGATGCGGCCGTCCGCTTGAGGGACCTGCTGCGCGAGGCCGGGGCTGACGTTCGCTGGGTCGAGTTCAGCGGCGCCCACACCATCGTCGGAAGTGCTCTCGATGCGCTCGCCAAGCTCGTGCGTGATGTCGCGTCACCTGCGGGCTGAAGAGTCGACACGGACGACCGCGCTGCCGGAAAGACGTCCGGCGCGGAGATCCTCCAGCGCGTCTCCGGTGTGCTCGAGATCGTAGGGCGTCACTGTCGTGACGATCGGAACTCGTGAGGCGAGTTCGAGGAATTCCAGGCCATCCCGGCGCGTCAGGTTGGCCACCGATCGGACGTGGCGCTCGCCCCACAGGAGAGAATACGGGAACGACGGAATGTCGCTCATGTGAATGCCGCCACAGACGACGACGCCGCCCTTGGCGACCGCCGCGAGTGCCGCTGGAATCAGGGCGCCACTGCTTGCAAATATCATGGCCGCGTCCAGCGGTTCCGGGGGCTTCTCCGTCGACGAGCCCGCCCATTCGGCACCGAGCGAACGCGCGAATGTCTGCGCGACGGAATCGCCGGGCCGAGTGAAGGCAAAGATTCGCTTCCCCTCGTGACGAGCCACCTGCGCCACGATGTGCGCTGCCGAGCCGAACCCGTAGAGACCGATGCTCTTCGCATCGCCCGTGAACCGCAACGCGCGGTAGCCGATGAGACCGGCGCAGAGCAGCGGCGCGGCTTCCACGTCTCCGAGCGCCGCGGGCAACGGTAAACAATACGACGGGTCCGCCAGGGTGAAGTCCGCATACCCCCCATCCCGGTCATATCCGGTGAACGATGGCCGGTCGCACAAGTTCTCGCGATGGGTTTTGCAATACTCACATTCGCCGCAAGTGCTCCCGAGCCACGGAAGACCCACGCGCGCGCCCTCGGCAATCCCCGTCACTCCGCGGCCCACTCGATCCACCACGCCGACGATTTGGTGCCCCAGGACGAGAGGGAGTTTTGGACGCGAGAGCTCGCCGTCAACGATATGAAGATCCGTTCGACAGACACCGCACGCTCGGACCCGCAAACGCACCTGACCTTCGGCGGGTTCCGGCGTCGGGATCTCGGTGAATCTCGGGGGCTGGCCCGGGTGGTCGAGTACCATCGCGCGCATCTGGCGGGTATTGTCCCCCGATCCTCGGATTCGGGGAAGCGCCCGTACCTCGTCGGTGATGCTCGCCTGCGCGAAAGATGGTAGTGGCGTCCGTTCCGCGAGCGAACCCGAGCGCGCGGCACTCCATTTCAAGGACGACTGGCCCTTTGGTAGAACGCGAGCTTGCCCCAACCCAGGACTTCGACGATGCGGAACTCCTTCGCGTCGTCTCGGAAGAACAAAAGTGCCTCGCTCGCGTACTGGAGCACCTCGAAGAGGCGCGGCACCGGCCGAAGCGTCAGGCGATCGACTATGACAGCCAGCTCCTGAGTCTCCGCGATCAGATCGCTGCGGCTCGCCTGGAGGACGTGCCTCCGCTCCTGGAAGCGATGGAGCGTCTCCAGGGGCTAGCCGTGCGGCAACGTGATTTTCGCAAGGCCACGCGGATCCGCGCTCGCCCTACTTCGGACGCATGGTGCTTCGCGAGGACGGACGGACGCGCGAAGTGCTCATCGGACGGACCACTTACGTGGACTCCCGTGCGGGCGTGCGCATCGTGGACTGGCGCGACGCGCCGATCAGTCGGCTCTATTACCGCTACGCCGAGGGCGACGAGTACGATGAGACGTTCGGTGAACGCGACGTGCACGGCGACGTAGTGGTCCGGCGCAGCGTTTCGATCGTCGACGGCGTGCTGCGGCGGATCGTCACGCCGGACGGCATGTTCGTGCGCAACGACAGGGGCGATTGGCGACGCGCGGGGCCGGGGTCACGACTCACCGGCGGCCAGGGAAGCGCCCTCCGCGCCGAGCAGTACCACCGTCCCGGCAAGCTCGGCCTTGGCGCGGACGCGGCGCTCGGCGAGGACAAGCACCTGAAGGAGATCACCGGTCTGATCGACGCGCGACAGTTCGAGCTGATCACCGCCGCGGATTCGGGTCTCGTCGTGATTCAGGGTGGCGCCGGCAGCGGAAAGACGACCATCGGGCTTCACCGCCTGGCGTACCTCGCGTTCCAGGACAAGCGTCGGTTCCGCCCCGACAAGATGCTGGTGGTGGTCTTCAACGACGCGCTCGCGAGGTACATCGCGCAGGTCCTCCCTGCGCTCGAGGTGAACGGTGTTTCGGTGCGCACGTATCAGACGTGGGCAAAAAAGCTCCGCGTCGCTCACGTCCCGGAGCTGACGACCAATTATTCGGACGACACGCCCGCCGTGGTGACGCGCCTGAAGAAGCATCCGGCCATGTTGCGCGCGATCGATGCCTACGTCGGGACGATCTCTCGCCGCATCGAGCAGAAGCTCCGGGACGCGATCGACCGGAATTACCCGGACGAATGGCGCGAGAAGCTGGCACAATCGTTCCGATCGACCGCGGGACAACCGCTCACCCATCGCCTGCACGCGGTACTGCGCTGGGCGTCCTCGGAGCAGGCCAGCGAACTCGCGGCATTCGCGAAGCATGGCATCGAACGCG
>CAWKKR010000008.1:1380000-1987959 GCA_963850305.1 uncultured delta proteobacterium | reverse complement strand
CCGCGCCGCCTCGCCCATCGGCTCCCGCTTCGCACAATCGCGGTTTCCTCCCGCACCAAAGACGACTCGCAGGGCCGCACCCTTGGGGGTGAGCGCTCGCGCGGTTGCGCAGGTGCGCGCCAGGGCATCGGGGCTGTGCGCGTAGTCCACGACGACGTGTGGCGCGGTGGCTACAACCTCGAACCGCCCGGGGGGAGGAGGCGCCCCCGCTAACGCGCGAAGCGCATCATCGATTGGCACGCCCATCGCGAGCGACCCGAGTAGAGCGGCCATCGCGTTCTCGGCAAAGACGTCCCCGATTGCTCCGACATGAACTTCTCGCGCAGCGCCAATCGCGGCGCCGTCGCATACCACGCGCGTCCCATCCCACCCGACTCGGACTTCCCGTGCGCGCACGTCCAACGAACCGCGCGCCGCCCCGCGGCTCGGAACGCCATAGGAGAGGGCGCGGACGCCTTCTGGGAGGATCTCGCGAAGCAGGTCAAAGGAGTCGTCGCATCCGTTTAGGACCGCCGCGCCGTGCCGTGGCAGCGCGCGAAAGAGTTGCGCCTTGCTAGCGAGGTAGTGCTCCGGGCTCCCGTGCGCGTCGAGATGGTCATGCGTCAGGTTGGTGAAGACTCCAACCTCGCACGGCCATGCCCTGGCAAACCCCGCCGCGAGGGCTTCGCTCGTCATCTCTAACGCAGCGAAGGCCCCGCCGCGGTCAACACATTTCTGCATCAGGCGGAGGAAGCTCGCGTAGTCCGTCGGCTCCTCCACAAAATCGTCGCCTAGAAAGTGCCCAACCGTCGTCGCGCACGCGACCGGTGTTGCTAACGCCGCGAGCGCCCTTGCGATCCAGGTCGTCGTAGTGGTCTTCCCGTTCGTGCCGGTGACCCCCACGCTTCGCGGCCGGAAAGACGACACGAGCTATGGATAGACGTCCAGACAGAACTCCGGGTTCAGAGTGCATGCGACGGTGTGGCCCTCCGTCACGCATGTCGCGAGCGCAGCCCGGCCTCTCTCAGAGAGTCCCGAGACGAAATTGACGCACTCCCCAAGCGGCAGGCGCGCACCGGACTCCTTCGTGCAAGTGGCGACGAGCGGCTTGCAGAATCCCTCGGCGGTCGGGTCTGGGCACGCGGCGCCGATTGCCTCCGCCGCGCAGTGCAGGAGCGTTGTTCCCTCACAGCTCGGCGCGTGCGCGAGGCACTGCGCTGCGCGATTCGCTTCGCGAGGCTTCAGGTTCGCTTCGTACTCGGCGCAGTGGGCTGCAAAGGTACGGCTCCCCTCGCAGGTACTCGACGTGAGAGCGCGACATTCAAGGCGAGGCACCTGCTCATCCTTCATGCACCGTCCGCCTTCCGTGCTTGGAGTGACGAGTTGCTCGGCGTCGTTGGGGCCCCCCGGCATCGCCATCACGGCGCTCGCGTCGGAAGCCGAGAGCCCGACTCCAAGCCCCCCTACAGAAGCGAGCGAGAACGTCAGGCTCAAGAAGCGCTTTCGATTGATGTGCATTGCGCGACCCTCTCTTCGCTCGACGGACGCGCACCGCCGAGAGTGGGCGAGGATGCCCGAGGCCACACGTCGGCCGCAACCGATTTGACCCAACACCGATTGCTTTCGACCGCGCCGGGGGGAACTTCCCGACCCGACTTTCTCCAAGAATGTGAAGATCCAATGGATTTCCATCCTCGGGTCCGTTGGCTCTTCACGTAGAGTGCGGGTCGTCGAGGCTGCACAGGTGGAGCCGCACGTTACGCGAAGGTCCGTCCTGTCTTGCCCGCGCAAATAGTGCAATCGCTTTCGACGTCCCGTTACGCCGAAAGGAAGGAAACCGCAGGGCGATCGTAGGAATCGAAAGGCCCATGAACCGCCACGCCCGAGTCCCGCTCCCGGCTGTGACCCTCGCGCTCACGGCCGCGATCCTCGGGGTCTACGGCCTCGAGCTCGTGGGCGACGGCATGGGGGTCTGCGAGCGTTTCGGCTTCGTGCCGGAGCACCCGAGCCTCGGCACGGCGCTTTCGAGCTTGTTCGTTCACGACCCGAGCGGCGTTCTCCACGTCGGCGGCAACGTCGCCGTCCTGCTCTTCGTCGGCTCGCTTGTCGAGCGGGCGATCGGCTCGACGCGGTTCGCGATGCTCTTCCTTGCCGGGGGGCTCGCCGGGGCGGCGCTGCATGTGGTCGTCGACCCGAGTTCGACGGTGCCTCTGGTCGGGTGCAGTGGCGCTCTATTCGCGGTCCTCGCGGTCGCCGCGACGCTCTACGGGCCGGCGATGCTCGCGTTCGTCGCGGTGCTCGTCGCGAGCAACATCCTGCACGCCTTCGGGGTCTCGGGTGCTGAGGGCGTTTCGTTCGGGGATCACATCGGAGGGTTCGCCGCGGGCGCGCTCGTTGTCGTGCTGGCGCGGCTGCGCGGCGGCGATTTGCGCAGCGGAGCGTCACGGGCCGCTGCCGCCTAGCCATGGTAAAGAAAAGCCCCCGCGCGCTCGAAACGCCGGGGGCATGACCGACGAAAGGACCTCGCCGATGGATCACAACTTAGCAGAGAACCCCGCCGCTGCGATCGATTGGGCGGGGATCGATCTCGCGCCCCTTCCGGCGCGCGCCGCGATCGCCGACGAGGGCGACGGCGGCATGTTCCTAGCTGCGGGAGCAGACACGGTCATCGCTGTCTTCGACGCGATCGATTTCGTGGGGGAATTCGTCGACCAGCATATTCGCGAACTCGAGCACGAGGAGGAGGCGAGAGTTCACGCGGCGATATTGACTGGTCGTGATGACCTAGCCACGGCGCTCGCGGCGAAGCTCGAAGGCGTGAAGAGCCCGAAGGACCCGAACGACGTGTTCACACCCGAGTCAGGCGCACTCGAATTCGACTGTAGCGAGTCAACAATGCGGCGGCGGATGCGCGCAATCCGTGGCCGTGGACCGGAAACCAAAGGCCAACTTCTGCGCGCGACACGCGCTGAGCTCCTTCAAGAGCAAGAGAACAAGAAACGAGGACGGACAACATGGGGAGGAAAGCGAAGCTCCCGCGGCACATCTACTGGCGCGGCGGGGCGCTCTACGGTTGGTACTACGGGCCCGACGGCAAAACGAAAATCAAGCGCTCTACCGGATGCACCGATCCCGCTGCCGCTGCCGCCAAGCTCGCTGAATGGGAACGAGACGCCGCCGATCCCTATGCCGCTACCCGACGAGCCGCGAAGCTGAAGGACGCTTGGGATCTGCTCGACGCGGACCGCAAGGCGCTCATCGCTCAAGGTAAGCGCGCCGAAGACTCGACGCAGATGTACAAGATGCATCGGCATGTGTGGTGTCGCTATGCCGGCCGCCTCATCGAGGCGGTAAAGTGCTCGGACGACGACCTCGACGCCGATCGCCTCGAAGCGCTCTGGAAGATTGGCGAGCGCGCCTCGCTTGCCTCTATGTGCGGCGATGCTGGCGTAAGGTTCGTCGACGGCTTCATTGCCTATCGGCGAGCCCATGGGATCAGCGAAAACACGATCGCGAAGAATCGTGGAACGATGCGGTCGGCCTTCGAGCTCGCGAAGCGTGCTGGTCTTTGGTCGGGCGACCTCGATGCCATGTTCCCGCGCGGGTTTGAGACCGGCTACAAGCCGCGCCGGGTACGAATCACGCACGAGGACGCAACTCGACTGCTCGCGCATTTCGACGACCAACCACACCACCGCGCGCAAGTCGCCTTCGCGCTCGGGTCGGGAGCGGAGCGGCAAGCGATCTGGCGCGCCCACCGCACCGACCTCGATTCGACCCCGATCCCGCTGCACGGGACGAAGACGGAAGACCGCGAGCGCTCGTGCTTCCGGGTCTTCGCTTGGCAGGAGCGCTACCTCAAGGTCGCGAAAGCTGGCTTCGATGGCAAAGACGGCCTCGCTTTCAAACCTTGGTGCAATTCGACGCGCGACCTCGCGAACGCTTGCACGGCGCTAAAGGTTCCGCGCTTGTCGCTCCATAGCCTACGGCACGTGTTCGGCGCGTGGGCTCTGGACGACGGTATCGACCTGCACTCGCTCGCCATGGCGCTCGGGCACCGTGACACGAGCATGGTGACGCTCGCCTACGATAGTCGCGACGGCGCAAGCCTCCAGAGGCGGGCCGCCGAGCAGGCGCGGCAAAGGGCGCAGCTCCGCGTGCTCGAGGGGGGCAAGAGCACCTCGCGCAAAAAAAAATCATCCGCGTAAGCGGTGCGTCGGTTCTCGCCAGGTTCTCACTGGAACGCGAAAACCGCATTTTTCTTGCTCTGTTGGCGAATCTCTACTGGATTTCTAATCCACTGGTCGGGGGTTCGAATCCCTCCGGGCGTGCCCTGATTCCGCAAAGTTGCAGAGTTCCAAAATGCACCAAGCGGGGGCCGCACCAAGGTTTGCACCAAGCTCAGCGACGAGATTTCGACCTCCTCGCGGCTGACGGTGTTCGCCTCGGACGTCGTTGCTCGTTCGACGCATCCACCAGACGAAGGCGGGGACGCCCTTCTCGAAGTTCGGGGATCGCTTCCACGAGACTGCCGAATGGCCCGAGCTTCGACTCTGCGTGCGTTCGAGCGACACGACGGTAGCGAGCGATCATCTGGCTCGACTTGTGGCCGGTACGATTGGAGACCCACGTTTCGGTCTTTCCCGCGGCGAGGGACACCGTGACGAACGTTGCCCGCAGGTCGTGACCTCGGATGTGGAGACGGCTGGGCGAGTCCGGGGAAGATGACGAGGGAAGTGATGGCCACCGGAGCTTGACGTGGCCCCTTCTAGGTGCCACTCTTCAGGTCGATGGAGAAGAGGCGTCCCCACTACGACCTCGTCTCGATCAAGTCCACGTTCTCGACCGTTGGCGGGCTTCGGCTCACCGAAACCAGCCTGAAGTTCGCCACGCTCGACCTCGGGCTTTCCGATGCCGGGATCGTGGACCTCATCCAGACGGTGGAGCGCATCCATTTCTACAAATCGATGACGTCGGTTCGCGACCACCGCATCTGGCAGGACGTCTACCACCTCCCGTTCGAGGCTCGGCTCCTCTACGTGAAGTTCACGACGGACGAATCCGGCTACCTACTGATCTCGCTGAAGGACAAGTAGTCATGAAGACCAAGACCCAACCGTGCCCCGAATGCGGCGGCACGATGAAGTTCGGATCGAGGATTCGGCCGCTCAAGTACCGCGACCTGGAAGACAAGGTTCGGGTCACAGGCTGGTGGTGCGAGTCCTGCGGTGAGGGCATCCTGACCGGTGACGATCTCCGCAAGTACAGCCGAGCCCTCCAGGACTTGAAGGCGAAGGCCGAGCAAGTGCTCCCTCCGGCGGAGGTTGCGGCCATCCGGGAGAAGCTCGGGCTCAGCCAGCGCAAGGCCGGCGAGCTACTCGGTGGAGGCCCGAGGGCCTTCCAGAAGTACGAAGCGGGAAGCCAGACGCCCAGCGTCCCGATGACCCACCTGCTCACCCTGCTTGCTCGCGATCCCCGCCGCCTGGAGGAGCTTCGTCCCGAGGCCAAGGCCCCCCGGTCAGCCTCGACAGGCGCATCTCGACGAGCGAAATCGACACGCTTGAATCGTCGGAGAATCGTCGGAAACGTCGCTGAACGAAGGTGATCGAGGATCGGTGCGTGGTGGCCGTCGAGGCGGCGGGTTCACGGCCTCCGATCCAGGGCGTTCTCAGCCTGGTGACCGGATCAGTCCTGGTCCGGGACAACCTCAGAGACATCTTCCAGCGCGACAAGAGGGTAACCGAACTGGACAGAACCAGCGTACCGGAAGGGGCCACCCGCCACGAGCCGCTGCTCGAAGGCGTCCAGCTTCTTCCTCGCGACCGAGCGTTGAGCGGCGTCACGTTCGGCCTTCGCCAGTGCGCCCGTTTCAGCGAACTCGAAGACCATCGCAAGCTCTCCCTGATCGAACCAAACCCCGTGTGCCGAGCAGAGGTCGATGACGATCCCCGAACTCTCGTGGAAGACCAAGCACCTGCGCGACCAAGCACCTAACGCTTGCGGCGACTGCCGGGCACGGTTCCCGTCCACCTCTTGTACGCGCGGCGGAGGCTCGCCGTGGAGGAGAACCCGAGCACCTCGGCGAGCTGCTTCACCGGCAGCGAGCTCGTCTTCATCCACGCCTCGGCTCGAAGCCGGCGGGACTCGTCGACGAGCTCCTTGTACGACGTGCGCATCGAGCTGAGCTCGCGACGCAGGGTCCGCGTGCTGGTCTGGAGCTTCCGCGCAATCTCTCCCGGGCTTGGAGGCGGGCCGAGCTCGGTCGAAAGAAGCCGCTTCACCTGGGACACGAGCCCCTGAGAGGCTTCCTGCGGCATGAGGCGGGCGCAGAATTCCCGTGCCAGCTGGAGAGTGGCGGGATTGGCGAACGGAACCCTGACGTCAAGGAGCGCGCGGTCGAAGACCACCTTCGCCACGGGCCGGTCGAAGTGGATGGGAACGTCGTAGAAGAGCGCGCGGTACTCGCTCGCGTGGGCGGGCTCGGAGAACGGGATCTCGATCCGGCGCACCGGGATCGATTTTCCGCCCTGGAGTGCGCGCGTCTGATTGTCGATCGTCGCGAGGGTCACCTCGTGGGCGAACTCGCGGAGTGGATTCATCGGGATCGTCTCTGCGAGCGTCAGCGTCGCCTGGTCACCCTCGACGTCGAGGGTGAAGTCCCACCCCGGAACGACGGACGCTTCGTACTCGATGAGCGCCGCCAGCGCGGCGCCGATGGTCGGGCTGTTCTGGAGCAGAAAGCCGATGGCTCCCATTTGCCCGATGCCGGTGTTGCGGCCCACGTGGAGGCCGAGGGCAGGGTTTCCGGTGAGCCGGAGCGCGTTGTAACTCAGGATGCCGTACTGCGCGTACGAGACCCGCATGTGCGGGCTCGTCAGCATCTCGGCCGTGAGCTCGGAATTTTCGAACAGCGCGGCCCTCTCGGCACCATGCTCGACGGCCGTCTCCACGACGACGCGCGGGTGATGAACGTGAAGGACGCGATCGGTGTACGTGATGAACTTGGGCATGTTCGATCGCCGGAACCGCGCCGGAGTGTAACCGCCAGTGCCGGTTCGGGGGCACCCGCGCGGCAAATAAGAGGCACCCGTGTGGCCACGCACGATTCCCTCCAGCCTGCTCGCCGAGGCCCGCGACTCAAACGACGAAATGCACACCACGGCTCACGAGCGGCGATGGTTCACGAAGATCGTCCCTTTCTTGCTCATCCCAGCCTGCAGCGCCGGGGCCGGCCCCGACGGGCTCCACGGCTCCGTGGTGAGCTCGGGGGCTTGCGAACCGGAGAACCTGACGCTCCCCTGCAAATGCGGCGCGGCGAACGGCAGCCAAACGTGTCTCTCGGGAACGTGGGCGAGCTGTGACTGCGCCACCTCCTCCAGCGTGACGCCCGGAGGCGGTTCGGGGGGCGCTCCCGCGATCGACAGCAGCACGCTGACGTTCGCCGGCAACCTTCGAACCGACATCACCTTCAACTGGCAGAGCACGGCGAAGCCCGTCGACGACGGCTCGTGCCCGCCGGGGCAATACGAGGGGAATCTCCAGGGGCTCTATTACTCGATGCTGAATCCGACGCCCGTCCCCCTGCCGATCACGAACGTCGACACGCCGGGCGCTCCGTCAGGCTTCCACTTCACCCTATCCCCCGCGCAGGGCGGAGAGATCACGCAGGCCGTGCAGGGAGAGGTCGACGGTCTCGCCGACGCTCTGTTCCCGTTCAAGGCTCAGATCCAGGGGCAGCTCAACTGCAGCAGCGGGGTCTTCACCGGGCAGATGACGAACGGCACCTACTCGATCCTCGTGAGCGGCCTTCTCCCGCAGAGCTTCGACGGCGTGATGAGCGCCAGGTACGACAAGCCGACCCACACGTTCGTGGACGGTCAATGGGACGTGCGCGAGACGAGCGCGACGCCTCCCGGCAAGCTCGCGCCGTCCCAGCCGCGCGATCTCAGCCGCGACGGCTACGGCGGTTCCGGACAGTTTGCCGCCGCGCTGCCGACCGATCTGACGGACCCGAATCTGAAGCCCTGTCCGTCGAGCCTCACGTGCGGCGCGGGTCTCCTCGGTCCGAACAAGCTGCTCTGCAACAACGCCCTCGGAACGCCCACCTGCAACACGGACGCGGACTGTGCGGCCTCGTTCCCGGGAGAGACGGTTCCGTGTCTGAAAGCGAGCCTCTTTTCGCTGTGCCTCAGGGAGTGCAAGCCATGATTCGCTACACCTCGATCCTCGTGAGCGGTGCGCTCCTTCTCGGAGGGTGCAGTCCCGGCGGCGGGGCGGCTCCGAAGAGCACGTCCGAGACGCAAGCCGCAGAGTGCACGTCCGCAACGCAGAGTTGTTATTGCCCGGACGGCACGGAGTCAGGCACCCAATCCTGCGACGCGATAGAAGGGCTCTCCGCGTGCACGTGCCCCGCGAACGATCTCGCCGGCACCCTCGCGCCGACCGACACGAGCACGCCCCAGCAGCTGTGCGCGGACCTCAAGGGCTCCGGGGCCTGCGACGCGACGAGCTTCGCTTCGAAGGAGGTGCCGTCGAGCATCCTCTTCGTGGTCGATCGCAGCGGCAGCATGGCCTGCAATGCACCCCCCGTGCAGAGCGACGACGCTTGCAACGCGAATCCCACTCGACTCGACCCGGGGAAGCCGTCGAAGTGGGAGACGACGGTCGCGGCCCTGAACGGGGCCTTCCAGAGCCTATCCGGCACCACGTCGATCGTCGGGCTTTCGCTCTTCAGCAACGACGCTTATTGCGGCGTGGATTCGACTCCGTCCGTCGAGCTCGCGGCGCCCACCTCCGTGCAGCTCACGGCGCTCTCCGACGCGATGGCGGCATCCTCGCCCGCTGGCGGGACGCCGATCGTCGGCGCGGTCATCGAGGCGTATCACCACCTGCATCAGGATCTGCATGCTCCGGGCAACCGTTACGTCGTCGTGATGACGGACGGCGAGGAGGATTGCGGGACCAAGGGCGACCCGACGGACGCGGCGGACATCGCGGCGGCTCGCGCCCAGCTCCTCGATGTCGAGGTCGAGAAAGCGCGGGAAGCGAACATCCGGACGTTCGTGATCGGCTCTCCGGGGAGCGAAGCCGCGCGTGGCTTCCTGTCGGAGCTCGCCTATCGCGGAGGTACGGCGCGCACACCGGACTGCACCCATGGCGACGGCGGCGACGGCGGCGTCGGGGACTGCCACTACGACCTCACGACGGATCCGGACTTCGCGGGAGTGCTGGCGCAGGCGCTCGGCAGCATCAGCGGCAAGGCCATCGGTTGCGAATTCCAGACTCCCCCTGGTGGCGCGACGACGCTCGTCAACGTGCAGTACTCGCACGCCGGGAGCGATCCGATCTGCTTCCCCCAGGACACGAGCCCCTGCGACAACGGCGCGAACGGATGGCAGTTCGGGAAGGACGCCGCCGGAAACGACGACCCGAGCCGCGTCGTCTTGTGCGGCGCCGCGTGCGACACCGTCAGGGCCGACCCTACGGCGTCCGTCGACGTGATCCTCGGGTGTCACGCCATTCACTGAGAGGCCCGCACGTCAAAAGCGCTAGCCGCGGGAGGTCCGGGAACGCTCCCGGGTGGCTCTCCTGGAACCTCGATTCGCCGGGGCGGTTCGTGTATGCTCACTCCGGCGTGGAGTGATGTGTGTGAGTCCATGTTACGGAGGATCCGAATCATGAGAAAAATCCTGGTTTCGACGATCGCGGCGGGTGTGCTGTTCGGCTGCGGCGGCAGCAGTCACCCGGCGGACGGTGATCTGGTGATCGACTGGACGATCGGTGGCACGAAGGATCCGAGCGCATGCGACGCAAACGGCGCGACGACGCTCGACGTCATCGTGGATCACAACGGAACGAAGGTGGGCGAGTACACGGCGGACTGCTCGGCCTTCGCGGTGGATATCCCGCTTCCGCCGGGCACCTATGACACGAACATCGTGCTCGAGGACGCGAACAACACGGTGCTGACGACCGCCATCGAGGGTTCAGCGGACATCTCTTCGAACGCGGATACGTCGGTCCCGATCGCTTTTCCACAGAGCTCATTTCTCGCCCCGACGACGGGTGACCTCATCGTCAAGTGGACCATCGCCGGCGGTACGGATCCGGGCTCGTGCAGCGCCAACGGCGCGGCGACGCTCGACGTCATCGTCAACGACGACGCTACCGGAGACCAGGTCGGTGAGTACACCGCGGATTGCAACGCGTTCACGACGGACATTCCGCTCCCGCCCGGCACCTACGACGCCAACATCGTGCTCACCGATTCGAGCAGCAAAGAGGTGACGACCGAGATCACTCCCCCGGCCGTGTCGATCGATGCTGGCAGCTCGCAAACGATTCCCGTGGATTTTCCGCTGTCGTCGTTTCTCTGAACGCGCAGCTCGCGGGAGCCGCCGTCGACCCCGCGCTCGGCTCGTGTCGATCGCGGAGAGACCTGCACCGGACTCGGGCGATCTCCGGGGTCAGCGGTCCCTTTTCATGCCGGCGTAGTGCGGGTCGGACCGCTCGATCTGACGCACACGGGCGCGCCATTCGAGACGGACGCGACCGGGGCTGACGAACGTGTGCTTGGTCGCCTCCGCGACATCATCGGGCACTTCGCGGACTGCTCCGGCCGCGAGTGCCAGCAGGTTGAGCCCGCACGTGCGTTCCATGTCGAGCATGTCGATGACCGCCTGTTCGACGGTGGTCGCGCACGTGAGCACGCCGTGATTCTGGAGGATCGCGACACGTTTGTCGCCGAGCGCGACGGCAAGCTCGTCCGCGAGCTCAGGCTCGGTGACTACACCGGTATATTTGGTGAACACCGCCTGATCGTCGAAGAACGAGCACGCCGTCTGATCGAGGATCTTCATCGGCACGCCGAGCGCGCTGAATGCGGTGCCCCTGGGCGGGTGGGTGTGACAGATCGCGTTCACTTCGGGGCGGCGGCGGTGGATCGCCGAGTGGATGCAGAAGCCAGCGCGGTTGTAGTAGCGGTGTCGGCCGCTCAGGACCTCGCCCATGTGGTTCACGCGCAGGAGGTCGTCCCCCGTGATCTCTTCGAACAACATGCCGAGCGGGTTCACCCAGAATTCGTCGGGCGCGCCGGGGACACGGACGCTGATGTGCCCGGCTATGCCGTCATCCATGTCGAAGTGGGCGATGATACGAAAGGCTGCGGCGAGCTTCGTTTTCAGCTCGGCGGCTTCGACTGACTCGTCTTGGCCGCTCGGGGCGGGTACGTGAACGACCGCGGACATGGGGTTCCTCCGGGCGAGATTCGAGTTCTCGCCGGTCTCGGAAGAATAAGGGACCTGCCCGCCAAGATCCAAGCCGAGTTCCCCGAACTTGGCCCGGTTTCCGCCGGCTCGGTATCCGCGAAGACATGCTGCGACACGCTCTCACCCTCGCTTCGATAACCGTTCTCACGACCGCCTGCGGCGCAACCGCGCGGGTCCCCCGGACCGCCGCCAGCACGGCCAAGCCCGCGATTGCGAAGGGCCCAGCGAAGTCCGCGGCGAAGCCAACCGCCAAGAAGGACGCGCGAAGCACCCTGGCGCCGAAGGACGAGGTCAGCAAGCCCGCGGAGACGGACGCGACCGTCGCTGACGCCGCGACCAAGAGCGAAACGGAACGAGCGCCCGCCGCGGCGCGCAAACTCGGCGACTTCCACGTGTACCAGTATTCGGGCGCGTTCTCGAAGGAGCCAATAACACTCACGGAGCAGGTCGTCGCGAAGGAAGCCGACGTGCTCGTCGTGGATTTCGTCCTGGAAGAGGGCGCGTCGATGAGCGCGCTCCGCGTGCGGATGCGCGGCGACGACGTCGTCGCCGTCTCGCGCATCACGGACACCGGAGAAGTCGCGGCGACGACCGCCGATTACGACGCGATGATGAAGAAGACGCAGTTTGCGCCCGACACCAACGACGAGGTGCTCGGCAAGGAACACACGTCCTGTCTCGTGGGCGAGGAACAGGTCGATTGCGACGTGACCACCTACAGAGTCACCTATGGTCGCAAGCAGGCGAAGCTCAGCATCACGACGAGCGCGAAGATCCCCGAACGCGACATCGGCGGAGACGTCGTCACGGACGACGGAAAGGTGCTCTACACAGCGCGCCTGGTCGAGCGAGGGAACGAGCCGCCGGTGGTGGAAGCGCTGGCCCGCGCCGACCGTTTCACCCCTGACGGACCGTGAGCGCGACAACGAACCGATAGATGCGCGCTCACGCTTCGACGGGCGTGCGTCCGGACAGAATCACGTCCCACCAATCGAAGGCCATCGCGAGCACGTGGTCCAGCTGCCACGTTCCCGAGTCGATGACGTCGCCTTGACGTCGGGGCTGGGGGCGAAGGGTGTCGTCGGGCAGGCAAAATGCGGCAAGCTCGGACGCCTGAAGCAGGTGAAGTACGCCTTCGCTGAACCCGACTCCGGCGTAGGCGAGCGCGGCGGGCACCCGCATCGCGGCCAGATCCTGGAGCGCGTAGGGGATCTTCTCGTCCGCGGTCCCGGAGGTGTCCTGGTACTTGCACTCGAGCGCGAACGCCTTTTTCGTTGCTGGCTCGAGGATGAATAAGTCGATGCGCCGCTGCTTGCCGATGATCGACGTGCCGAGGTTCACCTCTTCGTACACCTGGATGCCGCGCTCCCAGTACGCGGACACCAGGTACGCCGCGATGCGCTTTCTATATTCGTTGCCTGTCACGAGCTTCCGTCGCGTGTGGCTGCGACGGCTTCCAGTCGCGCTCGCGACAGAGTGACGGCTGCATCCGACGTATCCGTTCCCGCGAAGCGACGCCCGAGCGACAGAGCCGCGACGCCGACGGACGACGAACCCATGAACGGATCCGCGACCCGCTCGCCAGGCTTCGTGCTCTGGCGGACCAGGACCTCCGACACGACAGACGGCTTTTCCGTCGGGTAGCCGCCACGGATCCGGGGGTGCTCGATGATGTCGGGGATCGACAGGTCCGCGAGACGCCGCTTGCCCTTCTCGAAGAACAGGATGAATTCGTGCCGAGCGCGGTAATGATAGCCCATGCCGATCTTCCGCTTGTCCCAGACGAGCGGTTTCCAGAACCGAAAGCCCGCCTGCTCGGCTGCGGGCTTGGCGACGAACATCGTCTCGGCGTCCGTGAACAGATAAAAGTGGCGGTCCCTCGCCAGCACGCGATGGATCTCGCGGAACAGCTCCGGGAAACGGACGTTCGGGAACACCCGGAACCAATCGTTGCTCGACGCCTTGCTGTGTTTCAGGCGCGTCGTGGTCCCGACGGCCCGGTGCTTTTCGAGAGACTCGTACGGCGGATCGGTGATCACGAGATCGACGCTCTCCGCCGGCAGCGCGCGCAACCACTCGACGGCGTCGAGCTGAAATAGCTCGAACCGCGGGCGGTCCGAGACTTCGGGCGTGAGGGATCTCGCCCTGGACGGCGCGCGGCGAGGCCCTCGGGGGGTCAGGACGAACCGGGTGAGGTCGACGGGGGAAGCATCGTTCACGTCCGCGACCTTATCACTGAGCGGCCGTACAGTCTCCAGTCTCGGCGGGGTGCTGGCGGGCGCTCAGACTTTCTCTGTCACGGCCTTCCGAGGCCTCCCGAGGCCTCCCGAGGAGCCCGGTTCCTCGCTGCTCGTTCAGTCGTCCATGAGCGTGGCACGCAAACGATCGAGGCTCGCCCGCTCGTCGGGATCGACTTTGCCGTCCGCGTAGACGAGCGCTCGAATGGAGTCCAGGAACAGGTGCCGGTGCTCCCTCGGCACCCTCTTTGGGTCCACCGAAGCGGGCGCGGGCGCGACCGAGAGCCACTCCTCCACCTGCCGCTCGGCGTCCGCGTCGAGATGCGCGAGGCTCAGGATCCGGCGAACGAAGGCGCGTTCCTTGTCCGAAACTTCGAGATCCGTCCACGCATACGCGCAAAGGAACTCGAGGAGCAACAGACGTTCGGAGGTCGAAAGCGACTCTAGCATCGAGGAAGCCCCCTTCAGACGACGGTGATCCAGTTCACGAAGCGCTGGTCCTTGCCGGTGGCGGCGCGAAGATATGCATTCCGGAAGAGCGCGCCATACGTGCCTTGACCGGTCCGATACTTCACGCCGTCGATCTCGCGGACGGGCGTCACTTCCGCGGCCGTACCGGTCAAAAACACCTCGTCGGCGCGGAGCAACTCCTCGCGCGTGAACGCGCGGATCTCGACGGGTATGTCGAGCGTCTGCGCCAGCTTGAGGATGCAGTCACGCGTGATACCCGGCACGATGGACGACATCTCGTCGTTGGTGAAGAGCTTCTTCTGGCGGACGAAGAAGATGTTTTCCCCGCTCGCACTCGCCACCGTGCCATCGTGGTTCAGAAGGATCCCGTCGTCGAAGCCGCGGTCATGCGCTTCGTGCGCCGCGAGGACGCTGTTCGCGTAGTGGCCGCTCGCCTTGGCCATCGTCGGCAACATCGTGTGGTGGAATTTGCGCCACGACGACACGGTGACGCGGATGCCGTTCCGGAGCGCATTCTCCCCGAGGAACGACCCGAGCTCCCTCGCCGCGATGAAGACTTGTACGGGACACTGCGTCTTCGGGCGCATGTCGATGGGGCCGTAGCCAAAATAGGCGAGCGGCCGCAGATAAGCGTTGTCGATGCCGTTGTGCCGCGTCACCTCGATGGCGCCGTTGACGAGATCGTCCGCGGAGAACGGCAGAGTCATACCGTAAAGGTGTGCGGAGCCGATGAGCCGATCGACGTGATCGCGGAGCCGGAAGATGCACGGGCCGTTCTCGGTAGGATAGACGCGAATCCCCTCGAAAACGGCCGTGCCGTAGTGAAGCGCATTGGCGTAGTAATGCACGCCAAGCGAACTCGCTTCCTTGAGCGCACCGTCCCACCACACGTACCGCGCGAGCTTCTGCCCCTTCGGTCGCGGCGCGGGTAGCACCTCGTCCATCGGGATCCGAGCAAAGCTCGGCCATTCTTCCATGGCTGAGTCGTGTGGGTCGGACATGGCGCTCTCCGCCTACGTGTCGGCTCGTTCCTTCACTGCGCGATGCTCCTTCATCCAGGGCATCATCCCGCGGAGCTTCCTGCCTACGTCCTCGATGGGGTGTTCGGTGCCCTTCTTTTCGAGCGCCTTGAAGTTGGGCTTGCCAGCCTTGTGCTCGGCCATCCACTCGTCGGCGAACTTGCCGCTCGTGATCTCGGAGAGGATCGTCTTCATGACCTTCTTGGTGTCGGCCGTGACGACGCGAGGCCCCCGGGTCAGATCGCCGTACTCGGCCGTGTTGCTCACCGAGTAGCGCATGTTGCCGATGCCGCCCTCGTAGATGAGGTCGATGATCAGCTTCAGCTCGTGACAGCACTCGAAGTACGCCATTTCCGGCGCGTACCCCGCCTCGACGAGCGTCTCGAAGCCCGCCTGGATGAGCGCGGTGAGCCCACCGCACAGCACGGTCTGTTCGCCGAAGAGGTCCGTCTCCGTCTCTTCACGAAACGACGTCTCGAGCACGCCCGCGCGACCGCCGCCGATGGCGGATGCGTACGCGAGCGCGACTTGCTTCGCGTCGCCGGTCGGATCCTGATGCACCGCGATGAGCATGGGTACTCCGCGGCCGTTCGCGTATTCACGGCGGACGGTGTGACCAGGCGCTTTCGGCGCGACGAGGAACACTCCCACGTCCCTGGGCGGCACGATCTTCTTGAAGTGCAGCCCGAACCCATGCGCGACGGCGAAGTAATTTCCCGGCCTCAGCCCCGGCGCGATCTCGTTTTCGTAGATCTCCGGAGCGAGTTCGTCCGGGACGAGAGTCATGATCACGTCGCCCCACGCCACGGCCTCGATTGGATCCGTCACGCGCAGACCCTCCGCCTCGGCGCGCGCCCGGGACTTCGAATCCTTGCGGAGGCCCACGGTTACCTGCACGCCGCTGTCCTTGAGGTTCAGAGCGTGAGCGTGCCCTTGACTGCCATAGCCGATGATCGCGACCTTCTTGTTCCGGATCAGGCCGACGTTCGCATCCGCATCGTAAAACGCCTTCATATCTCTTCCTTCTTCTCGCCTCGCGAAGCGAGCGAGTTTACCGCCTCGTCGTCTCGGCGAGAGCAGAGTTGCTTTGGATACCACCGGCGTGGCCGCGTTCGTAGCGCGGAAAGAAGCGGGGGCCGGCGCCGCCCGTTTTTCAGGAGGTCGGCGGTACTAATGCGTTCAGGGTCTTCCTCGGGAAGACCCGACAAATCTTCGGCCGGGAGGTAGAGAGAGGCGCGCGCGCGTGGACCGAAGCGCGCGTCGGCCTCAGCTCACGCCGCGCTCTCCGACGCGACCTCACCCTCGGCGGCGGGCTTCGCGAGAGCAATCGGTGCGGAACGGACCATGTCCTTGATCCCGAGCGGGCGAAGTCGCTCGAGGAAGCTGTCGATCTGATCGGGTGTGGAGGTGAGCTCGACGGTGAAGCCGTTCGTGTAGTGCGCGAGCACCTGGCCGCCGGTGAGACGAAGAACCCGCTCGAGCTCCTCTTCGCCCTTCGACCCGGTGGCACGCACGTTCACGACGCAGTGCTCGCGTTCGAAGTGCTGCGACCCCACCAGATGATTGACCTTCCGCACCCGTAGAAGCTTGTTCACCTGCTTGATGATCTGCTCGATCACCGTATCGTCACCGCGAGTCACGAGCACGACGCGCGACATCTCCGGCTCGAGCGTGCGGTTGACCGCCAGCGAGTCGATGTTGAATCCGCGCCCGGCAAAGAGCCCCACGATGCGAGCGAGCTCGCCGAAGCGGTCTTCCACCAGGATGCTGAGAACGTGGCGATTCGTCGATTCGGTCATGGTTTCCTCGCGAGGGACGCGCGGCAGCGTAGCGCGTTACCGGGAGCGATTGCGAAAAGACAGGTATCAGAGAAACTCGCACAGGTACGCCGCGGGCGCCGTGGCCCGGACGTCGAAGCCGCCCTTGCCCGGAACCTCGAACGTCGTGCCGGCAGGGTACGCGTGCCACGCGTCTCCGATCCTGGCCTCGAGCTCGCCGCTGACCACCGTCATGCGCTCGGGCGCGTCGGTACCGAAGTGAAACTCTCCCGGCGCGATCACACCCGCCGTCATGCTGCGGCCAAGCCGCTCGAAACCAATGCTCTGAACCTTGCCGTCGAAGTACGTGTTGTGCTTGAGCATCGGCGCACCATAGCAAGGAAGGCCCCCGCGCGCGCTCAGCGCTCGCGCCGCAGGGAAGCGAGCGTCGCGGCCATGTCGGGCGGCAGTGGCTCGGTGAACGCCAGGTCCCGGTGCGTGACCGGGTGCACGAAGCCGAGCTCCGCGGCGTGCAGCATCAGACGCGGCGCGCCGATCAGCGGCCCGGCATAGCGCCGGACGTAGACGCGTTCGCCGACCAGAGGATGCCCGGCTTCCGAAAGATGAATCCGGATCTGGTGCGTCCGGCCCGTCTCGAGGCGACACTCGACGAGCGTCGCGCCCTCGAGCGACTCGCGTGGGTGCACGTGGGTCACCGCTTCGCGTCCCAGCTCGACATTCGTCGTCGAGCCGCGCAGACCGTCGCCGCGATCCTGGACGAGGAGTGACCGGAACGTCCGCGATGCGACGACCCCGTGCGCGATGGCCAGATACCGCCGGTGCACCGAGTGTGCGCGAAACTGCTGCTGGAGACCCCGCTTCGCCGTGGTGGTCCGTGCGAACACGACGAGCCCCGACGTCTCCTTGTCCAGGCGCTGAACGACTCCGAGCGGCGCGACGCTCGTCCCGCGTGGTGTCCTCTTCCGGAGCAGCCCTTGCACGACGCGATCGAGCGTGTCGCGCTCGTCTTCGTAAGGGACGGTCGCGATGCCTGACGGCTTTCGCACGACGACGACGTGCGAGTCCGAGAACACGATCGCATCCTCCGGTACCGCGCCCGACGAGGGTCGCGGGGCCGTCATGCGGACCGAGAGCTGCGCGGCCTCGGCGACGACCGCGGTCGGATCCGTCACGACGCTGCCGTCGACGCGCACCTTGCCGGTGCGGATCAGACGCCGGACGTCGTTCCAGCTCGACCCGGGGTGAAGCTCGCGTAGCGCGCGGTCGAGCGGGCGCGGGGGCCCGGATCCGACCGCAAACGTGCCGTCAGTGAACCCGGACATGATCGACGCAGGCGGCTACTCTCGGCGCGCGTCGCGCCGCTCGAATCGCGTGTTCACTTCGTCGCGAAACTCGTGAAGCTCCCGGATGATGGTCTCGATGTTGACCTCGTTCTTCAGGTTCACCTGGAAATCGGTCTCCGACTGCGCGCGGTCCTTGAGCGTCTGACGGTTCTGGCTCATGACGATCAGCGGCCCCTGGAGCGCGACGAGGATCGCGAGCACGAGATTGTAAAAGACGAACGGGTACGGATCGAACGACTTCTCGGACCAAAGCACGTTCGCGATCGTCCACCCCACGGTCAGAAGCATGAGCCCGACGATGAACGCCCAGCTCCCGTTCAGCTCGGCGACCCGATCCGCGAGCCTGTCACTCCATTTCAGGTTCTTGTCGAACTCCTCGACGACGTTCTTGGCGGCGCGCTGGGACAGAAGCGCGTTCGTCTCGCGGAGGCGCTCGGCGAGCGTCCCGAGAATGACGAGCGCGGCGTGCGGACGGCGCGCGAGATAACCCGAGATCGTCGCTGCGGTGAGGCCGAACAAGACGACGTCGGTCGTCGCGAGCGCGCTCGCGGAACGTGGCTTCATGTCGAACGGCGACAGCTCCCCGAAATACTCACCGACGGTGAGGTCCTTCAAGGAAACCCTCCGCGACTCCTCGCCGGGCAGGAAGATGTTCACGTGACCCGAGGCCACGATGTACATCTCCGAACCCGCGTCGCCCTGATTGAAAATCACCTGGCCCGCTGCAAACTCCTGCTCGTGAAACCCACCGGCGAGGATGTCGGCGTCCTCGCCCGTGAGCTCTTCGAACAGCGGAATGCGCCGAAGCAACTCGACTCGATCCATTGGGTCAGACTACCTCGACTGGGGCGCCTTCAGCGTACTTCGACGCTCGCGTGAACGACGTCCGTCCTCGGCGCGAGGCAATGGTCCCCGGAGCAGGCCTGATATCGCACGGACAGCACGAGCGGATGCGACCCCACGGCGGCCTCTTGCGAGACCTCGAACGGCACGAGCACGGAGACGTGTCCGTCGAAGATCGTGATGGGTTCCCCGCCGAGAGAGATCGCGAGGGGCGCCGGATAGGCGGGCGCGCCGAACCTGAGGCCCTTCGGCGACACCGGTTCCACGGATACGCGCGTGGCGACGTAGCTCGAACGAGGCGGGTGATCGGACATGACGTGATAGCCGTTCGCGATATCGAGCGCGATCTCGAGCACCCCGTGCCCGCCCCGCGCGACGGGCACGGTCGCCATTTGAGTCACGTGAACCGCGTCCGCGTCGCTGCTGGAGGGCAACGGCGACGCGGGACCTTCGGACGCGCTGACCTGTCGCCTTCCGGGTAACATCTCGTCGAGGGCGAGCGCGAGATCGCGGAGCGTCGGATCGAACGACGCCGGATCCGGAACCACCAGCACGCTAAGCTTTCCATCCGGATCGACGATCGCCGAACCGGAAAGCATGACCTCGGAGCGGTCGGTCATCGACGTCATCACCCCGGGCGGCGCATAGCCCGCGGCGACGCTCCCGAGCTCGTCGTGCAGCGCGACGACCGAGGGCAAGAGGCGCGACTTCGCGTACGCCCGCCAGAGCGCGAACGGCTCCTTCACGTCGATGACCACGACCTTTAGCCCGCGAGCCCGGAATCGGTCCGCGATATCGCCGAGCGCGGCCGCCTCCGTGTCGCTCGTGGGGCGCCACGTCTCCGTGAAGTGCAGGAGCACCCATGAGCCTCGAAGCGACGCGAGACTCACCTCGCCGCCCTCCACCGAAGGCAACGTGAACGGCGGTGAAGACTCACCCGGTTGCGCGCCGCCCCACGCGGGTTTCACCTCGCCATCGAGGGGCGTGTGAGGTGGGTCCGCGTGACCACACGCGACGGCGAGCAACAGAGCGAGGAACGCTCCACCTTTCATGGCGCGATCTTTCCGCCGGCCCCGCGCGAAACGCAACGGGTCACGGCGCGTCGAGCGTCGCGTGACAGAAACCCGTCACGTTCGTGTCCGGCGAGATCGAGCCGTGCAGGAAATACTGACCGAGGCGATGGCCGTTCGCGCCCGTCTCGCTCGGAGACGCAAAGGAAACGTTGATCGCCAGGTCCCACCCCACGGCGTTGCCGGCCGCGAGCGTGGCGCCGGAGAGGCCGAGATCCGCCAGGGTCACGAAGGCTTCCACGACGTAACCGAAGGATTGCGGGAACGCGCGAAACTGCGTGGACGTCCAGGACTGCTTCCACCTGCGTCGCGCCGCTCCACACTTCTCCGCGCGCCGACGGAGTGACGGCGTCGGGCGGTGCGGCGACCACGAAGCGGCGCGTGCCCGGGTTGTCGTAGTTCGGGGACGCGGAATAGCTTCCGTCGGAATCGACGAAGAGCTCGACGCCATCACCGTCCGCCGCCGGCTCGGACGCATCCGCGACGATCGGCGTCGGATCCGTCACGCGCACGTAGAAGTAGAGCCCGTTCGGGCGCCACGCGACGGCGTACGCGGCGATGGCATCGGGGGGGCCGCCGTCCACGCTCCATCCCACGGGTGTGAGCGAATACACCGGCAAGGCGCAATCCGGCAGCCCGTCGATGGTCGGCGCGGTCGGCAGCCTCGGAAGCTCGGTGCATTCGTCCGCGACTCCGGGAACGTCGCCGTTGCACGCGACGGGCACGTTCGCGGCGTCGCTCGAAGCGGCGCCGTCATCGGCGGCTGCATCCGCGATCGCGGAGTCGGCGATCGCGGCGTCCGGCGCGGCTTGGCCGCCATGCCCCCCGGAGCCAGCGGGCTGCTCGGAAGCCTCGAGCTCGTAGCCGATGCGCCCGCAGGCCACGACCGCCAGCGCGGAGAATACGGCGAAGCGGCGCGCGGCAGCCATTTTATGCGCGGCAACGTATCACGCGGCGCGGCGCGACGCTGCGCGGTAGCGTCGCGCACCGTCTCGAAACCGAGTACACTGCGATGGTGTCGAGTGACGCGACGGCAGTGACGGTCATCTCGGAGGAGCAGCGCGACGCGCTGATGCGCGCGCCGCGTCCGCGCCGCGAGTTGCCCATCGCGCCCCACGCGAAGCCGTTCCAGAAACACTTGCCCCTCGCCGACGCGCGGCCCGAAGACAGCCAGTGGCGGCCCATCTACGCGGTGTGGGAGATCACGCTGAAGTGCGATCTCGCGTGCCGTCACTGCGGATCGCGAGCCGGGCAAGCGCGCCCGGACGAGCTCTCGACGGCGGAGGCGCTCGATCTCGTGCGCCAGATGGCGGAGCTCGGCGTCAAAGAAGTCACCGTCATCGGCGGGGAAGCGTACCTGCGCGACGACTGGACGGAGATCATCGCCGAGGTCCGGAAGCACGGCATGCAATCGACGATGACCACCGGCGGTCGCGGTATCACCCCCGAACGCGCCCTCGCGGCCAAGCGCGCGGGGCTCCAGAGCGCGAGCGTCTCCATCGACGGCAACGAGGCGACGCATGACCGGCTTCGCGGCGTCCGCGGTTCTTACGCGTCCGCGCTCGAGGCACTGCGCAACCTGTCGAGCGCCGGCATCGGCGTGTCCGTGAACACGCAGATCAATCGCCTCAGCGTGCCGGATCTTCCGGACGTTCTGGAGACGTTGATCGCCGCCGGCTGTCACAGCTGGCAGATCCAGTTCACCGTCGCGATGGGCCGCGGCGCGGACGAGCCCGAGGTGCTCCTCGAGCCGTACGATCTCGACGTCGTGTATCCGCTCATCGCCAGGCTCAAGATGCGCGCCGACGAAGCCGGTGTGCGGCTCTGGCCCGGCAACAACATCGGTTACTTCGGCCCGTACGAATCGCTGCTGCGGGGCGGGCTGCCCCGCGGGCACACCGCGTCGTGCGGCGCGGGCCGCGGCACGCTCGGCATCGAGGCGGACGGCACGATCAAAGGCTGCCCGTCGCTCACCACGCACGGCTGGGCGGGCGGCAACGTCCGCGAGCACCCGCTCCGCGACATCTGGGAGCGCGCCAAGCCGCTCCGCTACACGCGCGACCGCACGGTGGAAGATCTCTGGGGCTTCTGCCGCACCTGCTACTACGCCGACGAATGCCGCGCCGGCTGCACCTGGACGGGCGACGTCCTCTTCGGGCGTCCAGGGAACAACCCCTTCTGCCACCACCGCGTGCTCGAACTGAAGAAGCGCGGCCGGAGAGAGCGCCTCGTCCAGGTCGAAGCGGCGCCGGGGCAACCCTTCGACAACGGAAGATTCGAGATCGTCGAGGAAGACATTCCCGCCAACGCCCCCACGGCACCGGGCGATCACGGCGGGTGACCGTCGCGAGATCCTTGGGCGGATCCCCGCTCCCGCTCGCCTGGATCCCGCCCCGAACCCGCTCCCGCGCACGGAACCGATCCCCGCGTCGCTAACCGGAGCCGCGCGCGACCGGTCCCGATCGAGAGCGCGGCGCGCGGTCACCCGGTATCGAAGCCGCGGATTGTGTGATAGTCTCTGAGCTTCGGAGGTACGCGAGATGCCGAGTCTGGTGGTCTGTGAGGCGTGTAGTCGGCACATTCGACGGAATGAGGCGGCGTGTCCTTTCTGCGGCGAGGCCGTCTCGAGCCAGGTCGCACGGTCTCCGGAACGCGCGCTCCCCGCGACGCGGCTCGGGCGCGCGGCGCTCTTCGCGTTCGCGGCGGCGAGCGTGGGCGCGCTCGGATGCAGCGGCAAGAGTGACGATACGGGATCGAAAACGCAACCCGTCAGCGACGCGGCGGCCGGCGGTACGTCGAATGGCGGAGCCACGAGCGGAGCCGGTGGCGAGATGATCGCGATGTACGGCAGTCCAGCGATGGGCGGGACGACATCGGGCACGGGTGGCGAGAACGGCGTGGGCGGCGGGGTCATGGCGATGTACGGCTCTCCGTTCCCTCCCCCGCCGGTCGATGCCGGGCCTGACGGCAAGGCCGAAGCCGGCAGCGCCGGCGGTCACGAGAACGGCGCAGGCGGCGGCTTCATGACGCTCTACGGCATGCCGGCTAAATGAAGTCCGATGAGCCTCGTTCTCTGCTCGGGCTGCGAGCGGCACATCCGGCGGCATGAGTCGGCGTGCCCGTTCTGCGGCGCGGCCCTCGCGCGCGAGGTCGCGCTCGCGCCGGAACCGGCGTTGCCCGCGGCTCGACTGAGCCGGGCCGCGCTCGTCGCGTTCGTGGCGGCGAGCGTCGGCGCGGCGGGCGCCGTCGCATGTGGCGGCAGCACCGTCGGCGCAACGGGCACGACGAACACGGGCGGCGAAACGGGAAGTGGTGGATTCGCAGGCGGATCGATGGACGCGGCGTACGGCGCGCCCGTCGTCGCCGAGGCTGGCGGGAGCGACGCGGACGGCTCGGGATCTGGCGGAGCCGCGAACTCCGGTGGAAGTGGCGGAGTATTTTTTGGTCAGCCGCACTACGGCTCGCCAATTCCCATCGACGCCGGCAAATCCGACGCAGGCGACGCGGGCAACAACAACGGCGCGGGCGGCTTCCAGCTGATGCCAATCTACGGCGCTCCCCCACCGGTGCCCGCGAGTCATCAAGGTGGCTTCGTGTTCTTCGTTCCGCCGCGCGAGGACGACCCGGAAATCGTCGATCACGAGAAAGACGAGTGAACTTGCTTCTGTCGAGCTCCGCCGCTCGACGCGCAACGTGCCCCCTCTCTCTCTCATCGCTCGAACGACGGTCGGAGGTTCGCGCGCGCCACGCCGAACGAACGATCCGCCCTCGGCGGGCGCCGGATGGCACGTGAATAGCCATTTCGGGCTCGTCCGGCGCTATTATATAGCTAAAGTTTAGCTACGGATCGCTGACAGCGAGCGACTGATAGCTAATTATTAGCTGTTTTTTGCTCGAGCTGGGCTGGCAACGGCGATTGGATAGGCATCTTTCGCCGATGGAGCGCATAAAATAGCTTATTTCCATCCATCATTTGCGCTGATTGAGCCTGGAATAGCTAAGGATTCGCCTATTTTGGCTTGCTATCAGGTGTCGATAGCTAAAAATTAGCCTTTACGCGCTCCGGCGCGGGATATGAGGATTCGGCAATGCGCTCGAAGGTGGCTCAATCGATCCGGAATGCGCGGCGGGCGGCCGGGCTCACGCAGACACAGCTTGGACAGCGGCTCGGCTTGAAGACGAGCGCCGTCTATCGCTGGGAGGCCGATACCAGCGTGCCGACGAAGCATCACCGGCGGGCTCTCGTGACCGCGTTCAATGCGATCGACCCCGCGGCGGCCGCGGCGCTGCAAGCCACTCTGGCGAGCGAAGTGGAAGGAGCCGACGCGGGAGCAGCTTCAGTGGCGGAGCTTCCGCCCGCGGGCATCAACGGGCGCGCATCGCTCGAGCTCGCGGTGTTCGCGATGGCGGACGAGCTCGATCTGCCGCCCCGACGCGTTCGCGGGTCCCTCGTGAGGTTGCTCGAACGCCTGCGCGAAGCGAACTTCACGCTCGAAACCGCGCAGGGGCAGCTCGGGGCGTGGAGCGCGAGTTCGGAATGAAACTCATGTTATTCTGACGTGCCTTGAAGTCCTTCGGTCTGGCGGCGCTCGGGCTGACGCTCGTGTTGAGCGGCATGGTGAGCTGCACGTCGATCCTCGGCATCCAGGATCGCAAGCTCCGCGCCGAGGCCGGCGGCGGCTCGAGCGGCGATCGCGACGGCGGTTCCGGCGGCGCGTGCACCGCGAACTGCTCCGGTCCGGGAGGGTCCAGCTCCGGCGCGGGCGGGACGATCGGAATCGGCGGCGGATGCAACGGGCCGTGTCCCGGCTCGGGCGGGAGCGGTGGAGCTCCCGCGGCGCTGTGCGAATCCTTTTACGCCTCTTCCCAGTGCACGAGCTGCCTCTGCGACAGCTGCGATCAGACCGGTGAATGCGCATCCTCGACGGCCCACTGCGACGACCTCGAGCGTTGCTTCGCGCAGTCCCAGTGCCAGTCTCCCAAGTCGTGCAGGAGCGCGCCGGCTTGCGCGGACGTTCTCGTGACGGCCCCGGCGGCGTCCGACACGCTGATCACCAACCTCGCCGTGTGCGCCGCGAAATCATGCCCGTCGTGCAGTCCGGTCGCGACAGCACCGGATCCGCGCGACCAGTGCGCCGCCGTGAACGGCCCAGCGGAATGTTTTCCCTGCATCTGTTCCCTCTGCGACGCGACCCTGGGCGCGACCTGCTCGCAAGGCACGACGTGTGGGGCGTATGTGAGCTGCATCCTGCAAAGCGGATGTGAGGAGGCCGGCACCTGCGCCGAGAAATGCAGCCCCGACGGCACGGATAATCCGACTCTCGACGCGCTCGCACAGTGCCTCGGCACCAGCTGCAAGCAATGCGCCCAGTCATTCCAGGGCGGCGGCGGCGCGACGGGAGCGGGCGGCGCGGGCGGAATCGGCGGATCGGGAGGCGGCGGAGTCGGTCCGGGCGGGGAGCTGTGCAACTTCGTCGACGACAACGGCAACGGCGAGGTCGACGAAGGCTTCACGTGGACAGTGGGGGCCTGGACGCACGTCGCCCCGCTGACGAGCGGCGCCGCGCGGCAGCTCAGGGCGCTCGAGGGGACGACCCCGGGTCAGGTAATCCTGACCTGGATCGACGGCGCCGGAACCGCACCCGAGGCGGCCTGGGTCGACGTGATCAGCGACGATGGGGGCAGCATCTCCGTGGGCTCGCCGAGCACCATCCTCAAGACGACGCTGGGCACGGTGACCGGCGTCGCGGTGGCGTCGAACACCGCGCAGCTCGCCGCGTTCGCCACCTCGAGCGAGCAGAGCGGAACCTCCTCTTACGCGGCGAAGATGGCCATCATCGGTGGGGCGACGCTCGGAGTGGCGCCGATGACGGAAGCCGCGCCGGGGTCGGTGATCGCCATCGGATGGGATGGCACCGAGTGGGCCGCCCTCTTCAGCGACGGCGCGAGCGCGCTCCTTCGCTCGTTCGACAGCAGCGGGCAGCCATCGACGAACCTGACCTACGATTTCCCGGAACCGCTCGACGGCCGCGGTGCGTTCGCGACGGTCGCCGGCACGTCCGTTTTCGTGGCAGAAGAGTCATCGTACGGCGTGCTCGGGTTCTCGTTCGCGACCGGACAAACGCCGCAACCCACGATGCTGTCGTTTCCCACGTCCGGCGGCCTGGCGGGGGATTCGATCCGTGGCGGGCGGGAATGCTCAAACCTCGGCCGTGGTGATGTCGGGAAACGCCAAGAGCGCGGTGAGCGAGCTGGGCCGATTCATCGTCCCGGGGTTGACGTCTAGCGGCCAGATTTCCAGCAATCCCCAGCTGCCCCCCACCATGACACCCTTTGCCGTGGTCCCCGTTACTCCGAGCTTCGTCACCCTGACGGCAGAACCGGCCATGGCCTACCTCGCCAAGGACGACGCCAACCTGAATTCTTACGATGCGCCAATCCAGATTCCACTCGAGACCCCGAGTACCGGCCCGGTGACGCTCGCGCTCGGAAGGGGGCGCTTGCTGCTGTTCAGTGTCGGGCCGAGCGCCATTGACGTGGCTCCCATCGGCTGCCCCTGAGCCCATCGAGCAGTTCTTTGGAGCGGCTTTCGCCCTCCCTCCCCGGAGCCGGTGGCGGGGCGGGGGATTCGGGTATACCGTTCTGGGTTGGATGAGTGTCGAAGCGGGACAAATCCTGGTCGGCAAGTACCGCGTGGAGCGCGTGCTGGGACAGGGCGGGATGGGCGTCGTGGTGCAGGCGATGCATCTTCAGCTCGACGAGCGCGTCGCGGTGAAGTTCCTGTTGCCGGAGTACGCCCAGCATCCCGAGGCCGCGGCACGGTTCCTTCGCGAGGCGCGCGCGGCGGTCAAGATCAAGAGCGAGCACGTGGCGCGCGTCATCGACGTCGGGACGCTCGAGACGGGCGCGCCGTACATGGTGATGGAGTACCTCGCGGGGCGCGATCTCTCGGCGCTCCTCGATGAGCGACGGACGCTCCCCATCGAGGACGCGGTCGAATATTTGCTGCAGGCGTGCGAAGCGATCGCGGAAGCGCACGCGGCGGGCATCGTCCACCGCGATCTGAAGCCGGCGAACCTGTTTCTCACGCAGCGCGCGGACGCCTCGTACGTCGTGAAAGTGCTGGATTTCGGCATCTCCAAGGTGACCGTCCCGAGCGACTCCGGCGGCGACATGTCGCTCACGAAGACGTCGTCCATGATGGGCTCGCCGCTTTACATGTCGCCCGAGCAGATGCGCTCGGCCCGCGACGCGGACGCGAGGAGCGACATCTGGTCGCTCGGCGCGATTCTCTACGAGCTCCTGACGGGCGGGCCGCCCTTCGCCGCCGAGGCGCTGCCCGAGCTGTGCGCGAAGATCTTCACGGACACGCCGGCCCCCGTCACCGACGCGCGGCCCGACGCTCCCCCGGGGCTTTCCGCAACCGTCGCCAAGTGCCTCCAGAAATCGTCGAAGGACCGTTTCCCGAGCGTCGCGGAGTTCGCCCACGCGCTGGCCCCCTACGGTCCGAAGCGCTCGCGCGTGAGCGTCGAGCGCATCTCCAAGGTCATGAGCGCGGCCGGGATGTCGTCGATTGATCTCGGTACGGAGCCGGTCCACACGACCCCGCCGCCGAAGAAGGGAAGCGGAACGGTCGGGGCCTGGGGTCAGACCGCGCCCGGTGGCGGCGGGAACAGGCGCGTCACCCTCGTCGCAACGGTGGCGACGGTCCTCCTCGTGTTCGGCGGCGTCGCGGCCTATTCGCTGTCCCGCCACGCCGCGAACGCCGAAACCGCGGCTCAGGCACTGCCTTCCGCGGCCCTCGTCGCACCGCCAGCACCCGCCGAGCCGGCGACGACGGCTCTTCCCGCCAAAGAACCGGAACCCGGCGCCAGCGCCGCGCCGAGCATCGTCCCGGCTCCGGCAGTTGCGGTCGCGCCAGCACCGGTTGCCGTCACGCCCACGCCGGTTGCGATCGCACCCGCGCGCGTCCGACACGCCGCGTCGCGGCACTTCGCGCCCGAAAAGAAGGCCGTCGAGCACGCCGCGGCAACGCCGGCTCCCGCGGCTCCCGCGGCCCCGCCGTCGCGCGCGGCGATGTTCGGCGATCGTAAATGATGCTGCGGGGAATGTCGCTCGTGGGCTCTCGACCGCTTCGATCCGGCGTGACCGTCTTGTTCGTGCTCGGGCTGGCGAGCACCGCACGCGACGCGCGCGCGGAAGGAGCGACCGATCGCGCCGCGGCCGAAGCGCTCTTTCAGCAGGGCCGTGCGCTCGAAGCGCAGAAGAAGTTCGACGAAGCGTGCAAGAAGTTCGAGGTCAGCCAGCAGCTCGATGCCGGCGTCGGCACGCTGCTCTACCTCGGTGACTGTTACGAACAAGCGGGCCGCTTCGCGAGCGCGTGGGCGACGTACAAGGAAGCCGCATCCGCCGCGCACGTCGCAGGCGAGGCCGACCGTGAGAAGATCGCCGGGAGCCTCGCCGACGCTCTCGAGCCAAAGCTCTCCCGCCTCACCCTCGACGTCGCGCCCGAGGACGCCATCGACGGCTTCGAGCTACGCCGGGACGGCGAGATCGTCGCGCGCGGACTCTGGTCCGTGCCGGTTCCGCTCGATGCGGGCACGCATCACCTCGAAGCCCGCGCGCCGGGCCACGCTTCCTGGGCATCCGACGTGGCGGTTCAGGGAGCCGGCGTCACGGAGACGACCGTGCCGCCCCTCGTGGCCACCGCTCCGGTGCCCGCACCCGCCGCACCGCAGCCCGCGGCTGCGCCGGCACCCATCCTCCCTGCCGCTGCGGCCCCGCCCCCGGCGGCTCCGGACGCCGCGCAACACGGTGGAAGCGCGCAGCGCATGTACGGATACGTCGTGGGAGGACTCGGCATCGCCTCGCTGGCGGCCGGCGGCGTTCTCTCTCTCGAGGCCAAATCGAAGAACTCGCAAGCGAACGATTATTGCGGCCCGGACGGCTTCTGCACGCAGCAAGGCGTCGATCTCGGCAACGCCGCCAAGGGGAACGCCAACGTCGCCACCGTGTTCACCATCGGCGGCGCCATCGCTACGGCCGCGGGTCTCGTCTTGATCTTCACCGCACCGAGCAGTTCTTCGACGGCGTCCGCGGCACGGAGCGTCGGCTTCGACGTCGCCGCCGGGCCTGGCAGCGCGCGCGCGACGGTTCGCGGGTCGTTCTGAGTGCGACGCCTCGCGCGGCACCTGGCCCGGGATCTCGGGCTCTCGGACAGCTCGGGCGGGACCCGCAGCTTTTCCGGGTGATGGTTGCCAAAGGCCGGAGCCTTGGGATACCTAGCGTCGGATGCACGAGTCGCGACATTGCCTGAGCTGCGGGGGCACCGGGGAACGCCCGACGGACTACGGGCCCATGGATTGTCCCGATTGCGGCGGTTCCGGGCTCCTGCCCTCGCGCAGCGTGCACGTGGACTGGCGGGCGCGCGACATCGAGCGAGCCCTGACGCAGGGTCAGCTCCCGCAGAAGGAAGACGTGAAGTGGCTCCTGACCGAGCTTCACACCGCGCGCCGCGCATTGACGGACGTCGTGGCGCTCGCGCACGACGTCGTCGACGCCGACTCGATCTCGATGCGGATCCGGTCGGTCGCGAACGTCGCGCTCGGTCTCTACGACCTTGCCCCGGACGCCGGCACGCCGAGAACCGGCGATCCGAGCGAGATAGCGGGTACGCCCCCCTTCGCCGGGAGCCAGTGACCTCGCGTCGCAACGATTGTTGGAACGGGAGCTTGCGGCGCACGGCCGGCCGGCGCCAGATACGGGGGGTACTCGAGACGGAGGCTTCGGATGTTCAAGGGGCAACGCTTTCTCATTTCCGCGATCGTGATTTCCGCGAGCGCGCTCGGCGTCGCGCGCACGGCGGCGGCGGCCTGCGACCTGGACGTGGAGGATTGCCCCGATCCGGGCGGTAACTTCTGCGGCGGCCTGGTCTGCGACTTCCTCGGGACCAAGGCCTGCGTCGCGGCCTCGGACAGCCCCGGCGACGGCTGGTGTCACGCGGATGCGGACTGCAAGTGCGTGACCCAGGGTGCAACGTGCCTGTCGAGCCACGTGTGTTCGTGCACGACGCCGAGCGAATGCGGCGTGACGAGCGGCACCGGCGGCGCGTCCGGAGTGACCGACGCGGGCACCGGCGGCGCGACGCTCATCGACGCCGGGGCGACAGCCGCCGGCGGCTTAGGGACCATCGCGGGCGGCGCGACGGGAGCGGGCGGCGCGACGGGAAGCGATGGCGGGGCCGCGAGCGGCACCGGGCCGGGCGCGGGCGGCGCGGTCGCGTCCGGAGGTAGTACGGGGACGGTGGGAACGACCTCTTGCGAAGTCGATACGGATTGTTCGACGTCGACGTGCGGCGGCGACGTGTGCTCCTGGGCGACCGCGGCGCATCATTGCGTGGCCGCGAGCACGGGTGATCCGGGCTGGTGCAACTCGGCCGCGGATTGCAAGTGCGCGAGCGCTGGCGCGACGTGCGCCGGGACGTACTGCACGTCCACGATGCCGAAGGAGGCCGACGGCGGAACCACCGGTACGAAGAGCAAGAGCAGTGGCGGGTGCAGCTGTCGCGTGACCGAAAGCCGTAGCGATGATTCCGGGGTCGCAATGGCGGCAATCGGCGCTGTCATCGCGATCGGCGCGCGGCGCAAGCGCCGCTGGGGCTAGGACGTCTCGGCGGAGAACGAGCTCGGTCACACTCGACCCTGCAATCCTACCCGCGACGCCGACATCGCGCAGTCGCGCGATGTGTTCAGCGCGTCGACACGCCGCCGTCCACGGGGATCACGGCGCCAGTGAGATAAGCGCCGGCTCGCGAGGACAGGTAGATGGCCGTACCGGCGATGTCGTCGGGGCGACCGGCGCGGCGCATGGGAATGCTGCTCGCCGCGCCGTCCTCACCGAGACCGTCGAAGACGAACTGCGTCATCTTGCTCGGGAAGAGCCCGGGCGCGATGGCGTTCACGTTGATGTGATCGGTGACGAGCTTGTCGGAAAGATGCCGGGTGAGCATGTGGACCGCCGCCTTGCTCGCCGAGTACGAGAAGTTGTCGAAGTGAGGGACGCGCAGCCCGTCGATCGAGCCGATGTTGATGACCCGCGCCGGATCGTCCGCGGAGGCCGCCTTGCGAAGCAGCGGCAAGAGCTTCACGGTCAGATGAAAGACGCCCTTCACGTTGACCGCCATGATCTTGTCGAAGCCCGCGTCCGGAAACTCTTCGAGCGGCGCGCCCCACGTGGCTCCCGCGTTGTTGACGAGAATGTGCAGCGAGGACTCGCGCGCCGCCACCATCTTCGCGACGTGCTCCACGCCCTCGAGCGTGCCGAGGTCCGCCGGCACCGCGATGCACTCGCCGATCTTCGAGAGCTCGGCAGCGGTCTCGTCACACGCCTGTGCCTTGCGCGCCGAGATGTAGACCCGCGCGCCCGCCTCCACGAAACCGCGGGCGATCATCTGACCGATGCCGCGTGAACCGCCAGTCACGACGGCGACCTTGCCCTTGATGGAAAATAGATCCGAAGCGCTCATGAGGGCCTTCTTACTCCAGTCCTCACGCCTCGTGGTAGGTTCGAGGCGTGAGGCCCGCTGGGGGATCGGACAGTGCCGGCGGCGGGACGAACGGACTCTCGACGTGCGGCGACGGGCTCCTCGAGCAGGGTGAGGCCTGCGACTGCGAGAACCTCGGCGGCGAGACGTGCGCTTCGGCGACCTTGGGGCGACTCCCCGAGGGCACGCTCGGGTGTTCGACGACGTGCGTCCTTCAGCTCACCGACTGCAGGAGCACGTTCGCGGCCGGGGGAGCCACGGGCACCGGCGGATTCACGAGCACGGGCGGCGTGTTCGGCACTGGGGGCAGCCTCGGCGGAGGTGGGGCGCTTCCTATCGCAGACGCGGGCGTCGGTGATTGCTACTCACTCGACGGCGTCCCCGACCCGACGGTGACCAACGTCTGCTACCTCGGACCGCTCGCGAATGACCACTGCATCGACAACGCCATTTCGATCAACGGTGACACGTCGACGAACGAGACCAGTTGCGGTGCCGGATGCGGGTGCGCCTACTGTCCCTCGCTCTACGATCACTGCGCCGAGCAGACCTACGGCGGCATCGAGCTGCTCGCGTGCATCTCGCGCTGCGGCACGGTCGATTGCCAGTCGAACTGTTACGCCACGATCCAGACGGACTACGGCGTGTCGCCCGCCAACCTCCAGCTCCGGACGGCCGTTCGTGGGCGGCCGAGACTTTGATCCGTCGCCGCTAGGCGAGCGGCGCTTGTTCGTTTCAGTGCCGTCTGCAAGACGCTGACGATCAGCTCGAGCCCGGCGGCCACTGTCCGTGTGTGCGTGAGCGGCTGAGAATCACGGCACGGTGACGGCCGCGGTTGGGCGCTAACAGGTTCCCTCGTTGCCCCTCAGCCGGGTCCGCGGTACTCGGCCGAGCATGCGTCGCGACGTGGAATTTTCGAGCTCGGGAATCGTCTGTCGGGGATGGCTCTACCGTCCGGACTCGGTTCCCGTTGCGAAGCGCCTTCCGTGTATCGTTCTGGCGCACGGGTTCGGCGCCGTGAAAGAGGCCCGGCTCGATGCGTTCGCGGATCGCTTCGAGAAGGCCGGCTGGGCCGCGCTCGTGTTCGACTACCGCCACTTCGGCGCGAGTGACGGCGAGCCGCGTCAACTCCTCGACGTGTCGCGCCAGCTCGACGATTGGGCGGCCGCCATCGCGTTCGCGCGTGCCGCGGACGGAATCGACGCGGAGCGCATTGCGCTCTGGGGTAGCTCCTTCAGCGGCGGTCACGTCATCGTCGCCGGGGCGCGCGACGGCCGCGTGCGCGCGATCTCGTCGCAGTGCCCCATGGTGGACGGTCGGGCGTCGTCGCTCGAGCTGATTCGCTCCGCCGGCATCCTTCACGCGCTCGCGCTCGGCGCCCACGGCGCGCTCGATCTCGGTCGCGCCGCAGTTGGCCTTTCCCCCCACATGATCCCGATCATCGGCGCGCCCGGCACCGTCGCTGCGATGTCGACCGCGGACAGCGAGCCCGGTTACCGCGGCATCATGCCCACTGGTTTTCGAAATGAGGTGGCAGCGCGCATCGGGCTCAAGCTCGGAAGCTACCGCCCGACGACCTCCGCGAGCCAGGTGCCGTGTCCGATCCTCTTCCAGATCTGCGAAAAGGATTCCGTCGCGCCCGCCGCCGCCGCCGAAGAAGCCGCGCGGCGCGCGGGAAATCGCGCGGAAGTGATTCACTATCCGCTCGGGCATTTCGACGTCTACGTCGGCGAGCCGTTCGAACGAAGCGTCTCCGATCAGATCAGTTTCTTTCAAAAGAACTTGGCAGGGTGAGCGGGAACTTCGTGCGTGACGAACGGGACGGACACAGATCGCGCTCACCCGAGGCCCAGATGCCGCGCGGGGCGCAACTCCGACGGCGCTAGCGGCAGGCCCAGCCATCCCAATACACGTCGAGGTGGATCCGACCCGGGTAACACCCGAACGTGCTCGCGTCGAAGTCCGACGGCGAAGAACGTTCGTCACCGAATGGGCCGAAGTACGGCGTCTTCGGGCAGACGAGCCCGCTGTCCGGCTCCGTGTGCGGAGGCGCCGTTTCGGGTCCGTCCTCCGCGGCGTCCCGCGAACGCGGCCCGCCGTCCGAGTGAACGGAGTCGGACCCGGTCCGGCACTTGCCGCCCTCGCAGGAGAAGCCGCTTCCCAGCGGGGTGCAGTCCGCGTCGACGTTGCACGGCGCATCGCACGTCTTCGTGTTCGTCTTGCAGCTCGTGACGCACTTTGCCTGAGCGCCGAAGCGAGCACAATCCGCGTCTTGGTTGCACGTGGTGGTGCAGACGGCGCACCCGCAGGCGAGTCCGCCGCCGCATGCGGCGTCGCACGTCGTGAGAAAATGCGTCTCCCCGTTCGAGTCCAGGTCGTCGTGCGTGGTCGCACACGCGGCGAAGCCAACGGTCCCCAGAAAAAACGAGAGCGCCGCGAGGTGCGCGAGCGGAGCTCGCACCCCGCCCGCCGTCGCCAGCTGCGCAATGAGTATGACCGTCTGTCGAACGATGGCATCGATGAGCGTGCGCTCGGACATCGAAAGGAGATGTACACGCCTCGACCAGTTCCGCCCAGACGACAGGATTGGCACAAGAAACGGCCGCCGAAACGCCGGTGAATTTGCCCGCGTGACGCTGGCGCGACGTCGTCGAAATGTGATCGCACTGCCGGCCCGTGTTCGCAGCGACCTGACCACTGGACGCGGTCGCCCGGAGCGCCGAACGGGCTGCTCACCGATCGGCGGAAACGCAGGCGCCGAGGAGCGTGAGGGTCCACCTCGGGCTGCCGCCGCCCTCGAGGCCGCTGTCCGGGCCTCTCAGGTTGTCGCCGTAGTTGTCGTCGAGCAGCCACACGCCGAGCTTCCCACCGGCGAAGTCGAACTCGACCGGTGCGTCGTGCGCGAGGTTTGCGGCGACGCATTCATCGAAGGTCGTGTAGGCCCCGCCGAGGGAGACGGCTTCTGCATCACCCGGAAACACACCGACGGTGCCGGGCGGCACGACCACGCGATCGGAGCTGCTGTCGCCGACGACCCACCAGGCCGCGGTCATTCCGTTGGGGTAAGCGTGAATGGTCCAGCCCTGGTTGCTCGAGTATTTCATGCAGCCCGAGACGTACGTGAGCCGATAACGTCCCGCCGGCAGGGGCTCGCCGCCGCTGAAGTAGTCGATGGTCGTCCCGTAGAGATCCACCTGCTGCTGGGTAGCGTAGCCGCCCGCCGTTCCGAACGTGCACGACGCATCCGCGCTCGAATCGAAGCCGCCATCCCTGTCGCCCGAGCTCGCGTCGAGCCCGCCCGCGCCAGACCCGAGACCGCCGCTTCCGGAGGTCCCGCCGCTGCTGCTCGACGCCCCGCTTCCGCCCGAGCCGGAGCTCCGTCCGCCAGCGCCTCCACCATTGGTCGAAGCGTCATCGGTCGAAGCGTCCGACCCGACGTGGCGTGCCGAAGCCGCGCCGCTGCAAGCAGCCGTGAGTCCCACACAAGCGAAGAAAAGGGCGGTCGAGCGCATGGCCCGCACGATATCATGACCGAGGATTCGCTCCGCCCCGGCCTTCGACCGCGGCCCTCCCGTTACTTCGCGGGGCTGAGCGCGCCGACGACGGGGTTCGTCGTTGGAAAGCGGCACCCCCGGCACCCGTGTCGTTCCCGGCGCCGGAGCTTCCACCCTTTCCCGTCGCGCCCGACACGGCGGAGCCGCCACATGCCGCGATCGAACACAGCGTGATGAGCGAGATACCGAGCGCATTCAGTCGCGGAACTCGCCCGAGCAACGATTCAAGGAGATTTTGCATGGCCCTCACCTGATCAAACCTTACATCGAACAAGGCACGTCCGATGGCATTCAGCGCTCCGGGCAAAAGAAGACGGGGTGCATCGCCTCCCAGTGGCCGCCGGTGCACAGCATGTCGGGACCGATGGAGAGCCCGGGCGTGCATTCAGCAGAGTTGCCGGCCCCACTCCCTCCCTGCGAGATGACACGGTAGAGCTGGTTGATCACGTCACCTGCGACGTGGATGACCGACTGCGTTTGATCGCCCGGCGACTCCCCCGCGACGTCGATGGGGAACGCGCCGTACATCGTCTCGGACACGAGCTGGTAGTCACCGGAAACGATACTGCCGCCAGTCGGAGCGGGTGGCGCGCCTGCACCCGTCCCGACGGTGATTGGGCTTCCCCACGGAACGCCACTCACCGTCGAGGCATCGCAAACGAGCCGTCCGCCCGCGTCCGGCTCACACGTCTTGCTCGCCGGACCGGTCTGACCCGCGGCCGCATCATTGCCGCCGTCGCGCGACGTCACCGGAGCCGCACCCGGACCCACCGCGGCAGAATTGCTACTGCAGGCGACCGCGACCGCGACTGACACGGCACCCGACGCTGCGAAGCAACAGCGCGAACGCGCCGCGTGCCGGCTTCGCTGAGGGACGTTCCATGAGCTGTTGCCCCGAGTTGGGGCATCCCTTACGAGCGCGAACTCAGCGACGCGAGTTCGACAGGCTCATGACGATGCGGAGGACGTACCAGAACATGAGCGCCACCGACGAGAAGAGCTGGAGCGCGGCGGCGACGTAGCGATCTTCGGGGAAGTTCCGGAGCACGTTGGACGTGTCGTAGAGGATCGCCGCGCCTGCGAAGCCGACCATCGCGACGGAGAAGAACGTGCCGAGCTGAAAGCCGAACAGCGAGCCCGCCACGATCGCGACGAGCGCGATGATCCCCCCGAACATCAGGATGCCGCGGAGAAACGAGAAATCCTTCTTCGTGACGAACGCGACCGCAGACAGGCCCGCGAATCCGAGCATCGTGACGATGCCGGCGCTCTGGATCGCTCCGGGAGCGACCTGGTTCGCGACGAAGAGCAGCGGGACGAAAATGAGGGCTTCCGCGACGACGTATGCGGCAAGACCGGCGTACTGAGCGGGGCGCGACGTGCTCGTGTTCGCGAAGTGACTCGCGATCCAGCTCGTCACCATGAACCCGCCGAGCACGAGCAGCCAGCTCGTCCCGAGCATGGCCTGAGCGAGGTGCGCCGCAATGCCCGACTCGAAAAGCCCGATTTCGATGAGCGTGAACGCGATGATCGCGCCGAACAGGTGGTTATAGGTCCGGACGATGAATTTCGACCGTCGCTCGATGGCGTTTTCCGTGGTCGAATAGTGTCCGAACCGCTCGTACGACTGGCTCATGCCGGAGACCATGGCAGAATCGAGAGGCCCGCGCCAGGCGATCTTCGGGCAAATTGGAGCGCGCTTCCGGTCGACGCCGGGCTGGGTTCCGTTCGTCGCGATATCGGCGTTCTGCTTCGTGGTGTTCAACGCGAACTTCCGGGAGCTCGGGCTCGCGGACACGATCCCAGCGACACTCCTGCCGGCGAGCCTCCTGCGGCACGGGGATTTCGAGCTCGACGATTTCGACTCGCTACTGGACGAGCGTTCGGTCGACGGCACATCGACGCTACGAAGGCAGATCGCCTGGACCACGGCCATTCGCAGGATCCACGGCAAGCTGCGGAGCTCTTACCCGGTCGGCGCCGCGCTCCTCGCCGTGCCCGTGTACGCCGTGCCCGTCGCGTTCGGATGGCTGCACACGTTTCGCGATTACCGGATCGCCGGCAAGGTCGCCGCGTCGCTGCTCGTCGCGCTCTCCGCCGGCTTCGTGTTCCTGGTGCTGACGAGGTTCACCGGGCGTGCGCCGGCCCTGTTTCTGACGGCCACGTACGCCTTCGGGACGACGGCGTGGACCGTCGCAAGCCAGGCGTTGTGGCAGCACGGACCCGCGTTGTTCTGCCTGTCACTGGCTCTGTGGAGCGCGCTCCGGCTCGATGAACACGAAAAGACTCTCGACGCGTGCCTCGTCTCCGCAGCGTCGGCAATGACCATCGTCTGCCGTCCGCAGGATGCGATCGCGGCGGTCGCGGTGGGGTCGTACGCGCTCGTACGCCATCGGAGATCGTGGCTCCCGCTCCTCGGGCCGGGGCTCGCGCTGCTCTCATGGCAGCTCGCGTATAACGTGCATGTGTTCGGCGATCTCGCGGGCGGCTATCCTGCACTCTACCGATCGCCTGCGCACGGCTGGAGACATCTCGACGCCTCCACGGTGCTCACGCTCCCACTGAGCAAGGGGCTGCCGGATATCCTGGTGTCGCCGAGCCGCGGGCTCTTCGTGTACTCGCCGGTACTCGTCGTGGCGCTGGTCGCTCTGGTGCTCGCCGCCGCGAAAGGACGATTCCCGCTCGCCTGGTATCTGCTGTTCTGGGTGGTGGGCAGCCTGCTCCTGTTCGGGAAGAACAGACTCTGGTGGGGAGGGACGTCGTTCGGTCCTCGTTACTTGACGGAGCTCTCCATTCCGCTCGTCGTCGGTCTCGGAATGCTCTGGTCGAGCGTTGCCGCCCGGCCATGGCTTCGCAACGTCGTGATCGCCGCGGCCTCCGCGGGCATCCTCATCGAGGCGATCGGGGCCTTCACGTGGGAATGCGGCTGGAGCACCTCGCCCGTGTGGCTCGATATGAAACCGGAGCGCGCGTGGGATTTTCGCGACCCGGAGATCTTGCGCTGCACGGAGCTTCTGCTGAAGACCGGACCGAAACGCCCGGAGTTCGGTCCTTTCGCTCGGTGAAAGACTGCGCCGCGGGATCCCCTCACCCCGCTTTTCGGCCCGAACGGAAGTGCACGACCTGGTGCTGTCCGACGGCATTTCGGAGCTGCTGCGCGACGTCGGCCTGGAGATCCCTTGGTGCGAGCAAGCGCGGCACACCGGATTCGACCACGACGCGCAGCATCGCGGAGGGAACGCGAGCACGTCGTACGATCTCGCTCGCGTCGGAGAGGAACCGGACCGGCGCGCGACCGCGGACGAGATGGCTCTGACCGTCCCGCACCCGAATCGCACAGAGCTCGTTCGCGCGCCTGAGACACACCCACGCCACGGCAGCCGCGACGAGCATGAGGAGGTAGCTGAGCGCCGTCACTCGATCACGGTCGCGTCGTCGATGAGCAAAACGGGGATCTCGCCGTCGACGCGGTACCGCAGGCGACACGCGGTGCACGCGAGCGCGTCCTCGACGCTCGAGAGACGGCCCTTGCACTTCGGGCACGCGATCATGTCCTCGAGCCGGCGCGGGACGGTCGGTGCCGGACCTCCCCCGGGATTCGGCTTCACTGCCGTGACGAGGAACCTCCATGCGAAGAGACGCGCCACGGAGCCGAGCACGGGCGCGGCGTCGATCGCCCGCTCGAGAGCGAGGAGTCCGAGCATGAAGCGCCGGCTCTTCGTGAAAGGAGAGCCCGCGTAACAGCCGGTGAAAGGGTAAGCAAGGTAGTCGCTCTTCTCGCGCCGGACGACGGCACGAGCCGCCGCGAGCTCATCCATGACCTCCTCTTCGCGAAAGGCATGCTTGCGCTCCTGATCGATGGGCGATTCGTATTCACAGCTCGCGCGAAAGACGATCGGATCGAGCAGCCGATGTGCGACGCGACTGAACGCCGACGAGACCGGCTCGAAGAGGACGAGCTTGCCGCCGGGTGCGAGGACGCGCAGCGCCTCGCGCAGCGCCGCTCGGTAATCCACGACGTGGTGAAGCGCGCCGTTGTAGACGACCGCCGCCGCGGTCCCGTCTCCGAAGGGCAGGAACTCGCCGTCGGCGCGAACGGCCGCGGCGCCGCGCTCGGGCAAGATCGACACCGCGACGGACACGTCCACGCCGACGAGCAGACGCCCCGCGTCGGTCTTGCGCAAGTACTGGAGGAACTGGCCGCGCCCGCAGCCCACCTCGACGAGCGGGCCTTCCCGGAGCGTGCCCAGGGCTTCGCGGATGCGCTCGAACTGTCGCGCGAAGACGAGCGCGGAACCGGCGTCCTCGAACGGCGCGTCGAGCAAGGCGTGCCCGACTGCGTCTTGCCATTGACGTTCGCGACGGCGGAGGTCGGATAGCGCTCCCGGGGAGCGAAGGTCGCCGGTCATCGGGGCTTCGACCATCTCTTCTTCAACATCAGGGCGACGATCCGGAGAAATGTACCCGAACTCTGGTAACGGGAACGGACGTAGCTGAACTCGAGGTCGCGGTTGTAATAGTTCACGGGGATCTCGACGACGCGACGCCGCGCGCGGAGCACCTCGATGACCATCTCGGGAATGATTTCGACGCCGGTGGCCGTCAAGTTGCCCCGGATGGTGGCATAGGTCGATCGCCAGATGGCGCGATAGACGCAGCACACGTCCGTGAAGCGACAGTCGAAGCGCCACCAGAGCATCTCGAGGAATTTCGCGAGCACGAGGTGGGCGGCTCGAACGAGCCCGCGCATGTTCGTGCCTTGCTCGATCATCTGCCGCGTCGTCCTGGTCCCCACCACGAGATCCGCGTCGCGCGCGTACACCAGAAGCTTGGACACGTCCCTCGGCGAGAACGTGTCGTCGCTGTACGAGAGCATCAATATGTCCCCCGACGCGGCGTCCATTCCCGCCGTGAACAGGAGACCGATCGACGTGTTCTCGGGGACGGCCAGGAGACGCACCTTCGGGTCCGCGGCGGACCGCTCCAGGGACTCGGACGAGCGCCTCGACACGACGATCACCTCGTCGACCTCGGGACGCTCGGCGAACGCTCTCACCGGCGCGCCCGCCCTGTCTTCCTCGCGATCGACGACGTACACGAGCGACACCTTTTTCCGCTCGAACGTGGTCTCGCGCACGAGGTAATTGCCGAAGTTCAGATCGTCCCGCGAGTTCACGTTGACGTAGCTGCCCTCGAGGAAGAACGCGCGCACGTCCGCACCGTCACGGCAGAGCGTACCGAGCCAGGTGGTCCAGTCCCTCGGGCCCCGGGTCTTGTCGGCGAACGCAGATTCGAGCCGCTCGATGAGTGCGGGAGACAACAGGTACGTCCCCGTGCCCATGAGGTTGCCGGAGATGACGGAGGGCTTCTCGTGGAGGCTCGTGATGCGCGGGCCGTCGAGGGTCACGCTGTAGTTCTTTCGAATGTGCTTCGCGTACGGAGTCGAGATGAGCGCGCACATCGCGAGGGCGTCCCCCAGGTCTGCGTCCAGGATCGCGGCGTGGTTCGTCTGGACGTAACACTCGTCGGCCAGGATCACACAGCAGCGGGACTTCACGCCACGACACCCGAGGTACACGGAGTACGCGAGCTCGAGATCGAGCTCGTCGTTCATCACGTACTCGATCTTCACGCCGTGCTCGGTACCGTCACCGAGGTACGAACGGATCACGTCGCCGTGATGGCCGATCACGATACGGATCTCCCGGATGCCGAGCTGGTCGCGCATCAGCTCGACGTTCCTGCGGATCAGCGGAACCCCGTCCACTTCGAGCATGCTCTTCGGGACGGCCCGCGTGTACGGGTACGCGCGCACGCCGCGACCGGCAGCGGGGATCACGCCTATCAGGGACACGGGGCAGAGCCTGCCCTGTTTGAAGGCGGAGAGGGAGAGGGACGGCACTCGGCGCCATGGTGTTAGGGTGCCCCCATGAGCGCATCAGTAGTTCCGCATCGACGACGCCGTCGTCCACAAAGAATCAACGAGGCGCGGAACTACGCGAGCGCAGCGAGCACGCCGAAGGCGGCGGGGGGAGCGGTTGCGAAGCAAGCCGCGGGCGGCAAGGCCCCCCTTGAGCAAAGCGAGCACGCCGAAGGCGGCGGGCGAGCGGGCGCGAAGCGAGCCGCGGGGGCAAGGCCCCCTTTCCTAGACGTCGTGGTGCCGGTGTTCAACGAAGCCGCCACCGTCGGTGAGCTGTTCGCCCGCTTGCAGACGGCTTGCCCCGGCGCGCACATCGTATTCGTCGACAACGGCTCGACGGATGGCACCCTCGCCGTCCTCGAGCGGCTTTCTGGCGCGAGCGTCGTCCGGCACTCGTCGAATCTCGGGTACGGGCGTTCGCTCCTCGACGGGATCGGCGCGTCGAGCGGCGACTACATCGTCATGATCGACGCCGACCTCGAATACTACCCCGAGGATATCCCGGCGATCGTTGCGGCGCTGAAAGAGGCGCCGGCCGTCTATGGTTCTCGGTTCCGCGGGCGATCGTCCGGAGAGGCCGGCATGCCGCTCCTCCGACGCCTCGGCAACCGCGTCGTGACGACTCTGTTCAACGTGCTCTTCGACCAACGCCTCTCGGACCTGTACACGGGGTTGAGAGGCGTCAGACGCGACGCGCTCACTGACGCAGGACTGACGCGTCCGGGGTTCGAGCTCGTGCTCGAGCTTGCGGCGCGGGTTTCAGGGCCGGGCGCTCGGATCGCGGAGGTTCCGATTCGCTACGCGGTGAGGACCCGCGGGCGCTCCAAGATGCGTCACGTCCCGGAGTTCCTCAAGTTCGCAAAGTGTCTCCTCGAGCTGAAGGTCGAGGAGGTCGTCGGGCGGCGCGGCTGACGTGACACTCAGAAGCCGATCCCCAGGGTGAAGGTCATCGGAACCTCGTAGCGAGTGATCGGCCCCGAGGGCGGCTGGGTGACATCGGTCTGAAGGGCGCTGTCGTAGTTGTACGAAGTGTCTGCGGTTCGCTCTAGCGCGTAGAAGGGGGCGTCGACGCGAAGGCTCGCTATCAGGTGCGTCCTGTGGAGGCGGAGCGCTTCTATCCCGACCTCCGCGAACGCGCCGGTCCCGCCCCCGGTCAGGTATTGGTACGTTCCGTCGTGCTCATGCTCGTTGATGTAGCTGAGGGCAAGGCCGCCACCGAAGAAGGGAGAGACCTCGCCGTCGCTGAAAAAGTATCGCGCGCCGACCGAAAAGTCGTCGAGAACTGCGAACGCACTCGGGTGCATGTCCGCGTCGCCCTCGATGAGCTGCAATCCGAAGGCCCAGCTACCGGTTTCATAATAGGCGAACAGGGTGCCTGCTGGACCCATGTAAGCCCCCTGAGCAGGCATGGAGAGCGCGGAAAGTCCGATGCCGACGAAGAAGCCGTCCGTGGTCTTCCTGTACCCTCGACTCTCCGGAACGATCGTGTCGCCGGGCGCGGCGCTGTCCGGGGCGCTTCCGTTGTCCAGCATGGCGGCGGCGAGGCGGGGCGCGGCGAGCTGCGCTTCACTCAGATTGTCGAGGGACGCGCGACGGGTCTTCACAATCTCGCCGATCGGGCTCTCGAACGTCACGCCCAGAAAAAACGTCGCGCCGAGCTGGTCGAGACTCACGACATACTCACTCGTTGCCCCGTGTGCGTCGGTCGACGGCAGCCCGATGTCCACGCCGCGCTGTCGAAGCGCGTCGCAGACCAGCCCGGTCGCGGTGCGCGCCGAGTCGGACCAGTCGAGCGGATGATCGCCGACGACGCACGCGGCTTGATTCGACACGGGCATGGGCGGAGGGGGCGCCGTGTAGCCGGGGGCAGGTGGGACGGCATAGCCGGGGGCAGCCGGAGGGGCCGCGGAGCCGAGGGCGGGCGCCGCGGCAGCGGGTGCTCCAGGAACGGGCGGGGCGGCGGGTGCTCCGGAACCAGCAATGGTTTGCCCGCTCGCGATGCATTCGATACCGCTGAGACTCGCAAACGCGGCGATTCTGAATAAGCGTTTCATCCATCCTCCTCGGACTCTGTCGATCCGGAGGACGACCCAGAGCACGCTTCATGCCACCCCGTTGCGACCGTGTCTCCGCTGATTTTCAGGCGTGCAGGGGCAACCTGACGCTGTTTTGCCACAGTAGGACCCCATCTGGTGTGATGGAATCGCCACGGGCGAACTGCGCGACGCACTCCGTCACGGGTAGTCGGCGCGGACGTTAGCGCACGTGGCCGCGTTCGCCATCTTCTGCGCCACGAACGTGGCGCCGGCGCCGACGACGTAAATCGGGCGGTGCGAATCGAGGAATCCGTATTGGGTGGCGTTGCACGCGACATCGGCGCCCTTCGCGCCCGTCGCCGTGGTGCAGCCGAGGACGTGGTTATTCTCGGCGGAGACCGTCGCCGAGCCGGACAGGTGGGTACAATCCGTGAGCGTTCCGCTCAACGCCGTGGTCTGGCGGATCGCCAGGTCGATGTGATCGGCGGCGGTGCCAAAAACGGCCGTCGGGGCGTCGGTCGCGGCGGTCACCCCGGGCTGGTTGTCGGCATCCTGATCGACCTCAGTCACCCCGGACGCCGCCGCGGGCCACGCGCCGGTCGCCGGGGCGCTCATTCCGATGAGCGACGTGAACGCCGCGTTGGTGCTGTACGTCGCCCCGGCCTTCAGGCTCGAGAACGTCGCTGGCATGGACACGGCAGAGAGGTAATCGTTGTCGAAGAGCGAGTTCGGGAACGTGATGTAATAGGTGCCGAGGGCGCTGCTGAAGTTCGGCACGGTGATGCCGCACGGAAGCACGGTGTTGGCCGTGCCCGATTGGCTCGTCGTGACTAGGGACCAGACCTTGATATTCCCCGAGCCCTTGCTCAGGTAGACGCCGTCGGCGACCCAGGTGACGGGGATCGTCAAGAGCGACGCCCAGGACCCGTCGACGTCACACTGGTTCTGGCAGTTGGCGTCACAGGTGGCCGTGTTCGGCGGCTCGCACTGCTCTCCGGATTCGATGATGCCATCGCCGCAGGCGGTGACGCACGAGCCGTTGTTACACACCTTGCCGGTGCCGCACGACGCCTCGTTCTGCGTCGCGTCCGCGACGGCCAGGCAGACATGCCCCGCCGTGCAGCTCTCCACCTCGCACGCGGGCGCGGTACCGCAGTCCGTCGCGGGGTCCGAGCAGCTGAACGTGCAATCGTTGTTGCAGCCGTCTCCGTTCACGGAGTTCCCGTCATCGCATTCTTCACCCGAATCGACGATGCCGTTACCGCAGGCGTTCACGCACGCTCCGCTCGAGCAGACTTTGCCCGCCGCGCAGGCCTTGTCGTTCTGCGTCGGATCCGCGGCGTCCGCGCACACGTGGCCCGCGGTGCACACCGCGATCTGACACGTGGGCGCGCCCGCGCAGTCCGTGACGGGATTCGCGCAGGTGAATTGACAGTTGTTGTTACAGCCGTCTCCGTTCACGGAGTTCCCGTCGTCGCAGGCCTCACCGTCTGCGGCATCGACGATACCGTTGCCGCACGAGTTGATGCAGGTCCCGGCGGAGCATACCAAGCCGCTCCCACACGCCTTGTCGTTCTGCGTCCCGTCGGGAGAGTAGTTGCAGACCTTGCCGTCCGCATTGGCCACGCACGACGGGACCTGGCAGGGCATGGGCGTGCAGTCCGTCGTGGCAACAGTGCAGCTGAATTGACAGTTGTTGTTACAGCCGTCCCCGTTCACGGTGTTCCCGTCGTCGCAGGCCTCACCGGGATCGACGTGACCGTTGCCGCAAGAAGTTCCGCAGACCCCGCTGGCGCAGACCTGCCCCGAGCCGCAGGTGTTTCCATTCTGGTTGGTGTCCGCGACCGCCGCGCACTGGTGGGTGCCGTTGCAAGACCACTTCTGGCACGTGCCCGCACTTCCGGAGCAATCCGTCGCGGGATTCGAGCAGCTGAATTGACAGTTGTTGTTACAGCCGTCCCCGTTCACGGTGTTCCCGTCGTCGCAAGCTTCACCGGTATCGACGATGCCGTTGCCGCACGCATTCACGCAGCTGCCGCTGGCATTACAGACGAGGGCGCTGCCACAGGTGGTATCGTTCTTCGTGGAATCCGGCACGGACTGGCAGGCGTGACTCGCCGCGCCGCAGGCCCACTTGTCGCAGGGGGCCGGCGTCCCGGTGCAGTCCGTGGTCGGGTTCGAGCAGCTGTAGAGACAGTTGTTGTTACAGCCGTCCCCGTTCACGGTGTTCCCGTCGTCGCACTGCTCACCGTCGGCGGCATCGACGATCCCGTTGCCACAGGAGTTGATGCAGTTACCGGCGGAGCAGACCCTCCCGGTTCCGCACGCCGCGTCGTCCTTCGTTTGGTCCGCGACGGCACTGCACGTATGCGCGAGGGTGCACGTCTCTTTTTCGCAAGCCGGAGCGGCCCCACAATCGGTCGCGGGCGTGACGCAGCTGTATGCGCAGTCGTTGTCGCAACCATCGCCGTTGGTCTGGTTGCCGTCGTCGCATTGCTCGGTCGGCTCGACCTTGCCGTTGCCGCATGCGGCGGCCGTGCAAACGCCGGCCTTACAATAATTGTGAGCGCCGCAGAGCGTGTCGTCCGGTTTCTGGGTGGGCGTCGAACACACATGCGTGCCATCGTTGCACGTGATCGGCGTTTCGCAGGGCGTCTGCAGCGCCGAACAGTTGCGCGTCGAGTCCGTGGACACGCAGGAGAACTTGCAGTTCGTGTCGCAGCCATCGCCGTTGACGGCATTCCCGTCGTCGCACTCCTCGGGCGACTGGGTGATACCGTCGCCGCACGTGGCGGACGCGCACAGGCCGCTCTGACAGGCGCCCCCGCTCTCGCAGGTCGTACCGTTCGCCGCATTGGTGCCGGGCGCGCACAGATGATCGTTCCCGCAGGTCTCCGTGCCGTCGCAGATCAGGTGATCGTCGCAGGTCGCATTGCCCGATGCGCCGGGCACGCAGAACCAGTGACAGCTCGTCGTACAACCGGTCGTCCCTGCGATCGCCGTGTCGCAATCCTCGCCGGTGTCGACGACGCCATTCCCGCACTTTTTCCCGGCGTCCGTCCCCACGCCGGAGTCCGTCCCGTTCCCGGCGTCGACGTTGCCGGCGTCCGTCCCGGAGGACGCGCCGCTCCCCGAATCGGGAATCGCGGCGTCAGCCGGCGATCCCGCGTTGCCACCGGCGCTGGCCTGCGCGTCGCGACCGGCGTCCGCGCCACCGCTGCTCGTTCCACCGCTGCCGCCGCTGCCGATCGTTCCACCGCCACCGGTGCCGATCGTTCCGCCCCCGCCAGCGCCCCCCGTGCCGACCACGAAGAAGCCGCCAGTACCCGTTCCCCCGGCGCCAAATCCGCCGTCGATTCCGCCGGCGCCACTGTTCGACAGGTTCGACGATCCGCTGCTTCCACATCCTGCTGCGAGTAGCGCGAACAATGCCCCGCCGGTCACCGACAACGTTCGAACGAACTTCACCGTGTGCATCGAGCAAACTCCTTGCCTCATGAGGCGCTCCCCGGAGCCGGAAAAAGGATGCTCTCCTTATCCACCTTCGCGGAGAAAAGCGGAAGGGTCAGCTCACGACACCATCGCAGCACACATGTAGGTGTCCTCTATCATCATGCTCGGTTCCCCCAGCGTCGAAACTTTTCAGTCGGGACCGCGAATGACAACGCGCGCCATACCGCAAAGCGCGCAGTGCGAACGCACGCTGAGCACCCGAGAGCGCACGCGTCAGTGCCCGATTGCGAAGACCACGGGGTCAGCTCGGCGGGTGAGGACCGGAAGCGTGCGAACGCACGCTGAGCACCCGAGAGCGCACGCGTCAGTGCCCGATTGCGAAGACCACGGGGTCAGCTCGGCGGGTGAGGACCGGAAGCGTGCGAACGCACGCTGAGCACCCGAGAGCGCCGAGATGACCCCGTGCTCGAAGCAAGCGGGCACTGACGGCCTAGGCAAGCCACTCGGTGTGGATCGCTCCCGCTCTCGCGCCATCATTGCGCTCGTACGTGTGTGCACCGAACGCATCTCGCTGCGCCTGCGTGAGGTTCTGAGGCAAGCTGGGCGATCGATAGCTGTCGTAATACGCGAGGCTCGCGCTGGTCGCGGGCAGGGGAATGCCTCGGGCTGCAGCGAGCCCGACAATCTGTCGCCAGTTTGCCTGCGCGTGATCGACCTGCGACCGAACAGTGTCGTCGAGGAGCAGGTTCGCGAGGCTCGCATTCTTCTCGTACGCGCGGAAGATCGTGTCGAGGAATCGAGCTCGGATGATGCATCCGCCCTTCCAGATTCGCGCCATCTGCCGGAGATCGATCTTCCAATCGTGAGCGGCCGACCCCGCCGCGATGAGCGACATGCCTTGCGCATAGGCGCACACCTTGGCGGCGAGGAGCGCGTCGTGAACGGCGGCGACGAGGGTCTTCTCGTCACCCGAGCTCGAAGCGTTCTTCGGGCCCGAAAGCACGGCGCTCGCCCGCACCCGCTCGTCCTTGAGGCTCGACAGGACGCGAGCGTCGATCGCGGCCGCGATCGATGGAATCGGCACCGCCAGGTCGAGCGCAACCTGCGCGGTCCATTTGCCGGTTCCCTTCTGGCCAGCCTTGTCCAGGACGTGATCGACGAGGAAGCCCCCCCGCTCCGCGTCCTTCACCGTGAAAATCTTGGCTGTGATCTCGATCAAGAAGGACTCGAGCGGACCCTTGTTCCACGCCGCAAACGTGTCGGCGATCTCGGCAGGGCCGAAGCCGAGGAGATCGCGGAGCAGGTGATACGATTCCGCGATGCATTGCATGTCGGCGTACTCGATGCCGTTGTGCACCATCTTGACGAAGTGCCCGGCACCGTCGGGGCCCACGTGCGTCACGCAAGCGCCGGACTCCGTTTTGGCCGCGATGGCCTCGAGAACGGGCCGGATGAGCTCGTAGGCCTTTGCGTCCCCGCCCGGCATCAGCGAAGGGCCGTGGCGCGCGCCTTCTTCCCCGCCGGATACGCCCACGCCGAAAAAGAACAGGTTCTTCTCCTTGAGAGCCGCTTCCCGCCGCCGCGTATCCTCGAACCAGGAGTTTCCGCCATCGATCACGATGTCACCCGGGTCGAGCAGCGGGGTCAGGTCCTTCAGCACCATATCCACGGGAGCTCCGGCGCGGATCATCATCATGATGCGACGCGGACGCTCGAGCGCCCCGACGAACTCCGGCAAGGTCTTGGCGGGAGTGAACGGCGTGCCGCGCACGGCATCCTCGAGCATGTCGAGCTCGCGGTTGTAAGCGGCCACGGTGTAACCGTGGTCCGCGATGTTGTGGGCGAGATTGCGCCCCATCACGGCCATCCCGATCATTCCGAACTGCGATTTCGCCATCGAGCGTTTCTCCTCGAGTTCATGAGAGCAGCGACGCCGCTGCGGCGTCCAGAAACCAGTGGAGCTCACCGCTTCGGGGTGAGACGCGAGCCGCAGGCAACGTCGGACGTCGACTCTGCCGTTCCTCGAAGACCTGCTGCACCTTGACCGATTTGCTCGACCCCGTCACGAGCAGCGTCACGATGCGCGCCGCGTCGATGACGGGGAAGGTGATCGACACGCGCGAGTGCGGCGCGACCGGCGCGTAGCTCGTCGCAGTCTTTCCCGTCTGCTCTAGCTCGGGCCCGCACGGGAACAGCGAAGCGACGTGTCCGTCGTCCCCCATGCCGAGGAGCACCAGATCGAGCGGCTCCACGCCCAGAATCGTCGCGTAGCGCTCGGCCGCGACGCGCGGCTCGAGCTCTCCTTCGATACGGTGCACGTTTTCGGCGGGGATCGGAACGCGATCGAGGAATGCGTTTCGAGCCATACGATAATTACTCGAGGCATCGTCGGGAGGCACCATGCGTTCGTCGCCGAAGAAGGCGACGACCTTCGTCCATTCGATGGCCCCTCCGAACTCCTTCGAGGCGAGTCTTTCGTACATGGCTTCCGGCGTACGACCGCCGGAGAGCGCGAGCCGGCATGCGCCTCGAGCGTCTATCGCCAGGCGAATCCGATCGGCGACGAACCGCGTCGCGACGTCGGCGACCTGCGCCGCGTCCGCGCAGCGATGCACCGTCGCGCCGGCCACCGTCTCGGTATCGACTAGCCTTGAAACCACAGCCCGTCTCCGGATGCCGTGAATCGGTCGGCTTCTTTCGGGCCGAACGTCCCCGCTGGGTACGTGACGAGCGGCGGAGGCTTCTCGACGAGCGGGGTGTAAAGGCGCCAGGATTGCTGCACCTCTTCGGCATGCACGAACAGAGTCTGGTCCCCGTGCCAGACGTCCGCCAGCAGCGTCTCGTACGCCTCCGGCATGTCCTTGAAGAGCTGATTGTACTTGAACGAGAGCGGAACACGTCGCAGGTTGAACGGCTGGCCCGGTGTCTTCACGTCGAAATGAAGCGAGAACCCTTCGTCGGGTTGCAACGTGATGACGAGAACGTCCGTGGTATCCGGGTTCTGGCAGACCGGTTTGAAGATGCTCACCGGCACGTCGCGGAAATGCACCGCGATCTGCGTGAGACGTTGCCCGAGCCGCTTGCCGGTCCTGAGATAAAAGGGCACGCCTTGCCAGCGCCAGGTATCGATCCCGAGACGCATGGCGACGAAGGTTTCCGTATCCGAATTGCGCGGAATGCCTTCTTCCTCGAGATACCCACGAACCTTTTGGCCGCCAATTTCTCCGGCGGCATATTGGCCACGCACGACGTCAGTCGCGTCGAGCGGGACGATCGAGCGAAGCACCTTGATCTTCTCGTATCGAATGGCCGCAGCTTCGAATGCGGTCGGCACTTCCATCCCGACCAGCGTCACGAGCTGGGTCATGTGGTTTTGCACCATGTCGCGGAGCGCACCCGAGGTGTCGTAGTAACCAGCACGGCTCCCGACTCCAAGGTCCTCGGCCATCGTGATCTCGATGGCGCGAACCCGTTCCCGATTCCACATGGACTCGAAGATCACGTTGGCAAACCGAAAGACGAGGAGGTTCTGCACCGTCTCTTTCCCGAGGTAGTGATCGATGCGGTAGATCTGACTCTCGTCGAAGTGGGCCTGGAGGATACGATTCAGCTCCGTCGCGGTCGTGAGGTCGCGCCCGAACGGCTTTTCGACGATGAGCCGAGCGAAGCCACCCTCCGCCCTGGAGAGGCCTGCCTCGCCCAGCCCGACCGCGGTCGACGGCACGGCTCCCGGCGGCAGCGCGAGATAAAACACGCGGTTCTTCTTGAGGGAATACTCGCGCTCGAGTTCTTCGAGTCGGGCGGCGAGGCCGCGAAAGTCTTCGGGAGTGCTCCTCCCGATCGAGTATTGATGGACATGCTCGATGAAGCGCGCAGCGACGTCCCCGGTGATCTTCGCGGCCGACAGCGCCTCCCGCGCCATGTCGCGGAACGCGGCGTCGGAGTTCGACTCACGGGACAGACCCAGCACGCGAACATTGTCGAGATGGCCGCGCTCGAACATCCGGAACAGCGCAGGCAGCAGCTTTCTCCGCGACAGATCGCCGGTGCCACCAAAAATGACGAAGGTGCCCGATTCGCCCTGGCTTTTGCCGCTCATTGATGACGAGCCCTCTTGTTAGTTGAAAGTTGTGGAGAAGGCTAACACGGAATCAGACTGCGCCCCGGCTTCCATCGGCACAGCGCGAGAATCCTGCGAGCTCATGAAAACGTTGGACGAATGTCGGAAAGCCGTGTCGCTCGCGATCGCTCGCGCGTACTCGGTGGCCATCCGACCGGGGGAGATCGGCGCGGAGTTTGCGACGCGCGACGTGAGAGATTACGTGTCGAAGACGGCGGGGCGCCCCCACCCCGATCTTTCGGTCGCGAAGGTCGCAGCATTGACACTCTCGCGCGCCGCGAGGGTAACCGGGGATGAAGCCCTGGCCTCGGTCGTTGCAGACCTGATCGACGGGGGAATTAGTCTGGATCGCCAGGCCGCCGCACCGCGTGGACTCGCGGATCCGATGGCACGACACCGTGCGACCCGCGCGCGCGACAATCCTCTGGACTCCGATCTGAAAGCGCGCGCACGGAGGGACGCACCGTCGGTCATCCGTCGATCCGGAGAGGATGCCGCTCGAAAAACCGCCGCGCCACCGCCGAGCGCGGCGCGCGCGGCCGCCGGCTCACGCGTCCGTTATCGACACATCGACGACGGCACGGAGCACGAGGTGTTCGTGGGGGCGCCTGCGGGACCGGCAGGAGAAATCCGGATCGTCCCCATGGGAAGCCCGGTAGCCAAGGCGCTGCTCGGGACAACCCGAGGGACCATTCTTTCGCTGTCGGTCGGCGGACGGGCGATCGAGATCGAGGTGGTCGCGGTCGACTGAGCTGAGCAGACGCTCAGCTCCCGTGATTCTCGGGCAGGTCGAACATGCCGACGATACGGTGTTCGGTCACGTCTCCGAGCGAATTCGCCGCATCGCTTGGCGGCAGGGTGACCCCGGTCAGCACTCCACAAGCTCGCGCCTCGCTACCGTCGACGAGGGCGCCAGTGCTCTTCACTGCGATCACCTCGGCTACGAGCGCATCCTTTTCGGAGGCCGGATGCGCTCCGGCCGGTTCCTCCACCTTCGCGCGGATGGTCGCGACGTAGACCTTGCCATCGCTGGGGATCGAGAAATCGATGGTGGGCTCGAGGATCTCGGGCGCCCCTGCAGACGCCGACGCTGCAGGGAGCTCCGGCATCGGAAGCGATGGAGACTCGACGGGTGCCCTCACGACGAGCGGGCGCGGCCTGTCGTCGAGCACGCGCTCTGCCAGGGTCTTCTCGGCACGAATCTCGAGGATCGTCCCCGAGATGCACAACCTCCGTCCGCGCTCGGAGTCGGGATCTTTGCGAAACAGCGCCGGGGTCGTCTCCGGCAGGGCGTCGAGCGCTTCCCACGTGAGCCCTCGCGACGCCCAGAGTGCGAAGAGCGCAGAACCGGTGTCTACACGTCCCACGGTGTTCACCATCAGCGGTCTTGCGACAGCGATGGCGTCTGCCAGCGTCTTCTTCGACAGAATCAAGTCGCGAGATCGCGCCGGGTCACTCGAGGCGCCTGCACCGGTCGCCGCTGGCGCAGCCAGCAGCGCCTCGAGAGCTGAGGCGGCCGAAGCGGATGCCGACGGGTCCACCGTGTCCCTTGAATGCGCGCGCACCGCAAAAAAGCCGCCGAGAACCAGCACGGCGCCGATCACGACGGCAACGGCCAGTCCCCAGGGAGCGGATCGAGACCGTCGCTGACTCATGGGCGCGATAGTTTCTCCGAGAAGGCCCACCATTCAAGCCTTTCGGTGCAAAAGGACGACCGTTGACGACGAATTCCGCGAGGCTTCAGGAAGCGTCGACCCAGACCGTCTTCACGTTCATGAACTCGCGGAGCCCGAAAAGAGACAGCTCGCGGCCATAACCCGAGTCTTTGATTCCGCCGAAGGGCAGGCGCGGGTCCGATCGAACCTGCGCGTTCACGAAGCAGGAGCCAGCATCGATTTCGTCTCTCGCGAGCCGCTCGCCGCGGGCAACGTCTCTGGTGAACACCGCCGCGCCGAGTCCGAAATGGGTCGTGTTGGCCAATTGGACAGCCTCTCGATCGTCCTCTGCCTTCACTAGAGCGCCGACCGGACCGAACAGCTCTTCGTCGAATGCAGGCATCCCGGGGCGCACGTTCGCGAGCACCGTGGGCGGATACCAGGCGCCCGCTCTGCCCGGGACCTCGCCCCCCAGAAGCAGGCGCGCACCGCGCTCGATGCTCGCCCGCACTTGGTCGTGGAGCGCGTCCCTGAGATCGGTGCGCGCGACTGGACCCACTTCCGTGGACGGGTCGCGAGGATCGCCGACGACCGCCCGGCGCATGCCCCGCACGAAGAGCTCTTCGAAAGCTCCATACACGCTGCATTCGACGACGAAGCGCTTGCCGGCGATGCAGCTCTGGCCGCCGTTGACCAGACGCGCCGCGACCGAGAATCGCTGCAGCGCGCTCCACGTCGGCGTCCGACAGAACGACATACGGGTCGCTTCCACCGAGCTCGAGCACGACACGCTTGAGGGCGTGTCCTGCGCGCGCCGCGACGGCGCGCCCCGCGCGCGTGCTGCCGGTCAGCGTCACCGCCACGACCCGGTGATCTTCGATCAGGTCGCCCGTGACGGATTCATCCACGAGCAGGGCCTGGAAGACCCCTTCCGGGAATCCGGCATCCAGAAACAGACGCTCGAGCGCAAGCGAGCAACCCGGAACGTTCGGCGCGTGCTTCAGCAGTCCGACGTTGCCCGCCGCGAGCGCCGGAACGGCAAACCGCACGACCTGCCACAAGGGAAAGTTCCACGGCATGATCGCGAGAACGACCCCGAGTGGTCGGAACGCAACGAATGTTTTTTGTGCCTCCGTTGCGACGCTTTGGTCCTCTAGAAACCGGCTGGCGTTCTCGGCGAAGTAGTCGCACGCGGTCGCGCACTTTTCCACTTCTCCGATGCCCTGTTTGATGGGCTTCCCCATCTCGCAAGCCATGAGGCCGGCGAGTTCGCTTTTCTGGCGCCGAAAACAGGCGGCCGCCCGGCGAAGCCGCGCAGTGCGGTCGTCGAGCGAAGACCGCTTCCAGCTCGAGAAGGCCCGCTCCGATCGGGAGAGCCGGCGCTCGACCTCGGGTCGATCGTGATCGGGATATTCGGCAATCAAGCTCGCTGTACTGGGATCGATCGCTTTCATGTGCCCTCCGCGAGTTCTCTACCCTCCGGCGTGACGCGGCGCTACGATTCGTCCGTGGAGTCCGGAGTCGACTCGATGGCACCCCCCTCGGCGGCAGCTCGCGAGAGAGCGAAAGTGCTGCTCGTACGCGCAATCGGTCCGTCAAAAGTGCTCGACGACCGCGACGCTTGCGAGCGTTTCGCCACGGATGACTCGGGGGTCCCGGGCCGAACGCCAGACGCAGTCGTCCTCGCAGAAACGCCGGCCGACATCCTGCGGACGCTCGCCGTATCTCGCGAGACGGGAGTACCGGTGACGCCACGCGCAGCCGGAACGGGCCGCACCGGAGGCGCCACGGCCGTGTACGGCGGGATCGTGCTTTCGATCGTCGGCATGAACCGGATCCAGCACATCGATCGACGCGAGCGCGTCGCGGTCGTCGAGCCGGGAGTGGTGCTTGCCGATCTCCATGCCGCGGCAGAGGCCGAAGGGCTCTTCTATCCACCGGATCCGAACTCCCTCGCGTCGTGCACGCTCGGAGGCAATCTCGCCGAGAACGCGGGCGGACCCCGTGCGTTCAAATACGGCGTCACGCGGGACTACGTGCTCGGCGTGGATGCGTTTCTCGTCGGTGGGCAGCATTTCTTCGCGGGCCGACGCACGATGAAGGGCGTCACCGGGTACGATGTCACGTCGCTGCTCGTCGGAAGCGAGGGGACGCTCGCGGTGCTCGGGCAGGCGACGTTGAAGCTCATTCCAAACCCGCCCGCCGTGGCGACGCTGCTCGCGCTGTTCGAGAGTTCCGCCCAGGCGATGCGGGCCGTAGGCAACGTGCTCGAAGCCGGGGTAACTCCGCGGTGCATCGAGTTTCTGGACGAAAGCACGCTCTCTGCGATGCGTGCCGCCGGCAATGCGATCGCCGAGACGGCCCGCGCCTTGTTGATCCTCGAAGTGGACGGTCACGAACGCGATTGCGAAGCGCAGGCGGAACGCATCGCCGGTGCACTCGAAGACGTCCACGCGCTCGAGCTCGTGGTGGCGCGCGAAGGCGCCCAGCGCGAAAGGCTCTGGGCTGCGCGGCGCGACATGAGTCACACCGTCCGGCGCATGGCAAAAAAGAAGATCGCGGAGGATGTCGTCGTGCCCCGAAATCGGTTGGCCGAGCTACTGGATCGCGTGACGAAGGAGAGCGCACGGTCCGGGGTAAGGTCGCTCGCGTACGGACACGCGGGGGACGGGAATCTGCACGTCAACTACCTCTGGAACGAAGACGCGGAGCGCCCCGCGGTCGACCGCAGCGTCGAGCAGCTGTTTCGGGACGTGATCGAGCTCGGGGGCACACTGTCGGGCGAGCACGGCATCGGAATCACCAAGGCGCCGTATCTGTCGATCGAGCAGCCCGAGGATCTCATCCTGCTCGAACGCGACCTCAAGCGTACCTTCGATCCGCAGGGGCTTCTCAATCCAGGCAAGATCTTCGCGCCGAGCGGACATCGCGCGTGCTGAGCAAGGGCGCAGGCCGCCCGGTCATGCCGGCTTGAAGAGGCTGGCGCGGTAGTGACGGAGCTCCGCAATCGAGTTCCGGATATCGACCAGGGCGTCGTGTTCGCCCTCGTCGCTCTTCTTGAAAACCGCAGCCTCCCCGTACCAGAGCTTGGATAGGATCTTGACCGAGCTCACATCCACGATTCGGTAGCTCAGATACCCGGAGAGGCCAGGCATCCACCGGTCGACGAATCGTTTGTCCTGACCCACGCTGTTGCCGCACAACACGGCGGGGTAAGTGCACCAGCCGGTGACGCGCTCGATCAGCCGCTTCTCGGCCGACGCAATCTCGAGCTTGGATGCCCGCACGCGATCGATGAGGCCGTTCTTCTCGTGCATGTCGCGGACGAACGGCGTCATCCTTTCGAGTACGGCATCCGGTTGCCACACGTCGCACGCGTACTCCTCGAGCACGACGAGCTCCCTCGTCGTGATGACGAGCGCAGCCTGAAGAATCACATCGGCCGCCGGATCGAGTCCGGTCATCTCCAGATCCAGCCAGACCAGGTGACCTTCCCCCTGTGCGCGCGCGACTTTTTCTGCCATCGGAGCCGCGAGCCTACTTCACCTTCGGCCGCGCTTCTCGACGCGAAACGGCCTTCCCCGCACGTTTCCGCGGCGGGCGACCCTTGGAGCCCGACTTATCCCGCGAACGTGGCACGGCGCCGCTCCGGGTCGGAAGGACCACCTTGGTCTTCCTCGGGCGGCGCCGGAACGCGACGACCACGCGCCCTATGATCTGGACGATTTCCGCGCGAGCTCCCAAGGCAATCGCCTTGGCGAGGTCATACCGATCCTGCGGACATTCGCTCGAGATCCGCACCTTGAGAAGTTCGTGGGCGTCGAGGGCTTCGTCGATCTGGGCGATAACGCCCTCCGTCGCTCCGTCGTACCCGACCTGCACGACGGATTCGAGATGGTGCGCCAGGGCGCGAAGATGTTGTCGCTGCTTTCCCGTGAGCGGCATGCGTCCCCGCATAGCACCTCACGGGGCGCGCCACTCGAGAACTCAGCCCGTCCAGGAGTAGAGGGCCTCGCAGACGGGAGGCGAGCACCGCTCACGCAGGATCCGGACATTCTTCTGGCCCATCATTTCGTAGATCACTCTGCCGCTCGCCCGGTTCACCGCGCACGCGAAGGGGTGGTGGCCTGCCCAGCGCGAGACCGTGTGACGCGCGACCATCGGGGCCTCGTGTTCGATCGTAACTTCACCGGTATCGTAGTGCGTGTCCCACATCTTCTGGGCGTAGCGTGCGTAAAGTGGAGGCGTCGCCATCAGGGCGAAGAGGCGTTTATAGATGCCTTGTAGGGTTTCGCCCAGGACTACGCGAGCCGCGTCCTCGGCGAGCGCGGTCCGGTCACGGCCGGACTGGTGCTCGATCAATGAGTCGAAGAGGGTTTGATACAATCGAGCGTCGTACCAACCTGATGGCAGCGCGCCGAAACCCGCCGCGGACACATCGAGCCCACGCCTCAAATCCTCCGGTACTGCGTCGAAGGCGCGGCGAACCGCGTCGCTACCGAAGACCCTCTGGAGCCACGGGCCCAGCTCTTTGAGTACTGCGCCTTTGAAATGGGCGCGCCCGCTCGGGGCCCGGAGCGAGTCCATCCGCGACGACGTTCGCTCCATCATGCGTGCGATCGGCAACGTAGCCCGTGCAACGATGCGGGCGCAACCATCGCGCGAAGGCAACAGTGACGCGCGCCGCCGACGAGGCGCCGCGTGATCAAACGATCATCCGACGTCACGCAATGCTGCGTACGCCGCGTTGTAACCGCACATGCCGTGGACGCCGCCCCCCGGATGCGCATAACTCGAACAGAGGTACAGGCCGCATATCGGCATGCGGTACCGGAAATAAGGGAATAGCGGGCGAAATAGGAGCTGATGGTTCCAGGCGTTCGAGCCCCCACCGAGGTCGCCCCCGACGAGGTTTTCGTCCATCCTCTGCAAGTCGTCAGGGGTCACGATGCGACGGGCGCGGACGCGCGCGCGAAACCCTGGTGCAAGCTCCTCGATGCGCGCATCGATCGAGTCCGCGAACGTCTCGCGGTGCGCGGCCCACCCCCCCTCCGTGCGGGCGGGTACGTGCGTGTAGGCCCAAAGTGTCGCGTGTCCCTCGGGCGCCCGAGACGGATCCGGCAAACTCTGTTGTCCGATTACGAGATATGGCCGTTCCGGCAACCGGCCACCCCGAACCTCGCGCGTGAACCGGGAGAGATCGTCCACGCTGTCACCGGCGTGGACGACCGCGCTCTCGCTCGCGGCGCCGAGCGTCCAGGGCACGGGCCCGGTCAACGCCCAGTCGACCTTGAACGTGCCCCAGCCTTGCTCGAACTTCGCGAGTCTTCGCGCGACGCTCGCCGGCACGTGTGTCCGCTCGATGAGGTCGAGCAGCAGGGCCCGCGGCGCTGTATCCGCGAGCACGGCCCGACCGACGGCAATCTCCTCGCCGCCATCCAGGATCGCCGCTGACGCCCGCCCACCCTGCACGACGACGCGGGTCACGCGCGCGCCCAGGCGCAGGCGCCCCCCGTGCGCCTCCAGGATACGGACGAGAGCGTCCGTGATGCGCTGCGCGCCGCCCACGGGCACCGGGTACCCACCGGTCGTTGCTCCGAGCCCCAGCATGTAGCCGAGACCGGCACCGAGATGATCGTCGGGCCCGACGTCGACGTGCAACCCGAGGCCGGGAAGCACGCGACGCGCCGCGACGGTTTCGAAATGACGCTCTGCGAGACCTCGCGCGCTCGTCGCGAACAAGCGCGCCATTCGCAGCAAATTCAAAGGACCGAGCGCGAGCGCCGCGCCCAGCGACGGAAAAGGCCCGAGGAGCAATCTGTGCAGCTGCGGCTCGACGCGCTTGTGCCAGGCCGCGATCTTCCGCCACGCTTCCCCGTCGCGCGCCGAACCGAACAGGGCGCCGTCCTCTTCCGGGTTCCGCGTGATACAGGCAAACGACCCATCGGGTGCCGGGTGGCAACTTTCGTAGCGCGCGTGGGCCCACTTCACGTGCTCGTCCACCCCGAGCTCGCGAAACGCTTGGCTCGTCTTTCCGAACGGAAAAAAGGCCGCGCCGACGTCGTGTACGAACCCGCGTTCCGTCGCTTCTTCGGAACCGAGCGCGCCGCCTGGTCGCCGTGGATTCGCCTCGACGACCAGCACGCGGAACCCCTTCTTGGCGAGAACGCAGGCAGCGACGAGCCCGTTCGGGCCCGCCCCAATCACCAGCACGTCGGGGTCGCGGGACACGCGCCAAATCTATCAGGGAAACTTTCCATCGTCGCAAAACACTGGTATTCGGCGGTGGTGCTTGCCATCGGCATCGATCCCGGAACGCGTCACCTCGGGTGGGGCATCATTCGAGCCGAAGGGAATCTCCTCTCGCACGTCGCCCACGGCGTCATCGACGCCGACCCTGCGCTCTCGCTCGGTGCGCGCCTCGCCATCATCGACACCGCACTACGCGAGGTCCTCGTCCGCTACGCGCCGGGCGTCGGGTCGGTGGAAACGCTCTTTTTCCATCGCGACGTCCAGGCGGCCGCGAAGCTCGGGCATGCCCGCGGGGTCGTGCTCCTCGGGCTCGCGCGAGCCGGCGTGGAAATTGCGGAGTACGCACCGGCGCAGGTCAAGCAAGCGATCACCGGCAAGGGCAACGCCGACAAGGTGCAGGTCGCGCGCATGATTCGCACTCTCCTGGCGCTCGACCGGCCGCCCCCGAGCGACGCCGCCGACGCGCTCGCCCTCGCCGTCACGCATTGTCGACGGAGCCCCATCGATCGGGCTCTCGCGGCGCGGCAGTCCGACCTGCCCGATCATCCGGCGCTACGGCTCCTCGCGAACCGGCGCCGATCGCGCCGAAGCGCCGTCGCCCGGCGCGCCCACTGAGTCGCGCGACCGGAAAAATCCGCCTTACCGTGGGCTACCGAATCTTTTGAGCGGCGCGCGCGTCCTACTCCGCTAGATAGATCTGCCCATGAAGCGCCGTTTCTTCCCCGCCGCGATCGTCCTCCTTCTCGCACCGACCGCGTTCGCTGGGCCGGACGGTCCCCCCGCTACCCCTTCGGCGGCGGCTCCCGAGGCAGACCCGTCCGCGGATAAGATCGCCGACCGCGTTCAAGCCTTCTACGACAAGACTCAGACCTTCCAGGCGGACTTCAAGCAACGCTTCACGATCAAGGCATACGAGAGAACGAAGGACAGCCGAGGCAGAGTGGTCTTCGAGAAGCCCGGGAAGATGAGCTGGCGCTACACCACCAACGGGAACCGCGTCGTCGCCGACGGCAATACACTCAAGGTCTACGAAGACGAGAACAAGCAGATGTACGAGCAGCCGATGGCACAGAGCCAGTACCCCGCGGCCCTGTCGTTCCTGCTCGGCGGTGCGAGCATCAAGAGTTCATTTACTCTCCACAAGCTCGATGCCCAGCGCGCGAAGTTCGAAAATGGCTGGGTGCTGGTTGGCGAGCCCAAGGAGCCTACTCCCGCCTATCAAAAGATCCTCCTCTACGTCGATGCCAAGACGAGCCAGGTGCGGCGAGTGATGCTCATTGATGCGCAGGGTAACCGCAACACGTTCGATTTCGACAACCCTGTGGTCAACAAGAAGCCGGCACCTGACGAATTCAAATTCGTTCCGCCAAAGGGAACGAAGGTGATCAAGCCCTAGGGGTCGCAGGAGTCGAGGCGGCAGGAGGGCGCCGGGGCGGGCTGCGGAGCAGCGGGCACGTTCCGCAGGGACGTCCACCGCTGCGCTACGCGTGTCCTAGCCCCTCTCGCAGAATGAAGTCGCACACGTGGTCGACACCGGTACCATCTTTCAGATTCGTGAACACGAACGGTCGCTCGCCGCGCATCTTGCGCGCGTCGCGGTCCATGACTTCGAGTGAGGCCCCCACGTGCGGCGCGAGATCGATCTTGTTGATGATGAGCAGATCGCTCCGGGTGATCCCGGGTCCACCCTTCCGCGGGATCTTGTCGCCCGCAGCGACGTCGATCACGTAAAGGGTCAGGTCCGACAGTTCCGGACTGAACGTCGCGCTCAAGTTGTCCCCCCCGCTTTCGACGATGACCAGGTCAAGCTTCGGGAATTTGACGGACAAGGCGTCCACGGCCTGGATGTTGATCGAGGCGTCCTCGCGAATCGCCGTGTGCGGACACCCGCCGGTCTCCACACCGACGATGCGCTCCTCGGCCAGGGCGCCGCTCCGCTTCAAAAAGAGCGCATCCTCTTGCGTGTAAATGTCGTTCGTGACCACCGCGATATCGAGGCGATCGCGCAGCTTCTTGCACAGCGCGTCCACGAGCGCCGTCTTGCCGGAGCCGACTGGACCTCCTACGCCGACACGCAGGGCTTGTTTGTCTGACACGTTCGCCTCCTAGGATCGAAAGAGTCGCGAGTATTGCGTTTCGTGGAGCGCGCTCATCATCGCCTGACCGGGCGCGAAAAATCCGATGTCCTCGTCTTCGGCCAGCAACGCTTTGGTCACGAGCGCCGGAATGATACGGATGCCCTCCGAGAGAATTCGCTGGCTGGCCGTCTGTCCCAGAGACCCGAGGCGCGCCGCAGCCCCGACCTGACCTTCGCTCCACGCGAAGAGAAACGCGGTCATCGACGGCCGCACCGGGGCGCCCCACCGGGCGGCGGCGAGGGCAAACATCGCCGCGTAGGTTCTGTCGTCGCGCAACGCCCACTCGGCTGCGTCGGCCACACCGAGACTCGCGAGAACGCGGGCGAGTCCTCCGCCGAGTTGGTGCTCGTTGGCTCGGATTTCCGAAGTTTCGCGCGACGCGGCCAGAAAACGACTCCACTTCGCCACCACGGTCGTGTCGTCTGCCGCCCAGGCGGCGTGGAGCCGGGCGAACACCGGTCCATCGAGCGTCGCCATCGGTCCGCGGAGAAGCCCCAGTATCCAGCGCTCGGTAGTGGATTCGTCCGATATCCACTGGTGTTCGAACGCAGATTCGAGCCCCTGTGAGTAAGCAAAGGCGCCGATCGGCAGCGTCGGACTCGCGAGCTGAAGAAGGCGGAGGAGCGCCGGCTCCGGCAGGCTAGTCATGGGAGTGTGCTCCACCCTCGAGCGAGTGCTCGTGCGAGTGGCCGGGTCCGTGACCCCCGTAGGCGCCTGCCTCCGGCTCGAAGCGCGCGTGCGCGACGACGACGGTCAGTTCCAGCTCTTCGACGAGGCGATCCAGAACGTGGTCGTGCAGATACGAGAGCGCACGGGGCTCGATCTGCAGAGGGATGTGTCGATTGCCCAGGTGATATGCAGCTCGGGCGAGCAACCATGGATCCTCGGATGCTACGCGTGACACCTCTTCCAGAGCCGCCTCGATGCGAATGACCGTGCCATCCTCTCCTACCAGGAGGTCGCCATGTCGGAGCACTCCGCCGCGCGGGAGCGCAAGGACGAACTCTACGCCGCTCGTCGATCTCGTCCGAAGGCGACTCTTGCGGCGATCATCGAAGCGCAACACGACGATCTCGGTCGGCGAAGCATTTCCATCGTAGCGCGTTTGCACTCGCATCCGTCGTCTCCAGCTCAGAACAGGAAGTATCGCTGCGCGAGCGGCAACTCGGCCATCGGCTCGCAGGTGAGGAGCGCGCCGTCTGCGCGGACTTCGTATGTCTCGGGGTCCACCTCCATCCGAGGAAGATAGTCGTTGTGGATCAGGTGCTGCTTCTTGATCTGCCGGACGCCTCGAACGGCAGTCGGCGTTTTCCGGAGACCCAGGCGCTCGGGGAGACCGGCCGACAGTGCCGCCTGCGAGAGAAACGTGACGCTCGTCTTTCCGAGAGCGCCGCCGAGCGCACCGAACATCGGTCGGTAGTGGACGGGCTGAGGCGTTGGAATCGACGCGTTGGGGTCGCCCATGGGCGCGGCAGCGATGAGTCCTCCTTTGATGATCATGGCGGGCTTGGCACCGAAGAATGCCGGCTTCCAGAGGACAATGTCGGCGAGCTTTCCGACTTCGAGTGAACCGATTTCCGCGGCCATGCCGTGAGCGAGCGCCGGATTGATCGTGTACTTGGCGATGTAACGCTTGACGCGAAAGTTGTCGTGGAGTGCGGAGTCGGCCGCAAGCGCGCCGCGCTGCACTTTCATCTTGTGCGCGGTCTGCCAGGTCCGGGTGATCACCTCTCCGACCCGACCCATGGCCTGCGAGTCCGAGGAGATCATGCTGAACGCGCCGAGATCGTGGAGGATGTCCTCCGCCGCGATCGTCTCGCGGCGAATGCGCGATTCGGCGAACGCCACGTCTTCCGGGATGCTCGGGTCGAGATGGTGGCAGACCATCAGCATGTCCAGATGCTCGTCCGCCGTATTAACCGTATACGGCCGCGTCGGATTCGTCGACGACGGGAGCACGCAGTCGATCCCGCAGGCCTTGATGATGTCCGGCGCGTGGCCGCCGCCTGCGCCCTCGGTATGGTACGCGTGAATCGATCGGCCTTTGAATGCGGCGATCGTGTCCTCGACGAACCCGGACTCGTTCAAGGTGTCGGTGTGAATCGCCACCTGGATGTCGTAGCGTTCGGCGACGCTCAGACACGTGTCGATCGCCGCCGGCGTCGTCCCCCAGTCCTCGTGGAGCTTAAGTCCGATGGCCCCGGCTTCGACCTGTTCGTCGAGTGCGGCCGGTAGGCTCGCGTTTCCCTTGCCCAGAAACCCGAGATTCATCGGCAACGCGTCGGCCGCTTCGAGCATGCGGTGCATGTTCCACGGACCCGGAGTGCACGTCGTCGCGCTCGTCCCGGCGGCCGGCCCGGTGCCGCCTCCGATCATCGTCGTGACGCCGGACATCAGCGCATCTTCGATCTGCTGCGGACAGATGAAGTGGATGTGCGAATCGATGCCGCCCGCCGTCGCGATGAGGCCCTCGCTCGCGATGACTTCGGTGCCGGGCCCGATTACGATGTCGACACCGGGTTGGACGTCCGGATTGCCCGCTTTGCCGATTGCCGCGATGCGTCCCCCGCGGATCCCGATGTCCGCCTTCACGATCCCCCAATGATCGACCAGGAGGGCGTTCGTGATGACGGTATCCACGGACTCGGCGTTCGTCCGCTGGCTCTGTCCCATTCCGTCCCGGATCACTTTGCCGCCCCCGAACTTCACCTCTTCGCCGTGGATCGTCCGGTCCTGCTCGACCTGAATGAAGAGCTCCGTGTCGCCCAGGCGAACCCTGTCGCCGACGGTCGGACCGTACATCTCGGCATATGCGCGCCTGCCGATACGGATCATTTCGTCACCTCGAGCGACCCCATGATCTGCCCTCGAAATCCGTAGACTCGCCGCGCACCCGCGTACTCCACGAGCACGACCTCTCTCGATTGCCCGGGCTCGAAGCGAACCGCCGTCCCGGCGGGAATGTCCAACCTGTAACCTCGCGCCGCTTTCCGGTCGAAGTCGAGCGCCGCGTTCGTCTCGAAGAAATGATAGTGGGAACCCACCTGGATCGGTCTATCACCGGTGTTGGCCACCGAGATGGTCACACTGCGCCGACCGACGTTCAGCTCGATCTCCCCATCCGCAACCAGAATCTCTCCGGGAATCATGTGTGTATCGCCTCCTGAGGTGGGGCTAGGGAATCGGATTGTGGACGGTGACGAGCTTGGTGCCATCGGGGAACGTGGCTTCGACCTGGACCTCGGGGATCATCTCGGGAACGCCATCCATGACCTCGTCCCGCCGGAGGAGCGTCGCGCCGTAGCTCATCAGGTCGGCGACGGAGCGTCCGTCACGGGCACCCTCCAGAATCGCAGCCGAAATGAACGCGATGGCTTCGGGGTAGTTGAGCCTGACTCCTCTGGCGCGTCGCCGCTCGGCGACGAGGCCCGCAGTGAAGATGAGTAGCTTGTCCTTTTCGCGAGGTGATAACTCCATGAGCGTCTCCGGTTGAGCATGAGGTCACGTCGCCCACACGCGCGGCAAGCATGCCACACGACCGAGGGCCAGCGGGCGCAGAGCAGACCACACTCGGACGAACAATCTCTTCGCGACCTCCGCGCTGTCGCCGAGATAGCGACACACGACGAGGTCGCGAAGCTGAGTGGCTGCGACGAATCCGCTGGAGCCCGCGGCCTGTTGCAGGGCGTCGCGAGCCCGCACGAGGGCCACCGGATTCTCCGGTGGTGCAAACAAAGGACCCCACGACGGGGTGACCACCAAACCCCCACGGCTCTCGCTGGAACGCCGTCCCGCCATCGAGGCGGGAGCGCTCGATGAGGAGCGGCTCGTCGCCTTTCCACAGCTCGAAACGCTGCCGCACGCGCCCACCATCGAACCCGAGGGACGCCGCGGGGCGTCCGAAGCACGAGATTTCCCAGCCGATGAACGTCGCCCCCTCCGCAAGCTCGACCCGGGTCGAGAGCGCGACGTCGGCGCCGTTGAACAGAATCGTCTCTTGAGGAAACCATTCGAGCGCAGCCCCTTCGTGGACGACGAAGCGTTGAGATGACCGCGCCAGGTGCCCCCCCGAGCGGTACACCTTCGTCGCCGCCGGAGTGGTGAGCACCGCATGCGCTCCGTGGTTCGCTTCCACCTCGAGCTCCAGCTCGTCCCCACCTACGATTCCGCCGGGCGGATTCAGGATGTAGACGTGCGCGACGGACTCCCCTTCGGGAAAAAACGGGCGTTGCACCAGAAGAGGTCCCTGGTGCCTTTTGCGACGTAGAATGGTCCGTCGTGCTTCCCGATCGAACCCGAGCACGAGCCGGCCTGGCCAGCCGCGGGCCACGAGGCGCGCGGAACTCGTGTGCTGGTCGAGCAGCATGTTCGGTTCGCTGCAACTCAAACGACGAGGTGCTTCGCGATGAGCACGTCGTCCAGCTCCGTCATCTTGCCGTCGGCCACCTTGCGGCCGCGATCGAGGATGCAAAACTGCTGGGCGACGCGCCGAGCGAACGGTAGCTTCTGTTCGACGAGCAAAATGGTGAGTCCCTCTTCGCGATTCAACCTCAAGAGGATATCGCCGATCTCGTGCACGATGTTCGGCTGAATCCCCTCGGTTGGCTCGTCCAGGATGAGCAGCCGCGGACCGAGCGCGAGGGCGCGACCGATGGCCAGCTGCTGCTGTTGCCCACCCGACAGATCCCCGCCGCGACGTCCAAGCATCTGCTTTAGCACCGGAAACGTCCGGTAGACGCTCTCGGGGATCTCCTTCGCACGGTCTTTCCGCGCAGAGAGGCCGATTCGCAGGTTCTCCTCGACGGTGAGCTCTCCGAAAATTTCGCGCCCCTGGGGGACGAAGCCGATCCCGGCGCGAGCTCGGGCCTCCGGGGGGCGTCCATCCATCCGATCTTTGCCGAACGTGAGCGCACCCGATCGGATGGCGACGCTCCCCATGATGGCCTTCAGAAGGGTCGTCTTGCCGACCCCGTTTCTGCCCATCAGGCAGACGCAAGCGCCCTCGGGGACGTCCAGGTCGATGTCCCAGAGCGTGTGGCTCTCACCGTAGAACTGATTGAGTCCGCGGATCTCGAGCACCCTCACCCTCCCAGATAGACTTCGATTACCTTCGGATCGTTCTGCACGGCGTCCATGGATCCCTCGGCAAGGACGCTACCCTCGTGGAGGACGGTGACGGTGTTCGTCGCGATGCTCCGCACGAAGTCCATGTCGTGCTCGACGACCACGACGGTGTGCTTTCCGGCGAGGGATGATAGCAGCTCGGATGTGCGCTCCACTTCCTGATGCGTCATGCCCGCAACCGGTTCATCGACGAGGAGCACCCGTGGATCCTGCGCAAGGAGCATCCCGATCTCGAGCCATTGCTTCTGTCCATGTGACAAGCGCCCGGCGCGTTCATGAGCTCTCTCCGTGAGGCCGATCGTGCGAAGCACTTCATCGATGCGATCCTTCTGCTCGCTTCGAAGGCGAGCGAACAGGCTCCTCCAGATGCCTTTGTCGTCCCGGAGCGCCAGCTCGAGGTTCTCGAAGACGGTGTGCCCATGAAATACGGTCGGCTTCTGGAACTTCCGGCCGATGCCGAGCCCGGCGATCTCGTGTTCCGAAAGGCTCGTCAGATCGACTCGACTTCCCGCCAGGAACACCGCACCACTGTCGGGACGTGTCTTCCCGGTGATCACGTCCATCAAAGTCGTCTTCCCGGCACCGTTCGGACCGATGATGCAGCGAAGTTCGCCATCGTCCAGAATGAGTGAGAGATCGTTCAACGCCTTGAAGCCGTCGAAGGCCACGCTGATGCCGTCGACGCAGAGCAGAGCTTGGCGCCGTTCCGTCGTCACGGCGAGGTACCGACCCGGGTCGACCTCGCGTGGTTTTGGTGAAATCGACCACCGCCTGGAGACCGGCTTCACCCCGGACGGGACGCTTGCGTCCGCCGAACCTGCCGTCCCCGGTGGGAGAGCTTCTTCCGTTTCCGCTGCGCGCGTCATGGGAACTGCGGTCACGTGCCTTCCTTTCGCACCAAGCGATCGAACAGGCTAGCTACCCCGCCCGGCAAGAGCAGCGTCACGCCGATGAAGAGTGCGCCCAGAAAATAAAGCCAGATATCCGGAAAGCTCACGGTAAACCAGCTCTTCGCGGCGTTCACGAGAGCCGCGCCCACGGCTGCACCGACGAGTGTCCCACGACCGCCGACCGCAACCCAGATAGCCATCTCGATCGAGTTGGCGGGCTGCATTTCGCTCGGGTTGATGATGCCGACCTGAGGCACGTAAAGAGCGCCCGCGAGACCGCAGAGCACCGCCGAAAGCGTCCAGATGAAGAGCTTGTACCGCAGCGGATCGTACCCGCTCATTCTCGCCTTGCCCTCGTGATCGCGTACGGCGCGGAGAACCCGGCCGAGCTTGCTCGTCACGATGTAGCGACAAAGAACGTACACCAGGATGAGTGTCACCACGGAGATGACGTAGAGACCGATCTTCGTCTGCGAAAGCAGGAGGGAGTACCCGTAGATGTGTTTGAAATCGGTGAGCCCGTTGTTGCCACCGAACCCGGCGTCGTTTCGAAAGAACCAGAGCATCAGCGCGTACGTCATCGCCTGGGTGATGATCGAGAAATAGACGCCACGAATCCTCGAGCGAAACGCGAAGTACCCGAAGATGAACGCGAGCACCCCGGGCACGATCAGAGCCATCGCGATCGCGAACCCGAAATTGTCGAAGCCGTGCCAGAACCAGGGCAATTGCTTCCAATCCAGGAAGACCATGAAATCAGGAAGGGCACTCTTGTAAACGCCTTCGCCGGCAATGGCGCGCATGAGGTACATGCCCATCGCGTAACCGCCGAGCGCGAAGAACACCCCGTGACCGAGACTCAGGATCCCGGTGAAGCCCCAGATCAGGTCCATCGCCAGGGCGACGATCGCGTAGCAGGCGAATTTCCCCATTACGCTCACGACGTACATCGGGATCTGAAATGACGACCCGTTCGCCGGGTAGACATTCAGCATCGGCACACCCACTCCGAGAACGAGGGCCATGATCGCGATGGCCAACCAGCCTCGCGGCGTCTGCATCTCCGCGAGGCGCGAGGTGTTGTTGGAACGAATCATCCGGACTCCGCTGCAGCACGCCCTTTGAGCGCGAAGATGCCTTGCGGCCTTTTCTGGATGACGAGGACGACGAAGACGAGAACCAGTATCTTGCCGAGAACGGCTCCCGCAAAAGGTTCGAGGAACTTGTTGATGAGACCCAGGCCGAACGAGCCGATGATGGTACCCGCGAGCTTCCCGACGCCGCCGAGCACCACCACCATGAACGAGTCGATGATGTAGGACTGGCCGAGTTCGGGTCCGACGTTGCCGAGCTGGGACAGGGCGACGCCCCCGAGTCCGGCGACCGCTGAACCGAGACCGAACGTCCAGGTGTCCACTCGACGGGTTGGGATCCCCATTGCGGCGGCCATCTCACGATTCTGAGTGACCGCGCGGACGTCGAGACCGAGCCGAGTTCGGGTCAAGAGAAGTGAAACGAACGTGACGACGAGCACGGCGAAACCGATGACGGCGATCCGACTGTAAGGCAGCACGACATTCGGGAGCAGTTCCCACCCTCCGGACAACCAATCCGGGTTTGCGACGGTGACGTTCTGAGCTCCGAAGAGGACTCGAACGGTCTGAATCAGAACGAGACTGATGCCCCACGTCGCGAGCAGCGTCTCGAGCGGGCGCCCATAGAGGAAGCGAATGACCCCTCGCTCGAGCACCATTCCCACGACGAGACACACGACGAACGCCGCCGGAATGGCGAGCACGAGATACCAGTTCAGGAGCGCAGGCGAGTACTTGATGAAGAGATTCTGAACGACGTAGGTCGTATACGCGCCGATCATCAACATCTCTCCGTGAGCCATGTTGATCACGCCCATCAGCCCGAACGTGATCGCGAGGCCGAGCGCCGCAAGGAGGAGCACGCTGCCAAGGCTGAGCCCGTAGAACAGGTCGGCAACGGCGCTGATCATCATGATCCGTCGGTTGATCGACTTGAGCGCGGAGATTGCGGCAGCGCGAACTGCTGGGTCCGGCTCCACGAAGCTACCGTCGGAATTCTTGTCGGTGAGCCTTTCGATCTCGCCCTTCAGTTGGACGCCCCCGACGTCTTCCACCGTCTTCACGGCCGCGAGACGACGCCCCGAATCCTTGCTCTCCAGATCGACCTGGGCCAGCGAGAGCCCGAGCATCGCCCGGATCTCCTTGTCCGTCTCGGTCGCGAGTGCTTTCTTGACGATGGGCACGAGGCCATCTTCCGGGCGCTTTGCGATGTCGACGGCGGCGGCTCGTCGTACTGCCACGTCGGGTGAACCGAGCTTGAGCGCGGACAGAGCGGGCTCAAGCGCGCGCCGGATCTCGTTGTCGACTATGGGTGAATCGACGGCGGTCGGCTTCGCGGGGTGTCCCGTTACCGCATCGCGCAGCGTGGAACCGTCCTGGATGTACACTCCGCCGTCGGCAGCGACCCGCAACTCGTCCGAGTCGAGTGCTTGCAAGACCACCAGTGCGCGAGGATCTCCGAGCCCGCCCAGTATCTGGACAGCCTTCGTCACCTGATCCATGTCGTGTGACGCGAGGCCGCGCACCGCGCTCTCGAAGGCCGCCGCATGCGCCCCTCGCGGCACGAACGTGAGGCATGACGCTACCAGGAGCGCGATAACCAGGCGCGGGAAGAGCGAGGGACCCGATGTCGGAGACGAAGCGCGTTTCATGACGAAACCTCGTGCGCCAGACGCGCGGCGCGGACGAGTCTCGCAGGAGAGAGCCGCCCGCGCCGCAACCCTTTTCAATCCTTGTACTTCGCCTCCGTGCAGTTGCCACACACCCACGGGAAGGTCCAATCAGCAACCTTCTTGGCGCTGTCGGGAACGAAGGGGCTCCACGGATCGGCCCGGATGGGGCCATCCGTCTTCCACACGATCTGGAACTGACCGCCCGTACGGATCTCACCGATATAGACGGGCTTGTGGAGATGATGATTCTTCGTGTCCATCTCGATGTCGAAGCCGTCCGGCGCCTTGAAGTGCTGCCCGGCAACCGCCTGACGAACCGCGTCGACGTTCGTCGTGCCTGCCTGGTCGACGGCCTGCTTCCACATGTGCATGCCGATGTACGTGGCTTCCATGGGATCGTTCGTCACGCGGGCGTCGCCGCCCGGGAGGTTCTTCTCCTTCACGTAGTCCTTCCATTCCTTGATGAAAGCGTCGTTCGTCGGGTTCTTGATCGACATGAAGTAGTTCCACGCCGCAAGGTGTCCTTCGAGCGGCTTCGTGTCGATGCCGCGAAGTTCTTCCTCACCGACCGAGAACGCGACCACCGGAATGTCGGAGGCCTTCAGGCCTTGGTTCGCCAGCTCCTTGTAGAAGGGCACGTTCGAATCACCGTTGATGGTCGACACGACGGCAGTGGGCGTTCCGGCCGCGAACTTCTTGATGTCCGAGACGATCGTTTGATAGTCGCTGTGCCCGAACGGGGTGTACTTCTCCATTATGTCCGCATCGGCGACGTTCTTGCTCTTCAGGAAGTACCGAAGGATCTTGTTCGTCGTGCGCGGGTACACGTAATCCGTTCCGAGGAGGACCCAGCGCTTCGCTCCGCCCCCCGCCTTGCTCATCAGATATTCGACCGCGGGAATTGCCTGCTGATTCGGAGCAGCGCCGGTGTAAAATACGTTGTAAGAGGATTCTTCACCCTCGTACTGGACGGGGTAAAAGAGGAGCCCGTTCATCTCTTCGAACACCGGCAGCACGCTCTTCCTCGAAACGCTCGTCCAGCAACCGAACACGACGGCCACACCTTGTTGAAGGAGCTCTCGTGCCTTCTCCGCGAAGAGCGGCCAGTTCGAAGCCGGGTCCACGACGACGGGTTCGAGCTGACGCCCGAGAACGCCACCGTTCTTGTTGATCTCCTCGATCGTCATCAGGGCGACGTCCTTCAACGACGTCTCGCTGATCGCCATGGTGCCCGAGAGCGAATGGAGGATGCCGATCTTGATTGGCCCGGTGTCCTTGGGACCGGCGGCCGGCGCCGGCGCCGCACTCGCGGAGGCCGGGACTGCTTCTGCGCTCAGGGTCGGCATCGGCGTGTTTTCGCCGTTCGTGCCCTTACAGCCGCCCAATGCGACGGCGACCAAAGCTGACCCAATGGAAATCCAAGTCTTCATGTCGCGCTCCTTCGAAAAAGTGGTCGTAGGTAGTGGGCGATGACGGGGCTTTCGGCCGTCTCGCACGTCGAGTCGATCCTTCCGTTCGGACAAGTTGCGAACGGTCACGCCACGGAAGGAACGATGTAGCGACCGACGTTTCCCAACAGTTTCAGCCCGGTCTCGTTCGCCGAGCGATCCGATTTGCCGGCAACGGCGCGGAGACATCCTCGGGTCCGAGGTGCTCCGGAGCCCGGCTATCGGATGTCTTGGAACGATATCCGTTCGATGAGGACGGCGAGCTGTCGCTCGTCTCCGGACTCGCCGAGATCCTTGGGCGAAACCGCGTATGCGTACCGGAATTCAATCAGATTTTGCGCCCGGACGACGCGGCTCGGCAACTGAACCACGCGGGATTCCAGCTCGGGAGAAAGCTCGATTCGACCCGACCGGGGCCCCATTGACCGCGACCTCCACTTCTTGCTGCCGTCCGGGCGCCGCGAACGAGGCGAGACGGAGCGTCATCAGAATCTCCCGTCCGGCCTCGAGAGGCACCGTGAGAGTCGAACGGCGTCCAACGGCCCAGACCCAGCGCTCTCGCGCGTCGAACTCGTCTCCGGACCAACCGCTTCCCAGGAAGCGACGCGCGGCGGGCGTACCGAGCTCGAGATCGAGACGGCCAGCACGTCGTGGCGGAACGATGCGCTTCAGCATGAGGCCGGACCAGTTCGTGAGTGGCGCGACGTCCTCCAAATCGAATCGGGCGCGAAGTTCGAGAACGCGCGGGTTGGTGTCGAGCTCCGTGGGTTCGATCACGGCATAGACGGGGCGATTTTCCCGCGTCGCCCAGTCTACGAGCTCGAGGGCGTCGGGGTCGTCGTATTTGAACGACTCGAGACGCGCGTACATGCGGAGCGGCCCAGTGAAGTTGAAGGCACCGATCAGGCTGTTCGACGGTACGATCTCGGCGATCCGCCTCGAATCGTCCGCATAGCCCTTTTCGAAACCGCGTTTAAGGAGGCCCTGGCTTTGATCGAACGTCGTGCCGCGACCGCAGATCAGCAGCGTCGCGAGCACCCCGAGCGCCCGCATCGGAGTGACGGCGAGGCCCGCGCGCCGGACGAGCAACGATAATTCGACGACGCCCCCGGCCCCCAGGATGAAGAGCGCGGGATACGCTGGCAGCAAGTAGCGAGACCACCACCAAGCCTGGAACGGATACTTCCACAGCGAGTAGAGCCCAACGAAGGGTAGACTCCAAAGGAGGAGCACCGCACTCCGTCGCGGGCGCCGATAGGCCTCCACGAGGGCCAGGAGGACGATCGGCCAAGCCATGGAGAGCGTCGTCTTGCCGAAGAACGCGAGCTGGTGAAAAACGTGCTGAGTCGAAAACTCGTGGACGTTGCCAGCGTAGCCCCTCGGAAATAGGCCGCCATACCGTCCGATGGCGAAGGCCGACCAGGCAAAGAGGGCGAACCCGAAACCGAAGCAAAACCGCCGGAGGCCGCCGGCCCGCCAAGCGCATGTGAGCAGAGCGGGCAAGAGCAGCACGTTGGTAGGTCGAATACCGAACGAAAATCCAAGCATCGCACCAGCAGCGCGTTCCCGCGCGCCGTCGGCGAGAACGAACGCGACCAGACCGAAGGTCGCCGCAGCCATGTCGCTCATCAATTGCGTGCTGCCCCACACGACGATGGGCAGGGTCGCCCAGATTGCGGCGAACGAAAGCGCAATCCACGGGCCGGCTCGTCTCCTGACGGTCTCGTACAGAAACCCGATGCTCAGCGCACCGAGGAGGGGACTCACCCAGAACTCGGCGTGAAGCAGCCCACCGAGAGCCAGGAGCACCGGGAAGCCCGGCGGCATGAGTGAAACGACCCCGTGATGGATCAGCTCGTAACAAAGAGGGACGAGCGCCGGGAACCTTGCCGGATCCAAGCTACCGTCGAGCCCGACGTCTTTGCCGCGCAGAATGAAGGAGTCGGAGAGGTACGCCCAGGTGTCGCAGCCGCCGGCCTGGCGGGCCGCGTAGAGGCCGTACGTCCCGAGAGCGCCGGCAAGGAGCACCCCGAGAGCGAAGCTGGGGACCCGCGAAGGGCGTGGAGCGTCGGCTAAGTCTGAAGCGCGCACGATTTCCGTCCATACTCCGGTCGTGAGCGATCTGCTCCGCACTTCAATCGCAGACCCGAGCATCCTCGGGCTCTCCGCATTTTACCACGACAGCGCCGCCTGCCTGGTACGCGGCGGAGTCATCGTTGCCGCGGCGGAGGAGGAGCGCTTTTCGCGAAAGAAGCACGACCCGGGGTTTCCAGACCGCGCCGTGAAGTATTGCCTCGAGGCCGGAGGCCTTGCAGCCTCCGACCTCGACGTCGTCGCCTTCTACGAGAAGCCATTTCTCAAGGTGGACCGCATCCTCGAAACGCATCTCGCGACGGCACCGCTGGGGTTCGACCTTTTTCAAAAGGCCGTCCGGACATGGCTCGGACAGAAGGCATTCATCCCTCGCATCATCGACGCGAAACTCGGCGGCGGCCGTTCGAGACGCTACGTATTCACGCTTCACCACGAAGCGCACGCTGCGAGCGCATTTTTCCCCTCTCCGTTCGAGAGCGCCGCGATCGTGACGCTCGACGGCGTGGGCGAGTGGACGACGTGCAGCGTTGCCAGCGGCGAGGGAAGCCGCGTCGAGCTTCTGCAGGAACTCCGCTTCCCTCACTCGCTCGGTCTTCTCTACTCGGCGTTCACTTACTTTGCGGGATTCGAGATCAACGAAGGTGAATACAAGCTCATGGGGCTCGCGCCTTACGGACGACCTCGGTACGAGGATGCGATCTTGCGCGAGCTCGTCGATCTGAAGGAGGACGGCTCATTCCGCCTGGACCTCTCTTACTTCGCGTTCCACCGCGGCACGACGATGACGAATGGTCGTTTTGCGCGCCTGTTCGGTGGACCCCCTCGCCGGCCGGAGTCGCCCATCACCGAGCGCGAGATGGATCTCGCGGCGTCCATTCAATCCGTGACAGAGAAGATCGTCCTCCGCATCGCGCGGCACGCTCGCGCCTTGACGGGAAAGCGAACGCTCTGTCTCGCGGGAGGGGTCGCGCTCAACTGCGTGGCGAACACTGCGATCCTGCGAGGTGCCGGCTTCGACAATCTGTGGATCCAACCTGCAGCGGGTGACGCAGGTGGAGCGCTCGGCGCGGCGCTGTTCGTGTTGCACCAGCTCATCGGAGTACCGCGAGTTTCGGGTCAGGGGGACGCCCAGCAAGGCTCGCTCCTCGGACCGAGCTATGACGATGAAGCCGTGCGAGCCGCACTCGACGGGACAGGCGCGGTCTACGACGCCGCAGGCGACGAGGAGACCGCGATCGGAAGAACGGCCGAGCTCCTCGCGCAAGGCAAGGTCGTCGGTCACTTCCACGGCAGGATGGAGTTCGGCCCCCGGGCGCTCGGTTCGCGATCGATCCTGGCGGATCCACGGCCCGCGCAGATGCAGTCCATCCTGAATCGGAAGATCAAGCACCGCGAGTCCTTCCGTCCCTTTGCCCCCGCCGTGCTCGCCGAATGCGCTCGGGATTACTTCGATCTGCCGGAGGGGGTCGAAAGTCCGTACATGCTCCTGGTGGCGCGCGTACGGGATGAAAAGCGGGTCTCGATCCCCGCCGTGACCCACGTCGACGGCACCGCTCGTGTGCAGACGGTCGACCAGCGGCGGTCCCCGCGACTCTACGGTATCCTGCAGCGGTTCCAGTCGCTCACGGGCACGCCCGTCCTCGTGAATACGAGCTTCAACGTGCGCGGAGAGCCCATTGTCGAGAGCCCCCTCGACGCGTATCGCTGTTTCATGGCGACGGACCTGGATGCTCTGGTGATCGGGCGATTCATGTTGATGAAGTCCGCTCAGCCAGCCAAAAATGGAGCAAAGGCGGGCGATTGACGGCGATTGACTGGCATCCCGACTCCGCGAAACTCCGCCGGTTCGGCTGGACTGCCGCGGTCATCTTTCTTCTTCTGGGTGGCGCGGCACACATGGGAGGCTTGTCGAGCCTCCGCCGAGCGTCGCAGGCGCCGAATGCCGTCGAGATCGTGCTCGTCGCCGTCGGCGTCGGCTCCGCGTTTCTGGCCTGGATGTTTCCTCGCGGAAACTGGATCTTGTACATTGCGCTTTCCGTCGCCGGCCTACCGGTTCGATGGCTTGTCTCGACCCTGGTGCTTGCGATCGCGTTCTTCCTGATCGTCACCCCGATGGGATGGGCGCGGCGACTCATCGGGGGAGACCCGCTCACGCGGAGCCTGGACGATTCGGAACACACGTACTGGCTTGCCGCGCAGCCACCCCGCCCTGACGAGGACTACTTCAAGCTCTTCTGACCCATGCCGGAACCGAAGGAGTTTTTGTCCCGAGCCGCATCGCGCAGGAGAAGCTTCCTGCGTGAATTTTTCGATTTTCTACGGCGTGAGAAGAAGTGGTGGCTGACGCCGATCTTGATCACACTGCTCCTCCTCGCCGCGCTCGTCGCGCTGGGCGGGAGCGCAGTGGCACCATTCATCTACACGCTCTTCTGAACCCCTGCCGTGTATGAGCGGGGAAATCCTTGTTTTCGTCGGCGCCGAAGTGATAACTTCGTGGGTGCGATGAATATTCGGATTTCCCGCGATTCTTCGCGCACGAAGGCGGGCGCTCTGATGGTGGCGTTGAGCCTAGTTGCGCAGCAAGCCTCGGCACAGACGGACGAGGAGCGCGCAGGAGCGCGCGCAGCGGCAACGGAGGGAATGACCGCACTTCGTGAACACAGGTGGAGCGATGCGGTGGATTTGTTCAGCCGCGCGCAGCACCTCATCAACGCGCCCACCCATCTACTTTATCTCTCCCAGGCACAGGAGCAGCTCGGACTGCTCGTGCAAGCGCACGAGAACCTGGAAAAGGCGGCGCGCACACCGTTGACGCCGACGGCACCGCTCGCGTTCCGCGAAGCCCAGCAAACGGCGGAAGCGGAACTCGGCGCACTGGAGGCCCGGCTGCCATACGTGACGGTCAACGTCGTGGGTGGCGGGGCCGTTCAGGTGACCGTCACGGAGGACGGCAGACGCATTTCGGATGAGCTGGTGGGGGTCCCTCGGCCCGTCGATCCAGGGACCCACACGTTCGTCGCGACGGCAACGGGACTCTCCGGTACCGCCACCGTCGAAGTAAAAGAGAAAGACCACGATACGGTCGTCATCAAGCTGGCTCCGTTCGTTGCGAGTACACCGGCTCCTCAACCCGCAACTGCGGCGCCAGTGGTCCGGGCCCCCGTCGCAACGACTCCCGCGCCGCCGCCCGCGACGGCGACCGCACCGGAGGACGAGGGCGGCCAGGGCTCGAACGGCATGAGAATTGGTTCGTACGTCGCCTTCGGAGTCGGCGCGGTCGGTCTCGGCCTCGGCACCGTGTTCTTGCTGAACTCTGCAAGCAAGACGAGCAAGGCGAACGACGAATTCGACGCGAACCACTGCGGGCAGCCGCAGGGATGCCCGGCGAGCCAGGCGGAGATCCAGTCGCTGGATAGCAGTGCCAACAGCGCCAAGACGCTCGGTATCGTCAGCCTCGCCGTCGGCGGCGTCGGCGTGGCAACGGGCGTGGTGCTCTTCGTCATGAGCGGCAAGAAGAGCGAACGAACGGCATCGAGTGGAGCGACGGTCCACCCCTGGGTCGGGCTCGGGTCCGCGGGCGTCGACGGCACGTTCTGACTCCGAGTCGGGTTCGGGCCGCGTCTTCTAGCGCCGGATGAACGCGATGCGGTCGAAGCGAACGGCGAGCGGCCGAGGGTCTTCGCTTTCTCCGAGTTCGAGTGGAGAGCATGCGTCGCTGAAATCGAACTCGAGTCGGCTCGCCGAAGTCGCCACCCCGCGTGGTACCTCGAAGGTGACGGCGTTGGCTCCCGCGGAGAGCTCGATGGAGCCGAGGAGCACTCCGTTCAGGCGGGCCGTCAATCGCTGCAGACGCCCTTTTGCCACGTGCGGCGCCGCATCGAACGAAAGTTGGTACGCGGTTGCGGGCGCCAGCGTCACTTCGACGGCTGCGTGACGGCCGACGGCCCAAACCCAGCTGTCCCACCCATCGTACTCGTCGCCGGACCACCCCTCCGTCAGGTGGACCCTCGCCGATGGCGTACCCAGATCCAGGACCACCGCGTTCCGGACGGGGTGAGGAATGATCTCCACGACGGCATGGTTGCCGAAGGGTGGGAGGGGGGACACGCGCAGGCAGCGCCATGCTTCGTGATCCGTCAACTGGACGACCTGCGTCGTGATCGGCGCCTCGCAGTCGAGAGGCTGTGCGTCCGAAAAAGCGACGCAATCGACGGCTCCCTCCACTTCGTACCGGGCAGGGCCACGCAACACGAAGTCGACGGTTTCCATCGGGTACACGGGAAGGAGCGCCGTGAGGCTCGAGCCGGCCGCGGGCAACAGCGCCGCGTCGTCGCTGGATGTCGCCGCGTCAGCGCGCGGAATGCGACCATCTGCCGCTGCATCGGGATGCCCGCCAGCCCGAGCTCGGTCGAGGATCGCGACGCCCCATTGTTTTGCTTTCAGTGCGACGGCTCCGACGGAATAGCTGCCGTCTCCGGACACGGGCCGGATACGGAGAAGCGGCGGCGCGGTCGGCTCTGCAAGCGAGACGTGCCTCCAGCGCAGCCCTGTGCCTTCCGTTGCGCGCGCGCGCGCGATCTCGCGAAAGGTTGCCCCATCCGTCGAGGCGTCCACGGCGTAGTCGTCGTTCGCATCGGCGAGCACATCGACCCCTTCGACGAGCGCGCCAGCGGAGCCGAGGAGAACCCAGGCGTGCGTATCAGCGAAGATCACGGCCCCGGGGTCGTCCCACGGCGCTCCCTCAGGAACCGGCTCACCAGAGACGATGTGGGTCGTATCGTGCTCCGTCCCGTGGTCTTCCAGTACCCAGAGCGCGGTGCTCGGTGCCCCCACTCTTCTGCCGGCCCCGGTCTGCGCATAGAGGCCCTCCCGGCCGCGCGTCGCCAGCGCCACCCGATCGGCAACGGGGACCGTCGACACGCGCAGTGAATCCGCGTCCGGACGCCCGTAGTGCGGTCCCGCGCCGAACATGAACCGCCATTCGTCGTCGAGACGAAACGGAACGCCCCGCCGCTCGAGCGCGAGAACCACGCCGGCCAGGAGTTCCCAATCCTCACGATCTTCGACGGTCAGCAAGATCGGCCTCGGAGCGAGTCGCGCACTGCGCTGAAAGGCACGAGCGAGGACGGGTACGGCTCGAGAGTCGTCGCTGACGTCAGCTCGAAAGGCTCGATAGGCGTGGTGAATCCGAAAGCTTTCACCGACGGATATCCCCAGCACGACGAGCGCGCAGAGGGCTTCGGCCGGGCGCGACAATCGACGGCGAAGCCAAGCGCCGCGCCCGGAAGAGCCGTCCGCCGCGACGCCGATCCCGCCGAAGGCCGCCATCCATCCCAGCATCCCGACGACGCCGAACCACGCCGTGGGGTAGAGGCGCAAAGTAGCGTCGACCTGGTTCGCCGAGAAGATCGCGAATGCGATGGCAACGAGGGTCAGCACGGAGAGCAGGTTCAACGGGGAACGTGCCTTGCGTCGGACCGCACACGCCACGAGACCCGCTACTTCGACCGCCAACAGAATGAGCGGGAGGAGGGTTCCGTTCATCGGCTCCGCCGGATCGAGCCGGCCGACGGCGTACGTGAGAGGAGCCTCGAGCTGCTGCGCGGCGTGAATGAGCGCGACACCGGGCGCGGGGCGAGGCCGCGTCGAGAGGAAAAATTGCGCGAGCGCGGAGGCGTTTCTCGAACCGAAGAACGCATCGAGGAGGGTCGGAGCCCAGCAAAGACCGAACACTACCACCGGCAGCATGACCCAGGTTCGTCGCCCCTCGACCGACGAACGGAGCGCCGCCACGATCGAGAACACCAGCATCGCCGTGGCGACCGGAGCGAACCCCACGTGGGATTGGCAAACGAATGCGTGCAGAGCAACGACGAACACGGCGGCGCGGGGCCGCCCGGAAATCAAGAGCGCGCACGCGGCGCAGAAGGCCGCGAACGGAAGAATCGTGACAATCGGGTTCCAGATGTCCACGAACGCCGACGGGCGCGAGCTGTCGACGGCAGACGAGATGAATCCTCCGAGGTAGTGAACGAAGACTGTGATCGCGGCGAGGTTCGCCGCGCGGCCGAGCCGAGTCCGCGACAGACGAAAGCACGCAAGCAGCACTCCGCCGAGGGCCGCGGCGTTGATGAAGAGAGCGCCGATATGGAGCGCAACGGTGCTCTGCCCCCCTAGCCGGTACGCGGGCCAGAGGACCCAGAACAGAAGCGGCCCGGGGTGCCGAAACTCGAACTGCGAGTAAGGACCGACCAGCTGCTGTCCGGCGTGGCGGACCCCGACTTCGAGCACCGCAAGGTCCGACGTCGGAAAGCGGCGAGCGGCGCCCGACCAGCATTCCTCGAACGCGGCCACGACCAGAGGCGCGAAGACGAGCGCCGTCAGGGAGGCGAACACGGCGAACGGCACGGGAAGCTCGTTCTCTTTCCGATCGCTTTCGCCGAGCTCTCGAATGCCGAGGGTCGTATCACCCGGAACCAAAGAGGTCGATAGCGGACCCGTCCCCGAAATCGGTGCCCACCCGGAACCCCGACGACTCGGGCGAAATCCCCGGGGGAATCAAAACCTTCGACCCTGAATGCCATCCGGCAGCCACGCGAGGGGAAGGAGCGAGGCAGGAGGCACTAGAAAATGGATGCGCCGTACGCTTGACAGCAATCCTCCCTGTACGTCACCCTGTCGGCTAGATGCGGACTTCTCCGGATCGCAGCCGCGCGACGCGACGTGACGTCAGGAACGTCGTGGTCCTCGGTCTCTTGGTGTTCACCGGAACGTCGTACCTGGCGTGCGGCGGGCAGGAGACCGACTTCGGTAACGGCAGCACGGGTCTCGGGAAGGACAGTGGAGCGGGCGCTTCGAATGTCGGCGCGGGCGGCGGAGCGGACACCGGCGGTAACGCGACCAGCGGCACTGGAGCGAGCGGCGGCGACACCAGCGGCGTCGGCGGCGCAGGCGGCGGAGCGGGGAATTCAGGTGGCGCCACCGCAGGTGGCGGCGGCACGGCCGGACACGGCGGGACCGGCGGCGATGCCATCCGCGACGCGAGCGACGACTCTCCGACGTCCAACGTTCCGTAGCAGGTCGCTGAAAGACGCGCAGCGTGGTCAGAGCGCGGCGTCGTAGACGATCGTGCCGTCGACCCACCGTTCCCACGACCAGGCGTGGCCGTGGGTCCTGAACCATTCGATCGTGCGCCCGAGTCCTTCGTCGATGGCCACGCGTGGTCTCCACCCCGTGAGCTTCCGTAGCTTCGTCGCATCGCACTCGAAGTGTTGGATATCGAAGCGGCGCAGCCTCCGCGCATTCGTGCGGATCTCCCACTCCCGGTGGCCCATCATCGGGGCAATCTTGTCGACAAGCTCCCGCACGCTGAACGTCACGCCGGAACCGACGTTGACGACATCCCCACTCTGAAGCGAGGAAGAAAGCGCGGCAATCAGTCCACATGCGGTGTCCGCGACGTACGTGAAGTCACGCCGCGCGTTCGCGTTGCCGAGCTCCACGACGGGCCCTTTGTCGAGCTGTGTGATGATCTCGGGGATGACGTAGGGCTGCGTCTCGCGGGGTCCATAGCAGTTATAGATTCGCGCAATGACGACGGGCACCCCGTGCTCGAGGTGGAACGTGTAACAGAGTCGATCCGCGGCGAGCTTGCTCACTGCATACGTGTTGAGCGGCAAGAGCGGGTGCTGTTCCGTCATCGGCACCTGGGTCGCCTCGCCGTAAACCTCGGTCGATGACACGTACAGGACGCGCTCGACTTCGGCCATCTTCGCCGCGAGGAGGAGGTTCATCGTCCCCTCGACATTCACCCGCAGAAACCGCTTTGGAATATCGTAAGCAGTCGGCACGTACGTGTCCCCGACGAGGCTCATTGCGTATCGCGGACGGTGGTGCATGAACGCGTTGTAGAGCTTGTATTCGTCCAGCACGTCGCCGATGACGACCTCGACCGAGCCGGGAAGGTCCTCGATGTGTCCGCGCACCCCGTGAAGAAAATTGTCGTAGACGATGACCTGCGCACCGAGGGCGAGGAGCTCGTGCACGACGTGGCTACCGACGAACCCTGCCCCGCCCGCGACCATGACCTTTTGACCGGAGAGATTGATCATGCGGCGACCGGAGAGATGTCGTGAAGCCTATCAGAACGCGATGGCGGTGCGCGCTCACTTCCGGGGCGACCGCCGCCGGACGGAGAACCCGAGAACGAGTCCCAGAACGGCCGAGGCTGCGCCGGCAGGGATCGTCCACGGCGGAACGTAGCGCATACGAACCACGTGTGTTCCCTCCGGCACCACCACGGCACGAACGAGCCCATTCGCGCGGTCGATCGACGTCGCCACGCCGTCCACCGTGGCGCGCCAGCGGTCGTGATACCGATCGTTGATCACGAGCAGCGTGGGCCCGCCGACCGCGCGCACCCGGACCTCGACCGTTTCCGCCCCGAACTCCTGATGCTCGACGATGCCCGAAACCAGGTTTTTCGGAACTCGAGCGTCCGGAAGCAAGAGAGCCGTCTTCCTGGGGTCGAAGTCGACGTCGTCGCGAAGCACGTGCCGGGCGTCTTCGAGAGATTGTACGATGCGCGCCTCTCCGACGGTGAACGCTCGCGGCAAGGCGCCCTCGTCGCGATACACGACCCACCCGCTGTCCAGCGTGCGAAGCGGCACGAGCAATTTCGACGAACAAGCGTCGTGGAGCGCCAGCCTTAGGACCTGGACGGGCGATCCTTTCAGGGCAGCCGCGAAGGGCTCGATCTCGCCGGCGGTCGGCGGCAACGCTGCGGTCAGGGTGTATCGTCTCGATCGCGCCGGGTCGACCACCACCGAATGCTGCCACTCGAGCCTCGCCGAGGTCCCGGGATCGGCCCTGATCCCGAAGGCAAGCGTTCTTTCGCCCCCGCCGACCGCATAAACGACGAGCTCGATCTGCACGGGTCGCATGGGCAAGTGATATTCGACCTTCGCGACCCCTCTCGGTCCGACCGAGACGTTCGACTCGATGCCGAAGTCCGTCCCCGTTGCATCGCGCCTTCCTGCCAGCTCGACGAGCGATCGACGATGCTCCGCCAGAAGCCGCGCGCGTTCCACTTCCACCGCTCCGCGGCCTTCGAGCAACACGCGAAGCGCGGCCTTCGCAGGCGGGTCCACGGCCTCGGCGGGCGCAGTGTGAATCGCGAAGAATCGGCCGAGCGCTCTTGGATCGACCGCCATCTGCGCGCTCACGGGGTCGAATTTGGGCCCCGCGTACAGATCCGCGATGAGCGGGTTCGACGGAGGCGTGTCCGCTCGCGCCACCACTTCGAGCTCCATGAGCGGCTTGAAGCGACGTCTCGTCGACGAGCGGAGCCATGGGGGCCAGTCGAACGCCTTCTCCGCGCGTACGACGGGGCCGTCGGGGGCGAGTCGAAGCGAATCCTCCGTCGCCGTTGCACCAAAGAGCTCGGGGCGAGCATGCGCATCGAGATTGACGATGGGCTGCAACGCTTCTTCGATCAGCTGAACGTTCTCCACCTCGAGCCGCCTGGGCTCGAGTGCGGAAACGGTCATCCAACCGTGAGGTGGCGGCGCGTGATCGGATAGCCATTGGCCGAACTGGCGCTTACGAAACTCGAGCGTGTCGACGAACGCCCGCGGCCCTCGGCCCACGAAATCTACCCGCATCGCAGTCGGGACTGGGGCACGCGGCCGGCGCGCCTCGACGCGCAACCGAGCGCGCCCTTCGGTGAGAGGCTCGTGACATCGCAGCTCGCGGGCACCAAGCGACAAGTCGACCGCGGCGTGTCCTTCGCCGCACGCTTCGTCAGGCGCCACGCTTCGAACCCCGCAGTCGACCGGTGCGCAGATGGCTTCCGGCAAGATCAAGTACGAGGCGCCAAACGTCTCGGGCAAGCGAGACCATGCGAGATCGTCGGGCTCCCTCGGAAATCCGTGCATGTCGGTATCGAAAACCGCCGCGACATCGCGATGAACGCGCGAGGCATAGCCGAGGAGGTGCCCGAGCCCGGGGATCGCGAGCGCAGTGTTCGCCGCCAACGCGTCGGGGCCGGCCAGGGACATCGGCGGCGGCAAAACACGGACGAAGTCCGTCGTGACACCGCTTCTGACGTCCGCCGTCGACAGCTCTTCGGCGAAGTCTGGCCAGACGCGGTCGAAGGTCCGCACGGAGTACCGCGCATCGAAGAGCGGCGCGAACGAGACGAGGACCAGCACGGAGCGGCGCACGCGCGTTCCGGCAAAGCCCACGGCGGCGACGCCCAGTCCGAGTGCGATGGCCCCGACTCGCACCGGGCCGTGCTCTGCGGCTTTTGCCAGGGCACTCGCGGCCTGCAGAGACATCGAGCTCCGCGTCGCGGCCACGCCCAGCACCCACGCTACGACAGCGACTACAAGGGCTCCGGCGAGCCAGATCCATATGCGATGCGACGCACGTTCGCCAGCGAATGCAGCGTCGAATCCGATCGCCGATAGGACCGAGGCGGCCAGACCCAGTTCGAAGTTGTGGCGCACGGGACCCCGGAAAACATCGACGATAGGCAGGCTTTCGAGCACGTGGGGCAACACCGGCACGTGACGTCCCAGCATCAGTACGAGCGCCGTCGCAGAGACGACGCACCACGCGAGAACGACGTCATCCCGTCGGTATGCGACGGCGACGCATACGAACGCCAGCGCTATGCCACCAATATGGCTGTAGAGCTCCGTGCACGACGATGGGTCGAGCGGCGCCAGCAGCAGAGGGAGTTGCTTCGGATCATAGGAGAGCAAGGTGGCAAACGCGTAACGATCTCCGGGCAGGTCCACGACTTGTGCCGACAACCCGAGACTCGGCAAGATCTGGAGGGCACCCACGAGAGTGGCAGGGACCAGGACGAGAACCAGCAGCCCGAGGGGGCGCCAGGTCCGGAGCAGCGCAGCACGGGTCCCCTGAAGAACGACCGCGGCCAGTACGAGGTACGCGGTGAGTTGCATTGCGCCACACAGGGGCAGCGCGGCGAAGCTCAAGGTCGCGCCGAGCACGTCGAAACGGCCCCGACCGAGTTCGAGACGGCGCAAGAAGGCAAAAAACAGGGGTGCCCAGGCGCCGGCCACCAGATACATGGTGTGCCCGCGGTGACCCATCATGAAGCCCGAGAACGCATACGCGAATGCGCCGAACACCGCCGCGCCGCGCGACAGATCGAGCGAGCGTGCGTACGCGAAGAACGACACCTGTGCGAGCACGTAGTGGACGAGGACGTAGATCGCGAACGCCGTGACGGGCGGCAGAACCAGAAGGCCGAGGTGCGGAAGATAGAAAGTCCCGAACTCGGGCTCTTCGAGCAGCGGAGTACCGAGCCATAGCGCCGGGGTCCAGAACACCTCCAATCGGAGCAGCGCGCGCGCCGAGTGCAGAAGCATCGGCAGGTTCGACAACACGTCGTCGCCGCCATCGAGCAACCCGTTTCGGATGAACCCCCAGGGGTAAACGATGAACGGACTCAAAGCGAAGACGACGAACGGCCACCCCCTGACGAGCCACGGCCGCCCCGCGATCGCTCGATGGAAGCCGTCACCCGACGCCGACATTTACGAGGCCCGAGCGACTACGAGAGCCGACGATTGGTCGCGCCCCGGCGAACGTTCGACGTCGGCATACGTGCCGACGCGGAGCAGATCCATGTTCGCCGCGCGAAGGGCAAACTCGAGCTCGAAGCGGTGAAAGTAATGCATCTGGTGAAGCTCTTCGACGACCCGGCTTCGTCCTCCTTCACGGCGCTCGAGCTCGAAGCGCACGTCGACGCGCTGCGCGTCCGGGACGCGCGAGAAGGACCCGGTGCGCACCCATTCCACCTCGCCAACGCTGGCCGTCCTCCGACTCCGTCGCGGGGATGCCGTCGATACGCCGTACCAGATGTCGGTGATGAACAGTCCGCCCGGGACCAGGTGGCGGCGGACGTTCGACAGGGTCCGGGTTAGATCGTCGACGGTCGTCTGATAGCTGAGAACACCGAACAACATGACGACTGCGTCGAACGTTTCATCGAGCGTGACGTGGCCGATATCCGCGGCGACGAAACGAGCGGCCGGCACGCGGCTCCGCGCGATCTCGAGCATCGCCTCCGAGCGATCCACTCCGACGACGGCATACCCTGCACGAACGAGGGTTTCGGCGTGTCGACCGGTACCGCAGCCGAGATCGAGCACGCGCCGGACCGGATGCTGAGCGAAACGCTCGAAGCAGATCGAGAGCGTGCGGGTTTCCCCCTCGTAGTCCTTGTCGGCGTAGAGCCCGTCGTAGGCGTCGGCATAGAGCGCGCCGAACGGGTGCTTCGGCTCGGCGTCGTCGTGCTCGATCACGGGATGCGCTCCTGGCGCGGATCGGCTCGCTCGGCCGACCTCCGCGATGCTCTCCGCGAGCGCATTCGCGACGTAGTCCACGGCTTCTTCGTCGAGGTCGTGGCCCGACGGTAAGTAAAGCCCGCGCTCCGACAGGCGCTCCGTCACCGGATAACGTTCGCCGCGAAAGTAGCCTTGCTCCAGAAATGCCGGCTGCTCGTGCATGCCGACGAAGAAGGGTCGCGTTTCGACGCCGCGGCGCGCGAGCGCGGCGGCAACATCCACGGCCTTGGCCCGAACTCCGTCGCCGAGGACCCCAGCAATCATCCATGGGCTCGGCTCGGCTCCGCTCGCGATCTCCTGCGGGGTCCAATCACCGAGCGCTTCGAGACGGTGCGCATACATCTGCGCGAGCCGGCGCTTGGTTCGAACCGTCTCGTCGAGGCGCTCGAGCTGCGACTGGCCGAGCGCTGCCTGGAGAGCCGACATGCGATAGTTGTGACCGAGTTCGTCGTGCCGGAACCGAGCTTCCTTGCCGAAGGACAGATTCGAGAGATCGCGAACCCGCTCGACCAGAGCTGCGTCGCGGCAAAGCACCATGCCCCCTTCGCCCGTGGTGACGGCCTTGTTCGCGTAGAAGCTCAGGCACGCGACGTCGCCGAGTCCGCCGCACGGCAAGCGCGTGCCGCCGACGTGAACGGACGCGCCGTGCGCCTGCGCCGCGTCCTCGATGACGGCGAGGTCTCGAAGAGCGGCGAGGGACGCAACGGCATCGTGACGATAGGGGTGCCCGAAGAGATGCACCCCGAGGAGGGCTCGGGTGCGGGGCGTCACGCGCCGCTCGGCATGCTCCACGTCGAGACACCACGTGCCAGGCTCCACGTCGACAAGCACGGGTGTAGCGCCCGCGAGGACGATGGCGCGAGCACACGAGATGATGGTGAGCGCGGGACAGAGCACCTCGTCACCCGGCCCGAGCCCCAGCGCCGACACGGCGAGCTCGAGCGCAGCGGTGCCGCTCGATACTGCGACGGCGCCGGCCATGCCGCAACGCCCGGACCAGCTCGACTCGAACGCGCGAACGACCGGAGCGTTCCAGGAGATAAACCCGTGTTCGACCGTCGTTTTGACGGCGAGGGCATCGGCGGGAGCGAGCGCCGGAGAGTACACGGGAATGAACCGCATGCGACTATCGTCTACCTCGAATGCAGCGACGCGCGTCGGCGGCGTCGCGCGCCGCGCACTGTCGCGCGCGCTCGAGCCCCGGATGCTCGCCGCCCAGGAGTTCGAGCCGTTCGATCTCCTTGCGGGCGTCGACGAGGTTCCCGCGTGCAAGAAGATTGTAAGTGCGTGTCACCCGCGCCGGCGCATAGAATGGATCGAGCGCGAGGGCGCGAGCCACGTCGTGATTGGCGGCGTCGAGATGACCGTCGAGCCGCTCGACGCGCGACATGGCGGCCCACGCACGCGGCGAATCGGGCGCGTGGTCGAGTGCGGCCGTCCAGACCGACCGCTCCGTGGCCCACGCCCTCGCGGCTCCGAAGCACGCGATGCCGGCCGAAGCGCAGGCGACCACGAGCAGCGGGACTCGGGCGGGACGAGGGAGCCAGCGCCTGAGCCGCGATCCGGCTTCGGCCCACACGAGACTGCCGCCGAGGACCCCGACGAACACGTATCGATCCGCCCAGGGGTTGACCGGACCGAAGAGCGGCGAGGCCACGATTGGCGCCAGCGCCGCGATAGAAAGGCCGGCTGCCACGGTGCGCGTCCCTGGCCTTCGCGCCAGGAGTAGCACGGTCCCGAAGAGCGCGACGGGAACCATGAGCCAGAGTGGAGACGCGGGTGCAGACGCCGGATACTCCGGGGAGGTCGTGAACGGAAGCAGTGCGGTCCAGACCGCTCGCGCCGTGAACCGGCAGGAGTCGTAGATGCGTGTCGCCACGGGCTCCCCCGGGGCCCGCGGAATTCCGTCGCCGGAGATCGTCAACGCGAGCCGCCAGTTCAGCCAGAGAATGAGCACCGACGCGAGGGCGAACAATGGGAGCTCCCGCGACCGCCAGAAGTCTCTGTCGACGCGAAGGACGAGGACCAGTGCGAGAAACACGGGCACGATGGCAAGCCCGCTTTCCTTGCCGAGTAGCCCCCAAGACAGACACCCGGCGACGGCGAGGACGGTGCCCGTGGAGCGCTCGATCTCCGGCCAGAACAACCAAGCCAGCGGCACGAGCACCCCGAGTCCGGCAATGAGCTCTTCGCGGTAGTTCACGGCGGCGACAGCTTCCGCGTGCACGGGCGAAAGCGCGAAAGCGAGACCTGCAAGGACAGCCACGAGTTCGTCGCGAGCGATCGCGAATGCCGCGAAGGTGGCTGCACCCGCGGAAAGCGCGTAAAGAAGCAGTGAATGAATGTGATATCCGCGGGGGGCTCCGCCAAAGAGGCGGCGATCGAGCCACAGAGAGGCGATCATCGATGGTCGCGTAGCGTCCGGCATGCCGTCCGCCTGCGCCGTACCCCGGGCCGTCTCCGCCATGAGCTTGCCGAGCGGCGCGTCGAGCCACTGGTTTTCCACGATCGTCCAGCGATCGTCGTAAACGAAATCGAAGCGCAGGGCCGAGCCGAACGCCAGGAGGCCCGTCAACGCGATGAGAGCAGCGCTGAGCAGAAGCCTTCGATGCGCGAACTCGAGCACGGAGGCGGAGTCTACACCAAGGCCCGGCGGCGAAGACCGGGCGAGCGGAGCGTCGGGATGAGAGCTCAGACTCGATGGCTACCCTCGGGCCCCGAAATGATCGACGCTCCCGGGACGGAGCCGCCCTGAGATCGGATTGACGCGACCCCACTGGAGCAAGCGGTGGACCTGAACCTCGACGTGTACGGCGTGCGGATCGCGATGAGCGGCGATCCTGACGCGACGGCTCTGCTCGCAATTCACTTCCATGCTTTCGTCACCACGGCGCGGGCCGAGCCGGACGTACGGATCGAGCTGGTCCGAGGCACTCCTGGACTGCCTTCGCACGTGCGCCTCGAGGCCGATCAGATCCTCGAACGTGGAGTCGTCTACAACCGTGGCCCGCTCACCTGGGTCGATCATCACGGCCTGGCGCTCAGCGAGTACGATTTCTCTCGGGAGCGCGGGCGCGTCACCGCCCCGGTTCCGGAGGATCTGGTCGAGCTGGGCTACTTGATGGCGCACTCTCGCCTCGGCATCCTCCTGGAGCGGCGAGGGCTGTTTCGCGTCCATGCGCTCGGCGTTTCCAAGAACGGCCGCGCGGCGATCGTTCTCACGCCGTCCGGGGGCGGCAAGTCGCGGCTCGCTCTCGGTGTGCTGCGTCGAACGGATGCGTACTTGCTGGGGGACGACGTCGTGCTGCTGGACCGTGACGGCACGGCATATCCGTTTCCTCACCCGATCGGGATCTCGCAACCGGACGCCGCTCTAGGTCTCGGGCGAGCCGCTCCGTTCGTTCGCCGGCAGCATCCGCCGAAGTGGCTGCTCGAGCTTCCAGACCTCCGAAACCGGCTCGCCATCGACCCCGTCCCCGTTCGCCTGCTCGCAGTGCATCGCCGAGTGAGCGTTCCGCCGGATCGCGTCGTGCCTGCGACGCGGCGGAACGCGGCCGAGGTGCTGTTTCGCGACCTGGTCGTGGGTCTGGGGCTGCCGCAGGTGCTCGAGCTCGTTGCGCGGCGCGGGGCCGTCGATCTGCCGCGGATGCTACCCGCCGCTCTCGGGCGACTCCGCGCGGCAACCGCCGTGCTCGCACACGCCCGGTCCGTCGTCCTCGAGGTCAGCGACCCCGAGGCGTCCGCGGAAATACTCGTCACGGAACTCGAACGGTGTTGAGCTCAGGGCGTGCGAGCGCGCCACGCGGCGCCGAGGTACGCGCGTCCCCGACGGACATAATCCGATAGATCGTTCGCCGTCTTCGACCGGCCGTACTTTCGCGCCTGAATGCGGTAGCCGAGCTCCACGACCCGCGCGCCCGAACGCGCAAGGTCCGAGGTCAGCTGAATGAAGTACTCCCCGTGATCGCCTTCGAGCCGCAGGGAGCGGATCGCATCGCTCCGTGCGACGATCACGCCGCTCGTGTAGTCGCGAACCCCTAGTCCGACGAGCGGCGGGATCACCACGACGTTCAATGCCCAGCTGAGCAGGACCCCCAACCACGGGTCTTCGGTGTTCTTCAGGTTCCCGAGCGCCCGCAGGCGCGCGAACGGGCCGGCAGATTCCTGTCCCTTGATGCGACCACCCGGGGCGAATCGCGATCCTATCGCGACGTCGGCACCGTCTGCCACGGCCGCGATCAGACGCCGAAGGTCCACCGGCTGCATGATCAGATCCGCGTCCATCCAGCCGATCAGCTCCGACCTGGCCGCGTCGATTCCCTCCTGGATCGCGAGCGTGAGACATGGGCGCCCGCGACGTCGAATCAAGCGCACCCGCGGATCCGAGTTTCGTATCGCGAGCACCGCTTCCGGGGTGCCGTCCGCAGAGTCGTCATCGACGACGATGATCTCGGCAATTTCCGGCACCTCGGCGAGAAGCAACGGGACGAAGCGTTCGATGCTCTCGCGCTCGTCGAGGGTGGGAAGAACGAGAGAGAGTCGCAATGATCCGCGGAACTCCGGACGTTGTCGCTCGAAGCTCGGTCAGTAGCCGAAGTCGGTCGCCTGGCTGGGTGAAGAAGAGGGACGCACGGTCGAGTGATGCGGCTTCGGGGCCTCGTGCGCGGGCTTCGTCTGTGCGGACTTGTGGGGCGTCGCCGCCACGGCTGCCACGGGAGGCGCAACCACCGACGCGGCGACGGTCGGGACCGGCGCGACCGTGATCGCCGGCGCCAGCTTCGCCGGTGGGACGGCCGTCGGCGGCGTAGCAACGCTCGTGCGGCCGCCGCGGCCGTCGGCGTCGCCGCCGATTCTGCTGCGGACGGGCCACTCCTGTGGAGCCCAACCGCGATCAGTAAACCGCCGAAGAGCAGCACTCCGCCGGCGACCGCCGCCGTGATCGTGCTCTTGCTCGGAACCGCGCCGGCCTGCGACGACGCGAAAGTTCCGTTGGTTTGCCCGTGTCGCCCGGGTACCGAAGCGCCAAACGGCTGCGCGCTCGGCTCTGGAACAGGCGCGGCCGTCTGGCCGCTGGAAGCGCCACTCGACGTCTGGCTCGGCACGAAGCTCGAGACGGAGGCAAGGCGCTCACGCGAGACCCCTGGAATCACGGCATCGGGCTGCTCGGGCGGAGGCGGATTGGAAACCATCGCGCGGCGTTCGACCCATGCCGTGATCGCCTTCGCCAGCTCCTCCGTGGATTGAAACCGGTGCTCGGCGTCACGCGCCATGGCCTTGACGATGATGCTCGCAAACGCGGGATGGAGATCCGGCACCACCTCGTGCAGCGGCGGGGGCGTCGAGAGAACGATCTTGAACATGAGCTGATTGAACGTCTCTCCATCGAATGGAACCCGGCCGGTGACGCATTCATAGAGAATGACACCCACGGAGTAGATGTCGCTCCGAGCATCCGCCGGACGGCTGCCGCTCGCTTGCTCGGGCGGCATGTAATACGGGGTGCCCATCACCGCGCCCGTGCTCGTCATCTTCATGCCTTCGCCGCTCAACGTCTGGAACTTCGAGATCCCGAAATCGATGATTTTGACGTAATCGCGGAAGCCGGCCTTCTCCTTGAGCACGAAAATGTTATCCGGCTTCAGATCGCGGTGAATGATGCCCGCAGCGTGGGCGGCACCGAGCCCCTGCGCGACCTGCAACGCGATCGGCGCCACGTCTTCGGGCGTCATCCGTCCGAGGCGGCGAATGCGCGCCGACAGTGGTTCTCCATCCAGGAACTCGAGCACCATGAAGTGCGAGCCGTCCGGCAGCGTGCCCAGATCGAGCACCTCGAGGATGTGGTCGTTGCCGATTTTTCCGGCGGCCTGAGCCTCCCGTTCGAAGCGCGCCGTCACGTCCGAACTGCCGGTGAACGCGGGGTGCAGCACCTTGATGGCGACGCGTCGCTGGATCCGGATGTTCTCGCCCTCGAAGACCGCGCCCATCCCCCCTTCCCCGATCATGCGGACGATGCGGTACTTCCCCTCGATGACCTGGCCGGGCTGAAGTGACATACGCGCGAAAGTGTATCTGAAAGGCGGACATAGTACAGGCAACCGTCACGAGCGCCGAATTCCGCGTGGTTTCTCGTGTTTCGAGTCGGTTCGCGCACGCTCTCCCACACAGGCCCGAAACGTGGATGCGTGGAGCCCGGTCAGCGACGGCGGAGTCGCTCGACGAAGGCCGGCCGGAGCGCCGCGAGGAGGCTGCGGTGCTTCTCGATCAGCGTCGATTCGTCGACGCGACTGGACGTGTCCGCGAGATCCAGCTTCGAAACCCCGAGCAGCGCAGCGAGTGCACTCCCGTGAACGAACACCTCGTGACGCGCCTTCTCGAGCGCCCGAGCCGGGCTCACCTCGACGCGCAAGCCGCGCCCGCGCGGGCGCCAGAACAGCTGAACGGCACGCCCCACGACCAGATCGTCCCACGCCTGTCCCACGGGACTCGGCGGCGCGGGCCGCGGCTCGCCCCACTGGAGACGGCCGGCCAGCGCGAGCTCGGCTCCAGTGAAGGGCGGAGAATCCAGCAGCGCGGCGGCGTGCCAGAGCGAGTTCGTGAGCACGGTGGGACGCGGGGTGACGCGGAGGGCAGCGTCTGCCCTTCGAACCTCCAGCAGGCGTTCAAGAGACGTCACCGCGTGCCGCGCGGACGCCCCCGGCGCGGCAACGACGAGCGGGACGTCCTCGCCGTAATGATCTTCCACGAGGTACGATGCCGACAGCGGTCGTCCGGCCGAAGACATTCGCGGCGCACTTCGCTTGCTCGCCGCCGTCATGGTCAGCGCTTCGCGAGGCCACTCGCCGCTCCAGCCGAGCGTCACTTCGGACGCGAACGCACTCAGGACCTCTAGGCTCGCAACGACGCGCTCCCGCACGACGTTGTCATCAGCACCGGCGGCCTTCCGTTCAGAGGTCCGGGCGAGTGCCTTCAGTGCGTCGAACTCTTGCGCGCGCGGGCGCGCGGCCTCCAGGAGTGAAGTGAGGGGTGTGAACCGTGGCATGTCCAGCCAGGCGGCGAGCACCTCGGCCAGCGTGCGCTCCGCTCCGATTGCATTCAACGTCGGCGCGCGGCCGCCCCCTCCGTCGAGGAGAAATGAGCTCGTATCTTGCCAGCGGCGGAGGGCGGCGATGAGGCGCTCGAGGCGTCGCTTTTCGTGCCCCGCGTGAATGCCCGGCTCGAGACGGTTCGCTCCCGCCAGAAGCTCCCACGCCGAGTCGGCAGATAAGGACCACGCGTTCCCGAGCCTGCGAAGAAACTCGAGATCTCGACGCTCGACGTAGTCGAGGTGCTTGAAGAGCGGCCCGGCGACGTTCACGAGACCGAGAACCCGCCGGAACCCGCGCCGAAGTTCGAGTTCGTCTTCGAGCGTGGCCACGTCGACGACCGCAACCAGATCGATATCCGAGTAGCCCGGGCGGAGCCGATGCGGGTCTCGGAGGGACCCCGAGGCGTAGACACCGTCGACGCCGGGCACGCGCAAAAGCAGTTGCGCGGCACCCTCGGCGGCGGCCCAGTAAGCGCGAACGAGCGCCGCCTTGCCGATCGGTGTGCGACCGATTCGTCTTGCGAGGCGCGCAAACCGCGGCGCGTTCGTCATCGTGGCCCCGAATCGCGAGAAGGCATCACGCGGTACTCGCTCGGAGAGCTTGCTCGGCTTTCTTCACCGTGTACAGATACGTTCCGATGGATTTCGGCGTGCCGAGTCGCCTCGGGTTTCGCGCAGGGCGCTCGAAGACGGCCGTCTTCGATGGCGCCAGCCCGGGCCCGACCCAATCCTCGGCCAAGCCCCGATCGGTCGCGAGCCTGGCGCGCGCGCTAGCCGAGCTCCTCAAAGGCAAATACGTGGAGCTCATCCTCGTCGTTGCTGCGCTGTCGGCAGCGGCGTCGTTGCGCCTCACGTACCTGGCGTCACCCAAGTTCGCGATCGACTACGTCTTCATGGACCACCCGGGACCGAACGGGATCCCGAAGTGGCTCGGGCTCCCGCACGATCGCGCGAAGCTGCTCATCGTGCTCGGCACGGCCGTTCTGGCGAGCGAGCTGGTCGCGATTTTGATTGATGTCTGGGGATGGTACCGGCTTCGGCTCATCACGTGGCACCTGCAGGTGCGCTTTTCACGGCGGTTGCTGCGAAGCGCGCTCCGTCTGCCGCTCTGGAAGATCCAAGGCGTGAAGAGTGGCGGAGTGGCGAGTCTCCTGCGCGAGGACGCACGCGCACCCGGCGATATTCTCTTTCAACTCGTCGTCAACCTCTGGCGCTCGACGCTCCAGCTCGCGGGCACGCTCGCCGTGCTGGCCGCCGTCGACAAGGGGCTTCTCGCGCTTGCCCTGGCTCTGCTCCCGGTCGTCTGGGTTTCTCACCGCGGCGTGATCGCCAGAACGGAGCCCGTGTTCCGCGCGGCGCGTCGCGCGCGCCAGGAGGTCGACGCGCGCGTCGCGGAGGCGATCTCCGGAATCCGCACGATCCGAACGTACCGGCGCGAACGCTCGGTGCTCCGCCAGTTCGTGAGCGGCACTCACCTGATGGTGAGGCACATGATGCGAGGCTGGTGGCGCACCACTTACATCGACAGCGGGTGGCGGCTCGTCATCGCCGCCGCCAGCGCCGTCATGTTGTTTTACGGCGGCTCTCGGGTGCTCGATGGCCGGCTCACGCTCGGCGATCTTCTGATGTTCCTCGGGTACATCGCGAGCTTGCTTCGTCCCCTGCAGCAGCTCGTGTCCGGCTCGCTGCGGCTGCAGGACGACTTCGCCGGCTTCAGCCGCGCGCTCGACGTCGCGGAAGAAACTCCGGACTCGCAGGACGCCGGCACGAAGACCCTCGATCGGGCGACGGTGAAGGGCCGGATCGAGCTCGCGGGCGTGCACTACGCATATCCGGACGGCGGTGACGAGGTCCTGACCGGACTCGACCTCACGCTGAACCCTGGAGAGACGGTCGTGCTCGTCGGCGCCCGCGGCGCCGGAAAAACCACCGCAGTCAATCTCGTGGCGCGCCTCGCTCGGCCGACGGCGGGCCGCGTATCCCTCGACGGAACCGGCGTCGATGAACTGTCGACCTCGAGTTATCGAGAGATTGTCGCTCTCGTCGATCAAGACGTGCTCCTGTTCGACGGCACGGTGCGCGACAACATCGCGTTCGGGAAGGAGGGCGCGAGCAATCGCGATATCGAACGAGCTGCCGGGCAGGCTAACGCGGTGGGCTTCATCGCCGAGCTCAAGGATGGCTTGGACACGGTCGTCGGGGAGCGCGGGGCGCGGCTCTCGGGCGGTCAACGTCAATCAATCGCCCTGGCGCGCGCATTTCTCCGCGAGCCGAAGGTCCTCGTCCTGGACGAAGCCACGAACCATCTCGACGGGGAAAGCGAAGCCGTCGTGCTGGAGAGCATCAGGGCGCTCGGACCGACGTGCTCGCGGCTGCTCGTGACCCACCGGCTCAGCACGATTCGCGCCGCGGACCGGGTACTCCTCATGGAGGACGGCCGCATCGTCGAGGACGGAACCCACCCCGAGCTCTTGTCGCGGAGCCCGCGCTACGGGCAATTCCTGCATAACCAGCTACTGGCCGCTGAAACCAGGAGTCAGCTTGGCGCTCAAGATATCTGAGCGCCTCGCGCGAAGTCACCCCCTCATCGTGGCCGCGGTGGTGGGACTTCGGTGGCTCGGGCGCACGGCACCCGGAACGCGGCTCGGCAGTGCGTGGTATCGGCGAAGCGCGCGGCGTGTCGCGGGAGAGCTCGGTGAGGTTCGCGGAGTCGTGAGCGTATACGTCATGGGCTCGACCGCGCAGGGCAACCCCCTGCCGGGCTATTCGGACATAGATCTGATGCTCACTGCGGATCTTCCGACGGCGGAAAGTGAGCTCGGGTTCCGGCGCGACGTCGAGCGTATCGTCCGGAAGCACAATCGTCCGCTGGAACGCTTCCGACACGTCGACTACGTCGAGGCGCGCGACCTGGAACTCATCACGCAACTGGGGGACGCATTCGCGATCGACGCCAATCGACGGTGGAAGCTGCTCGCAGGCCGTGAGGCGTCGCTCGCCGCTCTTGCTGGGTCCGTTCGCCACCGCGAACTCGCCAGTGCTGCTCGATGCATGCGAGTCTGGGTGAAGCAAAGCAGCATCCTCGTGGCTGCTCGCGCTCGCCTGGACACGCTCGAGCGCACGAGGAGGGGTCAGCGCTTGCTGCAGGTCCTCGTCGCTACATGGCGCGGTATCGAAGCGGGGACCGCGCCCGATCTCCCGGCCTTGCTCGAAGAAGTGCGCCCTCACGCGCCGGGTGAAGCGCTACTCGCTCTTTGTCGCGACCCCGCACGGGTGACGGCCAAGCGCGCTCCACTCTCACCCCGGCACTTCGTCGCGGCAGGTCTCGAGGCCTTCGACGCGCATATGGGACGGCTCTCGCGGGATTTCCGAGGACGATGGCCGATGTCCGTCCCGCGGCACGCGATTGATCGTGGGGACCCGGAACGGATCGGTAGCGCTGCGATCCGGTGCGGATTTGCGTGCGCGGAGCTCGCCGCGTGCTCGTCGCGTTCCGATGACCATCTTGCGCTGGTGACCACCGTTTCCGGCTCGAGCGCCGTGCACGCGGTTCAGAACTTCGAGTCCCTACTCGGCGGGCTCGACCTTCTCCCCGCCAGTACCTTCTCGCGAATCCGGTACCCGGTACTCCTGACGCCTGCCATCCGCGCGGCGGCCGCGCTCATCGAGCCCTTTCCCGCCGTGGGGGCACGCCTCGCAGCGGGCGCGATCTGGACTCGAGGCGCGAACCTCGGTCCGCCCGCTGCTCCATCCGCCCTGGACCTCGACATTCTGACGACCATTTCCCTCGTCAAGATGTTCTGGCGACCGCGGGGAAGGGCTCTTCGCTTCACGAAGACGCGTCATGACGGGCTGGCCAGAATGAGAGCCGAGATAATGGAAACCTTGCCAGAGCTCGTCGCGCTCCGGGAGGGACACGCGGTCGACTACGGGCGACACGTCACGGAAGACCTGGCGCTCGATGAGCGCGCATTGCTCGAACGCCTCAGAGCATCGCTCGACACGCTCCGGCCCGAGCTTCTCGCGAAGCTGGACGCGCGGCGGAGATCACCGGCTTTGCCTCCAGGTGACTCTCCCGTCAGGTGAAATCGAATAGAGACTCTGATCAGTGCTGACGTAGATCTGTCCGTCCGGGGCAACCTGCGGAGCGGCGTGGGGCCGTTCGCTGGAGTCCAGGCTGATCTCCCACCGGCCTTCGCCCTGGCGCGAATACGCGCGATAGGTCTGCCCTTCGACGAGGACGACGGACGAGCTGTCCGTCATCGCCGCGGGCGAATAGGGAAGCGGCTCACCGCGAGGAGCCGGGAGCGGTATCTTCCAGAGCCATTGCCCGTTCGGGGAAAGCGCTCGGAGCGCGGAGCTCGTTCGGAGGTATATGGTGCTGTCCGGTGCCGCTGCCGGCCTCCCGAGCACGACCTCCGGGGCGGGGAGGGTCGCGGTCCACTTCACCTTGCCTTCGGGGTCGATCCCCGAAACCTTCCCTTCGTTGGCCTGCGCGACCGTGCTGTTCGGGAGAGTCACCAGCTCGTGAGAACCGTGACTGGCCACCGTCGGTGGCTCTCGCTTCTGGCAACCCACGCCGAGCGACAGGACGAGGAGGGCCGCCTGGATGCCGATGGTCGGGCTCAGGCCATGGCGCTGATCCCCGGGCTCGATCGGTCGAACGGCGTGCTCCACTCGTTGTCGCGGATAACAGACAACGCCACGCCACGCCAGACCGCACCTTGACGTCCGCCCGGGAGCGGCCGGAAGGTGGGGCTTCATGAGTCCCGGTTCCGAGCGCTGGTTCAGGGTCGCCTACGGGCTGTGGCTCTTCGGGATCTTCGCGTACTTCATGCCGGCGGCGACGTGGAACCCCGTCTCGAGATTCGACCTCACCCGGGCCATCGTGGAGGAGCACACCCTATCCATCGACGAGTTTGCGAACGATACCGGCGATCGGGCGCGATTCCGCGACTCCTGGCACACGGACAAGGCGCCGATTCCATCGCTCCTCGCGGTGCCGATCTATGCTGCGATCCACGCGAGCGATCGCCTGCGCGGCAAGCGCCCCGCCTACACGTCGTTCGCGACGCAAGATCTTCCGGCCGCCCGCGTGCTCGTGAACGGCTCGTTCCAGCGAAGTCTCTACGCCTGCTCGCTCGCGACCGCCGGCCTGGGCACTGCGATCGCCGGAGTCCTGCTCTTCGAGCTCTTGCGACGACGTTTCTCGCCGGAAGCCTCGCTCATCGGCTCCGCCGCGACCGTCCTGGGCACGCCGCTATTCCCCTATGCGACGAGCTTCTACGGGCACGCCGTCGCCGGCTTCTTCCTGGTCGCCGCGCTTTTCGTGCTCGCGCTCGACGGCGACCGCGTGTCTTCGCGTTCACGCGTGCGACTTGGAGGCGCATGCCTGGCGCTCGCGGCCGGGTCGGAATACATCACGGCGGTCCCGAGCCTGGCCATCATCACGTTCGCAGTCCTCGGCGCCACCCGGGGTTCGCGACTGCGCGCGGCGATCGATCTGGCAACGGGTGCGCTCGTCCCCGTGATGGTCGTCGCTGCGTATCACGCCGTGTGCTTCGGAGCGCCGTGGCGCACGGGTTATTCGTTCATCCAGCGCGCCGAGTTCGCGCGCGGGCACGCGTCGGGTCTTCTCGGCGTCCACCTGCCGAGCGGCGCGGCGCTCTACGGCATCCTGGTCGGCGGACGCCGCGGCCTGTTTCTGCTGTCGCCCATCGCGGCGCTGGCCGTACCATCGATGATCCTCGACGCCGCGAAGAAGCGCGACGCCGCGGTGCGCGCGGCGCTCGTTGCTTTCGTTCTCCTGGTCCTCGCGAATGCTGGCTACTACATGTGGTGGGGCGGCGCAGCGACGGGCCCTCGCCACCTGGTGCCGGTCATCGGGTTTCTCGCCTTCGGGGTCGCGTGGGCGTGGGAGCGTCCTCGACTGCGCACGCTGGTCGTCGTTCTCGGCATCGTCTCGTTCGCAAACATGCTGGTGCTGACCGCCGTGGGGCTGGAAGGACCCGAACACGGCAACCTTCTCTTCGACTACGGCTATCGGCGATTCCTCCGCGGCGACATCGCGAGCATCCCGGGCGCGTCGAATCTCGCCCTGCGGCTCGGCCTGGTTCGCGCGGGCTCGCTCGGCCCGCTCCTCGTCTGGGTTCTTCTCGGCGGCCGCTACCTGTTCCGCGGCGTGACCGGAGAAACGAACGCGGACGAGGCACCAGCCGACGAGGCCGTTTCGCCCGCTTCCCGGGCAACCAACTCCGCCGCGAACCCCTGACGTCGCACGAGAACCCATCTACGGAGCGCCTCGAGTACGATGCGCTCCGAGCTATCCGGCGAGGGAAACGCGCCAGCGTCTCCGCCGTCGAGCTCGAGGATGCCCGTCTCGAGGGCGGTCGTCAGTACGGGCGCGAGCCGCAGGTCGTCGGCGAGCCGGCGTCGCGCGGAAGCCTTGCCCACACGCAGCAGACGAGTTCTCGGCCGGACGAACAGCTCCACGGCTCGCGTACGAAGGATCGCCTCGAGAGCCTCATCGGGCGGAGCCGGCGGCGGAGGTAGAGGCTCCCCGAGCACGGCGCAACGCCCCGAAGCAATGTGGGCCGCAATGAACGGACAGGGCTCGATCAACGCGGTCGCTCTCCAGAGAGAACGCGTCAAGATCACGGGGCGGGATGGGAATCGATTTTCCGGAGTCGCGGCCGGAAGGTCGCAGAACGCACGCGACGCGCGCTCCAGTACCGCGCCCGCAGACTCCCCTTCCGCACCTACGGCGATGACGCGATGAGCGCGCGCCGAGGGGCCGTTCGGCACGACGTAGACCGACGCGAAGCCGTGCGAAGCGAGCACGCGGGCCTCGCCCCACTCCGCGGGTGTCGGCTCCGGCGCCGTTCCGGAAGCCGAGAGGCGCCATGAGCTGCTCCAGGCGGCCGTGCACTCGTTCGCGAACGCTTCCAGGACCTCGAGCGCCGTCGCGAGGCACGCCACCACGCGCTGACGCGCGCCGGCGAGCTTCACTTCCGGGAGTCGCGAACTGGGCGCGCTTTCGGCGAGTAGCTCGTCGAGCGGCGCCTCGATGCTCAGGCCGCGCCGGTGGGCCAAAACCAGCGCGAGCAGTCGCTCCGCGGCCCGGGTCGTTATCCACGGCTCGACTTCGAGTCGCGGATCGATGAGGTGGCACCCCGACTTTCTCCATTTCGACAGGGCGTGGATGAGCCGCTCGATGGCACGCTCTTGCGGTGGTCGCTCGAAGTCGAAGCTCGGCAGCGGAGTCCCGGCGAGCAGACGAAATCGCTTCTCGAAGTCCGAGATCCAGGTCTGCCCGAGCGCCGACAAGAACGGAGCGTCCGCGCGATCGACGTAGTCGAGGTTGTAGAAGACGGGGAAGACGGACGTCACGCGTCGCCAGAGCTCGGTCAAGTCGGCACGGAACGCGAGCTCTGCGTCGACGTTCGGCAAATCCGCAACGACCAACAAATCGATGTCGGAGATACCTGGGACCACCGAGCGCGGCGCGAGCAGCGATCCGGCGAGATACACGGCTTCTGCAGCCCGGACCCGCGCGAGCCGCTGAGCGACCTCCCTGGCGAGCAGCCCATAGCCTGCAACCGCGGCAGGACGCAGGAGAGGCCAATTAGCGACGCGTCTGGCCTTCGCGATAACAGGTCGGTGAAAGAGGGACGGCCAATCCACCATCGGGTGGCGAGCATACTCCGTGCGAGACTCGCCGATCGATGTCCGGCGGAAACGCTATGGTGCATGCGGATCCGGACTCGTGTCACGTCGAACACACCGACTGCTGCTTTTGGCTCTGACGAGCTACGCCCTCGCCGTGCGACTCCTTCCCGGCATTGGCCGCTACGACTTCGGCAGCGCCTGGGACGAGGGTTACTACGCGGTCGTCGCGCGGGGGGCGGCGCATCATCTTCTCAATTGGGTTTACCCGTTCGTCTTCGAACGGAGCCTGGATCGGGTCCTCATCAACAAGCCGCCCGCGTTCTTCTGGCTCGGTGCGCTTGCGCTGCATTTGCCGCTCGGTCCGGAGCTCGCGCTTCGCCTGGTGTCCGTGATTGCCGGCGTCGCGTCCATCCCGATATTCGAGGCGCTGTGTCGCTCGTATTGCAGTCGGAGAGCCGCGCTCCTCGCCGCCCTCGTGTTTGCCTCGAGCCCGCTTCATGTGGCGCTCTCGCGCGTCTATCAGATGGACGTCGTTGGGCTCTTTTATGGCCTCCTCGCGACGTATCTGATCGTCCGTGGCATCCGGCACCGAAGCTCGATCGCGATTCTCGCCTCCGCGCCGATCATCGGGCTCGCACTCCTCACGAAGCTGTGGGCTCCCGTCCTACCCGTCTTCGGTCTGATTCCATTTTTCCTCTGTGAAGCGCACCGGCGGCGGGAAGGGCGAACGAAGCTCGCCGTGGGGTTCGCCTTCGCAGCCGGGCTCGCGATATTCGCGGCGTGGCCCATCGCGCTCTCGATCTGGCGAACCCCATACACCGGCTTCTTGTGGATGCGGCGCGGGTCGCGCGTCTGGGATCTGCTCTTCTTGCGATATGGAATCACCCGCTACGAATCCGGCATGCAACAGCTGGCGGCTCCGTATCTCTCGCTCGGTCATTTTCACGTCGGTACGCCCGCGATCGCGGTGGAGGTCGGTCTCGCGCTCGGAGGCATGCTGTTCGCGCTCGCGAAGGCGAAGCGCCGCGGGACGGAGCGCTTACTTTTGCGTCGTGCGACTCCCATGCTCCTCTGGGTGCTCGCGTATCTCCCCGTGGCCATGGGCCGCGATCACTACCTGCAGTACTTGCTGGTGCTCCTTCCCGCGTGGTCGATCGCCGTCGGAGGTGGACTGAACGCGCTTCTCGAGGTCCGGCGTGCCGGCGGTGTTCTCGGGACCGCTCTCGCGGTCGCGCTGCTGGCGCACCCGGTATATCTGGTCTTGCACGGCGACGAGATCCTTTACGAAACCCACTATCGCGAAATGGGCGCATTCATCGCGGCGCATACCGCGGGAACGAAGGGCACCGCCGAGTGCCGATACGCGCCTGGTTTGAGCTATTATACCGGCCGTATGGAGAGGCCCTACGACTCACGCTGGCCCGTCGAAGAGCGAGTCGAGCGCGGCGCCGTGCGCTTCGTGGACGTGAAGCGATCGCGACGCGACAACACGCTCCGGCGGACGGACCGACGATGGATCCAGACGCATTGCACCGACGTCAGCGAGGCGGCCGGTTTGCCCGCGGGGAGCCTGCACGCGCTTTATGACTGCGCGGCAGCCCACGGCCATTGAAAAAGTGGGCGGAGCGCGTCGCGCTCTTGGCGTTCGGTTCGGTTTCGCGACTCGATACATCCGGACCGCAGTGAAGGTGATGAAGACGACGCTCGACGCCACCGGCTCGCGCCTGGTCATGGCTTACATGCCCGCGGACTCGCAACCCGCGTCGGGAGCCGAACGCGCAGGCAAGTCGATGAGGCGAGTCGCCGCGGCCGTCACCGCCGAGCTCGGCGTCCCCTATTTCGATCCGACGAACGCGCTCACGCTCGCGGACGGCCGACCCGACCCGGACGCATATCTGCAAGGTGACTGGCACCTCTCTGCGACGGGGCACCGGCGTTTGGCGGAGACGCTGGCTGCGTTTTTGCGACGACAGCGGATGCTCGAGTGATGAGCCCCGAACGCGAAGGACATCGCGCGTCCGACCGCAAGGTACTCGTGGAGCGCTTTCGCCGGGTAATGCTCGTCGTCGGGGTGCTCCTCCTGCTGCTCGACGCGCGCTTGCTGGCGCAGAGCCCCGTCCGCGGCGTTCCAGACAACGGAGATTTCTGGCGGGTGATGCATCCCGCTGGAATTCGCCACCTCGAGGGTGGCGCCACGAGGAGCCGCGCATTCGTCGAGTCGCGCTTCACCACGACGGAATCGCATCTGGCAAGGCACCCCTCGAGCCCGGCACTGATCGCGTGGGCGGCACGGGGGCTCGACTTCGGCGCGCTTGGCTCAGGCGTGATGGATTTGCGTCAGATGGGGATAGCTCAGCTACTCCTGCTCTGCGGCGCGTTTGCGATGCTGGCGGGCACGCCGACCGTCCTCCTGTCGACCGGAGTGCTGCTCTTGTGGGTTCTCAGTGACCCTCGGTATCTCCTGTTGTTCAACAGCTTCTACGCGGACGCGGTCGCGTTGGTTGGTTCGTTCGGAATCGTGTCGTGGTTACTCCGTCAGAGCGTCGCGGCGAAACGGTCCTGTTCGAGCAGCGCCGTCGCAGCCGTCGCGCTGTCGTTCTTCACTGCCCTCGTTGCCTTTTCCAAGGCCTCTTACTCGCCCATCGGAATCGTCGCCACGCTCGCCGTGTTGGGAGCGCTGCGTCGCACGGGCGCGCATCGAACACGGGGAGCGCGAGCGTTGTTGCTCGCGCTGGCGGCCATTGCCGTTCTCGCCCCCATCTACTTTCGCTGGGGCGGCGGCCATCGCTTCCCGCGCATCAACCGTTACGACTCGGTGTACGCCGGCATCGCGGAGGTCTCGAAGAATCCGCGCGCCGTCCTCGGAGCCCTCGGGGTGCCCCGCGACCGGCGTAGGCTCGTCGGAACCTCTTCGTTCGACGAGCGAGTCACCGAAGCGGATCGCGATACGACCCGCGATATCGCTCCGACGTCGGTGGCGCTGCGTTATCTCGAGGAGCCGGGCGCCATGTTTCGGGCGGCCGTTCGCGCAGGTCACGCGCTCGCACGCACGCACACGTCGCGCCCAGAGCATCGCGCCAGCGCTGACGCCGAAGGCGGCGGGGGGAGCGGTCGCGAAGCGAGCCGCGGGGGGCAAGGCCCCCCTTCCCTAGTGCCGGCCTGGGATGCGATGCGTCCGTGTCTGCTCGGAGGCGAATGGCAAGTGTGGACGTGGATCGCGCTCGGTATCGGGTGGACCGCCCGCGCCATGGCGCGCCGGCGATCGGATCCGCTGGTCATGGTAGCGGCGTATCTCGTCCTGGTCATCCTGACCCAGATCGTCGTCTCGGTGCTGGGAGATGGCTTTTTCGCCCTTGGGCGACATCTTCTGCTCGCGCGCTTCTCCCTCGACTCGTTGACGATCATCCTCCTCGTCGCGCTCGTCCGCTGGGCAACGGAGCGAGCGCTCGACGCGCAAAGCACTACGGCCCGGCCGACGCCGGACGATCATGCACCCAGTTGACGAGCCCTTCCGGGCTCAGGTCGACCAGCTGCTTGCGGGCAAACACGACGATGTCTCCGGTGTCCTGGTTCACCAGGGGTGCACCGGCTACGGGTCCGATGTCCGGCAGCTTGGTGGTCCATCGCATGGCGCCGCCGACGCCTAGCTTGGTGAGCTCGGTGCGATCACCATACTCGCTCGGAACGAAAAAGAGGACGCCGGAATCCGCGGCAATGGCGGGGCACAGCGTCCTCTCACCGCGACGCCGGTAACGAAACGTCCAGCGTTCGAGGCCCGTGTCGGCCTCGACGACGGCGAATCGATCCGTGTAGGCGATCAGAAGCGTGTCGTTCCGGGCGAGCTTTGGCGGGCACGTGAGATACGCCGGGCGACGCGCGACTGCGGATTTCTGGGGCGTCCCGGGAGGATGGTACGTCCAGAGAGTCTCTCCGTCCGACGTGCGGATTGCGGCGAGCGTGCGAAGGTTCAGCGCGACGAGAGTCAGATTCTTCGTCGGGAAGTACGTGGGTTCGAGCAGTGGAGTCGGATCCGGAGGGACGTCACACGCGGACAGGCCCACGCCGACCAGCGCGGCGAGCAGCAGAGCATGATGGTCTCCACGCGTCTTGGCCACGGTCACTCCACCCAGTACCAGCACGCGAAAAGCGCGAAGAGTACGGTCTGAAGCATCATGAAACCCGTGTCCACGATCCAGGCGGTGCTGCTTCTTCGCGTCCAGCGTCCGAGCGAGATGAAGATCGGAAACGCCAGTAGCGCGTAACGCGCCATCGACGCCGCGTCGAAGAACGTGTGATGGAAGAAGAGCGGGATACCCATCGCGAAGGTGGATATGAGGGCCATCTCCCAGTTCCTTCGACGAAAAAAATCCAGGGCTCCGACGGCTACGAGGCCGAGCGCGCTCCAGTTCAGGAGTCGCCGAATCAGGTTCGGACCGAGTCCCTCATCCAACAGCACTGCCCACTTCGATGGGGGACGAAGAATGCCCTTGTCGCGAAACGCGCCGAGACTCTGGACGGTCCCGGAGTGAAGGAACGCGAACGCATCCCCCGTGTACGAGCGATAGATCAAGAGCAGCGCCAGCGCCGCAGGCCCGGCGGCGAGCACGAACCACGGCAATTCCTTCGCCTTTCGGCTGCGTATGAGCCAACCCGCCGCGAAAGGAATGGTGAGGCAGAGAAAACCCTGAGGCCGCGAGAGGCACGCCAAAAAGACCAGCGCCGCCGCGAGCACTTGCCGGCCGCGCGAAGCCAAAAGGATCGCGCCGATGGCGAGCGCCAGGTACGTCGACTCGGCGTAGACCGAGCTCAAGAAGTACGAAGTCGGAAATACGATCGCCATGAGCGCCGCGCGACGCGCCACGACCGCGCCCTCCAGATCGCGCGCCAGCAAGTACAGGAGGCATATCGCGGTGACGGCGGCGAGATTCGCGACGAGCCACGCGGCGATCGGCACCGGTACAATCTTCCCTACCAGCGCGGAGAGTGCGGGATAAAATGGAAAAAACGCGTTCGGGTTCACGGCACCGTGCATGCCGTACCCGTGCTCCGCAATCGTGATGTAGTACTCGCTGTCCCAGCGGATCCATGCATCGAGCCCCGCAAGGTGCGGGAGCGCATGAAAACCTCGCTTTTCCGGGACGAACTCCATCGCAACGATCGCGACGCAGCCCAGGAAAATCCTCTGCGCCACGTAAGGCAGCACGACCGCGCATGCGAGCTGACGCGACGATCCAGGCGAAGGCGCGGGATTGCCGCTCATCGGCGCGCATGATACTGCGTCGGCGGTCGATGAGTCATTCCCCGCGCAGGGGAACCAACATCGGAAAGATGTTCCCTTCCGCAGCGACCCGCCGGCGCATCCTGGAAGCGCTGCCTCCTCGCATCGGTACGCCGCTGAACCTCCTTTGGATCGACGCGCGACGCTGGATGCGTTTCGAGCGGGCAGACGTGTGTCTCGTATCTTATCCGAAGGCGGGACGCACCTGGCTCCGAATGCTCGTGGGTCGCGCGCTCGAGCTCCACTTCGGGCTCTCTCCTTCGAGTCCGCTCGAGCTCGAACAGTTCGCCGATCTCGATCGCCGAATGCCGCGCATTCTCGTGACTCACGATGACGTCACCAGCCGCTCGCGGCCCGGCGATCTGCGACAAGATCGGCGCCGCTACCGGCGGAAGCGAGTCGTTCTGCTCGTCCGAGATCCGCGGGACGTGCTGGTCTCGAGGTACTTCCACGTCACCCGGCGGGAGCGGCGGGAGCAGACTCTCCCGGACTTCATGCGAGATTGCGCTGGAGGATACGATACGATTCTCGAGTTTCACCGCATCTGGGCTCGAAACCTCACCGCGCCCGCCCAGCTCCACCTCGTACGCTACGAAGACATGGCGCGCGACGCCCGGACGGAACTTCGCAAGGTCGTCGACTTTCTGGGCTTCGGCGACATGGCCGACACGACGTTGGAAGAAGCCGTAGCGTATGCCTCCTTCGACAACATGCGCAACCTGGAAGCAGCCGACGCCCTCGCCAGCCACCGGTTGCGCGCCGCGGTTCCGAACGATCCGGAGTCATTCAAGGTGCGCCGTGGAAAAGTCGGTGGCTTCGGAGACTACCTGAACCCCGCGGACGTGAAGTGGCTCACCGATCGGCTACATGCCGCAGGGCTCGAACGATTCGGCTACGGCAGCTCGCGCGAAGCGATCCCGGACATCGGCTCCAACGCGGACGACGTAACGCGATGACGCTGCCTAATTTTCTCATCATCGGACCACCGAAGTGCGGAACGACGGCGCTCTATCGCTATCTTTCCCAGCACCCAGACGTATTCATGCCGCGCGAAAAGGAACCCCGATTTCTCCTGTCGCACGCGGTTCCGACCTACACGGGACCCACCGATCCCCTCTACGCGAAGAGACTCGTGACGAGCGTCACGAAGTACGAAGAGCTCTTCGCCTCGGCGAGCCGGGAGCGGGCCATCGGAGAAGCGTCGACCCTCTATCTTTACACGCCGGGTGCCGAAGACGGCATTCGCCGTCATGTGCCGGGGGCCAAGCTGATTGCCATACTCAGAAACCCGGTCGACCGCGCGTACTCGAACTTCTTGCATCAGCGCTATCTGGGCGCAGAGCCTCTCTCCGATTTCGACGAAGCCTTGCGCGCCGAACCCGCGCGCATCGCACGTGGATGGGGCCCCTTCTGGCACTACGCGGAGCTCGGGCGCTACCAGCGGCAGCTCGAGCGCTTTCATCGCGTCTTCGATTCGAGAACAGCTCCGAGTCTATCTCCATGACGACTTCGAGATGGACCGGCTCGGGTTCATTCGCGACGTCTTCCGCTTTCTCGGCGTCGACGACACCTTCGTCCCGGACGTCTCGCGGCGCTACAACGTGAGCAGCGTTCCGCGCGTCCGAGCGCTGAGTACCTTCGTGCGCGCGCGCAACCCGTTGAAGGAGGTGCTCCGCCCATTCGTCCCCGATTCGAGTGCGTCGATTCCTCATCGACCGGGAACTGAGCTGGAATCGCCATCGGCCTCGGCTCGACCCGCGACTTCGGCGGCGGCTCGTCGACGAGCGTCGCGAGGAGATCGGGAAGCTCGCAACATTTCTCGATAGGGACCTGTCACGGTGGCTCGAGCCACTCCCATCCCGATGAGGGCTACCGGGCTTCCGGATCGGGCCGAAGTGCGGAGATGAGCCGGCTCGACGCGACCGCCTCGGCGATGGCTTCGTAGCCGGCAGCCGCAGGATGTGCGTCACTGCTCTCCTGGTAGGGGTTCACACCCTTCGCAAGAATGCCCCGGAGTGCCGGCAGGACGTCGATCACGTCCGCCCCCAGGTTCGCCCCTTCGAGCCGGATTCGGTCCCAAAACGCGGTCTCCTCGCGTACCAAACCTCCGAGCGCTGGCGGCACATTCGCGTGTCCAGCGACGAGCTCGTAGAAGACCAGCTCCTTGGTCGGAATGAGCACGATGCCGAGCCGCGTACCGCTCGGCAGCTCGTCATGGATGCGTTTCAGCGCGAGGGACGTGACGTCCTCTCCCGCGAGAACTCGCGGGTCCCCCGGATCCAGCAGCGCCATGTGGTCTCGCGCGGTGAGGACCGTGCGTACTCGACCGAGCTCGAAGGCGAACGCCACGTTCGGATCCGAATGGTCGGCGAGGCGTCGCCAATCGGGCCATGTACGAGGAACGCCCGAGGGCTGGAGCCGCGTCCAGATCGAACGAAACAGCGCGAAGAGTCTGATGCCAGGGTCGACCGAAGGCGTGGCAAGGTCGAGTCGACGGCGAGTTTCGAGCCAGCTTGCGTCGATTGGTGGACGCGTCCGCGCGGCTTCCTCGACCTCGGCGAGCCGACCAGGGTCGGTGGTCCGAAGCTCGGGAAGGCGCCCGCGTTCGTAGACCATCGTGTAAGCGTCCGCGACGTCGTTGCCGGAGTAGAGTGCAACGAGCACGACCTTTGGCGCCAGAGCGAGCGCTTCGTGGACGAGCACGACGTAGTGAGCGGGCCCGTAACCACCAACCCCCATATTGTAGGTCGACAGCCCCGTCAGCGCCTGGACGCGCTCGGGCCACGCCTGGTCGATGCTCGTCGAATGGCAGAACGTCATCGAATCCCCCAGGGCGACGATCGCCGCCGTCGCAACGGCAGCCCGGTTCCGGTATCCGCGCTCGTCCGCTTCACCCGATCGCGGTCGAAGCCGGTGGCCGAGGATGGGGTCTGCAATCTGCCACGCGGGCAGGCCCCCGAGCTCCGCGTTCAAGGTCGGACTCACGGCGCTCCCTGCACGGAGCAAGAGCTCGCTCGCGCCGAGACCGGCGATCAAAAGTATCCCGGCGCGAACGGCGTGAGAGCGAAACCGCGTCATCCCGGCACCGTTGTAATATCAGGCGTGGGTTTGACCAAGGTCCCGCCGCGCGATCCGTAGGCCCCCAATGCGAGCCGCACGAAGCGCGACCGCGTCGACGATCCCCGCGAGCACGCTCGATGCCCTGAACTGGATGCGCGGGCTCGCCGCGCTCGCGGTGTTGATCGGCCACGTGAGACGCGCCTGCTTCGTCGATTGGGGCGGAAGACACTCCGCGCTGACGCGAGCCGTATATTTCGCGACCAACTTCAGCCACCAGGCGGTGATCGTGTTCTTCGTGCTCAGCGGCTTTCTCGTCGGCACCTCCGTCGTCGAGGCATCGCGGAGGGGCACGTGGTCCTGGGCACGGTACGCGATGCGACGGGTCACTCGGCTGTACGTCGTGCTCGTCCCCGTCCTGCTCTTGACGCTCGCCTGGGACACTCTCGGTCTCTCGCTCTTCGGCGTGCACGGGATCTACGGCGGGAAGGGTCCGGGGCGATACCTCGGGGTCCCCGACGTACGGACCACGCTCACGCTGCCGGTACTGTTCGCAAACCTGGCGTTCTTGCAGGACATCTTCACGCGCGCGTTCGGAACGAACACGCCCCTCTGGACCCTCGCTCTCGAGTTCTGGTCTTACGCACTGTTCCCGCTTCTCTTTCGAGCCGCCGCGGGCAACGAGCGGCGCCTCGTCCGCGTGCTGTTCGCGACGGCCAGTGGAGCCATTCTCACGCTCGGCGGCGAACTGCTCCGCCTGTGCTTCGCCGTGTGGGCGCTGGGGGCCGTCGTGGTCGTGATGCGCGCGAAGCGACCGGCTCTCCTGCGAAATCACCGGGGCGCGGTCGTCGCGACGGCTCTGTTCGTCGCCGGCGCCCTGGTGTCGCGCTCGCGACTCCTCCACTCGCGATCCGCAGAGGATCTCGTGCTCGGCGCCGTGACCGCGCTCTTTCTCGCGATGCTCGTCGCGCGCGGCGAAACGCTCGACGCGAGCGCCGGTCCGTCGCGTCCGTCGAGGTACTCCCGATGGGGCGACCGTCTCGCCTCCTTCTCTTACACCCTCTACGCGACGCAATTCCCCGTCGTGGTCTTCGCGGAAGCGTGGCTCGTAGGCCGGCGGCGCTGGCTCCCCGACCATCGCCACGCGGCCGCCGCGACGCTCATCGGGCTCGGCGTGCTCGTTTACGCGTACGGAATCGCCTGGCTCACGGAGTTCCGCACGGCCGCCGTGCGTAGATGGCTCGATCGACGCGGGCGCGCACCCTGATCCGCGCGATCGACTTCGCCCGCCGCCTTGACGGCTTCCGAACGCGCCGCTTACGCTTCCGGAGAGCGCGCATCCTCGCGAGCCGCATGACCCTTGTCGAATAGTTCCCCCCGCCTCTCGGCGATCGTCGTGGCGCACTTTCGACCCGCGCTCTTACGGCGGTGCCTCGAGAGCCTGCTCGTGCAGACCGAGCCGAACCTCGAGGTCGTGGTCGTACTGAACGACGCGAGCAGCGCCGTGGAAGACAGCGTCGATGCGTGCGCGGCGCGCGACGAACGCATCCACAAGGTGCGTTCGGGTCCGGTGTCCGCGAGCGAAGCCCGCAACCATGGTGTCGCCGCGGCGCGCGCCCCGGTCCTTTATTTTCTCGACGACGATGTCGAGGTGCCGCCGGGCGGGGTCGCGGCCGTCCTCGATGTCTACGCGGCGTATCCGGACGCGAGCATCGTCGGCGGGCCGAACCTCACCCACCCCGAGGATCCGGACTTCGCTCAGCTCACCGGCGAAATCCTCGCCAGCGCGTGGGGCACGGGGGTCGCGCGAGGCCGCTACACGAAGCTATCGCCGCACGCGGCGCACGAGCGCCACTTGATCCTGTGCAACCTCGCGATCCGGCGCTCCGTCTTCGACGGCGGAGTCCGTTTCCCGCTGCACTTCGGGGGCGAAGAAAACGTGGTCATGGGAGACGCGGACGCACGGGGGCACGAGCTCCGGTACTCGCCGGACGTGTGGGTCCACCACCATCGCCGAGCGTCGCTCCGTCACTACGCGCTGCAGATGGTCCGTTACGGAAGGGGTCGCGCCATCGCCCTGCGGAGCGCGCCACGGACGTTCCACGCAGCTTACTTCGTGCCTGTTCTGCTGCTCCTCTATCTGCTGACGCTGCCCCTCTCGGCGGCGCTCACTCGACTCGCCTGGGCGCCGATCTTCGTCTATGCGCTCGGAAGCGTCGTCGCTGCGGCCGTCATCGTCGTCCGGCGGCGGCGGCTCTCGTGGCTGTTCGCGCTGCCTCCGTTGTTTCTCGTGACCCATGTCGCGTATGCGGCAGGCTTGCTGAACACGCTGGTCCGCGGCCCCCGGATGCCGGCGCGTGCCACCGCGCGTCGACCGATGACGAGCGAGAACTGAACCCGATGCCGCTCGAGTGGGAAGCGTGCAGCGCGGAGGAGTAAGGCGAAGCAGGCTGCGGACGCTCGTGCTGTCGCTCGGCGCTCTGCTGCTCGTCCTCGACGCCGTGCGCCTGCTGTGGCCCCCGATCGTCGGCTTACCGGACAACGGCGACTTCTGGCGAGTCATGAGACCGGCGGGGATCCGCTACCTCGCCCTCCCCTCGCAAAAGTTCGTCGTACCCGAGTTTGCGCTCGTGAAGCCCCCGCTGCGCCATCTGTCGAGCCCGGCGCTGGTTGCGGTCGTTGCCCGCGGCATGCCGATTGGGAGCGCCCGGCGAGGCTTCATGGACCTCCGACAAGTCGGAGCTGCAAATTGGCTCCTTCTCGGGGCCGCTGCAGCCCTGTTCGTCGGGGCTTCACCCGAAGGTCTGGTCGTCGGGCTCCTGCTCATCTGGACTTTGAACGACCCGGGGTACCTCCTCTATTTCAACAGCTTCTTCGCGGACGCCGTGGCGTTCATCGGAGCGCTCGGGGTCGTCGCGTGGTTGGTTCGTCAGGGCTCATCGGCGGTCTCGCCGCGGCAACGCGCGCGCCTCTCTCTCGCGGTGATTCTATTTTCGTCGCTGGCCGCGTTCGCCAAGGAATCCTACGCGCCGATGGGAATGGTCGCTGCCGCGGCGGTCGGCGTTGCAGTTCTGCGCTCGCCATCCCGCGCGAACCGAAGCGCGTGGGCGCTCATCTTCGCAATGGCAGGGGTCGCCGTGCTGGCCCCCTGTTATTTCGTCTGGGGCGCCGGCTATCGGTCTCCGGTCGACAACAGGCACGACTCCGTCTTCATGGGCATCGCGGTCGCATCCGAGGACACGGCCGCGACCCTCGCGGCGCTCGGAGTGCCGCGAGAAAAATCCTATCTCAAGGGCAAGTCCGTGTTCGATGTCGACGAGGACGAGCTCCGGGTCGCACGAAAAGTTTCTTTCGGCCGGATCGCCGTGCGCTACCTCCATGACCCACACGCGGTGCGCTTTGCCATCGGGCGGGTGGGTGAAGTGCTTGCCATGCCATTCACGAACACGGCCCACGACTACACGACCGTCGGACCGCATGCTTTCCCATGGGTGCGGTCCGCCCCCTGGCAATTCGGCCCGTTCCGCCACCTTCTCGTCCGGCAACCCTGGCAAGTCTGGGCATGGTTCACGACCGGCCTCGTCTGGATCGGCGCGGCGATCGCGCGCCGCCGTGCCGGCGCGCTCGTCGGCGTCGTTGCTTACCTGCTCGGATTGTTCACGACGCAAATTGCCGTCGCGGTCATCGGAGACGGTCTCCGCACGCTGAACCGACACTTGCTGTTGGCGCGGCTCTCTCTCGATTGGTGCATCCTCATCGTCCTTTTTTCTCTCGTGAGAGCCGGTTTCGCCGCCTTCGAACGCCGCTCTCGCTCCGATTAGACCAGGGCCGACCCCGGTACCTGTCGCTCAGAGGACGGCCATGGTCTCGTCGAGGACGGCCATGGTCTCGTCGAGGACGGCCATGGTCTCGTCGAGGACGGCGGCGTCCGCGGTCAGGACGTCCGCGTCCGCGCCCAGGACGTCCGCGTCCGCGCCCAGGACGTCCGCGTCCGCGCCCAGGACGTCCGCGTCCGCGCCCAGGACGTCCGCGTCCGCGCCCAGGACGTCCGCGTCCGCGCCCAGGACGTCCGCGTCCGCGCCCAGGACGTCCGCGTCCGCGCCCAGGACGTCCGCGTCCGCGCCCAGGACGTCCGCGTCCGCGCCCAGGATGTTCGCGTCCGCGCCCAGGATGTCGGCGTCCGCGCCCAGGATGTCGGCGTCCGCGCCGTGATCCCTGGCGATCTCGTCGAGAATCGGGGGGTCCACGCCGACATCGGCTGGCAATTCGCGAGCTGGACTTGCGAGGCGCGCGCGTTCGGTCGGTTCGGCTTCGGTACCCTCAGCGGATTGGTGCCGCGGCCATCACTGATTGACGAGACCGATCTTGGCCTCGTACACGAGGTGGCCCCACGTCGGATCCTGGAACTCGATGTTGGAGCCAGGAGGGGCAGCGAGGACGACGGATTTCGTTCCGGCAAACAGGGGGCGCCAGCCCTTGTCTTTCTTGATGTGGATGGAGACGCCATTGCCGGTCTCGTCCTTGAAGTCGATGGCGCTCCGGGAAACTTCGGCGAGGTTGTTCCCGTTGCGTCGATAGATGGTCCAGGTAACGCCCTGCGCGTCCTTGGTGAAGACGAGCACGTCGGCGAGAAAGCGGCCGCGTTCCTTCTCCATGCAGGCAGCACGCGCCTGGGGATCGTCTGCCTTGCCGGCGCACGCCTTCTCCGCGAGCTGCTTGGGGCCCGAGCCGCCGTAGTCGAGGGTGTACGCGACGCTCGGGGCGGTCAGCTCATCGACGACGTGTCGCGTTTCCGGTGGGGGCTCCGCCGGCGCGCTCGGCGGTTCAATCGCAGCGCTGGTCGCCGCGGAAGGTGCCGCACCCGGAGCGGCGGTGGGACCGCCATCGCTCGCGGGTCCGGCTGACGCACTCGGCGCGGCCGCCGTCGTCGGCGCACCTGGAGCTGGACCTGTCTTGGCCGTGGCCGCGTCGGCAGGCGGCTTGCCCCCGCCGCACGCCACGAGCGCCAGGACTCCCACGGACCCAAGAACTCGAAAGAAGTACGTGTTGGTTCGTTTCACGCCTCCGTTGTTAGCACCATTTTCCACCGGATCACGACCGATCGAGAACCGACGATTTTTCCTCACGCGGCAGCAACCGGGCGGCAGGACCCCGCCGGCTCGCGCTCCTCACGCCGGGCCGTGAAAGACGGCTTCGACGTCGTGACCGTCGGGGTCCAGGACGAACGCGCCGTAATAGCTCGGGTGATAATGCGCGCGCACCCCGGGCGCGCCGAAATCCTTCGCGCCGGCGCCCATCGCCGCCTTGTAGAACGCGTCCACTTCCGCGCGCCCCTTGGCGGCGAACGCGATGTGCGTCGGGGTGATGATCTCGAGATGTTCGGGCTTCTGAAACGCCGTCGGTCCGGTGCCAATCCAGAACGCGGGCATATCGCGGCCGAAGCCACACGCCGTACCGAACTCCATCATCGGCTTGATACCGAGCGGCGCGAGGGCCTTCTCGTAAAACGCCTTGGAGCGAGCGTAGTCTTTCACGACGAGCGTCACGTGATCCAGAATCGACATGCCCGGACGGTAGTCGACCGCACTCGCGACGCAACCAAAACGTCCGATCCACGCTCGAACCAAAACCCACCGAGGGCCGATTGCGAAGACCGTGGGGTCAGATCGGTGGGTGAGGCGCGCAAGCCCGCGAACGCACGCCGAGCACCGAGACCACCGACATGCCCCCTCGCTCGAACCAAAACCCACCGAGGGCCGATTGCGAAGACCGTGGGGTCAGATCGGTGGGTGAGGCGCGCAGGCGTGCGAACGCACGCCGAGCACCGAGAGCACCGAGATGGCCCCACGCTCGAAGCAATCGGCCCTCGGTGATCAGTGGGGGGATTCTAGCTGGCAGTTCGCGCTGCAGCCGTCGCCGGACGTACGGTTGTGATCGTCACATTGTTCCCCGTCCGCGAGCTGGACGATACCGTCACCACAACGCGGACCGAGGACGCAGTTCTTCGCGCAGCCGTTGTAGGCGCCGAGATTCGTGCCGTCGTCGCATTGCTCGCCCGCGGCGCTCTGGACGATGCCGTCACCGCAGTAGGGCCCGTTGACGCAGCCGGGTGCGCAGCCACCATACTGACTGAGGTTGACCCCATCGTCACATTGCTCACCGTCCGCGGTCTGGACGATGCCGTCACCGCAGTACGGGCCGCGCGACTTGCAGTCCGGCGAGCACTTCCCGTAGCCGCCCGTGTTGTTCGCCGTGCCGTCGTCACACACTTCGTCGGGGGTCACGATGCCGTCCCCGCACACGCTCTTACAGACGGACTTGGCAGCGAGGAAATTGGAGAGGGTGAGTTTGTAATTCGACCCGCAGGTGTTTCGCTCGGCCTGGAAGACGGCAATCTCGTAGATGCTGCCGTCGACGAGACCCGTCACCGGGGAAACGTCCTGGTGCGACCAATCGAGCCCCAGCGCCGCACAAGCGGGACTGACGTCGGAGCCCCCGTCCGCCGGGTCGTAGCCCACGGTGATGCAGCCGTTCTCGACGCCGTGAATTCCACCGAGATCGAGCGCCAGCTGGTGATTCACGAAGACGAAGACGTCGTCGTCCCCGCTGAACGAGAGCGTCGGCGGCGCTCCTGCATGGTATTCGAACCAGTATCGGACTTCGCTCGTGAAGCTGAAGTTGTGGGGATCGCCGTTGCAGGCCTCGCCCTGGTCGCCGAGAAAGTCGATCGGGAAGAAGCCATCGGAGTTCTTCGAGGGCCCGCCATCCGGCTCTTCGGCGGCGCTGTCGAACTGGTACGCGTCGTTCGCGATCTTACCGAGCGTCAGGGTCTCGACGACAGGCGTATTGGTCCCAGGTACGTCGCGATACCATTGCTCGAACGAGTCCGCGTCGTACGTCGTGAGGGTGCATTTCGTCCAGTCGTTGGCCGCGGACGGAAGGGCCGTGGGATGGCACGATTGACGGAGATAGACGGGCTTGTGGTCGAGGTCGACCGCCGCCGTGCCGCCGTCCTGATGGTAAAGCGACGTCGCGGTTCCCAGGTACGGCGCGACGATGACGTGATCGTCGCCCGACGGCTCATTGGGCTTGACGGAGGTATCGAGCTGGAAGTCGACGTGAGCGAACGTAAAGTCGCGGATCACGATCGGGATCTTGATGATATCGGGTTCCGCCGAGGTGATGAGCGAGCACTGGTACCCGGGTTCGATGGTGCACGTGGACGAACAGCCGTCGCCATTCTTGGTGTTGCCGTCGTCGCACTGCTCGTTCGCGAACTTGATGCCGTCACCGCAGCGTGACGTGCACGCCCCCTGATCGCAGTCCGGCTCGAGCTGGCAGAGCGGCGTGCAACCGTCGCCCAGATCGTCGTTGCCGTCGTCGCATTGCTCCGTTCCCTCGACGATTCCGTTGCCGCAGACGGTCTTCACGCACGGCTTGCCCGGCGTCGTGCAGGCGTAGCCGTTCTCGATCTGGCAATTTTGATCGCACCCGTCGCCCGGCGTATCGTTGCCGTCGTCGCATTGCTCGTTGCCGGCGACCAGCGAGTCGCCACACTTCGCGGCCTGACAGGCGATCCCGACGATCGGGCATGCCCATCCGGACTCGAGCTGGCACGTCGCGCTGCAGCCGTCACCGCTCTGGTCGTTGCCGTCGTCGCACTGCTCGCTGCCGGTGATCTTCTTGTCGCCGCATTTCACGGTCGAGACGCACGGCTTTCCCGGGATGGGGCACGCATAGTTCGCTTCGACCTGGAGGCAGTTCGCCGTGCAGCCGTCGCCGGAGACGTTGTTGCCGTCGTCGCAGACCTCGCCCGGGTTCAGGCGTCCGTCGCCGCAGGACGGAACGTACGCCGGACCTCCGTCGGGCAACGTGCACGCCGCCGCGTCCCGCGCGCACTCCCCACCATCGAACGCGTTGACGACGATGATCTGCCGACCCGAATCGGGGCGGTTCGTGACGGACGCATCGGAGTTGTGCTTTCCGCCGGTCCCTTCGTCGTTACTCTGACTGACGATCGGGTTGCCGCCACAGCGCGCGAGCCCGCACGCGAGCACCACGGCGAGCAACGCGGGAACACGGTATCGGGGCATGACGCGGACCTCCGTCGAAATGAGTCCCCGCCAGTCTTCCACGAAAACGCCCCGCGGGGAGCCGAACAAGCGTCCGCGAAGCCGGGTCTTCGGTCGCGCGTGCCCGGAAGCGTGCTATCCCCGCCCCGCGACCGGATGATTGACGTCGAGCATCTCGTGAAGGATTACGGCACCGTCCTCGCGGTCAAGGACGTCTCTTTCCATGTCGGTCGGGGGGAGGTCGTCGGCTTCCTCGGCCCGAACGGAGCCGGCAAGAGCACGACGTTGCGCATCCTGGCCGGCTTCCTGGGACCGACTTCGGGGCGCGTGCGCATCGACGGGCACGACGTGCTCGAGGAGGGAATAGTCGCCAGGGCCTCCCTCGGTTACATGCCGGAATCGTCGCCGCTCTACCCGGAGATGCGCGTCCGCGAGTACCTCGCATTTCGTGCGGAATTGAAGCGTGTCCCGCGCCGCGAGCGCGTCCGCGCGGTCGGCCACGCGATGGAAGCCGCCCGGGTGACGGAGATGACGGATACCCTCGTCGCGCACCTGTCCAAGGGGTACCGGCAGCGCGTCGGGCTCGCGGATGCGCTCGTCGCGAATCCGCCGCTCCTCATCCTGGACGAGCCCACGGCGGGGCTCGACCCGAACCAGATCCGCGAGGTGCGCGATCTCATCCGGGATCTCGGACAGAACCACACCATCTTGCTCTCCACGCACATCCTGTCGGAGGTCGAAACGACGTGCCGGCGCGCGATCGTCATCGATCGCGGGCAGCTCGTCGCCGAGGGGACGATCGATGAGCTCCGTGCGCGCCGCGCGGCGACGTCAGCGACGATGCTCGTATCCGGCGCCAGCGGCGCGGCCAGGGCCGCGCTCGCCAGCGTCGAAGGCGTCGCGACCGTCGTCGAAGCGCCGGGCGAGGACGGTCTCGTGCGCGTCACCGTAGGTTACGCCCCGGGTGCGAGCTCGGGTGCGGTGCTCGAGCGTGCGGTGGCCGCGGCCGTCGCGGCAGGGCTCGGCGTCCGTGAGGTCACGTCCGGGCGAGCGACGCTCGAAGACGTCTTCGCCGAGCTCACGGAGCCGTCTTCATGAGAGGGTTCGTTGCGATCTTCCGGCGGGAGATGCTGAGCTTATGGGTCACGCCGCTCGCGTGGGTGCTGCTCTTCATTTTCCTCCTGATCCAGGGGGCGAGTTTCTATCAAATCCTCCTTCACTTCGCGAGCTTCTCCGACGTGTCCATCGACTCGGGACCGGTGCAGGCCTACTTCGGCGAGTCGCTGTTTCTGATCCTGTCCCTTCTCCTCGTCTGCCCGGCCGCTGACGATGCGACTGTTCGCCGAGGAGCGACGGAGCGGAACGATAGAAGCGCTGCTCACGGCACCCGTGTCGGCGACGGCCGTGGTGCTCGCGAAATACGCCGCGACGCTCGCGACCTACGTGCTCATGTGGGCACCGACGGTGCTCTACGTCGTGATCCTGCGAAGGACCGGCGCCGTGGACTGGCACGTCGTCGGGGCAAGCTACCTCGGCGTGTTCGGCGTCGGAGCAGGGTACCTCGCGGTGGGGACGCTCATGAGCTCCGTCACGCGGAGCCAGCTCGTCGCGATGATGTTCACGACGCTCGTCATCTTCGGTCTGCTCATCTTCGGCATCGGAGAGCGCATCTTCGAGCCCGGACCGATCCGCGACGTGTGTGCGCAGGTCTCGGTCCTGTCGCAGGTGGACGAGCTCTCGCGCGGGATCGTCGATCTCCGGCGCCTGGTGTTCGACGCCACCCTCGTGATCCTGCCGCTCTTCGTGACCATCCGCGTGGTGGATTCGTGGAGGGTCGGGTGACACACGGCTCCGCGAAGTGGCTGTCGGCGACGGGCGTGCTCGCCGCGGGCGTCATCGCCGTCTGCGCCAACGTCCTCGTGCATCGGTTCTACGAGCGCTGGGACGTCACCACGGGAGGGCTCTACACGCTCTCCGCGCCGACGCTCGAGACGCTGCACTCGCTCGGCGACCCCATCGACGTCATCGTCTTCCTGAGCGCGAGCGACCCCATGCGAGAGAGCGTGGATCAGATGCTCGCCGCGTACGAGGCGCAGACGAAGCTGCTTCACCTTCGCTACGTGGACCCGGACCGCGCGCCGGCGGAGTTCATCGCGCTCGAGCAGAAGTACAACATCGTCACGGGCAAGACCGAGGATGGCCGCATCGTCACGGACGCCGCCATCGTCCTCGCGCGGGGCGAGCAGCACTGGTTCATCACGGTCGACCAGATGGTCTCGTACGACGAGAAGAACAACCGCTCGCGACCGGTGCTGGAACAGGCCTTGACGGAGGGCATTCGCAACGTCCTCAGCAGGGAAAAGACGCTCGTGTGTTTCACGACGGGCGACCAGGAGATCAGCGCGGACGACGGCGGGCCGCGTGGACTCGCCGAGCTCAAGTACCGCATCCAGAAGGACAACTACGCGACCAAGTCGGTCGACCTCGTCTCGCCCGACAGGTCCGAGTCGCTGGACGGATGCCGGGTCGTCGTCGTTCCGGGCCCGGACGTCGCGTTCTCGCCGCCCGCGGAGAAGCGGCTCGAGGCGTATTTCGAGCACGGCGGGAACGTCTTTTTGATGTCGAACCCCGTCCTCGACGACGGCGATCGGATCCGCGAAAACGGACTGGGTGGCCTCGCCGCGCTCGGCGGCATCGAGTTCGGGACGGACTTCGTCGTCGAACGTGACGGGGCGTTGCGACTGCCGCAGGGTCTGGGCGAAACCTATTTTGCGACACCGCTCCCGCACGCCGTGACGCGCGGGCTGATGGACGACCAGACCGCCAAGATGCGGCCCGAGCTCACCGCCTCGCAGAGCCTCCACGCGACGAAGGACGGCGAAGCGCAGATCTTGCTCACGACCAGCAAGGACGCGTTCAGCGTGAAGGACATCCGTCCCTTCGTGGACGAGGGCGAGGCCGTGCAGAAGAGCAACGGCGACGCGAGCGGACCCTTCGCCGTCGCGATGGCGTCGGAGCGACCGCTGCCACCGGGCTCGAAGGACAAGCATGGTGCGCGCATGGTCGTCGTCGGCAGCGCGAACGTCGCGTTCTGCCGGAGCTGGCGCGACGCGACGCTGATTGGCGATCGCGTGTTCGTGGAGAGCGCGCTGTCGTGGCTCGCGGCGAAGCCCGCGATCGTGAGCGTGCCGGAGAAGCCGTCGCACCCCGCGGGTCTCTCGCTCACGGAGGACTCGCTGTCCGAGGTTCTCCGGTACGTGCTGCTCTACATGCCGGGCTCGGCGCTCGCGCTCGGTTTGCTGATCCTCGTGCGAAGGCGCGGCTCGGAGAAACGCTCGCGCGAAAAGAATCAGACCGGAGGGAACTCGTGACGACCTCGTTTCGTCGTCATCAGATCGTGAACGCGATCCTGATCGGCGTGGCCCTCGGGCTCGTGATCCTCGTGTTCGCCACGCGCCAGAAGATGACGACGAGCGAAGCCGAGGCTCGCGCGAACAACCTGCTCCAGGCCTACGACGAGGACGCCGTCACGCGGATCCGGTTCGAGCGACCCTCCGGCTGGGTCACGCTCGCCCGCACGAAGATGGACGACGCCGGCGAGGGAACGTGGACGATCAAGCAGCCGTTCGTCGAGGACGCCGAGCCGTTCAGCGTGCAGAAGCTCCTCGGGACGCTGGAGTATGCGTCCGCGTTCCGTCGCATCAAACCCGAGGAGGGCAACCGCGAAGCATTCGGCCTCGTCACGCCGAGCCTCGTCCTTCACATCGACATGGGCGACACGCACTATCGACTCCGCATCGGCAAGGAGGCGGCGTCCCCGAAGGGCGCGCGGTACGTGGAGATCGCGGGCGAGAATGCGCCCGGCAAGGGCGTCGTGCTGGTGACGAAGAGCCTCGTCTCGGAGCTCGATCTTCCCGTCGACACGTTCCGCGAGCGATACGTGATGCCGTACCTGTCGACGGTCCTCGAAAAGATTCGAGCTCGAGGGAGCGGGCGGCACCCGCAAGCTCCGGCGTGCCGCGTGGCCCGACGGATTCCGATTCGACGGGATGCTCGGCGACGCGCGGACGAACCGCGCCGCGCTCGATCGCGTGCTGGTCCAGTTCGCGCACACGCGCGCCGATCACTTCATCGACCCCGACGCGGCCGAGAAGGCTCTGTCGAGCGGAGACACCGTGACGGTCACCATGACCCCGATCGACCGGAAGTCGAAGGTCGGCGTGGTCATCGTGGGCGGCGTGTGCCCAGGGTCGAGCGCCGACGTCGTGGCACTGCGGAAACAGCCGGACCGTGTGGCGGCCTGCGTGCCGCGCGGCGTCCTCGGCGGACTCACGACGACGGCCGAGGCACTCGTCGATCGGTCGCTGTTCTGGATGAGAGCGGATGAAGTAGAGGGGTTCGAGGTCGATCGAGGAGACGCGCGGCTCGCGCTGGACCGCAAGGAAACGGGCTTCGTGATGCGCGCCCCCAAAGAGGGAGACGTCGATGCGGAAGCCGGCAACGCCCGCCTCGACGCGATCTTGCACGCGACGGGAACCATCGTGGACGCTCCCGATCGAAAAGCGCTCGGGCTCGATCCGCCGGCAGGCCGCGCGCTCGTCACGAGCTCCGCCTCGGACGAGTCCAAGGTCCGCCGGGAGACGGTGACGTTGAGCGCACCACTCCCGGACGGCCGGGTGTACGCGGAGCGGCAACAAGACGGCGTCGTGCTGGAGCTCGGTCGAGAAGCGGCCAGGGCGCTGGTCGCCGACGCCGCACTGGTGAGAAGCCGAACCCTGCTGGACGTGCCGATCGCCGATGTCGCGCGCGTCGAAATTGACGGAACGCCCAGGCAGGTCGTGGAGCGCGCCCCGAGCGGCGTGCTCACCCTGTCGGCGCCCGCTGGTTTCACCATCGACGGCGCACTCGCCCTCGAGCTATGCGACGCACTCCGTACCCTCACCGCGGAGCGGTGGGTCGCCGACAAGGACGACGGCACCTTCGGATTCGACGCGCCTCTGCTGACCGTGCGGCTATCCGTGCGGAAGGGCGACGAGCTCGTCGAACACGTGCTCGAGCTCGGGCACCCCACCGGTTCCGGATATTACGCGACGATGGCGGGAGACCCGGCGGTCTTCGTCGTGCCTCGCCGGCTCCACGAAACACTGACGACACTGGTGATCGATCGGAACGTCTTCGCGGCGGGGCCGCACGTCTACCGGATCGAACTCGATACGGACCACCGCAGCGTGGTCCTCGAGAAACGGGGAGACGACTTCGTTCAGACAGATGCCGGCGAGCCACTCTCGGTCGAAGCGATCAGGAAGATCACCGACACGCTGACGGGCTGGCGCGCGGAAGCAGCGATCGAACTCGGCCCGGCGCGGCGCGAGCAGGGTCTCGATCATCCGCTATTGACCGTGCGAATGTCGGCGAACGCGACCAGCGGAGAAGAGACGGCCCCGGTCGTCTTTCACATCGGAGCCGGGGATTCGTGGCGCGGCATCAGCATCGATTACGCTCGTGTGGACGGCATTGCCGCCACGTACGTGCTCGCCCGCAGCGGCGTTCGCGCGATCCTCGACTCGCTCTGAAGGGTTGCCGCGGGTTCGATCGCGCAACCAATCGGGTTCGTGTTGGCCAAGCACTGCGCCGGTTTGACGCCGTGCGGCGTAGTCGCGCCGTTGCGTTCGGATGCCGTCCGTACCCTGCGCAACTCGATGGAACCTCGACGGTGAGAGAGCTACATTGCGCTTTCCCAATATGGCCGCCGACAAGAAGGGTTCTGGACTCGATATCTTCGACTCGCTCGCGAAAAAGAAAGAGTCGCCGAGCCCTTCCGAGTCAGGGGTCATCTCGCGCGGGCCGGGCTCCAAGGCACCGCCACCGCCACCGAGCTTGAGTCGCGGTCCGGCTCCGAGCGCACCCATGCCGCCGCCGAGCCTCGCTTCGCTCTCTGCTCCTGTCGCGCGTCCGAGCGTGGCACCACCGCCTGCACCCTCCAGCCTCCGCGCGGCACCGCCGAGCGGAGGCACGCCCCCGCCGCCCAGCATGCGGATGGCGCCACCCCCCGCGATTCTTCCGATGCCGCCAGCCAGCGCGCCAGCACCCGCGCCGCCCATCGCGACGCCGCGCCCGTCGCTCGGGACGCCGCCGGTACCGCCAGCGGCGCCGATGCCATCGCGGCCACCGCCGCGACCAAGTGCGCGCCCGGCGCCGTCGATGCCCAGGGCCGCACCCGTGCCCTCGGGGCTGAACGCCTACGGTGGCGACCCCGAGGACGACGCGCCGACCCGACTCTACTCGCCGGGCTCGGGTTCCGCACCGCCACCGCCGGTCGTGCCGAATCGGACGATGCCGCGGAACGATCGCCCGCTGCCGCCAGCGCCGGCGGTGCCGGAGTTCGGCCGACCCTCGAAGAAGCGGCTCTATATCGCCGGCGCGATCGGCGGCGCGCTACTCGCGGCGGGTGCCCTGCTTCTCGGCAATCGAACGGGTGCACTCACGGTCACGGTGAGCGGCCCCGGCGGCCGTGCGATCGACGGCGTTCAAGTGTTCGTGGATGGAACGAAGCGGTGTGATGCGTCGCCGTGCAAGGTGGTGGATCTCGCGAACGGCGCGCACCTCGTTCACGCGGCCGCGAAGGGTTATCAGGAAACGGCGGACCAGGCCGTTTCCGTTCAAGCCGGACAGCAGGGCACGGAGAATATTTCCCTCGCCGCGGCGGGCTCGGGAACGGGCGTGCGGGTCTCGGCGCTCGGCTCCGGTCTCATTCTCTACGTTGACGGACAGGAGTTCGGCGAGCTGCCGCAGAACCCGAAGAATCTGACGCCCGGGGATCACGTGCTGCGCGTCGCCGGGAACGATCGCTACGAGCCGTGGGAGCAGCACGTCACGCTCGACGACGGTGAGATGGAGACGATCGGGCCGCTCAAGCTGAAGGTGTTGAAGGGTCTGGCAACCTTCAAGGCCGGACCTGGCGCCGACGGAGCTCGTGTCCTGCTCGACGGCCGGCTCGTCCCGGAGCTCCCTGCGACGATCGAAGTGCCCGCGGGCAAATTGCTCACGCTGATCGCGACGAAGAGCGGCTATTCGACGTATCGACGCGCGGTGACGTTCGAGGATGGCGTCGCGGAAAAGACGTTCGAGATCACGATGGTCGAAGGCAGCTCGGACACGGACACGAGCAGCCCCTCCACTCCGGCGAGCGCGCCCGTCGCCGCGTCGCATTCCTTCGCGGCGACGCGCTCCTCGCGTGCACCTGCGCCGCCGTCACGGGAACCGTCGCGGGGCAAAGCCGTGCTCAACATGAACTCGATCCCGGTCTCGAACGTGATCCTCAATGGTCGCCCCCTCGGCCCCACGCCCAAGATTGGGATCCAGGTGGAGCCGGGCCCGCAGACCGTCGTGTTCATCCATCCTTCGCTCGGACGCAAAGTGATGAGCGCCAACGTGGCCGCCGGGCAAACAAAGACGTTCATGGTCCGCCTGCAATAGGCCACCGAGGTGCGTCGTCTCTGGCTTCGAGCGCGCCCATCTCGGTGCACTCGGCGAGTCGTCCTTGGCTTCGAGGGCGCGTCTATTCGACGCTAATTGGCCAGACCCTTGGAGGTGCGCTTCCAGATTGCGTCCCAGTTTTTGCGGTAGGTGTCGGAGGCGACCTGAGCGGGGCCGGCGTTACCACACGCTTCGGTGGAAGCGGCCGATGATGCAGGGTCGCCGGCCTCGTTCGTCGGGGAGGGCGCGGTGAACTCCGTCTCGGCGTCGTAGAGGTGGGGCATCTCGGGGCGCGGGGTGAGCTTGACGACTTCACCGTTGATGGGCCGGCCATGCTCGAGCGGCCGCATGGTGCCAATCTCCAGCCGTTGCTTGCGTGCGCGGAGGACGTTGACCCCGCCGCCGTCGGACGTGGGCCCGTGCACGAGCACCAGATCCTTGGGCCTGGAAACCGGCTTCGCCGCCACGGCTTCTTCATATCACATCGCCGCCGGGAGAGCTCGGCGCGCTGACTCAGAGCCCGAGCGCGTTCCCGTGAACCCACCCCTCGGTGCCCTTCCCGTCGAACTTGACCTCGTACCATTTGCCGCGCCGCGCGGTGACCACGACGCGCGTTCCGTAACGAATGCGCGCGATGATCTTTCCGTCGTCCGGCTGATCTCGAACGACCGCAACGTCCCATCCGACGGTCGCGAGCCCACTCGCGCCAGCGGTCGCTTCCTCCGGGGCAACGGCGGGTGCAGTCACTGCAGTCCCCGGCGGGACGAACTCGACGAAGTAGAAGATCGTGTACCGATCGTGCTCGTGATCGACTCCGTCGAGGGAGAGCCCTTCGAGTCCCGGCTTCACACAGTCGACGAGCGCGTGTGCCTTGTCCTTCGGAAAGGTCGTGCTCTTCCCCGGAAACACGTCGGTGACGGCCTTCTTTCCGAAGTCGATCTCCATGCCGATGGAAAGCGTCTCCGAAGCGCCTCGCGCGTCTTCGCAGGCGGCGAGCGCCTGGAGGGGCACCCGTGCTCGGTCATCGACGCCGATGCAATCACAGTCTTTTCGTTTCTTCTTCCCGTCGCGACAAGCACTGACCTGCATCGGCGACACCTTCAGCGTCTCCTCGGTCGTGCGCGCGGGTGCCGCGGAAGCTGCTGCTGGTGGAGCGCTCGCCGCGGCTGCTCCCGATGGCGCTCCGGAGGCAACCGAGGGCACCGCCGGCGATGTGAGCGGCTCCGCGGTCTCGTCACTCGGGGGGCTCGGAACGAGCCGAACGCCGGCCAACCACGGCCAGGCAACACCGATGACGAACCCGGCGACGGCAATGACGCCCACGCGCCCGAGCTCCGGCTTATCCTGCCCGGGCTTGGGAACCGTTACTTTCAGGCTGCGGGCGACGCGGGCCACCGAGACTCTCGGCGCTCATAACACGAGAACCCCGAAACGGAGAAAGGAGTGGCTCCCTGCTCCCCGCGCTCCCCTGGCGAACGGGGCGGGCGGCGAAGCGAAGTCCGGCGGATAATGGGAAAGGTGGTGCGCTCCACGACGCGACTCGCCGCGGTGACGATCCTTGCCGGCGCCATATCGGCCGGCGCGAGCGTGGCTGTCGAACACGGAGGGACGCTCTCCATCCTGCGGGCGGCGACGTTCGACCCGAGCTCGCGCGTCGTCGGACTTCGCGTGGGAGGGGTTCGATTGGACGGCAACGAGACGCCGCGAGACGTCGTCTTGCAGCGCACTGCGGCGATTCGCGGCATGCACGTACGGCTCATCCCTGCCGGCGCGGCGAGCGGCCTCGAAACGACGTTCGGCGCGCTCGGAGTCGAGGTCGACGTCGCCGGCGTCGTACGGCGCGCGGAAACGCTGGGCAGGCGCGGAACCGCGGCCGTTCGCTTCGCGGAACGCCTCGCCGCGGCGCGCGGTGACATCGACGTCCCGATCGACGTCACCATCGACTCTGCCCGCACCGAGGCGGTGCTGTTGCCGCTCAAGGACGACTCCGATTCGCGCCCGCTCCCTGCCCGGTACGACTTCGCGAACCGGCGGATCCTTCCCGGGCGTGCCGGGGCGGTGCTCGACGTGGACCGGGCGATCGCCGCCATCGGCGATGCCGCGCGACGCGCCGCGTCCGCGCCTGCGCCGGACATCACCATCGAGCTGCCACGCGCGGCGGTTGCGCCCGTCGCGTCGGCACATGCCATCGCCTCCTTGAACCCCCGAGAGACAATCGCAGAGTACTCGACGTCGTTCGGCTGGCTCGGCAAGGACGCGTCACGCGCTGCGAACATCCAGGCCGCCGCGTCGCACCTGGACGGCGCGGTTCTCGTTCCCGGGGACGTCGTCAGCTTCAACGCCGTCGTCGGGCCGCGAACGGTCGCGAACGGTTTTCATCCGGCGTTCGAGATCTACAAGGGAGAGATGATGGAGGGCGTCGGCGGCGGTACGTGTCAAATGGCGAGCACCCTGCACGCTGCGGCGGTCTATGCGGGCCTGGACATCGTCGATCGGTCGCCCCATTCGCGTCCCCTCGGGTACATCCCGCTCGGCCTCGACTCCACGGTCGTCTATCCCGAGGTGGACCTGAAGCTCCGCAATCCGTGGCCATTTCCGATCGCGATTCACACGCTCGTGAGTCCCGGCATCGTCCGCGTGCAGCTGCTCGGCGAGCGGAAACCGGCGACCGTGCTCCTGTCCCGAGAGACACTCCGGGTGGAACCGTTCACGCGGAAGATCGAAATCCACCCGGAGCTCGCGGAGGGCCGCTTCTTGCGGAAGCAAAAGGGCATCCGAGGCTTCGAAGTGCGCGTCACGCGCCGCACGGTGACACCGGACGGGAAGAGCCACGTGACCGTTTCCGTCGATCGCTATCCCCCGACGCCGGAGCTGTTCTGGGTCGCACCCGGACTCGATTGTGACCAGGCTTTGCCGCCACTACCCGACGGAGCCGTCGCGCCAGCGCCCGACGGAAAGCTCGCGAGTGGCGAGCATTGACGTCTTCGCGCGCGCGACGAACTCGTCGCGCTCCGGGAGGCCGGAAAGGGAACGATTCGTTCCCCGCGCCGGTCTCGCGGGGCGGTCCGCTTCGCCTCTCGCTCGACCCCTTCACCCGCCGCTCGTCGCGACTCGAGACGCGAGCTCGGTCCACTTTCACGCCGCGGGCGAGAACGACAGCGGATACGTCACGGTGACAATGCCGTCCTTGGGCGACGGAAACGTCAGGGACGAGTAGGCGCGCAGTACGCACGCCACGACGCGCGGGTCGGGTAGATCCGAGCCGCCCGATTGCACGGTGGCAACGGAACCGTCGCGCGCGATGACGAAACGCGCCGTCACACGGCCTTCGAGCGTCGGATTCGTGCGCAACCCATCCTCGTAGCAGCCGCGGAACCTGCCGAAACTCTGTCGCACGATCCGCTGAATGACGTCGGCCGGAATCGATCCCCCGGACGCGAACGTGTTGCCGATCCTCACGCGCGGCGCGCGCGCAATGTGCTCCGGTCCCGTACGGCTCGAACCGATCCCGAAGCTCAATCCCGCCGTGCATCCGCCTCCGCGACACGTCCCGATCGACGAGAGCCCGATCTGGTTCGACGGACCTCCTCCACCTTCTCCGATCCCGAAGAGGCCGAGACCATTCGTTCCCGAGACGTCGCCCGCTTCGGTACCGAAGAAGCCACCCTCCGTCGCGATCGCGCCGACGCCGGGGTCGTCCCATGGGGCGACCGTCGCACTCGCGGCGCCCGATGACAGAAGCCCGATGACACCGAAGTTCGAGGCCGCCGCGAGAGCTTCGGCGCGCGACGTCGCAGGGCGAAACTCGGCGCCGGGCTCGGTTCCGCTCGCGCGCCTGTTCTGGGCAACGACATCGCGACGGCCGATCTTTCCGGAGTCGCCACGCGCCTTCTCCGCAGGCGCGTCGGCCGCGCCGCCCGTATCGCTGGGGGTCAGCGACGGCTGCTGTTCGCGCTCGCGCTCCGCAGAAGCGTCCAGATACTGTTGCATCAGGTACACGCGATCGCGGTCGAGCCCCTCATCGTCCGTCAGGCCCAGCGGCGGCGTGAAGAACGCCATCGATGCGATGAAGGCGGCCCCCAGACCCACGGTCAGGGCAAAAAAGGCCAGCGGGCGACCCTCCCCGTCCGCGAGCGGCGCGCGGGGCAAACGGTCTTCGCGTGCGCCGAGGTTCACGGCAAACGTGAGCGCGCCGATCCGGATCCGCGCCGAACGGTCGCGGAGCGAGACAACCTCGCCGGCCTTCAGCGTCAGATCGGCGTGTTCTCCGGTGTGACTCCGGACCGTGGCCACTCCGCCGGACGGGACGTGCACGGCCATGTCCCCGCGGTCGGCGACGAGGAGCGGCGTGGACTCCACGTCGGGCACCGTGAAGTCCACGGGCCGCTTCGTTTGCGCGCCGTCGCCGACGTAAAAGGACCGCGGGGGCGAAAGTTCGACGACGTCGAGGAGGGTGTCTTCCCAGAAAATCCGTACCTCGACGGCATCGCCACGGCTGCTTCCGACCATGTAACTGGACGGATTTACTGAACTCGGGACAAGGGCAGGCTGGACGGAGTCGAACATGGGGCTCTCCTCTTCGGGGAACACGTTCCCGATCGCGAACGAACGTTTCACGGGTGCGGACCGAACGAGCGGAGCGCGCATTCACCCCGAAAGCTCGAGTCAGCGAGTTCGATCGCGGCGTGTCGGTACCGGACGAGAGTGCCGACTGTGGCTCGTGATCGCTCTCGTCAGGGATAGACAGCGACGCTCGCGGGAAGTTCCCGGAACCGCGAACCCGCCCCGCCGTGGCCGGCGTCCCGAGACATCAGAGCTCGATCTGCGCGCCGATTTCCACGACGCGGCTCGGCGGGATGCCGAAGAATGCCGTCGCGGGCTGTGCATTGCGAGACAGGAACGCGAACAGCCGCTCACGCCAGAGAGACATGGAAAAATGCCGCGTGGCGAGCACGGTCTCGCGACCGAGAAAGAACGTGACGTACTCGATTGAATATTCCTTCAGCTCCGGACGTTCGAGCAGCGTCGGAATGTCCGGGGCCTCCATGAAGCCGTACCGAGCCACCGCGCGCCGAAACCCGTTCGTCAGATCCTCCACGCGCACGCGGTCTTGAGCTGCCACGCGAGCGACCTTCTCGGTGATGACCGTCAGAAGAACGACGTGTTCGTGCACGACCCGGTTATGGAGAAAATTGTGGAGCAAGGCCGGCGGCGTGCCGTCCGAGCTTCCCGTCATGAAGACGGCCGTTCCTGGCACGCGCGCGGGAAGCTCGAGCCTCATGAGCTCGAAGAAGTCGTCCAGGGGGACGACGCGGTCGCGAAACCGATCGTTCAGGAGTTCGCGACCGCGATGCCAGGTCGTGAAGACGGTGAAGAGGAGGACTCCGACCGCGAGTGGGAACCATCCGCCGTCGACGATCTTCGTGAGGTTCGAGCTCGCGAAGGTCGCCTCCGGAATCAAGAAGGCGATGGTGACGCCCATCGCCGACGCGAACCCCCAGTTCCACCGTCGCCGCGCGACCACGTACGCGAGGAGCGTCGTGATGATCATGTTCAACGTGACGGCCACGCCGTACGCCGCGGCAAGGGCGCTGGACGACTTGAAGCCGAACACGAGGGCGACGGTCGTCAGCATGAGCAACCAATTGATGGTCGGAACGTAGATCTGTCCGATGTGCTTATCGGAGGTGTGCTCGACGCTGACGCGAGGCAGATAACCGAGCATGAGCGCTTGACGAGCCAGCGAGAAAGCGCCGGAGATGAGCGCCTGGGACGCGATGACCGTTGCGATCGTCGAGAGGACCACGAGCGGGTAAAGGCCCCACGAGGGCGCCATTCGAAAAATGGATTCTCGACCGTCGCCGGGTCGTGGAGGAGGAGCGCTCCTTGCCCGAAGTAGTTCAAAAGGAGAGCGGGCAACGCGACACCGAACCAGCTGACGCGCATCGGTCGCGCCCCGAAGTGACCCATGTCCGCGTAGAGCGCCTCGCCGCCAGTCACGGCCAGGAACACCGAGCCGAGGACCAGGAACCCCCTTTCTCCGTGGCGGACCAGAAACGAAATGGCGTGCACCGGGTTCATCGCCGCGAGGACGGACGGATTGTGAATGATCTGACCGATGCCGATCGTGCCGATGGCGAGAAACCAGAGAGCCATCACCGGGCCAAAAATGGCGCCTACGTCGCCGGTTCCCCGCTTCTGCACGCGAAACAGCGCAATCAGGATCAGGATCGAGAGCGGGACGACGTACGGCGCGAACTTGGGTGTCGCGACCTCGAGCCCCTCGACGGCGCTCAATACGGAGATGGCCGGAGTGATCACGCCGTCGCCGAAGAGCAAGGCCGCGCCGAAGAGGCCGAGCATGACGACGAGCTTCATCGTGCGCTTCTTCAGCCCGGGCACGTTCGTGACCAGTGCCATCAGCGCGAGGATGCCGCCCTCGCCCTGGTTGTCCGCTCGAAGGATGTACCAGACGTATTTTATCGAGATGATGAGCGTCAGCGCCCAGAAGATGAGCGACAGCACGCCGAGCACCGTGTCGGGGAAGACCCCGATCCCGTGCTCGCCATGAAGACATTCGCGAACGCTGTAAAGAGGGCTCGTCCCGATGTCACCGAAGACCACACCGAGGGCCCCCACCGAAAGCGTGAGCAACTGCTTCCCGTGCGGAATACCGTGCTCGGCCGACTCGGACTCCATGACCGGGGCTCGCTGCGACGTGGTGGCCAGACCGGAAGCACGCGCAGATTCCGACATCTCACTCCGCGCCGTCGGGCGCTGAGCGAGCCCGGAGGGCTTCGACGACCGCAGGTATGATCGAAACCACGACGATGGCGATGATCACCAGGTGGAAGCTCCGCTTCACTGCCGGAATATTTCCGAAGACGTAACCCGCACCGCAAAACAACGATACCCAGAGGACGCCGCCTCCGATGTTGTAACGGGCGAAGCGGCCGTAAGACATCTTGCCCAGACCAGCCACGAAGGGCGCAAAGGTCCGCAGGATCGGCGCGAAACGCGCGAAGAGAATGGCTCGACCTCCATAGTGGTCGTAGAAATCTCGTGCACGTTCGAGGTGGCGCCGATTGACGAACCTGAAATCACCCCTGAACGCGCGCTCCCCGAAAACCTGACCCAGCTTGTAATTCGCGGCATCCCCGGCGACGGCGGCAAACGCGAGCAACGGCAACGCGACGGCGACACTGACGCCCGAGCCGGGGACCGCGGCGAGCGCCCCCACGGCGAACAGGAGCGAATCTCCCGGAAGAAACGGCGTAGCAACGAGCCCCGTTTCGCAAAAGACGATACCGAACAGGAGCAGGTAAATCGCGGACCCGAGCGACGCGGACCAGGCCGCGAGGTGCAGATCCAGATGCAGAACCACGTCGAGGAGCGTGTGAAGCATCAGCTGGTGGTGGGCGGGTTAGCAGTGAGGCCGCCGCGCGACAAGAGCAGCACTTCCCCTACACCGGTTCCAAGGCCGGTCCCTGCGCTGGCGCGCGGCTTCGATCGAGGCCTCGAAGGCCGTGTGATATAGTCGCCAATTGGCCTGCATGCCGGCGGCGACGAGGAGGCGTTCGTGGGACATTTTCTATCGGGCTCCGTTCTTCCATTCGGTGCAATCTCCACCGCGATCGTCGGATTGACCATGTCTCTGTTCGATGTCCCGAAGGATGCGCCGGTAGTGTTCACCCGGTCTCCCGAGCTCACTTCCGCGGGTTCCGCAACGATGAACGACGCGCTCGCCAAGGCCTTTCGGGCACTCGACACCGAGCGCAGAAGAGACGCTTCTGCCGCCGCGACGACGACCCCGTCGCCGACCATCGCCCCAACCGCGGTCACTCCACCCGCGCCCCCGAACCCGGCAACGAACTCGCCTTCGCTGAACGCGATGCCCTCCCCTGCACCGGACATCGCGACGATGCTGGGAGGTCCCGTGAATGGGGGCGGCACCGAGAACGCTCGCACGGCCGCGGAGCTGAACGTGCTGAAATCCGTGAACGCGCTCGCCGACGCGGTGAAGGCGATTCGTGACGCGAGAAACGAAGACGATATCGTCCATGCGGAAGATCAGATGCGCGCGGCGAGGGTGCAAATGGAAGCGACATGCGCGAGCGGCGGCCCGCTGTGCGACTCCGCGCGTGAAGTGAAATCCATCGGCTTCTGATCGCCCTGGTTTCGCGTCGCAATAGCTCGTAAAAGGTGGGGGAGCGCTCCCCGTCGGACGCTTGCGCGCGAGAACCCACGAATGACCGATTCCACGAAAGACCGCATCGTTCGGATCCTCTCTTCGGCGGAGAGCCCGCTTCGCGAAGAGGGCGTCGCGCTCGCCGTCGATCACGTTCTCGATGAGAAGCTCGGTCGGCTCGTGGACGTCGACCGAGTGCGCGAGATCGTCGTGCAGGCCCTCACCGCACCAAACGTCGCACGTGTCGTCGAACGCCACGTCGCGCCGGGCTTCGAGCGGTATGCCGCTCATGTCGCAAAGTCGGAAGAGACGGTCGGCGGGCTCGTACCGGACGCGGACGCCATCCGTGCGATCGTCGACAAGAGCCGGCTCCCGCGCGCGAAATGGGCGGACGGCATGGTCGACCCGGCGCTGATCCGGAAGCTTTTCGCGCCGGTCTGGGCAAACCTTCTCGTGAGCTTCGCGAAGCGGCTGCCCCTGCCGGGCATGGGCACGGCCACGGGCGCCGCCGTCGCGGCATCGAGCGCAGTCGGGCGAGGCGTCGGTGGGATCGCCGAGCGAATTGGCAGGAGCGTGCAGGAGCGCGCCGAGAAAATCGTCGACGCCGGACGCAGCGCGATGGGCGGAATCGGCGCGGAGGTGGAGAAGCGGCTTCACACCGCTGCCCGCGACTTCAGCGACGGCGCAGCGGAGGTATTTCGCGAAGCCCTCGCGGATCGGCTGAAGAGTCGCGAGGGCCGCGAGATCGTCGGACAGATCTCGCGCCAGATCGTGGATCACGTCCTGATGACGAAGCTCGCGGAGCTGCACGTCGACGTCGCGGCGCTACCCATGGCCGAGATCTTCCGGGGGGTGCCCGATATCCTCGCGCACGGAGCGCGAAGGAAATTCGTGGCCGAGCTCGTCGAGCAAGAAATCGCCGCGTTCCTCGCGATCGAGGGCGATCGAACACTGCGTGCCGTCCTCGACGAGATGGGTATCGTGGAGCACGTGCGCGACGCGGCGGTCCGGCAGGCGAGCGCGATCCTGCGCGACCTGTTTGCGTCGGACGCGTTCGAGGGGTGGCTCGGACGACTCCTGGCGCATGACGGCTGAGCGCGCCGGGCTCGTGCAGCGTCTGCAGGCACGCCACGTCGTCTGGCTCGCGACGATCGCGGCCCTCATTGCGTTTCTACCGAGCCTCGCGGGAGGATTCGTCTTCGATGACGATCCACTCATCGTACGGAACCCTTACGCGCACGAACTCCGCTACATCCCGCGCTGCTTCACGACGGATCTGTGGGACACGCCGGAACGCCCGGACGCGGCTTCATCGACCAAGTTCTATCGCCCGCTCGTCTGCACGAGTTACATCGCCAACTACACGTTCGGCGGGGGGTCTGCGCTCTCGTTTCACGCCGTGAACGTCGCTCTTCACGCGGCGACTTGCGCGCTGGTGGCGCTCCTCGCGCTGCGCTGGACGGGCTCCAGCTTCGCGGCACTGCTGGCGGCGCTCGTCTTCGCGGTACATCCAACGCGCTCCGAAAACGTCGAGTGGATCTCCGGGCGGACGGATCTGCTGATGGCGGCATTCTTCTTCGCCGCCCACGAGCTCGCCGTATCGGCGGCAAGGACGCGAGGTTCCTGGGCGCGGTGGAGCGCATCGTTCAGCCTGTACATCGCGGCAATCCTGTCGAAGGAGTTCGCCGTTGCCTGGCCGCTCTTTCTCGCGGTCGAGTGGGTGCTCCTGCCGGAGAGCGGACCCGAACGGAAACGACTTGCGACGGCGTTCGCGGCCTCGCTCGTCCTCGGCGTTGCTTATCTCGCGATCCGCGCGACGACGTTCCCGATCCGACCGCCGGAGATCGAGTCGATGGCCCTGCACTTCCCCCTGAACGTCGGATACTCGCTGCTCTCGCTCGGCTACTACGTCGAGCGACTCGTCGTGCCCTGGCCGCAGACGTTTCACTTCCGACCGGTGCCGATCGTGAACGGGCGCCCCGTGCTCTTCGTGCCGTCGGTGGTCCTTGGTGCGATCGCGGCGGGTGCGTTCGCCGGCGCTCTCATCAGGGCGCTTCGCCGCGACCGGGCGCTCGCGGCGATGCTCATGGTGACCGCGGTCCTGTTTCTCCCGATCATCAATGTGTCGTACACGGGCTTTCCCGGAACGACCGCGGATCGATTCTTGTATTTGCCCCTGGTGCCACTCGTCGCGGCGCTGGGACGGGGCGCGGCGCCGGCGCTCGCCCGATGGAGCGAACGGCCCCTTGCGGCGATCGTGGTGGTCGCGGTGACGCTGGTTTACTCGGCCGTGAACTGGGTTCGGAGTCTCGACTATTTCTCGAACGAAACCATCTGGCGTCATGAGCTCGAGGTGAACCCGGAGAATCCGCAAGCTCTCGCCGGGCTCGCCGAAGCGCGCGCGAACGGGGGCGACATCGACGGCGCGTTCGGGCTCCTTCGTCGCGCGCTCGCCCCCCGGGCAGTAGAGTACCGACTCCTCGCGAACCCGACCCGCTGCTACCTCGGGATGCTAGAGCTCGACGGGCCTCGGCTGGCGGATGGAAACACGAAGGCCCTCGGAGCGTTGCTGCGCGAGGTCTCGGCTCTCGCGGTCGGAGAAATCCGGGAGGACGGAGGGCGCGCGGCGGATCTCGTTCTGCGGATGCCGCCGGACGAATACGCTGAGGTGCACGTCGCGAACGCGTCCAGTCACCTTGCCGCGTCCGGTGCCTTCGTCGCGTCCCGGCTCGGGGACGACAGGGCCGTGGAGGTTCTCGCGGCGCGCACTGATCGCGACATCGGTCTCGACGCCGGGGCGCGGTATAATCTGGCTCTGGCTCTGGGACGCGCGGGGGACTACGCCCGAGCGCGGAAGCAACTCTCCATGGCCATCGAGGAAACCCCGTCCGCCAGCGTCCGGGCCGCCGCGGGAGGGCTGGCAGAGGGGCTCGCGCGGACCGAACGGCTGCGGGAAGCCGCGGCTAGGACGGCCGAACCCACCGCATCGCTCGATCGAGCGCGCGCGTTTCTGGAACTCGGCGCCTATCTGCGGGCTGCACGCGAGCTCCGCCCGGCGTACCGAGCCTTTCCGGAGAACGCGGAGGTGCGCGCGGTCTACTTCGATGCGCTGGTCGCGGCACGTCTCGACAGCGAGGCGCTCGACGTAGCGGGTCGCATGCCTGGGATGGCGCCGCCCGCGCGAGTCGCGGAAGCGCGTACGCACCTTTCCGCGCGCACTGCGAGCGCCATCCCACCGAACCCCGGCGATCCCTGGTGATCTCAGGCGCTCGGCGGTCGCGTTCGGCGCGCGGGTTCGATCGCGTTCAGGACCGCGACCTGGATCTCCAGACGGCGCGCGCTGCTGATGGGCGCACCGTCGAACTCGACCAGCCGAAATCGATCGAACACCCGCTCATCGACCGTGCGCACCTCGGATTCGACGATCTGCACCTTCTGGCCGAAGAGCGCGCTCGCGAGCGAAAAGAGAAGTCCCGAGCGGTCCGTCGTCTCCACTTCCAGGGTTGCCAGTCCGCCGGCGTGATCCGCCACGAATCGCACGGTCGCGTCGATGGGCTTCGATGTTCCCGCGGACGCGCGTTCGGCGAGCTCCCGCTCGACGGCGCCGTCAGGGGCCTTGTCGGTGGCGAGAAGTTCGCGGAGCTTCCGTTCGAGCCGTTCGGCATCCGCGACGACGAGGCGAGCACCGGGTGCCGCGTCGAGTTTGCGAACCCAGAACAGATCGACGGCTTCGCTGTTCTTCGCCGAGACGTCGCGCGTGTAGACCTCCGCGTGACTCACGTCGAACCTACAGAGGACGAGCGAGGCGCTGATCAGCGCAAGCAACCCCGGACGATCGTCGGCGACGACGCACAGGCCATTCCCTGCCCGACCGAAGGCGCCAACGGCGACGGCCGCATCACCGCGAGACGCCGCGACGCCCGCGTGTGCGACGATGGCGTCGGCATCGTATTTCGCGGCGTAGCTTTTCGGAAGCGACTCCGCAAACTTCGATGTGAACTCTGGCGAGGGATGCCGGATCATGTCGGTTGAGTCTCTGGTTGCGCGACCGAACCACGCCGAACGGCACCGCGCAAGCCGCCACGGAGTAGACCGGTGATTCCGGACGCCGCCGAGACGAGAACATTTCCGGAAGTCGACAAACGCGTGGCCCCGGAGGTGCGAGAGTCTCGGAAGCGGTGGCGCAGTCTATCCGGCCCCGTCCTGGACGCGATCCGCGAATGGCACGTACCGGTCGTATTCACGAAGGAAGGTGAGCGTCTTCGGATCCGCGCGATCGATGAACAGCGTCCCAAGCAAGTGATCCGTCTCGTGTTGAACCACTGACGCGAGCGGCCCCTCCAGGATCAGCTCGACAGGTTCTCCGTGTCGTCCGAGCGCCCGCACGCTCACTCTTCGCGGGCGACGCACGCGACCGCGGATCCCCTGCACCGAGAGGCAACCCTCGTACATCGTGACCGTATCCTCCGCCGCCGGTGCGTCGGGATTGGGGACGAGCGCCACGACCACGGGGTTGACGAGTACGGTCAGCGGCAACTCGGGCACGGTCGGATATCGCCGGTTGGCGGCGAGCTCCATCACGCACAGGCGGAGCGATTCATATACCTGTGGCGCAGCGATGCCGGCGCCGTCCGCGTCGTGCATCGTATCGATCATGTCGTCGATGAGGCTTTGCACGGCGGGGCTTGCGAGCTCCACGACGGAAACCTCGCGGGTGGGGCGCCGGAGCACGGGCTCGCCCATCTGAGCGATCTTCCGGATCATCGAGGCACCCAGGGCACATCGGGAACGCCAGCCGAATGATTCGCGAAACGAGCCGCGACGAATAGATAGTCGCTTAGCCGGTTCAGATACACCAGCACCTCCGGACGAACGGCGGTGCCACGGGACGCGCGGAGGGTGCACCGTTCGGCTCTCCGGCACACCGTGCGGGCCTGGTGCAGAGCCGCGCTGGCCGGCGTGCCACCCGGGAGGACGAAGTTCTTGAGCGGTGCGAGGTCGGCTTCCATGGCGTCGATGCTGCCTTCCAGGCGCCCCGTGTCTTCGGCCGAGACGAGGGCCATCGACAGCTTGTCTTCCTTGCCCGGAACCGTCGCGAGCTCCGCGCCGACGACGAACAGAGCTTCTTGCACCGACGAGAGAACCGCATCCATTGCGGGTGGGACGCCGACCGCTCGTGCAACACCCACGACCGCGTTCAGCTCATCCACCGTGCCGTACGCTTCGACTCTGGGTTCGTCTTTTCCGACCCGGACACCTCCGAAGAGCCCTGTCGTACCCGCGTCGCCCGTCTTCGTGTAGATCTTCACCCGCGCCCTCGGACCGCTCCGTCGCGCAGACGGTCAAGTGGACAAGATCTGCTGAATCTCTCCTTCGATCGAGTCTGGTTTGACCTTCTTGGCAAGCGCCAGCTCCTGAACCAAGAGGCTCCGTGCCTGATCGAGGAGCCGCCGTTCACCGAACGAGAGATCCTTGTCGAACTTCAGCCGATACATGTCGCGCAACACCTTCGCGATTTCGGAGGGCAGGCCGCTCTTCAGCATTTCTGTGTAAGCGCGGAAGCGACGGTTCCAAGGCTGAACGTCCACTGCGACCTCGGGCGTCTTCAGGATATCGAAGATCGCCTGGGCCTCCTTTTTCTTCATGATGGGACGGAGGCCGACGCGCTCCGCCGCCTCGGTCGGCACCATCACCTTCAGTCCTGTGTCCACGATCTTCAGAACGTAGAATGCGCTCCTCTTCCCGCCTAGATCGCGTTCCTCAATCTCGGTAACCTCGCCCACGCCATGCTTCGGGTGGACGGCCATTTCGCCGGCCTTGAAGCTCTGAGCCTTCGCCTGAACCGCCATCGGATCTCCTGAGAGTCTCCCCTTCTGAAGGGGGGCGCTCGCCGAATCCGGCGGTCGCACGGAGGACATTGCCTCTGGTTTCACAACGCTCAGACGTCGCGTTCCATTCCCCTTATTCGGCATTCAGCGACCGGCGAGTCCGAGCAGCGCCGCACTGCAGCACGGCCCCTCATAGCACCACTTTGGCTCCCTGAGCAAATGTTGTCCGAAAGCGTGAGGTGAAGCCCGTTCATCTCGGACCGGGGCCATTTCCTTTCCCGGCGCTATCTTGAAGGATCTCCCACACGTCCGCGGCGACGGCGGCATGCAGACCCGTTGCAAGTGGAGACGCCTGCAGATGCATGTCCAGCGTCAGGAGGTGGGGCGACACGGAAACCTCCGGCGGAGCAGACGGCTGGTCCAGACCAAAGAGACGCCCCATCGAGCTCTCCGCAAGGTCGCCCCAGGCGGCCCCGAGACGGGCGCCGTCCTCGTCCGACCAGTCACCGGTGAGCATGGCGCGAACGTGCAATGCCTTGCCGTCCGGCCAGATGCCAATGCCGACGCCAACCGTGGCGCCCAGCAGCCCTCTCGCCCCCGAGGCCCACTCGTCGGTGAATGGGCCGGGCGCGTAAAAGCAAACTGGCGCGCCCTCGAGGGTCGGGGGCATACCAGCGAGGGCGGCACCTTTCAACGCGGAGGGCGCGCGCAACCGTCCGAGGGCGAAAAACTCGACGGCGCGGGCAAGAGCGGGATCGCCGACCGCCACGGCCACGAATCGCCCGTCGAGCCGAACGAGCGTCTCTGGCGTCGCTCCAGCCACACCCGAGACGACATGGAGATCCTTTCGAGGCGCTTCGCGATGCACGCCCTCGACGAGCCGCTCCGCGAACTTCGCCTCGATCGGGGCATTGTCCGCCGGCGTCTCCACGACGAACAGGGTGCCGTAAGGAAATCCGGCTGCGAGGGCCACGGGAGCCGCGCGCAGATCCACGCCCGAGGAACGCTTGAACGCATCGAGCCGGGCCGCCGGAAAGAGAAGTGACAGTTCCGGGCCGAGCGCTTTCGTGTGCGCGAGCTCCGAGAGGTGCGCGACCGCCATCCATTGAAGCCCCGCGGACGGGACCAGACTCGTTGGTGCGACGTCTGGCAGCGGCCTGGGCGGCGACGAGGGAATCATTGCCGGGCGGCTCCGAGCGCAGCCCGCGCCTGTCGCCAGGAAAACGAACGCGGCGACGAAGCCCCCAGCGATGACGAGCGGACTATTCGTCTGCCGAGTCTTCGTCGTCGTCATCATCATCGTGGACCATCGCGATGTGACGACTGCCGTTCACGAGCTCCTTCAGCTCTTTGCCGACCTTGAAAAATGGCAGACGCTTCGCTGGGACCGGCACCGGCTGTCCTGTCCGCGGGTTGCGTCCGTCATAAGGCTTGTAAGGACGCACGGTGAAGCTTCCAAAGCCACGAATCTCTATGCCCTCGCCTCGCTGAAGCGCTTCTGTCATCGTGTCGAAGACGCAATTGACAACCATCTCGGCCCGAGCCTTCGTGAGCTCCGCGCGCGCCGCGATCGCGTCGATCATCTCGCTCTTGGTCATCCGGACCTCCGCTCGAGGATATGATTCGCCGTAAAGTACCGAACGTCAACGCCTTTTCCGGGTGGGTACGGGTGCGAATCACGGGCGAGATCGGATCGGATTGTGCGACCGTTCACGGCGCAGTCACGACATCGACGTAATCCAGGCTTACCTTGTAAGATGTTGATATCCTTATAGGAATAGATGTTTTCCGGGTCTCGACTCGAGGACCCTCGGCGGCGACACAATGCGAACCTTCGGGCCGAACGGACACCTCTCTTTCCATGTCCGGGCCGGCGATGCGGACCACGATGGGAGCCATCGAAACCGTGACCCACCCCGACCGAAGCTGGTAACGGCCGGGTCCCGGCACCGGGACGTCGATGAGGATCGTCGCCGTCTCCTTCGCGTCAGGATGGATCTCGAGCGCGCGGCCCGCCGATGCGCAGGGTGGAAAACTGGGCTCGATGAACCCCGACGCGACCTCGAGAGGGGGCCACTCGGCTTCCGCCTCGACCCGGAGCGGCGCACTTGGGTCGAGGGGGAGAGACACGATCCGCGGAGTTGCCCCTGCCGCGCGCGGATCGAATTCGTATTCGTACGCGGGTGGCCTGCCGAGCCGCTCCCAGAGGAGGACATCGTGGGCGTCACGTCGGCGACGGGCCACGACGATGCCGGTTGCAGCGTCTTCGTGTGAGGGGTCGAAGCCGAGATCGAAACCGTGGTCCGTATCGACGAAAACGAGACCTCGGTGAATACCCGCGGCGACCAGTGCGCTCTGTTCGAACATCGGACGACCGCCCTCGCGCTTGGACAGCTTCTCGTGATCGTAAGCGGTGTGGAAGGCGAACCCTGCAAGCGCGAGGCCAGGGGCGAAGCGCGCGAGCCGGAAGCGGATGAGCGCAAAAGCAAGGAGAACGTGCTCTAGCGGGAGAGCATCCGCGTAGAAGCGGGCGCCGCCGCCGGGGTAGTTGCCGTCGAAGTAAAAGGGCGTGTACGCCACGACGAGTAGCGCGATCCCGATCGCAGCGAGACGCGCGCGGGGCGTTCGACGAACTGCCACGACACCGCAGAGAAGGACCGGCACGAACAGCTCCGTGTTGCCCGCGTCCGCGAGGTGCATCTTGAGTCGCCGGAGCGTCGTGCCGAGTGCAGCGATCACTCCGTAGCCGTGCGCAAGGTGCGCCCGTACGAAATCGCCATGCTCCCCGACGCAACCGATACCCGGGCCGAAACCATAACGGAAGCAGCCAGGCGGACCGTCCGCCGTCGCGTAGTACGCGAGCTGGGTCGAGCCGAACCATACGCCGGTCACGAGACGTTGCTGGACGAGAAAGAGCAGCGACGGCAACAAAGCTGCACCGACAAGATAACCCAATCGAAGGGGGCGCGCGCGCGCGCACGCAACACCGAGCACGATGCAGACGATGCCCGTCAGTGGGCGAGTCGCCACGAGCGCGCCCGCGCAAGCACCGGCGAAGAGCGCGGACGCAACGCCCTCGCCCAGGGCCGCGACGAGACCCGTCGCGAGGAGCAGCGCCGACCAGCCGTGCGACATCGTGTCCGCCGTGTGATACCGAAGCGTCGCGCAGACGGTCGACAGGGCGGCGGCGAGCAACGCGACGGAGGGCGCTTCGAACAGACGCCTGGCGAGTGCATACGTCGCGACGACGATGCCCGCGCCGAGGAGCGGACCCACCAGCATGGGCGAGCCGACGAGAAACCCGAGTGCGAGGACCGCGGGGTAGCCCGGCGGAAAAATCCCGGAAAGATGCGTGCCGTCCGGCGACGCGAGCAAGAATCTTCCGCGAAATGAGCCGCTAGGCGAGGGGATGGGAAACGTGACGTGGCCCTGGGCGAGGGCGCGCGCCTGCAAGTAATAGGTCGTCGCGTCGACGATGCGCGGGCCGCCGCGCAGGTAGAACACGACGTACCCGTACGAGAGTAAGGCCGCCATCACGGCCATGGCCGCGACGAGGAGCTTTGCCGGAACCTGCGCCAGCACGCGCGGCGTGCTCCGATGCAAACCCGCTCCGAACGCGATACCGGAGAGAATTAGCGCTGCCCATGCGACGGCATCCGGCGGCAGACCGAAGTCGCCAAACGGCGTGGTCACTTCGAGCTTTCGCCCCACGCGTGATAGAGCACGACCTCGTTCCGTTCGACCGCGAGCTCGACGACCATTTCCGGGCGCACTCGCTCCTTCGGGATGGCGAGGGAAATTTCCTGCCATGCGTCCCTGGGTTCGAGGGCTGCCGCGGCAACGTCGGCATCGTCCACGCGGAGGCGCAGCCGCGCCGGTCTCGACGGCGCCGTACGGACCCACAGCTTCATCGGGGTGGAAGCGACGATGCCGCGAAGAACGAACGCGACGGCCGCGCCGGGCGGCACGACCCGTCCCGCGTCCCACAGACCCCGATCAGGTCGTCCCGGGCGGGGCAGTATTTTCATGGTGACGAAGCCGGGCGCGCCGACGGTGCGATAGCCATGGACCGCCTCGGAGAGCAGATCCGCGAAATCGATTTCGTCGATGACGTGACCCCCGCGTGCACGCGGGGTTGCCGGCGCACGCCCCGAGTCCAGCGCGTCCCAGTCGGCGGCGTAGATCATATCCGTCAGACCGCCACAGATCACGTTGCCGCGCACGGACACCCCGGCGATCGGCAGGCCGAACCAGAGGGGAAAGTCCCCCCACCAGCTCGGGTAGATCGCCATCATGTCGGGGCGGTCACGCGCGGGGATCCGTTCGATGAGTTCGATTGCCGCCCCGACCCCCCAGCGACTCGCGCGTGCGAACGGGAGCCTCCGGTACCCACCGAGACCGATGAGGTCGAGCGCGGGGAGATCGCTCGCGTACGGTATGGCTCCGGCATCGCTCACCAGGACGCGGTGCGCGCCCGGCATTTCCTCGCGGATGAAGCGGCCGACCTTCACGTGCTGATCGCGAATGTTCCGCGATGCGCGACCGAAGAACCATATCTGGTCGCGCATGCGGGGCCCTTGCTGCCACGCGAGCACCGCTACCAGCACGAGGACGCCGAACCTAGCGGTCACGTCTCGCGCGCGCGTCGTGTAACGGTGGGAAGTCGCGGCGGCGATCCCGAGCGCGACCGCGAGCAGCATCCACGCAACCGCCGGCATCGTGTAGCGTTCATTTTGCCATCGCACCTGACCGTTCAGCGCAACGATGAAAACCCACGCGACCGCCTGAGCCCAGAGCAATAACCCGTAGCGACGCGTCTCACGGAATACGACCGGCAGCGCGGCGAGGACCCAGAAGAAGGATCCCCAGGCGAGTCCGCCCGCAAGATGGTACCCGGTGACCCGACCGACCTGGTATCTGACGTGAAACACCCAGGCGTCCCACACGTCGCGTGCCGTGAGCCGCGGGTCGTAGAGTTCGAGCTTCACGAGCGCTCCCGCCGCGGAAAAGTCGCCCGTGAGAACGCGATTCGCGACCGCCTGCGACACGACCACGCACAGGGCGAACGCCATGGACGCCAGGAGCACGCCGAGTGCCGTCCGGATCCCATGACGCTTTTTCGACGCGAAGGCGGCGGTCGCGCCGAACACGAACGCGACGACGATCGCCTCGGGCCGGGTCGCGACGAGGAGTCCGTTAGCGAGGCCGAGCGCGAGCACACTCCCGGTCTCGGCACGTCGCGTCCGGTTCGATCGGTCCGTCGTGACCTCGTCCCACGCGACGAATGTGGCGGCCCAAACGGCCAGAAAGAACGCAACCTCCATCCCGCTGAACAACGACCAATCGAGCGCGCCGACGGAGAGAAGTACGGGCGGCGCGATGAACACGGTCCAGAGCGGCAGACCCCGAAACATGCGGCGGACCCAGAGCAACGTCGCAAAGATCGACGTGCAGGCGACGATCGCAGCGAACTGCATGAGGCGCTGCCCGCCGAAGCCGAGATAAAATCCGGGCGCGAGCACGAACGGATAGAGCAGACTCGTGCCACCGCTGGAGTAGCCGTTCCCCGGCGACCACTCGAAGGGATGACCCCGAGCGATCGAGCGCGCAAAATCGAAGTGAATGAAGACGTCGTCGAGCGGCGCAGACCAGTCCGAGGGCAAGAGATAAGGGTCGTGCCGGACGCCGGAGTAAAATATCTGGAGCCGGAGCGACGCGTAAAAAAGCCGTGCCGCGAAAAGGACGCACGCTCCTGCGAAACAGATGTAGGTGAGACGCGCCGGGTCGGCGGACACGAAGGGGAAACGCTTTCGATGGCTCGGGCTCGAACCCTCCGGGGGCGCGGATTGCATTCTTGAAAGCTGTCCAACGAGGACAGCGCGGGCGCAAGCCCAGGATGTGACGAGGGGTTCAGCCGATCGCCCTTGCAGGGTGATTGGCGAGAGGCTCTACTTAGCGCCCGCCAATCACTCCCATGTCGCGCCCCCCTTTCCCTCGATGACTACGCGCTGGTTCGTGGAAGTGTCCACAGTGGACGCCGACACGCTGAAGGAGCGCTATTGCATCGAAGCCCTGCAGTGGCAGCAAGCCCTGCAGCAGGCACGAAAGCTCCGAGGCGACCGAGGCGCGCTCTCGCGGTTCGCCATCGAACTCCTCGAAGCGGGGTACCGGGCGACGGACCCCACCGCCCGACTGCGGTACGTGGTGAGCAAGGCGCCGCTGGATGCGCCTCTGTCCGGCGCGAGTGCGACGAATGGGGCGTCGTCGCCGCACGCGGCGCTCGAGCCGCCCACCGATCCCGACGCCATCCTCTTGAACGAGGACGACTCTGTGCCGCCAACTCCGAGGGCGGCGGCATCGGCACCGGCATCAGCTGCCGCGGGCGTTCAGCCGCACCCCGTCAGGCTCGAGCCCATCACGGAACCCGAGCCCCTCTCGCGCGATCGCCCCGCTGAGCCGAAGCCCGAACCGGTGCCGTCGCTGCCCGGCCTGGATCTCATCTCGCTGCGCAAGGAAGAACCCACGGAAGGGGCGCCGATCGTCTACCGTGAGTTCGCCTTCTCGGTGTCACCTGGCCTGGCCCCGAAAGACCTCGAACGGTACGCTCGCGCGACGTGGGAACAGGTTCGCACCGCGATTGCGCATCGTCCGCCGGGCAAGTTCGTCCAGATCGCGCTCTTCGATCATCGATTCGCGGGTCGTCCGGATCGACCGCCTGTCGCGACCCTGGCGTGGAAGGACTGGCGGGGCAATCCCGTCGTGCACATTCGCGATACGTCACCCGGCGACGCGACCGCCCCCGGTCACCCCGTCGAAGCCGCTGTTTCGCAACGCGCACCCGTGGCTGCGCCGCACCCCGCGCCGGGCGACGCGGCGGGACACCCCGTCGTGGTTGTCCATGCGGTACCTGGACCCCACGCCGCGCCCCTCGCGGGAGCCGCACCTGCGCAACTCGGAACAGTAGCCTTCCCGCAGAGTCAGGCGCCGGCGGTGCCATCGACGAACCATGCACCGCCGCGGCTCGGCGCGCCGGTGCTCGACCCCGGCGCAGCGGCGGCTCCGGAATCGCACGCGGACGTCGCGCGTCAGGGGCACGCTCCACCCCCGCCCTCGGTGCCGTCCGGCACCTCGGCGTTCCCTGCCCCGGGACGCTCAGCGGGTGCTCCGCGAAGACCCGAGCACACGCCGGGACCACGGTCCGATCGCACGCCGTCGTCTCCGAGCCGGCGGCGCGGACCCACGGAGGACCTGATCGGTGAGCTGTTCGAGGGGATGCACCAGCTCCGCTTCATGCCGGATACGGTATCGGGGGCCGAGTACGTACTGAACGTGCTGTCCAACGTGATGCCGAGCAGCGGGATCTTGGTTCACGTCTTCGATATCAACACGCGACAGTTCGTCGTCGTTCGCGCGCTCGGACCGAGTAGCGCCAGCCTGCTACTCCGCAAGACCGCCGACACCTTCCCGATCTTCCGGGAGGCGTTTCGGCGTGGGCGGACGATTCATTTCCCGAAGCTCGTGCCGGGCGACGGGTTCGAGGACGGACGGTTCGGAGCCCTCGGCGTCGATGCGTCGTCCGCCCTTTGTGGCCCCGTCAAAGAAGGGGGCAGGTACCTCGGTGTGATCGAGCTGGCGAATCCCGCTGGCGGAGTTCCGTTCCACGACGGCGAGGTGAACGCGCTGGACTACATCTGCGAGCAGTTTGCGGATTTCGTCGCGACCCATCCGGTCATCATCGACGACGACGCCGTGATTCCGAAGACGTGATACGCCAGAGCTCGCGCGTCGGCGCGGCACGAACATGGCGGATCGGACCCGACGCGAACGTTTCTTCACGTTCCTACTCTTGCCGGCCATCGTCGTCGGCGTGCTCGTCCTCACCGGCGTCACGTTCCGCACGAGCTTTCAGCAAGAGCGCCTGAGGCAGCAATCCGTCGTCGAAGCGACCCTGTCTCTCGCCAACGAGAAGGCTGCGCGGCTCGACCAGGAGATCATCGATCAAGACACGGTCGTGGCCGCGGAAACGGACCTCGGCAACCTGAGCCGGGTCGGCCATTCGTGGTTACCTCTCGCCAAGCGGCAGACCCCGACGGTGCGGGCCGTGCTCGTCGTCGACCTCGATTCATCGCTGCGCGAGGTCGTCGGATTCGCGTCCCGACGACCCGGACCCGAAGACGAGGACTTCCGTCGATTGCTCGTGAATCGCATCTTCCCCGACTTGGAGATCCCCAAGCCACCCGACGAGGAGCTGCGGCATCTTCATAAATCTTATGACGGGAAAAACTATCTCATCAGCTATTTTCAGCGATCCCACGGAGGGCGCAACTATCTGATCATCGCATGGCACGACGTGCCGCGGATCGTCCATGACGTGCTGCCGGAGCTTTACCAGGTCCGCGACGCGCAGAGCCGCATGAACGTGGTGGACGAGAACGGTGGGATCATCTTCGGCCCGCCGGTGAGCGGCGGGGAGTTCACGGTGGGTCGCCCCTTCCAGACGACATTGTACAAGTGGCGCCTCAACGTTTCGCTGCTCGCGGCGGAACAGCTCGCCGAGAACGCCGCCCGGCGGCGCGTACTGGAAATGGTGCTCGTTGGGCTCTCGGGGCTGGTCGTCATCGCGGGGATGGTCGTCGTCGTCGTGGCGGCCGGCAGAGAACGAAAGCTGTCGGCTCTGAAGAGCGACTTCGTGGCCAACGTCTCGCACGAGCTGAAGACGCCGCTCTCGCTCGTGCGGATGTTCGCGGAGCTCCTTCAGAGCGGGCGCGTGAACGCGGACGAGCAAAAAAAGCGGCAGTATCTGCAGATCATCCTGAGCGAGAGCGAGCGCCTCAGCGCCCTCATCGAGAACGTGCTCGACTTCGCAAAGGTCGAACGCGGCAAGAGCGGTTACGACTTCTCGGAGTGCATCCTCGGCGACGTCGTGGCTCGCGCGGTCGAGGCGTGTCGGATCCGCGCCGATCGAGATCGGGTCGAGCTCGAGCTCGAGGTCGACCCGGGGCTACCGTTCGTCCGCGCGGACGAACGCGCGATCGAAATTGCCGTCATCAACCTCGTCGACAATGCGCTCAAGTACGCGAAAGACTCCAACCGGATTCGGATTCGCGTCCGGCGCCGCGACAAGACGCTGGAGGTTTCCGTCACCGATCAAGGATCGGGCATCCTGCTCGAGGATCGGAAGCGAATCTTCGACCGGTTCGTGCGCGGCCGCGGAACCAAGCAGGTTCGCGGGAGCGGGATCGGACTTGCGCTCGTCAAACACATCGCGCTGGCACATGGCGGCGACGCCTGGGTGGAACCCGTGGAGCCGCGCGGCAGCCGATTCGCGTTCACGATTCAAGCTGGCAAGCGCTCCTTCGACGGACCCGCGACCGGTTGAATCACTCGTCGACTTCGCCGTTGTCGGTCGCGCCCTGTTCCTTGAGCAACTCCTGGTCCGAGAGATAAATGGACGCAGCCCTGGCAGGTGAAGCTGAACTGCCCGTCGCGGGGGCGGTCGGCGGCGCGGCCACTCTAGCTACGGCGGCCGAGGCAGGCGACGGAACCCCCGATGCCGTTGGAGACGGAAACTCGGTCTCGTCCGCGACGGTCTGCGGCGGGTTCGGGGAGTGCGCCGCCGCCGGAGTGTCCATGACAGGTGGGGGCAGGGCGATCGCGTCCAGGAGCACGTCGAGCTTCGTCCGCTCGTCCGTGAAGAGAAGCTTCTCGTCGAGCGGCATGCCGCGGAGGGAATCGAATCCCAGGGTCTTCATCGGGTCGACGAATACGCCGTTGAGCTTCACGCTGAAGTGCAAGTGCGGCCCCGTCGACCGCCCCGTCGAACCCGAGAGTCCGACAATCTGCATCGCCGTCACCGTGTCCCCCACTTTCAGGCCCGGCTCGAACTTGGAGAGGTGGGCGTAACCGGTTTCGATGCCTCCCGGATGCTGGATGACGACGAGGTTCCCGGAAGGTCCGCCGTTGCCCATGAACTTCACGATACCGGCTGCCGAGGCGCCCACGGGCGTACCCATCGGTGCGCGGAAATCGGTCCCCTGGTGGGGCATGATGGTGTGAAGAATCGGATGCATCCGCTTCAGGTTGAACGGTGACGTCACGACGGCACCTGGGATGGGCTTCTTCCACTCACCCTCGTGGACCGAGCGCCCGTCCGCGTCGAAGTAACCGTGCGATTTCGGACCCTGGAAGTAGTAGATGCGGAGCGGCTTCTGATCACCGTGACCAGGGACGACCTCGAGCGCTTCGATGCCGGCATAGCGATCGAAGTCGCCAAGCACCGTCACTTCTTGAGCAACGACGCGAAGCCGATCGCCATGCTTCAGGTCCGCAACGCTGGCGTGCCCCGCCATCGCCTCGTCGATCACCGACACCAGCTGCGGCTCGAATCCGGCAGCCTCGACGGACTCGACGAACGTGTCGCGGTCGAAGCGGATGGCACCCTGGATCCGATTCCGCGCGACCTGGAGATCGAGTTTCGCCGACTTCAGGAACCCGTCGAGTCCTTCCCGCGCCTGGTAGATCTCTTCCTTGCTGACGACGTACTCGAAGGCGGTCACGTGATTCGACCGGCGGTCGACGAGGGCCAGGAATCGATCGCGCGGATTGCAGTGGTTCAGATCGCGAAGCGATTCCATGACCTGGAGAATGCGAAACGTATCCGCGTGAGGAACCCCGGCGTCTTCGATGGCTTTCAAGAAGGACGCATGCCCGATCGTGCCTTCGACCTTCTTCAAGTGCGGGTCGGTCGAGTCCGCGATGCGCCAGGGGCCTTGCACGTGCGTTCGCTCGGGCTTCTTCACGAGAGGGGAAACCAGCGGCATGTCCGGCGACACCGTCGGCGCAACGAGGGCCGACGATCTCGCGAGCGGCGGCGCGCCGACGATCGGCGATCCGTCCCGGGGATCGACATGAATCAGCACGGCAAACAGCGCCGCCAGGAGGGCGAGGCCAAAGAGCGTTCCGAAAAGAACGATCACGTTCGGCGGCAGGTCGCGACGGTTGGGAGTGACGACGAGGGTAGAAGACGGCGGCGCACGCCGGGATGCGACGCGTTCGAGCTCCTCGGTGAACGAGCGCTCGCTCGCCCTGCTCGTCTGCTCAGCCTGCTCCTCCCGGTCGTGGAGGCGCGCCTCGGCGGCGCGCGCCAGAAGTCGATTGCGGACGGGGTGGCCCGCCGCGCTCTGAAACGCGAACGCGTCGTCTTCCGAGTGCCCCGAAGGCGACGGCTCATCCTTGGAAATGATGCGCTGCGCCACCTGAATACCCGCCACGGCGTCGTCGGTGTCCACGGACGGATCGAGCGTGATTTCCGGCTCGTCGCCGCCATCACCGCGTACGAGCGGGTCCACGACGCGCCCGACATGGCGGGGACTCATGGCCCGCTCCTCACGTTCCGTGAAGACGCCACGGCGGGAACGGGTAGCAGCCGAGCGAGCCCGCGGCAAGCCCGAGCGCGGGGTGAACTCTTCTCGGACGCCCGGTTTCCGCTGGCTCCAAGGCGCTTGTCCTTGGCGATTTCGCACAATTCAAAGAGACTCTGTAGCTCCGCATGGACGAGCACATCCGACAACTCCTCCTGCTCGGCCGCGAGCACTACGGAAAAGGCGAGTACGACCAGGCCGCGCAGCTCCTCAAGAAGGTCATCGAGCACACGGATCGCTTCGCGGACGTCTTCGACATGCTGGGCGTCATCTCCCACGGGCGCGGCGAGCTCGCACAGGCACGACAGCACTTCGAGAAAGCAGTCAGCCTGAACCCGAACTACACCGAGGCGCAACTCAACCTCATGGTGACCCTGAACGATCTCGGCGAGTACGAACGTGCCCGGCAAATCTACTCGGGGATCCGTCACCGCGGGACGGGCGGGCGGGAACTCGATCCTTTCGCGAAGGGCAAACTCGCCAACATGCATGGGGAACTGAGCCAGGCGTATCAGGACATCGGCATGACGAGCGAAGCGATCAGCGAGCTCGAGAAAGCCATCGGCCTGTGCCCCACGTTCGCCGATCTGCGCGCGCGGCTTGGAGTGCTCTATCGCGACGCGGGTGATCTGAAGCGAGCGCGCGAACAGTTCGAAATGGCGAAATCGGTGAACCCGCGCTTTCTCCAGGCGCGCATCCTGCTCGGCGTGCTCCAGCTGAGCGCCGGCAACAATGATGAAGCCATCGCCGAACTGAACGAGGTTCTCGAGCTCGACCCTAGCAACAAGGGTGCTCAGATGTATTTGCGCATCGCAAAGTCGCCGCGCGGCTCTCGCCCTCCCGATCCCACGTGATCGGCGTCTGCTCTCAGGCCCGGTTGTAGCTCGTGTTCTCGAGCAAGATCACGTTCGTCTTCGACCGGGTTTCTCCCGCACTCGTGACGTAGACGGCCGGCTTGTCGACGATCGGGCACACCTTCTCGCACGCGCCGCACCCGATGCACAGGGTCGGATCGACGTGGGGACGCTTCAGCTTCACGGTGAGCATCTTCGGCTGCACGCCCTTGGCCACGTAGTGGCCGTCCCGCTTCGGAACTTCCACCTCCTCGGCCCATATCGCCTTGGGAGAGGTTGGACAGAACTCTTCACAGACGATGCACGGGGTCGCCATGGCCCACGGCAGACAGCGCCCTCGGTCGTACATGGCGGTCCCGATCGCGATGGGTTTCTGGCCGACGCCCATCTTCTCCTTCTCCGTGATCTTCTGGATGGCGCCGGTCGGGCAGACCTGACCGCAGAGGACGCAGGAGAACTCACAATATCCGATTCTCGGGATCAGAATCGGAGTCCATAAGCCCTCGACGCCGGCTTCGAAGAAAGCGGGATGAAGGGCGTTGTTCGGGCACACCTTCATGCACTCGGCGCACCGGATGCAGCGCTCCAGAAAATCCCGTTCTTCGACCGCTCCCGGCGGGCGAATGACTTTCTCGCTGTAACCCTTGTCGGGCCAGCCGGCGATCCGCAACCCGGGGATCGCGATGGCACCCGCCGCCGCAGAAGCCAGCACCGTGCGGCGTTCGAGATCCGGCACCGACGTCGTGCCGCGACGGTTCGGCAAGAAGCGGAACTTGATGACGTCCTCGGGGCACGCGGTCTCGCAGTTGAGGCACATGTGGCACTCATCCTGCCGGTGCTTCACGCCGCCCTGCGGACTGTCGGCGCCCTGGCAATGCACCAGGCAAAGGTTGCAGTCGGTACACTTGGAGTGATCTTTCTCCATCCCGAAGAGCGCAAACCGCGACAGCACCCCCAGAAAGGCGCCGAGCGGGCACAGCGCGCGACACCAGAACCTCGGAATGAACCGATTCATGAACAGGATCGCCACGAGCAGGAACGTGATGAACCAGGTCTGGTGGAAATAAAGCTGGTTCGAAGTCCAGACCGTCCGAGCAAGAAAATCCTGCGAGGCGTCGCTCGCGAATTGAAGGGCGCGCACGTTCGTGTCCGCGACCACGTTCGCGCTTCGAATGCCGAGATACTGAAGCGTCGGCAATACGCCGAGCCCCACGGCGCGAACGGCGACGCAGATCGGATCCAGTAACCCGCCGATCGCGCTGCCGCACACCGCGGCTGCGAGGAACGCGACCATCAGGTAGTACTTGGCGCGCTGCCAGCCATGCGTGCGGTTCGCGTCGACCCGCTGTTTCCCGCGCACGTACCTCGACGGAAAGATCCACGCGAAGAAATGGTGCAGCGTCCCGAACGGACAGATCCATCCGCAGAACACGCGCCCGAACGTCAAGGTCAAACCCGCGACGACGAGCGACCAGGCGAGCCCGCGATAAACCGCGTGCGTCGAGAGCGCAGTCATCGCACCGACGAACGGATCCGTCAGAAGGAATCCCTCGACGGGCCACGGGAGGCGCACCGGAGAATCCGACCCGGCGGTGAACGTGCCGCGAAACGCCGTGTGGCAAAGCAAGAACAGGAAGAGCGCGAGGAACCCGGCCTGAGCCGCACGTCGCGCCCAGACGAGCCCGCGGATCAAGCGTCGCGCCGGGATGCCGGAGCCGGGTCGTTTCCTTTTTTTGGGGGCACGCGGCACGGCTTTCGGCGGCGCGGAGACGTCCCTGGGCGCGGCACGCTCCGGCGCGACCGCGACCATCCCAACGGATGCGTCGCGCACCGCCGGCGCGACCTCGGCGGGCCGCGGCGGCAGTTTCGCATCGAGCGATGACACTGGCCCCACCCGGCCGAGCCACGGGATGGGCGTCGGGAGATTCGCCTCATCGGTCGCGTGCATCGCCGCCCTCAGACCATCGTGTGCGGCAAAGATTCCCAGTCCATCACGCCGATGCCGCGCTCTTTCCCGAGTTTCAGATAACCGATGTTCTCCGGCGTCTGCCCGATGAGCGTGCAGCCATACGCGTCCGCCGCTACCTGGTCCGTGCTCGCGATCACCTGATGAACGTCCCTCGCGTCGTCGATGTTGCCGCCCTGCGGGCCGTTTCGCATGAGAACGCGCGTCGCGTCCACGATGACGAGGGTGGGGCGCATGAACGTCGCGAGATCGGCGATCGACACGTCGATGCTCTGATGAAGCCGGTTCCTGCGGCCACCGAGGAGACCGTACCAATTCTTCATCGCCGCGGTGTACTTCGACAGATTGTGGTGCTTCGCGATAGGCACGTTGATGACCTTGTCCGCGTTCACGAGGGGCGTGTAGACCGGCCACTGATCGAGCACGTCGCCCTTCATCCGCATTTCGCGGAACCGGTGCGCCGCGGGCAGAATGACGGTCGCTCCGACATCGTGCGCGGCGCGCCAGATCCCGGATCGCTGGAAGCAGCGGTTCGGCTCGTTGCAGGAAGCGTCGGTGACGACGACCCGACGGGCGCCCGCGTCGAATGCGAGCTTGACGACTTCGGCGACGACGAGCGGGTTCGTATTCGCGGCGTGCACAGGCATCCGGTCCCAGCCGATGTTCGGCTTCACCGCGACGACGTCGCCGTTCGAAATGAACCGCTTCATTCCGCCCAGGGCATCCACTGCTCGGCGCACCAGCTCGGCGGGATCCGTCGAGCTCTTCGCCACCGCGAACGCGAGGGTCCCGGGCGGCCCGGGGGGCACGGCGAAGCTACGCACCTGACGCTCGCCCCCGGGGGTGGAAAGGCCGAACCCACCGCGGTCGAATCGTATCCGCGTGAACGCGGCCGCCGCGCCGAAAGCGGCGCCTGCTTTGGCAATTCGCCCGAGGGCCTCGCGTCGCGAGACACCCGACGAGACGGGCCGGCTCATGGCCGGAGCGTGAGGGAGAAGCTTTTGCCCGTCAAGGACCGAAGTCTGAACGTCCGAGCAGCCGCACATGGATTGTGCCGTCTCCGGCGCGAGGCCTTGTCGAAGTCTCGAACGGAGGTTAGGTTCCGCGTCCCTCGCAAGGAAGCACCGTCATGAAAGCCGATATCCATCCGAACTACACGCTCGTGAACGTGACGTGCGCGTGTGGGAACAAGTTCCAGACGCGCTCGACCAAGGGCGACATCTCGGTGGACGTCTGCGGCGCATGTCATCCATTTTACACGGGCAAGCAACGGCTCGTCGACACTGCGGGTCGCATCGATTGGTTCCGTCGCAAGTACGGTACCCCCGCCGTAAAGTGAGCGTCACGCGAGCCCGCAACGCCCGGCGGTAGTCCCGCATTGGCGAACACGCCAATGCGTTGCGGGACTCGCTCGTAGAAGTTCCGCATCGACGAGCACGTCGTCCCTGAAGCATCAACGAGATGCGGAACTACGCGAGCGCAGCGAGCCCGCCGAAGGCGGCGGGGGAGCGGTCGCGCAGCGAGCCGCGGGGGGTCAAGACCCCCTTGCAAGCACAAGCCCGCCAACGCGGCGGGGGAGCGGTCGCGCAGCGAGCCGCGGGGGGTCAAGATCCCCTTGCGTAGAAGTTCCGCATCGACGAGCACGTCGTCCCTGAAGCATCAACGAGATGCGGAACTACGCGAGCGCAGCGAGCCCGCCGAAGGCGGCGGGGGAGCGGTCGCGCAGGCGAGCCGCGGGGGTCAAGACCCCCTTGCAAGCACAAGCCCGCCGAACGCGGCGGGGGAGCGGTCGCGCAGCGAGCCGCGGGGGTCAAGACCCCCTGCAAGCACAAGCCCGCCGAACGCGGCGGGGGAGCGGTCGCGCAGCGAGGCGCGCGGGCAAGGCTGGCAAGGCTCCCTTTCTTAGTAATCGCGGCACGCGCGGGCCGGCGTTTCCCTGGTGTAAGCTCGGCCGGCGCCTCCGGCGTCCATGATCCCCGTCGACAAGCTCCAAATCGTCGTCCGCCGGCAGCGCGAAATAGACGAGCTGATGTGCGAGACGAAAGTGATCTCGGACTCGGCGCGGATTCAGGCTTTGAGCCGGGAGCGGAGCCAGATATTGCCACTCGTCGAGGCCTTCGCCGAGTGGCAGGCCGTCGAACGGCGGACCGTGGACGCGAGGGCGATGCTCGCCGATCCCGAGATGGCCGCCCTCGCCCACGACGAACTCGCGGACCTGGGGAAATCGAGAGAGGCGCTCGAACAGCGGATCCGCGTCTTGCTCCTCCCGACGGATCCCAACGACGAAAAGAACACGCTGCTCGAGATCCGCGCGGGCACTGGCGGCGAAGAGGCGGCGCTGTTCGCCGCGGACCTTTTCCGGATGTACGCACGCTACGCCGAGGCGGTCGGATGGAAGGTGGAGGTACTGTCGCGAAGCGACGCCGCCGCGGGGGGCATGAAGGAAGCCGTCGCGCTCATCACCGGAACCCGCGTGTACTCGCGCCTCAAGCACGAGGGTGGCGTCCACCGGGTTCAGCGCGTGCCAGCGACGGAAGCGCAGGGACGGATCCACACCTCGACGGCGACCGTCGCCGTCCTGCCAGAAGCGGACGAGGTGGACGTTCAGATCGACGAGAAAGATCTCCGCTACGACATCGCCGCGTCGGGGGGTCCGGGCGGCCAGGGCGTCAACACGACGAACAGCGCCGTCCAGATCACGCACATCCCGACGGGGATGATCGTGAAGTGTCAGGACGAGCGGAGTCAGATCAAGAATCGCGCTCGCGCTCTCAAGATCTTGCGGAGCCGTCTTCTGGATATCGCGCAGCGGGAGCAATCCGACGCCATCCGTGACGAACGACGGGACATGGTGAAGAGCGGGGAAAGGTCGGAAAAAATCCGCACCTACAACTATCCGCAGAATCGGATCACCGATCACCGCGTGGGACTCACGCTCTACAAGCTCGATCGCGTGATGGAGGGCGATATCGGCGAGCTCGTGGACGCGCTCGTCGCGTGGAACGAGGCGAAACGCCTCGAGGCGCAGGACACGGGGCCAACGTGAGCGCGAAGCCGAACCTGGATCCCGAAGCGTTACTGTGTGCGCTGATCCTCGCGCCGCGCATGTTTCCTCGGAACCGGTACTTCTCCCTATTCGAGAGCACGGCGATGAAGAAAGTGCGACGACGGGCGGGAAGAGTGCGCGGCATCATCCGGCAACTCATCGCGGAGGGCCCGGAGAGAGCCGAAGTGACGGGGGAGCAGGTACTCGAGGACGGAAGACTCTTGATGCGATACCAGATCGGCGGCGTGGCGCTGCGCCGCACCACCGCGCTGACCGCGCTCGAGGCGGCTGCGTTTCACTACGCGCTCCATCGCGCGGGCAAGAGACCGCTCGAGGCCGCCGACAGGAAGCTCGTGGAGAGCACTCTCGAACGTCTCGGCGCAGATCTCGAGCTCGACGAGACCGGGTCGCGACGTGAAAAGGGATAGCTCGAGCCGTCGTCCCGGCGGATGAGCCGGTTCGCCGGAAATGCGGCGAGCGAGCGTACCGTCGAGGCGCGTTGTGCGCGGATCCTCGCCGAAACGCGCGCGTGAACGGCTGGCACGCGACCTGCTCCGACGGTCGTCATGCATCGTTCCAACCCCACGCCCGCCGGGCCCGCGCGCCCGCACCCCATGATCCGACTCGAGCGCGAGGAGCCCATTCCACTCGAGCGACGGCAGTACGGCGGTGACGCATTTCCTCGTGTGCATGCCATCGAACCAGCGCCGGCACGGAATGACGAACCGCCCGCACCGGAACGGTATGCGGCCGAGTATCGCGTGCCGCGATACCCGTATCCGAGCCCTGCGATACCCGAGTTCGACCCGCTCTCCAAGGTCGCGCGCCCCGAGCGACTCTTCCGGGCCATCGACGCACCGGTGAAGATTCCGATGCATCGTGTGGACGCCGGCTTCGGTTTCGCGATTCTCGTCTTCGTCGCGATCGCGGCGTGTTTCTATTTCAGCGTGAACCACGCGTACCCGCGACCGGCCGCCCCGACCCCGGTGCGACCGTCGCCCGCTGCTGCTCCACGGCACGCGAGATGAGCAGCCCCGACGAGGGCGAGAGCGCCGTCGTCGTCAGGGCTTCTGGGCCAGGATCAGCACGCGCGGCGACGTGCCACCGAAGAACACGCCTGGGTACGAAGGATGGCCGGTCGCCTCCGTGACTCGGAAACCGATCTCGTGCAGCAGCTTGCCGAGCTCGTGAAGCGAGTAGATCCGGATGGAATCGGCGCACTCGCGCGTCCGGCCGTCGTCGAGCATCATCGTACGCTTCACTCGAAGACGGCTCGTGATGAAATCCACGCTCATGTCGTCCATACAGACGCACGAATCGCCCTCGTACCAGACCTGGCTCGGCTGATGCCCGACGACGAAGTCGCGATTGACGACGTCGAGCAGGAAACTACCGCCGGGACGGAGCGCTTTGAACACGCGTTCGGCGACGGCATGGTTTCGCTCTTCCTCGAAGTATCCGAAGCTCGTGTTCCAGCAGTAGATGCCATCGAAGACTTCGTCGAACGACATGTCTCGCATGTCGCCCTGGAGGAAATTGATTTTCTGACCGCGGTCCTGAGCGTATTCGCCCGCCATCGCGAGCTGCAGCAGCGACAGAATCGAATCCGACGACCCCGTAACCGCGGCCCGACAGTTCGACGGCATGCTGACCCGTTCCGCATGCAAGATCGAGAACGACGCCCCCCTTGGCGACGGCGAGCGAATCTTCGATGAAGTCGACCTCGCGCCTCACTTGTGCATCGGTCGGCGCCAGGATTCCGCGCGCGAAATCCTCGGTGAAGAGCTCTTCCCACCACGGCTTCGCCCGCGGCCTCATGCTCGGCGGCTCGAATTTGGGAGCTTCGAGAGGCTGCGCGACGGCGGTCTCTGGCGGTGCGCCGTCCAGCTTCCCGCGCTTCGGAGGAGGCGGTGGCTTCCGCGCCACTTTTTCCGCGTCCTTGACCGACCCATCCGCACCCGGCGAAGCGGCGACCCGCTCGCTCGCCGCAGCGATATCGATGGCGATCGCGCCCCCCTCGGGGACCGAAATGGGTTCCTCGTCCCCGGGAAATGGTCACGTCCATGTCCGGCTCGCCCAGCGAACCGAACGTCGGGAGCTCGTCGGCATCGCGGTCGACTTCGATCTCGGGGGACGATGCGAGTGCGGCGCGGGCCGACGGAGGCAGCGGTGGCGTGCTGCGAGGCGGAGGCGCGATCGGTCGATCGGGAGGAGTCGCGCTCGGAAACGTGTCTGGCGTGACGCGCTCGTCGTCATCGTCCAGAGGTGGAGGCGTCGGGGGGTCGAAGTCGAGCAACGGCTCCGTGGGCGGCTCGACCGGGGCGCGCGGCTCCGTCGGCGGATCGAACGTGAGCGATGGTTCCGTCCTTGGCTCGACGGCTGCCTGCACGAATGGAACGGGAAGAGCCGGCTCGAATCCGACGCGGAGGAGGCGGCCGTGACGACGGTCGTTCGAGGGCGGACGGTGGCGGCTCCGACCTCGGCGTGTCGCCTCCAAGCTTGATCATCCGCATCGGCCGAATCGACGGCGACGGCTCCGGCTCGACCTCCGCAACGTCCGCGAGCTCCGGAACGTCCGCATCGAGCGATTCCGGGACCACCCGCGCGGGTGGCGCGGCCGCGGCGAGCGCGGCGCCTGGAAAGCCCGGGCGGGCTCCAGGCTTCGGCGGCGGTCGGCTCCGAACCGGCGGCACGGCAAACGGAGGCGCTTCGGCGATCAGAACCGCCGGGAGCGTCGCGTCGGAGGTGGACGGGACGCCGCGGATCGGGACCGCCGCGTCCTCGGCGTCCACATCGATGTCGTCGGTCTCGTCGCTCATTCTGTTGCCCGCGAGGGAGAAAGCAGGGACTCACCGTACTTGATGGAGCCTCTGCGACGCGAGAAACGCGCTCGTCCGCCGGCCAGAAGCACCACCGTGGAACCCAGATGGAAAGCGCCGATCTCGTCTCCGCGCCGTACGTGGAGCCCCGGCTCGATACGATGAACTCCGAGTGGAGTCTCGGACCCGCCGATGGCGGTTACGGTGATCTTGCCGACGATCATCGCCCCGACGAACACCACGACGACGAGGCCGTCTTTCGTGTCGATCGTGACGGCGACTCGCTGGTTCTTGACGAACAGGCGGGGAACGTGGCGCTCACCGATCGAGTTGACCGGGTAGAGATCACCCGGAATTCCGCGCGCCGAACCGAGAAGCCCGTCCACGGGACTGTGGACGCGATGATAGTCACGGGGCGACAGATAGACGACGGCGAACGCGCCACCGGCGAGCGCGCAAGCCTGCGCCGCATCTCCGACGAGCTCCGCGACGTCGTATGGTGCTCCTTTCACGACGATACGGGCGTTCGGCTCGATCACCCCAGAATCGCTCAGATTCCCATCGGCGGGCGACACGACACGGGATTCGTCGATGGTCCGGGACCCGCTCCTCAGCGGTCGAGTGAAGAACGCGTCGAAACTCGGGTAGTCGTCCGAATCCGCGGCGACGTCGCTCATGTCCACGCCGTAAGCGCGGATGTACGCCTGCGTGACCGCTCGCGATACCGCGGGGGACAACGGCGCCTCGCACAGCCGTCCGACCGCGTGACTGAGGCCCGCCCTGGGCAACAAGCGGAGCAGCTGGGCTGCAGCGAAGGTCGCGACGCTCACTCCTGCGATGACCTTGCCCTTTCTGGCGTAAGCACCGGACTCTAATGCCCGTTCCGGCCGGGATCGAACCAGATTTCACGGGGACGCGGACTAGGCCGCCAGATTTCTGAAAGGGAGCGTCAGTGTTCTTGGATTTTTCTGGCGGCTTCGCAAAGACCCCGCTGCTCGGGACGAGTCGGGAGCGGCGCTTGCCGCATTTGACCCGTCGCGTCAGGTATCCGGAATTGTCCGTAACAGGCGGCATCCTCCAGATAAGGATCCAGCGCGATCGCGAAATCAGAGGCGGCGGCCGCCAGTGGCGAGCCACGGTCGCGCAAGAACCGACCCTCGAGCGCAAACCACCCGGCGTCCGCAGAAAAAAGATGGTCCGGCGACTGGAAGAGCGGCGCGGCGTCTTCCTTTTTCCCGCTCGCGATCAGGCTGCGGCCGAGACGGAACCGGAGGGCTGGGTCATCGGGCTCCCCCACGAGCGCGCCGCGAAACTGCTCGGACGCGAGAGCCGGCGCGCCGCGCGCAAATAGTAGCTCGCCGGTGCGCACGGCCCGGGCGCGACTCTTGGCGTCCACCGCCATGCTGTCGGCGAGGAGACTTCGGAGGAGGTCGTCGGCGGGCGTGGGGGCGTCGGCGGTCGCGCCGTGATCGGGGGGCAACCTGCGAAGATGATCCTGCCAGCGGAGGATCCATCCGGAAAGGTCGTAGCCGGAGACGGTACGCATCGCGGCATCGGCGAACTCGGGGCCCCCGAGCCCCTTGAGATCCGCGAAGAGGAGCTCCAGCGCCGGCTTCCCGTTCTGCGCGATCCAATATTTCATGAAGCTCGAGACCTCGGCGAATGCGATCGACGCGGCGTCGGCGCTCGGGAGCATCGCGATCGACGGGCCGAGCTTGTCGACTCCGACGGACTGTCCGCTGAGCAAGGCATCACGCGCGATGGCGTCCGGCGCGGGCTCGCCGTCGAACGGACGAGGGGGCCGCCATCTGGTCTCCTGTCGCTTCGCCAGGCCCTCTTGCAGCCAGAGTGGCGCCGCGTCGCGCGTCGCGCGCGTGATCGCCAGATGGGTGATCTCGTGAGCGAGCGTGTCTTCCCACGGGAACGTCCCGGCACGCGGTGAGATGATGTTGACGCGCCCCCAGCGCGCAACGGCGACGGTGCCCGTCGTTTCGGCCGCCTTCAGCGGCAACCCCGTCACCGCCGACAGGGAAAACAGATCGCGCACGACGTCGATGCGCAACGGACGCGGCATCACGACCCCGAGGTCGCGCTCTATCGCCGCTCGGGCACGCACCACGACATCGGAGAGCTCCGGAACGAGGGCGCTATCGGCCGAGTCCTGGAGCCGTATCCAGAGGCCCCTCGCCGGATCCTGGATCACGATGGACCCCGCCGTCGCGCCGGCACAGTTCTTCGCGAGCTCCTCGAGCGGCCCTGCCTCCTTCACTCCGTCGAGCGTCGCGAGCGTCGCGGCCGCCGAGTCGCAGTCACCCACGTAGAGCGCGAGCCGGGCGCGCTCCAGCGCGATGGGCGCCGAATCCGCGTGAGTCGCCGCGAGGAGCGTCCGCGCCCGCTGGACGTCGAGCTCCGTGATCGCGTCCGCAATGTCGCTCACCGAGACGGGCGCGACCCGCGCTTGCGCGAGGACGCACGACGCGATCACGGCCGCACCCAGGGCGAACGAACGAGCGCGCCTCATCGGAGGAGCCCCTCCGCGTACCGCCGGATGGCCGGCGAGAGCCGATCGCTCTTGGCCATCCCCAGACCTTGGAGCACGCGCCGCCGAAACTCCTCGGCGCGCGCCTTCGCGTCGGGGCCTGGAACGTCGCCACCCGTCGCTATCGCCCGACCGTTCGAGCTGGTCTTGCCGGAGGGCGACGGCTTTTCACTCTGCTCATCCCCCTCGTCGGGTTCCGTCGCGCGGTCGAGGCGGGACTGCTCCAGCAACCGCTGCGCCTCGCGCTGCAGGGCGAGCGCGTCGTCACCTCGCCCTTCACTCAAAGCCCTGGCCGCGTCTTGCATGACGCTGCCCGCTTTCGCGATCTGGTCCGACGTTTCCCGTGGAAGCGCGGCGCCCTTGCCCCCCAGATCGCCTGCAAGCTTCGCGGCGCGCGCGGCCAGATCCCGCTCCGTATCGCCCGCTTGCTCGAGCGGAGCGCGAGCCCTGGACTCCGATTCTGCCTTTCGCTTGTCGAGTTCGCCGTGGATGAAGGAGAGGGCGTCCTGCAACGCTCGACGTACCTCGGCAAAGCGGTCGTGGAGGTCGTCGTTTGCGTCCAGACGTCGCTCCGCCTGGTCGAGCGTGGACAGCGAGTTCTCGGCGCTGTCGGCCGCCTCCTGGAGGGCCATGTCGTCGAGCGCGTGGGCCGCGGCCTTCGCGAGCTCCCGAGCGAGCGCTGCCGTGGCGCGCGGCGAACCGAACTCCTGCCCCGGGAGCGGCAGCGGGTCGATCGCGTCGCGAATCTCGTCGGCGAGGTGCTTCGCCTGCTCACGTTCGGCGTCCGTGGAGTCGACGCGGCGTGCGTCGTCGAGCGCGCTCTCCACCCCCTGCACGGTGTCCTGGTGCTCCTCGGCGAGCTGTTCGATCGCGTTCGCCGCACGGTCGAATTCCTCGTCGCCGTCGGACGGCGAAGGCGACGCATCGCCGCCTCCGGAGCCGCGGCCGCGTCCGGACTCCACCCCGCCGCCGTGGCTGCTTCCCGTCATCGCACCGAACGAGGGTGTCGGACGGCGGAGGCGCGCGGCCAGATGGAGCGCCGCGAGCTCGGTGTGCGTGAGATCGTCCGCGGTCCGCGAGCGACGGATGCGGCCCGTGTCGGCCGCGGCGACACCGCCGAGATCGTGGCCGAGCGCGGCGAGCACCGACAATCTGTCGACTCCGCGACCCAGCGCCGCGAGCGCGGCGTCGACCCGGAGCAGCTCCGGTTGCCAGTGCTCCGTCTCCCGCGCCGCATGCGCCGCGACGGCGATCTCTTCGGCGACATCCGCCAGGCGCTTCGCGACGTCCGCCGCATCGCGATCTCCGATCGCACCGAGCACGACGTCGACTGCCAGCATGCCGCGCTCGACGGCCTCTTCCGTGACTCCCCCACCCTGCCTTCGCAGAAGGTCGAGCTGGCCCTCGACGAACGCCCGCAGCTTGCGCGGGAAGGTCGCTCCAGCGTACGTTTTCTGGAGGGCCGCTTCGATGCGTTCATTCAACGCCGCGACGCGTTCTCGCCCGTCACGGATGCGATCCGCATCCGTGACTCCGACCTGGGCGTCGCGCCATTTCAACAGATCGACGAGGTCGTCACGGACGGCGGCGAGCGCCGCATAGCGCTCGGCCTCGGGCTGTCCGACGTCCGGCGGAACGATCGTGATCGCCGCGCTGTGGCCCCACTTGGGTCCGTCGAACGGGTCATTGTCCCTGGCCTCCACGATGACCGAGATCGGAAGGAACATGCGTCTGAGAAATGGATCGCGCGGGCTCACGACCTGACCGCCCTGCTCGAGCTGGGTCGATCCGTCGAACCGGCCGAGGGTGCGCCGCTCTTCGCGCACGCCCGAGCGCAAGACCATGTCGACCTGCCGGAGCCCGTGGTCGTCGCGGGCGACCCAGCGAACGTCGAGGCGGCCCATGTCGGCGAGTCGGATCGTGCGTGGCGCGGACGAAAGTTCGACGGACGGCGGCGCATCGGGAACGACGTGGATGCCGAGACTCGCTTCGTCGTCGATCCGGACGCCGCCGAACCGGGCGGCGACACGGAGCGAAACATCCGAGCGCACCGTGTAGCGCGCGACGACCCCGCCTTCGCCGTCGTCGGCGAACGGCTCCTCTTCGATGCCGTCCGTCAGCACCAGGGCGCGACCGACTTCGCGCGGCGCACCGCGCGCGGTGACGACGGTCCCTCTCGGAAGCTCGACGTCCATGTCGAACACGAGCGCGCGCTCCGTCTCGCCCGTGTACTTCGGCGGCACCGCCGAGACGCGCGCATAGGCGAGCCAGTTCATGGGCAATGGCGCGCGCGCGTGCCGGGCCGCGAGCACGTCGAGACCCTCGACGACCCTGGAGGGCGCCATGACGACGCCGACGGCCACACACGAGAGCAGGACGACGGTCACACTTCGAAAGCGCTGACCGTAGCGACCCGCGGCGGCCGAGACCGCCTCCGGAGAGACCTTCTCGAGAATCCGCGACAGGTGCAGCTCGGCGAGTTCCTTCGAGCCGACGGCCTCGTCCCGCGCGGTGCGATCACGGAGGCCGAGCGCTCGTAGAGCGCGATCACCGAGTGCCGGGTCCGTCGCCAGCAAGACGCGGCGTACCGTCAGTCGCTCGCTCTTCGCTTCGCGCCGCCGACGGAGCCGAAGCCCGATCTGCCACGCCAGGATCGACGCGATCACCACGCCCGTGGTCGCGCGGGCCCAGGGGGTTCCGAGTCGCGCGAGGTGCGCGCCCCCGACGATGACCGAAAGCAGCAGAGCGAACAGCGCCTGCTCCGCGGCGCCGCGCGCATGGGACTGCCAGGCGCGCTCGATACGTTCGATGAGGGGCCCGGCGGGCACGCGCCGAGCTTAGCGCAGGAGCCATCGAGAGCCGTGCGATTCGGAGGCCGGGCGAGTAGTCTCGGAGACAGCATGGATGCGCACCGGCTGAAGAGGCTCCTGCTCTCCTTGCCCGACGCGCCGCTCCGCCTCGGATGGTTGCACGCCGAGCTCGAAGGGCTCGGCACCGCGACGGCGGCGGAGGTCCTGAACGCCGTCGCCGAGGAGAGCGCGGCGGCGGACCCGGACGCACGTGAAGCGCTGCTCTCGATCGCGATGCTCCTCGTCGATTCGGAGAATGCGGCCTTGCTCGACGGTCTCCGGACCGAAGCGCTGGCGCGCGATCTGTTCGGCCTCGAGCGGCTCATCCGGCGCGCTCCGCCTCCCAGCATTCATGCGCCGGAGCCCGAGGAACTCCGCGTGCCCGACTATGGCGCGGGCCGGGAGCTGTCTCTCGGCGAGCGGAAGAGCCTCGCACGACGTCCCGACCGACGCGCGTTCGAGAGACTCTGTCTCGATCCGCATCCACTCGTCATCCGACAGCTGCTCGAGAACCCGAAGATGGTCGAGGACGACGCAATCCGCATCGCCACGCTCAGACCGGCGCGCCCCGCGGCGCTTCGCGAGCTCGTCCGCTCGCACCGGTGGCTGGCTCGTCCGCGCGTCCGGATGGCGCTACTGTTGAACCCGGGCTCGCCTTGCGAGCTCACGATGCCGCTCCTCGGTCTCTGTACGCGCGAAGAGTTGCGCGACGTCCTGAAGAGCACGGAGACATCCATCGTGCTTCGCGGCGCGGCGCAGGAGCTCCTCGATCGCCGGCCGCCGATCAAGGACGACGGCAAGAAGACGCTCCACTGACCGGACGAGAGGCAGGGCTCAACCCTCTTCGTCGAGCTCCCACTGGAGCGTGCCGCCCACGGCGATCGCGTAGGCGCAGCGCTCGCACAGGGGCGGCTCCTCGTAACGCACCTCGTCTCCGCGGGTCCAGAGGAACAGGCCCGACCCGGCGGGCGTTCCCTCGATCGCTTCTCCGCACGCATCACAGCAGAGCTCCGCCGATGGCTCTTTTTCGATCTCCGGCGCGGCGGTGGCCACAGGGCCACTATCCACATAACGGCGGGTGGAGGTCACGGCCTCAAACTATAACGAGTCGCCAGCGTTGATCGAGGGGCCGAAGCGTCCGAGGACCCATCCTTGCCGGAAACGGTGCAAGGGGGCCCCTGGGCCGCACCGCCAACCCCTCAATCGGACCACGCCTCGGCCCTGTACGGATGAGCGCCCTCCATCCGGTACGCCCCTCGAAGCCCTTCGAAGCCCCCCGAACGGCTCGGACGGACGTCGAAGGATGATCGAACGATGATCGAACGATGATCGGTCCCACCTCGAACGATGGCGGTTCCTGCCACGGAGGAATTCCGGTCTCTTCGCGACCGGCGGGACCTGACGTATCGTCGCGGATCGATGGCGCCGCGGATCGTGAGCATGCGAGCGCAGGTGCTGGTTGCGTTCGCGACGGCGGCGGTACTGGCGGCGTGCACTTCGCTTCTCGGCATTCGAGATCGCAAGCTGCGTCCTTCGACCGACGGCGGCAGTGCGGAGGGTGGCACGGCGAGCGCGGGGGGCGCGCCGAGCTCCGGCGGTTCGCAAGCGGGAGGCCAGGGAGGGAACGGCGAGGGGGGAGCCAGCGGAGGCGCGACGGGCAGGGATGGGGGCGCGTGCAGACCCGGTGATCACCGCGACGGGCATGCCGATAACGGCGGCCAACGATTTCCTGGCCTGCGCTCTTCAGTCGTGTCCGACGTGCGCGGGCCGTGCGAACGGGGTCGGCGGCGCGGGCGGCTTCGGCGGCGCGGGCGGCTTCGGCGGCGGCAGCGGCGGCAGCACCGTGGTTGGCGCGGGATGCCCCGAGAACAAGCCGTCCGATCCCTGCTGGGCCTGCCTCTGCGCGAACTGCAACGAGCCGGACTTCGGAAGTTGTGGCTCCACCGGGCAGGGACAAGCGCCCAACTGTGAAGCCATGGTCGCGTGCATGGCCTATTCGAGCTGCGCCTCGAAGAACGATTGCTTGAACGCCGCGAGCCCCTGCGCGGCCGTCATCAACGCGAACGGCGCCCTCGGCGTGCAGCTCGCCGGGGAGCTCGACTCCTGCATGTTGTCCCCCTCCTGCGCGGCGGCATGCTCGGGACCGATCGTCTGCAGCGGGCCGGCCGGGGCACCGTGTTACGACTCGTTCGGCGAGCCTGGGTTCTGCACGGCAGGCGCCTGCACGCATTGTCAGCCGACTCCGGCTCAAGATCAGGAATGCAAGATGGCCTGGGGGCCTGCGTTCTATCAGTGCTGTTCGTCGGGCTGCGGCGCGGCTTGCTCGGGGACCGGCGGCTCCGCGGGCAGCGGCTCCGTCTGCGGCGACGCCGTCGTCGAGCCGGGCGAAGCGTGCGACGAGGGCACTGCCAACAACACCGGCGCCTACGGCGGCTGCAACGCGAACTGTACGCTCGGGCCCTACTGCGGCGACGGCATGCTCCAGCTCCAGTTCGGTGAATCCTGCGACGACGGAAACGGCAATTCAGGCGACGGCTGCTCCTCCAGCTGCCAGGTCGAGCCAGGCTACGCCTGCGCGACCCCGGGCTACCCGTGTCAGCTGGTCCCCTGACGTCCGAACTGCCGGATAGGGTCGCCGTCCACCCGCGCTGCACAAATGAGCGCCACTCCTCGGGTTTTGACGAGGGGGCGTTGCCTTGACAGGGTGGGGTCACCTGGCTATGAGGCGGGCCTCCAATTGCCCTCGGATTGGCACCGCGAAAGGTCCTGAAACGTGAAGATCCTGTGCACCGCGAAGCGTGTTCCGGATCCCGAGATCAAGCTCCGCGTAGCGGGCGACGGCTCGGGGTACGTGAAAGATGGCGTGAAGTGGGTCGTGAACCCCTTCGATGAGATCGCAGTCGAAGAGAGCCTGCGCTTGAAGGAGAAGCACGGCGGCGAAGTCGTCGTCGTCAGCGTCGGCCCGGCGGACGCTGCACAGCAAGTCCGGCAGTGTCTCGCGATGGGCGCCGATCGGGGCGTGCTCGTGAAGCACGACGGCGACGTCGACTCCGACGCCGCGGCTCGCGCCATCGCGAAGATCATCGGCGAGGAGAAGCCGGATATCGTGATCATGGGCAAGCAAGCCGTGGACTACGACTCGGGCCAGGCGACGTCGATCGTCGCCGAGCTCATGGGCTGGGGCCAGGCCGCGTACGCGTCGAAGGTCGCCGTCAGCGACGACGGCAAGAGCGTACGCGTCACGCGCGAGGTCGACGGCGGCCTCGAAACCGTGGACGTCACCCTCCCCGGTATCGTCACCGCGGATCTCCGTCTCAACGAGCCGCGCTACGCGTCGTTGCCGAGCATCATGAAGGCGAAGAAGAAACCGCTGAAAGAGACGACGTTCGCGGAGCTGGGCGTCGATGCCACGCCGAAAGTGAAGTCGCTGAAGGTAGCGGAGCCGCCGGCGCGCAAGGCGGGTCAGCTCGTCCCCGACGTGCCGACTCTCGTGAAGAAGCTGCACGATGAAGCGAAGGTCATCTGAAGGAAGATCAAGAAGATGAAAAACGTCCTTGTCGTTGCGGAATTGAAGAACGGCCTCCGGAAGACCTCGCTGCCCGCGATCACGTTCGCGAAGCTCGCGGCGCAGAAGCTCGGCGGGCAGGTCCACGCCCTCGTCTGCGGGGACGGGGATGTCGCCGGTGCGGCGGCAGAGCTCCAGAAGTACGGCGTGGCCGTGGTCTGGACCGCGACCTCGCCGGCCCTCAAGAACTACACGGCGGAAGCGTTCGCCAAGGCGGCCATCAAGGCGGCGGAAGCGGCGCAGGCGGGGGTCGTATGCGCGTCGGCAACCGCGCAGGGCCGGGATTATTTGCCGCGCGTCGCGGCGAGCCTCGGCGCGGGCATGGCGAGCGACGTCATCGGTGTCGACGATATCGGCGGAAAGATGGGCTTCAAGCGACCCATGTTCGCCGGCAACCTCCACCAGTGGGTCGAGATCACCACGGAGCGCAAGGTGGTCAGCGTTCGTCCGACGGACTTCGACGCACCGGCCGCGGGTGCTCCCGGCGGTGAAGTGAAGGCCCTCGAAGTCGGCCTCGACGCGGGTTCCCTCAAGACGAAGTTCGTCGAGTTCGCCGAGGTGAAGAGCGAACGTCCGGAGCTCACGGACGCCCGCATCGTCGTTTCCGGCGGTCGCGGTACCAAGGGCCCCGAGGGATACAAGGAAACCGTCGAAGTGCTGGCGGACGTGCTCGGTGCCGCCGTCGGCGCGACGCGCGCCATCGTCGACGCCGGCTGGGTTCCGAACGATTGGCAGGTTGGACAGACCGGCAAGGTCGTCGCTCCGGAGCTCTACATCGCGCTCGGACTGTCCGGCGCCATCCAGCACATCGCGGGCATGGCCGGGTCGAAGGTCATCGTCGCAGTGAACAAGGATCCGGATGCGCCGATCCTCAAGATTTCGGATTACGGGCTCGTGGCCGACCTGTTCAAGGTCGTTCCCGAGCTCGTCGCCGAGGTGAAGAAGCTACAAACGTGAGGACTCCATGACCTGGCTCGTTTTGCTCGCCGTCGCCGTTCCTCTCGTGGTCGCAATAAACCTCGCCTGGCTCTTCGTAGGAGATCCGCACTCCTCGCCGAAGCACAGCGTGCGGCTCGCACGGCCGAAGGACTACAACGAGGAGGCCAAGGACGACGGCGTCGAGCGGGAGACGATGGACGTCGATGTGCTGTTCGTCGGCGCGGGCCCGGCGGGACTCGCGGGGGCGTATCACCTGATGCAGCTCTGCAAGAAGCACGACGACGCCATCGAGAAGGGCGAGAAGCAGGGAGACAAGCTCGGTGAAGTGAACATCACCGTGCTCGAGAAGTGCTCGGAGATCGGCGCCATGGGCATCTCCGGCATGGTGCTGGATCCGAAGGCCTTGAAGGAGCTCATCCCCGACTTCGAGAAGAAGGGCGCGCCGCTCGACTGCAAGGTCGAGAAGGAGAGCATGCACTTCCTTCTCAGCCCGACGATCGCCGCGCCGGTGCCGATGATGCCCCCGCCGTTACAGGATCATGGGCTCTACATCGGCAGCCTGTCGAAGTTCTGCCGGTGGCTCGCGACCCTCTGTGAAGAGCAGGGGATCATGCTGTTCCCGGGTTTTGCTGGTGCGTACATGACCTACGACGGTGACACCATCACCGGCGTTCGCACGGGCGACAAGGGCATCGGACACACGGGGGAGAAGAAGCGCAGCTTCGAACCCGGCGTGAACATGAAGGCCAAGATCACGGTGCTCACCGAAGGCACCCGCGGCAGCTTGACTCGCGACGTGGTGCGCAAGCTGAAGCTGGACGACGGCAAGAACCCGAACAGCTACTGCCTCGGCGTGAAAGAGGTCATCGAAGTTCCCGCGGGGCAAATGCCGGCGGGCGAGGTCGTGCTCACCGCGGGCTGGCCGCTCGGCGACAAGACGTACGGCGGCTCCTTCATGTACTCGATGAAGGACAACCTGGTCGCGCTCGGGTTGATGGTCGGTCTCGACTATTCCGATCCGAACACGGATCCCCAGGTGCTGCTCCAGCGCATGAAGACGCACCCCTTGTTCCAGAAGTACCTGAAGGGCGGCAAGGTCATTCAGTACGGCGCGAAGACGGTTCCGCTCGGCGGCTGGCACGCGATGCCGAAGCTCTTTGCCGGCGGGCTCATGCTCGCAGGCGACTCGGGCGGCCTCGTGAATGCGGAGCGGCTCAAGGGCGTACACCTGGCCATCAAGAGCGGCATGCTCGCCGCGGAGACTGCGTTCGAAGCACTGCTCGCGAAGGACTACTCGGCGGAGAAGCTCGCCCCGTATCAGAAGAAGGTCGAAGACTCGTGGGTCGGGCAAGAGATGTGGAAGGCGAGAAACTTCCACTCGAACTTCCACGACGGCCTCGCGATGGCCGTGGTGAAGAACGGTCTCACGGCGGCGCCGGTCATCGGCGGACTCATCAACGACCTCAACAAGTCGCGCACGCACGTCGACGCGGACTTCGAGACGAAGCGCACGCTCTCCGAGGTCGGCGGCCTGAAGGACCTGAAGAAGGGCATTCCGTATGACGGCAAGCTCTTCCTCGACAAGCTATCCGACGTGTACCTCGCCGGCTCGAAGGGCGAGGAAGATCAGCCATCTCACCTGCAGGTGTTGAACCGCGACATCTGCTCGACGGACTGCGCCGAGAAGTACGGCAACCCCTGCACGCGCGCGTGCCCCGCAAACGTCTACGAGATGGTGGAAGACGAGTCGAATCCGGGGAAGAAGAAGCTGCACCTGAATCCCACCAACTGCGTCCACTGCAAGACGTGCGATCTCGATGGACCCGTACATCAACATCCGCTGGGTCGTACCCGAGGGCGGCGACGGACCGAACTACAGCCAGATGTGAGTCGCGGACCGCGTACGCGTTCCGCCGCCCCCGTCGGTGAGGCTTCCCCCCCCACGCCGTGGGACGCACTCCCCACGCCGCGTAAACTGGGGCGTCCTCCCGACCTTGCGTGAACCGATTCCAGCGACTGATGGGCTCGTCAGCACGGCGTGGGGAGCGCTGCCTACGTCGTGGGCCGTGTCCCGCGGCGACGACCCCACGAACGGTCCGGCCATCGCTACGTGAGCAACCTCAAGCGATGGGGAACTCGCCCGGGAATCACATCTTCGCGTGGCACACGCTTGGCCCACTGCGGCTCTTATTCCGCGGTTTCTGCGATTTGGCTCGCGTTTTGCTTTAATTGACCGCGGTCCATGAAGATCCATTTTGCTTTCGTGTTGTCGGCGCTGACGGTTGTTTCAGGTTTTGGCTGCGAAGGGCGCGTGAGTGGCGGCTTGGATACGGGCAGCGGCGGCTCGATCGGCGATGGTTCACCGGGTCCCATCTCGAGCGCGTCCTGCGAGTCGACCGTTGTCGAAGCGGGATCGGCCGGAGCGGCTACCGCGCGCGTCCCCCTGAACCACCGGGCTTCCGCGTGCTGCTCTTCGCAGCGCGGGCCCGGGCCCGGAACCCACCCTTATGCAGCGGGGTTTGCCGCGATTGGTCCGGACGGCGGCGTCGCGTGTTCGTCGGACTCGCAATGCCGCGGTGGAACCAACGGTCGTTGCTTCCCATTTGAAGGCATGGTCGGGCCAGGCGGTTGTTCGTACGACGAGTGCTCCAGCGATTCAGACTGTCCGTCGGCGACGCCGTGCGTTTGCCGCAGCGCGCCGACCGACAGTTACGCGAACGTCTGCGCGCCCCACGGCAATTGCGCCGTGGATTCCGATTGCGGCCCTGGCGGCTACTGCTCACCCTCCAATTCAGAAAACCGCTGCTGGGGCCTGAGCACGTACTTCTGCCACACCGCATTGGACACATGTACCAACGATGCGGACTGCCCTGGGTCCGACGGGGGCAGTTTAGGCTCTACCAGCGCGGTTTGCGCGTACGACCCACAGGCTCGGCATTGGGCGTGTATGCAAGTCGGCTGCTACCTGCCGTGACCGCTGCGAAGGGTACTTGTTCGAGAGCGCTGGTCCCGTCACTGAGGCTTCGGATCGCTAGCGATGGTGAAGCCACCAGACGAGGACCGCGACGACCGCAGCCACCCCGACGGCAAGCACCACGAGCCGCGAGCGGCCCTCCGGCGACGCGGGAGACAGCGAGAGCCGGAGCATCTCCGGCACCGACGGACGTGCGGGCGGCCCGGGCGGTTCGACGCGCGCCACGCCCTGGGACGGCTGCTCGTCCTTCGAGACACTCAGAAGGAGGTTCCCGCGCGGTAGCCGGGCATCGACGGGCGACAGGCCGCCCCGCTCCGGAATTCGCATGACGAGCCCGCGGGTGGACGCGCTCGCTGGATCGGCGACGGAAGGGCTCCCGGGGAGAGTCACTTCCATAAGCTCGACCGGGTCCTTTTTTCCGCGCAGAGAAATGCCGCCCGAACGGTCGCACGCGTCACAGCCCCCCCCTTTGCAGGCTGCGCAGGACAGGTTTCGGGGCAACTCCACCTCAATCGATGCCCCTTCCGCGAGCCACGCGTCGGGCACTGAAATGCTCATTTCCACGTCCGGTCCACGCGGACGCCCGGGGTTCGTGATGCGACCAAGAACCTTGGAGCTCATGCTCTGCCCTCGCCGCGGGAATTCCCGCAGCCGACTGACCCTCCAACATATCTCTTCTCAGAGACGGAAATCAAGCTCGGTCAGCTCGCCCGCTTTCGTCAGGACGAGTTCTTCTGCCGCGGTCCTGCCGTCCAGGCGCGCACCGAACGTGATCCGAACGGGCGCGTCGTCGTCGCCAAGACGAGCGAGACGAATCTTGACGCGGTACTCACCGCGCGGCGCGTCTTCCTTCTCGAGGTACACGTTTTCGTAGTTCTCGCCGTGGCACTCCCCATGAGGGCCCGGACAGTCCCGTTCTTTCACGAGACCGCTCGCTGTCGGCCGACCCACTTCCGAAAGCTCGCCCTTGGGGTCCGTGACGAGCAAGTCGACGTCCGCAGTCGCCGAATCCCAGGCGATCGAAAATTGCACGAGGCCGGTGTGCCCACCGCAACCTTCGTCGATGAGGCCATTGCAGTTGTCGTCGCGCGCATTGAAGCAACGCTCGGGACCCTGCGGCACGCACGCTTCGCGGATGTCGTGAGGAGCTCCGCCGAGCAGCCCGGGGCCCCTGGCCGCGGGCGTGCGAGCGCACGCGACGGATGCCGATGCGAGCACGAAGGACGCGAAGAGGCGGCTCGTTCGCATCCGAAGCACTGCTTTGACGATCACTCCGTGGCAGCAGGCTTCGCGTCGTTCGCGATGGCTTTGACGCCGGTCATGATCTTCGGGTTCAGGAGATCCCGGTAGGCGTCGCTCGCGAGCTTGCCCGTCTCTCCGGGGACGTCGCGGAGCGCGAGCAAGCAGCCCTGCTCCTTCATGAACTCGAGCGTGCGGATCGCGCCCGCACGCTTCACGGGGTCGTCGCCCTTCGCCATGTCGAGAAGTTTGTGGCGTAGCACGACACGCGTGAACGAATGCGGGCCGTTGTCGAATTCCAGATTGTCGAACTGCGACGTGAGCTGTGCCGGTGCCCACTCCTGCGGGGTGTCCTTGATCTCGACCTTGGCAATCGCTTCCGCGTTGTCGACAACCCGGAAGATGTGCCCCTTCGCGAGATCTTCGTCCGACCAATAGCCGAAGGAGCGGTACCAGAGATCCTGTAGATCGTCGATCATCTCCTTTGGCTTGTCCGACAGCATCGCCACGGCGCGGGCCGCGGTGTCGGGCGAGCCGCCGAGAATCAGGGCGAGTGCCGCATCTTCCGCGAGCTGATCGTCCTTGATGAGCTCGAACAGCTTGGCCTCCACGGCGGAATCGAACCCGGCCTTGCCGATCGCCCGGGCGACCTGATGACGGGTCCCCATCGACGCGGACGGCGTGAGCATGCCGATGAGCGCCGGAGCCGTACCCGGCATCGGACGATTGATCAACGTCTCCAGAAGGCACGCGCGCCGCGTTTCGTCCTTCGGATCCGCGCTGCTGAACCGCTGGATCTCCTCCGCGACCTTCACCATGTCGTCCGGGCTCGAGACCCACGCGAGCGCCGCACACGCGGCCTCCCTCGCCTCCTCGTGCTCCTTCGGATCTTCGGCATAGGTCAGGAGCGGCTTGAACGCCTTCTCGTCGCCCCACTCCGAAAAGCCCTGAGATGCGCCGTAGCCGAGTGCACGGAGCGTCATGCCGAGGATCGCCACCCCGCCCTGCTGCATCCCTTCGCGCGTGACGTCGAGGGTCGGATCGCGACGCTTGAGGTCCTTCAGCAGCACGGGCCACGAAGGCTTGTCCTTCATCCAGCCGACGTACCGGAGCGCGCTCTGCGCGACGACCCACTCTTCGGGGAACGGAGGCTGTTGCCCCTGGACGGGCAGCGGATTCGGCGGGTTCGCCCACTTGCGAAGCGCGGGCAGATCCTGGGTCGACCCCATGGCGGCGAGCGCGCGCATGGCATTCGCGTGCGGCGACGGCATCTCGTGCATCCAGAACATGACGGCGTCCTCGGCCTGATCGCGGATCTGGTCCTTCTTGTCCGGATACATGACGGCGAGATCGGCGATCATGCGGGCCGCGACGACGCGCTCATTGTTGTTGCGCTTCACGGCCATCTCGTAGTCGGTGTCGTCACTGTAGATCTTACCCTCGTCCATGCGGAGACGCCGCGCGAGCGTCGGCACGGCGCGGATATCGCCAATCTCCGCCATGGCGAATGCCGCGAACGTCTCCCAGTGAATGCTCGGCTTCTTGTCGTTGATGTACGCGAGCAGCGCGTCGCCTCCGCGAGGATCGGCAAGCTTCCGGATCATGTCGAAGACCTGGGCCGTCTGGTACCAGGCCTTCGTCGCGTCGTCGGTCGGCACGCTGTCGAGCGACGTCACGAGCCCCTGGGCACCGACTCCATCGCGAAGCGCCTCGAGGTACTTCTGGCGGCTGTCCTTGTCTGCACCCTTCAGCTTGTCGAGGAGCGGCTGGCGCGCGCGCTGGTCGCCGATCTTTCCGAGACCCGGCGCGGCCTGCGCCGAGATCTCCCCGTCCGGGTCGTTGAGCAACTTGATGAGCGCATCGGTGTACTTCGGTTCCGCGTGACGCGAGAGGACCGTCGCGACGAGCTGCCGCACGGACGGGCTCGGATCGGATGCCATCCCCGCGAGCTCGTCGATGCCGATGTACGCGGCAAGCTTGTTCGGATCGAACGCGAGCGCGCCGTCGAGCCGCCGGATCTGCGACAGGTGCCCCGCGCGATACTCGTCGAGCACCGTCTTTTGCACCGACTTCTCGCCGAGCTCGACGAGTGCCCACACGATCTGCGGTTTCGATTCCGTCGCGGCTTCGCCGAGCGCCTTCACGAGCGCCGGCTTCGCCGCGTCCGCGGCGGGCGAGCCATACTCGAGCAGCGCCGTCGCGGCCTGCGCACGCACCGACTGGTCCGGGTCGGCGAGATCGGCAATCGCGATCGGAATGCCCTGTGGATCCTGAGCCCAGGCCAGATACTTGAGCGCCTCCTGCTTCAGGTAGGAGCTATCCATCTTCGCGTACTCGCGCCACTTCGGGAGCTGGTCGGCGAGCGGCAGGACGAGAAGGTCCTTCTTCATCTGCCCGGCCTTCGCGACCGGCACCTTCGTCTCCTCCTGCTTCACGCCGATGAGCAGAAACGCGCCGATTGCCCCTACGATCGCGAGCGCGAGCACGACGGCGATCGGCCTGATCGCCCCCTTCTTGAAATTACCGTCGCCGGCATCGAACCCACCACCGCCTCCGCCACCACCTCCCGTCGGAAGTCCGCCGGGTGCCGGGGCTCCGTCGTCGTCCTCCGGAGGCCACTTGGCCGCGCGAACGAAGGGCGGACGCAGCCGCGAGGACGGATTCGGGCGATTCGGTTCGAGCATGGGGCCTCCCACCGGACGCGTGGGTCTGGCACGCGCGCGGACAGGGGGCGACCTTATCTCAAGCGTGGCCGCGCGGGGAGTAAGCGCCCCGCCCGATTCGTCGCGACGGATTCGGCCGGATCGTGAAAAACTCCGACGCGACTGGACGGCACGGTACGATTGCCGCCTCGTGACGCCTACCGGACAGCCCGAGCGCCCGGGGTGGCAGCGTCCCGTCGCGGCAGCGGTCGTCACCACGGCGCTGGTGACGGCGCTCTCCTACGCTGCGCCCGTCGAACACGCGGCGAGCGCCGTCGGGCTCGCATTTCTCGGCGCGACCTACTGGCTCGCGCTCCGCGACGATGACCCCGAGCGCGCGCGACACTTCGGGTTGTCACTCGGGGGACTGCTCGACCGAGAACCCCTCCGCCTCGGGCAGCTCGTGCAGAGCGCCGCGAGAGAACTGTGCGTCGCGCTCGCCCTCGCGGCGATCATCTTCCCGCCCTTCTGGTTGGGATACCGCGCCTGGTGGCATCCGATCGCACCGTTCCGACCGGCGCCGCTCGGGAGCATCGCGAACGAAGCGCTCGGACAGTTTCTCGTCATCGCGCTTCCGGAAGAAGCTTTCTACCGCGGGTACCTCCAGACCAGCCTGGACGACGTGATCCCACCCAGGTTCGATTTCCTGGGTGCCCGGGTCGGCGCGGGCGTCGCGGTGACGAGTGTGATCTTCGCCCTCGGTCACCTGGCGACCGAGCCGAACCTCAGCCGCCTCGCGGTCTTCTTTCCGTCACTGCTTTTCGGCTGGCTCCGCGTGAAACGGCGTGGGGTCGGGGCGTCTGCGGCATTCCACGCGCTCTGCAACCTCTTTGCGTCGTACCTGGCGCACAGCTACGGTCTCGGCTGATGCTCGCGCGCGCGCTCCTGGGCCCGATCGTCGTCCGGGCGCTCGAGGAAGATCTCGCCGGCGGCGATCTGACCACGGAGGCCACCGTGGATGCGTCGACGCGCGTGCTCGGCTGGGCCGTCGCACGTTCGGAGATCGTCGTGTGCGGCGGCGATGTGTTTTGCGCCGTGTTCAGGGAGGTCGACCCCGAGATCGAGGTGACGATGAACGTCGCGGACGGCACCCGCGCGCTTCCCGGCGACGTACTCTGGACCGTGCGCGGATATGCGCGTTCGATCCTGGCCGCCGAACGCACGGCGCTGAACTTCGTGCAGCGAATGACGGGTATCGCGACGCTCGCCCGCCGCTACGCGGATGCCATACCCCCGGGCTGCGAGACCCGCATCGCGGACACCAGAAAAACGACGCCCGGCCTGCGCATGCTGGAGCGCTACGCGGTACGCACCGGCGGCGCGCGCAACCATCGCGACACGCTGGGTTCGGCCGTTCTCATCAAGGACAATCACATCGTCGCGGCAGGGGGCGTCACCGCGGCCGTCACGCGGGCGCGCGACCGAGCGCCCCACACGTCGCGCATCGAGATCGAGGTCGAATCGCTCGCCGAGCTGGACCAAGCGCTGGCCGCGGGCGCCGATATCGTCATGCTCGACAACTTCGCGCCGCACGAGCTCGAAGACGCAGTGCGCCGCGCCAGGAATCGCGCGGTCGTCGAGGTCTCGGGCGGCGTGACGCTCGACCGCGTCCCTGCGCTCGCGCGAGCCGGCGTGGACGTCATCAGCGTCGGCGCGCTGACGCATTCCGCGCCGGCGGCGGACATCGGTCTCGACCTCGAGCGCATCGATGAGTGACGAAGGCTCTTTCGATAGGACGGTCTTCTCCGGCCTCCGCCTCGGCAGGAGCCAAACTCTGGGAGAACCTCTCGTGGCCGTGCGCGAGACGGGTTCCACCAATGACGACGCCTTCGCCGCGGCGAGAGCCGGCGCACTGCCCGGCACCACCTTCGTCGCCGATATCCAGACCCGCGGACGCGGTCGTCGCGGTCATGCCTGGACGTCGCCCCCCGGTGAGAATCTGATGTTCTCGATCCTGCTCCACTCGGACCTGCCCGCGGAACGCGTGAGCGCGCTGTCGCTCGTCGTGGGCCTCGCGGTGCGCAGCGTCGCCGCTCGGCGCGTGGACGCTCGCGTGGTCGTCAAGTGGCCGAACGACGTGCTCGTCGGGCGCAGAAAACTTGCCGGCATCCTCGTGGAGACCCGCGTCGGCGGGTCCGTCGTCGATGCGATCGTCGTCGGGGTCGGGATCAACGTGCGGATGCGCGAGCTCCCCGACGACATCGCGAACGTCGCCACGTCGCTCGCGCTGCTCGGCGACCCCGCACCGGTCCGCGAAGCAGTGCTCGCCGAATTTCTCGATGACTTCGCGGCGCGCCTCGACGTTTTCGTCGCGACGGGGCTATCGCCTCTCGTCGGCGAGCTGCGCGCTCACGACGCACTCTTCGGCGAGCGCCTGATCGTCGGCGACCAGGCCGGCACCGGCGCCGGCATCGACGACGACGGCGCGCTACTCCTGCGCGACGACACTGGAGCCGTGAAGCGGGTCACGTCGGGAACGGTCGCGCGCGCGACGTAAGCCGCACCGGGATGGGAGGCCAGCCAACTCACGGGGGCCCTTGACCCCCGCGGCTCGCTTCGCGACCGCTCCCCCGCCGCCTTCGGCGGGCTCGTGCTCGCAAGGGGGTCTTGACCCCCGCGGCTTGCTTCGCAACCGCTCCCCCGCCGCCTTCGGCGGGCTCGTGCTCGCAAGGGGGCCTTGCCCGCTTTGCCCCCGCGGCTTCGCGACCGCTCCCCCGCCGCCTTCGGCGGGCTCGCTCCGCTCGCGGGCACCTTTCCTAGTAAACGAAATTGTGTTCCGCGCGCGCGAGCGGCGGCGCGGCGGCGTCCTTCGGCGCCACGAGGGTCGCGGGAATGGGCCACTCGATCCCGATTTCCGGATCTGCGGAAATGAATGGCGCGCTCGGATTCGGGCGTGTGGATCTGGGTGCACTTGTAGAACACGAACGTCTCGTCCTCGAGAGCGAGAAAGCCGTGAGCGAACCCGGCGGGGACCCAGAGCGCATGTCTGTTCTCGGCGGTGAGCGTGCGGCCCACCCATTTGCCGAAGGTCGGGGAGCCGCGCCGGATGTCGACAGCCACATCGAATGCGGAGCCGCGGACGACGCGCACGAGCTTGCCCATCGCGTGCGGCTCGAGCTGGTAGTGAAGTCCGCGGAGCGTCCCCTTGCGCGAGCTGCTCAGGTTGTCCTGAACGAACACCGCATCCAGCCCGGCCCTACCGAACATCACCGACGAATAGGTCTCGGAGAAGAAGCCACGATCGTCCTTCACCATTCCCGTCTCGACGACGGTGACGGCAGGGATCTCGGTCGGAGTCATTTTGACGGGCATCGGCATGGCCAGAAGATCCTAGTGCTTCACCCGTTCGAATGACCAGGCCCGAGCTCGCGCGTCATCTCGATCATCGTCCGGCGAAAGCCGTGGCGCCAGAATAACCGGTGAGCCGCATCGTTCTGCACGGCCGTCGAGAGAACGACGCGGGGTGCCCCGAGCGCGACGAGCCGCGCGACGACCTCCGTGAGCAGGGCCGACGCGACCCCGCGACCCCTCGCGCCGGGTTCGACGAAGATGTCGTGCAGCGCGCCGTGCGCGTCGAGGAGCGCGTTCCAATCCCGCGATTCGAGCCGCGCGTAGGCGTAGCCGACCCGATGCCCGCTCTGTTCGGCTACGAGCAGCACGACGGTCTTCTCCGCGAGCTGACTACGAAGGAACCGCGCGTAGCCGTTCTCGACGCCATCGATGAGCAGAAATCGGAGCGCGTCGAGCGAATGGTGATAGCGAACGAGCTGCCCCGCCATGCGCGCGACATCGTCGACGTCAGCCGCCACGATGGGGCGAATTCGCGTTTCTTCCGCCATGGCCGTGTTCTTCGCACCGCTTTCACGGCGCGAACAGCCGTCGACGACAAGGCGCCGAGGAACGAAACCCGGGGGTCGACCCAGGCGATCTCCGGAGCTAGGGTCCGCGCCGTGGACGATCCGCCCGCTCCCGCCAAAAAGCCCCTGACTCCATCGAAGGCGCGCTGGCTCCGCGCGGGCATGGCCATCGGTGCGGTGATGGTCGCGGCGCCGTTCCTGACGGCGGCCATTTCCGTCCGGGCCGCGTCGCGAGGCATTCCCGGCGGGCTCCGCGGCGCAACGCACGTGCCCGAGATGCAGGGCAAGGTTGACAGGGCGTACGAGAGCGTCGTGCTGATGGCGTTCCTGGCACCCCCGGGCGTGCTGCTGTTCGTGATGAGCGGCCTCACGCTGGTCGGGGATCGCAGGGGCGGTTCACATCGAGCCGAAACGGGGGAGACCCAGGACTCCGATCGCGCGCATGACTCCCCGAGACGGGGACGATTCTGAGGCTGCCCTGCTCGAATCAGGGCAACCGCGATATGCTTCGAGTAGCGTCTTCATTGGCCGTTCATGGCTCTTGCCCGTCTTCGCTCATTACCGTGGCTCCTGGCGCTCGGCGCGATCGTCGTGTTCGGACTCTTCTTGCGCGCCGACGCCCAGAGCTTCCTCGCCCGACAGGCCGCGGTCCGGGAGACGCTCTCCGCGCGGGAGGTCATGATCGAGACCCTCTCGCGATTGAAGGATGCGGAGACCGGGGTGCGCGGATTCCTGCTGACCGGTGACGATCGGTTCCTCGAAACCTACCGGAACGCTCGCCCCGAGCTCCTCACGGACCTCGAGTCGCTCCGGCACGTGGGGGCGTCGGACCCCGTGCAGCGCGCCGGCGCATCGCGTGTCGACACGCTCAGTCGCCAGAAGCTCGCATTCCTCGACGAGCTCATCGAGCGGCAGCGAGGACACCATCCGAGCGACGAGGAGGCCATCGTCATCCTCGCTCGAGGCAAGACCGCCATGGACACCGTCCGCGTCGAGATCGGACGAATGCTCGCCAGGACGGACGAGCGGCTCCGTGAGCGCGAGGAGGCGGTGGCGGCGGCCACGCTGCATCTCCAGCTCATGCTCGGAGCCGTTCTCGCCGGCGGCGTGGCGCTGGCGCTCGCCGGGCTCTCGAGCGCGCGGCGCGACGCGGAACAGGCGCGTCTCACGAACCTGCAGCTCGCGAGCGACATCGCCGCCAGAAAGAAGGCGGAAGCCCAGCTCCGCGCTCAGTCTCGGCTGCTGGAATCCGTGCTTTCCAATATCGGGGATGCCGTGGTCGTTCTCGACGCCGACAGGGAGACCGTGCTGATCAATCCGGCCGCCAAACGCATCGTGCCGTATTCGGTCGGCGAGCGTCCGTCAGCGGATTGGTCGCAGCATCAGCAAGCCTTTCTCCCCGACGGAAAGACCCCGTTTCCGGCGGATCAGGGACCCATCACCCGCGCGCTTCAGGGCCACGCCTCCGACGGCGTGGAGATCGTGCTGCGCGTGAACGACGAGCTACGGTCATACAGCGTGACGACTCGACCGATCAGCGAGGACGGTACCGCAGTGGCCGCCGTGGCGGTCTTTCACGACACGACGGCGATCAAGCGCGCGGAAACGCAGCTCGTCGAAAAGTCCGAGGCCCTCCGGGCGCTGTCCCTCCGCGACGAACTCACGGGTCTCTATAACCGGCGCGGCTTCATGGAAGTCGCCGAACACCAGCTCAAAGCTGCAGCGAGATCCCTCGAACCGTGTGTCGTCTTCTTCGCGGACCTGAACGGCATGAAGCTCATCAACGACCAGCTCGGTCACGAGATGGGTGATCATGCTCTTCGCGCTGCCGCGGATGTGTTGACCGGGGTGTTTCGTGCTTCCGACGTCGTCGCGCGGCTGGGCGGCGACGAATTCGCCGTCTTCGCCGGAGACTGCGACGAGCTCGGGATCGCAACGACCTATGCCCGCATCGAAGAACGAGTGAGCGAGCTGAACGCCCTCTCGACGCATCGCTATCGTCTTTCGATCAGCACGGGCGCGGCGGTCTTTCACCCCGAAGACCCGCGCAACCTGATCGATTTGATGCAAGCCGCGGATGCCCACATGTACGAAGCGAAGCGAGCCCGGCATCAGCGCGCGTCATTGCGCGTCCGATCCGGCTGATTTCTCGCGCGAAGCCGGAGTCGTTGGTTGGTCGGCAGCGACGTGCGATGCTCCGCCCGGCCGCGGCCGGGCCGCGGCCCGGAGCGGCGAGAACCATGACCCTTCCAGCGCCCCAGTCGCTTCGCACATACGACTTTGCCATCATCGGCTCCGGCTTCGGCGGGAGCGTCTCGGCGCTCCGGCTCGTGGAGAAGGGCTATGACGTTCTCTTGCTCGAGAAGGGCAGCGAGCTCAAGGCTGCGGACTTTCCCGAGACGAACTGGGACGTGAAGAAGTGGCTCTGGGCGCCGCTCGTCGGGTTTCGCGGACTCTTCGTGATGCGGCCCTTTCGTCACGTCCAGGTGCTCGCTGGCGCCGGCGTCGGCGGAGGGTCGCTCACGTACGCGAATACCCTGCCCATCCCGAGGCGCGGGTTCTTCGAGAGCCCCGCGTGGTCGCACCTCGCCGACTGGGAGAAGGAGCTTCTCCCGCATTATCGAACGGCGCGCCGCATGCTAGGCGCCGCACCGACGGATTTCCTCATGCCCTCGGACGCGCTCCTGAAGTCGATCGCCGAAGAACGCGGCACCCCCGAAGCCTTCGAAAAGCCGCACGTCGCCGTCTTCGCAGGCGAGCCCGGCAAGACGGTCCCCGATCCGTACTTCGGCGGTGAGGGCCCGGAGCGCACCGGCTGCATCCGGTGCGGCGCGTGCATGACCGGCTGTCGTCACGGCGCCAAGAACACGCTCGACAAGAACTACCTCTATTTCGCACGAAAGCGCGGCCTCGCGCTCGAGGCCGACACGGAGGTCGTGCACGTTTCCCCGGTCGCGGAGGGCGGGTACCGTATCCGCACACGCCAGGGCAGATCGTACTTCTCGCGCAAGGACGTCGAGTATCGAGCGAAGCAAGTCGTGTTCTCCGCCGGCGCGCTCGGCACGAACTCGCTCTTGCTCCGCCTGAAGTCGGATCCTACTGCGCTGCCTAAGCTATCCGATCAGATCGGACGCCGGGTGCGCACGAACTCGGAGTCGCTCATCTGCGTCACGGTGCCCGGTGGCAAGGAAGACCATTCGCGGGGCATCGCCATCAACTCGCTCTATCAGACGGACGAACATTCCCATCTCGAGATGGTCCGCTACGGCGCCGGTTCCGGGTTCTTCAGGACCATCATGGTGCCGCACGTGCGGGGTCAGGCCGGGTTCCTGCAACTCTTCCGCATCCTGATCGCCATCCTGCTTCACCCGATAAAGTCGCTGCGCGCCTTCTTCGTCGCGAGCTGGGCGAGCGCGACGATGATCCTCCTCTACATGCGGTCGACCGAGGGCACGCTCAGGTTCGTGCGATCGTCGCTCGGATTCATGAACACCGAGGTCGAGGAGGGGGAACGCCCGAAGGCGGCCATCCCCGAAGCCACCGAGCTTGCGCTCCGGATCGCGGAGAAAGCCGGCGGCGTCGCGATGTCGGCGTTCTACGAGCCGCTCTTCGACATCCCCACCACGGCGCACATTCTCGGGGGTTCTTGCATGGGTGAGTCCCCGGAAGCGGGCGCGATCGATGCGCAACATAGGTTGTTCGGCTACGACGGGCTGTACGTCGTGGACGGGTCGACCATCTCCGCGAACCCCGGCGTCAACCCCTCGCTCACCATCACCGCGCTCGCGGAGCGCGCCATGACGTTCATCCCCGAGAAGCCCTCGACGGGGGGATGAATTCGAGGGTCCCCTCGGGAAGGAGGCGGGAGCGTCCACCCCGCGTCTCAGCCGTGCGCGTGTGGCTTTGACTGGAGGCGGAGGCGTGCGCTCCGTGCCCGTGCCCTGAGTCCGAGCGCCAGAGCGACGATCATCGTGAGCGTGACGCACGTGGCGCCGATGTAAAACAAGGCGAGGACCGTCATCTTCCGGAACATGGCGCCGACGTCGTCGGGCTCGCCGGCGATTGGCGAGGGCAACGAGGGCGCTGCCAGCAAGCTCCTCGCGACGAGCACGTCGGGCGTCTGGTCGCCATCTGCCCTCGACGGAGGAACCTCGGCCTTCGGCGTCGCCGCCCCTTCTCCCGGCGGGAACGAAGCGAGGCCCGCCGATTCGGCGAGCACGGACGCGGGCACCGATTCCTCGAAGGTCATCGGCACGAACAGCGGGGGCTCCGCGATCGACATGGGCACGGCGGACGGGACGGAGACGCTGGCCGGCTCCGGTGTCGCTGAAGGGGCGGAAGCTGCTGACGACGGGGCGACCGTCGCAGACGAGCCAGACGACGGCTGGGCGTTGGGCGCCGCAGTGGTCGGGGCAGTCGACGCACTCTCGGCGGGCAGCGAGTGGAAGGACCAGGGGTTCGTCGAGTCGGAGCTCGCAAACGGGCTGTCCGACGAAATGCTCGTCGAGTCGGAGCTCGCAAACGGGCTGTCCGACGAAATGCTCGTCGAGTCCGAGTTCCACGACGCGGACCCGAGCGGAACGCTGGTCGAGTCCGAGCCTGGCCCGAAGTACTGCGTTCCGTCGTCGTACGTCGCTGTCACCCGCGGCTCGCCCGCGCCCTGAGCAACGAGGATGGAAAGATGAGTCAGGTAATCGTCGATGATGGCCGTATGCTCCCACGTTATCTCATTCACGATCGCCGCGTTGCCTTGCTGCGCACCAGACGACCTCGCGACGAGCAGTGCCGCCACGCCAATTACCGTCGCCTCGCGGATCCAGCTCGCACCTGCGCGGGAGAGAAGGGCGGAGCCTATCGGGACCTGCATCGATCTGCGAGATGGCGATGCAAGCACGGTGCCGCCGACTGGCTTACCCCGGAGCGGTGCGATCGGTCGTGTCGAGCGCACCGATTGCGGAACGGCGCAGGATCGGCGCTTCGGACGGATCACGAGGTCGGGGCGAGGCGGGGGACACACCTTTCGAGGGTCGTTCGCGGGATCCCGCGCTACCCTTCGCCGAAATGACGGACTCGATTTCGAAAGCCCTGCTCGAGCGCGCGGAACGGCGGCTGCCCGGCGGCGTGAACAGCCCCGTGCGTGCATTTCGCGCGGTCGGCGGCCACCCGCGGTTCATCGCGCGCGCGTTCGGCGCCCGTCTCGTCGACGCCGACGGCGAGGAATACATCGACTATGTCGGCAGTTGGGGACCCGCGATCCTCGGGCATGCACATCCTGAAGTCGTGAGCGCCGTGCGAGACGCGGCGACGCGCGGCCTCTCTTACGGCGCGCCGACCGCGCTCGAAGTCGAGTTCGCCGAAGCCGTCGCCGAGCGCTATCCGTCGATCGAGATGCTGAGGTGCGTCTCGAGCGGCACGGAAGCGACGATGAGCGCGCTCCGCGCGGCGCGCGGCTTCACGGGGCGCGACGCCATCGTGAAGTTCGACGGCGCGTATCACGGTCACGCGGACGCGCTGCTCGTCAAAGCCGGAAGCGGCGCCGCGACGTTCGGCGCGCCGGACTCGGCGGGCGTACCCGCGGCGACGGTCGCCAGCACCATCACCGCTCCGTACAACGACGTGCCGGCCCTCCACGATCTGTTCGCAAGCGAAGGGGCGCGCATCGCCGCCGTCATCGTCGAGCCCGTCGCGGGCAACATGGGCTGCGTCGCGCCGGTTCCCGGCTTTCTCGAAGCGCTCGTCGAGCTGTGCGCGCAACACGGCGCGGTCTCCATCTTCGACGAAGTGATGACCGGCTCGAGGCTCGCCCGCGGGGGGGCACAGGAGCGCTTCGGCCTGCGTCCTGCCATGACCTGCCTCGGCAAGGTCGTCGGGGGTGGAATGCCACTGGCCGTCTACGGCGGTCGCGCTGACATCATGAAACGGATCGCCCCGCTCGGCCCCGTGTACCAGGCGGGAACACTCAGCGGGAACCCGCTCGCGGTGACCGCCGGACTCGCGACGCTGCGCCTCCTCGATGGCGCCGTCTACGATCGCCTCGAGGCGCTCGGGGCGCGGCTCGAGGAAGGGCTCTCACGTACGCTTCGTGACGCGAAGGTGACGGGCGTCGTGCAACGCGTCGGCTCGATGCTCACGGTGTTCTTTCACGACGGCCCGGTGCGCTCGTGGCTCGACGCGAGTCGCAGCGACACCGAGCGCTTCGGCGCGTGGCATCGCGGGCTGATCGAACGCGGCATCTACTGGCCGCCCTCGCAGTTCGAGGCGGCATTCCTCTCCGCGGCGCACACGGAGGACGACATGGACCGGACCCTGGACGCGGCGCGGCAGGCGCTCGCGTCGACGCCTTAGATACGAAACGAACCCGAAGCCGGCGCGAAGCAGATGAACGGGTTTCATTCACTCACCGTGTCGACCGATTCGTCGCCGTCTGGTCCCCCGTCCTCTCGGCCTGATTCTCCGAGAAATCCAGACACGTCGACGCTCGAAGGGATGCCGAGGTCGTACTACGCGCGTCACTCGGCCGAGGAGATCCGGGCCCACGCACGGATCCTCACCAAGCGCGCTGGCTCGCTCGTCGTCGTGGAACCCTGCCCGGGACCGCCGCAGCCCGACGGGGGTCAATGGATGTGCGTGGTCACCGATGACCGCGCAGGGCTCCTTTCGCTCCTGACAGCGGCCATCTCCGCGCACTCGCTGGATATCCTGAGCGCCCGGGTGTATTGCCGCACCCGGCCGCACCGTATCGACGAGGCGATCGATCTGTTCTCCGTGCGCCCGCTGCGCAACCCGAGCGACCGGGTCGATTTCCGACTCGATCGGCAGGACCATCGCCTCGCTCCTGCGGGGCGAAGTCGATGTCGGCTCGCTCGAGAAGCGCGCGGCCGAGACGTCGAGGCCGGCGGGACCACCATCGGTCGCCGTCTACTTCGACGACACTCGCGATGCGGACGTGGTCGTCGTAGAGGCGGGCGATCGTCCGGGGCTGCTGCTCGCCATCTCGCTCACGATCTTCCGCGAACGGCTGACCATCGTGCGATTCCACGTGACCACGTTTGCCGCCACCGCGCGGGACGAGTTCGAGCTCGCCGAGCTCGATGGCAGCCGACTCTCGGCATCGCGAAAGCAATCGATCACGGACAAGATACGGGACGCGCTCATTCAAGAGACCTCCGAGCGTCGTTCTCCGAACGGCGCGTCGAGATAGGCCGGAGTCGAGGGCCCGTGTCTTGCAACGTCGACTGTCGATGGGCAGCGACGCGACGGCTCCGGACGAAGCACGCGATCCCGAGCCAGGAGCCTCGACGCGGCACGGCGGACTGGCCCCCAGGCCCGGCGCGAATGGCGGGGTCGCATACCTGGTGAACCAGTACCCGAAGGTGAGCCATACGTTCATTCGGCGGGAGATTGAGGCACTCGAGCGGCTCGGCGTACCAGTCGAACGGTTCTCCATTCGACGTGGGCCAGACGAGCTGACCGACGCGGACGACCTGCGGGAACGCGACCGAACGCACTTCATCCTCGAAGCGGGCGTCGCTCGATTGATTGGCGCGACGGTCGTGTGTGCTCTGTGGCATCCAGTCTCCTTCGTGCGCGCTGCTCGGCTCACGCTCCGCATGGGGTTTCGCTCCGACCGCGGAGTCTTCATCCATGGGGTGTACCTGGCCGAAGCCTGCTTTCTCTGGCGGCGGCTCGCGGAGAAGCACGTCACGCACGTCCATGCGCACTTCGGAACGAACCCTGCGACAGTCGCGATGCTCTGTCACGAGCTCGGCGGGCCGCCGTTCAGCTTCACGGTGCACGGTCCGGAAGAGTTCGACAAGCCAACACTCATAGGGCTCGGCGAGAAGATCCGGCACGCGGCGTTCGTCATCGCGATTCTCGAGCTTCGGGCGGAGCCAGCTCTACCGGCTCGCGAGCTTCGAAGACTGGGGCAAGATCCACGTCGTCCGCTGCGGCGTCGACGCGCCGTTTCTCGACGCGGCGCCGGCGAGCGCGCCACGGTTCGCGCGACTCGTGTGCGTGGGGCGTCTCTGCGAGCAGAAGGGCCAGCTCTTGCTTCTGGAAGCCGCTTCGAAGCTCGCGCGGAGTGGAGAACTCTTCGAGCTGGTCCTCGTCGGCGACGGCGAGATGAAGGAGGAAGTGTCGCGCCGGATTCGACGAGCTCGGGCTGAGGCGCCTCGTGCGTATCACCGGGTGGGTCGATGGCCAGAAGGTGCGCGACGAGATCCGCGGCGCGCGCGCACTCATCCTTCCGAGTTTCGCCGAAGGGTTGCCGGTCGCCATCATCGAAGCGCTCGCGCTCTCCCGCCCGGTCGTGAGCACCTTCGTAGCGGGCATTCCCGAGCTCGTCGAGGACGGGAAGACCGGGTGGCTCGTCCCGGCCGGTTCGGTCTCCGAGCTCGCGGCCGCGATGCGCGCTGCGATGCGCGCGAGCCCCTCGCGCATCCGCGAGATGGGCGCGGCGGGACGGGCCCGCGTCCGGGCGCAACACGACGTCCGCGAAAGCGCACGCTTGCTCGCCGCGCTTCTCGCCGGGGAGGTGCACTGACCGTAGTCAACTCTCGATTGCAGTGACGACGAGGACGGGGCGCCCCGCCTCGCGCGAGGCGCTCAGATTGATCGTGCCGAGGATGCGCCAGTCGTTCGCTTCGTCGGCATCGCACAGGATCTGCTCGAGCCGCCAGACGCCGTCGCCGCGCTCGAGGCGCGTGTTCGCAGGGGCGCGCCCCGCGGGCGTCGTGAGCAACGTTGCGTGTTCCGCCCAGAACGGCGCGAGGACGTCGTCGAAACGCCTTGGCGTCCAGGGGTCTTCTCCGGGCTCGAGCAGCGCCGCGGCGGCGACGTAGTCGCGGGCGGCCAGCGAGCGGACGAGGGCGAATGCCAGGTTTCGAACGAGCACGGTGAACGCGCGCGGGTCGCGCGTGACGTCCGACGTATCGACCGGTTCCGCGGTCTCGACGGCCACGTCGGGGGCCACGGCGCCGCCACGCATCTTTTCCCACTCGTCGAGCAAGCTCGCGTCGACCGAGCGGACGATCGCGCCGAAATAGATCACGACGTCCTCGACGGCTTCGTTCTTCGACGGCGCGGGAACGGTTTGCACGAGCGTCTTGTAGACGTCCGACAGATAGCGGAGAACGAGCCCCTCCGCGCGCTCAATCCCGTACTCTTTGACGTAGTCGCCGAACGAAAGCAGCCCCTCGTACATCTCGCGCGCGATGGACTTCGGCCGGATGTTCTCGGCGGCGACCCACGGGTGTTGCTTCGAGAACGCGTTGAACGTGTCGTAAATGAAGTCGCGGTTCGGCTTCGGGTATTCGAGCTTCTCGAGCTCGGCCATGCGCTGGTCGTACTCGACGCCAGCGGCCTTCAGCTCGGCGAGCTTCAGCGTCTTCAGCTTGTCGAGCTGTCGGTCGAGGATGAGCTGCGGGTTCTCGAGGATCGACTCGACCAGCGTGAGCACGTCGAGGCCGTAACCGGGGTCTTCCGGATCCAAAAGCGAGAGCGTGTCGACGAGGTACAGCGACAGCGCATGGTTCAGCGAGAAATCATCCTGGAGGTCCACGTTCACCGTGGTGCGGTGCGTGCCTTTCGCCACGCTGACGATGTTCGCCTCGACAAGGGAATGGAACAGCGCGAACGCGGTCCTGGCGAGCAGCCGCTTCTCCGCCTTCCGCGCGTGCGACCCGTGAATCAGGCGCGCCATGGCGTGACAGCCGTACCTCGGTCGCGCGAGCACGCCGAGGAGCATGCCGTGCGTCACCGTGAAGCGCGGCGTGAGCGGCTCGGGCGAGGACGTCACGAGACGATCGAAGACCGCTCGATCCCAGTGGACGTAGCCGCGCTCCGGCGGCTTCTTCTTCACGACCTTGCGTCGCTTGGCCGGGTCACGGCCCGCTTTCGACTCGAGCCGCAGGTTCTCGACGACGTGCTCCGGCGCCTGCGCGACCACGCTCCCTCGGTCGTCGAACCCCTTGCGCCCGGCGCGGCCGCTGATCTGCTGGAAGTCGCGCACCGAGAGCAGACTCGTCTTCTCGCCGTCGAACTTGCAGAGCTGCGTGAAGAGCACCGTCCGGATCGGGATGTTGACCCCGACGCCGAGCGTGTCCGTCCCGCAGATGACCTTGAGAAGCCCCGTCTGCGCGAGCCGCTCGACGAGCAATCGGTACTTCGGAAGCAGGCCCGCGTGATGGATCGCAATCCCGTGGCGGAGGTACTTCTGGACCTCCTTGCCGTACGGACTCCCCCACCGCACGCCCTCGAGGGCGGCGTGGATCGCGCGCTTCTCGTCCTTCGTCGAGTAGTCGGTGCTCATCAGGTTCTGCGCTTGCTCCGCGCAGGCGCGCTGCGTGAACGCCACGACGTAGATCGGATGACGCCCGGTCTTCACGAGGTCGATGATGGTCTCGTGCAGCGGGCTCTCCCGATACTCGAAGTCGAGGGGCACGGGCCTCACCGTGGACCGTACGGTGGCGGTGGCCTTGCCGTTCAGCTCCGTCAGGGCTCGCTCGAAGAACTCGGTCGGCCCGAGCGTCGCGGACATGAGCACGAACGTCGCCTGCGGGAGCGTGAGGAGCGGCACTTGCCAGGCCGTGCCGCGCTCCCGGTCGGCGTAATAGTGGAACTCGTCCATGACGACGGTTCCGATGTCCGCGTCGCTCCCCTCGCGGAGCGCGACGTTCGCGAGGATCTCCGCGGTGCAGCAGACGATTGGTGCGTCGCGGTTGATGCTCGCGTCGCCGGTCATCATCCCCACGTTGTCCGGCCCGAAGTCGCGGGAGAGCGCGAAGAACTTCTCGTTGACGAGCGCCTTGATCGGGCACGTATAAAAGGAGCGCTCGCGGAGCGCCATCGAGCGAAAGTGCGCGGCCGTCGCGACCAGGGACTTGCCGGACCCCGTCGGCGTCGACAGGATCAGGTTCTTCCCGGCGAAGACTTCGAGGAGCGCTTCTTCCTGCGCCGGATAAAGCTCGAGCCCCCGGTCCTGGGTGTACTCGACGAAGCGATCGAGCAGCTCGTCGCCGGTGACGTTCGCCGGATCCGGCGCGACCGTGAAGAGGCTCTCCTCGAGCGGAGCCTTCGGGCGCGACGTCGTGGCCACGGGGGTCGACGGACTAGCTCGGCGCTCTGGCGAGCAGGTTGAAGTTCGCGATCGTCGAGCACGTTCGCTGGATGTCGCGCATCAGACGGAGCCGGTTATTCCGGACGGGCTCGTCGTCGACCATGACGAAAACGTCCTCGAAGAATTTGCCGAGGATGGGCGCGAAGTGCGCGATGGCGCCGAGGCAGTGCGCGTAGTCGCTGCCGGCCACGAGCTCCGCGCGCAGCGTCGCGAACGCCGCGAACAAGGCTCTCTCCGACGCGTGCACGTCCGGCGAGACGTCCTCCGGCGGCACCGTCACGCCTCCGGGGGCGTCCTTCCCGATGTTCGCGGCGCGCTTGAAGACCTCGCCGACCAGCGCGCGCACGCCGGGGTCGATGGCAGCGAGGGCCAGCGCGCGACGAACCACGTCGAGAGGGCGCTCGTAACCCGCCGCGACGCAGGCATCCACGACGTCCGACGCGAGCTCGGCGCCCAGGATGCCGCGAAGGCGCTGAGCCAGGAATCCGGAGAGTCGCTCGGCCGTGACGGCTCCGTCCAGGTCGAGCCGCACGGAATCGAACCCCGCGTGCGCCGACAGCACGGCCCTGGGCGCGACCAGATCCCATTGCTTGTGGATGATCGTCCGGAGGACACCCATCGCCGCCCTGCGGAGCGCGAGCGGGTCGGCGGCGCCCGTCGGCATGACGTTCACGGCGCAGGAGCCGACGAGCGTATCGAGTCGGTCCGCGATCGCCACGAGCGCGCCCGCATCGGACGGCGCGGGCGCGTCTTCCGCGCCGCGCGGCAAGTAATGCTCCGCCACCACGTCGGCGACGGCGGGATCGCATCCCTGCGAGATCGCATACGCCCGTCCCATCTCGCCCTGGAGCTCCGGCAGCTCGCCGACCATGAGAGTCACGAGATCGCACTTCGCGAGCGCCGCGCCGTCGAGCGCCGTCGCGATCGTCTTCGAAGCGAGCCCGAGGTGCGCGCCGAGTTCCGCGACGAGGCGTTCCATTCGCCGCACCTTGTCACCGACGGTACCCAGCTTCTTGTGGAACACGATCCCGTCGAGCGCTTTCCGTCGAGCGCCGAGCGGCGTCTTCAGATCCTCCTCGTAGAAAAACTTCGCGTCCGACAGCCGCGCACGCATCACGCGATCGTTCCCGCGCCGCACGTTTTCCGGCTTCTCCGCCGTATTCACGACGGCGAGGTACCTCGGCAGGAGCTTTCCGTCGGCGCTGCGGACACCGAAATACCGCTGATGCCCCTTCGCGACGTCCAGGATCACTCGCTCCGGCAGCGAGAGGAACGCCGCGTCGAAGCTCCCGGCGACGACGTGCGGCTCTTCGACAAGCGACGCATTCTCCTCGACGAGGAACGCGTCCCGGATGAGCTCGCCCCCGAGCGCCTTCGCGGCCGACTCGAGTCGCTCGAGCATCACCCGCTTGCGCTCCTCGGGGTCGACGACGACGTGATGCGCGCGAAGCCCGGACTCGTACGCGGACGGCGCATCGATCCGGAACGACGCGCCGTCGAGGAAGCGATGGCCGTGCGTCAGCCGATCCGCGACGTAACCCGCGAAGCGAACCGGCACCACCGCATCGCCGAACAGAGCGACCAGCCACCGAACGGGCCGTCCGAAAATGGCGTCGCCATCGGACCAGCGCATGGACTTCTTGAATACGATGGCCCCACAGACGCGCTCGAGCGCTCCAGGCAAGAGCGCGGTCGCGGCCGCACCCTGCTCGACCCGATGCGCGGCGACGTAGTCGCCCTTCGGTGTCTCTTTCACGTAGAGCGCCTCCACGGGGACGCGAGTCTTCTCGGCAAACGCCACCGCCGCGCGCGTCGGATTCTTGTTCGCATCGAAGGCCACCCGGGCGGGCGGTCCGAGCACCTCATCGGAGAGATCCGGCTGACGGTCACCGACGCCGCGCGCGATGACGGCAAGGCGCCGCGGCGTACCGAACGCGCGGACCTCCCCGTGCGAGAGCCTCAGCTCCGCGAGGCGGTCGGAGAGCAAGACGGGCAGCGCGTCGACCGCACTACTGACGAACGACGCCGGCAACTCCTCCACGCCGATCTCGAGCAACACGTCCGAACTCATGGGGCCCGGAGCTTTTGTCAGGAATCCTCCAGGAGCAAGCCGGGGAGTGAGAATCCGGGATTCTCCGCGGACGGCTGGCATCCATGCTGAAGGCGACTCACTCGAAGACACCGACGCCTGATTGGGTAGCCAGGTTGGCTGGAGGCGTAGAGAAAGCGACACCGCGGATGAAGGTGTGCCTGGCGAGCCGACGAATGCGCATTATCACCGTAGCAAGTCCATGTGGAGTCGAAGTCCGATACCGAGCGCGCCGGCACCGTCGATCGGCTCCGGCCGGACCTCCGGTGCCCGTGGGGGCCAGGAGCGAGTCACGGCGCGATGGGCTCGTGGTGTCGGCACGACCGCGGCGCTCTGCTTCGCGGCGGTCCAGTTCGCCCCCGCTGCGCGAGCGGGTGAACCCAGCTTTGGCCCTCATGACATTGCCACGGTCTTCTTCATCTCGAAGAGCGATGACCGGAACCGCGTCGATTACGGCATGCACCTCGACGAGCACTGCATCGCGGTCGGGAAGAACGCTGTCTTCCCGTACTGGCGCGAGTTCGAACATTCGCCGGCTCGCGTGCACGATCTCGCCGGGTTCGAATACCTGGCCTACGGCATTTCGACGCAAGACGCGCTACCGAGCACTCCGCGGGGCGGAGAGTATTCGCTGAAGCTGAAGCAAGTAGACCGCTGGATCTGGATTTCGACCTCCATGGGGAAGGACGGTCACTGCCACGCGCTCGCGCGCACCGAGATCGCCGGGGTACCGTACGCGGAGCTCCTCTCGATTTACGTCAAGCTGTCGGGGCCGCTTTCGGTCGCGTACGTCGACGTGCACGGCAGGAACCTGGGAACCGGCGAACTCGTTCAGGAACGCATCAAGTGACGAAGTGGGTGCCCCGAATCGAGCGTCGCTGACCGGGACGCGTTCGGCTGTCCTCGCGACAGGGTCGTCGCTGACCGCGACGTGATCGGCTGTCCACCAAGGCGTGGTCATTGCCGATCCGGCCGAAACGTGTCCTGAAAGACAGCCACAACCGCGAGAGCCAACGTTCCGGAGCACGCGCTCCCGGTGCACCAATCAAGATCGGGATGGGGGGCGTGCTGGTCGCGGGAGACCAAGGCCCTGGACGCAGGCGTCTTGCCTCGGCCGGATACGGAGCTACCGCAGATACACGCGGCTGTAGTCGACCTCGTAGGTGAGCGGAAAATCGGTGGCGGGCAGTGTGGCGTTCACGGAAGCGACCTGCGTGTGACCCCAGGAGAGGTCGAACAAGAAATCCATGTCGATCGTCTGGCCTCCCTCGGTACCTGCGAGCGTCCAGTGGAGCGTGCCGGTTTGCGCGACGTAGCCGTCAAAGTAAACGACGTAGGTGTCGTCCGACCGGTAGAGCCACGCCCACGTGTGATACGCAGTGAGATCGCGATCGGTCGTCGGGATACCGGCGGTGGTCAACCCGTTCGGCCAGCTCGAATAGTCGATGGAGTCGGTTCCGCCGACGGAGTTCACGTGGAATGCGGTCGGCGGCGGATAGACGTTCGCCGACCCGAAGGACTCGAGCGTGTCCATTTCCGCGCCGCCGTTCCACTGATTGCCCGCGGTCCACAGGGCGAACCAGTACGCGGCGACCGGCACGGGCATGCGCGCCCGGGTTTCCCACAGCAGGTCTTTGCCGAGAAGCTTGCCGCCGGCAGCGAGCTTCCATTTCGCGACGAAGCTGCCGTTGCCGGCGTTGTGCGACGACGCACTCACGGTGGTCTGCGACGTGGAGAGCGGCTGCACTTGGGCGAGGATCGACGTGGCGGTCCACTCGCGAGTCGGGTGCAGCGGATCCTCGACAGGTTGCATGTCGTTCGGCAGACCGAGACCGCTCGCGGAGATCGCCGTCGCCGCGGTCGGCGCGACGATCACGGCGCCGTAGTTCGTCCCGTTCGCGATGGTCCCGAACTGGTCGTGGAAGACGAACTCGGTGGTCAGATCGGTCACGTTGCGGATGGTGCCGCCCGTCCCGAAATCCCAGTTCTTCACGAGGACGAAATTCGAACCGCCGATCTTCACCGCGTCCGACGGCGGCGGACCGACCGCGGGCGAGGAGATGTCGCCGGTGCCGATGGTCTCGGTGCCGTTCCTGCCCGCGTCGGTCTCGGCACCGCCGCCGATCGTGAGGTTCAACGCGACGTTCGCGCTGTGCGTCGGAGTTCCGCCGGGCGGCACGTCCCAGGCATAGACGGTCCACGTCGTGGCGCCCGCAGCCAGACCGCTGGTGTCGATCTCCACGGAGAACGCGCCGTTCGAGGCCGGGGTCGCCTGTGCGAGCGGGGGGTGCTCGTGCGTCGGGTCCCAGACCTCGACGTTGACGAACCCCGGCGCGAAGCCGCTCACGGTGACGAGCCCGCTGAGCGTCGCTTCGTTCTTCGGCGCATCGATGACGAGCGTGAAGACGGGCACGGACGTCCCGGCGTCGCCGGGAGCGCCACCGCTCGAAGTCGCTCCACCCTCGCCGCCAGTGCTCCCCGTGGCACCACCTCCGCTGCTGGTCGTGCCACCGCTGCTGCTCGCGCCACCGCTGGTCACGGACCCGCCTGCACCGACGGACCCCCCGGCGCCACACGCCGTCGCAGTGCATTGCGAACCACCGGGCGGCGCGGCGCCGCTCTTGCTGCACGCGCCGAGACCTGACACGAGCGCGACCAGCGCCATGGTCACGCATCGAACCGAAGACACTCGCCGGGGGCAGCGCGCCATGGGTGACAATGTGACAGGATAGACGCAAGCGAGACCCCGCGTCCGTGGGAGCCGTGGGAGTAGGAGAAGTGGGAAACGGGATGTCGCAGCAAGTGCGGAAATTTTGATTTGCACTGGATCGGGTGGTGCCATCCGACCCGCGCTGAACTACATTTGTGCTCCATGCCCGGCGCCGACTCGGTTTTTCGTGCGATGACGAACGACGGGGCGTTCCGCGTCGTGAGTACGAAGACGACGGACACCGTCCGTGGTGCGCTCGCCGCGCAGGGGGCGACGGGCGAGGCGGCGCGTCAGCTGGGGGATCTGCTCACGAGCGTGGTGCTCACGCGCGTCACGATGGCGCCGCAGCTCCGCGTTCAGGCGATCCTGCGTGGCAACGGACGAAGCGGGGCGCTCGTGGCGGATTCGCATCCGTCAGGGCGCACCCGCGGACTCATCACGCGATCGAACGCGGACGCAAGCGTCGAGATCGGGCCGGGCGGGCTCATGCGGCTCATGCGGACACTCCACGACGGCAGTCTCCAGCAGGGAGTCGTCGCCCTCCCCGAAACGGGCGGGGTGGCTCAGGCGCTGATGACATATCTCGAGGTGTCGGAGCACATCTCCACCATGGTGGTCGTGGAGACGGTCATCGACGGTGCGGACGTCGTGTCCGCTGGCGGATACCTCGTGCAGCTCTTGCCCGAGGCGCAGCGCGGTCCGCTGATGGTCATGACGGAGCGACTGGAAGAGTTCAGATCGATCGGAGCGCGTCTCGTCGAGGGGGGCTTCTCGCCCTCGACACTGACGGACGATCTCCTTCACGCCATGCCTTTTACCCCGCTCGGGAACGACGATGTTCGATTCGAGTGTTGGTGCAGCCGTCTGAGCGTCGTGTCCGCTCTGTCGAGCCTGCCTCGCGCCGAGATTCAATCGATGATCGACGACGGCGACGTGCTCGAGATCCGCTGCGATTATTGCAAGCGGGACTATCGCGTGGCGCCGCCCGAGCTCCGCGGGCTCCTCGACGCGAGCTGAGTGTCACTCCGCGTCGAAACGCGCGTTCGTGCGGATCTGGACAAGCTTCGCGCTCTGGATGCGCTCCGCGCTCTCCGGCGTGGTCAGATCGCTGTGGCAAGGCGCCTTCGCGCCCACTTCCGCGCCGACGGCTTTGCGGGTCTTCGAGGCGAGACGATGGATCTCTTCGGGAGGCAGCACGCCGCGCTTCTCGAGAACGGCCTTCTGATCTTCGGTGAGAGCTGCGCTCTTCTCTACACGGAGGCGCTCGAAGCCTTCGGCCTTGCCGCTCGCGAACTCGACGATCTCCTTGGAGATGCGGACCGAGCACCAGTCGTGCCCGCACATGCCGCAGAAGTCCGTGTCCACGTCCAGGTCTTCGTCGTGGAGCGCGCGCGCGTAGTCGCCATCGAACGCGAGCTCGAAGTGCTTCTCCCAGTTCAGTGCGGCGCGCGCCTTGGTCAGATCGTCGTCCCAGTCCCGCGTGCCCGGGATGCCGAGCGCGACGTCCGCGGCGTGGGCAGCGATCTTGTACGCGATGCAACCCTGCTTCACGTCGTCCTTCTTCGGCAGCCCGACGTGCTCCTTCGGGGTAACGTAACAGAGCAGGCTCGCGCCGTGATACGCGGCCGCCGTCGCGCCGATAGAACTCGTGATGTGGTCGTAGCCGGGGAACACGTCGGTCACGAGCGGTCCGAGCACGTAGAAAGGCGCGCCGTGACAAACGCGGCGCTGGAGCTTCATGTTGTACTCGATCTGATCGAACGGGACGTGGCCGGGCCCTTCGACCATCACCTGGCACCCGCGACGCCACGCGCGCTCCGTCAGCTCACCGAGGGTGTCGAGTTCGCGGAGCTGCGCGTCGTCTGAAGCGTCGGCGAGCCCGCCGGGGCGGAGCCCGTCGCCGAGCGAGAACGAGACGTCGTACTCGCGCATGATGTCGCAGATTTCCTCGAAGTGCGTGTACATCGGGTTCTGCTTGCCGTGGACGAGCATCCACTTGGCGAGCAACGAACCGCCGCGGCTGACGATCCCGATGAGCCGCCGCTTCACGAATGGCAGGTGCTCACGGAGCACGCCGGCGTGGATCGTGAAGTAGTCCACGCCTTGCTTCGCCTGATGAAGGATCGACTCCAGGATCACCTTTTCCGTCAGATCCTCGATCCGCCGTCCGAGGATCATCGAGTAGATCGGGACCGTGCCGATGGGCACGCGCGAGTTCCGGACGATCGCGTCGCGACAGGCGTCCACGTCGCCGCCGGTGGACAGATCCATGACGGTGTCGGCGCCCCAGCGCTCGGCCCAGCGCAGCTTCTCGACTTCGGCGTCAGTGTCGCTGGCGACGGGTGACGCGCCCATGTTGGCGTTGATCTTCGTTCGCGCCGCGCGACCGACGCCCGTGGCGTCGAGGTCATAAGAGAGATGCACCCGGTTCGCCGGAATGATCAGCCGACCTGCGGCGACCTCGACCCTCACTTGCTCGGGCGTCAGATGCGGCTCGCGTTCGGCCACGCGACGCATCTCGGCGGTGACGGTGCCCAGCCGAGCCTGCTCGAGCTGCGTGACCGCCACGAATCCGGATTTTGCGATCGCGCGGTCGCCTTCACGACGCCAGCCTTCGGGAAGAAAGTCCCATGCGGTCTTCTCGCTCGCGAGGGGCATCCCCGGCGTGTCCGGAGACGAATAAGCGAGCCTGGAACCGACGTCGGCCGCGTTGGAGAAGGAGCCGGGGTTCGTGCCGTCACCGTTCCTGGACGGATTCGCGGCGCCACGGAGAGGGAGGGTTCGTTGGGTCATTTTGATCTCGGTCGTCCGGAGGATACCGGGTCGTCAACGTCAGGTCGACCCGGCCTTTGATTCGGACTACAACGACGCGCCGAGGCCCGATGCCTCGCTCGGAGACCCGATAGCAATGATGGGCATCTTGCCGAAATTCACGTGGAACCTCGATCCGATCATCGTCCACTACCCGAGCTGGATGCCGCTCCCGGGCGACGGGATCCGCTACTACAGCCTGCTCTACGTCGGCGTGTTCCTCGGCGGGTACCGACTGCTCGACTGGCAGATTCAGCGCGCAGGCGGCCCGGAAGAGGACGCGAGCGACTTCGTCATCTACGGCGTTCTCGGCACGCTGATCGGCGCGCGGTGCGGCCACGTGTTCCTTTACGAATGGGACCACTTCCTGCGCGACCCGCTGTTCATCTTCCAGATCTACAAGGGCGGGCTCGCGAGCCACGGAGGGACCATCGGCCTCCTGGTAGCGATGTGGCTCTTCACGCGCAAGAAGAGACAATCCTTCATCGAAGGGTGCGACAGATTTTCCTATTCCGCGGGGCTCGGCGCGACGCTCGTCCGTATCGGGAATTGGTTCAATTCGGAAATCGTGGGCCGGAAGACGGATCAGACATGGGGCGTGTTCTTCCCCAGGTACGATCGTGATGCGATCACGCCGATCTACCGCCATCCGAGCCAGCTCTACGAAGTGGCCCTCGGTCTGTTCGTGCTTGGGTCGCTCTATCTCTTCGACAAGAAGCTCGGAGAAGAAGACCGTCCACGCGGCGCGATGATCTCGCTCTTCTTCGCCATCTACTTCACGGGAAGGTTCGTCGTCGAGTACTTCAAGGAGTACCAGGCATGGGCCGTGGGGCTCCCGCTCACCGAGGGCCAGATTCTATTCAATCGTCCCCGCCGTTGCGGGCTACATCGGGCTCTATGTCAGCTTCAAGAAGAGGATTCCGGCGCACTGGTACACGGATGCCGACGACGAGCCCGAGGAGGGCCCGGACGAGGACGACGCGCCGCCGAAGGAAGACGGCGCGCAGAAGGCCTGACCGCCCCCTGCGGCTGGGCACCCGTCCGGGTGTCTCTGGCGCTCAGCCGAGGACGTCGGCGATGGTGTAACGCCCTGGCTTCTTCCCAACGAGGAACCGGGCGGCGCGCAGGGCGCCAGCGGCAAACAGATCGCGATTCGTCGCTCGATGGACGAGCTCGATGCGTTCGCCGGACCCCAGCAGGAATACGGTGTGATCACCGACCACGTCGCCCCCGCGGACACCGAAGACGGCAAGCTCGTCTCGTTTCCGCGCGCCGACCTCCCCGTCGCGACCGTGGAGCTCGACGGACTCGGGGCGGACCTTTCTCACCGCGTCGGCGAGCCGCTTCGCCGTCCCGCTGGGCGCGTCGACCTTTCTTCTGTGATGGATCTCGACGATCTCCGCGTCGTAGTCCGGACCCAATCGGCGAAGCGCGTGCTCCACGAGCTCGGCGAGCACTTGAACGCCGAGGCTCATGTTCGCGGCCCAGAGGACCGGAATCGATGCCGCGGCGCGATTGATGGCTCCGACGGTCTCCGCGTCCAGATTCGTGGTCCCGATGACGGCAGGGACCCCCTGACGAACGGCGTGGGCGAGAAACGGCTTCACCGCGGCGGCGATGGAGAAATCGATGGCGACCTCCGCTCCAAGCAGCGCCGACGCGACGTCCGCCGTGATCGCGACGCCTAGACTACCGACACCGGCGAGCTCTCCCAGATCCTTGCCCTGATGGGGATCCGAGGGGGCCGCCGCCGCACCGACGATCGCCACGTCCCTCGCCGCCTGCGAGAGCGATGCGATGGCGCGACCCATGCGCCCGGTGGCGCCGTGGAGAGCGAGTTTCATCGCCCCTGTTTGTCGCGGCCGCGCGGCAAACGCAAGCGCGGGAGCCCGACGGTCAGCCCCGGCGCCGAAAGCTGGCGATGAAGAAGCCGTCCGTGCCGTGGCGCAACGGCGATAATCGAAGCGTCGTTGCCTCCGGGGAAACGAGGTGGGCGATCTCGGGTGCATCGAACGGAGCCGGCTCGAGCAGATGCAGCACGTGCCGCACGGCTTCCTCGCACTCCTTCGGGAGCACGCTGCACACGGCGAAGACGACGCGACCGCCGGCCTTTGCCCGGCTCGCAGCGCGTTCGAGGATGCGGGCCCCGAGTGCGCCCAGCCGGCGCGGATCCTCCGGCTGGAGACGAAGCGCGATCTCGGGCCGTCGTCGCAGGGTGCCGGTACCGGTGCAAGGAGCGTCGACGAGCACCCGGTCGAATCCATCCGGCACGTCACCGACTCCAACGGCATAGTCCACCGCCCTGGTGATCGCGGGTCGTAGCTTCAGCCGCGCGAATTCCGCGGCCTGAGCCTGAAGCTTCTCGGGATACAGATCCGTTGCCCAGAGCGTGGCGTCCGGCCCGACACGTTCGCGGAGCAACGTGGTCTTCTGGCCGCGTCCGGCGCAGGCGTCGAGAACGTGCTCCCCTGGCCGCGCTCCCAGCGCGAGCGCGACGACCTGTGCTCCTTCTTCCTGGATGGTGAACGTGCCATCGGCGTAACCGTCGCGGCGACGGAGATCGCCTCCACGGGGTAACAATCGTGCGAGCGGGGACGCGAGACCACGTGCGCCATCGGCGAGAAGCTCCCCCGGCGAGCCGGCGGTCACGCGCACACTCGAGCCCCCGGGGTCCGCTCCGCCCGCGCCGAGCAGGGCGCGCGCCTCGTCGGAACCGACCGCGCTCTCGAGTTCCGCGGCGAGCCACGGCGGAGCACTCTCGAGGATCGCTTCCTCGCGCGAGGTCTCGCGCGAATCGGCGGCCACTTTCCGGAGGATCGCGTTCGCGAAACCCGCCGTTCTCTCGCTGCGCGCGAGCTTGATTGCCGAGACGGCACCGTTGACCGCGGCGTGGCTCGGAACTCGATCGAGAAACAGAACCTGATACGCCGCCACGAGCAGGTGCGCGACGAGCAACGGGTCGTCCGGAAGTCCGCGGGGTGCCTGCTGCGCTAGGCGGGTCGAAAGAAATTGCTTCGCGCGAAGCACGCCGTAGACGATCTCCGTCGCGAGGGCGCGATCCCGCACGTCGAGCTGCGAGCTTCGTTCGAACTCGGCGTCGAGCGCCGCCGCAGCGTACGCGCCGTCGCGTTCCACGCGTTCGAGAACGCGTGCCGCTACGGTGCGCGCGTTCGGTGGTTCGCGACGCGGAGGGACGTCCGATCTTCTTGCCAAGGCGGCTACCCGAGAAGGTCCCGGACCTGGCCGGTGATCACGTCCCAGCGCTTCTCGACGTCGTTCTTGAACGCGAGGGCCATCAACGCAACCACGACGGCCATGCCGATGATATGCGCGACTTCCCGGAACCGCAGCGGCAGTGGTCTTCGCATCACCGCTTCCGCGACGAAGAACACGAGATGCCCGCCATCGAGCACCGGGATCGGCAGTAGATTCAACAACCCCAGATTGATGCTGAGGACCGCCATCACCCAGACGAAATAGTCGGGCCCCTTTCTGCCCTCCTCCCCGGCGACCTCGTAAATGGTGATCGGTCCGGAGAGCGAATCGAGACTGAGCCGTCCTTCGATCAATCGCACGATGCCGATGACGATGAAACGGGTGACGTCCGACGTCTCCTCGATGGCTTTCCCGAAGGCGTACCGCACCGGCGATGGATGCTCGACCAGACCTTCCGGCGCGAGCGGCACCCAGTGCGCAACCTGCATCACGTAACGCGCGAACGTCTGTCCATGCTCATCGACGAAATCCTCGCGGCGCATCTGGAACGTCCCGTACCGGACCTTGCCGTCGCGCGCGGCAAGGTACTGAATCCGGTGCGGTCGATCCGGCTCGGCCAGCATTCGCTCGCGAAATGCGGACCACGCAGGCAACGGCACGCCGTCGAGATCGAGCACCTTGTCGCCCACGCGGAGCCCGGCCTTGTAGAAGTACGACTCTTCCGGCACCGTGGACGCATAAAGGTCCGCGAGCTCGATCCCGGTACGACCGAGCAGATCGTCACCCGATGCGTCCGGGGTCAGAGCGACCACGCCGGTCTCGAAGACGGCCATGTCCGAGAGGCCGCCGAGCGCTCCCGCGACCGGGACGGGACGCATGTACGTCACCGGTACCGTTTCGCCACGGTTCTGATCGAGGACGTCCTCGAGATCCATGAACCGGCGAATGGGCTTTCCGGAGACGTTCGTCACGACGTCGAAGGTGCGGAGCCCCGCGCGGTAGGCCGGCGAGTCCGAACTCGGGACGCCGATGACGGCGGCGGGCGCGCTCGGTTGAACCCCGATGGCCCCCACGCGTTCGCTGATGTCGAGTTCGCGGCGTTCCACCGTTTCTTCCGGCACGACATCGACGTCCACGTAGTGATCGTCACGAAAAACCCGGAACACGAGCACGTGCCCCGGGCTCCGCGACACGATGCGTTTCACCTCGTCGAACGTCCCGACGTCCTCGCCGTTGATCGACATGATCCGGTCACCGGGCTTGAGCTTGCCATCCGCCGGATGTCCCGGAAGCACGACGCCGACCGTTGGCGGCAAGAACGTCGCGGATGAAATGAAGACGGAGAAGTAGAGGAGTACCGGGAAAACGAGGTTCATCGCCGGTCCGGCAAGGACGATCAGGAGTCGCTTGTAGACGGGAAGCGACTCGAACGTCCGGTTGCGATCCTCCGGATGAACCACTTCTGCTTTCGATTCCTCGAGCATCGAAACGTACCCGCCGAGAGGAAGAAGCCCGATGCAGTATTCGGTCTCGCGCCCCCGAAATCGCAGGATCTTGGGGCCGAAGCCGAGGCTGAAGGTGAGCACCTTCACGCCGAACGCCTTCGCGAACACGAAGTGACCGAACTCGTGAACGAAGATCAGCGAGCTCGTCAGGATGATGAAGTAAAGGAGATCCATGCGGGCCGGCGACGCGCCGAGGTTAGCCCATGCGACGAGTCGTGGCACGCCACGCGAGGCCGTCTGGCGACGATCCCTCATTTCTTCGTTCGAAAATAGAAGGCTACTCGGTCGAAGGCGTGGTGCAGGCGGTGAGCTGCGTCGGATCGACGGCGGGCTCAGTGAAAGCTGGCACCGTGAGGTCGGGAGGCGAATCGAAATCGAAGAAGTCGAACATGGCGTCCGAGTTTGCGTCGCGATTGGTGAGCGCGGGCAAATTGAACTTCGTCTCGAGGAACCGCAAAATCGAGGTGTGCGAGTGGACCTGATGCGACACGAAATGGCGCTTGGCGTAGGGGGAAACGACGAACACGGGCACACGGAACCCGAGCCGGTCGTACCCGCCGATTTCGGGGTTTTCGTCGGGTGGCGTATCATCGGGCGGGCAAGCGGCGGGAGGCGGGACGTGGTCGTACATTCCGCCGTGCTCGTCGTACGTGATGAACATTGCCGACGACTTCCAGTTCGGGCTGCTCAGTAGCGCCGTGACTTGCGTCCAGATGAAATGCTGCCCGACCTGGATGTCCGCAGGCGGGTGTTCGTCGGTCTCCGATTGAATGTCCGGCACGGGCAGGAACGTCGGATCGATGAAGGACACCTGGGGCAAGTTGCCCGCAGCCGCGTCGATCGCGAACTGGCTCACGTCGACGACGTTGCCGTTGGCCACCGCTGTCGGCTCGTAGTCCGAGAAGAGGAACGCGGCCGGCAGATCCGAGTAGTAGTCCCTCCACGTGATGCCGGCTGCGTCGAGCACCTTGAAGATATTCGGGACGCCCGCCGGCGCGAGCCCGTTTCGCGGACCCTCGTCCGTCGCGACCGAGCCGAACGACGTTCCCGCGAGCAGATACTCCCGGTTCGGATACGTCGGTCCGAGCAGCGAGCAGAAGTACCGGTCCGATATCGCGAACGTCGAGGCCAGGCTGTAATAGAAAGGGATATCCGTCTGATCGTAGTATCCGAGCGCACGCTGCCCCGTGCGATCCTGGGCGATCACGTTCGTGAGTGCGAACCCGTCGTTCTTGCCGTCGTCGTACTGGCCGTGACTCGCCACCCAGCCGTGATCCGTGTCGTCGATACAGTAGGACTGATCGTGATGCCATGGGACCGGAGCTGGCGGGACGCCCGCGTCGGGCGGGCTCGGGTTCCACTCGTCCGCGGGCGGCACGTCCACGTCGTCCTGGCCGTGTCCGGGGAGATGTCCGAAGTAGTGATCGAAGGAGCGGTTCTCCTGCATCGCGATGATGATGTGCTCGATCGGGATCGGCTTCGTCGCGCAGTCGCCGAGCGTGTCCTTAGGCAGCGCGCCAGAAGCAAACGTGCAGGCGGTCCGCTGTGTCGCGAGCGACTCGCCGCACGCTGGCGCACCGCCGTCGGGTCCGGCATCCGCGGTCACGGGTGTCTTCTTGCCGCCGCTACTCGACGAGCATGCGGCGAGCCCCAACACCCCCGGTACGAGGAAGCTCGAAAGAAGCCGTCGCGCGTGAGGTCCCGGACCCCGGTGGATTCGAAGCATCTTGGGGCGACAGCCTAGCCGATTCCCGGTCGCTTGTGAGAAGCGGCTATCCGGGGTCGGGCTCCGCGCTCGTCGACCGGAATGCGCGGCGAGCGTCGCAACTTCGTTGCAGGGGCGTCATTCGCCCGACCCTGGCGGCCCCGGCTTGAATCTGGCCACGGCGTCCAACGTCGGCTAATCACACGCGTGACTGGGGCTCTGAGTCGTCGGGTCGATGCAGGGAGCGCACAGGTTCCCGGCGCCGCATCCGTCGTTGGCGAGAAACGAGACGTAGAGAGGACTCAGATCCCGCACCACGAAGGTTGGCACGCACGCGCCGGACGCGCTGAGCGAAGACGACGTGCATCTCGAGAAGCAGGAGTTCAGGTTCTCGGCCTTCAACGTCGGGACGCACTCTTGACCCGTGTCGCAATCGTGCTGCTCTAGCAGAGTAGCGTCCGGATTTTTCGCAGCGCGGCCATCGTTTCGTCCCGCCCGAAGAACTGCCGTTGGGTGGACGGTCGTAACGTCTTCAGCTCACCGCGGATCGTCACCTGGGCGTCGAAGCGGTACCCCCGGCGGTGTGCGGTCTTGATCGACGATTCCCCGCCGCTCTCGTCGAGGACCCTGCGCGCCTGGCTGACGCACCACGCCAGCGCCGACTCGCTGACGTGAACGTCTGGCCAGAGGGCCGCGAGCAGCTCTTCCTTGGCGACCACGCGGTGGCGATTTTCGACCAGGAGCGAGATCAGCTCGAATACCTTCGGCTGCAAGGCGAGGGTCGTGCCCCGGCATGTCAGCACGTAGGCAGACGGGTCCAGCTCGAATTCGCCGAACGCGTAGCGCACGACACATCATACCCGACGCCGAGCGGACGGTGGCACCCGCGCGCGACCTATTCGTGACTCTATTCCCGCGCCTCGAGCGGCTGCGCCGGCACGTCGCGCGCCGTCGCATGACGGAGCGCGATCTCCGCGACGGCAAGATCGATGCGGTCGTTGACGTCGCCCAGCTTGGCCTCGAGCAGCTGCGACTCGGCCTCGATCACGTCAGTGCTCGTCGCGCGACCGGCTCGGAACAGATCCGTCGTCACGCGGTAGCCCTCCTCGGCGGAGGCGAGCGCGGCCTTTTGCTTTTCCACGGCGGCGTGCGCGCGCGAAAGATCGAGGTAGGCGTTCAGCACCTCCGAGGCTATCGCCGCGCGCAGCTCCGTGCGCTGTTGAATGAGCACATTCGTCGCGGCGTCAATCTCACGCGCCGCCGAGGAATTCTGGAACGTATCGTTGATCGTCCAGCTCGCACGAACTCCAACATCCCAGGTCAGGTGCCAGTCGGCCTGCGGGGGAAATAGCGTGGATTCGGATTCGCGTAGAACCCGTCGCCGAAGGCGTCGATTCGCGGTAGGGCGCCGGAACGCGTCGCACTTGCGCCGTGCGAGTTGGCGCTGATAGCACTTTCCACCGCGAGCATTTCGAGCCGGTGGGCCTGCGCTTCGTGAATCAGCAGATTGAGCGAGACGTCGCCTTCCGGAGTGGGCCGCGGCTCGGGGATCCCTTCACCGACGCGGTAGTTCGGGTGCCAGTCCTCCATCACGATCGCGAGCTGACCGGTCGTGAGGGAAGCGTTCGACTCCGCGTCGTTGAGAGTGAGCTCGGTATTGGCGACGAGCGCTTCGATTCGGAGCAGGTCGGCCTTCGATATCGAGCCGACCGCGAAGGTGGCGCGCGCATCCTGCAGACGAGCGCGCGAGCGCTCCACGGCCGCCCTGGAGATCGCAACCTGGCCGCGGGCGCGGAGCCAGTTGAAGTAGAGTTTCTCGGCATCGGCGGCGACTTTGAGCTTCTCCGCGGCGACCTCGATCCGCGCCGATTCGCGACCCGCTTTCGACGATGCGGCCGCGTCCGCAACTCGGAGGATGTAGTCCGAGACCGGGATCGAGAGATGGCCCTCGAGCGACCATTGGTTCTCGACCGTCGGAATGACGAAGGGGACCGCCGTCACCGGTTGAGAGCCCGAGTCGACGATGGAGTTGCCATTCCCGACCCTCAGTGGCCCGGCGTTCGTCGCAGCGACGAGCCCGCCGAAGCTGGTCACCACGTTCGACACGCGCGTGTACCCGGCGTCGACCGTGAGCTTCGGGAAAAATTGGATCATCGTCTGGTCGATCTTCTCGTTCGCAGCCGCCACCTGGGCCCGCTTCTCCTTCACCGATGGACTCACCGCGAGGGCGCGGCGCGCGACCTCCGCAGAAGTGAGACCGCCGGGCTCGGGCTGGAGGCCCTCCAGAACCGGCGTGCCGCGATCCTGCAACGGGGGCACGGCGATCTTTTCGGCGGACGGAGGCGTGTCCGTCGGCGAAGCTGGTGCAGGAGCGGTCTGCGCTCTCGCGGAGATCACTCCGAGCATCGTCGCACCGACCAGAGAAACGATTGCGAGCTTGCCTGTGTTCATTTCCTTCACGTTTCCTCGATTCACGAATTGAGGCGCACTGCCGCGCGTCCGCGCCGCCGCGCACTCCGAAGAGCGTCCGCGCGAATCCGCGCTTTCATCTGCACCGCGCTCCCTCGAGAAAAATACCGATGAGGTCGTCTGCGGCCGAAGCCAGACGCGCGCGCCGCCCCTTCTTGAGCCAGGCGTAAATTGCGCCGTTGATCGCGCCGGACAGGGCCGTCGCAAGGGGGGACACTCCGACATCGGCCCGAACTTTCTTCCGACGCACGGCCTCGCGCAGAATACGTTCGACGAGGTCGAGAAACTCTTCGTGCGCGCGGGCGTGACTAGCTCCGACAAGGCGCTCCACGTCGTAGTCGCCGATGATGCCTCGTTCCATGAAGACGGCGAGAAACTCTCCCTTTTCGTCCACCGACGAGAGGACACTGCGAACGATCTGGCCGAGCCGCTCCACGGGATCCTCCGCGGTCGCCGCAGCCTTGACCATCGACCGAAACTCCCGATGTCGCAGTTCGAGCAAGTTCCCGAAGATGACTTCCTTGCTCTCGAAGTAGTTGTAGAGCGTACCCACCCCCACCCCCGCTTCACGGGCGATGTCGGCCATACGCGTCTCGTAGAAGCCGCCGCGCACAAACACGCGCTCGGCTGCCGCGAGTATCGCGAACCGGTAAGCTCCACGGGCATGTTCGCGAGCCGAATCACGGAGGGGGCGTCGGCGTTCTCCGCCCTTTCCATGCGCGCCGCTCCCGCGCGCGCAACCGTCGGCGGGAACGGCGCGTACTCTGGACGGTTTGGCAACCTCCATTCTGGCGAGGGTGCGGCCTGACGTGCTCATGAATGCGGATTCACTAGGGTGAATTTATATTCATGTCAAGTCGCCGAGGTGCGGCTCGCCGCTGAAACAGCAAGCTCACCGACGACGCGATGACGGACCGGGGCGCCGCGGGATCAGATCCGAAGTACGGCGCCCGCCCACGTGTAACCCGCGCCAAACGCGGCGAACAGGAGCCGCGACCCGGGCTTCACACGCCCTTCCTTGTACGCCTTGTCGAGTGCCATGGGAATCGTCGCGGCCGTCGTGTTCCCGAATTTCTCGATGTTGTGCACGACCTTCTCGTCGGGGAGCTCGAGCCGCGCGGCGACCATCTGGTTGATGCGCATGTTCGCCTGATGCGGGATGAACAGGTCGATGTCTTGCATCGTCAGGCCCGCCTTCCGCACGGCCTCGATCGCCACCTCCGGCATCTTCTCGATAGCCCAACGAAAAACTTGTTTACCGATCATCTTCGGATAGTGTCGGCCCTCGTCCAACATGGCGTGCGTGATGCGAGGGTCGTATAGGGACGCCGGCGCTTCGCACCAGAGTTCCTTGACCCCAATCCCGTCCGAGTGAAGGCACATGCTCTGGATTCCGTGCGCGTCGTCCTTGGCGGCGCCCATGACGACCGCTCCCGCGCCGTCTCCGAACAGCACCGCGACGTCGCGACCACGATCGTTGAATTCGAGAGCCGTCGAGTGGACTTCAGCTCCGATGACGAGGATGTGCTTGAAGAGGCCGGACTGGATCCAGCCGTCGGCGACTGCGAGGCCGTAGATGAACCCGCTGCACTGATTGCGAACGTCCAGCGCGGGCTTTCCGTTCATGCCGAGCTTGTCATTCAGCAAGCATCCGGATCCGGGAAACGTGAAATCGGGACTGAGGGTCGCGAACACGATGGCGTCGATGTCCCGCGTCGTGAGTTTGGCGTGTTGGAGGGCAGCCCGGCACGCGGGAACGGCAAGGTCCGCGGCGCCTATCCCAGAATGTTCGATAAAGCGACGCTCTTTGATCCCGCTTCGCTGGAAGATCCATTCGTCGCTCGTCGTCATGAGCTTCGCCAGGTCGTCGTTCGTAACGACTCGGCTCGGGGCGTAGCTGCCCACTCCGAGGATGGTCGATCGCGCCATGGCCGTTCAGCATATAGAAAGGCACACTCGAAAGCAGAGTCAAACCGTCCCACTGGTCGTAACGACCAGGCACCTCGGAACGCTGGCGCGAAAGCTGCCGGTGACGACGAGGATCCCAGCCGGCCGCCCGCAAACGTCGCGGATATGTGCCAAATCTCGACTCGTCCCAGAGATCGACGCGGGCGCAATCGTTCCTGGCTCCCCGACAATAGGTCTGACCAGTTTTTACCTGTTTCCGGGATGAGTGTCCCGCCAGGAAGCCGGGGTCGAGCTCATCTCGGTGTCGTCGAGATGCCTTCGACGAAGCAGGCGTCAGCGCGACAACGTCAGGGGCTGCCGGAGCAGAACCGTCCACCGCCAGGGACACTTCTCTGCTCGCGGACGGTCGCGGCGAGTGGCAGTTGCCGACTCGACCCCAGGACTCTCGAGCTTCGCGTGCCGCCGCGCGTACGTGAAGACTCCGCCACAGGCCCTGCTGGGCCGAATGGATCTAGTCCTGCTCCTCACTCCACAGTCAGACGGCCGACCATCGGGGGCGTGACGTGTCGGGCGAGAGCGCCCCGTGTCGCGCCAGCTCGGACCCGAGGTTGCCCGTGACGAACAGCCCGAACATCTTGGCGTCGGCCAGCGCCGCCCAATCGGGGTGCTGCTCGGAGATGCGTTCGTGCCTCGGGCTCAGCTTGTGCCCCACCCACGCGCCGAGCTGCGCCGGGACGATGGCGAGCACGAGGAAAAAGACCATTCCGCAGGAAATCAGCGCGGCCGCTGTCGCGAGGCTCAACGCGACTCCCGTCAAATGCGCCGCTCGTGACGCTCGGTCGGCGTGGGCGCGGAGGTATTCTGGCCAAAACTCACTGAAATTATTGACTTTCATGGTATCCACCTGACTCGTGACCAGCACGATGCGCCAGTCATCACAGGGACACTATTAACCGTATCAGTATTAACTGTCAACCTCAGCCGTCGATTTCCGCGGCCTTCAGGGCTGCGATACGTCGAAGTCGAAGGACGCACGAGGTCCCTTCAGGATCACCTGAATCGTCTTGTCGCTGACGCGGGAGAAGGAGAGATCGACCGTCTTGGCGAACGGCGTCTGGAGAGTCAGCGAGCCCGCCTGGGGCACAGGGTCCACCCATCGCATCTGCAGTCCGGCGATGTCCAGATCCCACTCGCCCGATTGACCCGTCCAGGAGCGGTGCCCGTCCTCCGCGAACCCGACCGTCAGATCACCATCGAGCGGCGTCTGCACGACGTCTCCCGTGCCCTCGCCCGTGCGGTGGTCGCTGAGTCGCGTCCACGTGAGGTCGTGCTGCGCGTGTCGGCTCGGGTCGGCGAGGTTCCACGTCACGTGGGCGGTACCGCTGACTTCCACATCGCCATTCGAAAGATTCGTCCATACGTGGTCGACCTCGACGTCGGTCCTGTCGTTCTTGGAGATCGTGATTTCGTGAGTTCCGGTGATGCTTTGATACGAATTATAGGGGCAGCTCCCGTGCGCACCGTAGGTGATGGTTAGAGTGTGGCTCTGCACAACGACGTCCGCGCACGGCCACTGCGATTGCATGAAGGTGTGCAGTTCTTCCGCGGCCTGATCGACCGCGTCGCCGATCGTGAAGTTCGTGGTGATCTCCATGGACTTGGACGTCAGCGCCTCGGATTCGGTTCCGATCTGCATCTCGTCCTTGGCCTCCAACGCCTGCTCGGCGGTCAAACCCTGCGGTTGGCAGCCGACGAAAGACACGAAAAGGACCGGAATGAAGGAGAAGATGCGGGTCGTCATGGTTCACACTCCTGTCGTGAACGGCACTTCACGTGGCCATCCAGTTTATTCGAAAACGCGCGCAATTCGCGGCGCGCAGAATGATCATCAGCAGGAGTCGTGCCGTACGTCGGGGGACTACGCGCGTAGGTGAGTGTGCGACGAGCTTGACGTCCGGAGCCGAAGGCGGCATGCGCTGGGCGTGCTTTCCATCGGCGACACAGCGCCCGACTTCGACGGCATCGACCAGCACGGCAAGCGTCTGACGCTGGATGCGCTCGTCCAGGACTCGGGGTTGGTGCTGTACTTCTACCCGCGAGACTTCACGCCGGTGTGCACCGCGCAGGTCTGTCTGTTCCGCGACAGCGAAGCGGAGCTCGCGGCCGAGGGCGTTCGCGTCGTCGGCGTAAGCGGCGACGCCACGGCTACTCACGAGAAATTCGCAGCAAAGCACAAGGTCCCGTTCCCACTGCTCTCCGACCCCGACAAGCGCATCCAGAAGATGTACGAGGCCCGGCAGTTGTTGGGCCTCGGGACGAGGCGCGTCACGTACGTCATCGACAAACAAAAGAAGATTCGCGGGGTCTTCCACCACGAGCTTTCAGCCAAGAAGCACCTCGACGCCGTCCGGAAGGTGCTCGCTTCGATCAAGAGCGCCGGGTGACCTCGGACTGCTGGACATCTGCGCAGCTCGACTCTTCTTGGTTCATCGCTGGCCGGTTTGCGCGTGACGCACTAGTTTCCCCTGCCTCCGGCGCAGGGACTCCGTAGCTTCGCGGAACGACCCGACTCCGAGCGAAGGGCGTCAACGTTTCATGCTGACCTGGGTAGCCAAAAGATTCTTCGGCACGGCCAACGAGCGCGCGATCAAGAAGATGCAGCCGCGCATCGTCGCCATCAACGCGCTCGAGGAGAAGATCAAGAAGCTCTCCGACGCCGAGCTCAAGGCGAAGACCGCCGAGTTCAAGGAGAAGCTCGACAACGGCGCGACGCTCGACGACATCCTGGTCGAGGCCTTCGCCGTCTGCCGCGAGGCGGGCCAGCGCGTCCTCAAGATGCGCCACTACGACGTGCAGCTCATCGGCGGCATGGTCCTGCACAACGGGGCGATCGCCGAGATGCGCACCGGCGAGGGCAAGACGCTCGTCGCGACGCTGCCCTGCTACCTCAACGCGCTCGAGGGCAAGGGCGTCCACGTCGTCACCGTCAACGACTACCTCGCCACGCGCGACGCCGAGTGGATGGGCCAGCTCTACAGCTTCCTCGGCCTGACGACCGGCACGTCGTCCACAACCAGGCCGACGCCGAGAAGCAGCCGCGCCTACCAGTCCGACATCACGCTACGGCCAGAACAACGAGTTCGGCTTCGACTACCTGCGCGACAACATGAAGTTCTCGGCGCTCGAGTACGCGCAGCGCGCCGCTCAACTACGCCATCGTCGACGAGGTCGACTCCATCCTCATCGACGAGGCGCGCACGCCGCTCATCATCAGCGGCCAGGGCGAGGCCGTCGAGCGACAAGTACCGCACGCATCAACGAGGTCATCCCGCGCCTCCGCAAGGACGAGCACTACGTCGTCGACGAGAAGGCCACTCGGTCACGCTCACCGACGACGGCGTCGAGCTCGTCGCAGAAGCTCATCGGCATCGCGCAACCTCTACGATCCCGTCAACCTCGAGTCGCTCCACATCCTGAACCAGTGCCTGCGCGCGCACGCGCTCTACAAGCGCGACGTGAACTACCTGGTCGTCGCCGACGACGGCAAGGTCCTCATCATCGACGAGTTCACCGGCCGCGTGCTCGCCGGGCCGGCGCTGGAGCGACGGCCTGCACCAGGCGGTCGAGGCCAAGGAGAACGTGCGCATCCAGGAAGAGACGCGCACGATGGCGACGATCACGTTCCAGAACCTCTTCCGCCTCTACAAGAAGCTCGCCGGCATGACCGGCACGGCCGACACCGAGGCCGCAGGAGTTCCACGCGACGTACAAGCTCGACGTCGTCGTCATCCCGACGAACAAGCCCGATGGTCGCGCAAGGACAACGAGGACCTCGTCTACAAGACCGAGCGCGAGAAGTTCACCGCGGTCATCAACGAGATCCTCGAGTACCACGAGAAGGGGCAGCCGGTCCTCGTCGGCACGACCAGCGTCGAGAAGAGCGGCGCGATCGCGCGCATCCTCGAGAAGAAGAAGATGCCGCACGCGGTCCTCAACGCCAAGCACCACGAGAACGAGGCGTTCGTCGTCGCGCAGGCGGGCCGCAAGGGCGCCATCACCGTCTCCACGAACATGGCCGGCCGCGGCACGGACATCATCCTCGGCGGCAACCCCGAGATGCTCGCGAAGCTCGAGTTCAAGGAGCAGAGCCGCGATCCCGACGACGGAGCCCGAGGCGTTCGCCGAGCTCGTCGAGAAGTACGAAGCGTCGTGCAAGGCCGAGGGCGACGAGGTGCATCGAGCTCGGCGGCCTCCACATCCTCGGCACCGAGCGGCACGAGTCGCGCCGCATCGACAACCAGCTCCGCGGCCGCGCGGGCCGCCAGGGCGATCCCGGGCTCGAGCCAGTTCTACCTGTCGCTCGAGGACGACCTGATGCGCATCTTCGCGGGCGACCGGGTGAAGTCGCTGATGGAGCGCATGGGCATGCCCGACGACGAGCCCATCGAGCACCCGTGGGTCACGCAGAGCATCGAGAACGCGCAGGAGAAGGTCGAGGAGCGCAACTTCGACATCCGCAAGAACCTGCTCGAGTACGACGACGTGATGAACGAGCAGCGCAAGACGGTCTACGCGCTGCGCCAGCAGCTGCTCGTGGCGCTACAAGCCCGAGGAGATCGACGAGGACGGCAAGCCCACGGGCCGAGCGCGAGATCCAGATCGATCACGGGCATCTCGAGACGCCGTCGCGCCGCCGTCGGCGCAGCTCTTCGGCATGTTCGCGGAGCAGCCCGTCATGCCGCGCGACGACACGGTCGCGCCGAGGCCGCCGACCCGGGACGAGCTCGAGGGCATGCGGGAAGCTCGTCGAGATCGAGACGCTCGAGCGCGAAGTCTACGGTCTCTGGGGCGTCCGCTTCGACGTCGACGCTGCGAGGACGAAGAAGCCGCTCGAGGTCTACGACGAGCTCGTGGAGCTCGTGGCGCGCGGGCTCACCGAGCAGCGCGAGCGCCTGCTCGACCTGGTCGACCGCATCATCAGCGCGATGGTCGAGGAGTCCTGCCCCGAGAAGCCGCCCGAGGACTGGGACTGGAAGGGATCCATGGACGGCTTCAAGGAGCACTTCAAGAAGCTGCTCGGCAAGGAGATCGAAGAGAACGGCGACGTCGAGCGTCTGGCGCGGGCGGTCTACGAGCGCGCCGAGAGGCAGTCTTCGAGAAGCAAAAGGAGCTCGGCGTCGAGCATCCTGCTCAGGCTCTTCCGCCACTTCTACCTCGAGGAGATCGACCGGGAGTGGGTCGACCACCTCACGAACATGGAGCACCTGCGCGACGGCATCGGCCTCCGCGGCTACGGCCAGCGCGACCCGAAGCAGGAGTACAAGAAGGAGGGCTACGACCTCTTCCTCGAACATGATGGCGAACGTGTCGTCGAACGTGCTCGTGAAGGTCTTCGAGATGCGCGCGCAGCGTGCGGACGACATCGCGGCGATGGAAGCCGAGGCGGAAGCGCGCCATCGTCACGAGCTCGAAGCCGCTGGTCGCGCGTCACCCAGGGGACGAGGACGAGGCCGTGTCCGGTCCGCTGGCGCGCGCCCGAGAGGCGGCGCAGAGCATGCCGCCACGCGGCATCCCCCGCGGCCAGCGGGTCGAAGGTCGGCCGGAACGACCTATGTCCGTGCGGCTCCGGAAAGAAATTCAAGAAGTGCCATGGAGCCGGACCGGAAGAGGAAGAGGAAGAAGACCGCGCGTCTGACACCGATATCCGCTTTGCCAGACGCGCGCCACGTCGCCGCCGGAGCGTGAACGTCAGCCAAGCGCACGCGCGAGGAGCTCCGAGCATTTCTTGGACCTCGTCGTTCGTGACGGTGAGCGCCGGCATGAACCGGAGCGTGTCCGGGCGAACGGCATTGACGAGGAGTCCGATTTCGAACGCCGCATCGCGCGCCATTTCCGCGCGGGGCTCGTCGAGCTTCGCCGCCGCGAGTAGACCGCGGCCGCGCACTTCGACGACGCCCGGAAGTCGCGAGAGTCCGTCGCGCAGCGCTGCACCGCGCTCCACGACTTCATCGAGGAATTCGGGGGCTGTCACGGCTTCGAGCACGGCGCAGCCGACCGCGGTCATGCCCGAACTCCCGCTGAACGTGCCGCCCTGTTCGCCGCGTTCGAAGCACGCCGCGCGTTCCGCGGCCAGGAGCGCAGCGAGCGGCACCCCTCCGCCGAGCCCTTTCCCGAGCGTCATCACGTCGGGCACGATGCCGTCGTGTTCGTGCGCGAAGAGTCGCCCGGTGCGCGCCACGCCGGTCTGGATCTCGTCCACCATGAGCAGGATCCCGCGCGCGTCGGCGAGGTCGCGCAGCTCCCGCAGATAGCCGTTGCGCGGAACCACCACCCCGCCCTCCCCCTGGATCGGCTCCACGAGCACCGCAACGGTTTCCGCACGAATCGCCGCCTCGACGGCGCTCGCGTCGCCGAACGGTACCTTGACGAAGCCGTCCATCTTCGGCGGGAACATCGTGTCCCAGCCCGGCTTGCCGCTCGCCGCCATCGTGGCGAGTGTCCGGCCGTGAAAGCCGTTCACGGTCGTGACGATTTCGAATGCGCCGGCTCTGTGTACCTTGCCCCACTTCCGCGCGAGCTTGATGGCACCCTCGTTCGCTTCAGCGCCGGAGTTACAAAAAATACCCGGTCGAGGCGCGAGAGCCGGGCGAGGCGGTTCGCGAGCTCGAGCTCGCGGGCGTTGTGATACGCCGGACTTGCTGTCAGCAACGTCGCGGCCTGACTGGCGAGCGCCGCGACAATCTCCTTCGGCGCGTGACCCAGCGTATTTACCGCCCATCCTTGCACGAAGTCGAGATAGCGACGGCCCGTGTCGTCCCAGATGTACGAGCCCGCACCGCGCACCATGACGGCATCTGGGCGGGGGACGAGGTTCATCAAATGAGTTTCGGTTCTGACATGCATCGTTCGTTCTCCTTCGCGTGAAACGGGCGAGGTGAACTGACGTGCACGCCGCCCGGACTCTTGGACGGCTGCGAGACGGTTTCCCGTTACTCGAGTGGCATCATGCCGCCGCCCGGAAATCGCGCGCATCGGCGTCGGAGCCGGAGCGACGGACAGGGCAGCGTGAACATCACGCCCGCTTCATATCACGAGCCAGATCCGCCGCCAACAGGTGAGCGACGAGATCCGTCGCTTCGACACCGTCGGCGACGCCATGGATCGAGCGCGGCACCAGTAGCCGCTCGTCGTAGGCAGCGTGCGGCGCGAGCGCACGGAGTCGCTGGATGGTCTTGCCGAAATTCTCGAGCGCGGTCCGGCCCAGATCCGCGCCAAGGCCGGCATAGTGCGCGCTCATCTCGCGAAGGATGAGGGGCGTCGCGCCGCTGGCGCGGAACAGATACAGAACCTGCTCGCGATTCTCGGTCTTCGACGTGATCTCGCGCGTGGTCGTCTTCGTCATCACGAGGCCGCCTGTCGCGATGGCCTTGCCCAGCGCGAGCTTGCGTTCCTTCACCTCGTGAGTCGTCACGACGTCCGCGCGATGCGACGCCCGGAGGATCGCCGAGAGGTCGGCATAGGGCACCCGGTCGTCCTCGCCCGCGTTCGCGACGAGGTCCGTGGGCTCGAACCGAAAATCCCGGAGCGGGATCATGCGAGACGACGGAACGACGTCCGAGAACTCGATCTCGGTTGCGCGATGGCCGCGCCCTCGAATCGCGGCGAGCGCGGTGGCGGCGCGCGCCGGGTCCGGGGTCGCCAGAACCACGGCCGGAAACCCTGGCCCGAGGGCGAGCCGGAGCTCGTACGCCGTCGTGCCGAGGTCGGGAGCCAGCGCCGTCACCGCTGATGCGATGGGCCCCGCCAGCTCCAGAACCGCCACGAGCCGACTACGGTTCATTCATGAACGGTAGCACTGGATCCGACCAGGTGCCCGGTCACTCGCCGCTGTCGCGGGTCGCCCGCGCTCGCTCTTAGCGAAGTCTACCCGAAGGCGCGCGCACGTCCTTGACGCGCTCGCGGCGAATTGCCGCGGTTCGGTGGTCGTGCCGGGCGTCGATCGTTCGATTGCCGCGGCGCGGCGCCGGGCTCTCGTGGGGCGGGGGCTTCGCGTGGCTCGGTGGCCAGCGCGATCGGCGGTGCAGTGATCGGGATCGACGCACCGATGAGGCGCTCGATGCTCGCGAGGAGCGGGCGTTCCTCCTCGTCGCAGAACGACAGCGCGATCCCGGCGGCCCCCGCTCGCCCCGTGCGTCCGATGCGGTGCACGTAGCTCTCGGCCGCGGCCGGCAGATCGAAATTGACGACGTGCGACACTCCGTCGACGTCGATTCCACGCGCGGCGATGTCCGTGGCGACGAGCACGCGCATGCTCCCGTCGCGGAACGCCGCAAGCGCGCGCTCACGAGCGCCCTGGGACTTGTCGCCGTGGATCGCGCCCGCGCTGATCCGCGCGCGCTCGAGCTGACCCGCGATGCGGCTCGCTCCGTGCTTCGTCCGCGTGAAGACGAGGGCTCGTTCGACCGAAGGGTCGCCGAGCAAGTGCTCGAGCAGCTTTCGCTTGTGGTGCTTCGCGACCAGATAGGCGGCCTGTTTCACGGTCTCCGCCGTCCTCGCCGACGGCGTGACTTCGATCCGCATCGGCTCTTTCAGAATGCTCTTCGCGAGCGACGCGATCTCCTGCGGCATCGTCGCCGAGAAGAACAGCGTCTGCCGCGTCCTGGGCGTCATGCCGACGATGCGCCGCACGTCGTGGATGAACCCCATGTCGAGCATGCGATCCGCCTCGTCGAGAACGAGGATCTCGACGTGCGACAGGTCCACGAGCTTCTGCGAGCACAGATCCAGCAGCCGCCCGGGAGTCGCGACGACGATGGCCGGACAGGGCTTCATCGCGCGCACCTGGTGGAACTGACTCACGCCGCCGTAAATCACGACGTGCTTGAGTCCGAGGTTCTGTCCGTACGCTTCGATGCGCTCACCGATCTGCGCCGCGAGCTCGCGCGTCGGGCTGAGCACGAGCGCGCGAACGCGCGGGGAATCGACTCGACGCTCCGCCAGCCTCTGCAGGAGAGGGAGAGAGAAGGCGGCCGTCTTGCCCGTCCCGGTCTGCGCGCAACCGAGCAGGTCGCGCCCGGCGAGGACGTGGGGAATCGCCCGTTCCTGGATGGGCGTGGGGCGATCGTAACCTTCCTTTTCGATGGCTCGACGGAGAGGCTCGATCAGATTCAATTGAGAGAATGACATTATGGACTTTGCGCCGGGAGCGTCCGCTCCACGGCGACATGTTTGCTTTCGTTACTGGGTTCTCGTCTATCCGCCTGCTTGCCCGATTCGCGAATCGAACGGAGCAAGATGCCGGAAACGTCCGAGATTCCACCTTCTAATAACCGAAACAGCCTCTCGTCGCAAGGAGGGGCCTATCATGCCCGACCATCCGGGGCGGTTTCCGGCTTCGTCGCCCCGGCCGAGGTATCCGATGTTGCCTGGATTGATGATGGATTTCCCGTTGACCCTCACGCACTTCCTGACGCGGGGGAACACCTTCTTTCCCCGGCAGGAAGTCGTGAGTCGCGTCGCCGACGGCTCGCTCCGCCGGTACGGCTTCGCCGAGTACTACGCCCGCACGTGCCGGCTCGCGAACGCGCTCGTCCGGCTCGGCGTGCGGCCAGGAGATCGCGTCGCGACGCTCGGCTGGAACAGTCACCGGCACCTCGAAGCGTACTTCGCGGTTCCCGGGATCGGCGCGGTGCTGCACACGTTGAATCTCAGGCTTCACCCCACCGAGCTCCGTTACATCGCGCGCCACGCCGGGGATCAGGTCATCATCGTCGACGCGTCGCTCGTGCCGCTCTTCACGGAGTTTCGAAGAGAGGTACCGAGCCTGAAGCATGTCGTCGTCATGTCCGACGACGGCGCGCGCCCCGGCGAGCCTGGCGATCTGGACTACGAGACGCTCGTCGCCGCGGAGCCCGCGACGTTCGACTGGCCCGAGCTCGACGAGCGCGCGGGCGCGCTCATGTGTTACACGTCGGGCACGACGGGGCTGCCCAAGGGCGTCCTCTACTCGCACCGCTCGACGGCCCTGCACTCGCTCATGCTGTGCATGGCCGACACCAAGGGTATCGGCGAGCGAGACACGATCCTGCCCGTCGTTCCGATGTTCCACGCGAACGCCTGGGGCCTCGCGCACGTCGCGATCGGCGTCGGCGCGAAGCTCGTGCTCCCCGGCGCGGATCTTTCGCCGGGTGCCGTGCTCGACTTGATGGCGAAGGAGCGCGTCACGTTCGCGGAAGCGGTGCCGACGGTGTGGCTCGGCGTGCTCGCGCTGCTCGACGAGCATCCGGGGAGGTGGGATTTGTCGTCCGTCCGCATGATCGGCGTCGGCGGCGCGGCGGCCCCGCCCGCGATGCTCGAAGGTTATGCCCGGCGTCACGGAATCCAGATGCTCCATAGCTGGGGCATGACGGAAATGAACCCCGTCGGCACGATCTCGCGGGCGAAGCGAGCGGCGGACCCCGATGCTCCGGAGACGGTCGCGCGCCGCGCGAAGCAGGGGTACGCGGTGCCCTTCGTCGAGCAGCGACACGTCGACGACGCGGGCCGCGTGCTCCCCTGGGACGGCAAACAGATGGGCGAGCTCGAGGTCCGCGGACCCTGGGTGGCCTCGGCGTATTTCGACAGCCCCGAGGGTGCCGACAAGTTCACGAAGGACGGCTGGTTTCGAACGGGAGACGTCGTCACCATCGACACCGAGGGATACGTGCAGATCACCGACCGCTCGAAGGACGTCATCAAGAGCGGCGGCGAGTGGATCAGCACGCAAGCTCTCGAGAATGCGCTCATGAGCCACCCCTCCGTGCTCGAGGCCGCCGTCTTCGCCGCACGCCACGAAAAATGGGGCGAACGACCGCTGGCCGCGGTCGTCCTGAAGGCGGGCAAGACCGCGACGAAAGCCGAGCTCCGCGCGCATATCGAGGGCGACTTCGCGAAGTTCTGGCTCCCCGACGACTACCTCTTCATCGAGCAGATCCCGCGAACCTCGACGGGCAAATTCAAGAAACTCGAGCTCCGCGCGTGCTACTCGGAATACCTCATCGGCAAGTCGTAGCCGGGAATGCGCACGCGCGTCGCGTCGCGCCCCCCGCCCGTGTTATCGTCTGCGCACCGGTTCAAGCGCCGATGCCCTCGAGAATCGTCCATCACGGAGACGGCATCGCCTGGCTCGAGCGAGGGAGATTGCCGTCGGATCACGCGATCGTGACGTCCCTGCCCGATAGCTCGGAACTGCCACACACGAGCTTCGATGCGTGGCGCGGCTGGTTTGCCGACACGGCGGCCCTCGTCTGTGACGCCCTGGCGGACGAAGCCGTCGCGATTTTCTTTCAGACCGACGTGAAGCGCGACGGCCTCTGGGTGGACAAGGGATTCCTCGTGCAGCTCGGCGCCGAGAAAGCCGGCACGGGATTGCTATTCCACAAAGTCGTCTGCCGGGCGCCCGCGGGCGTCACGACGTTTGGACGTCCCGCGTACGCGCACCTGCTCGGATTCTCCCGAACGCGAAGGCTCGCTCCGAAAGAGTCGACCCCGGACGTCCTGCCTCGGCTCGGAAAAATGACGTGGTCGCGCGCGATGGGGCTCGAGGCGTGTCATGCGACGTGTCGCTTCCTCTCCGCATTCACCACGTGCCGCGTCGTGGTCGATCCGTTCTGCGGCATCGGCACGATGCTGGCTGTCGCGAACCAGCACGGCTTCTCCGCCGTGGGCGTCGAGCTCTCCGCCAAGCGCGCGGCGCGGGCACGAACGCTCGAAGTCTCCGGGCAAGAACGCACCGAGACGACATCGGCGGAAGCCGCGATTGCAGAATGAAGCCAATCGAGCTCACCCGGCGCACGGGGCGTCCCGAACGCTCCTTCGAGCGTGCGCAGGCCCGGTGCTCCCGGGTAGACTCCCGCGGATGGACGCACCCCTCATCCAGTTTCGAGGCGTGCGAAAGGCGTTCGGACCGAAGGTGGTGTATTCGCAGCTCGATCTGGACATCATGCGCGGCAAGGCGCTCACCATCGTCGGCGGCTCCGGTGTCGGGAAGAGCGTCATGTTGAAGATGCTCATCGGTCTGCTGAAGCCGGATCTTGGCTCCGTGACGTTCGACGGGCGCGAAGTGACGACGATGACGGGCGCGGAGCTCGCCATCCTGCGGCAGCGCATCGCGATGCTGTTCCAGGGAGGCGCGCTCTTCGATTCGCTCGACGTACGCGCGAACGTCGCGTACGGCCTGGACGAGCATTTTCGTTACAAGATGAGCCGCGCGGAGATCGATGAGCGCGTCGCGTGGGCGCTCGATCTCGTGGGTCTGCCGGGCATCCAGGACATGTGGCCGGCGGACCTCTCCGGCGGCATGAAAAAGCGCGTCGCGCTCGCGCGCGCGATTGCCGTGAGGCCCGAGGTGGTGCTCTACGACGAGCCGACGACGGGGCTCGACCCGATCAACACGGCGCGAGTGAACCATCTCATCACCGGGCTTCAGCGGAAGCTGAACATCACGAGCATCATCGTGACCCACGACATGAAGAGCGCCTTCACGGTCAGCGACGACATGGCCATGGTTCACGGCGGACGCATCATCTGCGCGGGCCACCCGGATGACTTCCGCGCGTCCAAGGACCCCCGCATCCACGACTTCATCGAGGGCATCGCGCCGGTCGAGGAAGACGTGGAGACCCTGCTGAACGCCTGACGAATGAACCCCGCGTTCGCGTTGATCCTCACGGCGCTCGCCGCGGGCTACGGGATGAAACGGTTCGGGGCGATGCCCCGGGACGCGGCCGACACGGTCAACCGATTCGTCATCTACGTGTGCCTGCCGGCCGTCGTGCTGCGGCTCTTGCCGACGCTGACGTCGAAGGCGGGTCTCGCGGTGCTCGTGGTGACGCCGTGGCTTCTCGTCGGCATAGGTTTCGTCCTGATCACCATCGTCGCGCGACGCGCCGGCTGGTCGCGCGGCGTCGCGGGCTCGCTGCTCCTGTGTGCGCCGCTCGGGAACACGTCGTTCCTCGGGTTCCCGATGCTCACCGCGCTGCTCGGCGCGGACGCGATCCGATACGCCGTGCTCTACGATCAGCTCGGGAGCTTCCTCATCGTCGCGACGTACGGGCTCGTCGTCGTCGCGCGATTCTCCGGAGAAAATGATCCGAGCTTTCGGACCATCTGTCTACGCGTTCGCGACGTTTCCGCCGTTCGCCGCCTTGCTCGTCGCGCTGATTCCGTTCCGGCACTCCGCCGGGCTCGACTTCATCCTGAAGGGGCTCGGCGATCCACTCGTGCCGCTCGCGATGTTCGCGGTGGGGTTGAAGCTCGAGTTGCGCCTCCCGACGGAGGGAGCGGCGTTCGCGTTCGGGCTCTTCGTGAAGATGGTTCTATCGCCGCTCGTCGCGCTGCTGGTCGCTCATGTGCTCGGCGCGACCGGAATCGCCGCCAGAGTGGCGATCCTGGAAGCCGCGATGCCGCCGATGATCACGGCCGGAGCGTTGGCGGCCTTCGCGGGGTTGGCTCCGGAGCTTTCGGCCGCGCTCGTCGGCTACGGCGTCCTCGGATCCCTGGTCACGGTACCGCTTTGGGCGCGGCTGCTGTCCTGATCCCGGGCATGATTCGCCCAAGCAGTGCTATAGATTCGAGCCCGTGTCTCTGCCCCGTGAGGTCAAGGTCGGCGCCTTCGTCGTGGCGGGTCTCGTCGCCGCTGGCTTCGTCGTGTTCCTCATCGGCGACGAGCGGCGCGCGTTCGAGACGAAGCAGACATATTACGCCGTGTTCGACGACGTGCAGGGGATCACCCGCGGCGCTCCGGTGCGCATGGGTGGACTCGACGTCGGGCAGGTGGGGCACGTGGGCTACGGCAAAGACCCGAAGGACGACAGGCTGCGTGTCACGCTCGACGTCGTGAGCTCGGAGAGCGTGCGCATCCGCGCGGACAGCGTTGCGACGATCGAGAACAAGGGACTCCTCGGAGACAAGATGATCGTCATCAAGGTCGGTAGCCCCGACCAGGCCCAGCTCCCGGCGGGCGCGACGATGAAGAGCGAGCCGCCGCAGGACCTGTCGGCCATCACCGATCGGCTCAGCACGATCAGCGAGAAGGCCGACGCGGTCATGAGCAACCTGCAGAAGACGACCGACACCTTCGCTGACCCCGAAGTGCGAGAAGATCTGAAGACGACGGTGAAGTCGCTGAGCCATTTGCTCAAGTCCGTGGACGATGGAGACGGCTACATCTCGCGGCTCCTCCGGGACCCCGCGGAGGCAAACCGGATTTCCGGAGCCGTCGCGAACATGCAGCACGCGACGACCGAGCTGGACCGGATGCTCGGCGGCGCGGCGGCGACCGTCGCGCGCGTGAATCAGGGTCCTGGCTTCGCGCACGACCTCGTCTATGGACAGGGACCGACGGACGCCATCGCGCAGCTCGGTCGCGCCGCCGGAGAGCTGGCGAGCACGCTTGCCGGAGTTCGGACGGGCAACGGCATCGCGCACAGCGTCCTGTATGGTGACGACGAGAGCCAGAAGCTCATGGGGGATCTCAACGCCATCGCTCGCGACGTTCGCGAGATCACGGACGGGGTTCGTGCCGGCAAGGGGACGTTCGGCGCGCTCATGGTGGACCCGTCGGTCTACGAGGACGTGAAGCTCTTGCTCGGCAACGTCGAACGAAACAAGGCCCTCCGGGCACTCGTGCGATATTCGATTGAAAAGGACGGGAACACGCCGCAGGTTCGAGTGGTCGACCCCGGCAGCAGCCAAAAAACCAGCACGCCGGAGGAAGAAGGCGCTTCGTCGCCGCCCCCCACCGGCTCCGCAGGCCGGCTGGGCGCGGACTGAGCCCGGAGACGGCAGCGCTCGGGAAGCGTGTCGCGCGACCCGGGGCGACCTATACTCCCCGGCGATGCGCCTTATCGAACGCGCCCTTCGCACCCTGTTCGTCCTCGGCGTGTTCGCCCTGGCCACCAACCTGGCTCTCAACTTCGGAACCGGCGGACTTTGGAAGGGGCTTGGTGCAGCACAAGCCGTCACCGCGCCCGGCACCGACAAGCCCGCCTACGATCTCACCCGCCTCGCGGCGGTGAACGATACGCTGGATCTCATCCGGAAAAAGTACGTGGACCCCTCGACGCGTGAAGCCGCGCGTCATGTTTCTTTCCGCGCTCGATCAGATTCAGCAGGAGGTCGCGCAGGTCATCGTCCTCCACGACGAGAGGTCGCCGACGCTCACGGTTCGCGTGGACACCGAAGAGCGACAGTTCCGCGTCGACAACGTGCAGGGCCCCTGGGACGTGTCGGCGCGGCTCCGCGAAGTGTTCGCGTTCCTTCAAGAGCACCTCAAGGGCAGTGAAGTCGACCTCCGCGAGGTGGAATACGCCGCGTGCAACGGCATGCTCCGCACGCTCGACCCGCACAGCGTGTTCCTGAGCCCCGAAGCCTTCGAGGAAATGAACCTCTCGACGTCGGGGCACTTTGGCGGACTCGGCATCGTCATCTCCATCCGGGATCAGATGCTCACGATCATGCGGCCCATGCCAGGCACGCCCGCGGGACGCTCCGGCCTCAAGAGGCTCGATCGGATCGTGAAGATCAACAACGAATCGACGCTCAACATGCCGCTCGACGACGCGGTCGATCGCCTCCGCGGCAAGCCGGGGTCGAAGGTGACCATCTGGATTCATCGCGACGGGGACGGCGGCTGGGCGAACGCCAGGCCATTCGAGCTCGTCCGCGAGGAGATCAACATCGAGTCGGTGGACTCGCGACAGCTCGCGCCTGGTATCGGCTACGTCCGCATCAAGCAGTTCCAGGCGAGCACCTCCGACGAGCTCGACCAGGCGCTCGACGCGCTCAACAAGAAACAGCGGCTGAAGGGGCTCGTGCTGGACCTGCGAGACAACCCGGGCGGCCTCCTCGATCAAGCGGCGAAGGTCGCGGACAAGTTCCTCGAGCGCGGCGTGATCGTTGCGACCGTCGGCGGGAGCGAGCCACGGGACGAGAAGATCGCACAGCGTCGTGGAACCGAGCCGAACTACCCGATGGCCGTCCTCGTGAACGCGTCCAGCGCGAGCGCGAGCGAAATCGTGGCCGGCGCGCTCAAGAACCTCGATCGCGCCGTCATCGTCGGAGAAACGACGTTCGGCAAGGGCAGCGTGCAGCTCGTCTTCCCGCACATCGCGGGCTCGGCCGCGCTCAAGCTGACGATCGCGCAATATCTGACGCCGGGGGATGTCTCGATCCAGGGCGTCGGGGTGACGCCCGACATCGAGCTCGATCGCATGACCGCGGACCCCCTCGAGATGGACCTTTACCGCTCCGAGCATCGCCCCCGCGAGCGGGATCTGATGAAGAGCCTGTCGAACGAGACCGCGACGCCCGAGCAACCTTTCATGACGCTGCGCTACGACGTACCGGTGGCGGAGCGGCTCGAACAGCTCGATCGCGGCGGCGACATGGACGACGAGTTCCGCCTCGATTTCCCGACGCGGTTCGCACGGGACCTCGTGGGGCAGCTGCCCGAAGGACGCCGGCAGGACGAAGACCAGGCAGCCAAGCCATTCGTCGAAAAAACGCAGGCTACGGAGATGGCCGCGCTCGGCGAGGATCTGAAGAAGCTCGGCATCGACTGGGAGCCAGCGCCGAAGAACACCAAGACCGGTCCGAAGGGGACGGACTACGACGTCAGTGTGACGACGGATCGCCCGGGTGACACGGTCACGGCGGGGCAGCCCATGACGCTGAAGGTCGCGGTCACCAACAAATCAGCCCTGCCCGATCTACCAGCTGCGCGCCGTGACGAAGAGCGACAGCGGCTACTACGAAGAGAAGGAGCTGCTCTTCGGACAGCGTCGACCCCGGAAAGACCGTGACGGCAAAGGCGCCCCTAGGCTGGTGTGAGACCGAGGGACACAAGCCCGGTTCGACCACCCCTGTCCCGAACGACGCGCAGCGTGTCTGTCGCTTGCCGATGAACGCGGTCACCCGACAAGACATCGTCAAGATCCGGTTCAATGCGGAAGGCGGGGAGGCACCGGCAGACACGGAGTTTCGCCCGACGCTGAAGAGTCTTCCGCAGCCACTGTTCGCGTACAGCTATCAGATCGCGGACGACCGGCCCGGCAATGGAGACGGGCAGCTCGCGCGTGGCGAAGGCGCGACCATGTACCTGACCGTGAAGAACGTCGGCCAGGGCCGATCATACGACACGCAGGCCAACATCCGTAATCTCACCGGGGACGGCCTGCTGCTCCACGCGGGTCGCTTCGATATTTCGAACATGAACCCGGGCGACATCCGGCAAGTGGCGTTCACCTTCGACGTCCTCGACGGCCTGAAGGACAGCCTCGTGAAGGTCGAGCTCAGCATCACCGACCGCGACCTCGGCGTCGCTTCGAACGAAAAGGTGACCTTACCGGTCGCGAGCACTGGCTGGACGATCGAGACCGCAAAGGACGTCCTCGATGTCACGAAGGTCGCGAAGGTACGCGGGCAGCCGCTCGCCGCGGCCCGCGTCATCGGCGAATTGAAGAAGGGGTCCGTCGTGGCCGAAGTCGGCAAGTATGGGGACTTCGCCAAGGTGGACCTCGGCGGCACGCGGTTCGGCTTCGTCGAGTCGGCGGCGCTCGAGAGCGCGCCAGGCAAGCACGCAAAGGTCTTGCTCGATCCGATCCTCGGACGTTCCCCGCCGCTCCTGCAGGTCGCGCCGGCCAAGCTCGCATCCCGCGACGACCACGTTCGCATCGAGGGCACGGCGCAGGACGCCGATCAGGTGCTCGACACCTACGTGTTCGTCGGATCCCGTAAGGTCTTCTACCAGTCCAACAAGAAAAGTGCCGACCCGACCAAGCTCGCCTTCGGACTCGACGTCGCGTTGAGCCCGGGCGTCAACGTCATCAACGTCGTCGCGCGCGAGAACGAGGATACGGCATCTCGCCACACCATCGTCGTGCGCCGGGACGGCCCCAACGGGGAGTCGCTTCCGACACCGAAGGCGGAGCTCCTCGGGTACGATTGGGAGTTCTCGAATGATCAGTAGTTCCGCATCGACGACGCCTCCCAGTAGCCCGTGAAACCCGTTCTCTCGCGCGAGCAAGTCCGGGCGCTCGACCGAAGCGCCATCGACGCAGGCGTACCGAGTCTCGTCCTGATGGAGAACGCCGGACGCGGCGCGACGGAGATCGTCCTCGCGCGGCTCGCCCGGCGGCCAGGCCGCGTCGCGATCGTCTGCGGTGGCGGCAACAACGGCGGCGACGGCTTGGTCGTCGCGCGGCGACTTCTCGCGGCCGGCAAGGACGTCATCGTGCTCCTCGCCTCGCGCCGCGAAAAGCTCGTGGGCGACGCGCTCGCGAATCACGACGCATTCGCGGCTGTCGGCGGACGCATCGTGGAGTGTTTGGACATGACGCTCGACGAGCTCGACGACGAGTTCGCACGCGCGACGATCGTGGTGGACGCGCTCCTCGGCACCGGGCTCGATCGCGACGTAACCGGATTTTTCGCGTCGGTGATAGGCCGTATGAACCGCGCGGAAGGCTTTCGAGTCGCGCTCGACGTTCCATCGGGGCTCGACGCGAACACCGGGCGACCCCGGGGCGTCGCAGTGAGCGCAGATCAAACCGTGACCTTCGCGGCATCGAAGCTCGGGCTCGCGACGTCGGCCGGCGCCGAGCGTGCAGGACGCGTCTCCGTCGTCGATATCGGAATTCCGGAGCCGGCTGTGTCCGGTTCGAGCGCCCGCATGCTCGAACGCGTGGACGTCGCCGCGTGGCTCTCGCGACGGCCCGTGTCCACACACAAGGGCGCGGCGGGCAAGGTCGCGATCGTCGCGGGATCGCCGGGCAGAACTGGCGCGGCGTTGCTCGTCGCACGCGGTGCTCTCCGCGCCGGCGCCGGTCTCGTCACACTTTGCGCGTTGCCGGAGGTCGCGGAGGCGCTCGATCGGCGCGTGCTCGAAGAGATGACCGCGCGGCTCGATCGGACGCGGCTCCGGGCTTCACTGGACGAGAACCTTGCCGGCGCGAATGCCGTCGTCATCGGGCCCGGCGTGGGACTGGACGCGGAAGCGCGCCAGATCGTGGAGCATGTGGTGCTGTCACACCCGGGGCTGATCGTCGTCGACGCGGACGCGCTCACGCATTTTTCGGGTCGGTTGCCGGAACTTCGAACGGCGAGAGGGAAGCTCCTCCTCACGCCGCACCCGGGTGAGATGGCGCGTCTCCTATACACCACGACGACGGAAGTCGAGAGCGACCGCTTCTCTGCACTGACGCGGGCAGTTGATGAATCTGGCGCATCCGTGATCCTCAAGGGCATGCGCACGCTCATCGGCGCGCCCGGCGAGCTACCCGTCGTGAACCCTTCCGGCTCGCCGGCCCTCGCCACCGCTGGCTCGGGCGACGTCCTGTCCGGCATCGCCGGAGCATTCATGGTTGCGCTTCACGACCCTTTTCGCGCCGCGTGCGTCGCTGCTTACGTTCACGGCGTTGCCGGCGAGGACTGGTCGCTCGCGCACGACGGCGCGGATCGAGGGCTCCTCGCCCACGAGATCGCGGACGCGGTCCCTCGCGTCATTGCCGCGGTGACACGGACCCGCGATGCGATGCCAGATTGACACGGCCGCGCGTCTTCCGAGACGCGACGTGCGCTAAAAAGCGAGCTGAAATCGAGGGCCCGGTCGTGGCACGCGACTTGCGAGGGACCCGCGCATGGAACAGCTCGCTTCGTACTCGAACGACGATCCCGCGATGCTTCGCCAATCGTTCGCCGCGCTCATCCCCGCTCTCGAGGGCCGCGCTCTTCGGCTGACGCGCTCCCGCCCCGACGCCGAAGATCTCCTGCAGGAGACGTTCATTCGAGCCCTGCGCTTCGAGGCGACGTTTCGACCCGGAACGAATCTGCGCGCGTGGATGAACCAGATCCTCCACAGCGTCTTCATCTCCCGATGCCGTCGCCGCACGCGGGAGCGCCGGGCCCTCCAGCGCTTCGGCAGCGATCCCACGTTGACCGCGAGAACCGCCGCGCCGCCGACGTTATCGTCCGTATCCGATCGCATGCACGCCGCGCTTCACTCGCTTCCGACGAAGTCCCGTGAGGTGATCGAACTCGTCGATCTGCGTGAGCTGTCCTATCGCGAAGCAGCCGACGTGCTCGGTGTCCCCACGGGAACCGTGATGAGCCGCCTCTTCCGAGCGCGCCGCCTCTTCGCGGCCGCCCTGGGCAGAACCATCGACGTCGCGAACGCCGCGTGAAAGGCCTCCGCGTGCGGCGCTATTTGCCGTTCTCGGCGGTAGCGTCCACCGGCACGGAATCCGGCGGGCGCTCGGATATGGCGGAGGCCCGGATATAAGCCTTCGCGACCTCGGCTTCGTCGAGGAACCCGACGATCCGGCCCGCCTCATCGACGACAGGGATTTCGCGGAGACCGTTCTGCAAGAGGAGCTCGGCCGCACGGCGCAGATCGTCGTGTGCTTTGACGAACACGGGCGGCTGCATCACGTCCGCGGTGACGACCCAACCGACCCCCTCCCGCTCCATGACGAGCACGGGGAATACCGCGGAGCTCACGAGGCCGATCATCTTGCCGGCGTCGTCGGTGACGGGGAAAACGTCCTGCCACGTCGATTGGCCCGCGCGAGCAAGGATATCGGAGACCGGAGTCTGCGGACGGAAGTCGATGTACGGACGACCCGTGGTCATCAACTCCTCCACCCGCTTCGACGCAAGAACGTCCTTCACCAGGGCATCGCGGTGCACCGGCGAATCCGCCTGCGTCGGCACCTGCGCGTCGTAGAGCGCGCGATTGCGGAGCGCGACGAACACGATGCCCTGCGTGAGCATCAGTGGGACGAGCAGGTCGTAGTTTCCGGCCATCTCGCACACGAGCACGAGCGCGCTGAGCGGTACGTGCGCGATACCGCCGTAGAAGGCACCCATCCCCACGAGCGCGAACGCCCCGGGGTCGAGGCGCGGGTCGTGAGTCAGGAGGACCATCGCGCGGCCGAAGGCGCCACCGAGGAGCCCCCCGATCGCGAGTGATGGCGCAAAGTCCCCCGCGCTGCCCTCGGACCCGATGGTGATCGACGCAGCCATGACCTTCGCGATGGACAGGAACAGAAGTAAACCGACGCCCGCCCACCCCACCGGAAGCCACGCCGCGCCGGAGATCGCGACCTGAACACCACCGTAACCGCCGCCGAACAAGCCAAGGGCGCCGCCCTCGCGGTGCATCTTGGAGCCGACGATCAGGACGAGGGTCGTGCAGAAGATCCCCAGGATGAGGCCGCCAGCCGCGGGTCGCGCCCACGGCGGCAGTGGCAGTCCGCGGAAGATGCGATGAACGTTGTGCAGGACGCTGACGAACGAAGCCGCAATGATGGCCTCGAAAATCGCGAGCAGCGCGTAGAGCGGCAGATGTCCGGCGATGAAAGTGAAGTGCGACGCGTGCGTGAAGAGCGTGTTCTCGCCATAGATCGAGATGAAGACGGAATAGGAGACCACGCTCGCGAGCACCGCGGGCACGAGCGCGTCAGACTCGAACCCATCCTCGTAGAGCACTTCGACGGCGAGGAGCGCCGCGCCGAGGGGCGTGCGAAAGATCGCGGACAGACCCGCAGCTACGCCCGCGACGAGCAATAACCGGCGCTCCCGCACGCTCAAGCCGAGCAGATCGGCGACGAGCGAGCCCAGTGCGCCGCCAATCTGCATGGTCGGCCCTTCGCGTCCGCCGGCGCCGCCCGTGCCGAGGGTGAAAAGCGAGGCGACCGCCTTGATCGAGATCACCCGCTTCCGGATGACGCCGCCTTGGTGATGAAACGCGCGGATCATCGCGTCGCCGCCGCCACCACGCGTCTCCGGCGCCAGCCGCGTCAGCAGCCCGCAGGCGAGTCCGCCGAACGCCGGCAACAGACAGAGTAGCCACGGCCGGAAGACATGAGGCGTCGAGCTGGAGAACGACTGCCCGTACGCGCGAAGCGGGGCGTAACCCGCAAGGTCCTCCAGGAAAAACCGCTGCACGGCCTCGAGCCCGCCGAAGAACGCCGCACCCGCGAGACCCGCGAGAGCGCCGACGAGCGCCGCGTGGAACAGCGTACGCCCGACGATCCGAAGATCGAGCGGAGTCGCTTGCGCGAACAGGAATGGCAGGAGCGACCGCGGTCCCGTGGTGACCCAACCCCGACCGCGGGTCCACAAGTTCAAGATGCGCGAACGCATTGGGGGATTGGCGTTAACGGTCACGGTCTTTGGCGCGGCGAGCCCCGATCCTCGAGCTCCGCCGGGGCACGCGGCCGCGGTGGCGACCGCCGTCCGCTGTCGAAGGCGAGAGAGTCGCGCTGGGGCCGACTGCGGCGACCGGACGCCAACCCACGAAAGCTCGGCAAATCATCGAGGTCAGGCAAGAGCTGGAAGGCCCTTTCCACTACGCTCGTCGTAGGTCACATGCAAGCCCGGCAACTGGTATTGGATGTTTAGTTTGGGCGGCGGCTCGCCGGTTTCCGCAGAATCTGCCGCGGGCAATGGCGCCACTGTCGGAGGCTCGGCGCAGCGAGGTCTCCATCCGCCGACGTCGGGCACGGCGAGAAATCGGCCGGTCCGGCCGCCGCAAGTCGTCGGAGTCCCAACGGTTGCGATGCGTCCCGTCGCGTGAAACCATCACCGAAGTGACTTTGGACCCGAAATCCTGCCCCCTTTGTGGCTCCCCGAACGGTTGCGGACAGGCGGCGGGCCTGGCGACGTGCTGGTGTTTCTCCGTCGAATTCGACCAGACGGCACTCGAGTCGATCCCCGAGGATGCGCGCGGCAGCGTTTGCATATGCGAAGCCTGCGCGACCAAGGCCGCCTCGCACCCGAGGGAACTCCCGATCGAACGCTGAGGGCCCGCGGAGCTTCACGCTTCCGTAGCCTGGTTAGTTGGTGGAGCCCGCTTCGTAGTTCAGGTTCGGACCGAGCCAGCGTTCGATCTCTTCGACGGTAAGCCCCTTTCTCACGTGATAATCGGCGACCTGGTCCCGATCGATCTTTCCGAGCGAGAAGTACCGTGACTCGGGGTGCGCGAAGTAAAGTCCGCTCACGCTCGACCCTGGCCACATCGCGTACGACTCGGTGAGGAGCATCCCCGTGTTCCGTTCCACATCGAGGAGTTTCCAGAGCGTCCCTTTCTCCGTGTGATCCGGGCAGGCGGGATATCCCGCGGCGGGTCGGATGCCACGGTACTTCTCGTGGATGAGCTCCTCGCTCGTGAGGTCCTCGGCGCGGCCGTAGCCCCACTCGACTCGAACGCGCTTGTGCAGCGCCTCGGCGAACGCTTCAGCGAGTCGATCGGCGATCGCCTCGGCCATGATGGCGCCGTAGTCGTCGTGATCGGCCCGGAACTCGTCGCAGAGCTCCCTCAGTCCGATTCCAGTCGTGACGGCAAACCCACCGATGTAGTCGCGCAGACCCGTCTCCTTCGGCGCCACGAAGTCCCCGAGCGATCGGTGCGGCTCGGTGCTCCCCTTCTCTCGTTGCTGTCGCAGAAAATGAAACACCTCGAGCCGCTTGGTGCGACCCTCGTCCGTGTAGAGCTCCACGTCGTCCCCGACCGCGTTCGCCGGGAAGATGCCGTAGACGCCGTTCGCCGTGATGCGCTTCTTCTCGATCATCGAGTCGAGGAGCACGTTGGCTTCGGCGAAGACCTGTCGGGCCTGCTCTCCGTACTTCTCGTCGTCGAAGATGCGCGGGTACGAGCCCTTCAGCTGCCAGGTGCGGAAGAACGGCGTCCAGTCGATGAACGGACGCAGCTCGGAGAGCGGAAAGTCGCGGAGCACGCGGACACCCGTGAACTCGGGGACGGCGATGTCTTCGCCCCGCCACACGATCGGGGTGCGGTTCTTCCGCGCTTCCTCGAGCGACACGAGCTTGAAGTTGGGTGCGGCGTGCGTCTTCCGGAGGCGCTCGTATTCGACCGTGTGCTGCGCGATGAAGGCGTCGCGGCCGGTGTCGCTGAGCAAGCTCGTCGTCACCGGGACGGCGCGGCTCGCATCCAGGATGTGCACGACCGGCTCGCTGTAATGCGGGGCAATCTTCACCGCGGTGTGGGCCTTGCTGGTCGTCGCTCCGCCGATCAGGAGCGGCACCTTGAACCCCTGCCGCTCCATCTCGCGCGCGACGTGGGCCATCTCGTCCAGCGACGGCGTGATGAGGCCACTCAGCCCGATGAGATCGGCGCGCTCGGCCTTCGCGCGTTCGAGGATCTTCTCACACGGGACCATGACGCCCATATCGAACACCTCGTAGTTGTTGCAGGCGAGCACGACTCCGACGATGTTCTTGCCGATGTCGTGAACGTCGCCCTTCACCGTGGCGAGCACGATCTTCCCCTGCGTCTTCACCGTCTGGCCCGACGCGAGGAGCGCTGCCTTCTCGGCCTCCATGAACGGCATCAGATACGCAACGGCCTTCTTCATCACGCGTGCGCTCTTCACCACCTGGGGCAAGAACATCTTTCCCGCGCCGAAAAGATCCCCGACCACGCCCATGCCGGCCATCAAGGGACCCTCGATGACCGCGAGCGGACGTCCGAGTTTCTGCCGCGCCTCTTCCGTGTCGACGTCGATGAACGCGTCGATGCCCCTGACGAGCGCGTGAGACAGGCGCGCCTCGACGGTGCCCTGACGCCACTCTTCCGCCTTCTTCTCGGCTGGCGCCGCGCCCGCCGATTCGCTCTTCAGCTTCTCGCCGAAATCGACGAGACGCTCCGTCGCGTCGGGACGTCGATTGAGGAGCACGTCCTCGACGAGTTCGCGCAGCCCGGGCTCGATCTCCTCGTAGACCTCGAGCATCCCGGCATTGACGATGCCCATGTCCATGCCGGCGCGGATCGCGTGATAGAGGAACGCCGAGTGGATCGCCTCACGCACGCGGTTGTTGCCGCGAAAGCTGAAGGAAACGTTCGAGACCCCGCCGCTCACCTTCGCGTGCGGCAAGTTCGCCTTGATCCAGCGCGTCGCCTCGATGAAATCCACCGCGTAGTTGTTGTGTTCTTCCATCCCCGTAGCGACCGTCAACACGTTCGGATCGAAGATGATGTCCTCCGCCGGAAACCCGATCTCCTCCGTGAGAATGCGGTAAGCGCGCGTGCAGATCCGGATCTTGTCTTCGTAGGTCGCGGCCTGTCCCCGTTCGTCGAACGCCATGACGACGACGGCCGCGCCGTACTTCAGAACCGTCCTCGCGTTCTCCCGGAACTTCGCTTCACCCTCCTTCAACGAGATCGAGTTCACGATCCCCTTCCCCTGGAGACACTTGAGCCCCTCCTCGATCACCTCCCACTTCGACGAGTCCACCATGAACGGCACCTTCGCGACCTCCGGCTCGCTCGCCAGCAGATGCAGGAAGCGCGACATCGCCTTCACGCCGTCGATCATCCCCTCGTCCATGCAGATGTCGATCACGTTCGCGCCGCTCTCGACTTGCTGCCGAGCGACGCTGACGGCCTCCTCGTACTTGTCGTCCTTGATGAGCTTCGCGAACTTCGGCGAACCCGCGACGTTCGTCCGCTCGCCGATCATCATGTAGACGCCCGGCTGCTGGGTGAACGGCTGGGAACCGGAGAGCCGCAGAGGGCGCGGCGGCCACGAGACCTGGGCACTCGCAGGCGAGGGCAGCTCGCGAGGACGCACGTTCGCCAGCGCCCGCGCGATCGCCGCGATGTGGTCGGGTGTGTTGCCGCAGCAGCCTCCGGCGATGTTCACGAGCCCTCCGTCGGCGAACTCGCGGAGGTATCGAGCCATGTCCTTCGGTCCGAGGTCGAACCCCGTCGCCGACAGCGGATTCGGCAGACCCGCGTTCGGGTAACATGAGAATCGCGGCGCTCGACTTCGTCGCGAGCTCCGACAGGAACGGATACATCAGGTCCGGACCGAGCGAACAGTTGAGCCCCACGGACAGCGGCTTCGCGTGCTCGACGGCGTTCCAGAACGCTTCCACGGTCTGCGCCGAGATCATCGTCTCTCCGCCGCGACCGACGGCCGCCGAGACCATGATCGGGAGGTCCTTGCCGTCGCGGTCCAGCACCTCGCGGATCGCGACGAGGGCCGCCTTGGCGTTGAGAGAATCGAAGATCGTCTCGACGAGGAGCAGATCGCAGCCCCCGGCAATGAGCGCCCGCACCTGTTCGGCGTAAGCCGTCTTCACCTGGTCGAACGTGACGACGCGGAACCCCGCGTCCTCAGCGTCGGGCGAGTTCGAGAGCGACACCGTGAGCGGCCCTATCGCGCCCGCGACGAACCGCGGCCTCGAGTCCGCATTCGCGACGCGGTCCGCCCACTCCCGGCACTGACGCGCGGACCGCTCGTTGATCTCCCACGCGAGCTCCGACAGGAACGGATCTTCGACGATCCTCTGGAAGAACTCGGGGTCCTTTCTTCCGCCGCGCTCGCGCGGGTCCTCCACGAAGAACTCGCTCTGAGCGATGCTCGTCGCGCTGAATGTGTTCGTCTCGATGATGTCGGCGCCGGCCTCCAGGAACCGGCGGTGGATGTCCCCGATCATCGCCGGCTGCGTGAGCGAGAACAGATCCCCATTGTTGAGCAGATCCTTCGGCGCCGATGCGAATCTCTCTCCGCGGATGTCCGCCTCCGTCATGCCGTACGAGCGGATGGTCGTCCCCATTGCGCCGTCGAGGATGGCGATGCGGTTCCGGAGCACCGTGGCGAGGGGATGATTCGAATTCACGAGGCGCCGGCTTTCTTCTTCTTGGGTGGTTCCAGGTTCGGCTTCTCCCCTGTCCCGAGGACGACCTGGAGACGCGGCTTCTTGCTCTCGCGAGAGACGACGTCCGCGCGCACGTCGGTGAGTCCCGCGCGCGTGAGCCAGCTCCGGACCTTCCGCGGCGAAAACCCGTGGTGCCGCTCGCCGTACGGGGTCGTCACTTCCAGCTGCCTGTGCTCGTCGAGACATTGCACGACCAGGCGCCCGCCGGGCCGCAGCACGCGCCCACACTCCGAGAGAGCGCGTGCCGGTCTCTCGGCATAGGTCAGCGTGTGCAGCATCAGGACCGCGTCGAACGAGCTCTCCGGAAAGGGCAGCTCGTGCACGTCCGCCACGCGCGTCACGACGTTCGGGAACTTCGCGAGCCGCTCCTTCGCGATGTCGAGCATCTTCGCGTTCACGTCGACGCATGTGAGCGAGCCGCAGTAGGGCGCGACCACGCTCGCGGCCGCGCCGTCGCCGGAACCCACGTCGAGCACGTCCCCGAGCTTCAGCAGCGCCGCGACGCCGAGAGCCAGCGATTGCCACGTCCTTCCCGGCGAGTAATCCCGCTCGATCTCGTCGGCGAGCGTCTCGGGCAGCCCGTGCCTCCGCTCCGCGTCGAGCTCCTTCAGTCGCTCCTGGTCCCCCTCGATCGTCGGATCTTCCGACCCGGCAGCCTCATCGAGCAGGGCGCGCGCCGGATCCGGCAAGCTCCCGAGCGCGTAAAATGACTGCGGCCCTTGCCGCCGATCCCGCACGAAGCCCGCTTCACGCAGTCGTCCCAGGTGCGTCGACACCCGCGACTGCGAAATGCCCGTCACGCGCACGAGATCCGTCACGCACAGCTCCCGATCGCGCAGCAGCGCACAGAGCCGGAGCCGATTCTCGTCGCTCAGGAGCGCGAGCGTTTCCACGTAGCTGGAGAGCCTCATATCCGAATATCCAGATTCACGGATATGATGCCCTCGCCGCCGGGAAACGTCAAGCGGTGGCGGGGCCGACGTCCATCCGCAAACCTGGCACGGAGTCGCAGGCAACGAGCGGATTCGCGTCGGCCGGGGGACATTGAGGTAGGCTCCGGCCCTTCGACATGACCCACACTCCTCTCGATCGGGCCTATCACTGGGAAAAGACCGCACCGGATCGCGTCTATATGACGCAACCGATCGGTGGCGGCCGGGTCCAGACGTTCACCTGGCGGCAAACGCTCGACGAAGCGCGGCGAATGGCCGCGTACCTCGGCACACTGGGATTCCCGCCGGGGAGCAGCATCGCAATTCTCGCCAAGAACAGCGCGCACTTCATCCTCGCCGATCTGGCCATCTGGATGGCGGGGCACGTGTCCGTCGCCATCTATCCGACCCTCGGCGCCGAGGCGGTGCGACAGATCCTGGATCACTCGGGATCCAGGCTCCTGTTCGTCGGCAAGCTGGATCACTGGGACAGGGTCGAAAAGGTCGTCCCTGACGGTATGCCGGTCGTGGCACTGCCGCTGTCTCCGGCCACGGCCGCGCCGCAGTGGACGGATCTCATCGGACAGCACGAGCCCGTGGCCGGAGATCCGTCGCGCGACCCTTCCGAGCTCGCGATCCTCGTCTACACGTCGGGGAGCACGGGAGTGCCGAAGGGAGTGATGCACTCGTTCGCGTCGCTCTCGTACGCGTCGACCGCACTCCAGCCCATCCTCGAGGTCACGGTGGAGGATCGGATGATCTCGTATCTGCCGCTCGCTCACGTCTTCGAACGTGCTGGCGTGGAGATGGGGTCCCTGGAACACGGCTTTCAGGTGTTCTTCACGGAGAGCCTCGAGACGTTCATCACGGACCTGAGACGGGCGCGGCCGACCCTGTTCGTCAGCGTGCCGCGACTCTGGCTCAAGTTTCAGACAGGCGTCCTCGCGAAGATGCCGCAGAAGAAGCTCGATCGGTTGCTCCGGATTCCGCTCGTGTCGCGCATCGTGAAACAGAAGATCCTGGACGGCCTCGGCTTCGGCGCGGTGCGGATGGCCCTGAGCGGCTCTGCGCCGATCCCCTCCGGAAGTCATTCACTGGTACCGCAATCTCGGACTCGAGTTGCTCGAGGGATACGGGATGACGGAGGACTTTGCGTACTCGCATGTCTCCCTGCCCGGTAAGAGCCGCGTCGGGTACGTCGGCAATCCGGCGCCGGGCGTGGAGGTGAAGCTCAGCGAAGCCGGCGAGGTGCTCATCAAAGCGCCGACCAACATGATGGGCTACTTCAAGGAGCCCGAGATGACGGCGGAGTGCTACACGGCCGACGGCTTCTTCAAGACCGGAGATCGTGGCGAGCGGGACGCCGAGGGCCGCCTCAAGATCACCGGCCGGGTGAAGGAGCTCTTCAAGACGAGCAAGGGCAAGTACGTCGCGCCCGCGCCGATCGAGAACTTGCTCAACGTTCACCCCTTCGTCGAGATCTCGTGCGTCGCGGGGTCCGGGCAGTCGCAACCCCACGCGATCGTCGTACTCGCCGAAAACCTTCGGCCACGTGCGGGCGACCCCGCCGTGCGGCGCGAGGTCACGGAAGCTCTCGACGTGCTCCTGCGTGAGGTGAATCGCGCGGTGGAAGCGTACGAGACACTCGACTTCCTGGTCGTCGCCAAGGACGAATGGTCGATCGAAAATGGGTATCTCACGCCCACGATGAAGATCAAGCGCCCGGCGATCGAGGCCGCCTACACGGCGAACGCCGACGGCTGGTACGCGCAGAAGAAGCCCGTCGTGTGGCAGTGACGACCGCGCAGCGAGCTCGACGATGACCGTCGTTGCCGCGTTCACTCCGCGTTCGCGCTGACGGTGGTCCCAACAAAAAGAAGCCGATGAATGCCTCACGAAGAGGCCTTCACCGGCTTCGGGTTCCCAGGCGCCCGGGGGCTTCCACCCGTCGGCAAGGCAGATTGCTCGCTCTGCCGAGTACGCCAGCGTGTAGCCTAAATTGGGCAGCCGCCCTGCGTGGGATCGTAGTCTTCGCAGACCAGCACTGCGCCGCAGTTCGAGGAACCATTTCCACACGTGGCCCCTCGCTCGGCGCAGGGCGTGCCCGCCGCTGGACATGACACGGACGCGTCGGCAGCCCCGGCATCCGAGATCGGATAACAAACCGGAAACCCGCACGTCCAATGCCAGAGCAGCGGGCTTCCCGTCGGACGCTCGGGACACTTTGGGTACGTGACGGCGCACTGCCCGTTCTCGCACGTCGGAGTAGTGCAGGCCGTGCTGCCGTCGTAGCAGATGCTGCACGCGGGTTGGCCGCAGTCGGCGTCCGATTTGCACTGCACGCAGTTCACTGGGCCAGCGTGGCACGAGCCATTCGTGCAACCGCCATCCGTGCAAACCGTGCTGCCGTCGGGGCAGGTGCCGCAGACCGACGCCGGACATTGGCTCGGGCTCGTGCAATCGGGGCCGACTTGAGACCCGCAGACCATGACGCTCTGCTGGCCGCAGGTTCCGTTGATGCAATGCAGGGAGTTGCAGACGAAGCCCCCGTCGGTGCAGACCATGCACGCAGCTGCGGCACAGTCCGCATCAACCTTGCATTGCGGGCAGGCAGCCGGGGCGGTGCTGCAGTATCCGGTACCCGAGGCAAACCCGAATAAGCACCGGGCAGTGGGGCACGCTGTGGTGCCATCCGGACATCGGCCGCAGGCGCCAGGCGAGCAATCCGCATCCACATTGCAGGGGCCGGTGCTCCCGCCACCGGTGCCCGCATCGCTTCCACCGGTGGCGCTACCGCCTGCACTCGAACCAGCAGAGCCGCCAGACCCCGAAGCGGCACCTCCGGCGCCCGCGTCCCTCGCACCCCCCGCGCCGCCCGTCGACGAAACCTGCCCGTTGCAGCCCATGATGAAGGAACACATGAACGAACCGACAAGAAGCAGGCGCGACACGGACCCCGCATTCGGCCGCGAGAGCGCAGGATTGATCCAGAGCGACGTCTCACCCGGCGCATCCGACGGCCGATCACCCATTGGACACATGGTACGCGTTGCTGCTACCGCGTGCAGCAGGTTCCTGCAAATCGGCGGCTGGGCTGGCGGGTTCCCCGCGACGAGACCGGCGCGAAGCCCCTCATTGCTTCCACTCGCACGTTCCCGTCGTCCCTGACGCATTCGCAACGCACGAGGCTCCGGCGCTCGTCGGGACGACACAGGTGAACGTGCCGCAGGAAGCCGGCGCGATGTGGCAGCCGGCGCCCGTCCAGGCCTCGAACGCGCACATCGTGGCGTTGGCGTACGGACCCGAAAGGTCATACGGCACCTCGCAGCCGCACCCGTCCGCGTAGTCCCCTTGGCAACTCGTGTCGCCCTTCGTCGGGTCGCACACACGGGCCTCGGCGAGCACGCTCCGATAGGTGGCCAGCAGTGCGGCGCAGTCGGGCGGGCCCGCATCGGGCGCCGGGCAATCGAGGGGAAAGTCCAGCGAGCACGTGCCCGCTTTGCACCGGGGGAACGCGCACGCCGTCACGAAGCAAGAGTGATCGACCGGCACCGGTCCACCCGGGCAATCCAGCGGCGGACTCTGAGTCGTGCACCGAGGGTTGGGCTTCCAGGGGACCAGGCAAGCGTCGCCTGCGACGGCCTGCCTCGAAGCCGCCGTCGGCGCCAAGCAGATGAAGCCGTTCCGGTAGTCGAGCACGGCCACGCAATCGTCGTCGCTGACACAGGTTCTATCGGGCAGCGTCGCGTCGCCGCCGGAAGCGTCGACGACCGTCGCGTCAACCTGAGCGTCGTTGCCGTCCCCGATCAAGCCGGAGCCGACGGACGTGGCTCTACCCCCGCACCCGACGCTGCACGCGATGCCGACCCAGATCGACATGCCCAGAACGCCCGTCGCTCTCGCCATGCTGATCGCCTCCGCGTTACGTCTAGTTCGGCCGCTCTCCGGGTGGCAATCGTTGCTCGGGTTTCGACGAGCAAAAGAAGGCTTATCGTAAGTGACCCTCCGAGTTGCCGGACGAGGTCGGCGCGGGCTCGACACCGTCGGCGCCCGCGGTAGGCCAGCTACCGCCGGTTCGGACGCGGGCTCGCGAAGAGGAACTATACGACATCGTGCTACCCCGTTTCGCGGGCGCGGGCGTCGCGGCCAGCGCGCGACCCGTGCCTGCTCGGGACGGGCGCCGGTGACTACTGTTATTCGTACGGATCACTCCCAAGGAGTCGCTGATGAGAGCTTCGTTCGTTCGTGTCGCCGTCCTTTCTTCTGTGGTTTCCGTCCTCGGCGTTGCCTGCAGCGGCTCGTCGTCGACCAGTCTCCAGGGTACCGGATCCGGGGGACAGGACGCCGGCGTCGCCGGTAACGGAGCCGGTGGCGTCGTTTCCGCGAGTGGCGGCTTCAGCAATGGCTCCGGCGGCTTAATTGTCGGCTCCAATGGCGGTTCCGGGCTTGGCACGGGTGGCGGCTCGGCGACGGACTCGGGTGCCGGGGGCACGACCGGCACCGGCGGTTCTCCGACCGACGCGGGCCCGGATGGTTCGACTACGGACGCCAGCACCGGAGGCGCGACCGGCACCGGAGGTGCGACCGGCACCGGCGGCGCCAGCAGCGGAGGTGCGACCGGCACCGGCGGCGCCAGCACCGGGGGTGCGACCGGCACCGGGGGTGCGACCGGCACCGGGGGTGCGACCGGCACCGGGGGTGCGACTGGCACCGGAGGTGCGACCGGCACCGGCGGCGCCAGCAGCGGCGGCGCGACCGGCACCGGGGGCGCGAGCGGCGGGGGCACGGACGGAGGCACCGGGGGCTGCACGAGCAGCGCAACCTGCAGCGCGCCGGACGGGTACTGCGACGTGGCCAGCGGCACGTGCGTGGAGTGCCTGGGCAACGCCAACTGCGTCGCGGCGGCGAGGCCCGCGTGCGACACCAAGAACTATACGTGCGTGGAGTGCACGGTGCCCGAAAACTGCGCGCGGGTAGCTGGGCGCCCCAACTGCGACACGGCCACGGACACCTGCGTCGCGTGCACGGGCAACGGCAATTGCGCGGCCGGACAGGTCTGCGACACTACTACTCACGCCTGCGTCGCCAAGTGCACCACAAGTGCGACCTGCCAGGCCCCGACAGGTTACTGCGACACGACGCAAGGCGCTTGCGTGCAGTGCCTCGGCAACGCCAACTGCGGCAACGCCGCGCGTCCGGTCTGCGACACGTCGAACGGGACCTGCGTCCAGTGCCTGGCGAACGGCGACTGCACCGGCGTCGCCGGGCGCACCCAGTGCAATACGTCAACGAATACGTGTGCGGCTTGCGTCGGCGCGGGATGCAACGGGACCGGCGTGACGTGCAATACCCAGACCTGCTCGAGCGGCCAAGCCTGCTGCTACACGCCAGCGTTTGGACAGGGAGCCCCGACGTACACCTGCTCGGACACGGCGTGCGGGAACGGCTCCATCTCCGTCGGTTGTCAGAGCAACGCGAACTGCGGTGCAAATCAGAAATGCTGCGGCGTCACGGCGGGCGGCGGCGTCGGCGGCGGCGGCATCGTCACCAGCTACTCCTGCCTCGCGCAGTGCACCGGGGCCGACGTCCCGGTAGCCTGCTCCACCGCGAGCGATTGCCCCGGACAGGTGTGCTGCGCCACCACGACGACCGGCGTCGGCCCGGGCGGCGGTGCGACTCAGGTCACCGACACCGCGTGCGCCGCCACGTGCACCGGCGCCGGCAAGTACGTGCTCTGCAGCAGCAGAGCAGACTGCGGCGCGGGCCAGACCTGCGTCGGCTCCCTGCTCCTGCTCGGCACCCAGTATTGCCGGTGAGGCCGGGAATCCCGCACGCTGCGGCGCGTGCGGTACGGCGTGCACGGCCGGACGAGGCCAGTAACCGGGCCTTGCGCTGGCCAGGTCGGAGACCTCGATGGGGGCAGCTCGATACCCGAGTCCGCGAGGAGCACCGATAGAAGATCGCCGAAGGGCTTCGTGAGCTCGCTGCCCTCCATGAACCAGAGGAAGGCGTGGGTATCCAGCAGCAGGTTCATGCCGTGTACGGCGCGAAATCCTCGAGCGGCTCGTCGAAGTTGCTCCCGATCTGTTCGCTCGGGAGTTCAAAGAGACCCTGGAGCACATCCGAACCGCATCGCGAAGAAACGCCGCGGGGAGCGCCGGCTCACGGAGCTCCCCGCGGCCACTCTCACTTCATTCAATGCGACGTCCCATTCACGGCCGTGGTGGCCGCGGCCGCGCCGTTCGCGACCGGAGTCACCGGTGGCGACGCGGGCGGCGCGACGGGCGCAGTCGTCGCGGGCGGCGACGCCACGGGCGCGGGCTGTACGGACGGCGTGATTGGCGTCGTCGTGGGCGGCGACGCGACGGGGCCGTTCGGGGGCGTGGTCGTCGGGACGACGCCGTGAATGGCGGCGCGCTGGCGATCGCCCATCGTGTGACGGGCAGCGCGTGTCGCGAGGAGCTTCTGCACGGCTCCGGCTCTCGATTCCGCCGATGGCGCATGCCGCGCCGTCCTCGGCGTGAAGCCGAAGGCCGCAAACTCGGGGCTCTGTTCCCCGTAGCTTGCCGCGACGAACGTGTGGATCCCCGACAGGAGCGGCGCGGTCGCCGCCGCCTGTGCCCGGCCCTGAAGGACGAGCTGCGAATACTTCGCGCGCGCGTCGCCCGTGGCCTTCATCGTGTCCACGTGAGCTTGAAGCTGCGTTTGCAGATCCTTGCTCGCGATGGACTTGCCCCCGATGGGGACGTTCACGTCCGGCGCGTACTTGGCGAGTGCCGCGACGACGTTCTCCTCCAGAGTGATGAGGAGTGTTTTGTTGATGTTCTTGGACATGATGATTCCTTCATCGATTCGATCGGCTGTCTTTGTGTCGTGGTGCCCACAGCAGGCATCACGTTCCGACCGACGGCGCCCCTTGCATCGACCGTTCCGATCCGAATTTGCCGCTCCGATTCGAGTTTAGGCCCACGGGTTGGTGTTGAACTGCATTCACATGTGCCGATTCAACGACACTCGCGGCGCGCCGGCCCGACAGACGACGAACACACTACGCATGATCATGCGATCGCGGTGCACGAGAGAGACAGTGAGATTCGTCCTTTTTTTTCTCTCACGCGGGAATAAATCCCGAGGGAGCGTCTCGGTCGGGGATGAGAGCCGGGGTAACGAGCTCCCCTCGGTGGGTGAACACGTTCCCCTCGGTGGGTGAACCTGATCACCTCGGTGGGTGAAGCCGATCACCTCGGTGGGTGAACCTGATCACCTCGGTGGGTGAACCTGATCACCTCGGTGGGTGAACCTGATCACCTCGGTGGGTGAACCTGATCACCTCGGTGGGTCAAGCTGATCACCTCGGTGGGTCAAGCTGATCACCTCGGTGGGTCAAGCTGATCACCTCGGTGGGTCAAGCTGATCACCTCGGTGGGTCAAGCTGATCGCCTCGGTGGGTGAACCTGATCACCTCGGTGAGGGTGAGCGACCGACTCTGGCGGAAGCCCTCCGGGCACGCGTGGCAACCCGGCGCCAGGCGCGTCAGATCTTCACGACTGACGCCGACGGATCCAGGCGTTCGTGATTGGTCCCCCCGTCTGCTCGAGTGCGGACGCGAGAGCCTCGCCCCACCCGGCGACGTCGTTGAGGGAGACCGCGACGGCGTGCTGCACGAAAGCGGACACACTCTTCGTGGAACGCGCTTCGACGAGCGAACGGATGGCCGCCAGCTGATCAGCATGGCATGGCACCCGCCCACGGATGCTTCTCGACGCGTCACGCAACTGTGCGGGCCTCGACCGATTCGTGCCGCGAATGCGCGGCGCGCTGGAGCTTTCGCGCTAGCATGCTGCGCGAGCTTCCGTGATGACCGTCCCCCCGATTCTTCGCTACCTACTTGCTCCGTTCGTACGCGCCGCGCTGTTCTTTCTCGCGACCGGTTCGATCGCCCACTCGTCTGCCGCGCACACGTCTTCGGCGGGGCAAGGCCCCCCTTTCCTAGTAGTTCCGCATCGACGAGCAGCGTCGTCCCAGAGGGATCAAAGACGTGCGGAACTCCACGAGCGGAGCGAGCCCGCCGAAGGCGGCGGGGGAGCGGTCGCGAAGCGAGCCGCGGGGGCAAGGCCCCCTTTACCTAACGAGCGGAGCGAGCCCGCCGAAGGCGGCGGGGGAGCGGGCGCGAAGCGAGCCGCGGGGGCAAGGCCCCCTTTACCTAACGAGCGGAGCGAGCCCGCCGAAGGCGGCGGGGGAGCGGGCGCGAAGCGAGCCGCGGGGGCAAGGCCCCCTTTACCTAACGAGCGGAGCGAGCCCGCCGAAGGCGGCGGGGGAGCGGGCGCGAAGCGAGCCGCGGGGGCAAGGCCCCCTTTGCTAATCAAACTATCGGCAAGAGACCGAACGGGGGATTGGGAGCTTCGGTTCGAGAATCGGAGCCAGGTGCCGTATCAGCTTGTCGGTGATCTGCGGTTGCTCTCGCTCGAGGTGCGAACGCCTGGTGGCAAGCTGGCGACCTGCCGGCTCCCGCGAGACACGAGGCCGGATCCGTCCGCACCGTGGATCTGGACGATCATCGAACCCGAAGGCAGTCTCGTTCGTCACTTCGATCCGCGCTTCTATTGCTTCGCGCCGTCGGTCAGAAAGGCCCTGGTCGCGGGCTCCAGCGTGACGGCGGTGCTCGGCTCGAACGGTACGCATGGAGGAGGGGCGATCCTCGCGCGACCGACGGGAAGTGGAGTTGGTCCCGCGATGCGGCGCCTCGAAGCGGACGCGATCACGCTCGACGCGACGAACGCGCCGGAGTTCGTCGAGCTGCGTTCACCGGATCCGCCGCCGCGCGTGACCCCGGTATTCGAGATGGTGCGAGGCTCGGACGCAACGAATGCGCGCGCCGTGACGGCGTCCGTGCGTCTCCGGAACCCGACGGGGAGGCGCATGGTTGCGTACGTGCGGCGCGATCTGCTTTCGTTCGATGTCGTGGGCGAACAGGGAACCGTCACGTGCACTGCGGATGACGAGCCGCGTGACCCGACGCGGGGGGCGTATACGACGCTGCGTCCCCACGGAACGCTGACGCTGGTCAGTCGTCTGGTGGAGCTGTGTCCGCGCGGGACCTTCGCAGGACGGGGCATCTATCTGGTGGGCGCGACCTTCGAGAGCGCGGAGAACGGCTCGGACGTCGGATTGAATGCCTTCACCGGAACGCTCGAGACGCGCCGGTTTCTCCCGATCCGGGTTCGACATTCCATCACCCTCTATCCGAACAAGCCCACGCCACCGACGGCACGGCGAGCACCGCCGCCGCGTCCTCCGCTACCGACGGCGCCTGCGCGCTTCCGGCCTGCAATGCCGATGCGCATCCCTGGACGATCGCCCTTCCGTCGGTGACGGGGACGGCGATCGCAGGTGGTCGAGGGCCTCAGGACGAACGAAATCGACCGATCAGTCTTTCGCGCCGTCGAAGCTCCGCGGCATCGACGAGCATCCTGCCCGCCCATCGATAGACGTTGAACTCGGAGAGGAGTCGACGCATCGACCGCATGCGCTCTCGCTGTTCGGTCTCCGACATCCGGAGCGCGGCAGCGAGTGCGTCGCTTGCCTGGCGGAGGTCGTAGGGGTTCACGATGAGCGCCTCGGTCAGGTCGCGCGCCGCGCCGGTGAACTGACTGAGGACGAGAACGCCGAGCTCGTCTTCGCGCGCCGCCACGAATTCCTTCGCAACGAGGTTCATGCCGTCATGGAGGCTGCTCACGTAGCAAAGCTCCGCGGCCCGGAAGTACCGGAAAACGTCCACGGGCTCGTGGTGCGAGAGAAGCAACACGACGGGGCGATAGCTCGCCGTCGACCACTTCGCGTTGATGTCGCGGGTCAACGTTTCGACCCGTTCGTTCAGCTCCCGGTAGCGCGGGATCTTGGTCCTGCTCGGAGCGGCGAGCTGGATGAAGGTGAATTTGCCCCTGTACTCCGGGTACCGGGTGAGAAGCTCGTCGACGGCCGCGAGGCGCTCCTCGATACCCTTGGTGTAGTCCAGACGATCGACACCTACCCCGAGAAGTGCGTCGGGTGAGAGGCCCAGCTCGGCGCGCACTTCCGCGCGCGCTTGCGGCCCGGGGGCGACGTTGGCAAGCCAGTGGACGGGCCACTCGATCGAGATGGGATACGGCCGAACCAGGGTGCGCCGCTTCCCCTGAATGATCGCTGCCTGCTCGCGATCGATGCGACTCTCCATGAACGCGTCCACGGAATCGATGAAGTTGTTGCAGTGTTGCTGGGTGTGAAAGCCGACGACGCTCGAACCAAGGAGACCGGAGATGAGCTCGTCGCGCCAGGGGCAGATACCGATGCGTTCGGCGTTCGGCCACGGGATGTGCCAGAAGGTGATGACGGTCGCGCGTGGCAGACGCTCCCGGATCATCTTCGGGGCGAGTGCGAAGTGATAATCCTGGACGAGAACGATCGGATCGTCGGTGTCCACCTCCTCGCACACGGCATCGGCGAATTTCTGGTTGACGCGGACATAGTGCTCCCAGTCTTCGTTGCGGAAGATCGGCCTGGCGTGAGCCACGTGGCAGAGCGGCCAGAGCCCCTCGTTCGAGAGTCCGTAGTAGTAGCCATACTCCTCGGCGTCCGTGAGCCACACGCGGCGGAGGGAATATGACTCCTCTCCGGGCGGCACCAGGATCCGATCGTGCGAGTCCACCGTCTCCCGGTCCGCGGAGCCGCTCCCGTGCGAGACCCATACGCCCGAACAAGCGCGCATCACCGGTTCCAGAGCGGTGACCAGTCCACTCGCCGGATGCAGAACGCGAACCTCTCCGTCCTTCTTCTCGTGGATGTACGGCTCTCGATTCGCAAGGATGACAATCCGTTCACCGCCGGCGTACTGGGTCAAAATCGAGTGTAGACGACCGGGTGTCCAGAGCCCGACGCCGGCCTCTTGCTGCCGCTCGGATGCGAGTTGCTCCGCCAGGGCGCGGACGTCGCGCGCGAGTGGATGAAATTCCATGCTTGCCTCTCCGGTCAGCGCGCGACGCAGATCGGTCATCCAGCCTCGACGCGCGAAATGAGCCGCGAGCGCCGTCACGAGAGAAGCCCCGATTGAAAGCACGAAGAATCCGACGAGAAGGAGGTTGCGCGCGGTGGCTTCCCGGCGCGTGAGATAGCTGAGGTCGTGCACGAGGAGGATCGCACCGATTCTTCCGGAATCGGCGTCGAGCCACGTGGCGCTGAGTTGAACCGGCCCCGAAGGCAGCTCGCTCGTCATCGACCACGTGGCTTCGTGCGGCGCTTCACGTTTCATCCGCGCAAACACGGACGGGCACTTGAACTCGACGGGAAACGACTGCGTGGCCGCGAGCATCTTGCCCGCCGACGAACACGCCGCGGCACCCATGATGCGTTCATCCAGCGTGATATCGGCCAGGATGGTCGCGAGACCGGTGGGATCCGTCGACCAGTGACTCGACAGGCTTTCGCGCGCCGCTTCCACGGCAAGGCGGGAGCGAAGCGCCAGGTCCGCCTTGAACCATTGCGTCGTGGTGCTCACGAGCACGGCGTAGCCTGCGCACGCGAGCACACCGAGCCCAACGAGAAGCACCAGGATGAACTGCAGCGTCCGGCGCATCAGCGTCCCCTACCATCCGGCCACCACCCATCCAACGATCTAAGGCGTTAACGCGGGGTTCGATCGGGGTCGAGGGCGCGTGGCCGAGGCGTCCTCAGCGCGGCGGCGCCATGACACGAACGGGAGCGGGCTCGGTCGAGACGCTCTCCGCGACGCCTCGCAGAGGCGCGAGCACGGCGTACGTGAGTGCCACGACGACCAGCATCAGCGCGCTCGTCGCCAGGAAGGTGAGCGTGGGGGATTCACGGGCCGTGCTCCAGCCGTCCGCGTAGAATTTGCCGCCACTCCGCTCGCGCAGCTTCTTTTGCACACCTGCAAGGACGTCCACTCGCGCGGGTTCCTCAGGGAGAGCGTCCTTCAGCCAGTCGCGCACACCGACGTCCGACTCTTCGGACTCGGCCGCGACGGGATCTGGTTCTTCTCGGTCATCCGATCTTCTCCCCGAGCACGCTCTCCACTTTTTCTTTGAGCATCGACCGAGCGCGGTGCAAGCGGCTCTTCACCGTTCCCTCCGCGAGCCCGGTGATCTCCGCAATCTCATCGTACGTGAGATCCTCGACATCGCGGAGGACGAGCACTTCCCGAAACTCGCTGTCGAGCTCGAGGATCGCACGCTTCACGATCGCCTCCGTCTGATATCCTTCCACGATCTGATCCGGCCCCGCGAGCTCGGACGACGTCACTCCCCTGGCTTCACCGAGCGCGGCGCGCTCGGCGAGGGGTTCGAGCTCGTCCTCGACGTTCGCGTGACGGCGCGAGAGGTACTTGCTTCGATTCTTGCAGAGGTTGACCGCGACCCGGTAGATCCACGTTCCGAGCTTGGCGTCGCCCCGGAACCGGTCGATCGATTTGAATACCTGCACGAACGTCTCTTGAGCCATGTCTTCCGCTTCGTCCTTGCGACCGAGCATCCGGAACATGAGGCGGTAGACGCGCTCCTCGTAGAGCTCCACGAGCTCGTTGAAGGCGCGCTCGTCCCGCGCGACGAGCCGCCCGATGAACCTCTGCTCGTCAGGATCGGACACGAAACTCCACGTTAGCCCGGAAGCGAACGTTCATGGGACGGCGACGAACACCGAGAGCGCGCCGGTGGTGCCGGTTCGAGGTGCTCGAGCTTCAGGATGAGACACCGGCAAGCGGCGCCGGGTTCCGGCGCGACGTCAGCTTTCGCCGAACATCCGCCGTCGTAGCTCGACGCGATCGATGTAGGCCCTTCTGACCAGCTCCATGTCACGGACGAAATGTTCCACTTCCCGCGGAAGGAGGGCCTGCGGACCGTCGCAGAGCGCCTGCGATGGGTTCGGGTGCATGTCGACGAGGACGGCGTTCGCGCCCGCAATCACACCCTGGGCGGCCATGTGATGAATGTCCTCTATGCCGTCGCTTCCGGCAAACCGCTTCCCGACGGCGTGCGACGGATCGACGCAGACCGGCAGACGGGTCAGGCGTCTGACGACCGGCACATGACTGAAGTCGACGAAGTTCCGATGCGGGTCCCCGAGGTTCGTCTTCATGCCGCGCAGACAGAAAACGATGCGGTGGTTCCCGCTCGAGGCGATGTATTCACAAGCGTTCAGCGACTCGTCGAGCGTGATACCCATGCCGCGCTTGTAGAGAACCGGTAGCTTCGGCTGCTGCCCCACGGCCTTCAAGAGCTCGAAGTTCTGTGCGTTGCGAGTGCCTATCTGGAGCATGACGCCGGTCGCGTCGCCGCTCGCCTCGAGCGCGTGCAAGATCTCGTCGACGTGAGCTTCATGCGTCACCTCCATGGCGATCACGCGAACGCCGTACTTGCCGGCGAGTTCGAAGACGTACGGGAGACATTGCTTGCCATGGCCCTGGAACTCGTAAGGGCTGGTGCGCGGCTTGTACGCGCCAGCGCGCGTCGTCACGATGCCGAGATCTCGCAGCACGCGAAAGGTCGCGTCCACGCTCTCGCGAGAGTCGACGGCGCAGAGCCCCGGCATCAAGTGGAACGTGTCCTGACTGAACTCGACGCCGTTGTATACGAACCCGATGGCTTCCGCCTCGCCCTCGTGACGGCCGATGACCCGGTATTTCGCCCGGATCCGGATGACCTTTTCGACTCCGGCGATTTCCTCGAACGGCTCGCGCGGAACCGTCGCCGTGGGACCGAGGAGATACACCTCCGTCAGGCTCCGGGTCGCTCCCTGGATGGTCCGGACCTGGGTCTCGATACCCTCGTATCTGGCAACTTGCCGGAGCACTTCCTGAACCGCGTCGGAGCTCGGTCCGACGTCACCGCGCATCACGATGATCATGCGCGGGGACGCTAGCACCGGCCTCGCGAAGACGCGCCGGACAGACACGCCCGGACGCGAGAAGCCCGAGAAACCGTGGACTTCACGCCCTTCACGCGCACCTTTGCCGGGTCAAGCGCCGCGCTGCGCCGCTCCACGGGGTTTCAACGACGCGGAGCTTCCTCACGCGGAGGCTTTACACCACAGGCTTGCGCCCCTACATGCCTGCGAGTTTCGGCCCGCCAGTCGCGGGCCATTCTTCGCGACATGTGGCTGGTCCGAATCGCGCTGCAGCGCCCGTACACGTTCATCGTGATGGGGATGCTCATCGTCATCCTCGGCGTGATCGCCATCACACGAATGCCGACGGACATCTTTCCCGACACCGAGATCCCGGTGATCTCGGTCGTATGGCATTACACGGGCCTCCCGCCGGAGGAGATGGAACGCCGGATCGTCTCCAACTTCGAGCGCGCCCTGACCACGACGGTCAACGACATCGAGCACATCGAGAGCCAGTCGCTGACCGGCATTTCCGTCATCAAGATTTTCTTCCAGCCGGGTGCACGGATCGAGGCCGCGACGGCGCAAGTGACGGCGATCGCGCAGACAGTGGTCCACTCCATGCCACCGGGGACGACGCCACCGCTGGTGATCCGCTACAGCGCATCGAACGTCCCGATCCTGCAGGCCGCGCTCGAGAGCGACACCCTCAGCGAACAACAGCTGTTCGACTATGGCGTGAACTTCATCCGGGCCGATCTCGCGACGGTCCCGGGCGCGCAACTCCCGTGGCCATACGGCGGCAAGCAGCGACAGATGATGATCGACATCGATCCCAGGCGTCTTTATGCCTGGGGTCTGTCTCCGCGCGACGTGAACGACGCGCTCGACCTGCAGAACCTCATCTTGCCGACTGGCACCGCGAAGATGGGGACCATGGAGTACCCGATCGTCATGAACAGCAGCCCCGAGTTGCTCGACGAAATCGGGAACATCCCCATCAGGACCGTGAACGGCACGACCGTATATATCCACGACGTTTCGGACGTACGCGACGGTTACGCTCCGCAGACCAGCATGGTGCACGTGGGCGGGAAGCGCTCGGTGCTGATGAGCATCCTCAAGAACGGGAGCGCGAGCACCCTCGACGTCGTGTCGCGAATTCGTGCGATGCTTCCGGGGACTCTCGCGAGAATGCCCAAGACGCTCAAGCTGGCGCTGCTGTTCGACCAGTCGGTGTTCGTGCGGGCGGCGGTCAGCGGCGTCGTCAAGGAGGCGCTCACCGCAGCCGGGCTGACGGGTTTGATGATCCTGATGTTCCTGGGTAGCGTGAGGAGCACGCTGATCGTCGTCATTTCGATCCCGCTCTCGATCCTGGTCTCGATCTGCGTGCTGGCGGCCTTCGGGGAGACTCTCAACGTGATGACGCTGGGGGGCCTCGCGCTAGCCGTCGGCATCCTGGTCGACGACGCGACCGTCGAGATCGAAAACATCCACCGAAACCTGGCGAAGCGAAAGCCGCTGGTTCGCGCCATCATGGACGGCGCCAGCGAGATTGCGGTCCCCGCGTTCGTCTCGACCCTGTGCATCTGCATCGTCTTCGTTCCGGTCGCGTTCATCACGGGATCCGCCAAAGCGCTGTTCGTCCCGCTCGCGATGGCCGTCGTGTTCGCGATGCTGACGTCGTACTTTCTGTCGCGTACGCTCGTTCCAACCCTGGTCCGCTTGCTGCTCGCGAGGGAGTCGGCGCACCACGCGCGGCCGGAACGGCGGGCACGGCCGGGCGCGTGGAAGCGATTCGTCGCGGCGTTCGATGCCCGCTTCGAGCGCGCGCGCTCGAGTTACGGGGCGTTGCTGGCCACGGTCCTCGAACACCGCGCCGCGTTCGCCGTCGGGTTTCTCGCGTTCGTCGGCGTGTCGTGCCTTCTCTATCCGCTGCTCGGTGAGGACTTCTTCCCGAGCGTCGACGCGGGGCTCATCAAGTTGCACGTCCGCGGAACCCCTGGAACCCGCATCGAGCAGACGGAACATCGGTTTCTGGCCATCGAGAATACGATCCGGACCGTAATTCCCCCGGAGCAGATCGAGACCCTGCTCGACAATATCGGCGTTCCCCCGAGCGGCATCAATCTGTCGCTGAGCGAGGGCGCCCTGATCTCGTCGGCGGACGGTGAAATTCTCATCGCCCTGAAGGAGCACCACCCACCGACCGCGGAGTACGTCCGACGGCTTCGCTCCATTTTGCACGAAACCTACCCGCAAACGACCTTCTTCTTCCTGGCCCCGGACATCTCGACCCAGGTGCTCAACTTCGGACTGCCGGCGCCGCTGGATGTCCAGGTCGTGGGCGCCGTGGGAAAGGACGCGAAGACCGTCGCAGTCGCCCGCGACCTCGTCTCGCGCGTTCGCGAAATCCCCGGCACTGCGGACGTTCATCTGGCCCAGGTGGTGGACGGGCCGGAGCTATCGATAGACGTGAACCGGACGATGGCCGCCGAGCTTGGGATGACCCAGAAAGACGTCGCGAACGACATCCTGGTCTCGCTCGCATCGAGTAGCCAAGTGGCGCCGAGCTACTGGCTCGATCAGAAGCGCGGCGTTCAGTATCTGGTCGCGATCCAGACGCCCCAATGGGAGGTCGGATCGATTGACGCCTTGAACACGACGCCGCTATCGACGGGCGCGGAGGGCGCGCCGCAGCTCTTGTCGAACGTCGCGTCCATCTCGCGCACTACCGGGCCCGTGAACATCACGCACTACAACGTCGCGCGAACCTACGACATTCAGGCGAACGTGGACGGCACTGATCTCGGTTCCGTCTCGACGGCGGTGCACCGGGTCGTCGACGAGATGAAGTCGCAGCTTCCCCGCGGCACCACCGTGCGCGTGAAGGGTCAGGCGGAGAGCATGGAATCCTCGTTCCGCGGTCTCGCCATCGGGCTGGTGTTTGCCGTGATCCTCGTTTACTTGCTGATGGTCGTGAACTTCCAGTCGTGGCTCGATCCCTTCATCATCCTCATGGCGCTTCCCGGGGCGCTGGCCGGGATCGCGTGGATGCTCTTCTTGACGAGAACGACGCTCAGCGTGCCGGCTCTCATGGGAGCCATCATGTGCGTCGGCGTCGCGACGGCGAACAGCATTCTCGTCGTCACGTTCGCGAACCAGCAGCGGAGGTTCGGCCGGGATGCGAAGCACGCCTCGCTCGCCGCAGGCATGACCCGCCTCCGGCCCGTCGTGATGACGGCTCTGGCGATGATCATCGGCATGCTGCCGATGTCGCTCGGGCTTGGTGAAGGGGGTGAACAGAACGCGCCGCTCGGACGCGCCGTCATAGGGGGACTCCTCCTGGCCACAATCACGACCCTGTTCTTCGTGCCGCTCATGTACAGCGTGCTGCGCAAAGCTCCGCCGGTGACTCACCCCGAGCTCGAGGAACTCTGAGCGATGGATCAGCGTTCCTCGCGGGAAGCCGACGACCCGGAAGACCCCGCTGACCTGGGCTTTCCGCTGCCACAACCCGCCCGGGTGACGACGGCGGGCGTGGCATCTGCGGTGGCCATCGGGGGGACTCTTGCGCTCGCGGCGTTCCTGTCGGCCTACCTCCCGAAGCGCCAGGAAGAAAGGAAGCTGGCGGCGAACACTATTTTGGCCGAGCACCGGTCGCTGCGCGTGGATGTCGTCTCGCCGAAGGTATTGTCGAGCGACCGCAGCATCGTGCTGCCAGGAAGCATTCAGCCCCTCGAAGACACGATCATCTACCCGCGCGCCAACGGATACATCCGAAGGTTCGTCGTCGATATCGGCGATCGCGTCAAGGAGGGACAGCTTCTCGCCGAGATAGAGACTCCGGAGCTCGACGAGGAGCTCGATCAGGCTCGAGCTTCGCTCGCACAGGCCGTGGCAAGCCTGAATCAGGCCAAGGCAAACCGCGACTTCTCCACGGCGAACCTGGCTCGGTACAAGGTCCTCACCCCGGAGGGACTCACGTCGCAGCAGGATTTGGATCAGCGACGGGCTCAGTCGCTGGTGGATGAAGCGACGGTCGGCTCTGCGGAAGCAGGAATTGGCGTGCAGAGGGCGAACCTCGAGCGGCTGTTGCAGCTCAAGTCGTTCGGGCGCGTCCTCGCGCCGTTCGACGGAGTCATCGCCTCGCGCTCGATCGCTCGCGGGGCGCTCGTGACGGAGGGCAACGGAACCCCGCTCTTCCGGATCGTCTCGACGGACCCTGTCAGAGTGCTGGTCCAGGTTCCGCAAGACGTGGCGCCAGGCGTTCGCGCGAACGCGCCCGCGAAAGTGACCCTTCGCGAATTCGCGGGGCGAACCTTCGCCGGCGTGGTTTCGCGGGCGGCGGGGGCGCTCGACCCGGCGACACGCACGATGACGACCGAAGTCCGCGTCCCGAACCCGAAGAACGAGCTCTTGACGGGGATGTACGCGGAGGTCCTCCTGAGTCTGCCCATTTCGCACCGGGTACTGGAGCTGCCGGCCACCGCACTCATGAACGACGCGAATGGCCTGCGCGTCGCGGTGGTGGGCGACGAAGACAAGCTGCGTCTGGTTCACGTGACGCTCGAGCGCGACGCGGGTGCGACGGTTCAGATCGCGAGCGGGCTGGATGGGACGGAGCGCGTGGTCCGGATCGCAAGCGCGGAGCTCACGGACGGTATGACCGTCGACGTTCGTAAATAGGAGATGCCCTCAGACGGCGGGGCCCACAGCGCGCCCGTGTTCGTCGTAAAGGTAGAAACCGCGACGCGATTTCCGCCCGAGCCAGCCGGCAGCCACGAGATTGCGAAGCAGAGTGCACGGCCGATACTTGTCGTCCCCGAACTCGCGATGCAGCACCTCGGCAATCGAGAGCACGGTATCGAGGCCGATGAGGTCCGCGAGCTCGAAGGGCCCCATGGGATGATTGAGTCCGAACTTGCCCGCTAGATTGATGTCCGTGAGCGACGCGACTCCTTCCTGCAGCGCGAAACAGGACTCATTCAAGAGCAAGATGAGGATGCGATTCACGACGAACCCCGGCTGGTCCTTGGTCGTGATGAGCGTCTTGCCCAGCCTTCGGGCGAACTCTTCTGCCCGCGCGAGCGTCTCTCTGGACGTCTGGATGCCCTGAACGATCTCGACGAGCTTCATGACCGGCACCGGGTTCATGAAGTGCATCCCCACGACGTGATCCGCGCGTCTGGTTTCGGCGGCGAGCCGGGTGATCGAGATGCTCGACGTATTGGAAGCGAGGATCGAGCCCGACTTTGCGTACCGGTCCATGTCTGCGAAGACGCCCAGCTTGACGGCCTGGTCCTCGGTGACGACCTCGATGACGAGGTCCGCGTCGCTCGCGGCGTCCTCGAGGGTGGACGGCCGGATCCGGGCGAGGATGTTTTCCCGTTCGCCCTCGGCGAGCTTTCCTTTCTTTACCTGGCCGGCAAGGGCGGCCGCGATCTTCCCTTTTCCCGACGTCGCCCGCGCGACATCGGTGTCCGCCAGAGCGACGTCGAACCCCGTCGCTGCCGAAACTTGTGCGATGCCCGAGCCCATCTGGCCGGCGCCGACGATGGCAATTTTCTCCATGCTCTCATAGGTACTCCGCGCAGGCGACGGCAGCCAAGGGCTACTAACGGGCTACTCAGCTCGCGGCCGGAATTTCCGCAGGAACGGCGGCCATGAGCTCCTTCCTGTTGAACCACTTCGACGCGCGATCGAGCCCCTCGCCGAGCGGGGCGTCCTTGGGAATGACGAAGACGACACCATCCGACGCGGCGTCGAGCGGACGGTGTTCGGCCCCAATCCCGGTCACGGGACCGTCCGCAACGATTACGTCGTAGCAACGCCGGAGCTCGGCGATGGCTTCGGAGAATTCCTGTGAAAAGAGGATGCCCGGCGACCTCACCACGCCTTCGCCGAGCACGTGCAAGCTAGGCGAGCAACGAACCACGACCCAGGGGTGATGCTGCCCGGTCTTGATGCGTGTTCGCATCTGCTGCGAAAATCCGGATGCGTGGGGCATGTCGATCGCCATGAGCCGCTGCACGGCGGGGTAATCGAAGTCCGCCTCGAGCAGGAGAACGCGCGCACGTCCGTCGCTGGCGAGCATCGCGGCAAGCCGCGCCGCGACGCGCGATTTTGCACCGTTCAGCGATCGCTCGCTGGTAACGCCGACCACGAAGCATCGCTGTCGTGCAAGCGACAGAACCTGGTCGCAGAGCGCGCTCAATTGTCCGCGATCGTCGTCTTCCGTGATGGCAGGGCCGAGCCGCCATGTGGGCGGCGCGGATCGGGGAGCAACAATCTCGTCTTCGCGCGAATCCGGACGGCGCGACTGACGCTCGACGTCGGAAACGAGACCGGGCGGACTCGGACGCCGAAACCCCGGCTGGGTGAGACCTGGTCGCTCCGGCAATGGAGAGGGAGACGCGGTGCGCTCGGACCGCCTGCGCGACGCTTCCGAATCGACGAAACTGTAACTCGTGTCGGGACGATACACGGCGAGCGTTTTGCCCTTCGATGGCGCGCTGCCGGCGCCTCGAGCGACCAGGTCACCCGGAGAACCGAGACGGCGAGTCGTTGGGGGTGATTCATCTTGAATGGGAACACTCGGGCGCGGCATGCCGATTGGGGTCGCCACTCGCGGCGATGTCGACGGCCGGACGAGAGGCGGCGAATCCATGCGCGGGCGACCCGTACTCGGGCGGGGCGGAGCTGGTGATGCCGGATTGCCGGACTCGGGGCGAGGAGGAAGGGACGTCGTGCGTCTCTCGACGTCCGCGCCCGCCGGCCGCGCCGTTCGAACGGAACCGCCTGCGTCCGGAGGCGCAGGGAGCGGCGACGAACGGTCCGGCGCAGGGCGGGGCGGCTTGGACGAAACCTTCGCTGCGCCCGCGGGCGGGTTCGACGAAACGCGCTTGGCCGCAGGGCGCGGTGGGTTCGATGAACTTCGCGCGGGCGGCACCGAGCGTCGCTCCCCAATGACGCTCACGATCGGTCGCGGTTCGACGCGGACCCCGGTGGGCGCCGCGGACCCACTTCTCGAAAACAAAGCCGGATCGACAATCCCAATTTGAGTTTGCCCCGGGCCGAACGATGGTACCGGCGGTGGCCTCGGGATGGTCACGTCGGTTGCCAGCTGCTGGCGTTCACTGGGGGGAAGCGGTGGAGGAGAGCTGCGAGGGCGAACGGGACTGGACGGATTGGCGCTCTTCACGACCACGGTGGGCGGCTGCTCGGTCGGCGCATCTGCGGTTCCCGAGATGGCGATCGGCGCAGGGTCGCTGGCGGCGCGTGGGCGGTCGCTGCCGCGGCTTTCTCGCCAATCCCCGAGCGCACGAAAAAATGCGAAGAGTGTCCCCGCGACCAACCCGAGAACGACACCGACGAAGGCGACCGGCCCCCGCCAGGACTCGACCGGTGTCGACGGGACCGACGCGGGCTCGACGACGCGGGCAACGAGGCGGACTGGGGGACTGACGGGCTCGCTGAACGCAGCGCGCTGCGCATCTGCCACGGCGCGAACCAGCTCGCGCCATTTGTCTTCTATCGAATGATCCGGAAGGCTGGGCGCACTCGCCGCCATCGCTCGTTCTCGCGCGGCGATGGCGGTGCGGATTTCGGAAAGACGTCGCTTCAGAGCGCCGATGTCCGGTGCCGGCGGAACGTCCTCGTACGGGTTGTCGCGAGAGATGGGCGCTTTGGCGTTCTGTTCCGCAGCGGCGATCGCGGCTTCGACGCGGGCTTTCTCTTGGCGGAGGATGCTGCCGCCCGGATCGGGCGGCGTGACCTGAGGCGCGGCCGCTTGCGCCGGACGCTGGACCACCGCGTCTGGATGCTGAACGACGAAGTCGGTTAGCTCCTTGGTCCTTCGTTCGAGGATCGCCCGGGGGTTCTCGGACTTCGTGTCGCCGGCGGGGTGCTCGGGAAACGCCTCGAGCACCGCGTCCAAAAGCGCCCGGCAGCCGCTGCGGGCAAGCTCCGGGTCCGAGGCCCTGTATGCGATCTCGAACGTCCGTGCCGATCGCGCTCGGATTCGAATCGACTCGCCCGCGCTGGCAACCGCATCCTTGGACGGGTGCGGGCCGAGCCGCCCGGCAAGATCGGCAACTACTCTCGGTTGATCGACGACGGCGCGAATCTCGCGCTCGACGCGATCGCTCACGGTTGGCGCGCTGGCATTTTCAGAACCGTGCGACACCTCCAGAATCGCGACCGACTCGTACACGCGCGGCATCGCCAGCGCACCCAGCCCAAAGACGACGGCGATGGCGAGCCAGACGAAGAGGCCGCTGCGCATGAGGCGAAAAGCTCGAGCACTGTCAACACCGCTCCTGTGCATTTCAGATCGCGACCCGGCGGGCTGTCCGTCCATCTTCGTCCGGCCCAGCGCGTCGTGCGCTCCACTCGGGCCATCTTGCCCCCGCGCATCACGGTGATCCAGCGAGAATGCCCGGGCTTGTCGAACCCTGGCCCGCGCGAACGACCGTTCCCTCGACTCATTCGGACGGAAATTCTGCGACCATGACCCTTTACCCCCGAGGGAACCTCGTCTTACGATGCTCGGTCGCGCTCATGTCCGACCCGATACCTCGTTTTTCTGGCGACATGTTCCAGACTCGGTGAGGATCGCTAGCTGGGGTCGCCCAGGTCCTTCTAGACGTTTGGGCACCAAGTTCCAAGAAAGCCACGATGTCGCTCAAACGGGTTGACGCCCCGCTCGCGGTGCGCGCGGAGAAGGACGAGCCTTGGCGCGACGTGGATTGGCAGAAGCTCTGGCTGACGCTGCAACGACACGCCTGGTCGTCGCTGGCGATCGTCCCGGCCGGGGCTGGCGCGCCGCCAGACTTCTCGCTCACGGTCGCGGTAACGCTTGCGCGGATCGGGATCATGCATCTCGGTACGCCGGTGCAAGTCGCAGACGCGACGGCCATTCCGCTGGTTCACCTGATGCAATTCTCGGAGGAACTGAAGCGCCTGAAGCAGGATGGCGAGTTGGTGCTCGTTGCGCTCGCGCCGATGGTCGAAAATCCGATTTCCGTGTCTCTCGCCCAAGCATCCGACGCCGCGGTGCTCTGCGTCCTGATGGACGTGATGGCTTCCACCGAGGCCAAGAAGACCGTCGACAAGATCGGAGCCGCACATTTCCTTGGATCCGCGGTCTTCCACGGGGACCTGAAGGGAGTGGCGTCCTCGGCGACCGTCCAGAAGCGGTGACGGTTATTGGGACCCGGGGGTCAGGGGTCGGGGCGAAACGCGGGTCGACCGGGGCAATCTCCGGGGGTCAGGGTTTTTTTGCGAGGGTGAGCTCGACGACGTTGATCGAATAGGGCGCCAGGCGCTCCGAGACGTTCGTTGCCGAGTTGGTCTTGGTCCTGAATCCTGGGCCATCGCCGTCATACGAGAAGACTCGCTTCGATGCCACGGGTCCACACGACGTCACGTCGACGTCCGCCTGGACGGCGCGCGTAGGATCTTCGTTGAGGAGGATCGCGACGACGTGCGTACGCGAGTCGTCCCGTGAAGCGAACACGGACACCCCGTCCGTGCCGCGAGCGGGGATCGACCAGTCGAGGAATTGGCCGCCATTGCCGTCGTAGTTACGGAACGCCCGAAACGCGAAGAATCCCGGCGTCCCCGCCGCTGGCCCCGTCCAATAATAGGCCGAGGTGATCCCCTCTTGCCCGAACCGGCCGAGGGCCTCGGCGATCGCGAGCGCGCCGCTGATGTGATCATCTGCGCCGAAGCTCCACTCGCCGATGGATATACCGCGACCGGGGTAGTTCTCCGCAATGAGGGCTTTCAGTCTCGGGATCAGGTTCACGGAGTCGTCGATCCACGACTCGTCGTGATATGTCGGATCCCAGAGCGACCGCGTCGATCGGATGCGAAGCGCCGCAGTCGCGGGATCCGTTGCCGCGTCGCCGCCGTAGACGTGCGGCGCCTGAGGATAGAAGTGCACGTCCAGCACGTCGAGAATGCGTGTGCCAGTGCGACGCTCGTGGTCGGACAGCTTCTTCAGATACCAAGAAAGGAGCGGAACCCCGTCGTGCGCCCGCTGGTCGGAGTGATGGTCGACCAGATCCTTTGCGGAGTAAAAGTACGCCGACCATCCCCACGCCGCGGGCCCGGCGATGACGGCATCGGGGTCGGCTTTTCTGATGGCACTCCCGTATTGAATGGTGCGATCGAGAAGCTCGTCGTACGTGAGCGGCGAGGGGTGAACGTCGCGGTGAGTCGTACTCCAGAGATTCGGCTCGTTGTCGAGGATGTACTCGTCGACGCCGCGCTTGCCCCGCGCGCGGTCGTGATCTCGAACCGTCTCGATCCACCGGCGTACGACTTCCGGCGGAACCGCAACGCTCGTCTGGGTGGGCGGGAGCGGGGACATCGGCGAGCCGTCGGCGCGGATGCCGTCGCCGGCTTCGGGTCTGTATTGGTCGTGCTTCTGCTGCGGTGGAAGCTCCGACACGGGGAACCCGACCGACGTCGTATCCTTCGCTACCCACCCGATCATAGGAACGACCAGCGCTGTCTTCACTCCGTGCGCCACGTCGTCGTCGATCCATTGCGACAGCGTCGTGGTGGAACCTTGCACGTTCTCGAAAAACCAGTCGCTCCCGGTGTTCCATGCGTTTCCGATGTCCCAGTTCAGGCGGGTCATCGGGTTTCCGCCCAAGCGCCGCGCTGGTGAACCCAGTGCCCAGGAGCCGCCCGCGACCCCGTAGACGAGAGGGCTTATGCGCGTTACCGGCTTGCCGCAGTCGACGTAAAGGTGGACGGGAGTCGCGGGCGAAAGGCTCGTCGTGGGAACGGAGGAGGTCGCGTCTGCCTTCGTCAGCACGATGTGATCGAGTTCGACCATGCCCGGCGGCGTGCTGAGTCGCGCGCTGATCTGGATGCGGTCGAACGGGGAACCATCTGGGTCCAGCGCCGCCCAGGGGACGAGCACTTCACTCCAACCACCATCGAGCAGCGCGATGTGTCGCGGCTCGATCGGCACGAGCGGTAGCTTCTCCTCATCGACCTGCTTGTACTGAAGAGAGACCTGAAGGAAGTCTCCGTAGCCAGGAGGCGCGCGGAATCGAAACGACAAGCCCCCGAACTGCGAGGGGAGTTCGTCATGATGCAGGATGATGCCACCGAAACCGTCGAACGACACTCGCGCTGGTGCTCCCTGTTTCAGGTCGTGCGGCCCCCAACCCCAATCGGACCAACCGTCGCCGAGGTTCCCATCGTAGACGACATTCGCGATCGTGACGCGAGTGCGAACCCGGTGCATCGGCACGACGGAGACAGGCGGAGGCGCCGCCGTCCGCCGACAACCGAATACCGTGCACGCCAGCGCCACGCCGGACAGCAGCGAGGCGCGTAATCCGAGAGCACCGAGATGGTCCCGCGCTCGAAGCAAGCGGGCCGCGGCGAAAAACTCAGGCGGCGAATCGGGTGGCATGACCTTCGCGGACCGCAGCGACGATCCGTTCGACGAAGCGGTCCAGGCTGGCATGTTCTTCCACGAAGCGTCGCGCGGCCGCTCCTAACCGCGCGGCATCCGCCGGCGCCGCAAGCATCCGCGTGATGGCCGAGCGGAGAGCAACGGGATCACTGGGCGGCACGTACACGCCCGTCTGGCCGTCGATGATCGTGTCGGTCTGACCGCGCGTACGGGTGGCGATGACGCACTTACCCATGGACATCATCTCGAGGATGGTCGCGATGCCCGTCTGGTAGTCGTTCTCGAGAATGGGCACCACGGCGAGCGCGGACCGACCGTATAGCTTTCGGAGGTCCGAGCGCCCGAGGCGGCCCCAGTTGACGTTCGAAGGCAGTGCCGCGCGCGGCTTCAGCGGTCGCGCGATCCACGGACTGCCGGCCGCGATCTGAACCTTGACGGGAAGACCGCGCACGGCGTCGATGAGACAGTCATAGTCGCGGAGCAACTGCCCCGCGGCACAGATCAAATCCGGCTCGACAACCTCCGCGCTGGGATTGAAAAATTGCTGGTCTGCGTGAAAGTAGATCCGCTCCACCTTGCGTCTCGGAATGCCGAGGCGGCCGATCATGTTCGATTCCTCCGACGTCGAGTACGCGAGAATCCGATCGATCCTGTCTTCCACGCGCAAATACTGAAAGAACACCCTCTTCTTCGTCGGAGCGAGCGTGTGCGCGATCATGGTGTGGGAGCACCTCGCGCTGGTGGTCTTGAGCAGCGACGCGAGCGGCAAGCCGATGTCTTCACCGGTGGTCAGGATGGCGTCGTAGCGCGCCCGCTCGAGGTAACCGAGAAAGGCCACCGCGGCCGATGCCCCGAGCGCGCGCGCGACGAGGCGCACCCCTTGCAGGCTGGACGCATCGGCGTCGCGGTAGTCGATCACATCAGCTCCGAGCCGGGCGGCGATCTCGAATACGTCCAGTCGTGGCTCGCGACCGGCGCGAACCGCCTCGCGCATGGCGTCGCCGAACCGACCGGCGGCGAGAATCAGCGTGCGCATGTGGGCTCGGGGCTTCTTATCATCGGTCGGCAGTTCCCTGGCAATTCTCGCCCCCGAGAGCTGGCCGGGCAACGGGAACCGGCCCCCGCCGACGGACGTTCTTGCGCCGGTGCGGCCTAATTGTCAGGATGGGGAATCGTTTCCGAGGAGAACGCCGGTTCAGCCGGAGTTTCACCCATGTCGAAGCTTGTCCTGCTCTCCATCATGATCGCGACCGTGGCCCTTCCGGCTCGGGCGGCCCGCCAGAAGAGCCCGAAACGGGGTTTGCGAAAGGTCGTCGTTCAGATCGCCGTCTTCAACGCGCTCTACCTGTTCGGATTGCTGTTCATTTACGGTCGGCTTTGAGAACGGTAGCGCGGGTAGGTAACGCGAAATGAAAGACGATGAGGAGGAGGACGGGGAAGAGACCTCCGGCGGGGTATCGCGCGACGTCCTGAAGAGCTACCTCGCTTTCGGGGTGCGAGCCGTCCTTCGTCGCCCATTCCTCGTCGGAGGGGTCTTCCTGGGGATCATCGGAGTCACCGTCGCGCTCGTCACCCTCTGGCCACGGACTTACTATTGCGAATCGCGCCTGATGGCACAGACCAACGAGGTCTTCGCCCTGCGCGGCGACGGGAACAATTACCCGCTCAGGAATGCCTACGATCTCGTCATGCGCCAGGACAATCTGGAAGCGATCGTGAAGCAGGCAGATCTGGTGCACGCGTGGGAGGCGAAGAGACCGTTCATCCTGAAGCTCAAGGACGCGGTGATGGACAAGATCCGCGGACCGCTCAGCGAGAAGGATCGCGAGAGCGCCCTTCTCTTCACACTCGGAGACCATCTCTCGGTCGCGGCAACGGATTCGACGTTGACGTTCATGGTGGACTGGCCCGACGCCGAGACCTCGGCGAGGATCCTCGAGGTGGCGGAGGAGAATTTCCTCGAAGCACGGCACGTTGCCGAGATCTCCACTCTCGCCGAGTACATTTCCATCCTCGAGGGGCACGCGACGACGCTGCGGGGCGAGGTCGAGGACATCGCGGGACAGCTGAAGAGGATGCGGGAAGCCAAGATCGCGGCGGCACGCGGAAAGGCCAAGATACCAGCGGAAAGCGCGCCCGGCGCGGCCGTCACCACCACGACGGTGCGGCGACCGTCCGCACCGCGCCCGCCTTCTCAAGCGGACGAAGACGAGCTGGCAACGCTGAAGGCCACGCTCGAAACCAAGCAGCGAACGATAGCCGAACTCGAAGATTACAGAAACCGCCGGCTGCTCGACCTCCAGGCGAAGCTAGTCGATCTGCGAGCGAAGTACACCCCGGCGCATCCCGCGGTCGTCGATGCCCAGCAGGCGCTCCTCGCGGTCAGCCAGCCGTCACCGCAGGTGACGACTCTGCGGGCCGACGTCAAGGACCTCGAAGCGCAGATCAAGAGCCGCTCGGACTCCACGACCGGTACCCCGGAGGCAGGGGGCGGGACGATCGCGATGACTTCGCCGGCAAACAGCGCGGCATCCGCAGGCGCGGGACCGTTGCCGGAAGAGATCATGAATCTCATGGCAGAAGATGCGGACGCACCCGATCCGGCGGTGGCCGCGCAGCTACGGTACGCAGTCGAGAAGTACACGACGCTTCGCGGACAGATCAGCTCCGCTCGGATCGATCTCGATACCGCTCAGGCGGCGTTCAACCACCGGTACAAGATCGTCGTTCCGCCGCAGGTTCCCCTGAAGGCCGTCAAGCCGAAGATTCGGCTTCTCGTCGGCGCCGGGATCTTCGCGGCCGTATTCTTCTCGCTCCTCTCGGCGATCGCAGCGGAACTCCTCCGAAATAAAATCGTGGCGCGCTGGCAGGTCGAACAGATTTCGCTTCCCGTGCTCGGAGAGCTACGGTTCCCGCCGCGCTCCTCGGATTGAGACGCCGTCGATGGCCGACGCGAAGATTGGCGGAGATGTCAAGGTTGCCCTGACTCTCGGCCTGCTCCTCACCCTCGGCGGTTTGGCAATCGGTGACACGACGCTGGGGCTCGTGCTCACACCGCTCGTCTTCGTCCTCGGTATCTACGCGATGAGCCGCGTGCCGCTTCGAACTTCGATGATGGCACTGATGTTTCTGGCGTTCACGCTCGAAAATCCGGCGGAAGCCCCGGGTTACAACGTGTTCAGGACTCCGTTCTTCACGGTTGGCGCGATCATGCTCACACATCTGAACGCCGTCGATCGCAGCATCGGCGCGACGTCGTGGATGTCGTTCTCGGGCATGGACATCTGTCTCCTCTCGCTCGGGTTCATCGCACTTTCGAGGCGACTGACCGCGTCGAACATCGATCGGCTGGGGCGGGTCTCGACCCCAAAGCCGCTCATCACGCTCGCGTACCTGTCGCTCGGCGGGACGGCGTACGTGTTCGTGAGTGGCATGGCGCGAGGCGGGGATTTCAGCATGTCCCTCTGGCAGATGAACCGCGTCATGTATCTGCCGATCGTATTTCTCCTGTTCCAACTCGGGCTTCGCGGACCAAGGGACCACGCGGCGCTAGCACGCGTCGTGCTGGTCGCAGCGACGTACAAGGCTCTCCTCGCAACCTACGTCATCAATACCGTGGTCGGCCCGATGGATCCGGACACCGGCAGCACTCGCCTCCCCTACGCCACGACTCATCACGACTCGATGCTCTTCGCATGCGCGTTCGTCTTGCTGCTCGCGACCGTGATGGAGCGTGTGGGGCGCTCGACGCGGAGGCTTGCTCTCCTGCTCATCCCGGTCCTCGCCCTCGGCATCGTCTCGAACAACCGTCGGATGGCCTGGGTTCAGGTTGCAGTTGTGTTTCTGACTGTTTACTTCGTGACACCCGACAATCCGGTTAAGAGAAAGCTTCGACGCACCATCTACGCATTGAGCCCGATCCTCGTCGCCTACTGTCTCGCAGGATGGAACTCCAAATCGTCGTTCTTCAAGCCTGTCGAGACCATCCGATCCGTCGTGGACGCGCAGGCCGACGCCTCGACGATGTGGCGCGAGATGGAGAACTACGACCTCATCGCAACGGTCCGCGAGAATCCGATCTTCGGAACCGGGTACGGACACGGCTATCACGAGGTCGTTCAACTTCCGGTGATCGATTACCCGCTCGAACGCTTCGTTCCCCATAACAGCATCCTCGGCCTGTGGTGCTATTGCGGATACTTCGGGTACACGGCCATGACGCTCCTCTGGACCGTCGGCGTGTATTTCGGCATTCGCGCCTATCACGGGGCGACGAAGCCCGCTCATCGCGCCGCCGCGATCGTCAGCTTCGGCGCGGTCGTGATCTACATGATCCAGTGCTGGGGCGACATGGGCCTCGGTTCCTGGACCGGTGTTTACATGGTCGCTCCGTCCATTGCGGTTGCCGGGAAGCTTGCCGTCTACACGGGGCAATGGGGCAAGAAGAAGTCGCGTGAAGCGCGTCCTACGGCGTCGATGCCCCGCGCGGAGCAAGCGGCGTGACCCTCGTTTGGGACCTCATCTTCGCCCTCTTCGGGACGCCCGTGCTCATGTGGGCGGGCTACTTGTTGCTTCTCACGGCGCTTTCGTCGAGACCCGAGCCGGAGCGGCTACCAGTCCCCGGGATTCGCGCGCCCAAGACGCGGTTCCGGATTTGCGTTCCTGCCCACGACGAATCGGCCGGTATCGGTGCGACCGTCGAGAGTCTCCTCGCGATCGACTATCCGCGCGAGTTGTTCGACGTGCTGGTGATCGCGGACAATTGCTCGGACGACACGGCAGACCAGGCGCGGCGCGCGGGTGCCGTCGTGCTCGAGCGGCGAAGCGAGACGGAGCGCGGTAAAGGCTACGCGCTCCACCACGCGTTCGAGCGACTTCCGGAAAACGTCGATGCCGTGGCGGTGATCGACGCGGACACCCTCGTTTCGCCGAACCTACTCAGGGCGTTCGAAGCCCGCTTGCTCGCGGGCGCCCATGCCGTGCAAGCGGATTACGCGGTCAGAAACCCGAACGCGGGTTGGCGGACGCGGCTCATCGCCATCGCTTTCGGCGCGTTCCACATCGTCCGATCGCGAGGCCGTGAGCGTATGGGCGTTTCCGCGGGGTTGCGGGGAAACGGCATGTGCTTCAGCGCGTCGGTGCTACGCCAAGTTCCGCACGAGGCCTTCTCGGTGGTCGAGGATGTCGAGTACGGAATTCGACTCGCCGAGGCCGGATTCCGTGTCTTCTACGCCGACGAAGCACACGTCTACGGAGAGATGGTCTCGAACGCGAGGGCGGCGCGATCGCAGCGCGAGAGGTGGGAGGGCGGCCGGGCCGCGCTCACGAGGAAGTATGCGGCGAGACTTCTCCGAAAGGCCCTCTCGGGCGACAAGCTTTGCTTCGACCTCGCGCTGGATGTGCTGGTGCCGCCTCTGTCCCGTGTCGCGGTGCTCGCGTCCGTCGGACTTTCTGTCGTTGCCGCTGCGAATCTGCTGGGAGTCCGTCTGCCATTGAGCCGGGCCGTATATGGCACGAGCGTCTTCTCCGTCATCGCCTACGTTCTTCGCGGATGGGCGGTTTCAGGGACCGGCGCTCGCGGCTTGGTCGACCTTGCGCTGGCACCAGCGTACATCGTATGGAAGGCGACGCTTGCCGGACGGCCGGCACGCTCGGACGCCGAATGGGTACGAACGGCTCGGGAGCGCGCGGAACGAGAACGGCCCGCGGGGCCATAGCCACGTGGTTCGGCCGAGCCGTCGCCGCCGCCGCGACCGCGTATCTCGTCGGTGTCGGCGTCCTGACGGTCTGGATTCGCACCGTGGGAGAACACTGGTGGGCAACGGCCACCGCACTTTACCTTCCATTCGGCATCTTCCTCGCGCCGATCCCTTTCTTTGCGCTCACCCTCTTCGCGTTCGGTTTCAGGCGTTTGCTCTACACGCAGCTTGCCGCCGCGTGGCTCGTACTTTTTCCCATGATGGGCTTCTCCGTCCCGTGGCCCATGTTCCCATCAAGGGACGCACCGAAGTTCCGGCTCTTGAGTTTCAACGTGGACTCTGGTCGAGAGGGGTTCGACAAAGTCGTTGGTCAAGTGCTGAAATTCCATCCGGACGTCGCTGTGTTTCAGGAGGTCCTCGCCAATTCATCAACGCTCGTCGCTCTGCTCCGGACCCACTATCCCGTCGTGGAGGCGTCCAATCAGTTCGTCATTGCGTCGCGGTTTCCGATCGCGGAAACGCAGACTCCTCCGCGCATTCCGTTTTATGGGCGGAGTCATTCGCCGCGCTACCTCCGGCACGTTTTGCGGACTCCGCTTGGGCGCATCGTACTCTACGTCGTTCATCCGCTTTCGCCCCGCGGCGGCTTCTACGCGCTCCGCGGTCACGGTCTGCGGAGGGAAATCCTGTCGGGCAGGTTCTTCGCCGCCGCCAACGCCGAGGCGTTGCGCGAAAGCTCGGGGCTGCGCGAGCAACAAGTCCGGGCCTTCGCGGCCGACGCAGACCGGGAGACGGAGCCGGTAGTCATCGCGGGCGACACGAATTTACCCACGGTCAGTCCTCTGGTCCGGCGGTACCTCGGGCGATACCAGGATGGCTTTTCGATGGCCGGCTTCGGATTTGGATACACGTTTCCCGCACGACACCCCTGGATGCGCATCGATAGGATCTTCGCCACCCGCGAACTGCGCTTCTCCGGGTTCTCCGTCGGGTGCCCAGGCGCTTCCGACCATCTCTGCGTCGTCGCGGACCTCGAGCGGCACTCACGGTGAAGACGCCAAAGCGGGCGGTCCAGTGGGACGGGCCCCATCACCTGACCGGGAGCGAACCTTCGGAACGGGTGAAGTAACCGAGACGCAAGCTTTACGCGCTCGCCGTGTGAGACGTCATATCGTGACGCGCGGTCGACACCGCTGACGCGGGAGCCGGTCGGTTGAACCGACCCGATCCGCGTGGTGTCATTGAGGACGTTCATGGGAGAGGGCAACGACCGCGACTTCGACGTCTCCACGGTGGCGATCATCGGTGCTGCCGGACGATTTCCTGGCGCGCCCGGGCTGCGTGAATTCTGGAACAACTTGAGCAACGGGCGAGAGTCGGTGCGGACGTTCACCGACGAGGAACTCGCCGCCGCGGGAGAGACCCCGGAGATGCTCGGCGATCCGAGCTACGTCAGAGCATGCCCCGTTCTCGATGACATCGAACTGTTCGACGCGGGATTCTTCGGCATGAGTCCTCGCGACGCGGCGATGATGGATCCACAACATCGTCTTTTCCTCGAGACCGCGTGGGAAGCGATGGAGGACGCAGGCTACGATCCCGAAAGGACGGCGGGGCCCGTGGGCGTGTTCGCGGCGTGCGGCATGAATACGTACATGATGCATCACCTCGTCAGGAACGCGGAGGTGATGAACACGGTGGGCGAGTGGCTTGCCCGCCACACGGGCAACGACATGAATTTTTTGGCCACGCGCGTCTCTTACCAGATGAACCTGAGAGGGCCGAGCATGAACGTGCAGACGGCCTGTTCCTCCTCGCTCACAGCCGTCCATCTCGCTTGTCAGAGTTTGCAGAGCGGAGAATGCGACATGGCGCTCGCGGGTGCGTCGACCCTGGTCTTGCCGCAGGACCGCGGCTATCTGTTCAAGCCGGGCGAGATCCTCTCGCGCGACGGGCATTGCAGGCCATTCGACGCTGCGTCATCGGGGACCCTATTCGGTAGCGGCACCGGGTGCGTGGTGTTGAAACGCCTCGAGGACGCGCTCCGCGACGGCGATCGCGTACTGGGATTGGTCCGCGGCTCCGCCGTCAACAACGACGGCTCGTTGAAGGTTGGATACCTCGCTCCGAGCGTGCAGGGTCAGGCAGCCGTCATCACGGATGCGCTCTCACTTTCCGGGATCGATGCCGAGACGATCACTTACATCGAGAGTCACGGTACGGGCACCGCGATGGGAGATCCGATCGAGATCGCCGCGCTCACCAACGCGTTCTCCAAGCAAACGAGGCGGCGGCAATTTTGCGCGATCGGCTCCGTCAAAGCGAACATCGGTCACCTGGGCGAAGCGGCTGGCATGGCGGGGCTCCTGAAGACGCTGCTGGCCTTCGAACATCGCCAGATCCCGCCTTCCATCAATTACGAGAAACCAAATCCCGAAATCGACTTCGCGTCGTCCCCGGTCTACGTGAACACGCGGCTCGTTCCCTGGGAAGCGAAGGGGCCGCGGCGCGCGGGGATGACGTCGCTGGGCGCAGGAGGCACGAACGCACACGTGGTGCTCGAGGAGGCGCCCTCGCTCGAACCCTCGGGGGGCTCGCGCGCGTGCCAGCTCGTCACTCTCAGTGCCCGGAGTGAAGCGGCACTCGATCGGGCCGCGGCGCGGCTCGCCGATCACCTCAGACGAAACCCGTACGCGGTGCTGGCCGACGTGGCGTTCACGCTGAACGTCGGGCGAAAGCAATTTGCGCATCGAAGGGCCTTCGTGGCGTCGGACTGCGCGGACGCCATCGCGGCTCTCGAAACACCGGATCCCAAGCGCGCGTACACGTACGCCTCGCGTCGAACGACCCCCTCCGTCGTGTTCATGTTCCCCGGCGGCGGCGCACAGTACCCGGGCGTCGGCACCCATCTGTATTGGACCGAACCGGCGTACCGGACGGCGTTCGACGAATGTTTGGCAGCCCTCGGTCCGGCGGTAGCCGCCACCCTCCGACGCCTGGTGCTCGATGACCCTCTCGATCGCGACGCGGCGAGCACGGAGCTGGAGCGACCGACGCTGTCTCTCTGCTCCGTTTTCGCGACTAGTTACTCGATGGCGAAGCTCCTCGAGTCGTGGGGAGTCGAGCCCGCCGCGATGATCGGCCACAGCATGGGCGAGTACGTCGCGGCTTGCCTGGCGCAAGTACTGTCGCTGAACGACGCCCTCGCGTTGCTCGAGCTTCGCGGACGTCTCTTCGAGTCGCTCGCGCCGGGTGCGATGCTCGTCGTTCCGCTGTCCGAGTCTCAGATATCGCCGCTGCTCGATGCGACGTTGTCGATCGCGGCAGTCAATGCGCCCGAACTGTGCGTCGTGTCGGGTCCCTCCGGAGCGATCGGCGCCCTCGAAGAGACGCTGAGGGCGCGCGAACTCGAATGCAGCAGAGTTCGCATCGCCGTGGCGGCCCACTCGGCGATGCTCGATCCGTTTCTCGGTGAATTCGAACGATTCCTGCGAAAGACGTCGCTGTCGTCGCCCAGGACACCGTTCATGTCCAACCTGACGGGCCGCTGGATCCGGCCTGACGAGGCAACCGATCCTCTCTACTGGCTGCGCCATCTGAGACACACCGTCCGATTCGGCGACGGCATCGCGGAAGTAATGCGGGGCGGTGAACGCATTTTACTCGAGGTCGGTCCGGGCCGGACCCTCTCGAGCCTCGCGCGCTTACAGGCGGGACAGCGCGCCGTCGTCATGCCGACGCTCCGCCACCCGGACGAGGCGATTCCCGACGACTCGTTTCTTCTCCACACGCTCGGCAAATTGTGGGCGCACGGAACGATCCCGAACTTTACGAGATTCTACGAGCGAGAGCGACGTCACAGAGTCGCGCTACCCACCTATCCCTTCGAACGCCAGCGCTACTGGATCGAACGAGGCAATCCCGTCGCCTCGACGGACCCGAGCGATCTATCGAGAGCTCGGCGCAAGAAGCCCGACATCGCAGATTGGTTCTACCTGCCGTCGTGGACGCGATCCGTCCTTGCCGAGGAGATGATCCCGGACGGTCCGTGGCTCGTGTTCACGGACGACGTGGGTCTCGGCGGAGCGCTCGCGAAGGCTCTCGAGGGACGAACGCTCGCCCTGGTTTCACCGGGGTGGACGTACGCGAAGAACGCGCCAGACCGTTACACCGTGCGCCCGGGTCACGCTGCGGATTACGTGTCCCTGCTCGACGCGCTCGAACAATCGAATCGCGTCCCTACCCACGTCATCCATCTATGGGGAGTCACGAAGCCGCCTCGTTTCGCCGAAAAGCGGGACGCTTGGGCGGAGCTGTCCCGGTTCGACGACGTGCGCGAACTCTGTTTCGACAGCCTCCTCTTCCTGGCGAAGATCTTGGACGAACGCGAAAATCCGACGTCATTGACCGTCGTGTCGAACGACCTCCTGTCGCTCGGCAATGAACCGATTCGCGAGCCCGGACGTGCAGTCCTCACCGGCCCGGTCCGGGTCATTCCGCGCGAGATGCCGCACGTCCGGACGCGACACGTGGACATCCATTTCGGCCACGGGCAAGCCGCCCGTCGCGCCGCCGCTCGCGTGATCATCGGCGAAGCCGCCACCATGACGGATGATCGCGTCGTGATACGCCGCGGCTCGGAGCGATGGACCCGAAGCTACGACCGCGTCCGGCTCGAAGAGTCGACGAACGCGCCTCCGATCGTTCGGCGGCGCGGCGTCTATCTCGTCACCGGCGGCATCGGCGGCATCGGGCTCGAAATCGCAGAGCATTTCGCGCGGGTCGCGGAAGTGCGGCTCGTACTCGTCGGGCGATCGCCCCTGCCGCCGGAGTCCGAATGGGGCGCGTGGCTCGCCAGCCACGGGGATGGCGATCGGACCAGCCATCGGATCCGGAAGCTCGAGGCGATACGCGCGCTGGGCAGCGAGGTGCTCACGCTCGCAGCCGATGTCGCGGATCGGACTCAGATGGAAGGCGTGCTGCGCGCGGCCCGCGCCCGCTTCGGCGAGATTCATGGCCTCATTCATGCGGCCGGTGTCATCGACGACGGGCTAATTGCGCTGAAGACGAAGGAGGCTGCGGCCGCCGTCATCGGACCCAAAGTAAAAGGAGCACTGATCCTCGGTGGACTGCTCACGCCCCAGACTCTGGATTTCTTCATGGTCTTTTCGTCCGTGAGCTCGATCCTGGGCCTCGAGGGTCAAGTGGATTACACGGCCGCGAACGCGTTCCTGGATGCATTCGCCGAGGACCTGGCAGATCGAGGAACGCGGGCGCTGGCGATCAACTGGAACGCTTGGCGCGAGATCGGCATGGCCGTCACGCTGGCGGACAGGACGCCACCTCAATCGGTGGTGCAGAAATCGCAACGATGGAGCGAGCACCCGATGCTCTCCAGGGTGGAGAGCGATTCGCCCGTGGAAACCGTCCTTTCGACCGCGTTCAGCCGGCGGACGCACTGGCTCCTTGCCGAACACGTCATTCACGGCGGCGAGGCGTTGATCCCCGGAACCGCTTACCTCGAGATGGCGAGGGCCGCGCTCGAACTGCGCCCCGAGTCTCGCGCGGTGGAGCTTCGTGACGTGTTCTTTCTGGCACCGTTCTCGGTACGGCTCGGGGAGACGCGAGAGCTCCGCTTACGCCTTCGCCGAACGAGTCCGAGCGCCGCAGAGTTCTGGTTCACGAGCGAAGCACCCGACGCGCTTCACGTGACGGGCCGGATCGCATACGTCGACGCCGCCATGCTCCCTCGCGAGAACATCGGGGAGGTTCTCGCACGGTGCACGATCTCCAGACAAGCCATCGACGGCTTCCTCGATCAGCCGTTCGTGGATTTCGGCCCTCGGTGGGGAAACGTCAGGACCCGAGCGATCGGGCACCGGGAAGCCCTGCTCGGGCTCGAGTTACCGGCGGCATGTCGCGAAGACCTGAAACAGCTCAGGCTGCATCCCGCGCTGCTCGACATGGCTACCGGCGCGGCACAGACGATCGTCCCGGGGTTCGATCAAGAACGGGACTTCTACGTTCCGTTTTCGTATGGCCGCGTGATCTTGCTTCGCTCGCTCCCGGAGAAACTGTCTAGCCATGTGCGTTTCAAGAAAGGCACGCAGGACTTCATCACGTTCGACGTCGTGATCTACGACGAGCACGGCGGCGGAGTGGCGCACGTCACCGACTTCGTGATGAAGCGCGTAGATCTGGCGGCCGCGATGCGCGCCGAGACCGCTCGAGCCGAGCCCCCGACATCGAAGGTGACACGCGTCGGGACCGCGATCTCCCAGGGGATCTTGCCGCACGAAGGGATTGACGCGCTCGGTCGCATCCTGCGGTCGAAAGTGAAACGACAGATTGTCGTTTCGTCGATCGATCTCGACGATTGGCTCGCGACGACGGATGCCGAGTCGCAGGCACACGTCGTACCCCGGGAAGGCGCGACGAAGAGCGCGACGACGTACGAGCGACCCAACTTGAGCACCAATTATGTCGCGCCAAGAGACGACGTGGAACGCGAGCTTGCCGTCATCTGGCGCGATCTCCTCGGCGTGAAAGAGGTGGGAGTCCACGACGACTTTTTCGAACTCGGCGGGCAATCTCTCATCGCGGTTCGCCTCTTCAACAAGATCCGCAAGAAGTATGGCACCGACCTCCCGATCTCGACGCTCTTCGACGCGCCCACGATTGCCCAAACGGCGGTGATCGTACGCGAAGAGGGCGGACTCGCTCCGCTGCGGGCCGAGTCCACGCCCGCTGGACCCCTCCGCGAGACGCATGCGGACGGCGCGGAGCCCGAGAGTAGCGCCGTGCGCGCGCGGAACGCGAATGGAGGGGCCGCACAAAACTCGCGGTGGACGTCCCTGGTCACGATGCAAGGCGAAGGCGACGGACGTCCCTTCTTTTGCGTAGCTGGAATGGGCGGGACGCTCAACAACCTCCGGAAGCTTTCCGTACTCATGGGCAAGACGCGACGCATCTACGGACTCCAGCCGCCCGGCGCGGCCGGCGATGGCGGGCGACTTTACGAAGTGGAGGCGCTGGCGGCGCATTACGTCGGTGAGATCCGACGCGTCCAGCCGTCGGGTCCCTATTTCGTCGGTGGTTATTCGGGCGGCGGCGTCGCCGCGTACGAGATGGCTCGCCAGCTGGAGCGCGAAGGCGAGAAGGTAGCGTTTCTGGGGTTTCTGGATTCCTTCAGCCCGGCGCTGCCGATACGCCCTCTCGTCGAGCGCGTCAGGATCCATGCGCGGCGTGCACGCCTTCAGGGAGCTTCCTACGTCGTCGGTACGTTCGGGCGACGGCTTGCCAGCGAGACGCAGGCATTGAGACTCAAACTCAGTCGGCAGCTCGAGAAAATGTTCTCGGAGCGCTACCGCTATGACGCGCTCAAGGACTCATGGGTCATCGCCGAAAGGCGCTACCGCCCGGAGCCATGGTCGGGCCGCGCTACGCTCTTCCGCGCACAGGCAGAGGTAGCGTTATCCCTGTGGACCGCGGTCGAAGTCAGCGAGGCGCACGGCTGGGAGCGCTACCTGCAAGGGGGCGTCGATGTCGTGATATGCCCGGGCGATCATGAGTCGATGTGCGAGGAACCCCATGTGCGCGTGCTAGCGCAGAGATTGGCAGAAGCGCTCGATCGTGCGGACGCAGCGCTTCGGGCGCAACCGGGCGCCACCGACGCCCCTCGGAGCTCGGCACTCGCTCCATGAGCCACGGTGACCGCGGTCAGAGCTGCGAGAACCGCGCCGCGCGCCATTCGCGTAGAAGGAGCACAGGGAACCCGAGTGCATTTGCCGCATAGCGAGGGACCAAGCGGCGTGGTTCTGTCGCCATGCGGTGAACCCATTCGAGTCCCGAGCGCCGCATCCAGTCCGGGGCACGCGACTTTTCTCCGGCGAGAAAATCTATCGTAGCGCCGACGCACAACGCGACGTTTGCCGCAATCTCGTCGAGATGAGTGTGCACCCACATCTCCTGTTTCGGTGCGCCGAGGCCGATCAAGAGAACTTCGGGCCTCACGCGCCGGAGGTGTTCCAATATTTTCTCGCTTTCCCGCGGGTCGCGCTCGAATCCAAGAGGCGGACTGTAAGTTCCAACGACGCTCACGGCATTCCACCGGGCTTCGATCCGCCGGGCCGCTCGCTCCGCTACACCGGCCCCGGCCCCAAGCAGGAAGACATGGAGCGGGGCGGAGGCCGTCGCGGCGGCGAACACCGCGGGGACGAGATCGCTCCCGGCAACTCTCTCCGGCAATGCGGGGCCAAAGAGCGAAGACGACAGCACTATGGGCAAGCCGTCTGCGACGATGAGGGACGCGGCGGCGTACGCGCGCCGGAGCGCCTCGGTGCGTTGGAAAATGAGCACGTGATCGACGTTCGGCGTCACCACGAATCTGCACTTCCCCGCGGTCCGCGCCATCGACAGCACCGCCTCCACCGCTTCGCTCATCGTGACGGCGTCGAGCTTCATTCCGAAAAGCGCCACCCTTGCGTCCTCGCGGCGGATGCGACCCGTCGGACCCGGAGCCGTTCGAGGCGATTTCGCGATGTTCTCGAGCATGAAGACCTTCTCGCGAAAGCATAGACTCACGCGATGTCGATCGCCATTCCGTCGTCAACTTCCTGTCGACTGCTCGGCCTTCCGCTCCCGTGTGCACCGGCACGAACTCGGCTCGCGCGGCTTCTGCTCGGGCGTGGAGCTAGCTGGGGATATAGCGCCACAATATTCGGTGCTTCGCCATCAGGAACACGGCCGCGATGACGCCGATGCTCGCGGGCTGCTGGATGACCATTGGTAGGTCGTCGAAGTGAACCGCCGACGCGACGAGTGCGAACGGCAGGTGCGCGAAGAAACAATAGAGACTGTTCTTTCCGATCAGTTCCAACGAATCGAACGTGAACCGGAGCGGAGCCACCCGGAGTCTGGACCGGAATCGCGACAACCCCAGATACGCGAGCAGCATCAATCCTGAAACGTAGACGGCCCGGACGGGGCCCCAGGTCTCTTTCGCGAATAGCCAGTCGGCAGCTTGAGGGAGGTGCGCGCCGAATCGTTCGAGGATCCCGCGCTGAAGCTGCGCGAGGACGAACACCGTGCCCACCAGCGCCACAGTGCAAGAGAACGAGACGCGACGATGTCGATGCCAGAGTTCGGCGAGCTTGAGTCGGTGGAAACCGACCGTAAGACCAACGATGAACGCGAGCTGCCACCCCAGCAACACGAATACCTGAGGCCCGGAAACGGGATCGGTGAACCGGAGAAATTCAGGACATCGTTGCGCTACGGCCCAGAGCCCGATCGAAAGCGCGAGCCCTGCGCCGGTCGAACCGGCACGCATCGCCGCGATGAACGCCGGCGATGCGACGAAGAACACGATGAACAGGGGCAAGATGTTCGCGAAGTCGAGGGACTGTAGACGGAGCGTCGGCACCATCCACAGCATCGAGAGATAGCCCCCCGCCTCCTGTACCGACGGAACCCGGAGCCGCCCGGTCCACTGATGAACGACAATGATCGCGACCATCATGACGACGTGGGCGCGATAGATCTGGAACGTACGTCGGCCGAGTCCGCGCACTGGCCCCCGCCGTGCGCGCATTCCTAGAACGATACCCGACAAGACGATGAACGGATCGGCGGCAGAAACCCACAGAGGAAGATGCGCGAGCGTGCAGAGCGGCGTGTGGCTGCCCACGTGACTCAGAATCATGAGCACGATGGCCCACCCGCGAAGCGCGTCGAGGGCGCGGTCGCGCGGCAACGAGGGTGAGGGGGGCGACACCACCGTCGAGCTCGCGGCCGCGCGCAACGCTACGCTCGTCATCGGCTCAGATCGCCGGTTGCGCGCCCGGACTCCGCACCGTCGAACGCGAGGATGACCGCATGAACGGTTCCTCGAATACCCGGAAGAACAGGTAGGCCGAGAGGAGCACCGTTACCAGGCCGAAGGTGACGAGCGCGAGGAACATCTCCGAAGCCGTGAGGTTCAACGGATGGAGCACGTACTGCCACAGCAGCTGGAGCAAGGGGGCGTGCACCAGATACAAGCTATACGAGAACGTGCCGACGAAGACGAGCGACCTCCGGGAGAGAAAGCGCGTGAGCCGCGACTTCGGCCACGACGACGCGTGGATCAGCGTCGCCATCGCCATCGCCCCGACGAGACCGTCGAGGTAGTGGAATCGCGTGACGCCGACGGCGACGCCCCACCTGGCGGCGAGCGAGGTCGTGAGAAGAAGAAGACACGCGGCGAGCACGCTCCACCACCGGCTCCCGCGGAGCCGCACGAACCTCGTTTCCGGGGATGATGTGACGTAAGCCGCGAGCATGCCGAGCGCGAACAGGCCGAGATACTGTGGATTGGCGCGCTCGATTCGGTCACCGTCGAACCCGAAGCGGATCGCGTAGCCTAAGAGCAACGCAGCCATGGTGACCCGGACGACGCCGACGCGACGGACGCCCCACAGCAGCAGGGGAAACAGAAAATAGATGTGCCATTCGACCGCGATCGACCAGAACACGTAGTTGATGCGTCCGGTACGAAATAGGTCCTGGACCAGTGCCACGTGCGCGACAAACGCTTTCCAGTCGATCTGATTCGAGACGTCCCACAAGGTCCCTGTCTTGTTCCCGATGAGCGTCAGGATCAGTAGCAAGGAGAGCCCGAGTGCCCCGTAGTAAGGCGGCAAGATGCGCCGTGCGCGTCGTTTGAAGAAGGCGCGTGTGCCACCGCGGAGCTCACCCTTCGCGTCGACGACGGGCAGCGTCAGGCAAAACCCCGAGATGACGATGAAGACGCTGACGGCCAGATGACCGCCAATCATCGACAGGCTGAATGGTGCCAGCAGCCCGGTCGCGTGGTCCAGACCCCCGCGGTAGCTTTGCGCGTAAGCGTGGTTCAGGAAGACCATCAGCGCCGCCAGAGCGCGAAGCCCTTCCACGTGACCGAGGTAGCGCCGCCCGGGACTCGCTGACTGGGTCGTTGCTGCAGAATCCATCGGTGGCGCGTCAGTCTTTCTCGTAGTCGAAGTCGTAACGCATGATCGCGTCCGCCGGCACCGTGTCCGCGCAAGTGAAGTGCCAGATGAAGAACGCCCGCTCTTGCCTCGAGTACGCGACTCCGACAGCGTCCTGGTATGGAAGCTTCGAACTCACGGCGTCCCAGGTCGCTCCGTGATCCCTGGACAGCATGACGTAATCGCGACCGAGGGCAACGATGCTCCCGCCCGGAAGTTCCCGAGGCGATTGCGACGTGATCGCCTCGGAGCCCTCGATTTGTGTGAAGGTTCGACCACCGTCGACGCTCTTCGCCATCCCGCCGCCGGCCGTCGTCCAGTAGATCGCGCCGTCGGAAGCAGTCAGGGGCTCCGACGCGCCGCCAACGGAGTTGGTCACTCGTGACCAGGTCTTGCCGGAGTCGGTCGTTCGCTGGATGCCGTCGACGCCGCCATCGTACGTCGAACAACCGACCAGATAGCTGCTTGGAGTAAGCACGAGAGGACGCGTGCAGACGTCGGTCGCGTTCCGGAAGTTGAGCCCTATGTTCGCCCACGTCGCGCCTCGGTCCGAAGATTGGTAGAGCGTCCGAGACTGCTCGTGGCCACCCGCAACCAGCGTCTTTCGGTCGGGATCCTCGAAGTCGATACTCACCAGGTCCACGTGGTGCGAATCGCCCAGGACCGAGAACGTCTCTCCGTCGTCCGACGTGATGTAAACACCGCCCCCGTCGTAGATCCCGCTTTCCCAGAACCGTTCGGGATGATCCGGATCGTAGACGATGGAGCTCGTCCGATTGGTGATGGGTCCCGAGCTGGCATCACCCGTCCCAAAGGCGTGCCACGTCGCCCCTCCGTCCGTGCTCGCCCACAGCCCCCTCAGGGCGACGCCAGCGATGAGCAGAATCCTCGTCCGGCTTGGCCGACACGAACGACATGTTGCCGCATTCGGAATCCATACCGGCAAGGCTGCCGGTCACGTTGGTCCAGGTTCCAGTCGGAGCATTGACTGTGCCGTCGGCGCCTGCTTCCCTGAGGGGCACGTCACCGTCGCTCTCGCCCGCGGAGCCGCCCGCGCCTCCCGCCCCCACCACGCCGCAAACGAGCCCACGCGGACAGGGTGCAACGATGCACCCCGCGGACAGCGGAAGGGCGACCAACGAAGCAAGCAGCACGAGACGCTTCATGCGCGACTTGTTCGCGTGCTGTAGCGTGGGGTGAACGTCGGAGCAAGGCGCGCAGGGGGTGAGCCCCCGCAGGCGTGCGAACGCACGCCGAGGAGCGAGAGCGCCGAGAGATTGGCGCGCGCTCGGAGCAAGGGGCCCTCGGTGTCTTCAGATCCGAGGGCGGAAGTAGTCGATCGTCGCGCGGATGCCGGCGCGAAGTGGAACGGTCGGCTGCCAGTCGAGCAGCTTCTTTGCCACAGCGATGTCAGGCTTGCGCTGCTTCGGATCATCCGACGGAAGAGGCCCGAAAACCAGAGGCCCCGCGGTCGGAATCAGTTCCCGTATGACCTCGGCGAACATCCTGATCGTGTATTCATCCGGGTTCCCGAGGTTCACGGGATGGAAGAATGGCTTTGCCATCAATCGAACGACGCCCTCCACCAGATCGTCGACGTACTGGAAGCTTCGCGTCTGGGTGCCCTCACCGTACAGAACCAGCGATTGTCCCTTGAGAGCGCGCACGACGAAGTTCGTGACGACGCGACCGTCTTCGGCCGCCATCTTCGGACCATAGGTGTTGAAGATGCGGATGATGCGAATGGGCAACCCCCGACCGCGGTGATACGCAGCGGTCATCGCCTCGGCGTAGCGCTTTCCCTCATCGTAAACGCTCCGCTCGCCGACCGGGTTCACGTGACCCCAGTAACTTTCGGGCTGCGGGTGCACCAGTGGATCGCCGTAAACCTCGCTCGTGCTCGCCAGGAAAAATTGCGCCTTCTTTCGCTCGGCGAGTTCGAGCAAATGGTACGTGCCTTCCCCGCTGACGCGGAGCGTTTCGATCGGGCGTGCGAGATACTTCGGCGGCGAGGCCGGACAGGCAAAATGCATCACCCAATCGAGTTCGCCCTCCACGGTGAGCGGATTGATGGCGTCAGCTTCGACGAATTCGAAGCTCGGGTCTTCGATCTTGTCGGCGAGGTTGTCCCGGCTTCCGGTGACGAAGTTGTCTACGCCGATGACGCGATGGCCATCTCGAAGAAGCCTCGCCGCGAGATGACTCCCGACGAAGCCGGCTGCCCCCGTGATCAATATTCGCACGTTTTACCTTCCCATTCCGATGTAACGGAAACCAGCCTGTTCCAGGACGAGACGGGGCAATGCGTTTCGCCCATCCAGGATCAAGGGCGCGCGCATGGCCTTTGCCATTTCCGTCCAGGGCAGGTCGACGTATTCGGACCACTCCGTCGCGAGGACGATTGCATCCGCCTCTTCGGCCACGGCAGCCGCCGTTTCGCAGTATTCGATCGGCAGGCCCGCTTCTGCACGCGCTCGCTCGAGAGCGATGGGATCGTGTGCTCGAACCTTGGCGCCGCGCTCGATGAGCCTCCGCGCGATGTCGAGTGCCGGCGCGTCGCGAAGATCATCCGTGAGCGGCTTGAACGCAAGCCCAAGGAGCCCGACGGTCCGGCCTTTCAAGATCTTGAGCTCACCGAGAAGCTTCTCTATCACCCGTTCGCGTTGACGCGCATTCACTTCGCGCGCCGCAGCGACGATGGGCATCGAGAGCCCATATTCGCGCCCTGTTGCCACCAGAGCGGCAGTGTCCTTGCCGAAGCAGGAGCCGCCCCAACCGATCCCCGCCAGTAGAAATCGATTCCCGATCCGTGCGTCGCTCCCGATGCCCCTGGCAACTTGCGTGACGTCCGCGCCGACCTTCTCCGCGAGCTCCGCGATCTCGTTGATGAAGCTCAGTTTGAGGGACAGAAACGCGTTCGCCGAATACTTGATGAGCTCGGCCGACGCGAGGTCCGTCGTGATCAGCGGCACGGTGGCGAGACCATCCGGCCGCGGGAGAAAAGTTGGCGCGACGAACGTTTGTTCCGTGATAGGCCGGTAGAGATCGGCGAGAGCGTGAACGGCGCGAATGTCGTCGGCGCCGATGACGGTGCGGTCCGGATACAGCGTATCCAGAAGGGCCGATCCTTCGCGCAAGAACTCCGGGTTTGACGCGACGGCGAAGCGACGCTCTGCTTTCGATCCGCGGCGCCCGATGAACGCTTCGCGCACGATGGATTCGACCCAGTTTCCGCTTCCGATCGGCACGGTCGACTTGTTCACGACGACGGTGAATTTTTCGCCCAGGTGTGCCCCGACCGCTCTTGCGGCGCTCTCGAGGTACTTCAGATCCGGCGCTCCTTCGCGGCCCGGCGGGGTTCCGACGGCGATGAACACGACGTCCGCCGAAGGAACTGCAACCGCGTAATCCGTCGTGAAGACGAGCCGGCTCCGCGACATCTTCGAGAGCTCCTCGAGATACGGCTCGTAGATCGGAAGCTTGCCTGTGTTGATCTGCGCGATCTTCCGCTCGTCGACATCGACGCACGTCACGTGACATCCCAAATGAGCGAGCGCGACCGCATTGGTCAGACCGACATATCCGGTGCCTATGACGGCGACGTGGAGTTGACCCATCGGGCAGGCTCTTACCACGACGGCAGGACCGGATGGATCACCGGAAACGTCACGCGATCGCCGGTGTTGTGCAAATCTTGCACACTCAGCGTCGCACTCGCGGCGGAGTCCTCTCGCTCGCGGCGTGCAGCACCTCGTGGAAACGAGCCGGACCGAGCGCCGCAGCAGACGCGTGCCAGTAGAGGAGATTCGCGAGAACGCTACAGACGCGCTGAGACACGACCGGCGCGCGCGCCGCTGCGGGGGAAAGGAGCCACGCCCGAAAGAAGTCGACGACGGTCGCGTGAAGCTTCGGCCGCCCGACGCAACTATAGAGTGTCGTCCGTGTAACGCGATGCAGACGACTGAAATTGTCGGCCAGCGCAGCGACGAGCTCACGCTCCCCCAGATGACCGAAAATCTCGACCTCGAGCCGGCCATAGCTCGCGTGCGCCTTCAACCACGAGTCGAGCGATCGTTCCGCGTGGTGGAACCCGATCGCTCGGGGGTTGAATCTGAACCCGAGCCCTCGTGCATGGAGACGAACGCCGAGCTCCACGTCCTCTCCGCGAAGGAATTCGGGATTGAACCCGCCGCTGGCGACGATGTGCTCGCGCGCCACCGAAGCGTTTCCAGTCCAAAATTGCCTGAACGTGGGAGCGTAGACGCCGCGGCTCATCGCGTCGTATTGGGCCTCGAGCTTGGCCTGCTCCCAGGCCACCCATGGCTGCGCATAGTGAGGCAAAGACGAGAGCGGCCCCATCACGACCACCGGCGCTCCCTCGCTGCGATGCACCCGAAGGTGTTCCATGATGAGCTCGGGTAACGGCTCCACGTCATCGTCCAGAAACAAGACGAACTGGCCGCGGGCTTTTTCTACGCCATGGTTTCGAGCCCTTGCGGGACCGTGGTTCTGTTGCCGGCAGATCTGCAGAGAGAAGCGGGACCTCGGCGCCTGGAGGGATTCCGCGGTGCCGTCAGTCGACCCGTCGTCGACGACGACTACCTCGAAACTACCCGCGGTCTCGGATTGCCGTTCCAGCGCGGCGAGTACTCGCGAAAGGCGCTCTTTGCGGTTGAAGGTCGGAATGACGACGGAAAGACCGACTGACTCGAGCATTCGCGTTACCGGGCGGTATCATCGGATACCTGGCTGTCAAGAGGGAGGGCGGGCTCGCGCGCGACACCTTCGCCTGGGTATGATTGTTCGCTTGCGATCGTCTATAGCGAGGGAGCGCGGGCGACGAAATCCATGAACGACGTCGAGATTCGCCCCCCCGACGACGCGGCGCGGCCCACTTCGCACAGCATCGTCCTCAAGAACACGTTGTTCTTGATCGTGGCCCAGGCGCTCGGAATGCCGCTCTCCATCCTCGTAAACGCGGTGATGGCGCGGCACCTCGGCGTGCGTGACTTCGGATTCATCTACCTTGCCGGCATGATGGCCGGGCTCGGCTCCCTCGTCGTCGAAGGCGGCCAGTCCGGAACTTTGCCCTCGATGGTCGCTCGAGATCGGAGGCAATCCGGTGAGCTCCTCGGTAGCGGGCTCGCGTGGCGCGCTTTCGCGACACCGTTCGTTTATATGATCCTCGCCCTCGCTGGGCGGATGCTCGGCTACGGCTCGGACCTCCAGTGGGCGCTCGCGTTGGTCGTGCTCGCCAACACGATCTACACCGTCACCGCGGCCGTCACCGACACCGTCATGGGCTTCGAGCGGGCGGACGTGCGCGCGTACTCGGTCGTGGGCCTGCAACTCGTCACCGCGCTGCTCGTGATACCGACGTTGCTGCTCGGCGGACAGCTCCGCGCGACGCTCGGCGTCCTGGCACTCGCAAGCCTCCTCGTCTGCGTCCCGGTGGTGCTTTCGGCGCGTTCCGTCGGGGTCACCGCGCTGAGAGTGCGCCGCGATAGCCTCGAACGTCTGTTGAAGGACGGAGCGCCGTTCCTGTTCACGGCCCTCGCGGTGGCTCTTCAGCCGAACGTCGACGTCATTTTCCTCGCAAGACTGTCCACCCCCGAAGCCATGGGATGGCTCGCTGCGGCACGAAAGCTGGTCGGCGTGCTGGTGTTTCCAGCAGCCTCGCTCGTGAGTGCGCTGTACCCGACCCTCTGCCGGCTCCACGCCGAGGACGCCGACGCATTCCGGCGCAGCACCAGCGGCGCGCTCTGCACGGCGACGATCCTCGTCGTTCCGATCGCCCTGGGGTGCGGACTCTATGCGGACATCGGTATCGACATTTTCGGCCACTCCGCATTCGGACCGGCCGGGGACGATCTTCGCGTGCTCTCCGTCTTCGTGCTTCTGGTTTATTTTTCGATGACGCTCGGTACCGCGGTGGCTGCGGCCGGCCTGCAGAAGCGGTGGGCCCTCGTGCAACTCGGTGGCGTGGTGATCAGTGCGGTCATCGATCCCGTGCTCATCCCGTGGTTTGCGAGGCACTCCGGGAACGGCAGCCTCGGCGTTTGCGTCGCGACCGTATTCAGTGAATTTCTGACCGTGATCGCCGGACTCGTCGTCGCGCCACGCGGGATCGTCACCCCGCCGCTGCTTCGCGGAATCGGGAAAGCCCTCGTCGCAGGGGTCGGCATGGTGGTCGTCGCTCGCGTTCTCTCCGGGGTGAACTCGTTCCTGGCCGCACCCGTCGCGGTCGCCGCGTATGCCGGCGTTCTCTGGGCCATCGGGGGGCTCGACTCGGAACAAATGAACGCGATCCGCGCGATCGTCTCCCGCAAAGCGCGACGTCAGAACGCTTAGCACTCCGAGGGATCTGGGCTCACCCCACGGAGGGTGGATACGCGGGAACGATCTCCGTGAGATGCTCGAGCGGATCGGTTTCCGGCGAAAGGCCCAGCGACCGCATGAGCCGAACGTCCGCGATGAACTTTGCCACCTCGATCTCGCGAGCAGGCGTCCTGACGACGTTGCTCTTCGAACCCGTCGCCGCGAGCACGCGCTCTGCGAGATCCAGGATCTTCGTCCCGACGCCGCTTCCGATGTTCACGGGACCGGGGAGACCCGCCTTTGCCGCGAACAGTAGGGCGTCCACCGCCGTTCCGACCCACAGGAAATCGATGACCTGCTCGCCGCCGTAGACCTGAAGATTCGCGCCGCTCCGCGCCGCCATTATCCAGAGCGGAATCACCCGACCGCTGTCTCCGGGGCCGTAAACGTTCGCGAGGCGGACGACATGTACCGAAAGCCCTCGCGTATTCGCAAACGTGCGGCAGTAGGCCTCCCCGGCGACCTTGCTCGCGCCGTAAGGGTTCTTTGCCAGGAGCGGAGCGCTCTCGTCGACCGGCAGCGACGTCGGATCGCCGTACACCTCCCGCGACGACGTGAATACGACCTTCCGAACCCCGGCGTCCGCCGCGGCACGAAGCACGTTGAACGTCCCGAGAACGTTCGTCGTGATGCTGTAGTCGGGATCGTCGATCGCACCCATCACGTTGGACTGCGCGGCGAGGTGAAAGACCGTGTCGCATCCTCTCACCGCGATCGCCACGGCCTCGAAGCTGCGGATATCGCCTTCGATCACGCGAACACGACCGCTCCGCTCGTGGGGCGCGACGCTCGCTCTGGATGCCCGCTTCATGTTGTCCAGGATGACGACGCTCGCGCCGCGCTCGATGAGCCGCGCGACGAGGTGCAGGCCGATGAACCCGGCGCCGCCGGTAACGAGCACGTTGGTCATCTCAGCTCCTGGCAGGCGATGCACCGAACCCGCTCAGCTCGAGCAGCATGTCGGCGATGTGATTCGCGTTCTTTTGCATGTCGAAGCGGGCCTCGCCGATCTCGCGCGAACGGCGGCCCATCCGGCCGGCGAGCGACGGATCCTGCACGAGTCGCTCGAGCCTGTCTCGAAGCGCCTCGCCGTCGTCCGGATCGATGACGAAGCCGCTCTGTCCTTCGTCCACGGCTTCCGCGTGCGCCCCGACCCGGGTCGTGATGATCGGCAGACTGGACGCCATGGCTTCGCCAAGGACGACGGCCAGACAATCGCCGCGCGTCGGGAGCACGAACACGTCCGCGTCCGCATAGAGCTTCAGGAGAACCTCGGAGTGCGGCTTGACCCCCTTGTAAACGTGAACTCCGTCTCCGGTGGTCACGTCCGCGCCCGTCACGAGATGGAGCTCGCAGGATCTTCGCAGGTGCCGAAAGTACACGTCGAGCAGGAGATCCCCGCCCTTCCGGACGAAGTCGCCCCCGACGAACAGGATGCGGATCGGACCAGGTCGGCGGTCCCCGCGTGCTTCGGGGTCGGGAAAATTCGATAGCGTCGTCCCGGGATGAAGAACGGTGACGCCGCGTCCGTCGACCCCATAGTCGCGCACGAGCGAACGCTTCGCCCAGTCCGACCAGACCGTGAACTTCTTCGCGCGGCGCATGACCGCCCGGTGAGCCATGAGCTTCAGCCGCTCGATCGGAGCGACGTGAACCCGGTCGCCATACCACGACGCCAGCTCATCGTAGTTCAGCGGCGTCGCGTCGAGTGACATGAGCGTCGGCACCTTGGCCATGTAATCGCCCGAGAACAGTCCGATCGTCTGTGTGTGCACGAACAGCGCATCGAAGGGCCGCGCGCGGTGAGCATCCCCGATCGCTCTTCTCGCGCGTAAGCTGCCGCGCACGGTCCAGTTCTTTCCGAACGTGGGGATCCTCCCGATTCGCCCTTCACCGAACGGGATTTCGATCCAAACCGTCTCCATATCCGTGCGTTCAGCGAGCGCTTTGCGCAGGCTCATCCCGTAAGCGACATGGCCCAGCGCCTGTTCGAGCACGAATCCAATCCGAGGTTTCATCGGCGTGGCGACTCTACAACGGCGGGCCAAACGGTGCGAACCGTTCGATATTCCGGATTTCGAATCGCCGCGTTCCAGACGGTGCTACATCCACTGCTCCGATGGACGCCAGGGGCACGAGGTCACGGTGCGGGACTCGGCCAAGATTCATGCTCGAGACCATGAAACCCATCTTGGATGGCCAGAAGCGCCGGGCTCACCTGCCCGTCGGGCCCCGTCGACAGTGAAGCGCGGGCGAAGCTCCCGTCGGAACGCGCTCGTGCCATCGATCGCGCTGCTATTGATGACTGGCGTCGGCGCGTGCGGCGGAAAGGTCGAGGGAACGGGCGGCTCCGCCGGAAACGATTCACCGCATACACGCGTCACCAGCAATGATCTCTCCGCGATCTGGGCCAGCGGACCCGACGACCTCTGGATCGTCGGTGAAGACGGAGTGATCCTTCACGGCGATGGCGCCGCTTGGTCGAGCGTCCCGAGCGGCACGGACACCCTCCTTCACGGTGTCTTCGGTACCGGGCCCGCGGACGTCTGGGTGGTCGGCGAGGGCGTGGTCCTGAAATGGGATGGAGCGAGCTTCAGCCGCTCGTACACCGAGCCGGATTCGCTCTTGCTCGGCGTGTGGAGCAGCGCTCCGGATGATGTGTGGGCAGTCGGTTTCTCGGATCTCGACGCCGCCGGTATACTGATGCGCTGGGATGGCTCGCGCTGGGACCTCGCGGAGTACAACCTGCAAACGACGTTCTGGGCGGTGTGGGGAAGCGCGCCCGCGGATGTCTGGATCGCCGGGACGGACTCGAGCGGAAGTGGACTACTCGTTCGCGGAGGGCCGGAAATTCCCTTCGATGTCGTCGGCTATCAGGGCGCTTCAATCCGGGGACTCTGGGGTGATTCCGCCACCAGCGTGTGGGTCGCGCCGTTCGAGGGCTCGTTCCAGCATTGGGATGGCCGACGATGGATGACGGCTGACGACGCAAGAAAGGGCGCATTGATGGCCGTGTCCGGAACGGGCTCTGACGACGTATGGGCCGTCGGCCTGAGCGGCACGGTCGAACACTTCGACGGCAAATCGTGGTCCGCGTCGCCGAGCGGGACGACGGAAAACCTGAGGGGCGTCTGGGCCACCGCGCCCGGTGACGCCTGGGCCGTCGGAGCGCACGGCACGATCCTCCACTTCAATGGAACTGCGTGGACCGACGGCAACGTCTCCGAGTGATGGGCCGCACCGCGGGGACGAGCGCGGCATGAGACCCACGACGCCGGTGGGTCAGGATTCATCGCAAGGGGCGAGCCGCAGCCGCGCAAGCGCGTCGGAGTAACGCCCACTCTCGCGCGCGGGCCGAGTTCGGCGTCACCTGCTTCACCCACCGGGGTGTCCTGCTTCACCCACCGAGGGTACCTGCCCGACCCAGCACGATAGCAAGAGCGCCATCGGCGCTGCCGCGAAGCGCTCGTACGACGAGGGACGCCCGAGGGACGCGAAGGGTACGGTTCATCGCGTCGCCAGTCGATCCGCTGGGGTGTCCCAGTCGCGGAGCTCTTTCGCGGCGTCCGCGTCCAGTGGAAGGACCGACGCGCGCTCGCCGAGCGCATCGAAGACGCCGTGAAGGGCGTGACGTCGTTGCGCGATCAGGCTTCGGACGATGGGGAGACAGACGGACGGCTCGTAACGGGCGAATAGCGGATGCCAGCGGTCGTCGAGCTTCGGTGCGAGTGCGGAGGCTGCGGGTGCAGATCCGGCGAGATGCGTGAGCAAGCGAGGCGAGACGTAGGGCATGTCGCCACCGAACGCGAGCGCACACGATGCACGACGTTCGGCGCAGGCGAGCAATGCGGCGAGACCACCGAGCGGCCCGACGCCGGGCGGCTCGTCCTCGACGCATTCGGCTTCGAACGGGGCGGGTACTCGTGAGGTTCCGACCAGCACGATGGACGCGCTCGGCAACGCCTCACGACAGAGTCGCGCCAGCCGTCCGGCGATGGGCTCGCCCGTGTCCGGCACAGGAAGCAGCCACTTGTCCACGCCGCCCATTCTCGCCGCGCGACCTCCGACGAAGATCCCCACGACGAGGGCGTCGGTCACGGGCTCCCGCCCCCCAGAAAATAGTCCGCGGCTCATGAGCAACGGAGTGACAGTGCATCCACCCACTCGCCTTCTGCGATGCCGTCGCTGTCTTCCGGAACGATGACGAGCGCTTCGGCTCGCGCGAGACTCACCGCGGAACCCGACGATTGATTTCCGGCAAGAGGCGTCGCGACTTCGCCCGAGACGGTCGCGGCGTAGTAACCGCGACGACCGTGCTTTTGCCGGATGGGCGCGCCGAGACGCAAACGCCATGGGGAAGGCATCACTCGGTTCTCACCTTGCATACGACGGAGCAACGGCACTCCGAACAGGGAGAAAGTCACTTGCGCCGACATGGGATTACCGGGCAACCCGAGCACGACCGTGTCGCCGCGGTTCCCGAAGGTCAGCGGCTTTCCTGGTTTGATCGCGACCCTGCAAAAGTCGAGGACGACGCCCGCGACCTCGAGCGCGGGTCGCACCACGTCGTAGTCACCGGCGCTCACGCCGCCGATAGTGACCAACAAATCGCACGCGTCGAGCGAATCCGTCACCGCGCGCAGCGTCCCCGCGAGCTCATCGTGCGCGAAGACTCGTCCGACGATCGCGGCGCCGGCCTCCGACGCCAGGGCCCGAACGACGATGCCGTTCGACTCCGGAATACTGGCGGGGTGCCCGGGTGCGCCGGACGGACGCAGCTCGTCCCCCGTCGATAGAAGCGTCACACGCGGTCGTCGAGCCACGACGACGCTGGCCCGGTCGACGGCCGCGAGTAGTCCGAGCTGATACGCCCCGAGGCGCGTCCCCGATTCGAGTGCGATGACGCCCCGTTCGAGGTCCTCACCTCGACGACGCACGTGAGCAAAGCTCATCGGTCGACTTGCGAACGAGACGACATCCCCGCTGCGTTCGGCGTCTTCCTGCGGAATGACGGCATCGGCGCCCGCGGGCATCGGTGCCCCGGTGAAGATCCGACAGGCGGTGCCCGGCAAGAGCGCCGGCGGCACCTTGCCCGTGCGGCTCTCCCCGGAGACACGAAACTCGAAAGGCGCGCTACCGCCGAACGATCCGGTATCGACCGCGTAACCGTCCATCGCTCCATGATCGAACGCAGGCAGCGGGCTCGCCGCGCACACGTTCTCGGCGAGGACCCGGCCGAGCGCTTCTTCGAGCCCGACGCTCTCCGTACCCAGGGCAGGCGCCTTCGCAAGAACGCGCGTCAGCGCGTCGTCGTACGAGATCGTCATTCCATCCAAACGCCGACCCCCACCTGCACTCGGCCACCGACGACCTGCGTAGCGTAGACGTCCAGCCGCACGGAAGGGTCGTCGAGACATTGCCCGGTCTCGAGCTCGAAATTCTGCTTGTAGATCGGCGACGCAATCTTGGCCACGCCCCCGCGATCCCCGACGATGCCCCTCGCGATCACGAACGCACGACTGAACGGGTCGAAGTTGGAAAGCGCGTAAACGCGTTCCCCTTCTCGTGGGCGGATGACGGCCACTTGCACGCCGTAAATCAGCGCGGCCACGCCCGTCCCCGGAACGATGTCCTCGAGCGCGCAGACGTCGACCCACGCCAGGTTGTCGACGGGAGTCCGACTCCGCTCTTCAGCCGACGCGCGTGCCTCCGGATCCATGTCGGTCACGCCGGGAGAACCGGCAACCGGAACCGAGTCGGGCTCGCGAACGCCTCTTTTTCTTTCCATTGGGCCGGCCGATGTTGAGCGCGTTCTTTTACCATGACGACGCTGGGATCGGGGGCGTCCGAGTTCACGAATGCACGGAAGAACTTACGCTTGTCGGGGTCGGAGAGCGTTGCCTTCCACTCGCACTCGTACGTGTCGACGATGTGCTGCATGTCCGCCTCCAGCTCGACGGCAATGCCGAGGGAATCCTCTATGACGACGTGCTTCAGATACTCGATCCCCCCTTCGAGGCTGTTGAACCACGAGGCGGTGCGCTGGAGCCTGTCCGCCGTGCGAACGTAGAACATCAGGAACCGGTCCAGATAACGGAGCGTCGTTTCCTCGTCCAGATCCGCAGCGAGCAGCACGGCGTGCTGCGGCTTCATTCCGCCGTTGCCGCACACGTAGAGGTTGTAGCCCTTGTCCGTCGCGATGATGCCGAAGTCCTTGCCCTGTGCTTCGGCGCACTCTCGGGCGCAGCCCGACACCGCGCCCTTCAGCTTGTGCGGACTCCTGAGCCCCTTGTATCGATTCTCGATCCGAACCGCGAACCCGACCGAGTCCTGCACGCCAAAGCGGCACCAGGTGCTTCCGACGCAGGACTTCACCGTCCGGAGCGCCTTGCCGTATGCGTGCCCGGACTCGAGCCCCGCGGCGCCGAGCTCAGCCCAGATGAGCGGTAGCTGCTCGAGCCGCGCGCCGAAGAGGTCGACGCGCTGGCCGCCGGTGATCTTGGTGTAAAGGCCGTACTTCTTCGCGACGCGCCCGATTGCGATGAGCTGATCCGGCGTCACTTCTCCTCCCGCCAACCTCGGAACGACCGAGTAGGTGCCGTCGCGCTGAATGTTCGCGAGAAAGCGATCGTTCGTGTCCTGGAGGCCGACGCGGTCCTTTTCGAGCACGTGCTCGTTCCACGTCGATGCGAGGATGGAGGCGACGGCAGGCTTGCAGATCTCGCACCCTGCTCCCTTCCCGCGCCTGCGGACGAGCTCGTCGAACGAGTGAATCTTCTCGACGCGCACGAGATGATGGAGCTCGGCGCGGGAGTATTCGAAGTGCTCGCAGAGATGGTTCTTCACCGCCACGCCGGCACGGGTGAGCTCGTGCTTCAGGAGCTCGCTGACCAGCGTCACGCACGAACCGCAGCCCGAACCTGCCTTCGTGCAAGCCTTGATGGCGCCGACGTCGGTGAGATTCCTTTCGCGGATCGCGCCGCAGATGGCGCGCTTTTCGATGTTGTGACACGAGCAGATGATCGCCGAATCCGACAGCGCCAGGACGCCGCGCGTCTTGACGGGGCCATCGGGCGGCGGAACGAGCAGATGCTCGGGGCGTTGGGTGATCTCGGTCCCGCTCTTGGCATGACTGGAGAGCTCGGCGTAGGAGGACGCATCGCCCACCAGAATGCCGCCGAGGACCTTCTTCCGGTCGTCGCTGAGGACGAGCTTCTTGTAGATGCCGGTGGCGCCGTCGAAGAGACTGACGACTTTCGAGCCCGCGGTCACGCCGAACGCGTCTCCGAAGCTCGCGACGTCCACGCCGAGGAGCTTGAGCTTCGTGCTCATGTCGAACCCGGTGAACGCCCCGGCGTCGCTGGCGAGCTGGGCCGCGACGACCTCGGCCATGCGGTATCCGGGGGCCACCAGACCATACGTCCGGTTGGCGAGCGCCGCGCATTCACCGATGGCGAACACGTCGGGGTCCGTGGTCCGGCAACTCTCGTCGATCGCGATGCCGCCGCGGTCGCCGAGCGCGAGTCCGGAATGGCGCGCGAGCTCGTCGCGCGCACGGATCCCCGCCGAGAATACGACGATGTCCGCCGGGAGCTCGCCCTCGTCCTCGAACCGAACGGCGGAGACTCGCCCCTCGTCGTCCGCCAGGATCGATTGGGTCTTCGCGCTCGTGTGAACGACGATGCCGAGCGCCTCGATGCGGCTCCGGAGCACCGCGGCGCCCACGTCGTCCACCTGAAGCGGCATCAACCGAGGTGCGAACTCGATGACGTGCGTTAGGAGTCCGAGAGAATGAAGCGCCTTGGCCGCCTCCAGGCCGAGCAATCCGCCGCCGATGACGACGCCGCTCTTCGCGGTTGCAGAGGCGTCTCGAATCGCCGCGAGATCGTCGAGAGTGCGGTAAACGAAGCACCCGCGGAGATCCTTGCCGGCGATCGACGGCACGAAGGGATACGACCCCGTCGCGAGCACGAGCTTGTCATAGTGAAGCTCACGGCCGCGATTCGTCCGGAGCGTGCGGCGAGCGCGATCGAGCTCCGACGCGGATTCGCCGAGTAGTACCTCGACGCCCCATTCGGCGTATTGCGTCGCGGAGGCGAGCGTCAGCTCGTCCTCGTGACGTCCGTCGAACCAGGCGGATAGGTTCACCCGATCGTACGCGCGGCGCGGCTCTTCCGCGAGCACCGTGACGTCGAAGGTGCCGGTCAGACCGCGCTCGGCGAGTGCTTCGACGAGGCGATGCCCGACCATCCCGTGACCGACGACGACGAGCGATGGCCTCGAGCCGAGGGGCCCTGCATGCTCGCCGGAGCCCTGGACCGGCAACACTTCCGTTTCCATTTCAGCCTCCAGCGCTCGGGACGCCCGTCGCGAGCTCATCAATCCAATGTTCACCGTGCTGGCTCATGAGGTCCTCGAGGGCTCTGGCAGACTCGAAAGGCGGGCTCAGAACGAAAACGGAATGTCGAGCTGGACGATCTTGTAGCTGTTCTTCTTCATCGGATCGTCGAGCGGGAGCGTCAGCGAGATGCCAGGGTGCAGCCACTTTCCCGGTGCGACCTCGAAGTGCATCCGCGGACCGAAGGCGACCGTCGTGTTGTCGCGCAGCGTGCCCGTCTTGTCCGCGGCTACCGCCTTCGGCGTGGAGAGCCAGCGCTGGTGCCGGAGCTCCGCTCCGAGCGACAGCATCGGGATGATGAAATATCCGACGTGAACCCCGGCGGTGAAGTTCGTCCGGTGTGCATCGGGCTGGCTGTCCGCGCCGCGCACCCGCGTGAGCTGGAGCAACGTTGCTTCGGCCTGTGCCGTGAAGCCGCCGGCGACATAGGCAACGTCGACCCCGGGGAAGATCGTGAGATCGTTGACCGCAAACATGGCGTTATCCATCGCCGAGCGAGCGTAGAGGCCGACGCTGCGCGCGAGAGCCGAGGCGGCATTGGGATGATCGCCACCTCCCAACCCCACCGGGATGGTGACTCCGAGAAAAAGACCGATGCGCAAGCTCGGTATCGGCTTGAACCCGTACGTGCCACCGACCGCAGGATTCAAGAGACCGAACGCGCTGCTGCCATCGCCCGCCGGAGGCGAGTTTTGCACCGCGCCGATCCGGATCAGAGGAGCGAACGAGTCGGTCACCTTGTACGAGAAAAGCAGGAACGGGGTGGTGGTCGTCCCGGCATCGTGCGTCTTCGGGTCCTCGTAGAACGCCAGGGACGTATCGAGCCGGACTGCGTTCCCGGGCAGCGCGGGGCGGAGCTGGAACGGTAGCGAGTACGGAGCCGGTGCTGGTGCCGGCACGGGCGCGGCGGCTTCGTCCGCCATCGCCGGCGTGACGGACGTGGACAGAGCCAGGACCGAGCACAGAAGCACCCCCTTCACGCCGATCCGGTCGCGGCGGGCGCCCGCGTGTTGCGCCTTGAGATCCAGATACCGCATGAGCGCCGTCACGAGCGGGCCCATCTTCGGATATTCCGGAGTCACTTTCGGCTCCACGCCGTAGGCCTCGAGGATCGCGCGGCACGTCGGACCCACCGCTCCGACGACGACACGGTCGTTCAGAGCGCGCACCAGCTCGCGTCCGAGGTCGATGCGCTCGGCCACCTGGTACAGGTTCCGAAACTGGATCTGACAGGTGACGGCGAGAGCGGTGACCTCGCCCGCGATTATCGAGCGCACCAGTGCCTCGAGTGGCGCCGAGTCCGCCGGCACCGTCCACTTGTAAAGCCAGATCTCGCGAAGATCCGCCTGGCGCGCGAGGAGCGTCTCGGAGAGCGTCTCGCTCCGCTCGCCATAGTTGAAGAGCACGACGCGACGTCCGACGACCTCGAGATCCGCGAACGCGTCGATGAGCTCGGCCGCCGTGAACGGTTCGCGAGCGCTGATCGTCGGGGGCACACCGAAGCCGCGGAGCGCGGCCGTGGGTTTCGGTCCCCTGCAGATCGTCGTGGCGCGCTTCAGCGCCGTCACCAGCTCTGCACGACGGCCGAGCTGGTCCGCGGCTTCGAAGAGCAACGACACGGCGACGCCGGTCATGAAGATGACCACGTCGCGTCCGCCTTCCTCGAGATCGTCCATGAAGCGCGCGATCGCTTCGAGGGTGAGCACCGGCTTCTCCCCCACCGCAGGCACGCAGAGCGGCGTACCGCCATGCTTCTCCACGAGCCGCGAGAGTTCGCTCTTCATCCGCGCCTCGAGAAGCGCGACGACCGGACGATTTGTTTCAATCAAGACATCACTCTCCATTCAAGGAAACGAGCACGTGTTGGGAAGGCCATCCTGAAGGTGACGATTTGCAACGAGCGTGCCTCACGCAGCGCTTTCTCGAATCGCCCGGCGTTTCGAGAGCCGCGAAACACCGGTGAAAACTGCCGCTTTGGGGCTCGAGACAATTTCGTCGGAGGGCTTCCGGGGGGTCCGACAAAAATGTGAACTGGCCATAGATCGGCTCGTGTTTCGGCATGAAACATCGCGCAGGACCATCCCGGCGCACCCGGTCTGCGCGCCTGGAATCGAAGGCGTGGTACGGGTCGTCGGCTCACGCGCGAAAGCGCGCGGCATCGAGCCTCAGCTTGCGGATCTTGTAACGAAGGATCCGTTCCGTCGTCCCCAGCAGCCGCGCGGCGCCGCTTATGCTGCCCTTCTCGTCACGAAGCGCGGCCTCCACCAGGCGGCGTTCGAGCCGTTCGACCGCTTCGTCGAGCGTCACGCGGTCCCCCGCTACTTGCTCGTTTGCCCGCACCGGGAGCGGTAGGTGGCGCTCCTGAATCACCTCCCCGTCGCAGACGACCACGGCCCGTTCGATGACGTTCTCGAGTTCGCGCACGTTGCCTGGCCAGGAGTGCTCCTTGAGAACGTCGAGCGCGGCGCTCGAGACTCGACTGATCCGGCGGCTGTGCTCCGCCGCCAGCCGCGCCACGAAGTACTCCGAGAGCGCCGGGATGTCGGCCTTTCTCTCCCGGAGGGGCGGCAAGGCCAGGGTGAATACGTTGATCCGGTAGAAGAGATCCTCCCGGAACCTGCCCTGGCGCACGGCCTGCTCCAGATCGAGGTTCGTCGCGGCCACGACGCGCACGTCGGTGCGGAGCGTCTCGGTCCCACCGAGGCGCTCGAACTCGCGGAACTGCAACGCCCGAAGCAGCTTGGCTTGTGCTTGAAGCGTCAGCTCTCCGATCTCGTCGAGGAACAGCGTGCCGCCCTGAGCAAGCTCGAAGCGTCCCTTGCGGCGGGTGAGGGCCCCCGTGAACGCTCCCTTTTCGTGCCCGAACAGCTCGGACTCGAAGAGCGTGTCCGGGAGCGCCGCGCAGTTGACCTTCACGAACGGCATCGCGGCCCGCGGTGAGTTGCGGTGGATCGCCTGGGCTACGAGCTCTTTCCCCGTGCCGGACTCACCGAGTAACAGCGCGGTCGCGTTGGTGCGCGCCACCTGGCCGACCTGCTCGTACAGCTGCAGCATCGGCTGGCTGGCGCCGATCATGTTGGCGTACTCGAACGCTGCCGGCGTGGCCCGCGGACTCCCCTCTTTCACCGGCGGCGTCACGCGCGGCGCGGGCCCTCCCTTTCCGAGGACGGCTTTCCAGATGAGCGCGCCCGCGACGTCCAGCGCGCCGATTCGCCCGGCGAAGCCGCTCGAGTCTCGATGGCGGAAATAGGCACAGAGGACCGCCGTTCGCGGCCCGCCCGGTGCGACGGGCACGGCCACGAGGTTCCAGCCTGCCTCGGACCAGCGCGTCACGTCGGACAATTCGGAGAGCGCCATGGCGTCGTGTCGGACCACCGGTACGATGACGGGCTGTCCACCCGCGGCAACCCGCCCCGCGACACCGCGCCCGTAGCGAGGCCGAAATTGCTGTGTCTCGATGCCGTGCGCGGCTTCGACCACGAGCGACCGTCGTTCGTGGTCGACGAGGTAGACCACGCTCCGGGTCGCACCGAGTCGTCGCTCGAGCGCTCGCAGGCTGCGCGAAAGGCGGAACTCCGGATCGTCCGCTTGAGCGAGCTCCCGCCCGATCTCGGCAACCGCGAGCAGCTGTTCGGAGGCGGGTGTCGGCGGAAGCAACGCGCGGCCGGAACGTTCCAGAGGCTCGAAAGCGAGGGCTCTCTTCATTGGCGGGAGTGACAAGATTGTCGCGCGCTTCGCTTGCGTGAATGTTTCCACCAAGTGACCGTGAGTGATCTCGGTCTCCTCGTCACCGATGTGCGCACGTTCGGACATCGACGTCTCGACGTGTCGCGCTCGCCGAACGCGCGGATATCGATCGACGATAGTATCGACGATCGATGAAATTTAATCGTCGGGGACACCGGCGCGAAACGTGACCGCGGCTAGATTCGTCGACGCATGGCTGGAAGCGCGTCGCTAGCGAGCCCCCGTTCGACGACGACGAAAACTCACTGCCCGTATTGCGCGTTCCAGTGCGGCATGCTGGTGACCCCAGCGGACGGGCGCCCCCTCGACGTGCGCGCCGATCCCGAATTCCCCGTCAATCGCGGGCAGATGTGCATCAAGGGCTTCACGGCCGGCGCGCTCGCCGGACACGAAGCGAGGCTCCGCGGTCCCCTCCTCAGGGCGAAGCGCGGCACACTCGAACCCGTCGACTGGGACACCGCGCTCGACTTCGTCGCGGAGAAACTGAAAACGCTCCGCGATCGACATGGTCCCGAAGCCCTGGCCGCATTCGGTAGCGGCGCCCTGACGAACGAAAAGGCTTACTTGCTCGGCAAGTTCGTGCGCGTCGCGCTCCGGTCACCGAACATCGACTACAACGGTCGCTACTGCATGGCCTCCGCGGCGGCGGGGCAGAATCGCGCGTTCGGCATCGACCGCGGGTTGCCGTTCCCGGTCGAAGACATCGCGAGCACGGGCGCGCTCATGCTCTGGGGCTCGAACTGCGCCGAGACGATGCCGCCAATCATGCAGTGGATCTTCGAGCAGAAGAACCGCGGCGGCGACCTCATCGTCGTCGATCCACGGCGCACAGACACCGCGCGGGCCGCAACGCTTCACCTGCAGCTGACGCCGGGGACTGATCTCGCGCTCGCCAACGGTCTCCTTCATCTGGCAATCGAAGAAAAACTCGTCGACCACGATTACATCGAGCGGCGGACGGAGGGCTTCGACGACGTGCGGCGCGGCGTGCTCACGAGCCAGCCGGCGTTCGTGGAGCGGCTCACCGGCGTTCCGATCGAGCATCAGCTCGCGGCCGTCCGCATGCTCGCAGCCGCCGAAGCCAGCATGGTGCTGTCGGGTCGCGGCGCAGAACAGCAGTCGAAGGGCACGGATACGGTGCTCGCGCTCATCAACCTGATGCTCGCCCTCGGCAAGGTCGGGAAGCCCGCGAGCGGCTATGGCTGTCTGACCGGTCAGGGCAACGGTCAAGGCGGACGCGAGCACGGACAGAAAGCGGATCAGCTCCCCGGGTATCGTCTGATCGAAGACTCGGCGCATCGCGAACAGATCGCGCGAGTGTGGGCAATCCTGCCCGATGACCTCCCCCGCAAGGGGAAGAGCGCGTACGAGTTGCTCGACGCGCTCGGTCCCGAAGGTGGCGTCCGAGCGCTCCTGGTCTTCGGCTCGAACGTCGCCGTGGCGTCGCCGAACGCGTCGCACGTCATCCGGCGGCTGGAATCGCTGGAGCTACTCGTCGTCGCGGACGCCTTCGAGAACGAAACCTCCGCCGCCGCGCACGTCGTGCTGCCGACCACGGCCTGGGCCGAGGAAGAGGGAACCATGACGAACCTCGAGGGGCGCGTCCTCCTGAGGCAGCGCGTGCAAGCGCCGCCCCCTTCCGTGAGGACCGATATCGAGGTGCTGTGTGCGCTCGCGTCACGACTCGGCTGCACCCGAGGGTTTTCGTTCGAATCCTCCCGAGAGGTCTTCGACGAGTTCCGGCGCGCGACCGCGGGCGGGCTCGCCGACTACAGCGGCATCACTTACGAGAAGTTGAAGGAACAGAATGGGGTTTTTTGGCCCTGTCCGGCGCTCGATCACCCGGGGACGCCGCGGCTCTTCGAGGAGCGCTTCGCGCATCCGTCGGGGCTCGCGCGCTTTCACCCGGTGAGGTACCGCCCGGCCGCGGAAGTGCCCGACGACGAGTACCCGCTCTACTTCACGACGGGGCGATACAAGGAACACTACAACTCCGGGGCGCAAACGCGTCGCGTCCCCGAGCTCGTCGCCGCGAAGGGCGAACCGCGCCTGGAAATGAATCCCGAACTCGCGACACACCTCGGAGTGGCAGAGGGCGATGCCGTGCTGGTTCAGAGCCGTCGGGGCGAGGTTCGCTTCTCCGCGACGGTCTCCCCCGACATTCGCCGGGACACCCTGTTCGCGCCATTTCACTGGGGCGGAAAGCAAGCGGCGAACGTGCTCACGATCCCGGCGCTCGACCCTACGAGTCGAATGCCCGAGTTCAAAGTCTGCGCGGTGCGAGCCCGCGCCCTCAATCCTCGTCTCGAGAGCCAGGGGTGAACGGCGATGTCCAAGAAACGGTTGGCCATCATTGGAAACGGCATGGGCACGTGCCGGCTCCTGGACGAGCTCGTCGCCCGCGGCGGTCACGAGCTCTACGACGTCACGGTGTACGGAGAAGAGCGGGGCGGCGCATACAACCGCATCCAGCTCGGCAAGGTGCTCGGCGGCGACGACCCGAGCTCGATCGTGACGAAGACACCGGAGTGGTACGACCGTCACGGGATGCGTCTCCTCGCGACGACGCGTGTGAAGCGACTCGACACGCTGCGGAAGAACGTCGAGACGGAAGACGGACTCACTCGCCGCTATGACCTCGCCGTGCTGGCGACGGGTAGCCAACCCCTGGTCCCGCCGCTGGAAGGCCTGCTCGGCGAAGACGGTGAGCTGCGCCGCGGAGGATTCGTCTATCGAACGATCGGCGACTGCATCCGCATGCGCACGCATGCACGCCCGGGTGACGCGGCCGTCGTGCTCGGCGGGGGGCTGCTCGGACTGGAAGCGGCCAAGGTGCTCGTCGACCTCGGTCTGCACGTCACGGTCGTTCACGTCGCCCAGACACTCATGAACACCCAGCTCGATGGAATCGGCGGCGAGATGCTGCGGCGCCAGATCGAAAAAGCCGGCGTATTCGTGCGCATCGGCAGGACTGTCGAAGCCGTGTACGGCGAGGAGCGCATCCAGGGCGTCGTCCTCGACGATGGCACGACCCTATCGGCGGACATGATCGTGCTCGCGTGCGGCGTGCGACCGCGCGTCGACGTAGCGAAAGCCTCCGCGCTCCCCGTCAACAAGGGAATCGTCGTGAACGACGTGCTCGCGACGCCCGTCGCGTCCGTGTACGCGTTCGGCGAATGCGCGGAACACCGTGGCAGGACTTACGGCATCGTGACTCCCGTCTGGGAGCAGGCGAGCGTTCTTTCCGACGTGCTCAGCGGGATGAAGCCGCTGTCCCGATACGGCGGAACCAAGCTCTACACGCGCCTGAAGGTCGCGGGCGTCGACGTCGCCTCGATGGGCAGCCTCGAGGCCGAGCTCGAAAGCGACGAGGTGTTCCAGATCATCGAAGATCGGCGCAGCGCGTACCGCAAACTCATCGTACGCGACGGGCAGCTCGTCGGCGCCATGCTGGTCGGCAACACCACCGCGACGGCGGAGCTCGTGCAGATCTTCGATCGCGGGGATCTATTGCCCGACGATCCGCTGGCCGTGCTCTGCAAGGTGCGGGATCGAGCGTCCGGACTCGATCGCGTGGTGTGCAATTGCCAGCGAGTCAGTGAGAGCGTGCTGCGCGAAGCCATCGACCGCGGAGCGGACTCGGTCGCCGCGCTCGGCGAGGTCACCCGGGCGGGCACCGGGTGCGGCTCATGCAAGAGCGAGCTCGGCCAGCTCATCGCGAGTCTGAAGAAACCCGTCGCTCTCGAGGCGGCCAGCTGATGCCGAGAGTCTCGACCTCCGACTACCGGGCGCTCGCGACCTTCCGTTACGAGATCCGCAAGTTCCTGGCGTTCAGCGAGCGCGCCGCGCGCGAGGCGGGTATCGAACCTCAGCAACATCAATTGCTCCTCGCGCTCCGCGGCTTGCCCGCGAACCAGCGGCCAACGATCGGCGCCGTCGCCGAACGACTCTGCGTGCAGCATCACACCACCGTCGCCCTCGTGGACAAGCTCGAGGCACAGGGACTCTTGCGGCGCGACCGCACGTCTCCGGACCGGCGCGAAGTCCTCCTGCGGCTGACCGCACGAGGCATGACACTCCTCGTCCGGCTATCCACACTCCATCGCGATCAGCTGAAGACGGTCGGTCCCGCGATGGTTGGCGCACTGGAAGCGGTGCTCGCCAGCGGTCGCCCTAGATATGAGTCCATGCTCCCTAGAAAAATCGGTTGTAGGAAAAAACGTGCGGGTGCTTCAGAGCTCAATTTGCTTCAGATCCGAGGGGTCGAGTCCATTGGGTAGCGACGCGGGCCGAAGATTGAGGTGAAATCTGGATCTCTCTTTTCGAGCGAGGTCCCGATGATGCTTTCCAACGGCTCCATTCGTCTGGCTTGGGTCTGCATGGCGGTTCTCGGCGGCGCGGTCGCAGCGTGCGGCGGTTCGAGTACGAACTCCGCCGGCGGCAACAACGGCGGTGCCGGAACGGACGGTGGCGGTGCAGTACCCGGCTCCGGCGGGAGCTCGCTGGGCGGCGCCACTGGACAGGGGGGTACCACCGTGGGCGCCGGTGGAGCGCTCGGCTCGACGGGCGGGGGCGTGGCAACCGGCGGAACCGGAGGTGCTGACGGAGGCATCGGAACCGGAGGCGCCGGGAACGCGGGCGCGGGCGGCGCGGCGGCGAACACTTGCAGCGGCGACCAGGACTGCAGTGCACCGACGGGATACTGCGTGGGTGGCACCTGCGTCGAGTGCGCGGGCAACGCGAATTGCAGGGGCGCAACGCCCGCCTGCGACACCAAGAATCACACCTGCGTTCAATGCACGGCGGAAGCGGACTGCACGGGACAAGCGGGTGGACGCACGCACTGCGACACCACCACGGACACCTGCGTCGCATGTACCGGGGACGGCGACTGCACCGGCGGACAGATCTGCAACACGACCACGCACGCTTGTGTGGACAAGTGCACGTCGAGCGCGACGTGCCGGGCACCCACGGCCTACTGCGACACCACCCGAGCGGTCTGCGTCCAGTGCCTCGGCAACGCGAACTGCGGCGGCGCGGGCGCCGCCGGCGCCGTCTGCGACACGGCAACCGGCACCTGCGTCCAGTGCGAGGCCGACGGCGATTGTGCGAACGTCACCGGCCGCCCTGCCTGCAACACGACGACCAACACGTGCGTTCAATGCAAGGCCAACGCCGATTGCGCGAACGTCACCGGTCGCCCGGATTGCGATACGACGACCAATACCTGCGCGGCATGCGTCGGTGCCAGCTGCAACGGGAGCGGCGTGGCGTGCGGCGGTCAAACGTGCGGAAGCGGCCAAGCGTGCTGCTACACGCCGGCATTCGGACAGGGCGCGGCTGCGACCTACACTTGCTCGTCAGCAGCCTGCGGCAACGGCGCCGTCACCATCGGCTGTCAGAACGACGCGAGCTGCGGCGCGAACCAGAAGTGCTGCGGTGTCACCGCGGGTGGCGGCTTCGGCTTCATCACAAGCTACTCTTGCCTCGCCCAGTGCACCGGGGGCGCCGTCCCGGTCGCCTGCACGGCGGCGAGCGACTGCCCCGGCCAGGTGTGCTGCGGCACCACGACGACAGGTGGCGGCCCGGGCGGCGGCATCCCCCAGCTCACCGACACCGCGTGCGCCGACACCTGCACGGGCACGGGCAAGTACGTGCTCTGCAGCAGCGCCGCCGACTGCGCTGCCGGTCAAACCTGCGGCGCCTCGCCCACCGTGATCGGCACGAAATACTGCCAGTAATCGTCTAACGGCACTGCCCCTGCGGGGGGAGTGTCAGTTCGAATCGCCGCGAGGATGCCCTCGCCGGCACCCTCGCGGTTCGGCGCGTCGAGGTCCGCCGTTTGGCCCCGAGAAGGCCCATCGCCGGTGGACCGTGACTTGCGCTTATCGTACAAAGCACTGGCAATGCGCTTCCCAGGTCCGGTGCTCACGGGCTCCCTCGCTCTACTGATTCTGGCCGGCTGCGGCGGTGGCAACAGCGGCGAGCAGACGTCCGATACGGGGGGTTACAGCTCGTATCTCACGAGCGGCGGGTACACCAGCTCGAGCGGCGGCTACAGCTCGAGCGGCGGGTACACCAACTCGAGCGGTGGCTACGACTCGAGCGGTGGGTACACCAACTCGAGCGGTGGCTACGACTCGAGTGGCGGCTACGACTCGAGTGGCGGGCAGAACGGCGGCGGTGACAGCGGCGTCGGTGGTTCCATTGCTTCCGGTGGCGCCGCTGGCGGCTACGGAACTGGCGGCTACGGAACTGGCGGCTACGGAACTGGCGGCTACGGAACTGGCGGCTACGTGGCGGCCGGCGGGGCCATTTCGAGCGGCGGCGCAGAGGCTGGCGGCACGGCGGGGGCCGGCGGCGCGGACGAATGCGCCAACGAGACGTGCTTCGATATCTTCGACTGTTTTCTCTACCACGCGAACGCCGCAACCTGCGGCTTCACCGCGTGCACCAACTTGATCTGCACGAAGTGAGGAACTGTTCGCGAGGGGACGCCGGACGTCTCCCAGCGCTGCCGCGTTCGCGAACCCTGGGAATCGAATCGCAAGGGTCAGTCGTTCTGAGGGCGCCGCGCGCCCGTGCAGTGAGGGGACTGCAGTGAACGTTCCTTGCTGCACCCGATGAAACCTCCCTCGACGGGATTCAGCAGGATTTCGCGCCGACGATGCCCGGCACGCGGCTTGCGATGAGGGCACGACGGAGGTTTCGCCATGAACCAACTCAGGTCCCACAAGATCGGCCTCTGAGCCCCGCTTCTCGCCTCACGTTGCTGCCTGGGAGAGCCCTCTTTGGAAAGCAATGGACGGAGATGATACGCTTTCGACTTCCATGAGAAGTCTGACTCCGAGCGCGTTCCTCGCGCCGAGCTCCAGCGTGGAGGGCGCACCTCAGCGCACCTTTCTCGGTGATCGCCTCGTGAGCCGCTATCTCTTGCTCGAGCCGCTCGGCAAGGGGTCGGCGAGCCGTGTGTTTCTCGCGCGCGATGAGCGGACGAACGCCTACGTCGCAGTCAAGGTCATCCCGCCGTATGGCACCACGCCGTTCGCGACCCGCGAGCGCTTCGACGCGGAGCTCGCGGTGGGCTGCGGCGTCGCGCACGCGAACGTGGCGCGCATCCTCGACGCCGGCACGAGCGCATGGGGAGAGCCATTCATGGCAACGGAAGCGCTGGTCGGCGAGACGCTCGGAGACAAGCTCCGCGACGTGAAGAGACTCCCCTTCCTCGAAGCGTTCGGCCTGGTGAGGGAGGCCGCGCGGGGGCTCGCGGCCGTCCATCGCGCGGGCTACGTCCATCGCGACGTGAAGCCCGACAATCTCTTCCTGTGCGACGTCGATCGCCACGGGGTCGCCGTGAAAGTCATCGACTTCGGCTTCTCCCAGCGCATCGAAGGGCCGCTCACCGAAGAGCGCAACGTGCTCGGCACCATCGAGTACATCGCACCCGAGCAAGCGGTCGCCGAGACGACGGATTTTCGCGCCGATGTCTACTCGCTCGGCGTCGTGCTCTTCCGGTGCATCACGGGAGAGCTCCCCTTCGATGCGTGCGCCAACCAGAGCATCCTCACCCACCATCTCATGAGCCCGCTGCCGCCTCCCTCGTGGCTCGTGGACGATCTCGACCCGCGCGTCGATCCGATCGTGCTCTCGGCGACCCGCAAGCACCCGGACAATCGCTACGCGTCGATGACGGCGCTGCTCGCCGATCTCGACGCGTTCCTCGCCGGGAAGCCCGTGCAGGGCGCGACGCCAAAGATCAATCCCGACGGCTACACGCCGACCACGGAGAAGGGCCGGAGGGCCTTCGACACGCTGAGCGACGAGATGTGAGGGCCACGAGAAGACACGAGTAGGTACGAGCGAGCAGGATAGCCCGGCTGAAACGCGGGGATGGTAGCGGAGGACGAGGGCGCTGCAGGCCGTCAGGGCCAGCGAAGCATGTGGCCGTCGTTCGAGAAGACCCGAAATGAAGGGCGATCGTTCATGAATCGACGGTTCCGGCGCGTGGAATCGAACCACGATTCAGGGATTCAAAGTCCCTTGTCCTGCCCTTGAACGACACCGGAGGAGCGGGCGCGGAGCTTAGCAAAACCGCCGGCTGTCTCGCCCGCGATTTTGCGGCTCGCACTTCACGCCGCAGGTGCGGGAACGTGTCGAAGGGCGGCCTCGGCCGCCACGCGCGCCTGGCGGATGCAATCGGGAATGCCGACTCCTTCGTATGCGGCGCCAGCGAGGTGAAGGCCGGGCAGCGCCTCGAGCCGTTCGCGAAGACGGCCGAGGAGCGCACCGTGGCCCACGACGGGCTGTGGGTTTGCGCCGGCGTAACGGAACACGGCCGTGAAGCGCGCGGGACCGAGGGGGCCCATGAATCGCTCGAGCTCGGAGCGCGCGAGGTCGATGAGCTCCGCGTCGCTCGACGCCTCGACGCGGTCGGGATCGCGCGACCCTCCGACGAAGGCTCGGACGAGCGCGCCGTCGCTCGGCGCCCGATCGTCCCACTTGCTCGAGACCCACGTGCTCGCGAGGATTTCCGCTTCTCCCGGCGGCACGATGAAGCCGAAGCCATCGAGGCCATGCTCGACGCGGCGGCGCTCAAGACCGAAGAACACCGTGGCGGTCGACACGTATCGGATGCCCGCGAGCTCCGCGGACACGACATCGTCGGCGATCAGACGCGATGCGACGTGAGCGGGGGTGGTCACGATGACGGCGTCGGCGATGACGGCCCGCTCCGGCATCTCGACTTGCCAGGCCCCGTTCGGCAACCGGCGGACGTGATCGACCTTCGACGCGGCGTGCACGGCGTCGCTCGGTAGCGTTCGTCGAAGGGCGTCGATGAGCGTGCTCATGCCGCCGCGAAACGACGCGAACGGGCTCGCCGCGCGCGCATCCCCGGTTCGCCGTAGCCACTCGAGGAGCTCGCGACGCCCGATCTTCTTCGGTGTGCCGGCGCGTTCCATTTCCGCGGCGAAGAATCCACGGAGCAAGCTACCGTGCTCGCGCTCGAGCTCGACGAGCTGCGGAAACGTCGAACGGATGCTGAGCTGCGCGACGTTCCCCGCGTAGATCCCCCCGAGGAGCGGCCCGGCGAGCCGGCGCGCGCCCTCCTTGCCGACGCGCCTCGTGAAGAACGACTCGATCGATTCATCGGAGTCGAAGTCCGCTCGCGGAACGAAAGGCTCGGCCAGCATCCGGAGCTTGCCCGACAAGCTGAGCAGCCGGGTCTTCATCAGCGGCTCGAGACGCGTGGGCACCGCGAGGGCCATTCCGCCGGGCATCAGCTCGAGCCTTCCGGCGCTGGCGACGTAGACATGACGAGCTTCAGGTTTGGTGGGCACGAGTAGAGACTCGAGGCCTAGCTCGCGACAGAGGGTGAGCGCCTCCGGTTTGGTCCGGATGAACGAGTCCGGTCCGGCATCGACGAGATAGTCCCCGTGTCGCTCGGTACGGATGTTCCCGCCGAGGCTCTCGCGTTCCTCGAATAGCTCGAGCGCGACGTCGGGCCGCGCACGATGCACGGCATACGCGGCCGAGAGACCCGTGATGCCGCCTCCGACCACGACGACGCGAGGCCCCTCGCGGCTCGTCATGGGTCGTGAGAGGGAATGCATCGTCCCGGTCAGCGAGCGGTGCGGGTGTGCACGAGCTCCACGACGTACTTCACGGAGTCCGGCGACGTGTCGGGCAAGATACCGTGTCCGAGATTGAAGACGTGTCCCGGCGCGGAACCTGCGGAGCGAAGGACGTCATCGACGCGACGCGCGAGTAGGTCCTTCGGAGCGCCGAGCAGGAGCGGCTCGAGATTCCCCTGCACGGCAACCCCCGGTCCGAGACGCTGGCGGGCCCAGTCGAGGGGCGTGTACGTGTCGATACCGATGACGCTGCCGCCCGCGCGCTTCTGGAGCTCGAGCAACATGGCCGTACCCGTGCCGAAGTGAATGACCGGAACGCCGAGTCGCTCCACGTCCGACAGGATGTGGCGCACGTGCGGCAGGATGTATTCCTCGTAGTCCACGGGCGAGAGCTCCCCCACCCAGGAATCGAAGAGCTGTACCGCCTGCGCGCCCGCGACGACCTGCGCCCGGAGATAGCGGCGCACGACCTCCGAAAGCTTCTTCATGAGCGCGTGCCACGTCTCGGGCTCTCGATACATGAGCCGCTTCGTCGTCGCGTAGTTCGCACTCTTCCCGCCCTCGATCAGATAGCTTGCGAGGGTGAATGGCGCTCCGGCAAACCCGATGAGCGGCGTCTTGCCGTCGAGCTCCGCGCGGATCATCCGGATCGCAGCGAGCACATAGGCGAGACTCTCCTCCGGATCGATGAGACGGAGCCCGTCGACGGCGGCACGATCGCGCACGGGTTCGAGGAAGCGCGGGCCTTCTCCTGCCGCGAACTCGAAGGGAGCGCCCATAGGCTCGAGCGGCAAGAGGATGTCCGCGAAGAGGATCGCCGCGTCCACGCCCAGAGCGCGGACGGGCTGAAGCGTCACTTCCGTCGCGAGCTCGGGCTGCTTGCAGATGTCGAGCAGCGTGTGCCGCTCGCGGATCGCCCGGTACTCGGCCATGTAGCGTCCCGCCTGGCGCATGAACCACACGGGCGTCACGTCCACAGGCTCGCGGCGACACGCGCGCAGGAATCGATCCCACATGAGACTAGTAGGAAGGCGCCGCGGGCGCGGAAGCCGGCGCCAGCGCCGCGGGCACGGAAGCCGGCGTGAGCCCCGTGGACGACAGCATGCCGTGCGGCATCTGTTGCCCCGCCGCTTCGCGCTTCCTCATGTCGTACTTGGACGGACACTTCGCCATGATCTCGGTCGCCTGAAAGTGCCCGTCCGCGGCGAGCTTTCCGGTCGCGGTCACGTCCACGTCCATGGTCGGAATATCGCGAAACGTGTCCGGCACGACGCATTGTGGATACCGCACCTCGATTTCCGCGCCGTTCTTCTTCATCCGGAACCGGTACTCGCAGGGAGAGTCACGGCGCACGAGGGTGCCTTTGACGAGAGTGCCCTGGACGCGGAGGTTCCGGTTGCCGAGCGCTTCCTCGTGACCGACGACCTGATCGACGCTCTTCGAGTAGATCGCCGCGTCGTTCAGGTTGGTCATGACGAGCGCGACGATGGCGCCGGCGATGACGAGTAGCGCGATCAGCAACGGGAGCTCCCGTCGCGGCTGACGTCCCGGCGGCGGCGGCGACTCCGGCATGACGACGGGGCGCGACGCTTCGTCGGCCTCGGAGTCCTCGACGGCCTTGGTCAGCTCGTCGTCGATTGCTTTCATCGCGTCGAATCTAGCATCAGCACGGCGGTCCCGCCGGGAGACCGTCAGGATCAGCGTCTTCGGAGCCCGAATCGGGCGCCCGCCCCGGCAAAAACGGCCCCGGTCGCCCCGAGCACCGCGAACCCCGCGAGCGCTTCCACCGAGGAAAAGCGCGCCCCGAGCACCGCGAGAGCAGCCGCGGCGGCCGCGGCGACGAGACCCGACAGGGCCGCCTCGCGACGACGAGCGCGCCCCCCGAAGCGCCCGACGAACCCACCCGCCGTACCCGCCGCGATCCCGAACGACAGGAGTACCGGCAGCGCGCCGAGTCTGGGAATCAGTGGCACGGCAATGGCGGCGAGTGGCGCCCAGAGAGTGAGCGCAAACCCGGCGCCGATGAGCACCCATTGCCACGGGGGTCGCGACGCCGCGAGCGCGTCGTCGGTCGTCGCGTCCTGGAGCACCGGGAGCTTCCGCACCGGACGGAGTATTCCACGGCAGAACGTCGGATACACTCGTCGCCGTGGCGCTCACCGAACGCGATCTCGAAGAGCTGGATCCGTTGAGGCTCGACCGGGAGATCGCGAGCGCTGCGAGGGCCGTGCGTGGATGGAGAAGGCGACTCCGCGATGGCGACGGCCTGGACGAGGATCCGTTCTGGGCCGCGCGGACCATCGCGGGGCGCTCTGCGTTTCTCGCGATTCGCGGGATGCCGGAGTCGGATCCTCTCCGCTCGCGCTTGCTGCGCTGGGTCTATCGCCTGGCGGAGCAGCGGATCGATCGCGCGGCGCTGGTGCAGATCGCATCCGAGCGTCACCGGGCACGGGTCGTGTCCGAACCGGAACACGCGAGGCTCTCGACATCGTCGATGCTCGGCCTCGCCTTCGCCGAACCGGGGCGACGAGCCGAATGGCTTCGTTCGTTCGTGCGTATGAGCGGTGATACCGGTCGAGCCGTGGCGCTGTTGTGGGAGCGGCGTCAGGAAGTCGCGCTGCGCATGGCTCTCCCAGGTCCAGACGCGATCGAGAGCCCGGGCCTGGACGTCGCCCCGGCAGCTTCGCGCTGGCTGGACCGGACGCAAGACATGCTCGATGGCTCGGCCGAGCGAACGCTCGCGGAGCTCATCGGTCTCGCGCTAGCAGAGACCGCAAAGGAGGGCTCGCCGAGCCGGCTCTTGCCGCGCACGCTCCTCGACCTCTTCCGCGATTCGGCCCTGTTCTCCGGAGTGGATCTGGATCCCGGCAAGCTTCCGGCGATGCGAGGCCCGACGAGTTTGTCGCGCGCCCTCGCTCGCGTCGGCGCGGCCTGGGTGGACGCGACCGCGCCGCACGATCAACCGTTCGTCGTCGCGCACGATCCCTATGGCCTGCGGCGTCGCTTGTTCGGGGCGCTCCTCGGCCGATTACCCGCGGAATCCAGCTTCGCCCGGCGAGCCCTCGCCGTGGACACGGCGAAGCTCCGCGACCACGTGCGCGTGTTCGCGACGGCCCTTCTGATCGAATCGAGGGCGGCCGCCTTGCGCGTCCTGCTGCGCAAGGCCGCACTCGAGGGACGACGAAGCTTCGCGGAGTCGTTCGAGGACGGCGTGGTCCGCGCGTTCGGCGTGAGGTTACCGCCGAACGTGGCGGGCGCGGTGTTCCGACTTCATTCGGACGACCCGCAGCGGTTCGCGGGCTTGCTCCTGTCGTCGTCCTTTGGCAGGAGGCTGCGTGACACGCACGACGAGGACTTCTACCGGAACCCGCGCGCGGTCGAGCAACTCCGCGACGAGGCGCACCTCCCTCCCGAATCGCAAACGAGCGACGCCGCGCTGATCGAAGCAGGAGATGCTCTCTACGCCGACCTTGCACACGCGCTGGGTTGAGCGAGATTCGAACCTACGACGAAGGGAGCCGCGTCATTGCTCCGTGTCCTGGGGTTCGAGGCCGAGGCTCTCGACGTGATATTTGAATCCGAGGATGATCGCGGTGGACGCCGGGCCCACGACGTTGTGCTCGAACCCGACCTCGACGGAGTAGGCGTTGTCGATGTAACCGAGGCCACCAGCGATCGTGTGGCTCTGTTGTCCCTGGTCGTAACGATAGCCTGCGCGAATCGGGAAGTGGTCTGCCAGGAGGTACTCTCCCCCGAGCATGGCGCGCGTCTTGGTCGTCCCGTAGGTGGTGAAGTCTCCGAGCAGGTCGGCTTCGATCGTGAAATCCTGCGTGCCGAAACCGGCGCCGCCGCCGAGCATCAGCGGCATGAACCCCTGGCCGTTGTCCCCCAGGTTGTATCCGACAACGGATAGCGCGACCTCTTGGACGGGCTTGATGGTCAGACCTGCGTCGAAGCTGAGATTCTGGACGATCGGCTTCCCCGATAGCCCTCCGGCGGCGATGCTCGGACTCAGATCATAGGTACCGAGGGGGGAGCCGGATTGCTTGAGCGACAGGTAACGCGCCGTCGCACCGAGAAACACGTGGTCGGAGAACGGGTACGCAAGGGCAAAGCGCACGTCGAGCGCCGTCCGATCGACGCCGTCCGGATCCTGACTCGTCCACGTGGCGCTCAGTCCGCCCGCGAGGTGCGACGACGACACGATCGAATCGACGATCGCGGCTCCGTAGCTCTGGCGCGCCGCCTCGGGCCAGATCTGCGCGATCGCGGCAATGTGGTAGACGCGCGTCACCGCCATGTTCGCCGGATTCTCGAAGAGCGATTCCGTCGAGTTCGAGAACGCCCGCAACGCGCCGCCCATCGCGGCAATCCGGGGCGACTCGGTCTGTCCGTAATTGTAACCCACCTCGGGAGCGAGCGAACTCGGGTCCGCGCGGGCGTCACTGGCAACCGTCGCGGCGGCGGCGATGGCCGTCGTCGCGATTGCACGCGCGACGATCCGCGACGTGCTGGACGTTCCGAGAACTCTCAGCATGGGGGAGCGCGATCGAACTCGCGCCGCGACCCGCACTCGATACTCTCGACGGCGAAACGCGGGCAACAAATTCGCAGCTGCGGGCCGAAACGTTCGGCCACATGCAAATGTGCCCCCTCGTTCGAGCGTGGTCGTTACCCCTTGACGACGGAAACCACCGAAGTTGACGCGAGAACGCGACGGCCTACTCCGAGCGATCGACCATTTCTCTCCCAAGTCTGACGACTTACTGATCGCGAGAGAACGCGTGGCGTCGCGAATCGGTCGCGCGCGCGAACGAGCGGAACGTGAAGTCCGAGATTTTTCGCGAGATCGTGCGAGGCAAAAAATACCCCATTGAGTTCCGTCACGAGGCGGTGCTAGCTGGCGATGGTTGGTTCGACGGGCATGCTCAGGTTGCGAACGTGTGACCGTTGAACGACGAGCGTGAAACCCTTCCCTCCTCCAACTAGCGCGATGCCGAGTCCTTTTCAGATCGACGAATCGATGCACGTCCGAGGGCGGGGCTGGATCCGGGGACGGACGTAGATCACAGACTGTCCACTTGGGGACAATCTGTGGGCGTAGCCATTTCTTCTTTGGAGTCGTGACGTTTGAACGTGTCGCTGAGCACCCAGGACAGCTCCTCACAGGCTTTCCACATCTGGCGGGAAGCGATCGAGCATACGCGCTCGCTGTCGCCCGCAACGTTCGAGCAGTGGTTCTGCGGGGTTCAGTTCGACGGCTTCAGCGGTGGGACGGTCGCACTGGTCGCCCGGGACGAATTCGTCCGCGAGTGGGTGACGAAGCACTTCCAGCCGACGCTCTTGAAACGCATGCGCGAGCTCGCGGGGGTCGAGACCCCCGACACGCTTCGTGTGGAATGGCGCATCTCGAGCGATCTATCCAACCCGGTCTGTCCGGCGCGCGATCCACGATCGGGCCCACGTTCTCGGCCTCCTTCTACGATGGCTCCGGTTGCCCGCGCGCCCGGCAGGTTCCTTCATGGCGACAGCCTCAACGCGAAGCACACCTTTCCGAACTTCGTCGTCGGGCCGTCGAACGAGCTGGCCTATGCCGCAGCATGCGCGTCCGCGGGCGAGGGCGGTCCTCGTTATAACCCTCTCTTCTTGTGCGGGGGTACGGGCCTCGGGAAGACGCACTTGATGCACGCCATCGCGCATCGGGTACTCGAGAAGAGGCCCGACGCACGAGTCGTGTACGTCTCCGCCGAGCGGTTCACGAACGAATTCATCGAAGCGCTGCAGCATCACAAGATGGACGAGTTTCGGGCCCGATATCGCTCGAGCTGCGACGTTCTCCTCCTCGACGACATTCAATTCCTCGCCGGGCGAGAGCAAACTCAGGAAGAATTCTTCCACACGTTCAACGCCCTGCACGACGCGGACAAGCCGATCATCGTTTCGAGCGACAAGTACCCGCAGGAGCTCGCTCGGATGCCGGAGCGCCTGATTTCCCGCTTCACGTCCGGTCTCGTCGCAGACGTCCACGTGCCGGAGCTCGAGACTCGCGTCGCGATCGTCCGAAAGAAAGCGCATCTGGAAGGGATTTCGCTCGGCGACGACGTCGCCGTGCTCCTCGCTCAGCGAATCAAGACCAACGTACGAGAGCTCGAAGGAACCCTCATTCGTCTCGCTGCGAAGGCGTCTCTCACCGGCCGAAGCATCGACTTCGATTTCGCGAACGCCGAGATCGCCGCCATCTCACCGGCACGAGCCGAGACGACCAGCGTCGAGGATATCCAGCGGGCTGTTTGCAACCACTTCCGCCTCTCGAACTCGGAGCTGCTCAGCAAAGATCGCCACAAGAGCGTTGCGTTCGCGCGCCACGTCGCGATGTATCTTTGCCGGCAACGGCTCGGATGTAGTTTTCCGGAGCTCGGGCGCGCGTTCGGAAATCGCGACCACACGACGGTCATGAGCGCCGTGCGTCGCGTCGAACAACTCCGCCAGCGAGACCCGCAGGTGAACGCGCACCTGGCCGCGATCGAGCAGAAACTCGCGGGCGACTGAGCCCGGTTCGCGCGGTCCTTTGCGGCGGTGCTATGTGAAGCCGCATGAACGAGCCTCGACGAACGCGCGGGCTGCGCCATGTGGCGCTCAAGTGTCGTGACCTCGCTGCGATGGAAAGGTTCTACGTGGGCCTGCTCGGCTATCGCGAAGAGTGGCGGCCCGATCCCGAAAATCTCTATCTCACGAACGGCGAAGACAGCCTGGCCTTGCACGTCGACTCCGGCGAACCGAGCCGCGAGACTCGCCTCGATCACATCGGCGTGCTGGTGGACGCGCCGGAAGACGTCGACGCTTGGGCAAAACATCTGGCGCGCCTCGGAGCCCGGATCGCTGCCGCACCGAAGACACATCGGGACGGGTGCCGCTCCTTCTACGCGCTCGATCCGGAAGACAACCAGATTCAGTTTCTATTCCACCCTGCCCTCTCGGGCAGGAACTGACTCCGCTGGGCTCGCGGTTACCCGAGTTTGTCGAGCTCCAGGGCAAACTGGTCGGCGTACGCGTGATTGCCCGTGGAAGCGGCGATCCGGGAGCCGAGAAGTAATTCCTCTCGGGCCTCGTCACGAGCGCCCTTCTCCACGGCGACGCGACCGAGCAGGTAGCGGCAGAGAAGCGCATCTCGAATCCAACCGCGGCTTTCGGCGACGGCGACCTGTGCGCGACCGGACTCGAGCGAGCCCTTGCCGTCCAGTGCGTCCACGTAGCCCCGAACGAGATGACAACGGAGGAGCACCCGCTCGGCCGAAACCTCCTCGGCCGCCGAGAGCGCCGAGGCGCTGGCGGCGCTGGCCCGGCCGAGGTCGCCGAGCCGCGCGAGGGCCACCGCCTGATCGACGAGACTGGAGGCGACCTCGTACACGAGCCCCAGTTCCTCGGCCTGAGATGCCGCCAGCATGCTGGATTCGGCCGCCTCGCGCCATTCGCCAGCGTTCTCGTGGAGAGCGATCCTCGCTGCGGCTCGGTCGAATGCGAGCAAGGGATCGTTCGGAGGGACGAGCTTGGCGGCATCGTCGAGTGCAGTCCGGGCGGCGTCGATCTTGCCGCTCCCCCCGAGCGTGCGGGACATGCTGAGCGCGATGCGATGAAGCTGCGACGGGCTTGCGATCTTCGACCGAGCGAGAGGATCCAGCGACCGCCGCGCGAGACGGAGCTCGCCGCGGCTCGACGTGAGCTCCGCGTGGGTGACGAGGTATTCCGTGATGACGCCGGGGTCGCCGGTGATATCCGACGCCCCACGGTCGAGCAGAGATTCTGCGGCGAGCTCCTGATCGAGGCTGCCCAGGATACGGGCGAGGTCGATCCGCATGTGAGCTCGGAGCAACGGGTCCACGCCGGGGCCGAGCGCTCGTTCGACGAGCCGCTCGATGAGCGCCGGGAGATTGGGGCCCGTTCGAACGTAGCGGACGGCCGTCGTCAGAGCACTCAGCCAATTGCCGATCTGCGCGGCGGCGCGATGCTCGAGATCGGTGAGTTCGAGGGCGTACGCGAGGTCGAGCGTGGCACGTTCCAGTTTCCGCACAGCGAGCGCGTGCAGGCCCCCTCGCGAGTAGAAGTCCGCCGCCGCGTCACGGTCTCCCGCTGCCGCCAGGTGGTAGCCCGGGCGGTCTGCCTCCTCGTCGAGCCGCGGCCCCAGAATGGCCACGTGGGCGCTCGCGGCCCGGCGGTGGAGGTTCGCGAGGTCGTCGGCATCGAGCTCTGCGAGAACGACCTCGCGGACGAGCGGTGATGGAAATCCGAAGGCAAGTGAGCCCTCACGCCGCAGAAGGCCGCGGGACATCAAGGCCTCGACGACCGCGTCGACGTGGTCTTGCGGGAGATTGACCATGCGGGCGAGCAGCGCGACGGCCACCGGTGGCTCGAGTACGGCGGCGGCGACGAACAAGTGACGTTCGTCATCGGTCAGACGTTGAAGGCGCCCGAAGGTGAGCGCACGCAGCGTGCGCGGAACGTCGACGCCGTCATCGAGCGATAGGACGGCCACTTCACCGTTCTCGACGCGCAACGCACCGCGATCCCCGAGCTGCGAGAGAAGCTCCTCGACGAACATCGGCAACCCTGACGCCCGTTCGCGGAGGAATTCCAGCAACGCGGGTGGGGGACGATCGACGCCGAGCCTTGCGGCGACCAGCCTCTCCACGTCCGACGACGACATTGCCTCCAGCCGAAGCTGCGCGTGCACCGACTGATCGAGCACCGTCGCGCCCGGAATGTCGCGTGCACAAACGACGAGCGCGAGTCGCGAATGGGCCAGGCGGGTGGTCGCGCGAACGATGATTTCCGCGCTCACGGGATCGAGCTCGTGCGCGTCGTCCCAGATGAAGACGGTGAACTTGTCCTCCGCGAGGCTGTGCATCATGCGGAGCACGGCGTTTCTGAGGACGCTCGAAGTGGCCAGTCGAGGGGAGGACGACCCGGCTCCGAGCTCGCGCAGCACGACGTGCGTCTCGTCCGCGTCGAGACCGAGCGCACGCAATCTCGGTTCGAGTGCGTCGATGCGCGACGGCGGCTCTCCGTCGCGAACGCCGCAGATTCGCCGTAGCATCGCGACGACGCCGCTGTGCAAGAGCTCACCTCCTCGCGGCGGACACGACGCTATGAACGTCTGGAGATCGATCGAACCGCGAGCGAGTCGGCGTTTCATCTCCACGGCGAGTCGGGTCTTTCCGACGCCGGGCTCGCCGACGATTCGAAGCAGCCTGAGCGAACCGCGTGCCGCGGTGACGAGCGTCTCGCCAAGAGATTGCAGCTCCTCGCGCCGGCCTACGAATGCATCGTCGTAGCCGTCCTGAGCAAATTCGGTCACGCGGATCGCGGAACCCATGAGCTCGAACGAAAATCGGCCATGAAGCGCCGGCGCCAATCGTCGAGGGATGCCGACGACACGCGGTGCCTCGGCCGCGAGGGTTCGAGCGGAAGAAAGGAGTCGCTCGGTTCGGCTTCCGCTCCCGCGCACGTCTTCATCCCCCTGGCGAAGACGTCCGGCGTTGATGCCCACGGAGGGCCCCACGTCCGCGACGTCCAGCGTTCGCACGAGCACGAGTCCGCAACGTACTGCCACCTCCATATCGCGACCGTCGGAGTCCTCGAGACCGAAGAGCGCCGCCAGCTCGCCGTCGGTCTCGCCGACCACGGTGCCGCCGTAACGAGCGACGACGGCGCGCATCCGCTCACGCAGAACGTCGGTCAGCAAACCTCGTTGTCGAAAGGTGGCCACGAGTGCGGAGACATGCCGGGTCTCGTCGAAACCGGTAAGCGGTGGGACGGTCGACGGCCCGGGGTCGATCGACCGAGCTTCGGGCGGAATGGTGATCGGTCGCGACAGCAGCGCGTCGACCCCCTCGGTCGGCAGCGTTTCCGGAGCCTCGCGGTACTGATCTACGAAGGCCGCGACGTCCGTCGCTCCGCAGCGAAGTCCGCAAGCATGGACCGACGCGAGAAGTTCTTCGTAGAACGACGACACCGACGGGAAGCGATCCGCGGGATCGGGCGCGAGTGCGCGCGTGACGGCCGCCGCGACGGGGGGCGGCACCCCGGGCCTGATGGTGAGCAGGGGAACCATTTGATGACGAGCTGCGCGAGTCAGCGCGCCCTCCGCGGTCGGCGCGGCGAACGGCGCGGCTCCGGCGAGCGCCGCGTAGAAGAACGCGCCCAGCGAGAACACGTCACTCGCCACTGTCGGCTTTTCGCCACGCGCTTGCTCGGGCGCCATCACCGCATACGCTCGCCCGAGCGATTCCCTGCGAGGTTCGAGGTCGACGAGCGCCCGCATGACGCCGAAGTCCGTGACTTTGACGTCACCGTCGAAGCTGACGAGCACGTTGTGCGGTGCGACGGCGCCGTGGACGATGCCGAGCGGCTGGAGCTGTTCGTCCTTGCGACGGTGCGCGTGATCGAGCGCCTTCCCCACCTCGAGCGCGAGATACGCGGCGATCGGGAGGGGTAGCAGAGTATCGATGGCAGCGGCGCGCTCGATCAATGTCCCAGCGTCGAGCCCCGACACGTATTCGGTAGCGAGAAAGTAGGTCGCGGCGTCTTCGTCTCGTCCGAGGTCGAACACCTGCGCGAGATTGGCGTGCGAAAGCCGCATGGCGCGCTGAACGTGCTCGAGGAACCTTCCCAGGAACTCATCCGACGCCGCAAGGTTCGGGAGGACTCGCTTGACCACCAGCCGTTTCTCGAACCCCTCGACCCCGAAGCTCTTCGCGCGGAACGCCTCGGTGGCACTTCCGCGGCCGATCAATTCGAGCAGCTCGTAGCGGCCGAGAGTTCTTCGTTGCCCCACGCCGGTCATGGAAGGGCGCCCCGGCTATGCGCCGGCCGAGCCGCTTCCCGCGGAACCGTCGCCGTTTCCGTACATGGCTTCGGCAATCTGAAACGTCGCCGTTTCGAGTCGCGAGTACGCGTCCCGCATCGCCTGCAGATCCGAGCCGCTCTCGATGCTGTCGCGGAGCAGGGCGAGGTCATTACGAACGCCGTCGGCCTTCTCGGCGCCCAGCAGGTCCCCGTACGCTTCGAGGGCTTGCTCCGTCGTGTAGATGAGCGTCTCGGCCTGATTGCGCATCTCCGCGAGATTCCGGCGGAGCTCGTCGGTCTCCTTGAATTTCTCACCCTCCACGACGAGGCGCTTGATCTCCTCGTCATTCAGCCCGCTCGTCGGGCGGACGGTGACGGCGTGCACACGACCCGTTCCACGATCTTTCGCCTCGACGGCGAGAATGCCGTTCGCGTCGATGCTGAAGGTCACCTGGATCATCGGGACACCGCGAGGCGCCGGCGGAATTCCGGTGAGCTCGAACTTGGCGAGACTGCGGTTGTCCGCGGCCATCTCGCGCTCCCCCTGGAGGACGTGAACCGGCACGAAAGGCTGGTTGTCGATGCTCGTCGTGAAGACTTCGCTCTTCTCGGTGGGTACCGTCGTGTTTCGCGGGATTAGCCGTGTGAAGACCCCCCCGCCCGTTTCGACGCCAATGGACAGAGGCGTGATGTCGAGGAGCAAGACCTCGTCGATCTCGCCACCGAGAGCCGCGCCCTGAATGGCCGCGCCGACCGCCACCACCTCGTCCGGATTGACGCCCTTGTTCGGCTCTTTGCCGAAGAACTCCTTGACCGCGCGTTGCACGGCCGGCATTCGCGTCATCCCGCCGACCAGCACGACCTGATCCACGTTCACGGGCTTGAGCTTGGCGTCCGCGAGCACGTTCTTGCATGATTCGATCGTTCGTTCGACCAGATCGCGCGTCAAGATTTCGAGCTCGCTGCGCTTCATCGTCCGTTCGAAGTGCAGTGGACCGTTCGGGCCGGTCGCGATGAACGGAATGTTCACCTCGGTTTCGAGGGATGACGAGAGCTCGTGCTTCGCCTTCTCCGCTCCTTCGCGGAGCCGCTGGAGGCTCATCTTGTCCTTCCGGAGATCGATCCCGTTTTCGACCAGGAACTCCTCGGCAAGATGATCGATGACCCGGATGTCGAAGTCTTCCCCACCGAGGTGAGTATCGCCACCCGTGGCCTTCACGCTGAACACGCCGCTCGCGATCTCGAGCACCGATATATCGAAGGTGCCACCCCCCAGATCGTAGACGGCGATGCGCTCGGCAGCCTTCTTGTCCAGACCGTACGCGAGAGCCGCAGCGGTCGGCTCGTTGAGGATGCGCTTGATGCTGAGCCCCGCGATCGTGCCGGCGTCCTTGGTGGCTTGCCGCTGAGCATCGTCGAAATACGCCGGAACGGTGACGATCGCTTCCTCGACCGGCTCGCCCAGATATGCTTCCGCGATCTGCTTCATCGTGCCGAGCACGAGAGCGCTGACCTCGGGCGGCGACATGCGCTTGTTGCGAAGCTCCACCCAGGCGTCGCCGTTCTGGTGGCGAACGATGCGGTACGGGACGGAGGCGAGTTGCTTTGCGACCTCGGGCTCGTCGAACTTGCGGCCCATCAGGCGCTTCACCGCGTAGACGGTGTTCTCGGGGTTCGTCGTCGCCTGGCGTTTCGCAACCTGGCCAACGAGCCGTTCCCCGGCGGAGGCGACCGCCACCACGGATGGCGTCGTGCGCGCACCATCTGCGTTCGGAACGACCTTGACCTCGGGTTCGCCGGTGGCCCCGAGCCCCTCGAGGACGGCAATACACGAATTCGTCGTGCCGAGATCGATTCCGATGATTTTACCCATGGCCCCGGAGAAACGAGGATAGCCCGGCGGCGGGCGCGGCGTCGACCACACAGCAAAGTCTGCCAGGCAAGCACTCGCGCCGCGATTTTCGCGCCGCCACAACGCCGGAAGTCACCCCTGAGGCGCCTTCGCGACGACGACCATCGCCGGGCGGATCAGCCGCTCCGGAGTCCGGTAGCCGCCCTGGATCTCGACAGCCACGGTCCCGGCCGGATGCTCGGTACTCTCCAGATGCTGGATCGCCTCATGCACCGACGGATCGAAGGGCAGCCCGACGGTCGCGACGCGCTCGATACCCAGCCTGGTCAGCGTGTCCATGAACTGCCTCAGCACCATGCGGATACCGTCCGAGACAGACTGAACGTCCGTGGCCTTCTCCGCGTGCGTCATGGCGCGCTCGAGATTGTCGAAGACGGGCAGCAGGTCACGCAAAATCTCCTCCCGCCCCTTCTTTTCGGCTTCCGACGATTCCTTGCGCGTTCGCTTCTTGAAATTATCGAAGTCGGCGGCCGTCCTCAGTAGCTGGTCCTTGTATCGAGCGGCCTCTTGCTTCAGAAGCTCGACCGCATCGGGCGACGCCACCGCCATAGCGGGCTCGCTCGGCGGGATGTCTCCAGTAACCTCCGCCCCGATATGGGGGGCTCCGTCTCCGTTCCGTTCTTCGTCCTGCACAGTTCGCACGTACTATAATCACTTTGCGTCGGCCGCAACTCAACGCACGCCTTCTGGAGCTTCGTCGCACCGCGACTGACGCAATGCCCGGACGATCCCCCCGGTCGAATAGCCGTCGGTGCCCGGAGGTGGCGGGGGCGCGAACCAGAAGTCGACGCCGAGCGGCAGTTCCCAGAAATTCGTGTCGGCGGGAAGGGAAGCGCGCTCGGTGCCCACGTCGAGACGTCGTCCGTACCCCGTTGTCTCGACCCAGAAGCAGGTCCCGTCGCTGTCCGGCGCATAGAGATGCGCTCCCCCCGGGTGAACGTCGACGGCGCGCACGTCCCGGACACGTCCCTCGGGATCGGTGGCCGTGAACGTCCGCCGTCCAGCGCGCACCCGCACGCTGGCGCCGGCCGTCGGGCTTTCGCCGCTCGTCGCCTCCACGCGAGCAACGATCCTGCCGTCGACACGAATCACCAGCGGTCGGTCCGCCACGTCGATGATCCGGATCGCCGGAAAATGGAATCGATAAACGAACGGTGTCGCGAGCAAAACGACGGTCGAAAACGCCGCCGCCCAGGCCGGATAGACGCGCTCGCGGAAGGTGACGGGGCAGGACGTCAGTCCGCTTTCACGAGCGAGCCGCTCGCCCCAAGAGCGCACCGCGCAGACCAGAGCGCCGTCGTAACGGAAGAACACGGCGCGACCCGCCACGGCGTGACCACCGGCACGGGGCTGCGGGAAGCGCCATGACACGAAGAGCGGGAAGAGGGCGCCGGCGCAGACCAGAGTGAAGAACCAGAAGAATCCTCTCGGCACGATGACGAACGGAGCGCCAAAGGCGAATGCCGAGGTGAGAAGAACGGCGGACAGTCCGACGGCGATCCTGCGTGTGGCGCTCCTCGAGACGTGGCGGTGGCACTCCCCGCAATACGGGACGAGGATCAGCGCGCCGTCGAGGAGACGAGCTTCGCGGACCGTTCGCGATCCGACATCGCCGCAGCAGGCGCACTCCGTCGGGACGACCGCGCGGTCCGACGAAAATCGGACCGCGAGCGCGTCCGGGACGAGCGCCTCGCGCGGGGGCGGCGCCGCGGCGGCGGGAACGGACTCGCACGCGTCATCACTCATTCCGATGGAGCCAGGCCTTTCACCGAAAACGAATCCTTGCGAGCCCGGAGGCTCGCGCCGAAGGCGGTCTCGCGGTAGACGAACTCATGCCCGAGCTGAATGACGCCCAGCGGAAAGCGGTGCTCCACGAACGGGGACCCCTGCTCGTGTTCGCTGGTGCAGGCAGCGGCAAAACGCGCGTCATCACGTATCGGATCGGTAACCTGCTCGCAGAGCAGGGGGTCCCACCTTACCGCATCCTCGCCGTAACATTCACGAACAAGGCGGCGGGAGAGCTGCGAGCGCGCCTCGCTTCCATCGCGGGCGAGTCGATGACGCGAGATCTCTGGGCCGGTACGTTCCACTCCGTATGCGCACGCTTGCTCCGCCGATATCACGCGGAGGTCGGACTCGAAAAAGACTTCGTGATCTACGACGACTCGGATCAGAAAGCGCTCATGACGCGGGCGCTCCGCGACCTGAACTTGAGTGACCGCGTTTACCCGCCGAAGCTAGTGCTCTCACTCGTACAGCGACAGAAGCGCGAGGGCATCGGACCGGAGTCCGTCAAGGTCGAGAGGGAGTTCGACGCGGCGACGCGCGACGCCTACCGGGAATATCAGAGTGCACTGCTCCGTTCCAACGCGGTCGACTTCGAAGACTTGATCTTGCATGTCCTCCGCATCGCGGAGAGCCGAACGGCGGCCGGAGAGGAACTGCGCGGCCGCTTCCGATTCGTTCTCGTCGACGAATTTCAAGACACCAACGCCATCCAGTATCGTCTCGTGCGCGCACTGTCCCTCGCGGACCGTAACTTGTGCGTCGTCGGGGATGACGATCAGTCGATCTACAGCTGGAGAGGGGCGGACATTCGCAACATCCTCGGTTTTCGCCACGATTTCCCCGACGCGACGATCGTGAAGTTGGAGCAAAACTACCGGTCGACCGGGAACATCGTCGCTGGGGCGCTAGGCATCATCAAGAGCGCGACCGGTCGCGAACCGAAGAACCTCTTCACGGACGCGCCGAGCGGGGAGAAGATCCACGTGCGATTGGTCCGGGACGAACGCGAGGAAGCGGCGCACGTCGTCCGCGTGATCGAGCGAGAGGTGGCGTCCGGCGTCCCCGCCAGCGAGATCGCCGTCTTCTATCGTGTGCACGCTCAGTCCCGCGTCCTCGAGGAAGCTCTCCGCGCCGAGAACCTTCCCTACCAGGTCGTCGGCGGCATGAAGTTCTTCGAGCGTGCCGAGGTGAAGAACGTCATTGCTTATCTCAGAATCGTCGACAACCCGCGAAGCGACGCCGACTTCCTGCGTATCGTCAACGTCCCCGCGCGTGGCATCGGTGACAAGACGGTTCAGGCCCTGACGAGGGAAGCGACCAGGTGCGGCACGAGTCTGTTCGAGTCGATTCCAGGAGTCTCATCCAACGGAGTACTCAAGCCTGCGGCCCAGAAGAGTCTTGCCGGATTTCGCAAGCTGGTGGACGACCTGCGTGAAGAGGCGCGACGGCTCGCGCCGCACGACCTGGCGAACCGAGTTCTCGAAGAGACGGGATATCGCACGGAGCTCAGAAAAGAAGACTCGGCGGAAGCGGACGCGCGACTCGAAAACATCGAGGAACTCCTCGGGTCCATCCGCGAATACGAAGAAGACGCCGAACAAGCGGGCGACACGCCGACGCTGAGCGGGTATGTGGAGCGCGTGTCCCTCGTGAGTGACGTGGATGCGCTGAAGGACGCGCCTTCCGTCGCATTGATGACGGTACACGGCGCCAAGGGGCTCGAATTCCGGACCGTGATCCTGACGGGCATGGAGGAGGAGACTTTCCCTTACAAGGGGCTGGACTCCGACCGCACCGAAGAGCTCGATGAAGAGCGCCGCCTGGCTTACGTCGCGATCACTCGTGCGCGAGAGAAGCTCCTCATCACACATGCTTCGATGCGCTCCCTCTTCGGACGGACGCAGTACCTCGTGCCCAGTCGGTTTCTTGCCGACCTTCCGGAGGAGGTCGTCGTGCGAGAAGGCCAGGTCTCGTGGGGCAATCGCGCGTCGGCATACGGAAGGCAATCCGACGCGATCACCGCGTATGCGGGAAATTCGACGCCGCTTCTCGCCCCGGGTGACAGAGTCGTCGACTACGACGCCTTCGACGACGTGCGCTCCGACGAGGGGTCGCAAGGCGTCCGTCCGGGAGCTCGCGTTTTTCACAAGCGGTTCGGCAAGGGGGTCGTGAAGAGCGTGGAAGCGGGCGCGCCGCCGACCGTCGTCGCGCATTTCCCCGGGTTCGGTCCACGCAAGGTGCGCGCCGACTATCTGAGCTTCGAGTGAGACATGTCAAAACGCCTCGAGTTTTTGGAAGTGCTGGCCGCATCCGGGAAGGCCGACTCGTTCGCCCTCTACGGGCTTGCAATGGAATATCGAAAAGAAGGACGAGCCGCCGAAGCTATCTCGGTGTTCGACCGATTGCGCGGTACGGACGCCGGCTACTTGCCGATGTACCTGATGGCGGGCCAGCTGCTGTCCGAGGAGGGACGCACCGCGGACGCGCGGGAGTGGATCGAATCAGGCATCGAGCTTGCGACCCAGAAGGGGGACTCGAAAACAAAGCATGAGCTTCTGGCGCTTCTCGACGACTGTTGAAACGAACGACCCATAGGTCGTCGTCAGGCTGCTGGATGAACGCACCGATCGCGGGAGTTGGCGCTCGCGCCCCCCGGCCCGGACATTGCTTCGTCACCCGGCGTGAACGATTCGGAGAAACGGCGCAACGCGCGGCACCGGCGATACGTCGAACGAGCGCGCCGACTCGAAGCGACTCATGTGGCACGTACGTCACGACCGACCGATTCGACGCCGCTTCGAGACCGCGGGGACGGAGAGCCTCGATGACGACGAGCCGAACGGCGGACGCGAATCATTCCTTCGGAGATCCGCCCGCCACATCGTCGAAGCCCCAGCCGCTCGGTGGGGGCGGAGGAGCCATCCCGATCACGTTCGGACCCAGAGAAACGACGTGTGTCGGCTGGTTTCACCCGAGCTCATCCCAGGCGCGGGGGGCCGGCGTCGTGATTTGCCCTCCCATTGGCTACGAGGGAAATTGCGCGCACGAAACCTGTCGCGAGCTCGCCGAACGTCTCGCAAGGGCGGGCTTCGCCGTCCTCAGATTCGACTACCATGGGACGGGCGATTCCCCGGGTGGCGACGCCTCCCCCGCGCGGGTCCAGGCGTGGCAAGACAGCCTGAAGTTCGCGATCGAGGAAGTTCGACGGCTCGGGGCCATGTCTCCGGTGAGTTTGATCGGGATCCGCCTCGGCGCGACGCTTGCTGTCAACGTCGCCGCCGTCGAAGGCGCCATCGACAACCTGGTCTTGTGGGCCCCGTGCGTCTCGGGACGAGCCTTCGCACGTGAGTTGCGCATGGCCGCGGGCGCGCGTCGCGAGCGACTCGAGCATGGCGACCTGGAGACGATGGGATATCTGTACACCGCCAAGACTCTCGAGCATCTGCAATCGATCGATCTACTCCGACTCACGACACGTCCCGCAAAGCGCGCCTTGCTCATCGGTCGCGACGATCTGCGTGAAGAGGGGCCTCTCCCGAATGCGTTGAAAAAGCTCGGGGTCGATGTCGCCTCTCGGCAGCTCCAGGGCTTCGCGGCAATGATGGTCGAACCCCGCGAACGCGACGTGGCGGGAGACACGCTTGAAGCCATCACCGAATGGCTTTCGGAAGCCTACCCTCCGTCGTCCGCCGAAACGCCCAAGGTCGGACCGCCATCGCTGGGGCCTCCCAGGCCGGCCTTCATCGAAGGCGTCCGTGAAACGCCGATCGCCTTCGGGCTGGCTCGCAATCTTTTCGGGATTTTCTCGGAGCCCGCGGACCATCCCCGGGGGGCGCGAGCGCGCGTCGGGGTATTGATGCTCAGCGTAGGCACCAACCACCACGTCGGTCCGAACCGAATGTACGTGAAGCTGGCGCGCGCAATGGGCGCAAGCGGATATCGTTCGCTGCGCTTCGACCTGGCGGGGATCGGCGATAGTCATCCCGCGACGGCGAGTCCCCCGGGGCCGCGCATGTATTCGAAGAGCGCCGTAGGGGATGTGCAGCAAGCCATGGAGTGGCTGAGCAGGCGCGGCTGCGAGCAATTCGTCCTCGTCGGGCTCTGCTCGGGCGCGTACGTCGCGTTCCAGACGGCGCTCGCAGACCGGCGCGTCTCGGGGCAAGTCCTCATGAATCCGCGCCGCCTCGCCTGGCGACCGGGGGACACGCTGGAGAGCGTGATGAGACAGAGCTTCAAGTCGACTTGCTTCTACAAGCGGGCGCTCCTCGAACCGAGCACGTACGTCCGGCTCGCGCGCGGGAAGATCGACGCGCGTGGGATCGCGAATCGGCTCCGTTTGTTGGCGATGGCGCACGCGCGTCGTTACGCGAACCGTGCGTTCCGGCAGTCCCCGCATGAAGAAGACGTCCTCCTGAACCTGCGGATGATCTGCGCCCGCGGAACCGATTCGCTGTTCATCGTGGGCTCCGAGGACGACGGGCTCGACTATCTGGAGTTCCACCTGGGCCCGCGCGGACGAAAGCTGCGCGACGTCACGAACTTCCGTATGGTCTTCGTCGAGGATACGGACCACACGTTCTCGCGGCGTGGAAGCCTCGAGCGGGCGACCGACGCGCTGCTCGATTATCTCGACTCGCGGTACGCCGACGGCTCGGCGGGGCGCGCACCGCTGCCGAGTCGGATCGAGTGACTACCCCACGCCTGCGGGATCGCTCGACGCCGGGAGCAATTCTCGAACGACGGCTCGGCCGCCAAGCGACGTCTGGAACTCGGCTGCGCGGATCGATTCGCGGATTTTTCGGGCGTGTCGCGCAGCTCGCTCGCGCATCTCCGGCGCCTGGGGCGACTTCGCCGCGGCGAGTGCCTCCGCACACAGGGCTCGAGTTTCGAGCCCGTACTCCGAACCCTGGATGGTCTCGATGGCACCGCTCGCCGTCGTCGCAAGGAGAATACCCGTGTGGTGTTCGCCGATGTCGACGCGGGCGCGCGCTTCGATGGCCATCGCATAGAAGTGGAACGCGACGTACGCTTGAGCCTCGGCGACCTGACGCGCATCGAATGCGTGCATGACGGCCGCGCCGGAGTCTCCCGCCTGCCGAGCCAGCAGCGCCCTGAGGATCTTCTCGTGAACGGCGTCGTAAGCGCTGCCCGTGACGGCGGTGAGGGCGCCCGCGTCGCCGACCAGTTCCACGGCGGGTTCGATCTCGTGCATCTCGAGTAACACTTCCGCGGTGGCGAGCAGGGTTTCCGCTCGGCCGTCCTGGTCGCCGTAACGTTGATGCGCTTCGCGCGCCCTTCCGAGATACGATCTCGGCCCGAGCGTAGTCCCCGAGCCGTGCGAAGGACCGCCCGATATTGGCGAGGGTGCGTGCTATCTGAAAGCGCCCGCCGATTGCGAGATCGATGCGAATGGCCTCGAGCCCGAGTGCAATCGCGTCCTCGAAACGTCCGAGCACGAACATCGCGAAGGCGAGCGAGTTCTTCGCGCGAGCCTCGAGACGCCGTGCGCCCACCTGCCGGAAGACGGCGATCGCGTCGGCGTGCGCGTTGACGGCTTCCTGGACGCGGCCGACTCTGAGCAGCAGTGTCCCGCGAGCGCGGAGGACTTCGGCACGAAGACGAGCCGGCACTGTCGCGCGCTCGGCCGTGTCGAGGGCGCGGTCACACGCCGCAAGTGCGCCTTGCATGTCTCCGAGGTCCCGGAGCATCTCCGCCATCAAGAGCTGAGCTTCCACTTCGAGTCTCGCCGAGCGCGTCGCGCGAGCCACGGTCTCCCCCTTCTGGGCCAGCGTGAGCCCGCGAGCGAGGCGCCCGGCGTCGAGATCGAATCTCGCGGTGCGGATGAGGGCGACCGCAACCCAGTACGGCTTCCGGCTGTCGCGCGAAAGGTGGCGTAGCGACGCCAGATATCGTCGCCGATCGCGCCACTTGCCCTGGATCCGCGCGATCGTCTCGAGCGCCTCGAACGCGGCCAGGCGGCTCGGCTCGAGGCGCGGAGCGAGCTTCACCGCGCGTCCATAATAACGAGCGGCGAGGAGAAGCTGGTAGCTTGCCTGCGCGGCGGAGGCGGCGTTGAGATAGAACGTCGCGGCCTCGGCGCGCGCGTTCCCGCGGGCCAGGTGCTGCGCGACGATGGCGGCGCCGAGCCCTTCGACGGTGGGACGGCTCGCGAGGAGCATTCCCAGTTTTCGATGCATGACCTCCCGATCGCTGGGCTCGATGGCCATGTACGCGACATCGCGAGTCAACGGATGGCGCACGTCGACGACGTCCCCGCGGTCGTCGCAGAGTCCGCGGGCACAGAGCCGCACCACGGCTTCCTCCGGGTCTGCGACGCCAAGAGCACGCAAGTCCACGACGGCCAGGGGACCACCGGTCACGGCGAGCCAGAGAACCACCGCGTGCTCCTCCGCAGGCAGCTCGTTCAGACGATCCGCGATGAGCTGTTCCAGGGTCGATGGTAAAGGCTGACGGCTATCCTCGCTGCGCTCCGTTCGAACGAGAGCGGGCTCCTCGCCCTCGCCGCGCTCGCGGAGCTCGAGAGCACCACGCTCCAGTAACGCGTCGATCATCTCGAGCAGAAAGAAGGGATTACCCGCGACCCTGGGGAGCAGATCCGCGCAAACCTGAGCCACCCCTTCCGTCGCGCCGAGATGCGCCTGTATCAATCGAACCTGGTTGTCGGCGTTGAGACCTCGCAGCTCGACACGAACGATCCCCTCGATGAGTGGAACGACCCTGTCGTCCGGGCGCGCAACGAGAAGCGTCAGCACGGGGAGCGGGTCGCCGCGCCGGACGAGGCTCGTGACCAGCTCCAGGCTGGCGCGGTCGCACCACTGCAGGCTGTCGAGCACTACCACGAGCGGTGCCTCGACGGCGGCGCGCGCGAAGAGACGTCGCACTCCCGATGTGAGGAGTCGTCGATTGTGAGCGACGTCCGCTTCGTCCGAGGCTTCCGCGAGCCTTCCGGTACCGAGCTGCGCAAGTCGGGTCACGATGTCGTCCCGGTTGCGTCCTCCGGCGAATTCCCCGAGCGCCTCGAGCGCGATCGCCCGCGCCTCGGCCATCGGCTGATCCATGCGGGTACCGGTGAATTCGCGCACGAACTGCCCCACCGCAGAAAATGGGAGCTCGCTCGAAGCCGGCGAGCACTCGATCCGGACGACGCGCGCATCGGGTGGCAATTCCGAGGCGAGCGCGTTCACGAGCGCAGTCTTGCCGATGCCCATTTCCCCACTGATGACTCGCGCGGTGACCTGTCCTATCCCGTGCTCTTTCGCGGGAGTGACGGCGCGATGATACGCGGCATGGAGATCCGCGAGCTCCGTATCGCGTCCCACGAGATCGCGGGGGGCATGCGACATCTGCTCGCGCTTTTCCTCGCGCGTGAGCGGACGCTCTAGAGCGTAGATCCGCATGCTCCTCGGGAGTGCACTCTTCTCGGAAGGCTCGAGCGCGATGGTCGGGGCGTCACCCCACACGAAGTCTCGCCGAACGAGCCGATAGAGGCCGCCTGCCACCCACGTCTGACCCGGTGGAGCCTGGTCGCCGATGAGTTTCGCGAGGAACTCTGCCGGCTCTTGGAGCGTGTGACCCACCAGGTGCCCGGCACGATCGCGGCGACCCGTGGCTATCCCTCGCACGATGCCGACCGTTGCCTGGATCGGTTCGGGTATATCGTCGGAGGCTCCTTGAATGACGTCGTGAACGTCCACGGCCAGCGACGCGGCGTCCGCCGAAGAGCGCGCGGGGTTCGCGAGCAAACCGACCACCGCCATGGCCGCAGGGTCCTTCTCGAAGTCGCGCGCCCCGGAAGGCGCGTCCCACGACCAGCGTCCGCCACGCTTCCACGCGACTTCGTCCAGGATGCTCCGCAGGCGATCGAAGAACCGCGCCGTGTGAGCTGCACCCAGCGAGCTTTCGAGCTTCGCGAATCCGACGAGCGTGAGGCGGACGATCGCGACGTGCCGCACCTCGCGGCCCGCGCGTTCGTGCAGCGGGCGAACGGGACCGCCCGGACCGGTCTCGCGGTCCTGCCCGGTACCCACACCCGAGGACGTGCCGTCGTCGCGTTCCGCCGAGCGGCCGTGCTCGGACTCGACCCGCGGCTCTGCTTCACCCGGTTCGACCAGGCCCGGCGAGGTATGTTCGCGTCCGACGAACTCTGCGATCGACAGCTCGAGCACGTGTGCGTCCACCGGCTCCTGCTTCTGGAACAGCACGCGCGTGATCGCGGAGGCGAGATCGCGCGCCGTCTGAAACCGCTCTTCTCGGTCCCGCGACAGAGCCCGCATCACGATCGACTCGAGCTCCAGCGGAACCTCTCGGGCATAAAGGCTCGGCGGCTCGACGCGTCCGGCGCGCACGGCCTCGAGAAGCTCGGCGCCTTCCGCGGAGCCGTGGAGCGCTCTGCCGGTGAGCAACTCGTGAAACACTACGCCGAGCGAATACACATCCGTGCGGCGATCGACCTTTTCGGCACGGGCTTGCTCGGGCGACATGTAGCCGGTCTTCCCTTTCAGGACCCCGGGCTCGTCGCGGAACAGGCTCGCGCTCGCGATGCCAAAATCGGCGACCTTCACGGCACCATCGAAGCTGAGCAACACGTTCTGCGGCGACACGTCGCGGTGCACGATCTGCAGAGGCTTGCCGCCTTCGTCGCGACGCTCGTGGGCGTAGTGAAGACCCTTGGCCACTTCGGCCACGATGTACGCTGCTACGTACGGCGGAATTCGGGTCTTCTTGGAGTGCGCGCCCCGCTGCAATTTTCGCAAGTCGGGGCCTTCGACGTACTCCATGCTCAGGAGCTGCCCCTCGTCGCCGTAGTCCTGAAAGTCATAGACCTGAACGATGTTTGGATGATTGAGACGCGTCGCGAGCTGCGCTTCCTCGGCGAACATCGTCCGAAATCGTCGCGAATCGTGAGCTGGCAAGATTCGCTTCAGAACGAGGAGCTTGTACGTGCCCTCGGCGCCTCGCTTCTTCGCGAGGAAGACCTCTGCCATGCCACCCACGCCCAATCTGCGAATCACTTCGAAGTCGGCGAGTCGCTTCGGCGCCAGCGGTGACTCGTCGCTCATCGTGCTCAGCGTAGAGCGTCTTTCTTCGCCGGGGAACGTTCGAAAGCGAACCTCGCGATCGACTCAAATGGTAACGTCCCCGCGCCTCGGCTGGGGCGCGGGCGCGGGTCGGCGAAGGATCCGCCATTTTTACGGCATTCGGGCCCATTTTCGATTGAGGGAGAGCCATGCGAGCGCAAGAGATTAGGGGCTGGGTCGCAGCGTGTACCGTGTTCGCCGTCGCGTCGACATCGTTGGCGAAGGGCAAGAGGAAGCAGTCCGAGGACACCGGATCGGAGCGAAACGCCGGCATGATGGAGGCGGGGGAAAAAGATCCTGCCGAAACGGAAACCACGGCCGATGAAGGCCAGTTCGTGCCGGGAAGAGACAAGCCGCCCGCAAAGGGCAGCAGCGCCGACACCGGCGACGATGCGGACGCGAACGACACGAACAATGACGCCTCCGGTGCGAACCCGAAACCGAAGAACGAACCGAAGGCCGAGCAGGCACCCCGACCCTTCAGAAAGACGTTCGCAATCTTCGTGGAGGGCTTGCTCGGCTTCGGGTCGGCGCCCGTCCCGGGCCCCGCGAGCACCGTGACCGGAGACACGACGACGGGTAGCTCGTCGAGTTACGCTTTCCTTGCGGGCGCCTTCGACGATCTGTCATCGACGTTTCGCGTGTCTCTGCGCGTCCCGTGGACGATCGGGACGACGAAGGATCCGACGGGACAAAACTCGTCGGTGAACGCGCTTGGAAACGTGGAGCTCGCTGGCACGTATCGCCTGACGGACCCGGGCAACACGGAATGGGCCGTTCGCCTAGGCATCGGCATTCCAACCGCGCAGGGCAACCCTGACGCGACGGACTTGCCCGATGCGTCCGGATGGACGAAGGGTCGCCTGCAGACGATCGCGGATGCGGCGAATGGATGGCACGATCAGGAGCTCTATGCGACGAAGCGGCTGCCGATCACGCCGGCGCTGACATTTCGACACCGCGCGGACCGACTCCGGGTGGGCGCGGAAGTTAAGGCCGCGATCATGCCCAAGATCGGGGAAGCATCTATGCACCGAGCCCCAACGGAGATGGATCGTTCTCACTGAACGGTGTCGCATTCACCGCGGTACTCGACGGAACGGCGAGCTACGAGGTGCTCGATCACGTGCACGCCGCGCTCACGGCGTGGATCGCGTACGTGGCGTCGCCGTCCCTGGACTACTCGTCGGCAGCCGTCTCCCCCACGCCATTCCAGTTCGTGCTGGAGCCTCGGATCCTCGCTCAGTTCGGCAAGGTAATTCCGAGCGCCGGCGTCGTGTTGCCGCTGGGTGGGCAGCTCGGGGGGAACATCTACGGCCTCCGATTGCACGTGGACGTTCTCTTCTGAACGGGAGGACGCGATGGGATCGCGTGAGCGCCGGCCGAACGTTCCGAGGCGAGTCAGGCCGCCCGAGCTTCCGGGTCAATCGGCGTTTCGCCGGTGAAAACACGACGCTTCCGAGGTGCGAGGCCCGGAGACTAATGCTACTTGCTACTCCTCGGCGCCACCCAACATGAAGAGCGGCAGATTTTGGTCTCGAGGCAGCTTCCTGATTCCGGCCGCGGTCAGCGTGCTCGCCACGGAACCAGGCTGCGCGCCGCGGGCTGCGGTCCGCCCGGCGACGCCCGTTGCAGCTCCCTCGGCGGTCCATCCGGTCGAAGTGAGCGACGAACATTTCGCCAGCGAGGTGGCCGATCTGCTGCGAACGAAGAATCCGAGCCCGGCGCGGACGGATCGGCTGATAGGTGTCGTCCGATATCAGCTCGGTCGCGCGTCGAACATCTTCGATAGCGGGCACGAAGATGCCGGCCTGGACGCAGTGGAGGGCGCCCTTTACCTCGTACGCGCCGGCGAGTTTCATCCTAGCATGCTCGACGGACGGACGAACGCGCTGGTCTCGGCCGCGAACGCGGTCGCGCGCCAGGGCGCCGAAGGTCGTGCACTCGCGCTCTACTCGATGTTGACGCGCGTGCTGCCGAAAGGGTCGGAGCTGACCGAAGCCCAGACACACATCGGTGCGATCCGCGACTGGGAAGAAAAGACACGAAGTCGAGGTCCGCTCCAGGCGGCGGGAAATGACGAGCGAAGCGCCGTGGGACAGGCGCTGTGGGACCCGAGTCCGGAGAACGTACGCGCCGCGAGCGACGCCATCGTCGAGTGGGTCGATCGCGCGATCGACTACAGCAAAGATCAGATGCCACCGAGCGACGACTTCGAACGCGATGAGGCGGTTGAAGCCTACCGCGCCGTTCGCACGGGAGCGATGGCCCTCGCCGCCCTGTACCTGCGAAATGGGAATCCCGCCGGCGCACTTGCGGCCATGGAAGCGCCCCGAGTCGCGCGAGTCGTCTCGCCGCATCTTCACGAGGCCTTGCGGCGGGCCGCCGAAGAGAACGACCCCGAGGCGTGGCTCGAGCTCTTCAGTAGCTTCGACCGTATGGGCGCCGCGGACGCCGACGTTTCACTGGACCCGGAGCTGGCTCAAGCGGCGGCCTGGGGAGCCGCCGTGGAACTTTACCGCGTCGAGCCCAATACGCTCCGCGGCGTGATGCCCATTTCGACCTTGCTGATGCGCCACGGCATGTCAGAGGTCGCACCCATCCTTCTGGCGACGCCTGTCGAGAAAACGGCGAGAGTCGACGCGGCGTCATGGGCACTCGGCTACGTGCTCGAGGGACTGATGACGCAGGACGCGGAGGGGGACATCGCGGCGGCGCGCCGCACGTTCGAGGAAGCGGCGCCGCTCCTCGCCCTCGCAGAAAAGCCTCCGCTTGCGAGGGAAGTGAACCCGAGTGTCGCCCGCGTGCGCTTCGCGATGGGTACGCTCGAGGCGCGGTCCGGCGATCTCGTCTCCGCGCGGCCGCTTGTCGAGGCGTCGGTGAAGGCGGAGCCGACTCTTCCGGCGTTCGAGATGCTGGCGGCGATCGACAGGCAGCGTGGAGATCAGCGTGACGCTCTGGCATCGCTCGAATCGGTCGCGAAAATTGCCACGGAATCCTCCGATCCCGGGACCGTGGCCGAAGCGGATCTCGCGATGTTCCAGATCTATCGCGACGAAGGAGACGGAGTCTCGGCGTCGAAGTCGCTCGACGCGGCGCTCTATCGAGCGCTCGACGCACGTCAGCTAGCGCACACCAGCCCCGAGCAGGCTACCGCAGAACGCACCCTCGCGCGGGTGCTCGAACAGTACGGGAACATGGATGGCGCCCGTAGAGCGACGCTCCGCGCGTACGCCGCGTCCGCGAACGACCTGCATCAACTCACGGCAACCATACTCGATGCAGCCCGGCGCGGACTGACGCACGGCGACCTGAGATCTTCCCGCGACGCCGTTCGACGCGCGATTGACGCGAATCTTGCCCCTGACGACCTCGTCTACGCGGCCCTGTGGCTACGACTGCTGGAACGACGGCTCGGCGCGCCGAGTGACGGAACGGTGGAGGAAGCCCTCGCCAAGATCGACGACGACGCCGGGTGGCCCGCACGCCTGCGCTCCTGGGCCACCGGTCGTCTGAGCGACGAACAGCTGCTTGCCGCCGCACGGACCCGCGCCGAGCAGACGGAGGCGAACTTCTATACGGCGATGAACGCCTACGTCGCCAACGACGCTCGGGCCCGAGAGAAGCTCGCGCTCGTCGCGAAGAGCGAGTCCATCGACCTCGTGGAGGTCGCGATCGCCCGCGATCTCTCGGCCGACCGCAAGCGTGTAGACGTCAAGATTCCAGCCGACGTCGAAGTGCCGTGAGCGCCAGGGAGCCTCGAGCTCAATCCTTGCCGAGGAGCTTCGCGGCCAGGTGCTCGCCAAGCTGTGATACCACCAGATCCTCGACCATCTTTTCCATGTCCCGGCGCTCGTCGGCGTTGGCGTATTGAAACTCGATTCCCATGCCGGCCGGATTAGCCTTGCTGGCTTCGTCGGTAGACGTCACCCACATGACGCGGCCGCGGAGACGTAACGGTTCGGCGAGGGTCGGCAGATCGAGTGCGAACATGAACTCCGTCCCGACGTCCAGGGGGCGATCGGTTCCAATGAAGGTGCCGCCGCGCGAGATGTTCTTCGTGTAATCTGCGAAGAACGTGTTCAGGCGCTTGTATTCGACCCTGAGCTCTATCGGAGCACGAAAGTCTCGTCGTCGATCCGATCCGTCCGACATGCGGCGGCCAGCGTAACGTCCGCGTTCCCGAGACGCCAAGGGCGTTTGGCCGGAATGTGGCCTTCATCGGGGAACCGCTGGTTTACACGCCCTCGCGCAGGCGGGGTCATTGGTGGCGGAGCGCGACGGGCACCACCCCGAGGACGCGGCTGGGCGCCGCCCATGCTATGCGGAGCGCGTGCGGGACCCCTACGAAGTCCTAGGCGTCGATCGGAACGCCACCCAGGGCGATATCCGGACCGCTTTTCGTCAATTGGCGGTCCTCCACCATCCTGATCGAAATCCGAACGACCCCTCGGCTCAGGCTCGGTTCACGGAGATCAACACCGCGTACCAGATTCTGCAAGACGACGAGAAGCGCGCCGCTTATGACCGCTTCGGGCCGTCCGCGTTCGGACAGGGGACGCCGGCCGGACCTGGTTTCGTCGATCTCGGCTCCCTCGGTCTCGACGGCTTGTTCGGCGATCTTCTGGGAGCGTTCGGCATCCGGACCGGCGATCGCGGCGATCTGCGCCAGAAGCTGTCCCTCACGTTCGAAGAGTCCGTGCTCGGGTGCACCAAGGAAATCTCCTATGATCGCCTGGACACCTGCGACCACTGCGCCGGTGCCGGCGGGGAACCAGGGAGTCGTGTGGATCGATGCGCCGCTTGTGGCGGGCGCGGCCGGGTTCGGTTCCAGCAGGGAGTACTGCCCGTCGCGATCGAGCGGCCGTGCTCGGCATGTCGGGGCCGCGGTACGGTTCCGACCACTCGCTGCTCCAGCTGCAGCGGCCGCGGACTGTGCCGGGTCGCGAGCTGTCTGGAGGTCACGATCCCGGCGGGGATCGAAAACGGAGCGACCCGCGTGATCGAGGGAGCCGGCAACCGCACTCGTCCCGACAAGCCCGCGGGCGATCTCGAGATCCTCATATACGTCGAGGCGCATTCGTTCTTCACCCGGGAAGGCGACGATCTCCACTGCACGGTACCGGTGACGTTCGCCGTCGCCGCGCTCGGAGGGGAGATAGAAGTGCCGAGCTTGGCTGGAAACCTGAAAGTGCGAGTACCCGCCTCGACGCAGCCTGGGAGCGTGCTTCGCGTGAAGGGCAAGGGCGCGCCTCATCGGTACCGCGCCGGACGCGGCGATCAGGTCGTGACGGTCAGCGTCGAGGTCCCGACGAATCTGTCGCCACGCGCGGAGGCGCTCATCGAAGAGCTCGGTCGCGAACTCGGGCAAGACGTGCAACCCCACCCGCGCACGCTCGTCGAAAAGCTCAAGGGATTCTTCGGTTGAGGCCGAGCAAATGATCGCCGTGACCTTCGACTATGGGCAAACGCTCGCCGAACTCGACACGAAGCTGGTGAGCCGCCGCGTCGAGGAGCGCGGAGCGCGCGTCGACGTGGCTCGGCTGGACGCGGAATGTCCCGCCGCGTGGGATGCGTACAACGAGGCGAAGCGACGCGGCGAGACGGGTTACGAGGCGTGGCGATCGTTCATGTCGTCGCTCCTCGAACGCGCCGGAGTTCGTGCGGCAGGCGACTCGCAACCCGACATGACCGCGGCTCTGGTCGATTTTCTGTGGAGCGAGCAGCCACGCAAGAACCTGTGGCGGAAGCCCATTCCAGGAATGATGGAGCTCGTGCAGGAGCTCGCTGCGCGCGCCGTACCGCTCGGCATCGTCTCGAACTCGGAGGGCCGGCTCGCGGAGTTACTCGAGGAGATGCGCTTTCATTCGTATTTCTCCGTCGTCGCCGACTCCGGACGACTCGGCTTCGAGAAGCCCGATCCGCGGATCTTCGAGTTCGTTGCCGCCGGTCTGGGCGTCGAAACCTCGGAACTCGTTCATGTCGGCGACGCGTGGGTGGCCGATGTCGAAGGCGCTCTTGGCGTCGGAGCCAGGGCCATCTGGGTCACGAACGAGCCGAATTCCCGAAGGTTGCCGGCGGGCGTCGTGGCGTGTCGATCCCCGAAGGACGTGCGATCGGCGTTGCGCGCCCTCGGTATCCCGGCATGATCGGACTCGCGAGAGGTCGCCCGGTCAACGGACGGAATACGAAATGAACACGACACGCATCGGCTTTCTGGGCGCGGGCAACATGGCGGGCGCCCTGATCTCGGGTCTCCTCGTTTCCAAGGTCGTCTCCTCGGCTGGGGTCCGTGCCAGCGATTCGCGCGCCGCGCGGCTTACCGAGCTCGCCACGACCCATGGCATCGAAACACACTCATCGAACGTCGATCTGGTGAATTGGGCGAACGTCCTCGTGCTTTCCGTCAAGCCGCAAGTCATTCCTGCAATCCTTTCGGAGTGCGGCAACCTCGTCGGCGAAGAGCATCTGGTGATATCGATCGCTGCAGGCGTGTCCATTCGTACGCTCGAGGCGGGCCTCGGAAGCGGCGCGCGCGTCGTCCGCGCCATGCCCAACACTCCCGCGCTCGCTCTCTCGGGGGCGACCGCGATCAGCGGCGGCGCGCGCGCGTCCTCGATGGACCTCGAAACGGCGCGGCGCCTTTTCGACGCGGTGGGTCGAACCGTCGTGCTCGACGAAACCCATCTCGACGCGGTGACGGGCCTTTCCGGTAGCGGACCCGCGTACGTGATGCTCGTGATCGAATCGCTCGCCGACGGGGGCGTGAAGATGGGGCTTCCGCGGGACGTCGCCGTGTTGCTCGCGGCGCAGACCGTTTACGGATCCGCGAAGCTCTTGCTCGAAACCGGAGAGCATCCGGCCAAGCTGAAAGACATGGTGACCAGCCCTGGAGGGACCACCATCGCGGGTCTGGCGGCTCTGGAGCGCGGCGGTCTGCGGAGCACGTTCATCGACGCGGTGGAGAAAGCTGCGCATCGGTCCGCAGAGCTCGGGAAAAGGAACTCCTGAGCGGTACTGGAGCGCGCTGTCCGACCCACACGGCGCGACTCGCGCCGCTTTGCCCGCGGGGAACGAAAGTGTCCGCGCAGAGGGGCCGGGGGGGACAGCCTCACTCCACGCGGACGCGATATCGGTAGCAGTCGAGAGCAGGGATTGCAATCTAAACGGGCCTCAAACGCCCGCGCGATCCTCCCGTCGTTCAGATCGAGTGAGCAGTCTTTTCACAAGTGAAAGATGGCGCTGACGAAGCGTCATGGACTGCAGCGAAATCCCCACCGATGGTCCGTCGCGCGATCGGTGAGCGTGAGCTCCGCGCCACGATGAGTATTCGACGACGCGGCAGTGGGTTCGAGACGCTTGGGAGGGTCCCCGTCGACCTGCGCTGCCAGTGAATCGAGGCAGAGCCCGTCATCATTGAGCAGCAAGCGAGCCTCTACCCGCCCGATCGACGGGTTTTCGCGCGTGTTCGTGAAGTCGATCCGGCCAACGCTCGGGCTCACGTCGTACGTGAGGACCCAGCCGTCCGCATCGAGATCGCACGGACGGGGCGAATGAGCGAGAACGTCCCGATGAACGACGGTCGGACGACCCGCATATCCCGTCGCTGGATCGACCGGGTATACGAACCAAGTATCGCCGCCACCTGCCGTCCCGAACTGGCCTCTGCCGATGACCCAGATGCCGAGACCGTCGCCGCGAGCGGTGCGGACGACGCGGGCATCGGACTCTGCGTAACGAGGGTCGGAAAACCGAGGATAAGAGCCGAGGGTCGCCAGTTCCCCGTGATCGAAGGACAGAATGTCGAGGGAGCGCGGGCCGGGGACCGAACCCAGGTAAAAACGGTCGCGCACCTTCACGGCCGAAACGATGCGGTCGAGCGAAAATTGCTCGGTATTTTCGGCGACGACCATCGCACGATCCCGTTCGATGGCTACTAGCTGCACCGCCGAGCCCGTGCGCATCAGGAGAACGCCCGCGTCCTCGACCGGATCGACAAGCGCGTTCCACTCGTTCGAGATTCGGTGAGAGGGTTCGCTCCCGAACACTTCGGCCGCCGAGGCGGCGTCGGCCCAAGGCGATCGGGAGGGTGCGGTCGACCAAATCGAGTGCTTCACCCGAAAGCGATCCGCGACCCGCACTTGCCATCTGCCCACACGATCCCACTCCCCATCGCGCGCCCCCCACGCGTAGCCGCGCGCCTCCACGATCTGATCCTCGGTCCCGAAGTCGAAACCGAGATCCGTGGCCAAAAGTGGGGGGCTCGGCATACCGAGAAAGGGACGGAATGCGCTCGTCTCGAGCTCCTGGACTGCGCTTGACGACGGTCTCGCAGCGCTTGCGGGCGACTCGGGCGGCGGTCGCGGACCGCCGTTCTCGGCGGCCACCTTCGCGGAGGTCTCCTCTTCGCCCGTGGCCGCACACTCGAACGCCCAAGTCACGAACGGCGCAGGAGGCATCTTGACCATGGGGGGTTCTGCCGCCAGCGCCAGCGCGGGCGATCCGACGGCTTTGCCCCAACCGATCCTCACCCAGGAACCGATGCTGGCGCCAACCCGCGTACAGCCGCGTTCGTGGACCGACGATGCCTCGTCCGGATCCGCCGAGGCGGGCAGGTCCGCATCGGACCAGGTCTGGCCGCCGTCGGTCGATTCACTCCCTCCCCCTCTGTCATCGGTGACGAACGCAAGTTCTCCACAGAAGCTGGCGCGGTCGACCCCCGTCCGCGCGGGTCCAGCGACGACGGAGCCGCCGAGGCCGATCTCGAACCCCCAGGAACGGCTCGGACCCGGCGATCCACGCCGAAAGCTTTCCGGTGTCACGCTCGACGACGCCATCGAGCCACGAGCCTCGCTCCACGAGTCGCTTCTCGTCCGACGGCACGGCGTCGAGGGACAACGGGTGCACTTCGAGCGGGCCCGAGACGGGAACGACCGTGATCGCCCCGGACCTTCCACGGCCAGGCGGAACGATGACGACCACGCGACCATCGCCCAGAGGGACGACCCGCTCCACGCCGGGATTGCCCATGACACGAATTTCCCGGCGCGGGCCGGACGCCGGCACGATGCAATATGTCGAATCATCGCGAACCGAGCCCGGACATCCGCCCCTGACGGCGATCGAGCCGGTCCCACCCGATAGCACCACCCGCGGCGCCGGGTAGGCGAGCACCGGGGCCAGCGTGAGCGGCACGTGCAGCGCATAGACGCTCGTCCCACCTCGATCTTCACCACACACGAAACCGAGGCCCGAAAACAGTCGGATGGCCTCGCAATCGGAACCGGGAGGCACGGCGTGCGCGTCGACCGCCAGAATCTTGCCGTCGATGAGATCGACGCGTGCGAGGACGCCGTTCGCGACGACGACCGCAGTCGTCGACGAGTCCGGCAAACCACGGAGCGCCACGACCTCGAGCGAACGGCCGCCCAGCACGTTCTCGCGAGGATGCCCGGACGTGAGCGGCACATCGTCGTCTTCGGAGTCTGGCGATGGCACTGGACGGAGATCGTCGAACACCGCATCCGCGGTCGGGCCGTCGAGGCGCTCCAGTTCCCCGGACGGCGAAAGCGCAAACGCGCCGTCGTTCGTTCCGAGCACCACGCGACCGCCTTGCTCGAAAACACCCGGTGTCACGAGTGGCACGCGCACCGGGTGGAAGCTCGCACCCGCGTCGAAGGTGACGAGACCGCCCCGGATGTCCACCTCGACGGCCCCCATCCACGCGTCGGCGAACGCGGCGCCGCCATACGCCGGCGCATCGGGAAGGGCCCCGCCTCCGACGAGCGCTCCCGTTGCGGGATCGACCCCGACGAGCGCGTGGGTGCTCGCGCTCGAGGCATAGAGACGATCGAACCCTGCGACGATGCTCGTGGACTCGAACGGCAGCCGCGTGAGAGGGGCGAGCCGCGCCGTCCAGGATTGCGCTCGCCAGAGCCTCGTTCCGCGATCGTTGACGGAAAACAGGAACCCGCCCCCGAAGCGCGCCGGAAGCTCGAGCGCCGCGAGCGGGCCGTCGGCAGGTAGCAGATCCGCCGCGCGCTCGATCCGCCCGTCGGGATGCTCGACGAGCCGGAGCCCGCGTTCCACGACACGAACGCTGCCGTCCGGCTCGGACATCGTGAGGCGCGGATTGGGGTCGTCGACGACCGGGAACCACCGGGCGCCACGGACGAACTCGGGCGTCGCCGCCGTCGCCGTCGGGGGTCCGGTGCGAGCGGCGCTCATCGCGCCCTCCAAGACGGCGACGAACACCACCGCCGCCGCGAGCAGGCGCGGCCGGGTCGGATCTCCGACGTTGGTCCTGGCGCTACGTGACAACGAAGCTCCACGGTAGCACTTCGTTCGAGGGCGCTCTCGACTCGCGGTGGACGCCGCTCGCCGTGGGCGCGCGGGGCGAGTAATGATAGACGGATCCTCGTGTCTTCCAGTACTCGCAGACCCGTCGCACCCGCAGCCGAGGAGATCCTCGGTCTTTACTTTCCCGTGCTCGACCATGGGTTCGTCTCGCTCGTCGACTACATGGGCACGGACGAGTGCGTCGAGCGCGCCGCCCGCGTGAGCTATGGGTACGGCACGCGAAAGCAGAGCCAGACGCGCGGGCTACTTCGTTATCTGCGGCGGCACGCGCACACGACACCGAGCGAGATGGTGGAGCTCAAGTTCCATTGCTCCATGCCGATGTTCGTCGCACGACAGTGGATCCGGCATCGAACCGCGAACGTGAACGAGTATTCCGGACGCTACTCGCTCATGCCCATGCTCTTTTACACCCCGCCCGCGGGGCAGTTTCAGGAACAAAGTCGCCGCAACAACCAAGGAAGAAGCGGCCAAGCCGCGGATCCGGCGCGCTACGACGAGGCGCTCGAGCGATGGAACACGATCCGTGACGCGAGCCGCGGCGCGTACGAGTGGATGATGGGCGAGGACATCGCGCGAGAGCTCGCGCGGATCGATCTGCCGCTCTCGACGTACACGCAGTGGTACTGGAAGATCGATCTACACAACCTGCTCCACTTTCTGACGCTGCGCGTGGACCCTCACGCACAGTGGGAAATTCAGGAATTCGGGCGCGTGATGGCCGGCATGCTCCAGCGCGTCGCGCCGCTCAGTTACGAGGCATGGATCGACTACGACGTGGCCGGCGCGAAACTATCGAGGATGGAACTCGCGGCGCTCCGCTCACTCGTCTCGGCGGAGAACGGCGGACTGGTCGGAAAGCCGGGCTCGGTGAATGCGGAGGCGCTTGGTGCCCATGGCCTGAGCAAGCGGGAAATCGAGGAGCTCCTCGGCAAGCTCGCGCCGAAGACGGTCCCAGGTTTCGAGCTCGACGTCGCGAAGGCCGTTCCGCCGGAGACGTTCGCCGAACGCTTCGCGGCCGCCGTTCCGAAAGTGGACAAGCCGCCCGCGGATTGAATTCGAACGGACGCGCGTCACCTGGCAGGTCGCGCTCGTTCGTCCTATCTTGTGGCCCATGATTTCGCTCGGACGCGCGGCGCCGGTTCGCGAAAGAGATCTCGAGAGCGAGATCCGCAGGCTGAAGAAGGAACGGAACGCCATCCTGCTCGCCCACTACTACCAGGAGAGCGAGATCCAGGATCTTGCCGACTTCATCGGAGATTCGCTGCAGCTCGCGCAGGAAGCAAAGAAGACCAAGGCGGACGTCATCGCGTTCGCCGGCGTCCATTTCATGGCGGAGACGGCAAAGATCTTGAACCCGGAGCGCGTCGTCGTGGTGCCGGACATGAAGGCGGGTTGCTCGCTCGCAGACGGTTGCCCGGTGGACGCGTTCCGGAAGTGGAAAGCCGAGCACCCGGGTGCGGTCTCGATCACGTACATCAATTGCTCGGCCGAAGTAAAAGCGGAGAGCGACTACATCTGCACGTCCAGCAACGCGAAGAAGATCGTTCAGGCGATCCCGGCAGGTCGAAAGATCCTGTTTTCTCCGGACCGGAACCTCGGACGCTATCTGGTGAAGGAAACGGGGCGCGACATGCAACTCTGGCCGGGAAGCTGCGTCGTTCATGAAACGTTCAGCCTCCGCAAGCTCGTGGACCTGAAGGAGCGACACCCGGGCGCGAAGGTGATTGCTCATCCGGAATGCGAAGAGCCCTTGCTCGCCATGGCCGATTTCGTGGGTTCGACCACCGCGCTCCTCAAGTTCGCAATTACCGACCCCGCGGACACCTACATCGTCGTGACCGAGTCCGGCATTCTGCACCAGATGGAGCGAGCCGCGCCCGGGAAGACGTTCATCGCGGCACCGCCGGACGGTAACTGCGCGTGCAACGAGTGCCCCTTCATGCGCATGAACACGATGGAAAAGCTCTATCTCTGCCTGAAGGATCTGGAGCCGCGGATCGAGATGCCGGAAGAGCTGAGGCTTCGAGCGAAGCTTCCGATCGATCGCATGCTCGAGCTGAGCTGACGCGCGAGACGCTCGGGCCGGACGGTGCGTCGGACCGAGTCACGACAGTCGTAGATGGCCGTGCGTGACCTTGCCGTGCACGAACGTCGGTCGCGTTCCGGGGCTGATCCAGTTCTGCGTGAGCTCGGACGTCGGGAAAAATTGCAAGAATCGATCATCCCTCGTCGAACGATCGACGACGCTCTTCTCCTTGATGATCGAGTTGTACTGGAGGGCCGTAGCTTCGAGGGTGTTGCCGTTCAGGATCACCTCGTTGCCCCAGCGCCGGGCTGACTCGCGCACACCGGGAATTTGCGAGAGCTCCGGCGCGAGGAGCTCCGCGGCAATGACGTTCTCGCTCATCGCCCAGATGCCCGTCCGCGTGTTGAGTACGAGCGATTGATTTCCGGTCGCGTGCCCGGGCGTGGACAGGAGAGCCACGCCTTCACCGAGGATCACGTCGCCGTCGAGCGGCAAGATCGCCTCGGGCCGCAGATCACGATACGTCTCGGGTTGATACCAGGGCGCCTGAATCGGATGTAGCTCGCGAACGTGCTCGAGTTCGACGCGCTGCACGAGGAGCTTCGCGTTCGGAAGAAGCGGCGCGATCGGACCGTTCGGTGAAATGTCGGCGGCGGCGCTTCGCGTTCCGACGAGGCGGCGCACGTCCTGGGTGTGCAGGTGATCGAACGCGAGATAATCGACCTCCTCGGGCGCGATGCCGACGCGGAGCAGATGCTCCGACACGCTGGCGAAACGCTTCAACCCGAGCGCGAGCAGGGGTTTCGGTGTCTTCGCCGCGAGGTCCCGATAAAAGGGCACGTTTGCGCCGAGCTCGACGTCGCTCGGATCGAAGAGCAACGTCCTCGTCTTGCCTTCGCTGTCCTTGAACCGGACCACCGTCATCCGATTCGTGATCGTCACGAAGGGAGACAGCGTCCGGTGCGCGCGGAACAGGCCGAACGCGGTCGGATACGGGATCGCCGCGAGATCGAACGTCTCGACGTAGTCGGGCATGCCGGTCGCGGCGAACCACTTGCGAAACAGCGCGGCCTCCGCACGAACGAGCCTGAGCTGCGTTCCCGGCTGGGTACACGCCGTGGATTCGCGAAAGAGATCGATGGATTCGATGGCCGTCATGTAGGCTCCGAGATTTCGAGGGTTTGTTGCTGCGAATTTCTCAACGCCGCTCTCCCCCTGGGAGACGTCCGAACGTCGCGAGTGCCCTGTCCTCGAGGTCGCCGCACGCAGCGCGGCCCAGGTTCGTCTTCTCGCCCGGGTCGCCGGCGACGTCGAAACAATGCCACTCGGGGTCCCAGGCCCGCGCCTCGAGCTTCAGGTTCTTTCGCATGTAGCCCCAGTTCTCGAACGCGCAGCTCCAGACCCCCGCGCAGTTCGTGAGCGGGATGGCGCCCTCGTTGCTCCCGGGGCGCAGCAAGCTCATGCCGAGCATCCTGGATCGGTAGCGCGCGATCCCGGGGTCGTCCCAGACACCCAGGAGATCGAGGATCGTCGCGGTGAGATCGACGTGAAACGTGAAGGCGTGGCGCTTCTGACGAAGGTTCTGCTCCTGATCCGCGCTGAGCGTACCCTTGGGTGCGTCGATCCAGGCAGGCACGTGGACCTCCTCGTCGAGCACGCTGAACGTGTGCCCCATCTGTCCGTGCTCGCGAAATGCCTCGGCGTGGTCGCTCGTGTAAACGATGATCGTGTGATCGCCGAGCGCGCTCTTCTTCACGCGCTCGAGGATCGCCGCGACGTGGGCGTCCTGCTGGCGAACCCCGTTCAGGTAGTAATTGAAAAAGTGCTCGTTATCGTCCGGTGCCTTGCTCGTCGTCCACGGCACGAACGGCATCTCGCCCTTGCGATCCACCATGTACGGGTAGTGCATGTTGGAGAACTGGACGACCGCCAGGAACGGCTCCTTGAGCTCGCCGATGTGAGCGGCGACATGATCGGCGAGCAGCTTTTCGGGAGCTCCCATGTCGAGGTCCGACGTCGGATCCAGCTCCGTCGCGCTGGTGAATTGACTCACTCCGAGGTTCTTGACCCAGAGCCGCGCGTTACCGAACATCATGTTCTGGGACGTCCAGAACGCGGTGTCGTACCCGGCCGCCTTCGCGTAATCGAAGATCAGCGGCCAGGTGTGCAAGACTTCTCTCGGCTCGTTCGGGCCCACGCCCGACCAGAGCACCGCCAGGGAAATCGCCGTGCACGAGTCGAGCGAACGCATCTGCAACAGGGGAAACCGATCCGGCACGAGTGCATCCGAATAGGGCGTGCGCCGGCAATGTTCCTCCGGCTCGATGCACACGGCATCGGCGCGGACGCTCTCCAGAATCACGAAAAGAATGTTCGGACGCGGTCCCGTGCGCCGCGGGTTCGCGAGAACGACGGGCAGCGAGTGCCTCACCTTGGGTCGGAGCTGGCGCGACTGATCCGTGAACCCGAGCTGGGTGCGAATGAGGCCGCCGATGGCCTCGAGATAAAGAACATCCGGCGTCGCCGCCTGGATATGGCGGTGCTGGGTCGGGATGAAGAAGGACGCCACGAGAAAGACCGGTGCGAGCGCCGCGGTGACGACGGCCGGACGACGGTGCGGGCGAATCACGCGGCGCGCGGCCCACACCAGAAACAGCGCCACGCAGAGCGGCGGTATCTTCGCGATGAGGTAGTTGCCGATGTCGGCGAAGAGCTGGTTGAAGACGCTGTCCATCAAGTTCGATGCAAAGACGGACACATCGACGTTCAGGTAGGCGTTGTACTGGTCGTGAAAGTACCGCTGGCCCCCCACGGTGAGCGTCATACCAACCACGAAAAGCGTCGCGAGAACCCACCGAACGGCCCCGCGACGGCGCGACGACGCATAGAGCAAGGTCCCCCAGACGATGACGCTCTCCACGACGGCGGCCAGGTACGTCTCTCGATAAAAGCCGTCGAACGCCAGCAGCCGGGAGCCACGGCGCGCAATGTCGACGGTCAGCACCATCGCGATCGGCCCGAGGAGCAGCATGGGGGTCGCGCACGCGCGGAGGCGCGCGAGCCGGCGGAGGGCGGCCGCGCGGGCGCCCGCCATCCCGTCGACCGACGCCTCCGGTGAAGCCGGATCCTGGGCCGCGCTCTGCATGAGGCCGGCGATGCTACACCAAATGATCGCAGGAACTCCCGTGGACGAGCGGGTGTCCGGCACTACAATCGCCGAAGATGGACGTCGATTCGAGCGGAGGACGGTGCGGGCGACGGAGCGTCAGCCCGGCGTTTCTGCTGGCGTTAGCGGCGGCCCTGGGCCTCCCCTCGTGCGAGGCGCGATCGACTTCCGCGGCGACTCGGTCTGGCTCGGAAAAACTCGAGGCCGTGCCCGTTTCCAAGCTGACCCTCACGTCGTCGGCGTTCGCCCCCTTCCAGCCGATCCCCTCGAAGTACACGTGCCAGGGCGCGAACGTGTCGCCGCCGCTGACCTGGTCCGGCGCTCCCGCGGGCACGAAAAGCTTCGCGTTGATCGAGGACGATCCCGACGCTCCGGATCCCGCGGCGCCGACGCGAACCTGGGTTCACTGGGTGCTCTCCGACATCCCCGCATCGAGCGCGGGCCTGCCGGAGAACGCCGCTATCTCGGGCCTGCCGCCCGGAACGCAAACCGGAAGGAACGATTTCGGCAACGCCGGCTACGGCGGCCCATGTCCGCCAGTCGGCCGCCACCGGTACGTGCACGAGCTGTATGCACTCGATTCCGTCCTCGGCCTCACCGCACCGACGAAGGTCGAGCTCGAACGGGCGATGCAGGGCCACGTTCTAGGTCGTGCAGAGCTCGTCGGAACGTATCAGAAGAGGCCGTGACGCGAGTCAGGGACCCGCGGGCGCTCACCGCGCCGGCGTCACGCGGCTCGTCGCCTTCGCCGGCGTAGAACGATGGCGCCCAGGGCGAGCAACGAGAGCGGCCACGGCGCTCGGCTCCTCGTATCGGGCACGCTGCAGCCGCAACCACCGCGCACTCCGGCGTTCGAGAATCCGGTCCCACCCTCCGGTACGAGCCCGCCGTCCGGGAGGTTCACGAAGCCGCCCACACCGCCGCCGCCAATAGCACCGCCACCGCCACCGGCGGCTCCGCCGGTGTTCGTTCCCCCTGCGCTCGGACCGCCGTCGGAAGCGGCCGCTCCGCCGGAGCTCGCACCGCCAGCGTGCACGCCTCCGTCGAGGTTCGGAGCGCCCCCCGCGGCCGGGCCCGGACCACCGTCGGTCTTCGGGCCGCCGTCCCCACACACGGTCGACGCGGGCACGCAATTCCCCGCACCGTCACATTCGTCGCCGGCCGTGCAAGCATTGCCGTCGTCGCAGGGCACGCCGCTCTGACGCGGGCTGTACGTGCACGTGCCCCCGGCACAGGTTCCGGTGTCGAGGAAGCACGCGCCAGGTGGCGTCGCGCAGGTCACGCTTGCGCAGGGATCGCCCTTGCAGAGGCCGGTCGTGGCGTCGCACCCGTTCGGGCATGCGGTGCTCGTCGGAGCATACGCGCAGGTACCCGCTCCGCAGGTGCCCGCCGACGCATAAGCGACCGAAGTGTTTGCGTCCGAGCAGGTGGACGCGGGAGGAGTATTGCACTCGAGCGCGGCGCCGGCGCAGGTGCCGGTGTCGTCGCAGACGTCGTTTTCCGTGCACGCATTGCCGTCATCGCAGCTCGAACCGGACGGCTTCAGATCGTATGCACAGCTTCCGTTGGTGCACGTTCCTTGGGCCTGATGGCATCCGTCGAGCGGGGGCTGATCGCAGGTGACCGTCGCGCAGGGGTCGCCCTTGCAGAGGCCCGTCGCGCCGTCACAGCCGAACTGGCACACGACGTCGGCGGTCACGTAGCCACAGGACCCGGCCGTGCACGTTCCGTTCACGGAGGCCTGGGTGGAAGTCCCGGAGTCTTTGCATACGGGGTTGGGTGGCGTGTTGCAGAGGAGCGGAGTACCGGCGCACTTCCCCGCGGAGCTGCACTGGTCGTTACCGGTGCACGGATCCCCATCGTCGCAGCTCGCGCCGGAAGCCTTCAGCGGGTAAGTACACGTTCCCCCACTGCAGGTTCCGGTGCTCGACAGGCAAAGATCCGAGGGCAAGCCGGCCGGTGGCGTGTTGCACACTACGCCGATGCAGGGGTCCGCGTTGCAGAGACCGGAGGCCGCGTTACAGCCGAAGGCGCAGGCGGTGTTCTTCGACGTGAAGGAGCAGGTTCCGTTCCCCGACTGGCACGTTCCGCCGGAAAATGTGGTCGAGGTATTCGCGTCGCTGCACGTCGGCGCTCCCGGAGTGCAGACGACGGTCGAGCCCTTGCACGCTCCGCTACCATCGCACTGGTCCTGGCTCGTACACTTCTCGCCATCGTCACATGCAGTGCCCTGACTGAGCGGCGGGTACGTACAGGCGCCGGACGTCGGGGCGCACGTGCCCGTCGCGGCGTAGCAGCCACCGATCGGGGGCGTCGTACAGGCGACGGGCGCGCCGTTCGTACAGACGCCAGCCACGCACGTCGCGACGCCGTTGCACAGGTTCCCGTCGTCGCAATTCGTCCCGTCCTCGTTCGTGTGTGACACCACACCCGTGGTGGTATCGCAGCTATCCAGCGTGCAGGGATTGCCGTCGTCGATGGGCTTCGCCGTGCCAGGCTCGCAAGTGCCGCTGCCGTCACACTGATCTCCGACCGTGCAGGCGTTGCCGTCCGTACAGGGCGTCAGGGCGGGGTTGGGCAGATACGTGCATGAGCCCTTCGAACACGTTCCCCCCGCGGCGTAGCAGCCGTTGGTGGGCGGCGTGGTGCAACTCACGTTCGTACAAGGGTCGGGATTGCACTGCGCCGTGCTTCCGTTGCACCCGAAGGGGCACTGAGTCGATGTGCTCTGGTACGTGCAGCCAGCCAGCGAAGAACAGACGCCAGCGGGGCTGTACGTGACGAGCGTCTGCGGATCGGAACACGCGTTTGCCGGGGGCGAATTGCACACGGCCGCGGAACCCGAGGCGCAGTTGCCGCTCGAATCGCAGGAGTCTCCGACCGTGCAAGCGTCTCCATCGCTGCAGGACGTGCCGGTCGCCGACTGCTTGTAATTGCAGGTCCCGGCGGAACAGGTACCCGCGGTGGCCCAGCACTGGCTGTTCGGGGGCGAGTCGCACACGACGCCGGAACAGCTCGAGCAATTGAAGCTGCTATTTTGCGGCCCGGACGACGCCGCGTTGAAGCGAAAATCTGCGGCGTTGTCGTCCGTATCCTGAGTCGCGGCGCACCCTCCGTCGTTGCGCTCATAGCTCTGATTGACGTTCGCGGTCATCGGCGCGAGAGGCGTGCCCTCCACGTAGGCACTCGTGGCGCTCGTGCCGACCGCGTCAATGATCACGCTGCTGGCATTCAGGATCGCGATGCCGCCGCTGTCGGGGATGCTCTGCGTATACGTCTGGTTGGGCGAGACCGACCCGGAGTAGCCCTGGGTGCCGTTGTTCGCGAACAGGTAGAAATGCTTCGATGCGATGTTCGTGCCCGCCGGGATCTGCGCGAGGGCGGCCGTGTTGCCGGCGGCGTCGGCCGCCCTGAGCATGAATCCGCCTGCGGCGACGGTCGCGCCGGACTTGTTGAAGATCTCCACGAATTCGTCGTTCGCGCCGTTCGGACCGCGCGTCCGGAACTCGCTGATGACCAGCGTCGTGGAAACCGCAAAGGCCGGTGCAGCGGACATGAGAGCGCTGCACAAGAAAGCAAAGGTATGGAGTCTGCGCATTTCTGGAAATCCCTTCCGCGACCAAAGGCGGAGGATACCAGAAATTCCCCTCAGATGTTCGTCATGAAGCTCGTGATGACGTAATTCGCTATGAGGATCGCGACGGCGCTCTCCACGACCGCGCGCGTCGTCGCCAGACCGACGCCCCGAGCCCCACCGCTCGCGTGGAAGCCTTGATTGCAGGATATCGCGGCGATGAGAAACCCGAACACGAGGGATTTGACCTCACCCATGAAAAAGTCCCGCGGCACCATGTACTTCTCGATATTCGATAGAAATACGCCGGGGTCGACGCCGAGACCGTGGACCGCGACCAGCCATGCGCCGGCCATGCCGAGACACGAGTAAAGGATGCAGAGGAGCGGCATCATTGCCACGGACGCGATCAGCCGCGGCGACAGCAGGTACTGTACCGGGCTTACACCCATCGTCAAAATGGCGTCGATCTGCTCGGTCACGCGCATGTTGCCGAGCTCGGCCGCCATGGCGCTGCCGGCGCGGGCGGTCACCATCAGCGCCGCGAAGACCGGGCTTATCTCGCGTGTCAGGGAAATCGCGACCACCGAACCGACGACACCCTCGGCACTGAACTGACGCAATGTATTCACGGTCTGGAGAGCGAGGACCATGCCGCTGAAGGTGCCGGTCAGCGACACGATGAAGACCGACTGCACACCTATGAACTCCATCGCGGAAAAGAGCTGGCCGATACGATACGGGGGACGCACCATCCAGAGGAGTGTCTCGAACGTGAGTGTGACGAACGTTCCGAGCGCGTCGAGCGCATCGAACACGGGAGCCGTCAGTCGTTCCAGAAGGGGCTCGGGGGACGCAGGGGCTTCCGCAGCGTCGATGCTCACGGCCCCAACTCTAACACCGAACCGTTCGACGTCCGTAAAGCGCGCTCACAAAAGGGACGCGACACGGGCCGCGGAGGAGTGCCCCGTCGCGCGGACTCGGGCACGTCTCGGAGCGAGTTCGAACTCTACGATCACGGCGTCGCCCCCGAGCACGTCCATATAAGGTTCGCCCCATTCCACGAACAGCGCTCGTCCCTGATTCTCGCTGCTCGAGGAGCCCGAGCTCTGCGACGTCCGCGGGAGTCTCGAGACGGTACAGGTCCGCATGAAGGACCGGGGGCACCGTAGAGTACTCGTGAACGAGCGTGAACGTCGGGCTCGTCACGCGAATGTTCGGAGAGAGACCGAGCGCTCGACACACCGCGCGAACGAGGAACGTCTTCCCGGAGCCGAGCGGCCCGGAGAGCACGAAGAGATCACTCGGCGTGAGTTCACGGCCAATTGCAGCCCCGAGCGTTTTCGTCGCGTGGCGGTTCGGGAGGAGGATTTCGCGCTCCGTCACGGAGGAGCCTCTCCCGGTGGGGCCGTGCTGAAGTCGCGTGGCAGCACGTGGTTGCCGTCGAACCCGCGCGAGGCAGTCGACCAAAGCGCGGCGCGCGCTTTCAGCAGCGCATCACGCGCGCGCGCGTGGAGAGTGGCGACGGCCGCGTGGTCTTCGACGTGCGCAAGCGGGAAGTCGGCGAGCGCCGCAGCCCCGAGGAGCGCGGCGTCGCGACCGAGCGTTTCGTACCAGGACGGACCCGAACCGAAGCGCTCGACCCACGCTCGCTCGTCCGTGGTGAGAGCGTGGGCTGCCAGCGGGAACTGCCCGGCGCCGACGAGGAGCTTGCGGCCCGGTAACGGGTCTGCACCTTCTGCCGACTCCAGACCCACGATGAGCAATGGCGAAAGCCCCGCGCTCGCCACGTCCTGGGCGGCGTCGCGCGTGCACTCGGGATCGCCAGCCAGAACGAGCGCCTCGATGGCGGCCCGCTTCCATTCTTCGAGCGGAAATCGAGAAGCGGCAACGGTCGCCGCCCGAGCGTCGCACGGGACGCCGGCGGGACCGACGCGAGCCACCGAGTGGACGCCCGCAGCGTCCAGGGCGCGCTTGACGGCCAGTTCGACCGCCGCCGGGTCGTCACCGACGGCGAACGTGAACGCCGCCGATGCCGTCGCAGGGGGGTCCCCGAGTACGATCACCGGAACGTGCTTTTGTTCGGCGAAGACCGAACAAGCAATCGCAGCATCCCCGGTCACCCCGCCGACGAGAATCGTCGCGCCGTCGCCGGCGAGCGCGGCCAGAGCGCGCTCCACTTCGCCCGGCTCCGAGGCGTCGCGCGTGACTAGCCGGACCGCATCTTCGCGCGTTGCGGCCTCCGGCAACCCGAGCGCCCGTGTCATCCCTTCGACGACCTGGGCCGAACGCCGTCGCGACACGTCGTCCGAAACGTCGAGAACGACGCCGAGCGCGCGACCCGCGACGCGCGCAGCAACGGCGCTCTCCGCGGCAAGCGCCGAGATCGCCTCCCGCTCGTCGTCGTGCCCGAGTTCGACGGGGCTCGACTCCAGGAGCCGTCGGGCAAGCTCCGGGTCGCGTTCCGTCAGCGCGACACGCTCCAGCCGCGAGCGCGCCGACATCAGCAGCCAACGGCGCGCCTCGGAGCGCGACGAGCGCTGCGCGCCGACGTCGGCGCGATCTTCCTCGACGAGCTTGAGGAACGCGGCCTCGAGCGACGACGCGGGTATACCGCGAACGATGCCTTCGATTTCGGCCAGAACGTCCTCGCGCTCGATGGGGGCCGCCTGTTCCGCCCAGTCGAGCATCGCTTGCATCGCGTCGTCGAACCGCGCGGTGGCGACGAGCGCCAGAACCAGCTCCTTCGAGTACAGACCGCGGACACCAGGGTCCACCAGCTTCCCCCGGAGCGGTTCGAGCAATCCGAGGGCGGCGCCGAAATGGCCGTCGTGAGCCACCGCGCGCGCCTCGGCGACATCGGCAAAATCATGCACGGCGCCGGCCGGTCCGGCGCGAACGGTCGAAAGGAGGGAGTGCGCTTCGCTCGCGTGGCCGCGATCGATGTCGATCCACGCCAGGAGAACCCGCACCCTGCGGGCGCGATCATCCGCGCCGTACCGACCAAGGAAGTCACGCAACGCCGGGTCTAGTTCGCCGCGACGCTCTTCGGGGAGATCCGTCCAGCGGGATTCTATCCGCCGGTACGCCGCCTGCGCGCCCGGCGTTCCGGCAAGCGAGGGAACCGGAACCGTCGCGACGCGCGATCCCGAGCCGCACGACGTGAAGAAGACGCAGGCGGCCGCGCCAAAAACCGCGACCGAAAACCCGCTCGCCCGAGCTATCCTTGGTTTCCGAGCGCGAAGAGTGACGGCGACGACCATGACGGATCTGGCGAAGGAGCGACGGTCGTTCCGGTGGTTCGCGCTGCATTCGGCGACAGGCGTGATTCCCGTCGGCGCCTTCTTGCTGGTGCATCTTTGGCTGAACGCGCATGCGTTGCAAGGACGCGCAGCGTATGACGACCTACCCGGCCGGATACAGCGGAGCTCCTGGCTCTTCGCGCTGGAGGTCGTATTCGTCCAGGTGCCCCTGCTTTTTCACGCGGGCTTCGGCGCGTGGGTCATCGCGAATCCGATGGAACGGCCGCGCCACCCGGCCCTGGCGGCCCACTCGAAGAGCTGGTCGAAGCCCCTCCAACGAGTGACCGGCGGCGTGACGTTCGGGTTCGTCGCCTACCACGTGTGGGTGCTGCGGTTCGCCCAGGCCCTTGGACGGCTCAGGCCGGCGGACTACTATCCGACGCTGACCGAAACGCTCTCGACGACGTCGGCGCTCGGGGTCCCCTTCGCGGCGATGGCGTACCTTTTCGGGCTCGCGGCCGCGTCGTATCATTTCGCGAACGGCGTCGTGCGGTGCTGTCTTGGCTACGGCCTCGTCACGACGGCGCGGGGCGCACGCTTGCTATCGCTCGGGTGCGGGTTCTGCGGCCTCGCCTTGTTTCTCACGGGTGCCGAGACAGTCGTCTATTTCGCAACCGCCGCTCCCTGGCCCTGAGAGCGGCAACGACGGCCGCGACGCGGCGACCGGTGCTAAAAGCGACGGATGCCCCGGTGCTACTTTCTTGCCGTGTGCGGCGGGTCCTCCGTCGATCAACACTCGAACAACGTGACGCTGTTCAACCTCGTCGAACAGATCAACGTGCCGCAAGGAGCACCTGCCCCTCCCCACGGTCTCGTGCCGCTGGAGATTCACGCTTACTTCCACGTCGCACCGGACGAGTACGGACACGACTTCGAAGTTCGGTTCGTCATGGTGGCCATCACGGGGCTGGAGACGCCCACGGACGCATTCTCGCATCGTCCGGTGACGCCGCGGTACCGCATGCGGACGTTCGGCCTCCCGTTTCCACCCGTCGTGGGCCACTACGACCTTCGCGTGGATTCCCGCAAAGCGGGCGACGACGGTTGGCGGCGAGAACCGCTCGCGTGGCCCATCGGTATCGTCGAGGCCGCGTCGCAGCCCACCGCCGTTCACTGAGCGCGCGCGGACCCACTCCTTGCCTCTGGAGCGAAGCTCGGAAACGACGTCGGGGCGGATGTTCTCGTCCGCGAGCGCTCGGAATCGGCAACCTTCCCGACGGCGACCCGCGGCGTCGTCGAGAGGCTGCCAGCGAAGGAGGTCAGGCGTCATGCTGAATGGCGGGTTCGGGCTCCTTGGCCGCGCCGTTCTTTGCCGAGGCCATCGTTAGCGCCGTCATTCCGGCGAGATTGCCGAGTTGCATCGTGTCCAGCGCGGAACTCGGCACGAGGACGATCGTCCCGTTCTGCTTGAGCCCCTCGTAAAGCATGTTCATCGCACGGAGGTGCAGAGCGATCGGATCGTCGTGATAGGTCTTCGCTGCCTCGCCGAACTTCTCTGCGACCTGGCGTTCCGAATCGCCCAAGATCACCCGAGCCTGTCGCTCGCGCTCTGCCTGCGCCTGCATCGACATCGCATCCTCGAGAGCCGGCGGGATCAACACGTCCCTGACCTCGACGTTGATGACGTTGACGCCCCAAGGCTCCGTCCGCTGGTCGATGACTTGCTGCAATTCGCCGCTGATCTTGCCTCTACCCTCCAGCATGTCCGATAGCACCGTCTTGCCGATGACGTCGCGCAGCGCCGTCTGGGACGCCCAGCTGATCGCGGTCCCGTAATCCGCGACGGCCAACGCCGCTCTCTCGGGATCGACGACCTTCCAGAAAAGCACGGCATCGACGTCGACGGGGACCGTGTCCTTCGTCAGCGTCTTCTCCGCCTTGAAGGACGAGGTAATCACTCGAGTGTCGATCCAGTAGGGGATCGTGTCGATCACCGGAATGATGAAAAATATGCCGGGCCCGCGGAGCCCCCGAAATCGGCCCAGGCGCAAGACGACCGCTTTGTCCCACGGCGCAGCAATCTTCACCGACACGGACACGATCAGCGCCAGCGCCAACGCCACGGCGAGAACCGCCGCGTCCGCGAGCAGCGCCGCGCCGTTGAGCGCGTACGCGACCGCCGCTCCGGCCGCGATGATCAGGAAGAACAGCAGCGTCGCAAGTGAATTCGTCCTCAACATCTCTTCACCTCGAACCAATTCGGTCCTGTGCATGGTTGCATCTCCGTGCATGGCTGCATCGGGCGTGCCGCACAGTTCGCGAGACCATCCGTCTCGGGCGCACCGCCAACGACCGCAAGATCCAGCGTCGCCATGGACGATGCAATTCATGCGCCATGTCGCAAGCACTGCGCCTCGTCACTTTCGGTGAGAGACCGAAAAGCGGGACAGCGGCGGAGCAGCCCGGTGCTCGTGCATGGTTTCCTCGGGTGGCGGCGGCGAGAACAGCTCGCGTGGCCCGTCGGTATCGTCGAGGCCGCGTCGCGGCCCACCGCCGCTCACTGAGCGCTAGCGAACCCGCAGTCGCAGCCCGCGCTGGCGAGGCACTGGAACAACGGGATTGCGATGGCGACCGAGGCGCTGCTCGGCCCCCCCGTCGCGTCGATGACCTTCTGACAGGTGGACGGCTGGTAGCAGTTGATGCCGGTACACCCGACTTCGTTCGCGCATTGGAGGATCTGCGGGCAACCCGCGTCGGCGAAGCACGAGAGAAACGTGCTCGTGCAGCTCTCGCACGCGCACGTCTCGCACTCCGACGTGGCCTGTGCGGCGCACTGCGCGGCGGCGCCGCCAGCTCCCGGGCTCGCGCCGGAACCCGGAGTGCCGGCGTTTCCGTAAAACCCGCCCGTACCCGGCGACCCTCCGGCTCCGTAGAACCCACCTGTTCCGCCGTCGGGCAAGTTGCAGTACGCGGGCTGTCCGGTATTGAGCACGCAGCCAAGTCCGAGAGAACCTAGATCCACCCCGCATCGGCCATCGCTGCGGCAACAACCTGCCAGAACTGGTTGCGAGTCGAGCGGAGTCTTCATGGGAGCACAACCGGTGGTGTCGAAGCCCGGCTCCGAGCGGTCTTCGCACCCGAGCGGCACTTGCAAGAATCCCTCGAGCGCGGTCGTGTCGATGCCGCACGCGCCGTAGTTCGTGCAACACCCCTGAAGCACGATGGGCGACCCGCCGCTGCTCGTCGGACACAGTGCGGGTTCGCACCCACCGCCACCCGTGCCGCCGGAGCCCGAGAACCCCGCGCCGCCGCCGTAGCAGACGCTCTCGCAGAAGGCGGGATCCGAGTCGACGCAAAGGCACTGGGAAAAGCAATCCGGACATTCCCCACAGGTCGGAAACGCGCACGAACCGCTCGCGCCGCCCGTGGCGTAACCGCCCCCGCCGTAATAGCCACCCACGTTGCAATCGAAACACCCGCCCGCAGCGCAGCCGAACTCGCCGCAGCCCCCATAACCCGACACGGCTCCGAATCCAGCCGTACCGCCTCGCCCGACGCCACCGGAGCCAGCCGTACCGCCTCGCCCGACGCCACCGGAGCCAGCCGTGCCGCCTCGGCCCGCACCACCGCCGCCGCCGCCGAGTGAGGTTCCTTCGCCCGAGCCGAGCGGACCCCCGAGATCGAGGGGCCCAGCGCCGTCCGTCCGCGCCCCGCAGGCAACGACAACCAGAGAGGCGACCGAAAAAAGAAAGGTGACGCGTGTCATGAAGACCCCGCCGTGAACGGTAGCATCCTCGCCGCGAAGCGGCGAACTTGGGCGAGGCTCTGCCGCGACCAGCTTCACCTGAAAGCGCTGGCGGCCGCTGGTCGTTCCCGCCGCGCCCGTCACCCCGATGCGCAGGCGCGGCTGCACCTTCGTCCCGGGGCCAGCAACCTGGCCCGGCGCCGGCAACCCCTCCCGACGCGCTCGTCCCTCCGGTGCGCCCCCATCTTTATCCGCTTGGGGGCGCTCCAGTCGCCGAACGAGAATAGCGGCTGTTTCGCGGTTCGGGCGTTATGTCGCGTCCCGGCCCGGCCTTTGGCTTCCTTGGCCGCCGCCGCTTCGCGCTAATGTTCGCAGGGTGTCCCGGCCAGCTCGACACATCGCGACCTACGCTGACGTCCTTGCGACGCCTCGCCACCTTGTCGCGGAGATCGTGAACGGCGAGCTGCGCCTCAGCCCCCGTCCGGCGCTGGCGCATGCCGCCGCCGCAAGCGCACTCGGAGAAGAGCTCGGGCCTCCCTTCAAGCGCGGCCGCGGCGGTCCGGGTGGATGGATCATCCTGGACGGACCAGAGCTGCATCTGGGAGCCGACATTCTCGTACCCGACCTCGGCGGCTGGCGCCGGAGCCGGCTGGCGGAGGTTCCACGCGAACCGTATCTCACGCTCGCGCCAGATTGGGTCTGCGAGGTGCTGTCGGCGTCGACGGAGAAGAGCGATCGGACCGACAAGCTCGGCGTCTACGCGCGCGAGGCGGTCTCGTTCGTGTGGCTGGTGAACCCCGATCAGAAGCTCCTCGAAGTCTTGCGGCTCGGCCCGGACGGGTGGGCGCGCGTCGTCGCTTTCCGGGACGATGCCAGGGTTCGCGCCGTTCCGTTCGACGCGATCGAAATCGATCTGTCGACTCTCTGGGCCGACGTGGCGACGTGACGCTGCCCCGCGGTCTCGCCCCCGCCGATAGGGACGCTCCCCTCTTGCATCTCGGGGTCGAGGGTGCGGCCGTGCGCTCGCAGGATCTGCGAACCAAGTCGAGCCACGCCCAGGGCTCGAAGGAGCTCGACTTTCAAGCTATCGTGGATGGCATGACTCCGTCCGCCGCCGCAAACCTCAAGGCCGCTCTCGCCGGGCGCACCGACGTTCGGCTCGCGGTGCTCTTCGGGTCGGTGGCTCGCGCAGCCGAACGTCCTGACTCGGACGTCGATCTGGCGGTGTTCGCGCCCGGTGTGGATCTGCTCGCACTCGGGCGACCCGAGCTCGTCCGTGAACCTCATCTACACGGAGGAGGCCGAGCGCCTCATTGCGCACGAAAACGCACAGTGGGCGGCGTATGCCGAGTACCCACTGCTCTTCGAGCAGGAGCTCGACGAAGCGATCGAGGAGATCCAGAAGCAGCCGTACCGCCCCGTTTACGTCAACTGGGGCGCCCGTCGCGACCCCACGGCTACGCGATCCACCCGTCCCGGCGAAGGATCCCCGTCACCGCATCGATGAACGAGGTCGCCGCGGCGAGCTCGGTGGTCGCCTCTGCGTCGGTGAATACCAGCTCTGCGCTGTAGTCCGCTTCGAGACGTTGTTTTTCGAGCTTCGACAGCGCTGCGGCCGTATCCGGTGACAGTTGCCCGGTGCGCACGAAATCTCGGCTGATCAGGCGCAGGACGCCCCGGTGCGTTCGCGGCTCGGTTGCCCGCGTGAGGAGCAAGGCGCGCGCGTAGTGGAGGGCTGCGTAGTACGCGCGGCTGACGGCATCCGCCGCTTCGCCTGCGTCGCAAAGGAGCCGCGCCGAACGCAGCGCCCGCTCGGCGCGCGCGATCTCGACGGCGATGTTGGCGCGCTGGTTCTCGTCCGTCAAAGCGCGACCCCCTCGCGATCGATGTCCATGAGGAGGCGTCGCTCACGGCGACGCAGCTCCGCGGCCTGCTCGGTCGAGTACGCGAGAGGCGAGAGCAGGACGTCTTCCTCTCCAGCGAGATCCGCGTAGTAGGCGAGCGTCAGGACATCGGAGCGCTCGGCGCCCGTCAGTCCTTCGATGGTCACGAACACGTCGACGTCGCTGTCTTCGTTCGCGTCACCGCGCGCGTGCGAACCGAACAGTCGTACTTCCCGCACTCGTTCGCCGAAGCGCTCGTCCAGCGCGGAACGAAAGCGCGTCAGCGCCGCGAGCACGTCGGGCGGGAGTGTGGGCATGGCCTCCACGCTAGCGCACCAATCTGCACCGAACCACCCGTCACCGGCTCCACACTTGGGCTCCCGCGCCGAAAGGACGCGAAGAAGCGCGCGAGCTGCTTCCAAGCCGTGGTTGCCGGATCCGGAGCCACGCGATCCACGTCGAACCCGAAGCCCGCTTCCTACGGAACGAAGGGGCCGGTCACAGGCGGGCGCAGGACGCGCGGCGCCTAGGGCGTCTTCGAAGTAGCGATCGCTCAGGACCGAGCCGCCGCGCTTCGGGCGCTCGTCGTCCATCGCGAAGCCCTTGATGGTGAACTCCTTGTCCTCGAACACCTTCTTCAGGTGGTAGTTGATGGTCGGGACCTCGACGTCGTAGAGGCTACGTTCATGTTCATTGCGTTGGGCTCCCGCGGGTGGGCTCGGACGAACCAAGGACGCAATCGGCCGGCTGCTATCCGGTGCGAGGGAGCAGATCCAAGGGGCTGACGGTGTCCGCGATCATCCCGGTCGACACGCGCGTGTAACGCGCCGTGGTCCGAATACTCATGTGCCCGAGCAGCACCTGGATGACTCGAATGTCGACACCCCGCTCGAGGAGATGTGTGGCGAAGCTGTGGCGCAAGTACGTGAGGCGTCACTCGCTTTGCCAGGCCGGCCGCCTTCGCGGCGGCGGTCATGGCGTTGCGGGCAACCTCGGGATGGATCGGCCTCCCGGTTCGAGCGGTGAACAGGTACGGCGCGGGCGGCCGCGCGAAACGCCAGTACGCCCTCAACGACCCAAGGAGCTGCGGCGACAGCATCACGAAGCGGTCGCGCCCACCCTTCGCGTGGCGCACGTGAATCACGCCGCGTTGCGCGTCGATGTCGGATGTTTCGAGTCGACACGCTTCGGACAGGCGCATTCCGGTGCCGTAGACCAACGAAAAGAACACACGGTACTTCGGCGACCGGATCGCGCCCAACAGTGCGACGACTTCGTGAGGACTGAGAACGACGGGCGTTCGTTGCCGCGCAGTGGGCCAAGCGAGAAAGGCAGTCAGCGCAGGGCGTCCCAGGGTGCGAGCGTAGAGGAACTTGAGCGCCGCAAAGTGCTTGCGGAGCCGCTCCGGACTTCGTCCCTGGCCGGTGAGGTGGCGAACCCAACGCCGGATCTCTTCCTGACCCAATCGGTCCCCCGAGCGGCCGTGGAACCGCTCCAAGTCGCGGATGGATGCGAGATACGCCTGACGGGTTCGCTTGGCGTAGCCGGCAAGTTCGAGATCCTGTTCCATCTTGTCGTGCAGAGTGAGCATGCGTGCCTCCGGATTGTGTGCGTCCGTTGCGGACGAGCCCACCGGCTCACGCTGCACATGTCGCACGGCAAGAAATTCCGTCCACACCGCCGTCTTGGGGGCACAGGCTACGACGATGGCGGCGTAGGGCCACCGCGCGAACGCGGTGGAGAGGCAGATGTGACGAGCACGTCGCCCAGACCGGCATGTGGAGCTTCAACGGGGCCACCGCGCGAACGCGGTGGAGAGTACGTCAGCGACCGCCGACGCGGCGCAGAGCGTCCGGGCTTCAACGGGGCCACCGCGCGAACGCGGTGGAGAGGCGAGATCCTCGCGAGCGGCTGCTCGCGCACGCGAGCTACACGCTTCAACGGGGCCACCGCGCGAACGCGGTGGAGAGTCAGGCGCCGTCGATCGCTGCGGACATCGGCTGGCGGGCTTCAACGGGGCCACCGCGCGAACGCGGTGGAGAGCCGTGATGGCGCACGCATCTCGCGCACGTCGCCGACGCTTCAACGGGGCCACCGCGCGAACGCGGTGGAGAGCTGCATGCTCAGGCCACGATCGAGCTCGCGTGCCTCTGAGCTTCAACGGGGCCACCGCGCGAACGCGGTGGAGAGCGCTCGCGCAGACGCGGACCAACTGCTGGCTCAGTGTGGCTTCAACGGGGCCACCGCGCGAACGCGGTGGAGAGGCGGCCGGAGGCCGCGGAGCCGACGCTGCATGACAAGCGTCGGCTTCAACGGGGCCACCGCGCGAACGCGGTGGAGAGTAGCTTCGTCGGACATCGCGGAATGGATCGGCGGCGGCACGTAGGCTTCAACGGGGCCACCGCGCGAACGCGGTGGAGAGTCGACATCTCTGCCGAGCCAGCGTCGCGCTCGGACTCGGCTTCAACGGGGCCACCGCGCGAACGCGGTGGAGAGGATGTCGACGCACGCTGCAAGACGTGTCGTCGGCGCAGGCTTCAACGGGGCCACCGCGCGAACGCGGTGGAGAGCGCGCAGCATCGATCCTCGAAGTCGACGACGGCTGCGATGCGAGCTTCAACGGGGCCACCGCGCGAACGCGGTGGAGAGCGAATGGATCGCCGATCGATCGGCACCGACGCAGCGGTCGCTTCAACGGGGCCACCGCGCGAACGCGGTGGAGAGCGACGGATCGCGAGAACTGCATACCGCAAGTATCGCTGCGGCTTCAACGGGGCCACCGCGCGAACGCGGTGGAGAGGCACCTCGCCGATTCGCTTCGAAAGCGGGGCTCTGCGAGGTGAATTGCGAGAGGGTCGATTTGGGGTGCCGCTTGGGGTGGCGAGACGTCACGCGGCGGACCACTTTCCGTGTCGCGCGACGCTGGGTTTTCAAGGAACAAACCCTCTTTTGCGAGAGGGTGCGCGGGTGCGAGCCGCACCGGACCGCTCGATCATACGCGCGGACAACGAGCTGATCGAGATTCATATGCATCACGCGACGATCGCGTGGCGCTCAGGGTACAGGTAGGGACGCCCGATCGCCGAGATGGATGTGCTGCCGCGGCCCTCGACGGGGCCGACATCCACGAACATCACCTGGTCTTCTGCAATGTGGATGATGTCGGACAGACGCGCGCGAAGCTCGATGAGCTCTCGGTGGTTCAGCTCGCACTGAAAGACAGAAAGCTGAAGATGATCGCCGTACCCGCGCATGAGCTGGAACACCTTGCGCAAGCGCTTCGGGTTCGAGATGTCGTAGCTGACGATGTACGTTTGGCGCATCGTTCCTCCGAGACGTCACCGCGTGCGGAACGCCGGGTATTCTTTCAATTCGCCGAGCAGCATGCGGCCGAGCAATCTTGCCTGAACCTCGAGCACGCGTCGGTAGCTGATTCGGTAGCCGAACGTCGGGTGCGTCGTGAGCTGGTCCATGCGCCGTTCATAGGCGAGGATCAGACGCCGGCGCGCCGCCGGCTTCAGCGCCGTGCCAGCTGGGGACCGAACGAAGTCGCTGGCCCGAACGACGCCGTTGTTCACGACGCCGATCACCACGGAGTCGGCAACCAGTGGCCGGAACTCCTCCATCATGTCGAGCGCGAGCGCGGGGCGGCCGAATCGCGGTTGGTGGTAGAAGCCGAGGAGCGGATCGAGCCCGACCGCGTGCAGGGTCAGCGCGAAGTCCTTGGAGAGCAGGGAATAGGCGAACGACAGGAGCGCATTGATCGGGTCCTTGGGTGGTCGCCGATTCCGTCCGTCCAGGTCGAACACCGCGGTCTCGCTATCCTCCGGCTTCAACATGCCCGTGAACTCCGAGAAGTAGGCCCGCGCCGCGGTGCCCTCCAGTCCCAGGAGCTCGCCCAGCGAATCTGCTTCCGCTGCTTTGCGCGCAAGCTGCTTGAGTTCCGAGAGCACGACCGCGCTGGCTTTCTCGTGGTTGCGACGCAGCAGGGTTCGACAGTTCAAGATCTTCGATACGACGAATCCTCGCGCCAATCGGAGCGACGTGGCGGGATCGGTCGCGCCCGCGTACTGCGCAAGGCGCAGCTCGACGTTCTTCGAGTCGTGCCCCACGGCGCGCCCGATGAACCATCCCCCGTAAGTAAAGAGTGAAACCGGGATCCCACGCTCGAGCACGGTGCGAAGCGCCTGCGGAGTGATCTGAATATTGCCGAAGAGCGAAATCTGGGAAGTGTTTCCGAGCCGAGCTTCGATCGCGCCGTCGTCCTTGGTCCAGATCGAGAGACGTTCTCCGCTGAGCGTTATCCGCCCGCCCTGCGCCTGAACGTAGACCGGTAGCTTGTCATCGCGCGCCGGATGCAATCGACGGAGCTCCGCCGGAATTGGTTGAGGCTCCGGCCCGGCAAGGTCCCACGGATCCTTCTCGAGCGGCCCGTACAACTCGACGAGCGCCGGCTCCAGGACGGGCGCTTCGGGATCTTCGGGCGCTTCCTGCGGCGCCTCGACTCCCTCCAGCGCCCGGAGGAGGTTCGTTTCGTCGGGGAGGCAAATCCCGACGAGCGAGCAGCCGTCGCATTTCGGACTGTCGACGAGGGGCGGAGGTAGTTCGCCAGCCTGCACAACGTCTCGGGCGCGCCGAACGGCGTCGAGCGTGAGCGCCACGAGCGCCTCGTCGATCGCGATCGACACGCGCCGCCGATCCGCGGCGAAGTAGATGGCGGCCTCGTCGCATTGGTATCCGTGGTCTCGGAGGAGCAGTACTTGCGCGCACAACTGAGCGCGTTCGGGCAGGTACGCGCCCTCGGGTATTTCAGGCTTGCTCCCTCGCTTGTACTCGATGGGCACGACGCGCCCGCCCTCCCCTTCCACGACGTCGATCTTCGCGGTGATGCCCAGTCGCTCTGACGAGAGCCAGACGGACCGTGCAGTATAGGGAGGGCCGTCGACTGACGGAGCAGATTCACCCGTGTCGGCCTCGCCGTCGTTCGTGTCAGCCTTCGCCGAATCCTTCCTCTTCGACGAGCGCCGTGCCGGCTCCGGCAGGGGTTTGGCTTCGTCGGCGCGTCGATGGACCGATCGACCATCGACGGTGAACGCGTTGTCGGCGAACTCGCTCTGCGCCCACTCGAGATACATGAGCCGCTCGCAGTAGAAGAGCTCGTTGATCATCCGCGCGGGGACGAGCGCGGGGCTGTCGGTCTTCAGAAGGGGGAGCGGGAGGTGTTTCGCGCGGGCCACCTCTTCGGGTGGGGGAGACGGAGCGGCCGGCAAACTAGACGCAGGGCTCTCGGTCATGAAAGGTGATATCCTTCCGCGCGGTGGAACCCGCTCGACGCAACGCCACGTACGACGATCTCGTCGCGCTCGGCGACGACGTCATCGGGGAGATCGTCGGCGGCGAGCTGCACGCGAGCCCACGCCCAGCCGGGCGCCACTCCGTCGCGGGCTCGGCGGTCGGCGGAAGCCTCCTGCCGCCGTTCCAGTTCGGCGATGGTGGACCCGGCGGATGGTGGATCCTCGACGAACCGGAGGTCCACCTCGACGGCAACATCGTCGTGCCCGACCTCGCCGGGTGGCGCCGCGAGCGGATGCCAATCGCCCCCAACGGCCCGTTCATCGAGATCTGCCCGAATTGGGTTTGCGGAATCCTGTCGCCGTCGACCGCGCGCTTCGATCGCATCAAGAAGCTCCCCCTCTACGCTCAGGTTGGAGTGCCACACGCCTGGCTGATCGATCCACTCGCCAAAACGCTGGAAGTGCTCCGCCTCGAAAGCGGACGCTGGTCGGTGGTCGGGCTTCATGGCGAGGAGGACGTCGTGAGAGCGGAGCCGTTCGACGCGATAGAGCTGAGGTTGGGGCGGATTTGGGGGTGAGACGGCTGCCGGTTTGCTCTCATGGGTCCATGAGCCGGGCGAATTTTGCAGGGTCATGGGGCCACCCCTGACCTGACTTTTTCAGGGTCATGGGGCCACCGCGCGAACGCGGTGGAGAGTAGGGGTTTCGCGCGGGCCTCGGGGACCGCCGGCTCCTCGGAAAGCCCGAGTTCGGCGCTGTTTGTTGTCATGCGATGTCCTCCACCTGACTCGAGTAACCGTCCGCGGTATCGTTCGGTGGCGCGTGACGAAGCGGGTCCGAACAGCGACGTCGATCTGCTCGTCGAGTTCGAGACGTCCGTCGGGATGTTCGCCCTGAGTCGCCTTCGCGACCAGCTCGAGCAGTGGCTCGGCAAACACGTGGACCTGCTGACGGCGGACGCGCTGAAGGGCTCGATTCGCGATCGCGTGATGCGCGAGGCGCTGCGTGCCGCGTAGGACGAGCGCCGGGGGAGCAGTCGTCAGGAGGGGGAGTGGCAGCTGTTTGGCGCGTACCCGCGATTCGCAACGTTTGGTGGGGACTGACCCCCGGCTTCGGGACGACTTGAAGAGGCCGTCATGCGCTCGTCGACGGTGACGTCAGGCCATCGTCTCCCACGAAAAGGCCGACTCCGGCGTATCGACCGCCGCCAACACACAACGGACCCGGCACCGAGATCGGCTTGCCCATGGAATCATGAAACCGGAGTCGCACGTGGTACCTAAAAACCTGCGCAGATGATCGGGGACTCCGTATCGATCCGCGTGCCCGACCCCGGCGAGGAACCCGACCTTCCGCCATTCGAGGTCGGCATGCTGTGCCAAGAGCTCGGATAGTCCAAATTGACGAAGCGCCTTTCGGATGAGGTGATCAATCCTGCCCGACAGGCGTTCCAGGTATCGTTTCCGTTGATCAGGCGTCGTGCTCCGGCTTGCCTTCTGGCGGAGGTGATCCGGATCGTCGTATCCGGGAAGGACAACGGGAGTGACACTAGTCCAGGTGCTCGCCGGGACGAAGTAACGCTGCGTCGCCGCGTCGGCGTTCTGGAGAAGCACGAGGGACGCAACCGCCTCGCCCGTGTCCTCGTCGAAGAGGTCTCGTCCGGAGATTCCGCGACGCGCCCACGCCACCTCAGCACTCACGTCTTCAGCGAACGAAGTGATGGCAACGCGGCGGATGCTTCCGACGGTTTGTTTGCCGCCACCGCGGGACTCGATGCTGGGCAGGGGTAGATACGCGAAACGCTCGATACCGACTGGCGTCGACACTCCGCGTTCACTGTGCCCCATAACGAAGCCAGCTACCTTGGCAGCGGGCCACCCGGAAGCAATGGCTGCCTCCTCGGCGGTGTGGCGAAGCATTCCAGCTACCGTGAGCGCCTTCCGTGCAGGATCGAACGCACGAAAGGCCATGCCACCGGGACGGAGAATGGAAAACACCGCGACCGGACGTGCCTTTGGATCGGATGCTCGTCGATACTCGAATACCTTGTATGCGGAGATGGGAGGTGGCGCCGAAAAGCCGGCGGGCGCAATTCGATTCATGAAGGCGTGGTGATGCTCCTCGAGGTCGTCCAAGGTGCCTCTAACGGGAGTCCGGAGACCACTGTTAGAGATGTCGCTCGACGGGCGCCATTCGTCCTCATCGGCTGCCGGAGGCTCGACGGCGCTCATGACCGAGGCATCACCCACCACCTGATCCATGCCCCAGCCAAGATGCGTCAGATGGCGAGCAACACGAACCACGCGATCGGCTACGTCCGCGGTTAGCGACACCTCGTTCGACGACCAGATGTAGCGGACCCGCGCGCCGTGAAGCCAGTACGGACGCACGGTCTTCATGGTCCGATGCGTCCGAGGGTCCGCGTCACCCGTCTCCGAATCGTTTCCTCGACACCACGCGCGCGCGACGATGTCCATCGCATTGTTCGGCACCGAGAGCCTCATCCCAGTCGTCTCCTGTGCGACGGGCGCGACGATCGTCGGGGCCGCGCACCGCTCCAGCCACCGAAACGCTTCCCGGGTTCGATTGTCGAAGCCAGTCGGCTGCAAGCGCGCCGCTGCGGCCACGAGTGCTTGGAACAGGCGAAGGGGGGATGGCGGCCATTCGCCTCGCCCCCCCTCCGCGCGCCCGTGAAACGTGGGCTGCAGAAAGCGCACCGTCACGCAAAGCTGGGCACCCGATGTCACGGCTTTCCCTTGCTCTTTGGCTTCTTTACTTTTTCTCCGCTGAGGTCAGCTTTCGCGCGTTGCACCTCGAAAGCTACCTCTCGATCCTCACCGACGCCGAAAGCCTCTGCAACGAGCACCGCATAGGAGATCGCATCATCGTGGGTGATGCCGCTTGGTTCCCTCCGTCCGTCGTTGAAGACGACCCTGAAGTCACGCTTTTTTTCAGGATCTGCTACGAGATTGCACCCCTGACGGAGATACCCCGCCGGCGAAAACGTGAACGCGGTCAAGGCGAGACCAAAAACGTATCGCTTGAGCGCGAGCGACTTTTCCGGATCCTTCCCTGCACCGAGCAGCCGCAACGCAGCAAGGTGCAGCGACGCATCCCGACGGACGGCCTCCGCCACGACGCCTCCCGGCGTGGCAGACGCCGGGACGTGCACGAATCCCTTCGCAGAGTAGGCGTCCTTCATCTTCTTGTCGTCGGTGTCCTCCAGCAACTCGTCGGCTATGTACTCAGTTGCCGGCACGTATTGTGCCGAGCGAGTAAGACGCTGAACATTGAACGCTCGTATCGTCGAGGCGATCAGGCGGGGCAGCTTGGCTTGAGTGTCTCGAGAATCCCACACCCCGAACACGAGCGACGTCGGTGCGATCTTGGCGAGCGGCGCGGCGTCCCCGCGCATCGCCGCCCTGAAGGCAGCTTGCAGTTCCTCCTGAAGGGTCGAGCATCGAATCACCGCATCCGCGGCGCGGTGTCCTGCGTCTAGCAGGTTGACACCCCTCGGCCCCGCTTTGACGACCACTTGCGGAACGAGCTTCTTGTATGGGTCGGTGGAGAAGATGGGCTCCAACCGATTCGCCTGCGAGCCGACGCTATCGACCAGGCAGACGTTCTTCCCATTCCCGAGATTGTCGATGTTGTAGCCGCCCTTGAAAGTCTTGTCTTCGCTGGCCGCGAACGTCGCCGGAAACAGGACGCCGTCCGCGCCTTCCACGCTCATCAGGTGTTCGCGAATGACGAGTGCCGCTGGCCCTCCGTCGCTCAGGAATGTGTCGTAACTATTCAATTTCGTAGCCACTGGTCACCTCATGACGGGTTTTGCTGACAAGAAACTCTTCAGGTACTTGGTCCGGTACAAGAGCCGGAACTCGAAGAGCGAGCGCTCCAGAGAATCGATAGAGCACGAGGCCATCGCGCTGGCGACGCCCGCGGGAAGTGGGGTCCACCACAGGGCATACTGGTAGCGATTTCCCTCCGGACGCGCTCCGGGCGAAAGCGTTGCAACCCGATGAACGCGCAGAGCTCGGTCACCGGACGCGCGGCCAAGGACATAGTCGGTAGAGGATCGAAGCTGAATCCCACGTCCAACGGGGCCGCTTGACCGCCCAGGTCGGAGTCGAAATTGAACGGCAGCCCGGAGCCACGTGACGTTGCCCCGAGGATTTGCTCGATCGTGTCAATGTCCGAGAGGGCGGCACGCGCCGCGGTGTGCATACCCCGGGCGATGTCGATGATCGACCGCTGCCCCGCCCACGTCTTGAAGGTCGAACCGCGACCGCGGTCGTCCTGGTGCCAGTCGACCGTGAAGTGGAATGGTGCCCCGAAGATGACAGGTGATTCACGCCAGAGTGATTCGAGCTCCTTCTTCTCGTCTTCCCTTCCCGCGCCCTCGATTCTCGCGCCCGTTCATCGCATCGAACTCGGCCCTTCGGCGAAGCGCGTCGGGGCTCATCGTGTTCGTCACCTCACAGGAACACAGCTCTGTCAGGAGCGTCCGTAGTGTCGGCGCATCGCTCGACGCTCCCACGTCGAGGCAGAATCGCCGCCCGTCGGTCGAGAACCAGCCTGTAGCTCCGCTGCCGAATCGGCGATGAGCAAGCTCCAGGATTCCGCAGCAAGCGAGAAACTGGCCCGGATTGGTCGGATCGCAGCGGACCGATGCTTCGGATCGGCCGGTGGTGGTCATTGGCCCTTCACTCTGCCCGCGTCCGACCCGCCGATGTCCTGAGACGCGAGCGCATCGGCTGCCCTGACGAGCGACTCCAGGTAGGCCAGACCCCAGCGACCGTATCGCGCCTGCAGCGTGGCGAACCTCCGAGGGACCGATCGAGCGGTCTCCAGCGCCACACTGTCCGTGTGCTCCGGATCGAACGATTCTTCCAGTGGGAAGTGTGGGCGGGCGCGTCCGTGATGCGCCGCGACGAGGTGAAGGATCAGGTCTTGTTGTTCGCGAGGCAGGGCAACGAACTCTTTTCTGAACCGAATATCGATCAAAGAGCCGAATTCGTGCCGGTAGCGCGTGATGTTTCGCGGAGTCATCTCCGGCCCAGACTTCGCGAAGACCTCCGTTCCAAGGTTCCCGATCGAGCGCTGCCAAAGGTTCCGGTTCTTGCCGAGATCGTGCCATTCGGCGGCGAGCCGCACTGCAGTCGATTCATCAGGATTCAACAGTCGGGCGGCAATCGCAGCAGCAGATCTTCCAGCCTTTCCCAGATGCGCCTCGAGCGACTCCGACGCGCGCGCCGTCCGCGAACCGTCGTCATCGGCGAAGCGCGGCTTCACGAACCAGTACCAGCTCTCGAGCACTGGCGCGCGGCCCTCCGCATCCGACTCATCAGGGTCCCCCAGGGGTACGATGCTCCGAACCAATCGCATACCGCTTTGCGGAGCCGGATCGTTTCGCCGAACTCGACGCTTGCCGGATTCGTCCCCCCACTCGTCCGCGACATCGTACTGCTGCTGCTCGTCGAAGGCGCTCGCGCCGTTCAGCAGACCTTCCTTTAAGCCTCCGACGCGGGGCGGTAACACCACCGTTCGGCGCGCTAGCCGGTCGATGGCCGTTTTCTTGTCGCCGCTCAACCAGACAGTCAGTGCCTTTTGATGGACGCTGCCGTTCTCTTCGAGCACCCAGACCGTTTGGTCAGGGAAGCGGTTGGCGATCTTGGCAAGCTGCTCGATGACACGCTCGGTCCGGTCATGCAAAAGCTCATGTGCCTTGAGCGGATAGTCTTCCAGGAGTTCGTCCGGGGGGTGCTCATCAAGAAGGTCTCCCGTGACGTACTCGACCTCTCGCCGCCAAGCGATGTACGTCTCTGGAGGCTCCCACTCTTCCTCTCCGTGAAGATAATCAGCAACGGGAGGTCTGCCGGGAAGGTCGCGGATGGAGGTCAGCGCCCAGGCGTCGAACAGGACATCGCTCGCGCGAGGGATCTCGGGTTGAGGCGAGAATGCCGCCAATCGTTCGAGGTACGGGAGCTCACCCAGAGCTGCGGGGCTCGCATCGAGCCGCTCGGAACGTGCCGACTCTCGGAAGGCGCGCGAGAAGCGCCCGCGTTTTCTGGATGGAGGAGGCGAACATGTCGTCTCCCCTGGCCGCGCTCTCGTCGACGACGATGTCGATGCTGGCCTTTCCGTGGCCGAAACGATTCACCCGCCCAAAGCGCTGAACCATGCTGTCGAACGGAGCGAGGTCACAGACGAGATGATCCGCAGAAAGGTTGACTCCCACCTCACCAGCGGACGTCGAGATCAGAAAGACCGTGCCAGACTGCGGTGTGCACCTCGGATCTCGGTCGTGCGGTGGCATGAACCGAGCGAACACGCCATTGGTCTGTGCCAATTGGTCGCGCTCGAACCCGCGCAACGTTCCCGTGAGGACTGCCGTGGACGATGGTGATCCATCCAGCGCCGCACGGACGGCTTCGACGTCCTTCACCCGCCGCATGAAGACGACGACGGCCTGCCCGTCGAAGTCGGGGTTTCTCGCGAGCTCGGCGAGCGCATCGGGGAGCTTCTTGCCTTCCGCGAGAGGGTGCATGCGGAGCCCCTTCTTCGCGTAAAATCTCTTCCGTACGACATCGTTCTCGAGATCCGAGGCCGTGAGTGAAAAGGAGCTCGTGCCGGTGCGAGCCGTCGCGGACAACGCCGTCACAGCGAAACGGTCCCGCTCCCACGGGAAATGACTCTGTTCTCGCCTAACTTCCTCGATGAGCGCCTGAAACGCCGGCTCGAGATGCGCCTCGTCGTGTACCAGCAATACGTCCTGCCCGAGGAAACCAGCATGAAGGGGACGGACTTGAAGCCGGCCCTAGCCGCGAACAGCAACCGGCTTCCGATCATGTCGACGGTACCAACGATGACCGCGGGGCGGGCCGGATCGTCGCGCCATTCGGCGTTGTCAGCGAACTCACCCCGCAGCGTGCTGATTGCGAGAGGGGAGCCCGACGGGTCGTAAGAGCAGAGTGACGCCAGCGTCGAGCTACGTCACGCAGCTCGCCAGCCGTTGAAAGCTTCTCGCGAAGACGTTCCGCCTCGCGCGTCGATTGATCCATGACGGTACGTCGATTCACGACGTACACGAGGCGGCGCGGGAAACTGCGCGCACTTTCGCTCACGGCGTGATGCGCCAGCGCGAGGAGCCAGACTGCGATGACGGACGTCTTGCCGAGTCCCGTCGGGATGTCGCATGCCTCGGGAAATCGATGCTCCCGATTGCCCCGGATGAACCGCTCTGAAGAGCGCCCTCTGCCACGGGAAGCTCGGGTTGCCGGTGAGGGGGGCGTGAAAGGCCGCTGCGAATTCAATGCTCACGTGTCACCTCTGCCAAGGGAGGACGGTCGCGGAAGGTCAAAACGATCAGGCGGAGCGTCGGCAGCGCAGCGCGGCGCTGCCCATTGCTCGGAATTCGGAGCCACTTCAACGAGGCCACCGCGCGAACGCGGTGGAGAGCGCCGAACGTTGCCCCCGGCGAGTCTCACGACTCAACTTCAATCGGGCCGAGCGATGAGCAGCGCCCCGCAGCGCCGCGGGCACCAACAGTTTTAGCGGCGCTCGAACCCAATCCGCCTCACGATTGCTGTGGCGAGCCTTGGCAGGCTCAGCTGGCGCCACTCCAGAAGCAGCATCGCATCCACGCCAGCTGAAGTGACTACGTGAACCTTCAGCTTCCGATGTTTTGAGTCGTAAGACTCTCCGGGGTCTAAGGGGTCTGCAATCTATGGGAGCGGAAGCTAGCAACGAGGGACTGGACCGTCAACCCCCACCACGCCGACGCCCCGTGGGAGCGTCGCGTCGTTTCTCCCTCTGGTCCGGCTCGCCTCCCTTGAGCTGCTACCCTGTCTTCGTGTCGTCCGTCCGAGCCACACGTCGCGCCACCTACGCGGATCTCGCGGCAGTACCGTCGAACCTCGTCGCCGAGATCGTAGCCGGCGAGCTTGTCACGAGCCCTCGGCCGGGGCCGTTGCACACTGCCGCAGCGTCGGCTCTCGGCGGAGAGCTGTCGCCGCCGTTCCAGCGCGGCCGCGGGGGACCCGGCGGATGGTGGATTCTGCTCGAGCCAGAGCTTCACCTGCCGGGAGGCGATGTCCTCGTTCCGGACTGGGCGGGATGGCGAGTGGAGCGCATGCCCGAGCTGCCGCGAACGGCTTGGTTCGATCTCCCACCTGACTGGATATGCGAGATCGTGTCGCCGTCCAGCGCAGCGTTCGATCGCGCCGACAAGATGCCTCTCTATGCGCGGGCCGGCGTGAGCTTCGCGTGGATCGTGGATCCCGCGGTCCGGATCATCGAGACGTATGCACTGGAGAACCACCGCTGGATCCTGCTCGAAACGTTTCGCGGAGACGAACCAGTGCGCGCCGTGCCGTTCGAGGCCATAGAGTTCGATGTTGGCGCGCTGTGGGCCACGCCGGTGCCTCCGCGGTAGCGTTTGCATGATCATTTCGTTCGATTAGTCGTAGCCGATACGTCGCATCCGACTCCCACTCATAGTCCCCGCACCCTCATCTATTCGCGCGTCTGCGCGGTCGTTCAGGTATTCCCGTGGCTGCCTTCGCGAGCCGTCCAGGTTGCGCCGAGCGGCGGAGCGCCCCCCGTGCGAGCTCTTCGACGAGTGTCCGGAGTCGAGCGCTCTCCGCTCGAGCGGCGCCGCCAAGACCGACGACGAAGCGTGCGACGCGCATCGCTCCGGCAGTTGTCACGGACACCGTAATTCCGTCCGGGGCATCCACTGCCCGCATCGGAGCGAGAAGATTCTTGGCGACCCATCGCGCCTCGGGGTTACGCACGAAGAACGCGTGTTCCTCGGTCTCGGTAGCGCCCCTGAACCCATCGATGCTGTCCGCACAGAAGCGACGAACAGCTTCGTCGCTGGCGGCGCGGAAGGACGTTTCGCGGTCGATGCTGACATCGACGATGTTGTCGACGCGGAACCACCGGAGCTCGTTCGTCCGGTGGCACGTCGCGACGAGTCGCGTCGGGGGGCCGACGTCCACGCGGTGCACCGACGCGTGCCTGGACTCCACGATGCCGCGCTCGGTGGAGTAGAATCGCAGGCGCACGGGCCTGTTCGCGGTCATGGCCTCTTCCAAAATCGGGAGAAACGTCTCTTCCGCTTCCGATACCTCGTGCGTCACGATCGCGGATTCTGTCGCCGCGATGGTCGCGCGATCACGACGAGCGTCGAGCACGAGGCGCAGGAGCCGGTCGCGGCGCCGCCCCCGCGCCGTGTGCCAGAGCACGTGTAGCAGATCCGCGACTTCGTCCTTGTCCAGTGCGACGCTGTCGGGGAACCACGTCGCGGGCACGCTCCAGTAGACCTGCGGTAGGTCATCCTCCCGCTCGAGCGGCATTCCGAGCGTGGTCAGCTCGTCCAGCCGCTTCCGGAGCGCCGCAACGCCGATGCCCACCTCGCGCGCGAGCTCCGCCTGCGGCCACGTGCGCTGGCGCAGGAACGCGCGGTATATCCGCGCCACGGACTCGGTTGGTGAACGACGACCCACTTTGCCCCAGGGGAAGATCATCGAGCATCTTCCATGTCCGGACCTCCTACAAGGAGCTTCGCGGGGTTCCCCGAGGAACCGTAGGTCAGGTCTCGGCAGACGCGGGCGTCCACCAAACGATCACGGCGCGATCCCCCCGCATGGCGCCGGGGCGCCTCACACGTCGCGACGACCCGCCCCTCGACCGCGGGATGGACGCGTCCGTCCGCCGCGACAACTGGATCACGCAGCGTGAGGACATATCCGTCCGCCGTGAGGACACCTCCGTCGGTCCTGATAAGTGGATCGCTCACCGTGAGGACACCTCCGTCGGGCGTGATAAGCGGATCACGCGCCGTGACGACACCTCCGTCCGCCGTGATAAGTGGATCACGCGTCGCGATGGACACCTCCGTCGGTCGTGATGAGTGGATCATGCGCCGTGACGACACCTCCGTCGGCCGTGATAAGTGGATCATGCGCCGTGAGGACGCCTCCGTCGGCCGTGAGGACGCGTTCTCACGGCCGCGATACCCGCTTCACGCGCCGTGCGGACACCTCCGTCGGCCGTGATTCCCGCTTCACACGGCGCGAGGACACCTCCGTCGGCCGTGAGGACGCGTTCTCACGAGCGCGATACCCGCTTCACGCGCCGTGCGGACACCTCCGTCGGCCGTGATTCCCGCTTCACACGGCGTGAGGTCACCTCCGTCGGCCGTGAGAAGTGGATCGCGCGCCGTTGAGGACGCCTCCGTCGGCCGTGATTCCCGCTTCACACAGCGTGAGAACACCTCCGTCGGCCGTGATTCCCGCTTCACACAGCGTGAGAACACCTCCGTCGGCCGTGATTCCCGCTTCACACGGCGTGAGGTCACCTCCGTCGGGCGCGTGGATCGACCACCACGCCGTGAGACTCGACTATCACGCCGCGTGGGTCCGTTACTACGCGGCGCGATGTCGTCGCTGCGCACTATGATCTTGCTGTCGTGGTATGTATCTTTGTTGCCACACCCTGTGAATTGGGTGCCACACCGCGGGACCTTGTGGGCGCGCCGCACGATCCCGTCATCGCATCGCGGGCAATGAGCACGACGCCGCGATCGGTCGCGCGTGCGCAGAATGCCGGAAAACTCGCTGCAAATGCGCGAGCGAGGGGCTGCGCGTGATGCACGGGAGGGGCTGCGGAATGAACGGCACTGACTCGAACGACGGGCCGAATTTCAAAAAAAGTATTTTTGGAAGAATCCAATCTCGCCGTTGGTTGGTACCTCATGTGCGACGTTCATATCGGACGCCGCAATTCACAAAAGGAAGAAGTCATGTTCGGTAATTCAAATAGGACAGTCATCATCAACCTGGAGCAAAGCGTGATCTCGGCACTCGCCAAGCTCGCGCCTGACGCAAGCATGCCCGTCGCGGGCAAGCTCGTGGCAAGCAAGGATGTGCAAGCAAAGATCCAGGCACACGTGGATACGATGACGTCGCTGACCGCTGCGCGGGCGAAGGCTTCGCAGCTTCACGACGTCGACGAATCGCAACGTACCGAGACGGATGCGATACTCACGTGCGTCCGGAACTATGCGGCGGGGCTGTTCGGTGAGAACAGTCCGGAGTTTGCCTCCTTCGGTTTCTTGCCGAAGAAGGTGGCTCAGCGCACCCTGGAGTCGAAGACAGACGCCGCGGAGAAGGTGCGTGCGACGCGGGTGGCCCGTCACACGATGGGCAAGCGGCAAAAGGCCGCGATACACGGCGTGGTAGCAACGGCTCCGGCGGCGATCGCGCCGTCGGCGTCGCCGCCCGTGACGGCGCCGGTCGTCGCTCCACCCGCTAGCCCGACGCCCATCGTCGTGCCCGCGGTGAACGTCGCACCGGCGGCATCACCGCCCGCGAACGTCGCGCCGGTGGTCGCACCGGCCGCGAACTCGCCTCCCGCCGCTGACGCGGGGACGAACGGCGCGGTGCCCACGGCCGCGCTCGTGACCGGACCGACGCATTGAATCCGATGACCGCAGCCGCGGAGGGCTTCACCCGAGGCCCTCCGCGGCGATTTAGTAGGTTCCGCATCGACGAGCAGCGTCGTCCCCGAGCGATCAAAGAGGTGCGGAACTAGGCTCGCGGAGCGAGCCCGCCGAAGGCGGCGGGGGGAGCGGTTGCGAAGCAAGCCGCGGGGGGCAAGGCCCCCCTTGAACCAAGCGAGCACGCCGAAGGCGGCGGGGGGAGCGGTTGCGAAGCAAGCCGCGGGGGGCAAGGCCCCCCTTGAACCAAGCGAGCCCGCCGAAGGCGGCGGGGGAGCGGTCGCGAAGCGAGCCGCGGGGGTCAAGACCCCCTACGATGAAACCGCTCCCCTGCCCCATGCTAACACTTGGACTCGGCGCGACGTAACGCGGGAGTACACATGGACTTGGTTCGAATTCGCGGGCTCGAGATCGACTGCGTCGTCGGGGTGAGGCCCCAGGAACGCGAACGGGAGCAACGCGTGCACCTCGATCTCGCGCTCGGGATGGATCTGAGCCAGGCGGGTCGGACGGGACGCATCGCGCTCACCTGCGACTACGACGTGACCGCGGACGAAGTGATCGCGGTGCTCAAGTTTCGGCGGTTTCAGCTCATCGAGATGGCGACGGAAGAGCTCGCCGCGATGCTCCTCGGAGTGCATCCCACCGCGGAGTTCGTCGACATCCGGCTCGACAAGCCGGCGGCGCTCGATGGGCGCGCTCGCGCGGCGTCCGTCGAGGTCAGGCGCACCCCGGGCGCGTTTCCACGCTCCGCCAAGAAGACCCCCTACGGCCAGATCGAGACCTTGCTCGAGACGCGCGACGCGGGCCTCTACCTCTTCAAGATCGAGCCGGGCCGCGAGATGAAGCCGGACCCGGCACCCGGCACCGAGCTCCTCGAGTGGCTGATCGCGGGCGAGCTGAATCGCGACGGAGTGACGGTCGAGCGGCACTGTCCGGCGGTGGTGGGCGCCGACCGTCCGACGTACGTCAGCGCGGGAAGGGAATCCGCGCTGCTGTTTCGTTGCATTTGTCCGCCCGGGCTCGACTGAAACGACGGTTTCGGTGCGCTCGGCTCGCGAAATCCGCGGGGGAAGGTGTACGGTCGACGCCTCGGAGGTCGACTATGACGAAGATCGGTGCAGCGCGACGCATTCTGACCGCGGCTCTCTCCCTCGGCGTGCTTTTGCTCGCCGGGTCGGCCATCGCCGGCGGCCGCGTGGAGTGGAAGACCAAGTCTCTCAAGGAGAGCGACAGTCACGGCTGGACCATCGACGTCTCGATTTTCTTGAACCGCGCGCCGGACGAAGCGACGTTGCCGATGCGGTTCTCGTTCACCCCGGTGGTCTATTACGAACGCGCGCTGGTCGACGGCAAAGACGGGCCGCAGCTGCGCAACGTACCCCTCCAGAACAAGCAGCCCCTGGTCGAGAGCGTCGACGTCGGATTTCTCGATCCGAGCAACGGGCAGATCCAGAAGCGCACCCGCTTTTCCTTCAAGGTGACGCGCAAGAACGGTTACGAAGCCGGAGAATACGACGTCGTCGTGAAGGACGGCCGTACCGACGCGAGTCTCGGCGGAACGACGCGCGTGGTCTTCGAAGGCGACAACGACGTCATCGACCGGCGCGCCGTCGTGTTCACGGGGGAGAAGAAGAAGGACAAGACCGACTCGGATACGAAGGATCAGGACCAGCCTCCGCCGAAGAAAGAGCTGAGCACCGACGACCCCGCGTACTGGCAAGGCGGCCCGACCGACAATGAGAAGAAAGAGGAGGTCCAGCCGAAGCAGGGGGGCTGCGGGTGCCGGATCGGCGCGAACGACGCTCGCGAAGGCGGACTGGATGCGGGCCTCTTCGCTCTCGCGCTGGGAGCCCAGATGGTCCGTCGAAGGCGCGGCGCGCGGCGCGGGTAGCGTTTGGGGCACCGGGCTCACCGGCGCCGCTGAGACGGATTCACCCTCCCTCGACGTATTCCGCCATGCGCTCGAGCCCGGCGTCGAAGTCCGCCCCCGGCGTGAGCAAACTCAGGACCACGACCGGCTCGTCCGCGAAGTCGTAAAACCAACCCGGTTGCACGAGCACGTCGCAGGCGTCGAGGAGCCCGAGAACCCATTCCTCTTCGGTCTTCACCGCCGGAAGCCGGGCGGCGGCGTACCAGCCCCCTTCCACGTGGAACGGCGTGATTGAAGTTCCCCGACTTCGCGCGACGAGGGTCGCGTGGTTCGCGAAGGTGCGCTCGCGGATGGCCGCCTGCGGCTCTTCACCGAGTGCCAGCAAGGCGGGCAGCGCGTGCTGGACCGGGCCGCCCGGGGACAGGTACGTGTCCGCGAGGTGCGCGAGGCCGTCGAGCGCGACGCCGGCCAGCGCAGGAGGGCCTCCCACGGTGATCCACGACAGTTTCAACTGCGGTAACGCGGCCCGCTTCGACAATCCGTCCAGCGCGAACACCAGCGTATCGCGAGCTTCCAGGGCGGTCGCGACGCGTCGGGCATCCTCGCCGAACGCGTACGGCGCGAACACTTCGTCCGACACGATCGGAAGGCCCAGCTCCGCGAGCGCGCCGAGCTCGTCCCGCTTGAGAAAGGAGCCCGTCGGATTGTTCGGACTGACGACCACGACTGCCCGCGTGTTCGAGCCGACGCGCGCTCGGAGCTCGGCCACGTCGAGGTGCCATGCGCCGTCGTACCGGAGCGGGTACGTCGTCGCGCGCACGCCCTCGTAGCGCGCAAGGTGCTCGAACAACGGATAGCTCGGCTCCGGGACGAGCACCGCATCGCCCGGGTCGCACAGGAGCTTGAACAGGAATGCGTACGCCTCGCTCGTGCTCGCCGTCAGAACGACTCGGTCGGCCTCGACGTAGACGCCATTCTTCGTGGCAAGCGCCGCGACGGCGTTCCGTGCCGACGCGAGCCCGAACGGCTCGGGTTCGTAGACCAGGGCCTCCGCCGTGCACATTTCGCGAACGATCCGCGGCGCGTCGTACGCGACTGCGGCGCGCGTCGGATTCGAGATCGTGAGATCGAGGTGAGTGCGTCCCGCCTCGCGGCGCGACGCGAGCGCCGACGCGAGCACGTTCGGATGCGACACGACGCGACTTCGATCGGATAACACCAAGGCGACGAGAACCTATACTGTCCTTTCCCCATGGAAGGCGACACCCCCGGCGCGCGACCGGCCGCGTCCGACGAAACGACCGGGCACGTCACGCGGCTGGAGCACGCGGGGCGCGAGTTCTTCCTCGTCGGCACCGCGCACGTCTCGAGGAAGAGCGTGGACGAGGTCCGTCGCGTCATCGACGAGCTCCGTCCGGACACGGTGTGCGTCGAGCTGGACGAGCCGCGCTTGCAGACCCTCGCCGACGAAGGCCGCTGGCGCCTCCTCGACGCGCTGGCGATCGTGCGGGGTGATCGCGCGGGGCTCTTCCTCTCGAGCTTGCTCTTCTCCGGCTTTCAAAAGCGTCTCGGCGATCGCCTCGGCGTCCGGCCAGGCGAGGAGATGCTCGCTGCGGTGGACGAAGCACGTCGCATCGGCGCACAGGTCGTGCTCGCCGATCGCGACGTCCAGGCGACGCTCATGCGCTGCTACCGGAGCCTCGGCCTGCTCGACCGCGCCAAGGTTCTCTTCGTGCTCGTCATGCTTCCCTTCGCGGCATCGGACATCGATGAAGCCCAGGTCGAGAAGCTCAAAGAGCGCGAGACGATGACGGACGCGATGACGACCTTCGCGCGCGAGATGCCCGCGCTCGAGACGCCGCTCATCACGGAGCGCGATCGCTATCTCATGGCCTCCGTCGAGAACGCGGCCGGGAGACGCATCGTCGCGATCGTCGGTGCTGCTCACGTGCCGGGCATGACACGGCACCTGGGTTCGAACGCCGATCGCGCGGCCCTGTCCGTCGTCCCGGAACGTTCTCTATCGTCACGCGCGTCGTCGTTCATCCCGCCGGTGCTGGTCGCGGCTCTCGTCGCGCTCGGCGCCTTCAAAGGAGCGGGCGCGCTTCGGCTCGTGTCCCTGCTTGCGCCCTGCGCCGTTCCATCCGCCGCTGGAGCGTTCATTCTGGGTTGGTTGGTCGGTGCGACTTTGTGGACGTCGCTCCTTGCGGGTGTACTGGCGCCCTTCACGCTCGTGCTCCCGTTCGTGGACATCGGCCGCATCGCGGGCACCGTCCAGTTCGGACTCCGCCCCCCCTCCCCCGAGGACGGCGCGAAGCTCCGTGACGATATCCTCACGCCGAGAAGCGTCCGCGCGAACCCGTTTCTCCGCGTGCTCCTCGCCGCCGTCGCGCCCGGGTTCGGTCGCTCGCTCGGCGCCGCACTCGGCTTCGTCTGGGCCGTCGTGCGGCTCGCGAAGTTTCACTGACTCCGCCGAAGAGTCGAGCCTTCGTCCGGAGTTCGAGATTCAGGCGAAGTCGTCGAAGTACGGCACGCGCCCGGCGGTCTCCCGGATCGCGTCCTTCATGGCGAGGAGCTCCCCCACGCCGTCCCAGCGCCCTTCGAGGAATTGCTGGCGGGGTCCTTCGGGCATCGAGAACGCGAACGTCTTGTCGCCAGCCGCGACCGTCTTCGTCGACAGGTCGACGGCGACCTCGACCGATGGACTCGCCTCCACCGCGTCCATCAATGCGGCGATGGTCGGCGCGTCCACCACGACGCACGGGATACCGAGCGCGACGCAGTTGCCGTGAAAGATCTCGGCAAAGGATTGGCCCACGATCACCTGGATCCCCTTGCCCCATCGGAGAATCGCCTGCGGCGCGTGCTCGCGCGAGGAACCGCAACCGAAATTCTCGTTCACGAGGAGCACCCGCGCCGACGAAAATCGCGCATCGTCGAACGGATGCGTCTTCCCCGCGTCGCGGAGCTGCGCGCGATCGTCCTCGAACGTGTGCTCCCCGAGCCCGTCGAACACGACGGTCTTGAGGAAGCGCGCCGGGATGATGCGATCCGTGTCGATGTCGTTCCCGCGCACGGCAATGCCGGGACCGGCCAGGCGAATACGTTTGGAAGAGTTCACGACAGGCTCCCTTCTCGAGCAATCCCGAACAACTCACGGGCGTCCGTCACTTCTCCGGCGATGGCGGCGGCGGCCACCATCGCGGGGCTCATGAGGAGCGTCCGTCCCGTCGGCGACCCCTGGCGTCCCTTGAAGTTCCGGTTCGAGGAGGACGCGCACACCTCACGACCATTCAGCTTGTCGGGATTCATCGCGAGACACATCGAGCAACCCGCTTCCCGGAACTCGAACCCGGCGTCCGTGAACGTCTTGTCGTAGCCCTTGTCGATCATCGCGCGGCGAACGGCTTGCGACCCGGGCACGACCATCGCGCGCACGTTCGGCTTCACCTTGAAGCCCTTGCCGCGGATGAGCCGCTCCACTTCCTCGAAGTCCGACAGACGGCCGTTCGTGCACGAGCCGATGAAGGCGACGTCGATCTTCGTCCCGCGGATCTTCTGCCCCGCCGCGAGCGACATGTAGCCGTACGCCTCGTTGATCGTCCCGCGCTCGCTCTCCGGGAAATCCTTTGCGTCCGGGATCGCGCCGTTCACGCCGATGGACTGACCCGGAGTTATCCCCCACGTCACGACCGGCTCGATGTCCTCGCCACGGATCTTCACGACGTCGTCGTACGCGGCATCGGCGTCGCTCCGGACGGACTTCCAGTATGCGACCGCGCGATCCCAGGCGGCGCCCGACGGCGCGAACTTTCGCCCTTTCAGATACGCGATCGTCGTGTCATCGGGGTTGACGTAGCCGCACCGCGCGCCACCCTCGATGCTCATGTTGCAGACGGTCATCCGCTCGTCCATCGTCATTCGATCGATGACGTCACCCGCGTATTCGTACGCGTAACCGACTCCGCCGTTCACGCCGAGCTTTCCGATGACGTGCAGCGTGACGTCCTTCGCGTACACGCCCGGCCGGAGCTTGCCGTTCACCTCGATGCGGCGCACCTTGAGCCTGTCCATCGCGAGCGTCTGCGTCGCGAGCACGTCCCGCACCTGCGACGTCCCGATCCCGAACGCGATCGCGCCGAACGCGCCGTGCGTCGAGGTGTGGGAATCTCCGCAGCAGATCGTCATGCCCGGCTGGGTGAGCCCCATCTCCGGACCGATCACGTGGACGATGCCCTGCTCGCCCTTGTCCGTGGAAAAGAACCGGATGGCGTGCTTCTTCACGTTCTTCTCGAGCACGGTCATCATCTCCTCCGCGAGCGAATCGGAGAACGGCCGGAGCTGGCTCTTCGTCGGGATGATGTGATCCACCGTCGCGAACGTGCGGTTCGGATAAAGGACGCCGAGCCCGCGCTGGTCGAGCATGCTGAAGGCCTGTGGGGACGTCACCTCGTGAATGAGGTGGAGCCCCATCAGCAGCTGGTATTGCCCCGAGACGAGCCGCGTCACCGTGTGCGTATCGAACACTTTTTCGTACAGCGTCTTGCCCATGTTCTTCACCGATCCTTCGAAATATCCGCAGCCGCAGCGTAACTCTCCAGGCGTCCGATCAGCTCGGTTCCGAAATCCGTGAACGCGCGCATTCTCGCGGCGCCGAGCGTCAGCCACACTTCGCGTATCGCGTCCTCGCGGCTCTCGCGCAGGCGCGCCATCAGCCTCTTCCCCTTCGACGTCAGCGCGTACTTACGCTGACGCGCATCGTCCTTCGCGATCGTCGCGACGACGAGGCCCTTGTCCATCACCTGTCGGAGGATCTTCGACACGGCCGCCGCGGAGCTCTCCCTCTTGCGCGCGAAGAAGCTCGGCATGAAATGCTCCGTGGCGATCTCCTCGAGCACGCCCCACTCCGTGTCCGTGAGCCCGACGCTCGCGGCGAGCTGCTCGCGCCGCTGCCGATACAGCTCCGATAGCCGGCCGAGACACTCGATCGCCGCGTGCACCCCGGCGACGTCGGGTTTGTCGTTGGCAAGCGCCCGCGCGGTCACCTTCTTATATTAACCGAGGTTAACTACTGCGCAAAGCTTATTTCCGGCTCACGGCTCGAATGGCACGCAAGCTAGCCAGGAGAGGAGCGTCGCCCGCTCGTCGTCCGAGAGCGTGGGCCCGGCATCGGCGGGCGGCATCCCGCAGTTCGCGAGCTCGGCCACGAGCACGTCCTGCCAGTGCTCTACATCCTCGAAGTTCGTGAGCGGCCAGGGCCCGCCGTCGACTCCGCTGTGGCAGCCGTTGCACTTCGCGTTCAAGATGGGCACCACCACGGTCGCGTAGTCGGGAGCAGAAGCCTGACACGTCGAGGGAAAGCTGGTGCATAGCCCTTGTGTCAGGGTCCCCGCCGCCCACGGCGCGTGGCGATCTTCGTCACCCGCATCGGTCACCGGCGAGCCCGACTCGAGCTTCGTCGAGCATCCGGCAAACACGAGGCCCGCCGCCAGCAGGAAGAGCGTTCGCGGCATCCGACCCAAGGTTACGTCCGGCTTGCCCCCACGGTTGCAGCAGGATCGTCCCGTTACTCCTGAACGTGCGAGCAGAACGAGGCAGGGGATCACTCGAACTGGTTCTACCGCGGACTTGCTTGCCGGAACGCCGCGCCGCTACCATAGAACCGCATCGCCTGGGCCGCGTTCCCGCGGCAATTTTGCGGCAGGCTTGCACGCCGGAGCGAAGGCGCGAAGGCGGATCGAGCGCTCGGAGCCGCGGTCGGCGCCGGAAGTGCCAGCGGCGCACCCACACGGCCCAGAAGCTCAAGGCGACACGAGGAACCATGGAGCGGATTCGAATCTTCGACACGACCCTGAGAGACGGCGAGCAGTCGCCGGGCTACGGGATGACCGCGGCACAGAAGCTCGTGCTCGCTCGACAGCTCGACAAGCTCGGCGTCGACGTCATCGAAGCCGGATTTCCCGCCGCGAGCGAGGAAGACCTCGAGGGCGTCCGCGCCATTTGCCGGGAAGTGCGTCGACCGACGATCGCGGCACTCGCCCGATGCGTCGACGCGGACATCGAAGCGTGCGCGCGCGCGCTGGAGCCGGCAGCGCATGCACGCCTGCACATCTTCTTCGGCACGAGCCAGCTTCACCTCGACGCGAAGACCGGCTTGAACGAAGACCAGGCGCTCGACCTCATGGTGCGCTCGGCGCGCCTTGCCAGGAAGCTCTTTGGCGAGGTCGAGTTCAGCCCGGAGGACGCCACGCGTACGCGGGAAGACTTTCTCCTGCGGACGATCCAGGCGGTCGTGGACGAAGGCGTCCACGTCGTGAACATCCCGGACACCGTCGGGTACACGGTGCCGTCCGAGTACAAGGCGCGGTTTCAGTTGCTGAAGTCGAAGATCCGCGGCATCGACAAGGTCGTCCTCTCGACGCATTGCCACAACGATCTGGGGCTCGCCGTGGCCAACTCGCTCGCCGCGATCGAGGGCGGCGCTCGTCAGGTCGAGTGCACCATCAATGGCATCGGGGAACGTGCGGGCAACGCGTCCCTCGAGGAGCTCACGATGGCGCTTCGCGTGCGGAGTGACGTGCTGCCGTTCGAGACGGGCATCGTCACCGAGCAGATCTACGCGACCAGCCAGATCCTGTCCGCGCTCACCGGCTGCGCCGTACAACGAAACAAGGCCATCGTTGGACGGAACGCGTTCGCCCACGAAGCTGGTGTGCATCAGCAGGGGATGCTCAAGGATCGGCGCACCTACGAGATCATGACGCCGGAGTCGGTCGGCGCGCCTCCGACTCAGATCGTCCTCGGGCGTCATTCCGGGCGGAAAGCGCTCGGCTCGCGCCTCGCGGAGCTCGGCTATCCCCTGGGAGGCGCGTCGCTCAACCACATCTACGATCGCTTCCTCAAGGCGTGCGAGAGCGGACAGCCGCTCGACGACGATGCCTTGATCGAGCTCGCACTGGACGGTCGTCCCCAGGCTGCACCGCCCTATGAACTGAACCTCGTGCAAGCCATGACAGGCTCCGTGAAGCCCGCCTCTGCGACCGTGCAGCTCAAGCGTGAGGGACGCACCTACGCGGCGGCCGCCCTCGGCGACGGCCCGGTCGAGGCCTCCTGCATCGCGATCGATCAGATCACCGGTTACCCGGGACGGGTCGTGAATTTCGAGATCCGCGCCGTGGGCGAGGGCCGAGACGCGCTCGGCGAAGTCGCACTGCGTGTCGCGATCGGGGGCAAGGAGTTCACCGGCCGGGCCGTGAACACCGACATCGTCGAGGCGAGCGTTCTTGCGTACCTCTCGGCCATCAACAAGTTTCTCTCGGTGACCGAAACCGTTCAACCACCGCAGTCCGTTGAAGTGACGAGCCGCGCGCCCAACCTGCGGCAGCCCCAAGAAGAAAGCAGTCCATGAGCACCACGAAGCCCGCGGGCGCAACCGCGGAGATCCCACGGATCGTAACGCTCCCGGGTGACGGCATCGGGCCCGAGGTGTGCCGTGAAGGAGCGCGCGTGCTCGAGCTCGCATTCAATCACGCGGGGCGTCGTTTCGAGATGGTCGAAGCTCAGATTGGCGGCTGCGCGCTCGACGCCGGAAAGCCCGCTCTCCCCGACGAGACACGCGAGGCACTGAAGACGGCTCACGCCGTGCTGCTCGGCGCGGTCGGCTTGCCGAAGTACGACGGCGTGCCCGGCGATCGGCGTCCGGAAAAGGGGTTGCTCGATCTGCGAAAGATGCTCGGCGTCTACGCGAATCTCCGTCCGGTGCGCGCGGTCCCCTCACTGGTCGGAGCGTCGCCTCTGAAGGAAGAGATCGTCCGCGGCACGGACATGGTGGTCGTGCGCGAGCTGCTCGGTGACGTCTACTTCGGCGAGCCGCGCGGCTTCGACCCGGACGGACAGCGCGCGTTCAACACGATGACGTACAGCGTGGAAGAGGTCCGGCGCGTCGCGAAGGTTGCGTTCGAGATCGCCCGCGGCCGGAAGAAGAGGGTCATGTCCGTGGACAAGGCGAACGTGCTCGAAGCGTCGCAGCTGTGGAGGCGGACCGTGAACGAGCTTGCCAGGGAATATCCCGACGTGACGCTCGAGCATCAGTTCGTGGACTCTTGCGCGATGGACCTCATCAAGAAGCCGACGCGCTTCGACGTCGTCGTCACGGGAAACCTCTTCGGCGACATCCTGACGGACGAGGCCGCAGTGCTCGCCGGCTCCATCGGGCTCTTGCCGAGCGCGAGTCTCGGCGACGGAGCGGGTCTGTACGAGCCCATCCACGGCTCCGCTCCCGACATCGCCGGCAAGGGTATCGCGAACCCGCTCGGCACGATCGCCTCCGTCGCGATGATGCTCCGCTCCTCGCTCGGGATGGAGAACGAAGCCGAGCGCGTCGAGCGCGCGATCGATCTGGTGCTGGCAAGCGGACATCGGACCGCGGATCTCGGGGGGCAGGTGGAGACGAACGAAATGGGAGACCACGTATGTCGAGCATTCGAAGCGCAATGAGCGGCGCCACTGGGCCGAGGCCAGCCGAAAAACCTGCAAGCGGCACGACACGTCTCGAGCGGCCGTCGGTCACGCCGGTGGGTGAGACCATGCGCGGCGCGCGTATCGTCGTGGAGTCCCTCGTCAAGGAAGGCGTCGACATCATCTTCGGGTACCCCGGCGGCGCGATCCTCCACGTGTACGACGAGCTCCATAAAGCCAAAGATCGCATCAACCACATCCTCGTCCGTCACGAGCAGGGCGCGGCTCACGCTGCGGAAGGTTATGCGCGCTCCACGGGCAAGGTCGGCGTCTGCATGGCGACGAGCGGGCCCGGCGCGACGAACCTCGTCACGGGCCTCGCGAACGCGATGATGGACTCGACGCCGCTGGTCGCCATTACCGGGCAGGTCGCGACGAGCAGCATCGGCAACGACGCGTTCCAGGAAGCCGACATAGTCGGCATCACGCGGCCGTGCACGAAGTACAATTACCTCGTCAAGGACGTCAAGGACCTCGCAGCGACCCTGAAGGAAGCATTCTACGTCGCGCGCACGGGTCGACCGGGACCGGTGCTCGTCGACATCCCGAAGGACGTGACGTGGAACGAGTACCCCTTCGTCTGGCCCGAGAGCGTCGATATTCCGTCGTACAAGCCGACCGTCAAGGGCCACCCGCTCCAGGTGAAGAAGGCCGTCGACCTCATCACGAAGACGGACAAGGTCGTGCTCTATATCGGCGGCGGCGTCGTCAACGCGGGCGCGGCACCCGAGATCCTCGAGCTCGCCGAGCGCTTGAATCTACCCGTCACGCCGACGCTCATGGCGCTCGGCTCGTTCCCACCCGGGCACCCGCAGTACCTCGGCATGCTCGGCATGCACGGCACCTACACCGCGAACATGGCGATGGCGGAAGCCGAGCTCATCGTGAACATCGGCGCGCGCTTCGACGATCGCGTCACGGGCAGGCCGGATTCTTTCGCGCTCAAGGCAAAGAAGATCCACGTCGATATCGATCCTTCGAGCGTGAACAAGAGCATCAAGGTCGATCTCCCGATCGTCGGTGACGCGAAGACCGTCACGCGCCAGCTCATCGACGCCCTGCCCGCGGCCGCCGCACCGGCGCGCAGCGCGTGGTGGGCGCAGCTCCGCGAGTGGCAACGGCTCTTCCCGCTCAAGTTCCACGACAAGACCGACGTCATCATGCCGCAGCGCGTGCTGATGGAGCTCGCCGACCTCACCAAGGGTCGCTACATCTGCTCGACCGACGTCGGCCAGCATCAGATGTGGGCCGCGCAGTACTACCCCGCGGACGATCCGCGCAAGTGGCTCACCTCCGGCGGCCTCGGAACGATGGGCTATGGCCTACCCGCGGCGATGGGCGCCGCCATGGGCAACCCCGGCGAACCCGTCCTCTGCGTCTCGGGCGACGGCTCCTTCCAGATGTGCATCCAGGAGCTCGCGACCTGCGTGCACGAAGGACTGAGCGTCAAGGTCATCATCCTCAACAACAACTTCCTCGGCATGGTCCGCCAGTGGCAGGAACTCTTTTACTCCCGCCGCTACTCCGAGGTCGGCATGAAGTACTTCCCCGACTTCGTGAAGATCGCCGAAGCGTACGGCGCGACGGGCCTTCGCGCCGAGAAGCCCAGCGAGATCCGCGCCGTGCTCGAGAAGGGCCTTTCCACGAAGGGCACCGTCGTCATGGACGTCATCGTCAGCAAGGAAGCCAACGTGTACCCCATGATCCCCGCCGGCAAAGCGCACTACGAGATCGTGACGGAGCCCGACGAACCCGTGGAAGCGCCGGAGCCGCGGGAACTGGCGTGATAGCCCGGACGCTTCCGTCACCGCACTCGCGCCGCCCGTAACTCTCGCTGCCGGCTCAGCGCGTCCCTTCGCGCCTGCGCGCGACCGTCACCCGGAGCCGGCATCTCGATGCTGGAGCCCCGGCCGAGGTGCGCGGCGAGCGCCTTCGCACTGGAGAAGCGGAACATGTCGAGGAGCGAGACTTTGCGGCCCAGCCGGAGCTTGAGCTGCGCGTTCGCCTGCACCATGAGGAGCGAGTTCGCACCGAGGTCGAAGAAGTTTTCCGTCGCGCCGAGCTGGTCGACGTTCAGGAGCTCTTGCCAGACGCTCAGGATCAGCTCCTCGATGTCGTTCTCCGGCGCGACGCAGGCGCGCGGGGCGGCTTCGCGTTCCGCGCGCGGTTCGGGGAGCGCCTTTCGGTCGAGCTTGCCGTTCGGCGTGAGCGGCAGCCGGTCGAGCGCGACGAACGCGGACGGCACCATGTAGTCGGGCAACGACGCGCGCGCATGCTCGCGAAGCGCCGCGACGCCCACGGTACCCGGGCTCCGCGCACGCGGCCTATTCGCGAAGGCGGAGAAATCCGCCGGCTCGGACCGCAGAGTCTCGGCGGCCGCTCCGACGTCCTCGGGCGCGTCCATCATCGGCGCGACATGGACGTCGAAATGGTCGAGCTTGCCCGACGCGGCGAACTCGACGCGCGCCGACGGTCCCAGCGACCAGAACGGCTCGGGCTCGTTCCCCGCGGTGGCCCCGGCGAGCGACGCGCGCACGCTCGCGACCGTGGCGGATTCGGACGCGGCGGCGAGCACGTTCACGGCTGCAAACTCCCGGACCAGCCGTGCGTTCGGGATGTCGCGGAAGCAAGTGGTGCTCCCATTCGATTCGAGGTGGGAACGCGCGCCGTCGAAGCTCGTCGCGGAGACGTCCCGAACGGCGCCCTTCGCCGGCGCGGTCGCGCGCAGCACGACGTCGTAGCGGAAGCGCGTCATCTCGTTCCCGGACGCGCCGCGCTTGAGCTGCACGTCCGCGAACCGGCCGAAACGGCGCGCCCAGGCCCGGAAGAACTCCGGGTCCAGCGCGAGCTCGCTCTCGTTCCGTTCACGCTTCCGCACGCGCTCGCGCAGCTCGGCGACCGTGAGCGCGTCGTTCGCCTGGAAGAGCTCGACCGACGTGTAGAACGCCGGCAACGAGCCGAGGTGCCGGACGTCCCCGACGAAGATGTTGCCGCCGGGGGTGCACATCGACGCCAGCCGATCGAGCACGCCCGCCAGATATTCGGCGCTCGGGAAATACTGGACGACCGAGTTGAGGACGATCGTGTCGAAGGGCCCGAACGCGGGGAGCTCGTGCGCCGCGGCCCGGAGGAGCGTCACGTCCCCGAGCCCGAGGCGCTCCGCTTCCGCCTGCACGTGCGAGAGCGCCGCTTCCGAGAAGTCCACGCCGGTGTAGTGCTCGCACCCTGACGCGACGCGGAGCAATAGGAGCCCGGTGCCGCAGCCTACTTCGAGCACCCGCCGCGGCGCGAGCGCGCGGATGCCGTCGACGGTGTGATCGACCCACTCCCGCATCTCCGCTTCGGCAACCGGCTCGCCCGTGTAAGTGCTGTTCCACCCGGCGAGGTTGAGCGCCGTGCTCTGCGGTCCGTCGCTTTGCCGGTAGGTCTCGTCCCAGATCGCGTGCCAGTCGTCGGTGACGCTGCCGCGGGACGCCGCGCGCGGCACCCAGTACGCGACGAGCTCGGGTTCCGTCGAATTCGTCTCGCGTGCGACGACCGCGACGTCTTCGACGCCCGCGTGCTTCGCGAGCACGGTCTCGATCTCCCCGAGCTCGATCCGGTAGCCGCGAAGCTTGACCTGATGGTCGTTCCGACCCAAAAATTCGAGGGCGCCCGAGTCCCGGTAGCGCGCCAGAATCCCCCGTTCTGTAGAGCCGCGCGCCCGGCACGAGCGGGTGCTCGACGAACCGCTCTCGGGTGAGATCGGGGCGATTCAGATAGCCCCGCGCGACCCCCGCGCCGCCGATGAAGAGCTCGCCAGGCATCCCGATCGGCACGAGCTCGTGCGCGCGGTCCAGCAGAAACATCTCGGTATTCGCGATCGGGCGCCCGATGGTGACGTCGCTGTCGCCGCGCGCCACCTCGGACGTCGTGGACCACACGGTGGTCTCCGTCGGGCCGTACATGTTCACGAGCCGGCCGTCGAACCCTTTCAGCACCTGTTCCGCGAGCCCGGCGGGCAGCGGCTCTCCACCGAGCAGCACGACGTCGAGCGCGCGAAGCGCGGCGCGCATCTCGGGCATCGCCAGCATCATGCGCGCGAGCGACGGCGTGCACTGCAGGTGCGTCACGCCGTGCTCGACGGTCTGCGACGCGATGGAGTATTCATCCCCTCCCCCGACGGCGGGTTCGGCGTTCGCACGCTCCCGCAATCGGTCCAGGTGAACCAGGTTCGCGAGCACGATGTCCGGCTCGACGCCGAAGTCCACGAGGCACGCGAGCTCGTTCACCCCGACCTCGCGCAGGCGCTCGACCATCCCCAGACACGACCCGGGCGTGCCGAACAAGCCCGCCGTCTCGAAGTAGCGCTCGAACGCGTGATCGACGAGGGCTTTCAGGTCCTCATCGCCGAACGAGCTCGGATCGAGCGCGGTGTCGCCCGACGCGGCCTTCGACGGCTGCCGGAATGCGGGAAACGCCGACGGCGCCATCTTGATCAGATCGACCGACGTCTTCAGGTAGTTCGAGAACGGCTCGTAGACCGTCGCCCGCGCGAGCGACGCGTCCGACGTCACGAACGCATGGAGCATGACCGTGACGATGCCCTCGCCGGGATGTCCCGCGTGTCGATACGCGTCGCGATAAGCCGCGATCTTCTCGGACAGCTCGCGCACGGATTGGCCGAGCAGGTTGGTGAGCAGATTGAACCCTTGCTCGCCCGCGGCGCGGAACGTCCCCACGTTGCCGGCCGTCGTGATCCAGATCGGCGGCCGCGCGCGCACCGGCAGCGGCTGGATCCGGATCTGGATCGGCTTGCCGTCGCCGCTGGTCGCGTCGATGGATTCGCCGCGCCATAGTTTGCGGATCGTCTCGATGCCGAGGAACATGCGTTCCTTGCGGTCCGCGTAGTGGTCCGGCGCGAGCGCGAAGTCGCTCGCGTGCCAGCCCGACGCGAACGAAAGTCCGACGCGCCCACCCGACAGGTTGTCCACGACCGACCACTCCTCCGCGACGCGCACCGGATTGTGGAGCGGCAACACGACGCTCCCGGCGCGGATCTGGGTGCGCTTCGTGAGCACGGCGAGCGCCGCGCTCGTGACCGAAGGATTCGGATAAAGGCCGCCGAACGCATGGAAGTGTCGCTCGGGCGTCCAGACCGCCGCGAAATCGTGCTCGTCCGCGAATTTCGCGCCTTCGGTGAGCAAGCGATACCGTTCCGCGCCCGCGCCCGCGGCGTCGCTCGCGAAGTAAAACAGACTGAAATCCATCTTTCGCGACACGGACGCCGTCCGCGTTCTCGCGGCGCTCTGCTCTTCCGCGAGCACGACCTTGAAACCGCGCGCGAGCGTCCAGAGCAGCTCCAGCACGTGAATGTCGAACGACATGCTCGTCACGGCGAGCCACGCGGGTTGCTTTCCCGAGCGCGCCGTCGTGCCCACCCGCTCGTCCATGCCGGCGAAGAAGTTCGCGACGTTCCGGTGTTCGATCATCACGCCCTTCGGACGCCCCGTGGAGCCCGACGTGAAGATGACGTAAGCGAGATGCTCCGGTCGCACCGCGGTGCGCGGGTTCTCGTGCGACGAGCCGCCGAGCTCGGCGCCCGTGACGTCTACGACGGTGGCCGAATGGTGCGGCAAGGTCGCGCAGAGCCGCGCGCTCGTGAGGATGACCGTTGCGCGGCAGTCTTCCAGCATCCACCCGAGCCGCTCCGCCGGGTAACCGGGATCGAGCGGCACGTACGCTCCTCCCGCCTTGAGCACCGCGAGCATCGCGACGAGCATGTCGATCGATCGCTCGAGGTAGATCCCGACGAGTACGTCGGGGCCGACGTGCTCACGCATCAACCGGTGAGCGACTGCGTTCGCGCGCTCATTCAGCTCGTGGTACGTGAGCCTCCGATCGCGGAACACGACCGCGACGGCCTCCGGCGTCTCGACGACCTGGCGTTCGAAGAACTCGTGCACGCAACGCACGGGCACGTCGCGCTTCGTCGCGTTCCATCCTTCGAGCAAGAGCCGGCGCTCCGACTCGGGCACGATGGGCAGCCGGTCCAAGGGCGTCTCCGGCGCGGCGAGCGCCGCTTGGACGAACGCCTCGAATCTCGCTCCGAGTCGACGCACATCGAGCGGCGCGAGCATCCGCCCATCGAAGCGTGCATGGACCCGACCGCCGACGAACGTCAGTTCGAGAATCGTTCCAGGCAAGAACGCCGAATCGAACCCTTCGCGACGTATCACGATCGGATAGCCTCGCGACAGACCGAGTCGCGGGAGCTCGCGCAGGGCGGCGTGGCGTTCCCAGACGTCCGCGGCGAACGCACGACGCTGGCGCAGCTCGGCAAGCTCGGCGCGAGCCTCGTCGAGCGCCGTGTCGGACCTCTCGTCGCGCTTCCACCCGATGCGGAACGGCACCTGGTGAACGAACGGACCTTCGATGAGAGCCGTGCGATCGTCGAAACCGATGTCCTCGACGTCCCCCACGCCGCACCGACGAACGAAAATCGCAAAGACCAGCATCGCGAAGTCCGCGTCGGCCGCGCGAGCGTGAAGCGACGGCACGTCGAAGTCCGCTTCTTCGACTTCGATCGCGGTCGCGGTCGCGCCTCTCACGTCGAGAAACGCAGCGGGAACCGAGCTCTTCAGGCGCTCGACGAAGAAGCCCTCGTGCCTCGCAATCTCGGCGTCGAACGTCGCGATCGCGTCGAGCGGCGGACGTTCGAGCCTCGCTCCCACGTGGAGCTTCGCTTCGCTCACCAGCTCGGCGAGCGAGCGCGGCGTGCCGTCGAGCGCCGCGACTTGCAACAACCGGAGCTCCCCCTCGCCGGTCGCGACACGGATCGCGTTCGCATCGATCGCGACGATCGTCGACGGCGCCGCACCGAGCTTCGAAGCCGGCGCTGCTCGGGCTTCCTTCAGCAGATAGAAGAGGTTGGTTGCTGCGAGTTTGGGGACGCCGAGAAAGCTGTCTTCCGGACCCGTGTCCAGCGCTCGGAGAAGGCGCGCGAGCTCCGCGGCCGGCTTCGTGAAGTCGAGGACGCTTGCCGGCCGCGCGTGACGCCCGAAGTACGTGCGCCCCTCGGCGCCCTGCTCGCGCGCATCCACCCGGTGGGTCGAAAGTTCGTCGATGAGCTCCGCGAATGTCTCGAGCGCGACTGCGTGACAGCGCGCCGCCAGGCTGAACGCCGTCTCGTCGGGCGCGAGCGCGAAGCGACGCTGCTTCGAGATCCGTCCGGAGTCCACGCGCTCCGACATCTCGTGCCAGGTCACGCCGTGCGAGGTCTCGCCGTTCGCGATCGCCCACGAGGTCACGTTGAACCCCGCGTACGCGGGCAGCGGCGAGTCGTGATAATTCACGGCGCCACGCCGCGCGAGCCGCAGTACCTCCGCGTCCAGCACGCGGTGATTCACGACGCTGAACAGGTAGTCGAACGCGACGGTTCCCAGAAACGCGAGGCGATCGCAGGCCCACGGCGCGCGGGGCACCCTGCTGGTCTCGCACCACCGGATGACCGACGGTTCCGACGAGATCACGGCGACGACATCGTGTCCGCGAGCGCGCAGCACCTCCGCGCACTCCGCGAGAAGCTTCCCCTCGCCGACCAAGCAGCACGAGAACCGTTCCGCCTCGCTCATCTCGAGTGGACTCCGGGTGAAGACGCCCTCTTCCGCGCCGGAACGTGGTGCACCGAGGGTCGCAGCGCAACAGGTCGGCGCCGGTTAGGTGTCGGCACCGCCCAATGCCGGCGCGACGCCGCAAGGCGTGCGCGGATTGTCGGCGCTCAGCCTGTCCGGGAAGCCGAGGCCGTCAGTTCGGTTGCCACTTCGCGGTCCAAGGTCCGTGACAGACGTAACCCTGGAAGGTGCCCTCGCCGAAAAGCGTCCAGGTGCCACTCAAGGCGGGTCCGGACGAAACGAACGACGCCTGCATGGTGCCGTCGAACGAATCCGGAGCCGGGGGGAACGGTACCAGCGCCAGCGATCCATGCGGGAGGTTTCCGGAGAACGCACCGGATTGGCAGTTCAACTGACCGACGACCGTCGCGTCCATCGCGAGAATGCCCGCGGCCGATTTCAGCTCGCCGCCGCTGACGGTCAGGAATTCCCCGCTCTGCGCTTCCGATAGCTGGAGGTCGACGGGACCCGTGAGCGAATAGACGCCCGCGTCGGCGTTCGTCACTTCACAGCTATACGTGCCGACGTAGTGACCCGCCTTGCAGCGCCCGCCAATGCCGCCCTCGGCGCTAGTGGTGGGCCAGCTGAAGGTCGTGTTCAGATCGTAAGGGTAGGGACCGGTACCGGCATCGAACAATGTCGTTCCCTGGTGGCCGCCGTTGCCGGTGACGGAGGTCGTCCCACCGGCGTTGTACGACGAGCCCCCATTTCCCGTACCGCCGGTGCCGTACTGGTCCGCACCGCCTGCACCACCTTGAGCGAACGGGTTATTGTTCGAGGAGCTGCTCGCCGAACACCCGAGCGCCAGCAAGAGGGCGCCAGCCGCCGCGAATCTCAATTTGCCGCCACACATTCAAAGCTCTTCTGACCGCAGCACCTTGAATAGCCTGGCGTCGACGTTCCCGCAGCACGAAACCGCTCGGTACATGCTCTTGCGCCACTCGGCTCTCGTTCGTCGAGACGCATACGTGCGAGGATGTGTGCTTACAGAATCCAGCAAAGGACGAATCTGGTGCAGCTCCATGGCGAGGGCGGCCTCGCGCTCCACCCGAACGAATCTTCGGGGGCACCGGTTCAACCGGCCTTGGTGGAGGCGGCGCGGATGAACGCGACGAGCCGTCGGACGTGCGGATTGTCCGAGAGCTCCGATTCCGCCGCGTCGAGGGCGAGCGCCAGCGGCTCCTTCGAACCGTACAGGACGCGATAAGCGCGTTCGAGTGCGTCGCGGGATGCCTCGGGGATGCCGGCCCGCGCGAGGCCGACACGGTTCAAACCGCGAACGCGGGCGCGATCGCCGGAGACGATGAGGAAGGGCGGGACGTCCCGCTCGATCATCGAGCCGCCGGCCGCGAACGCGAGCTCGCCCACGACGCAGAACGGCGCAACCGCGACGTGGCCGCCGAGCACGGCGCGGTCCTCGACGCGGACGTGGCCGCCGAGACTCGTGTAGTTCGCGAGCGTGACGCCATCTCCGACGACGCAGTCGTGCGCGACGTGCGCGCCGACCATGAAGAGCCCGCGCGAGCCGACGCGGGTGACGCCGCCGCCCTTCGCGGTGCCGCGATGCACGGTGACCAGTTCGCGGAACTGATTGTCGTCCCCGGCGACGAGCTCCGTCGTCTCGCCGGAAAAGGTGCGATCTTGCGGCGCCGCGCCGAGCGTCGCGTGAGGGTGAATGCGGTTGTTCCGGCCGATGCGGCACGGACCGAGCACCGTGGCCTGGGCGACGAGCTCCGTCCGTTCACCGATCTCCACGCCGGGCCCGACGTACGACAGCGGACCGATGACCACCCCGTCTCCGAGACGCGCGCTCGCGTCCACGACGGCGGTCGGATGGACGCTCGGTGCCGCGCGCGAGGCCATCTTCGATTCAATCGCGTTCGACGATCGACGCGAGGAGCTCGCCTTGCGCCGCGAGCACGCCGTCGACCGTGGCCTCGCCGCGCAGTTTCCACACGTTCGAGCGATGATGGACGACCTCGACGTAGAGGTCGAGGCGATCCCCGGGCGTGACGGGGTGCCGGAACTTCGCCTTGTCGATCCCGAGGAAGTACATGAGGCTCTGCGACGCGTCGAAGGGGTCGCTCGCGTACGCGAGGATCCCGCCGATCTGGGCAAGCGACTCGATGATGAGCACGCCGGGCAGGATCGGGCGGCCGGGGAAGTGTCCCTCGGACCACGGCTCGTTGTAGCTGACCATCTTGTGACCGGAGATGTATTTGCCAGCGATCAGCTCCGTCACCCGGTCCACCATCACGAACGGATACCGGTGCGGCAAGATCTCCAGGATCTTCGCGATGTCGAGCTGAACGCGCTTGCCGTTCACGTCTTCGTCCTCTTTCTCTGCCCGAGCAGCCCCGCCCAGGCGCGGAGCCACTCGACCCGGGGGATCGCGGGGAATCCTGCCACGGTCTTGCCCGGGGCGATATCGCCGATGACGCCGCTCTTCGCGGCGATGCGCGCGCCTTCGCCGACGCGCGCGTGATCGGTGACGCCGGCTTGCCCACCGACGAGAACGCCCTTCCCGACCCACGCGGACCCCGCGAAGCCCGCCTGGGCCGCGACGACCGTGTGCGCGCCGATCTCGACGTTGTGCGCGACGTGGACGTGGGCGTCGAGCTTGACGCCGCGGCGCAGGATCGTGGGCGACAGTGTGCCGGCGTCGACGGTCGCGAGCGCGCCGATCTCGACGTCGTCTTCCACGATCACGCCGCCGAGCTGTGGGACGCGAATCAGCGTGCCGTCCGGGCTCGCGGCCCAACCAAATCCAGGACGACCGAGGACCGCGTTCGGGCCGATCGTGACGCGGGCCCCGATGCACGTGCGGCCGTAAACGACCGCGCCTTCGCCGACGAGGGTTTCCCGGCCGATCGTGGCGCCTCCGAGGACGACGGCACCCTGACGGACGCTGGCGGTCGGATGAACGTGGGCCTCGGCGTTGACGCTGGCCGTGGGTTCGATGCCGGGAGCGACTACATCGGTGGACACTTCGGCGAGGAGGCGAGCGACGACCCATGGCGCGTGCGCGTGCACCCACCGACGACCGCCGGGGACGCGCGGCGCGAGGTCCTGCTGACACAGGAGAACGCCGGGGACGGACGAGGCGAGCGACGTGAGCCGCGCGGCCGTCACGACGACGAGATCGGCGTCGGAAGCGGCATGTTCGGGCGATACGACGCGATCGACGGTGCGCGGCGCCACCCCGTCGTCGAGGTCGCCGCCGAACTCGCGCTGTAGCTCGCGGAGCGTTCGCGCGACGCGAAGCGCGACGCCGTCCGACAACGCTACTTCTTCGCGGGCGGCGTGCCGGGCGTCGGTGCAGCGCCGCCGCTCTGGTTGTATTCCGTGATGACGCGGTCGGTCAGGTCGAGGTCGCTCCGATTGTACGGCACCACCTGCTTGTCGAGGACCATGTCGTAGCCGTTCTGGGTGGCGATCCGCCGGATGATGCCCATCGCCTTCTGGAAGATGGGCTGCGTCAGCTCGTTCTGCTTCTTCTGAATCTCTTTGTTGTACTCGACGAAGGTGGTCTGAAGGTCCGCCATCTCGTGTTGCCACTTGTCGACGCGAGCTTGAAGGGCTTGCTTGCTCAAGACCTCCTTCTGCTTGTCGATGTCGTCTCGCTCCTTCTGGAGAGCGACCTGCTTGTCGTCCAGATCCTTCTGGCGCTTGTCGAAATTCTTCTTCAGCGCGGCCTGGGCGCGGAGACCGTCTTCCGTCTCCATCACGGCACGCTGGGTGTCGACGACGGCGATCTTCATCTCCGCGTGGGCGACGGAGGCCGACGTGCCCGCGAGCACGAGGGGGAGCGCGAGGCTCACGAACCGAAGCAGGGCTCTCATTTCCCGGGGGCTTACCTGCGGCCGGGACCGTGCGTCAAGGCGGGTCGCGAGAATCCCCTCGAAAAGCCGGTCCGGGGTCCCAAATGCCCGCAGAAATTCGATCAGATGATGAGATTGTCCGCCTCGGACGCTTCTTGCGCGACGATGCTGGCGGTTTCTTCGTCGCGCTTCGCGGCAAGCTCGTAGAGCTGCGCCAGGAGCGTCGGGTGTTCCCGGACGATTTCCATGAACCTCGGTCTCGGCAGGTGCAAGGTCATGGTCGGGTGGACGGCGACCACGTCCGCGTTGGAGACGCGCCGGAACACCAGCGACACTTCGCCCACGACTTCCCCGACGCCGAGGGTCGCGATCGACACGTCTTCCCCGGCGTCGTTCCGGACCACGGCCACCTCGCCCGAGGCAATGACGTGTATCCCGTCGGATTCCTGCCCCTGGACGATGAGCTTCGCGCCCGTCTCGAATGTCTTCGAATCGAAGCGTTCGATGAGCGCCTGTCGCTCGCTCGCCGACAGCGGCCCGAGGAGCGGGCTCGTGCGCACGAGATTGCCGACCATTCGCTTTTGACAGTACGCGGCGAATGCAATGCCAACCTCCGGAGATTCTCGCGCGACGGCATCGAGGGCCTCCACGCGCACCTTGAGGACGATGCTCGGACGCACGGCGACGACGCTGGCCGCACGTGGAGAGCGCGCGAGAAGCGCCATTTCCCCGAATATCGCGCCGTTGCCGAGGCGCGCGAGGAGAAGATCCGGCGCGTCCGGTCGTGTGCGGACGACCTCGAGCTCGCCGCGCCCGAGGACGAATGCTTCCGCACCCGGCGCGCCCTGCTCGATCACTTTCTCGCCCTTCGCGACGATCTGCACTTCGAACGCGGCCATCAACGCCCGCAACGCGGGAGCGCTGAGCGAGGAGAAAATTCCGTGAGCGGGCACGGACGGCGCGGGCTTCTTCGCGCGCTCCGCGTCGGCTGCGGCGCGAGCATAGTCGAGCGACTGCAAGGCCTCGTCGATGAGCGGCGCACCACCGAGTGTCGCGTGGAGCGCGTGCACGTCGGCAGGCGCAACCGCGGGGGGCGCCGCGCCGCCTGCTCTGAGACGCGAGGAACCCTTGGCGTACGCTCGCGCGATGTCCTCGGTGCGGGCCGCGACATCGGCCCCGAGCGACATGAGCTCCGCGACGGCAGCGAGCGCCAGCGGCAGATTTCCGGCGTCCGCGGCGCGATCGGCCGCCGTTTCGAAGCCGAGAATCGCCGCGTCTCTCTGTTCGAGGGCCCGCAGTTCATGCGCCACGACGAAAAGCGGTGGGGGCGCCGACAGATCCGCCCTGACGAGCGGGACGGCCCAGCGAAGCGCCCACTCCGCAGCGCCCGACGCCGCGAACCCGAGGGCGCGATCGAGCGGCGCTTCGCCGCCCGGCGCGGCCACCAAGGGAGGTGGTTTCGGCATGAGCCGGGACAGTAACACGACCCGCTCCGCACGAGAGCGCGAGCAGACTCACCGCGGACGAGAGAGTGCGGCGCTCATGGCCTCCGCCGTGGCCTGCACGACGGGGATCACCGCTGGGAAATCCATCGCGACCGGGCCGATGACGCCGACCGCGCCGCCGGGACGCCCATCGGCCTGATAGGGCGCCGAGACGACGCTCACCGGAACGCCGACGCGCCGTTCCGTTTCGCCGCCCAGCAGGACCTGCACGTGGTCCGTCTCGATGGTGCGATCGAGTAGCTCGACGAGGCGCTCGCGCTCTTCGAGCGCGCGAATGACGTCGCGCAAGCGCTCCGTCGTGTCGAACTCGGGATTCGCGAGGAGCCGTGCGCGGCCTTCGATGATCACGTGAGGACGCTGATCGGGCGCGTCGATGGCAGCTTCGAGCAGCGAGACGCCCATCCGTCTCAGGTTCGAGAGCTCATCGCGGCGTTCGTTCACCTCGCCGGCGAAATAGTCGCGCACGACCGAGAGCGTCCTGCCATCGACGACCTCCTCCAGCATGTTGTGAAGTCTCTCGAGCTCTCGGTCGGTCGGGGCGACCTCGACTTGGATGAATCGGTTTTCCACCGTACCGTCCGAGAGCACGATGACACCGAGCAACTCACCCGGGCGCGTCCGAAGGAACCGCATCGTGGAGAGCGTGCGCTCCGGAACCCGTGAGCGAACGAGAACCGCGGCGGCACCCGTCATGTCGCTGAGCAGACGGCCAGCCCCGCGAAAGATGTCGGCGCCGGGTGGAAGCTCTCCGAACCAACCGGCGATCTTCGACGCGTCATCGACGGAGATCTGCCGGAGCCGCAGCAGGGCGTCTATGAAGAGCCGAAAAGCCGCTTCGGTCGGGAGGCGGCCGGCGGACGAATGCGGCTGCGTGAGGTACCCTGCCTCCTCCAAATCCGCCAAAACGTTGCGAATCGTCGCCGGCGAGAGGTCGAGACCGTATTTTTTCGCGAGCGTTCGGCTCGCGACCGGTTCACCCGTCGCGGTGAACTCGGTCACGACGGCACTCAGGATCGCACGCTCTCTCCTCGAGAGACCGGTCACGACATGAAACTCTTACCCTTTCGAGCCCGCTCGTCAATGCGAGCCATTTTCCGGCGGCGGCGGCGCCAGGCCGCGCTCGGCACGGCCCTCGTTCTCCTCTTCAGTGGCTTTTCGGCCGTGTCTGCTCCTCACAGGCGGAGACCCCGCGGAAAGCAGCCCGAGTTTCCGAAGGACGCGGCGGAGTCGCCGGCGTGCCGGATTGGCGCGTTGACTCCGACCGGATGCCTCGGGGAGCTCGAGAGACGAGGCATTCACTTCCGTAAGGGAGCGCCGTCGCCGGGCGTCGAGAACCCCGTGCGACTGGTGGGACCCGTCGGCGGCGTCGTGTATCGAACCGATTATCCGGACTCCCGCCGGGCAAGCGTCCCCTACGAGGTCTTCGACTGCCGCCTGGTGGTCGCGCTCGCCGAGCTCGGGCCGAGGCTGACGGCGCACGGAATCGACGAGGTTCGGATATTCTCGGCGTGGCGCCCCCCGTCCAAGGGATGGCCGCAGGAGAAATTCGGCACGGCGCACCTCGGCGGGCTCGCGGCGGATTTGCGGCTCTTCAAGAAGTCGGACGGGACGGCGCTCGACGTCGAAAAGGACTTTCATGGGCGGATTGGCTCGGTCCCGTGCGGCCCCGGCGCGGCTTCGCCGTCGCCCGACACGCCGCAGGCGCGCGAGCTCCGCGACATCTACTGCGGCGCGGCCGAGGCTCGACTCTTCAACGTTCTCTTGTCGCCCGACCACGACTTCCCGCACCGAAATCACTTCCACGTCGAGATCCGACCCGGCGTACGCTGGTTCATCGTCAGGTGAGTAATTCACTGCCGGTATCGACGGAAGGTGGCTTAGTATGGCGTTTCTGGAGCCGGGAAGCGCGCCCGGCCAAACCTTGACAGATCTCGGGTAACAAACTGATGATGCCGTTCTCTCGCGGAGGCGCCCTGTGACGACCACTCTGTTGGCAGTAGACGACAGCGTCACGATGCGGAAGGTGCTCGAAATCACCTTCGCTGGCGAAAATTTCAAGACCATCCTCGCCTCGAGCGGCCAGGAAGCGCTGGCGCTCGCGAAGGCCCAGCGTCCGAACCTCGTCCTCCTCGATCACACGCTCCCGGACATGAGCGGCTATGACCTGGCCCGCGAGCTCAAGTCCGCCGTGCCCAGCGTGGCGATTCTGATCCTCTCGAGCAAGCTCGCTCCTTACGACAAGGCGCGCGGCGCTGCGACCGGCGTCGATGACTTCATGGACAAGCCGTTCGACACGCAGAAGCTGCTCGACAAGGTCGGGCAGGTGTTGAGCCAGCCCCGTGCCGCAGCCGTCGCACCGCAAGCCGTCGCGCCGCCGGCCTCGGTGCTGGCCGCCGAGCGGGCCCGAACCCAGACGCTCGCATACGGCACCGTCGCGGCCACCCAGCCCGCGCCGAGCCCGGCGGCGCCAGCAGCCGCCACGAGAACACTCACGGGAACGCCCGCGGCCACGCCGAAGCCCGGGGTCTCCGCTGCGGGTCCACGCCTTGCCCATTCAGGCGGATTCGGTCGTCCCGCAGGTTCCGGCGAGGCAAGCGGTTCCAGCCAAGGTCACGCCCGCGACGGCTCCAGCAGCAGCAGCGGGCGCCGTCGCTTCGGCCGTAGCGGCGGGCAACGGCCAGCTCGGCGGCAAGCTGGAGGCTCTCGGTCTCACTCCGACACAGGTCGATGGTGTCCTCGCGCTTTCGCGCGAAGTGGTCGAACGGGTCGTGTGGGAAGTCGTCCCGGTTCTCGCGGAGACGCTCATCAAAGAAGAGCTACGCCGGCTGACGAGCGAGTAGAGAGCGCACGAGAAGTCCATTCCCTGGGAGCAGAAAGCGCCCTAGCTTCTCGCCCCGATGGACGAACTGCCGAAAGCGTACGAGCCGGCCGAGGTCGAAGCTCGCTGGTTCGCGTTCTGGGCGGACCGAGGCGTATTTCGAGCCAGCGTCGCCCCGGATGACGCCCGACCGACCTACGTCATCCCGATGCCGCCGCCGAACGTGACGGGGTCGCTCCACATGGGCCACGCGCTGTTCGGGACGATCGAGGACGTGCTCGTGCGCCACCAGCGCATGCGCGGCTACAACGTGCTCTGGCAGCCCGGGATCGACCACGCCGGCATCGCGACGCAGACCGTCGTCGAGCGGCAGCTCAAGCGCGAGGGCAAGACGCGGCACGACCTCGGACGCGAGGCGTTCCTCGAGCGCGTGTGGGGCGTGGAAGCAACGAGAGCGGCGGGCGCATCGCTCGAGCAGCGCAGTGCTCGGCTGCTCGGCCGACTGGGACCGCATGAAGTTCACGATGGACCCGGACCTGTCGCGCGCGGTGCGCGAGGCGTTCGTGCGGCTCCACGAGGAAGGGCTCATCTACCGCGCGACGCGGCTCATCAACTGGATGTCGAGGCGCAGACGGTCGCTCTCCGACCTCGAGGTCGAGAACGAAGAGAACGCCAACGGGCGAGCTGTTCGAGTTCGCCTATCCCGTCGACGGACGCCGACGCGAGCGCGGGAGCGACGGAACTCGTCGTCGCCACGACGCGCCCCGAGACGATGCTCGGCGACACCGCGGTCGCCGTGCACCCCGACGATCCGCGCTACAGGCATCTCCACGGCAAGAAGCTCCGTCCATCCGTTCTCGGGCCGCGAGATCCCGATCATCACCGACGCGATCCTCGTCGACATGAACTTCGGCACCGGCGCGGTGAAGGTGACGCCGGCGCACGACTTCAACGACTTCGCGACCGGCAAGCGCCACGGGCTCGAGGAGATCAACATCCTGAACCTCGACGGCACGATGAACGCCGTCGGCGGGCAGTTCGCAGGGCTCGACCGCTTCCAGGCGCGGAAGGCGGTGAAGAAGGCGCTCGACAGAGCTCGGCCTCGCGCGCGGCACGAAGCCGCACCAGCTGACGCTGCCGCGGTGCCAGCGCTCGGGACGCGTGGTCGAGCCGATGATCTCGACGCAGTGGTTCGTGAAGATGGAGCCGCTCGCCGGACCCGCGCTCGCCGCCGTCAAGGACGGCCGGACGCGATCCTTCCCGAAGAGTGGGTGAAGACGTACGACCACTTCCTCGCGAACATCCTGGACTGGTGCATCTCGCGCCAGCTCTGGTGGGGCCACCGGATCCCGGCGTTCCACTGCAAGGACTGCTCGCATTACATGGTCACGCGAGAAGAGTCGGTGGCAAGCTGCGAGGAGTGCGGGAGCGCGCGGGTGGAGCAGGATCCCGACGTGCTCGACACCTGGTTCTCGAGCGGGCTCTGGCCGTTCTCGACGCTCGGCTGGCCCGACGAGACGCCGGCGCTCGCGAAGCTTCTACCCGGCGAGCGACATGTCGAGACCGGCTACGACATCCTCTTCTTCTGGGTCGCGCGCATGATGATGATGGGGCTCCACTTCATGGGCGAAGTGCCGTTCCGGCGCGTCCTCCTGAACGGACTCGTCGTCGACGAGACCGGCGAGAAGATGAGCAAGGTGAAGGGCAACGTCGATCGACCCGCTCGATCTCATCCACGGCGCGGACTTCGACTCGGTCGTGCAAAAAGCCCTGCCCGGCGCGCCGCGTCGAGGAAGCGTTCGCGAAGTTCAAGAAGGCTTATCCGTCGGCCGCGCAGATGGGGAAGGGCTTCCCGGCTTACGGCGCGGACGCGGTGCGCCTCACGCTGTGCAGTTATTCTCCCCAGGCGCGCCGCATCGCGCTCTCGCCGAAGCGGATCGAGGGATACCGGCACTTCTGCAACAAGGTCTACAACGCGATCCGCTTCGCGCTCGGCAACGTCGAGGGCGCGGCGCTCACGGGCGCACCGCCCGCGTCGCCGAAGCTGCTCGTGAATCGCTGGATTTTCTCGCGGCTCGCGAGCGCCGTGGAGGCGAGCACGACGGGCATCGACGCTTTCCGCCTCGACGAAGCCTCGCAGGCGCTCTACCACTTCTTCTGGGACGAGCTCTGCAGCGGCTACCTCGAGCTGACGAAGCCCATCTTCGCGAACGGTCCGGATGAAGATCGCTTCGAGACGCGCGACACGTTCGCGCACGTGATCGAGACGGCGCTTCGCGCGCTGCATCCGTACATCCCGTTCATGACGGAGGAGCTCTGGCAGCGCGTGCCGAAGCCCGCTTCGCGACCCGAGACGATCGCGTTGGCTCCCTATCCGACGAGCGCGGACGGCCGTGCCGACGCAGTCGCGGAGCGAGAGATGACGCTCGTACTGGAGATCGTGTCCGCGGCTCGCGCGATACGGAGCGAGCACGACGTGCATCCGGGGGCCGCCGTTCCACTCGTGCTCCGGACACCCGATGCGATCGTGAAAGCGCTCCTCGCACGAGAAGCGCGCGCCATCGCTACACTGGTCAAGACCGACGGCGCGCCCGCGATCGAAGGGCAAGGCGGTCGTCCGCCCGGTTTCGTCCCGTCCGTCGTCAACGACGTGGAAGTGCTGGTCGGGTTGAAGGGCCTGGTCGACGCGGACAAGGAAAGCGAGCGCATCGAGCGGACGCTGAAGAAGATCGACAAGGACCTGCCGGTCCTCGAAAAGCGGCTCCTCGATCCCAAGTTCACGAATAACGCACCCGCGGACGTCGTTCTGCAGGCGCGCGAGCAGAAGGCGGCGCTCGAGCGCCAGCGCGACCGTCTGGAAGACGAACGCGGACTCGTCGATGAGCTGAAAAGCCGCTGAACCGGACTTCTCGACGGAAGAAATGCCGTGCCCGCGCGTGACTCCGTGCTGGCGCACCCCCCCGAGAAATGCGAAGAACGGGCCGCCCCATGGCGGACGATACGGCGCGAGCGGTGAGCTCGGACGCACCCTCTTCGACCGAAGGCGGCCGCACCGAAGACGCGCCGAGCGGTGCCGGTCCCGTTGCGAGCCGGCCGGACGCGACGAATCGTGACGCCGCGGAACGGAAAGGTCCGACGAGCGCGAAGTTGCCTCGGCACGACATTGCCCGCCGGGGCGTCTCGGGGCTCGTCGCGGCCGCGGCGGCAGCCATCCCTTTTCTCATCATGTGCACGGAGCGCCACTGGCGCTTCAGCATCCCGATAGGGTTCATCGCGTGCGTCGTCTCCGCGCTCGGCATCCTCGATGCCATGGGTGCGTTCGACGGAGATGAAGCCCGCGTCGCCTTCCACACGGAAGCGCGAACCCTCTTCAAGCGGCTCGGCGAGTTCGGCATCGCCGTGACGGTCCTGTTCGTGATCCTGGCGCTGGCGGTCGCGGGCGTGCTCCCGAAGCAGATCGTGACCACGGCGATCCTCGTGCCGTCGGTCTTCATGTGCTGCGTCGGCGCGTTCTATCGTCTCGGACGCTCCGTCGGTGCGTTCCGCGAGGAAGACGGCAGAGACAGGAGCCTGTTCGAGCGTCACGGCTTCTGGCTCATCCTGCTGATCGTGCTGCTGTATCTGCCGCTCCTGGGCAGCTACTCGCTGACCGATCCCTGGGAGACACACTACGGGGAGGTGTCGCGCGAGATGCTCGCCCGCGACGACTGGATCTCCACCTGGTGGGCGCAGGACGGCTGGTTCTGGTCGAAACCGGTGCTCGACTTCTGGATCCAGGCGATGAGCTTCTCGCTGCTCGGCGTGAAGTACATGCCGGACCAGATGCTCGGAGCCGCGAGCCACGGCCTCTTTCCGCAGCCCGAATGGGCGGCGCGGATGCCCGTCTTTCTCATCACGATCCTCGGCGTCTATGCGCTCTACCGCAGCGTGGCGCGCGTCTTCGGGCGGCGGACGGGCTTCCTGGCAGGCGTCCTCCTGACGACGATGCCGTACTGGTTCTTCCTGTCGCACCAGACGATGACGGACATGCCCTACACGGGTCCGCTCACCGCGGCGATGTCGCTGCTGTTGCTCGGCTTCGTCACGGACCCGGAGCAACGCGTGCGTCTCACCGAGCTTCGCATCGGCTCGAGGGTGTTCCGCGTTTCCGCGATGCACCTCGTACTCGGCGCGGTCATCGTGAGCGTGTTGCCGCAGGTGCTGTACCTCGCTTCGCGGAACCTGACGCTCCACCTCCGTCCGACGATGATGGGCTTCCGCTTCCACATGGACGAGTTCTTCGCCGGCTCGGGCGGCGGCAACTGCGGCCTTCCCGGTAACGAGGCGTGTCGCCCCGACCACGCGGTGAACCCGCAGCTATGGCCGATGGGAGCCGCCGTGCTCTGGAGCACCGTCGCCGGCATTTTCCTCTACGTCGAGCGACACGAGCAGCGGCTCAAGCGAGCGTACTTCATCGGCGCCTGGTATTTCATGTCGCTCAGCATGATGGGCAAGGGCGCGCCCGGGCTGGTCCTGCCGATCGTGGCAGCTTTCGGTTTCGTCGCCGTCACACGGCGCTGGAGCGAACTGCCGCGACTCGAGCTCGGGGCGCTGGTGCTCGTCGGGGCGTGCGTCGGACTTCCCTGGTACGTGCAGATGTTCATGCGCCACGGTCCGCCGTTCATCGACCGGCTGATCATGCACGACATGTACAAGCGCGCGTTCGAGCACGTGCACGACACCAATCAGGGCGACGATGTGAGCTTCCGTTATTACGTCTGGCAGCTCGGGTATGGGCTGTTTCCCTGGACGGGTCTCGGCGCGGGCGGACTCCTCTGGTGGCTTCGCCGCTCGGACGTCTCGCGCGACCGCCACGGCGAAGCGGCGTCGATGATGATGGTGTGGTTCCTGGCCGCGTTCGGGATGTTCACGATCACGCTGACCAAGTTCCATCACTACATCCTTCCGCTGGTGCCCGCGATTGCCGTACTCGCGGCGGTGCTCGCGAACCGATTCCTCGGTGAGTCGATACCGGTCCGGGCGGGAAAGCTCCCGCGGTACCTCGCGGGCGGGACCCTCGGCGTCCTCGTCTTCGTTTACGGAATCGCGCGCCTGTTCCCGAGCAAGCTGGACGGCGCGGCGTATACCGGTCACCCGCCGTCGAAGGCGCTCGGCGTCGCTTGCATCGTGATGGGTGTGGCGATCGTGATCGCGATCGTGCGTCGCTTCGCGGAGCGAGAGACCCCGAGCGCGGACCCTCGAGCACGCTACGACGCCTCGATGCTCGCCGTGCTGGGCATCGCGTCGGCCGTCGTCGTGGGCCTCGTCGGTCGCGATCTGTTCAGCGGCGCGCCGGGTTCGGCCCTGCCGGGCCAGCTTCGTCTGATGAACCTCTTCACGTACAACTACAGTCGCCCGTGGCCCGACACGCTCGACTTCTCGGGAGCGCTCGTGGGGTTCACGATCGCCGCGGCGCTACTGTCGCTCGGTCTCGCCGTGAACCGGTGGCGCGCCCACGCGATGCTCCTGTTCTTCGTCGCGGGCGCCGTCTGGACGGCGTGGGGCATCGACATTTACTTCTACAACGTCGCTCCCCACTGGGGACAGCGTGAAACCACGCTCGCCTATTACCGGGATCGAACGAATCCGAACCAGCCGTTCGTCGCGTACCAGATGAACTGGAAGGGCGAGAACTTCTACACCAGCAACAAGGTGCCGGCGTTCGTTTCATCCGGAGAACGATTCACGCAGTGGGTCGACGAACAGAAGAAGCACGGCATCCGGCGCGTGTACTTCGTCACGGAAACCGGGCGGATCGGCTCGTTGAAGCGAGAACTCGGCCAGCCGAAGAGCTTCACGGAGATCACGAACCGCACGCTCGACAACAAGTTCACGGTCGCGCGCATCGAGTTCTGAGCGGGCTCATCCATTTACCCGAAGTACTTCTCGACGGCATCGAGCAGGCCGGGAACGGTGTACTCGCTCGCTTGCACGTCGATCCGGATGCCCCTGTCGCGCAGTGCGGAGGCGGTGATCGGGCCGATCGCGGCGACGACCACGCCGGCGAGAAGCGGGACGGCCCGGGCGCCGAGGAGCTCGACCACCCCTTGAACGGTGGAGCTCGACGTGAACGGGACGACGTCGATGCCACCCGCCTCGAACTCCTGGACGAGCGCCGCCCGGCGTTCAGCCGATACGGTCTTCGTGGCGTAGACGGGAACGACATCGACGACGGTTCCCGCGGCGCGTAACGCTTCGGGGAGCGCGTCGCGGGCAACGAGCGCGCGAGGAATCAACGCGCGACGCGCACCCCTCGCGAGCACCTCTGCCGACAGACCCTCGCCGACGAACTCCTTGGCGACGACGTCCGCGCGAAGACCCTGCGCGGCAAGGGCGGCCGCGGTGCCCGGCCCGATCACGGCGATGCGCGCCGTTCCGAAGGCGCGCGCGTCGAGACCCGCCGCACCGAGCGCGGTGAAGAAGCGCGCCACGCCGTTGGCGCTGGTGAAGAGCACCCAGTCATAGGACGACAGTGAACGGACAGCGCGCTCGAGCGGCCCCGGGTCCGGAGGATCGCCGAGCTCGATGACCGGAAAGATCACGGGCTCGGCACCCCGTGCGCGAACGGCGATCGCCGTCTCTCGAGCCTGCTGCGCCGCGCGCGGCACGAGGAGACGTTTTCCGAACAGCGGGCGGTTGTCGTACCAGCGGATCTTCTCGCGCAGTCGAACGACCTCCCCCACCACGACGATGGCTGGATTCGAGAGGCCCTCGCGCTTCACCGCAGCGGCGACATCGCCGAGGGTCGTAACCAGGACGCGCTGCTCGGGCCGCGCGCCCCACTGAACCACGGCCACGGGCGTCTCGGCTGGCCGTCCTCCATGCACGATGGCGTCTGCAATCTCGCCGAGACGGCGCATCCCCATGAGGATGCAGATGGTGTCCGTCGCGGTCGCGAGCTTGCGCCAGGCGTCCGGAGTCCATTCCACGCCTTCGCGGTCGCTTCCGGTGATGAGCGTCACGCTCGACGACAGATCACGGTGCGTCAGGGGAATGCCGGCGTACGCCGCGACGGCCATTGGCGACGCAAGACCCGGCACGATCTCGAATTCTATTCCGGCGTCCGCAAGCGCTTCCGCTTCTTCCGCGCCGCGCGCGAAGAGCAGCGGATCCCCACCCTTCAACCGGACGACCGCCTTGCCCGCGCGCGCGAGGAGAATCAGCTCCTCGGTGATCCACGACTGCGAGGGATTCTTCTGACCCCCTCTCTTGCCCACACTACGAAGCTCAGCGCCCGATCGAGCGAGCTCGAGGAGCGCCGGATGCGAGAGCGCGTCGTAGAGCACGACATCCGCACGCCCCAGGGCCGCGACGCCGGCGACCGTGAGCAGGGATGGGTCGCCTGGGCCGGCGCCCACGAGCCAAACCTTTCCGGCCGCCATTCGGCCAAAACGTATCGTGAAACCGCGGCGATGCCACGGCCCACGTTGATCTGCGGGCAAGCCGCGCCTTATGCTCCGCGCGCCTTGCCTGCGTTCATCGAAACCGCGCGCTCCGGGGCTCGAGTTTTCGCGCTCGCGACGCTGGCGGCCCTCCTCGCTGCGACCGCGGGCTGCGGCACTCAATGCGATCGGGACCCGAACCAGCCTCCCATCGTGTTCAGGGGTGGCACCACCTACTACGCGGGGACCCCGGCCGCCTTTTACGAGAGCTCCGGACCCGGCGGACCCTTTCTGCCCTTTCCGCCGGGCCGCACGTATCGCTTCGAGGAAGACCTCGGGGGCCAACCAGCATCGGTCGTCGCGGACTTTGCGTTCGATACGTACCCGATTGCGACGTCGAACGACGCGAGCCTCGGCGGCGGAGCCGCCCCGGCCGCCGGAAATCAATTCACGGTCGAACGCCAGACGAAGACGAGCTTCGACGTCCGAAACGACACATGCTCCGACGTCAAGCTTCGCGTCACCGCATCCAACCCGGTTCCCGCGGCACCCGCGGACGCGAGCACCCGAGATTATTAGCAAGGGGGGGTCTTGCCTGCCTTGCCCCCGCGGCTCGCTTCGCTCGCGTAGTGCCGCGCTCGTTTCGTCGCAGCCTCGATTGGAAGTCGGGCCGGTTGCGGTGACGGGCGCGGGAACGAGTGCATTTCGTCGCTCGGGGACGACGCGCGCGTCGATGCGGGACTACTGCTAGTCTAGGCCGCACCTTCGACGCCGGGCTCTTGTCGCGCGAAGTGCAGGCGGTGAAGCTTCGAGTAGAGACCGCCCTGTCGAAGGAGTTCCTGGTGCGTCCCCTGCTCGGCCAGGCGACCCCGTTGAAAGACCAGGATACGGTCGGCGGCACGGACGGTGCTGAGACGATGCGCGATGATGAGGCACGTGCGCCCCTTCATGAGCGCATCGAGCGCGTGCTGGATCCGCGCTTCCGTGTCGCTGTCGATGCTCGCCGTCGCTTCGTCGAGCACGATGATCGGCGCGTCGCGATAGAGGGCGCGCGCGAACGCGATGAGCTGTCGCTCGCCCGCCGAGAAGTTTTCGCCCCGCTCCTCGACCGTGGCGTCGATGCCGTCCGGGCGGCGCATGAACAGATCGTACGCGTCCATCTTCCGCAGCGCGTCCTCGACGCGTGCCCGGTCCGGCTCGGGATCGCCGACGGCGATGTTCGTCGCGACGGTACCCGGGAACAAGAAGACGTCCTGCGGAACTACCGCAAACTTCCGCCGCAGGGCCAGCCGATCCAGCGACTTCACGTCGTGTCCGCCGACACGAACGACGCCGCTGGTCGCGTCGTAGAGACGAAACAATAGCGACGCCAGCGTCGTCTTGCCGGCACCGGTCGGACCCACGACGGCCACCTTCTCACCGGGTTTCACCAAAAATCCCACGTCCGAGAGCACCGGCACGCCGGGTTTGTACTCGAACGTGACGTGGTCGAAGGCGAACGCGCCGTCGTCGACCGGAGCCGCCGAGGGCTCCACGATTCTCGGCGCGTCGGCCTCGTCCAGATCGAGGAGGCCGAAAACGCGCTCCGCGCCCGCCATCGCGCTCTGGAGGAGCGTGTAGCGTTGCGCGAGCGCACTGATGGGCTCGAAGAACATGACGAGATATGCGTTGAAGGCGACGACCGTCCCGAAGCTCACCGGCCGGTATCCGAGCGATACGACGATCGACGCGAGACAGACAGCCGTGACCATCTCGATGGCCGCGTCTTGGACGGCCTCGTACTTGACCGACTTGATGTTCGCCTCGCGATATTCGGCGTTGATGAGGTCGAACTCCGCGTCCGCGGCATCCTCGTGGCAGAACGCCTGCACCACGGCCATGCCCGAGACCTGTTCGTTCATGTTCGCATTCATCTGGGCAGTCTTCGCGCGTATCGCCCGGTACGCGTCGCGCGACTTTTTCCGCACCAGCGACACGAGAACGGCGACGACCGGCGCCGCGGCAAATCCGATCAAGGACAGCCGCCAGTCGAGCCCGACCATCACGACGACGATGCCGACCAGCTTGATCAGATCGACCACGGAATTCAGCGCACCGGAGGCAAACAGCTCGAGGATGGCGTCGATGTCGTTCGTGACCCGCGTCACCAGCCGACCGACGGGCTGCCGGTCGAAGAACGCGAGACGCCGCCCGTGTAGAAACGTGAACACGTCCCGCCTCAGATCCGTCATCGCGCGCGCGCCCGAGATCTGTACCGCGTAGACCTGGACGAAGTTCAACACCTGCTCGATGAGGATGACGATGGCGAACGCCAGTCCGCCCTCGAAGAGAACGTGCGGATCCTTGGCGAGCGCGCCCTTGTCGATCGTGACGCGCATGATGTACGGGCGGACGAGCGACAGCAGCGCCATCACGACACCGAGACCCACCGAGAGCCAGAGCAGGCTCTGATAAGGCCGAAGGAAAGGCCAGATCCGCGCGGCCAGGCGGGCGTCGTAGGAGGTCGTTATCGCGCCCTCTTCGTGGAAGGCCCGGAGAGCCTTCTCGGTGCGAGTCGCGTCGCGCGCGCGGGCGACCGTCGATTGCGTCACGCCGGCACCGCTTCCGCGAACGAGACTGCCGCGCCGCCCAGCGCCTCGATTTCACGCTCCACGCGCTGTTCCTCGGCGAATGACGAATAGACGCCGCCCTTCGCGATGAGCTCCTCGTGGGTTCCCTGTTCGACGACGCGCCCTCGATCCAGCACGAAGACGGTGTCGCAGCGCGCCGCGGCGGCGACCCGGTGCGTGATGAGCACGACGCTCCGCCGGGCTCGCTGCTTCTCGATCACGTCGAGGATCGCCCGCTCCGTGCGCGCGTCGACGGCCGAGAGCGGATCGTCCAGCACGAGGACCCGCGGCTCGGCGAGCAGCGCCCGCGCGAGCGCGACGCGCTGTTTCTGTCCGCCCGAGAGCTGCACACCGCGCTCTCCGACGACCGTGTCGTATCCGTCCGGGAGCGACTCGACCTCTTCCGCGATCTGCGCGTCGCGCGCCGCGCCCTCCACTTCCGCCATGGCGCCGTCACTGTCGGGATCTTCCAGGCAATAGGCGATATTGCGGCCGATCGTCGTCGAGAAGAGAAACGCCGTTTGCTGCGCGTACCCGATCGTCTTCCGGACGTACGGGAGCGGCAGATCGCACACGTCCTCGTCGTCGAGGAAGACGGTCCCGGCGGGCGTCCGCTGAAGACGAGGGAGCAGCGCCGCCAGCGTCGACTTGCCGCTGCCCGTCTTGCCGACGATCGCGACGAGGGTACCGGGCGCGACGTCGAAGCTCACGCCGTCGAGGATTCGATGCTCCCCATGCGCGAACGTCAACCCGCGCACCGACAGCCGCCCGAGCTTGCCGGACGGCGCGGGCAGCGGGCCGTCCACGATGTCCGGCGTCGCCTCGAACACCGCCGCGAGCCGCGTGAAGGCGGCGCGTCCGCGCTGGAGCATCGACGTCAAGAATCCGAGCGAGATGAGCGGCCACGTCAGCCGCGTGAGCGCGCGGAAAAACGCGAGGAAGTTTCCCGCGCTCATGTGCCCGTGGAGCATCAGGGAGCCGCCGTACCAGAGCACGATGATCGTGCCGACCGCGGTGATCGCCTGCATCACGGGGAACATGAGCCCGCGGAGCCGGGCCAGGCCGAGCGTCTTCTCCAGATAGTCTGCGTTGATGACCTCGAAGCGCCGAAGCTCCGCTTCTTCGAGCGCGAAGGAACGCACGATCCGAACGCCGGCGATGCTCGACTGGACGGCGCCGCTCATCTTTCCGATGGCCTCCTGGTTCTGCCGCTGGCGGCGGAACATCGCTCGCGCGAACCCCCACATGGCAACCAGGAGCACCGGCAACGTCGACAACGAAGCAACCGTGAGCCGTCCGGAAATCTGGACCGTCACGGCGAGCGAGCTCACGAGCGCAAACAGCGTGTTGATGGAATTGAGAACGCCGAACCCGAAGAGCAATCTGACCTGCGTGAGATCGTTCGTCGCGCGGCTCATGATGTCGCCGGTCGACATGCGCCGGTAGAAGGACGGACCGAGGCGCTGCAGCTGGTGGAGGAGCGCGCGCCGGAGTTCGTACTCCGCGATGCGTCCGCCGTTGAAGATGCTCACCCGCGAGAGCACGCGAATCACGAGCGCGCCGACCGCGACGGCGATGAGCGCCGCGCCGATCCGCCCTGCAGTGTGCGCGTCTCCACGCACGGCGGCGTCGATGGCGCGCGAGAGGTGCGTGTCGAACCAATACTGGGAGTACTGGTAGGTGGCCAGGAGCAACAGACCGACCCCGTAGCGGGGGGCCTGGCGGCGGAACTGCCCTGAAAGCGTGGTCGGGATCTGACTCGGATGAATCTCTGAGGCGGCGAACATGGGCGCGAAGGTCGTACTCTCTAGGGCGACCCCGTTCGCGATACCAGGGACACCGGCTCGAAAACGCGAGGCGCCCGGACGAAATCGGATGCCCTCGACGGAAGGCGGGGGTCAGAAGTTCCGCATCGACGAGCAGCGTCGTCCCCGAGGGATCAACGAGGTGCGGAACTACGCGAGCGAAGCGAGCCCGCCGAAAGGCCCCTTTTCTAGTAGAGACCGATGCTGAAGTGAAATGCAAAGGGATCTTCCCAGTCTCGTCGATCGAGGTTGAATCCGACGTCGAGAGCCAGAGGCCCGACGGGCGTCGCCGCTCGAAGCCCCGTCCCGGCGGCGTAACGAAGCTTCAGCGGGTCCACCGTCTTGGGATCGAGCCAAAGATTTCCAGTATCGAGGAACACCGCGGTCTGGAGAGCACCCACGAGCGGGATGCGGAGCTCGACGCGGGGATTCAGGAGGAGATCCCCGCCGCGAATGGCGACCTTGTCAGGCGTCAGAAGAGAATTCGGATCCACCCCGGGCTGGTTTGCACGCTTCTCGTCACGGAGGATCTGTTCCGCGACGTCCTCGGGAATCAAGGATTCCTGGAGAAACCCGCGGAGCGAATCCACTCCGCCCATGAAGAACAGCCGATCCGGATATGTCTTCGAGCCGGAGATGAGTTGCACGTTCTGGCCCCACCGGAAGCTGAGCGCGAGCGAGAGCCCGTTGTCGGCAAGCGGAATGTAACCGGCGATGCGGCTCTGGAGTCGCACGAAGTCGCTGATCGGCGTGTTCTCGCTTTCCGCGATCGGGATCGCGTGAACATGCTCGACGCTCGCGAAGGCAAACGTCCCGCGCGTCGCGTCGAACGGATTGTCGCGACGGTCCCAGGTCACGCTCGCTCGCTCGGCGATCGCGAAGGTCGTGCCGTCCGGCACGCGCAGACGCGGGCCGAAGCTCTGGTTCGCTTCCAGGTACTGTTCGATCGTCTCTCCGGCGAAGATCTTGGCGTCGTTTCGCTCGAGGGAGCCGCCGACCTGAGTCACGAAACGCGTCGTCGGTCGATAGCTCTGCGTGACGATCGCCGCGTCCTTCGTCAGGCCGAAGTCGCGCGAGTTGTCGCGAACGTCGATGAGATCGACGCCGAACGGGAACAGGGCACCGAGCCCGATTTCGGGTAACTCGACGGAAACGGTGTCCTGCCGCTCCAGCCGCTGCTGCAGCGGCAGCGCCTGGAAGTGAGCGCGCACGGTCGGGTCGAAGATCAGAAAGTCCGGCAAGAATCCCGAGCTGCGCGCGGATCGTCAAGCGGATGGCGCGGTCGCCCAGGTTCCGGTGACCGTATTCGAACGTCACGCGCGGTCCGTCGCCGGTGCTGAAGCCCAGGCGCACGTCCAGATACTGGGACGCCCGCTCGCGCACGGTGACGACGGCGACCTTCTCCTTCGCGTAAACTTCGGGGTCCTCGAGCGTCACGGAGACGTTCGAGAAGACGCCGAGGGTGGCGAGCCGCTCCTCGGTTGCCCGCACGAGACTGCGGCGATAGAGGCCTCCCTTGACGAGCGCGACGCGGGCGAAGATGAGCCCCTCGTTCGTCCGTCGCGCGCCTCGAACGACGATGTCCTGGACCCTCACTTGGTCGCGCTCGTTGATGATGAATCGCGCGCGGGCCCGCGTGTGATCCGGCGAGAGCTCGATACGCTGTTCGATGTCCGCGAAGGCGAACCCCCGCTCGGAGTACTCGTCGAGCAACCGTCGGCGCGCTCGGTCGAGTTCGATCTGCGACACTGGCTCGCCCAGGCCGAGATCCGCGATGCGCGCCAGATCGGACTCCACGAGCACGCGGTTGCCCTCGAACGAGGCGTCCCACAAGATCGCGCGCGGGCCAATCTTCACGGGGATCTCGAGCACGACGCCCGACTCGCAGCGGATCCCGTGGCGCGGATCGGGGACACACGGCGTCGGCGGCGGCTGGTCCGCGACGGGCAGGTCCGTGTCGCTTTGCGGACACTGAACGAGCGGTCGAATGAGCTCGCCTATGGGCACGCATTTGCCGGCGGACGAGTGTCGATTGCACTGGCGGCGAAGGAGCGCCACGGGCCCCACCGTCGCGGACAGATATCCCTCGGAGCGATAGAGCTCTTGCAGATGTCGCGTGGCCCGGTCGTAGACGTCCTCGACGTAGGTCCGCCACGGATTGGTTTCCAGCGGTGCGACGCGCGACCCCGTCAGGTTGCGCGGCCCGAGCACCGAGTCCACGACTCGTGGATCCACCGGACCGATGATGCCCGTCCCGGGCAACGCCTCGGAGAGGAAGCTATCGATCTCCTCGTCCACCCCACTCGCCTTGCGCTTTCCCGTGAGGCACGGATATTCGCGCCGGATGACGGTGACGATCTCGTTCTCTCGTACGTGGAGCACGAGGACGTTCTTCGCGTCGCTCGGCGTGCCGCGGAGCTCCGGCGTGACCCGGACGTCCAGGAACCCGCGGTCCACGTAATACTTTTCGATGCGGGCCGCGAGCGTGCCGGGGGCTCGGTCCTCGTTGTCTCCGAGATCGAGTGCGTCCGTGAGCTCGCTCTCGTCGAAGCGGTGATTGCCCTCGAACTTTATCTCGACCTCGGGCCCGGCGCGGACGTCGACGAAGAGCACCGCGGTTCGCCCCGTTCCCTCCAGGCGATGCGCGACGGCTGCGGTCTCCCAGCCATTGTTTCGCAGCGCGTCCTGAAGGTCTCCGTCTGCGCGCGCGAGCGCATCGCCGTCCGCGCGGTCGCCGGCAGAAACCGCGTAGTCGTCGACGAGCGAGGAGAGGCGCCGTGACGGCGACGGCGTGACGCGAAGCACGCGACGAGCGATGGAACGCGGCGCGCCCGGTGACACGTGCAGCACGGCGATGACCTGCATCGGGTCGTCGGTGTCGATGGCGTCGATGCCGGCAGTGGCTTTCGGATAGCCTCGATCGGCGTAGAACGCGCGAAGCCGCGCGGCGCCCTTGGCGAGATCGTCGCTCGTGATCTCGCGGCCCGCCTCGATGCCGGTCGCGTGGAGGGTCTCGTCGTCGTCGAGTGTGCCGCCGACTATCTGCGTCGCGGTCACGATACGCCTCGGCGTGACGCTGATCCGGAGCACCGCCCCGTCGCCGTCCGGCTCTGCTTCGGCAACGAGGTCGGCATACCGGCCCGTGTCCGACAGCTCGTGCAACGCTCTCCGCGCGACTTCGCCGCTCAGGGGGTCCCCGACGCGCACACGCCGCAACGACACCCGATCGGCCCAGCGCCCGCCTCGCGTAACGATCTCGATGCGCGTGATCGAACGCCCGGCAAGCGTGCCGAGATCCGCCGCAGGATGCAGGTCCGGCAGCGCCTCGGGCGCCGAAGCCGCGTCCCGATCCGGGTCCGGGTCCGCGCGGGCGGCGTGTGTCGCGCCGAGGGCGGCGCACAGCACCGCAACGAAGACGAGCCACCAGGTGCGGGATCGCTCGAGGCTCATCCAGGTTTCTTTATTATCACCATGACAGCGCTCACTTGAGTCGATGGTCGGCGTTTCGGCCCGGAGACGGGTCTCCTGCCAGTCCTCCTAGCCGGCGAATGGGCCCGGGCGCGGTCCTTGGACTATGTTGCCGGGCGATGCCCGGCGCGCGCCCGAGCCCGAAATCCGGAAGGCCCCGACGGCGGCGGCGCGTGGTACCCGGCGGCGTCGCCGGCGTGGTTCTGGGACTCGGCGGAGCTGCGGTCCTCGCGCTCTGGATCGCAGTCAATCGGGTGGGCTGGCTGGGACCGTACGTCGCGGACGGCCTTCGCTCCGTCATCGGGGTGGACGCGGTCGCGAGTCTCGAGGACTTCGCCTACCGCGTGCAGGACCGCGTCGATCGAGTCTGGCGCCGCGGGGAGAAGCCACGAGCCTACTGGAGCGTGCCCCGGACCCGCCAGGCCGCGCCTTCGCCGAAGGCAGCGCCCGCAACGGCAGCGGAATCGAAATCCGCGGAAGTCGTGCTGCCGCCATTCGCGATGGCGGACGTCGGACCGGCGCTCAAGGAGTGGTCCGCGCCTGGCGACGGCGAATGGGTCCCGATGTCCGATCCCGATCGCCCGAACGACCCCGTCACGATGATGAAGACGCTCCTGCACCCGGACAAGAACCGCTCGTGGGCGGAGGTCTTCGTCGTGGCCATCGACCTGCGCCGCGTTCGCCTGCATCTCGTGGCCGGCACGAAAGAGCCTCAAGCGACCGAAGACGGCGCGCTGAACGTGCCGCGGCCCGGCGTCATTCCCGAGGAGAGCCGCGATCGCGTGCTCGCGGCGTTCAATGGTGGCTTCAAGACCGAGCACGGCCACTACGGCATGTTCGCCGACGACACGCTCCTCGTGAAGCCGAAGCCAGGCGTCTGCACGATCGCGGGCTACAAGGACGACTCGATCCGCATCGCGACCTGGAACGAGCTGGCGAGCGACGCGGCGAACATGGTCTTCTGGCGCGAGACGCCGGTCTGCATGTACGAAAACGATGTCCTGCATTTCCGCCTCGCCGACCCGGAGCTCGCGAAGAGGTGGGGCGCGACGCTCGACGGCGAGACGGTCATCCGCAGATCCGCCATCGGCATCGATCGGACCCGGGAAATCCTCTTCGTCAGCATCAGCAACCACACGACGGCGCGCGCGATCGCGGACGGCATGCACCACGCGGGAGCCACCACCGTCGCGCAGCTCGACGTCAATTTCTCTTATCCGAAGTTCGTGACGTTCGAGAGAAAGAAGGGCGCGCCCGCGGAATCGTCGAAGCGGATCGCGGTCGCACTGGCTGACGGCTTCGAGTTCAGTGAAGACGAGTACATCCGCGAGCCCAACCGGCGCGACTTCTTCTACGTGATGCCCAGAGACGCCGACAGCCGGACCGCCATGAAGCGGTGAATACGTGACCGCAAGGCCTGCCGCCGGCGCGCGAATGTCGCAAGAACGATCCAGCGCGACCCACCATGAATCAAGATCAAGCCAAGCTGCTCGCGGCCCGCGCCGCGCTCGAACTCCTCCCTGAAGACGGTATCGTCGGGCTCGGCTCGGGGTCGACCGCGAAGCTCTTCATCGACGGCGTTGGGGAGCTCGTGAAGCAGGGACGCAAGCTCCGCGGCGTCCCCACGAGCGAGGCGAGCCGCGCGCAGGCTACACGCCTCGGCATCCCGCTCCTCCCGGACGAAGGTCCCTGGCTCATCGACGTCTGCGTGGACGGCGCGGACGAGGTGAGCCAGTCGCTCGATCTCATCAAAGGCGGCGGGGGCTGCCATACTCGCGAGAAGATCGTCAATCAGTCCGCCAGGACGAACATCATCGTCGTGGACGAGTCCAAGCTGAGCGCACGCCTCGGGGAGAAATGGCCGGTCCCGGTCGAGGTCCTGCCCTTCGGCCGGCTCTCGACGATCGCCGCGCTCGGGCTCTTCGGCCGGGTCGAGCTCCGCTCGAAAGACGGCGCCCCGTGGATGACCGACGCGGGAAACTTCCTTTACGACGTACATGCGGGTATCGTGGACGACCCCGCGGGGCTCGAATCGCGGCTCGCGCTGATTCCTGGCGTCGTGGACTCGGGTCTCTTCGTGGGCCGTGCCCATCGCATCATCGTGGCCGGCGAAGCCGGTATTCGAACTCTCGAGCCATGATGCCTGCGGGTTCATCGTCCACGGCGCGCCGAGTCAAGAGCCGCCGTGCCAGAGTCTTCCCTGTGCGGCCAAGGCCGCGACGGGTTCGAATTGACACGAAAGAATCCGGTCGATAGCGTCTGATTTGGGTTCGAATCCGGGATGAATCAACCGCTCAGGATCGAGGTTGCCGGTCAGACCGACGTGGGACGGAAACGTGCCCACAATGAGGACAACTTCGCGATCTTCTCGGAGTTCGGTCTGTACATCGTCGCCGACGGCATGGGTGGACACGCCTCGGGCGAGGTCGCGTCGAAGATGGCGATCGACTCGCTGCAAGAGTTCTTCGGCGCGACGTCCGAGGACCCCGAGCGAACCTGGCCCTACAAGATGGACCGCTCGAAGGGCTACGAGGAGAACCGTCTCATCACCGGCGTGAAGCTCTCGAATCTACGCATCTTCGAGACCGCACAGAAGAACGCCAAGCAGCGCGGCATGGGCACGACCCTCTGTGCCCTCTTCGCGGTCGAGGACGGCATCTACGTCGCGCACGTCGGGGACAGCCGCGCGTACCGCATCCGGGACTCCAAGATCGAGCAGCTCACGGAAGATCACTCGCTCCTCAACGACTACCGGAAGATGAAGAAGCTGACGCCGGAGGAGATCGAGAACTTCCCGCACAAGAACGTCATCGTCCGCGCGCTGGGCATGAAGGACACGGTCAAGGTCGACACGCGCTACGAGACCCCGAAGGCCCGCGACACCATCCTGCTCTGCTCCGACGGTCTGAGCGGCCCCGTGACCGACGAGCGCATGCTCGACATCGTCACGACGTCCGCGGATCTCCCGACCGCCACGCGCCGTCTCATCGACGCCGCGAACGAAGGCGGCGGCCCTGACAACATCACGTGCATCCTGGCCCGCTGGGTCCCTTGAGCCGAGCTAGGGGTGCTGGCTTCAGGGCTCGAGGACTCGACGCACGGTGTTCAGGAGCTCGCTGTAGGTGGTGGGCTTCTGGATGAAGGCGGCGACGTCGCTGCAGTCGTCGAGAGGGAAGCCGCTGAAGTAGACGACGGGGAGCTCGGGCGCGAGGACCTTGAGCTCGCGGCGCGTTTCCTTGCCGGACAGGTCAGGCATGGAGAAGTCGAGCAGCACGAGCGAGAGGCGCTGGCGCACGTCTTCGCGGCCAACGATGGCGAGCGCTTCTCGGCCGCTCCCGGCTGGGATGACTTCGAAACCGCTGTGCTCGAGCATCTGCGACACGACGGCGCGGACGGGCGCTTCGTCGTCCACGACCAGGATCGTCGGGCGCCCGAGCGCGCGAAACGGCTCGGGTGTGAGGCTTCGCGGCTCGGGCACGGGCCCGCGCTCTTCGATCGGCAGGAACACGGCGAAGGTCGTTCCGCGACCCTCCGCGCTCTCACAGGCAAGCAAGCCGCCGTGGTCGACGACGATGCCGCGCGCGGTGGACAGGCCCAGACCGGTGCCTCGACCGACGTCCTTGGTCGTGAAGAACGGCTCGTAGATGCGCTCCCGCACCGCCGCGCTCATTCCGATGCCGTTGTCGCTCACGCGGATCGCCGCGTAGCCAGCCGGACGCAGGAATGCCCCGAGCGGCGGCGCAACGTCGTAGTCGACCTGGACGCGCACGCGCTTGGCGTCGCGCCCGGCTTCGCTCAGCGCGTCGCGCGCGTTGATCAATAGATTGAGCAGCACTTGCTCGAGCTGCGTGGAGTCGGCCAGCACGAACACGGGCCGCGGGGACGCCCGGAGCTCGATCTCGATGCTACAATCGAACGCGCGCCGGCAGATCGCGACAGTGCGTTCGACGAGCGCGTTCACGTCCTCCGTTTGCTTAGTGTGGGTCCGCGGAGCGCCCGCCAGGATCATCAGCTGGCGCACGAGCTCGGCCGCACGCAAGCCGGCATCGTGCGCGCTGCGCAGCAGGGAAGCATCGCTCGGCGCCGCGTTGCGCATCGCGAGCTCGATACTCGGCAGCATGATCATCAGCATGTTGTTGAAATTGTGCGCGATGCCGGCCGAAAGCTGACCGATGGCCTCGATCTTCTGGGCCTGGAGCGAGCGCTCTTCGATCTCACGTTGCTCGGTGACGTCGAGCACACCGCCCATCAACTTGATCACCCTGCCGTCTTCGGCGCGAGTCACCGTCGCGCGTAACAGGACGCGCCGCACCGAGCCGTCGGGACGCAAGATGCGATGCTCGAGCTGGGGGTACACGCCCGTCCGCCGCATCTCCGCGATCATGGCCTCGTGGTGCTCACGCTCGTCCGGATGGACCAGCGCGAGATAGGAGGGGAAGTCTTTCGGCACGGTCTCCGGAGTCACACCCCAGATCGAGCACGTCGCCGCGTCCCACGTCACCGCATGGCCCTCGAGGTCCCAGGACCACAGGCCCATGCCGGTCGCGGCGAGCGTGACCCGGTCTCTTTCCACGCTCGCACGCAGCGCTTCCTCGATGCGCTTCTGTTCGGTGAGCTCGGTGGAAGCGAGCGCCAGTGCGAGGACGCGACCCTCCAGTTTCACGGGCGCCAGGCGGGTGAGGAACGCGTGCTCCGAGCCGTCGGTATAGCGCGCGTGGTTCTCGAACGAAGTGTTCTCACCCGTCGCCACCACGCGCGCGAAAGCTCGCTCGAGCGCGATCCGGTCGGCCTCGGCGGAGTAATACTCGGCGAGTTTGTGCCCGAGGACGCTCGGGATGTCCACGCCGGCCCGCGCCCGGTTCATGAACAGAACCGTGCCGTCGAGCGACAGCAGCAAGAGGAAATCGGGCAGGTTGCCGAGGAACAATCCGAGCAACGCGGAGGCGGCATCGCTCGCACCGCCCTCCAGCTTGCCGGCAGTGACCAGACGCTGCATCTCCGCGCGCAACTCTTCGGCATTGGGATCGTGCATTCGGATCTCGAGTCCAAGCATCACTCTACCCGTTACGCCGGATGGAGGGGAGCCGAAGCCTCGTTGCGCGCGTACGCGCTCCTACCCTCGCGAACGGTCACTTCGCCGCGGCTCGGCCCTCGAGCACGGCGCCGTCGGCGGCCAGGGCGAGGAGCATCCCCGCGTCGGGGACGAGCCGGATGAACGGGACGGCCCACGCGGGATCGCTCCAGACGAGGCTCCAGGCATCGCTGAGATTGCGAAGCCAGATCCGTCCGAGGCTCGCCGCCCAGTCGCGACCGAACAGGTCCGTCGCGACCGCGGAGACGTCGCTCTCGTCGGGCAAACGCGACCCTCTCGTGTGGTTGCGCTCGACGTGAACGACGTACCCCGACGCGCCCCCGACGATGCCCGTGCCCCTGTCTGCAGCGCCGCCGGAGGCGATGAACGCGCGATTCGGAGGGACGAGCAGCGGCGCCAGCTCCCATTGCAACGGGTCGAACAGGGCGGCAAACCCGAGGCCCGCGTGGCTCCGGCCTGCGACGAGCCAGCGTGCGTCATCGACGTGCGCGACGGTCGTGATGCTCGCTGCCTGAGAAACGGGGAGCGGCTTCATCCAGCGGCGGGACGCCATGCCGAGGAGCTCGATGCGGCCACCGTCGCGCTCGACGACCGTGACGAGCAGATCGTCGGGACTCCCGCTGCCGGTGACGAGCCGGAGCGGACCCGCACCGGCGCGGCCGAGAGCCTGAACGCCCTCGAACGTGAAGAGCGAAAGCGTGCCGTCCTCGGCCCCGAGCAACCAGGCACCGGCCCCGACCCGATACACGAAGCGAATGGACTCGGAGAGCCACCGTTCCCGGGTCGCCACGACCCAGCGGACGCCGTCCCAGTACTCGAGTCCCTGCGTCGTCGCGGCGAGACACGCCCCGTCGGCGTCCCACGCCGCGGAATAGATGACGCGCGGATCGCCCGGCGCGTGTCGAACCGTCCAGCGCCACCCTCCGGCGTCGACGGGCGCCGGACGCGACGCGACGCTGTCCACGTGTCGTTGACTCGGTCGCGCCGAGCCCATGGTCGCGAGCAGCGGCGCGAGCGCCCCTGCGAGGTACTGAACATGCTGAGGTCGCTCGCGAGGATCGTAAGCGGTGGCCTCGGCGAGCGCGCGATCGAGCGTCGCGCACACGTCGGGACGCGCGAGCAGCTCGGGCGCCAGGAACCGCCCCGCTGCGACGCCGCGACGCTCCGGGGCGCGGGCCAGGATGAGCGCCTGCGCCAACGTCCTTGCCTGGAAATAAGGCTCGCCCGTCAGGATGAAGTAGACGAGGCAGCCGAAGCTGAAGACGTCGCTGTGCGGACCGACGCCGGCCACCGTCGGGAAGCTCTGCTCGGGCGCTGCATACCCCGGAGTCCCGAGCAGCACCTGGCCGAACGTGTCCGCCATGCCGACCGATCGCGACACGCCGAAATCCGAGATCTTGAAGAGCTCCCCTTCGCCGAAGCCGCAGCACAGCACGTTGCCGGGCGTCAGATCGCGGTGCACGACGCCCACGCCGTGAATCGCGGCAATCCCACTGGCGAGGCATCGCAGCGCGCGCGCCGCACGCGCGGGGTCGAACGCGCTGCCCGTGCTGTCGCACGCAAAGCGCACGCGCTCGGCGAGCGTCGTGCCCTCCTCGCCGCCGTGCACCTGCTCGATGGCGAGCCACGGCAACTGCAGCGTCATCCGGTGAACGAACGGGAGCTCCCCCGTGTCGATGAGCCGCACGACGAACGGCGACGGCGGCACCCGCTCGTTCAACCGCCCGAGAGCGACCGCTTCCTTGCGAATGCTGGCGAGGGCCGTGTCCCCGTTCGCCACGACGAAGCTCGGCCGCAGCACCTTCAGCACCACCGGAGTCTCCGCCCCGCGCTCCGACCGCAGCGCAGCGAACACGACTCCCACCGCACCCGCGCCGAGACACTGCCCGACGACGAACGTCACGCCCGGCGCACCTTCGGACGGAACAACGCTACCGATCAAGCGGTCCAGATTTTCGACGTCGTCCGAGCCCGGCATCTCTTCCTGCTGACGTCGAGGGTACCAGCTCGCGCTCGAGCTCGTGAGGCTCGTCGCGGGCACGCGCATTCGCGACTGATGGGTTGCAGGGGGGCCTTGCCCCGGAACCGATCCCGCGCCCGAAACCGACCCCGGCATCGCCAACCGGAGCCGCGCTCGACCGGTCACCGATCGAGAGTGCGGGGAACCCGAGCAAACTCGACGGCGCGGAACGGCTGTAGGAGCGGGTCCGTGACGGCTTGCCGGAGGCGCGGTATGCGAGCGGCTCGTCGTTGCCCGTGGAACCCGTGCAGCACATCGATGCCGTCGTGGTGGGCGCGGGAGTCGTCGGGCTCGCCGTGACCCGCGAGCTCGCGCGGCGCGGGGTGGAGGTCGTCGTGGTGGAGGCGGAGACGGTCATCGGCTCCGGCTCGAGCTCGCGAAACAGCGAGGTCGTGCACGCGGGGATTTATTACGCGAGCGGCTCGCTCAAGGCTTCCCTTTGCGTGGCAGGGCGAGAGCGGCTCTACGAGTACTGCGAGAGTCGGGCGGTGCCGTTTCGGCGGTGCGGCAAGATCATCGTCGCGACCAGCCCCGAGCAGCTCGAGCGCCTCGACGCCATCGTCGCCCGCGCCCGGGCAAATGGAGTGTTCGATCTCCGGCTCATCGATCGCCGGGAGGCGCTCGAGCTCGAGCCTGCACTCGAGTGCGTCGGGGCGCTCGTGTCGCCGTCGACCGGCATCGTGGACTCGCATGCTCTCATGCGGAGCCTGCTCGGCGAGGCGCAGGACCGGGGCGCGAGCATCGCGTTCGGCAGCCGCGTGGTCCGCGGCGAGACCACCGCTTCGGGGATCCGATTGACGGTCGCCGACGCGCAGGGTCGTCCCACCACCCTCACGGTGAAGAACCTCGTGAACGCCGCGGGTCTGTCCGCTCCGGCCGTCGCGAGCAGCATCGAGGGCATCGCGGTGGCGGCCGTGCCGGTGGCTCACTTCGCGAAAGGCAACTACTTCAGCCTGTCGGGGCGAGCGCCCTTCTCACGTCTCGTCTATCCGGTCCCGGTCCCCGGGGGTCTCGGCGTTCATCTCACCTTCGATTCCTCGGGGGGCAGGCGCGGTTCGGGCCGGACGTGGAGTGGCTCCCCGTTTCCCGGGTCGACGACCTCCGGTACGACGTCGACCCATGGCGCGGGGACGCCTTCTACGGCGAGATCCGCCGTTACTGGCCGGGACTCCCCGAGCATGCGCTCGAGCCCGCTTTCGCCGGCGTGCGACCCAAGCTCGTGCCGGCGGGAGCGCCGGATGGCGACTTCGTGATCCAGGGACCGTCGACGCACAGGGTTCCGGGGCTCGTGAACCTGTTCGGCATCGAGTCACCGGGGCTCACCGCGTCGCTCGCGATTGCGGAGAAGGTGGCCGCGCTGCTGAACGAGTGATGCGCGGTGGGCCGCCGCACACGGGGATCCCTAGGTTGCCAGGCTCCCAGATGCGGAACTACGCGAGCGGAGCGAGCCCGCCGAAGGCGGCGGGGGAGCGGTCGCGAAGCGAGCCGCGGGGGTCAAGACCCCCTTTCCTAGTGGCAGACGCCGCCCGAGCACGTGTGGTTGAACGGACACTGGGTGGTGCAGTTGCCGCAATGGCTGGGGTCCGTCATGGTGTCCACACAGAATCCGCCGGGCTCGGGAGCGTTCGAGACGAGCGGCGAACAGCCGCCGCCGGCCGAGATGCCGCCGTTGGACGACCCATTGAAACACTGGGTCAACCCCGTGTCGCAAGGAGTCGGCTCGAAGGCGCAGCCGCTCGGCGTGCAGATGCCCGGTGCGCCGGTGACAGTGTCCGAGGGGCAAACGTTGCCGCACCGGATGCAGTTGAAGGGATCACTCGTGAGGTCGCTGCATACCGTGTTGCAGCCGGTCTTCGAACAAGCGGTGAGCGCCGAGTTGGCGCAGGTGCATGCGCCGCCCACGCAAGGCCCGCCGACGCAGACCGTGCCGCATGCCCCGCAGTTAACCGGGTCGCTGGACGTGTCGACGCAAACGGGGCCGCCGCCACCGCCCGCGCTGCAGGTCGTCAGCCCGGCCGCGCACCTGCCTCCTGTACCGGGCCGGCACACTCCGCTGATGCACGTCTGCGCCGACGAAGTGCAGTCGGTACAACTGCTGCCACAGTGCTGGGGATCGGAGGAGGTGTCCACGCAAGCGCCACCGCAGCTCGCGAGGCTGCCGCCGCAGGTCGCGGCGCAGGTGCCGCCCGAGCAGACCTGCGAGCCCGGGCAGACGTGGCCGCACGTCCCGCAGTTGAGCGGGTCGTCGCCGACGTTTGCGCAGGTGATGGTCGTGGTGCCACCACACGCCGTCAGCCCGCCCGTGCAGACGCAGGCTCCGCCCACGCACGCGAGGGGATTGGCCCCTCCCCCGAAGTTCTGCCCTTGCTCGAGGGTCTGGCAGTTATTGCCGCAAGTGCCGCAATTCGAGAAGTCGGTGGAAAGGTCGACACAAGTACCCGAGCTCCCGTACAAGCCCGAGCAATAGTTGAGCCCGGTGGACGGGTCACAGATCTTGGCGCACACCCCCTGTGAACACTGCTCGTCCGCCGCGCAGGCGTTATCGCAGGTGCCGCAGTGCAGGGCATTTCTCTGGAGATCGTCGCACTCGCTGCCGCAGTTCGTGAAGCCCGCGCTGCAATAGGGGGTCACGCACTTGCCCTCGATGCAGCCGCCACTCTGCGGGCACGTGTGGCCGCAGGTCCCGCAGTTGGCTGGATCCGTGGACGTGTTGATGCAGCTGCCGCCGCACTGCGCGCCGCCACCGTTGGTGCAGCCCGGACCCACCGGCACGCCGCCGGCACCTGGCGACTTGCCTGCATCCGACCGTATGCTGCTCGTCCCGCCGGCTCCCGTGAATCCGCTACCGCCGTCCACTGGCGGCGTGCCGGTCGTGCCGCCCGTGCCCGGGTGCTCAAGCCCTGCGTCGGGGACGGTGGACCCCGAACCACCCGCGCCGTTCGCACCACCCGCGCCGTTCGCGCCACCCACGCCGTTCGCACCACCCGCGCCGCTCGCGCCACCGGCATTGATGAGAGTCCCCGCCGAGGTGACCTCATTCTGGTCCGCGCAGACTCCGCCGGTGGCACACACCTGGCCTTCGACGCAATCCCTCGCCGTCACGCAAGCGCTGCGACAGGTACTGTCGCTCGCGCAGGTCAACGGAGTGTGGCAATCCGAGGTCCGGATGCAGTTCGTCTCGCTCGCTTGCTGGCACACGTTCCCGGCCGGCGAGACGATGCAGTCCGCGGGCGCGGTGCAGTCCTTCGTCGCCGTACACTCCTTGTGACAGAGGCCGAAGCTGCAGACCAGCTCGCCGCTGCAATCGCTGTTCAGCTCGCAGCTCGCGGCGAGCGCGGCCTTCGAGGCGCTCGTCGAGCTACATCCCGACGCCAGAGCAGTGCCGAGACCCCCGACGGCCAGCACGAGCACGACGCCTTTCGACCGAACCCAGCCGACCCACGGAGCGGAACCCATCACGAGGACCTCCAGCTCCGATTCTCTGATCCGGAGCGATTAGGAAACATGAAATCATCCACTATTTCAGAGCAAATTGTCAAGGTCGAACGGGCAGGCGGCCTCTTCCCCGCGGCTTTCCGCGGCCGCGTTCACGCTGCCAGAGGCTGCCGGGTAACCCTGTAACCCGCTCACGAGTCGCACTCACCCCACGCTTCTCGAACACCAGCGCTCTTCACCACCGGTTCGCACCATGACTTCGGCGTCGTGGTGTTGCTCTGGCACCACAGTCTTTTTTCACACCTTGACGAGCACGCGACACGCGGGCTTCTCGACGTTCGTTCGTCGCAAAGGATCCCCGGCTCGGCTGCCACAAAAAGCGCCGCGGGGAGCCTCGGTGAAGACTCCCCGCGGCCGTTCTTACCCAGTTCAATGCGTCACACTGTTCGTGACCGCGGCGGGAGTCGCCGCGCCGCTGGCACTCGCGTCAGCGGGTGTCGTCGGGGACGGCGCCGGGCTCACCGGTGACGTCACGACCGGTGCGGCCGGAGTCGGCGGAACGACGCCGTGAATCGATGCTTTTTGACGCTTTCCCATCGTATGACGGGCAACGCGCGTCGCGCGCACCTTCTCCACGGCCTCGGCCTTCGACTCCGCCGTGCGCTCCGCCGCCTTCCTCGGCTTGAAGCCGAAGGAGGCGAACGCAGCGCTGTTCTCGCCGAGCAGCCCGGCAACATGGTTCCGGATCCCCGCGAGGACCGGCGCCATCTCGACGCGCTGCGATTTGTCGGCGTCGACGAGCTCGGAAAACTGCGCTCGCGCGCCGTTGACCGAGTTCATCGTGTCCAGGTGAGCCTGGACCTGCGTCTGCAGATCCTTGCTCGCCACGAGCTTGCCCTCGATGGGAAAGCTTTCGTTGGGCGTGACCTTGGCGAGTGCCGCGATCACGCTCGTTTCCAGATTGATCAGGTCTGATCTATTCAAATTCGGATTCATGACTCTAACTGCCTTTGTTGTTGATGATGCCCGACATGGGCACAGGCCCCCATGCAAGAATCGGTGCCACTAGACCGTACGACCGGCTGAGGTTCCTCGCCGTGCTCGACGCATCAACGCGAGTGGGGAGCCACGATCATGCGGGGATGAACCGCCGCTCACGTCGCAGGAACCACTTCACTCGCGGGGTGAACTGCCGCTCACGTCGCACGAACCGCTTCGCTCGCGGGGTGAACTGCCGCTCAGGTCGCGCGTAGGTAAATCGAACCGGGTCCGGTCGACGCAGGACGGCCTGGGGCGGCAGCGATTTCTCGTTCTCTACGAGGCACCCTTGTCGGGGAGCTGTTCGAGGACTGAAGAAGCAAGGGGAGGGAGGTCGCATCCTGGCGGCTCCACGCGCCGGGCGTGCGAAGGTGCGCCTGAACTCGGCCCGAACGCTGCGGGCCCGCCGTACAGCGTAGGGCGCGCTCGAGACGTGGACTTTTCCCGGGTCCGTTTCTATCTTCGTTCGCGTGGCGCTTCCCGTTGGGTTTCACCGCTTTCACAGGGATGCAAACCTCAATTTTCAGCTGAATCGCCTGGTCTCGGACGGGTCGTCGGAGGTCCTTTCGGACGTTCGCGCGGTCGCACCGCGGATCCGGACCTTCGACGATTGGTCGCGCGAGTTGTTCGCCCTCGAGGGGGCCGCTGCGCGTGAGGGGCGTGACGAGGACGCGTTGCGGTACGTGCGCGCCGCGGAGTTCTTTCTGAGCCCGAACGACCCGAGAAAAGCAGCCGCTTACGAGCGATTTCAATCGCGCTTCGAGCGCGCCGCCGCGGGCCGCTTCGAGCGCCACGCAGTGCCGTACGAAGCCCGAGCGCTGCCGGCGTTGCGAGTTCGTGGCCCGGACTCGCGGGGTGCGATCGTCGTGCACGGGGGCTTCGATTCGTTCGTCGAAGAGTTCTTCCCGATGCTCGAGGTGATGCGCGATCGCGGGTTCGACGTGATCGCGTTCGACGGCCCTGGGCAAGGGGGAGCACTCCATCGTCACGGCTTGCGGATGACGCCGCTATGGGAGCATCCGACCGCGGCCGTGCTGGATCACTTCGGTGTGCGCGACGTGACGTTGGTCGGCATCTCGCTCGGCGGCTGTCTCGCGATCCGCGCCGCTGCCTTCGAGCCGCGCATCCAGCGCGTCGTGGCGTACGACGTGATGGAGGATTTCTTCGAGTGCATCTCGTCCCGTCGCGGTCGGCTCGCCAGCATGGCCGTCGATCGAGCCCTTCGCGCTGGCGGCGACGGAATGGTCGACCGCATCCTCGGAGTAATGATGAAGCACGACATGCTCGCGAGGTGGGGCATGGAGCAGGGCATGATGGTGACCGGCGCATCGAGCCCTTCTGCGTTCTTGCGCGAGACGATGAAGTACCGGACGGCACCGTATTCCGATCGCGTGACGCAGGACGTGCTGCTCCTCGCGGGCGCGGATGACCACTTCGTTCCACTCGCGCAGCTTGCCCGGCAGGTCGCGACCCTCGTGCGCGCGCGCTCCGTCACCGAGCGTGTTTTTCGCGGCGAGGAGCACGCGTCGAGCCACTGCCAGATCGGTAACTTGCCGCTCGTGCTGGAGACGATCGTGACCTGGATCCGCGCGCGCTCGAGTTTCGGCACGGCGTAGCGTCCTCGAGACTCACGGAGACGGCACGCCGTAAAGTGCGTGGGCTGCGCCGCCTGCGCTGTGGTCCGCACCACCGTCATCGCCGCCTGTACCGATTGCGCCACCGGTTGCCGCGTCGGGTGAGCCGTCCGGGGCGTCGCCGCGGCCGCCCGCGCGACGCGGACGACGAGTAGCTTGTGGGACACCATCCGCGACCTACCGCGGCGAGCGCTGGCTCGCGCTCCGCGAGAGCGTCGTCGACGCTGAGAACGTCGGCGTCGACGCGGATGACGTTGCGCCGCTCGAGGTACGCGAGGATGCGGGCGCGAGCGACCTGGATCGCATCGGCCACATCAGTGGTGGAAAGTCGAGAAAGAGTCCGGGGCCAGGCCGACGGGCTCTTGCAGGTGACCGTGCCCATAAGCTTCGGTCTCGGGCTCGTCGCGCCGCTGATGCCGGAGTTCCGACGGAAGCACCCCGGCGTGCGCCTCGAGCTCCGCCTCGAGGATCGCTTGCTCGATCTGGCGCTCGAGGGCATGGACGTGGCCATTCGCGTGGCCGGCTTGACGCCGGAGAGCACCTCCTTGATCGCGCACCTGCTCGTTACGTTCCGGCGTGTGTTGGTGGCTGCGCCCGAATACCTGAAGCGCAAAGGAGAACCGAAGACGCCGGAGGCGCTCACGAAGCACGACTTGCTCGGGCATCCCGTGGAGCCGTGGGCGCTGGCAAACGACACCCATTCCGGTCAACGCCATTCACCGTGCCGAGCAGCGGGGCGCTCCCCGCATTCGCGCTCTCATCGGAGGCTCGCTTATTCCACGGAACCGGGGTTCGTTGGTCGTGAGAGCGCGGAATCTGCGCGTCATTGATCCCCGCAGGGCTGGGAGTAACGCCCCCCCGCCCGCGGCGAGCTTTCAGCCGAGCGCGGAAGACCCGACCCGTTCATACAGCCGTGAGTCGCCCGAGTGCAACGAGCGCACAGCCAATCGCCGCACCGAGCGGAAGGGCGGGCGACTCACCGGAGCGCAGCTTGGTCACGACGGCGCCGAGCATGAGAACGAACAGGCACGCGGCGGCGAGCGGGGTCAGATACGCGGCAATTCCGAGCGCGCGCGGCAATACCAACCCCGCCGCGCCCAGCACTTCGGCGAGACCGAGCAGCTTCACCTGTCCGCTGGTCGCATGGCGGGTCCATCGCATGCGTGCCTCTAGCCGTTCGCGTGGCTGCAGCAGCTTCGGTACGCCCGCCGCGAGGAACAGGAGGGCGAGACCGGCCTGCATCGTCCATAGTGCAACGTTCATGCGCTCTCTGCCTGTGACGTCAGCTAAGTCGTCGAAGCCTTCCGCGCCGCGAAACGGCGTTTGTTGCGCGCGCCCACGGTCTCCAGAAAGGGGCGCAGGCGCGTGAAGATCGATGGGGCCAGGTAGCCAAGCGTCGCGAGCTTGCCCGAGAGCGCAGGCACGTCGATCTCCGGCACACGCGCTTCGGCCGCGGCGAGGACCGCAGCGGCCACCTGTTCCGCCGAGCTCATCGGCTGAGAGAACACCAGGTCGGGCACCGTCGCGACGTCGCCGAAGAAGCCGGTGTCGACCGGCCCCGGGCAGACGGAAGCGACGTGGATCCCCCGCTCTCGGAGCTCGCCGCCGAGGGCGCGTGTGAAGGCTCGCAGGCCCGCCTTCGTAGCGCTGTAGGTCGCCTCGTCGGGGACCGGGACCTTTCCGGCGAGGCTCGCGACGTTCACGATGGCGCCGCCGTCGCGCAGGTAAGCGAGGGCGGCGCGAGTGAGGAGGATCGGCGCGAGGAGGTTGGTGTCGACGATGGCCGCTAGCTCGCTCGCGCTGCGTTCGTCGACGGGACCGCGGTGGTTCACCCCTGCGTTATTGACAACGAGATCCAGGCGACCGAACCGCTCGACGACGCGGCCGGGAAGCGTGCCGATCTGGGCACGGTCGGAGACGTCCAACGGAAAGCTCGAGACGCGATCGGTGCCGAGCTCGGCCGCCAGCGCTTCGAGCGTCGCTGCCGTCCTCGCCACCAGCGCGACGCGCACGCCGCGGCTCGCGAGCGCGCGTGCCACGGCCGCGCCGATGCCGCTCGACGCGCCGGTCACGATTGCGACCTTGCCTCGAAAGTGGTCACCCGCTCGCACTCTTACTCGCTCGCTCATGGCATCCTCCGGGTCAAACACTCGTCTTTGCATGAGGGGCGCGCTGTCCACCCACACGCCCGGATGAGCGACTCGATCCACCCGGGGGCCGCCGCCGCCCTGCCCGACGCCATCACGATGCGGTCCGGGCGCACCAGCGCGGCTTGCGCTCCGAGCTCGGCGAACCAGGCGCGCATCGTCCCGTCTCGGTCCGCGACGGTATGAGTCACCTCGACCTTGCCGAGCTGGCGGATTTCGAATGGAGGACGGGGCACCGTTCGCGGCTGGCTCGATTGACACCACCGCGAAGTCGTCGCCGAGCGCATCGTCCATGTGTATGGTCCCGCCGTCCAAGTCGACGGTGGCGCGCGGCACGTAGCAGCCTGCACGTCGCGACCCGCGAGGGCGAACCATCGGGCCACGCTTGAGATCGGGGAACGCCCGTCGCAGGAAGGTGTCGTGCAGAGGGCGTATCGAGCCGAGCCTCCGTATGATCCGGTCACGAAGCCCGCCGCCGATCCTCGTACGCATCGTGCGGCCGAGGAGGACTGCCTGCATGATGACCGAGCGCGCATGGGGGCGGCGCTCGAGTTCGTAGGTGTCGAGCAGCGCGGGCCGTGCGCGCCCCTGCAGTACGGCGGCGAGCTTCCACGCGAGGTTCGCTGCGTCGCGGATACCGGCGCCCATCCCCTGGCCGATGAACGGGGGCGTCTGGTGCGCGGCGTCGCCGAGGAGGAAGACGTTCCCGCGCCGGAAGCGCCGCGCGACGAGCGAGTAGAAGGTGTAGACCGCGCGGCGGCGCAGCGTCGCGTTCTGGGTCGCGCTGCCGAGCCAGGGGGCGAGGAGCGCTCGCACGTGCTCCTCGCGTGTCATCTCCTCGGCCGTTTCCTCGTCGCGCAGCATGATCTCCCAGCGATGCCGGCCGCCGCCGGTGCAGAAGTACGTCGTCGGCCGCTCGGGGTCGGCGACCTGAAGGCAGCCGTCGTAGAGATCGAGCTTCGCGTCGGTCGTGACGTCGACGACCAGCCAGCGCCCCGTGAAGCCGAGGTCCTCGAAGTCCGTGCCGACGAACGTGCGCGTGCGGCTTCGCGCGCCGTCGCAGGCGAGCACCGCCGGGGTCTCGAGCTCCTCCAGCGCGTCGCGCTGCCGGTCGTGGACCGTGACGCGAAGACGCTTGCTGGGGAGGTGCTCGACGGCCTCGACGGTCGTGGCGGCCCGCAGCGTCACGAGGGGCTCGCGCCCGAGCGCGCGTCGCATGGCGGCCTCCAACTCGGGCTGGTCGAACGCGTTGGACCGGGCGAAGCCGTGAGAGCCCTTCCCGTCGCGTGCGAACGAGACGAGCGTCCGCCGGCCGCGATCCACGAGCTGCATCCCTCGAATCGGGCGGATCTCCTTTTCGACCTCCTCACCGAGGCAACACTGGTGCAACACCCGCAGCACCTCCTCGTCGAGGTGCACGGCACGCGGGATCTTCAGGATGTCGGTCTCGCGCTCGAACAGGATGGAGCGCACGCCGTGGCGCGCGAGCAGCGCGGCGGCCGCCATGCCGGTCGGCCCCGCCCCGATAATCACGACATCGCCTTGCGACAGAGGCGTCCTCACCGAACGAGGTTCTCCTGCTTGCCGAGATCGACGCGCCCGTCCGGGGTGCGGATCGTCGACTCGATCCGATCGCCTGGCTTCAGGTACCGCGGGCTCCTGGCTTGCCCCTCGACGAACATCCGCCACTTCGCCGCCTCCGGAAGGAGCTCGCCGAGGGCGCGGATTGGTCGCTTCGGGGGGGCGAGCGCGACGCCGCCCGGCGTCCCGGTGAGGATCACGTCGCCCGGATCCAGATCCTCGATCGACAGGACCTCCGTCAGCGTCTCGGCGGGGCGGTGGATCATCTCCCCGGCTCGCGCCTTCTGGCGGACCTCGCCGTTCACGCGGAGCGTGAGCTCGAGCTCCGGCCACCGTGCGAGCTCCCCCGGCGCGGGCACGAAGAGGTAAGGGCCGAGCGGGCAGAAGGTCCGGTAGCTCTTGCCCTTGTAGAACTGGCCTTCCGGTACCTGGACGTCGCGCGCCGACACGTCGTTGGCGATCACGAGTCCGATGATGAAGTCGCTGAGGTGTTCTGCGTCGACGTGCGTCGGGCCGCTCGTGCGCGTCCCGATGACGAACCCGAGCTCGATCTCGTAGTCGAGCAGGCGAACGTGCGAGGGGCGCACGATGGCGTCCTTCGGACCCGAGATCGCGGCGGACGACTTGCGAAACAGGACGTTGGACGAGCGCGCACCGGGATCGAGCCCGACCTCACGGCGGTGATCGCCGTAGTTCGTCGCCTGCGCGATCACACGGCAGGGGTGGGTGACGGGCGAGAGCAGCTCGAGGTCGCCCAAGGGTAGCGATGCGCCGAGCGAGAGCGTCTCGTTCGCGAGCGCCGCCAGTCCGTTCTCGATCAGCTCCCGGGTCGTCGCGAACGAGCCGTCGATCGGGCGCGCGTGAGCCCCTTCGACGATGGCCCAGGTGTGCCCGGTGGGCGCTGCGCTACGAAACCGGATGACTTGTGTTCCCATTTCTCGACTCCCTGCTCACCGCGACAGCGCGCCGACCGCCCTGGCGAGCAGCGCGACGGAGATCTCGTCGCTCGTCGCGATCCCGCGCACCGCGCCGGCGATGGCGGCCGGCGAGAGCGGCGGCAGCGCGAAGTCGCGCGGGGGTCTCTCTCCCCACTGCGCGAGGGTCGAGCCGCGGAAGGGCAGACGACCGGTCGGCGCGGAGGCATCGAAGACGTCACCGTCCGAGTAGTGCTCCGCGACGATTCCGTCGGGCGCGCGCCAGTAGTCGAACAGTTGGCTGCCCAGGATGTGGCGGCCGATGCCCCAGGCGTGTCGATATCCGCGTGCTCGCAGGAACGCTGCCCCGCGACCGATCTCGTCGAGGTCGCGCACCTCGAATGCGACGTGCGCGAGACCCGTCTGTGGACCGATGGCGACGGCGAGGGTATGGTGATCGGTGAGGGTTGAGCCGCGATCGCAGCGCATGAACGAGACGATCGGTGTGGACGAAGGATCCGCGTCGAGGTGCTGGTAGTCGGAGACGATCATGCCGAGGGTGCGCATGAGCCAGAGGATCAGCGCCGCGGGCTGCGCCGTTTCGATCGCGGCATGGCCCAATCGCAGAACCTCGCTCGGCGCGGGAGCCAGGCGCACGGGTGCACCGGGGCGCGCGACCTCGCCGGTGACGTTCGACGGCAGAGAGGATCGCGTCTCGAGCGGCCCGAGCTCCGCGATCCCGAGAACCGCGTCGATCTTCAGCCCTCCCGGGGCCGAGAGGGAGACTCGGCGTCCTCCGCCGGGCTCGTCGATCGGCTGGATGGGCGACGCATCCGGGAGAGACGCGAGCTTGCGCAGGTCCAGGTCCGATTCCACGCGGAAGGCGAGGGACGCGAGCCGACCGCGAGAGCCGCGGACTAGCTTCAGCACATGATGCGCGCTGCTCGCTGACCGCAGGTAGAGCGCCTCGCTGGTTTTCGCCGACGGCGAGAGCCCGAAGTCGCCCCAGAAGCCCCCCGCCGCGTCGAGGTCCGGGGTCTCGAGAACGAGGTGGTGCAGCGCGGAAGCGCGGACGAGCGGTTCAACGGCACGCCCCCGTTCCACGTCGGATCGATCGATCGGGTTCGTCTTCATCCTCGCGTACTTCAGTGCTGTGGGGCGAGTGCTCGATACAGTACTCATAACTGATAAGAATGTCAAGTATGGCAAGCGAATCAGAAATCGCGCTACATTGAAGGAATTGATGGCACGCAAGAAGGCAGTCACGGCGGGAACGGCGGCACGGCGTCGCGCGGGATTGCGTCCGCCCTCGACGACGACCCCGAGTGCAGAGCGCGAGCCGCGAGGCGCGAGGCGCAAGCGCGAGACGCGCGAGAGGCTGCTCGACGCCGCGTTCCGTCTCTTCGGCGAGCGCGGCGTCGACGCCGTGGCCATCAACGAGATCACGGAGGCGTCCGACGTCGGGTTCGGCTCCTTCTACAACCACTTCGCGTCGAAGGAAGCCATCTACGAAGCGGTCGTCGACTCGGTGTTCGGCGCGTTCGGCGACACGCTCACGCGGTTGACGAGCGATGTCGAGGATCCAGCCGAAGTCGTGGCGATCTGCGTCCGCCACACGATCCTGCGCGCGCACGCCGAGCCGCCCTGGGGTCGCTTCTTCTTGCGCGAGGGCTTCAAGCCATCGGCGATGACGCGCGGTCTCGGTGCGCGGCTCCTTCGCGACGTGCAGCGAGGCGTCGCCGCGAAGCGGTTCGACACCCCTGATGTCATGATGGCGGTGCTGCTCGCCGGGGGTTGCGTCCTTTCGACCGTCGCCGCGGAGAGCGCGATGCCCGGTCAGGGCGCGCGGGCGAAGCAACTCGGTCTCGAAACGAAGGACCTGCCGAACCGTGCGGCGGCGGCCATCCTCGAGGCGCTCGGCCTGAACCGAGCCGAAGCGCAGAAGCTCGCCGCCCGGCCCTTGCCTCCCATCGAATCGCCGGCGTCCGCGTGAGCGAGGTCCCGGCGCCCCGCCGGCGGCCCGTCGACGCACGCGGCGTCGGCCTCGTGCGGTTCTTCGTCGCGTCGGCCGTCGCCCGCAGTTCCTCCGACGGAACTGCGTTCGCGCTGCCACTGCAGCAAGTATGGCCCCGTGTCGACCGCATCCGTCTCGTGTCACCCGAATGCTCCAAGCTTGCTGTCTCGGGCCGTCGCCTGAGCCGCATCGTTGGTCGGCGACGCTCACACGGGCGCGCTCGCTTGCGAGCCTGCTCTGCTGCTTCGCCATGCTCGGTTGCGGCGCAGGTGGTGGAAGCTCGCCGCCACCGACGGAGGGCGCAGGCGGGGCAGGCGGCTCATCGAGCGCCAGCGGTGGCGCCGCGACGTTCGGAGGCTCCGGTGGTGCGACCGCGTCCGCGTCGGGGGGCGCGCTGGTGACGGCTTCCGGGGGCGCCGTCGGAATGATCGGCAGCGGTGGCGTCTCGACGGGCGGTACTCCACTTGTGGATGCGGGCAGCGGCGGCGCGGGCGTCAACCCGACGTGCAGCACCGGCACGGCCCAGGCGGGTGACGTGACGCTGACCCTGTCCAGCCTCCAGCAGAAGATCTCCGGCTTCGGCGTCTCCACCGCGTGGGGAAGCACCTTCCGAGATCCCGCGAAGGATCCCGACATGCTCTGGTCGACCACCACGGGGGCCGGGCTCACGCTGCATCGCATTCGCATCGGCGGAGGCACGACCTCGGAGACCCAGATCGCCCAGAAGGCAGTCACGTATGGCGTCAAGGTGTGGGCCACGCCGTGGGAGGTGAATCCCGCGGACACCTCCGGCCCGAACTGTCCTGGAAACAGCCAGTGCGCGAACCCTCCCAAGCTCACGAACGGTCAAGACTGGGCCAGCAGGCTCGCGACCTTCGTGGCGACGATGAAGACCGCGGGAGTGCCGATCTACGCCGTTTCTGCCGAAAATGAGCCAGACAGCGGTGGCATGAACGGCACCACATCGTACACCGCCACCGAATTGGCATCATTCATCGGAACCTATCTCGGTCCAGCTCTTGCCGGCACCGACGCTAAGGTCATGGGGCCCGAGACGGAGAACTGGTGGGGTTTTCCGAGCTACTTCCAAGCCATCCAAGACAACAGTGCTGCCTGGGGCTACATCAGCATCCTTGCAAGCCACGAATATGGAAAGGGCCCAAGCGGTCCCGAACCTACGATCACGGCCGCGGGCAAGGAGTACTGGGAGACAGAGGTCGACACGGGGTCCACGAGCGACGACCCGACTGCCGACAACATGCCGAGCGCGCTTCACCTGGCGACCACCATCAATGACGATCTGACCAAGGCCAACCTGAATGCCTGGCACTATTGGTGGTTATGGGCCGGCGGAAGCAGCGGGCTCTACGACACCAACACGAACGTGTGGACCAAGCGTTTCTGGGTCATGGGGAATTTCTCCCGGTTTGTGCGCCCGGGCTACATGCGGGTCTCGACGTCGGGAACCACTCCGTCGGGCGTGTCGCTGTCGGCGTACACGAACCAGGCAGACGGAACCATCGTCGTGGTGGCCATCAACACGAACGCGAGCGACACGCCGGTGTCGCTGTTCATCTCCGGTGCTGCGCCTTGCACCGTCACACCCTGGGTGACTTCGGATACCGACAGCCTCGCCGCGAAGAGCCCGATCATGGTTACCGGCGCGCGCTTTTCGGCAACGCTCGGAGCGAAGAGCGTCACGAGCTTCGTGGGCAAGCCTTGAGAGCGCCGTGGCTCGCGGTGACTGCGACTGTGGCAGCCGTGGCGTTCACCGCTCCGGCGGTGAACGCGGCGCCGTCCGGACCGGTTCTCGGGTACACGACCGCGAACGTTCCCAGCTACGTCTCGATGTACGAGTACGTTCCGCCAAAGCCGGCAGCGTCCCCGCCAGTCCTCGTGGTGGCTCATTACTGCGGCGGAAACGCGGCTGGAATGTTCGGCGTCGCCTCGGGAGGAGGCCTCGTCGCCGCGGCCGATGCGTACGGCTTCCTCATGGTCTTTCCGCAGACGTCCAACAACTGCTGGGACGTCGGTTCGAGCAAGTCCCTCACCCACGACGGCGGCGGCGACACGCAAGCCATCGTCGAGATGGTGAAGTACGAGATCTCCCACCGCGGGGCCAACGCGAATCGGGTCTACGTGACGGGGCAGTCCTCGGGCGCAATGATGACCGAGGCGCTTTTGGCCGTTTATCCCGACGTATTCAAAGCAGGGGCCGAGTTCTCCGGCGTTCCGGCGGGGTGCTGGGCCGTGAGCGATCCCGGCGGCGGATGGAGCCAGCCCTGTGCCTTGGGCCAGGTCAGCTACACCCCCCAGCAATGGGGAGATCTCGCCCGCGCCATGGCCCCTGGATATTCGGGGTATCGCCCGCGCATCCAGCTCTGGCACGGGACCGCGGACGCGACCATCAACTACAACAACCAGCTTGAGGCCATCAAGGAATGGACCAACGTCCTCGGGCTGAGCGCGACTCCGACTTCGACCGCATCGCTATCGATCAACGACCACGACTGGACGCGCGAGACATGGAAGGATTCGTGCGGGTTCGCGGTCCTCGACGAGTTGTCGGAGAACGGCGGTCCGCACAACACCGATGCGAGCGAGAACGCAGCGTACGTCATTCCGTTCTTGGGCCTGGACAAGACAGGGCCGGTCGATCCCGGGGTAGCGGCGTGCCCGGGCGATGCCGGCGGCAGCGGGGCCGGTGGCAGCGGAACGGGTGGTAGCGGAGCGGGCGGCAGCGGGGCCGGCGTCACGAGCGGCGCGGGGGGAGCACTGATCAGCGGTAGTGGCGGCACTGACGCGTATGGAACCGGCGCGGCAGGCTCCACCGGACGCGCGCGCGAATCCTCGCAGGACGCGAGTGCTGCCATCGGTTCCGGCGGCAACTCGGGCGTGGGCGGCGACGCCGCTGCCACCGGCGACACGGCGAGCAGTGCATCGCGCGGCTGTGGCTGCGCTCTCGGCGGCGCGAGCTCCCTAAGGCACGCCGACGCCATCGGGGCTCTGGCGCTGGGTGCGGCGACACTCGTTCGCAGGCGCCGGCAAAGGAGACTCACCGATGACTAGAACTTCGCTGGCGATCGTCGCACTCAGCCTCGCTACCGCGGCGGCATCGTGCTCGAGCGCGTCCGACGAGACCACCTCGGGGGCGGGCGGGACTTCGGCTGATGCCGGGGGCACGACCGGCGGCAGCGGAGGCGCGCCTTCCGGCTCTGGCGGTGCCGGTGCCGCAGGCGCAACGGGCACGGGCGGCTCCGTCTCCACGGGCGGCGCGACGGGCGCGGGCGGCTCCGTCTCCACGGGCGCGACGGGTTCTGGCGGTCAGGTGGGTTCGGGGGGAAGCGCCGGAACGGCTGGAAGCACGGGCACGGGCGGCTCGTCGGGCGGCATCGGACCGTGCGACCTCTACGCGGCGGGCAACACGCCCTGCGTCGCGGCCTTCAGCACCGTGAGAGCCCTGTACGGCGGGTACGGCGGCAATCTCTATCAGGTCAGGAAGGCGGACGGCTCGACCAAGAATGTTGCGCCCGCCTCGCCCGGAGGCGTCGCCGACGCGCGCGTCCAGGAGACGTTCTGCTCTGGCACGACCTGCACCATATCCGTCGTCTACGACCAGTCCGGCATGGGGAATGACCTCACGAAAGCGCCGGGCGGTAGCGCCGTGTACGGGCCCAATCCCGACGTGGAAGCCATCGCGGACGCTGTCCCCATCCAGCTCGGCGGCCACACGGTTTACGGGCTCCACGTGGTTGGGTCTCCCAGCTGGACGGCCACGGGTCAGGTCGGCTATCGGAACACCAAGACCAACGGGATCGCAAAGGGCGACGATCCGGAGACCGAGTACATGGTGACCGACGGCACCTACTACAACGGCTCGTGTTGCTTCGATTTCGGCAACGCAGAGATGCAACCGGTCGCCGGTGGCTACGGCACCATGGAAGCCCTCTACTTCGGGAACAATAACTGGTGGGACAAGGGCGCAGGGAACGGCCCCTGGATCATGGCAGACCTCGAGGTGGGCGTGTACAACATGGGCGGAGTCGGCGCCTACTCCGACGCCAACAAGACCGGCAACAAGACCAACAGCCATGACGTCTCGTTCGCGTACCCGTTCGTCACGGCTCTGCTGAAGGGCAATTCCTCCAAGGCGGCGGCGAGCGGTGGCCCGCTCACGCTCAAGGGCGGCAATGCACAGTCGGGCACACTCACGACGGTGTGGGACGGCGCGTATCCCGTTGGCTATTCGCCCATGAATAGGCAGGGGGGCATCGTCCTCGGGGTTGGCGGCGACAACAGCAGCACGGCCCGAGGCAACTTCTACGAAGGCGTCATGACCGCGGGCTACGCGTCTTCGGCAACCGACGAGGCCATTCAGGCAAACATCGTTGCCGCCGGATACGGGAGGTGACCGGGATTGGAACGCCCCCCGAGCACGCGGGGGGGGTTTGAGACGGGCATGGGGGCGTTGCCAGGGCGAGGAGGCGCATGCGACCGCCGCACCGGGGACAGGTCTCGACGTCGATGCCGAACGTCCTTCGGCCCCGGCGCGCGTGGCAGCGTGCAGGCTGAAGCCGAGCTCGCGAACGGAGAGCGGCGCGGTGATCGTCACGCCGGGGCGGCCGTCGAACGTAATCTCGACGGGGCGGCGGCGGAGCTCCGGGCCGGCGGGCGCGAGACCAGAGACGGCGGCGGCCGCGAGCTGGGCGAGCGCTGGCTCGCGCTCCGCGAGGGCGTCGTCGACGCGGAGAACGTCAGCGTCGACGCGGATGACGTTGCGCCGCTCGAGGTACGCGAGGATGCGGGCGCGAGCGACCTGGAGCGCATCGGCCACATCAGTGGTCGAGCTCAAGCTGTGACCAGTTGCTGTTGTGCCCGTCTCAGTCAGAAACCGCCGACGCCAAGGCTGGGCCCCGGCCTGAGCGCATGCAATGGGTCGTCGTCTGAACCTCGCCCCAAATTCGGGAGGTTGCGGCGACGCGAGCGCCGGGTCAATTCTTCTGGTGGATCCCACAATGACACGCGACGACGTACGGCGTCATAAGACGCGCCCCGAGCAGGAGCGCGCTGTTGCGGAAGACTGCCGGCGACGCTACGAGGCGCTGTTCGGACAGCCGTGGGACCAGGAGGCCAAACGGTCGCTTCTACGGCCCCTCGACGCAGCCGCTTCCAAAGTCGAGTCCACAGACGTTCGGCGTAAAGCAGCATGGGAGTGCCGACCCCGAAACCGGACACGACTGCGGTTGCAAGGGGGCGAAGAGCTCGAAGAGGGCGCCGGTGTCAGGGTCACCATCGCTGCGGGAGGACAGCTGCTCTGATCCAGCAACGAGCACCCGGTCGGCGCTTGTGCGGGTCGCCGTTGACGAGCACTTCGTCACCGTAGCTGTCGCTGATCGCCTGCAACTCCTCGCGCAGCAACTGCCGGAGCGCCTCGGCCGGGGCCCGACACGAGGAAGCTACCGAGGCCGGATCAGTGCAAAGTACTGCCGAAATCCCCGCCCTCATCTCCTGAGGGTGATGTGAGCACTCGCGCAACCGAGGTGGGCGAAGAACTCCCTCTCAAGCAGGCCGGAATGGAGTTCGACGCTGTCAGAACTAGCCCCAACCTTCAATCGCGCCGCGCAGCGATGGTTCCGGATACCCATGGTCGTGGAGGGGTTCGCCCGATTCATCACGGGAGATGTCGGCGCCGGACTTCTGCTCCCCGGTCTGCTCTGGACGAGTGATGCGGTAGCCCAGTTTCGCAAAGGCGCATGGTCCGACAGGACGTCGATACAGGACGCGCTGGTCGACGTGCTTCGTGCAGCCTGGAAACGAGAGCACGGGCGCGTCACCTCAGACGACACGTATCGCGTCCCGTTCGAGCGATTGCTAGCCATCCTGGTAGCCCGCGGCTTTCCGATCGCACAGAGCTTCAGGGACGAAGTCCTCGACTCCGTCGGGGCTCGGTGACTCACAACGTCGACGGGCGCGGCGGAACATGGGCTTTCGCGCCCACACCCGCAACGACTGCTTCCGCGCCGCCGCGCGCCACCGATTCGTCTTGGCGGGTCCTCCTCGCGCGGTTCGGCGACTCGGAGAGCGATTTTCTGTCGGTCACCGGAGCGGAAGACCAGCACCCGGCGCTGCGCGAGGCACAACGGCGAGCAATTGAACGCGGACTATGCAGCACGGCAGGGCTGCTTCACCCGGCTGCGCAGCGCCTTGCGGAGGCACTCGCGGATCTCATCAGACAACACGTATCGCGTGCCGTTCGAGCAGTTGCTCGCCGTGTTGGTGGCCCGTGGCGCTCCGGTCGCGCAAAGTTTTAGGGACGAGATCCTGGATTCCATCGGGGCTCAGTGACCGGCGGCCCCCGCGGAGCTCCGGACGCCTTCATGGGCCTGTCGGATGAATCCCCCGACGACTCTCGGGTGCGCGAGATCGCCCTCATCGCCGCGGACCGCGCAGGTCCCATTCGAGCTTCAGCGCCGTGCACGGCGTGTTCGCTGCGTCGGTCCCCCAAAGTCTGTGCCCTCTCCGGTCGTCTCGATAACGCCGCGGACTGGTTCAGCCTAAAACCAGCCGCGGCCGCCGTCCTCCGCCGACGCTGGCACGGCTCCTGCTTTCGTCTGTGTTGTTGACGGAGCAAATGGAGCCTACACTCAAGGTCGTGCCGCTGACGATTCGCGCTCAGAACTACCGCGGGCTGGCGTCCGCAGCCTGGTCGCTCGAGCCGGGCGTGTCGTTGCTCGTCGGTCCCAACGGTTCGGGCAAAACGACGTTGCTGGAGGTCCCCTCCCTCCTCCGGGATGCCATCGAAAAAGGCACTCGGGTTGCGGTCGATTCGCATGGAGGCCCGGGGACGCTCGTCAATCTGCGATCACCGGGCGCGGAATTCGCCTTGCTCGAGGTCGTCGAAGGGGAGTTTCGTTGGAGCCTCGAACTTCGGCCGCGAGGAGCCGAATTCGGTCAGTCGCACAGGATCGAAATCGGTGAAAAGCAATTTCTTCTGGCGCCAACACCCGCTCAACCGGTGCTTCCACCAGGACTAACCGGGAATCACGCCGTTCTGCTCCAGCAATTGGCTCGGCAGCAGCGGCGGAGCAACTCGCCACCGAAGCTTCAGCTCGGGACCCGAGGGAATCAGGAATCACCGGAGATGAAGCTCGTTCTGGAGCAGGCTGCCGAGGCCGTCGCACCAATTCTGGCGCCGCTAAAGAGCTACCGGATGCACGGGGGCTACCTACTGCGTTCGCTAAGGGTGAACGGCTCCAACATATCCTCCGACCTCGAGCTGGACCGCGACGGCACCAACGTCTGGTCCGTGCTGAGAAACTGGCGTGACGCGCGCGCGACGCGCCCGAAGTGGGAGTTCGTGATCGCTGGGCTCAAATCGGCGTTTCCCGATTTGTTCGAGGAGATCGAGTTCGAGTCGGCTGGTCAGACCATTTCTGCCCGAATCTTCATTCCCCGCGTGACTCAATCCATCGGGGCCTACTTTGCTCCCGACGGCTTGCTCACCGCGGCGCTGCACCTCAGCGCGGTCGCGAGTGTCCCTCCAGGGGGGGCGCTAGCCATCGACGAGTTCGAAAACTCGCTTCATCCGTACGCCATTCGAGCTCTCCTCGATCACATCCGCGCATGGACGACGGAACAGTCAGTGTCGGCGATCTTTGCGACTCATTCACCCATCCTGCTTGACGAATTTCGGGACGACCCCGCACGGCTTCTCGTCATGGATGCGCGCTCGAAGACCGTACCCATCAGGATCGACGAACTACGAGACCCGGAATGGCTGGCGCACTTCAGTCTAGGCGATCTCTACGCGAGCGGCGAATTCGGCGCGCAGTCAACTGAGCCCAGTCACTAGCTGTGCTGGCTTGATGCCGTGTATCGCGCTGATCGTCTCGGGCGAGCTCGAAAAGGTTGCGTTGCCGGCAGCCCTCACGCGAGCGTTCCCCGAGGCGACCTTCGTCGCTCAGCGCGTTAGCAGCTTCACGTCCTCTCCCGTGAGTGCGGCCCCGGCTGCGAGTGTCCCCGCGTTGGTGGATAAGTTCGCCGCTGCGCTTGTCGCCGCTGTTGATCCAGGGCGCTCGGGGCAGGCAGCGGACATGGCGATCGCAATCGAAGACCTCGAACTTGCCAACATATTCCAGCCAGACGCCGTGTGTTCGATCTTCGCAGGGGCGGTCGCTCGCCACGTCGCCTCTCACTGGCCTAGTGAAGAGCGCCGTGCGCGAGCACGTCGCAGACTGTCAGAGCGTGCGTCGTTCCACCTCCTTTCACCGATGCCCGAAGCCTACTTCTTCAGCGACCCGGCGTGTCTCGCCGCCGCCGGAACAGGCGCTTCCCCACTCCTCCAATCTGGGACTGATCTTGAGTACTTTATGGTTCGGGACCCAACGTACTTGGCAGCGGGGCCGGGAAGATCCTGGGCGCGAAGGTCCGGACGAGAGCACCATCCGAAGGCGTACTTGCAGTACCTGCTCGACCCTACGGAGGCGACGCGGTACCGCGAGACTCGCCAAGGGAAAGACGCGCTTGGCGTTCTGGACCTGCATGCTGTCGTTTCACAGAACTCGGCTCACACGCGGTTTCTCAGATCGCTGCTCGCGGACATTGCGCTCTTCCTTGACCGTCCTCCTCCCAGTGGGGACCTGCATCCCACGACTGCGGCCACGCCGACGGTCCTTAGGAACTGCTGATCGCGGCGCTTGCGGGGCGAGCGGCCTGCGTCGGTCACGAACCGCCGCCGGCGCGCATGAGCATGAGAGCGAATACCAGCACTGACGGATTTTCATGTGCCCACCGCTAGCGCAACCCGAAAGGTCTCCTCAACGGAGTGGTACAGCGGGTGAATCGCCCCCGCGCAACGAAGAGGAAGAAAGGCCATGAAGATTCAGGGCCTTTCTCGTTCAGGGCGATTTGCACCTACGACCCGTGGGTCTCGGCAGTGGTCGTCGCGCCCGTGGTCATACTTCGCGCGTGTCGCTGTGGAACACCATTCAACAACCTCGCGATCGAGTTCGACCTTCCGTCGAGCACGGTCGTGAATGGAACGGTGGGGCCGTAGCGCGAAGACGAAGCCATTCGGTACGCTCGAATACGACCACGGCCACTTCGAGGGCCAACATGGGGGTCCGTAGCGACACTAAAGACGACGCCGCGCAGCGTCGTGAGTGGCCGAACGATTTCCCTGAAGGAAGACTCGATCCGGACCAGTAGCTGAATACGACCCGATGGTGCGTCGGTTTCGTCATTCTAGCGACGGTGATCGCCCTCGGGTGCAGCGCCGGAGGCGATCCAGCGGGCTCTCGCCTGCGACGGCACCTGTGGGCTGCGCGTTTGCCTTCAGCCCGACATCGACGAAGCGGGGAAAGCGGGGTCGTCAATGCCCAATAAAATTGGTCACATTCGCAGTGCGTCTGCGCGTAGGTAAATCGAACCGGGTCCGGTCGACGCAGGACGGCCTGGGGCGGCAGCGATTGGCGGGCGCGGGGGGGGGTTTGAGACGGGCATGGGGGCGTTGCCCCAGGGAGATGGCGGTGCTCGGCGCGGTTTCGGGCGGAGGAGAGCGGCGCGGTGATCGTCACGCCGGGCCGACCGTCGAAGGCGCTCTCGACCAGATTCCGGATCGCCACGGGGGGCATCGTCGTGGGCTGATGCCCGGCCGTTGCGCGTCGCCCGTCGACGATGCCGCTCAGTTCTTCGGCCGTTGACCGACGGCGACCGGGAGGAGCTCTTGGGCGATCCACCCGTCGCCGAGACGTCCGTTCGCGTCGTAGCCCCAGGCGCTCGCGGTTCCGTTCTGATGGATCGCGAGCGCGTGATAGCGGCCCGTCGAAACGCAGGATCGCAGGGCTCGTCGAGATCCGCGTTGCCGTAATACGTGCTCGCCTGGGTGAGGTGCACGAGTACCGGTGAGTTCCTCTGCGTCGTGGTCTCGTCGCCGAGCGCGCCGTTGCCGTTGTAACCCCAGCACACGACCTGTCCCCCGGAGCGCACTCCGCAGGCGTGTCCCGCCGTGTCGCTCGCCGCGGAGATCTTCACGAAGTCCGTGTACCCCACGACCTGGACCGGGACCTTCGATACGCCGGTGAAGCCGTTGCCGAGCTCGCCGTAGGTCGCGTCGCCCCAGCAGTAGGCGTACCCGTTCGTCGCCACCGCGCAGGTGAAGTTCGCGCCGCCGTCGATGACGTGCGCGCCGCCGCTTGATCCCTTCGAGGTTCACGAGACCCGTGACGTCCCTCACCGTCACCGGGTACATGCGCTCGGTGAGCGTGTTGTCGCCGAGCTGACCGGAGCCGTTCGCGCCCCAGCATACGACCTCGCCGTTCGAGCGCACCGCGCACGAGTGCGACCATCCGACGCCGATCGCGACGGCGTCGACGAGCATCCCCGTCCCGCCGATGCCGTGCACCTGCACGGGCGTCGGCACGGTTCGTCGTGGTGCCGTCGCCGAGCTGACCGGAAGCGTTCGAGCCCCAGCACCAGACCTGGGTGACGCCGTCTCCGACGGGCGGTGGGTCGACCAAGGCACACGTGTGGAGCGCGCCACCCGAGATCTGCACGGCGTTGGTCACTCCGACGACGTCGATCGTCGTCAGGCGCACCGTGGGACTGCCGATGGTGCCGTCGCCGTTCTCGCCGTCGCCGTCGTAACCCCAGCACGCGACGCCGCCGCTCTGGTGGAGCGCGCACGTCCCGTACTGCTCGCTCGCGACGTCGGTGGCGTCGCTGATGCCCTGGACTGCGGAGACGCCCCAGCGATCGTTCGTGTCGCTCGTGCCGAGCTGCGCGTCGGCGTTCCAGCCCGCGCAGTAGACGCCGCCGGTCGAGCTCACGACGCACGTGTGGTCGAAGCCCGAGTCGCCCGCGACGAGGTTACGCCCGCCGGACACGTCGACCGGGTTCTGTTCGTCCGTCAGGGTGCCGTCGCCGATCTGACCTTGCCAGTTGTGACCCCAGCAGCGCACGTTGCCCGCGGACAAAAGTCCGCACGAGAACTCGTCGCCGCCGTCTATTTGCGTGTAAGTGGCGCCGTTCACGACGGGTACCGGCGCGGGCTCGTTGGTGCCGGGTCCCGCGGCGTCGCCGAGCCTGCCGTAGCTCGCGGCGCCCCAGCACACTCCCCCCGCCGAGCGGCTCACGCCGCACCCGTGGTTCCAGCCCATCTGAACCCACTCGGCGTCGTTGAAGGTGCCGGTGCCATTCACGCCGGTCACGCGCAGCGGGAAATTACCGCCGGAGCCGTTGCCGCTCTCTCCATAGACGTTGTTGCCGAAGCTCGACGCGGCTCCACCCTTTTGAATCGCGAGTGTCGTGTCGTCTCCAGCCGCGTCCATCACGGCGTTAGAGAAGCACCCCGAGGGATTCGCCGCCGTGCAGGTCCCCGCGTTGCCGATCCCGTGTACGAAACCCGGCGACGCTTGATCGCCGGTTCCGCCGCTGCCGAGCCGCCCGTTCGCGCCGTAACCCCAGCACACGACACGGCCGCTCTCCGCGGAGCCGAGCACGGCGCACGAGTGCGCGGTGCCGCTCGCGAGGAACACCGCGCCCGTCAGGTTTCCCGATCCCGTGTCGCCGGCAACGACGGGCACCGGCGTCGGGCTGCTCGTCGTGTTGCCGTGCCCGAGCCGCCCGTTCGCGCCGTCGCCCCAGCAGTAAACGCTGCCCGTCGCGAGGAGCGCGCAGCTGAAGTCCGAGCCGGCGCTGACCTCGGAGACTCCGGTGAGCCCCGTCACCGAGACGGGCGCGTAGCGATCGACGGTCGAGCCGTCGCCGAGCTGACCCGAGCCGTTGTGTCCCCAGCACACGGCCCCGCCGTTCGCGCGGGCGGCGCAGACGTGATTGCCGCGCACCGAGCAGGAAATCTGCACCGCGTCCGTGAGCCCGTTCACGTAGATCGGCGCGGTGCGATAGTCGACGCTCTGCGCCGTAACCGAGGGTGCCGTACCCGTCGTCGCCCCAGCACAGGACGCGCCCGCCGTCGGTGATGGCGCAAGCCTGGAGCTGCGCGGTGCACACTTGCTCGGGCCTCGGTCGGCACACGCCGCCCGCGCACGTCGTGCTGAAGCAATCCGAGCCGAGCGAGCACGACGACCCGAGCGAGCACGCGGCGCACGAGCCGCCGCAGTCCACGTCGGATTCGGTGCCGTTCTTCACGCCGTCCGTGCACGACGGCGCCTGGCACACGCTCGACGTGCAGACGTCGCTCTGGCAGTCCGCGGGCACGCCGCACCCCTTCCCGCTCGGGCAGGGTGAGCAGGTGCCGCCGCAATCGATGTCCGTCTCGGTACCGTTCTTGATTCCGTCGGAGCAGCCCGGCGCCTGGCACACGCCGGACGAGCAGAGACCGCTCTGGCAATCCGAGTTGCCGGAGCAGCCCTGTCCGCTCCCGCACTTCGCGCAGTTCGGTCCGCCGCAGTCGACGCCGGTCTCGGTCCCGTTCTCCACCTTGTCCGAGCAGGTGGGCGCCTGGCACGTCACGTTGCACACTTTGCTCGTGCAGTCGTTGCCGAGTTACAAGTCTTGCCGTTCGAGCACGCGCCGCACGTCGCGCCGCCGCAGTCCGTCGCGGACTCGGTGCCGTTCTTGATCCCGTCGGCGCAAGTGGGGGCCTGGCACACGAGGCTCGTGCACACGAGGCTCGCGCAGTCGCCCGCCACCGCGCACGCGCTGCCGGGGCCGCAAGCCGGGCAGGTCCCGCCGCCGCAATCGACGCTCGTCTCCGCGCCGTTCTTCACTCCGTCGTTGCACGCCGGGGCCTGGCAGAGGCTCGTCACGCAGACGCCGCTCGTGCAGTTGACGCCGCTCGCGCAGCCGCTCCCGGTTCCGCAGAGGGGACAGGCGCCCGCGCCGCAATCGACGCCGGTCTCCGCGCCGTTCTTGATCCCGTCCGTGCACGTCGGAGCCTGGCACACGTTGCCCTGGCAGCTCGAGCTCGTGCAGTCGGTCCCGATGACGCACTTTTCGCCGTTGGGACAGGGCGCGCAGGCCGAGCCGCCGCAGTCGACGTCGGTCTCGGTCCCGTTCTTGACGCCGTCGTTGCAGCCGGGCTGGGTGCACACTCCTCCCGAGCAATAGGTGCTCGTGCAGTCGCTCCCGCCGATGCACTTCTTGCCGTTCGCGCACGCGCCGCACGTGCCTCCGCCGCAATCCTTGTCCGTCTCCGCGCCGTTCTGCACGCCGTCGCTGCAGCTCGCGGTTTGGCACACGCCGCTCGTGCAGACCCCGGTGCTGCAATCGCCCGCTGCGACGCACTTCTTCCCCGACGCGCAGGGGCCGCAAGCCGTGCCGCCGCAGTCGACGTCCGTCTCGTTCCCGTTCTGCACGGTGTCCGTGCACGAGGGCGTCGTGCACGTCCCGGACGTGCAGAGCTTGCTCGTGCAATCGGTGCCGGCATTGCACGTCCGGTTCGGCGCGCACGCGGCGCACGTGCCGCCGCAGTCCACGTCGCCCTCGGTGCCGTTCTTCACGCCGTCCGTGCACGACGGCGCCTGGCACTTTCCGGAGGTGCACACCGCGCTCGAGCAGTCCGACGCCTGGCCGCAGACCTTGCCGGTCGCGCACTTCGGGCACGAGCCGCCGCAGTCGACGTCGCTCTCCGAGCCGTTCTTCACGCTGTCGCTGCACGAGGCCGTCGAGCAAACGCCGCTCGCGCAGAGGTTACTCGAGCAGTCGCCCGCGACGAGGCACGTCTTGCCGGACGCGCACTTGGCGCACCCCCCGCTGCCGCCGCAGTCCACCGCCGTCTCGGAGCCGTTCTTGATACCGTCCGAGCAACTCGCGGCCACGCACTTGCCCGCCGTGCACACGAGGCTCGCGCAGTCCGTCGCGACGTTGCACTTGCCGGCGGTGCTGCACGGCGCGCACGAGCCGCCGCAGTCGACGTCGCTCTCCGTCCCGTTCTTCACGCCGTCCGTGCACGTCGGAGCCTGACACGTCACCGTGCACACCTTGCTCGTGCAATCCCCCGCTGCCCCGCAGCTCTTGCCCGTCGCGCACGGGCCGCAGCTGGTGCCGCCGCAGTCGACGTCGGTCTCCGTGCCGTTCTTCACGCCATCGGTGCAGGTCGGCACCTGACAGGTACCGCCCGCGCACGACCCGCTCGCGCAATCGGTGCCGAGCGTGCACGTCGCGCCGACCGAGCACGGAGCGCAGCCCGGGCCGCAGTCGACGTCCGCCTCGTTGCCGTTCTTCACCTTGTCCGTGCACGTTGGCGTCTGACACACCGAGCCGGTGCACACGCGGCTCCTGCAGTCGCTCGGCGCCTTGCACGCCTGGCCGCTGCTGCACGGCGAACAAATCGGACCGCCGCAATCGACGTCCGTCTCCCCGCCGTTCTCGACGAAGTCAGAGCACGTCGCGGTCTGGCACGTCACGTTGCACACGTCGCTCGTGCAGTCGCCGGGTCCGTTGCACGTCGCGCCGTCGGTGCAGGCCGAGCAAGTGCCGCCGCCGCAATCGACGGAGGATTCGAGCCCGTTCTCGATCCCGTCGGAACAAGTGGCGGGCCGGCAGACGCCGCTCGCGCAATCCTTGCTCACGCAGTCGCCCGCGACGACGCACTTGTCGTAGTCGGCGCACGCGGGGCAGCTCGCTCCGCCGCAGTCCTTGTCCGTCTCGGTGCCGTTCTTGATGCCGTCGCCGCACCCCGGCGCGGCGCAGGTGCCGCTCGACGCGCAGAACGCCGTAGTGCAATCGGTTCCGGTCGCGCACTTCTCGCCGGTCGAGCACGGCCCGCAGCTTCCGCCGCAATCCACGTCCGTTTCGTTCCCGTTCTTCACGGTGTCCGTGCACGTCGGAGCCTGGCAGAGGCCGTCCGTGCAGACGCCCGACGTGCAGTCGCTCGCGAGCACGCACGCCTTGCCGTTCGCGCAGCGCCCGCACGACGTGCCGCCGCAGTCGACGTCCGTCTCCGCGCCGTTCTTCGTCTGGTCCGTGCAGGTCGGCGCGGAGCACACGCTGCCCGCGCACACCGCGGACGCGCAATCCGCTGCGGCGGCGCACAACAGCCCCTCTGCGCACGGAGGGCAGCTCCCGCCGCAATCCTGGTCCGTCTCGTCGCCGTTCTTGATGCCGTCCGAGCAGCTCGGCGCGCGGCACAGGCCGTTGTTGCCGCACACGCCGCTCTGGCAATCGGAGCTGGTCTCGCAACCGCCGCCGGGCGCGCAGCCATGGCACGTGCCGCCGCAATCGACGCCGGTCTCCGCGCCGTCTTGCACCTGATCCGTGCAGGAGGGTCCCGCGCACACGTCGCTCACGCACCGCGCGCCGGGCACGCAGTCCGCTTCCACGTTGCACCCGAGGCCGATGGCGCAGCCGGGGCAGGTGCCGCCGCAATCCGTCCCCGTCTCCGTGCCGTTCATGATGCCGTCGGTGCACGACGGCGCGGCGCACTTCGAGTCGACGCAGGTGGCGCTCGCGCAGTCGCCCCCGAACCTGCACCCCTTGCCGAGCGCGCACGGCGCGCAGAAGCCGCCGCAGTCCTGGTCCGTCTCGTTGCCGTTCTTCACGCCGTCGCTGCACGTCGCGGCCGCGCAGATCCCGCTGGTGCACACGTCGCTCGCGCAATCCGCGCCGGAGAGGCACGCGGCGTTGGCGCCGCACGGCGGGCAGCTCCCGCCGCCGCAGTCCTTGTCCGTCTCGTTGCCGTCCTTCACGCCGTCGGAGCACCCGGACCCCTGGCACACCCCTCCGACGCACGCGCCCGCCGCGCAGTCCATCGGTACGTTGCAGGTCTTGCCTGCGGCGCAGCCCGCGCAGGTTCCGCCGCCGCAGTCGACGTCGGTCTCGGCGCCGTTCTTCGCTCCGTCGCTGCACGTCGGGGTCTGGCAAGTGCCGGCGTTGCAGATCCCGCTCGTACAGTCCGTCGCATGCGCGCACGTCTTGCCGTCGGCGCACGTCGCACAAGCGCCGCCGCCGCAGTCGACGTCGCTCTCGTTGCCGTCGACCTTTCCGTCGCCGCACGCGCCCAGGCGGCAAACGCCGTCGCCGCACGCGCCCGTCGCGCAATCCGCGTTCGTCGAGCACGTCTCGCCCGTCGCGCATGTCGCGCAAACGCCGCCGCCGCAGTCGATTGACGTCTCGCCGTCGTCCTTGACGCCGTCAGAGCATGAAGCGGGGCGCACGACCTTCGTGCCGCCGTCGGGCGAGGGGTGGTCGTGCCCGGACGAGTACGCATCGAGCCCGCTCGTCGTGCAGCCTGAAAGGACGAGCGCGACCAGCACGGTCACGAGATGACGCAAGGACGGCACTTGATGAGGAATCGGCGAAGCGTACCCTAAAGGCGTCTTCCGAGGGCGTCGAGCCAAAGACGATCACGGCTTCGGCGTCGCCCGGACGGCACTCCGCGGGTCCGTACGCGCCAACTCGTTGTCCTTGCGCGACGGTCCCGCCTCGCCCATCGGGCGGGCGGATCGCGGGGTCGACCGAGGCGAGCTTTGGCGTCAGGCGTCGCGCCTGCTCGAATAGGAGTGGCCTTCCTGCGGCGCCGTGCGCGTCTCGCGGTAGGCGCTCGGGCTCAGCCCCGTCCACCGCTTGAAGGCGTGCGAGAAGCTGCTCACTCCCGAGAACCCGAGCAAGTACGTGATCTCGCTCACCGAATAACGTCCCGCGTCGAGGTAGTCGCGGCCGAGGCTCTGGCGCGTGTCGTCGAGGAGCCCCGCGAACGTCGTGCCTTCGTCCGCGAGCTTTCGCTGCAGACTGCGCAGGCTCACGCCGAGCAGGCGCGCGATCGCGGCTGCGTCGGGCTCGCCCTGCGGCAGTCGCTCCGTGATGGCCCGTCGCACCCGCGGCGAGATGCGCGAGCTCTCGACCCGCGCGATGTGATCTGCTGCGACCGCGTCGTTGGCCCGCGCGATCTCGGCATTTGCCGTCAGCAGGCGAGCGTCAGTGACCGCGCGATCGAACGTCAGGGCGTCGAGCGGCGCGCCGAAGGTGACGGGCACGCGAAAATACCGCATGAAAGGCGCCGGATCCTTCGGTGCCACGCGGCGTAGCTCGACGCCGAGCGGCGTGAACGCCCGCCCGGACAGCGAGCGACAGAGCCGCACCGTCGCGGCCACGAAGGCATCGACGGCTTCGTCCGCGGGATCGGCGTTCTTTCGCAAGTGAACCGTCACGCAGAGTCCCTTGCTCTCGTCGCTGAGCCGCATGTCCGCCGCGTTCGTCACGAGCGCGAAGAACCGCACGATGCGCTCGAGCGCTTCGCGCAACGTCGCGCTCGTCGCGAGCGAAAACCCTAGCGCGTGGAACGTCCCGTAGGTCGTGTGCCGCGCGACCTCGATGCCGAACGCGGGATCTTCCGTCGCCTCCACCGAGAGCCGCCACAGATGCGTCGTCACCTCGAGCGCATGGCGCCGATTCGGATCGGCTAGCGCGTTCAAGGAAAGCCCCGCACGAGCGAGGAGCGGCTCCGGGTCCACGCTGCGCGACCGAAGGGCAGCAACGATCGCGAGCCCCCAGCTTCCGAGCGCGGTCGGTCCGTCCTCGAGCCCGGAGCGTTCGCTGGTCGTCAGTGACGACTCCGGCGGGCTCGCGCAATCCGTTGGCGTCCGTGCGCAAGCGAAGAAGGCGCGCGGCAAATGAGAGATCCGGTCGGAGCACACACTCATGACCACGAGAGCTCACGATAGCAGTCAGACCGTCTCGACGGGAGAATTAGTAAACGGCGAACTCACGAACGGCGGCTACTGGCTCGGGATAGTGATCGGGGCCCCGGCTGCAACCTTCAACGGGCCGCTCTTGGGCGACCCACGAGAAGATGCCAATGCCTGGTTGTCGGTGTGTCCTCGGCAACGCAGGTAGACGGCCGCTCGTGTTCCCATGTCCTCTCTACGCTTTCGAGACGGAAGGAATCAACGGAGCCGGGACGAATTCGTTTCACGACGATCCTCGACGAGGTTCTCGGAAACAGGCGCTGAGAACATGCCCGGCCCGACCACGTCGGCACAGGCCCTACAGTGGGTTCGTGAAGCCTTGGTGGCTCGGCGGTTCCTCATCGACCCGCATTTCCGGGACCAGTGCCAGAGGCGAAGGTTGACCTTCGGGGTCGAGGCGTTCGAGGATCAACTCGGGAGACGAGTGATCCTGATCACGATCATGTGACGGCAGGGAGATTACGCGATGGCCAAGAAGTCCCCCCACGAGATCCGCTGCTCCGTCTGCGAGAAGGGTGTTCTCCGAGAGAAGCGGGCCGATCAAGACCTTAGTCTAATGCTCCTCGAACAGCCCCATCTGGCCGGACCGTTCGTGGTGTCGTCGTCGTAGGACACGGCTCTGCCAGTAAGGGGGATCGCGAGCAGGCGCGCGCGGCAACCGCACTCTCGATCGGTGACCGGTCGAGCGAGGCTCCGGTTGGCGATGCCAAAATGTACCGGAAACGCACACGCACCGAACTCCACCCTGCTCCCACCGTGCCCCGGCTTCGCGCGCAGCTCTGACTCTAACACCGAAAATCCCGGTCGCTGACGGGCCCCGGGCCGTCAGGGACGGGGATTTTCGGTACAGTGCGGGGAATTCGTTGATGGCCCTTCTCGACGACCTAGTCCTCGCACTGCGAGAAGCCGGCCTGACCGATGTGCCCGAACGATTCGGGGTGGCGCCCGTGCACCAGGAAATCCCGCACGCGGTGCTCTCCGAGATCGACGCGTTCGTTCGCGTGTTCAATCGAGTCACGAGCAGTGAAGCGTGGCAGCGGGAAGCCACGACGAGGGGCCCCCCAATCGCCCGCGTCCGGCGTCCCGAGACGTGCTTCTTCAGCGCCTGGGACTTTCACGTCCCGGGGGGGACCGGTCGGCTTCGTCGTGAGCCGATCGACGGACTTCTTCTGGGAGGCGGAGCGCTTCGCTCCGTTGCGCACTGCGTATGCGGCACGAAGCGTCTACGTCGCCCCCAACCCCTTCACGTACGCGACCAGGAGCGACAAGCGCCTCCTGGAGTGGCTATCTCGTCCCGTCCGCGACGCCGACCTCGGCATCCAGCCCGAAGAGCGCGCGCTTCTCGGCGCGCACGTCCCCGAGACACACGTCGTTCGCGAGGAGAACGTGGACGAGCTCGTCCGGTCGAGGGACGAATGGTTCTTCAAGCCGAGTCACGGGTTCGCGAGCCACGGACTGCTGCCGGGGCCGGAGGTCGGACGCACCCGCCTGGGCCGAATGCTCAAGAAGGGTCAGTCGTACGTCGCCCAGAGGAGCGCACCGAAGGTTCGGCTCGAGACCGAAGAGGGTGTCAGCCTGTGGGCGGATCTTCGCGTCTGGGCTTACCGCGGGGAGCGCTTCCTCATGTCCGGCCGTGCGTCGCGGAGGCCTGATCGCCTCGACCTCTCCCCGCCGGGTGGATGGTTGCCGACGTACGCGCTGTCGGCCGGGAGCTCGGAGCCCGGGTACCCTGGGGCGGGGGCTCGATCCTCGGGACCGTGACGATCAAGACGGTGGTCGAATCGACGAAGGTCACGGCGTTCAGCGACATCCGCGTGCTGGAAGTGAGCAAGAGTCAGCCGGTTGTACCGTCCGGACTTCTTCGCGGCGGGCTGTGACTTCAGCGGCGGCGGCAGCTGTCCGGCGCTGGAGTTGCCACGTTGTTCGAACGGCGCCTGTGCGCTCGAGCCCAATCCTGCCTTCTCGGGCGGCAAGACCGTCACCCCCACCGATGCCAGCACCAGGCCCGACGCCAGCGCACCCTGACAACGCGCGAGCGACGTCTCAGAGTCTGAGACCTCGGCGCACCACGATCTCCGAGCCGTCCGCGACGAAGCACGAGCTCGGCGGCCCCGCGAGGAACGGCGCGAACGCGGGCCCGTAGACCGCCGCCACGTCGCAGACCAGCTCCTGATCGACCGCGTTCCACACGTTCCATCGTGGATGCTCGACCCGGTACTCCAGCGTTCCGCCGTCCCGCTGCGCGGTGTAGCCGTAATAGTGCTCCGTGATGAACGCCTCTTCCGACTGCTCCCCGGCCAGGTACGGCTCGCCATCGACGGTCGCGGAGAGGTGCGACCATTGTCCGTCGTGCCGCCAGCGGTATTCGATCGTCCGCGGGCTCTCCGCCATGCGGTCGTCGTGTTCCATCGGGAGCGCGACGTACTTCTCGTTGTAGAGCGCGTTCGCCACGAGCGCGAGCGCATGCCGCGGCACGATCTCCTTCACGAAGACCACGCCGCGCCGCGCCTCCCCGTTCACCACGCGCTTCACGTAGAAGCGCAGGTTCACCTCCGGGAAATCCCGGTGGAGCAGCACGGGGATGCCGAGCACGCGCGTGTCCAGGAACTGAAACCCCACGACGCTCACGAAGCACTTGCCGTCCCAGAAATCGAGCTCCGTCCCCCGGGGCACGAGCGGCCGCAGCACGTCCGGATCGACCTCGAAGTTCGCCATTGCGAGGTGCACCCAGCGCGCAGTGAGAAAGCGGGGACCTTCCTGCGTAGGTGCGTCGGACATCGGCTTCGTGGGAGCGTACGCGAGATCGATCAGAGCGCCGCGAGTGCCTTTGGCCGTCGAGCGCCGAACTCCGCATCCATCTGGCGAAACCGCGCGCTTGCCGCCGTCAGACGAACAGCTCGTCCGTGCTCGCGGCGGTGACGGCTTTGTCGAGCCAGCTCTCGAGTGTCGCCATGTCGGAGCAAGCGAGGATGCGTTCGCGCTGCGAGTCCGAGATGGCGAGAGCTCGACGCTCGAGGACACGGAGGAGAGCCTTGGCCTCTCCCTTGGCCTCTCCCTCGGCAAAGAATCGACGCTGGGTTTCGCTGAAGAAACGATAGGCTTGGGGCAGCATTTCGAAGGACTTTCTGGCGGCGTCGCCGAGAGAGGACTCGATGAGGGCGAAGCATAGCATCCGCAGCGGCTCGGGGAGCGTTGCGGCACCGGCGACAGCGGCGGAGGCGATAGCGACGGCGGTCTTCACGTCGTCGTCTCGGCCGTGGGCCATGACGGAGAGCACGGCGAGGTGGGGCTCGCGGGACGCGTGGTCGACGTCCGTGATCACGGGAACGCCATCGGGGCCGACGACGAACGGCGCCCAGCGGTTGCCACCACCGAGCTCTACGGAGTCCGCCGCCCAGCGCGCCGTGGCCGCGTCCGGGGTCACGACGAGGAGCACGAAAGGACAGCGGTAGCGCGCGCGCGCGCTAGCGGCGTACACCGGCCAGGTGAAAAGCTTGGCGCGGTCGATCTGAAGCTGCGCTTCCAGGATGATGCCGAAGACAGGCTCGTCTTCGACGAGGAGCACGACGGCGTCGGCGTGGTACTCGGTCGGAACGATGTCATTCAAGGAAGCCTCGGCGAGCCGCGCCTCCGTGAATGCCGGCACTGAAACGCGGAGGAGCGTACGAAGGAGCTCGGCGGCGAGCTCGGGCCGCTCTCGGACGAGCGCGATGATCCCTTCGTGGAGCAGTGACGGCATCGGCAGTGCACTTGCGAACGAGCTCACTTCGGTCGCGCGCCGGACGGATTGCGTCGGAACTGGCGAAGACCCGGCGCGTCGGATGCCGCCCCGAGCGTGTACGCGACCTTCCTCGTCACGGTAACGAAGCTCCCCGCCGCGTATCGCGCCTTACCGAGCGCGTATGGTGCCTTACTGAGCGGGCATCGAGCGATCCCCGACGAGTACGAACCCTTACCGGGCGAGTAACGTGCCTTACCGGGCGGGGAAGCACGCGTACGCGGCGGGGATCGAGCGATCCCCGCGCCGTATGACGCCGCACCAGGCGGGGAAGAGGCGAGATACGGCGGGGAAGAGGCGTACCGAGCGACCGGGTGCTCTGGTTACAGGTCCGGCTCCTCTTCAATCACAGATTCGGTCCTCGATGGACGTAAACCGGGTGCCTCGAGAACACGGACCGAGAAGGCGCCGATGCAAGGAGCGTCGTGGGAGAGACGAAGCTGCCCGAGAGTCCCCGAGCCGCTCGCGCGGCAAGGTGCGGGGAGATGTCAGCCTTGCTGCGCGCGCCGCGCCAGGTCCTTCACACTCTGGATTCTCTCCGCCACCGTCGCGCTGAGTTCTTCGTTGGAGATGGGCAGCGTGACGACTCGCCCGTCATCGAGCTCGAGCTTCACACCGGTCCTTCGATTTCGACCGCCCCCTTCATCGAACCGGGCGGCCTGGAGAATGGTCAGTGGCTCTATGCGCTCCCGGATCCAGAGCCAGTGGATCGAGACCTGGTCCGTACCGACGCGGAGCGCGGTCGGCCAGAGCAAGAGCAGGAAGAGTACCGGAGCGGCGCAGAGCCCGACGACGTACAAGTCGTGGAAGGCGGCCACCAGGAAACCTACGATGAAGAGGGGAACGGTCCACCAGTAGCGCACGGCCATGAGGGAGCCGACGTGGTAGGTCGCGCTCGTCTGTGAAGGATCGAAGCCGAGGGCTCTCAGCAGATCGTGCCCTCGCGAAACGTCGGCTACCGCGACGTCGATGTCCGGCAGAGCTGCGCGGGAAACGCGCACGACGGGGAGATGCTTCGACACGGGGATCAGCTCGACCCTCCGGATCCACCTTCGTGCGATCCGCGTTCCGCCCAGGTCGAGCGCGTCGCCGGTGACGAGAACGTCGACCGGAACGAGCCGCGCGAACGGCTTCCGCTTCCACACGAAGGAGGACACGGCGAAGGCGATGAACCCGAAGAGCACCGTCATGGGAGCGACGTCGACGCCCGTCATCGCCAGCGGGCGCCTGGCTTCGCCAGAGGGCGGCGAGGGAGCAAGCGGCGAAGGTGGAGCCTCGGGAAAAGTGGGGCGACCTTCGGGGACCGGCGGCACAGGCGGCGGTGGCCTCGGCACGGGCGGCATCGTCAGAAGCGACGGGGGCGCGGCGGGGACGGGCGGTTCCGCTCCGGCGCGGTGTCGCGGCGATTCGCCGAGTGCGCGAGGGTTTGCGTCCTGCGGCGGCGGGAGTCTCCATCGCACTTCCCGCGTCGATTGCGCGCCCGTCGAGTCGACTCAAACGCGCTGTCCATTCAGTCTCACCGACGCGGGCGTCGAGTCCGGGGAATGCGCCACGGACGCAGACTGCTCGACTACGCCCAATGCCTACTGCAATTTCGCCGGATGCTACTGCGACTCCGGTTGCATTCGTGACGCGGACTGCGGCGCGGGCCAGCTCTGTCTCTGCGGAAGCCACGGCAATGAGTGCGTAACCGCGAGTTGCGCCGTGGACGCGGATTGCGGCACGGGTTTGCTGTGTCTCAGCTACTCGTTCCTTTCAGGTTGCCACGATTTGAAGACGGGGTTCGCGTGCCAGTCGGCTGCCGATCAGTGCGTGAGTAACCTCGACTGCGGGGACGCCGGGATGGTGTGCACGATGGACGACGTCGCGCACGATTGCTCGTACCTTCCGCAGTGCCTTTGACTCGCTGCCGCTGCGACGCTCGCCCTCGGCTGTAGCGCCTCCGATCCGGCCGGGACCAAGCCGATTGGTTGGGACGACCTTTTGGTCGTCGTCATACGGTTTCCTTTGCCACCGGCAGCTCGACGTAGGCGCGCGTCCCCAGGATTCGATTGCCTAGGGGCGATCGACAAGTCTCCGCCGTGATGCTTGACGATCTCGGTAGCAATCGCGAGCCCGAGGCCGGTCGCTTTGCCGCCGGCCTTGGTCGTAAAAAAGGGTTCCGCCGCTCTAGCGGCGGCTTCCGGAGTGATGCCGACGCCATCGTCGGTAACGACGAATCCAACTCGTTCGCTGTCGGCTCGTATCAGAAGCTCGACCAGCCCGCCCGGCTCGCAGGCGTCGCAGGCATTGAGAAGAAGGTTGATGAGCACCTGTTCCAGCAGGCGCGGGTCGCACGCGACGTCAGGAAGATGGGGATCGATCGTGAACTCCAGGCGGACCCCCGCCTTCTCGAATCGGTGCTCGACTAGCTCGTGCGCCGCCCCCGCCACCGTGCCGGGATTCACGTGCTCGAGTGAAGGAGATTCGCCTGGCGGCCGAATTGCGGTCGTAAGAATTTCCGGTTCATCCGGCTTCTCCGTGGGTGCGCGTAGGTAAATCGAGTGAACCGTCGCTCACGACGCACGAACCGCTTCGCTCGCGGGGTGAACCGTCGCTCACGTCGCACGAACCGCTTCGCTCGCGGGGTGAACCATTGCTCACGTCGCACGAACCGCTTCGCTCGCGGGGTGAACCGCCGCTCACGACGTCCGATGCGCCGCTCACGTCGGGTGAACCGTCGCTCACGTCGCACGAACCGCTTCGCTCGCGGGGTGAACCATTGCTCACATCACACTAACCGCTTCGCTCGCGAGGTGAACCGCCGCTCACGACGTCCGATGCGCCGCTCACGTCGGGTGAACTGCCGCTCACTTCGCACGAAGCCCTTCACTCGCGGGGTGAGCCGCTGCTCACGACGCACGAACCGCTTCGCTCGCGGGGTGAAACGCTGCTCACGTCGCACGAAGCCCTTCGCTCGCGGGGTGAACCGCCGCTCACGACGTCCGATGCGCCGCTCACGTCGGGTGAACTGCCGCTCACGACGGGTGAAAGCGAGTACGGCTTCCGGGGCAAGACCTTCCGGGGCAAGACGCTGAAGGTGTGCTCCCTGAAGATCGCTGACCAATATCGAGGCTATCGGCTACGGCGTGATACACTTGCTGCGTCGTGACCGTCGGCCGAGTGCTCTCCCTTTTCGCGCTCCTCGTGCCACCGTCGATCGGGTGGGGGCTCGAGGCCCGCGTCGAAGCATCGGCGCGGTCGCTCGGAGCGACGGCTGGAAGCGCGCTCACGACACTGTGCCCGGCTCCAGCTCCCGACGGTCCGCTCGCGCCCGACGCCGTTTCGGGCGCGGACGTCGCGGTCCCCGGGGAGCAGCGCGCTCTCTCGGCGTTCGCCTCGCGCGGGGGGCGGTCGCGAGGGCACGGTACCCTGCCGCGTCATGGGCTGGTCATCGGTGCCGCCACGGTGCTCAGGCTCTCGCGTGCCTTCGCGGTGCCCTCGGGGCGGCCGGTTCCCGAGAGCGCCGCGCGTCCGGCGGGGATCGAGCTGTCGGGCGTCTCGAGTCTCGGCGTGGGACTCCGCGACGGGGACGTGCTCACACGAGGTGTCCGGTCACGCGGTGCATGCCGGCGAACAGGTCGTGGCGCTCGTCGTCGACGCACGGCGCCGGCGCGCTGGCGCGATGACCGCGGTCTTCTACCGCGGCGCCGAGCCCTGGGCGCTCGTCGTCGAGATGCCGTACCTCGAGCGGTAGTCCCGCAACCTCTCGGGCAGTTCGTCGCGGACTGTGCCGCGCTCACCGGCGAACTGACCACCGGTGAGCCGCGGGCGTGGAAGCGCTCACGGTCCGTCGATCGGAAATAGCTGTCGCATGTCGAGGAGGACCCCTTCGAACGGGCAAATGCGTCCCGTGCCGTTCGCGTCGATGCCGCCCGCGGGTCGATACGAACCTTCGACACGCTCGTAAGCTTCGAGGCTCCGGGCGGCGGGATCCAACAGCCAGTACCAGCTCACGCCCGCTCGCTCGTAACCGGTCTTCTTCGGCCCCCGCTCCCAGTGCGCGTTCGAGGGGGAGAGTACTTCGCAGACGAAGTCCGGCACGATTGCCACCGGACGCTCCACGGGAACACGTTCCATGCGGGCGGCTCTCCATCCGGCTATATCCGGACGGTACGCCTGCATTCCCGGCGCCAGCAGCACGTCCACCTCGTTGAGAATCCACCAGCCGCCGGGTCCCCCTCGCCCACGCTGATAGCTCTGATACAAATCCGAACTCAGCCCCGCGAGACCGAAGCCGTGAAGCATCCCAGGTGCCGTGTGAACGACGACCTCGCCGCCGATGAGCTCGACGCGAACCTCTTCGTCGAGGAGGCGCCGATATACGTCCAGGGGTTCCTGTAGCAACCGAGGCTGCGCCACGTCACGGACGTTAGCTCACGCGAGCGGACGAAGCCACGCCGGCACGCCGGTCGAGGGCCGCGCCGCCTCACGCCGGCGCGTCTGCCCTGACCAACCCCGGCGTCCCACTCGCGCCGGGCACTCGACCCTCCATCACGCGCTCGACGACACTGGAAAGTGCCGTCGCGACGACGGAAGCGCCGATCGCGGTGGTCCAGGCGATGGGGCCGAGGGGGCGACAGCCGAAGAAGTGGCTCACTCCGGGCGTCTGAATGAGGACCATGAGCGCACCCGCGGAAGCCAGGCTCGTGAGGACGACGGGGCGGCTGAATTCGCCGGAGGTGAGCGTCTGACCGAGCTGCGTGCCGACGAGGGCCGCAAGGCCGATGGTGCGCGCTTTCGCCCGGGATCCGATGATGCGGCCGACGGTCCACGCGCCGCCCGCGCCGAGAGCGGTCACGATGGCGCGCGCCGCGATGTCGCGGTCGAGCGAGGCGCCGAACGCGACGTCCGGCGCTTCGCGAGCCAGCGACTCGAACGTTTGCGGCGAGGGAGGCCGCAGCGCGACGGCCATCGCCGGGGCGATGTCCGTCAGGAGGTTCACGATCAGGAGCTGCCGCGCATGGAGGGCGGGGCTGCCGTCGAGCAATCCCGCGATCAGCGTGAATCCGATCTCGCCGAGGTTGCCCCCCACCAAGATCGACACCGCGTCGCGGACGCGAGCCCACATCCCGCGCCCTTCCACGATCGCCGCGACGATCGTCTCGATGCGACCGTCCGTGACGATGATGTCGGCGGCGCTGCGCGCGGCTTGCGTCGCGGCTTCGCCGATCGCGATGCCGACATCGGCGAGGCGAATGGCCGCGGCGTCGTTCGCACCATCCCCCGCCATCGCGACGATCGAGCCCGCGCGCTGGAGCGCCCGGACGACGCGCACCTTCTGCGACGGCGTGACGCGGGCGAAGACGGCGATGCCGGGGACCCGCGCGTCGAGCTCGGCGTCCTTCATCGCCGCGAGCTCCGCGCCAGTGACGACCGAGCCGCCCTGCAGGAGATCCAGCTCGACGGCGATCGCTTCCGCGGTGCTCGGATGGTCGCCGGTGATCATGACGGTGCGGACACCCGCGCGCCGCATGCCGCGCAGGGCTTCGGACGCCGAGGCGCGAACGGGGTCGCGGAACGCGAGAAAACCCCGGAACGTCAGATCGACGACGTGCTCGGGGTCGAGCGGCACGTCCGAGGCCATCGCGCGTTCCGCGACGGCGAGCACGCGGAGACCCTTCGCCGCCAGCCGTGCGGATTCGGTCACGAGCGCGATGCGACCGGCGTCGTCGAGGGGTTCGACGTTGCCGTCGCGCGCCCGGCGCGTGCATTGAAGGAGAAGCACCTCGGGCGCGCCCTTGACGGAGAGCCGCGAGCCTTCGTCCGTCCGTCCGAGGACGGCGTGATAGGCGCGGCCCAGCGACAGCGATAGGTCGCCCGTTCTTCTCCACGAAACACACTCGTGCGTTGCGTCCACGAGCGCGATCTCTGCGCCCTGGGCGAGGGCTGCGTCCGTCGGATCGCCGCGCCCCGAGGAAGATTCGCGGAACGTCGAGCGCAGCGCCGCAGCCACGACCGAACGCTGTGAAGCACCGAGCAGGTCCGGGGGCGCTCCATGCTGGCCGTCCGACACGAGCGCGAGCGCGAGCGTGCCTTCGGTGACGGTCCCGGTCTTGTCCAGGCACACGACGTCGACGCGTCCCAGCGCCTCGATCGCGCGCGGGTTGCGGACGAGCGCGCCGCGCCCGGACAGACGCTCCGCAGCCGCGAGCTCCACCGCGGTCGCGAGAAGCGGAAGCCCTTCCGGAACGGATGCGACCGCGAGGCTCACCGCGGAGCCGACGAGGTCTTCGAGCTTGCGTCCGCGCAAGAGCCCCGCCGCGACGACACCGACGCCCGCACCGAGTGCGACGGGGCCGGTCAGGCTCATCAGATCGCCGAGGCGCCGCTCCACGCCGCCCGTCTGACGTGCGCGTCCGAAGGTCGCGCCGCGCCGCGCCTCCGTGTGACGGCCAACGGCAACGACGACGGCCGTCGCCTGCCCCGAAACTAGCGTCGTACCCTCGTACAGCATCGACGACCGGTCCGCGGGCTGCGACTCGAACGACGGTGTGGCGAACTTCTTCACGGGGAGCGACTCTCCGGTGAGGCTCGACGCATCCACCTCGACGCCCGTCGCATCGAGGATGCGACAATCCGCGGGCACGACGTCTCCGGTCGAGACGTGGACGACGTCGCCGCGAACGAGCTCGGCGGCGTCGACGCCCACGAATTGCGCGTCCCGGCGCACGAGCGCGCGGCGTCGATCGGCTCGCGACAGGGCGCGGAGCTTCCGCTCCGTCGCGAACCGCTGAACGCCGCCGAAGAGCGCGTTGACACCGACGACCCCGCCGACCATGGCTGCGTCCGCTATCGAGCCGACGGCCGCCGAGAGACCGGCGCCGGCCGCGAGCAGCGGGGCCAGCGGACTGAAGAGCTCGTCGGTGATGGCCTCGGCGAGCTCGCGGAGCTGAGACGGCGCATCGAACGCCGGCGCGCGCCGTTCGAGCGCGTCGACGCGCGTGAGACCTTGCTTCGAGCTGACGAGGCGTCCGAGCACGCCCTCCGCGTCGAGCGCGTGCCACGGCGTCGGGTCGCGGGAGGCGGGCAGCGTGAGTCTGCGGATCGCGATCGAACCGCGGACGCCGTTGGCCATGGACATCAGAGTCCCGGCGTTCACGACGAACATCACGCGACGTGTCGTGAGCGGCAAGAGTCCACCCGCGGAGACGAGCGCGCCGAACGCCGCCGCTCCGAGGGCGATGTTGACGCTCTGCCGCGATACTTCCCGCGCGCGCACGCACGCACGAAGGAGCAAGTGCACCTCCGCGAGGTCGTCCGGACACAGGACGTGCGCGCCCCACGGCGTGGGCCGCCCCGCGCGACGCAACCCGATGGCGAAGTCCGCGAGCGGCAAGCCCGGGGAATTGCCCGTCGCGACGAGACACACGCCGCGCCCCTCGCGCTGGAGCCGCCGGATGCCGGCGCGTAGACCCTCGCGCCCGCCGATGACGTCGTCGGCGCTGACGGCCTGGAGGATTGTGTCATCGTCGGACGCGACGACCACGCGCATGCCGGCGTCGTGAGCGGCCGTCACGAGCTCGTCGAGTCCGATCCGCGCCGTGATGGCGACCTCGACGATGGCGGCGACGGCGCTACCTCGCTCGAGGACGAGCACCAGCGCACCGCGCCGCGATAGACCGCGCGCGAGCTCCTCGAGCTTCGTCGAGGGAGAAGCCGACGCGAGCCGGAAGGGCGCCAGCCGATACCCGCCGCGTGCCTGTTCGACGAGCGGGTGATCCGGGTCGAAGAGCCCGGCGACCGCGCCTTGTACCGCGTGTTCGTCGAAGCCGTCCTCGACGTGGACCGTACCGAGTCCGAACGCCCGCGCCGAAACGATGTCGCCCTCGAGCACGAGGCAATCGATGCGATCGAGCACACGGAGCGCGTCCGCGTCGACGACGAGGACGTCGCGACTGGAGAGAATCCGGGCTATCTCGGCGGAGAACATATCGCGCCCGAGTCGGGCGGGGCGCGGCAAGCTGCCGTAGAGCGCAGCGATGGCGCGCTGCAGGCTCCGCGTCGTCGCAAAGCTGACCGCGAAACCTGCAACGGACACGATCCACGCGCGGTCCGCGTATTCTTCGATCGGACCGCGCGGCAACTTCTCCGGACGCGCGTCCGTCCGCGGCAAACCCACGACGCCATTGCCGCCGATCGACGCGAGCTGCGGCTCGAGCCGGAGCCAGGCTTCACGCTCTGCCTGCGCCTCGCGCAGGAGCCCGAGCTCGTGGATCGCGTCGACGAGCGACGTCATGGGTCGCTGCGCGAGCGCCGAGAAGAACGCCGTGCCGAAATGCAGGACCAGCTCCGCGCGCTCCCTGCCGATCCGCTCGTCGAGCGCGGCGCGGAGCCGCACGACGTTCTCGATGAGCGAGAGGACGGCGGCCGCGTTGCCCGCGAACGGAAGCGCCGGCAGCGGCGTGATGGACAGACCGAGCCCGGCGAACAGCGCCGCGACGTCGGCGGTGAGGCCCAGCAGGCGCCGGAGGGCCGGCTCGAGGTCCGCGGGGTGCTCCGCCGTCCCCTGGAATCGCGCGCGATCGACACCGGCGGCGCGCTCCGCTTCCTCGACGGCGGACACGAGCTCGGCGAGCGCACACGCGCCGCGCTCGAACACGAACAGGACGCGGCGTGTCGCAACGTTGATCTCGAGCCGGCGGATGCGGCCGTCCGCAGCCGCGAACGCGCGGAGACTCTGCTCGAAGGCCGCGAACTCGTCGTCTCCGACGCCGCCGAACTCCACGTGCGCGCGCTCCTCCGTCAGGAACGAGCGACGCGTCCGCTCGCGAAGGAGCCGAGCGACCGGTTCGAAGCGACTGGTGAGGCTCATCGTTGCGGCGAGTAAGCTTCGTGGGATATCACGGCGCGATGGAAGGCGCGACCGACGGTCCTCCGAACGAAGTCCAGGAACCGGACGGTGACGTCACGGCGCAAGTTCGAACGGCGCGCCGGGGGTTCCGGCGCGACGTCGCGGGGCTCCTCGAAGCCCTCCGGACGGCCCGGCTCTTCGTACCGCTCGCGCGCCGCATCGAAGACCTGCCCATCGGCGTCGACCAGGCGGTGGGTGACGAGCTCTCGCTCTCCCCACATTTGCTCTTCGACGGCGAGCGCGTCGGGTATCTTCCGGTCTTCACTCGCGCCAAGTTGCTCGAACACGCGACCGAAACGACGCGATGGACCACCGGCGATGGTGAGCTCGAATACGTGTCACTGCCATGGCCGGTCGTGCTCGAGCTCGCGCTCGCCATCGTCGACGGCGAGCGCGTCGGCGGACTCCTGCTGAACCCCTTCGACGAGACCGAGCTCATCCTCCACCGTCACGAGATCGGCAGCATCGCACAAGGTAAGCCTTTGCCGCTCGTCGGCTACGTCGCGGAGATCCCGTTCGGCGAGGATGAGGAGCGGCTGATCGCCGAGCTCGACGGCCCGCCGGCGGAGGCCCTCGTACACGCCGTGGAGGCGACGTTGAAGGACATCGCGGGAAACCCCCGCCACACGCTCTCGCGGACGTTCAGTCCGGAGCGCGACCTCGAGCCGCACCTCACCCTGAACGTGATCGGCGCGAGCCCCGACGTCGACCGGGCGTCGCTCGCGGAGCGCCTGGCGAGCGTGCTCGATGGCCTCTTGCCACCGCCCTTTTATATCGACATCCTGTTCGACGATCCGAAACTTTCCTGACGAACGCATGAGACCCGGGAACGCAGAGCGGGAGAGGGCGCCGGAGGAGACCGGCGAGGCGAGCAGCGGCGTCGTACCGATCGACGCGAACGCGCGCCGCCCCGATCTCGTCAAGGAGGGCGGCGAGCGGTTGAGTCGAATGGAGCGGTTCACGATCGGAGCGGTTCGCCGCACGTTCGAGCCCGGCGCGCTCGATCGTGCGGTGCGCCTCTGCCAGCGTCACGTCGGTTCCCAGTGGATCACGATCGTCACCAAGAACCTGCTTCACGTTCACGGCCTCGAGCGCGTGCCGGAGTTCGACCCCGAGAAGAGCTACATCTGCGCGTCGAATCACCGGAGCTTCTTCGACCTCTACGTCGTGACCGCGTATCTGGTCCGGCGCGGCATGCCCCATCGGCTCGTGTTCCCGGTGCGGGCCGAGTTTTTCTACGACAGCGCGCTCGGCTTGTTCGTGAACGGCGTCATGAGCTTTCTCGCGATGTATCCGCCGATCTTCCGCGAGCGATCGCGCGCGGCGCTCAACCTCGTCGGTCTGGACGAGCTCGCGTGGATGCTCCGGCGTGGCGGCGCGTTTCTCGGGATGCACCCCGAGGGCACCCGCAAGAAGGACGACGACCCGTACACCTTGCTCCCCGCGCAACCCGGAGTGGGACGCCTCATCCACCGTTCCCGAACGACCGTGATTCCGGTGTTCGTGAATGGTCTCGTCAACGATCTACGGAAGCAGGTGACGAGCAATTACGACGGTACCGGGACGCCCGTGCACATCGTCTTCGGCAAACCGATCGATTACGGCGATCTACTCTCCGCGCGAGGCTCTCCGCGCGCTTATCGCGCCATCGCCGAGCGGACCCGCGACGTCATCACCGAGCTGGGTTCCGAAGAGAAGGGGCACCGGGCGCGCCAGGGCCGCCTCACAGCCAAGGATTGACGGTCACCGGGTTGGTGCGGCCGCGCGCGCGCACGGAAAGGACGCCCAGGAGCACCGGGAATGCCGCGATCAGCGCCACGGACGTCCGTCCGAAGACGTCGGCGGCGAACTGCGAACGAGCGCCATCGAGAAACGCCGCCCAGCCCGTCGCGACGACGAGCCCCGCGACCGCGAGCGGAAGGGCGTAGACGAGCGCGAGCCGCGCGACGTCCTCGATCGCAACGCGCCCGGCCGCGAACCGCAACGCGCCTACCGCGAGCACGAGCCCCCACAGTTTCACGATGAACAGCGCCGCTCCGAGGGCTGGCAGCGACCGGCTCGCTTCCTGGGCCATCGACGATACGCCCGGCACGCGAGCACCACCCAGGAACAAGGCCACCGCGAGCCCCGAGACGATCCACAGGTTCGACCACTCGGCCAGACGGAGCAACGCCCGGGTCGTCGAACGGCGCGGGACTGCCGGCGCGGCGAGCCCCTCGGCGTGGAGCCCTTCGCGCGCCTCCGTTTCCGGCACGGTCGTCGCCACGAGCACGACGAAGAGCACGAAGAGCCCCGGGTTTCGCATGCTCGCCCAGTTCCACGGCGTGCCCCCTTGCCCGGACATCATTTCCGCGAGCACGAACCTTCCGCTCGCGATGACCGCGCCGCCGAGCGCGCCGAGCGCCGGCAACACGCAGACGAGGGTGCGACCCGCGCCCCCGAATGCCGCCGTCAGCGACCACCTTTCACCGTCATGCGTGCCGGCGTCGAGGAAGCGCGTGACGAGGAGAGCGACGTTCGCGCCGAGCGCGAGGGCGGTCAGATCCAGGTCGGGCGAGAACAAGCTCTTACCGAGGGCGAGCCGCAGGAAGGCGACCACGATCGAAAGGAGCAGCACGAGTGCCGCCGCGCCGAGTGCGGGGCCCTCGTTCTGCGGAGGCAACAGGGCGCCGGCAATTCCCTGTGCGAGCGACCTTCGGGGTTGTCGACGTCGCGAACGGCGAATCTCCACCAGGCGCGCCATGAAGCGAAACAAGACGCCGAAGCGGGTCGCGAGCAACGCAAGCGCCGCGCAGGCGAACAGCACGGCCGACGCGGTCGCGCCGAGGTCCGAGACGCCGCGCGGCTCGAGCCCCTCGACGTCGAGAGGGACCGACGGCAAGAGGCGTCCGTCACGCTCGACCTCGAGCGTCGCGACGTGCTCTCCGCCCCGTGCGTGGAGATCGTCCGCAGAAACAATCGACACGCCGTCCATCGCGACGATGACGTCGCCGGGAGCGAGACCCGCGCGCGCCGCGCGACCACCAGGATCGACGGCGTCGAGAACGAGCCCGCGAGCGCCCGGGTCCAGGGTGCCCGACGCGCCGATGAACGCGAGCGAACGCGCCCCGACGGCGTCGCTCGCAGTCGCGGGATGCGACGGCAGGACGTCGAAGCGCACGTCCCGCAGCGTACCCGAGACGGCCGTGACGCCCGTCAACGCGGGCTGGAAGGTGACGCGCACGTCGCCGCGAAATGTCGTGTGGAGCGCGCCGTCGCCCGTGCCGGCGAAGCGACGCTCGGCGGCGGGGTCGAGGGTGAACATGATGGTGTCGCGTGCCGCCGGGACCGCCGGGACCGTGATGCGAACATCCCGGTCCGGGTCCGCGCCGGGGCGGAACAGGTCGCCGCGAAACGTGACCCGAGCGCTTCGGCCCTCCGGGAAGCCGTCTCCCGTCAGCGTCACCTGGTCCCCCGAGGAGGCGCGCGCGGGGTCGAGACGGTGGACGGAGAGGAGCTCGGGGCCGGCGTCCCTGGCACAGCCGGCAAGGCCCAAAATGGCGGAAAAGACCGCCAAACGACCGACGTTCGACACTCGAATCGAGCGAGCCCGCATCGAAAAAAACGATACCGTGCAGAGGCGATACCGGGCGAAAAAGGGGACAAGGTAAGCCCGAGGGTGAGCCCGGAGAAATCCCGAGCTAGCTTGACGCCATGCAGCAACAACGCTTTACTGTGCGAAACGGGCGAAACGTGGCGCGCAAGCCGTCGCGCGACGTCATAATCGCCGACGCAGGCCGGAGAACGGGAAAACGAGCATGGTTCCTGGTGAGAGCCCCGAAGCAGCCCCCGAGCGCCGAATCATCAAGCGCTATTCGAATCGGAAGCTCTACGACACGAAGGACAGCCGGTACGTCACGCTGCTCCAGATCGCAGAGATGATCCGCGCGAACGAAGACGTTCAGATCATCGACAACGCGACGAAAGAGGACAAGACGGACGTCACGCTTGCGCTCATCATCTCCGAGGAGCTGAAGGCGCGGCCGCGCGGCATTCCGCTGGCGACATTGAAGGCGCTCATCCGGCAGCGGAGCGAAAAGATCCTGACCCATCTCCGGGAGAACCCCATCCGCCGTTTGATCTCCAAGGACCAGCCGGAAGAAGGGGGCGAGACGGCGGAGGGCGAAGTGCCGGAACCGCCGGAGTCGGAGGAGGACGAAGTGACCGGAAGCGACACGCAGCAAAAAGGACTCCGAGCGACCCTCGAGCAGTGGCAGCACACCATCGACGAGCGCATCCGCGCGGTTCTACCTAACTTTTCGACGATCCGGGAGCTTCAGGCCGAGCTGAAGAAGCTGTCGGACAGGCTTGCGGCCATCGAGAAACGTCTCGACGAAAAGTCGTAGGAATAGCGGCGCGCCCCGGCGGGTTACCCGGGAGGAGCCGATGGTGAACCGTCCCGACGCCCGAGCGGAGCTTGAAGATTTCGAGCGCGCCATCCTGGCGTTCGGCGGGAGCCTGCTGGCAGTCGCGACCCGGCTGACACGAAACCGCGCGGACGCGGAAGATCTCGTACAGGACACGCTGATAAAGGCGCTCCGCGCGCGGGCTCAGTACGAGCCTGGGACGAACCTCAAAGCGTGGCTTTTTCGCATCCTCAGAAACACTTTCATCAACCGCTTTCGGAGGAGCGGGGTCGAGCGAGCCGTGCTCGACGGTGCGGAGACGGACCCGCTCACCGACAGCTGGGTCGGTGCCGAGACGCTACGGGGCGCTCGCGATCCGGAAGGCCAGGCGCTGCGCCAGGTCGTGGAGCGGGAGATCACGCGCGTGCTCGACACCCTACCGGAGGAGTTTCGGCTCGTGATCCTGCTGGCTGACGTCGAGGGTCTCAGCTACCGCGAGATCGCCGATGCGGTCGGGTGTCCGCCCGGCACGGTGATGTCGCGGTTGCATCGCGGACGCAATCTCGTGAAGGCGAAGCTCATCGAGCAGGCAACGCTGCTTGGCATCATCGTCGACCGCCCGACGCCGAACGACAGGCCCGATCCCGCCGCCATCGACGGCCCGTCGGCGCCCGTAGCGCTCCAGGCCTATCGCGAGAAAAGGAGAGCAAAATGAGCTGCCAGGAAACCAGCGTGTGGCTCGACGCGTTCCTCGACGGCGAGCTGTCCACGGAAGAGACACTCGCCATGGAACAGCACCTCGCAACCTGCGAGACGTGCGGAGAGCGGCTCCGTTTCTCGAGCGCGGTGCGCGTGAGTGTGCGAAACGCGGTGATCGCGGACGCCACGCCGTCGCTCGGATTCGAAAAGCGTCTCGCCGGTGCACTCCGGAACGAGCGCGAGCGAATCCTCGTGTCTCGACAGCCAGTCGGTTCGGAGGATGCTCGTCGAACGGGCATCTTGCCGCTCCTTCTTGCCGCGGCGACGACCTTTTCATTCGTGACGTGGCTGAACGGGTACTTCCGACCGCAGGCGAACTCGGACTCCCGAGCAAACACGGAGACGAGCAAGGCGAGCATGATCGCTCAGATGAACCCGGAGCAGGTGCTGGACGAGCTCGTGAGCTATCACGCTGCGCCGCCGACTCCTGAATTCACGGAGCCGAGCCAGATTCTGAAGCTCGAACCCGAGGTAGGAGTCCCCGTGGCAGAACCTGCGTTGAAGCAGTTCGGCGCATCGTGGGTCGGCGGCAGTATCATGCCGATGAAGAATCAACGCGCCGCCATTTTCCGCTACCGGATCGAGAACCATCCGGTGACCGTCTATATCTACAATGCGCGGCGCGTCCCCCTGAGAGGGGTGCTCGAGCCGAGGGTCTTCCACAATCAGCCGATCCACGTGGGCATGCGTCGCGGATACTCGATCGCAGCGAAAGAGCAGCACGGCGTGGGCTACGCCATCGCCACCGATCTCGACACGGACGAAAGCGCCGAGCTCGTCTCGACGATTTACTAGCAGAGGGGGCGTTGCCCGCCCCCTCGGCTGTTCCGGTAGGGACGGCCCTTTCGGGCGGCCCCCCCGGGACTCGCTGCGCTCGGGGCCGTGAATCGGCTGGACCAAGCGGTTTCATCGACGCGGCGATTGCGCTGTAGTCTCCCTGCCCGTGAACCGCCGCCGGCTCTATGCGCTCGGTGCTGCCGCGGCCGCGGCTTGTGCGTTCGTGGCCGCGGCGCCGTCGCTCGCGCGTCGCGACGCGGTGAACCGCGCGGCGGCGATGGGTCTGCGTCTGGTCATCCGCAAAACGCGGCTTGGATGGGGGACCGTGAGATTTCACGGTGTCACGATGGCCTCGCGCGAAGTGCCCGGCGTCACGGTTTCCCTGGATGACGTGATAGTGACACCGAGTCTGGCTCTCTCACCCCGCAGCGTCGAAGTGCACGGTGGCCACGTTCGAGTGAATGGATCGAACGAGGCCATCGCGAAGCAACTCGAGGGCTGGCGTGACGCGCACACCAATGCAACGACGGTCGGCCGCGAGCATCGCGACCTGAGGATAGCCGTCGACGGTGTGGACCTCTCGTGGACCGGAGCGGCGGGCAAGCCGGCGGAATTCGCGTGGGGCATCCGTTACTCACGTGCTCCGGACGGCCGCGAACGTCTCGCGGCAGATCTCGCTCGGCTGTCGTTCGGACGGATTGACGTCGAGGCTTCGCGAGGGGACGTCGATCTGGAACGGGACGGCGAGCGACGGGTGTTGGTCGGCCTCGCCGCAGCGCGGCTCGACGCGAGCGTGGACCTCGATGCGAGCGATGCTGGACGAGACCTCGCTCGCGAGGGAACGGCGGAACCCGCGACGGAGAATCCCGGCTCGCGCCTCCGCGCGGATCTCGAACGAGTCGCGACGCGGATTTCGTCGTGGCTCCGTCCCTCTTCCAAGGTGGAGCTCCGCGGAGCGCACATCACAATCCGACACGACGGAGACTCGTTGAACGTTGGACCCGCGACGCTCATGCTGTCGTCCGACGCCGGCGGCACGCGGATCGGGCTCACGTCCGGCGCCGACGACGGAAAGGTACCGCTTCACGTCGAAGCGTCGGTGCCGTCCGGCGCGGGGCCCATCGACATTGCGCTCGGGGGAGGGCCGCTCAGCTTGCGCGCTCTCGGCGTCAAGGAAGGCGACATGGGTCTCGAAGACGTCGAGCGGTCGGACGTCGAAGCGAACGGTCGCGCCACGCTGACGAGCGACGGCCGGACCCTCCATATCGAAGGACGCTCGCGCTTCTCGGGTCTCGCGATCGATCAACCCAGGCTTGCGGGTGACCCCGTCCGGGGGCTCGAACTGTCGCTCTCCGGCGGAGCCGACGTGAGCCTCGACGGAAATCACGTTCGGGTGGACGACGTGCAGATCGGCGTCGGCAAGGTGAAACTCGGCGCGACTGGCGAGCTCTTCAGGGAGGACGGATACTCACACGGAACGATTCACGCGGAGATCCCTCTCGCGGCATGCAGCGACATGCTCGCGTCGATCCCGCCGTCGCTGGTGCCGCTGCTCGGCGGGCTCGAGGTGTCGGGCACGTTCGCGTTCTCGGGCGGCCTCACGTTCGACACGCGACGGCCCGGCGACGCGCAGGTCGACTTGAGCGCCGCGAACGACTGTCGGATCACGAAAGTGCCGGCTGCCATTTCCGCCGACCGATTCTCTCGACCCTGGGAGCGCACCGTCCTCGGGCCCGGTGACGTTCCGACGACGATAGAGAGCGGTCCTGGAACCCGGGACTGGGTTCCGCTCACCGAGATCAGCCCGTATGTCCCGATCGCGGTCGTCGTGTGTGAAGACTCGAACTTCTGGGTTCACCACGGCTTCAACGAGAAGTCGATCCGCGACTCCATCCGCGACAACCTCCGCGCCGGCAAGTTCCTGCGAGGCGCGAGCACGGTCTCGATGCAGCTTGCCAAGAATCTCTACCTTGGCCGCGAAAAGACGCTGTCACGAAAGCTGCAGGAGTCCGTGCTGACGGTTCTGCTCGAGCAGAGCCTGACGAAGGAACGGATCCTCGAACTCTATCTGAACGTCATCGAGTTCGCGCCGGGACTCTACGGAATCGGACCCGCCGCAGAGCACTACTTCAATTCACTGCCGAAGGACCTCTCCCTTGCGCAGGCCTTCTATCTCGTCAGCATCCTGCCGAACCCAAAAATTCGTCACTTCGCCCCGGATGGCACGTTGTCGAAGCTGTGGGCGGACTATCTGCGTCACCTCATGGACATCGCGCACAAGATCCGCAAAGTGGACGACCGCGAGCTTGCCGCGGGCATCGCGGAAACGGTCCACCTTGGCGTGCCCGGAGCCGAAGACGGCGAACCAGAGAGCGGCAGCGCCGAGCCGGACGTCCCCGACCTCGCACCGGACGCGCCCGAGCCGGACACGGAGGGGCCGTAGAGCTCGCTCAACCACGCGCGCGAAGACGTTCGAAAAATGCACGGAGCAGGGCCGCGGACTCGTCCGCGAGAACGCCGGCTTCGACCTCGAATCGATGATTCAAACGCGGGTCGCGACCGACATGGAACAGCGACACGACGGCTCCCGCCTTCGGGTCCGCGGCGCCGAAGACCAGACGAGATACGCGGGCATTGACGAGCGCCCCGGCACACATCGCGCACGGCTCCAGTGTGACGAACAGCGTGCAGCCGTCGAGACGCCACAGTCCGCGCGCCCGGGCGGCAGCACGGATCGCGACGATTTCCGCGTGGGCCGTCGGATCACCGTCATGTTCCCGTAGGTTTCGGCCGCGGGCAAGCTCCCTTCCGTCCGGTCCGAGGACGATGCACCCGACCGGAACGTCGCCATGCTCCGTCGCGCGACGAGCCTCGTCGAGCGCCGCGCGCATCCAAGCGTCATCACCGTCCGCCACGTGAGGTTCGCGAGCGTAGCGCGCCCGCGCCGCCGATCGCGGAAAAGAACGAACGAGGAAACGCGTGGGAGACATTTCGAGCCCGTTTCCGGTGGCTTTCGCGAAGCTCGTACCGTCGGATGCGGTACGGGTGAGCGTGGAAGTTTGCTAGACTCCGTCGTTGATCATGACGAGCTCGGAGTTGAGTGCGTGACGGTCGTCACCTTACCGGTTCGCGCGCGGGCGACGGGAAGCGGAGCGCTCGACTACGAGGTGCAGTTCCGGACCGTGCATGGTTATCGTCGCGCGTTCGTGCAGGTGGGACGCGGGCCCGCACTTCTCTTGATTCACGGCATCGGGGATTGCTCCGACACGTGGCGCGGCGTGATTCCGGATCTGGCACGCGATCATACGATCATCGCCCCGGATCTGCTGGGTCACGGCCGCTCCGACAAGCCACGCGCGGACTACTCGATTGCCGCCTATGCGAACGCGATGCGTGATCTGCTGAGCGTGCTCGACGTGGATCGCGTCACGGTCGTGGGGCACTCGCTCGGCGGGGGGATCGCGATGCAGTTCGCATATCAATACCCCGAGCGCTGCGAGCGCCTCGTGCTGGTGAGCACGGGTGGCGTGTCGCACGAGGTGCATCCGTTCCTGAGGCTCGCCTCGGCGCCCATCTCGGGTCCATTCTTGCCGCTCGTGCCGCTGCCCCCGACGCGGTTCGCCATCTGGCTCGGGCTGCGCCTGCTGCAACGACTGAACACCGATCTCGGCAGGGACGCGGAGGACTTGCTCGGCGTGTTCGACGCGCTCCCCGACGCGACGGCGCGGCGAGCCTTCGTCCGAACGATCCGCGCCGTGGTGGACTGGCGTGGCCAGGCCATCACGATGCTCGATCGATGCTACCTCACGCGCGGCATGCCCACGTTGCTGCTCTGGGGCGCGCACGACGCCGTCCTGCCGCGACGACATGCGGACGTCGCACATCGCGCCATGCCCGGCAGCCGGCTCGAGATTTTCGAAGACGCGGGCCATTTTCCCCACCGAGCGGATCCGAAGCGGTTCATCGCACTGGTTCGCGATTTTCTCGCGACGACGGCTCCCGCGAAATACAGCGCGGAAGATTGGCGCGAGATCCTTCGTCGCGGACGTCCCGCGCCGCCGGAATCCATCCGGCCGCCGGCGGCGCCGACGCTAGCCGACGTATTTTCGAAGCGCCTTCGTGAGGGTCGAAAGGCACTCCGCGCGACCTGAGTCCGTGGCCTTGCGATGATTGCGAAGCAGTGTCCGCAACTGCCGGCGGTCGACGTCGGGGAATGTCTCGACGAACGCGTCCAGATCCGATTCGTTGCCGGCGAGGAGCCGATCGCACCATCGTTCGAGAAGTGACGGTTCCTTGGTCCCCCGCGATGGATCGCGCAAACGACGGAGCCGCTTCTCGATGGATGCCGCGTCGACGCCGCGGAGGGCGATGCGGACGCGCCGAAGGGCACGGTGGTGCGGCGAAGGTTCGTGGATGCGACGCGCCTCGCCGATGGTGGAAAATAGCTCGTCGGAGAGCTCGAGCTTCGACAGGGTGCGGTCGGCGAGGGACACCAGGTCCCTGGCGAGAGCGAGCAGAGCCTCCTCCGACTCGCGGCGTTCCCGCTTGAGATTGGTGCGAGACCGCAGATCCTCCTCGGCCTCATCGGGTTCGTCGGAGCCGGCCGAGCGCATGCGTGGGGGTCGTAGCACCGGACGCCGTTTGGGTCCTCGTGACCCGCCAGTGGGAACGGCGTCACGCACCGCGTCGGGTGACGCTCCGACGACGGCACCTCCGCAGGGAGCGGCGTGGGCGAGGGGATTTCCACGCGGAAGAAGAAGATGGGCTGGCTGGTCCCGCCGCCAGTCGTCCGCCATGGTTCAACCAGTCCAGCGAGCCCAAATCTACTAGGAAAGGGGGGCGTTGACCCCCGCGGCTCGCTTCGCGACCGCTCCCCCGCCGCCTTCGGCGGGCTCGTTCCCCTCGCAAGGGGGTCTTGACCCCCGCGGCTCGCTTCGCGACCGCTCCCCCGCCGCCTTCGGCGGGCTCGCTGCGCTCGCAAAGTTCCGCAGCTCTTTGATCCCTCGGGGACGGCGCTGCTCGTCGATGCGGAACTACTGATGCGCCGCAGGCGGACTCGCGGTAAAGCGACGCGCATGACGTCACAGCCCGCGGATTCTTCAGGCCGAGTTCCCACGACCAGCGCAGAGCTTTCGAGATGGGTGAGCGAGATGGCTCAGCTGACGAAACCCGACCGCATCGTTTGGTGCGACGGCTCCGAAGACGAGAAGCGGCGCTTCACGGCGGACGCCGTCGCTCAAAAAGTCCTCGAGCCGTTGAACCAGGAGAAGCTACCCGGCTGTTACCTGCATCGTTCGAACCCGAACGACGTGGCTCGCGTGGAGCAGCTCACCTTCATCTGCACGCCCACGAAGGACGAGGCGGGTCCGACCAACAACTGGATGGATCCGAAGCAGGCTTACGAGAAACTCGGGAAGCTCTTCGACGGCTCCATGAAGGGTCGCACGATGTACGTCGTGCCGTACATCATGGGCCCCGCCGGCTCGAAGATGTCGAAGATTGGCATCGAGCTTACGGACAGCGTCTACGTCGCGCTCAACATGCGGATCATGACCCGGATGGGTAAGATCGCGCTCGACATGCTCGGCTCGGGAGGCGAGTTCAACCGGGGCCTCCACTCGACGCTGGACTGCAACCCCGAGCGGAGGTTCATCTGTCACTTCCCGCAGGACAACACGATCTGGTCGATCGGCTCCGGCTACGGCGGGAACGTTCTACTCGGCAAGAAGTGCCTCGCGCTGCGCATCGGGAGCTACCTCGGCAAGAAGGAGGGGTGGCTCGCCGAGCATATGCTGATCCTCGGTGTGGAGAGCCCGGAAGGCGAGATGACGTACGTCGCCGGGGCGTTCCCGAGCGCCTGCGGCAAGACGAACTTCGCCATGATGATTCCGCCCAAGCGCTTCAAGGGATGGAAGATCTGGACCGTCGGCGACGACATCGCGTGGATGCGAGTCGGCGAAGACGGAAAGCTCTACGCCGTGAACCCGGAGTTCGGCTACTTCGGCGTCGCGCCGGGCACCAGCTACGAATCGAACGCGAACGCGATGAAGTCGGTGATCCGCGATACGATCTTCACGAACGTGGCGCGCACGCCGGACGGCGACGTGTGGTGGGAGGGCAAGGACGGTCCGGTGCCGCCCGAGCTCATAGATTGGCAGGGCCGTCCCTGGACGCCGCGCTCGACGGAAAAGGCGGCGCATCCGAACGCGCGCTTCACCGCGCCCGCGACGAACAACCCGTTCCTGTCGAAGTTCTACGACGACCCGGCGGGCGTGCCCATCAGCGCGATCATCTTCGGCGGACGGCGCGCCACGACCGTGCCCCTCGTAATGCAAGCGTTCAACTGGCTGAACGGGGTGTTCTTCGGCGCAACGCTGGGGTCCGAGACGACGGCGGCGGCCGCGGGGCAAGTGGGCGTCGTGCGCCGCGATCCGTTCGCGATGCTGCCGTTCTGCGGGTACGACATGGGCCAGTACTTCCAGCACTGGCTCGCGATGCAGTCCAAGATAACGAACCCACCGAAGGTCTTCCTGGTGAACTGGTTCCGTCGCGACAAGGACGGGAGATTCCTCTGGCCTGGGTTCGGGGAGAACATGCGCGTCCTCAAGTGGATCGTGGATCGCGCGCGCCTTCGCGTGGGCGGTCAGGAGACGCTCTTCGGCTGGGTGCCGAAGGCGGGCGACCTCGATCTGTCGGGCCTCGATATCCCCCACGACAAGGTCGACGAGGCGACGAACATCGATCTCGACGAGTGGAAGACGGAGATCCTCTCGTACGGGGAATTCTTCGACAAGATCGGCTCGACGATGCCGAAGGCCCTCAGGCTCCATCGCGATCTGTTGCTCGCGCGCATCGACGCGCTCACGGGCGCATCCGTCTGATACGACGGACCCCGTGCACATCCGTCTTCTTGCACAAGCACTAGAATTTCACGGTCGAGCCGTATTCGCGCGCGAGATTGCGCTCGCGAGAGAAACCCGTGAGCGGCGCGGCGCGGCGTTCGATGGCGCAAGTCTGCTACATGGTGACCAAGACTCTTGGCGCCCGTCATGCAGCACTTCGCGGGGCGCCGTGCGAAGGCGGCGTCATGCATACTCACTTCGGGATGAATCGGGCGGCGTGGCTCGCAGGGGCCCTGGCGATGGCAGCGTGCTCGCCGAGCACCGGCACGGGACCGAGGTCGCTCGGGCAGACCGAGGGGACCGGCAGCGGCTCGTCGGGTAACGCGGGCGGCGCAGGCTCGCAGACCACGGGCGCCGGCAGCAGCGGCTCGCTCGTCGACACGAGCGCGGGCGGCGTGATGATCACCATCACGACGACGAACATTCCGTCGCAGGACGGGCCCGACGGCTCGTGCGCGGGGCAAACCGTCGGCGCGGAACGTCGCACGGTGACCACCCAGGTCCCCGTGACGGTCGAGGTGAACAAGCCGGTCGCGATCTTCATCATGCTCGATCAGTCCGGGAGCATGATCGAACCGGCAACGCCGAGCGGCACGAAGTGGAGCGTCGTCACGAGCGGCATCAGCACGTTCGTGAACGATCCGAAGTCTGCCGGCATCGACGTGGCGCTCGGGTTTTTTCCGCCGCTATTTCCCAATCCCGGCAATTGCGACGGAACCGGCTACAGCACGCCCACGGTGCCGATGGGGCCACTGCCGGCGAACGCGGCCGCGATTACAGGCGCGTTGCCCGGCGCCCCGACCGGTCTCAGCACGCCCACCGAGGGCGGCCTCCGGGGCGCGGAGAGCTACTGCGAGACGTATCAGACGAGTCATCCCGACGAGCAATGCGTGGTCGTGTTCGCGACGGATGGGCAGCCGTCGAGTTGCGACACGACTCTCACGGACCTCGAAGGCGTCGCCGGCGACGCTTACAAGCAAGGCATCCTGACGTTCGCGATCGGCATGGCGGGCGCAAACGCCAGTGAGGTCGACTTCGGCTTCCTCGACGCGCTCGCCGTGGCGGGCGGGACGAACTGCAACCCACCGAACGCGGGCAACGAGGCGTGCGACATCGGCGGCGGTTCGGATCTCACGACGGCGCTGAACACCATCCGCCAGACGGTGACGAAGACCGTTTATGAGACGAAGACGGAGACCCAGACGACGAAGCTGGCGTGCGCCTTCGCGGTGCCGGATCCTCCGGCGGGGGAGACCTTCGACCCGACGAAGGTGAACGCCATCTTCTCGACGTCCGCGGGAAACCAGGAAATCATTTACCAGGCGAAGACGGTCGCCGATTGCGCGAACACCACGGCGAAGGCCTGGTATTTCGACCCGCCCGACAACCCGACGCAGATCCTGCTCTGCCCGAACACCTGCTCGAGCATCAACGCAGGCCGTGGAGACGGCGGTTTGATCGAGGGCGACGCGGGCGCGCTTCCGAGCGTCGAGGTCGTGTTCGGCTGCACGACGGACTACGCGCCGATTCACTGATCCTCGCCGAGTTCAGCCGCGAGATTCTCGAGCGGCCTTCATGATTCTCACGGTGGTTCGCTCCTGACGTTCCTCCGGCGGCGCCGCCGGTCGCGCCTGGCGTCCGGGAGTCGCACCGAGTTCGGCGAGCAGCTCGGTCCGGACGTACGCGAACTCCGTCCGGAGCCGGACCAGCAACTCCGCCGCGTTCGCGGGGAAGGGCTCGAGGGTCGCGGCGATCCGCGCCATCGCCGTCGCACCGATGGACATCGAGCTGCCCTTCAGCTTGTGCGCCTCGGCGCGAACCGCATCTCGGTCACGAGCGACCACACCCGACGCAATGTCCTCTATCTGGCCGGGCACGAATCTGAGGAAGAGCTCGGCAACCTTCGCGCTCCGCCTCGTTTCGATGGCGAGCGCCGGCGAGGCGGGTCGAACGGGCCGCGCGTCACCGTCGTCCTGGGCCGGTGCGGCCGGCAACCACTTGGCGAGCAATTGCGCCAGCGCCGCGGGGCTCACCGGCTTCGCGATGTAATCGTTCATGCCGGCGGCGAGCGCGCGCTCGCGCTCCCCGATGACGGCGTGCGCGGTGACGGCGATGACGGGCGTGCTCGCTCGTTCCCCACCGGATCGGCGAAGCCGGCGCGTCGCCTCGTAACCGTCGAGCTCCGGCATCTGGCAGTCCATCAGGACGAGCGGATAGGCACCCTGCTCGATGGCTTCGAGTGCGAGCCGCCCATTGTCCACGACGTCCGATTCGCAGCCCAGCTCTCGAAGCACCTCGACCATGACGGCTTGATTGATGGGGTTGTCTTCGGCGACGAGGACTCGTGGCCGTCCAGCGATTCGCGCATGACCGAGGTCGCGATCCGATCGCACCTTCGAGCGGTCGCTCGCCGCGTTGGACTCGCCGGGCTGCGCGAGTACGGTCTCGACGGCTCGACGCAGTTCCTTCTGCCGCACTGGCTTGGTCAGGGCCTCGTTGATGAGCTCGCGAACGTCCCCGATCTCCGATGCATTCAACGAGGCGAGCAGGATGACGGGCAGCTCCCGCATGCCGAAGGTCGCGCGGATCCTGCGCGTGAGCTCTCCGCCGTGCATCTCCGGCATCTGATAGTCGACTATCGCGAGTTCGAACGGAGTGCCCTGGGTCTGCGCGCGATCGATCAGCCGGAGGGCTTCGGGGCCGCTCTTCGCCCGCGTCACGGGCATCCCCCAGGAATGAAGGATGTCTTCGAGAATGACGAGGTTCGTTTCGTTATCGTCGACGACGAGCGTCCGGACGGCACCAAGGACCGCGACGGCGCCCGGGCTTCGCGAGCGGCGCACGGGCCCCGAAATCGTGAACCAAAATCGGCTTCCGATCCCCGGGGTACTCTCGAAACCAATCTCGCCGCCCATCATCGCGACGAGCTTCTTCGAGATGGCGAGGCCGAGCCCCGTTCCTCCATATTTGCGCGTGAGCGAGCCGTCCGCCTGCGAGAACGCCTCGAAGAGCTTACCCTGCTGTTCGGGGGGAATGCCGATGCCGGAGTCGACGATGGAGAAGTGCAAGCAGGCCGCACCGGACTCTCCACGTTCCGCGTCCACCCGAATGACGACCTCGCCGTGCTCGGTGAACTTGACCGCGTTCGCCGCCAGGTTGGTGAGCACCTGCCGAAGACGATCGCGATCGCAGTAGACCGCATCCGGGACGCCGATGCCGAAGTGCACCGCAAGCTCGATGCCCTTGGCCTGCGCCTGTGCAGCAAGAAGCTCCGCGACCTCTTCGACCGTCCGGACGATCTCGCAATCCACCGGGTGCACGTCCAGCTTCCCCGCCTCGATTTTCGAGAAGTCCAGGATGTCGTTCAGGATCGTGAGAAGGGCATTCGCGGACGTCTGAACGGTTCGCGCGTACCGAAGCTGCCGGGCTCCGAGCTCGGTTTGCAGCAGGAGTTCCGTCATACCGATGATGCCGTTCATGGGCGTGCGGATCTCGTGGCTCATGTTCGCAAGAAATTCGCTCTTCAATCGTGCCGCGGCGAGTGCCTGTGCCGTGGTGCTCTCGAGTCGGCGGAATGCGACCTCCGTGACTCGGACGAGCGGGCCCACGTGGAATTTCACGAAGAACGCGGAAAGCAGGAGAGCCAGTGCACAGCCCATCCCGCCCGCCTTGAGGATGCTCGCCTTCAGTTGCGCGCCCGATTCGAGGCGCGCCTTCGAGACGACGACCGCCACTCGCCCGATCGGTTGTCCTTCGATCACGGATTCTGCCCAGGATGTCAGATAGCCCGGAGTGTTCACGAGCTCACCGGCGATTCCCCGGAAAAGGTCGGTACCCGGCGGCGTTCCCATGCGCTCGAGCACCTTGCCCGACGCTGTCCGTGACGACGATCGCCGTCACATCGGGGTCGTCGGTGTAGCTCCCGAATGCCCTCCGCAGGGCGGCGTGGTCCGACGTCACGATGCCGATCTCCGTCGACTGGACGAGCTCCGCGACGCTCCGCACGGCCTTTCGAGCCAGATCCCGCTCGATCGACGGAGTCAGCGTATCGAAGATGCGAGTCACGAGCGTGAACATCAAGACCGACAGCCCTGCGAGCAACATGACCATGAAGGTAGTCAGGACCACCTGCAGTCGAAACGTGGAGAGAATACGCCGCCGCTGCTCTCCGCTGATGATCGGAGGAGAGGCAGCCACGCCCCGTACATCCCCTTCGGACGTCTCGTTCTCCATCTTTTGCTGCCTCAATTCCTCTCGCCGAGCGACCCGGCGTCCGATCGTGCCTCTCGGCCACCATCCCGCGCGGTTAGAGCAGCCGCATCCCGGAGCCCGGCATCCGGCGCCCCCGCCTCGGGGATCGGCGGGAGCGGCAAGCAGAGATCGTCGACGAGCATCTCGTCGGGGTCGCACGTCGCGGTGTTCGCGCATGCTTGGGAGAGCGCCACAACCAGGAGCACCATGAGCTTCTTCATGTTTTCACCTCACAGCTCAGCCACGATCTTGACGGTTCCGTCCGCCACGCCGCCGGGCAGGTACCCGACCGCAGCATCGAGCGACGCAACCACGCGGAGCATGGTTCGCGCATCGGGTACCTGGCGCGGAGGTGGATGACCACCACGCACCCGCCGATCGATCCAGTAGCGGGCTGCCTCGTCCGCATCGAAGTGGAGCGCGCTCCTGTCGAACGCTTCGCGAACCGGATCACGCGCTGGGAAGTTGAATGGCACGACGCGCGCGCCGCCCGGCCAGTCGAGCTTCCGCGTGGTGAAGATGGCTTCGAGCTCACCCGGTCCGAGGGCGCGAATCGGATTCGTCGGGTTGACGATGACGACGATCGCAGCGCTCGCTCGCGCCCGCGTCGCCAAGCTCGCGATGCCGACCATCGCGAGCAACTGCAGCATGCCGCGCCGGTCCATCAGAACGACACCACCAGGCGAGCGGCGAAGTTGTCGACGTCGTTGTCGCTCGGCGTCCGGTTCGCCTTCGTGACGAGGTCGAAGAACATCGCCCGGCCGTACTGCGCCTTGAGCTGCACGGACGGGTTGAAGTGAACGTTGAGGCCCACCGACGCGATGAACGTCGTGTCGCCGAGAATGCTCGGCCAGTGGATCCCCTCCGCATACAGGTACGGCTCGAGTCCGGCCCAGGGAAGCTGGTACGCCGCGAGCACGTACCCATTCAGGTAGTAGTGATTCGGATCCGTGCCATCGCGCTTGCCGGGGTCGTAATCGACGCGACGCACGATCCCCTCGGTGCGCAGCCGAAACGGTCCGTCGTCGACGGAAGCGTCGGCCCCGACCATCCACTCTCGATACGCCACGGTCTCCGTGGTCTGCGTGAGGTACGGAAGCTCGGAGACCACCTCCTTCGAGATGTCTGCGTAACGTCCGTAATAACCGGAAACGCCCAGTTTCGTCTTGATTGCGCTTCCGGTGGAGCTCGCGAACAGACGCCCGCCGAACGCCTTGCTGTCGAGAAAGTCGACCTGTGACGGAGAGCGATTGTTGCCGATATACGCGTGATAGCCGAGCTCCCAGTTGGGCGTGTAGAAGCTGCCGTACCCCTGAACGCCGAGCATCTGACTAGGGAGCTGGTCGTCCGCCATGAACGAGGGCAAGAGCAGCGAGATCAGCGTCGGCGTGCCGTGATCGACGTTCCAGATCCCCCAGGGCGTGAAGAAGTAGCCGGCCATCACGTGGAATGCGTCCGAAAACGCGTACTCGGTTTCGGCGCGCTCGATGATGATCGATCCGAGTACGACCGATCCGCGGATTGACGCCGACGTGAAGTCTTGAATGGTCGTGTTGTCGCGGACGTAGGGCGTGCCGTCCGTGGACCCCAGGCTTCGCTCGTAACCATCGGGGAGATTCGTGAAACGAATCTCCATCAGCGTTCTCCAATCTTGCGCGGGTTGCGCATCGAAGAACAGGTTCGCGTTGCCGAGCACGAACGTTCCCGCCTTCGAAGGAAACAGGGCGTTGAGCTGACTCTTGTCCGACGTGTAAAACTTGTTGAAGCCGAAATCCGAAAACCCGTAGATGGAGAGGGCCTGCGGGCGCGTGAGCCCGGTATCGAGCGACGCCGTTTCGTCATCCGTAGTGGGGGGGAGCGCGCTAAGCGCGCTAGGCGCGCGTGCAACGCGCGGCGTCGAGTCCGGCGCGGCGGTCGCCGCGGGAGGTACCGACACAGGGGCGGCCGGCGGAATCGCCTGCGCATGGGCGCGCCGCGAAGCACCGACGGCGACGACGACCGTGAGCAGCGCCGGTACGCGGCCTCGGAGGTTCATGTTTCACCCCCGGCCTTGTCCTGCCGAACACCGAACCAGAGCCGGACCAGGCGCTGGACCTCGTGCGCGAACTGACGTTCGTCCACGCGCTTGGAAATTGCGCCGAGGGCACCGGTTTGACGGACGAGCGCCTGGAGCTCCGGTTCGGGTTTGCTCGAATACAAGATGACCGAGGTGTTCGTGGCGCGTCGCTTCAAGACGCCGGCCAGCTCTCCTCCGGTGAGGGCGGGCATCATCACGTCGAGGAGCACGAAGTCCGGGCGGTTCTGAAGAATCCACCCCGAGGTGCCTAGCGATTGGTTTCGCGTCGCGACCTCGAACCCCAGCTGCGTGAGTCGTTCGCGAGCGACTTCGAGGACGATCGGATCGTCATCGACGACGAGGAATCTAATTTTCTGCATGCGGCTCGGGCGGCACCTATCGCAAGGCCCGTGCCGCACTCGCGGGTCCTAGCTGGACGCCACAATTGGCCCTATTTCCGCGAGCATCGCGAAGAACGCCTACCGCTCTCGGTCGCGAGATCCCGCGGTGTCGCGAGATCCCGTGACGCCGCTTTACTCCCCCGGGGCGGACGACTATTTTCGATAATAGAGGTGTAAGTGGCTGAGACCGTGACGGTCCCCGCGGAAGTGCTTGCGGTCCGGTTGCTCGTGGCGGAGCTCGTCGGACGGATATCGCGCCACTTCATCGGGATACATGCGTCCGAGGTCCACAACGGCGTGGAAGGTGCGCTCGAGTCGGTGGTGGCGGGTCTCGGCTTCGAGCGGGGGCTGATTGCGGCGCTCTCGAAGGACAAGAACACATTTCGCGTCGTACACCGCTACGGGCTCACCCCCGCGGAGTTCGTCTTCGCCACCGGAGAAACCTTTCCGGTCACCGCCCTGCCCTGGCTCAGCGCACGTATCGTCGCCGGCGAGACGATCCTCGTGGAGCGCGACAGGTATCCGGAAGACGCCGTCATCGAGCGAGAGTTCTTCGCCCGGGTCGGCATGGCGTGGCACGCATTCTATCCACTGCAGGTCGGTGGCGAGGTGCTCGGGTGCGTCGGTTTCATGGGCAAAAAACCCTGGAACGACGCGCACGAAGAGGGACTCAAGGTCGTCTCGCAGATCATCGCGAGCGCGTGGGACCGAAAGCGCGCCGAGGAGGAGCTGCAGCAGACTCATCGACTGACGGAGCTCGTCGGTGAAGTCTCGCGGCGGTTCATCGATCTCCCGGTCGCGGATCTCGGCCGGGGAATGGACGACGCGCTCCGGAAGATCGCGGAACTCTACGCCTTCGTTCGCGGGGTCATCTACGAGCTCTCGGACGATCGCCGCACGTTCTCGATCACGCATCGGTACCTCGCACCCGGCGTGGACGGAACCCTGCCGACCCACACGCCCATTCCCGCCGAGCACTACGCTTATGCGCTCTCGAGGCTGACCGACACCAAGCCGCTGGTCCTGTCGCGAGACACCCTGCCGCCGGAGGCACGCAGAGAGCGTGAGGAGCTCGAGGAGGGTCCCCTTCGTCACGTCATCCTCCTGCCGTTGATCGTCGCGGGTTCGACGTTCGGAGCGACGACGTTCGAAACGCACGAGATGCCCAGCCACTCGCTCATCGACGCGCTCGGCGTCATCGGCGAGCTGTTCTCCAATGCCATCGACCGCGAGCGTGTCGACCGAGCGCTGAACGAACGGCTTCGCTTCGAGGAAGCGCTCTCGGAGATCTCCGCGCGACTGGTCGGGGATCGGGTAAACCCGCTCGATTCGACGGTTCTCGACGCGCTGGGGGAGGTCGGACGCGCGCTCGGATTCGATCGTGTATCGCTCTTCGAACTGGTGGGAGAACGCGCCCGCTTCAAGCTGACCAACGAGTGGTGCGCCGAAGGAATCCCCAGTTTCGCGCCCAGTACGCTCGGTATTTCGGTCGAGGAGTTCGGGTGGCCGCTCACCGTGCTGCGCGAAGGGCACGCGCTCGTCTTCGGGCTCGAGGACGTGCCCGCGGATGCGAAGTCCTGCAGGCAGGTACTCGAACGTGACGGGACGCGGCTCTTCGCGACCGTGCCGCTGGTGATCTCCGGCGACGTGATCGGATGCATCGGCTTCCATCGCATCCGCTCGGCCCGAAAGCTTCCTGCGGATCAGCTGCGTCGCCTGCGGCTCGTCGGCGCGATGGTCGCCGACGCAATGGCACGGCGCAACGCCGAGGCATCGCTCGCTCGCTCGGATGCCCGCTTTGGCAAGGTCGTCGCGTCCGCGCTCGACGGCTTCGTCATGGTCAACCAAGACACGGTCATTCTCGAGTGGACGCCGCAGACCGAGCACATCCTCGGCTGGCCCCGCGGCGAGATGCTCGGCGGCGCGCTCCACGAGATCTTCGTTCTCGAGACGATGGGGGCCGGAACGCCCTACACCGGAGGAGAGCTCTACCGCGCCGCACAGCACGCAGCGAGCGAACGAGTAGAGGTTCTGGGCAAGCACCGGGACGGCAAGATCGTGCCGCTCGAGCTGTCGATATCCGTGCTCGAATCGAACGGCCCTACCGTCTATTCGATCTTCGTTCGAGACATCACGGAGCGCAAGCGAGCCGAAAAATTGCGGCAGCAGGCGTTCGAGGAGATCGCCCGGCTCAAGGTGCAGATCGAAGGGGAGCGAGATTACCTGCGAGAAGAGGTGCGGTCCGGACGGCGTTCGGGCGATTTCGTGGGCCACAGCGAGGGGCTGCAGGGCGTCCTTCACCTCATCGAGAGCGTCGCGACGACGTCGGCCACCGTGCTCATTCGCGGGGAATCGGGCGTCGGAAAGGAGCTGGTCGCGCGCGCGATCCACGCGAGGAGCGGACGCGCCGAAGGCCCGCTGGTGAAGGTCAACTGCGCGTCGATCCCGAAGGAGCTCTTCGAGAGCGAATTCTTCGGCCACGTGCGCGGCGCCTTCACGGGCGCGCACAAGGATCGCATCGGGCGGTTCGAGCTCGCGAATCACGGCACCCTGTTCCTGGACGAGGTCGGCGAGATCCCCCTCGTCCTGCAGTCGAAACTCCTGCGGGTGCTGCAAGAGAGCGAGTTCGAGCGCGTGGGAGACGATCGGACGCGTCGCACGGACGTCCGCGTCATCGTCGCGACGAACCGAGATCTCGAATCCGAAGTGAGCGCGGGAACCTTTCGAAAGGATCTCTACTATCGATTGAGCGTGTTCCCCGTCGAGGTACCCCCGCTCAGGTATCGGCGCGAGGACATCGTGCCGCTGGCGGAGCATTTCTTGCGCACGCACGCTCGCGATCTGGGGCGCGACGACCTGACGCTGGACGACGAGCAGCGACGGAAGCTCCAGGAATACGATTGGCCCGGGAACGTGCGTGAGCTCCAGCACGTCATCGAACGAGCAGTGATCCTTTCAGCGCGGCCTCCGCTCCGCCTGGAACCCGCGCTGCACCCCGCTGGCACGTCGACCACGCCCCCTACGCCGGGACGCCTGTTGACGGAAGCCGAACTCCGGAAGCTGGAGCGGGAGAATCTCCTGTCGGCTCTCGAGCGATGCAACTGGCAGATTTCGGGCTCGGGGGGGGCTGCGGAGATGCTCGGCATCAACGCCTCGACGCTGCGCGACCGGATGAGATCCTTCGAGATCAAGCGAACGCCCGCGGCATGAAGTCAATCGTCGACACAGGTGGTCGTGGGCCAGCGGAACCAGCGCTCGTTCAGGTGACCGTAGAGGTAGTTCCCGGCGAATATCCCGAAGAGAGTCCAGAATCGCCACGAGCTGTCCCTCGCCTAGCTGCACGAGCGCGATGCTCGGGCACGCCCCGCTCAGCGCCCAGCCCGCGCCGAATAGCAACCCTCCGAGAAGCGAGCCACGATGAATCCGGCGCGGTGCCCACACCGGTTCCAACTTCGACAGGACGCGCAGGACCGGCCAGGCAACGGCGAGCACCCCCACGCCGACGACGAACGTGAGGAACATGCGAAGGTCCGCGAAGGTGAACATGCGGTGAACCTCGTCCCACGACGAAAATCCGATTCGGCTCAGCACGAATCCGAGACCGAGACCCACGAGCGAGGTGAAAATCGTCTGCTTCACGCGAGCCACGCGAGGGCGAGTGAGAGCGCCACTCCCATGCCGAAGAAAGCTGCCGTCGAGACGAGACTACCGGGCTGAAACCGGCTCACACCGCAGAGCCCGTGCCCGGAGGTGCACCCTCCCGCCATCCGCGTGCCGAAACCGACCAGGATTCCCCCGAACAGCAGCACGACGGAGGCCGTGAACGGCGCGCTCCCGAAGATGCGCGGAAAGGTCTCGCTTCGAAGCGCGTAGCCGAGGTGAAGCCCCGACGACGTGGCGGCGGACAGCGCGCCTCCGGCGACGAGGCTCAGCAGAAACGCGACGTGAGGCACCGTTCCGGGACTCGAAGTCCCAGGTACGGCGAGCGGTGGGGCGTCCGTCACCGCGTCCTCGCCGAGCTCATCCACGGTCATCGCGCGGATTGCCGCGATCAGATCATCGGCGCTCAGATTCGCGTCGGAAGGGCCGGATCTGACGCGTTCCACGAGCGCGGTGAAGCGCCCCGAGACGGCAAACATACGCCCGAGCGTCAACCAGTGGACGAGGGGAACCGCGGCGAGCGCCAGGCCCCCGACCCAGAATGCCCAGTGGGGCGACGTCACCCGGACCCCCGCTTCTTGGAGAGGAGCGCGCCACTCGGCATCAGGTTGAGCGGCACTGTCTGACCGGACTGCGATCGCTGGTATCGCGCACAGGTCTCGTAGGGTCCCGCGCAGTATCGGATCTTCCACGCGGCCAGTGTCCCCGCATACGTGAGGAGCTCGTACATGGGGCAGTCACCGATGTGCGGACAGGATTTCGGAGAGGTCACGAAGCGACAACAATAGCATGCGGACACCCGCGAGCACCACGGTACGCAGGCATGCGCGGAGGCGTACACGGTGCGAGCTCGCGCGTCAGGGGAGCTCGAGCTTCGGGCTCGCGGCGCGCAGGCTCGCGAGGCGCGCCTTCAGTCGATCCGCGAGGACGTAGAACGAAGGCACGACGAACAAGCTCAACACCGTGGAGAGGACGAGACCACCGATCACGGCATCCGCCATGGGCGCGCGGGTCTCGGCACCCGGACCGAGCCCGAGCGAGGACGGCACGGCGGCCATCAGCGTTGCGACGGCCGTCATCAGGATGGGCCTCAGGCGGACGGGGCCCGCGCGCTTCATGGCTTCCGCCGCGCCGCAGCCGGCGGCGCGCACCTCGTTCGCGTAGTCGACGAGCATGATCGAATTCTTCTTCACGATGCCCATGAGGAGCAGAAGACCGATCATGCTGAAGATGTTGAGGGTCTTCCCGGCGACGAAGAGCGCGAAGATCGCCCCCGCGATCGAGAGCGGGAGGATCGTCAGAACCGTCACCGGGTCCAGGAACGAATTGAACTGAGACGCGAGCACCATGTACGCAAACAGGATCCCGACGAGCAGGGCGAAGAGCAAGCTACTCATCGCATCTCCGAACTGGGAGCTCTGTCCGCCGAGCACGATGCGATATCCTGCGGGCAGGGATCTCGACAGATCTTGCACGAACGCAATCGCCTGGTCCTGAGAGTGACCGGGCGCGATATTTCCGTAGATGCGGATCGCGCGCTCCCGGTCGGCGTGGTTGATCGATTGAAGCTCCGACGTCTCCTGCGTGGTCACGACGGACGACAGCGGGACCAGGGTCCCCGCGGCCGTTCGCACGCGAAGCAAGGCCAGATCCTCCGGACGCGAACGTTGCGACTTGAGCGAGCGAAGCCGGATGTCCATCCGGCGGCCACCCGACGAATATTCGCCCACGACGATACCGCCGACGAGAGAGCTCACGGTCGTCGCGATGTCCGCGACGGCGACATCGACGTCCGTCGCGCGCGCGCGGTCCGGCGTGATCGCGAGCTCCGGCGCGCCGACCTGGTAGTCCGTGTCCACGTCCACGGCCAGGCCGGACGCGGAGGTCTCGTCTCTCAGCTTCTTCGCGAGCGTCACGAGCGTCGGCCAGTCCGAACCGCGGACGGAAAATTCGAGCGGGTGCCCGTTGCTCGAACCCGCGAAACCCTGCTGCGAGAGATCCTGGACCATGGCGCGGAGCCCCGCGATGCCGTTCAGCTCCTTTCGAATCAACGCCGAGAACTCGGCTTGCGTGAGCTTCCTCTGCCCGGGAGGCACCATCGTGAGCGAGAGCGTCCCCGAGTTCCCGCTATTCAGGCTCGTCAGCACCGACACGATCTCGGGACGCTTCAGGAGGATGGCCTCGGCTTTCCTGGCGAGCCGATCCATCTCGGTGATATCGGCGCCGACGACCGTGGTCAGGCGGACGGCGAGCCGGCTCTGATCCTGCGACGGGACCATCTCCTGACGGAGTCGCGTCGCCGTGAAACCCGCGAGCGCCAGGACCGCGAGACCCGCGGCGATGACCGACCAGGGCATCTCGAGCACGCGCGCCAGACCGCGACCATAAGCGGCGGAGAGACGCTCGAAGGCCCTGTCGACGGCGCGCCCGGGCCCCTCGTGGGAGGTATTCAGCATCTGCGCGCAACGCGCGGGAGCCAGCGTGATCGCCTCGATGTACGACAGACCGACGGCCACCGAGAGGGTCACCCCGAATTGCAGGAAGAACCGGCCGATGACGCCCGACATGAACGCCACCGGCAGGAAGATGGCGATGACCGCGATCGTCGCGGCCAGCGCGGCGAACGTGATTTCCTTCGTACCTTCACTCGCCGCGACGACACGATCTTTTCCCATCTCCGCGTGCCGGTAAATGTTCTCCATGACCATCACCGCGTCGTCGACGACGAGACCGACCGCGAGTGAAAGCCCGAGGAGCGTGAAGGTGTTCAGCGTGTATCCGGCGAAATAGAGGATCGCGATCGTGCCGAGGAGCGACATGGGGATCGCGAACAGCACGTTCAGCGTGCTCGACAGCGACCCCAGGAACAGCCAGCACACGAGCCCCGTCAGCACCACGGCGAGGACGAGCTCCAGACCGATTTCCGACACCGATTCCTTGATGAAGCCCGTCGTGTCGAACAGGACGTCGATCTTCATGCCACCGGGGAGCGTCTTCTGCAGCGCGGCCATCGAATCCGTGACCGCCTCGGCGACGGCCACGGCGTTCGAGCCGGGCTGCTTCAGGATGCCCATCGCCTGGACCGGTACCCCGTTCAGGCGAGCGATCGTGGTGACGTCCGCCAGCCCATCCTGAACCAGCGCGACGTCCTTGACGCGAATCGCCGTTCCGTCGACGTTCCGGACGACGATGTTGCCGATCGTGGCGAGGTCCGCGGCTTCACCGAGGATCCGCACGTCGAGCGCCCGCCCACCGTCCACCATCTGTCCGCCCGTGGACGTGACGTGCTGCTTCGCGAACGCGTTCGTGATGTCGGTCACGGTCGCGCCCGTCGCGGCGAGCTTGTCCGCGTCCACCCAGATGCGCACGTTGCGGTCCAGGTAGCCCATCATGCTCACCTGACCGACGCCGGGGATCGTCTCGAGCTTGTCCTCGATCTCGTACCGTGCGACGTCGGCGAGGAGCTGGGGCGAAAACGGGCCCGAGATCCCGATCGTGATGATGGGCGTGTCGTCGGGGTTACTCTTCGAGACGACGGGCGCCATCGCGCTCGCGGGGAGCGAGCGCTGCACTTGAGCGATCTTGGCCTGCGTATCTTGAAGGGCGAGATCGATGTTGCGGGACAGATCGAAGGTTGCCGTGACGCGAGCCGAGCCTTCGGACGCCGACGACGCCAGCGTCTGCACGCCGGTGACCTGCGAGATGGCATCCTCCAGAGGGTTCACGAGACTCGTCTCGACATCCTCCGGCGACGCACCCGGCCACGACACGGTGACGTTGATGGTCGGATTGTCCACGTCGGGAAACTGGCTCACGCCGATGCGCGTCACGGCGAGGATCCCGAAGAGGATCGTCCCCGCCATGATCATCCAGGCGAACACGGGGCGCCGGAGACAGATGTCCGTGATGTTCAGGGCGAACCTCCACCCTTCCGATGCTTGCCGGCGTGTCCCGCGACGCCGGGTTCCGCCAGGGCTGCCCCCGGGGGGCGTCCGCTGCCGCAACGGCCGCTGCACCGGCTGCATCTTCCGACTTCGGCGCCGGAGCGGAAGTGTCGCCAGCCTGGGTCGTCCTGGCGGTAATTTTCACGGGCGCACCGTCGCTCAGGAGCTCGACACCGCGGGTGACGAGCAGATTGCCGGCGGCGAGTCCCCGTGTGACTTCCACGTTGCCGTCCGATGTGTGCATGCCGAGCGTCACGGCGCGCGCCTTCGCCTGGGTGCCCTCCACGACGTAGACGGTGTTGCCATTTTCCGTGGGCTGTACGGCCAGCGTCGGCACGACGATGGCTTGCCGCGCGGAGCCCACGGGCACGTCCACCTCGCAGAACGCTCCGGGCCGGAGCCAGTACTTGTGCTCCTTGTCGTCGATCTCGCCCGTCACGGGCACGAGCCGCGTCGTCGGATCCGCAGCGTCCGCGACGAGAGTGATGTTCGCCGTGTACGAGTGCGCGCTTTCCTCCAGGTGAAGCGTCGCCGTCATCCCGGGCTTCAGGCGCGGAGCGTCCTGTTCCGTCGCCTGAAAGCGAAGCAAGAGCGGGTCGCGCTGCAAGATCGTGGCGAGAACGGCGCCCGGCTGAAGATACTGGCCGTCCTGAACGGTACGCGTCTGGACGACCCCCGCGATGGGCGTGCGCACGTGGGAATCACGGAGATTCAGCTCGGCAACACGGACCGCCTGCCTCGCCGCCTCGACGTCGGCTTTGCCGGTCGCGACCGCCGTCTGATACGTCGCGATCTCCTCCCCGGGAATGAGGCCCGGATGATCCACGACGGCGCCCTGCCGGCGCGCGAGCTCGCCCTCTGCCTGCTTTTCGCTCGCCTCGGCTTTCGCGAGCGCCGCGTTCGCCTGATCCACGGCAACGTGGAATCGTTCGCCCTCGATCGTGACGAGCGTCGCGTCCTTCTTGACGAGCTCGCCCTCTCTGAACGACACGGTGTCGACGGCTCCGGCGACGCGCGCCGTGATCTGCACCTGCTGAAACGCCTCGATCGAGCCGGGAGCAGTCACGGTGTACCGAACCTGTCGCGACGCGAGCGACGTGACCTCGACGGGGTACTCGAGCTTGCGCGCCGCCTTCCCGCCGCCCTTGAGCCCGGATTCGGTCGTCGACTGGCCGCAACCGGCGGCCAGCACCCCGAGAAGAAGAACGTGTCCTCGCTTCATCGGAACTCCGTGCCCAGCGGGTCGAGCCCGAGGGCTTGCCGCAAGTTCAGGTACGCCTGCGCCATCGAATACTCCGCGGAAGCGTCGTTGACCTCTTCGAGAAATCGAGTGTCGTTGGCGTCCACGAGCTCGATGGCCTTCGCGAGCCCTTGTTTGTAGAGCGCCGACGTCTCGTCGGCGCTCTGCCGCGCGGCCGTGACGGCTTGCTCCGCTTGCCGGTAGGCGGCTTGCTGGCCCTGCAAGGTCGCGACCGCGCTCCGTACGTCGGCCCCGACCGAGCGAACGAGCGCGTCGACATCCAGATCGGCGATCGTCGCGTTCGCGTCGCGCTGGTGCTTGTCGGCATAGCGCACACCGGCATCGTAGAGCGTCCAGGTGAGCGTCGCCCCAAGGGTCTCGTCGTTCCATCTGCTGGTCGACGCAGGGTTCGTCAGGGCCAGCACCTGTGCGTTCACGCCGAGGGCCGGGATGATTCGCAACGGCGGTTCGTCCGCGAAGTCGTGCGCCGCGTCCGCCGTCCGGCGCTTCGCGACGAGATCGGGCCTGCGCGACATCGCGATGTTCGCGAGGTCCTCGACGTTCGGCAACGGTCGCCGCGCGGCGGCGAGAGTCTCTTCCGGAGCCACGACCCCTCCCGTGACGTTCGCGTCGATGACGAACGACAGCTGCACGTACGCGTTCTGGAGCGAGCCTCGATCGGATTCGAGCTCGCGGCCCGCTTCGTACAGATCGATCTGCGCGCGCGTGGCGTCGTTGGTGCTCGTGAGCCCCGCCTGCGCGCGAGCCGTCGTGTCGGCGAGGTTCGCGGAGGAGGAGTCCGCGCGACGCTGCGCGGCCCTCACGACCGCGTCAGCAGCGAGCGCGCTCATGAAGGCGTGCGCAGCGTCGAAAGACAGCAGCCGCTTGTCGTCCACGGTCTGCGCCTCCTGCGCTTCCAGCAGCCGCTTCGACTGGGAGTAGAGCGGCCACGACGGCACGTTGATCAAAGGCTGGCTCAGCGTGGCGGCCCCGGTCGCCGCGTTCCGGGTTTGCGTTAGCGCGCCGTCGCGCTCCGCCGGACTGGGACGAAACGTATCGTTGCCGGAAACCGTCACCGTGGGAAGAAACGCGGCGCGTGCTTTCTCGACGCCCGCCTCCGCCGCGGCGACGTTCAGCTCCGTGATGCGCGCGCGCTCGTTTCGGCTGAGCGCCAGCCGAATCGCGTCCGTGAACCGCAGCGGGGCTCCATCCACCCCATCCGCGCGCGAAGGTCCAGTCACGAACAGCGTGACCGCAACGAGGCCGCCCGGGATCCAGGCGGCGCTTCCAGCCAGTGACGAACCTCGGTCCCTCGGTTGCTCGAGCCGCGACACGGAACCAAGAGTATCAGGATAAGCCCGCGGCTCCGAGCCCCGGCGTCAACCGCCGGAGACGGAGTCCGATGGGTCTCGGAATACCGCGGGAGACGATCGCCGGCGAGTCTTCGACTCACGAGAGTCACGCTCGTCCGCGCGCCGCACGGGTAACTCCACGATGAACGCTGCGCCTTCGCCGAGCGTGCTCGCGACGCGGATCGATCCGCCGTGCGCCTCCACGATCTGCCGCGCGATGTAGAGCCCGAGCCCGAGGCCACCGGCGCCGCGAGATCCCGCAGCCCGCTCGAACCGCTCGAAGATGCGCGGCAGCACGTCCGGGGCGATGCCCGGCCCGTGATCGCGAACGACGAGGGCGGCGCGACCCGCATGGGCATGAACCTCCACTTCGATCGCGCCACGCCCGCCGTGACGAACGGCGTTCGATACCAGGTTTCCCGCGACCTGCTCGAGCCGGACCGGGTCCCATTCGCCCTCGACGGGACCGTTCGCGGAAAAGACGAGCTTCGCACCCGAGCGGTCGGCGTATTCCGAAAACCTCTCGCACACCTCCTGCACCATGCGGCACAGGTCGACGCGCTTCACGTCGAGCTCGAGCTTCCCCGAGGCGACGCGCGTCAGATCGAGGAGTTGCTCGATCAACGCCGTCAGTCGATTCGTCTGCTTCACGGCCTGGTCGACCTTGCGCTCCACGCGGGCCTGGTCACGCACGGCGGTCCTGTCGCGGAGCAATTCCTTCAGCATCGCGAGATTCAGCAGCATCGTACTCACGGGCGCGCGAAGCTCGTGACTCGCGATCGAGAGAAACTCCTCGCGCGCATCGAGCGCTCGCTGAAGCTCCGAAACGGCCTTGCCGCGCTCCTCGATGGCCGCGCCGAGCACCAGGAGCGTCAGGGCCAGGACTGCGACGTAGGACTGAAGCACCCAGAGCCGCTCGGCCAGCGTTCCGTAGAGGAACGGGCCGTAGCCGAAAAGGGTTCCCGAAACCGCGGCGAGCGACACGAATACGGCCCCCGCGGTCGCACCGCGCTGCCCGAACCTCACCGTCCCCCAGACCACGGACGGCAGCACCGCGAACGCCGTCGCGCTCGCCGCCACCGGCCCCACGAATACGAGCGCGCTCGTTAGGATCAGCAAGAGCCCGAGCACCAACGCCTCCCCATGGCGAGCAGGCACGCCTTTCAATCGCGGCGCGGACCAGGCGAGCAGGAACGACCCGACGACGAGAACGCCGTAAAAGTCACCCATCCACCACGCCCCCCACGTCGCTTCGAAGCGATGCGCGTGAATGACGCCACACGCGAGGAGCGACAGCGGACCGAACGTGGCGGCGAGCAGCGTCGCGAGGGCCGCAATCCCGACCAGCAACGCGACGTCCACGATCCGCGCCAGCGAGAAGCGGAAGCCGGTGCGAGCCAGCAAATACGCGCCCAGGACCGCTTCCCCCGTATTTCCGAGCGCCACACCGAGCGCCGCCAGAGCCGGAGCGCCTTGCCACACGTTCGCGACGAACGCTCCGAGAAGAATCGCCGGAACCATGCCATACCCGCGCGTGACGACGGCGGCGAACGCGAGTCCACTCGGTGGCCAGACGAGCGTCGCGAACCCTTCGACCGCCCCGAGCAGCAGCGCAAGCTTCGCCGTCACCGCGTAGATGGCGGCGAACGCCAGTGTACGCACGACGAATCGCGCGGCGCTCCGCCCGCCTTGCACCGGTCCCATCTCAATATACATCCGCCATGGCGTTGCTCTTGGCCAGTCGGGTCTGCGGCGCGGAGGTCACCTGAGGCTCCAAAGACGGACGATGGCTGCGAAAATTAGCCCTCCGAGCACGATGACGAACGGCCAGAGCGTTCGCCGAAGCGGAAGCACGACCGGCTCGTCGCCCCGGGCCGGAGAGGGACGCGGAATAGCGACTTCGCGGGAGAGTTCGAACGGCACCGACGGCTGCGGTGCACGCGGTTGATCGAGCAGAATCGGGGCAGGCCGATTCAGCTCGAATGGAATCGATAGCTGCGGCAGGCGCGCTTCCGGCGCCTCCGTCACCCCCGGCGCGGCGAGCAGCGAGTCCACGTCGGCATCGAGCCGACTCAGATCACGGAGACGAACGAGCGCGTCGGAATCTGCCGGCAGAGTATCCAGCGCGTCGCGCGGCCGCGAAGCCCCGCTCGGCGTACGACGCCGCTCCATGCACGAAGTCTACTAGGAAACAAGCTCTCGGCGGCTCATCGTGAGCCAGCTCGGAGCTTGGCTGAGCTCCCGGCGGCTCACTTTGAGCCAGACGACGCTTAAATTAGCTCTCGGCCGCTCCTCGTGAGCCAGCTCGGAGCTTGGCTGAGCTCCCGGCGGTTCACTTTGAGCCAGTTCGAGCTTGGCCTGGCTCGTTGCTTGCGCTTTCAGCGGAAATAATCGCAGGGATACGCTCCCAAACACTCACTTCGAGACGTCGAGAGCTGATTTAAGCTCGTAGCTGGCTCACTTTGAGCCATCGGAGCTTGGCCAAGCCCCTGGCGGCTCGATTCGAGCGAACGTTGGACGTGGCCTCGGGCCCGAGGGTCCCGGCCGGCTAGCCATTGCGCGGTGTTATCTTCGAGGTGAATCCATGCGTCGCGGCTGGCTCTTCTTGGTGCTCGTCGCCGTCATCTGGACCGTCGGGGTGCGCTGGGTCGCAGCACGCCACGCGCGACCACACCACAGCGCAAAGGGAGCGAAGCACGCTCTCACCGATGACCAGCGAAGGCTCGTCGCGCTGGTGCCGAAGCTCGCGTGTCCCGCTCGAACCCTCGACGCAAACGACGTGTCCGTCATGAACCCGGGCTGGGTCATCGCGCTGCTGCGAGCGGGGAGAACGCCGGAGCTCGACGTCGTCCTCGGGGCCGCGGAAGCGCAGTTCGAGCGCGACCGGACCCGGGAGCGCGACATCGAGACGCTCTTCGATGCCTTTTCGTTCGCAAGCACGTCGGAGTTGCCGATCTTGAATGGGTGGGTCGCGCGGACGCCGCGATCCTTCGTGGGCTACGTCGCGCGCGCCGCAGCGCGCGTCGCGGATCCACGTGGATACGGAAAGAAACGCGGCACGACCGCGGCGGACGTTGCGCTTGCCCGAGCGGATCTGGAGAAGGCCATCGAGCTCCGCCCGGGGCTCGTGGAGGCCTACACGCTGTTACTTCGGATGTCCGCGGACGGCGACGGAAACCCGGACAGGGGACTTCTCGACCGGGCCCTCGCGGCCTGCGAGGAGTGCCTGGGCCCCCGCTGGGCATACGCAGGCACGCTCCGTCCGAACTGCTCCGCAGGCGATCGCGACTCGCTCGCGGACTTCGCGAAAGAGTCGCAGCAGTTCGCCGGAGAAAATCCGGCCCTGCGCGCCCTCCTCGGCTACGTCGACTCCGACGACTGCCGTCGCCTCCGGGCGGAGGACGCCGAAGCGGCCCTCCAGGCCTGCGATCGAGCCGTCGCCATCTACCCCGCGCCCGACTTCCTGCGAACGCAGGCCATCATTCTCTTCGAGATGGGCCGTTACGACGATTCCGCGCATGCTCTGACCACCGTGCTTGCCGTGAATCCCTACGACGAGAGCGCGCTCGTCGAGCGCGCGCGGGCGTACTCCAGAGCCAATGATTTCGAGGACGCCGCGCCCGACATCCGGCTCGCCCTCAAGCTCGACCCGGAAGACTCCTCGGCCGCCGAGCTGCTCCAATGGTTCGTGACCGATTCTGACGTCCGAGGCAGAGAAGGACCTGCGTCTTTCCGATGCAAAAGCCGCCTGGGCCGACTACGACACCCTGGTGCAGATCCTGCCCGAATCGCGAGAGTTCGTGGACGCTCGGGACGCCATCGCGAAGCGGATGGGACTCCGCGTGGACGAAATGAGCGCCCGATGATGGCCGCCCAGCGCGAGCTCCTGCCGCTGGTGAGCCTGCGTTCGCTCGGCAAGGATTATGGCGGCACGCCCGCGCTCCACTCGCTCTCGGCCGAGATCGGGGCGGGCGAAATCGTGGGGCTCCTCGGGCCGAACGGCGCCGGCAAGACGACGACGATGAAGCTCGTGCTCGGGTTGCTGAAGCCGACGCGCGGCACGGCCACGGTGAATGCTCTCGACTGCACGCGCGACGCCCGCGAGGTGAAGCTCATCCTCGGCTACTGCCCGGACGAGCCGGCGTTCTTCGACTTTCTCACGGGACGAGAGACGGTGGACTTCGTCGCGAACGTGCGCGGGCTCGATCGGAGCGCGGCCTGGCAACGCCTCGAACCACTGGTCACCGGGCTCGAGTTCGAGAAGCAGCTCGCGACGTCCGTCGGCGGCTACTCGCACGGGACGAAGAAGAAGCTCGCGCTGCTGGTCGCGCTCGTGCATGAACCGCGCGTCCTCCTCCTGGACGAGCCGACGAACGGACTCGACCCACAGAGCTCGGCGTTCGTGAAGGCGCACCTGCGTGGTCTCGCGGCGAGTGGCGTCGCGGTGGTCGTCTCGACGCACCTGCTCGAGATGGCCGACGGCCTGTGCGAACGCTTCCTCGTGCTCGACAAGGGCCGGCTACTCGCTGACGGCACGCCCGACCAGGTCCGCGCCAGGGCCGGAGTTCCCGAAGAGGGGACCCTCGAAGAAGCGTTCCTGCGGCTGATCCGATGACCTCTGCTGCACCGTTTCGCCAGGCTCGAGCCTTCGTCGGACTTCTCGTGCGCCACTGGCTGCGTTCGGGGTTGCCGGGTGCGCGCGTCGAACGGCTCCGCAAGGGTTCCGCATTCCTCGTTCGAGTCGCGGCGGTCGTGATCTACGCCGAGATCGGCAAGGCGATCGGTTCGATGAGTCTGACTTCCGCGGCAGCAGGCGTTCCCTCGGTGGAGTGGCTCGTCCTTTCGGTGCTCGGCTTCACGACTTGCTGGGGCATGCTCATTCGCAGCAGGAATCTTCGCGGCATGGCGCCGCCGCTCGCGTCGCCGTTTCTCGACACTCTGCCCGTGTACGACGGCGCTCGGACCCTCGTCGAGTCTCTCGAAGTGGCGCTGGCGCACATCGTCACTGCCGCGGCATTCGTGGCCGCGGCGCCGTCACTGCCGCATGGCGAGTCCATCGCGCTCGGTCTCGCGGCGTCCATCAGCGCATCGACCCTCGGCGCGGCGCTGATGCGCTGGGCCTTCGTTCTCGTTCCGTCGGAGCGCGCGATGTCGGTCGCGCAGGCCGCGACGTTCGTTCAGGCGCTCTTCCTGATGGCCGGGTTCATCGGTCCCATGACCGCGACTCTCGGCAAGCGGGTGCACCCGTTCTTCCTGGCGCCGCTAGCGAGACCGCTGGCCGGAGACGGTGGACTCGCCGCGGCGTTCGCCTTCACCGGCGGGCTCTTCGTTTTCGGCGTGGTGGCGCTCATGCTCGCCGAGCGGGTGGGCTACGATCAGGCCGAGGTCGTCCCGCGCAAGAAGTTCACGCGCGCCGAAACGCACGAGCTCACGGTGGGTCCCATCGACGAGCTGCTCGCGCGAAGGGAACCCGGAGGACGGCGCTGGCCGTTCCTGCTCTTCGGGGCGATGCCGCTCGTCGGGATGGCCGCACTGTTCATGACCGGGAGCGTCCTCGACAGCGCCTTCGTCCACTTCCTGCCGCATTTCTTCGTGGGATGGACCGGTTACATGGCGCTCGTGAGCGTCGCGGGCCTCGCGTCCCGCGCGGTGAGTCGCGATCTCGTGGCGCGGCCGTTCCTCGCCGCGCTTCCGATCGAGCCGCGCGACCTCATCGACGGCAAGGTCGCCGTCGTCCGGCGCCGGATCTTTCTCGGACTCTTTCCGCTCGCGCTCGCGCTCCTGACACCGATGCCGTCGAGGATCATCGGCGAGATCGCATGGCGCGGAGGCATCGTCGCGCTCGCCGCGTGGATCTACGGGAGCGCGGCCGTGTCCGTCGCGTTCCTCACGGGCGGCGTGCAGAATAACCGGGTGCAGCCGGGCGGCACGCTACGCCTCGAGTCTCTGCTCTTGCTGACGCCCCTCATGGCCATCTTGTTCGCCGACAAGCCGTGGCAAGCCATCGTGCCGATGATCGCGCTCGCCCTCGTCGCGCTCGAAGCTCGCCGTGCCGCGACGCGGGTCGTCCGGTGGCTGGACGACGGCGAAGACTTCGAGCGCGAGACGCCGGCGTGGCGCGCTGCCCTCGCCTTCGCCGCGTTTCAGGCGTCGCAGGTCCTCGCCGCGCGATTTCTCGTGAGCTTCACGCACGACGGCGGCTTCATCGCGGCGGGGAGTTATGGCGCGTCTGCAATCGTACTCGCCGTCCTCGTTGCCTACGGTCGGCGCGAGCTCGCACCGCTCAGGTTCTGGCCGAAGAACCCGCTGGCCGTGGTTCTCGGTCTCGCAGGCGGGACCGCGACGGCGTTCTTCGCGCGGTTCCTGGTCGGGCACGTCCTTCACCCCGATCCGACCGCGACGATGCAGCACGCGAGTCACGCCGGACAGATCGCGTTCGCGCTCACCGCCGGTGTCGCGGCGCCGCTCGCCGAGGAGCTCTTCTTCCGTGGATGGCTCCAGCACGCGGTAGCCCATGAGCTCGACGCGCGCGGGAAGTGGATCGCGCCGGTCATCGCTGCGCTCGCGTTCGCATCGGTTCACCCGGCCATCTCGTTTCTCGCCGTCTTTCCCGTCGGATTGATCGCGGGTGCGCTCTACGCGGCGACTTCCTCTCTCGCGCCGTGCCTCGCGGTCCACGCGACGCACAACTGGCTCGTCGTCCTGGGGTCGATAAGGATTTGAAGCACGGGCGCGCCCGCTCGCGCCTTACGAGGGAGTCCGCGAGTCTCTGGCCGTAGTGCTAGCGCTCGGTGGCCGGCGGCGAGAGCGCCACCGGTGCGCCCGAGCTCGAACCGGCCGGGCCCGTCAGGGCCTGGTAGATCTCGAGCCATCGTTCGTAGTACCGCAGCGCGGGGCGGTCGCTCAGATCGTGCACCGCGGTTCGTAGGCGCGCGGGGAGATCCGGAACCACGGGCGCGCGCGTCGCGACGCTGAGCTTGGAGGCGAGCATGAGCACGTTGAGTTGTTCCTTGCTGAATTCCTCGTGCGCGCGCGCGTGCAGATCGTCGGCATGGGCGAGCGCTTCCCCGATGAAGGAGCGCATCGCCGCGAGATCGTGGCGGTCGTTCGCGCTCTGCCCGAGCTCCGCGTCCACCGCCATCAGTCTCTTTTCCCCGTCGGTGCGCTTCGTACTAGCGAAACGCTCGGCGAGGATGGCGCGACGTTCGGTCAGCGCCGCCGTCTCGGCGTCGAACCGGCCGAGTCTGCGATCAGCGGCGGCGCGCAGCCCCGCCGCGATGAGCCGATAGGACTCCACGACGTGCTCTGGCGACGCGTGCGGCCAGACGACGGCCGCGCCGAAGCCGGGTGTGGCGAGCTGTCGATCCACGAAGGCGAGATCGTCGAGCGCGCGGGCCGGAGCACCGGCACGGATGGCCGCGGCAGCGCGCATCAGGCGCGTGACGAACCGATTGCGGTCGGCGGCTGGGCCGCGCGGACCGTCGAGAAGCGGTATCTCGGTATCGTAGAGCGCCACGGCGCGGGAGTAATCCCCCGCAGCGAAGTGGTCGAGCGCTGCGCGGTCGAGGGCGAGCAGCCTGTAGCGTTCGAGCCCTGGCTTTCGAGCGATCATGGCGAGGGCCTCGTCCGCGGTCGTGGCCGATTCCGCTTCGCGGTCGGCGTGGAGTAGCGCGCGCGCCTTCGCAAGATGGACGGCGAGGCCTTCGGCACTGTCCGTGTAGGGAATCTTGTCGCGTTCGAGCAGATAGCCGAGCGCGATCCGAAAATTCCCGACCTCCGTCTGGAGTAGACCGAGCTCGCCGAGGATCATCGCGCGAAAGCGTGGGTTCTTGCCCATGAGTTGCAGCGCCACGAGATAGTGGAGATTGGCTTCTTCCGCCGATCCGAGATCTCTCGTCCGGAGGTACTCCTCGTGTAGCAATGCCCCGTAGAGTGCCTGCACGATACGGTAGTGCAGGAGATCCGCCCAGGAGCCGCGGAGCATCTTCAGCGCATCGTTCGCCTTCTCGACTTGCACGGAACCGTCGAGCTTCGGGAGCTGCCTCGCGATCAAGTACGCTTTCGCGAAATGCGACCGCGCGGGGTCGCCGTCCTTCTTGGAGTAGAAAGCCTCGATTTCCGCCGGACGAACGCCCATCTTGAGGCGCATGTCGATCGCGCCCACGACGGCCTCCAGGGATCCCGTCTCCCTCACCATGGCGTCGAAGTCGGCGCGCGCCTCGTCGAAGCGTCCCTCCGCTTTCCGGTGGAATGCGCGGGCCGTCAACACGCGGCGATAAAGGCGTTCGGCCGTCCGCCGCTCCCCCGTTCCTTTCTTGACGGTCTCGATGTTCAGCTGCGCAAGCGAGTCGACCACGCCGGACGCACCCACGAGGGTCGCTCGCCGGACGGTCTCGTCCACCATCGCGCGACGCCGGCCCGGACGCGACTGCCGCAGGTAGAGCGCAGTGAGCTCGTTGCTCATCCCGGTCGTCTTCCCTGGCTCGATGGCCAGCACTTCGCGCTCCACGTCGAGAGCAAAGGCCAGCTCCGAGTCGTTCGAAGCGGACCCGCGTTCGCGCACGACACGCGCCAGCGCGTCGCCGAAGGGGAGACCGCGCACCATCGCACGTACCGCGGCGCGCGCGTAGCGGAGCCGCGTGTCAGGGGGCAACGTCTCCATGCCGGCGAGGCGCGAACATACGGAAATGAGGGCCTCGCGGTCGTCGAGGTGCCGGTAAAGGGCATCCGCGCGCCGGTAGTATTGGTCGATGATGGACTCGGGCGTCTCCTCGTCCAGCTTCACCGCGTCGAGCTCCGCCCGGGCCTGGGTCTCGTCCCCGATCGAGCTCGCGATCTCGCTTCTCACGACATGGGTCAGCGCGACGGCCATCGGACTCGCGGTTGCTTTCGGCTGAAGTTCATCGAGGCGCTTTCGCGCTGCAGGACGGAACGGCGCCATCATGCGGCCCCGCTCCCTTTCCCGCCAGGCCCGCCGCTGATCGACGAGCGCCAAGAGCGGCGCGGAGATGCCTGCCGTCCCCGGGGCGCGAAGCGTGGCGATGCGCCTCGCGTAGAACTCGGCCGCGCGAAACTCGTCGAGGTCCAGGTGAAGCATCGCAAGCTTCATCATTCCCCGCCGTCGCAGGACCGGCGTCGTCTGCAGACCGAGCCTGCGCCGCGACAGGAGCTGCTGTACGACGCGAGAACTCGCAGAATCGATCTGGGCCGTCAGGTCGTCCACGGTCCACTCGGATCGGACCTCACCGCTGAGCGGCAGGGAAAAAATGTCGAGATCCCCGTTCTTGGAACACGTGGCGATGAGCTTCGTCGCGGACGGCGCGGGATACTCGCAGTTCCACGACGTGTCCGTCAGCTGCTCGGCGAAGCCGAGCGTGGGTACGTTGCCCTTGAACGAAATGGGCGCCCGAAAGAGCACGCCGACGTCGCTCGCATCGATCACTCCGTCGCGGTTCGAATCGAAAAAGAACTGCACGAAGAAAAGGTAACGGCCGTCCCGAGAAAAGACGGGCTGGCCCGTCACTCCCGGCAGGTCCAGGGTGATGACCGACGGCGTGCTGGGCGCTCCGAGCAACACGGCCTCGAGATGTGACGCGGCGTGCGCGGCGAACGCGGGTCCCACCGCGTCGGTCGAGCGCTCGAGCGGGGCGTAAACGAAAACGCGCCCGTCCGGCGAGACCGCAGGACTCGTCACGTTCCGATCGAACAAGGCGCGCGCGGAGAGCGACTGGCTGACGCTCACTTCGGAGATGCGGAGATCGCCCTGGATGGATTGACGACCGACGAGCACAATCCGGTGGGTGTCGATCCACTCCGCTTGCAGCGCTGCCGAGGTGTCCTCGAGACAGCGTCGCTCATCGCCGTCCGGCAACCTCCGCACGCAGAGCTCGCCCGAGGCGTTCTCGCCGAACGAAATATAAAGGAGCAATTTTCCGTCGGGACTGACGCGCGGCCAGGTGACGTCCGCGTCGTCGTCGAAGAGCAGCTTCTCGCGTCCGGACTCCTGGTCCTGCGCGAAGAGCTGGTTCGTCGTGTCTCGATTCGAGACGAAGTAGAGCGTCTTTCCGTCGGGAGCGAGCTGGCCGAGCAGATCGTCGGCGACCCCGACCGTCAGGCGATCGGGACGATGCAGATCGTCGTCGGGTTCGTCGTCCTGCGCGAACACCGATCCGGAGATTATCGAAAGACCCAGTGCGAAGACGACCCCCAGTACGGAGCGCGGTGTCAGCATTTCTTCGGCCCCCATTTGCCGTCGTCGCTCTCGAGCCATCCGCCGCAGACCACGGATATCATGTGAGCCGCGTGCCACGCCTTCCGCAGATCGCTCTCGGAGACGTCGGGGCGCTGGTCGTGCATGAACCGGAACAGCAAGCGGCGAGCGCGGTTCACCCCATCGATCAGGGGCTGAACCTCGTCGGGGTCCGCGGCGCCCTGGCAGGCGTCGTGCGTGTTGGCGATCAAGCCGTCCGCTCCCTCTCCCACACAATGCTGCACGAGCAATCCGTCGAGCCGATCGGCGCTGGTCTCGTCCAATCCGTCCACGAGCGACGGCGGCGAAAGTCCGAGCGTCGCGATCTGATCCGGCGTCAGTGGCACCGGGCGCGGTTCGATACCGGCGCGGTTCAGCCTGTCGTCGGTAGCGGCAAAGGAGCCCGCTGCTTCCTGCTCGAGAGCCGTCGCATGATCGGGCACGACGATCTCGGACTTGAAGCAACCAGAGACCGCGACCGCGGCAAGGAGCGAAAGCACGTAGGGCCGGTTCATTCCTCATCGTCCTTTTCCGAGTCCTCGGATTTCCGTGACGCCTGGCGGATTCGCGACATGATGTGGTCGACGATGGGTCCCATGGGGATTCCGCGTATCTCGTCGATGCTGACGAGACTCGCCAGCCCCCCCAGCTCCAGTTTCGCACTGACGAACCCGTGCTGGAATACCAGACGCATCCGATCCGGGTACCCGAAAGCAAGGGCCGTTCGAACGCGGTTCATCGTGGGATCCACGTGCATCGGGTCCTGCATGTCGAGAAGATCGAGCAGGTGCCGAGGGCCGATGCGGACGATGTCGGCGCGACCTTCGACCGTGCGATCGCTCGCGGAGAAAGCCACGGCCATGTTGCCGTCGAACGGTTCGCCGTGCGTGGATCTGACGCCGGTCGCGCGCACGTGAAACACGAGCGTCGACTTCGGCCCATCCCAGTCGAGCGCGCATTGCCCCGTGACTCTCCCCCCGCGGATCCCCATCTCGAATTGCCGGAGCGACATCACATTTTGCTCGACGGCGAGGTTACCGACGAGCGGCGCGATCGAGACGAGGCGCGTCTTCACGCGATCGATGGAAAGAAATCCCGTGCGGCTGATCAACGGGTGTTGATCCGCAAAGCGGAGCATCGAATACGGATTGTGCTGCTCGTCATGGCGGATGTTGACGCTCAGCTTGCCCGTTGCGGTGTCCCGACGGACTTCGAGGGTCATCGTGATCGGGATCTTCGCGTCGACCGATTCGACGTCCACGCCCTCGAGTGGGACTTGCGCATGAACGTCATTTGCCTTGAGATCGACGCGCGTTCGGAAGAGCGCGAGGTCCGGTGACTCCACCGTCGCATCGAGCGTCACCAGGCCACGACCCACGAAGAGCTTGGGCACTCTGGAAAGCGACGCGAGCTCCTGGGTCAGATCGGCGCTGATCGAGAGCCGGTGGCGACGAGCGGCCAGATCGATCGCGCCCGTCAGCGCCAGCGTCGTCCCGCCATCCCCGTTCACGAGTTTCAGGTCGGAAACGTGTACGACCCCTTCGGAGTCCCGCTCGGCCGCGAGCGTGAACGAAAGATTGCCCGTGGGATACCCGGGCACGATGTCCTGATGTACACCGCGTATACTCAGGCGGTCGGCGACCTCTGCTTCGGGATCCCGCAAGTCCCCGGTGACGGTGGCGGAAGCTCGGTCGGAGAGCCCATGGACGTCCAGCCTGTTTGGTCCGGCCACGAGATGGAACGAGCCAACGTCGAGATGACTCTCCACGGTGCGGCGCGCGCCGGCGACATGGAATACGCCGCGCCACTCCGCGGAGGGGATGGCGAGCACGGTGCCACCACTGGTGAAATTCAGGTCGGACGCCTTCCAGTCAGCCGTACCCTCGATGCCGGCAGTGCGCGTGAAGTGCGGGGCGGGCACCAGAATGCCGTCGCTCGTGAGAGTCGAAACGGCGCCGAGCAACTCCCCTTGGGCGGCGAACGAGAGTGCGACCTTCGAGAGATCGAATCCGTCGAAGCCTCGCGACATGGACGCCGCCTTCGCGAGCGGCGAGAGGCCGGACAGGCTGCCCGCCACGTCGTACTTGACCACGCGGCGCGCACGGTCGAACGACAGCGACGCCGACCCCTTCGACGTCGCGAGACCGGTCGTGCCGAGCTCGATGTGCAGCGACGGCGCCTGGCGATCGACCGAAACCGAGAGCGTCGCTCCGTCGTCACTCGAAGCCCCATCCCCGACGGCGAGCCCCTGGACGTGGAGCTCCGCATCGGCGGAGTGGCGGAGCGTGTCGCCGTTCGAGTGCAGCGACAGCGTCAAGGATTTCGCCTTCACGTTCCCGAACGCGGGCCCATCGGCGTGAACCTCCATGCTCTGCTTCACGCTCGGATTCGGCGACGTGAGCCGCTCCACGCGCCCGGTGGTCCGCACGTCCACGGCGATGCGAGCCCACGGGGCTTCGTTCGCGACATTCGCGGGCAGAAACGGCCGCACCTGAGCCAGGCTGGCCGCCACGAGGTGCAAGGTGAAGTCGGCCGCGTCCACGTCCTTCTTCGAATCGAGCGTCGCTTCGAGCTGGCCCAGGCTGAGCTTACCATGCACCGTCCCGCGACTGGCCGCGGGACGGTCGAGGTTGGGATAGACGTCTCCCAGTCGAGCGTCGACGCGCACCGGCGCATCGGCGAGCATGCGCCCTTCCGCGTCGCTCGCTCGAAGGCGTGACGCCGACGTTCCGAAGTCGACGGCGTACGGAGTGCGTCCGTCGAGATTCGCGTGCGCGTGAAAGGCCCATCCATCGACGACGGCCTGCGCCCGCCCGAACCGCACGTCGATCGACCGCACATCCGCCGAGAGGGCGACGTCACCTTGCGCCTCCAGAGGCTTTTGCGGGTCCACTCGCAGACCCTGAACCTGGAGTTTCGCATGGCCCTCCCGCGCGCCGAGCGGCGACGGGCCGCCGACGTCCAGGCGCGTGAAACGAACATCGACGTGACCCTCCATTGCGCGGTCCGCTCGGGGCTCCCCGTCGAAGCCGACCGTGACGTGGTCGACGTTGATCGGCGGACTCTCGGACACCAGCCTCGAAACCTCGGTCGCACCTTGAAACGCTATGTTCCCGTCCTTCGCATGGCCGTGAAGAGTGAACTTGGCCTCGTCGAACTGGACCGCACCGCCGGTGAGCGCGACCTTCACGTTGGCGAGATCCGCATCGAGATCGATCTTGCCGCCGTCGGACAGCCGCGGACGCGCATCGGCCACCAAGGACTCGATGTCGTAACGGACTCGAGCGCGTTCGAGGCTGACCGGGATGAGACCTGGAGGGAGACAGCGCAGCAGCAGCGCCAGGTCCATATCGCCCTCCGCGTGTCTCACCAGGGGCGCACCCGAATCCGGGACCTCCACCGAGGCGGCCGCTGTCGCGGCTCCGTTGCCCACCGTCGTGCGGTCGACCGTCAGCTCCGTCTTGCCTCCGACTGGATCGAAACGCGCGCTCGCCTCCACATGAACCGGATCTCCGACGTGAAAGTCCGCCAGAAAGGTTTGCTCCAGCACGCGAAAGTCCACGATCACGTGCGCCAGCGTGGGCGACGCTTCGAGAGTGAGCCAGAGCTTCGCTTCCAGCGTGCCTTCGGGCGCTCCCTCACGGTCCACCGTCAGGTGAAGAGCGAGCGGCGCGTCCGGCGAACCGAGATGAGCTCTGATGCGCGAACCTTTCGGTACGGTCTCCGTACTCACGGCCGCGGAAACCCCGGAGAGCTTCGCACGGTCGCGCGCGCGACCATGGTCGGTTCGAATGACGGCCATCGTGACGTTGCGGACGTCGATCGAACCGATCGGGAGCGCCTTTCCGAGAAACGAGGCTGGCTGGTGCGACAGCGGCACGGCCGGCGCCGGTGGTCCACCGGTCGCGGGAGAAAGCAGATCGAAGGACGTCGTGCCGTGCTCGTCGATGACGACCGTCAGCGCCACGCCGGACACCGTGACGCGGCTGATGTAGGGACCCTCGTGAAAAATGGAGCCGAGGGACCATCGCGCTTCGACGTGCCCGATGCGAGCGAGCTCGGGAGCGACACCGCGCACGCGTGCGGGTGACCGCACCAGGATATCGTCGATGTCGACGAAAGAAAGCAATCCGACGCGCACCGACCGATAATCGAGATCGATACCCGTCGTGCTCCGGACCAGCGACAGCACGTGGCGCTTGACCCACGGCTGGTCGAGAGAATGAACTCCGAGCGAGAGCGTCAATAGGCCGAGAAGGACCGCAGCCGCGACGACGCGTGACGTCCACCGCGCCACGCGCAGCAAGTTGGGCGAGATCAGGATGAGCCGACGCAAGGCATCCGATAATGAACTACTTTCGCCGGCCCGACAGACGCGAGTAAATTGCGTGGGAACGACGTTCGATACGAGCCGGCATGGCGGCAGGAAGCGCCGCTCATTTTCGGCGCGATCTTAACGATATTTTCACCGCTTACGGTGTAGCTAATGGATCGTCTGCGATCGAACTACGGGCATCGCGTGCAGCATCGGCGCGCGGCGCGCCGTGGTTGAGCGAAAGACCCGGGCACACTATAAAGTGTGTCCGTGGAGCTGGTCGAATTCGGTGAGCTGTCTCTGCGAGAGTGGATCGCTCTGACCGGGCGCGAGCGGGAGCCATTCGGCCCAGCCGGCGCCGGACTCGTCTGGCGCGCAAAGGACCGCCACGTGGGGCTACGCGGAGACGACGGGCGGCTCGAGGCTGTCGCGGGCGCGACCGTCGCGCACGTCGATGTCGAGGGCGGGAACGGGTTCGAGGTCGTCGGCGTCGGCGGGCTCATCATCCGAAAAGAGCTGCGCGGGCGGGGCCTTCTCGAGCGGCTGATGGACGGCCTCAAACCGCTCGTGGAAGCCATGGGCCCCGATCGAGCCATGATCTTCTGCAACGTCAGTCTCGTCGCGATCTACGCGCGTCGCGGATACCTCGAGCTCCCCTCCCCCGTGTGGGTCGACCAGCCCGATGGACGGGTACGGATGCCCATGCCCGCGATGTGGCGTGCGCTACACGCCGCACCGACGTGGCCGAAGGGACGCATCGACGTGCAGGGACTCCCGTTCTGAGCGTCGCCAATCCGCCGATCGCGCTTCGGTTCACGCTCATCCAGTTCGGGTGCTCTGCCCCCCGTCCACCGGCAAGAGCACGCCGGTGATGAACCGAGCCTCGTCCGACGCGAGAAACAGCGCGGCGAAGGCGACGTCCCAGGCCGTCCCCATCTTCCCGCCCAGCGGGACCATCGCGTCGCGCGCGCGCACGAGATCCGCCTTGTCCATTTGGAGGCGATTGGCGATGCTTTCGATCGCCATCGGCGTGTTCATGAGGCCCGGCAGAATCGCGTTCACCCGGATCCCATAACCCGCGTTCGCGATCGCGAGGCCCTGCGTGAGCGCGTTCACCGCCGCCTTGCTCGACTTGTAAGCGGTGAGATGCGAGGAGAGCGGAGAGGCGCAGATCGAGGCAATCGACGATACGTTGAGGACGACGCCGCTCCGCTGATTGCGCATCAGGGGAATCGCGTGCTTGCACGCGAGGAAGACGCTCTTGGTGTTCACATCGTAGATGCGGTCCCAGGCTTCCTCGGTGAGCTGATCGACGCCATTGTCGCCGGTACCGATTCCGACGTTATTGTGGAGCACGTCGATCTTGCCGAACGTGGAGACGCACGCTTCCACGAAGCTCCGGCAATCGTCCTCCCGCGTCACGTCGGCGCGCACCGCGCGGCTGAGACCATTCTCCTTCCGGATCAGTTCGGCCGTCTCCTCCGCCGAATCCCGATCGCGGTCCACGACCAGCACCTTGGCACCTTCGCGCGCGAACAGAATCGCGGCGGCGCGCCCGTTCCCGATCGTATCTCCCGGGGTCTGACCCCCGCCGACGACGATCGCGACTTTGCCCTCGAGCCTCATTTGGGGAATCCCTCGACGCCCTCGTCGAGCTGGACACCCAGCGTGTTCAGCGCCATCGAGACCAGGGTGTACTGACCCACGGTGAAGACCAGGTCGAGCAGCTGCTTCACGTCGTATGCGTCGCGGAGAGCGGCCCACGTGACATCACCGATGACCTGATCGTCGTGGAGCTCATCCGCAGCGCGGAGAAGCAGCGCCTCGAGCGGCTCCCAACCCGGTGCGCCGGGTCCCTCCGTGATGCGACGGATCTCCTCGTCCGAGAGCCCCACCTGCCGCGCAATGTGGGCATGCTGACCCCACTCGTACTCGCTCTTACAGCGATACCCGGTCCGGAGGATCAAGAGCTCGCGTGCGCGCGGCGAGAGCGTCGAGCCGCCGAGAATGTGGCTACCGAACACGAGCCATCGCTTGAGCAACTGGGGGTGACGCGCCAGCGTGGTGAAGATGTTCAACGCGCGTCCCGAACTGGTCCGAGGCCCGAGCGCGTCGCGCACGTCCTCGCTCCACTCGGAGGGTTCCAGCGGCTCGATTCGCAATTTTCTGGGATGCATCAGGGGCCTCACTGTTCGACGGTAGCCCAGTCGGGGCTGCCACCGAGTTGCTCATTCAGGAAGTCGGTGAGGCCTGGCGTCGCCGAGAGTGCGTCGACGACGAGAGCGCCGTGCCGGCTGCCTGGGTAAAAGAATTCCTGGTGTGCACTCGGGGCGAGCGTGTCTTGATAACTTGCCGTCCAGGTCGCGAGATCCAGGAGCCCCGCCTGGAACTCGGCACCGTCGAACGTCGTGTCTGCGTTCAAGAGAGCATAGAGTGGCGTGGCGGTATCGTCATTGTACGAAGAGAGGATCGAGCTGCGAAGTCCCGGGTGCCGCCGTGCGAGTTCCCTGTATCCAGTGTGGTATCCCTCGGTCGGGCACGTGGAACACCAGGTGTCGATCGTCTGGGCCAGCCCCCATCCATCGTGAAGAGACGCCGTCGCCGTCGCGCTGGCGTACGGGGGGCGGAGAATTGGGCCTGCATCGACGATCAGGAACGGAGACGGCATCCCCAGCCCTTCGAAGCCGTTCGCAATCTGGTCGTAGTTCGCCGAGGCACCGATCCCGCCGGCGCTGAAGCCCGTCACGACCACTCGCGTCGCATCCTGGAACGTAGCGAGGATCCTCGGGAGTGTGATCGTCACGTTGGCGTAACCGTGCTGGTGAATCGTCGGGAGAGGCGGATACGTGGAGTCCTTGTCCGCCGTGTGCGCGTCGACTCCGCAGTGCGGGAACGCGATGAAGTTGCTCGCGCGAAACGGATTCGTCGGATCGCTTCGATCGAAGATCCCGAGGTGGTTCGTATTCGGGTCACTCCACCAGAGATGATCCAGGGGATCGGAGCCCATGCCCGTGAGCTCCGACTGGAATATCGTGCAGGAGATCAGGTCGTAGCAGACGCCGTTACCCTGAAAAAACACCAGCAGATCGCGACTCTGACTCGTGAAATTGACGCCGATCCCTGCCTCCGTGCCGTCGGCGCACTGCGTGCCCTCGATCGGAACCCACACCCACTCCTCCGAGTCCGGCACATCGATCGGTTCGCCGAGCACCGGTCTCGCTCGACCTCCGCCGTCGTTCGATCCGGCCCCATCCGGCGAAGAGCCGGAGCCTTGTCCACCGCAGCCCGACGGCCCGCATGCCAGCAGGGCAATAATGGCCGTCGCACCGGCTCGCTTCATGTACGCAGCGTGCCAGGGCAGCCCGACGAGCCGCGCAGCCGGAGAGACGTTGACGAGGTGCCCGCTCGCCGCGCCGGTCAGAAGGCAGCGCTCGTCTCGCAGAGTTTCCATCGAGCTCATGGTAGACAATACGTATACCTCTCGTCAAGGACTTGCTTGGGAACCCGCAGATCGACGCTGACGGCGCGCCCAAGGCGTGGGCATGCTCGGCGCCAATGGTCCGCAAGTCCTCAGGTAAGAGAGTCCCCACCGAGCGACCCCCGGGGCCGAGCGGCGTACAGCTCGGCGAGGCCAGCGCGCGCGCCCACGTTCTGCAGGGGGCCGCGATCGTGTTCGCGAACCGCGGCTTCCGCGCTGCGTCCGTCGAAGATCTGCTCGCCGCCGCGGGGATCTCGCGGCGCACGTTCTATCGGCTGTACGAGAGCAAGGAAGACGTCGCGGAGGCGCTCTACCGCCTCGGCACGGAAAACCTGCTCGATGCATGCCGGCTCGCCGTGAGCCGGGAAACGGAGGCGCTCCGGCAGCTTCAAGGCTGCATCGATGCGCACCTGAAGAACGCCCGCGACATGGGCCGGCTCGTCTTCGTACTGGGTGGCGAGGCGCAGCGCCTCGAGTCATCACTGCACGCGCGCCGCATGGAGGTCCACGAGGTCCTGGTCCAGATGCTCCATGACGGGATGCCGCAGCGCGGCGGCAGGCGCGTCGATCCGCTCCTCTTACGCGCGCTCGTGCTCGCACTCGAGGGGGTCACGCGGATCGTCCTGGAAGAAGGCGACGAGGGACGACACGTGGCTGACGCCAGCATCGAACGAGCGCGCCGCGTGATGTCCCGCCTCGGCTCCGCCACGCTCGTCGGCGAGGGTCCGGGCGTCGCGCCGCTCCCGATGGCAAGGTGAGCTCACCCCTTGAACGACGACATCCCGAAGTCCCCGAAAGGCTCATCGCGCTCGCGCACGGCCTGTTTGAAGCCCACCTCGGCCGCGCGCTGCTGAAACGCGTACCCCTCCTTCGTGTGGCGCGTGATGCCGTCGAAGATGGTCCCGACGAGCTGCGTCGTGTGAAGCCCCTGGGCCATCAACGTCTGATTGAGCAACAGCTTCATCATGATGAGCTGATTGATCGGCATCTGCGCGATGCGCCCGACGAGGATTTCGAAGCGCTCGTCCAACTCGTCCCGAGGGGCCGACTCGATCGCGAGTCCCCACTCGGCCGCTTCCTTGCCGGAAAGGCAATCCCCGGTGAAGAGCAATCGCTTGGCCTTCTCGATCCCGAGCCGGTGCACCCAGAGAGACGTCGTCGGTGAACCCCAGACGCGCGCCGGAGGATAACCGATCTTCGCATCGTCCGCGATCACGAGAAGATCCGAACAGAGCGCCATGTCGGTGCCGCCAGCGACGCAGAAGCCGTGCACCTTGCAGACCACCGGCTTTTCGCCATGAAAGAGGCTCATGAAGCCGCGAACGTTGCGGCTCATCATGGCGTAATCGGTCATCGGATCCCACGCGGTGTTCGGTACGTGGTTCAGCATCTGCACTCGACGATCGAGCGCCGACCCCGCCGGACGCAAGGAAGCGTCGCTCGGCACCCCGTGACCTTCCGCGCTCTCCACGAGGTCGTAGCCGCCGCAGAAACCCGACCCGTTCCCCGCCAGCGCAATCACGTGCACTGCTGGATCGAGGTTCGCGCGCTCGACGCAGGCGGCCAGCTCCTGCGGCATGTCCAGCGTGATGCCGTTACCGCGCGCGGGTCGATTCAGCGTGATCCGGGCGACGCGTCCGCGGACCTCGTAGGTCATGGTCTTCAAAGTATCCATGATTTCTGCCCCTTTTCGTCATTCATTACAGTTACGTTGATAGAATGTACTTCTTATGTCACATTACATATCGAGGCGCAATTACGACGGACGAGTATTAATGACACCGAACCCTCGCCAGCTCATTCTTCGCCTGCTCGTGGGCGCCGATGACGCCTGCATCTCGGCGCGAGCCGCGATTTCTGCATGCGCCATTTTCGGGATCAGAGAGAACAGCGTACGCGTCGCCCTGGTACGCCTGTCGGCCGCCGGTAAGATCGAAGCCACGGGGCGCGGCGAGTATCGAATTGGGCCGAACGCGGCGAGCCTCGCCGACGATCTTCGGATGTGGCGCAACGCCGAGTCGCGCGTCCGTGGCGAGTGGAGCGGGAACTGGATTGCGGCATGCGGCACGCCCCTGGCTCGGGCCGATCGCCCGGCGTCGAGGCGACGTGATCGCGCATTCGCGCTGCTCGGATTCCGGGAGCTCGAGCGGAACTTGTTCTTGCGCCCGGACAACCTGGTCGGCGGGGTCGGGGCCGTGCGCGATCGCATGTTCAAGCTGAAGCTCGAGTCCGAAGCGTGCGGTCTCTTCGTCGCGAGCGACTTCGACGAGGACTGGGATGCACGGGCGCGAGCTCTCTGGAACGGCAAGAAGCTGATGAAAACCTACACGCAGTCTCGTCGCCTGCTCGAAGCGTGGCTGGAGCGCGCCCCTTCTCTCGACCCGATGACGGCGGCGCGAGAGTCGTTCCTGATCGGCCACGATGCAATTCACTCCCTCGTTTTCGATCCGTTGCTTCCGGCTCCCCTCGTGGACGTGAAGGAGCGGCGCGCGTTCACGGAAGCGCTCCTTCGCTTCGACAAGGCGGGGCACGCGGTCTGGCGTCGAGTGCTCGCATCGCTGGAGTCGGACGACGGCGCCCAGCGCGCGCGGCTTCCCGCGCGCCATCGAAAGATTCAACTGGCTGGAGCCTCAAGATGAACGAGTCGATCCCCGAATCCTCGACGCCCCCGGACCTGCCGCCGGAAACGCGTCGAAAGACGTCCGAGCTCTTCACTCACGAGGAGATCCGGATGCTGAGCCAGCGTTCCGATCTGATGGGACTGCTCGCGGTAGGCTTCACCTGGACCGTGATCGTCGCGACCTTCGCAGCGCTGGTCTGGGCAAGCTTCGAGCCGTCGTGGATCGCGGTTCCGGCATTCGTGCTCGGCTTCGCAGTTCTCGGCGGGCGCCACCTCGGACTCGCCATCCTGCATCACGAGGCTGCCCACAGAACACTCTTCAAGACGCGATGGCTCAATGACGCCGTGGGCGATTGGCTCTGCGCACGTCCGACATGGAACGATCTCCGGAAATACCGCGCGCACCATTTCATTCACCATCGGAGAACGAACCAACCGGACGACCCGGACCTGTCCCTGATCCAGCCGTTTCCGACGACACGGGCGTCGCTGGCTCGAAAGTTCCGACGCGACATCGTCGGTCTGACGGGCATCAAGTACCTCTTCGGTCGAGCGCTGATGGATGCGGGGATCCTCAAGTGGACCGTTGCGAACGAGCTGGTCTGGTTGCCTCGCGACGGTCGGCGGTGGTGGAGCTATCCGTACGAGTTCGTCAAGAACGCGGGAGGCATGCTGCTGACGAATGCACTCTTGTTCGCGACCTGTCGAGCGAGCGGGCACTCGTGGCTGTACTTCGTCTGGGTCCTCTCGTACGTGACGCCCTTCCCGCTTTTCCTGCGCATCCGATCCATCGCCGAGCACGCCGGAACGGAACGAGGTCGGGATATGTTCAGGAACACCCGGACGACGCACGCCGGCTTCCTCGCGCGGGCAACCGTGGCCCCCATTCGTGTGAACTTCCACATCGAACATCACGTGCTGCCGTCCGTCCCGTATTACCGGCTGCCGCGGATGCACCGCATGCTGCGCGAGCGCGGTGCCGTCGCGGCGCCTCCTACGTACGCGAAAGTGTTGGAGCTCGTGACGGCGCGATAGTCTGGAACCGAACGGAAGCGTGCTCGCGTCGCCGAAGCCCGCCCGTCAGCTGCCCGGCAACTGGACGCACGGCTGATGTCGATCCGGGAGACCCTCGACCACGAAACGCCGAAAAGCGACCTCAGAGCCACACCACATCGAGCGTCGCGCCTTCTACGTGGTCCAGGATCGCGAGCCCGAGCCGCTCGAAGGTCTCCATCGGGTACGAGCTCTCCTCGTCGTCGACCTGCTGCCGGTCACCGAAGCCATCGCCAGTCGCGAATCTCCGGCATGTCATCGCCGTATTCGGAAACGTACTGTCGATGCTCGACGAGCTGGTCAGCCATCCGCTGCCGCAGATGCGCGGCGCGCGGCCCGAGCTTCGGAACTCGATCGATCACGTCCTGAACGAGGTGGAAGCGATCGAGGTCGTTTCTGACGACCATGTCGAACGGCGTCGTGGTGGTTCCCTCTTCCTTGTAACCGCGGACGTGCAGGTTCTTGTGGTTGGTGCGCCGGTAAGTGAGCCGGTGGACCAGCCACGGATAGCCATGGAATGCGAAGATGATGGGTCGGTCCGTCGTGAAGAGAACATCGAAGTCGGCGTCCCCCAGGCCGTGCGGGTGTTCGCTCGTGGGCACGAGCCGCATGAGGTCGACGACGTTCACGACACGGATCTTGAGCTCCGGGGCGTGCTTTCTCAGAATGCTCACTGCCGCAAGCGTCTCGAGGGTCGGCACGTCGCCGGCGCAGGCCATGACCACATCGGGATCGCCCGCGTCGTCATTGCTCGCCCACTCCCAGATGCCGATACCTTCGGTCGTGTGCTTGATGGCCTGGTCCATCGTGAGCCACTGGAGGGAGGGCTGCTTCCCCGCGACGATCACGTTCACGTAGTTCACGCTGCGCAGGCAGTGGTCCGTGACGGACAAGAGCGTGTTCGCGTCCGGTGGAAGGTACACACGCACGACCTCGGCCTTCTTGTTCACGACGTGGTCGATGAAGCCGGGATCCTGGTGACTGAATCCGTTGTGGTCCTGCCGCCAGACGTGCGACGAAAGGAGGATGTTGAGCGACGCAATCGGCCGTCGCCATGGGATCTCGCGCGTCACCTTCAACCATTTCGCGTGCTGGTTGAACATCGAGTCGATGATGTGGATGAACGCTTCGTAGCAAGAGAAGAAGCCGTGACGTCCCGTGAGGAGGTACCCCTCGAGCCATCCCTCACACTGGTGTTCACTCAAGACCTCCATCACGCGACCGTCGCGCGCGACGTGATCATCCGCGGGGAGGACCTCGCCGACCAAAGCGCGATTCGTGACCTCGAAGACGTGGTTCCACCGGTTCGAGGCCGTTTCGTCGGGGCTGAATATCCGGAAATTGCGCGCTTCGCGATTGAGCACGAGGATGTCGCGGATGAACTTGCCCTGCTCGCGGGTCGCCTCCGCGTAGGTGACGCCCGGCTCCGGTACTACGACGGCGTAGCTTCGAAACTCGGGCATCCGAAGTGGGACTCTCAGGGCGCCACCGTTGGCGTGCGGATTCGCGCTCATCCGGCGCGTCCCCTTCGGAGGCAACTCCGCCAGCTCGGGAATGAGGGTGCCCTGCGCGTCGAAGAGCTCATCAGGGCGATAACTCTTCATCCAGTCTTCGAGGATTCGAAGGTGGCCGGGCTTGGTGGCGAGCTCGGACAGCGGAACCTGATGCGCGCGGAAGGTCCCCTCGACCGGGACCCCGTCTACTTCCTTGGGTCCCGTCCATCCCTTCGGCGTCACGAGGACGAGCATCGGCCAGCGCGGTCGCTCGGTGACGCCGCGAACGCGCGCGTCCTCCTGAATGCGGCGGATGTCGTCGAGCGTCTCGTCGAGCGCAGCGGCCATCTTCCGGTGCATGGCTTCGGGCTCGTCCCCCTCGACGAAGCGCGGTGCCCAGCCATAGCCCCGGAGGAGCGCTTCGAGCTCTTCGCGCGGGATCCGCGCGAGCACCGTGGGCCCGGCGATCTTGTACCCGTTCAGATGGAGAATTGGAAGAACGGCGCCGTCCGTCGCTGGATTGAGGAACTTGTTCGAGTGCCAGCTCGTCGCGAGCGCACCCGTCTCTGCTTCTCCGTCGCCGACGACGCAGCAAGCAAGAAGGCCCGGGTTGTCGAACACGGCTCCGAACGCATGCGATAGCGAGTAGCCAAGCTCGCCGCCCTCGTGGATGCTCCCGGGCGTCTCGGGAGCAACGTGACTCGGGATCCCGCCGGGGAAGGAAAACTGCTTGAAGAGCCGTCCGAGGCCATCTTCGTCTCGGGAGATGTTCGGGTAAACCTCGCTGTACGTCCCCTCGAGATACGCATTCGCGACGATCGCCGGCCCGCCGTGCCCGGGACCAGTCACGTAGATCACGTCCAGTTCGCGCAGGGCGATGACCCGGTTCATGTGGACGTAGACGAAGTTCAACCCCGGCGTCGTCCCCCAATGGCCCAGGAGCCGCGGCTTCACGTGCTTCAAGCCGAGGGGCTCGCGAAGCAACGGATTGGCTAGCAGATAGATCTGACCTACCGACAGGTAGTTCGCGGCGCGGAAATACGCGTCCATCTTCCGCAGGAGATCGCTCGAGATCGGCTCTGACATCTTCGTTCCTGGGTGGCACGCCGATTGACGCGACGCTTGGTTGGTGAGCGAGCATTGTACCGATTGTGCCAAGCAGCAACGGGTGCACCCGCGTGGGTTTCACCGCGACAGCGCCGAGTCCATGTTCCGACAAGGCGGCGCGGAACCCACGTAGTCGGCTCGAGCAGGGCGCACGCGAAGCCGTGCGTCCACCACCACGACGCCTTGGCCGGACGGCAGCACCTTGATGGGGTTCAGATCGAGCTCGGCGATCTCCGGGGCGATGTCGACGAGCGCGGAGACTTTGCAGATCACCTCCGCCAGTGCCATCCGGTCCCCCGCGGGGGCGCCGCGGAAGCCGTCGAACAGGCGCCGTGCCCTCAGATGGTCGAGCATATCGCGAGCGTCGAGATCCGAGACCGGAGGCAGTCGAAACACTACGTCTCCCAGCAACTCGACTTGCACCCCACCGAGGCCGGCGACGAGAATGGGGCCCAGTTCACGATCCGTGGTCACGCCGACCAGCGCTTCGAATCCTTCGGGGACCTCGCGCTGGAGGAGGAATCGCTGCAGCAGGAAGCCAGCTTTTTCGACTCGCTGCTTCATGTGATTGGCCGCGAGCCGGACGGCTTCGGGAGAGGCGAGCCCCATCGCGACACCACCGGCGTCGCTCTTGTGGACCAAGCCGGTGGCCACTGCCTTCAGCACCACGGGGTAGCCGACCGATTCACTTGCTTTCGCCGCAGCGTCCGGTTCAGCGACCACCTCGGTCGTGGCGGCGTACGGGATACCGGCCAATTCCAGGAGCCGCGTGACGTCGGCCGGAGACAACCAGCCTTCCATTCCGCGGGCACCGCGGATGGCGGTGTCGACGATCGTGCGGATGGTTCGCCGTCGGTCCTTCGGTAGCGTCGTGACCTTGCCGCGACCTCTTTGCTCGAACCGGGCGTGATTCCATGCGGCGGAGAGCGCCAGTGCCGCATTTTCCGGAAAGCTATAAGAGGGGATCGGGCCGCGCGCACCCTCGGCCAGGGCGGCAGGAGTTCCCTTCGCCGACATGAACACCGTCGTCACGGGTTTTTCGGCCGGCACGCGGGCAGCGCCACGGGCGATCGCGCAGGCGATGTCGTCCGGTTTCGTCACGAGCAGCGGAATGTAGATCGCGACGACGGCGTCCACGGCGGCGTCCCGACCGACGAGGTCCATCGCCTGCTCGTATTGCTCCGGCGTCGCGGAGGAGATCATATCGACGGGGTTCGAGAAGCCGGCTTGGGGTGGCAGGATTTTTCGAAGCCCGCGGACCGTCGCCTCGGAGAGCGCGGGGAGTGTCAGCCCGCGAGCTTCACAGGCGTCGGCGAGCAGAATGCCAGGCCCACCCGCGTTGGTGACGACACCGATGCGCGGACCTTTCGGGAGGGGCTGGGTCGAAAGCAGCGCCACGACGTCGAAGAGATCCTCGAGCGTGTTGGTGCGGATGACGCCAGCCTGTTCGAAGAGGGCGTCAATGCCGACGTCGAGGCTCGCGAGGGCCGCCGAATGGCTGGCAGCCGCTCGCGTTCCCGCTGCGGATCGACCGGACTTGACCGCCACGATGGGTTTCCTTCGCGCTACCTCGGGAGCCAGTCGAGCGAACTTGCGGGCGTTACCGAGGCTCTCGAGGTACAGCACCATGACCTTTGTCTTCGGGTCATCGGCCCAGTACGCGAGCAGATCGTTGACGGAGACATCCGCTCGGTTGCCCACCGAGACGAAACCCGAGATCCCGACGTTCAATTGTGCAGCGTGATCGAGCATCGCGATGCCGAGCGCGCCGCTCTGCGACAACATCGACACGTTTCCCGCGGGCGGCCATACTGGCGCGAAGGTCGCGTTCAATCGCACGTCCGGTGAGGCATTGAGCACGCCCATGCAGTTGGGCCCCACGAGGCGCATTCCGGCGTTTCGCACCATGTGCTTGATCCGAACTTCGCGGGCGCGGCCCTCGGAAGACGCCTCGCCGAACCCGGACGACACGATCACGACACCGCGCGCGTGCACCTGCGCGCATTCGGCGACAACGGCTTCGACGCGGTCGGCCGGGACTGCAACGATGACCAGATCGACGCTCTGGCGAATTGCCGTCAACGACGGGAAGGTCGGGCGTCCGAAGACCTCCTCGGTGAGGTACCGGTTGACGGCGAAGGTGGGACCCGAAATCCGCTCTTGACCAGGTTCTCGAGGATCGAACGTCCGATGGACCCCGCGCGCCGAGACACGCCGACGACGGCGACGGACCGCGGCTCGAAGAAAACGCGGACGCTTTCGCGAGCGGCAATACGCTCGCGCTCCAGGCTCGCGGCGAGGAATTCTTCGGTGCGCGCCGTCGGAAACACGACTTTCCCCTCACGATCACCCGACCTCTGGAGCTCGAACCCGCTTCGCTCGAAAACATCGAGCATTCGATCGTCGTCACCGAGGACGAGAGCTTCGAGTTCGTCGATGCCCACTCGCTGCGCCAGCGCCGCGGTGCGCTCGAGGAGAAGGGTGCCGATTCCACGGTCCTGGTGATTGTCCGCGACGGCCACCGCGAACTCCGCGCGCCGCGGCGAATCGGTGCTCCCTTTTTTCGCAGCAAATTCGGCGATGCCGACGATCCGCTCTTCGCCATCGACCTCGGTGAGCGCGGCAAGCCCTGCCGATCGGCCAGGGTCGGGACTCGTCAGACGCACGATCTCGTCCATCGGGGGTAGTCGGTGGGCGCCGAAGAAACGATACCGGCTGGACCGCGGGCTCAGGCGTTCGAAGAAAGCGTGGATGCGGTACTGATCCGACCCGGTCAAGGTGCGAATCAGAACCGACCCTCCATCCTTCAGGATCACCTCGTCGCTGCAGGAAGGAACATCGGCGCAATGGTCGGCATCCACGGAATCATCGGGGTGAGCCATGCGGTCGTGTATGTAGCTCGAAGCAACGCTCGTACCAACAACGGCTCCTTCGCGGGCGCCGCTGCAGCCGAGAGTCGCTGGACCTGGTGGCCCGATCTCGACGCAGGTGCTGCACCTCACGCGCCAAAAATGCATCGACGGATTTCTAGGATGGACGCCGCAACGACAACAGAACGTCACGCGTGTGCCTCGCAATGACGAGCTCTTCGTCCGTGCGCACCACGCGCACGACACATCGGCTATGAACGGAACTCGGCCTCGGGTCCCCGGCAGCATTCTTCGTCTGATCGAGCTCGATTCCCAGGCCTTCGAGTCCACGGCACGCTTCGGCCCGTATGGGCGCGGCGTGTTCTCCGATGCCGCCGGTGAACACGAGGAGATCGATGCCGCCGAGAGCCGCGACATACGCACCGATCGTCTTTTTTATGGAGTAGGCAAACACGTCGAGAGCCAGCCTCGCGTGCGCATCGACGGTCATCCGCGACATCAGTGTCCGGACGTCAGACGCGCCGCCGATCGCCACGAGGCCGGCGTCGTGCTCGACGAGCTCCGTGAGAGTTCGCTCCGTATAGCCGCGTTCTCGCAGCAGGTAGAGGAGCACCCCTGGGTCGAGATCGCCGGAGCGAGTGCCCATGGGAATACCGCCCGTAGGCGTGAAGCTCATCGTGGTGTCGATGGCTCGACCGTCCTTCACCGCGACGAGGCTGGCGCCGTTCCCCAGGTGCGCGATGACGATTCGAGAGGGCGCCTCGGTACCGAGAACGGACATGACATACTCGTACGAGAGCCCGTGAAACCCATACCTACGAATACCCTCGTGGTCGAAGCGGTCGGGCAGCGGAAGGCGGCGGGCCACTTCCGGGATGGATCCGTGAAACGCAGTGTCGAAGCAGGCAACCTGAGGAACGCCTGGCAGACGCGCGCGGGTCGCTCGAATCGCCTCAATGGCTGGCGGCAGGTGTAGTGGAGAAAGTGGCACCAGCTCCACCAGCTCGGCGAGTACGGCCTCGTCGATGACACATGGCGCCGACAGACGTGGCCCGCCATGGACGATTCGATGTCCCACGGCGCTCGGTGATTCGCCGCCCTCGGACCCGTTCGCGTTCGTCGAAAAGGACGAGAAAGCCGTCTCGATGGCCGCCGAGTAGTCCGGCGCGGTCGAACCTGTCGTTCCAATCCGATTGACATCGCCTCCTGCGACCCGTCGAGGACTGACGCCATCGAACGCAAACAGCGAGTACTTGAGCGACGATGAACCAGCGTTGACGCAAAGAATGTTCGTTTTGGGCGGCGACATTCACGAGCCTTTCGGGCGCGACCCCGCGTGACGGAACCGGTCCGTTGAATCTCACCGGCCATGTCGAGAGGTCAAGCCTCGCAGCGTTCGGAGCGCCGGGTTCACGACGCCGGCGTGATGCGATTCGTCCGGGGCGCCACCTTGTCGACGTAATGGTAGGTTCGGTGATGCTCGAACTGCCTTAGATGGGGTTCACCGGGCGCGAGGGGGGGTTCTATCGCCGGCACTCGTGTGCCTCCGACAAAATCCGCGGGACGGACCACGTAGACGCTCGTGCTCGCTTCTCGGACGACGTGCTGAGCCACCGATCCGAGCACGACCCGGGAGATCCCCCTGCGGCCGTGCGTGCCGACCACGATCAGGTTGGCGTCGACGGCGCGAGCAACGTCGGTGATGAGCTTTCCTGGATCCCCGAGGGGCAATCCCGCGAGTACGTAGATCGCCAGGCGATCGATGCCCAGCCGTCCTACGTGCGCCTGATACTCGTCGACGACTTGCGCGATACGCAGACGTACCGTCTCTCGCGCCAGGTCTTCCGTGATCGGGTCCGCTTCGCCGGGCAGACGGACGAGGAGCCCTTCGGGCCGCGCGACGGTGACGACGTGCAGCTCTGCCGGTGCCCACCGTCGAGCGATCTCGAGAGCCTCCTCGACGGCACGCTCCGAGAGATCCGAGAAATCGAATCCAATGACGATCTGGTACGGTTTCTCGCTCGCTGTTGCCTCGGACATCGCAGCATCCTTCCTTTCCATGAGTCACTGAATTCGCGAGCCTTATCTGTGCACCCCATGTGCCAACGCGAGAATTCCGATGCGCGGGACGCGCGCCGCCCGGTTCGCCACCGCCGGAATTCGAGTAGCGGCAGCCGCGCGAGAAACCGGACTGTCCGACGAATAAGTGCGGAATCTCGAGCATCCACCTGCAACTCCTGCACGGCGCTGCAGGGCGTGCATACGGAGCCTTGATCGCGAGGTGGGGATTCGGAGACTCGGACACGTAGCTGGTCTCGCGGAATCTCACGGAGTTTCGCGAGTGCGCCTTGTGTGCCTCCCGAGAGCGGCTAACCTGGCGCCCGCGGACCATGCCCCCAGGTGTAGACGGTGCATCGAACAGCATCTTCGTCGTGGATGACAACGGGGCGAACCGTGCACATGCCCTTCTCGGGGCGGCCCCTTGAGGTTGCCGTCCGGCGGGGACGGCGGTCGCGCGCAGCCTCGTTTCCTGCGACCCTCGGACGGGCGCATCGCTTCGAGCGTCCTTTTAGGGCTCATCACGCTATGGCCTTCGGTTGCTACGGCGGACCCTGACAGGACCGCGGGCACCGGCGATCAGTTCGAGCTCTACGCGCGCAGCGAAACCTATGCGGAGCTCTTTCGGCGCGCGCTCCTGCCGGGGCCGAACGGAGCGCTCGTCTACACACGCACCCTCCTTCCCGTTCAAGAGTACGTCTTCCTGAACGTCCACGATCTCGACACGCCATGGAACAAGGACGGCGTGGACGTCGAGCTTGCCGCATGGGGCGAGGCGACGCTCGGCAATCCGTCGCCCGAGCACGCTCTCGATGGCGACATCCAGACCGCGAACATCCTCCTCCGGCAAGGCCGTGTGTCGGTGCGACTCGGGCGGCAGCACGTCGCCGGCGGAGCAGCTCGCTACGCGCGCTTCGACGGCGGCGACGTCCGGATCGATCTCGGTGCTGGTTTCGACGTGGAAGGATATGGCGGCTACACGGTCCTGCCGAGATGGGACGAGCGCCCGGGTTACTATCTGCTCGGCGCCGCCGCCGATACCTCACTCAAGGACCCGACTGCAATGCAGGCACCGCCGAGGTCGAGCACGTGGCTCGCCGGGAGTCGCGTGGGTTACGGAAACGGGTGGGCTCGAGCGGGTCTCTCTTTCCATGAAGAGCGTGTCGACGGGCTGATCGCGAGGGCCGATCTCGGGGCCGACGCGCGCCTGAACTTGCCCGACACCGTTGTCGTCGCAGGGAACGCGCTCCTCGATGTCGACGAGCGGCGTCTGGCGGACGCCCGGCTCTCGGCCAACGCCACGCCCGTCGAGAAGCTCGACGTGACAGTGGATTACCTGCACGCGGCGCCTGCGCTTCTCCTCTCCCGACAGTCGGTGCTGTCGGTGTTCAGCACGGACAGTTACGACGAGGCCGGCGGATACGCGACGCTGCGGGCACTCCCATCTCTACGGCTCGAGTCGTCCGGGTTCTTCGACGTCTACGACCGCGGCAGACCCGGAGCGCGAGGAACGGTCGCCGTCCGAGCACTCCCGGATCCGGCGGGGCGCACGACGGTTCGCGTGGAGTACACGCGACTGGTCGCGCCCGACAACGGATACCACGCCGTTCGGCTCTCTCTCGCGCGCCGCTTCGAAGAGGCCGTGACGGGCACGCTCGAGGCTTACGGGTACTTCTACGACGCGCCGATCCGGAATGTGCGCACGTCCAGCGTGTACGCCGGAACCCTCAGCTGGCAGGCGCGAAAGTCCCTGAATCTCCTGATTGGCGCATCGCTCGCGAATTCCCCCTATGCCCGCCTGGACGCCGAGACGGAGATTCGAGTCGTGTGCGAGCTGGATCGTTCTCGAGGCGTCGCGCGATGACGGATCGGAGCGCCTCGCGTCTCGGCAGCGTGCTCGCGGTCGTGCTATGTGTGGCCGCCGTGGTCGCCGCGTGCAGCGAGCGAATCCCACCGCGGTTTCCTCATCGACTCCACCTGACTGGGCTCGCATGTGGCCACCTAGGGGAACCCCAATGCTTGAATTGCACCGACTGCCACACTTCGAGTGGCGCCGGTCCAGCAGACGAGCTGCCCAGGGCCGCGCTGTGCGATCGTTGTCATCACAGTCACGAGGACGAAATGCGGCGCGTGATCGCCGCCCCGCTCGAGCGACCCGACGGCGAGATCGCGTTCGATCACGATCGGCACCTCGCGCTCGGGGGGATCGGCGGGCAGTGCGTCCCGTGTCACGCGGGCGTCGTCGAGAAGGACGCTCCCGACATCCCGCCGATGAAGAAGTGCCTGACATGCCACGAGCACCAGGCAGAGTGGGATCGCGGCAGGTGTCAGCCGTGTCACGCACAACGAGATCTCGTTCGTCTGATGCCCCGCACGTTTCTCAGGCACGAGGGGGATTTCATTCGCAACCATGGGCAAGCGGCGGCGGAGGAGAAACAACTCTGCCGCTCGTGTCACGCTCAGGCGGACTGCGACAGCTGCCACGACACCGCGCAGGATCTCACCGTGGAACAGCGGCGCCCGGAGAAGATCGAGAGCGACTTCGTGCACCGCGGAGACTTCCTGGTGCGCCACCCGATGGAAGCGCAGGCCGATCCGGCGCGGTGTCTGAGCTGTCACGAGCCGGCCACGTGCGATGCGTGCCACGTCGAGCGAGGCGTGAGCGGTAACGCGATCAACGGCGTCAACCCTCATCCCGTCGGCTGGATCGGCACCGACACGAGCTCGCCCAACTTTCACGGCGTCGCGGCTCGGCGTGACATCGCGCTCTGCGCGAGCTGCCACGACCAAGGCCCCGCGACGAACTGCATCACGTGTCACAAGGTCGGTGCCTACGGCGGGAATCCACACCCGCCCGGCTTCCGCAGCAGCCAGAGTACCAGCGAGGGCATGTGCCGGTATTGCCATGAGTGACACGAGTGATGGGGTCCGACGCTGGGCGGGGCTCGGCCTCGCCGTCAGCGTCGCTGCCGCGCTCGGCACCGTGCCCGTGGGCTGCCTCGAGCGTCCCCAGGAGCTCGGACAGGGAGACGCATCGACCGAGTGCACCTCCTGTCACGGCGACGCACGGCGCTCCGGCACCGCGCTCCGCCGCGCGGCGCCGCCGATCGATTTGCTGGGCTCGAGCGATCCCCACGACCCTGGCGTCGGGGCGCATTCGATCCACCTGGACGCGTCCTCGACGCACGGACCGGTCGCCTGTGACGAGTGTCACGTCGTGCCGGAACGGACGGACTCGCCCGGGCACATCGATCACGCGCCACCGGCAACCCTCGTCTTCGGCGCGCTCGCGAAAGAGAACGGGCTCACGCCGAACTACGATCCCGTCGCGCACACCTGTCGAGACACGTACTGCCACCACGACGCCAACCCGGTCTGGACCGCACCGCGAACGTCGGCGGAGACGTGTGGCACGTGCCACGGATTGCCACCTCCGACGCCGCACCCCCAGTTGACCGATTGCTCGCTCTGCCACGGCATGGTCGTCGGAAGCGACGACCGCACCATCATCGATCCTTTGCTCCACGTGAACGGCGTCGTCGATGTCGACGTTCCGACGAGTTGCACCACATGCCACGGTCAAGGAACCAATCCGGCGCCGGTGCCCGGCCAACCCGGAGCCGGCGCGCATCAAGCGCACCTTTCAGGCAACGCCACCGCGCGAGCAGTCCCGTGCGCCGAATGTCACCATGTGCCCGCAACCGTGCTCGAGCCCGGGCACATCGATACGGGTCTTCCCCCGTCCGTCCTCTTCTCCGGCGCCGCCGCATCGGGCAGCGGAACCCCGGTTTACGACAACGGCAGTTGTCGCAACACCGAATGCCATGGCGCCGCGTTCAAGGACGGAAACCCCTCCGGAGGCACGAACACGACGCCCGCCTGGAACGTCGTGGACGGCTCGCAGGACGCCTGCGGCACGTGCCATGCCCTGCCCCCGCCGGCTCCGCACCCGTACGTCGATCTCAATCCGAGGTGCAGCGCGTGCCACGGCGACATCGCCGACGACAACCGCACGTTCACGCATCCCGAGCTCCACGTCGACGGTATCGTGACGTTCACGGTCCCGTAGCGTGGGTGTGACGTATGTGAGCCTCCTCCCATTTCGGGAGGGCCCCGAGGCGCTCCTCGGTCACGGGAGAAGCTTCGGCACGAGCGTCCGGCGTCGATTGACCGCGCGGTGGCGCGATCACTTCGTCGGCCCGAAGAGATGACAGCTCGTGCAACTCGGGGCGTCGGGGAAATGATCTTTGCGATCCGTGTGGCACGTGAGGCACGGCGTGCGGAGGGGCGCGGTCGGGTCGCCGTGACCGGTGTGGCAGTTCATGCAGAGCTGGTGCTTCGGGATGCTGTGAAGCCCTGGTAGCTGCGCGGGTTGATGGCAGGTGGTGCACGCGGGCGGCGCGAAGATGCCGCCCGGGCCGTGCGGTCGATGACAGTTGGTGCAACCGCCCGCGATCTTGCCGTGCTCGGAGGCGGCTTCGACTTGGTGGCAGGCGGCGCAGGGGGCCTTCTGAACGCCGTTGTGCTGGTCGTGGCAGTTCGTGCACGCCTGGTGGCCAGGAGGGGCGGTTTGTTGCTCGACCGCGTGACACGTCTTGCACACGGCCGCGAATGCGCCGCTGTGCGGCTCGTGGCACTGGGTGCACTCGGAGTGACCTTTCGTGACCACGGCCACGACGGCCGCATGGCACGTCGCGCAGGGCACCTCGACCTTCGCCGGCTGGTGCGGAAGCCCGCGATGACATCCTTCGCACGCCTGGTGTCCGGCGTTCGTCGATACCAGGGTGACCTGCTTCGCGTGGCAGTTTCGACAGAGAACCGTGCTCGCGAGCGTGAGCTTGAATTGGTGTGGCTGGTGGCAGGTCTCGCACGCGATGCCGCCGTGGAAGGCATGATCGGACGCCGCTATCTGGTGGCAGTTGCTGCACGGCCTGGCAATCACGGCCGTCGCCGCCTCGTGTGGGTGCGGATTATGGCATCCAATGCAAGACCCCGCGGCCTGCTTTGGGTGGTCGGAGTGCACGTTCGCGTGGCAGGTGAAGCAGACCTGGTCGCTCACGCCGCGAACGTCGTGCGGCGCGTGACAGCTCTCGCACCGTGCATGCGCGGGCACGATGGACTCGGCGAGCACATGCTGGTTCTCGTGACACGACCGGCAAGGCACGACGCTCGCCGGTGTGAAATCGTGTGGCCGGTGGCACCCGATGCACTCGGTATGTCCGCCCGCGAAGAGCGCGGTGACCGGAATGACGGGCTCGTGACTCGCATGGCAGGTCACGCAGGCGCCGATCGCGGCGGAGGCTGGTGCGTGCTGGTGGGAGTGACACGTGGTGCAGACTTCGCTCGGCGTCTTGCCCGCGCTTGCGTGTTCGGTCTTGATGTCCTGGTGGCAATCAGCGCACGGACCGCCGTGGGGCTTGCCATTCTCGTGGGGCGTGTGACACGTCACGCACGCACTCGTTGCGTGCACCTCGACCTGCGGCGCATCGTTCCCCTTGGAGGCGTGGCAACGCCCGCAAGCCGTCGGCGGCGGCACGCTCGCGAGCAGTTCCGCCGCCGGACGCCCCGCGCCTTCCACCGTGAACATGTGGCAGGTCATGCAGTCGGTCGACACGGCGGGACCGAACTTCTTCCGAGCCTCTCGTTCGGCGTGATCGAAGCGTGCCTGCTCGGCGTGGCAGGCGGCGCAGCGAATCGGTGAGACGGTGCCCATCGAGTCGGCGGTGAGCGCATGGCACCGCGTGCAGGGGATGTGAAGCTCGACGACGTGCCTCGCGTGCCCGCTCACGACACGATCCGTCTTCCACGCGAGCGGGATGTACACGCCCAGTCCCGGCGCGCGGTGTCCCGTCCCCGTCGATTCCGGCGCCGAGCAAGCGGCGACGATCGCGACGATGATGGCGATCCCCAGAGCGAGTGACGAAAAAGCGCGAACTCGTGGCGACAACGGAGCCGGATGATATCCACGGATCCGCTTCCTGTGACGGTTTCGAATAAGGACGAGAAACCGAGGCCGAGACACAACCCCGAGGACGAACGTCACGTCCGATGAACGAACCCTTTGCGCGACGTACGCGGATGCCTACTATCCGGGCGTGCACATCGAGTGGACGGGCATCGTTGCGCTGTCGACCGCCGCAGTGGCGGCGTCGATCCTGGTGGTCTACCTGGTCAAGAAGCCGGCCCTCGACCTGTCCGTCAAGCTATGGCTTCTCGTCGGTCTAGGCGTGCTGCCCGCGATCGTCGCGGCGAGCTCCACGGCCGCGGGCATGCAGCGGACCGAAGAGCGGTCGTTTTGCGGGTCGTGTCACGTGATGGAAGCCCATTACGAGGACTCTTCCGATCCGACGAGTCAATCCCTCGCGGCACGCCACTCGCGCAACCCGTTCTTCGGCGGGGAGAGCTGCTACGTGTGCCACGCCGATTACGGCATGTTCGGTTACGCCCTGACGAAGCTCGGGGGCATGCGGCACGTCTACATGTACTACTTGCGCGGCTACGATCGGATGTCGCTCGCGCAGGCGGAGAGGGTGATTCGTCTTCGAAAGCCGTACGATAACCGCAACTGCCGCCAGTGTCACACGACCACCGCCGAGGACTGGCGACGCGTTCCCGATCATCTGTCGCTGAAGGTGGAGCTCGACGAGAACAAGGTGAGCTGCGTCAGCGCCGGGTGCCATGGCTACGCGCATCCGTTCACCAAGGTTGCGGCCCTGGAACCGTCTCCCGCCGTTCGATCGAAGACGGCAACTTCGTCCCCCGGTTCGACGGGAGCGTCCCCATGAACGTGCTGTCGAGACTGGCTCGCTGGTCCGTGCCTCGGCTCGTCTGGCTCGCGTGCGTGCTGGCACTCCTGGGACTCGCGATCATGTCTTTCGCGGTCGTTTCCGGAAAGCCTCTGCCCGTCATCTTCGCGATGAGCTTCGGACACATGATTGGCATCGCGTCGCTAGGGTGTTTCTTTTGCGGCGTGCTCATCGACGCGGTTCACCCGGCTCCGGCCGAAACATCTGGTTCGAATGAGGAGGACACAGCAAAGAATGCGCCAGAGTGACCTCGTGCAAACGGTGCACCTCCACGCAAACCGTTCATTCCACTGACACGAATCGGCCCGTTGACACGCGCCCCTTCCCGGCCGAGAGAGTGGCCTGCTTGTTGCGTAGACCTGCTGATTGCTCGGTGAAGGGCACGCCTACCACCCGGAACGAGGGGCTTCATGATCACGCGCTTGTATTGGGTCCTTGCACTTGGAACGGTGTCGATCGCTTGTACCGGGCCTGCGGGGCCGCCGGGAGCACGCGGAGCACGGGGCGACGCGGGACCGCAAGGATTGTCGGGGCAACAAGGGCCGCCCGGACTGATGACGAGCATCGACGCCGGCCCCGACGCGGGCGTCGCGCTGTCGACGAGCTGCCTTTCGCCGTGCCACGGCTTCACCGGGATCGTCGCGGAGTGGCAAGCAAGCACGCACTACGCGACGTACATCGCGAACCTCGGGGGCTCCGAGGTCGCCGACTGGACGGGAAACGAGCCGTGCGGAAACTGCCACGCGATCGACGGCGTCGCGCTTCGCCTTGCGGGAACCGTGAACCACCTCGGAACCACGGGTCCTCACTCGGCGCTCGGTCAGGTCAACTACCTGAACAGCGTGAACGACACGATCACGGAATCCACCTACGCGGGCAGCGCCACCGTCGCGGAGGTGGACTGCACGACATGTCACGAGGTGGACCAGAGTAACGACCCTCACGTGACCGGAAAGAACTACACGCCGGGCTCGTTTCCGCTCCGGGTTCCGACGGACCCGACGGATCAGATGCTCGTCGAGAAGAGCTCCGCCGTCGGTGTTTCCGACGGAACCCAGGCGGGCCCTTATGGCAAAGGGAACGCGTGCATCTTCTGCCACAAGTCACGCAAGGACGTGACGAACTTCATTACCGCATCGAACAAGCTCACGACCACGTATTGGGGGCCGCACGAGGGACCGCAGGCGGACATCTACACCGGCAAGGGCGGGTATCATTACGCCGGTCAGATCTACAAGACGTCATCGCACCAGGCGTTCAAGGATGGTTGCATCGAGTGCCACATGCCGCCCGTCGCGACGAACATGGGCATCGGGGATCACTCCTTCGCTCCACAGCTCAGCACGTGCCAGCAGTCGGGTTGCCACGCGACGGCCACCAGCTTCGACGTGATCGGTGGGCAGAGTTTGATGGAAGCGGGTATCCAGGAGCTGCGCGTCGCGCTCAACGGCAAGGGCTGGCTCACGCGCGACACGGCCGCGCCATACGGACCTCTTTCGAGCACGGATCTCGCCGACAATCAGTTCCAGACGGACCAGGTACGCCCGCAGAACTATTCGCCGGAATCCGACGGCGGTGTCACGGCGCCGCTCACCGCCGACCAAGCCGGCGCTCTGTACAACTACCTGCTTCTCGGCCGAGGGGCGGCAGGCGGTGTCCACAACCCGGTTTATGTCCGGGAACTGCTGTACGACTCGGTCAAGGCAATCACGGGTAAGCCGCCGGCGACGCTCCCGACCCGCCCGTGAAGCTCGGCGCTCAATCGGTCCTCACGACCGTCGCCTTGTCGAGGAGTGCGGGGTAGCGATATCCGATACCGAGATCCGCGTTCATTCGCAGAACACCCTCGAACACGACGACGGCGCCTCGAGCCGGTCGAGCCGAGGTCATCACGGCGATGTCGTCCGTCTTCGCTGCTGCGTCCCCGCTGCCGTCTTTCGCGTGAAGAAACGTCATTCCGAGCACGTCTGGAGTCACCTTCGTCACCATCGCGCGCACTCGCACGGTCTGCCCGACGAGCCGTCGTTCATTGGCGAACAGATCGACGATGCGGAAGCCGTTCGGGCCCGCTGCGCGCACGAGCTTCGGGATCGCCACGGGTGCGGTGTTCGGCACATCACCAGGGTGCCCAGGGGGCAATGCTCCGGTTGCCGGCAAAGCGCCGGGGTCGTCGATGCTGGGGTGACCCGGAGGCAACGCCTGATCGCCATTCACGAGGGGCATGGCGCCGTTACCGATGCTCGGGTGGCCGGGCGGCAGGGCGCCGCTCGGATTATCGAGGAGCGCCTCGGGGATTCCCGGATCGTTCGCCGCCTCGACATGCCCGTTGATCGGTTGCTCGGACTCCGGGGGGAGATTTCCGCTGACTTCGCCCTTTCCCGCGAGCGATCCGAAGTAAATGACGTCAAACGTCCGCTTCAGGGTGGTGCTCGTGAAATGCTCCATGGGTGCGGCGTTCGTGACGGTGACGGATGCCCCCCGAGCGACCGCGCTCTTCGGAACGGCCGCCCAGGTCTCCCCTCGAGCGGTGGCGAGACGGAGATAAGTGTACTTCGCCACGTCGATCGTCTCCACGACGCGGCCCGAGATGGCGAGGCCTGCAGTCGTGCCCTCGCCGCTCTCCACGACAGCAGCCGGAGCGCCGGGAGCATCCGGGTGCGTGGACGATGTCGTCGGGTGGACGCGGCCCGCGTAGCCGAATCCAAATGCGGCGGCGATCAGCATCGCCGCGCCGAGCGCGTAGGGCATCTTCATCTCACGAACTCGATATCCGGCGACGAGACGAAGTGCTCCCGAGGGATGGCCTGGACGTCGTGCGCATGCGCGATGAGTGCAACATCGGAATAATTCTCGAGCAGATACTGGAGGATCCGGTCGCAGATCTGTGGCGTGACGACCGTTTCCAGGCGCACATTGGCGCCGTCTACGAGACCGTAGCGGCGCGTTCCTTCGAAGCCAGCCCCGTCCACACGCCAGCTCGTGTACCCGGACACGCCGAGGCGCTCGAGCTCGGGCACGAGACGATCGGCCGTACCGAACGGAAAGACGATCGCGACGAGTTTTGCTTTGGCCGTTTTCATGCTCGAAAATTCCGTGCCTGCGATCGTAGTCGCTGCACCCCTCGTGCGCGAGGCTGAAGACGAGATCCTCCTACCTTGTCTTGCGGACCCTTGCCTCGCAGACGACGGCTGCCGGTTGGCCCTCCGCGGCGCCGACGCCCACCTGCTCCGAGCTGGCACATGAGGTGCAGAGAGTCGCCGAAATGACCAACTTCGACACGTGCTCGCCCGTATGTCGCGCATTCAGGTCCTTACGATTCGCGATACCGGGACGTCCCGCAACGCGTAATGTACCCATCGGAACTAGCCTCTCGAAGGCGACGTGACAGGAGCCAGCATGGCGAATCGGGAAAACAAGGGACGCATCCTCATCGTCGATGACGAGCCAGGGGCTCGCTCCGCCCTGGTGCCGCTCCTCAGAGGCCGGGGATACGAGGTGGACTCCGCCGAAGACGGCGTCGCCGCCCTCGCCATCGCGGCGGAGCGGCCCCCGGACGTCGTGGTGACCGATCTCGAAATGCCGCGGATGGATGGGATGGAACTGCTCGCGAAGGTGCGTGAAGCGAACGCCCATCTTCCCGTCATCGTCGTCACCTCGCACCAGGATCTGGCCGCCGCGGTCTCGGCCATGCGATTGGGCGCCGAGGACTACCTGTCGAAACCTTTCGACTTCGATGCCCTGGAGGTCGCGATCGAACGAGCCTTGGAGCATCGCGACGTCCGCGTGGAGGCGGAAAATCTCCGCCGGCAGATCCAGGACCGGGACGTCGATGGACTCCAGGGGCTTCTCGGAACGAGTGCCGTGATGCAGAAGGTTTATCGCGTCGCGAAGCAGGTGGCTTCGTCGCGTGCGACTGTCCTCGTGACCGGGGAAAGTGGAACCGGTAAGGGGGAGCTCGCGCGGGCGATCCACGCGCTCGGACCTCGCTCGGCGAAGCCGTTCGTGACGCTGAATTGCTCCGCGCTCGCCGAGTCGTTGCTCGAGAGCGAGCTCTTCGGACACGAGAAGGGTGCCTTCACCGGAGCGGAGCGGCGCCGCACGGGTCGCTTCGAGCAGGCCGACGGCGGGACCCTCTTCCTGGATGAAATCGGCGAGATTTCACCATCGACGCAGGTGAAACTCCTCCGTGTTCTCCAGGAGAGGATGTTCGAACGCGTCGGTGGGAACGAGACCGTGAGCGTGGACGTGCGTGTGATTGCCGCAACCAACAAGGACCTCACGACGGCGGTGAGCGACGGGAAATTCCGAGAGGACCTATTTTACCGACTGAACGTCGTGCAGATCGAGATGCCGCCGCTCCGACTTCGCGGCCTGGACATAATCGTGCTTGCGGAACATTTTCTGAAGAGATTCGCGCTCGACAATCACAAGCGTATCGAGGGGTTCACCAGAGAAGCGCGCGCGAAACTCGTCGGACACCGCTGGCCGGGTAACGTTCGCGCGCTGGAGAATGCCATCGAGCGGGCCGTCGTACTCACCGAAGGGCAGCTCATCGACGTGGAAGACCTTCCCTTCGAAACGACCCTCGACGGTCTTGGCCCGCTCCGCATTCCCGGATCCACGATGGCCGAGATCGAGCGGTACGCGATCACGAAGACGCTGGAAGGGACGGACGGCTCCACGACGAAGGCGGCCGAACTTCTCGATATCAGCGTCCGAACGATCCAATACCGGCTGCACGAATACGGTCTCTCGAAGACCAGTCGGTAGGCGACGGCGAGGGATCCGTCGTGAGCGCCTTCAGACCCAAACGAGCGGGACGAGCCCGACCAAGGCGAGCGCGAACAGAAGCGATAGACTTTTCCGCCCCGTCGCGCGGTCGGCAAACGCATATGCATAGATGCCCTTGATGACATTGTTGCTCGCTGCGGCAATGACAATGGCCGCGACCGCCAATCGAAGGGGTGTCGAGAGGGGGCTCATCTGAGTGAGCCCCAATATGAACGGGTCGACGTCCGTAACCCCCATGATGGCCGCGAGCGAGTATAGCCCAGCGCGTCCGAGAAACTCGCGAGCCAGGTGCGTCAGAACGAGAATCAAAACGAAGATGGCGGCAAACAGGAACGCCGAGCCGAGTTCAAGGGGGTTCTTCGGGGCCTGTCGTTGCTTCTGCACTGCTCGGGCCCCGTCGGGTCGATTCGAGACGACCCAGCCTGCCAGGATCCCAAGGACGGCCAGCCCCGCGAAGGCGGGCGCGAGCCGCGCCGCGAGTGTCCGGTTGAAAAATGCCACGAGGAGCACGAGCCTTGCGTACATCACCCCGGACGCGGTGAGAATGCTCCCGGCAAACAGGTTCGGGCGCGACTCTTCCTTGGCCCGCTTGGCGAGCACTACGGTCGTCACCGTCGAGGAGTACGCGCCGCCGAGAACGGCCGACAAGATCAGACCGCCGCGGCCTTCCAGAAGCCGCTGAACGACGTAACTTGCGAACGAGACGCCACTGACACCCACCACGACGAGCCAGGTCTTGAACGGGTTGATCTGAAAGCGGGTGAGATCCCGATCGGGCACAATCGGCAACAGGACGACACTGATGGCGAGAAACTTCGTGACCGTGACGATCTCGTCCGAGGCGATGTGCCGGGTCAGATCCTCGAGGCCCCTCTTCAGCTCGAGCAGCAGCACACTGAGTACGGCGAGCGTCGTCGCGATCCAGTAACGCTCGTGCTCGACGAGACCGCCGATGACGTATGTTGCCAGCGCCGTGATTTCCGTGGTGATTCCCCTCGGTGGCTGGCTCTCGAGCCGGTGGTGATAGGAAAGCAACATGAGTCCGCCGATGACCGCGAATCCGATCGACCACGGGACGAGGAGAGGCGTCGACATCAGCGCGAGCGCATAGCTCACGAGGGCGATGAGTGGGAACGTCCGGATCCCGCCGAAGGAGTAGGTCGCGTCGAGCTGCTTGTGTTCCTCGCGCTCGAGCCCGATCAAGAACGCAAGCGCGAACACGACCGCGATCTTGACCGCGTCGCGCGGGACGTCCGCGAGGAACTCCCGCGGCATCACCTGTTGAGCCGGTCTGGAGCTCGAACGACGAGAACGGCACGGTCTGCGTGGTTGACGACTTTTGCCGCCGTCGTGCCGAGCAGGCGATCGGCCCCTTCGTAGCCGTGCGAACCGATGACGATCAAATCGACATCCTCCTCGACGGCAACGCGTTCGATCGTCTGCCACGGGGCGCCGATGAGCACTCGAAGGGGACCCCGGAGCTCGTTCGGAACGTCGACCTGGAGGCTTTCGAGCTCTCTCATCGCCGCTGCGTGAAGGAGCTCGGGGACGGCGTCGGGCGCAAGGGAATAGGCCTCCTCGGGCAATTCCCTCGGGATCCCAACGCTGCGAAAGAGCACCAGCTTCGCGCCAGTCTTGCGCCCCAGCGCAATCGCTGCACCGAGCACGTCATGCTTTCGAGCAGAACCGTCCAAGGCCACGAGCATCCTCTTCATCGAAACCTCCGTCTCCTACGGCACCGCAGAGCAAGATGTTAGCCGGGGCTCGCTCATCCGGTCGAAAAGTTGTTTCTGGCCTTCGCGCACGGGCTCAGAATGGGTGGCGCGCTTCCCACGTCTGCGTGTCGCTCAACGCCTTCAGCGCGTCCACCGTCGTGAACACGCCGATGATCGCCGAATCCTTGGCAACGATTACCGAGCCGTACTTGTGCGCGGCCATCTCCCGTACCACCTCGCCGAGCGGCTTCGTCGGGGGAACGACGTACGGGTCCTGGCTCATCGCTTCTTCGACCGTAACGTGTGCGGCATCGACGTCCCGCAGCCCTTCCACGACGAAGAGATCACGCTCGGAAACGAGCCCGACGATGCGTCCTCCGTCCAGAACGGGCAGATGACGGATGCCGTACTTCCTCATCACCTCGTGAGCCTTGGCCACCGTTTGTTCACGGCCGATGGTGTGGGGGTGGTGGGCCATGTAGGCAGTTATAGGGCTTGCTGTCATAGTGTTCCTCTGGGGACCGGGGAGGACCCTGCGGCCATCGAGGCATCGCCTGGTAGGTGGAAAGCACAGCTAGCATAGCGCATGCCACGACGAAGCCCGGGCCGCCGACTGCCAGACGTGAAGCTCGCTCGATCTTCGACCTCGGGTATGAAACCTGCTGATGCCGATCGATGTGAGCACGTCCCCGCCGCCCGCGTGGCCTAAGTCGATACTTTACCCGGCCGTCGGCGTGCTACTCGCTTTCGGCGCGCCCGCCGGCCTGATTGTCATTCGCCAGATCGTTTCAGGGCGGCCGTCGATCGACGGGATCGCGGCGGACGTGGCTGGGGACATGCTGACCTACGGCTACTTGACGGTGAGTACTGCTCTCGTCTTCGTCGTGCTTGGAAAACTTCTCGGAAAGAGAACCGACCGGCTCGAGGAGTCGTCAAAAACCGATTCCCTGACACACCTCGCGAATCGCCGACACTTCGAGACGCGGCTAGCCGAGGAGGTGAGGCGAGCAGCGCGCTACGGCTCACCGCTATCGCTCCTCCTCATCGACGTTGACCACCTGAAGGCGATCAACGACGGGCAAGGCCACGCTGCCGGAGACGCCGCGCTCCGGACGGTTGCCGACGCACTCTCCGCATCGGGCCGCGCAAGCGATCTGGCAGCGAGATGGGGCGGAGACGAATTCGTCGTTCTGGCGCCCGGAGTGGACGGCGTTGGGGGTCATGGCCTGGCCGAGCGCATACGCGAGACGCTACGGCCACCCTTCCCGGGCGCTCCAGCACCGACGGTTTCGATCGGAATCGCCGACATCGCGCACGCGGAGCACGCCACCAGCGGAGCTCTCTGCGCCATGGCCGACGCGGCGCTCTACGAGGCGAAATCGGGCGGACGAAACCGATCCGTCTTTCCAGCGATGCCCTCCACCGAACGGGTCGTCGAACCGCGCGAGAAGTCGCCGGCGCTTTGAGGAACGAGCGTGACGCTTCGCCGTAGGCGAACGCAGTTCACGGTTGGAGCACGAGCACGGATCCCATCGGCTCGATGATGTGGCGTTGCTGCAGACGTCGTCGCGACGTCATCCGCGCCCCGCGCAAGCCGTGCGCGTGCGTGCAACCGGCGCATCGCGACCAGGAACTGTCCGAAAACTTTGGCCGCGAGTGCTTCGCACGATTCTTGCGAGCGGCGGGCGGGTATGAGCGCGCGCATGGAAAGATTCATCTACGACGACGCGATCGTCCGCAAGTTCGCGGTCGCTACGATCCTCTGGGGCGTCGTCGCGACACTGGTCGGCGTCTTCCTGGCGCTCGAACTGGTGATGCCGGGGCTGACCTTTTCGCAGCCTTATCTCACGTTCGGGCGGCTCCGGCCATTGCACACGAACGCGGCGATCTTCGCCTTCGCCGGGAACGCGATCTTCGCCGGCGTCTATTACTCGAGCCAGCGCCTGCTGAAGGCACGGATGTGGAGTGACAAACTGTCCGCGCTCCACTTCTGGGGCTGGCAAGCGATCATCGTATCCGCTGCCTTGACTCTACCCTTCGGCATCACGCAGTCGAAGGAGTACGCCGAGCTCGAGTGGCCCATCGACATCGCCATCGCCGTGATCTGGATCGTCTTCGCCGTGAATTTCTTCGGAACGATCGCCAGGCGGCGCGAACGGCACCTCTACGTCGCGCTCTGGTTCTACATCGCGACGATCATAACGGTCGCCATCCTTCACGTGTTCAACAACCTATCCATCCCAGTCACGTTCACGAAGAGCTACTCCGTGTACGCGGGCGTGCAGGATGCCCTGATGCAGTGGTGGTACGGCCATAACGCAGTGGCCTTTTTCCTGACGACTCCATTTCTCGGGCTGATGTACTACTTCCTGCCCAAGGCGGCGAACCGGCCCGTCTATTCCTACAAGCTCAGCATCCTTCACTTCTGGTCGCTGGTGTTCATCTACATCTGGGCAGGCCCGCACCACCTGCACTACACGGCGCTTCCCGAGTGGGCCTCCACGCTCGGCATGGTGTTCAGCGTGATGCTCTGGATGCCATCGTGGGGAGGCATGATCAATGGCCTTCTGACCCTTCGCGGCGCCTGGAACAAGGTCGCGGAAGACCCGGTGCTCAAGTTCTTCGTCGCGGGCGTGACCTTCTATGGCATGGCGACGTTCGAGGGGCCCATGCTCGCCATCAAGAGCGTGAACGCTCTCTCGCATTACACGGACTGGACCATCGCTCACGTCCATTCGGGAACGCTCGGCTGGAACGGGTTCATGACGTTCGGGCTCCTGTACTGGCTCGCGCCAAGGCTCTTCCAGACGAAGCTCTGGTCGAAGAAGCTCGCCGAGGTTCACTTCTGGATCGGGACCCTCGGTCTCCTGTTCTATGTCGTTGCCCTCTACGCCGCGGGGATCACACAAGGGCTCATGTGGCGTGCCTTCGACTCGACGGGACGCCTCGCCTACCCCGACTTCATCGAGACGGCCGTTCGCATCTTGCCGATGTGGTGGGTTCGAGCGCTCGGCGGCGCGATGTACTTCTGCGGCGTTCTGATGTGCCTCGTCAACATCCTCATGACGTGGATGGACCGCCCGGAAAAGTACGAGGAGGTCGTGCACGAGGCGCCGCCCCTCTCGCCCGACTGGGTGGGAGAGGAACCGAAGGTCGTCATTCCAGCCCACCCGACGATGCTCGATTTCGGTTACGAGCTTCAGTTCTTCGCACGCGCGGCCTGGCATCGTGTCTGGGAACGGAAGCCGCTGAAGTTCACGCTCTGGGTCACGGGCGCCGTGGCCACCGCCTCGCTGTTCGAGATCGTCCCGATGTTCCTCATCCGCTCGAACGTCCCGACGATCGCTACCGTGAAGCCGTACACGCCGCTCGAACTCGCCGGGCGCGACATCTACGTGAGCGAGGGTTGCTACAACTGCCACTCGCAGATGATCCGACCGATCCGTGCCGAGACGGAGCGGTACGGCGAGTATTCGAAACCGGGGGAGTTCGTCTACGACCACCCGTTCCAGTGGGGCTCGCGGAGGATCGGGCCAGACCTCCAGCGCGTGGGCGGTAAGTACCCGGACCTCTGGCACGTCCGTCACATGGAAGATCCCGCGGCGATGACCCCGGGGTCCATCATGCCGAAGTACCCCTGGCTACTCGCGGACACCTTGGATTTCACGGGTATCCAGAGAAAGGTCGATGTCATGGCGATGCTCGGCGTGCCGTATGGAGACGCCATCAATCATGCCGAGAGCATGGCTCGAGCCCAGGCGACGGCACTCGCGTCATCGATCGAGGCGCAGGGCGGCCAGAAGGGGCTCGGCGACAAGAAGATCGTGGCGCTCGTCGCCTACCTGCAACGCCTCGGAACGGACATCAGAGCCGTGCCCCCGACCGAAACCGGCACCCCCGTCGTTGCCGTGGAAGGAGCTCGTTGACATGAACCTGTCGGAGGTCGTCGGCGCGACCGGGCTCGCCATCTATCCCGAGATCGCGCTCGTGCTCTTCCTGGTCGCGTTCGCCGCGGTTCTCGTTCAGGTGGCGTCGCGGAAGCGGGGCAACGAATGGGAGGGCGCGCGCACGCTCCCTTTGACCGACTCGGACGACGAAGGATACCGACCATGACGACGCAAACGCACGAGCCCGCCGTGGGGCCGGATTCCGCCCCGAAGACGGACCCGCTCACCGATCACGAGTACGACGGGATCCAGGAATACGACAATCCCATGCCGCGCTGGTGGGTATGGATCTACTGGGGCACGTTCTATTTCGCCATCTGTTACGTGCTCTGGATGCACGTGTTCATGAAAGGGACGACCGTCGTGGAGGCATACGACGAGGAAATGCAGGTCGCTCGAGAAGCTGCAGCCCAGCGGGATCTGGGGACCGTCTCCGAGCAATCGCTCGGCAAGCTCACGAAGAACGCCGCCGTCATGGCGGATGCGCGAGCGATGTTCCAGAAGCGTTGCGTCCAGTGTCACGGCCCGAAGGGGGCCGGGCTCATCGGTCCGAATCTCACGGATGACTACTGGATTCACGGACGCGGACGCCTGATGGATATTTACAGAGTCGTCAACGGCGGAGTGGCGTCGAAGGGAATGCCCGAGTGGGGGAAGGTGCTCGCGCCGATCGAGATCGCGAAGCTCGCGGCCTACGTCGGCACCATCCGGGGCACGCATCTCGAGGGTAAGGCGCCCGAGGGGACGCTGGTCGCGCCACCGGCCGCTCCGGCGGGGAAGTAGGATGTCCACACTGCGTGCGCCGGGCCGGGTGCTCCCCACCTTGAACGGGGACGGAACCCGGCGCTGGATCCGTCCAAGGCCCTTCCACGGCCACTATTACAGGCGGCGTCTGGCGACCGCGTGGGGCCTCATTGCGACGTTCGTGGGGTTGCCGTTCCTCCACGTCGGCGGCAAGCCGGCCGTCTTGCTCGACATCCGTCACTGGCAGTTCATTTTCTTCGGCCGGACGTTCCTTCCGACCGACGGCGTGCTCCTCATGTTGATGATGCTGTCCATCTTCGTGGGCATCTTCCTGATGACGGCGCTTGCGGGGCGCGTCTGGTGCGGCTGGGGCTGTCCGCAGACGGTCTACATGGAGTTCCTGTTTCGCCCAATCGAACGGCTCATCGAGGGCGACCAGAGGGAGCAGGCGAGACTCGACCGCGAAGGGGCCAACGGCCGGCGAATCCTCAAGAACGTCGTGTTCCTCGTCCTCGCGGCGCTGGTCGGGAACCTGTTTCTCTCGTACTTCGTCGGCGTCGTGGAACTGTCGCACTGGATGCACTCCTCCCCTGCCGAACATCCGACGGCATTCCTCGTCATGGGCGGCACGACCGCGCTCGTCTTCGCGGACTTCACCTACTTTCGCGAGCAGATGTGCACCGTCGTCTGCCCGTACGCGCGGCTGCAATCGGTCCTCCTCGACAAGAAGTCCCTCGTGGTCGCCTACGATTCCAATCGAGGAGAGCCCCGCGGCAAGAAGGGCTCGACGACCGGTGACTGCGTCGACTGCGGCCTCTGCGTCGCAACCTGTCCGACGGGCATCGATATCCGCAACGGACTCCAGCTCGAGTGCATCGCTTGCACTCAGTGCATGGACGCCTGCGACGGCGTCATGGCCAAGCTGCGACGCCCCCTCGGCCTCATCCGGTACACGTCCGAATACGCCCTCGCGAGCCGGACGGTCGACGTGCGGGCGCTCCTCCGCCCCCGCATTGTCCTTTATCCGATCGTCCTTGGTTTGCTGCTGACGGCCCTCTTCGTCACGGCCTCGAGCCGGCGCATCGCGGAAGTTTCGATCCTCCGGGGTCTCGAGACGCCGTTCGTGAAACAAGGAGAGCTCATCCGGAACCTGATCCGCATCAAGATCCAGAATCGCACGAGCAACGGAGCGGAATATTCGATGTCCCTGCTCGACGCGCCGGACACGACGCTCGTGGCACCCGAGAACCCCCTCCACGTCGCGGCCGGCGATCAGGCGACGGAAGGTTTCTTCGTTCTCGCACCGCGAAACACTTTCTCGAGAGGCATTCGCCCGATCCGCTTGCGGATCTCGGACGGCGCCGGCTTCGAACGCATCGCCCGTTACGACCTCCTCGGTCCGGAAGGCCAGTGAAATGAAGTTTACGGCGCAACTCCTCCGTCCGGAAACCCGCTGGGCCCTGTTTCCGGTCGTCGTCCTCGGCGCGGTCGTCATCCTCCAGCTCCTGCTCGTCCGGCGCGTGCTGAACGATCCGTCGTTCGCCGTCGAGAATCGATACTACGCAAGGGCCATGTCGTGGGACGCACAGCGCACGCAGGATCGCGAGAATGCACGGCTCGGCTGGCGCGCGGACGTGAACGTCATCCCCGACGGAGGCGGCAGCGCGGTCGTCGAGGTCCGATTGCTCGATCGCGCCGGATCGCCCCTTCGGGGTGCGCAGGTTGGCGTCGAGGCGTTCGCCATCGTGCGGTCGACGCGAATCCTTCGATCGCTCCTGAGCGAAAGTTCCCCGGGTGATTACCGCGGACGTCTCCCGATGAACCGACCGGGTCTGTGGGAGCTGTCCCTCGCCGTCGACCGGGCGATGGAGCACTTCACTGCGGTCGTCCGCTACGACGTGCCGTCGGGGCCCGAACGATGATCGAGGTCGTCGCGTCGGTCATCGCAGCCAGCGTCGTCGGGAGCATGCATTGCGCGGCGATGTGCGGCGGGCTCGTCGCGTTTTCGACCGCGGGGACCGAGAAGGGCGGTCGCATCGGCGCGATCGCGGCGTACAACGGGACGCGCGGACTCGGCTACGTCGCACTGGGCACCCTCGCCGGAGCGCTTGGTTCGACGGTGGATCATGCGGGGCTCCGTATCGGTGTCGGCCACGTCGCTGGTGCCGTCGCCGGCATCGTGATGATTGTCTGGGGGATGGCCCGGATGCTGGAAGCCGCCGGAGCGCGTCTCCGGTGGGGCGCTCGAACCCCGATTCACGTTCCTGTCGCGAATCTCATCCGGCGTCTGCGTGACGAACCTCCCGTAGTCCGGTCGGCGGTCGTCGGCGGCTGCACCGCCGCGCTTCCTTGCGGGTTTCTCCATGCGTTTCTCGTCCTTTCGGCAGGAATGGGCAGCGCGCTGCCCGGCGCGATCGTGATGGGTGCGTTCTGGCTCGGGACGTTGCCCGCCGTGGTGGGCATCGGCGCGGGTGCCACGCTCGTGATGCGGCCGCTCCGGAAGCATGCGGGTTTCGTTGGCGCCCTTGTGCTCCTAGGTTTCGGCCTCACGAGCCTTCTCGGCCGCTGGTCCCCCCTTTCTCTCGTTTCGCCGCACCTGTCCGATACAAGCTGTTCGCAGGCCCCAGATCATGTTCGTTGAGACCCTGGCCGGGCCGGAACGGACTACCGCATTCCCTTTTGCGACCTGCGCTCACTGCGGGCAACCGGTTCTCTCCATTGTCCCGGGACAGGACCATCGATTCTGCTGCTCAGGCTGCGCGTCAGTGTACGCGATCCTGAAAGCCTGCAGGCTCGACGACTATTACCGGTATCGCGAAACGGCCGGCGCGGTCGGCGCGCCGGCGAAAACCTCGAAGCGGACCTACGCCGATCTCGACGAGCCGGAATTCATTGCCATCCATTGCCGCGCGCTCGGTGACGGCCGTCTCGGAACGGAACTCTTTCTCGAGAATGTCCACTGCGCCTCGTGCGTGTGGCTCATCGAGAAGGCACCTGCGGCGCTGCCCGGCGTCTCGGAGGCACGGCTCGACGTATCCCGCGACGTCGTCCGCCTCGTCTGGGACCCTGCCGAGGTAGAGCTGTCGCGGATCGCGGCGTGGCTCGATTCGATCGGCTACCCGAGTCATCCACTGCAGGGGTTGGACCGCGACGCGGTTCGGCGCAGAGAGGATCGCGCGCTCCTGATGCGCATCGGCGTCGCCGGCGCGGCTGCAGGGAACGCCATGTTGCTCGCCATCGCCCTTTACTGCGGCACGTCCTCCGGCATGGATCCCGGACAGGCGGAACTCTTTCGGTGGGGCAGCATGGTCGTCGCCTTGCCGTCGATCTTCTGGTCGGCGAGCGTGTTCTATCGCGGCGCCCTCGGCGCGCTGCGGACGCTTACGCCGCACATGGACCTGCCCATCAGCGTCGCCATCGTCGTGGGGAGCGTGAGCGGCGTCGTGAACACGTTCCGCTCGCATGGCGACCTCTACTTCGATACGATGACGATGCTCGTATTCCTGCTGCTCGTCGGGCGGTTTCTGCAGCACCGGCAGCAACGGAAGGCAGCGAGCGCCGAGGACGCGCTCAACGCCTTGTCGCCATCGACGGCATGGCTCTTGGATGGCGGCCTCGTCCGTGAAGTCCCCGTGGCCGCGCTGCCTCGAGGCTCGCTCGTCGAGGTTCGCTCCGGTGACCTAGTGCCTGTCGATGGAACAGTGGTGGAAGGAGCTTCGAGCGTCGATGTCTCTCTCTTGACGGGCGAGTCGCTTCCGGCGGACGTCGCGGTCGGTGACGCGGTTCACGCGGGTTCGGTCAACGTCTCGAGCCGGCTCTTGGTGCGTGCGGAAAAGACCGGACGAGAAACGCGGCTGGCGCGACTGGTGGCTCGTGTCGCGGAAGCGGCAGAGCGTCGCGCGCCCATCGTGCTGCTGGCGAATCGATTCTCGGGCTACTTCGTGATGGTCGTGCTCGTCACCGCAGCCCTGGTCGTCGTCACGCTGTGGTCGAAGAGCCCCGCCCTGGCCGTGGAGCGAGCGGTGGCTCTGCTGGTGATCATGTGTCCATGTGCCCTCGCGCTGGCGACGCCGCTCGCGGTGACCGCCGCTCTCGGACGCGCGGCGCGGCGCGGTCTGATGATCAAGGGAGGCCAGTTTCTCGAGGCCCTCGCGAGACCCGGGCTCGTCGTGTTCGACAAGACGGGAACTCTGACCGAGGGCCGACTGGCGCTCGTGGAGTTCGTGGGCGACGAGTCCGTGAAACCGATGGCCGCTGCGGCGGAATCCGGCTCCGCTCACCCGATCGCCCGCGCGCTTCGAACCGCGTTCCAGGCGGAAACGTTGCCGGTCGCCGACTTCATGCGAGAGACTCTCGGCGGCGGCGTGGAGGCGCTCGTCGCTGGTAAACGCGTGGTGATTGGCTCCGCACCGTTCGTGGTCGAGCACGCTCCGTCGATCCCGGCGTGGGTGCAGGACCGCACCGAACGGCTCGCGGCACGCTCGCTGACGCCAGTCCTCTTCGCGATCGACGGCGAAGTCCGTGCCGTCGCGGGCATCGGAGATCCGGTGAGGCCCGACGCTCGAGAGAGTCTCACCAAGCTCCGCGAGATGGGGTATCGCCTCGCGGTGCTGTCCGGAGATCAACCCGCGGTCGTTCATGCGGTCACCGCAAGTGTCGGAGTGCCCTTCGACGAGGTGGTGGGGGCCGCGAGCCCGGAAGCCAAGCTCGCCTTCATCGAGGAGCGGGCCCGGCGGGGCCCCGTGTTCATGGTCGGCGACGGCGTCAACGACGCGGCCGCGCTCTCCGCCGCGACGGTGGGCATTGCCGTCCACGGGGGCGCCGAGGCGAGCCTCGCCGCCGCGGACGTCTTCGCGACGACAGCGGGGCTCGCGCCCCTGGTCGAACTGCTCGAGGGCGCACGGCGCACCCTGCGCGTCGTTCGGACGAACCTCGCTCGGTCCCTCGTCTATAACGTGACCGTCGGGACTCTGGCCGTTCTCGGCTTCGCCGGACCGCTGCTGGCTGCCGTCCTCATGCCGGCGAGTTCCATCGGCCTCATCGCGAGCTCGTACCGAGCCCGGACGTTCGGAGCCAGGCCATGAGCGTATTTTACATCCTCGTTCCCCTCGCGTTGCTCATGGCAGTCACCGCGGTCTTCGCATTTCTGTGGGCTGCCAAGACGGGACAGTTCGATGATCTCGAAACGCCAGCCCTTCGAATTCTTCATGACCACGACGCCCCGGATGATGGCGGCGGCGAGAAGACGAATGCTCACGGTGACGACTCCGCGGTCGGCAGCGCCGATCGACCCGGAGCTGCCCGGCCCCCGAGCGTCTGAGCGCCTCGTACTGCGGCGCCTAACCGCGCCGCCGCGGAGAGATGCGGGTCAAAGCCGGATGCGATCCCCTGGCGCCGGAGCCACGACGGGCGGCAAGCCTCGGGCGGCGAGGACCTTCGAAAGCACCGCCTGCGGCTCAGGCTCACCATGGACGAGCATTATCTTCCGGAGATTGCCTTTTGCACTCACCCTTTCGGCGAAGTCCACGAGACCGTTCTGGTCGGCATGCGCGCTGAACCCGTTGAGCACGACGATCTCCGCCTCGCGTCGAAGCATGACGCCGAAGATTCGTACCTCGCTGCGCCCTTCCACGAGGCGTCGCCCGAGCGTGTCCGGCGCCTGAAAGCCGACGATGAGCACCGTGTTCTTCCGATCCTCGATGGTCACGCGAAGATGGTGGAGGATGCGTCCCGCTTCACACATGCCGCTCGCGGAAATGACGATGCACGGTCGAGGATCGGTATCGATGGCCTTCGACTCCGCGACGTCCGAGACGTAGTGAAGCCCATCGAAGTCGAAGGGCGAATGTCCTCCATGAAGGAGCGCGAACGCTTCTTCGTCGTAGCAATCGGGATGCAGCTTGAAGATATCCGTGAGCTTCACCGTCAGCGGGGAATCCACGTACACTGGCATTGGTGGCAATCGGTTCTGCTCTTGAAGGCGGTGCAGCTCGTAGATGATTTCCTGCGCACGCTCGAGTGCAAAAGAAGGAATGACGACCTTTCCCCCGCGATCGAAAGTTCGCTTGATCGTACTGGCGAGCGCGTCGCCCATCTTTTCGATGGGATCGTGAAGTCTGTCTCCGTACGTGCTCTCGGTCATGAGGTAGTCGACGCCTTCGGGGATCTCGGGATCCCGGAGAATGGGCAGATGGCGACGTCCGAGATCCCCGGTGAACGCGACCCGCCTGCATTCACCCTCGTCCTCGATGTCGATGACGACGATCGCGCTGCCAAGGACGTGGCCTGCGTTCAGGAATGTCACGGAAATGCCGGGCGCGACCTCCTGCTTGCGGCCGTAGGGCACGCCGACCATGAGCCCGACCGCTCCTATCGCGTCTTGCCGTTCGTAAAGAGGAAGGACCGGCTCGATGTCGACGTGACCCCGCGCGATCAGCTTCTGGATGTGCTTTGCATCCGACTCCTGGATCATGGCGGCGTCGAGGAGCATGGGAACGCAGAGATCGCGCGTCGCCGGAGTCGCGTAGATCGGCCCGCGATAGCCCCGCTTGTGGAGCAGTGGCAGCGCTCCCGAGTGATCGATGTGCGCGTGGGAAAGAACGACCGCGTCCAACGCCCCTGGGTCCACGGAAAGCTTCTCGTTCAGCGCCCGAGCTTCATGTCTGTGGCCTTGAAAAAGACCGCACTCGAGCAGAACGGTGGCGCGAGAGGTTCGAAGAAGATGTTTCGACCCGGTCACGGTCCGGGCCGCACCAATGAACTCCAGTTCGATCAAGATCGCTCTCCGTCCGTGTCCGTCGCACTGACTGAGTCTGCCGAGGACAGATGAATGCGTGACTTCGCGAAGGCAGGAAGGGTCGCCGGCGTCTCCAAGTCAAGTCCTCGTTGAAGGAGTTCCAGCGCCGTCGATGGGTCATCCGCGAACTGAAACAACTCGAGGTCTTCTCGAGCAATCATGCCGTGTCGGACGAGGGCTTCGAAGTTCAATATTTCCTTCCAGTAGGACGATCCGTAAAGAACAATCACGATCTTCCCTCCGAGCTTCCGTGTTTGCGCGAGAGTCAGCGTCTCCATGAGTTCATCCAGTGTTCCGAACCCTCCTGGAAACACCACGAGCGCTCGCGCTAGGTGGACGAACCAGAGCTTACGCATGAAGAAATAATGGAATTCGAACGACAGTCCGTTCGTGATGTACGGATTCGGCCGTTGCTCGTGAGGCAGACCGATGTTCAATCCCAGAGTATTGCCCCTCGCATCGGACGCCCCCCGATTGGCTGCCTCCATGATCCCCCCGCCTCCGCCCGAGCAGACGACGAAGCGATGGGCGCCGCTGGGAAGACCCTTCGACCATTCCGTCACCAGCCGAGCGAGTTCGCGCGCTTCCGTGTAATAGCGGCCGAGCGGACCGTCCTCGCGAAGCCTGGCCGATCCGAAAAAAACGACCGTGTCGTGGATGCGCTCGCGACGGAGCGCCGCAAGTGGTTCCAGGTACTCCGCGAGAATGCGAAGTGGCCGCCCCTCTTCGCTGTCGAGAAAGGATTCGTTCTTGTACGCGAGGACGGGCCCGCGACGGACGGATGGAGGATGCTGCATGGTCAAAATGATATCCAAGATTTGCGCGGCGGCGCAGACCCAACCCAGGAACCTCGCTCACGCGACGTGCCGCCGAAACAGCGCGACGGAGATGGCCAGGATTGCGGCCCCGAGGATCGCCAGGGCGAACAGTTGAGGCATGAGATCGGTGAACGTAGCGCCCTTCAGCAAGCAGCCCCGCAGGATCTCGATGAAATGACGCATCGGGATGAGCAGCGTCAGCGGTTGCAGCCACGCCGGCATGCTCGCGATGGGCGACATGAACCCCGACAGGAGCATCGTGGGGAGCATGAATGCGAGCGCGCCGAGCATCGCCTGCTGCTGCGACCCGCTCAGCGTCGCAATCAGGATACCGATGCCGAGGGTGGAGAAGAGGTAGAGGAACGCGCCGAGCCCCACCACCCAGAGCGAGCCGCGGATGGGCATGTCGAACAGCACCGAACCGAGGAGCAGGATCGCGCAGACGTCGACCAACCCGAACACGACGAACGGTAGGCACTTGCCCGTCAAGAGAGTCGCAGGATGAATGGGCGTGACCATGAGCTGCTCGAGCGTTCCGGTCTCGCGCTCGCGGGCGAGCCCCATCGCCGTGACGATCGCGCTGATGTTGAGAAGCAGCGACGCGAGGATTCCGGGGACCATGTAGATCGGGGTCTTGAGCCGCTGGTTGTAGAGAATGCGCGGCGTGATCGGCGGCGATGTCGCCGGCGGTGCGCCGCGGCTCGCCAGAAACTGGGTTGCGTCGGCTGAAGCAACCTGGGCACGCATGGCATCCGCGCCATCGACCAAGACCTGGACCTGCGGGGCATCTCGGCGTGCGGCGCGGGTCGCGTAGTCGCGCGGAACGATGATCGCCGCCGCCGCTTCGCCGGACTCGAGCTCGGTCTGAGCCTCGGACGGATCGAGGACGTCCGCGTGCTCGCGAAACGTATCCCCGGCAAAGAATGCCTGGACGAGGCCCCGGCTGGTCTCCGTGCGGTCCTGATCGCATACGACGGTCGGGATGTGATCGACGTCGAGATTCACGGCATAGCCGAACCCGATCAACTGGATCGCGGGCGCGGCGATCAGCGTGAATAGCATGCGCCGATCGCGCAGCGTCTGGATCATTTCCTTCTTCGCCACGTTCAGTAGCGAACGCAGATCCATCGAGGAGCGTCATTCGAGTCTCCTTCGAAATCGCCGGACGGCGATCACCAGTACCAGGGTCGCGAATGCGGCGAGCGCGAGCACCTGCGGCGCCAGTACCGCCAGCCCGTTGCCTTTGAGGAACACGCCTCGCAAGGCGACGATGTAATAGCGACCGGGCACGACCGCCGAGATCGCCCGGAGGGGCCAGGGCATGTTCGCGATCGGGAACAGAAAGCCCCCGAGCAGCGTCGTCGGCAGCATCGCGATCATGATGGAGAACTGCAGACGACAAGAGCTGACTCTTGGTCGCGACGCTCACGAGCAGGCCGAGGCCGAGCATCGCGAGCTGAAACAGGAGAGAGCACAGGAACAGCAGGGCGAGCGACCCTCGGATCGGCACGTCGAACATCCACGAACCCAGCGTGACCACGAGCAGGGTCTGGACCATCCCGAGAACCGCGTACGGCAACGAGCTTGCCGACGATGATTTCGGCGCGCCGGACGGGCGTGGCGAAGAGCTGCTCCATGCTGCCCCGTTCCCATTCGCGCGCCACGGTCAGCGCGGCGAGGAGCGAGGAAACCATCGACAAGATCAGGGCGATGACGCCGGGTACGATCCCGTACGCGGATCGCATCGCGGGGTTGAACCGTGTGTTGATCGGCGACGAGTTCGCGCTCGCGTTCGGCGCGGTGATGGCCTGTACGATGCCGAGCGCATTGCCGATCGCGATCGTGGCGGTCGAGCTATCCGCGGCGTCGACGAGGAGTTGCGCGCCGGCCGGCTCGCCCCGCAGGAGGTGGCGCTGGTAGTCGCGTGGGATCACCAGCGAGGCGGCGGCGAGGCCACGGCGGAAGAGCGGCTCGGAGTCGTCGGCGTTCGCGAGTCGAGCGCGCGACGACGAACTGCCCGCCGGCGACCAGCCCTTCGACGAGCCGCCGCGACGCCCGCGTGTGATCCTGGTCCACGACCGCGATCTGGATGTGGTCGACGTCGGTGGAGATCCCGTAGCCGAAGAGAAGCAGCATCACCACGGGCAGCCCGAGCGCGAGGTAGAGCACGCGGACGTCGCGGATGATGTGGAGAATCTCCTTGTGGGAGATCGCGAGGGTCCGGCGCGCCGCGAGGTTCACGCTCGCTCCCCCGACGACGGCGAGAAACACGTCCTCGAGCGTGACCTCGGCGTCGGCGACGCCGCTCCCCGAGAAGCCGCGTCGAACGAGCTCGCCCGCCAGCGCGGCGGCGTCGGGGCCGCCCTCCGCGACGCGCACGTGGAGCGCGGCGCCGAACGGCTCGACGCTCGCACGCCCGGCAGCGATTCGCGACGTCCTCCGCACGCAGGCCGCGCACCTCGAGCATGCGCCCCGGCACGTAGGTGCGTTTGAGTACCGGCGGGGTGTCCAGCGCGGCCAGGCGACCCGCAACCATCAGACCGACGCGGTCGCAATATTCGGCCTCGTCCATGTAATGGGTGGTGACGAAGATCGTCGTGCCGCCCGCGGCGAGGCGGCGGATGAGCTGCCAGAATCTGCGGCGCGCCCCGGGATCGACTCCCGCGGTCGGCTCGTCGAGAAACACGATGCGCGGCTGATGTAGAATCGCGCAGGCCAGCGCGAGCCGCTGGCGCAAGCCACCTGGCAGGGAGCCGGTGATCTGGTCGGCGATGACGCCGAGTTCGAGTGTTTCCGCGACTTCGTCGCGGCGCCGGCGAAAGTTCGCTCCGAAGAGACCGTAAGCGCCCCCGAAGAACGCGAGATTTTCGCTGACGGAGAGATCCAGATAAAGAGAGAACTTCTGCGACATGTAACCGATTGATCGGCGCACGCGCCGCGGGTCGCGGACAACGTCGACTCCGGCGACGGTGGCGGCCCCTCCGGAAGCCGCGAGCAGTCCGCACAAGATCCGGATCGTCGTCGATTTGCCGGCGCCGTTTGCTCCGAGGTAGCCGAAGATCTCGCCGGCACCGACCTCGAACGAGACGTCGCGCACGGCGACGAACTCACCGAAATGGCGCATCAGACCCTTTACGGAGATGGCGACGCTCTCGGTCACGTCTCGCTCCGCGGCGGGGCTTCGTGCATACTCGCGAGGAACAGATCCTCGAAAGTGGCAACCGCTGGTGACACCTGTCCGCCGGAGCTCCGGAGCCCCGCGAGCACGCGATCCTCCCGGCCACTCCGCACGACGATCCGTAGATGGTCGCCGGTCACCGTGAACGCGAGCACGTCCTCATCGTGCGCGACCAAAGCTTCGAGGCGGTTGCGGTCACCGGCAATGGCGAACACCGGATGTGAGAACCCGCGGAGCATGGCGTCGGGCGTGCCTTCCTCGAGTAACCGTCCCTCGTGGAGCAAGGCGACGCGGTGGCAACGAGCTGCTTCGTCCATGTACGGCGTCGCCAACACGATCGCCACACCCTCGGCCAGAAACTCGTGGAGCAGATCCCAGAACTCGCGACGGCTCACGGGATCGACCCCGTTCGTCGGCTCGTCGAGCAATAGCACCTTCGGCTCGTGGAGCAGGGCGCACGCAAGCGCCAGCTTCTTGTACATGCCACCTGACAGTGCCCGGGCGCGCCGCGATTTGAACTCCGTCAGCCGGGTGATCGCGAGCAAGCGGTCCCGCCGGGCGTGGAACACCGCGCGCGTCAGCCCGTACATCTCGCAGAAGAAAGCGAGGTTCTCGACGACGCTCGAGATCCCCGTAAAGGCTGTACTGCTGCGGCATGTAACCGAGTGCCGCGCGCACGGTCGTCCGGGGGTCGAACGGGTCTCCTCCCACGAGCCGCACCGTGCCAAGGTCGGGGTCGATGCAGGCCGGCGACGATCCGCAGCGCCGTCGTCTTGCCCGCCCCGTCCGGACCGACGAGCCCGAAGATCTCGCCGGCTTCGACGTGCAGCGACAGCTCCGCGAGCGCGGGCCGCTTCCCGAAGCGCTTGGTTAGTCCGGTCGCCTCGATGGGATGGCTCATCGTCCCTCGATCGCGACCTCGACGGGCATGCCGGATCGCAACCGCATGTCCTGGTTCGGAATTCGAACCTCCACCGCGTAGACGAGTCGCTCCCGGTCCTCTCGGGTTTGAACGTTGCGAGGCGTGAACTCGGCGCGGGGGGAAACGTAGAAGATCGTGCCTTCGAACGACGTGCCGGGGTACGGGTCGGCGACCACCCGCACCTTGCGACCCGGAGCGGCGGCAGCGAGCTCGGAGTTGGGCAAATAGAAGCGCGTGCGGGCCTCGCTGAGGTCGGTGATCGTGAGGACGATGGTCCCGGGTTGAACCGGCTCGCCTGGCTCGTGCACGCGCGTCGCGACGATGCCCGCTCTCGGCGCGAGCAGGGTGCACTCACGGACCGAAAGCTCGGCGCGCGTCACGGACGCGGCCGCGACGTCGACGTTGCGCTCGGCCACCACGGTCTCCGCCGTTGCCGCCGCGCCGGACTTGCGCGCGGCGCCTGCGTGATCGCGGGTCGCGCTCTCGGCGGCGTGCTGTGCTGCTATCTGGGCGATCAGTGTGTCGTCGCGCGTGGTGGCGCTATCGAGCTCTGCCTGCGGCATCGCCCCGCGTCCGACCAATCGACGCGTGCGTTCCAGATCGATCTGCGCGAGTTTCTCCTGTGACTCGAGGACCGCGAGCTGCGAGCTCGCCGCGGAAACGTCGCTCGTGGCGGCCCACGCCGAGTTCTTGACCGAGACCGCCGTGGCGGTTGCGGCATCGACCGAAGCCGTCGCGGCCGCGAGCTCGGCGCGCGCCTGCGCGAGAGCAGCCTCCTGGTCGGTGCAATCGAGCTCCACCACGGGCTGGTGCAGCTTGACCATGTCCCCTTCGCGAACGCTCACCTTGACGATCCGAGTCGCGATGCGGCTCATCACATCGACATCGACGCCCTCGATGACCCCGCTGCCACCAGGAGGGCCTCGACCCCCCGAACGAAGCTGGGCAACGCGCACACCGAGCGCGATGATCAAGCCAACGGTCAGAATCCCGATGAAGGCCAGCGCACGCTTCACGGATCACGCACTCCAGCCTGGAAGATATCGAGGGAAGCGTCGCCCGTTTCCGGGTGCGCTGCTTGACGACCATGTGCTCATCATCATGGCGTCCTGTCGAGCGACCTTATGCAAGCAGCAGCGGAACGTCGCCAAAAACAGCCTCCTCACGTGAATCAGTGGGTTTGTATCTTCCTCGGCGTTTCTGTGCCACCAGCGCTCAGAGGGGCCCCTTTGCCCGAGCGCCGAAACCTTCCACTGCGGGGATCGACTCGACTTCTCCTGTTGACGTTCGAAGAGATCTGGGGGCTGCAATTCGTGCACCGCGCTTCCAATCTTGCGCCGACCGACGGGAGGGGCAGAGGCGTCAGGCGATTGCCCCATCGGCACAGGCAGCCATCCTGAGGTGCGATGGCGGCGCAGGCACGCCCGATGCATCGCCGGGGACATGGCAACTACCGCTCATGGATCGCCGAAGACCGAGAGCATCCCCAAGCGAGGCCCACCGTGGACGTTCTACGTGCTCGCCGTGCTCTCCGTGCTCGCCGTCATCGCGACGGTGATCGGCCTCTTCTACGCCAGAGCCGCGCATTGAAGCATGCGCTACCCGCTCGCAGGAGGCGCCGCTTTGACGGTGCCGGTGCGTTCCCGGGCCCGCTGATCCGGTCGATTCGAGTCCTCTGGGTTCGACGCTCGCATCTCTAGCCATTCGACCGGGGTGCGGCGTCGGCGCGCCGGTGAAGGATCGCACCGATCGCGCCGACGATCGCGCCGAGGACGGCTCCAGCGATCGTATCGCTCGGGAAATGAACGCCGAGATACACGCGCGACAGCGCGACGCCGGCCGCCCAGAGCAGCAGGAGACCGCCGACGACGGTCGCGAAACCTCGAGGCATGCGCTGCCCGCCCCACGCCGCGAGAAACGTCGCCATCGCGAACGCCGCGGCAGTGTGCCCGCTCGGAAACGAAGGGGTCGTGGCGGCGCCCCACAGCGCGTGCACGTCCGAAACCGCGAACGGGGGGCGGCGTCTGCCCACGACGTGCTTGAGAACCGCCGTCGAGAGTCCGGCGACAATCAAAACGCCGGCAAGGCCACAGGCCACCCTTCGAGTGCGTCGGAACAGCAGCAGCGACGCGACCACGGCGTCGCGCCACACACCGCCGGACAGCGTCAGGAGAATCATCGCTTCCGTCAGCGCCGACGAACCGGTGCCTCCATACAACGTACGCAGCCCGAGCAGATCGAAATGCCAGACGACTTCTCTCAACGCGAGACGTCTCCCATGAGTCCGTGAGTCATTCGAGAAGATTAGGCCATCCGCTGACGGCGGGCCGCCGTCCTTCCGCCGCACGCGCAAAGAAGCGCCACGACTGCAAACCACGGGCGCATCCTCAATGCCGGGTCTCGTCTCACGCACCCGAGAGTCCAGTGGTACGTTCGGGCGGGGAGAATGACCAAAGGGACCGTCTCCGTCCGGATGGTGTGGCCGTTCATGAGAACGACCCCGGACTTTGCGCGTCAGCTCGAGGTTCTGTCGGACGCGGGAATCGATCCATGCTTGCTCGCCGATCCCGACGCGCGGATCCCACGCCAGCTACTCGGTGAAATGATCTCGCTCGCCGTCGAGACGACCCGCGACGTCGCGCTCGGACTGCACGCCGCGGAGCATTGCGAGTCAGCTGATTTCGGTATGATGGATCACGCCGCTCGCGCGTGCCCGGACCTGCGGCGTGCTCTCGCGTGCATGGCACGCTACACGCACCTCCAGGACGATGTCCTCGATGTCGTGCTCGTGGAAGAAGGGGACCGCGTCGCCATCGAACTCCGGAACGCCATCCCGACGCTTCTCCCTGCGACGAACGACTTTCAAGCGGCGGCGATCCTTTTCTTCGTGTCGAGCCGCCTCGGCAGGCAAGAACCCCCGCTGGAAGTGCACTTGCGGCACGAGGTGCCGACCGACGCCGCGGAGTACGCGCGCTTGCTCCGCGCTCCGGTTCGTTACGGGCGCCCGCACAACGCCGTCGTGATCAGGCGCTCACTCCTCGATCTGCCCGTCGCTACCGCCAATCCGCACGTCTTTTCGGTGTTCGATTTGCGCTCGGACCAGCTGCTCCGGCAGCTCGATCGCGCCGATACGGTCGAGGCAAAAGTGCGCCGCCTGCTCGAGGCAAGGATCGGGCGCGAAGACATCGGCATCGAGGAGACGGCGGCGGAGCTTCATATGAGCACGGCGACATTGAGGCGCCGCCTCGGCGAAGAAAATGCGACATTTCGGGCCATCGTGGACGAGCTTCGTCGCGGGCTCGCGCTTGGGTACGTCGCGAATCCCCGCGTCGCGATCGGAGAGATTGCGTTCCTGCTCGGCTTCTCCACTCAGAGCGCGTTCGGGACGGCGTTCCGCCGCTGGACGGGATCGTCGCCGCTCGAACACCGGATGAAGCTGAGGGCAACAGCGGCGGGTTGAGTCGGGTGTTTTTCAGATGGCCGCGTGGTTCGGCGTCCAGATCGTGCAGTAGCTGGGCCAGTCGGATGGCAGTGGGTCATAGGGCTCCGGTGTCTGATGCCACGTGTGTGCTTGCAGGAACGGCATCGCACGACCGCCGAACCCCATTCGGGTGAATGCGGACGTTATGTGATCTCCCCCGTCGTCGCAGTTGATCGCGAAGCCGCCGGCGGTCGTGTATTGGTTGGCCCACGTCTGGCTCTGCGCGTTGAAGTCGAGGATGAACGTATCTTTGCCGGCCGCGCCGTGGAGGAGGAGAGTCGCAGGAAGGTTGCTCGTGTCCTGCGGCGTGCCCGAGATGATGGCCGCGCCGCCCGAGTAGCAGATCGCCGCGGCCAGGTACTTGCCGCGCGTTGCGACCATGGCGCACGCCTGGAGACCGCCGGCGCTGTAGCCCGCGGTGTAAATGCGGCTCGTATCGACGAGACCTTTCTGTATGCCGCACGCGAGGACTTGATCCGAGGAATCGAAGTCTCCCGTGAACCACACCGCGTCGCCCGTATCGGTCCCCTGGTTGTTCGTCGTGTTGAAGGACAGCGCGATGCCGCCGTTCGTGGCAACGCCGCTGGTCGCTCCGGGCATGCCCTGGTCGATCTCCGTGTAGGTCGTGCCCGTCGCGTGCCAGTAGATGTACATGGGGCCCGGCTTCGTTCCGACCCAGATGTTTCCGGCCGTGCCATTCACGGTGATGGGCCCGGTGGTAAGTGACGGGCAGGTCCCGGTGACGGTCGGCAGCTTGTCTGCAGGGGGATTCGTGCCGGGGGTGGTGGTCGCGCCGCCAGCGCCCGACATCCCGCCGGTAGCCGCGGGAAATCCACCGGAACTCGGTGAGCCGCCGCTCGAGAAGAAGCCGCCATTGCCGTCATTCGAACCGCCCGAACCACCCCCGAAAGCGCCGCCCGAACCGTCGCCGATCGACGTATCGTAGCCACCGTTGCCCATGCTCTCGCCGCCGGAGCCGAAGGGCACCCCGCCTGACTCGTTGGTAGCGAAGCCGCCCGAGCTCGAACCGATGCCGCCGCTTCCGTAGTTTCCGAAGCCGTATACACCCCCGGAGTCGCCTGGCCCGCCTGGAGGCGATGCGCTCGACCCGCACGCGACCGCCCCACAGGTTGCCGCACAGATACCCGCCAGAGTGACCCAAGAACGAAACATGGTGAGTTCCTTTCGGTCGAGCTCCAATCGAGCTCCGCCCTACTCAGCCCACGTACGTGAACGGCACACACCGTCGCTACCTTCCACACGTCGCAGTTTATCGATTGGAGCTCACGACCCTCGCGACCCGAGCTACGAGCGCGCCGTCTTCCGGTCGCGTTACAGATTTCGGGTGGGAACACTCCGGAGTTCCGGGCCAAGTCCGAGATCCGGCGTTCAGGCGATGCCGCGCCGCGTGCGCCGGCTCAGCTCGCGCGTCGCGCATGCAATCCGCAGGACCGCGTCGAGCGGTGCGGGGCTCACGCTCGCCATGTGCAGGAAGCCGTGAAGGACGCCGGGGATCGGCAACCAGACGACATGGTTACCCGCATCTTCGAGAACCTTCGCGTAGGCGTCGCCCTCGTCGCGGAGCGGGTCGAATCCAGCCGTGGCGACGAGCGCGGGCGCGAGTCCCGTGTGATCTTTCGCGACGAGCGGCGAGACCCGAGGGTCCGCGCCGAGCTCGACGCGATCACCTAGGTACGCACGCGTCGACCATTGCATGTCCTCTCGCGTGAGCAAGAACCCCTCGCCGAACGCGACGACGGAGCGCCGCACCGTCGTCCTGTCGGTCGCGGGATAGATGAGGATCTGGAACGACGGAGCTCGGCCTCCGTCGTCGCGCGCGACGAGCGACACCACGGCGGCGAGGTTCCCGCCTGCGCTGTCTCCTCCGACACCGACGCGCGCCGGATTGGCGCCGAGCTCCGTCGCGTGCGCGGCCGCCCAGCGGAACGCCGCGAGGCAATCGTCGGGAGCAGCGGGGAATGGATGCTCGGGCGAGAGACGATATTCGACGGACAGCACGTGAACGGCGCCGTGCCGGCACAGGAGGCGACACGGATCGTCGTGTGTGGCGAGGTCCCCGATGATGAACGCGCCCCCGTGGAAGAACACGAGCAGCGGTACGTCGCCCAGTTCGTCCGGCGCGTAATGACGGACGCGGAGCGGACCCGCCGCCCCAGGGATCTCGAAATCACGCACGCTCCGGAGCGCGACGGGCGCGCACGGATACGCTGCCGTCTCGCGTCGCATCGCGGCCCGCGCGAGCTCCGGCGTCTCGCGCTTCAACCCCTTGCCGCCCCGGAGCGCGCGGAGGCGCAGCAAAAGCTGCGTCTCGGGCAGCAGTGCCTGACCGTCCACGACCACCGGACGCCTGCCGGACAGCGCGAATTGCACCGGAGCAGGCAGCCGGAAAAGGGCGCGCGCCACGGCGAGCTCGGCGCGCAACAGAGCCGATCTCGATTTCGGTTCCTCGTTGCTCATCACAACCGCTTCACGGCGGGCTTTATGCGCTCCTGGTGGCGCGTCGGCAAGATCTGGCGGCCCCTGAAGAGCTCGTATTGAATCGCGTCGCCGTCAGTCTTCCTGAATCCGCGCGCCGTTTTGCTTGCCGCGCTCGACATGACCGTCCTCTCCTCGCTCGTTACGCGGCGCCGCCGTGCCGGCGAGCGAGCGCACACAGCTCGACAGCACGCCTCGCAACGCCGCCGCTTCCGCTCTCGAGAGGCTTTCGAGCAGCCGTTCCTCGACGGGAAGCGTTGCCCGATCACAGGTTTCGAGCATGGCTCGGCCCCGAGAAGTCAGGCTGATATGCATGACACGGCGATGATCCGGGCTGACTTTGCGACGAATGAGCCCCCGGCGAGCGAGCTCGAGCACGATCTGATTCATCGCCTGTGGAGTGACGAACACCCGGCGCGAGAGCGCGGCCGAGGAGAGCCCACTTCGCGCACCCAGGATACTGAGCGCCGTGTACTCGGACGTGGTGACACCGAGCGGCAGGAGCGCTCCATCGAGTTGCGCCCGTAGTGCTCGCTCGATTTGCTTCACGAGATACGCTATTCGCGGCACCGTTGACAGTCTACCCCTGCCTTCGTTAGTATCAAGTGGCTTGATACTCTCGATCGGGAGTCGGAGGCTTTCGATGCGTGCAGCCGTGGCGCTTCGCGTGGACGAGCGGGATCCATTCTCGGCGATCGAACTGAAGCAGGACTGGCCGTTGCCCGAGCCGGGACCGGGTCAGGTTTGCATCCGCGTCGCTGCCACGACCGTGAACATGCATGACCTGTGGTCGCTTCGTGGGGTCGGGGTGAAGGCGGATTCGTTTCCCAGGATCCTCGGTTGCGACATCGTCGGGTGGGATGCGCGCGGGAACGAGGTGATGGTTACGGGGTGCTTCGGCGACCCCGACGCCGGGGACGGCGACGAGACCTTCGACCCGGACCGATCGTTGGTATCCGAAGTCTCCCCGGGCTCCTTCGCAGAATACACCGTCGTCCCCGTCCGAAACGTCATCCCGAAGCCCGCGCGCCTCTCGTTCCGCGAGGCCGCTTGCTTGAACGTCGGTTGGTCGACGACGTATCGCGCGCTCTTCACTCGGGGCGGCGCGAAGCCGGGGGAGCGGCTCTTGATCCAGGGCGCAGGAGGCGGTGTTGCGACCGCGGCGATCGCCATGGCGCGCGCCGCGGGGCTCCACGTGACGGTCGCGAGTCGCTCCGAGATGAAGCGCAAGCGCGCGCTCACCCTCGGCGCTCACGAGGCGATCCCGACGGGTGAACGTGTGAGCCCGGTGGACATCGTCTTCGACACCGTCGGCGCGGCCACCTTCAAGCACAGCTTGCGGTCCGTGCGCCCGGGCGGACGCATCGTGACGTCGGGCGCGACGACGGGTTCCGACCTTCCGCCGGAATTGCCACGTATCTTCTACAATCAGGTCTCCATCATCGGATCGACGTCGGGCACGCGCGCCGAGACGCTACGCATGCTGCGTTTCATGGAAGCAGCGGACCTCCGACCGGTGATCGACTCGACGTTTCCGCTTGAGCGCATCCGGGACGCTCTTGCGAGGACCCAACAGCCAGATCTATTCGGCAACGTCGTCATCGACGTCGCGGAGCAGTAGCGCATGTCGACGATGATCGATCCGATCGAGCACGCGCGGCGTCAGCACGGCAGTCGAGTGGCGGTGATCGATCGAGACCGGCCAGTCATCTTCGCGGAGCTGTACGACCGATGCGCGCGCCTCGCAGCGGGTCTCCGCGTGCTCGGCGCACACGCTGGCGATCGGGTCGCCGTGCTGGCCGCGAATGGCCATCGCTACGTCGAGGCTTTTTTCGGGATCCCCGCCTTCGAGTTGGTCGTGGTTCCACTCAACACGCGCCTTGCGGAGCCGGAGCTCGAGGCGATCCTCATGGACTCCGGCGCTCGCATTCTCCTTACCGATCGCGACCCGGGCGGGCTGGCGGCCCACGTGGAGCGCGTGGTGTTCATTCCCGACGACTACGAAGCACTGCTCTCCGGGAGCGGGGACGCGCCTCCCCCGAGCCGCGACGAGGATGCCATCGCGGCGCTCTTCTACACCGGCGGCACGACCGGAAGACCGAAGGGCGTCATGACGACCCATCGTAACTTGATAGCGAACGCCTTCCACAAGGTCGTCGCGTGCTCGCTGACCGGTGACGACCGATTCCTCGCAATCGCCGCGATGTTTCACGTCGCGGGAGTGGCGCCACTCGTGGGCCTCGTGTGGCTCGGGGCGACGACCGTGACGCTGCCGTCGTTCGAACCGGAGAATTGCCTCGACGCAATGACGGAGCACCACATCACGGTCATCATGCCGGTCCCGACGATGCTGTCCGCCCTCGTGGAGTCGCAGCGGCGACGTCCTCGAGACGTCTCTTCGTTGCGAATGCTCGGCCATGCCGGTTCGTCCATCGCGAACGCCGTCATCGAGGCGGCCCATGAGACGTTCCCCTCGGCGGAGCTCGCGCAATTCTACGGCGCCACGGAGACCGCCTCCATCGTGACCTGCCTTCGGAACGAAGAGACGGTGATCGGGACGCCGCTCCTTGGCTCGTGCGGTCGCGCGGTGCCGGGCGTGTCGGTGAAGATCGTGCGTCCGGACGGCACCGAGTGCGATCCAGGTGAGGTCGGCGAAATTCTCGTCCGGGGATCCAACGTGACTGTCGGTTACTGGAACGATCCCGCGGCCGGGGCGGAGGCTATCGCGGACGGCTGGTACCACACGGGGGACCTCGGGCTGATGCGAGACGACGGTTACGTCTTCGTCGTCGATCGCAAGAAGGACATGATCATCTCGGGAGGAGAAAACGTTTACTCGATCGAAGTGGAGGACGTTCTCAACCGGCATCCGGCGGTCGTCGAAGCCGCCGTGTTCGGTGTCTCCGATCCGACCTGGGGGGAAGCCGTTCATGCCATCGTCGTCGTGCGTGAAGACGGTGAGGTCGCGCACGATGAGCTGGCGGCCGAGCTCAGGTCCCACTGCCGGAGCTTCATTGCCGGGTACAAAGTACCCAAGCGCATCTACGTGCAAGTCACACCGCTGCCAAAATCCGGTCCCGGAAAGATCCTGAAACGAGCGCTTCGCGAGCGCTTCTCGAGAGCCTCCGAAACCATGGACACCCTAGGAAGAGCCTGATGTCGATTCGCGTCGAAAATGTACAGGTGGACACCCGTCACTTCGTCGGTGGAGAGCGATGCGCTTTCAACGGGAAAACGTTCGAGGTGTTCTCTCCCATCGATGGCGCGATCTTGGGAGACGTCGCCGCGGGGAGCGCGGAGGACGTCGACCAGGCCGTCTCGGCCGCGCGGGACGCGTTTCCGGCGTGGGCGGCCCTCGGTCCAGATGGGCGCGGTCAGATCCTGAAGCGCCTCGCTGAAGGCATCCTCGAAAGCAAGGCGGAGCTTTCGGCAGTCGAGACAGCCGATAACGGCTCGCTCCTCATAGCCAATCTGAAGCGAATCGTCGAACGGTCCGCACACAACATTTCTTACTTCGCATCGCTCGCGTGCACCCTCGGAGAGGAGGTCATCGCGGGTCACGAGGTGGACAATCACGTGCGCCACGAACCCGCAGGTGTCGCGGCGCTGATCACACCATGGAACGCGCCGCTCATGCTGTCGACGTGGAAGCTCGGTCCGGCGCTCGCCGCTGGAAACACGGTCGTGCTGAAGCCGCCGGAATGGGCGCCCCTCTCGTGCTCGCTGCTCGCGGAGGTCGCGCAGCGTGCCGGCGTTCCGCGCGGCGTCTTCAACGTCGTGCAGGGGATCGGTTCCGAAGCGGGTCAGGCGCTCGTCGAGCACCCAGGGGTCGATCGCATTAGCTTTACCGGTTCGACGACAACGGGGCGCGCGGTAGGGCGCGCCGCCGCGGCAAACATCACACCGGTGAGCCTCGAACTCGGCGGAAAGTCGCCGTTCATCGTCTTCGCAGACGCCGATCTCGGTGAAGCAGCAAATACGGTGGTCGCGCAATTCAACAATGCCGGCCAGGTGTGCCTCGCGGGGACCCGCATCCTCGTGGATGCGTCGATCGAACCGGAATTTCGTGCGCGCGTCCTCAAAGCAGCCACGGCGTTCACCGTCGGCGATCCACGGCAGAAAGGCGTTCGCGTCGGACCGCTCATCCACCCGCGACAGCTCGAGCGCGTTTCGGGTTTCGTGGAGCGCGCGCTCGGAACCGGGGCGACGGCCATCTTCGGCGGCGCCCGGCACGAACGCGGGGGGCTCTATTACCAACCGACGATCCTCACGAGCGTCCAGCAGTCGTCCGAGGTCGTGCAACACGAGGTGTTCGGCCCGGTACTCACTTGGCAGACGTTCGAAAGCGAAGCGCAGGCGGTCGAACTCGCCAACGGTACGAGCTACGGGCTCGCTGCCGTCGTCTACACGCGCGACCGCGACCGCGCGACGCGCGTCGCGTCGCGCATCGCCGGAGGAACCGTCTGGGTCAATTGCTACTTCGCGCGGGATCTCGATGCCCCGTTCGGCGGCGCTCGCAAATCCGGCATCGGGCGCGAGGGCGGGAAATGGAGCTTCGACTTTCATTGCGACGTGAAGAACGTCGCGATCAAGCGCTGCACGTTCCCCGGGGAGGCGACGCATGGGTAGCATCGTCGCCGCCGCAGTCGTCGCCCACCAGCCCATGGTGATGGTGGACGAGAAGATCCGCGTCGAGCTCGGCGGCACCGGCGCGGACACCACGCTGGTCGAGCCCGGCTATCGGCGCCTCCGGGAGCGCTTTGCCGAGCTCGAGGTGAACACCTTCGTCATCCTCGACACGCACTGGTACACGACGACCGAGCACGTCCTCGCGGGCGCGGATCACTTCCTCGGCAATTACACGAGCGACGAGATGCCCCGCAGCATCTGTGAGGTCCCGTACGACTACCCGGGCGCACCGGAGCTTGCCAAAGCCTGGCACCGGGTGGGCAAGGAGCGCGGACTCTACACGGTGAACGTCACCACGCCGTCCCTGCCGCAGCACTACGCGACCATCAACCTGGTGCATCATCTGCGGCGAGCGGAGACCGTGCTGTCGTGCGGCATCGTTCAGACGGGCGCGATGGAGGACTACCTCGCTCTCGGGAGCGCGCTCGCGGAGGCCGTGAAGCACGTGGACGGCGCGCGCGTCGCGGTACTCGGGAGCGGCGGCATGAGTCATCGCTTCTGGCCGCTCGCGACCATCCGGAACCACTTCGGCTACGACGCTTCGCACGTCATCTCGGCGGAAGCGCGCGCCATGGACCTTCGAATTCTCGGGCACTGGGAGCGCGGAGAGCACGCCGCGGTGCTCGAGCTCTGGCCTGAATATCAGTCGAAGTATCATCCCGAAGGGCGCTTCGCTCACTATCTGATGGCGCTCGGCGCGGTCGGTGGGCGCGAATGCCGGGCGCGGGGTGAGCGACTCTCCGAATACGAGAATGCCGTCGGCACGGGGCAAACGCACGTGTTCTTCCACACGACGTCCGAGGGAGTCGCCCCATGACGTTGAAAGGCTGGACGCTTCCGCAGACGGCAACCGGACGCTCGTCGATCGTCGCGCCGCCGCCGTGGCACTACTCGGGCGAGATCATCGCCGTCGATTTCACGGCGCCGGTCGACGCCGTCGCGGCGCTTCTTCCGCGAGGATTCGAGCCGTCCCCGGACGGCGCCGCGAGCGTCGTCTTCGCGGATTGGTGCTCCGCGAGCGACCATGACGAACGCGTGCTCGCCGATCCCGCCGTCGGGCAGTACCGCGAGGCCTACGTCGTCCTGCACGCGTTGCGCGGGGACAAGAAGATCGGGCGCGTCCCGTTCATCTGGGTGGACAGCGAGCTCTCGCTGCTCCGCGGCCAGATCCAGGGATTTCCCGAAGAAGCTCGGGGCCATCGCGATGACGAGACCGGTCGCTCTCGGTCGAGGTGGTGTTCGAAAGCAAGCCGGAGCGGTGTTCGCCGCCCACGCAACCAGCCACTGGCGACGCGTGGTGACCGCGAGCGTCACCCTCGAGCGCACGTCGGACCGCCTCCCGCGAGCCGCCACGCTGCCCCTTGTGCACACGCGACTCTTTCCATCGATCGATCGCGACGCGCCGTCGGTGAATGAGCTCGCATCCGGGACGATCGCGAACTTCGAGTGCGGCACGGTCCACACCGGCGCTGGCATGCTCCAGCTCGGGCGCACCGAGTACGAAGAGCTCGACGCGCTCGGACCCCTCTCAGTGGGCGCCGGCTGCGTGTTCTCGATGGCGTTCTCGGTGCTCGGCGGAAAGGTGGAACCCCTGTGAGCGTGCTCGAAGGGCCGCGTCGAGAAATCCGCCGGATCGTGATCGACGGCACCGTACAGCTCTGCACCCTGGACGGCGACGTGCTCGTGGGCGGCAGTCGATCCATCGCGCCCCTCGAGGCGGTACACGCGCCGCCCGTCGAGCCGCGCACCATCGTCTGCGTTCACTTGAACTACGGGTCGCGCGCCGCGGAGTTCGGCGTGAGCATCGACGATGCCCATCCCACCTACTTTCTCAAGCCGCCCACGGCGATCGGCGCGCACGGCGCGAATCTCGTACGCCCGCCGGACTGCCAGCTCATGAACTACGAGGGCGAGATCGCCGCCGTCGTCGGTCGCACGATGCAGCGTGTTCGCCCGGGGGACGTCTGGGACCACCTGGCAGGATTCACCTGCGCGAATGACGTCGGTGTCCACGACTTCAGGGACACCGACGCAGGCTCCATGTTGCGGGTGAAAGGGCAGGACGGGTTCTGCCCGGTCGGGCCCGGGATCGTGAGCGGGATCGACATTCGCAAGTCGACGCTCCGGACGTACGTGAATTCCGAAAAAGTGCAGGAAGGCGCGGTCACCGAGATGGTCTGGGGGATCGAAGACCTGCTCGCGGACATCACGCGTCACGTCACGCTGCGCCCGGGCGACATCGTGCTGACTGGAACGCCCTGGCACTCGCGCCCCGTCTATCCAGGAGACCTCGTCGAAGTCGAAGTCGACGGAATCGGACGTCTGTCCAATCGTGTGGTCGATGGCGTAGCGACCGACGCCCATCGCGGGTTTCCGCCGACCATTTCCAAGACGAGCCTCGGCGTCGCGCTCGGCTCCGATTACCACGTGCTCAAGGCCCCGGGTGCACCGCCGACATCCGCGCAATATCGGCTCAGGCGGCAAGATCTTGTGGCCCGCAACATGGCATCCGGACCGCCACGAAAGGAAACGCGATGACCCCTCCGAAGAAGCCCGTACCCCGCGCCGAGCAAGTCGGCAGTCTGAAACGCTCCGCTCGCCTCATCGCGGCGAACGAGGCCGTCTACGAACCCGGTCACGTCGCCGTGGAAGATGCGGAGCGAGCGCACGGCATGGACGAGCTCTACGCCATCGCCGAAGAAGAGGCGCGGCGCGTCGTGCAGAAGCAAACCGACATCGGCCTCGACGTCGTCACCGACGGCGAGTTCCGGCGATACATGTTCTTGAACTCCCTGTTCGACGGCATCACGGGCTTCTCGAGCGAAGTTTCGAAGGCAAAATTCAAGGCCGCGGACGGCTCGGTCATCGAGTGGAACATGCAGTACGTCGTGAACCGGCTGGAGCAGGTCGGTAGCCCCGCGGCCCAGGAAGCCGCGTTCATGTCCGGCATTACGGACCACCTGTACAAGGTGACCTTCCCGGCGGGATCATTTCTCGCACTCCCGTACAACTACAACCGGGAGCTCAACGGGCACGCGTACGAATCGCACCGGCAGCTCGTCGAGCATGTGGTGGCGATCGAGAAAGCGATGATCGCCGACGTGGTTCGAGCCGGTTGCCGGTACGTGCAGCTCGACTTCCCCGTGTACCCGTTTCTTTGCGATCCGGACTGGTGCGCCCGCATGGAACGGCATGGGTACGACTGGAAGGCGACGCTGGAGCTCGCGGAGTGGGCGGATCGAGAAGTCATCTCCGGGCTGCCCGCTCACGTGCGGACCGGGATGCACGTCTGCCGCGGCAACAATCAGGGCCGTTACGTCGCGGAAGGACGCCTCGACCCCGTCTCCGAAGCGCTCTTCTCTCTCCCGTACGACTCGTTCCTGATCGAATGGGAAAACAAGGAACGCATGGGCGACTTCTCCGCTCTTCGTCACGTACCCGCGGGCGACTCCGTGGTCGTCCTCGGCATCGTCAGCTCGAAGCTAGCGACGATGGAGACGTCGGAGGGATTGCTCGCCGAGCTCGATCAGGCGTCGAAGTATCTCGACCCGAGCCGGCTCGCCGTGTCGCCCCAATGTGGCTTTGCTTCCACGTTGAAGGGCAACCTGGTCACCGAAGACGATCAGTGGCGCAAGCTCGAGCTCGTCGCAAACACGGCCCGTCGCTTCTGGTCATGACGACGCGAGCGGACGGGCATCCTGGCAAAACGGCGACCCTGCTCGTCTCGTGCGCGGACCGAAAGGGGATCGTCGCGGCGCTGGCGCAGCTGCTCTACGGGCACGGCGCGAACATCCTCGACGCCGATCAGCACACCGACCAGCAAGCGAAGCAGTTCTTCCAGCGCGTACACTTCGACCTTGCCGATCTCCATACCGACCGCGTCGCGCTCGAGCACGGCATCGCCGAGGTCGCCGAACGGCTCTCGCTCCGGTACCGACTCGCGTACTCGAGCCACGTGCCGCGAGTGGCCGTCTTCGTCTCGAAATACGATCATTGCTTGTATGACCTGATCCTCCGTCACCGGGCGGGCGAGCTTCCGTGCGAGCTCGCTCTCATCATCAGCAATCATCCAGATCTCGAACCCGTCGCCGCTCAGTTCGGCGTCGAGTACCGGTTCCTGCCCGTCACGCCGGAGACTCGCGATGCACAGGAAGAGGCCGCGCTCGAGCTGCTCTCCTCGCGCCGCGTCGATCTCGTCGTGCTCGCCCGGTACATGCAGATCCTGAGCGCAACGATGGTCCGGGCCCTGCCGGAGCGGATCATCAACATTCATCACTCCTTCTTGCCCGCGTTCGTCGGGAAGAAGCCGTATCACCAGGCCCACGAGCGCGGCGTCAAGGTCATCGGTGCAACGGCGCACTACGTGACGGATGCGCTCGACGAAGGCCCCATCATTCACCAGGACGTCGCGCACACCACGCACCGCGACTCGGTGGACGATCTGATCCGCAAGGGCCGCGACCTCGAACGCGTCGTGCTCTCGACCGCCGTTCGCGCGCATCTCGAAAATCGCATTCTCGTCTTCGACAACCGGACGATGGTCTTCCGATGATCTTCGCATCCCTGACGGAAGGAACGTGACGACATGAAGAAATACTGGTTCGGGGCAGCCATGCTTGGGGCGTTTGGTTCGATGGCATGCAGCTCCCACGATGACATCGTCGGCGCCGAGCGCCGGGACTCCGGTGCGGCGGACGCTCGGGCCAAGGCCGCTTCGATGTGCGGAACCCTGCCGCCCGTCGACGACTACTCACTCCCCGGCCCGTTCCCCGACACGACCACGACCGACGGCACCGGACCGGACGGAACATATACGGTGATCCGCCCGACCGTCCTCGGACAGAACGGATTCAAGCACCCGATCATCACGTGGGGCAACGGCATCACCACCACGCCTCAGGCCTATCCGGGATTGCTGAGCGACATCGCCTCTCACGGCTTCGTGATCGTCGCGAGCGATAGCACCACCGTCACCGCGGATCTGATGAACGCCGGACTCGATTGGCTGATCGCACAGAACGCCGCCGGAGGTCAGTTCGAAGGCCAGCTCAACGTCGATTGCGCCGCTACCGTTGGCTACTCCCTGGGCGGAGGCGCGGCAGTGAACGCGGGCAGTCACCCGGGCGTGCTCGCCACGGTTTCGTTCCATGGCCTGCCCGGCGCGGCCGCGGCGCTCCAGGGACCGCTCTTGCTCTTCACGTCCACCGCGGACGGATTCGTGACGAAGTCGGGGTTCGTACAACCGTGTTACGACTCGTCCACGGTAGTGCCGACGGTCATGGCAACCTTGGACGTCCCCGACGCGTCAGCGAGCTTCGCGGGCCACCTGTACGTCCTCGAAAACAACGGAGACGGCGGGGACGAACGAGCGCCCGCCATCGCGTGGCTGCGTCTCTGGATCTATGGCGACCTGGGTGCCAAGAAATACTTCTACGGCGATGACTGCATCCTCTGTAAGGAACCTTGGACGGATATTCAACGCAAGAACGCAAACTGGTAGGCCCTGCCGCGCCGTGATCGGCCGACGGACCGCGGACGCGGAAGACTGCGTGTCGGGAACAGCGTGCCGCGCGCTCAGAACGACGGACCGGAGGTACGAGCGTCACTGATCGAGGAGCCACCGCCACGCTTCGCGGATGGCGTCCTTCGGCTCGTGATCGAGCAGCTCGCAGTGGGCGATGACGGCGCGATCGAAGTCCCACGCCAGCAGCCGTTCGAGGGCACGGCGAGCAGCTTCCCGATCGAGCGGAAACAGTCGAAGCTCGGGGGCGGGCCCAGAGGTTCGGCTGCGGGCGCCAGAGCGAGCGAGAAGCTCGACCGGCGGCCCCGTCAGTTGCAACGACTGGTTACTGTGGACCGGCCCTCACCCGATGGTGTTCAAGGGCTGCCGAAGTCGACATGAGCGGCAACCTCGCCGAGCTCACGCGTAGTTCCGACGGAACCGAAGGCAACCCACGCCGGGGTCCATGCGCGATCCGTCGGCATCATGAGCGACCCGGACGAGATCGTCGATGATCGCGTCGCGATCACCCATGGACCCATCGAGGTCATGTCGCTGCCCTGTCGCGCGTCAGAGACGAACCCGTCGCGATCACGCATGGACCCGCCAGGGTCCACCCATTGACCCTGACGGGTCAGCGGTGAATCCGTCGCGATCATGCATGGACCCGTCTGGGTCAACTCATTGCCCTGCCCCGGGTCAGCGGCGAACCCGTCGCGATCAGCACAGACCCGCCTCGGTCATATGGTTGACCTCGCCCGGGTAGGCGACGGATCCCGACCGGTTCACCCTCGATTGCGGCGGGTTCACGCGTGACCCCGACGAGGTTGCCACTGAATCCGAGCCATCCGACGCTCGTGCCACGAAGACGGCCCGATGAGGTCGCGACGGTCGTCGCCGATCTCGGCGGTTGAATACACGATCGCGACGACATCGCGACCAGACCCGGCGCACTGTTGCAGGATCACCACACCGGTGGTTCCTGGCCTTTGAACTGACGATTGGCGTGCGGGGCAACTACTCACGTGATAGCTCCGTGAGCTCCGGCCAGAGGAGGACGTGGCCGAGTGCCCGTTTGACCTCGACCTGCCGCTCGTGCCGGAGCCGGCCGAGCCGATCGGCGAGAAACTCACGCGGCATGGTTCTGAGCGCGTCGAGGTTCGCGACACACGGGCGCGGAAGGCCCTCGCGCTTGCCGAGGACGACTTCTTGCGGGATGCCGCGGATCGTCGTGGTAACCTCCACGACGAGAACGCGGCTCAGATACTCGAAGGAGGGAGTGCGACCGAGGAGCAGCACGGGACGCCGCCCCACGGGCGCCGGGAGGGACGCCCAGAAGACGTCGAACTGCCGTGGCTCGGCCGCCCTCGTCTTTGCAATCACGCGGCACTCTTGGCGGTGCGCTTCCCTCGCAGTCGCTTCCGGATGGGGCGAGCCAGCGCGTTGTGCGGGTCCCACCCCACGAGATCCGCCGCGATCGGGCCGAGCGGCATCGGCTGGCGCGCGTACGCCGCTGCCGTCTCGCGATCCAGCGCGAGATCGACGGCGTGACGGATCGCGAGTCGCACGAACTCGGACCGCTTGCGGCTCTTCGATGGCGCCACGCGCTCCAGGTCGCGGGCGCAAGATTCATCCAGCTCGACGAGGAATTGCTTCATATGCAAAAGCATATACCAAGCTCCTGCACCACGCATCTCATCGCCCGCCGCGCCCGGAATGACACCGCCGTGGAATCTTCGGTTAGCTGGACTGCTCGCCCTGCCTCATGAGAGAAATGACGGTTGGATGATTCTCGCGGAGCGCGTGTGCGTGAGGATCTTGAGCCGCCCCCGTCCAGCGTGGTGAAGTAGGCAGCATCCCCATGCAACTCCCGGATGCCACCGCTCGGCGCGGCTCTCGCACAATCGGACGGGCCGCGACGCGTCGCGCCCTCGCCGGAACGGCGCTCCTCGCGATGTGCGAGCTTGCTTGCTCCAGCACGGACAGCACGAAGGCGAAGACCGAGACACCGGATGCGTCGAGCCCCGCGCCCCGTGTGCGTCCGGCGGGACCGGCCGCGGACATGTCGCAGGAGCTCACCGGAGGGAACGGCGTGTTCATCGGTGCCGCAAACGGCTTGACCGTCCCCGACGGCTACGTCGAGCACGAGTACGTCGCGGCGGGAACGGCAACGGCCTACGAGGCGACGGGCTCCCTCACGGACGACGGCCATTGGACGTTCGAGCCGAGCACGACCGCGGCCTACCGCACGCGAGTCCTGGTCGAGCGTCCCGCGAACGCCGCCGACGCGAGCGGCACCGTCGTTGTCGAGTGGCTGAACGTGAGCGGGGGAGTCGACGCCAACCCGGAATACGCCAGCCTCTCGGAAGAGATCACGCGACAGGGCCACATCTGGGTCGGCGTCTCGGCGCAAATCATCGGTGTGGAGGGCGGCGCCGTGCTGGTGTCGGTACCCGTTCCCGGCGGAGACAATTTCGTAGGCAAGGGACTGAAAGCGATCGATCCCGTCCGGTACGGGTCGCTTGCGCACCCCGGCGACGGCTATTCGTTCGACATCTTCACGCAAGTGACGCGCGCCCTGCTGGCAGGTGGAACCGTGCTGGGCGGGGTGAAGCCACGGCTCGTGGTCGCCGCCGGCGAGTCGCAGTCCGCGTTCGCGCTCACGACGTACTACGATGGCGTGCAGCCGCTCACTCTCGCGTTCGACGGCTTCTTCGTGCACAGCCGCGGAGCGACGGCACTGCCCCTGGTCGGGCCCGGCGCTTCCGCCGACCTCGCCACGTCGATCACGAGCCCGTCGCACCCGATCTTCCGCGACGATCTCGACGCCCCGGTCATCGACGTGCAAGCGGAGAGCGACGTCACCGGGATCCTGGATTCGGTCGTCGTACGCCAGCCGGACAGCGACAGATTCCGGCTCTGGGAAACCGCCGGCACGTCTCACGCAGACCTCCACCTCCTCGGTTCGGCCGCGAGCTCCATCGACTGTGGCGTGCCGATCAACGACGGCCCCCTGCATCTCATCGCCAAGGCCGCCTTTCGAGGCCTCGAAACGTGGTTGCGGACGGGTGCGGTTCCGCCCATCGCGCCGCGCCTCAGCGTGAATGTGACGGACGCGGGGGCGGCCACGGTCCTTCGTGATGGCGACGGCATCGCACTCGGGGGCGTCCGGACGCCGCCGGTCGACGTTCCTGTCGAGGTGCTCTCCGGTGCGCCGGGCCCGAACAGCAGTCTCATTTGCCTCCTCCTCGGTTCGACCACGCCGCTCCCCACGGCTCGCCTTACCGCGCTCTACCCGACGCGCGCTGCCTACCAGCAGCAGTACGAAGCCGATGCCGAAGAGGTGATCAACGCCGGATTCGTCCTCGAACCCGACCACGCCGCGCTCACTGCATTCTCGCAGCCAGCACTCATCACGCCCTGATCTACGACGCGAACGGGCGATCGTGCACGTCCCTGACTCGCCGGGCAATCCCTCATGTGCGTCCCGGCCTGACCCGTAGTTGCGCTTTTCCGGCATGTGCCGCGAGCCTCGGGCGACGCCCCCCACCGCTGCGTCATCTCTTGCGACAGCCGCATCGTCTTGTTGGCTCTGCGGCTCGTCCGCCCCATGCTTCCTCTCATTCGACTCGGCCGTCGCTTCGTTGCCACGCTCGATTCGGCGCTCGCCGAAATCCCCTGTGATTTCCTTTGCGCGCCCGGGAAGATTCGAACTTCCGACTTTCGGTTCCGTAGACTGGCGGGAGAGCCCCGAAACGTAAGTATTTCCACGGCTTGAGCCAGCACCCGGTCAGGGGTGCGTTCGGGGATTTGCCTGGGATTTGCGGGTGCTGGTTCCGAGTTTTGCCAGGGCTGGTGGCAAAACTCCTCGTCACGCAGCGTACCGACCGTCGTCTCGGGCCAGGAACCGCACGAGGCAAGCGTTGAGCAGGATCCACGCCGGCCGGCTCAGGCGGGCCTGAACCTGGGCGACGCCGGAGAACGCCCGCTTGTCGATGGAGACCATGAGGGGCAACTCGACGACGTGGTACCGATGCTCTGACCCGTCCGCCCAGGGGGGAGCGTAGAAGCGCCTAAACTGGCTGTACTTCCGGAGAGCATCACGGAGCGTTTGCCCGACGTCCGGTCCGCCGAGATCCACGAGGGGTGCAACGTGCGTCCATGGACCGTCATCGAAGTCCCGGTCGAAGTCACACGTGTTTCCCAGGACCATCCACATGCCGGTAGCGTTCGAAATCGTCCCGGGTTGCCCGTCATCCCCGATTACGGGCACCTCGCTCGCCAGCCTGACGACGTCGCCCTGACAGACATCGGTCAGGGGTTGGACAGCCCTGTCGAGCCGCCACTCATAGAAGACCGACTCGAAGTCTGGTCGCGTCGTCAACTCCTTGATCTGAGCGACGAGGTCGTCGGCGTCGTAGACCGGCGGCCACCTTCCATCTTCCCCGGCCACTACCCGCCGAGCCTCCGTCTGAGTGGCCTCGGCTTCTCGGCACCCATGACCTCGGCGACACGAGCTGCCACAAGTCGCTCATCATCCGGGTTCTGGGGCAGAGCCGTCGCCAGGGCTCGAACCAGGTCGGCGGATGCACGAACGAGCGCCTCCCGTGAATCAACGTGGACGAGCATCCTGCCAGAGGGCGGCGTCGAGAAGGTCGGCAGGGGGAGATCCGGAGGGGCCGGAGTCTCGATGCCACGGGTGCTCGAAATGGCGAGGTGGACGGTCGGTTGCAAGGGGATGCTGCACGACAGCGCCAGCGTGAACATCGGTACGATCTCTTGGCTCATGATGTCGCGTCCCCCTTCTCCATCCACTCTTCCAAGGCCGGCGCTTTTGCTTCCATGAACACGGAATAGATGTCGTCGGCGAACCGGGCGAGCAAGGCCCGGATCTGGCTCTGCTCCACGGGCGCATCGACGTAGCGGTCCGAATCGAAGCGGAACTTCTCTCGCCCATCCTTCGGATCTTGCATGAGTCCGTACCGAACGGTGAGCCCACCTTCGTCCATGGGCGAGCTGACCTCGACGCCGTAGAGCGTCCCATGCTCGTCCGCCAGACCGGATGGCACTGAGAAAAAGGTCGGCGTGATCAGGTCCGTCCACGCGACCTTCCTTCCCAGCGCAAGATTGATCTCTTGGCGGTCGATCACGTTGATGTACCTGAGACCGAACCTGATCGCGTTGACTGGGCTGTAAAGGCCAAGCAGTCCGTCGAAGCCGAGACACGCTTCCGAGATGAGCTGGTCCCGGCTGGCGTGCCGCCTGGAGTCCAGCGTGAGCGACGTGGTAGTCAGGCTCAGCGCCGCCGTTCCGCTGCTCTTCCGAAAGATGTGCGCCATGCCCTGGGACACCTGCATCAGACCGAACGGCTGCACGGTGACGAACTGCTGAGGCTGCTCCTGGTACTCCGTGAAGACGCTCCGGACCGCCTCCTGAAAGTCGGGCACTTTGCTCCCGATCTTCAGGATCGGATGGTACCGGAGGTCGGCAACGACAGCGACCAGCGGATTCCGCGGGTACACCCGGTGCTCCTTGGGGGTCAGCTTCCAGACCATCGTTCGTCAACCATCAACCCCGGACCAGCCCCGGTTCTTCCGAGCGTAGTTCAACATGGACCCCATGGACAGCCGCAAAATTGGCATGAATCTCGCTGAATCGACGAACGCGCCCCCCGACCGCGTTGACGAGTGGACCGATGAAGTGGACCCCAAAATTCGGACCAGCAGCTAAGGTGGTGTAGGTGGCGCCTGCTCCTCGAAAAAGGAGCAGAAATCATGAAAAGCACCCGCACCCGTCACAGCGCAGCATTCAAGGCCAAGGTGGCGCTGGCCGCCATCCGTGAGCAAGAGACTGTCCCGCAGCTCTGCCAAGCGCAACCTCCGTGTTGCGCTCCAGCGTGAATCCCGCCCCGTCCGAAATCATCCCGCCGTCGCTGATGGGTCACGGTGCGCCTGCCGGACTTGGACATCCCGAAAGAACCTCGGCGACGACGCGAGGTGCTCACAGACAGAGAGTTGCAGCTCTAAATGGCGTACAGCCATCCGCTCCGGCACGATCCTCGATCTCCTTCGTGGAGGTATGGCGTCGTCGAGCGACAAGTTCTCGCAACATGCTCTCGGTACCTCGGCGGGCTACGGGTCGGCTCAGACCTTCATCGCTGGAAGTGGAACGTTGACCTGTTCCCGGACGAAAGGTTCGAAACTGCTTGGGCTCCGAGGAACAAGACGATGGATCCACAGCTCTTCGTCACGCCGGAACACCTGCGGAACGTCCTGCACCTCTGGTGGACCCTCACGGGCTCAGCGAAGGACGGGCCCGTGTTCCCCGTGACCCGATAGGACGGACGGAAGCAATGAGCGGGTCCAAGCAAGCGTCGGCCCAGGTGCCGACGAGACAAACCGCGTTCGACTACGACCGGACGCTCGTCGCGTTCCACGGTACACGACGGTCCACCGCGAAGAAGCTCATCCGCGGCGACGCCTTCGGTGTCAGTGAGAATGACGACGATTGGCTCGGGCACGGGATCTACTTCTGGGAGTTCGCGCCGCAGCAAGCGTGGTGGTGGGCGCATCGGAGGTACGGCGACGAAGCTGCGGTCGTCGGGGCCCTCGTGCGTCTCGGAACGCGAACAATCACAAGTACCTCGACTGCGCCGCTTTCAACTGGCTCTACGAGCTCTTGGCACGGGACGGTCGCATGGTCGACAGTTGCCGGGCGGTCTTCGTGCCGCTACAACAAGCGAAGATGCCGAGGCTCTGGACGCGCAGCGGAGTGTTCGAGGGAGCTCACGTGCAGCTGTGCGTGCGCGAGCCGAGCAACATCCTCGCAGTGTGGCCGGTGCGGAAGGACGGACGCTATGGCGAAGACGAGTAAACGCACGAAGAGGCGCGTCGGCCGGCAGGCGGCTCTCGGCGTCTGGTCGCCACAGGATCTTCTTGCCGCGATCGAACGCCCGTCGCGCGAAGAGAAATTGCAGATGCTCCGCAAGGTCGGGATCCTCGACGCAACGGGCAAGCTTGCGAGCAAGTACCGATCGTGGGGGACGCGAGTGTCGCGGACCGAAACTGGCTGAGCACTGCCAACGTTCGGGTGTGAAAGATCGACACGGAGACTGACGGTGCCACGCGAATTGCGCCAGAGTCCGACGCCGCGCGTTCGCGTGTGCGCTCCGCCTCGCCATTCACCGCTTCGGCGGCTCGGACGGACGGAGCGGCACTGCATCGACGGTCGTCTTCTCCTCGATGTCATCAAACGGGTGCAGCGCCTCACGAACCGGCGGCTCTGAAGGCCGAAACGGCGGACGCTCGACGACCGTGAGCTCGGTGTTTTCGTCAAATCGGCGGAGGGGCACGGCCGGAGCTCGAGCTCCCCTTGGTGGCAGCTCGAGCACGACCGGCCCCGTGTCAGGGTCGAAGCGGTGGGCCTCTTCGCGGCTTGCCAGTGCTTCCCCGAAGGACGGGACGTCGCCGATCCGCTTACCTTCGCGAAGGGTTTCCCAGCTTCGATGCTTGCCACATCGTTCGCGAGTCGCTTTTCCGCTTCCGAAAGCTGGAGACATACGAGTATCAGAAGGAATGTCGCGTCGTGACACGGACGCCGATCGACGGAGAAACGCTTGTTCTCACGTTGGGTCCGCTCTTCGACATCGTGAGCTATATCGACCTGCGGGAGTACAGGCCCGCCGCCGATTCCGAGCCCGTCGCCGGGAGCGGTTCGTAGCCTCTCGTCGTCTTCGACATCACGACCGCTCCCCCCGTCTTCGCGGCTCACTACGCTGCCAGCGACAACGGGACGACGACCACGAGCTGGTACACGGCTCCCTGATATTTCATCAGGAACCACAAGCTCACTCCTCGTCCCCCGCCTGCACCCAGAACCAGGTCTCGGTCTCGTTCGCGAAGATCAACGCGCCCCTCGGATGAACGACGTCTTCCCGCATTGGTGTCCGAGATGTTCTCGTTCCGGGCCGGTGAGGTTGAACATGAAACGGACGTCGAAGCCGACCGACGCGAAGACGTTCGAGTTCATCTTGCGGATGCATCGCCCGGCGGATTCTCGTCGGTGATCTCGACCGGGATGTCCCACTCGACCTTGATGCCACGGAGCACGGCGGGGATGTACCCGACGAAGCGCACGGCCTGACTACCGGTCCTCCACGATCATCTTCCCGAACGGCCAGAGCGCCAGGACGCTCAGCTTGAACGCCTGGATGCCGAACGGGATCCCGATCACGGTGATGCACAGGAGCAGCCCCGTCACGAGGTGGCCGACAAACAGCTCCCAGCCGAAGAGGACGAGCCAGAGCAGGTTGAACCCGACGGACAAGCAGCCGCCTCCGCCAGGGGCATCGATCACCTTCCTCCCGAACGGCCAGAGGGTGAACCCCGCGAGCTTGAACGCCTGGACGCCGAAGGGAATGCCGACGATCGTCAGGCACAGGAGAGCGCCCGAGAGGCCGTAGCCCACGGCCATCCAGAAGCCGGAGAAGACCAGCCAGAGGATGTTCCCTACCGTGCGCATTGGGGGGAGCATCTCCCGGAAGGGGGTGGCGGGTCCACGGGCAGCTCGCGTCATGGCCCCGACCCACCCGGGTCAAGCCCGGAACATGTTCCGACTTTGCTCGTTGGGCACGGAAACGGTGGCCACGGTGCCGTCGTCTTCCTGGATGACCAGGGTGATCAGCGTGACCACGGGAAGACCGGCGTACCCTTCCATGACCAACGACGTCGTCTCCTCGTGAAGGCCCGACGGCGAACGAACCATGCTCACTCTTCTGCTCGAATTCGCCATCTGGTTCCTGGGAGAGATCCTTCTCCAGCTAGCATTCGAGGTTCTGATCGAACTCGGAGTCGAGTCCCTCAAGCACAGCGCGAGGGAGAGCAAAGAGGCCGACCCCATTCTTGCAGGTGTCGGCTATGTCCTCCTCGGCGGCTTGGTCGGGGCGATCTCCGCCCACGTTCTGCCATCGCGGATCACCCGCGGCGTTCCTCTCCGGCTAGTGGGGCTCGCTCTGTACCCGGTGATCTCCGGGGTCGTGATGCACCGCTTCGGTGAGAGGCGGAGGCGGCGGGGAATCAAGACCACGAGGCTCACGACGTTCTTCGGCGGGGCCTGCTTCGCGTTCGGGATGTCGCTGGCTCGGTTCTTCCTGACGTGAGAGGCACCACCGGAACCTTCTCGGGGCGGCGGTGTCCATCCCGGAAGCCGTGCCGATGCCCAAGACCACCAAGACCATGCTCCTCGTCGCCTTGGCGGTCTTCATGGTGATCAGCGTCGGGCTCCTAGCTCAGAATCACGGAGGGCTCGTTCATGAGGACTCCGGAGCGTCGCGGCCTTCAGGTGCGCCCGGCGCCGCCGATGTCGAGGCTCTGCCGCACATCGCCCGTGAGAAGGCCCTCTGGGGGATGGAGGATCTTCCAGGACGGCAGATTCCAGGGCGCCGGAGGTCGGCACGATACCCAGTGCTTCAACCGTGACGCCGCTCCCCCTTCCTCGCAGCCCACCACGCCGCGAATGCTTGTTCCTCACCGGAGATCGGCCGAGCCCCCTCGGCGTGGCGGATCGAAGGGAACATGGTCCGCAAGCTCGGCGAGTCGTCGGATCCGGCGAACGCCGGGAGGAATACGAAACGGTGGCTCGGTGGAGGTGATAGCCACCACGCTCATTCGAGCGGCGAGGCCCGCCTCGATTCCGGGAAGGCTGTCCTCGACGACCAGGCAGTCCTCGGGGCGCAACCGAAGTGCATCTGCGACGTGAAGGAACAGACCGGGGTCGGGCTTCCAGACGCCGATGTCGTAGGCTGAGAACACTCGGCCCTCGAAGTGCGGCAAGAGACCAGTGACACGGAGGCTCAGCTCCGTCTGCTCACGAGGCCCGTTGCTGGCGACGCACCGGGGCACATCCAGGCTGCGAACGACTTCCTCTGCTCCTTCCAACGGCATCAACCGGGATTGGAAAGCTACGTCCCGTCGGCGTCGCAGCTCCGTGGTGAACGTCTCGGGAAGGTTCCGGTCGAAGTCAGCCTCGAACTTCGCGATTGAATCGGCGAGCTTCCCGCCTCCGAACCGCGCCGCCGCCTCAGCGTGGGTGACCTGAAAACCGAGTTCACCCAGGTACTCCGAGAGAACCTCGTTCGCGAGGCCGAGGCTATCGACGATCGTGCCGTCGCAATCGAAGATGACGGCCTTCGTCACGGACGTGACGGCTCCCGTTCGACCTCGATCGAACCTCGGTACCGACCCACCCGCGCGGGCACGATATCCGGAGTGGACCGGCGACACAACGCTGCGACCAGGTCAGTTGCTCACATTGGGACTTTGAGCGCGCTCAAGTTCCTCGATCTTCCCGTCGATGCCGTCGCGGCGGCTCTCTCGCCCAGCCGCGGTGGCACTCTCCCGTCGCGACAAGCATGGCGTCAGGCTACACGCTTTCCTGCCGCAGCAGCGAACCCGTCTGCTTGCGCAGGTCGGCGACGTAGTATTCGAGCGCTGCCACGGCTGAGCCCTCCTCGGTGCTGAGGCCCGATCCGAAGGCCACCCGCATGACCTTGTCCCACCCGATCGCGGGCACGATCCTTTCTCGAACCGACACGAACCCGGCGCGTGCGATTGCGCCGAGCACGAGCTGCTCCAGGCAGACGACTCGACCCTGCAAGCGAGCAACGATGTCGCTGCACGACGGCTCCGCCGTGAGCGCCAGAAGGCTTCGCTTATCGCCCGTAAGCAGTGAACCCTCGTCCCGAGAGGCGTAGGAGAACAGGAGCGCCTCCCCCTGGTCGATGCCGAGCCTGTTGATCAGGATCTTTTCGTCCTCGGGGTGTAGCTGAACGCCCACCTCCCCAGCCGCGTTCAACGCACCGTGAATGCGCTGGTACACGAGGTCACCGAAGCGCTGCCGACCCTTGTCTGGTTGCTTCCGAAGAAAGAAGAACTTCGCGGTCGGAAGGGCCACCAGGTCGCCCGGTGCAAGCCCGGCTCCTGCCGTCGCGTCTTCGAGGAGATCGAACGCGCAGAGCTTGTGGAGGATGTCGTTGTCGCAGAACGCCTTCACGCTGCCGAGGCGAGTTCTGCCTGCGTCATCCGAGAGACGAACTCAGCGGCCTCGGTGGGAAGGAGCGACCAGTCGAGCGCTGCCGCCATCTTTTTTCGGATCGTCCCAACACCGTCAGGGTTTGGCTCCAAGTTCTTGAGCGCCGCGTTGGCGACCGCGAAGAACTCGGGGCCCATAGAGTGCGCGTAGTTCAGGACGACATGACCCGGATCGATGTGCTGTTGCTGGCCGATCCTGACCGCTTCCTGAGCAAGCACGGCTGCCTTCGGCCAGCGCTCCGCTCGAAAACGGGTCTGTGCATTTCCGCAAAGCAGTTCCAACGCAAAGGCGTTCGCCTGACGCTCTTCGTCGTCGGCGCTATCTTGGTCAATTTCGGCGTCAACGACGACGGCGTCTTCCTCTTCGACGTGCCCAAGCGCGATGTGGCCCAACTCATGGGCGAGGATGAAGAGCAGCCAGGCCGGCTGCTGAACCTCCTTGGAGATCACGATTACGGGACGACCGGCGACCTTTGCAGCGAGACCGTGCATGCGCTTCGCGTTCTTTGGGAACGCAGACACGTGAAGCACCGGAATCCCGATCGACCAGCAGTAGTCGAGCAGCGTTTCGAGACTGACCCATGGCTGATCTTGGTCGAGGATCTGCTGGCGCAGCTCGATTCCCGAAGAGGGCACCTTGGGCGCTGGCGCAGACACGCCGAGCAAGGCGAGTCGAGCGACCTGGAGCGCGAGCCTCCGAGCGACGGCGAGATCATCGTCGTTAGCGTTAGCCGCCTTCTTCAATTTGACCATCGGCTCACCCGTTAGTCGGATCTCGCCGGAGCCTCGCAGCGTCTCGCTGTCGAGCCCAAGATGGCGAGACAAGAGCACGACTGCCTCCGAGAACCCGGCGGGGTTCGTCGCTGCTTCGTCGCTCCACCAGCTCGGGAGCACCTTCCCCTGTACGTACGCCTTCGTGAGACCGAGGTCGCCGAGCCGCTTGTAGAGAGGCTTCATCGGGTTGTTCGCGTCGTTCGCCATCCGATACCTCCCTTTGTTTGGTGCTGAGACTGGTCGACTGCTTGAAGGATGTCACAGGGGCCGGAGCATGGATACCCCCTGCGGGACGGGATGCTGGCTCGACGAGCACTCCCACGCTCCATCCGAACGACCGTCAGATCCACGGAAGGCATGCTCATCGCGAGACGCATCGGAACCCTGTCGCTCCGAGTTGCCACGCTCGCTTTCGTCCCCGACGAAATCCCCTGTGATTTCCTTTGCGCGCCCGGGAAGATTCGAACTTCCGACTTTCGGTTCCGTAGACCGACGCTCTATCCAGCTGAGCTACGGGCGCGTACCGACGGATGGCCCGCCGAGGGACGGCGTAATATCACAATCGCGTGGCCTCGGCGGATCTGCCAACCACGGACGTCGCGAACGACCGGCCCTGCAGGAGCGAGTTCGCAAACTTTGCGATACCGGGAGCGTCTTCGGACAGGGGCGTCGTGGGGCGCACCGCGCTGCGTCGAAAACCTGCTCCGGAGAGCCCGGTTTTGGCCGTGTTACCCGAGGGATTGCGCTCCTGGCACGACCCCTGCTAGGAGACCTGCCCGATAGCCCTCGTGAAGTCAGCGACGTCGCATCACGGGACTTTTGACTTTCCCCCTTTTTTTCGCCTGCTCCGAGCAGGCCCTTAAATTAACCGAACCTTAGGCTTCCTTGGTTTCCTAGCTTTTTTAGCTCTTTTCGCAGTCCTTTGAGAGGCTTTCGGATGGCCCGCGTTGGTGTGCAAGCACCCGCGGGTCGTCATGTTTTGTAACATTTCCTCTCACCCACCGAACGTCCAGAGATAGCCGTCAATTCCCGGCTGCGCTCTTTTCTGTCGCGTTCGGGACGTCGTTCGGGAGCCCGAAGAGCTGTCGAGACGCTTCCGCGTGGCACCGCGCACAAAGGGGAAGCGGGCCGTCCTCCGAAAGACGGCCCTCCGGGTCGACGACCATGAACCGAAATTTCCCGACGGCTGAGCGGGTCATCACGAAAATGGAGCCAAGGGCCCCGTCGGCCTCACGACGGTGAAAGGCCGCTATCGTCACGGCGCCCGACATCCCCTCGCGATCGCCGCGCACGTACGCGGCGAGACTCGACGGCGAGACGTGTACGTCGATCAAGTAGTCTCCAACGCCGTGACCGCGAGAAGGGAAAGGCGGGCTCGCGCTCGGCCACCGGCGCGCGGTGTCGAGGAGCGCCCACCTGGCCGTGGGCGGCACCGGCGCGAGGGCCGTCGTCGCAGGCGACGCGCAAGCTGCGCCCCAGGGCCAGACGAAGAGACACACGGCGAACCCCCATCTCACCTTGCCTCGACGCGAGCACACCATCGCGCCATGGTAGCAAGGTCCAAATGCATGTTCCTCAAGGCCGTTCTGCCGCGTTCGCCGTTCTCATCGCAGTCGGCTGCGCCAATCGGCGGCCCGTCGCAGCACCTTCCGTAACAGCACCTCCCGGCGCCGCGCTCGCCGCTCCGACGCCAGCTCCCGTGAGCGCGCCTCCCGCAGCAGTCCTGGCACCCAGTCGGGCGCGGCCGGACGTAACCGCCGCAGCGGCGGCGCCGCGCGACGTCCCGACGGCAGCCAGCGCCGCGCCCCAGACGGAGGCCGTGGTCAATGAAGATACGAACGACGCCCGCGGATGGCTCGGGGTCGAGCTCGAAGCCGCCGCGCCAGCGGAAGCAGGGGTGCGCATCGGCCGAGTCGTGCCCAAGTCGCCGGCTGAGGCTGCGGGGATCCTTGCCGGAGACCTCGTCATGCGCATCGACGATCAGCCCGTGGCATCGCCATCGGACGTGATCGGGATCGTGTCCGGGCAGCACGCGGGGGCGCGGCTCGGCCTGGCGTTGAAGCGACGCGGAGCAGATCGCCTCGTTGCCGTGATCCTGGGTGCGCTGCCGGAACGCGACGAGATCTATCGGATGACCTTCGTCGATCAACCAGCGCCGCCCTTCGATGCACTCAAGATCGCTAATGGGAGTTTCAAGCCGACACTCCAGGCGCAGCGGGGGCAGGTTCTGGTCGTGGAGTTCTGGGCGCCCTGGTGCGTCGCATGCCGCGCACTGGTCCCTCACATGAACCAGTGGCACGACCGATACTCGGCGCGAGGGTTGCGAATGATCGCGATTACGGCGGACCCCGCCGATCAAGCCGCAGCCACGGCCTCGGAGCTCGGGATGAAATACCCCGTGGCGTCGGATGAGTCCGGAAAGACGGTCTCCGCGTACCAGGCGATGGCGATTCCCGCAGTATTCGTGATCGATCGAAGAGGGACGGTGCGCGACGTCATGGTCGGCTACGATGCCGTGCATCTGCCGAAACTGGACGCGCTCGTAGAGCGGTTGATCGCCGAACGATGAGCCTCGAACCCTAGGAACGTCGCGTGAAGGACGAAGAGCTGCGAGCGCTCGAAGCCGCGTCCCGCGCAGGTGGGGCGACCAAGTATCACGAGAAGAACACCTCGGACGGCAAGCTGTTCGCACGCGAGCGCGTGGCGCGACTCGTGGACTCCGGTTCGTTCGTCGAGGACGGGTTGCTCGCGAACGCATGCGCAGAGGATTTGCCCGCGGACGGAGTCGTCACGGGAACTGCCCAGATCGATGGTCGGATCGTCGCGCTCATGGCCAACGACTCGACCGTCAAGGCGGGCTCGTGGGGTGCCCGCACGGTCGAGAAGATCCTCCGGATTCAGGAGGTGGCACGGGATCTCGAGTGTCCGCTCTTCTATCTCGTGGACTCCGCAGGCGCGCGGATCACCGACCAGGTGGAGATGTTCCCGGGCCGACGTGGAGCCGGGCGGATCTTCTACAATCAGGTCGCGCTCTCGGGACGAGTGCCGCAGATCTGCCTGCTGTTCGGACCGTCTGCAGCCGGCGGTGCGTACATTCCCGCGTTTTGCGACGTCGTGGTCATGGTGGACGGAAACGCGGCCATGTACCTGGGCTCGCCGCGGATGGCGGAGGTGGTCATCGGCGAAAAGGTGACCCTCGAGGAAATGGGCGGCGCAAAGATGCACACGTCGGTCTCCGGTTGCGGAGACGTGCTGGTCGAGACGGAGGACGAGGCGATCGCGTGGGCGAAGGGCTACCTGTCGTACATGCCGCAGAACCATCGCGGCGCGCCCGGCAAGACCGGACCCGGAGAGCCGCGCGACGGACTGCGCCCGCTCGCAGACGTCGTCATCGCGGACGAAAACAAGGCATTCGATATGCGCGAGGTCATCGATCACGTCGTGGACGACGGCAGTTTCTTGCCGCTCAAGGATCGCTTCGCCAGGGAGATTCTGACGGGGTTCGGTCGGATCCAGGGTCACGCGGTGGGCATCGTCGCGAACCAGCCGAAGCACCTCGGCGGAGTGCTCTTCATGGATAGCGCGAACAAGGCGGCTCGCTTCATCTGGCTGTGTGACGCGTTCAATGTCCCGCTCCTCTATCTCGCGGACGTTCCGGGCTTCATGATCGGGACCAAGGTGGAGCGGCAAGGCATCATCCGGGCAGGCGCGAAGATGATTGCGGCGGTGAGCCAGGCGACGGTGCCGAAGGTCAGCGTCATCGTGCGCAAGGCCTACGGAGCTGGCCTTTACGCGATGTGCGGTCCGGCTTTCGAGCCCGACGCGTGTATCGCGTTGCCCACGGCGTCGATCGCCGTCATGGGACCTCAGGCGGCCGTGAATGCCGTTTATTACAATCGCATCCAGGCAGTTCCCGACGGACCCGAGCGGGCAGCGCTGGTGGAGTCTCTGCGCGAAGATTACCGGAACGACGTGGACATCGCGAAGCTCGCGAGCGAGCTCGTCGTGGACGCCGTGATTCCATTTGACCGCCTTCGCGCGGAAGTGGCGGCGCGCTTCGATCGGTATCGCGACAAGGCAGAAGCCACGCCGCCGAAGAAACACCTCATCCCCCCGATGTGAGTCGCTCGGACACTTTGAACACCCAGGTCCGCATTCGTCTTCCGACGTCACGTCGCGCCGCCGTCAGGGCCATGGTCGTCGGCGCGCTCATCTTCGCACCGGCGGCGAACGCCCAGGTCGACCTGCGTGGCATCATCCGCGCCGCGCCTCACACGGGTGCGACGCTCTCCGCGCGCGGACTATATGGCCGAAGCGAACTCTCCGCGATCATCGAGGTTCCCGCGGGTGAGGACCCGAGAGTGTGGGGCTTGCCGCGGTTCGGCGATCAGTGGAGTGCAATACGCGCGCCGCGCGCCGACCTGGACACGCTGTCACGCGCGCACCCGACGTGGCAAATGACCTGGACGGCGCCGCTTCGACCGCTCATGGATCGTGCGGCAGTCTGGACCGGCGCAACGACGTTTCGCGACCAGACCGGGCGGAACGGCGAGGGCGTGATCGTCGGGATTGTCGACACCGGCGCGGACGTGACGCTGGCCGACTTTCGAAACCCGGATGGTACGTCGCGCGTCCTGTATCTGATCGACTACGGCAGCGCTCCGATTCAAACCGGCTCGAGCGCGTCGACGATCGCGGGAATGGCCGAGGCGCGGTGTACGACCAAGCTGCCCTGCGCCGTCTACGCAAAAGCCGACATCGACGCGCGCCTCGCCGAAAATCTCGGCGGCGAACTCCCGACGGACTCCGTGGGGCATGGCACGCACGTCGCGTCGCTGGCCGCCGGCAACGGGGGCGCCGAGAAGAAATACGTCGGCGTCGCGCCGGACGCAGACATCATCATTGCGCGCGTCGTCGATGCCGACGGCAACATAGACGACTCTTCACTGCTGTCCGCAACTGACATGGTCTTCTGGCTCGCCGAGCAGGAGGGAGCCGGGGCCGGGCTCGATCGCGTCCCGGCCGTAGTGAATCTGAGTCTCGGAAGCGATTTTGGACCACACGACGGAACCACGTCGCTCGAACGCGCTCTTGCGGACGAGGTCGGACCGATGCATCCGGGTCGCGCGATCGTCGTCGCCGCGGGCAACAGCGCCGCGCTCTACGACGGGATCCCGTCGTTCCCGAATCCCGTCGGCGAGCACACCGAAGTGAACGTGCCTGAACTTTCGTCGGTGCGGATTCCCATCATCACCGCGTCCACGACGACCGCCAGCACGCTGAACGCGACGATCTTCGTCTACCTCGCCTTTCAGCCTGGCGACGATCTCAAGGTCGGCGTCGATCGACGAAGCGGGCCCTGGATAGCGCCGGTCGGAAAGACGGCGCCCGTCCAGGGAGGCGACGCGAACCCCATCGCGCTGATCGCGAACGGTTCATTGACGCCGCTCGACGAGGGATTCGGCGACGCGAACGCGGCCGTGGTCATCATCGACGGAACGTGGGCACGCGACGAGACGTTCGCGATCCGACTCGAGGGGCACGGAACCGCGAATCTGTGGGTACAGTCGACCGGCGATCTCGGGCCCGATACTGGTTCGCTCGGCGCCGTGTTTCCCGCAGCGACGAAGGAGTCGACGATATCGCTGCCTGCGGCGAGCAGCGGGCTCATCGCCGTGGGTGCAACCCTGAACCGGACGTCGTGGACCGATCGAAAAGGCGTACTGCAGACGATCGGCCCGTTCGGAAGCGTCGCGGATCCGACGCCGGATTCGATCGCGTTTTTCAGCGCCGCAGGACCGACCTCGGATTTCCGGATCAAGCCAGACCTGGTCGCTCCGGGCGCGTTCGTCGTGGGCGCGATGAGCGGGGCCGCGGATCCCGCAACGAACGCTGCGAGTATCTTTGCAGAGGGGTCGTGCGAGCCCCCCACGGATTGCGCCGTGGTCGACTCGACGCACGCAGTGACGGCCGGCACCTCGATGTCGTCGCCGATCGTTGCCGGCGCGGTCGCGCTCCTGCTCCAAGGCGATCCGACCCTCACCGAAGACGAGATCCTGACTCTGCTTCAAGCGGGCGCTCGACATCCGTCCGGCGCAGTACCGCTCTCGTCGCAGCTTGGCGCGGGGATGCTTTATCTGCCGGACTCTCTCGACGTCGAACAGGCGCTCGCCGTGCCCGTGACTCGCGCCCCGTCGGCAAAGGCGAGCTGGCTCGTCCTCGGGGATACTTACGCCCATCCAGACCCGGCGTGGAACGTCGCGGCGATGCTCCAGCTTCGCGACGCGAACTCTCGCGCCGCCGACGGCTTCGACGAATCTGCGCTCACGATTTCGGTCAGAAACGGCACCGTCACGTCGGCGCTCTCGAAGGCGGCTCCGGGGTTGTACGAATTCGCCGTCGCGGCGAGCGCGGGAACGGGCGGCACGGCGCTCGAGGTGGATGCGTTGCTCGGCGGCAAGATGCTCGCGTCGGCGACCGTGCCGATCGCCGTGGACGTGAACGTCGCGCAAGCAGGCTTTGCCGCGCGCGGCGGTTGTTCCGTCGGAACGCGACAGGGACGAACGGCGAGTGTCGGAGCGCTCGCGCTCGCGTTCATGGCATGGCGAGGTAGACGGTATAGGCGTGGGGCTCGTAAGGCTCGAAATCGGGATCGAACGGATAGCTAGGACCCAGCCCGCCGAGGTTCGTTCCCGCGATCAGCACCCCCGCCGCACCGGTGAGATCGCCGATGATGCGCTCCACGTGAGTCTCGCGCTCCAGAAAAGGAACGTCGATGCGTCGCAATGGAACACCGCGAGCGTCCACCGCGACCAGCGCCCACCGAAACGCGGCCGGTGGCTCCCAGTCCGCCTCGAACCCGAACCCTTGCACGGGCGGCGGCTCGTCGAGCGTGACCCATAGATACGTCGAGCCCGTCGGTTCGACCGGCCGCGCCGGAGCCAGCCGACGCGGAAACGAGCTGAATCCGCACGCTCCACTCGAAGCGCACCCGGCCGAAATCGCCGACCCATCGCAACGACGGCCAGAGCCCCTGGGAGTCGCGCGAGCCGAGAAAAGCGCGATCGACGGCGAAATCGGCAAACAAACGCGCCACGTCGCTCGGTGTCGGGCCGAACGTCGCGCGAAGGACGTCGAGCGTGTCGGGCTCGTTCACCCACCGCAATCCGGCCGGACTCCGCTTGCCGGCAGAGAGCGCGTACGTCGCGAGTCCGACTTCGGCAGGCGCGCCGCGGCCCTTCGCGCGGTCGAGATATTCGAGGAGCAGCGCGCCCCCTTCCGCGCGACTCGATGCGTCGCGCGCGACGATCGCGCGTTCGGGCGACGCTTGCACGTCATCGATGGCCCGCGCATCCGCGGACGTCGGCGTCCCCGTCGTGAGCCAGAGCTCGGTCGCGAGCGCGCGGCGCGAAAACGGCGTCTCGCTCGCGTCGAGCTCGAACGCGATCGCCTCGCCGAGACACAGAGTGGCTGCCCGAGCGATCGGGAGCGCGTCGTCGCCGACGACGCAGAATGCGGACGCCGAATCGTGCGCCGCGGCTTCATCCACCGCATCGGGCGAGGCATGAACGCCATGCGCACCGGGCACGAAGTACACATCGAAGTTCGGACCGCCCCCGTGATTCACGTCGTCGAGCGGTGCGGGCAGTCCGAGCAAGACCACGAGCCGCTCGTACGCGGATTCGAGGGCACCGACCCATTCAAGCATCTGATTTTCTTTTAGTTTTGTTGGTGCGGCGTGGAAACAAACCGGGTATTTGAAGGAGCAGACCGCGGGCGTGGTCGGCCGCTCGTCGAAGACCTGCGCCGCGCCACGCGGGAGTCGTGGGTCGAGCGTCGGCGGGGGACGCGGCACGTTCGGCCCCTGTCCGAGCAAGAGCTGCGGGTGGCTCGGGGACGCCAGGAAGAGGCTCGCCAGGAGCGCGGCTCGCCAGAAACCCCCGCGGCATTTGACAGCCCGTCGCACACCCCGCCTATACTCGCAAAATCGCGCTCGATCGCGCGTCTTCCGATCCGTGATGACGAAGCCCTTCAATCCCACTCACTCCGTTCGGTTCGAACTCGGTCGCGGGCACGTGTCGTTGGACGGCGCCGACGCACGACTCTTGGTTCCCACGGAAGCGCTTGCCGCGCTGTGCAAAAGCGCAGGCACGGAGGGCACGACGGATTTCGGGCGCCACCTGGGCACCGAGATGGGGCGTCGCGTCGCCTCCCGCATCGACGGTACGAGCTCGATCGCAGCCTTCGTCGAACACCTCGGCGGCGAGCTCGCCCTGTCGGGCCTTGGCTCTCTCGGCGTGGAGGTCTGGGGACGCGCGCTCGTCTTCACCGTGACCAACTCACCCCTCGGGGCCGGCGGTGACCGCATGCTCTCGGCGATTCTCGAAGGCGCGCTGCAACGCGCGCTGTCGCGGGACGGCGCGATCGTCCCGCTGGATCGAACCGATAGCAAAGCTCGCCTCGTCGCGGTGAACCGCGCGTCAGCCGCGACGGTCGAGAAGTGGCTCACTCAGGGCTCGTCGTGGGGCGACGCTCTGACGCGGCTGAACGCGTCTCCATAGATCGAGGCAGGCCCCGTTGAACGTCCAGAAACAGATCGCAAAGCTCGAATCACTGCTCGAGCGAATCCGGAAAAATTCGGAAGCTCCACGGGCGGGGACGCACGGCCCCGCCCGATCGAGTGCTACTGCCGAAGCATCGCCGCCGAGCGCGCTGCCTCCGACCGCCCGCGTGGACGCAACGAGAACGCGACCTACGCCCATGCCGGAGCCCGTTCGAGCGCTGCCCGCCCCGGAACCGGAGCAGGCCGAGCTGGAAGAGATCGACATGATGGACGCGGAGATTGTCGAGCTCGCGGAACCCACGACTGCGGCGCGAACCCTCGATGCGGATCTCGACGGTGAAGAGCCGGTCCCCGAGTCCGCTCCACGACCGGCGCACGCGCTCCGGGACGAGGCGGAACACGAGGCCCCCATCAAGACCCCGCCGCCAGAATCGGGGCGGCAGATCATGGCGCCCGTGGCACCCGCCGCCCCGGCCGTCGCCTACCGCGAGGACGAGGCCGAGGAAGCGGATCTCGGCGGGGGTGCCGACGTCGATGACCTGTTGCAACCCGACCTTTCGGGTGGCCCGATTCCGAAGGCGCCACCGGGCGTTCCAACGATGGAGCAACTCGGTGAAACCGTCGAGCTGGAAGGAGCCGACGCGCCGGGAGCTCGGCTCGAGCTCGCCGCGCTCCCCGAGGCCGACGAGAAGCCCGACGCGCTCGATGAGCTCGAGCTTTCGCTCCCGCGACAGGAGTTCTCGGGCGGCTATCACGCCGACCTCGCGCCGCCTTCGGACGTGCAGGCCGATTCTCGCGCGTCACCAGACTAGCCTCGAGCCGGTGGCGCAGGCCGCGCCCGAGTCGCTGACGTCGCCGGGGTTCGCCGCGTCGGTGCCGCCGAGCATGCACGCCGCAAGTGCGGCGCCCCTCATCGTGGAACGTCCCGCGGTAGTCGCCGAGCCCTCGGACGTGGTGCTCGCAAAGCCCTCGAAGCTACCGGAGACGTTCCTCGAGTTCCTCGACGCGTCGCTGGGCCTCAAGCCCGGCCCTTGAAACCCACCGCGTCGATCGGCGATAGCCACTCCACGGGTTCGTCTCGTAACCAGGTGCGCTGACGACGAGCGAAGACGCGCGTGGCCCGGACAATCTCCCGCTCCAGCGTCGCCAGATCGGGCGCGCCCCGCTCGACCGCGTCGGCGATCTGACGGTAGCCGACGGACGTCATCGCGCGCGCGGCGCGGAAGCCCTCCGCCACGAGCGCGCGAACCTCGTCGACCCAGCCGGCCGTCAGCATCGAGGCCACGCGGGTCGCGATGCGGACGGACAGTTCGTCGGGCGTCCATTGCACGCCGACCAGACGCGCGTCGTACTTCGGGTCTCGAAAGCCGTGGGCGGCGTGCCAGTCGCTGAGCGGGGTTCCCGTCAGCTCATGGACCTCGAGCGCGCGGCTGACCCGAACGAAGTCGTTCGGCGCGAGGCGCGAGGCCGTCGCTTCATCCACGCGGGCCAGGAGAGCGTGAAGCGCGGCTCGACCCTCGGAGGCAACCAGCGCCTCGTGTCGGGCGCGCACTCGCTCGTCCGCGGGCGGCGCACGCGACAGTCCGAACAGTAACGCGCGAACCCACAGGAACGTGCCGCCGCACACGATCGGCACGCGGCCGCGCGCACGGATCCCGTCGATCGCGTCCGAGGCGAGAGACGCCCATCGCGCTGCGTCCATCGGTGCGAGCGGCTCGACGGCGTCGATGAGGTGATGGGGCACGCCCCGCCGCTCCTCGGCACTCGGCTTGCCCGAACCGATGTCGAATCGGCGATAGATCTGGACACTGTCGGCGCTGACGATCTCGCCTCCCAGCACCTCCGCCGCACGCACCGCGAGGGCCGTCTTGCCGGATGCCGTTGGTCCGACGATCACGAGCAGCGGCAGCGCAGGATCCGTCATTCGCCTTCGTCACTCCTGGCATCGTGTGGAGACACGGTCGCAGAGTGTCTTACCCGACCGTGGTCGAAACTCGATCAGAACGCGCAGCACTTTTTCCGGACTCATCCGTCGAATCATCAAATGGAGGCAAACGGAATGGTCGCAAGAGTCTCGATTCTCGGTTTCCTGACGTCACTCGCGCTCACGGGCTGCGGTCACGGCGCCACGCCGGAAGCGACCGGAACTCCGGCGCATTTCGGTCACCAGGCTCGGCCCTTCCCTGGCGATGCGCCCGCGACGGACGTCGAGGAGCTCCCCCGCGTCGCTGCAGCTCCACCGGGGCCGAGAGACGAGCCCCAGGCTCCACCGGCGCCGAGAGACGAACCCGAAGCGGCGTCACGCGCATCTGCAGGGTCGGCCGCGCCGAGCAACGACGACGCGCTCGCCGGGTCCGGAGCCCCCGCGGAGCTCGATCGAGCGGAGAAAAAATCGCGCCTGGGTCTCGGAACGTCCTGGGGAGAGTCGGTCGCGAGCCGCGTTTCGACGACTACCTTCGAACGTCAGAGCGACGAACACCCTTTTGCCGCAGCCTCCTTCTTTTACAACGACGAGGCTGGCGTGAGCGCCGAGAGCCATGGAAGGTTCGTCGATTGGGGTGATAGCGTCATGCCGCTCGCGAACGGGAACGTGATCGTGAGTCTGGTCGACGAGAGCGGTCGGCCGCTCCGCGCCGCCTTCATCGACGGGCGGACGACGGCCATCGGACACGACGGCGATCGGTACATCGTGCGCATCGACAATCGGTCGCCATTTCGACTGGAAACGGTGGCGAGCGTGGATGGACTCGACGTCGTCGACGGCGGAGACGGCAGTTTCGAGAAGCGGGGATACGTGGTCGGGCCGTACGACACGCTCGACATCGAAGGATTTCGCGAGAGCCAAGGGTTCGTTCGAGCGTTCCGCTTCGGCAAGGTGAGCGACTCGTATGCGAGCCGCATGGGCAAGGACAGGAACGTGGGCGTCGTGGGCGTGGCGATCTTCAACGAGCGCGGCACCGATCTGCGCTGGACACCGCAAGAGCTCCAGCGCCGCGAGACCGCCAATCCGTTTCCGGGGCAATTTGCGCCCGCGCCGCCCTCGCGGTGGCTCGCTCACTGAGGTTCAGCGTCGGCCGACTTTGCGCTCGAGCTCGCTCCAGCTCGTCACGGCGACGACGGGACGACCGTGCGGACAATGGCCGGCGAAGTCCGCGAGATCCAGGGCGCTTAACAACGCCGTTGCTTCCCCCTCCTCGAGCGGATCCCCGGCGCGAATCGAGCCATGGCAAGCCATCGTCGCGAGCGCCAGATCGACAGCATCGCTGAACGCCCGCCCGCCGACGCGCGTCACCTCGGTGAGCAGGTCACGTACCAGGCGCTCGGGACTCGCGCGCGACAGGAGCCTCGGGACCGAATGGACGCTCACCATCTCCGGCCCGCGGACGCGGAGATCGAGCCCGAGCGACGCGAAGTTCTCGGACTTCTGCCCGATGATCTCGCTCTCCGGAGGATTGACATGGATGGTGATCGGAAAGAGCAGTGTCTGGGACGGAACCGCACGCGAGCGATATTGCTTGCGCAGACGATCGAAGTTCACGCGTTCCGCGGCGGCATGCTGGTCGATGACGTAAAGCCCTTCTTGACCTTCGCAGATCAGGTAGGTCTGACGGACCTGGGCGACGAACCGAAGACTCGCCCAGCGGAGGGCGGGGCCCGGTTGAATAGGCGCGGCCGAATCCCGAACCTCGAGCGCGCGGTCGGGCGCGTGAGCCGCAAGATCCATCGGCTCGACTTCCCGCGCGTCGGGAACCGTCGCTATCCGGGAGGACACGTCGGGCGGCGACTGCGCGTCGATCGAGCGGACGACGAACGCGGCCGGCGATGGCCGCTGGACCCAGGGCGACCGCGACGGCGTCGGCAACGCAAATGCGCGAGCGAGGGCCGTGCTGAGCGTGTGATAAACGGCGTCCGTCACGGCGCGAGGGTCGGCGAATCGCACCTCCTCTTTTTGCGGATGCACGTTGACGTCGACGAGAGACGGCGGGAGCTCGAGATACACGACGCCGCGCGGATAGCGCCCCCGCTCCAGGATGCTGCCGTATGCCTGTGCGATCGTGTGAACGAGTGAGCGGTCCCGGACGGGTCGCGCATTGACGAGGAGCCGGAGACCACCGGCGCCCGCGCGGGCGTGTTCCGGGCGCGACAGAAACGCCTCGATGGACAGAGGGCCCCGCTCTCCCGTCACGCGAGTCAGCCCGTCGCCGAGCAGGCTCTGGATCCGCTCTTCGCGCGACTCGGCGCGGAGCCATTCACGGACGCGCCGCCCATCGCGCGAAACGGTGAAAGTGATGTCGGGTCGCATCAGCGCAGCAACCTCGACGACGTCAGCGACGTGGCCGGACTCGGTGTTCGCCGATCGCAGGAATTTGCGCCTCGGAATCACGTTGTAGAAGAGATCTCGAACTTCGATCGTCGTGCCCACGGGGGCACCGGCGATCGAGACGATGGGCGACGCGCCTCCCTCGACCACGACGCTGGTCGCTGCTTCGTCGCCGGCGCGGCGCGTGCGCATCGAAAATCTGCTCACGGAGGCGATGCTCGGCAGCGCCTCGCCGCGGAAACCGTACGTCGTGACGCGCGCAAGGTCGCCGAACGCGAACAGCTTGCTCGTCGCGTGACGCTCGACGGCGAGGCGCGCGTCCGCTTCATCCATCCCATGGCCGTCGTCGGAAACGAGCAGGCGCGTGATGCCGCCGCCGTCCATTTCGACGTCAACTCGCGTCGCCCCTGCATCGACGGCGTTCTCGACGAGCTCCTTGACCGCGCTCGCGGGTCGCTCGACCACTTCTCCGGCAGCGATCTGGCTGGCCAAACCGGGCGGCAGCACCGCGATGCGCGGCAATGCTCGTACCCCGCTCAAACCACTTGGGCCGGGTAAACGGAGACGCGCTTCTTCTTCTTGTTCACCCATTCGTAAGCGACCTGGCCGGTCACGAGGGCGAAGAGAGTGAAGTCGCGACCGAGCCCGACGTTACGACCCGGAGCAATCGTTTGACCGACCTGGCGCACGAGGATGCCGCCGGCGTTCACCTGTTCGCCGCCGTAAACCTTCACGCCGCGTCGCTGGGAGTTGGATTCACGTCCGTTGCGGGTCGAGCCGCCGCCCTTTTTGTGTGCCATTCGCTTAACCCTGGATGGAAGTGATCTTCACGGACGTGAGATGCTGTCGGTGTCCGTTCCGCTTCTTGAAGCGCTTGCGTCGCTTGAACTTGAATACGACCAGCCGCTCGCCGCGGTCATGCCGGACGATCTCGGCGCGCACCTTGGCGCCTGCGACGAGGGGAGCTCCAATTTTCGGTGTGTCTCCACCGACGAGCAGAACCTCCGAGAACTCGACCACGTCTCCGGGACTGCCGCCGAGAAGCTCGACCGACAGCGTATCGCCCTCGGTGACGCGGTATTGCTTACCGCCAGTTCGAATGACCGCCGTTGCCATGATGAAGGGCGCACACCCTAGTCTTAGCCCTTGGTCCACGCAAGCCGAAGGCGAGTCAAACCTTCTCGAAATCGAGGGACGGACGCGCGAGGAACCGCACGCAGGTTCAGTAATCCTCGATTGGCCCGCTCCGATGAGCCTGCCGCGCCTTCTAGCCCCCGACGGGATCGGGTTAAGCTCTCGAAATCCCATGTCCGAACGACGGTCGACGAAGGGAGGTCGCGGGCGCATCGGCGGCTGGGTGTTCGTGCTCGCTTCGGCGCTCGTGACGACGTCGAGCTTTGGTGCGGGCAAGGCGCGACCCGCGAAGCGTCATTCGCCGCGGACTGCCGTGACCGCAGTGCCGGCTCCGGCCGCTTCTTCTTCGCCTCACGGGAGAGCGACGGAGGACAAAGTCGCGCCAACAAACCCTCCTGCCAATCCGGTCACCGAGGTCAAAACCGAGGCCGACAAGGAGGGCGTAAAGACCTACAAGTTCGGCGCGGTGGAAGTCGAGGGTCGGCTGCGCTCGCCGCAGCTCATCTATTTCCTGAGACGCGTCCGCGCTGAGTTCGACGCTTCTGATTTGGGGCATCGCTCGTTCCTACGTGAGCTGTCGGAGACCGAGCGAAAGCCCGCTTTCCGATGAGCACGCCGGGCGCGTCATCGAACGTCCTCAGAACCGCCGCGGTCTGGGGAACGACGGTACTCGCCGTTCGGCACCTGCACCCAGGCGAGTCGCTCGAGGTCGGCGACACGAAGGAAGCGGTACTGCCGAAGCCCGATGGCAGGCCGATTTCGAGCTTTCCCGTGCGCGCGGCCGGAGCTGGCTGGGAACTCGACGCGAGCGGCGCAACGGACGGCGTCATTTACCTGCGCGGACGGAGTGAAAACCCCGTCGACCTGGCGCGCTCGGGGGCTCCTATCCCGATCGTGTCCGGTGACCACGGGCTCCTGCAGTACGGCTCGCTCTCCATCTTTTTTCAGTTCGTTCTGCCACCGCCGCGCCTCGGGGGCAGGTTCCAGTTCGACTGGGTGCTCATCCTGTCGTTCCTGTTCGCGGTTACGTGCATCGGCGGCGGACTCGTATTGCTCGCGCTCCTCACGACCCCCCGCGCCCTCGACAAGCCGCTCGAGCTGACATCGGCGGAAGATCTCGCCGTCAAGTTTCATCTCGAAGACGACGAGACTCCGCCGCCAACGACCGGAAACAAGCAGAGCGACTCGGGACAAGGAGTAAAAGATCCGGGCGCGAAGGACAATCACAAGTCCGGCGGCGGAAAGAAAGCGAGAGGCTCGGAAGGCGCGCTCGGCAGGAACGGCGATCGAGATCACACCGAACAGACCGGCGAGGTGAAGCAAAACCTGGGCGGAATGTCGGAAGTGCTCTCGAGCGACGTCGGACACGAGATAGAAAAAACCCTCGGGTCGATCAGCTCCGTCGCGGACGCGCTGGGTGGACTCGGGTCCGACAAGATCGTGCTCGGCCGCGGAGCTGGACTCGGGTTCAAGGGCGGCGGGAACGGCGGCGGCGGCGACTCGGAGGGCGTTCCCTTCGGCGCCGGCACGATGCAAACAGGGTGGGGTCCCGGTAACGGTGGCGGCTTCGGATCGGGCGCGGGGGGTCCCGGCGGACGCGGGCATGGTGGCGTGGGACGGGGCGGCGGCGGCGCAGGCGAAGGCGCCGGTGAAGGGACGGGGGAGCGCAAGGTGGCGGGCGCGGACGCTCCGCAACCGGGGCACGGGCTCACGCCCGCCCAGGTGATGCGGGTCGTGATGTCGCGCTTCGGGGCATTCCGAGCATGCTACGAGGCCGCGTCCGCGCGCGAACCGAGCCTGTCCGGCGGCGTGACCGTGAGCTTCGGTATCACTCCGGGCGGGGACGTTTCGTCCTCGCACATCCAGAATTCGACGCTGGGGAACGCCCGCGTGGAGGGCTGCATTCTGCGTCAATTCGGCAGGTTGCGCTTCCCCACGGCCGACAAGGGCACGAACGCGGCGTTCCCCTTCATCTTCAAACCGGGAAGAAAGTGATCCTGCCGTATACTTTGAGTGGGAGGATCTCGATGGCGCCATCTTCGAAAGCCGTCACGCTGAAAGGCCCGCCGCGTGCGGCGCTCGTAATCGCCACGACAGCATGCGCAGGAGCTCTTCTCGTCGCCTGCGGCGGCGAACAGGGCCGACAGATCGGGCCGCTGGCCTTGGCCATGACGAGCAGTGTCCATCCCTTCTACTCCGACCAAGAACTGACCCTCTACGAGACGCAGCTTCCAGTGAATCTCCCGATCGCAAAACCGAGCGCGGCTCAGGAGAAGGCCCTCGGCGGCAAGGTCGGTCCCTTCTCGCACCATCCGTGGGTGACGGCCGACGACGTCCAGATCCAGCTGACGTGGACCCTCGCGAATCTCGACACGGCGTCCCATACCGTCGCAGTTCTCGTCGATCCGTGGAACGAGTTCGGTCGATACGTCCCGGCCGTCCAGATCGATGGCGACGACTCGACTCCGGATCTTTCGGGAATCCAGCACTATTACGCCTTGCCCGGGCTCGGGAGCGGGCGGTCGTCACGCATCGAGCAGACTTTCTCGTACGACGACATGAACGAGCTCGCGATCGACTTTGCGACGGCGATCAACATCCTCACGACCGTGAAGCCGCCGGCACCCAGCGGAGACCAGACCGAAGTGGACGATCCGCGTGTGGGTCTGGTCAACTACGTGTTCGACTTCCAGAACCGTCACGACGAGTCTCCATTGACGGACAAGTACATTCCTACCGTCATTCCAGGACTTCTCGGGTTCAACGTCGGAATCCAGACGAGAGAACCGGCAAACATCGCCCTGGAGGTGACGATCGAGGTCGTCGACGTCAACGGTGGCAAGGTCCTCGATGAGTCCAGCAAGGCCGCGTCTCTGGTTGCGCCGGACCATGTGTATTCGCTGAACGGGCTTTGACCACGTGACAGAGAACCGGTTCCTCGAACGCGCGGGCGAGCCGCGGATTCTCTATCGCCTCGATGCAGCCCGGGGGGTCCGTCGCGGCCGGGTCGTCGTCGTTCACGGCTTTGCGGAACATTCCGGCAGGTACGACCGAGTCGTCGACTTGTGGACGCATCAAGGCCTCGACGTCGCGCGCCTCGATCTCCGGGGTCACGGGGGCTCGGACGGCGTTCGCGGTCACGCATCGAGCATCGACGAGTACGTTTCCGATGTGACCGCCCTTCTGCGGGAGCTCGAGTCCTGCGCGGATTTCGCAGGGCCGGGGAAACCGATCATCTTCGGGCACAGCATGGGCGGGCTCATCGCGACGCACGTCGCGTTCACTCACGAGCACACGATTGCCGGTCTCGCCCTGACGTCCCCCTTCTTCGACGTGGCCAAGCCCGTTCCCGCGCTGCAAGTCTTGCTCGGCAAAGTTGCCGCGAAGGTCGCGCCTCGGCTCCGGCAGCCGTCGGGGCTCAAGGGGAGTGATTGCACTCATGACGCGGCGATTGCGCGAGCTTACGACGAGGATCCGCTGAGCTTTCACCACGTTACGGCCGGGTGGTTCGTCGCCATATCCGCAGCGCAGCGGGACGCGCTCGACCGCGCGCCGACGCTGTTCGTTCCGCTATTCTGCATAGCGGCGGGTGAGGACCGCGTCGTCTCGCTTCGAGCAACGAAGCGATTCTTCGCGCTGGCCGGCAGTACCGAGAAGGAACTGGACGTTCGACCGGGGCTGTTTCACGAGGTGTTGAACGAGCTCGATTGGAAGGACCATGCGACACACCTCGCGGAGCGGATGCTCCGCTGGGCATCGGGTTGACCGAGAACATCGAATGATGACCGACGAATCGCCGGAAGACGATTGGCTCGCGAGCGCCATACTCGCGGCGGCCGGTGAGGCCAGTGTGGGTATCATGCTGACGACGGCGAATCCGGAACTCCACAACGTGTTCGCAAATCGGTGCGTCGAGTCGTTGCTGGGGTACAGCCACGACGAGCTACTCGGGCTCGACCCGATGACGATCCTCACCGGAAGCGAGCGCGCTCGCCTGGACGGAGCCGCGAAGTCCTTCGCCTCGCGCGGTGAGGTTCCGACCACCGTGGAAACCACCGTCCTTCGAAGAAACGGGACGAGCGTATCGGTGGAGCTCGGGCTGGGGAGCACGACGCTCGAAGATCATCCGGGTGTAGTGGCGTTCATCGCGGACGTGACGCCGCGACGCCTCGCGCTGGAGTCGCTGGAGCGGTCGGAAGCGCGATTCAGGTCCGTCGTCGAAAGTATCCCCGAGGCCGTCTTGATCACCGAAGGCACCAAGCTGACCTATGCGAATCGGGCGTTCACCGACTTGACGGGGATCGAAGCGTCGCGTGAAAACCCTCCGGATGTCATCGATCTCATTCCGGAGGAGGACGCACCACGACTCCGAGAGCAGCTTGCGTGCCTACGCGAACAGCCGCTCTCCCAACTGGAATGCCGCATGGCGATGCGCGACAGCAAGGAACACACCCTCGAGCTGTCCTCCATAGGGATCGAATTCGACGATCGGCCCACGGTGCTCTGGCTCGGTCAGGACGTCACTCGAAGGAAGCTGCTCGAAGCGCAGATTCTCCAGGCCGACCGCCTCGCAGTCCTCGGCACCCTAGCCGCCGGGATGGCGCACGCGATCAACAATCCGCTCTCCTACACGCTGCTGAACCTGGAGCATGTTGCACGGCGGATGAGAGATCTGGCGACGGAGCACGACTATTACGCCGAAGCGCGGGTCCGCCTGGCCGAAGCCCACGACGGCGCGGATCGCGTGGCAAAGACAGTTCGACAGATGCGCACACTCTCTCGGTCGCGCCCGTCGGCCCCGGGCCCCGTCGACGTGCGGGCCGTGCTCGAAAACGTCCTCGTCATGATCGGAAACGAGATCCGATACCGCGGGCAGCTCGTGACCCGCTACGAACCCGCGCCGCACGTTTGGGCCAGCGACGGGGAGCTGGAGCAAGCATTCCTGGGCCTTCTCCTGTATGTCGCGCGCTCCCGCCCGGAAGAGGTCAGCCTCAGTCGAGAGATCCGACTCTGCGTCGCGAAGCACGACGACGGCGGCACGGTCGTGACCGTATCCGAAGACGGCCCACAGCTGGACCCCGAGATCCGCGGACGCCTGTTCGATCCATTCGCCACCGGTGAAGCAATGGGGCTGGGGCTCGCCATGTGTCACGCGATCTTCACCGCGCTCGGAGGTCGCATGGACGTTGAAAGTGGGTCCACGGGCGGCACGATCTTCCGGGTGGTCTTGCCGGCGGTGCAACACGGGGACGCTTCGCAGCCTGGGACCATCCGCGTGACGCAGCCGACGCTACCGCCGGAGAATTTGCCGGCGCGTGCCCGCGTGCTCGTGATCGATGACGATCCGGGAGTGGCGAACACACTGCGCGTCATGCTCGAAGCGCATCACGAAGTGACGTCGGTGGAGCACGCCACGGAGGGGCTCCGTCTCTTGCTCCGCGAACGGGAGTTCGACGTCGTCTTCTGCGATCTCGTCATGCCCGAACTGAGTGGCATCGATCTCTATCGTGCGCTCGAGCTGAATCACTCGACGCAGCTCGAACGGATCGTGTTCATGACGGGAGGGGTATTCACGACGGACGCCGAACGATTCCTGGCTCGAGTGCCGAATGCGCGGATCGAAAAGCCGTTCAGCCTCGCGCGCATCGAACAGATCCTGGCGCAGACGGCCGGGCGCCGCTAGCCGGACGGGCTCGAAGACCCGTCCCACTGAGAACGGCGTCTATCCGTCGTCGTTCCCGCGTCGTCCGGCGCGTCTCCGCCCCTCGGGTCGCGCCGGGAAGAGTCGGCGATCGAGCGGCGATCGACGGTCGACGAGTGAGCGCCGCCCACTCGGCTCCGCGAAGAGAGCGCGCAGCTCCGCCAGAGTTCGTGCACCTGCGCGGTGCGCTTGCTCACGGTGGGCAGAACAGAGCGCGACGATGCGCTCGTCCATGAGTAAGCGCCAGATCTGAAGCCCGCCGCCCCGTCTCGAGCGAATCGCCTCGTGTCCCAGGCGGGCACACACCTCGCAGCTTCGAGCCACGGTTGAAGAGAAGCACCTCTTCCGGGCGAGGGCCAAGTGTTCGCCGTCATGCGCGACGCGACGCGACGCGCGCTTCGACCCACCGGACGACTTCGAGTTCGGGGCGCGTGCCCTCGAACCGCCCGAGTTCCTGGATCCCGGTCGGGCTCGTGACGTTGATCTCGATGAGTTTTTCGCCAATCAAATCGAGACCCACGAAGTAGAGGCCCGCCGCCGCGAGCCTCGGGCCGATCGTATCCACGAGGTGCTGCTCCGCCGCTGTTAGGGACGTCGCGCGAACGTCCCCTCCCGCGTGGATATTCGCCCGCAGATCGTCCTCCCGGGGGACCCGAAGAATTGCGCCGAGCGGTCTTCCGTCCAACAGAAGCACGCGCTTGTCACCGACGCGAACCGCAGCCTGGTACTCTTGGACCAGGACGAGTTCCTGACCTTCCCTCGTCAGGATGTCGACGATCGAACGGGCATTTCGGTCTTCGAGCGACAGACCGAGAACGCCCGTGCCTCCGGCACCGTCGAGCGGCTTGATTACGGCGCGACCCCCGAGGTCACGAACGAACTCGAGAAGCCGCTTCGGCTCGGACGCGACGATGGAGCGCGGCATGAACTCGGAAAAGTTGAACGCGTATAGCTTCTCGTTTGCATCGCGAACTGCACTCGGATCGTTCAGGACGAGGACGCGGCTCTTGACGAGATCCAGCTGGCGCGTGAGGTGGCCGTACGCGTTGTCGAAAGGAGGGTCCTTGCGGACGAACACGGCATCCAGCATCGTGAGGTCCGAGGTAACCTCGCCACCAACCTTCGTGTGTGGCGGGGTCTCGGAGACGGAAACGCGTCGAGCCTTCGCGAATACGTCCCTGCCGATGTTGAAGAGGTCCTTCGGTAAACAGTGCAAGCATTCGTGCCCCCGGGCTTCGGAACCACGGATGAAGGCAAACGACGTGTCCTTGTCCGGGGTCATTTTTTCCACCGGATCCATCACGAAGAGAAACTGCATTCGGCGCTCCTATTCCTTGTATTGCCTTCCCAATTCGAGCGTAAACGAGCATCCTGCAGAGCGTGTTTCGCTTTTCCATGCCTTCCCGTCGATCGGGGCTCACGATTTTGGGGATTAGGGGTGGCAACCTACCCCCGGCCGCGATCGTGGAACAGGGGTCGGCGGTGCGCGGAGCGCAGAGCGCGAGGTGGGGGGAGATTCGCGAGACCGTGCGGGACCGATCGCGTGGCTCGGTCGCTGTGTGCTGCGTCGTGGTCTGGTTGCTCGTCGCATCGTTTCCGGCAGTTTCCGCGGGCGCGAAGAAGAATGACGGAAGGCGCTTCGCCGTTGCGACCGAGAATGATGCGAGCAGCGCCGCTGCAATGCAAATCCTGGAGCAAGGGGGAAACGCGGCGGATGCCGCCGTGACCGCAACGCTCGTCGCGGGGGTCACCACCTCGTCGTCGAGCGGGCTCGGCGGCGGCGGCTTTGCCCTAGTCTGGACGGCCGCGACGAAAGAGGTGAGTGCCCTCGACTTCCGGGAGACGGCCCCGAAAACCACCGACGTTGCAGCCTTCGAACGACGACCGTTTCCGCCTTCGGAGCGAGGGAGGCTAGTCGGCGCGCCAGGAGAGCTCGCCGGACTCTATGAACTGCATCGTCGGTTCGGAAGAAAACCCTGGGCCGCCCTTGTCCGCCCAGCGATCCGCCTCGCTGAAGATGGCTATACGGTAAGTCGACACCTTGCAGCGATGATCGGCTTCATGACGCCGCGGTTCGCGGGCCATGAGCGCCTCCTGGATATGTTCGCGCCGCGCGGGCGTCCGCTTGCGGAAGGCGCGCGCATTCGAGATCCACGACTCGCGGCAACGCTCGAACGCGTAGCCGCGGAGGGCCCCGCCAGCCTTTACGCGGGAGCGACCCCGGTTGATTTCGCGGCAGCAGCCACAAGCGCTGCCGGCGCGCTGACCGCCGAAGATGTCCGCTCGTACCATGTCCACGCGCGCGACCCCATTCACATCTCGTGGGAGGGCTACGACGTGTACACGCTGGGTCCGCCGTCAGGCGGGGGCCTCATGCTGGCCGAGACCCTCGGGACCGTAACGAGCGCTGAGCTCGAGCAGTTAGGCCTCAATTCAGGGGCCTACACCCATCTGCTCGCTGAATGCTTGCGCGCGTCCCTGGCGGATCGAATGCGTTACGTTTCCGACCCGGACCAACAACCGGTCGACGTTCCCAAGTTGCTGGCCACGCAACGCCTGACCGCCCGTCGGCGCGAGATCTCGCTCGACCGGACCAGAGCGTTGCCCACTTTCGTCGCGGAGGAGCACGGAACGCACGCCCTCGTGTTCGCGGACTCCGAGGGCAACGTCGTGTCGCTCACGACCACCGTGAATCACCCGTTCGGCTCGATGCTCCAAGGACGTGCCACCGGAATTCTCCTCAACGACGAACTCGACGACTTCACCCTCGGCAGCGCTTCGCACGCCCTCGGTCTGGCCGAGAATCCGAATCGTCCGCGGCCCGAGGCGCGGCCCGTTTCGAGTATCACCACGACGATCGTCGTAAAGGGTGGTCTCCCCGTCCTAGCCCTCGGCGGTTCAGGTGGGATGACCATCGGCCCGAATGTGACCCAAGCGCTGCTCGCGCGGCTCGTTTTCGGTTCCACGCCGGGGGCCGCCGTCTCAGCGCCTCGCTTCACCATTCCAACCGAGGGCTCCACCATTGCCCTCGATGCATCGAATACGGGCCTGCAAGCAGATCTAGAAAAGCGGGGCGAGCACGTTTCCATCCAAACGTTCAACGGCAGCGCCGTCCAAATGATCGCGCTCGACCACGGTCACCTCAGCGCCGCCGCGGATCCTCGCAAAGGCGGCACCGCCCTCGTCGAGTGAGGCGGTGTCGCGCGCTCCGCCTCATCGGGCCACTCCTCTCTCTCGGCGCGATGGTTACCTCTCGGCCGGCCCACAAAAGGCTAACGGGGCCCCAGGTTCGTCCTGGAGCCCCGTGTAAATTAGCCCGGCGGCGTCCTACTCTCCCACACGGTTGCCCGTGCAGTACCATCGGCTCCGAAAAGCTTGACTACCGAGTTCGAGATGGGATCGGGTATGACCTCTTCGATATTGCCACCGGAATCTGTTGAGCGTCCAAACGTGCGCGGTTCTGCTCGCGCCGGAGTTTGGTTCCATCGCGGGGAGCCCATCAGCTCCGCTTCGCGATCATCGCCCGAACTCCGGGCGTTACACTCGATACTTGCCTTAGAGGATATGGCCAAGCCGCACGGCCAATTAGTACCGGTTAGCTCCACGCCTTACAGCGCTTCCACACCCGGCCTATCAACCTCGTGGTCTACAAGGGGCCTTTAGTGCCTTGCGGCAGGGACACCTAATCTTGAGGCCAGCTTCCCGCTTATATGCTTTCAGCGGTTATCTGTTCCATGCTTGGCTACCCGGCTATGCCAGAGGCCTGACAACCGGAACACCAGAGGCACGTCCACCCAGGTCCTCTCGTACTATGGGCAGGTCCTCTCAAGTGTCCTACGCCCACGGCAGGTAGGGACCAAACTGTCTCACGACGTTTTAAACCCAGCTCGCGTACCACTTTAATCGGCGAACAGCCGAACCCTTGGGACCTGCTCCAGCCCCAGGATGTGATGAGCCGACATCGAGGTGCCAAACCGCGCCGCCGATATGAACTCTCAGGCGCGATCAGCCTGTTATCCCCAGAGTACCTTTTATCCGTTGAGCGATGGCCCTTCCATTCGGTACCACCGGATCACTAACGCCTGCTTTCGCAACTGTTCGACCTGTCGGTCTCGCAGTAAAGCTCCCTTATGCGTTTGCACTCTACGGCTGGTTTCCAATCAGCCTGAGGGAACCTTCGCACGCCTCCGTTACGCTTTAGGAGGCGACCGCCCCAGTCAAACTGCCCACCAGACAGTGTTCCCCGCCCGGATCACGGGCGCAGGTTAGATTTCCAGTACATTCAGGGTGGTATTTCAACGTTGGCTCCGCCGAACCCAGAAGCCCGGCCTCAAAGCCTCCCACCTATCCTACGCAGAACGAACCGAAAATCACTGCCAAGTTGCAGTGAAGGTTCATGGGGTCTTTCCGTCTTGCCGCGGGTAGAGGGCATCTTCACCCCCAGTGCAATTTCGCTGAGTCCCTGGTCGAGACAGTGCGGATGTTGTTATGCCATTCGTGCAGGTCGGAACTTACCCGACAAGGAATTTCGCTACCTTAGGACCGTTATAGTTACGGCCGCCGTTTACTGGGGCTTCGGTTCAATGCTTCGCTTGCGCTGACATATCCCCTTAACCTTCCAGCACCGGGCAGGCATCAGACCCTATACGTCCTCTTTTAGAGTTCGCAGAGTCCTGTGTTTTTAGTAAACAGTCACAACCGCCATTTCGCTGCGACCACCAACGGCTTCTCGGAGCAAGTCCGATGACCACCAGCGGCACACCTTCTCCCGAAGTTACGGTGCAAATTTGCCGAGTTCCTTAACCAGGGTTCTCTCACGCGCCTTGGGATACTCACCCCGCCCACCTGAGTCGGTTTATAGTACGATCACTAGAGCAGCTCTGCGCGCGGCTTTTCTTGGAAGCGTGGGATTACCCAGTATCCCGATCTAGGACCAGACCTCATCACGTCTCGGCCTTGAGTTGCCGTTTGTCCCTACCGGGTCCTGACAACTCAGCCTACACGCTTGAACACGGACGACCAACCGCCGTGCTGGGCTACCCTTCTCCGTCCCCGCTCGCGTCTACGCTATCCCTAGCGGTGCAGGAATATTAACCTGCTTTCCATCGCCTACGCCTCTCGGCCTCGGCTTAGGGATCGACTAACCCATGGGAGGATTATCCTTCCCCAGGAAACCTTGGGCTTACGGCGACCGGGTTTCTCGCCCGGTTTATCGCTACTCATGCCTGCATATTCACTTCAC
>CAWKKR010000008.1:0-1375000 GCA_963850305.1 uncultured delta proteobacterium | reverse complement strand
TGCTGCAATGCGATCTGCCAGAGCGTGTGCCCGGGCATCGTCCTCGGGTTTCTTCACGAGAACGACCACGTGCGTCGTGCGGAGCATCGGGGGTCGATCGAGCTCCCACCAGCGTCGCGCCGTCGCGACTTCGACCTCGGCGTCGGTCGGCGCGCCTCTCCGCTTGGCCTCGACCACGAAGGCTTCGAGCAGCGCCCGGGCGCGCGCACTGCTCTCGGCACGGCGGCGAGCGACGGCGCCAAGACGATCCGTCGCAGCCATGGCCAGCAAAGCGTCTTCGACGAGGCCATTCAACGCGACCGATGGAGTGATGCGCTGGTCCGTCGCAACTCGTTCGACGCTCGCGGCGTCGATCCGCTCGGGACCCGCGGTGGCTACGACACCCTCGCTCAAGGGCGGGAGCCCCGCGTCCCTGGTCGATCCGTTGCAGCCGACGGCGACGACGCACGACACGAGGAAGCCCGTCCAGGGAATAGGTGTCGGTTTCATCGACTCTCGGGCTTCGGTCGCAAGAGATCCGTCGCGGAACGCAGCAGCAGCGCACCCGCGACGAGCCAGTACAGCGCGCCGAGATCGTGTTCGTCGCCGAGCGCTCGCACGCCTATCGCGAACGCCATCACAGCGCCGAGTAGAAGGGCAATACTGAGAACGTCGATCGTCCGTCGCATGGCGCTCAGCCCGAAAATAGCTCTGCCAGCCCGAGCGCCACCACGGCAACCAGAGCGATTAACGACCACACCGCTTGCGCCAGCCGTCGGGACGGAGGTTCCACTCGAATCCATGCCCCGCGACGGGTCGCAATCTGTGCGCCCGACGAGATCAGCGCGACCGCGCAGGCGATGGAAACGGCCTGCGCGAGCAGCGCGTGGGAGGGTCGAGTGACACGCCACGCAAGGCCGATCGGCAGCGTGGCGCCGGTGATGGCCACGGCCAAGATCAGGAAGGCTCCCGCGGGCAGATGCCCCTTAGGCGCCAGCGGCGCGCCGGGTAGCGCGCGGGGGTCGTCCTCGGGCACTCGCGTGGGTTCGCGCGACGCGCCCCAGCCGAATGCAAAAACGACCCAGCCAATCCCCCCCAGGGCGGCCTTGACGGGATCGAGACGATCCACGGCGAGCGAAGTTCCGACGAGCAGCCATGTCGCCACACACGCCGCGACGAACCCGTGCAGGCCCAGCGTGCGCCCAAGCGCCGGCCGCTGCTTTCCGACCGCAACACCCGACAGGAGAAGCATCATCGCCAAAGCCGCCGATACGCGAGCATGCACGCCAGTGCCGTGCGCCGCGACGGGGTAGAGGACGGTGGCGGCCCACGCGTAAGCGCCGGGTAGAAGGATGTTGGCTCGCCGAACGAGCTCGAAGGACTCCCGCTCCTCCGTGGACGGTGACATGAGCGGAAACGATACCACCGCTCGCCGCGCGAGTTCAGCGAGGGAGACCCTCCGCCCGTTCGACCAGCGCGAGGAACGTCAACACTGGGTGTCCCGTTGCCCCCTTCGGGTATTGGCCTTTCGCGCGATCGGCGTAAACGGCGCCCGCGACGTCGCAGTGAATCCAGGGCGTGTCGCCCACGAATTCTTTGAGAAATAGAGCAGCGGAAATCGAACCGCCGAAACGGTCTCCGGTGTGCTTCAGATCCGCAATGTCGCTCGTGAGCTGCTCGCGCAGGTCGTCGAGCAAGGGCATTCGCCAGAAGTGTTCGCCGGCGTGGGACGCGGCCGTCTCGAAGCGTCGAGCCAGGCGATCATCGGCCGTGTAGAAGGCGGAGCACGACTTTCCGAGCGCGACGAGACACGCGCCCGTGAGCGTGGCGGCGTCGACCAGAAGCTCCGGCGAAAGCTTGCGGGCATAAGCGAGCGCGTCGGCCAGCACGAGACGACCCTCGGCGTCGGTGTTGATGATCTCCACCGTTTTTCCGTCGAGCGACGTGAAGACGTCGGCCGGACGATACGCGTTGCCGTCCGGCATGTTCTCCGCGGCGCCGACGATGCCGTGCACTTCGACGTTCGGCCGGAGCGCAGCTACTGCCGCGAGCAAGCCGAGTACCGCCGCAGCGCCGCCCATGTCGGTCTTCATGTCGCCCATTCCCGGCGCAGGCTTGATGCAGAGGCCTCCCGAGTCGAACGTGAGCCCTTTGCCGACGAAGACGAGCTTGGCCTTGGGGCTCCGGGGGACGTAAGTCAGATGAATGAAGCGGGGTGGATTCGCGCTCCCCTGACCGACGGCGGCATGCAAATTCATGCCCGCCTTCTTGATTCCCTTCTCGTCGAGGACCGTGATCTTCAGCTTGCCGTCGTGAGCGATCTTCCGCGCGATCTCGGCAAGGCTCTCGGGCGTGAGAACGTTCGGCGGATCGTTGACGGCGTCGCGAGCGAGGTTGACGGCTGCTGCAACGGCGAGACCCGTGTCGAGCCCCTTTCTCATCGCGGCGGTGCCACGGCCGCGCGAGGGGTGGACGGTGACGGCTTCGAGAGATCGCTTGGGCAGTCGATCCCCCGTGAAGTAGCGGGTGAACGTATACGCGCCGAGCCCCACGCCCTCGGCGATGGCGCGTGCTTCCTCTGCCGTCGAGAAAAAGTCGCTGGGGACGAGCGTCAGGGTCTTTGCGGCAGCGGCGGCGCGCGTCGCGGTCGCGACGGCGGCACGGAGACGGGGCGGACCGAAGCCGCGTCGCGGACCGATGCCAACCAGGACGACCCTGGTCGCGCCGAGACGCCCCAGGGTCGGCACGTCGAGCAGCTCGTCGGCGCGGCCGCGGAACTGGACGGCCTCGACGTGTTTCGACAATGCCCCGCCGAGCGCTCTGTCGAGCTCCGCAAAGGGACGCTGCTTGTGAAACCCTCCCTCGATCAACAGCAGAGATAGGACGTCCGACTGCGCCGTCGTAAAATCGCCTGAACCAATGTCGATACGAATGCCCATGGGATACGACTACACCAACACCGCCGCGGGAGACTCGCTCATTCGACGGGGGTTCGAGCGTCGCTGGTCACGCTCTCGCTTCCCCTCCCAGCCGAAAACGGCCTGCGCCGGATCCGCCCGCGACGTCCGGGGACGGCAAAACACGTCGTGGGCCCTGGTTTTCAGGCTTTGTAGATGCCGATGACTTGCTTCAGGAGCGCCACGCCCTCGGCATGAGGCCTCTGGAACGCGTTCCGCCCGAGGATGGACCCGAACGAGCCGCCTTGTTGAAGCTGGCGGATCTCCTCGAGGACTTCATCGTTGGTTTTCGCGGGGCCACCCGAAAAGATCAGGATGCGACGCCCACCGAACGCAGCCTGGACGCAGTAGCGGACGCGATCGGCCAGGGTCGCGATGGGAATGTTCGCTTTCTCGAGCGCCTTCTTCGCTTCCACCTGCTCGATGTGCGCCGTCGGCGCCTTGATTTTCACGATGTGCGCGCCGAGCTGACAGGCGATCTGAGCCGCGTATGCCGCGATGTCGATGGCGGTTTCCCCCTCTTTGCTGAGGCCGGAACCGCGCGGGTAAGCCCACACTACGACGGCGAGACCCTTGCGCTTCGCCTCGAGCGTGATCTCGCGAAGGTCTTCGTACATCTGGTTGCGTCGCTCGGAGCCGGGATAGATCGTGTAACCGACGGCGGCGCAGCCAAGCCGGAGCGCGTCTTCCACGGAGCCGGTGATGGCCGAGCAGGGCTCCCCCTTGGACAGGGTGTCGCTGTTGTTCAGCTTGAGGATGAGTGGGATCTGGCCCGCGTAGTCGGCCGCGCCGGCCTCCAGGAACCCGAGGGGCGCCGCGTAGGCGTTGCAACCCGCGTCGAGGGCGAGTTGAAAATGATACAGGGGGTCGTGCGCGGGGCCGTTGCCGGCGAAGGATCGCAACGGGCCGTGCTCGAATCCCTGGTCCACTGGCAAAATCACGAGCTTCCCCGTTCCGGCCAGGTCCCCTGTATTCAGAAGACGCGCGAGTTGTGCGCGGGTACCGGGGTTGTCGGACGCGTACCAGGAGAGAATCTGTTTGACGCGATCGGTGAACCTCATAGCCCTATCTCCGATTGAAACCGCGACGGCGGTTTGGCGCTTCCGACGCCCGAGAGCGCATGCTTGAATCCTGACGGGCACCCTAGTTCTGAACGCGCAGGGTCGCAACGCCCGCCACTACTCGAGGGAACAATGGCAAAGCTTTCCTGGAAGCCGACCGATGGGTCGCAGATGGGCATCAATCTCGAGACGTTCATTCTCGAGGGCATGTTCGGCGTGCCGGGTGCGTCCGGAAATTTCACGTCGCTCCTCAACCAGATCACGCTCGCGGCAAAGATCATCACCGCGCGCGTGAGGCGCGCCGGCCTGGCAGACACGCTCGGATACACGGGGGACACGAACGTTCAGGGCGAGCATGTGCAGAAGCTCGACATCATCGCCAATGACACGTTGACGGTATCGCTGCGGCGAAGGGGTCACTGCGCGGCCATCGCGACGGAAGAGATGGAAGAACCAATGTTCTTCCCCGACTCGACCGGAAGCTATCTCGTCGTGGCCGATCCGCTGGACGGCTCCAGCAACATCGACGTGGATATCTCGATCGGCACGATTTTCGGCATTCTGAAGTGCGATCGGTCCAAAGGCCCTCCCCGGCTCGAGAGCTTCTTGCGGCCCGGGAGTGAGCTCGTGGCCGCGGGTTACGTGATTTACGGCTCGTCGACGGTGCTCGTGTTCACCACGGGACGCGGCGTCCACGGTTTCACGTGGGATCCTGCCGCGGGGGATTTCTTTCTCTCGCACGAAAACATTCGTTGCCCCGACCGCGGTCCGTACTATTCGATCAACGAGGGCTATTCAGGGCGCTGGACCTCGGGCGTGAAAGCCTGGGCCTCCCACCTGAAGGACACGGACGAGGCGAGTGGTCGGCCCTATTCCCATCGGTACGTCGGTTCGATGGTCGCAGACGCACACCGGACGCTGCTGAAGGGCGGCATCTTTGCTTACCCGGCGGACCTGAAATCCCCCGAAGGCAAGCTGCGCCTGATGTACGAAGCCAATCCGTTCGCTCTGATCTTCGAAGCGGCGGGAGGAGTGGCCAGCACGGGGCGCGAGCGCATCCTGGACATCGTGCCGACGGCGCTCCACCAGCGAGTACCCCTCGTCCTCGGATCGACGAGCGACGTCGAGACATTCAAGAGGTTCGTCGCGACGGATCCGCATTACATGGCGAAGAAGGGCTGATGGGGACCTTCCGTACCCTCGTCGTGCTGTCGGCCGCGTGCGGTTTCTGCCGCACCGCCACGGCCCAGACGGCCGCGCCCGCGCCGTATGCACCGCCGCCCCCCGCGTATTACTCGAGCACTCCGCCGCCCGCGCCGCCCCAGAGAAACGACCCGAGCGCAGGCGCGTTTCGCATGCCGCCCTGGTCGGTGCGTATCGACCCGTTCAACTGGCTGCTCGAGGGTCGCCTCGGGATACAGCTCGAGGCGGGCATCACGGACTGGCTCTCGGCGGAGCTCGTCCCGGTGTTCGTGACGGACGGCACGCCGCCGACTCTCGACAGCTACACGGATCGCGCGAGTTCCGTGAGCCAGTCATCGAATGGCCTCGGGCCGCTCAGTGGGACCAGCATCGGGGCTGGGTTCTGGCTCGGCGGCCATGTTTTCCAGGGTTATGTCCTCCGCGCCATCTTCACGAACTACGGCTACGGTTATCGAACCAGCGACGATAACGGGGGTCTCGTCGACAGGCTCAGCCACACGGATCGCCAGCTCATCGGCATGATTGGCTCCGTGTCGACGTTCGGCGTCTTCACGATCGCGGGCGACTTCGGCCTCGGCGTCGATTTGAATCACGAGACTCGTTGCGTCGACTCGTCGCATTGCGACGGGCTGGAGCTGACCCTAGGCAATGGAACGGTGGTCGACGTCGCTCCCTCTTTTTATCCGGTCGTCATCGCAGCGCGCTTTTCGTTCGGCGTCACATTTCAGTGAGGAAGATCCATGAGCCTGATCACAGTCATCACGGGTGCGGCCGGCGGACTCGGTACGGAAGTCACGCGAGTGTTGCTCGAGCGCGGCCATCACGTTGCCGCGCTGGACCGTCCCTCGCCGAGGCTCGAGGCTCTCGCTCGACCGGGCGCGTGTCTGCCCATCGCGATCGATCTGACCTCGGGCGCGGCATGGCGCGGCGCGGTTGAGCGCGTCCGGTCGGAGTTCGGTGTTCCGACGGGTGCGGTTCTCTGTGCCGGCGGCTGGGCGGGGGGTGCCACCGCCGGCGCGAGCGACGAGGATCCGAACTTTCGCCGGATGTTCGAGATGAACCTCGACACGGCCGAGAAGAGCGTGCGCGCACTGATCGGTCCGATGTCCGCGGCGCGCCACGGAAGCATCGTGTTACTGGGCTCGCGCGCCGTCGAACGACCATGGGAAAACACGGGAGCAGCGGCCTACGTGGCCGCCAAGAGCGCCGTCGTGGCGTACGCTCGCACCGTGGCGGCCGAGGTGGTCGGCATGGGAGTACGGGTGAATTGCGTCCTGCCGAGCGTGATCGATACCCCCTCGAACCGCGCCGCGATGCCCTCCGCCGATCCGCTGCGCTGGGTGTCGCCCGAATCGCTCGCGCGCGTCATCGCGTTCCTGCTGTCGGACGATGCACGCGACGTCTCCGGCGCCGCGATCCCGGTCTATGGGCGCATCTAGAGCGCCCTACACCAGCGCGCCGCGGTGTGCGCGTATCGCGGCCAGGTAGAGCGCCGCCGAACCGCTCCGGTTCCGTTGCGTCGAGAGGAGCGCGCGATAGAGTTCGACGCGCCGCTCGAGCGGCATCTGTGTCCGGAAGCGCGCGTCACGTTCGAGCAGGTTATGATACCAATTGACCTCGCGAACGTAGATTCGATTGCGTGTGCCCCGGGCCAGAGACACCCAATAGGCGCGATCGAACTGGATCGCGTCCGTGTCCCGCGAGCGTTCGTCGATCAGTCGTTCCAGCGCGTCGAGCTCCTCGTCGGTCATGCGCTGCTCGGCAAGATCGAGGAGTCCAGCCGCAGAATAGATCTGCCGTTCGGCGAAAGCGTTCATCCCCTCGGGACCGAGGGGAACGAGCTCGATCTCCAGCCCGAGCAGACGAATGTCCGTCGCGCGATCCGCGTCGAGCACCAAGGTGGGACTGCCCTGGCGCACGCGAACGAGCTCGTACTCCTTCAGTCGATGAACGGCTTCGCGGACGACGATCCGCGACACGCCGAACCTCTCGGAGAGCTCGCGTTCCGGCGGAAGCGGCGTCCCCGGTGACAGCTCGCGGTTCAGGATCGCGGTGGCAAGCTCGCGAAACACCTGGTCCGAAGCGTGCTCGCGCTCTCCACCCGAAGGCTGCTCCAGATCGGGCGGTGCACCAACGGCACCCTCGGGCCTTGCGGACGGCTCTGACACGTCGCCCGGACGTTACCTGCACGACCGAGCCCGTCAAGCCCGAGGCAGGACGCGACCACCGAAACCTCGAGACTTCGGCGTGCCCTCCGCTATTCTTCGCGTCCCGCGGAGAATCGCCGTCGCTTCGACCTCCGACTGCGCGCTCCCCGGACGAAACGTCCCGATGCCCAAGCTCTTCGACCACCCTTACGCCGCTCTCCTGCCGCGCGTCGAAAAGCCGAGCCGTTACACGGGAGCGGAGCACGGCGCGCGAAGGAAAGATTGGGCCTCGGTCGAAGCGCGCGTGTGCCTCGCCTTCCCCGACATCTACGACATCGGGATGAGCCACCTCGGCTTCCGGATCCTCTACAAGATCCTGAACGACGATCCGCGAACGCTCGCGGAGCGGGTCTATACCCCCTGGGTGGACATGCAGCGCGAGCTGCGGGCGAGCGGGCATCTGTTGCTTTCGCTCGAGACGGCACGGCCGCTCACGGACTTCGACGTGGTCGGCTTCTCGCTGCAATACGAGCTCACGTACACGAATATCCTGGGCATGCTGGACCTCGGCGGCGTGCCGCTCCGGAGCGCGAGCCGAAGCGACGACGATCCGCTCGTCATTGCCGGCGGACCCGTCGCGACGCACGCGGAGCCACTCGCGCCGTTCATCGACGCGTTCCTCATCGGCGACGGCGAGGAAGCGGCGGCGGAAATCGCTCTGGCGTGGACCGCTGACCGCAGCGCCGGAGTCCCGCGCGAAGAGCGCCTGCTGCACCTGTCGCGCCTGTCCGGCGTGTACGTCCCGTCGCTCTACGATACGAAGAGGGACCCCGACACGGGATTCCTGGTCGCATCAGGCCCTCGCGTGGACGGAGCGCCATTTCCCATCGAGCGCCGGATCCTGTCGGATCTGTCCAGGTTTCCGTTCCCCGACGACGGCCCTGTCGGCGGCCCTGAAGCGATTTTCGATCGAATGAGCATCGAGGTCGCTCGCGGTTGCACGGAAGGCTGCCGCTTCTGCCAGGCCGGCATGATCTACCGTCCCGTGCGCGAGCGAGACCCCGCCGAGGTGGTCGACACCGTGACGCGCGCGCTGGAGAAGAGCGGCCAGGACGAGGTGAGCTTGACGGCGCTGTCGACCGCCGACGTGAGCTCCATCGCGCCGTTGATCCAGCGACTCGTGGAGAAGACCGCCCCCGAGCGGGTCAGCCTCGGCGTCGCGTCGCTCCGCGCGTACGGGCTGCGCGAAGATCTGATCGACGACATTCGCAAGGTCCGCGCCACCGGGCTCACGTTCGCGCCGGAAGCGGGTACGCAGCGCATGCGGGATGTCATCAACAAGAACGTCACGGAAGCTCAGCTCATGGAGACGGCAGAGCGCGTCTTCGGGCGGGGCATCGACGCGATGAAGCTCTACTTCATCATCGGGCTCCCGACCGAAGAAGACGAGGACGTTCTCGGGATCGTGGAAGTCGGCAAGAACGCGCTCGCGGTCGGCAAGCGTGTCGGTAAGGGCCGACCCAAAGTGACCGTCAGCGTCTCGACGCACGTTCCGAAACCGCACACGCCGTTCCAGTGGTGCGCGATGGATCCGCTCGAAGAAATCGCCCGAAAGCAGGAGCTCCTGCGCGGAGCGGCGCGAGGGCATCGCGGGCTCAACCTCCGGATGCACGATTCGACGACCACGGTGCTCGAAGGCGTGCTCGCGCGCGGCGATCGAAGTCTCGGAGACGTCGTCGAGCGCGCGTACCTCGGCGGCGCGCGCTTCGACTCGTGGGAAGAGCACCTTCGGATGGACGTTTGGCAAGAGGCCTTGTCGTATCACGGCATCGACACGGAGAAGTATCTCGGGACGATCCCGGTCACGGCGCGGCTCCCGTGGGACCACATCGACGTGGGGCTCGAGGACGGCTTTCTCGCCCGCGAATACCGGAAGGCCCTCGACAGCCGGCTCTCTCCTCCATGCGGCAAAGTGAAGGGTATGTTCGTGCACCACACGAACGCGCTCGAGGCCAGAGCCGACGCCCGCAAGCTCGTCTGTTACGACTGCGGCGTCGCATGCGACCTCGGCAAGATGCGACAGGACCGCATCGGCTTTCTCGCGAAGATGGGGGCCGAGGTGCCGGGCGGACGCGCGCGGCTACCCGTCGTCACCGCGCAGACACCCCCGAAGCCGGCGGTCGAGACGGCGAGCGACGCGAGCGTTCCGGAGAAGAAGCCGCGACGCGCCTCGCCGGAATCCTTTCGTCCTCCGCAGGCTGGAGGCGAGGGCGAGCGGTTCCGGATCGCGTTTTCGAAGACGGGCCCGTCCGCGCTCCTCGGGCACCTGGACCTGATTCGCGAGCTGCCGCGGGTCATCCGCCGCGCCGGCGTCCGCACGGCCTACTCGCGTGGGTTCCACCCGAAGCCGGACATGACGTTCAGTCCTGCGCTGTCGCTCGGCGTCGCGAGCCTGGACGAATACCTGGACGTCCGTCTCTCCGGCGCGCCGAGCGCGGACGAGCTCGTGGAACGGATGAACCGCGTGTCGGCAGGCGGGCTCGGCTTCCACGGCGCCGCGCGACTCGGCCCGAATGATCCTCGCATCAGTGCCATCATCGACGGTGCCCGCTACGTGGTGGCGCTCGCGAGGCCGGCGCTCGACGGCATCGGCGGCATGGCGGGCCTCGAGGAGCGCCTTGCGCGGTTTCGCGCCGCGGAGAGCGCGCGCGTCCGTCGCTCGATCGAGGGCCTCGGCAAGATCGTGGACGTGAAGCAGTTCGTCTTGGAAGCGCGCCTCGGCGACCAGGCCTCGCTCGACACGATTCGACGAGCGGGGCTCGTTGGCAGCCTCGTGCCGCTCGAGGTGACCGTCCGGATCACACCGAACGGCTCGGTGAAGATCGCCGAGGTCGTCGAGACGCTGACCGGTAACGCGTCCTTTCCGTTCAAGGCCGTTCGCGCCGCGCTGACGGGCCGCGGAGCTTCGCCGATGAATCTCGGTGCGCACGTTCGAGAGCCCGCGCGGACGAGCGCTCGGGTTACAGCCGCGCCTTGATTCTCCACGCCGCCCGGACCCAGGTCGACGTGACGCGTCGCGACGCTCGTGACTCTTTCGGCGAGCGCCGGGAACGGAGTATCGTCCGAGCCGAGTCTTTGCCGATTGAACGAAGGGATGATGTCTCCAGCGACGGCGAAGACCTCGGCCGCGATCCTGATTGCCCTCGTGACGGCGGGATGCGCTCATGATCGTATCTTGCCGGTCGACTCCGTCTGCGGCGACGGCAAGGTCACCGGCGACGAACAGTGCGACGTCGACAGTCCGGGTTGCGTGGATTGCCGCATCGTCTCCGGGTGGCAATGCCCGAACGACGTGTGCACAGGTATCTGCGGCGACGGCAAGCTCGAGGGCGATGAAGAGTGCGATCCGCCCAACGGGGTCACGTGCGACTCCACCTGCAAGGCCGCGGCGGGCACCACGGGCTGCGATCTCGGCGGTTACTTCGCCGTGCACCAGACGAACTACTCGCGCGACACGATCGTGCAAGCGGTGCAGACGTCGAGCAACTGGTACTTCTATCACTTCACCCAGAGCGGCACGGTCGTCACGGTCGACCAGGCTCTGACCTGTGGAATCGAGGTGACGGGCACGGTGACCGTCACGCTCGACGACGACGGCTTGAAGTCCCTCCTCTATTCGAACTCGCAGGTCGCCTCCGGCGCACACGGCGCGCGCCACGGCTCGTTCGTGCAGAATGGGGACTCGTGTGAGCTTTCCCTGGATCGCTGGTATCTGGTTCGAGGCGCGGAAGAGAGCTTCCTGCCGGCGGATTTCTCGAAGGATCCGGCACTCGCGGATCTGGTGCCGCTCCCCACTGCGGCAGATACGACGGGCGCGACCGACCCCGAGGGCAACGGAACGCTCGGCCTCTCACTGCACCTGACCGGCAACATCCCCGGGATCCGGAATGTGGCGCAGCGGGATTGGAACGAGTACTCGCCCGATCCAGCGACGCCCGTACCGACGGGGTCGATCGAGTTTTCGGCCGTGTCGACGTTCGACAATCAGGAAAGCGTGCTCTCGGTCGAAGATTGCGCGCCGAGCCTGTGTCCGCTCCTCGAGGCCGGCTCGACGCCCGCTCTGGATCTGCCGGGGCACGTCGACTTTCTCTTTCTCGGCAAGGAACTCAGCGACCCGCGCGTCTCGGCGATCGCAGCGGCGGCGCCAGGCGGCGACGTCGAAACCGACATGACGACCTGTGCCAACGTGCGCGCGGCGGAGCCCCACCAACCTTACGTGCCCAGCCCTTGAAGATGCTCAAACATTGGATGACGTGTTCGACTGCGGTGCTACTGGCGTCAGGGAACGCGCTCGGCTCGCCGCTGTTCGAGCTCGTCGGCGACACGTCCGGGCAGGGCGGGTTCAACGCTCGCTCGACGGGCGCCGGCGCCGCGTCGACCTATTTCAATCCGGCGCTCCTGGCCGACTCGCCCCAGGAATTCAATCTCGGGCTCTTCGTCCTGAGCGACCAGATCTCGATGATTCTCGACGGCCGCCCCGCGGGAGACGTCCCGCTCGTCGTCGGCGATCGGACCGCGCTCGACCCTCGCACTCATCAACCGATCCCGAACGACACCGTGCCCACCCAGTGGCTACAGAACGGCTGCACACCTGCCACTTGCAACGGCGCGTCCTTCGCAGCGAGGCCGCGCCAGAGCGCGGGTTCGAGCGGCGTCACCCGGACCTACACGTCGATCGGGCTCGTGAGCCACGTCTTCGATCCGTGGGTCGTCCTCGGCGTGCACGCGCTGGTACCGAACGGAAATTTCACGCAGATGGACTCATTTCACAATGACGAGCGCGAACAGTTCTTCTCGAACAGCCTCCACCCGGAACTCTACTCCGATCGCCTGACCTCTCCGTCTCTCGCGTTCGGCGCGGGCGGGCACATCACGCGAAGACTCGCCGTCGGCGTGAGCTTCTCCTTGAGCATCGCCAACTCGGCCGCCGCCGCAACGTACGTCCCGGACCCCGTCGACTACTCGAAGCTCTTGCTGGACAACAAGGTGGCCGTCACGACGGCCGTGACCCCCGACGCGGGCATCACCTTCACGCCAATCGATCGCCTGAGGCTCAGCGCGACGTTCCACGCGGTCCAGAAGATCGTGCTGAAGACGGGGATCTCCGCGACGCTCCCCGCCGGCAACCAGTCCCAGGTCACTCTCACGGAGGTCCACGACTACGTTCCGTGGATCGCGGCCATCGGGGGAGACCTCGATCTGAACCCCGGCTCCGAGCACCTCGTCTCCGTCACCTGGACGGCGCAGTACGAGGCCTGGTCGCACTACCTCGACCGCCACGGGCAGCACCCCGACGTTTACGGCAGCGCATTCGCGTGGAAAGACGTCGTCACCGGGAGCGTCGGCGTCCGGTACTCGCACAGGAAATCACGGAGCTACCTGGACTTCACCGTTCACCCGAGCCCGGTGCCCTTGCAGACGGGCCGCTCCAACTACGTCGACAACGATCGCGTCGGCGCATCCATCGGTACGGACTACGAGTTCCAGATCTTCAACCACCCCTTGCGCATCGGCGTCACGGCTCAGGCACACGCGCTCATCTATCGGTATCAGGCGAAGCAAAACGACCTCATCATCGATGAATTCCCGGACGGGTCGGTCGACAAGAACCTCGCTCCCATCCCAGGCAGCCGTGGCCTGCAGACGAACAACCCGGGCTGGCCGGGGTTCGCGAGCGAGGGCTGGATCTTCGGGGGGAATCTGTACGCTTCGCTGGTTTATTAGGAAGGGGGGCCTTGCCCCCCGCGGCTCGCTTCGCGACAGCTCCCTTGGGTCCCGGGGGGCCTTAGCCCCCCGCGGCTCGCTTCGCGACCGCTCCCTTGGGTCCCGGGGGGCCTTAGCCCCCGCGGCTCGCTTCGCGACCGCTCCCTTGGGTCCCGGGGGGGCCTTAGCCCCCCGCGGCTCGCTTCGCGACCGCTCCCCCCGCCGCCTTCGGCGGGCTCGCTTCGCTCGCGTACTGACCGAGTCCCTTGCCGCGCGCGGCGTGAGCCCGTGATGATGCCGTCGTGTGGCCATTCGTGCTCCTTGCGTTGACGTCGCTGCCGAACCCGGCGCGCGGACCGGAGCCCGCGGACACGTTGACGGCAATCGAGACGCGCGGTGAGCTCGTCTGGGGCGGAGACATGCAGGGCGGCGAGCCGTACGCCTTCGAAGACCCGAAGGACCATCACCTGGTCGGGTTCGAGGTGGATATCGCGGATGCCCTCGCGCGGCATCTCGGGGTTCATGCCCGGTTCGCGCAAGCGGACTGGTCGAATCTCGTCCCGGGACTCGAGCGGGGCGACTTCGATGTTGCCATGAACGGACTCGAGGACACGCCGGAACGTCGGGAGCGGATCCTCGTATCGCTTCCCTACTTCGCCTTTGGCGAGACGCTCGCGGTGCGGCGCGGCGCCGCCCATCGCACCCTCGATGCGCTCCGCGGCGAACGCGTCGGTACGCTCAATCAATCCTACGCGTACGACCTCCTCCGCACGCGCGGCGTCGAGACCGTCCTCTATGAGGGTGTGTCCGAACCCTACACGGATCTCGAGCTTGGCCGCCTGAGCGCGGTGCTCCTGGATCACATCATCGCCGATCGTTACGGATGCCCGCGCCCGGACCTGGAATGCGTCCCTGGCGACGTCGCGCGCGGCTCTTACATCATCGGCATGCGGCGCGGCGACGAGCGGCTGAAGGCCGCGATCGACACCGCCCTGACCGACATGCGAACGGACGTCGAGCTCCGCCGCATCCTCGAACACTGGAAGCTCTGGGACTTCCGGCAAGTCGAGCTGTCGAAATCCGTCGGATCGGTCGCCGCGTCGAAGACGCCTTCGCCGGACCAGGTCCGGCACTGGTCTTTCGCGGACACGCGGCTCTTCCTCGCCGGCGCGCTCGTCACCGTGTTCCTGTCGCTCGCGGCATTCTTGCTCGCGCTACCCGTCGGGCTCGGCCTGGCCCTGGCGCGCCTCGACCGCCGGCAATTGCCCCGCTGGATTGCGTCGGCCTACGTCGAGGTCTTCCGGGGGACGCCACTCTTGCTCCAGCTCTACGTCCTCTATTACGGCCTTGCCCCCATCATCCGACTCGGACCGCTGCCCGCGGCCGTCCTCGGACTGTCACTCAATTACGCCGCGTACGAGGCCGAAATTCACCGCGGCGCGCTCCTCGCCGTACCCCGTGGCCAGACGGAAGCCGCTCGCTCTCTCGGCCTCGACCGCTGGCAGACCCTCGTGCATGTCCTCTTGCCACAATCCTTCCGCATCGCGCTCCCCGCCATGACGAACGACTTCGTCGCGCTGCTGAAAGACTCTTCGCTGGTCAGCGTCATCACGGTGGTGGAGCTGACCAAGCGCATGACGATCACCGCCGTGGAACTTCACGGCTGGCTCATCCCGGGACTCGCCTGCGCCGCACTCTATTTCGCGGTCAGCTACCCGCTGGCGCGCCTCGCGTCCCGCCTCGAGAAAAGGCTTCGGCATGATCAGCATCCGGAACCTGTGTAAGGCGCACGCGGGCCGCGTCGCGCTCGACGGCGTCACGGCGGAGATCGCCGCGGGCGAAACCGTCGCCATCGTCGGCGCGTCCGGTGGCGGCAAGACCACGCTGCTCCGCTGTCTGAACGCGCTCGAGCCTTTCGACGCGGGAACCCTCTCAATCGCCGGATTCGAGCTCGCGTCGAACCGCACGCTGGCGTCACGAGAGCTCGCCGCTCTCCGGGCGACCGTCGGCCTGGTCTTCCAGGAGCTTCATCTCTTCTCCCACCTGACCGTGCTCGAGAACATCACCCTGGCCCCCCGGGTCGTGCGCAAGCAACACCCCGACGCTGCCGACCAAACTGCGCGAGCTCTCCTCGAACGCGTCGGTCTGGCCGACCGTGCTGCCGCTTACCCGCACGAGCTCTCCGGGGGACAGAAGCAGCGCATCGCCATCGTGCGCGCGCTCGCTCACGACCCGAAGGTCCTTCTCCTCGACGAACCCACGAGCGCCCTCGACACCGCGACCACGATTGGCGTGGCCGACACCATCACCGACCTCACCCGCGGCCGCGTCACCGTCGTTCTCGTCACTCACCAGCGCGAGCTTGCCGAGAGAATGGCGGACCGCGTGCTTCGGCTCGACGGCGGAAGACTCAGGATGGAGGAGGGCGGTTAGCGGCCCCGCGGCGTCCGTGGCGTCGTGCGCCGTTGCCGGCTATCCTTCACGGATGGACGCGGGACCTCACGGGCTCCACCCGGCGACGGCGCGCCACGCTGCGCTTCCGCGGCTCCGCAGCGCCCTGTCCGAAGATGCTGCCGTGCGGTGGGCGTACCTGTTCGGGTCCGCCGCTCGAGGAGAACCCTTCCGCGATCTCGACGTCGGAGTCGTGCTCGATCCGGTGCAGGGCCGGGGCGCGGTGCGCTTCGGGTCGCTCGTATCCGCCCTCGAGAGCGCGGTTCCCGACATCCGCATCGACGTCGTCGATCTCGGATCCGCTGCGCCGGCGGTGCGCGGTATGGCCGTCCGCGAAGGCATCCTCCTGTTCGATCGGGAGCCCTTGGCGCGCCGAGAGTGGGAGATTCACGTCACGCGCATCTGGCTCGACCTCGAGCCCTGGATCCAGCGTGGCGAAGCGCTCCGTCTCGAAGCTCTTCGCGAGCGCGCTCGCTGATGGTCCGCCCCGACGCCGTGAGGCGGCTGCTCGGCGTTCTGCTCGACAACCTCTCGGACCTCGACAGATATCGCGATCGAATCACGCTGGCGCAGCTCCGTACTGATCGCGACACTCAGCATCTCGTGCTGCACGCTCTGTATCTTGCCGTGCAAGCGAGCGTGGACCTGGCGCTCCACATCGGTGCCGATACGCTCGTGCCTCAGAGCGGCAGCTACGGGGACGCCTTCCGAAGGCTCGGAACGTCCGGCGCTCTAGACCCCGCGCTCGCCGAACGACTCGCGGGATGGGCCGGCCTTCGCAACGTCCTCGCCCACTTCTACCCCATCGTCGACTACGATCGCGTCCACGCCGCGCTCCACGAAACCCGTGACCTGCGAGCCTTCGCCGAATTCGTCGCGTGCGCCCTCGACGCCACTCCCCCCAATACCTGAGCTTTGCCCGCCCCTGACGTAGAGATTGTCGACTATCACTAGCCTTCACCGATGCGCATCCTGTCCGGAATTCAACCGAGCGGCACGCTCCATCTCGGCAACTACTTCGGCGCGATCCAGCAGCACGTCGAGCTCCAGGAGACGGCGGGAGGCGCCGATCGGGCCTTTTATTTCATCGCGAACTATCACTCGCTCACCACGTTGCAGGACGCCGCGCGTCTCCGCACCCTGACGCGCGACGTCGCGCTCGATTACCTCGCGCTCGGCCTCGATCCGGGCAAGGCCACCTTCTATCGCCAGAGCGACGTTCCCGAGGTGACGGAGCTCGCGTGGCTCCTCTCGTGCGTCGTCGGCAAGGGGCTCCTCGAGCGCGCCACGAGCTACAAGGACAAGATCGCCCGGGGGATCGAGGCGTCGATGGGGCTCTTCAATTATCCGTTACTCATGGCGGCCGACATCCTCATCTGTCGAAGCACGCTCGTGCCGGTCGGGAGAGACCAGCAACAGCACGTCGAGATGGCGCAAGACATGGCGGGGAGCTTCAACGCCGCGTTCGGGCGCGAGGTCTTCGTGCGACCCGAGTGGCGCTTCTCCGTCGGCGCGAAGGTCCCAGGCATCGACGGCGAGAAGATGAGCAAGAGCTACGACAATACCATCCCGATCTTCTTGCCCGACGGCATGACCGACAAGCAGGCGTGGAAGACGTACTTCGCGTCCATCAAGACCGACAGCAAGGGCGTCGAGGATCCGAAAGATCCGAACGACACCTTGATGACGCTCTATCGCCTCCTCGCGCCCGCGAAGGCCGCGGAGTTCGAGCCCGTGTACGGGACGGGCGGCGTGGGCTACGGCGAGCTGAAGAAGCGCCTGCACGCCGCCTACGACGAGAGGTTCGGCCCGTTCCGCGAGAAGAGGCGCTCGCTGGCGAGCGACGACGCGTTCATCGAGGACGTGCTCGTGGAGGGGGCCAGGCGCGCGCGCACCGTGGCGCGCGGAGTGATGGCCGACGCGCGCGACGCGTGCGGGATAGCGACGGCGCGAGAGACGCACGGGAGCTGACCGCGGGGGATCGAGCCAGCCGTCCGCCGAGCCTCAGTGCCGAGGACCGAGCCGGCGCAGTCGGTCAACCGAGCACTCTGCCGCGCGGTGCACCGTTTGTACCCGAACCGATGCGCCCAGGTGCCTCAACTGTCGAAGCACCTGACTCATATCCGCAGTCGCGTAACTCGGGAGTCCGTCGACGACCCAGCTAACCTCGTAGTGGTTCGTAACGGTGAGGAGCGCGTCCGGTCCGTTCGTTGGCGCATTTACCGCCGCGCGCCCGGTGGCCCAGGCGACGAGCCACGGACTCGAGGTCAAGATGGATTCACCCGGACCAACATGCGTGCGGAGGAAATCCATCGCATCTTCGCAGGGCCCCTTCTTCGAAGCGACGGCGCCCACCGACCGCTCCACGGCAGCGACCCTGCAGAAGCCAGTCACGAACAGCGCGGAACCGACGACGAGCGCGACTGCCTTGCAGAGCGGTTCCACCTTCCCGGGCAGAAGGACGAGGGTTTGTCTATAGATTGAAAGTAAAAGCCCCGAGAGAGCCACGAAGTATATTGGGTAGAGCGCAAATAGATAACGTACCTCTACATGGTAGAAAAAGCAGACGAGAAGAAGAGTTATTGCAGTATACGAAAGGCCGAACCACGAGAGTGTCGCGCTTTTGCGGATGTAGTAGAACAAAGAAAGGGGCCCGCCGAGCAGCGCGAAGGGCTCGTCGCGGACGACGCCCAGGAAGATCCGGAACTGGTGCGCCGTCAGCTCGAGCACCCGAGAGAGCCCCATGGAACTCCATACGTGGTACAGCGACGGCGGTGCGTCGTAGTAAGCAAAGTATGCTTGGGGACTCTCCTTCGCCAACCAGTCGAGGGCACTGAACCGAAACGCGAGACTCCCGGACAAGAGGTAGTTCCTCGACACGTACAGAGCCGCGGCGAGACCGACTGGTACGGCTATACGTCCCCAGCCACTCCATCCGACGACCGAACGCACGCGAGGAAGAGCGAGCAGCACGACGCCGAACGCTGCCGGTAGAACGAAGCCGGAAAACTTCTCCAGCGTCGCCAGGGCGGCGGCCAGCCCCGAAAGCAAGCACCATCGACTCTTGCCGCACTCGATCGCTTTCAGGAAGCACAGAAAAGCCAGGGTGGAGAAGAGCGCCCAGCCAACGTCATCCCCGCCCAGGACGCCGTCGAGAGTCAGCTCCTGGCGAATCAGAACCAGCGCGCCGGCGATGGCGCCCGCGGCGGGACCAAAGAGCGATCGGGCGGTGGCATAGGTTGCAACGGCCAGAGCCGCTACGGCGTAGATGCCGGGGATACGCACCAGTTCCAAATGGGGTCCCCAGAGCTTGAACAGTGCGGCCAGGACGACGGGGTGCAGAAGCCCATGAAGCTCATGAAGGTGCCGTATTGCCTTGAGTAACCCAGCATGGATCTCTACGAGATCGATTGTATACCCGTGCCCCTGCACGAGGCTCCGCGCCACCTCGGCGTATTCGAGCCCATCCGGCGAAGGGACGGTTCCCTTGCGGGTAAACCATAACGAAAGAGCGACGTAACCGATCGCCGAGGCCGCCACCGCCGAAAGTTCAAGCCGGTGGTGTTTGCGACTGACCGTGTTCATCCCGAGTTATCTCGATCCTCATGCGAAGGACCCCTCTGACCGTGTTATCGACGACGAGCATCGCAGATTCTTCGCGCGCGCGGATTCCTGGTTCGACTCACGGATGCCTCCGTCCTCGGCGAGATCATGCGCGTCCTCGCCGCGGATGCCTCCGTCCTCGGCGACATCATCGCGGAACATGGCGCGATCGTTCATGATCGCGCCGTGAGACGCGCGGGCGCCCGGATCACACCTTGAGTTTCCGGTACTTGATGCGGTGCGGCTGGTCGGCGTCCTGGCCGAGGCGGCGCTTTCGATCTTCCTCGTAGTCGCGGTAGTTGCCTTCGAACCAGACGACCTGGCTCTCCCCCTCGAAGGCGAGGATGTGCGTCGCGATGCGATCGAGGAACCAGCGGTCGTGGCTGACGACGACGGCGCAGCCCGGAAATGAAAGGAGCGCGCTCTCGAGCGAGCGGAGGGTGTCGACGTCGAGATCGTTGGTAGGTTCGTCGAGAAGCAGGAGGTTGCCGCCTTGCCGGAGGAGCTTGGCGAGATGCACGCGATTGCGCTCGCCGCCGGACAGGGAGCCGACCTTCTTTTGCTGGTCGCTGCTCTTGAAGCCGAACCACCCGGCATAGGCGCGTGACGAGATCTCGCGCTTGCCGAGGGGGATCTTCTCTTCGCCGCCGGAGATTTCTTCCCAGGCGTTCTTGTTGGGGTCGAGCGAGGCGCGGCTCTGATCGACGTAGGCGACCTTCACGGATTCGCCGAGCACGAGCTGCCCGTCGTCGGGCTTCTGCTCGCCGACGATGAGGCGGAAGAGGGTCGATTTGCCGGCGCCGTTCGGACCGATGACGCCGACGATGCCGGCTCGCGGTAAGCGAAAGTTCAGGTCGTCGAAGAGCAGCTTTTCGCCGAAGGCTTTCTTCAGGTGCTTCGCCTGCAGCACATCGTCACCGAGCCTCGGACCGGGCGGGATGCTGACCTCGGCGATGTCGGTGGGGCCCTGTGCGGCCTGACTCGCGAGCTCTTCGTAGGCGGCCAGCCGCGCCTTGCTCTTGGCCTGGCGCGCGCGCGGCGAGGCCCGCACCCATTCGAGCTCTTGCTTGAGCTTCCTCTGGCGCGCCGACTCTTGCTTTTCTTCGTCCGCGAGGCGCGATTGTTTCTGGTCGAGCCACGAGGAGTAGTTACCCTTGAACGGGATCCCGCGCCCGCGATCGAGCTCGAGGATCCACTCCGCGACGTTATCGAGGAAGTAACGGTCGTGAGTGACGGCGACGACGGTGCCGGGATACTCGTGCAAGAACCGCTCGAGCCACGCGACGCTCTCCGCGTCGAGATGGTTCGTAGGCTCGTCGAGGAGCAGCATGTCGGGTCGCGACAGGAGCACGCGGCAGAGCGCCACACGTCGCGCTTCCCCGCCCGAGAGATGCTGGATCTCGGCGTCGGCGGGTGGGCATCGGAGCGCGTCCATCGCGACCTCGACCGTGTTGTCGAGACTCCAGGCGTCGGAGGCGTCGATCTTGTCCTGGAGGGCTGCCTGACGATCGAGAAGCTGCGTCATCGCGTCGTCGCTCATGGGCTCGCCGAGCTTGGTGCTCACCTCCTCGAACTCCGTGAGGAGCGCGCGCGTCTCGCCGACGGCGTCCTCGACCGCTTCCTTCACGGTCTTCCACTTCGACAGCTCGGGCTCTTGAGCGAAGTAGCCGATTCGCGTTCCGGGGCGGGCCCGGGCCTCGCCGATGAACTCCGTGTCCACGCCGGCCATGATCCGGATCAAGGAAGATTTCCCCGACCCGTTGACGCCGAGCACGCCTATCTTCGCGCCCGGGAAGAAGGCCAGGTGAATGTTTTCGAGGACGCGCTTGTCCGGCGGATGCACGCGCGTGACCCCGGTCATCGTGAAAATGAATTCGGGCATGAACGAATCCTCGATCTACCATTCCGCCCGAGCGGGGCGCAAAGTCCGGGCTCTCTCAGCCGTCGTCCGTCCACACGACGCGGTTTCGTCCCCCGCGCTTCGCCCGGTACAGCCGTCGATCGGCCACGGCGATGAGCTCCTCCGTCGACGCCTCCCGACAGCAGGAGAGTGACGAACAGCCGATGCTCATGGTGACGGCGGCGCTCGCGCCGTCCAGGTTCATGGCGGTACGACCGATGCATTCGCGGACTCGCTCCGCGAGGTGAACCGCCCCCGACAACGCCGTGTCGCGCACCACGATGGCGAATTCCTCCCCGCCGTACCGGGCGAAGGCGTCCTCGGTGCGGAGCTGGCCCCGTACCACGTCAGCGACGGACTTCAGCACCTCGTCTCCGGCTGGGTGCCCGTACTGATCGTTCACCTTCTTGAAGTGGTCGATGTCGAGGAGAAGGAACGACAGCGGTCGCTCGTGGCGCTTCGCGAAGGCAATCTCCGCATGAAGGCGCGTGTCCATGTGTCTCCGGTTGTCCGCCCCGGTCAGCGCGTCTTGCATGCTCGAGTCGTAGAGCCTGCGCATGATCTGCTCCTGCGTCCCGTCCATCAGCGAGAACCGGTACGTGGCTCGCTGCCCGAACTGGACGAGATCGCCGTCTCGAAGCTCCGCGCGTGCGACCCGCCGGCCGCCGATGAGCGTGCCGTTCTGCGACCCCTGGTCGACTACGTAGTGTGTGCCGTTCTTGGAAACGATGCGCGCGTGCTCGCGGCTCACGCTCGGATCCGTGATGTGCACGTGCGCGCGCGAGCTTCTGCCTACGAGGAGGGGCGTCTCCGGCAGGGAAAGCACCTGACCACTGGCGTCGCCGTCGAGCCGCACCAGCACCCCTCGATCGCGCACGAGGTTCTGGACACCGTTGCCGGGCTCGGTCGACCAGCGGCCCGTCGGGCGCTCGTCCTCGTAGCGCGCCCCTCCCGCGTCGTCTTCCACTGCTACTGCCGTCTGCCGCGAGCGGACCGGCTCATGTTCGGGCGGCCCCACACCATCGGGCGGACGCTTCGGCGCCGCGGGGGCACCCGGCCGCATCGCGTGACGCGTGACCGGGGGCTTCACCGCTTGCATCCCGGGCGTCGTGGGTTTGCTCAGGTACTCGCGGAGGATGGTGTCCACCAATCCCTGCTTCACCGGGACGGTGGGACGTGCCATCGGCTGGCCCTCGCGCTTCTTCCGGCCCGATGCGACCGAGCGCTCGGGCTCGACGGTGCCGCGCCCTCGCCGGCCCCGAGGTCCCTCGGTCATCGGCGCCGCAACGGCGCGCGCCGCCCGAGGTTGCGAGTCTTCTCGTCCATCTCGTGGCACCCGGAAACCCGATGAAGCGCCGTCCCGTCGTCGACCGCGAGAGTCCTCGGACGCTTCGCACTCGTCCGCCGCGAACCCGTCGAATACCCCTGCACTAGGGTGAACCATAGCATTTGCACTCGGCGATCGAAATGTCGCCCCTGCGGGCGAAGCGCCGCTCGGCGCGTGTCACGAAGCTCCCACTTTCGATGACGCCGACGGTTCGAGGCGGCCGGAATGGGCTCGCTGCACTACCAGAAGCGGAACTTTTCCGCCTCCAGGCAGTACGACCGAGTTCGGTTGCGTGGCGCCGTGAGACCGGTCTCGTCAGCGCTTCTCGCGAAAATGATACGGGTACGATTCCCGGAAGCCGGCCGACTCGTACAGCGCGCGACCCGGCGTGTTGTCGCGCTCGACCTGAAGATACACGCGCATCGCGCCACGCGCCGAGCCCCACGCCGCGAGCGCTCCGAGGACTGCCGTGGCCGCCCGCCGCCGCCTCGCCTCGGGCACGGTGGCCATGTCGAAGACGCCGAGCCATTCGCCGTCGAGAACGCCGAGCCCGATCGCGACAGGGACACCCTTCTTGCGCGCGACTGCGAACCCCGCGCGTGCGCCGATGCGACCGAGGAGACCCAGGTACGCTTCGCGCTGTCCGGCATGGCGACCGCCTTCGACAGCGAGCGAGCACCACTCTTCGACGGCCGACGGCGTGACGCGCGTGAGAATTCCGGGGGGTTGCCCGAGCATTCGAAACTCGGAAAGCTCGATCGTTTCCACGAGTGCGGCGACCGAGACGTCGTAGCCTCGGGCGGCGAGTCGTCCGTCCAGGTCCGGCGGGTCCGCGGCGGCCGAGATCTGAAAGCTCGCGGGAGCGCCCCTTGCTGCGTAGAACGTCTCGACCGCGTCGATCCTGTCGTCGAGCGAGCGGCGCCCGCGGCACGCATTGGCGCAGACGGAGTTCGCGCGGTGGCTCGATAGCGGGGTGAAGCGGACGCGCCAGCCGTCTTCATCGACGACGTCCGCGGCGGGCCACGCTCGAAAGGCGGTCTCCTCGAGCTCGAGTATCCGACCCTTCACGCCGTCCTCAAGGCTCGGTCGGTTCCACGAGAAACGCCGCGTGCCCGCGCGCGATCGGGCGAGCGCGGTCATCTTGCCACGCCGCGATGCCGACGTTCACGACGCGACGGCCGTGCTTCGTGATGGTGGCCTTGGCGAAGGTGTCCACGGGGCGACCTGGTCGGAGAAAGTCTACCGTGATGGTGACGATCTTCGGGAGCGAGAGCGTCTCGACTTCCCACATCGTCTGGAAGGCCGCGGTCGATTCGAGCAAGGCGCCGATGGTGCCGCCGTGGATGGCGGGCAACATCGTGTTTCCGATCAGCGGATCGGAATACTTCATCTTGCCCACGAGCTCGCCGCTCTCGAACCCCATGGAGACGCCGAGGAACTGCAGGTACGGAATTCCCGCCACGAGCCCTTCGAGGTCGTTCGCGGCTTTCGCGGCCCGGATGATGTCGGCCAGGGGATTCACGATTTGTTTCTCTTGCGCCCACTGAAGGTGCGATCGCGCGAAATGATGAACGTCCCGTTGGCGACGGCAACCAGGTCCGACTCGGCCCCGGGATGAAAGGTCTCGCAGCGAACGAACGCGACGTGGTGCGTCACACGGAAGCACTCCGCGCGCGCGTACACTTCCAGATCCGGCGTGGCGGGTCGCAGATAATCGATCCGTAGATCGAGGGTTGCGATGGGAGCTGGCTCGCGGAGTCGCATGAAAACGGCCGTGCCGCAGGTCGCGTCCATCAATGCGGTGATGGCGCCCCCGTGGAGCACGCGGGTCAGTGGATTGCCCACGAGCCGTTCGCTGTACGGCAGTCCGACCGTCACCCTGCCGTCCCGGTACTCGATGAACCGAAGTCCGAGTGCGCGGTTGTGCGGCACGTGCACCGTCAAGGCCTCGGCGACCTGCGTCTTCGGGTCGGCCGGCACGGCCTCGGACGTGGAAGGTGGATCGTCCGACATCTTCGCCTGCCCGCTTATAGTGAACGCGACCGATCGGCGCTAGGCTCGCCGGAAGTGATCCGTTCGCTCCGAGCATTGTGGCTCTTCGTCGTCCTCTTCACCTCGTATGGCTCGCACTACCTCCTTTCGAAGCTCCTCGGCCGAGCCCGCGCCGCACGACGCCTCGAACGCGTGCACCAGAAAAACGCGAACCGACTAGCCAACGGATTCACGGAGCTCCGCGGGGTCTTCATCAAGATGGGGCAGGTGCTGAGCGTGCTCGGCGGCTTCCTGCCGACGGCCTACGGCGTCGCCCTCGCACGCCTCCAGGACCAGGTCCCGCCACGCCCGTTCCCGGAAATCGAAGGGCGGCTCCGGGAAGCCCTCGGTCCGGACGCGATCGCGCGCTTCGGTTCGCTCGAGCGCGAGCCCATCGCCGCGGCGTCGCTCGCCCAGGTTCACCGGGGGACGACGCGCGATGGACGTCCCGTCGCCGTCAAGGTCCTCTATCCCGGAATCGAGGCGCTCATCCGCCGCGATCTGGGGGTGCTGCGCGCCATTCTGCCGTTCGCGAAGCGGCTCGTGCCGATCGGGCGGCTCGGTCGCGTGCTCGATCAGCTGTCGGCGATGCTCGCGCGTGAAACGGATTACTCGCAAGAGCGACGCAACATCGAACGCATCCGTTCCATCTTCGCCGGTCAACCGGAGGTCGTCATCCCGGAAGTCATCGACGAGCTCACGAGCCGGAGCGTGCTCACGATGAGCTTCGAGGAGGGGATCAAGATCACGGACTTCGACGCGATCGACGCCGCGGGCATCGATCGAGACGCGATCGCGCGGCTCCTCGTCGAGTGTTACTACGCGATGCTGCTCGAGCACCGGGTGTTTCATGCGGATCCACACCCCGGGAACTTCCTCGTGCGAACGGGACCGAAGCTCGTGATCCTCGACTTCGGCGCGGTCGAGGAAGTGACGCTCGCGCTCGCCGAAGGGATGCTGGCAGTCGTCACCGGCGGTCTGTCGCGCGATGCGGATCAGATTCTCGCCGGCCTGGAGCGCATGGGCTTCGTCGCGGAGGGCGGCGATCGCGAGCTCCTGCGCCGCGTCGGACGGGAGTACCTGAAGGTGCTCGCCAACATCCGTATCGAGGATTTTTCGAAGATCGACCGCGGTGAGATGGAGAAGCTCTCCGGATTTCAGCAGGTCCGCGGGCGGCTGCGGGAGATCATGAGCCACGTCGAATACCCGGACGGCTACTTCTACGTCGAACGCACGCTGGTGCTGCTGTTCGGTCTCGTCGGCCAGCTCGCGCCGAAGGCGGGCCTGCCGGGCGTGGCCGGCCCGGTCGCGGCCAAGGCGATGCTCAGGAGCTTTGCCCGCCAGGCAGAGGCGGGCGGACAGAAAGCGGACGGCTCGGCATGAAATCCGGCGTGCTCGCCATGATCGCGACCCTGTCGCAAGTGCTGGCGTGCTCGTCCGGCAGTTCCGCGCCCGCACCGCCGATCGAGACGAGCGGACCGATGTGCAACCCGCCGGCGTGCACCGTGAGTCCTGCGGCCGCGGCCATCGCGTTCGAGACCGTGCCGGATGCAGATGGGGGAGCTTGCGCAGCGCCGTTCGGCCCCGTGAGTCTTCCGGGGGGACTCGCCGCCTTCGACGCGATCAGCGAGTGCGGCGGTGTGAAGTCCCAGTGCGGTTCGCAGGACTACGGCATCGTGAGCGGCACCAACGGCGAGGTCACCTGTCAGGTGATGAACGAGGAGGCGTTCGTCGTCGATGGACGCGTGACGTCCGAGGGAACGATCGTCGCGATCCACGGCACCGCGTCGGGAGCGTCGTTCCCCGTCACCGTCTCGGTGGTGTCACCGGATGCCGGGACGCCACCGGGCCTCACGTGCACCGCCGTCGCGCGAGCGCTGGCGCCAGGCCTCGTGTACGCGAATTTCAGCTGCCCGAGCGTCGCCGGGTGCGTGAGCCGAGGGACATTCGTTTTCCAGAATTGCGCCAAACAATAGCCTTCCGACCGCGGAAACCGGGGAGCGTCGCCGGTGCCCTTGTCAGCCGGTCCCCGGGAGCGGTGCTAGAAGGCGGGCATGGATCGGATGGATTTTCGTTCGCGCTGGGTGATCGTGACCGGCGCGTCTTCGGGGCTCGGGTGGGAAATGACGAAGGTGCTCGCCCGCGACCACGGCGCCAACGTGATCCCCGTCGCACGCCGGCTCGAACGCCTGGAAGAGCTGAAGCGCGAGATCGAATCGACGTCGACCGCGAAGATCGAACCGATCGCCGCCGACCTGTCGCGTCTGGAGGAGGTGGACCGAGTCTTCGACCAGGCCACGGCGAACCACACGATCTACGCGGCCATCCTCAACGCCGGCATCACCCACTTCGGCGAGTATCAGGAGCTTGCCTGGGAAGACTTTCAGACGATGCTGGCGACGAATGTCACGGGCGTCGTTCGCTCGACTACGCGGCTCCTTCCCTACCTCGAGCAGCGCGGCGAGGGCGGCGGCGTGATGCTCGTCTCGAGCATGTCGGGCATCACGCCCGTACCCTATCAGACGGCATACTCGGCGACGAAGGCGTTCCTCGTGAACTTCGGGTGCGGGCTCTATCACGAGACGCGTGGACGCAACGTGTCGATCACGACGTTCGTTCCCGGCGGCATCCGCACGGAGATGACGTCGACCAAGCGGTTCCGCGCGCTCGGCGGATGGTTGATGCCCGCCGACAAGTGCGCAGAGGAGGCCATCGACGGCTTTGCGCGCCGGCGTTACCTGCACGTGCCGGGCGTCTTCATGCGCACGGGTACGGCGCTCATGGGCGTCATTCCGCGCAAGTTTCTCGCGGGACGTCTCGCCGCCGTCTATGGCAACGCGCTGGAGGCCGCGAAGCGCGCCTGACTCACGGTGAGACGACCCGGTGCAGGACGACCGGGTTCCCGAGGGAGCCCGCCGTAGCCGCCGTGTCGGTGACGACGTACGAGGTCGTGGCATCCGGGACGGTGCCGGTGAACGTGCACGTCTCGAGCGGCGCGCGGAAAGGGCTCAGGACATTGATGCCCACGGCGTCCCCGGGCGCACGGTCGTAGAGTTGCGCATTCGTGACGCTGGTCTGGCCCGTCATGGTGAAGAGACCCGCGTTCACGACGAGATCGAGCATCTCGGCGCGACCACCGTCCCCGGCGAGCACGACGACCGCGCCACCGGAGCGCGTGAAGGAGTCCACGGCGGAAGCCCACGAGGTTCCGATCTGGCCGAGCATCCCCGCGGGCGCATTCGGCTCGTCGTACACGAGGAGCAGATCGTAATCGAGGATGCTGAGCTCGCTCACGACCTCCGCGCTGGTCGCAGCCTTGGTGAGCGTGTACGAACGCGCGCGCGCCGCGGCCGCGTTGTCGAGCGTCTTGCCGACCGCGGTGATCACCGAGGACGGCGCGTACTGGCCGTACGAGAGGATCGCGACGGGGTTCTTCGAGCCGAGGAACACGGCGTTTTCGAGGAGTTGCTCCGGGGAGCTGCCGGTCGCCGCCACGCTCCGGTAATCCATGCAGAAGAGCACCTCGTGACCGGCCGTGGCCCCCACGCACGTGCCGCTCTGGCAAAGGCCCGACACGCAGCGATGACCGCAGCGACCGCAATTGTTCTGGTCGTTGTCCGTGTCCACGCACTGATTGCGGCACTCGACGAGCGGTGAAACGCACGCCGAGGTGCACGCGAAGCTCGCGCCCGAGGGCGCACACAGCGGCGTGGCCGACCCACACTTCACGTTACAAGCGCCGCAGTTTTCGGGGGTTTCGAAGGGCGGCTGGCATCCCCCGTCTGCCGTCGAGCCGGCGTCGTTCGCCGCGCCGCCGGGTGAGCCGTCCAGCGCGCCGCTGCTGCCACCCGACGACACTGAAGCATCGCCGCCACCCGAGGAACCCGCGTCGCGAGTGCCACCCGAGGAACCGCCGTCGTGAGTGCCGCCCGCACCGGTGCCTCCTGCACCACCGCGTCCGGCATCGACGCCTCCTGCACCACCGCGTCCGGCATCTGTGCCTCCCGCGCCGGCCCCGGCCTCCGTGAGAGCGCCACCGGAGCCGCCACTTCCGCCCGCCGAAGCGCCAGACGTGCCGCCGCTACCTCCGTCGAGACTGGACGAACCTCCGGCGCCGCCCGTGGACGCATCGACGACGGTGGTGCACTGACCGCTCACGCATTCGCCCGACGTGCAGGCGTTGTCGCAATCGCCGCAGTTCGAGGGATCCGCCGAGGGGTCGAGGCATCGCCCATGACACTCGATGTACCCGGACCTGCAATCGCCGCCCACGACGCCGCTGCTGCACCCCATGGGCATTCCGGCAGCGGCCACCATCAAGGCCGCGATGACCCAGGCGCGCGCGAACGTCATGGCGTGCGCTCCTCCGTTCCCGCGGGCGGCTTCGACGAGTCGGGCGCAGGCTGCGCCGCCGGTGAGACCGCTCCGGCACGAACGGCTCGGGTGATGACGAACTCCACGCGTCGGTTGAGGAACAGCGCGTGCTGGGTCGTCTTGTCGACGACGGGATTGCTGGACCCGAAACCGACGGCGCTGAGACGGCCGCGAGCGATGCCCCCGCGCCGCACCAGGAACTCGACGACGCTCGTCGCGCGGTCCGCGCTGAGTTTCTCGTTGAAGGCCGCGTTGCCCTTCTGGTCCGTGTATCCCTGGACTTCGATGTGCACGTACTCCGGGTGATCCCGCAGGAGCTTCGAGAGCCGCTCGAGCAGCGGGAAGCTGATCTCGCGGATGATCGAGTTATTTTGTTCGAAGTGCACGCGATCGTCGAGGACGATCTTCTCGCCGACGACGCGCACCTGATCTTCATCGGGGCAGCCGTCTTCGTCGGCGTACCCGTTCTTGGTTTCGGGTTCGTTCGGACAGAGATCCTCCTTGTCGGGGATGCCGTCATGGTCGTTGTCGGGGTCCGGGCAACCGTCCTCGTCCTGGAAACCGTCGAAGTCTTCGGGATCGTTCGGGCACTTGTCCTTCGCGTCGGGGATCCCGTCCTTGTCGTTGTCGAGATCGGGACAGCCATCCGCGTCCTCGAACCCGTCGAAATCTTCGGGCTGATCGGGGCACTTGTCCTTCGCGTCGGGGATCCCGTCCTTGTCGTTGTCGAGATCGGGACAGCCATCCGCGTCCTCGAACCCGTCGCGATCCTCCGGAACGTCCGGGCAGCGATCGAGGCGGTCGATGATGCCGTCCCCGTCTCGATCCGGCGCGAGGAGCGGCGCGCTGTCGAACATGCCGTGCACTCCGATGACGAACACGTTCGCATCCTCCGGGCGAAGCTCGGCATCCGATTGAAAGACGTGAATGAGACCCACCGTCGGGCCGAGCCAGTATCGTCCGCGTTCTATCGGGAGGTCGTAGCCCCCATGTAGGTCCACGGTCGCACGGAACAGACCGCCCGTCGTCGAGGCCCCGGCATGCGCCGACGCCCAGATCCCGGTGAGCGGACCGATCTCGGTCGGATCGTTCGTGACGAAGGGACGAGCTTGAATGCCCACGGCTCCGAAGATCGCGTTCGCTCCGTCATCGGGCTTCAGTGTCGGATCCTTGGGATTGTCGCCCTTGGCGAGGAGCAACGTCCCAACCTCGACTTCACCGCCGAGCTTCCGGAAAAAGGGCACTTCGATCGCGACGAGCCCCGCGGCCCCGAAGGACAGCTCGCGATCCTGATAACCGCCGACCGCGTGAGCGACGTCGAGGATCCCGTGGACGCGCACCTGCTCGGCCCGCGCGGGCCCGGTTCCCGAGAGGATGACGACTGCGGCGGCGAGAGAAACGGCGGCTCGCATTGGGTTCGAGCCTTCAAACATCCGCCAACTTCGTGCCGACGTTAAGTTTTTTTTCCGTAACAGCCAAACTTTCTCAGCTGGCCACCCATGCACCCACGCACTCACGCACTCACGCACTCACTCACCCATGCACCCACTCGATCACTCACCCGGTCGCCTGCCGCCCGCGCGCGCGGCGCCTCTCACGCGGGACACCTCGCCAAAGAACCGTTGGACCCCCAACGATGCTTAGCGCCGCAAGCGCAGCAGTTCCGCATCGACGAGCAGCGTCGCCCCCAAGGGATCAAAGAGCTGCAGAACTACGCGAGCGGAGCGAGCCGCGGGGGCAAGGCTGGCAAGCCCCCTTGCGAGCATAGCGAGCCCGCCGAAGGCGGCTGGGGGAGCGGTTGCGAAACAAGCCGCGGGGGACCAAGGTCCCCCGGGACAAGGCAGCGGTTACGAAGCAAGCCGCGGGGGTCAAGACCCCCTTGCGAGCATAGCGAGCCCGCCGAAGGCGGCTGGGGGAGCGGTCGCGGAGCGAGCCGCGGGGGACCAAGGTCCCCCGGGACAAGGCAGCGGGCGCGGAGCAAGCCGCGGGGGTCAAGACCCCCTTGCGAGCGGAGCGAGCCCGCCGAAGGCGGCTGGGGGAGCGGTTGCGCAGCAAGCCGCGGGGGACCAAGGTCCCCCGGGACAAGGCAGCGGTCGCGGAGCAAGCCGCGGGGGTCAAGACCCCCTTGCGAGCGGAGCGAGCCCGCCGAAGGCGGCTGGGGGAGCGGTTGCGCAGCAAGCCGCGGGGGACCAAGGTCCCCCGGGACAAGGCAGCGGTCGCGGAGCAAGCCGCGGGGGTCAAGACCCCCTTGCGAGCGGAGCGAGCCCGCCGAAGGCGGCTGGGGGAGCGGTTGCGCAGCAAGCCGCGGGGGACCAAGGTCCCCCGGGACAAGGCAGCGGTTGCGAAGCAAGCCGCGGGGGACCAAGGTCCCCCGGGACCCAAGGCAGCGGGCGCGGAGCGAGCCGCGGGGGTCAAGACCCCCTCAAGCTCAAGGTTCCCGGTAGAATCGTGGAACGCGGCGCGAGACGCTCGTGAGGACTTCCCACGCGATGGTGCCGAGGTGCGCCGCCATCTCGTCGACCGTGATCTCGTCACGGCCGAGCGGACCTCGCTGCGCGCCGAGCGCGACGACCTCGTCGCGGAGCTCGGTCCCGGGAACGTCCGTGACGTCGATCATGGTCATGTCCATGCTGACGGTGCCGACGATCGGCGCGCGGCGACCGCGGACCAGAAGGTGACCCTTGTTGGACAGCCCACGGCTCAATCCGTCCGCGTAACCGAGCGGTACGGTCGCGATCCGGGACGTTCGCCGGGCCGTCCAGGTCGCGCCGTAACCGGCGGAGTCACCGGGTGCGAGCTCGCGCAGCGCTGCGATCTCGGAACGCAGACACATCGCGGGCCGGAGATCCTGCGCCATGCCGACACGTGGTTCGATGCCGAAGATGGCGAGGCCGGGGCGGACTGCGTCCAGGTGGGAGCGCGGCGACTGGAAGACGGCGGCGCTGTTTGCTGCGTGGCGAACGGAAGGGACGAGACCCATCTCGCGCAGGTCCGTGGTCACGGCGTCGAATACGTCGAGCTGCCTGTCGAGCGAAGCCGTCTCGCCGGAATCCGCGCAGGCAAAATGCGTCATGAGGCCCTCGAAGACGACCTCCGGGCGCCGCAGCAACTCGCGAGCGATCGAGGCCACTTCCTTCGGCGTGATGCCGAGACGTGCCATGCCCGTGTCGACCTTCAGGTGCACGCGTACGGGTTCCGCGCCCGAGAAGCGAACCTCGTCGGCGAGCGCTTCGATGTGCGACGCGTCGTAGATGACGGGAACGAGATCGTGCCGAAGCAGATCCCCCCACGCTCCTCCGTAATAGCCACCCATGACCAGGATCGGAATCTTGATGCCCGCTTCGCGAAGCTCGATGGCCTCTTCGAGCAACGCCACGCAGATGCCCGCGGCACCCGCGCGCTCGAGGGTCCGAGCCACGGCCTTGGCGCCGTGCCCATAACCGTCCGCCTTCAACACCGTCCACACGGGGCTCTTCGTCGCGCGCTGCACGACGCGCAGGTTGTGCCGCAGATTCGCGAGATTGATCTCCGCACGCGTCGGGCGAACGGCCTCGTTGGGGAGCGCGCGCTTCGGGCGAAGCACCCGCGGTAACGGAGTGGCCAGCGCGGAAGCCATCTGGCGTAGGGGAAACAAACGAGCAGTCATGCGTCGCTACCCTTTCAACCGTTACCGTGAGTGTCGCGAAGGCGTCAACTTCCGGGGGGCTCACTCGAAGCAACGCCGCATGCAGCGACGGTAGTCCTCGCGACAAACGACGCAGTCTGCCTGCTTCGCCTCGCACAGGCGCGAGCAGGCGTCGAAAGTGGACTCGCACGGCCCGGCGCACGTGTTACCGGGTAACACCACGCCCGAAGGGGCTGGCGGAGGCGGCGCTGGCGCGATCCGCGGAGGCGGCTCGCGAGCGCTGGTGGGAGCCGGTGCCGCCATGGGGGTTTCACTCGCGCCGGCGGACTCTTCCTCGAAGACGCGAGTTTTCGTGGGAGCCCCGGGCCCGAGCGTCATCAGATGGTCATCGCCGGATTCGAGAGCGACGATCCGACGGCGGGCGTATTCGATTCGATCGAGCGGCTGGGCATAGGCGTACACCTGCGTCCAGTCGCGCCAGCAATACTCACGGTGGGAGGGCGCGATCTTCGGATCCATGTCGAGCCGGTAGCAATGCTCGAAGCGGAGATTGCTTTCGTGCATGGACTCGAAACCAGGCCCGCATCCCAGCGCGACGAGCAGCGGCGCGAGGGCCTGTAGGGCAACGCGGAAGCGCGGCACGGCGCCCAGGAGCGTGCCGCTCGGGCGATCGAACCGCAAGGAGAAAGGCCGGCACGCTTCACCAGTCTCACGCGTCTCGCGCGTCTCGCGCGTCTTCCGCGACGTTCGCACGCGCGAATGCTATGGGAGCCCTCGTGTTCACCGGTCTCGTGCAAACGATGGGTTCGCTTCGCGGTCGCGTGCCGCGCGGCTCCGGATTTCGCCTCGACGTCGCGACGCGGCTCGGGCCGCTGGTGCTCGGCGAATCGGTGAGCGTGAACGGCGCGTGTCTGACGGTCGTCGCGACCGACGGCGCGGGGTTCGAAGCGGACGTTTCCGTCGAGACGCACTCGAAGACGACTCTCGGCGAACTCGCTCTCGGCGACGCGGTGAATCTCGAACGCGCGCTGGCGGCGGGAGAGCGCCTCGGCGGACATCTCGTGACGGGACACGTGGACGGCGTCGCCAGGGTAACGCGCGTCACCCAGGAGAGCGACGCGACGCGCGTCGTCGTCGAACCACCGCGAGACCTCCTGCCATTCATCGCCTCGAAGGGCTCGGTCGCGCTCGACGGCGTGTCTCTCACGGTGAATCGGGTCGACGATCCCGTCTTCGAGATCATGCTCATTCCGCACACGATGGCGGTGACGACCCTCCGCGCGCTCGCCCCGGGGAAGAGGTTGAACCTGGAAGTGGATCTGGTTTCGCGCTACGTCGTGCGCTATCTCGAGTCGCGAAACGGTGGGAGCGGCAATCCAACCCTCGAAGAAGCGCTCCGCCGCGGCGGCTTCATACGCTGACGGCTGAAACCATGGCCCTCGATATCGAACCTGAGCTCCTCGAACGCGTGCAGCGCTCGATCGACGACATCCGCGCCGGCAAGATGATCATCCTCGTCGACGACGAGGATCGGGAGAACGAGGGCGATCTGACGCTCGCTGCCGACAAGGTGACGCCGGAGGCCATCAACTTCATGGCCAAGCACGGCCGGGGACTCATCTGCCTCACGCTCACGGAAGAGCAGGTGGAGCGCCTCGAGCTTCCGATGATGCAGATGCCGAAGTGGCGCGGCGGACCAGCTCTCGGCACGGCGTTCACCATGAGCATCGAGGCGCGGCGCGGCGTCACCACGGGAATCAGCGCGGCGGATCGCTCCCACACGACGCGCGTCGCCATCGATCCGAACGTGACGCCCGAGGACATCGTCACGCCGGGCCACGTGTTCCCGCTCAAGGCGCAGAAGGGCGGCGTCCTCATGCGCACGGGCCAGACGGAGGGCTCGGTGGACCTCGCCCGACTCGCCGGTTGTCTGCCCGCGGGCGTCATCTGCGAGATCATGAACGACGACGGCACGATGGCCCGCATGCCGGACCTGGAAGTGTTTGCGCGCACCCATGGTCTGCGCATCCTCACCATCGCGGACCTCATTCGATACCGGCTCCAGACCGAGCATCTCGTCCAGAAGCTCGACGAGCGGGTCATTCGCCTCGACCGCACCGGAACGGAGTGGCGCGCCGTCGTGTTCGACGCGCCGCTCGACGGCAGGGAATTCCTCGCGCTCGTGAAGGGGAACCCGAACGCGCACGATCCGGTCCTGTGTCGCATGCACGGCGGCTCGACCGTGGCGGACCTGTTCAGCTCCAGCCTGTTCGAGGGCGGCAAGAACCTGCGCGAAGCAATCGATCTCATCGAGCGCGAGGGCAGCGGCGTGGTCGTTTATCTGCCGTCGAAGAGCGATCTCAAGTCGCAGCTCGACGCGCTCCTCCGCAGCGATCCGACGAAGCCGCCCGAGTCGAGCCCGAACAGCAGCGACGGCCCGCATCGAAACGCGCTCCGGGAATTCGGGCTCGGGGCGCAGATCCTCCGTCAGCTCGGGCTTTACCGGCTGCGGCTCTTGACCAACAACCCCCGAAAGATCGCTGGAATCCGCGGATACGGTCTCGAGATCGTCGAGACGCTGCCGCTCTTATCGATGCGAAACGGGAGCTAGCCCTCTCCGTACGCCCCGCGAGCCGGTTTTGGGGCCGAGGAACCGGCGCGCGAGCGCTTCGAGGTGATAACCTGGGCGCGCCATGGCCACCCGGAAGTCGGAGTCGTTACCGGAGCTCGTCGAAGGCGGGTTCGCGGTCCCCAGGGACGCTCGTTTCGCGATCGTCGCGTCGCGGTTCAACGAGTTCATCGTCAAGGAACTCCTGGCCGGCGCGCGCGACGCGCTGCTGCGCCACGGCGCCGATCCCCGGCACCTCACGGTCGTCCGCGTCCCGGGCGCGTGGGAGATCCCGTTCGTGTGCGAGCGGCTCGCGCGGACGAAGAAATTCGACGCCATCATCGCTCTTGGCGCGGTGATTCGCGGCGGCACGCCGCATTTCGACTACGTGGCGGGAGAAGTGTCCAAGGGCGTCGCGCAGACCGCGATGGCGACGGGGACCGTCGTCGCCTTCGGCGTGCTCACGACGGACACCATCGAGCAAGCCGTGGAGCGCGCGGGAACCAAGGCCGGCAACAAGGGCGTCGACGCCGCGATGACGGCGATCGAGATGGTATCGCTCGGCGCGGAACTCTCCAGAGTGGGACTCTGAGTCGTCGTGGGCGCAAGGACGAGCGGCCGAGAAGCAGCGCTGCAGATGCTGTTCGCCGTCGAGGCGACCGGGGCATCGGGCGCGCAGGTGACCCACGACTACTGGCGCGAGTTCCCGAGCGACGTCGAAGGGCGTCCGTACTCCGAAGACCTCGTGACCGGAGTCATCGCGGAACGCGACGCCCTCGACGAGCGCGTTTCGCGAGCGAGCCAGCACTGGAAGCTTTCCCGGATGACCCGCGTCGATCGCAACGTGCTCCGGCTGGCGACCTGGGAGCTCCTCCATCAATCGGAGACGCCACGAGCGGTGATCCTCGATGAGGCCGTCGAGCTCGCGAAGCGCTTCGGCACCGAGGATAGCGGCGCGTTCGTCAACGGCGTGCTCGGCAAGGTCGCCGACGACTGCGGCGAGGCACGTGCGGCGGAAAAAACCGGAGCCGGGTGAGCCGTGGATCTGAGGTTCACGACTCCGAACCTTCGCCGGCTCGACCTGTCCGGCACCGAGGTCCTGGTCGCTGCGCTCGCGGAGGGCGAGCGGCCGCCGCACGGCGTCGCGGGGCTCGTGGACTATCGCCTGTCGGGTCGCGTGTCGCGCCTGATCGAGAGTGGATTCGCGAGGGGAACGCGGGGCGAAGTGTTGCTCGTCCCGGGCAAACCGAAGCTCCCTTTCGACAAGGTCATCCTCCTCGGAATTGGGCCCCAGGCCGCCTTCAGCGAGCAAGCGTTTCGGGAAGCCATCGAACGCATCCTCGCGACGCTCGAAGGCTTGCGCGCACGCTCCGCCGTGGTGGAGCTCCCGGGCCGCCACTTCGGTGCCATCCTGCCCGATCGGGCCGCTGATTTGCTGCTCGAACTGGCCGGCACGCGGCGCGAACACGACGTCTGGACCCTCGTCGAACCCGCGGAAGCCCAGCGCGCCATCACTCAGCGCATGATCCAGGAACGCCGCAGGGTCCGCGCCGAATAGCAGGCACGAGGGCCCATGGGCGCTCCCGCGGTGTGTGATAACGGCGCCAAAACAGGAGAATTAGGCCACGCTTGGTCGACTTTGGCTCTGCTACCATCGGAAAAGTGCCACTCCGGGTCGCAGGCAGGACGGGGTTCGTTGCGGGGGCTCTCGTGTGCCTGGCGACCAAGGCGCGCGCGGAAGACTCCGTCGGCGCCGGTGACACGGACTGGGCGCTTCCCGGCATCGTCCGCGTGGGGATCCCGACCACGGAGCGACGGTTCTCCGCGGCAGGCTCGGCGGGCTACGGCTATCTCGAACCACAGTCGTCGAGCGACGGCTCACACCAGCGGGTCATGGGCACTGCATCCGCCGCCATCGCACCATTGCCGCAGCTTGCGTTCGCGTTGCGCTTCGACGGCAGGTACGACCATCACCCCGACGACGGAATGGGCGCGCACAGCGGCGAGGTGGGGGACCCGCGGTTCCTCGCGCGCGCCGGGACCACGTTCGGCGACTTCCGCGTCGGCGGCGAGCTCGGCCTCTGGCTTCCGGGGCAAACCGCTCCGTCCATCGCCTTCGATGCGACGACGCTCGACGCCCGCCTGCTCGGCTCGTACGTCCCCAGATCCGGACCGACCATCGGCATCCTGGCTGGATTCCGGCTCGACAACAGCGCCAAGGCGATTTCGCACCCGGAGCTCCTGAGATTCGGTGACCGGTTGGTGCTCGGGCTCTCGGACTTCGACGCGGTCCTCGTCGGTGCCGGCATCTCGGTTCCCATCCAGAAAACCGAGCTCCTCGGCGAGCTATCGGGCGACCTACTCGTCGGGTCGGGTGCCCCGAAGATCACGGACTCGCCGCTGCGTGCGGATCTCGGCGTGCGCCATCACCTCAACGACGCGTTCGCTCTCGAGCTGCTCGCTGAAGCGTCGTTGAGCGCGCGGCCGCCCGTGGGTCCAACCGATCCGCTCAGCCCCATCGAGCCGCGCCTGAGCGTGATCGGCGGTATCCGCTACACGTTGCCGTTCGATCGCCCCGCGGAGCCCGCGCCCGCGAAACCCGTCGCGCCCGCGCCCGTCGTGGTCGCCGCGCCCGTCGCACCCAAGTCCGCCTCCGTCGTGATTCACGTCGTGGGCGAAGACGGCGCGGCCATCGCGAACGCGACCGTCAGCGTGAAGGCGGGCGCGGCCGTGATCGCGGCGACGAGCGCAAACGACGGCACCTATCGCGCCGCGGACGTGCTCTTCGGCGACGCGACAATCTCGGTTGCCGCGGACGGCTTCGTCGCCGTCGAGCAACCCCTCGTCGTGAGCGCGCAGACGACCGCGCCGGTCGACGTGAAGCTCGAGGCCGCGCCGGTCTCGGGTCAGCTCCGCGGACTCGTGCGGACGTTCGGCGGTAAGGGCATTCCTGCCTCCATTCGCGTCGAACCGCTCGGCAAGGAGGCGAAGGCCGACGCGCAGGGCTCCTTCACGATCGACGTGCCGCCCGGCGACTACGAGGTCGTGATCCAGGCGCCGCACTTCAGGGTGCAAAAGAGCAAGATCCACGTCGACCAGAACGGCGTGACCGTGCTGAACGCGGAGCTCTTCGAGGGGAAGTGACCTCGCCGAACCCCCCCCTCGCTCGAAGGGTCGGCGTTGCCGCGCTCGTCCTCGTGTTCGTTTTTGTTGGTGCGTATTTGATGCGCCGCAAACCCGCTGCCGTCGCAGTTCTCGAGGAGTCCGGCGGCACGGTGGACCGCGACTTCGGCAAGCATGTCGGCGCGTGGCAACCTGCCGCACTCCGCGATCGCTTCTTCGTCGGGGACGGCGTGCGCACGGACAGGGCGTCGCACGCGGCGCTGAAGCTCGACGACGACAGCGAGCTCCGGCTCGCGTCCTCGACCGTCATTCGCTTCCTCGACAAACCGTCCAAGTCGAAGGCCGAGCGGTTCGACTTGCAGATGGGCGCCGCGAGCCTCGAGACCGGCAAGGACGCCGTGACGCTCGACACGGACATCGGGGCCGCGACGATCGCGCCCGGCACGAAGCTCTCGCTCGTGAAGGGCGACCGCGGAACGCGCTACGAGGTCTCCGTCGGGATGGCTCGTTTCGAGAGCGGCGGCCAGACGGTGGAAGTCGGCGCCGGGCAAGGCATCGAGGTCGGCATCGGCAACGCGAGCATCGAGCGGTACGACGTCAAACCGGAGGGCTCCGCTGCGCCACCGCCGAGCGCCGCGCCTGCTCCTTCGGCCGAGCCCGTCGCGGAAGCGAAGCCCACGGGCGATGTGACGGCCCACGTCGTCGGCGGCGGGGCGAGCATTCGCGCGCCCGGGGCCACGACATTTTCGAGGCTCGCCGCGGGCAACGCCACGATCGCGAGCGGGAGCACGCTGCGACTCGCCCGCGGCACGAGCGCCGACGTCGCGCTCGGCGGGGAGCGCGCGACCCTTCGCGGCGCGGGAGATTTCGTCGTCGCGGAAGCGAACCAGCCGTTCATCGTGACGGCGGGCGGCGGCGTCTCGCTCACGGGCGCCGACACGGAGCTCGAGGTCGCGGTGCCGGGCGGCTCGATCGTGGCCAGGCTCGGCGCGCGCGGCGACGTCACCGTGAAGAAAGACGCGACGCACGTCAGCGTCGCGAGCGGCACCGTCGACCTCAAGACGGCGAGCGGCGACGAGGAGCTCGACGCGGGCGAGGAAGGCACGCTCGGCGCGAAAGGGAGCGCCGAGGTCGGCGGTCGCGGCCCGGGCTACACGGACTTCGTCGTGCTCGCGGGCCAATCGTTCGCCGTGCATGACCCTCACCCACCGACGGCGATCGGATTCAATACCGCATCGCTCTGTCCGGAGGGCGCCGTCGCCGAGCTGGTCGGGCAGCCCGGGAGTCGCTCGCGCGGAACGGGCGTCGTCACGGTGCTCGTGCCGGCGGGCGCTCACAGGTACGCCGTGCACTGCGTCGGCGCGAACGGCATTCAGCCGGAGACGGCAGCGTCCGGCATGGTCGGCGTTCTCCACGATGGCGGCACCGCCCGCATTCCCCGAACGGCTCCGTCCACCTTGGTGGACGCGGACGGGCGCAACTACACGGTGCTCTACCAGAACATCCTGCCGAAGATATCCGTCCGCTGGCCGAACGCCCCTGCCGGGGGCGGCTACACGCTGACGGTCGTGTCGCCCGGAGGGAAGACCGCGACGTATGGCTCGTCTTCGCCGACGTACTCTTTCTCCTCGGGCGCGTGGCGCGACGGCGTCTACCGTGTTTCCTTCGCGGGCGGCAGCGCGAAGTCCAAGGAGACCCATGTGGACATCAAGTTCGACAATGCGGCTCCCGCGGCGACGCTCACCTCCCCGGCCGACGGCAGCTTCGGGCCCGGACAGGGCGTCACGGTGTCCGGAGTCGCCCTCGAGGGCTGGCGGATCTCCGTCGGAGGCACGGCCCTGCCTCTGGACGATCAGGGCAGATTCTCGGGTGAAGCGGTCGCTCCCGCGGGGCAACGGGCGCTCGCGATCGAGTTCGTCCACCCGAGCCGCGGCACGCACTACTATCTGCGCCGTGGCTCCGGGCACTGACGAATGACGGCAACGCGACGGGAGGAGATGTCCGGGACGCTCGTCCTCGGGCGCTACCGGATCGTCGAGCAGCTCGCGCGGGGCGGCATGGGCGTCGTGTATCTCGCGCGGACCGAGGGCGCGCAGGGGTTCACGCGGCCCGTCATCGTCAAGCGCATCATCCCCGACCTCGCCGAGGACGAAGCCGCGGCGCGCTCGTTCGTCCGGGAGGCGCGTATCCTCGCGAACCTCCAGCACCCGGGAATCGTGAACGTCATCGACTTCGACGAAGAAGACGGCGCGTACGTCATGGTCCTCGAGTACGTGCACGGTTACAACCTAGGGCAGTGGCACCGCTACGTGGTCGACACCCGGAAGCAGCTGCCGGTCGACTACGCCATCTACATCCTCACGCGGGTGCTCGACGCGCTCCACTATGCCCACACGTTCGTGCGGAGCGATGGCACGCCGATGCAGATCGTGCACCGCGACGTGTCGCCCGGGAACATCCTTCTCGATACGCAGGCGCACGTGAAGCTCCTGGATTTCGGGATCGCGCGGGCGGATCAGACCGACGAATACAAGACGCGCGACGGCATGTTCAAAGGCAAGCTCACGTACGCCCCGCCGGAAGTGTTCGACGGGTCCTCGTCGAGCCCGAAGAGCGACGTGTACAGCGCGGGCGTCGTGCTCTATCAGCTCCTCGCCGGAGAGAATCCGTTTCGCGGCAAGAACATGCCGGAGATCGTCCGGCGCGTGCTGACGGAAAAGCTGCCGTCGGTGCGCGAGCGCCGTGACGACGTGACCCCGGAGCTCGACGCCGCACTCGAAAGAGCGCTGGCGAAAAGCCCGGACGATCGCTACCCGACCGCGTCGGCCTTCGCGGACGCGCTGAGGGCCGTCCGGCCGCGGCGCGAGGAGGACTTCGTCACGGACCTCGCAGACGAGGTCTGGAACGACTTCAACGGCGACATGCCCGAGAAGCTCGGACTCGAGCCGCTCCAGCACCGGGACGCGGCGTGGCGCGCCGCGCAGAGCGAGACGACGGGGGAGCGTGTGACGCTGCGCTCGACTCCTCCGCCCCAGCACGACATGGACGCGCCGACGCAGACGCTCTTCGAACCGCCACCGACCGACGAGGGGGCCGATCGTCCCACGCGGGTCGAAGGGCGCGTCGCGAAGGCTTCGGCCGCGCCCGCTTGGATCGCAGCGGGCGCAGCCGTGCTGGCCGTCGCCGCCGCGGGCTACGCCTGGACCGCGAAGAAATCCGACGCGGGCGCATCGCGGTTCGTCGTGGTGGAGAAAGAGGCGCGCGACGACTCGAGCGCCGCACCGGAGCCACCTCCCGCGGCCGAGGCTCCAGCGCTTGCACCATCGGCGGCGACGTTGCCCGTCCCCCCGGCGGAACCCGCGACCAGTGCGGCGCCTGCACCGTCGGGACGCGCTCCACGTTCCGCGACGTCCATTACCGCTCCCTCGACCACGACGTCCAAGCCCGATCCTGCGGCGCTCTCGCGCGCCGTGCAGCGACAGCGTGGACAGATCGAGTCGTGTTTCTTGCAACACGTGAAGGAAGTCGACGGTCGTCCCGAAGTCTCCGTCCACTTCCGCGTCGCGCCCTCGGGAAAAGTGGAAGCCGCGGATCTGAACCCCGCCGCGCTGAACGGCACGCCGCTCGGACAATGCCTGCTCGGCGTCGCGCGGAACACGCCGTTCGGTCCGCAGTCGGAGCAAGTGTCGTTCACGATTCCGATCACGGCGCGACGCGTGCACTGAGCGGCGCAGCACGGCTCGCCGGCTGCAAACGGTCCTCGTTCTCCAGCGGCGCCGCACTCTTCCGCGGGCACGGCAGTTGACGGGGGAAATCTCGCTACGCGAGGCCACGAACACCATTGGCAGACCGGCGCGAACGACTAGGGTGAGCAGAGACGGACGCCGGAGGTCAGAATCATGAGACTTGGCTTTTTCGGACAGGGCGCGATTGCGCTGCTCATTGCGGGTTGTGGTGGCTCCAATTCTTCGACCGGCACATCCCAGGGCGGTGGAGGCGACCAGGGGAGCGGTGCTTCCGGCAGTCTCGGCGGAGCGTTCGGCGCGGGCGGAGCGTTCGGCGCGGGCGGATTCGACGTCGCGCAAGGCGCGGGCGGATTCGACAGCGCGGGTGGAGCGTTCGGCGCAGGCGGTGAGTCGAGTGCCGGTGGTTCGAACCCCTTCGGCGGATCCGACGGCGTAGGAGGCGCCTCCGGTGCTTCGGGCGGGTCCTCGAACGGGACGGGTGGGTCCACGGGAACGGGCCCGGCGCCGACGGTGGATTCCGCGTCGAAGCCGGGACCGTATACCGTGACCTCGTACAACACCGGGATTCCGACGGCCGCGGACTACGTGAACCCCACCATCTATTACTCGACCGGTGCACCCACACCGATGCCCGGCGTCGTGATCGCGCCCGGATTTACCGAGACGCAGACGTCGGCCACGTGCCCCCTCACGCAGTGGGCGAACTTCCTCGGCTCGTACGGGTTCGTCGTCATGCTCATCGACACCGCGACGGCAGGGGCGGCGAACACCTTCACTCCTCAGCCGCCGGATCGAGCGAACGCATTGATGGAGGCCGAGGGAAACTTCATCGCCGAAAATACGCGGTCGGGGAGTCCGCTCGCGGGAAAGATCGACGTGTCACGGATGGCCCTCATGGGCCACTCGATGGGCGGCGGCGGCACGCTGATCGCCGCGAGCGCGAACGGAAGCTCTCACCACGAGCTCAAGGCCGCCATCGGCCTGTGTCCGTGGAACACTGCCGCCAACCCGTACACGGCCGACGTCGTGCCGAGCTTGATGTTCGACGGCACGGCGGACATCCTCGTTTCGGTCGGAGTGGGCGGCATGGCCACGGGTGAGTACTCGAGCATCCCCACCTCGACGCCGAAGATGTACTCGGAGTTCACCGGCGGCTCCCACTACGTCGCGTGCACGCCGCAAGGCACCGCCGCGACGGACATCGTGGTCGCACGGCAAGGGCTCTCGTGGCTCGAGGTGCACGAGATGGGCGACTCGCGCTACCAGCAGTTCCTCACCCAGGATCCGACGAACTCGACGTTCAATCTGAACCCGTGAGAGGGGGCGGCTACGACGTCGAGATAGAGCGACACGCACGGGTCCGTCTCCGCGCCGTCACCCTCGGCGCAGCCGTGCTCAGAGCGACAGGGGAAGGGCCAGGTGCTCCGCGTACATCATGTCGCGATGCGCGAGCAGGATCGGGTCGAGCGCCGCGCGTGTGGGCGCGTCGAGCGTTTCGAACGCCGCCCGCGTGGCCGCCGCCATGTCACATTGGTGCGGCGGAAGCGGCATGAACATGGCCATGACGGCTGCACCATAGACGTCCGCCGCGGTGAGCGAACGTCCGACGTAGTAGCGGCTCCCCGCGTCGCGCTGGGTCTTCAGCCGCGCCGCAAGCATGGCGAGGAGCTCGGTGACACGCGCGCCCGAGGCCGCGCCTGCCTCGGGGCCGTAGCCGTACTTTTTGCCGAGGTATTGGGCGGCCGGCGACGCAAAGCCGCCCGCGCCGGCGAGACCGGCGTGGATCAACTGAATGCGGCGCGTCCAGGCGAGACCGCCTTCGCCGCACAGCTCGTGGGCGAGGCCAAAGACGAGGGCGCGATCGGCCGCGTCCTTCGGAAGCACTGACTGTGTCGGCGCGATGCGCTCGGTGAGCAGAAGAATTTCGGCCCAGCCGGCACGGGGTCGCTCCTTGTCGTAAACGGCGACGGGACCGCTGCGGTTGCCGGTCCACTCTTTGAGTGCGTCGCTATCGTAAACCAGACGGACCGCGGCCCAATCGATGCCCTTGATGTGCAGAAACCCCTTCGCGGCCTCGCCCCAGGGGCTCGGCACTCCGCCGACGACCACCATCCGGAGGCCACCGAGCTCTATCGCCTCTTCGACACCGACATATCGGAACGCCATCGCTATCTCCTGGATCGCACTACCCGCTTACAATAATACGATGGTGTCAATGCTCGCGCCTCACGGCGAACAGAAAGTGTTCGACGTTGCCGGCGGGGCCCGGGAGCACGCTGTCGACCTCGCCGCGGAGGGTGAAGCCAGCGCGTTCGACGGCGCTTCGCGCGGCGAGGATGGCGCGTGCGCGGAGCTCGGGATCGCGGACCACGCCGCGAGTCTTGCGTGCAGCGTCGCGACCGACTTCGAACTGCGGCTTCACGAGCGCAACGAGGCGAGCTCCTGGCGGAGCGATGCGCGCGACGGCGGGGAGTAGTTTGTCGAGCGCGATGAACGACGCATCGACCACGACGAGCTCGACGGGGTCCGCGAAGTCGGCCGCGGAGAGATCGCGCGCGTTCGTGCCCTCGCGCGAGACGACGCGCGGATCGGAGCGCAAGCGCGAGTCGAGCTGATCGTGTCCGACGTCGATGGCGTAGACCTTGCGGGCGCCGCGCTGGAGCACGCAATCCGTGAAGCCACCCGTCGAGGCGCCGATGTCGACGACGACCGCCCCCGCGACGTCGACCGACAGCGCGTCGAGCGCGGCGTCGAGCTTGTCTCCACCGCGCGAGACGAAGGTGCGCGCTTCTGTCACGGCGAGCGGCGTGTCGTCGTCGAGAAAGACGCCGGGCTTCCACAATGTCCGACCACTCGCCGTCACACGTCCGCCACGGATGAGGTCCTGCGCCTTCGCGCGCGTGGTCGCGAGACCGCGGGCGCAGAGGAGACGATCGGCGCGCACCCGATCGCTCAAAGACCGCCTCGCGTGAGCGCCGAAGCCGTGACGCGGCGGATCGCGATGCGTCGCGTCATCACTAAATTGACGTCAGCGCCGAGGTGGGTGAAGGATGCACCCCGTGGGCGAGTGCCGTCACCGGCACGCATTGCGGGAACTCTCTCCCGAGCCCGATCGCACCTGAAGGAGGACAATATGAAACGGATTGGTATGGTGTTTGGCGCGTCGGCGCCAGCGTTCGCGGCTGTTCTCGCTCTGACGCAGATGGCGCACGCGCAAGAGCCGGCGCCAGCGCCAGCGCCAGCGCCGGCAGCGGCTCCGGCTCCGGCCGCCGGCATGACCCTGCCCGGCGAGCGCCCGGCGGCGCCCGCGGCAGCAGCGGCGGGCGACAGCGACCACGAGCAGTTCATCGGGCAGTTCGGCGTCGGGTTGCTCGGCACCCGGACCCTGAACGTCGGGTGCAACGGCGGCACGGGTTGCACGGGAGCTCCAGGCACGTTCGCGGTGCCGGCGCCCGTCGTGGGCATCCGCTACTGGCTCACGGACATGATCGGCATCGACGCGGGGATCGGGCTCGGCGTCGTGAGCTACAGCGGGAGTCAGGGGGGCACGGATGTCGACCTCCCGAGCGCGGTGGCCTTCGTCATCCACGGCGGCGTCCCCATCGCGCTCGCGAGCGCCGGGCACTTCACGTTCGAGGTGATTCCCGAGATGAACCTCGGCTTCTCGAGCTGGTCGCAGGATCAGCAAGGCGGACCGAGCTTGAGCGGCAGCGGGTTTCACTTCGACATCGGCGGCCGCATCGGCGGGGAGATCCACTTCGGGTTCATCGGCATCCCGAACCTGGCGCTTCAAGGCACCGTCGGCGTCGCCCTCTCCACGGACAGCACGAAGTTCGACCCCGGCGGCGGCGGTGGGTCGACGAAGTTCTCGCAGCTCACCTTCGGAACGACGGTCCAGGGCGACCCCTGGTCCATCTTCACGAACAACATCGCCGCGCTCTACTACTTCTGATCGAAACGCGGGGCGGGATTGGGTTGCGGGGGGCCTTAGCCCCCCGCGGCTTGCTTCGCAACCGCTCCCCCCGCCGCCTTCGGCGGGCTCGCGAAGCGAGCGGGCGGCGATGGCCGGCGAACGTGGGTTCGCCGGCCTTCGTGTTTCGTGACACGCGGCATTTCGCGTATGGCCCGGAGCCTGCAACGCGCGCGACAGCGTGCGCCTCGATCCGGTCCTGGTCATCGCCGCGGCCGGCGTGCTCGGCGGGTACTTCGTCACCACGCCACTCGCGACTGGCGCGACCGTCGTGGCACTGGGGGTCGTCGTCGGGCGGCGCGTCTCGGCGCGCGTGCTCCTCTGTGCCGCCGTCGCCCTCAGCGTCACGGGCTGGCGAGCGTGGCGCGCCGTACCGGCGTTCGAGGCGGACCTGGTCGCAACGCGGATCGCGTTGAAGGCCCCGTCGCGCTGCTCGGGAGTTGCACGGGTGGACACGTCGCCGACCGTCCGGGACGGCGCGCTCGGCTACGTCGCGGACTTCGACGCGCTCGACTGTGAAGGACGAAACGTCCCTGGCGTGCGTGTGCGGCTGCGCGAGGGCCCACCGTTTCTGGCGCGCGGCGACCGCATCGAGGTCGTCGCGCAGCTCGCGCCGGCCGAGCTCTTCCGTAACGCGGAGCTCCCGGACCCCACGCCCGGCGCGGCGCGCACCGGCGTCTTGCTGAGCGGCTCCGCGCTGTCCGTGCGCCTGCTCGAACCCGGACGCGGCTTCGGCGCCGTCATCGATCGAGCGCGCGCCGTCGTGCGAGCGCGCATCGACGCGACGTTCACGCCCCTCGCCGCGCCGCTCGCCCGCGCGCTCGTCCTCGGAGAAAACGATCTCACCGACGAGGACAACGCCGCGTTCCGTGCCAGCGGGCTCGCGCACCTGCTCGCCGTGAGCGGGACGCACCTCGTGTTCGCCGTGCTCGGCGTGGTGCGCGCGCTCGTGTTCATCCTCGCGCGGATCGAGTGGCTCGCGGTCCGCGTCGAAGTCGGGCGCGTCGCGGCAGCAGCGGGCGCGGTGCTCGCGCCCGTGTACGCGGACTTCGCGGGCAGCAGCGGTTCGGCGCGCCGCGCCGCGTGGATGCTCGCGGTCGGCCTCGGCGCGCGTGCGCTGGGCCGTCATCCGTGCGCGGTGCGATTGTTCGCGCTGTCGCTCGCCGTCGGGGCGCTCCTCGATCCCTTGATGGGCTTCGACGTCTCGTTCGTACTCTCCGCCGCCGCGACCGCCGGATTGCTCGTCCTCGGCAAACCTCTGTTGCAAAGGCTCGCACCCGCTTCCGCCGGCAAGCTACGTCGTCTCGTCGCGTCGCCGTTCGCCGCCACGATCGCCGCGATGATCCCCTGCGCGCCCATCCTCGCGACGCTCGGTCCGCGGCTCACCTTCGCCGGCATCGTCGCGAACGTCGCGGCCGTCCCCTTCGGTGAAGCGATCTCGCTTCCGCTCTGTCTCGTCCACGCGCTCGTCCCTGGCGGCGCGGTCGCACGCGGTCTCGCGCTCGTCGCATCGGGCGCGCTTCTCGTCGTGCGGTGGCTCGCGCACGCCAGCGCCTCGGCCACGTGGCTTGCCGTCCCGGTGCCGCCCCCGGGGCCATGGCACTTCGCCGTCATCGGCGTTGCCGCTGCGGGCATGCTCGTGGCGGGCGAACGCAATCACGCCGCGCGCCGAGCCTGGTTGATGGGTGGCTTGTGCGGATTTCTCCTGGTCGAGGTCGCCGCGGTCCGTCGTGGACACCCGCGTGGCGAGCTCCGCATCACCGCACTCGACGTCGGTCAGGGAGATTCCACGCTCGTCGACCTGCCCGACGGCAAGCTCATGCTCATCGACGGCGGCGGCTTCGTCGGCAGCCCCGTGAACCCGGGCAACTCCGTGCTCCTGCCCGTACTCCGCGCGCGCCGCCGAACCCGCGTCGACATCGTCGTCCTCACGCATCCTCACCCCGATCACTTTCTCGGCCTCTTTGCGGCCTTGCCGTCCCTCGACGTCGGTGAATTCTGGGACACCGGCCAGGGGCGGGAGCAAGGTGCCGGCACCGAATACGCCGAGCTCATCCGCGGACTCCTGCGCCGCGGCGTCCCCATTCGCGGCCCCGACGTCCTGTGCGGCCCCGAGCGCACCGTCGGCGGCGCGAAGCTCCGCGTCTTCGCCCCCTGTCCCGCGTTCGACCCCGTGCTCGGACCCAACGACAACTCCTTCGTCATCCGCCTGACGTACGGCAACGAACGCGCGCTCCTCATGGGCGACGCCGAGCACGAAGAAGAGCGCTTTCTCCTCGGCGCCTTCCGCAGCGAGCTACGCGCCGACTTTCTCAAGGTCGGCCACCACGGCAGCCGCACCTCCACGTCCGCGGCGTTTCTGGCCGCCGTGCACCCGCGCCTCGCGACCGTCTCGTGCGGCGTCCGCAATCGCTTCGGCCATCCCAGTCCCGACACCCTCGCGACCCTGGCTCGAGCCGGCGTCGTCGCACTCCGCACCGACGTTTTCGGCTCGGCCGAGTTTCGCACCGACGGCCACGACGCCCGGGCGCGAGTCTTCGGCGCGACGCTCGCGGAGCGCTGGTCGTCGGAAGTGACGTCCTCGCACTGACGGAAATCGTCCGACCCTCCGAAGTTGCGCCAGCGCACCCAGCCGATCCGAGAACGTCCTCTTGCCTCTCCTCTGCTACCGTCAAGCCCAGTGTCTCCCCGCCCCGCCACGGTCCTTCTCTCCGCCGACACCATCGCGGAGCGAGTCAAGGCGCTCGGTGCGCGCATCACCGAAGACTATCGCGATCGCTCCCTCGTTCTCCTCGGCGTCCTCAAGGGAAGCTTCGTGTTCATGGCGGACCTCGCGCGCGCGATTGACCTGCCGCTGTCCGTCGAGTTTCTCGGCGTGCAGAGCTACGGCGACTCGACTCAATCGAGCGGCGTCGTCCGCATCACGCTCGATCTCGCGCGACCGATCCAGGGACAGGACGTGCTCATCGTCGAAGACATCGTCGACACCGGCCTCACGAGTCGCTTCCTCGTCGAGCAAGTGACGGCGCGCGGCCCGAGCAGCGTGAAGCTCTGCGCGCTGCTCCACAAGCCCGCGCGCACCGTCGAACCCGTCGAGGTCCACTATCTCGGCTTCACGATCGAAGACGTGTTCGTCGTCGGCTACGGCCTCGACGCCGCGCAGATGTACCGGAACCTGCCGGATCTGAGGGTCGTCGAGTGAAGCATGCGCCTAGAAAAGGGGGTCTTGACCCCCGCGGCTCGCTCCGCTCGCGTTCGCAGTCGGCGCGCGACAGGGTGCCTTCGACCGCCGGGGTCAGCGCCATCCCGCGCGAGGTTGACACCGAGCTCGCCGCGATGACCGACGATCCCGCGGAGATCAGGGCCGCTCCCGTACGCGATCATCGACCGGCGCGGCGGGACGGGCGCCCGTTCTCCCGGCATCGGCAGCAACCTCGGCGGGGTAACCCATGATCCCGTCGGGATCGTCGGTCCTCCCGCCGGGTTTGTCGCATGACCCTGACGGGAGGACGCGTGATCCCGACGGGAGGACGCGTGATCCCGGGCGGGAGTGTGCATGATCCCGACGGGAGTGCCGGCGATCCCGGCGGGAGGACGCGTGATCCCGGCGGGAGTGTGCATGATCCCAACGGGAGTGTGCATGATCCCGGCGGGTTTGCCGCATGACCCTGACGGGAGGACGCGTGATCCCGGCTGGGAGGACGCGTGATCCCGGCGGGAGGACGCGTGATCCCGACGGGAGTGTGCATGATCCCGACGGGAGTGTGCATGATCCCGACGGGAGTGTGCATGATCCCGACGGGAGGACGCGTGATCCCGGCGGGAGTGTGCATGGTCCCGGCGGGAGTGCCGGCGATTGAGCGACCGGGGGCCTGGGTGACGGAATAGACCGGGACCCTTGGTTACAGGTCCGGCTCTGTTCAATCACGGATTCGGTCCTGGGGGGACGTAAACCGGGTGCCTCGAGGACACAGACCGGGAGGCGTCACGGCAAGGACCCGGACGCGAGACCCGGCCGTCCGGGCGCTTGAACGCCCACGGGTCTCGTGGGACGACGGTCCGGCAAAAAAATTCCCGCGGCGTGTCGATCCCGCCCTGCCTCGTTCGTCGCTCTGTCGGAACCCCCAAAGGAGGAGCCATGAAATACCTGACGTTCATCCGACATTCCGAGTCCTATCGCGAGTCCCCCCCACAGCCGGCCTTTATGGAAGCGATGGGCAAGTTCGTGCAGAAGTCGCTGAAGGACGGCTCGCTCGTCGACACGGGCGGCCTCTTGCCGAGCAAGGAGGGCGTCCGGCTTCGGCTCGCCAACGGCAAGATCACCGTGACCGACGGCCCGTTCTCCGAGAGCAAGGAGGTCATCGGCGGCTGGGCGATCCTGAAGGTCGAGTCGAAGGCAGAGGCGATCCGGATCGCGACCGAGTTCATGGAGCTGCACCGGAAGCACTGGCCCGGATTCGAGGGCGAGTCCGAGGTGCGGCCGATGTTCGAACCCGGCAAGGGTCCGTGAGGAGGACGCCAATGCGAGTCATGGTGATGGTCAAGGCGACGAAGAACTCCGAGGCGGGCCTCATGCCGGGTGAAGAGCTGCTCGCGGAGATGGGCAAATTCAACGCGGAGCTGGTCAAGGCCGGCATCATGCTGGCAGGCGACGGCCTGCACCCGAGCCGCAAGGGCAAGCGCGTGCGATTCACCGGGTCGGGCGGAAAGAAGACCGTCGTCGACGGTCCCTTCGCCGAGACCAAGGAGCTCGTCGCGGGCTACTGGGTCTGGCAGGTAAAGTCGATGGAAGAGGCCATCGAATGGGTCAGGCGCTGCCCCGATCCGATGCCCGGCGAAGAGTCCGAGATCGAGCTTCGCCCAGTCTTCGAGCCCGAGGACTTCGGCAAGGAGCTCGCGTAGGCCGAGCGCCCGCTGTTTTTCCGGTCGGATGTGACGCGAGACGGCGAACGACCGGCGAAACGCGATGAATGAATAATACAATCACCACGCGCAAGGCCATCGAGGCAGTCTGGCGGATCGAGTCCGCGCGGCTGATCGGTGGCCTCGCGCGGGTGGTTCGCGACGTCGGCGTCGCCGAAGATCTGGCGCAGGAAGCGCTCGTGACCGCGCTCGAGCGCTGGCAGGAGACGGGCATCCCGGACAACCCCGGCGCGTGGCTCATGACCACGGCGAAGAACCGCGCGCTCGACCAGCTTCGCCGGCAGAGGATGCTCGAACGCAAGCACGAGGCCATCGACGGAGAAGCCATGAGCGCGTCGCCGGCCGCGCCCGACGTCGAGAGCGCGCTCGACGAGGACGTGGGCGACGACCTGCTCCGGCTCATTCTCATCGCGTGCCATCCCATCCTCTCCACGGAGGCACGCGTCGCACTCACCCTGCGGCTCCTCGGAGGGCTCACGACGGACGAGATTGCCCGGGCGTTCCTGGTACCGGAGCCGACGATCGCCCAGCGCATCGTGCGCGCGAAACGCACGCTCGCCCAGGCGCGCGTGCCCTTCGAGGTTCCGCGCGGCGACGACCTCGCCGCCCGTCTGCCCTCCGTGCTGGAGGTCCTCTACCTCGTCTTCAACGAGGGGTACGCCGCGACGCGCGGCGACGACTGGATGCGAACGGAGCTCTGCGAGGACGCCTTGCGGCTCGGACGGATCCTTGCCGAGCTCGTTCCGGAAGAAGCGGAGCTCCACGGTCTCGTCGCGCTCATGGAGCTGACCGGGTCGCGCGCCCGGGCGCGGGTGGGGCCGTCGGGGGAACCGATTCTCCTCCTCGACCAGGATCGTTCTCGATGGGATCAGCTCCTCCTGCGACGGGGGCTCGCTGCGCTCGCGCGCGCCGAAGAGCTATCGCGCCCGCTCGGTCTCTACACGCTCCAGGCCGCGATCGCCGCGTGTCACGCGCGCGCTCGCACGGGCGACGCGACGGACTGGCCCAGGATCGTCGCGCTCTACGACGCGCTCGCCGAGCTCACGCACTCTCCGGTCGTCGAGCTGAACCGCGCGGTCGCCGTGGCGATGGCCTTCGGTCCCGCGGAGGGTCTCGAGCTGGTCGACGCGCTCGTCGAGGAGCCCGCGCTCCGCGCGTATCACCTGTTGCCCAGCGTCCGGGGCGATCTGCTGATGAAGCTCGGGCGGCTCGACGAGGCCCGCGTCGAGTTCGAACGCGCGGCCTCCATGACCCAGAACACGCGCGAGCGAGAGCTGCTCGAGGCACGCGCCATGGCATGCAAGCACGAGGCGAGCGACCGGAGAACCAGATCGTGAGCACCCCCGGGTTCGAGGGCTCGTGCTCGCGCGCCTGGGTCCGTCGGTGACGTAGAAATGACTAGAGCCACTGAAAGACGCTTTAGGCGCCGTGCCGCCCTCCGCAGTGTGTCGACCCGCGTCCCGTCGGCGGGAGCCGTATCCCGGGTTCAGGCCGTTCATTGACGCGGAACGGTCGGTACGGCACCCTGCGCGCGGCGAGTGTGAACATGGGCGCAGAGGCGAGCAGCGACCGGACCTCGGCGGCCCTCAGACGAAGGCATGCCGATGAGCGCCCCCGTCCGTGAAGGTGACGTCCTCGCCGGCAAGACCGCTCGGCCCCGCGTCGACCCCGGCATCGATCCTGACATTCCGCCGAGTTCGCCGCCGCCTTCCTCGCCGGCCGCGCGCTCGTCGCCGGCATTCCCTCGACCGGCGCGCTCACGTACTCCGGCACGCTCGAAGACGCGACCGGTGCCGCGCTCACGGGGAACCACAACATCCAGGTGGACTTCTGGACCGCGGCATCGAGTGGCACGACGCCCGCGTGTCAGACGGCATCCACTCCCATCACGCTCGATGGCGGACGCTTTTCGATCGCGTTGCCGGATACGTGCACCACGCAGGTGAAAGCAAGCCCCGACGTCTGGGCCGAGGTGCTCGTCGATGGGTCGTCTCTCGGGCGGACGAAGATCGGCGCGGTGCCCTACGCGGTGGAAGCGGGGCACGCGACGAACGCGGAGAGCGCGCGCGACTAACGCGACGAGGCAGCGAGTGCCACCACCGCCAGCGGGGCGCTCAACACGCGGATCGCCACGCTGGAGGCAGCGACCCGAAGTGGTGAGCCGCAACCACGCGGTGCACGAGCCTCCGCGGCGATACGGAGCCGCGGCGTCCTCAGCCGAACAGGTCTTCGACGGAGGCGACGGTCACGGCGCGGCGGATCCATGCTTCGAGGACGTCGATGCTCGTGCACGCCAGGATGCGGGTCCGGTGCTCGGTCGAGACCGCGAGCCCTCGCGCCTCGAGCACCGCCACGACCGCGCGTCCCGCCTCTTGCGCGCGTCCTTGGGAGACGTGCTTCTTGACGAACTCGCTCTGGTACTCTCGGTGTTCCGGGGATTGCATGAGGGTCTCCAGCGCCGTGCGGGCGGCGTCGCCGAGGGCGACGCGGACGACGTCAGCGTAAAACGTCGCGCGCTCCGCGTCGAGGTCGAGGCACGCTTCGACACTCTCGATCGGTGACCGGCCGAGCACGTCTCCGGTTGGCGATGCCGGGGTCGGTTTCGGGCGCGGGATCGGTTCCGGGGGCGGAGCCGGGCGAGCGGGAGCGGGACCGCCGGAGGCGGTGCCGGCGCTCCTCCGAGCGCTGCGTGATACTGCGCGCTGCCCGCGCTCGTGGTCCTCCTTGGTTCGTGCAGCACGGTGTACGTTCTCGAGCCCATTCGGGATGCCGCGCCGTACGTCGGTGCAGCGGTTTCGTCCAGTCTGCTGCTGCAGCGGCGTAGCCGGCCCGCGCCTCGTTTGTTTTCCTGCGCTTGCAGTTCCCGTCAGCGGCCGGTATTCTCCTTCGGGAATACCATGGGCGCTCACAAGTTCGCCATTTCGGTTCCGGAAGAGGTCATGGCTCGCGTCGACGAGGCCGCGGAGCGTCGCGGCGTGACGCGGAGCCGGTTCATCACGGACGTGCTTCGGAAGGTGGCGCGCGCGCAGACGGACGCAGACATCACGCGCCGGTTGGACGAGGTGTTCGGAAAGAGCGATGTCGCGCGCGAGCAGCGACGGATGAGCCGGGAGCTCCTGACTGCGCGCGCCGACGACGGCGAATGGTGATCCTCTACGGGGACGTCGTGTGGCTCGACCTTCCGCGCTCGCGAGGGTCGGCGCCGAGCGGGCGGCGTCCGGCCGTCGTCGTTCAGCAGGATCGTTTCAACCGGAGCGGCATCCAGACCGTGGTCGTGGCCGCCGTCACGTCCAATCTGAACCTCGCGGCGGCGCCCGGGAACGTCCGCTTGCGCAAAGGCGAGGGTGGGTTGTCGAAGGCGTCAGTCGTGAACGTCTCTCAGCTCATGGCCGTGGACAGGGACCTGATCGAAGGGAAGCTCGGGCGACTGTCCGCGCAGCGGCTGGGGGACCTCTGGACCGGTATGCGCGTGCTGCTCGAGCCACCTCCCGAGGTGGCCGCGCTTGGCCGGAGCATCGCCTGAAGACCTGCGTGCGAGCGCCGTGGATGAGTCAATCCGAGCGAACCTTCCGCGACGCAGGTACAGGTGATACCGGACAGCGTTCCGGTATTTCCGACGAAGGCGCACGTCGCGCCCGCCTCGCACAGGATGGGGCCGACGATGTCGCCGTCGAACGCGCTCACGTAACACGTCGAACCGCCCTCGCAGATGACGGGACTTCCGAAGTTGATCTGCCCGGTCGGCGAGACGATGCGGCACGTGGCGCCCTTGGCGCAGGTGAAGCCGTCTGGCCTGACTGCAACCCCACTCCCGGTGATGCCGCACACGGAGTGGCATGTGAAGTTCGTCGCTGCGCTGCGGGGCGTGGGCGAGAGGAACGCGAAAAGGAGAGGGGCTTCCACGACGCTTGGATCGAATCGCTCCCGCCCCTGCATCGGGGACCGGTCAAGAAACTCGTGCGGCGTCTCTTCCCGAAGCTGGACGAGGCCAGCCGGCGCGCGCTCCGGACGCGAGCACTCAGAGTCGCACGAGGATGGCCTTACACGGCACCGCACCGCGCAAGTTGCGCCAGACGTCGCAGCGTCTCGGTGCGGGGCATGGAGGCGACATCGAGCGCCTCTTCCACCGTCATGCCTGGCGCAAGCCGGCTCAAGAGGAAGACGGTGCGCGGCGAGAGTGGAAGGTCATGAGAGGACGTGACCTTGGCCGGGTACAGCTGCCCCTGTGCACCCCCCAATAGATTGATTAGCACCGTTGCAATCAACGACTCCTCGCGCCGGACCTCTTCGAGCGTCGCGGGGTCGTTCGTCGTGTCCGCGCACTCCAGGGCGGCTTCGACATGGCTGGCCGCGTCGGCAAACGCTCCGGCGTCCAGCGCGACGCGAGCTCGCGCGAACCAGGGGGCGAGCGAAGACGCCGCGGGTAGCGTGCTCGCACGCGCGGGCCGCTCCGAAACGGCGTGGCTCCTGACTCTTTCCGAGAGTGGAGCGCCACGCCCGAGTCCGGGCGCGACCTGTGCCGCCTGTGCGAGCGCGATCGCGAAGTCCACGACCGTGGGGAACCGCGCGGACGGCTCCTTGGACATCCCGCGGGCGAGGACGGCGCTCACCTCCTCCGGAAGCCACGCGGCGACGCTAGAGGCCGGGGCGGCGGTGAGCTCGGTCACGCGCCGCAGCGTCTCCGCGAGGTCGTGACCGGAGAAGGGCTGGATGCCGGTGAGCATCTCGTACGCGACGACGGCGAGCGCATACTGGTCGGTGTGCGGACCGACGAGCTCGAGGCGCCCGGCGGCCTGCTCCGGCGCCATGTAATCGGGTGTGCCGATGAGCTGCCGCACCTGGGTCAGGTGCCGGGTCGAGCCGAGCCGCTTGCTGATGCCGAAGTCGAGGAGCTTCACGAACGGAGCCTCCTCTTCTTCGGCGTCTTCTTCGGCGTCTTCTTCGGCGGCGATGAGGAAGACGTTTCCGGGCTTCAGGTCGCGGTGAACGACGCCACCCCGGTGCGCCGCCGAAAGTCCGGCGGCCACCTGCCCCGAGATGGCGACCGCCTGCTCGAGCGGCAGGGGCGACTCACGCTCGAGGCGGGTCGCCAGGTTCTCCCCGCGGAGGAGCTCGAGGACCAGATAGGGCTCGCCGAGCTCGGAGACGTCGAAGTCGAGGACCGTCACCACGTGCGGGTGCTGGATCCGGCTGACGATCTCCGCTTCCTGCTCGAAGCGTGCGAGCAGCTCGGGGTTCGCGGCGTGGCCCGCTGCGACGACCTTCACGGCGACGCGACGGTGAAGCCGCAGATGCTCCGCTTCGAACACGGTGCCCATGCCGCCCTCGTCGAGTCTGCGGAGGATCCGGTACGTCCCGCCGAGAACCTGCCCCTCGACGGGCAGCACCGGGCTCGCGACCGCTCCGGGAGCGACGTAAAGTGAGCGCGCGGCCTCGGACATGTGCGGATACCGAGCAATGTCCATGCCCGCCTCCACGAAGGCTCGTTTCGCAGCGAGAGGGCCCATTCGACTCCGGCATGTGAGGCAGCCCGATCGAGCAGCCCGGCGGGTGCGAAATCTGCGGCGCGGCGCACGGATCGCGTCAACCTACCGCGGCATGATGGCGATCAAGCTTTCAGGTTGCACGGCTCCGTTGACGTGTGTGTGCGTCACGCCGTGATGAGCGGTGGCGCGTACCCCGCAGCCTGCAAGTACGAGCGCGCACGCAAGAGCCACTGCGTGCGCTCGGTGACCACCGCCCCCGGTGCGACGCTTGCAATACTCGCGTGAACGACGATGCGCCGCCTAGCCGCTCACCGTGCATGCGCGAGCATTCGCGGGCGATTACATGGTGCACCTGGCCGTCGAGAGCCTCGTCACGCAACGCCGTTTCCGGATGACTAGCGCGTTCTTCGTGCGGCGCGCTCGAGCGCGGCGACGTCGCGGCGGTCGCGCGGGCGTCCGACTCCACGCTTGTTGGCGATGAGGTCTTCGCGGCCGATGACCTGCACGTTCACGCCCGCGGAGTCGATCGTCGCGCGGCGCTCCCAGGCGGCGGCAAAGTCGATCGCGGGAGCGCTGAACAAGAAGTCGATTCGTGAAGGCGCGCGCCCGAGCCATACGATCTCGTCGAGCTTCGCCGTGCGGAGCGGTTCGACGAGAGTCCGCGGCGCGCCGAAGCGCAGCAAGGCGCGCACGGCGCGCTCACGATTTTCTGGAGCGGGGTCCAGGAGTACGTCGACGTCCTTCGTCGACCGGGGCTTCGCGTGGAGCGAGACGGCGTGACCGCCGATCAGCAGGTACCGGACGTCCTCTCGCGCGAACGCCGCCCACAGTTCGGTCAATTCGGAAGGTAGCTCCACTGACGCCCTCCTTTTGCCAGAGCTGGGTCGATAGCTGCAGCGAAGCGACCAGCCGCGCCAGCGGCCCCGCGTCGGCCCAGAAGCGGTCGTCCGCTTCCTCGAGCTCGGCGTGCGAACTCGCGACGCCCCCGACCCACGAGCTTGCCGCATCCGGGGTCCTGGCACCCATGATGGCATCCTATCATCCGGCGACCGCGGCCGAGGCCCTTGCGTGACCCTTCAAGGCGCCGATTTGTCCCGGGAAGCCTCTGATCTCCCGCGTTCCCGGTTCATCCCTCGACACCTGGGAGAGAGTCGGGACCGGCGTGTACGGCCGGAGGACGGTTTATTCTTCCGGCCGATCCGGCGGGTCGGAGATACTGAAGGAGCCGCAATCAGTCTTTCAGCGAGGCGCCATTCCATGCTTTCCAGGTCCAGGTTCACGCGGTCATTCTTCTATGCCGGCATTGCGGCGTGCGCGCTCGTGAGCACGGCTTGCGGCTCGAGCGCCAAAAAGGGCACGAGTGCCTCGGTCGACGCCGGTGGAGCGTGCGGCCCGAGCTGGGAGGCGGAGTGCACCAGCCAGCACTGCGATCCGGCGGACCCAGCGTGGAGCGATTGCAAGATCAACGGCTGGGCATCCTACGTCGCGCCGCCCCTCTGCCCGGTGAAATCGGGGATGGCGGGGGACGACTCGGCGCTGTGCGTGCCCTCGCCCGAGGAGGGGATGCAGATCCACCTGGGGCCGTCGAACTACGACGACCCGGACGAGCTGGCGACGTACACGCTCGCCCCGAGCGGCGAGTCGTACGACTGCGCGTTCGAGGACACGCCCGCGCAGTCCAACCTCTATGTCGGTCAGTACGTAGAGCGAAGCCGCCCCGGTGCGCACCACGTTCAGCTGACCTACGCGGTGGCCGGGGACACGACGCCTTCGGGTACGACCCGCCCGTGCAACCTGGTGACGGATCTCATCGAGACCGCGGGCACGTTCATGGCCATCGCGCAGACGGCCGAGCTCAACGTGCCGGATCTGTCGACGCCGCGACCCGCCGGGGCCCCGGACGTGGGCGGGCTCGATTTCGAGGGCAGCGCGTTGCCGCTGCCACCGAGCCAGAGTTTGCAGGTTCTGGCGCACTACCTGAACACGACCGAGGAGCCAGTCCTGAAGGAAGCCTGGTTCAACTTGTACTTCCGCGATCCGTTGCAGGTGACGGCGAGCCTCTACGGGATCTCGCTCCTCGGGTCCGGGATAAAGCTGCCTCCGCACACGACGACGACCGTTCGAAGGTCGTGTCAGACGGACGTGGATCGCAGCGTGAAGTATCTGCAGGGGCACAGCCACGTCGGCAGTGATCGCGTGTCCATCTGGCACGCCGCCGCGGGCGGGGACGCCGGCCCCGTGGAGACCAAGGTTTACGAGAGCTACGATCCGCTCGAGCCGGTAGATCTGGCGTACAACCCGTTCGTGACGAACCCCCTGCCGAACCCGACGAGCCACGCTGCGGGCGGAGCCAGCGGTCCCTTGTTGCTCAAGGCCGGCGACTCGCTGGTGTGGGAGTGCGAGTTCGAAAACGATACGGACAGCACGATCGGAGACGGAGACCCGAATCCTCAGGCGTTCGGGCAGATGTGTTACACGTACGGCTCTTACGCGGTTCCGGTGGGACAGCCGGCGTCGCTCTGGCTCTGCGGACCGTCCACTCAGTCTACGCTCTAAACCAAGAAGCGTCCTCGGTTCAGTGGCGTCTTCGGTCGAAGGCGCAGCCCGGCATCACACGATCGCGTTCTCGCTGCCATGCCGCCTGCGCCTTGATCGCCTTGCGGACACGGGCGAGTCGTTCTTTGAACGTCGACGGACACGGCGAGGCGGGCAACTCGTGCGCGATGGCGGGTGGCGCGCTCGCCGGTGGATCCGCGACTGCGTGCCTTGCGATCGCAAGCATTCCGATTCCTGCCAGACTTACGAGCCGTCGAATCATCGTGAACCCTGATGTATTCGAAATCGTGCCCGACGTTGCCACGCGGCGCCACCCGCCTCCCCGATCGCCACAGGCGTTTCTCGGCGGATGACCCCCGGAACACGTTGCAGTACGGTTCTGCGCGTGACCACCTGCAACGGATGGGTACGGGCATTTCCGCGGACTCCTGGCCCTCGGCTCCCTTGCTCTCGTGGCTCTCGGGTGCAGCCATGTGCCGTCTCCCTATCTCCTGCAGCTCGATGAATCGCGCGCGGTGGTGGCGGACCTGCGCATCGAATTCAACAAGGCCTCCGACGCTTCGGACCGCGCGGTGATGGCGGACACGGATGAGGCGTCCATCGCGTTCGCGCACGAGGCGGAGCAGGCCCTGATTGTCGTCGATGGCGACGCGCGCGCGCTTTCCCCATTGCTGCGCGCCGGCGGTCGCCACGCGGAGATTCAATCGTTCGAGGAGTTCCGGAACGACTTCGCCGATTACCGGAAGGTCGATCAGCGCATCCTCGCCCTCGCCGTGGAGAACACGAACCTGAAGGCACAGCGCCTGTCGTTCGGTCCCGTGAGGGCGGCGGCGGACTCTTTTCATGATTCCCTGATGACCGTGCCTCCTGCCGTCGCGCCGAAGGACCGCTGCCGCGCGGAGGAGCTCGTCGCGAGTGCGACGCTCGCCGTGCGGGAGATCCAGGTGCTGCACGCGCCGCACATCGCCGAAGCCGAGGACCTTGCGATGACCCGGCTGGAGAAGGAAATGGGCGACCTATACACGCAGGCACAGGACTCCATGAAGGCGCTGACCGCACTCGCACCGTCCGGCACGTCGGGGCTCGGGGCCGCGGGTGCGGCACTGACGCGATTCAAGGAACTGTCCGACGAGCTCATCGTGCTCTCGCGTCGCAACAGCAACGTGGTCTCGCTCAATCTCTCCCTCCGCGCGAAGCCGCCCCTCGTGACGGCCTGTGACGAGAGCCTCCGGGCGCTGCAAGACGCGCTGGCCGCTGCGGGATCCAAGGCCACGCGATAGCTTTCGAAGCATCCACCGACGCGGGGTGGCGGGCCCGTCGCCTCCATCGAGTGCACCACGGCCGTTGCTCGCTCCTCACCGCAGGCATCCGGAGGGCGGACACGGCGCGGTAGCGTCACAGGGGCCGGCGGGCGGCGCGCAAGGCACGCAGCTGCCGCCGGGAACGTCGCAGATTGGACGTCCGAGCACGGCGGCGCAATCGGTATCCGCGAGGCACTGCACGCAAGTCCCTCCCGGGAGCCGGCAGCGCGGCGTCGCGGGGCCCACGCAGTCGACGTCGCTCGCGCACGGACCGGGTCCGGGCGGCTTCGGTGGAGGGGGTGGCGGAGATTTCGGTGTGGCGGAACTCAGAATCGATGTAGCCGGTGTCGTCCTCGGTGCATGCGCACGCGACGATCACGAGCAGGACCGACAGCGAGACGTGAAGGACGAGCGAGCGGGACATGATCACGGAGACGGCGACAGGTCTCGTTCCGCGCGCTCGCGCTCGGCGCGCGCTTGGCCGGACAGGGGCGAGGTCGGATATTCGGAGAGCAGCTCGTCCACCAGCGCGATGGCCCGCGCGGGATCGCCGCCGCGACGAGCTGCGATCGCGGCCCGGAAGAGCTCATTTTCGGAGCCGAGCGTGCTCCTCCGCGTAGACCCCGTGCGATGCGTCAGCGCCGGGACGAACGGCGCGCCCGCGTCCGGTTCCGCGAGCTGCGCAGGCGCCGCCACCGACGACCATCGCGCACCGGGGCGAAGGAACACTTCGTGGCCGTCGCTCGCGACGGAGACGATGCCTTCCGACACCGCGACGCGCGTCTCCACGCTCGATGCGGCGGACGCGGGCCGCACCTCCACCGAGAATCGAGTTCCATGCACAGTCACGCGTGCGTTCGGCGTATTCACGACGAGGCTGCCCCGCCCGAGCTTCGGCACGCTGACCATGACCTGCCCGGACGTCAGCTCCATCTCTTCGTGCGTCACGCCCAGCACGGGGGGCGGGTCGCGCACTTCGAGGCGCGTCTCCGGGGAGGCCTCCACGCTCGCGCCGCTCGCGAGGCGAACATCCGCGCGCCCACGGCCCGTCTCGATGAGGTCGCTCGACGCGAGAGCGCGCGCCGACCCGGAGGAGAATCCATCCCCGCCAACGCGCACCGAGCCGTCGCGAGCAAACACCGAGCCCGATCCGGCGTCTTCGCCACTTTTCGCCCGGTGGAGGCGTGCGGCGAACAACGTGACGGCCGCTGCCGCGACGGAGATGACCGCGACCGAGCCGAGCCGAGCGCGGCGATGGCTTCGTGCTCGCGAAGCGAACGCGGCCTCCGCGAACCCACCGAGCTCGGGCACGAGCCGGGCTCTGCGCGCCGCGACGCGCGCACCGTCCTCGACGGGAACGCCGAGCGTGCCGACGCGCCGCAAGAGCGCTGCGTCGTGATCGGAATCGTGTCGTGTGCTCACTCCGCGTCCTCCCGCGAGAGACGTTCGGCGAGGTCTCGACGGCCGCGGGACAGACGCGACTGAGCCGCCGTCATCGACACCCCGGTGAGCTGCGCCGTCTCTGCCAGGCTGTGCCCGAAGACGTCGTGAACGAGCACCGTGGTCGCTCGATCCGGGTCCAGTTCCGCAAGGTACCGGCGCACCCGGTCGAGGTCGCGCCGTGCGGCCACCTGCGCCTCGACGTCGTCGGGAGACCGGCGGCTGGCGACGAGCCGGTCCACGTCCGCTGCCGCATCGAATACACGGCGCGCGCGCGTCCTCGACCGGATGGCGTTCAGCCCCACGTGTCCGGCGATTGACGCCGCCCAGCCGCGGAGCGAGCACCCTCTCGCGAAACGGTTCTTCGTGAGGGTCAAGATGATCTGCTCGAACGCGGCTTGCACGAGGTCGTCGTGGTCGTCTCCGCGGGTTCCGACGACTCGATACAGTGTCGCATCGACCACCCCTATCAACCGGTCATAGACGAGACCCGCCGCGCGGCGGTCGCCCGTCGCGAACGCCGCGAGGATCTGTTCGTCGCCGGGGGGCGCGGTGCCGGGCGACGGCTCTCTCTGGACGAGCCGAAGCGGGTGAGCGGGACGTCCGAGCACACTGGGAAAGTAACCGGTCCGGCCCCGAACCACGCCGCATCAATTGCCGATGGGCACCTCGGCCCCCACGAGCACGGACCAGTCATGGGCGGGAAAGGACTGGGCTTTCCCGTTGTCGAGGAGGATCCCCGTGCCCCCCGAAAGAAACGTCTCCGACGCCTCGACCGCGAGCGAGACCGGCGAGCGGTTCGGCCACGACGCGCCGAGCGCGACTCGGAGCCCGTCGAGCCAGCGACTTCCGGAAGGGCCCGCTCCATCCAGCGATGCCGACTCGCTCAGGATGACCGCATCGAGGTGCGGGCGAACCGCGAGCCGCGCCGCGTCGAGGTTCCAGGTGACTCCGAACCCGAGCGCAAGCTCGAGCCAGGTCGGGGTGACAGCGGAGGCGGATGGCGCCGTCGAATACGCGGCACCGGCGCCCACGAACAGCGGGACGTCACGCAACACGAAGGTCGTCCGGAGCCAGCCTCCCTCGCGGACGGCGGAGCCGCGCAGTCCCTCCCCGAGGAGAACGCCCGTGGCGGGTACCACGATGACCGGCGCTGCACGCGACGGCGCGCGCGGTCTTCCAGCGCTCTCCGCGTCGCTGCCCCGCTCGGAGAGCGATGCCACGACGAGGCCCGCCGCGCGCCAGCGATCCGCTTCCGCGTCGCTCGGCCGAAAGTCCATCGCGCGCACGGCTTCCGATGCCCCCGGCCCCGCGCGCACGCGGACGACGACGCGTGTCGAGCCCTCCCAGACGACCGTCGCGTCGGGCGCCGCCTTCGAATCCCGCGGTTCGACGGCGCACGAGGCCGGACGCGCCGCGGACGTGCACGCGGACGTGAGCGCGTCCCTGAGAGCGGGCGAGGCCCCCTCGGGCTGCACGGCAATGGCGATGGTCGCGGCGCTGATCCGGCGAATCTAGAAAACTCTCTCGAGGTCGTCCACGCTCGCCAGCCTAGGTCACCCCCCCGTCGGTTACTTTGGATTGAATGGGGCAGTTCATGGTCAGTTGCGCACATCTCGGCGGGTCGTCTCGGTTTCGCGCCGCGGTGGCGCTTTTCGTCGCGTGCGTCGTGGCGGCGGCCTGCGGGAGCAGCGGCAACGCGGGACTCTCCGGATCGACCGGGAGCGGGGGCTCCTCGGGGACGAACGCGGACGGAGGGCTTTTTCGCTTCGGAACGGGAGCGAGCAGCGGCTCGGCGGGAGCGGGCAGCGGCTCGGCGGGAGCGACGAGCACCTCGACGACCCAGGCAACCTTCGGTTGCCCGGGTTGCGCCGCTTTCCCGCCCTCGAACGCGCCCGCGTGCTCGTCTTCCGCGCTCGCGCCCCCGACGATTGCGTATCCGACGAACGGATTGCTCCTGCCCCCCAACATGAACGTGCTCGAGGTGCAGTTCGTCCCGCCGAAGGGCGCGACGCTCTTCGAGGTGGACTTCGAGAACACCGTGACGGACGTGCGCGTGGAGACCCAGTGCGAGCCGGTGCCGGACGTGCGCGGAGGTGCGAGCCGCGGGTGCGGTGTGACCCTGTCGCAAGCGGCCTGGAACGACGTCGCGAACACGAACCGCGACGGCGACCCCGTGCGCGTCGCCGTGCGCGCCACGGACGCCACGGCAAAGTGCGTGTCGACATCGACCGCGCAGATCGAGCTGTCGTTCGCGAAGGACGACCTCGTCGGCGGCATCTATTACTGGCAGTCGGCCACCTATGGTGGGATCGGCGGCAAGACCGGCGGCATTTACACGCACGACTTCGGCACCTTCGACCCCACGCCCACGCCATTCTACACGTCGGGCGGTACGGGGACCTGCGTCGGCTGCCACACGCTATCCCTCGACGGCGTGCGCATGTCGCTCATGACGGACGACCCCGACGGCGACGACGAGTTCGGCGACGTGAACACGCACACGATGGACGTCGCGACGCGCACGATCCTCGGCACCCAGAACCTGTCCCCGGGCTTTCAGACGTGGACTCACGACCACGCCAAGATGATCGCCACGACGTTCAAGGGAACGAACAACGGCGGGCCCGGCGCCCCGCCCCCTCCGCCTCCGCCGCCGCCTCCGCCGCCGCCTCCGCCAGGACCCGGAGGACCCGGAGGCGGCACGACGGCGGACACGAGCTTCGCCCTTTACGACGGCAACTCGACGTCCCTGCTGGGAACGTTCGCCCTGCCGAGCAACATGCAAGCAACCCAGCCGAATTTGTCTTCCGACGACGCGTCGCTCGTCTTCGTCGTTCCCGCGTCGGGGACCATCGACCAGACCGGTGACACGCACTTCAAGCTGGGGACGCTGTGGGCGGCGGGCGTCGATTACACGAACATCGCGCTCGATTCGCCCGCGCAGATCCTCGGAGCGAGCGGGCACAACTACTATTACCCGGCGTTCTCGCCGGACGAGCACTTCGTCGTCTTCGACGACGCTCCGGACGCGTCCGACACCGCGACGTCGAACGGGGACGACTTTTACAACCGCAACGCGCGCGTCAAGCTGCTCCACTATCCGCCAGCGTCGGGCGCCGTGCCCATCGACCTGCCGAACCTGAACGTCGCGGACGGTCTCACCAACTCGTGGCCGCGCTGGAGTCCGTTCCCGACGACCTTCCACGGGCATTCCGTGTACTGGGTGACGTTCTCGTCGAACCGCGACTACGGCTTGCACCTCGTGAACGGCGGGTTCGACAATTGCTACCCGCCGGAGGGTCCCAGCTACGATCAGCCGCAGCCGCTCTCCAAGCAAAACGTCACCTACGAGAACTGCGCCGAGCCGCAGATCTGGATGGCCGCGGTGATCGTCGATGCCGATCCGTCGCTCGACTCGAAGGACCGGTCATTCCCGGCGTTCTGGCTGCCCTTCCAGGACGTCACCGCGCACAACCATTCCGCGCAGTGGGTGCAGAAGATCCAGGGTCCGCCGGGGACCGACGGCGGCACCTCGAACGCGACCGACGGCGGCACCTCGAACGCGACCGACGGTGGGTCGACCGGGGGGGCGTGTCTCGAGCCATCGGGCATATGCAACGACACGGCACTGTGCTGCTCGGATGCGGTGTGTTGCTTCGGGAGGTGCGAGTACGACTGCCTGCGCTGAGGAGTCCTCACTCGATGATCCGCAGATCCGGCGAGGCCTGGAACGCGTGCCTGTCGCCCTCCTCTTGCGGCGGACCCCAGACCGGCTTCAATGCGCGTCTTGCGAGCGGACGACGAAGACGGGGCAAGGAGCACGGCGCACGAGCGCCGCGGAGATCGAGCCGAGGAGCAGCCACTCGAGGCCATTGTGCTCGTGCGTTCCTATCACCAGGAGATTGGCTTCGACTTCGGTGCACAGCCGTAAGAGCTCGTTCGTCGGATTGCCGACGGCGAAGTGACCCACGACTTCTGCAGTGCAGTGCGTCTTCGCCTCGCGAACCCGCGAGTCGAGGTGGGTGCGCCGCGCGTCCTCCACGACGCTCCGCGGGGTCGCAGGTACGCCGACGCGGGCGCGATTGAAGCGACTCGCGCGGAGCACGTGCAACACATGGAGCGTGGCGGAAGGTTCGGCTCGGACCATCTCGATGGCTCGCGCAAGGACGTCGGACGAGGTTCGGGATGCGTCCAGTCCGACAACGACGACGCGCATGGGTGCGGGCGCAACGCTCGGCACGTCGAGCTTCGAGCGAATTTCGGATTCTGGGTTCCACCGCCGCTTCGGAACGCGCCGGAACCGGCTCGAGCGGGTGCAACGTGTCACTCGCGAACCAGGAACCGCCTTCGGAGCGTCCGTCATACGAACCGGCCGGCGTGCTCGCCATCGCAACGGGTTCACCCATTCGCATGCTCGCAACTTTAAAGACGCGACGATCACGACACCGTCAAAGCAAGGTTCGGGGACGTCAAGAAGGCGTCACGACCCAATCGAACCGCCTCCGGCACCCAAACTGAGGCTCGCCCTCGGGCGGAAGGCCGCTCGCTACTTCCCGTCTCTCCACCGCGCGAGCCGCTCGAGGATCGTCTGTTCGTAACCGTTCTCGGAAGGCTCGAAGAACCGCTCGCCAGCGAGTTCGTCGGGAAGGTACGTCTCGCCGGGCACGAAGCCACCGTGCTCGTGCGCGTATCGATAACCCTCGCCGTACCCTTCGTCCTTCATCAGGGGCGTCGTCGCGTTGCGGAGCTTCTTCGGCACCGGCAAGGCACCGCGCTCTGCAATCGAGGCTCGTGCTTTGGTGAACGCGCGTCCGACGGAGTTCGACTTGGGCGCGGTCGCGAGATAGAGGCACGCGTGCGCGATCGAGTAGAGCGCCTCGGGCATCCCGAGACGATGAAACGCGGCGTCCGCGGCGGTTGCCACGAGGAGCGCGCGGGGGTCCGCGTTGCCGACGTCTTCGCTCGCGAAGATGACCAGACGCCGGAGGACGAACGCGGGATCGTCGCCCGCGTCGAGCATGCGCATCAGCCAGTAGATGGCCGCGTCGGGGTCGCTGCCGCGCATGGATTTGATGAGCGCGCTGACGACGTTGTAATGCTCTTCGCCGGTCTTGTCGTAAAGAAGGGTGCGCTCTTCCGCGGCGCGTTCCGTCGCGGACAGGTCGAGGACGGTCGCGGAGGGCGGCAGTAACGCGACCGAGGTCTCGAGCAAACCGAGCGCGCGACGCGCATCGCCGCCGGACGCGCGCGCGATGCTCGCGAGGACCGCGCCGTCGACCGCGAGGTGCCGCGCGCCGAGCCCGTGCGTCGCGTCCGTGAGCGCGCGGCGCAGGAGCAACACGCTGTCGGCCTCCGAGAGCGGCTCGAGCCGGAACACCTTGCAGCGCGAGAGGATCGCCGCATTCACGGCGAAGGACGGGTTCTCCGTCGTCGCGCCGATGAGCGTGACGGTGCCGTCCTCGACGTGGGGCAAGAACGCATCCTGCTGGGCCTTGTTGAAGCGATGGATCTCGTCCACGAACAAGATCGTCGCGCGGCCGTCGTAGGCGCGACGCTCCCTCGCTTCGCGGAGGATCTCCCGTAGCTCGGGCACCCCGCCGAGGACGGCCGAGAACGGCACGAACACGGATTTCGTCGCGTGGCTCACGACGCGCGCGAGCGTCGTCTTGCCGGAACCGGGCGGACCCCACAGGATCATCGACGGCACCTGGTCGTGGCCGATCGCGTGCGCGAGGAGACGTCCCGGCCCGACGAGGTGCGCTTGCCCGACGAGCTCGTCGAGGGTGCGGGGTCGCATCCGGTCGGCGAGCGGCGCGGTCTCCGGCGCGTCGCCCCGCGCACGCGCCGCGTCGAGCAGCGTCGGTTGCTCCGGGCGCGCGGGCGGCTTCTTCGCCATCAGCGCGCCCCGAAGATGGCGGTCCCCACGCGCACGAGCGTCGCGCCCGCGGCGATCGCGTGCTCGAGGTCGTGGCTCATGCCCATGCTGAGCTCGGGAAGGCGCGACGCGCCTCCGTGTGCGTCGCGCAGCGCGGCGAGGGCGTCGAAGAAACGCCGCGAGTCCGACGCCTGCTCCGCGAAGGGCGGCACGGTCATCAACCCGGCGAGGCGCAGGCTCGACTGAGCCTCGATCGCGTCGAGAACGGCCGGAAGCTCGGCGGGGGCGGCGCCGCTCTTCTGCGCCTCGCCGCCGACGTTGACCTCGACGAGGACCGAGAGCTCGGCGCCATCGCCGCGGCACTCGAGCACCCGCTTGCCGAGCTCCTGCGCGAGCTTCACGGAGTCGATCGTGTGAACGACGCTCGCGCGCTCCGCGACGAGCTTCGCCTTGTTCCGCTGCAGATGCCCGATGAAGTGAAAGCGCACGTCGGGCAGATCCCGCAACTCGTCCGCCTTGGCGACGAGCTCCTTCACGTAGTTCTCGCCGAAGTCGCGCTGTCCCGCGGCGTACGCGGCTCGGATGTCGCTCGCCGGCTTCGTCTTCGACACCGCGACGAGCCGGACGGAACCGGGATCGCGCCCGCAGGCAACCGCAGCGTCGCGAATGCGTGCTTCGACGTCGCGAAGACGCGCCGCGATATCGTTCATGGCGCGGCCTTGGCGAGCGTGAACGTACCGCTGCGCGCGAGGTGACCGTCCGCGCTGCCCGCCTCGAGCATCCCGGCGACGCGGGCCCCGTCCCGGTGCGCGACGAGGGTCGCCGCAAAGCCCTTCGTGTCGTCCGGGACGAAGCGCGCGGTGAACTCCTCGCCGTCGAACGCGCCGCGCACGTCGTGCTTGCCGAGCACGCCGTCGGTCGACCCCGCTGCGGTTCCGTCCGCGCTCGCCGTCACCGAGAGCGTGCCCTTGCCGACGCCACGCTTGTCGTCGACCTTCCACTCCGGGAGTCCGCCCTGTACCGGGGGTAAATCGATCCGATGAGACGCCGTCTCGTACGTGCCGCTCCACGTGCCCGCGTACCATGTGTCCCGGACCGGCGCTGCCGATGCACTCGGTGCGGGCGTCGCCGCGACGGCGCTCGCCGACGCCGCGCCGTCGTTCCTCTGCGAGTGCGACTTGCCGCACGCCGCACCAGCAAAAAAAACAAAGAGGTAAACGAGCGCTGGGCGGGGGCAGAACAAATTACGCTCCGAGGAACATCCGAACGAAGCTAACCCCGGTCGAGCACTTCGCGTATTCGCACGCCCAGCTCGCCATCGACATCGACGAGCTCGCCTCTCGCGACCTCTTGCCCCGCCACGCGAAGCACGACCGGTGACGTGAGTGGTGTCCCGGTCTCGAGCACGTCGCCGGGCGCCAGCGCGGCCCATTCTCGGGCGCTGAGCGTCACGCTCGCGACCTCGACGCGCACGACGATGGGCGCGTCGAGCGCGATCGCATGCACGGTCTTGTCCGGATCGGTCATGGGAGAATTTCCTGGTGCCGGAGGTACGGCGACGTCCGCTCCGAGCGCCACCCTGTCGCCCCGTAACACGAGTTTTCCGTCCGAGGAACGGTCGACGCGGACGCCGTACTCGCCGTCCGGAGCCGCAAGAACGGCGCCGGTCGGAAATGAGTCGAATGGGTTCTGGTTTGCCGGTGCGGCGTGGAAAAAACCCTCCCCCGGTAACCACACGTCCCCGACCCGGAGCGACTCCACTTCCTCGCGGGTGCCAGAAGACAGCGCGACCACCAGTGGCACCGCGATACGAAGCCCCCCGAGCGCGGAGAGGTCCGGCTCGAAGGTCTCGCCGCGGGTCGGAGCGCCGCGGGCCGACGCGTACGCGACGACACCATACGGGCGCTCGCCGAGGAGCAGCGTCGCTTCCGCGCGCACTCCGGTCATCGCGGAGGGTGCGTCGCTCCGCGCGCGCAGCGGAACTCGGGCCCCGGACCGTCGCGCCGCCTCCACGATCACGGCGGAGAGAGCGCCGCGGAGCGCCGGTTCGAGCCGCGCGTGCGGATCCGTCAACGTCGGTTGCCGATTGACGAAAGGAGCCGTCACTTCCGCCGCGAGCGCCGCTTCCATTTCGAGCGCGAGCGCGAGCGCACCGTCCGCCGTCTCGAAGTGAAGCGCGTCCTCGGCGGGGGAAGCGTTCACCGCCTCGATGCGTCGCGGAACGAGCAACACGTCGCGCCCGAGTACTTCGCGCAGCGCGCCCTCGAGCCGTTCGAACGTCACCGTCGCGTGCAAACGCCCCCGAACCCTGCGCGACGCACGAACCGACTCGCGCGACGTCCGCGACAAGGCGCCCCAGGGGTATGCCGCGACGGACACGCACGCATGCTACCTCCGTCCGGGCCCCCGACCCGCCGGGTTTCGCGACACGCCACGACCGGCACGTGGGTTGCACGGATCGGGTGCATCATGGGCCGTCATTGGATGCGGATTTTGGCGCTCCTCGTGCTCACGGGGAGTGCGTTCGCGGCTGCGATGGCGTCGCAACACTACGGACTCGGTGCGTTCTTGCTGATTGCGGGGGGATTCGGATTCGGGAGCTACGCTCTGGGGATGGCGCACGTCCGCGGTCGGTCCGACGACAGGCCCGAAGGCGAGCGACAGCGACAGCATCCGCTTTAGCTCCAGCACATCAAGAAACTCGCGGGTTTATCCGGATTCCTGGGGTAAAGAGCGTCCGCTTCGGGGTCGCGCGCTCCTGTGTTACCGTCTGTCGCATGCGACATCGCCGGTTCGCGGTCGTGGCCGCCGCCCTCTTCGTTTCACTGCCCGCTGCGGCGAAGAAGCCCGCCGATGCTACGGCAGCGACGACCGGAACCGCAGCGCAAGCTGGCCCACGTCGGGATCCGAAGGGCATCAAGGGCATCAGCCCGTTCTGGGAGGCGCTCAAGAAGGGGGACGACGCTTATGCCGCCCGCGACTTCGACGGCGCAATAGCGGCTTATCAGGACGCCATCCGCGCGGAGCCGCAGAACGCGATGGGGCATTACCGCATGGGCGAGGCCACGCTCGCGAAGGGCAATCTGCCAGAAGCCGACGCCGTGTGGCAGACGGCACTCCGCTTCGTCGGTGACAATGCCGCGCTCAAGGCGAAGATCCTGTTCGTGATCGCCGACGTGAAGGAACGCGAGCGCTCGCTCGATGACGCGACGAACGGCTGGAACGCGTACGCGGAACACTCCAAGGCGTCGCCTACCGTGAAGACGTACCCCGACACCGCGACGGAGCGCCTGAAGCGAATCGCCACGTGGAAGCAGCTCGTGATCGACTACGGGGCCGTCAAGGATCGGATCAAACAGCGCCTCGAGGAAGCCGAGAAGAAGGCCGCCGAGAGCGCGCAGTCGCCTCGCAATCGGTGACGCGGAGTCGTGGCCTCGGGGAGGCTGCGACCGACTCTCACGGCAGGGTGACGCGGATCTCGCGGGAGACCGCGTCGTCGGAGGCGTGAGCGAAGCGAGCGAATGCCTCGTATTCGGCGGGCTGAATGCGCCCCGCCGGGATGTCGATAGAGCGCGTCAAGCGGAGCACGTTGCCGGAGGTCGAGTCGGTCACCGCCACTCGCGCTTTGCCGTCGGTGATTGTTGCCGGCAACAGGCCGGACGCGGTCGCCTTGGACGGCAGATCGATCGTCACGTCGACATCGCGGTGCAGCGTCTCCGGAATCAGGAGCGGCGTTTGCCTCGACGGCAGCGTCGCCAGGCGACCGAAATCCGGGGAGAGTGGCGGCGTGATGATGAGATCCTTGCCGCTTCGCTGGGCGAAGCGAGCGACGTGCACCGTCATGCGAATGACGAGCGGCACATCGTAGTCGTCGCGATGTTCGATCGTGTGATTCTCGAGCGAGCCCCCGTGGAGGGTCTGGGCGAGCAAGTTGGACTCGAGGATCTCGTGGAGCTGCTGCTCGGGAACCTGGGATAGACCCCGCCGGAGAGCCATCGCAAGCTTGCCGGAGAACTGCTCGACGAGCTCGAGCTCGAGCGAACCGCTCGCATCCAGACGGCCGTGGCCCGAGAAAGCGATGCCGTCGGCCGCGCCTTGCTCGGGAACCGTGGTGCGCTCGCGCGCGCCATCGACGAAATACGCGGGCATGCCGCGCACGTCGGCGGAGAGATACCCGAACGGCGCGTACTTGCTCCCGAGGGTGAGCCATGCGCGCCCGGTCTGACCTTGGATTTCGGCGACGGGCTGCGTGAAGAGCGTGGCCTCCGAAAACGGACCGTGCGGCGGTGGGGCGAGGCGATTCTCCGCGACCGCGTAGCGGACCTCGATGCCGAGGGCGCGGCAGAGCATCCGGAAGCCGTGCCAGAGATTGCCGCGCTTGCCGATGATGATGCGGCGAGGGTCGGTCTCGTCGCCGTTCTCGACGTTGTCGAGAAGCCAGCGGTAGAGCTTCCGCGCGCGTCCGATCTCGTCCGCCTGCGGTAGCGGCGTCGACGATGTGTTCGGCGACCTTCCGGATCCGCGGATCGACGGGCGTGATCTGCGCGAGCGCGTCGCCGATTGCACGAAGTCGCTCCTCGAGCGTCACGCCCCAGCCGATCTGCACGCTCGGCAAGAATTCCGTGATGGGCGCGCTGCCCGGTTCGGTCGGCGCGGCCGGACTGTAATCGACGCGCCAGCGCCGCGTGACGAAGCCGTCGTGGGTCTCGATCTGCGGAGCGGGAACGTCCCCCGTCGTCTCGACGACGAGATTCCGGATCGACGGCGAGATGACGACGAACTCGCTCCGGGCGTACCCGACGTTCTCTTCGCGAAAGAACCACCGCGGCCCCAGGTACTCCAGCGGGTGACCGTCGTTCGGCGTGTAAATCACCTGTTCCGTCTCGATGTAATCGCCGACTTCGAGATGCGGAAACGTGACCGTCGGCTTGCCGGCGACGAACTCGGGTTCGAGTGTCGAGCCGTCCTTCTTGATCACGCGCATGTGAAGGACGAGCCCTTCGAGCGTCGGATGTTCCGCAAACGACGAGATGGCCTCCTCGCTCTGGAGACGGACGATCTCGTGCTCGAGCATGCGGCTCGATCCGTCCGCGTGCACCCAGAGGGCGGAATAATCCAGAATACGCGCGGCGGTACCCTCCATGTGCCGTCCGCTCTTCTCGTACGCGGCGATGATCTTGCGAGCGTCGAGCCGGTAGGGTTCGAGCTCGGTGACGCCCTCCACGAGATCGATGGCACTCGTGAGCAACGACGTGTTTGCGCCCGCTTGAACGCCGTCGGCAAGACCATGACGCAAGGCCGCGTCGTCGCCGCTCGCGTAGCGCGCGTCTGAGAGGTCGAGGCGCGCGTGCGGATCCGTGGGGTCCTTCTTGACCGCCGCTTCCAGCTTGGCGAGCGCACCGCGGTCGTCGCCCGCGCGGACCTTCGCGTCGTAAAGGCGTTCGGCGAGATCCTTGCGATCGGGATGTAGCTTCGACAGGCGCTCGAGCTCCGCGATGGCGGTGCCGTAATCCTCGCGCGCGAGCGCCCGGGTCAGGACGATCTCGTCGTCGCGATCGAGCCGCTGGATCCGACCGACGAGCTCGTCGACGGTCTTCGCGTCGCCCTCGGCATCGTACACGTCGACGGCGGCGTGCAGCGCTCCGAGGTCGTTCGGGAACCGCGCGAGGAGCTGCTTCACGGTGCGCGAGTGCTCCGGGGTCCAGCCGAGCTCGCCGTAGATGCGAGCGAGCGACAGGATCACGTCGGGCACACCGGTGAACTCCGCCGCGAGCCGTTCGAGCTCCGGGACGGCCTCTTCCGCGCCCTTCTTCTCGGCGACACCGAGCGCCAGCGATAGCCGCGACGCCCAGAGCTTCGGGTCTTTCTTCTCCGCCCGCTCGTGAAGCTCCCGCACGAGATCGTCCGACTGGGAGGAGTCGAAGATGGGATCATTGTCGACGAACGTCGCCGCCAGCGAGAGGCTCGGACCCGTCGCGAGGTCGATCTTGTCGATCAGGGGCGCCATCATCACCGAAGCGACGTCGTCGCTGCTGTCCACGTGCGCGACGAATGCCGCGAGGACGCGCGTGAGATCGTCGCCGGGGTCCGACACGCCACCGGGGTGCACCCACCGATCGAGGACGTTCGCCCCGTCCACGACGACCGGGGGAACCTGGTCGTAGGGCGCGCTCGTGTCCTTGCTGGCAACGACGCCGATGGGCGTTCCGTCCGGCGCGAGCACGCGGATGGATGTGGCGGGTTCCCCGAGCCTCGCGACGATGCGATGGCGCCCCGCGCCGAGCTTCAAATGGACGCCGAATCTGGGCCACACGCCCCAGGTGCGGACATCGCGATCCAGAACGACGGCGTCGTCGACTCGAACCAGGAGCGCGCCCTGGACGGCAATCAGGACGTCCCGCGCCGCGGGCAAATCGAAGAAGGCCTCGGCGTAATAGATTCCATCCCCCGGTTTTTCGTCAGGCTGGATTGCGCACGAATGCGACGAGGTCGAAAGGAGGCGCGGCGCCTTCGCGACTCCCGGATCCGGATCCCAGCGATAAGGCCACGGCAGGGGATCTTCGGGCGCGAAATGCCGGACGGCGTCCGTCGGAGCGCCGTGGCCGAACGGTCCCGCGAGGCGCGCCGAGGTCAAGCAGCCGTAGAGGGCGATCGCGCGCTGATCGAGGTCGCGCGCCCCTTCCGCCCAGCTCTCGTCGATCGACCACTCGACGAGCTCGCTCCGCGCGCGCCAACCGATGTTGCGCGGCGACGCGATCAGGTCGAGGACGAGCGATCGAAAATGGTTCCACAAGTCGGGGGCGTCCGAGCTGATCGATGCGGCGCGATTCGCGGCGAACCACGCGATCAGCGGCGCGCGTGCATCCTTCGAGTCGCGCGCGGCCCGAACCGCTTCGAGATAGTGTTCTCCCGAAGACCCGAGGCGTCCGTGCAGCGAGTCGTCGAGTCCTCGCGCGAGCGCGGAGATCATTCCGCCCTGCCCCAGCGAATCCAGCTCGACGCGCGCGCCTGCAGCCCGCGTCGCGTCGCCCCCTGGTGAAACGAGCTCTCTGACGAGCAGGAGAGCGGCGACCTCCGGATCCTTCGTCGTCGCTCCGACGCGACGTAGCTCGTCGAGACCGGGGGATACCGCGGGCGAACGGTGCGCGCCGCACGCGACCGCGGCGAGCGAGGCGGCGAGCAGGGCCAGCAGTGAAGCGCGGCGCAGGTTCACGGGGATCCAATCACGAGCCGAGGGGTGAGCGCGGCGTCGACGTCAGCACAGAACTGCTTCCACGCGGAATATCGATCCGGCAAGACCATGAGGGTTCGAACGGTCACCCGCGTGTGCACGACGACCTTGTTCGCCTGAGCTTCGACGGTGACGGAGTAGTCGCCGAAGGGTCCACTTGCCGCCGCATTCGGCGGCGTGGACACGACGTGGAAGCCCTGCGGGAGCTTCACCACGAACGTGTCGTCGAGCGTGCCGAGGGGCGGGAGCTTGACGGGTAGCCGGCGCTCCGACAGCGACGCGTACGTGGGTGTGAGACGAAAGCCGGGCGTGACGGGCACGCTCTCGTTGGCGCCCTCCTCGCGCGCGAGATGCGCTGCGACGCCGTGAGCCTTCACGACGACGGGCTGCTCCACGTCGTCGAGATCGGAGACCGTCACTGCCGAAGGTCCGGGGGCCAGCGAGAACGCGTTGAACTCCCCCCCGAGCTCTTCGGTGAGCCGATCCCCTCCGCGCGCTCTCGGCGTGAAATCGACGCCGCCAGGAGGCCGCCGAGGTCCCGACGGTCTCGTAGGTGAGATCGAGCTGCGCGCTGCCGTCGCGGTGCAGCGTGGCGACGACCTCCCGCCTTCGCAGATCGTGTTCGGGATCCGGGATCGGCAGGTGCACGAGCTCCGCGTCGCCCTCGTTCAACCGGAGCGCGATTGCGCCGGCGTCCATGGCCGGCAGCTCGTACGCGCCCGAGTATTCGGCCGTCCCGTCCAGGTAGAGATCGAGCGACGGCACGTACGCGATGGCGTGATCGAACGGCGCGAAGCTCGGCACGGTCGAATCAAAGCCTCCTCGCATGCCGGAACGAACGACGACGAGGGTCGAGTCGATCCCGAGCACCTTCAGCAGCGTCACGATGACGGTTGCCTTGTCCTTGCAATCCCCCCACCCGCGCGCCACCGTCCGCACACAGCGGTGCGGCTTGTACCCGTAGATGCCGAATTCGAGCGCGACGTAGCGCGTGTTCCCTACCACCCAATCATAAACGGCCTTGACCTTCTCGATGGGGGTCTCCTTGCCGGCCGCAATCTTGAACGCGAGTTTCCGCGTCTCGTCGTCCACGTCGAACTGGTCGTGAATGAGGCCCCAGTACCAGTGACCGAGCTGCTTCCACGTCTTGTAGGTCGACACGTGGACGAAGCCGAGGAGACTCGGCCACGGTGGCATCGCCGGCTCCGGCGTGATCGCCGGCACGGCGTCCGCGGAGAAGCGATAGACGCGGAGCGCGCCCCTGTCTTCCGTCGTTTGCTTCAAGCCCGGAACGTGAGCGCTGTCGTAATAAAACGTACGGCTCTTCGGTGTGACGAGGTCGTACTCCGCGTGGCCGATGGGCTCCGACGATTGGAGATACGCGACCTCGCCGAAGTAGTCCGCAAACTGGTTTTGCAGGCTCACCGAGTCGACGCGGTACCTGAGCTCGACGACGTCTCCGGGTTCGAGGCGAGGGAACTGCACGTAAAACGTGCGCGCCGATGTGTACATCGCGATCGTAGGATTGTCGGCGGCGCCTTCGCCGCTCTCGATGGCCTCGTCGACCGTGCCGTCACCCCGAAAGACGCGGGCTCCTCGGAGCTGAACGCGCTCGGAATCCGCCTGGTACTCGAACGCATACTGGCGGGCGAGCGCCGCCGCGCTCTCGGTGAGCGGCTGGAAGACGACCTGCCGGAACTTGCTGGAGAGCCCGTTCTCGAACACGGTCGTGACGGTCAGATCGAGTAGCGTACGCTGGTTCTGTCCCGCGGCCGGGGCGTGGCGCTCCTCGAGGAATCGGTCCTTTCCCCACGCGAAGGACTCATCCATTCGCGAACCGGTCGGCTCGAGGTGCTCGACGTATTCACGGACGTCCTTGTCCTGCGGCGTGACCTGGAGAACACGGGACAGGAGCGCGAGCTGATTGTCGCGCCGGCCGAGCTCACCGTCGAGATCCGCCAGCGAGCGGAGCGTGCCGACGTCCTCCGGCGACAGAGCGAGGGCGCGTTCGTACGTCGCCACGGCGCGCTCGGGCTCGCCCAGAGCTCGATAGGCATGCGCCGCGGTGCCCAGGGCCCACTGATTGTCGGGTTCGACGGCAAGCAGCCGATCGACCCAGCGCTCCGTCGCCTCCCGGTCACGGCGCGCCAGGCCCAGATCGATGAGCCGACCGAGCAGCGTCCGGTCGTCGAAACGGTACGCCGCGTACCGTGACTCGACGGCGGCAGCGTCGGTGTCGTGTCCGAGCGCGCGCAGCTGCGACGCGTACATATTGAGGAGCAGCACCGAGCTCGGGTTCCGGTCGACGGCAGCAGCGAGCGTCGCGAGCGCGGTGCGGCGCAACCCGACCTCATCGTAGAGCTCGACCTCGCCGCGGAGCGCGTCCACGTCGTCCGGATCGGTCCGGAGCACGTCGGCGTAGAGCGGAAATGCCGCTCTCGCGTTCAGGCTCTCCCGCGCGAGCGCCGCCTTTGCCAGGAGCACACGGACGTCGCGTGTTCCGGCGGGAACCAGCTTGTCCGCGCGATCGATCCACGCTGCCCGCTGATTGCGATCCTCGGCCAGGTCGGCGGCAAAGAGCAGTCGATCGATGGTGGGCTCCGTATCCGCCGCATCCGAAGCCAGGTCGCGCGCGCGATGAACCGCGGGATTGTCACCACCGGTCGCGACGAGATATCTCGCGTACGCTTCTTCGTCGGTCGTTCGCGGCCGCTTGCCGGCGACGAGCCGTTCGAAGATCTGAATCGGCCCTTCCAGGCTCTGCGCGGGCTGGCGCGCCCTTTTTCTGGCTCTGCACGACTGCCGCGGCCTTCGCGCTGGCCTCGATCGTGTTGGTCGTCTGGAGCGTCGGGTCCGGTTTGCCGCGTGCGTCCGACAACCGGACGGCGACGATCGGCGCGGATTCGGTGTTGCACGCCTTGATGGTGAGATTGTTCTCGCCGGGGAGGAGGTGCACGACCCCGGCCAGGCGATCCACGTCGAAGCGGCGTTCGGCCGAGTCCGAGAGCACCATCGCGCCGTTCCAGAACGCCTTGACCGCGCCTGCCGCGCCGACCCAGATCCCGATGTCGCGCCCGGTGGGTCCGGTCTTCCCCGAGACGAAGGTGGTCGCGTACACGCAGATCTTCTTGTCGGGGCGAACGAGGCTCTCGAAGTCGACGTAGCCGTACGGAAACGCGTCCGGGACGGTGCGCCACCGCACCGGTCGCTCCTTCCCGGACTCGGCCCGTCCCGGCACGATCGGCGAGCCAAAATCGCTCTCGGGCCCGTAGACCGCGTCGAACCCCGCCTTCCCTTCGTCGTCGAAGGGCCCGATGGCAGTAAAGTGGTCGACGAACCCCAGCGCCTTGATCTTCGCACCCGCCGCGGCGGTATCCCCTCGGCGGAGCCGCGCGTAGGCGCCGAGCATGCCCGCGTAAGCACGCGCCGGAGGGTCCAGCCGCGCGTCGTCTTCGGCGCTGGCAAGCACCGCTTCCACCTGGCCAGGGTCCGCCCGGTCCCAGGTGTCCCACACCGCGCGGAGTGCCGCGTATAGCTCCGGACCGCGGGCGCGGTCGAGCTTTCCCGTCGCCGCGAGCAAATCCGGGTGAAACGGCGCAGACTCCCCGTGAGCGTCCGCCGTGAAAGCGCTCGCCACCGCGAGGGCGGCTAAAAATATGGTCTTCACGGGAGGCCCGGTCGTTCCATCCGGAGGGTTGCGGGAACCAGTCTACAAGAAGGAGAATCGAAAGACGTGCCTTGATGGCCCGGTTCCGCTCAGTTAGAAGGGGTGGAAAGCTCGCTCGGAAGTTCCCGGCGGCCTCCACTACGTCCGCGCCATGTCAAGCTCAAGAGGAACGTGCTGGACGCTCGTCGGGGTCGCCCAGATCTCGTCCTTATCATGCGACCCGATCGCGAGGCGGTGCGCGCCGGCGCTTGGAGCCATCGTGTCGCGAGCAGGTTCGCGGAGGCCCGAATGAATCCTCAGATGGTGATGTACGAAGAGGAGTTCAACCAGATCCAGACGGTCGTGGACCGCCTGGTGAAGGAGGCGAACGCCAGGGTAGTCTTCATCGTCGACAAGAATGGACAGCTCATCGCCGCCAGCGGTGAGGTGGACAACATCGACACGACGTCCCTCGCGTCGCTCACGGCTGGAAACATCGCCGCGACGGGAGGCATCGCAAAGCTCCTTCGCGAGAACGAGTTCGCGACCCAGTTCCACGAGGGAGAGAACGCGAACATCCACATCCAGCTCGTCGGAAATCGCGTCATCCTGGTAGTCATTTTCGACTCCAAGTCGAGCCTCGGGCTCGTCCGTTTGCGCGTCAGGAAAGCGAGCGAGGAGCTGAACCGAATCTTCGAAGCGTTGCTCTCGAAGGTTCAGGAGCCGGGCGGAGATTCACCGTTTGCGGAGATCACCGACGAAGACATCGACAACCTCTTCAACGATTGATCGGGTAGCGCGATGAGCTTCATCAACTACATGGCCCGGGAGATCAACTGCAAGATCGTCTATTACGGGCCAGGGCTCTGCGGGAAAACGACGAATCTGCAGTACATCTACGAGCGCACGAACCCCGATGCGAAGGGAAAGATGATCTCGCTCGCGACGGAGACCGAGCGAACGCTCTTCTTCGATTTCCTGCCGCTGTCGCTCGGTGAGATCCGCGGGTTCAAGACGCGGTTTCATCTCTACACCGTGCCGGGTCAGGTCTTCTACGACGCGAGCCGCAAGCTGATCTCTGAAGGGTGTGGATGGCGTCATTTTCGTCGCGGACTCGCAGCTCGAGCGGCTCGAGGCAAACGAAGAGAGCGTCGAAAACCTGCGCACGAACCTCGCCGAGCAGGGTTACTCGCTCGAAAAGATCCCGTACGTCGTGCAGTACAACAAGCGTGACCTGCCGAACGCCGTCACGGTCGAAGAGCTGCGCCAGGTCCTGAACCCGATGAACGTCCCGGACTACGAGGCCGTGGCCCGCACGGGGGTCGGTGTGTTCGACACGCTGAAGGCCGTCAGCAAGCTGGTTCTAACCGAACTAAAACGCGGCGCCTGACGCCCTGGGGCGGTGGCTTCGAGCGCTGGGGCATCTCGACGCTCTCGGTGCTCGCCGTGCCTTCGCACGGCTCCGCGCCTTACCCGCCGATCTGCCCCAGCGGTCTTCGCCACCACCCCAGGGCTTCCTCTCATTGAGCTGGCTTCCAGCGCTGGGGCATCTCGACGCTCTCGTGGGAGTTGCGCTGGGGGATGGAACGCCGTAAAAGCGGGCGGCCATGTTCCTCGCGAAAATCGGACCCAAGACGCGCGACCGGAAGCGCAGCGCTCGTTTCAAGGCTCAGATCAAGGCCAAGAACAAGCGCCGCCGCAAACAAATCGCTGGCTGAGTGTCCGATCCTCAGCCGGCGCGCCGCTCGGCGACGTCGAGGCGCACGTCGGCGTTGAAGGTGGCCTCTATCGGTCGTGCGGCGCTGGCCGCCGGCGCGCCCGCGGCGTCGCGGAAGTTCATGTTGAATTTCAGCATCCGATAACGGATCTGGTCCCGGGTCATCCCCAGTAGAGACGCGGCTCGGGTCTGGTTGCCACGGGCGAGGTGAAGCGCCTGTTCGACGACCTCGCGCTCGAGCTTCCTGAACTCGATACCGCCGGCTGGCAGGCGGAACTCGACCCTGGATGGCCTGGGCGGGGGGAGCGAGAAGTCGGAGACGTCGAGCGTGTCCTTCTCGGACAGAAGCGCCGCCTGCTCTATGACGTTCGCGAGCTCTCGTACGTTTCCTGGCCAAGCGTGGGCGGTCAACGACCGCAGCGCAGAAGGGGTTGCCGTGAGCCGCGGCCTTCCGAGGCGTCGCGCGAACGCGTCCAGGAAATGTGTGACGAGGAGCGGAATGTCGGTCCGTCGTTCGCGAAGCGGCGGCACCTCGATGACGACGACCAGGAGCCGGTAAAGGAGCTCGGAGCGCAGCACCCCGTTTCGAGCCGCGGCGTGGACGTCCGAGCTCGTGGACGCGACGACGCGCGCTTCCGACGTACGATCCTCGGTTGCGCCTATCCTTCGAAACGTCTTCCCCTCGAGAAAGCGAAGAAGCTTTGCCTGGAGAGACGGCGGCATGTCGCTGATCTCGTCGAGAAACAACGTGCCGCAGCCGGCGCACTCGAGCAGTCCGGCGTGGGTCGCGTGATCGGGAGAGGCGCCGGATTCGATCCCGAACAGCTCGACTTCGAGCAATGGTTCCCGGAGAGCGGATGGGGTGAGATAAACGAAGGAAGCATCCGGTGCAGTCGCCGCGTGCAGCGTGCGCGCTACGGCATCCTTGCCGCTGCCGCTCTCGCCCGTGACGAGGACCGTGGTGCCCGGACTCGTCGAGAGACGGCGGATCGTCTCCTTGATGGACGACATTGCCGGCGTGCGTCCGACCAGAAGCTCGTCGATATTCGTGCTCCCGGCACCGCGCGCGAGCACCCGCCGACTCCGGGGGGCCTCCAGGGCGCGGTTCGCCAGGAGCGCCACCTCTTCGACGTCGATGGGGGCGCGAGCGGCAAAGTGCGCACCCTCCCGAAGCGCAGAAATCGCGTCCTCGGACGAACGCGCGACGACGATTACCGGAACCGCCGAGTCTATTCGACGGAGCGCCCGCAGCGTCGTGAGGGCGGGATCGCCCGGAGACGTCAGGCCGAGCACGACGGCGTCCACCCCCGCTCGAAATGACTCGCAAGCACCGTTCACCGCGCTGAAAATCGCCACGTCGTGGCCCTCGGCCTCCAGCCGTAGCCGGAGTCGCGCGCACGTCGTTTCATCCGAATCCACGACCAGGATTTTGCTCATTTGGCCCCCTCCTCTATTGGTAGGTGTATGCGAGATAGCGCCCTACATCGAGCAATGATCGTGCCGGCCCGCCAGGCGCGGGAAGGGGCGCGACGACTCAGGCGCCCGACTGCACGGTCAAGAGCTTCTCGATCAGACCCTGGGAGTAGCTCGAGAGCTCCGGAAGACGACGCCCATGCCCGGCGGGTCGGCTTCGACGCGCACGACCTCGCCGATCCCCTCGACCGTCTCGATGTCGTCCATGATGACGCGTGAACCGAGGTTCACGCTCGTGCCGACCGGCAGCGGCGTCGCCGTCTTGATGAACACGCCGGTCCGCGAGATGTTCGTCACGTACTCTTGGATGAACGCGTCGAACGACTCGAACTCTTTGTTGATCGTGACGCGCTCGTCGCGTCGCTCGTCGTGTCCGTCATGGTCCCGCGGTCGCTTCACTTCCCCTGCAGATCGAACTGCTCGAGGTGATACTCCTTGCGCGGGGTGAGCAGTGATCCGCCGCTGGAAAGCCGGCTCCGCCTCCTCGACCGCGGCGCGCTCTTCGGTCTGCATGAAGTCGACGACCGCGGGGTGAGCGTTGACGACGACGGAGTAGCCGGGCAGCTGCGCGCGCTCGCGCCGGATCTGGCGCAGGATCTCGTACGCGATCGTCTCGCTTGCGACTGGAGCTGCCCGGTGCCGTCGCAGTAGAAGCACGGCTCGTGCAGCACGCGCCCGAGGCTCTCGCGCGTGCGCTTGCGCGTCATCTCGATGAGGCCGAGCTCGCTGATGCGGTTCAGCGTCGTCTTCGCCTTGTCCTTCTGCGAGGAGCTCCTCGAGGGCGCGCCGGACCTTCTCGCGGTTGGCGTGCCGCTCCATGTCGATGAGGTCGAGGATGATGAGCCCGCCGATGTTGCGGAAGCGGAGCTGGTAGGCGATCTCGTCGACGGCCTCGAGGTTCGTCTTGAGGATCGTCTCCTCGAGTCCTTGGCTGCCCTTGCCGACGAATCGGCCGGTGTTGACGTCGATGGCCGTCAGCGCCTCGGCCTGATCGATGATGAGGTAGCCGCCGCTCGGGAGCGGCACCTTGCGCGACTGAGCGCGCGGCTGATCTCGTCCTCGATGCCGTACGCGTCGAAGATGGGCTCGTCGCCCGTGTAGAGCTCGATGTCCCTCGACGCGCTCGGGCATGAACATCTCGACGAAGCGAACGAGCCGCTCGTACTGCTCCTTGTCGTCGATGACGATCTTCGTCGATCTCGTCGGTGAAGAGGTCGCGCGCGGTCTTCAGCACGAGATCGAGCTCGCGTGTAGAGGATGGTCGGCGCCTTTGCGCCTTCGTGCTTCTGCGACGACCTCGCCCCAGAGGCGCACGAGGTAGCCGACGTCCGCCTTGAGCTGCTTCTTCGTGAGCCCTTCGGCGACGGTGCGCACGATGAGCCCGCCCTTCGGCGGCTTCATCGCCTCGATCGACTCGCGCAGGCGCGCGCGCTCCTTGTGCGGACCCGATGCGCTTCGAGATGCCGATGTGCTCGACCGTCGGCAGGTAGACGACGTAGCGGCCGGGCAGCGAGACGTGGCTCGTGCACGCGCGCGCCCTTGGTGCCGATCGGCTCCTTCGAGATCTGGACGATGACCTCGTCCCCCTCCTTGACGACCTCCGTGATCGGCACCGAGCGTGAAAGGCGCGCATCCTTGCGGCGAGCGCCGGGGCGACCATTGCGGTTGTCACGCCCCTGGTCGCTCTCACGTCCCTTCGCGTCGTTGCGAGCCTTGCCCGCCGGCGGCGCCTCGGCCGCTTTCGCCACGCCACCCTTTCGTCGCCGTCGTCGCCGCCTCCGGCCAGGCGCCTGGCGGAGCTCCGAGATCTTCCTGCGCCTTGTCCACCGTGCCCGCGCCCGCCGGCGACTCCGCGGCGAGCGGTGCCCGGGGGCCTTCGCCAGAATCGCCCTCCGCGGCGACGGCAGGCGCGTCCTCCTCTTCCGGGTCGTCCGGCTCTTCCGAGCCCTCGGAGTCCGCATCCGCGGCGCCCTCCTCCGGCTCGGCGTCTTCGGTCGGTTCGGGATCGCTCGCTTCATCGCCGTCGTGTTCTTCGGCGCCCGCGGGGTCGCTCGGCTCGTCCGTATCCGGCTTTTCGGGTCCGATGACGATTTCCTCGTCATCGTCGTCGTCCTCGGCCACGGGCGCGGTGCCGTAATCGGCGCGGCGCGCGGACTCGCCGCGAATGTGTTCGTCCCCGTCCTCGTTCGCGCCGGTCCCCCCGCCGGCGAGATACGCCTCGAAGTCGTCGGGACGAATCAAGTCTTCGACGTGGAGAAACGCCGCGCGTTCCATCCCGATATCGATGAATGCGGCCTGCATGCCAGGAAGCACGCGGGTCACCTTGCCCAGTACGACATTGCCGACGCTCCCGCGATTCGCGGCGCGTTCGATCTGAAGCTCGGCGATCACGCCGTTTTCAATCAGGGCAACGCGGGTCTCTCGAAGGTCGACGTTGATGACGAGAATATTTCGGGCCATTTGCTCGGGCCGGACAGGATTCGCCGGGCTGGCACCGGCTATCAGGGCATGTCGCCCCCCCGCCGTAAAGGACCTCCGTATCCCCGAATGGGATGCGCCGGCGAAGACCCCTGAAATAGCACATAACCCAGGGAAACCTCTTCGAATTGTGTCCGCATTGACCGCCATCTCGGCAAGGGCCCATGCTCTCCTAGGTGCGGCGTTCCTATCTGGTCCTCGACATCGAGACCGTGCTCGATCCCGAGCTCCCCATTGCCGAGGGCAGCGACGTGGAACGGCTGCCGGCTCCGCCGCACCACCAGATCGTCGTCATCGGGGTTCTGTGGTTCGACGCGGACTACAAGGTCAGCCGGCTCGGGGTCATCGGTGACGGCAGGGACGAGGCCACCTCGCTTCGCGACTTCGCGCGCTTCCTGGACGAGCGTCGCCCGGACCTCGTCACGTACAACGGGCGCGGGTTCGACATGCCCGTCATCGCCGCGCGCTGCCTCCGCCACGGCGTGCAGCTCCGGCACTATTATCGCTCGCGCGAAATCCGTTATCGATACTCGGCCGAGGGACACCTCGATCTGATGGACTACGTCGCGGACTTCGGCGCCGCCAAGCCGTCGAAGCTCGACGTCATCGCGCGACTCTGCGGCATGCCGGGGAAAGTCGGGATCGCCGGGCACGACGTGGGCCCCCTCGTCCACGCAGGCCGCATCGACGAGGTGCGGGACTATTGTCTGTGCGACGTGGTTCAAACGGCGGGCATCTTTCTTCGCGTCGAGCTCCTGCGCGGGGAGATCGATCTCGACACGTACCGTCAAGCCATGGGCGGGCTCATCGAACACATCCGCACCGATCCGCGCGTCGCGCCCGTGAGCCGGGGGCTCAACGAAGCCCGCCTCCTCATCGACGAGGCATGATGACTTACGACCTCCTGAAGCGCGCGCTCAACGCGCGCGTCGCCGACGTCTTGCCCGAACCCACGCCCCTCGATCCGGCGCGAAATCTCTCGGAGCGTCTCGGACACCCCGTGCTCCTCAAGCGAGAGGATCTCACGCCGGTCTTCTCGTTCAAGCTGCGCGGCGCGTACAACCGGATCGCCGCGCTGTCCGAGGCGGAGCGCGCACGCGGCGTCATCGCGGCTTCGGCCGGCAATCACGCGCAGGGCGTCGCGTTCGCGGCGCGACGGCTCGGCATCCGGTGTCGCATCGTCATGCCGCGGACGACGCCGGCGATCAAGGTGGCAGCGGTGCGAGCGCTCGGTGCCCGCATCGATCTGGTCGGCGACAGCTACAGCGACGCCGCCGTCTTCTCCGACGAGCTCGCGCTCGCGACGAGCGCCGTCCAGATCCCGCCGTTCGACGATCTCGACGTCATCGCAGGCCAGGGCACCATAGGTCTCGAGATCTTGCGCCAGGCCCCCCGGAACCTCGGTTCCATCTTCGTTCCCATCGGCGGCGGAGGGCTCGTCTCCGGTATCGCGGCGGTCGTGAAAGAGCTTCGGCCCGACGTGCGCATCATCGGCGTTCAGTCCGCGTCGAGCGACGCGATGCGCCGTTCGCTCGCCGAAGGCCGGCGCGTGCGGCTCGATCGCGTCGGCATCTTCGCCGACGGCGTGGCCGTCAAGGAAGTCGGCGAGCTGACCTTCGACCTCTGCCGGCGCAACCTCGACGGCATCGTCGTCGTCTCCACCGACGAGATCTGCGCGGCGATCCAGGACGCCTTCGAGGACACCCGCACCGTGCTCGAGCCCGCCGGCGCGCTCGCCATCGCCGGCGTGAAGCGCGCCTGCGCCGAGAATGCGCTCGCTGCCGGCCCCGTCGTCGCGATCGCCTCGGGCGCGAACATCTCGTTCGCGAAGCTCGGGTACGTCGCCGAACGTGCGGAAGTCGGCCAGGTCCGTGAAGCCATCCTCGTCGTCACCATCCCGGAACGTCCGGGCGCATTTCTGGAGTTCTGTCACGTCGTCGGCGAGCGGAGCGTCACGGAGTTCAACTACCGCCTCGGCTCGCGCGACGCTGCCGACGTGTTCGTCGGGGTCGAGGTCAGCGGCGCCGAGGAGCTCCGCGCTCTCGTGCAGTCGTTCGAGAGCCAGGGCTGCAAGTGCGACGACCTTTCCCGCGACAATCTCGCCAAGACGCACGTGCGTCACATGGTCGGCGGACGGTCGACGAACGCCCGCGACGAAGTGCTCTACACATTCGAGTTTCCCGAGCGGCCCGGCGCGCTCCTGGAATTCCTGAAGAGCCTCGGTGCGCGCTGGAACATCTCGCTATTCCATTATCGAAACCACGGCTCCGCCTTCGGCCGCGTGCTGTGCGGGCTCGAGGTGCCGGAGGCCGAGCGTGGCGATCTGGAAGCGACCCTCGAAGCGCTCGGATATCCCTTCGAGAACGAAACCGCCAGTCCAGCAGCGCGGCTGTTACTGGGAGTCTGACTGCTCCCCCGTCGTCACTCATGGGCATCCTGAGCGAGGACGCGTACATCCTGACCGAGGACGCGTACGTCCTGACCGAGGACGCGTACGTCCTGACCGAGGACGCGTACGTCCTGACCGAGGACGCGTACGTCCTGACCGAGGACGCGTACATCCTGACCGAGGACGCGTACATCCTGACCGAGGACGCTCATGATCTCGCCCAGGACGGACGCGTCCTGAGCGAGGACGGACGCGTCCTGAGCGAGGACGGACGCGTCCTGAGCGAGGACGGACGCGTCCTGAGCGAGGACGGACGCGTCCTGAGCGAGGATGCGTCCGTCCTCGGCGCAATCATGGCCGTCCTCGACGCGATCATTCGGGGGCGCGACGAGGACGCCGATGATGACGTGTGAATGCTTGCCGTGCGCGCTGGATCTGGCCGCGGAGTCGCGAGCTCCCGTCCCTGGGCCGCAGCGTCAAATCCCGAAGCGGGCTTTGTTCTCGGACAGAAACTGCACGTAGAAAGCGGACTCTTGGTGCCCCGGGATTTCACCGGCGAGGACTGCGGCGTCCAGGGCGCGCTTGATGTCCCCGACGCGCTTGGACGGCGGAATGCCGAACGCTTCCATGATGGCGATGCCGACGCCCTTCGGCAGAGGCTCCACCTCCGCGTCCTCGGCGGCCAGCCGCGTGATGCGCGTCGCGAGCTCCTCGATCATGCCGATGCCGCGTCGCTTCTTCTCGGCGCGCTTCGTCGTGATGTCGGCACGGGACAGACACAGGAGATCGCCGAGGTGCGGGCCCATCTCGCGCGCGAAGCGACGCACGGCGCTGTCCGTCCAGGAGCCGTCGTACTGGCTCGCGCGGAGATGGTGCAGGACCAGAAAGCGGATGGCGGAGGAGAGCGCGTCGTCGCTCACGAAGAGGTGCTCGCGGCGCTCGAGTCGATCGAACATCCGCGCGCCGACCTCCGCGTGTCCGAAGAAGTGGACTTCGCCGTTCGGTCCGAACGACCGCGTCTTCACCTTGCCGATGTCGTGGAACAGCGCCGCCCAGCGCACCTCGAGCCGCGACTCGGCCTGGGTCACCACTTGCTTCGTGTGGCGCCAGACGTCCTTGTGCCGGAACTCGCCGTCGCCGAACCCCACCATGCTCTTCACTTCCGGAAAGAGGACGTCGAGCACGGATGAGCCGAGCAGCGCGTCGAGCCCCTCGTCGGGGTGCGGCGCGAGCATCATGCGGTCGAGCCGCGCGCGGACGTCCCTCGGCGAGACCGCGCGCAGATCCTCCGGGCTGACGAGCACGACGGTCCGGCAGTGGACACCCTGTTCCGCGGCCGCGACGGCGCCGTCGAGGGCGAGAATGGCCCGATCGGCGCTGGCGGCAGAGGGCTCTGGTTGCAACGCCATCGTTCGGGGGAGCCTCGGGTCGTTCGGGGGGACGCTCGTCTAACAGGTTGCCACCGCCTCCGCCACGCCCTTCCCGGAGCGGCTCGGCGAACGACGGTTGCGCAGGCGTTCAGGCCCGGAGGCTCGCGACTTCGCTGACCTCGCCCCGGAAAACAGGCCCCCGGCGGGCGCGACGGCTACGCTTCGGGAGCCGAAATGGCGGCTCGACGGACTCTCTCGCGCATGCGGCCACGGCTGGAGATCGGCCGGGCCTTGTCGCGCGTGCTCTGCGCGGCATTCGCGCTCGTGGGTGCGTTCCCGCTGCTGCTCGGATTCCTGGTTCGCGCCGCGCCGGTGCGGAAGTGGGCGGCTCACGAGTCGGAGGGTCTCATCACGCGACTCGCAGGCCTCGACGCCGCGTATGGGGTGCACGTTCAGCTCCTGCCGCTACGGCTGGTCCTCGACCACGTCGTGGTGAACGCTTCGGACGGCAAGGCGCCGGCCTTCTCGGCTCGCCGCATCTCGGTGACGCCTCGGCTCTTCTCCCTGCTCGCGGGGAGACTCGACGCCGGTGACGTCGAGATCGACGAACCCCACGCGCGGCTCGTCCTCGAGGACGGCAAGCTGTCGAACGTCCGATTCCGTCTGCCGGTCGAGCGTGGCCCGGCGCCCGCGTTCGTCCGCGCACCGTTCGCATCACTTTCGCTCACCGATGCGACCGTCGTCCTCGACACGAAGGGGTTGCATGTCGACACGGGGCCGATCGGACCTGGACGTCTTCGCCGACGCGGGGCCGTCGTTCGAGGTGGCGCTCCGCGCCGGTGAGAGTCACCTCGTTCGAGAACGACGCAGCCACGACGCGGTCGTGAGCGACCGTGACGTGCTCTGTGATCTCGATGCCCGCGTGCACCTGCAAAAGGGCGAAGCGCTCATCCGACGGCTCGCGCTGATCGGCGTGGCCGGCTCGGGTCGCGCTCCGGGCGCATCGAACCCCTGCGCCCTCGGCGAGGCCGACCCCGGCTACGTTTCCCTGCGAGTCTCGGAGCTACGCGCGGCCCTCGACGGCATGAAGCCCGCCCTCGTCGACGGCCACGTCGAGGCGCGCGCACCGCTCGCGCTCCTCGATCGCGTCGCGCCCGGTCCGTTTCGGGGCTGGGCCTCCGTCGACGCGGACGTCAGGTGGGATCCGCGATCCACCCTGCCGGACCTGCATGGCAAGATCCGCGGCGCCGACGTCGAGATGGCCGACTTCCGCTTCGCAAAGAAGTTCGACGGAGACGTCGAGATCGGCCACGACGAGGTGCGGGTCCCGTCGATGCACGCGACGTACGGCCACGCCGCGGTGACCCTGGACGACATCAGCCTGCGACCCTTCGCGAAGGGCTTCCCGCTGCGCGTCCGTCACGTGGATAGCCGCGGGCTGCACTTCGAAGATCTGATGGAGAACAACGCGGTCACGAACGACACCATCGTGAAGTGGGACCTCGACCACGTCGTCATCGCGGACTTCGGCGGCACCATCGCTCCACTGAAGCTCGACGGTGACGTCTATTCGGAGACGACCGGGTTCGAGGTGTTCGACCGCGCGTATCACTCGCCCGCGCGAAGGCACATGATCGGCGTCAAGGCGGCGACCGTGCGCACGCGCTTCGGCGTGCGCCCCGACGCGGTGCTCTTCATGAACTCGAAGGCGACCTTCGGCTCGAGCGAGCTGCTCGCGTCGGTCTCGGTGGGCTTTCACAACGACATCTGGCTGTCGGTACCGAAGTCGAGGCTCGACCTCGCGGACGCGAGCCCTCTCGTGGACATCCCCATGGCGGGCGTCGCGGAGCTGTCCGTCGATATGGCCGGCAAGGCCAGTCAGGCCGACCTCCGCGGCAACGTCAAGATCGCAGGATCTCGTCTTCGCGGGGTTCCCGCTCGGCAACATCGACGACTCACGCGTCCACTTCAAGCCGCTGGTGCTCGATCTCGCGGAGCTGCACGGTACCAAGGGCAACAGCCGCTTCTACGTGCCGAACGCGCGCCTCGATTTTCAGTCGGGCCCGACGCTCCTCGTCAACGCCGACGTGAAGAGCGACCGGCTCGACCTCCGCGACTTCTTCGCGATGTGGCACTTCGACCAGGACCCGCGGTTCGATGCCATCTCCGGCAAGGGCGTCACGGACGCGCACGTCGAGTACGAGATGGGCGGCAAGCGCGACCGCTGCGGGGACGGCTACCTGCGCGTGAACGGCTCGCTCGGCCTCACCACGGCCGATCTCTTCGACGAGCACTACGACGGGGGCGACGCGCGGTTCGACTTCCGCTGGATGGACGAGGACGCGAGCTATCTCGGCATGCAGCTCGACGTCCCGAGCGTCACGCTCCGGAAAGGAGAGGGCACGATTCTCGGGAATCTCTCGCTGAAGGACGGCGGCGTCCTTCGTGGCCACGTCGTGGCGAGCGGCGTTCCGCTGTCGCAAATCGAGGCGCTCGGCGACCTCGGCCGCAGCGTGGACGGACGTGCGAGCGCCGTGGCCGAGGTGAGCGGCACCCTCGACGCCATGGTCGCGGACGTCGACGCCCGCATCGGGCCGGTCACCGTCGGGCACGCGTCGCTCCCGGCCTCCGACGTGCACGTCCATCTCGAGCCCATCGCCTCGCCGCCGAAGATCGTCGGCAAGACGCGCTGCGGCCGTCCGATGACCGGTCCCTTCGACGCCGCGGAGTACGCGGAAGACAAGCCGAGCGGCCTCTTCCACGTGAAGGGGCAGCTCTTCGGCAATCAGATCGCCTTCGATGATCTCCAGGTCACGCGCCAGCGCTCCAAGACCGTCGGCGGCGCGGTGAACCTGACGCGGCTCGATCTCGGCGCCTTCGCGGAGCTGTCGCCGGCCGTGGCGCTCTCGGACCGGCGCGTGAACGGCCATCTGAGCGCCAAGGTCGACCTGAAGGCGCTGCCGCTGGACCATGCTGCCCTGGCGACGGCGGCACTCGACGTCGGCGAATTCGACGTCGAGCGCGGCGGTTTCGAGGTCGAGCTCGCGGGCCCCGCGCATCTCGGCATCGACGAGCGCCGCTTGCAGGCGACCGGAGTCACCGTCGCGACGATCGCGCCGACCGGGGAACGCGCGACGTTCGATCTGTCGGGCGGCCTTTCGAACCTGGGCGACAACCCCAAGGTCGCGCTCAAGCTCGACCTGCGTCCGACGGACCTCGCCGCGGTCGCGCGGCTCTTCCCCCAGGCCGATCGCGTCGCGGGCTCGCTCGCTGGCTCGGTCACCGTCCAGGGGACATGGCCGCAGGTCATCGAGCGCGGCAACCTGAGCCTGTCGCACGGCGAGGTCGCGCTGCGGGGTACCCCGATGACCCTGACGGACGTCGACGTCGCGCTGGGGGTCGACCCGGACGAGATTCGCATCCTGCACGCGACCGCTAATGTCGGCGGCGGGACGCTCGATGTCGGCGGCGGCGCGCAGCTCCGCGGCTTCGACGTCAGCGGCGCGCACGCCACGATCACCCTTCACAACGTCGCGCTTCCGGTCTCGGACGGCGTCCGCGGCGCGGCAGACGCGAACCTGGAGCTCGAGTGGCAACCGTCGCACGGCGGCGACGACACGCGGAACCTGCCGAAGCTCACCGGAGACGTGACCATCGGTTCGTTCCGGTACACCCGCAAGGTCACCATGGCCGCCGACCTCGACACGCTCACGAAGCGCGGCCACAGGACCGAGTTCGAGTCCTATGACCCCTCCGCCGACCTCGTGGCCCTCGAGGTCCGCATCCGCGCGTCGCGTCCCCTCGAGATCGACAACGACCTCGTCCAGGCCAAGCTCGACGTCGCCGACCCCGGCCTGGTCCTCTCCGGCACCAACCAGCGCTTCGGCATGCGCGGCGAGCTCGACGTCGTCAAGGGAGGGCACATTCGCCTTCGCCGGAACGACTTCGAGATCACGCAGGGCATGGTCCGCTTCGACGACGACGAACGTATCGAACCGCGCGTCGACGTCACCGCCGTCACCGACTACCACCGCTACGACGACACGCTGGCCTCCGGCACGTCGTCAGCCGGCGCGGCGTCGTCGTCGGCCAGCGCATCGAGCGCCGCGACGGCCACGTCGGGCGGCCGCTGGCGGATCACGCTGCACGCCTACGGCGACCCTGAAACGCTCCGCGTCGATCTCTCGAGCGAGCCCGCCCTGAGCGAAGACGACATCTTCTTGCTCCTGACGCTCGGCTTGACCCGCGCGGAGCTCGACCGCGCGCAGTCGGCGACCGCGGGCAGCAGCGTCGCGCTCGAGGCCCTGGGCCATCTCACCGGCGCCGACGAGGCCGTCGAGCAGACCATCCCCATCATCGACGAATTCAAGCTCGGCAGCGCGTACTCCTCCATCACCGGCCGCACCGAGCCCACGGTCACCATCGGCAAACACCTCGCGCAGCGCATCCGCGCCTACATCACCAGCGGCCTCACCGAATCCAGCGAGGTCCGCTCCAACGTCGAGTGGCGTCTCTCCCCGCGTGTCAGCGTCGAGAGCAACTACGACAACGTCAACGACATCTCCACCTCCGGCATGGGCAACCTCGGCGCCGACATCCGCTGGAGACTCGAGTTCGAGTAGGCCTGCTCCCCCGTCGCGCGGCGCCGCATCACGACCGGTCGTCCTCGCCTCCGGCTCCGGGCGCCCGGGTCCCTCACGCTCCGTGCTCGCCCGAAGGGCTCCGCGCGGGCGAGGGTCCCGCAGCGGCGCGCTTCGACCCCGGAGACGCGATCTGGTACGTTGCTCCCGGTGCACGGGCTCCAGCGGCGGCATGCTGCGGCTTGCCGCCATCACCGATGGTACCGGCAGCAGCGCGCGGGTGCGCTCGGGCTTTGCGTCACGGCGGCTCTATCGCTGTGCCCGGCGTGCGGGAGCAGCGGATCGGCAAAGGGCGGCGGATCGGGCGGCACCGTGGAAGCTGGGACAGCGAGCGGCGGATCGAACGGCGCGGGCGGAAGCGCGGGCTCGGGCGGTGCCGGAACGGGTGGCACGGCGAGCTCCGGCGGCGCGACCGGTACCGGTGCGGGCGCCGGCACGGGAGGCGCCACCGGAAGCGGCGGTGCGAGCTGCGGCAGCGCGTGCAGCCAACCCCCGGCCGGCCTGCTCGACCCCGACTACACGACGACCTGGAATCCCGGGATCCTCGCCGACACACCGACCGGTTCGCCGCTCGGCAACGACGGGCTCCCCGTGCGGACGACCTCGTGCGCGACCGTGTCCCCGCAGAGCGGGGACGCGACCTCGGCGATCCAGACCGCGCTGAACGGCTGCAAGGGGAAGAACCAGGTCGTGCTGCTCTCGGCCGGCAAGTACGGCATCTCGTCGACCATCGACGTGCCGAGCGGCGTCGTGCTGCGGGGCGCGGGCTCGGACGTGGCGAGCGGCACGGTGATTGTCAGCAGCGGCGGCGGCCCGGTCCTGTCCATCGGCACCATGCAGGACACCGTCTGCTACGACGGCAGCGGGTTCGACGCGAGCGCGAAGCCGCTGCTCACCAGCGACGCCGCGAAGGAAACGTCGACAGTCACCGTCGCGAGCACCGCGGGGTGGAGCGCCGGTGATCTGGCCCTCGTCGACGAGACGGACACATCCGACGTTAGCGAGGGCGACTGCGGCACCATCTTCAAGCGGACGAGCAATCACGGGCTCAGCGAGCGCGTCGAGATCTCGGCGGTGTCCGGCACGACGCTCACGCTGTCGTCGCCGCTTCATTGGACGTTCACCACCGCGCAGGGCGCGCGCATCTCGCGCGTGTCGCAGGCGCCGACGAAGTGGGCCGGGATAGAGAGCCTCGCCGTACAGGGGGGCCGTCCCGGCGGATACCCCGGACAGAACGCCGGGGGCATCGACGTATCGAACGCCGCGTACTCGTGGGTGAAGGACGTCCAGGTCGACGGCACGACGTCGGGGATGCCGATCCGGCTGGCAGGGACGTACCGATGCGTCATCCGGGACAGCCACTTCCACAACTCGTACAGCTACGGCTTCGCGCAGGACAACTACGGCATCGTGCTCGCGTGCGGCGCCGCCGACGACCTCGTCGAGAACAACATCGCGCGCTTCATGAACAAGCCCATCCTCTTCAACAACTCCGGGGGTGGAAACGTGATCGGCTACAATTACGCCGACAACTCCTGGTCGTGCGATGGGAACGGCGACGACGGGTTCCAGGAGGTGAACATCGACTGCCACTGCGCCTTCCCGCACATGGAGCTGATGGAGGGCAACTGGGCGCCGCACATGGGCGCGTCGACGACGCACGGTAACGCGGGCTACCTCACCTACTTCCGGAACTACGCGTCGAGCCAGTGGTCACCGAGCGTGGCCAATCAGTCCACGTCGGCAATCGTATGGGGCCAGTCGTTCGCCCCGCAGTACGCGAACGTCGCCGCGCTGGACTTCGACGCGACCGATCTCGACATGACCGTCATCGGCAATGTCCTCGGCAGCGCGACGGACGCGTCGCTCGGCGTCCCCGCGGATCTCGGAACGACGAGCACCGGCCAGGGGATGCCGTCGGCGACGTCACTGGTCTACACCTCGAGCGACGGCAGTCAGCTCGCGATCTTCCTCGCCGACCCATCGACGAACGCCTGGAAGAGCCTGTGGCTCCACGGCAACTTCGACACGGTAAACCGGAAGGTGATGTGGAACGCCTCGCCCCTCACCGCGGGCTTGCCAAGCTCCACCCAGACGCTCCCCGCGTCGCTTTACTACTCGAAGAAGCCCGGCTGGTGGCCGAGCGGCACCCCGTGGCCTTGGGTCGGACCGGAGCTCTCGCCCAGGGTCGGCTCGCTGCCCGCCAAGGCGCGCTCCGAAGCGTTCGACTATCAGTCGAGCTCGGACCCGAGCTGTACGCTGAACTGCGGCAACTACTGCTGCAGCGTGGGCGCGTCGTGCTCGCTGTGAGCCTCTGAAGCCACCCAGGACGAGGCTGCGCCGTTCGGTGTCCCTCGGCGAGCGCGATTCCGTTAATCTGACGGAATGTTCGAAGGTCGCCTGCCGTGGCGCCGCGCGCGGCTCTGGGCGTCTCTCGTTCCGCTGTTCGTGTCATGCGGATGCGGGACCTCGGCGTCAGCACATCCTTCCGAAGATGGGGTTGCTCCCTTCCGGTGGACGCCGCTGGCCCCCGTGTTCGGGACCCTCGCCCGCGCGCAGCCGCCGCGGCGAGCACGGAGCGTGAGGGACCCGGGCGCCCGGAGCCGCAGGCGAGGACGACCGGTCGTGATGCGACGACGCGCGACGGGGGAGCAGCCTACGGGACCGTGATCTCCCTCCCCCGTGGCGGGTTGCGCGGCGCGGGAACCATGGGTAGCACTCTCGCCCGTGACGACTCTCCTCTTCGCGACGACGAATCCGCACAAGGTGACGGAGGTGCGGCTCGCGCTCGCGCCGCTCGGGTACGACGTGCGCTCACTCGATTCGCTCGCGTCGGCGCCGCCGGAGCCCGTGGAAGACGCGGAGACGTTCCGCGGTAATGCGCGCCTCAAGGCGACGGCGTACGCGCGCGCAACGGGGCTCGAGTGCCTCGCGGAGGATTCGGGGCTCGAGGTGGACGCGCTCGGCGGCGCTCCCGGGGTGCACTCGGCGCGCTATTCGGGCGAGGGAGGACCGCGGACGGAACGCGATCGCGCGAACAACGAGAAGCTGCTGCGCGCGCTGGACGGCGTGCCGCCGGAGCGGCGGACCGCGCGGTTCGTCTGCGCGATGTGCGTCGCACGCCCGGACGGCACCGTCGTCGCGGAGTCGGAAGGGACGTACGCAGGCGTCATCGCAACGGCGCCGCGCGGCGCGAACGGCTTCGGTTACGACCCGCTCCTCTATCTGCCGGACCTCGGACGCACGAGCGGCGAGCTCTCCCCCACGGAAAAAGACGCGCGCTCGCACCGCGGCCAGGCGACGCGAGCGTTGCTCGACGCGCTCCGAGCTCGGCTGGGCTAGTCTCCGAGCCCCCGATGCAGGTCCGTCTCGTCAAGGAATTCCGGTTCGAAGCGGCGCACTTGCTTCCGAAGGTGCCGGAGGGGCACAAGTGCGCGCGCCTTCACGGGCACAGCTTCAAGATCGACGTCGCCATCGCGGGGCCAGTCGATGAAAAGACGGGGTGGTTCATCGATTACGATGTCGTGGAACGCGCGTGGCGCCCGCTCTACGACGTGCTCGATCACCATTACCTGAACGAGGTTCCCGGGCTCGAGAACCCGACGAGCGAACACCTTGCGCGCTGGGTCTGGCAGAAACTCTCTCCGGCACTTCCCGGACTCGTCCGCGTCACGGTGCACGAGACGTGCGACGCGCGCTGCGAATACGAGGGCACATGAAGCATCTCTGGTTGTTTTCCTTGCTCGCGGTGACCGCGTGCCATCGCGCGACCGAGCCATCCTCGCGCCCCGAACCGTCGAGCGCGTCGAATGGACCCGCACCCGCGGCGTTGCTGCTCCCGGATCCCGCGCCGGCGGAGACGCACGCGCTCCACTGGGTCGACCCGCCGGGCTGGACACGCAAGGCGTCGCCGTCCGAGATGCGGCTCGCGACGTACGCGGTCCCGAAAGCCCAGGGGGACAGGGAGGAAGCGGAGCTCACGGTGTTTCACTTCGGCGGCGGCCAGGCGGGCGGCGTGGACGCCAACTTCACGCGCTGGATGTCGCAATTCCCGGGCTTCGATCACGACAAGGCGATCCGCACGGAGCGGACCGCGGCGGGTCTCCCGGAGCACGTGCTGCAGATCGAAAGTGGCTCCTTCGTCGCGATGAGCATGCGTCCCGGCGTGGCTCCGGCGCCGCCGAAGCCGGATTACGGGCTCCTCGGGGCCATCATCGACACGCCCGGCGGCGCGTACTTCTTCAAGCTCGTCGGACCGTCGAAGACGGTCAAGGCCGCGCAAGCCGCGTTCCTGACCTTGCTCGACAGCGTCTCGATGACGTCCTGATGCTCGATTTCCTGTTCAAGAGCCGGCGCCGCGACGAGCTGCGGAAGCAGCCGCTCTCCGCCGAAGAGCGCGCGTCCATCCTCCACAACGTCCCCTACGTCCGCCGCCTGTCCGACGAAGATCGGCGGGAGCTGGAGGGGCACATTCGAGTCTTCCTGAGCGAGAAGACGTTCGAAGGCTGCGGCGGGCTCGTCATGACGGACGAGATCAAGCTCACCATCGCCGCGCAGGCGTGCGTCTTACTCCTGCACCGCGAGACCAACTATTATCCTATGCTGGATACCATCCTCGTCTACCCGAGCACGTACGTCGCGAAGAACACGCGCGAACTCCGCGGCGACGTCATCGTCGAGGGCGACCAGGCGCGGCTCGGCGAGTCATGGGTCCGAGGGGTCGTGGTGCTGGCGTGGGACGCGGTCCAGCGAGGTGCGTCGAACGCGCGGGATGGCCACAACGTCGTATTTCACGAGTTCGCGCATCAGCTCGACGCCGAGGGGAGCGCCAGAGATTTCCCCGGTCGCTCCTCCTATGCCGAGTGGGCTCGCGCACTCGGCGCCGAGTACGAAGAGTTGCTCGCGCGCGTGGCGGCGCACCAGCCCGGGGACATCGACGCTTACGGAGCGACGAATCCAGCCGAGTTCTTCGCGGTCGTGACGGAAGCGTTCTTCGAGACGGGCACGGAGCTGAAGCAGCGGCACCCCGAGCTCTACGAGGTGCTGCGCACCTTTTACCGTCAGGATCCCGCCGCCTGAGGAGAGAGTCGGCACGCGGCGTCGCCGGGATCGGGAACGGCTTGCGCCGCGCTCGTATCCGCGTGGCGCCCCCCAAGCCAGAGCTCAGTTACTGACGCGCAGATCCGTCTGGGGCACGGTCGTCCCCGGCGTGCACGAGGAGGCGCCGCCGAAGCAGTGCTCCCAGTTGAAGCCCATGATCGGGGAGAAGGCGCCGAGGTACGGCGCGCGGTCGAAGAAGAGGCGGACGGCGTGAGCGCCCGCGGTGGTGACGTTGAAGCACTTGGGCCCGCTGTCGTGCGTGACGGGGGTCGCGTCGGAGCCGTCGAGGAAGAAGACGCCGCACGAGTCGGAGTTCGTCCCGCCGATGTCGAAGCAGTTCATGCCGGCTTTGAGGTTGATGAAGCCGGTGTACGAGACCGAGAAGGTGTAGTCGCTGCAATCCTGCGTCCAGTTCGGGGTGAAGTCGTACGCGGCGTCGCAGCGCTGGTTCGAGGTGTTCGCGAAGCCCCAGCCGGAGGTCAGGTTCTGCGCTTGAACGACGGTCTTCGCCATGCAGGCGTCGACCTTGGCGTTCGTGTTCATCGTGGTGCAGCTCGCGCTGGCGTCGCAGTTGTCGTACGTCGCGCCGGCGAGGCCGTTGAAGATGTTGGGGTCGGTCCAGGGATCGCCGTCGTCGTATTCGTCGCAGTCGGTCAGGCCGTCGCCGTCCGTGTCCGTGTTGTCGCACGTGCACTGGCCGCTCGAGCCGCAGACGCGGCCGTTCGTGCAAGCCGCGCAGGTGACGGTACCACCGCACCCATCGTCCACGCTGCCACACGTGCCCGCGGGGCACGTGGTCTTCGGCGTGCAGCACTTGGAGTTGTCGCACGTCTGACCGGACGTACAAGCCGTGAGGCCGCAATCTATCGTGGTGCCGCACGCGCTGACCAGGCCGCACGCGGTTTGACAGGCGGTCTCGGGATCGCAGCAGGTCGCGTTGTAACAAGTCTGACCCGACGCACAACCGCAGGGCGTCGTGCCGCCACAATGGTCGGCAAGCGACGGGCCGCAACGGCCGGCGAGCGATGGATCGGTGCAGGCGTACGGCGTGCAACCGCAGACGCCGCTCTGGCACGGTCCGTCGTCACAGTCGGCTGCGATCGCACAGTGCTTGCCGCTCTCGCACGGCGCGCAGGTGCCGCCGCAGTCCACGTCCGTTTCGCGGCCGTTCTTGACGTTGTCGCTGCACGTGGCGGGCTGACACGTGCCGCCCTTGCAGACGCCGCTCGAACAAGCGGAGTTCGCGCTGCAGCTGCCGTTGTCCGCGACACCCGTGCCCGCATCGGCGTTCGGGATCCCCGTGCAGGCGCCGTTCTTGGCGCTGAACCCAGGGTTGCATTCGAAGCTGCACGCGCCGGCGGCGCATGTCTGGACGCCGTTCGCGACGCTGGGGCAGCCCGTGCAACCGGTGAGCGCGCAGCCGTTCGACGGACTCGGTTTCACGCACGCGGCGTTGCACTTCTTCTCCGTGGGGTCGTCGCACGACGCGGGCATTTTGCCGGAGTCCGGCGTGCTGCCGTCGCCAAGACCGGCTTCGACCGAGCCATCGATGCTGCCGTCGGGTTCCACTGACACGTCCGGCTCGAAGCCGCCCGCGCCGTTGCCGAACGCGCCGCCGCTGCCGAACGCGCCCCCGCTGCCGAACGCGCCGCCCGCGGTCGCGGTCTGAAACCCGCCGGACCCAACCGGCGTGCCGCCAGCGCCGTAGCCGCCAGTGCCGTAGCCTCCAGCGCCATAACTGAAGTAGCCGCCAGCACCGAGGCCCGGGACGTTATTGCCGCCGGAGCAAGCGACGGTCGCGAGGGACAGACCGAGAACGAAAGGAAGGATGCGCATGGAGCCGATCTCCGGGAGGTTCCCCAGAGACTCACCCCAAGCGGGCCACTTTTCAAGCTCGAGGACTATGACGCAGAAGGCCGGATTCTCTACTCGGCCGCGGACAAGCCGAGCCCTTCTGCAGGCGCCGCGCGCTTCGATTCGCTGCGGATCTCGAGAATTCCGAGCTTCGCGAATAGCTTCACCAGAATCCAGGCTGGGTCGATTTCGAACCACTTCACGCCAAAGTTCGGGCGCGAGCCGTATTTGTGGTGGTTGTTCTGGAAGAGCTCCCCGAGCGTGACGAAGTCCACGATGAGCGTATTCCGCGAGTCGTCGTCCTGGTCGAAGTTCCGGTACCCCATCCAGTGCCCGAACCAGTTCACGATCGCGCCGTGAATGGGGCCCATGAAAAAGTGCACCGGGAGCAGGAGGAACTGCCACCACGCCGTCGCGAAGACCAGATAAAAGCCGCTGTAAATCACGCCCCAGAGCACGCTGGAGAGCCACCGTGAACCGAAGCGATCGATCGCGGGCCAGGAGGGATAGCCGCCGTCGAAACGGGCCTCGACCGGGAACGTGCCGTCATTGATCGAACGGTAGAGATCCCGCGTGCGGTTCATCATCCGCACCGGGTTCTTCTGTACGCGCGGCGAATGCGGATCGCCTTCCGTGTCGGAATACGCGTGATGCATCCGGTGCAGGATCGCGTAGCCCCGCGGGTTCAGGAACGACGAGCCCTGCGTCACGTACGTCGCGAAGTGAAAGACGCGCTCCCATCCCCGGGAGAAGGTGAACATCCGATGCGCCCCGTAGCGGTGCAGGTAGAACGTCTGGAAGAAGACGCTCGCCAACCAGTGACCGACGAAGAAGATGACGATGGGGAGCGGGAGGGACATTCCTAGGACGATAAGGTACGAGAAAGGGCACTCGATTGGGGTCAGCCGTGCGTCACGGTTTCGTCAGGTCGAAGGATCAGCCGGCAATGTCGTCGCAGGTCGGGGCGTCTTCTCCGGAGGCGACGCCGTTCGCGAACTCGACCGAGCAGGCGAGCGGCTGCCGTAGTTCGTCCACGAGCTCGCGAACGAGCGGACTCGTCCAATCACGGCCGCCGTCGAAGCGGGCGCGGATGACGCCGCGCGGATCGATGAGCCACGTCTCCGGATAAAGATGCGTTCCGAACTTGTCGCGTACGACCGCGGCTTCGGGGTCGACCCCGGCGGCGAACGGCGGGTCTCCGCCGAGGACCGACCGCAGTGTGCCGCGCACGTCCTCGAGCGATTCGTCCGTCGAGACGGTGACGACCGCGACGTCCGGCTCGCCGCGCAGCGACTCTGCGAACTGGGCAAGGGATGGCATCTCTTCGAGGCAAGGACGACAGTTCTTCGTCCAGAAGTTCAGGACGACGACCTTGCCGCGGTAGCTCGCGAGGTGAATCTTGGTACCCGGCGCGCCGAGGGCCGGCACTTCGAAGTCGGGAGCCGTCCGGTTCCGTGCCGCGTAGTCGGGCTTAAGGTGGCAGAGCGCCCCGCAGAGCCGGCGCCGCTCTCCGTCACGCGCCGCGGCGACGAACGAGTAGACGGCCAGTGCCGCGGCAAAGATGAAGGCTACCTGGGCGACGAACGCGTACTTCTTCATCGAAGGTCCGGTTCTAACACTAGCTCGCGAGATAGAGGGGATGCCTTCGAGGAACCCGGCCCGGTCGGGTGCCGAACCGCTATATTCAACGCGTGTCGCCGGAGCCAGGCCTCGCGAACTCCCCGGCCCTCGCCAGCGCCCTGGTCGACGCCGCGCGCCACGCCACGGTCGGCGTCCTGGTAGCCGTCCAGACCGAGAACGGCTGCCGCTGCGAATTCGTGAACGACCGCATGCGTGCGCTCGTTGGCCACCCAAAGCAGATTCCGGAGGATCTCGAACTCGACGCCGAGAGCCGGAACCACATCGCGAGCTGGCTCGCCGACCCGCGGGCCCCCACGCTCGCGCTGGACGCGGTGTCCATCGCCACGAAAGAGGACGGACTGCTCCAGATCGTGGCGAGCCGTTCAGTCGTCGCGGGGCGCCGGGCGGTCGTGTTCTTCTTTTACGACTCCGTGGTGCGGCTTCGCGCGGAGCGCGCCCTCGCGGAGTCGGAAGCCAGGTTCCGCAGGTTGCTCGACGCGGCGCCCGACGCCATCGCGCTCGGGACGAAAACCCGCTTCGTGTATGCGAACCCGGCGGGGGTCCGACTCCTCGGGTACGGCTCGATGCAAGAAGTGACGAGCGTCCCGCTCCGCGAGCACATCCATCCGGAGGATCGGCCCGTCGCGGCGGGGATCGTCCGCGCGTTGCTGACGACCGGCGCGCAACAGAACTCGGCACGCGTCAGGCTGCGGCACAAGGATGGGCACCTCGTTTACATCGATCTGCGGCCGATCGCGATCGAGTGGGAAGGCGAGCCCGCGCTGCTCGGCATCGGCCGCGATCTGACGGAACGACGGCGCGGGCAGGCACAGCTCATCCGCGCGGACCGGCTGGCTGCGATGGGGACCCTCGCGGCCGGCGTGGCGCACGAGATCAACAACCCGCTCGCCTACCTGATGCTGAATCTCCAGTACCTGATGCGCGAGCTGCCCCGGTTCGACGGGGATCCCGCGCGCCTCGAGCTGCTCCTGGAGCGGCTCGCGGAGGCCGAGCACGGCGCGCGGCGCGTGAGCACGATCGTGGGCGATCTCCGGACTCTGTCACGCGCGGAGCAGGTCGGTCACGCGCCAGTCTCAGTCAAAGAAGCGGCCGTTGCGTCCACCAAGCTGGTCGGCGTGGAGCTGCGCCGCCGCGCGCGGCTCGTCGAAGACTACGCCGACGTGCCGCGAGTCGTCGCGAACGCGACGCGCCTCGAGCAAGTGTTCACGAACCTCCTGCTGAATGCATCGCAATCCATCGCCGAAGGTCGTCCGCAAGAGAACGAGGTCCGGCTCTCGCTCCGTAGCGAGGGAAATCTCGTCGTCGCGGAGGTGAGCGACACCGGCGCGGGCATTCCGAAGGAGATCATCGGACGCATCTTCGATCCGTTCTTCACCACCAAACCGCGCGGCGTCGGGACGGGACTCGGGCTGCCCATTTCCCGTGGCATCGTCAAATCGTTCGGAGGCGACATCACCGTCACGAGCACCTCGAGGACGGGAACGACGTTTCGCGTGGAGCTCCCGGCCCTTGCCGCGACGGAGGTCGTCTCCGAGCGCGTCGACGACGCCGCTCCGTCCGAGGCGCCCATCGCTCGACGGCAAAGGCGAGCCCGCGTCCTGGTCGTGGACGACGAGCGCCTCGTCGCGGACATGCTCAAACGCGCGCTGTCCGACGCCAACGACGTCACCGTCGCCACGGACGCGCAGACGGCGCTCGATCAGATCCTGTCCGGCGCCGAATTCGACCTCATCTTCTGCGACCTTTTGATGCCGCGCATGTCCGGAATGGACCTCTACGAAAAGGTGCGGGCAACCCGATCGGGGTTCGAAGAGCGCATCGTATTCATGACGGGCGGCGCGTTCACCGACCGCGCCGCGCAATTTCTGGCTACGGTACCGAACCGGACCATGTCGAAGCCCTTCAACCTGATCGATCTCGAACGCATCGTGTCGCGGGCGGCGCGGGGACAGTTCTCGTGACCGAGAGCCGGCTCGAGACGCGGCTCATCGGCAACGTCGCACGAGCGAGCGCGGAGTTCCGGTTGCTCGAACCGGACGACCGCGTGCTCGTCGCGGTGAGCGGCGGCAAGGACTCGCACGCGATGCTCTACTTGCTCCGCACACTTCAGCGACGCACCCCGTTCTCGTTTTCCCTGATCGCCGTCAACGTCGATCAGGGGCATCCCGGATTTCCGAAGCGGCGGCTGCCGGACTACTTCGAGGCGGAGGGCTACGATTACCGCGTCGTCGAAGAGGACACATATTCGATCGTGAAGGCGAAGATCCCGGAGGGCAACACCTATTGTTCTCTGTGTTCGCGCCTCCGGCGCGGGATCCTCTACACGCTCGCCGCCGACATGGGCGCGACCAAGATCGCACTCGGACATCACCGCGACGACATGATCGAAACCCTCATGTTGAATCTGTTCTATTCGGGGCAGATCAAATCCATGCCCCCACGGCTCACGTCGGATGACGGGCGGAACGTCGTCATTCGTCCGCTTGCGTATTGCTCGGAAGAAGATCTCACCGCCTTCGCGGCGGAGCGCGCGTTTCCCATCGTGCCCTGCGATCTCTGCGGCTCGCAGGACGATCTGAAGCGAAAACAGGTGAAGCGCCTGATCTCCGATCTCCACGCCGAGAACCCGAACGTTCGCGGGAATCTCTTCGCGGCGCTCGGCAACGTGCGCCCGACGCACTTACTGGATCGCGACCTGTCTCGAGTGCTCGGCCTCGCCCCCTCGAGCCGTCCGGACGACGAGCGCGTCGACCCGAAGGTCGAAGGCGCGCCGCGCCGTCTGCCGATCCTCGCGTGATGGTCGCGGTTTCGTCGAGCCTCAGAGGAAGAACGAGGCTCCCGCGGTCATGTACGGGTAACCGACCCTGACGGTGATCGCGAACCAGTTGGACAGCGTGAACCGGGGACCGATCGCAAACACGGGGAGCACGTCGTTCTCGGAATGCGTGGCCTGGCAGATGCCGCCGACCACGCCGTCGCACGAAACCTGCGCGGAGGCGTGCTGGAACGCAAGACCAGCCTCCCCGAACGCGCTGACGACGGGCGTGAAGAAAAAATTCCACTGTGCGACGACCGGCACGACGATGTGGTCCCCCGTGCAGCTCACTCCCAGCCGCGCCCCGTTGATGACGATGTTCTGGCAATCGCCGTCGAAGTGCGCCCAATCGAGGCCGAAGCCGACGGCCAGCGTGTTGTTGATGGTCGTGACCGGGCCGTTGTCGACGACGGGGATCGACGCCCGAAGACCGAGCCCGAACCCGTCGCTGTTCGTGTAGTCGGTGTCCGAATCGTCCCACTCCACGACGAAGTGCGGCTCCAGATCGACCGAGTACTTCGGGTGGTCGCCGGGATCGCGAATCTGCGCGTGCGCCGCGCTGGCCAGCACCAGAATCGCAGCGGCCGACGTCGAAGCAAGGAGGGTCCGAAACGAAGCGCGAAGGCCCGTGATCGAAGGAACGCCCATGGGCCAGCACTCTGCCCCGCTTCCGGTACGCGTCGCAACCTCGATCAGGCGCGCAGAACCCGCAACATTGGCGCCGCGGTCTTGGGCCCGCGCCGCACCCGGGGTTCGGTCGGGCCGCGCACTCGGTAACCGAGCTCGCTCAGCTCGTGCCGGAAGTCCGCGAAGCGCCCGCCAGCGCGAACGGCGCGAGCCAGCGCGAGCCCTTCGGTCTCGTCACCCTGCGCAAGCGCATATTCGACCCAGGCCCAGCGTGCGCTCGGCGAGCGCACGTCCGCGCGGCCCTTCAGCCCGGAACGAAGCCGAGCGATCCGATCTTCCACGACGTCGATGCCGGCGAAGGGCTCGCCGTCGAGCGGCGTCTTCCGCTTCGCGCAGAACGGTGCGACGCCGAGCGCGACCGGAATCACCTTGGAGATCTCGGTGACGAAACGCGCGCACTCGTCGATGTCGTCCTCGGTTTCCGTCGGGACGCCGAGCATCAGGTAAAGCTTCATCCGGTCCATCCCGTACTTCCTGGCTCGCTCCGCGGCGGCGACGTAGTGGGGCTCCCGTCCGCGGCGTTCGATGAGGCCGCGAAGCCGCTCGCTCGCGCCGTCGAGGGCGGTCGTCAGAGTCCGGTATCCGGCGAGCCTCAACACCTCGACGAATTCTTCTTTCAGGCGATCGGGCCGGAGGCTCGAGAGCCCGACCTCGCAACCGCGCTCGATCAGCCCGCGCAGGATGTCGACGATCCGAGGGTGGTCGCTGACCGCTGCGCCGACGAGACCGACGCGGCGCACGCCCTCCGGGACCGTCTCGAGCACCACCTCCTTCGGCACGAGTCGCATACCGCCATTCGTGGATCTGCGCATGACGCAATACTGGCAGCCGCGCGAGCATCCACGTTCGGCCTCGATGAGAAACATGTTCGCGAGCTCCGTATGCGGCGTTCGGATCGCGCTGTATGCGGGTAGGAGCGCGTCGTCGCACGCCGCGACGGGCCGCAGCTCTCCATGAATCCTCGGCACGAAAATGTGCGGATGTGTCGCCAGCGTCGCGAGCGCCTGGTCTCGGGTGTTCGCGTCGCGCAGTACCTCGAGCGCCCACGCCACTATGCCCTCTGCCTCCCCGATCACGAGTGCGTCGATGAAGGGCGCGAGCGGCACGGGGTTGGAGAACGTGAGCGGACCGCCGGCGAGCACGAACGGCATTCGCTCTCCGCGCTCCGAGGCCAGCGCCGGGATCCTGGCTGCGTCGAGCAGGCGCACGACGCCCGCGAGCTCGAGCTCGTACGCGACGCTCAGTGCGATCACCGAGAACTCGGTGAGCGGGCGCAACCCTTCGTAGCTCACGGGCTCTTCGACCAAGCGCGTTCCGGGCTCGTCCGCGCCATCGGGAAGGAATACGCGCTCGCAGGCAACACCGCGCATCCCCTGGATTTCTCGGTAAACACACTGGTAGCCGAGCGAGCTCATCGCGACGCGGTAGGGCGACGGATAGGCGAGCGCGACCCGGAACGGCGCGTCTTTGTCGATCCGCCCCACCTCGTCGGCAAGCCGCTTCCGGATGAGTGCGCGCGTCGGTTCCCGGATCATCTGGCGCGAGCATAGCCGTAGTGCGCCGAAACGCCTGGGTTTCGAAGAAATGCGGGCAACGCGCGGAGTCTTGGCGACGGAGCGGCGCGATTCCTTCGAGAAACGACAAATCCGGCGAGCCTATTCTCGCTTCCCGGCGGGTCGATGGTCGTGGTTCCCTGGAGGTAGTGCCTACGACGAGGTGGAGGATCCGATGAATCGTAGATCGGCGTGTCATGCAGCACTCGTCCTCTTGTTGCTCGGATGCTCGACGGCCACGTCATCGAACCAGGGCACGCATCCACTCGACGACAGCGGAACATCGACCGGCGGATCGGGGACCGACAATGTCGGTGGACAGAGCTCGACCGGGGACGGCGGCGCGAGCAGCGGCGGCGGCGGGGGTACGACCGGTGCGGGAGGCGACGCCCGGAACGGGACCGACGGCGGAGGTAACCAGAGTCCGACCGACGGGGGGTTGGGCAATGGCGGCGCGATCGGCAATGGCGGCGCGATCGGCAACGGCGGCGCGACCGGCAACGGCGGCGCGACCGGCAATGGCGGCGCGACCGGCAATGGCGGCGCGACCGGCAATGGCGGCGCGACGGGCGCAGGTGGAAGCGGAACGGTCACTCCCCCGGTGACGCTGCCCTCGTCGTGCACGCTTCCGTTCGGAGCGGCGAACGTCGCGACACCGACGACGGTCGTCGGACAGGGAACTCACGTGTGCGACGAGGCCGGGGTGTCGGCCGCCGTCAAAACGGGTGGTGTCGTGACGTTCGACTGTGGCGGCCCGACGACCATCGTGCTCACGGCGCCGCTCACGCCGCCGAAGGGCAAGGACACGATCATCGACGGCGGAGGCATGGTGACCCTGGACGGCGGAGGGACGACGCGCCTCCTGTCGTTCAACGGCGGAGGCTATCGCACGACGTCGACGACGATCACCCTGCAACACCTGACGTTCGAGAACGGCCAGGCAACCGGGACGGCACTCACCGACTACGGCGGGAGCTGCTCCGAGGGATTCGACACGGACGCAGGCGGAGGTGCGGTCTTCGTGCTCGACGCAAAGCTCCGCGTCTTCGACTGCACCTTCACGAACAGCGCGGGGCAAACGCCGGGGCCGGACGTGGCCGGGGGTGCGATCTACGTGAATGGATCGCTCGGCGCGACCGTCGTCGGCAGCACCTTCACCGACAACACGGCCTCCAATGGAGGCGGTATCGGCTCGCTGAACAGCGATCTCGCCGTCTACACGAGCACGTTCACCGGCAACACGGCGACCGGAACGGGCCAGAACACGATCGACAAGACCTCATGCTCGAGCCCCAGCGGGGAAGTGGGTGACGGAGGCAGTGGCGGCGCCATCTACATGGATGGCGGCTCGGACGGTGACACGACATTCTGCGGGGACGTGTTCTCGAACAATCACGCGAACGCGCTCGGCGGGGTATTTTTCCGTGTCTTCGACGGTCCCGTCCACAATCTGAAGATCGACCTGTGCACGATGGACGGAAATGTTGCAGACGGTCCGGTGGGCAGGACCGGCGCCGGGCCGGGGGCTGGTGCGTTCTACGCACACGCAGCGAACGTGAAGATGAACGACACGACCGTCTCGAACAACTCCTCGCCCGGCTGCGGAGCTCTCCAGGCCGATGGTTCCACACTGACCTTCTACAACGACACCCTTGCCGGCAACACCGCAACGGCCGGTGTCGGCGGTGCGCTCTGCATCTTCTCGAACGGCGGCACCCTCACCAACTGCACGTTCGCGAACAACCAGGCGCTTGGCGGCACGGACACGTATTCGAACTTCTACGCCGCCTCGATTTTTGGGAACGGCTTGACGATCGACAACACGATATTTTCGAACAATACGACGGAGAATGACGACGCACGCATGGCCTGCGGCAACACCTTCACGGGCACTCACGACGTCCAGTGGCCGAAACAGAAGGCCGTCGGTGGAGGCACGGACACCGCCTGCGTCACCGGAATCGACTTTGCCGACCCCGAGCTCGGCGCTCTCGCCGACAACGGCGGTCTGACACGGACGCTCTTGCCGGCTGCCGCCGCGGCGGTGGTGCAAGTCGGCACGGGTTGTCCGACCACCGATCAAACCGGCAAAGCACGGAAGACTCCCTGCACGATCGGGGCGGTCGAGAAGTAGGCAACGCACGGCGACGAGGAGGTTCGAATGCAGACGACACGTGGGACCATCGGGCTTGTCGCATTTCTCTCGCTGGTTGCGGGGTGCTCTTCGAACGGCGGCGGATCGACGGCGCGAGGCGGCTGTGACGCGAGCAACGGTTGCGCGTCGAATGGCGGTGCGGGGACGGGAGGAGCGACAGCCTCAGCGGGAGGCGCCGCGACAGGCGGGTCGTCTTCGGGAACGAACGGCGGTGCTGCCTCCTGCGTCGGGAACGACTGCGACGCGGGCTCGAGCGGCGGCGCGGGAAGTGGTGGAACGTCGAATCCCGGGGACGCGGCGCCCGTGTCGACGTGCGTTCCGCCGATCCCGAAGCCAGCGTGGACGAGCCCTTACGCGAAGTGGTCTCGCGGGATCCCGACGGACCCGAGCTTTTTCCCGATCGCAGTGTGGCTCCAGGGCTCCTGGCACGCGGATGAATTGCACGACCTCGGCATCAATATCTACGTCGGCAACAACGCCGGCACGGACGAGATGGCGGCGAGCGACCTGGCCACGATCAAGAAGCTCGGCATGTATGCGATCGTCGGGCAGGATTCGGTCGGGCTCGCCAGTATCGACGACCCGACCATCGTCGGATGGTGGATGACTCCCGACGAACCAGACAACGCGCAACCCGCGGCCGGCGGTGGCTACGGACCCCCGGTCGATCCCGCGACGCTCGTCACGCAATACGATGCCTACAAAGCGGCGGACTCGACTCGTCCGATCTATTTGGGTTTGGGCCAAGGGGTGGCATTCGACGACTGGGAAGGTCGCGGAAGCAACGCACCCGCGGAGTCCGGGTACGTCCCGGCGAGCGACATCATCGACTTCGACATCTATCCCTACAACAATTGTGGAGGCGACGCGAACGAGCAAGAGACGTGCGGGCAGTTCTGGTTGAACGCGCTCGGCGTCGATCGACTGCACCAGTGGTCCAACCGCAACCAGGCGGTGTGGACGGACATCGAGACCACCGTCATCGCCGCGAACACCACGACGGGGCCCACTCCGGCGCAGACCCGATCGGAGACGTGGCTCTCGCTCATCCACGGGGCGAACGGGTTCGCGTACTTCCTCGATACCTGGCAGCCCTCGTTCCGTGAAGACGGCATTTTCGCGGACCCCGCGATGGTGACCGCGGTGACCGCGCTCGACCAGCAGATCACCGATCTCGCGCCCGAGCTGAACAGCGCGAACCTGCCGAACCTGGTCACCGTCACGAGCTCGAAGTCGTCGACGCCCATCGACTCGATGGTCAAAGGCCGCGGCACGTCGATCTACGTTTTTGCGGCAGTGTCCCGCTCCGGAACGACGACCGGGACGTTCTCCATTCAGGGCATGAGCGGCGACGGCACCGCGACCGTGCTGGGCGAGAGCCGAACCGTGGACGTCAAAGCCGGCACGTTCTCCGACGACTTTGGCGCGAACGGCGTTCACATCTATCAGATCGATTTCTCGACGGTCCAGTGCAAGTGACGTCGGAGCGCTGCTCCCAGGATCTCGCGAACACCGAGTCTCTTGGCAGAACCCGCGCCGGGCAGTACACGCGTGGCCGTGAAGAAGAAGCCGTCCCCGCGCGCTGCGCGACGCACGCGCCCGGAGCCGGTCGTGCACCTGCGGCGCGATCGACGTGCGTTCGCGCGCGAACAGGCGGAGGCGCAGGCCGAAGAAGGGCCGCCACCCGAGCGACGCGAACGCCGCTCCCTGAGCCACGTCGGCGGACGCGTCGAGCTTCGGGGGGGTGACGAAGGACTCGGTGCCGCGCTCGCGGCGGCGCTCGACGTGCCGCGGGAGGACGACTCCAGTCGCGAACACGTCCACGGTTTCCATAGCTATGCCGCGCGCCTCCATCCGTTGACGGCGCGGCGCCTCGTCGAACGATTGAGCGCCAAGGGCGAAGTCGTTTTCGATCCGTTCATGGGGAGTGGCACCGTGCTCGTGGAAGCGCGGCTGCTGGAACGGCGCGCTTCGGGTACGGACCTGAATCCGCTCTCCGTCGAGCTTGCCCATCTGAAGACGCGAGGCACGACGGAACTCGAGCGCCGCATGCTGGTCGAGGCGGGACGTCGCGCTGCCGAGTACGCGGATGAGCGACGTCTGAACAAATCCGGACCAACCACCCGGTATGGAAAGGAAGACCTCGAGCTCTTCGACGTCCACATGCTCCTCGAGCTCGACGGAATCAAGGCAGGCGTCTCGCTCGAACCCGACGGCTTCGCGAAGGAAGCACTGAAGCTCGTATTCTCGTCGATTCTCGTGAAGGTGAGCCGACAGCCCGGCGACACGGTCGAACGCGTCGCGTCGCGCCGGCTCGCGAGCGGGTTCGCGATTCGCCTATTTTCGGCCAAGACCGAAGAGCTCGCCGAACGGCTCGGGCAGTTTGCGGCGCTCCTGCCCGCGGACGCCCCCGCGTGTCGCGTCGACGTGGACGACGCGCGCGTGCTGTCGTCGGTACGCGACGCGTCCGTCGAATCTCGTCGTCACCTCGCCGCCGTATCCGGGGGTCTACGATTATGCCCGTCATCACGCAGCCCGACTTCGCTGGCTTGGCCTCGACGCTCGCACGTTCGAACGCCGCGAGATCGGCGCGCGACGGCAGCTCCGAGCCACGGCGCGCGACCTCGGCATTCGCGAGTGGGAAGCGGACTTCACCGAGAGCTTGCGCGCGATCCGCCGAACCCTGGCGCCGGATGGAGCGGCCGTGCTCATCCTGGCGGATTCCGTGGTGCAACGAGGACCCTTGTATGCGGACGACGTCTTGCCACGTCTAGCGCGCGACGCCGGGCTCGAGATCGCCGCCTTCGCGTCGCAAAGAAGGCCACATTTTCACGAACCGAGTCGCGACGCGTTCAAACACCGTCCGCGCCGGGAACACGTGTTCGTCCTGACGAGAGCGGTTTGACGGGGCTCGACCGGCGCGACGCTATCGGGCCCGAACCGCCGCGCGCCGCGCCACGCCGCGAGTGACGAAGGCGGCCACCTTGGGCGGGCCGCTCATGTAATACTGCTCGACCCGCTCGAACTCGAACCCCGCGTCTTCGACCAGTCGCGCCACGTCACGGTTCAGGTTGCAGCCGCCGAACACAGTTTGCTGGAGCCCGTTCAACCGATCTTGCCAGACCTGCACCTTCACTTCCTTCGCGCGACCGTGCTCGACCAGGAACAGCTTGCCGTCGGGCTTCAGGACGCGAAGCATCTGCTTCAGTGCCGCCGCAGGATCGGGGATCGTACACAGCGTGAACGTCGACACCACGGAATCGAAGCTCGCGTCGGGCGCGTCGATGTTCTCGCCTGCCAGCGGAGCATACTCGACCGGAAAGGGTGACTCCGCGATCCGCTTCCGTGCGAGCTTCGCGATCTCGGTCGACGGATCCACCGCCACCACCTTCTCCACCGCCCGCGGATACCACGGCAGATTTCGCCCCGAACCGAACCCGACCTCGAGCACCGTTCCGCGCACGTCGGCGAGACACTTCTGCCGCTCCTCGGTCACGAGCTTCAATCCCATCGCCAGGTCCAGGACGCGCGGAAGCACGAAACGTTCGTAGAGGCCCATGGGGTTGCCAGCGAGGCTACAGCGAAACCCCATCTCGTGGCTCCGGGGACCGATGACGAAGGCCGATCTCGAGCGCGCTCGGGGAAGCAAGTAGCGGGCCGAACGCCACCGGGCAACCCGCATCTGGGTTATCCTTCGTAGGACAATGGCCCAGAAGAGATCGACGGAACCCTCGTCCGTCCTCGCCGTCGACGTCGGCGGCACGCACGTGAAGATCCTTCTCTCCGGCGAACGCGAACGTCGGGAGTTCGACTCCGGCCCGACGCTGACGCCGAGGGTGATGGTCGAGAACGTCAAGAAGCTCGCCGAGGGCTGGACCTACGACGCCATCTCCATCGGATACCCCGGGCTCGTGATCCGGGGTCGCATCGCGGCCGATCCGCGCAACCTGGGTCCTGGATGGGTCGACTTCGACTTTCACAAGGCGTTCGGCGTCCCGACGAAGCTCATCAACGACGCGGCGATGCAGGCGTTCGGCATCTACGAGGGTGGACGCATGTTGTTCCTGGGTCTCGGAACGGGCCTCGGGGCGACGCTGATCATCGATGGCACGGTGCTACCGATGGAGCTGGCGCACCTGCCGTATCGACACGGACGCACCTACGAGGAATACGTGGGCGCCGCCGGCCTGGAGCGTCTCGGCAGGCGCAAATGGCACAAGCACGTGTGGCGCGTCGTGGGGCTCCTTCAACGGGCTCTCGAGCCGGAATACGTCGTGATGGGCGGCGGCAATGCGAAAGAGCTCGGCGCCCTGCCGGAGGGAGTGCGCCTCGGAAACAATGCGAGCGCCTTCACGGGCGGCTTTCGGCTGTGGAAGAAGTGATTCGCGGATTCCGTTTTCAGTTCGTAGAGGTCCTCGAGACGAAGGAAGGCGGCGGCGCGATCGTGTTTCGGAACGCCAGATCCAACGGACCGCGAAACAGCAAGCGAGGGGCTCGTCAGCTGCAACGCGGAGTTGGGCGGCAGCGAACGCCGCCTACCTACGGTTCAAGGCGCGAGCTCAATCGCCGATAGAGCTCCACCGATGCGTCGATCTCCGCTTTTCGAATGGAGACGCTCTCCACGTTGATGCCGATCGGCAGGCGCTTCTCTCGCGCGTAGTCCTGCACTTCGGTGAAGACGCGCTCGCACAGGTCGACGGAGCGCTCCAGCGTGTCGGCAGAATGGCGCAACTCGTTTTCCAGCCACCGCGGGAACGAAATGCCAAGCCATTTCATGAACTCGAGCGTACGCACCGAACCGCACGGGGAGAACGTCAGCACTACAGGCGCGGCCGCTCGGGCGGCGGCCTGCAGTGACAATGCGTAGTCGGAGAGCAATGACTTCGTGGAAGCCGCATCGTAGACGGATTGCGTGACGAAAAAGCGACAGCCGCTCTTTTGCTTGGCAAGCATACGTTGGTGTTCATCCTCTTTCACGACGTGCCGCTCCGCGATCGCGATTGCTCCCAGGACCAGGTTCTGAGCGGCGCCCGCGAGTGCGTACGCTTCACCCAGCCGCAAACCCGGGCTTCCGGGCTGACCGCGCGGTGCGCCGACGAACACGCTCAGACGCCGGTCGGCAGTGGCCCGCACGGTATCGATCCAGCTCGAGAACACCTCGCGCGGACGTGCGCCTACGCACCGGTACACGATCTTCGGAATCGCGAGATCGGCAAGCCCATCGTACGCGTAAGTTTCTGGATCGACGATGGGCAGAAAGGGAAACGGTCGTGCCTGGCCGCTTCGTCCCGGCTCGTCCTGGATGTCGTACACGACCAAGCCGTCAGGCGCGAGCATGCGAACCCGGGCTACCTGGTGAGCCGCGATCTCGCGCAGGCGCTCGGGCTCCGTCGCTCGCCTCGGCGGCGCGATTCCATAGAGACGAATCCCGGTCAGCCCACGGTCCAGCTTTTCGAAAAGCGCGTGCAACGAGGTCCGAGCGTACCGGCGCTAACCTGCGGCGGCAAACGTGATGCGGAGGACGAGGACGCAGAGGCGCGATCGCGAGCGGGCGACCGAAAGGGAGCCGCGAGGGCTTGCAGAACGGAAGTAGCGCCCGTCAGGTTCAACGCCTAGTTTAAGTTTAGTTAGCCGGCGCTTGCAAGTATGTCGAAACGGACATATGATCGCCCGATGTCGCCGCGGGACAAACCGCTGGTCTGGCTCAGCGGAGAAGTGAAAACGCCTCCGTTCTCGGCAGAGGCTCGCATCGAAGCGGGGTTTCTATTGAGGAAGTTGCAGGCAGGCCACGTTCTCGCGATGCCGCATTCTCGACCGATGCCGACAATCGGCGCTCATTGTCACGAGCTGAGGCTCCAAGACAAAGACAGGACGTGGCGAATCATCTACCGAATCGACGCGGACGCGATCGTCATCGCAGAAGTCTTCGCGAAGACCACGCAGACCACGCCGAAGTCGGTGATCGAGAGCAGTCGCAAGCGGCTACGTCGTTACGACGACAGTTCGCATGGAGGACGGTGATGGAGAAAGCAAAACGGAAGCGGTTGGAAGCGTCAGGTTGGAAGATCGGAACCGCGGCGGAGTTTCTCGAGCTGTCCTCCGTCGAGGCGGAGCTCGTGGAAATGAAACTCGCACTGAGCTCACGCCTGAGAAAGACGAGAGAGCGTCGACGGTTGAGCCAAACGGATTTGGCCGAACGGATGGGGTCAAGCCAATCGCGTGTCGCGAAAATGGAGGCAGGCGATCCCGGCGTGTCGCTCGATCTTCTGATGCAAGGCCTACTCGCGGCAGGCGCGTCCCGTCGGGAGATCGCATCCGCGCTTACTCATCGGAGGAAGGCGGCGTCCGGCTAACGTACCGGCGCTATAACCTGCGGGCGCAAACGCGACTGGGAAGACGACGATCAACACGCGGCATCGCGAGCGGGGGACCCGAAGAGGAACCCCCGCGAGGGCCTGCAGGTCGGGAGGAGCGCCCGTCAGGTTCAACGCCTAGTTATAGTTAGCCAGCCGTTGCGCGGCACGCTGGTATGATATATTATCCTACCATGGCAAAGGGGAAAGTCGCAGTCACGCTCGACAGCGGGCTCATCGACCGCGTCGATCGGCTGGTGAAGGCTGATCGGTTCCCTAATCGCAGCCAAGCGATCGAGATCGCGCTTGCCGAGAAGCTCGATCGGCTCGAGCGTGGTCGTCTGGCTCGAGAATGCGCGAAGCTGAATCCGAAGGAAGAACGTGCCCTCGCTGACGAGGGGCTCGCGGTGGATCACGAGTCATGGCCCGAATACTGAGGGGTGATGTTCGCTGGGCAGACTTGAATCCGGTGAGAGGCCGCGAGCAAGCAGGTCATCGGCCGGTACTGGTCATCAGCCAGAATGTCTTCAACGAACGCTCGGGGACGGTCATCGCCATCGCGATGACAAGCCAGGAACCGCGCGCGGGTTTTCCCCTCACGCTAGAGTCGCACGCGCCCGGTCTCGCGAAGAGGTCGTGGTTCAAGATCAGTCAGGTAAGGACACTCTCGACCGATCGGATCGGGAAGCGTATTGCTCGCGCTCCGGACGACGAAGTGGCGAAGGTGGTCGACGGCCTCAACGAGCTTATCGCGGACTGAGGACTGGCTAACTCCTACTTGTGCCGCGAGGCGCCGTCCACTTTGACGCCCAAGTTCCGGGGTCCGGCGGTCGACGGTTTCCGTGAAATCTTCGTCGCTTCGGCGCGGAAGCACTCCAGCGCTGGAGCACGGTTTCGTGAAGATGATGGGCCGGACGAGTCCTTCGATCCACGGGGCCGTTGGAACCGACGAGTTGCATGCTTTTCAGACCAGTCCGCGAAACCGCGCGGGGTCCGCTTGCCGCAACCCTGCCCCCGCCGTACGGCTCGGCGCATGACGGACCCGTCGCACCGTGCAAATCGCCTGGCTCACGAGACGAGCCCGTATCTCCTCCAGCACGCGAAGAATCCGGTCGATTGGTATCCGTGGGGGCCCGAAGCGCTCGAGCGCGCGCGGCGGGAGAACAAGCCGATCCTGCTCAGCATCGGCTACGCGGCTTGTCACTGGTGCCACGTGATGGAGCGCGAGTCGTTCGAGAACGCGGCCGTCGCGGACGTGATGAACGCGCATTTCGTGTGCATCAAGGTCGACCGCGAAGAACGACCGGATCTCGACGACGTCTACATGGCCGCAACGGTGGCCATGACGGGTCACGGCGGCTGGCCCATGACCGTCTTTCTCACGCCGGAGCAGGAACCGTTTTACGCCGGCACGTATTTCCCGCCGGACGATCATCAGGGTCGCCCGGGCTTCAAGTCGTTGCTCGCGCGCATCGCGGAGCTCTGGGAGACGAAGCGCGCGGAGCTCGTCGCGCAAGCGTCGGAGCTCGCTGGCCACGTGCGCGGACAATCGGAAGCGACGGCCGCGGGCACTGTCGGTGAAGAGGCGATCGAAGCGGCCGCGTCGCAGCTCGTGAGCGCGTTCGATCCGGAATATGGGGGCTTCGGCGAGGCACCGAAATTTCCGCCGTGCGCGTCGCTGTCGCTCCTCTTGCGTCTCTACCGGCGAGTGCCCGAGCCGACGCTGCTCCAGGTCGTCACGACCACCCTCGACCGGATGAAGAACGGTGGCATCTACGATCACCTCGGCGGCGGCTTCGCGCGCTATTCCGTCGACGCGAAGTGGCTCGTCCCGCACTTCGAGAAGATGCTCTACGACAATGCGCAGCTCGCGCGCGTCTATCTCGAGGCGTATCAGGTCACGGGCGATGCAGAATATCGCCGGGTCGCGACCGAGACGCTCGACTACGTCGCGCGCGAGATGCAGAACCCAGAGGGCGGCTATTTCTCGGCCACCGACGCGGACAGCGAGGGTGTGGAAGGGAAATTCTTCATCTGGACGCCGGATCAGATCGAGGAAGTCGTCGGGCGCCCCGCCGCGGAATGGTTTTGCACCTACTACGACGTTTCTCCCGAGGGGAACTGGGAAGAGACGAACATCCTCAACACACCGCGCTCGATGGAGAGCGTCGCGGCGGATCTCGGCGTGGCGATAGACGAGCTCCGTCGCTCACTCGCGTCGTCGCGCGCGGAGCTTTACGCGGCGCGCTTGCGTCGCGTGCCGCCGCTCACCGACGACAAGGTTCTCGCGGCGTGGAATGGACTCATGATCGGTGCAATGGCGGAAGGCGCGCGCGTGCTCCGCGAACCCCGCTACCTCGCGTCGGCCGAGCGCGCCGCGCGATTCGTCCTCGGCGAGCTCGCGCGTCCCGACGGCGGCTTATATCGCACCGCGCGCGCCGGCAAGGCACACCTCGATGCGTATCTCGAAGACTACGCGTTCGTCGCGGACGGGCTCCTCGATCTGTACGAGGCCTTCGGGGCGGAGTCTTTTCTCACCGACGCCGCGCGTCTCGCCGAGCGCATGATCGCGGACTTCGCGGACGCGGAGGGCGGCGGCTTGTTTCAGACCGCGAAGGGACACGAAACCCTCATCGCCCGGTCGCGCGACGGTCACGACGGCGCCATCCCGAACGCGAACGCCATTTCTGCACGCGCGCTCGCCCGGCTCGCCTTTATTCTGGGGCGCGAGGATTTTCGTGAGCAGTCGCTCGCGGCGGTGCGCGCCTATGCGCGGCACATCGAGCGAGCGCCGCGGGCCTTCGCGACGACCCTCGGCGTCGTGGATTTCTTGCTCGAGGGTCCGGTGGAGCTTGCGTTCATCGGCGAGCCGAGCCCGGACCTCGACGCGCTCGCCGCGGAGGTTGCGCGACACTATCTGCCCAATCGCGTGGTCGCGCACGCCGCGGACAGTTCGAAGAGCGAGCTCGCGCTGCTCGCCGGAAAGACTTCGATCGACGGCAAACCCGCGCTCTACGTGTGCCGGGACTTCGCGTGCCAGGCTCCCGTGACGCGCGCCGAGGACGTGGCGCGCGCCCTCGGGGACGCCGCGAACACCCTCGCCGCGGAGCGACGGCGCGCCGTCGGGGCGTCGGCGCTCCCGGGCTCCGCGACATCCGGCGCGACGCGCGCGTACGCGGCGCGGTTCGAACCGACGCTCGGCGGCGAGAGCTACACCGAGCTCGGGACGACCGGGCTCGTCGTGAGCCGAGCCGGCTTCGGCACGTACCGCGTCGACGATCGCGTGGAAGAGCACCGGGAAGCGCTCGCCCACGCGCTCGTGTCCGGCATCAATTTGATAGACACGTCCACCAACTACGGCGATGGCCACGCCGAGTCGCTCATCGGCGAAGTGATGGCGGAGCTCGATTGTTCCGGCGCGGTCCCACGCGCGGCCGTCGTCATCGTCTCGAAGATCGGTTACGCGCAAGGTGAGAATCTCGAACGAGCAGAAGCGCGCGAGCAAGCAGAGGAGCCATTCCCGGAAATGGTGAAGTACGGCGAAGGGCTCTGGCACTGCGTTCACCCCGAATGGCTCGAGGCGCAGCTCGGCGACTCCCTGGGACGACTCGGGCTCGAAACGCTCGACGTCTGTCTCCTCCACAACCCCGAATACTTCCTCGGCGATGCCGCGAAGCGACGCGTGCCACTCGCCGAAGCGCGCGGCGAATACTACCGGCGCATCACGGAGGCGTTCCGGCACTTCGAGAAGGAAGTCGCGCGCGGACGGCTCCGGTTTTACGGGGTGTCGAGCAACGCAGCGGTGGAACCCGCCGGAGACCCCGAGGCGACGAGCCTCGAGCGCCTGCTGGTCGCGGCGCGCGACGCCGGCGGTGACGCGCATCACTTCCGCGTCCTTCAGCTACCGATGAATCTCCTCGAAGGTGGCGCCGCGCTGGAACGAAACACGGGCGAAGGACTCACGCCGCTCGAACACGCGCGTCGGATGGGCGTCGCCGTGCTCGTGAATCGTCCGCTGAACGCCATCGTCGACGGCAAGCTCGTCCGCCTCGCCGATCCGCCGAGCTACGAGGATGCGCCGTCGTTCGCCGAGCAGCTCGAGAAGGTGAAGAAGCTCGAGGCCGAGTTCGTCGCGACGCTCGCACCGTCGATTCAGCTGCCGCCCGAGAGCAACCTGCGCGCCGCGAGTCTCCTGCAATGGGCGGCGCAGCTCGGGAACGTCGCGGCGAACCTCGAAGGCCTCGAGCAGTGGCGCGACATGGAATCGAGGGCCGTCGCGCCCCGCGTGATGCAGACGATCGCCGGCCTCGACCGGATCGTCCCCGGTCCGCTCCGGGAACGCTGGACGGCGTTTCAGGAGCGTTACCTCGCGGAGCTCGACGGGCTCTTCGCGTCGCTCCGGAAGCGCGGCGCCGACCGCTCGCGACGGCGTAGCCTCGCCATCGCGCGCGCGATTGACCCTACGCTGCCGGACGCGCTGCGGGCGGCGTCACTGTCGCAGAAAGCGCTCCTGGCGGCCGTGAGTACACCGGGGGTGACCAGTGTGCTGGTCGGCGCGCGCGAACGTCCCTACGTGGACGACGTCGTGGCGGCGCTGTCGCGTCGCGCGACCGTGCCAAACGCGACGGCCGTGTTCATCGCGGGGAAAACCGTGGACTTGCCGTAGGTTTCTTCGGATGGTGCTACCCTGCGGCGGAGCGTCCCCCGAAGACTCGGTTCGTGCCCTTCTCGCGAGCGCTTTCGGGGGGGTGCTCGAGCAGTTGCGACGGTTGCAGGCGCTGCCGGCGGTCGAGCGCGCTCGTGATGCCCTGCTCATCCTGGCTCTCGAGCGTGCGCTCCACGTCGCAGCCGAAGCGCTGTTCGACGTGAGCCGCTCAATCCAATCCGCTCGACTCATCGAGCCCGAGCATCAGATTGAGGTTCTGAACGGCCGCCCCCGACGCGCCCTTGCCGAGATTGTCGAGGCGAGCGACAACCAAGATCTGTTCGTCGTTGCCGAAGACGAAGAGCTCGACGACGTTCGTTCCGTTGCACGCGGTCGGCGAGAGGTAGCCGTCATGGAGACCTTCGCCGGCGCCCTCGGGGACGACGCGGACGAATTTCTCGCGCGAGTACCGCTCGGTGAGAATCGCGCGTACGTCCACAGGTCGAACGCGGCGCGAGAGAAGATCCCCGTGGAGCGGCACCGAGACGAGCATGCCCTGGTAATAGTTGCCGACCTCCGGGCAGAAGATCGGCCGGCGCGAGAGCTTCGCGAAGGTTTGCATCTCCGGCACGTGCTTGTGCGCGAACGTGAGCGCGTAGGGCCGCACCGCCCAATCGGGACTCGCTCCTCCGTGGTCGTGCTCGGCGAAGGCTTGAATGAGCTTCTTTCCGCCGCCGCTGAACCCGCTCTGCGCGTGGACGGTGACCGGATAGTCCGGGGCGAGGACGCCCGCGTCGACGAGGGGTCGCGCGGCCAGCAAAAACCCGGTCGGGTAGCAGCCGGGGTTCGCGACGAACCGGGCGGTCTGGATTTCTTGGCGCTGATCGGGCGTGAGCTCGGGCAGGCCGTAGGTCCAGCCCGGCGCCGTGCGGTGTGCCGTGCTGGCGTCGATGATGCGGGTCCCCAGACCTTCCGCGAGCGACGCCATCTCGAGGGCGGCAGCGTCCGGCAAGCACAGAATGACGACGTCCGCCTCGGCCATCACCGTCCGCTTGGTCGCGGGATCCTTGCGGTTCTCACGCGAAATCTCGAGAAGCGTCAGGTCGCCCCGCGCCGCCAGGCGTTCCTGGATGCCGAGCCCGGTCGTGCCCTCCTGGCCGTCGATGAAAACTGTCTTCACGGATTCTGGGCCGCGCCGACGCCTTCCAGCGACGCCGGGTACCGGGTTTTTGGATCGGCAGGCCCCGGGGCGCAAGCAAGCTGTCTCGCGGGCCGCAACGTGCACGATGGACGCGACGCGGGCCCGGTGGCATTCGAGTGGAAACGGGCGCACGAATACCCCCCCGGAATCCATGCAAGCGTTCACGTATCGACTTCTCGACGTCTTCACCCGTACGGCCTTCGGCGGCAATCCGCTCGCCGTGTTCACGGACGCGCGGGGCTTGAGCGACACGATGATGCAGAGCATCGCGCGCGAGTTGAATCTATCCGAGACGACGTTCGTGTTGCCACCGCGCGCGAGTCCGCATCACTACTGGGTTCGCGTCTTCACGCCGCTCGCCGAACTGCCGTCCGGCGGCTTGCCGACCATCGGGACAGCCTACGCACTTGCGCTCGAAGAGCGGTTGCGCCGCGAGGCGACGAGACAGCGCGTCGTGTTCGAAGACCAGACAGGCCCCGTCTCGGTCACGATGGAAACGCCGATGTTCTCGATGCAGCAGCCGCTTCCGTCTTTCGGACCCATCTTTGGCGAGCGTGACGCACTGGCGGCGATGCTCGGGCTCGACCCTTCCGCGCTCCCGTCGGGGATGCCCGTTCAGAGCGTCTCTTGCACCGTGCCGTACTTGCTCGTTCCCGTCGCCAACCTCGCCGCGATGGAGAGCATCCGATTTCGTCAGGATATCTGGGAGCGCGTGCTCGCCAGATCGCCGCACCCGCACGTGCTTGCGTTCACTCTTCAGTGCAGGAGCGAAGGGTCCTCGGCCCATTGTCGCATGTTTGCACCGGGGCTCGGCCTTCACGAGGATCCCGCGACGGCCACCGCCGCAGGACCGCTCGTGGCTTACTTCGCGCGCTGGGGCCTCCTCGGCCCCGATCCCCGAGTGGAGTTCGTGTGCGAGCAAGGGATCGAGATCGGTCGCCCGAGTTTCATTCACGTCACGATCGAGCGGAATCTCGACCAGATCGTCTCGCTGCGCGTCGGCGGCCAGTGCATCGCCATCGGCCAGGGCGAGATCCACATCGACGTCTGACGGCTGCGCGACAAAAGGCGAACGTTTAGCGGACGCTGGATCGTAGCGGCAAGGCCGTGTAGCGTTTTCCCATGAAAATCGAGACCGCCACTATCCGGCGGCTGCGCGACGCCCTGCTCCAGAGCGGCCGGCGCGAAAGTGGCGTCCTCTCGCCGGCCTACGAGACCCTCGCGCGAGCGGGTCTCTTGTCGGAGGAGGAGAGCGACGCGCTCCATCGGATCGACCCGATGGCCGAGACGCTCTTCCTGATGATCGCGGCGGACGGAAAGATCACCGACGCGGAGCGGGATGCCATGCGGGGCGCCGTCCGCGGCCTGACGGGCAACTTGCTCCACGACGGCACGATCCAGGTCATGTTCGAGGAGTACGAGCGGCTGCTCGCCGCCGAGGGACGCGACGCGCGCCTGCGTCGCGTCGGTTCGCGACTATCGGGCCACCCGAGTGACGCGGAGGGCGCGTTCGCACTCGCGGCCGCCGTGGCGCTCGCGGACGACGAGGTCGCGGACGAAGAGCAGGATCTGGTTGAAGAGCTGGCGACCTACTTCGGAATATCGGAAGAACGGGCGTCGCTCATTCTCGATCAGCTCGAAGAAGACAAGGATACATAGAGTCGGATGAGGATTGCAGTCGTCGGAACCGGCTACGTCGGTCTTGTCGCGGGAGCATGCTTCGCGGATGCGGGGAGCGACGTCGTGTGCGTCGATGTGGACCAGGAGAAGCTCGCGCGTCTCGAGGCGGGTCACGTCCCCTTCTTCGAACCGGGCCTCGAGGATCTGGTGAAGAGAAACTGCCCGGCGCGGCTGCACTTCACGTCGGATCTCGCCGCCGCCATGAAGGGGCGGACGATCGTGTTCGTCGCCGTCGGTACGCCGCCCAGCGAGGACGGCTCGGCGGATCTGTCGCACGTCCTCGGCGTGGCGCGCGACGTGGCGCGCCTCGCCACGGGCGACGTCATCCTCGTCCTGAAGAGCACGGTGCCCGTCGGCACGAACGAGAAAGTGACGGCGATCGTCCGCGAGAGCAAGGAACGGATCGTCGTCGTCAGCAACCCCGAGTTTCTCAAGGAAGGCGACGCGCTCGGAGACTTTCTGAAGCCGGACCGCATCGTCATCGGCACCGAGGACGACCATGCGTTCGAGCTTCTTTCTCGTCTGTACGCGCCGTTCAACCGTCAGCGAAACCGGCTCATCCGCATGAGCCCGAAGAGCGCCGAGATCGTGAAGTACGCCGCGAACGCGCTCCTCGCGACGCGCATCTCGTTCATGAACGAAATGGCTCGGCTCTGCGACGCCGCGAACGGCGACGTCGAAGACGTCCGCGTCGCGCTCGGCGCCGATCACCGCATCGGTTACCATTTCCTCTATCCGGGCATCGGCTTCGGTGGCAGCTGCTTCCCCAAGGATCTCCGGGCCCTCGTCCGCACGGGGGAGGAGCTGGGACTCAAGCTGGAGATGGCGCGCGCCGCCGTGGTCGCCAACGAGACACCGGTCCTGGATCTCGTGCGTCACGTCGAAGAGGCGCTGGGTGGGCTCGCGAACAAGACCATCGCGGTGTGGGGCCTTTCGTTCAAACCGCGCACGGACGACGTGCGCGAAGCCCCGGCACTGAAGTTCATCGAGAAGATCGTCGCGAAGGGTGCTCGTGTGCGAGCGACGGACCCGCAAGCGCTCGAAACGACGCAGGCGCGGCTCCAGCAGGCCGTCATCTCGGCTCACGTCGAGCTGTTCCATGACCCTTACGTCGCGTGCGAAGGCGCCGACGCTCTCGTCGTCGCGACGGAGTGGAGCGAATTTCGCGCCCCGGACGCGCAGCGAGTGAAGCACCTCATGCGTGGCCGCCACGTCTTCGACGGACGGAACACGATGGTCCCCGAAGAGATCACGGAAGCGGGCCTCGCGTACCGGGGCGTCGGACGTCCGATGAGAGAGCGCTGACGGGGCCCTGGCCGCCTCCCGACTCGCTCGCGAATGCAGACCGGAAACACCAGGCTGATCTCCGCCCCCCGGCCTCCAGAACGGCGCTCACCAACCGAACTTCACGAAGAACCACACTGCGGCGATCAGGGCAGAGGCCACGGCACACATCGCCATGAGGTTCGAGACGAAGTACGGGAACACCATCAGCGCGAGCCCCCCGACGAGTTGCGGCGGGCGCGACGTCCGGCGCCCGTATTCGAAAAACACGAACCCGATGCCGCTCACCAGGATCGACGCCAGGATCGAGTTTGCACTGAAGTTCATGGGCGCATCTCAGTGATTCTTGCTCACGAGCCCCACGAGAGCCTCGTGGATACGACCGTTCGTGAGCACGATATGACCGATAGTCAGATCCGGAGGTCCACCAGTGAGGGAAGTGAGACACGCCCCGGCGGAGAGCGCAATCGCGCATCCGGCGACGACGTCCCAAGCGTAGAGCCCTCGCTCCCAGTAACCCTCGAGCGTGCCGTCGGCCACGAAGCAGCAATCGAGCGCCGCGGAGCCACACCGCCGCACGCCTTGGACGTGCTGGATTACGTCGGAGAACGTCGCGAGGTTGTTCGCGGGCGCGTGACGACGATCGGCGGGGAATCCCGTCGCGAGCAGCGCATCGCGCAGCGTCCCGGTGGTGCTGACGCTGCACGGTTCGCCGTTGCGGAACGCGCCGCCTTCGCGGCTCCCCCACCACTCGAGCCCCAGAGCGGGCGCCACGACCACCCCGGCGATCGGACCACTTGCGTCCATCGCGCCGATGCTGACGCAGAAGAACGGGTGACCGTGGACGAAGTTCATCGTGCCATCGAGAGGGTCGACGTACCACGTGAGGCCATTCGCGACGCCGCCGTGCTCTTCCGCGACGATGGGGATATCCGGCGTCTCGCGACCGAGCCGCATGCGGATCAGTTCCTCGCTCCTCAGATCGTATTCGGTGACGAGATCCGAGCGCGCTTTCTCCGTCGCGGCGGGACGGCTGCGATAGCCGTCGAGCAGGACGCGCGACGCTTCGAGCGCGATGTCGCGCGCCGTCCGGACGAGCCTGTCGGAGGTCATTGGCGTTAGCGTGACCATTTCAGGCGCGACGCGCCAGGCCCCTGGAAATCGATCGGCAACTTGGACAGGGTCGCGACGCGCTTACCGGTCGCGACCGTGCCGACTTCGTCCACGAACTCGACGTCGATGTGCATGTCCTCTCCGAGGAAGCGGCGAAAGGTGGACAGGATTTCCTCGAGCACGTCCGTGGAGAATCTGCCTCCCTTCACGACGCGAAAAACGACGTGCGACGGGCGTTCCTGGAGGATCTGGTAACGCCGGATCGCGTGATCGAAGTCCTTCAGGTAGTGCGCAAAGAACGTTCCCGGAAGATATCGACCATCGGTTCCCTGGATGATGGACTGGACGCGGCCCTCGATATCGCCGATGAGCGGCAGCGTGCGCCCACACGGGCACACGACGTCGTCGCCGGCCGCGACCGCGAGATCGCCGAGGCGGTAGCGGATGAACGGGAGGCAATAGTTGTTCAGGTCCGTGACGACGACTTCGCCGACCTCGCCCGGCGCGGCTGGCTCGCCGCCCTTGAGGAGCTCGACGACGTAACCTTCGGCCACCACGTGGTGGCCGGCATGGGCTTCGCACTCGTATGCGATGCCGCTGAACTCGCGCGCGCCGTACTTGTCGAAGACGGCGCAGCCGAACGCCTCTTCGATGATCCGCCGGCTCGATGCGGGAAGAGTCTGGGCGCTGCTCATGATCGCCTTCGGATGGACCCGCGTGTCGCCGCGGCGCTTCGCGTACGTCGCGAGAAAGTTCAGGGCCTCGGCGTAGCCGTCGATGAGCACGGGGCGCGCCTCGGCGATCGTCTCGAGCACGCCCTCGAGACGACGTTCCGCGAGCTCGAACACCGGAATGAACGTGCGGCGCGAGACCATCGCGTCGAGCCGCTCGCGCAGGGCCTGGTCGCGATCGAGCCCCACCGTCTGGTGCCACAGCCGAACCGTCGGGTCGCCGAATCGGTAACCGGCCCAACCCTGCGAGCGCAGCGTCGCGGCCCAGCGGAACTCGAGCTGATTGCGGTCGGCGTAGCAGACGAACGGCTCGCCCGTGGATCCGCTCGTGGCGACGCGGAGCATCTCGGATTTACGATGATTCTCGCTGAGAATGTCGAAGTAGAGGTGCTCGCGCACATCCGTCTTCGACAGAAGCGGAAGCTTGTGCAGGTCCGCGACCCCGCGGACGTCCTCCGGGTGAACGCCCGCGGCGCGCATGCGTTCACGGAAGTACGGAACGTTTCGGTACGCGTGTCGGACGAGGCGCCGGAGCTTGTCGTCGCGGAGCTCGCCGAGGTCGCTGCGCGCCATCCACTGGGTCTCCTCGAGAGACTCGTAGTGGCGCTCGACCTCGCGCGTGATCGTGAAGTGAACGCGATCGAAGACGGACAGGTACGCGCGCCAGGCGATCTTCTTGTCTGGCGGCACGGCCCTGGGACGTCGCGGCGCGCGTCCTTTTCGAAATCGGTTGGCCGCGTCCCGCGTCCGCTTTTCGACGCGATACTCCCACGTCGCTCGCCCGAGATCGACGAGTGACTCCGCCGCGACACGGTACGCGGCGCCCTCGAGGAAGCTCTTGCCCGCACGCCGCTCGACGAACAGGGTCTCGACTTCTCGATACTCGTACCCCTTCGCGTGCGCGGCGACCATGATGAAGGACTGAAAGTATCGGTAGTGCCCGTCATAGCTCAGGAGGTCGAGCATCACGGGCCGCGGACACATCACGAACCCACTCTTGTTGTCCGAGAGCCGCATCCCGAACGTCGTGTTGAGGAGGAAATTGAAGCCGCGGCTCAGACGGTATCGCGCGTCGCGCTCCCGTCCGACCGCGCTCCGGAATCCCTGGACTACGTCGACGCTGCTCTCGAGGAGCACACGCCGGAGGCGGAGCAAATCCTCGGGTTGGTACTGCAAATCCGCGTCGATGATCGCGACCAAGTCGCCCCGCGCGGCATCGGTTCCGGTCTTCCACGCGGCCGCGATGCCGAGGTTGGTCGCGTGAAACGCGCCGACGACGCGCGGTCCATGAAGGCGGACGGCGCGATCGATCGCCTCTCGCGTCCCGTCGCAGCTGCCGTCGTCCACCAGCACGAGCTCGCCCGCGACGCCGCCGCGATCGAACGTCGCGAGCACGCGACGCACGAGCTCCGGCACGTTCGCTTCCTCGTCGAAGCAGGGCGCGATGACCGAGAGCTCCGGGGGCGTCATGAATCGAGGAGCGCGTGGGCGCGCTTCATGAAAAAGAGCGAGACGGCGAGCTGCGCCGCGCAGATGACGACGAGCCAGCTCAACGTCGTCGCCGCGATCATGGAGGCGCGGTCCGCGGCGGAGCCTGCGGCGTAGCTGGAAAGCAAGGTGATCGAGAGAGCGTCGCGCGTTCCCAGGCCCTGCGGGCTGATGGGCAGCGTCACGACGAAAAGGACGACGGGCATCAGCGCCAGCGCGTCGGCGAACGGGACGTCGACGCGGAAGAACAGAAACGGGATCCACGCGCCCAGGAACTGGATGAACACGTGGGGTAGCCGGATGAGAATCGCCGTCACATGACCCCCGAGCCCGACCTCGAAGAGCGGCTTCGCGATGGGTCGCGTGGCGAGCACCTTCGGGCGCGCAAGCAGCACGACCGCGTAGCCCACGCCGGCGCCGGCCACCACGACGACCGTGGGCATGAGCCACGGGATGCGCCCGTGATTCAGGGGCAGCCCGACGAGCAGGAACAGGAAGAGTGCCCCGAACGTCGTCGCATAGACGACGAGGGTTGCGCCCGCCGCACGCTTGAGCGGCGTGCGGTACGCCTTCGACAGGAAATAGGTGAGCCACGCTTGCCCGACGTGGTGGTTGAGCATCGACGGCAGGTACGACGCCCCACGGATCGCGAGAAGCTCGCCGTACCGGACGGGCGCGACGGTCCTCCGGTACACGTAGACGGTCGCGAACACGTCCGCCGAGAGCAGCGCGACGTTGAACAGCAGTGCGAAGAGGATGAACTCGACGTAATTCGTGCGGCGGACCGCGGCAGCGAAGGCGGCGAAGTCGATGCGGTGCAGCACGAACGCGATCAGCAGCACGCCGAACGCGATCGGCAGGAGGCGCCGCCACAGGGGCGTCGGGTCACTCGTGGCAACTTGAGTGGTCATGCCAGACGCGGAGCGCCTCCGCCGGGCGGCATCCTACACCGTCGGGTCCGGTCGCGCCGCCGTTCAGAACTGGAACACGACGGGCTTGTCTCCCGTGACGAGGACGCCGTAGTGCGAGGGCGAATTCACGGAATCGAGCGAGCTTACGCCGATCACGAAAGCGGTCGGGGTCCCCGCGCCCATGTTCTGATTCGCGAGCGTCGCGCTGACGGTTCCGTCCGAACCGATGATCTGCAAATCCGCGAGGCTTCCAGCGACGCGCGACGTCACGATCGCCTCATCCGCGCTCAGGAGGCCGACCACTCGGGAGCCCGTCGTCGCCGTGCCGAAGAATTGCTCGGCGGGGGACGAGCACGTGCCCGAGGCGTCGACGGTAGCGAAGAAGAGCTCGTAAGCCGCCGCGGATTGCGCCCTGACCCAGGCCACCGCCGTGCCGAACACGCCCGACGGCGTCCCCTGATCGCCACCTGCGAAGCTCCCGGCCACGAGGCACGGACCCGCATCGAGCGCGGTCGCGCCGGGGGCCACACGCTGAAGGTAGACGCTGGTGCCGTTCGTGGTGCGGAACACGAAGCTGAATCCGTCCGTCGCGACTCCGTGAAGGTCCGAGAAAGCCGCGACCGACTTCATCGAGCTCGTCGAGTCTTCGAACGCTTGCGCCGTGCTACCGGAATTGCCGACCAGGAACCATCCACTCGCGTATCCGCCGGTCAGCTCCGTCCCCGAGGTGATGGTGCCTCCGAGCGGCACACCGGTGCCTGAAGTCGCGCCGGTCCGGGGCAAGCGATACAGCGACGTGCCGATCACGACGAACACGTCGTTCGCGCTCACGCCGAACGGACTGCCCGCGACGGTTCCGGTGGGCAAGGGCAATCCTGCACTCACCACGCGCGTCGCCGGATCCAGCGTGAAGAACAGATTCTTCGCCGGCTGCAGGAGAAAGAACTGACTCGAACTCGCATCCCACACCGCCGCGGTAATTCCCGCTGGCATCCCCGTCGCTTGCACCGCGACGGGATCCGCAGGCCACGCCCCGGATCCACCTGCCCCACCGCTCCCATTCCCTCCGCTGCCAGCTCCGCCGCTCCCGTTCTGCCCACCGCTCCCATTCCCTCCGCTGCCACCTCCGCCGCTCCCGTTCTGCCCACCGCTCCCATTCCCTCCGCTGCCAGCTCCGCCGCTCCCGTTCTGCCCACCGCTCCCGCTGCCTCCACTACCCAATCCCCCGTTCCCGCCGCTCCCGCTCCCACCGCTCCCGCTGCCTCCATTGCCCGATCCCCCGCTCCCGCTCTGCCCACCGCTGCTCACGCCCCCGCTCCCGCCGCTCCCGCTCCCGCTCTGCCCACCGCTGCTCACGCCCCCGCCTGCTCCCCCGACTTCCCCGTTTCCCGCGCCACCGCCTCCGCTCTGTTGCGCGCCGCCTCCCGCGCCAAGCGTTCCCCCCTCAATCCCTCCGCCGCCTCCAGAGCCGGCACTGCCATCGCTGTGGGTCACGGCCTCCGTGTCGAGCCGGAATCCATCGAGGCCCGAGCTGCACGCGAAAGCGGCAACGAGGGCGATGGCCGACGTCGTCCCTTGCGCGAATCGCCCCGGGCGGATCATGCAGCTCAATAGTCGCCGTCGCAAAGGCCGAGCGCAAGCGCCCCGCTTACGCCCAGCACGGCGGATGCAACCAGTTTCTGACTCGCGTCGTCGGGGACGATGTCATGATACGTGCGTAAGAGATGGCCGAATCGGGAGAGATTCGCATGCCGGACGAGCCCGCGCGACTCGTCCAGCACGGGCCCGTCGATTGCTTGCTCACGCTCCGGACCGCGCAGGGCGAAGAACGGGTCGTGCTCGCGGGCAGGTGCACCACGCAGCACCTGAGACCCAACGGCGCAATCCTCGTCATCAGACCGCCGTTCGGGTCGGGCGGACAGCCCGTCAAGCGCACGGACGCCGTTCGCGTCAAGTTCCGCCGGTCGGGCCGGGTGGAGCTCGAAGCGAACGGCATCATTTCCTGGGTCCGACCGAAGGCGTTCTTGCCGAGCGGGCTCTCCGTCTCTCTCGCCGGCGTGACATTCGACTGGGATGCCGAAGAAATGGCACTCGAAGTGGCCGCGTTTCTCGCGCAACCGAGCATCGTGCCGAGGTGATCGATGAACCCGCTTGCTCCAGCCGCTGCACGGCCCGCGCGAAGCCATCATGCGGGAAGCCGCACCGGGATGAGTGAAACCGCTTTCCTTGTTCTTCCTCGTTAGGAAAACAACCGATCCCCCAGGATCTTCGAGAGCCCACGGATCGCCTCCGGCACGCTCGCATCCGTCAGCAATCTCGGAAGCTCCGTGAGCGGTGCGGCGATGCCTTCGCGAATCTTGCGCTCGCTTTCGATCTGCACGCGCTCGCTCTGCGCGCGACGGGCCGCGGCGCTCAGACCCTCGTCGCCCGGATCGCCGGACACCAGGAGACGCGGCTCGACGAGTGCCTCACGCTCGGCATCATCGAAGAGCAGCTCAATCACCTGGTTGACGATCACGCCGGCAATGGGCAACTCGAGTTCACCGGTGACCGCGCTGGCGAGTTCGATGGACTCGTTCGCAGGCATGTCTTCGGGCAGGGCGATGATGAGAACACCGCTCTGGGCGGGGTCCCGAAACATGGTCCACGCTGCCTCGGCATCTTTGCGCAGGAGCCCTGGCGGCGCGACGTCCACGATGACCTTGGGCACACGCAGCATGTCCAGGCCGTGGCCCGTCGCCGGCGCGTCGAACAAGACGACGTCGAACCGCGGACGGCCATCCTGTTGCTCCGTCGAGTGAAACCAGGCTTTGCCGAGCATCGCCCACTGGTGAAGACCCGGCACGGCGGCGAAGAACCCGCGGACGTACTTGCTCTTGAACACCGCGTCCGAGACTGTCCGGCTCTTCAAGATCATCTCGCCATACTCGCGCATGGCCACTTCCGGGTTAATCTTCACGGCGAAGATGTTCGGAAGCACGTTGACGATCTCGTGGCCGAGCGGCGGCACGCCGAGGAGCGCTGACGTGCGCTCCTTCGGCTCCGTAACGGCGATGAGCACGCGACGCCCGCGCGACGCGAGCGACAGCGCGAGCGCGGCCGTAACGGTGGTCTTTCCGGTACCGCCCTTGCCGGTCACGAACAGAAAGCGGCGGCGATCGAGCGGAGTCATCGGGAGCGAGCGGTGCCGGGCGTCGCGCTCCCGCGTCCCCTGCCTTTTACCTCAAAGCACGCGCGAGTAGTTCATGAAAGTCGCGCTCCTTCAGCTCAATCCCACCGTGGGTGCAGTGCGGCAGAACGCCGAGCGCCTGCTCGATGCGGCTCGTCGCTCGATGAACGCCGGGGCCGAGGTCGCGGTCGGCTCGGAGCTGACCCTCGTCGGCTATCCGCCGAAGGACTTGCTCGATTGGCCCTCGTTCGTCCGCGAGGTCGAGCGCGAGACTCGCCGCGTCGTGGACCAGGCGCCGCGCGGGCTGACACTCGTCTTCGGCACCGTCCTTCCGACGCAACAGGACGCCGGCCTCGTTGCAAACGCCGGGCTCGTCGCTCGCGACGGGAGCATCGTCACCACGGCGCAGAAGCGGCTCCTGCCGACGTACGACGTCTTCGACGACGCGCGGTATTTCGCACCGGGCGACACGCGCACCACGATCGTGGTCGGCGGCCGGCGACTGACGATCGCGATCTGCGAGGATGCCTGGGCGGAAGTGGAGGGCGTCGGAGCTCGCTACCGCGACAATCCGCTGGCGGACGTCGGACCGGACACGACGGACGTGTTCATCAACCTATCAGCGAGCCCGTTCACGCTCGCCAAGCTCGCCTTCCGCCCGAAACTCTTCGGCGACATCGCGAAACGCCACGGCGTGGGCGTCGTGCTGGTGAACCAGGTCGGCGGCAACGACGAGCTCGTCTTCGACGGACGGAGCGCCGTCTGGGATCGCGAAGGGAAACTCATCTGCCGCGCCCCGATGTTCGAGGAAGCCGTCGAGATTGCCGACCTGGAGACGGGCGGAAGGGTGGCGGAAGAAGCGACGAGCCGCGCGGAAGCGGTCTACCGGGCGCTCGTGCTGGGCGTCCGCGACTACGCGAGGAAGTGCGGCTTCCATCGCGCCGTGGTCGGACTGAGCGGCGGCATCGACTCGGCGCTCACCGCGACCATCGCCGCGGACGCGCTGGGCGGCGAGAACGTCATGGGAGTCTCCATGCCCACACGCTACTCTTCCGAAGGTTCGCTCGTCGACGCGGCCGCGCTCGCGAAGAACCTGGGGCTCGCGTACGAGGTCATCGACGTCGATCCCATGTTCGCGGCGATGCTCTTGCAGAGCGGCGCGCTCCTGGATCGCCTCACGCCGCCGCCCGCGGACGACGTCACGTGGGAGAACGCGCAGGCTCGTATCCGCGGCGCGACGCTGATGGCCCTGTCGAACCGGACGGGAGCGATCGTGCTCACTACCGGCAACAAGAGCGAGCTCGCGTGCGGGTATTGCACGCTCTACGGTGACATGGTCGGCGGACTCGCCGTCATCAGCGATCTGCCGAAGACGATGGTCTACGAACTCTGCCGCTACGTGAACGGCGAGAGGGAGCGAATTCCCCGAAGCTCGATCGAGAAGCCGCCCTCCGCGGAGCTCCGCCCCGATCAAAGGGACGAGGACTCGCTGCCGCCGTACGACGTGCTCGACCGAATCCTCGAGCTTTACGTCGAGCGGCACCTCGACAAGCACGCGATCGTCGCGCAAGGTTTCGACCCGGTGGTCGTGTCTCGAGTCTTGAAGATGGTGCGCGTCAGCGAGTACAAGCGGCGGCAGGCCGCGCCCGGCCTGATCGTGACGAGCAAGGCATTCGGCCCTGGGCGAAGGATGCCCATCGCCCAGGGGTTCATCGAGGAGTGAAAATCTTGAAACAGCGGTACCTCGGCGCGCTGGCGCTACTTTCGATCATCGCGTGCTCGCGCTCGAAGGAAGCGCCAAAGGAGTCACCCGCCGCGGCCCTGTCCGGACCGATCACGCCGGCAGCGCCGAGCACGAGAGCCGTCGCCGACCGGCTCGCGACGGCCCCCGCGTGGCCGGTGCCGTACGGGCCGTTTCTCCAGATCCTGCCGGGCAAAGGCGTCGGCCCGATCCGGTTCGGCGCGACGGTCGCCACGATCGAGCGATTGATGGGCGAACCGTGTCAGTACAAGACCGACAATTCGTGCCGCTACGTCAACCACGCCGTCGAGTTCTTCCTCGAGGACGGGGCGCTCGTCGAAATCCGCGCTTATCGCCCCGGGCGTCGCGCAAGCGACCCTCCTATGGCCACGTATGGCGCCTACAACGGCAACCTTCGTCAGGGCAGAGGCGTTGCGTTCGGCATGCTGCCCTGGGCGGTGCGAGACGCGCTGGGCAAGCCGCTGAAAACGGACACCATTGCGGACGGGGGGCCGACCCACACCGTCCAATCCGATGAGTTCCCGGGCCTGCGCGTCGAGTACGACCGTATCGAGAACGGAAACCTCGTGGTGGGAGAGATTGTCGTCACGAAGGCGGACGTGAAATAGCGCCAGCAGTCGCTCCCGTGAGACCGGAACGACCCCGGATCCCGGGGCCGCGCACCTCTCCGCTGTCGGGGAAGACCGTGGGGGGCCGGCACGGCTTCCCGCGTTCGGCGCCCCGGCGAGGGCAGACATTCGAATGAAATCGGGCGCCTGCGCTCCGGCACGGCCGGTGCACTGGCAAACCCTCCATGTCACCCAACGGCCGCCTTCGTGGCAAACCAGCCCCCGACCAGTTTGCGTTCCTGCGTCACGAACTCTGCCAGCCACTCACATACCTCTCGACGAGTCTCGGCATAATCCGGAAGCGGCTCGAAGAGGACCAGACGTCCGTCGAGAACATCCAATCGGCCGCGCTTCGAGCGCTCGCGGCCGCCCAGGAGGCGGTCTCGCACATGGCCCAGATCGTCCAGCGCATCGGCGTCGAGGAGACGCTCGACGAGGTCGGCCCCGTCGATCTCGCGGAGCTGGTCCTGTCGACCCTGCTCATGGTCGAAGAGGAAATCGGTGCCCGTGCGGAGCTCGTTCGTGACATCGAGTGCCGTCCCACCGTGCTCGGCAACCGGACCCGACTCTGCCAGGTCCTCTTGAATCTCCTGACGAACGCGGTGTTCGCGGTTCAAGATCGAGGCGAAGGCCGCGGAACGATCACGGTACGCGTGAGCGTCGAGAGCGACTCCGTGGCAACGCTCGTCGTTTGCGACGACGGGGTCGGCATCAGCGCCGGGGATCGAGCGCGCGTCGGCAATCCCAATTTCACCACCCGACCCGGCCGCGGGCTGGGGCTCGGGCTCGCGCTGTCCCGGAGCATCGTCGAGTCGTACGACGGCTCGCTCCTCGTCGAGAGTGAAGCGGGCGTCGGCACGACGGTCCGAGCGACGCTCCGTCTCGTGCCGCCCTGAGGTCCGATCGGGCCCGCTGGCTCGAGCTTGCCGCTCCGGGCACAGCCGATGCGCTGCCCGCTCTGGCTCTCAAAACACCATCACCCAGAGATCGTAGATGGCGTGGGTCCACACCACCGGCGCGAAACCCCGCCAAGCGTAGATGCCGACGAAGACCGTCCCGCACACCCATCTGAACAGGAATGACTGAGCGTCGAACGTGTCGCCGAGGGGTCCGACGTAGTGCCACGCGCTGAACACGGCGGCCGTGAGAAGCGCCCATCCGACGGAGAGCAGCGTCCTTCGTAGCGCCGTGGACGGCCGAAACGAGATCTTCAGCACCTTGAGCCCGACGCCGAAGAGCAAGACGCGAAACGCGAGCTCCTCGTAAATCCGGCGCCGAGCGACATCACGACGCCGGAGAAGATCCCCTGCGGTGCGCCGCTGACCAGGAAGACGCGTCCCACGACGTACGCCGCGGCGAACCGCATCGCGACGGCATATACGATGCCCTCCGTCGCGATGAACGCGAACCGCTGCCAGCGGAGCGCGTGACCTCGACCCGCGAGGCCCAGGAACACGACGTAGACGAGCCCGATGGCGAGAGTGAGACCGCCGTAAGCAGCCATGTCTTGCCCGGCGAGCGAGACCAGCTCGCGGGTGACGATGTCCGCCGCATTGCGGATCGGCAAGAAGATCACGCCGAGGTGATAGCCGATGAACATCGGCAGGGTGAGCACGAGGTCGGACCATGGATCGCTCGCACCCCGATTTCCGGCGGGGGCTTGGGTCACTGTCGGCGTGGCGGCCATGTCGACGTCTCAGCCCGGACGAAGGTGGTACACGATCCAGATCACGACCATGACCCACACGAGTACGGCACCCACGAACGGCCCGTCGCGCAGCATTTCCTGCGTCGGGCTCTCGGCGTGCGGGCGAGATCGAACCAGGTACAGAAACCGGAGCCCGGCGAGCACGACGAAGATCGTCGTGAGGTAGAGCTTGTCCGAGCCGAAGTAGGCGACCGTCGCACGATCGAGCGTGTACGCGAGGTAGGCACCGGCCGTCGCCAGACCCGTTACCGCGAGCGCCACGTCGAGACCGGCCGCATTGTACCCGGAGAGCGCGGCGCGTTGCTTCTTGGCGCGTGCGGCGACCGCGGCGAACTCGTGCCGCCGCTTGCCGAACCCGAGGAACAACGCAAGGAACGCCGTGCAGACGAGCAGGTAGCCGGACACGTGGATGTGGGTGCCGTAGCCGCCACCCACGACGCGCAAGACGAAGCCGAACGCGATGAGCGCGACGTCCACGTACGCGTACTGCTTCAGCTTGAACGAGTACGCGAGATTCTGGAGAAAGTACGTCGCCGCGACGGCGAAGAACGAGAGCGGCCCGTACGCCGCGCCCGCGAGCCCCGCGACGACGAGCACCGCGGCGAGGATCCGTGCTGCGTGGACACTGACGCGCCCGGACGCGATCGGACGGAGCCGCTTCACCGGATGAAGCCGGTCGGCTTCCGCGTCCGCGATGTCGTTGATGGTGTACACGGCGCCCGCGAGGATGCAGAACACGCCGAAGGATCCCGCGGCTCGCAACATGAGCCGGGGCTCGAACAGGTCCTTCGCGAAGAACACCGGCGCGAGGACGAATACGTTTTTCACCCACTGGTGCGGCCGGACGGTGCGAACCAGTCCTCCCACGCGCCAGAGCGCGCCGTGGGCAGCGTCGGCTTCACTCGAAACCGGCGAAGAAACGGGCTCTTCAATCTCGTCGATGCGCCGCTTCCGACTGCTCGCCTCGGACGCGGGAGGGGTTTCGGGGGCGTTGACCATCGCCGGGGCCGGACCTTAGCACCGACGACGGGACTTCCGTACCCTCTGCGGCCTTGATTCTCGGCTGGAAGCCGGACAGAGGAGAGGACGCATGAGCGGTGCTTCCCGGCCGAAGGAGCGTCACGCAGAACTGACGCGGGAGCTCCGCGCACACGACTACCGCTATTACGTGCTCGACGATCCGGTCATCACCGATCGGCAATACGATGCTCTCTACCAGGAGCTCGTCGCGCTGGAGGCGCGCCATCCCGAGCTCCGATCGGCCGATTCCCCGACCCATCGGGTCGGTGACGCCCTCCGGACCGATCTCCATACCGTGCCGCACGTCGAGCGCATGATGTCGCTCGACAACACTTATAGCGAAGACGAGCTCGGGGAATTTTTTCGCCGCGTCGACGACGGGCTTCCCAACGATACCGAGGTTGCGTTCGTCGTGGAGCCGAAGCTCGACGGCGGCAGCATCGAGGTCCTCTACCGCGACGGAAAGCTCGCGGGCGGGTCCACGCGCGGCGACGGGATCTCCGGCGAGGACATCCTCGAGAACCTTCGGACCATCCGTTCGCTCCCGCTGACGATCGACTACCGGGAACCGCTCACGCTCCGCGGAGAGGTCGTCATCTACCGCCGCGACCTCGAGCGTATCAACCTCGAACGCGTCGCGGCGGGGGAACCGCCGTTCGCGAACCCGCGGAACGCCGCAGCGGGAAGCTTGCGAATGATCGATCCGCGGGTCGTCGCCGAGCGGCCCCTCCGGGCATTGCTGTACGCCGTCGTGGAAGGGGCGAAGTTTGCATCGAATCACTCGGCCGCGCTCGCGAGGCTCGCCGAGCTCGGTTTGCCGACCCATCGAAAAGAGGTCATCTGCCACGGGCGCGACGAGGTCCTGGCGGCGATCGCGACGATCGAGAAAGGGCGCGACGCGTATCCGTACGAGACGGACGGCGCCGTCGTCAAAGTCGATTCATTCTCGCAGCAAGACATGCTCGGCGCGACGGCCAAGTTTCCGCGCTGGGCCATCGCCTACAAGTTCGACGCGGAGCAGGCGCGCACACGGCTTCTCGACATCGTCGTCCAGGTGGGCCGCACGGGCGCGCTCACGCCAGTCGCCATCCTCGAGCCGGTGCAGCTCGCCGGCACGACCGTTTCCCGCGCCTCGCTCCACAACTCGGACATCATCGCCGGGCTCGACGCGCGCATCGGCGATTTCGTGTTCATCCAGAAAGCGGGGGAGATCATCCCGCAGGTCGTCCGTGTCGACGTGGACGCTCGGAAGGGCGATGAACGCCGGTTCGACATGCCGGATCACTGCCCGGTCTGCGGCACGAGCATCGAACGGCGCGCCGGGGAGGTCGCGTGGCGATGTCCGAACCGCGATTGCAAGGCGATCATCGAAGGTTCGATTCTCCATTATTCGCGGCGCTTCGCGATGGATATCGATTCGCTCGGCGAGGTGCTCGTCGAAAAGCTCGTCGATCGCCATCTCGTCCGGGACGTGGCCGACCTCTACGATCTGTCGGCAACGACGCTCGTCGAGCTCGAGCGCATGGGCGAAAAGAGCGCACAGAACGTCGTGGACGCGATCCGCGAATCGAAGGAACGTCACTTCGATCGATTGCTCACCGGGATCGGTATCGAGCACGTTGGCCAGGTCGCAGCGAAGCAGCTCGCCGAGGCCGCGGTCTCGCTCGAAGCCATGCTGGCGTGGACCGAAACGGACGCGCGAGCGCACATCGCGAACATTTCCGGATTCGGACCCAAGATGGTGGAGAGCGTCGTCGGGTTTCTGTTCGACCCGGAGCAGCGCGCGCTCCTCGAGAAGCTGCGCGAGCGGGGCGTCTCGCGGCCTCAACCCGTTCTCCTCCCCGTCGTGGGCGGACGATTGTCGGGCGCGTCGTTCTGCGTCACGGGTATTCTTTCGCGCAAGCGAGAAGACATCCACGCCGCCATCCGAGACGCCGGCGGCGCCGTTCACGACTCCGTCCGCAAGGGAACGACGTATCTCGTCGCTGGCGCCAAGGTCGGCAAGAGCAAGCTCGACGCGGCGAAGAAATACGGCACCCGGGTGATCGACGAAGCGGAGCTCGAGCGACTGCTCACGGGCTGACCGTGCGCCCCTAATCTGAGAAGCCTTCTCGAGCTCGACCAAATTCCGCTGCACACGAGGCGAACGGGGCAGGGGCCCCGTGAGCTGCGGTTGGCGCGCAACCAGCCCGGAACGCGAGGTAGACTACGGCGCAGATGTCGGAGCTCACTCGTTTCGCGCGCGTCGGCGCTTCCGGGAAAGAGAGTTTCGCCCGCATCGAAGGCGACGTGGCCATCCTGCTGGACGAAGCGCCCTGGAACGGCGGGCGCCCGACCGGCGCCAGCGTCTCGCTCGCGGACGCGGAGCTTCGATGTCCGGTGACGTCGCGGAAGATCTTCGCCATCGGAAAGAACTATCGCGCGCATGCCGCCGAGATGGGCGGGACGGTGCCGGACGAGCCTCTGGTCTTTGCGAAGGCAGTCTCGTCCCTGCTCGGACCGGGCAAGACGGTGCTCCTGCCGGAGGAGAGCGCGCACGTCGCTTACGAAGGTGAGCTCGGCATCGTCATCGGCAAGCGGTGTCGTCGCGTGCCCGAGGCCAGCGCGCTCGCGCACGTGTTCGGTTGCGTGCCGGTCTGCGACGTGACGGCGCGCGATCTGCAGGTGAAGGACGGGCAGTGGACTCGCGCCAAGGGCTTCGACACCTTCTGTCCGGTGGGTCCACATGTGGTGTGCGGCGTCGACCCCGACGATCTCGCGCTACAGCTCACCGTCAACGGCGCAGAACGACAGCGCGCGCGAACGTCGGAGATGATCTTCGGCGTCGCGCGGATCGTCGCGCACGTGTCGAACTTCGCGACGCTCGAACCCGGAGATCTGATCTCGACGGGAACGCCGGACGGCGTTGGCCCGCTCGCGGCAGGCGACACCGTGGAGGTCACCATCGAGCGACTGGGGAGCCTCGTCTTTCACGTGGCCCGCGAGGGGTGACATCGTTGAAGCAGCTCGCGCGGATCGGCGTGGCGCTCGCGGGCGGAGCGATCTCCCTCGCGGCGATCCTGGTGGTCGTTCGCGTCGCAAAGCACGAGCAATCCGGACCTGAGCGCTGTCCCGCAGGTCTGTTGCCGCTCTCCTCGAGATGCTGCGCGCCGGGACAGAAGCTCGTGCGGGGCCGCTGCGCGGGCGCTCCGGCGTCATGTCCGGGCGGCATGCACGTCGACGCCCGACGGCTGGGCTGCGTCGCGGACGCGCGCCGCGTCGCCATCGCGGAAGGCAAGCTCCGCGTCGGCGCGGACGACTGGCAGGGGGAAGGCATCGTGCAGCCGCGGTCCACGCTGGTCGGCGCATTTCTCCTCGACGCGAACGAGGTCACCGTCGAACGCTGGGACCATTGCGTCCGGGCGGGCGCGTGCCGGAACATCGACGACGCCGAGCCCGGTGAACCCGTGACCGGCGTGAACCCGAAGGAAGCCGGACGGTTTTGCAGGTTCGACGGCGGCCGGCTTCCAACCTCGGACGAATGGATGTTCGCCGCCATGGGGGCCGAGGGTCGTCGATTCCCGTGGGGCCCCACGGGGCTCATCTGCCGGCGTGCGTCGTTCGGGCTCGAGAACGGCCCGTGCGCGACGGGAGGGAGGGCGGAGATTGCCGGCGCGCGCCCGGATGGAGCCACGCCCGACGGAGTTCAGGACCTTGCCGGCAACGTCGCGGAATGGACGGTGGAAAGGGACGGAACCTACGCGGCGCGTGGAGGGTCGTATCGATCGCTGTCGGCGCTCGATCTGAAGAGCTGGTCCGTAGCGAACACCCACTCGCCGGCGCGCTGGATTGGTTTTCGGTGCGCCTACGACCGAGCGCTTTGACGGCGACGGTACTACGCTGGCGGCCACGACGATGACGACCGCGATTCTGTCCATCGGCACGGAGCTCACCCGCGGGGAAATCACGAACACGAACGCGACGTGGCTCGCCGACGAGCTCACACGAATCGGGCTCGACGTGGCGGAGTGTGCCGTCGTGGCCGACGACAGGAAGGCGATCGTGGACGTTCTTCGCAGGCTGGGCGACACCCACCAGCTCATCGCATGCACGGGCGGCCTCGGACCGACCACGGACGACATCACGAGCGAGTGTGTCGCGGCGGCGCTCGGCGTGCCCCTCGAGCGCGACGCGGCTTCCCTCGCCGCGATCACCGCGCGTCACGAGCGCTTCGGACGCCCCGTGGGCGCGTCGAATGCAAAGCAAGCCGACTTTCCCCGCGGCGCCTCCGTGCTCCCGAACCCGAACGGGACGGCCCCTGGATTTGCCGTCACCCTGGGCCGCGCGCGCGCCTTTTTCATGCCCGGCGTCCCGCGCGAGATGAAACCGATGTTCACGGAGCACGTCGCGCCGCACGCGCGAACGCTGGTATCCGAGGGGATTCACCAGGTGCGAATCCGCACGTTCGGCATGCCGGAGTCCGCCGTCAACGATCGTCTCCACGGGGTCGAGGACGCTCATGGCGTCATCATCGGGTACCGCGCGCACTTTCCGGAGATCGAAGTCAAGGTGCTGGCACGGGCGCAAAGCTTGGCGGAAGCGGCGCGCATTGCTCGCGCCGCTTCCAACGAGGTGACGAATCGCCTCGGCGACGCCGTCTACGGGGAGGGGGAGGCGGACTTCGCCCAGGCGGTCGGCGCGCTCTTCCGGGAGCGCCGGCTCTCCTTCGCGACCGCCGAGTCTTGCACCGGCGGCCTCGTCGCGAATCTCCTGACCGACCACGCGGGGGCGAGTGACTTCTTCCGTGGGGCGATCGTCGCGTACGACAATTCCGTCAAGGTCGGCGTGCTCGGCGTGAACCCGGCGATCATCGCGAACAGGGGCGCCGTGAGCGCCGAGGTGGCGCGCGCCATGGCCGAAGGCGGACGTCGCGCGCTCGCCGCAGACGTCGCGCTCGGCGTCACCGGGATCGCCGGGCCCGGTGGTGGCACCGAGACGAAACCCGTCGGCCTCGTCCACTTCGCGGTGGCGACCGCCGACGGTACGACCGACCGTCACATCGTATTTCCGGGGAGCCGTCAGCAGATTCGTTCGATGGCCGCCTACGCGGGGCTGTCGCTGGCCCGCCGCGTCGTACTGCACGGGCACGGCGGGGATCAGTGAGAGGCGTCACTCGGCGGCGTTGACCCCCTCAGCCCGCGTCGCGAACGTTAGCCCGTCGGCTCCACGGTCCACGCGGACGGTGTCCCCGGGCACGAACGAGCCCTCGAGCACCCGGCGGGCGAGGACGTCCTCGACGTGGTGCTGGATCGCGCGCTTCAAGGGACGCGCGCCGTATTGGGGATCCCAGCCGACTTCGCCCAGGTAGGTCTCCGCGGCGGGCGACACGTCGAGCTTCAGATCGCGACGGGCAAGGCGCGAGGCGAGGTGCGAGAGCTGGATGTCGACGATGGTCCGGATCTGTTCCTTGCCGAGCCTCCGGTAGATCACGATCTCATCCAGACGATTCAGGAACTCCGGGCGGAACGTCGCACGGAGCGCACCCATGGCAGCCTCGCGAAGCTTGTCGCTCTTCTTCGGATCGTCCGCCGGAAGGCGATCTTCGAGCGCGCCGAGCTCGGCCGTGCCGATGTTGCTCGTCAAGATGACGACCGTGTTCTTGAAATCCACCGTTCGGCCCTGTCCGTCCGTGAGGCGGCCGTCATCGAGAACCTGCAGCAACGTGTTGAACACGTCGGGGTGCGCCTTCTCGATCTCGTCGAACAGGATGACGCTGTACGGGCGTCGCCGGACGGGCTCCGTCAACTGACCGCCTTCTTCGTAGCCGACGTAGCCCGGCGGCGCGCCGATGAGCCGGGACACGGCGTGCTTCTCCATGTACTCGCTCATGTCGATCCGGATCATCGCCTTCTCGTCGTCGAAGAGAAACTCGGCGAGCGCCCGCGCCGTCTCGGTCTTGCCGACACCCGTCGGTCCGAGGAACAGAAAGGACCCGATCGGACGCCGCTCGTCACCGAGGCCCGCCCGCGAGCGGCGCACGGCGTTCGCGACGGCGAGCAGCGCCGCGTCCTGGCCGACGACGCGCTTCCGCATATTGTCCTCCATCGAGAGGAGCTTGTGCATCTCGCCTTCGAGCATCTTCGCCACGGGAACCCCGGTCCACTTCGACACCACGACCGCGATGTCTTCGTCGGTGACCTCTTCCTTGAGATAGGAGCCGCCCTTTTGCACGACCGCGAGCTCCGCTCGCTGCTTCTCGATGTCCTGCTCGAGCGCGGGGATCTTGCCGTAGTGGTACTCCGCAGCTTTGCCGAGATCGCCGGTGCGGCTCGCGCGCTCTTCCTCGGCGCGAAGCTCCTCGAGCATCTTCTGCTTTTCCCGGACCCTCGTGATGATCTCCTTCTCGCGGAGCCAGTGCGCCCGAGCGGTATCGCGTTCCGACGAGATCTCGCCGAGCTCGCGCTGGAGCTCGCGCAAGCGCGCCTTGGACGCAGCGTCGTGCTCCCGCTTGAGCGCTTGCTCCTCGATCCGGAGCTTCAGGATAGTTCGCTCGAACTGGTCGAGCGCGAGCGGCAAGCTGTCGATCTCCATCTTGATCTTGCTGGCCGCCTCGTCGACGAGGTCGATCGCCTTGTCGGGCAAGAAACGCTCGGTGATGTAACGGTTCGAGAGCACCGCGGCCGCCACGAGCGCCGTGTCGCGGATCCGGATGCCGTGGTGCACCTCGTACCGTTCCTTCAGGCCGCGGAGGATCGCGATCGTATCCTCGACGCTCGGCTGGTTCACGATCACGGGCTGGAAGCGGCGCTCGAGCGCCGCGTCTTTCTCGATGTGCTTCCGGTACTCGTCGAGGGTCGTCGCGCCGATCGCGCGGAGCTCCCCTCGAGCGAGCGCGGGCTTCAGCATGTTGGCCGCGTCCATCGCGCCTTCGGCGGCCCCGGCTCCGACGAGCGTATGCAGCTCATCGATGAAAAGGATGATGCCGCCCGCGGCGGCTTCGATTTCCTTCAACACCGCCTTGAGACGGTCCTCGAATTCTCCTCGATACTTCGATCCAGCCACCATGGCCGACAGATCGAGCGCGACGAGTCGCTTGTCTTTCAGACTTTCCGGAACGTCCCCCTGAACGATGCGCTGCGCGATGCCTTCGGCGATCGCGGTCTTGCCGACGCCGGGCTCCCCGATGAGCACGGGGTTGTTCTTGGTGCGCCGCGAGAGCACCTGCATGACGCGCCGGATCTCCTCATCGCGACCGATCACGGGGTCGACCTTGCCTCGCCGGGCGAGCTCCGTGAGGTCTCGCGTGTACTTCTCGAGAGCCTGGAACTTACCCTCGGGGTCCTGGTCCGCGACACGATGCGCGCCGCGAATCTGCGTCATCGCCGCGAGCAACTTCGCGTACGACAGCCCGTGCCGGTCGAAGACGGCCTGCACGTCTTTGTCCGACTTCGCCGCCGCGAGGACGAAGTGCTCGACCGAGACGAAGTCGTCCTTGAGCTCCTTGGCCTCGTCCTCCGCTTTCTGGAAGAGGGTCGTGGCGCGACGGCCGAGCCGCGGCTCCGCGCCGCCCGTGACCTTCGGGAGCGCCGCCACCTGCTCCGCGAGCTCCCGGCGCAGCGCCAGCGGGTCCGCCCCGGCGCGCTCCACGAGGGGCATCGCAATACCGTCCTTCTGGTCGAGCACCGCGACGAGCATGTGTTCGGGGACCAGCTCGGGGTTCCCGGCCCGGGACGCTCCGTCGATGGCCGCTCGCACCGCTTCCTGGCTCTTGGTCGTCAGTCGATCCATTTGCATGGTGAATAGTCCCGCCTCGGCGCGCCGGGCGCCGTCCGCACCGGTTCCTTGAAGCAATCACTGCCCGCGCGCCCCGCGCGTCGAGCAACGTCTCCGCGGAAGCTAAGTCCGTTCGGGTCGAGATCAAGCGCCGCCGGTCCCCGACGACCTGGACCCGGCGCCGCCCCACTTCACCTTCACAGAGGCAGACCTGGTTCTCGCCGCCGAGGCCCGACCGTTCGAGCAACCCGAGCGCCTGGGAGAGGTCGTCGTGTCGGTCCTTCGAATGGAACGCCGCACCGGCCGCGAACTCGCCTCCCGCCACTGACGCGGGGGCGAACAATGCGGTGCCCGCGCGTCGTGAACGGCACGACGCATCGAACGCAGTGGGCTTGACCGCTAGATGTCCAGATTCCGGACGTTCAGCGCGTTCTGTTCGATGAAGTTCCGGCGGGGCTCGACCTGGTCGCCCATGAGGACGCTGAAGAGCTCGTCCGCGCGGATGGGGTCGTCGATGCGCACCTGGAGCAGGGTGCGCGCGTCCGGGTTCATGGTCGTCTCCCAGAGCTCATCGGCGTTCATCTCGCCGAGACCCTTGTAGCGGGAGATCATGATGCTGCGGCGGCCGCGCTCTTCGATGAACGCGTCGAGCGCCTCGGCGTCTTCGAGCGTGACGGGGGTGTTGGTGCCGACGGTCGCGACGTACGGCGCAGGGCCGATGGACCGGACGTCTTCTTCGAGCGAGCGGAGCTCCTGGTACTCGCCGCTTTCGGCGAGCTCCCAGTCGAGCACCGCGGGACGCGGCGAGGCCCCCGGGCGGAATCTCACGATGATGCGACCCGCGCCGTGCTCCTTCTCCCAGTCGACAGCGACGTCGAGCGGCAGGAGGTCCGGGTAGCGGGCTTCGAGGCGCGCACGCAGGGCTGCAGCGGCCGCGTCCACCTTGGCGCGGTCGCGAAAATCCGAGAGCCGCAGATCGCTCGAGCGAAGCAACGCAGCGACGACCCGCGCGTCGCAGCGGCGGTCGATCTTCTGGAGGATCGCGCGAAACGAACGAAGCCTCTGCGCAAGGTTGAAGAGCGGGGAGCCGGACAGCGCCGGGCCTCTCGAGGCCTGGATGGCGAGGCCGTCGATTCCGTTTTCGAGGAGGAACCGATCGAGCGCTCCCTGATCCTTCAGATAGAGGTCCTTCTTGCCCTTGCGCACGCGGAAGAGCGGCGGCTGCGCGATGTAGAGGTAGCCCTTCTCGATGAGCTCCGGCATCTGCCGGTAGAAGAACGTGAGCAGCAGCGTGCGGATGTGACTGCCGTCGACGTCGGCGTCGGTCATCAGGATGATCTTGTGGTAGCGGAGCTTCGACGATATCGAAGCCGCCCGTGTCGCCGATGCCGCAGCCGAGCGCGCTGATGAGCGTCGCCGACCTCTTGCGAGGAGAGCATCCGGTCGAGGCGCGCGCGCTCGACGTTCAGGATCTTGCCCTTGAGCGGGAGGATGGCCTGAAAGTGCCGGTCGCGGCCCTGCTTCGCGCTGCCGCCGGCGCTCTCGCCCTCGACGATGTAGATCTCGCTCTTCGCGGGGTCCTTCGTCTGGCAGTCGGCGAGCTTGCCGGAGAGCGACGTCGTGTCGAGCACGCCCTTGCGGACGACCTCGCGCGCCTTGCGCGCCGCCTCGCGCGCCTTGGCGGCGACGATGGCCTTCTCGATGATCTTGCGCGCGGTCTGCGGGTTCTCTTCGAAGAACCGGCCGAGCTTGCTCGGACACCACGATTCTCGACGATGCCCTTCACCTCGCTCGAGACGAGCTTCGACTTCGTCTGCGAGTCGAACGAGGGGTCCGGGTGCTTGACGCTGACGACGCAGGTGAGGCCCTCGCGAATGTCCTCGCCGGATAAGCCGTTCTTCACGTCCTTGAAGAGGTTCTGCGCCTGGCCGTAGTTGTTGAACGTACGTGGTGAGCGCCGCGCGCAGACCGGTGAGGTGGGTGCCGCCGTCCTTGTTGTGGACGTTGTTCGTGTAGCAGAAGATCTGCTCGGTGTAGCTGCCGAGTTCCACTGCATCGCGACCTCGACGACGATGGGTCACCGAGCCGCCCGCCTCGGTGCGGCGTCTCGGCGATGAACGCGACGACGTCTTCGTGGACCGGCTCCTTCGTCTTGTTCAGGAGCGCGACGAACTCGTCGATGCCGCCCTTGTACTCGTAACGTTCCTTCTGCCCGCTCTCGCGCTCGTCGATCGAGGTGATGACGAGCCCGGCGTTGAGGAACGCGAGCTCGCGCAGGCGGCTCGCGAGGATGTCGTAGTTGTACTCGGTGATCGTGAAGATGTGCGGGTCGGGCTTGAACGTGATCTTCGTGCCCGTCCGGTCGGTCTCGCCGATCGGCGCGAGCGGCGCGAGCGGCACGCCGCGCCGGTACTCCTGGAACCAGACGTGGCCCTCGCGCTTGATCTCGAGCCTGAGCCACTCGCTACGGCGTTGACCGCGCTCACGCCGACGCCGTGCAGGCCGGCGCTGACCTTGTAGCTCGAGTGATCGAACTTGCCGCCCGCGTGGAGGACGGTCATCACGACCTCGGCGGCGCTCACGCCCCGGTCTTGCATGATGCCGACGGGAATGCCGCGGCCGTTGTCCTCGACGGTGACCGAGCCGTCGAAGTGGACGGTGACGTGGATGTTCGTGCAGAGCCCCGCGAGGTGCTCGTCGACCGCGTTGTCGACCACCTCCCACACGAGGTGGTGCAGGCCCGGAGCCGTCGTGCACGTCGCCGATGTACATGCCGGGCCGCTTGCGCACGGCCTCGAGCCCCTCGAGCACGGTGATGTTGTTTTCGCCGTACTCGGACTCCGGCGGTCGCGCCGAAGCGGACTCTTTTGGGGTCGCCTCCATCGTCACGATCAGACCTCGCGGGATGCCAATTTCGTCAACGAGCGAGGCGCTGTGAACCCGGGTGCCTGCACGATGGGGTTCATCAACGAATCGATTCTCGACAACGACACGCTCGGCTGATTTGTATACCTCTCCGCGTTCGCTCCGGCAAGAGTTCGAACACCTTCCGGGCACGCGCCAAACGTCCTCGATTCTAGAGCTCGTGGAGGACGCCATCGACGAGCCTGAAATCGGCCCGCTCGCCCGCCTGCAGACCCTGGGTCACGAATAACTCCGGGCGCGTGGTCGTGACGAACGATCTGGCTCGCCGTGCGGCGCAAGAAATCATAAACGGCGCCAGTCCGTGTCGGGATCGAGCTCGCTCGAGACGTCGTCGAGAAGCAAAACCGGTTCGGCTCCCCGAGCCTCGCGGAGGCACTCGAGCTCGGCGAGCTTGAGGGCGAGGGTGAGAATCCGCTGCTGACCCTGCGAGGCATGCTTGCGCACGCTCCGGTCGTCGAGGCAGACCTCGAGATCGTCGCGATGGGGCCCGTAGCTCGCACTGTTTCGCCGGAGATCGCGCTCCCGTGTTCGGGACAGTTCCGCGACGAGATCGGCCGGGTCGAGCGAGCCACCAGGAACGAAGTGGGCCGTGAGCCGCTGGCCGGGGGCGGCCATTTCCTCGAAGGCGGGTCCGAGGGCACGCTTGAGTCGACTCGGCAGCATTCGACCGAGCGCGGCCCAGCTCGCTACCGTGGACGGCCATCAGTCGCTCCAGAGGCGCCGAGATCGGTGGCCGCCGGTCCGCGTTCCACGAGCACCGCCTGCCGAGACCGTGCGGCGCGCGCATAGCGGAGCCGATGGTCGGCACTCGACGGATCCACAAAGAGCGCGATCCGATCGAGCAACGTGCGTCTCTCCGCGGCACCGCCGGTGAGAATCGTGAGATCGCCGGGGTGAAAGACCACGACGGGCGTTCGCGTGGCGTATGCGGCGAAAGTGTCGGGCTTCTTGCCGTCGATGAAGACGGCTCGCGTGGGGATCGTCAACGTCGCGCGCTGTTCGCGTCGAATGCCGTCTTCCGAAATGCCCGCTCGCACGACGGCAGCTGGTGCCCCGAACCGAAGCATCTCCCGGGGTCGATCCGTGCGGAAGCTGCGGCTCGTGGCGACGAAGTAGATCGATTCGAGAAGGCTCGTCTTGCCCTGACCGTTGTCGCCGCTCACCACGTTGAGACGCGGCGAAGGTGCGAAATCGATGCTCGCAATGTTCCTCACGTCGCGGATCGAGAGCGAGTCGAACGAGACGCGCGTCGTCACGAGGTTCGGCTTCGCGAAACGCGCGTTCGGGTCTCCACGAGGGCGAACTCGTGACGGGTCAAATGCGCATCGGCATGATGACGGCCAGGTAGTCCCCGGATCCAGCCGGGCGGATCACGACGGGATCGAGTTCTCCGCCGATACCGATTTGCACCCGGTCGTCGTCGAGCGCTCCGAGCACGTCCAGGAAGTAGCGTGCGTTGAAGCCGATGGTCACGTCGGACCCGTCGTAGTCGACGGCGATCTCGTCGAAGCCCTCGCCACTGTCCGGGCTCTCGCTCGAAAAGCGCATCGCGCCGCGCGATAGCGTGAGCTTGACGCCACCCGTGCGATCACTGGCGGCGATCGAAACGGCCCGCAATGCGTCGGTCAGCGCGCCACGCGGTACGATGACGACCCGCTCCGCGGTTCGGGGAATGACTTGCTGGTAGGGCGGGAACTGCGCGTCCACGAGCTTCACGCTGAACTGGAGACCAGGAAGTCGGAAGAACGCATTCGGCCCGCTCTGGATGAGCTCCATCGAGGCATACCCGCCCTCGCCCTCGCCTTCGCTTTTCGCTTCGTCCGCGAGACGCCGCAGCTCTTGAATGCCCTTCAGTGGGATCAGCATCCCCGCGGAGGCCTGCTTGCCCTTCACGGTGAGCTCCATCTTCGACAGACGATGACCGTCTGTCGTCACCATCCTCACGCGGTCGCCTTCCCACTCGAAGAGCGCACTGTTCAAGTGGAGTCGCGTGTCGTCGGTCGAAATCGAGAAATGGGTGCACGCGATCAACGTCGACAGAACGTCCACCCCGAGCGAGAGGATCGTCGCCCCGGGGTCGGGCTGAGGGATCGCAGGAAACTCGTCGCCAGGAATTCCGTGAAGCGTGTAGCGGCGCGCGGAGCTCGAGGCGCGGAGGGTGGCGGTCGATCCATCGCTGGTCGCAATCGTGAGCTGCCCTTCAGGCATCATCTTGATTCGTTCGAAGAGATCGCGCGCACCGATGGCTATCGATCCGCCCTTCTGAACTTCCGCCGGAATGCGACCACTGACGGCCAGATTCAGATCCGTCGCCGCGAGACGAATCGAGTCCGTGCCGTCGACCTCGATCAGCACGTTCCCGAGCACCGGCATCGTGCTCTTCTTGTCGGCGACGCCTTGGCACCGCGCGACGATTCGAACGAGGTCTTTCTTCGCGATCGCGACTTGCATGGCGAAGACAGGCTTTAGTCTCGGGACGCCACGGCTTCCAGCGTGGACTCGGTTTGCCGCGGCCGCTCTTTCCGAAACGCCCGGATCCGACTCTCTTCTCTCTTTATTTAAGATCCAAGGGTCTTAGTGATAGGGCTTGTGGATTCTGGGGGAAAACACGAAACAATTCGAAATAACAGGATAAATCTACTTCTCCCCTGTGGGCTTTGCGTTCGTGACGCAAGGCATCAACCTGGGGAAGGACGGATGTCGGCGTTGTCCTCGGCAGGGAACCGACGAGTTTTCGGCAGACTTCTCCCGAGGTTATCCCCAACTGTGGAAAACAGCCTTTTCAGGCGGTGTTGCGTCGTGCCTCGAGACGGGCGAGGGCCGCGATGAGCTCGGCATGAGCGTCCTGGTAGGCACGAGGCCCGATCGATTCCGACCGCTTCAGCTTTTCGAGCAGCACCAGTTCGTCGAGCACGAGCTCTTCCGCTTCCCGATTCTCCTCGGCGTCGACGCCCGTGCGCTTCTTCCCCGTTTCGGGCCGCGTGGCCTCGAACAAGCCCGCGAATGCGAAGCACAAGGCAATGCCGACCGCATACCAGCGTCCATCACTGGGAATGGGCAAGTTGTCGAGCGTGATGTCGACGAAGTCGAGGGCGGGATCGCCGCGGGTCAAATGCCGATCCGTGACGAGAAGCCGGCTGCCATCCTGCCCCATCATCGGTTCGGCGCCGGGAAACCCTGCGGCGGTCAGGACGAGGCTGCGAGCACCCTCGGCGACGACGCGGAGTTCCGCGACATGCGGTGGAAGGGGAATGTGAAACGTGTGCGAGCTCAGATGATCATTGCTGACCTCGAACTGATACCCGACCTCGCGCTGTCCCGGAGAATACGTCCCGCGGAGCTCGAGGCCGCCCCCATCGGCCTTGTCGATCCGGGTGTCTGCCGTCGCGTCGCTCGAGCGAAATGCCTTGGCTCCGTCTGGGAGCGGATAGGTCACGTGATCGGGGACCCATGCCTTCGTACCGATGTTGATGACCTGGAAGCTCGCTTCCAGATGAAAAATGTCCTCGCGCGGTTGAATGAAGACCACGCCGCGAAGACCGACCAGTGCTTCGCGAAGATCGGTCGTGACGTCGAACACGTGGAGGAGCATTCGCTGCCCCGACGTTTCGTTCAGCCTGAGCGTGTCGGACGAGAAAGTACCGGCGCCGCGTGCAACGCTCGCGCGATAAGTGTATGCGGTTCCGATCGGGAGTCCCTCGAACACCAGGACGCCGTTGTCGTCCGTCGTTCCGTTTCGCTCGGTGTGCGAGTTGCCTTGGCCGACATCCTCTTTGAGAATGGAAAGATTGGACGGCGGTGTCTCGAACCGGCGCTTCGTGAGCGTCGTGCAGGTGGATCTCGATCGTGCCGGGCCGCAAATCGGCCGCGGGCGCGATGCGATCCTGCGGTGGAGCCGTCGGCGCGACGGACGGGTGCCCCGCCGGCACATCCCCATCCCCGGCGCCGTCGTCGGACGCCGCGACCGAGGGGTGGCCGGGCGGGAGCGGTGCATTGGGGTCGACGGCGCCTTGACCGAGTGCCACAGCCGCCCAGCTCGCCACTAACGATACACACGCGCCGCGCAGCAGGCCCATCGGACTCATGACGAGGTCTCCGTCGCAGACAGCGCGGTTCCGCAACGTTTGCAGAACTGCGCATCCGCATCGTTCATGGTCGAGCACCCGCTGCAAGCCCGTCCCGCCTCCGGAGCGGTCTCGTCGCTCCGGGACGCCGCGGTCTTTGCGCCCTGAGCCTCCGCCTCGGCGGCTGCCTTCGTGGCCCGCTTGCGGCCTTTCTTCTTCTCCGCGAGCGCGTCGTTCTTTCCGAGACGCTCCGCGAGGCGCGCTTCGGCGTGGTCTCGCCGGGCCGCGCCGCCTTCTTCTATTGCGCGAAGGAGAACCTTTGCCTCGCCCCGGTACCGTGACGACAGTTCCGCGAAGTCCTCGTTGCTGATCTTGCCGACGCTGCGCTCGTACTCGAGGTCCTTGAGCGCGCGCAGGATGGAACGCTTTCGTTCTTCCTCGGCGCTCGGTGCTGCGAGACCCATCGCTTCTTCCAGGGTCAGCGGGGATTCGCCCGTGAGCCGGCCCAGGCTCGACCACAGCAGCAGCACGACCCCGAGCAGCATCCCGCCCGCGAGCACGAGGAGCGCCGGTCCGAGGCCGACGGTGGCGCCGGTGACCAACGCTACGCCAACCGTGAGCGGCGCGATTCCGACGGACAGGCCTCTGATGACGCGCTCTGGATCCATCACGGCTCGCGGGACTCGGGGCCCCGCGCGGCACGCCGGCGAAGCGTCATGCCCCCGAGAAGCAGCCCCGCGCCGAGCGCAGCGAACGGCGTTCCACCGAGCGGTCTCGGTCCAGGCGCGGCGCGCGCGACGGCGGCGTTCATGGTTCGTTTGCCGACGGGGCCGGCCGCGCGGGCGGACGACGTCGCGAGCAGGATGGCGAACATGACGCTGGTCGCAACGCCAGCCGTTGCGCGAACGTAACCCCACACGCCGACCTCACTCAGGCGCACCTCCGGCCAGAGGGAAATGGACGCTCCGAACATGAGCACCAGCACCCCCGTCCAGACCCACGTCACCAGAGGATTGACGTGGAAACGAAGCGTTGCACGCTTCGTTTGCGGATCGATCGTGCCCACGACGAGATAGAGATCATCGTGGAGGCCCGTCAACATGCTCACTTCCGTCGTGGGCTGACCTTGCTTCAGGTAGATGAAGCGTGCCGGGCTGAGCCGTCCCATGGGCTTGCCCGCCTTCTCGACGTCCACGTCGGCGAAGATCATTCGCTTGGTCTGATCGACCTCCATGCGCGGTCCGCGATACGTGATCTCGTAGGCGCCGATCTGATGCCGGTCACCAGGCAGCATGCTCGCTTCGTGTTCGATCTCCCAGGCACGCCCGCAGAACCCCACGAACATCAACCCGACGCCGATGTGCACGATGTATCCGCCGTAGCGCCGCCGGCTCTTGTCCACGACGTTCCGGAGTGCCGCAAACACGCCCTCTTCGGGATGCTTCGTCCGCCTCGCGGCGATACCGCGAAAATACTCCTGACCCACGACCGCGAAATTGAATGCGGCAAACGAGATGGTCAGTAGCGGTGCGGCCGAGCCCAGCTTCTGGAGGACGACGCCGACGATTCCCGGGTAGAAGGCGTCTTCCTTGACGATGGCCGGGAAGCCGAGCCGGGTGCCGAACGCGAGGTGCAGAAGGCCCACGAGAAACATGACACCAGCGGGAAAAGCGGCCGCACGCAGGAGCGAAACCCCGCTCGTTTTCCGCCAGCCGAAGAGCGGCCCCATGCCCATGAGGAACAGAAGCCCGAGTCCGAGCGGCGCCATCCAGCGGTTGAAGAACGGCGGGCCCACCGTGACGGTCTCGTTCCAGAGCCACTCACTGATCCGCGGGAAGATCGTTGCGATGAGGATGAACGTCGCGATGCCCATCAAAAGCCAGTTATTGACGACGAACGCCGCCTCGCGTGACAGTACCGCCTCGATCTGCCCGCGGCTCTTGAGCTGCGGCAGCCGCCACACGATGAGCCCTGCCGTCACGGCGAACGTGAGCGCCATGAACCAGACGAAGAAGATGCCGATATCGCTCTGAGCGAATGCATGGACGCTCGAGATGAGACCTGCGCGGGTCAAGAACGTGCCGAAGATCGTCAACAGGAACGTCACTGCGATCAACACGACGTTCCAGATCTTGAGCATGTTCCTTCGCTCTTGAATCATCGTGGAATGGACGTACGCGCTCGCCGCGAACCAGGGGAGACACGCGGCGTTTTCGACCGGATCCCACGCCCAGTAACCGCCCCAGCCGAGCTCCTCGTAGGCCCAGCGCATGCCGAGTGCGTTGCCGATGGAGAGGAAGAGCCAGGCGAAGAGCACCCACTTGCGGACGGCGATGATCCACTCGTTGTCGAGCCGGCCCGTCACGAGCGCCGCTATCGCGAAGGCGAAGGGCACCGAGCAACCGACGAAACCCATGTAAAGACACGGGGGGTGAATCGCCATCCAGTAGTTCTGGAGCAGTGGGTTCAGGCCCTCGCCGTCGAGCTTCGCCCCCGCCAGGTTCGTCTCGAACGGGTTCGCGGCGAAGAGCATGAGGATCGCGAAGAACCCCATGATGACCATGAGTGTGGCGATGATGTACGGCTGAAGCTGGCGGTATTTCCCCTTTAGCCACACGACGCACGCCGTCGTGTAGCCAGACAAGAGGAACGACCACCAGAGCAGGGAACCGTCCTGACCACCCCACAGCGCCGCGACGAGGTAACTCATCGGCATCGAGCGATCGCTGTAGTGGGTGACGTAACGGATCCGGAAATCGTGCGTCACGAACGCGTATGCCAGGACGAGCACGCCGAGCGCAACGAGCCCGCACGTGGCGTATGCCCCGCGCCGCGCGGATTCGAGCAATCGGGGCCGGCCTTGCCCAGCGGCGACCGCAACGGCAAAGGTGTACGCGGCTGAAACCAGCATCGCGTAAAGGACGCCCGTTCCGAAAGTAGGCAGAGAATCCCACATGGTTCGGGGCGAACCTTAGCAGGCCGTCCGGAAATGGCCTCACCGATCGGTCACGGTCGTGCCCACGTCCTCGCCGAAACAGACCCGCTTGATGTTGCCCTCGGCCATCTTGAAGACACGGATCGGCATGCCATTTTCCCGACAAAGTGTCACGGCAGTCGAGTCCATGACCCCCAGGTGGTCGTTCAGGAAGCGATCGTAGCTCACATGCTGGAACATCGTGGCCTCGGCGTGGCGCTTCGGGTCGCGATCGTAGATCCCGTCTACCTTGGTTGCCTTGAGCAGAGCGTCTGCTCGGATCTCCATCGCACGGAGCGCCGCGGCCGTGTCCGTCGAGAAATACGGGTTCCCGGTTCCCGCGGCGAGGATCACGATGTGCCCGCGGTCGAGATGCCGCATGGCACGCCGGCGGATGTACGGCTCGGCGACCTTGCCGATTTCTATCGCCGTCATCACCCGGACCGCGACGCCTTCGCGCTCGAGCGCGTCCTGAAGTGCGAGGGAATTGATGACCGTGGCGAGCATGCCCATGTAGTCGCTCTGGGCGCGGTCCATCCCCTGGCTCGCGCCCCGAAGGCCGCGAAAAATGTTCCCGCCGCCGACGACGATGCCTATCTGCACGCCAGTCTTGTGAACCTCGGACAGTTCGGCGGCGGTGCTTTTCAGCGTTCCGGTGTCAATCCCGAAGCCGCCCTCCTTGGCGCACAGCGCCTCTCCGCTCAGTTTGACGACGACGCGGTCATAGTGAAGCTTTTTCTCGGTGTCCGTCACGGCCGACTCATCTACTGCCCAGCTCCGAGCGCCGCAACGTCGGAAGATCGACTCGAGGCCCGGTTTCGTCCAAGCCGCGCACCGTTGGTGTAGGCTCGCCTTCGAACGAAGGCCATGAGTCGCGCTTTCCGGTCTGCTGCACGCGCAAACAGCGAGTTTTTATGGTGCGTTTGGGTCCTGGCCGTTGCCGGAGCGTCGAGCACCGTCGGGTGCCATCGTGCTGAACCCGGTCACGCGACGCCCACCCCCCCGGCGTCCGTCGGCTCCCTGCCGGCGGACCTGGCCGCGAAAGTCCTGGCCCATGTCGGCGACACGACGATCACCCTCGGCGATTACGAGACGGTTCTCGACCGGATGGATCGACTCGACCGGCTCCGTTACCAGACCGCGGACCGACGCAAAGAGCTCCTCGATCAGATCATCGACGTCGAGTTGCTCGCGCGCGAGGCCGAGCGGCGCGGGCTCGCCGACGCGCCGGAGACCAAGGAACTCGTCCGTCAGATCCTCCGTGCGGAGGTGCTGAACCAGCTGCGCTCGACCTTGCCAAAAGTCGAGGACATTCCAGCCGCCGAGGTCAGAGCTTACTACGAAGCGCACCGCGCCGATTTCAAGGAGCCGGCGCGCCGGCGAGTCGCCGACATCGTCGTGGCCAGTCGAGCGACCGCGGAAAAGGTGCTTGCGGAGGCTCGCGCGGCGTCGCCGAAGGCGTGGGGTGAGCTGGTTCGCAGGCACTCACTCGACAAACCCGGACCGGACGTGCCGGACGAGCTCGCCGGCGATTTGGGGCTCGTGACGCCTCCCGCCGCCGGAAAGAGCGACAACGCGCACGTACCCGAGCCTGTGCGAGCCGCCGTGTTCGAGATCGACAAGCCTGGCGACGTGCTGGATCGCGTCGTCGAGGATGGCAACCGATTCTACGTCGTGCGCCTCGTCGCGAAGAATGAGGCGCGCGATCGTTCGCTGCCGGAGGCCGATCGTGCAATCCGGATGGTGCTCCTGGAGTGGCGGCTTCACAAGGCCGAGGCCGACCTCGAGCGCGACTTGCGTGCACGCTACCCGGTCAACGTCGATCGAGCGGCCCTCGCGAAGGTGGTCGTGCCGGGCGTCCAGGGCAAGCCGTGAAGCGCTCGCTCGCCCTGGCTCCGAAACCCACGTCCGCTCGGAGTCGTTCGGCGCACGGCCCCGACGATTGGCGGTTCCAGCTTCGGCATGCGGTGCGGACGGCGGACGACCTGTCGCGTGCGCTCTGCCTCACCGCCGAGGAGCTCGAGGGCGCACGCGACGCCGAACGACATGGTTTCCCGCTGTCGATTACGCCGTACTACCTGTCGCTCGTCGACCCGATCGATCCCGATTGCCCGATCCGCCGGCAAGTGGTTCCAAATGCTGCCGAACGTCGTGAGGTGCCCGGGGACCTCCGGGATCCGCTGGGCGAAGAGGCACACGAGGTCGCCCCGGGCCTCATTCGAAGATATCCGGATCGCGCGCTCCTCTTTGCGACGGATCGTTGCGCTGTGTACTGTCGGTTCTGCACGCGGAGCCGCCTCGTCGGCGGCGGTGGTGGCGTTCGCTCGCTCGAGAAGCACCGCGCTGCGTTCGAGTATCTGCGCGGGCACCCCGAGATTCGCGACGTCATCGTCAGCGGAGGGGATCCGTTTGCGATGTCCACGACCCGGCTGGGGGCGCTCGTCGGCGAGCTTCGCAAGGTTCCCAGCGTGGAGACGATCCGTCTGGCGACGCGCGTACCGGTCGCGCTTCCACAGCGGGTCACGCCCGAGCTGGTCCGTGCCCTTCGCCCCTTTCACCCGCTCTGGGTCATGACCCATTTCAATCATCCGAAGGAGCTCACCGAGCTTGCGCGCGCGGCGTGTCGGCGTCTCGCGGATGCGGGCTTCCCCGTGATGAATCACACGGTCCTTCTCCGCGGCGTCAATGACGACGCCAGCGTGCTCTTCGAGTTGTTCCGCGGTCTCGTGCGCGAGCGCGTGCGGCCGTACTACCTACTGCAGGCGGACCCGGTCAGGGGCACCGGACATCTTCGGACGCCCGTCGCGACGGGGGTTCGGCTGATGGCGGAACTGCAGGGCCGTCTGTCCGGCATCGCGCTGCCCAAGTTCATCGTCGATACGCCGGGGGGGATGGGAAAGGTTCCGGTCGGTCCGGATTACGTCGTCGAGCGCGCCGAAGGGCGGACGCGCTTCCGAACACATCGCGGCGTGGAGGTGGACTACTGGGACCCGCCCGACTGACGTCGCGACTGGGCACTTGTCCAGGCGAACGCGCCGTGCCCCGCTGACTCGGGGCGCGCTCCGTGGTAACCCCCGCGCTCCCGATGTCCGACAAGAACCCCAGCCTTTTTCGCGAGCTCGATGAACGCAACGCCAAGGCCCTCGAAGGCGGAGGCAAGGAGCGCATCGATAAGCAACACGCCGCCGGCAAGCTCACGGCCCGTGAGCGCGTGGATCTGCTCCTCGACCCCGGGACCTTCGTCGAACTCGACCGGTTCGTGATGCACCGATGCGCGGATTTCGGCATGCAGGATCAAAAGATCCTCGGCGACGGCGTCGTCACCGGTCACGGCACGGTAGACGGTCGACGCGTGTTCGTGTTCGCCCAGGACTTCACCGTGTTCGGCGGATCCCTCAGCGCGGCGTACGCTTCGAAGATCTGCAAGGTCATGGATCTCGCGATGAAAACCGGCGCCCCCGTGGTCGGTCTCAACGACTCGGGCGGCGCGCGCATCCAGGAGGGCGTCGAGTCGCTTGCGGGTTACGCCGACATCTTTCTCCGGAACACCCTGGCGAGCGGCGTCATCCCGCAGATCAGCGCGATCATGGGTCCGTGTGCCGGCGGGGCCGTCTATTCGCCGGCCATCACCGACTTCATTCTGATGGTCGAGGGTACCAGCTACATGTTCATCACGGGCCCGGACGTCATCAAAACGGTGACGCACGAGGAAGTGAGCAAAGAGACACTGGGCGGCGCGAGCGCCCACGCGGCGAAAAGCGGCGTGGCACACCTCACCGCTCCCGACGACCGCGCGAGCATCGCCCAGATCCGCGAGCTCTTGAGCTTCATTCCGTCGAACAACAACGAAGACCCGCCGATCAAGGCGACGGACGATCCCGTCGATCGCGACTGCACGGCGCTCGACGGCATCATTCCGGCGGAGAGCAACAAGCCATACGACATCAAGAAGGTGATCACCACGGTCGTCGACGACGGCTATCTCTTCGAAATTCATGAGAACTACGCCCGGAACATGGTCGTCGGGTTCGCGCGCATCGGCGGACGCCCCGTAGGCGTCGTCGCGAATCAACCGGCGTATCTGGCGGGCGTGCTCGACATCGACGCGAGCCTCAAGGCGGCACGCTTCGTTCGATTCTGCGACTGCTTCAACCTGCCGATCGTCACGTGGGTCGACGTGCCCGGCTTCTTGCCAGGCGTGGACCAGGAACACCGCGGCATAATCACGCACGGCGCGAAGCTCCTGTATGCGTTCTGCGAAGCGACGGTCCCCAAGCTCACGGTCATCACGCGCAAGGCGTACGGCGGCGCGTACGACGTCATGAGCTCCAAACACATCCGCGGAGACGTGAGCCTCGCGTTCCCGACCGCCGAAATCGCCGTCATGGGGCCCGATGGAGCCGTCTCGATCGTCTACAAGAACGCGATCGAGAAGGCCGCCGACAGGGATCGAGCGCGGGCCGGCTTCGTGGCAGAGTACAAGGCGAAATTCGCGAATCCGTACAAGGCGGCCGAGCTCGGCTTCGTCGACGAAGTGATTTATCCCCGCGAGTGCCGGAAGCGTCTCGCGACCTGCCTGGAGATGCTCCAGAACAAGCGAGAAAAGAATCCTCCGAGGAAGCACGGCAATATTCCACTTTAGGTCCGCTTCCGCCTGAGATTTGACACGCGACCGCAGGCCGGTTGACCATGGATCGATGGAGGACCGCCGTGCCCACTCCCGCCAGCTCACTTGCATTCCGGCGTACTTCGAATCGAGGGCAGACTCTCAGGATCTTGCCTTGATTCGAGACGTCAGCGTCACTGGCGCCAAGCTTTATACGCGAGTGCGATTGGAACCGAACCACGCCGTCACCCTGCACCTCTATCTCTCCGGGGAGTCGGCTCCGCCGAAGCAGGCCGCCGGCAAGGTCGTCCGCGTCGATCGCCGGGAGGCCGCCCTCGCCGATATCTGGGTCTGGGAGCTCGGCGTCGAATTCGAGACACCGATCGTGGAGTACGAGACGGAGATCGCCGCCCTGTGCGCGCGCCAGGAAGCGGCCGGCATTCTGCGTCGCTGAGTCGTCAGTGACGGGCGAGAAGGATCACTGCGAGCAGCACGGCGCCCACGATCGCGACGGCAACCGTCAGACCATTGCGTGAGGCGTTTCGGTCGTAAGAATCGAGTGCGCGGAGCGTTTTCTCGAGGTCCGTCGCTCGAGTCAGGACGGTCTTCTCGGAGCGCGTGATGGCGTCCAGTATCTCCGCGGGGACGGCCACCAGCCGGCCCCGCGCCGCCAGCACCGCGCGGCCGACGCTCGCGAACGCGTCCACACGTTGCTGGTTCGCGGCCTCCACGCCTTCGCTCCGCGCGCCGATCTGCTTTTGAAACGTCTGATCGAGTTCCTTCTTGAGCCGATCGAGTTCCCGCAGCTTCCGCGCGACCTTTTGTTGCTCGGCGGAGGCCGCGTCCAGCGTCGCCTGTGCGGCGGCCGTCTCTCGGGCGCGGAGATCGAGGTCCGGCTTGTTTCGGCTCACCTCTTCTTCCAGCTGTTCGAGCTTCGCGCTTTGCGCCGGAGTCATCGGTGTGGCGGCTTTCTCGGCCGCATCTACGATCGCGCGGACTTCGATGAAGAGTCGTTTCTTCTTGGCCTCGGCACGGTCGAGCAAATGCCTTCGTTCGTCGAGCAACGTCTGCGCTTGTCCTGTGGCCGAGAGCTTTGCTTCGGCCTCCTTTCGGAGGAGCGTAGCGTGCTCCTCGAGCTCCTTCGCGCGACGATCGTACTCTGCACTCGTCCCCGCGAGCGCAGATCGCCGGTCGAGGGCGGTCCGTTCGATCTCGGCCACCGTCGAGAAGAGGGCTTCGCCCTCGTCCGTCATCAGGATTCTGCCCCGCAGATCCTGCACCATCGAAACGATCAGCGCGTCGCGGTCGCGCTCCGCCTCGGTGAGACGCGCAGCGAGCTCCGTGACGCGCGCAGCGAGTACCCGCTTTCGTCGAAACACGCGAAGCGCGTATGAGGGGGTACGGAAGATGCCGGCGGGCGCCGTTCCGTAATCCGCAGCCAGTGCAACGTCGACCGCGTCGATCCGTATCGAGGCCGTATCCGGCGACATTCCCGTTGGCCACGTGTGAACCCCCGGGCGCACGACCGAAGCGCGGGCGGCGGAGGCCGCATTCGTCGAAGGGCCCTCGTAGAGGTCGAGGCTGCTTGCGTCCACGGCCCCCGGCGGCGCGACAACTCGGTTCGTCGCAGGACGAGCGGACGGACGGGCCTCGCCGAGGTCCAGCTCGAGGTTTCCTGCGTCGTCCCCCAAGTCGTCCGAGTCGAAGTTACCGCTGCCGAAGTAGTCTTGCGGCGATCGGCTCGGCTCGACACTGGCTCGGGGAGTTCCGGCGGATGGCGGTGAGCTGGAGACCCGCGGATCGCCGGATGGTCGCCCGGAAACGCGCGGATCAGCGGAGGGGCGTGCCGACGCTGCCGGTCGCGGATCTCGCTCGAGGTCCGGGATCTCCGGTCCCGGTGGCTTCCGCGCAGTCGCCATCCGCCGAGAGTAAGCCAACCGCGGCGCGGAGCAAATTGCCTACGAAGCCGCCAACGCAGGGGCTCCACGCAGAGGGCTTTCAGTGAGACACGGTGTGCTCGACGATTTCCCGATGAAACGCCGCGAACGCCGACTCCGTGGGCCACCGAGGCGCGTGTGCAAGGAGGCGCGCCGCTTCGAGCGGCTGCCCCTGATCGATGCTCGCAACTGCAGCCGCGTAGCGCATCGCCCAGTAGACGAGCGGATTCTGTTTCGCAGCCGCTTTCAGGGTTCCGAGATCCGCGAACGCGGACCGGTGTGCGAACGCGCGCGCAAAAGCCCCCATCGCGGCGCGAAGTCCCACCACCCTATCCCGCAAGATGGGCGAGCTTGGCAACGGCAGATTCTCGAGCTCGGCTGCGAGCTCCACTCCCCGCTCCGGCTCGCCTTCGAAGACGGACAGAAGGGTGTCGAGCACGAGGCGCTGTTCGAGGGCTGCTTCCCAGATTGGACCGCGCCGCGCTCTTCGGAGGGCTCGTCGCGCGCGGTCGGCCAGACCGTGCGCGGCGAGAGCCGTGGCCGTGATGAGCGGCGTCATCGTTTCCGGGTGCGGGACACGGTCGACGGACGATTCCCAGGCCGAAAGCACGGCCTCCACGTCGCCGGAGCGGAGCACGCGCCGGAGCCGTCTCCGCTGCAGGAGCTGCGGAATGAGAACCACCATTGCGAGCTCGAGCAGCACCAACCCGAGAGTGGGCCTCTCGATCGCAAAGTGGATGGCGGTCGCAACGAGCCCAGCCGAAATCACGAATGGCCCCCACGCAGTGATTCGGTCGGCGAGCGGCGTGTCCGGATCCGGTGGCATCGACCCAGGATCCCTGCCGCGAAAGCGCGTGATTTGCAACTGTTCCCGGCGCCCTCCCGGATCGGAGGGCGCTCGGCGTCACGCGCGTCCCTGTATATATCCGGTCAGACTCTCGATATGTGTCGCCTGGTCCCGGATCTTCTTCTTGACGATGTCGCCGATCGACACGATGCCGCAAACGCGATCTCCTCTCAAGACCGGCAGATGACGCGTCCGCCTGTCGGTCATGAGTTGCATGCAGTGCTCGACCGTCGTGCTCGGCGTCACGCAGACCACGTTGGACGACATTATCTCGTCGACGAGAGTCGTCTTCGACGTACGACCCTCGACGGCGACTCGCCCCAGGTAGTCACGTTCAGTGACGATTCCGCAGAGCTCGTCCCCATCCGTCACGACGAGCGCGCCGATATTGTAGCGAACCATGACGGCGATCGCCTCGAACACGGTTGCCGTCCGACGAATGCCGTGCACCGTGTCGCCTTTTGCCACCAGAATGTCGGAAACCATTGCCATGCGACTTCTCCTCTTCCCTTCTCCTCATGCCGCGCCCGAGAGCTGGGGCGCCCGAATGGGGCCCTCCATCGGTTGTCGATGCGTGGATCTCAGCGTGAACACGACGTCCTTTCGTCGTCGCGAGTCGAGAGCGCGGCCGTCGTTTTCGACCAGGTAGAGGCGCTGGATCATGTCGTCGTTCGACCGCCGCACCTCTGCATGGACGATCTGCACGCCGAGAGACCGGAGGACGCTATACGCGCGATAGAGAGGGTTGTCGGCCGCAGGGCACGTCACCTCCACGATGCAGCGCCTCTCCCGCTCCGTGCCTTCGAGCAGCCTGACCTGCTCCCCGATTTTAGGGCTCATGAGCCCCGCATAACGCACGCTCCGTGCCAGTCGCAGAGGCGCCAAAAGTATGCGAAAGACTCGGGAAATCCCCGGAGATCGGACCCGGTGGCGGGGCGCGTTGCCACAGTGTCGGCGATTGCCCCGGCTGTAGGGACAGCGCGTCAGCCGCGCAGGAAAAGGGAAGGGCCCGTCACACCCGCTCTTCTCTACCGTTGCTCCCTTCCGGGCCTGGCGGGGTTCAAGACGCGCTGTTGACGGGCCCGCAAAAACGGCAGGTCGCCTTCCCTTTGGTTATCCTCGGAGCCACGTTGCGGTCAAGTTCGATCATTCGGCCCGCGGGGCTTCGCGCTCGCCGTCATGAGGGAGGGGATTGAAGTTGCGCCTGGAGCTCTCCAGGGTTCCCGCGAGATCAATGCATCGTTTCGCTGGTTCCGAGCATCGTTTGCTGAGTCACCAGCGCTTCGAGGCACTGGGCGATCCGCGCTTCCACGTCGAGTGTTTCGAGCAACCGCTGGCGCTCTTCGCCGTCGAGGACGAGATAGTGCGCGCAAGCATCCACCAGAGCGCTCGAATCCGTCACCTGTGGGATGCAGAATCTGAAGCCCGGGTGGCACTTTCGAACGGCGCCGGCGACCCGCGTCGCCGTCGAGATCAGGGCGCGCACCAGCGCCGCGTCAGGGGCCTTGTCTTCGGACGCGAGAATGGTCAGCTGCCCGCGCCGATACGGTCGACGAAACGGCAGCTCATCTATCCGCGCGCGCGCCTTCCCTTCGACGAGCAGGTTGAAACGGCCGTCGGGCAAGGCGTCGCACTTCACGATCTCACCCACGCCGACCACGCCGGCAATCCGAGGCTGACCGTACCCGTCCATGCCGTGGTCCTCGGGGATCTGCGCGACGCAGAGCCGCCGCGTCGATCCCAGGACGTCGCGCGTCATCGTCCGATACCGCGGCTCGAAGACGTGAAGCGGCATGGTCACGCCGGGGAACAAGACGACCTGCGGGAGCGGGAACACCGCCACGTCCTCGAAAATGACCCCCGAATGGTAAGCGCCGGGGTTCATTCCGCCGCCGGAACCTCGGGTCGTGCCCGCCGTCTCGTCATGTTCCGAACATCTCCACCACGCCGCCGTTGTGGGCGAGCGGGGCATCGAGTGCATAATACGCGACCGTCTGGGCGACATGGTCCGCGGTCATTCGGGGAACGAAACCACTCCCCTTCAACATGGCCGTGTCGACGGAACCGGGCAAAATGGCCATCGTCATGACGCCGCTGTCAGTGAGCTCCAGTGCGAGGCTCTTCATGAAGCCCACGAGGCCCCACTTCGAGGCACAGTACGCCGCTGCGGAGGCCGTCCCCAACGTTGCTGAAATGCTCGCGATTCTGGAGCAGCCGACCGGTCCGCGCGCCTCGCATTGCCGGCAAAAAGGCACGCGACACGAGGAAGGGGGCGCGGAGGTTCACATCGAGCTGCTCGTCCCACTCCTTGCATGACAGCTGCTCGACGCGGGCCCGTCGAATCACCGCCGCGTTGTTCACCACGACGGACGGCGCGCCGAATTCCGAGAGAACGCGGCCGCATGCCGCCGCGATTTGTCCCGGGTCCGCGAGATCGCAGTCGAACGCCTCGACGCGCACGCCGTTGTCTCGTGAGAGGTGCACGGTTTCCCGGAGCTCCGTCGACGGTCGACCGAGCAGTGCGAGAGGTACCCCACGCTTCGCCAGCGCCAGCGCCGTCGCGCGACCGATGCCCCGGCTGCCGCCGGTGACGACCGCGGTCAACCCTGATCCTCCTGGTTCACGTCGGGAACGCGCTCGCCGTCACGGGCAATCGTGATCAGGGTTGCCGCGGGTTGGCGTGCGCCGCGTGCACCCAGGCACGCGTGCGACAGCTCGATGCGGCAATACGCGCCGCGCGCCCCGCCGTGCTGCATCAGCGCCGTCACCACGTCGTTTCCTATTGCCTCCTGCAGCGTCAGGCGTCGCGCGAAGGCATCCACGAGGCGCGCCAGCGTTCCGATACCGATGAGCCGATCGCCGGGGACGTAGGCCACGGTCGCCAGGCCGGATGCCGGGAGCAAGTGGTGTGGGCAGACCGTCGCAACACTGACGCCGCGAAGAATGACCGCGCCCCGGCGCGCCCCCAAGCCGAGCATCGACGACTCCGAGCAAAGTAGCGCGCCGACGTCCACGTCGTATCCCGACAAGAGCTCCGTCGCGAACGCCTCGACTACGAGACCGGGCGTTCGCGAGAGCTCCGGATTCCGTTCCGGGTCGCGACCGAGAGCCGTCAGGAACGAGCGGATCGCCAGCTCCGCGGCGTTCCGATCGACGGCCATCAGTTGAGGACGCGCGCGCGCGCGTCGGCTCCGAGCGGGCGTCGTCCCGAAAACCCGGTGTCGAGCTCGTGATAATACCCGAGCCTGTCTTCCCCGAATCGCCAGCACAGCCAGACGAGACGTCCTTCGAGACGTCCGTAAAAGTCCAGGAGCCCCATGCTCGTATCCTTGACGATGGCGCCGAGCCCCTGGATGTCGCGCCATCCCTGTTCGTAGCGGACGACGCGGTCGCGGATCTTCCCGCGCAAGACTCGACGAGCTGGAAGCTCGCCCGGATCGGAATCGAGTGAAGCAACGGGCTCACCCGTTTCGCGCGCAAGCCGCCGGACGAGCCCCTCGATCTCCGCGCCAAGCGCGAGCTGGAGACTCACGCGGTGCGCGAGCTCCGGAATGAGCGCGTCGACCTCTTCTACGGTGAAAATGCGCTGGGTCATCTCGAACCGGTCGAAAAACTCTAGATGACAGTTCCCGATTCGGCAACAGGCACGAAAAGCCCGAGACTCACACACGAACCGCCTACGTGGGCCAAGCGAGGATGGCAACGCGGGTCAGCCAGAAGTCCGCGATGAGAATCGTGATCGAAATCACGACGACGGTGCGCGTCGTGCTCGTGCCGACTCCAGCGGTACCCCCTCGCGTCGTCATGCCGAAATGACATCCGACCAGTGCGATGATCGCACCGAAGAACGGCGTCTTGAAGAGCCCGCTCAAGAAGTCTTGCATCGTCACCGTTCCGAGGGCGCTTCTCAAGAAGAAGCCCGAAGGAATGTTGAATTGATTGTCGGTGATGAACATGGCGCCGGAGAAACCCAGCACCAGGGCGAATGTCGCGAGGATCGGCATCACGATGATGGATGCGACGAGGCGCGGCAAGACGAGCTTTTTCAGCGGATCGGCACCGAGCGCACGCACCGCGTCGAGTTGCTCCGTCACCGCCATGGATCCAAGCTCCGCGGCCATACCCGCGCCGATTCGACCGCCGACGATCACGGCGGTGAAGGTCGGCGCGAGCTCGCGCGCGAAAGACAGCGCGACCACGCGGCCTGTGTATTCCATGCCGCCGAATTTCCGGAGGCCAAACGCGAACTGTACGGCCATCACCATGCCGATGAAGAGGCTCGTGACCGCAACGATGCCGATCGATGCCACACCGAGTGACTCCACCTGGCGCACGATCTCGCGCCCCTCGAACGGACGGCGGAGCGCTGCTCGGCCCGTTCCGTACGCCATTTCGCTGATCTGACCGACGTGTTCGAGCAGGTTGGCGAGTCGCTGCCCAAGCTGCTCCGAAAAGGAACGCCGACGCACGACCGGTGGTACGAAGCTCGTCCTGCTGGTTCGCAATCGGTCGGTCACGGCTTTATCGTTGAGAAGCCTTCGACGAATGCGACGAAGCGCCTCTGCCCTTCCGCGGGAGCATCGGGGGGTGCAACGTACATGAAGTCGTACACGCACCCGTTCTTCTTCAAGACGAAGACGGAAAACCGTCGCTCCACCCCGTCGAGCTTCGCCCGAAGCTCCGTGTGGAGCGCGTCGCGACCGTCCAGCTGGATCAGGGATTGCTCGTCGAGCTTGCGATCGGTGAACTCGAGGAACAGGTGGTGCGTGAGAGCTTCGAGCGGCACGTCATCGCCGTCCTTCCCGCAGCGCCCGTTGACCGCGATGCTCGCCTCCGCGCTGCTGTCTCGAAACGCCAGCAGCGCGCCATCGGCCTCGATCGGCCGCCAGCTCGACGGAATCCGACCGACTCGAAAAGAGAGAGCGCCCTGGCGATATACGCTGCCGTCCAGAGCCGGCCCGCCGCATCCGAGGACTGTCGCGGCCGCGAAGACCAACGGAAACGAAGCGCGGAAGAGCGGCGCCAGCATGCAGGCGGACGTTATCACGGGCCCCGGATTCGCCGATGCTTTAGGCCAAGCTCAGCTTCAGGTCGATCGCGGAGGCAACCAGCACCGAAGATCGGGGTGGCTGGAGCGAGCATTTCGCCCCGACCTCCCCCGGTGGGCGGAACAAACGCGGGGTCGACCCGGGCGATCTCCGGTGTAGGGTAGCTTCGTGTTTCCGCTGCGGGACATGAACCCGGTCAGGACGACGGCCGTCGTCAACTATCTTCTCATCGGGACGAACGTCGCAGCCTTCTCGTGGTTCCAGAGTCAGCCGCCGTGGTACGAGCCCGGCTACGGCCTCGTTTCCACGCGCCTCGCGCTCGATCCGGCAGGGGAGGCGTTCACGATATTCACGAGCATGTTCATGCACGCGAACCTCGTGCACCTCGCCGGGAACATGTGGTTCCTGTGGATCTTCGGCGGCAACGTAGAGGACGCGCTCGGACACCTTCGCTATTTGCTCTTCTATCTGGGCGGTGGCGTCATCGCCGCGATCGTGCAGGTCCTGACGACGCTGGGAAGCCCGATCCCGATGGTCGGCGCCTCTGGCGCCATCGCGGCCGTCACTGGCGCTTACATGGTGCTCTACCCGCGCTCGCCCATCCTGATCTTGAACCCCATTCCGCTTCTATGGCTGCTGTTCGGACTGACGCTGGTCGTTCCAGCCTGGTTCGTCGCAGGGGAGTTCTTCGTCCTGAACCTCCTTACGGGGGTCCAGACCCTCCACATACAGGCAACCGATCAGGTCGCAGAGGGCGGCGTCGCGGTCTTCGCACACATCGGCGGGTTCATCGCCGGGCTCATCGCGATCAAGCCGTTGACGTACGATCGTAAGCGCATTCGGGCAAGGAAGTGGGAAGGTTGGCGACCGCCGCCGCGTGGAGGTTACCCTTACTGACGACGCCTCCAGATGGGACCGCTCCTGAGGATAAGATGCCGCCGATGCTTCTTTACAACACGCTGACTCGAAAAGTCGAGCCGGTCACGCCTCGGGTTCCGGGAAAGGTTCGCCTCTACTATTGCGGGCCGACCGTTTACGACGTGCCTCACGTGGGACACGTCCGGAGTGCAGTCGTCTTCGATGTGCTGACACGAACGCTGCGATCCCGCGGCCTCGAGGTGACACAGGTCCGGAACATCACGGACGTCGATGACAAGATTCTGAACCGCGCCCGCGAGAACGGCGAGTCGCCGCTCGATCTTTCTCGTCGGATGGCGGATATCTATCGCGAGGACATGGCCGCGGTCGGGTGTCTCGCGCCCGATCATGAACCCACGGTCTCCGGCCACATCCCGCAAATCGTGCGGCTCGTGGAAGAGCTGGTTCGTCGCGACGCGGCGTATGTCGTCGACATGCCCGAGGGCACTCGCGACGTCTACTTCTCCGTCCGGCGATCGACCGGCTACGGCAAGCTCTCGCGTCGCAAGCTCGACGAGCTGGTCGCCGGTGCCAGGGTCGAGGCGGACGAGAAGAACAAGCGAGACCCGCTCGACTTCGCGCTCTGGAAGGGCGCGCTGCGGGGCGAGTGGGGTTGGGAGAGCCCCTGGGGTTTCGGACGGCCCGGGTGGCATACGGAATGCGTCGCAATGAGCCTCGAGTACCTGGGGCACGGCTTCGAGATCCACGGTGGCGGCATGGATCTCATCTTCCCGCACCACGAAAACGAGGTCGCTCAGGGCGAGTCCGCGAATCCGCACGCCGGCGTGTTCGCGCAATGCTGGGTGCACAACGGCTTCGTGAATGTCGACAAAGAAAAAATGAGCAAATCGTTGGGCAATTTCGTCACCGCGCGGGACGTGTTTGCCAGGAACGATCCCGGGGCGCTCAGGCTCTTTCTCCTCGGAGTGCATTACCGAGGGCCGATCCAGTTCGACACCGAGACGCTGCCGTCGGGCAGAGTCATTTTTCCCGGCGTGGATGAAGCCGAGCGAAGGCTTGATTACCTTTACACGACGCGCGAGCGACTACGCGGTCTCGGCGACGCCGGAGTGACCGTCCCCGCGAAGCTCCCCAGGGAGCTCGTCCAGGCGCGGGACGCCGGGGATCGCGCCCGGGAAAAGGCGGACGAGGCCCTCGCCGACGACCTCAATACGTCCGTCGCGCTGGCGGAGCTCGGTGAGATCGCCAAGCTCGCCAATGAAGTGTCGGACCTGGCGCTCCGGCGCAAACAGGATCCATCGTTCCAGGGTGCGTCCGCCGTGGTGGGCCGGGCCCTAGACCTTGCGATGAGTCACGTGGCGGAGCAGCTCGGCCTTCTGACGACGGGTGCGGTGGAGTACCGAGCGCGCACTTCGGAGCGGCGCCTCGCCGTGCGCGGACTCACTGCAGCGGACGTCCAGGCACGCGTGGACGCTCGGGTGGAGGCGCGGCGTACCAAGGACTTCGCGCGATCGGACGTGCTCCGCGCGGAGCTGGAGACGATGGGCGTCAGTCTCCATGACGGGCCGGGCGGCACGACCTGGTCCGTCGCGGTCTGAAGGCCGCTCAGACTCCTATGAACAGCCGATGGGCGAAGTTGCGCTCGAGCTTCGCGCGAAGAACCTTGTCCGCCGCCGTTTCGATGTCGTACTCGACGCGCTTGAACTCGAATTCCTTCTTCTTCGTGTCGTAAACCGTGTAGCTCGCGCGGTTGTCGTAGTCGCGAGGCTGGCCCACCGAGCCGACGCTGACGATGTATTTCTTGTCGGGCTCGAGAGCGAAATCCACCGGCGGCAGCTCTTCCACCGTGTTCCGGGTGAGCGCGAACACCTTGCACAGATGGGAATGTCCGATGAGCGTGATGTGCCCGAGCTCATCGAAGATGGGCAGGCACTCGCGCGCTTGCTCCGGCGCGAAGATGTATTCGAACTCTTCGAGCCGTACCGGCGACCCGTGGCAGAGCTGTACCTCGTATTTGTCGAGCCTGAGCTGGTATGGAAGCAGCCGTAGCCACTCCATGCTCGCCGTCGAGATCATCGCGGCGTGAGTGTCGAGAGCATGCCGCGCCGCCTCGTAATAGTACGAGTAGTCCATTCGACCCGCGACCGCGGCGTCGTGATTGCCGAGGATGGTTGCCTTCGAGATCTCGCGAATGACTTCCGCGCACTCGTTCGGCGAGCCCCCATAGCCGACGGTATCCCCGAGGCAGTAGTATTCTGCGATGTCCTCGTGCGCGTACGCTTCGAGCGTGGCGGATAGCGCCTCGTAGTTGGCGTGGATGTCGCTCAAAATCCCGAGACGCATGAGAGCTTTCGAGCCTACCACGGAACATTGCCGAACAATGGGCCGCGTCTACCCCGCCAGATTCCCTAGTCTGGCCCTAGCTTGGCCCTAGCTTGGCCCCTGGGGCTCCGGCCGTCGAGGTGGCCCCTCGGCGGGCGCGACTCCTCGGGGAGGTGCGAGACCACGGTGCTTCGGGTAGAACCCCTCGGTGCTCGACGCGAACGGCGCTGGCGAGGAAGACGACGGTTCTGATGAGCCCGTTCTGGGCGAAATCCCGGGGGAGATTCTGGAGCTCTCGGAAAATTGCCGACAGTTTGCGCTGTCCGCCGTGGGAGTCGAGCTCGATTATGACGCGGAGACGCTACCCGTTCTGGACGAGTACCTCCGGATCGCGTCGTCCGGCGTCGTGGACCGACCGGAGCTCGAGCCGATCGTGGCAAGCGCGGTCGCGGCCTATCTCGGAGAAGTCGTCCGGCGTCGCATCGACGGCTTCTGGCGTCGCCGGCCGGACGACCCCGATGACCCCTGGGAACTCTGCGCGCGCCGCGCTCTCTTGTCGCTGAGCCCGCTCGGCGTCGTGCTCGAGTCGCTCGCGAAGACCTCCGAGCGGAGCGGCCCGTCCGCGGAACTGCGGCTCGCTCCCGATGACGAACGGCTAGCGGCCGAAAGACTTGCGCGCATCCCCGCCGTCTCCGAGGATGAATATTACCTTCTTTCGACGCGCGTCGAGGTCATCGACGTCGTGTACGAAGCCCTGCGCGAACGGCTGAAGGCGGAGGGTCGCGAATCCCTCGTGTTCGATGAGAGCGACTACGAGGATCAGTAGTTCCGCATCGACGCGCGCGTCGTCTCCAAGGGATCAAAGAGGTGCGGAACTACGCGAGCGGAGCGAGCCCGCCGAAGGCGGCGGGGGAGCGGTCGCGGAGCGAGCCGCGGGGGTCAAGACCCCCTTGCGATCACGAGCGCGCCGAAGGCGGCGGGGGAGCGGTCGCGGAGCGAGCCGCGGGGGTCAAGACCCCCTTGCGATCACGAGCGCGCCGAAGGCGGCGGGGGAGCGGTCGCGGAGCGAGCCGCGGGGGTCAAGACCCCCTTGCTATCACGAGCGCGCCGAAGGCGGCGGGGGAGCGGTCGCGGAGCGAGCCGCGGGGGTCAAGACCCCCTTGCGATCACGAGCGCGCCGAAGGCGGCGGGGGAGCGGTCGCGGAGCGAGCCGCGGGGGTCAAGACCCCCTTGCAATTACGAGCGCGCCGAAGGCGGCGGGGGAGCGGTCGCGGAGCGAGCCGCGGGGGTCAAGACCCCCTTGCGATCACGAGCGCGCCGAAGGCGGCGGGGGAGCGGTCGACTGAACGACTCGCATCGTGCTAGCCGCAAACCTGCTACTTTTGCCCCAGATGCCCGTTCCTGACGAGTTCATTCTGCGCAAAGCAGCGCGCATTGCGGCACGTCACGGCGCGCTCGACTTCCTGGCGCTTCATGGCTCTCGCGCGCGCGGCGAAGCGTCGCCGCAATCCGACTGGGACGTCGCTTATCTGGCCGCGGACGGGCTCGACCTCGGCGGTCTGATCGCGGACCTCACGGACGTGTTCGGCTCTGACCGCGTCGACGCGGCAGATCTCTCGCGCGCGTCCGCCGTCCTCCGGTATCGCGTCGCCCGCGACGGCATTCTGCTCCACGAGCGCTCGCCCGGGCTCTTCGAGCGCTTCGCCGTCGAAGCGGCGTCGTTCTGGTGCGACGTCGGGGACCTCGTTCAGAAGTCGTATGGCGACGTTCTCTCGGAGCTCGATTCGATGAGCCTCTTCGACGTCGAAGTGCTGGGCGAAAAAGTCGCGACCGTCGAGCGGCATCTGGCTCGTGTCGCGGCGCGGCTTCCCGCAAACCCGGAGGACCTCAGGCCGGGCACGGACGAGTCGGACGCCGTCATCCTTCATCTCTGGCAAGCGACACAGATAGCTCTCGATCTCGCGATGTCCGCGTGCGTGAAACTGAAGCTCGGCGCGCCGGCAAATTACGGCGAAGCCTTTCGCCGGCTCGCCGCTGCCGGACACCTCGAGCCCGCGCTCGCGTCGCGCCTCGTGCGTGCAGCAGGCTTCCGCAACGTCATCGCCCACGCCTACGAAACCGTGAACCTCGCCCGCGTGCACGACGCCGCGTCGAGAGGCCCGGCGGATTCTGAGGGCGTTCCTGGTCGCCATGAGAGACACCGTGGGGTGAGTCGGCCGCGCGCGGAAGTCAGCGACGCCCGCGTACCCGCGATTTGTCTTCGCGTCCTTCGTGACACCGGGGAGTCCTGATGTGGCTGCGCAGGACTGCTCGATGCACGCTGCGTCGCTGCCCCATGCCGCAGCAAACACGAACGGCATGCAGGCGCGCATCTTGCGGCACGATGCCGTGGCAAGCTCCTGGCAGCCGTTATCGGCCGCTTGGGTACGCTCGTGAAGGACAAGCACGTTGTCATCGTCGGCGGCGGTCTCGCAGGGCCCTCCGCCGGTTGCTTTGCGCGCGTAAACGGCTTTCGGACGACCATCGTCGAGCACAACATTGCGCTCGGCGGTGTTTGCACTGCGTGGAGCCGCGGGCCGTACACCATCGACGGCTGCATTCACTGGCTCACGGGAGGCGCGTTTCAGCGGATCTACGAGGAGCTCGGCATCGTTCCGCGTGTGCCTCTCAGGATCATCGAGCGGTTCTTGACGTATCGCGACGCGCGCGACGGCCTCGAGGTCGTGATCTCGCGCGATCTCGACTCGACGGCTCGCTCGCTTCTCGAGCTCGCCCCCGAGGATGCGGACGAGATAAAGCGGCTTCTGGACGGCGCCGACCGCGTGGTGAACGTGGCACCACCAATCGAGAAACCCATCGAGCTGTCCACGATACGCGACCAGCTCGCGGGCCTCTGGAACTTGCGCAACGACCTGGGCACCATCGCGCACTTCGGCAAGCCGATCGGCGTGTGGTCGGCGGAGCATCTCAAGGGCGAACGTCTGCGCAGGCTCTTCACACGAATGCTGCCCGAAGAAGCGACGACGCTGGTCTTGCTGATGGTGCTCGGCTACTTGAAGCACGGCTACCTATCGCGTCCGGAGGGGGGCACGGGCCGGTTTCGGGACGCGCTCATCGACACGTACCGGCGGAGGGCGACACCGATACTTCGCGCGACCACGAGTACACGGACTGGCAGGCGCTCGACCGCTTCGTGGGCGAGCTTTCGGAACGGCTGGCGGTGGCGGCTCAGGCGACATGGTGGAAAGGCTCAGTGCTCATCGGAGGCAAGATGGGTCTTGAAGAAGGCGACGATGCGTCTGCGAGCATCCTCCGCCGAAGGTCCGTGGTAAGCGCTCCTCGTGACGGCGCTCAGGAGTTTGAAGACGATCGGGATCCGATCACCGGCGCCCTCGTGGTCGTTCAGGAAGGAGTGGCCGGCCTCCCGATATTCCTTCACGTCGTGCGGAACGCCGACGGCAGTGAGCACCTTCTCGAGTCGCGCCGCATTGCCGCGATTCCCCCAATCCTTCGCTCCGTAGCTCGCAACGATGGGACACGAGTCGGCCAGATAGCTCTCGCTGTAGAACCGCTTCGAGGTGGTTCCATAGTTCACGCTCGAAGCGGAGAAGCCGTGCCCGGGGGCGAGCACCAGCGCGAATCCACCGCCCATGCAGAAGCCGATGACGCCGACCTTGCCGTTGCAACGAGGTTGGCCCATTAGCCAGGAACGAACCGCGTCGATATCGTCGAACGAGCGTCCGCTTCCCGCGGCCACGTCACGCATGATCTGCCGGATGCACGTGAACATCCCGCCCCGGTGGTAGAGGTCTGGCGCCGCCGCCAGGAACCCCTCGCTGGCGAGCCAGGCCGCCTGACGACGCAGATCGTTGCTCATTCCCCCCGCGTCGTGAAGAACGATGACTCCTGGGACCGGGTCGCTGCCCGAGGGCGCGGAGACATGGATGGGCACGTCACCGGCGAATCTCTCGTCTTCCATGGATCAGGTCGGCTTACTGCACGCGGCGTTCCGTCTCCGACGGCGGGAGGCCGGCCATTTTGCGGGAAGGTCTTTCGGGCGGGCAATGGCTGGATGCGGTTCGCGCGCGCGCGCGCAGGCCTTGCACCGCTGCTCCCGAAGCGCGGCGCCAGGGCACATGAAACCAGGAACGGAACGCCAGTTGCTAGTCAGGGCCGCGTGGCAGCGAAAGATCATTCCCTCCTTGCGTCGCCGGCGCGCGCGCAGCCAGGGCGGCCACGCGCCGGGTCGTTGCGCGTCCTGCTCGCAACGCTTTGCCTGTTTGCAGGGCTGACAGCCCTTTGGGGAGGTGCGGAGCTCGTCTGGAGGACGGACGGGTCAATCATTCGACTACCAATCTCGATTCTCAAGCGCACGCCCTTCCGCGACTTCTTGATCCCGGGACTCCTGCTCGCCGGCGTCGTAGGTGTGGCCAACACGGTCGCGGGCGTCGTCGCGCTCCGGAGGCACGTACTGGCGAATCGAGCCGCGTTCGTCTCGGGAGGGATCTTGGTGACGTGGATCGTCGTCGAGATGCTGCTCCTTCAGGGTGTTCACTGGCTGCACGCGGTCTGCCTGCTCCTCGGCCTGGCGACGCAGATCACCGCGGTCCTTTGCGAGAGTCGCGCTGGAAGCCTGCGGACCTCGATGCGCTACCTCGCTCGCCCGGCGTTGCATGCGCTTGCCGGCTGGGCGTTGTGCGGAGCGACCATGGCTGCTCTCCTCGCGACGACGACCCTGACGACCGCGCTGCTGCTCCACGCCGCGGCGGCGCCGCTCATCTTCGCCGCTGTCTCGGTCAGCTACTTCCGCGGGTCAAGAGCGTCTGCGCCTCTTCCCACGGCGTTCGCCTTCGCGGTATTCGTGGCCATGCTCGATCTCGTCATCGTCGCGTGCTTCGTGGAGCGCAGTCTGGCGATGTTCTCGAGTTTCACCGGATCGTGGCTCCCGTTGCTGCTCATCTTCGCGGCGACATGGACCACAGGGACGCTTCTTGTGCACGAGCGCGCCCGACACTTTGAGCGTCCCCAAGAGGCTGGGTGCTGCAACGGCGTGAGCCTCGGCCGGGCGACGGTGGCGGCGCTGGGACGCTCGTCGCGCTCTCAACTGGGCCGCTCACGCTTATTGCGATGGCTGCGCGAAACCGTACGCGATGAGTAGAGCCCGCTCCGCTTCGCTCCAACGTGCGGACGGGAGGTTCGCGACGACGGCGCCGAGCCGGTCGCGTCGAGCGAGCGCTACGTGGTCGAAGTTCAGAGCGCACGCAGTCGGCATTCATCGTCGCGCGTGAGAACGACCTCGGTCCCCGCGCGTGGCGCTCCCCAAGGCTCGACTGCGTGGGCTCGCCGCGAGCGAATGTGAGAGCGCCTGCCACATCGCGCCGAAGGGGAGCCTATCCCCCGACGCATGGGGTGGTAGATTGCCCAGCCAGGACGATGCGATCCGCCGCTGCCCTCGTCGTCTCTCGCAGCCCCAGCGAGGAGACCCTGCGCCAGGCGCTGCGCGCTCTCGGTATGCGCTTCGTCTCGTTCGCCTCGCCGGGACGCGGTGCCGACGCGGACGCGATCGTCGCGGATCCCGACGCGCTCGACTGCGACGTGGACGTCCTGTGCCGTGATCTGGCGCGCGACTACCCAGGGCTTCCGATCATCATCGTGGGAGATTCCCAGATGCGGTCGGCGGTGCGGGCGCTGAGAGCGGGCGCGTGGGACTACGTCGATCGCGCGGCGATGACGATGGATCTCGGCGCCGCGCTCCACCGCGCGCGATCGGAGGCGATGATCCGGAGCCGGCCCCGCGGGCAGATTCAGCCATCGTGGGGCGGCCTGCAAGGGGAGAGCCTGGCAATCGTTCGGCTCCGCGAGGATGTGACGCGTGCGGCGGTTTCGGATGTGACCGTGGTCCTCGTCGGCGAGAGCGGCACGGGGAAGGAGCTCGTCGCTCGGCTGCTGCACTCCCAGGGGCCCCGCTCTCGCGGCCCGTTCGTGGCAGTCGAATGCGCGTCCATCCCCAATGCGCTCGCGGAGAGCGAGCTCTTTGGGTACGTCAAAGGCGCCTTCAGTGGGGCTCAGTCGTCGCACCCGGGCCTGATGCGGGCTGCGCACGGCGGGACGCTGTTCCTCGACGACCTCGGGGCGCTGACACCGGAGCTCCAGGCGAAGCTTCTCCGGTCCCTTCAGCAGCGCTCCGTGCGCGCCGTCGGTTCTGAAGAGGAGCTCGCGACGGATTTTCGACTCGTCGTTTCCAGCCTCGTGCCCCCGGAAGAGCTGGTGCGGACCGGGCTGCTTCGCTCGGATCTGTATTACCGGCTCGCGGTGCTGGAGATCGTGCTCCCGCCGCTTCGTGCTCGGGAGTTCGACGCACTGATCCTCGCGGAGACGTTCTGCGAGTCGGCGGCAAAACGCTCAGGTAAGCAGATCGTCGGCGTGACGCCCGCGTTCGAGGAGGCGTTGCTGCGGTACCGGTGGCCCGGCAACGTGCGTGAGCTTCGCAACGCGATCGGGTACGCCGTCGGCGTCGCGCGGTTCGATCACCTGGGCGCACAGGATCTTCCGCGCGCCGTTCGTCCGTCGGAAGCGCCGGCGGCCGTCCCCGGGGAATCGAGCGCACGCTGGGAGGCAACCGAGCGCGTTCACATCCAGGATGTCCTGCATCGAGCTGGCGGTAACCGGACGCTCGCCGCGGAGTTGCTCGGCATCGATCGCAAGACGCTCCTGCGAAAGATCGAACGCTTCCAGATCCATGTGCCCGCCCGGCCCGCCTCCGGAGTTCGTGAGAAGGTGAACGCACTGGCGCCCGGTCATTCGAGCCGATATCGCTTCAATTTCCGGTAGAGGGTGACCCGATTCATCCCGAGCTTGCGGGCCGCAGCCGAGCGATTGCCGCCGGTTTCCGAAAGGATGCGCCCGATGTGCAGCCGCTTCACCTCGTGGAGCCCGAGCGGCTCCGGAGCGGCGTCGAGCTTCAGATGGACGTTGTCGCGAACGCGCGCGGGCAAGTGGTCCGCGGCGATCACGCCCGAGTCAGCGGCGACGACGGCCGCATGAATGCAGTTCTCCAGCTCTCGCACGTTGCCAGGCCACCCGTAGCGGCGGAGTGCTCGCGCCGCCGGGGGTGCAAGCTCGGGCCTGATCCCTGTCTGGGCGAACCGCGCGAGGAAGTGCACGGCGAGCTCGATCACGTCGTCGCCCCGTGCCCGGAGCGGCGGGACGTGCAGCGGGAACGCGGCTAGCCGCAGCAGGAGATCTCCCCGGAACGCTCCTTCCGCAGCGGCGTCCGCGAGCTCGGCGTTCGTGGCGGCGACGAAGCGGACGTCGACCTCCTCCTCCTCGACCTTGCCGATCCCACGCACGGCCCCGGAGTCCATGGTGCGGAGCAACCGGGACTGAAGTGACAGCGGCATGGCGCCGATCTCGTCGAGAAACAGGGTGCCCCCGGCGGCGGCGCGAAAGAGCCCGATGCGACTCTTCACCGCGCCCGTGAAGGCGCCGTGCGCATGTCCGAAGAGCTCGCTCTCGATGATGTCGGCGGGCAGGGCCGCACAGTTGATCGCGACGAACGGACCCTGTGAGCGGTTGCTCGAGGCGTGCAGCGCTCGCGCGACGAGCTCTTTACCGGTGCCCGTCTCGCCCGTGACCAGCACGCAGGTGTCGACTTTCGCTACCTGACGCACCTGGCGCGACAGAACGCGCATGGGAGGACTCGAGCCGATCATCGAAGGCAGCGCGCTGTCGTCGTCCGAGTCGTCCTTCGGCAGCCGCTGCACCCTGGTGAGCCCCTTCTTCTTCTCGAGCGCTCGCTCGACGGCGACCCGGAGCCCCTCCCGCGAGAACGGCTTCTGGAGGAAGTCGACGGCGCCGGAGCGCATGGCTCCTGCGACGGACCGGGTGTCTCCGAAGGCCGTCATGAGCACGACGGGAAGGTCGGGGCGACTCAGGCAGAGGCGCCCGCAGAGCTCCAGGCCGTTCATTCCGGGCAAACGAAGATCCGTGATGACCACGTCGAAGTCTTCCGTTTCCACCAGCTCCCGCGCGCTGACCGGCTCCGCGCAGCGAGCCACGGACCAACCCAGCTCCACGAGCGTGTCGCCCACGGCTTCCAGCGTGGCTTCGTCGTCCTCGACGATGAGAATGCGATTCGGCACGGGAGGTCAGCGACCATCCTGAGGGGATTGCCGGCGGAGCGCAATGCCGCGGAGAAACGCAACAGTGAGGCACCCTGTCGAGCCGATCTCGGGCAATGTCACCTTCCGGACATGCCGGGGGGGCTGGTGCACATCTTGCTACGAGCCAGGGCGGGACGTACCAACACCGCGAGGAAAACCCAATGCGTGCAGTCATGGATTCCGTCGGAGCGTCAAAGGGCGGGCCCTCCCCGGAGGCACGGCCGTTATCCATTCTCGTCGTGGAGGACGATGACGACGTGCGCGCGGCAGTAGCCGAGCTCCTGGGCTCTGACGGCTCTCGCGTCCTCGAGGCGCCGAACGGAGCCGTCGCGCTCGAGACGATGCGAAAGAACGGGCCCATCGACGTCGTTCTGCTCGACCTCTGGATGCCCACCATGGACGGCTGGAGCTTTCGGATCCACCAGCGCGGCGATCCTGCCTTGAGAGAGGTCCCCGTCATCGTGCTCACCGCTGACGACGCGCCCCAGGCGCGCGCCATCGATGCGGACCAGATCATCCGAAAGCCGTTCGATGCCGAAGCGCTCGGGCGGACGGTGCGGAGTGTCGTTGCCGATCGACGCCAGCTCGTCGGGAGCGCGACGGACCTCGTCGCCAAGGCGGTGGAGCTGGTTTCCGGAGCCGTCAGCCACGAGGTAGCCAATCCGCTCATGATCCTCATCTCTTCCCTCGAGAGCTCGCGAGCAGCCCAGCTCGACCGTACGCTGTCTCCACTCGCACACGCGAGCGTCGATGACCTGCTGGGACAGTGCTGGCGGATCGCAGACACTCTGCGCACCCTCCGAGGCCTGCCCTACCCGCTCGGTCACGAAGATGCGCGGGTGGATCTGGTGCACCTGCTCCGCTCCGTGGTGGCCAGTGCCGCGGCGGAGCCGGTGACGCTACGGCTGGAGAGCGAGCCCAGTCTCTTCGTGCGGGGCGACCCCCTGTTCGTTCGGTACGCAATCATGACCGCGCTCCATCACGCGACGGAGGCGTTCAGCGGCGCGGCGGGCCCCTCGCAGGAGCCGCACGTGGAGGTGCGCGCGTTCCAGGAGGAAGGTCGTGTGATCGTGCAGGTCGACGACCGTGGGCCCAGTATTCCCGCGGAGGAGATCGACCGAGTGTTCAGCGTCGAGTACACGGGTCGCGCGCGAGCGTGGAGCGCCGGCATCCGGCTCTGGTATGTGCGGCGCGCGATCCGGGACATGCGGGGTGCGATCGAGATCTCGAACCGGTCCGGGGTGGGTGTTCGCTGCCGCCTCGTCTTTCCCGCGTGACGGCTGCGTGACCATCAAGTGTCCGTTCCACGAATCAGCCTCCAGATGCGGACTGCTGCGACAACGTTGAGCGAATTGTTGCTGAGCGTCTGGGAGACGGGGCCCAACGACGTGTGGATGGCGGGCCTCGCGACGGACGTGGACACCGGTCTGCTTCGTCACTGGAACGGGACCGAGTGGGACGAAGCGCTCACCGGTTCTGTACACACACTCTGGGACGTGTGGGCGTACGACTCCAGCGACGTGTGGACGGGCGGCCCGGGCGACGGCGACGTCGGCTTCGTGGCGCACGGAGACGGATCGAACTTCGACGCGGTCGATTACAGCGGCGGATCACCGAGAGCACTCTGGGGTTCCGACGCCGATGACGTCTGGATCGCTCCGTATCGTGCGCCGCTCCAGCACTGGGACGGCACGCACTGGAACACGACGGACGTCAGCTTCGAGGCGTTCGGCATGAACGGCACCGGCTCGAACGACGTGTGGCTCGTGGGTCTCGATGGACTCATTGCTCACTTCGACGGTCAGCGGTGGACGACGTTCCCCACCGGAGTCTCGGAGGGGCTCGCCGCTGTCTGGGCGCTCTCGCCGAGAGAAGCATGGGCGGTCGGCGGCGGTGGAACGATTCTCGGGTGGGACGGCGCCACGTGGCGCGCGCGCCCTGTATCCGAGGGAGGCCCCTGATCTGGCCGCCGCATCGGCCCTCCGAGTCCTCGTGTGGGCGCTCACCGAAGCTTTTGCGAAGATGAGCGAGCTCTCGGATCAGTTCACGTACGCGACGCCGCGGTAACAGGTCCCGTACGTCGGTCCGGCGACGACGCTGAACGATTCACGTGCCACCGCGCTCGTCATCGTGGTTGCGCGCACATCGTCGGTGATCGCGACGACCTTGTTCGGATCGGCGCCGTTGTCGCCCGAGACGAGCAAGACTTTCTGGACTCCAACGTGGGCGCCGACCGAGCGTGAGGCGAAGCGAATGGCGAGGAAGCGGCGGGGGTGAGAGCACGCGCTCCCCTCACGCTATGACGAAATTACCCGTCCCTGACGCAGCTCAGCCCGAGGATCTTCGCAGCGCCGGAGCCGTCCGTCTCGAGCATCACGTCGATCGCGAACCGCTCGAAGAGCAGAGTGAACCGCGACTTCGGCTCCGCCCACGGAACCCGCACCTGCCGCACGCCGTGCTCCGAGCAATTCACCCGGGGAATGCGCGCGTGGAGCAGCGTCTGCAACTGCATCGTGTCCAGGTGCCGCCACGTGCGCTCCTCCGTATGCGCTGCACACGTCGCGCTGAAGCTGCGTGTGCCTTAAATTCTGAGCAAATAGCCGGACGGATTGAACGTCACGAGCAACCGCTCGCAGTCCTTGTCCACTTTCCACCCTGTATTTTTGGCGAGGAACTTGTGCACGGCTTCGTAGGGGCCCGGGCCATGTGTCGGAAACGCGGGGTGCCCGTTGACGTTCGTGTCCTCGACGATGAGGTAACAGCCCTGTGAGACGAGCGGCGAATAGGCTTCAAGCTCGGCTGTCACGTGCCGTTCGGAGTGGTCGGAGTCGAGGATCACCATGGTCCGTTGGCCCGCGCACTCGCGCACGATCCGCTCGACCATGGCCGGGTCCGTCGAGCTGCCCTCGAACAGCTTGATACGCGGGTGCGAGCGCGTTTTGTCGTGAACCGCGGACAGCGCGATATCGCACCCGATCACACGGCCCTTGCCCAGCAGGTCGCAGAGGTGCGCGAGGTACAGACTGCTTCCGCCGAACCGAACGCCGCACTCGACGATAACGTCGGGCGTCGTCCGGTACAGCAGCTCTTGATAGATCCACATATCCGCGGGGCATTTCAGTGCCTCAACGCCGAACCAGGACATCGTGGAGAACGGCTGCACGCCGTTCACGCCGTGGTAATAAAGGTAGTTGAATTCATCGACCACGTAGCTTCGTTGCAGGTGGCGAACGGAGCCGCGGGCCTTCTTCGTCAGCGCTTTTGCGAGGTTTCGCATCGGGCGTGCCTAGTTCGCATGTTTCCCAGATCGGCGCAACGGCATGTCTTCATGTCTCGGGCGCGGACGCGCGCAGTGCCTCTCGCTGTCGTGCCTCGCGCCGTAGCAAATTCCAGGCGTCCGTGAAGGTTCCGCGATCGACGACGAACAATACGGCGACGAAGCAGGCGACACATGCGACCACTCCGAGGACGAGGGTGAGCGGCCCCGTGATGAAGCGTGCGAATCCGAAGCGCGCGAGCAGCCCCTCGAGGAGCGCGGCGAACGCCGCGCCGCGGACGCGGCGAACGATCCGAGCTGTCGGAAAGACGTGTCCGAGGAGCTTGGCCACGACGACGTTACCCAGCAACACAGGGACGATGAACGCGACCGTGAATCCCACGATCCCCCAGCGGGGTGTGGCGATCGGGACGAGTATCCAGATGGCGGATCCCCAACCCATGGATAGGTAGAGGAAGACCCTTGGCCGACCGATGGCATCGAAGGCGGACTGGGCAAGAGGAGTAAGAAAGCCGAGCGCCATCGTCCCGGAAAATAGGTAGAGCGGGACCATGGCCTCGGTCCATCTGGGGTACGCGATGTGTATGATCTGCGGAGCCAAACCAAGCACGACGGCGACGAAGAGGAGCGTTCCCGCGGCGCACACGTGCACCGCGCGTCCGAGGGCTTCGCCGAGAGCCTTCGGATTGCTCTGCAAGCGCGAGAAGAGCGGGAAGCCGACGCGCCCCATCACCTCCACCAGCTTGAGGGGTGTGTTGGAGAGGTTGCGTGACCAGCCGATCAGCCCGACCGCGCGCGCGCCGAGCGTGTGGCCCGCATAGACCGGCAAGATCGCAGCGGTCGCGAAGCCGACCAGGTTCTTCATCTGGTAAGGGACCCCGAATCGCACGATGGGACGAAGGAGCGTCCAGTGAATGCCGCGACGGGGGCGCCAGGGTCGAAGGACGTAAGCCAGGATCACGCCCACGGTAGCGCGAGCAAGCACGCCGGCGACGAGCGCTCGCACGCCGAAGCCGAGTATGCCGAGGGGGAGCGCGGCGGCGTAGAAGGCAAGCTGGTTGGTCACCTCCAGCACAGAGAGGCGTCCAAAGAGGAGCTCTCGTTCCATGAGCAGCGCGGGAACGGTGCGCGCGGCGGTGAGGAGCAGCTCGAGCGACAGCGCGCGGAGGAGCCACTGGGAGCCGGGGGGGAAATCGGGCCAGACGAGCTTCGAGAGCGGCGACAGCACCCACACGACCGCGATCACGACCGCCGAGATGATGAGCTGGAGCCAGAGGACGCTCGACAGGGTAGTCTCCGACGGCTTTTCGCGCTGTTGCACGAGCGCGGCGCCCAGTCCCGCGTCGCCGAAGTAGACGAAGAACGTCAGTGCAAATTGCGAGATCGCGAAGATGCCAAAGTCCTTCGGATCGAGGATCTGGGCGAGGATCAGGTTCCCGGTGAACACGAGGCCCTGCAGGACGACCGAGCGTGCGATGAGCGTGACGGCTCCTGCAGCCGCCTTGCGTCCCAGCGCCTTCGGGTCGACAGGCCCGTCGACAGCGGTCATTTCGCGGCCGGCGGCGTGGGGTGCTTCATCACGTCCCGGTCGCGCCCGAGGAGCAGGACTTGGTCCACGCGATTCTTCGAGATCGCCACGGAGTTTTTGAAGAAATGGGTGTGCGCAGGGTGATGCGCTTCGAGCAGGAGTCGCATGCGGGGCGGGGCCCGATCTCAGCAGATTACCGGCCCGTTGTGCGGAGGTGGGCTTCAACAAGACGAACGACCAGCAGGAAGCCGTCGAGTGGGTCGGTCAGGCTCCTCGCCGGCACCTTACGGCGAGCGGTTCCTCGTCACGTTCAACCCGTCCGGGTTTTTGCTGCGCCTCTGATCGCGCAGTGCGGTCAGTCGCTCACTCTCGGGCGCGCAACTTCAGAGCGATGTGGCCCGCGCACAGGTTCGGCCAGCGGCGAAAGACGGCGTGCTGAACCGCGTCGCCACCTTTGACGAGACCCCCGGCGAGCCCGTCGAGCGCCCGGTAAACCGTCGTACCGATCGGCCCCTTCAGAGTGGACAGCGTCGAAGCTGCCCGGCGTAGATCGCGGGGAATGAGCACCAGCGGCTTTCGGCCGACCGGCAATTGCCACCCCTCTACCATCGTATCAAGGATGTCCCAACCCTGCGCGCGAACGAGCTGGTGCAGCGTGTCCCAGGTGAAGAAATGGAGATGCGTCCGGTCGAGGAGACCCGCGTCCTGGTACTCGAAATCTCCACGAAAAAAGAGTTGCGCGCGCATCTTCCACGCCGCGACGTTCGGCACCGCGATGATGGCGACGCCGTCCTTTCGAAGCCACCGCTTGAAGTGATTCAAGACCGGCGCGGGATCGCGCAAGTGTTCGAGGACGTCCGCGGCGACCACGACGTCGAATCGCTCCGCGACCGAGTTGCGGAACTCCTGATCCTCGAGCGAGCCCTCGATGACGGTGAGACCGTTGCCCCGCGCCTCCGCCGCTGCCGCTGAATCGAACTCGATCCCCGTCACGCGGCAGCCCTTCTCTTCACGGAGGGCTCGGCCCACGTATCCCGTCGCGCACCCGACCTCCAGCACGTCCGCGCCGCGGGGCGTCCACTCGATCACCTGCCGGTGTGTCCCGCTCATCCCGTGGCGTTCGACAATCGTCTGATAGCGATTTGCGTCGGACGCCATTTGCCGCAAGCCTTATCATTGCGAACGGTGTGCGCCAACGAAATGGCCCGCCAGCGCAAACGCATGCGGTCGTGTTTTCGAATTATTTACGCGCCGGACGAACGGACGGCGATTCGGGAATATCGAAATCGCTTCGCCGCGGATCGACCTCGATCAGCGAGCGATCGAAAACGGAGACGTCCAGCACTTCGTAGATGGACTCGAGCGTCATCCGTCCCGGGTTGTCGCGAATGAGCAGCACCTTCACGTACGGCATCCATCGCGCGAGGAGCGCCATCGGCGTCGAGACCGTCGGGTTGAAGTCCGGCCATCGCCACTTCGCGTGAAAAGAGCGTGGGATCTCGGAGCAAGGGACGAAGGCTGCGCCGCGATAGCCGGCCGCGACGAATGCTCCGGAGAGCGCCACCTCGTATTTCTGGATGTACCTCGAGCTTGTGCCCCGTAGGATCCATGTCGCGGAAGAAGCCCCGAAAGAACGCCGAGCGCACGAGCTTCTGCCGGAACACCAGAAAATAAGTCTGCAGGTGCCACGCGAACAACGTGCTGTCCGTCATTCCCCAGAAGTCGCAATCCTTGTTCGCCATCCGCCCGAAGGCGTCGCTGAGCGGCCAGATCGGACCGAACACGCTCGAGTTCGTTAGCACGATCTCGTCCCACTCCTCGAAGTTCACCTTGCCGAACGCGTCTTGCCACATGCCAAAGTCGTAACCGACGTTCTCACGACCCCATGCGCGCTCGCACCAGGGGCGGACCTTGTCGAGCTCGGCTTCGGACAACCCCGCGGTCGACACGAACCACACCGCATCGCACACTTCGCGGAGTGCGCGGAGGTGATGCACGATGTACCGCTTCACCTGACCGCGGTCGTCGAAGTGAGCGAAGGGCGCGAGACGCTTCAGCCGGGGAAGTTCGCTAAAAGTGAGTCACTTCGTGAGCTTCATGACGGTACCGCCTTCGGGGTTCGTCCAGTAGACGCTGGTCGAATCTACGGCGATGGCATAGGGGTCGCTCTGGCCGCAGGCGACTGCCACGGGAGTACCGCCGACGAGAGGCACCTTCATGATGGAACCCGCCGAATAGTTTGTGTCGGGTACACCAGGTCCCTGCAAAGCATCACGATTCGTCCAATACACAGTCGTGGTGTCCACGGCGACGCCGGATGGAAACATCTGACCCGCTGCGAGCGTGACGGACTCGCCTCCCGTGCGGGGCACCTTCATCACGCTCTGGCCGTCCACTCCTCCACCGGTCCAGTAGACACTGGTGCTATCCACGGCTATCTGCCCGCCAATCAGGGCGGGTTGGCCGAAAAAAGGGTTGCCTGGTGATGCTGATGCGAGCGTCGTAACGCCACCCCCGCCCATGGACACGGTCATGACGGTGCCGCTGGCGCCGCCGCAGCAGGAAGAGTTCGTCCAGTACACGCTCGAGCCATCGACAGTGATGTCCTGAGGGCCTGGTTGCGCCGACGCGAGCGTCTTGGTGGCACCGCCATCAAGTGGCACTTTCATGACGGTGCCGTTGTTGCCCGTGCTGCCCACGCCGTTGGCGCTGTCCACCCAATAAACGCTCGTCGCGTCAACGGCGATCCCAGCAGCGTGGTTCTGCGCCGAAGCGAGCGCGATCGGCGTCCCGCCGCCGATGGGCGCCTTCATGACGCTACCGGTCCCGTCGCCGCCGCCGCTATTGGTCCAGTAGATGCTCGTAGCATCCACGGCGATCCCATTGGGATAACTCTGCCCGGTCGCGAGCATGGTTGGCGTCCCGCCGCTGAGGGAGATCTTCAGCACGGTGCCGCTGTCGGAATCCGTCCAGTACACGCTTGTGTGGTCCACGACAATGGCGGTCGGGCTGCCTTGTCCGGACGCAAGGGCGAGGGGAGTCGACGCGGGCTGTCCGCACCCGCTGTCGCCATCGCCGTCCGCGCCCGAATCGGAGGCACTTTCGAGGATGGAACTGCTGTCGACAGAAGCGGCCCCACCGGCGGCCGAAGCATCGCTGCCGTTATGAACGTCAGCTACGGGGCCCCTGCACCCCGCGGAAAGACAGCCGGCTCCGGCAATACAGAGCCACGCCGCAAGGGGGCGGCTCGAATTTGATCGTGCTCGTCTTTGCTCGTCAGCGAAAGCGAAGTTTGTCACGGCCACCAGACAAGATTTGTGCTGCCGCAAGATCCAGCGGTATACGCGCCCCAACTGCAGCTTGGTGAACCACTCCAGGAATAAGGCTGGCTATATGGATCTGCAACTAGATTCCAAGTAACTAACGCGCAGGCGTTATTTAATGTGTTCCAGGCCGGACCCGCCTCATCGAGAAACTGCGAGGTAAAGTTTTCGAAGTAAGTGTACGGCAGGTCCATACAGGAATTTAACGGAATGGTTTCGGATGCGTTACCGTAGCCCTCAAGGGCCCCCGTGACTGCGACGTTGTACTTCGGCCAGGCAGAAGGAACGAGCCAAGCCCATGGTACCCCGCCCGGCCAGCCGCCAGGCGAGAAAAGCGCGTAAGCGTCATGGAGAGGGGTGGCGCTCGGAATCCTGTCCTGGAGAAATACTCATCCACGTCGGCGTGTTTTCTTTTGGATCGCCTGACCTCCAGGCGTTGAACGACTGGATTCTGACTCGCGCCGCCGTCACGATGTTGTGGGCGCGGTAGGCCATCTTGCCGACCCTCATCACCGATCGAAGTACCAAAAACGGTACTGAGAAAGACAGGAAAGACCCGTTTGCGGCACTGGCAAGGCGCTTGTAATAGACGACGAAGCCGCCGCGATCCCAGAACAGGATCTTGATCCTGTCGCCTCGCTTCCCCACGAAGACGAAGAAGTGTCCACCGTACGGGTCGAGTCCGAGCGCGCCACGGACGAGCGCGCAGAGCCCGTCGTGCCCGCGTCGCAGGTCCACCGTCTCGACCGCCAGGTAGACCTTCGCCCCAGCCGAGACCGTCAGCATGCGGCGCGGATCGCGGCGACGAGCGCCGCGACGTACTGGACGTCCGTGCCGAGCTCGACACGGATCCGGACGCCGTTCGCTTCGAGGTCGAGCGCTGCCGTCGAGACGGCCGGCGCACGTTCCGCGACCACAACTGGCAGAAATTCCGCCGGTTCCGTCGTCGGCTGCCGGCGGAGCTTCCAGCTCCACCACTGCAACGTTCGGGCGCTCACGCCGAGGCGTCGGGCGACGTCTGCGGTCCTCGTGCCGCGCCGAACCTCGCGGCACGCACGCTCCCAGAACTCGCGATCATGACGGACGGGCACGCGGCGAGCATCGCCCGGCGAGCGCCATCGTGGGAGGCGTCCATTCCGCGACGGTTACGATCCAACAGAGCCCGCCTCCGTGGGGTCAATGGAGGCTGAGGCAATCGTGCGGTTCTGAGAGGGGTGGGTTCACTGCGAGAGGATCACCCTACCCTGCGCCAGACGGTGGCAAGCCACGGCTGCTCGTGACGGGGACGGCCTGGCGGTCGGTAGTAGTGCTCCAGCTCCTCGAATCCTGCGGCGGTCACGAACCCCCGCCAGGTCACAAGGTCGTGGTAGGCACCGTACCTCTCGCCGTGCCATTCCTCCTCGCCCTCGCCGCGAGGGTTTGAGCAGAAGAGCACTCCGCGTAGTCGAAGTGCCTCGTGCAGCTCTCGGAGGACCCTCGGCAACTCTTGCGTCGGGACGTGGAAGAGGGACGCATTGGCGAAGATCCCGTGGAACCGTTCACGCGGAAGATCGAGGCCGAGGAAGTCCTGGTGAAGAACCTCGCAGCCCGAGGCCGCTTGGGCCATCTGGACGAAGCGCTCCGCACCGTCAAGACCGACTGCTTCATGCCCGAGCTGGCGAAACGTGATGAGGTCACGGCCGGGACCGCACCCGAGGTCGAGGATCGTGAACGGTGCCGGACCCTCGATGCTCCCCAGCAACGCCGAGACGTTCTGCGAGACGTCGTGGTCGCGGGTGCCTGCCTCGAAGGACTCCGCTCTGTCGTTGTAGTGACCGAGGGTCACCTGCGAGATTCCGTCGCAGGGCTTCGGGGTCGAGGGGGATCTTCATCGGTCGGTGGGGGAGGGTAGCCGAAGAAACCCGAGGGGTGTGGACCACGTACGGATCACGCCGCCTCCGCGACGACGGCCGTGTAGCGGCGTGACAGATGGTTCCAGAATCGAGGGAGGCGGTCGCTCTGGTGTATGGCTCGCAGCGTGAGCACGCCTCGGAGGCCAGGCTCGCTCCAGCGCTGGCCGCTGTTCTTGGCGCGTCGCCCGACGACGGTCTTTGCTGCGCTCTCCGTGACTCCGCTTCCGATCGGGAGCCCGTTAGCGGAGAGGGTCACGTAGCGCATGCGGTCCTTGTTGTTCTCGATGTAGACGAGGTGCTCCATCGCGGCGGTCTGCTTGACCTCGGACAGTTCGACGCAGCGCTTGGCCAGCTCCCGTTCGATGCTGTCGATCGCCGTGTCCTTCAGATCCAGCTGCTCGTTCCACTCGTGGAGCTTTTGCGAGCGCGCCGCTGCGTCCGACTCGATGATTTCCAGCGCGTTGCCGAGCCGTTCGAGCAGGTGATAGCGGTCGATGCCCTCCTCCCAGCTCGCAACGGCGCCCTCGTCGCGAAGCTTCGCGAGACCGTCGCGCACGAGGTTCCACATCTCAGGTGCGCCGTCCTGCACGACGCCGACGTTCAAGGACGGCTGCCGACGCATGGCCGCTCGCACGTCGGACATCATTCGCACAACCAGCGTGGTCGGCTCATCGCAAGCCGGTGCGGCGTACCGCCGGGTGACGATCGCTTCGCCGTGCTCGTTGACGGTGGACACGGTGCCGACGTAAGCCATGCGAAAGTTCACATCGATCGGCTTGGGCGCGCATCGCTTCCGCGGTTTCCGGCGCTCTTTTCGAGGCTCTTGGGACGCCCCAGCGGGACGCTCTTCCGCCATCGGGACCGACGTTCGATCCAGTCCGACGCAGATGGCGCAGGCGCCGTCCGGCAGCGCTTCCGCCCGACGGAGTATCGCCTCGATGCGCGGGGTGACTTCGTGCGACACCGTCGCGAGTCGCTTCGCCATCCGTTCCAGGGTTGCGCGCGGCGGTGGCGTCCGGTGCGCCGCCAGCAGCGCTTCGCCGTGCAATCGCATGTCGTGCTGCGCGTATCCGTGCACCACGTTGTACCCGAGCGCGGGCGTCGCTCCTTCCGCCAACCCCGTGACGAGTTCGAGCGGCACTACGGTCGGCCCGTTGTGCACTCCCACGCGGCGATAGGTATCCCGAGCCACGTGAAGCGCCCCGCCGAGGCAATGATACCGGCCGACGCCGGGCTGGTGCTTCTTGTACTCGACGCCATCGACCAGCAAGAGATCTCCGAATCCGTCGGCGACGTGTTGAAGCTCCTCTTCGAGCACCGAACGCATTGCCTCGTCGAAGATCGTGAGCGCTGCCTCCTCACGTTCTGCAAAATTGCCGTGCGGAAGCGCACTTCGAACCAGTCGTCGCAGATCGCACACGACTTCCTTCACTTCGGGCTTGGCGAGAAACGCAGTTCGGGTCACGATGTCCATCGGGCTTCCTTTCGTCCTTGGTGTGTCGCAACCCTTCGACGTCGGGGACCCCTCCATTCGGCTCATCCCATCAGCAAATCGGCCCGCGGATCACGTCGGTGCTCGCGCTCCGACGGCGATCCCCACCCAACCCGAGGGGGCGGAGTGCGGTCCGAGGAGCCCATGCCCAAACTGGAGCGGCGCGCCCTTCTTCTGCTCGGGCAGGCCGTTGGCGTCGAATGGCGGTCGACAAGGGGGCGTGCTACTATGTGAGTTAGGTGAGGCGGTCTATTCCGTCACCCAGGCACCCGGTCGCTCAGATCACGCGTCCTCCCGTCGGGATCACGCGTCCTCCCAGCCGGGATCATCGACACTCCCGCCGGGATCACGCGTCCTCCCGCCGGGATCATCGACACTCCCGCCGGGATCACGCGTCCTCCCGACAGGGTCATGCACCCTCCCCGCCGGGATCACGCGTCCTCCCGACAGGGTCATGCACCCTCCCCGCCGGGATCACGCGTCCTCCCGCCGGGATCATGCACCCTCCCGTCGGGATCACGCGTCCTCCCGCCGGGATCACGCGTCCTCCCGCCGGGATCACGCGTCCTCCCGTCGGGATCACGCGTCCTCCCGTCGGGATCACGCGTCCTCCCGGCAGGGTCATGCGACAAACCCGGCGGGAGGACTGAGCGACCGGGTGCCTGGGTGACGGAATAGACCGGGACCCTTGGTTACAGGTCCGGCTCTGTTCAATCACAGATTCGGTGCTGTGGGGACGTAAACCGGGTGCCTCTAAGACACAGACCGGGAAGCGCAACGACACGGACCGATCGCGAAGAGACAAAGCCTCAGCGAGCGAAGACGCTATCCGGGCGCAATCCGGGTTCGGGCTGACGGAGCCGGAGGCGACGGAAGCGCAGTCCGGGAGCGAGAGACGGACGCGGTAGATGGAGGGGGGCGGCTGAGCTCTGGGCTACGGCCGCTCGAGTCGCAGCTCGCCGTTGCGCAGGAGAACATGACCGAGGAGCACCGGGCCGTAGTGAAGGTCCCACTCTTCCTCGTCGACCCGCTGAAGACCGAGCGGCTGATCGGTGAAGAGTGTGCTGACGGTCAGCTGCTTGCCCTTGAACTTCAGAACCCCGCTTGTGTTAACTCGCCGCACGTCGAAATCGTCGCCGTAAGCGGGAGCTCGCAAACGCTCCGGCATGGGACGCAGCGACGGCTCGTAGTGTCGCGCAGGCGGCGTGAGGCCGAGCGCTTCGTGCGGACGATGGTCGTTGTAGTCGGCGCGAAAGCGATCGAAGGCGCGTTGCTGATCAATCGGCGTTGCAGCCGGTGGATTGGCGGTCTGCTCCTTGAGCGTCTTGTGCATGCGCTCGTGACGACCATTCTGTTGCGGTTGCCCTGGCTCGATGCGCTCGGGCACGATGCCGAGCTGAATCCACCACATGCTGAGGCGGGAAAGTCCGCCTAAAGCCTTGCTGGCGAACGGCGACCCGTTGTCCGAGCGAATGCGACGGGGCACTCCGAACTCGCGGAACGCGAGCTCGAACTGCTCACGCACCGGTCCTTCTTTCTCACCGGGTAGCCCCTCGCATTTGACGAGGTACCGGCTCATCGCGTCGGTGATGGTCAACGGGTGGCAGCGGGTGCCATCGCCGCAAGCGAAGTGCCCCTTGAAGTCCGTGCACCAGACGTCGTTGGGCAGCTCGGCGTGGGCCAAGGGCTCCGTGCTCGGCGGAACACGAAGCCGCGAGCGGCGCGGACGCACGAGCCCGTAGCGATCCAGAATCTCACCGATCGTGCTCGCTGCGGGGAGAGCGAAGTCAGCACCATCGATGTCTCGGAGCCGGACGCGCAGCTTCTTGGGACCGTCGAATGGAAACCGCTTCCGCAGCGTGATGATCCGGTCGACCACGTCATCCGGCGTGCGGTGCGGGCAGCTCTTCGCGACCGACCTTTGGTCCTCGAGCCCCGCCGGGCCTAGCCGCTCGTACCGCTCCAGCCATTTGTAGCCCTTCGCCCGGCTGATGCCGAAGCTGGCGCACAGGCGGGTGAAGTTTCCCCTCGGGTCCTCCGCGACAGCCGCGATGAATCGAACTCGCTCGTCCACGATCCGGGCTTCCTTCCACGGCATGGCGGCAATTAGCCGTCAGCCCGCCGTCAGGCAGACCCGTCACCCAAAAAGTGTCACCCAGGGACCCGGTCTAAAGTGTCACCAGAGCACCCGGTTTGCACCGCGACAAACCCGGCGGGACCGACGATCCCGACGGGATCATGGGTTACCCCGCCGAGGTTGCTGCCGATGCCGGGAGAACCGGCGCCCGTCCCGCCGCGCCGGTCGATGATCCCGTACGGGAGCGGCCCTGGTCTCCGTGGGATCGTCGGTGATCGCGGCGAGATCGACGTCGACCTCGCATGGGATGGCGCTGACCCCGGCGGTCGAAGGCGCCCTGTCGACGAGATCGCGAGCAAGCGCGGCGCACGAGGCAGTAACGCGCGCAGCGATCGGCCCACCCCGCCGGCTCAGGGGCTCGCCCCGCCATCCCCGGGCTCATGTCCTACGTGCACTAGCGCCGGGAGTTCGACGATGGAGGGTCGTGTGATCTTGGTGCCGAAAAAGTCGCGCCACCCGATCGAATACCGCCCCGCGACGGGTCCGATCACGTACTGCTGCGTGTTCGGTCGTACCCATGCGACGGGGACTCCGTCGATCAGCAGGTACTCGAGGAGGGTGGTGTCATTTTTTCCGATGATCCCTTCGCCGGGTGCGTGCGGGCTCGGTGCGCCCACACGAACGACCCGATTACGGAACCTCGCCAGATCTTCGCGATCGAGAAAGACGCCCGAAGACGGCGGCGGCAGCTCGCCCGGTGTGAACGTCGCGCCCGCCGGCGGCACGTCCAGATACCCCAGAGGAATGTCTTTTCTGTCGGACAGGGTCGTCGCAGAAAACGAAATGGTGCCGCCGGCCGCCCATTTGTACCGCGCCGCCAGCGGGATCCGATCCGCGCGACAAGCCTCCGTCGTCGGTTCGGCACCGATCAGCTCGACCAGCAGCCGACAGAACAGCGGACCGCCACCACCGCTGCCGGGCACCGTGGTCTGCTCGAGCGAGAGCGTGCCGAGGCTCGTCTCGATATTCGTCTTCTGTGTCTTGTGCTCGAGGAGCGAGCCCGACTCGCCCGGGGTGACGGTCGCACGGAGCAATGGCGAGACGTCTGCCCGCCGTTCGGCAAACATGGCCCGCAGACTCCCCGGCGCGAGCACCCGGTACGCCGAGCCATTCGGCCAAACGAGCACGTGTCCATAGTAGCTCGTATGGGCACGTATCTCGGCGTGTGCCGGCAGCGGAAAGGCGGGCGATTCGAAGGATAGACGCATGCGACCGATGCTGCCGAGATCCACGGCTATCTTGAGCTCGGTCTTGCTCGCCGCGTCCCGAAGCGCCGCCGCGACGACCTCAGGTGCCTGTGCCGGCGCTGGGAGATCCGCCCAACGGAATGCCCCCTCCAGCGTGTAACCGGCACCGTCCTTGCTCGTCAGTGCGTCCGCGGGCAGCGCCCGTTCCGGCGAAGCCGGTTCTGGCGGCGGGGGCTCCGGCTCGCGGATGATCAAGCGCCCGGCCGAATCCGCCGCTATGCCGATCATTCCGGCGGAATGTGCGGGCGTTGCGGTCGCGAGATCGGACGCGGACGACAGCGGAGCCGGAAGGATTGCGGCATTCGGGCTCGGTTGCGACGTCGCGTTCGGCGTCGGCTTTCTGTCCGAGCAGGACAGGAGCGTCGTGGCGACGATGCAAATCACGAACCGCAACCTCATTGTCGCGCCCGCCCGACTAGCTCGCGCGCCGCGAGTCCACGAAGTTCGCAGTAGTCCCTGATCCCCGAAGCGACGTCTCTCGCCGCGCAGGGATCGGAGAAGTTCGCTGTTCCGACCTGGACCGCCGTCGCTCCGGCGAGAAGGAACTCGATGGCGTCGCGCGCCGTCGACGTGCCACCGATCCCGATGATGGGAATCGAGATCGTGCCTGCCAGCTCCCAGACGATCCGCACCGCAATCGGCCGCAGCGCAGGCCCGCTGAGCCCGCCCGTCGCGTTTGCGAGTACCGCTCGCTGTCGCTCCACGTCGATGGAGACTCCGCGGATCGTGTTGATCGCGGTGATGGCATCGGCCCCGACGTCCTCGCAGGCGCGCGCCACCGCGACGATGTCGCTCGCTTCCGGGCTCATCTTTACCCAGATGGGGAGCGTCGTCGTCTTTCTCACTGCGCCGGTGACCCGTGCACACATGCGGGCGTCCTTGCCGAATTCGATCCCGCCTTCTTTCACGTTCGGGCAGGAGACGTTGAGCTCGATCGCCGCGACACCGGTGTCCTCATCGAGGCGCTGTGCGATCTTCACGAAGTCCTCTACGCTGCTCGCGAAGATGTTCGCGACGACGGTGACGCCGCGACGGCGCAAGGTCGGCAGCTTCTCCGTGCAGAACGCCTCCACGCCTACGTTCGCGAGGCCGATCGCGTTCAGCATGCCTGCGCCGGTCTCGCAGATACGTGCCGGCGGATTCCCGAGGCGCGGATGCAAACTGAGCCCCTTCGTGCAAATGCCACCGAGCGTCGCGACGTCGAAGAAGTCGTCGTACTCGAGGCCGTACCCAAAGCATCCGGACGCCGTAAGCACCGGGTTCTTCAGGGTGAGCGACCCGATCGTTACGGTCTGATCGGTCACGACTTGCTCCCCGCCAACTGGCTCTTGCGAGGCGCCGCGAGGTCGGCCTCGTTCCACGCGACGGTCCTGGCGTCGACGCAGGGTCCCTGCACGCATGCATAAAGATAAGTCCCGGCCGTCGTCGGCACGGGGCAGCCGAGGCACACGCCATAGCCACAGGCCATCGGCGTCTCGAGCGACGCCTCGCATGGCACGTCACGAGCGGCGCATAGCGCCGCCACGCTCGCCATCATTCCATGGGGCCCGCACGTATAGACGTCGTTGTCCTTCGACAACAGCCCCGCCAGCAAGTCCGTCACTCGTCCGCGCCTGCCGCGCGACCCGTCTTCCGTCGTCAGCTGGACGTCAGCGACCTTCGAGAGTTCGTCCTCGAGCGGCAAGTCACGAGCCGTTCGACCGCCGTAAAGCGCCAGCGGTCGACTCCCCTGGGACTTGAGCGCGGTCGCGAAGAATAGCAGCGGCGCAATCCCGACGCCGCCCGCGACGAGGACCGGGCGGCGCGCGACGGTTGGCGGGCGCCACGTATTTCCGAGCGGCCCGAGTAGGGTGAACGGTTCTCCGGGGACCGCGCGCGCCATGCGTCGAGTCCCTTCCCCAAGCACTTTGATGAGCAAGCTCGGCGTCGTCCCGCCGCTCAGATAGCTCATGGGACGCGCCAGGAGCGGCGCCTCTCCCCACGACGCGCCCCGGATCATCGCGAACTGGCCGGGTTCCGCCGCAACCGGGTGCGGCGCTTCGAACGTCAGCACATGATACTGCTCGCCGATGCTCTCCCGTCGCAGGAGCGGCACGGTGAGAAGCTCGCGTATGCATTTCGGATTCGTGGACGTCATGCTTCCGCCAGCTGCACTTCGTCACGGCCCGGCCTGACGTTGCCGGTGGTGGGATCCAGCGTGAGCATCATCTCGATCGCGTCTTCTCCGTCCGTGTAATAGGTGCGCCGGACGCCCATCGCGGTAAATCCGAATCCACGATATAGCCTGATCGCAGCTCGGTTCGACCTTCGCACCTCGAGTAGCACGAGACGGGTTCGGTTCGACGCAGCGTGAGCAAGCAGCGCGGTCATCATCGCCCGCGCGGCGCCACGACGCCTCGCGGCAGGCTCGGTCGCGATGTGAATGAGATGAAGCTCGTCGGCAACGGCCCATGCGAGCAGAAACGCGACCACGGCGTCTTCGGGCACCGCGCGCGCGACCCAGAACAGCGCCCATGGGTGACCCAGTTCGGTGTCGACGTCGATCGAGGCATGGGTGACCCGCGCCACGGCCTCGACGGCGGCTCGGTCGCCTGGAATGAGTCGAGAGGCGAGCATCTGGCGTCTTCCGCAAAGAATCATCCCTGGCTCGCCGCGCCGCAAGTGCCCAAAAATTCCCTCTCTCTTTCAGCGACGGCGAGGTCAGATAGCGTGGCGCCGAACGAGCTTCGAGTTCAATAGCTGGTAGAGGATCTTGCATACGTCGAACGTACTCGCCTGAACGAGATCGACCACCTGGCGCACCGTCCGCTGGCCGTCGATCATGCCGAGCACCTCGCGTTCCGTCTCGGTGAGTTCCGTCGAACCGGCGAGTCTCTCGATGGCCGCCGTGTCGCGCGCGAGAGCGTCGTCGAAATCGAAGCTGCCCTCGACCAATCGCCACTCGTCCACGCGCCGAAACCCCTCCATCACGATGCCGCCGGGCGTGAGACCCAATGGCGTCAACGTCGCTTCCGGGCACGTCGCTCCGCGTGTGAAGGTGAAGCGCCCTTGCTTCCAGCTGACCACCTCGTACACGAGCTCGCTCGTTTGCATCTTCAGCGCGCCCGTGACCTGCGCCTCCGTCACCATGTCGAGCTGAACGAGCGCGTCGCCGATGAGTCGCTTGGACCCGGCGCGATTCTCGAGAAAATGCGCAAGCTCCTCGCGTGTGAGCGCGCCGCTCTGTACGAGGTAGCGCCCGAGCCGGAAGGAGACCGGAAGCCCTCGCCCTTGAGCCAAGTCCAGCATTCCATCGCGGATATAGAGTGTGATTTCCGCGCTTGGTGACGCGATTCCAAGCGCACCCGTCTGGCGCTGGAGTTCGAGCATCTGGAGCACTTCGGCGATCGAGATGCAGGACAGATCTCCGGAGAGAATCGCTCGTGAGTCCTCGCCGAAATCCAGGAGTCGGAGCAACCCGGCCAGCTTCCCGAGACTCTCGGGCGTGACTGCTCTCCGAATCGCGGTCGTGATCTTCTCGTCGGGTCCCGGCTGGACGCCGTCCGACGCCGGCGCGCGCGATACGATCTTCGCGAGCGCGTTTCCGAAATGCTGCGCGACCTGCGCCCGCCTCAGGCCCGGGTCGTCACTGAGCTGAAGGTCCGAGGGCGACAGTTCCATGCTCGGAGGCTCGAGCGTTTGCTGCTGCTCCGACGACGGGGGTGGTTCGGATTTGTGGGCACCGGACTCGTGTCGCGAGAGCGCGTTCTCGATCACGGCGACGAGGGCCAACGGATCGAACGGCTTCGTGATGGCGTCCATGGCTCCGGTCTGTTCGACGAACTGACCACGGATCTTGTCGCCCTTCGCGCTCATCAGTACGATCGGCAGGTCCCTCAACGCCGGATCGCCGCGCACCTCTCGACAGAACTGATAGCCGTTCATCTTCGGCATCACGAAGTCGGTCAGCACGAGATCGACTTTCTCCCGCCGGAGCTTGCCGAGAGCGTCGTCGCCGTTCTCCGCCGTGAGCGTCTCGTAGCCCTGCTCGCCGAGAATCGCCGCGACCACTTTGCGGATGGTGGGACTGTCGTCGACGACGAGGACGCGCGTGCTCACCTTCTCCGCCTTTTCCCTGTTTTCGGCGGGTCGAGTCAATGGCTCATTCGGAGCCCACGGTACGGATGTGGAGCTCGGCGAGTTGTTCTGCGCTGACCGGATTCGGGGCATCCGTCATCGGGTCCGAGCCTTTTTGCGTCTTCGGGAAGGCAATCACATCCCGCAAGCTCTCGCGTCCGGCAAGTAACATGGTCAATCGATCGAGCCCGAGAGCAATGCCGCCGTGGGGTGGAGCTCCATAGCGGAGGGCTTTCAGCAGGAATCCAAATTTCTCGTGAGCCTCTTCGTCACCAATGCCGAGCGCGCGAAAAACCTTCGCCTGAACAATCGGATCATGCAGGCGGATCGAGCCACCGCCTAGCTCGAACCCGTTCAGCACGAGGTCGTATCGATAACAGAGTACCTTCCCTGGATCGGTCTCGACGAGGTCCACGTGTTCGTCGTGCGGGCGCGTGAAGGCGTGGTGTGCGGCGACCCAGCCGTTCCGTTCTTCGTCGTACTCGAAGAGCGGAGGGTTCACGACCCACAGGAACTTCCATTTCCCGCCGTGCCCGCTTTCGGGAACGATCCCCATCCGCTTGGCTACGTGAACGCGAAGGTTCGCAAGGACGGTATGAACCAGGCTCGCGCGCCCGAACTGAAAGCAGATGAGATCCCCGTCCTTCGCGCCCGTTGCCCGGTTGACGGCTTCGCGCATCGCGGTCGTGACGCTCTTGGTCAAAGGTGATTGAGTCCACGAGCCGTCGGCGGCAACCTTTGCGCGCGCGAGGCCGCCCGCACCCATGCTCTTGGCAAGCTGTTCCAGCTTGTCCCCATCGGCGCGCGAGAAGTTGGCTGCTGCCGGTACGACCAGTGCCTTGACGATCTCCTGTGGCAGATCACGACGGTAGGCCCCCGTCGTGAACTTCTCCGCGATCGGCTGAAAGAGGGGAATGCCTCCGCCGTCGTGTTCGATCACCAGATCCGTCAAGTCGACGTGTTTCATGTCGAACCGCAGATCAGGCTTATCGTTTCCGTAGTCCCGCATCGAGTCGCCGAAGCCCATGCGTGGGAAATGGCCGCTCGGGAACAGCTCGTGAAGGTCGACGCCGAGCGCCTTCTTCCACACCGAGAAAACCAACCCTTCTATCAACGCGAACACGTCGTCCTGATTCACGAATGACATCTCGATGTCGATCTGAGTGAATTCGGGCTGACGATCGAGGCGCAAATCTTCGTCGCGGAAGCAGCGCACGATCTGGAAATAGCGATCGTAGCCCGCGACCATCGAGAGCTGTTTGAACAGCTGAGGGCTCTCCGCGAGCGCGTAGAACGATCCGGGTGTCAGGCGCGAAGGCACCAGGAAATTTCGTGCCCCGCCCGGCGTGTATTTCACCAAGAAGGGAGTCTCGATTTCCAGGCAGCCCTGGTCGGCGAGATACGAGCGAGTCGTCTGGCTGATCACGTGACGCATCCGGAGCGCTTCCTGAAGCGGTGCGCGCCGGAGGTCCAGATAGCGGTATGCGAGGCGTACGTCCTCTCGCGTGTTGCTGTCGTCTTCCAGCTCGAAGGGCGGGGTCTCGGATTTGTTGAAGACGGTCGCCTCGAGAACCTCGACCTCGATCGTCCCGGTCGGGAGATTCGGGTTCGCGGCGCTGACCATTTCGCCCTTCTTCTGACTGAATTGCTGCCCGCGATCACGCACTCGCCCCCTGACGCCGATCACCCATTCGCTGCGGAGGGCGTCAGCCACGGCGTGAGCGTCTCTCGAGACGTCCGGGTCGAACACGACCTGCGTCACCCCGGCGCGGTCGCGTAGATCCACGAAGACGAGCGCGCCGTGGTCACGGCGGCGCGAAACCCAGCCGAAAAGCACGACCTCCTTGCCTACGTCGGTCGCGCGGAGGGCACCGCAGTCGTGAGTACGCTTGAGTTCGTCGATGAATCGGGCCACGGGAGACGCGGCCTACTCCGGATGGTCGTCGGGGGCAAACCGGACGCCCCGCGCCGCGCCGGCGCGATTTGTCCCCCGCGAGCCGAAATCTAGGCCGAAACCGAGGCAGCGTGGCATTCGAGGGACGTGTCTTCGCGTGACGCGGTCGGTCCCGCCCGCGAGTCGGTGCTCGACTCCGTGTGCGCCGGGCTTTCGCTCGCGGTGCCCCTCGTCGTCACAGCCTTGCGCGTGAACCCTTGGGCGCAATGGCGCGATGATCTGGCTTTGGTGCAGAGCCTTGGCTTGGTGCCGTTCGGGGGGCAAGGCACGCCTGCCTCTCTGCTGTCCGAACTGTTCGCCCTGCTGCCGATAGGGGGTCGTGTCCTCCGGGCGGGGCTCGTGGGCGCTCTCGGCGCGGGACTCGCTGGGCGGGCCTCGTACTCGATCGCGCGGAGTCTTCTTGCGCGGAACGCTGCCACGCCGCGGCTCGCGCCACCGCTCGCTCTTGCCGCCGCCCTGACGGCGACACTCTCGCCGTCGTTCCAGCACGAGGGGACGGCCGCGGGGGGCGCCACGCTGGCCGTCGCGCTCGGGTTGGCGGCCCTCAACGCGAGCCAGCGGATCCGCACCAAGGACATCGGCGACGCGCTGATGGCGGGGGCGCTCCTCGGGCTCACGTTTTCCGAAAACCGCGTCACTGCGACCGTGGTTCTCGTCGCCATCACTGCGAGCGCGGTCGCTCGGTCGGCGTTGCCGTCTCCACGGTCTTTGGTCGTCGCGGCCGCTGCGACCATCACTACCGTCGGGTTCTGCTTGGTGCCCCTGTTCGTGCGACCGTTTGCCGAACACGCGTGGGTTACTCTCGGCGTCGATGGCTTCACGCAACTAGGGAATAATATCGCGGAGCCCCAGGCTCGCCTGGGGCCCTTCGGGGCGTGGTCACTCGACATGGGACCCGTCGCCGCAATGCTCGGACTCGGAGGCCTTGCGTGGGGGCTCGTGCGCGGCCCGACCCGTCCGGGCACCGCCGCTCTCGTTGCGATGGTCGTCGCGGACGCTCTCCTTCCCGAGCGCGGCCCGAGTGCGCTGGCGGCCAATCCGCTCGCCGCGGCTGGGCTCCTGGCCGTTGCCGCGTTGGCGATGGCGGCGGTGGTCGGTGTCCAGACCGCCGCGCTCGCTCTCGAACGCGCGCGCATTCCGTTTGCGGCTCCGGCGGCGGCTCTCCTCGTCGTCTTCCAGTTTACCCTCGTGTTTGCGGCCGCCGAGAGCTCGTCCAACGTCGTCATGGAAACGACGAGTCTAGGTGCCGACGTGTGGACGGACGAGGCGCTCGGCGAGTTGCCACCGGATGCAACGGTGCTGGTACGGTCAAAAGCGCTTGCCTGGCGGCTCCTCGCGGCGCGCGTCGCGCACGGCGAGCGTCCGGATGTCCTCGTGCTGCCGCTCGGCATCGCCGGCGAGAGAACCGTTGGGTCGGCGCTCGTCCGCGAAGAGCCGGCGGTTGCCCCGCTCGTTCGCGACATGGCCATGACGGGCAGCCCGAGCGAGTTCGCGCTCACCGGCCTGGCCGACGCCCGTCCGCTCTTCGTCGAACTCGATCCGACCTGGAACAATCGGTTGCTGGACCATCTCCGCCCTGCAGGGCTCTGGCTGGCCTTCACGGCTCAAACTCTGGGCCGCTCGGATCGAGCGAGTGCGCTCGCCTCGGACGACGGTCGCCGCGCGTTCCGTCGCGTGCTGTCCGCAGCCAAACTCGAGCCTGGCGGTGACGTCGCGACGCTCGCGGTCCTCGAAGCGGGCGCGAAGGAGCAGGCCGTCCTGCTCGCCACACTCGGCGATCGAGACAGCGCTCGGCGAGTGCTCCCGGACGTGGATCACATCGAGCCTCATTCGCTCTTCGCGTCGCGATTGACGGCCGAGCTCAGCGCTCGCTCTGCCGTCCACGCGCGCAGTCTCCTCGAATAGCGCGAACCACCCACGCGATTGGAGCGGGACGCTCGAGGGCAGAGCGCTTCCCCATCTGAACCACGACCATGGATTCCCGGGGTGCAGCACCCCTACCCCCGGGTGAAATTCAGCCGGATTCCCCACGCGAGCGCCTCTTGCGCCCGTGGACCAACGTGATAAATGGCTAAATGCCTGTCGTCAGTCTCCGAAATGCGGTCTTGCGTCGTGATCTGTCGTCTGCCTCTGCCACATCGCGGTGGTGAGTCGTTGAAACGGCTGCCTGGCACCAAGCAGCTGTTCGAGGGTGAGTTCCAGGGTGCGGAAAAGGGCGATGGGCCGTGAGCGCTCGTCTCTACGTTGGCAATCTCTCCTACAGCACAATGGATCAGCAGCTCAAGGACGCGTTCGGCGCCCACGGGCAGGTCGTTTCCGCATCAGTCGTGATCGACAGGGAAACAGGGCGTTCGCGAGGATTCGGCTTCGTCGAGTACGCCACCACGGGTGAGGCGACGGCGGCGGCGGATGCAATGAACGGCCAGATGCTCGACGGCCGACCTCTTCGAGTCAACCCTGCGCATGAGCGTCGCGAAGGCGGCGGCGGTGGCGGTGGCGGTGGAGGCCGCGGTGGAGGCGGCGGCTTCCGTGGTGGTGGTGGAGGAGATCGCGGTGGTGGTGGAGATCGCGGCGGCGGCGGAGATCGCGGCGGCGGTCGCGGCGGCGGTCGCGGCGGCGGTCGCGGCGGCGGGGATCGCGGCGGCGGGGATCGCGGCGGCGGTCGCTGGTGAGACTGGGCACGCCCGGTCGGTCACACATCCTCCAGCAATTCGTCGAGCGAGACGACGCGTAGGTCCCTTCGACGAATGGTCTCGAGGAGCCGAGGGAGAACCTCGACCGTTGCTGGTGCGAATTCTTCGGATTCGGACGCGTCGTGAAGCAACACGATTGCGCCCGCGGAGAGCCCCCGCTCGATTCGCCACGCCAGCCGATCGGGTTGCGTCCAGCGCAAGCCGTCCAGTCCTCGCACGGACCACCCCACGATTTCGAGACCGCTTCTGCGGGCGCCCGCGATCGTTCTCGGGCTCACTTGGCCAACGGGTGGACGAAACCATCGCGGCCGCTCGCCGCAGGCGGCCTCGACGGCATCCGCAGTGCGCCGGATGTCCTCGGCGACGGCCGAGGGCGACAAGAAGGCATAAAGCTTGTCGTGCCGAAAGCCATGAGCGCCGAATGCGTGTCCGGCACGCGCAATTGCGCGGACCACGTCGGGATAGCGTTCCACCTTGGCGCCGACGACGAAGAACGTTGCCTTCACACCAGCCCGCTCGAGCACGCGTAGCACCCGCGCGGTCGTGATGGGATGCGGTCCGTCATCGAACGTCAGGGCCACCGCACCGGTTGCGGGGTCGCCCCGACAGATCACGTCACCAAACATCTCGAGTGTCGGTATCAGCACGCCCGCTACGATCAGCGCGACATAGAGGAAGCTTGCGCCGAGGGCGACGGAGAGTGGTAACGGCTCGCCGAAAATCGATCGCGCTGTCAGCGCGATCGCGCCGACGCTGGCCACCCAGAGCGCGACGCGACCTGCGGGCACACCCTCAACCCTCGCGTCCTGCGCTTCGTCGGGGCGACTCCGCGCTCGACGTTTCCTCGGAGTCCGCCGACGAAGCGTCGCGGGCAGACGAGTTCCTGTCCACGCGACGGCGAACGGCCGCCTCCGGGTCCGCGCCGAACGCGTCGTCGATCTCGAATACCAGGGCGAGCGCGCTGCCGATCAGTGGGAGCGCTATCAGTGGGAGATTGCCGATAGCACCACGCCCGGCACCGAATGCGGAAAGATCCGCCGACACGGACGGAAGCCACTTTCGAAGTCCGAACAGGCACGTCACCGCGATGAATGCCCCCACGATCGCCTTCAGGCCCGCTTCCGTCTTGGCGCCCGCCCTCCAGATCGGGTTGCCGGCAACGAGCCCGTCTCCGATACCCGTCATCGCGGCAGCGCCATAGGCCGCAATAGGGGATCCTTGAAGCCCGGTCCGCTCGAGCGCGAGTGCGAGGGCAGCGCCCACGATCGAGCCTTCAATCACTCCCACCAGCAGCCGCTTCATCATGGAAATTCGTTCCGACACCGCCGGGAGACACCTTGCCCCGGCCGCCTAAACATAATGCGACCTGTCACTCCTGGCACGATTCGTTCGACGACTATCTGTTCCCAGGGCACGGCCGAGAGTACCGTCGGCGGTTGTCCGGTGCTCTTCAACACACTCGCCTATGCCGAATTCTTCGCTGCGGTCTTCGCGATCTCGTGGCTCCTGGTGCGCACTCGACGTCTGCGAATCGGGTTTCTCCTGGCGGCCAGTTACGTATTTTATGCTCAGTGGAACCTCCGTTTTCTGCCCCTCATTTTCGGGTCTTCGACCATCGACTGGCTGCTCGGCCACGCGATCGCCAGGAGCGCGAACTCGCGTGCGCGGCAGAGATGGCTCGCGGTCACTGTCGTCCTGAATCTCGGCGTGCTCGCCGTCTTCAAGTACCTCGGCTTCGGGATCGACAATGCGCGGACGATTCTCTCGAACCTCGGATTTCATCCTCCGGATCTCGCGCTGCGGATCGCCCTGCCCGTGGGCGTCAGCTTCTTCACGTTCGAGTCCATGAGTTACGTGATCGACGTCTACCGGCGCGACATCGAACCACATCCGAGTTACCTGGAGTATTTGACTTTCGTCGCATTCTTTCCACACCTCGTGGCGGGACCCATCGTTCGTCCGCGCGACTTGTTGCCCCAGCTCGCTGCGCCCGCCAGATGGGACGAGGCTGCCTCGAGTCGCGCCTTGTTCCTGGTCGCGCTCGGCCTCTTCAAGAAGATCGCCATCAGCGACTACCTGTCGGTGAACCTCGTCGACCGGGTGTTCGACGCGCCTGCACAGTTTTCTTCTCTCGAGTGCTACGCCGCCGTCATCGGGTACGCCGTCCAGATTTATTGCGATTTTTCGGGTTACACGGACATCGCGATCGGTTCGGCGCAGCTGCTCGGGATTCGCCTCCCGAAGAACTTCAATTCCCCGTACAAGGCCGCGAGCATCCAGGACTTCTGGCGACGCTGGCACATTTCGCTCTCCACGTGGCTTCGCGACTATCTCTATATTCCCCTGGGGGGAAGCCGTAAGGGTGAAGTGCGTACGGCCATCAACTTGATGCTGACGATGTTGCTCGGCGGACTTTGGCACGGCGCGAACTGGACGTTTGTCGCGTGGGGCGGGCTGCACGGATCGGCGCTCGCCGTCACGCGCGCTCGCGAGAGGGCACGCGAGCGCCGTGGAGAACCTCGGAACGCGGGCGGCTTTCGCCGGGTCGTGGGCACGTTCGTCACGTTCCAGTTCGTTTGCGTCTGCTGGATTTTCTTTCGTGCAGACACCTTCCGCGCCGCTCGCCGGATCTTCGCCCAGCTCGCGACGCTCACCACCTTCCATCCGAATCTACCGATCTCGGTGGTGGCGGTCCTGATGCTGGGCCTCGGCTCCCACTTCGTCCCGGAACGCTGGTACGAGGCTGCGAGAGACAGCTTCGTCAGACTTCCCGTCCTGGCGCAGGGCTCGATGCTTTTTCTGGCTGCCGTCGCAATCCGGCAAATGGAGAGCGCCGACGCCGTACCCTTCGTATACTTTCAGTTCTGATGGACGCCGAAGACATGGAAAAGGAGAGCGCACCTGCGGAGCACTCCGGGCCTCCAGCACCGTGGGCACACCGCAGGCCAGCGCTCGACGCCGACGGCATGGAGCGCCCTGTGTTCCTTCTCGACTTTCCCGAGGATCCTGCGCTCGAGGAACTCATTTCGGCGTTCGAATCCGGCAATTACGCGTTCATCCGTCGTGAGGCGGAAAAGGTCGCGGCGGCTGCGGCAGACCCTGCCGTTCGAGATGCTGCGCTCGATTTGCGGCGCCGGATCGATCCGGATCCCGTCGCGAAATATCTGCTCGTCATCGCGGCGCTGCTTCTCGTGTTTCTCATAGTGTGGGTGTACGGGGCTCAAGCTCGATGACGAAAGTGCGATCGACGTCGAGATGGTGGTTCGCTTCCTTGGTCACGATGACGACCGCGAGCTGCGCGACCCACTCAGCGCTCCCCTCCAAGGCGCCGAAATTGACGGAAGCAGAGGTTGAGACCGATGTGACGAAGTACTTGCCGCTCGAGGACGGCACGGTCTTCTCGTACGACACCCGTTCGTCCGAGGGAACGACGGGAATCCTGATCGTCCAGATCTCGCGACCTCGCCCGGGACGCGTCGATCTTCGAACGGGCGCGCGCACCGAGCGATTGCTGCTCGACCCCGTCGGGATTGCCTACGAGGAGGGAGGGTATCTGCTCAAACCGCCGTTCACGCTCGGTAGCTCGTGGCCCGGACGAGCCGGCAGGGTGCACGTTGCAGCGGTAGACGAGAGCGAGTCCGTACCCGCCGGACGCTTCGAGGGGTGCGTACGTACGATCGAAGAAACGCAGGACACGACGTCGACGAAGTCCGTGACGTCCGTCTATTGTCCCCACGTCGGCCTTGTCTCGATCGATGTCGTGGGGGCCACGACGGACGGACAGGAACGCGAAACTGCCGTCCTGAAAAGCTTCGGTCCGCGCGTCGACGTGACGGGCGGCTCGGTCACGACGGATTCCGTCACCACCACGGTGGACCACGATCCGACGCGCTGACGATCAGAGTCCCCCGTCACCGTGGGTTAAGACGAGTCGTTCATCGAGAGTGGTAACGCCGCAACTCGGATCCGTGACCTCCGCCGGGAGAACATCGTCGAAGGGGGAGTAGCCAGCAGCGGTAATCTTCACTTCGGCGACGCCGTTCGTCCAGAGTTCGCACAAGAGGGCGCGCGCATCGCCGCCGTCGGTCGGTGCTTCCGATCCGCAGACGACGGGTGGCAGCGCTCCGGAAACGGGGGTGCCCGTGTGGCAGCAAATGTCCCCGCTCGTGCTCGTGCCTGTCGCGATCGAATACGTGCCGCTCTGGTTTCCCCCGTAGAGAACGGTCATCGTCGTGTCGGGCGGGAGCCCGTCGTTCGCGGCGGTCACCTCGACGCGAAACGCCGGCACGGGGCGCGGACAAGCATTCGTCCGGGCCGACGGCGACGAGCACCCGATTATCCATGCTGTCGCCATGCCGGCGACGCTCTTCTTCATGACGGAACTCACCAAGAAAGCTCTAGAGAAAGCTTTTAGAGCGAGCGAAGTCGTTCGTCGACCGTCGGCTCGCCGCTTCCAATCGTTGAACGACTTTCGAAAGCAAAGAGGCCGGTCCCTTCGCGGGACCGGCCTCCGTCGACGTCGAACCGTCAGCGTCAGAAGTCGCCGTGTCCGCCGTGTCCACCGGGTGCGGCGGCCTCTTTGTCCTTCGGCTTCTCGGCGACGAGAGCCTCGGTCGTCAAGAGGAGCCCCGCGACGCTCGCCGCGTTCTGGAGCGCCGAGCGAACGACCTTCGCCGGATCGATGACGCCGTCCGCGATGAGGTCCGTGTACTTGCCAGTCTGGGCGTTGTACCCGAACGCGCCCTTACCGTCGCGAACCTTCTGGACGATGATCGAACCTTCTTCGCCTGCGTTCGCAGAGATCTGGCGGAGCGGTTCCTCGAGCGCGCGACGGATGATTGCGACGCCAAACTTTTGCTCCTCCGACACCTCGAGCTTCTCCAGCACCTTCTGCGCGCGCAGTAGCGCCACTCCGCCACCGGGGACGATGCCCTCTTCCACGGCCGCTCGGGTAGCGTGAAGGGCGTCCTCGACGCGGGCCTTCTTTTCCTTCATCTCGGTTTCGGTTGCGGCACCGACCTTGATGACGGCAACACCTCCGACGAGCTTGGCGAGCCGCTCCTGGAGTTTCTCGCGGTCGTAGTCGCTCGTGGTGTTGTCGATCTGGGCTCGGATCTCTTGCTGCCGCGCCTTGATCTTGTCCTTCTTGCCCGACCCGTCGACGATCGTCGTGTTGTCCTTGTCGATCTTGACGGTCTTCGCGCGGCCGAGATCGCTGATCGTGACGTTCTCGAGTTTGAGCCCGAGCTCCTCCGCAATCACCTGGCCGCCGGTCAGGATGGCGATGTCCTTCAACATCTCCTTGCGACGATCTCCGAACCCCGGCGCCTTGACGGCGACGCACTGGAGTGTTCCGCGAAGCTTGTTCACGACCAGCGTCGCGAGCGCCTCGCCTTCGATGTCCTCTGCAATGATGAGGAGCGGCTTCTGCTGGCGCGCGATCGCTTCGAGAACCGGCAGAAGATCCTTCATGTTGCTGATCTTCTTCTCGTTGAGAAGGATGTAAGCGTCCTCGAGGTTCGCTTCCATGCGCTCGGGGTCCGTCACGAAGTACGGGGACAGGTAACCCCGATCGAACTGCATACCCTCGACCACATCCAGGCTCGTCTCGGCGCTCTTGGCCTCCTCGACGGTGATGACGCCCTCCTTGCCGACCTTCTCCATCGCCTCGGACAGGAGCTTGCCGACGGTCAGATCGCCGTTCGCGCTGATGGTGCCGACCTGTGCGATCTCGTTCGGATCCTTGGTCGGTTTGGCGAGCTTTGCGAGCGCGTCCACGCAGGCTTCGACTGCCTTGTCGATGCCGCGCTTGATCTCCATCGGGTTGTGACCGGCGGCGACGAGCTTCGAACCTTCGCGGAAGATCGCTTGTGCAAGGACGGTGGCCGTGGTCGTCCCATCGCCGGCGACATCGCTGGTCTTGGAGGCGACTTCGCGCACCATCTGTGCGCCCATGTTCTCGAACTTGTTCTCGAGCTCGATCTCCTTCGCGACGGTCACGCCGTCCTTGGTGATCGTTGGCGATCCGAAGCTCTTCTCGAGAACGACGTTCCGGCCCTTCGGACCGAGGGTGACCTTCACGGCGTCGGCGAGCTGGTTCACGCCGCTCAGAATCAGGTTACGTGCAGCCTCTTGATAAACGATTTCCTTGGCAGCCATCTGTCATGCCCTCACTTCTCAATGACGCCGAGGATGTCTTCCTCGCGCAAAATCAGGTGTTCGACGTTTTCGATCTTCACCTCGGTGCCGGCGTACTTGCCGAAGAGGATCCGATCACCCTTCTTGATGTCGAGCGCACGGACCTTGCCGTCCTCGAGCACCTTCCCGTTTCCAACGGCGATGACTTCACCCTCGATGGGCTTCTCCTTCGCCGTGTCGGGGATGATGATCCCGCCCTTGGTTTTCTGCTCCTCTTCCACGCGCTTCACGAGCACGCGGTCCTGCAGCGGTCGGATTTTCATGAGCCTCGCTCCCTTTCGTTTGTCGGTCCTGTTCCCGTTGCGCTCGGTAGAGCCGCGCGGGGGAAGTTGCCGGCACACACAATCGAGGCCGAGTCGAGCGACTCGGTACTCCTCAACTCCGTGTTATTCCTTGAGTTTGTAGAATTAGCACTCACGCCGAGCAAGTGCTAGCAGGCGCCAGAAAATAGACATCGCGAGCCGGGTGTCAAGAGGCGTCGCCGCGCCACCCGGCCCGCTTGAACGACTGTTCATGGTTTCGTTCAGATGACCTGGCAGCCGCCACGGTCGAGCGCTGAGAAACGCCCGTCGTGGTGGGCATCGATTGGGTAGATGAAACGAGGGTGATGAATACTTCGTGAAGTGGACTCCTTGATCGAGCCGGAAGCCAACGTCGCGTCGTTCTTCGATGTCGCCGTCCGTACCGCCGCTGAAGCTCGGGGCTACGACCCGGACGCGCCGAGCACGCGCTACGTGGCGGGTGTTCTAACGGACTACGCTCGACCCGAAGCCATACGGCGGCACGCGCTGGATCGGCCCTTGACGCTTCTGCTCGCCGAGGCCCTCGAGACGAACGGCGGCGCGCGGTTCCAGCGGCTTCGCGAGCTCGGAGACCACGTCCTTTATCTGAGCGGCTTCTTCGCCGACCACCTCGAGAGAAACGGTGCGCCAAGGAGCTTCGTGCGAAGCGTCGGCGCCGCCGCCTACGACAGAGCTGGCGCGCTGATTCGTGGCACGGGCGGTCAGACGCGCGGTCCCGACGTGTTCGATGAACTCGCGACTCACTTCGATGAACTCGCTCAGGTGCTCTCCGACGTGGCCGACGCCCTTTTTGCGACGGGTGCGCGCGACCCCCGTGGCGTCCTCGATCTGTACGAGCGGTGGACCCGGCGGGGGTCGCACGCGCTCGCCAAGGCGCTTCTCCACGTCGGCGCCGTACCGGCGCGGGGCAAGGGCCTCGTCCATTGAAATGGCACGCGCGTCCCCGTCGGCTCACATCCCCATCAGTTTGGCGATGTAGTACCGCATCGTCTCGGTCGTGCCGCCACCGATGCGGAGGAGCCGCGCGTCGCGCCAGGCGCGCGCGATGTGGAAGTCTTCGATGTAACCCCACCCGCCGTGAAACTGGAGGCAGGTGTCCATCACCTCCGAGAGAATGTCGCCCACGGCAACCTTTGCCATGCTGATGAGCTTCACGGTCTCCATCGAGAGCGGCTGGTTCTTCACGTATTTCTCGTCGTTGTAGGCGTCGACGACCTTGTAGACGAAGGCTTTTCCCATCTCGACCTTCGTGTACATGTCCACGAACTTGTGCTGCCAGTATTCCCGCTTGATGATCGGTTTGCCGAATGCCTGACGCTGTTCGCCATAGTTACGAGACAGCTCCAGCGCGCGCTCGGAACCGGCGATCGCGCCGGCTGCGGCAATCAGTCGCTCGGTCTGGAAATTCTGCATCAGGTACATGAAGCCCATGTTCGCTTCTCCGAGCATGTACCGCGCGGGGATCCGCACGTCCTCGAGGAACAGTTCGGCGGTGTCCGACGCGTGATTGCCGATCTTGGAGAGACGTCTCGCGACCGAGAATCCCTTCGTTCGCGTCGGCAAGAGGAAGAACGAGCAGCCGTGAGCGCCCGCGTTGAGCTCCGTCTTCGCGAGCAGCGTGACGAAGTCGGCGCGTGCCCCGTTCGTGATGAAGGTCTTCTGTCCGTTGATGACGAAGTCGTCGCCGTCTCGGCGTGCGTAGGTTCGAATGCCCGCCACGTCGCTACCGGCGCCGGGCTCCGAAACCCCGAGCGACGCGATCTTGTCGCCGCGTAACGCCGGCTTCAGAAATTCATCGATCTGCTCAGGAGTGCCGAGGTCCGCGATCACCGGTGTTGCCATGTCGCTCTGGACCAGAAGCGCCATGTTGACGCCCGCGGACGCACTGCGCGGCAGCTCTTCCGCCTTCGCGACGCTGAACCAGTAGTCCCCGCCGGCACCGCCGTGGACCTCCTTGTAGTGCGCACCCAGGATCCCGAGTTCGCCGGCCCTCTTGAAGACGTGGTTCGGGAAGTCGCAGGCCTTCTCCCATTCATCGGCGAAGGGGTACAGCTCCGTCTCTACGAACTTCCGGACGTTTTGCCTGAAGTGGTCGTGCTCCTCGGTGAACGGTTGCCACATGGGGGGAACTCGATTCTTTCCGAGCCGACCATCGGGTGCCGACTCTTTCTGGTAGAGAATATTCGTACACTAAAGAATTGCGCCCGGCCAATCGCTCCCGGAAATACTCGACCGCGAAAGGTATTTTCGTCCGTCCTCGGGCGGAAGATCGGCCGGCAGCGTGTTCGCGACGCTTCGAAATTCGCGCCAACAAACCCCTCTGAATGACCCTGGTACGGCGACTGACCCAGGAGATCGCCAGGGTTCTGGGTCTAGTCGATGCGGCAGCGCGCAACGATCTCGGAGATCGAGACGGCTTGCCCCGGCGCCAGGTCTCCCACGATTGCGTCCGCGGGAGACGTGCCGGCTCTCACGAGCGCGGCAAGGGCGTCGAGGTGGATGCGTTCGTCTCTTCCGTGTTCGTCCAGACGAGCGCGCCGCGCGAGCCCGTCCATCGCCAGGTCGATGATCCGTTCTGCGAGGTCCTGGACGGCAACCGGCCCGATCGACGCGCGAAGGCCGAGCCGAACGAGACTCGGCCGAGCGCGCGCGAGATCGTCGTGATCAATCGCGCCCGCGAGCTCGGCGGCTCTGCCGAGGCTCACGGAATCGTAGAGAATGCCGGTGAAGATGGCGGGAACCGCCCCCGCGAGCCGCGCTGGCAGGCAATCGCAGGCGCGAGCCTCGAGCGTTCGCTTCAGGCGTCCTTCCGGGAAGAGCGTGTTCAGGTGAAGGGCCCAGTCGGCGAAGGTGGCGCGATGGCCCTGGTATCCGTCGGCGAGAAAACTCCGAAAAGTCTGTCCAGTGTTGTGGACGAATTCCCCCTGGCGCCGGAAGAGAAACATTCCGGCGTCCAGCGCCCACTCGACGTAGTCCGAATAGCGGGGTTGCTTCTTCGACCAGAGCGAAGGGATCACGCCGGACCGGGACGGATCCATGTCGAGCCAGACGCTGCCTCGCTCGCTTCGATTTGGACCGACGCGACCCTCCACGAACGGCGAATTTCCGGTCATGGCCTGGATGATCGGGGACAGCTTGAGAAGCACGACGAGCTTCAGCATCGCGTCCTCCTCGCTCGAGTAGTCGAAATTTGCCTGCACCGTCGCGGTGCGACGCATCATGTCGAGACCGCGCGAGCCCCGCGTCGGCAGGTAACGCTTCATCACGCCGTAACGATGCTTCGGTACCCACGGCAGAACGCTCTGCGTGGCGAGCGGATGGAACCCGACGCCGAGCCAGACGAGACCCATCGTTCGAGACACGCCGCGCAACTCCTCGAGATGGTCGAGCATCTCTCGCTGCACCGCGTGCACGTCCTCATGGGGCGCCCCCGATAGCTCGAACTGGGCGCCGGGTTCGAGGGTGATCGATGCTTGCCCGCGCAGAAGCGCGATCACAGCGCCGCCGTCGACCTCGGATTCCGGACGCCAGCCGTGGTCCGCGACGAGAGCATCGAAAATGCGAGTCACGCCGAACGCGCCGTCGTACGAGAGGGGTGCTCCCGTGGTGCCATGGACGCCGAACTTTTCCGCCTCCCCGCCGATCAACCAGCGTGAGGCGGGTTTCTCGGATTCCACGAAGATGCGTTCCAGGTCGTCCCTGGTGATCGGCCGATCGTCTTCCGGAGGGGATGCGCCCATGACTTTACTCGACGTGTACTCGTGGCCGGGCGGATTGTAACCGCCTAAACGCCGTGGACCACGGGTATGCGCGAGGGGCGCGGATGGTTTCTCCGGCTTACGTTGGGAAATCCACGACCACGAAATCTAGACCGATCGCGATCGTCGCTGACGCCCCCCGACGAACTTGCGGTCGAACAGACGCACGCGCCGCACGAGAAGATCCAGCAGGAACAGCACCACCGCAGCACCCACGGCGCGGTTCCACACCGGAGCTCGGTACACGATCTTCTCGTTGCCGGGATCGAAGACGAGCTGCGGCGCGGGGTCCACGGATCCACCGGTTGCAAGCGACAGTCGCGAGAGCCCTTCCACATCCGGCTCGAGCGTCGCGTACTCGCGCGGGTACGGGTTCGATACCTCCGCGTAGCTCACGCCGACGGGACGCAGCTGTCCGTCGGGCCCTGCCTTTGCGTGCGTCGCTTCGAGAAGAAACGCGCCGTACCCATTCAGCGGAAAATCCGCTTCATAACGACCAGGCGCAATCTGCCGCATCGGCACTTCACGCCGCTTGCCGTGCGGTTCCGGCCCCGTCACCGTGAGGCGACTGACGAGGCCGTTGTCGAAGCGTTCGTCTGCGGTGAAGGCATCCACGGTCGCGCGCACACGACCATCTTCGACGCCTGCGTGCATCGGGAGCTCGCGACGGTGCTGCTTTCGCATGTGTTCGCGCACGAGCTGCCCCCAGAACTTCGAGAATCCGGACCATCTGAGCCAATCCGCGGCCCACCCGTTCTTGACGTCACTCGTCCATGCAAGCGTCCACCCGAGCCCCACCCGCATCCTTGCCAGGATGGGCTCGCCCTTATCGCTCGCCAGGATCTGCTGCGCGGGCGGCTCCTTCATCTCGGTCGCCACGTAGCCGTGGAGAAACGGCGCGCTACGAAGCGAAACGCCTTTCAAGAAGTCCGCGGGGCTGGTCTCGGTGACCGGAAACCAGTCGTCGACCGCGGCCTGGCGAGAGACGAGCTCCGTCTCCCGAGTGAAGATCCGCGGGAGGCTGTTCGGATCCGGCACCGCATGGTACCGGCCTCCGCCGGCATCGGCGATGCTCCGGAGCAGGTCACCATCGGCACCGTCCCCGAGCCCGACCGTGGTGACGGTGATCGATTCGGCGACCATCGCCTGGACGAGATCGCGCAGCCCCTGCGAATCCGCTCGCCCATCGGTCAACAGGATCACGTGCTTGCGCCGCGCTTGCACGACCGTCATGTCCTGATACGCCATGTCGAGCGCTGAAAAGATCTCGGTGCCGCCGCCCGGTTGAATGCGAGCGATGTCCCCTTCGATCCTGTTCCGATACCTCGCCGGCCCCATCTTCACGTAGCGCACGGGCGTCGAATCGAACGCGACGACTTCGATCAGATCGTCTCCTTCGAGGGTGCCGACGGTGGCCCGACAGGCGGCCTTTGCCATCTCGAGCGGCACGCCCGTCATGGACCCCGAACGATCGATGACAAGCGTCATTGCGACGCTCGGCATGTCCTTGCGGCGCTCGGAGTCCATTCGGACGGGCAAGATGCGCTCGATCGTCGAGTGAGCCCAACCTCCGAGCCCAAAGCCTGCGCTGCCTCCCGCAAACAGGAATCCGCCGCCGAGATCCCGAACGTACCGCTCCGTGAGCGCCTGCGAAGAGAGGCTCACCTGTTCTTCGGGAACGTCCGAGAGGATGAAGAAATCGTAACGCTCGAGCTCTTCGAGCGACCCCGGAAAGCCCGTCGGCCCACGGAGATCGACGTCGAACTCCTGCGCTCCGAGGGCGTTGGCCAGGTAGCTGCCGCGCTGCGGCTGGCCTTCGATGTAAAGCACCGACGGGCGCCCGGGCACATCGACCGAGGCGACGAAGTGATTGTTCGCCGGGAAGGTGTCTGCGGCGAATCGATCGACGTCGAGGGCGTACGTGACCTTGCCGCCGACGCGTACGACCGACGGAAAGCGAATTTCGTTCGAGCCGGGCGTGGAATCGACCTCCCTCACGCCGCCGAGACCGTTCAGGACCTCGCCCTGGTAGAGACGAAGACGCGCATGTGTCGGACGGCTCGCGTAGACGTTTGCGACCAGCTCGAAGGGCTCCCCGATTTGTACCTTGCCGGGCGTCTGCAGGTTCTGAATCGCAACCTCCGGCGGCGGCGGTCGTCGGAGCGGGACCGAATGGATGCGAACGCCGAAGGCGCGCGCGCGATCCGCCTCCGCCAGCACGTTGCCCTCGGTTTCGACGCCATCGGTGAGGAGGACGATGCGCTTCAGGTAGCCGGGCGGGAATAGTCCATAGGAGAGGCTCAGTGCAGCCTGGATGTTGGTGCCCGCGCCGTCGCGCTCGAGGTCGCTCGCGGAAACGGTGGTGGCGTCGTGTCGCAGCGCCGAAACTTGCGGCAGGATTCTGGCATCGCCGAGTTCGACGAGTCTGGGCGTGCGCGCGAACGTGACGATCTTCGTGAGGTCACCCGCGGGCCGTACCGCGAGCGCTCCATTCACTGTTTTCCGCGCATCCTCCAGGGACTCGGACGAGACGGAGTCGCTCACGTCCACCAGGAAAACCGTGCAGACCTTTCGCGTCTCCTCGGTTCGCGCAGGCCGGGCGAGCGCCAGACCGAGTGCAGCGAGGAAGGCGGTTCGCAGCGCGAGGGCCGCCCAGCGTTGCTGCCATGGCAAATCCGCGAGCGATCGGAGCAGAGAAAACGCGAGCAACGGCACGACGGCGAGAACGACTAGCGCCCGTGGCTCTCCGAGGGCGAACACCACTCCGTGCCGCGTCCATTCGAACGCCGCCGGGCGCGTGTGATTCACCCAGCGCAAGAAGATCCATGCGCTTGCGACCGAGAGGGCCGTCCCTGGCGGCTCCCAAGGAAAGCGTGCGGCCGCGCCGACTCAAACGGTGATCCTCCGGTGGTACGAGGTCCACTCGACAACCGAGAGAAGGATCGCTAGCCCGAGGAGCGCCATCCAGATCTCGCGTCGCACGCCAGCATGAAACTCGGTGACCGGCTTGGCCTCATCACCGAAGGTGGCGAGGGTCTTCTGGGGCTCGATCCGGCTCTCCTCCGGATCGGTGAGGTTCGCAGCAAACAACGTTGGCGGAGCGTCCTCGGATCCCGCCCGCAATTCGTAGATGCCCGCATGTTCGCCGAACAGCATGGCGCGGCCATCTTTGACGGGCACCTCGTGACGCGCACCGGTCGGGTCACGGATCCACGCGACGTGTGCGTCGCTGGGCGCCGGAATCCGCCACGCTTCCCCTGTGCGAAACGCCGATAGGTAGCTGGAGTCGTCCTCCACGAACGAATGAATGACGTTGAGCACGAATAACGGCCAGGCCGGTCTCAGCACGAGATCGCTGTCACGCGGATCGAATCCGAGCGCCACGAAAGGCCGTCCCGAGCGGCTTCCGGAGACCAGGATGGGACCTTGCTCGCTCGCGCCGACGACACGATCGGATCTTATCGGGCACGAGCGCGTGCCCACGTGCAACCTGCACGTTGTCGACGGCCATGAACTGAAGCAGAGGATTCTTTCGATCCCAGGTGTCGAAGCCGAAGTTCGTGATGGGCGCACCGACTTTGAGCGGCGCGCCCTCGAGGGGTGGGTTCAGATAGAGGACGCCGCCGTGAGCGGGTGGGGACGGCGCGACTCCGTCGAAGATCGTCACGTCGAACGCTCCCTCTCGACGATATGCCGCGGGAGCCACGGTCGTCACGTCGAGGTATTCGTCGAGGAGCAGGGCCGCGTCGAGATACGTGTTGCCCCGAGACACGACCAGCACTCGTGCGCGCTTTCTCTCGGGCATCAGCGCGTACGCGCGGTCGTCCGCGGGTAGATCGTCGCGCTCGCCGTCGGCGAGGCGGATGCGCGCTTCGAGCGTGCGGCTCGCACCGCCGATGTCGGCGTATACGCGCGGTAGCCGTTCATTTGGCTTGAGCGAGAGCCGCGAAACATCGACTACGTTGCCGTCGCCCAGGAGCGTGACTTCGACATTCGAGGGCGCGTCGTTCGTGTTCGTCACCTCGAGGAGCACCTCGTAGCGAGAGGCATCGAGCGGATATCGACGGACCGAGAACCCCGTAATCGCGACATTCTTGCCGCGAGCGCCGATGGGCACGTACCGCAACGGCACGCCGGCCGTTGCCCTGGGTCCGTCCGTACCCGAACCGAGGGCGCCATCGCTGACCACCACGATCTCCGGATTCTTCTCGGCGCGGAGGACAGCGCGGGCGAAGGCGATGGCGCGCCCGAGGTCGGCGCGCGTGTCCGTCGCGGCGAGTCTCCTTACCCCGTTCGCAAGCTCCGTCGGGTCCCCCGTCATCGTCGTGAGCGGAACCGTCGATGCGTCCATTTTTGCGATGAGCATTCGGTCGCTTACGCCGAGGCCCCGCACGAGCGTCATCACCTTGTTCTTCGCGACGTCGAGTCTCGTCGGCGTCACGTCGATCGCTTGCATGGATGCGCTCGTGTCGACGAGAACCACGACGCTTCGTCCCTCGCTCGCGGACGCCACGCTTCGCGGATCGCCGAGGGCGAAGACGAGCAGGGCGAGCAGCGCGAGCTGGAGGAGTAACGAGAGCAGGTTCTTGAGCCGCGAAAAGAGCTGCGACGCGTCCTTGTCGCGGAGCACTCTTTGCCAGATCGGCGAAAACGGTACTGCGATGGGGCGCCGTCGCAGTTTGAGCACGTAGAGCGCGACGGTCGCCGCGCCGGCGGCTGCGCCAATGACAGCGAGGGCGGCAGGCGAAAGGCCAAGGAACGTCATCAGCGCAGGAAATCCGCCGCGCCGGAAAACCCGGAGTACGAGCTCGTCGAACGGAATGGAGGCGTCCGCGGCGAAGTACGGAACCTGAGTTTTCACGCAGAATCTTTCGACGTCCGCGAGATACCCCCGGTACTGGATTTCCATCTTCGCGAGCAGGGCATCCGTGACGGTGACCTGCCGTTCGTCGCCCGTTTCACAATCGTATACGTGGACGTCACCGCGGAGCGCCGGGCGTCCGTCAGCTGAGTCCGTGACGTGCACTACGTAGGGCTCGAACTTGTTGTACCGGAGCACGTTGATGCCGCGTTCGAATCCCGCCGGATCGTAGAGGTCGGACAGGAGGACGGCGAGACCGCGTCGCTTGTGCTCTGCGATGACGGTCGAGACGGCGTCCCAAAGGTTCGTCGTGCCTCCTGGCTCCAGCTCGCGCAGGAACTTGAATACCTTGAAAATCCGCCCGCGGCCGCGGGTCGGGGCCATGCGCGCGACGACCCCGTCGCTCACGGCGGTGATCGCCACACGATCGAGATTCGCGAGGCCGACGTACGCGAGCGCGGCACACAGTCGTCGCGCCTGATCGAACTTCCTGCCGTCGCCGAATCCCATGGATGCCGAACAGTCCACGATGAAAATGATTCCGAGGTCCTCCTCTTCTTCGTAGAGGCGAACCAGAAGCTTGCCGAAGCGCTGGTAGACGTTCCAATCGACGAATCTAAAGTCGTCGCCGGGGACGTAGTCTCGATGGTCCGCGAATTCGACGCCGCTGCCCTTTTTCTTGCTGCGACGCTCCGCGCGGATGCGCCCCGCGAACACCCGGCGGCTGACGATCGCGAGGGTGTCGAGCTTGCGCTGGAACTCGTCGTCGAACAGATCGTCGACGTGTCCGACTCTCGCGGCCGCGGCAGGCGTCGCCGGTTTTCGCAGGAGATCGAGCATGCCCATGGGTGTTTCGTTGCCGCGTCGCCGCTCAGGGTTTGCTTTCCGGGAGCTTCGCTAGAATCTCGCCCAGCACGCCGTCGGTCTTGATGCCTTCGGCTTCCCCCTCGAAGTTCAAGAGCACCCGGTGCCGGAGCGCCGGGAGCGTGGACGCTTTCACGTCGTCGAGCGACGCCGCGAAGCGTCCGTCGAGGAGTGCTCGGATCTTCGCCGCGAGGAGCATCGCTTGCGCGCCCCGCGGCGATGCTCCGGTACGGACGTAACGCTTCACGGAATCCGGCGCTTCGACGCCGCTCGGATGCGTCGCCAGGAGCATGCGGATCGCGTAATCTTGCACGTGCCTCGCCACGGGTACGGCGCGAGCCAGCGATTGCATGCTCGAGTACGTCATCCCGGCTGACGACGGGTTCTACGCGCGCTGCATAATCCGTCGTGGTTCGGTCGAGGATCGAGTGAAGGTCCTCACGACCCGGGAAGCCGACATGTAGCTTGAAGAAGAACCGATCGAGCTGTGCTTCCGGGAGCGGATAAGTGCCCTCCATCTCAAGAGGGTTTTGAGTCGCGAGGACGAAGTACGGCGCTGCGATGGGGTACGTCTTCCGCCCGACGGTGACGTTGCTTTCTTGCATCGCCTCGAGCAGGGCGCTCTGCGTCTTCGGCGTGGCTCGGTTGACCTCATCGGCAAGGACGATATTCGAGAAAATTGGCCCCTTGCGGAATTCGAAGCCGCGTCCGCCGGCCGGCGTGTCCTCGATTACGGTCGTGCCGATGATGTCGGCGGGCATCAGGTCCGGCGTGAACTGGATTCGCGAAAACTCGAGGCCCATGGCGAGCGCGAGCGTGCGCACCAGCATCGTCTTGCCGAGCCCGGGTACGCCTTCGAGGAGGGCGTGTGAACCCGACAGCATGCAAGTCAGCACTCCATCGACGATGTCGCGCTGCCCTACGATCACGCGGCCCACTTCTTCTCGGAGCGAGCCAATTTTCTTCTGAAACCCTTGCACGTCCTCGCGGGCCTTTTCATTGTCGGTCATGTTGAACCTGTCTCGGAGGGGGGGCGGAAATCGCTAGTCCCGCGGTCGGATGAGTTGAAAATACCGGCGCACGTAGAAACGATACCCAGGCGGAATTTCGTCCTTCGCGAGCGTCTCTTCTGCGACATTCTCGTACTCCGCGTAGACCTTCTGATAGCCGTGGCCGGTGAAGCCGCGCTGGGCGGCGCCGTAGATCACTTCGCTCGAAGCCGAGCCCTCGCCCGTGTCGTTTGCGGAGGCAGTGACATCCTGAGTCTGACCCTTGAGCTTCGTCGCGGCTCCCTGCAGGTTCGGATCATGGCCGGCGCCCCACTCGTCCCCGCCTTGCCCAGCACCGCCCGTCTTGGCGCCGGAAGCGCCGGGAGTGACGCCTCCCGATCCGATGTTCACTCCCGGTCCAGACCCGGGCTTGCCGAGCCCGAGCGTGAGTTCCGTTCCACCGGATCCATCGCCCTGCCCCTGTCCGCGGTCGTTGCCCCCAGGCTGACCTCGACCGCTTCCGCGCGAACCTTGCCCCTGTCCTCGTGACTGGCCGTTGCCTCGCGCCCGCTGACCGAACGCCATCATGCGTCTGAGCCGGTCGCGGCCGCCCTGTCCCTCCTGACGCAGGATCTGCCGGATCTCCTCGATTCGGCGCCGCAGCTCTTGCTTCTGCTGATCGCTCATCTTCTGACTCGCGGTGCGATTGATGTCCTCGGCGCTTTTCTGAAGATCCTTGGAGCTCATACCGAGGTCCTTCATGAGGTCACTGGCGGCTTTCGCGAGATCCTTGTCGAGCCCAGACATCTGCTGTGACTGCGCGGCTTGGTCGCTCTTTTCGCGATCGAGATGCTCCAGACGCCGCTCGGTGCGATCGAGTTCCTGTTGCTCCGCAGAGGACAGCCCCTGCTTCTCTTTCTTCTCGAGAAGGCGCTTCCGACGTTCTTCGAGCTGCTGACGTTCTTGCTCGGAACCCTTCTGCACGGTCTCGCTGGACTTCTCGAGCGCGCGCCGAAGCGACTCCAACTTCGCCGCATCGACGCCTTTCTTTGCGGTTTCCACCTTTCTTGCCAGGTCCCGCATGGCTTGCTCGGCCTCGGCGAGACGTTTCTCGCCGAGGGCGGTGCCCACCGGCTTCGACATCGGATTCTTGTCGAGTTCCTTCGCGATGCCATCGAGTGCGTCATCGAGCGCTGCGGGGTCGATCGAGCCTTTCAGGCTGCGTTCGAGCTCGTCGAGGCGACGAAAGACTTCGCGCCTGTCGAGCCTGCGCTCCGCCAGATCCTCCACGATCTGATTGAATTTACGCGCGCCGGCGAGCGCTTCCGGCTGAGTGGTGGAGGCCAGGAGTTCGTCCGACATCTTCCGAAAGAGCTCGGCATCGTCTTCGCTGACGGCGAGCGCTTCTACGCGGTGTGCAGGCGGCGGAATGAGGCGAATGATGGGGATTTCCATCGAGCCGAGCGCGACGGTCGCCGCAGCGAGCGCCAGCGCGGCCGGCAGATCACGGGGCAGACGAAGCGGAACCGCGCGTCGTGGAGAAAGACGGTCGGCGGAGGCAGCTCCGTCGTTGATGGCCGCTTCCATGAGCGGCGTTCGGTCGGCCGCTGGGATCGTCGAGAATGCAAGGGCGTTGGTGACGCGATCATGCAGGTCATGGAACCGGTCGAGCGCCAGCGAGCCGGCGAAGGGCGCAGCGCGCCGCAACGCGGCATGAAGGACGCCTGCCACGAACACGACGAGCGCCCCGACCATCCCTGCCGCGAGAATGCGGGGGTGCGCAGTAGGCCCTCGTGCGAGCTTCACGACCGTGAGCGCGCCCGCGGCGTAAAGAATCGGCACGAACGACCACGTTGCGGCGCTCGCGGCAACCGCGTTGAGTCGGTCACGGAACCCTGCCGCGCGCGCTTTTCGCGCGAGTCGCGCGACGCCTCGTTCGCGATCTGCCAAATCAGGTCTCTCTCAAAAAGGGGGCTCGGCGCCCCGGCTCGGAACGTTCGAACCGTTCCTCGCGTTCCAGCTTGGATGCTAGCGCCCAAATTGCCACACGACGACTTTCGCTGCCTTGGGCGCCACGCCAGCCCGACAAACGGCGGATTTGGGACCAGCGCGCCCGGTTTCACTGGACGGGCGCGGCAGACTAGGTGCACCGGCCGAACCGACGCAGCCTGCTTGATTCCTCGGCGAGAGTAGCCTCCAAATGGGCAAGCTCCGAGGAGGCATGCCCATGTCCCAGTCCGAAAAGAACGTCGTCGTACTCGTCGCTGACGATGAGCCCAGCACCCTGGCGCTCGTTTCCTCTCACGTCCGCTCGAAAGGCTACAAGGTCTTCGAGGCGTCCGATGGCGATCAAGCATGGCAGCTTGCCCACGAGCATTTGCCGGACCTCGTGATCCTGGACGTGATGATGCCGGGCATGAGCGGATGGGAAGTGTGCCGGAAAATCCGCGAAGCGGTTTCGCTCGCCCACACGGGCGTGGTCATGCTGACGGGGATCGGAGAGAACCTGAACGAGATGACGTCGCCCCTTTACGGTGCGGACGCGTACCTCGACAAGCCGTTCGACTTTGCAGAGCTCGATTCTCGCGTTGTCGAGACCCTTGCCGCGCGTCGAGGCGGTGCAATGGGTCGTCACGACCCGGATCCGGGGCCACCTTCCGACGCCCCGATGTTCAACGGCGGGGTCGCCGTGCAAGTTGCCGGCGCGGAACAATCTTCGAAGAAGGCAGCGCCGAAGAAGGCAGCGCCGAAGAAGGCAGCGCCGAAGAAGGCAGCGCCGAAGAAGGCAGCGCCGAAGAAGGCAGCGCCGAAGAAGGCAGCGCCGAAGAAGGCAGCGCCGAAGAAGGCAGCGCCGAAGAAGGCAGCGCCGAAGAAGGCAGCGCCGAAGAAGGCAGCGCCGAAGAAGGCAGCGCCGAAGAAGGCAGCGCCGAAGAAGGCAGCGCCGAAGAAGGCAGCGCCAGGCAAGTCTCAAAAGATCGTCAGAGTCGGAAGCAAAACGAAGCGTCCAGCCTGAAGCACCTCGAGCACCGGAGGTCAGATCGGTAGCTGCAACTGGGTCGACCCCGGCGATCCCCCGGGTTTAATCGCGCGTCTCGACGCGGGCGGCCTCGGAATTCATGGATCGCCAAAACGTTCGCACGTCGTCGATTTCCGTCATGCGGCGTGCATCGGGCAATGACGCGAGGAGGTCTTTGCCGTACGCGCGCCGGTGGACCCGTTCGTCCAGAAGCGCCACGATTCCGCGGTCCGTTTTGGTGCGGACGAGACGACCAAACCCTTGCTTGAGCGTCATCTTCGCGAGTGGAACGTGAAGCTCCATGAACGGATTCCGCCCGTCGGCTTCGAGCGCCTGTCCCCGCGCAAGGATGACGGGCTCCGTCGGGACAGGGAACGGTATTTTTTCGAGCACGACGAGGCGCAAGGCATCTCCCGGAACGTCGACTCCTTGCCAAAAGCTCGCGGTCGCGACGAGGACGGCGTCGCCGGTGGCGCGAAAGGTGGACAGGATCGTTGCTTTTGGCGCCTGCCCCTGCACGAGGAGACGACGACCCGCGAGGCGCACCCGAAGCGTGCGGGCGAGCTCCCGCATCGACCGGAGTGATGTCGTGAGGACGAATGCCCCGCCGCTGGTGATCTCCACGAGCTGCGCGATGCGCTCCGCGGCGGAGCCGAGAAATGCCGGATCGCGAGGATCCGGTAGGTCCTTGGGTAGATAGAGCACCGCGCGCTCGGCGTAGTCGAAAGGCGACGGTACGATGAGCTCCGTGACCGAGACGTGATCGCTCGAGAGGCCGAGCCTCGAGCGAATGAACTCGAACGCCTTGGGGGAGCCGCTGGGCCCGCTCGCGAGCGTCGCGGAAGTGAGCACCACGGAGGGAATCGTTTCGAACAGTCGCGCCCGGAAAACGTTCGAGAGATCCACCGGCGAGGAGCTCAGCGACGGCGTTCGACTCGTATCGACCCAGGTGACGCGCCCCACCGATCCATCCACAATAGTTGCCAAATCACCGCGAACATCGTCGGCCCGCCGCGCCGCGACCTCCAGACCATCCGCGAGCGAGATGGCGTCCTTCTTGCCGTTGGCGAGCGTGCCCTGCAGCGCGCCCACGCTTCCCCGGAGGGATTCCGCGAGCGCACGAACGGCATCGAGCGCGTCGTCGAGTGCGTGCCACGCCTCCCGCCGCTCTCCGGTCCAGAAGTCGTGTTCCAGGGTCGCTCGGTTCTCCGTGCGGCCAGTGCCAGCGAGGACGCGTTCGAAAAAGACATCCGCGCACGCGCGTGCCGAGGGCACAACGCTGCCTCCGAGCAGCGCGCTCGACGTGGTGAGGCGCGCGAGAATGGCGTCGAAATCCCCGAGGAGTCGCGAAATGCGCGGCGCCGAAACGCGCACGCCGAAAAAGGTCGTCGCGACGTCTTCGAGGTGGTGCGCCTCGTCGAAGATCACCGCGTCGTAGTCCGGAATGACACGGCCAGGGTGCGCGCCTCGGAGCGCAAGATCCGCGAAGAACAAGTGATGATTCACCACGACGAGGCGTGCGGTTTCGGCTTCACGCTTCATACGTGTAACGAAGCATTCGTCGTAGAACTGGCATGATGCACCGACGCGAGTGTCGCTCGAGGAGGTGATTGCCGAAAAGATCGGGTCGTCTTCGCCGAGGGCCGACAGCTCGGAGACGTCGCCGGTGTCCGTTCCATCGAGCCACCGTTCGACCGACGCGAGTGCCGGGACGACCCAGGCCCCGCGAGCCTCGGCGGTTCTCCGATATTCCGTGAAGCGCCTCCGGCAAATGTAGTTGCCGAGTCCCTTCATGAGGGCGGCATGCGGAGACAGTCCCAGGGCGCGCTCGATGAGCGGCAGATCTTTGAAGAAGATCTGCTCTTCCAGGGCGCGCGTCGCGGTGGAAACCACGACCTTTCGTCCGCTCAATATTGCGGGCACCAGATACGCGAGTGTCTTGCCGGTTCCCGTGCCGGCCTCGGACAACAACACTCGATCCTCACGCAGGGCTCGTTCGACTTCGGCGGCCATGGCGAGCTGACCGCTACGTGCTTCGTAGCCGGGCATATTCCGGGCGAGCGGTCCGTCCGGTCCGAGCAACTCGGCCGAGTTCACTATCCGCGATTCTTCGCGCCGGGCGCGCCCGACGTCACCGGCGGCGGTGGAACCGAGCCGTCGGTATCGAGGAACTGCACTCCGACAATCTGGCCATCAGCCTCGTCTTGCGCCCAGATGATGCGAACCTCGCGCGGCTCGGCGTCGCTCCCCATCTCGACCTGGTAAAGCTCTCCGAGCTGGACACCTTCTTCCAGCACGAGGCGTGCTCCCCCTCTACTGATGTTCAGTGTCCATCCCGTCGTTTGAAACGCGTCGCTGCGAAGTCGAACTCGCTCCGTCGCTTCTCGACGCGGCCCTCCTGCCCGACGAGTCCCGTGGATGGCACCCTCCGGTATCGGGACGGATGGACTCGAGCTCCGGCGAGACACGGCGCCTAAACCTAGCACTACTTTGGCGTCCACCCCGCGAATTAGGAGGGCTCCGGCCGCGGGCGCGTCACCTCGCCCGCGAATCGGCGGTCTGCCGAGGAGGACTTTTGCCGAGCTTTTCGCCGTGAGCGGCGCGCCGACGTCCTTGACGGGGTTTTTTTGCTCTGAGAAGGTCTCGGACGCCGCCGTTCCAGGGCCGCGGTTTCCCCGTCGGAACCTCCGCCGCGAACCCGAGCCCAACCCTGCCGTTTAGCCAGAATGAGGTAAATGCCGAGCGCCACCCCCACCGAGCTCAAGAAGCAGCTCATTGCGGCAGGTCTGGAGATTTTTCGTGTCCAAGGAGACAGGGTTCACCTTGCGGATCGCGTCAGGGAGAACCTCATCATGGACGGGGATGTTTGTGCCGTGGCGTCGGATCCACCAGCCGTCCGCTTCGTGACACGCGCTCAGGCGAGCCAATTTCCCGGCGAGACACCGGACGATCTCTTCGGCCGCGCCCGCAAAGTTGCGGTCCTCGCGGGGCCACGTGGCTATCGCGAAGTGGAGACATCCGTCGTCGTCGTCAGGGATCCGGGTGGCGGGCCGCGCACGCTGGACACGTGGTACGAGGTCGCCTTCGAAAAGAGCGTGGACGCAGGAAGTCTCGTGGAAGAGCTCAAACTGATGCTCGCGGCGAACAAGACAGCGGATGCGGATCAGGACACCTGATCAGGTGCTCCCCGCGAGAAGCAGGATGGAAGCGGCGCACCCAAGGTTTGCCGAGCTGAGTGGTTCGAAGATCTGTTGCCGAGCAACGGACTGTCATCTAGTGCTAGCGCCGCTTTAGATGTTGAGCTCGCTCCGACAAGGCGGCACCGGCCAGGTCTTGATGGCCGGCGTCGTGTTCTCGATCATCGTCGTCTTCATCCTCGAATTTCGCTCGACGTCGCGGATGCAGACGGGATCCATCCGCCGCGAGTGCGCAGTTCGGATCGATGACGAATGTGTGACGCCGAAGGACTATTTCGCTGAATTCGGGCTGATCGTTCCACGCGGCGTCTCGCAGAAGCAGATCAAGGCGTACTCGTTGCGAAAGCACGTTCTCGACGGGGTCATCGAACGCGAGCTGCTTTTTTCGGAAGCCGAACGTCTCGGGTTGTCCATCGACGAGGAAGCCGTCAAGGACGAGCTTCGTCAAGGTAGGGCTCACGCTTCCCTGCCGGCGGCGAGCGCCCTCCGCCTCGGGTCCATGCTCGACCTCGTGAGTGCCGACGAGAATGGAATTTCCCGCGACATGGTTCGCGAGCTCCCCGTGGTGGACCCGAAGACGGGAGAAGTCGATGACGACCTCTACGCGCGGGTCGTACGGAGCATGACGAACCGGAGTCCGAAGGAGTTTCTGAAGATGCAGGAACGCGAGCTGCTCGCGGCGCGTCTCCGGGATCTCGTGCGGGCGCCGGTCCGCGTCTCCGACGACGAGGCCTTCGATGTCTTTCAGCGCGACAAATCGAAAGCGGTCATTCGCTTCGTGAAGGTGGATTCGGACTGGTTTGCCAAGTGGGCTGTCGACTCCTCGGACGCGGCGATAGATCGCTGGTCCCGCGATCACAAGTCCGAGGTCGACGAAGCCTGGAAGACGGCGGCTCCGAAATGGAAAGCGGGTTGTCCCCTTGCGAGCGAAATCGTGGAGACCTTCGCACCAGACGCCACCGAGGCGGACAAGACGCTTCTGAAAGACAAGATCGTCCAGGCGAAGAGCCGCATCGATCGAGGAGAGCCGTTCGGGGTCGTTGCGCGGGACCTGTCTGACGGGCCGTCAGCGTTCGCGGGCGGGCAGCTCGGATGTCTGACGCCCGAATCGTACGGTCCAGGTGGCAATGCACTCGCCCGTGCTGCGGCGACGCTCACGCCAGGAAGCGTCTCGCCCGTCATCGAGACGGCGAGCGGTTATCATCTGATTCGAGTGGATTCCGTGCTCGCGGCTGGGGATGTCGTCGCGACTGGCCGACGAAGTGTGGCGCGTCCGCTCGCCTTGCATGCGGCCGGCGAGGTTCGCGCCAAGGAGTTCGCGACCGAGCTCGTCCGCGCCGCGCAGGGCGGTGCGCGGCTGGATGACACGGTGGCGAAGCTGAATGGGCAATTTGCCGCCGTCAATGTTCCCGTGCCCGCGCACCCGAGCAAGCCAGGCGTCAAGGGTCCGACCGAAGAAAACGACGAATCCGGGCCCGAAGCCGATGAGCACGTGCCGAGGGCCGAGATCTCCGCACCGTTCAACGTCGAAGGCGAACCCGTGCCGGGTGCGTACGGCGTTCCTGTTGGACGCATGGCATTCGATCTCTCGAAGCCTGACGAAGTTCGTCCCGAGCCGATCTCGATCATGGGTGGTTTCCTCGTAATCCAGCTCAAAGAAAAGACCGCTGCGACCCGTGACGACTTCGCCTCGGCCAAGGCGGATGTCATACGTCAGCTCGTGATCGCGAAGCAGGCCGACGCGTTGACCCGATACGTCGCGCGTCTTCGTCAAGCACAGCAGGGCAAGATCGACATCAACGACAGAATCCTCGAGGAGCCGAAAGCCGGCGATCAGGATTAGATGATCAACGGTCCGTCGCAGGATTTTACCGGGCTCGCCGCGCTATCGCCGACTTCGACCACCCTGTCGAACGGGGTTCGAATCGTCGCAGTCCCGCTCCCGTCGGTTCATCGGATTGCCATGGTGGCGCACCTACGGGTGGGGTCGCGCTACGAGACCGAAGCAAACAACGGCATCAGTCACCTTCTCGAGCACATGCTCTATCGGGGAATCCCGGGTTTCCCGACGGCGCACGAGCAAGCGCTCGCGTTCGAGTCTCTGGGAGGCACTCTCGCCGCTGCCACTGGTTCCGACAGCGGCTCGATGGCGATCGCGTGTCCGGCAGAGAATTTCGCTCGCACTCTCGAGCTTTTCGCGCGCGCGTACAGGGAGCCCTTGCTCGGGGGCCTCGACGTGGAAAAGCGGATCGTGCGCGAAGAAATTCTGGAGGACCTCGACGAAGACGGCACCGTCATCGACGGGTACGACCTCCTTCGCGCACTGGTGTTCGAGGGCCACCCACTCGGGTTCCCCGTCATCGGGACGGTCGATCGAGTCGAGGCGTTCGAGGTCGACAGCCTCCGGCGGCATCACGAGAAGCATTACGTGGGCGTAGGCTCCGTCATTGCGCTTGCGGGCCCCTTCGACGCGGGTGCCGTTACACGTCTCGTTGCGGATCGGTTCCAGACGATGCCTCGGGGAGATTTCGCGTCGACATCCCCGCCGCTGCCGCAGACGACGCCGCGGATGAAGGTCGTACGGTACTCGTCGAGCCAGACGTCGCTTCGCATCGGATTTCGCGGCCCTGGTGCTCATGACGTCCTCGAGCCCGCCACGGAGCTGCTTCTCCGGATCCTCGACGATGGAAATTCGACGCGCCTCTATACGCGCATCTGTGACGAGCGTGGTCTCGCTTACGACGTGTCCGCGGGCTACGAGGCTTCGGATGACGTCGGTCTCCTCGAAGTGGGCTGCGACACGGCCCACGAACGGACGAGCGCAGTGCTCACGGAGATCCTCGACGTGGTGCGCGATCTTCGCGATGGCGGGCCGAACCCGGCAGAACTGGACAAGGCGAAGGCGAGGCATCGCTGGGGGCTGACCGCGATGATCGACGATTGCGCGGACTTGGCAGAGTATTTCGCGGACTCGACGCTTCGCGGATACGCCACGAGTCCTGCGATGCGGCGGGAACAGATCGATGCCGTCACCATCGACGAGGTGCGTGGTGCCGCGCAGCGGCTGTTCGTGCGCGATTCGCTCAGCGTCGCCATGGTCGGCACACAATCGAAGCGTGGCCAGGCCAGCCTTGCGGGCATCATCGACGCGTTCCGCTGACGCGAGTCGCAGTGTCGCCCGGCGTTCGGCTCGCCTGGCTCATCTCGCGTAAGCTCTGAAGAAGAAGTAGGCGGTCATCGACCACGCAGCGATCAGGACGAAGCGGCGGATGAGGGCTGGACGAATGTGCCGCGCGCCGGCCGCGCCGAAATAGCCGCCGAGGGTGGCGGCCGTGACCATCACGATTCCAGGGCGCCACGCCACCGCGCCCGCCGCGATGAACGTCGAGATGGCCACGAGGTTGATCAGGGCGGCCAACATCGTCTTCAGCGCGTTCATCGCGTGGATGTTGGTCATGCCGAGCGTCGAGAACAGCGCGAGCATGACGATTCCCATCCCGCCCCCGAAATACCCTCCGTAGATCGCGACGAGTGCCTGAGCGACGACGGCGCGCCGCAGCCCTCCTACACTGCCCGGCGGACTCGTCGTGAACCGCTTTCCGAAAGTGAAGAGCAGCGACGCCCCGAGCAGCAGATACGGGATGACCCGCGAAAAAATGGCATTCGACGTGTGAAGCAGCAGGAGCGCGCCCGTGAAGCCTCCCGCGGCGCTGACGATGGCCAGCGCGAGGATCCAGCGTCGAACTCCTGCGAGCTCACGCCGGTACGCGACGGTGCTCGCGAGCTGGGCGGGCCAGAGTGCCACCGCGCTTGTCGCATTCGCGATGACCGGCGGGACGCCGACGCACACGAGCGAAGGAAAGGTCAGAAAGCTTCCCCCGCCAGCCACGGAATTCAGTGCGCCCGCGACGCCTCCGGAAACGACAAGTAGCGCATGGCCGAACAGGGTCACGGGGAGCCGCGCGTGGGTTTGACCGATGAGAGGTAGCGAATCACGTGAACTCTCTTACCCCCAGGGTGAGGCTCGACGCGGAAAGAATGTGACAGGCGCAGCACGGCCCCGAGGCCCCCTCCGATCCCTCGCCGTGTCAGCATCTGGAGCGGATCGATCGGACCCCGATCGTCACAGCCGTCTTGCAGCGCGGCGTCGAGATTGTGAAATGGAGGGCCGCGGTCCGTCGCGATGAGAGTCAGTCCCCCACCCCGAGTGTCCACGTACGGCTCCACGTCCACCGCACCCACGACTCCGTACTTCAAGATATTCGAGGTGAGCTCGGATCCGACGATCGCCAGTTCGTTGCTCTCGAGCCTCGAAAACCCGACATCGCGCGCGAAGCCCGCGACGGTGCGCTGCACGTGAAAGACGTCTACCCAGTCACGGACGTCGCAGTGCGGCATTCCGATGTCAGCGGGAGCTCCGCTCCACGTACTGCTGCAACGCCTCGTGGAGGGTCCGGTGAGTGACGACGTTCGTGAGGTCGATCCCCATGTGCACGACCGTCTGTGCGATGTGCGGGTTGATCCCAGTCAGAACGCAATCCGCTCCGAGGAGCCGAACGGCACGCGCCATACGCATGAAGTGATCGACCGTCCGCGTGTCCATGACGTCGATGCCCGTGATATCGATGATAGTGCACCTCGTCTTCTTCTCGACCACCGCTTGAAGTAGCGACGTCGTCATCTCCGCGCTGCGGACGGTATCCATGATTCCGACCACCGGGAGGCAGAGCACGCCGTCCCAGACCTCCATGATCGGCGTGGACAGTTCACGGATCGTTTCTCGCTGTTTCTCGATCGTCGCTAATTTCTCCTCGAGCTCGGCCTGATAGGCTCGACTCTTGTCTTGTTCGATGCTGAGCGACGCGATCATCTCGTTGATGCCGATGTAAAGGGTCGTCAACGGGCCAGTGTCGTTCGGGTCGATCGTCAGGCGAGTCGAGTAGTCCCCATACCCGACGTTCGCGAGCGTCAACAAAGCGTCAGCCACTGCTTCCAGGATCTCGTCTTCGGACATCGTCGCGGAGCTCACGATTCTTCGGACCTTTCTCGAGCGGTTTGGGGGTCCTTCCGGGGCATCACGGGGCCCTGGAAGCTCCACCAGGTGTGCGTCCAGCGCGGCGTGCACGAACGTCGTGGACGCAGTGTCGGAGCGCGTCTCGCATGTTCCGGTAGCTCTTGAGGCCCTGAAGATCCACGCCCATGTGGACGATGGTACGGGCAATGTTCGGATGCATCCCCGAGAGCGCGCACCGAGCGCCGAGCAACATCACGGCACGTGCGATGCGGAGAAAATGATCAGCCGATTGAGTGTCCATCACTTCGACGCCGGTGACGTCGATGATCACGTGTTGCGCCTTCATTTCGACCACGGCTTGCAGGAGCGTCTGGGTGACGTCCGCTGCGCGCACGCTGTCGAGCACTCCGACGACCGGCGCGCAGAGCACGCCCGCCCAGATCTCGATGACGGGGACCGTCAAGTTACGAATGGCCTCACGCTGGTGTTCGATCGTCGCGATGCGATCACTCAGCTGGGCGAGAGACGCGGCCGAAGTGGAACGCGCCTCCGCCAGCGCGTCGACCATGTAGTTGACGCTCTGAACGAGAGCGCCGACCGGGTGCGAATCCGGATAGTGAACCTCGAGCCTCTGCGAAAGGTCGCCCCTGCCGACCGCCGCAACCACGGACAAAAGCGCGCCGACCGAGTGGACCAGCTCGGCTTCGACGTCCGGGGAATCTCCGCTCTTCACTTGGAAGCCTCCGCGGGGAAGGAATTTGCGCCCGCCCCTGATTCGGCGAGATCGAGCGCGTCGAGCCGGGTGACGTCGAGATTCGGTCGACCCACGCCGAGAAGCCCGAGCGCCGTTTCGAGATCGAGCGTCGTCGTCACGTTCGCCAGCTTGATTCCCATCGTTTCGAGAGCCATGGCTATCTCGGGTTTCATTCCGGAGATCAGCGTGCGCGCTCCCATCAGCGACGCTGCAGCGGCGAGCTGGGAGAGCACGGCGCACAGATGGCTGTCCACGAGCCACAGGCCCGTGATGTCGATCATCAGACCGGAAGCTCCGCTCCGATGGATCCGATCGAGGACCTCCGACACCAGGCGGCTCGCCATGTCGTCCGTCATGTCGCCCTGGAGCGGGACCAGAAGGAGATCCCAGAACTCGATGATTGGTATCCGATGATAGCCGTCGTCCATTGAAGCTCACTCCATGTCAGCCACGAGGACCGTTGAATCGTCTTCTTTTCGCCGATACTTCGTGAGGATGACGTTGCATGCCTCGTCTGGTGGAAGCCCCCGCACGTCCTCGAGCGGTACTCGCAACGAGATCCCGTCCGAAAATAGAACGCAGCGCGCGCGCCCGGGTATGACGGCGCGGCACACATGGAACTTCGCCACTCTCGCGCCGAGAACTCCGGCCGAGAACACGAGCGGCAGCCGGAGATCTGCACATCGCAGCTCCACGTTCCCGACGGCGCACGCCTCGACGTTTCGCTCGCGAAAGAGGCACAGGGTCCCGGCGGCCCCGCGCGATCCGGCGAGTTTCGCGTGCAGCGTCTGGACGACGTCGAGCATCGTCGACTCCAGAGAGATCTGAGCCAAACACTCCGCAGCGGCGTCGGCGACGACTGCTGCGCCGGGCCCGTGTCCCAGAGCGTCGATAACCGCGATGAGCGTGCGGTCCTCTTCGTCCGTCCGGAAGACGGCCCTGTCGCCGTTCGCGGTTTCTCCGACCATCGGCGACGATGAATGGGCCACGCGGAACTTCATAAGAAGACCTCCAACGATACGCGCGTGCCCGCCGTTCCCGTGGAGACGTCGAACCGATCGGCCAGACGCTTCGACCCGAGCAAGCCACGCCCCATGCCCGTCTTGCTCTTGTATTTGCCCGACATGACCTCCTCGAGATTCGGAATGCCCCTGCCGCGATCCGTTGCACGGATGAGCACACGCCGCTGTCCGGTGTTCATCGCGATCATTTCGACCACGCCCCCGCCGGCATAGAGCACCATGTTGCGCGCTAGCTCGCTCATGATGGTCGCGATCTTCTGCATCACGAACGGCGAGGCACCGATCGCATCGCAGATCCGCCGCGCTTCCGCTCGAGCCTTCCCGATGTCGGACTCGGTGGTGATCTGAAGGAGGCATGGATCGAGCGCAGTCGGATCCTCCCCGCACAGGTCGGCGATTGTCCGCAGCGCCGCCTGGCGGCGTTCTGGTTCCACGAAAAGGGCGACGCCCCGACGGAGTGCGACGCTGCACTTGCTCAGGTCCTGCTTCGTCAGATCCCGCGGTGTAAGGCGCTGCTCGTGGAGTGCGCGCAGCAACAAGGATCGGGCGTTTACCGGGGAAATATGCTGCACGAGGACAGCTAGCGCCTTCTCGAACACGGCCTCCATTTGGTCTGCTCAGCGCGCTTTCGGTCATTCCGCGCCCAGGCGCGCCCGATACGACCGCACGGGACTCATCAGGGCCTTTCAACCTAACGGATCGCTCTCTTTCTGTATAGGTCCATGTTTCGCTGGGGACTCGCTTCGTGAGCGTGGGCACCGTGGGCACACGACGGGAAGGCGGAGGTACCAATTGTGGCCCTCTCTTGGTTCCGACTGGGACGCGTTAGTCATGACCTACACGGATCGAAGTTGTGTTTTCGTGACAGCAAGGTTTTTCGATGCGCGTTTCGAAGCCAAGCGCTGTCGTGAAAAGGAGCGCGCGGAGTGCGTCGATGCCCTCACAGAATGAAGAAGCGCGACGGACATCGTCGTACTCCTGCCGACCAAACGTGGCTGCCGTCGACGCATCCGTATTGACGGATCCGACGGCGTTCGGTTAGCTGTAAAGTTACCGTCGAAGAGTCGGTTCCGAGTCGTCACTCATGACTGGTCCAGGAGCAGGATTGCAGCTGGGCTCCGGGGCTCGGGGCATCAATCGGGGAGAGTGCGCGATGCGATCCTGCAGCGCGTGGCGTTTCTAGAACAGGACGAAATCATGGCTCAAGAGCAGTTTCAGGTGCGCGGATACATGGTGCTGGCCTCGGTGGACTATCTCCGTGAGCTGGCAGGTTCCGAGGGGCAGCGCATCGTCGATGCGTTTGCACCGCAGACGCGCGAGGTAGTCGTGGGCGGGAAGGCAGGCGCGTGGGCGCCGGTCTCGGCCATGTCCGAGGTAACCGCGGCAATTGCAACACTGGCTGGCGGCGACCAGGACCGCGCCAGGGATCTTCTGATCGGATGCGGCGCGAGCATGGCGCGAGAGGCGACGAACACATTCCTCAGATTGTTGATGAAGATGCTGACGCCCGCGCTCTTCGCAAAGAAGGTCCCGGACCTATGGAGTCGCGACTGCAATCGCGGGAAGCTGATCGTCGATGTTACGGACACGAAGCTCGTCTGCCAGGTGCTCGGCACCAGCGGGTTCGACCACGCCGCATGCACCGCGACCGGCTTCGTGACGTTTGCTCTTCAGACGATGGGAAAATCCCTCGAGCGTACGACCGTCACGGGATGGTCGCTCGAGAAGCCCAGCACCGACGAAGCGGCGTTCGAGATCATCTGGAAGAGCTGACCGCGAATGCGCCCGAGGGGCCGTCGCAGACGGCTACGGGAGCTCCGTCTCGATGCGACGTCGCGAGTCGCGTCAATAACCGACGGCGCAACCGTCGGAGCGCCAATCGCTTGCCGCGACGTACGTGCCGTTCCCGAGACGCCGGATGATCTGCGCCTTGCCGAAGTCCCCGCTGCTCGCCATGCCCCCGCTTCCTAGGAAGGGGCCGCTGAGCCGCGGGGGAATCGCGGCGAAATCGACGCACGGTCGGACGTCGTGTCCGCGGACGACCAGGCCCTGCACCAACTCGGGGCGCACGCCGAGCTCCACTTCGACGACGTTCCCGCTGATCCACTGGAACCGGGGCGCGTCGACGCATGCCTGCGGATTCATCCCGTGGTCGATCTGGTTCACGATGAACTGTACGTGTCCCTGCGGCTGCATCGGTCCGCCCATGATCCCGAAAGGTCCAATGGCGTTCCCGTCCCGCGTGAGAAATGACGGTGCCAGTGTGTGAAACGGTCGTTTGCCCGGGGCGATCACGTTCGGGTGACGCGGGTCCAGCGTGAAGCCACAGCCGCGGCTGTGCAGCGCGATCCCCGTCTTCGGTACCACCACGCCGGAACCAAATCCGAGCAACCACCCGGTGTAGTTCGACTGAATGAAGGAGACCATCATGCCGTCGGCGTCCGCGACGGTCAGAAACACGGTTCCCCCTCGCGGGGGATCCCTCGGGGGTGATGACAGCGCCCTGTCGCCGATATGCCGTCGCTGTTCCGCCGCGTATCTCTTGTCGAGACGGACCTGAAACGGCACCGCCGTCACGTCGGGATCGGCGAGGTAACCGTACGCATCCCCGAGGGCGATCTTGATCGCCTCGATCTGGAGATGGTAGCTATCGATCGATTCACGCGGATGGCGCGCCAGATCGAAGCCCTCGAGAATGTTCAGAGCCGTCAGGGCCGCGATCCCCGAAGTGCTGGGTGGCATTTCCCATACGTCGTAGCCACGGTAGTTGGCGCTGATGGGCGTCACCCAGGTGCTCCGATGGTTCGCGAGGTCGCGGCGCGTCAGATAGCCTCCCGTGGCATCCGCGAAGTTCAGGATCTGGTTTGCGAGCTTGCCTTGGTAGAAGGACTCGCAGGAGGTCGCCGCGAGCTCCTTCAGGGTCGAGGCGAGATCGGGTAGCGACCACTTGTCGCCGATACGCGGCGCGTGCCCGTCTCGCGTGAACGTTTCGCGCCACGGCATGATTGCGGGCTCGTCGCTGGTCCGGGCGGCGTGAATGGCGGCTGCCGCGCGCCAGCGCTGAGCCGTGACGGGCGCAACGGAAAAGCCATCCGTGGCGTATTCGATGGCCGACTCGAACAGCGCCTCGAACGGCAGCTTGCCGAAGCGCTGATGAAGATCCCTCCAGCACGCGGGAACGCCCGGAACCGTCACCGGGAGCCAGCCGTGCGGAGGCACGTGATCGAGCTCGAGCTTAGAGAAGAGTTCAGGGGTATGTGCGGCGAGCGCGCGTCCGGACCCGTTGAGCCCATGAAGCGCCGAGCCGTCCCAGACGAGTGCAAGGGCATCGCCGCCGATCCCGTTGCAAGTCGGCTCGACTACGGTCAGCGTCGCGGCGGTGGCGACCGCGGCATCGACGGCATTGCCGCCGCGCTGCAAGATGCGGAGCCCCGCTTGTGCGGCAAGGGGTTCGCTCGTCGCGACCGCGCCGTGCGGCGCGAAGATGGGCACGCGTCGGGCCGCGTACGGATATCGATCGAGCTCGAACTCATCCGCGCGAAACGACATCTGGGGGTACTCCGTGTCGGAAACCGCCGACCTTCAGTACGCCGCACGCGTCCGGTCGACGATGCGTTCCGTCAAGGCGAACACCATGTCCCAAGCTTCACTCACGAGGCGCCGGAGCCGCGTGTAGGTGGCGTCGGTCTCGTTTCGGAGAAGCTCGAGGTCACGACCGTCACTAGGCGAGGAGCTTCGAGACGCGGGGCGACACGACACGTCGCCGAGGGCGCGCTCGGTGGCCTCATCCAGTACCGCGGCCGCCTTTTCCACCACGAGGTGGACCAGCGCTGCTTTCTCGACGTTGTCGAGCACGTACATTTGGTAAGAGAACCAGCTCGCGAGCGACTGGAGGGTCGCATCCCGCACGTCGACGGCCTCGCCGAGGTCTGCACGGTCACCGAGCTTGCTCCGAAGATCGGCAAGGAAGGCCCGCTCGTAGGTCGGATCCATCGTGGTCGCCTGCCGGCACATCAACAGCTTGTTCCTCTCGGCGTCCCAGATTCGGACGCACTCGACGAACATCGCCCGCCTGGACGGTTGGCGGAGCGTCCCATCCTCGAGCATTTCGAAGAGTGACGATCGGGAGAATTCTTGCTGCCGCTTTTCGCTGTAGAGGAGGAGGGCACTCAGGGACCCGTTGGCGTCCGTGAAGATGACGCGCGGTTTCTCGGGGGTCGTATAGAGACCCTCGCCGAATTGGATGGAGAGTGCATGAAGCCCTTCAAGGCCGCCGACGAATCCGTGCATCCGACCCGGAGGGACGACAATCACGTCACCTTCGGAGATGGGCTGGCACAGGTCGCCGAGCATGCGTCCGGAGCCGGCGTAAACGACGAGCATCGATTGAATGGGATGCGTGTGCGGATGAAGAACTTCCTCGTGTTCGAGCCGCACCCAGCTGACCGAAAACTCGGACGCGTCGGGCATGAACTGTCGGAGCTCGGCGCTCCACCGGAAATCCCGCAGCTCGCCCAACCCGTGGACGTGTCCTTGCTGATCGACCGAGCGAATCGGCGGGATCGTCTCTCTCTTTACGACCTGAATTTGACCTTCCATGGCTTCACCTTCTTCTCCGTTCGCTGGCGCGTGTCAGGAACTCGAGGTCTCGAGGTCGACCAGGTGCGCGACGCGCGCCATCATCGTGTCGAAAACGTCCCAGCCGTCCTCGATGATCCGGTGCAAGCGTCTATAGGTGTGCGGGTGCTGCCCTTCGAGCAACTCGATGGCGACGTCCTTGTGATCGTCGTCGGCTTCGGCGTGGACGTGAAAGTAACCCGCGTTCACGTCTGCGGAGAGAACGGGTTCGGCGAGGGTATGAAAGTAGTGGCCGGCCGTCTCCAGCACGAGGTGCACGAGGGCGGCTTTACCGATGTTGTCGAGCACCAGCATCTGGTGGCAAAACCATAGCGAGGTCGCGCGAAGGACTGGGTCGGACGGAGCCTTCCGATTTTCGGTTACGGTGAGAAGCTCGTTATGTCCGAGCTCCTCGGTGAAGTGTTCGTGAAACGTCCGGATGTATGCTTCGTCGAAGCAAGTTGCCTGACGCGTCAGCAGAATCGTCTGAAAGGCGTCGGAGAAGACGCGGATCGAGTCGATGAATCGGGCGCGACTTCTCACTCCATCGAGAGCGCCGTTTCTGAGCAGTTGAAAGGCGGGACCTTCGATGGAAAGCTGCGCCCGAACTTCGTTGCGTGCGAGCAGATGTTCGAGACTGAGGATTTCGTCGGTCCGGTATTCGGGGTCCTTACGGAACGCCACGTGCAGCGCAGTTAGACCGGCATGACCCACTGAAGCGAAGCCGTACTCGTGATGACTCGGTAAGGTCACCACATCGCCTTGCTCGACGAAGCGTCGCGTCCGCCCGGTCAGCTCGGCCCGTCCCTGCAGGATGACGAGCAACCCCGGTATGGGATGCGAGCGCAAGGCGACGTCGCGTCCTGGTTTGGCGTGGGTCCAGGCAAGCCCGATCGTCTCCGGAACGGAGGCGCGCAGGAGCCCGTGGGCGACGAACGGTCGGACCTCCATGTCGGCATCGCCGGGCGCCGATGAAATGGGAACGTCACTGCGAGGAATCACCGATGGCGGTGCGACACCAGAAAGCCTCTCATCTTCCAAGGGGAATCTCCTCCCGCGATCGAGGATCACGAACCTCTGCGCCTGAGTCTTCGGATTGGGACGGCGCAATCCCCTGCGGTGGTCTGCGCCACCGGCCCACATCTCTATTGTGAGATGAAGAGTCATCGAACGCGGCTGCATTTGCAAGATTTTACGCGTTTACGAGGTGACCCGTAAATATGTGATCCGGCCACATCGAAGGTCACTTCCGTGAGTTTCGCGAAGCGACGGAGAAACGTCGAGTCCGACGCCGACGACCCGCGATGGAAAGTTTACGACCCGCGATGTAAATGCGCTTTGGTTTGCCAGATCCTCGACGGTGCTCGCTCGGAAAAGTTCCTCGAAATTCGGCAGTGGACTTGACCGGCTTTTGCCGATCTCCACTGCGAACGCCTGCGCCGGTGGTCATCGGTTGGCCCCGTCGGTCGCGGCGATTCACGCGCATGGAGACCAGCGGCCGCAGCACTAGCGCCCGATTGACTGCTTCGACCGGGCGTACGCCAGGAGCAGTTCGCGTCGCGATCTTGCGCCCATCTTGGCGGCGGCGCGAAACAACAACACGCCCACCGTGGATGGGGAGAGGCCGAGCGCGTACGCAATGCTCTTGTTCGAGTGGCCATCACGGGCGAGAGCCAGCACCTGCTCCTCGCGTTGGGTCAATCGCGGCTGGGTATGATGTGCCGGCCGACGGCGCAACTGATAGTGAAAGTCGCCGCGCACGAAGGCCTGCACGACCGTCCACTTCGTTTTCGAGGTGGGCTCTTCCGATGCTGCCCGTGGGTCCTCGCGCGTCGCCGAGCGCCTCTGAAAGCCGCTCGCACGTGTTTCTCGCTCGGAGTCGGCGCAGTGAAGCGCTTCATCCGTCGCCGCTCCGTCGCTCGGTCGCGCCGTCGCCATTTCGACTCCCTCGTTCGGAGGTCCTTACCCGATTTCGAAAGTCATGTTCCACAATTCTTCTGACGCTTCTTCTCACGCGCCACCATGCGAATCAGTCGCCGACCCACACTTGCGATCGACCGTCGTCCATATGTGGGTCCCATAGGTATGTCTCGGGGTACCCGAACGGGTACTGCGCATGACTCGACAAGCGGCTTCTGGTCCTAGCATTCAGCGGCCGCATTCCCGGCTGCCTCTCGTGATGACGGTTCCCTGCTCGAGAAAGGTGTTGCAAATGAATTTCATTTTCAATACGGTCCCGCGCGAACAAAGGAACCGAAAGTGCCTCGACTGGCTTTCAATGCGGCGATGGCGACGGCGGCAGCCGCCCTATGCGCGAGATCGGCGTTCGCAAATCCCCGGCCCTTACCGTTTTCTTACCCGCACGAGCAGCTGGGCGAGGGCTCGACGGAGATCGAGCAATACGTCGACTACACGCCGGTCCATGCCCTTTCAGGGACGCAGGGCACCGTCACGTACGGCCTGCTTCAGTTTCAAACCGAGTTCGAACATGGGCTGACCGATCGTCTCGAACTCGGGCTTTACGTCACGTACGCGCCCGCGGCGCCGTCCGATTTCGAGGAGGTCCCGCTTGCCGTCGAAGGCAACGGCATGAAGCAGCGTCTCCGGTACAAGCTCGCGGACACGGGCGCCTGGCCGATCGACGTCGCGCTCTACGGCGAGGTCAGCGAAAACGAACGCGAGATCGAGCTCGAGGCGAAGGCGATCTTGCAGCGGCGCTTCGGCATCATGCGCGTCATCGCGAACGCCACCGCGGAAGAGGAGTTCTACTTCGACGGAAGACACGACCTCGTCTTGAACCCGTCGGCGGGGCTCACCTTCGAGGCGACGCCGTCCGTACAACCCGGCATCGAGTGGTGGATGTACGGCGAATACCAGGAAGAGAACGCGACGTCGCCGCGCCCCTTCGAGCTTGGACCGCATCAATACCTCGGCCCGGCTCTCTTGCTGCAGTTTGGCGCGCTATGGTGGACGAACGGGGTCTACGTGCGCTTGACCGACTGGAATCACGACCTGGATCCACTTTCGGGGGACAGCTTCGGAAAGATCTGGATTCGCAGCGTCGTGGGTCTCGGATTCTGAGCAGCGCCCGTGCCCGAGAAAGGGCGAGGAGACACCCGTGTTCATCCGGTGGGCCAGAAGCTGCTAACGCGATTCTTCCGGCGCGACGCGATCCTCGATGGTTCGAGTCGCGGCTCGACCGAAGACGCGTTCCGCGACGAGCGCCAGCCGCTGACCGATGATTGCCGGAGCATTCGGCCCGTCCGCTCGGGTCGCGTAGGCCATCACGAGGCACGTCCTCAGGTTCGCGCCGATCGCGACTGCAACGCCGCCGAGCGCGCTCTTCGCGCGGCGAACGGAAAAGCCGACCTCGGTATCGAAGTCCGGCGGAGCACCGAGCACACGCCGGTCGACGAGCGCCGACTCGTCTCGACCGAGAAGGTCCGGGCGCAAGAGTCGCGCTTCGGCTTCGCACTGGGCGTGCGTGACGACCGAGCCTTCGTGCCATTCGCGTACCCAGAGCATGGACTTCGAGGGTGCGTGCTGCGCGACGAGCCAGCGGTCCGAGTGGTCATCGACGCTCCAGTGCTCGGCGTCCGGGATGGGCAACTCGACCATGAAGTGCCGTGACACCAGGGAGCTCCAGCCAGAGTTCGGCAGTGGAGCGTCCGTGGGCGCTGCGGGCGTTACACGGGACGGCGGTGGCGACGGCGACGTGCAGCACGACAGCGCCATCGACAGCGCGAGCGCGCACCTCCACGCGACGTTCATACGCGGGTGAGCCACTCGGGATGCGAATCGTCGGAGCCGCGCGCGATGTCGAAGTAACGCCGCTGCAACGTTTTCGTCACCGGACCTGCCGTCCCGGCGCCGATTGCGCGATTGTCGATCTCGCGCACCGGCGTGATCTCGGCCGCCGTGCCCGTCAAGAAAACCTCTTCCGCCAGGTAGACCGCGTCGCGTGTCAACTGCTCTTCCACGACGACCAGGCCCTCCTCTTTGGCAAGAGTGATTACCGTGTCGCGGGTGATGCCTGCGAGGATCGACGACGACAGGGGCGGCGTCGCGAGCCTCCCGTTCCGCACGATGAAGATATTTTCCCCGGAACCTTCGCTGACGTAGCCGCTCGCGTCGAGGAGCAACGCTTCGTCGTATCCTGCGAGCGTCGCTTCCTGCTTCGCGAGCGTCGAGTTCACGTATTGCCCGACGATCTTTCCGCGGGGGAGCCCGGCGTTCACCGCGCCGCGCGCGAAGCTCGAGACCTTGCACCGAATCCCTTCGTCGAGCCCCTTCGCCCCGAGGTACGCGCCCCAGGTCCACGCCATGATTGCGGTGACTGCCGGATTGTCCCTCGGCAGAAGTCCCATCGATCCCTCGCCGAGAAAGACGATCGGGCGTATGTAAGCCTCGGCGAGTGCATTCTCGCGAAGAACCGCTGCGCATCCTGCTTCCAGCTCCGCACGAGTGACGCGCGGCGTGATGAAGACCAGGCGGCAGGACTCGAATAACCGGATCACGTGCTCGGTCAGCCGGAAAATGACGCTCTCGCCGTGCGACCGTCTATACGCGCGAATTCCTTCGAATGCCCCCAGGCCGTAGTGCAGCGTGTGCGTGAGGAGCGAGACCTTTCCGGCGGCGTCCCACTCGAGGACCTGCCCGTCCTGCCAGAACCTCTGCCCGTGCTCCATGGAGGTTTCGAAGGTACCCGAGAACCCCAAACGGCCGGGGTTTTTTTGGTAAGTCGAAAGGCGGCCGCCGTGGTATGCGCAAAAGGCGCGGTCGGCTTTCGGCGCGCGACTTGCCAGATTTCGGTGTCGGTTGAGCCTCTCGGACGGCCGGGGGCAGAGCCGGGACGGGCAAGGTGAGGGGCAACCGCGGGAGCGCGCGGCGGCCCGATCTCGAGGAAGCGGGCACAGAGCCCCGCAGAACCGCAGCCGGACCCCTTGCATCGGACCGGGCGGCAAATGGCACGGCAACGGGCCAAGTGAGAGCGACATGGACGGACAACGTCAGAGATCCAGCTGGGAAAAGAGCCGACGAAAACCAAAGGCCGAACGCGCCGAACGACCCGAGCCGGTCCGGATCGCCGCACGGCGTCCGGACTCGCCGGTGATCGTGAAGAAACCTCCGCGGAGCATCGCCGCGTCCGCGACCCCGCGTCGCACGGCGGAATCCGCCGCTCGCGTCGAGGAGCCCGCCGTGGCGTCCTCGGTCGTCGCGGCTCCCGAGCCACAGCGGAGAACGGCGCGTATCATCCAGATCGGCGGCGGCGAGGCCGACGACCGCGAGCGTGAACGCCGGAAGCTCCTCGGTCGGCTGATGGCGAGCCAGGGTCGCGGCGCGATCTCGCGCGCCGCGGACGAATTTCTGCGGAACGGATTCGAGCTTCCCCACGAGCAGGAAGTCCATCTGCAACTGCTCGAACACTTCGACGAGGCGCGGGCGCGGGAGAGCCTGGTTGCGATGTCCCAGTTGCTCGAGGACGCTGAACCCATCAAAAAGCCCGTTCTCGACCAGCGTCTCCGACGCTTGGAGGAACACGCGGACGAGGCCCCGACGCGCGACCTGGCGGAACGACTCCGGCGCGCGATCCGGACGTGAATCGCTTCCCGCGCCTCGATCCTGCCGTCCTCGACGCCGCGCGATTCGAGAAGCGGTTCCGCGACCTCGTGGCTGCTGCGGCGGCAGCAGAAAACACCGGATCGGTGCTCTGCGTAGGATGCCGCTCGTGCGCGGATTGCACGTTCTGTCACGAGTCCGAGCGTCTCTCCCGCTGTCACTATTGCGTTGCGTGCTCCCAGTGCGACGACTGTTCGCATTGCCGCGGGTGTCGCTCCCTCGTCGCGTGCTCGCATTGCATCAGCACGGAGAGCTCGCTCCGTAGTTCGTACCTCGTGCGCTGCGTCGCTCTTGCGGATTGTACTTATTCGTTCGGCTGCGCGGGGCTCTCGGGCAAGGACTTTCACATCCTCAACGAACCGTACGAGCGCGCAGAGTACTTCGAGGTCACGCGTCGGCTGATGCGGGAACTGGGCCTCACCGACGTCCGATGACGGACCCCGTGCTCGAAGCCCTCTGGAAGAAGGTCATCGACGCCTGGGACGACGACGAGAGACACGGTGCGTTCATAGAATATTGCCGCTCCAAGAATCAGCTTCTCGAAGCTGCCGTGCGTTACCGCGGGATGGCCGGCGACCACACGCGCGGACCGATTGCTCAGAGGCGACTTCAGGGAATCGCGACGCTCGCGATGGCCAGCCTCGAGCTCGAGCGCGTCCCCGAGCGTTCCCGCGCCACGACCCTCCTGCGGGTCTTCGCCATTCTCCTCTTTGCGCTGGGCTCCGCCGCATTGCTCTACCTCCTTGGACGGTGATCGGGCAGAGGAGACGCCCGCTCGGATCGAGACCGCCAAATTGCCGGACCGGGGAATATCAGGCCGTCGCCCCTCGTTGGCGTCTCGTCGGAGGGCCGCGGAACAGCCCCCCGGACAGTCGAAAAAAAAGCTATCTACGGCAGCGTTGGATTCACGGTATGACCCGCTGGTTACCGAAGGCGAGCGCGAGTCCGTTTGAAGTCAAACGACTCGATCGGAGGTCTCGAAGATGTCGATGATGAAGCACCTTGGGGTTGTTCTTGCGTTCAGCGTCGCGGCTTGCGGTTCGGAGGCCAAGCCGCCGCCGGTGGCGCCTTCGGGCGGCACCGAGCCCCCGCCAGTAGCGGCGACGCCGGCACCCCCCGAGAAGCCCGACGACAACCCCACTCAGAGTCAGATCAACATTTCCGACGAGATCCGCCGCGCCTGCGGCATCACCGATGCCGAGGCGTACTTCGCCTTCGACTCGGCGCACGTCGAGGCCGCGGCTCACAATGTGCTCGTCAAGCTGGCCGCGTGCTTCACGACGGGCCCCCTCAAGGGCCGCAACATGAACCTCGTCGGCCACGCCGATCCTCGCGGCGAGGAGGAATACAACATGGTCCTGGGTGGGAAGCGCGCGGACAACGTCAAGCGCGCCCTCGTCGGCGTGGGCCTCCCAGCGAGCCAGGCCGCTACCACGTCCCGTGGAGCAATGGACGCAACCGGCACGGATGAAGCGGGCTGGGCGAAGGATCGCCGCGTGGATGTCGTGCTCGGGACCTGACCTCGGCGCCCATCCGGGCTATACGGAAATCCGGTGAACGGCCCACCCAGCACCTCGCTTCAGATCGATCCATTGGCGCTCATGGCGAGCGCGTCGGGGATCGTGCGCGTCGTCCTGCTTCTGCTGATGATCGCCTCCTTCGCGGTCTGGCTGATCTGGCTGCTGAAGACGCTCCAGGTGCTGCGCCTGCGCGCGCTCAACCTGGACTTCGAGCGCGAAGCCGAGGCCGTAGTGAACGCCCAGGATCTCATCTCGCTCGCGCTGAAGCACGAGGCGTCGCCGGGTGGCAGAGTCGTCATCGAGCTCGCGAAGCGGCATCACCAGCGGAACCTCAGCGCGGAACTTCTCCAGGCCGTCGCGCGCCGCGCGATCGTTCAAGAGGAGCAGCGCGCGTCGCGGCTCATGCCGACGCTCGCCAGCATCGCGAGCGCGTCGCCGTTCGTCGGGCTCTTCGGGACGGTGTGGGGCATCATGAACGCCTTTTTGCGGATCGGGCTCGAGAAGAGCGCGTCGCTGCCCGTCGTGGCACCGGCCATCGGTGAAGCCCTCATCGCGACCGCGTTCGGCCTCGTCGCCGCGATCCCCGCGACCATTGGCTACAACTACGTCGACAAGCGCATCGGGGATTTCTTGGCTGAGCTCACCTCGTCGAGCGAGGTCTGGGTAGAGACGATGGCGGCCGACCCGGGCGGTTCGACGGCCGCGGTCCCGCTGGTCCGCTCGGATCACCCGCGCGCCGCCGGTTACTGACCATGGGGGGCGAGCTCCGCGGGCGCGGTCGAGGCGGCTTCGCCACCATCAACGTGACGCCGCTCGTGGACGTCATGCTCGTCCTCGTGATCGTGTTCATGGTCACCGCGCCGATCCTGACGGCGGGCCTTCGCATCGATTTGCCCGAAGTCAAAGCCGCGAGCACGCCGGTGAAAGATGCCCGCCTGCTCGTCACCGTCACGAAGGACGAGCGGATTCTCTTCGGCGAAAAAGACGTCACCCAGACGATCGAAGACGTACTCCGGACGAACGAACGCGTTCAGACCGAGAGCGAGCTCTACATTCGCGCCGACAAGGACGCGCGCTACGGCGTGGTCGCCAAGGTCGTCGCCGCGGCGCGCTCGGCGGGCGTGAAGTCCCTGAATCTCCTCGTGCAACCCGAGCTCGAGGAGATCCCCGACGATCCGACGGCCAAGGTGACCGCGAAGGCCAAATGACGGCGGTCCGCGCCTTCTTACCGTCGGAGATCGTGCTCGCCGCGGGGCTCGCGGTCATCGTCGAAGGCAGCCTGTTCATCGTGTTCGAAACGGCGACGAGCCAGACCCACATCACCGCTGTCGACGACGCCGCGAAGGAACCCGTTCCGATCGAGGTCAAACCCGTCCTCGACGAAATGCCGCCGCTCCTCAAGCTCGGGAGCAAGCGCATGCGCGCCAAGCTGCCCGATATGTGGGTGAAGAAGCCGCCCATCAAGCGGTACGAGGCGGTGAGTGCGCCCACGCCGAAGGCCCAGGCCGTCAAAGAAAAGATCCCCGACACGCCGCTCGCGAAGCCGACGGCCGAGCCGCCGCCGCCCGATGCCGCCGTCGCGAAGAAGGTCGAGGAGGTGCCGAAGCCCACCGAGTCCGCGGAAACGCCTCCGGCGAATCTGCCCACGGAGGGCGCGCAGGACGGCGTCAAGGAAGGCACGGAGACGGACCCGCTCAAGGCGTTCGCCGTCAGTCAGTACCGCATCAAGATCTCGTCCTGGTTCAACGCCCGCTTCAAGCGGCCGACGACCGAGATCCCGTGTGACGTCCTGAAGAAACTGCGCGCGTCGGTCACGGCGAACATCGGGGGCGAGCGAACCGTCACCGGCTTTTCGATCGTGAAACCGAGCGGTAACGAGATTTTCGATAGCCGCGTCAAGAGTACGCTCGACGGGATCGTCGGCGGCGGCTCCGAGCTGCCCCCCCCTCCTCCAGACTACCCCGACGTTCTCGGCACGACGATCTCCGTCGCGTTCTTCGTCCCTTCGTGCAAATAGGCCGACATGGATCGCGTAGAAGCTCGATATCGTCGCGGTAGCCGACCGGGCTTCGCGGTTTTCACGGCGCTCCTCGCGGCGGCGAGTTCCGCGCTCGCACAGGCACCGGCGGCACCCCCTTTGCCCGCTGCCCCCACGACGGCGAGCGCGCCGGCTGCGCAGCCTGCGACGACCACGGCGACGCCGCCTGACGAGACTGTCCTCGGGGAAATTCCTGTCACGGGCAGCACGACGGAGCATTTCATCAAGCTCGCGATCCTGCCGTCGCTCTCGCCGGACATGGATGACGTCGTCGTACGCGGCGTGGTTCGTCGCGACTTCGAGCTGTCCGGCATGTTCGACGTGATGCCCGACAGCGAGGCCCCGGCCGGTCTCTACGGCTTCGACGATCCCGTGGACGTCCCCGCGTGGCAAAACCTCGGCGCGGAGGTGATCATCAAGGTCGCGGCGCGCCCGCACGACGCGAAGACGATCGAGGTCTCCGGGATCGCGTACTTCCTGAGCGTCGGGAAGAACCCCGTTTACCAGAAGAAGCTGATCGTCGCTCCCGCGGACGTGCGCGTCACCGCGCACCGCATCACGGACGCCCTCCTCGGCGCGCTCACGGGGCGTGAGGGTGGCTTCGCGAGCCACATGGCTTACGTGGCGCCGTGGGGCAGGGCGCGGCGAGTCTTCACGATGGATGCCGACGGTCACGACCTGAAGCCGCGCACTCCCGAGACCGACACGGCGATTGCGCCCGCGTGGGGACCGGCGGGCGTCCTCTATTATTCGCTGTCGCACGACTATCAGCCCTTCGCCGTCTTTCGCGAGACCGGTTCGCAAGCCGACCCCGTGAAGCTCGGGTTCACGACGAGCGTCTACAGCGTCGCGTTCGATGCCACCGGCAAGCGAATGGCGGTCGCGGTCGCGGAGAACCTCGGAAGCGCCATCTATGAGGGCAACGCCGACGGGACCGGCCTCCAGAAAGTGTCGACGACCGAGCTCGCGACGCACCCCGTCTTCAGCCCGTCGGGCAAGCTCGCGTGGGTCGGCGGGGGCGGCAAGCAAGGTACGCAGCGCATCTACGTCGATGGGAAGCCGGTCTCGCCCTCGGCGTTCGCCGCGTCTGCGCCGGCGTTCTGCGACACGGAAGACGGCGTTCGGCTCGTGTTCACGGTCGCGGTCGGCAACAACCGGCAGGACGTCGTGATGACCAACGAGCGAGGCGGTGACATCGCGCGGCTCACGCAGAACCAGGGCACGAACACGTACCCGGCGTGCAGCAAGGATGGGCGCCTGCTCGCCTTCTTCACGACGCGCAAACAAGGCGCGGGCCCGGGTCTCTACGTCCTGTCCCTGAAGCGCTGGACTTCGCAGAAACTCTCGTCGCAGATCGGGGAATCGCTCCGCTGGGCGCCGTTGCCGCCGTGACTCTCCACCGCGCGTTCGATCCCACACGCGATCTCGAGTCCGTCTTCGCGATCTACGACGACGAAGTGCTGCACGGCACCGCGACGTTCGACACCGAGCCGAGCACACCCGAGCGGAGACAGCGCTGGGCCGACGCGCACGCCGAGCCGCGCTACTCCGCGATCGTGTGCGAAGAAGCGGGCAAGGTCGTCGGCTGGGCGAGCCTGTCGCGATACTCCGATCGCCGCGCCTACGACCGCACTGCCGAAACCTCGACGTACGTGCACCGTGATTTCCGGGGCCGGGGGATCGGGAGAGGTTTGCTGGTGCGGATCATCGAGACGGCGCGTCTGAACGGCCTTCACGTGCTGCTCGCCCGCATCACCTCCGAGAGCGCACCGAGCCTCGCGCTCCATCGCTCCATCGGCTTCCGCGACGTCGGCACGCTCCACGCCGTGGGCGAGAAATTCGGACGCCTCCTCGACGTCGAGATCCTGGAACTATCGATCTGAGAGAACGCGCTTCGTCATGAACGGCGACCTGCTCAACAGCGAGAAGTGAAACGTGGCGAACGAGGAACAGAGCGAATACTGGAACGGGCCGCGCGGAAACCGCGGACACCTCGCCTTTCCATCGCTCCATCGGCCTTCGCGACGTCGGCACGCTCCACGCCGTGGGCGAGAAATTCGGACGCCTCCTCGACGTCGAGCCATGAGCCGGCCGAGCGCGACCGCTTCCTTGCGGACGCTCGCAACCGGTCCCTCGAGGAGGGTTCCTGCGCACCCGTCGCTTCGGTCAAGGGCCGCGTCCCCGCCCGCCGACAGGTCAAACGAGCCGCACCTTGCTCTCCTCTTGCCACCCCGAGCGCCGCGCTTGTTCCGCCCGGTGCCCGCGACTACCGTGGACTCGTGGCCGCAGTCACGACCGGCGTTGAAAGTCGCGTCGCACTCCTCGTTGCCCTGAGCGCTGAGGAAGTGCTCGCGTTGACGGGCGCTCTGGACGCTCGCGGGCTCTCGGTCAAAACGCTGGCATCCGGCGCCGCCGCGATTCCCGTGCTCGAGACCACGAGCGTCGAGGTGGTCCTCGTGAAAGCCGATATCGGCGACCTCGACGACGTGATCGCGGCGTGTGGAGACATCCCCGTGATTGCCGTGGTGACCGCCGGCGACGAGCGCGCCGCGACACTGGCACTTCGCGCCGGGGCGGTCGCGACGGTTCCGGTCCCCTGGGTCGCGGAGGATCTGCGGCTCCCCCTCGATCGCGCGCTCGAAACTCCGCCGTCGAGGAACCAGGAACCCCCTCCGGCACGGATCCGTCGGGACGGGCTCCTCGGCGATTCCGAGCCCATGCGGCGCGTCGCAGAATCTCATCGGCCGCGCGGCGCCCGTGATGGCCACGGCGCTCGTGCGCGGCGAAACCGGAACCGGCAAGGAGCTCGTCGCGCGGGCGCTGCACCTGCGGAGCGCGCGCAAGGACGGGCCCTTCGTCAAAGTGCACTGTGCGGCGCTCCCCGACGCGCTCCTGGAGAGCGAGCTCTTCGGTTACGAGAAGGGCGCGTTCACCGGCGCGACGGCTCGCAAGCCCGGCAGGATCGAGCTCGCCGAGGGAGGTACGCTCTTCCTCGACGAGATCGGCGACATCACCCCGGCGCTCCAGGTGAAGCTCCTTCGCCTGCTGCAAGATCGCGAATACGAGCGCCTCGGCGGAGTCCAGACGATCAAGGCGGACGTGCGCTTCGTCGCCGCGACGCACCGCGATCTCGAGAACATGGTGAAGCGCGGGGAATTCCGCGAGGACCTCTTTTACCGGTTGAACGTCGTCACTCTGTGGCTTCCGCCGCTCCGTGCGCGCCGCGACGACATCCCCGAACTCGCGCGCGCGTTTGCCACCGAGTTCTGCTGTGCCTACGGCAAACCCGGCGCGACGCTCGACGCGACGGCCATCGACGCCCTCCGCTCGGAGCGCTGGCCCGGCAACGTGCGCCAGCTACAGAACTTCGTCGAACGCCTCATCGTTCTCGCGCAGGGCCCCATCACCTCGGACGACGTACGTCGCGAGATGGGTGAACACGTCCGGTTCGAGACGCAGATCACCGGGGTCGCGGCGGGAGGCTCCTCGAATCCGACGCCCGACCCGGTTTCATCCTCCGTCGCCCGCCCTCTGGGCGAAGCCGTCCGGATTGCGGAGCGACATGCCATCGAGCGGGCTCTCCGTCACTCCGGCGGCAATCGCACCGTGGCCGCCCGGATCCTGGGAGTGAGCCGGGCGACGCTCTACACGAAGCTCGAAGAGCACGGCATTTCGTAGGGTCTCGAGGGGCAGCCCCCGCGTGCCTGACCGGGCCCGAGGCACGGGTCCTGGCGGTCCAGCGGAGGGCAGCCGCACTTCGCTAGTGTCCACGACGCCGGACAGCACCGTGTCCGCGCCTCCAGACACGAGCCAGGTTCCCCCCAAAATTCACGGCAGATCAAGGCTGGCACGCGACGTGCTCAAGGACTCGACCATGACGACCTTCGACGGCATCGGCCTCTACTCGGATCAGGACTCGGAACCCACGCCCATCAGCTTCGCGCGTCCCGGCGACGTGGGCGTCGAAGAAGATCGGAGGACTGCGTCCCGAGGCAACCGTCTGGCGGCCCTCCTGGCCGTCGCGGGGCTCACCAGTGCAGCGGTCCTGTCCGGCGGCGCGTACGCGGCGGTCGCGGGGTCTCCCCGAGTGCAGGGCTTCGCGCTCGGTGCTGCCCATACCTGCGCTCGTCTCGAAGACGGCACGGTGCATTGCTGGGGCGACAATACGCATGGTCAGGTCGGCGACGGCAGCGACGTGGTGCGCCTCACGCCGGCGCGGGTCTCGGGCCTCTCCTCGGTGGCATCGGTCGCCGCTGGCGGAGACCACACCTGCGCGCTCGGGGACGACGGGAGCGTTCGGTGCTGGGGCGACAACCGCGATGGCCAGCTCGGCGACGGCAGCGTCACGGACCGCCTCGCGCCGGTCGTCGTCGGACACCTGCCGAAGGCGAGCGAGATCGCCCTCGGTTCTGCGCACACCTGCGCGCGGCTCGAGGACGGCACCGTGCGGTGCTGGGGCGACAACTCGCACTTCCAGCTCGGCACCGAGAAGGCCACGGTCGCCGCGGCTCCGGAAGCGGTCCCGGGTCTCGCGCACGTCGAGCAGATCGCCCTCGGCGCTTATCATGGCTGTGCCCTGATCGAGGGCGGTACGGTGCGGTGCTGGGGCGGCAACTACGTCGGGCAGCTGGGCGACGGTACGACGACGGCGCACGCGGCCCCTGCGACGGTCTCCGGTGTGCAGGGCGCCGTCCGCCTGGCGCTCGGCAGCCAGCACTCGTGCGCGTTGCTCGCCGATCGCCGCGTCGCGTGCTGGGGTGACAACTCGCATGGTCAGCTCGGCGACGGCACGACCGCGAACCGCTCGACGGCGCGTTTCGTCGCGGGCATCACCGACGCCACCGACCTCGTGGCCGGCGATCAGCAGACCTGCGCGCGCCTCGCGAGCGGCGAGATGCGCTGCTGGGGTGGCGACCACGCGGGTCAACTCGGCAACGACGCGGCCGTCGATCAACGCCTGCCCGTCGCTGTGCCCGAGGTTTCCTCCGCGGCTCACCTCGCGCTCGGTCGCGCACACGGCTGCGCGGTGTATCCCGACGGCGCGGCTCGGTGCTGGGGCGGCAACCAGGATGGTCAGCTCGGCAACGGAGACTTCGAGTCCACGCTGCGTCCGCGGACCGTCGAGTGGCTGTCGCGGGCGGAGTGAGAGGGGTCTCAGCCGAAGATGCCCGACAGGGCCATCGCGATCTGGATGTTGCCGGTGATGCGGAGCTTGCCGGCGACGAAGAGCTGCATCGGGTTCATTCCCTGGTTCTCGAGCAGGTCCGACAGGGACACTTCGATCGTGCACTCGGCGGATGCGAGGTTCGCGACGCGGCGGCCCGGGGTGACGAGCAGGCGATGGCGCTGCTCGCCGTCGCGCGCGACGAAGAGGACGCTGCCGGGCACGTGTCGCACCATGCGGGCGACGTCGGCTCTCGCGGCGAGCGCCCGCAAGGCGCCGAGGCCGGCCGCGGCGCGCCTCGTCGTGTCCGCGCGTTCGAGCGCTTCCACGACGAACAAACAAAAATCTTCCTCTGGAACGGTCACCTGCAGCATCACGTCGTCGTCCATGCCGCGGGTAACTTCGAGCGCGCCTTCCACGAGCCGCAAGGTCCACTCACCCGATTCGGGCACGCGGAAGGTGATGCTGCCCACCGAAGTGACGGCGGCGAGCTCGGGCGACGCATCGGCGAATCGCGCCGGCAGATACGACGAGAAGAAGACGCTCGGATCGCGCGGGGCCTGCGACATCTGGCTCGTCAGCGGGACGGCGGATGCATCAGCTTCGCGAGTAGATGCGTCTCGCGCGCGCCGAGGAGGCCGAACTGGACGCCGAAGCCGCCGCCTCGGGCCCACCTCACGATGGCCGGGAGCCGCAGTCCCGGCGCTCCCGGAAAATCACCGACGATGGTAAGCTCGGTTCCGAATGCGGGCACCAGCTCGGACTCCGCGAAGAGACCGCCGACGCTCAGATCAGCGGCGACGGCCGCGAATGGCGCCGCTCCCGCGACCTCGCACGAAATGGGAACACGGATCGCAACTCTCGGGTGACGGCGCTTGTCCTGCACGAGGGGGAGTCTAGCGGATCTCGGCGCGGAGTATCCTCGGCAACCCGGCTGATTTCGGATGAGCGCGACGAAGCCGAAGTGGGAGAGACATGCCGAAGGGTGGCAGCTCGGCGTCGTCGCCGTGGGGATGGCCTTTCTTTCCGCGATTCTCGCGCTTCCGCGAGCCGTCCCGCCGAGGGAACTCCCCTTGCCCGACATCGACCGCCTCGACGAACACCGTACGGAAACACGGGACCGCGCGCGTGTCGAAGCGGCCGCGACGGCCCGGCTGCCGTACCTCGTCCGGGCCGCCGGAGAGGCCTTTCGGCGTTTCGGGCGCGGAGAGGCCAAGGGCTGGCCGACCCACCTCGACGCCCTCGGTCTCGATCTTCGCAAGTGCGTGGCCGACGCGAGAAAACACCACGGCGACGAACCGTTACTCGCGCTCCGTGCGGTCCAGGCAGAGCTCTTCGTGCACGCGGTCGAGCGCTACGGCAAGGACGGCAAAGACTCCGGGGATCTCACCGAGCTCGGCGGCGCGTTCGCGACGCGCGCGCGCGCGTACGGCTGGATCTCGGAAGGTCGCGCCTCGGTCATCCCCACGGACGAGCTCGCGGTGCTCTTTGCGGTTCGATGGACGAAGCTCGCCGGTCTCCTCGAGACGTATCCATTCGCCCCTTCGCTGAACGACTGGCGCCTCTATTATCGGACGCTCCTCTTGCATCCAGAGGTCGAGCGTACGGAGAACTCGTCGTCGATCGAACCCTCCCTGCTCGCGCAGTACGTACGCGGTCTCTCGCGTCGCGATCCGGATTACCCTGAGCTTCTCGCGCGGGGCATTCTCGCGCACTGGATGTACGACTTCGGGAGCGCCGCGTCGCTGTTCCAGGCTTACCTCGTCCGTCATCCGACCGGGGCGTGGCGACTGCGTGCTCAGAACTATCTGCTCGCCGCGCGCCGGCAGGTGCCGGCCAAGGTGTTCTAACAAGGGGGGCCTTAGCCGCCCGCGGCTTGCTTCGCAACCGCTCCCCCCGCCTGGGCACTCTCGATCGGTGACCGGTCGAGCGAGGCTCCGGTTGGCAATGCCGGGGTCGGTTCCGGGCGCGGGAGCGGGTTCGGGGCGGGATCCGGGCGAGCGGGAGCGGGACCGCCGGAGGCGGCTTCGCTCGCGCGGGCCGAGGTTTGTATGTGCTTTGGGGCGTCGGCCCCGGGGAGTCGGGAGGCGCGGGCTTCAGTCGGGGCCTTCGGCAAGAGTGGCGCGTGGGCCGAGCTCGGCATCAGTCACAGAAACGAGCGCGAAGAAGACGTCCTCGAGCAACGCCTTCCACGGCACGTGCCGGCACTCGTCCGAGCGCTGCGTGATACTGCGGAAGAGCGTGAGGATCCCACCCACGCGAGAAACGCGAAGCCCACTTGCGCCTGCGACGCATCAGCGCACGAGCCGGCTCAGCACATTCTTCAGCCGCACCCCGAGCGCCAGCACCTCCGCGATCTCCGCCGCTGCGCACGCCTCACAGCACTCTGCTAGCGCGATCGCGTAAGCGCGGCTCTTGTCCGCGAGGCTCTGCCGTGCTGCGAGCGAAGCGAGCCGCGGGGGTCAAGACCCCCTTGCGAGCGCGAGTCCCGGATGCGCGTGCCCGCGACGAGCTTCACGAGCTCGAGCGCGAGCTGGTATGCGATGAGACGATGGTGAGGAAGCGATGCGGAGGGCTCGGGGTGGCTCATGCCCTCCCTGGCGCAGGACCCGTGACAGCGAAGCGTCGTGCATGGCTCCTTGTCGCCGCTGGCGCGGGGCGTGCGCCGTCAGGCAGGAGCCACCCCGAGCCCGACACCGCTCTCAGAACCGAGGCCCACACCGAGACCGATCCCCCATTTCCCGTCCCCCCGATGCGCAGGCGCGGCTGCACTTCGCCACGAGGCCCGCAGCCTGGCCCGGCGGCGGCAACCGACTCTTGCCGCGCCCGTCACTCCGGTGCGGCCCCCAAATCTGTCGGCGCTGCGCGCGTTCCCGCTCCCCATCCCGAAACCGTCTCTTCTTCCGGCTCCGCTCCCGCGCCCGTCCCCGCAACCGGCCCGACTTCCAATCGAGGCTGCCCGCCTAGGTCCCGGCGGGCCTTAGCAGCCTTAGCCCCCGCGGCTTGCTTCGCAACCGCTCCCCCCGCCGCCTTCGGCGGGCTCGCTCCGCTCGCGTGGTTCCGCGACCGCTTTGATCTCTGCGCGGCTTCGCACGCCGCGATGACGCGTCCGATGGCCGCGATAGCCGGTTCACGCGCGGCGACGAAGCGTCCGAGGGCCGTGAGAACCGGTTCGCACGCGGCGATGACGCGTCCTCACGAGTGCGTGAGTCGGTTACTACGCCGCGTGAGTCGGTTACTACGCTGCGTGAGTCGGCTACCACGTCGCGCGACCTCGTCGCTGTGCCTCATGAGCTTGCTGTCGCGCCGCGTATCTTCGTTGCCATACCTGGGACCCCATCGTCGCGCCGCACGATCACGTCATCGCGCGCAACGACGGATCACGGCCGCGCCGCGGCGCGTGTCAGGCGATCGAGGATGGCCAGACCGAGCCCGGCCGGCGAGGGAGCTTCGGCGAATACGATGTCGACTCCGGCGCGGTCGAGTCGATGGAGCGCCGCGAAGAGGTTCGCCGCGGCTTCCCGGAGATCGCGCGATTCCGAGAGGACTTCGACGACCGCCGACCGCGCTCTGACGTCGGGGTCCGGCGGGCCAAACGCGAGCAGTCCGACGCGCCCCGGGTGTTCCGGTAACCGTGCGAGCTCATCCAGGATCACCAGCGGTGTTCGCGGCGCATAGTGACTGGCAAGCTGCCCGGGCGCGCGCGGTCGATCGCCGGAACCGTGCTCGTGCGCGAGCGGACCTATCAGTGCTTCGATCCGCTCGCGTTCGATGGCACCGGGCCGAAGCAGAGCGGGCGCGGTTCCGGAAACATCGACGATGGTCGATTCCACGCCGACCGTCGTCGCGCCGCCGTCCAGGATGAGGTCGACCTCGCGCCCGATCCGTTCGTTCACGTGCGACGCGAGCGTCGGGCTGATGTACCCGAACGGGTTTGCGCTCGGCGCCGCGATTGGCGCGCCCACAGCGACGAGCAGCGCGTGCGCGATCGGATGCGAGGGGATCCGGACGGCGACCGTCGGCAGACCCGCCGTGACGATGTCGGGGACGGAGGGCGCTTTCGGTAGGACCAGCGTGAGGGGACCCGGCCAGAATGCGGTCGCGAGGAGCAAGCTCCGTTCGTCCAGGGCGGCGACGACGCTGCCGAGGTTGCCCGCGCCCGACAGATGAACGATGAGCGGATCGAAGCGCGGCCGCTGCTTGATTTCGAAGACGCGCGCACACGCGGACGGGTCGCCCGCGAGCGCGCCCAGGCCATAAACCGTCTCGGTTGGAAACGCGACGACGCCGCCGCGCCGCAACACCGCCGCGGCCTCGAGGATGTTCGACTCGGAGGCTGGGACGACCGGCACGCCGCGACGCCATACCACGGGCGGTTCGACGCGCCGCCACCACGCCGCGACCTTGTTCGCATAATAAGGCTTACGTTACAGATGCTTAGGACTGTTATACGCGCCGTCGCTCTGGCACGCTCGGTCTTCCCGCGCAGGGCCTTCGCCGCCTGCCTCACCAGCGCGCGGTGGTAAACCGCGCGGCGGTCATGCCGGACCTGAACTCGCTCCTGGAGCTCCCGACGGATCGCAAGGTCGTGCGCGCCGCGGATTTGGCGCGCCTCGCGAAGGAGCGAACCGGTCTCTCGCATGTGGTCGGTGCCGAAGGTGCGGCTCCCGCGCTCGTCGCACGCGCGCTCGCGGCAGGGTCCGGACGCGCCGTCGTGCACGTCACGCCGGATCTGGACACCGCGCGCCGCGCCGCGGACGATCTGGGGTTCCTGTGCGGCGAGGTGCCGCGAATCGCGCCCGCGCTCGACGCCTCCGCGGTGCTGCTGTTCGCGGCGTCGGAAGCGAACCCGTACTCGGACGTGCATCCGGAACGTCGCGCCGCGATGCTCCGGATGGCTACCTTGTTTCACCTCGCGCGGGGGCTCCCGTGGCGTTTTCTGGTGGTCCCCGCTCCGGCGCTCGTACGTCGCGTCGTGCCCCGCCACGCCGTTCTCGCGGGCGCCGAGCGGCTCGTCGCCGAGGACGCGATCGACTTCGATCGGGTCGTCGCGCACCTGGACGCGAGCGGCTATTCGAGGACACCCGTCGTCGAAGATCCGGGCGCGTTCGCGGTGCGCGGAGGGATCCTGGACGTGTGGCCGTCGCAGCTCGAATCGCCGGTGCGTGCCGAACTCTACGGCGATCTCATCGTCTCGCTGAGGCCGTTCGACCCCGAGACGCAGCGAACGGGCAAGGAGACCGCTGCCGAGGTCTGGCTTCCGCCGGCGCGCGAAGCCATTCTCACGGAGGAGGCGAGCGAGCGAGCGCGCGGGACGATGCGCGCGCTCTGCGACTCGGTGAACCTGCCGAGTGCGAAGGCGCGACGCCTCTCCGACGACGTCGCCGACGGCCGGCAGTTTTACGGCGGCGAGGGTTATCTGCCGGCGTACTACACGCTCGAGCCGCTGTGGAGTTACCTGCCGGGCGATGCGATCCTGGTGATCGAAGAACCGCCGCGCGTGGTCCGAGCGGTTCGTGAGGAGCTCGAAGGGGCGCGTCAAGGCGCGACCCTTCGCGGCGGCAGCCCGCACTTCGCGGTCGAGGAGCTGTACGCCACCGAAGAAGACTTCGCCGGCGAGCTCGCTCGACGCACGTCGCTGGCGCTTCACCGCTTCGGCGTGAGTGGCGACGAGGCGAGCCACCTTTCCGCGCTCGAGGTGACGCCCGAAGACGTGCCTTCACTCGCGGCTCGCGACCATGCGGACCTCGAGCGCGCCGTGGCGTCCGCGAGAAGCACGGCCGGCAATCAGGGTGCGCTCGATCCGTTGATCGAGCGGCTCGCCATCTGGGAAGAGCACGGGTTGTCGGTCGTCATCGCCGCGCGGTCGAGCACGCAGGCGGAGCGTCTGGCAGCGCTCCTGTCGCACCGCGACGTCGCGATCGCCCCGCCCTTCGGCACGGGCGACGAGTCGCGCATTCATCTCGTCGTCGGCTCGCTTGCGCGCGGGGTCGTGGCGCCCGCGGAGGGCTTCGTTCTCGTCACGGAAGAAGAGATCTTCGGACACCGGGCGCACCGCGCGACGGAGAAGAAGAGGAGCCCGCGTGCGCTGCTCGAGGATCTGCGGGCGCTGTCGGAGGGTGACCACGTCGTTCACGTCGATCACGGCATCGGCAAATACCTGGGACTCGAACGCAAGAGCGTCGGCGGTGCGAGCGTCGAGCTTCTCGTGGTGGAGTACTCCGGGGGCGACAAGCTCTTTCTGCCCGTTCACCGGCTGAATCAGATCCAGAAGTACGCGGGGGACGGCGGCGCGCCGAAGATCGACAGGCTCGGTGGCCAGACCTTTGCCAAGACGAAGGCGCGCGTCCAGCGGCGGGTCCGCGAGATGGCCGACGAACTTCTTCGCCTCTATGCCGAGCGTCGCGGGTCGAAGAAGGAGCCGCTGCCGCCGCCGGATGACGACTACCGGGCGCTCGAGACGACTTTTCCATTCGAAGAGACGCGGGACCAGGCAAACGCGATCGCGGACGTGCTCGCCGATCTCACGTCGGAACGGGTCATGGACCGCCTCGTGTGCGGTGACGTGGGCTTCGGCAAGACGGAAGTCGCTCTGCGCGCCGCGTTTCGCGTGGCGATGGCGGGGCGCCAGGTGGCGCTGCTGTGCCCGACGACGGTGCTCGCTCAGCAGCATTATCTGACGTTCTCCAGGCGGCTGCGTGATTTCGCCATCGCGATCCGCGTGCTGTCGCGGTTCGAATCCAAGGCCGAGCAGCTCGAGACGGTTCAGGGGCTACGCGCGGGCTCGGTGGACATCGTGGTCGGAACGCACCGCGTGCTCTCCAAGGACGTGCACTTCAAGAACCTCGGGCTCGTCATCGTGGACGAGGAGCAGCGCTTCGGCGTGGTCCACAAGGAGCGACTCAAGCAACTCAAGGCGAACGTGGACGTGCTCACGCTCACGGCGACGCCCATCCCGCGTACGCTGCAGCTCGCGGTCGGCGGATTGCGGGACATGAGCGTGATCACGACGCCGCCCGCGGACAGGCGCGCGATCCGAACCATCGCGTCGCAGCCCGACGACGGTATCGTCCGTGACGCGATCCGACGAGAGCTCGCGCGCGGCGGCCAGGTCTTCTACGTCCACAATCGCGTCGAAGGGCTTTACGAGCGTGCGGCCCGCGTACGCGAGATCGTGCCCGAAGCGCGTGTCGGGGTGGGTCACGGACAGCTCGACGAGGGCGCGCTGGAGCAGACGATGCTCGACTTCGTGGAGGGGAAGTTCGACGTGCTCGCGTCGACGGCGATCGTCGAGAGCGGTCTCGACATACCGCGCGCCAATACGATGATCGTCGATCGCGCCGATCTCTTCGGGCTCGGGCAGCTCTACCAGCTCCGGGGCAGAGTCGGGCGGTCGAACGAGCGCGCGTATTGTTATCTCCTCGTACCGCCGCCGAGCCAGCTCACCGACGAGGCGCGCTACCGCATCGAGGCCCTCGAGCGTTTCACGGAACTCGGCTCTGGATTTCACGTCGCCACGCTCGACATGGAGCTTCGGGGCGCGGGGAACCTCCTCGGCGGCGAACAGAGCGGCTTCGTCTCGAGCGTGGGCTTCGATCTCTTCTGCCAGATGCTCGAGGAGGCGACGCACGAACTACGGGGCGAGCCCGTCGTGCACGACGTGGATCCCGAGCTGACCATCGACGTCGACGCGCTCATCCCCGAAGCTTACGTGTCGGAGGTCGGCGTGCGGCTCTCGCTCTACAAGCGGCTCGCAAGCGCGAGCCACGAAACCGAGGTCGACGAAGTCGCCGCGGAGATGGAAGATCGCTTCGGGCCCGCGCCGCTCGACGCGCGCCGGCTGGTCGAGCTCATGCGGTTGAAGGTCGAACTGCGTCGCTTTCGCGCCCTCGGCTGCGAGGCCGCGGCGAAGGGCGTCACGCTGCACCTGCGCGACGACACACCGCTCGATCCGGTGAAAGTCGGGCAGCTCGTCGCGGCGAAGAGGTCGCCCTACAAGGTAACGCCGGACATGCGCCTCACGCGCCGCGTTGCGGACGGGGAGTCCTTTCGAGACGGCCTCCAGCTCGCGGACCGTGCACTATCGGAGCTCGCGCGCTGCCTGCGGGACGACTGAAGGCGAGACCGTCGCATCTGTGGCGGATCGTCACGCAGCGTGGCGCGCAGTCCCACGCGTCCCGGCCGTCGCAAGCCCGGGCCCTCGAGTTCCCTCCGTTCGGGCGACCACGCTCTCCAGGGCCGACGTCAGCTTGGTGAGGATGGCTCGGCGACGCTGTGAGCGCAGCGGACCGCCGTCGAACTCGCAGACGAGAAATCGCTGGATGGCATCGTCCGCCTCGAGGTGCTCTTCCGTCTCCAGGACCTGGACTCTCAGCGAGAAAAGGAGCGCAGACACGTCCGTATGCGGGATTGCCTCTGCCGGAGAACGGACCTCCAGCGGAATGACGATCCCCCGCCCTTCCCCGAACGTAACGGTCAACCGATCCATTCTCTTTCTCCCTCCATGTCTAGCAGGCGATTGTTACGGAGCCGCTGATCTCATGTGTCCGCTGCGTGACGGAAGCTCGGCTTCCGGTTCGCCGACCCGGTGTTCACCCGATCGACCGGCTTCGAGCACGTTGCCGCGCAGAAAGATCGAACGCGCGACGCCTTCCGGCAGACCGTGCGCCGAGAAGCGTACCGTTCGTAGCCCGAGCAAGTCCGAGAGCGCGTCGATGACGACTGCAGTCGTCCCGACCAGACTGGCGCGTGACGGCAAAATTCCGATGTCGACGAGCAAGTCGGGCGGCGCCGCGAGGATCTCCGGCACCAACGCGTGAAGCGATAGCCTGCAGAGGCCGTTCGCGTTCGCGTCGAGGTAACCCCAGGCCCGTGCCACATCACGAACGGCTTTTGCATTTTCCGAGCCGAAGGCGACCTCGGGCTTGCCCCATTCACGAACTCTCCGGCACGCGGGGCCTCCGGAGAGCCGCACGAGGGAAAATAACGCCGCCGCGTCGGTCGTTGGGAGACCTCGCTCCGTTGCGCCGACGGCGCGGTGCAGACGAGCCACGCCGAGGTCCAATGACACCGTGAAATCCGGGATGGCGCTCGCGCCGACGGCAAAATCGAGGGCTGGATCACCCACGTGGACCACGCCCAGGGGATGCTCGCGTTCACGCACTTCGTGGAGCGACGGTCCGAGCTCGTGTCGCGTCGCGTGATAGGGGAGTGTCGCCGAATCACGCGGGGAAAGGAGCGTGACGGAGACGCCGAAGCGACGCTTCACGGCGTGCCCGAACTCGCTTGCGTTACCCGCCCCGCCGAACGCGTTGGGCGCGTACGTGACTACGTGTCGTCCGCCGTCGAGTCGGCGCGCGCGCGACAGGAGCCGGCCCATGACTCGGAGCGCGTCCGACGCATCGCTGCGCGAGATGGTGCCGATCGCATCGACGCTCATTTCGATGCCGACGCGCTCACTCGAGACGCACGAGACGGCCGCTCCGCCGTCCGAGTCCTTCACGGCACGGAGAAGACGAAAGGTTCGAGTGCCGAGTTCGAGAATGGAAATGTCCATCACACGAAAGTATCTCGAGTCGTCGTGTCCGCGTGGTTTTGACGTCGTGAAGTTCGCGTGACTTCGGCGGACGAATTCCCGACGAGTGGGCCGGGAAACGACCACCCGAGATGTCGGGTGTGTGTCGCCGTGGGCAACGCGGAATTTCGGCGCGTCGTCGTTGGTGGCCGGCAAGATTTTCGTTCGGGTGCCACGTCGCCGTCGTCTGCGACGCGGAGCCACTGTTTGTCCGAAGTTGGAGCCGGGCACGCGCGGCTGGCCGGGGATGCGGTGCACGAGTGCAGTTTTCGCTCGATGACGGAAACGTTGCGCGTGTTCCCCTGCTCGTCCGTACACGGTCGGCGTCGATCTCCAAGGAAGATCGCTTCCCGGGAACGTCGCCCCGATTATTCTGTCGCCCATGCCGACCCCGAGAGACACCGAGGATCTACCGAAGCCCCACGTTTCCGAGCTGTCCGAAGCACGCGAGCGTTTCTTGTCGCGTGTCGTCGATCATGCGCTCACCGGCGGCTTCCGGAGTTCCGACGATTTTCTGAAACACTTTCCGCCCGCCCAGATCATCGCTTCGCTCTCGCAGGCCGACGCGCTCCGCGTGAAGGTCCTCGTCTCCGCGACGGGCACTCACGAGAAGATCGCTCTCAAGAAATCGGTCGCGAGCGCAACGGAAGACCTCGAGCTCGCCCTGGCCGAACAGACCACCACGCCGAACGCTCTGGTCGGCCTGTATCCAGCGGACGACAAGGTGAGGTACCTGGATGCGAAGAAGCTGTGGGCCTTCGCGGTGGAGGACGAGTTTCACCACGTCACGAAGGACGAGGCATCCAAGCACGCGCGCGCTGCCAGCCGCCTGGCCTTCATCGTCGAATGCGCGCTGTCGGAGGGGCTCATCACGTTGCGCGATGTCGCGGACGGTATGACCTTCGACGAGATCGCGCTGTCACTGCCCATCGCCGACGTGAGGGACGTCGTGAAGCACGCGCTCCAAGTGGCGCGCGCGGGCGCGCCACTCACCGAGGAGCGGTTCCTGGCGGTCGTGCCGCTTCCTGCGCTCGTGTCGCACGTGGCGCTGGATCACACGTGGCACCGGGTCGTGCTCGACAAGATTGCGGAACCCGCCGCGCTGGTGGGACCGGCGGTCGCGAAGCCCGCGGCCTCACCGGAGGTTCCTTCACCGCCTGCCATCATCGAGGCAGCTGCACCCGTCGAGCCTGAACCGGTCTCGGTGAAGAGCGACTCGCCACGTACGGGCGACGAAGACGAAGTCCGGCGACGCGTCATCGAGCGCCTGCGCGTGATCGACCGACTGCCTCCCAGCAACGCGAACCTGTCGACGGCCATCATGCTCTCGATCGAGAGCATGTACGCCGACCTGTGGGCGGTGAGCGACGACGACGAGCGCGAAGCGTGCATTCGCGAGTCGTTCCCGAACCAGACGCTGCTGCGCACCGCGATGCTCGCGCTCATCGAGCTGCTGGACCCGAGCGTGGACACCCAGGATCCCATCATTCGCGACGCCGACGTCTCGGGCCTCATGAAGATCGTCCTGTTCGAGGAGCGACGGCGAAGAGATGCGTCGCCCGCGCCACAAGCACGGGCAGCGACGAGTACGGGGTCGCGCGGGCGTAGAAGCGTGCCGCCGCCGTTACCGCGAGCGTCGAGCACTCCGCCGCCGCTGCCGGCCGACCCCGCCGGGAGAGCCAGCGCGCCGCCGCCGCTGCCGGCCGAGATGTCGAAGCGCGAGAGCTGAGGGCCGCTGCCCAGGGTGCTCGGCGCGGCCGTCGTTCACTTCGGGCAGCGCATGTTGCAGCCGCCCTGATTCTTGCAGGCGTTCTTGCCGGCGCATTCGTGCTTGCCGTCGACGGCGCAACCGCCCTTGCCCCTGCAATCGTTCAGCCCCTTGCAACACGCCTTCGCACCGTGCGTTGGCGTGCTTGGCGTCGGAGCTGCGGTCGTGGCGTTCATGGAGTTCGCCGGGTCGGCGCTGGTCTTGCAAGCTGCCGCGCCGAGCGCGAGTCCCGCGGCGGCAGCGAGAACGAGTCGGGAATTCTGCGATCTAGGCATGCGGCAGAGACGATAATTGCCCTCGAAGACGGAGCCAATGGTCGGCAAGCACCAGCGCGACCATTGCCTCGGCCATGGGTACGAAGCGCGGCAAGAGACAGGGATCGTGGCGACCCTTCGTGCGGATCGTGGTCGGCTCGAGAGCGCTCGTCAGGGTCGGTTGCTCCCTCGAAAGACTGCTGGTGGGTTTGACGACGGCCCGAAGAACGATCGGCATGCCGCTCGAGATGCCCCCGAGCATGCCGCCGTGTCGGTTCGTCGCCGTCACGACCCTTCCATGGGAACCCGCGTCGCGAACGAAGGCGTCGTTGTTCTCGCTGCCGCGGAGGCGGGCTGCGGCAAAACCCGCCCCGTACTCCACGCCGAGCACGGCGGGCAGGCTGAAGATGGCCTTCGCGAGATCGGCCTTGAGCTTGTCGAACACCGGCTCCCCCAACCCGGCTGGCACGCCGCACGCGACGATCTCCGCGACGCCGCCGATGGAGTCCTGGGCCTTTCGAACCTCCTCGATGAGCGCCACCATGCGACCGGCGCACGCCGCGTCCGGACACCGGATCACGTTCGGTGTCCCGTCCGGCAATGTCTCGACGCGCTCCAGGGTGATCGCCGCCGGATCGGGAACCTCCGCGACGATATCGCCGACCTGTTTCACGTAGGCGACGACGCGTCCGCCGAACGCCAGCGCGATGAGCTTCTTGGCAACGACCCCCGCCGCGACGCGCGCCGTGGTTTCGCGCGCGCTCGACCTGCCGCCGCCGCGGTAATCCCGGAAACCGTACTTGGCGTCGTAAGTGTAGTCCGCGTGACCGGGCCGGTATTTGTCCTTGATGTCGTCGTAGTCGCGGCTCTTCTGGTCCGTGTTTCGGATCAAGATCGCGATGCTCGTGCCCGTCGTCCTGCCTTCGAAGACGCCGGCCAGGATCTCGGGTTCGTCCGCTTCGCTACGCTGGGTGACGATGTGACTCTGACCGGGCCTTCGCCGCATCAGGTCCACGCGTAGATCCTCCGACGTCAGGGGGATGCCCGGTGGACATCCGTCGATGACGACGACGTTACCCGGGCCGTGCGACTCGCCCGCCGTCGTGATTCTAAACGCCTGTCCAAACGTGTTGCCGGGCATTCTTCGGAGCGATTCTACCATTACTAACAGGGGGGGGCCCTGGCAGCCCTGGCCCCCGGGGAAGTCCCGCGCTGGCTGCGGGCGATCCTGTTGCGGGCGAGCGCCGTGTCATCTAGACACGGGCCATGACCCAGCCGCTCACGATTCTGTCCGACGACGAAGGCATGTTTCGAGACGCGATCGTCGGCTTCGCGCGATCGAAAGTTTCTCCTCGCGTGGCGGAGATGGACGCGAAAGGCGCGATGGACCGGGCCATCATCGAGGGATTGTTCGAGCTGGGGGTCATGGGCATCGAGGTCCCGGCCGAACTCGGCGGGGCGGGCAGCTCGTTCTTCACGGCGATCCTCGCCGTCGAGGCGTTCGCCGAGACCGATCCCAGTGTCGCCGTGCTCGTGGACGTTCAGAACACGCTGGTCAACAACGCGATTCTGCGCTGGGGGAACGACGCGCAGAAGAAGAAGTACATGCCGAACATGTGCAGCAAGTGGGTTGGCAGCTACGCGCTCAGCGAGTCGGGCAGCGGCTCGGATGCGTTCGCGCTCGCGACGCGCGCCGAGAAGCACGGCGACAAGTACGTCTTGAACGGCCGGAAACTCTGGATCACGAACGGCGCCGAGGCGAGCCTCTTCATCGTGCTGGCGAACGTCGACCCGTCGAAGGGGTACAAGGGCATCACCGCGTTTCTGGTCGAAAAGGGCGCTCCCGGTTTCAGCATCGGCAAGAAGGAAGACAAGCTCGGCATTCGAGCGTCGAGCACTTGTGAGCTCATCTTCGAGGACGCTGAAGTCCCCTCGGCGAACGTCCTCGGCGAGGTCGGTAAAGGTTACAAGATCGCGATCGAGACCTTGAACGAGGGTCGTATCGGGATCGGCGCGCAGATGGTGGGGCTCGCGCAGGGAGCCTTCAACCACGCCATGCGATACTTGCAGGAACGTGAGCAGTTCGGAAAGAAGATAGGAGACTTTCAGGGACTGCAGTTTCAATACGCCCACGTCGCGACCGAGATCGAAGCGGCCCGGCTGATGGTCTACAACGCCGCGCGGCTCAAGGACGCCGGCAAGCCGTTCATCAAAGAGGCCGCCATGGCCAAGCTCTTCTCGTCGGAGGTCGCCGAGCGCTCGGCTTCGCTGTGCGTGGAGTTTCTGGGTGGCGTCGGGTTCACGAAGGATTTCCCGGTCGAGAAGTTCTTTCGCGACGCGAAGATCGGGAAGATCTACGAAGGCACGAGCAACATGCAGCTTCAGACCATCGCCAAGTTGCTGCAGAGCGAGCACGAAAAGTGACCCCCTGAACGCACGGCTCGAGTTCTCTCGCACGGACAGAATTATTCAATGAGCCTGTGAGGCCGCGCCCCCTGCGGGAGCTCAAAGTGCTGGCTGACGGATTTTGGATACTTGACCGAAAATCGCCGTCGGTCCATCAATACGTACGCGGCCGTATCACCTCTCGCCTCTGGCGCGAGCGTGTTGTCAGGAGCTCTTCCATGTTGTTGCGACATAAGGTCCTCGGTCTACTCATCGCCGCGAGCGTGGGCGGGTGCAATCCGAGTGGCGCGTCCCAGGCGCCGTCGCAGTCCGAACTCTCGGCGGGCGGCGTTCTTCCGTGCGAGGTTCAGACCGTCTTCAACAACGTGTGCACCGCGTGCCACGGACAAACACCGCTCTACGGCGCCCCGATGCAGCTCCTCACGTACGCGGACACGCAGCAGGAGCTCATCGACACCAATCCGGACGCAACGGATCATTCGACCAAGGAGCCCATCTGGCAACGGATCGGAGAGCGCATCCATGATCCGCACAACCCGATGCCGGAGGGCAACATACCGCTCGCGCCCGACCAGATGGCGACCCTGGACAATTGGGTAGCTGCGGGGGCGCCTCAGGGCAGCGCATGTCAGGTCCAGCAAGGGGCGGGCGGGGGCTCGGGTACAGGAGCCGGTGGTTACGGCGTCGTGGGCAGCGCTGGCGGGGGCGATACGTATGGCGCGGGCGGCTCGGACAACTACGGCTCCGGCGGAGTCACCGGGGGCGGCGGCGCCGTCCAAGCGTCGGACGCGGGCTCACCCCCCCCGCCCGATCCCAACGATTGCACGCCCATCGACATTCTTGCCCGAAACGACGCTTCGGGAACGCCGTTCCCCGTGCCCGCGGGCACATCCAATCTCTATCAGTGCTTCAGCTACCACGTGGACCTTCAGGGCTCGACGCAAGGCCTGTCCTTCGTTCGAAAGATCGACAACGCGCAGGTGCTCCACCACTGGTTGCTCTACGCGATGACGGACACGCAGACGAACGGCGCGTCGTCGGCGTGTCTGGGCGCTCACCCGGATGGCGCGTTGATCGCAGGCTGGGCTCCCGGCGGCGATGACTGGATTCTGCCCCCCACCGTCGGCATGGGACTCGGGACGGGGGATTTCATCCTCGAGATTCATTACAACAACTACACGGGTGTGGATCAGACCGACCACAGCGGCGTCGAAATCTGCGCGGCCAAGACCCCACGCGAGAATACCGCGGGCATCTCCTGGCTCGGCAATGATCTCTTCACGATTCCGGCGTCGACTCAGGACGCTCCGATCGCTGGCAACTGCGTGCCGTCGAACACGACGCCGGTGCACGTCATCAAGTCGTGGCCGCACATGCATTTGCTCGGGACGCGCATGACGGCAACGATCACGCGGGCTGCGACGCATCAGACGGAGACGCTCTTCGACGAGCCCTTCGACTTCAACGATCAGGTTCAGTACACCTTCCCCACCATCATCAATCCGGGCGACACGATCCTCACGACCTGTCACTTCGACAACCCGAACCCCTACACCGTCAGCTTCGGCGAAAAGACGACCGACGAGATGTGTTTCAACTTCACCGTGGCGTATCCGGCGCACACGCTGGTTCAGCCTGGCGTCAATTCGCTAATTCACGCGGACGAGTGTATTTCGGCGGCGCCGTAGACTATCGGTGAGCAACGCTGGCTGGGTGACGGACCCCCGCCCGCGGCGCGGGGGCCGGGCAGTTGCTGAATCTCGTTCAGCCAGCCCGGTGGAACTCCGCGTCGTGGGCAAGGGCGCTCGCGCCGCTCCCCGGGTTGCGGCTCGAGTGAACGGGACGCGGAGCAGATCACACCACGGGCGGTAACCTTCAGCCGCGTTTCGACGTGATCCGCGCGTCTTCGTACAGGTCGTGGTGCGCTGCCGCGACGACGGGCCACGCGCTCGCTTCGACGTAACGCGAAACGCCCTCGCGGCCCTCGGTAAGTAGCGACGGCTCGTCGATCACGCTGATCATGACGCGAGACCAGGCTCGGATATCGCCGCTCGGAACGGAGAATTCGCGGGGTAACAGGCGGCTGGCGTCCGCGAACTTCGGCCCGACCGCGCAGATGACGGGTCGGCCCATGCCGATGGCCTGGTGAAACACGCCGCTCGCCGAGCCATAGCTTTGCTTGTGCGGCAGCAGCACGACGTCCGTCGCCGCGTATAGATCAGGTACCGCCTCCGCCGGCAGGTACCGATCCCTCACCTCGACGCGATCTCGAAGACCGAGGGACAGGATGCGCGCCTTCAGCATGCCGACGTAAAGATGATTGTACCAGCGATCACCCCAGGGCATTCCCGCGACGACGAGTCGCGCTTCGGGATGCGCGCGTGCGACGCTCGAGAATGCCTCGATGAGCGTGTGGACGTTCTTGTATCGGTGAATGAAGCCGAAGAACGTGAAGACGAATGCGTCTTCCGGCAGATTCATGCGACGCCGCGCCCCGGCCCGATCGGGCAGCGTTGGCGTCGGAGTGCCGTGAGGGATGACCGCGATTTGTTGCCGAGGGATGCCTTGAGCCACGAGCTTGTCGGCGCTGCCGTCCTCATGGTGAACGATGAAGCGATTCGCGTGGCGGGCGAGCGCACGGTGGAACGATTGGGTGCTCGACTTTCCGAGCAACCGACGAAAACGACGCGGACCGAACACGGTGTGGAGAGTCACCACGGTCGTCACACCGCCAGCTTCGAGTTCGCTCAGTAACGACGGCAAGCGGCGATCTTCGCCGAACAGATCCGGCGCATACTGAACGTGGCACACGTCGGCTTTCGCGAAGGTAACGCCCCTGAGAATGTCTTTCACGTAGTCGTCGCCCCGGCGGTACGTCGGCACGGCGACGAGCCGTGATCCCGGGTCGCCCTCCGACGCCGCGCCCTCTTCGGCGACCACGTGAGTCCGATCCACGTCCGATCGCGCAGCGAGCGCGCGCGCAAGGTTTTGCGTGTACAATCCGATCGCACACCGCCTCGGCGGATATGGGCTCACGAGAGCGATTCGCATACGTCGATCAGCCTGCGCTCGCGCGGTTTCGCGCCCTCGCGGCAACGGTTGCGTCCCGATTGTTCTGACGGAACACACACTTCGCGTTGCAGTGATTGGTCGTCTCGACCGAAACGAGCCGCGGATGGGTCCCCGTGCTCTCGCTTCGCCATGGACGATATTATGGCGTCTTTTCGGTCGACTCGTGAAAAATACGCTTGGTCCGTGGGGCTACCCTGTTGAAACGGGGTGCGCTGCGTGCGCGCCAGGCGAGGTGCGCCGATAGATGACCACCCCACCGATCGTTCGTTCGCTGGAGTACCGCGTCGCCAAAAGCTCCCGCAGCAGGGCGAAGTCTTTGATCGGATACGGCGCGAAGTCGCCCAGGTTGGCTGGCGACGTGTCCACGATCAGTGCGGGCGCGCTTGCCGCCAGGTCTTGCGTCAAGAGGGGCCACATTTCGGGGCCAGAATCCCAGCAGTCCGCGAAGGGACTGCGAACATCCCGGCCGCATCCTCGCTTGAAAGCGACGAAGCGCGATGCAGGCAAGCGGTCCGACATGACGTAGATCGGCGTATAGGCGCCCCAGACGAAGATTCGGTCGTTGGTCGATGTCGTCTCGCGGATGTAACGCGCCACCTGCAGATAGAGCGGCGTGGTTCGACTGAAATGGCTCGGCTCCGCGAAGGGCTCCCAGAAGATGGCGATGGTGCCGAATACGACCGTCAGCGCGCCGAGCAAGCCGGCGCTCCACCGAATGAGGCGAAAGTCCTCGGGGCCGCGAGCCTCCTCGAGACGTTTTCCGAATTCCATTGCCGACAAGATCGCGAGCGGTGCGAACGCCTGAATTGCGTAGTGAGGGTGGAAGCGCCCGGGAAAGATCACGATTGCCAGACTGAGCACCAACCAACCCCAGATTGCTCTCTCCGAGAGGGAGAGCTCGCGCCACCTGCGCGCTCGGAGCACGACCAGCGTCCAGAAGACCACCGTCTCGGCCAACATTCCGAGCTGATGAAGCGGCGGGGTATAGTGCCAGCCGTCAGGCAGATAGCGCTGGACCACGACGGAAACGGTCCAGAACCAGAAATCTCGCAGCGTGCCTTGCTGAAAAAAGAAGTACGCGAGAAGCCCGGCCATCGTGGCAAAGCCGAGCGCAGCGATCAACGAAGAGGCGAGCCTCCTTGGCCAGCCCGTTTCCCGCCAGAAGAGGGGCACGGTGCAGATCACGAGAAGGTTCGGCGCCGCAAGCTGGCGGACCAAGGTGGCTGCTCCGATCAGCACACCCGCGAGATACATGGGCAAGAACCCAGGGCGGGGCCACGAGACATCGGGCAGAACGAGGAGCACCGCGACAGAAATGGGTAGCATCGCGAAGACCTCCGTGTTCGCCGCGAGCATCTTCGGCGTATAGAGCGTCGTCGCGATCCCATAGAAGAGCGCTACCGCCCACACCGCTGACCCATTTCCGATGCGGTACACGATCCTGCCCAGCACCCCACAGGTTGCGAGCACGACGAGAATCGTGAGCACGTGGACCGCGTTCATCGAATACCGTCCGAAGACACGAAATACGGCGGCGTAGATCCAGTAGATCCCGGGGAACTTGTTGTCGACGCCGCCTTCCGCATACAGATGGCCCACGCTGTTCGTCAATGCGGCGATGGACGCGTAGACCGCTTCGTCGGAATCCACGAAGGGCTTGTTCAAGAGCGGCGCGTGAATCAGGGTGACCACGAGCCCGACGAGAAGCCACGTTCGGTGCTGAGTTTTCAATCGCGATTCGATTGTCTCGGACGTACCCGAAGTCATGGACTTCCCGATCTCGATATCGATTCCAGGCCGAACCTTTGGCGCCTGGCGAGCCCCTGGTTAGGAGACCGGCACGCTCGGTCCGTTCTCCGTGCGCGTCAATCTGGGCGGGGCGAACGTTCTGGTGACCTTTAGCTCGATGGTCTATGCAACTGCTACGTTCGCTTTCGAACGGTCCTTCAACGGACGGGAGGCCGTTCGGTGTCATCCGTCGATGCTTCTCCGCTAGGTCGTTTCGTAGAGCGATTGGTCAGTGCGCAAACACGCCGACCCTGGTGGTTCATCCTCACTGCGGCACTGCTCGCCGTTCCCTCGCTTTACTTCGCCAGACAGCTCGACTTGAAGACTGGGTTCGACTCGCTTCTTCCGGACAACAAGCCCAGCGTCATCGAACTGAAACGCGTGTCCAAGCGGACCGCGGGTGTTGCGAACCTGGCGATCGTCATCGACGGGGCGGACAAGCTCGCGCTGGAGCGGTTCTCCGATGCGCTGCTTCCGCCGCTACGCGCGCTCGGCCCGGAGTGGGTGGGCACGGCGGAGAACGGCGTTCGAGCGCAGCAGGAATTCCTCGAGCAGCGGCAGGCCCTCTACCTTCCGCTCGCGAAGGTTCAGGAGATCCACGACCGGGTGGAGGAGGCCTTTCAAACCGCGGTGTGGGGCAACGTCGTCGATGACGACGACAGCAAACCCATCACCCGGGATTCGGTCGTCAAGGAGTTCGAGGACGAGAAAGCCAAGAATACGAAGGGTGCACCACCCTATCCCGACGGCTACTACATGAACCCCGAGCAGACTCGGATCGTCGTGATGGTGCGTACCCCGATTTCTCAGGGGGATCTCAAACGCACGAAGGAGCTGCAGCGCCGCGTCAAGACCATCATCGATGAGGTCGATCCGAAGCGGTTCGGTCCTTCGATCACCACGGGGTTCACCGGTGACGTGGTGACGTTTGCCGAGCAATACGGAGCAGTGAAGAAAGACCTAGTCTCGGTCGGCGTGGCAGGAGTGGCCATGATCTTGATCGTCGATTTCCTGTTCTTCCTGCGGCTTCGCGCCGTAATCACCATGGCCCTTGCGATTGGTACTGGCCTGCTCTGGACGTTTGCCATCACCGAGTTTGCAATCGGGCAGCTCAATACGGCCAGTGGCTTTCTGGTCTCGATCATCTTCGGTAACGGGCTGAACTTCGGGGTCCTCTTGCGCGCCCGCTACATGGAAGCGCGTCGCGCCGGTGAGAGTACTGCGGACGCCTTGAAGGCGAGCCTCCGAGACACATTCGTTCCGACCCTGGCCGTGGCGGCTGCCGCAGGCGCGGGTTACGGTTCCCTGGCGCTCACGGATTTCCGCGGGTTCCGTGATTTCGGCCGTATCGGTGGCTACGGCATGCTCCTCTGCTGGGCCGCGAACTACCTGCTCATGCCACCACTCATGGTGGTCTTCGAGCGCTTTTTGCCCCTGGACCTGCACACGACGAAGCCGGGGATCCTCGGCTGGCTCAAGCGCACAGCGGATCGCGGGGTGCCCTTCGGGGCACCGTTCGCCTGGGTGTCGAAGCACTCCCCTGCGAGGTGGGTTGCCGCGTCGGGACTCCTGCTCAGCCTGGGCGGCGTCTGGGCGATCAGTCGCTATCTGGCCAATGATCCGATCGAATACGATCTCGGCCAGCTCGAGAACGACTCGTCTTCCGTGCAGAGCGAGGCGACGCGCCTGGGGAGAGGGATGACGAACATCACGGGCCGCGCGGGTCAAGATGGCATGGCGGTCATGACCGATCGGATCGATCAGGTAAAACCGCTCGTGGCCGAGCTCGAACGTCGAAGGTCAGCGGCGGGGAAATCCCCACCCTTCGACAAGGTCGTCTCCATCTACAATCTGATCCCGGAGCACCAGGAAGAAAAGCTCGCGCTACTGAGCCAAACTCGCAAGAGACTCGAGCGGATCCGGAACCTGGGCAAGCTGAGCGACAAAGACTGGACCGACATCGAGTCGTACCTCCCGCCGAGGAATACCAAGCCTTTTGGGATCGCAGACCTACCCGAGCAAGTAGCGCGCCCATTCACCGAGCGCGACGGCACGCGTGGTCGCATCGTCTACGTCGCACCCACGGAGGGGCAGAGCGTCCGCAACCTGCACTATCTCCTCAGATGGGCGAACGCTTACCGGGTCGTCGAGTTGCCCTCCGGTGAGGTCATTCATGGGAGCGGGCGTGCCGTCATTTTCGCCGACATGCTCTCGAGCGTCGCGGAGGAGTCGCCCAAGGCCATCTTCTTCGCCGGTATCGGGACGGCCCTCGTCGTGATCCTCACATTCATCCGCCGCAAGAATGGCTGGCGCGCCATCGGGTTGGTTTTCGGTGCCCTCGCGATGGGCCTCAGCTGGATGGGCGGGATGCTCTGGTGGCTGGGGATCAAGATCAATTTTCTGAACTTCATCGCCATCCCCATCACCCTCGGGATCGGCGTCGATTACTCCATCAACATGGTGCATCGGTGGCGTGTCGAGGGCGCGGGGAAGGTGCCAACCATCGTGCGCGAGACCGGCGGGGCCATCGTTCTTTGCAGCTTGACCACCGTGCTGGGATACGCGGCGTTGATGCAGTCCGTGAACTCCGCGGTCCGCAGTTTCGGGAAGGTGGCCGTGATTGGCGAGCTGAGCTGCATTGCATCGGTGATGGTGGTTCTGCCGGCCATTCTGCGGTTGATCGAGCGCAGGCGCCCCGTCGCTCGCCAATGACCCCGGCCGTGCATCCTGGGCACGGACGCATCCGCTCGCGACGACATCACGCCCGTCCTCGACGAGATCCTCGCGGTCGTGAGCTTGCTGCGGAGAGACCAGTCCGAGTTCGCCTCCTTCGGGTTCACGCCGAAGAAGGTCGCTCACCGGACGGTCGAGTCGAAGGCCGAGGTCGAGGAGAAGCTGCGCCTGACGTGCGTTGTCCGTCCCACGACGGGCAAGCACCAGCGAGCAGCGATTGACGGCGTCGTGCCGAGGACTCCGACGGCGAACGCCGCCGTCGTCGTCATCTGACGACGAGCCCCGCGTTGCGCGCTTTCTCTTTCGACCACTCGAGGGCGGACCGAAAATCCGGGAACCCCTCGAACGGAATGAGGGGCGTCACGAACCACTTCAGCGCGACGATGAGCCCGCGCTGGACCGCGGTTGGCGCGACTAGTCCGAGCGCAACGATATGGTCACGGATGGGATCCGCATTTCGCTTGAGCCAGTCGACCGTCATGCGCCGTCGCCCGGCATCCGGGTTCGCGTACGTCAGGTCCTGAACCACGACGTAACGCCCCTTGGTCTCGAACAGCGCTTCCACGTCACGGAACAACGCCGGAAGGTCCGGTGGCTCCTGGGTCCCTGACGGCAGGCGGAGCACGATCAACGGAGAGCGGCTATCATCGAAGATCCAGCGGGGTGACACGAGAGCGTGAGCTTACATCGCGTGAAATCCGTCGTCGCTCGGCTTCCCCGACGGCGCTATTTTTTCTCGCGAAACACGCCGGCCGCCGTCGGCCGTCGGCGCGACCGAACAGCATGGCGTCCCGAATCCTCGCGAGGGAATTCACGGCCCGCGCGCCGCGCCCTCGCCCCGACGGCGATCCCGTTCACTTCCGCTCGCGCAGTTCGTGCCATTTCGTCCGGAGCACGAAGCCCGCGACGAACGTTGCCGCCGCCGCGAGTACGCACGCGGTCAAGACGAACACGGTGAGCACGGTCACGCCGACGAGGACCCGATTCACATTTTCGTAGCCTTCGTCGAGCTGGCGCAACACCCGAGACGGGCGTGGGTTTTTTGCCGTCCCGGTCACCGGTGTGGGTTCCGCCGTTCGAGTCGAGCTCGACGCGGCGGGATGTGACGTGGGGACGCTCGGCGCCTTCGTGTTCGAATTCGTTTCGGGCGGAGATGGCGTTGCCGTCGTGGAAGCGGCGGGCAGCGGCGCGGCGGCTGAAGGGGCCGTGGGCGGAGGCGTGGCGGACACTGCGGTGCTCGGAGCGCTCGACGGCGCTGGTGGAGGTTCCTCCGTTTCCGTCGGTGCGGGCGGCGTCGGATTCGGCACGAAGCTGCCCGCGGTTTCGGCTCGGTACGGATTCGGGTCCGCAGTGTTCGAGTAGTACGAAATGCCGAAGTGGTGTCCGGCCGACGGCGTCACGGGATCCGTGCTGTTCGAATACCAGATGTCGGCCGGTGGCGGGCTCGGCGGCGCGGCTGGCTCGGCTGGGTTTGGTATTGTCTCGGCGCTCGTCGCCCGGGCGCGGCTCTCCGCCGCGCTTGCGGCCCACCAGAGGGAGTAGGCCGACGCGGCACGCGCGTACGACGCGGCCGACAGGCTCTCCAGCAAAGCACTCGCTGCGAGCGCATCTGGCGGATTCCCCACGGCAGACGGGGTCGCCGTGGCGGGCCCGGGCCCAGCGGCCGACGGCGTCTGAGCGTTCGCCCCGGCGACGATGAACGCTGCGGCGAAGCCGCACAGCGCGGCGAACGCCTTCGGATGCGCATGCGCCATCCCCAGGGTGCAGCAAGAAGCGTTCCCCCGAGGCGTCCGTCGGGAAAGTCAGCCCTGCAGGGCGTGGGCCGCGGCGCCTCCGGTGCGTCCGCGACCCTCAGTCCGCGACGCGGATCCGCGCTGCTTGCGCTTGCATCAATCGGAGCGCGAGCGGTTCGGGAATCAGCCGCGTGACCGAGGCGATCGTCTGATTCACGACGCCTGGCACGCACAGGACGCGTCCCGCCATCACCGCGTCGTAGCCCTCGCGCGCCACCGTCTCCGCGTCCATCCACATATACTTGGGCAGCCGGCTGACGAGCTTCCGATTCCCGAGCACGTCGTGGAACTCGGAGTACGTGAACCCCGGACACAGCGCGGAGACCTGCACCCCGTCCTTCCGGTGCTCGAGCGCCAGCGACTCGGAGAATTTTACGAGGAACGCCTTCGACGCGCCGTATAGCGTGTGCCCGGCAGAACCCGGAACGAGAGCCGCAAGCGATGCGACGTTAATGATGCGTCCGTACCCGCGTGAAGTCATGCCCGGTTCGAACCGGTGCGTCAGTTCGGCAACCGCCGTCACCAGCACTCGAAGAAAGGTGGCGTGTGTTTCCCACGGGCTGTTCCGATACCTGCCCGCGACTCCGTAGCCCGCGTTGTTGACGAGCGCGTCGACCGCGATCTTCCGGCGCTCGAGGTCCGACGCCAGCGCGGCGGGAGCTCCTGGATCGGCGAGATCCGCCGCGATCACGCACGCCGTCACCCCGAAATCGTTCTCCAGGTCGCGCGCCACTTCGGAGAGCCGGTGCTCGCGTCGAGCCGTCAGCACCACGTCGAAGCCATTCCTCGCGAACACCCTCGCGAGAGCCGTCCCGATGCCCGCAGACGCTCCCGTGACGAGCGCGGTGCGCCCCTTTCCATCCTTCTTCATGCGCGGGACTCTCTCACGAAAGCCCCGGACCCTGCGACAGCACTCGAACGCGAGCTCGCGATCTCGAAGGTCTCGCGATGCGAGACGGGCGGCACCTCGCGACTCTTCTCCGCGTGGACTGGCCGCTTCTCGAGCTCACGCGGCGGAGAGGGTCTTCTGGCCTTTGTTCCAGTTGACGGGACAAAGCTCGCCCGTCTGGAGCGCATCGAGCCCCCGCAGGACTTCGTCCACGCTGCGTCCGACGGCGAGATCGTTCACGCTGACGAACCGGATCACGCCCGCTGGGTCGACGAGGTACGTTGCTCGGAGCGCGACGCCCGCCTCCGGATGCAGAATCCCCAGCGCGTTCGAGAGCTCCCGCTTCGTATCGGCGAGCATCGGGAAGGGGAGATTTTTCAGATCCGGATGGTGTTCACGCCACGCGAGGTGCACGTATTCCGTGTCGGTGCTTGCGCCGAGGACCTGCGCGCCGCGATCGGCGAAATCCTTCGCACGCCGCCCGAATTCGGCGATCTCCGTCGGGCAGACGAACGTGAAATCCATCGGCCAGAAGAACAAGACGAGCCATTTGCCGGGGTACGACGTCTGGGTGAGTCTCGAAAATTCCTTACCGGGTTCTCGACTCACGACAGCTTGTAGAGAAAAATCTGGAAAACGATTCGCAACAGTCAACATCAGTGCCTCCTTTTGTTCGATCTGGCTTTCTCGGGGTGCTTTCGCCCTCGCAGCACGACCTGATAGTCGCTCACGTCGAATCCTCCGAGCGACTCGACGCGCGCCACGGTGATTGCAGTCCACGGAATGTCGTGGATGCGCCCGCTGCCCTCGTCGATGAAGTGGTGGTGACGATCGACTTTCGGGTCGAACACCATTCGACCGGGGCCGAGATCCAGCGCGCGAAGGAGTCCCTTCTCCACGAACAGGTTCAGCGTGTTGTAGACGGTCGCACGCGACAGCATCGGCAGGCGGGACCTGGCGTCCTCGAACACTGCGTCAGCGGAGGGATGCGCGTCCGTGAACAACACAGATGCGGCGACCGCGAGACGCTGCGCCGACGGCCGGATGCCATGCCTTCGCAGCAACTCGGAAGGGTTGCCTTCTGCGACTCTGTCGGGCGACCCGAGCACCATACTAGACACTGTCTAAGTCTGGACTTCATCGATGCAAGCCCGAAGCAGGAGTTTCCAAGCGACAGGCCAGCTAGAGGAATTCGGCGGCGGCCCTCCAGGGCGCAGGGCACGCACTCGAGGGTTCGCAGTTGGCGACCGGAATCCGGCCGAGCCTGCCGCTTCGGGCTTCGGGCATCTCGCTACTGAAACGATTATCAGTGAGGCTCTCGGGCTTGCATGACCGCGGTTCAACCGCTAGGTTGCGCGCCCACATGGCTCGCGTCACCGTCGAAGACTGTCTGGATCACGAGGAGAACCGATTTGCGCTGGTCGTCCTGGCAGCGCTTCGCGCTCGCCAACTGATGAAGGGCGTGCCGCCGCTGGTTCGCTCGGACAACAAGGCTGCGGTCGTCGCGCTGCGCGAGATCGCGGCAGGCCGCGTACGGTGGCACCGCGACAGCCAAGAGATCGTGCAGGAGTGGCTCGACGAGTACGAGGCCAAGAACCCGAGCTGAGGGTCCGGAGGCCACGCGCCGACGAACGCCGTGGTGCCGATCCGGGCGCGTTCGCGCATTACGACGATCCGGCCTACTACGACCAAGCGTACGCGGATCGTCTGGACGATGTGGCACATTACGTCCGCCTCGGACGGCTGTCCGGGGGTCCGGTGCTCGAGTACGGCGTCGGCACGGGTCGCATCGCGATCCCGCTCGCGCGCGCGGGCTTGTCGGTCACGGGCGTCGATCATTCCGCGCCGATGCTGGACTGGCTCGGGAGGCGCCTTCGAGCCGAGCCTGCACAGATACGCGGCCGGGTCCACGCCGTTCGGGGCGACATGCGGACCGCACGGATCCGAGGGCGCTTTCCACTCGTGATCGCGGCCTTCAACACGGTTCTTCATTTGCCGCAGCGCAAGGACGTGGAGCAATTCCTATCGCGTGTTCGTTCGCACCTGGCACCGGGCGGTCGTTTCGTCTTCGACTTCTCGGTACCGCACCCGGACTACCTCCGCGCCGACCCCGGCCGCCGCTACGGTGCGCCGCGGTTTCGGCATCCCACGCGAGGCGTCGTTCGTTACGCGGAGCGATTCGATTACGATCCGTTCGGTCAGATTCTCAAAATGCATCTCGAGTTCACTCCGGTGAACGGTTCGGAGCCTTGGGTCGTTCCACTCACGCATCGGCAGTTTTTCCCGCGGGAGATGGAAGCGCTGCTCCATTACAACGGCTTTTCGGACATCACGTGGACGCGAGATTTCACCGATGCGCCGCCGGCCGGAGAGGCCGACTCGCTCGTGGTGAGTTGCGGCGTCCGCGCTGAAGGTGCTGGCCGTCCGAAGGGTTCCGCGCGCCTGGTGTGGAAGACCCGGAAGGGTTTAGATTGATTTCAGATGCCCGCGGACTTCTACAAAGAGCTCGGCGTCGATCGCAACGCGAACGCCGACGCGATCAAGAAGGCGTACCGCAAGCTCGCGGCTCAGCTTCACCCGGACAAGAACCCGGGCAACAAGACCGCGGAGGCGCGCTTCAAGGAGGTGAATCGGGCCTATCAAACCCTCTCCGACAAGAAGAAGCGCGATCTCTACGACGAGTTTGGTGAAGAAAGTCTGCGCGAGGGGTTTCGTGCCGAGGCCGCCCGCGCTTATCGCCACGGTGGCGGTCGTGTCGCCTCAAGCGGCGGACGCGCCATGAACCTCGACGAGATCTTTTCGGGCTCCGGCGGGTTGGGAGATCTGATGGGTGATCTCTTTGGCGGTCGCGTGGGCGGCAGAAGGCGAGGGCCGGCGCGAGGCGCCGATCTGAGCGGGGAGATCACGATTGACTTTGCCGACGCTGTTCGCGGCACGACGATCCCGCTGTCCGTCGATTCCGAGGCCGTCCAGGTTCGCATCCCAGCGGGCGCGACGGACGGCGATCGCGTCCGCGTCGCGTCTCACGGCGGCGTCGGAGGCTCGGGCCGGGAACGCGGGGATCTTCTCATCACGGTACGGGTTCGGCCGCACGATCACTTCGAACGCGACGGACTCGACCTACGTTTGGACCTGCCCATCACTGTCGCCGAAGCGTATCGCGGCGGCAAAGTCTCGGTGCCCACGCCGAACGGCCACGTGGCGTTGAAGGTGCCAAAGCATGCCCAGAGTGGCCAGGTCGTCCGCTTGAAGGGTCGCGGAGTTCGAAGGAAGGATCAGACCGGCGACCTGTTTATCCGGTTTTTAATCCAGCTGCCCGAAGACGAAAGCGAAGCCATCGAACGGGCGATCGAGATCTTGGAAAAGGAAAGTGCCCCCGACCCGCGCGGGGGGATCAGCTTCTGACCAAAGCACCTGCATGCCCGCGAGGATCGCGCGGGGGCGGCTCGGCGAGGACCGTTCCATCGTCCGCGTATCGCGAGAGCTCCGTGCCGACCTGCCGCAGGTAAACCTGCTTTTCGTGAAAAGGCAGAAAGCTCGACTTGAAGCCGGCGAGCACCATGCTCTTCACATCGCGGAACGGCACGCCGAGCTGCGAGTGGACGAGCCATAGTTCCTTGGAAACGGTCGTATCGGTGATGAGGCGATTGTCCGTGTTGATCGTCACCCGGATTCCGAGATCGAAGTACAGCTTGAGCGGGTGGCTCGCGAGGTTTCTCACGGCCCCCGTCTGGACGTTGCTCGACGGACAGCACTCGAGGGGCGTTCGATGGTCGTTTACGTAATGCACGAGGTCGCCGCTCTCGATCAGCCGGCAGCCGTGGCCGATTCGATGCGCGCCGCAGACGTGTAACGCCTGGGCGATCGACGCCGGACCGTAAGCCTCGCCAGCGTGGATCGTACAGTTGATGTTGTTGTCGCGCACCAGATGGAACGCTTCGCGGTGATCCTTTGCCGGGTTGTCGGCTTCCGCTCCCGCGAGATCGAAACCGACGATGCCGCGTCCTTTATACGCAACCGCGAGCTCCGCCATCTTGTAGGAGTATTCTGGAGAGATGTTCCGGATGCCGCACAGGATCACGTTGCTGCGAATTCCGTAAGTCTTCGCGGCGCGGTCGAGTCCCTCGAGCACTGCTTCGACGACCGCGGTGAGCTTGAGCCCGCGCTCGGTGTGAAGCATCGGCGAATAGCGGACCTCCATGTAGCGCACGTTTTCGTGATGCGCGTCTTCGGCGAGCTCGAAGGCGATCCGCTCCAGCGCCGACTCCGTCTGCATCACCTGCAGGGTGATGGCAAAGCCCTTCAGATAGTCGACGAGCGAACCAAATTGGCGGCCGCATCCGATGGCATCGCGGAGCCCGTCGACGTCGTCTGCCGGCAAGCGAACGCTCGAGCGGTCGCCGAGTTCGAGAATGGTTTCGAGACGCAGTGAGCCGTCCAGATGGACGTGTAGGTCCGCCTTGGGGAGCTCCTGGAAGATCTCGAATGGGACCCGGTCCGGAGAATTCGTACTCCGCTCGTTCATCTCAAACCATGACACGCCTGGTCCGTCCGAGCCACGCGACCAGGCCCAGGAACGCGAACGCGAACGGGACGTACACCGTCGCCGGAATCCCCGAGTTGGTTTCGCCGCGGGCGGCCTTGTCGAGAGCATCGCGAACGGCCGCTTCCGACACGGCACCGAGGAGTCGCTTGCCCTGGATGTACGTCGTCGGCAGACCGACCATTCCCGCGTCGTCGAGGAGCTTCTTGTTCGCGTCGATGACCGAGTCGGGCACCTTCGAGGCGAGGCAGCGGTCGAACGCCACCGCGTCGACGCCGACGCCGATCGCGGCGCGTCGAATCATCGGTTCCGACAGATCGATCCGAACGAGACGATCGGCTAGCGCCTCCCCCTTGCCTTGCGCCGCGGCGCAAACATCCGCCCTCGCGGCGGGAAGTGCCTCCGGGTGAATCGACAGAGGATATTGTTCCCGAACGAAGCGTGCGTTCGGGTAGCTCTCGAGCGCACGCTTCAGGACAGGCGAGAGCTTCCGGCAGTAAGGACACTCGAAGTCCTGAAACTCGAGGACGTTGATCTTGCCGGCAACGTACGCGGCGCGAATCGACGACGGAACGTCCGGGGCCGGCTTCACGTGCGTCCAGATCACCGGCAGGGCCGCAGCCAGGACTCCGAGGAGGATCCACGTTCCGAACCGCAGCGGATCCGGAAACTCACGGTCCGCGCAGAGGCTGCGGTCGTGGGCGGCAGCAAACGCGGCTGCGAGAATCGCCGAGACGTCGACGACGAGGCAGAGCCAGCAAAACGCGTGAACGAAGAGGGCCTGCCCCCCGACGAGCGCGATGGCGCAGATCGCGCCGATCGACGTGAGCCACAGGGTGATGCGCGTGCGGGGCCACGCGAGGGACGTCCAGAATACGGTACCAAAGGCTACGAGCCCGACGAGCGGAATCGAGAAGTAGCGGCTGGAGAAGAAATAACCGACGCTTCGGCGCACGGTTTCGCAGCCGGAGGAGAGACCACAGAACGGCGCCTCGGCTGGGTTCAGATACTGGATGTAGAGCGCGGCGCTTGCGGCAACGGCGAACAGCACCGCCACGCGGCACGCCACGGCCCATCGGGCGGTCACGGGAGAGCCTGCGGAAAGACTGGCATCCGGGGTGGTCATAGTCGTCTTCGTTCTACAGCGAGATTCGACCCCCGTCAGCGAAGAGCGGCGGTAGTGTTCGCGGAGGGGGCGCGCTATGAGCGACGCATCATGAAATCGAAGATTTCGGCACGGAGCAAGTCGCCGCGGCGGCCGCTGCCCGGAAACCCCACGAGCCCGCGGTCCGGCGCCGGCTGGGAGGGGGTGCTGAGCGTGCACCCACGGGGGTTCGGCTTCGTGTCTTCGGTCGGGAATGACGACGTTTACGTGGCAGCGGAGGGGCTCCTCGGCGCGCTGCACGGGGACAAGGTGAAGGTCGTCGTCGTTGCGAGATCTTCGCGCGGCGCGGAGGGGCGGATCGTGGAGATCGTTGCTCGCCGTCGCGCGCGCGTGGCTGGCGTGCTCCGGAAGAGAAGGCAGAGCGCCTGGCTCGAACCCGACGACTCTCGCATTCGCGGCCCGATCGTACTCTCGTCGGTACCGAAGGATGCTCGCGACGGCGACGCTGCGGTCGCTGCGATCACTCGATTTCCCGAAACGCCGTCGGAGAATCCCGAGGGCGCAATCGTCGTGGTCCTCGGCGAACCGGGGGATCCGAAGGTCGAGGTGGCGAAAATCTTGATTCGCGAAGAGATCAACGAACGACACTCGGAGGGCGCGCTGCGCGAAGCCGAAGCGACGGCCTCCCGGCTGGCGCACGTCGAGACGGCGGGGCGGGAGGATCTTCGCGAAGTACCGTTGCTCACCATCGATCCCGAAGACGCTCGCGATCACGATGACGCGGTGTTCGCGCAGAAGAACGGCGACGGTTACCGGGTCTGGGTCGCGATAGCCGATGTTGCGGAATACGTGCAACCAGGGACGGCCCTCGACGACGAGGCGCTCGCTCGCGGCTGCACGATATATCTGCCGGATCGCGCGCTGCCGATGCTGCCGTCTGCGCTTGCGGCGGACAAGTGTTCACTGCTTCCGGAGCGGGAGCGTCTGTGCATGGCCGTCGTCGCCGACCTCGACGCGGAGGGCGTCGTGACGCACTTCCACGTGTCGGAGGCGTGCATGCGCGGCGCCGCAATGCTGACTTACGGTAGCGTCGCGCGAACGCTGGGCTTCACGGAGCTCCCGCCGAAGAGCGCCCAGGCAGAGACGTTCCGGCGCGATCTGAAGGTGCTCGACGATGTCGCGCGGAAGCTGCGAAAGCGGCGCATTCGCCGGGGAGCGCTCGACTTCGATTTGCCCGAGCCCAAGGTTCTCCTCGACGAGAAGACGGGTCAGCCCGTCGGGGTGAAGCGTCGGGCGGGGGACCCCGGCGTCAAGCGTGCATACCAGATGATCGAGGAGTTGATGATCCTCGCGAACGAGCTCGTGGCCGCCTGGCTCGGCCAGCGGCACTCCCCCACCGTCTATCGCATTCACGCGAAGCCGGATCTGAAAAAGCTCGAACGACTCGGAAATATCTGCGAGCGGCTCGGCGCGCCGTTCGAGCTCGAGGAGATGCAAAAGCCGGACGGCGTTGGACGCTGGCTCGGAAAGATCGCGGGGCATCCGAGGAAGAATGTGCTCGAGACGCTTCTTCTCCGGTCGCTGAAGCAAGCCGTTTACGACGTGAACAACGTGGGCCACTTCGGTCTCGCGTCCGAGGCGTACGTGCACTTCACTTCGCCGATCCGGAGGTATCCCGACGTTCAGGTTCACCGAGCGGTGAAGCGACTGTTGCGCGGAGGCAGACCCGATATGCGCTCCGAGGCGCTCGCCGCACTGGCTGCAAGCGCGCTGGAGGCGAGCACGCGCGAGCGCGCAGCAATGGAGGTGGAACGCGAAGTCCTCGATCTCTATCGCGCACTCTACATGCGCCATCACATCGGTGACGTGATGGAAGGAACCGTCACGGCGATAACGGGCGGCGGGCTTTACGTGGCACTCGACGACCCTTTCGTCGACGTACTCGTGCGGTACGAATCGCTCGGACCCGACCAGTACGAGATCGACGACGATGAACTGTCCGTCGTCGGACGCCGGTCTCGGGACAGCGTAGGGCTCGGGGATCGTCTCACCGTGACGATCGAAGACGTCGCACTTCAAAGACGCGCAGTGTTTGCCAGGCGGGTGGTCCCGAGCAAGGCATTGGCGGCGCTCGACCGGCATCCGCCCTCTGGGCCCGACCGACGGAGCGGGGCTGGGGCTCGCCGAAAATCTCAGGGCGGTGATCGAAAATCTGCTCAGTCCGCTCGCGAGGAACCCGAACGTGGACGCGCCGCGAGGAGCCGGCGCTCGCGTCGGCGCTGATGGTGGGACCGCGTGCGTCGTGCGCCTCGCTCGTTCGGCAACGCGGAGGAAGACACCCTTTCGCGAAGAAGAAGCGGATCACCAGACGTCTCTCGTGCACGCGTTGAAACTCACGCCGCGTAATGGCGCCCGGCGGCCGCAGCGTCACTTCACGGTGATGCGGTCCGTTCCGACGAAGGGACGCAGCGCCTCGGGAACGACGACGCTGCCGTCCTTCTGCTGAAACTGTTCGAGGACCGCGACGAGTGTGCGGCCGACGGCGAGCCCGGATCCGTTCAGCGTGTGAACGAGCTTCGGCTTTGCCTTGGGACCAGGCCGGTACCGGATCTTTGCACGGCGTGCCTGGTAATCCCCAAACCAAGAACAGCTCGAAATCTCCCGGTACGCGTCCTGTCCTGGCAACCACACCTCGAGATCGTACGTCTTCTGCGAGCCAAAGCCGAGATCCCCCGAGCACAGCTCGACCACGCGATAATGCAGCCCGAGCTTGTCCATCACCGAACCGGCGTGCATCGTCAGAAGCTCGAGCTCCGATTCGCCCTTCGCTGGATCCACGAAGCGGACGATCTCGACCTTGTCGAATTGGTGCTGACGGATGAGTCCGCGCACGTCACGGCCGTGGGAGCCGGCTTCGCTCCGGAAGCAGGGCGTGTAGGCGGCGTAAGCGACCGGGAGCGGGGTCTCGATGATCTCGTCGGCGTGGAGATTGGTCACGGGCACTTCGGCAGTCGGGATGAGATAGAGCGCACCCGGGTCATCGGGGTCGCCGCGGCTGGTCTTGAACAGGTCCGCCTCGAACTTCGGAAGCTGCCCCGTGCCCACGAGCGCGCTCGCTCGGACGAGATAGGGTGGCGCGACTTCGACGTAGCCGTGCTCTCGGGTGTGGACGTCGAGCATGAATGTGGTGAGGGCGCGCGACAGGCGCGCGCCCGCGCCAAAGAGCACCGAGAATCTTGCGCCCGAGAGCTTGCTCGCGCGCTGGAAGTCCAGGATGCCGAGGCGCTCGCCGAGGTCCCAGTGCGATTTCGGCTCGAAGTCGAATACGGGTTTGGTCCCCGATGTGCGAACGAGGCGGTTGTGTTCCTCGCTCTGCCCATCCGGAACCGTCGGATGCGGCACGTTCGGAACCGAGAGCAGCAGGCTCTCCATCTGCGTCTCGATATCCGAGAGCTCCGACTCGAGCACCGCAACGCTCGCGCCAATCGCTTTCAGGTCCTCTCGGCGTGTTTCGAACGCGGCTCGATCCGTTTTTGCCAGTCGCGCCATGTCCTGGTTTGCCGCATTGCGTTCGGCGAGTTTGGCCTCGACTCGAACGATCGCCGACCGTCGGCGATCCGAGAGCTCCGCGATGGCACCTAGCCCCGTCACCGCATCCGCGGAACGACGAGCGAGCGCCGCGCGCACCTCGTTCAAGTGATCGGCGACGTAACGAGCGTCCAGCATGGCCCGCTTCTACTTCACGCGCGGCGTTCGGGCGACATGGACGCTTTCTTGGCCGAATTTCGGCTGGGTCCTTACGCTTGCGACATGAGTCTGGCGTTCGAGCCCGCGTTTGCCGCCGAGTTTCCGAACGACAATCCCGCGCTGCATGCGGGCGTGTCGTGGGTCTGTTTGCGTGTCTCGGGCCCGCCCCGTCCCGTGGCCCGTCCGCGAGCCGCGGAGCGCGTCTGCGAAATGCAAGTGGTTGCGGACGCGCCCGCCGTAGCAGCAGCCGTCCCAACCGTGATGGAGTCCGCAGAATCAGAACGGCTTCCGGAGAGCGTGCTCGGCTTGCTCCTGGAGAAGCTCGATCTGGAACTGACTCCGCCGATTGCGGACGATGCCGCCGTTCAGGCCGCGATTCTCGAGGCGCCGGGCCTTACTGAAGCGCCCGAGGTCGCGTCGGCCGTTCCGACGATGACAGTCGTGACTTCGCCGGCGCTCGACGCTTGCGAGGCGGAGCGGTCGCGCGCCCCACGAGAGGATCCGTTCGCGACTCTGGTCTCGGCGCTGGTCGGCGTGGCGCTCGACGCGGGAGCGACTCGCGCCGCCGCTGTCATTCCCGACTTGCTCTGCCACGGTACGCTCGATGCATCGTCGTTTGCCGCCGACGTGCGCGCGTCGCTCGACATAGCGCGGGTGACGCGCGAAGCGGTACCGTCCGAAGAGTTTCTCGGTGCCGCTGGCGCTTGGCGCGCCATCCTGCGCGGCGAGAGCAGCGACTTCTCGGCGTGCGGCCCGAAGACCCTGGACGAATGGGCAACGGCGCTCCTGCGCGCGTTCGGCGTGGGTGGGGGCAAGACCGACTTGCGTCTCGCGCTCCGCGCCCGCGGTGTTGCGGCCTTCGGCATGCTGACCGCAGCGGCGTGATCGTCACGCGGTTGCTCGCACGAGATACTCGTATAGCTCCGGCTTGCTCGTGCGCTTGCGCAGCGTGACGATCCGGACGTCACGAAAGCCGACGGCGTCAAAGAGCGCCGCAAAGATCTTTTCCGCTGGCAGGAGGACATCGTAGAATTTGGAGTTGCCGAGTACGTAGTGCAAGCGAGCGCCCGGAGCGACGATTCGCGACACGCTGCGCGCGTGCAACACCATGTCCTCGAAGTAGCGATGCACGTACGCTCCGAGGATGGGCTGACGTTCCGAGATGCGCTCCACGATCTTTCCGAAGTCGCGAAAGGGGATCTCCACCTTCGGATCGGGGCGCCATGAGGCGAGCCGGCTCGTCGCGGAACCCCACGTGCCGCCGATGGCCCGCCAGTCGAGGTCGCCCGCGCCCGTTCGATCCGTCAGGTAGCCGAGCCAGTACATGTACGGACGGAGCTCGCGGATGTAGCTCATTCGATTCGAGTACGGCGGAGATGTCACGACCGCGCCGAAGCGGGCTCCCTCGACGACTTCGTGGACGGCGCGCGAGTCGCCCTGATGGATCTTTCGACGGCTTTTCTTCAGGGGGTCACCGGCGGCGTCCGATAGCGTTTCGAAGGCGCTCCGGAGCGCTCGCTGAACGCGCTCAGTGCCTCGCGTCACCCCGCCCTGGGTCTTCCGGAACGACATCGATTGGTGGCCGAAGCTGACGTTGGCAACGTCGATGACGGTCCGGCAAAGCGCGAGCGAAACCAGATCACGCGATCTCGGCGAGAGAGAGGCCTCGAGCTCGCGGGCCGTTCCCGCGGCCCGCCCGAGGGCAGCGAGCACCGGGCCATCCCACCAGCGGTCGATCCGATGCATCTCCGGTACGAAAGACGCGGCAGACCGTACGCCCGCGGCCACGTACATGTTCTCGACCGCAACACGGGCGCCGTCGATATCCTGGTTTCTGTAGCTTGCGGTCTTCGCGCGCGCGAGCCATACGAGAAACGGATTCAAATCCACGGTAGCGCAATCGAGCCCGCGTTCTGCGCACGCGAGCAGCGTCGTGCCGGTGCCGCAAAACGGATCGAGCACGGGCCCCGGCGCCGCGTCGAGGGTCGAGAGCAGCTCACGGACGAAGTGCACGGAGTACGCGGGCGTCAGCCGGAGCCATCCGTGGCGAGTCGCGCCCAGGTTGCCGCGGAAGGTAAACCTTCGGCTCGAGGTCACGGGCGTTCGGCCTGGCAAGTGACTATCCCGAAGGTCACTTCGCACAGGGTCGCAGGATCTTGAGACCGTCAACCTCGACTTCGCACATTTGCGGTCCGGAGTTGGACTTGTGGGACGACGCCACGGGAGCCGCAAGCACAATGGTCACGGTCTGGTCGGCTTGGGCCAAGATCTTCGCCGTGCCGCGCAGTCCGCCCTTGTGGGCTTGGATGTCGACGCCCTCGTTGCGCGCGACGGTAACGTCGCATGGCGTCGACGTACACGCCTGGAATCCGTCCTTCGATACGATGGCTCCAGGGGGCTCGGTGACGACGTGCAGCTTGACGTCGTTCGATGGCAGGGGCGCGAGGGCCACGACTGGCTCCGGCGCGGCCGAGACGCTCGCGACGACGGCGGGAGCGCTCGCGGCGGGGTGCGGCGGTTCCGCGACCATCACGGAGACTGGCGACGCCGCCTCCGGTGGGTGTGCGCCGCGGCCAAAGAGAAAATAGCCGCCTCCGCCGAGCGCGACGACGACTGCGGCGAGCGACCCGCCGATGAGTCCGACGCTCGGTGACGTAGACGGTCCGACCGTTGACGATTGTCCGCTGAGAGGCGTGGTCTTGCCGCTCGTCGCGCCCCCGGGAGTGCCGATGGCCGCCGTGCCGCCTCCGCCGGGTGAAAGAGCCGTCGGCGGAGTGACCGCAGTAAGCGACGTATCGGAGTTCTGCCCGAATTGTGCCGCGGTCGGGATGCCCGCCTGCGGAAACGTGCTCACTCGCGATTCACCGAGCAAACCGAGGCCGGGCCGGGCGAAGGGCGCTCCCTCGGGAGTCGAGACCAGCGCGTTTGCCAGATCGTTCATCGTTGCGAAACGATCTCCGGGATTCTTTTCGAGCGTCCGCATCACGACGAGTTCGAGCTCGGGACTGATCGCGAGCTCGGGGTTCATCGTCCTCATCGCGGGGGGCGGTTGGCTCACGGTCGCCGTCAGTACGGCCATGAACGAGTCCCCGGTGAACGGTACCGATCCGGTGAACATCTCGTAGAGAATTACCCCAACCGCATACACATCGACGCGTAGATCCGCATGTCTCCCGCCGGCTTGCTCGGGCGCCATGTACTCGGGGGTTCCGAAGATCATCCCGGTCTTCGTCAATCGACGTCGGGTGGGCTGGGACTTCGCAGCTTCGTCGGTCGTGCGGAGCTGGGCGATGCCAAAATCGACGATCTTGACGATCTCGTCGTCGCCGGTACGCTGCAAGAAGACGTTGTCCGGCTTCATGTCGCGATGGACGACGCCGCGCGCGTGGGCTGCGGCGAGCGCGCGGCAAATTTGCAGCGCTATCGGCAGCGCACGACTCGGGTGGAGGGTCCCCACCTTGGCGACCTCGTCCGCGAGATCGTGCCCCTCCAAAAATTCCATTGCCAGAAATGCTTCGCCTGTGTCGAGCCTCCCGAAGTCGAACACGTCGAGGACGTTCGGATGTTTGATACGCGACGCGCTGATCGCTTCCTGCTGAAAGCGGGTGATGATGTCTTCTTTGCGGCTGTACTCGGGCCGAAGCACCTTGAGCGCGACCTTTTTTTCGATCGCCTCGTGTTCGGCTAGATAGACCTGACCCATTCCGCCCTCGCCGAGGGGCTTGATGATTCGGTACCGGCCTGCCACGAGGCTGCCGATGTGGGGATCGACGTTCTGGTTCGACATGGGCGCGGGCAGTTCTAGGCCCATGAACGTACCGCTCGTTAACGCCTGCCGCCAGAGGCACCGGATTTGATAAGCTCCGGCAAGGCCATGATCGTAGTGATGGAGGTGGAAGCGTCCGACGGGGCCATCGAGGCCGTCGTCGCGTACTTGACCGGGGCGGGCTCGGACGTTCACCGGTCGAGCGGGCAGAACAGGACCATCCTCGGGGTGGTGGGTAGCGTCGGACCGAGCGACGCCGCCGTCGTCGCTGAAATGGAATCGGTCGCCAAGGTCGTTCGTGTGAGCCACCCCTATCGGCTGGCGTCGCGGCGATTCCGGCAGCGGCCGTCGATCGTCGAGGGTGAATGGGGGGCCATCGGCGGCGAGCGGCCTTGGATTGGGGTGGAGACCGTCGGAGCCGAGCGGCCGTCGGATGCGTCGCCGCCGTCGTTGCCGTACGACGTCGCCGCGGGTCGACCCTTCGACGCCGCCGTCAGCCGCTCTGCCGAGTGTTCCGACAGTGTAGGCGCGCTCGCATGTCTGTCGATTCACCCTCAGCCGATGGGCGCGAAATGGCCCATCTCGTTCGTGACGCGGGAGCCGAGCGCAACATCGTGTGCCTGGCTCGAAGCTGCCGAGCGCGAGCTCGTTCGGGGAGCCGAGGGCGTCGTATTGCTCGAGGCTGGCGGGGCCTACCCGGACGGCACGCGCACCCTCGAGATCACGAGTTTCCCCAGGGTTCGGACCGCGACCCATCTCCCATTGGTCGTGGACGTCCCCGTCGTCTCCGGACATCGAGATCACTGCGGTGCCATCGCTGCGGCCGCAATCGCCGCGGGTGCGAACGGCGTGATTTTGCGAGTATGGGTCGGGTCGGCCGACGTCAGGCCCAGGGTCCCGGCGACACTCTCGTGGTCCGCGGCAGTGGACATTGCGAACCGCCTTCGCGCGATCGGGGAAGCCCTCCGGTCGTAAGGGTGGCAACATCGGGGAGTCGTGCGCCTCGCGATCGTCGGCTTCGGGCTCATCGGCGGGTCCATTGCGCTCGCCGCGCGGATGCGGCGCGTTGCCGAGCGCGTCGTGGCCGTCGACCGCGCGGACGTTCTGGCGCTGCCGGAAGCGAGAGGCGCGGCGGACGATCTCATCGACGTGGCGGAGGATGCTCGAGTGAGAGAAGTGTTGGCTGGTGCGGATTTGGTGGTCGTCGCGACCCCGGTCGGCGCCATCGAAGCCAACATCGGCGAGGTACTCGACGTCTCGGAGGCCGTCACGGATTGCGGTTCGACGAAGCGCGCCATTCTCGCCAGCGCCGCGCGGTCCAGTCGCTGTCACCGGTTCGTCCCCGGTCATCCGATGGCCGGCCTTCCCCAGGGCGGCATCCAGCGGGCGCGCGCGGATCTGTTCGAAGGTCGACCCTGGCTGCTCTGTCCCGAACAGAGCGAGGCGTCGGCCGTCGCGCGGGTCGAACACTTGGTAACGGGCGTCGGCGCGGTTCCTCTTCGCCTCACCGCTGACGAGCACGATCGCGCCGTTGCGCTGACGAGTCACGTGCCTCAGTTGCTCGCGAGCGTGCTCGCCGTGCTCGCGGAGAGCCGTGACGCCCTCGTCGCGGCGGGCCCCGGATTTCACAGCGCGACGCGCGTGGCTGGCGGCGGCGAAGCGATGTGGCGAGACATCCTCGCGACCAACGCTGACGAAGTAAGCGTCGTCCTGGACGCGTTGGTGACGGAACTCGACGTCATGGCGCGCTCTCTCAGAAAGCAGCCCCCAGATCTCGGGCCCGCGCTCCGCTTGCTGGAGAGAGCGCGCGGCCTACGGTGGCGGGAAGGCTCCTGAAGACCCCACGGCTAGACGAAGCGGGCTGCAGTGCACGTCATGGAGCTGTGCCAACCTGTGCCAACCATGGGCGCGCACGGTAAAAGCGAGTGCTAATTCGTCCTGAAGTTTAAGTGGCCCAACTTGTGCTACTCCCCCGAATGGGATGGCTCGGAGAATTCGTGCGTGGGCGACGCTCCTCGTTGTCGGAGCAGCAGTCGTCTCGGCGTGTGATCTGAATCCGCAACCCGAGAATGCCAGCCCAGCTTCGGGACTCAACGGGTCTGGTGAGGGCGGCAGCGAACTCGTCACGTCGGGGAGTGGCGGGAGCGCCATGAACTACGGCTCAGGCGGATTCACGGGTTCCGAGGGTCCGGGCGGAAGCTCGGCCGATCTCGGTGGCGCTACGGGTACCGGCGGTGGCGGAGTTTTGACGGTGAGCTCGGACGCAGGCACCGACGCTGCTCGCGACATACGCCCGCATGACGCCGGCCCCGACTCGGGTTGGACGGAGCCACCCGACGCCCCGTAGTGGCCCCTTGGGGTGCCGTCGCGGCGTGTGTCAGCTCGCCGGGGGCCGGCGGCGATCCACGTAGTGCCCCATCACGTTGATCACGAAATCCGCGAGGAGGCCGTCCGCGACGCGCAACCGGCGACTCAGCTCGCGTGCGATGTTGAGAACGATGATCGCGTACGCGCGGGTATCGCGGCGATAGAGCGCGTCGAGATCCGCGGCGCTGATCCGGAGAAGCCGGCTCGGCGCGAGCACGCGCACGCTCGCCGAACGAGGCTGGACGTCGAGAATGCTCATCTCACCGAACCAATCCCCCGGTCCGAGCAGTGCCACCCGTGCGTCCAGGCCCGTCTGACTGCGCTTCTGCACCTCCATCTCGCCGCTCATCACGACGAACATGTCGCGAGCCGCATCTCCCTCTCGAAAAATGACGTCGCCGGATTTCGGCATGAGCATCACGAGCTTCGAGGCCAGAAACTCCAGAATCTCGTCGCTGATGGCGCCGAAGAGACCGACGTGGCGAAGATCCTCGATGTTGGGAGGGCTCTCACCCATGATGTCTTCTCGTCCTCCTTTTCAGTCCGATTCGAGGGTCTTGTCGAAGACGATGCGTGGACGCGCTGGTCCCGCGTAATCTTCCACGAGGGTCACGTTCCACCCGGTCGCACGATGAAACGCGATGGATCCATCGTTGCCAATTGCGGTGATGGCCTTGAGTCGCCGACAGCCGACAGCCCGGCAGTCCTCTTCGAACGTTTGGCAGAGCACCTTACCGACGCCCCGTCGACGGTAGTCGGGATGGATCCCGACCAGGTGGACGTAGCCCGTCTTGGGCGGCCCCGGGGCGATGAAGCCGAACAGGAACCCGACGAGGATACCATCGTGTTCGACCACCCGCGCGAGGGCGCCGAGTTCGTAGAAAAAGAGCGGATGCGCGAGCGCGCTCGTTGGCCCACCCCACCAGCGGTCGATGACCTGGACGATGTGATCGTAGTCTTGCTTGCCGAGGGCTCTCGTGATCATGTTGAAACAACGCTGCCCGAAATCCGCGCTGGCGCCAAAGGGTAGCATGGGCGGCGCGAGGTCGCGCCACTGCGCGTCCTCGATTTGGGCCGCGGGTTGGGGCGAACCTAGCTGAGCTGATCCCCGAAAACGCTGGCCAGAGCGCCGTCAGAGCGCCGTTACCCGTGGCGCCGAAAAAGGGCGTCAGGTTGACTCGGACGGGCGCCGCCGCGCGCTTCGAACCAAAGCGCCGCTGCTCGATGACTTCGGCGCTGGCCGTCTCGGCCGAGCTCGTGTAACGGAGGGCTCGATGACCCAGGCGGTGCGCATCGCACCCTCCATACTGAGCGCCGACCTCGGACGTCTGTCGGACGAAGTCCGCGACGCAGAAGCGAGCGGCGCCGATTGGATTCACGTCGACGTCATGGACGGCCGCTTCGTCCCGAACATCACGCTCGGACCGATTATCGTTGCTGCCGCCCGGCGCGCGACGCCACTGCCACTCGACGTGCACCTGATGATTGTCGAGCCCGAGCGGTACATCGAGGCTTTCGCGGAAGCAGGCGCGGACATCATCAGCGTGCACGAGGAAGCTTCTGTGCATCTTCAACGCACCCTTTCGCGGATCCGGCAGCTCGGAAAGAAGGCGGGGGTCGTCCTCAATCCGCACACCCCCGAGACCGTGCTCGATTACGTGCTCGAAGACTTGGATCTCGTGCTCGTCATGAGCGTGAATCCCGGTTTCGGAGGGCAGGCATTCATTCCGGCTGTCCTTCCGAAAGTGGCCGCGCTGCGGGAAAAGATCGACGCGCGCGGGCTCTCGATCGCGCTCGAGATCGACGGCGGGATTGCGCCCTCCACGGCGAAGCAGGCGGTCGACGCTGGCGCGAGTGTTCTCGTCGCGGGCAATGCCGTGTTCGGGAAAGCCGATCGAAAGACGGCCATTGCCGATATCCGTCGTGCCGTGGCTGGCCGGTGACGTTTTCGGCGTTCGTCCGAGTTTCCGTCGCGGGAGTGTGGGTTGCTCTGACCGCGGGCGTGGGCGGATGCGGATCGCCTCGCCCGGCTCGCTCGGCGCCCGTGGCTGCTCCGTCCCAAGCATTCGCGCCTGCCTCACCGCCGTCGCCGAGCGCTGCCCCTGCGGTGAAGTCAGGAACCGAGAGCGCGGAGTCCGTGGTGGGGTCGGCGCTGACAGAGGCGAGCCGCGTCCGGCAGCTAGCGGCCACAGCGCCCGTTCGTGGCGTCGAGCTTTCACGCACCGAGATGGCCGAGCACGTCACGGCGACGATCCAGCGCGAGGTTCCGCCCGCCGTCCTGCGCGACGAGGGTGAGATGCTCATCGCGTTAGGCGTCGCGCCACCGAGCTTCGACTACATGAAGGCCATGGTGTCACTCATGTCCGCCGAACTCGCTGGCTATTACGAACCCGCTGACAAGACCATGTACCTCTCGGCGGATCTCAGTCCGTCCGACCGCGCGGCGACGCTTGCGCACGAGCTGGTACATGCCCTTCAAGACCAGCACTACGATCTCGGCAAGGCACTCGACTATCGGGCCGACGAGTCCGATGCGCAGAGCGCGCTGCACGCGCTCGCGGAGGGCGATGCCACGAGCGCCATGCTGGACCAGATGCTCGCGCCGAAGGGCGCGAAGGCGACGGACCTGTCCGATACGCTGCTCGGTATTCAGGTGCGTGCAGCGGCTCAATTTACGAACCTCGCTGACGTTCCCGGAATCCTGAAGCGGTCGCTCGTCGCGCCTTACGTTGACGGGATCGAATTCGTCCACTGGTTGCGGCGCCGCGGCGGATGGGCCGCGGTGGATGCGGCGTGGCGCAGCCCTCCGGTGAGCACGGAGCAGCTTCTGCATCCGGAGAAGTACCTGGCTAGGGAGTCACCTGTCGTCGTGCCGGTTCCCGTGGCGCCGGAAGGCTTTACGAAGCCATGCTACACGGACGTTTTCGGCGAGGAGTCCGTCGAACTGCTGCTCGAGGAGTGGGTGCCGCGGAAGACAGCCGTCGAAGCTGCCAGCGACTGGGGCGGCGATCGAGTCGCGGTTTTTCGCGAACCTGTCGCGGGCGACCGTGGCGCCGAACGGATCGCGGTGGGCTGGCATCTTCGCTATGACACGGATGGCGCGGCAGTGCGCGGCGAACGGGCGCTGGCGCGCGGCGTTGTCACGCAGTCCGCAGCCGGGCCCGGCGCTGCCACCCTGGCGTCACGGTGTGTCGATCGAGCGACAGTCGGTCCGATTTTCGTGCAGCGACGAGGGCGCGACATCGCCGTCGTGGCCGGCCCCTACACGCGACGACCGTCCGGCGACGCTTCTGCCGGAACCTGCGGGGACGCCGAAAAATGGGCAAATCGTGTCCTGCTCCAGCGGTAAGTAGATGTAAGAACGTCCGTTAGCTCCAGGTCCATGCCGCGTTCGAGGAGCAAAGCCGTTATGCCCGTCGTTGCGTTGGCATGGGACGTGCTTATGCTCCCTGCTGGCGCATGACTGCAGCAAAGCTTTCCCGACGGCAGCGGATGACGGCAACCGCCGCCCGCAGCGCGTCGTGGATTTCTCTGGTTGCGGCCACCACGCTCGGAGTGAGGGAAGTGCGTCAAGTGCGCACGCGGGTCTCGATAGCAGATGACCTTGGAGAGGGGGATCTGCGCCTCATCGTGCAGTCCTACCGGCGCGACAAGCTGGATGGGAAAGACCATCCACGAGAGTTCGCGGAGCCCCTGGCGTCGGCTCAGCGCGCGATCACCGCGGAAGAGCTCAGAAACGGCGTCGACGTTCGCTTTCTTCAATTGCCGGCGGAAGGATCGGCCGCCGCTGATTCCGTTGTCGTCGCATGGGTGGAACAGGGCGCCCCGACGCTAGATTTCGACGGCCTCGAAGCGCGGCCCGCAAACGGGGCCTATTACGGTGTTGCGCAGCGCGCCGGTGGCGACATCGTACTTCGGTTGGCACGGGGTTGACTCGTAGCGGTACCTGTTGCGGTCGCTCAGGTTACTGCCGCTGAGGTCCCGTCGCTTCCGACGCTGACTTCGCGCACCCTGCGCGCAAAGTCTCGTCGATCGCCCTCCGTCAACGCGCGTCCAGCAAAGCGAACCTCGAGATAGTGCTGTGTCAGTTCGAGAACGTCATCCGCAATCGGATGTTCCACGGCGAGTAATGCCTGTGCGTGCGCGAGAGGCGGCGTGCTTGGAAACCGGGGCACTCCGCGCGCTGCCATCGCCGCCTCGAGGCTTTTGTAGAGTCCGACGATGTGCGATGCGTTCGGGCTATCGAGTGTCTCGCCAGGTGGCCCCGGTGCTCGACGCCGTCGGCGGACGAACCACCAGTAACCGACGATGCCGCACCCGAGAAGACAGCAACCAACGAGCACGGCGCTCCGCTCGGCATGACGGATCGCAGACCAGCCGGTCATCCCCGAGCCGTAGTGAAAGGCGACCCACCGGAGCAGGCGCAGCTGTTGCTCGAGATCGTAACCGATCACGTAACGGCTCCATCGCTGCGCAGCAGCCTCCGCGAGGTCCCGGAGCAGCGCCAACAATCCCGTTGTTGCCGTCTCCGGCACGGCGCCCACCGCCGGGGTCGGGTCGAACATCACCCAGCCTGCTCCATGCAGGTAGACCTCCACCCATGAATGCGCGTCGCCCTCACGGACCGCATAGAAATGACCGAAGCGGTTATACGTTCCGCCGACGAACCCCGTCACGTTCCGTGTGGGAACGCCGACGACGCGAAGCAGGACGGCCATGGCCGTCGAATAGAATTCGCAGTGGCCACGCTTCGATTCGAACAGAAAGTCATCGAGCGGATTCTTCGACGCCCCCGATGGCGAGTTGAGATCGTATCGATACTCGGTCTTGAGGTGACGCTGGATTATCTGCGCGGCTTCCCGATCAGAATGGGTGCCGAGAACCCAGCGCCGCGCCAGGGCAGCGACACGAGCCGGAAGCTGATGCGGAAGGGTGAGGTAGCGCGCACGGTCAGCGGGCCCGAGCCGTTCCGGTGGGATCGGCGCAGGACCCTTCGTGATGACGTCGTAGCGGAGACCGCGATCGTCACCGGAGTATTTGAATTCGTCCTCCGGCGAAACGAAGATGGGCGTCGTTCGGCCCAGCAAGGGTTCGCCGCGTGAGAGCAACCGGATCGCCACGGCGCCGGGAGGGACGAGGACGACTGGAGGTGAGATCGGTTCCAGGTCGACGTGCAATGTGGTGGCCGACGTCGGCGCGGAATAAGGGTGCAGCGTGACGTAAGAGCCCTGCTGGACCACAGGAAGGCGCCCCGAGCGCGTCCGCGACCAGGCGGTGCCGTCGTAGTGATCGAAAGCGGTGCCGCGCAGATAAAGTGGCAGCCGGAGCGGGGGATTCGCGGGCAGATTGGAAGGCTGCACGCGGAGTGCGATGGTCGGGTCGGAACGAAGCCGCCCCACGCCGCCGAGGTCGACGCGATCCGAAAAGCCGATCATGCGCGTCGAGTGCGAATGGCCGAGGAGCATCAGCGAAAGTCCGACGCGCGGAAACAGAACGAACAGGAGAACTGTGAAAACGAAAATGGGGAGCGACAGCGAACACGTCGCGACGAGAAATCGCTTGCTGATGACGCGCCGGCTTCGAAGGATGCGCGGCACGTCCACCGGCAAGCCCGTTCGATCGCGCGCACCCTGGCGATAGTTCCCCTCCACCTCACGCCGTAAATGACTCAAGACGAGAGCGCCCGGGGCGACGACCAGGAATCCGAAAAAGCAGAGGCCATAGGCGAGTCCGCTGCCGAGAACGGTGCCCGCAACCAGGTGTACGAGCGCGAGCAAGATGATCTGCTGATCGTGTGCGGCCCCGCGCCGCGTCGCGAGCCGGATAACCTGAAGTGCGGCAGCGAACTCGACCACGAGGGGCAGGACGTCTGCTCCCAGGAAGAAGCGCACCCCTTGTACGCCGAGCAATACCAAGGAGACCGCGCCGCCGAGCGTCGCGAATCGTGGTCGCACTTGCAGCCGCTCCGGAACGAAGACGGCGCCGATGAGCCCGACCACGATGATCGCAGTCATCCACGGGTCGAGTTCCCCGCTGGTCACGAGCGACAGAAGCCCGAGCGCCGCCAGCGCGTCGGTCATGATCCGGTGAATGGCGCCGAACTTCATTGCTCTCGGCGTGCGACCGCCTTGCGTGGGTTCGAAATCTTCGGCCGCGACGCTCGGTTGTTCGTTCCTGCGTTCGGGCGCGACGCGACGGGGCTGGGAGCGAGAAGCGCAAGTAACCGAAGCACGGGGTCGGCGCCGACCGAACGATCGGCGCGCACACGTTCACCTGCGGTCGTCAGGAGCGTTACTCCGTCTCCGCGCCGTAAATGAGCAACGGCGCGCGACGCGGCATCGCGGACTCGACGCTCGAATCGACCGAGCCAGGCGTCGTCGGGTCGCGCGTCGGTAAATGTGGACTCGAGGACGAGCGTCACCTGCCGGTGAGTTTCGTGCGCGCGCTCCCGCAGCACGAGCTGTCCATCGAGCGTGCTCTTTCGCCAGTACACGTCGCGCGGATCGTCGCCATCGCGCATCGGACGGAGCCCCAGAATTTCGTCGCCGACGCCACGTCCCGGTGACCCGTGGGTTCCCATTCGCGAGCCCGGTTGCTCAGGTGGAAGTTTCACGGGGTCGATCGCCGGATAGATGATGAGCTCTCCCTCCGAGGGAATCTCGCGCGACTTTTCGAACAGACCGAACGGAAATCGAGTGGCCACACGGAAGCCGACGTGACGATCCCGCCCGCGCTTCATCGGGGTCCGTCGGTACGCCGCGACCTGCGCCGAGTCCGGGCTAATCTTGAGAAAGAAGCAGCGCTTGTCCGCCGGCTGGCCCGCGCGCAAATCCTCGATTTCGATCGCGTAGCTCGGGATTCGTTTCTTGTGGTTGTGGACCTCAATTTCGACGAGGTGCGGTCGCGCAACCTGCGCCCTCGCCGGCAAACGTCGGACGACCGTGAGATTCCGGAGACTGAGCTCGCTCATGATGCTCGACACGACGATGAGCGCGAGCAACATCCCGAGGAGAAGGTAAAGAAGATTGTTGCCGGTGTTTACCGCCGCGAACCCAACGCCCAGCGCGAGCAGGATGAAAAATTTCCCTTCGCGCGTGATCTTCAATTTGCGCGGCAATCGAAATGCGCGCCTAAGACGATCGATGGCCCGCTTGGTTCGCGACCGCGGCGGCTCCGGTTCGGCCTGGGATGTGCGCGGATCGGGGAACATCCGTTGTGGGCTCTTCATTGGGGTCAGAGCGGAACGGGAACGCGGGCGACGGCGTCGCGAACCGCGGCTTCGGATTCATCCCGACTCGGCACGTACCCTTCGGCGTGGGCGGCGAGTCGGACGCGGTGCGCGAGCAGGGGTACCGTGAGGGCGTGGACGTCATCGGCGATGGCATAGTGACGGCCTCGCAACAGGGCACGAGCGCGCGCGGCCCGAGACAGATTCATTCCGGCGCGGGTGGAGGCGCCGAGCGCGAGCGTTGGTGTGGAGCGGGTCGCGACGACGATGGCGTGGAGGTAAGTGGCGAGCGCAGCGTCGAAGGTGACGCGATCGACGTCCGCCTGGAGGTCGAGCAGCGTCTCTGGATCCAGCACGATCGGCACGCGATTGACGCGATCGGTCTCCGTCCCGAGGAGCAACCGCGTCTCGACGTGAGTGGGGGGGTATCCGATGCTGATTCGCACCATGAAACGATCGAGCTGGGACTCGGGTAACGGAAACGTGCCGGCAAAGTCCTGAGGGTTCTGCGTCGCGATCACGAAGAACGGGTCGGGTAGTGGCAAGGTCTTTCCGTCGAGCGAAACCTGACCGTCGTTCATCGCCTCGAGGAGCGCCGACTGGGTTCGCGGACTCGCTCTGTTGATCTCGTCCGCGAGGAGCACGTTGCTAAAAATCGGCCCTTTCCGGAGAACGAAGTCCGAGAGGCGCTGGTCGTAGATGGAGACGCCGAGAACATCGCTGGGCAGCAGGTCGCTCGTGAACTGGACGCGGCGCATCTGTCCGCCGATGGCCTTGGCGAGCGCGCGCGCGAGAGTGGTCTTTCCGACGCCGGGGACGTCTTCGATGAGGACGTGGCCATGGCCAAGCAAAGCGATGAGCGCGAGCTCGACGGCTTCGGGCTTTCCCTCGAGCGCGATCTCGACGGCCCGACGGAGATCGGTCAACTTTTCGAGTCGCGAGGAGTCGAGGACGACGGCCGGCGAGGACATCAAGCCGGATGGTAGCATGGCGAATGAGGGGCAATTTCGCCGGAAATTGCAGGGCCTTGGTCGTTGGGGCGGGTCGCGGTAATAGCTTGAGCGGGTGCCCTCGATGGAGTTCGTGGATGTGCGCGGTGTCACGCGGCTGTTTGGCGGGCGTGCCGTCCTCCGCGGCGTTACGACGCGGTTCGCGCGCGGAACGCTTACGTCCGTCGAAGGGCCGAATGGCGCCGGCAAATCCACCCTTCTCGCCGTTCTCGGAGGCAGCCTGGCGCCGACGGCGGGTGCAGTGGCATACGGGCTCCCGGAACCCGATCCAGACGGGGTTCGCCGTGAGCTCGGGTGGCTCGGGCACGAGTCCCACACGTATCGGGATCTGACGGCGCGCGAGAACATCGCGCTCGCCGCAAGCCTCCGGGGAATCGATCCCCAGGAAGGATTTTCGCGAGTCGCGGGGAGCCTTGGCATCGCGGAATTCGCGGACCAGTCGGTCGGGACGTTGTCGCGCGGACAGCGGCAACGGGTGGCCCTCGCGCGAGCGGTGGTTCACGCGCCGTCTCTCATCCTGCTCGACGAGCCACTGACGGGACTGGACGCCGAGAGCGTGGCCCGGTTCACCTGTTGGGTTCGTGCGGAACGAGATCGCGGATCGATTGTGGTGATCGTCAATCACCTGGCCGGCTATTCCGAAGAGGTCCAGGCGCGGCGATTGCGGCTCGAGCGGGGCAAAATCGTCCTGGATGCTGCCGGATCGAGGGCGAGGTAGCCCCTCAGGTTCGACCGCGGGGTGGGCTAGGGAAGCTTTCGCTCGAGCAGCCCATCGGATTACCGGTGCTGAGAGCGCTGACGCCGGGTCTAGCGACGGGGGAGCGTCGAGCACCGCTGGTTCAGCGCCCGCACCAGCGGTGCGAGTGCGAGGCCTGCGTCGCCCCGTGGCAGGGCAGCAATTGGGCGCGGCAACCCGATGCGAGGCAGTTCCGCGGCGTTCGAGCCAGTCGAGGCGTCGGGGGCACGGGCGCTCGAAAGAACGAGGTAGTCAGGTGTTCGTGCGACCGCCTGCAGGGCTAACCAGGTGGCGCGAACGTCGTGAAGAACGCCGAGGGAGTCCGGCGCGACGAGGATCCAGATTGCCGGCTCCAGGCGGCGAGCGAGATCAGCATTGGTCCGGCGAGGCCCAAGCGGTGAAAAGACGCCGCCGGCAGTCTCTACGAGAAAGAATGGTAGTGTAGCGCCACGTAGTGCTAACCTTTCTGCGTCGGCGAGCCAGGTAGCAACGCTGCGAATCGAGATTCTCGAGCGAGCGCGTCGAGCGGCAAGGTGCGGTGAAATGGGCTCGAAGAAGCTATATCGGGGATGTGGGTGCTGCAGCTTGAGGGTTGAGGCGGCTTCGAGCGTCGCCGCGTCCGTCGCAGTTGCAGGTTCCACGGACCCGCCCGAGCCGGGCGTGTGAGTTTTTGGGAAACCTGTCTCGATTGGCTTGAGGGCGATGACGTCGACGGGCCGAGAGGCGGCAAGCGCCCTGGCCAGCGCGGCGGTGACGAAGGTCTTACCGACACCCGTCCCTGTCCCGAGGATCAGGACGCGCATGCCCTGAGCGCCAGGGCCAGGCGCGAGACTTGCTCCGGGCGCAGATCAGCGTGGAGGGCGATACGGAGTCGCGAAGTGCCGTCCGGCACAGTAGGCGGGCGAATCGCCTGGGTGAGAAAGCCCGCGTCGCGTAGGACTGCCGCGGCGCAGAGGGCGAGGCCCGGGGTGCGGCGAATGATTGGAAAGACGGGGCCGCGGCGGCGCCGACCAAGATTCATGTCGCGAAGCTCCACCTGCAACTGTGCACAAAGCTCTGTCAGCCGCGAGCGAGCGTCGTCATCGACTCGGACTCGCGCGACGTTTTCGCGCGCGATGGCGGTGATTGTCGGGCTCGGTGCGGTCGTGAAAACGAAGGGACGCGCCCGGTTCCAGAGAAAATCGAGAAGAATGCCGGAGCCCGCAACGAACGCTCCCTGGACGCCAACCGCCTTGCCCAGAGTCCCGACGAGGACGTCGGGCACGATGCCCTGCTCGCGACAGAGGCCAGCACCCTGGGGACCGAAAACACCCAGAGCGTGAGCCTCGTCGACCAGTAGCCCCGCGTCTGCTTCGTCCGCGATGGAGCGGAGCGCCGCCAGGTCCGGCGAGTCACCGTCCATGCTGAAGTAGCTCTCGGTGATGACCCAGCGCCGGCCTGGAACGGCGATCCGCAGGGCATCGGCAAAGGCTCTAAGGTCGAGGTGCGGGACGACCTCGGTTCGCGCTCGGGAGAGCCGGCAACCGTCGATCAGAGATGCGTGATTCAGCTGGTCGGAAACGATGAGGTCGCCGGGTCCCGCCAGCGCCGAAATGGCCCCGACGTTCGCCATGTACCCTGTGGGGAAAAGCAGTGAACCTTCCGCAGCCACCCAGGCAGCCAGATCCGCTTCTAGGGCCGTATGTTCGGGGCAGGTGCCGTGAATCAGGCGCGACGCCCCGGCGCCAGCAACCGTGGCGATCGTTTCACGTGAAACAATGCGCCGCGCATAACCAAGGTAGTCGTTACTCGCGACGTCGACCAGGCCAATATCCACGTGTCGAACAGCGCGAGAGCGGAGAAGCCCGCGCTCCTCGAGCTGGCCGAGCTCCCTGGCAAGATGCGACCGCAGCGTCACGGCGCACTTATTACCACCGACCCGCCGCCGCGGAGGGCCTTCGAACCCGAAAATCACGACTCGCAGCCCTAACGACAATGCGTCGTGCGAGCCATGCATCGCCACTTAGACGCCGACGCTCCCTGGCGTCCCTGCGCATGCACCGTATCGAAGCCGCATTCCCCTCACTTTCGATGCCTACCGGCAACATCTGACACCCCACAACCACGATGTCCGCCGCCCGGATCTTTCGGCTTTGACCCATTAGCATTAGAAAACTTTGCAGTACTCTTCTAACAAAGCAGAATATATATAGTTTTTCAACTATCGCAGAAGAGCCGTACCCGGAAAGGTACTCAGTGGTTCTTTTACACCAGCCGTTTCACCGAGCAGGCCTTGATGGCGGTCAGGTGAGTGAGATGATAAAAACAGATCCATCTTTATGGTTCGCGGACGATGGGACCGTCGTCAGAGCGCCGACGAACGGCGTGCCTCCCAGCGCGATCGCTTGAGGAGTGCACTCCGGGACGCGTCGGCGCTCCACGGCGACTCGCTCACGGTTCGGCACGTGATCGAGCGGGCGGGTGTGGGTCGGAACGCCTTTTACGAGCACTTTTCGGACATCGAAGCCGCGCAGCGCGTCGCGCACGACGAGGTCTTTGGCGCCGTTCGTGAGCTGCTCGCGCAGAGCGTGGCGTCCGCGCGCACGCCCGTCGAGCAAATGCGCGCGCTCGCGTCAGCGTGGCTTCTCGAAGCTTCGCGCCGCCGCGGGGCGTTCATAGCCTTGCTTTGCGGAGACCCGGGGCGCCTCGTGCGCACCGAACTCGTGCGCCGGCTTGCCGAGGTTGGCACCTCCGCCAAGCGTGCCGGCGTCGTAGGTGCGGTACCCGAACCACTCCGGCTCTTCTGCCTCGCAGGTGCTTTCGTGGAGAGTGCAGTCCACGTCGCCGAGGGAAGTTCCGCCGACGTCAGCGCCGCAATCGAGACGCTCGTCGACGTCACGCTGCGCGTCATGCGTTGAACAGGGCGAACGCTTTCGTGGTCGACGACTTCACGCGTTCGGCGGAGAGATGTCGGCGAACGGCGGGAGCGGCGTCGGGTCGGATTCCACCTCGCTTATCGCCGCATCGACGCGGTCGAGCAGCCGGCGCAGACTCTCTCGCGACCGTTGCTCCGCATCGCGACGACGACCGCGTTCCTGTTCGAGCTCGTGCGCCAGGGCCATCGCGACGAGGAGCATGCTCTGCGGATGGAACGCGCCGCCTGCGGAGAGCTCCCGAAGCTTGCCGTCGACGATCTGTGCGAGGCGAGTCAGCTCGTCCGGGCTCGCGCTGCCCACGACCCGATACGTCTGACCGCCGACGCGCAGCTCGACCGACGGGCGCTCCATGGAAGGACCGTAGCATCCACCGGGTACGATGGAAATACCGGGTCGCGCCGCCGGGCCTCCGCCGCGCTCCGCGAGAGCGCCCTCCGGCGAGGAGCGGACATAGGAGCCGGGGGTCACGCCGAGTGCGAAGGTCGACCTCGGCGGGCAGGCGCACGGTCGCCCCGGCGAGGGCGCGAGCGTCGCGAAAGCCAGCGGTTCCGAGCTCCGCCCGGCGCTGACGTCCGTGTCGCGACTGCGCCCGAAGAGGACGCCTCCTCGGCCCCGTGCCGTAGAACTTCGGCGCGGACCACGCTCCGCACGCCCCCGTTCAGGCAACGCCCAGCAGCGTCGCGGTTCCGCTGAGGGTCAGCGCGTGCGGCTGAGGGCGTCGAAACCGCGATCGCGAAGCGAACGGCCCCGGCGCGCCGGACCACGAGCCCTCATTGCGTCTGGAGGGTCTGGCAGATGCTGAGCTGCTGGCACGACCGACAATCGACCGTGTCGTCCTGTCCCACGCGGCAACCCGGGACCGGAATGTCCGTACTCCCGGCGCTACACGTCGGCGTCCCGCCGTTGGTGGGGAAGACGAGCGCCTCGAGCGGATATTGAACCAGGCAGCCGTAACAAACCTGAATGGGGAAGCTCAGCTCTCCGGAAGTCACGCTGGTGTTTCCGAGCGTGTTGCCGAAGACGCGCACCGTCGCTACCACCGTATTGATGCCTCCGGGTTTGCCGTTGAACGGCTTCGCCAGGATGTCCCCGACGCTGCTCGGGATCAGATCTGCGGCAAACAAACCCCATCCCGGTTCCTCGCTCGTGCTCGAGTCGGCGTAGCCGCTGCCGTACACGGAGAATTGCCCCACGGTCGTGTTGCCGTCTTTGAGCGCGCTCCCATCCGAATTCGTCAGTGTCACCTCGGCGCCACGGAGATTGATGCGCGTCGTCTCCGTTCGCAGGGTTTGCTTCGAGCCGCGCGGTGTGAACTGGTTTCCGACGAGCAGCCACGCCTGGTAATCGCTGCGAAACGCGACATCCAGGATGCCATAACCGAGTTCCTCTTGTGTCGGGTCCGCGGTCACGACGCAGGTCGGAGGCTTGTCGTACTCGACGCCGACGATGAACAGCGAGCTGTTGTTGTCCGCGCATCCTTGAGAGAATACGGCGGTTGCGGCGGCGACGAAGCCGACGGCGACGAGGGGACGGAGCATCCTGTTCATTCTGGCGAACCTCGGCTGATCCCGCCGCGTGGGGGCGGGGTCTAACGTCAATTGTATGCGGGTCGCCGCGACAGTGCCAAAAGTCGGCGGATCATTCCGGATCGCTCATATAAGTCTTATTGATTTTGGGGGTGCCCTACACGCCGCGCTTCACGAGCGACAGAGCGTGTTCGCGCAGTTCCGAAAGGCCGAGCTCGACGAACACAACGTCTCCGGGCGCGCGGGCCACGACGAAGCGAATCCTGGAGCCGGCGCGCTTCTTGTCATGCCCGACGAGGGCCACGGCGTCCGCGATCGGCTGTGACGCGAGGTCCACGGGAAGACCGAGCGCGGCCTGGACTCGGACGCAGCGCTCCGTCAACGCGCGGTCCGTCGTTCCGAGACGCTCACCGATGCGCAGGGCCGCGACGAGTCCGAGGCTCACCGCTTCTCCGTGGGGCAGAGCACCGTAGCCGGCGTGGGCCTCGAGCGCGTGCCCTATCGTGTGTCCGAGGTTCAAGCATGCGCGCAGTCCGTCTTCGCGCTCGTCCAGTCCGACGACGCGGGCTTTCACCCGTACGCATCGGCGCACGATCTCGGAGACGGCGTCGGGAACTCTCGCGAGAATTTCCGGCGCGTGCGTTTCGACGAAGTCTAGCAGCGCCGCGTCGCCGATGAGCGCCGTCTTCACGACCTCGGCGAGCGCGCTCCGGTAACCGCGTTCCGGCTCCGTGGCGAGATGAGCGACGTCGCAGAGCACCGCGGCTGGTTGCCAGAATGCACCCACGGCATTCTTCGCCGCCCGGAGATCGATCGCGGTCTTGCCTCCGACGGACGCGTCGACCATCGCGAGCAACGTCGTGGGCAGCACGATCCACGGAATTCCGCGCATCCACGTCGCGGCGGCGAAGCCGGCCATGTCCGTCACGACGCCGCCGCCCAGCGCAACGATCCGGCTCTTTCGATCGAGCCCTGCCGTTAGCGCGGTGTCCCAGATCCGCTCGATCGACGCGAGGTTCTTGTGCGCCTCGCCGGGCTCGAGCACCACCGTCGCCGAGCGGATTCCCGCGCCCGCGAGACTCCGTTCGATGGCACCGGCGTGATGTGGCCGGACGTTTTCGTCAGTCACGACGAGGGCCATGGACGCACCAGCAACCCAATGGACCAGCTGCCCCGCGGCGAAGCCATGGCCGATGTCGACGGTGTACGAAGCGGTGCCCGCGGCGACGGCGATCGGATCGCGATGCCACACGGCCAGGACGTCGCGCGCGACGTCGGCCGGATCGCGGCCCGTCGTGGCAATACGAGCGTGACATTCGGCATACGCCAGACGCCGGTCTGACATCAGCGATTCGGCTCGAGCGCGCGGGTCCTCGACTTCCAGGAGCGGGCGCGCGTTGCTCGACGCCGCGCGCCGGACCACCTCGTCCGCCGTGGCATCGAGCGTGACGACTACTCCGCGATCCAGCGCCTCCAGTCGGAGAGCGCGATCGAGGAGCGCGCCGCCACCGAGGGCGATGACCCGCGGCTTGCCGTCGGCGAGCAATGCGCGAAGAGTGTCGCGTTCCAGAGCGCGAAACGCGGCTTCGCCGCGTGTCGCGAAGATTTCGGACACCGAAGCTCCCGCGTCGCGCTCCACCTGGACGTCGAGGTCGATGAAATCATGGGATTTCGCCACGAGCTTGCCGACCGTGGACTTGCCGGTCGTCATGAAGCCGTTCAAGAGAAGGGGTCGCCGCATTCCGCGTCGCGGCTTACCATAAGCTCCCCGGTCTGGCCCCGAACCACGGCAACCGACCTGAACGAACGGGAGGCCCGCGGGCGACACTCCTGGCAAAACGCGTGAATCCAGTGCGATTCGAGAAATACGAAGGACTCGGAAACGACTTCATCGTCGTCGAGCGCGAGGAGCCGCTCGGCGCCGAGCGGGTGGTCCGCGCCTGCGACCGGCACTTCGGTGTCGGCGCGGACGGCGTGCTCACGGTGGCCGCGCCGCGGACCCCGGACGCCGCTGCAACGATGATCGTCGAAAACGCCGACGGTTCCCGCCCGGAAATGTGCGGCAACGGCCTGCGCTGCGTCGCCCTCCACCTCGCTCGTCGCGACGGACGGGACCTGGCCGAATACGTCGTCGATACGGACGCAGGGCCGCGCCGCTGCAAGGTCTCTCGCACCGGTGACAAGGGGAGTGTCCTCATCGATCTCGGGGTCGCCATCGCCGAAGGGGAGCACCGCGTCTCCTTCGATGGCCGCGAATACGTTTTCACTCGAGTCTCGATCGGGAACCCGCACGCGATTCTCTTCGATACGGCCCTGGACGTCGCGACCATCGACCGGCTCGGGCCCGAGGTGTCGCGACGAACTCCGGGCGGCGTCAACGTCGAGTTCGTCTCGAAGCGCGGCCCGCGCCAGTTCGACGTGGTGGTCTGGGAGCGAGGCGTTGGACGGACCCTCGCGTGTGGAACCGGTGCCGGCGCCACCGCAGCGGCCCTCGGCCTGACGGGACGGGCGCCGTTCGGAGAAACCATCGAAATTCGGCTGCCTGGGGGTCCCCTGGAAGTGACGGTTGACGCAGATTCGTGGTCCGTTCGGCTCCTCGGGCCCGCTCGCCATGTCTTCGCCGGCGAGATGGGCCTCTGAAATGTCGTCCCGGCGCGTTCTGAAAGGTGCGGAAAACCCCCCGTTCATGCTACGGGGCGGCTGATGGTCGAGCGAGCGGGGGCTGTGCCCGGCGATGCGGAGACCAGCCTCGAAGAGCCCCGAGCGCAATTCGTGGGCAGCCTTGGGCGCCGATTGGAGGCGCTGAGGCAGGCGTTGTTCGCGCTCGAGCAGACGCCGAAGTCCGCGGCGCTCCGGGACCACCTGCGGCGCCGGATCCATGCGTTCGGTGCCGCGGCGGGTGTCCTGGGCTTCGAGCGCGTCTTCGAGGCGTTCCGGGAAGCCGAGACCGTTCTCGGCCGTGCGGGTGCGACCGGCCTCGGCGTGTCGGACCTCGCGCTCGTCGGGCGCACCATCGATCTCGTGCCGTCGCTGGTGCTCGGCGCGGCCGCACCGTCGCTCCGGCCCCTTGAGACTTCCGGTTCCGCACCGCTCGAGCGACGCGCAGGCTCCTGGCCGATCAGCGCCCTCGCGTTCGGCTCGGCGACGCTCGTCGCATCCTTCAACGCCGCGGCGCCTGGTGGGCCAGTGGTCGAATGGGAACGGACCGAGGACACGGTGCGAGCCGAGGATCTGGTTCGCATCATTTCGCCCGACGTGGTCGTCATCGACGCGGATCGTCCCGACGCGATTCAGTTGACGGAGACGCTCGCGTACGACCCTCTCCTCGACCCGGTTCGCATCGTCGCGATCGGTTCGTTCGACCGGCCCGAGGCGGGGGCGCGGCTCGCGGCGCTCGGAGTCGCGCGAATTCTATCGCGTCCCGTCAGTCCGGACACGCTCAAGCATGCCGTGCTCGAAGTGGCCAGGGAACAGGCCGCGCCTCCGTCGCGCTTCGAGCCGCTCGGCGACGTCAGCGTGGAGGCCCTCGCGGAACGCCTCGTTCACGAGTTTCGCCGCGGCCTCGTGGAATCGTTGAAGACGAAGGATTGTTCGGTCGCCGTCTCGCTTGGCGAGGGCACGGACGTTCTCGCGGCCGTGTGGGCGTCCGTCGCACGCGTGCGCGAGCTCGTCACGCTTCGCTCGGGCGGCGCCATTCGCTTCGACGCGACCGGTCCCGAGGGCGCTATTCCTCTGTCCCCCATGATGGCGACGGAGCGCGCCACCGGGGCCGGTGAAAGTCGCTCGGCCGCCGGCGTCGACCTCGGCGGACGCAAGATCGTCGTCGTGGACGACGATCCGTCGGTCGTGTGGTTTCTGAGCGGTCTCCTGCGCGCGGCGGGCGCGGAAGTGCTCGAAGCGCACGACGGTGATCGCGCCCTCGCGCTCGTGCGCTCCGAGTGGCCCGACCTGGTCGTCAGCGACGTGCTCATGCCGGGGCTCGACGGCTTCGGACTTTGCAGGGAGATCAAGCGGGACGTCGCTCTCGGCGATGTGCCCGTGATCTTGCTGTCGTGGAAGGAGGACCTCCTTCAGAAAATGCGGGAACTCGGCGCTGACGCTGACGGCTATCTCCGGAAGGAGGCGACGTCGTCTGCGGTCGTGCAGCGCGTGCGTGAAGTGTTGCTTCCCCGCGCGCGCGTGGAGGCCCGTCTTGCCACGGGCGAAGAGGTGCGCGGCCGTCTCGACGGTCTCACCCCGCGCCTCGTGCTCGAGCTCGCGTGCCGGCTCGGGACGAACGTGCGCGTCACGATCCGCGACGCGGCGTATCTGTACGAGGCTTGCGTCCGCGGTGGTCGACTCCGGACGGCGACGCGCACGACCGAAGAGGGACGCGCAGAAAGTGGTGAGCGCGCGCTCGCGGGTCTCCTCGGGGTCCGGGCCGGGCGCTTCGCCGTGCGGCGCGACGATTCACCCTGCGCCAGCGACTGGGACACCGAGCTCAGGCAGCTGATCTCGAAGTTCGTGCTCACGGCGCGCGCGGCGCAAAGCCTCCTTGCGGAACCGTCGCGCGTCGCCCGCATCGATATCGAAGAGGCCGCGCTGTCCCCCTATCTCGCCGCCACGCCGAAAGCGGTCGGGACCATCGTGCGTCGCCTGGCGGAGGGCGCGGCCCCCTCCGAGCTCCTGGCGACCGGCACGTCTTCGCGCTTGCTCGAATCCGTACTCGTCGACCTGGTTTTGCACGGTGCCATCGGGCGCATTTCCGGGATCGATGGCGAAGATCTTCTGGCAACCGAGGTGGCCGTATTGGGTGCCCTAGGGGCGGCCGAAGCGACGGCTCCGGCGGTCGACACGGCACGTCTCGGAACCGACCCAGGTGTCGCTGCGCCAATTGTAGCGCCGCCCGAGGGGGCCTCGGCGCCCGCCGACGCGGACGTCGGTTTCGCAGCGCTGCTCGTCGATAGCCTGGTGCCGCCCTCGGGCCCCGAGCCCCGTCGCGAAACGCCCCGCCCTATTTTCAAGTCTCACGCGCCCCCGACCTCGGCGCCGCCGGAGCCGTCCCCGCTGGAGGAGGCCCTGCGCTCCGTGCCCTCGCCCATGCCCTCGGAGGTTCGCGCGAGTCCCCGGGATGCCGTCGAAGCGGTGAGCGAGCGTGCTCCGCCGACCGTCGTCTCGGAACCGCCGGGACCACGCGTGGAGCACGAATCCGCGCCGGTCGCGAGCGCCGCGTCGGAGCCCGTGCCCGAAGCGCGTCAGGCTACGTCCGCTCCGCCCAGACTCGCCGTCGACTATACGCGCGTCATGCCGGCGATCTCCGTACCGGCGGCAGAGAGCGGGCCCGAAAAGCCTTCGACGACCGCCGAGACGCCCGCGCTCGAACTCGGGGACGCCGTGCTCTCGGCCGTGGGCGGCGAGAGTCCCGTCGCGCCCGAGGCTGTCGTCGCGCCTGCGTCGTCGGGTCACGCCTCCGAAGAATCCATTTCAACGATGCCGACCGTGCCGCCCAAGCGTCAACGAGCCGCACTCGCCGGACGCGTCGGCGGGAACAAGGTCGGGAAGCCCGGTCCCACGGCAGCAAGACAGGAGGACCGAAAGGGCTTCGTCGGCGTCTTCGTCGTCATCATCGTGGCCGCCGTCGCCAGCTATGCGCTGGTGACGGCGATTCGCGGCGGAAACGACGTGGCGCGTCGATCGCCATCCGACGTCGTTCCTTCGACCGTACCGACCGCGGCGCCATCGGGCACCCCCTCGGCCCTCCAGGTGGCGGCGCCGCCCGCCGTGATGAGCGCGGCGCCGCCGGGCGCGGCGTTGCACGGCGTCCGATGGATCACGAAGGACGACCTGGATTTGCCGCCCGGGCTCTCCGTGGCGCCGGATCGCGGCCTTCTCGAGATCGAAGCGGGCGGACCGTACGCGATCGTCGTGGACGGCGTTCCGGTCGGCATCGGGCCGATCCGTCAGATCCCGCTCGCTCCGGGGCACCACGACGTGCACGTCCGGGGCGACGGAATCGATTCGACCACGGGTGTCGAGGTCCGGGCGGGACGACGCACCCACATAGGGACGACGAACGCGCAGTGAAATGGTCGGTGTTCGTCGTTGCGCTCGGACTCCTCGGGCGCTGCCAGAAGAGCGATCCGGACGCGCCGAAGCCTCGACAGATCTCCCCAGCCGCAGTGACCACCAGGTCGGGACCGCGGGCGGCAACTGACTGGATCCGGGAGCTACCGAGCTGCGACATCGAGCACGAAGGCGTGTTTCTGGACGTCGGGGCTGGATCCGTCGACGCACGTCGTGACCACTCGATGGGTCCTTTCACCGACGTCACGCTTCAAGAAGGAACGGACGGCGCGTTCGCGCGCGTTCACACCCGGCGGCTGGCGTACGAGTTCTCGCTGTTCGAGAAGGTCGCGCGATTCACGGTGTCGTTCCGCGCCCAAGGCGTCACGTCTCACTGGGTGAGCGTATACGTGGACGATCGGCGCCTCGGTGTCCTGGCGCTGCCGCGCGACGCACCCGGAGTCGTCACGACGGTGCCGATCGACGAACTGGCGGCAGGGGCGCATACGGTCACGTTTCGGTTCAACGGTGCCTCTCTCGGCGCCGACGAGCCATATGCGAATCTCGACTGGGTCCGTCTCGGGCCGCCGCCGGTCGAGGCTGGAAACGATAGCTACGCCGCGCCGACGTTGCGCGACGTCGTCACGGACGTCGTTCTCGAAGGGCTGCCGAAGCGAGCCATCGTTCTGCGCTCGGATTCCCGGGTGCGCTGCGCCATGCGGGTAGCCGCGGGCATGCGGTTCAGGACGAGCCTCGGGTATTGGGGCAACGGCCACGGCACCGCTCGGATCCGTGTGATCGAGGACGGAAGCGCTCCCCGGACACTCGTGGAACGAACCGTCAGCGGTGGAACTGGCGCTGCCTGGTCGCGTGTCGACGCGGACCTCGTTCCGTATATCGGACGCGTCGTCGGCATCGAACTCGACGCCCTGGATTCCATCGGCGGGGGGCGCGTCGCGTTCGGCGAGCCCGAAACCGTGTCGACCCCCGACGCACCCTGGTGGTCGCCGCCTGCGTCCATTGCCGTCATCATCGTCGCGGCGGGGCTCGACCACCGGATGGTGCCGCCGTGGAGCTCGCCCGACGGATTTCCGGCAATCTCCCGACTGGTTCGCGACGGCGTGGCGTTCGATCGCTACCGTGCGCCGACGACCGTCGCCGGTCCGGTGGTTGCCTCCTTGCTCACCGGTCTCTCGCCCCACGCGCAGAGCTTTGAAGACGCGATGTCGCGATTACCCGATGACGTCCGACTCATCGACGAGCGCGTGAAGGAAGGCAGCGCCCACGCGGCGTTCCTCACCGGCGTCCCGACGACGTTCCCGGCGTTCGGCTTCGATCGGGGCTGGGATCGGTACGACGCGGACTCGCCGGTGAAGGACATCGCCGCCTCTCAGCCGCTTTCGGATGGCGCGGCATGGATCAAACAGCAGGTCGCGCTGGACCCCTCCGCGAAGCTCTTGCTCGTCGTTCACGCGCGGGGCGGCCATCCGCCGTGGGACGTCACGCGTGACGAGGTCGGGACCCTGCCGCCGGCGGAGTACTCCGGCCCTCTCGAACCGCGCGCGGGTGCCATCGTCCTCGCCAACCTGCGCTCCCAGCATTACCGGCGCGCCGCCGATCAGCGCCTCTCCGGCGATGACTTCCGCCGGATGCGCGCCCTCGAGCAGACGGCGCTCAAGAAGCAAGATGCGGGCATTCTCGAGATCATCCAAGAGCTCGATCGCGACGGGCTCTACGACCGCGCGCTCGTCGTCTTCATGGGTGACGTCGGCGCCGGCGATCCGCCGGGCATTCCGTTCGCGCCCGTGCCGCCGCTCCACGAGGACGTGCTGCTCTCCCCGCTCGTCGTGAAGTTTCCGGGCAGCGCACTCGCCGGAACGGAAATCGACACGCCCGTGACCACCATCGACGTCACCGCCACGCTGCTTCACGCTCTCGGCTCGAGCACGGACGGGCTCGACGGGGCCGACCTGTTCGGGATCGCGCGAGGCAACTTGCCGCTCGACGGACACCCACTCGTTGCCACCTTGGGTGCGCGCTACGCGACACGCTGGGGTTCGTGGCTGCTCTCCGGCGACTTCGGAAGACGACCGACCTTGTGTCAGATCGACGTGGACCCCGCATGCGCCTCGGACGTCCTTGCCGACAACCCCCTGGCTGCTGCCGCTCTCTGGCAAAAGACCTACCTCGCCGAGACGTCGGCGCGCGCGCGCGCCGCGGCGTCCGGGAGGAAGCCCATTCTCGCCGGTCTCGATTCGGACACGCAGGCGGCGCTGAAGGTATTCGGATACTGACGCCCTCCGGTCCGGGGACGATCGGCTCAGACGCCGCGCCGGCCGTCCCAGCGTTCCACGTGCAGACGTGGCGACGTACCAAGCCCCCGCGCCGTCGCGGCAGCGGACACGAAGTCACGCCGTGCGTGAAGCTCGATACGGGACGCGCCTCGAGGCATCAGGAGCACGCGGTCCTTCGGCCAGGATGTTTCTTTCACGAGCGCATCCGCCTCTTCGAGGTCCGTCTCGGCATCGATCACGAGCTTGAGCCACGCGCGACCCGTGGATTTGAACGCCGCGAGCGCCGGAAGCGAGCGTCGTCGCGCGAGCGTCTCACCGCTGTTCGCGAGCTTCGGCGATACGTTCCACTGGTCGACGCGTGCAGCGAGATCGTGGGACGGCACGAGGGTGCCGTTCGTTTCCACCTCGATGACTCGCGCCGGCTCGAGCACCGAAAAGAGCGCCTCGAGCGCCCATTGCTGCAAGAGAGGTTCCCCGCCCGTCACGACGAGGCGCGCGTCGGCGCTCGCTGCAACGCGGTCCGCGACGTCCGTGACCGTCATTTCACGGACCTCGGTCGCGTAATCGTAGGCTTTCCAGTCCCAGGTGTATTTCGTGTCGCACCAGCTACACCGCAGGTTACACGCGGCGAGTCTCAGGAAGACGGCAGGCGCTCCGGCCGAAACGCCCTCGCCCTGGACGCTGTCGAAGATCTCCGAAATCCGGAACGACCGTGGCGTGCTCATCGAGGTTGAATGGTGACACGCCGGGCCGCGGTCTTGCACCACCACACGTCGTGTCTTTCGTGGCAAGGTCGGGCTTCATGGAAAAGAGCAAGCGCCAGGACCGCGATCTTCGGGCCGTTCGTCCGGTGGAGATCGTGCCGCGATTCCACCGATTGTCCGAGGGCAGCGTCCTCTATCGGGCGGGTGGCACGGTCGTGCTCGTGACCGCGTCGGTCGATGAATCCGTGCCCGAGTTCATGAAGGGCAAGGGCACCGGCTGGATCACCGCGGAGTATCAGATGCACCCGCGCGCCAATCCGAAGCGACGCGAGAATCGCGACGGCCGCGATCGGCCGCTCTCGGGACGGTCGCGCGAGATCCAGCGGCTCATCGGTCGTGCGTTGCGCGCGGCTGTCGACCTCGATCGTCTCGGGGAACGCAGCATCGTGATCGACTGTGACGTTCTCGAGGCCGACGGGGGAACGCGCACCGCATCGGTCACGGGCGGCTGGCTGGCGCTGGCTTTCGCGGTGGCAGAATCCAAGAAGCTCGGCAAGACGGGACGCCGCGTGCTGCGCGATCAGATCGCCGCCGTCAGCGTCGGTCACGTCGACGGCGAGCTCGCGCTCGATCTCTGTTACGCCGAAGACAGCACGGCGCGAGTCGACCTGAACCTCGTCGCGACCGCGAAGGGGGACATCGTCGAAATCCAGGGGACGGCAGAGGGTGAAGCGGTGCCGCGGCGCGACGTCGACGCCATGGTCGACCTCGGGCTCGAGGGCATCGCGGAACTCGTACGGATGCAGACCGCGACCCTGGCCGCCGCGGGAGTCGATCCGGAGACGCTTTTGATCGAGTAGCTTCAGCCGTCCAGCCTGGGGACACGGGCCGCCCAGGGAGCGGTTCGCTCGAGCTGCGCGGCGAGGGACAGCAGCCGACCCTCGCCACCGTGGTCAGCGAGGAATTGAATGCCGAGCGGGAGACCGTCCGGGAAGGTGGCCAGCGGAACCGACATCGCCGGCACGCCGGTGAGATTCGCGAGCTGGGTGAAGGGCACTCCCTTCAAGTTCTCGAAGGCGAGCCGCTCGATCGTGCCCGCGGCGAGCGGGATCAGTCGGTTCATTCCGAAGCGCACCCCCGCGCGGACGCCGGTTCTTGCCCACGCGGGCGTCGCGAGCGCGCCGATCTTCGGCGGACCGAGAGCCAGGGTCGGCGTCATGTACACGTCGCGGCGAGCGAAGAATTGCGCGAGCGCATAGCCGTATTGATTCCAGCGCAGATATGCTTCCACGTACGCGGGCGCGCTCATCGCGTGCCCCACGGCTGCCATCGCGAGGGAATCGAGCTCGAAATCCAGGTCCGTCGCTCCGAGGTCCCGCTTCGCCTGGTCGAGGTAGGCGGCCAGGTTGGCAAACCAGATACTCAGGAAGTCGCGCGCGAGCTGGGCGCCATCGATGTCCGGCTCCGCCTGTTCGACGTGATGCCCGAGGCTTTCGAGCAAGCGGGCCGCGTCGTTCAGCGCCTCCGTCACCGACGGATCCACCTCCGCGTCGATCGGCGATCGCCCGCTGAACGCGATGCGCAAGCGACCCGGATCGCGTCCGACTTCGTCGCGATACGGTCGCTCGGGGGGCGCGATTCTCACGGCGCCGCCGACCTCGGGTCCCATGGTAGCGTCGAGCATGTGCGCGCTGTCCCGCACGGAGCGCGTGAGCACGTGATTCATGGCTGCGCCGTGCAACATCTCCCCGAGGCCGGGACCGCAGGGTGTGCGTCCTCTGCCGGGCTTCAGCCCGAAGAGCCCCGTGGAGGCGGCCGGGATGCGGATGGAGCCGCCTCCGTCACTGGCGCCTGCCATCGGGACGATGCCTGCTGCAACCGCCGCCGCGGAGCCGCCACTCGAACCGCCCGGAGAGCGCGTGAGATCCCATGGGTTCTTCGTCGGGCCCCACGCTTCGGGCTCCGTGATGCCCTTGGCGCCGAACTCCGGCGTGTTGGTCCGGCCGAACACGACCACACCTGCGGCCAGCCACCGCCGCACGATCTCGGAACTCACGCTCGGCACGTATTGCGTGCGCCGGAGCGCGTTCGACCCTGACGTGGCCATCACGCCCGCGACGTCCTGGGCGAGATCCTTCACGAGGAACGGCACGCCCGCGAACGGCCCGGACAGCGTTTCGAGTGCTCGCCGCCGGCCGATCTCGTGCATCGGAATCACGACCGCATTGAGGCGAGGATTCACCTCCGCGTCGCGAGCGAGCGCCGCCTCGAGAAGCTCGCTCGCGCTCACGTCGCCCCGCCGAACCAGCTCTGCAAGGCCGACCGCGTCGTGCTTCCTGTACTCCGCGAAGTCGATCATGCCCACGACGCGATCCATACCGCGCCTGCCGTGCCGACGTCACGCTCGGATGGAGAGAGGGGTGTTGGTGCGGATCTGGATCTACGGGCTTCCGCGACGCTCAGGCGTGCGGTTCGCCCCTGCGAAGCGCAGCGCGTTCGCGCGCTCCGCGAACGCCGAACAGCGTCGAGCGATCGGGCGGCAAGATCGGGCCGAGGGCGACGGATGCCAGGAGCGCGGTGAGCTCGAGTGTGAGCCATTCCGGCGCTGCCGCGTCCGAGGTCACGGTCCACACCGCCCGGCAGCGAGCGGCGAGGTCGCCCATTCCTCCTGCGCGTCCTCGCTGCTCGGCAGCGCGCGCAGAGACGATCGCCTCCGCGGTGTTCGGCCGCACGGCGACGGAGAAAGTGCCGGTCGTCGCTCCATGGGTGATCGACAGCGCGCTCGACCGCGACGCCTCGTCGCGCGACAGGACCTCGACGGACAGCTCGAAGTGCCGGCGTGCGTTCGCGAGCAACGCCGCGAGGGGCAGCTCGTCCACTTGCGCGAACACGACGTAGGGCACCCGGCCAGGTCATCACGCGACGTCGTGACCCGCAAGCTCGGGTTTTCCCCCATCGGCGCTCGGGGTATCGTGAGTGACATCGATGGCGGCCACGCAGGGCGGCAGAATCACCTTACGGCTCGAGCGCCCCTTGCCCGATCGGATCGAGTATGTCGGCGAGAGCATTGCCCCTTCCGGGAGATGGCCGTTACGCGCCTCCGTGCTGCTCGCGGATGGCGTCGTGTCACTCCAGGGTGACGGCGCTCCTGAGTGGTTGCTCGACTACGCAAGGGCCATGCTGCGCACCGCCTGGCGCTCGTCGAAGACGGGTGCAACATGGCCGCGACGCCTGAACCGATGGCGCGACGAGCCCGCGAGCTCCGGATGAACCGCGGCGCGTGTGGACTGCTGCACCTCGGTTGTTCGCGACCGCGCGGGCCAATCCGACGTACTCGTCGTACGCGTGCACGTCATCCGCGGTGCCCGCCACGCGATCGCGAACGATCGCGCTCGAATCACGAACGATCCCGTCGCGATCGGCGATGATGTCGCCGAGGACGTGCATGATCTCGGCGAGGACGGACGCGTCCTCGCTCAGGACGGACGCGTCCTCGCTCAGGACGGACACGTCCTCGCTCAGGACGGACGCGTCCTCGCTCAGGACGCACGCATCCTCGCTCAGGACGTACGCGTCCTCGCTCAGGACGTACGCGTCCTCGCTCAGGACGTACACGTCCTCGCTCAGGACGTACACGTCCTCGCTCAGGACGTACACGTCCTCGCTCAGGACGCACGCATCCTCGCTCAGGACGTACGCGTCCTCGCTCAGGACGTACACGTCCTCGCTCAGGACGTACACGTCCTCGCTCAGGACGTACACGTCCTCGCTCAGGATGGGCGCGTCCGCGACGGCTCGAGCGGGAGCCGCGCCGAGATGTCACGCAGATCGGAAGCAAACGGTGACCGACCCCCCGACGGCCCGACCAAACGCCGCCACATGCTCGCACGCCATGAGTCTCGCCCTGGGGTCTCGGGGTGGCGCATCGACTGGAGCTCCGTCATTCTAGGCGGAATGATCAAGGCTCGCGCACTCCAGCTCGTCGCGCTGGGACTCCTTTCCGCGACGGGATGTGCGACCCGCGCGGTGCCGTCCGCACGCCCTCGGGTTGCGACGTCCGCGCCGAAACCAGCGTCCGTGCGCCCGACCGAGAGCCCGCTCGACCGAGCGTGGGCTGACTACGACACGAGTCGCTACGCCGAGGCCGAGGCGGGTTTTCGCGCTCTGGTGTCGCCGTCCGTTCCTTCGGCGCGGCTGGGCCTCGCGAAGGTGTTGCTCGAGACGGGACGCTACGCGCTCGCGGAGAGCACCGCGACGGATGCGGCCGGCGCCCCACCGAAGATCCGGTTCGCGCTGATCTGTGTGCGCGGCAAGGCGCTCATGGCGCTCGGCAAGGTCGAGGACGCGGAACGACTCCTTTCGGGCGCGGCCGGTGACCCCGCGGCACGCGAGGTGCGGGTGCTGCTCGGGGAAGTGCTGCTCGCGCAGGGCAAGAGGAGCGATGCGGAACCCGTTCTGATGACGCTCATCAACCAATACAACGGCGACGGGTTCAAGGATCCCCGGTCGCTCGCCCTCGTGGGTCGCGCTGCTTACCTCCTCGGCAGCGCCCAGGACGCAAACGACGCCTTCAACGAGTCGGAGCGCGCTGGACCGGCCGACGCCGAGACGCTGCTCTGGCGCGCGGAGCTCTTTCTGGACAGCTACGATCCGGGGCACGCCGAAGAAGTCGTCGGGGAGGTGCTCGCGAAGGCGCCGCGCCAGCCGGAAGCACTGGCGCGGATGGCCGAGGTGAAGCTCGCGTCCAACCTCGACTTCGACGCCGCGGAAGCGCTGGCGAAGGCGGCCCTCGACGTGAACCCGTCGCTCGCGGTCGCGCACTTCGTTCTCGGTGGCGTGGCCCTGCGCGACATGAATTTCGTCCAGGCCGACGGCTGGGTGAACGAGGGGCTCGCGAGGACGCCGCGGGATCTCGATCTGTTGAGCCTCCGCGCTGCGATTCGCTTCCTGGCCGACGACGCGCCGGGCTTCGCGCGCGCCAAGACCGACGTTCTTTCGAAAAACCCGCGGTACTCGCGTCTCTACGAGATCGTCGGTGAATATGCGGAGTGGGAGCATCGCTACGACGACATCGTGACGATGATGCGCGAGGCGTTGCTCGCCGACCCGGAGGACGCGAAGGTCCGCGCGCAGCTCGGCTTCAATTTGATCCGCGCCGGGGACGAACGCGAGGGCGTGGCCTCGCTCGAGCGCGCCTTCGGCGCGGACCCCTTCAACGTCCGCGTTTACAACACGCTGAACCTCTACGAAAAGGAGATCCCGAAGTCCTACGAGACCGTGACCCGCGGGCGGTTCACCATCCGCTACAGCAAGGACGAACGGCCGATCCTGGACCGGTATCTGCCGGCCATGCTCGATCGCGCGTGGGCGAAGTTCACCAAGAAGTACGACTTCGTCCCCACGACGCCCATCGGGATCGAGCTGTACCCGGTGCGCGAGCAGTTCGCAGTGCGGGCGAGTGGGTTGCCGCAGACGTTCATTCAAGGTGTCTGCTTCGGTCGAACGCTGGCAGCGATGAGCCCGCGCGACGAGCGATTCAACATCGGAATGACGCTCTGGCACGAGCTGGCGCACGTCTTCCATCTGCAGCTCTCCAAGAATCACGTGCCCCGCTGGTTCACCGAAGGGCTCGCCGAGTACGAGACGCTGGTCGAGCGTCCCGAGTGGCGGCGCGAATACGATCCCGATCTCTATCAAGCGCTCATCGACGGCCAGCTGCCCCAGGTTGCGGACATGAACCGCGCGTTCTCTCATGCCGAGGACATGCAGGACATGGCGACCGCGTATTATGCGTCCACTCAGATTGTCGCATTCATCGCCGATCGCTGGGGGATGCCGAAGATCCGCCAGATGCTCGAGCTGTGGGGAGAGGGGCGCCGGACGCCGGATGTCGTGAAGGAGGCGCTCGGGGTCTCCGCGGAGGACGTCGACCGCGAGTTCCGCGACGTCATCTCGGCGCGGCTCGCGCTCTACAAGGGGCAGTTTGCGCCACCGACGCGGCCGCCGGATCTGGACTCGGCGACCAAAGCAGCAGCGCTCGCTCCCAAGGACGCGACGAAGCAGGCGACGCTCGCGCTGGCGTGGATGGGCGTCGGCGCCGAGAAGAAGGCAAGGGACGCCGTCGATCGGGCCCTCGGACTCGACGCGAAGAATGGGCTCGCGCTCTGGCTGCGCGTGCAGCTCGCGAAGACGTCGAACGACCACGCCGGAGCGGTCAAGGCGGTCGACGCGCTCATCGCGGCGGGCCACGATGGCTACGCGGTGCGCATGGCGCTATCGGAGGTCACCGACGGCGCTCCGCAGCTCGCGGCGCTACGAGCGGCGCACACTTTCGATCCGTCCCAGGCTGCGCCGCTCAGGCAGATCGCGGAGCTGTCCGACAAGGACCCCGACGCGGAGATAGCAGCGCTTCGCCAGCTCGTGCTGCTGGAGGAGAACGATGGCGATTCTTACCGCCGTCTCATGACGCTGCTGCTCGCCCGGAAGGATGCCGAAGAGGCGCGGCGGGTCGGTGAGGCGGCCATCTACGTGGACATGGAAAGCGCGGAGACGCATCGCCTCTACGGTGAGGCGCTGCTGGCGACGGGCGCACGAAAGCAGGCGCTCTACGAATTCGAGAGCGCCATTCTCGGAACGGGCACGCCCGCCGAGCTCGAGAACGCGCACCGGCGTCTTGCGGAGATGCTCGAGCAGAGCGGCGACCGAACGGCTGCGGCAACGGAGCGCAAGACCGTCGAGGAGCTCGTTCGACAAAGTCGCACCGGCCCAATCTAAATCGCTTCAGTCTTCGGACGAGCCGGTCCCACGGAGGCCGAGGGCGCGCGCTTTCTTGTAGAGATGGCTGCGTTCGAGATCGAGGGCGCGCGCGGTGGCCGTCATCTGGCCTCCGTGATGCGTCAGAGCCTCGTCGATGATCGCGCGTTCCGCTTCTTCCATGAGCACGCGGAGCGGTGTGCCGGGTCGATAGATCCCCGCGTGGTCGAGCGACGCACCCATGCCGAGCGCCTTCTCGACGTCGCGTCCCGTGATGGACTCCGCAGGCGACAGGATGACGAGACGCTCGACGAGATTTTTCAGCTCGCGCACGTTGCCGGGGAAATTCTGACGCTCGAGGTTCGCGACCGCCTCGTCGGTGAGCCGCATGGCGGGCCGGTCGTTGGCCTTGCCGGCGAGAGCAACGAACGCATGTGCGAGCGGCGCGATGTCGCCGCGCCGGGCGCGGAGCGGCGGCAGCGAGAGCGGGAGCACGTTCAGCCTGTCGTAGAGGTCGGCGCGGAACTGGCCGGCCTTGCACGCCTCCGGAAGATCCTTGTTGGTCGCGGCGACGACGCGCACGTCCACTTTCAGGGTGTCGCTACCGCCGACGCGCTCCACCTCCGACTCCTGGAGGACGCGGAGCAGCTTCGCCTGCATCGCCAGCGGCATGTCGCCTACCTCGTCGAGAAAGAGTGTGCCCCCGGTGGCGCGCTCGAACTTTCCGCGACGCAGCTTCGTCGCACCCGTGAAGGCGCCCGGTTCGTGTCCGAACAACTCGCTCTCGATGAGGTCCGCGGGGACGGCGGCGCAGTTCAGTTTTTCCAGCGGACCTCGGCTTCGCGGCGACGCGCGGTGCACGGCGCGCGCGACGAGTTCCTTGCCCGTGCCTCGCTCCCCCGTGACCAGCACGGTGGCCGAGGACTTCGCGGCACGCACGACTTGGTCGCGCAGGGCTCGCATCGCCGGGCTCTCGCCGAGAAGCTCGTCGAAGTAGCCCGCGGCCTGTTTGAGGGACGCGGCCTCCGCTTCGGCCCGGAGCAAGCGGAGGGCGTTGTCCACGATGAGGAGAAGCCGATCGGTCGAGACGGGCTTCTCGAGGAAGTCAAGCGCGCCGAGCTTCGTCGCCCGGACGGCGGCCTCCACGGTTCCGTGGCCGCTCATCATGAGCGCAGCGACGTCGTTACCGCTTTTCCGAAGACGATCGAGTAGCTCCACGCCGTCGCCGTCGGGGAGAGCAACGTCGAGTAATACGATGTCGTAGTTCCCCCTACGGATCCGTTCTTCTGCGAGGCGGACGCCGCCCGCCACGTCGACGTCGTAACCGTCGAGCGAGAGGGCTTTCTTGAGCGTGTTCAGGATGGCCGTCTCGTCGTCCACGACGAGAAGGTGGCCGCGGGGCGCGCGTTGCATCCACGAACACGGTACCACCGATCCTGGGCTCTGCTACGCTCGCGAGACTCTCATGGTGGCTCAACAGCCGCAGGCGACCGGCACGCTGGGGGGAACGCCGGTTCTCAACCTGCTCGTCTACGCTCTGGATCGCGAGCTCACCGGGACGCTGGTGATCGAAGATCACCGGAATCTGAAGAGCGCTATCCGCTTGGTCGTCGGCGCGCCCGTCAAGGTGAAGCTGCCGGAGCCGGCGGCCCTTCTCTCGGAGATTCTCGTCGGTATGGGCGCGATCGATGCCGCGGTCGCCGCTGCTACCTGGCAGACCGCAGAGGGCGCCAGACGCCTGCACGGGGACGTTCTCGTCGAGGAAGGCTTCGTCGAGAGGGACGTGGTGACGGAGGCGCTTGCCGAACAGGTGGCGCGCAAGGTGGAGTGGCTCTGCTCGCTGCGTCCGGAGAGTTTATATGGATACTACGACGGCCAGGATTTCCTGAAGGGCTACGGTGGCGCCGAGGCTCGCGTCATCGATCCGCTCGCGGTGATCTGGCGAACCGTGAGGCTCAGCTCGGACCCTGCCCAGGTGAACGCGACCCTGTCGCGGCTGGGTGACCGTGACGTTCGCCTGCATCTGCACTCGCGCGTGGCACGATTTGGATTCACTGCCCGCGAGCGCGGCGTCGTGGACTTGCTGCGCGCCAAGCCGCAGTCGGTGCCGAAGCTCGTGGCCTCCGAGCTGTTGCCGGAGCTGCAGACGAAGAAGATCCTCTACGCGCTGGTCGTGACGCGGCACCTCGATCTCGGGGGCGCCACGCCGGTCGGGATCGGCGGTGTCGCGGGACCGGAGGTTGCGCCCGCGCCCGCGGTGGCGGCGGTGAATCCGCCGGCACCGGCCGCGAACGTGCCGTCGCCCGCGCAGCCGACGGCGGGGACGGCACTCAAAGCAACCGTGCCGCGTCCTCCGGAGGCGGCGCTGCTGGCATCCACCCGGCAAACCGAAGGCCTGGAGGCATTCCGCAAAGAGATTCAGGAACGAAACCAGACGATGGGCGCCCAGAACTATTACCAGATCCTGGGCATCGATCCGGGCGCGCCGAGTACCGTGGTTCAGTCGGTGTTTTTCCAGCTCGCGAAGCGATGGCACCCGGATCGATTCCCCGGCGAGCTCTCCGATCTTCGTGACCTGTCGATCAGGGTTTTTGCGCGCATGTCGGAGGCTCACCAGGTCCTGTCGAACGACGAGCAGCGTCAGGAGTACGACCGATTGATGCGCGAAGGTAGCGCCTCTTCGGATGATCAGGAGGTCGTCCAGAAGGTGCTGCGCGCGGCAACGTCGTTTCAGAAAGCCGAGGTGCTGCTGCGCCGCGGCAACGCCGACGAGGCCGTCAAGCAAGCGGCCCTGGCGGTGGAGGGCGACCCGGAGCAGGCCGAGTATCTGGCGCTCTATGCGGATCTCCTCTCACAAGCTCCGGAGCGGCAGCAGTCGGGGAATTACGCGGACGTGTTGAAGATGGTCAACGAAGCCCGCAAGCGCGAGCCGGAGAACATCCGCGTCCGCAACTATCGGGCGCGAGTTCTCAAGCGTTCGGGCGACGCCGCGGGGGCGCACAAGGAGTACCGTTCGATCGTCGAACAGGACGCGCGCCACGTCGAAGCGGCGCGCGAGGTACGTCTCTACGAGATGCGTAACGGCAAATCGACGACCGACCCGTCGCGAGCGACGCCACGCGGTGTGAAGAGCGACGGCAAGAACAAGCGAGATGGCGACATCGGTCAGATCTTCGGCAAGCTGTTCAAGCGCTGAGGCCAGTCGCGCCGACGGCGGTTACCGCGGGATGTCGCGGGTGACGGTGACGGACTTCAGCGCGATGGAGTCGCCGTTCGGGGCGATCGAGACGGCCGTCCTCCCGCTCGTGGTGCCGCAGGAGCGACTTCGACCCGCTAGCGACAGGGTCACGGTCGTGTTCGAACGCAGAAAATCGGCGTCGAACGGTGGTGCGGGCGTGACCGGCCACGCGCACGCGCCGGAACCAAAGACGCCCTGGTCGAGTCGAATCAAGGGCGGGGCGCCGGCGGTCACGCCGATGACGAGATGCACGTCGGCGTAGGTCGCGTCGGTGATGACCAGCGCGCCGGGTGGCGCGAGCGTGACCGTGCCGGTGGCGGGATCTCGCGACACGACCGTGCCCAGAGCACGATCGGGCGAAATGCCGTCCGTCGTCGTCTGCAGGAGGGGCGTGACCGCGTCGACGTACGGCCCGCGAGTACCGTGACGAAACCCGGAGAGAGAGACGCCCGCCGTCGGGTCGGTCGCGAACCACGCGAACAGGCCGTCGTCGATGGAGAAATACCTGGCGTTCGTCGCGACGGACGGCGGGGTGGGCGCATCGTCCGTGACGAAGCGACCACTCCAGGGGTCGAAACGCCGCAGCACGGGCGAACCGTCGGCTGCGGAGGTCGCGGCGAGCCATGGGCGCCCCTCTTCACCCGCAATCAGGGTGGGCCACGCGGCCACGACGTCGTCCAGATCGGGGAGCGAGTCGACGGTTCCTTCAGGCGTGATCCAGCGAACGCTCGGCGATGGCGCAGCGCACGCCGGTGCCGACGCGTTCGCGTCGCGACAGCCACCGACCGCGAGCGCGCCGCCGCCGGGCATCGCTGCGAATGCTCGTCCGACCACGAAGGCGTCGGGATCTCCCTCGCTCGCAAGGCTCGGTAGAGGTTGGTCCGTCGATGCGTCGGCGGAAAGGAGTTCGAGAGTCTGCAGCGGTGCGCCGCTTTCGTCGGTTCCGGAAGCCACCAGGATCCTGCCGTCCGAGAGGCGGAGCGCGACGCCGTCCACTCGCTGGGTCGCGAGGTCAGCCAGGTTGCTGATGCGGTATTCCCGCGAGACGGGGAGATCGCTTCGAGGGTCCGAAGCGCACGACCGCTCCCGTCCGTACCCCCGACGAGGAGGGTTTCGCCGGAATCGAGGACGACGGCGGCGTGGTGCGAGCGCGGCGACTCGAGCATCACGAGATCCGGCGCGAAGCTGCGCGCCTCCGGATCGAAGACGTCGGCAGAGTCGAGCGCCGTGCCGTCCTCTGGATCGACCCCGCCCGCGACCAGGAGGTCCGCCCCGAAGGGCGTGACGGTTGCCCCCGAACGCCGCTTGCGTAGACCATCGTCCGAAGACACGGCCGCGACGGTTCCCGTTTCGAAGTCCACGGCGAGCGCGGCGGTCGCGATCTCATTTTCGCCCTCGCCGCCTGCAACGAGGAGTGTGCGACCATCGGGGGCGACACCGATGGCCTGACCGCCCGCGGAACCCGGGTAGGCGGCCCCCAGGCTCGAGATCGCAGCTGGTTCCCTGCGGCCAGAGCGACACGTCGATTGAACCGTCCACACCGGCCGCCGCGGACCCCTCGAAATTCGAGAATCCGTCGGTGGCGGTCACCACGACGGCGCGCGTCGTGCCCGGCACGACCAGCTTCTGGCTGCCGTCCGATTCCGACAGGACCTCGCCCGTGTCTGCGGACGGGTCGAAGTCGCCGAGCGCCTCTATATCGAACTCGGTCGATCCCGAGGTCTTTGCCGGCGCGCAAGCCGGAAGAAAGTGCGCGCGAACGGGGTGGGTTCGCTCCGCACCCGGCACGGTCGTGCACGCGCAACCAAGCAACGCGGCAAGGAGAACGGTACCATGAGCCGCGACATTGTTTCCCCAGGTCTTCGGCAAATACGTTCTCGAGCGTGAGCTTGCGTCGGGGGGCATGGCCGTCGTGTACCTAGCGACGCTCCGCGGAGCCGGCGGTTTCGAAAAGCGGCTCGTCGTGAAGCAGATCCGCGCGGAGCTGGCTTCCGACGAGGTCTTCGTCGCCCGCTTCGTTGCGGAAGCGAAGACCACGGTCGAGCTGAGCCACCCCAACATCGTGCCGGTCTATGAGCTGGGCGTCGAGCAGGGCGTCTACTTCATCGCCATGGAGCTCGCGGTTGGCGTGACCCTGTCGGAGCTCTTGCAGGCGGGCGGTCCCGTGTCGGCCGAAGAGGGGGCTTATCTCGGTGCGGAGATCTGCCGGGCGCTCGACTACGCCCACCGTCGCGCCGAGATCGTTCATCGCGACGTGACCCCGCGCAACGTGTTGATCGACGAGGAAGGAGCGGTACGCCTCATCGATTTTGGCATCGCCGCGCCCGTTTCCGTGGACGGAGCGCCTCGCGAGCGCGTGTACGGCTCCCCGGGTCACATGCCGATCGAACAGGTCCGCGGTGGCCGCCTCACGGCTGCGACCGACGTCTTCGCCGTGGCTGCGTTGCTCATCGAAGCTTGGACCGGAATGCCACCCTTCCGGCGACCAACCCGTACGGAAAGCGAGGCGGCGCTCGCTCTCCTTCCGCGTCCGCTCGCGGAATACGACACGCACCTGTCGTCGCTCGACGACCTCATCGCGCGCTCGGTGGCGTTCGATGCGGGGGAACGTCCGCAGACCGCAGAAGAGCTCGCGCGGCCCCTTCGCGATTTCATTCGCGCCGCGGATTCGGGCGACCTCGCGCGCCGACTGGGCGAACGAGTTCGTCGGGCACGTTCGGAAGAGGTGGGCCGCCTCGATGCGACGCCGACGGCGGACGGCACGCCGCGCGAGAAAACGCCGGCCACTCGCCGGCTCACGCAAACCGAAACCTTCGCGTCGCGGGACGAGGTCGTCGAGTGGACCCGCGCGCCGTCGGCACCGCCGGAGCGCGTGCACGCCCGCAAAGCCCCGGCTCGCATCGCGGTGACTCTCGTGGCCGTGCTCCTCGCCGTCGCTGCCGTCGTGGCATTCGTGACGCGTCCGCGCGCGCCGAGGCGGCGGACTCCGCCATCGAGCGCGGCCCCGGCCGTGCCCGTGCCGGCGGCCATCGCGCCTCGCGCAAGCACTTCTCGAACCCCCACCCGGGAAGAACCGGTGCCAGCTGCGACCCCGGCGCCCGCCGTAGAGGAGGAGAAGCCGGAGGGCGCCACGTTCACTTTCACGTCGGATTTGCCCGCGAGAGTCGTCATCGACGGCGCATCGCAGGGCGAAACCCCGCTTCGCGCGGTCCGCAGACCCGCGGGGCGTCACCTGGTGACGCTGGTGAACGCGGAGCTCGGCGAACACCTTTCCGCGAACATCGACGCGAAGCCTGCACAGAACGTCGCGGTGCACGCCGAGTTCACACGTGCCGTGCCGACCTTGCACGTGCGTTGAGATCAGCTCCGGGTGTCATCGACAGCGAGCGCCCCGACCTGCCGGAGTGCTTCGTACAGCGCTATGGCCACCGAGTTTGCCAGATTGAGCGAACGCACCTCTCCAAGGGTCGGAATCCCGAGGACGGTGTCGCTTCGAGCCGCGAGCAGTCCCTCGTCGAGCCCGACGCTCTCCTTTCCGAAGACCAGGGCGTCTCCTTCGCGAAACTGCACGTCGAGATAGCTCTTGCGCGCTTTGCCGCTGAACAGCCACGTTTGACTCGCGCCCTGGCCGTTGAGCTCGCCGATGGACGCCTCGGCGACGACCAGGTCGCGGTGGGTTCTCAAATCGACCAGCGGCCAATAGTCAAGGCCGGCGCGGCGGACGGCGTGCGCGTCGATCGAGAACCCGAGGCGCCCGACGAGGTGCAACGGACAGCAGGTCGCCGCACAGAGCCGTGCCACGTTCCCCGTGTTGGGCGGGATCTCCGGCTCCACCAGGACGACGTGGAACGGTCGCAAGCGTGGACGCGCCCGCAGGCGATTGGGCAAGACGGGTTCCGGGGTCAACGGCATGGTCGCCGTGCCTAGATTATCGGGGCTGGGGCGATTCAGGGGGCATTGAGAGGCCATCCGCCGCGGTGCCGAGGGCGCGGAACCGAACCTACTGGGCGGATGGTCCCCTCGTGCCTGGAATTTCGCGTGCTTGACGGCCCTCCCACGGCGAAAGTACCTTCGACCTGGCGGAGTCAACCGTGGTCAAGCCTTTCCATCTGCTGGGTCTCGGTGCCGCGGTCGGCTTGCTGCTCGTGCCGGCAGTGGCGTCCGCGTCCGAGGAGTTGAACCCGGCGCTCGGCCGGCTCGTGCTCGACCATCGGTGCAACACCACCGGGCTGACCTCCGGCACCAACGCCGACTACCTCGCAAACGCCGAGGGGCGCTCAGTCGGGCAGTACAACACCAACCCGGCCGATCGCGCTGCATACACCGCAGCGACAGGCCATGACTCGTGCTTCCCCGATGAAGTCTCCTTCAAGAGGCTGATCAACCAGTGGGGGTTCGCACTCGCGCCCACCGCGATGCACGCCGCGCGAACCACCGGGCTCGGGGGTTTCCAGTTTTCCGCCGAGGCCGTCTACACGAAAATCGACGACGGCGCGGATTACTGGAAGCTTGGAACGCAAGGACCGCGCGACCCGTCCACCAACGGTGCTTCGGTCTACAACTCGAGCCCACCCGGGATCATCCAGTCGTACGCACTCCACATCCGAAAGAGCTTTGGTTTCGGTCTCGAGATTGGGACCGAGGTTGGCTACGTGCCGAGCTCGACGATTCTCACCGGCGGCGCGGATGTTCGCCTCGCGCTTCTCGAAGGTTTCCGGACGGGGTTTCTCGGGATCCTCCCGGACGTGGCGGTCGGTGGGGGAGTGCGCACAATCACTGGCACGCCCGAGTTTCAGCTGACGACGGTCGGGCTCGATGTGCAGATCTCGAAGCCGCTTGCACTTGCGAGCCAGTCCGTCCTGACCCCGTGGATCGGCTATCAGTACCTCTGGATCTTCGGGGACTCGGGTCTCATCGACACGACACCCGCCACCGATCCGGTAGGGTACTGCCAGTCGTCGGGCCCGAACGTCCCTGGGAACAAGGACCCAAGCCGCGCCGCGTATGACGGGCAGCCGGTCTGCGCCGGGGGCTCGCCGCTCGATTTCAACAACAACATCGTCTTCAGCTCGGCGCGCCTCGAGCGCCAGCGCATGATGTTCGGGCTCGATTACCGGTACGAAATGGTGTCGTTCGGGATGGAGTTCATCACCGACATCGTCGATCCCTCGGACGCCCAGGTTGGCGGCGGATCCATCAACGTTCCAGCAGTCGATGCCAAGGGCAACCGCGTCGTCAAGGTCATGACCGACTCGGATGTCCTCTCTGGCGTTCCGCGACAGTGGAGTCTGGTGCTCCAGCTCGGTGCGAATTTCTGACGTCCCGGGTCGGCGCCGTTGCGGCGTGACCGGTCAGTGAAGCGTGCGCTCGTCGCTGGCGTCGGGCGAGAGATCCGGTTCGCGCTCCCGCTGGAGTTCGCGCGCGTCTATGTCATCGATGCGTCCGCCGAACGTCGCTCCGAGGACCATTCCGACGACACCGAGGGCCAGGCTCGCGTAGATGCCCCAGCCCCACTCGAACCGCAAAGGCAGGAACCGATTTCCGTGCGGCGGATTGAGGAGCAGCTGCGCACACTCCACGACCGAGAGCGCCGCGAACATCGTCGTCACGATGCGAACGCCGCGCATCTTGTAGACGGTGCGCCGCGACAGCACGAGCGGCAACATCACGAACCAGCCTATGGCCTCACCGAAAAACCACGAGCCCTTCGCGCGCGCCAGGTGATACCCGCTGAGCACCGTGTCCTCGGGCATCTTCATCACCACCCACGGCGAAAAGAACGCGACGAGTCCGAGGGTTGCCACGAGGGCCAGCGCTCCTCGTCCGCGCCTGAAATAATACCAGGGAAGCCGCCGGTCCTCCGGCGGCGTCGCGGCGAGTTCCGCCGCCTGGGCCACCCGGGCTTCGTACGATGGCGGCAGCTTCTCCATCGGCTGGAGCGAGACGCCGCACACCGGGCACGTGTCCCTCTCACCCTCGGGGAAGAGCTCTTCGCAGAACGGGCATCCCACGAGCGACATTCGGACGGCAAAGCAGCCTACTTCGCGCAGCGCCGGAACGCGAACCCGTGAGGCCGCTGGGCCTTTCCGAAGAACCCTGCCCGCCGAAGCGAAAGTGGCTGTCTGGAGGCCGGAGACGCTTGCATACTCGGTGGGGATGATTGACCGGATTGCCGAGCTGTTCGGAGTCTCCGCGGCCTCCGCGGTCCTCGAGGTGGCGCTGACGCACCCGAGCTACGCAAACGAGACCAAGGACTCGAGGCATTATCAGCGACTCGAATTTTTGGGGGATGCCGTGCTCGGATTGTGCGCGACGGAAATCCTCTACGAGCGCTTTCCCGACTCCGACGAAGGGTCGCTCACCCGGATGCGCGCGCAGATGGTCAACGCGGATGCCCTCGCCGGTTGGGCCCGCGAGAATGGAATCGGTGCCGCGCTCCGCCTGGGCCGCGGGGCCGACGCGAGCGGGCTACGCGACGGCACGAACGTGTTGTCCGACCTCGTGGAAGCTCTCGTCGCGGTCGCATATCTCGAACGTGGGCTCGACGGCGCCCGTTCGGCTTGCAATACCATCCTGGCAAAGGCGTTATCGGAGATCGACGCCGGCTCGGGCCGCGATCCGAAGAGCGAGCTGCAAGAGCGCGTGCAGCGCGAGGGAAAGGCGACGCCGACGTACGAGGTGCTCGAGAGCGGCGGCTCTTCGCACGACCCGTGGTTCGTCGTCGCCGTGCGGGTAGCGGGGGTCGCGCTGGCTGAAGGTCGTGGCCGGTCGAAGCGACTTGCGGAGCGCGCCGCCGCGGCTGGGGCGATCGCGGTGCTGGATGGCGGCGGGACGGAGGCCAGTGGTGGACTCTAGAGTCCACACACCGCTCGTGGTCCGGCGGCGGCATCGAACCACGATGCTCGTGCTCACCGCGGTTCTCACGACCTTCGCGCCCGCGGCGTGGGCGGGGAGTTATCTGGACCGCGCCGGTTTGCTCGTCAAGGAAGCTCGCACCGAGACGGACTATCTCCAGCATCGGCTCGACGACAAGGAGCTCGCGGAGCTCACTCATCACCTGGCTACTGCTCGCATCGAGGCTGCTCGCGACATGCTGATCCCGAAGGAGGTGATCCAGGCACATCCGCATCTGATGCTGATGCTCGAGGACTGCGAGCGTGCCGCGGACGCTGCCGAATCGAAGGAGCGGGACCGCTTCATCGTTTATCAGCAACGAGCACGCGACGAAGAAGAGATGTTTCGTAGCATCATGCGGCAGCTGGGTTTTCCCCTCGAAGACGAGAAGAAGAAGTAGCTATCGTAGACCCCGGTCCGTCGGCTCCGGGACAGGTCGCGCGGCGAAGGGTGCCGCGGACGGGCGCGGCCGGGGCGGGAGCAATTCGAGACGCGGGGTCAGGTCGTCGAGGAGAGCTGGGTTTTCGTCATTCACGTTTCTGGCGCGCAGCGCGTCGCGCAATGTGTCCACCGCTCGCTGCGTCCGCGCTCGCAGGAGCCGGTCGCGAATGGAGGCGTGCGCCGCCGCAAACGAGATGTCGGCTTTCGGCCGACTCCCGCGCCGCCAGACGACGGCAAGGTGTCCCCCCTCCTTGATTGGCAAAGGAACGACCTCGCCGTCTCGCACCTTCGACGCGGCATCGTAGAGCGCCGGATCGACGTCGAGCTGCGGGACATCGGTATGTCCGTCGGGAAACACGAAGCCGAGATCGCCGCCGCGCATCTTGGTCGCCGTGTCGAGCGAATGCGCCCGCGCCGAGTCACGCCACCGGGCTGGGCCGCCTGCGCCAGCTGCCTCGGACAGGATTCGTTTCGCGAGGCTTTCGTCATCGAGCAGGATCCGGAAGAGCCGCAGCGCTACTGGCTGGTGATATTCCCCGCGATGAGAGTCGTAATAAGCGCGGACGTCGTCCTCGGTGACGCCGGCGGCGACCGTATCCGCGCGGAGGGAATTCGTCAGCGCTCTGGCCAGTGCGGCGTCGATGCGATGGCGCACGTCGGGCTGCTCTTTCAAGTGTAGACGCGCCGCCTCCTCGCCGTAGAGGAGTTCCGGCACGAGGACGGCATCGACGAAGGCGGCGCGGATCTGCTCGGGCGTGCTTCCGAAGGTACGAAGTTGAAAGTCGGGAATCGATGCCAGCCGTCGCGTAACGTCGCTCACCCGAAGCGACGCATCCCCGACGTGAACGACCACGGGATCGGCGTCCAGCGCGTCGGCGCGGGGCGCCGGCAGCACGAGTAACGCGCCGAGTAATACGAGCCGGGGCCGCACGCCGGCATCATACGCGCTGGTCGGCGCCACCAAAAGAAGCGTCCAGGGCGGGCGCAGCCTGGATCCAGCGTTCGACCGGGATCGATCGAGGAGACAACCACCGGAGACCGCGAGCAGTAGCTGGATCCAGCCGACTTAGGCCGCTCGGGGCGCGGACCGACGTCGTGTCCGCCGAACGGCGGGCGCGACGAGGTCCTCGGTGGCGATGACGTCGAGCCGTGCGAGCCGATCACGCGCGATGTCGACCGCATCCGGATTGACGTCGATTCCGATGAAGTGACGTCCCGATTTTGCGCAAACTGCCGCGACGGTGCCGCTTCCAAGGTAGGGGTCGAGCACGAGGTCGCCGGCGTTGGTGCACGCTTCGATCAATCGCTCCAAGAGCAACTCGGGCTTCTGTGTCGGATAGCCGGTTCGTTCGCGCGACACAGGGGCAACGATGCCGATGTCCCAGACGTCTCCGAGCGGTGTGCCCGGCGTCGGCTCCGTGGTTTGGCTGGACCGCGTGCGCCGACCGTCGGTCCCGAGGATCGCGCGCTGCTTTCGCGTCCCCCACGTCGCGAGCGTCGATGCGGCGATCGGTTCGTAGAGTTGTCGGAAGCGCGGCTTGACGCTCGGATCCTTGACGTATCGAAGGAGGACGTCATGAACACGCTGAAAGTTGGCCGTCTTGCTGGGCCACCGGCGGTATCGCCAGACGATCTCGCTCGCGAAGGCCTCGGCGCCGAAGATCTCGTCGCAGAGCACTTTGGCGTAGTGGCTCGTCTTCGAATCCACATGCAAGACGAGGCAGCCGTGCGGAGCAAGTAGCTCTCGCGCTGCGGCGATGCGAGGGCCGAGCGCGTCGAGGTATTGGTCGAGCCCGGTCCATCGGTCGTCGAAGGCAGGGCGGCGCCCCCGGACCAGGTTTCCACCGGAGTCGCGCAGCCTGAGAACGCGCTCGTGTTTTCGACCCGTCAGGAAGGGCGGGTCCAGGTACGCGAACGTCACCTCGGACTTTCTTCTGTCGTGTAGGGCGCGAAGCGCTAGAAGATTGTCGCCTGTGATGAGCGTGAATCGGCCATCGCCGGGTCGGAGGGCTCTTAGCGAAGCGCCCGGTGCATCTGCGACTGCCGATTTACCCCGCCACTCGAGACGAACCGAAGGATTTCGCATTGGGTGTGAAATCGTAACGAGCCCAGTTCCCTCGGGGCCAAATTCTGCGTCGTCGCGCGAGCGAACAGCGCGTGCCGGCGGTGTCGCTTGCACGGAGCGCGGGTCAGGGTTAGCTGAGCGATAAAATGAGCGAGCGCTTGCGCATGCTCCCGGAGATGCGACCGATCGACGCCTTGCCCTCGGAGACTTGCGTGCGAGCGCCAACCATGACCGGCGTGCGGGTGGCGATGGGACCGACGACGGCAGGCCAATGAGAGCCGCCAAGGGCCGAGCCTTCGCGGTGATCGCCGTGGTGATCGGGCTTGCCGGCTGCGAGGAGCGCGCCGTCGACTCCACCCCGGAAGCTGCCGTTCAGGCATTCATCGATTTCATGCAGCGCGTCCATGGGGATCCACGCCCAGCCAGGGAGGCGTACGAACTTTTATGGTCTCCGGCGCGCAAGAACCTGGAGGAGCGCGCGAAGCGAGCCAGCGCCGTTGAGGGTCGAGTCGTGGCGCCCGAGGACATGCTCGTGCCGTCGCGCTTTTCGATGATCTTCGAACCGCATCGGTTCAAGGCTACCCGGAATGGGGATTGGGCCGTGGTGACGGTATTCGGCGAAGCCCCGAGCCGGGAGCAGCGAGAAATCCGATGCGTTCGCGAGCAAGGTCACTGGCGTGTCGTCATCGATATTCCGGAAGTCGCTCCGATCAAGATGCGCGAGTGACGACAAAACGCGAAACGGACGCCCCCAGTGGAAGCGTCCGTCCCGTCGAGAACGATGTCGGCTCAGTTGGCGAAGAAGATCGCTTCGATCTCGGTTCGTACGTGCTCCTCCGTCTGGCCACGGGCGACGGCGATCTCCTTGACGATGAGCGTGCGCGCAGTATCGAGCATGCGACGCTCACCGAACGAGAGCTGCTTGTTTGCCTTCAGTCGGTACAGGTCCCGGAGAACCTCGGCCACGTCGTAGATGAACCCGGTCTTGATCTTGTCCATGAACCCGCGATACCGACGATTCCAGGTCTGGGTATCGAAGCCGATGGTGCGCTCCTTCAGGATGTCGAAAATCTCCCGAATTTCTTGCTCGCTGATGACCTGCCTCAGGCCCACGGCATTGGCATTCGAGACCGGGACCATGATTTTCCGGTCAGTATCGAGGATCCGAAGGACGTAGAATCGCTGTCGCGATCCGGCAATATCCTTCTCGTCGATGCTGATGACCTCGGCTACGCCCTGGGCGGGATAGACTGCCTTGTCGCCGACTTTGAACTCGATTTCGGGGCTCTGCATGACCTCTCCTTTGGAGCGAAACGCCGGTGCGAGTAGACCGCATTCGGCACGAGGAACTGCTCGACGTCCGAGCGGCCGTCAGGTTGTCTGAACGGCCCAGACCCACCGGTTATTCCCGCAGCTGACGCTGCTGGACGTGCAAATGAGGTGGAGCACTGCGGGTTATGAGCTGCATTTTGCGCAGGCCCCGCCAGGCGCGAAACTCTAGTCAAGCAAACCCTGGTCGTCAAGGTAGAAAAAACAATCCAGACTGAATCCGACGGAGACCATGGAAATTCATCTCGCGCGGCGGACAGTTCGCGTTCACTGAGCGGGTTCTCAGCTCCGCAGGAGGGCCTTTGCAAGCCCGAAGCGTACTCCGCGGTCTGAGACGCGGAGCGCATCCGCCCGCGCCCAGTCGAGGACCTGCAGTGCAAGACAAGCGCCTGCCACGATGACGTCTGCGCGAGCGGGATCGAGCCCAGGTGTCGCCTTTCGCGCACTCAGTGGGAGAAGCGCCAGGCGTGCGGTCATCTCCTCGATCTCTGCTCGATGAAGGATCACGCCATGAATTTTGTTCGGGTCGTAGCTCGCAAGCCCGACCCGGATCGATGCGAGGGTCGTGATTGTTCCGGCCACTCCGACTAGTTCAGTGGTCGGTTGACGCGGCACACGGTCGAGGGCTTCGCGCGCGGTCGTTCGAAGGGCCTCGAGCTCCGCGGAGGTCGGCGGGTCGTGTCGGACGTGCCGCTCGGTGAGCCTTACGCTTCCAATGTTCAAGCTCGTCGCCTCGTGTATCTGCGCGTCCGACCCGGACACCGTGCCCAGGATGATCTCGGTGCTGCCACCGCCGATGTCGAAGACCGTCACCCGCCCTCGTATGCGCAGGCCCTGAATGGCACCCTCGAACGTCAGCCGAGCTTCTTCCTCGCCCGCGATGATCCGAGGAGTGACGCCGAGCGCCCCGGCAGCCATGTCGATGAATTCCGCGCCATTGTCCGCGTCACGCGCCGCGCTCGTGCAAACGGCCGCGACTTCACTCACCCCGTGGCTCCGGGCAAGCTCCGCGTATTCCGCCAGGCAGGCGACGGTGCGCGCCATGGCATCCCTCGAGAGGCGTCCCGTGCGATCTACCCCTTGGCCGAGCCGCGTTATGGTTGCACGCTCGACAATGGGCCGGGGCCCATCGTCGCCGTCCTCCGCCACGAGAAGTAGTACCGTGTTCGTTCCGACGTCGATCGCGGCGATGCGACGTCCAGTGCTCATGTTCACTGGGCGAGGCTGTTGAGATCGAGCATCTCTTCCACGTTGGGCATGACGACGAGCTCCACACGGCGATTCTTCTCTCGGCCCTCGTCCGTGTCGTTGCTCGCGACCGGATCCGTGTCTCCGTAGCCCGCGGCGCTCCAGTTCTTCGGATCGAGGCCGCCCCCATTTTCAGCCAGTGGCGCCACGAGGAATGCGAGGACCGAACGAGCCCGCATTGCGGAGAGGCCCCAGTTGTCCTGGAAGGGACCGCCCTTGAGCGGCTTTGAGTCCGTGTGGCCTGCGACCTGGAACTCGCGCTTCGAGAGATCGGGGTCGCCGCGAACCACCGCCGCGACGGCCGTGAGGATCTCTTTTCCGCGCGGCTTGAGCTTGTCGCTGGCCGAGTCGAACAGCACGTCACCAGGGAGCTGGATGAGCATGCGATTGTCCCTTACTTCGACCTTGAGCCCCAGGTTCGTCAGCTGCTGCAGCTTGTCTCTCAAAGATTCGAAGCGCTTCCGGATCTGGTCGAGCTGTTCGGCGCGCGTTTTGTATTCTTCCAGTGCCCGCCGCTCTTGTTCGAGACTCTGCGTCACATTGTCGAGGTTCAAGCCCCGCTCGCGTAGCTTCTGCTTCAGGTCCTCGACTTCGTGGAGGGTCGAAGCGTAGTCGGACTCGCACTTTTCTCGTGCCTGGCGTTGCGAGTTCAACTGTGTACGCAGGCCCTCGTTCTCTCGAACCTTTTGATCCCATTCTTCTTGCGAATATCCGCACCCGCTCACGGCGAGCGACAGCAGGATCAAAAGCGAAACACGGCGAACGACGAGATGGTCCAAAAGTACTCCTCGCGCGCCGCTCCGAATCCGGATCGCAGCAGCGCGCTCGTTCCCCCGCGTATCGCGGCGTCGAATGGGGCGTCAATAGCGCTGAACTCCAGCACATTTTGTTAGCAGCCAGCCGCCCCGCGGTGTCCCACGCTGACGCAACGCGGAAGGCGCCTATGCAGGGCTTGCGCGGCATTGTGGGCATCCGCACGCCATAGTTATTTTTTGCCCCGCACTTTTTTCGTTGACGAATGAGGATAGGTGGCAATATAAGTCATGCAACATACCTGAGCGAGAAGCGCCATCAGGCGCCCGCGCCAGGTGTTCCCAGGAGGCACCACATGGCCGCTAAGAAGACGAAAACGAAGAGGGCGAAGAAGCCGGCAGCAAAGAAGGCTGGCAAAGTTGCAAAGAAACGCGCTGCCAAGAAGGGCGGTCGCAAGAAGGCCGGAAAGCGCCGCAAGAAGGCGGCGAAGTCTGCGCCCGCAGCGGGCTGATTTCGTTTTCGAAATTGGAAGAATAGGCGACCACCCAGAAGGCCACACGAGCTGCTGAGCTCCATGCCCTTCGGGTGGCGTCTTTTCTCGTGCGCGGGCGCTCAGCCCATCGCGTCGCCGAGATAGAGACGAAGGGCGGTCGCCGCGCCCTTCCTGTCGAATACGACCCCATCGAGTGCGTCGCGGCGCGAAATGGCCTCGAAGAGTTGCTGCAGGTAGCCGTGGAAGGCCATGCATTCGTCGATCGCCCGCTCGAGGCGTGTGGGATCGACGAGATCCGTGTCTTCGAGGTGAGTCATTGCGGTAATGAAGGCGTCGAAACGCGGGTAATCGGCTACGCGGAGCAGCGGGTAGCCCATCGCCCGGAAGTACGCGAGGAACTCGCGGACGTACTGGAAGTTGTGGAGGGCCGTCCAGCGGTCCTCGAGTTCCGTGTATTGCGCCTTCGTGTAAAAGGCGCGGACGATCTGACCGAACATCCAGACGTCGCGCCGCAATCGTTCACTCGTTTCACGTCGCGCCGCGTGATCATCGAACACGCCCCCTTCTTCGAAGGAGACGCCGAGAGCGCGCCCGAGAAACAGGATCGAGTTTCGAAGAGCCGGTCGCACGTTGTCGATGGTCACCTGAAGCGCGTCACGGAGCTGACGGTCGCTCGGTAGAGTTTCGGGCGCCGGCAAATCGTGCAGAAACGACCGGCGCATCTCCAGGCGTAGACTTCCTGCGATGCCCTCGAGGGCGCTCCGTATGGCAACGAGCCTGTGCCCTTCCGCGCGAAGCGTCGGCGCCTGGGCAACGAGTTCCCGCGCGGGCACCGAGAAGACCTCGCGTTGATAGCTGTCGGCGAGATGAGAACCTGCTCTCCGCCGAAGGTAGTCGGAGAGGGCGCGGGCGTCCGAGCGCAGCACGCTCAGGACGAGATAGGCCCTACCAGCGACTACCTCGCGCTTCCCAGTTTCAGCGAGAATGCGCCCTATCAGACGGAGATACCGGAGCATCCGGAAGAGCGACAGGAACGTCAATGCGACGAAATGATGAGCCTTTCCGCGCTGGCCGTTCCGGATGACCTCCAGCACTTCCGGTGACTTGATCCGGTCGAATTCGGGCCGAAATTCCAGCGCCGATAGCGGATTGAAGAACGCGCTCTGAGCGACCTCACGCTGCACGAGCGATGACGTGGCATAGAAAATTCGGAAGGGAATTCGCGGCGCACGGAGGAGCCCCTCGGTCACCTGGACGGCGTTCGACAGGGCATGCCGGAGCGTCATGAGACTCTCTTCCGGAGACGACTGCGTGGTGCCTTCGTGAACCAGGCGAGTTCGCAAGCTGTCTTCAGGCAGAACCGTCTCGAGGTACCGGTGAAAGACGTAGGCGCGTTCGCGCGGTCCGAGGAGCTGGCGGATCAAGAATACGGCTCGCGTCAGGCCGTCCCTCAGGAGCGTCGTGGCTTCCCGGAAGTCCTGAGCCACCACGGACGCCCGCTTCGGGGGGCCCGGATGGTTTCGCGGGTTCGAAAAACACGCTGTCGCCTTCAGCAACACCTCGAGCTCGAAGAGGAGCTCTTCCTTGTTATCGACGCGGAGCTCGACGAACCACCGATCCCGTTCCGCGCGATGTTCGCTTGCGAGCCCCCGAGTCCGGCTCAGTAGATCGGCGTACGCGTCGACGTCTCTCGGTGCCGATGGAATTTTCGGTGGCGCGTCCAGCACCGGATCCCCGGCGCCCGCGCTATGGGTTGAAGTTGAAGGGGTAATTGACGGTGGTCTCCATGCCCTTCGACGATTTCGGGAATTCGATCGCCGATATCACACTGATGACGCAGTTCACGACGAGTGGCTCGGTGATCGTGCTCCGCTCGCGGTTGAGTTCCACCAGCTTCACCTCTCCGCTGGGCTTGAGTGTGAAATGCACGACCACGTCCCCCTTCAGGCCAGCGACCTGCTTCAACGCATTTTCGTAGCAAGCACGTGCTTCCCGACGGTGGGCCTTCACGATGGCCGCAATGGAGGCGATGCTGCGAGAATCTTCGCGGTCCGTCGTGGAGTTGGCCGGGCTCGGGTTTGCGGAGCCGGGGCCTTCGGGCTCCGAGGAAGCCGCGGGAACCGCTGCCGCCGATGGCTCCGGGGCAGAAGTCGATGTGGCCGTGATCGGGGCAGTCGGCGGCACCGCCGTCGAGGCACCCGCCTCTTGATTCTTGGCGCCACACGATATGGCCAGAACGAATACCGTGGAACAGAATCCGGTCGCCGCGCAGACGTTCATGACCAGTGATTCTACACCAGTCGCGATTCGACGATCGGGGGTCCGAGCGCACGCTGCCGCCTGCGAGCGCCCGCGGCTGCCCCGACGCGCAGGAAAAGGCCGTCGCGCCTGGGGGGAAAGCGCGCTATCAAGCCGGGCCGGAGCCCGAAGGTGCGCGCGAGACTCGTCCCTTTTTTCCTGTGTATGCTCGCAGTCGGTGCGGGCGCATGCAGCACGACCGTCGCGCTGACGGGCGCCGAGTGGCCTCCCCTGGCGAAGAAATGGTTCGACCGTGCTGCGGCCAGCTATCTCGACGTGGACCTGGAGGATGCATCGCTGTCCGTGGACAACGCGCTCCGAGTGGAGCCACACCGACAGGAGATTCGAATCCTCGCAGCGCGGGTTGCCCTGGCCAACCTTGACTACGACGCCGCCATTCGGTCGGTCGAGGGGATCGACTCGAGCGAGGCGCGCGCTATCCGAGGTCGCGCCTTCTGGTATTCGGGGCAGGTCGACCGCGCCGCGGACGAACTCGAGCAACTCGTGGCCGATCCCGATGTTCGCGATCCTTGGGCCGAGGACGTCGCGAAGCTTGCCCGACGGGGCGCGGGGCGGGTGCCGTTCCAGATGGCGGGGGGTATCCTTGCCGTTTGCGAGATGCCCGTCGTTGGGGGGAGCGCGTTCGTCGTGCCGCTCGAGCTCGACGGGGAACCGGTCCTTGGTCTCATTGCGACGGGTACGGCCGAGGTCGTGATGGACTCCGGGGCGGGGCGGCAACCGTCATGGGTATCCCTCCGGTTCGGCGACCGAATAGAGGTGCAGGATGTGCCCGCCCTGACGAAGGATCTGACTGGCATTTCACGCGAACTCAACGCGCCAATCAAGGTGCTTCTCGGCGTGAATCTGCTGCGGCACATACACCCGACGATCGACTTTCAGGGCAGTCAGTTCGTCGTGCGCGCGTCGGAAGCGGCGCCACCGGAACGCGCGACGACCCTGCATCTCGGCTACATCCGGGGCGGCGGAATGGTCTTCAGAACGAACCTGGCTGGCGACGACGCATCGGCAGGCTCGCTATTGATCGATACCGCGATGCAGTTTCCGATCGCCCTCGACGAACGTGGCTGGAAGAAAGCGGGCGTTCCGTTGTCGTCCCTCTCTCCGGTGCCCAACGGTGGACAGCTCGAGCAGGGCGTTCTGCCTCACCTGATCCTCGGTGCCTTCGATATTCCGCACGTTCCCGGCGTGTATGGCGCGCCACTCGATGAATTCGACAAGAGCCTTGGGGTGAATCTCGATGGGCTCATTGGTTCGGGATTGCTTGCGGCATTTCGACTGACGCTCGGCGACGGGGGCCGGACCCTCTGGCTCGAAGACACGACATTCGCCGCCCCGTCCCCGCCCTCCGCGGCCCCCATCGCGCCGCCCGTGGAGCTGCTCCCGCCATCTCGTTCCCCGTCTGCGCCACCTCCCTGACGTTCTCCACGGAACCCGTCGCGACGACTGCGGCCCGGTGCTATAAGGCGATGAAGCGCATGTCGTCCTCCTTGGCGATTTATGCGGGTAGCTTCGACCCTCCGACGAACGGCCATCTGGATCTCGTCGAGCGAGCATCCAAGCTCTTCCCGAGAGTCGTGGTCGCACTCGGTCAGCACCCGACGCGATCTCCCCTGTTCAGCGTCGAGGAGCGTGTCGAGCTACTGGAAAAGGTGTGCGCGCCGCTACGGAATGTCGAGGTTGCTCTCTTCGCGGGCCTGCTGGTCGACTACGCCCGCCAGATCGGGGCTCGGATCATCGTGCGCGGGCTTCGTGCAGCGACTGACTTCGAATACGAGCTGCAGATCGCTCATGCGAACGCCGATCTGGCCCCGGAGGTGGACACTGTGTTCCTTCCGACAAGGACGAACTACGGCTTCATTTCCGCCTCACTCGTGCGCGAGATCGCGAGCCACGGGGGAGATGTCAGTCGCTACGCGCCCAGCGCCGTCTGTCAGGCTCTCGCGTTGAAGTACGCCCAGAAGTAGTACAGCGACGTCAATACGTGGCCCAGGGGGTGGGCATGAAGAGAAGTACGAAGAGGACCAGTGTCACGACTGCCACCACCTTGCGTTTTGGAGACAATTCGCCCGGGTCTGTCGGCGGGTGCTCGGCGCCTCCCGAAAACCGCGCGATGACGCCGAGAACGAGGAACCACATGAGCCAGAAAAGAGAGTTGGCCACGGCGAACCCCAACCCCAGGCTCGAGCGGCCGATGGCCACCGGCCAGATGAACACGGCGGCGTTGTAAAAAAAGAGCGGGAGGAGCGCGGCACGGAACCACCGTGCAAACCGATGTTGGCGTGAACCGAGCAGGGCGTACGCGACATGCCCCCCGTCGAGCTGGCCCCATGGCAACAGATTCAGCATCGTGACGAGGAGCCCGGCCCACCCCGCGAAAGCCGTTGGATGGAGCTGAACGTCTTCTCCCGCTGGGATCTTTCCGACGACCAGCCGCTTCAGTGCGACGTAAAGAAGGCTCTGCCCTTCCTGAACGTAATGGCTCCCCCCGATGCCGTTGGGGGCGACCGGCGACAGCGACAGACCGATGATCAATGCCGGAATCGCGATGAGGAGTCCGGCAAGCGGCCCCGAAGCTCCGATGTCGAGGAGCGCGTCGCGGGAACGGATGCGCCCACGCATCGCGATGACCGCGCCCATCGTGCCGAAGGGGCTCCACTTGGGCAGGGGGAGAAAGTACGGAAGCGAAGCATCGACGCGATGCAGCCGGGCGGCGATGTAGTGCCCGAACTCGTGAAATAGCAGGATCGTCAGCAACGGCACCGCAAACGTCCAGCCCGCAGGAAGTGAGCGGAACCAACCGCCCCACGTCATACTTGCGTCCGGATCGACCGCGTAGGCGCCGGTCGCGAACACGGATACGACGGTTGACACGAAGAGGAGCGCGTTGATCTCCCAGCGACGCCTGCGGGGTGGTGGTTCCAGGGCATCCGGCGGCAACCAGACGTCTTCGCTTCGGCGCGGCGTGGCGGCCGGAAACCGAAGCTCTTCCAGGTCGTCGCTCACGACCGCAATGCCTCGCGCAAGCGCGCCGCAAGCCGCTCGAGCGAGGGCCCCAATTTGCCCTCGACGACACCGACGTCCGTCTCGAGCCGTAAATCGCCTCGACCGAGCTTTCCGTCGACCACGACGGCGTGCACACGCCCGTCCGGATCGAAATCTTGCATCGCTTTCTTCAATGCGGGCGCGTCGTCCACATTTGCGCGCACGATGATTCTGCGGGCACCTCCCGCCTCTGCCATTAGCCCTCGAGCGATCGACACAATCTCCGTCGGCGACATGATGAGCGTGTGGCCGAGCATGCGCTCGGCAAGAAGCGTGGCGAGCGTGACTGCCCGATCGAGCGACTCTTCGTCGAAGCGTACTTCGCGAGCGCGGAGGCGCACTGCGAGGGCAGCGACGCTCGCGAGCGCTCCGGCGCGAGCCAACTCTTCGGCACGAAGTCGGCAGTCCGCTGCCTTGCGTTCAGCATCTGCCAATAGGACCGAAGCACGATTCATGGCCGCCTCGAGGATGCGACTGGCCCGCTCCGTGGCCTGTAGGGCCTGCTGTTCGAGTCTTCGGCCGCGGGGCATTGCCGGGGCCGCTCCACGCTGTCCCCAATCGACCAATCCGGCGTCCCTGAGAATCCGTCCGCGGGCGAGCGTCATCCGAGGCTCCGGTTCTCGAGTGCGCCGACGATCCGAAGGAGTTCGGCGGCAAGACACCGCGCGCGTTCGAGCCGGTCGCTTGCGGAGAGTCCCTGCACCACTCGCCGCGCAGCCTGAGTGGGTGCCATCAGCCCATCGATGAGCGATTCCCGCCGCCCGAGCAGATACGTGAGCGCGACGAATCCACGATCGAATGCCTCGGCGTCGGTCACGCGGGCGCTCGCTCCAGAACGTCGGTGGACGCACGGTGACGATTCCCATCCGTCGTGGCACGGCCTTCCCGGACGAGTTTCACCAGGTGCGCGGCGATACTCATGGACGCGAGCCGGCGGGCGACTCCGGGGACGTCGTCGTACACGGGCGCGACGAGGTCGCTCGCGGTGGCTCCATCGTCTCCGAATGCGCGGAGCGCGTGCAATATCTTCTTCTCACGCATGAGGCGATGCTCGATGTAACGCTCGAACAGCGCGTCCGGAGCCGCAATCGGTTCGCCGTGCGCCGGAAGTACCACCCGCGGCGCCCGCGCCCGCAGCCGCTCGAGCTCGGCGATGTACCTTTGCATGTCTCCGTCGACCGTATCGACGAGGATGGTCCCGACGCTCGCCACCATATCGCCCGCGATGAGCGGGCCGGCCAGTTCCTCGTGGAGGCAAAGATGTCCGGGCGCGTGCCCCGGTGTGTGGAGCACCGTCCAGTGTTGCGCGTTCGGGCCATCGAGCACGATCCGGTCGCCCTCCTCGAGCCGGCGCGTAACATGCAGTCCTGGCAGGCGCGAGGAGGTCTCTGCATGCGCCCAGATGGGTAGATTCAGCTCGCGCGACAGGGTCTCTGCGCCCCCTGCATGATCGGAATGGTGATGCGTCAAAAAAATAGCGACAAGATGCCGCCCTTTGGACACCAGGCTTCGACACCAGTCGAGCCATTGGCGCTGCTCGTCTTCAAACGGGGTTGCTGGTTCGACAATGAGGACGTCACGTCCGCCCAGCGCGTAGCTGTTGGTGTGAGTGGCCGGCGGCAAAGTCGGCGTGCGCGCCGCGAATGCCTGAACCCCGATGGCGACGTCGATCGGGCGTAGCGTGAGTGCGTTACCATCGGCGCCCTCGGTCACGGGGGAGGCTCGAAGCGCGGAGTCCTCCCGTCGAGGATGTTCTCCATGCGGAGACGGATCAGCTTTTTGAAGCGAGTGTGGGTGAGGATGTAGAAGCGATCGTCCCGGATCGCCTCGAGGACCATCTCTGCGACTTCACCCGGCTTGATGCCCGCAGCGACCTGCTGTCGCGCCAGTTCGCGAATCGTCTCCTGTTGAGCCATCTCGGTGGGTACGCGTCCTGCCGTGAGGTCCGCCGGTCGATTTCTCTCGGAATCGGCGATTCTGGTGGCAACGAACCCAGGACACAGGACCGAAGCGCTGAGCTTCGTTCCGCTCACGTCCAGTTCCATCTTCAGCGATTCGGTGATGGCCACGACAGCGTGCTTCGTCGCTTCGTAGATGGACATGTACGGGCTGGAGATGAGACCGGCGACGGACGCGGTATTCACGATGTGACCGTCGGAACCCTGAGCCATCATCCTCGGCACGAACGTTCTCAGGCCGTGGATGACGCCCCACAGGTTCACGCCGAGCACCCAGCGCCAGTCTTCGAGCGAGTGTTCCCAGGTCAGGCCGCCCATTCCCACGCCTGCGTTATTGCACAGCACGTGGACCGCCCCGAACTTCGCGTACACGCGAGTCGCGACGTCTTCGACCTGATCCGCGCTCGATACGTCGGCGCGGATCGCGAGCACAGGCGCTCCCTTTCCGCGGAGCGTTGCCTCCGCCGAATCGAGGGCCGCGGGCTCCACGTCCACGAGCACGACTTTCATGCCCACCGACGCGAATCGGTCCGCGAGTGCAAAGCCGATTCCGCTCGCTGCGCCGGTGACGAGGGCTACCTTGTCTTTGAATTCCTTCATCGGGTACCTCTCCCAAAGCTCGTCCCCGCGAGCGGTCGATGCGTCACGCTAGCCCCAGGTTTCGACGGATGCGTGGCAGGGGATCCTCCAGGTTCGGCTCGAACGTCACGCCGGTGATCGTCTCTACGGCGTGAATGTAGCGATTCGTCGCATCGATGCGCACGTCGTCCGGGATCGTCGGGATTGGGCCGTCCCCTCGAAATCCCTGAGCGACGAGCCACCGCCGGACGTACTCCTTGTCGAAGCTCTCTGGATCTTCGCCGCGCGAGAAACGCTCGTCATAGGTCCTTTCGAACCAGAATCGGGACGAATCAGGGGTGTGAATCTCGTCGATGACGACGATGCGGCCATCCTTCGTTTTCCCGAACTCGTACTTCGTGTCCACCAGGATGAGCCCTCGGGACGTGCAGACCTTCTGTCCGAAAGCGAACAGGCGCATTGCCATGGATGCAGCTTCGTCGAATTCGGCGGCAGGCATGCCCGTGAGCTTCAAGATCTCTTCGCGGGCGGCGGACACGTCATGGTCCCCGTGCGCGGCCTTCGTGCTGGGAGTCAGGATCGGTTCTGAGAGCTGCTGGTGCTTTCGGAGGCCGTCGGGAAGCGCGTGCCCGCAGAAAGTCCGCGCTCCTTTTTGGTAGTGCACCCAGATACTCGTCGATGTCGAACCCGTCAGATACGCTCGCACGATCATCTCGACCGGGAGCGGCGTGCACTCCTCCGCGATGAGCACGTTCGGATCCGGGACGCTCACCACATGGTTCGCCGCGACCGTGCGAGTCTCATCGAACCACCACTTTGCGACGTGATTGAGGATCTGCCCCTTGAGCGGCAGGGTACCAAGGACGCGGTCGAACGCGCTGATCCGGTCCGTCACGATGATCGTGCGACGGTCGTTCGCGGTGTAGTTGTCGCGTACCTTGCCCTCGTACTTCTTGCCGAGGGCGGGGAAATCCGTGCGTTCGAGCGGGTGAGCGAGCGCCTCTCGAACGGCCAGGTTCCGGGCTCTATCCATTCGCGAAAACTACGAGCGCCCGCGGTCCGACGCAATCTGTGAATCAGAGACCGAGGTCCTTGGCACGGGCCCAAAACTGGGCATTCCCCGCCGGCGCGATGCCGAGCCCCTTGGGAAGGACACTCGCCCACCCGGCGACGACGTCGAGGACGAGGATGTCGGTGCCCGGGTCGATCCCGCCGATCACGGCCGCTGCATCGCTTCCCGCAGCTCGGAGCGTGACCGCCGAGGTCGTTCGAATTTCCTTCGTCTTCCCCTGGACGCGGAGCATCGGCGCACCGGCCTGGAACGTCGTGGGTCCCAGCTGGTCCATCGTCTCCCCGGGGGGAAGTCGCGACAGATCCTGCGCGCGCGCCCAGCCGTCGAGTACGACCTCTCCATGATGTTCGACGTGCACCCAGCCGCCGGAGCGGTCGTCGCTCCAGAACAGAACGCCGGGGCCGTCGCTGGCGCGGTCGAGCGAGGCGACCGTTTCCCCCCTCGGCTCGCTGAACAGGTCCAAATGATCCTTCTTCAACACGAAGCCCCGCGCGCTACCGGAGGGCGACCACCCTGCTGGCGTCCCTTCCGTCAACGTGAGCGCGTCGCACGTCGTCCAGCTCTGGAAGACGCCGACCAGCGGCGTCGTGACCGACTTTTCGATGTGGACCTTGCCACCCGCGCCGCCGATAATCTTCACACGCCTAGCGGCGGCGATCCAGACGTGTCCCGCGTACACGGGAAGCGAGTGAGCGGCAAAAACCGGCAGCGACCGGGCCTCTACGAACCCTTTCACGCGAAAGCCGGTCGTTTCAACGGCGGCACGACCGGCCGCGCCTGCCGCAAGCGACGTCACGGACAGCTCGACCTTCGTGCCAGTAAAGTGCGCGATCTCGTTGCCGCCACTTGGAGCGTCGTAGATCCCGATCCCAGCGCCGAGCACGGGTTCACCGTGCAGCGCGCAGGCGTCGTCCGCGCGCGTCGACCGCGCGTCGAGCTCCGCGAAACAGAAGAGCAACATCGCAACTGAGACAGTATGAAAGAGGGGCTTCGTCATCTCGACGGCCATCATGCTATCTCCATCGCGCGGGTCTTCGTGCGACGTCGTGGGTCGTACCCGCCGACTCGAACTCGGGACGCGTTGCATCATGCACTCCCCCACCATCACGTTTGCCACGCCCCGGAAGTTACCCAGACCCAGATCTCTGTCGGGGCGCGTGATCGTGCTGGACATCGCGTTTGCCGGGCACGGAGCGGCCGGCGGCTTCGACGGCGTGACGCTCCCCTTCATCGACGGGCTCGGCGAGCGGCTTCGAGCGTGGGTCGACCATCACGATCATGAGGAACATGCTCGCTTTCGGACCGACCCCCGTTTCGTCCTTGCGACGAAAGCGCAGCACGGCGCCTGCCCCGAGATGATCGACGAAGCGCTCGTGGCTCGGATCGGTCCCATCGACACCATCGTTTGCCACACGGACTTCGACGGGCTTGCGAGCGCCGCGAAGTGGATTCGTGGAGGCACGGAGCCGTATCCAGGCGCGGACGACGACGCGCGCGCCATCGACACCCGGCTCGGGACGCCGAGCGAGGTGGCCAACCGTCTCAATCGCGCCCTCCGCGCGCGTCCCAGGGATACGGGACTTTTCGGGGTAGTAGTACGTCACTTGGCAGCCGGGCTCAAAGACGCATCGCTATGGGAACCCATTGACGCCGCCGCCGAGGAACTGGTGCCCGTGGAGCGTGAGACACGGCGAGCAGCGCGCGAGTACGTCCGGGTTGCGCCCGGCGTTGCCATCGTCAACATCTCGCTCGGCTACCAGCGGGTGGACAAGACGCTTCTCTTGTTGATGGGGCAGGAGCGTGAACCCGTGAGCGTCGTGATCGACGCTGACAACGTCAGCATCGCGGCCCGGTTCGACAGCGGTTACAATTTTCTGAAGCTCTTCGGGCTCACCGGCGGCATGCCGACGCGTGTCTCCGTTCCTCGAGCCAAGACCAGGGATGTCCTGCGCGCCCTTGGCGTCTCCGAGGCAGCGTCCGCCGCTCTATCGGAATGAGAGAGCCTTCGTGGCTGTGGATAACCGGTGGGCCGTCGTTTGCCTGGGACGGACCGCCATGCTACCCTGATTGCGTATTTGAAAGCATATCCATTCTAAATAGTCGAAATTACTGCTGCGATGCCCCGTCGGGGCGGGGGCAACTACATGGCTATCCGAGCAGCCGCCGCCGTAGCGGAACCTGAAGAAATACTCTTCGAAAACTCGAAGATATCCTTGTGTTTGCTGCTGAACCGGCACGCTCGCACGATGAGGATTTTCGATTTTCGCGCTGGCGCGGATCCAACCAAGCGCGGTTACGTCCTCAGTATCGCGCAGCGGGAGGGTGTCGAGCGCCTGTTTGCCGTCGTGGAGCGGGACGAGGTCGGCGTCTGGTCACGACTGGGCTTCGAGCGCGAGGGAACGATTCCAGGTTTCTTCAAGAGGAGCGACGCATACCTGCTCGGCGCTTCGGTTCCGCCGGCGCTCGGCGGCGAAGACGCAGCGATGTCCGCTGAACGCGGTGCGGCCGCGGAAGGGCTCGCCGAGAAGACTTACAACGAGGCGAAGCGAACGGCGAAGGAGATGGCTCCGCCATCCCCTCGTCAGGTTCGCCTCCAGCCCGCTGCAGAAGCCGTCGTAAAAAAGGCGATTGCAAGCGCCGCTCGGGCCGGCAAGGCACTGACTCGCTTCGACCCATTCGGGAGACGGGATGTCGAGCGGAATGAGTATCATTTCACCGGGCGCGGAGGGTGGTCGCTCATTGCCTCCGTCGAACGACAGCCTTGCTTCGACAATGCTTTCGTCGAGGTCCTCACTGCGCCGCGAACGGAGCGCGATGTCATCTTGACGCATGCTGCGCTTCACGTCCTCTGCGAGCGTCTCGGGCGTGAGGGGACGGTTGCGTGCTTCGCCCTGAGCCCGACGGACGACCCTGGGTTTGCTGCGATCTGGCTCGCAAACGGGTTCCGCCGGACGGGGACCTTGGCCGATCATCTGCTCGTCGGTGGCCGGCGGCGCGGTGCGTTCCTGTGGACCCGGAAGCTCACGACGCCAACGGACGACAAGGATTAGAACCTCGAGAGCCGATCGAAATTCGATCGAGTAGTATTCGCGCGTGTCTTCGCGCGTATTCGCATTCCTGGCGCTCTTCGGCGCGAGCGTCCTCGCCGCACCGATCAACACGACTCCAGCGATCGCCGCCGCCGGGGGCGGGCAGCACGTGCTGGCCGTGGCCTTCGATGCCCAGGGGCAGCTTCGAGCCCGCGTGTGCGACCATGTGCCCTGTGACGCGACGGGCGCGCTGGTCATTCCCGTACCGAAAGACATGGCCGGGCTCGCCGCGACCGCACGACTACAGGTCGTGCGGCTAGGTCTCGAACGAAAAGCAATCGTCGTCGAGATGCGCGACCCGGCGTCGCTCCGCGGATTTGAGGCGATCGTGGCGGCGCCGCTCTCGGGCAGCGCGCCCGTCGTTCCGTTCAGCGGCTACACCGGACTCATCGAGGGCGAGGACGGCGAACGCCGCGGCCCCATGGTTCTCGTGCGTCCGGAGGGCGTCTACGTGGGGGTCGAGGAGGAGGGCCGCAATCTGTGCGGTCGCCCCGCGATTCTCTCGCCCGAGGCGCTGGACCCGAGGACTCTGACGTTGAAGAGCGCCAAAGTTCAGCGGCTCGACGAGACGGAGCGCGCTCGCGCGCCGGTTCTTCTCGCGAAGCGAGTCGACACTCCGGCGCCTCCGCCACTGCTCCACGCCGTCTGGGCGACGAGCGCCGCGCCAGGTTCGCCCGCGAGCGCCCTCTCCGACGGCGACCCGACCACGGCCTGGTTCGAGGATCGCGGGGGTGCCGGGCGCGGCGAATTCGTCGTGCTGGGGGCGCCGGAAGAGCTTCCCGCGACGGCCTTCGAGATCGCGGTTCCAAGGCGTCAGGCGCCGCATGATGGAGTGCCGTCCGAGCTGTGGCTGGTGACGGATCACGAGCTTTTCCACGTGCGCCTGCCGGACGACGCCGGAAGGACGGCCTCCGAGCGTTACGAAGCGACGCTGCCAGCGCCGGTACGAACGAGCTGCGTCGCACTGGTGCTCGAGGCTACGAAGTCCGAGGATCGTGACGTTCGCGTCGGCGTTTCGGAGCTCTCGATGCGGCCCGCCGTTGGCGGCACTCCCGAAGAGCTCGTGCACGCGCTCGCGTCCGGCGGTTCCGACGCGGAGGCGGCGGGTGCGGTGCTTCGCGCCAGCGGTCCGGCGGGCTTCGCGACCGTCGCGGCCGCGTTCCCGACTCTCGACGAAGGCGGGCGCCGCGTGGCGCTGGATGTGCTGGATGACGCCCCATGCGCCGTCGCGCTTCCGGTTTACGTCAAGGCCTTCATCGGGCCCTACGACGCGCAACGACTGCATGCACGGGATGCGTTCGTCCGGTGTCCGAATCTGGCTCCGACGGCCATCGCGGACGCGCTCGTTCATGGTTCCGCGACCGAGAGACTGGCGCTCGCCGAGGAATTGTCCGATCTCTCACCCTCGACGGCAGTGAAGGCGCTCGTGCCCCTGCTCGCGGCGAGCGACGCGGCTACGCGACGAGCGTATCGCGTCGCGATCGGTCGCTCGTCGGACTCCAACGATGCCCGTGCGGCCGTCTCGTTGGCCCTCGACGACGCGACGCTCGCTCCGCTCGCCGAGCTCGATCTGTTGCGGGCGCTCGGTGAACGCCTGCCACCATACGGCGCGTCGGCGGAGCATGCGTTCGCGCGGCTCGCGACCGGCAAACTGCCGTTCCGCACGCGGTATCTGCTGCTTGGACCCGCCGCCATGCTCGCAAAAGACGACGGAGGGGCGCGAGCATTTCTGCGCGACGCGCTGGTGAAGGATGCGAGCGCCTACGTGCGATCCGAAGCTGCTCGTTCGTTGCGTGACCCCACACCGTTTTATGCGGAGCTGTCGCGAGCGCTGGACGATCCCGACGTCCGGGTGCGTCAAGCGGCGGCGGCAGCCCTCGGACGCGGCGGGCTCAACGGCGCGCGGGAACGTCTCGTCTACGTGCTGAAGCACGATCCGTGGCCGCTCGTTCGCGTCGCGGCGGCGCGCGCGCTCGCTGGGCTTTCGCCCGCGCCGGAGACCGAGGTCGCGCTCGGCGACGCGCTCGAGGACGACGACGCACCGGACGTCCGGCGTGCCGCGCTCGGCAGCATCGGTGCGCTTCATGCCGTCTCGGACACGCGGCGCGTTCGAGCGCGCCTCGACGATGAAGACGAAGTTCCAGCGGTGCGCGCTGCGGCCGCTCTCGCGCTGGGTCTCGTGTGCGACGTGGGCTCGGTCGATCGGTTGACCACGTACGCGCGCCGCTTACAAAGTCGCAGCGACCAACAATCCGACAACGACATTGGTCGAAACGCGGTCCTCGCGCTCGAAGCCATTCACCCGCCCGATCTGGAACGGCGGCTCGCGCCTCTCCGCGGAGCAGGTGTACCGCCTCCGGTCCGGGCTCTCGCCGACAGCGCGGTGCGCTCGGAGGGACGGTGCGCGGCTCCGGCGCGTCCCCGATGAATACAGCCGCGGACCGAGGGTTCGGCGACGAGGCGGCGCGGGCGCTCGGCTTCGGGCTCGTCTGGGCAGTCATCGCCGCAGTCCGAACGCATGCGTCGTGGGTCGAAGGGCTTGCAGCATGGGGCTCCTGCTCGCTCACGCTGGGCATCGCGACCGCGATCCGCCGGCTGCCCCCATTGTCGGCCACGGCTCGAGGCGTCCTGGCTGGGGCGCTGTTCGCGACCGGGTGGCTCGGTCTATTCGGGGCGCTCCTTCAAACCAAGACGCACAACCGTTCGCTCGGGGCCGTCACCTTCGCGGTCGTCGCGATCGCCGTCCTGGCCGTGGCGGCGCTCATCGGCGTGCGGCTATTCGAGTTGTCGCATGAGAACGGGCTCGCCGGGCGAGCGGCGCTGACGGCCCTTCTCGCGCTCTCTGCCGTGTCCCTCGCAGTCCTTGGGTCTTCGTTCCTGACCGCGTTCTCGAGAGGGGCACCCGCGGAGGCCCGGTCCGTTGCGATCGACGTTGCGGTTGGCGCGAGTGCCGTCATCGCGACCCTGGCCGCCCCTCGATTCCGAACGTCGAGGGGCGCAGCGCGCGTGCTGATGGCGGCGTGGGTGCTCCTCGTTGCAGGTGGGACCTTGGTTCTCCACCAAAGCGGGGTCGCGCGCGCCGCGCTCTCCGCCGGCGCACCGGCTGCATATGGGGTCCTGTTCTTCGTTTTGCCACGCGTGTGACGATCTCCTGGCTTTTCCAGGCGACGAGGCACGTCGAGGTCCGACGAATCGGAGGTTTCGACGCGGGCCGACGTTGACGAAGACCCAGGCAGGTTTTTAACTTGAGGCTCCCGCCCGCGTTTGCGGCGGGAGAGCCCAATGCGCGCACGCGGTGAACATTCGGCGAGGCTGAAGCGGCTCGTCGCCATTCTCGTTTGTTCGTTCGGATTTACGTTCGGCGCAGAGCGGGCCGGCGCCGCCACTCTCGAAGGGGCCCCGCCCGTGGACGCCCCACGAAGTGTCGGCAAGCCACTCGAGCTTCCGCCGGTGCCGCGAGGGTTCAACAAGACGCCAGACGGGTTCATCGACTTTTCGTATCCACCCGGGGTTGGCGGGCGGATGCGTCCGCTCGAGCGGGACGCGGCCGCGATTCGCGCCGAGTTTGCGATGCGGCTGGGGCAACCAGTGCTCGACGCGGTGCACGTGCGGATCGCCCGCACGCCGGGCGAGATGACGACGCTCGCTCCCGAGGGGGCGCCGTATCCGCGTTACGCGTCCGGCGTGGCGTACTCGGACATCGAACTGGTGTTACTGTCGGTGACGCCGCCGCAGGCGAACGCGTCCCAGGACCTCGAAGAGGTATTCCGGCACGAGCTTGCGCATCTCGCACTACAGGACGCCATTGGCGCGGGGCATCGGGTGCCGCGGTGGTTCAATGAAGGATTGGCCGTACACCTTTCGCGAGAAAGTTCGCTCCTAAGAATCCGCACGCTCTCCACGGCGACCCTGGCGGGTCGTCTGATTCCGCTCGAAGAGCTGAATCGCGGATTCCCGAGCGACGCCGCGGCCGCCGATCTGGCCTACGCCGAAGCCGCGGACGTCGTGCGGTTCTTGCTTCGTCAGGAAGACAGCGACCGGTTTCCCGCGCTGATCGCGAGGCTTCGCGCCGGAGAGTCCTTCGAGCCTGCGCTTCACGACGCGTACGGCCTGGATCTGCCGGCGCTCGAGTACGAATGGAGAGAAGACGTCGCGAAGCGCTATAGCTTCTGGCCGGTGTTCTTCAGCGGGACGCTCATCTGGGGCGGCGTTCTCGTGCTCCTGGCGCTGGGCTACCGTCGGCGGCGGCGTCAGAGTCGCGCCACGCTGGAGCTCTGGGCAAGGGAAGAAGCATACGCAGAGCTCCGCGCGCGGGAGAACGCGCTCGCGCCGACGGCCGCGCGCGTGCACATCGTCCTTCCGGGGCACGAGCCCACGCCCGAACCGTCGGAGACTTCCGATCTTCCTGCGTTACCGCCTGCGGCGCTCGACGCGGACGTGCCGAAAATCCAGCACGACGGACGCTGGCACACCTTGCACTGACGGTGCGTTCAACCGGAGACGTGCCGCTGTTCGAGACGTCGCATCTCGTCGATTAGGCGCTCGAAGACACGGCGCACGGTCGCCGCATCGAGCGGCTCCGGCGCGAGCTCGCCCAGGCGTTCCAGCACTCGGCGCTCGCGGTCCGGATCGTAGACTTGCATCTTCTGCGCGCGCTTCACATCGCCGACCGCGAGGACGAGCCGCGCGCGCTCCGCCAGGAGTCCGAGGAGCCGTCGATCGACGTCGTCGAATCGAACGCCGCAGCTCTTCCAGCTCCGGGGGCGTCACTCAATCATGGTACCGCCCCGTCCCGAAAATCGCGAGCCGCGGCAGTTTCCGCGTGCTCCCAAGAAAGGGGGCCTTGCCCCCGCGGCTCGCTCCGCTCGCGTGGTGCCGCTCGTTTCATCCCTCGGGGACGGCGTGTTCGCCGATGGGCACATACTAAGAAAGGGGGCGTTGCCCGCCCCCCGGGGCTTGCTTCGCAACCCCGCCCCCCGGTACTCGCTGCGCTCGGTAGTTCCGTACCGCTTTCAATCCTCGGGGACGACGTGCTCGTCGATGCGGAAGTACTAGGAAAGGGGGGCGTTGCCCGCCCCCCGGGGCTTGCTTCGCAACCCCGCCCCCCGGTACTCGCTGCGCTCGGTAGTTCCGTACCGCTTTCAATCCTCGGGGACGACGTGCTCGTCGATGCGGAAGTACTGACCGCCAGGGCGTCGATGGTCAGCGGGTTTTCGTGGGACAGCCGGCCACCACCTGTACCTGACCCACGGCGCCCGATTTCAGCGCGGTGCAGGCGTTCCCGACCAGGCGAACGACGTCCGTTCCCGTGGACGCGTCGACCGAAGCGTCCTCGCTCACCCACGTCCAGCCATTGTCCGGATCGGAGGGCACGTACGTCAAATCGAAGTACACGTTGACGAGGTTCGGATCGGGAGGTTTCTCTTTCAGCGGGATGTCGCAGCTGATTGCGACGGAAACACCGATGCCCTCGAGCGTCGACGCGAGGTCCGACGAGCCGGTGACCGGGTAGTATTCCGTTGCGCCGGTTCGCGCCGTGCCGCCCACGAACGCCATTCTGTCGAGCAGGGCCGTGTAAAAGCTCGTGCCGGGCATGCCGACCACATACGTCTTGATGCCATTGGCGGCGAGGTCGGCGATGGCATTGACGGTCGCGTTCGCGTCGAGGCAATCGGTGTAGTCGTATCCATAGGCGGGCTGGCAACAGCTCACGCCCGCGGGCGCGCCGCACGGATCGGGGGGGCCTTCGATGTTGACGGTGCAGTCCGCCGCGTCGCAGGCGAAAGCAGCGTCGCAGTTCGGCGCTCCGTCGGTGAGCAGCAGCGCGTAGGTGGTGCCCTTCAACGCAAGCAGGTTCGGCTTGAGCGCCTCCAGGGACGCGGCGGTCGGCGTGAGCCCGTCGGGAGAATGACGGCCGAGCGCGGTCAGGAGCCCTCGAAGCATCGGCCCTATCGGAGCGCGGGGAGTCAGGTTCACCGGGTCCCCAGGTGTCGCCGGAAATACCTGGACTCCGACCGGACAGATATCCGTGATGGTGCCGGGGTTGCCTGGAAAGACGGCGGCGCCGAAGGAAGCACGGGGCCCAATCGTCTGGACCAGGCCCGAGATGGCGGACAATGCCGCGCTGTACTTGGCCTGGGTGCCGGGTCCGTCGATGCCGTCGGACATGCTCCCGGAAGCATCGAGAACGAAATAGATGTTCGGATGGTTCTCGACGAGGGGAAGGATCTGGTCGCCGCAATAACCCGCGGCATCGCCGGAGGGTGCCGGAGGAGTGATCAGAGTGAACAGGCCGCTGTCGTGAATCCCGCCGTCCGTGTTTGGCGGCGAATAGGAGCCTGCGAAGGGGGGCCGGCTATCGCCGCAAGCGACGAGCGCGCCCGAAAGAACCAGCGCCGACCCCATGCGAAGTACGCTCATCGAACCCTCAGGATAGCTCGGGGAAGCGCCCTTTGCCCCTGGGCGTTATCGTCGGTTCAGTGACCCCGGTCAAACCCCTCACGGAAATCACGGCTGTCCGGGTCGCGATGCTCGCGTGCCTGCTGTTCCTCGGGTCGATTCCGGCGTCCGTCGCCCTTCGCGGGATCACCGCCGCCGTGGGACTGGTGCCTGGAGCGGTCACCCGAGACGGCTCGCTCATCGTCTCCGTTCGCCGTGAAGATTCGGCTGCCGTTTCCGGAGCGACGGTCCGCGTGTTCTGGGTCGATGAAAACCGGTACTACCTTGCCGGAAGCGTCACGTCCGATGGTCGCGGCGATGCGACGTTCGACCACCTGCCGTCGGGTGCCGCGTGGGTCCTGGTGGATGCGCCCGGGTTTGCGCGCCACTCGACGGCGATCGTCGTCGCGGCGAGGCGCGAACTCGACGTCGTGTTACTCCCCGGCCACTCGCTCGCTATTCGCGTCGAGGACGAACGTCACGCGCCGATTCCGGGTGCGACCGTGCTCGTGACGGGCCACGACGCCTTGCCGTTCGGCGCGCTCTCCGATTCCACCGGTTCGGCAAGCGTTCGCGGACTCGGCGCGGGTCCGTGGAAGCTCAAGGTCGCGGCCCGAGGGTACGGGATCGAGTCGCGGTCCGTCGCGTCCGACGTCACGGTCGTCCTTCGGCAAGCCAGTACGCTCGACGTATTCGTGGCCGATGAGAGAGGGAGGGGGGTGCCCGGCGCGACGGTGTTCGTCGCAGGGCCGAGCTTGTGGCCCGCACGGCAGCTTGCGTCGGGGCCGGACGGCCACGCAAAGATCGCCGGGCTCGAACCTGGTGCGTACGATCTCAAGGCGCAGCAGGGCTCGCGCGTTTCACCGACGGAGATGGGCGTGCGGGTCGAGCAGGGCTCGCCGCGCACCACGACGCTCGCTCTCGAGCCGGGACGCATGATCCCGGTGGTCGTGACCGACGGAGACGGCGACCATCCGGTGGTGGTTCCGGACGCCGACGTCTGGCTCGTCGAGGGCGGGGTCAGCTCGTTTCCCCTTCAGGGGCGTTCCAATCGATTCGGCTCCGTCACCCTCGGGCCGATCGCGCGAGGGCCCGCAGTGGTCTCGGCGCGCGCCGACGGGTTCATTGCGCGCGATACCGTTGCCGTTCCGGAGGGTGCCGCGACAGAAGTGCGGATCGCATTGCTCCGGGGAGCGGTCGTGCGCGGCGATGTCGTCGATGCCGATGGGCGTCCGGTCGAAGGGGCGACGATCGAGATCATCGGCACCGACCTCGATGGAATGCCGATCACCGCGACACCCCTGTTCGATGAGTTTCAGCGCGCACACTTTGCGTGGTCGCTCCCGGGGCCTTCGCCGCTTCTGCCGTCCGGGGACCTCGGCGTCATGCTCGGCGCCATTCCACCGATTCCAACGAGCGACCAGGGCGATGACGCCACCAGCGCAGCAGCGCCGGAGCCGTGGACGACGGGAGCTGACGGAACATTCCGCGCTAGCCCGGTCTCGCCAGGGCGCGTGCGCGCCCTCGTTCATCATCCGTCCTATGTCGAGACGACCAGTGACGTGGTCACACTGAGCGCCGGAACGACGGCCACGGTCCACGTTGTTCTCCGCGACGGTGGATCGATCGAGGGCACCCTCGTCGACGAATACGGCGTTCCCGTGGCGGGCGCGCGCGTGGAAGTCTCTGCGCTCGAAGGACCGGGAAGTCGCGCGACCACCACGGCGGACGACGGCACGTTTGCGTTCGCCACGCTGCCGACGGAGGTGAGCTTGACGGTCGCGCGTCCGGACGAACCGTTTCGCGCCGTCATCCGGAAGGGGCTCACCATCCCGGATGGAAAGAAGCTCGAGCTCGAGCTCGAACTTCCGGCGCCGCGCGAGCCGCTCGAGGTCTCCCTCGAAGACGAATCGGGGAATCCCGTGAAGATGGCAGAGGTGACGGCACTGTCCCTGGACGCCGAGCGCCCGCTCCGCGTCAGCGCGTTCAGCGACGATGCGGGGCGAGCCCAAATCGCCGACGCCGTGGGGCTGCCGGTTCGAATCCAGGTCGAGGCACCCGGTTTCGCACGCGCGGTGCGTCAGCTCGCCCATGCCCCCGCGAAGCTCGTGGTGGACCTCGTGAGCGGCGTCCTCGTGGAAGGTCACGTCACCGCCGTTCGAGGGCGGAGGGACGTCGCGGGTGCGACGGTCGAGCTTCTCTCCGACGGACGGAGACGCCGCACGGTCACCGACGCGGCCGGGACGTATCGATTCACGGACGTCATTCCGGGTGCGGCGCACCTCACCGTATCGCACCCGGACTTCGCGATCACCGACGCCGACGTGCGTATCGCTCCGACGGGTCGCGCGGATCGCGCCTTCGACGTGGATGCGATCGACCTTGCCGACCCCGGCGCCGTCGAAGGTCGCGTCATCGACGCCGACGGTAGATCGGTGGCCGGAGCTCGCGTCGGTGTGGGCGCCGTGGACGCGGTCGTTCCGATCGGTTTTCACTCCGCGCGCGAGGTCGTGAGCGCCGCGGACGGCTCGTTCCATCTCGACCGCCTTCGGCCCGGAAAGATCGACCTCGCGGCGGTCGCGGGGACGGCGGTAGGTCGCACGACGGCCATAGTCGTCGACTCGGGTCGCACGACCGACGACATCGTCATCCGTCTCGTCGCCTCGAGGTCCGTGGAATCGGCCGCCACCGGCGGCGTCGCGGTCACGCTTGCGGCAGAGTCGGGCGGACACATCGTGATCTCGAGCGTCGCGCCATCGAGCGAAGCGGAGCGGGCGGGGGTGTCGTCGGGCGACGAGCTGGAGGGGATCGACGGCGAGGCTCCCGCGTCGCTCGTCGACGCGGAACGTCGTCTGCCAGGCCCGGAGGGATCCGACGTGATCCTGTCCGTTGCCCGGGGGGGGACGAAGATCTCGCTGCGTGTGCGCCGGGAGCAGGTTCGACACTGAGCTGGCTCGCGCCGATTCGAGGCCCGCTCGCAGCGATCTCCGGGTGGCCATGCTACAAAGGCCGCGCTCCCCGGAGGAGTGGCCGAGTGGCTGAAGGCACCCGTCTTGAAAACGGGCGATGGCGAAAGTCATCCGTGGGTTCGAATCCCTCCTCCTCCGCCGAAACGTCCGACCAGGACCGCTCGTCGGTCGTGAAGCGCCGGTGTTCCCGGGTGGTTCGCCCCGAACATTCGAAGAACCTCGAGAAACGTGGCGTTCATCAGAATGTCACCGGGGCGCCGTCTCGAACGGCGATCATCAGAGGTTGGACTCGGGCACTCCGGAGCGCGTCGCGTGACAGGAACCGATCTGCGAATTCATTCCGTGTTCCAGCCGGTCGTCGATCTGATCATCGGTGAACCCATCGGATACGAGGTCCTGTCGCGAGGCGAGGGTCACGAGGACTCCGCGGATGCGTTTCTGCGCTCCGCACGCGCGACCCACGGTGCGTGGGAGGTCGAACGCGCGTGCCGACTGGCGGCGATTGGCGCCATTGCGCGATTGACGAAGATCCCGGGCCTGTTCTTTCTGAACGTGAGCCCGGATGTCATCGAAGATCCGCGGTTCATCGAAGGTTTCACGCTCGCGCAGCTGCGGCTCCACGGCATAGACCCGTCGCGAATAGTGATCGAGATCACGGAGAAGACGTCGATCGTCGACCACGACCGGTTCCAGGCGGTCATCGAACATTATTCGAGGCAGGGTTTCCAGTTCGCGGTGGACGACTTCGGTTCCGGACACTCGGGACTCATTGCCCTCATCAGCACGACGCCCCAGTACATCAAGCTCGACATGGAGGTCGTGCGGAACGTCCACCGGCACGCGTACCGGCGGCATCTCGTGAGGTCGCTGAACGCATTTGCGGCGAGTGTGGACTCGCGCCTCGTCGCCGAAGGGGTGGAGACCTGGGAAGAGCTCGAAGCACTCCTGCGACTCGGCGTGCGGTACGCGCAGGGTTTTCTGCTCGCGCGTCCCGCCGGGGAGCCTCCCGTGCCGGCCGAGGAACTGCGCGTGAAGCTTCGTCGGCTGGCGCGGGCGGTCAACGTGGGTCTCGGCGACGCGGACGAGACCATCGACTCATTGCTCGAACCTGCCGTGGTCTATCCGCTCGGGTCGATCACCGTCGAGCAGATCGAGTCCGTCTTTCGCGACTCACCGAGGACGGATCACGTCGTGCTGCTCGAGGGTGCCTTGCCGCGCGGGCTCGTCACGCGCGAGGACCTCGCCGCGAAGCTCGCCGGTCGATACGGGTATGCGCTTCGTCAGTTCAAACCGGCCGAGCGCGTGGCAAAAGCGCAGCCCCTCTCGGTCGGCCTCGGGACGCCCGTCACGACGCTCGCGACGCGGGCGATGGATCGTGCGGCAGGGGATCTCTACGACCCGGTGCTGGTCGTCGACGCGACCGGCGCGCTCGTCGGCACGGTCCGCATGAAGGCGCTCATCAAGCGCTCCGTGGAGCTCCAGGTGCGTAGCGCCCAGGGCGCGAGCCCACTGACGGGACTGCCCGGCAATCGGGCGATCCTTCGCTGGATTCACGAGGGTACCGAGATCCCGACATGGGCCGTTCTCTATGCCGACCTGGATCGCTTCAAGGAGTACAACGACCGTTACGGGTTCATCATGGGCGACGAGCTCATCCGTCTTGCGGCGCGGATCCTGTCGCGAACGCTCGTCGTCGATTGCCCCGCGGCGCGGCTCGGCCACATCGGCGGCGACGACTTCGTGGCAGTGTTTCCGGAAGGATTGAACGAGGCCGCGCTCCAGAGCGCGTGCGCCAAGTTCGACGAGGAGAAGGCTGCGCTCTTCGACGCCGATGACCTCCGCCGGGGCTACATCGTCGCCACGAACCGTCGTGGTGACGTGGAACAGGTGCCGCTCGTCACACTGAGTCTCGCGCTCATCGATCGTCATCGAATCGGCGAGGACTTGCATCCCGCGATCCTGAGTCAGCTCGCCGCGTCGCTGAAGAAGAAGGTGAAGCAACGGACGGCGGAGCTTCGAAGGAGCGCGTATATCGTCGAGCGCCGCAGCAGCCAGTCGTCGTCGTCCGGGCCGCCCCAGCCCGCCCCGGGGTGAACCGAGGTCCGCGGGAACGACCAGTCCGTCACGAGTCCGCGGCGCGCGGCAGGTCCATCACGAATCTCGCGCCGCCGGAATAACCCGCGTCCAGCGCGATGGCGCCGCCCGCGCCCTCGACCAGACCGCGGCAGACTGCGAGTCCCAGCCCGGTGCCCTTTCCGACCTCCTTGGTGGTCACGAACGGTTCGAACAGGCGACTCTGGACTTCGACCGGGACGCCCGGGCCGTCGTCCTCGACAACCACGCGCACGTTGCTTCCGGTGACCGTCGCGCGCACGGCGACGTGGCCTCCCGCGCCACAGGCATCGGCGGCGTTCAGGATGAGATTGAGCAACACCTGCACCAGATGTTCGCGCGACAGCGTCACGTTCGGCAATGCCGGAGGAAGATCCGCGGCAAGAGCGACGTCGCGAAGGGACCTCTGCGGAGCCACGAGCGCGATGGTGTCGCGCACGGCGGCCTCGATGCTGCCGGATTCCATCGCGTCGATCTTCTTCGCCGAGGGTCGCGCGAAATCCAGCAGATCCCTGAGGATCTTGTTGATCCGTTCCGTCTCGCCGTGCATCCGGACGAGGAAGTCGCGCGTCTCCGATTCCGACAGGCCGCCCTCCAGCAGCAGGTCCTGCATTCCCAGGATCGCGGCGATGGGATTACCGACCTCGTGCGCGAGACCGGCTGCGAGCCGCCCCACGGATGCGAGCTGTTCGGAACGGACGAGGCGGTCCTGGGTTTCCCGGAGGCTCGCCGTTGCTCGCTCGACCTCGTCGATCTTGGTTCTGAGCGCCTCTTCTTCGTTCAAGAGTCGTTCGGTCATCGTTTGGAGGCTCGTACCGAGCTCGACGAGCTCTCGCGCTCCGCTCTTCGGTACTTCGAGCCGTCGAGCGCCCGTTGCGACGCGTTGCGCAGCGCGCGACAGATCGTCGAGGGGTCCCACGATGATCCACGTCAGGGCGAAGTACGACACCACCAGCAAGGCGAGAGCGACGAGCCCCATGTAGAGCCCGGAGAGGCGTACGAGCGGTTCGACACGTGTCGACTCCTCGTCCGTGCGGAGTACCGCGACGACGGCCCCTTGCGAGTCGGGAACGACCACCGCGATGGCCCGCCCGCGAGCGGTCTCGAGATGCTGGATCGCTTCTCGTCGAGGGTCGACGCGCTCCATCGAGGAGAGCGCTGCCGCATCGCCGACCCGTGTCACCACGTTTCCCGACCCGTCGAGGAGCTCGAGGGCCTCCACGCCCGTCGGACCGAGATGCGCGGCGAGCAACGGGGCCAGCTCGCGTGCAGGGCGTCGCGCGCGGGCCTCCGACACCTGACCGGCGATCGCGCGGCCGAGGGCCCGCGCGGACGTCGCCCGCACTTCACGAAGCGTGAACCGCGTGTACGTGGACACGGCGAAAAATAGGGGCAGAAACGCGGCCAGCAACAGACCGCCGAGGAGCAACAGAATCTGGAGCCGTAGACCCGGGCGCACTCCTCGTCACGTGTCCCACATCGGCGGCATTCCGGAAAGTGGGCCGTGACGAACAGGCTCTGTTACGGCCCGATTGGATGGACCCGCTCGTCCGCGCAGCGCTGACGTTGCAGCAGCTCGTGGCTCGCGGCGCAGGTACCCTGACGGCACTCGGCTTCGGCGCCTGTCTCGTTTACGTCTTTGCGGGCTCCGCGTCGCCCCCGTGGGTTCTCGTGCTGTCCGGGTTGTTCCTCGTATCGCTCGGTGCTCGCGCGGTCCGGCGCTTGCGCCGGATCTTGCCGCGCGACACGGCGCGCCTGGACCTCGAGCTATTCACTCATCTCACTGTCTTGACCTACGCGGCCGTCCTCTGCGCCCCGGATTCGCTGGGCGGCCCGTACTACCCCGCCGTGTACTCGCTCGTGATGCTCGCCGCCGCGTTCGCCCGGGCGTGGGCTGCCGCTGGAACCGTCGCGTTCGCAATCGCGCTCGAGTGGGCGCTGGATCGCTACGCGCTGTCCCGCCCCGCGACCGAGTTGCTCCCTCACGCGGCGCTCATCGTCGGCTTTGCGGCGCTCAACCTGCTCGTATTCCGCGCGGAGATCGCCCGGCTCCGGCGACTGTCGCGCGCCCGACTCGAGGGCGAGATGCAGCGTATGCGGGACGACGCTCGTTCGTACCGGCTCATCGGCGCTCCCACGTCGGCGGTCGAACCTCTGTCGAGTCCGATGGCGTCCGTGCCGCGAGGCGATCCGGATCGGCTCCTGCGCTCGAGCGTCGATCAGATCCACGCCACGCTCGAGTTCGCGCTCGGGCTCGTTCGAAGGGCGCTCTCCGTGCGCAGCGCCGTGCTTCTCTGGGCAACGGAGGGCGGGCAAGCGCTCACCGTCCGAGAAATTTCCACGGACGACCCGTCCATCGACAGAGGACCCTTTCGGGCGAGAGAAGGGTTGTTCGGTGCGGCCTTGAAGAGCAACGAACCCGTGTCGCTCACGGACGGCAGGGCGCGGAAGCACGTCCCGTTCTACGGTGTCACGCCACCCATCGAGTCAGTGTGCGTCGTTCCGGTTCAGGAGCACGGGCAAGCTCGAGGGCTCCTCGTCGTGGACCGCACGACGCCCGAAGGATTCGGCGAGAAGGACCAGCGGTTGCTCGCCGGCGTGGCGGAGTTCGTGCTCAGGACCATCGAGAACGAGCGGGTGTTCGTTCAGCTCGAGCGGGCGAAGATCGAGCAAGGCAAACTGTACCGCGCCGTCGATCTACTGGCCGCAGCGACCACCGAGTCGGAGGTCATCGAAGCGGGCGTCAGCAGTGCGCGGGAGTTTGCGGCATTCGATTTCGCCGTCGTGACGTTGTTTCATCGCGAGGGCCAGCAGGGAAGCCACGAAATCTGCGCCGCGAGTGGAGAAGGGGCGCGCGAGCTCGTCGGGCAGACTTTTCGCCACAACAACGGGCTCGTGTCGATGGTCGTCGCCAACAAGCACCCGCTTCCATATCGCGGCGATTACGATCCGCTCCGACAGGTCGTCTTCACTCGACGGATCCGCCCGCCGGACATGCCGTCTCTGGTCGTCCTGCCGCTCCTGGTCCACGACAACGCGCTCGGCGCGCTCGTCCTCGGTTCGAATCAGAAGGCCGCGTTCGGCGACTTGGTTCGGCCCACGCTCGAAGTGCTCGCTCGTCACATCGCGGTGTCTCTCGCGAACGCGCGAATGGTGAAACGTCTCGAAGATCTAGCCACCACCGACGGCCTCACGGGACTCTACAACAAGCGCACCATAGCCGAGCTCGGGAAGCAGAAGCTCCGCTCGGCCCTCCGGCTCGAAAAGCCGCTCAGCGTCCTCGTTTGCGACATCGACCACTTCAAGAAGGTCAACGACACGCACGGGCACGACGTGGGCGACGTCGTGATCAAGGGCTTCGCCGACGTGCTCCGTCGCACGAAGCGGGACATCGACGCGGTCGGTCGGTTCGGCGGCGAAGAATTCGTGCTCGTGTGCGAGGACACCGATGCCAAGGGCGCGGAGCTCCTCGCGGAACGCATCCGCGCGGAGCTCGAGACCACGACGTTCCACGTGAAGGGTGGGGCGCTGTCCGTCACGTGCTCGATCGGTGCCGCGACATTTCCGCGCGCGGGCTCGGACTGGGAGACCTTGTTCAAGGCCACGGATCAGGCCCTCTACGTGTCGAAGCGTGAGGGCAGAAATCGCGTGACTCTCTGGAATCCGAAGCTTCGCGGCGTCGCAGCGTGAGCTGTCGCGTCGATACGAGCGTCAGACGATTCGCCGAAAGTCCATCTTCGCCGCCTGCGCGGCGACGCCGTCCGCGTCCGCGCGATCTCCGATGACCAGGCACTTTTCGGCGCAAATACCGAGGCGCGTTGCGGCCAGGAGGTACCCTTCCGGGTGCGGCTTCAGCCGCGAGGGACCGCCTGGTTCTCCGTTTGCGACGACGATCTCGAACAGGTCGGGCACGCCCAGTGCCTCGAGTTTTTTCGTCGCCGGATAGTCCGTCACCAGTGCAGTCCGCCCACCCCGCTGACGAAAGTCGCGAATCTCGGCCAGGAGGGCTCGCCTTCGGAAGACCCGGATCCACTTTCCCGGACGCACGTGCATCCATTCCGAGACGTGCGCCGTCACGTCTTCCACCCCCACGCCGACGGCGTGCGCCGTCCGCTCGAGCTGAACGCGGTACGGGCTAGAGTCATCGCCGGGGTCGTCCCGCAGTCGCTCGTGCTCGTGCCGGAATTGTCGCAGAATCGCGATCGCTGCACGCCCCCCGATGACGAGTTCGGCGGCGATTGCCGCCTTCACGGGAAGGGGATGATAAAGCGTCCCGTCGAGATCGATGAGCCAGGCTTCGTGAGGCATTTCACGACATTTCATAGCACGTCGTGGGACGTCGCCCCTTCGAGCGGTGGGTGAATGGTGGGTGGACTTATCGAGCTCGAGCAGAGGAACCGCTCGCGCCGTTCGGCGCGTTCATCATGTTCGTGTAGTCCGCGAGGATGTCCACGGTCTCGTTCAGGACGATGTCGTCGACGTACGGGTGTTCGGGCGTGCTTTCGTCCAGATCCGCCGGTTCCAACGATGAGCTTGTCGTGGCGGCAACGCCCTTCCTGTCCTTGACCGTGACCGGCGGGGGCAGGCCCGGAGACGACGCGTTGTCCAGGGTGATCGCGTACGTGCGGGGCATCTTGGACTGCATCATTTCGCGATCCGATTCACGCACGCGCCGGCGCTCATCGGCTTCCGCCAGTTTCTGTCGGCGTTCCGCTTCGTTCAACGAAACCGCTTTCGTGGCCTCGGTCTTCTTCAACCGAGCGACGTCGGCTGCGAAGTCGGCAAAGCTCTTTTCGTCCGCGATCCGCCGACTGGACTTTTCTCGGAGTAGATCGACGTACGGCTTCACGTCGTTCGAGCGTTCGTGGAGCGCGGGCGCCACATGGTCCCACGGCAGCGGATCTTTCATCGCGGACTCGCTCACGTCGCTGAAGTCACTGGCCGACGGCAACACGATGTCGGACGCGACGCCGCGGAGCTGAGTCGAGGCACCGTCGGGTCGATAGAATTTCCGGATCGTGACCTTGAGCGCTCCCGGGTCGAACGTATGCGCGAGACCTCCTTCGTCCATCACGCGAGCGAGAGGCAGGATGCTCTGCACCGTACCTTTGCCGAACGTCGAGGAGTCACCGACGATCAACGCGCGACCGTAGTCCTGCAACGCTCCCGTCAGGATCTCGGACGCCGATGCACTGAAGCGGCTCGTCAGGACCACGAGTGGGCCTTGATAGAGCTCCGTGGGATCGGTGTCGCTGTCCACCTCCACGTCTCCCGCGGGGCCGCGCGTCTGCACCACGGGTCCGCGGTGGATGAACAGGCCCGTCAGGCTGATCGCCTCCTCGAGTGAGCCGCCGCCGTTGCGACGCAGGTCCAGGACCACCCCCCGCACGTGTTCGGCGTTCAGCTTCGTGAGCAGGCGCGCCACATCGGCCGTCACGCTGCTATGCGCATCCGCCCGGTGGTCGCCCATGGCGGCGTAGAACGACGGTACATCGAGCACGCCCAGCCGGAGCGTCTCCCCTTTGCCAGCAGGCAAATCGATGATGCGAGCGCTCGCCCGCTGGTCTTCGAGCTTCACCTCGTCTCGCACCAGGGGAATCTTCTCGGGGAGCGATCCGTCAGCGGCGCCGTTTGGAAGAACCGTCAACGTCACGGTCGAACCCTTCGGACCGCGGATCAGATCGACGGCGCGGCTCAGGGGCATGTTCACGATGTTCACCGGATCCTTGCCCGACTGCGCGACGGCGACGATGCGGTCCCCCGCCTTCAGCACGCCGCCGCGCGCCGCCGGTCCACCCGGCAGTACTTCCCGCACCTTGCAGTAGCCGTCCGCGTTCTCCAGGGACGCGCCGATGCCGAAGAGCGAGAGGTTCATGGCGATCGAGAGGCTCTCGGCCTCTTCGTGCCCGAGGTAGTCCGAGTGCGGATCGTAAACATGCGCGAGCGCGTTCAGATAAATCTCCAGGACCTCGTTCGTTTTCAACGCCTTCATGGTCGCCAGTTGCTGCTGGTAGCGTCGCGTCAGGGTGCTCACGATCTGCTCCGGACGAGCACCGTCGAGCTTCTGTTCCAGGTATTCGGCGCGCAGCTCCTCGCGCCACAGATCTTTGGCAGCGGCCAGATTCTCCGGCCTCGCGACGTGTTCGCGATCGAGGACATACTGGTCGTGACCGGTGAAATCGAAGTGACCCGCTCGCAGTAGGCTCGAGACGAAGGCCGCCCTCTCCCCGAGTCGTTCGCGATACCGATCCAGGATGGCTCGCGCCGCGGTCGTGTCGCCCGTATTGCGAGTGGCCTGCGCCAGTGTCGCGCGGTATTTGGCGAACTCGTCCACGTCCGATTGCAAGAAGAGCGAGCGCGAGCCGTCCAGGGCGTCGAGGTAGCCGTCGAGGAATTTGCCGGCCAGCTCTTCATCGAGCGGGTGGTGCGCGAACTGCGAGTGTTCGAGGATGCTGGTGGTCAGGCGCGTGATGTTGGCTTCGGTCGTGCGCGTGTCCTGCGCAAGGGGCGCCGAATGGACGCGGACTGCGCAGACAGCGGTGACCAGGGCCGTGACACCGGCCGCGATTTCGATCCGTCGTTTCATGATTCTCCCGAGCATTCGTTCCATGGAGGTGGCCGGCTCCGAGGCGCGACCGTCGACCCATCCTGAGTGGCCTCCGTTGCGCGCGTCTTACTCGAACATTACTTGCAGGCAATCAAACGTCGAGTACCAGCCCGACGGGAAGCGACTCGCCAAAGAACTCCGTGCGGTCCACGGCGGCGATCGGGACGAATTCCAGCACCGAGCGCCGCCACTCGGGCGGCGCGCCGGCCATCTCCAGCCGTCTCGCGATCTCAATCCGCGTCGCCTCCGAGACGTCGCGCGTGCGATCGCCGGTCACCCTCGCCATCTGCGTCGCCGCGGCTGCTGCGGTCGGAACCTCGGTCCACTTTTCGCGTAGCAGGTGGTCGAGCCATTGCTCGACGGTCGCCGGCGGGACCACGTGATGCGCGCTGGCGTACGTTGGAACGCGCGCGCCGACGCGACCGACCGCACGCCAGAGCCGCGGATCGCGATTCGTCCACGTTCGTTCCAAAAGCCACCGCCCGAGATCACTGCGCCGCGCCGGCTCGACGGCCTCGAGCGACGCCGCGACCTCCAGCATTTCGTCTTCCGCGAGCGGCTTGAAGCCCTTACGCTTCTTTGGCTTGGTCGCGTCCGTCGACAGATACGGATCGAGCCAGTCCCGGAGGTTTGTTTGTGCGGCTTTGTTCAAGCCCCCTGCCACCCGTCGCCAGTTGATCCAGAACTGCTGCCAGATGCGCGCCTCCTCCGGAAACGCGACGAGCTCCTGGAGCAGGGGCACGAGCTTGCCGACGCGCCGATCGTCGCCCGGAAAGCCGTAGCCCGGTCGTGCGCAGAAGCCGGCGAGCATCCAGAAGGTGCGCTCGTGCTCGGACGAGCGGCGGCGCGCCTTCGATTCGGGGAGCAGCGCGTCGTAAAGACCCCGCGAGAGGTCCGTGGTCCACGTCGCACGCTCGCCGAGCACCCGCTCGAGCTCGCGAACGAGGTGCCGCGCGTCGCGGGGCTGCGCGTCCGTCCGCCCCCTGCCATAGACCTGCAGCACGAGCTCCCGTGCGGCGTCGAACTTGGGGCTCGATGGCCGCACCGACGGGACGGGTCGCAGGGATGGTTCGCGCGGCTTTTGACGAAGATCGAAGGCGAGCCGAAACCGTCTCGGGTCGACCCGTCCGGTTTCGACGCACGCGACGTCCAGCGTACCGACGGCGGTGAGCTCTCCCTCGAGATGCACGCCCACGCGGCTTTCACGGCCACCCGCGCTGGCGTCGAACGACGCCGTCATCGACGGCAGCGGAGCCAGAGCATCGGAGGCACCGGCGATCGCGCCACTGGCATCGGCGCCGTCGTCGGACGAAAAGAGATCGAAGCGCGCCGGCTCACCGACGACGAGTGCGAGACCGGGCACGACGACGACGTGGCGCTCCCCTTCGCGCGCACCACGGGGCACGACGCAGACCGCGCGTCGCTCGCCGTCGTTCGCGCGTAGCCCGACGTAGTACGCTCGCGCCGAGCCTCCGCCGACGCGGAGTCCGTTGCCGACGATGGACGAGCCGAACGCGACTGCTCCGCGGGCGACGGCGAGATCCGGATCCGGTGCGGACAGCTCGAGCGGCCTGCCATGTGCCCCTGTCGGCAGCGACTCGAGCAGCCGCGCGCGGACGCGAGCCGAACGGAATACGCCGCCGTTCAGGAGCACGGCATCGGGCGCCACGCCATCCGGCAAATGCCGTCGAAGGAACGCCGCGACGTGCCGGGTCACGGCCGGATCTCGTTCGTACGGGAGTCCGAATCCGACGAGGGCCGCCCGCGACGTTGGCGGAGCGGTGGAGCCGTCGACGCTGGGAAAGAAGCCGTCGAGAACGACGCTCTCGATGTCGTCGCGGGCGAGCGACGCGGCGTATGTCGCACCGACCAGCCGTGAACCTCGCGAGAGGAGTCGAACGGGGACATCTCCGGGCGCGCCGTCGGCGAGCAAGCGTTCCTTCGCTTCGCGGCACGCCAACACGAGCTCCGAGAAGAGAGCCGGATCGAGTCGAGCCGGTGGTTCGATCATGCGTGGCTCGACGAGGTGGGCGAGCGCGAGGTCCATGTTGTCGCCCCCGAGCAGCAGGTGCCGTCCCACGGCGACCCGGTCCAGATCGAAGCCGCCCGGGCGCACGCGGATGAGCGTCAGATCCGTCGTCCCGCCGCCGACGTCGCACACGAGCGCGAACGCGTCCCGACCCGTCGCGAGCGCGGCGAGCTCGCGGGTGCCGTGAGTGGCGAGATGGTCGTAGAAGGCGGCCAGTGGTTCCTCGAGCAGGCGCACGGAGAGACCCGCGTCGACCGCGGCGCGCACGGTGAGCTCGCGTGCCACCTCGTCGAACGACGCGGGCACCGTGAGGATTGTCGTGGCGTCTACGAGCGGCGCGTCCGGGAACGCCATGTCGAAGGTACGACGAACGTGTTCCAGGATGCGACGGCTGGCCTCGACGGGCGAGATCCTCGGGAGCGACTCGTCGTCGGGATCCGCTCCCCATGGCAACGTCGGCGCGAGGCGATCGATGCCCGAGTGCGAGAGCCAGCTCTTTGCGGACGTGACACACCGTCCGGGTGTGCCGCGCCCGCGCGCGCGCGCATGGACGCCGACGGTCCAGGGTGCATCACCGAACGGATCCGATGCAGGTTCCCCCTCGGGCGGAGCGAAGAGCACCGACGGCAACAGTGGCGCCGTACCGACACGTCCCTCCGCGACGAGCTGTGGTTGGGAGAAGATGGCGACGCTCGTTCCCTCGTCGTACGCGACGACGGTGTTCGTCGTGCCGAGATCGATCCCGACGATGCGCGCGCTTTTCGGCGCTTCCGTCTTCATGTGATTCCTCTCGAGCCGGCGAACGGCTAGTGCCGGATGCCGAGCTCGATCTTCCACCGCTCGTCGGCCGTGATGGGGTTCACCGCGATGGCTTCGAGGGCCAGGGTGCCGATGGCCGTCACCGTGGACTCGAGGCGGACCGGGACGACGTCGCCGTCCCTTCTCCCCTCGCCGCTCAGCGTGACCTCGATCGGCGACAATTCCTCGAGCTCACCGGGACGAAACCGCTCGAGCTCGGTGCCGGCGCCGTCATCGCGGCGTACGGTCGATCCGAAGAATCTGAAGCGAACGGGTTCACCGACGACCAGTCCGAGCTCGAGCTTGGAGATCGTGGCGGTCGCACCCTCCTCCATGCCGAACGGCGCGACGCAGAGCGCAGTCACCGGGGGCGCGACACCCGGAACCGCTGGCGCGGGGCTCTCTATTCCAACGTAGTATGCGCGTGCGGTGCCCCCTCGAATACGCAAGCCGCGTCCGCGACGCACCAGGCCGTAGTAACAAGCCCCGCGTGCCACCGCGAGATTGAGATCCACGGCCGGCAGCACGCGTGCCGGCGGAGCTCCGGCTTCTCGCAACCAACGGTTCAGCGTGTTCGAGATCCGTTCGCGGATTCCGTTGGCCTTCAGGACTCCGCCGTTGAACAGCACTGCCGAGGGGAGCAGCATGGATGTTTCGTCGCCCGGGAGTGCCCGCGCCTGGCGTCGCAGGAACGTCGCGAGGTGTCGCGTAACGGCCGGCTCCGATGCGTAGGGCAAACCGACCTCGGTGAGGGCCGGGCGCGGACGGCGAGCAGGTTCCGCGGCAAGCTCGGTGTCCGGGAAGAAGCCGTCGAAGACGAGCACGCGGGCCTCCTCGCGCGAGAGCGTCGCGGACAGTGACCCACCGAGGAGGCTAGAGCCGCGGCTCGGTACGACGATGGGCACGGACTCCGCGTCCGTCGAGAGCAGCCGTTCCTTGCCGGCCCGGCAACCGTAGGTGAGTGCCTGGAGCTGCCAGCGATCGAGTTCCTTGCCTTCCGCCTCGAGCTTCGACTTCACCAAATGGGCCAGCGCGAGGTCCATGTTGTCGCCGCCGAGCAGGATGTGGTCTCCGACGGCGACGCGTTCGAGCGCCACCGCGCCGTCGATCTCGACCACGGCGACGGCGGAGAAGTCGGTCGTCCCGCCGCCGACATCGACGATGAGCACGATGTCCCCGACGGCGAGCAGGCCACGCCAGTCGTCGCCCACGGATTCGATCCACGCGTACAGGGCGGCTTGTGGCTCCTCCAGCAACGTGACGTCTTCGAAGCCGGCCGCGTACGCCGCTTCGACGGTGAGGTCTCGAGCCCCGGCGTCGAACGACGCGGGCACGGCCAGGACGACGGGTTGCTCGGCGAGCGGCGCGCCGCCGCCTGATTGCCACGCTTCCGAGAGATGATCGAGATAGCGAAACGACGCCTCGACGGGCGAGATCTTCTCGACGTCATCCGGAGCGCCGGGCGGCAGGATCGGCCCGCGGCGATCGACGCCAGCGTGGCAGAGCCAGCTCTTCGCGCTCGAGACGACGCGGGCCGGCGCTTCCGATGCTCGTCGCCGAGCGAGCTCTCCAACGGCAAAGGAGCGATTCGCATCCCACGGAACCGCGAGCGGGCCCTCGCTCTCGTGCGCGAAATAGAGGAATGACGGGAGCAGTGGCTGCGATTCGACCGCTCCGCGGGCAACGAGCTGCGGCACGGAAAACGGCGCCGGCCGGGACCCGTCTCCGGCGAGCTCGGCGGATGCAAGCGCCGTGTGAGTCGTCCCGAGATCGATCCCGACGGAGTGCGTGGCGCGCGCGGACGTCACAGCTCGACCTCGGCCGGCGCGACGATGCTCGGGTCGTACCCTGGAACCGGAATCGGCAATCTGAGCTGACGGATCTTCCACCCGGAATGGCGAAGAGTGCCCTTGTACGGCGCCCTTCCGCGGACGTCCCCCGTGAGCTTGATGCTCGCGGCGTCGAATCCTTCGTCGAGGGTCACCGCGGAGCCTTCTGCCTCGGTTCTGACGCGGACGACATCCGCGTGAGCCAGGAGCGCGCGCCGACAACCGTCATGGACGACTCTTGCGGCCGCGCCGATTTCGGCGTCGGGGAACGCCGCGATGTCCTGCTCCAGAAAGTCCACGAGCCGTCCTTCACGCTGGAATAGCGCGAGCAGGCCGAGCGCGCTCGCCGTGTCGGGGCTGGGGCTCACCGGCGACTCAACGACCGGCAACGGTTCACCCGAACCGGTGTCTACCGCGCTCGCGGGCAGCGATGCGACGCGGCGCGCGAACCCGGGGCTCGACAAGACGCGAAACAAGGTGACGAACGCGAGCCAGAGGCGCGCCAAAAACGAGAGATTCGAGCTCTGCCACGCCGGCGAGGGTATCGCAGAAACAGGGACGGAGCGCATCGACGCGGCGGACGACCCCAGGCCCCTCGTGGGGCCAATCGACGTCTCACGGCGGGACGAACACGATCGTGACGCCAATGGGCGCGGAGCCCGCGAGGCCCTGGCAATCTGCTGAACGTCGCTCGCGGTCGTCCCGTCGGAAAGTTCGGCCTCGCAGAGGTCCTGGATTTCGAGAACCCTGATGAAAGTCCAGTGCACTCGGTCGCCTGTTTCATTGGCGTACGGTGCTCGCAGTGCCTTCCGAGCGCGCCTATTTTTTCGACAGCAGCGTCTCCGCGGAACCTTCGGCATCGACGTCGAGACCTGCCCCAAGTGCGGCGGGCGCATGCGCCTGCTCACGGCAGCACGTCTCGAGCGTCGAGGAGCGTCCGTCGGCGTCGAGAGGCTTCCGAGCTCAGCGTCCGTCGGCGTCGAGGGGCCCGTCTCGAGCGTCGAGAGGCACCACTGCCATCGCGAGTTCGGCGTTCGCCATCCAACTGCAACGACCCTGGCGTCGCGGCGAAACCCACCGCGGATGGATCCGGTCGAGCTGCTCGCGCGCCTTTCGGCTTTGATTTCTCCGCCCAGGCATCCGCTACTACGATTCCATGGCGTCCTCGGCCCGCACCCCGCGTGGAGGAAGAGCGCAGTGCCGGAACCCGTGGTCGCCGATCTGGCGAACGGTTCGACTTGTGCGACGACCACCGAAGTCGGCGGGAGCATCGGCCCAGCCGTGAGCGAGCCACCGTCCATCCCGGTGGTCGCAAAGACAAGGGCCGTGGCGGCGGAAGGAGATCGCGAGATCGACGCGCCTCGTCTCCACGTACCTCTCGGCGCCACGGAAGCGGTACTCGACCCTGCACGCCTCTTCAGCGCTTCAGATCATGCCCGCTCGATCGATTCAAGCGAGAACCACCTTCAGCGAAGAAGCTCCAGACTCGTTCGGGATCCGATCGGATGGCGGCTGCCGTAGCGTGGTTCGCGACGTCGACTTTGTTCCAGAGGCCGCCGACGCCCCGATAGGTCGGCAGACCGGAGGCGACCGAGATGCCTGCCCCCGTCACGATCACGATCCGCCGATAGGCTGCGAGATCGATCGGGGCCACGTCACTCATGTCGCTCTCGTCTGCCTAACGTACTGGCGCTAATGCCAGACGTCCGCACCAGGGAGTTGGCAACGCGCTGTGACGTAAAGCCAGTTCCCATCCCAGTAGTCAGTGGCGTCCGGAAATTCTCGACCGAGAACCCAGAGACTCAGACCGCCAAGTTGGCATGTCGGATCTCCGAGAATGTCGAAGTCGAGATTCGCCATGTCTGCCTAACGTACAACGGTTCAGCGGCGGGCCGCGAGCGGAAGCGAGTTGGCCGTCCGCTGCGACCTGCGGGCGCAAACGCAGTGCGGAGGACGACGATGCACATGCGCTATCGCGAGCGGGGGACCCGAAGGGGAACCCCCGCGAGGGCTTGCAGGTCGGAAGAAGCGCCCGGCAGGTTCAACGCCTAGTTAAGTTAGACCGCTCGTCGTCAGAGCGCGAACACTCGGAGATTGCGCTGCGCAGCGGAGAGGCGCCGGATGTCTATTGGATCTCCCGTCGCGATGATCGCGGTGTCGAACTCAAGCGCTGTCGCCACGACGAAGGAATCGACGGCGTATCGTGACGAGAGGCGTGCTCTGCTCAAGAGTGCGCCGGCGCGCTGGGCGATAGAACGCGTTAGGTCATGCACGGCAATGCCGTGACCATTCAGCAGGTGGTCCACCGCGGCATCAAAACGTGGTCCACGGCAAACCTCCGCGAGCACAGCGGCGGGGACGCGAACGAGCGCGTGGCGTTCATGGGCGACGCTCAAGATGGCACGAGCACGCTCGGCTAGAACACCGCGCTCGTTCGCCCTAGCGAGGGCATGGACGGCTTCCGAATCGAGGATCAGCGCTTCGGCCAAGCCCGTCGTGCCTTGGTCACTACACCCTTTGAAACGGGACCGTGGACTTCGTCGAGTTCTGCGAGAAAGGCTCTGAGCTGCTCTCGTTCCAACTCGTGGGCCATGGCTCTCGCAACGAATCCGGACAAGCCACGACTCCCGACGCGTCGACGCACGGCCGTGGCCAGATTCGCCGGAATGCTCACCGAAAGTTTTGCTGCAGACTGCGGCATGAGGAATTCCTACCACGGTAGGAATGGGGTCGCAATCTCTGCGGAACGCCGGATAGACGCGTCTCGTCTTTAGCCGTCGGTCTAGTCATCATGGAAGGACCGGCTCGAGTTGACCAGGTCGTAGGTTACGTTCGAGGCACGGAACCGAGAACGCAGAGCTACAGGTCAAAGGAGCCGGTCATGAGCAAGAGTACCGCATTCGTTGGTATGGACGTACACGCCGAAACCATCGCCGTTGCGGTGGCCGAGGGTCGGGACCTGGTTCGCTCGTTGGGGACGATTCCAAATCGTCCCGAAGCCGTGCGCCGGCTGATCGGGAATCGAGACGGCAGGCAGCCCGGCTCGGCGCAGCAGCTCGCCCGACCGAACGACGACGCCGGCACAAGCACCACTCGACCGGCAGACGCTGTCGCGAGGTCTACTTGGAAGTCGGCAAGTCGACATCAGCAGCCCGTCGAGATCGACAGGTCGCCATCTCTCTCTGCAAAGCTTGAGAAAAACATCGCCAATCCCGAAAAAATCAAACCTCTGACCATCCGATTGGTCGGAGGACTGAGCTCTAGCTAACGTACCGGCGTTAACCTGCGGGCGCCAGAGGGAGCGCAGCGACCGTCGGCGTCCGTCAGGTTCAGCGGCTAGTTAGGCGGCGCCTGATCGCTGTGCGGCAGCGGGCGCACCACGAAGAAGTCCCTGCGCGCTGAGGTCTTCATCCACGTCCGGCCAGTGGATTCCGAAACCACCTCCAGCGAGGCGCCAATTTGAACGCGCTTGTGGGGTTGCGTGAAGCAGGCGCGGAAACCACGCGAGCGGCACGGTGATGGTGCGCCCATCCGCCAGGTCGGTGGTGAGCGTGTGCTCGTCGATGCGTACGTCGACGATACGTTCGCCGGGTTTAGGATCCGAAGTGCTCATGCCAGCTCTGCAGCAATGCCTGTCGGATTGTACCATGCGCTCAATCCGCGCCAGCTCGACCGCGGGGAAACCCAGATTTGTCGCAAGTTCGACCGGGTCGAGCCAGAACTTAGCCGTCCGGTCGTCTCGGTCGACGTGCACGTGCGGCGGCTCGTTCGGCTCGTGACTGTAGAAATAGAAGCGGTAAGGACCGCTGCGGTGGACGGTCGGCATTTCGCTGCGTCCGCCTAACGTACCGGCGTTAACCTGCGGGCGCCAGACGGAGCAAAGCGACCGCCGGCGCCCGTCAGGTTCAGCGGCTAGTTAGGCAGCGACGTCGCGTGTTTGGATTTGCGCGCGCCAATGGATCGTCCCGTGGCGACTCGAACTTCCGGGGACGCATGGTGCCCTAGCGCCACTGACCAACCATGCCGGAGCTCCGATAGTCAAAACCCTGCGAGCGCACCGCGAGCCCCTCCGCATATGGTACCGCCCACGCGAAAGGGGTGACGGTTCTACCCGTTCGAAGCTGCACGACTCCGTCTGCGCCCACCTGGCGCGCGCGGTCCACCAACTCGTCGAGCAGTGGATCCATTGAAGCGTACCAACCACGTCGGAGTTCGATCCGACCGATGACTTCGACCTGCGCTCCTTCCGGAGGTAGATCCTTCGTGAGGAAGACGGGGTGGTTATACGGTGGGTAGTGAGTGTCAGGGACAGACACACTCGTACCGCATCCGGCAGCCGCAATGGGCAAGACCGCTGAGAAGAGGAGGCGTAGTCCCAAGTGCATTCGAGTCTGCCTAACGTACTGGCGCTAACCTGCGGGCGCAAACGCAGCGCGGAGGACGACGATGCAGATGCGGCACCGCGAGCGGGGGACCCGAAGGGGAACCCCGCGAGGGCTTGCAGGACGGAAGTAGCGCCCGACAGGCTCAACGCCTAGTTAGCCGGGGCCCGCATCAAGTCGCGACAGCCAGTACAGCGGTCGGCGCTTTGCGTGGGCGAAGGCGAGTATCACCAAGCGATCGGGATGGATCTCGAAAGCGATCGAGTACGGGAATCGATCGATCACGAATTTCCGGATCGGGCTCCCGCGAACCCCTGTCCAAAGTGGAAAGGATGCAGGCCGACGGAGGATGGCTTCGATTCCACGATCAAACTCTAGGATCAGATCGTCGCCTAGACTAGGCCGTCGCGCTGATCGTCCTACCAGATCGCTGCTGCGCGAACTTCCAGCGTGGCTTCAGGATGAACTACGAGCCGCACGTCGCGCCTTGAGCTCGGAAAGGAGGTCGCGTCTCGCGTGCTCCCAGTCCACCGCCTGCACGGTTCCCTCTGCTACCTCACGAGATCGGCGCTCCAGTTCCGCGGCCCAAGCCTGCGAGACGATATCTTCGGGCTCCTCCAAACTCGAGAGGAGTTCGCTCGTCACGCGCGCACGTTCGGCTCGCGGAAGCCGGAGGACCTGGGCGAGCAGTTCTTCGGTCGACATCGTGAAGAACGATAGCACCGGTCGCAAATGCACGCCGTGAGGATGCATCCGGCTAACGTTCGCGCGTTCAGCTGCGAGGCCCGAGCGTATGCGAGGGACTCGTCAGCTGCAACGCGGAGTTGGGCAGCGACAAGGACGGGCCGTGATACGTTCTCGGACGTGCTCCTCTCCGCCGCGAAGATCAAAACGGCTTTCGACGCGCTGTCCGAGGAACTTGCAGCGGTGGGCGAGCGCGGGGAAATCGTGGTCGTCGGGGGAGCCGCACTCGTTCTCCTGTTCAATGCGAGAGAAACGACGAAAGATGTAGATGCGTACTTCCTTGCGCCAGAAGCGTCGAAACTCCGTGCAGCCGCCGCGCGTGTCGCCGAGGGCCTCGACCTGCCTGAGGACTGGCTGAACGACGGGGCCAAAGGTTTCATGACCAGCGTCACCGGAGGCGCGGTCCTGTACGAGTCCGATGCTTTGCTCGCACGCGCGGCACCGATGGAACAGCTTCTGGCCATGAAGCTCGCCGCCTGGCGCGACGCTACGACGCTATCGACCGGGCCGACGCTCGACTCTTGCTCTCGCAAATCGAAGGATCAATTCAAGAGGTCTGGACTCGCCTGGAGCCATTCGTGCCGCCGCCGCAGCTGGACAAGGCGTCGTACGCGCTTCATGATCTGTGGGAGTCAATTCATCATGGAGCTCCGTAACCTCGTTCAAGCAGTCCTCGCGGGAGATCTCTTGGCTGCGCGCCAATGGGTCGCCGATGCGCGTCGAGTGAATCTGGAATGGGATCGATGCGATCGCCCGCTCGGGTTGACGCCGCGCGAGATGGTCGTCGCCGCTGCGCTGGCAGAGCTCCTAGCTTCCCGCGACGGTAAGTCCGCCCCGCCGTGGACCTCGTCGATCGGGGGTCAGGTCGAACCGCTCTTTCTCGACCCGGGCCTCGAGTCAATGCCCCGCACACGCGAGCTTGCGAGACGAGCCGGCCCCGAACCGCTCCGCCGTCGCAACCTCATCGCCTCGCCTGACTTTCTCGATCAGCGATAGAGCAACGGCGTGCAACGCTTCAAGCCGACACGAGTTCGTCTGCCCAACGTACTGGCGCTAACCTGCGGGCGCAACGTCACGCGGAGGACAAGCCCCGCAACTCGCCGGCGACCGAGCGCAGCGAGGCCGCTCGCCCTTCACGTCGCCACCGCGCCCGTCAGGTTCAGCGGCTAGTTAGACAGGCGGGCCAGGCTCGCGCGACTCTCTCGGAACGCCTGTTTCCGCGGCAGGATGCGGTCTGCTTCGCGGGACGCGACAGCGCCAGCAGTCAATGGTCAGACCTCTGGAGCCTCTCGGCGAGCAGAAGCGCATGCAGCTCGCCGAGACGCATCAGCTCGCCCGACCAAATCGAGGACGCCGGCAAGCACGATACGGCTCGCAGGCGCCGTCGCGACGTCTGTATGGAACACGGCAGGTCGCCAGCTCCCAGGTCGGAAAGGCCTTTCCAGCCAGAAAACCCAACAGCCTGCGAGCTCACAGGTCGCCATCTCTCACTCCGAAAAGCACGCGAGCTCAGGATCATTCTTACTTCCGACAACCAGAATGGTCGGATGAATCAGCTCTGTCTAACGTACCGGCGTTAACCTGCGGGCGCAAACGCGGTGCGCGGAGGACGACGATGCAGACGGGCAATCGCGAGCGGGGGACCCGAAGGGGAACCCCCGCGAGGGCTTGCAGAAAGCCAGTAGCGCCCGGCAGGTTCAACGCCTTGTTAGCCGGCGCGCTCGCGCCAGTAACCCGGTCGTCGTCTGCAGTGAGCGATCGCGATCACGAGGACGCGGTCTGCTCGCGATTGATAGACCACTTCATACGGAAATCGATCGAGCAGGAATCGGCGTGTCCCTTCAAGATGCACCGGCCAACGCTCTGGCGCTGCAGCAATCTCAGCGAAGGCGCGGCGAATCTCGAGCTCGAATCCGGCGGCAGCCGCGAGATTGCGTGCTGCGTACCATTGGGCTGCCTCGCGTGCTTCTTCGGCTGCAGCCGGAAGAACGTCAAGAAGTACGGCCACTCGAGATCGCCCTCAGATCCGCGAGAAGCTGATCAGCAGGAACGGCCATCACTTCGCCCGCGTCGTAGGCGTCGATGCGGCGGCGGATCTCGGCGGCCCACGCAACATCGCGATCGGAATCTGGGGCGGAATCATCCAGGCTCGAGATGAGCTCTCCGGCAAGCTTCGCCCGCGCCTCAGGTGGCAAACGCATGGCCTCGCGAAGCAGCTGATCAGCGTCCATGACGGAACTCTACCAGAGGACGGCGCGCGTGCTAGCAGTCGCCTCGTCCGGCTAACGTACAACGGTTCAGCGGCGGACGGCGAGCGGAAGCGAGCTGCCCGTCCGCTGCAACCGTGAGTTAGGCGGCGTGCCGTCAGCCCGCGGTGAGCGGAGGACCGGAGCCGCGCACGGCACTCCAGATCGCGAGGATGAAGATCGCGTTGCGATGCACGACATAGTAGGCGTGGTACCGCGTCGCGCGGAGCACGACGCGACGCAGGCCTTTGACTCGATGGTGACGGATGGGACGACCCATCTGTGGGAGCGTGCGAATCGAGAGAAAGGCGCCGGTAAGCTCCTCCCGAAACAAGTCAGGGGCAGCGGGGCGATTTGCGCGCCACCACACATCGATCTCTTGAATCTGCGCGTCCGCCTCGGGCGCGACGATCGGCTCCGGCAACATCAACGACGGCGGAGATCGGCGAGAACTTCGGACGCCGGCCGCCCTTGACCCTGCAAGACAGACTGCCACGCCTTCGTGATCGCGGCGTCTCGCTCAGCGAGCTCGGCAGGAGTCAGGTCGTCGTCCTGATCGTCGGCAACGAGGTCGAGCACGGTACCCTCGGGCAACGACGTCGGTTCGTCCAGAACCAGTCGACCGTTGTGAACGCGAGCTCGGAGCGACATGGCGAGAATCTAGCACACAGCGCGCTGGAGCCAAACGAGTCTGCCTAACGTACCGGCGCCACCTGCGGGCGCAACGCCACACGGAGGCCCAGCGTCGAACCGTCCGCAACACGAGCTCGCTGGTCGCCACCGCGCCCGTCAGGTTCAGCGGCTAGTTAGCCAGCCCGTCACACGATCACGTTGCCGGGTTCGATCGCGAAGGACTCGTATTGGTCGGTGTCATCAACAACACGCACGGAGCGGCCGGATCGGAAGGCGAGGACGATCGCGGAAGGCGGTTCCGCTGTCGCCGACGACACGACGGTACCAACCAGATCTTGCAGGTACCGGGTGCGCGTGTCGGAGGGAGTGCCGGCCTCCAGAATCGAGCCATCGCGATCCCGAACCTCGAATCGGCCCCAGATGGACAGGGAGGCCGAACCGTCCGCCGGATCCGCGCGATCGAAATGCAACTGAAGATCATGCGGCCCGATCGCGACCTGGTTCAACGTCGACCCAACGAAAGGCGCGAGATCGAGATCCTTCCGAACGCCATACATGGAGTGACCTTCAGTCTGGCTAACGTACCGGCGTTAACCTGCGGGCGCAAACGTAGCGGCGAAGGACGACGATGCAGATGCGCCATCGCGAGCGGGGACCCGAAGGGGAACCCTGCGAGGGCTCGCAGGGCGGAAGGAGCGCCCGGCAGGTTCAACGCCTAGTTAGGCAGCGCCACGCAGTTCGCGATCCGCTACGGTGGCGAGGGAGACGCGAGCGGTGGACTTCAGGATCATCGGAGAGATTCGGGACGTTGAGACCATCGCGGCCGGGCGCGGGATCCGGGATCTCGCGATGCTCCGAAAGCGATACGGTTCTGGCCGATGGCGCAAGCTCAAGGGGATTGCTAAAGTCGAGTTCGATGGGAAACGCCGCATTGCGGAAGTGCACTGGTACGAGGCACACGGAGTCGGTCGTGTGCTGATGAAGGTGAAGCGCTTTTTGACGGAGTCCTGATGCCACGCGCGAAAAGAAGATACGTCGTATGCCTGAAGAACAAGGGCTACGAAGGCGCGCTTGAGCGGAAGAAGATCTACGTTGCCCTGGGTGACGAGGGCGCCGAAGGGCCGGGTCTCATCCGCGTGGTGGACGAGTCGGGCGAGGACTACCTTTACAAAGCGGATCGCTTTGCGGAGATCGAACTGCCGCTGAAGGTCGCGCGGGCGATCGCTGCGTCTGCCTGACTCGAGCAGTTCTTCGGCCGCGTCGGCACTCACCTGAAGGACTGGCGGAAGCGAGAGTCGTTCGCGATGTACGCTTTCGGGATCCTGGGGGACGGTGAGCGCAAGAGCGCCGAGCCGATCGCGGCCAGAACGTGCGCCGACCCGAGCCAGACGAACAACGTGCACAGCAAGCTCTGCTACTTCCTCGGCCGAAGCGAATGGGATGATCGTGCCGTACGCCTCGAGGCCGCTCGGTACGCAATCGACGCCGTGCAGAAGCGCGAACCCGTGACGACATGGATCGTCGACGACACGGGCTTCCTGAAGCAAGGCTCGCACTCCGTGGGCGTGCAGCGCCAATACACTGGATCGGCGGGCAAGGTCACGAACTGCCAGGTCGGGGTCAGCCTCGCGGTGGCGACGAGCAGCGAGCAGATCCCACTCGATTTCGAGCTCTATCTCCCCAAGAACTGGGCAACGGAAGCCGCCCTTCGTGCCAAGGCGCGAATTCCCGATGCGGTCACGTTCAAGACCAAGATCGAGCTTGCCATCGAGATGATCGAGCGCGCCAAGCTCGCCGAGATCCCGGGCAACATCGTTCTGGCCGACGGTGCGTACGGCGCGAGCTCGGAGTTCAGAAACGCGAGCCGGTCGATGGGATTCGACTTCGGCGTTGGCATCCCGTCGAGCCTGCGCGTGGTGCGACTCGATCGTCTGGACCGAGCGCGCGGGGACGCGATGACCGCTCTGGAATTGGCGGATGCGCTCGGTCGAAAAGCGTTCCGCAAAGTGACCTGGCGTCATGGCTCGAAGGCAAAACTGATCTCGCACTTCTGCTTCGTGCGCGTGAAGACGACGCATGACGACGGGCTCACCCTGGCCGACCACGAGCCGCTCTGGCTCGTCGCCGAGTGGCTCGATGGCGAAACAAAGCCCACGAAATTCACGCTCACCACGCTGCCGCGACGCATGAGCCGGAAGCAGATCGTCCGGATCTTCAAGGAACGCTGGCGCACCGAACGCATGTACGAGGACCTGAAGGGCGAACTCGCACTCGACCACTTCGAAGGTCGCTCGTTCACCGGCTGGCATCACCACATCTCCGTCGTCTTATGTTGCTACGCCTTCGTCATATCCGAGCGCGTCAGCGCTTTTCCCCCCTCGGCCGGAGGGCGCAGTCGAGACGGTCAGATCTCCGTCGCGGCCTGAGCGACACTTCGCCGACTCCTTCATCACCGCTCGCCTCGCCATCGCCCTCTTCCTCGCCCGCTGGCTCCCGCGCTGCCCCCTCTGTCACCAGCCACATCCACCTTCGCGATGCCCGCAGGAGCAACCTACCCGTGCCGCATGAACGTACCGGCGCTAACCTGCCGGCGCAACGCAACGCGCAGGACGACGGTGATGGCGCGGCGAAGCGAGCGGCGGGCGCGAAGCGAACCCGCCGCTCGGGGCATCGAGTTGCCAACGCGCCCGTCAGGTTCAGCGGCTAGTTAGGCAGCTCGGCATCAGGGCTACGTTTGCCGAATACGTTCCCAGCGAGTCTCGGCGAACCCAAGGCTGCGCCCGATCGAAACAAGATCGCGAAACTCGGCGGTGTCCAACACCAAACCGGGCTCAGTAATCATGTAGAGGAGATGCTCGAACGCAACACCTTGCTCGCGGTGATCGACATAGTCGCTGACTATTTCGAACCCATTGCGCAGTCCCGCTTGGTCCAGTGCGGACCCCGCGAGCGCAGCGTTCGGCGCTCGATACAACTCGTCGAGTTTGGTCTGAACCACACTCGCAAGGCGTCGAAGTCGCGTCTCGGAGTCCACTCGTCTGCCTAACGTACTGGCGCTAACCTGCGGGCGCCAGGGGGAGCGCAGCGACCGCCGGCGACCGTCAGGTTCAGCGGCTAGTTAGGCAGCACGTCAAGCGGTCCGCTTCAACTCACGTACTGCGATGAGATCCCGGTCGCCAACGGCTCTCACATCACTGGTTCGCAGAGTAAGCAGCGCCTGCGTACGCCCGGACGCCATGACGAACTCGACCTCAAGCCCGTCTGGGGCGAACACGTCGACGACGGCACCGAGATCTCCGCGCCGCAGCCCGTGCTCCGGCAAATCACGATCGAGGACAACGGTGTCTAGGATGTTGAACATTTCATTCACGCGGGGAAGGCTGTGACGAAGTGCGCAAAATCATGCTGAGCCGGCACCATCCAAACCGTGACGATCTCAGCGCGGCGTCCAGACGGCCCGGTCAAAGTAGCACGAACTTCAAATTTCTGCCCGAACGCGCTCTGCTGGCCGGGAACAGCGTCCCCGGAGACGGCGATCGCGAGGAGCGCGTCGCGGAGCACCTCCCAGTTATCGCTCGAGAAACCCAGCGCCGCGAAGAACGCCGCCTTGAATCGACCGACCGGATGCGACGACGAGAGCAAGTAGTCTCTGATCTTCGACTCGGCGACGATGGCGCCATCCCCGTTTGGTAGCAGCACAACGTCTTCCTACATCGAGCGGCGGCGCCTAGCCAATGTCTGCCTAACGTACTGGCGCTAACCTGCGGGCGCAACGTCACGCGCAGGACGAGCATCGACCCGCGCGCCACGCGAGCTCGCGGGTCGCCACCGCGCCCGTCAGGTTCAGCGGCTAGTTAGTTTAGGCAGCCCTCGACAGTCACGTCCAAATTCCGACCGCAAGCACCCAACCGGTTGCGATCCAGAAAACGCAGGAGAGCGCGAGCCAACCGAAGCCGTGGCGCCAGACGTAGAGCCCGAATGGCGCCGCGCAGAGCACCGTCGCGGGCACGAGTAGTTGGAATGCCGACGGGAACGCATGCTGGTCGACGGCCACGATCCATCCGCCGACTGGGCCGAGTGCGACAAGGAGCCAGATGACGATCAGGGCTAGAGGGTGAGCGAAACCAATCTGAAGTAGCGCGACGACCAGGGACAAGACGCCGGTCGCGATAGCGAAGCCCCTCACCTGGTCGCTGCGCAGCTGTAACGACATCCCCGGTCTGCCTAACGTAGTGGCGCTAACCTGCGGGCGCCAGAGGGAGCAAAGCGACCGCCGGCGACCGTCAGGTTCAGCGGCTAGTTAGGCAGCATTCGACACGGGCCTGTCAAAGGCAAAGGTTCTCACGTCGAGTGGCGGCGGCGCCAGGCGAAGACAAAGAAGACGCAAGCCGCGAGCGCCAGGACGCAAGCGCCTACGAACCAGAGATCAGAGCGAGCCACGTATTCTCGCGACGCAGCCGGCGTGACGCCCGCAACCGCAAACGACCCGTCCATGACGGCGCCGCCGAAGCAGAACGCAGCCGCCAGAGCGGACAAGCATCCGAGGAGCGCAGGTCGGGCCCAGCCTGAGCGGTTCTTTGGACGATGGAGCTGCTTTAGCGACCGAAGCAGTGTGATGACGACCGCGCCCAGGATAAGCCCAGGGATCAGGATCATCAGGCAGAACGAAAACGGGTCGACCGCAACCATCGTCGATGCTCAGCCCTGGTGCGTAGGCCCGACGACAACACCCATGTCTGCCTAACGTACTGGCGCTAACCTGCGGGCGCCAGAGGGAGCAAAGCGACCGCCGGCGACCGTCAGGTTCAGCGGCTAGTTAGCCAGCACTCCCCTTCCGATCAGGGCGATGGGTAACAGTCGCGTGTGCTGGTGCTGCGCCCGACGGTGCCTTGCCGCCACCATCGGTGTGTGCTCCAATCATGCGCTCGAGCAGCGAACGCACCTCGGCAACGCGCCGCGCGGACGACGGCGTGGCACCAGCGGTGCCGGCGTCAACCGCGAGCAGGTAGCTCACTCCCACTTCGGCAACGATCCAATGCGGTGAGGTCGCAACAAGACGCCCGACGTGAGTGGCAATGGCGGCATCGAGCTCGGGACGGTGCACGGAACCAGCTGACGCCACGATCTCGCCAGACGAACGCGACAGGAGGGAAGCCGACCCGAAGGAACCAGCGAAAGCGAGGATCTCGTCTACCTGCGCGCGGGCTGTTCCATCAAACACCGGCACGATCACACGCTCCTGGTCATGAAGGATGTCTGGCTAACGGTATCTCGATCGGTCTTCGTAGGCCAATGCGAGGAGCGGCGTACCCGGTTCCGCTGAAGCAATAATTCGCATCTGCGGCTCGGGTAGTCCATTGAATGGGTCCGTATATCCGGTGCGTGGCGACCGCCATGGCGAGAGCCTCCGGACGCCGGTGCGGACGAATGGATGACAGCTCGCCGGAAGGTGGCGCGGAGGTTGCTTGGGCCCGGACGTGGCAGAGCCGGACGACGACGGGCAGGAGGTCGCGGCCTGGCGCCGTCGCGACGAGATCGTCGAGAAGGTTCGACATGCGGTGAGGGTGCGGCACTTCAGCCCCAGGACGGAGAAGGCGTATGCCGGGTGGGTGCTTCGGCTCCTGAGGTTCCACCGGGGGCGATTGCCGCCCGAACTCGGGGAATCCGAGGTGTCGGCGTTTCTGTCGAGCCTCGCTCTCGATGGAAACGTGTCGGCGTCGACGCAGAATCAGGCGCTCAGCGCGATACTGTTTCTCTATCGCAACGTGCTGGGCGTCGAGATGGACTGGCTGGAGGACGTGGTTCGGGCGAAGCGCCCGGTGCGGTTGCCGACGGTGCTGTCGCGGGAGGACGTCGTGCGGCTGATGCGGAGCTTGTCGAGCACGGCAAGCGCGATCGCGACTCGCGCGAGCACGAGTAGGTGACCCGCCATTCTCGGTTCGGCGTAGAGCGACGCGATGAGCGGCTCGGCGAGCCGAACGCCGCGCGGCACACGCCAGCCGGTGATGCCGATCAACATCTCTGCGAGCCCGTAGGCGCGCACGGGCGAGCCCAACCGCTCGGCGATTCGCCCGCCGATGACGCTCCCGAGCCCGATGCCCCCATCACGCACGCCAGCACGGTGGACGTTGCGTACGTCGAGTTCCCGAACGAGACGGAGAACGTGCGCAACCAGAGCACCTCGTACGCGAGCGCCGCGGCTCCCGAAGCGAAGAACGCGACACCGAGAGTCCATGACGTCCGGGATCCGTGGATGTTTCGCATGAGCGTCCTTTCGAGTCATACTCGGCGTGTCAGGATGCGAGGACAGACGCGGAGCCCGAGGAGACGCGCCCGGCGGTCGTCCGCCGTCGGTCCGCCCCACATCGGCGATGACAGAACCACGACGGCCGTGAACCTCGGTCTGGCACGGTCGCCGCAACCGGCGCTCAGTTGGACGGCTTTGGCGGCAGCAGATTCGCGATGCCTTCGCGGACGGCCGCGGTCGTCAGCGGATCGCTCGCCGCGCGCTTGACGCGCTCGGCCCCGCTGGGGCCGCCGTCATGGACCAGGATGCCCGCGGCGTCGATCACGGCGGCCACGAGGTCGTCGTTGGTCGCAGCCGCGTGATACTCCGCGAAGAAATGCTCGACCGCGGGAAGCTCCGCGGGCGTCGCGAGCTTCACGAGGGCGTGGGCCGCGTGCCGTGCGTCGCTCGTCGAGTCCGCGGGATCGTTCAGGTGCGCGGCCAGCAGCGGCGCGGCCTTCTTCTCGCCGCTCGCGGCCAGCGCATCCGCGAGCGGACCGACGGGCGGCGGCCGGAGATCGCCAGCGAGGTAGTCGTAGTGGCGTCCGAGCGCTTCGAGCATGTACTCGATGCCGTTCCGTCGGGACGCGAGCTGGCTGCGGGCCTCGTTCAAGAGGTCCGGCTGAGTTCGGGCGTCGGTCGCCAGATCGAGTAGTGTTTTCGTGATCGTGGGATCCGTATTCGTGCCGAGCTCTCGAAGCAGGAACCTCTGGATGGTCGCCATCTGTGGCTCGGAAAGATTGATGGCTGCCGAGATCTGCTCGGCGAGCGTCCCTTCGCCCGTGTTCGGCGGGAGGTGAAACGAGCCACCGTCGACGACGCAGCCGATGAGGGGCGTGCCGAGCGAGACGTGTCCTGCGGCTCCACCGACGCGGGCATCGGTGAACCAGACGTTGCCTTCGTTGTCGCAGAACGCGTAGCCGCCGGTCAGACCGTCTCCGCCGACGACCTCCGCCGGCATCGTGCGTACCCAGCGGAGCGAGCCGTCCACGCTGTCGAAGCCGACCGCGATTCGAAAGTACGTCGCGGCGAATCGCTCGGAGTCGGCGCCAAGCTTGCCGCCGGTCTCGGCGGGCCGCGCGTACAGGCGGATCGCGTCCGGCGCGCCTGCGGTGGGCGGTAGAACCTGAGTGCCGTCGGGGAACCAGACCGGTTTTCCGGGGAGCTCGCGCTCCGGCAGCCTCACTATGTTCCCGCCGTTCTCACCGGACTTCGAAATCGCCGAGTCGAAGCGCAGAAGCGCGTTCTGCCCGAAGTAGAGCGAGCCGCCGATGGCAAGGGCGCGGCTCACCACCGTGCGCGCCAGCACGCGCCCCTCTTCTCCGCCCGCCGCGATGTCGAGCGCGGACACGTACTGGCCGCCCCACGGCGCGAACACGACTCCGCCCTCGATCGCGGGGATGCCGACGTCCGGTCGCGGAGACCAGGAGCGCACGACCGTGCCGCTCCGGTTCACGGCGACGAGTAACGTACCGCCCCCGGCTTCGCTACCCAGGCTCGCCACCGTGATCGACCCGTCGTCGCCTGCGCCGCGGAGCCGCTTCGAGCCGATGCTGATGGCCCAGAGCTGCTTTCCGGTCGTGCCGTCGAGTGCGTACAGCTTGCCGGCGTTCGAGTAGGCGACGACGTTGCCCGCGATCGACGGGCGCGCATCCACGGCGCCGTCGTGTTTCCACGCGTGCGATCCGTCGAGCATGCTCGCGACGAGCCCGGTCTTCGTCACCCCGACGACGAGCCCGCCTGTCGCGGGCATTCTGACGTCCGCGAGCTTGGCCTGGACGAGGGCGATGCCCTTGCCTCCGTCGCTCTGCCAGTCCTGCGCGAAGGGTGCCGTGCGCGCCATGCCGCCGCCGCACCCGGCGAGCGCGAGACCACACAGAGCGACCCCGATCGACACCGAGGTGCGGCTCATTTCTTCACTCCTCCGACCGCGTGCACCGCCGAGTCGAGCATCTGCTTCAGCTTCTTGCTCCAGTCTTTCGGCCAGCGGTCACTGACGTCTGCGAGATATTTTCCGACCTCCGGCGTCCCCAGCTCGCGCAGTCTGCCGATGAGACGGCTCTTTTCCTCGTCCGGGATCTCGTTCGAAGGACGGAACAAGATCTGATCGAAGCCAGTGCTCATCACGTCGAAAGCGACGTGGCCCGTTCGGTCGGCGAACTTCTCGCATTCCTCCGGGTGGCAGATCTGGCCGATGGCCGCCGCGGCCTCCGCGATGCCGTGATCGAAGGCCGTGAACAGATCGTCCAGCGCCTCGTGAGCTCCGAGCGCGCCGAGCCCGGTGGCCGAAGTGCCTCGCACTGCCGCGTCGTTGCTGTGGAGCCCCTTGCGGAGCGCCTCGACGGCTATCGGTCCCCTGGTCTTCAGGAGTGCGCTGACCGCGGCCCGTCGTACCTCCTCCGATCGGTCCTGCACATAGGGCGCGATCTCGGAGCTGAGTGTCTGATCCTTCAACTTCGCAGCCGCCTTGAGGGCCGCTTGCAGAACCTTGGGAGTACTGCCGCGATCGAGCACGTCCTTCACCAGCGGGACGGCCTCGGGCGTCCCGGATTCCCCGATCGAATCGAGAGCCGTCACCCGCGAGTCTTCGTCGCCCTCGAGTTCCTTCTTCAGCTTCTCGAGCTCCGGGTCGGCTGCGGCCGGCGCCTTTTGATGTGCCTTGGCTTTACCCTTGGCGAGCGCACTCGTTGACAGGAACGCTCCCGCTGTGAGCCCCTGAGTCAAAAGCAGAAGCATGACGAGCGTCGAGCCTGTGCAGCGGCGATGGCGAAGCATTCGTTTCTCCCGAGTATTTGCCGGCTCCTCGATGTACTCTGCACGCGCCGCTCGTGGCAAGGAGGGCGGCAAATTCCCATGACTCCAGCCGACAAGCTCCCCGCTTTTCCGGCAATCCAGCTCGAAATGCTGGAGGACCTGTCACCGCCTGAGCCTCGTTCCGTCCGGGCCTTCTTGCGTCTCGTGCGGCGAAAGCTCGTCGCGCGGTACCCCGACGGCACGACGAGTCCGCCTTTCATCTACGACGAGGTGGATCGCCGGGGCATCGACGCGGTCGTCATCGCCGCGCACTTCATCGGCCCCGGCGGCGAGCGCCGCGTCTTTCTGCGGAGTGCCCTTCGACCCCCGGTTTACTTTCGCGGGCGCGAGCGAGCCCCCATCGCCGTGCCCGACAACAAGGGTGGTCTCTGGGAGCTCCCCGCCGGCATCATCGAAGAAGGCGAGCAGAGCCCGGAAGGTCTCGTCCGCGCCGCAGCTCGTGAGCTTCACGAAGAGGCGGGGTTCGAGGTCGCGCCCGCCCGGCTCCGGGCGCTGGGTCCGAGCACGTACCCGTGCCCCGGGGTCATCGCTGAACGACACTTCTTCTTCGAGGTCGAGGTGAGTCCCAGGGCGCGGGTCGAGCCGCCTCTCGACGGCTCGGCGCTGGAGCGCCTCGGCTGTGTGGTCGACGTCGCGCTGGTGGCCGCGCTCGAGTATTGCCGAGACGGCAAGATCGAGGACGCGAAGACCGAGCTTCTGCTGCGACGGCTCGCGGAGCGCTATCCGTGACCGTCCCGCGCGTGATCGTCGTCGTCAAGAAGACGCATTACGGCCGCTACGTGGAGGACGAGCGTGACCCCGAGGTGATCCGTCTTCTCCGACGTCGCGACCCGACCGTCACGACATGGAAGCAGTCGCACCGCGAGCACACGGCGACGCTGGCCGCGGTGGAACGCGCGCTGAAGAAGCGCGGCGCGCGCGTCTGGGTGCTTCACGGGCCGCGCGCCGTCTTCGACGCCTCCGATTCGGCGCTGGTCATCACGGTTGGCGGCGACGGGACGCTTCTCTCGGCCTCTCATCACGTGGGGGCCACGCCCATTCTCGGTGTGAACAGCTCGCCCGCCTCGAGCGTCGGTTTCTTCTGTGGAGCTCGGAGGAGCAACGTGGAAGCGCTGGTGGCAAAAGCGCTTGCCGGCACCGCAGGCTCGCTCCGCCTCTCGCGCATGCGCGTCACGCTGAACGGCCGAGTGATCTCGCGGCGCGTCCTCAACGAGGCGCTCTTTTGCCACGAGACTCCCGCGGCCGCGTCGCGCTACGTGCTGGCTCACGGACGCAAGCGCGAGGAGCAGGTCTCCAGCGGATTTTGGGTCGGGACTGCAGCCGGTTCGACGGGCGCTCTGCACTCCGCCGGCGGCAAGACCTTGCCGCTCGCCTCGCGTCGGCTCCAGCTCGTCGTGCGGGAGCCGTTCGCGGGTGACGGTTCACGATACCGCATGACGCGGCTCATCCTGGAACCGGGTCGCGAGATCACCGTCACCAGCAAGATGCGCGACGCGCGGCTCTTCCTGGATGGACCCTTCCTCAAAACGGCCATCCGCCTCGGCGATAAGCTCACGTTCGCGGTCTCCGAAGAGCCCATCAACGTCGTCGGACTGACGTCGCGCCGCGGCCGTGCTCGGTAGTTCCGCATCGACGAGCATCGTCGTCCCCAAGGGATCAAAGAGGTGCGGAACTACGCGAGCGCAGCGAGCCCGCCGAAGGCGGCGGGGGAGCGGTCGCGAAGCGAGCCGCGGGGGTCAAGACCCCCTGCAAGCACGAGCCCGCCGAAGGCGGCGGGGGAGCGGTCGCGAAGCGAGCCGCGGGGGTCAAGACCCCCTGCAAGCACGAGCCCGCCGAAGGCGGCGGGGGAGCGGTCGCGAAGCGAGCCGCGGGGGTAAGGCTGGCAAGGCCCCCTTGGCAAGCGAGCGCAGCGAGCCCGCCGAAGGCGGCGGGGGAGCGGTCGCGAAGCGAGCCGCGGGGGTCAAGACCCCCTGCAAGCACGAGCCCGCCGAAGGCGGCGGGGGAGCGGTCGCGAAGCGAGCCGCGGGGGTCAAGACCCCCCTTTCCTAGTCAGGCGCGTGCTTCGGTCGTCGCGGTGCTGCGCGCCGGGCGCGTGTGTTCGCCGCGCTCGTATTCTTCGAAGAGATGGCCCCACGAGGTGCCGCGCTTCCAGCTCTCGAAGACCCCCTTGTCGCGGCGCGGCCAGCGATAATAGTCGTGATAAACCTCGCTCCCGAGGATGAAGGCGTTCACGAGCGGGGTGTGGAAGAAGAGCTTCTGGAAGCGCTTCATGGGCCCGAACCACATGATGTCGCCCACGTGGCTCGCGGCGTTGTCACCGACCGAGAAGCCCCAGCTCTCCTTGGAGATGTCCGCGCCGACGATCTCGATGTCGCGCGGGTCTCCGACGCCGAGGCCGTCGTCATGCGCCACCTTGATGAACTCGAGCTTCATGGGATCGAACCCCATCATCTTCGCCGCGACCGCGTCGATCGCGACCTGATCGGCACTTGCCAGCATGTAATCCTTGACGACGGGGAACATCGTGCGCGGACCGGGGCCGTTGCCGCACGTCGTGCCGTCCATGATCGCGAAGAGGCCGCTGTGGATCTCTTTTTGAATCGCGAGCAGGTCGACGAGGGTCCGATGAATCCAGCTGTGCGTGTAGTGACGCTTCGTGCTGAGCAAGCCGCCGAAGGCGTTCTTCATCGCGCCGGTCGTCGTCGTGTAGATGTGGCACTTCACGGTCGGCAGATGAACGATGTTCTTGCCGACGAAGTAATCCGGAATGCGAATCCCCTCGGGGAAGATGTTCTGGAGGACGTGGAGGCGCGCCTTCGGGCGGTACTCGATCCACTTCATGTCCTCTTCGCGGAAGTTGTAGAGCACGGGGATCTTCTCGCTCTCGAAGATCGGCACATACTTGTTCATGTCCTCGCCCTTGAAGGCGTTGGTGACGACCGTCTTGTTCTGGACGCACACGACGTCCTGAAAACCCGCGCCTCGAAGCGCGCGCGCGGTCCCCTGGAGCTGCCACGGCGTCGTGTTCGCGCCGGGGAAGGGGTAGTGCCACGAGATATTGTCTTTCAGAATCGTCGTCGTGCCCGCGGCGAGGGCGGACTTCATTCCCGCGAGCTCCGCGACGCGCGCGATGTCGTCGAGGACGGTTTCGGGCTTCACCTTGATGACGGCGACTTTGGACTTTTGCATCTCTTTCTCCGTAAAGACGGAGGGTTTATAGCATCATCCGCTCGGATGGCTTCTCGAACCGACGGCGCGGTCACACGCGACCTCGTCGGCATCGCGGCTTCAACCGGCACGATCCCCGCCATCCCGGCAGTTTACGATCGAACACCCAAGACGTGGTGAGCGGCCTGGCCCCGTGCGCCTTCGCGCGCCCGCTCCGGGTCGCGCTGACATGCGCGCGCTGGGTGTCGCCGCACACGCGCAACCGACTGATTGCGTTGCCCGACGCGCCTTCCGTGGGTGCTATAAAACCTCTGAACGGGAGATCGCCATGGCCGTTTTGCCCCAGGACTTCCGCCCGCTCCGGCGGACCGAGTACGAGAAGCTCGGCGCGCTCGGCGCGTTCGAGGACGAGCGTATCGAGCTTCTCGAGGGGCTGCTCGTCCCGATGAGCCCCATCGGTCCACCGCATTCGTCCGCCGTCGACTTCCTGACCCTCCTCCTGGTGCGCGCGCTCGGCGATCGGGCGCGGATCCGGATCCAGAACCCGTTCGCGGTGAGCGACATCTCGGAGCCGCAGCCGGACATCCTGGTTGCGCCGCTCGCGGACTACGTGACGGATCATCCGACGGAGGCATACCTCGTGATCGAGGTGGCGGAGAGCTCGCTCGCGAAGGACCGCGGGCAGAAGCTCCGGATCTATGCCGCGCGGGGCGTCCCGGAGTACTGGGTCGTCGACGTCGCTGCGCGGCGCATCGACGTGTACCGCGATCCGGCGGGCGGCGCGTTCCGGAGCGCGCGCACGTTCGAGCACGGCGAGGCCATCCAGCTCCTGCTTTTTCCCGACGTGAGCCTCCGCGTCGAGGACGTGCTCCGCTGAGCGCGTCGTGCCGCACGGACGCGACGATCACGCAGGCGTCGTACCTGCCGCGCCCATCCAGCCGAGCATCGTCCGTATCGGGACGAGAGCATTCGGGGCATCGCCGCACGCCGGTGCGGGCGATGCCGCCTCCTCGCTGCGGCAGCCTGGGTGACGGAATGGACACCGGGACCCTCGGTTGGGCGCCTCGATTCCGCGCGTCGATGCAGTGCTATGGTGGACGTCATGGTCGATGCGGCTCGACGGAAGGCGACCTACGAAGACGTCCTGGCCGCGCCGGACGACGTCATCGCGGAGATCCTGAACGGCGATCTCGTCACGTCCCCTCGTCCCTCCGGATCGCACAGCATCGCGATGTCGGGCGCGGGGGGAATTCTCGTGCCGCCGTTTCAATTCGGAGATGGCGGGCCCGGCGGATGGTGGATCCTGATCGAGCCGGAGGTTCATCTCGGTGCAGAGGTGCTCGTCCCAGATCTTGCCGGTTTTCGACGGAACCGGATGCCAGACGCCCCGCGCGGTACGTTCATCGACATCGAGCCCGACTGGGTTTGCGAGATCCTGTCTCCGTCGACCGCGCGAACCGATCGCGTGCGAAAGCTTCCGATCTATGCGGCATGGCAGGTACGGAATGCCTGGCTAGTCGATGCTGTCGCGCGCACGCTCGAGGTCTTCCGGCTCGAAGCTGGTCGCTGGGTCGTTCTCGCCGTTCACGGTGACGACGCTCTCGTTCGCGCCGAGCCGTTCGAGGCGATCGAGCTCGATCTGCTCAGGCTGTGGGGGGAGAGCAGGTAGAGAATCGGGCGAACTGACGCGCTGGGCAGTGCCGGAGCCGACGGCGGCAACGACAGCTGCGGTTTCGGGCGACGCCCACCGTGTGCACCAGGGCGCAGGGCCCTGAAACCGCGCGATCTCGTCGCCATCGCGGCTTCAACCGGCACGATCCCTGCCAGGCCACGCGACATCGACGACGAGTCCGCGACGGTGACCGACGATCCCGCCGGGATCGGAGCCGTTGTCGCGTGGGAGCATCGACTGGTGCGGCGTCCCGGGCGTCGGTCGACTCGACATTGTCGGCACTCCCGTCGGGTTTGTCGGCACTCCCGTCGGGTTTGTCGGCACTCCCGTCGGGTTTGTCGCTTGACCCTGCGGGAGGACGCGTGATCCCGGCTGGGAGGGTGCATGATCCCGACGGGATCACGCGTGATCCCGGCGGGAGTGTCGGTGATCCCGACGGGATCACGCGTGATCCCGACGGGAGGGTGCATGATCCCGGCCGGGAGGGTGCATGATCCCTGCGGGAGGACGCGTGATCCCGGCTGGGAGGGTGCATGATCCCGGCGGGAGGACGCGTGATCCCGGCGGGAGTGTCGGTGATCCCGACGGGAGGACGCGTGATGTGAGCGACCGGGTGCCTGGGTGACGGAATAGACCGGGACCCTTGGTTACAGGTCCGGCTCTGTTCAATCACAGATTCGGTGCTGTGGGGACGTAAACCGGGTGCCTCTAAGACACAGACCGGGAAGCGCAACGACACGGACCGATCGCGAAGAGACAAAGCCTCAGCGAGCGAAGACGCTATCCGGGCGCAATCCGGGTTCGGGCTGACGGAGCCGGAGGCGACGGAAGCGCAGTCCGGGAGCGAGAGACGGACGCGGTAGATGGAGGGGGGCGGCTGAGCTCTGGGCTACGGCCGCTCGAGTCGCAGCTCGCCGTTGCGCAGGAGAACATGACCGAGGAGCACCGGGCCGTAGTGAAGGTCCCACTCTTCCTCGTCGACCCGCTGAAGACCGAGCGGCTGATCGGTGAAGAGTGTGCTGACGGTCAGCTGCTTGCCCTTGAACTTCAGAACCCCGCTTGTGTTAACTCGCCGCACGTCGAAATCGTCGCCGTAAGCGGGAGCTCGCAAACGCTCCGGCATGGGACGCAGCGACGGCTCGTAGTGTCGCGCAGGCGGCGTGAGGCCGAGCGCTTCGTGCGGACGATGGTCGTTGTAGTCGGCGCGAAAGCGATCGAAGGCGCGTTGCTGATCAATCGGCGTTGCAGCCGGTGGATTGGCGGTCTGCTCCTTGAGCGTCTTGTGCATGCGCTCGTGACGACCATTCTGTTGCGGTTGCCCTGGCTCGATGCGCTCGGGCACGATGCCGAGCTGAATCCACCACATGCTGAGGCGGGAAAGTCCGCCTAAAGCCTTGCTGGCGAACGGCGACCCGTTGTCCGAGCGAATGCGACGGGGCACTCCGAACTCGCGGAACGCGAGCTCGAACTGCTCACGCACCGGTCCTTCTTTCTCACCGGGTAGCCCCTCGCATTTGACGAGGTACCGGCTCATCGCGTCGGTGATGGTCAACGGGTGGCAGCGGGTGCCATCGCCGCAAGCGAAGTGCCCCTTGAAGTCCGTGCACCAGACGTCGTTGGGCAGCTCGGCGTGGGCCAAGGGCTCCGTGCTCGGCGGAACACGAAGCCGCGAGCGGCGCGGACGCACGAGCCCGTAGCGATCCAGAATCTCACCGATCGTGCTCGCTGCGGGGAGAGCGAAGTCAGCACCATCGATGTCTCGGAGCCGGACGCGCAGCTTCTTGGGACCGTCGAATGGAAACCGCTTCCGCAGCGTGATGATCCGGTCGACCACGTCATCCGGCGTGCGGTGCGGGCAGCTCTTCGCGACCGACCTTTGGTCCTCGAGCCCCGCCGGGCCTAGCCGCTCGTACCGCTCCAGCCATTTGTAGCCCTTCGCCCGGCTGATGCCGAAGCTGGCGCACAGGCGGGTGAAGTTTCCCCTCGGGTCCTCCGCGACAGCCGCGATGAATCGAACTCGCTCGTCCACGATCCGGGCTTCCTTCCACGGCATGGCGGCAATTAGCCGTCAGCCCGCCGTCAGGCAGACCCGTCACCCAAAAAGTGTCACCCAGGGACCCGGTCTAAAGTGTCACCAGAGCACCCGGTTTGCACCGATGCCGGCGGGAGCGTCGGTGGGTAGTGTCCTAATTAGGGCTTTAAGTACCTGAGGGTTGCCGGTCCGCTGGACGAGGCCGAGCTGCGGCGCGCGATGCAAGAGCTCGGCCGCAGATTCGATTTGCCGTGCACGTCGCAGTCCCGCATGCGAACGAACTGGCGGTTGGCAGGCAACACATCGGGCTGCAGGCCCCGCACGTGGGGCAGGGTTGGGGGCACGATGAGAACGCGAACCCGGAGGACGCGGGTGTCGTGTCCGCGTTGCAGCCGCACTCGCAGATTCCGCCTGCCTGCACACACGCGTTCGTGGGCGCACCGCCTGTTCCCGTGGAGCCGCCCGCGCCTACCGAGCCGCCGGAACCGAGTGCGCCTCCCGTGCCGCCACCGGGCGATGCAGTGCACGAGCCGTTGACGCAGACGTAACTCGGGCAGCCTAAGCATTCAGGCTGCGGGTCCGGCGACCCGCAGTCATCGCGCGTTACCCGACAGGCTCATCGCCGAATAGTCCCCTTCGCCCGAGGAGAGCGCCGCGCCGCCGAGCGTGCTGCCGATCAAGACGCCTCCCGCATAGTACGTGCCGGAATCCGACGCGGGGAGGATGTCGTACGTGAAGGCGGGTCCGTAAGGCACGACCGTCACGCGCTCGATGCGGACCCCACCGAGAGTGTCGTTGTCTCGAAGGTCCCCGAAGGTGCGACCGTCGGCCGTCGGATGCGGCGCGCTGATCTCGAGCACGGAGCCGTTCGTCAGCTCGACGCGCACGACGTGGTGATTCCGCGCGGGGTTACGGTGGATCTCGACAATCGGCACGTCGACCACACGTCCGTGATCGACGCTGAGCACCCGATCGCCGACCTGGAGGGACGCGATGGCTCGCTCGCCGTCCGGGGTCGCGATGGGCGTGTCCGGAGAAGCGCAAACGCACGCCGGGCAACCGACGGGACACGTTCCGGCAGATTGCGCCGGATCATAACAGCCGATGGTCGTGAAGTTGTCGGACACGGAACAGCAGATCTGCCCGGGTGCGCAACAGCTCGTCCCGCAGCATAGCGATGACGGCGCGCACGCCCCGGCCCCGGGCGGCGGAGTGCAAGGAGTCTGGCCGCATTGCCCTCCGGCGCAGAAAGGCTTGTCGCCTTGGCAGGCGTTGCCGCAGGAGCCGCAGTGGTGCGGATCGTTCGCCGTGTTCACGCATGTGTCACCGCAGCAGGTTCGCCCCGAGAACGCGCTGCACGTCGTTGCATTGCATGTTCCCGGCGAGCCGCCCGATCCCGGCGAGCCCCCAGATGACGGAGCTCCGCCGCTGCTCACTCCACCGCTACCGGAAGTTCCACCCGAGCCGGGCGAGCCGCCCGTACTCGGTGAACCGCCGCTGCTCGATGAACCGCCGCTGCTCGGTGAACCGCCCGTACTCGGTGAACCGCCGCTGCTCGGTGAACCGCCGCTGCTCGATGAACCGCCAGACCCGCTGGCGCCGCCCGACGTGCTTCCGCCGCCTGTGGACGAGCCTCCACCCGTGGACTTGCCCGCCGAGCCGCCGTTCGCACCCGCATCACGCGATGACGACTCGTTCGTGAACGTCGTCCCGCCGCATCCGGAGAAGGCCGCGCCGAGGATGGCAGCGGCAGCGACCGCGATTGGTTTCCGCAAGATCATGATGAGACCCTCTTCGAGTGACGGCGATTCGCAGTCCGTCGCCGACCGTACTGAAGCACCACTCGTGCCAACGAGACCAGCTTAACGACTTGGCCTGGGTGAGATCCGGCAGACATCACCGAATTGCGGTCATCGCACGCAGTTCGCGGTTGGTCGCCGCGCAGTAGGAGCGCGAGGGAGCGCATTCCTGGGTTTTTCTCGGAGCACCGCGTCACGGCAGACAGCGACGGACCAACGATACTCCGTGCGCGCGGCCCCGCGTGACTCCTTCAACATCATCACGTGGTTCCAGCGGTTTCGACCTCGCTCGTCGAGGGCACGTTGGACTTCTGTTACACTTCGATCGCCTCGTTAGGGTCCGCTTGCGTCGCCGCGTGCGCTCGCGAGCGTCTTGTCTTGAAAGGAGAGCGCGATGCGACAGCTCGTTTTTGTTGGCTTGGTTCTCACAGCGACGACGGGATGCGGAGGCGACACCGGCTCGGGACAGGATGTTTCGGGCCTGCACGGGACGGGAGGGTCGGGCACCGGCGCGACATCTGGTACCGGAGGAAGCTCGAGCTCAGGAGGCTCCGCGAGTGCTGGCGGCGCCGAGGGCCTTGGTGGCACGAGCGGTATGTCCGGGACTGGCGGAACCGTTGGAAGCACGGGCGGATCGTCGGCCACCGAATGCACGACAAGCGCGGAGTGCCCGCAGCGCGGTTGCTACATGTGTGCGGCGACCATCTGCGTGAACGGAGTGTGCACGACTGCAGGCTCTTCCGGCAGCGGCGGCGCCAGCGGTAGTGGCGGCGCCTCCGGAACCCTGAAGTGGTATCCGACGTGTGGCCCACCCGTGTGCCGCGCACCGACTCCTGGCGCAGGCGGGACGTCGTCCGGAACGCCGGCATGTACGACAGCAGAATCGGCGGGCACGGAGTGCTCCACGGCAGACGCCGAATGCGACACGGGAGCGGCGTGCAGCGGCCCGCTAAAGTGCGCGACGACCGACCCGACTCACGGCGGCGAGTGCCCGATCTCTCGAGCGAAGTACAAAACCGACATCGAGTACCTGTCTGCCGCCGAGCGTGCGAAGCTCGCCGACGACGTTCAATCGATTCCGCTCGTCCGATATCGGTACAAGGACGGCCCCGAGCGGCAGCATCTCGGCTTCATCATCGAAGACGTCGAACCAAGCCCCAGCGTAGACTCGCAGCACGACCAGGTCGATCTGTACGGATACACGAGCATGGCGGTCGCCGCGTTGCAGGAGCAGCACCGAGAGATCGAGAGTCTAAAGGCCGAGGTCAAGGAACTGCGCGGGGAGCTCGAAACGCGGAGGAACTCTCCGGCGAAGTAGAGCGCAACCGGCATCCGCGCAGCCCGCGGCACGCGGGAGCCCCGGCAGCCTGGTAATTCAGTTTGGTCCCCGGTGACGTGACTCCCATCTCGACGCTGCTGTTGTTCGTCGGAGCTGTGCTCGCCGCCGCGGTGTCGGGCTCGGTTGGTTTTGGCGGAGCGCTTCTGCTCCTCCCGCTGCTGACGCGAACGGTGGGACCGACGATTGGCGTTCCGCGAAGACATGCAGGCGATTGTCGCGCTCGACAGCAAGGCGAGCAGCTTCTTCGACCACCGCGATCCGACTTGAAATCTCGCCCCTTCAATTGTCCAGGACTATCAAGGTCGAGCCTTCGGTGTCGCTCTTCCATCGATGAGTGTGGATCGTGACCTGGTCGTAGACCACTTCGACGGGCGAGGGGTCGGACGTCGGCAACGAGACGTCCACGGCGCTCAAGAAGAACGGCGAGCTGATGCTCGTGATGGGCGTGAGCGGCGTTTGATTGTTGTCGAACGCGAAGAGGGCGATGAGCTGCAGCTTTTCCGGCGCGACTTGAGCAGTCAGCAGCTCCGAACCGTTCACCGTGAGGCTGTCGGTGCCATGCGTGCTCGCGGGATCGGCGCGGCTGATCATCGCACGATGGGTGTTCTGGAGGATCAGACCCGTTCGAGTGTCCGAGTACTGGATGTTTCCGATGATCAGGCTGCCCGCGAAGCTCCCCGCCTTCGGCAGTGCCTTCAGGTACATGAGATGCGTCGAGCGAACGAACGGCCCGCGGTAGGTGTGCTGGGGGCGTCCGGGTTGACCCGCGGCGGGCGGTTCTCCCGCCTCGGGCTGAAAGAATTCGTAGCGAGCGTTCGGTTTCGCGACGAACGGTCCCCACCCGCCGTCGCTGCCCGTCACGAACTGGAAGTCGGGCGAAGTGTGAAGCCGCTCGCCCGTCGTCGAGTCCACCTCGTAGATCCCGATCGTGATCCCCGAGTGCGGCGTGTTGTCCGAGAAATTCTTGTAAAAGCCGGATACGGTGATGTGCTGTTCGGGCACGACGTCCGGCGAGCTCGGAGGCGCGCCGTTGAAGAACGTGTACATCGCGTTGAACGACGCCTGGCAAGTGAGCACGCCGACGTGATCGACGTAACCGATGTCCGGGTTTTGCGCGGGGGCTGGCGCAATTTTCTTGGGGTTGCCGGCGACGAAATCCCCGTCCGATGAGAGGTTCACTTCTGGCACCGGCTCGGCGAGGCCGGCTCCGGCTGCCTGCGCGTAGTGAGCGATCTTCGCCGCCTGGGTCGGCACAGACAAGTAAGTCGCCGACGTCGAGGTACCGAACGAGTGCCCGACGAGATCGATCGTGTCGAAGCCCGTGTCTTCGCGAAATGCGTCGACGGTCGCGTCGAGCGCAGTTTGGGTTGCGTCCAGCTCGGCCTGTGTCGGGCTGCTGAACGCCAGGGACGTCGCGTCGTAGTCGAATGCCCGGATCGCCGAGCTGCAGTATCCGTTCGACATGAAACGCTGCGCCTGGAGCTCGAAGTTGTCCCCGCCGCCCATGATGCCGTGGACGAACAAGATGGGCCGCTTCGTCTTGTCGCAATTCTCGGCGGTGCTGCCGCCATCGCCGCCCGCGTCGGCGACGACGCCGTTTTGGCTGGCCTTGCCGGGGGTCGAACTACTCGAACACGCCGCCGCAAGCACGATGCACGAGCAGCTCGTAACCAGATTGTTGATGATCGACATGGTTGATGGACTCCAAAAGCTCAGTTGCGTTTTCGCCGCCGCGCCCTTGCGCCTCGGCCGATGCGGCGTGGAGGACGAGGACCGTGAGCAGCGTCGAGGCGAAGCCACGGAAGCATGGACGCCGTCTCCGTTCGAGAGGAACACGTGTTGTTTCCGTGGCTTCCATGACCCGTCACGCATAGCAAGCCGCTCGCGCCCAGGGAGTGACCGGCCGGGACACCGAGCCCGACAAACGGCGACAGGTCGCGACAGGCGATTCGAATGAGCGGCGTATAATCCACCAATGCTCTCTACGGCCCGTCCCGAGGAACCCGCCGTTTCTCGGGCCCTGTTCCTCGGGACCGTAGCTTCGCTCCGGATGCTCGACGTCGATATTCAAGGACCGTTGGCCAAGCTCGGTCTGAAAGTCTCCGAGCTCGGCGAGCTGCCGGAACGGCTGAGGCCGACCGTCATGCACGACCTGTGGGAAGCCGTGAGCGAGCTCACCGGTCGGCGCGGCCTCGGACTCCGCATGGCAGAAAGTGTAAGGGTCGACCAATTCTCGACTTTCGGCAAAGTGCTCGCCGCGAGCGCGACCCTCGGAGACGCGCTCGCTCGGGGAGTTCGACTGTTTCGCCTTCTATCGGAGAGGCAGCGCTTTGCGGTGCGGCTCGATGGCCGTCAGGCGGTCATCCTTCTCGAGACGCCCCACGATGGGCAGCTGCACCGCGAGGGCGCGGAATTCTTGATCGGTTCGATCGTGACGCTCGCACGACAGCTGGCCGGGCCGCATGGCCCGCCGATCGAAGTCCGCTTCACGCACGATCGGCAAGCGGAGTCGCAGAACGTCGAGGGGTTCTTCGGGTGCCCGGTGCACTTTGGAGCCACGGAGAACTCGGTCACGTTCACCACCGAGTACCTACTCTTGGCGGTCGTCGATCACGATCCGGCTCTGTGCGCCGCGCTCCAACGCGAAGCCGAATCGCTGCTGTCGGAGCTCAGCGAGCCCATGGCCTTTCGACGCGACGTCGTGAATGCCATCTCCCGGGAGATCAGCGAAGGCCATTCGAGCATCATTCATGTTGCCTCGCGCCTCGGCATGCACCCGAAAGCACTCAGCCGCGCCCTCAGCGCCGACGGAACCACGTATCGGGAGCTCTTGGAACAAGTGCGCCTTCACCTCGCCCATCGCTATCTCGAACAACGAGGCATCGGCGTCACCGAAATCGCCTTCCGCCTCGGATACTCGGAAAAAAGCGCCTTCAACCGCGCCTTCAAACGGTGGACGGGCAAGCCACCGGACAGCTATCGGAGCGAGGACATCGTGGGGGCTAGGGCGCGGGCGTGACACGGTCGGGGAAGCACGCGCACGTCGACCGAGTCTCTCCGCTCTCGTCAGTGAAGCAATCCATCGCCAGCGGCGTCACGCTGCACTGGGAAAGCTCCTCTCCGAGCTCGGCGTGAAGCTCACCGGCTGCTGAGCGTCGCCCACGAGGACGGCTGGTCGGTGACGGCCCCGAGCACCGCGATTGCGGAATGGTCCTCGGTATCTGACTGGTGCGTCACGTCGTGCATTTGCAACATGGGAGCGTCACCGACCGAAAGACTGGTCATCTCGCGAAGTCGTTTGCGATGTCGCGCAGGATCCGGTCGCGGATGGCTTGCTCGACGGGCGTCTTCGGGAGCAGTTCCAGGAGACGCTTCCGACTCACCAGTTTGCGCCGAGCGAGCTCGCGGTTGAAGGCGAGGTCTTTGTCTCGCCGGGCGACGTACTTGGCGATGACCAGGTCGTGCGGATCGAGGCAGAGACCCACCACGCCCTCGGTATCGCCGGGAGGGAGATTCACGAGCCGCCCTTTCCAGCCGGCAGGGAGCGTCGCGGTCCCCTCTTCGACCGGGTCCGCGTAGTAGCCGAATTCCTGATGAAACGGCGAGTCCTGACCGATTGCGTTCAGCCACTCCGTTCGCGAAGCGTGCCCCTTCGCGACGAGGTCGACTTCGGCGGAGCGCACGAGATCGTCGGGCAGATCGGGATACTTCCCGTGGAGACTCTGGCTGCCGATGATCACGAACCGCTTCTCGCCCGTGATGCGGCCCGCTGCCCTCAGCACGTGATCAAGGTGATGCTTCTTCATTGAGCCGCTCGACCTCCTCGCGCGGGAGCAGACCCACGTACGGAGGGGACTGGCGCAGCCGGTTTCCCCGTTCGTCTCGTCCGAGCATGGCGGCGAACAGCTCGCCGTCGTCCCCGCTTTCCAGGATGCGCTGCCACTCGTCGTAGGCCGAGATCCACGTCCCCGCGCGCTTCCAGCGATGGAGGTTCGCGAGCCCGTGCGCGCGGATCTCCCTGGGCGAGTGGCTCGCCGTCACGGCGGCGGCGAGGCGACGCTTGAGCTCGTCGAGCGTGTCGTGTCCGCCCCGTCGGGTCCTCGTCGGACGGATCCCGCGCTCCGTCAGCTCGAGCGTGTCCCCCTTGCCGACACCCCACGACTCGAGCGCGGACTTCGGAATGATGACTCCGAGGGAGTTGCCGACCGAGCGAATGACCAGACGCATCGGGATATTATAACCATTATAACATTGCTGTCGACCCTGCTCTCGAACGCGCAGGGGAGCGTCCGTCATGAAGGAGATGCCCGCTTGCCCGTCACGCACGAGCGGTAGACCGACTTCGATGGCCCGCATGCGCCCTCGGAACCTCGAAAATGCCGCCTCCGTCGGAGCGCGCGCGCAGGCTTGTGATAGATTCCCGTGCCGTGCGGATCCTTGGAGTTGTCTTTGTCTCGGCGTGGTGCGTGATCGCATGCGGGAGTAGCAAGCATCCGGCTAGCATCGGGGCGAGCGGTGCCGGAGGCACCGGAGGGGTCACGGGAGCGGACGCCGCGGCGGGTGGGTTGCTCGACGCGTCGGCGGGTGGATCCCGGAGTTCCTTGGACGCCAGCGTGGATTCGGGTTCGCCGATGGAAGCCGGGAGCGGCGGGCTTTATCGCGGGTTTGCCGGAACGGGTGGCGCGGGGGGCGATGCCCCGGCGCACTTCGACGCGGGCGGATCGAGCGCGCCGATCGACGCCGGCCCCATCGTACTCGATGCGGGCCCCGTCACTGCAATGGATTGCAGCCCCGTGGGGAACCTCACGGTACCGAGCGATCCGTGCCAGGCGGTCGCGGAGGAGCAGTGTACGCGCCTCGAGCTCTGTCACCCGGCCGACCTCGTCTTGTTCGGCGGTCACGACGCTTGCGTGGCGACTTATTTGGTCCAGTGCCAGTCGACCGTCGGGCTTCCCGGACAGCCGGCGACGAGTCTGTCCGATGCGCACGATTGCGCTGCCGCGCTGATCAATGCACCTTGTGGCTGCGTCGCCGACGAAGTCTGCCCGGCGACGCGGCCCGCGCCCGGAACGTTGTCCGACGGAGCCGTCTGTCAGACGGACGATCAGTGCGCGGGCGGAGCGTGCAGCGTGCTTCCGTTCGAGTCCTGCGGTCATTGCGTGGAAGCTCCGGGGCTGAAGGAGCCGTGCGGTTCGGTTGGTTCGGGTTGCGCGATGGGTCTCGTCTGCGGGTTTCAGAATGTTTGCGTCCGCGCGAGCGAGCGGGGGCAGAGCTGCCGGAGCTCCACCGATTGCGTCGCCGGGCTAGTTTGCCGGAGTGGCCAGTGTGGGTCGCCGGCGGAGGAGGGCGGAGACTGTTCGGTGGACGCGGACGCGTGCGATTTGGCCGGCATGCTGATCTGCGCCCAGGGTGTTTGTCAGGCGATACCCGTCGCCAGAGCGATGGACGGCGGCGGTGAAGCGTGCGGCGTCGGGGTCGGACCCACGGGATACACGGCGTGCGACGGCGACAGCTACTGCAAGGGCGGCGTGTGCTTGCCGCGCATCGCTCAGGGGGCTCCTTGCGATCCAGTCGATTCGTTCAGCGTGCAGACGTGCGCGCTGTCCCTGGTGTGCGATTCCCAATCGAAAGAGTGCGTCCCCGCGACGCCGACCGTTTGCGCGAGCAACTGACCGTGCTCGCCCGAGTCGAGCTTGCGTTTCACCTCACCCGCGTCGTCTTCGCCGGACCACCGGCGCAAGCGCCAGCAGGGCCCACAAGAACGCCCAGCCCCGTCCGACCTGGCGATAGATCGTGTTCACGTCCTGGAGCGGGACATCGCGCGTGAGCGTCCCGGTCTGCCACGAGTCGAGACGTCCGAGCATGCGACCGTAAGCGTCCGTCATGTACGAGACTCCGGCTTGCCCATCGCGAACCAGAGGCAGACCCACCTCGATCGCGCGCATGCGCGCCTGCTCGGCGTGCGTCCAGGCGATCGCCGCTCGACGCATGCCGGCGTCGTCGGACAAGATCGTCAAGAGACGTGCGCCCCGCTGCGCGGCGTTGAGCGCCGCTTCTGGATACATCGACTCGTAGCAGATCATGACGACCGATGGTACGGCCGTCGACGTGCGCCACTTGCCACTGATTAGACGGCGAATGGCGCACCTCGATGAACGGCACGAGCTCGTGCTTCGTCACGACGCTTCTGAGCACCGGCAGCCCCTGACGATCCGGCGTCGCGATGCCCACGCCGTTCACGGAACCGTGCGCGTGGCGGTCGGTGAAGCTCGCACCGAACATGACGGCGGTCTTCCGCGGGAGACGGGTGACGCTGAACGGGCGCAGCCGGCGCATCGCCGCCGTCGTCGGAAGGATGTGCCAGTCGAATGCCGTCTCCGGGAACAAGACCAGATCCGGCGGGGGCTTCGACGCCAGCGCTTCGCGATACAGAAAGCCGTACTGCTCTTCGACGACGGCCTGAAAGGGGCCGGCCCCCGTCGCGAGCGAGTATAGCCATGACGGTATCGAGCCCTGGAGCGCGCTCACGCGGATCGTGGAGAGCGCTTTTGGCGACGTGGCAAGACGCAGCGCTCCGCCGCCAATTGCGAGCGTCGCCGTGACGAGCGCCGGCAAGAAATATCCCGGCTTCGCCCAGCGCCGCTCGCCCCACAGCGTCGCGAAGGGTCCGGCGAGAGAGAACCCAACCCAGAATAGAAGCCCGGATAAGCCCCTCGGTCCCGACGACACTCACGATTTGCGCGACCGGGAGCTCGTCCGCAAGCGTGCCCCCGAAGTAGAAAGGGAACGAGATCGAGCCGCTCGATCTCACCGTTTCGATGAACGCCCATCCAGCCGCGGCGGCGAGCGCGTGGTGTTTCCCGCCGCGAACGATGCACACGCCCGCCCAAGCGCTGAAGAGTCCCCAGACGACCGCATGATACGCGAGGATCAGGAGGTATACGGCCTCGTGGTAATAGATGATGCCCCAGAGATGAGCGCTCGAGACGAAGCCGATCAGAGCGCCGAGCGTGCCGCCCTCGGGCCGCCGCGCTCGACGCGGCGAGATCGCGGCACGCGAGGATGAGCGCCGCGCCCCAGGGCACGGGCGCGAGCCACATGAGGTGCCCCGGACGTCGTCGCGCCGTGTGCTTGAACGAACGCCGACAAGCAACGCAAGGAGCCACGGAACGTGGCGCGGCACCGGCGTCACGGCTCCCGTCCGACGAGTCCCTAGCCCGGGTTCGACGAAGAGCGCGCGCGGCGGGCCGCCACCGAGATCGATGTCCTTCGCGCACGATGACGCAGCCGGATCGTCGTTCATCTCGCAGCGTCAATACCGGATAATGGCTCCCGAGCCACGCGACGAGCTGTCCCTCGCGTCGCGTTCGCGGCTGGCGGCGGCACGATACCGTCGCTCACGCGCCACGGGGTGGTGTCGTCCGGCTGGCGGCGGCGGACCATGGCGCAGACAACGCCGTCATGCCGGCGTAAACGATCCGCTGCCGCGCGCGAGCACGAGGATCTGGCGGGCACTCAGGAACGCGAAGCCCGATCGATGGCGGCGATGACGAGGCGCGTCGCGAGGCGAGCTGGATCCGGCATGTTTCCCGCGAGGGCGCTCGTCAGAAGAAGTTGCAGAAGCACTCGCAGTAAACTCGAGCGCACGCATCCTGGTTCATCGACGAAGTCATTGAAGTCCGGCTTGCCGCCCGGGTGCGCGCTCTCGCACTTGGCCGGCGCACGTCTGATCCATGGCCCCCTGGTCGTCCAAGCAAGTGCCGAAGATGCACTGGATGATCGCGTTGCACTCGCTGTCCGTCTGGCACGTATAGCAAGGGGTGTTGCAATGCCTCTGCACGCAGCTATCGCAGCCCGCTACTCCGCTCGAGATCGTGCATTCCGGGACCGTGGCTTGGCCGCCCGCTCCTTCTCCCGCGCCTCCGGCACCGCCAGTGGCGGCGCCGGTCGCGCCGGTGCCGTCCGAACCCGCCGTGCCGCCCGCGTTCTGGTCGGTGCCGCCTGCGTTCTGGCCCGTTCCCCCGGAGTTTTCTCCAGCGCCGCCCGCGTTCTGGTCGGTGCCGCCTGCGTTCTCGTCACCTCCGTTCGTTCCGCTGCCGCCTATGTTCGACCCGCCGCCGGCCGATCCGATTACCGCCCCGCTGCCACCCGAACTCCCCGTGGATGCGTCCGCGTTGCTACCGCCAGCGCCAACCGCCACGAGCGGCGCGTGAGCGTTGCCTCCCGAGCAAGCAGCGACGGCGAGGAGGGTCGAAGCGAGAAGTGCAGGAAGATTTTCCATGAGCACTCTCGTCATTGGGACGTCACGCAGGAGATTCTGGAGATCCCAGTTCGATATCTTCGGCGTCTGCGTCCCGTCGCTCGATGGGTTGAGCGTGGCCTTGATGCGGAGGTAGTTCAGATTGCGTGAGAGCGAGTTTGCTTGGAGTGTCGTATCGACGAGGATGTCGCCCGAACGAAGCGCGCCGAACTGTGGGCCCATGATCTCCGTGTCCTCGGAATAACCGCAGGCGTCGGCGGGCCCGCTCGTCCACGCGGCGGCGCAAGCATGATCTCCGCTCAGTGACGTCTTCGTGAATTGAAGCGGCACGTCCGATGTCAGATTCGTGATGTTCCCGGAGGAGTCCCGCGTGCCGGTTGCGACGATGAACGTGATGCTACTGTTACCCGGCGTCGTCGACTGGTACGAGAAGTCTTCCCACGACGGCAGCTGGTCTGCGGCGCACACGCCGTCCGCGTCGAACTCGAACGTCGCGGTGCCGGCGCTGTAACTCGGCGTGGCGGAGGGGGCGGCGTCGGCACGACGCACTGATAGCTGATGTCCACCCGCGAATTCAGGTCGTTTCGCAGGTTCGTGCAGGGCGTCGGGCACAGATTGATGAGGGTAGGCGTCGTGTTGCTGTCGTAATACCAGTTCTGGCCGCTACACGCGGAGCTGCCGGTGACGTTCGTCAGCGTGTAGTCGGACTCGCTCGTCGCGGGCGAGACGGTAGCCGACAGGTGGACCGAGACGTTCGCGGGCGTCGTATCGAGCGTCCCACTCGACGGCGTCGGGATGTCGAAGTTGCAGTTCATCGCCTGGCGGCGGATGCTGAGCATTGCGTTGATGAAGGCGCTCGGATCCGAGGCGTCGGTGATCGTGAACGCGGTCGGGTAAGCGGCGCCAGTGCCGGAGCTCTGAATCAGGTTCATGTTCGCGGCGGTGACGGCGTTTCCGATCCCCATGACGTACGTGTCGACGCCCGCGCTGTGCCCTTTGGCGGCGATGCACTGGAGCTCGGCGACCATGTCGGTCTTGATCGTCGCGGCGTAGTGCCGTTGACTTGATGGTCACCCCGGTACACGCAAGCTTCGTGGTGTTGCAGTTCGTCGTTTGCCGGCGTCGAGGTGATTCCCGAGGAGATGAAGACGACGACGGTCTTGTGCGTCGGATTCGCCGTCTGGTGGCTTTCGGCATACGCCAGCGCACCGGTCAGAGCGATGGTGGACGGGCTGCCCGAGCTCGAATCCGGGACGGTCCGATCCATCGAGTCGAAGAGGGTCTCCCAGAACGGTGTGGAGCCCGAGCCTGGAATGACGTTGAAGTCCACCCCCTGGGTGGCGCCGAGCCCGGTGGGTGTCGCCAGGCCGTAGCGTCGGAGATAGTCCGACGACGTGCACTCGGTGGTGCCCTCTTCATCGGCGAAGTACTCGCTGTCGTCATCGCCCGTCGCCGGGACGGATGGCGACGAGCCGTTGTCCACGCAGTCCCCGTAGGTTCCGGAGGTGAGAGTCTTGTTGCAAAAGGGCCAATAGCTCAGATTATATCCCGAAAGAAGGCTCCCATATTCGCACGTGTAGCAATCGGACACGATGGGGTAGTAGCTCAGTCCGACTTCCAGCCCTGCCACGTCGGGATCCCGGACGAAGTTCCGAACGGCGGTCTCCGCGGCGCTCCACGCCGTCACTCCGACATCGTTGCCGCTCGAGTCGGTCAGATCGTTCGCCATGCCCGAGGTCCGGTCCATCAGGAACAGGATATCGAGCGGTCCCGACACGGCCTCCGCGGACTGGGAGCTACAGGAGGAATCGCAGCTGTACGTGACCTGAATGTTCGCGGTGAGGTTGTTCTCCGCCGTCGTGCACGTCGTGGGGCAGAGGGTCACCTGGGGCCGGTCGCATCATAGAAGAAGCCATCTGTTGTCGCCGCAATCTCCAAGAGCGGTCACTCGTGGGATGTTCACGCCGCTGAGCGTCACTTTCGTCGTGGCCGGATCGATGACGCCGGTGCCGCTCGGAGGCAGCGGGACCGGGTAATTGCACGTGAGCGAGTCGGTGCGGATCGCATTGAGCGCAGCAACGAGGGCGGTCGTCGTGCCGCCCGTCGCGTCGGCGGTAAAAACGCCGTACTTTCCGCCACTGCCGGCTCGCGCGATCGTGTCCAGATACTTCAGGTTGGCGGCGCCGGTGTCGCTGACCCCGACGACGAGCGTCGTCACGGGAAGCGTGGCATCGTAGTAGTATTGCTCCGCAAGCTGAGCGACGGCCTGGACGCAACAAGCTGCCTGGTTCTTTGCGGACTTTTTGGACTTTCCGCCGCAGACGCCGCACTCGTTCGGGAGCTGGTCGGCGACCAGCACGACCACGGGTTTTGCTCCCGCCGCGAGGTTTGCCGGTAGCTTCCCCCACGCTTGCGCCGCGTCCAGCGCGCCGGAAAGTGCCGCCAGCATCGGTACGTTGCTCGACGTCGTGAGGCGCAGTCACGGCGGTCGTCATCTTGGTCTGTTGCGCGTTCCCGTCCCCGGCATCATCCCCATCTGGACGACCATGTAGTTCGGGGGTTTGGTCGCAGTCGCGCCGCCGCTCGTGTCGTCGTAGTTCGTCGCGCAGCACATGTCGGCTGTGCCGCAGCCGCTCGTCTTGGTGCAGCTGGGGCACGGGTACTTGTCGAAGCCCATCGTCATCCCGGTCACGCTGCTGCTCGTGAAGAACGACTTCAGCGCACTCTTGACGGTCGTGACTTCCGCGGATTTCGAGGTCGACAGTTGAACCGTGGTCACCACCCCGATCGGATAGCGCGTCGCGTTCTCCGTCACGTTCGAGCACACGCTCGATCCCCCCGCGCCGGTCCCTCCCGTCCCGCTCGATCCCCCCGCGGAATTGACGAGCGAGACGCCCCCGTCGAGCACCGTGTTCGAGTCGATCGCGGGGGGCGTCGAGTTGTCGAAGTGGTGGCAAAAGGGGTCGCACACGTTGGCCGCGCACACGGCCGGGTTCGTCGCGACCGCCAGCGGGACGAGGCTTCCCGCGGAGAGATCCATGGTCGTCACTGTCTTCGCGACGCAAGCGGCCCACACGCCGCCCGTGCACGTGCGGTCGCCGTCCACGCAGGTGACGCGGTTGCCTTCACGGCTGGCTTCACTGCCGCACGCGACGACCTGGCCTTCCGTCGTGCAGGGGCAACCGTCGTTCGGGGTCGCACACCGGTAACACTGGTTGGTGATGCTGGCGTTCGTGTCGTCGCAGTCGGGCCCGGCGATGCAACCCTGGCCGTAGCCGTCGTGGTCGTTGTCCACGCACGTGGAGCCAGCCGGCGGCGGCTGATTCGCCGTCAGGTCGTTTCCGGGAAGGGGAGGGTGGTCGCTCTTGTTACAGCTCGCGAGGAACCCGATCGCGATCAGGACGCCGAGCGTGATCTTGAAGGCCAGGGACCGTGAAGCGTGCTCTCTCATCGTACGCGCCTGCCGTACCCCGGTGGTGGACGCACCTCGGGCCAAACGTCAGGTTAGAGCAAGAAACAAGCCCGGGCTACCGACAAGCCCCGGAACGTGCGCGCGCCGGGCGCCGCTCGGGACAAAGGCGTTTCCCCGGCGTCCGCTGCGTCATGAACCGCCTTGTAGGTTCGTCTCCTCCTCCCGCAAAAGTTTCTGGTACTTGCAACCGTTGCGAGACGAGACGCGAGCACGCCGGCGCTTATATGCGCTCCCTACGGTCTACGGTCCTGTCGCCGCGAACCTCTTCGCAAAGAAGATGTGGGTGGAGCGCGCACCTGGCTCGTCCTCATCGGTTGAGCCGCCAGACGCACCCCGAAGCCAAAATCAAACCGCCCGCGCGAACGGCGTCCTCCCGGCGTACACGGCGCCGTCGCCCAGCTCGTCGGCGATGCGGAGGAGCTGGTTGTACTTGGCGACGCGATCGCTCCGGCAAAGGCTCCCGGTCTTGATCTGCCCCGCATTGGTCGCGACGGCGAAGTCGGCGATGAAGGCGTCCTCGGTCTCCCCCGAGCGGTGCGAGATGACCGACGTGTAGCCCGCACCCGTCGCGAGCCGCATGGTGTCGAGGGTCTCCGTCACCGAGCCGATCTGGTTCAGCTTGATGAGGATCGAATTCGCGACGCCCTTCGCGATGCCATCCGCGAGGCGCGCCTTGTTCGTCACGAATAGGTCATCGCCGACGATCTGGATCTTCTCGCCGAGCGCGTCCGTCATCAGCTTCCACCCCGCCCAGTCATTCTCCGCGAGGCCGTCCTCGATCGTGATGATCGGATATTTCGCGACGAGCGCCGCGTAGATCGACACGAGCTCCTTCGCAGTATGCTGCTTCTTGTCGAACGTATACTTGCCGTCGGCGTAAAACTCGCTCGACGCCGGGTCGAGTCCGAGCGCGATGTCCGCGCCGGGCTTGTAACCCGCGTCCTCTATCGCCTTCATGATGCGCTGGAGCGCCTCCTCGTTCGACGCGAGCCGCGGCGCGAACCCGCCTTCGTCGCCAACCGCAGTCGTGAGTCCGTCCTTCTTGAGATTCGACTTCAGCGTGTGGAAGACCTCCGCCCCCGCGCGGAGCGCCTCGGCGAACGTCGGCAGCCCGAGCGGCACGATCATGAATTCCTGGACCTCGAGCCCGTTGTCCGCGTGCTTGCCGCCATTCAGGATGTTCATCATCGGCGTCGGGAGAACGCGGGCCTGCGCGCCGCCGAGGTACCGGAAGAGCGGGATCCCGACGGCGTCCGCCGCCGCCCGCGCTGTCGCCATCGATACGGCGAGGATCGCGTTCGCGCCGAGCTTCGTCTTGTTCTTCGTGCCGTCCGCCTCGAGCAGCCGCGCATCGATGTTCGCCTGATCGAACGCCGAGAGCCCGACGATCGCCGCGCGCAGCGTGTCGTTCACGTGCTGCACGGCCTTCAGCACTCCCTTGCCCTGATAACGTTTCTTGTCGCCGTCGCGGAGCTCGGCCGCTTCGTGCTCGCCAGTGGAGGCCCCGCTCGGCACCGCGGCCCGTCCGAAGCCGCTCTCCGTGAACACCTCGGCTTCGACCGTCGGGTTGCCCCTCGAGTCCAGAATTTCGCGCGCCTTGACTTCGATGATCTCCGGCATGCGCGTCGCGATATCACGACCGCGCGTCGCCGTCAGTGCGGGTTGCCCACCCCCGCGCGCCGCAGGCCGGGCCATCGTGCATCGTGCTGTCCGGCGGGCCCGGCCCGCGGCGCGCTGGCCCCTCCCCGACGTCGTCCTCGGCCCAGGGCCTGCGGGCGCCGTGGGAGGGGCGCACGCGCGCCGGGCTCAGGACTCGCGGCTCTTCGCCTTAACGGACGAGGGCGCGGCGGAAGAAGGCGAGGCGGAGGATGGATCCCGCGAATCCGCGCCCGCGTGGCTCGCGGCCGGTTCCTGAACCGGCTCCGCCTTCGCGTCGTTTTCCGTCGAGGGCGCCGTCGACCCCGGAGGGGACGAGTCTTCCGGGTGTCGCGCGCGCCGTCGCTCGTCCATGCGCTCGTATGCGACGACGATCTTCTGAACCAGCGGATGTCGCACGACGTCGGCGTCCGTGAATTGACAGAACGCGATGCCGTCGATCCCGTCGAGGAGCGCACGCGCTTCGCGAAGGCCGCTCCGGGACCCGGAAGGAAGATCGGTCTGGGTCATGTCGCCCGTGACGACGGCCTTCGAGCCGTATCCGAGCCGCGTCAGGAACATCCGCATCTGTTCGCTCGTCGCGTTCTGCGCCTCGTCGAGGATCACGAACGCGTCGTTGAGCGTACGCCCTCGCATGAACGCCAGCGGCGCGACCTCGATCTGTCCGCGCTCGCGCATCTGATCGACCTTGTCGAATTCCAGCATGTCGTGGAGCGCGTCGTAGAGCGGGCGCAGATACGGGTTCACTTTTTCCGCCAGGTCGCCCGGGAGAAATCCGAGTTTCTCGCCCGCTTCGACCGCCGGTCGCGTGAGCACGATGCGCTTCACGGTGCGCTTCATCAGCTCGCTCGCGGCGAGCGCCATCGCGAGATACGTCTTGCCTGTGCCGGCCGGCCCGATACCGAACGTCAGATCGTGCGTGCGGATCGCCTCCACGTAGAGACGCTGGGTCGGTCCCTTCGGCACGACGGGCCGCCGTCGCGGCGACACGAGCACGATCTCGTCGAGGAGATCCGTGAGACTCGCGTCCGGGTTTCCGCGGAGCGAGCGGAGCGAATGCGCGACGTCGCTCGGCCCGATGTCCACGCCTTTTTCGACCAGCAGGGCTGCATCGGTCAGGAACCGGTGGGCGACGCGCACGTCGGGCTCGCTACCCGAAAGGAGGATGGTATTGCCCCGAAGATTGACGTCCGCGCCGGAATGACGAGAAAGCTCGCCCAGCAGTTTGCTCTGGGGGCCCGAAAGGGCGAGGAGCACCGAGGTGCTTTCTACTTCGAGGTTGGCGCTGAACGGGGCACTGCCCATCTCTTCGTAGCCTACCACGTAGCCTCGGGCGTCGTATTGGCGCTTCGCACAAAGTTGCCCGATCGGCGTTCGGGCGGGTAACCGGGGCAGACATGCGTGCCTACGCTAGATGGATCGGCCTCGGCGCTTCTCTGGGCATGACTTGCGCCCTGGTGCCGATCGTCCAGGGCCACGTCGGCGTCCGTGACGTAACGCGGCCTCTGTCGAAAATTGCTCCGTCCGTCATCTCGAGCGAGGCGCCTGAGCCGAGCCTCGACGGCCTGAATCTGCTCGATCTTACCGTGCTACCCCGGCGCGTCACCGCCCCACTCAGCGGCGGACGCACCGCGGAGCTGACGCTGGACCCGGACGTTCAGAGAACGACGACCGCTGTCATGGATCGGTACCGAATTCCGGAGACCGGCGCGGTGCTCATGGACGTGAAGACGGGCAAGCTCATTGCCTACGCGAGTCACGTGAGCAATGGCCCCCCGTTCGACGTCAACGTACGCGCGACAGCTCCCTCCGCGAGCGTCTTCAAGGTCGTGACGAGCTCGGCGCTCATCGAGACGGCGGGTCTCAACGCGGGGACCACCCAGTGTTACCACGGCGGCAGGAGCCAGATCCTCGCCGAGGAGCTGATCGACGATCCCAAGCGCGACAAATGGTGCGCGACGATGGGCGAGGCTCTCGGTCACAGTATCAACGTGGTGTTCGCACGGCTCGCGCAGAAACATCTCAAACCGCCGGAGCTCGAGGCGATGGCCGGCGCTTTCGGGTACGGAGCTCCGGTCCCTTTTGCGGTCGCGAACGAAGCCCCGAAGATCGACTTGCCGCCTGCGGGTCCCGAGTTCGCGCGGGCCGCTGCCGGGTTCTGGCATTCGACTCTCTCGCCGCTCGCGGCGGTGTCGCTCGCCGAGACCGTGGCGAACGGCGGCGTCGCGCTCGAGCCGCGCATCGTCGAGAAAGTGCTGCACGGCAAGGACGAGATCTGGGAAGATTCGAGACCGCCACGCGTTCTTCGCCACGCGATTCGTCCAGAGACGGCGCTCGAGCTGCGCAAGATGATGGTGCAGACCGTCGCTGCGGGATCGGCGTTCAGGAGCTTCCACGACAAGACCGGCAAGACGTATCTTCCCGGAATTGCCGTGGCGGGGAAAACGGGCACCCTCACCGAACGCAGTTCGGACCGGCACTACACGTGGTTCGTCGGGTTCGCTCCGGCGGACGAGCCCGAGGTGGCGGTGTCGGTGTTGGTGGTCAACACACCCATCTGGCAGGTGAAGGCCGCCGACATCGCCCGGGACGTTCTCCGCGCGTATTTCGCGGGCCACGGCCGGCCTGGCGTTACCCAACCGTAGAACCTTCGCCCGCTCAGATCGCCCTTATTTGGGCGTGGCACCCTCCCGGGTGCGAGTCGAGTCCGCGAGGATGGGTAGGCGGACGACCCCCGTGGGGTCGGACGGGACCCCGGATCAAATGATTGGCAGCGAGATGGAGGTGCGCTCGAGGCCGTCGGTTGCTAGAGTAACCCTCGTGCAGGTCGTGCTGCGGAAGTTGGGTCGCGGATCCAGAGCTGTTACCGGCCGGCTGGTGCGCGCCCCGCGCAAGGGCTCGGTCGTCGTGATCGAGTTCTCCGACGGCATGCACGAATACGTGACGACGCCGGTGAAGCGCGTGCTCCGGCTCGCGCCCCGCGACGTGTTTTACATCGAGACCGTCAACAGTCGTTACCGTCTCGAAGTGCGGGACAACGAGCGCTCGCTCGACGACGTTTCGAGCGGCTGAAAGGCCTTCGCGGTCCGGCGCGCCGGACCGCCGCCGTCGAAAGACGTGGCGTTCCTGCATCGGCTCCGCTATCGAGCGGGCCTCGAGTAACCGCGCAGACTCGCGGCGAGCAGAGGCACGAAAAAGACCATGGGACGATTCGACCGTCGCAATTCGATGAAAATGAAGCGCCGCCGCGCGCAGGCCAAGAAGAAGGCCCGCGCGAAGAAGGTGAAGAAGAAGCCCGCCCCCGCCCCGACGACACGCTCGAAGTCGCGAGCCAGCGCCAGCTAGCAGCAAGGGCGCCGCGAGAGCGTCCCTGATCCCCCTCTGGCGACGCGCTAACGAATCGTCTTCGACGCGAACTGAACGTCTTCGCGTGGCGCCGTCGAGTCGAGCCGTGCCACCCGTTCACCGAACAAGCCGAGGTCACCGCTCACGCGTCGTTCACGCGTGAGCGCCCAGCCGTTGTCCTCCGTCGTGCCGCGCCACGTCTGTTCGACTTGCGTCTCGCGAAGGGTGTCCTCGTCCAGGCGTGTCCACTGGATGTCGACCATGACGGTCGCGTTTTCGGAGTCTTTCATCGACAGGCCCGAGACGTTGAAGTCGATGACGCGCACCATGTGCCCCCAGTCGACGCGGTGCTTCGCGAAATGGGCCCGCGCACCTTCGGCCGTGTGCTGCAGAGCGACGTCCATCTCTCCGAACCGTGCGGCGGAGTTGAGCTCCCGCGCGGCCTCCGCGACGCGCTGAGCCGGCGGCGGCGACAAGGCGCAGGCGGACAGGAAGAGCGCGCAGCCGAGGGCCATCCGCGTGCGAAGGAGCATCGTGCCCCGCGTTATCAGGGATGCGCGGATCGGGAAATAAAACGACCAACTACGGCGCCGGTCGATTCACGGCGCGGACTTACAGATCGTCGTGGAAGAGCGGCTCGCGATTGCGGACGTACCGCTGAATGAGCTGGCGTCCTTCGGCGCTAATCTCGGTGAACTGCGCGCCGAACCCTGGCGGGGCCTCGGCTCCGGCCGTCGAGAGCGGCGCCTCGCGTGTCCACCGTACGATGCCCTTCGCGTCGAACTCGTACCCTCCGGGCATGCTGACGTGAATGAGCAACTCGCGGCCGATGGACGGGATCTGGTACGTCGCGATGAAGATGCCGCCCGAGTCGAAGAGATCATTTCCGCTCAGGCCCTTGTAGAAATTCGTCGCGCTGTGCACCCCGAGTTCGGCGTTCATGCGCAGCAAATTCCCCGCAGCGACAGGTACGGCTGCAGCCGGCGCGGGCGCAGGGTGCTGGGCGGGTGCGCGGGCAGCGGGCGCCGCCTGCGGAGGCGCCTGGTGGACCGGTGCGGGTCGCGCGTGGGCCGCTTGCTGGGCGCGGAGAGCCGCCGACGGCTGTGTCGGCGGTGGGTGCGCTCCGGGTGCTTCGGCAGCAATCGTTCCCGCGAAGCCGAGACCGCCACGGACGGGAGCCGGTTGAGCCGCGGGAAACGCCGCGGCGGGCCCAGGCTGTGCCGCCACGGGAGCGGCGCTCAGCGCGTGAATCATACCGAGGGAGCCCGCGACCGCTTCGATTGCTTGCACCACGGCGGGGTGCCCACTGGCGTCTGCTTGCAGCGAGCCGAGTGCGCGCCGAACGCCGTCGAGCGCCTTCGGCGCGGACTGAGCCGTCGCGGCGCCGTGCGAAGCTTCGATTTGATGCAGCGCGCTCATGGCTTGGGCGACGGGCTCGGCGACGCCGAGCAGGGCCGGCGGAACCCCGGGCTGCTGGAGAGCGCCGAGGGCGTGGGCCAGTCGTTCCCGGGCATTTCGTGCGTTGTTGACGGGGTCGCTCATCCGTCCTCCTCCGAGGAAGTCGCTACAGTACACGGCATTTTCCGGAGCGGCAGCCCCCTTCTTTTTTTCCGGGCCAAGCCGTCCGATGCGGCTCCAACGGGGCGGTCTCGAGCGCGCCGAAAAGTTGTTCCGGGCGTCTTTCGGCTGGTACCTCCCGTCCATGATGCGCGCAAAGGCCGGCGGTTCGTTTCGGCCGATGCTCAGGAAGGGCGAGCGGTTCGATGCGGACGCAGCTCGTCGTCCTCTGCTGGTCTTCGAGGACGTCCACAAGGCGTATCGGGCGGACTCCCCGGTCCTCCGCGGCTTGAACCTCACGATCGAACGCGGCGAGTTCGTTTTCTTCACCGGGCCATCGGGCGCCGGCAAGAGCACCCTCCTTCGCCTCCTGTACGCCGCCGAGAGTGTCGACGGCGGCCGGATCCTTTTCATGGGTCGCGACGTAGGACGGCTTACTCCCTCGTCGGTTCCTTACCTACGTCGGAACATCGGCATCATCTTCCAGGACTTCAAGCTCATCGGCAATTGGACGGCCTGGCAGAACGTCGCACTGTCGCTCGAAGTGCTGGGCGTGTCGCCGCGCCTCATTCGCAAGCGGGTCGGCGAAGTGCTCGAACTCGTCGGTCTAGGGGGGCGCGGGATGGACGTCGCGGCAACGCTCTCGGGGGGCGAACAGCAACGAGTCGCGGTCGCCCGCGCCATCGTCGGCGAGCCGGCGCTCCTGCTCGCGGACGAGCCGACGGGTAACCTCGACCCGCAGCTTGCCATCGACATCCTCGGCCTGCTCGAGGACATCCACGAGACGGGCGTGACGGTGCTCTTCGCGACGCACGATTGGTCGCTGCTCGACGTTCGGCCGCGGCGGGTCGTCGTTCTCGACGACGGCAAGGCGATGGATGCGCCCGAAGGGCTCGCCGGAGATGCCGAGCTCGTCAGTCTTCAAGTCGCGTGAGGCAATGAAATGACTCCACTCGAGCGAGCGTGGCGCGGCGGGCGCGGCGATTGGCGCCTGCACTTCCTGAGCATCTTCAGCGTGGCGGTCGCGTTCGTATGCATGGGCGCGGCGCTGCTCGTCGTCGTGAACGTCGAGGCGCTTCGCGACGCCTGGGCCCGCGCCGGGCGCGCGTCCGTCTATCTCAAGCAGGGCGCGAGCCAGGACGCGATCGCGGAGCTCGAGCAAGCGCTGCGGAGCACGCCGAAAGTGCGCGGCGTGAAATACGTCGATTCCGACGCCGCGCGCCGCGAGGTCCTCGGGGATCGTTCGGATGCGATCCTGTCGGCGTTGCCGTCGGATGCCTTCCCGGCGTCGCTCGAGGTTGCTCTCGACGACGACGTGAGCCAGGCCGGGGTCGACCGGCTCTCGGCCACGCTCTCCGCGCTCCCGGCGGTCGAGTCCGTGGAGACGTACCAATCCTGGACCGAGCGCCTGGGTTCCTTGCTCCACGCCGGCGTCGTGGCAGCGGCGCTCCTCGCCGCGGTCGTGCTGGCGGCGGTGGTGAGCGTCGTGGCTTCGACGATCCGCCTGTCCCTGCAGCGTCGGCGCATCGAGGTCGAGGTGATGAAGCTCGTCGGGGCCACGGACGATTACGTGCGAGGTCCGTTCATCATCGAAGGGGCCGTCCAGGGAGCGATCGGGTCGCTCTTTGCCGTCGCGCTCGTCTTCGCCTTGTTCCTCATCGTGCGGACGCGCTTCGACGGGGAGCTGGGGCTTCTCGTCGGGCTCACCCCGCGCTTTCTGCCGTGGCACGCGACCGTCGCGATGATCGCGACGGGAGGCTTGCTCGGCGCACTCGCGGCTTACGGTAGCCTCCGCAAGCTGCTCCTCGTCTGAAGGAAGCCGTGAAGCCCCGGGTTCTCGCCGTGCTCCTCTTGACGACCGCGTCCGCGGCCGCCGTGCCGTCCACGACGGACATGGCTCCCCAGCCCGATCGTGAGGAATCGCCCATGCCCGCCACGGCGGATGACGTCGAGTCCGTGCTCGATCGCGTGGGCGCGGAGGACAAGAAGGTGTCGGACCGCATGAGCGAGCTTTCGGCGGAAGCCGCGCGTGTGCACACGCTCCTGATTCTTCGCGCGCGAAGCTACGTCCGGCTCGCGCGGGCGGGGTTGCTCCCCGTCGGCGGTGGGCTCGACGCACTCGTGGACCACGCCTCGCGCGTCGAACGATTGAGGCAAGCGCTAGCGCGCGATCTGGATCGCGAACGCCGGATTTCGACCGAGCGGATCGAGCTCGCGAAGCGGCGCGAGAGTCTGGAAGATCGCCGCGCCGTTCTCGAATCCGAGCACGCGGCGCTCGCGCGTTCGCACGTGGCCATCGCGGCCGCCGAAGAGCGAGAGTCCGCTTTCCGGAGCGCATTCCTCACGAGCCACGAGCTGGTTCGGCACACGGCAGTCTACGGGTCGCTCCTCGGTCCGGCGGACCCATCCGACGCACCCGGCGATTTCGCGTCGCTGAAGGGCCGACTCCCCTTCCCGATCGAGGGCCGCGTCGAGATTCGACCTGCTCACGGTGGCCGCGCCGGTCCGCGACTGGAAATGGTGGCCGCGCTCGGTGCGGCGGTGCACGCCGTCTATCCGGGCCGAGTGGCGTTCGCGGACACGTACGCCGATTATGGCCGCGCCGTCATCATCGACCACGGGTCTGGCTACTATACGGTCAGCGGAAATCTCTCGAGTATCGACGTCGAGGTGGGGTCCGAGCTGCGGACCGGCGACCGGATTGGCCGCGTCGGGACGGGCGACCGGGGGCCGGTCCTGTTCTTCGAGATTCGCCATGGCGCGGAGACCGTCAACGCGGCGCCGTGGTTCGGGATCTGACGGATTTCACGCAACCCGTGGCGCGGGCCGTCCGAACGAGTGCCACGTCGGGCAGTCGTTTTCCGCCGTTCGAGCCTCAATTCGGGGGATTCGAAGGGCCGAGCGGCGAACACGGCCGAAATCGGTAAGATGCAATCATGGGCGTAGACGGAATCGACGGTCCTGGACGACCCGTTCGCAGCGTCGGAACGGCCGACCCTGGTGTTCGCGAGGTGAGAGCGGAAGCCGCAAAGGGGGCGGACGCCCCCCACGCGGCGTCAGGACCCGCGCCGAGCCCCGCCCTCGAGCGCCTCGAACGCGGCGAGATAGACCTCAACCAGTACCTCGACGCGCGCGTTGACGACGCGGTCCGTCATCTCGACGGGCGCCTTCCTGCGGCGCAACTCGACTTCGTGCGCCAAACTCTTCGTGACGAGCTGGCGACCGACCCCGTTCTCGCCGAGCTCGTCCGACGAACGACCGGATCGATTCCAACGCCGAGAACGGACTGACGACTCCGAGAATGGCCCGATTCGGTCGTAACCGTCCGAGCGCGGTCGTGCCGCTCGCGGACCTCGCCTCGGCGATGGGCCGTCGCGACGCGCAGGTGGGCGCGCTCGGTCGCGCGCTCGTTTCGGTCGAACGACTGGGCGTTGCGATCCCGGAAACGTGGGTCGTCGTGGCGGACGTCTTCAGACAAGCCGTCCAGGCAGTGTTGCCTCCGGGCCACGAGCCGTCGTCGCTCCTGCGCACCATCCAGCGCCCGCTAGGCGTCGAGCGCGCCGCACATGCCCGCGAAGCCCTCTTCGACGCGGCGCTGGAAACCGACGTGGAACGTGAGCTCGATCGCGCGTTCCAGACCCTGTCGGACGGGGCGCCGTGGGGTCTCGCGGTCCGCGCGAGCGCGATTGTCTCCGATCAGGGGGTCGCACGTGCGGCGGGTCTTGCTGCGACCGAGCTCGCCGTGTTCAGCCGCGAAGGTCTCGGCCACGCGATCCGCCGGGTCTGGGCGGCAGCAGCGACGGAATCGACGCTCCATTACCTGCGCGCACGCCGGATACGGGATATCGCGCTCGCCGTGCTCATACAGCCTGTCATCGTGGTCAAGGAGAGCATCGTCCTCGTCACCGATGCACGAATGCTGGAGGTGCCCCGCGACCTCCGGGCCGTGCCCCGTCGTCTGGCGATAGCCGTCAGCGGGCTGTCCCACCGTGACGTCGATCTTTCGACGGCGCAGGTCGCGTCCTTCGCGGACGATGGGTCGATCCAGGCGTCCCGCCCCGCGGCGGAGGAGCGCTACCTGATCGTGCACGAGGGGTCGCTGTCCTTCATTCCGGTGTCGACGCCGAGCGATTCTGCTCCCGGACGCCCGTGTCCGTGAACTGGCGGCAGTTGCCAGCAAGCTGGACGCAGGCGGCCCGTCCGTGGTCGAGCTCGTCGTTTCCGACGAAGATCAGCTGGTCGTCGTGGACGTGCAGCCGGCAGAGCACGGGGGTTCTCCGGGGACAGCCGCGCCGGGGACGCTCTTTGGAAGAGCTGCGGTTGCCGAGGCCCCGGACGGGCCGCTCACGCCGCTCAGCGCGCACCTGCTGGCTCGTCCACTCCTGGAACGGGCCCGTCTCGCCCTGCCCGGGCGAGGATCGCGTGCCGCGAAGGCGCCGCACCTTCTCGCGACCGTCGCAGGACGCGCGTATCTCAACCTCTCGCTCGCCCTCGACGGTGACGACGCGGCGAACCCCATCGCCCGCGTCGAGCTCGCATCCGGGCAGTGGTCGCGGGAGCTGGCGCACGAACCCGCGTGGCGTCCGTCGCTCGCGCGTGCCGGTCTGCGGATCGCCCAGATCGCGACGGAGCAACGCCCGCTCGCGGACGACGTGAAACGCTTCGAGCGAGAGGCGGAACAGGAGCGTCGCTGGCTCGCTGAAATGGATCTGGCGATCCTGCCGGACGATGCGCTCACCACCACGCTGCATGAGGTCGCGGATTTCCTGACGCGCGCCTACGGCCTCTACGCTCGCGCAAGCGCGTCGGCGCTCGGCGGGCACACTCTCCTCGCCTCCGTGCTGGCCGGGGTCGATGCGAGCCGAGCTTCGTGGCTCGCCCATGCCGTTTCGTCCGGGGCGGACGTGGTGACGGCGAAGCCCGCGGCCGCGTTTTGCCACGTCGCGGCCATCGCTCGGTACGACGAGCCCGCGCGCGCGGCTCTGCTTGCGCACGCGCGGACTCGAGACGAGCTGCCCGACGGATCTCTCCGAAGGGCCATCGATCAGTTTCTCGGTGCGTATGGGGACCGCGCCATCTCGGAGACGGAGCTCGATACGCCTCGCTGGGTCGAGATCCAGCTCCCATTCTGGCGATGCTCCGCGCATCGCTTCGCTCTGACGCCGTCGACCCGGACGCCGCCGTGGCTCGAGCGCGCGTGCTCGCCGATCGGCAACTCGCCTCGCTCGAAGGCGGATTGTCGTTCTTCGAGACTCGTGTCGTGCGCGATATCGTGGCGCGGCAACGGGAGCTGCTCAGGTTGCGGGAGCGCTGCCGCGAGCGCGTGGCGCGCGGCCTCGGACTGATGCGCGTCGTCGTGCTCGACGTCGATTGCCGGATCCGGAGACTCGATCCGTACGCTCGAGCGCGGCGCCGCGATGATGATGCGGCTGGACGAGCTTGGTCTCGCGGTGTCGAAGTATCGTGAAGACCTTGCACCGGTCGTCCGTGCGCGCCGGGCAGAGTTCGACGAGCATCGCAGGACGCCGTCACCGGCGGCGGTCTTTCGCGGAGTGCCGCATCGCAGGCTTCCGGTGCGCGTGAGCCAGGTCCTTTACGGCCTTCGGACGAGCGCCGGGGTTGGCGAGGGTCGCGTCGTCCGGCTGGGCGCGAGGCTCCAGGGCATCGACCGGTTCTCCGCGGGAGACGTCCTCGTCGTTTCGAGTCTCGATCTCGGGCTCGTTCCCTTGTTTCTGCACGCGGGGGCCATCGTCGCCGGGCTCGGGACTCCATTTTCGTCCAGCGCGGTGGTCGCACGGGATTGCGGTCTGCCCGTCGTCACGGGACTGTTCGACGCGCCGTTTCTCCTTCGCGACGGCGAGCGCGTCCGGGTCGACGGAGACGCCGGCACCGTGGAGCCCGTCGGCGCGTGAGCACCCGGTTCTTCGTCAGCGCCGGAGGGCCGGAGCGTGTCAGCGACGTACTCCGAGAACTGGGCGAACCCGAGACGGCGGTTGGCGACGGCAGGGTGTTTCAGGGCAGGAAGCGCGTCCTCGATGCCGCGCAACCCGTGCGGCCCGGCGACGAAGTGGTGGTGCACGGAAAGCAAGCCTCGACCGCGCCCGACGTCGAGATCCTGTCCGAGTGGCAGGGGCTGTACGCCGTGTCGAAGCCAGCGAACCTCTCGACAGAGCCGGATCGGCAAGGGAGGGTGTCGCTTCTCGAGCTGACGTCCGCGACGCTCGGCGTTGCCCGCACGATGCTCCACGCGGTCACGCGGCTCGACGCGCAGGTGAGCGGTATCGTCGTGGTGGCGTCGGGCCCCGAGGCGAAACGCCGCGCGGCGGCCCTGAAGGCTGGAGCCAACATCTTGCGCCGCTACGTGGGGTTGACGGCCGTGGCACCGGAGCCTGCGGAAGGGGCGTGGGATACTCCCATTGGTCGGGTCCGCGGGCGACCAGTGGCGGGTGGTCCGGAAGCGCAACGCGCCGAGTCTCGCTACCGGGTACTGGCGCTTGCGTCCTCCGGGGTGCTCCTGGGGATCTCGCCGGTCACGGGACGAACACATCAGATCCGCATTCACGCCGGAGCCGCGGGGACTCCGCTCCTTGGAGACGCGGAGCACGGAGGTTCGCGTCGCGTCGTGCTCAGCGACGGTCGGGTGCTCGCGATCCCGAGGGTCGCGTTGCACGCACGCCAGATCGACGTGACGATCGGAGGACGGAAGGAGTGGACCGTCACGGCAGAGATCCCGGAGGACCTGGTGTCGCTCTGGGTGGCCCTCGGCGGTCGCTCCGGAGACGTCGACGCTCCGGTGCTGGACGCGCTGTGATCCGCATGCAAAGGACCGTCGCATGCGCCGCGTCGCGTTCGCCGGGATTCTCGCGCTCGTCGCCTCGTCTTGCGGCTCGGCTCGCTACGCAGCGAGCGGCACGGGCGGCCCCTCGGTGGTCGTGCCGGTTGCCTTCGCCGAGGGTCACCAGGAGAATCACGAAGCCGACGCGGGCCCTGCGCCGCCTGCTCCCGAAGAGTCGCCGAGCGCGGCGGGTCTCGTGTCGGGCGCGCCGCCCGCCGAGGGCGGAGCCCTTCCTGATCCCGCGCCGCTCGTGACGTCACAAAAGTGGGAATTCACGTTCCGCTACGACAGGGGTGCCCTGACCGTGGCAGCGGTGAAGGCCGTTCATCTGCGCAGGCCAACACCGACCGCGCGCCGTGTCGGTCGTTTCGCGGTGGAGTTGCGGGTGGGAAAGGAGCTCGTCGATCGGGTGAGATTCGACTTTCCCTTGCTCGCGGACGAAGCGCCGCCGAGCGGGTCTCGTCGTCCGCTTCACGACGCGCCGCTCTTCGGTCCCGGAGTGCAGACGACCCAGCGCGTGGAGGTCCCGGACAGCGATCGCGCAACCAGCGCCGTCCTCGTCGACCGTCTCACCCGTGAAGTCTTTCCGCTGGAGTGGCCGCCGGTCGCGAAGGCACGCTCCGGAGAGTGACTCGATGCGATTCGGCGCATGATGCGCTATGGCGGTACGATGCCGCCAGCTTTCGAGGCGTCGTGGACAGGGAACCGATGAAGTGCAACACGTGTGGCAGTGAGAACGTGGAGGGTGCGCGGTTCTGCGCGGCGTGCGGCGCCAACGTCGCCGCGGTGCTTCCGGTCGAAAACACGCTGGTCGGTCAGGTCGTCGGCGCCCGATATCACGTCAGGCGGGTGCTGGGCGAAGGGGGCATGGGGGTCGTGTACGAGGCCGAACAGAACATGGGCAGCGCGACGCGCAAGGTGGCGTTGAAGACGCTACACGCGCATCTCTCGAGGGATCCTTCGGTGAGCCAGCGCTTCAATCGAGAATGCGGCACCATCGCGCAGCTCGAGCACCCGAACACGATCAAGGTCTACGACTTCGGCGCCACCGCGGACGGCACCCTCTATATCGCGATGGAGTTCGTCGCCGGCCAACCGCTCAGCAAGCTCATCGAGGAGTCGAAGAGGCTCCGCCCAGGGCACGTCCTCCGCATCATCCGGCAGATCGCCGGATCACTCGACGAGGCGCATGCCCAGGGTGTCATCCATCGCGATCTCAAGCCCGACAACGTCGTCATCACGCAGCGCGCAGGCGAAAAGGACGTCGTCAAGCTTCTCGACTTCGGGATCGCGGCGCGGACGGAATCCGCGGACGCACGTCACGAGCAGAAGCTTACGCAACAGGGGATGGTGCTGGGCACGCCGCCGTACATGAGTCCCGAGCAGTTCAGCGGCAAACCCCTCGACGGGCGGAGCGACCTCTACTCGCTGGGGGTGATGACTTACGAGATGCTCACGGGCCGCCTCCCCTTCAACGCGGATACGCCCTGGCAATGGGCAACGGAGCACATGACGGCGCAGCCCATCCCGTTCGAGGCCACGCCGGAGGCGACCGAGGTGCCGCCTTCGATGCGCGCGACGGTCCTCCGCGCCTTGTCGAAGGCAAAGGAGGACCGGCAGAGCTCGGCGCAGCAGTTTGCAGATGAACTCGCCGGGGACGGGACGATGACGGGCACCGGGCCCGTTCTCGCCGTACCGGCACAGACGGCGGCCATGTCGGCGCCCCCGTCACTCGGTGCTCCGGCCGTGGGGCCTGCAATGCCGAACGGGATGACTCCGCCCATCTTTCCGGCGGGCGGCTCGCCCATCTTGCCGACTTCGGCGTCGCCGGTCTCCGGAATGGCGGCCACTCCGGAATCGCCGGCTCCGGCTTCGGGTCGAGGCAAGGCATTGATTGTCGGCCTTGCAGTCACGGCGGGGATCCTGACGGTTGGCGCCGTCGTAGCTCTCACCAGGCCGAAGACGGGCTCCCCCCCGACAATTGCGTCGTCCGAGGCGGCGTCGCTATCCGCGGGTATCGCCCCCCCGGTTCAAGCGCCGCCCGCGGCGCCCGATCAGGGCCCGCCCGAGAAGCAAGCAGTGGTGAATCCGCCCGCACACGCGGAGGAGCCTCATCATGGATCGGTCGAGCGGGAGAAGGCCCCGGCGATGGCGACGGGATGCGCCGCGTGCCTGAGTGCCGCGCGAGCTGGAAACTATCCCGGCGCGGCGTTCGCCTTCCGCAGCTGCAATGAACCGGAGAAGAAGACGGAATGCGCGAGCCTCGTTCAAGGCAGCGCGGTGGGAGCTGCGAAAACAGCGGCATTCAACGGATCCTGCAGGCAGGCCCGCGAAATTGCCGCTGCTGGTCGAGCGATGGGAGTCAGCGAGCGAGCGTTCGCAAGGGTACTGGAAACCTGCAAATAAATCGAATGGTTAGAGATTGAATGGAGGGTTGGACGCGGCCTGGTAGGCGAATGTCGTACCTTGTTCGACACAGCGGCCGCTTGACGCGGCGAATCAGCCGCGCATAAATCGGCCCTGTCGGTCGCTTTGGAGTAACCCCTTTCGCATGCCGGTAATTCCCACCGAGGCACGTGCTCCGCGACCAAGGAATGACAACGATATGACGAATCGGGTCACTTGGCCTCAGATTCTGTCGATCCGGGGAGTTCAAGGGTCTGTGGGTCGCCCTGGACAATTGTCGCTACGACGAGTCCAGCATGCAGCCCGTCGAGGGAGACGTGGTGGATTCCGACGCCGATCTGGCGGACCTCTGCGGCCGCCTCCGCGAAGGGCAACGAAGCTCGTGCGCGATTCTCTTCTGCGAGGGCGAGGTCCTCGTGGAGCAGCGCGCGAACCCGGTCGCGTCCGAGCGCGGCGCCCGAACCACCGCCTAGCTTGGCTGCCCCAAGGACGGGCCGCGTCCGAGGTTCGATAGGCTCGCAGGCGCGCTCCGCACACGTGGTTTTCGGCGCGCTGGCGCCCTACTTGCGGACGACCGGCTTCACGACCGGTTTTCCGTCCTTGACGACAACATGAAAGTCCACGGACCGGCCGCGGTGCTGGGTCAGGAGCTTGGACTCCGTGTCCCGCAGACTCCTGGCGAGTGAATCGAGCGAGACGTTGTCCGTCTGATTGAGCTTGCGTCGGGTCGCGACGAGCTCGGCGTGAAGCTCCTTGAGTCGGGCATCGCTGAGCTGGGTGCCCGCGACGCCGCCGACGTGGAGCCCTCTCGGGCCGGCGGTGGGCCCGGGTGCTTGCTGCTCGAGTCGATTCCAGGCATCGCGCAGATCTCCCAAGGGCACGGCCGCCCGGGCCGCCTGGGGCGCGGCCGGCGTTGCTGGACGCTCCGGGGGTGCTGGCGGGTTGGCCGGCGCGGCAGGGCGTATCAACGCGCCGTTGGAACTTTGCTGAGCCGCAAACTGCGCGGCGATCGGACCCGTAGCGGCCTTCGGGGTTGCGGCGCCTGCCGTGCTCGCGGCGCCGCGCGCCGTCGCCGGGAGAGGCAGCGCAAGCTTCGGAGCCACCTTGACGGGCGCTGGTCCCGCCACGAGGCCATCGTCGAAGTCCAGATCGAGCAGGCCGAGGTCCGCGATCCTTCGCGCCGGCCCCGCTGGCGGACGCGGCTGCTCCATGCGAGCCAAGCTCGCAACGGCGTCCGCGGCGGCGTGCTCCGCCTCGCGATCCAGGTCCGCCCCCGAGTCGAGCAAGCCCCCGAGATCGGAATCATCGGCCTTGGCGGCAGCGCCCTCGGGACCCGCAGCGTCCGTCGCGCCTCGGCGGAACAGCCCGAGACGCTTCTTGGCCGCCCAGGTTTGCGGTTCAGCGCCGAGATTCTTCTGCGCCTTGAGGAGATGACGGACGTACGTCCCGTTCTCGATCTCGCGGCAGATGCGGGTCCAGTATTGCTGAAACGTGTTGTAGCGCTGGACGATGTTCTGGAGCCGAAACCGGCGCGCCGTGTTCCGGATCTGTACACGGCGCAATATCCAGAAGCGTCGATCGACGTCCTTGCGCGCGACGGAGGGCTCGATCTTTTCGATGCCCAGGAAGTACTGCTCGTAGAGCGAACGCAACCGGTCGAGCCGGTTTTCGAGCTCGTCGAGTGCGATGTCGATCTCCTCGGGCTGCACTGCCGTCGTCTCTCGGCTACGGAAGGGGGGCGACCGTCAGGTTGTCGAAGCACACGTGAACGTCCCAGTCGTTGAAGCCAAAATGGTCGTGGCCGCGGCCGCTCAGGGGTTCGGGATCCGGGTATGTCAGTATCTCCACGTCGTCCACGAGCCAGCGCACGGTCCGCCCGTCTTCGCGTGTCACACGGAAATGATACGTCCGGTTCGGCTGAACCTTTCGAGCACGGATGTCGTTGGAGTCGTCGTCGATGCGCACCTCGGGGCGCCCTGGCGCGTGCTCGTCCATGCGAGCGAGCACGTGAAAGCTGTTCTTCCAGCCGCCGAAGATCGTCAGATAGCTCGTCGCGTCGCGGTAGCTCACGGCGTCGGCTGCACTGTACCCGTCGCCCCAGTACTCGGCCTTGATGTCCCCATCCTCGCTCGAGCTCACGGCGTCGAACTCGATCCGCGCGTTGGCGGGGATCCGCTTCCGCAGCCAGAGAGGGTGATTTTTCGCGTGCTCGACGCAGACCCGGCCATTTTCGATGCGCCAACCCGGCGTGGTCGCTCGCCAGTCGGCGCCAAGGACCGCCCGGTCGAATCTGTCCACGAAGGGCGCGACGAGCATCGGTTCGTTCAGGTCCACGCTGGTCAAAGCCCTCGGTACCCCGGGCCGCACGACGCTCGGGACCGTCCGCGGGCGGCGCCAGCTCGCTCCCGGAAATGCGGTCGCGGGCGCGCCGGGTCGTGTCTGGTTCGGGGGATCATCCGGGACGCAACCCGGTGCGAGCAACGACAGCAAGAGGAGCCACGCACAGGGCCGCACGACCGCGCATGCTAGCACCTCTCGGGGCGCTTCTCCTTCGGCGCCGGAGCCATCCGTACGACCGTGGTCGACGTGGGCACGAGAGAGGGGTAGGCGTTCGTCCGGCGTGCACCCGGTGCTCTTTCGTATTCCGGTTCCCCAGGGAGTCGTTTCCGTCGCTCACGCGGCCTGGGCCTTCATCCTGCTTGGCCTCGTGGTTTTCGTGCTCGGGCGTCGGGCGGCCGCCCTCGACCTGGCGATCCTCGGCGCGGGCATCGCTTTGGCTGCCGTTTACGAAACGTTTCGCGCCGGTTCTACGACCTTCGGCTTCGGGCCGATTCCGATTTACGGGTTCGGTGCCGCCCTGTGTGGCGCTCTCGTGGGAGGATGGACCCTCACGCTTGCTCTCGGCGAGCGCGACGGATGGCCGCGCGACGTCATGGGGAGCGCGTATTTCACCGCGGCCGTATCGGGCATCCTCGGGGCGCGATTGCTCTACGTTCTGACCAACCTGGGCGAGTTTCATTCGCTTTCGGACGTTATTGCGTTCCGAAGTGGCGGCCTCGTCTTTTATGGGGGCGTGCTGGGCGGCTTCCTGGGCGCGCTCGCGTACGTGAGCAAGCGCCGCGTCCCCTGGCTTGCCTTTGCCGACGTCGCGGCACCCACCCTCGCGCTGGGCTCCGTGCTCGGCCGGATCGGCTGTTATCTCGCCGGCTGCGACTACGGCGTGCCGCTCTCGGCCTCCGCGCCTCGGTGGCTCGCCCGTCTCGGCACCTTTCCGCGCTGGCCCGACGGCGTTGCCGGTGCGGGTGCCGGTGCCCCCGCGTGGATCGATCAAGTGCTTTATCGCGGGTTGCCTCTCGACGCGGTCGCGTCGCGGCCCGTCCACCCGACGGAACTCTACGAGTCCGTCTGCGCAGCGCTTCTTCTCGGAGCTCTGCTCTGGCTCCGCCCGCGTGCCACCTTTCGCGGGCAGGTCTTCTTCGCGTACATGATTGGCTACGGCGTGCTGCGCTTCCTTCTCGAGACGGTGCGGGGCGATCCGGAGCGCGGATTCCTCGGACCTCTTTCCACGTCCCAGTGGATCGCTCTTTTCACGGTGTCGACTGCCGGCGCCGCCTGGGCGATGAGAGCTTCCCTTTTTCGAACGCCCCTTCGAGTTCCGTGAGCGCGGGCGTGTCTCACCTTTACCCCCACGTGCGGCGCGTCGTAGGCTTTCGGCGGACCTGATTCGAAAACTCCAGGATTGATCACGGGCAGCGAGATGTCGGCTGGTTTCAAACAGACGGTCTGCGCACTTGTCGGCTTGGCCGCATGCGCATCCGTCGCCTGCGGAGGTAGCCGACAGGATTCCGAGACAGCCGCGGCACAGGTCCAGGTGAAACCCGCGGAGGGTGAGCCAGTGCAGCAGGCGCCGCCGAGTTCCGTTCCCCAGCCCGCACCCTCGCCGTCAGTTTCAGCCGCGGCTGCGCCGCCGAGCGCGCTGCCTCCGCCGAGCGCACCGCCGCCCTCCGCTTCGGTGCAGTCGCCTCTGCCATCGCCGTCTGGACTGCCACCTCTGCCGCCAGGCCCGTCTCCGACGACGGAGCCGCCGGCAGGCAGCGCGGCGCAACAGCTCGACCCGTCCGCCGGGGCTGCGGCGGTCGCCATTCTCGACCAGCTCGCGACTGGCGCGGTCGTGGCCGGAGCGCGGCCCCTCGGGTCGCCCATGGTCGGGAATTTTCAGCAGGGTCAGAGCCTCGAAGCTCAGCTCCAGCTCTCGCCGGGCAAGTGCTACACGATCGTCGGAGCAGGGCTGCCGCCGGTCTCGGAGGTCAACCTCGAGATCCAGGCCGCGACTGCCATTCCGGGCATGCCGCCGCTCCTCGCGCAGGACTCGGACACGGGGACGCAGGCGGTCCTCGGGCACAAGCCCAACTGTTATGCGTGGCCGCTCCCCATGAGCGCGCCGGTCAAGGTCGTGCTTTCCGTCGCGAATGGCTCGGGTCTCGCTGCGGCGCAGGTTTACGAGAAGTGAGTCCCTCGCCGCGCGTCGTGGCACGCACCCCCGAGCTCAGCTCGAGTTACGCTCGTGGAGGATGCGGAGCCCCTCGAGCGTCAAATGCTCGTCCACGGTCTTGAGCCGCTCCGTATGCGGCGCGATGAGCCCTGCGAGCCCGCCGGTCGCGATGACGTGGCAAGGAAACTCGAGCTCGCGTTCCAGCTTTCCCACGAGGCCGTCGACCAGCGCCGCGTAGCCATGAACGATGCCGCTCTGCAATGCGTGCGTCGTGTTGCGTCCCACGATCTTCGGCGGCGCGGCAATCTCGATGCGGCTCAGCTTTGCCGCACGCGCCAGCAAACCGTCGAGGCTGACCTGGACGCCCGGGACGATCACGCCGCCCAGGTACTCGGCCTTCGGCGAGACGCAATCGAAGGTCGTCGCGGTTCCGAAATCCACGACGATTACGCCCGACCGGAATCGCTCGAACGCCGCCACGGCATTTACGATGCGATCCGCGCCAACGTCGCGCGGGTTCTCGTACTTCACCGAGATCCCGGTCTTCGTGCCGGGTCCCACGACGACCGCCTCGCGCGCGCACGCATGCCGGATTGCTTCCACCATCACGTCCGTGAGCGGCGGTACCACGCTCGCGAGAATGGCCGCCGCGATCCCTTTGGCGTCGAACCCGCGGAACGCGAGCATCTGTCCGACGAGCACGCCGTACTCGTCCGCGGTCCGCGATCGCGCGGTCTCGGCGCGGAACGTCTGCGACAATCGTCCGCCGTTGAAGACCCCGAAAACGATGTTCGTATTGCCGACGTCGACTACGAGGAGCACGTGAGAAAGGGTACCGCTATTCCCGGACGTCGACGCTCCGAATGACGTCGCCGGGTACGACGTTCGCACTTTCCGGGCCGGCGCGCCCGATCAGTGGAAAATCCCCGTAGAGGGCCGGCTCCTCCGCCATCGTGATGAAGATCTGGCTGGAGCCGGTGTCGCGCCCTGCGAGCGCGAGCCCAACGGCAAATGCCCCGAACTCCACGGGTGACGTCTCGCTCGGCAACGGCGGTCGTCCGGCTCCTCCGGACCCATCCCCCACGCGGTCGCCGAGCTGGACGACGAACCCGGGGCTCCCACGATGGATCGTCACACCATCGTAGAAGCCCGCTCGTGCGAGGTCCACGATGCGGTCGACCGCGAGGGGCGCGAGCGTCCGCTCGAGCGTCACGCCGAATCGACCGGCGTCCGTCACGAACGTCAGGGTCACGGGCTTCCGCTCGGCCGGGACGATCTTCGGCGAGGCGATGTTCCCTGGTGCCGGACACGACGCATTTGGCGTACCGAGGGCGCGTAACGAGGACCCGGCCGCGCGCCTCAGGGTGATGTTTTCGCTCGTGCAATAGCGCTCCACGCGCGGCTTCAAGCTCAGCACGTCGAGTGCCGCCGCGGCCTCCGAGAGCGCCACTCGCGACTCGATCTGATCGGGTGGCCGCACCGCATCCAGCGCGTGCGCGAGCGCATCGACGATCTCGGGAATGGGGGTCGCGTCGACTTTGTCCTCCGCCACGTCCCCGCTGTTCGAACCCGGACCTTCGCGACCGAACCGCGGTGCGTTCGCGATGACGTGAGCGGCCTCGGCCACGAGGCCCGGCGCCGAGGCGCCGAGCGCGTTCACCAGGGTGTCCGTCACCTTCGGCGCCTCGATGTGTCGAGGCAGCAGCGAGAGCGCTGCCCGGCGCACCGCGGGATCGCCCGTGCTCGCGAGACGCTTCCATTCCTCCAGGCGCGCGCCGGACAGAGCGCCGCGGTCGAGCACACGCACCATCGCGAGCCCGCCTGCCCGTCCGTGCTCTTCCGGGTCGCAGGCGAGCAGGCGCTTCGAGTGGCTCGCTGCGCCGGCAAGGGCGACCGCCGCGTCGCAACGAATCGCGACGAAGCGACGACGGAACCCTGGCGTCGCGTCCGCGGGGATCGCCAGATCCGCGAGCCGCGCGAGTGCGTCTCGGTCGGTCTTGGAGGCCGCGACGAGCGCTTCCAGGGTCGCGGCGACCGGCGCGAAGTGGGCGTCGACCCACCGTTCATCGATGCTGTCCGGAGGCAGAAGCTTGACCAGAACGGAAGCGAGCACGTCCTGCGCATCCGAGCCGAATCGCCCCAGCGTAGTCGCTGCCGCGGCGCGGTCCGTCGCGGAAAGTCCCTCGTCACCGACCCAGCTCGCCAGCGCATCGAACCCCAGTGTGCCCGCCGAAGCGAGCGCGCGAATCGCGAACTGGCGCGCGGCGCCTCCCCCGCGAACCGCCTGTTCCGCGACGTCGACGAGCCGCTTCTGGGCTGCGCCGGAGAGCGCTTCGATCTGGCTGAATGCGGCGAGAGCCGCGGGGAGCGGGGTGGGGCTGCTGGCGGCATCGAGGAGCGCCACGATCGTTCGATCGTCGAGATTGTGACGGCGCGTCGCCAATCGCGATAGCGCGAGCGCCGCTTGGTTGGCGCGGAGCGGCAGGCCATCCAGCCACGCAGACAGCGTCCGTTCCCCGAGTGGGGTGCCACAGCGCGCGAGCGCATCTGCGATCGCCGACCAAGGTGATGGCACGGAGTCACCCGGGTCCGTGGCAAGCGACGCCGCGCGAGTGACGAGCCTGCGCACCGTCTCGGGTTCGCGGTTCGTACAGGTCTCGCCCAGGCCATACGCCGACCACGCCACGACTTCGGCATCCTCGTCTTCGAGGCTCTGTTCGAGTCGGACCCGGGACTCGGCGTCCGCGATTCGCGACAGTGCGCGAGCCGCGGCACGCCGGACGATTGAGTCGTGATCGGTGAGCGCCGTGGCGGGCAGCGCGCCGGCGTTTCTCGAGTACTCGGCTCGTCGGATGGCGAGCAGAACGGACTCGTTCGCCGCAGGACGCGGTGACGACCCCGAGGCGAGCGGTTTCTTCGACGTGCCGGGCTCTCGACGGCACGCCGTGGTGGCCACCAGCGTTGCCACGATGACCACGAGGCTGGGGAGTGTCTTCACCGTGATATCCAGCAGCCGAAGGCTAGATCGATGCGCGCGCGCGTCTGCTCGGCGAACTGCCGTCCGGCGCGGACCAGCCCTGTTCCGGGAGCTCGCGCCGGGAGGGGCACGGCGCGGACCCCGGCGCGCTCGAAGCACGCCACGGCGCGGTCCGTGTGCCACTCGCAGGTGACGACGCCCGGCCGAAGCGCACCCGCCGCGCGCAGCAGCTCGGATGTGTAAAACGCGTTCTCGAGCGTCGAGAGCGAGCAGAGTTCCCGCACGATCCGGTCGCGGGGAACCCCGAGATCGACGAGCCCGTCGGAGAAAGCGTCCGCTTCGGATTTGCCGTCCCAGACCCGCCCTCCGCTCGCGATCACGAGGACCGGACCCAATGCGAGCCACGCCTGCGCGGCGCGGTCTACTCGACGCCGCGCGGCGTCCGGCAGACCTCCATCGCCCCGCACACGACAGCCGAGAACGACGATCGAATCTGGCGGGGGCTCCGGCGGCATGTCTCGTTGAGCTTCAGTCGATGGTCGGGGGTGGTCGCGAGCTCCTGCGGGGTCGCATGCTCGGTGCCTTCGTGACCAGCGGCAGGATAATCTCCGCCCGGGTACCTCGAGCGCTCGGCCGTGGAGAAAGGACCACTGCTCCGCCGTGCTCGTCGATGATCTGACGTGCGATCGCGAGTCCCAACCCAGTTCCGCGACCCGGGGGCTTGGTCGTGGTGAAGGGGTCGAAGGCTCGGTCGCGCACGGACTCCGCAATGCCGGGCCCATCGTCGTCCACCTGGATCCGAGCCGAAGAGCCGTCGAGGAGGAGTCGAATCACGACGTGGCGCTGCCCTTCAGAGGCGGCGTCGATGCCGTTTGCGACGAGATTCAGGAGCGCCTGGGAGATGCGCGCGGCGTCGTGTGCCAGGCGGACGTCGATGCCAGCCTCGAGCGTGACGTCTACCCGCTGCTCGGCGGCACGCGGTTTCGCGAGCCTGAGCGCCATGCGCATCGTCTCGCGAACCGAGGAGTCACTGAGATTCGGTCGATCCCGTCGTGCGAAACCGCAGACGTGGTTCACGAAGCTCGAGATGCGGTCCACGGCCAGGCGCACGTCTTCCACCGTCTCGATGAGCAGCTCGTCTCCGGTGTCGCGGGCAATTTCCGCGACGTACGTGTTTGCCGCGCGCACCACGACGAGGGGATTGTTGATCTCGTGCGCCATTCCCGCCGCGATGCGACCGATCGCGGAGAGTCGTTTCTCGTGTTCGAGCTCGCGCTCGAGTTTTCGTCGCACCGTGATGTCCAGCGACGTTTCGGCGAACGCGAAGCGCGTCCCGTTCGTCACGGGAGACAGGGACAGCAGGACCAGGACTTCCTCGCCGTCCTTGCGGCGCCTCACGGCTTCGACTGGGGCCTCAGGGGCCTCGATGAACCGCGCCGTGGCGGCTCCTGCCGAAACTTCGAGCACATCCAGGGGACGACCGAGCATCTCGGCGGCCGCATAACCGTAAATGGACGCGGCGCCCCGGTTCCAGGATCGAATCGACCCATCCTTCCCGAGTCCGATGATGGCCTCGAAGCTTGCCTCGACCAAGAGCGCCAGTTCTCCGGCCTCCGCCTCCAGCGCGGCGCGGCGCCGGTCGAGCTCGGCGAGCTCGTGCTCGCGGACGAGGAGCGTCGCCAGCTCCCCCGCGTCGAACGGTTTCGTCAATACGCCCGGATCGGGTTCGGCTCTCGCATCGGCCGCGTCCATTTCGTAAATGCGCGCCCAGGGGGTGCGCCGCGCGACGTCATCGATGAGCTGACGGAACCGCGGCGCGGCGCGATCGACGACCAGCACCAGCGGCGTGTCGCCGAGGGCCGCCTCGGCGCTCTCGAGCCACCGGCTTCGCTCCCCTCTGCGGCCCAGCGCCGAGTGCAGCGACCGCGCCGCGTCCGCGTCGGGCGAGACAATTAGAATGCTCATGTCGCTCGTTAAGCTCGGCCTGCGCGGCCCCGCCTGTAAACGCCCGTGGGCGGGTGCGAGGCCGAGGATAGTGGGTCTCGAGAGACCCCCTCGTCGGAAGACGGTCGGAAGAGGAGTCCGGTCCGGGCCCTGGCGGTTCGGCGCCGGCCTGCTAAATAGCACAGGAGCGCCAAATCCCTGGCGTCCGCCTCTCGCGTGTGCGACGCCTCACGTCGAGATGGGCAGGACCACGACCCCCACTCCTAGACCTCCGCACCCCGCGAACGCCCCGGATTTCGACTCGGAGGTCGACGTCGTGGAGCCCGTGACGACGCGGGCGGCTCAAGGTGGAACCCCTGCGCGTCCGCGCAGTCGCGCCAAGAGTGAACGCCCCTCCCGCGGGAGGTCCGCGTCCGGTGCCCCCTCGACAGCGGACGCCCCCGCGCTGGAGGTCGAAGTGCGGGAGCTGGAGGTCGAGATGACGGAAGAGGAGGAGCCCGTCCTCGGCGAACCGTATGCGTACCCGTTCGACCTGGATGACGGCCGCATCGACCCTGACGCCGAGAAGGTCGTTCGCAGACTCGTTCGTCACCAGTTCGAGGCGTACCTCGTCGGTGGTTGCGTCCGCGACCTCTTGCTCGACCGCGCCCCGAAGGATTTCGACGTCGCGACGAGCGCGCGTCCCGACGACGTGCGGCACCTCTTCCGCAATTCGCGGATCATCGGTCGGCGGTTTCGTCTCGTACACGTCCTCTTCGGCGGCGGGAAAGTGATCGAGACAGCCACGTTTCGACGCACGCCCGAGGAGGACCGCGAGGCTGACGACCTCCTGATACGGAACGACAACGTCTTCGGAGACGCGCACGAAGACGCGAACCGGCGCGATTTCACCATCAACGCGCTCTTTTACGACTTCGAACGCCGCGCCGTGCTCGACTGGGTTGGCGGCATGCCCGACATCGAGGAGCGCGTCGTGCGTACGATCGGGGACCCCATCGTCCGTTTCCGCGAAGACCCCGTCCGGATTCTGCGCGCGATCAAGTTCAGCGCGCGGCTCGATCTGGCGATTGCCCCCGAGGTCTTCGACGCAATCGTCGTCTGTCGTGACGGACTCGCGCGTGCGGCGCGGCCGCGGATATTCGAGGAGATTCTTCGACTGATGCGCGGGGGCGCTGCGCACCGGAGCTTCTGGCTCTGCTGGGAGACCGGAGTCCTGGACGTGCTCCTGCCGGAGCTCTCCGCGTACCTTGCCGACGCATCGCTCGAAAATCGAACGGTGTGGCGACTGCTGGACGCCATCGATCGCACGACACGGCAGCGTCGAGAGCCGCTCGAAGACGTGGTGCTCTGGACTCTGCTCCTGCTGGAGCCCCTCCGTGAAGCCTGTGACGGCGCGCGCGATCGAGTTGCCGCCGCGTTCGACTTCCTGGAGCCCATCGTGGAGCGTCTTGCCGTTCCGCGGCGCGTGGCGGACGCCATGCGTCGGATAGTGGCGGTCCTGCCGCGGCTCGAAGCCGGTCGCGCGAGCCGCTTCACGAAGACGGCGATCTATCCGAGCGCGTCGGAAGTGCTCGCGCTCTGCCATGCCGCCCGCACGGAGGACGAGATCGGCGCGGCCACGCCGGCGGCGCTCTCACCGGAGGGCGCGACGACGGCCGCGCGAAAGCGCCGCAGGCGAAGGCGCCGCGCCCCGCGCCCCAGCGAGACCGGCGTTCCCGGCTAGTCCCTGAATCCTTGATTCAGGGGACTAGTTGTTGAGCTCGACCCGGAGCAGCTTGCGCCCGATGAACACGTAGTCGCCGTGAGAGAGCTCGCGGTCGGCCTTGAGTCGGACGTACGTGCCGTTCCGGCTGCCGTGATCCGTCAAGTAGTAGTGTCCCTCTCGTTCCTCGACACTGCAGTGCTTCGCCGACATGTACACGTCGCCAGGGAAATTCAGATCGCCATCCTCGCGCCCGATGGCGAGCGTGTTGGTCCGCGCACAGATGGTCATCCCGAGCGCGCCACTTTCCAGCATCTGATTGATGCGATACGCGGCTGGATACTTCGGTGAGGAATAGAAATACGTCCCCTCCGCGTCGAGGCCGTCCGATGCTTTGGGGGTCGGGTCGAGGCGAAAGACCTGCTCTCCGGCCATGAACGTGTCACCCGCGGTGATCTCGACCGTCCCGCGAACACGGATGTACACGCCGTTCAGCGAACCTTCGTCCCGCACGACGAGCCGTCCGTCTCGGTAGAAGAAGTTGGCGTGGCGCGGAGACACGAACGGATCTTCCGGGAACTCCAGCTGTCCCTGTCGGCCCACGAGGTGTTGATCCGCCTTCAGATGGTAGCTGAGGCCCTCCATCCCATCACCCCGGATCAGGACTAGGCGCGCCTTCTCCGGATCCTGCATGTCGCTGAAGTAATCGGTGCGGAGATGCAGAGCATCTTCCGGAACCGGTGCGCCGCAACGTCCGCAGAACTTGTGCCCGCTCGGCACTGGCGTCATGCAAGACGGGCACACGAAGTACTTCGCTTGGTCCATCGGTTTCTCCTGGGCGGCGCCGAGCCCGGTGCCAGACGGCACCGAACCAGGCACTCCATTTGAGCTTTCCCCAGGTCTTTCCGGATTAAAATCAGTTTTTACCGGAGGGGGGGCTCGGCGGCTCTCGCGACTCGTCGTGATCCGGGGTGCTTCGTCGAGCCACGCGATGCTTTCGCCGCATTTCGCGCACGCATCGAGCGGTGCCTCCGCGGCCGCAAAGCCACCGCACCGACCGCACACGACTCCGAGTTCGACCGTCATTTCCGGCGGCGTTTATATACCTCGTCGCCGGTTCCGGCGCGTGGCGGGGTCGAAAACGTCGCCCGGGCTGCCGGGTCAGCGGATGTAGCTGAGCCGCTGATCCTCGTCCATGAACCCGGTTTTTCCGACGAGCCGGAAGAAGACGGACTCCTTGCACGTCGAACGGTCGACGGAACCGAAGTTTCGCGAGTCGTACGGAAATTGTCGATTGTCGCTGATCAAGTAGACCTTGCCTTCGCCGACGGTCCGGGTGGTCCTGACGTCGACCTGCTCCGAACCGACCAGGTCACCCCGCATGTGCAGCACTCCGCCCATGCCCTCCAGCTCGCAATGCTGCTGGACGTCCCCGCCGGTGTTCGGGTCGGCGACGTGAAAGGTGGGCGGCGCGCACGCCGTCTCCGTTCCGGCTTCATGGCCGTTCAAAAAGACCGTCGCGCCGTCGACCGTGATCGTGTCTCCCGCCTCACCGACGATTCTCCCCATCACGATCTGACTGCCGTCCTCGGGATCGGGGCAGATGACTAGCGCTCCGAACTTGGGCGCGGTGGCACGCCAGAGCAGCACCCAGTCACCGCCGCGGAGCGTCGGCGAAAGCGAAGCGTCGAGCACGGGGTCGTCGTCGGGGATTTGCCACCACCGGATCGCCGTCAGACGCAGAGCGCCAATGACGACGCCGAGCGGGATCGCGATCACGAGGAGCAGTCGGATGAGCTTCCCCATCTTGGTTCACGAGGAGAGTACGACGAGGTCGTCGCGATGCACGACGACTTCGTCATGACTCGCGCGGCCGAGGACCTCGTCGAGCTCGATGCCTTTCTTGCCCGCGGCCCTCGCGACGTCCGCTGACGTCAGGCGCGCGAGACCGCGGCCGATCTCTTCGCGGTCGCCAGTGACGAGCGACACGGGGTCGCCCGCGTGAAACTCGCCGCGTACGCCGATCACGCCGATCGGTAAAAGGCTGCTCTTTCCCACGCGGAGCGCCTTCGCGGCGCCGTCATCGACGAGGACTTCGCCCTTCGGCCTGAGCGTGTACATGATCCAGTGCTGGCGGGCCCGAAGTGCGCGGGGATGCGGTGCGAAGAGCGTCCCGACGTCCCTGCCGGCGATGGCGTCCGCGATGACGTCCGATCGCAGCGTATTCGCGATGACCACGCTTGCTCCGGAGCGGCTCGCCTTCAACGCGGCGTCCATCTTGCTCGCCATGCCTCCGGTCCCGGGTCCGCCGCTGGCGACGTTCCCGATCTTCGCACCGTCGTGCATGAGCGGGATGCGTTCGCCCCTGTCGTCGAGCACGCCGTCGACGTCTGTCAGCAGGAGCAGGAGTTCCGCGCCGACGAGCGGTGTCACCATCGCGGCGAGCTGATCGTTGTCGCCGAATCGGATCTCGTCCGTCGACACCGTGTCGTTTTCGTTGATCACGGGGACGGCGCCCGCTTCGATGAGCGCGGCCAGCGCCTGGCGCGCGTTGTTCACGCGCTCGCGATCGGCGAGATCCGCGTGAGTGATGAGCACCTGGGCGGCGACCAGGCCCACCGCATCGAACGCCTCGGCGTACCTCTGCATGAGGACACCCTGGCCAGCAGCTGCGGCCGCCTGGAGGCGGGGTATTTCCTTCGGCTTGCGCCCGTAACCGAGCCGACCCATCCCGAGCGTGATGGCGCCGCTAGTGACGACGGTGAAGGAGCGCTTTTCGCCGTGTTGCCGCGCAACCTGCGCAGCCAGGTCCGCGACGAAGTCTGGGTGCGCCGCGATGGCACGGGAGCCGACCTTGACGACGATCCGGTGCGCCTTGGAGAGCGCCGCTCGCGCAGGATGCATGAGGATGAAGGATTTGCGGCCGCGGCGCGCACGGAGTCAATAGCCCTCCGCCGGGAGCATCGCGCGTCCAGGCTGTCTGCGGCCCATTAATCCGGGATTTCGAATCCGATCGGGCGCATCTCGATCAAAGGAGCGCTGGTCGCGAGCGCCGCTTCCACGATGAGGGTCGGCGTGCCGCCCTCCGGCAGGACGACCGCGAACGTGACCTCGCCGGTCGCGTCGCTTTTGCCGACCGAGACCACTTCGGCGCCTTTTTCGGCGAGCGCCAGGGCGAAGGCCGCCGGCGAGCGCGTCGCGCGAACGACACACGTTCGACTGCTCTTCAGGATGTCCTCCGGCGGTCCCGAGGCGACGACAGTACCGTGCGCCATGATGGCCACGTGGTCCATTCGCGCGAGGAGCGCGGCTTCCGGACCGCACAGCGCCGGCTCACCCGTCGTGAAGACGAGTGCGCGACGCTCGGAGGCGTGGTCGATGACCTCGGCAAGCCACGTTTTCTCCCGGTCCGAGAGCCCTTGAAACGCTCCATCGACGAACAACAACGGCGGATCGCCCACCGTCCCGTGAGCGATGACGAGCGCGCGCCGTTCGGCGGAGGTCAGCCCGTCGAGCCGCCGCTTGCGAAGTACATTCAGGCCGAGCGTCTCGAATACTTCGTCCGCGGTACGCGCCGCGGCACCCCGTGCGAGTCCCACGAGTCGTCCGCTCGTCGCGAGGTACTCCTCGGTGCGCCATCTGCCTGGAAGCGAGGCGCGTGCTCCCGCGAAGCCCACGCGGCGGGTGCGCAGCACCGTTTCCGCGGCCTGATCGAGCAGCGTGAGCGAGCCGCAGGCCACCCAGGCGTCGCCCGTGAGGACGCGTACGAGCGGCGACCAATCACCGACCAGCCCCACGCGCCGTCCCTTGGTGCTGACCTCGAGCCCGATGGCGAACACTTCCGTTTCGGAGACGATGCGCGCGCCGCGCGCGAGCAGGACCGTATCCGTCCCGTCCGGCATCCGGTCACGGCTCGATCGGTGCGAGCTCGAGGCGCGACATCGGCTCGTCACTCGATTCTTCGAGAAATGGTGCCATCGCCCGCGCCAGATTGAGCACACCCGCGGGCAATCGTTCCTCGACGCCAGCGTGGATGCCGTCGATGCCGAGCAGGCGTCCGAGGAGCGACCTGTGGATCGTGGGGAGCTCGACGATGGGAGCGCTCTCCCCGAGGCCGGCGAGATGACGTGCCTCCCCGAGGGCCTGCCGCAGGCCACCGAGCTCATCGACGAGACCGTTCATCTTGGCCTGTTCTCCCGTCCAGACGCGCCCTTGCCCGATCCGATCGACCGCCTCCTCTGTCATGTGGCGGCCGTCGGCGACCCGGTTCAGGAAGATGTCGTAAAATTGTCCCACCTTCCGCACGAGCTCCGCGCGCTCGTCGTCCGTGAACGCCCGGTAGAGCGACTCCGCGTCCGCGCGTGGTGCGGTCTTGAAAACCTCGACGCCCACGCCGATCTTGCGGAGCAGGCCGCTGATGTCGGCCTTGCCGTAGAATACGCCGATGCTGCCGGTGATGGTGAGAGGATTGGCGAGGATCCGCGTTGCGGGAGAGGCGATGTAGTAGCCGCCGCTCGCCGCGACGTCTCCCATGCTGACGATGACGGGCTTCACCTGGGCGGTCAGCTTGACCTCACGCCACATCGCATCGGAGGCGACGGAGGATCCGCCGGGGGATTCGATACGCAACACGACCGCTCCGACGAGGGGATCTTCGCGAACCTGCTTCAGGGTTTCCGTCATCGTGTAAGAGCCGACGAGCTGGGTGCCGATGAGCGGGATCGTGTGGCTTCTGCCATCGATGATGTCCCCGTCGACGTATACGAGCGCGATCCCGCGCTGACGGCCGAATCGCTCCGGTGCGACCGTCGCGCGATCCGCGTCGATCAGCTTCACGGGCTCGCCGAGGAGCTTGTCCACGACCGCGTCCGTCTCGTCGTCGAAGGCGAGACCGTCCACGAGGTTTGCAGCTTTCGCTTCCGAAGCGACGAACGGCCCGCTCGCGAATCTCGCGCGCAGCTCGTTGACTGGAATTCCGCGATCGTGCGCGATGTCGCCGGTGAACCAGCGCTCATTTTGCTGGAGCAAATCGACGCTGTCGTTTCGCGAAGCATCCGAAGGTCCGGTGCGCGTGAACTGCTCCGGCGCGCTCTTGTGCGCGCCGATCCTCACGAAGTCGGCTTTGATCCCGAGATTGTCGAGCAGGTCGGCGAGGTAATAGTGCTGGGTGCGAAGGCCTGCGAAGCGCAAGCCTCCAGCCGGACTCATGACGATGCGGTCGGCGGCGGCGCAGAGATAGAGCGCGGCGCCCGGTGCGTCCTCGAGATGGCAAACTACCTTCTTGCCGCGTGCCCGCAGGAGCGCCACTGCGTCGCGCAGCTCCTGCACATGAGCCATGGAGTCCGCCGGAGCCGTTCGCAGTTCGAGCACGACCGCGGCGACGTCGTGCTCCTCGGAAAGGCTCCAGAGCTTCCGCAGTAGCGCGACGTGAGCGCGAGCGTCAGGCGTCGTCTCGATGCGGATGCGAGCGGCAATCCGCGGTGCGCCGAGCCCCGTGGGTTCGCGGAACGTCCGGATGGCGACGTCGTTGAAGAAGTCATAAGAGCCGCGCGCGCCCAGCGCGGTTCCCGTCACGGCACCCCCTTCGACGTCGGTCGAACCGACGGATGCGTTGGAGTAGATGGACAGCGACAGCGAGGCGAGCCACGAGGGATCGTGCGCCCCGGGATCGTCGACCGTGAACTCGCCTCTCAATCGACCGACCTCGGGGATGTCGATGCCGAGCGTCGCGCGCGGCTCCCAGACCTGAGGCTCCGACAGATAACGTCCTTCGAGCCCGATTTCGAACGCCCGGGTGCCCACCGGGCGGATGGCAAGCGCGGTGGTCAGAGATGGCCCGAGTGAGACGTTGGGTGCGCCGAGAGCGGCGAGCGCGCCGAGGGAAGGTCCCTCCAGAGGTCCGTTGACGTCGGAGGCGACGAAGGACAGCCCGAGCGCGTTGGTGGGGCGCGCCGAGAGCCCGAGGGTGTACGAGCCGAGGGAGTTCGCGACGATGCCCTTCGAGTACGCGTGTTGAACGGAAGCGCCGAAGGCGAGGGCGTCCGAAGCCTGATACGCGAGTCCCCACGTCAGCCACTCGTAGTTCGTCGAGAGCCCGGTGGTCCCGAACGCGTCGCGGGGCGGATTGATCAGATCGACTCGAAAGGCCGTGGCGAAGGAGAACGGAAGCTTCAAGGCAAGCGTGAAGGCGTGGCCCTGCCAGGGCACGGTCAGATTTTCACCGAGGTACATCCCCTGCCAGCGCAGCTCGCTCCCTGGCGCGTATGCGAGGTTCGCGGGGTTCAAGATCAGCGCCGTCGAGTCGTCGGTGCCGGCGACGCTCCGTCCGAGCGCCGGCACGCGCCCGGGCTCGATGGGTGCCGGCTCCGCGCCCCCGGTCGACGTGACGAAGAACGCACAGGTCGTTGCGAGGGCGCCGAACGCGACTCGTCGAATTCGCCGGGTCAAACGAGCATGCCTCGCGCACGGGCGACCGACTCGATCTCGTCCCTCCGGTTCGCGAGCTCGTCCCGATCCTTCACTGGCAGGAAGCGTGACGCCGCAGACTCACGAGGCACCCGGACGTACGTCGTGTCCAGATGGCTCGTCAGCTCGTTGATCAAGCGCTCGAATTGAATCACGGGACGGCCGTCGACTTTCTTGTTCACGATGAAGTAGGTCCAGGGCAAGGCATAGTTTGCAAGCGACCGCGCGTCGAAGTGAAATGTATTCGTGCTGAAGACGCGGACGCTCGCGCCGTCGAAGTTCTCGGGCAGACGAAACTCCTCGAGCACGATCGTCCGACCGCCGCAGCGGACCGGGATACCGCCGCGATCGCCCTCGTGCTTGTCCACGACCTCGCACGTGACCGGCCGCGCGCGCTCCGCATGCAACCCGAGCAAGACCGGATCGAGTGTCGCGCCGAGGTTGTCGAGGTTCGCGACCGTGACCGTCGTGCCTCCGCGCGCGAGAAAGCTTGTCAGCAGGCCACTGTCCCGTAGCGCGTCGACGAAGTCGCCGTGGCCGGGCGCGTATTCGCTCGGGTCGCCGTCGTCTTGACGGAAGAGTTGTCCATCCGGCGTCAGGCGCACGGACAGACGTTGCGGAAAGGCTGCGAGGTGCGCGCCGTCGATGCGAGTGCCGAGCGCCTCGCGGATCGCGCCGTCCGTCGAGGCGCTCGTCATGAGCCAGAGCGGTACCTTGCGTCCCGTGAGCCGCTCCACGGCTCGCTGCTCGCCGAGCCTGAGGTCCAGAAACGTGCGACCCGGAAGCGCCTCGACGAGGGCCTTGACCACGCTGCCCATGCGAGTTGCCATTCCGCCCGCCAGCACGACGAGCGCGCACCGCCCTTCTGCGAGCAGCGCGAGGCCACGGTCGCGACAGCGCTTCTCCTCGGGGCTGCCGGGCGCCGGCAGGTTCACGAGGTCTTCTGCGGACGGCACCGTCACGTCCCCCCGCACCCGGTTCTCGTTCGGCGTCGACGCCGCCAGTTTGGCGGCAAGCTCGATGAACTGCGCGCGGTCGAACCCATGCGCCGCCAGCCGTTGCGTCATCGCCGCCGGAAGCCCGTCGAGCTCCGCGGCCAGAACCGTTTTCATGGCGGCAGGGTAGCATCCTGGGTGGCGTCGCCGAAACGCGGTCCGTCCGGGGCGGCTTTCTGGAGGCCCCCTGACCCGATACCGATGCGATCGGCCCCACGTATCGCGGTAGCCTCGGCGCGCGGGAGCCCTTTTGGTCGTGCGGAACCTCATTTACATCGTTCTTTCGGCGTCACTCCCGGCAGGCTGCGTGGTTGGCACGCAGCGCCCGCCGTCACGTCTCGACGTCGCGCGCGCAAACGGGGAGCGTCCTTCGCGGAGCGGCATCCCGGGCATGAGCGGCGAATGCGCGCCCGCGCAGGCGCGACCCGCGCGCCCGCCCGGCGACGTGGTCTGGGTGGACGGTTACTATCACGATGACGGCATTCACGGCGTCTGGGTGCCGGGAAGGTGGGAGCCCCGGCCGTCGCCGAATTCCTGGAAGTGATACCCTTTCGCGAGATGCGCTGGGTCGTCGCGCTGGCCGCGGTCGTGGCCATGTTCCCGGGCGACGCTCTCGGCAACGTCGTGCTCCACGAGTACATCGCTCCGGACCCGGCCGACGATTTACGGCTCGGCGCCACGACGCAGGACGGGTCCATGGCGGCCGCGATCGAAACCCAGAGCGGCCCCGTGTCGTCGCCGGACCTCGCCGGCGCGTCGGGCCGCAAGGGCGTCGTGTACGGTTCCGATCGCGACGCGGCCCGACCGGAAACCTCGTACCACGCCGATTCGGATACGACCCGACCCCAGACGGTCTCGTACGACGATCCGTTCACCCCCGGCATCGCGCCGTTCAAGAGGGAGTTCGCGTACGACTCGGTGAACCCCAATTTCGATCTCATCGTCCGCGACCCGTCGCAGACCCGCGTCGCTATCGGGGGCACGGCTCGCCCCGAGGACGATCAGTTCTACGCCGATTTCGAGGTGAATTTCGACGGAGCGGACGCGGTGCGAGTGCCCACCGTGGGGCCCGGCGCTCGATTACTCGCGGTTCGCACCGTTCCGGAGACCCACGTTCAACTCTTCCACGATGGCGCGGACAACTGGTTCATCAAGGGCGACCGGCCCGGCCGCGTGCGACTCGTCCTGCACATCGCGGTCGATCGAGCCGTGTTCGGTAGCTCCTTCGCGGACGTCGACTGGACCCGACTCTGGCGCTTCGCTCCGCCGCTGCCCGCAAGCGTGAAGACCGAAGGCGTCCGCATTGCGCGTCAGAATCGGGGTCGTCGACGGCACCGGGCCCGCGGAAGCCCTCGGCATCCTCGTCCGGTACTTCCGCGGCTTCGCGCCGTCGAACGCGCGCCCGCGATCGAGCGGGGCGGCGCTCTACGAGGATCTTGCGATCTCGCGCAAGGGAGTTTGCCGCCATCGTTCGTATGCCTTCGTCGTGACGGCGCTCGCGCTCGGCATCCCGTCGCGCTTCGTGCACAATGAGGCGCACGCCTGGGTCGAGGTCTTCGATGGTGTTCGCTGGCATCGCGTCGATCTCGGCGGCGCCGCGGACCACCTGGACTCGTCGGACGTCGGCCGCATTGCGTACCTCCCGCCGCGCGATCCCTTCGAGTGGCCCGCCGGCGCCCAGAGCGGACAGGCCATGGCCGATCGCGCGCGGGCTCTCGCCGTCAAGGATCGCGCGGAAGCCGCGCCGCCGGCGACCCAGGTCCCGGCGGCGACCACGGCTGCCGAGGAGCCACGCGCCGAGCCCGAGGATCGACGGCCCCGGGCGCTCGTCACGATTCATCTCGGGGACTCGGACGCTCGCCGCGGCAACCGTATCGCGCTGTCGGGACGAATTCAGGCGGGTGGTAGCCCGTGCGCAGAAGCGCGAGTCGATCTCTTTCTCGATCCGAAGGCCGGCGTTGCGCAGGGGCGTGTGCCTCTGGGCACTCTCGTGACCAACGCGGACGGCCGTTACGCCGGCCACGTCGTGGTGCCTTACACGGTGTCGCCCGGCGACTACGACGTTCGCGCCTCGACGCCCGGCAACCCGACCTGCGGCGAGGGCGACAGTTTGTGATAGATCACGCTCGTCATGAGCAATCTCCTCGTTCCGTTCCTCTACGAGCTCCGCAAGCGCAAGCTCAAGGTCGGCACGCAGGAGATCGTCGGGCTCGCGAAGGCGGTGTCGCTCGGTCTTCACGGCGACACTCTCGACGGGTTCTATTTTCTCGCCCGTTCACTCATGGTGCATCGCGAATCCGATCTGGATCGGTTCGATGAAGCGTTCCTCGCTCACTTTCGCGGCATAGAAACGAAGGCCAAGGACTTCTTCGACCAGCTCGAGGAGTGGCTGAAAGATCCCAAGGTTCTCGAGAACCTCACGCCCGAGCAGATCGCGGCGTTCAAGGACCTGACGCCGGAAGAGGTGCGAGCCCTCTTCGAGCAGCGGTTGAGGGATCAGAAGGAACGCCACGAAGGCGGCAACCGGTACATCGGCACCGGCGGGACGAGCCCGTTCGGCCAGGGTGGGGAGAACCCGAACGGCATGAGCGTTCGCGCCGGCGGGTCGACGAACAACAAGGGCTCCGGCGCGATCGGAATGGCGGATGCACGGAAGTATCGTCCGTACCGCTCGGATGTCGTCCTCGATGTACGGCAGATCGAGGTTGCGCTCCGCAAGCTCCGTCAGTTCACCCGCGAGGGGTTCGAAGAGGAACTCGACGTGGAAGCGTCGATTGACGCGACGGCGCGCGCCTTCGGCGAGCTCGAGCTCGTCATGCGTCCGCCGAAGAAGAGCAACGTGCGCGTCCTGCTCCTCATGGACGTCGGGGGCTCGATGGACCCGTTCGCGCACACGTGCTCGCAGCTCTTCAGCGCCGCGAAGCGTGCCTCGAACTTCCGCGAGCTCAAGACCTACTACTTTCACAACACGGTTTATGGACGGCTCTTCACGAGCGACAACCTCATGAACCCGATCGAAGTGACGGATCTGCTCGAGGTCGTGAACCAGAGATGGAAGGTCGTCATCGTGGGCGACGCCGCCATGGCGCCCGGTGAGCTGATGTCGACGGGGCCCTGGGGTTCCGAGCTCCGTCGCGCCGACGGCCGTCCGCTCACGGGACTCGACTGGTTGCTCGTCCTTGCCGATCGATTCGATCGCGCGGTCTGGCTCAACCCCGATCCACCCCAGTACTGGGCCGGCGGCACGTGCGAGGTCGTCCGTCAGGTGTTCCCGATGTACCACCTGACGATCGACGGCCTGGGCGAGGCGGTCGCTTATCTGTCGAAGGGCACGGCGGGGACGAAACCCCGCGTCGACATAGATCCGCGCCAGGTGCTCTGACAGAGCCCCGACTCGGTCTCAGTGCAAGATGTCGTTCGTCTTGCACCCGAAGTCGATGGACACGGTGCCCGTGGTGGACGCCTGGAGCGAAGTGCACGTGCTCGGGCACACCTGGATCTCCGTCGGTGCCGTGTCGTTCGGCGTGTAGTACCAGACGCCATAGTCGCCCTGGGGGGTAGGGATGTTGCAGTCCGTGGCCGGGTTCACGGCGGTCTCTCCCGCGGACGGCGTCAGATGACCCAGCGGCGTCGTGATGTTGGTGGGGCCGTCGATGTAACTCATGTTGACCTTCTGCGGATCGAACGTGTTGCTGCCGGGCGCCGCGGGGATCTTCCACTGGCAATCGAGCGGCTTCGTGATCGTCTTCTTGATGTGCGTCGTTTCGCTCGTCGTGGTCTTCGCGCGGATCGTGTCGAGCGCGGTGATCAGGGCGTTGGTGATGTCCGCGTTCGAGCCCGTGGAGGCATTGATGGATTGCCCCGTGCCGCCGGCCTGCGCGAGCTGATCGAGGAACGCCGGATCCGTGACACCCGGGAGCTGCAGCGTGAACGTCTTGACTCCAGCCGTCAGCCCGGCCGCGACGATGTTGGCGAGATTGGTCGTGTTGCCGTCGCACTGGTCCGGCGTGCCGTCAGTGATGAACACGGCGATGCACTGCTCGCCGTTCGAGTTCTTGGTGTACGTCTCGCACGCCGATTCCATGCCCCGGAGCGCGCACTCGGTGGGCGTGAAGTTCAGGGGCTGTGGAGCGTCGTTGTTCATCGCGGAGACAATGGCCGGAGCCGTCTGCGAGAGCGGCCCGATGTCGACCGCTGGAACGCCACAATCCGAACCGTCGCAATTTCCGGCTCCTGTCAGCGGCGGGAAAAAACCGAGTCCGACGTCGAGACTCTGAGACGATGGATCGTGCACGAACGACGTGAGCGCGTTCGTCACGTTGCCCCAGCTGGCGGCACTGCCCGTCGGAAAGCCCGTGACCATGCTTCCCGAGCGATCGAGCATGATGAACACCGCGACGGGGCTGTACGTGGTGATCGTGTCGGTGACGGTTGCGTCGATGTAGATCTGTTCGGGTTGCGACGCGGTTCCGTAGCAAGCGCCGTCGGGCGTCGATTGTGTGCCGCTCCCTCCGCCGGTATCGAAGCCGATGAACCCGGCGCCCGCGCCGTTGTTCGCTCCGCTCCCGTTCGTCGAACCGCTGCCGTTCGCGCCCGCGCCGTTCGCGCCGCTGCCGTTCGCACCGGCGCCGTTCGCGCCGGAGCCACTGGTCTGCCCCAGCTTGTTCGAGCCCGTGCTCGGTGAACAGGCCCACGGGCCGAAGGCGAAGGACACGCCGACCAACGCCGCAAAGTATTTGATGAGCTTCATTCGAACCTTTGAAGATAGGAGATCGAACTGGATCGTCCCAGCGAGGATCGAGCGAGTGCGCGCCGCCCGATGCTTGAATGTGTACCCTGGTTGCGTGCCGCGATCACGCCGCGGTGCATCCACGCAGAGGGATTGAAAAGTTTCGAAGTCACCGGAATGCAAGCGGCGGGCGGCCAGCTGCCCTCGAAGAGCCGAGCCGCCATCGTCGGCGCGGCTTTCGAGGCGGCTAGAGCGACCCTTGCAGCCCGATGCTGCCCTCCCCGCCCGGCCCTGAATCGTCGTGGCTGGCGCTCGCACCGAGGCGCAACTCGAGCCGTGGAACGACGGGAACGAGCGCGACCAGGTCCCCGCGAATGCCTCTCACGTCGCGAAGACCGAGCCAGTCGTTGATGGCCGGCCCCGATCGATACTGTCCGAGCCGGCCCTCGAGATCGACAGGGCCGAGTGCAACGTCGCCACCCAGGTAAAACCCGGGGCGCCGGAGGGTCGTCACGAGCGGACTCCCCACTCCGATGACCCCGCGCAACACCTCACGCGGCCCGATGCGAAGCTCCGCGTCCGGAGAGAAGCCGATGCTCGGCGCGCTGTCCGTGTTGTGGCTAAGCCCCTGATACACCGTGCCCCCGGCTTCCACGCCGACGTATTTCCACTGGTACCCGGCGCGTGCGTGCGCGCCAAACATCACCTTGTCCGGTGGCGCGATCTCGTCGCTCGCGTCGCAGGTCGCGCACGGCTCGATCGACGTCGACTCGTGTTCCGCCGCCCCTGCGACTTCCGCCGTGTAACCGCTGCCCCCGAATCGACCCGAGCTCTCCGAAACACGAACGCGCGCGCCGACCCCGCCGTAGACGGCATGCGCCGCGGGCCCACAGCCCCAGTTTCCCGAGGTCTCGCCGCCATACGCGACCCCTTCCACGTCCGTTGCAGCGTGGACGCGCGTCGGCGCTGTCGCGCACAGAGCGAGAGAGAAGAACACGAGGAGTGTGCGACGCAAGGACATGCCGCGACCTCTAGCAACCGGTGTGCCCAGGTCAGGCGCTTGAAAATTAGCAGGCAACGGCCTCGCCCGCCCTGAACGACGGACGGGAGCCGTTGCCGTTTCACCACGCCGTGTGACTTTCGCGCGACGTGCGCAGGAATCTACACACACCGCTGCGCGGGGCGCCCGTCCTGCGGCCCAGAACGTTCGCCGCTATGTTGACGCCCATGACGTCCGTTTTCGACCGTCTCGAAATGCGCGTGCCGATCGTCCTGGCACCGATGGCGGGCGTCTCGACGCCGGAGCTTGCCGCCGCCGTGTCCGACGCGGGAGGCCTCGGTTCGATCGGGATCGGTGCGACGGCGGTCGCAGAAGCACGGCGCCAGATCCGCGCCATTCGAGCGCTCACGCGTCGCGCGTTCAACGTCAACGTCTTCTGTCATCGAGCCCCTCGTCCCGATGTGGAACGCGAAGCCCGGTGGCTCGCCGCACTTGCGCCGCTGTTCTCCGAACTCGGCGCCCCACCCCCCGAGACGCTGACCGCGCCGAACGCGAGCTTTCTCGACGACGACGCGATGCTCGCCATGCTGCTCGAGGAGAAGCCGCCCGTCGTCAGCTTCCACTTCGGGGTGCCTCCGGTTACGACGCTCGACGCGCTCCGGGCCTCGAATATCGTTCTCTTCGCGACCGCGACGAACCTCGAGGAGGCCCGAACGCTGGCGCGCGCCGGCGTGGACGCGATTGTCGCGCAGGGCTTCGAAGCCGGTGGTCACCGCGGCGTGTTCGATGCGGACGCGTCCGATGAGCGCCTCGGGACCCACGCGCTCACGCGACTCCTCGTCGAACACGCGGGCGTTCCGGTCATCCCCGCGGGGGGCATCATGGACGGTGCTGGCGTCGCCACCGTTCTCGCGCTCGGCGCGGGCGCCGCGCAGCTCGGCACCGCGTTCATCGCGTGCCCCGAGTCTTCCGCCAGCGACGAACATCGTCGAGCGCTCGTCGCAAGCGGCGTGCACACCTCGATGACACGCGCCTGCTCGGGCCGGCCCGCGCGCGCCCTTGCGAACCACCTCACGGACTTCGTGGCGAACCTCGCCGGAGACATCGTCCCCGACTTTCCGCTCGCCTACTCGGCAACCAAGGCACTGGCGCGGGCGGCCCGCGCCACGAACACCGCGGGATACGCGCCGCAATTCGCCGGACAAGGTGCTGCCCTGGCGCGCGCGCTGCCCGGCGCGGAGCTCGTTCGAACGCTGGTGGAAGAGCTGAAGAAGAGCCAGGGCGCGAGATGACCCGAGCCCGCGAAGAAGGCCGGTGGTTGGGCGCGTCAGTCGTGCATGAGAGAGAACTCGTCGAGATAGAACGTCGCGTCTTGACCGTTGGTCGAGCACACCTCCCACCCGAACTGGATCTGCTGAAGAACGACGCTGGCGGGGAGAAAGTGCCGCTGGTTCGTGGCGTCCTTGAAGATCGCGAGGAGATCCACGTCGCCGCAGGTGAAATTGGTGACGGCGACGTAGTAGATGGTGCTCCCGCTGATGTACACGTTGTACGTGCTCCCTCCGACCGTCACGTTGCTCGCGACGGCGTTCCAGCCTCCGCCCGGGGTCTGGTTGTAGTTGTCCACCCAGACCATCACTTCATACTGGTTGCCGGGGTTGAAGAACACGTCATAGGCGGCCTCGTAGTCGCCGACGTGCGGGCTCGTCTCGTTGAACGTGCTCGTGATGTCGTTGAACGAGCTGAGCGGTACGCTGTTGAAATTTTCCTGGGAACTCACGTACGACAATACCGCCGTGTTGCCGGCCGCCTGATTCGAAACGGCATACCAGCTGCTTCCGGAGCAAACGTTCACGGACTCGGGTCCGCAGTTCCCGCCCCCGCAGTTGCCGCCCCCGCAGTTGCCGCTCCCGCAGTTCCACTGGTTATCATAGACGTCCCAGCCGTTGCCTTCGGAGACATTGCAGACGGCGTTCGATTGAGTGCACGTCGGGTTGGTACACCTCGACGGGGTAGGGCACGTGTTCCCCGCGCTGCTCGAGCCGCCACTGCCCGTCGAGCCGCCGGTGCCCATCGAGCCGCCAGTGCCCATCGAGCCGCCAGTGCCCATCGAGCCGCCAGTGCTCGTGTAGCCACCGCTGCCCGTCGTGCTGACTCCGGGGCTTCCCCCGGTGTCGCTCGTCCCCGTCGTGCCGCCGCTCCGATTACCGCCGTCGACCGTCGACGTCGCGCTCACATTCTTGTTGCCGCAAGCCGTAAGGCCGCAGATCGACGCGAAGGCGACGGCGCGGACAGCGCCGCACGAGAACCCGGAGAAGGAGATTCGCCTTGAGCTCATCTTCGAGTAGTTGCCGCTTGCCAGCTCCGGCGCGCATGAATCTCGAAAAGTTTGGCGCTCCACCCTCGCGTCAGCGCTCGCTGTCGAGATGCGCCATTTGCGCCTCCGCGTACCGGCTGCCCTTGAAGGCCCCTCTCGGAATCAGCGTCTCGAGCTCCCGCATCTCGTCCGCCGCGAGCGGCCGCTCCACGGCGTCCAGGACGTCCAGCTGCGTCGGCGTCCGAGCGCCGATGATCGGCACCAGCGCCGGCTCCTTCGCCAGCACCCACGCCATGCACACCAGCGCCGGCGTGCGCCCCGCCTTCGCCGCGAACCCGCGCAGCTTCTCGACGAGCTCCTCGTTGTCCTTGCCCGCCTGTCCGGCGAAGCGTGGCAGGTGCGACCGGAAATCCTTGGGGCGCTGGGGCTTGCTGCCGCTCAGGAGACCGCGCGAGAGCACCCCGTAAAGCGTCGCGCCGATCCCGAGCTCGTGGAGCACTGGAAAGATTTTCTCTTCCGGCTTGCGGCTTGCGAGCGCGTACTCGATCTGCAGGTCCACGATCGGATGAACGGCGTGTGCGCGTCGGATTGTCTCCACTCCGACCTCCGAGAGCCCCACGTACCTGACGTACCCGGCTTTGATCAGATCCGCGATCGCGCCGACGGTGTCTTCGATGGGCACGTGCGGGTCGAGCCGCGCGGGGCGGTAGATGTCGATCACCTCGATTCCGAGGCGCTTGAGGCTGTACGCAGCGAAGTTCTTCACTGCGACGGGCCGCGTGTCGTGCCCCGTGAACTGCCCGCCCGGGTCTCGCATCCCGCCGAACTTCACCGAGACCAGGACCCGCTGCCGCCGGCCGCCCGCGAGCGCGCGGCCGATCAACATCTCGTTTTCCCCCATCCCGTAGAAGTCGCCCGTGTCGAGCAAGGTGACGCCGCGGTCGATCGCCTCGTGGATCGTGCGGATGCCCTCGTCGTCACCCGCCGCGCCGTACGCCCCGGACTTGCCCATGCTCATGCAACCGAGACCTATCGCCGATACGAGCGGACCTTGCGCGCCAAGCTTCGTCGTCTTCATCGGATCACGATACCTATGATCCTGCCCGAGCGCGTCCACTCCGGTGCCGGCCAAGCGCGTCCGCCTACCGAGCTCGTGCGAGCCGGTCAGCGCAGGCCTCGAGTCTCGTCCGGGTCCAGAGTCGGCGGGAAACGCGACACAAATCGCGGTTCTACCCTCGAGAAGTGACAGCGCTCCGTGGAAGGCGATGCTCGACTCGCCGCGTGAATTCTCCCAGACACGAGCGAACATCGGAACACACGTCGGAGCGACGTCGACGTGCGGCGGCGATCATCCTTTCCGCCGCCGGCTGCACTGGTCTCACCGTTTCCTGCGCCGCCGGCGCTGGTCTGTATCCGGGCGCCACGCGCAACGTCGACGCCGGTACGGGTAGCGCGGGCGATGCGAGCGCGACGGACGCGTCTGCACCACCCGAGCCGGCGGCGACGGGATACTACGTCCGCGGGCGAAATCTGTACGATCGCTGCGGCGAGCGGGTGGTCCTCCGTGGTGTGAACCACCCCACGCTCTACGTCGACCGCCCCGGCGACGCGCTGCCGGAGATCGCCAAGACCGGCGCCAATGTGGTCCGTATCTTCTGGTACGCGGAAAACGGCGTTCCCATCTCCGCCGCCAAGCCCGTGATCGCCCGCGCGATCGCGAACGGCATGATCCCGATGCTCGAGATGCACGATTCGACGTGTCAGTGGAAACTCGATCCGATCGTCCGGTACTACACGGCCCCGGACGCACTTGCGCTCATTCACGAGTACGAAGCGAACCTGCTCATCAACATCGCAAACGAGCCCAGCCCACCCAGCGACACGGAGTTCGCGAACGAGTACTCGTCGGTCGTGAGGGAGATGCGGGGCGCCGGGATCCACACGCCCCTCGTCATCGACGGAGGGAACTGCGGACGAGACTACGGGGTGCTCTTCTCACAGGGGCCGGCCGTGCTCGCAGCCGATCCGGACCACAACCTGATCTTCTCGGCGCACCTCTACGATCCCCTCAGCGACGCGCAGCTCGTCTCCGTGTTCCAGCAGTCTATCGCGCTCGACCTTCCGTTCATCGTCGGCGAATTTGCGAACAGGGAGCCGCCCGGCTGCGGTCCCGCGTTGAACTACGACGCCCTCGTCCAGGAAGCGTCGCGCTTCGGCATCGGCTGGCTCGCGTGGTCGTGGGGCGACAACGACCCCGCTACGTACTGGAACACCGACTGCTCGGAGTTCGATATGACCAGGACGTTCAGCGCAAGCACTCTCATGGGGTGGGGCAAGGACGTGGCGATGGACAGCGCGGCGAGCATCAAAAACACTGCCGTCCGGCCCCGGTCGCTAGTGACCGGGTCGTGCAACTGAGGGCGCCCCGGGACACCAGTTTCGCGCTGCCGGACGCTACGGTAGGTTCGTCTGCATGGATCTGGCGAAACAGGGCAACGTGTTCGTGCTCCGGATGGAGGACGGCGAAAACCGGTTCAATGCGCGGTTCGTGGCGGACTTCAACGCCACGCTCGACGAGGTGGAGCGGGCCGCTACGCCCTCCGCGCTCGTGACGACGGGCGCTGGAAAGTACTACTCGAACGGTCTCGACCTCGACTGGATCGTGAGTCCCGCCTGCACGGATCGCCCGGAGTTCATCGGCGACGTGCAGCGCCTCCTCGCACGGTGTCTGGCGTTCAAGCGCCCAACGGTCGCGGCGATCAACGGGCACGCCTTCGCCGCGGGCGCCATGCTGGTACTCGCGCACGACTCCGCCGTGATGCGTTCGGACCGCGGTTTCTTTTGCCTCCCCGAAGTCGATATCGACATCCCGTTCAGCGAGGGGATGATGGCCCTCATCGCATCCCGGCTGCCGCAGCCCGTCCTTCATGAGTGCTCGACGACGGGCAAGCGTTACGGAGGTACGGACGCGGCGGCCCGAGGGATCGTCGCCGAAGCCGTGCCCGAGATCGATGTCCTCCCTCGAGCGGTCGCGCGCGCCGAGGAGCTTGCCGGCAAGAGCGCCGCGACCCTCCACGCCATCAAGCGCGTCCTCTACGCGCCGGTGCTCGCAAGCCTCGAAAGACCGGTGAAGATGTTCACGAGCTGAGAGCGCGGACGGACGCCGGTTGTCGGTGCGGGGTCGGACGGCCTCCGACAGTTTCGTCGCGCCCGGCAAGGTTTGGCACGACCGACAGCGTGCGCCTCGCGCGCACGGTTTGCGCCGCGCGGACGGCCGGCGCCGCGGAAGCGACGGGAATCGGCGAGGAACGGTCGTTGCAGCGGGCACTGCCATGAGTGACGCGTTCGAGCATTCGTTCGTCGCGGTAGCGCGCGAGCTCCTGCGGGTCGAGCGGCGCCTCGACGAGCTGGAGCACCAGATGGCCAAGGCGATCGCGGGCGTCGCGGAAGAGCACCGTGAGAGCGCGCGAAACCTGGTGCATTACGTCGCGCTCCGGCAGGAAGACCTTCGAGAGTTGCAGCTCGCGCTCGCCGAGCTCGGGCTCTCGTCGCTCGGGCGCTCCGAGAGCTTCGTTCGCGAGACCTTGCTCGAGGTGTCGCGCCGCGCGCATGAGGCACTCGTCTTTCGCGGAAACGAGGGCGCACGCAGCGAGCTCGAGCGCCTCGAGAAGGAGCGCGGCCGTTCCCTGTCGTGGGAGAAGGCCCAGGCATGCCTTCACCGGCACACGCGCGCCCTGCTCGGGCCCTGTCCGGAGCACCGGCACATCTACGTCATGGTAACCGTGCCCTCCGCGAAGGAGGCGGACCGCGCGTGGATGGTCAAGATGCTCGCAGCCGGCGCGAACGTCCTTCGCATCAACTGCGCTCACGAAGGCCCGGAAGAGTGGCTCGGCGCAATCGAAGCGCTCCGCGAGGCCCGGCGGGAAACGGGCAAGGAGTGCCGGATCCTCATGGACCTCGCGGGGCCCAAGCTCCGGACGGGTCTCGTCGCCGGCGCCCCGCACGTGATCACCTGGAAGCCCCTGAGGGACGAGATCGGCAACCCCGTGACGCCGGCCCGGGTGATCGTACGCCGCGCGTCGCTGCCGTGCGAAACGGGCTCTCCCCCGAAGCTGCTGCTCGACGACGAGAGCTTCGCGCAGGTCCGCCCGGGAGACGAACTCCGCTTCCGTGACGCGCGCGGGAAGAAGCGCGTCCTCGAGGTCCGGGAGACCGGCAACGACGAGCTCGTCCTCTCCGCGACCCGGCGCGCCTACGTGAAAGATCGGGTGCGCGCCCGTGTGGTCCGTGCCGACGTCAAGGTCGCAACCGTGACGCTCACGGTGGGGGGCGGCGAAGGTCCCGCCGTCGACATCCGCGCGGGGGACGAGCTGGTGCTCACGCCGCGCGACGTGGAAGGACGCGCTCCGCGGCGCACCGGCGACGGGCGCGTCGTCGAGCCGGGCCTGGTCTCCTGCGCGCTGCCCTCCGCGCTCGATCATCTCCAGGTCGGACATCGCGTGCTCTTCGACGACGGGCGTGTCGAAGCCGTGGTCGAGAAGGTCGACGCCCGCGGCGACTTCCATTTGCGCGCCGTCCGGACGCAGAAGGCGACGATCAAGCTGCACGCCGAGAAGGGCATCAACCTGCCGGACACCGTCGTCGACGTGCCCGCTCTGACCGACGACGACCGGCAGGCGCTCGCGTTCGTGGCGCTGCATGCCGATGCGGTGAGCCTGTCGTTCGCGCGACGCCCGGAGGACCTCCGCGCTCTTCACGAGGAGCTCGACCGCCTCGGCAAACCGGACGTCGGCGTCGTGCTCAAGATCGAGACGCGCGCCGGCTTCGAGAACCTTCCGCGGCTCCTCCTCGAGGGGCTACGCCGTCCGCCCCTCGGGGTCATGATTGCGCGCGGGGATCTCGCGGTCGAGGTGGGGTTCGAGCGGCTTGCGGAGCTGCAGGAGGAGATGCTCTGGCTCTGCGAGGCGAGCCACGTACCGGCCATCTGGGCGACGCAGGTGCTCGATACCCTCGCGCGGACCGGCGTGCCCTCGCGCGCCGAGGTGACCGACGCCGCGACCGGTGTCGCTGCCGAGTGCGTGATGCTCAACAAGGGCCCCTTCATCGACGAAGCCGTGCGCGTCCTGTCCGACATTCTCGGCAGGATGGAACAGCACCACTACAAGAAGCGAAGCCTCTTCCGAAAGCTGCGGGTCTCGACCTTCGCGGAACGCTGACGCAGGAGGGCGGACGCCGGGGCTCACGATGTCGACTCGATCCGAAGGCGCGTGGACGCGTCCGTAAGCCGCGAAGGCGCGTCCGTCCGTCGTGGTACTCGCTTCACGCAGCACGACGACGCGTCCGTCGGCCGTGGTAACCGCTTCACGCAGCACGACGACGCGTCCGCAAGACGCGAGGACCGCTTCATAGGGGCTCCTTCTGGCGCAGCAAGCGTGCTCCCTAGCGATTCAAATACCCCATGAGCCAGGTCATCGCCGGGCGCATCTGGCCGGTGCTCGTCATGAGGCCGGTGTTCGGGAGCCACGTCGCGCCTTCGATGTATCCCCACAGCGTGACGCCGTGGACGTTGGGGTCCGTCCAGAACATCGGGAACTGGCTCTGCATGATGGTCTCTTGCTGGTTGTCGTCGGCCACGTTGATGTCGTACTCGCTGATGTACACGGGTAGCCCGGTGGAAGAGGTAAGGTCGTCGATGTAGCCCTTCACGGTGTCGGTGGGGATGTTGTATGCGGCGTGGGCCTGGGCGCCGATAGCGTCGATGGGAGCGCCGGCGGCCTGGATGCTTTTCACGATATCGATGAAGTGGGAGTTGTCGTTCGCGTATTCGATGATGTTGTAGTCGTTCATGATCAGGATCGAGTTCGGGCAGTACTGGTGCGCCCAAGTGAATGCCTGGACGATCCAGTCGTAGCCGCTCGCGCCGGCGCCCCCGAGCGCGGCCGTGTACGGGGGCGTCGTGTGCGGCGGCGGCTCATTCACGACGTCGATCATCTGCGTGTCCGGATAGCGCTCGCAGAACAGGCGGATCCAGTCCTCGACCTCCGAGCGCTGATCGGCCTGGGAAAGTCCGCTGATCCAGCCGGGTTGCTGGGAACCCCAGACGAAGTTGTGCTCCTTGAACGGGATGCTGTGCTGCTTCGCATAGTCGTGGACGGCGTCCAGGCCCGTCCAGTTCATCTGGTCGCGGACGGCCTCGACGCTGCCCCACTTGCCCTCGTTCTCGGGGGTGATCTGGTTCCAGTAGGTGATGAAGTCCGACCGGACCTGCCCGTTCGTCGTGATGTTGCCGCAGAACTTCGCGGGCGGCGAGCCACCGGTACCCGGCGAGCCCCCGCTCCCTGCAGCGCCGCCGCCAGTCGATCCGCCGGAGCCCGTGGAGCCGCCCGTTCCGCTCGCGCCGCCGTTGCTAGCGGACGCACCGCCCGCCCCATTCGTTCCGCCCGTATCCGCGGGATAGCCGCCGCTTCCGCTCGCACCGCCGAACGCCGTCCCATCCGCACCGCCCGCGAAGTTGTTCGCGGCCCCGCCGGATTGATTTCCGAGGCCGGCCCCCGCGGAGTAGCCGCCCGTGCTCCCTTGATACGTGCCTCCCGCACCCTCGCCAGGCGGCGCGCTCGCCCCACTACCACACCCTCCGAGAAGAATCGCTCCAGGCAAAGCAAGCCCGAACAGCCAGACTCGAGGCGGACGGCCGCGGGTCGGCATCGGCTCTGCGGACGCGTTGCGACAGTCGCGCAAAGTTTGGTTCAGGGTGTCAATGCGGCCCGCGACTTCGCGTGACGTCATCTCGGCGCAGTGTCGGCACGAGTGCGATTCCGTCATTCAATCTGTAGGGTCCTCGAGGGTCGTGACGTTCGAATCTCGGTGCCTATCGACAGGTGACAAGCCGGAGGTTCCCTTCGAGAATCGGCCTCGCATGGCCGTCAGGGAGCCGCTTCACGCGCCGTCGGCAGCCCGTCCGGCGTGGCGACTCCTCGTGGTGATCGTTCCGAGCCTGCTGCTCGCTTGCGAGCCAACCGTCACCGTGGGCGAGTGGAAGTGCTCGCTGCTTGGACTGCCCGACGCCGCTCCGCCCAGCACGGCACCAGTCGCGGTGCCCTGGTCGACGGGCTTCGAGAATGGGTTCTGCGATTACTCGGCGGCCGGTGGGTTCTGTTACGGAGCCCCTGCGATCTACGAGACGGTCACGTCCCCGGTTCATTCCGGTCATCACGCCGCCGCCTTCTCCGTCAACGCAGGAGATCCGACGGCGTACCAGGCGCGGTGTGTCCGACAAGGCGTATTGCCGCAGGCAGCGTACTACGGGGCCTGGTACTTCGTTCCGGCCCTCGCCGAGAACTCGGCCGTGTGGAACCTCCTGCACTTCCAGGGCGGCGATCCTTCCGCGCAGCACGGACTCTGGGACGTCTCGCTCGTCAACGCGACGAACGGCGATCTCGAACTCGTCGTCTACGACTTCCTGAACGGGGTCACGCTCGATGCTGCGCCGCCCGTACCCGTCCCCATCGGTTCCTGGTTTCACCTGGAGTTCTATCTCGCACGCGCCGCTGATGCGACGGGTGCGGTGGCGCTCTATCAGGACGATCGCCTCGTGGTCCAGACTACGAACATCGTCACGGACGACTCGAGCTGGGGCCAATGGTACGTCGGAAACTACGCGAACGGCTTGAGCCCCGCGAACTCCACGCTCTACGTCGATGACGTCACGATCAGTGCTGCTCGCTGACCGTCGTGTGTACGGGCGGTGCGCGCCGATACTCGGCGCGCTGATTGCTTTTCTCGCGCCGGCACGGGCGCTCGCGCAATACTCAGAGCCGTTCGCGCTCCACTGGGAAGCTCCCGCCGGGTGTCCGAGCGAACGGTACGTGCAGGACCGAACCCGGAAGCTTGCGGGTTCCGCCCGCTCGACGAATGCCCCCGTGCGAGCGGAAGCGACGGTCACCCAGGGCGACGACGGTCGGTTTCATCTCGCGCTCGTCGTGCACGCCGGTGATCTGGTCGAGGCTCGCAACATCGATGGCAGGTCGTGCAAGGATCTCGCCGGTGCGACCGCGGTAACCCTGGCCCTGCTCCTCGGAGGTTCGGCTCCACAGGATACCCTTGCAGGCCCCAGCGCGAGCGACGCGCCGTCCCCAGGGAGCAGCGAGACGAAGGATTCGACAACGGCAGAGGCATCCAGAGGAAATGGTCAGCGGACTTCGGAACCTTCGCCAACGCACGCGGTGGAGAGTGCTGTGCCGGATCGCGAGTCGCGCGGCGAACGCGCGGAGACGCGTCGACTCCACGGGCTGCTCCAGGCGCCGCTCGGTGTCTTCGCACTCGGTCCGTTGCCCGAGCCGAGTTTCGGGCTGGCCGCCGCAGCCGGCGTATCCTTCGAGCGGCTTCGCGTTCTCGTGGAAGGCGGCGTCTGGCATTCGCAGCACCTTACGGCGAGCGACGAACCCGGCACCGGCGCGGACGTGCAGCGCGTCGCCGCCGGGCTAGAGGGGTGCTGGGCGTTTTCGTCAGAACGTTTCGAGGTCGCTCCCTGTTTGACCTTCGGGCTCGAGCACCTGCGCGCGCGCGGCAGTGGAGACCATGTCGCCCCTCGGACGGGGAGCATCACGTGGCCCGCCGCGGGCGTCGGCGTTCGAGCTCGATGGCGCTTCCTCTCGCGGGTCGGACTCTTCGGAGCGATGAGCGCAGAGGTCGAGGGATCGCGACCGCGCCTCGCGGTCGACGGTGTGGGTACTCTGGCGCAGATGTGGCCAGGCTCGCTCACGGTAACCCTCGGCCTGGAGTGGATTTTGTGACGGACCACGTCGCCGCGTGCCACTGCAGCAATGAACCCGCATGACGGCCCGAGACTCCCGAGCGATTGCCCCTTGCCCGAGCGGGGAGGAGGATCCGGAATCACACGCGGTGTCGCGGGTAATGCCTTCGTTCCAGGCGGTCTATCGTGAGTACTTCGACTTCGTCTGGTCGTGTACGCGTCGGCTCGGCGTCGACCCCGGAGCGACGGACGACGTCGTCCAGGAGATCTTCATCGTCGTCCACGGAAAGCTCCACACACTGGAGCGTCCTGAAGCGCTGCGGAGCTGGATGTACGGCATCGTGCGGCGCACCGTGAGTACCCATCGCCGCGCCGGCCGCGCGCGAGCCGCCCAGCTCACGGTGGGCGAAGACGTCGAACTCGAGTCCCTAGCCCCGTCGCCCTTCGAGCAAACCGAGACGAACGCGGAGCTCGCGCGGCTCGCCCAGTTACTCGAAACGCTCGACCCCGTGAAACGTGAGGTGTTCTCGCTGGTCGAGCTCGAAGAGTTCACGGTCCCGGAAGTGGCCGAGGCCCTCGAGATCCCCCTCAACACCGTCTACTCCAGGCTTCGCGCGGCCAGACAGGCCTTCGAGGCCGCGCTCGCGCGCCTTGAAAAGCGCAACGAAGGAACGTGACGATCATGGCAACTCTCGGACCCAAAGCTCGCGCCCTTGTCGACGCCGGTCGAACTGCTCTTCGACCGACGGACGCAGATCGCGACCGGATCGCGACGGCACTCCGGGCGCAGCTGGGTCCTGGCACTCTGCCGCCGCACGGGAGTATCGCACCGTCTCCCATCGCTGCCGCCGCGGGCTGGAAGGTCGTGGCCGGCACGGTGCTCGGCGTCGGCTTGGTTGGGGTCGCGGTTTATCTGGGCAGGGGACGAGGGCCGAGCCCGGCGGTTCAGCAGACCTCCACGTCGAGGCCGCCCGTGGCATCGATCGCGACGGCAGCGCCGGCTCCCCCCGTCGCTCCGCGCGCCGAACCGGTGGCGACGCCCGATGGCACTCCTGCACCCGTGGCTGCGCCTCCGCTCGTTGCTTCGGCGTCTCGCAGCCGCGATCGGCTCGCGGAAGAAGTGGCGCTCCTGTCGCGCGCGACGAGCGCGCTGCGCGCGGGCCACGCCGCGGAGGCACTGAAGGCGCTCGACGAGCACCAATCCAGGTTCCCACGTGGAGCTCTGAGCGAGGAGCGGCGCGCAGCGAAGGCTGAGGCGCTCTGTTCGCTCGGACGTGTGAGCGAAGGCCGCGCCGAGCTGGCTCGTCTCGCGCCGCAGTCGCCCACCGCTGCCCGCGCCCGGAAGGCCTGCGATTCGGGCTCCTGATCTCGAGGAGCGGAGCCACGAGCGTCGAGACCATCGAGCACCTCCCCGGCGGGCATCCTGGCGCTCCGGCGCTCGGCCCGCTTTCGGAGTTCGTGGTGACGCTCTGGGCGTCGAGCGTCGCGCTGAAGCTCGAGCTCGAAACGTCGAGCAAGCGCTTCGAGACGACGTTGCCGCTCGCAGAAGTAACCCAGGGCGTCATTGCGCATGGGGCAGCTCCGGACACGAACAGCGACAGGGTTGTGTCGGTCTGGTTGTCGTTGATGACGACGATCGCGACGGTGCCGTCGGTCGGGTTCTTATAGTCGACGCCGCCTTCGCGAAGCAGGTGAGCCGAGGTCGCAGGAAGACGCATTCCGGTGGACACTCGTCCACACGTCGCCGCGCGGCCGAGGTGCACTGCTTGCGAGCGCGGGTAAGGCCGCGTACTATCTATTTTACCAACGAGGGGTTCGCCGGAGGGAGCTCCCATGAAGTATCATTTAAGGTTTGGCCTTACGGCTCTCCTCGGTTGCGGGATCGCCTCGGGTTGCAGCGGCTCGGGTAACACGAACGGTACGGGCAACGGGCTGGATCGCCGGGACGGTTCCGTCGCGGGCTCGTCCGGGCGTGACGGTGGCGATGTTTCGGGCGGTGGGGCGGGCGGGTCGGGTACGAGCGGATCGGGCGCGGGCGGCAACGAGGTTGGTACCAGCGCTGACGGCGGGCTGGTCGTCACGACGGTAACGCCCGTCACCGCGACGAACGCGTGCGTGTCCCAGAAGGACAAGGCAACGCCGGAGGCGCTCGATATCTTCATCATGCAGGATCGCTCCGGCTCGATGGGCGACGCGACTGCCGCGGGGCCCAGCAAATGGACCGTGATCACGGGTGCCCTCACCAAGTTCGTGAACGACAAGCAGTCCGCGGGCATCGGCGCGGGCATCGGATTCTTCGCCGTGGAGACACCCGCTGCGGCCGACGCCGGAGGCGGTCACGGTCGCCACGGAGGAGGAAACGGAGGCGGCAACGACTCCTGTAACGCTGCCGACTACGCGATTCCCGACGTGCCGATCGCCAACCTGAACGGCAACGCGGCTGCAATCGTCAAAGCCATCGGCAACATCTCACCGTCCGGCGACACCCCTACGGAGCCCGCCCTCCAGGGCGCCATCGATTACGCCCAGACCTGGCAGAAGGCGCATCCCACTCACAAGGTGGTCGTGGTCTTCGCGACGGATGGGTTGCCGAACGGGTGCAACAGCACCGTCGCCGGCGCCGCCGCCATCGCGAAGACGGGAGACAGTGGAGCGACGCCCATCGAGACGTACGTCGTCGGCGTATTCGGTTCGACGGATTGTCCGAATGGGCTCAATCAGAGCTGCACCGTCGTCACCAATGTGAACGAGATCGCCAAGAGCGGCGGCACCGGATCGGCGTTCATCGTCAACACGGGCGCGAACACGGAGACCGAGTTCGAGAACGCGATGAACGCCATCCGCAACGCGAACAACGTTGCGTGCGACTACGATGTGCCGCCAGCACCGAACGGCAAGGCGGTCGATCTGACGCGGGCAACCGTCGAGTATACGTCGGGAACCGCCGCGGCCGTGGATCTCGCGTGGGCCAGCTCGGCATCGGCGTGCGACTCGACGAGTGGCGGCTGGTATTACGACGGCACCGTCGGCCAGGCGAAGATCCACCTCTGCCCCGTCACGTGCACCAAGGTCGAGGCGGATTCGAACGCGAGCATTCAACTCCTCCTGGCGTGCGAAGCACCGGGATCATCCGGTGCGGGCGGCGGGGGTGGTGTCGGAAATGCGGGTGGCGCATCGAGCGTCGGGGACGCGGGACCCGGCACGGGTGGAGCCGGCGGGACCAGCGCGTGTCTCCTGGATGGACAGTCCTGCAGCACCAGCGCGGACTGCTGTTCGAAGAGCTGCGTGGGCGGCGTGTGCAATCCCGCAATTCACTGACGAGCTCCGTCCGCCGCAGGGTAGACGCTCGAGTCGCTCCGAGACTGTGGTAAGAGCTCGCTCGTTGAGCGAACCCGATTTCCAGCGGCTGTTTCAGGCGGCACCGGGCTGCTACCTGGTTCTGGCTCCAGACCTCACCATCGTCGCCGTGAGCAACGCCTATTTGCAGGCGACCATGACGGATAGAGGCGCGATCGTCGGTCGCGGGCTCTTCGACGTGTTTCCCGACAATCCGGGCGATCCGGAGGCGACCGGCGTCGCGAACCTCCGCGCGTCCCTCGGTCGCGTGTGCGAGCGGTTGCGGCCCGATACGATGGCCGTCCAGAAGTACGACATTCGACGCCCCGAGTCGGAAGGTGGGGGGTTCGAGGAGAGATACTGGAGTCCCGTCAATTCTCCCGTCCTCGGAGACGACGGGCGGCTCCTCAACATCATCCATCGTGTCGAAGACGTGACGGACATGGTCCGCTCGAGGCAGCAAGAGGAGAAGCAGGAGCAGACGATACGAGAGCTGTCCGCTCGGTCACGAGAATGGTCCACGCAGCTCCTCGATACCGCACCGGACGCGATGGTGGTCGTCGCCAACGACGGGAGCATCACTCTCGTCAACGTCCAGACCGAGAGGCTGTTCGGCTACGCGCGCTCGGAGCTCGTCGGCCAGAATCTGGAGATGCTCATTCCCGAGCGGTTTCGGAGCGCCCACGGTAGCCACGTCAACCGCTTCTTTGCGAGCCCCGGCGCACGCACGATGGGTTCGGGCCTCGAGCTCTTCGGCAGGCGCAAAGACGGGACCGAGGTCCCGATCGAGGTGAGCCTCAGCCCGCTTCACGCGGACCGTGGCGTGACCGTCTCGGCGGCGATTCGAGACATCACCGAACGCAAGAGAGTCGAATCCGAAGCGAGGCTCGCCGCAGAGCGACTATCGAGCGCCGTCGAGAGCATCCAGGAGGCGTTCGCGCTCTTCGACCAGGAGGACCGATTGGTGCTCTGCAACAGCGTCTACCGGCGCCTCATCGGAGACGTTCTCCCTGGACCGCTCGTCGGCAGACTCTACCAAGAGGTCCTGGACGCCTGGCTCACGGATCTGGACTTCGGCGAAGACGCCGGCCGTGATCGGTTCCGCACGGAGAGGCTGGCGCGGCGATCGCACGACCGAACGTCGACGTTCGACGTCCGAACGCGCGACGGTCGTAGTTTGCGCGTCATGGATCGACGAACGGCGGAGGGCGGTCTCGTCAAGACCATCTGGGATCTGACGGACGACGAGCGGCGGGCGGCAGAGCTGCGCGAGGCGCGCGAAGCGGCCGAAGCAGGCAGCGCCGCCAAGAGCGATTTCCTGTCGTCGATGAGTCACGAGCTCCGGACCCCGCATGAACGCGATCCTCGGTTTCGCGCAGCTCCTCCAGCGAGACAAGAAGATCCCCCTCGTCGACCGGCACAAGGAACGCGTCGAGCAGATCCTGAAGGGGGGCGAACACCTCTTGCGTCTCATCGACGACATCCTGGATTTGTCGCGCATCGAGGCCGGATCCGTGTCGATCTCGACGGAACCGGTCAGCGTGGCCGACGTGCTCGACGACGTAATGAAAACGCTCGAGTCGATGGCGGTTCGCCACGGGATCCGCATCGAGCTGGATGTGCTCCCGTCGGAACTCGTTCCGGTTGCCGCTGACCGGACCCGCTTTGCTCAGATCCTCATGAACCTCGGTTCGAACGCGGTGAAGTACAATCGCCCCGCGGGCAGCGTCACGTTCACGGTTTCGAACGCGGACGCGGGGCGCGTGCGCGTGACCGTTCGTGACACCGGGATGGGTATCCCGGCGGACAAGCAGAGCACGCTCTTTCAACCGTTCCAGCGCGCCGGACAGGAGACCGGACCGATCGAAGGAACCGGAATCGGTCTCGTCATCAGCAAGCGCCTCGCGCAGCTCATGGATGGCGAAGTTGGGTTCCGAAGCGTTTCCGGGGAGGGATCGGAGTTCTGGGTCGAGCTCCCGTCGCACGCTGGCCGGGCGCGAAGCAGCGCGCCGCCGGCACGCCCGCCGGGTGCAACCCGCTTCGACTCGGGAGAACGGCGCCGCCTCGTTCTCTACGTCGAGGACAACCCCGCCAACGTCACGTTCATGAGGGACCTGGTGAGCACCTTCGAGGACGTCGATCTGCTCACCGCGGCCACGGCGGAGATGGGCGTCGAGCTCGCCCGGGGGCAGACCCCCGACGTCATCGTCATGGACATCAACCTGCCGGGCATGAGCGGCATAGACGCGCTCCATGCGCTGCGCGTCGTGCCCCAGACGAAGGAGATCCCGGTCATCGCGCTGACGGCAGCCGCCTCCGAGCGTGACAAGAAACGGGGCGTCGAGGCAGGATTTTACCGATACCTGACGAAACCCGTGAACGTGGACGAGTTCGTCGCGGCGCTCGAACAGCTGTTCACGGCGTCACGATGAGCGCGGGCGAGGGGAACCGCGTCGCTTGACCAGCTCGAACCACCCGACGCTGAGCGTCCCTCCAGCCAAACACAATACGAGGTCGAGTGGCCTCGGCGCTGCGAAACGAAAGAGGTGAGCTAGAAGTGGCACATACAGGACGAGGGCCAGGAAGAGGAGCGCGCCAGCGGTGACTGCCCACAACGTCACCTCTTTGAGCGAGGACGATACGATGCTCTCGGTCCAGGAACGGTTCGTGAAGATCAACGCCAGGTTCGCGACGAGGAAGGTCGCAAACGTGAGCGCGCGCGCTTCGTCGTCGACCTGCCTCAGGTGAAGAGCAAGCGCATACACGGCGAGAACGACCGCCAGCACCGCGGTGCCTTGCGCGCTGCTGATCGCGATTACCCGTCGCCCGAACATCGGGTCTCGAGGCGCGCGGGGAGGCCTTTTCATCACGTCGGCCTCTTCCGGTTGGGCCTCGAAGACGACCGAGCATGCGGGGTCGATCACGAGATGCAGAAACGCAATGTGGATGGGCATCAACACGAGCGGCCAACCCAGGGCGATCGGCACGAGGGTCAATCCGACAATCGGCAAGTGCACGGCCAGGATGTAAGCGAGCGCCTTCCTCAGATTGTCGACGATGCGCCGACCCGTGCGGATGCCGTGAACGAGTGCCGCAAAGTCGTCTTCGAGCAGCACGACCGCGGCGGCCTCGCGCGCCACGTCGGTACCGCGGGCGCCCATGGCGATGCCGACGTGCGCAGCCTTGAGCGCGGGCGCGTCGTTGACGCCGTCACCGGTCATGCCGACAATCTGGCCGTTCGACTCGAGCGCTCGTACCAACCCGAGCTTCTGCTCGGGGAGCATACGCGCGAAGACGCTCGTGTCCGCGACGCACTTGCGGAGTTCGTCCTCGCCCATGGCGGCGAGCTCGGGACCGGTGACGACGCGCGTTGCATCGAGCCCCGCCTGGCGCGCGATGGCTTCGGCCGTCGCCGGGTAGTCGCCCGTGATCATCACGACGCGAATGCCCGCCGTGCGACATTCCGCAACCGCCGCCGGGACGTCTACGCGGACCGGATCCTCGAGCCCCACGAGTCCGACGAAGCCAAAGTGGAGCGAAGCGACGTCTTCGGGGACGGCTGTCTCCGGGACTTCGCAGCGGGCGACCGCGAGCACCCGTAGGCCCCCGCCCGCGAGTGCGCGCACGTCGCCGTCCACCTTGGTCCGCTCACCTTCGCTCAATCTGCACAGCTTCGCCATCGCCTCCGGGGCGCCCTTCGCGGCCACGACGAGCGAGGCTCGGCCGGGCTCGCGCCAGATCTGTACGACGGCGAGTCGTTCGCGCGTGAGCGGGTACTCGCGCACGAGCAGCCAGTCGTCGTGCAAGTGTTCGGTCCCGGCGAGCTGACGCTCCCCGAGCTCCTTGAAGGCACGCTCCATCGGGTCGAACGGGTCGCGACGGCTGGCCAGGATACTGAACTCGACCGTCCGGTGCATCGACTCGGGCAGCGCCGCCGTACGCAGTAGTTCGAGGTCGAAGGTTTCGCCGTTGGCGGTCATCCGGCTCACCACCATGCGGTTTGCCGTGAGCGTTCCGGTCTTGTCCACGCACAGCACGGTGATCGCGCCGAGCGACTCGACGGCAGGGATGCGCCGAGCAAGCACCTTCCTTTTTGCGAGCCGCCAGGCGCCGAACGCGAGGAACATCGTGACGACGACCGGGAACTCGTTCGGTAGGATCGCCATCGCCAGTGTCAGCCCGGCCAGTAGTCCAGCGAGTGCGTCGCGCTTGGCGAGGCCATAGCCGAGGGCCGCAATCAACGAGAGTAGCCCGCCGAGCCACGCCAGTTTGACGACCAAGCGCCGGGCCTCGGCTTGCAGCGGTGTGTCTTGCGCCTTCTCCTTGCCGTGCATGGCCGCGCCAATACGGCCGATCTCCGTCCGCGGTCCCGTCGCGTGCACCCGCGCGATGCCGGTGCCGCCCGTCACCAGCGTTCCCGCAAAGACGAACGGCAAGTCTTCTCCGCCCGGGCGAGCGAATGCGAGCACACCGTCCCAGACGCCCTTGCGTACCGGTACCGACTCGCCCGTCACGAGAGACTCGTCGACTGCAACGTGACTCGCGTGCAGGATGATGGCGTCAGCGGGGACACGATCTCCCTCGGCCAGTACGATGAGATCGTCTTGGACGAGCTCGCGTCCGGCGACTCGAACGCGTTCGCCCTTTCGAATGACGAGGGCTCGGGGACTCGCCAGATCGCGAAGCGCTTCCAGCGCTCGCCCGGTCTTTTGCTCTTGGCCCAGCGTGAGGGCCATGATGAAGACGACGAAGCCGAGCAGCATGAACGCTTCTTGTCGGTCGCCGACGGCCGCATAAATGCCGCCGCAAATCAGCAAGAGCAACGACATCGGCTCGCGGAGCAAGTCGACGGCGTCGGCCAGCAAGCTTCGCGACTTCGATGCGCCGAGCTCGTTGAAACCGTCGCGCTCGCGGCGTTCCGCGACTTCGGCCGGGCTCAACCCCTCGAAGGGGGCAGTGGACGCTCTGTCCTCATCGAGCCCCGCTGCATTCATCGGAACCACACCGGTAAGATTCAAGCCGAAACCGAGCTCCGCACGCAAGCCGTGCAAGGTGCAAGGTACGATTGCGGGACTCTCCGGCGGGGCCCGATCTCGGGGGGCTCGCCGTCGCGGCGCTGAGCGGTCTCGGCCCTCTGGAGACGAGAGCATGACGCGGTGCTCAGTGGGATTGGGTGCCGGCCGTTCTGCACCGGGATAGCGGACTCCTTCCCTTGGGTCTAGGATGCATGGCATCGCATGAGGGTCGACTCTCGCTTCATGCTCGCGTTCTCCGCGGGCCTCGCCGTCGCCTGCGGAGGCACCTCGCAACAAGACCTCTTCGGCGGATCGTCGGCGGCATCGGGAGGTGGCGGTGCGACCAGCTCGGGCGGTCAGGGAGGGGGATACACGAGCGGTGCCGGCGGTGAATCGTCGAGCGGCGGGTCCGGGCTCGGCGGAGTCGATTTCGGGAGCGGAGGTGACCTCGGCAGCGGCGGGCTGGGTGGCGACGGAGCCGGCGGCGCACTGACGGACTCCGGCGCGGGCGGCTCCCCCGTCGGCTCGGGTGGCGAGATCGGCCTGGACAGCGACGGCGGCCCCGGTGGCGTGACCGGCTCGAACGGCGTGGATTGCTCCGGCACGCAGTGCACCGCGGAGCAACAGTGCTGCGTGAGCGGGAGCACTTGGGAGTGCGCCGCTACAGGCGCCGCGTGCTGCAACGGTTTGGCGTGTCAAGCCACGTCCATCACGTGCGACAGCCAATCGGATTGCACGGGGGACACCACCTGCTGCGCGAACGTCACCATCGTCGGCTTCGCCTCGCACGTCTCGAGCATGCAGTGTCAGGCCACGTGCGCCGGGCTCGAGCAGTACATCCTCTGCGATCCGAACGGCCCGAACCTGTGTCCGGGCACCACGAAATGCTCGCGGGGGCTCCTTCTCACGACCTACTACTTCTGTCAGTGAACACTTTGCGCTTATCCTGCTCGGTCATGCGGACACTCTCGTTACACTGGGGGCTGCTTTCCGTATGTGCTCTGGCCACGGTCTCCTGTGGGAGCTCGGGGTCGAATAACCACGGGACCGCGGGTTCGAATGGGGGCAATCCAAACGGTGGCGCGAGCAACACCGGGGGTGCCTCGAGCATTGCGACGGGCGGCACGAGCGCCGGTGGGACCGCGGATGGCAGCGGGAGCGGCGGAGCCGGAAGCCCGGGTGGCGCGAGCGCAGGCGGTGCTACGGGAACGACGCAGACGGCGCTCGCGGCCTCCGCGGTGTTCTATCAAGACATCTCCAGTTCCGCCGTGGACGCGGAGTCGGCGACGGTCCTTTCGGCGCTCGAGACGAGCGGCTGGGGCGACGCCGGTAAGCGCCAGACGCTCGGCGTCGATTTCTCGTTCGAGATCAACGTCGCCGACCCGAGCGTCCCGCGCCGCGCTTTCACTCAGCCCGCCGGCGCGCTCCCCGATTGCGACACGGCGCCGATCCCGCTGCCCGCCGGCGGGAAGACGGAGGGGTCCAGCGACTACGCATGCAGCGGCGGAGACTGTCACCTGCTCGTCTACCAGGGCACGCGCCTCTACGAGCTGTACCAGTCCGACGTGACCGGCGGGATGGCCACTGGCGGACAGTTCACGGGGAGCTGCCTCGTCGTGTGGGACCTGACGCGCGACTACTGGCAGCCCGCGGCGCCACCGAACTTCGGGCGCGGCGACGGCTGCAATGGCGCCGACGCCGGCGACATGCCGATCGCGCCGCTGCTCCTCACGCTCGACGAGCTGAACGCCGGGGAGGTCAAGCACGCCCTGCGGTTCACCATCTCGAACGACCGCATTCGCTCCGGCGTGTACGTGCACCCCGCGACGCACATCGGTGGACCCAGTGGCGGCGCCGACACGCTGCCGTATGGGTCCCGCCTGCGCCTCCGTGCCGATTACGATCTCACATCGCTTCCCAATGACGCCGCGCGAGCCGTGGCCAAGGCCCTGCAGACCTACGGCATGTTCCTGGCCGACGGCGGCAACATTTACGTCTCGGCCACCACCGAGGCGTCCGGCGCCATCGGTGGCTCCGATCTCGGAGCGCTGAAGCCGAGCGACTTCGACATGATCGACGGTGGCGCCCGCATCGACTGGCACAGCCAGACCTGCACGCGGACGCCCGTGAGCAACTGAGGCGCCGCTCGGGACGATCGACCATCGTGGTGGACGAGCGCAGGGCGAGCGCGTTTTCGCGTGGATTGACCGGCGACCGAGCGCGTGAGACGTTGGGAGCCGAAGTCCGCGTCGCCCGGGTCCATGAGCGCTCCTCCAGATGGGAACAGTCGGGCGGAACCTGCTGAGGAGCGGCCGGACGGCGGCATCGACGCCGAGAGCGAGCTGAAGCGCGGGCTCCTCTGGTTTGGCTCCGCCACGCTGTTGATGCGATTGCTCGACGTGGCCGGGCTGGTCATCCTGCTCCGGAAGCTGAGCCGCGAGGACATGGGCATCGCGTCCCTCGCCTGGAGCGTCGCCATCGTCGTGGAGGCCCTCTCGGGTCTCGGTGTCGGGAGCGCGCTCGTCCAGACCAAGGACGTTTCGCGACGCGAGCTCGACAGTCTCTTCTGGTTTTGCACGCTGGTCGGCTGCGTGCTCGCCGCGGCGATGGTCGTCGTCTCGCCGGCGATCTCCGGCTTTTACCGGGAGCCCGAGCTGAAATGGTTGCTCGTCACCGCGGCGTCGAAGCTGGTCTTCGTCGGTGTGGCGGTCGTGCCGCTCCAGCTCCTTGCTCGCCGTCTGCAATTTCGGGAGGCAAGCGCCGTGCAGACGGGCGCGTCGGCCCTCGAGGCGGGCACGAAGATCGTGCTGCTCCTGTGCAACGCCGGCGCATGGTCGCTGGTCATCGCCAATGCAGCCCGCGGCGTCTACGCCCTCTTGTTCGTGTACCTGCTGGCCCCCTTCTGGCCGAAGGCACACCTTCGATTCGCGGAGGTCAGACGCTTCCTGACGTTCGGAATCCGGAACGCGACCTCGACGGCGATCCTCTTCGCCCAGAAGAATACGGACTATTTCTTCGTCGGCCGCTTCCTCGGCGTGGAGGCGCTTGGCGTGTATCGCGTGGCTTTCGACCTCGCGATGACGCCGCTCGAGATCGTCGTCACGGTCGTCAACCGCGTCACATACCCGGTCTACTCGCGCATCGCTCACGACCGGAACGAACTCGAGGGCGCGTTCGCGCGGTCTTTCCGGTATCTGCTCCTCTTGCTGGGGCCAACAGTGGTTTTCCTGTGGTTCGAGAGCGCCGACACCATTCGTGTCATCGCGAACGAACGCTGGCTCGCCGCGGTCCCGGTGGCCCGATTGCTCGGCTGGGCGGCCCTGCTGCGGGGGTTCGCGGAGCTCTACCCACAGATCTTCTTCGCGATCAATCGTGCGGAGTACGCGGTCTACGACGCCCTCCTGAGCCTCGGCGTGCTCGCAGTGGGCTTCGCGCTCGCGCTGCACTTCTTCGGGCAGCGGTGGGGTCTGTTCGTCGTCGTCGGGGTATGGCTCGCGACATATCCGAGCCTGCTCGTCGTCCTCGCGCACTGGACGCGGCGCATCGCCGGCATTCGTGTCTGGCCCATCGTCAAGCAGATCGCCCCCGTGGCGGGCGCGCTCGGAGCGATGGCCGCGTCGCTCGCCGCGCTGTCCTTCCTGCACCTGTCCGTCATCGGCGCGGCCGGGCGGCTCGCGCTCTACGCTGCTGTGGGCCTCGGCGCCTACGCCCTTTATCTGCGGGCCGTCCTCGGCATTCGCCTCCGCGATCTGAACCCTGGGCGCCCTGGAGGCGCTCGGTCGGTGGCGCGTCCGGACCGCGAACTCTGTTAAAAGGCGGGCTACGCGTGGTCACGGGAAGTGAAAAAGCCCATGAGTAGCCGGAGGCTCGTCGCCGATCTCGTGTGGAAGCTCGAGTGCCGACTCAATCGCCGGCTCCGCCCCGTGGACCCCGTGGACCGGCAGAAGTTCCTGGCAAGAGGCACGTCCGTCGACGTCCTGGGCGGCGCTGCCCTCGCGAGCGGTCCGCCGAGGCTCTGTATCACCCTCGTCACTCACGCCCGGGTCGATCTATGCAGGGCGCTGGTCGAAGCGTTGCGCGGATCGCTCGAGGACGCCGGCCTCCTCCAGGACACGTTCCTCTTGATCGTCGAGGACACGTCCGCGGCGGACTACTCGCCCGTGCTCTCGTATCTGGAGCAGGCGTACGAAGGACGCTTCGCGTACTACGAGTCACCCACCTGGTGCGGGAAGACGAACCGGCACCGCATCTACGGAACCGCGCTCGCCGCGCTCGGCGTGCTCCAGCCGGAGCAGGCGCTCTTCATCGAAGACGATGTGACCCTCGGGCCGCGCTTCATCGCCGAAGCGCGTTCGCTCTGGGACTCGATCGAGGATCCGAAAAAGGCCGTCCTTTACCTCGTCTGTTTCGAGGACGACGAGGTAGAGGGTCGATGGATTCGCTTTCGCCGCAAGGACGTTCCCGGCGGGCGGCTCCGGCTCACCCAGTGGTTCGATTTCCAGGCCTTCCTGGTGGGCCGCTCTTTTCTCGAGATCCTCGAGTCCGACGTGTTCCGGACGCCGCCCACGCGGTGGGATGAAAATCCGGCGCTGAGCTGCGGCCTCCCGGAGCAGTTCGTGAGACGGCTCCGTCACCGCGGCAACGTGTACCAGGTCACCGAACCGCTCGGCTTCCACGGGAACGCGGCGAGCCTCCTGAACCCCGAGGCCCGAACGGAGCGGACGCTCGATAACAGGTCGCGAACCACGTAGGTTCCGTGCGGTGGCGCCGGTCGCTTGACGTCGGGGAGTGCCGTGGGACGCTTGGGCTCGTCTCCCTCACGCACTGCGCGTGAACGGTCGTTCGAAACCGAGCGAAAAGACCCAGGCCGCCAGCATCACCATGGGGGTGCCGCACATGAGCAGGAGGAGAAAGCTGGCGTTCGAACCGATGTGCAGGCGCTCGAGTACGCGCTCGAACAATCGGATGAGCGGGTGCTGGATCAGATAGAGGCTGTACGAGAAGCCCGCGAGGGACCGGAGCGGCGCCGATCCGAGCAGCCGGATCGCTGGACTCGACGGCGCTTCACCACGGAGAGAGCGCTCCACGCACGCGTTGATGCCCGAGAACGTGGCGAGGCTTACGATGAGATCGATGAATGGCAGCGGCCACGTATCCGCGCGTCGGGAGACGAGGGCTATCAGCAGAAATGCGACCGTACCGGCGGTTACCCAGTCCCAGAGCGCACTCGGGCTGGTGTGGAAGGCGGATCGAGCCGGAGAAAATCCAAGTGATGCGCCGAGCATTCCGAGTGCGAACGCGCCCATGAACCAAGGGCATGCCCAGAAGAAGTTCGAATCTGGGGGCAACAGGAAGAACGGCAAGCTTCCGACGATCCACCCGACGATCACCGTAGGGATCGGTCCGGCGAATCTGAAAAGTGGTAGCAGCCCTAGCGCGAACACGAAGTAGAGCTGCCACTCCGTTGAAACGCTCCACATGGGCCCGTTGATGCGATAAACCCAATCGAACCTTGCGTTTTGGAAGAGGAATACGTGCGATACGAGCGAGCCCATGCTCAGCGCCGCAGCGTCGATGCGCTTACCTCCGAACCTCGAGGAGGCCCCGTTCGCGGCGACGATGAGACCAGCGGAAAGCACGAGGGCTGCGTAGTAGGGAGGCAGAATGCGTCGAGCGCGGCGGCGCAGGTAACGGCTGAAGCCACCGACGAGGCGCGTTTCCCCTGACCGGCTGATGGGTAGCATGAGGCTGAAGCCGGACAGGACGATGAAGACGACGACCGAGAAGTGGCCGAGCCCGCACCACGCATGGACGAAGTGCAGGACCGGCGAGAGCTTCGGGGGCACGACGACCTTGGCCGTCGCTTCGTGGAAGAGCACTACGTAGAGGCTCGCCAGCCCTCGAATTCCGTCGAGAAAGTGCAGACGCATCTTGGCACTGCCGGCGTCTGAATTTCGGGATGACATCGATCGTGGCGTGGTCTACGCGCCGAGCATAGGTGCCGGGCGAGCGTGTTTCTAGTGCGCTCCCGGATCCCCTGCGTCCGTCGGGTGCGAACCATCGAGCGACTGCAAGAAGGCGGTGAGATCCGCCTCGTCGGACGCAGTGAGGCCGAGCGGGCGGATCTCCCGGTTGCCTGGGTACCCGTCGATATCGCCGCCTGCATCGAAGAAAGCAACGACCTTCGCGAGCGTCCGGATCTGGCCTGTGTGCATGAAGGACGGACGTCGGCTGACGCAGCGGAGCATGGGCGTCAGAAAGGCGCCCATCATCGAGGCCGCCACCGCGCTCGGCAAGCGACCGTCGGTCCCATCGCTGAACTGACCTGACGTGTTCAACGGATCGGCGATCGCGGCGGCGATTCCGGTCGCGGCGCCCTCGTCGTTGGAGTCGATGAACGCCTGCTGGACGATGGCTGGCTTCAATCCGACGTCGTGGAACTTCTGATCGGAGAAAAAGGGTCCCGAGTGGCAAGTGACGCAGCCTGCTTTTCCGACGAAGAGTTTCGCTCCTCGCTGCGCGGAGAACGAAATCGCCGTGGGGTCTCCGTGCACCCATGAATCGAAGGCGCCCGTTCCGCACGACAGAGTTCGTTCGAACGCGCCGAGGGCCTTACCGGCGTTGACCACCACGCGCGTCACGGCAACCTGGTTCTCCGGCGAAAGGCCGTCGTATTCCGCCCCGTCTCCCGGCGACCCGTGAAACGTTCCGTCGCACGTCGGCTGAGGATCCGTCGGGTTCTTGGGCTGGCATCCGGTCAAGCTGGCGCTCAACGCGGGAAACTGGGTCGTGTCCTCGAGCGAGGGCATGGGTCCGAACAGGGCTTCGTACTCCGAGCGGTATTTCGCGTAGAGCTGCTCTGCCGCGTAGAGACGGGAGCTGTTCATCTCCACGACCGATTCGAGCGGTCCGAAGATCTGGTTGTAGAGCGCGTCGCGACGACCGTCCCACATGATGAGCCGCGCCTGTCCGACGTCGAAGAGCGAGGGGGCGCGCCTGCGACCCCACCCGGCGCCCAGCGATATCTGGAGCTGAAAGGACCGCGTGTCGGAGAAGCCCCCTTCGGGAACGTGGCAGCTCGCGCAGGCAACTCGACCAGTGTCCCCCGGCGAACCGAGGCTCCCCGGAGTGCCGTCGTTGTCGGAGTCGAGGAGCGGACCTGCGAAGAACGGATCGAAGAAGAGCTGTTTGCCGAACGCCGCGGCGTTCGGGTCGTCCGCGAATCGGTTCGTCGGGTCGTCAATCGGTCCCGGAAGCGATAGCGGGGCGAGCGCCTGGAGTGCAGCCGCTTCTGCTCCGGTGATCGTCGGTGCGGCGTCCAGGGTCGAACCGTCCTCGGGTACGCCCCCCTCTGCGGAGGCGACGGCGTGTTTGCCGATGCACCCCGACAGAAGCAGCGCGAGGCCAGACGCTCCCAGTCTCGCCCACTTCGTGGCGATGAGGCGCCCCTTCAGTACGCCTGGCAGGGGAACTTGGTCTCGTCCCATACTGGCCCGTCCGAGTCGTTCTTGAAACCGAAGCCGTCGAAGTGACGCTTCGTCTCGGTGCATTGATGCAGATGCAGGAAATCGTACGGCGTCGCCTGCGAGCACACCAGCTCGTCGGCGGCGCCCTCGTGGTACAGGACGTCTCCGAGGGTGACCGTCACGGGTCCGGAAATCGCAAATCCGCCCGTCGGGTACGTCATGCAACCCGCGGGTTTGCCGTCCATGAAAGCGTAGAGCCGGTTCGAGGAGACGTAGACGTCGAATTGCGTCAACCGGTCCATGCCCGCATGTTCGAACGGCCAATCGCTGGGCTCGGTCAGGGCCGCCTCCGTGTCGATCAGGCGGTGCTCCGGCGCCTGATTATTCACGTCCCACGCTTTGCCCCCGACGAGGCCATGAATTGCTTGTACCTCGAACCTCATCGGCGGTCCCTCGATCGGCTGGATCAGGAGCGTGTTGTTGTCCGCGTTCGAGAGCCCTTCCTGGACCGGCGCGTCCTGGTCGGAGATGATCAGCTGCGGGTATCTACGGTCGGTGGCGACGATGTCCACGGACATCGTCGCGTGCAGGTACTTCGACGGATCGGTGTTCACGGACGCCTTCTGCCGCGCCGTGAATCGAACCTTGCCCGTCACGTCGCTCCCGAAGTCGTCGTAGGCGACCCAGAGCTGTCCGAGAAACTGGCCGTACGTGAAGATGAGCTGGGATCCAACCTTGTCCATCCGATAGACGCTGAAGTCGAGGTCGGGCGTTTGCCATCGTCCGCAGTTCAGGTCCGTGCACCCGGGAACCTCCGTCACGGGTCCGAAACCCGTTCCGACGCCGCCCTCCGTACCGCTGCCAGCACCGTCCTCGAAGTCCTGGTACCAATCCCACGTGCCGGCGGGGATGGGTTGAGGTGCGACGGAGATGAACGAGCGAGCGATGGCCTTCGGCTTGCTGGTCGGATCGTGCTGGCCGTTGATGAACACTTCGCCGGTCGGCGATGCCGCGCGCAGCTCGTCGAGCGTCATGAAGGCCTGGTGCGTCGCGGAAGCGTCGATGTGCTGCGGTGATAGCAGACCCTGGAAAGGACAGCCGGAGTCCAGCGCCTCGACGACCAGGGTCGTCTTCGCGGTGAGCCCCGACCACTCGAGATGCCATAGCGGTCCGTCGCCCTGATACGCCGCGCGCTGGAACCGTTCGGAGCCAGCCGCGAGCTCGACGTGCTCGTGCCTGCCGAAATAGATAACGGCACCGAGAGGGGCCGTTCCTGGAGCGGAGGCCGTCAGCACCTGGAACGCGGGCGCCGGTGGGGTCGTGTCCTTCGCGTGCGCCGCCTTGTCCGCTCCGAGGTAGTAATACTGGTGATACCGCGTCCAGCCCTGACCAGCGACGATCTCCGTGAGCTGGGACGAGTAGACCGTCTGGGTCGACGAACTGGCGCTGCTCGGAACGTAGAAGACGATCCCGTCGTCGCGCCAGCTTTCGCCGAGCAGCTGCGTTCGCTTCGCCGGATCCGTGGTGTAGATCTTCAGCCGGCTCTCCTTCCACCCGACCTCGTCGTCTTCCGCCTCGTCCTTGACGGCGCCGAGGGCGTAGACGGGGAGGAGTCCCGCGCCCGCCTCGAGGTAGACATAGCCGAGCGTGTTCTTCGCCGGATCCGTGTCGAAGGTCGTCGACAGGGTTGCGTTCGCGCTGCCGGGGCTGGCAGTCCTGTTGACCGCGTATGTTTGCCGGTCGCCGGAACACCGGTAGATCGCGTTCGGGATCGTGATCGAGCCGTCTGCGTTCTTCGTGATCTGCGAGTCGTCGGGTAACGGATAGACGCGGTAGTCCTGAGCGCCGTCGACCGGATCGAAATCGATGCCCACCGAGTCGCTTCGCTGATACGCGACGACGTTAGTCAATTCAGGTAGGGGCGGGAGCGCCGTCTGGACGGAGCTCGTGGCGCTGGCCGCGGGCGTCGGCAGAAGGAGGCTGGTGCCGCCGCCGCCCCCGCCGGCGCCGTTCGCCTTGCCGGAGTCTTGCGCGTCCGCGTCGGTCCTCGATCTGTGCTGTTGCCCCGAACAGTTCACCATCACGAAAGCGCCCCCCAGGAGGGCGAGAATAACGACCTTGGACTGCATACGGGCCCTCCGGAACTTCTCTAAGTTTTCGATGACGACCGCCCATGCGGCAAACAGGGTGGTCGATCGCGTGTCGATTTGCGTGTCGCGTGCCGTCGATGCCAGCGCGGCGCCGTTCCCTGCCACGCTCAGGGCCGGGGCATTATGGTGGGCCGCCCCTGCCCACGCAAGCGTTGGCAGCGGCTCATTGTCTCGTTTCGATGACAACGATCGCCCGCTGCGTTCATGCGAAACATTAACGTCACCGGTGTGGAAACCATTTCATCGAGCCGGCCTTCGCGTACCCTATTCGCGGGGCTCCTGCCCATCCCCCGCCTCGGTCTCAACGGTGGTTCGCAGTTCGAGCACAGCGAAGCCTTCTCGTTCCAGATTGCCACGGACAGGCAAAGCGAGTCTTCCAGGCAATGATGACGATGCGGAAGATCGACGTCGCGAAGATCGAGGCAGCTCGGCGCGGGTAGTTGGGTTCGAGTACGGCACGCCACATCGCTGATGACGGCGAGCTACCCGTTTCATCGAAGCCATGAAGGGTTTCGGGATACGCCAGGACCCGGTGAGAATAGGGGTGTGTGCCAGATTGTGCCGCAAACGGCTGCGGGCTCTGAAATTCCCCTGAATGAGCGCCTGGCGCGGTTGATGCTTCACAGGGCGGTCCAGGGCACCGATGTGCCACTGCCACGAGGAGCTTCGATGACGCATTCCCGGATCCGAACCAGCCTTCGACGACCGCGCCTCGGCGCGGGGCTTTGCGTGTTGCTTGCCGTTCTCGTGGGCGGCGCGTGCTCGGAAGGCGGACGGCCGAGCGCCAGCGTGGGCGGAGTGGACAAGACGAGTAACGGGCTCGTCTCGATCGACGAAGCGGGCATGGTCGCGACGGTCTCCGGCGGGACCCTGTCGCTCGACGTGCCGATCTCCGCGACGCGCGCCGTGACGGGTACGCTCGCCACGTCGATACGCGTCGTGGACGGCTCACGCACGCTCGAGAGCACGGCTCTCGCCTATTCGCTCGCGACCGGGGCGAGCAGGACGCTGCACGCCACCTTCCCCGTACCCGCGGACGTTCACGGCGAGGCCGACTGGGCTCGCTACATCGTGGTCATCGACGACGGAGCTGCGGCGTCGCTGCTCGTGACGAGCTCACTCCTTCGTGTCGTCCGGCCCTACGAGGTGCGCCTCGAAGGGCCCTCGACGGTCGCCGGTGGCAAGGCCGCGTCGTATCGCGTCCGCGCCGAGCAGCCGGTGACGAAGGCGCCCGTTGCCGGTGTTCCCGTGACACTCGTCCTCTCGGAGACGGGGAAGCCGTCGCGCACGCTGACCGGCACCACGTCGGCGACGGGAGAAGCCATCTTCCCGCTCACCCTCGCTGACGCGGACGTGGGCTCCTACACGCTGCAAGCGAGCGCGACGGCGAGCGGCACTACCCAGACTGTCACCGATCCGATGGCCGTATCGGCGCCGGGGCAGCAGGTGCTCCTGACGACGGACAAACCCATTTATCAGCCGGGTCAGACCATCCACCTTCGCGCGCTCGCGCTCGCGCCGCCCCAAAATACGCCGATCGCCGGCGCCGCCGCCGTGTTCGAGGTGGACGATGGCAATGGCAACGAGGTCTTCCAGAAATCGATCACGACGGACGGCTATGGCGTCGCATCGACGGACTTCGTCATCGGACCCATCGTCAACGAGGGCGCGTTCAAGACCAGCGTGTCGGTCTCCGGCGCGACGACGCAGAAGACCGTGAACGTGTCCACGTACACGCTGCCGAAGTTCGGGCTCGACGTGAGCACCGACGCGCCTTGGTACACCGCGGGCGCGACGGTCACCGGCACCGTCGACGCGACGTATTTCTTCGGCAAGCCGGTGGCCACCGCGGACGTAGTCATCGAGGGAGACACGCTCGACGTGGGCACGACCCCGTTCCAGCGCGTCGTCGGCAAGACGGACGCGACGGGGAAGATGTCCTTCAGCATGACGCTGCCGTCGACTCTCGCAGGGCTGCCCCTCGAGCAAGGCAACGCGACGGTCAGCTTGCAGGTCACGGTGACCGACACGGCAGGACAGGTGGTGACGAAGTCCGTGCCGGTGACGGTCGCGCAAAACTCGGTGCTGCTCACCGTCGTGCCGGAATCGACGACGATCGTTCCCGGGCTCGACAACAAGCTCGACGTGTTCGCAACCGACCCGCTGGGAAACCCGATCCCGAACGCCTCCGTGTCGCTCGTCATCGGTGGGACGACGACGCTGACGGGGGTCACGAACGGCTTCGGTCAGGTCGTGATGGACTTCACGCCGGACGCGGCGCCGGACACCTTCACGGTGCTCGCCACCGTGACCCCGAGTGGAGGCGCCCCGATCGCGCGCACGCTGACGTTCGGCGCCCAGACCGGCGCCGAGCACGTCCTGGTGCGCACGGACGAGAGCGTCTACGCCGTCGGCAGCACCGCGACCGTGAACGTCGAGGCATCGACGTCGGAGAACCATGCGTACGTCGACTGGATCAACGAGGGTCAGACGGTGGACATGCGCACGATCGATCTGAACGACGGCGCGGGCTCCTTCACGATGCCGCTCGATCAGACGCTCCTCGGCAACAATCGCGTCGATGCGTACATCGTCGACGATGGCGGCAACGTCGTTCGCGCGGGCAAGACCCTCTACGTCCGGGACGACGCGTCCCTCGACGTCACCATCACGGCCGACAAGAGCACGTACACCCCAGGACAGACCGCGACGCTCAGCTTCGCCGTGAAGGACTCTTCCGGAAAACCCGCGGTCGCGGCGGTCGGTGTCCAGGTCGTGGACGCGGCCGTGTTCGGGCTCGTGGATGCGCAGCCGGGGCTCTTGCAGACCTTCTTCCAGCTCGAGGACAGCTACTCACAGCCCACTTACCAGATCGACGCGCCGCCGGCTTCGCTGCCGGACCTGCTCTTCACCGGCACCGCGGCGACGGATCCGTCCGCGAGTCAGGCCGCGCAAACCGAAGCGGCCGCGACGTTCGCGGCGATCGGGGGCTCCGGGGTCACCGGCATCGAGGACGGGAGCTGGCCGGCGGTCGTCACCGCGGTCGACACCCTGCTCGCACCTTACCTTGCCACGACGAAGGCGAGCCTGGTCGCCGTCGTCAATTCGCTGCTCGCCGCGGAGTCGGCGCTCCTCGAGAACCAGGGGTGCACGGCATCCGGCTATTACTGCTCCTCGCTCGGCACCTCGTACTACGCGGCGCTCCAGTCGCGACTCGCGCGGGACATTTCGGCCGTCGATTACTGGGGCAATCCCTTCACCGTCAGCACGACCGGCGTCGACTTCCTCGATCTCGTTTCGATGGGCCCCGACGAGCGACCGGGCACCGCGGACGACGTCACGATCGCGATCGCCGCGACGGATCTGAACGCGAACCTCGTCAGCGATGTCACCTTCGGGGGCGGCGGTTTCCTCGGAGCGCCGGGCGGGGCCCTTGGAGCGGGTGGTTCGGCGAGCACCCAGGCCGCTTCCGGCGGGGGGACGGGCGCGAGCGACACGGCTCCGCGCGTGCGGCAGAGCTTTCCGGAGACGCTCTACGTGAACCCGGAGGTCATCACGGGTGCGGACGGCACCGCCAGCGTGCAGATCCCGCTCGCCGACAGCATCACCCAGTGGAAGGTCTCCGCGCTCGCGAACACCGGCACGGGCAAGCTCGGCGGCGGCCAGGGCAGCATGACCGTGTTCCAGGACTTCTTCGTGGACGCGAGCCTTCCGTCATCGCTGACGCTCGGTGACGAGGTCGAGTTTCCGATCACCGTCTACAACTACCTGACCACCTCGCAGATCGTCCATCTCACGCTCCAGTCCGCGAGCTGGTTCACGCCGGTGGGCGCGACGGCCATGGACGTCCCGCTCGATCCAGGTGAGGTCACGGGCGTCAGGTTCCCGGTGCAGGTCACGGCGGTCGGACATCAATCGCTCACGGTCCAGGCCATCGGCACCAAGGCGTCGGATGCGGTGTCGCGCTCGGTTACGGTCGTGCCGAACGGGCAGGTCGTGCCGGTGTCGCGCTCGGGCTCCGTGCCCGCGAGCGGCGTAACCGAGTCCTTCACCTTTCCAGCGGACGAAGTGCCCGGATCCGCGCAACTCTACGTGAACCTGTTCCCCGGCTATCTGTCGCAAGTGGTGCAGGGCATGGACAGCATTCTCCAGGTGCCGAACGGCTGCTTCGAGCAGACCACGTCCACGACGTGGCCGGACGTGCTCGCGCTCGATTACATGCAGGCGACCAAGCAGGGGACCCCCGATGTGGAGCTCAAAGCTGATTCGTACATCAACGCCGGCTACCAGCGGCTCCTCACGTTCGAGCATCCGGGTGGTGGTTTCTCGTGGTTCGGCACGCAAGATCCTTCCCCTTATCTCAGCGTAACGGCGCTCGGAGTCATGGAGTTCGCGGACATGTCCAAGGTCCACACGGTGGACGCGGCGATGCTCTCGCGCACGAAGGCGTGGCTCGTCGCGCAGCAACAATCGGATGGGTCGTGGGCGCCGGACCGATCCGAGTTTTTCACGGTGCAGGCGAGCGCGCTCCGGAACACCGCGTTCGTCGTGTGGGCCCTCGCGAGCGCGGGCGACGCCGGGCCCGAGCTGTCGCGCGGGATCGCCTACCTCAAGACGGCGTCCCTCGCGGGGCAGGACGCTTACACGCTCGGGCTCGTCGCGAACGCGTTCGCTGCCGCTGCGCCGAGCGATCCGTTCCTGACCCAGGTCCTGTCGCAACTCGACGGCATGAAGAAGATCGACGGTCAGAACGTCTCCTGGGACTCCGGCGGAACGCAGACGAACTTCTACGGCTCGGGACAGGACTCCACGGTCGCGACGACGGGCATCGTGGCATACGCGCTCCTGACGGCGGGCGGTTACCCGAGCGACGTGAACGGCGCGCTTTCATTCCTCGATGCATCGAAGAATCCGAACGGAAACTTCGGCTCGACGCAGGCGACGGTGTGGGCACTCCGCGCGCTCGTTCTCGCGGCGACGAAGGGCGCGGCCATCGCCGCCGGCACCGTCAGCGTGGGATTGGACGGCGCTCCGTTCACGACGGTCGGGATGAGTCAGGCCCAGGGAGATCTGCTCACCACCGTCGACCTCTCGAGTCTCGCTTCCGGCGGAACGCACATCGTGACGCTCGGGTTCTCGGGCTCGGGAGCGCCCGGCTACGAGATCGTGCAGCGGTACAACGAGCCGTGGACCGACGTGCCCGCGAACACCGGTCCGCTCGACATCAGCGTCGCCTACGACAAGACGACGCTCCGCCTGAACGACACCGTGCAAGCCACCGTCTCGGTCGCGAACACGACGGCGAGCACGGAGAACATGGTGCTCGTCACGGTGGGCATTCCACCTGGCTTCTCGGTGAACACCGCGGATCTCGACGCTTACAAAGCGGGGGGCACCCTGAGCTACTACGAGCTCACCGAGCGACAGCTCACGCTCTACCTCACGTCGATCGCTCCGAACACGACGGCCGCGTTCGCCTATCACCTCGTCGCAACGATGCCGATCACCGCGTCCGATGGTGGCGGGCAGGCCTTCCTCTACTACCAGCCCGACCAGAAGGCATCCGCACCCGCGCAGGTGATCCAGGTCACGCCGAGCTAACGACCAGTAGCCCTAGCTTCGAAGCGCTCAGAGGATGCTTCCGTCGCCCTGGACGGCCATGTCCGGACCGCGGACGCGTGCGTCCTCGACGAGACCATGCACGTCCTGGGCGCGGACGCCTGCATCCTGGGCGCGGACGCCTGCGTCCTGGGCGCGGACGCCTGCGTCCTGGGCGCGGACGCCTGCATCCTGGGCGCGGACGCCTGCGTCCTGGGCGCGGACGCCTGCGTCCTGGGCGCGGACGCCTGCGTCCTGGGCGCGGACGCCTGCGTCCTGGGCGCGGACGCCTGCATCCTGGGCGCGGACGCCTCCGTCCTCGACGCGGACGCCTCCGTCCTCGACGCGGACGCCTCCGTCCTCGGCACGGATGCCTCCGTCCTCGACGAGATCATGTCCATCCTCGACGAGATCGTCGTGAACCACGGCGTGATCGTTCGTGATCTTGGCGTGATCGTTCGTGATCTTGGCGCGTGGGCGTTTCGATTGGGCGAGTGCCCTCGCGTGGGCGATGCGGTGGGTGAGCGCGCGCCCCGAACTTCCCCCCGAGCCCCGCATCTCCCTCAATGCCGCACCGTTTTCGGACCGGCGCAATCGGTGCACGCGCCATCGAGACCGAGACGGTGAATGACTCCAACGCGAAACATGGCAAGCCCCTTGCACAAGCAGGGGTCACATGACCCAGAACAACCGACCTCGAGCAAACCTCTGGACCATCATTCTCGCCGCCGGTGAAGGAACGCGCCTGCGCCCTCTCACGCGAGCGATTCACGGCGCGGACGTGCCGAAGCAATATGCGAGCATAGTCGGGAGCCGATCGCTTCTCCAGGCGACGCTTTCGAGAACGTCCCGCTGGAGCAAGCCGGAGCACACCGTCGTCGTCGTTGCGCAAGAGCAAGAGTCGGTCGCGCGCGAACAGCTCCGGAACTTCGGGGACGTCGAGATCGTCGTCCAGCCGAAGAACCGTGGAACGGGCCCGGGGTTGCTCCTCCCTCTATCGCACGTGCTCGCACGCGACCCGTCGGCGATGGTGGCCGTGATGCCTTCGGACCATCACGTCCGGGACGAGGCGCCGCTGCTCGACGCGGTGAGGCAAGCCGAAACCATGGCGAGAGACACCGATCGAGTCGTGCTCATCGGTGCAACTCCCGAGGCGCCCGAGACTCAGTACGGATGGATCGTCGCGGACTCGAATCGAGTGACCGCGTTTCTCGAAAAACCGACCCGACAGAAGGCAGAGAACCTTTTCGCGCGCGGCGCGCTGTGGAACACATTCATGATGGTCGGCCTCGGCCAACCGCTTCTGGCAGCTGGGGAGCGAGAACATGCCCGCGCAGTGCGCGCGCCTTCACTCGTACCGCCACGCCATCGGACGGCCGTGGGAGCGGCGCCTGCTCTCCGAATGCTACGACGACATGAGCGCCGCCGATTTCTCGCGCGACGTACTCGAGCGCGCGGATGCGCTCGGGATCGTGCGGCTCGCGCCTTGCGGATGGTCGGACTGGGGGACGCCGGAGCGCGTGCTCGCGAGCCTCGAAGGAACTCCCGAACATGCGCGGCTCTCGAGGCGCCTTCGAGAAGAAGACGCACGTCGAGAAAGCGGCGTCGCGCTGAAGGCGGCGTCCTGACCGGAGCCGTCTTCCCCGGTAGATTGGTTTCGCGTGCCCGACTCGGCAAGACCTCCGGGTTCGAAGTCCAGCGTCTTTCTGGCTTTGCGATCACGCAATTTCTCGATCCTCTGGCTCGGGAATTTGCTGTCGAACACCGGCACCTGGATGCAGCAGGTCGCAGAGCCGTGGCTCGTCCTTCGGCTGTCGAACTCGGCGTTCTTGCTCGGCCTCGATTCGTTCATGACGGACGCGCCCATCTGGGCGCTCATTTTGGCGGGAGGTGTCATCGCCGACCGCGCGGACCGCCGCCGAACCGCGCTGCTCTTTCAGGGCATCCAGGTGATCTGCCCGGTGCTCGTGGTCGTGCTTCTCCTCACGGGACGCATCCGGGTCTGGATGGTCATCGCTCTCTCGCTCGTGGTCGGCGTGACGGACGCTTTGTCCGGTCCTTCAATCAACGCACTCGTCCCTTCGTCGGTGCCGGAGGACGCAGTTCCGAGCGCCGTGGTGCTCAACTCGGCGCAGCTCAACCTCTCACGAGTGCTCGGACCCTTCTTCGCCGGCGTGGCGATGGCCGCCGTCGGTCCCATCGCCTGTTTCGTGCTCAACGCCTCGTCCTATGCGCCCTATCTCCTCGCGCTGTACCTGCTCCGCATCCCGGCTCCCGCACCTTCCCCACGAAACGGCTCGACTTTCGCTCGCGCATCCATCCTGGAAGCCGCCACGACGATCGCAAGGAGGCACCGGCTCCGGCGCGCAATCCTGACGGTCGTGGTGACGAGCTTGCTGTGCATGCCCACGGTCACGTTCTTGCCGGTGCTCGTCAGGGACGCCTTTCATCTGGGAAGCCGTGAATTCGGCGGTGCACTCTCCGTGTTCGGTTTCGGTGGACTCGTCGGCGCCTCGGTCGTCTTACCTCTCAAGACGAATCGACACCGGCAGATTCTGTCGAGCCTCGCCGCGGTTTGTCTGAGCGTCGTCGTCGCGGCCCTGGCTCTGGGTCGAAGCTTCGCTCTCGAACTCGCGCTCCTCTTCATCGTGGGCGTTGCGATGGTCGCGAGCAACACCGCCGCCAACTCCATCCTTCAAGGCTCCATAGACAGCCGTCTCCGTGGCCGTCTCTCCAGCATGTACACACTGGCGTTGCGCGGCGGGGCGCCCATCGGCAATCTGGTCACGGGAATGGTCACCTCGCACTGGGGAGTGCGCCGGGCGCTATTCATCAACGGCGCACTCGCGTTCGCCTGCCACGCCGCGCTCATTCGACGAACACGCCGCAGGGCCAGGATCGGTCCTGCAGTCGGGAGATAACCGTGGCTGGCGCCTCGAACCGACACCCGAAGCCAGGCGTTCGCAGGCTGTGCGCTCCAGCGCACGTTCTGCGTCTCGCCGAGCTCGAATGGACGAAAATCGTCCCGAGGCCGCGGTCCCGACCGGCGGCATGCCGCTTGCTGTTTCTCGGTCAGAGAAAGCGAGAGGCCAATGGCTACATGGGTTCTTGTTGCGAATCGCGTGAGCGCGCGCATCTTCGCGCGGGATGGGCGAAGGCTCGGCCTGGTGGAGAATATCGAATTCCCCTCGGGCCGAGGACGCGACGAAAGCATCGAAGGCGGAAGCTCGCATCGAACCTTCGATAGCCATGCAAGAGGACGTCAGCAGAACACCTCACCCCACGAACACGCAGCCCATGACTTTGCCAAGGAACTCGCGGGGGAGCTTCGCCGAGGCCGGACCGATCACGCCGTCGAACGGATAATTCTGGTCGCGGAGCCTCACTTCCTGGGACTCTTGCGCGCCGCGCTGGACGAGGCGACCCGCGCGCTCATCGTCGCGTCCGTCCCGAAGGACATCGCGGAAGCGGACCTCGAGGTCATCCAGGATCACGTCTTCGACGCCTACTGGGCGCCGTGAACCCGACGCCGATGACGCTCGTCTCTCCGGATGTGTCGAGGGCACGAGGTCGACGAGGGCGAGCCGCGAGGAAGTTGCTCGCATTCGGCGTCGGCCTGTTCGCTCTGCTTCCACACGACGCGAAAAGCGAGGACACGGCGATTCCCGTCGTCGATCTCGCGGAGGAACTCACTCCGCGCTCACTGAACGGTCCCCAGCCGTTCGACGGCGAACGCGGGCAAGCGACCGACCTCCGACTCCGGCAAGGCAATGTCGTAGGTGTCGTTCTGCCGTTGCACGAGCCGAGGCCATGGGCTCCCCTCGACATGACGACGGACACGGTGTTTCACGACGTCGAGCGCTGGCTTTCCCAGTCGGGTGAGTTCCGCTCGCCGGGCTGCTCGCGCCCGTCGGACGGGATCCGCACGTGGTTTGCGATCGACGGTGCGTCGGAGCTTGCGCGCGAGCCGACCAAGATTGGACTTTGGGTCACGCGCGGGGTTCGCCTGTTCCGCCTCGTCGACTCGGAGGACAACGAGCTCGCGACGTCGTGGAAGGATCCGCCGCCGGGGCCGGTCGTCGGGCTGAGCTCTCGTGGCGCCGAGGTCGTGCGGCGAATCTACGCAGCCGGAGGCATCGTGGACATCGGTTCCGGTTCCGCAATGACTCGCCAGGACGTGCTCGAGATCGCCAGGGAGCTCAAGGCTCCGGTGGTCAGCATCTCTTCGAATGCCTGGAGAGAAGCAGGCGACGCGAGAAATCTGACGGATTCCGAGCTGCGTGCCGTCGGCGCGAGCGGAGGGGTAGTAGCAGTTAGCTTCGACGAGCATCGGATCGTGCGCGGCCACGCGGCGTCGCTGCACGATCTCCTTCGCCAAATCCTGTACATGGCGCGAGTGGCCGGCATCGACCATGTCGCGATCGGCTCGGGTTACGAGGGCGTGCGCGCGCCGGATGGCCTCGAAACCGCGGCGCGCTTCCCGGTGCTCGCTCGCGCGCTCGTCGCGTCCGGGATGAGCCACGACGATGTCGAGCGTATCTTCAACCGGAATGCTCTTCGCGTTCTATGCCCGCACGACGCGTCGAAGTGATGCATCGGGGCCGCTTTTCGCTGGGCCCCGGCCGAATTGTTCCTGCGACCCTTCGTAGTGCCCGCGACAATGATACGTTCGGGCCCGCAAAAGTCATGGAGGTCGCTCCCCCTAGCCGCATACTCGTGGTCGACGACAACGAGGCGAACCGCACGCTCGCGGCGAGCACCCTCGAAGACGAGGGCTACCACGTCGTCCTTGCGACGGGCGGCGTCGCGGCTGTCGAAGCAGTTTCGCGCGACGCGCCGGACTGCGTCCTGCTCGACGTGAGGATGCCGGACATCGATGGCTTCACGGCGTGCGCGCGGATTCGTGAGCTCCCCCGCGGCGCGGAGACGCCCGTCATCTTTCTGACGGCGCTCCGGGACGTGGACACGTTCGACCGCGCGCTCATGGCCGGCGGAGACGACTTTCTCACGAAGCCGGTGCGCCCGGCGGAGCTCGTTGCGCGCGTTCAGATCGCGCTCAAGCTCCGCCAGATGCGAGGAGAGCTCCGGGAGCACTACGAGCTCCTCAAGCACCAGCGCGACGATCTCCTGCGAGTCCAGCTTCAGAAGGAGCGTCTGACGGCATTTCTCGTTCACGATCTGAAGAACCCGGTGAACTCGATGGATCTTCACGCTCAGGTCTTGCTCCGCGACCCAAGTCTCTCGGAGAGCGCGCGCGCTTCGGTGACCCAGATTCGAAGCGAGGCACGCCAGCTCGGCCGGATGATTCTTGAACCTGCTCGACCTCAGCAAAGGGGACGAAGGCAAGCTCGTCGCCAGGCCAGGGAGCCTGGACGTGCACGTACTCTTCACGGATCTCACCGATGAGCTCGGCGCGACGGCGCAGGCGCGCCGCATTCGGCTGGAATCCTTCGCCGGCGTCGACCGGATCCATGCCGACGCGGACCTCTTGCGACGAATTCTCGTGAATCTGGTCGAAAACGCGATCCGACACGCGCCGCCGGAAACGGTCGTTTCGATCCGGGCCATCGCCGCGGAGGGCGGCACCGAGCTTTCCGTGACCGACTCTGGCTCGGGTGTGCCGAGCGAGCTCCGCGAGCGCGTCTTCGACCCTTTCGTTCAAGCAGAACCCGGCGGCGATCGCCGTCTCACCAGGAGCGGGCGTGGACTCGGCCTCGCGTTTTGCAAACTGGCCGTCGAAGCGCACGGCGGCCGAACTTGGATCGAAGACGGAGCCCCCGGCGCCATTTTCAAGATCAGGATCCCTCATGACTAGTCCGACGACCGACGATGTTTCGAATCAGAGCCGGGAAGAGTGGTTCCGGCAGGTTCTCGAGACCGCGCCGGACGCGATGGTCATCGTGGGACCCGACGAGAAGATCCAATACGTGAACGTGCAAACGGAACGCCTGTTCGGCTATGCGCGTTCCGAGCTCCTCGGGCTGACGCTCGAGACTCTCATTCCGGAGCGGCTCCGGCGAAATCACCGCAGCCACGTGGCGCGCTTCTTCGCGGACCCCGGCACACGTCCCATGGGGTCCGGGCTGGAGCTCTTCGGGCGCCGCGCAGACGGCAAGGAAATCGCGATCGAAGTCAGCCTGAGCCCCGTCTTCACGAAAGACGGCGCGCTCGTGTCGGCTGCGCTTCGCGACATCTCGGAACGGAAGCGCACCGAAGCCAAGGCCAAGCTGGCGGCCGATCGCCTCTCGAGCGCCGTCGAGAGCATCCAGGATGCTTTCGCGCTCTTCGACAAGGAAGACCAACTCGTCCTGTGCAACAGCGTCTTTCGGAGACTCGTCGCCGAGTCCCTTCCGGGCCCGCTCGTCGGAAAGTCGCACGATGAGATCCTCGACGCGTGGCTCGTCGATCTCGCATTTTCGAACGCGGAAGAGCAGGCCGATTTCCGCAGAGACCGCGTCACGACCTTCCGCGAACATCAGAGCACGTTCGACGTACGAACACGTGACGGTCGCAGCCTTCGCGTCGTGGATCGCCGCACCATCGAGGGTGGCACGGTTCGGATGATCTGGGATCTGACCAACGACGTGCGCGTGGCCGAAGAGCTCAGCATCGCGCGGGCCGCCGCGGAAGCGGCCAGCGCAGCCAAAAGCGATTTCCTGTCTTCGATGAGCCACGAGCTTCGCACGCCCCTGAACGCCATCCTCGGATTCGCCCAGCTCCTGCGGCGAGACAAGAGAGAGCCCCTGTCGGAACGACACCAGGGGCGCGTCACGCAGATCCTCAAAGGCGGCGAGCACCTCCTCCGGCTCATCGACGACATCCTGGATCTCTCGCGCATCGAGGCGGGAGCGGTCTCGCTCTCGACGGAACCCGTGAGCGTCGCTGACGTTCTCCGTCACGTTCAATCGACGCTCGAGCCCATGGCAGCCCGCAGCGGGCTTTCGGTCGTCGTCCAGATCGGTGCAGAACCGGTGCCCATGCTCACGGCCGATCGCACCCGCTTCGCGCAGATCTTGATGAATTTCGGCTCGAACGCCATCAAGTACAACCGCCCGGGAGGTTGCGTGACGTTCGCCGTCTCGAGGCCAAACGACGGCTTCGTTCGCGTCGCCGTGACCGACACGGGGATGGGCATCCCGGAGGAGAAACAAGGGAAGCTTTTCCAGCCGTTCCAGCGCGCCGGACAGGAGACAGGCTCGATCGAGGGCACGGGTATCGGTCTCGTGATCACGAAGCGGCTCGCCGGCCTCATGAACGGGACCGTCGGCTTTCGAAGCATCGAGGGCGAGGGCTCGGAGTTCTGGGTGGACATGCCGATCCACGCGCTCACGAACGGAGCGCTCGCTGCGGTTCCGTCGCCAGCGAACGAAGGACCGCGCCTTCGCGCGGTGGGCCAGCGTTCGATCCTCTACATCGAGGACAATCCCGCCAACGTGCGGTTCATGGAGGATCTGCTCGGCAACTTCGACGGTATCGAGCTCCTGACGGCGCCTACTGCGGAGATCGGCGTGGCGCTTGCGCGCGCGAAGGTGCCGACGGTGATCATCATGGATATCAATCTGCCAGGGATGAGCGGCCTCGACGCGCTCGTCACCCTGCGCTCCATTCCGGAAACGCGCGCCATCCCCGTCATTGCGTTGACGGCCGCGGCGTCCGATCGCGACCGGCAGCGCGGGGAAGAAGCCGGCTTTTACCGTTATCTGACGAAACCCGTCCAGATAGACGAACTCGAAGCGGCTCTGGAAACCCTGATTGGCGCTTCGTCCTGACCCCGGAGATCGTCTGGGTGGCCGGCGCGGAGGAGCTCACGAGGAATGCCGCTCTTCCCACGTCTGCGTGTCCGCGAACGCCCTCAATGCGTCCACGGTGGTGAACATGCCGACGAGCTTGGAACCGTCGACCACGATTGCCGAGCCGTACTTGTGCGTCGCCATTTCGCGGACGATATCGCCGAGCGGTTCCGTCGAGGAGACGACGTACGGATCTTGGGTCATGGCCTCCTCGACCGAGACCTTCGTGGGATCGACGTCCTTCAAGGCTTCGATCAGGTTCAAGTCGCGATCGGAAACTAGCCCGACGACGCGCCCAGCCTCGAGCACCGGCAAGTGCCGGATACCATGCTCCTTCATGATCGCGTGGGCCGACGCCATGGTCTGCTGGCGTCCGATCGAGTGTGGATTGCGGGACATGTAGGCGGTTACGGGACTTGCTTTCATGTTTTTTTCCTGAGTCGTTCAGACTGTTCCGTTGAAGTCACGCGCGTCGACCTTGCCTTCGAGGAGCCCACGGAGAACGTCCATCGGTGTCACGACACCGATCAGGATTCCCCGCTCGTCGAGAACCACGAGGCGATGCACTCCCGTTTCAACCATGCGTCGAACCGCGAACCCGACTGGGTCCGTCTCCCTCGCGGCAAAGAGCACCGGCGTCATGACGTCGCGAGCCTTCGGGGACTCGTCCGAACGGAGATCGCGCTCGTTTGGATCCAGCAGATCCGATTTCGACAGCACGCCGATCACGTTGCCCCACTTGTCTTTGACCGGTGCACCCGAAATCCGTTTGAGTGTGAGCCCCCAGGCGGCGTCCTCCAGATCCGCCTCGGCGGCAACCGTCAGCACCTTGCGCGTCATGATTTCGGCAACCTTGCACATGGAACATTTGCTCAAGCACGCCGGATGCCAGCCATCCGGTCACGCAAATACGCCCCATTCGATCACGATCGGATGCGGTCATTGCGCCGAAGTGCAAAACTTGCGACCGAGCGAACGTGTTCGCCACCGGCGGGGCGTCGTTTGGAACCGTCTGCTTCGAGCATCCTGGCGGTGACGTGCACTCCGTAGCGGAGCTCGACGGGGCCCACGCGCCTTCTGCGACATGGCGTGAGAGTTGCTGAGCTCCTCGCGATGGTCCAAGCAATGCCTCCGACGTCCACGGTCGTCGGCCCGCCATCCGCGGCGGTACCCGGGCCGAGGGTGGCATCGAAGTCGCTGAAGCGAATGCTTGGAGCCGTCGGCTTCATGGTCCTGGCGGCAGCTTCCGCCCTCGCGTGGCGCGTGGAAACGTCCCGGACGCCGCCCCCGGTTCACTATCAAACCGCCGTCGTCGACCACGGCCCCATCGCCGCGAAGGTGACGGCGAGCGGAACGCTTTCGGCTCTCGTGACCGTGAGTGTCGGGAGCCAGGTTTCAGGTCGCATCGACTCGATCGGCGTCGACTTCGAGTCGCAGGTGAAGCGCGGCCAAGTCGTCGCGACGATCGAGCCGTCGCTCTTCCGTGCGGCCGTCGCCCAAGCGCGCGCGAGCTTCGCAGCCGCGAAGGCGACTCGAGAAGGCGCGCTGGCCGACATGAACAACTCCGAACGCCAGTACGAACGCTCGAAGGCGCTCGTAGAGCGGAAGCTCATCGCCGAGGCCGACTTCGACACCGCGGAAGCAACCGCCTGGGAAGCGCGTTCGCGGTTCTTCACGGCGGATGCGAACGTGGCTCTGTCGCGTGCGACGCTCGATCAAGCCACCCTGAACCTCAAGTACACGACGATCGTCTCGCCCATCGACGGCGTCGTGATTTCCAGGAATATCGACGTGGGCCAGACTGTCGCCGCAACCCTCCAGGCCCCGACGCTGTTCACGATCGCGCAAGACCTTACCCACATGCAGGTCGACACGAACGTGGCCGAAGCAGACATCGGCAAGATCCGCGCGGGGATGCACGTACTCTTCACCGTCGACGCTTACCCGCAACAGGCGTTTCCGGGGACGGTGCGCCAGGTGCGCGACAACGCGCAGTCGATTCAGAACGTCGTCACGTACGATGCCGTCATCGATGTCGACAACGGAGAGCGACTCTTGAAACCCGGGATGACCGCGAGTGTCACCTTCGTGCACGCGCGAAGACAGGACGTGACGCGCGTGCCCATCGGAGCTCTCCGATTTCGGCCCGACGCCGCCACCCTCGCAGCGATGACCGCCGAAACGCCGCCGTCGCCGTCGGCGCAGGACGAACGGGTCATCTGGGTACTCCGCGCGGGAAGGGCCGTCCCGGTGCTGTCGCACGTCGGGATCAGCGACGGCACGTGGACCGAGCTGGTTACCGGCGCGGTGCGTCCTGGCGACCTCGCGATCGTCGAAGCCAGCGTCGACGCCGCCAAAAGGTGAGACCGACCGATGCCGCAAGATACCGTCATCACGGCCGAACATCTCGTGAAGCGTTACCTGTTCGGCGCAGAGGAATTACGCGCCCTCGACGACGTGAGCCTCTCCGTTCGACGCGGGGAGTTCATCGCGGTCATGGGGTCGTCCGGCTCGGGAAAGTCCACGCTGATGAACATCATCGGTTGCCTCGATCGGCCGACGACCGGTCGCTACCTGCTCGACGGACGCGAGGTGTCGGGAATGAGCCGGAACGAGCTCGCAGAGATCAGGAACGGACTGCTCGGGTTCGTGTTTCAGAGTTTCAATCTGCTACCGAGGACCAGCGCGGTCGAGAATGTCGAGCTGCCGCTCGTGTATGCGGGGGTGCCGCGCAAGGAGCGTTTGCGTCGATCTCGGGTCGCGCTCGGTCGCGTCGGCCTCGGCGGACGGCTCGAGCACCATCCTTCGCAGCTCTCGGGCGGTCAGCAACAACGGGTGGCGATCGCTCGTGCCATCGTGAACGATCCCAAGCTCCTTCTTGCCGACGAGCCGACGGGGAATCTCGATTCTCGGACGAGCGCGGAGGTCATGGCGCTCTTCCAGGAACTCTGGAAGGCCGGGCTCACCATCGTCTTCGTGACCCACGAGCCGGACGTGGCCCGGTACGCTTCGCGCGTCGTCGTGCTGCGCGACGGCCGCGTTCTGAGCGATCTTCCTCAGACGGCTCGAATGGCTCAGGACGATCTGCCGAGGGCTGCGTGAACATCGTTCAGACGATTCCGCTCGCGGCGCGGGCCCTGCTCCGGAATAAGACCCGATCGCTCTTGACCACCCTCGGGGTGGTCATCGGCGTCGCGTCGGTCATCTCGATGGTCGCGGTCGGCGAAGGAGCAAAGAAGCGTGTCGAGAGCGTCTTTGCAGCGATGGGCACGAACATGCTCATCGTGCTGTCCGGCTCCACGTCGTCGGGCGGCGTGATGGGCGGGTTCGGCTCGATGCCGACGCTCACCTGGGGCGACCTGCACGCGATTCAAACTCAAGCACCGGCGGTCCATATCGCGGCGCCGGTGATGAGCACACGAGTCACCATCGTGGGGGACGACGCGAACTGGACGACGAACGTGGCCGGTACGACCCGGGACTACTTCGACGTTCGCGCTTGGAAGGTGTCGCGAGGGGCGCTCTTTGCCGACGAGGACGTCGCGTCGAACGCGAAGATTGTCGTGCTCGGCCAGACGGCTTCGGACAAGCTCTTCGGACCCGGTGTCGATTCGGTGGGACGGACGGTGCGGCTCCGCTCGGTACCATTCCAGGTGGTCGGAGTCCTCGAGCAAAAAGGACAGTCGCCGATGGGCACCGACTACGACGACACCGCATTGATTCCGATCTCGTCGTTTCAAACGAAGATCCAGGGTGGTCTGCAAAACTACATTGCCGGCGTCATCATGGTGAGCGCGATTTCGAGCGCTGACACGAGGCGAGCCGAGCTGGAAATCGCCGGCGTGCTCCGAGATCGGCACCACCTGGCGTCAGCGACGGAGGACGACTTTTCGGTTCGCAATCTGACGGAAATTGCGGGAGCGCAACAGCAGGGCACCAACGCGTTGACCGGGCTTCTCGCCGCGATCGCCGTCGTCTCGCTCGTCGTGGGTGGGATCGGAATCATGAACATCATGCTCGTGAGCGTCACCGAGCGCACTCGCGAGATCGGTCTCCGGATGGCCGTGGGGGCGAAGCCGTGGCACGTCCTCGCTCAGTTCATGATCGAAGCCGTGACCTTGTCGATGGCTGGCGGCGCACTGGGCGTCGGCAGTGGGCTTCTGGCCGCCAAGGTGGTCGCCTCACGGTTTGGCTGGCAGTTTTCGGCGCGGCCCGAGACGGCACTACTCGCGTTCGGGTTCAGCGCGATGGTGGGCATTCTGTTCGGCCTGTACCCGGCGCGCAAGGCAGCGCGGCTCGATCCAATCGACGCGCTCCGGTACGAGTGAAAGCCGGAGCGGAGAACCTCGGATGGCCGCTCTGCTCCCCAAAGATCCGCCACTTCCAGAGGGCGCATGACGACTGCCGTCGAGCCCTCGCAGGAAGGAGCACGGAGCCCGCCGCCTCCTGAAATCGATACGGCCGCCGGACTCTCCACCGAAGAAGCCGGACGGCGCCGCGAGAAGTTCGGTCCGAATGCGCTCGCCGAGGAGCACACCTCGATCGCCAGGCGGTTGTTCGTGTTCTTCTGGGGCCCCATTCCCTGGATGATCGAGTGCGCCGCCGTCCTGTCCGCGTTCGCGCGTCACTGGGAAGACTTGATCATCATCGGCTCGATGCTCGTCATCAACGCGGGCGTGGGCTTCTGGGAAGAGTTCAAGGCCGACACGGCCATCTCTGCGCTCAAGGCGCGGCTCGCCTTGCGTGCCTGCGTGCTCCGTGACGGCGAATGGCACGACATTGACGCCGCCGAGATTGTCCCCGGAGACGTGGTCCGGGTGCGGCTCGGGAACATCGTCCCGGCGGACATGCGGCTCTTCGGGAACGGGTTTCTCAGCGTCGACCAGTCCGCGCTCACGGGTGAGTCGCTGCCCGTCGATCGGCAGGCAGGCGGCGACGTCTATTCCGGTTCCGTCGTTCGAATGGGCGAGATGAACGGACTCGTCACGGGCACCGGTATGGATACGTACTTCGGCAAGACCGCGAAGCTCGTCGAGACCGCCGAGACTCAATCGCACTTCCAGAAGGCGGTGCTCCGGATCGGCAACTTCCTCATCGGGGTAACGGGCGCACTCGTCTTGCTCATTCTCTCGGTCGCACTCTTCCGCCATGCCCCGCTCGTCGAGACCCTCCTGTTCGCGCTCATCCTGACCGTTGCAGCGATCCCCGTCGCGCTCCCGGCGGTCCTGTCGATCACCATGGCCGCCGGCGCGTCGAAGCTCGCGAAGATGAAGGCCATCGTGTCGCGCCTCGTCTCCATCGAAGAGATGGCCGGCATGGACGTGCTCTGCAGCGACAAGACGGGCACGCTCACGAAAAATCTGCTCACGCTCGGCGATCCGGTGCTGTTCGGTGCGAGCAGCACGGAGGACCTCGTCCTTGCGGCTGCCCTCGGTTCCACCGAGCACGACGGCGACGCGATCGACACGGCGATTTGCGCCCGCGCGAACCCGGCGGAGGTCGCAGAGTTCCACCTCGTTCACTTCGAGCCGTTCGACCCGGTGAGGAAGCGCGCCGACGCTGAAGTCGAGCGCGGCCACGAGCGGTGGCGGGTCAGCAAGGGCGCACCCCAGGAGATCCTCGACCTGGTCCAGGCCGACGGGGACCTGCGCGCGCACGTCTCGTCGCGCGTGGACGAGTTCGCGGAATCGGGTTACCGGGTACTCGGCGTCGCACGCGATTGCGGTCGAGGGTACGAGTTGCTCGGTCTGTTACCGCTCTTCGATCCGCCACGAGACGACGCGGCGGCGATGATCGACGCGGCCCGCCGGGTCGGGCTCCAGATCCGCATGGTGACCGGCGATCACGTCGCCATCGCCCGCGAGACAGCGAAGCAGCTCCACTTAGGCGCGAACATCGCCGTCGCGCAGGACATCTTCGACGGCCGCGACGCGGCGAAAACGTCCGAGGCGATCGAACGCGCCGACGGGTTTGCCCAGGTCTTCCCCGAGCACAAGTTCGCGATCGTGGCGGAGCTGCAGAAGCGGGGGCACATCGTCGGAATGACGGGCGATGGCGTGAACGACGCCCCAGCTCTCAAGCAAGCCGACGTCGGCGTCGCCGTGAGCGGCGCCACCGACGCGGCGCGGGCCGCGGCGGACGTCGTACTGACGGCGTCGGGTCTGTCGGTCATCGTGAGCGCGGTCGAAGAAGCGCGCCGCATCTTCGAGCGCATGACGAGCTACGCGATTTACCGCATCGCGGAGACGATCCGCGTGCTCCTCTTCATGACGCTGTCGATCCTGGTCTTCGACTTTTATCCCGTGACCGCGGTGATGATCGTGCTGCTCGCGATCTTGAACGACTTTCCGATCATGATGATCGCGTACGACAACGCGCCCGTCGCGCCGCGCCCGGTGCGGTGGGACATGCAGCGCGTCCTCACCATGAGCAGCGTGCTCGGTGTACTCGGCGTCGTGTCGTCGTTCGGCGCCTTCTGGTTCGCGCGAGACTACCTCCATCTTCCGCGCGACATGGTGCGCACCGTCGTGTTCCTGAAGCTCCTCGTCGCTGGTCACATGACGATCTACCTGACGCGAAACACGGGACCTTTGTGGCAGAAGCCCTGGCCCAGCTGGAAGCTCGTGGTGGCTGCGGAGACCACGCAGGCCATCGGATCGCTCGCCGCGGTGTACGGCTGGTTCGTGGCGCCCATCGGATGGACGTACGCGCTCGCGGTCTGGGCGTACGCCATTCTGTGGCTGTTGCTGAACAGCGCAGTGAAGATCGGTGTGTATCGGCTGATAAAGCTCGAGCACGCGCCCCAGGCGAGGCACCTCGCGCGCGTTCACCAGTCGCTCCTGTGGCCCCCCGGAAAGCAATGAACGACGTGCGATGCAAGGGCTTCGCGGATCGCGCAATACACGCGCACCGCCGCAAACGCTGCACTGCCGGGCATTCGTCTATGGCCCTGACGCAATGCGCGGCCGCCGCGGCATCCGGCGGCGACGGCGCCTCCATCGGGACGAGCCTGCCGATTCGGCAACGAGTCGCGCCGGGCACAATCGTTGCTCTCTGTCTTGCCTGTGCGTCCCAAACCAACGACGCGCAGGAGGCAACGATGAAACGCAAGAAGAACGCGAGGCGATCGACGGAGACGGCGCAGGACGATCTGGCTAGACGCACCCGAGAGCACGAGGCGATCGGCGCCGTCGCGGGAGCCGCAGCCGGCGGAATTGCCGGCGCACTCGCGGGGCCCCCGGGCATGGTCGCCGGAGCCGTCGTGGGCGGCGCTGTCGGCGCCCTCGGGGCGCTGGCTCTCCAGCGAACCGACGAAGAGGAAGAAGCCACCCGCAGGCGCCTGGACGCAGAGCTCGGCATTTCGGGCGGAGACATCGGCGCGCCGAACCTCGTCCACCCGCCCGCACGGATCGGCGCCTACTCGGCCGCCGCGATGGGCGTTTCATCGAGTGGGGAGGCGGAGGCCGCGGAGGGTCCCATCCAGGCGCCGGAAGACGGTTGAACCGTTGCGAAGCGTCCTGACTTCCGCGTCTCCCGGTCAGTCCATGCCGCGGGTTCTTACCCAGGGTGAAGCGCGAGAAGCGCGGGTGGCATGCCCGGTGCTATCTGCCGGCTGATGTCGAACGCGACGACTGCCTCCTGGAAGGAAGGTGGCGCCGATGCATGCCTGCCTCCCGGCCTGCGGGGGTCGGGCGGCCTCACCGAGGACGAAGCCGCAGCGCTTCTCGACCGCATCGGGCCGAACGAGCCCTTCGTCGCCAAGAAGAACACCCTCCTGCGGCAAGCGGTCGCTCGTTTCGCGAACCCACTGGTCATCATCCTGCTCATCGCCAGCGGGGCTTCAGCGGCCCTGGGCGACGTCGCCAACGCAACGATCGTGTTCGTCATCGTGGCGTTGAGCGTGGCCGTCGAGTTTGCTCAGACGCGGCGCTCCGAACGGGCGGCGGAAGCGCTAAAAGCGCGCGTGACCCAGACCGCCGCGGCGCTTCGTAGCGGCGCGTGGAAAGAACTACCGCGGCGGCTCATCGTCCCGGGCGACGTGATCCGGCTCGAAGCGGGGGACATGGTTCCCGCGGACGCAACCGTGCTCGACGCCCGGGATCTGCATCTCAACGAGGCGGCTCTGACGGGTGAATCCCTCCCCGTCGAGAAAGAGTCCGGAGCCGGCGTTCTGATGGGTTCGTCGGTCGTGAGCGGTCGGGCGGTGGCGACCGTGACGCTCACCGGCTCCCGCACGGCTTTCGGAGGCATCGCCCGCGCGCTCGCCGCTCGCCCGCCCGTTTCGGAGTTCGAGCGCGGAATCGTTCGATTCGGCGTCTTCGTGTTGAAGACGGTCGTCTTCCTCGTTCTGTTCGTGTTTCTGGTGAACGCGGCTCTCCACCGAAACCCGCTCCAATCGCTGCTGTTCGGCGTGGCCCTGGCCGTGGGTCTTACTCCGGAATTCTTGCCGATGATCACGACCGTGACCTTGACGAAGGGCGCGCAGCGCATGGCGCGCGAAAACGTCATCGTGAAGAACATCGCCGCCATCCAGAATCTCGGTAGCATGGATCTTCTCTGCGCGGACAAGACCGGCACCCTCACGACCGCAGAGATGACGCTCGAGCAGTGGGTCGATCCACTCGGAGCACCGTCCGAACGTCCCCTGCTACTCGGCTACGTGAACAGTTATTTCCAGAGCGGCGTCGACAATCCGGTCGACGAAGCGGTCCTGCGCAGAGCTCGGCTCGATCCCCTCGATTCGGCCGTGCTCAAACACGAGCACCCGGACATCTCCGGGTTCAGCAAGGTGGACGAAGTACCGTTCGACTTCGAACGGCGCCGCGTCAGCGTCGTGGCGAGACGAGGCGGAGAAACGCTCCTCGTCACCAAGGGCGCGCCGGAGCATGTCCTTTCCGTTTGCACGACCTGCGAAGTCGGAGGCAAGGTCCGCGTTCTCGATGACGAGACACGACGTCGCTTCACCGAGGCGTTCGAGCGCTCGTGCTCGGACGGGTACCGGGTCCTCGCCGTCGCGTACTCGAAGCTCGAACCGCGTTCCGCGTACACCAAGAACGACGAACACGACCTCGTCCTTGCGGGCCACCTGGCCTTCACGGATCCTCCGCGAGATGACGCGAGAGAAGCACTCGCGTCGCTTCGGTCCGCCGGCGTCGATGTCAAGATGCTGACAGGCGACAGCGAGCTGGTCGCGCTGCACGTCTCCGAACGCGTCGGGCTGCCGACGCAGTACGCTCTCCTCGGAAGCGATATCGAGAAGATGAGCGATCCGGCGCTCGGGTATGCGGCGGAGCGTGCTCACGTCTTTGCGCGTGTCTCCCCGGCGCAGAAGAGTCGCATCCTGCGTGCCCTCCGAACGCGGGGGCACGTCGTCGGGTTCCTCGGCGACGGAATCAACGACGCGCCGTCGTTACATGCGGCCGACGTCGGCATCTCGGTGTCGACCGCGGTCGACGTCGCCAGGGACGCTGCAGACATCATTCTGCTCGAGCCGGGATTGAAGGTTCTCTTCACCGGTATCGTCGAGGGGCGCAAGGCGTTCGGGAACGTCATGAAGTACCTGCTCATGGGGACGAGCTCGAACTTCGGGAACGTGTTCAGCATGGCGGGAGCATCGGCCCTGTTGCCGTTCCTGCCGATGCTCCCGACGCAGATCCTCCTCAACAATTTTCTCTACGACCTTGCGCAGATCACGATTCCGTCGGACACCGTCGACCCGGACTTCGTGCGAAAGCCTCGCCGCTGGGACATCGACGAAGTTCGGCGATTCATGCTCTGGATCGGACCCGTGAGCTCGGTGTTCGATTTCTTGACCTTCTACGTGCTCATCAAACTATTTCATGCGTCGGAAGCCCTGTTCCATACCGGGTGGTTCGTCGAATCTCTCGTCACGCAGACGCTCGTGATCTTCGTCATTCGAACCGCAAAGAACCCGTTTTCCTTCCGGCCGAGCGCTGCCCTTTCGACCGCGACGGTGGCCGTCGTCGGGATCGCGTTGGCTCTGCCGTTCACGGGCTTCGCGGGGCGCCTTGGCTTCACGCCGCTCCCGGCCCCGTTTTTCGCCTTCCTCGGCGTCGCCACGGCCTCCTATCTCGGGTTCGTCGAGATCGTGAAGCGGGTGGTCCATCGTCGCCGGCCGACATCCGAGCTGACACACGAGGTGCAACGCGTGCCGACATGACCAGCTCGGAATCATCCTCGTTCCAACCGACTCCCGGGACGAGCGCGGAAGCCACGGCGGGCGGCGGCGGCGCGGTCCTTCGCGTCACCGACCTTTCCGTGACGCTCGAGAATCAGGCCGTCCTCGAACGCGTGTCGTTCACCGTGAAGCGCGGGGAGATCCTCACCATCCTCGGCCCCAACGGTGCGGGTAAGACGGTGCTCCTACGGGCTTTGCTCGGGGTCCTTCCACATGCCGGATCGATCGAGTGGGAGGCTGGGCTCCGCGTCGGGTACGTGCCGCAACGCCTCCCGTACATCCGCGACATTCCACTGAGGGTCGTCGACTTCTTCGCACTGAAGCAGAACGCCAGCGTTCGTGTCGGCGAGATGCTGCGCGCCGTGGGCCTGGACGAGGGCACGGCGAACCATCGCATGGGCGACCTGTCCTCCGGGCAGTTCCAGCGGATCCTGATTGCGTGGGCTCTCTCCGGAGATCCTCGGGTCCTGCTGTTCGACGAGCCGACGACGGGAGTCGACATTCGCGGCGAGGAGACCGTCTATGGTCTGCTCACCCGGCTGAATCGCGAGAGGAACATGACGATGCTCATCGTCACGCACGATCTGTCCCTGGTCTATCAGCTGTCGTCGACGGTGCTGTGCCTGAACCGAGAGGTACTTTGCCACGGTTCGCCGATCACCGTGCTGACGCCCGAGAGTCTCCGGCAGATCTACGGAACCGAGGTGAAGTACTACCAGCACCAGCACGAGCGGCCCCCACATGGATGAGTCGCTCCTCCCCGGCCTCGTCGCCGGGATCTTCATCGGGGGCGCCGCTGGGTATCTCGGGTCGTTGATGCTCGGCCGGAGGATGGCGCTCGTGGCCGGCCCATTGGGACACTTGACGTTGCCGGGTGTTGCTCTCGCCCTGATGTTCGGCTTCGACGTTTCCCTGGGCGCCTTCCCCTTCGTCGTGCTCGGCGTCCTGCTGATCTGGATCCTCGAGATGCGCACGAAGCTGCCGATGGAGGCCCTGACGGCGATCGTCTTTGCCACCGGGGTGGCGATTGCATTCTTGTTTCTGCCTCTCGATCGAGCGGAGGCGGCTCTCGTCGGCGACATTTCCAAGGCTCGCGTCGGGGACACCGTGGGCGCGGTGATCGCGTCTCTCGGGCTCGTCTTTTGGGTGAACCGGGCCTACCCGAAGCTGGTCCTGATCAACGTCTCGGAGGATCTCGCCGCGTCGGAAAGCATCGACGTGAAGCGGTATAATTTTTTTTACCTCTTCGCGATCTCGGTCATCGTCGCGCTGGGAGTCCGGATGGTGGGGGGGCTCCTCACCGCGGCTCTCGTGGCGATCCCGCCTTCCGCGGCCCGAAACGTCAGCAAGAATCTGAGACAGTACGCCCTCGGTTCGATGGCCATCGGCGCCTCGTCGTCGTTGGTCGGAATTGCCCTGTCTCGTCTCGGCAGTCTCCCGGCGGGCCCCCTGATCGTCCTCGTGAGCGCCTCGACGTTCCTCGTCTCGCTCCCATTCGCACGCTGAGGGAGCGCCAGGTGCCCCTCCGTGCGTCCTCGGCCCGACAGGCGAGGTTCCAGCCCGCTCTATGTCAGCGCACCTCTTGCCCGGCGCCGCACGCTTTGCGCATGTCCTGCCAGAGTCCCGGCACTCTCGCGCGCTCGCCGGAAGCAAATGCGGTACGGCAATTGCTCTGTTTGGAGGGCTTGGGGCGCCCGGCTTCGCGGCACTCACTTTCCCCGTTTCGGAGGCAATCATCATGCGTGGTTTTCGTCTTGGACGGCTTTTCGGGATCGACGTCCGGGTCGACTGGAGCTGGGTCTTCATTTTCGTACTTCTCACGTGGAACCTGGTGGCCGTCTTCTCGCACTGGCATCCGCAATGGTCCCCGCTCGGGGCGTTCGTGGTCGCCGCGAGTGCTTCTCTCATCTTCTTCGGCTGCGTGCTCCTCCATGAGCTGGCGCACTCCACCGTGGCGGTGAACTACGGAATCCGAGTCCGGAGCATCACGCTATTTCTGTTCGGAGGCGTCTCGAACATCGAGCAGGAACCGCCGTCGGCAAAAGTCGAGTTCCTCATGGCGATCGTCGGGCCGCTCACGAGCATCGCGCTGGGAATTGCCTTCCTGGTCCTGGCGTCTCTCGTGACGACGGTTCCAATCATGGTCCCCGAGGACAACTGGAAGGCCTTCGCCCAGCTCGGGCCGCTGACCACGCTGCTCGTCTGGCTCGGCCCCATCAACGTCTTGATCGGGCTGTTCAATATGGTCCCGGGATTTCCACTCGATGGGGGACGCGTTCTTCGGGCCATCCTCTGGAGCATCACGGGAGATCTCCACAAGGCGACGCGCTGGGCTTCCGCGACGGGTCAGGGCGTCGGTTGGTTTCTCATCGGGTGCGGCATCGCGATGACCTTTGGCACGCGCATTCCGTTCTTCGGCACCGGGCTCGTAGGCGGGATCTGGATCGCCTTCATTGGCTGGTTCCTGCACGGTGCGGCCACGCAGGCATCGACGCGCCTCGCCCTGGATGAAGCGCTCGCCGGCATGACGGTCGAGCAACTCATGCATCGCGACGGTCCCATTGCGGCCCCGGAACTCTCCGTAGCCCTGCTCGTCCACGAGCACCTGATCCCCGGAGACGATCGCGCGCTCCCCGTGGTCGAGGACGGGCGACTGCTCGGCCTCGTGGCCATCGAGGATGTTCGGGGCGTGCCTGCGGATCAATGGGAACGCACGCCAGTTCGCTCGATCATGCGCGCCGTCGACGTGCTGTCGGTTGCGACACCGGAGGAGCCCCTGGCAAAGGCGTTCGAGCGCCTCGCTCAACGCAACGTCGACCAGTTGCCCGTGGTCACGAACGGCAGGCTAGTGGGAATGCTGCGTCGCCGTGACGTGGCTCGCTGGCTCGAGCTCGCATGGAAACCGGGTGCCAGAACGTCGCGGGACACCTTCCGGCAGGGGCCTCTCGGCGCCGGTCCGTTCGGCCCCGACGGGGATAGGCACTCGCCGGGCGGGCGAGAAGCGCATCACGCGGCATGAGGCGCCTCCGCCCCTCCGGCGCCGTCAACGAGCCGCTAGGCGTGGATCTGCCGTTTCAAATATGCAACGACCAACCCTGAAACCAGTTCGGGGTCGTCGATGAACGGCCAGTGGCCGAGGCCGGGGAGTATGTGGATCTCCGCCTGGGGGAACACGGACTTCTGTTTCTTGGCGAACTCCACGGGGAGGTACGGGTCTTCGGCGCCCCAGATGACGCACGCGGGGCGATCGAGACCGCGGGCGCGCGCCGCGAAGGCACCGAAGGCGGCATCGGGGTTGCGCGAGGCGCGGTAGAGAGCGAGCACGGCGAGCTTGTGATTCCAATCGGCGTACTCGAGGACGCGATCGACGAATTCGTCGGGCATGGGTTTCGGGTTGTCGCGATCGAGCGCGAGCTTGAAGAGCTTGCGATTGCCAACCATCTGAAAGAGCTCGCCGAGAACGGGGGTCTGCCAGACGCGCGCGAACTTGTGCCACCTGTAGCCTTCGAGGATGCCGGTGTTGATGAGCGTGACGCTCGCGAATGCGTCGGGGTGCTCGATGGCCCACGCGAGGCCGAACGCGCCGCCGAAGTCGTGGAGCACGAGGTGCGCGCGGCGAACGCCCTGTCGCTCGAGGATCGCGCCGAGGTAGCGCGCGTAACCGGAGACGGTGAAGTCGAACTTTCGCGGATGATCGGCGCGGCCGTAGCCGGGCAGATCCATGGCGACGACGCGGGCGAATTTGGCGACTGCGGGCGCGAGGACGTCCCAGTCGTCCATGGGCCCGGGATTGCCGTGGACGAACACGACGGCTTCGGGGTTCCCGTTCGGGTCGGTATCGTGAACGGCGCAGCGAACGCCTTCGATGACCAGGTCTTTCGCGCTGAGCATGGGACTTCCCTCGCTTTGTGTGCAGGCCTTCGGAGGGCCGCGAACTTGGCCGACGTGTAGCACGGTGCCGGGAACGCCGTCGGCAATCGCCGTGCGCCCGGCGCGCTCACGTCAGCTGGGCGATTCGACGGTCGGTCCGTACCTGAGCACCCGGACTTTCTCCATCGTGACGAGCGCGCCTCCGGGCAGCATTTCGTCGAGGATCGGCATCAGCTTCTGGATGTGCTCATCGTCTTCCACGACTTCGATCAGGACGGGAAGATCTCCCGAAAGATCGATGAGGTGCGCCGTATGAACGATGCTTCGTGCACCGAATCCCGCGACGCCGTGGATAACGGTGGCTCCGGCGAAGCCTTCGCGCCGGAGCCGTTCGAGGAGGGCGCGATCGAGCGGCGAGTGGTGCCACTTGTCCGCGTCGCCTATGAAGATGCGCACGAGCGTGCGTTCACCATCGAGAACTCGCATGATGTCTCCTATCTTCCGTCACCCGCCGAGGAGTCGGCGAGCCAGTGCCAGCCCGAGCAGCCCGGCCGCGAAGCACGCGGCGGTCGTCACGGCGTAATTGAGCAAACCGGTTCCCCACGCGCGTTCCTGCAGGAAGCGCGTGGTCTCGTAGTTGAAGCTCGAATAGGTGGTCAGGCCGCCCATGAACCCCGTGGTCAGCGTCAGCCGCAGCGTCGGGGGCACGAACTCGGTCGTCATCGACGCTTGCATGATGGCGGCGATCAAGAAGCATCCCGCGACGTTGACCATCAACGTGCCGTAAGGAAATGCGGTTCCGAGCGTCCGTCCCGCCCACAGCCCAACGAGGTACCGGGTGCCTGTTCCCAGGCCACCGCCCAAGCAGATCCACAAAAAACGATCCATCCCGTGCTCTCCTTGCAGCGCCGGGAACTCCTCGGGGGGTCCTACGGCGTCCGTTCAGCCGTAGGAGTCATTGGTCGCCGGACTGCCGGCGGCGTTTCGAGGCGGACTCCACCGCCTGTCCAAGAGTTCGGTAGCGCAAGGCGACCCAACCAGCAACACGAAAGCGCCGGGCTGCCGCGCGAGGGCGGGTACGACTCGCCGTTCAGGCGTGCGGAGCGGCCTTGAGAAGATCGCGGATCTCGCCCAGAAGCTCTTCGCTGGGCGTTGGGGCGGGTTTGGCTGGGACAGACGCCGGCGCGTCGTGCTTTCGTTTCATGCTGTTCAACGCCTTGACCATGATGAAGACGGACGAAGCGACGATCAGAAAGTCGAAGCAGTTCTGAAGGAACGCGCCGTAGTGCAGGATGTCCGCTGGAGCCCCATCTTTCGCCTCCTTCAGCGTGATGGCCAGGCTGTTGAAGTTGACGCCTCCCACGACGATGCCGATGACCGGCATGATGATGTCCCCCACCAGGGACGAGACGATCTTTCCGAAGGCCGCGCCGATGATCACGCCCACGGCGAGATCGACGACATTGCCCTTCATGGCAAACTCTTTGAATTCCGTGAGTAGGCTCATGTTCTCCTCGCGACTCTCTTTGCTGCGCGCGACGGGACCCGCCGCTCAAAACGCGCGCATGCTAGCACGCACCCTCACGCCCTCGGCGTGTACCCTTTGCAATACCCGAGCGGGTGGATCTCGCCCTTCAGGACCTTACAACGGCCGCATCGATCGTCCGACGCTGGTGGAACGAACTGCTGGCACGTGGTGCAGGTCTTGATCGGGTCGCTCGACGTGTCGGTGTATGCAAGCTTGTGGCGCGCTGCGAGGTCCGCCGGGGTGAGCCCGCCGTTCACGCACACGACGGCGCGAGGCTTCTTGCAAGCAGCGAGGCCCGCGATCGTGCCGAGCCCGAGCAGCGTCGACCGGAGCAGTTCGCGTCGCGAGGCGTCGCGAGGGTCTTTCATTCGCGTCTCAGCGGCCCCCGAACCGCCGTGGCGGGAGGGTCTGGAGGTAAGCGAAGAGGGCGTGTTTCTCGATGTCGTCGAGCTTGCCGAAGGCCTCGATGGGCATGAATGGGTTGAGCTGCTTGCCGTTTTTCCGGATGCCGGTGGTGAGTAGGCGATCGAAGTCCTGATAGGTCCAGCCCGCGAGCCCCGTCGGATCCGGAGTGAGGTTCAACGGAATCGGCATGGTCGACGGCGCGCCCGGGATCTTCCCGCCGCTCAGGCCCTCGCCGTGGCAGCCCGAGCACAGGCGCGCGAGAAACTTGCCGTACTCGGCGGTGGGCGTCGGAGGCGGCGCGAGTTCGGGAGGCCCGGCCGCGATGCGCCGGGCGACGTCCAGCGGAAGCTTGTCGAGACGGTCCAGCACCTTTCCGAGAACACCGAGGTGGATCGTTCCGTTGGGATGATCTGCCGGCGGCACCGAGCGGAGGTACGAAACGACGGCCAGGATGTCGGAGTCCGGTAGCCAGTCGAACTCCTCGGCGGGCATGAAGCGAAGCGACGTGCCGTCTTTCTTGATGCCATGACGGATGAGGCGCGCGAGCTCGCCGTCGGTGTAGGCCGCGCCGAGTCCTCCTTCCGAAATGTTGGGCCCGCTGAGCGTGCCGATGGGACCCATGTCGAGCCTCTGGCCGCCGCCGAGGTCCGGACCGTGACAGTCGTGGTCCGCGCAACCCGCGGTGGCGCGTACCAGGTGCTGGCCGCGGGCCAGCACGGCGGGATCGACCGAGTGCGGAGATCGACGGCACCGGCACGTCGTAGACGTGACTCATGCTCGCATCGAACGCCGAGGTCTCGGCGTAGACGAATACGCCGCCCCCCGCGACGAGCAACGAGAGCAGCGCGCCCATACCGAGCAGGATCTTCTTGAACAAAGCGCGCCAACGATGGCATCCGGACCGGACGCTCGTAAAGGTCCGGTTTAGATTCAGGCCACCCGCGCTCGCGCCGATGCGAGGAGCAGTTCCGCGTCAGTAGTAGATGCCCATCGGCGAGAGCGCCTTCCCCGAAGCATGAAGCTCGGGTCGTCGCGTGGACGGTGGAGTCGAGTGTATCCTGCCGCGGCGTCGGGAAGGAGGTCGGCCGTGACTTGGTGCCAAGAACCCGTTCAGTAGATGGACCCGGAGCCCTGCGAGCACCCCGAATTGTGACCGCGGGTCGAAAGATCCGGGAGCACGCCTAGTAGACTTCGATGACGAGGGCTCCTCTCGACGCGCCGAAAGGAGGAGATGGTCATGGAAGTCATGTATCCCCGTTGCGCGGGCCTCGACGTCCACAAGGATAGCGTCGTTGCCTGCGTGCGCTGCGTCAGCGAACCAACGCGGCGCGAGGTCCGAACGTTCGGCACGACCACACGTAGCCTCTTCGAGCTGGCGGAATGGCTCGAGGAGCACGGCGTGACCCACGTGGCGATGGAGGCCACCGGCGTGTACTGGAAGCCGGTCTGGCACATGCTCGAAGGGAGCTTCGAACTCGTGCTCGCGAACGCCCAGCACATTCGCAACGTGCCAGGGCGCAAGACCGACGTGAACGACGCGACGTGGATCGCCGATCTGCTCGCGCACGGGCTGATCCGCAGCAGTTTCGTGCCTCCTGCGCGAATCCAGGAGCTGCGCGATCTCACTCGAACGCGCGCGCAGCTCGTGCGAGAAATCGCCCAGCACACGCTGCGCATACAGAAAACGCTCGAGGACTCGAACATCAAGGTCGCGAGCGTCCTGTCCAGCGTGCTCGGGACCAGCGGCCGGGCGATGCTCGCCGCTCTCATCGCCGGAGAAGATGACCCCGAGCGCCTTGCCGATCTCGCGGTCGGTACCGCGCGCAAGAAGAGGGCCGACTTGATCGAAGCGCTGCGCGGGCGGGTTACCCCTCATCACCGAGCCATGCTGAAGCTGCATCTCGGCGTCATCGGCTCGCTCGAAGGGGCCCTGGCCGAGATCGATGCAGCTGCGGGAAAAGCGCTGGAGCCGATCCGGGCGCACGCCGAGATCCTGACGACGATGCCGGGAGTGAGTGACATCGTCGCGAACGTGATCGTGGCGGAGATCGGCGTCGACATGTCGCGCTTCCCGTCTGCGGGACACCTCGTGTCCTGGGCCGGCCTCTGCCCCCGCAACGACGAGAGCGCCGGCAAGCGTCGCTCGACGCGCGTCCGCAAGAGCGCCAACTGGCTCAAGACGACGCTCGTCACATCCGCCTGGGCCGCGGTGCGCACGAAGGAAAGCTACCTTCGAGCCCAGTTTCTCCGGCTCAAGTCCCGCCGTGGAGCAAAGAAGGCGATCTTGGCCGTCGCCGCATCGATGCTCACCGCCGCCTTCTACATGCTCCGCGACGGCACTCCCTACCGCGACCTCGGACCCCATCACTTCGACCGCCGCGACCAGAGCAAGACCATCAAACGCCTCGTCCGCCGCTTGACCGACCTCGGCTGCGAAGTCGGAGATCAAACCTCATGCGGCGTAGAGCTTCCTAGTAGTTCCGCATCGACGAGCAGCGTCGTCCCCGAGGGATCAAAGAGCCGCGGCACTACGCGAGCATAGCGAGCCCGCCGAAGGCGGCGGGGGAGCGGTTGCGAAGCAAGCCGCGGGGGTCAAGACCCCCTTGCGAACACGAGCCCGCCGAAGGCGGCGGGGGAGCGGTTGCGAAGCAAGCCGCGGGGGTCAAGACCCCCTTGCGAACACGAGCGCGCCGAAGGCGGCGGGGGAGCGGTTGCGAAGCAAGCCGCGGGGGTCAAGACCCCCTTGCGAACACGAGCGCGCCGAAGGCGGCGGGGGAGCGGTCGCGAAGCGAGCCGCGGGGGTCAAGACCCCCTTGCGAACACGAGCCCGCCGAAGGCGGCGGGGGAGCGGTCGCGAAGCGAGCCGCGGGGGTCAAGACCCCCTTGCGAACACGAGCGCGCCGAAGGCGGCGGGGGAGCGGTCGCGAAGCGAGCCGCGGGGGTCAAGACCCCCTTGCGAACACGAGCGCGCCGAAGGCGGCGGGGGAGCGGTCGCGAAGCGAGCCGCGGGGGTCAAGACCCCCTTGCGAGCACGAGCGCGCCGAAGGCGGCGGGGGAGCGGTTGCGAAGCAAGCCGCGGGGGTCAAGACCCCCTTGCGAACACGAGCGCGCCGAAGGCGGCGGGGGAGCGGTCGCGGAGCCGCGGGGCAAGGCCCGCCCTGCACGCGTCGCGATTCGCCGGCGTCGAGCGTCTCGCCGTCGCGAGCATTGGCGTCCGCAGCCGAGCCCGCGGGAGCCGCTGCGGTCGCGATCACGACGACGTGCTTGATGGGGGTGCGCGTGAAGCCGTCACTGCAGCCGCTCTGCGAGGCTGCCCGCGTCGAGTCGGTCGGAGAAATTCCGGCACGGCATCGGAGTTTCTCCGGGCCACGCCACGCGGCACGGGCCTTTGCGATGCGATTGCTCCCGGATCGCGGCGTGGTAGGTCGAGGCCGAGCAAGAGACCCGAGTGATCTCCACGTATTTTCGAGATCTGCATTGCCAAATTCAGGCCGCATGATGGTAGGCCCGTATCTGAAATGGTGACCTGGTTCCGGAACGCCGCGCTCGCTTCGCTGTTCGCTGCGACGAGCGCAGGGGCAGAGCCCGCCGCGCCACCGGCGCCAGGCCCCCGCTCGATGACGCTCGCCGACGCGATCGCATACGCTCGCGCGCACCAGCCACAGGTCCGCGCGGCCCTTGCCCGGATCGAGTCGGAGCGAGCGCGCGCCGGCATTCCCAGGGCACAGTGGCTTCCGAGCTTCGGTGCGACAGCGCAGCTCCTCGGTGCCACGGCGAACCAGACGACGGGGAGCTATGTCTCGACGGGGGTCCTCGATCTGCCTCGGATTGGAGGGACGCGCGGCGTGGCCAAGGGCAGTTTTCAGCCGTACGCGTCGACGCTCGTCGGCATCGGGGGCGATCAGGAGCTGTTCGACTTCGGGCGCATCGCCGCACAGGCGGCAGCCGAAGACGCGCGGGTGGCAGTCGAGACCGAGCACGCCGCGAGCGCGCTGCTCGACGTCACGTACGACGTCGAGGAAGCGTACTTCGCGGTGTTCGCCGCGAAGTCGGTGCTGCGCGCGTCGGAGGATGCTTACGCGCGCACCCGGGTGCACCGCGACATGGCAAAGGCGGGCGTGAGCTCGGGGTTGAGATCGCCGATCGAGCTCACTCGAGCCGAGGCCGATCTCGCGAAATTCGACATCGGACGGATCCGCGCGCGCGGCGGCGTCATCACGGCGCAGACGGTCTTCGCGGCCGCCGTCGGCGCGCCGGAGGCCGCGCTCGACGTCGCCAATCGTCCGCCTGCTCCCGATGAATTGCCCTCACTCGACGATGCGCTGCGGCGCGCGAGCGCGAAAGATCCGGACCTGCTCGCCATGCTCGCGGAGCTCCGCGCCGCGGAGGAGCGGACACGCGCCGTCGGTGCCGAGCTGCGGCCTGATCTGGCGCTGACGGCCACTCTCACGGGACGCGCCGGCGGCGCGGCGCCGTCCGGCAACGGCATTCCCGCCGACGGGAATGGCTGGGTCCCGAACGTGCCGAACTGGGACGTCGGGGTTGTCCTCACGTGGCCCCTGTTCGACGGCGTCGTCGCCGCGAGGAAGGACGCTTCTCGCGCCGAAGAACGCGTTGCACAGGAGGAGATCGGCGTCGCGCGCCAGGAAGTGACGGCCCGCGTTCGAGAGAGCTACATACAGGTCCAGGTGGCGCGCACCGCTCTGCCTGAGCTCGAGCAAGCGGTCACGGCCGCCGTCGCCAATTACGCACAGGCCGAGGCGCGCTTCAAAGCAGGCCTCGGAACGAGCGTGGAGCTCGCCGATGCCGAGGCGCTGCGGGCGGATGCGGAGATTCAACTCGCCCTCGGAGAATTCGAGACGGCGCGTGCACGCGCGGCGTTCGGGCGCGCAATCGCGGAAGGAATTTGATGGTCAACGATCCCCCCGTAAGCTGACCGTGCCCCTCGTCATCGGCGCGGCCGTGCTCGCCGTCCTCGCGCTCGGCGTCTCGATGATGCTCCGAGCCGAAGCGCGGACGAACAAGGTTGCCCTTTCGTCGACGGCGAAGCCGGTCACCGTCATGGCCGCAAAGGCGGCGATGTATCGGCCGTCGAGGATGTACGTCGGCACGCTCGAGCCCTGGGTCGAAGCCAGCATCGGACCGCAGCTCGTCTCCGCGTACGTGGACACGGTGCTCGTGCGCCCGGGCGCCGCCGTCAAGCGCGGAGAGATCCTTGCGACGCTCGATTGCCGGACGGCCAGCGCCGGACAGAGAGCCGTCGCGAGCCAGGCGCGCGCCATCGACGCGCAGCAGAAGGCCCTCGCGGACGAGGCCGCGCGCACGAACACGCTCCTCGACGGAGGCTTCGTCTCGCCGAACGAAGCGGAACAGAAGGCCGCACAGAGCGCCGCGCAGCTCGCGCAGCTCGAGGCGACGCGGGCTACCCTCGCGACCACGGTTCTCGCGGTGAGCGACTGCGTCCTGCGCGCGCCGTTCGACGGCGAGATCGCCCAGCGCCTGATGGACCCCGGCGCGTTCGCACGGCCGGGCTCGTCCATCGTCACCGAGGTGGACCGCACGGTGGTGCGAATGACGGCGGACGCGCCGGAAATAGACTTCGGTGTGGTGGCCCCGGGCGCGAAGGTACGAGTTCATCTCTACGCGATCGACGAAGACGTGGTCGGAGTGGTTTCGCGCCGCGCGCCGTCTGCGGATCCACATACACGGACAGTCCATTTCGAGATCGACATTCCAGATCCGAACCGACAAATTCCCGTCGGCACGACCGGAGAGGTTCACATCGACGTCGGGGTGCCCAAGCCCGCGAGCGAGATCCCACTCTACGCCGCGACCCTTCGCGGCGCGAAGGCGTCCGTCTTCGTGGTGAACGGTGACGTGGCGAACAAGAAGACCTTCCCGGTCGAGGGAGAATCCGAGGGGCAACTTTACCTGGGGACGTCGCTCGCGCCCGGTACTCTCGTGGTGACGGAGGGACGCGGGCTTCTCGAGGAGGGGGATCACGTGGTCGCCACGGAGGAGCACTCGACCGAGCCCGCGGCGTCGGCGGAGGTCGACGCGATGGCGAAGGGTCCCCGGCCGTGACGGCGCTCGCGCTCAAGAATCCGGTCGCGGTGCTGATGATGTGCATCGCGGTCGTCGTGTTCGCGTTCGTCGTCACGCCGCGCATGAGCGTGGATACCTTTCCGGACCTCACTCCGCCCGTGCTCATCATCGGAACGATGGCGCCGGGCCTCGGCCCGAAGGACGTCGAGAAGACGCTCTCATGGCGCCTGGAGAAATACGTCAGCGCGACGCCGGGCGTGGACCACGTGGAGAGCACTTCCCGAAACAACCTCAGCATCGTCTACGTGTGGCTCAAGTGGGGCACGGATCTGAACGGTGCCCAGACGCTCGTGCAGCAGCAAGCCGCGTTCGCGATGGCGGCCGTGCCGAAGTCTCTCGGCGTGCTCCCGCCGTTCGTGCTCCAGTACGATCCGTCGAACGCGCCGGTGATCCAGGTCGCCGTCTCCGGCCCTGGGTTCACGGGTCCGCAGCTCTACGACTACGCACAGAACTACATCGAGCCGATCCTCGAAGGTATTCCCGGCGTGGCGAGTGCGTCCATCAACGGCGGACGCCAGCGGCAGATCAACGTGGTGGTCGACCCGGTGGAAGCGCAGGCGCGCGGCATCACCTCCACCGAGGTGGCAGCAGCCGTACGCGACTCGAACGCGCTCTTGCCATCGGGTGAGTTCCTCTCGCCCAAATTCGACGCGAACGTGTACACGAACGCCGTGCCCGCGCGAGTCGCGACGATCGGCGACGCGCTCATCAAGTACCGCGACGGCGCCCCCGTCCTCATCCGGGACGTCGCGCGAGTGGAAGACGGCGGCGCACCGGAGACTCAGTCCGTCACCGTCGGCGGTCAAAACGCGGTCTACCTGAACGTGCTCCGTGTACCGGGCGGCAACACGATCCAGATCGTCGACGCCGTCAAAAAGGCAGTGACCGAACTTCACGACCTGCCGCGCGGCCTGGAGGTTCTCCCGGTCTTCGATCAGTCGACGTTCGTCCGCACGACGTACGATGGATTGAAGAAGGAAGTCCTCCAGGCGCTGGTGCTCATCGCCATCGTCATCCTGCTCTTCCTTCAGAGCACGCGGGGCACGATGATCGTTTCGGTCGCGATCCCGCTGTCGTTCGCGATCACGCTGATCGTCCTCTACGCGACCGGTCAGACGTTGAACGCCTTCACGCTGGGCGGTCTGACGCTCGCCATGGGGCGTCTCGTGGACGACGCGGTGGTCGTGCTCGAGTCGATCCACCGTCATCAACGGCAGGGGCTGAGCGCGTTCCATGCGGCGCTCCAGGGCACGAACGCGGTCGCGCTCCCCGTGCTCGCGTCGACCCTGACGACGATGGCGGTCTTGCTGCCGGTGCTGCTCCTCGCCGGGCTCGCGCAGAAGCTCTTCGGGCCGCTCGCACTGACGGTGGCGGTCGCGATGACAGCGTCGTACTTCGTCAGCATCTGCGTCACGCCCGTCGCGTGCAGGTATTTCCTCGGCCACGTCGAGCACGGCGCCCTCGGGAAGCGCGTCGAGGCGGCCATCGACGGGCTCGCCGAAGGGTATGCACGGACGCTCCGCAGGGTCCTCCCGTTCCAGAGCACCGTCCTCGCGGCGTCGTTCCTGCTCGTCCTGGCGAGCGCGTGGGCCGCAAACCGGTTACCGAGCACCTTCTTCCCCGAGATCGACGAATCGATGGAGCGCGTCTACGTGAGGCTCACTCCGGGTACGTCTCTCGAGCAAGCGGCGGAGCAGATCAAGGAAATGGGGATGACGCTCCGGCGTGAGCTGCCGAAGAGCGAAGTGAAGCTCGTGCTCACGAACGTGGGCTCGCCGAACAACGCCCGGAGCGCGATGACCAGCCCCAACTGGGGTCCCCACATGGGATTCATCCGGCTCGCGCTTTCGGACCCCGAGGATCGTGTGCATACGCAACGTCAGATCGCCGACGAGATGCGGAAGATTCTGAAGCGCCATTACCCCGGCGTGGAGTTTCTCGAGTTGCCCGGTGGGCTCGTCACGAGCGTCTTCAACAACGGCTATAATGCACCCGTCGTCGTCGAGGTCCGTGGCGAAAGCCTCGAAGAGCTCGACGCGCGCAGCAAGGCCGTCGCCGAGGTGGCCCGGACCGTTCCCGGCGTGCGCGACGTCTGGCCGTCGCTCGAGATGAATTATCCGGAGATCCACATCGACACGGATCGCACGAAGTCCGGGCTCGTCGGTGTCACCACACGGGACGCGGCGCAGACGACGCTCGAGGCGACGCTCGGCAATATCAACACGCCGAGCGTCTGGCTCGATCCGAACAACGGACAGAGCTACTACGTCGTCACCGACTACGACGGCGCCAAGGTCAACGACATCAACGCCCTCGCGCAGCTCCCCGTGCACATCGGCGAGAACGGCAAACCCGTCCGCCTCGGCGCTTACGGAGAGGTTCGTCGGTCGGTCGGCCCCATCGGCATCGAACGGAATCGCCTCGAGCGTGCCGGGCACATCCTCATGCAGACCGAGGGGCGCGACATCGGTTCCGTCGCCAAAGATCTGGAGCGTGCCCTCCATGAAGACCCTCGAACGCGCAACATCCCGTTCGACTTCGTCGGTCAGGTGGAACTGATGAGGGACACCTTCTCCGGCCTCGGCGTCGCACTCGGACTCGCGGTGATGGTGGTGTTCATGATCATGGCGTCGCAGTTCAAGTCCCTGCGGTTGCCCTTCGTCATGCTGTTCACCATCCCCGTGTCGCTCGTCGGCATCGTGCTCGCGCTCATGGCGGCCGGGCAGGGATTTTCGATCACCGCCCTCATGGGTATCCTCATGGTCATCGGGATCGCCGTGTCGAACGGCATCCTCCTGGTCGACGACGCCAATCGCCGTCTCAACGAAGGCGTGGACAAGGTGGAAGCGATCATCGCCGCCGCGCGCTCGCGGTTCGTTCCGATCGCCATGACGAGCCTCGCGACCGTCATTGGACTCCTCCCCACGGCGTCCGGTATCGAGCGGAGCTCCGCGGCGAACCAGCCGCTCGCCCTCTCCGTCGTGGGCGGCCTGACCTCGTCCACGATCCTGTCGCTCTTCCTCGTCCCGGTGATGTTCCTCATCTTCGCCAAGCGCGAGGAATCGAGCGAGCACGATGAGACCGGGCCGGCGGCGCTCGGCGTTCCGCACGCCGCGCACTGAACCGTCTCCATCGAGCCGAACTCGAGAGACGAAGGGGGCGCGCGTCGTCTCGGCAGGCCCTGCGGCGCGCCCCGAATGACGGTAGAGCCCCGTCCGGGTCCGCGCTAAGCGTCTCCGGATGACGGACGCTCTGTTCGACCGCCTCGACGAGACCCACTTTCGCCCCACTTTGTTCTCGCACGGGCCGTGGAGTCCCAATGCGCTTCACGGGGGACCGCCGTCGGCCCTGCTGGCGCGCGCCGTCGAGCGATTCGAGAACGCGAGCGCGCCGTTCGTCGCCCGGATGACGGTGGAGCTCCTTCGCCCGGTGCCGCCGGAGCCGCTCGCCGTTGCGGTCCGCTGGGTGCGTCAGGGGAAGAAGGTGCAGCTCGTCGAGGCGACGCTCGGCACGGAGGCGAACGTGGTCGCGCGGATGACGGCGCTCCGGATCCGACAAGCCGACGTGCCGCTCCCGAGTTTGCCGCCGGACGATGCACCGCGGCTGGGTCTTCCCGAAGAGGGGACGCCGTTCACGTCGTCGCACTTCCTGGACGGCTTCCACAACCGAGGCGTGGAACACCGGTTCCTGCGCGGCAGCATCGCTCAGCCCGGGCCCGCGACGGACTGGATCCGCCTCCGCGTGCCGCTCCTTGCGGACGAAGAGACCTCGCCGCTCTGCCGCGTCGCCGCGGTCGCTGACTTCGGCAACGGGATCTCGTCCGTGCTCGCGGGCACGCACACCTTCATCAATCCAGACCTCACCGTGTATCTGCACCGGTACCAGCGGGGCGAATGGACGTGTCTCGACGCGCGTACCCGGGTGTCGCCGAACGGCGTCGGCGTCGCGGAGAGCCAGCTCTTCGACGCGGACGGGCCGATCGGCAGAGCCACCCAGAGTCTCATCATCGAAGCCCTCTGAAAGCCGCGCCCGTCGGGGGGGACGATTGAGCGGTCCGAGGCGGCGGGCTGCCTTATCATCCAGCGTTCCACATGCGCTCTCGTCGCTGGATCTCTTTCGGGCTCTTTGCGGCGTTCCTTGGCCTCTATCTGACGTCGATCGATCTTCGTGCGCCGAACGTGCTGGCGCACAACTTCGTTTTCGACGCGGACCTCGATCGAATCCTCGCGGACGTCCTCGGCCGCCAGAACGACGTCGTTTTCGGGCGACACCCCCTGTTCGAGCTCATCGTGGCATGGCCGGCATCCGCCCTTGCGGGTTTCGGTCTTCCCACGATCTCCGCGATCCGACTGATCGTGGCGTCGGGGGCGGCGCTCTCCGTCGCAGCGTCGACCGTCGTCTTCCGGGGAATCCTGGCCGACGAACGGCTCGCGGTCGCATTCGCGATCCTCTTCGGCACCTGCTCCACCGTCTGGCTCCTGGCGTCGGTGCCCGAGACCTTCGCCCTCAATGCAGCCGTGATCACGGCGTGCTTCCTGATGCGTGAGCAAAGCTCGTGGCCGTCGCGGGAAAACACATGGCGCTTCGCGACGTTCGTGCTGCTCTCCGCGCTGGCAATCGGCGTGACGGTGACCAACGGCGTCTACGTCGTGCTCGCGTACCTGGTGGATCTCCGCCGGAGCCAGACGACGTGGCGGAGCCGTGCCGGGTCGTTGCTGGCGTACGCCGTCGCCGTGGCGATCGTCTTCGTCGCGCTCCTCTTCACGCAGCGTGCGCTTCTGGGCAGCAAGGTGTCACACGACCTCGCTGCTTTGAACCCGCTGGCGGCGTCACGGCATGACGTCTTCCTGAGCTTCGCTCGGCCGTTCTCCTTCCGTGAGATGGGTCACCTGACGCGCGCGTTCCTGGTCGACAATCTCGTCGCCCCGGGCTGCGTCGTTCAGGTCGTGGAGTCCGCGACCGGGCCGAATCAGATGCTCCAGTTCGGAAACTGGAAGGCCCCCGGCTACGTCATCGGGTTGCTCGCGCTCGTGGCACTCACCGTCGTCGCCGTCCTGCGCCGAACGGCGCCGCGCGCGCTCCGTTCCCGTTCGGCCGAAGTTGCGTTCCTCTACATCGGCTTCAACGTCGTCTTCCATTTCTTCTACCGCGCGAACGGACAACCCTTCATCTTCACCATCCACACGGCGCTGCCGGTGCTCGTCCTCGTCGCCGAGCTTCTGGCGGGCAGCCTCTTCGCCTTTCGGTGGGCGCTCGTGGCCGTCGCGGTTACGGCCGTCGCGGCGCAGAACGCGCTCTTCATCGGCCGGGTTCGCGACGCGCTCGCGCTCGGGTGCAAAAGGAAGGTTGGCGTCGTTTGCGTCGAGTGGAGCGGTCACCCCGGGGAGCGCTACACGCGCGGGCTCGCGGCGTACCTCGGCTCGACCAGCTACCTCGGGGACGCTGGCACCGACGCGTTCGAGCATGCGCGCTATGGCGACGCGGTCCGCTTTTACGAGCAGGCGCTGGCGAGGGACCCAACCTTGACGTCGCTGGAAGCCAACCTCGCCGTCTCTCTCGTCGAGACCGGACACGACGCCGAGGCTGTCGAGCACTTCCGGCGCGCCCAGGCCGCTCGCGCAGCGGCTCGCTGAGCCCTTTCAGCCGGCGGCCGTGGCCAGATGAGCGAAGAGATCCCTGCGGACCGCAGGGTTGCGGAGTTTGTAGAGACAGCCGTCGACGAAGTAATGGTGGATGTTGATGAACGAGACGAAGACCGACGTGAACGCGACGGGGAGATCGGCGACGCCCCCGGACGCCGCGTACGAATAGCGAAACAGCGTTGGAAGCCCGGCGAAGACCGCCATGCTCACCGCGACGAGGCCGACGAGCCACACGAGCGCCCGCCCCGCCGTCACGCGCGCGGGGCCCTCGGGGCGCGTGTTCTCTTCGATCCGGAGCGGGAAGAGGAGATACTGGAGCGCGTGGGCGACCTGCACGACGACCAGGCTGGTCGGATCGTGTCGCAAGAGTGCGTACCAGCCGAAGAGCGCCACGTATGGAACGGCGACGCGGGCCGGCGGTGGCGCACCCCTTCTCCGCGTCATCCGTGCCAGCCCCACGAGACCGATTCCGAACGCCGCGATGCCCAGCGGATCGATGTGCGCGTCGAACCAGCGCGCCACGGGGTCGAGCGAGGGCGCCACTTGACCGACGGACTCTGCCGCCGCCCAGGCGATCTGCCAGGTCATGGCGAGATTGAGGCTCGTCTGACAGAGCCGGCGCTCCCTCGACGTGAACGCGAGTCCCTCGACGTGCGCGAACGACGCCATCATGCCCCACGTCTGGCCCGTGTAGTGTCGAGCAAGGTAAACGGCCGCTACCAGGGCGAGGAGATGGACGTGGAGCGCCGTCACGGGAGACCGGACGACGGCGAAGAGCCCATACGCCGCGAGCGCCGCCGGAAAGTAAAGCGACGCCTTCCGGTACGTCAGGATCCGCTCGCGTGTCGCATAGAGGAGCCGGTACGACGACAGAAAGTGCGGCCAGGTGATCGCGGCGGTCAGCGCGTACGGGACGAAAGAGGGGACCCGATGGTCGAACGACTTCGTCCCGAATAGCAGGGCGCCCGTGACGAGCACGGACAGCCCCCCCACGCAGAGCAGATCGATCGAGGGCGCGATCATGGCGCGTTCGCCGCGCCGTGCGTCCGCGAACGACAATGCAGAGTCGGCCATCGTGAATCAGTAATTTGCCACAAAGCAAAACCCGTGTGTGAAGCTCCTCGGAAAGTGGCGTCCCTCGCATCTCCACCGGCAGCCGAACGGGTCACGCCGTACCTGGCCAACCTGTCGTGGCTTCTGCCGGTTGCGGCACTCTTTTTGGTCGGGCTCTCTGACCGAGCGGCGGCGAGCCTCGCCGTTCCCCCGGAGCTCCTCATCCTGGCCGCGGAGATCGCCGCGGTCCTCGGCGCTGCGCTTGGAATGACGGCGCTCCTCCTGATTGCCCGCGCACCCTTGCGCGGAGCGTCCCTGCGCCGGGCGGCGATCGGAACCGGGGTCAGCGTCGCCATCCTGGTGCTGACGCAGCTCGCGTCGCTCACGGGCGTCCTCTCCGCCCGCGCTTCCGAGGCGGAGCTGCACGCCGCCGTCACCCGCGCCGTCCACGACTTTCCCGGCTGGAACGGTGGCGTTCGGGTGGACGGAGCCGAGGTGTTTGCGCTCGAGATCGATCCTCGATCCGGCGCAGGCAAACTATTGCTGAGGGGCGCCGACCGCCCGGGTCGACTGGTGCTCTTCGGCGTGGACAACGTCGAAGGCCAGATCGCGATCGTCCTCGACGTCGACGGCGCGCTCGCCCTCGGCTCGAACGGCTCGACAGCACGGGGCGCGGCATCGAGCACCGACGTCGCGCGAGCTCGAACCACGACCGTGCCGCCCCGAGCCAGGGTCGAAGGAGTGATCGCCGTATTTGCGCCCGACGTCTCGTTCCGCGACGTCACCGCCGTCCAGGTGCACGTGAACGGCGTCGCGCTGAAGATTCCAGGCCGCTATTTCACGGTCGAACAGAAGCGAGCCATCGACGCCGCGCGCAAAGCTCCGGGAGGACAACCAGGCCCGAGATAGCCCGGTCACTCGTCCCATGAACGGATTTCGCTTCGTTCCCGATCCCGCGCGGCCCCTGGAAGCTCACGTGGAGCTTGGCTCTTTGCGTGCGAACTTCTCCAGCCTCTCGCGAATGGTGTCCCGTGCCGTCCGGAACCGCGCGAGCATCTCCTCCCTCGAGATCGACGGATCCTTGCTTGCGGGATCCTGAATCGGCCAGTGCAGGCGCCGCGCCTCTCCGAGGAACACGGGGCACACCTCCTCCGCGCACAGGGTGATGACGGTGCCGACGGTTGCGGGGTCGATGCTCTCGACTGATTTCGACGAGTGTCGGGTGAGGTCCACGCCGACCTCGTGCATCACCTCGATCGCGTAAGGGTTGACCTGGGAGGGCTCGCTTCCGGCGCTCTGAACCGGAATGCGATCCTCGAACATCATACGGGCGAAACCTTCGGCCATCTGGCTCCGCGCGGAGTTTGCGACGCAGAGGAAGAGGATGCTCTTCTCGTAGTTCGTCACGGACTCTCGGCCCGTGTCCGCGAGCGACTCGAGCCATGCGTCGATGCGCTTGCCGATCGCGTTCCGGACCTCGGTAACCCGGACGAGCTTCTCCTCGTGGGTGCCAGTGAACGTGCTCGGGTCCGGGAAGCTCCAGGACAGACGCTTGTTCACGCCAGGGAAGAGCGGGCACTTCTGGCCGTGCGCCTCGTCGCAGACACTGATCACGTAGTGAAAACGGCGTCCCTGCCTGAACAGATCGAACACCGAGGGCTGCGGCCCTAACCTGGCGAGCTTCAAGCCCACGGCGGCCATCGATTCCACGATGAGCGGGTTCACATCGTGCGGCTCGAAGCCTGCGCTCGTCACCTCGAAGCGGGCGCCGCCCCGCGTGCGCAGCAGGACCTCGGCCATTCGACTGCGAGCGGCGTTGTGCACGCAGACGAAGAGCACCTTGATGATCTCGCGGTTGCCACCCGCAACCTGCTCGGTCACGGCGCCACCCCCGTGGACGTCGATGGCAGTGCAGCGCCGATGACGTCCAGACGCCGCCGCGCGTCCGGCTCTGCCCATGGCACGAGGGCGACGCGTCCGGAGAGGTTCGTCACCTCGGCGTGGTAGCGGCCCTCGCTCGCGCGACGGCGCACCAGGACCGGATCGGTCACCGTGAGCGGGACCAGGCTCTGGTTGATGACCCAGGCGAATGGATGGATCTCCGCGCGCGCCAGGTCCCGCTGGAGCTGCGCTGCCTCGTGCACCGGTGTCGCCTCGGGCAACGTGACGAGGAGGATCCGGGTGAAGCGAGGATCCCGGAGACGGGGCAGCAAGCGACGCACCTCCTCTGGAGCGTGCCCCGCCGTTCGGAGGACCTCGCGATGGTACGACTCGGCAGCGTCCAGGAGGAGGAGGGTGTGGCCCGTGGGCGCGGTGTCGACGACAACGAACCCGCGCTCGCCCTCGTCGACGACGCGCGCGAACGCGCGGAACACGGCGATCTCCTCGGTGCAGGGGCTCCGCAGATCCTCTTCGAGGAGCGCGCGCCCCGCGGCGTCCAGGTTCGCCCCAGCGGTTCGGAGCACCTCGTCGCGATAGGCTCGCGTTTCGAGCGCGGGATCGATGCGGCTCACGCGGATTCGATCCACCGCGGAGCCGAGCGCGTCCGAAAGATGCGTCGCGGGATCGGTCGTGGTGAGGCGGACGTCGTGGCCGCGTCGAGCGAGCTCCGCGGCGATGCTCACGGCGACGGTCGTCTTACCCACGCCACCCTTGCCCATCGTCATGATGACGCCGTGACCGCTGCCTTCGAGCGCGGGGACGAGGCTCGCGAGGGACGGCAGCGCCGTCACCGTCGAAGGCGTGGTCGGTTCACGGCGCGATGCGGGGAGATCGGCGCCGGCCTTCGCGAACAGCGCCCTGACGGCATCGAGCCCGACGAGCCCGAACGGCAGCAACGGCAGGTCCGTCCGCCGCAGCGTTCCGAGGCCCGCTGGCATGGCGTCGACGGCGCGCTCTCCCCGGCGCTGCATTGCGACGGCGACGCCGTCGCGCGCATCTTGGGCGCGGAAGATGCCGTTGATGATCAGGCGCGCTGGATGGATACCTATCATCGCCAGCTCGTGGCGCGTGCGCTCGGCCTCCATGAGGGCTGACCGCTCTGCGCGAGACACCAGCACGAGCGCCGTGCGTTGCGGATCTACCAGCGCCGCGCGAGACGCGGCGTACAGCGCTTCCCGCGCTTTCAGTCCCGCGAGTGGGCCCAGGCACGACGTGCCGCCGATATTCGCTTCGAGGAAGCCGACCCACGCCGCGGGCAGTTCGAGCAGTCGAAGGGTGTGCCCGGTGGGAGCCGTGTCGAAGACGACGTGGTCGAAGTCGCGAGTCGCGGCGTCGTCGGCGAGGAGCTTCGAAAACTCGTCGAACGCGGCGATCTCCACGGTGCATGCGCCGGACAGCTGCTCCTCGATGCTCCGGACGGCCGCGTCTGGAAGCACGTTGCGGTAGGGTCCGACCATGCGCTCGCGATAGGCGTGTGCTGCCGCTTCGGGGTCGATGTTCAGTGCGAAGAGGCCCGGTATGCCGGCGATGGGTCGCGGCGACGACGCGAGTTCGGTCTCGAGTACCTCGTCCAGATTCGACGCTGGGTCGGTGCTGACGAGCAGCACGCGACCTCCACGTTCCGCGAGCGCGATGGCGGTCGCGCAGGCTACGCTCGTCTTGCCGACGCCGCCCTTGCCCGTGAAGAACAGGTTGCGGGGAGCGCGTTCGACGAGGTCCATTGCTGCGCTCGTGAGCTCAGCAGCAGCCGGTCTTCGTCTTCGCGCTGCTCGTACTCGGACCGCAGCAACTCGACGTGGGCGCCGGTGCGAGCTTCTTCACGACGACTCCCGCGAGAGCCGCGAGCGTGTCGCGAGACGGATATGCGCCTTCGACCGCGATCCGATCACCCACGAGGACCAGCGGCAGCACATCCGTGCCGCGCTCGAGGGCCTGTTTCACGACGGCCGTCTCGGCGAACGCGGCCGGCTGATGCGAGAGGTTGAAGCGCTCGACCTTCACGCCCTGGTTCCGGAGCCACTCGACGTCCGCCGCGAAGCGCGCGAGCTCGGGATCGATGCTCGGGCCGCAAACGCCGGTGGAGCAGCACATGGCGGGATCGAAGACGCGGATGGTCGTGGAGGGCACCATGTTCTTCTAACAAAATCGAATCAGCCTGCAAGCAACATTTCGAGTAATTTGGAACCACGCGCCGACGCCAGGCGCCTGGCGGGCCCTTTTCGCGGCGTCCTTTTCGAGGAACCCGCGTCCTTGTCTTCGGAGGTCACGATGGAAACCCAAGACGACGATCGAGTCAGAACCAAGGTTCGAACTGCCTACGCCACGGTGGCGAAGGGTGCCGATGGCTGCAGCGTCGGCTGTTGCGGCAGGCAGGGAAACGGCAGCCTCGCGATGGGCTACACGAAGGAAGATCTGGCGAGCGTCCCGGATGGCGCGGACCTGGGCCTCGGATGCGGTAACCCCCAGGCCATTGCGGCGCTCAGGCCGGGCGAGACCGTGCTCGATCTCGGAAGCGGCGCGGGGTTCGACTGCTTCCTCGCGGCGAAGCGCGTGGGTGCAGCGGGTCGCGTCATCGGCGTCGACATGACTCCGGAGATGATCTCGAAGGCCCGCGACAACGCTCGCCGCGTCGAGGCGAGCAACGTCGAGTTCCGGCTCGGCGAGATCGAGCATCTGCCGGCGTCGGACGCGTCCGTGGACGTCGTTCTTTCGAATTGCGTCATCAACCTCTCGCCGGACAAGGGGTCTGTCTTTCGCGACGCCTTCCGTGTGCTGAAGCCCGGCGGACGTCTCGCGATCTTCGATGTCGTGGCAATGAAGGCCATGCCCCGAGGGCTCGCGGAGAGCGTGGAAGCTCTCACGGGGTGCGTGTCCGGCGCCGCCAAGGTGGACGACCTTCGCGCCCTGCTCACGGAGGCTGGCTTCGAGAATATACGGCTCGAGCCACGACCCGAGAGCGGCGCGATCATCGGTCAATGCATGCCCGGAGCCGAAGACTACGTCGCGTCGGCGACGGTCGAAGCCACGAAGCCCGGAGGAAAAACCTGCTGCGCGTCCTCGTGCTGCGCGTAGTCAAGGACGCCGCATGATCGGATCGGACGCCCGCGGCGCGTGGAACGAGATCGAAGAACGGCTTCGACCGTACGTCGCGCGCCGCGTGGCTTCCCGAGCGGACGTGGACGACGTCCTCCAGGAAATCTTCATCCGGGTGCACCGAGGCATTGGAACCTTGCGCGACGGTGAACGGTTCGGTGGCTGGGTGTATCGCATCGCGCAGCACGCCATCGCCGACTTGTCTCGGTCTCGGGCACGCGAGCCGCTGGTCCCGGTGGCGGAGATCCCCGAAAGTGTCGAACCGGATCCCGGTGAGGACGAGGTCGTGGAGCTCCAAACGGACCTCGGCACTTGCGTCTCCCTGTTCGTCGCTCGATTGCCGTCGCCTTATCGAGAGGCCATCACGCTGACCGAGCTCGAAGGGCTCACGCAGAAGGATGCCGCCGACATGCTCGGCATTTCTCTCTCGGGGATCAAGTCGCGCGTCCAGCGCGGACGGGAGAAGATCCGCGACATGTTCGACAGGTGCTGCCGCATCTCCGTCGACTGCCGCGGACGCGTCGTGGAATGCGAGCCACGGATGCCGAGTCAAATTCCAGAGGACTGTCGCGAAGCGGCGGTTTCCTGGGCGGCGAGGCGTGGCACATGACCATGCGGTGCTGGCCCCCGCCCCGCGCCACGAGATTCAGGAGGGCCAGCCGTTCCGTTGTCGTCGCCTGGCGGCGTGCGAGCCGCCGTAGGTGCTCGAAATCCGCGACCGCCGCTCCCGCGAGGAGTAACGCGTACCCGCCGCTCAAGTCGCCGTGGTGATGAAAGAAGACGTACATCCACGCGAGGGACGTCCAGGGCACGACGAAAAAGCCGAACAACGCCACGAGCCGGGACTCGAACGCGGCGTACCAATTCGTGGTCAGCCACGCGAAGACCAGCACCGCGCGTGGACCAAAGAAAAGGACGAGCGCTCCGAGGCAACAACCGGGCATGCGTGACGCAGACCTTACACCGCCGTCGGGGCGGCAGGGTAACGGTCGCCACTATGGTTGCGAACGACGCTCCTCACAGCAGCACCATCATGAAGGCGACGCCGAAATAGTCTCGGTCCGGGACCCCGGCGTTCCGACACAGATGGCGCGTCCTTGCCAGCACCGAAGCCACTGGCGGGATGCGTCGCTCCGTGTGAGACTTTCCGCGTGGACATGGAGAGTCTCACTCCGGAAGAGCGCGCGTGGGCGCTCGCCAGTGAAGCGCGGTGGCGTCGTGCGCACTCGATTGTCGCGCGGAACCCGAACCTCGATCCCGGCGACGTCTATCACGTGCTCTGCACGTACCACGAGACTCCGTCCGAACGAGTCCGTCGCTCCCTCGCCCATGCCCGCCTACGCCCTAGAACCTGCTGAGCGGCAGTTCCTCGCGGCTCTCAACGAGCTCGGCGTGCTCTATCTCGTGGTCGGCGTTACCGCGGCCTCCATGCAGGGCGCCCGCATCGCGACGGAGGACGTCGATCTGTGGTTTCGAGACACGACCGATCCGCGCGTCGGCGAGGCAGCGCGTCGCTCCGGGGGCATCTGGATTTCTGGCACTTTCGGCATGCAGCCGCCGGCATTGGGAGGCGCGCTGGGCGATCGATTCGACGTAGTCCTCACGTTGAGCGGGCTCGAAGGCTTCGACGTGGAGTATGCGGGCTCGAAGGCGCTCGAGGTGGACGGGGTTCCGGTCCGCGTTTTGCCGCTGGAGAGAATCATTCATTCGAAGCGAACCGCGAACCGGCCCAAAGACAGGGCCGCCCTCCCCGCGCTCGAGGCGGCGCTGGCGGTTGTGCTGGACGAACAAGATACGTAGACGCGGCGACGATGTCAGACCGCCAGCACCGCACCAACCAGAAGACGTGCGAAGCCGAACGGAGCGTCTGTCATGTGGCGGGTCTTTCGATAGTGGCAGGCATCGCCGAGTGAGTCTTACCGAGTTTCGCGACGGGCCCGTGATACCGTTCCTGGTCGCGGAGGTACCATGAACGAGTACGAGCGAGTCGTCTGCCAGTGGTGTGGCGCGCAGAACACGAACCCGACGCAGTGCGCGACGTGTGGCGCGCCGCTCGATATCAAGAACCTGGTCAGTGAATCGGGCTGGCGCGAAGCGCCGCGGCTGCGCGACATGGCCGCGTTCCGCTTCGGCAACAGCACCTGTCAGGTCGAGGGCGAGATCGTTCCGGTGGTGGACGTCGAGCTCGCCGCGGGCGACGGCGTCTACTTCGAGCACCATGTCATGCTCTGGAAGACGGATCGGGTCCCGCTGTCCTTGATGAAGCTCACGGGTCCGAAGCGGTCTCTCTTCGGCCTTCCCCACCTGGTCACGATGGCCGAGGGTCCCGGGCGAATCGCCTTCTCCAAGGACGCCACGGGCGAGATCGTGGTCCTCCCGATCCATCCGGGGCACGAGATCGACGCGCGCGAACATGCGTTCTTGCTCGCGAGCCACCAGATTCAGTACACGTACGTGCGCATCAAGGGGCTCGCCAACATCTTCTACGGCGGCAGCGGGATGTGGATGGACCGCTTCGTCACCACGGCGGCTCCGGGCCTGCTCGTCCTCCACGGCTTCGGCAACGTGTTCGTTCGAACGCTCGGCCCCGGAGAGACGATCCAGATCGAACCGGGCTCGATGCTCTTCAAGGACGCCTCGGTCCAGATGCAGGCCGAGAAGGTCCAGCTCTCCACCGGCCTCTTCGGCGGCACGTCCATGTACCTCGCGCACATGACGGGGCCGGGCCGCGTCGGTATCCAGTCGATGTATCACCATCACGCGTCGGGGGAGTGATGTCGAACGCGTACACCTGCCCCTATTGCCGGACGGTCGGCGACGGCGCGGCCAGAAGTTGCGCGGGCTGCGGCGCGCCCGTCGATGTCCGGCTGAAGAAGGCCGCGTCCGGCTGGATCGAGCTCCCCGCAGTGGCGGACATGACGCGCATCCAGTGCGGCCGCACGTCGGTTCAGATCGAGGGCGCGACCGTTCCCGTCGCGGACTTCGACCTTGCCGCCGGCGAGGGCCTGTACTTCGCGCAGCACGAGATCCTCTGGAAGGATCAGAAGGTCACGCTCGCGCAGACGAGCCTCAAGGGGGCGTGGAAGCGAATGCTCGCCGGGCTCCCCGTTCGTCTGCTCACCGCGACGGGCCCGGGGCGAATCGCGTTTTCACGGGACGCCGCCGGCGAGACGCTCGCGGTTCCGCTGCATCCCGGGCGCGCGATCGACGTCCGGGAGCACCTCTTCATGGTGGCAACGGGGAGCGTCCAGTACGACTTTCTGTCGAGCGACGTCTGGTTCCGGACCCAGAACGGGGACGAGACCGAGACGCATTTTCCGATCGGCATGCTCATCGACAGGTTCTCTGCGCCCGCAGCGCCGGGGCTGCTCTTGATCCATGCCCACGGGAACGCGTTTCTGCGAGAGCTGTCGGCGGGCGAGCACATTCTGGTGAAGCCGTCGGCGTTCCTTTACAAGGACGCGAGCGTTTCGGTGGCGCTCCACTTCGAGCACCCCCGGAGCAGCGGTGTGAGCATCTGGGCCTGGGGTGAGCGCTATCTGTGGCTGCGCCTCCAGGGGCCGGGTAGGGTAGCCATCCAGTCTGCCTATGGTCACACGCACGATCCGGGCAATCGCATCGTCGCGACGTCGGGAGCGACGGACCTGCGGTGGTAGTGCACCGGGCAATGACCAGTCAGCGACCCCGTCCGGAAAGCTTGTCGCGGATCAGCCCGTTCAGCGTCGTGTTGGCCTCGGTGGCGAGATGCTCGAGATGCTCCCACATCGCGGCGGGCAGGCGAACGCTTCGCACGACCGTGGGTTCACCCGGCGGGCGGCCTCGCCGAACGACCTTCCCCACGCTGGTCGACGGCATCTCCCAGAGCGACCAGAGAGCGATGCCTTCGGACGGGTCGTAGTCCGCGAACGGGTTGCCAGGAACGCGCCTCCACGCCTTCGGGTCGATGGGCTCGTCAGTCCAATCCCCGGTAGATGCGGACTTGTGCCGCGCTCGCTTTCCGGGCACTGACGATGCGGATGGAGTCGCGGCCGACTTCCGCGTGGACGACGAAGAGGAGCCGGCTCGCTGTCGAGCGCCCGATGAGGATGAGGCGATCTTCGTACGATGGCGACTCGTTCCGGAGGTAGACGCCTGCCGGGTCGTCGAAGCACGTAGCCGCTTCCTGGAAAGTGACGCCATGTTTTATCGCGTTCGCGCGGTCCTTCCTTGCATCCCAGCCGAAACGCACGAGTTTTCCGTAACACGGAAAAGCGCGGCGTCGAAATCCGCGAGGCCGACGCGGTGGAGCGTGCGGTACGTCCTGCACCGAGCGTGAATCCCCGTCCGGGCTGCGCGGAGAGATCGTCCCCGGCACCCGAGCAGCCCGCGGTCCGGCGCTCGAAGCGGCCGCGCAAGGGAGCGCGACGACCGAGGCTCTGGACCATGCAGGTAAAGTGGGCGATGCTTCAGCGATGCGGCTGCGGGGGATCCGGGCTCCGAGAACCCACGCGAGCCCGAGCCCGCCGAAGGCGGCGGGGGAGCGGTCGCGACAGCGAGCCGCGGGGGCAAGGCTGGCAAGGCTCCCGTTGCTAAACATCCCCGTCATGTGGATTGGCACGGCGCTTGGATGCTTCGCGCTATTAGGCTGCACGGATCGTCCGCCGCCACCCGCCGTGTGCGGCGCACCGCAGGGCAGTTCAGCGGCGGCGAAGAGCCTTGCCTCGGACGACGCGAGCTTCGCCGTCGCCTTGTACGGGCCCGCCGTGGCGGCTGCCGGAGCCGGCAATAACGTCATCGTCTCGCCCTACGGCGTCTCGACCACCGTGACGATGGTCGACGTCGGGGCGGCCGGTGAAACGGACTCGCAGATGCAGACCGTGCTGCACCTTCCGGGCAACGGAACGACGGTCGCCCCGGCCTATGCGGCGGTCGCGTGTGAGGACGAGACGGACGGCTCGTCCGCGGGCAATGAGCTGCTCATTGCCAACTCGCTCTGGGGGCAGCAAGGCAAGACGTTCGAGGCGAGTTTTCTCTCCGTGCTCTCCAGTGGGTACGACGCTCCTTTGCAGCAGGTCGACTTCAGTGGCGACCCGGGCGGCGCGACGAGCACGATCAACCAGTGGGTCTCGAACGCAACGCAGGCGAAGATCCCTGCCGTCCTTCGGCCGGGCGATATCACGAACTCGACGCAGCTCGTACTGGCCAACGCCGTGTACTTCGATGGCGTCTGGGATGTCGGGTTCGACCCGAATCACACGTCGCCGCAGCCGTTTACGCTTTCCGACGGCACGGTGGCTTCCGTGCCGACGATGTCGGGGCTGGTCAATGTCGGTGTGGGAAGCGGCGGCGGAGGGAGCTTCTTCGTCTACGAGCTTCCCTACAAAGGGAGGTCGCTCGTCATGGACTTCGTCCTCCCGAACGGTTCGCTGTCGGCCTTCGAGGCGGGCCTCACGGATACCTCGTTGACCGGCGCGCTGGCCTCGGTCGGCTCGGCATCGCAAGTGACTCTCCTGCTGCCAAAGTTCTCGTTCACGAATCGCGTCTCCCTCGTTCCCGTGCTCGCCGCCATGGGCATGCCCGACGTCTTCGACCCGACCAAGGCCGACCTCTCCGGGATGGACGGCGCGAGAGACCTGTTCGTGAATGTCGTCGTGCAGGAGGCGCTCGTGCAGGTGGACGAGCACGGAACCGTCGCCGCTGCCGCGACCGCGGCGGGAGCAGCAAAGTCGGCCGGCTTCCTCGAACCCGAGGTAGTAGCAATCGACCACCCGTTCCTGTTCCTCATCCGTGACGCGAAGAACGGCAGCATCCTCTTCATGGGCCGGGTGGAGGACCCACGTCAGAGCTCGCCGAGCGGGGGCGAGCAGACTCCCGGCGCAACGACTGACGCCGGGAGGGCATCTGATGCGGGCTAGGGCCTCGAGGAAGCCCAAGTTGGCTCCCGTGCGGTTTCGAGAAACGGCCTGCTTCTTGCTTCGACGCAAATCCGCTCGCCCGATATACCCGGCCGCGCACGCCTATCGCGGGGCGCAAGCCCCGCAGTGTAGCCCCGATCCCAAGGACTCATCATGACGACAAATTCGAAGTGCCCATTCCCTCACGCCTCCGGCGGCGGAACGTCAAACCGTGACTGGTGGCCGAACCAGCTGCGGCTGGAGGTCCTCCACCAGCACTCCGAGAAGTCGAATCCGATGGGTGAGGCCTTCGACTATCGAAAGGAGTTCGAGAGCCTCGACTTCGCCGCACTGAAGAAGGACCTGGCCGCGCTGATGACGAAATCGGAGGCCTGGTGGCCGGCGGACTTCGGGCACTACGGGCCCTTGTTCGTTCGCATGGCGTGGCACAGCGCGGGCACGTACCGCACGGGTGACGGGCGTGGCGGCGGCGGCAGAGGCCAGCAGCGGTTTGCTCCTCTCTGCGCCTGGCCGGACAACGTGAGCCTGGACAAGGCGCGCCGGCTGCTCTGGCCGATCAAGCAGAAGTACGGCCGGAAGATCTCCTGGGCCGATCTGATCATCCTCACGGGCAACGTCGCTCTCGAAACGATGGGCTTCAAGACCTTCGGCTTCGGCGGCGGGCGCGCGGACGTCTGGGAACCGGATCAGGACGTCTACTGGGGCGCAGAGAAGACCTGGCTCGGGGGTGACACGCGGTACTCCGGCGAGCGCGACCTCGAGAATCCGCTCGCTGCCGTGCAGATGGGCCTCATCTACGTCAACCCGGAGGGCCCGAACGGGAACCCGGATCCCATCGCCGCCGCGAAGGACATCCGCGAAACCTTCGCCCGCATGGCGATGAACGACGAGGAAACCGTCGCGCTCATCGCGGGCGGTCACACCTTCGGCAAGACCCACGGCGCCGGCCCCGCGTCGCACGTCGGGCCCGATCCCGAGGCCGCTCCCATCGAGGAGCAGGGACTCGGCTGGAGGAGCAGCTTCCGCACGGGCAAGGGCGGCGATGCGATCACCAGCGGCCTGGAAGTCACCTGGACCACGACCCCGACGAAGTGGGGCACCAACTTCTTCTGGAACCTGTTCGGGTACGAATGGGAGCTCACCAAGAGCCCGGCCGGCGCGCACCAGTGGACCGCCAAGGGCGCCCCCGCGATCATTCCGGACGCGCACGACCCGTCAAAGAAGCGTCCTCCCACCATGCTGACCACGGATCTCTCGCTGCGCTTCGATCCTCTCTACGAAAAGATCTCGCGGCGCTTCATGGAGAACCCGGATCAGTTCGCCGACGCCTTCGCTCGAGCGTGGTTCAAGCTGACTCACCGCGATATGGGCCCCCGCGCGCGCTACCTCGGTCCGGAGGTTCCGACCGAAGCGCTCATCTGGCAGGACCCGATCCCACGCGTCGATCACCCGCTGATCGACGCGCGGGACATCGCCGCACTGAAGGCCGAGGTTCTGGCGTCGGACTTGTCGACGTCGGAGCTGGTCTCGACCGCCTGGGCGTCGGCGTCGACCTTCCGCGGCTCCGACAAGCGCGGTGGCGCGAACGGCGCGCGCATTCGTCTCGCGCCCCAGAAGGATTGGGAGGTCAACCAGCCCGCGCAGCTCGCGAAAGTGCTGAAGGCTCTCGAGGCCATCCAGCACGAGTTCAACGGCGCCGCGACCGGAGGCAAGCGAGTATCGCTTTCGGACCTGATTGTCGTGGGCGGTGCTGCAGGCGTCGAGCAGGCAGCAAGGGACGCCGGTCACGAGGTGACGGTTCCCGTCACGCCGGGACGGACGGACGCCTCGCAGGACCAGACCGACGTCACGGCCATGGCCGTGCTCGAGCCCATCGCCGACGGCTTCCGCAACTACCAGAAGGCCGCTGGCTACGCGGTGCCGTCGGAGGTTCTTTTGATCGACAAGGCACAGCTCCTGTCGCTGACCTCGCCCGAGATGGCGGTGCTCGTCGGAGGCCTGCGCGCTCTGAACGCCAATGTCGGGCAGTCCCAGCACGGTGTGTTCACCAAGCGCGCGGGGACGCTGACCAACGACTTCTTCGTCAACTTGCTCGACATGGGCACGGAGTGGAAGTCCGTATCGGACGCCAGGGATGTATTCGAAGGACGAGACCGTAAGACGGGCGAACCGAGGTGGACCGCCACCCGTGTCAATCTCGTCTTCGGTTCGAACTCCCAGCTCAGGGCACTGGCCGAGGTCTATGGGAGCGCGGATGCCGCGGAGAAGTTCGTCCAGGACTTCGTGGCAGCCTGGACCAAGGTGATGAACCTCGATCGCTTCGACCTTCCCTGACAACGCCGTCTTCGCTACACCGCCTAATTTCTCAATTTCAATCGCGTATGTTTCGGAACTTCGTGCCGCTCGCATTTCGGATCAGTGGCCTCGTCATCTCTGGGCTCATCGTTGGATGCGGCGGCACGACGGGGGGCGACACCCGTCACACGGCTGGGCCCGCGGACGACGCGGGTCGTGCTCCCTCCGGGGATGCTGCCCCGGGGAACGCCACCCAGGGGAGCGGGGGGAGCGGAAGCGGCGGGGACGCGGGACCTCCTCTTGCGCCTTGCTTGAACCCGAAGCCGCTGACGAGCGACGGAAGCGGCACGGGCCCAAGCGGTGGTTTCGAAGTCTGCGACTCAGGAGTGGTTCACCGACCTTCCAAGAGTGACTGCTGGTCGGTGATTGGTGCGCCGGACGCGGCCGAGCCTCTCCCTCTTGACGTGGGAAGCGGCGTGCCGCGGGAGTGCAACGCTAACGACCAATGCACCGGGGCACCTCATGGCTACTGCAGCGTCGAAGTGCCGGAGCGTATAGGTGGCATCGGAGGTTCACCGACCGAAAGCTGTCACTACGGTTGCGTGAACGACGACGAGTGCGACCCAGGTTCGGTCTGTTTGTGCGGCGATCCTGTCGGTACTTGCGTGAAAGCGAGCTGCACGACGGATGCGGACTGCCCGAACGGATTGCCTTGTGAGAGGGTGCAGATCGTGCCCTCGTGCGACGACATCCGGTACGAAATGCAATGCGGCCCCGCCTGTACACACGACGCCGACTGCGTCAATCAGACCGGAAGTGGCTACGGGACGCCGACGTGCGAGCACGGCACGTGCTATCCGGGTAGCTTTTGCTCCTGAGAATGTCACTGCGTGCGTGATCTCACGGCGGGCTGCTCCCACGTACACGGGCCGAACTGCGGCCACACGGCGCTGAAGCACGACGGACACATCGACTACCTGCACGGGGGACACTTGCACCACCCCCACGACGGCCACGTCGATGAATGCGTCCTCAAGGAGGGCTCTCCGAACCCGTCCTCATGCACGCCGACCCACGACTGCGCGGCCCATCCCCGGTCGCTCATCGGCTCAAGCACCTGGAGCGTCGGCTCCAGCACCTGGAACGTCGGCTCCAGCATCCGGAGCGTCGGCTCCAGCACCTGGAACGTCGGCTCCAGCACCCGGAGCGTCGGCTCCAGCACCTGGAACGTCGGCTCCAGCACCTGGAACGTCGGCTCCAGCATCCGGAGCGTCGGCTCAAGCATCCGGAGCGTCGGCTCAAGCATCCGGAGCGTCGGCTCAAGCATCCGGAGCGTCGTCCCAAGCGCTCGGCGCGCGCTTCCGGAAACGTTACTCGCCTTACTGCGCGCTGGTGTCGACGCTCGGCGTGCCCGGGCCGCCGTTCCCGACGCTGGTGTCGACGCTCCGGGTGTCCGGGCCGCTGTTCCCGACGCTGGTGTCGAGACTCCGCGTGTCCGGGCCGCCGTTCCAGGTGCTGGTGTCGACGCTCGGCGTGCCCGGGCCGCCCTTCCCAACGCTTGACGCGCGTTGCTGGACGTCGGTGTCGCCTTCCCGAGCGCTCGGTGAGCGCTTCCGCTGGCACGGCGCGCGTTGCCGGAGGTCCGGCACGGGTCCCCGCCGTTGTGGGCGAACACGTGTTCGTGCCGGACGCGCACACCATGCTCCGGTCGCGTCGTGGAACGCGCAGTGGAGTCCTTCAAGGCCGAGGAGCGCGTCGAAAAGGGGATCGCCCTCGCTAGACAGCTCGTCGATGAGATCGCCGCCGTCGCCACCAAAGCGACGGACGGGGAAAAGCCGATCACGCCGGGCGCGGTCCTCCGCGCCGTTTTGTCGAGGCTGCCGGATGGCAGCCCGGAAGAGATCTCCGAGCCTCTCATCCCGCTGCTCGACACGACGCTCCTCACGAACGCACCCGGTGAGCCCAGGGTCGGAAGACAGCTCCTCACCGAGATCCACTCCGCGGACCGCATCGACGTGGTCATGGCGTTCATCCGGCGAAGCGGCATCCGGCCGCTGCTCGATGCGCTCCGCGCCCACTCCATCGACGACTACATCACGGTGCGGCGTCGTGACCAGGTGGGCGACACGACTTGGGAATCCCGACGCGAGTAGGGATGGCCGCTGAGCAGGTGGCCAAGGCGGCCGGCGAGGTCGAGCGCGTCGGGCTCTACTGGAGTTGCTCCTCCCCACGACGCCTTCCGCTGATGCCACGCGAGTAAATGTCGCTTTCGGTTATGCGCGGCGAGGGCAGGTGACAGTGAAGCGCGACCGAGGCACTACCGTCCAACGAACCGCCCCAGCTTGAAGCACTGCTCCCTCGTTCCCTTCTCGCTGGTCCTCGTGAACGTGGCCGCCTACGGGTGGGAGCGGGCCGCCACCTCCGCAGCGGCGACCTCGCGCTGAGTTGCTCCCAATCGTCGCGGTGGTCCGGCTGAGGCGCTTCTTCGGCGCGATTTCGATGGAAGTGATCCCCGCCTTCTGCCGCGGTTCCGTTCGATCTTTGGCAGTAGCAGCGTTCGCACTTTCGCGGAGGGATCCGGGAGACGAGCAACGAAGGGCAAGCGGTGCTAGCGTGAATGATCATGAACGCCCTCAAGGCGCACGTCGAAAACGGCCGCATCGTCGTGGACGAACCGATGGTCCTGCCCGACGGAACTGTGCTCCACATCGTGCCCGTCAGCGGAGATGATCCAGATCTCGAACCAGAGGAGCGAGAGAGGATACTCAGAGCCATCGACGCAGGCCAGAGTGCAGCCAGACGCGGCGAGCACGTGGATGCCGAGGAGTTCGTGGCCGAGCTTCTGGCTCGGGCGTGAAGGTTCGGCTCGCCAAGCCTGCGCAGCGTCAGGCGCGGAAGATGGACGCTTGGTGGCGCGCGAATCGTCACGATGCCACGACCCTCTTCGCGGAGGAGCTGCGCGATACCCAGCGACGGCTTGCCGAAAAGCCGGACCTCGGGCTGCTCTTCATCCATCGCGGTGGAGTTGCCGTGCGCCGGCTGCTCATGGAGAGGACGAGAAACCACGTGTACTACGAGGTCGACGAGAGCGAGCGCGTCGTCATGATCGTTGCACTGTGGGGTGCAGTGAAGGGGAGCGCCGGGGATTTTGAAGGAAGGATGACCGAGGTAGCCGGCACAGCGGGGTTCAGCGCTCTGAAGCGCCCCGAACTCGAGGTCCCGGACTCATCCCACCCTTGCTGCGGAGTCAGGCATTCGGGAGTTTCGTGGCGCAATTGCACGCCTGAACAGATTTCGCTGGCGACCCACCGCCAAGTGACAAGAGCCCCCCTCTTCGGCGACGGCATTTCCCCAAATCGAGGTACCCGCACAGGTACCCGCACCCCTTTCTGGCCGATCGTCTGGATCACGAATCCAGCATGTTCTCTGCGGCGCGCCCCGCAAGATTCGAACTTGCGACCTGCGGATTCGAAGTCCGATGCTCTATCCAGCTGAGCTAGGGGCGCTTATCAGTCTTCTTCGATGAATTCTGCGATTCTGTTCCTGTCGCGATGGCCATCGCCATGGTTTGGAGCGTCGGCGCAAGATTCCCCGCGTTTGTCGCACGAGCCAGGTGATCGGGCAAGCGCGCCCTCACTTGCACGCGGACGATGCGGGCATCGTGGTCACGACGATCCTGCCGCCGCCGCCACCTCCACCCGACGCGCTCGCCGGGACGCGGGCGGCGGTTCCGTTCGCGCCGCTCGCCGAGGACGTCTGACACAGCACTCCCGAACATTGGCCGCCGTTCGCACCAGTGGCGGCATTGACGTCGATCGACTTGCCGCCTGCGGCCGCGGTGTCGTCGGCGGAGTGCCCGTCGGCACCGTCGTTTGCGGTCTTGTTTGGCGCGCACGCGCAACCCTGCGACGCGCCCGTCGCGCCGCCGTGCGCTCGCGCAGCACCTCCGCTGCCGAAGACAGCCGGGACGGGCGACACGAGGAGAATGCCGCCGCCGCTTCCGCCGCCTCCGCTCCCGACGTTCTGGCCTTTCATGACCGCAGGTGAACCGCCACCGGCGGCGCTCAGGACCGCAGGGTTCGAGCCAGTGCCGATGGTGATCGCCCCGGAAGCGCTGATCTCGAACGCGCCGCCTCCTGCTCCCGCCGCGCCCGCGCCGCTGCCTCCCGTGCCTCCGGGGCAACCGCCGCGGAGGGGAACGAGATCCGTGTCCGAGCTCGCGACGCCACCCGCTGCGTCGCTCGCGCCCGTGAGGTTCGCGCCGAAGCCGCCGGGCGTGCCGAAGCCGCCACCGCCGCCGCCATTCGTCGTGGCCGTCGCGGCCGCACCTGCGGACGTCGTGCACTGTGCGGCGAGGTCGCCGCCCGCGCCCGCGGTCGTCCCCGCCGCACCGGCGTCCAGGGTGCCGCCCGTGTCGATCAACACGTCGCCCGCGACGAGAAAGACGACGGGCTTGTCGCCGACGATCTTGAACACATGGCCGCCGCTGACGGTGAGCCCGCGCAGACGCACGACCATGACGGGTGACCCCGTCGTATCGAGTTGCGCCACGCCGTTCGACACGTCGAGCGCACCCAAGCTGCAGCTCGTGCTCGTGACGGTACCCGCCGCAGAATCGATGGTCGTCGTGCCGGCTGCCGAGCAGTTCCACGTCGGTGACGCGTCGAAGTCCCACTGGGTCGCGTCCACGTTGACCGACGGCGGTGTCACGCACGCGCCGCCGTCTCGGTCCGAGGAGCTGCCGCCGTCACGAGTCGAAGCTCCGCCGCCTTGCTTGGCCCCGCCGTCTTCGAATCCGCCGCGACCCAATGCTCTGGCATCCTCATTTCCGGCGTCCCGGCCGTCACTCGAATACCACCAGTCACTCGAGGCGCAGCCTGGACCGACCGCCAGCAGACAGAGCAAGGAACACGCTATCGGGCGTCTCATCGATCCCGGGAGCATAAGTCAGCGATACTTCATGAGCTCGAACTTTGCGACGAGACCGCGGTGGACCTCATCCGGTCCGTCGGCGATGCGGAGCACGCGCGCCATGCCCATGAGCATGTTGAGGTCCCGATCCGCGACGCCCTGACCACCGTGCATCTGGATCGCGGCGTCCGTCACGGTCTGGAGCACGTTGGGCGCGACGACTTTGATCTGCGACACGGTGTTGATGGCGCCCATGAGGCCCTGCGTGTCGAGCAACCACGCAGCCTTCAGGGTGAGGAGCCGCGCCTGATCGATCGCCATGCGGCAGTTGGCGATGATGTCGCGATTGCCGCCGAGGTTGACGAGCGGCTTACCGAACGCCACGCGCGACGTGGCGCGCTTGCACATGAGGTCGAACGCCTTCTCCGCTGCACCGATGGCGCGCATGCAGTGATGAATGCGGCCCGGCCCGAGCCGGCCCTGGGCGATCTCGAAGCCGCGGCCCGGTCCTGCGACGACGTTTCCGAGCGGAACGCGCACGTTCTCGAACAAGATCTCCGCGTGGCCGTGCGGTTCGTCGAGGTGTCCGAAGACGGGGACCATGCGCACGATCCGGAGGCCGGGCGCGTCCATGGGGACGAGCACCATGGAGTGACGCCGATGACGATCTTCCGCATCGGGATCGGTGACGCCCATGAAGATCAGAAAACGACAGCGCGGATCGCCGGCGCCGCTCGTCCACCACTTGTGACCGTTCAGGACGACCTCGTTCCGCTCCACGACGCAGGTCGCCTGCATGTTCGTCGCGTCCGACGAGGCGACGGCCGGCTCCGTCATCGCGAAGCCCGAGCGGATCTTGCCGTCGAGCAGCGGGCGGAGCCATCGCTCCTTCTGTTCGTCGGAGCCGTAGCGGTGCAGAACTTCGGCGTTTCCCGAATCAGGCGCGTTGCAGTTGAAGACCTCCGGGGCGATGAAGCTCTTGCCCATGAGCTCCGCGAGCGGCGCATAATCCCGATTGTCGAGGCCGGCACCGTCGGCCGGATCTGGAAGGAACAGGTTCCAGAGCCCCTGTGTCTTCGCCTCGGCCTTCAGGGTCTCCATGATGGGAGGGATTCGCCATTCCCTGAAGTCGTTCGAGCGCACGAGCTCGGCTTCGTACGTCCCTTCGTTCGGCAGGACGCGCTCGTCGATGAAGCGCCGCACTCGTTCGATGAAATCCTGAGCCCGAGCGGAGTGTTCGAAGTCCATTGCTGCCGAGCGTACACCAAGGGCGGTGGGGCGGAGAGCGCCGAGATGGCGCACGCCTCAAAGCCCGCGGGTCCTGGTGCTCTCGGCTTTTCGGTACAGGGTGCGCCGGTGAACGCCGAGTATCTTTGCGGCGCGCGATTTGTTCCCGCCGACGAGGGTCAATACACGGGCGAAGTATTGACTCTCGAGCTCGCTCATCGTCACGAGCTCGGACAGATTGTCGGCGGCGATGACGATGCGGTCCGAGCGATAGTTCCGGATCTTTTCCGCGAGGTCGTCGACGGTGATTGTGTCGAAACGGGCGAGCGCCACCGCGCGTTCCATGCAGTTCTCCAGCTCGCGCACGTTGCCGGGCCAGTCGTAGCTGCAGAGCTTCTCCGCCGTCGACGCGTCGATGCCGGCGACGCGGCTGCCGGAGCGAGCGACGGCGCGTTCGACGAAGTGCTGGGCGAGCGCGAGAATGTCTCCCGGGCGTTCGCGCAACGGCGGCAGGGTGACGGCGACGACGTTGATGCGGTAGTAAAGGTCCGCGCGAAAGCGCCCTGCAGACACGTCGCGCTCGAGATGCCGGTTCGTGGCAGCGACGATCCGGGCGTCGAACGGCACTTCATGATTCGCCCCCACCGGGCGCACCCGGTGCTCCTGGAGGGCTCGCAGGAGCTTCGGCTGCATCTCGAGGGGCAGCTCGCCAATCTCGTCGAGGAAGAGAGTGCCTCCCGAGGCTTGCTCGAAGAGCCCGGCGTGGGCGGTCTTCGCGTCCGTGAACGCTCCCCGTGCGTGCCCGAAGAGTTCGCTCTCGAGCAGCGACGGCGTCATTGCCGCGCAGTTGATGGCAAGGAACGGCTGGTCGCGGCGCGAGCTCTGGGCGTGAACCGCGCGGGCCACGAGCTCCTTGCCGGTGCCGCTCTCGCCCTCGATCAGCACCGTCGCGTCCGAGCGTGCGACGCGGCTAACGAGCTCGAAGACGTGCTTCATCGCGTCGCTCGTCCCGAGCATTTCCTCGAAAGCGGGCGCCGTACACGCGTCGAGGCGCAGCCGCTTCACCTCGTCGCGCAGGCGGCGAAGACGGAACGCACGGCGGACGGTCACGCGCAGTCTTTCGCCGTCGACTGGCTTGTTGACGAAATCGTAGGCGCCGGCGCGGATGGCAGCGATCGCCGCGATCATCGTCCCGTTCCCGGTGATGACCACGACGGGGACGTCGGGCCGCATCTCCGTCGCGCGCTGACAGAGCTCGATGCCGCCGAGCTCGGCCATGTTGAGATCCGTGAGCACGACGTCGAAGTCCTCGGTCGCGAACAGCTCCAGCGCCGAGTGCGCCGAGGTTCGCCACGTGACTCGGTGCTCGCGCTTGAGCGCGAACTCGAGCATCTCGCAATTCGTCTGGTCGTCGTCGATGACGAGGATCCGGGCGCGTTCCCACGTACGCATTCGCTCACCGAGCGATCGGGCCGGCGCAGCGGAACCTTCCGTCAGGGGCTCGACCGCACTCTTCGTTTCTCGGATTGCCTCCGTGCACCCGTCCATCGGCCCATCTCGCGGTTTTCTGCTGCGGAAATTAGCTGGTCATCGTTCGGACTGCAGGTGGGCTTCCACCATCCACAGCCACTTGTCCACGCCGCGGCTCACCTCGGTGAAGAGATCCGCCGTGTCCTGGTCGGAAAGTTCCGACGCCGTGTTGGTGGCCTGGCGCACGAGCTTCGCGAAAGCGGCGAGGCTAGCCGACAGCGCCTCGACGTGATCCCGTCCCGCCGCCGCTTCCCGCGGATAGTCACGCAGGGTCGAGCGCTTTACCACGGACCTCGCGGTGCCGTCGGCCACGCCGCCGAGTTGAACCGCGCGTTCGGCAATGAGGTCCACGTAATCCTCGACGTCCTCGTTCACCTTGTCGAAGAGCTCGTGCAGCGCGATGAATCCGGGGCCCTTGACGTTCCAGTGTGCGTGTTTGCAGTGCGTCCCGAGGTCGATCGCATCGGCCAGACGAAGATTCAGGAGCTCCACCAATCTCGTTCGTGAAGACTCGGGTAGGTCATTCTTGGTTTGGTACATTGACTCCCTATGGATCTCGCGTCGCACGCCTGCAAGAGCAATGCCGGTCGGGTCGAGATAACTCTCGGGTGTGCTGATCCGTCGAACGATAGGCCAGGTTGAACGGACAAGCGGCCGCGCCGAGCCACCCGCGCGACCGACGACGCGTGGCATCAAGCCCCAGTTGAGGCGAACGCGTCAGTTCGACCGAAGCGCCGGGCGGCGACGATGTAGGCGAACAGGCGATGAGAGAACGCCGCGAGCCTCGTCAACGCCGCGCGCACGGCGGAGAGTCCGCGCCCGTGTCTGCGTGTTATGGTTCGATGTGGGCTTCGATTCTTTTCTCCGCGTCGTCCTCACGGGATCGGTCCTCTGTGCGTGTGGCGGTAGTTCCACGCAGGGCCTCTTCTCGGGGGCCGGTGCTTCGGCCGGCGCAGGGAGCAGGACGAGCTCGAGCGGATCGGGCGGCCTCACCGGAGGCACGGTTGGCTTCACGGCCGAGGGCGGTTCAATCGCGCAGGGCGGAGGCCTCGCCGAGAGCGGCGGAGTGGACGGGTTCGGGGGCGCGGACTCTACCGGCGGAGTGGGTGACGGCGCCTTCGACGCGGGTAGTTTCGGCAACGGTGGCGTGACGGGCGGCGGGAGCCCGGGCGCGGGGGGCAGTGCGATCGAACCGCCGGTTCAGGGCGCGAGCGTCGCGTGCAACGGATCGACGTGTGAAACGGATCAGGGAGGCGATTGCTGCGTGTCCGTTTCGTCGACGTCGTCGTCGGGAACCGGTACGACCACCGAGCAGGTCACAGCGACGTGCCTCGCCGCGGGAGCGCCCTGCGGTTTTCCCTTCACCGCGGCGCACTGCGACGGTCCGGAAGACTGCGCCAATGGCGATGTCTGCTGCGGCACGGCGCAGACCCTCGTGATCGTCCCTTTCTATACCAGCTTCGACTGCGTCCCGGCGGCCGCGTGCGGTTCCGGCAGGGCGATCGCCTGTCATCCCCAGGCGAACACGTGCCCCAACGGTGGACGGTGCCTCGGTACCCCGACCTTGTCGCCGGACTACGCCATCTGTCAGTAGATGCCCATCGGCGAGAGCGCCTTCCCCGAAGCATGAAGCTCGGGTCGTCGCGTGGACGGTGGAGTCGAGTGTATCCTGCCGCGGCGTCGGGAACGAGGTCGGCCGTGACTTGGTGCCAAGAACCCGTTCAGTAGATGGACCCGGAGCCCTGCGAGCACCCCGAATTGTGACCGCGGGTCGAAAGATCCGGGAGCACGCCTAGTAGACTTCGATGACGAGGGCTCCTCTCGACGCGCCGAAAGGAGGAGATGGTCATGGAAGTCATGTATCCCCGTTGCGCGGGCCTCGACGTCCACAAGGATAGCGTCGTTGCCTGCGTGCGCTGCGTCAGCGAACCAACGCGGCGCGAGGTCCGAACGTTCGGCACGACCACACGTAGCCTCTTCGAGCTGGCGGAATGGCTCGAGGAGCACGGCGTGACCCACGTGGCGATGGAGGCCACCGGCGTGTACTGGAAGCCGGTCTGGCACATGCTCGAAGGGAGCTTCGAACTCGTGCTCGCGAACGCCCAGCACATTCGCAACGTGCCAGGGCGCAAGACCGACGTGAACGACGCGACGTGGATCGCCGATCTGCTCGCGCACGGGCTGATCCGCAGCAGTTTCGTGCCTCCTGCGCGAATCCAGGAGCTGCGCGATCTCACTCGAACGCGCGCGCAGCTCGTGCGAGAAATCGCCCAGCACACGCTGCGCATACAGAAAACGCTCGAGGACTCGAACATCAAGGTCGCGAGCGTCCTGTCCAGCGTGCTCGGGACCAGCGGCCGGGCGATGCTCGCCGCTCTCATCGCCGGAGAAGATGACCCCGAGCGCCTTGCCGATCTCGCGGTCGGTACCGCGCGCAAGAAGAGGGCCGACTTGATCGAAGCGCTGCGCGGGCGGGTTACCCCTCATCACCGAGCCATGCTGAAGCTGCATCTCGGCGTCATCGGCTCGCTCGAAGGGGCCCTGGCCGAGATTGATGCAGCTGCGGGAAAAGCGCTGGAGCCGATCCGGGCGCACGCCGAGATCCTGACGACGATGCCGGGAGTGAGTGACATCGTCGCGAACGTGATCGTGGCGGAGATCGGCGTCGACATGTCGCGCTTCCCGTCTGCGGGACACCTCGTGTCCTGGGCCGGCCTCTGCCCCCGCAACGACGAGAGCGCCGGCAAGCGTCGCTCGACGCGCGTCCGCAAGAGCGCCAACTGGCTCAAGACGACGCTCGTCACATCCGCCTGGGCCGCGGTGCGCACGAAGGAAAGCTACCTTCGAGCCCAGTTTCTCCGGCTCAAGTCCCGCCGTGGAGCAAAGAAGGCGATCTTGGCCGTCGCCGCATCGATGCTCACCGCCGCCTTCTACATGCTCCGCGACGGCACTCCCTACCGCGACCTCGGACCCCATCACTTCGACCGCCGCGACCAGAGCAAGACCATCAAACGCCTCGTCCGCCGCTTGACCGACCTCGGCTGCGAAGTCGAGATCAAACCTCATGCGGCGTAGAGCTTCCTAGTAGTTCCGCACCGACGAGCACCGTCGTCCCCGAGGGATCAAAGAGGGTGCGGCACTACGCGAGCATAGCGAGCCCGCCGAAGGCGGCGGGGGAGCGGTCGCGAAGCGAGCCGCGGGGGTCAAGACCCCCTTGCGAACACGAGCGCGCCGAAGGCGGCGGGGGAGCGGTCGCGAAGCGAGCCGCGGGGGTCAAGACCCCCTTGCGAACACGAGCGCGCCGAAGGCGGCGGGGGAGCGGTCGCGAAGCGAGCCGCGGGGGTCAAGACCCCCTTGCGAACACGAGCGCGCCGAAGGCGGCGGGGGAGCGGTCGCGAAGCGAGCCGCGGGGGGCAAGGCGGCAAGGCCCCCCTTTCCTAGTAGCCGTCACTCGGCTTCGATCGGCGGGCGGTTCGTCGCGGCAGCCGCCGCGGGCGCCTTTGGATAGTGCGCCCTGAAGATCTTCACGTCATCGAACGAGTCGAGCTGGATCAGGCGGCCCGCCCTGATCTCGGGCCTCAGTTCCCGGGCCACGGCGTGGTTCGCCATGCCCGCGACGACGTAGTCGGCTCGTGCCCGATCGTCGATCATGAGAACGCTCGTTACCGGTCCGAGGTGCGTCAAGATGCGGCTGTTGGCTGCCACCTTGGCTCCCTTCGGCAACGAACGCGCGAACTTCCGGAGCCAGGCATCCATCGCGAGACCGCCGGGCGACACCGTGCGAACGAGCGGGCGAAAGCCGCCGGTGAAGCTGCCGTTGGGAACTATGCCTCCGAACTTCCATGAGCAGAGCAGCGTCGAGACGAGGATTCCGAGCGGTAAGACGCGCGACAGACGGGCCCCCGACACGCGCGGAAACGAGACATCCCCCGTCCGGATCCGGCCGAGCGCGCCGGCAGCGAGCACGAAGAGAAAGGGAATCAACATGCTCGAATATTGGAAATGGGTGCTGTACAAAAACGGCACCGAGCCGAGGAGCGTGAGGGCTGCCCCGTAGGAGAGCAGGAGCCTGTCCCTGGCGAGGAACGGAAGGGCGAGCAGGGGCACGCATAGCTTCGCGACATAGTCGAGCTTCTCTTCGGTCAGGATTCGCGTGAGCGCGTACATCGGATCACCGAACACGGTGGCGATGAGGCCTGCGGTCGATTTGCCTGCGGGAATGAGGTCGCCGTACGCGCCCGCGTAGCCGCGACTCGTCCCCGTGGAGTTCAGGGGATCGATGTGCCCCATGAACACGCCCTTCGCGACGAGGAAGTACGCCACCGACGCCGCGACGGTGACGAGACCGACGCGCACGCGCGCGGGTTCCTTGGAGAACAGCGCGCCCGCCCCAACGAGGCACATCGCGATCGAAATGTCCTCGCGAACCAGGAGGAGCAGAGGGAGTGTCAGATAGTACGCGCGGATCTTGCCGGAATCGAGAAAGTAAAGGACCCAGATGAAGAGCGGCACACAGAGCGACAGCGAGTGAAAGTCGAAGAGATTCACTCCGTGGAGCGCGGGGAATGCAAGATACGCAATCGCCAGGGCGACGCCTGCGCTGCTGCGGCGAACGTGATGAACGGTGACCAGGTAGACCGGCACCGCGCCGAGGGCGAGCCACACGGTCTGGAGGAGCAGGAGCGTCTCCGCGAACGGATAGAGGAGATATAGCGGCGAGAGCAGCACCAGGATCGGATCGAAGTGACCGGTCAGATGGCTCCCGTTCCCGCACAGCGAGCAGCCGAGCGGGACGCCCTGGCTCGACTGTCGGAAGATGCTCATGTAGTAGCCGAGGTCGCTTCGTCCGGTGTTGAAGGCGAGGTGGTTGATGAACGCGATGGACGTGACGACCACGATGTACGACGCGATCGCGACGCCCACGACGGTGGGTGCCATGAACCGAAAACGCGACCGGGGCGACTCATCCGGAAGCTCCCGCGACCAGTGGTAGGCGGAATACGTCACGAGGATCGCCGTGACCGCGGCGAACGTGAGCACGAGCCACGAATGCGTGGCCTCGAGTGGTTCCGCCAGAGAGACGACGAGCGGCAGGGCAGCCAGAAACGCGCCGCGTCGCAGATTGGAATTGTATATCTCCGGCGTGCTTCGCCGGTCCCCTCGGCGTCGCGCGCGAATGGCGAGAAGCGCCGCGATCGCGGCGACCACGGCGGCCGCGACCATGGTCGAGAGCAGGCTCGGCCGGGTGAACTCGAGCGTCGCGCGTCGCTTGATCATGCCGTGGAGGAATGCGGGGACGAAAAGCTCCAGGCCCCCGACGCCGATGCCCATCCCGATCGCCATCGGCCACACGAACGCGCCGATACCGAGCGCTCCGAGCACCGTCGAGAGCCAGGTCGCGAAGCGTGAGAGTGCCGCCTTCACCATGTCAGAGCCTTCCCGTCGAGAGTTGCTGCTTCACGATCCTGAGCCGTCTCTCGACGACGGCGCCGACGGACTCTCCGTACAGTGTGTTCAGATAGTAGAGCTTCGGAAATTTGGCGACCATCGCCTCGTATCGGCGAAGCACCTCGGCGGCCGACGGTCGCCGGCGGTCCTCGGCGAGAAACGCGAAGGGTGAGCGCATGCTGCCCGTCCGTATGCGATAGCCGCGCAAGAGGTCCGGATCCCGTCCGAGCGCGGTCTCCCAGCCTTCGTAGATCTCACCGGCCACCGGCCTTTTCGCCATTCCGGTTCGGATCAGGTCGTCCGGCACGCGGTGGTCTCGCGTCCACGCCGTCGAGTGCGAGACCTCTTTCGTGAAGAGGCCCGCAGTGTCGAAGACGCGAACGCCCGTGTAGTAGCCGACCGCGCCGATATCGCGTCCGATGTACCAGCTCTCCGCCACGGGTTCCGCGCTGGCTTCTAACACGTGCCATGCCTGCGTGATCTGGCCCATTTCATAGCTCCGCATGCGCGATACGTGCGGCGGTTCGAGGCGCTCGTAAGAGAGCCGCGTGTCTTCCCACTTCCGCAGCGTCTTCGGCCGGATCCATCCGCGCCCGCGATTTTCCTCGGGGCTGTTCCGATTGTCGATCGTGACGACGCTGGCGAACGCCAGCACGGGTACGACGAGCGGCGTCCAGGCGAGGAGGCGCAGTGGACGCTGCCGTGCGCGAGCGAACGCGTCTGCCAGACACGCGAATCCGACCGGCGTCAACACCGTGACGGGCAGGAGATGACGAAGGCTCGGCATCCAGTCGAGCCGGACATTCGCGGTGAAGTAAAGGCACGCGAGCACGGAGAGCGCTGGCGCGAGCGCGCGTCTCGCGAAGCCGAAGTAGAGGAGCAACGCGGCTCCGCCGAGATACGTCGCGGCTTCCCAGGTCGTTGCGCCCTCGTCCCAGAGGGCCGAGAGCTTGTTCACGTCGAACGCCCTCGTGACGCCTTTCACGAAGTACGTGTTGGGAACGAAAGAACCGTAGTAGCCGCGACGAACGAGCAGCAGCGCGAAGAGCACCAGCGCCCCGGGCAGGAACACGCGCACGACCGCTCGCAGAATGCCGTTCGCGCGCGCGAGGGAGGTCGCGCGGACGAACGGAGCGAGCGCGTTCGCGCCGAGGTAGAGCACCGATTCCGGACGCGTGAGCCCGAGGCCGATGATCGCGACCGTCGCGGTTCCGCGGGACCGCCGGGTCGACGCCGCCAGCGCCGCCTCGATGGCGACGGGTGCTGCGGCGATCGCGAGCAGATGAAGGGGCGTCTCGAGGCCGAGCACGGCCCAGTTCACGACGTAACTATTCGTGGCGACGCACAGGGCGGGTAGAAAGGCCAGCGGACCCTTTATGCCGAAAACGCGTCTCGAGAGGAGATAGAGGGCGTACTCGAGCCCGAAGAGCGACGCGCAACCGAGGAGCTTCGTCCACGTGACCCCTTCGAACCCGAGGAAGATCCCGACGCTCTGCAAGAACATCCAGAGCGGACTCGAATACCCCTCGACGCGATCCCCCGGGTTGTAGACCGCGCCGTTTCCGTGCGCGAAGTTCTCGGCGAAGCGGAGCGAGATGAACAGGTCGTCGACGACCCGCGGAAAGTAATAGGCGACATGAGCGGCCGTGACGGCCACCACGACGCCGCAACAAACCCAATCACCCTTCGAGACCCGCGGCGGATGAGAGGCCGCTTCCGGGGTCTCGCTCGGCACTCCGGCGCGAGCATCGGAGCCCGCAGCCGCCTCGGGTTGCGACATGCGGCGGGATTTCTACGCGAATCTCACGCCATGGCAACGTCGGCCCGGCCCGTACGCGGCCCGCGAAAGATCAGACCGCCTGCGAGGCGGGGAGCGCGTCGGGGCGGTAGCTGCCTGGGGGCGGCGCCGAGGTCCGGCGAAGCTGCGGAGTCCGCACGATACCCCGGGTTCGAACGCCGATTTCGATGCCCGACCAGGACCATTCTGCGGCAAGCTCTGCGACGAAGGCGGCCAGCGAGGCGTCCGGGGCGTCATCGCAACCGTATCCGTGGGTGAACAGGACGCGGCCGCCGGCGCGCTTCGACAGGTGCGTGAGCACGGTGCCGGCGAGGTCCCAGCGGCTGCCGCACGCGCTTTCGCCCGTGCCCCGGCCCACGACGATCACGACGACGTCGTTCGACTCAGGGTCGCTGAACCGTTCGATGGTCGAGGTCATGCGCTCGCCGAACGCGGCCTGCGTTTCCCCTTCTTCCTGCTCGAGCATGCTCCAGCCGTTGACCGGCGCCGGGCCCCAGTGGTTCAGCCAGAGTGGGCACGCGGCATCACCCTCGACCACGACGAGCACCGATTCTTCCACCGATCGTTCCATGGCGAGCGGTACTGCAGCCGGCGTTCCATCGCCCTGCGGCACCGAAGGTCATCGAATTCATGCGATTTCAAGCGGGTGATGCCCGAATTCCCCCTCAGGGCGGACGCCGATCGTGCTGGTTCCTTGCGCACCGTACGATCCTTGCGCGGCCAACAGCGGTGCGTACTTATCCCCAGCGGGTGGACAACATGTAGGTAAATGAGGGTCATGGCCTGACAGTCACCGACATTACTTCCAGGTAACGCCGAGGTGTCGTAAGCGTGCGTCTCCGGGGCGAGCCTCATCGGCGTAGAAGATCCCGTCGCCCAGAATGACTGGCGCGGCGGCGTCGCGCGGCATGGCGGCCAGGCCAACGAGGTGGCGCGGCACGACGTCCCGATTCGGGGCCCACTCGAACGCCTCGATCCCCCCGGCGTCGCTCGTGGCCACCGACGCCGCGAACCGGCAAACGTCGTTGCCGCACGAAATGCCGAGGCCCTCGGCCGAGCCGGAAAGCGTGACCCTCGTGACGGAGCCCGACACGGTTTCTGCGCCTGAATCCAGCTGCGCGAACATGAGCGACGCATCCGACTGCGACGAGTTGCTCGGGGGTTCTTCGACCCACCCCACGACGGCCCCGTCGCCGAACGCGGCGAGCGCGGGCGAACGGGAGTGTGTGGGCGTTTCCGCGACGGGATGCTCGGGGCCGACCGACGCGAGATCTGCCGACGACAGCCGCGCCGCGAAGATATCGGCAACGCCGACGTTCGGACCCCGTGCGTCGGCCCAGACGGCAAACACGTGATCGCCGCGCTCGAGAAGCTGGACGCCCGTGGCGCTCCCGGCGTCGTTGCCCAGGCGGCGCTCGGTCACGATGGGCTTCAACTTGTCGTCCACCTTTGCGATGTGGACGTCGGACGCGTTCGGCCTCTCTTCGATCCAGGCGACGACCCAGGCGTTGCCGACGGATGCGAGGGTGACGCCACTGACCCCGTTCTTTCCGTGCGTCAGCATCTTCTGCGCGACCTTCTTGCCGTTGGGGCCGACGAGGGTCAGAAACACCTGAGGCACCTTGTTGTCGATGCCAGCCCAGGCGATGAGCGACTGTCCGCTCGTCGGGTCACCGGGCGCGATGGCGACGCCACCCGGCGAATGCGCCCGATAGGAAATCACCGTCGTCTCCGCGGGCACGCCCTTGTCGGGCAAGTCGAGCACGCGGACGACCGCGCGGGGTGGCTCGTACTTGCCGTCCGGCGCCGCTGTCTTCGATCGGAGGAACGGCGTTTCGGGATCGAAATACGTCACCCAGGCCACCCGAGACGTCGCACCCTGTCGCACGGCAGACAGTTCCGCGATGGAGTCACTCCGGGCGATCGAGTTCATCCACGTGGCTCGTGGCGCAGGGCCGTTCGCGACATTCCAGGCCGAAGGCGTCCATTCCGGGGGAACTTCGGAGAGCTCGACGGAAAATACGGGCGCGGGCGATCCGGGGCCCGCGGCGAGCGCCGTGCAGTTGCTCCCGTGGCAGGTCAGTCCCCACGCGAGATCAGCGGGCTGTCCGTCGAGCTCGTCGACGCGGACCGGGGCGGACACGACGACGTTCAGCGTCGAATCGAACCCGACGAAGGTCGGCACGGGGCGACGCCCGCCACACGATTCGCTGACGCGGCACGCGGGCGCGAGGGTCAGTCCCGCAAGTCCCGCCGGCGTCGCGACGAGCTCCGGCACGCCGTCCGTGGCCGACATCTGCACGATGCCGGACGCGTCGCCCAGAGTTCCGCTCGCGGACAGCGGCGCGACGCGTATCGCCCGCACCGCGTCGCCTTGCTCGACTGCATTTTCCCACGCCAGGAACGCGGGCCCGCCCGGGTGCTCGGGAGGGACGATCTTCACCAGCGACTGGGCGCCGAATGGTAACCCGAGCTCCGACGCGGGCTTCGTCAGATTCCCGGAAGCGTCCACGACCGCGCCGTAAAGACGGGCCTCGCCGTCTTTCCGATCCGACCAGGCGACCTCGAGTTTGTCTCCGAGCGCGGCGAGATCGAGATCGGGTTCCGCCGTGGCGCCGTCCGCAACGGTCAGCGACTTCTTGTCCGCGTGGCCCTCGCTGTCGACGAAGCTGACGCGGATCGTGCCGGGCGCGTCGCGCGTCTTGCCGGCCGTCAGCGCCGCGATGGCCGCGCCCTGTCCAAACGCGGCGACTTGCCAGGCGCGTACGTCGGGCACGAGAACGGAAGGTTGGTCGCGCAGGTCGCCCGACGTGCCGAGCTCCACGCCGTAGAGATCCGCGCGGTCGTCGCGACGAACCGCCCACATGGCGATCGCGCCGGTGGCGGTCGGCACGGCGTCGACCCAGACCACCTCGGGCAGCGATTGCGCGAGCGGGGTCGGCCCTCCGGCGAGTTCGCCCCGAAGGCCCAGCGCCATCGCGTCCACCCGTTCTCCGGAGAATTCGCGCGCGCTCGACAGCAGCACGAACCCTTGCGACGTCCCACCGAGCGGACGAAGCGCGACGAGATCGATGTCGGGTGCGGCGTCCGCGACGATCTTCGGTTCTTCGCTCGGCGTCCGTCGGATGGGAGCGGTGAGCCATCGCCGCTTGCCGTTCAGGTCGGCGGCCCACGCCGTGAGCATCCCCTCGGGACGATCGCCGACGTAGGGACCGAACGTCCCCGCCGGTACGACCGTGAGGCGATTCGACGGAAATCCGACCTTCGGTGGCGGCGGCGCCTCGGCCTTCGGAAGAAACGCGTGATGCTCCGGACGAGCGAGCGGCGGCAGCGTCAGCGATTGCGAGCACGCGGCACCGAAAACGGCGACCAGCGCGAGCCATCGACGAGTACCCATGAGAGCCGGCGCACGGTGCCAGCGCGCGGTGCCGAGCGCAACCCGCGAGAAGCGCGACTCGCCTGGCGCGCCTCGGGCGGCTACCCTCCGGTTCCGTGACGCTCGCCCAGCGCTTGCTCGTCGCGATCGGCGTGCTCACCGTTGCGACGACGCTTTCACTCGCGATCGGCGTTCGCGAAGCGTGGCGGCGCGCAGAGGAGCGACAGTTTCAGCTCCAGTTCGAGGGCACCGTCTCGCGCCTCGGCGCGGAGCTCGGCGACGAGGTGCGGGATCTTCCGTCGCTGCTGCGCCCGCTGTGCGATCACGACCCGGTCCTCGATGGGGCTCTCGTCGATCTTCGCGCCGGACAGCTCGACGCGGGACGACGGCTGGCGCTCAGCTTGCGCGTCGTGGAGCTGATGAAGGCCATCCGAGTGGACGAGCTCGTCCTCCTCACCGGTCGCGGCGAGATCCTGGGCGCCGGGCAGGCGGGCGGGCTCGTGGGGTCGCGTGATCGGAAGCTCGCGGCGGAGCTGCGATCCGATTCGCGACACGCCACGTTGCGGACGAACGACGGCCCCGTGGCCATCGTTGCGCACTGCACGCGTTCGAACGGCGACGAGACGCTCGGCCTTTACGGCGCGCGACATCTGGAGTCCGTCCTTGCCCGCGTCGGCGCCGGGCAGGGGTTGTCGCTCTCTCTCGTGCCGCCAAAGGACGCGAGCGACCTCCTCGTCAGGACCATGCGCTTGCCGCAGCTCGGCGGGATGTCGATCGTCGCTACCCGCTCGCGACTGCCGCTGACCGATGCCCTCGCCGACCTCGATCGCGCCGTCGTGATCCTGGGCATGGCTACGTTCGCGGGTGCGCTCGTGATCGCGATTCTCTTGGCGCGCGGACTGGCGCGTCCGATCGTCCTTCTCTCGGAGCAGGCACGGCGCGTGGTCACCGGAGAGCCGGTGCCGGTGGAAGGACGCGGGGGTCGCGAGCTCGAGGAACTCGCGCTCGCGTTCAACCAGACGATAGCGGATCTCGTTTCGCTCCGGAAGCGACTCGCGGCGACGGAGCGGATCGCCGCGCGGCGCGAAGTGGCTCGCGAGGTCGCTCACGAAATCAAGAATCCGCTCGCGCCGATCCGCGCCGCGGTCGAAACCTTGCGACGCCTCCGGGCTCGCGGCGACCCCGCGTTCGACGAATACTTCGACGAAGCCACACGCACCGTCCTAGACGAGGTATCCCGGATCTCCACCATCGTCCGGGAGTTCACGCAGTTCGCTCGCTTCCCGGCTCCGAACCCGGCACCCATGGATCTCGAGAGCGCCGTTCGCGACGTCGTCGGCCTTCACTCCGCGGCGGGCCTCGAGATTGCTCTCCACGTCGAAGACGTGCCGCCCATCGTCGCGGACCGGGCGCAGATCGTCCAGGTCCTCACGAATCTCGTCCAGAACGCGCTCGACGCGGTCGCCGGCGTGGCGAGTCCTGCGGTCACGGTCGAGGTAGGCGGAGCGGATGGCCATCGCGTCCGCATCGTCGTCCGCGACAACGGTCCCGGCGTCGCCGACGACATGAAGTCACGACTCTTCACGCCGTACGCGACGACGAAGCGTGAAGGCACCGGGCTCGGGCTCGCCATCGTCGAACGCATCATCGTGGAGCACGGGGGGGACATCGAATATCGCGATGGACCGGGCGGCGGCGCCGAGTTCACCGTGCTCCTGCCGGTCGCGGGGCCAATGCTGCTCCCCGATTCACCCCCGCCGAGCTCGTGATCGACGCCGGAACGGGGGTTTTATCGCGTGCTTCGATAAGGAGCGACGACCGTGCTTGTTGTCTCGACGAACGCCAAATACGCTACGGATTTCCCAATCTCTACGCGGTCCGCCCGCGAACTGGAGATCGACTCGCGATGCCCCCTCTCGCCCAGCGACAGATCTACGGAATCTTCATCCTCTTGCTCGCGCTCTTCGCGGTCCTCGCGCTCGACCGTGCGGTCGTCCCTTACGCGGTCGCCTTGACGGCGATAGCGGTCTTCGTCGTCGTCTGGGCGGGTGGCGCGAAGCGCGGCGAGTCCCTCGATCGCATCAAGGACGCGGTCACGAGGACGCGAGACGGAAAGCGACCGGAACCTCCGGAGGGGGCGTCGCCGGACCTGCTCGAGGTTTACTCGGGTCTCGCCGCGCTCGCGGCGTCCATTCGGGAGCTCGAGACGGGGTCGGACGAACAAGCGCGCACCGTGGAGGTCGCGGGTGCGCAAGTCACCGACGGTCTTCGCCGTATCACCGACACCGTGTCGAACCAGATGTCCCTGAGCGAGACGGCCGCTCGCAGCATCAAGGAGATGACCACGGCTCTGAGAGAGATCGCGCAGCACGTCGAGATGCTCGCCGCGAGCGCCGAAGAGTCGAGCTCCTCGATCCTCGAGATGACGGCGACGAACGACGAGATGGCCGAACACATCGGCGAGCTCAGCCAGAGCGTCCGGGAGAGCGTCTCCTCGATCGAAGAGATGACGTATTCGATCAAGGAAGTGGCGAAGAACGTCGACGCGCTCTCGCTCACCGCCGAAGAGACGAGCTCGTCCATGAACGAGATGGACGTCTCCATCGATCAGGTTCAGTCGAACGCGAACGAAACCGCCCGGCTCAGCGAGGAAGTGGCTCGCGACGCGGAACACGGCGCCGAATCGATCCTGAAGACGATCGGGGAAATCTATCGCATCAAGGAGAGCAGCCAGGAGGCCGTCTCGGTCATCTCGAACCTCGGCTCGCGGATCGACGCGATCGGACAGATCCTGAACGTCATCGACGAGGTTGCCGAACAGACGAATCTCCTCGCGCTGAACGCCGCCATCATCGCCGCGCAGGCCGGCGAGCACGGCAAGGGCTTCGCCGTCGTCGCGGACGAGATCAAAGACCTCGCCGAGCGCGCCGGAGCGAGCACGAAGGAAATCGCGGACCTCATCAAGACCATCCAGTCCGAGAGCCGCAACGCGATCCAGGCCGTCGAGCGCGGCGCGCAGAACGTCGATCGCGGTGTCCAGGTGTCGAACGAAGCCGAACGCGCGTTGAAGAAGATTCTCGAAAGCTCGCAGAAGAGCACGAACATGGTCCGCGCCATCGCCCGAGCGACGGTCGAGCAAGCGAAGGGCAGCAAGCAGGTCACGGACGCCATCGGCCGCATCGCCGAGACGGTGCAGCAGATCGCCGCCGCCACGGCGCAGCAGGCGCGCGGCACCGAGCTCATCATGAAGACGGGCGAGACCATGCGCACGGTTGCGCAACAGGTCGAGCGCTCGAGCCAGGAGCAATCGCGCGGCGGTCGTCAGATCACTCAGGCGATCGAGAGCATCAGCAACATGGTGCATCAGCTCAACAGCGCACACCGGCAGCAGTCGCGGGGCTCCGAGCAGGCCGCCGAGGCGGCGAAGCAGATCGAGGAAGCCGCGCGTCTCCAGGAAACCGCAGTCAGGGAGCTGTCTTCGAGCGTCGACAGACTGAAGAAGGCAGCCGCGAGCTGAAACATCCGGTCCGCGCGAAGGATGACTGGAGACAGATTCACTTCGGAAGGATGCCTGGCGACGATCAGGAGTTCCTTCCGTTGCCGGCGCGGTGAGCGGCGCGCTCGCGCGCGATCTGACGCGCGATGTAGAACGCCACGAACGCGTTCACGGCGAGCAGCGCCGCTTTCGAGAAGCGAGGGTGCTCGACGAGCTCGAACACCTCGACGGGCAAGAACGACACCGTGACCAGGAGCGTCATGTACTCGGCCCACCTTTTCTGCAAGATGAGGCCGAGCCCCTCCGTCGCAAACACCGCCGCGTACACGAGCGTCCCGACGCCGAGCGTCTCGAGGGTGCGCGGCCGCACGCCGACAATCTTCTCGATGAGCGCGTGAATGATCCGGTTCCTGGGGTCGACGCGAATGCGTTCTACCCATTCGCCCAGGGTGGTCGCGGCATCCCTGTGGAGCAGCGAGAGAAAGCCGAGCCCGACGAACGCCAGCGCGGACGCCTTGAGGACCGCCAGCACGCCGATGACGATCAAACCGCCCTTCCTGGGAGGTGCCATGCGCACGAGACTCCCACAAAGGCGCAGCAGCCCCCAGGAAGACCTCAGGAAGACCCGTGGCGCGCGCCCGGGCAGGGGATGCCCTCGGAGCGACGCAAATGGCGACCGTATGAGGCCTCCGGGGACGGCGCGGATGCGTCCGACACGTCGTCCTTGTCACGGATATTCCGAAACGGCAGGCTCGGCGAGCCTCATGCCCGCATCGACTCGCTTCGAGCGCGGAGACCTCGTCGCCCTGTCGTGTCTGCTCGGCACGGCGCTGGTCATCGCGTTCCCGATCCTGCGCGGGGGCTATCTGACGTACATCGACAACTCGGTGCACCTGGCGGAGGTGTACGCGCTCGCGAACGGTGGAAGCGGCTGGTCGGAGATCGGGTTCACCGGATTTCCCCTCCCGACGTTGCACTCGCCGCTCTGGTACCCGCTACTTGCGCGCCTCGTTCGCGCTGGGGTGCCGCTCGGCCCGATGTACGCCACCGCACTCTTTGCGGGGTTCGTCGCGATCCCGCTCTCGTTCTATCACGTGGCGCGCGGTCACCTGAACGCGCCGCGTGCGGGCCTTCTCGCGTATCTGCTCCTCGTACAGTCGCCGATGATCTGGGGCATCGGGTCGCCGCTGGGCGGGATGTGGACGTACGGCCTCGCGAACGGAGCGCTCATCGTCGCCGTCGATCTGCTGTCGCGACCCGCGTTGACCGAGCGCCAGCACGTCGGACTCGCGCTCATCCTGGCTCTCGCGACGCTCACGCACCTGTTCGTGCTACCGGTACTCGCGCTCGCGGCCGTCGTGACCACATTCGTGCATCGGCGCGCGCTGACGCGGCACGAGCTGTCGCGTCGCGCCCTTTCGGCCCTCGTGGGCGGGCTCGCTTCCGCCGACTACTGGCTTACGTTCCTGTGGGTCGGAAATGGCGACCCCGCACCGCTCAAGCCGTTTTCGTTGCAGGCGCTGCTCTGTCGGCTGCTCCTGCCTTCCGATGCGATGCTCCTCCTGGACGATCACCTTCAGGATGCCATTCGCCGCGATCTGCACTTCACCGATTCGATCCCGATGGTCGCGCTGGTCCTCCTCGGCGTGGCAGGGTTTGTCTTCGCGCGGTCCAGGCGATCGCCGCTGTCGATGTCGGGGTTCTGGATCGCGACGCTGCTGTTCGGGATGCTCGTCCTCCATCACACGTACCCACTGTGGTTTCTCGGCCCCGTGAGCTGGCGGTTTCTGGACTGGGTGCGCATCGGGTTCGCGCTGTCCGCCATCCCCGTGGTCGCGGCGCTGCCGTCTCCACGGTCGCCCAGGGTCGCCGCGGCGCTCGCAACGGCCTTCGCTCTGTGCGGCACGCTCCTCGGCGCGTGGTGGGTCTTGCCGCTCGCAAAGGACAGCCCGCGATCCGTCCGCGACGAGCTCGCACGACTCGAACCACTCTGGGCCTGGCTCCGCACGAACGCCCGCGCCGATTGGGGACGAATTTACGTCGAGGACACGCTCGGCGCGGACTGGAAGGCGGGCGGCTTGTCGCAGTCCCACGTGCTCGCCCTGACCGCGCACGCGATCGACAGACCCGTGCTCGGAACCTATTACGGCGTGGTCCCGTACAAGCTTCGTTGGTCTTGCAGCGAGTTCGGCACGCTATTTAGCGCGCCGCGTCCCGGAAAGGCCTGGATTCTCGAGGCGATGGAGAAGACCAACGCGGGCGTCCTCGTCACCTCGAACGGCGAGATGGCGGAGCGGATCGACGGAACGGGCGCGTTCGATCGCCTCCACGACGAGTCCCACTACGCCGTCTTTCGGCGTCGCGGCGCCGAAAACCTTCCGATCGCCAGTCTCACGCCGACGAATCATGTCGGGCCCGTCGCGTTCCGCCCGGGCGAAATGCGATTTCACCTTCGCACGGACTACGGCGGAACGCGTGTCCTCGCGAAGACGAACTTTCACGCGTGGTGGCATCTCGAAGGCATCCCCGGAGGGTGGCTGCGCGAGAGTCCGGAAGGGTTCCTGGTAATCGACGGCATCTCGAAGGGAAGCTTCGACGTGCACATCTGGTACGCGCCGAGCCGGATCCCCGGGCTCGTGACGGTGCTGGGATTCGGTCTCCTCGCTTTCTGGGGCCTCCGTTCGATGCGCTCAGGGCCGCGTCTGCGGGACGCCGAGCCGTCATGAGCACTTCCACCGGTCGCACCGAGCACCCGGGTTTGTCGTGGCGCCGCAGGCTCCTTCTGTGCCTCGTCCTCTTCTGCGCGCTTCTCGCGGCGTACCATGCCAACGGCACCATCCTGAACGAGGGTGACGCCGTGCCTACCGAGAATCTGCCGCTGGCGCTCCTCCACGCCGGCCGTCTCTCCTTCGGTCCTGAAGAGTTCCCCGAGATGTTCAAGTGGAAGACTCATCCACCCTTCGCTCCACTCGACGACTTCTTCATCATGCGCTGGAAGGACGAGATCGCCGACCGAACGGCGAGAGACTGGCGCGATGCGGGAGCGCTCGAATTCAATGGTCCTCGCTACTACGTGACGGAGTCCAAGCTGCGCCACACGTACGTCAGCACGTTCGGACCCGTCCCGGGGTTCGTGCTCTTGCCAGTCATGGCGCCCTTTTACGCCGTCGATCACGATCTGCCCCGCCAGCTCGTGCACCGAGCGACGGTGGGGAAGCTCTGCGCGTCGATCCTCGTCGCGTCGAGCGCGGTGCTGATCCTCCTCATCGCGCTCTCTTACACGGCGTGGCAGCGGGCGCTGCTCGTCGCCGTCACCTACGGGCTCGGGACGTGTGCGTTCGCCGTTTCGAGCCAGGATCTCTGGCAACAAACCGTCACTCAGTTCTTCCTCGCGCTCGGCGCGTTCTTCTTCCTCAGGAAGAGAGCTTCCTGGCAAGCGGCGGCGCTCGCGGGGTTTTCCTTCGGTGCGGCCACGGCGTGTCGCGCTACGGGGCTCTTCGTCTTCGTCGCCGTGCTCGTCCACCTCGCGATCTACCACCGACGGCGGCTCTTGCCGTACCTCGTCGCGTCGGCGCCGGTGCCGCTCGCCGTCGCCGTCTACAATCAGTACTTCTTCGGGAGCCCTTTCGTGTTCGCACAGGAGCTCGTGGGGCACGTCATCGCGCTCGAGAAGACGGGTTCGCCGAACCTGTGGCAGACGCCGCTCTGGGAGGGTGCCCTCGGGCTGCTCGTGAGTCCGTCGCGCGGGCTCCTGGTCTTCTCGCCGGTCCTCGCCGCGTCCTTCTGGGGGGCCGCACGGACGTGGAGGGACCCGGGCTTTCGAGCGTTCCGCCCGCTTACCGTCGCGACCCTCGCGATGATGTTGCTGCAGTGCAAATGGTTCGACTGGTGGGGTGGCCACGCCTATGGCTACCGGCCCTGGCTCGACGTCGTACCGTATCTCGCGCTGTTTCTGGTTCCGGTGATGGACGCAATGTTGCGCTCGCCGCTCCGCCGCACCGTCTTCGCCGCGCTCCTTTCGTGGTCGGTCTTCGTGCAAGGGCTCGGCGTGCTCAGCTACGACCGTTCGTGGAACATGCGCCGGATCTTCGTCACTCGGTCGCCCGGCGCTCGGAGACCCATCAGCTTTCTCACGGAGCCCGAAGCGCGGAGATTTGCCGCCGCGCACGGGGAATACCTCGGCCCGAGCTACTGCGACATCGATCTCTGGTTCTGTCGCTACCGGCTATGGTCCTTGTCGGACAACGTGATCTTGTACCAGATGAACCACTTCTCCGAGACCCGTGGCCGTCGCTTGCCTGCGACCTTCGGTAAGGTTGAGCCCACATTATGAGGGTGATGCTCACGCGTCGGCTCCCGAATGGCCTTCCAATCTGCTAGATCGGTCGCGCTCTCATGCGACTTCTGCTCGAGGCGCACCACCCCGCGCACATCCACTTCTTCAGGAACGCCGTGGAGATCTGGCGGAAGCGTGGGGACGAGGTGCTGCTACTCGGGCGTGATCGCGACGTCATGAAGCGACTGCTCGCGGCTTACGACTTCATTCCGCACCGTATCCTCACCGCGCAGCGCAAGAACAACCGGATCCCCATGGGGGAGATGCTCGAGCGGCAGCTTCTCGTCGCGAAGACGATCGCGTCGTTCCGGCCGGACGCGGTGCTGAGCTTGATGGGGAGCTATACCCAATCGGCTTTTCTCTTCGGAAAGCCGAACATCGTCTTCACGGATAGCGAGTTTCAGAGCCTGAACCACCGGATCGCGCACCCGTTCGCGACGCGCATCTATACACCGGAGTGCTTCTGGAAGAACCTCGGCAAGAAGCAGCGCCGCTATGCGGGCTATCACGAGCTTGCGTTCCTGCACCCGTCGCGCTTCACGCCGCGCAGCGACGTCCTGTCGATGATGGACGGCGTGGCTCCCGGTAACTACGTCGTGCTGCGCGTCTCCGCGTGGAACACGCTGCACGACATCGGCAACCGCGGCTTCGGCGATCGCCTGGACGAGTTCGTCACCCGCGTTTCGGAGCGCGCTCGCGTATTCATCGTCCCCGAGGGCGGCATATTGCCCGAGAAGTGGGAACCTCAGCGGCTCCGCGTTCCGCCGGAACGTTTTCACGACGTGCTCGCGTTCTCGCGGCTCGTCGTGACGGAGGGTGCGTCGACGGCGAGCGAAGCGGCCTGTCTCGGTGTGCCGGCGGTTTACTTGAACACGACGGAACGCGGCTACCTGAACGACCAGGAGCGCCGGTACGGCCTCGTCTACAACTTCAAGGACGCGGCGCCGGCGCTCGGAAAGACCCTCGCTCTCCTCGACGCGCCCGTGGATGCGGACGCTCGCCGTGACGCCCGTGACCGGCTCGTTCACGACCACCTGGACGTCACCGCCTACGTCGTCGAAGAAATCGACGAGCTGCTGTCGCACACGGCTCCGCGCAGCACCCGCACGGCCCACGGATGACCGACCTCGGCGAGCAGGGGCCCGTGGGGCCGGAGCAGCGGCGAGAACCCGTCGACGCCGAGCGACGGCGCGACACGTCGGTGATCGTCGCCCTGCTCATGCTGACGAGTCTCGTGATGGTCGTGTGGCACATGCAGCTCTCGTCGCGCGAAAACGCGAACACGGGCAGCCGCTACGCGACGATCGAGTCGCTCGTCGACTACGGCACCTACAACATCGACGCGAGCCGCTACGTGTTCACGCCCGACAAGGTGCGGGCCCGCGGTCATTTCGTGTCGTCCAAGCCCCCGCTCCTGCCGACGTACGGCGCGGGCGTGTACTACGTCCTCAAGAAGATCACCGGCTACAACATCGAGGACAACGAGGGCATCGTCGTCTGGACGGTGGGCGTGTTCACGGGGTGGCTCAGTCACCTCGTGTTCCTGATCTATTTCTTTCGACTCTGTCGCCTTCTTCTACAGAAGGAGCTCGCGATCATCATCACGATGGCCGCGGCGTGCTTCGCGTATCTCGGCGTCGCGTATGCCACGGCCATCAACAATCACTCGCCGGGCGGGGCTCTCGCGGTCGTGGGGTTTTATTACGCGTACCGCGCGCAGAGTAGCGAGGGGCGGCTCGCCGACTGGCTGCTCGCGGGGTTCTGGCTCGGTGTGCTCCCTGCGGTGGATCTGTCGTCGCTCGCGCTCACTGGGTTCACCGGCATCTATCTCCTGCGCGTGAACTGGAAGCGGACGCTCCTCGTCTTCGCGCCTGCGGTCGTACCGGGGCTCGCAGCCGAGCTCCTCTTGGCCCACGCCGCCACCGGCACCTGGATCCCCGCGTATGCCGACGCGTCGCTCATGAAGTATGCGGGGAGCTACTTCGGCGGGCGGCGCTCCGGGATCGACGCGCTCCTCGAGCCAAAGAGCACGTACGCCTTCAACGTGCTCCTCGGACATCACGGCGTCTTCAGCATGACGCCGATCTTCTGCTTCTCCCTCTACGAGATCTGCCGGAGGCTCTGGAAGCGCGATCGCTTCTTCGCCGAGACAGCGGTGCTCGCAGCGACCGTCTTCGTCGTGACCGCGTTCTACATCGTCCGGACGCACAACTATGGCGGCTGGTGCGTCGGCATGCGCTGGCTCGTGCCGATCATGCCCTGGCTCGTGCTGCTGTTCGGACTCTGGCTCGACCGGGCGACGCTCGGGCGCGTGAAGTGGACGCTGGTGTTCGCGGCATTCGCCGTCAGCGCCTTCAACGTCCAGGACGGGCTCACGTCACCCTTTCAGTTCTCCGTCTGGCACAACTTTCTCGAGAGCGCGCCGAACCGCAATCGTCTCGGCCCCACCTGGGTCTTGAGCCACGAGCCCCGGCCCGTGCGGCGTCCGAGGCCGCCGCGCCCGGCGCGTCCACGACCGCCGCCGCGTCCGAGGCCACCGCCCAGTCCGCCCCCCGCGCCGGCAGTCTCGAGATGAGACGTGGTGGCGTCGCGCGTTCGACGCTTCAGGGTCGCTCGATTTCGTCGAGCGGTCGCCCGTCGTGTCGCGTGATGAAGTCGAGGACACCGAGCCCCATGCAGCGCGCCTTTTCCAGTCGCCCAGGCTCGAGCGCGAGGGTCGTCAGGGCCTGCGTCACCAGACGCCCCGCGCGCGCCGCTGCCCACGTCGGTTCCTTCGTCGCGTACTCGGTGACGAGCGTCAGCCGATTTTTCACCATGAAGTACCAGCGGAACGGCGTGTAATTCACCGTCTCGAGCGCGACGCCGGGTAGCGCGCGCACGGCTTTCCGGTTTCCCATCGCGTGGGCCAGCAGCGGTTCGAGCGAGAGGAGGACGCGGTACCCCTTCGCCCGCGCGCGCAGACAATACTCGTGGTCCACGCCGTCGATGAAGAACTCTTCCCTGAAATCCCCGATATGTTCGTACGCCTCGAGCGAGAACAAACTGCCGGAGGTGATGACCGTCTTCCGTTCGATGAATCCGCTCGGAGACGTAGCAGGAGCCGCGTAGAGCTTGCCCGTGTTGTCATCGACGTGATTCGCCCCCAGCACGCCGAGACGATCGAGCCCGCGTTCCCCGATAGATGCGCACACGCGGATCGCGTTCTCGACGAAGCCGTTCGCCGCGGTCGAATCGTCGTCGAACGTCATGACCCATGTCGCGCCGAGAGTGCGCGCGGTACGGACCCCGGTGTTCAACGCGCGAGCGATCCCGAGATTGGTTGGGTGCTCGATCAGCGTCGCGCCCGGAGCGCAACAGAGGCTGCGCAGCAGCTCTTTTTCGGCTTCACTCGACCCATTGTCGACGATGACGGTCTTCCCGACCTGGCCGGCAAGGCGCTCGAAGCGACCCGCGAACCCCGGATCGGGGTGGTACGTGACGACGACGGCACAGATGTCGCTCGGCTCGGGAATTCGCATGGGGACGTCCGCGCGTCGCCCGCGAACGCGGGTTAGGGTAGTACGGCTGAATTGAGCGCGCTCCCCCCCGTCTCCGTCATCTGCGCGAACGCGAGCTCCAACGGCATGGGCCGGGCGCTCCTCATCGCCGATTTGCTTCGCGAAGAGACGGCCGTCCAGGTCGTCGGCGTGGGCTCCAAGCCGGCGGTCTGGGCCCCCGCGCTGAGCACCGGCATCCCGGTGTACTCATTCCTGGTACCGAAGAGTCCGCTCGAATACGGCAAGGCGATCCCCTGGCTCCGGGAGCGAGTGGGCGACGACGCCGTGATCGTCACGAAGCCCGTGTTCCAGAGTCTCGGGCTCGCTGCGGTGAGCCGCGTCGGCGCGCGCGGTTTCGTCGTCGACATCGACGATTGGGAGACCGGGCTCATCCAGAAAGGCGCACACGAGCCGGGCATGGTCGGTTCCAGGCTCCGCCGGGCGCGCGCGCGGAGCTACCTGGCGGACGCCGGCGTGAACCGATTCGTCGCCGCCCGCTTGCTCGAAGCTTACGCGATGCGCATGCCGCATCGCCTCGTCTCGAACAAGTGGCTCCGCGCGAAGTTCGGCGGGGAGCTCCTGTACCACGTGCGCGACCCGCGCGTCCTCGACCCCGCCCGGCCCATCGAACACGATGTGGGTTCGCTCTCGCGCGACGCCGTCTGGGTCGGCTTCGTCGGCACGCCGCGACCGCACAAGGGCGTCGGCGTGCTCGTCGATGCCGTCGCCCGCGCGCGGCGCCGCGCCGACGTGGGCCTCGTCGTCATGGGCGCAGACGATCCCACGGATCCCGTCCTGCTCCGCGCGCGTTCTCTGATCGGCGACGAACGATTCGTCGCGTGGCCGCAGTTCCCGTTCCTCGCACTCTGCGATCACCTGCGCGTCGCGGACATCATCGCTTTGCCGAGTCTCGACGTCCCGGCGGCATGGGGCCAGATCCCGGCCAAGCTCTTCGACGGCATGTCCATGGCCAAGCCCATCGTCGCGAGCGCCCTCAACGACATGCCCGAGATCCTCGAAGGCGCAGGCCTCATCGTCCCGCCCGGCGATCCCGACGCCCTGGCCGACGCTCTCGTGACCCTCGCAAGCGACCCCGAGCTCCGCCGCAACCTCGGCGAAAGGGGACGAGAAAAGCTCATCGCCAGCTACGGCTACGATACCGGTCGCGACGTGCTGCTGCGTGTCCTGCGACGCGCGATACGGTGAGTACCGCGCTCAATCTGCTCCGACGTCAGCCGGCGAGTGCCGCGTCCCGGGCGACGGCGGACTGGTTCTCGGTCTCGATCATCGGTCCCGCGAACGAGGCTCGCTCGCTCCGCACCTCGTAGTGTGGTTTCGCGCCGACCTGGGTGATGCCAATCATTTCGCCGAGCAGGCCGGTGCTGATGAGCTGTACGCCGAGCATCATCAACAACACGCCGAACAGGAGCAACGGTCGGTTGGCGAGGGGGTGGCCAAGAAACCAGAGGATCGACAGATAGCTCAGGCTGGCGAAGCCGAGTCCGGCGAATATGATCCCTGCGCCGCCGAACAGATGGAGCGGACGGGCGCGATAGCGGGTGATGAGAAGCACGGTCAGGAGATCGAAGAATCCCTTCACCATCCTCTCGACGCCATACTTGGACGTGCCCGTGGTTCTCGGGTGGTGCACGACGGGAATCTGCGTCACCCGAAAGCCTCGCCAGTGGACGAGGACGGGAACGTAACGGTGAAGTTCGCCGTAAAGGTCGAGCCCGCGGACGGCTTCCGCGCGGTACGCCTTGAAGCCGCAGTTGAAGTCGTCGAGCTTGAGGCCGCTCGACGCGCTCACGACGAAGTTGAAGAACTTCGACGGCAGCGTCTTCCCGAGGGGATCGTGGCGCTTCTTCTTCCAGCCGCTCACGAGGTCGAAGCCGTCGGAGAGCTTCGCGAGAAAGTTCGGAATCTCCGAAGGGTCGTCCTGCAAATCGGCGTCCATCGTGAAGACGATGCGGCCGCGCGCGCGCCGAAACCCCGCATCGAGCGCCGCGGCTTTGCCGAAGTTTCGCCGGAAGTGAACGACGCCCACGCGCGGGTCCTGTTCCGCGAGCCTGTCCGCGATGCCGCCTCCGCGATCGCGGCTCCCGTCGTCGATGAGCAGGATTTCGAACGGTTCCCCGACTCGTTCCAGCACCGCGGAGACCCGCGAATAAAGCTCCTCCAGGCTGCCCTCTTCGTCGAGGAACGGGACGACGACGGTGATATTCGGGTCGGGCACGACGGAGCTATTCTGGCAAGGGGCGCAGACTCCCGCCCGAGCGTAGCGCCAAGTTGCCGACTCTCGCCCATCAAAAGCGACCGGAGTCTCCCGCGCGAAACGCGCGCCGCCAACCGATGCTTGACGGCGCTAGACGCAATGGTATGAGCGGCCTCCGGCTCGCGCGGCTATCCGCGCCGGCCCGGGCCAATAGCTCAATTGGTAGAGCAGCGGACTCTTAATCCGTTGGCTGACAGTTCAAGTCTGTCTTGGCCCACAACGAACGAATCCAGCGACTTGACCGGTAGCGCACGAACCGGCTCGTGGCGGAAAGGCCGCCTGTGGCGCAACTCCGCTGCATCGACGCCCGCCCGGATGACATCTTCGATGCTTCCCGCGCCACCGGTCGCGATTCGCGTCTCGGGTGGACCGCGGCGCGCAGGATCGTTCCGAGGAGCAAGGAGCCTCGGCTTGTCCCGGAGCAGGTGGTAGAAACGAAAGATGGAAAGACCGCCAGCCCTCGTGCCCTTCGTGCTCGCGCTGGTAGTCGTCGTGGTCGGCGTGGACGTGCTGTTCTTCAGGAACCGGTTCTGGGAGCGGCTGCTGGTTAACGTCGGGATCGTCCTCGTGTTTGGCGCGTTCTATTTGAGGTTCCTGAAGCGTCGATGAGCGCCGCCGAGCCTCACGCTCGGGGACGCATCGCGCAGTTCGGTCCGCTCGGATGAATCGGTTTGCGCGGGCCTGCAAGGCGTGCACGTCGTTGACCGATCGCGTCGAGATGCGCACCGGTTCTTCGTTGGATCGATTCCTGCTACCGTTCTTCGTTGGATCGATTCCTGCTACCACGGGAACGACGAGAGCGAAGAGTGCACGAAGTGCGAGGAGACCGAAGCATGCGTGACATCTTGACCCTTGGATCGGTAATCCTGATTTCCGTCGCGTGCGGGGGGACGTCGAGTCCCGGCGGATCGGGTCTCAAGGACGGCGGCGCTTCGGGCGGATCGCCTGGCAGCGGGGGTTCCGGGGGTATCCCATGCAACGTCGCGGGCGACTGCCCCGCTCCCGCCCTCTGCCGGCTGTGTCCGGGAGGCGCCGCGTCCTGCGCGATGGGCGCGTGCGTCGACGGCGGCTGCCAGATTTCTTATCCGCCGTGTGGCGGCGCCGGAGGCACGGCGAGCGGCGGCGCTTCGGGCGGCGGCGGCACGGAATGCACGAGCGCCAGCGATTGCATCGTTCCGGCGATCTGCAGACAGTGCTCGGACGGCAGCACATCGTGCGCGACCGCCTCCTGCGTGAATGGTGAGTGCGAGACGACGATTCCGCCGTGCGGCGGCGGCGGCGCGGGCGGGTCGACCGGCTCCGGCGGTACGACCTCGAGCGGCGGCGCGACCGGCGAGTGTCGGAGCGGCGGCGACTGCGCGGTTCCCCAGATTTGTCTATCGTGCCCGGACGGCGGCTCGTCGTGCGCGACGGGAGCGTGCGTGAACGGCAAGTGCCTGACGACCTTTCCGGGATGCGGGGCGGCAGGCAACCTCGAATGGTACCGGACCTGCGGGGATCCCGTCTGCCGCGTCGGGGGAACGGGCGGCAGCACGTCGGGTGTCGCACCATGCACCTCGACGGAAGCCGTCGGCGCCGCGTGCTCCCCCGCCGGTGCCGAATGCGACCCGGGCTCGGGATGCGGGGTGAATCTGATGTGCACCACGACCGATCCGACGCACGGCGGCCTCTGCCCGATCTCCCGCGCGAAGTACAAGACCGACATCGAGTACCTGAGCACCGGGGAACGCGAAGCGCTCGCGAGCGATTCTGATGTCGATCCCGCTCGTCAGGTACCGTTACAAGGACGGTCCCGAACGGCAGCACCTCGGCTTCATCATCGAGGACGTCGAGCCGAGTCCCAGCGTCGACTCGAAGAACGATCAGGTCGACCTCTACGGCTACACCAGCATGGCCGTCGCAGCGCTCCAGGAACAGAAGCACGAGCTCGACGAGCTTCGCCAGGAAGTGAAGTCGCTCCAGAGCCAGCTTGCTGGTCGAGGGGCGTATCGAGCGAAGTGAGGCCGTCAATGCGCGAAGAAGGCGCCCGCCCGAGGGCGCCTTCGAGCCAGCTCTGGCGCGGGCGCTGGTGCCGGCAGCGGAGGCCGACCGGTGGGACCCGTCGTCTCGGTCGCGCGCCGGGCGATCGTGCAAGGCCTTCGCGGCGCCGCATGGATTGCGTACCGCACCCCCGTGCGCGCCGTCCTTCGCTCGGCGGCGCACGCTCACTCCCCGAGCACGCGCACGATGCGCTTCTCGAGGTCGTTGAGATCCAGCGGCTTGGTCAGGTAATGACGGGCGCCGGCCGCGATGCCGGCGACGACCGCCATCGGTGAGTCGAGCGCCGAAACGAAAATGACCGGCACTTTGGCTGCCTGTTGCTCGCGGATCCTTCGGACCATCCCGATCCCGTCCAGGCGCGGCATCGTCACGTCCGTGATGATCAGGTCCGGCGGCGACTTGGCTGCCACCTCGGCCCCCTCGACTCCGTCGCGGGCAACCACCACGTCGTAACGTGCGCCGAGCGCGTACGCCAAGGCGCTGAGCGCGCCGGTGTCGTCCTCCACGATCAGAATGCGTTTCCGCTCCGGACGCATGGATGCAGTGGCCATGGGTCCACCTCGAGCAATAGCCGTGCCCCGCGGACCGGGCCGGCGGAGATGGCCCACTCCGTGCAACGTAGCGATACGTGTCTCCCCCACTCAAGGTGCTCGTCGTCGATGACGAGAGGGCCGCGGGCAACGAGCTCGCAGAAGTCGTCACTTCCTTCGGATACGAATGTCGAACCGCCGGGGACGGACTCGAGGCCTGGTCGATGCACCAGAAGGACCACGCGGACGTCATCCTCAGCGATTGGGAAATGCCGCGCATGGACGGACTGGAGCTCTGCAAGCGAACGCGCGTTGCGGACGGCACCAGCGGCTACACGTATTTCATCTTCATGACCGCATTCGGCGATTGGGAGCACTTCATCCAGGGGATGGAGGCGGGCGCGGACGACTACCAGACCAAGCCGGTCGATCTCGACGAGCTGCAAGCCCGCCTCGCTTCCGCCGCGCGCGTCGTCTCGGTTTACCGGAGACTCACCGAAAGAAACATCGCCCTCCGGCGCGACAGCCAGACGTCGTTCACGCTGGCCCGTGTCGACGCCTTGACCGGAGTCGCGAATCGCTTGCGCCTCGACGGCGATCTTCGCGCGCTTTGGTCGCAGGCGGAGCGATACGGCCGTCGGTACAGCATCGCGATGGCGGACATCGACTGGTTCAAGGCCTACAACGACCACTTTGGTCATCTCGCCGGGGACGCCGCATTGCTCTCCGTTGCCAAGGCAATTCAGGGGCAACTCAGAGCCGGCGACAGCGTGTATCGGTATGGTGGCGAGGAGTTCGTCGTGGTCCTGCCCGAGCAGTCATTGCGTCGAGCCGCGGAAGCAGCGACGCGAATCCGCCTCGCGGTCCAGAGCCTCGCGCTGCACACGGTCACCGGTGCCGGCGTGATGACGCTGAGCCTCGGTGTCGCCGAGCTCTCGCCGATGGACGAGAACGCGGCGGCCTGGCTCGGTCGCGCGGATTCGGCGCTCTACAGAGCAAAGGCGAGAGGGCGCAATCGCGTTGAGGCCGATCCAGAAGGCACGAGAGTTGCTCTCACTCCCGCGTGTCTCGCGCACGCCCTTCACGGCAAGGCCTGAATCACGCCGTTTTCCGCTGCTCGCTGGTGGCGGCGTACTTCTTCTGGTCACTCCGCGCTCGAGCGTCGGTCGAACAGTCCGTTGGTCCGACATTTCAGACCGATCTCGTGCGAACGGATGCCGGTAATCGGTACACGTTCCAATCGCCGGGTTTTGGATATTCGCTGAACGCCGGTGCCAAATGGGCCTTCACGGGGGCCTTGAATCTGGCATTCCCGGTCGCCGCTGCCGAGAACGGAGGCTTCGTTTCGTTTGGCAACGTCTACGCGGCTGCGTTCGCTCTCGACCTCTCGCTCGGCGTCGACCGCCGCATACCCCTCTCGACGAGGATCGAACTTGCGATCGGTCCACGACTGCACGGCCTATACACCACGCTGGAGGGGGATACTGCCTATAGAACGTTCCAGAGCGCGGTCCTCGGCGGGGGTCTCGCGGCTCAAGTCGCATATGCGACCGACGAAAGGGTCTTCGGCGCGCCCATCATCGTCGCCGGGTTACTCCGGAGTAGCCTCGATGTCGTCGACATCCTGCATGGCAATCGCCTCGACTACGGGGTGTCATTCATCGCGGGCGCCGCCGTCGGAGTCCGCTTGTGAGTCACCTCGCGACGATCCCGATGGTGGCAGTGCTGGCAGTCGCGGTCTTGCTGCCAGCCTGCGACCTCGGGGAGTACCCAGGGCTGGGCGAAAAGCGTGACGAGACGCGAGTCTTCGGCTCGGGCGCATCGACGTGGGTCGCGTTCGAAACGACGAAGGTGACCCTCCTCGTTCTCGGTGACAAGACCGGGGCGGAGCCCGCGAGCTTCGCGCTGATTCGAGCTCGGCGCCGCGGAAGGCGACGAATCCCTGACCGGGACGTACGACCTCGATCCTGTCGCGGGGACGCTCACCCTGTCGGCAACCCTCGAGTACGAGAGCAATTCTGGAACGTCGCAGTCCGGCAACGCGCGCACGCCCGTCGCTCGGACGCTCGCTTTCGCGTTTCGTTCGAACGACGACCAAGTGCTTCTCTCCGGCGACGTTTCGATGCCGCCCCTGCGAGACTTCGGAAAGGTCGTTTCCGGGCTCGACGAGGCAAGCCCCGAAGGAGCTCGCTGCGCGGTGGAGCTCCTGAATTTCGACGACGGGCAGCGCCGAGCTGCGCATGCCCGGCTTCGGGGGACGGGGGATGCTGGAGTACTCGCGCGCGGCGGTATTCCGCGGGCAGCTCGCCGGCACCGTGCGCGTCTCGCTGGACGACCTGCTGAGCCCGCTGACGCAGTTTGCCTACGATGGGTACAGCGACTTCACCGGCTACACCGTCAGCGGGACGAAGGCGACGAAGACCGATACGGGCGGCAACGGCGCTCTTTACGGCACTCTGCATTTCGCAATCGCGACGGCCCCGCTGCCCTCGGATCACGACGCCTCGGTCGAAAGAACCTCGTCGGACTCGGGCACGTCGGGATCGATCTCGGGAGAAGTCGTGTACGGCAGCGATGATGCTTCCGGCGGTATCCGCCTCGAAGATGGCGACCAGCGCGGCGGCACGTATGCGGTGACGATCGATGGGGGGGAGTCGTTCAACGTGCCGTACGACGCGCCGACTGCCCTCCATCTGGCAGCCTGTTTCCCGGATTGACGCCGCTCGATGCGGAGCTTCGGACGTGGCGGAGCAAGCCGCGGGGGCCAAGGCTGCCAAGGCCCGTCCTTCGTTAGTTTAGTTTATAGTTTAGTACGTCCTGCACGGGAAAAGCGTTTCGTCCCAGACAGGTGCGGCCGATTCGCTCTTGAATCCGAAATCGTCGAAGTGACGCTTCGTTTCCACGCACTGATGCGGATGCAAGAAGCCGTACGGCAACGCTTGTGAGCACACGAGCTCGTCCGCCGCTCCTTCGTGATTGAGAAGGTCGCCGAAACTCACCGTCACTGGTCCCGAGAGCGAGAAGCCAGCCGGATAGAGAGCGCATCCCGACGGCTTGCCATCCATGAACGAGTAGATCTGCTGTGACGAAACGTACACGTCGAAGCGAGTCAAGCGGTCCATCCCCGCGTGCTCGAACGGCCAGTCCACGGGTTCCAGTGGCGCAGCTCCAGGGTCGATGAATCGATGTTCCGGCGCCTCATTGTCCGCGTCCCACGGCTTGCCCCCAACCAGCCCGTGTATCGCCTGGACCTCGAACCGCATCGGAGGCCCCTGCGTCGGCTGAACCAGCAACGTATTGTTATCAGGATTCGCGAGACCCTCCTGGACCGGTGCATCCTGATCCGAGATGATCAGCTGGGGAAACCTGCGGTCCGTCGAGACGATATCCATGGATAGCGTGACGTGGAGGTACTTCGAGGCATCGGGATCGACCGTGGCCTTCCGGCGGGCCGTGAATCGAACCTTGCCCGCGGCGTCGCTGGCCGCATCGTCATAGGCCACCCAGAATTGCCCCAAGAACTGTCCGTACGTGAAGATCATCTGGGACCCCGCCTTGTCCATCCGGTACACGCTGAAGTCGAAATCCGGCGTCTGCCACCGCCCACAGTTCAGATCCGTACAGCCCGGGACCGCCGTTACGGGCCCGAAGGTGGAACCGACCCCGAAGTCCTCGTACCAGTCCCACGCACTCGGATCGATGGGCTGCGGCGCGACGGTGACGAAGGAGCGCGCGATGGCCCTGGGCTTGCTCGTGGGATCGTGCTGACCGTTCACGAAGACCTCACCGGTCGGCGAAGCGGCCCTCAGATCGTCCAGGGTCAGGAAAGCTTGGTGCGTCGCCGTCGTGTCGATGTGCTGTGGAGACAGGAACCCTTGAAAGGGACAGCCCGAGTCTAGGGCTTCGACCACGAGCGTGGTCGGCGCCGTAATTCCCGACCACTCGAGATGCCAGAGCGGACCGTTTCCCTGATAGGCGGCACGTTGAAAACGCTCCTGACCGGCGACGAGCTCGGTGTGCTCGTGTCTTCCGGAATAGAAGACGGACATGAGAGGGACCGTCCCCGCCACCTGCGCGGCCAAGACCTGAAAGGCAGGCGCGGGAGGCGTCGTGTCCTTTGTGTGAGACGATTGCGACGCGCCAAGAAAGTAATATTGGTGGTATTGCGTCCAACCCTGTCCTGGGACGACCTGTGCATTTTGCGAGCCGTACACCGTCTGCGTACTGCTGCTCGCGGAACTCGGTACGTAGAAGACGATCCCGTCGTCGCGCCAGCCCTGGCCGAGAAGGCTCGTCCGCTGCGAGGTGTCCGCCGTATAGATCTTCAGGCGACCCTCCTCCCAGCCCAATTCGTCGCCTTCTGCCGTCGGGCCCACGCCGCCGAGGGCGTAGACGGGGACCAGGCCGCTCGCGGGCTTCACGTAGACATATCCCAGGGTGTCATTGGCTAGATCCGAATCGAACTGCGTTGTCAGGCCCTGGGCAAACACACCTGTCGTGTTCTGCGCGCTTTGGGCGTCCCACGTCTGCCGGTCGCCCGAACAGCGATAGGTGGCGCCCTGGACGGTGACCGAACCATCGGCGTTCTCGACGATGGCCGAGTCGTCGGGAAGCGGGTAGATGCGGTAGTCTTGCGCGCCGTCCACGGGATCGAAGTCGACGCCCACGGAGTCGTTACGCTGCGACACGACGACGTTGGTTAGCTCGGGCAGTGGCGGGAGCGCCGTTTTGACGACGTTCGTGCCCGCTTCCGGCACAGGGGAGTGGGCGTCGAAGATCGAGGCGTCCCGGCCTTGCCCAGCCGCGCCGGCGGATCCGTCGAGAGAGCCCGCATCGGGCCGCAGCGCGAGCGACGCATCACGGGTGCCCCCGCCGCGCAGGTGCCCCGCAAGCTGCATCGGCTCGTAACCGATCCGCCCGCACTCCGTGAGCGCGAGGCACGCGAGCAGCCACCGGCGCCCCCGCGACCTGGGCCATTGCCCTCGCATGATCGATAATCATACGCCTTCCCCTGGCCGGGGCGAGCACTTGCCGCACCTCCATCTCCAGGCTCGCCTATTGTGCAAGATGCGAGACACATGGCGTGCGCTGCCGCGACGCGCAACGCCTCGCTCGAAGTCGCGGGAGGCCAAGTCCATCGTCTCCCGACCAGCATCAGAACCGGGACCGCTCCGCGATCTTCTCGATCCGCAGCGCGTGCGGGTCGTCGGGGTACTTCGCGAGGAAGCTCGCTGCCCGGCGCTCTGCGCTCGTCGTGTCCCCGGCCTTGGAGAGCGCCTCGATCGCGAGGACCTCGGCGTCCGGCGTCAACTCTCCACCGGCGAACGCGCGACGGTAAGCGTCCACTTGCCGGACGGCGTCGCGATAGTCCCCGACGGCCATGGCCGTCCGGATCGCATCGAGCGCGGCCACTTCTTCCGCGAGCGACGCCGGGCTCGCGGCATTCGACGCTACCCGCGGTTCGGCGCTTCGCGGCTCGGGGCTTCGGTGCTCGTTCGCCATTCGCGTTTCGGCACGCGCCCGAGTCCTGTCCACCGACAGGGTCGATACGGCCCGCGCCGAGCTCGTTGTCGCCGAGGTCGACTCTCGTGGCGAGACTCCAGCGTTCTGCATGACGCGCACGGCGCTCGTCGGTGTAGCTGCCTCCGGCGTGTCACGTGGCGCGGCCACCAAAGCCGCGGGTGCACCTGGCTCTTCCTCGTGCCTCGACATCCACGCTGCCGTGACGGCGCTGCCGCACGCCGCACCGACCAGTGCCCAGCGCACCCCGGCTGCCCGGAACAGGCGCAGCACATGGCCCGAGCGCGCGCTCGAGACCGCGGCCAGCGCACCTGCAGCCGCGGAGAAGTTCGCCCACGCTTCCGGCGCTGACGGCATCGAATCTTCACGCGCCGAATCCACGAGCCAGCGCTCGAACTCGAGCTCCGGAGATAGTTGCGGATCCATCAGCGTAGCTTCCCGTTTGCCATGAGCACCGCACGTACGCGCTTCGCGACCGCCGAGAACTCTTCGCGCGCGCGCCTCAGCCGCGAGCTGGCCGTGCCCATCGGGATTGCGCAGAGCTGTGCGATCTCCGGCACCGACTGCCCCTCGAGCGCGAAAAGGACGAACACCGTTCTGAGCTCGAGCGGCAGATGCTCGAGCACGAAGTCGAGGAGCGCGCGCGCCCGGTGCTGTTCCAGATCCTCTTCGGGCGACGGCCGTCCATCGGCGACGTTCGCTAGCGCCTCGAGATCGACCACTGCGCGACTCGACCGCTCACGCCGCACCTTGCTCGCCGCGACGCGGATCGCAACCCCGTAGAGGAACGCGTGCTCCGACCCGGGCCGGATATCCGAGAGCCGACGCGCCGCGACCCAGAAGACCTCCTGCGCGGCGTCGTCGAGGTCCGCCGATGCCACGCCAAACCGTCGCAGCAGGCGAACGATCGAACCGTAGTGCGTCTGGAACATCCCTTCGAGCTCGACCGTCGGGCTCTCGGTCGCGCCGTCACTCGCCGCCCTCGCCGTCTCGAGCAGCCCGCGCTTCCCCGCTGAATCGGCGCTCGACACCACCTTGCTAATGACACGGCAGGCGTCCTTCGATCACTGAAAATGCAGCCCCACGCCGAGGAGCCCGTAGCCGTCGAAGAGCGGCGAAGCGAAGAGCCGCGTCCCGTCGGGCCTTTCCGCGGAAATCTGACCGAATTGAAGGGCGCCGCCGAGCCGCAGCCCGACGTCCACCAGCGACCCGATGTCGTAGCGCGCGTCGAGGGAGATCCCGCCCGTCCCGAAGCCGGCATTCTTCGTCTGCGTGCGAGCCCCGCTGGCATCGTGGGTTTCCAGGCCCACGGCACCGACCCGGAACTCCGCGCAGATCATGATGATTGCCCCTCCCGTGTCGTAGAGTGGCGACGAGCACGAGTTCACCCCCGCGAGGATGCCGAGCGCGCGCGTCGAGTACCCGCCTGTCTCGTACGTCGTGGGGCCGAGGAAACTCCACGCCACCTGAAGCACGTTGCCGACGAGGGTGCTCACTCGCGAAGGCGTCTGGACGAAGTTTGCGATCGAGAGCGTCAGATCGAACCGCGGCATCACCGTGGGCAGCACGCCGTACGTGGCGCCGGCCGCCAGCTGATAGCTCCGTGCGCGCTCGAAGCGCAGTGTCCCCGCCGGAACCTCCAACGTCTTGGGCGTTCCAAAATTGGTTCCGCGCAGACGGCCTTCTTCGGTTGGGGGGGGCATCGAACGCGGCGGTGACGTCGGTCGACCAGGACTTTCCGGAACGGCCGGAGCCGGTGCTGGGGCGGACGGCTTCGTCTCGCTTGCCGCGGGAGGCTTCGCATCCTCGGGGTGCGCCCCGAGCGCGATCGCCGCGACCACCGACAGCCCGTCTGCCACCTCTCCGCACCCGGCAGCGTGCACCTCACGCGTACCCGAGCCGCCATCTGCACCGTCCACGCGGAGCGACCCCGTGAACCCATCGCTCCCTTTCGCGATCGACACCTCGAGCCGTCGCGCGAGCGGAGCCGCCGCGTCGAACCGCGCCCCCCGCGCCTCGACGCTGGCAACGAAGTCCGCGCGCGACGGACATCCGTCCGGCGCCGCATAGCTCAGCGACGTCCCTTCGTCACCGTACACAACCTTGCTCGGCAAGCCCACAGCCAACCCGGCAACCACCACGAACGCCAGCGTGCGAAGAACGACCATTCCTGGTTAATGCCTTCGAAGCTCCGGACGGATCACGAAAAACGAGTGGTGGTCCCATGCGCGGCGCGCTGCACGGGCGGGCTTAGCGGTGGCGGTGCCCCGTTGCAGTCGCTGCGGGGTGTCGATACCGTCGCGGTTTCGCGATGCGTCCGTCGAGCAAGAGCAATGCATCTCGGTTCCTCGCGGCGCTCGTATCGCTCCTGTTTGCTGGCTGCATCCCGAGCGCTCGCTGGTACGAGCCGGTCAGTCCGTTGAAGGCGAAGACAGCCGGCGCCGAGCTCCAGGCGAAGGCTATCTCGCGCGCGCTGATGTTCACCGTCACCAGTGCCGACGTCCACGCGCGCGACCTCGACGTCGCGTTCGGGCGCCCGCGTCTGACGAGTCCCGAGCAACCGGAATGCTCGAGCGGCGAAGGAGCGAACGGGTGGGCCACGGGGTTGACGGATCGTCTCACCCGGCTCGATCCCGGCACGCACGGTGTCCTGACGGCGTCGTTCACCAACGCGAACATCGATCGCGAGGGTCTGCTGCTCGTGCGCCCGACGGTGCTCGACGTCCCGGTCGCGAGATTCGCGGGCACGAGTCCCGCGACGAGCTCTTGCCTGCGGCTTCCCCTGCTCGTTGCGGGCGGCGACACGGTCGAATGGCGCCAGCGACCCGGTTGGTGGTTTGGTGCCGAGGTCCGGGTCGAGGTGCCGAAACATCGCCTCGAGAATGTCGGTGCGACCGTCGTCGCTCCGATTTCGATTCGGAGGCTTTGCCGGGCCCGTGCGACTCGGGCTCGAGTTTGGCGCCGGGGTCGCCGCCGGTCCGCGTAACCCGACCACGGGAGCCGAATCCGGGGGCGTCCTGGAAATCGGTGCGCGGGTGGACTCGCCGTTGCTCGTCATCCGGCGTTTCGCGACGGGGCTCGAGCTTGGCTATGAGCTCGAGGCCTGGACCTTCGGGACCGATCCAAGCACGAACGAGGCGGTCGAAGCCACCGTTCATGGCCCGCGAGCTGGCCTGCGCTTCTTGCTCCTACCGCCGCCGCCCCCATCGCCGAAGTACGATGCCCGCTCCGACGCCTGGACGACCGGCCTCGAGTTTTCGACGTCGCTTCTCTACGTCATCGGCAACGAAACGCCGACCGTCGCCTTCGGCGGCTCCTTCTTCGGCGACATCGGTTTCTAGCGAGCGCAGCGAGCCCGCCGAAGGCGGCGGGGGAGCGGTCGCGGAGCGAGCCGCGGGGGTCAAGACCCCCTTGCGAGCACGAGCCCGCCGAAGGCGGCGGGGGAGCGGTCGCGGAGCGAGCCGCGGGGGTCAAGACCCCCTTGCGAGCACGAGCCCGCCGAAGGCGGCGGGGGAGCGGTCGCGGAGCGAGCCGCGGGGGTCAAGACCCCCTTGCGAGCACGAGCCCGCCGAAGGCGGCGGGGGAGCGGTCGCGGAGCGAGCCGCGGGGGTCAAGACCCCCTTGCGAGCACGAGCCCGCCGAAGGCGGCGGGGGAGCGGTCGCGGAGCGAGCCGCGGGGGTCAAGACCCCCTTGCGAGCACGAGCCCGCCGAAGGCGGCGGGGGAGCGGTCGCGGAGCGAGCCGCGGGGGTCAAGGCAGGCAAGGCCCCTTGCCTAGGGCGCCACCGACCCATCAACGCACGTCTCTTGGTCGCTCAGAGCCGGACGTTGCTCGGCGTGAGCCGGACGTTGCTCAGTCGCGCGGCCCCTGCTGCCGGCCGTCGGGATGGCCCTGTTGCAGCTGCGGCCAGGCGTCGACACGGTTCCCGTTGCGCGATGCGTCCGTCGAACGAGAGCAGGTGACGGCCGTCTCAATGGACGGGACGGACCAGGTCGTCGGTGAGACGCTCGGCTTCGACGGGGCCCCAGGTTCCCGGCTCGTATTCGTGAACGGGGACGACGTTGCCGAGAATCGGGTCCATGATGGCCCAGGCGGCTTCGACGGTGTCTTCGCGCGCGAACAGGGTGGCGTCGCCGTTCATGGCGTCACCCAGGAGGCGTTCGTAAGCGTCCATCTCGCCGGCAGCGGGGTAGTGTGCGAACGCGAGCTCCGTCTGTTCACCGAGCATCTCTTCTCCCGGCTTTTTGACGTGAACCCCGAGGGCGATGGCCACGTCGGGGGTCAGACGAAAGCGCACGTAGTTCGTCAGGCCTGCGGAGATGGCGGCCAGCGGCGGGCGCTTCAGCTGCACGACGACCTCGGTGGCCGTGGTCGGCAGACACTTGCCGGCGCGGATGAAGAACGGGACCCCGTCCCAGCGCCATGAATCGACCTCGAGCTTGAGGGCCGCGAACGTCTCGACCTGAGACGCGGCGGCGACGCCGGGCTCGTGCCGGTACCCCGTGAACTGTCCCCGCACGACGTCGCTCGGCTCGAGTGGCTTGATCTGACGGAGCACCTTGGTCTGCTCGTCGCGAATGGATTCCCGGTAGGCGACAGCCGGTGGCTCCATGGCCAGCATGCCGACGACTTGCATCATGTGGTTCTGGATCACGTCCCGGATGGCGCCGGCCTGCTCGTAGAACGCCCCGCGCCCTTTGATGCCGAACTGTTCTGCCATCGTGATCTGGACGCTCTTGACGTAGTGGCGGTTCCAGATGGGCTCGAGGAACGCGTTCGCGAACCGAAAGAACTCCAGATTCAGCACGGCCTCCTTGCCGAGATAGTGGTCGATGCGAAAGATGCTCGGTTCCTCGAACACGGCGTGGAGCGTCTTGTTGAGGGCCTTGGCGGACGCCAGGTCTCGTCCGAACGGCTTCTCGACGATCACCCGGGCCCCTTTTGCGCAGCCCGAGCCAGCGAGGTGCTCCACGACCACCGGAAACATCGCGGGCGGAATGGCCAGGTAATGAATGGGCGCGTGCGCGTCACCCATCGCGCGCCGGAGCTGGTCGAACGTGGCGCGGTCGTTGTAGTCTCCATCGACGTAGCGCAAGAGCCCGCTCAACTTCGCAAATACGGCTTCGTCGATGCCGCCGTGTTCGTTCACGCTGGCGCGGGCGCGCTCTCGAAGCTGGTCCAGGTTCCAGCCCTGCTTGGCGACGCCGATGATCGGTATGTCGAGACGACCGCGCCGGACCATCGACTCGAGGGCTGGGAAGATCTTCTTGTAGGCGAGATCGCCCGTGGCACCGAAGAAGACGAACGCATCTGACTGCATGGGGTGTCTGTAGCACGGCCTGCAGTGAGCTTTCGGCGCGGCTCAAACGAGCTTTTGCACCGCCTTGAAGCGTGGACAGCGGACCTCGTGATCGTTCACGAGCCCCACGGCCTGCATCGTCGCGTAGACGATGGTCGGGCCGCAGAATTTGAAGCCGCGCTTCTTCATGTCCTTGGAGATGGTTTCGGAGAGCAGAGTTTTGGGTTTCACCTTTCTCCAGCTGTCGAGCCTCGAGACGACGGGGATGCCGTCCACGAAGTCCCAGAGGTACTCGGCGAAGTCGACTCCGGATGACTTCATGTCGAGGTACACGCGCGCATTGCCGATCATCGCGCGGATCTTCGTCGGGCTGCGGATGATGGCTGCGTTGCCCAGAGCCTTAGCGATGCGTCGCTCGTTCCAGCGCGCGATCGTCTCGGGGTCGAAGGCGTCGAATTCCTTGCGCATGGCCGCGCGCTTGCGGAGCACGATGATCCACGAAAGGCCGGCCTGGAAGCCGTCGAGCTGGAACTTCTCCCAGAGGGCCCGCGAGTTTCGCTCGGGAACGCCCCACTCCTCGTCGTGATAGCCACGATAAAGGATGTCATCGGCGGGAGCCCAGGCGCAGGGGAGGTCGCTCATGCGGGGGAGTATGCGGCCGCGACGTTGGCGGGCGGAAGGGCGAGGGCGAGTCCGGGTGGCTTCCAGGCCGAACGAGGCGTGGGCAGAACGTGTTTCGCACCGATCACGCGCCGCAGACGCCGGCCTGGCACCGCGGCGTCGCGCCGCTGCAGTCGTGGTCGTTCTTGCATTGAATGCACACTTGCCCGCGGCACATCGTGCGCAAGGGATCGATGGTGCAGTTGGCGTCGGACGTGCACTCGACGCACTGGCCCCCGCCGCAGACGGGCGTGCTCGGAGTGGTTGCGCAGTTGGCGTCGGTGATGCACTCGACGCACTGGCCGTCCTGGTCACAGAGGGCATTCGGCGCATGACAATCCGCGGCGCTCGCACAACCGATGCACTCGCCCGTCACCACGTTGCAGACGGGCGTGTCGCCGTCGTGGCAGTCCAGGTTCGAGTGGCAGCCCGCGTGACAGCGATGATCGCCGCCGCACGTGGAGCCCGCGGGGCAGCTCACGTCCGCGAGGCACTGGACGCACGCGGCGAGCTGCACGGCGCAGACCGGAGCAGCGGCGCCGCAGTCCGTGTTCACGGCGCATTGCGAGCAGCGCCCGAAGGTCGGCTCACAGACGGGCTGCGCGCCGCCGCAATCGGCCGCAGTGCGACACCCCACGCAGGCATTGGTGGTCGGGTCGCAGAAGGGCGCGCCCGGCGTACAGTTCGAATCCGCCTGGCACTGCGGGTGGCACTGGCGATCGCTCGGGAAGCAGGCTTGGCCCGTCGAGCAATCGGCGTTCGTGCCGCAGCCATCACACTGACCTTGAAAGCAGACCGCGCCGCGCTTCCCGACGCACTGCGTATTCGAGACGCACTCGAGGCAGCCGAGCGTCGCGGTGCACCCGAGCGGGCAGCTCGCCGCGGAGCAGGGGCCGGTTCCGCCGGCTATCCCCGAACCCGTGCTCGACGAGGAGCACGACGCGCCGGCGAGCACTGGAATCGTCAGAGCCAAGCGCAGGCCGACGCCGAGCGCGCGGCGCACGTCACCAAGACCGAAAATGAGCTTCATCGTGAAGAGTTGGTGGGGCCGGAAGCCCGGAATTATGACTCTCCAGACTGGATACACTCCCGCTCCCCGTCCGTGCGAGGAGGGGGCACCCCCGGCTCACCTCCTTGCGACTGGTCTCAGCGCCGGAGATGATGTGTCCACCATGAGCGAGTCTTCCCCGCCCGAGGCACGCTCGACCTCTCACACGTCCGGCTCCGACGCCGAAACCGTCGCCCTCGAGCTCCTGCGAGAACACTACCCGGGCACGGAATACGCCGCCGCCGAGGCCGCGCGGCTCCGGGGCGAGCTCGCGCGGCGGAAGGGCGCGGTCCACGTGCTCAGCGACATTCACGGCGAGGACGGCAAGCTGCGCCACGTCATCAACAACGCCTCGGGCACGCTCCGCCCCGTCGTCGAGCGGCTGTTCGCGGCGCGCCGGACGCCGGCGGAGCTGCGCGAGTTACTCACGCTGATCTTCTATCCGCATGAGTCGCTCGAGCGCGGTCTGGTCGCGCGCCCGGACCCGGCGCAGCGGGCGGCCTGGTTTCGTAAGGTGCTCCTCGATCTGCTGGAGGTCACGCGCGCACTCGCGCGGCACTCATCCTTCGAACACGTCGAGCGCGTCTTGCCGGACGAGTACCGGGGACTCCTGCGCGAGCTTCTCTCCGATGCGACGGCCGAGCGGGGGGGCGAGTACGTGGACGCAATCGTCGGGTCGCTGTCGAGATCCGGTCACGATGGGCGAGTCATCCGCGTGGTTGCGCGCGCGCTACGCAACCTTGCCGTGACGGAGATCGTCATTGCAGGAGATTGCTGGGACCGGGGACCGCGCGGCGATCGCGTGGTGGAGTATTTGCTCCAGCAGCCGAAGGTCGCGTTCACGTGGGGGAACCACGACGTCGCCTGGATCGGCGCCGCGCTCGGGTGTCCGGCGCTGATCGCGCACGTGCTCCGGATCTCGCTGCGCTACCGGCGCCTCTCTCAGCTCGAGGAGGGTTACGGCATCACGCTCCAGCCGCTCGAGAAGCTGGCGCGCGACGTCTATGCGAACGACCCGGCGGAGCACTTTCACACGCGGGGCAAGGGGCTCCGAGACGACTTGCAGATGGCGCGCATGCACAAGGCCGCCGCGATCCTTCAGCACAAGCTCGAGGGACAGCTCATCCAGCGCCACCCGGAGTACGAGCTCGAGCATCGGCGGCTGCTCGGTCGAATGGATCTGCGCGCGGGCACCGTGGAGATTGACGGGACGGTCCGCTCGCTGAAGGACTCGCACCTTCCGACGCTGGACCCTTCCGAGCCGTATCGCCTCTCGGCCGCGGAGGAGGCGTGCATGGAGCGCATCCGCCGCTCGTTCCTCGGAAGCAGCAAGCTCTGGGAACACATCCGGTTCATGGTTCGAAACGGAGGGCTTCACCTCGTCCGCGATCGGCACCTCGTGTTTCACGGGTGCGTGCCGGTCGACGACGGTGGAGAATTTCTGTCGATGCCCGTGGGCGGCGTCGCGCTCTCGGGACGCGCGCTGTTCGACGCACTGAAGGGCGAGGTCGCGCAGAGCCTGGAGCACCCGACCGAAGCGAGGCTCGATCTGCTCTGGTATCTCTGGTGCGGACCCCGCTCGCCGCTCTTCGGCAAGGACCGGATCACGACGTTCGAGCGCGATTTCGTTGCCGACACGCAGACATACGAGGAGCACAAGAACGCGTACTTCACCCTGATTCACGACGCGCCCTTTTGCGACCGGATCCTGGCGGAGTTCGGCGTGGACCCCGAGCATGGGCTCATCGTCAACGGGCACGTCCCGGTGAAGATCGAGAAGGGCGAGAGTCCGGTCAAGAGGAGCGGCAAGGCCGTGACGATCGACGGCGCGTTCTCGGAAGCGTACGGCGACCATGGTTACACGCTGGTCATCGACGCCGACGGGACGTCGCTCGCGATGCATCACCACTTCGATTCCGTGGAAGCGGCGGTCCGCGACGGGGTCGATATCATTCCGGCGGTCAGCGTGATCCGTCGCTGGGAGTCGCCCCGTCGCGTCGGCGACACGGAGGACGGCGCGCGCCTCCGAGGTCGCATCGCTCTTCTCGACCGGCTCTCGTCGAGCGTGTGAGGGGCACGTGCCGGATGCGGGTCAGCGCGTGAGCTGGGGCAGGGACGCCACGAACGCTTCTGTCTGTTCGCTGCGGCCGAGGATGCATTCCCATTCGCAAAATGGATGGCCCTGCGCCGTGCTGCGAAGCACCTTGCTGTCCACGTCGAGCCCGATGAGCTTTCCGAACTCTTCGAGGTAGTAACCCTGCAGGCGCACGAATCCATCGATCGGGATCTGGAAGGCGACGAGGCGTAGAAATACGCTGTTCGTGGCGATGCGGCCGCCTGCGAGCTCCATCGTTCCCGTGTCGTGATACTGGCTCCAGAGTTTCTGCGCCCGACGGAAGAACTTCTCGGGATCGCTCGCGTCCCCGGTCGCGTACGTCTTGTAGACCCCGACGGTCGCCTTGCTCCCGGCGCCCGTGGTTGCCTTGCCGCCGATGTCCCGCTCGGCGCTGAACTTGGCGAAGTAACGCCAGACGTCGCTCCGCGTCTCTCGCTCGAGCACCTTCACCAGTGCCTCGATGAAGACCCAGTAGTCGCGCTCGGGATACCAGCCCGAGACCAGCATGTGCTGGTCGAAGTACTTCCAGAGGGGTTCCGGAACGAGCTTGCGGCAGTCCGGCCGTTGCTTGAGCGCCTCCACCACCGGGAGAAACGAAGTGCCTTTCTGCGAAGGGAGCGCCATTCTGAACTGAGTAACGTAGCACGCGACCCTCGACGGGCCATGCTCGGGGCTTATCGATGGGACCCCTGGGAACGGGGTAACGCCACGTGGTAGGACAGGCGCTTGCCGGATCCAATGGATGACGACAAGATCGAGCGCCTTCGCCTGGTGACACGCGGCTACGAGCTGTCGGCGTCGGGCTCCATACCGCCGTCGCAGTACCTGAAGTATCTGGAACACATCCGGTGGCGGACCATTTCGACCTCGCAAAAGCTGCCGCTTCGTCAGTTCTGGGCCATGGGGGTCGTGCGGTCCCAGACGCTCGAAGTTTACGAATACGTCGGCTTCGACGAAGAGCTCGAGCTCTCCATGTGGATGAGCCGCCTCGGGCGAACGAGCATGAGCTTCTCGCACGACATCGTGCGCACCCGCGACGGCGATGTAGTCGCAAAGAGTGCGGCGACGATCGTGGCCCTCGACGACGCGCGACGTCCCGCTGCGATCAAGGACGGCGCTGCTGCGTACCTCCTCGAACGAGAAGCTCTGGCCGTCGAGCGTCTCGACGGCGACGTACCCGCCTTCGCGTCGGAGTCGCCCGTCCACGTGCGGCCGAGCGATCACGACTTGCAGCAGCACGTGAACCACGCGCGCTACGCCGACTTCGTCGAAGATGCTCGGCTGCTCTCGGCGCGCGCGGGCGTCTACGGTAAGGGCACGTGGGACGGCACCGTGCGCCGGTTCACCGTGGAGTACTCTCACGAGTTGCGAACGGGAGACGCAGTGGCCGCGCGTACGTGGCGAACGCCCGGGCGCGAGCGCAGTCTCGATTTCGCGCTCGTCAAAGACGGTGCCCTCGTCGCGACGCGCGCTCGCGTCGAGGTCCGACCCTGAACGAACGAACCCGAGGATCGCGGGCGGCTGCCTGATCTCGGAGCTGGTCGGTGACCATGGACCATGGACCATGGAGGAGTGACGCGACGTCGCGTCCTCGAACCGAGCGGCGCACCCGCGCCCCCCTGTGATATCGTAAAGGTTCATGCGTAGATCACGCTTGTTTCTTGCGCTCTTCGTCGTCGCCCCGTATGTCGGGTGCGCGACCGGGGAGACGGTGGGAGGCAAGATCAGCGCTCTTGGCGATGCCGGCGTCGGCGCGCGCCATGACGAGGGCGGCGTGATTTCGGGCGGTGCTTCCGGAGCGACGGGTGGATCCGGTGTAGGCGCGAGTGGGGGCGCGGGCGGCGAAGGTACGCAGGGCGGGGGAGGAACCGAAGCGGGCGGCGTCAGCGACGCGTCGTCGGGCGGTGCGTTGCAGAGTCTGGAAGCGGGCACCGCGGGAGCTCGGGACGCCGGGCCCGACGGGTCCGTCGCCGGAGAGTGCGCAGACCCCACGCAGAAGCAGTGCCAGGGAGAGTGCGTGGCGCCGAGCCCAGCGAACGGATGCGATCTCGGACACTGCGTCGCGTGTCCGACGGTCGAAAACGGTTACCCGGAGTGCGCGGGCGGCGTTTGCGGGTTCGGTTGTTATTCGGGATACGAACCATCGGGGTCCACGTGCGTCGAGATCACGACGGGCGCGGGCGGTACTACAGCCACGGGGGGCACGGCAAGCGCAGGCGGCGCGACGGGCGCAGGTGGTGCGACAGCGACGGGCGGCACGACAAGCGCAGGCGGCACGACGGGCGCAGGCGGCACGACGGGTTCAGGCGGCACGACGGGTTCAGGCGGCACGACGGGTTCAGGCGGCACGACGGGTTCAGGCGGCACGACGGGCGCAGGCGGCGGCCCTCCGAGCACCTGCTCGGACGGCACGAAGGATGGCTCGGAGACCGACGTGGATTGCGGCGGAGGCGTCTGTAGCAAATGCTCGGACGGCAAGGATTGCGGCGCTGGGACCGATTGCGCGAGCGACGTCTGCAAGAAGGGGACGGGTTTTAATGCCAAGTCCACGTGTCAGTCCGCGACGTGCTCGGACGGCGTGCAGAATGCCGCGGAGACGGACGTGGATTGCGGCGGCAACTGCGGCGCCACTTGCGCACCCGGGAAGAAGTGCTCCGCGACGTCGGATTGCTCGAGCGGACCTTGTAACGAGGGGATCTGCGGCTGCACGCCGCTCACCCAGTGCATCGCCAACGAGTGCGGTTCCATCTCCGACAAGTGCGGCGGCACGCTGACTTGCCCGGGCTGCACGGCGCCGGCGACCTGCGCTGGCGGGGGCGTCGCGAATCAGTGCGGGACGCATTGCACCGACGGCAAGAAAGACGGCGACGAGACGGACACCGACTGCGGCGGTGCGCTCTGCGCCAAGTGTGCAAAAGGCAAAGGCTGCTCGACGGGCACGGACTGCACGAGCGGCTCTTGCAAGCAGTCCTGTTTGCTGATCCTGTGCGGTCCATACGAATGTCAGTAGATGCCCATCGGCGAGAGCGCCGTCCCCGAAGCATGAAGCTCGGGTCGTCGCGTGGACGGTGGAGTCGAGTGTATCCTGCCGCGGCGTCGGGAACGAGGTCGGCCGTGACTTGGTGCCAAGAACCCGTTCAGTAGATGGACCCGGAGCCCTGCGAGCACCCCGAATTGTGACCGCGGGTCGAAAGATCCGGGAGCACGCCTAGTAGACTTCGATGACGAGGGCTCCTCTCGACGCGCCGAAAGGAGGAGATGGTCATGGAAGTCATGTATCCCCGTTGCGCGGGCCTCGACGTCCACAAGGATAGCGTCGTTGCCTGCGTGCGCTGCGTCAGCGAACCAACGCGGCGCGAGGTCCGAACGTTCGGCACGACCACACGTAGCCTCTTCGAGCTGGCGGAATGGCTCGAGGAGCACGGCGTGACCCACGTGGCGATGGAGGCCACCGGCGTGTACTGGAAGCCGGTCTGGCACATGCTCGAAGGGAGCTTCGAACTCGTGCTCGCGAACGCCCAGCACATTCGCAACGTGCCAGGGCGCAAGACCGACGTGAACGACGCGACGTGGATCGCCGATCTGCTCGCGCACGGGCTGATCCGCAGCAGTTTCGTGCCTCCTGCGCGAATCCAGGAGCTGCGCGATCTCACTCGAACGCGCGCGCAGCTCGTGCGAGAAATCGCCCAGCACACGCTGCGCATACAGAAAACGCTCGAGGACTCGAACATCAAGGTCGCGAGCGTCCTGTCCAGCGTGCTCGGGACCAGCGGCCGGGCGATGCTCGCCGCTCTCATCGCCGGAGAAGATGACCCCGAGCGCCTTGCCGATCTCGCGGTCGGTACCGCGCGCAAGAAGAGGGCCGACTTGATCGAAGCGCTGCGCGGGCGGGTTACCCCTCATCACCGAGCCATGCTGAAGCTGCATCTCGGCGTCATCGGCTCGCTCGAAGGGGCCCTGGCCGAGATCGATGCAGCTGCGGGAAAAGCGCTGGAGCCGATCCGGGCGCACGCCGAGATCCTGACGACGATGCCGGGAGTGAGTGACATCGTCGCGAACGTGATCGTGGCGGAGATCGGCGTCGACATGTCGCGCTTCCCGTCTGCGGGACACCTCGTGTCCTGGGCCGGCCTCTGCCCCCGCAACGACGAGAGCGCCGGCAAGCGTCGCTCGACGCGCGTCCGCAAGAGCGCCAACTGGCTCAAGACGACGCTCGTCACATCCGCCTGGGCCGCGGTGCGCACGAAGGAAAGCTACCTTCGAGCCCAGTTTCTCCGGCTCAAGTCCCGCCGTGGAGCAAAGAAGGCGATCTTGGCCGTCGCCGCATCGATGCTCACCGCCGCCTTCTACATGCTCCGCGACGGCACTCCCTACCGCGACCTCGGACCCCATCACTTCGACCGCCGCGACCAGAGCAAGACCATCAAACGCCTCGTCCGCCGCTTGACCGACCTCGGCTGCGAAGTCGAGATCAAACCTCATGCGGCGTAGAGCTTCCTAGTAGTTCCGCATCGACGAGCAGCGTCGTCCCCGAGGGATCAAAGAGCCGCGGCACTACGCGAGCGCAGCGAGCGCGCCGAAGGCGGCGGGGGGAGCGGTTGCGAAGCAAGCCGCGGGGGTCAAGACCCCCTTGCGAACACGAGCCCGCCGAAGGCGGCGGGGGAGCGGTCGCGAAGCGAGCCGCGGGGGTCAAGACCCCCTTGCGAACACGAGCGCGCCGAAGGCGGCGGGGGGAGCGGTTGCGAAGCAAGCCGCGGGGGTCAAGACCCCCTTGCGAACACGAGCGCGCCGAAGGCGGCGGGGGAGCGGTCGCGGAGCGAGCCGCGGGGGTCAAGACCCCCTTGCGAACACGAGCGCGCCGAAGGCGGCGGGGGAGCGGTCGCGAAGCGAGCCGCGGGGGTCAAGACCCCCTTGCGAACACGAGCGCGCCGAAGGCGGCGGGGGAGCGGTCGCGGAGCGAGCCGCGGGGGTCAAGACCCCCTTGCGAACACGAGCCCGCCGAAGGCGGCGGGGGAGCGGTCGCGCAGCGAGCCGCGGGGGCAAGGGCAAGGCCCCCTTTCCCAGTAGGCACGCGGACATTCACTTGGATTCGAATAGATCGTCGAAGGCGGCTTCGAGCTCGTCGTCGCTCTGGAGCTGACGCTTGGCGGCGGTCGGCTTTGCCGCCGAGGCGGGGGTCAGGGCGTCGACACGGTCCTTGACGTCGCGGTAGCCGGGATCGCGGCGCGCGATCTTCTGAAAGTAATAGAGGGCCTCGGGGTTGTTCCCCTTCAGCTCGTACACGTTTCCGACGTCGTAATAGAGGCTCATCTCCTGATCGATGGTCTTCTGCGCCGCCCCGAGGCCACGAATGTAAGACTCGGCGGCATCGTCGAACTGGCCCTGCTCCAGCTGAATCATCCCGATCATGGCGTAGCAGGTGCACTCGAACTTCGGATCCCGGGCGGCGACGCCGAATTCGTTGATGGCGTCGGGCAAGAGGCCCATCTCCTTGTAAGCGACGCCCAGATCGTAGTGCGTCGAGCTGTCGGAGTCGGAGATCTGCGCGCGGACGCCTTCCTTGAACTTCGCGAAGACCTGGTCGACGTCGACCTCGTCGACGGGACGCAGTGACGTCGGCGGGCGCGACGATCGGGTGGCTTGTTCGAGCTCGTCGAGAGCGTCGAGCGACGCGGCGATGTCGAAGACGCGGTCTTCCTGAGGCGCCTGCTCGGGGTCGGTCCGTTCGTGCGTGCCGCTCTGGGCGGTGTCCGGGTTGCCGTCGAGCTCTCGCAGCCGCTCGACGAGCAGCGGGTGCCCCGGTGCCCGCGCGAGCGCGTCCACGAGGATCGCACGCGCGTCGTCCACCAGACCGCGCAGCGTGAAGAACTCGGCCTCCTCGAGCGCCTCTTCGATGCCTTCCACGCCCGACGGCGCGAGTGACGCCCGGGGCGGAGGCGCGGCGGGCTCTGGCTCTTCGATGAAATCATCCAGGTCCTCGACCTTGCGCAGGAACGCCTGTGCCGGCGCCTCGCGGGCCATGGTCTCGAACGGATCATCCGCCTGCTCGAGCGCGCGCCGACCGTGCGCAGGGTCTTCGCGAATCGCAGCGGCCGCCGGGATCTCTTCGAAGTCGTACGAGGGCAGCGGCGCCTCGGGGTCGTAAGGCTCGCGGATGAGCTCCGGCTCGGCGACTTCTGCGGTGGTCGTGTCATTGTGCTCGTCGGTGTACGGCGCGACCTCGCCACCGATACGCCGCGAGTTGCTCGAGCATCTCGAAGGCCGTCGGATGTCCTGGTTCGGCCTCGAGCACCTGATAGAGCTCGGCCTCGGCGTCTCCGAATGCCCCCCGGTCGATGTGGATCGCGGCGAGCGAAATCATCTCGCCGATCGCGCCGTCACGATCGCCCGCTTCGAGCAAGACGTCGCGGAGCTTTTCGCGAATCTCGAGCGACTGCGGCTCGATCTCGAGCGCGATGTGCAAGGTCTCGATGGCCTTGCTGTAGAGGCGGAGGCCGCGGAACGACTCGGCATCCACGACCGCTTTCCGGGCATGTGCGTGCGCATCGGCCGAGTCCGCGCCGACGATTTCCTCGGCGGCCTCGATGTCCTCGTCCACGACGACGACATCCGGGGAGCTCGCCATGAACGGCCGCGCCGCGCGGACGTCCCGCTCCGCGTCGTCTATCCGCACGGAGCTCGCGAGTGCACCGCGCGACACCGGCTCGTCGTCGAAGTCGAAATCCGACGTATCGGGAACGATCGATACGGCCGCCCGCGAGCTCGGTTGCGGGTGTACGGATGAGTCGATCAACTCGACGTCGTCGTAGCTGGCTTCGGGGCGCTGGGAGGTTGCCCCGGGCCGCACGGACATCGGCCCGCGCAGCAGCGCAAGCACCTGTTCGTCGTCCGGGGCCGCGTTCCGGAGGAACGCCATCACCTCATCGAACACGTCAGCGCGCCCTTGCTCCTGCGCGAGTCGAGCGATCTCCTTTTTGACTTCGAGGGCCTTCGGCGCTTGTCCGATCGCGACGAAGGCGCGGGACAGGAGATCGAGGACCTCGATGTTCTTCGGATCGGCCTGGAAGCAGAGCTGCAGCTTCGCGAGCGCTTGCAGGCCGTCCTGTTGCCCGCCGCGTTCCAGATAGAGTTGAGCCGCGACGCGCGCGTACTTGGCTTCCGCGCGAAAGTGCAAGATCCGCTCGACGACCTTGAGAGCGTCGTCGCGCCGTTTCAGACGGATCAACAGCTCGGCGGCCGTCCAGAACGAATCGATGGCTTCGTCGACCGCCTGAACTCGGCAGCAGGCTTCCGCGAGGCGGAGATGAGGAAGCGGGTTCGTGGCGTCGAGCGACACCATCTTGCGGAACACGTCGATCGCGTCGCGGTCGCGTCCGGCCCGCTGTAGCCGGGTCGCGACCTCGTCGTACGCGGCGAGGGCGTCCGTGGTGAGCCCGAGCTCCGTGTAGATCGTCGCGAGCTTCGGAACGATGTGCCCGTACCGGTCCTCCAGTTGAGGGACGTGCTTCTTGATCAGCTCGCGGATCTGCTTGTAAACGGCGATGGCCTTGAGGGCGAAGCCCTGCGCCGAGTAGTGCTGGCCGACACGGTCATAGGTGGCGATCGCCTCCGCGTACGCGTCCATCCGCGCTTGCAGATCACCGATCTTCAGCAGAGTCCGTGCGTCGGTCGGATCCTGCTGGATGATCTTTTGGTATTCCTGGATCGCCTTGTCGAACTTCTTCTTGTCGACATGCTTCTGGGCGGCCTGGAGTATCTTCTCGCGATCGAGGGCCAAAGTACTCTTCTATTCGGAAATCGCTGGCGTTTTCCGAAGTCATAAAGCGTACCTCCAGGCTTGGCGAGGGGTCAAGGCGCAGGCGCCGCGGGTTGCTGCCGCGCGTTAGCTCGGCGATCGTCCCGTTCACGGTGTGTCTCCTAGCGGCTTCGCTAACAACGAGGACGCCGCGGCTGCCGCAGCTCGAGGTCGAAAAGGACAACGAACGCCAGGCCATACATCGCGGAGTGGCGTCTGCTCGGCGGTCTGCGTGGTGGTATCACTCCCTACCGATGCCCATGACGACCAGCGAGAGCTACCGCGCGCCTTTCGCCCCTGGGGGCCCGAATGCGATCGACCAGGACACGTGCCGCCGGCTGCTCGAAATCGCCCTCTCCCGGGGGGGGGATTACGCGGATCTGTTCTTCGAATATCGGGCTAGCGGCAGCCTCACCTTCGAAGAGGGGATCACCCGGAGCGCGTCGCGCGGCACCGGCCTCGGGCTCGGCGTGCGCGTCCAGAGAGGAGACGCCACGGGTTACGCTCATGTGGAGGATCTTTCCTGGGACGCCATGAAGCGTGCGGCGGAGACGGCGGCGAGGATCGCGGGCGGGTCTGCCGGTGGCGTCGTGGGTCTCTCGCCCTCGGTGCTTCCGGAGCGCTACGCCCGCGGCAAGCTCACGCTCGACGTCGACGGTCGCGAGAAGCGGATGCTGCTCGAACGGGCCAGCCGCGCGGCGATGGCCGAGGACTCGCGCGTCCACAAGGTAGAAGCGTCGTTCGTCGAGGAAGTCCGGGAAGTGCTCGTCGCCACGAGCTCGGGAAGCTTCGCGCACGACGTTCAACCTCTGTTTCGATTCGGCATGCGCGTCATCGTGGAACAGAACGGGCGGCGCGAGTCGGGACGGAGCGGCGGCGGCGGACGCATGACGCTCGGGTACTTCGACGCCGCGTCGCCCGAGAAGCATGCGAAGGAAGCGGTGCGGCAGGCTCTGGTGCTGCTCGACGCACGGGAGGCACCGGCGGGGCAGATGGAGGTCGTGCTCGCGCCGGGTGACAGCGGCATCCTGCTGCACGAAGCCGTCGGGCACGGGCTCGAGGCGGATTTCAACCGCAAGGGCACGAGCAACTACACTGGCCAGGTCGGCAAGCGCGTTGCGAGCGCGCTGTGCACCGTGGTCGACGATCCGACGCTCTTCCAGTCCCGCGGGTCCATCAACGTGGATGACGAAGGCGCCGAGCCGCGGAAGAACGTGCTCATCGAGGAGGGGACGCTGCGCGGTTACATGCACGATCGCCTCTCGGCGCGACACTTCCGGACCGAGCCGACCGGCAATGGCCGGCGTGAGACCTTCGCGAGCGTCCCGATGCCCCGTATGACCAACACGGTGCTCCTGGCCGGGCCGCACGACCCCGAGGAAATCGTGCGGAGCGTGAAGAAGGGCGTTTTTGCGAAGACTTTCGGGGGGGGACAGGTCGATATCTCGAACGGCGACTTCGTCTTTTCCCTCACCGAGAGCTACCTGATAGAAGATGGAAAAATAACGGCGCCCTTGAAGGGCGTGAATCTCATCGGCAATGGTCCAGAAACATTGCGCGAAGTATCCATGCTGGGTACCGATGTAGCCGTCTCGGACGGCATCTGGACGTGCGGAAAAGACGGCCAGAGCGTGCCGGTAGGTGTGGGCTGTCCAACCATCAAGATCTCGCGAATTACAATCGGTGGTACCGAAATCGCCTGAACAAAAGTCTGCTCGCGCCCGCTCGTTCGTGGCGGTCATCGGGCATGGTCCGCTCCTCGAGCGCGACGACGGCGCCACGTCGACGCTGCGGCAGCTGGGGGCGACCGTCCGCACGCTCGATCTCTGGGACGATCCGATCAATCTCTTCGCGGACGACGACCCGGACGATGAGGCACGGCCTCGCGCGTTGCTGTTCGAGGCGCTCGATCGTCCGGACCTCGCGATTGCGGCGCTCCGGGCGGTTCGGAAGGAATCCACGTTCGACAACGTCGGGGCGATCGTCGCCGTGACGGTCGGGCAGATGGCGCGCATCGAGCCATCGAGCGGCTTCGATGATTTCGTCCTCCATCCTTATGTTCCGGAAGAGCTCTACGCGCGCATCCGAGCCGTCGAGTGGCGGAAGAGCGAGTTCGCGACCGAGGAGCGCCACAAGATCGGCGGCATCATGGTCGACAAGGCCGCGCAGGAAGTGAGTGTCGACGGCCGTCACGTCCAGCTCACCGCCAAGGAGTTCGCTCTGCTGGCGTACCTGTGCGACCGGCGGGGGAAGGTGCTGTCTCGCGACCACCTGCTCGCGCGGGTGTGGGGGAATCGTTACGACGGCGGGCCCCGTACGGTGGACATCCACGTTCGACGGCTGCGGGCGAAGCTGGGAGAAGCGCTCCCGCTCGACACCCTCAGAGGGTCCGGATACAAGCTTCGGGTGCCGGACGCGCCGGCCTCCGAAGAAGAATGATCGTCGTCTCGACCGGCTGCCCCGCAGGAGTGGGCCCTGAGGTTTCCGTGCTCGCCGCTGCCAAGCTGCGCGGCACCACCACCGTGCTCGTCGGGGACGAGGCGACGTTGCGCGCTGCGGCTGACCGCGTCCGCGTGCCGCAGGAGCGTCTCGTCCGGCTCGCTCGAAGGCCGCCGGATCGGACGACGATAGCGATCCTTCCGGCGGGCCCAGTGCTCGGTGCCCGTGACCGGCGTCCCGGGAAGCCGTCGAAACTCGCGGGGGCGGCGCAGCTCGCGTACGTGGACGCGGCGTATCGTTTCGTGAAGGCGAACCCCGGTGCCGCCCTCGTGAGCGGCCCCGTGAGCAAGGCGGCGATCGCCCGGTCGGGAGTGAAGGGAGCGGCGAGTTTTCGCGGCCACACCGAGTGGCTGCGCGATCGCGACGGCGCGAAACACGCGATCATGTGCTTCGCGTCGCCCGCACTCGTCACGAGCCTCGTGACGACGCACCTGCCGCTCGGCCGCGTCCCTCGGGCGCTGACTGCTGCCGGTGTACGCGACGCCGCCGTGGAGCTCGTCGCTCTTCTTCACGCGCTCGGCAAGCCACGGCCGCTCATCGCGATCGCGTCGCTCAACCCGCACGCCGGGGAGAGCGAGCTCCTCGGTCTGGAAGAGTCGCGTGCGATCGTTCCCGGCGCGCGCCTCGCGCAGAAGATCGTCGGACGAAAGGCGCGCTTCGTCTGTCCGGTCGGCGCCGAGACGGCGTATCGCCTGGCGTTTGCCGGCCGATACGACGGCGTCGTCGCGATGTACCACGACCAGGCGACGATCCCCCTGAAGCTCGTCGCGTTCGGCGAGGCGGTGAACGTCACCATGGGTCTCGGCGTCGTTCGCACCAGCGTCGACCACGGAACCGCGTATGACATCGCCTGGTCGGGCAAGGCCGATCCCGAGGGTATGGTCGCGGCCATGCGCCTGGCGGAGCGATTGCTGGAGGCGGCGGCGAACTGAGGTCCACCGGGACCGCCCGCTTGCTTCGAGCCTGACCGTCGTCTAAGGTCCGCGCGCCCGTTCGGGGCCGTAGCTCAGCTGGGAGAGCGCTAGCATGGCATGCTAGAGGTCAGGGGTTCGATCCCCCTCGGCTCCACGAAAGGCCGCTCGTTTCGAGCGTGGGTCTGCACCGGTTGACGGCGCCTTCCGTTCCGTCGCTCCGGAAGCCGGGACGCCGGGCGTGCTAGCCTCGATGACGTCGGCACGTTCCTTGACCTGCGCTCGGCCGGAACCATACCCTGACTCGAGTCGGCACCAGCTCGGATGGCACAGCAGCAACAGCGCTACCGGATCATCGAACGGATCGCCGCCGGCGGAATGGCCGAGGTGTATCGCGCCGAGAGCGCGGGGCTCGAGGGGTTCAAGAAGATCGTCGCGATCAAGCGGGTGCTGCCGCACCTCGCGGAAAAAAAGCAGTTCATCGGCATGTTCCTCGACGAGGCGCGGACGAGCGCGCACTTGTCGCATTCGAACTGCGTTCAGGTCTTCGACATCGGAGTGGGCGACAACACCTACTTCATCGTCATGGAGTTCGTCGATGGCTCCGACCTCAAAGCCATCATCGAACATCGGAGATCGCGCGGTCAGCGCGTGCCGCTCGAAGCCGCGTGCCTGATCTGTCTGAAGATCTGCGAAGGTCTCGCGTACGCGCACGAAGTCACCGACACGAAAGGCCGGAAGCTCGGGATCGTCCACCGGGATATGTCGCCGCCGAACGTCCTCATCACGCGGCACGGCGAGGTCAAGATCGCGGACTTCGGGCTCGCCAAGGCCAACAGCCAGCTCGAGCGGAGCGAACCCGGTATCATCAAGGGAAAGTTCAGCTACCTCTCGCCGGAAGCGGCGATGGGCGAAAGCGTGGACCATCGCACGGACATCTTCGCCATCGGCATCATGCTGTGGGAGATGCTCGCCGGGCGGAAGCTGTTCCTCGGGGAGTCGGACATCGATACCGTGCGCCAGGTTCAAGCGGCGCGGATTCCGGCGCTCTCGCAGATGAACCCGGAGGTGACGCCGGAGCTCGAGCGCATCGTGCAGAAGGCGCTCGCGAAGCGAGTCCGCGCGTCGATACCAGTCGGCGCGAGATCTCGGCCGCGATCTCAACGTACATCTCTATCGCGTCGGGCACGCCGTGTCGTCGTTCGACATCGCGACGCTCGTGCGCGAAGCGATGCTCGCGCGCGAGGGAGAACGGCACAAGAAACAGAAGGACGACAAGGTCTCGATCATCGGCTCGCTCATCGACGAGGCGATGGTCGAATTCACGTCGCTCGACGCCCCCGTGAAGCGCAGTGACGGCAGCACCGTCTCCGCGCCGAAGGAGGCGCCAGGCGGGGCTTCGCCGCTCAACCTCGGTTCGTTCGAGGACATGCAAGATTGGGCGAAGGACCTCGACGTCGCTCCAGCCAAGGACGACAGCCGGCCGTCGCTACCGAGAGCGTCTTACGAAGCCGGCAATCTCGCCGCCCTCGAGGGGGACGACGAGCCGCCTTCCTCGACCGGGTCCTCTTCTTCAGCCGACTCCGCCGTCCCCCCGCCGGCACCGGCGGTCACATCGCGGGCACCGCTACCGCCGCCGACCCCGGCCCCGCCCGCAAAGAGCGGAGGCTCGGGAGCGATGATCGCGGTCGTCGTCGTCGTCGTCGCCGCTGCGGGTGCCGTGGGCGCTTATTTCGGCGGCCTCTTCCACTGAGCCGCCCGGCAGAGCCGCCGTAAGGCCGGGCTCATCCTTCCGCGGCGCCGTCGTCCGCGTCATCGTCGTCGTCGTCCGCGTCGTCGCCGGTGTCGATATCCTCGTCGATCTCGTCCTCGTGCTCGTCGTGATCCTCGCCGCGCTCGCGCTTCGCCTGCCGCTCCTTCTGACGATCGCTGGCGAGCTTCTGCAGCACCTGCGGCCGCGGTGCCAGGATCAAGCTCATGGCACGGGCCTCCATGCTCGGTGGTTGTTCGACCGTCGCCAGATCGTCCGCTTTGGCGCGCAGCCAGTCGAGCTGCATCTGGGCACGCTGGGGGTGCGCGATCTCGCGTCCGCGGAAGCGCACCGTGAATTTGACCTTGTTGCCCGCCTCGATGAAGCGGCGCGCCGCGCGGAGCTTCACGTCGAGGTCGTGGTCGTCCGTCTTCGGACGGAGCTTGAGCTCCTTCACTTCGACGACGGTCTGCTTTCGCTTCGCGTCCCGGGCTCGCTTCTTCTCCTCGTACTTGAACTTACCGAAGTCGAGAATCTTGCAGACTGGCGGCGCGGCTTTGGGGTTCACCTCGACGAGGTCGAGCCCGCGCTGTTCGGCTTCGCGCAGCGCCTGCTGCGTCGACATGACTCCGAGCATCACACCGCCTTCTTCCAACACGACCCGGACTTCGGGAACGCGGATGCGGTGATTGACTCGGATCTGGGGGGCCCTCGTGTCGCGGAAATTCCGTCGATCGGTCGCCATGCGTGCTCTCTCTTACCTGTTCTTTCTCCGGGGCAGTCGGCCCCAGCTCATTGGGGATGCTTGAGTCGGGGTGGACGCGCTTCGGCGAGAAGGCGTTCCGTGAAGACGCTCACCGGCATCGTGCCGAGGTCGGTGCCATCGCTCGTCTTCGGAGCCACGGCGTTCGCCTCGACTTCTTTCTCGCCGATGACGGCGATGTACGGCACCCGCGAGAGTCGTGCGTTTCGGATCTTCGCGCCGAGCTTGTCGGCGCCGTCGTCGATGGTGACGCGTAGGCCGCGCGCTCGAAGGTCTGCGTGCATCCGGCGAGCGTACTCGGTTTGCCTCTCGCTCACCGTCACGAGCACGGCCTGCTCCGGCGCAATCCAGACCGGGAACTTTCCTGCGACGTGTTCGATGTAAATTCCGAAGAACCGCTCGAGACTTCCCAGGATGGCACGATGAAGCATCACCGGGGTGTGCGCCGCGCCGTCTTGCCCCACGTACTCCAGGCGGAAGCGCTCGGGCAGAGCGGTGTCGAGCTGGATGGTACCGAGCTGCCAGCTTCGCCGGATTGCATCCTTCACGTGGAATTCGATCTTCGGACCGTAGATGGCGCCTTCGTTCGGCAATGACTCGAACTCGAGATTCGATTCCCGCAGGACGTCGGCGAGCGTCTTTTCCGCCACGTCCCACTGCTCGTCGGACCCGATGCGCTTTTCGGGGCGGAGCGCGAGCTTGATCGACAGGTCCGTGAACCCGAACGCCTCGTACACGTCGAAGAGCAAGCGGTTGAACGACGCGATTTCTCCCTTCGCCTGTTCGGGCGTGCAGAAGATGTGCGCGTCGTCCTGCGAGAAGCTGCGCACGCGCGTCAGGCCGTGCACGACGCCGCCGCGCTCGTACCGGTGAAGCCGTCCGAAATCCGCGACGCGCCACGGAAGCTCGCGATAACTCCGCCGTCGCTGCCCGAAGAGCAAGCAGTGCCCCGGGCAATTCATCGGCTTCTGGACGAGGGATTCGAGCTTGGCGACGGCACTCCTCGAGAGCTCGCGCGCCTTCGGGACATCTTCGGCCTTCATCCCCTCGGACGGATTCGCGAGGAACCCCAGGTCGTCCAGATCATCCGGCGTGGCCGGGAAATACATGTTCTCGCGGTAGTTCGGCAGATGTCCGCTGGTCTCGAACAGCCGGCGATCGAAGATCTGCGGGCTGATGACCTCCTCGTACCCGTATTCGGCGTAGAGCTGCCGCGTGAACGCGACGAGCTGGTTGTAGACGAACGCGCCGCGCGGCAAGAAGAACGGCATCGCCGGCGCCCACTCGTGGAACGTGAAGAGCTCGAGCTCTTTGCCGAGCTTCCGGTGATCCCGGGCTCGCGCCTCCTCGAGCATCTTCAGATGCAGGTCGAGGTCCGCCTGGGTCGTGAAAGCGGTGCCGTAGATGCGCTGGAGCATCGGGTTCCGCTCGTCGCCGCGCCAGTACGCGCCCGCGACGCTCGTGAGCTTCACCACGCCGAGGTGCTTAGTCGAGGGAACGTGAGGCCCGCTGCAGAGATCCGTCCACTGCGTGGTCGGTTCGTCGTCCTTACCGTGCCAGTAGAGACTGATCTCCTCCCCTTCGGGGATCGCGTCGATGAGCTCGAGCTTGTACTTCTCGCCCATGCCGTCGAAGAGCCGCCGGGCTTCGTCGCGGCTCACGACCTTCCGGTGAAAGGGCAGATTCAGCGCGATGAGTCGCTTCATCTCCTTTTCGATCTTGAGGAGATCCTGATCGGTGAACGCGCCGTCGGCCTTGTCGAAGTCGTAGTAAAAGCCGTTCTCGATCGCGGGACCGATCGTCACCTGGGTACCCGGGAAGAGGCGCTGCACGGCCTGCGCCATGACGTGGGACGTCGAGTGCCGGACGATCTCGAGGGCGTTTGCGTCGCCGTCGCGGACGATTTCGAAGGGCGCCTCGGGATCGATCGGCGTGAACAGATCCACGAGCCCCTGGCCCGTCTTCACCGCAATCACGGCGTCGTCGAGCTGACGGCGCTCCGCCAGCAGCTCACGTGGCGTCCGAAGCGCGCCGCTCATTGCCAAAGGAACGACATGCGGGACACGTCGGAACGCGGGCAGTACGGTACAGACGACGAAGAAAGACCGCGTAAAAGCATGTCGAGGGAGGCCATTCTTGTAGGCGCGATTGGGATTGAACCAACGACCCCTACCGTGTCAAGGTAGTGCTCTACCACTGAGCTACGCGCCTGAATCGATTCGACAAACAGGGCGACCCGTCTACCTCCCGGTTACCTGCCTGTCAATCCGACCCGCGCGATGGTGGAGCCATCGACGAGCGGTCTCGCGGGGGCCCACCGGCTCCATCGGAGCCTCAGCTTGCGCGGTCACCGGAAACCCGGTAATAGCCCGCCCCTCGGAGGCGCCTTGGATTTCGCGGTTTTTGCATTTCAGGCCGTACCGCCCGCGCCCGGTCGGGCGGGCACTCCCATCACGACGCAGGTCCCGGATAAATCCCCACCCGCCGGTGACAACCCGCCACCTGCTCCTGGCGCGGGTCCCTTCGGGATGCTGTTTCCGCTCCTTCTGGTCGGGATGCTCGTCTTCATCTTCTGGTCCAGCCGTTCCCAGCAGAAAAAGCAGGATGCGGCGGTTGCAGACTTGAAGAAGGGCGATCGGGTGATCACTCAGAGCGGGCTCGTCGGGCGCCTGGTCGACATCGAGCCGCGGTACGCGAAGCTCGAGATTGCCCCGGGCGTGAAGGTCCAGATTCTCCGGACGAGCCTCACGGGCCGCGACACCGACGACGGTAAAAAGGACGAGCCCGCGTCCGAGAAGAAGACGTAAGGGACGGGGTCGCGCACTCCCGTGGTCAGTATCGTCCTTCAGTACATCCTCGCCGGCTTTTCGGCGATCCTGCTCGCTTGGGGCTACGCGGACAGAACGCGCCGCCTCGCGTTCTGGCTCGGCGCGGGCTGCGCGGCGGCGGCGGCCCTGGGCGCTCACTACGACTCGTTCTGGACGATGGCGTCGTTCGCCGTGGCGTCGCTCTGGGGCTTCGTCGGCGGCCTGCACTTCGCGGATCTGAACTGGCGGATGCGCTTCAGCCTCGTGATGACGGCCGGCGCCTTCGCGTGTCTTGCGCTGTGGCCGTCGCTCGACGTCATGACGAACGGGAAGATCCCGTGCCCTCGCTGGGTCGAGCAGCGCGTCGCGTTCCGCCTCGTTGCGGGTCTCGATCTCCGCGGCGGCATGCGCCTCGTCTACACGGTCGACGTGGGTGAGGCGATCCGCGACAAGCGTGACCGGTACTACGAAGACATGCAGGTCGAGCTCGCGAAGATCTTCGGCTTCCATTCCGGCGATAGCCGGCCGACGGACGCGGAATACGCAAAGCTCCGAGCCAAGGTCACGGTCGTCGCTCCGCGGAACGACGTGTCGCGCATCACCCTCACGCTCGCGGATGCCGCGGATTCGTCGAAGATCGACACCCGTTTCCTCGATCAGTTTCGCGGCGACCTCGCGTTCTCCCGGAGCTCCGACGGACGCACGTTCGAGTTCCGGATCAAGGACGGCGTCGAGAGTCAGATCCGGGAGCGCGCGGTCGGTCAGGCGAAGGACATCGTTCACCGCCGCATCGACGAGATGGGCCTCCGCGAGGCCAGCGTATCCACCCGCGACGAAGACATCATCATCGAGGTCCCCGGCGAGAACGAGGCGAGCTTCCGGAACATCCGCGACATCATCAGTCAGACCGCGCGGCTGGAGTTCAAGCTGCTCGACGACGACACGGATTTCTTCGGCCCCATCGCGAAGAATACGGCGCCCGAAAGCCTCCCGGAGGGTCTCAAGTTCGAGCGCGAGAGCGTCCCCGTCGGACAGGACGACTCCGGCGAAACGAAATCGAAGACGGACACCTACGCGTTCATCAAGCGCGGGGACAAGGAGACGAGCCAGCAAGCCCTGGCTCGCCTCAAGGAGTGGATCGCGACGCTGGACGTCCCCCAGGATCGCGAGATCGGGTACGAGCTCGTCTACGACACCAATCCGGTGACGCTCAAGCAGACGGAGGCCGGCTGGCGCACGTTCTTCCTCAAGAGCCGCGCGGAGATCACCGGCGACATGATCCGCGACGCCTCCGCGCAGCCCGACCAGAGTCGCGGCGGATTCGGCCAGTGGCACGTCGCGCTCACCTTCACCGACCAGGGTGGGCGGATCTTCGAGCGCATCACGGGCGAGAACATCAAGCGCCGCTTCGCGATCATCCTCGACAAGCGAGTCGAGAGCGCCCCGGTCATCCAGACGCGTATTCCGGGCGGTCACGCGACGATCACCATGGGCGCGAGCGACCCGGAGATGCAGCTGCAAGAAGCGAAGAAGCTCGAGCTCGTGCTGCGCTCCGGCGCGCTGCCCGCGCCGATCACGCCGTCGAACGAGCAGCACATCGGGCCTTCGCTCGGTCGCGACGCGATCCGGCTCGCGATCCAGGGCGCGCTCGCCGGCAGCGTGCTCGTGCTCGCGTTCATGATTCTCTACTACCATCGTGCAGGCATCGTCGCGGACTTCGCCGTCGCGCTGAACCTGTTCCTGCAGCTCGCGGTGCTCGCGTCGTTCGATGCGTCCATGACCCTGCCCGGCATCGCCGGGCCTCGCGCTCACCATCGGCATGAGCGTCGACGCGAACGTGCTCATCAACGAGCGCATCCGCGATGAGCTCCGCGCCGGCAAGAGTCCGCGCACGGCGGTCGAGATCGGCTATGCGCGCGCGCTGTCCGCGATCATCGACGGCCACGTCACGACGTTCATCTCCGGCATCGTGCTCGCGCAGTTCGGCACCGGGCCGGTCAAGGGCTTCGCGGTGACGCTCATCGTCGGCGTCATCGCGAGCATCTTCACCGGCGTGCTGGTCACGCGGGTGGTGTTCGACTTCTGGGTCCGCAACATCGACCGCAACGCAAAACTGGACATGGGCTGAGCCATGCAGATTTTCCCGGTTGGCCGCGTCTTCGACTTCATGGGGCAGCGACGGATGTTCGCGGTCATCAGCATGCTGATGACGCTGACCGCCGCCGTGCTCATCGTCTAGCCAGGGCCGGACCTCGGCACCGACTTCAAGGGAGGCACGGAGATCGAGGTCGAGTTCAAGAAGGAGACGGGGCCGAAGGAGATCCGCGACGCGGTGAAGGCATCCGGCTTTTCCGCGCCGGAGGTGATCCGCGTCGCGGAGAACTCCGCGAAGAACCGCTATCTGATCCGCGTCCAGGAAGTGTCCACGATCGGTCCGGCGAAGCAGCTCGAGCTCGCGCGCGCTCTGTGCGTCGGTGACGACGCTCCGGCAGCGACGTGCCCCGACGACAGGCGCGCGACGGAGCTCAAGGTGAGTCCCGGCGGCGACAAGATCGCCCTGAGGTTCCGTTCGACCCCGGACCTCGCCTGGGTGAAAAAGCGCATGGCGACGGTGCCCGGCGTCGTTCTCCGCGAGGGAGAGAACAATCCGACGGTCCAGAACGCCCACGACAATCGCGTCGAGATCCAGCTCAAGAGCAAGGGCGACCAGCTCCTGGACGGGCTGCGGACGAGGCTCGGATCGGACCGCGTGCCCGACACGGCCCTTCGCGTCGAGTGGATCGGTCCGAAGGCGGGGGCACAGCTTCGCGATTCGGCGCTGAAGAGCATCGCGATCGCGCTGGTCTTCATCATGGTCTACATCGCGTTCCGGTTCGATCTCAGGTTTGCACCAGGCGCGGTCATCTCGCTCGCGCACGACGCGCTCGGGACGCTCGGCATTCTCATCGCGTTCCATCGCGAGGTGAACCTGACGACGGTCGCCGCCATCCTGACCGTCGTCGGCTACAGCGTGAACGACACCGTCATCGTGTACGACCGCGTGCGAGAGAATTTCGGGGTCATGCGCGGCGCGACCTTCGAATCGATCATCGACACGAGCATCTCCGAGATGCTCGGGAGGACCATCCTCACCAGCTCGACCGTCGTCATGAGCCTCCTGGCCTTCTTCATCTGGGGCACCGGCCCGTTGAAGGATTTCGCTCTCGCCCTCATCGTCGGCGTCGTCTTCGGCACGTACTCCTCGGTGTACGTCGCGCTCCCGATCACCTGGTGGCTGGATCGCCGTTTCTTCGCGACCAAAGGTGGCCGCGGTGTCCGCGACAACCGCCCCCGGGCACGGAAGAAGGAAGAATCGGTCGTCTGAAGCGCGATTGACACCGGAAACTCGTCCGAGCATTAGCTCGATGAGTCCATCATGGTGGCCCCGACCGTCGCGTTCTCTCGATCTGCGTTACCCGAGCCCGCCAGCTCCGAGGCGCGTACGCTCGGGCGATCCCTCAACCTGACCACGACCATTGCCGCGTGGCTCCATCGCCGCGGCTACGATGGTTCGGATGCCACGCGTCGCTACCTCGACCCGAAGCTGTCGCATCTGTCGGCGCCCGACGCCATGGCCGATCGAAGCATCGCCGCGGAGCGCCTCGCGCGGGCCATTCGCTCCGGCGAGCGCATCGCCGTATTCGGGGACTACGACTGCGACGGCATCACCAGCACGGCCATAATGACGGAGGTGCTCCGGGCGCTCGGAGGCGAGGTCACGCCGTTGCTCGCCAGTCGCTTCGACGGCGGTTACGGCGTCTCCGCCGCTGCATGCGACCGGATCCTCGCGAGCGGCGCGAGCGTCCTGGTCACGTGCGACTGCGGTTCGTCCGACCATCCGTCGCTGGCTGTCCTGAAGGAGCGCGGTCTCGATACGGTCGTCATCGATCATCACCTGGTCCCGGATGAGCCGCTGCCCGCCGTCGCGTTTCTGAATCCGCATCGCCCGGACTGCGGCTTCGCGTACAAGGGGCTGGCCTCGTGCGGACTCGCGCTGAGTCTCGCCGCCGCGCTCCGGACCGCGCTCGGCAAAAATCTCGATTTCGAGACAGTGGCTCGACCTCGTCGCCATCGGAACGATCGCGGACGTCGCGCCGCTCGACGGCGACAATCGCGCCCTCGTTCGCGCCGGTCTCGCGGCGCTCGGCGCGCCCTCGGCACGCCCCGGTCTCCGCGCGCTGGCCGAATTCGTGCAGCTCGACGGCTCTTCGCCGATCGTCGCGCGGGACGTTGCGTTTCGGTTCGCGCCGAGGCTCAACGCGCCGGGCCGGCTCGGGCCCCCGGATCTCGCGCTCGAGTTGCTGCTGGCCCGCTCGGACGCCGGCGCTCGGGACATTGCCGCGCGCGTCGAGGCCCTGTCGGTCGAACGACGTGCGCTTCAAGAGGCCATGACGGCCGAAGCGATCGACGAAATCGAGCGCGACGGTTTCGCGGAGCGGCCGGCGATCGTCGTCGGCCGCGAGGGGTGGAGCTCCGGCATCGTCGGCATCGTCGCGGGTCGTCTCTCGGACCGTTACGCGCGACCCGTCGTGGTCGTCGGGTTCGACCGGGGCGCGGGTCGCGGCTCCGTCCGCGGTCCGAAAGGCGCGCGCCTTCACGACGCGCTCGCGAGCATCGGGCCCGTGCTCGATCGCTTCGGCGGTCACCAGGCCGCCGCCGGTCTCGAGGTTCGCGTCGAACGCCTCGCCGAGCTGCGTTCGGCCTTCGAACGCGCGATCGAGGCACAAGGTCCGCCCCTTTCGGTAGATGATCCGCGGGACGCCGTCCGCCTGGTCCCCGACGACGAGCCGCGGAACGTCGTGCTCGACATCGAGCGACTCGAACCTTGCGGCCAGGGCAACCCCGCGCCGCGCCTCGTCGTGGAGGGTCGCGTGCTCGTCGCGCGTGAAGTTCGCGGCGGCCACCTGAAGCTCGAGCTCCAGATCGACGGGGGCAATCGGCTGCGCTGCTTCGGCGCCACGCTCGGAAGTCTCGCGAAGAGCCTCGGAAGCAACGCGCCCGTCACTGCCCTCGGCGAGCTCGGTCGCGACAAGTACGTGGGAGGGGGCGCCGTCGAGCTGAAGGTCGACCGCGTCCTTCAGTGACACTTTTGAATGATGGCTCGGTCGGTGCAAACCGGGTGCTCTGGTGACACTTTAGACCGGGTCCCTGGGTGACACTTTTTGGGTGACGGGTCTGCCTGACGGCGGGCTGACGGCTAATTGCCGCCATGCCGTGGAAGGAAGCCCGGATTGTGGACGAGCGAGTTCGATTCATCGCGGCTGTCGCGGAGGACCCGAGGGGAAACTTCACCCGCCTGTGCGCCAGCTTCGGCATCAGCCGGGCGAAGGGCTACAAATGGCTGGAGCGGTACGAGCGGCTAGGCCCGGCGGGGCTCGAGGACCAAAGGTCGGTCGCGAAGAGCTGCCCGCACCGCACGCCGGATGACGTGGTCGACCGGATCATCACGCTGCGGAAGCGGTTTCCATTCGACGGTCCCAAGAAGCTGCGCGTCCGGCTCCGAGACATCGATGGTGCTGACTTCGCTCTCCCCGCAGCGAGCACGATCGGTGAGATTCTGGATCGCTACGGGCTCGTGCGTCCGCGCCGCTCGCGGCTTCGTGTTCCGCCGAGCACGGAGCCCTTGGCCCACGCCGAGCTGCCCAACGACGTCTGGTGCACGGACTTCAAGGGGCACTTCGCTTGCGGCGATGGCACCCGCTGCCACCCGTTGACCATCACCGACGCGATGAGCCGGTACCTCGTCAAATGCGAGGGGCTACCCGGTGAGAAAGAAGGACCGGTGCGTGAGCAGTTCGAGCTCGCGTTCCGCGAGTTCGGAGTGCCCCGTCGCATTCGCTCGGACAACGGGTCGCCGTTCGCCAGCAAGGCTTTAGGCGGACTTTCCCGCCTCAGCATGTGGTGGATTCAGCTCGGCATCGTGCCCGAGCGCATCGAGCCAGGGCAACCGCAACAGAATGGTCGTCACGAGCGCATGCACAAGACGCTCAAGGAGCAGACCGCCAATCCACCGGCTGCAACGCCGATTGATCAGCAACGCGCCTTCGATTGCTTTCGCGCCGACTACAACGACCATCGTCCGCACGAAGCGCTCGGCCTCACGCCGCCTGCGCGACACTACGAGCCGTCGCTGCGTCCCATGCCGGAGCGTTTGCGAGCTCCCGCTTACGGCGACGATTTCGACGTGCGGCGAGTTAACACAAGCGGGGTTCTGAAGTTCAAGGGCAAGCAGCTGACCGTCAGCACACTCTTCACCGATCAGCCGCTCGGTCTTCAGCGGGTCGACGAGGAAGAGTGGGACCTTCACTACGGCCCGGTGCTCCTCGGTCATGTTCTCCTGCGCAACGGCGAGCTGCGACTCGAGCGGCCGTAGCCCAGAGCTCAGCCGCCCCCCTCCATCTACCGCGTCCGTCTCTCGCTCCCGGACTGCGCTTCCGTCGCCTCCGGCTCCGTCAGCCCGAACCCGGATTGCGCCCGGATAGCGTCTTCGCTCGCTGAGGCTTTGTCTCTTCGCGATCGGTCCGTGTCGTTGCGCTTCCCGGTCTGTGTCTTAGAGGCACCCGGTTTACGTCCCCACAGCACCGAATCTGTGATTGAACAGAGCCGGACCTGTAACCAAGGGTCCCGGTCTATTCCGTCACCCAGGCACCCGGTCGCTCAGATCCGAGGGCGAGGGAGGCACTGATCTCGCCGAGGACGTGCATGATCTCGCCGAGGACGGACGCATCCTGGCCGAGGACGGACGCATCCTGGCCGAGGACGAACGCATCCTGGCCGAGGACGAACGCATTCTGGCCGAGGACGAACGCATCCTGGCCGAGGACGGACGCATCCTCGCCGAGGACGGACGCATCCTCGCCGAGGACGGACGCATCCTCGCCGAGGACGGACGCATCCTGGCCGAGGACGGACGCATCCTCGCCGAGGATGGACGCATCCTCGCCGAGGACGGACGCATCCTGGCCGAGGACGGACGCATCCTCGCCGAGACTCTTCGCGTTCCACGCGACACCGGTCCCGTCCTGACCGAGAAGGGGCCCGTCGGCCGTCGAGTCACTGAATTCCAGGAGCGCTGCTCAGAGGTTCGCGACCGCCGTCGGCAGCTCCGGCGCGACGAACACGGCGGGGGTCCAGGCCTGCGTCCCGTCCGGCGCGGTGACACGGGCCCTTACGTAGGACTCGTCCCCCTCCAGCGCGTAGGTGGCCGGTTCCCCCGCCGCGACGTTCGCGGAGCGACTCAGGATCTTTCCGTGCGCGCCGATGAAACTGACGACCACGTTGGACGTTGCGGGCCACACGCTGTAGGTGTTGCGGGTGATCCGGATACGCCGAAGCGACACGCCGTCGGAAGAATAGAGCGCGCCGCGCCGTAAGGCATCACAGACAGTACCGGGATCGTTGTGAGTCGCGAAGATCTGAACCCAGCCTCGCCCGGCATATGCCGGTGGATCGGCGGTCACGCGGAGGTGATGCATGTCGTCCACGGCGACGCCCATGAATCGCTGTCCGGAGGTGAGCGCGGTGTCCCAAAGGGCTTCCTCGGACGGACGCGTGCTCGTCCCGCGCCAGTAGACGTAAGGGTGCCCGCTCATGATCTCGAGCAGCGCCGCGCCGTCGGCGGCGGGCAGGTCCGACGCGGCCAGCGCCCGATCGAAGTTGGGGTGGTTGACGACGGCGACGCCGCCTTGAAGCAGTGTTTGACGGGTAGCCCACGCCAGAGCCTCCGCCGCCGAGACGAACGTACCCCCGCTGATCCGCTGGTTCACGCAGAGGGCGTTCACGTGGACTTGCCGTCCGTTCCCGCGCATCGTGATTTCCTCGCCCGGGATGAGGCGGAAGGTGTCGTCCTGAAGCCAGGCCAGCCGCTTGGTGTCCGTGAGCCGATTGTGATCCGTCAGTGCGAGGAACGCGTACCCGTGCTTCCTGTACCAGAGCGCGACCTCCTCCGGCGAGGAGTCGCCGTCGCTATGGTTCGTGTGAGTGTGGAGATTCCCCTTCAGGAACGCGGAGACGTCGAACCGACGATCGAAGTGGCGCGTCCCGGACGACGCCGGGGGGACGGACTCATGGTGCCGTCGCTCGGACAGGGCGAACGCCACCGCGGTGCCGAGCGGAACGAGGCCGATCGCGGCGAGGAAAATCGGAAGGCGGCGCATACAGGTTGTCGTCGTACGTCGGGACCGACCCGCGGTGCCCCGTGTTGTCGATGGTACTACGCTCCAAATGCTAGGCTACTCGTTCGGTCGTTTGACATCAAAGTAGCCGGGTGTCTCAATTGGAGTACCGGTGTTATTTTTTGGGGAATGTCCCGATGAGCCTGTCTGTTCAGCGGAATATGCGGAAAAGTACGGTGTCGGCTGTCCTGCTGCTAGCCGCCCTCGGCACCAGTGCCGGCCAGGTCGACGCCGGGGTCCCGGGACTTTCCCGGTCAGTCCTCCCGCGAGGCCCTCACCTGCGCGTCCTACCCTGGAACGGGCACCGGGCGGCGTTCACCCTGACGTTCGATGACGGCTCGCCGTCGGCCGTCGAGCAGGTCCTGCCCGCGATCGACGCCGAGGGAGTGAAGGCCACGTTCTTCGTGACCGTGAAAAATCTGAGGGTGGGGCGGGACGACGCGGCCTGGAGTCGAGCCGTCCGTGACGGGCACGAGATTGCAAACCACACGGTGGATCATTGCCACGCGGTCGACCTCGGCTCCAAGGAGTGCCTGCCCGCCGAGCAGGAGATCGACCGCTGCAGCACGTATCTCGAGTCTCATTTCGGCGTGCGCAGAGTCTATACATTTGCCTACCCCTACATAGACACGAGCCCAGCCTACAAGGACGTGGCGTCGAAGCGGTTCCTGCTGGCTCGCGCCGGTTCGGGGGGCCTCGTGGATGCGTCACCCGGCGTCGACTGGTACGCGGTCGACGCGCGGTTCATCTCGCCGTCCCGGGGGCAGACCCTCAAGGACTGGGACGCCTGGATCGACGAGACGGAGAGCCAGTCGAAGTGGCTGATCATGGGCTTTCACAGCATCCTGCCCGAGAATTGGTACGAGGGGGTCTCGAGGGAAGACCTGACGGGTATCATCGAGCATGCGAAGTCCGCGGACGACCTGTGGATCGGTACGTTCGTCGACGTCGGCGCGTATCTGCGCGCGGAGACGTTATTCAACGCTCTGAAGCCGGCTTACACCGGAAAGGGCGTGTTCTGGAGATGGGTGCTGCCGCATCACTACCCGCCGGGAAAGTCCCTTCAGGTGATGGTCGACTCGGGGTCGCTCGTGCAGCGCGGTGTGGCGTTGAAGCGCGACGCGCGCGGCTCCTACTCGGTGAAGCTCGACGACGGTTCGCTCGCCTGGTTGCCCTGAGCTGGCCGTTGTTGCTCGACGTCGCCGACGTTATCGGGCAAAACCGCCATGCTCCGTGAAAAAAGACGCCTCGCCAAAAGCACGAAGAGGAGCGCGCTCCAGGGGGACGGATTTCGGTGCGGCTCTGGACTTCATGCGGGCCGTCTGGGCGGTCGATCACGCCCTTCGCTCGACTTCGAAGGCGATGACTCGCCGTCTCGGTGTCACGGGACCGCAGCGTCTCGTCCTGCGGCTGGTGGGAAGGACGCCAGGGATCTCGGCGGGCGAACTGTCGACCGCCCTGCACGTCCATCCCAGCACCCTCACCGGGGTGCTCGGACGGCTGGTCTCGCGCGGGCTTCTCGTTCGTAACAAGGATCGCGCCGACGCGCGTCGGACCTCGTTCCACCTGACGGCGCGAGGCTCCGTCCTGGACAGGAGCCGAGCCGGAACGGTGGAGGCGGCCGTGGTCCGGATGCTCTCGTCGCAGCCAGCCCGTCGCTTGACGATTGCGCGAGAGGTTCTCTCCGCCCTGGTCGATCAGCTGGAAGCAGATTGAAGCGAAGCTCGGTCGAGCCGATGTCGGAAAATCATCGCGGCGACCGGAGCTCGAGCAGAGGCGTCAGCTCGACTCGAGCGCGCGCCCGCACAGCCACACGGGGATGGCGGCCGTAGTTCGCTCGGAACCCATGGCGACCGACGGCGTCGTGAAGACACCTTCCGACGTCTGGCTCGCGCGCGCCGCTTGGGTCGTCGTCCTGCTGGCATGCCTGCAGGTGCTGCTGTTCGGCTATGGTCGCGATCAAGGGATCTACGCGGTGGTCGGGGACGCAATCCTCGCCGGGAAGATGCCGTATCTCGATGCGTGGGATTTCAAACCCCCCGGCATCTTCTTCGTCTACGCGGCGGCCCAGGCCTTGTTCGGGAAGGCCATGGTGTCCGTCCGGATCGTGGAAGTCGCCGGGCTTCTCGCCGTCGTCGTTGCATTTCGAAGACTCGGTCGCTCGTTGTTCGACTCGCCGACGGCCGGGCTCCTTGGCGGCGCGCTCGCGACTCTCATCCACGCCGAGCTCGAGTTCTGGCACACCGCCCAGCCGGAATCGTTCGGCGGCATGCTGACGGTCTTCGCGCTCGTATTGACGACAGGAGCCGCCGTCGACGCCGCGACCCGTCGCCGTCGAGCCCTTGCGTGGATTGCCACGGGGCTCCTCTTCGGCGCCGCGTTTCTCTTCAAGCCGCCGCTCGGCGGCGGCGCGGTTGCTTGCTCCCTTTACGTGGCGTGGAAGGAGCTGGGCCGGTCACGACGCGCGTGGACCGCGACTGTCCCGATCCTGACGATGGCGGTCGCGAGCTTCGTCCCCCTGGCGGGGTGCGCGGCTTGGTTCTGGCTCCGCGGCGCGTGGCCCGAACTCCGCTGGACGCTGTTCGAATTCGCGCCGGGATACACGGCGCTCGGCTGGCATGGCGCGCCGCTTTCGCTCTTCCGTTACGGATTCGTCGAAGCGCTGACGGGGTTCTCGTACCTGTTGCCGGTCGCGCTCGCCTGCGCGGTCGCTCTTCCGCCGCGAGCGGCGCGACAGTGGGAGGGGTTCGCTCTCATACTGGGCATCGTCACCATTCACGTGATCGGCATCGCGCTTCAGGCGAAGTTCTTTCAATACCATTACGGCGCGACGCTGCCGCTCCTCTCGTTCGTCGCAGGCCTCGGTCTTTACAAGGCGTGGCGCTTCTCGACGCGCGCGCCGATGGTCGGACCCGCGGCCTTTGCGACGGTCGTCATCGTGCTCGCTGCGTCACGCGTCGCGCTCCGTCAGAACCCGGGCACGTTCTGGGAACGCAGCGCGGACCGCATGCGATTTCTCGTCACGCGGAGCCCCTCGCGCGAGGCCCTCGACGCCGAGCTTTATCACGTGGTCGACTACGCCCTCGATACCGATCGCCGCACGGCGCGGGCCGTGGACGGGCTGACGCAGTCCACGGACTCGATCTTCGTGTGGGGATTCGAGCCGGCCATCTACTGGTTTTCGGGGCGAGCCCTTGCCTCGCGCTATCTCTACAGCGTTCCCCAGCGGGCGCCGTGGCAACGCGCGCATGCACGCGCCGAACTCCTCTCCGATCTTCGCCGAACGCGGCCTGCCGTCCTGGTCGTGCAACACAACGACGTTTTCAGTTTCGTCACTGGCGACGATCTCGATTCGCACGCTGCGCTCAGGACGTTCCCCCCGCTCTACGACATGGTCCTGAGGAAGTATCGGTTCGCCCGGAGTGTGGACGATATGGACGTGTACGTGCGGCGCTGACCGGTGCCGAGCCCGGAGCTCGTCCGGGTCGACTCCAGCAGCCGATCCGATCTCCGGTGCCGATCGTCGCCGCGCTCGACCGCTTGGCGCCGACCCAGTTCACACGGCGCCGCGCATCGCGGCCCACTTCAGCTTCCAGACGACGCCGATGGCTTCCATGAAAATGCGGCGGTCCATCTTGCTCTGCCCGGCGCGCCGGTCGACGAAGACGATCGGCACCTCCTCGATGCGGAGTCCGGCTCGCAAGGCCCGAAAGGTCATTTCGATCTGGAAGGAGTAGCCGCTCGAGTGCACGCGCTCGAGCTCGATGGCCTGCAGCGCTCGACGTGTGAACGCCTTGTACCCCGTCGTCAGATCCCGAACTCCGACCCCGAGGACGACGCGTGAGTAGAGCGAGCCGCCCTTCGACAGCGCGTGCCGCCCGATTCCCCATCCTTCGACGCCGCCACCCGCGACGTTCCGAGAGCCGACGGCCACGTCTGCGCCTCTCTCGAGCGCCGCGAAAAATGCCGGAAGGTATCTGGGATCGTGTGAGAGATCCGTGTCCATCTCGAAGAAGAAGTCGTAGTCGTCCGAGAGTCCTCGTCGAAAGGCATCGACGTAGGCGGTCCCCAGGCCGAGTTTTCGCGGACGATGCATCACCGCGAGCCGCGATTCCCGTCTGGCCAGCTCGTCCGCGAGGGCCCCCGTGCCGTCCGGGGACGCGTCGTCCACGACGAGAATCCGGGCCGCCGGAGCGTGACGGAAGACCGCATCCACGAAGGTGCGGAGGTTGTCGCGCTCGTTGTAGGTCGGCGTGACGATCAGGGCCCGTGTCCCCACTCCGCTCATGGAGGAGAAACGCCTGCTCGCCCGACGGCGGGGGTCGCTGCGGCGTTCACTAGGTTCATCGGGGGCCCGCGAACCTATCGCCCTCGCCGCGCGAAAGCACGCGGGACGGCGGGTCAGACACCAAAAAACCGCCCGATCCGCGAGGGGCCGTCGGGTTCAGTCTCTCGACGAGTTCACAGCGCGGTCCGCCGGGGAGGGGGTGGCTGACCGCGCTGTGGGAATAAATGCATACCGGTCCGCACGGAGGGGGGGGACGTGTCGAACCGGTATGACTAGAATTGCATAGCGACCCGCACGGAGGGGGGGACGTATCGAGTCGCTATGACTTGCTTTCGAGCGACGATCCTCGATTGGACCGCGGCACTCTTGCGCGGGATTACTGCACGGGGCGTACCAGCCCCGGCCCGCGCGGGTTGGCGCAGTTAGCCGGTAGGTCCCAAACCCAGCGTTCAGAAGTGGAATGAACGCTCACGGCCATGAAACATTCGCCGCCTGGAGAGCGAGAAGCGGGGGGTTCGACCTGGACCGACCGGCTCGGGGGCCCTATTTCCCGAACCGGCGATAAAGCCACCAGGAGCCGTGGTGCGACACCAGGTGAATTGCAGGATCCGCATCGAAGAGCTCGTGCGGATCGATGCGGTGTCGGACCAGGAACGTGTCGAACCAGTATCCCTGCTGGAGCACATCGAAGTATTGAGGGGTCCACTCGAAGCGCTGGGGCAGAGGGGGAGGCACGTCGGGCGACCCCACCCGATACCGAATTGGACTGTGTCGCCACTGGACGAAGTGGAAATCGAGCGCGCCGCCCTTCTCGGCCTGGATCCATGCCGGCAGGTGCAGGAACGGAGAAACGCGCTTCGCCGAGTCGCCCAGCCAGTACATGAGATAGAAGAGCTTCGGTGCCGCGGGAACCTCCGCCACGATCTCTCGGAAGTCTGCGGTGGCCGCTTCGAACTCCAGAAAACGGGCCGACACGAACCGACTCATCGGAACCGCAGCGGCGGCCAGGAACAGCGCGAAGGCGCCTCGTCCGACGAACGAGCGCGGAAGATCCGGCGCCACGGCGACCAGAAACATGACGCTCGCGACCATCTCGCGCGGGTAGATGTAAAACCAGAGGCCGCTCTCGAACGGTAACGTCAGGTACGCGAGGAACAGGCCGCCGGCGAAGAGCACTGGAAGAACCGTGACGCCGATCGCCCATAGCCGCTCGCGCCGGGATCGGTTCTTCGCCCGTCCGTCGACGAAGAAGAGCAGCGTCGCTGCGCACACCGCGAACGCCTGCATCCCGAGGACCCGTTCGCCGAGAGTGCGCTCGAGGATCCCTTCGGGCGTCGGCGGGGCACCGTTCACGGGCAGGTACGCTCCGAACAGATGCTCGAGGATTTCCGATACGCGCTCGGGATGAAAGCCGAACTCGTGGATGCCGATACCGAGAGCTCGCGGCCGTACCAGGAGCCAGATCACGAACAGAGCGAGTGCAGGCCACAGCGTCTCCACGATGGGCGCGAAGCGGCGCGTGGCTGGATACACCAGCGCGCCCGCGACGAGCACTCCGACGAGCGCGAACGGCAACCGGTACACGTGCGTGAAGAAGATGGCCACGAGCGAGAGCGACAGCCCGAGGCGGCGCAGCTTCGTCGGCTCGTCGGCCACCAGCAGCGCAAACCCGATGCTCATCGCGAAGAGCCCGGTCGCGCCCATGAAGTTCAAGAACCCCCATTGCGTGACCGTGCACCAGATGAAACCGAGGCCGGTCAGCCCCCACAGCGGACTCTTCTTCATGCCGTAGAAGAGCACCGCGAGACCCACCGGCACGAGTGCGAGCATCGCGATGGCCATCAGCTTCGTCGCGACGGAGATCGGCACCACCAGCGCGAAGAGCGCTCCGATCACGTACATCGAGAGGTACGGCACCTCGAGCGGGTGCAGCGAGAACTGCTCGCGGAAATGAAACTTCGGATCGAAGTAATGTCGGAGGATGGACATCTCCGACGCGTGGAACGGCAGATCGGTGATCGGCGGATACCGGACGAGCGTGAACGGATAAACGATGACGTAGGCGCCGGCGGCGAGTGTCACCGCCAGGAGCAGCGCAAGCTGCGTCTCCCTGGTCGCATGGAACGGGTTGGTGGCCGGTTCCGGGCGCGGCACGTCCGGCATCCTTTCTCTTTATAACGCCGTCTTCCCGCCGAAATCGACTCGAACGCAGGCGTCTTTGATCCTAGGCTCTGCTCGGCCGATGGTTCCGAAGGCGCTCCTGTGGCTCGTCGTGCCGGCGGTCGGACTGTTGGAGCTCGGGGGTCACTTCTACTTCTCCTCGCGGCCCCCGAAACCCGAAGATTGGCTCGGGGTCAAGGGTGCGGTCGCCGCCTTGCGTACCCACGACGAGGTCGTGGTGGTCGCGCCCGAGTGGGCTGAGCCAAATGCGCGGTATGCCTTCGGTGACGCCCTGATGCCGCTCGCCGACGTGGCTCGTGCCGATGACACCGCGAAGGCTCGCGCGATCGAGGTCAGCATCATCGGCGGGTCGGCCCCGGAGCTGGCCGGCTGGAAGTTGTTGCGAGAGCAACGCGTCGGAAAATTTCGACTGAGAGTGTTCGCGAATCCGGCGCCTGCGCACGTCGCCTACGACTTCGTCGATCATCTCGCGGACGCCACCGTCGCAGACGAGCGCAGTGGGCGAGCCGTCCCTTGCAGGTGGAATCCCCACGCGAGACGGGACGCCGGCGGCTTGCTGGGCAATCCGGCGTTTCCCGCCGAGCGGTTCGAGTGCCCGGGCGCCGAGTCTCACTTCGTCGGCGTGACCGTCGTCGAGGATGAGAAGTGGCGCGGCCGGCGATGCATCTGGGCGGAGCCCACGTCGGGCGCGGCATTGTCCGTGCGGTTCGATGGCGTTCCGGTCGGCAAGGTCGTCCGCGGCTACGCCACCCTGCCTTGGTGGGTCGAGCGCGAAGAACGCGGCGCGCCGGTCGACATGACGATTCTCGTGGGAGGCCGCGAGATTGGCCGCTACATCCACCGCGACGGAGACGGTTGGAAACCGTTCGAGATGCCGGTCGGAGCCTCCGCCGGTACCCGAACCAGCGTCGAGTTCCGGATCGCCTCCAGGCGCGCGTTCGATCGGGAGTTCTGCTTTCAGGCGGATACGCGATGACCCGGTTTCGCTTTCTCCGGTCGCTGGTCGACCCCCTGATCGCATTCGCGCTGGCGGCAGGCTACGTCGCGCTGTTGCTCCACACCGTGTCCAATCTCGGATACGCGCGAGACGAGGGGTTCTATTTCCACGCTGCGTTCGACTACAAGCACTGGTTCGACACGCTCTTCCAGCACCCGGCGACCGCGCTCGAGCCGAGCTTCGTCGACCGATACTGGCGCGACAATCACGAACATCCCGCGTTCGTGAAGTCACTCTTCGCGCTTTCGTACAAGTACCTGCACGTCGATCATCAGGTGTTCCGGGAAGCGGGTACCGCGTTTCGGTTCCCCGGCATGGTGCTATCGAGCGTCGGCGTCGCGACCGTCTATCTGTGGGGGCGTCGCACCATCGGTCGGCTCGCAGGCTTCGTTGCCGCGGTGCTCCTCGCGATGCAGCCCGCGATGTTCTACCACTCGCATCTGGCGTGTTTCGACGTCGCCGTGATGACGATGTGGCTCGTCACCACGTACGCCTACTACCGGAGCATCGACGGCGGGGGGCTCCCGTGGGCTCTGCTGACGGGAGTTCTCTACGGTCTCGAGCTCGACACGAAGCACAACGCCTGGCTGCTACCATTCGCGCTGGTCGTGCACTTCATCATCACGCGCGGGCCTCGAGGCCTTCTGCGCGATCTCCGAGCAGGCCGCACACGCGCGCCGCTCGCCCTGTTCACGATGGTGAGTCTCGGCCCCGTCGTGTTCTACCTGGGGTGGCCGTGGATCTGGTCGGACACGGGCCAGCGGCTCGCCGACTACGTCGCGTTCCACCTCAACCACGAATACTACAACATGGAGTTTCTGGGGGTGACGTACTTCCGGCCGCCCATGCCGCGACTCTACGCATGGGTCATGACGGTGGCGACGGTGCCGACGATCACGCTCTTGCTCTTCGCCCTCGGTCTCGGAAAGAGCGCGCTCGAGCTCCCGTTTCTGCGTCGCATCCGTGCCCTGTCCTTCCGCGAGCGGCGCGCGGCGAAGCAGCTGTTCTCGACGCGCACTCTCTGGATTCTCTGTCTCTTCACGAGCTATGCCCCCTGGCTATCGGCCGAGACGCCCATCTTCGGTGGCACGAAGCACTGGATCACGGCGTACCCGTTCATGTGCCTCTTCGCCGGCACGGGCTTCGAGTGGACGCGACAGAAGCTCGTCTCGCTCTGGGCTTCGCGCGAGTGGAAGCGGCGAGTCACGGAGCTGGCGCTCGCGGTTTCGGTGCTCGTGGGGCCCATCGTGATGACCTTGCACGCCCACCCCTGGGGGCTCAGCGCCTACATGCCCATCGTCGGCGGTACGCCGGGCGGGGCGAGCCTGGGCCTCAATCGGTCGTTCTGGGGGTACACGACGGGAGCGGTGCAAGGCTTCATCAATGCGCGCGCACCCGTGGGCGCCTCGGTCTACATCCACGATACGGCGATGGATAGCTGGAACCGGATGCAACGCGATGGCCGCCTTCGCGCGGATCTCGTCGGCTCCCTGAACCTCAGCTCCACGGACGTCGCGCTCCTCCACGACGAACAGCACATGGCGCGCGTCGAATACCAGATCTGGGTCGACTACGGCACCGTGAGTCCCAGCAAGATCGGCGCGAACGACGGCGTGCCGATCGTGTGGGTCGATTTACGACCGCACCACGAATGAGCGTGGGAGGCGACGTAGGTCGCTGCCTCGCGAGCGGGCGCGTGCACAAGGGACGGTGCGACCTTCCGCCGCGCGCCCGCCTGGAAGTCGGGAAAAACAGCGGTCCAACTCCTCGTCTCACTCCGTCGGATTAGCGACGCGACCCAGGAAGAGCACCGTCCCGGACTGCGTGTCCCGGATCACGACGAGGAACGGCCGATCGAGCTCGAGCAACGGCGGCGGCGGCGGCGGATCGAGCGAAATGCCCCCGTCTTCGCCCACGATGACCGCGGTGGCTCCCGACGCCGTGGTCCCCGTTTCATCGAGCGACAGAAAGCCGTCGTGAACGACGTCGTAGAGGAGGTCCGCGGGATCGCTGAGCATTGCCAGGAAGCCGCCGCCTTCCAGGAACGGCGTAGGCATCCCCATGGCGCTGAGCGTGTCCCTGAGATTGAGCTTCGTCCTGAAGTCGGTGCGCGGCACGTCTAGCTCGACAGTCTGCGGCGACAAGCTGGCGATGATGGCATTCAAGCGCGAGTCGTCGAGCGACGGCTCGAATGACGCCAGGTCTCCCGACGGGAGCACGACGAGCATCTCGTACTGGTGTTGCCCGACCGTCTCGTAAGGGATGCTCGCGGCGGCGTAGTCCGCTGTTGCCGCGTAGCGGAGGGTCTCCGTCTGGTCCATCATCTGCACCGGTACGGTCGTGCCGTCTGCGAGCGTGAAGTGGCTGCCGTACGTCCCGCTCGGGCCGAACGGACTCGCCCAGAAGCCCTCGAAGTAAATCGCCGCCGTCAGCACGAGCTGCGTCCCTGGCTGCAGGTCCGACGCGGACAGCAGCTCCGGGACGGTGCCCTCCGTCTCGCTCGATACCCAGCCGTCGATGGTATCGGCCGCGTTTTGCTGATCCTCGAAGTTCACGACTCCGACGCCCGCGCCGTAATATTGCCCGACCGTGTCGAGATACGACGCGAGCGGCGGAAACTGCGGATCGGTCCACACCGCGTTCGCCTGGTGCAGCGCGAGGTGCGGAGCGTCGCTCGCGAGCGATTGGTCGAGCGCGTTGAAGGCGCGGTGCGTCTCCACCGCCGGCGAGGCGAAGTGAAAGACGTTCGCGATCTCGGTCGCCGTCTGTCCGGTCGCGCCGGCCCAGGCCATGGCCATCGCCGTGGAGATGTTGAACGGCGAGAAGAAGAGATTCCCCGGCGTCGTCCGGAGCTGCTGGTACAAGTCGAACGCAAACGTCGTGTTCGCGGCGACCGTCGTGGCGAGCACGCCCGCTTCGTCGTCGGGGGTCGCGCGCGAGAGCGACGAGCGAAGGATCCTGGCGTTTCCGCCGTCAGAACGGCTCTGTTCCACGACGGACCAACAAATGCCCGATGGCACCGGGGTCACTCCATCGCAAACCGGCGCGCTCGCTCCGGCGACGCACGAGCTCCCGGGCGGTCCCCCAGTGCAAGCCCCGCCCACGGTGCACGCGGTCGTGCAGACGTTGCACAGGCACGTGCCGTCTCCTCCGCAATCCGGATCGCTGGCGCACGTCTTGAGCCAGTGGGTCTCGCTATCGCCCCCGCCGTCGCTCTTCCCGCACGCGACGAAGCCGATGAGCGCCGCCGCCAGAGCCACTGCCAGACCGATACGCCAGGTCATGTTCGTTCCTTTCCGTCGTTCGAGTCCGAGTCGAGCACCGTTTGCCCGAGATACGTCACCACGCGGATCGTCTGCGCGGGCTCCGGATGGTCCGCGTTGAACGCCGTCACTTGCTCGCGGAGCCGATTCACGTCGACCCGCAGTCGCGCGAGGAGCCCCGTCACGTCGTCGAAGTACGGATGGCCCTCCCACACCTTGAAGCCGTAGGTGCTGCCGCCGACGCGATCTGCCGGCGCCGCGGACACCGAGTCCATCCGGAGCTTCGTGCACAGGGCGGTCACGACGGCCTGATAATGATCGAACACGGCGGCTTCCCAGCCGTGCTCGGCGCCATACGGGATGACGCAGAGGTCCGCTCGATACTCGCGTGCGCCCCCGTGCTCCACGCAGGCAACGCGTTCCTCGAGCACGAGTCGATCGAGCGCCGTCGCGATCGCGGCGTCGTCCAGCGCGACCGTCTGCGCGATCGTTTGAGCCGTCGCGACGCCGAGCCGGCTCACGGTCACCCACACGAGGTGCATCGCCGCCGCGCCCTCGTCGCCGTGACTCGCGACCGCTAGCTCTTCGGGACGCGCCGCGCGATACGTCGTGGCCGGCCCGCGCCCGCTCCGGAACACGACCCCCGAATCGGCGAGATCCGCCAGCACGCCGCGCACGCTGGCCTCGTCGTCCTTTTGGAAGCTGTCGAGCACCTCCGCCTGCCGCACCACGTCGCGCTCTTCGATGTACGCGAGCGTCGCTTCCCAGAGCGAGCGCCCGCGAAAGGTCGTGCTCTCGGACAGCCGCCGGACCCGGTCGTGGTACGTGCGGAGCGCGAGGCCGAACATATCCGCGATCACCTTGTTACCGAGGCCCTGCTCCCGGAGCTCCCGCACCAGATCGACGAAGACCCGATTCGCGGTGTTGACGAGCGGCGCGCGCCCGCCCGTCGCCGTCGCGAGCTGCGCGATGAGCACCGTGGTTTGCCGCACGATGGCATCGATGAGAGCGTTGACGTCCACCCGCCCTTTGTCCAACGGAACCGCCACCGCCCGCCAGTGCGGATTTTCGCACGACCGGGGAGCGGTGACGGGAGTCGCGCACCCGGGCGGCGTGCCGAAGACCGGAGCCACGAGATCCGAGCCCGGATACGGGTCGGCCGCCGGCGCCGTCCCTCATCCCCCGATGTAGCTCATCTCGATCTTCGGCGCGGTCGCCAGCTCGGTGCGGAGTTCGGAGTAGCGGTCTTCGCGCTCGCGCCAGGCCTGGTGGATTGCGCGCTCCACGACGCCGTCGTCCCCGGAGTCCCGGAGCAGGTGCCGAAGGTCCACTCCGCGCGTCGCGAAGAGGCACGTGTAGAGGCGGCCGTCGGCGGAGAGACGCGCGCGGGTGCAAGCGCCGCAGAACGGCTGGGTGACGGATGCCACGATGCCGATTTCCCCGCCGCCGTCGCGGTATCGGTACCGGCGCGCGACCTCTCCGGCGTAGCTCGGTTCGACGGGTTCGAGCGGCAGGGTCGCGTCGATCCGGTCGACGATCTCCTTTGCCGGAAACCACGTCTCGTTCGCTCCAGTGGTTGGTCGTGCCGACGTCCATGTACTCGATGAAGCGGACCACGACGCCGGTGCCGCGGAAGCGCCGGGCGAGCTCGACGACGGTCGCGTCGTTCACGCCGCGGCGGACGACGGCGTTGAGTTTCACGGGCGCCAGGCCCGCGGCCAGCGCCGCGTCGATGCCGCGTAGGACATCGGTCACCGGGACGTCCGAGTCGCTCATGGTTCGAAAGACGTGCGCGTCGAGGGAGTCCAGACTCACCGTGACGCGGCGGAGGCCCGCGCGCGCGAGCTCGGCGGCGCGCCGCTCGAGCAGCGCGCCGTTCGTCGTCAAGGCAAGGTCACAGTCCGGGATCGTCGCGAGGAGCTCGACGAGGTCCGGCAAATCCGCGCGAAGCAGCGGCTCGCCCCCGGTCAGCCGGAGCTTGCGGACGCCGAGCCCGGCGAACACGCGGGCGACACGGGCGATCTCGTGGATGGTCAATAGCTCCGGGTTCGAGAGGAACCGATGGCCGTCGCCGAACGCGGCCCGCGGCATGCAATAAGGGCAGCGAAAGTTGCACCGGTCCGTCACCGAGATCCGTAGATCTTCGAGTGCGCGGCCCAGACGATCGAGGGGACGCACCATCGGCAAGGGTGAGCTCGGCGAGGACAACGCGCCCGGAAGTAGCACCGAACCGGACGCGTTGCAGTGCACGCCCGGTTTCGTGAAGAACCACGCCGCCCTGGTTTCCCGTACAATGCGCGGGTGATCTACCGCTTCGACGGGACAGACGAGCGCCTCCAGCCTGCGCCCGTCGCGGCGCGGCGCGCCTTCGACCGGGCGGGATTGCGGCTCTCGGACGAGGTGTGGACGGCGCTACCGGTGCCCGTGCGAGAGAAGGTGGTGGAGCTCGGCGCGGCGCGCGACGTCGACGGGGACGGGGTTCGCGAGGCGGTCAGGGCGGTCGTGGCCGGAGTCGCGACGGTCCCGCGCGGCACCGAGCCGCCGGCGGATCGCGTCCCCGCGGTCGTCGCGGAAAAGCTGACTCCGGCGCTCGCGCTCTCGGACGGCGTGTGGGCGTCGCTCCATCCACTCGATCGCTTTGCACTCGCCGAGGCGGGCCGCGGCTCGCTCGCCCGCGTGGAGGCCGCTCACGCCGAGATCGTCGGCGCACGTGCCATCTCGACGCATCTCGGCGCGGCGGGCGGCGCGCGCATGGTGGACGTCGGAGAAAAAGTCGCGACGCGACGGCGCGCCGTCGGCGAGAGCGTCGTCACCATGACTCGCGCCGCGTTCGACAAGCTCCGGTCCGCCGACGTCGCGAAAGGGGACGTCCTCGGCGCCGCGCGTCTTGCCGGTATCATGGCGTCGAAGCGGACGCCCGAGCTGATCCCGCTCTGCCATTCGGTCGCGCTCTCGAACGCGAGCGTCGAGTTCACGCTCGACGCGACTGCTGCGTCCATCCGCGTGGTCGCGACCGTCGAGGCCGTCGACCGCACGGGCGTCGAGATGGAGGCGCTCGTCGCCGCGAGCGTCGCCGCACTCACGATCTACGACATGCTCAAGTCCAGCGACCGCGCGATGACGATCGGTCCGACGCGGCTCGTCGAAAAGACCGGCGGGCGCTCCGGAGATTTCCGGCGTTGACCCCGCTCTTTTCGATCCGAGAATCGGCGTTGTCGGTCGACGAGTGCGTGGGTGCGGTCGCGCACCCGGCCGCGGGCGGCATCGACGTCTTCGTCGGCGTGGTCCGGGACGACAGCGAAGGTCGCGCGGTGATGCTCCTCGAGTACGACGCCTATGTTGCCATGGCCGAAAAAGAGATGGCCCGCATCGGCGCCGAGATCGTCGAGGAGCTCCCGGGGGTTCGGGTGGCCGCGCTCCACCGCATCGGCCGGCTGGCGGTGGGGGACGTCGCGGTCATCTGCGCGGCCAGTGCGAAGCATCGTGACGAGGCGTTCCGCGCCTGTCGGCTCCTCATCGACCGCATCAAGGCCCGTGTTCCCATCTGGAAGCGCGAGCATGGTCCCGGCGGCGCAGACTGGGTAGGTTGGCCCAACCCCTGACCGTCGCTACCCGAACCCTGCCTGTCGGCAAGGCCCCCTTTCGCGAAGGGTAGACGAACACCGGACAGACGAGCGCTCCCCCGTCGGCGGTCCTCGCCGGATCGCGTCAACGGAGATCGTGGAGGGACCGTAGTTCCGCATCGACGAGCAGCGTCGTCCTGAAGCATCAAAGAGCTGCGGAACTACGCGAGCGGAGCGAGTACCGGGGGGAGGGGTTGCGAAGCAAGCCCCGGGGGGCGGGCAACGTCCGTGAGCGTAGACCTCACTGCCGCCCAACCGGAGACATCCCATGATCAGTGTGCACGCGTTCGAATCCTCGGATTCTGAAGAAAGCATCATCGAGACAGCCATTCCCCTCGTTCCACGGGCCGTTGCGTTGCCTCGCGCGAGGCTGCATGATCTCTGCATGGGATGGTCGAGATTGGTGTGCTCACCTCGTCACGCGGCGGGGGCCGTCGCGGCGACGATGATGTTCGTGCTTTCCGCTTCCGGTGTTGCGGCCGCGGGTCCGGCCGCTGCCGCGCCGCCCGCTGCTCCCGCTCCGCCTGCCGCGCCTGCCGCGCCGAAGCCGACGCAGGGAGCCGATCTTCGGGGTCCCCGCAAGGAACGCCCGCGACGGCACCGAATGCCGGCGGCGAGACGGTCCTGACGTCTCCGAGCATTCCGCCGTCCACGCAGCCCGCCTCCGCCGCGGAGCCCCCCGCGGTGGCGCCGCCCGAGGATCCGACGCAAGGCTCCGACACCGACCCGCGCGCGCTCGATCAGTTTCGCTCCCAGCTCGATCCGTACGGGAGCTGGGTCAACGATCCGAAGTACGGAACCATCTGGGTTCCCGATCGCAACATCGTCGGTGAGAATTTCTCGCCCTACGTCACGAACGGTCACTGGGCGCTCGACTCCAACAACGACTGGGTCTGGGTGAGCGACTTCGCCTTCGGCGACGTGGTGTTCCACTACGGGCGCTGGGTGTGGACGTCTTACGGCTGGTCGTGGATCCCCGGGGACCGCTACGCACCCGCGTGGGTCACGTGGCGCGTTCCGACGTCGAGCTACGACTACGTGGGCTGGGCGCCGGCCGCACCGGACTACATCTGGCAAGACGGATACGCCGTCTCGGTCTGGTATCCGCCCCCATTCTACTGGGTGTTCCTGCCGAGCGCTTATCTGTTCTCACCGTTCCCGTATCACTACCTGGTGAGGAACCCGGGCTACATCCGGTATCTCGGCGGCGCGACGCACCGTTACTTCGCCGGGAGGCCCGGGCTCGCGTTCCGCGGCCCTCCGCTCGCGATCGCTCGCGTGCCGCGCGCGGCGTATCCGGTCGCTCGCGTGCCCCTCGGGCGCAGCGGCATGGTCGCCACGTCGTTCCACGGTGGAGTCGGCACGGGCGCTCGGACGGGCGTCGCGTACCGCGCGTCCACGCCGCGAACCGTCGGCGCGCCTAGAAGTATCGAAGCCCCGCGGTCGTACTCGACGTCCGCGTATCGTTCGTATTCGGCGCCTGCGTATCGCTCGTTTTCGAGCGGTGCGTATCGTTCGTATTCAGCGCCTGCGTACCGTTCGTATTCGGGTGGCGTGTACCATCCGTATTCGGGCGGCGCGTATCACTCCTATTCGGCGCCCGCGTATCACTCCTATTCGGCGCCCGCGTATCACCCCTATTCCGGGGGCGCGTATCACTCCTATTCGGCCCCGTCGTTCCACTCGGGTGGCGGTGGCGGTCACTTCGGCGGTGGCGGCGGCGGTCACTTCGGCGGCGGCGGTGGCGGTCACTTCGGCGGCGGCGGTGGCGGTCACTTCGGCGGTGGCGGTGGCGGTCACTTCGGCGGCGGACACCGGTGAACGCCCTCCGCGGTGGAGCGCGCCGTCGCGCGCCGTCCGGCCACGCCGTAGCCGGAGCCGGGCGGCGCTCCGCCTACTTGCGTTGACAGCGGAAAGCCCGTCGCGACCCCGTGTGGGACCCAAAAAAATAGGGCAGCGCGGCAACGACTGGTACTAGGCTCCCGGCCCCCGAAGGGCCCGCGGGAGCACCACGTCCGTCGAACGGCGTGGCGTTTCGCGGCTCCGCCAGAGGAGTCCTCGATGTCGCACGATCTTCTCTTCTCGCTCTACATCCTCGTCCTCGCTGGGTTCCTCGGTCACCACGTGATCAGCAAGGTCCCGCACTTGCTCCACACGCCGCTGATGGCCGGCACGAACGCCATCGCCGGGATCTCGCTCGTCGGGTCGCTCGTCGCCGCCGGCGGAGACTTCACTCACACGAGCACCATTCTCGGCTTCGTTGCAGTCGTGTGCGCGACCATCAACGCGGTCGGCGGATTCCTCATCACGGATCGCATGCTCCGCATGTTCAAGAAGAAGAGCGGAGGCCGCTGATGGACGAGCTCTCCGGACCGTCTTACCTCATCGCGTCCGTCTGCTTCATCCTGACGCTCCAGTTTCTGAGCTCGCCGAAGCTCGCGCGCAGGGGCGTGCTCATCGGCGTGTTCGGCATGACCATCGCCGTCATCGGGACTCTCTTCAAGACGGAGATCGTCGACTTCAGGTGGATCATCCCCGGCGCCATCATCGGCTCGCTCATCGGCATCGCGATGTCGGTGTGGATCCCGATGACGAAGATGCCGGAACGGATCGCGCTCTCGCACGCGTTCGGCGGTCTCGCGGCGGCCCTCGTCGGCATCTCGGAGTACGTCCGGCACGACCCTCACGCGCTCGAGATGGTGACCCGCACGGCGCTCGGGTTCGAGACGTTCTTCGGTTTCCTGACGTTCACGGGGAGCATGCTCGCCTTCGGGAAGCTCCAGGGCTTCATCACCGGCAAGCCGATCACCTTTCCCGGTCTGAACGCCCTGAACATCGCGGCATTCCTCGGGAGCCTCGTCGGACTCATCGTGTTCATCGTGCACCCCGAGTTCGCGAGGGTCTTCTACACGATCTGCGGAGTGGGCCTGGTCATCGGCGTCACGGCCGTCGTCCCGATCGGCGGCGCGGACATGCCCGTCGTGATCTCGCTCCTCAACTCGTACGCGGGGCTCTCGTCGGCCGCGACGGGGTTCGCGATTCACAACAACGTGCTCATCATCGCCGGCGCCCTGGACGGCACGAGCGGCTTCATTCTCTCCATGATGATGAGCAAGGCGATGAACCGGTCGTTCGCCAACGTGCTCTTCGGCGCGTTCGGCACCGAGGGGACCGTGGCCGCCGCCGCGCCGGACGGTCGCGTGGCCCAGTACAACCAGGGAACGGTCGAGGACGCGAGCTCCGCGCTCGAGGCGGCGCAGTCGGTCATCGTCGTGCCGGGTTACGGGCTCGCCGTTTCCCAGGCGCAGCACGCCGTCCGGGAGCTCGGGCAGATACTCGAGAAACGCGGGGCGACGGTTCGTTACGCGATCCACCCGGTCGCGGGCCGCATGCCTGGCCACATGAACGTGCTCCTCGCCGAGGCCGACGTCCCCTACGACCAGCTCTTCGACCTCGACGACATCAACGACGATTTTGCGCAGACGGACGTCGTGCTGGTCGTCGGTGCGAACGACGTCGTGAATCCCGCTGCGAAGACCAACAAGGGCAGCCCCATCTACGGCATGCCCGTGTTCAACGTCGAGCAGGCGAAGACGGTCATCGTGCTCAAGCGGAGCATGAACACGGGGTTCTCGGGTCTCGACAACGAGCTCTTCTATCTACCGAACACGATGGTCGTGCTCGGCGATGCGAAGAAGACTCTCCAGGCTTTCAAGGCCGAGCTCGAGACGCGGGACTGAACATGCGCCAGGGGCCCGCATCCCGCTCAATCTGCCCATCGCGGGCCCCGTCCCTCGCCATCTTCGTTGACGGCGGAGACGTGCCTCGCGTAGATGACGGCCGACCGCTGGTCCCGGTTCCCCACCGTTTCCAGGGGACAGGGCCAGGGAGGTATTGTTGGTGATCTTCGCGATCTTCGGGTGCGCCGGACTGGCGCTCGTGGCTGCCTTCTTCTACTCGCGCGCCGTCATGGCCATTTCCATCGAGGGCTCGGGCGCGAGCGCAGAGGCGACGGCCAAGCTGAAGGAGATTTCGACCGCCATCAGCGAGGGGGCGATGGCCTTCTTGTCGAAGGAGTACCGGTACGTCGCCATCTTCGCCGGCGTCTTCGCCCTCCTGATGCTCTTCCTCCTGAACGACGCCGCGAGCCCGCTGAACCAGGGGCTGTTCAGCGCCGGTGCGTTCCTCAGCGGCGCAGTGACGTCGAGCGCCTGCGCGTTTCTCGGCATGCGCATCGCGACGGCCGGCAACGTTCGCACGACCGTCATGGCGCAGAAGAGCATGAGCGACGCCTTCCGCGTCGCGTTCAACTCGGGCGCCGTCATGGGCTTCGGCCTCGTCGGGCTCGTGCTCATCGGGCTGACGAGCGTCTATCTTCTGTTCGCGGTCTACATCCAGGACGCGCCGCTCCTCATGGACATGCTCGCGGGGTTCGGGCTGGGCGGGTCGACGGTCGCCCTTTTCGGCCGCGTCGGCGGCGGGATCTACACGAAGGCCGCCGACGTCGGCGCCGATCTCGTCGGCAAGATCGAGCAGGGCATTCCGGAAGACGACCCGCGAAATCCCGCCGTCATCGCGGACAACGTCGGGGACAACGTCGGCGACATTGCCGGCATGGGAGCGGATCTCTTCGGTTCCTGCGCGGAGGGGACCTGCGCGGCGCTCCTCATCGGCGCGAGCGCGACCGAGATCGTGGGGCGGCAAAGCGCGCTCCTCTATCCCATCCTCGTCACGGCCACCGGCATTCCCGTCTGTTTGCTCACCGCGGCCTTCGCCGGCCTCGCCGACGACGCGAAGTCGGCCGAGCCGGCGCTGAAGAAGCAGCTCGTCCTGTCGACGGCCCTCATGAGCGTCGCGATCTACTTCGTCACTCAGTACGCGATGGTGGACTCGTTCACTCTCGCCGGGCGCACCGTCACTCGCAGCGGGGTGCTCGTCTCGGTGCTGGCCGGACTGTGGTCGGGTTTGCTCATCGGCTACGTGACCGAGTACTACACGTCCCACGCTTACACGCCCGTTCGCGAAGTCGCGGACGCGTCCCGCACCGGGCCCGCGACGAACATCATCTACGGGCTCTCGCTCGGGTACGAATCCTCGTTCATCCCGGTCATCGCGCTCGCGGTCACGGTCTACGTCTCGTTCCACCTCGCCGGCATGTACGGTATCGCGATGGCCGCGATCGGTATGATCTCCACAATCCCGATAGGGCTCACCATCGACGCCTACGGTCCGGTCTCCGACAACGCGGGCGGCATCGCGGAGATGGCGCACCTCGGACCGGAGATCCGAAGGCGCACGGACACGCTCGACGCCGCGGGCAACACGACGGCCGCGATCGGCAAAGGCTTTGCCATCGGCAGCGCGATGCTCACGGCGCTCGCGCTCTTCGCGGCCTTCCTGACGCGTTCCCACGTGGACAGCCTCGATATCCTCTCCCCGACGGTCTTCGCGGGCCTCCTCGTCGGCGGTGTGCTCCCGTTCCTCTTCACGGCGTACACCATGAAGGCCGTCGGCAAGGCCGCGCTGGGCATGGTCGAGGAAGTGCGCCGTCAGTTCCGGACGATCCCGGGTCTCATGGACGGCACGGGGCGCCCCGACTACGCGAGCTGCGTTTCCATTTCGACGATCGCGGCCCTGAAGGAAATGGTGAAGCCAGCCGTGCTCGTCATCGCGACTCCGATCCTCGTCGGCACGCTGTTCGGCGTGGACGCGCTGGCGGGAGTGCTCGCCGGGTCGATGGTGTCGGGCGTGGTCATGGCCCTTGCCTCGTCGAACGCGGGCGGCGCGTGGGACAACGCCAAGAAGTACATCGAATCCGGGAATCACGGCGGAAAAGGGTCGGACACACACAAGGCCGCGGTCGTGGGCGATACCGTCGGCGATCCGTTCAAGGACACGTCGGGTCCGTCGCTCAACATCCTCATGAAGCTCATGGCCATCCTCAGCCTCGTTTTCGCCCCGTTCTTCGAGCATCACGGCGGCATGCTCCTGAAGTTGCTCGGCCTCTGACAAAGCTTGATAGATTGGGCTCGTAACGCGAGCCTTGGATGAGCAGCCCGCTCCTTCGGACGAAGTCGGTCGATCAACTCCGCGAGGATGCGGGGGGCACGCACCACCAGCTCAAGCGGTCCCTCGGGGCCTTCGATCTCACGATGCTCGGCATCGGGGCGATCATCGGTACGGGGATCTTCGTGCTCACGGGCACGGCCGCCGCGAAGAACGCGGGGCCCGCCGTCGCTCTCTCGTTCATCGTCGCGGGCGTCGCGTCGGGCTTCGCCGGGCTCTGCTACGCGGAGATGGCCTCGATGATTCCCGTGGCCGGGAGCGCGTACACGTACGCCTACGCGACCATGGGCGAGCTCGTCGCGTGGATCATCGGCTGGGACTTGATCCTCGAGTACCTGGTCGGCGCCGCGACCGTGAGCGCCGGATGGTCGGGGTACGTCGTCTCGTTCTTCGACAGCGCGCTCGGCATCGATCTCCCGAAGGCGTGGACGAGCGCCCCCATCGTCTGGGTGGAGTCGGCGCACGACTTTCGCCCGACGGGCGCCGTCCTGAATCTTCCCGCGGTCTTCGTCTCGCTCGCGGTGACCGTCATTCTCGTCGTCGGGATCAAGGAGAGCGCGCGGTTCAACTCGGCGATCGTCTTCGTGAAGGTCGTCATCGTCTGCTTGTTCGTCGTGTGCGCGGCGCCGTTCGTGAAGCGCTCGAACTGGCATCCGTTCATTCCGCCCAACACCGGAACGTTCGGCGAGTTCGGCGCTTCGGGCATCCTCCAGGGGGCGACGAAGGTCTTCTTCGCGTACATCGGCTTCGACGCGGTGAGCACCGCCGCGCAGGAGACCCGCAACCCCAAGAGAGATCTCCCCATCGGCATTCTCGCGTCGCTCGCGATCTGCACGGTGCTCTACATCGCCGTCTCGGTGGTTCTCACGGGCGTCGTCTCGTACACCCGGCTGAACGTGCCGCAGCCGATCGCCGTCGGCATCTCGGTCACCGGGATCGGATGGCTCACGACGCTGGTCGAGGTCGGCGCCATCGCCGGACTTTCGTCGGTGATGGTCGTGCTCTTGCTCGGTCAGCCGCGCATCTTTTATTCGATGGCCCACGACGGGCTCTTCCCCGCGTTCGCGGCGCAGGTGCACCCCCGGTTCGGCACGCCGTACGTGACGACCATCGGTGCGGGCATCGGGTGCGCGCTTGCGGGCGGGCTCTTGCCGATCGACTTCCTCGGCGAGCTGACGTCCGTGGGGACTCTGTTCGCCTTCGTGCTCGTTAGCCTCGGCGTGATGATCCTGCGCCGCACCCATCCCGACGTGCCGCGCGCTTTCCGGGTGCCGGGCGGAACCTACCTCGTGCCGATCTGCGGCGCGCTCAGCTCCGGCCTCCTTCTCTACACCGCGACGACGTTCACGCTGTTCCGGCTCTTCGGCTGGATGGCCCTCGGGCTCGTCTTCTACGCAAGCTACGGGCGAAAGCACTCGAAGCTGAGGCTGGAGACGGAGGGCGGAATCGCGCCCTGACGCCAGCGCCGGATCCAAGCTATGGTTCATGTTCGATCACCGAAACTCGAACCCGGAAAGCAAACAGCATGGAAGAGCGCGGATCTGCGGGACACAGGAGCAACGGCGATTCGACCAGCATGGTCGCGCGGATCGCCGCCATGCAAGACTACGAGCGTTACCGGGATCTGGCGTGGGAGGGGTCGTTCGAGGAATACCTCTCGATCGTCCGTGAGCGGCCGCAGGTCAGCAGAAACGCATTTCAGCGCGTCTACGACATGGTCATCTCGTACGGGACCGAGGAGTACATCGACAACAAGAAGAAGCTCGTCCGGTACAACTTCTTCCGTGACGAGATAGACCAGGGCAAGGACGGCGTCTTCGGGCTCGACATCCCCCTGATGCGCCTGATGAACGTGCTGAAGGCCGCGGCCGAGGGGTACGGCCCGGAGAAGCGCGTCATCTTGCTCCACGGTCCCGTCGGCTCGAGCAAATCGACGATCGCGCGGCTCCTCAAGAAGGGGCTGGAGGCGTATTCACGCACGCCCGAGGGCGGTCTCTACACGTTCAAATGGGTGAAGCTCGCGGAGACCGGGCTCGCGAGCGGCGGCGTGGACGACTTCGAGTCCCCCATGCACGAGGAACCGCTCCGTCTGATTCCACCCGAGTGGCGGGCCCGCGCGATCGAAGAGCTGCGTCTCTCGAACGAACAGTTCCGTGTGCGGGTGGACGGGGATCTGGACCCTGCGAGCCGCTTCATCTTCAAGGGGCTGATGCAGCTCTACAATGGGGATTGGGGCAAGGTCGTCTACAACCACATCCGCTGCCGGCGGCTGCTCCTGAGCGAGAAGGACCGCATCGGCATCGGCACGTTCCAGCCCAAGGACGAGAAGAATCAGGACTCGACCGAGCTCACGGGCGACATCAATTACCGGAAGATCGCGGAATACGGCTCGGACTCCGACCCCCGCGCCTTCAACTTCGACGGGGAGTTCAACATCGCGAACCGGGGGATCGTCGAGTTCGTGGAGATGCTGAAGCTCGACGTCGCGTTCCTCTACGATCTCCTCGGTGCGTCCCAGGAGCACAAGATCAAGCCGAAGAAGTTCGCCCAGACGGACATCGACGAGGTCATCATCGGCCACACCAACGAGGCCGAATACAAGCGCCTAGTGAACAACGAGTTCATGGAGGCGCTCCGCGATCGCACCATCAAGATCGACATCCCGTACATCACGCGGATGAAGGACGAGATCCGGATCTACGACAAGGAATTCAACGCCACGAAGGTGCGGGGCCGGCACATCGCGCCGCACACGTTCGAGGTCGCCGGCATGTGGGCCGTCCTCACGCGGCTCGAAGACCCGAAGAAGCACAATCTCCAGCTCCTTCAGAAGCTGAAGCTCTACGACGGCAAGGTGCTCCCCGGGTACACGCAGGACACCGTGAAGGAGCTTCGCAAGGAGGCCAAGCGCGAGGGCATGGAGGGGATCAGTCCACGCTACGTGCAGGACAAGATCTCGAACGCCCTCGTGAGCGAGCTCGGTGAGGGAACGATCAACCCCTTCATGGTGATGAACGAGCTCGAGAAGGGTCTGACGCACCACTCGCTCATCTCGGGCGACGATCAGCGCAAGAAGTATCGGGATCTCATCGGGGTCGTGAAGCGCGAGTACGAGGAGATCGTCAAGAACGAGGTCCAGCGCGCGATCAGCGCCGACGAAGAGGCGATAGCGAAGCTCGCGGCGAATTACATCGACAACATCAAGGCGTACACGCTCAAGGAAAAGGTCCGGAACGCCTACACGGGCCAGTACGAGGAGCCCGACGAACGGCTCATGCGCTCGATCGAAGAGAAGATCGAGATCCCCGAGAACCGGAAGGAGGACTTCCGGCGCGAGATCATGAACTTCATCGGCGCGAAGGCCATCGAGGGGAAGAAGTTCGATTGGCAATCGAACGACCGTCTACGGCGCGCCCTCGAGCTCAAGCTGTTCGAAGATCAGAAGGACAGCATCAAGCTCAAGACGCTCGTCAGCGCCGTGGTGGACAAGGAGACCCAGGAGAAGATCGACATCATCAAGAGTCGTCTGATCCGGTACTTCGGGTACAACGAGGTCAGCGCGACCGACGTCTTGAACTACGTCGCCTCGATTTTCGCGCGCGGGGACGCCAAGGAGTAGACTCGCGTCGGTCGCGAGGGCCTCGTCCCTGACGCGGCCAGCGGGGCTCGGCGCGGTATTGGTCAGTGAGAAACGCGAAAGGCTGGTCTTGATCCGGGGTCTGTCCAGGGGCGGCGCTCGCGTTCTTTCGTTCGCCGTGATCCTCGTGCTGGCGCCAGTCGCGGCGGCCCAGAGCACCGCGGGCTTCCCACCCGTCCCCGGCAGTACCCCGTCCCCGCCGCCGCGCCTCGCACCTCCGCCCTATCCCGCACCTGCACCCGCGCCCGCACCCTACTCGCCTCCGCCCTATCCCGCACCCGCATCCTACTCGCCTCCGCCCTATCCCGCACCCGCACCCTACTCGCCTCCGCCCTATCCCGCACCCACTCAGGGCTACCCGCAAGGCGGCTCTCCGTACCCTCCCGGATATCCGTACGGATATCCGCCGCCGCCGGGTTCGCTGGCGGCGGAGCAGCGTCGCTATCAGCAATCGTTCGGCGCCTATCAGCGAACCTTTCCGACGCCGACCACTAACGCCGGTGCATCGCGTCCGGCCTACGTGCGCCTCGCGGATGCGTCGCGCCGTCGCCACGACGGGTTTTACTTCCGCTTCGCGGGCGGCATCGGCATCGGTCGCGACGCGATGCAATCGGACAAGGTTTTGCCGACGACACGCGAGCTGTCGTTCGCGGCCGAGCCACTCGACGGATCGGGGTCGGGCCTTGCCCCCGTGACGGAAGTTGCCGTCGGATTCACGCCCTTACCGGGGTTCGTGCTGGGCGCCGGGGTCTACACCGCGACGATCACGGGGCTCGTGGCCTCCGTCAAGGACCCGAGTACGGGGGACTATGCGTTTCGCGTATCGCAGCTCGTCGTCGCGGGCCCGCTCGTCGATTGGTACGTCGATCCGAAGTCCGGCTTTCACGTCGAAGCCAGCCCGGGTGTGGCAACCTACGTTGCCGGAGTAGGTGAACCCCGCGTCGAGGGAGCCCAGGCGCAGGCGAACGCCTCGGTCGGGTTCGGGTTCATGCTCGGTACGGGGTACGAGTGGTGGATTGGAGACCAGTGGAGTCTGGGGCTCCTCGGGCGCTTCATTTACGGCACCACCAAGGGCACGGACAATCGGGGCGTTGGTTGGAGTCACCAGGCCTACGCCCCTGCGCTACTCCTGTCGGCGACCTATCACTGAAGGCGAACGACGCTCCGAACCGGCGCATTCGCTCGTCAGAAGGTCCCCACGACCCACACGCCGCAGCCGTCCTTGCCGGCGAGCATCGGAGTGACGTCCCAGCTCACGCGAGTCGGCGCGTCGCGAACGAGCTGCTCGCCACTCGCGACGATGCCTCCGACCACGAGCGCGGCGCCCACCGTCTGGAAGAGACCGTCGACCGCGATCAGTCCACGCCGCTCCTGGGAGGAATCCGCCACCTTGATCCACGGTCCGACCACCGGAGCGAGCAACCAGCCGAGCTGTCCCGGAAGGGAGAGCTCCGACGCATACGCCGCGCCGTACCCCACCCCGAGGGAGATCCAGCCGATCGTTCGCGTGATGGCAGCGCTGTCCGCCTCGCTCGGCTCGACGCGATACCCGTCCGGAACGGCTTCGCCGGGCTCACGTTCCTGTTCGGCGCAGAGCCCTTCCGCGCATCGCCCGCTATAGCAATCGTCGGGAACGCCGCACGATTGGCCGCGCTCGCACGCCGGGCAATCTCCGCCGCAGTCCACGTCGCTTTCGGGGCCGTTCTTCACCCCGTCGAAGCACGACGCCCGCGCGGGTACCGCCAAGAAAACGAGCGCGCCCAATACGACGGCTCTCGGCCCGACTCCGCGTGCGTCCACCACGTGCGTGGTCGCATCGTAGCATCACCGTTGCCGGCTCAGAGCGCCTCCGCCGGAGCCCGATGCTCGAGAACTATTGCGGCGCCACGGCGCGCCGTCCGTTGGCGGCCGGGCCGGCGACGAGCCCCGTGCTCGCCGGTTCTTCGGTCGCGAGTCTCGGCGGGTCGCCGACGTTGGGCGGGACCGCGCGGGAGCGCTGGTCGAGCTCCGCCCACGCGCGCTCCAGCAGCGCGAGCTTCGTCCCCTCGAACAGCTCGGGGTCATTCTGTTCGAGGGCGCCGGCGTAGCCGAGCCACCGTCGTGCGCTGGTCAGGTCGTCGAGCCGCAGAAACGTCATTCCGCGAAACAGGCCATACTCCGCCCGCACGCTGGGCGAAGACGATGCGAGTCGCTGCTCGGTCAGCTCGAAAACCTCGGCCGCCTCCACGTAGCGGCCCTCGCGATAAAGGGTCTCGCCGCGATCGACATAAGGGCTGCAGCCAAACCCGATCCCGAGGTTCGCCACGCACATACCCGCGAGAATCGCTACCCGCACGTCTCCAGCTTATCGCGAACGCGGGCATCTTTCGAGCGTCCGATCTCTCGCGACGACGCTTGCCTATGTTATGACGCGCGGCGAAAGGCCCCCTTGTCGGGGAAGGTGAGCATATGGGCATCAAAGACGAGATGATGAAGCGCGGGATGCAGATGATGGGCGATCCGCGTGTCATGAAGCTCATGCAAAACCCGCAGTTCACGAAGGTGCTCATGACCGCCATCCAGGTCCCGGGGAAGGTCAATTCCTTCACCAGCGAGCAGGCGAAGCACCTGGCGAGTGCGCTCCGGCTCGCCACGGCCGAGGACATGAAAGACCTCCAGCGAACGGTCAAGCGCCTGGAGCGCGAGCTCGCGAAGCTCCAGGAAGCCGCGTCGGGTCGCTGACGGCGCCCAATTTGGCCGTGTACTCGCGGCGGAAGGCCATGGCAGAATGCGCCCGCCTTGAGTCTTTTGTCCCGCCGTGTCGCGAGCTACGCGGCGACCGCTGCGGGAACGGGAGGATCGACATGGAGCGTCTGATATCGAAGGCGAGGTTGTCGTCTCTGGTGGTCGCGGGTGCGCTACTCGCGCCGATCGTTCACGCCGAGCCGGCGGACTCCAGTAGCGACACGGACGCTGCGCCCGAGAAGGACGACTCTGCTGCGACCGGAGCCGCGAGCGACGCCGCACCCAAGGCGTCCTCCGAGAAGAAGTCGGACGACAGGAACAGGGAGGAGATGGTCGCCGAAGCGCAGGCGGGCGATTCCGCCGTCGAGCTTCCGGGGAAGACCTACTACTTCGTCGGCGTGCGGTACCGCGGCATCGTCGTGCCGAAGTTCATGGAGAACCTGTTCGCGTCGGGGGGGCGCACCGTCTACGTGAACGGGATCGGCCCCGAGTTTGCGATTCGCAAGGACGGCTTCGAATACAACCTGAGCGCGTGGCTCGCCTTCTACAGCATGGGCGACACGGCGTTCAAAGGGAAGAACGACCCCCAGACCGCCTGGGAGCTCGTCAACTCGAAGCTCGACCTTCTTTATCTGACCTCGGACTTTCTCTGGAGTCATGAGTTCACCCCCGAGTTTGCGCTGAACTACGGGCTCGGTGCGGGCCTGGGCTTCGTGTTCGGCAATCTCACCAGGACTCAGTCGTACCCGACCGCAACGGGTCAAAGTCCGAACAACTACTCCAAGTGCGCCGGCCCGTTCGACCCTGACCCAACGTACTGCGACAACACCGGGCACTACGGGTCGTCCGAGCCGAGCTGGGCGAACGGCGGCTCGAAGCCAATTGTCTTCCCCTGGCTGACGCTCCAGACAGGCTTTCGCTTCAAGGTGGCGAAGGAGTTCGCGGGCCGCGTGGATCTCGGCTTCGGCACGAGCGGCTTCTTCTTCGGGTTCGGTGGCGATTACGGGCTCTGAGCGACTTGCACGGTGACGGCGCTCGAGCTCCCGCCGCGGTACGAACCGATGTCGCGCCTGGGCAAGGGCGGCGGCGGCGAAGTGTGGGCGGTGCGCGATCGTCACACGGGCCAGCCTCGCGCGCTCAAGGTGCTCGCGGAGGACGCGACCGAGAGTGAGATGAACGCGCTGGTCCGAGAAGCCGTCACGCTCTCGGGACTCGAGGGGCTCGGCGTGCCGCGCGTGCTCCTGTTCGGGCGCCTCCCGCGTGACGGACGTCCGTTCATGGTGCGCGAGCTCGTCGAGGGGCGGAGCCTCGCGGAGTGGATCGACGAGCGCACCGACTCGGCGCGCTGCTTCGACGCGCTCGCTGCGGCCGCGGAGCAGCTGACGCTCCTGCATCGCGCGGGGCTGCTCCACGGGGACGTGAAGCCCGCGAACGTCATCGTCGAAGATGGTGGTCGAGCGACACTCGTCGATCTCGGGTTGGCGGCACCCTTTCGAACCGCGGGAACCGTCGCGGAGGGACTCACGCCGAAGTACGCTGCGCCGGAGCTGTTCGAGGGAAAGCCGTTGACCGTCCGGGCCGAGATCTACGCGCTGGGCGTCGCGCTCCGGGAAGTGATCGACGCTTTCGACGCGTCGCTGAACGCAATGCGCGACGAGCTGCGTTCGGTCGCCACGCGCGCCACCGCCGCTCGCGCGGAGGACCGCTTTCCCTCCGCGGACGAGTTCGCGATCGCGCTGCGCCGCGCCGCGAAGCTGGGCGAGCCGGCAGCATCGTGGAATGCGCCGGCCGAGCTCTGGCCGATCGTCGGCACCGAATCGATCGCGGAACGCCTGCTGGCGACGGTCCGCGACCTCGCCGACGGTCAGGTGCTCTCGATCCGTGGCGCGCCCGGATCGGGACGCAGCGTGCTCCTCCGCCGGCTGGCGTGGTCGCTCGGCGTCGAGGGACGTCCCCTCGTCTGGATCGACGATGTCGTGGGACCCGACGCCGCGGCGTTGCAGGCCGAGTTTTCCGGAGCCGCATCGATGCGCGGAATCACGCTGCTGGTCGACGACCTCGAGCGCGTCGCTACGGAGGGCCGGGCGGCGTTGCTCCGCGCGCGGACCGATGGAGCGCGCCTCGTCGTGGTCGGGGAGCTCGGGCCGGGGCCGGTCTTCGACGTTCCCCCGCTGTCGGTTCATGCATCGCTGGAGCTCGTGCGCCGCGCTCTGCCGTCCCTGACCGATCGACTCGCGCGCCGTCTCGTCGACCGTTGCGAAGGTCGGCCGGGGGAACTCCGGCGCTTCGTGCGCCGTGCCGCCAGGCGCGCCGTTGCATCCGAACGGGATCTCGAGGACCTCGTGAACGACTTCGACGAGGCGGCGTCGGTACTGCCCGGGGACTCGCTGGCGCAGGCCGTGTCGCTCCTCGATCGCGGCCGTTACACGGACGCGCGATGTGTGCTCGAGGTCCTTCGAGACGCGGACGAGCTGGAGCTCGCGATCGCCTGGGCTCGCATCGAATTCGGCATCGGCAGCGCACAGGCGGCGCGGGATCGACTCCTCGGCGTGTCGGAGCTGGCGTCGGCGCGGGCAGGCTCGCCCGCGGCATCGGCGTGGGCCGTCTGCCTCGGGCGCGCCCAGGTCGGACTAGGCGACTACGCCTCGGCGCTCGAACTCCTGGACGCCGTGAGTCGCGGCACGGACGCCTTCGCGGCGGAGGCGCTCGCATACCGGGGACTCGCCCTTGCCTACACGGGCGACCAAGCCTCGGCTCGCGGCGCGCTCGATGAGGCCGTTTCGCGCGCGGCCGCCCTGGGATCGAAGCGCATAGAAGCCCTGGCAAACTCGTGCCTCGGTTCCGTGCTTCAGCGAGCGGACGACGCTGTCGGCGCGCGGGCGGCGTACGAGCGAGCCATCTCGGCGGCAGAGGAGGCAGGGGACGCTGGTGTTCTCGGGACGGCACACCTCAACCTGGCGTGTCTGTTGAAGATCAGCGGCGACATCGCGGGCGCCATGGAGCGATTCGAGGCCGCGGTCGACATGGGGCGCCGCTCCGGACGTCTCGCGACGCTGCGACAGGCGCTCTTGAACCTCGCCAACACGGACCTCTACCTGGGCCGCCTGGCCCGCGCTAGGACGAGCATCGACGCGCTCGGCGCGCAACGCCAGGATCTCCCCCGCGCCGCCCAGGCTCAGCTTCTCGGTCTCGAGGCGGAGCTCGCGAGCCGGACGGACGAGACCGCGCGGGCAGCATCCGCATACGCCGCGTGCGCCGATGCGTATGCCGAGCTCGGGCGTTTCGTCGATTCCGCCGAGGCGCGACTCGAAGGGGTTCTGGTCGCAGCCCGCGCCGGTGACTCGGACCCGGACGCACTGACGAAGCTCGTCGAGCGCGCCGGCAACGAGCTCCGTGGATCTCACGCGCACCGGCCGTTGCTCGCGCTCGCGCGCGCCAGCGTCGCGTGGGCGTCGCGTGACGAGCAGCGTGCGAGGAAGGAACTGACGACCGCCCTCGATTCCGCTCGGGAAGCGACGCAGCGAGAGTTCGTCTGGCGCGCACTCGAGGTACGAAGTGAGATCGCGGACGTCTCCGAGCAACCCGTCTCGGCGCGCCGCGATCGCGAGGAGGCCCTCGCCGTTCTCGAGGAGATCGCGGCGCGGCTCCCGCGCGACCTGCGCGAGGTGTTCTGGAACGATCCGCGCCGCCGCCGTCTACGTGCGCTCGTCGCGGAGACGCTGGGCGCTGCCCCGACCCGTCTGCAGCGCGGACCACCGGCGGAGCGCATCGACTTCGGCTCCGGTACGTCATCAATCGCGTCGCTCACCACGACGCCTCTCGAGCGGCGGCTCGCGCGGATCCTCGAGGTCAACGCGGAGCTTCTCACGGAAGTGGACCTCGGCCGTCTCGCGGCGAGGGTGACCGATCATGCCGTCGACATGCTACGCGCCGAACGTGGGTTCGTGCTGCTCAGAGACGCGAGCGGCGCGCTCGCCGTTCACACCTCGCGCGCACGCGTCGGCGACCCTGCTCACGCCGAATTCTCTCGGTCGGTCGCGGAGCGGGTCGTCCTCAGCGGGGAACCCATCGTCGCCGTGAATGCCAAGGGCGATGCTCGTTTTCTGGGCACGAAGTCCGTGCACGTTCTTCCGCTCGAGAGCGTCGCCTGCGTGCCGATTCGTGCGCGCGCGGGCGATGCAATCGGTGCCCTATACGTGGAGACCCGACTCCGCGCCGGCTTCAACTTCGAGCGCGAGCTGCCGACGCTCCAGGCATTTGCCGATCAGGTCGGTATCGCTCTCGAAACCACGACGCTCTTACGAGAAAATGCGGACCGCGCCGACGCCCTGCACGCCGCAAATGAGGAGCTCAAGAAGGCACAGGCCGAGCTCAAGGAGTTACTCGGCGATCGGACGGCCCAGCTCCGGCGCGCCCGCCAGAAACTCCGCGATGCCCGCGACACGCTTTATGGGCACTTCGGCTACCAGGGCCTGGTTGGCACGAGCGCGGCCATGCGGCGTGTCTACGCCCTCATCGAACGGATCAAGGAAGCCGATGTTCCCGTGCTCATCACCGGTGAGAGCGGCACCGGCAAGGAACTGGCGGCGAGAGCCATCCATCGCGCATCTTCCCGCGCGGAGCTTCCGTTCTTCGGCCTCAATTGCGCGGCCGTGCCCGAGCATCTGCTCGAGAGCGAGCTCTTCGGGCATACCCGCGGCGCCTTCACCGGCGCCGATCGTGAAAGGAAGGGGCTATTTCGTGAAGCACACGGCGGCACGCTGCTCCTCGACGAGATCGGCGAGATGCCGCAACGGATGCAGACGAGCCTTCTCCGGGTGCTTCAGGAGCGAAAGGTGCGGCCTGTCGGCGGTAACGAAGAGCAGAACATCGACGTTCGCCTCATGTTCGCGACGCACCGCGATCTCGAGTCCATGGTGCGCGCGGGGACCTTCCGGGAGGATCTGTTCTACCGGATCCACGTCGTCATCCTTCATCTGCCGCCGCTCCGCGAACGGACGGAGGATATTGCTCCCCTCGTCGACTACTTCCTCGGGATCTTCGCGGCGCGGTACAAGCGCGACAAGCGCAGCGTCTCGCTCGCGGCGCTTCGCCGGCTCGCCGCGTTCGACTGGCCGGGGAATGTTCGCCAGCTCGAGCACGTGCTCCTGAATGCATGGGTGCTTTCGGACGAGCCGGTCCTCGCGCCCGAGGACTTCGATCTCCCCGAAGGCCAGACCTTTCCGCGACCCGTGGACTCCGCCGCGCCGCGTGAGGTCCGGGCACGACCGGGCGATGTCGCAGGGGTGCCGGGGCGACCGCCAAAGAAGCCTGCTTCGGAGCGAGCTCACCGTACGGAGGGAGCGAGTGACACGGCATCCCATCATCGACGCGACGAGCGGGAGAGGATTCTCGACGCGCTTCGCGCATCGAACTGGAATCGAGCGCAGGCGGCGCGGCTGAGTGGCATTCCGCGCCGCACGTTTTATCGGCGGCTGCGCGAGTACGGGATCCAGTGAAAACGCGAGTCGGGTCTCGCTCCGTGGGCGCGCTCGCGTGCCTCGCCGTGGTGTCGTGCCATTGGTCGTCCACCGCGGGCAACGCGTCGCCCGCGGCTAGCGTGTCGTCGGGCCACGAGGCGCCTCCCGCCCCTCTCGACACGAGCTGGCAACGCGATCCTGCCAGATTGCTCGCGGCCGGCGATCTAGCGCCGGACTTCGAAGGGATCGCGCACACGGGAATGCGTGTGCGCCTCTCTGCGTTCCTGTCGAAGCCAGTGGTCGTCTACTTCTATGGCGCCGACAAGACGCCGGCGGCGGTGGCGGAGGCCACGGGATTCCGGGACGCCTGGCTTCATCTGAACGACAAGATCGGGATGATCCTCGGGGTCTCTGCGGACGACCGCATCATGCATCGCGACTTCGCGACGGAAGAGGACCTCCCCTTCTTGCTCGTTGCCGACGACAAGCTCGAAATTGCGCGGGCCTTCGGCGTCCCCATCGACGGAGGTCGCGCCAGGCCGACGACCTTCATCGTGGGAAGTGACGGCAAGGTCGTCTCCGTCTTCACGGATAGCGCCCCCGAAAAGCACGTCACCGACGTCATGGCCGCCCTGGGCGCGAAGTAGTCCCGCATCGACGCGCGCGTCGTCCCGAAGGATGAAACGAAGCGCCTGCTGTCCACGGGATCGGGGGATTCCCGTGTCCGTCAATCCGTCGCTTCACGTCCGAAAGGTCGATCACTACGCAGCCTCGTCTGGTGGCCGGCAGTCCGGGGGTTGACGATACCTTTGCCGCGGTTCATTCTCCCGTATGGAGGCTTTGGAGAGAAATCTTCATTGCCTTTTTTCATTTCGTCTCCGCCCCCCTGTCGTGGCGCGGGCGCAGGTCATCGAGAAAGGCGAAGCTCCAGCGGTCGTATGTGCCGTGGGGGGTTTCTTCGGACGTGCGATACCGCAGGTAGCGCACGGCGTCCGCCAAGTCTGCCAGCTCGGGGCGAGCGGGCGGGTCCATCCCCTTGATCCGCACCGCTCAGGAGATGACGTAGACGGCGATGTCCGCAACCTGAACGAGGCTCGTCAGCTCGCCGTGAACAAACAGAGGTTCGGGCAGAATTCGGGACGCGCGGAGACGGCCGTTCGCCGTGCGCACGAAGTACTCGGCCATCTGGTTGATCAGGACGTGGCTCTGGCTCTTCTCCAGCTCATCGAAGACGACGATGCCACCTTCATCCCACTCTGCACCGCGTTCGAGTTCAGCGCCTGCGTGCTCATCGCGGTGTGCGCGTCGAGCGCGCCCATGATCGCGTTCACGAGCTCGAGAGCGAGATCCGGTGAGTTGGCGAACTGCTCTTTCGTGTTGTTCGCGGCTTGCTGTTGCAGGATCTCGGACTCGAGGACCCGTGCCGGACCTCCGGCAACGCGCGCCGTGCCAGCGGTAGCGCGCGCCGAGCGCTCGGGAAAGCGACACCGACGTCCGGCAACGCGAGCCAAGCGTCGGGAAACGCGGCCCGGACACGCCGAGCGTCGACACCAGCGTCGGGAAGGGCGGCCCGGGCACGCGGAGCGTCGACACCAGCGTTGGGAAACGCGGCCCGGACACGCCGAGCGTCGACACCAGCGTCGGGAAGGGCGGCCCGGGCACGCGGAGCGTCGGCACCAGCGTCGGGAAAGGCGGCCCGGACACGCGGAGCGTCGACATCAGCGCGCGGTAAGGCGAGTTACGTGTCCGGAAGCGCGCGCCGAGCGCTTGGAACGACGCTCCGGATGCTTGAGCCGACGTTTCAAGTGCTTGAGCCGACGTTTCAAGTGCTTGAGCCGACGCTCCGGATGCTAGAGCCGACGTTCCAGGTGCAAGAGCCGACGTTCCAGGTGCTGGAGCCGACGCTCCGGATGCTAGAGCCGACGTTCCAGGTGCAAGAGCCGACGCTCCGGATGCTAGAGCCGACGTTCCAGGTGCAAGAGCCGACGTTCCAGGTGCAAGAGCCGACGTTCCAGGTGCAAGAGCCGACGCTCCGGATGTGAGCCTGTCTCGAGTTCCGGACCCTTTCTCGACTTTCGACCACTGATGTGGCCGATACGCTCCAGGTCGCTCACTGCCATGCGCGTCGGGGCCGAAGACGAGAAGGGACGCGAAGCTCGAGACTGTCCCCGGTGCGGCGGCTGCATACGCCTCCTCGCCCTCATCACCGCGCCCCCGAACGTCGCCCCCTTAGTCCGTCACCTCGGCGAACCCACGGACCAGGCTGACCAGGTTGGTCAAATCGCTGTCTGGCTGCAGGCGCGTCGTACCCGGTATCGGCCGCGTGGTAGAAGGGATCGAGCCCCTGGATCGGCGTATCGCGACAGGGTACGCTCCACGCGACCCAGAACTCGGCGAGATCACATGGGAAGGAAGGCGCTCGAGGTGCAGAAGGCGACGGTCCGCACCATTCGCTCGACCCCGCTTTCCGACACGGAGAAGGCGTACCTTCGGCTGAACGCCGCGTACGAGGGCAGCGCCTATCATAAGAAAAATCCGGGAGACTTCGGGCTAACCCCTCCCGCCGCACCGCGCCCGGACAAGACGCTGTGCGATGAAGCCGGTGTCGCGAGCAGGGCCGTCGCGACGGACCTGTTGGCGAGAGCGATCGAGGGTGGCCTCGTGAGCGATCCCATCGGAGCGCCCGGCTTCCCGAAAGAGCTCTGGGTCGTCGACGAACACGGTCGCGTATTCGAGGCCATATATGGTGGGAGCGTGATCGGCCGCTATCACGGGTACCCGATCCGACGAAGCGATCCCTTGTTCGATCAGATTCGCGCCGCGTGGGTTCAGCAACATGCGTGAGCTCGAGTTCAACGTGCTCACCTGGCTGGGCCCGGCAGACAGCGCGTCGGTCGAGGATGCGACAGTGGCGTCGTTGGCCATTCTCGTCGGGTCCGACCAAATTCCGTTAACTGAAGTTGACGACACGATCGCCCGCACGGTGCGTCCGCACATCAATGTATCTGCGTATGCCCTGGCCAGATGGCTGCTCGTGAACTGGTGGCGGCTCCGATGGGAACCGTCGTCGAAATACCCGCGCCGAGATTGGAGCCAAGCGCACTCGCTGGCATCGATAGGAGGTGGCTACGCTTGGCCTCCACTCCAGCTGTCCAGCGATGGGCAGTTTCTTCAGCTGCAAATCAAGGCCGAAGCTCAAGCCGATGTCTCCGCGGTGCGATATCTGCGAGATCTGACCGTCGATGTGCCTGCCGCGGATTTCGAAACCGCCGTGGAAGCATTTCTCGACCTCGTGCAGGGTAGGCTCGCGGGGCTGTCTAGAAAGGCCGATGAGCTACTAGAGCTGAGAGCCGAGCTTTGTGATGAACGAGCAAAGCCCCACCTTGCGGAGCTCTGCCGACTTCAGGCGCTCGCCGGTATCGATCCCGGTTCAGCCCCGCCCGAATGGCTGGACGGTGCGAAAACGCTCGTCGGAATCGCGGGACCGGTGTCCGGTGACGAGCTCATGGCCGCAGTGCCTAACCTGAAGGGGGGACTCGGCGCGGCGGCGGATGTCGTTGGAGCGATGCGCATCTCGCCCACCACCGTGAAGTTCGAGACTGTGCCAAGCACGACTCGTGCGTTTCGTCCTGGTCAGTTGCCGTGGGAGAAAGGAGCCGCGCTGGCGACCGAGATGCGACATCGCCTCGGCGTCACGTCGGGTCCCTTGACGAATGCCGTGCTGGAGCAGTCCTTGGACGTCAAACTGCCTCTCCCTTCGTTGGCCTCAGCAGGACCCGTGGTTTCACTGCAGGGCGGCTTTCGAAGCGGTAGCCAGGATGGGCGAACGGCTGTCGTCGTCAGGCGGGCTGGCGTACGCCAGCGTTTTGATCTAGCGAGAATCATCGGCTGCGCGATGCTCCTGGGTCCCGATGAGCACGTTCTGCCTGTGTGCGACACGGGGACCGCGCTCCAAAAGTTTCAGCGGTCGTTCGCGCAGGAGCTCCTTTGTCCGTGGACAGAACTAGACGCTTTCACGGATGACAACGGAACTGACGAGGACGGCGTCGAACTCGCGGCAAAGCACTTCGAGGTATCGCAGCAGGTCATCAACACGACGCTGGTCAACAAGCGGAAAGTGTCGCGAGACCGCCTGCCGGCCGCCTGACGGAACCTCTGCAGCGGCAGTGCGCGCTACTTCAATCGCACCCGCCACGACAGGGATCCCTCCGCTATCCCAGCCCGAGCAGCTTGAGTTTCTTGTGCAGACCCTCTCGCGTGATGCCGAGCGCTTTGGCGGCGCTGGTCTTGTTGTTGCCGTGGGTGCGCAGAGCTTCGGAGACGAGATGGCGTTCGACCTGGTCCATCATCTTCTTGAGGTTGGCTTCCGTGCGCGGGACTCCGGCGCCGAGAATCGTCCCTTCTATCTGTCGGATCTTGGGACTGAGGAGCTCGGGCTCGATGCAACTGTCGACGTCGGCCTGGATGACGAGTCGCTGGACTTCGTTCTCGAGCTCGCGCACGTTGCCGGGCCATGCGTAGGCGACCATGAGGTCGAGCGCCGGCTGCGAGAAGCCGGCGACGGGTCGTCCAATCTCCGCCGAATAGCGGGCGAGGAAGTGAGCGGCCAGGAGCAACACGTCCTCGCGTCGCTCGCGAAGCGGTGGGACGCGCAGGGGGAAAACCTTCAGTCGATAGTAGAGGTCTTCTCGGAAGCGCCCTTCCGCGACTTCCTTCTCGAGGTCGCGATTCGTTGCGGCGACGACCCGAACGTCGACATGCTTCGGATGGTTTGCGCCGACAGGACGCACTTCACCCTCCTGAAGAACGCGGAGCAGCTTCGCCTGCAACGCGAGCGGCGTCTCGGTCACTTCGTCCAGGAACAGCGTGCCGCCGTCGGCGAGCTCGAAGAGCCCTTTGCGATCCTCCGTCGCGCCCGTGAACGCGCCGCGCTTGTGCCCGAAGAGCTCGCTCTCGAGAAGAGCTTCGGGCAGAGCCGCGCAGTTTTGCGCGACGAACAGGCGCTCGCGGCGTCGCGAGCGGTAATGCAGCGCGGCCGCGACGAGTTCCTTGCCGCTGCCCGTTTCGCCCTCGATGAGTACGGAGACGCGCGTGTCGGCGACCTTGCCGATCTGCGACAGGAGGGCCGTGAACGCCGCGCTTTTTCCCACGACCTCGGCGGTCCCGCGTCGTGCACGTTCACGATTCCTGAGGAACCGATTTTCGCGTTCGAGGAGCTCCTCCGCCGACTCGAGACGGTGAATGAGCCGGGCGTTCGCGACGGCCAATGACGCGTTTGCGGCGAGGACGCCCAGCGCATCCACATCCGCGGTCGTGAACATCCCTGGCGCTGCGCGGTTGTCGATCTGAAGAACGCCGACAATCTCTTCGCCCTGCCAGAGCGGGACGCCGATGGTGCTCCGGATGCTCGCACCCAGCAGTGACTCGGACGAGAGTTCGCCGGAGGGGGCGTCCGCGGCGAGCACCGCCGCGCGCTCGCGGACCACCTTGCGAAAGACGCTCCGCGCGACGCGCACGGAGTCTTTCGGCGCCATTCCTGCGCCGTTCGGGCCGCGGACTCGCGTCACGGCGGATAGGACGCCATCGCCCGGTAGAGAGTCCTCTTGCAACAGTACGGTCGCATGGGTCGCGCGCGATACCACCAGCAGAGCCGCGTCCGCCACCGCGCCGAGAACGCCCGGCAACCGCTTGGCGGACCCGATCGTGCGCTGCACCTCGCAGAGCGTGCGCAGCAGCGGATCGCCTCGGTGCGGCGCTGCAGCTCCGCCGGGCAGCTCCGCGAGCGGTCGCATCTCCACGATGCGCGGTTCCTCGGAGTCGACGTCGAAATGTACGCGGAGCTCGACGTTCGCGCCGCTGTCGCCGCCGCGAAGCTCCACGACGTCGCCCGAGCCGAGCTCCGCGCTCCTGGATTCAGCGTCGAGAAGGGTCGGTGTGCCGTCCCGGAGAATCGAGGTGGTGCCGCCGGACCCCGAGATCCTCGAGCGACACTCGGTCGTCGTCGATTCGAATCCGCGCATGCTGCGGCGCCAGGTCTTCGATCCGGAGCTCGGATGTCGAGCTCCGGCCGATGCGGACGACGTCTGTTTCCGGCTCGAAGACACGTGTCGGTTCGCCGGCGCGTACGACCTCCAGCCGCACGCGGATCATGCTTCCGGCACGCCTCGCGACGCCTTCCGGCGAAGGCCCCGTATGGTGATGGGCCAGCCTCCTCGAAGCGGCTCACTCCGCGCGCGCGCGGATTCGATACATGATCTGTTTGAGCGGCGCATCGCCGGCAATCCTGTCCTTGTCCGCCGTCTTCGTGTCCTTGTCGATGATCTTCTCGAGGGCGTCCGCCGCCTCCTTCGATCCCTTGGGCGACAGGAAATCGATGGTTTGCGCCGCGATTGCGCGCACCGTCGCGTTGTCGATCACCGCCAGCCCGTCGATGAGATCGCCGCGCGCCTTGTCGTCGCCATAGATGCCGATCATGTAACCCGCCTTGACGCCGATGGTCTGGTTGGCCCGCTCCTGGTTGTCCCCCTTCTGGATGGCCGCCAGATAACAAGGAACTCGATCCCCACAGCTCCGGAGCAAGTCGCTCGATTGCTTGAACGCGTCCTTTTCAATCTGCGTGCCCCACTTGTTTACCGCGCCCTGCACGAGCCCGATCTGTTCGGGCTTCATGAGTGTGACCGACGTCAACGTCGCCATGCTCTGGAGCTCCGTCTTTTCTTCGCCCGAACCCTTCGTCTTTTCGGCGCGCTCGAGGAGCCACGGCACGAAGTCCGCGTCGTAGAACATGCCGACGGCGTTCGTGAGCGTTTCCAGCGCATTGGAGCCGGGTGGGATCTGGTCGTCGATCGTCGTCGCTTCGTACGCCACGCGGAACGCCTGCTTCGACGCGGCCGTCGGCGGGATCTTGGCGATCTCCCGCGCGATGATGGCGCGGGTCGACGCGTCCTTCGTGTCGTGTACCGCGGTCACCATGGCATCCAGGGTATCGGGCCGGCCCATCGAGCCGAGAATGACGGCGGCAATGCCGATGTAAGGCTTGTCCTTGGGCGGGTCCTTCGAGCCCGTGACCTTCTGCACTCGCGCGATGCAATAGGCTGCAAGATCCGGATCCTGGTCGGCGAGGAGCTTCATTGCGCGTGCCGCAGCCGGCTTGCCAATCTTCACGAGCGCCAGGACAGCCGTCGGCTGCACGTCCGCCTTCGCCGGGTCGAGCATGATCTTCAGTAGCGGCTCGATCGCCGAGTCATCCTTCAGCTCGCCCAGGAGCTGGGCCGAGGTCGTCTGCCAGAAGAGCTCGTTCTTGAACTGATCGACGGCGTTCGGGTCCTTGCCGTCGCCCGGCGGAACGATGTCATCTTGAAGCTTGGACTTCAGCGTCCCACTCCAGCTCGGGCTGGGCATCTTGAGCATGGCCTCGTTCAGGTCGCGGTAGACGTAGGCGCCCTCCTTGGTGGCGGCCTTCAGCTTGTCGAAAGCCTGCACCATCGGCTCCGCGAGCCCCGGCAATTTCATTTCACCCGCCGCGCGAGCGGCCCATCTCACGTCCGCTTCGCCCTTGCCGGTCTTCGCGAATTCGTCGAACGCCTTCTTCAGCGCCGGTTCACCGCGCGGATCCCGGAAGGCGGCGATGAGCTTCAGTGCCGACTCGCGCGTCTGGTCGTCCAGATCGCCATAGTCGTCCACGTACATTTTCGAGAGCGGCTCGACGACCTTGTCGGCGAGCGCCTTCATGTCCGGCGCCGTCGAGATCCTTGTTCGTCCTCGTGAAGGTGTCGTCGAAGAACTGCTCGAGCCGTTTGACGGCGTTGCTTTGCCACGCGCGATCCTGCAGCTTCTCGACCCAGTAATCCGGCTGCCCTTCGTCCTTGCAACCAACCAGGGTGGTTGAAATGGCGAGCGCGCCGATGGCGGGCGCGCTGAACGTCAACAGACGAACCAGCGACACGAGAGTGCGCGAGGAACGGAGCATGTCGAATTCTCCAGGGTGAAAGCGAGCGACTGTCGCTCGGTCTACCGCGAGGGCAAGCGACGGCAGAGCCCGCCAAAATGCCTGCAATCCCTCGGTTTCCCGGCGCGTCCGGACCGTACGCCGCTCGCATCGCGTCTGTCAACGAAGCAACTCGGTGCTAACGCGCTGCATCAGTTCGATCCGGCAACCAGTGCGGCCAAACGCTCGATCACGAGCGGATGCAACGGCTCGTTCGCCGCTACCACGCCTCGGTCATTGACGAGGCTGTCCGCGTGATAGTCGAAGGCCCGCCCGAAAGAGTCCGTCAGACGACCACCCGCGGCCGTGATCAGCGCATCGATGGCGCACACGTCCCACCGTTTACCGACGATCCCCGTGCCGGCGTAAATGTCCGCGCGTCCTGCAGCGATGGCGGCTCCCTTGAGTCCGGCGCTCCCGATCGCCACAACCTCGCTTCCTCCTATGAGGGCGAGCGCGCGTTCGAGGGCGGCACTTCTGTGCGAGCGGGACGCGACGATCCGCGCCGCCGGGAGGGCCGTGACGTCGCTGACCCTCGCCGGGCTTCTGGTCCCGTCGGGCGCGACCGTGAAAGTTCCTTCTCCGACCCGGCCCGCCCACGCGCGCCCGGTCGCTGGAGCGACGACAACCCCCGTGGTCGATTTGCGGTCCTCCACTAGTCCGATCATCACGACGAACTCGCCGTTGCGGTCGACGAACTCCGCGGTGCCGTCGAGAGGGTCGACGAAGAACACGCGCGATGCGGTTCGGTAGTCCAGGAAGCTCGAGGGATCGCTCTCCTCGGCGACCACCGGCACGCCCGGGAAATGGTTCGCCAACCTGCGACAGATGAGGTCGTTCGCGCGAACGTCGGCGGCGGTGACCGGATCCTTCGGTCCCTTCCAGTCCACCGCGAATGGTGTCTCGTAGACCTCGCGGACCACCGCCGCGGCTTCGAAGGCGATCTCGAGTAGAGTTTCCAGGATGGCCGTCATGACGTGACCCCGGCATTTTCGAGTCGAAAGGCGAGACTCTTGAGCTGATCCTCGCTCAGGTAAGGGAGCTCCGGAGAGCCTTCTCGAACGAGCTGATCGAGCTGGATCGAGCTCCTCGGTCCAAGGAGGATCGAGCTCACGTCGCGGTTCGACAGGACGAACCGGAGCGCGGCGGCGCGCATCGTGTAGATCGGGCCGCCCACCAGGGTGCGGATCGCGCTCAGCTGTTGCACGCGCCTGCGAAGCTCATCCGGCGTCCACCGATCGCTCCGGTGGTCTCCCCGCGCGAATTCCTTGTGGAGTGACCAATAGCCGCTGAGGAGCCCGTGCGCGAGCACGCTGTGCGAGAACACCCCGATGCCACTCTTTTCGACGTCCTCGTGGAGCGAGCGCAGATCTCCCGAAAACACTGCACTGTGGGCGAGCGAAATGACGTCCGCGCCCTTCGTGATCGCCGCTCTCGCGACCTCGACCGACCCCGCGCTCACGCCCCATGCTCGAATCTTTCCGGAAGCCTTGAGCTCCGCGAGCGCGGTCGTGGCCTCACCGCCTTCGACCGTGCGCGCGACGGGATTGTGGAGCAAAAGGACGTCGACGACGTCGCGCTTCAGTCGCGCGCGGCTCTTGTCGAACGCGGCGCGAAGATACGCCGTATCGAAGCGCTTCACGGGTGGAGAACTCTCGCGATCCGTCCCGATCTTCGTCGCGACGTGTACGGACTCCTTCGAGGACAGACGCTCGCCGAGGCACGTTTCCATGGAGCCGGCTCCATACACGTCGGCTGTCTCGAAGAGCGTGATGCCGAGCGCAACGCTCCGCTCGACCACCGCGTCTCGCTCGCTCTCGGGCACCGGCCCGTAACCGTCGCCAGAGAGGCCCCACGTCCCGAGGGCGAGCTCGGAAACGGTCAAGCCAGTCTTTCCGAGGGGGCGGAACCGCATCGCCCGTCGCCTATAGCATTGCCTCGCGAGCGGGCTCACTCGGATTCGAAGTCCTGACCGACCCTGTCGCGTTCCTGGCGCCGGGTGGCTCAGCCAGGATCTCGGCGTCATGGTGGGCCCGTTCCGCGCCAAGACGCGAACTGCTCGTCTGCGCTCGAAGCGGAGTTGGTAAGCGAAGAGGGATGGGCGCGGAGGTTCGCAATGTCGCAGGACGCCTTGAGCGTGCTGGCGGACGAAGCGCTCGCAGACGATGCGTCCGGCCAGACCGCGGAAATCGACGTGGCCGCGTTGCACGGAGGGGCAGAGCGCCGCCGAAGCCGCTACGGCGCGGCAGCGTAAGACCAGTAGTGCAGCGATGTGAACGCGCCGTTGCCCGTCGTTCGAACGTCGACGTGGTGCACGCCGCTCGCGACGCTGGTCGGTACCGAGACCACGGTCTCCTGCCAGAAACTGCCGTCGAGGTCGATCGCCCCGGCTGCCTGCCCGTCGATACGCACCTCGAGCCGCAGCGGGTTTTCCGCCCCGAGTCGCGCGACCAGCGCGCCGCCGGGAGCGAACGCGATCGTGAACGCGTCCACGCGACGGTTGGTGCGGGCGCCGTCGGCCGACTCCGCGCCGCTCACCACGACGTCGGTCTGCGCGCTCGCGTCGAAGAGCGCGTATGCGTGACGAGCTTCGTCGTCGAGGTCCGCGACGTCGAGCGCATCTACCAGCTGCCTCCGTCCGACGTCGAACTCCGTCGGACGCTCCCCCGAGCCGAGCAGATCGTACCGCGCCTCGTACGCGATCATCGTGGTCCCTCCGAGGATCGTGTGACGCACGACGCGTTCCGTCAGCTGTTCGCCGAGAAGCGGTTCGACCGCGAACCACTCGGGGTAAACGATGAAATGCGTGGGTAGCGCGGCGCGCGACAGGTGTTCGTAGTGCTCGAACCGGGAACCGGGCCCCGCCGTCCAGTATCGAGCTTCCCCGGCGGTCGTCAGGCCCACGACGTCGAACGTCGTCCGGTTCGAGAAGTACGCCATGGCGCCCGTGTCGTTCACGCCGATGCGCGCGGTCGGCGGAAGGGACGCGGCGGCCCACTTCGCGAGCGAGACCTGCTGCAGGGTGACCGCCTGAGCGCTCGTCGCGAGATCCTCGATGCTCGGGGAGAGCCGCGACCCGAGCAAGCCCACGAAGACGCCCGCGGTGAGGATCGGTAGCTCGACCCGGGGCGCGCCTATCCGCGCGAGCGTGCGCTCGGCCCAGGCGCCACTGACCTCGGCGAGCGCCCCGAGCCCGATGAACCAGGCGGGCGCGAACGGCCAGATGTAGCGCACCCGGTTGACGAGGAATGTTTCGTAGGTCGTCGGAGCCAGTGCAGCGAGAGCGAATACGAGCACGCCGATGGCTCGCGGCAATCGGTGGCGGGTCGCGCCGGCAAGTGGGATGGCGAAGAGAGCCAGCACGGCGATCGGCCGACCGCCTTCGGGAAGAAACACGCTGGTCCACAGCTTTCCGTCCAGAAGCGTGCCGAAGAAGATCTCGACGTTGCTCTCGATCGCGGAAAATAGGCGATCGCCTCGATAGTACGGATTGAGGAGGAGCCACTTCGCCGTTGCCGTCGAGGTCACGGCATGGCCCGTCGCCAGCCAGCAGATGACGGACGGCGTGGCTGGTGCGAGCAGGGCTGCCATTCCCCGAAGTCGGGAACCGCCTCGTGGCTCGATGAAGAGCGCGAGTGCGACGAGCAGCGACGCCACGGCACCCTCGGGCCGCATCAGGGGACACAGGACCGCCAGCAACCACAGCTCTTGTAAAGGGGGGCCTTGCCCCCCGCGGCTCGCTTCGCGCCCGCTCCCCCCGCCGCCTTCGGCGTGCTCGCTAGGCTCGTTAGGTAAAGGGGGGCCTTGCCCCCCGCGGCTCGCTTCGCGCCCGCTCCCCCCGCCGCCTTCGGCGTGCTCGCTAGGCTCGTTAGGTAAAGGGGGGCCTTGCCCCCCGCGGCTCGCTTCGCGCCCGCTCCCCCCGCCGCCTTCGGCGTGCTCGCTAGGCTCGCGTAGTTCCGCACCTCTTCGATCTCTCAGGGGGGACACTGCTCGTCGATGCGGACCTACGGACGGTGCGCGGACCGTGTTGCCTGCGCTTTCCATCCACTCGGCTGCGCGCCGCACGGTTCGTGTGAAGAGCCACGCAAACGGGACGACCTCCATGCCGCTCGCCGCGAACCATGTGAACCCACCGAACGCGATGACCATCGCACCCGTGGCGATCGCGACGGGCGGGCGCATGAGTCCCGATGCAAGCCGCCGGGTTTCCAGCGCGAGGAGGCCGAGGGACGTGAAGCCGAGGGCCCAGGCGACCCAGATGATCCGCGCGCCGCGAAAGCCGAGCGCGTAAAATGGGGCGAGGGTCAGCGGCCAGAGCAGGCTGGTTGCGCCGGGAGTGGGCACCGCGCCGCGCGTGTACGCGAACGCATGGAGCTCCGCGATCGAGCGCGCATACTGGAAATGGATGTAAGCGTCGTCGAGGGGCACCGCAGCTCCGCCCGAAAGAGCGAGGACTCGTCGCACCGTCGTCGCGGCGAGCCACAACGTCGCGACCGCCAGGGGGGCGTAAACGAGCGCGCGCGGCACGCGAATCGACGAGGTCGGGGGGCCGTTCATCTAGCGTGCGTGATTGTTCATCCGGCGCTTCGCGAGGGGCAACGATTGTCGCGCACGGCCCGGCGCTGCCGGGATCTCGAGGTCCTCTATCCCGCCGCGTCGTACGCGGCCGTGGACCGTCCCGACGTTCCGGGCTATCGAGCGCTCCGTCGTGCCGCAGCCGAACCGCTACGAACACGCTCCGACGCTTCCCCCAGGCGACGATTTGGAGCCGCGCTCGCTCGTGACCGGAGGCGTCGGCCCCGTCGAGATCGAAATTGGGCCCGGCAGAGGTGGGTTTCTCTTCGAGCGCCTCTCGGCGGACCCGACCGCCGCCATGGTCGGATTCGAGATCCGGCGGAAGTGGGCGACCATCGTCGACGAACGCCTGCGGGCTCGCGGTTTCGGGGACCGGGCGCGCGTATTCGCGGAAGACGCGCGCAACGCCTTGCCCCGGCTGCGTGCCGGGACCGTGCGTGCTGTTTTCATGAACTTTCCAGATCCATGGTGGAAGAAGCGCCACCGAAAGCGACTCGTCGCTTCAGCGGACCTCCTCCGGCAAATCGCGCGCGTCACGGTGGCGGGCGGGGAGCTCTTTTTTCAGACCGATGTCGAGGAACGCGCCGACGAATTCGAGGCTCTCGTCGCGGACGTGCCAGGGTTCGCGCCGCTCGGCGATGCGCCGGGGACCCCGCGACTCGCGGAGAATCCATACCGAGCCATGAGCCCGCGAGAGCGCCGTGCAGTCGCGGACGGGCTCCCCGTCGTGCGGCTACGCTTCGCGCGCGTGCAGAGAGACGCCTGATCTCGCTTTATCCCGAAGACCGTTGCCGTGGCGCGCGCGGTCATTTACGCTGAGAAACGCATGCGACAAGTTTCGCTCGTCCTCGTTCTGTTCCTCGTCGGGGCGTGCTCGACGTATCGCGACCAGCTGGACCGCGGCCAGCGCATGTACGACGAGAACCAGTACGAGAAGTCGCTCGCCCTCTGGCGTAACCTCGAGCCCGACACGGACTCGCTCTCCTTCGACGATCAGTCGCGGTACGCCTACTTGCGAGGCATGACCGATTATCGTCTCGGCTTCCGCCCGGACGCACGACACTGGCTCGCAATCGCCAAGGCCCTGGAGCAAGAGCATCCAGGGGGCCTCACCGCCGACTGGAAGTCACGGACGGAAGAAGCTCTCGCGGATCTCAACAAGGAGGTCTACGGCGGGGCCGAAGCCGTGGACAACAGTGCGTCCACCGCCGTGGAACATGCTCGCGCGCCGACTGACGACGATAAGCAGTGAAGGGTGACCGCCGTCGGGTCGTCTCTCGTCAATCTTCGGAGAGGTGGACGCGCGCGAGGGCGTGGAGCCGATCCTTCGCCGACAGCTTCTGGCGCTTGAGGTAGGCTGCTTCCTGCTGTTCGGCCGGCGTCAGGTAAGCTCGGCGCGACAGGACACGAAGCCTCTGATCGAGGCTGCGATGTTCCGACTCCAGCTCGAGGATTCGATCGGACGCGGTCATCGTCGCCACTTTCATCGGCGGACTCTCCTTATGGTGAGACCCAAGAACCACCCGGCTCTGGTTATCAAGGTAGAGAAGTCTGATGGCTGGTCAATCGTTTTCGACGCGCCGCGCGCCCACCACCGAGCGGTGCCCGGGAACCAGCGAGTCGGTCCCGGCGCGCTCAGTTTCACGTGGGTTTCATTCGTCCGGGCGGGCGCGACGGGTCGCAACATTCGTGAGGGTGGCGCTCCTCGCGGCGCTTTGCGACGCGGTGAGTGGTTGTGCGGCGTCCGCCATGACGCCCCGCGCCGAAAGTCCACCTGCATCCCCACGAGTGGCCACGCCGATTGTCGTTCCCCGCACGGTCGTGACCCCGACCGACGCCACGAGCGTCGACGAGATCCTCGCTCGCGCACGGGTGGACCTCGGTGCAGGCCGGTTCGCTGACGCGGCGCGTGGATTCGACCGCGTCACGGCGCTCGACCCCGATGGCTCTCGTGCGGAGGAAGCGTGGTTCGACGCCGCTGCTGCGCACGATCAGCTCGGCGATCTCGACGGTGCGACAGCGCGGTACGAAGAGACGGCCCGACGATATCCCGGCGATCCGCTCGCGCGCGAAGCGTTGGTCCGGAGCGTCCGACTTCTTTCGTACCTCGAGCGCTGGCCGGAGGCAGGTCGAACGGCGGACGCTCTGATGGCCCGCGTTTCCGAACTCACGAGCCTCGACCGTGTCGCCGTTTACGCGGGAAAGGCACTTTCGCTGATTTTCTCCGGTCAGCCCGATGCGGCCGAGTACTTCATCGGCAAAGGGCGGGACGTCGTGGATGCCGAGCGCCTCGACGCTGCCGGAGCGCTCCCGCGCGACCTGGCCTCGCTCTACTTCGCGCTCGGGGAACTACGGCGCATTCGCGGCGAGCGTGTCGTCTTCCAGCCGTTACCTCGGGATTTCCCCGCCGCCCTCGAGCGCCGGTGCCAGCTTTTGCTCGACGCGCAGAGCGCCTACTCCGATACGATGCGGGCGTACGACGCCCACTGGTCGGCGATGGCCGGGTTCCGTGTCGGAGAGCTCTATCAGAAGCTCCACGCGGAGCTCATGCGCATTCCGCCGCCGACCGGGGCATCGACTCCAGCAAAAACGCAGCTTTTCGAGGGCGCCATGCGGCTCCGGTATTCGGTTCTGCTCACGAAGGGCCTCGCGATGATGGATCACACCCTGGCCATGGCGAATCGTGCCGACGAGCACTCTGCGTGGGTTCAGCGGGCCGCCGAGTCGAAACGCTCGCTGGAGCAGAGTGTCAAAGACGAGGACGCGGCGCTGGCGCGACTCCCTTTTACCAGAGAAGTCCTCGAGCAAGCCCTGGCCGACCTCGAGCGGCGGGCTCGAGCGCGAGCCGAAGGCGGACGGGGCTACTAGGAAGCTCTACGCCGCATGAGGTTTGATCTCGACTTCGCAGCCGAGGTCGGTCAAGCGGCGGACGAGGCGTTTGATGGTCTTGCTCTGGTCGCGGCGGTCGAAGTGATGGGGTCCGAGGTCGCGGTAGGGAGTGCCGTCGCGGAGCATGTAGAAGGCGGCGGTGAGCATCGATGCGGCGACGGCCAAGATCGCCTTCTTTGCTCCACGGCGGGACTTGAGCCGGAGAAACTGGGCTCGAAGGTAGCTTTCCTTCGTGCGCACCGCGGCCCAGGCGGATGTGACGAGCGTCGTCTTGAGCCAGTTGGCGCTCTTGCGGACGCGCGTCGAGCGACGCTTGCCGGCGCTCTCGTCGTTGCGGGGGCAGAGGCCGGCCCAGGACACGAGGTGTCCCGCAGACGGGAAGCGCGACATGTCGACGCCGATCTCCGCCACGATCACGTTCGCGACGATGTCACTCACTCCCGGCATCGTCGTCAGGATCTCGGCGTGCGCCCGGATCGGCTCCAGCGCTTTTCCCGCAGCTGCATCGATCTCGGCCAGGGCCCCTTCGAGCGAGCCGATGACGCCGAGATGCAGCTTCAGCATGGCTCGGTGATGAGGGGTAACCCGCCCGCGCAGCGCTTCGATCAAGTCGGCCCTCTTCTTGCGCGCGGTACCGACCGCGAGATCGGCAAGGCGCTCGGGGTCATCTTCTCCGGCGATGAGAGCGGCGAGCATCGCCCGGCCGCTGGTCCCGAGCACGCTGGACAGGACGCTCGCGACCTTGATGTTCGAGTCCTCGAGCGTTTTCTGTATGCGCAGCGTGTGCTGGGCGATTTCTCGCACGAGCTGCGCGCGCGTTCGAGTGAGATCGCGCAGCTCCTGGATTCGCGCAGGAGGCACGAAACTGCTGCGGATCAGCCCGTGCGCGAGCAGATCGGCGATCCACGTCGCGTCGTTCACGTCGGTCTTGCGCCCTGGCACGTTGCGAATGTGCTGGGCGTTCGCGAGCACGAGTTCGAAGCTCCCTTCGAGCATGTGCCAGACCGGCTTCCAGTACACGCCGGTGGCCTCCATCGCCACGTGGGTCACGCCGTGCTCCTCGAGCCATTCCGCCAGCTCGAAGAGGCTACGTGTGGTCGTGCCGAACGTTCGGACCTCGCGCCGCGTTGGTTCGCTGACGCAGCGCACGCAGGCAACGACGCTATCCTTGTGGACGTCGAGGCCCGCGCAACGGGGATACATGACTTCCATGACCATCTCCTCCTTTCGGCGCGTCGAGAGGAGCCCTCGTCATCGAAGTCTACTAGGCGTGCTCCCGGATCTTTCGACCCGCGGTCACAATTCGGGGTGCTCGCAGGGCTCCGGGTCCATCTACTAGGAAAGGGGGGCGTTGCCCGCCCCCCGGGGCTTGCTACGCAACCCCTCCCCCCGGTACTCGCTGCGCTCGGTAGTTCCGCACCGCTTTCATTCCTCGGGGACGACGCTGCTCGTCGATGCGGAACTACTGAACGGGTTCTTGGCACCAAGTCACGGCCGACCTCGTTCCCGCCGCCGCGGCAGGATACACTCGACTCCACCGTCCACGCGACGACCCGAGCTTCATGCTTCGGGGAAGGCGCTCTCGCCGATGGGCATCTACTGAGGGATCATGTGCTAAGTACCTGAATGCACGAGCAGTCTGTCGCGGTACGGAATGTGCTTGACACCCCTGGGGCCTGGCGCTACCCATGCGCGGTCCTCTCGGGTCCCCGCCGCTCGTCACGAAACAGGTCTGGCGGGGAGGCGGGGGGAGTGCCTCTTTTTGGCAATTTCCAAACGGCGAAACAGTGACGCGAGCTAGGACGTTTCCGTCTGGCGGCCTCGGCAGCGCTCCTTCGGGTGCGCGTGCTGCTCGATCTGCGTTCTGCTCCGTCTTCAGCTGCTCTTCTACCTCACGGCAGTCGCGCCGATCCCGCTGGCGTAGCTCAACCGGTAGAGCACCTGTTTTGTAAACAGGCGGTTAGGGGTTCGAGTCCCCTCGCCAGCTCGAAACTGGCCCGGCTCACTTCACCCAAAGTTCCGGCGTCGTGCTTCACGAAAATCTGAATAGGAAGAAGGAATTAGTTTCAAGTCCGGAGGGTTGCCCGAGTGGCCAAAGGGAGCAGGCTGTAAACCTGCCGGCGCAAGCCTACGTTGGTTCGAATCCATCACCCTCCACCCTCCAGAGATGGGCGAAAACTCCGGAGGACCACCAAGAAGCATCGAAGGACAACTCAGGCCGACGAGCCGGGCACCAGCGGCTCAGAACTCAGGCGGGAGTAGCTCAGTTGGTAGAGCGTCAGCCTTCCAAGCTGAACGTCGCCGGTTCGAACCCGGTCTCCCGCTCCAGCCCAGCGCCCACCTAGCTCAGTTGGTAGAGCACGTCCTTGGTAAGGACGAGGTCACCAGTTCAATCCTGGTGGTGGGCTCGAAAGACCAAAACCCTAGCAAACGACAGCGGACAAGGTAAGCGACGATGGCCAAAGAGAAGTTCGTAAGGAAGAAGCCGCACGTGAACGTGGGAACGATCGGACACATCGACCACGGGAAGACGACGCTGACGGCGGCGCTGTTGAAGGTTCAGCAAAAGGGCGGGTTGGCGCAGGCGAAAGCGTACGCGGACATCGCGAAGGGCGGGATCGTCCGGGACGCGACGAAGACGGTGACGATCTCGGTGAGCCACGTGGAGTACGAGACGAAGACGCGGCACTACGCGCACGTGGATTGCCCCGGGCACGCGGATTACATCAAGAACATGATCACGGGAGCGGCGCAGATGGATGGCGCGATCCTGGTGGTGAGCGCGCTCGATAGCGTGATGCCGCAGACGCGGGAGCACGTTTTGCTGGCGCGGCAGGTGGGGTTGAATCACCTGGTGGTATTTTTGAACAAGTGCGACGCGGTGGAAGACGCGGACATGCTGGACCTGGTGGAGATGGAGGTCCGGGAACTGTTGAACAAGTACAAGTTCAACGGGGACACGGCGAAGGTGATCCGGGGAGCGGCGCTACCGGCATTGAACGGGGAAGCGCAGTGGGAGGAGAAGATCCAGGAGCTGCTGTCGGCGCTGGATTCGGAGATCCCGGAGCCGGTCCGAGAAGTGGACAAGCCGTTCTTGATGGCGGTGGAGGACGTGTTTTCGATCAAGGGCCGGGGGACGGTAGCGACGGGTCGAGTGGAGCGTGGGAAGATCAAGGTAAACGAAGAGGTGGAGATCATCGGGTTCGAGCGGGACCGGAAGACGGTGGTGACGGGAGTGGAGATGTTCCGCAAGAGCATGGATGAAGGGCAGGCCGGGGACAACGTGGGGTGTCTCCTGCGGGGGATCGAGAAAGAGGACGTGGATCGGGGTCAGGTTCTGGCAGCGCCGGGAACGATCAAACCGCACAAGAAGTTCATGGGTGAGGTCTACGTACTGAAGAAGGAAGAGGGCGGGAGGCACACTCCGTTCTTCACGAACTACCGGCCGCAGTTCTACATCCGGACGACGGACGTGACGGGGTCGGTGAAGTTACCTGACGAGGTGAAGATGGTCATGCCTGGCGACAGCGTTACCGTCGAAGTGGAGCTCATCACCACCGTCGCCCTCGAAGAACAAATGCGCTTCGCCATCCGCGAAGGCGGCAAGACCGTCGGCGCCGGCGTCATCACCAAGATTATCGAATAACGGACACCGCTTGGAGCAGCGCCGGGGCATCAGGAACGAAAATCGAAGAATCAGCATCGCGCTCGCGTGCTCCGTTTGCCATCGGCGCAACTACAAGACGACGAAAACTCGAAAAGATGGCTCTCCGCCCCTGAAACTCAAGAAATTCTGCAAAGCCTGCGACACCCACACGGTCCACGAAGAAACAAAGTAAAGACACGAAGGAAAAACCAACGGCGGAAGGTTCGATTGCACAGAAATCAGGGTCAGATCGGTGGGTGAGGCGCGGAAGCGTGCGAATGCGCGCCGAGCACCGAGAGCACCGAGGTGGCCCTGAGGTCGAAGCAAGCGAGACTTCCGTGCGAAGGGGCGTAGCTCAGTTGGTAGAGCAGCGGATTCCAAATCCGCGGGTCGGGAGTTCGAGTCTCTCCGCCCCTGCCGGGTTGCTTCCTCGCCGCAAGCGGATGTGACCCGACGGAATCGATAAGATGTCCGAAGAACAGACCACCAAACCCGACACGACCGAGCCCAGCGAGGGCGACGTTTCGCCGACCGAGATCGTCGGCGTGGCGGAGGAGCCTGCTCCGTCGGTCGAACAAGCATCCCCGACGAACCTGGGCGCGACGAAGTACGTCCACGCGGCGTTCTTCGTCGTCGGGATCGTCGTGGCCTTCGTCTCCGGTCGCGTTCTGGCGGGGATCTGGAATGCGCTCGCGGCCTGGCCGCCGGCGGTCCGGGCAGTTCCGCAGCTTCTCCTTTACGGTGAGGACGAACGCCCATCGCTCACGATCGTGCTCGGTATCGGCCTCGGCATCCTGACCGTCATCCGTCTTGCTCGAAATCCGGGCCTACGGAAATGGTCAGATGACGTCGCGGTCGAGCTGTCGAAGGTCGTCTGGCCGAGCAAAGAGACCGTCCGCAACGGAACCATCGTGGTCGTCGTGGCGAGTGCGCTCGCGACGGTGTACATCGGCCTCCTCGACCGGTTGTGGGGCTTCGTTACGACACTGGTGTACGGCGCATGACGAGCGAAACCGAAAACAGTCCTCTGGAGTCAGCCGAGACCGAACGGCGCATGAAGTGGTACGTGGTGACCACTTACTCTGGGTATGAAAACAAGGTGAAGCAGGCGCTTCGCGAGCGCATCCGTCAGTACAAGATGGATGAACGATTCGGCGAAGTACTGATTCCGTCCGAGAGCGTCACGGTTCCGAACAAGGACGGGAAGAGCCGGGTCCGCTCGAAGACGACCTTCCCCGGGTACCTCTTCGTCGAGATGTTCATGAGCGAAGAAGCCTGGCACCTCGTCAAGGAGACGCCCAAGGTTACCGGCTTCATCGGCAACCAAAAGCCCCAAGAGGTGAAGTCGCCGCACATCGAAGATCTGCGGAAAGGGATCACGGAGGGCGCGGTCAAGCCGAAGCCGCGCCAGCAATTCCAGGAAGGTGACGAGGTTCGCGTCATCGTCGGCGCGTTCGCGAACTTCTCCGGGACCGTCCAGGAAGTGAAGCCGGACAAACACAAGTTGAAGGTGATGGTGTCGATCTTCGGACGGCCCACCCCCGTTGAGCTGGATTTCAGCCACGTCGAGAAACGGTGAGAGAGAGTCATGGCCGCCGCTAAGAAGAAAATCTCCGCGTTCATCAAGCTGCAGCTTCCCGCTGGGAAAGCGAACCCTTCGCCGCCAGTGGGCCCGGCCCTCGGCCAGCACGGCGTGAACATCATGGGCTTCTGTAAAGACTTCAACGCCAGGAGCGCAAAGCTCGGTGACACCATCATCCCCGTGGTGATCACGGTGTACGCAGACCGAACGTACACGTTCGTTATGAAGTCGCCACCTGCGAGTGTGCTCCTCAAGAAGGCGCTCGGCCTGCCGTCGTCGAAGAAGCCAGGTGCGGGCTCGCCCGAGCCCAACAAGAAGAAGATCGGAAAGCTGTCCTGGGATCAGGTTCGCGCGGTCGCGAAGGAGAAGATCCAGGACATGAACACGAAAGATCTCGAGGCGGCCGCGCGCTCCATCGCCGGCACTGCCAAGAACATGGGTATCGAGGTTGGTTGAGACCAAGGCCCGAACGACTGGGAGGCTCCGACAGGCGCCGCGGACCAGCGAAAGGTAAAAAATGACCAGGATTGCCAAGAAGAGAAAAGTTGCGGTTGCGCAATACGACCGTGAAAAGCGGTTTGGCGTGGAGGAGGCTCTCGGCCTCGTCAAGAAGGCCGCTTACGCGAAGTTCGACGAAAGCGTCGACATCGCGATCCGTCTAGGCGTGAACCCGAAGCATGCTGACCAGATGGTTCGCGGCGCGCTCGTGCTCCCTCATGGCACCGGCAAGAGTGTCCGCGTGGCGGTCTTCGCTCGCGGCGACAAAGAGAAAGAGGCTCTCGAAGCTGGAGCGGACTACGCGGGCGGTGATGATCTCGCGAAGAAGATCACCGAAGGCATGCTCGACTTCGAGGTCTGCATCGCGACACCGGACATGATGGGTACCGTGGGCAAGCTCGGGCGTGTTCTCGGCCCGCGTGGTTTGATGCCGAACCCCAAGGTCGGCACGGTCACGCCGGACGTCGCTCGCGCCGTGCGTGAGGCGAAGGCCGGTAAGGTCGAATATCGCGTCGACAAGGCCGGCGTCGTTCACTGCCGCGTCGGCCGGGTTTCTTTCGATCCGCAGAAGCTGTCGGAGAACGCATTCGCGCTGATTCGCGAGCTGATCCAGAGAAAGCCGTCCACGGCAAAAGGCGTCTACCTCCGCAGCATCACCGTCTCGAGCACGATGGGTCCAGGCGTTCGAATCGATACGGCAGTCTTCAGCTCACGCGAGGAGGAAGGGTGATGCTACGCACCGTCAAGGAAGAGCAAATCGCGGAGCTCAAGGGGCGGTTCACCAAGATGACCTCGGCTGTCTTCATCGACTTTCAGGGAATGACCGTCGAGGAAGTGACGAAGCTTCGGGACAACCTGCGGGCGCGCGGCGTCGATTACAGGGTCGTGAAGAACAAGCTCGTTCGTCATGCTCTCGCCGGCGCTCCCTGGCTCGGAAAGCTCGACGTTGCGCTCCGGGGCATGACTGGAATCGCTTGGAGCTACGAGGAGCCGAGTGCGGCCGCAAAAGTTCTCAGGGATTTCGTCCGGGAGAACGAGAAGCTCAAGATAAAGGCCGGGCTCCTCGAAGGGCAGGTCCTCGACGGCAAAGGGGTCGAGGTCCAGCTCGCGAACATGCCCGGCAAGAACGAGGCGCGCGCGATGCTGCTCGCGACGCTCATCGCCGCCCCGCAGCGATTCGTCATGCTGCTCAATACTCCCGGCGGCAATCTGGTCCGGGCGCTCAGGGCAAAAGAACAAAAGGGCTGATGCGCAGGTTCTGCGAGGCTCGAGCATCGGCTCATCGGTTTAGGTTTTCATTCGTTTCAAGTTAGTTGAAGGAGCTAGAAGAAAATGGCTGAAGTCACCAAGGAGCAGGTCGTCGATTACCTCTCCAATCTCCCCGTCATCCAGATCGCAGAGCTCGTGAAGGAGCTCGAGACCAAGTGGGGCGTCTCTGCGGCCCCCGTCGCCGTCGCCGGTGGCGCGGGAGGTGGAGCTGCTCCGGCCGCGGCCGCGGTCGAAGAGAAGACCGAGTTCGACGTCATCCTCGCCGATGGCGGCGCGAACAAGATCCAGGTGATCAAGGCCGTTCGCGAGATCACGAATCTCGGCCTCAAAGAAGCGAAGGACCTCGTCGAAGGTGCACCGAAGCCCATCAAGGAAGGCGCATCCAAGGACGAGGCCGCCGAGATCAAGAAGAAGCTCGAAGGTGCCGGCGCGAAGGTCGAAGTCAAGTAAAGGACACGGACCAGGCCTTGGTTCGACCTACACGAAGCTTGTCGCCCCGTCTTCGGTCGAAGGCGACAAACCCGTTCTGTAAGCGGCAAGCGTGCCTTACGGGTGGCGTAGTTCCACTCGTGAGGCGCGCGCGTCTCTGTCCGCGCTCTGTCACGATGATTGTTTTTGGGAGATAGCTAGATGACGTCACTGATCCAGTCGAACTTCCGGCACCGCACGAACCTCGGTCGGGTGAAAACCGCGGTCGAGATCCCGAACCTCATCGACATCCAGAAGACGAGTTACGACAAGTTCCTGCAATCGGACCTCGCGTCGAAGGATCGCAAGGACATCGGACTCCAGGGCGTGTTCAAGAGCGTCTTCCCGATCCGGGACTTCGACGGAACGAGCGAGCTCGTGTTCGTGTCGTACCAGCTCGACAAGCCGAAGTACGACGTTCAAGAGTGCGGCCAGCGGGGCATGACGTATGCGGCGCCCATCAAGGTGACGACGCAGCTCATGGTCTATGACGTCATCGAGGGTGGCGAACGCATCGTCCGCGATATCAAGGAACAGGAGGTCTACTTCGGTGAGATCCCTCTGATGACGGACACGGCGACGTTCATCATCAATGGCACCGAGCGCGTGGTCGTTTCACAGCTGCATCGCAGCCCAGGTGTGTTCTTCGATCATGACAAGGGGAAGACGCACTCGAGCGGCAAGCTTCTCTATTCCGCACGTATCATCCCGTACAGCGGCTCGTGGCTCGACTTCGAGTTCGACCACAAGGACATCATCTACGTCCGGATCGATCGTCGTCGGAAGATGCACGCCACCGTACTCCTCCGTGCGCTCGGCTTCACGACGCAGGAACTCCTGGATCGGTTCTATTCGAAGGAGACGATCTACATCGAGAAGGGAGGCAAATTCGGGAAGAGCCTCGAGTTCGATCTGCTCGCGGGTCAGCGCGCCACGCGCGACATCAAGGTCGGCGGTGAGGTCGTCGTCAAAAAGAACACGAAGTTCACGCGCGCAGCGATCAAGAAACTAAAGGCCGCGAACGTCGACCGTCTGCCGATGGAACTTCCCGAGCTCATCGGCAAGGTGAGCGCCGAAGACGTTGTCGACAAGGAGACGGGCGAGGTGCTCCTCGGGTGCAACGAGGAAGTCACCGAGATCACGCTCGAGCGGCTCCGTGAGGCCAACGTCAGTGAATTCAAGGTTCTCTTCATCGACGGTCTGAACGTCGGCCCGTACCTTCGAGACACGCTCATCGCCGACAAGGTGCAAACGACCGAGGACTCCATCATGGAGATCTATCGGCGCCTCCGCCCCGGCGATCCGCCCACGCTCGAGACCGCGAAGACGTTGTTCAACAACCTGTTTTTCAACGCCGAACGGTACGACCTCTCGGCGGTCGGGCGTCTGAAGCTGAACTACAAGTTCTACAAGGATCTACCGGAGGAACAGAAGCCGGGCCTCACGCAGACGACGCTGTCGCGCGAGGACATCCTGCAGACGGTCAAGCACCTCATCGATCTCAAGAACGGCAAGGGCTCCGTCGACGACATCGACCACCTCGGTAACCGGCGCGTCCGCGCGGTCGGCGAATTGATGGAGGTGCAATACCGTATCGGCCTCGTTCGGATGGCCCGCGCGATCAAGGAACGCATGAGCGTGTCGCAGGAGATCGACACGTTGATGCCCCATGATCTCATCAACGCGAAGCCGGTCGGCGCCGTGGTGAAAGAGTACTTCGGTAGCTCGCAGCTCTCGCAGTTCATGGATCAGACGAATCCGCTGTCCGAGGTGACGCACAAGCGTCGGCTCTCGGCTCTCGGCCCAGGCGGCCTCACGCGGGAACGCGCGGGCTTCGAGGTGCGCGACGTACACACGACGCACTACGGCCGCATCTGCCCGATCGAAACGCCGGAAGGGCCGAACATCGGTCTCATCGCGTCTCTCTCGACCTTTGCGCGCGTGAACGAGTACGGCTTCGTCGAGACGCCCTACCGAAAGGTCACCGAGGGCCGCGTTCTCGAGGAGACACAGTGGTTCTCCGCGCTCGAGGAAGAGGGCAAGCACATCGCCGAGGCGAGCTCGGATATGGACCCGAAGGGGCGCTTCACGCAAAGCCTGGTGTCCGCCCGATACAACGGAGACTACCGCAAGGTACTCCCGGAGACCATCGACCTGTGCGACGTCGCGCCGAACCAGATGGTGAGCGTCGCGGCAGCGCTCGTGCCCTTCCTCGAGCACGATGACGCGAACCGCGCGCTCATGGGAGCGAACATGCAGCGCCAGGCGGTACCGCTCGTCGTCACCGAGGCGCCGCTCGTCGGCACCGGCATGGAGCGACGGGTCGCGGTCGACAGCGGCGTATGTCTCGTAGCGCGCCGAGCGGGCGTGGTCGAGAGCGTGGACGCCACGCGTGTCGTCGTGCGCGCCACGTCAGGTGAAGGAAGCGAGGTGCCCGACATCTACCCGATGCTCAAGTACCAGCGCTCGAACCAGAGCACTTGCTACAACCAGAAGCCCATCGTGCGACCGGGCGAGACCGTGAAGCAGGGCGAGGTGCTCGCCGATGGTCCCGGCTGCGACATGGGGGAGATCGCGCTGGGCCGGAACGTGGTCGTCGCGTTCATGCCCTGGCAGGGCTACAATTTCGAAGATTCGATCCTCGTATCGGAGCGCATCGTCAAGGACGACGTGTTCACGAGCGTGCACATCGAGGAGTTCGAGTGTATCGCGCGGGACACGAAGCTCGGCAAAGAAGAGGTCACCCGGGATATTCCGAACGTCGGCGAAGAGGCTCTCAAGGACCTCGACGAGGCCGGGGTCGTGCGCATCGGTGCGGAGGTCAAGCCGGGTGACATCCTGGTCGGCAAGATCACGCCGAAGGGGGAGAGCCAGCTCTCGCCGGAAGAGAAGCTGCTTCGGGCCATCTTCGGCGAGAAGGCCGGCGACGTGCGAGACAGCTCGCTCAAAGTGCCGCCGGGCGTGTCGGGCATCGTCATCGACGCCCGGATCTTTTCGCGCAAAGGGCAAGAGAAGGACGAACGAGCACGGGCGATCGAGGACCAGGAGCGTGCCCGCTTCGAACGCACGCGCGACGAGGAAGTGAAGATCCTCCGTGACTCATTCTTCCGCAAGATGCGGGAGACTCTCCGCGGCCAGGAAACATCGCAGAAGCTCGTCGACGACAAGGGCAAGGTTCTCATCGAAAAGGGAGTCAAGCTCAACGACGAGGCCCTCGACGCTGCACCCCGGAAGTATTGGGGCGAGATCGCGGTGGCCAAGGGCGGCGACAAGGTCGCTCAACTGCTTCACGATCTGGAAGAGATCGTGCGGATGCGCGAGGAGCATTTCCACGAAAAGATCGATCGCCTCTCGAAGGGCGACGAGCTGCCGCCCGGCGTCATCAAGATGGTGAAGGTCTACATCGCCATCAAGAGGAAGCTCCAGGTCGGCGACAAGATGGCGGGTCGTCACGGGAACAAGGGCGTCGTCTCGCGAATCCTTCCCGAAGAAGATCTGCCGTACATGGCCGACGGCCGTCCGGTAGATCTCGTGCTGAACCCGCTGGGTGTGCCGAGCCGTATGAACGTCGGTCAGATCCTGGAAGCGCACCTCGGTTGGGGCGCGAAGGGCCTCGGCGAGGCCGTTGCCTCCGCAATGCTTCAGAACCGCGAGCGTCTACAGAAGATCATCGGTGAGATTTTCGACAACGATCCGGAGATGAAGACACTCGTCAAGGGTTTGCCCGACGACCAGCTCTACAAGCTCGGGAAGAAGCTCTCGAAGGGTGTGAACTTTGCGACGCCCGTATTCGACGGGGCCGCGGAGACCGAGATCAAGCGTGCGCTCACCAAGGCCGGCTTCGACCCGTCTGGCCAGATGATTCTGTTCGATGGCCGCACGGGCGAACCATTCGAGCAGGACGTGACGGTTGGCGTCATGTACATGCTGAAGCTTCACCACCTGGTCGACGACAAGATCCACGCTCGTTCGATTGGCCCGTACTCCCTCGTCACGCAGCAACCGCTGGGCGGCAAAGCGCAGTTCGGCGGTCAGCGTCTCGGTGAAATGGAAGTCTGGGCGATGGAGGCGTACGGGGCCGCTTACGCGCTCCAGGAGTTCCTCACCGTCAAGAGCGACGACGTTCAGGGCCGGACACGGATGTACGAAGCCATCGTCAAAGGCGAGTACACCCTCGAGGCTGGTCTACCCGAAAGCTTCAACGTGCTCATCAAAGAGCTGCAGTCCCTTTGCCTCAATGTAGAGCTGGTCGAAACTGCCGGCGTCGCCGCGGCAGAAGATTGAGCGCCGTATCGTGAACCGAACGAGCCTTCGTACAGGAGTCGAAACCCATGCGTGACATATTCTCGTTCTTCGAAAAGCCGAAGGATCCCCTCAGCTTTTCTGCGATGCGGATCTCCCTCGCGAGCCCGGAGAAGATCCGCGAGTGGTCGCACGGCGAGGTGAAGAAGCCGGAGACCATCAACTACCGCACCTTCAAGCCCGAACGGGACGGGCTTTTCTGCGCGAAGATCTTTGGCCCGGTCAAGGACTACGAGTGCATCTGCGGCAAGTACAAGCGCATGAAGCACCGCGGGATCGTGTGCGAGAAGTGCGGCGTCGAAGTGATTCAGTCCAAGGTGCGTCGGGAGCGTCTCGGGCACATCAACCTCGCCACGCCCGTCGCGCACATCTGGTTCTTGAAGAGCTTGCCGTCGCGCATCGGCAACATTCTCGACATCACGCTGAAGGATCTCGAGCGCGTCCTCTATTGCGAGGCGTACATCGTCATCGATGGCAAGGACACCGGGCTCCAGCCAGGAGAACTCCTTTCCGAGGATCGCTACGCGCAGCTCATCGAGGAATACGGCGACGACCGGTTCTCCGCAGGCATGGGTGGTGAAGCGGTGCTCGACATGCTGAAGCGCGTCGACGTCCATGCGCTCGCGGAAGAGCTCCGCCTCGACATGCGCACGACCACGAGCGAAGCGAAGCGGAAGAAATTCGCCAAGCGGCTCAAGGTCGTGGAAGCGTTCCGCGGTTCGGGCAATCGCCCGGAGTGGATGATGCTCACCGTCATCCCGGTGCTCCCGCCGGATCTGCGTCCACTCGTGCCGCTCGACGGTGGAAGGTTCGCGACGAGCGATCTCAACGATCTGTATCGCCGCGTGATCAACCGAAACAATCGGTTGAAGCGTCTTCTCGAGCTCAACGCGCCCGAGATCATCATCCGCAACGAGCGCCGCATGCTTCAAGAAGCGGTCGATGCTCTGTTCGACAACGGTCGTCGCGGCAAGACAATCACCGGTCCGAACAAGCGCCCACTGAAGAGCCTCTCGGACATGTTGAAGGGCAAGCAGGGCCGGTTTCGTCAGAACCTGCTCGGCAAGCGTGTCGATTATTCCGGCCGCTCCGTGATCGTGGTCGGCCCAACCTTGAAGCTCCATCAGTGCGGTCTTCCGAAGAAGATGGCGCTCGAGCTCTTCAAGCCTTTCATCTACAACAAGCTCGAAGAGCGCGGGTACGTCAACACCATCAAGAGCGCGAAGAAGATGGTGGAGCGCGAGCGTCCGGAGGTATGGGACATCCTCGACGAGGTGATCCAGGAGCATCCGGTGATGCTTAATCGCGCGCCGACGCTACATCGCCTCGGTATCCAGGCTTTCGAACCCGTGCTCATCGAGGGCAAAGCCATCCAGCTGCATCCGCTCGTGTGCACCGCATTCAACGCGGACTTCGATGGCGATCAGATGGCCGTTCACGTACCGCTGTCCGTCGAGGCGCAGATGGAAACGCGCGTGCTCATGATGAGCACGAACAACATCCTCTCGCCGGCGAACGGCCGTCCGATCATCAATCCCACGCAGGATATCGTCCTCGGGCTCTACTACGCGACGCGCGAGCGGAAGTTCTCGCGAGGCTGTTACCGCGAGGGGGGCCTGAGGGTGAAAGGCGAGAGCCTCGAGGGATATCTCCGTGGGATCTACGCATCTCCCACGGAAGTGCGCATGGCGTACGATCACGGCGTCGTAGATCTGCACTCGGGTATCCAGGTGCGTATCACCGACAAGGACGAGGACGGCAATCCTCGCACACGCGTCGTTCATACCACGGTTGGTCGCGTTCTCATCTCCGAGGTTTTGCCGGAGGAGATCCCGTTCGACTACGCGAACAAGGTGATGAGCAAGAAAGCGCTCTCGCAGCTCATCGACGTTTGCTATCGAAAGCATCGCAACAAGGAGACCGTTCTCCTAGCCGATCGTCTGCGTTCCCTTGGCTTCGAATACGCGACCAAGGCAGGCGTCAGTATTTGCATGGATGACATGGTCATCCCCGACAAGAAGAAGGATCTCATCGAGGCGGCACAGGAGGAACTCCAGCGCGTCGTGGATCAGTACCAGGAAGGGCTCATCACCGACGGCGAGCGCTACAACAAAGTGGTCGACATCTGGGCAGGCGTCGCCGACCGTGTGACGGAAGAGATGATGGAGGTCATCGGCAAGGAAACGATGACCGACCCCGAGACGGGCAAGCAGCTCGAGGAATCGAGCTTCAACCCGGTCTACATCATGGCCGATTCGGGCGCGCGCGGTTCGACCCAGCAGATGCGCCAGCTCGCCGCCATGCGCGGCCTGATGGCAAAGCCGTCAGGCGAGATCATCGAGACGCCCATCACCGCGAACTTTCGCGAAGGGCTCTCGGTGCTCCAGTACTTCGTCTCCACCCACGGCGCGCGCAAAGGACTCGCCGATACCGCCCTCAAGACGGCAAACTCCGGCTATCTCACGCGTCGTCTCGTCGACGTCGCGCAGGACGCGGTCGTGTCCGAGTACGATTGCGGGACGCTGGATGGCATTCGCGTCGCGAAGCTCGAAGAGGCGGGCGAGGTCATTCAGCCGCTGGGCGATCGAATCCTGGGACGTGTCGTCCTGGAGGACGTCGTGGACCCTCTCACCGGCGAAGTGCTGGTCGAGGCGAACAGCGAGCTCGACGAAGCGCTCGTGCGCAAGATCGAGGACGCGGGGATCGAGGAAGTGGTCATTCGATCCGTGCTCACGTGTCAGACGCGCCGTGGCGTGTGCGGCATGTGCTACGGACGCGATCTGGCGCGCGGCTTCCGCGTGAACATCGGTGAAGCAATCGGCATCATCGCCGCGCAGTCCATCGGCGAACCCGGTACGCAGCTGACGATGCGGACGTTCCACATCGGTGGGGCTGCCGCGCGCGGCAAGATCGAGCAGAGCTCGCTCGAGGCGCGCACTGACGGTATCCTGCAGCTGCGGAATGCGCAGCTCGTGACCAAGCAGGACGGCACGGTCGCGATCATGAATCGCCATGGCGAGCTCGTCGTCGTGGACGACACGGGTCGCGAGCGCGAGCACCATCGCCTGGTGTACGGCGCCGTTCTTCGCGCCAAACACGGCGATCGAGTGAAGGCCGGACAGACCCTCGCCGAGTGGGATCCATTCGCGATGCCGATCCTCACGGAGGTCGGCGGGATCATCCAGTACGGCGACCTCGTCGAGGGCGTCAGCGTGATGGAGAAGGTGGACGAGGTGACCGGGCTCTCTCGCAAGATCGTCATCGAATCGCGCGCGGCGGAGCTCAGGCCACGGATCACCATCATCGACCCGGCTACGGGCGAACCGATGAAGATCCCGCATACGGACCTCGAGGCAAGGTATCTCCTGCCGGTTGGCGCCAACATCGTCGCGCAGGAAGGCGAGACGATTCATCCCGGCGAAGCGATCGGCAAGATCCCTCGCGACACGACCAAGGTTCAGGACATCACCGGCGGTCTCCCGCGCGTGGCAGAACTCTTCGAAGCCCGGAAGCCTAAGGATCACGCGATCATCACGGAGATTGACGGCATCGTCAGCTTCGGGAAGGACACGAAGGGCAAGCGCAAGATCGTGCTGACGCCCCTCAACGCGGATGGGTCGCCGCTCACCGATCAGTCGCGTGAATACCTCATCCCGAAGGGCAAGCACGTGCAGGTGCAGACGGGTGACCACGTTCGCGCCGGAGATCCGCTGCAAGATGGTCCGGCGAACCCGCACGATATTCTCCGGGTCAAGGGCGAGAAGGAACTCGCGGCGTGGCTGGTCAACGAGATCCAGCAGGTTTACCGGCTCCAGGGCGTGGGCATCAACGACAAGCACATCGAGGTCATCGTCCGCCAGATGCTCCGGCGCGTGCGCATCAAGGAGATTGGCGACACGAATTTCCTCGTGGACGAGCAAGTCGAGAAGCACGTGTTCGAAAAGGAAAATGCGAAGGTCATCTCACGAGGCGGTCAGCCCGCCGTCGCGGAACCGATGCTTCTCGGCATCACGAAGGCGTCGCTGTCGACCGAGTCGTTCATCAGCGCCTCGTCCTTCCAGGAAACCACGAAGGTCCTCACGGAGGCTGCGATTTGCGGCAAGACGGACGATCTCCGCGGCATCAAGGAGAACGTCATCATGGGTCGTCTCATCCCTGCCGGCACCGGGCTGCCGCCGTACAAGCGTCTACAGATGATCGTGGATGAGCCTCCGCCGGGGATGGTTGCCTCGCCGTATACGCGTCTGCACGTGGGGGAGATGTCATCCGTCGTCGGCGAGGAGTGAACTGTGGGCGCACTTGGTGGCGGATATCTGGGCAACCTTCGCGGGGCTCTCGGCGATCTAGGACGTAACCTCGGTCGCGCGGAGTTCCGCGATGCGCTCAGGACGGAATTCGGGCTTCTGCCGAATGCGCTCCGATACACGTTGCCGTGGATGTTTCGCGCCAAGGGGGAGAGCGACGCGAATTTGTTGAAGGTCGTCCTGGAGAACGCGAAGGTCGATCCATTCGGACTCGCGTTCGAGATGGGCGACGAGCGGTATACGTGGGGTGCGCTCGACGACAAGACGTCGCAGATCGCGCACGTGCTCTCGAACCATGGCGTCAAGAAAGGCGACATCGTCGCGTTGCTCGGCACGAACTCGCCGCTCTACATCGCGACGCTGTTCGGCATCAACCGGGTCGGTGCGACCGCCGCGCTGATCAATTCGAATCTCGAGGGGCATCCGCTCTCACACGCGGTCAAAGCATCCGGCGCCCGGGTGGCCGTCGTCGAAGCAAAGAGTGCGGAAACCCTTCGCTCGCGCGTTGATCTGAAGCCGCAGCTAGAACGCATCTTCGTATTCAACAATGGGGATTTCGAAGATCGGCTCGCGGAAGCTCCGGCGCGCGCCTTCCCGCGTGTGCCCATGAACGCCAACGACGACTACGTGTACATCTACACGTCCGGGACGACGGGTCTCCCGAAGCCCTGCAAGGTTTCGCATGGGCGCGCCGTCGTCGGCGGGGCGAGCTTCGGTCCGCTTTTCTGGGGCTTCAAGCCGGGCGACAAGCTCTACAATGTGCTCCCGCTCTATCACTCCAACGCGCTGCTGCTCGGCGTCGGAGCGTGCATCATGACCCGAACGCCGATGGCCATGCGGTCGTCATTCAGTGCAAAGGCGTTCTGGGACGACGTGCAGCGCTATAACGCGACGGCGATGATCTATATTGGTGAGCTCTGTCGATATCTCGTGAACACACCGCCTTGCGAGGCGGAACGTAACAACCCGCTTCGCGTGGCGCTCGGAAACGGACTTCGGCCGGACGTGTGGGGGCCCTTTCAGAAGCGTTTCGACATCCCCGACATCCGCGAGTTCTACGGCGCAACGGAGGCTCCCGGCATCATCGTCAACTTGACGGGTAAGCAGGGTTCGGTGGGACGTGTCCCCATGCGAAGGCTCTCGCATCTGCGCATCGTTCGGTACGACGTCGACGTGGATGACTACGTTCGGGACGGTGACGGTTTCTGCATCGAATGCGCGGTGGATGAACCCGGGGAGCTGTTGATCAAGCTCGACGATGAACCGCGCAGTGCGGCCTCGGAGTTCCGCGGGTATACGGACGACGCTGCCACGGACAAGAAGGTCGTGCGCGACGTGTTCGAGACGGGAGATCGCTATTACCGCTCGGGCGATCTCATGCGTTACGATGCCGAAGATTATTTCTTCTTCGTCGACCGTATCGGCGATACCTACAGGTGGAAGGGCGAGAACGTCTCCACCGCAGAGGTCGCTGACGTGCTGTCTCGGGCTCCTGGCGTTCGGGAGACGACCGTCTGCGGCTTTCACGTGCCCGGAATGGAAGGGCAAGCCGGTCTTGCCGCGGTGGTTTGCACCGAGCCGTTCGATCCGGAAGAGTTCTGGCGGATCGCCCAGGAGCTTCCTGCGTATGCGCAGCCGAGGTTCGTTCGCGTCATCGACGAGCTCAGCACGACCGCCACTTTCAAGATTCAGAAGCTGAGCTTGCGCCGAGAGGGGATCGACCCCGTCGCCCAGGATGGTCGAGTCTTTCTGAGACAGGACGACGGGTACACGAAGCTGACGCCCGCCTTGTGGCGTCAGGTTCTCGACGGATCTGCACGGCTCTGACGCCGTTCGTAAGCTTCGTTCCCCGTCCCGATCCCCAATCCTGCTCGTCCGTTCCGTAACATCCTTCAACTGCCGCGTCGGGATGAGCTTGACAAGGCGCGACACGCGGCTAACCTCGCCAGCCCCGAATACTGCAAAGCTTTTCATGCCGACGATACAGCAGCTCATCCGCACCGGCCGCGAGGCCATTCGCACGCGCACCGCGTCTCCGGCGCTTCGCTCCTGCCCACAGAAGCGCGGCGTGTGTGTCCGCGTCTATACGACGACGCCGAAGAAGCCGAACTCGGCGCTCCGGAAAGTCTGTCGCGTTCGTCTGACGAACGGAATGGAAGTCATCAGTTACATCCCGGGCGAGGGACACAACTTGCAGGAGCATAGCGTCGTGCTCATTCGCGGCGGTCGTGTGAAGGATCTCCCGGGTGTTCGCTACCACGTCGTTCGCGGCACGCTCGACGCGTCGGGCGCCATGGGGCCATCGAGCACCAACAAGGCAAATCGCAACCGCAAGCGATCGAAGTACGGCGTCAAGCGCCCGAAGGGATGATGTAGATGTCTCGCCGACGCGAAGTACCGAAGCGCAGAATTCTTCCTGACCCGATCCATCGCGACAAGCTCGTCGCGAAATTCACGAACACGCTGATGATCGGCGGGAAGAAGTCGACGGCTGAAGGGATCCTTTACGGATCGTTCGACATCATCAAGGCGCGCTTCAAGGAGGACCCGCTGGAGGTCTTCCGGAAGGCCCTCGACAACGTGAAGCCGAAGCTCGAAGTGAAGAGCCGGCGGGTTGGCGGCGCGACGTATCAGGTTCCGGTCGAAGTGCGGCCGGAGCGGCGTGTGGCGCTCGCCATGCGCTGGCTCGTGATCCACGCGCGGACCCGCGGTGAGAAGACGATGCGCGAACGCCTTGCGGCGGAGTTCGTCGACGCAGCGGCGCTCCGCGGCGGCGCGGTGAAGAAAAAGGACGACACACATCGCATGGCGGAAGCGAACCGCGCGTTCGCCCACTATCGCTGGTGAACGACGGCAAATTCAGCGAAGGAGCTCCTCAGAACCTCATGAACAAGACGACATAGGATCGGGTTGCGCTCACTCGGCGCCGCATTCGCGCGACGCCACCGATGCACCCCGAACCCCTTCTGACCGACAAGGAACTTCCCGAATGGAGGGAAGTCGGAGGTCAGAGGGGGTTTCGTCTAACTAAGGCTCAACAGAGCGAGAACCCGAGAACCGAATGATGGTCCGTGAAATCCCCCTTGAGCGCACCCGGAACATCGGGATCATGGCGCACATCGACGCCGGGAAGACCACGGTAACGGAACGCGTTCTCTACTACACCGGCATCAGTCACAAGATCGGGGAAGTCCACGACGGCGCTGCGACGATGGACTGGATGGAACAGGAGCAGGAGCGCGGCATCACCATCACGAGCGCCGCGACGAACTGCTTCTGGACGCCGGACAGCGGCCCGTACGAAGGCAAGAAGCACCGGATCAACATCATTGATACGCCCGGACACGTCGATTTCACGATCGAGGTCGAGCGCTCGCTTCGAGTTCTCGACGGAGCGATCGCCGTGTTCGACGGTGGTAACGGTGTGGAACCGCAGAGCGAGACGGTGTGGCGCCAGGCCGACCGTTACAACGTTCCGCGGCTCGCGTTCGTCAACAAGCTCGACAAGGTCGGCGCCGATTTCCAGATGAATCTGGACTCCATGAGGGACCGACTCGGCTGTCGTCCAGTGCCGATTCAGTGGCCCGTTGGACAAGAAGATCAGCTCAGAGGCATGGTGGACTTGATCCGGATGAAGGCCGCGATATTCGCCGACGAGACGCTCGGAGCGAAGTACGAGTGGCAGGAAATCCCTAACGATTTGAAGGAAAAGTGCGCCTCGCTCCGGGAGGAGATGATTGAAGCGTGCGCGGATGTCGACGATCGGATCATGGAGAAGTTCCTCGACGGCGGCTCCGCGTACGTTGCCAACGAGGAGATTTTTCGCGCCCTTCGAAAGGGAGTGGTCACATTTGCGTTCGTTCCGGTTCTCGGGGGTTCGGCGTTCAAGAACAAGGGCGTGCAGCTGATGCTCGACGCCGTCGTGAACCTGCTGCCGTCGCCGACGGACATCCCTCCCGTTCGAGGCGTCGACCCGGAAAAGAAGGAACGGCGTCTCGAACGAAGAGCTTCGGACGACGAGCCGTTTGCGGCGCTGGCGTTCAAGATCATGAACGATCCCTTCGTCGGGAATCTCACGTTCTTCCGTGTTTACTCTGGCCAGGTGGTGAGCGGCACACAGCTCTTGAACGCGACGCGAGGTAAGCGCGAGCGTCTGGGAAGAATTCTCAGGATGCATGCGAACAAGCGCGAAGAGCTGAAGGAGTGCAGCGCGGGGAACATCTATGCCGCGGTCGGGCTGCGCGACACGCGAACGGGCGACACGCTGTGCGACGAGAAGGCGCCGATTCTGCTCGAGCAAATGGTGTTTCCGGAACCCGTCATTTCCATCGCGATCGAGCCAAAAACGCAGGCGGACGTGGACAAGCTCGGTCTCAGCTTGCAGAAGCTCGCGCTCGAAGATCCAAGCTTTCGCACTTACACGAATGAAGAGACCGGGCAAACGATCATTGCCGGGATGGGGGAGCTCCACCTGGAGATCATCGTCGATCGTCTGAGACGCGAGTTCAAAGTCGAGGCGAACGTCGGAAAGCCCGAGGTCGCGTACCGGGAGGCCATCAGCAAGAAAGTGGCCGCGGAGGGGCGCTACGTTCGGCAGACCGGTGGTCACGGCCAGTATGGTCACGTCCGGATCGAGATCGAGCCGGCGGCGCGGGGCGCGGGCTTCAGCTTCGAAAATGACACCGTTGGCGGTGTGATACCGAAGGAATTCATTCCGTCGGTGGAGAAGGGGATCCGAGAAGCTCTCGTGCGCGGGGTGCTGGCCGGATACCCGGTCATCGACGTGAAGGCACGCCTGTACGACGGGAGCTTCCACGAGGTGGATTCTTCAGGGCCCGCGTTCGAGATCGCGGCGTCAATGGCCCTGCAGGACGCCGCAAAGGCTGCCGGCCTCCATTTGCTGGAACCGACGATGAAAGTCGAAGTCGTGACGCCCGACCAGAACATGGGCGACGTCATCGGAGATCTCAACTCGCGACGCGGTCGGATCCTGGGCATGGCGCAGCGTGGCACCACCACGCAGGTCATCGACGCAGAAGTACCGCTCGCGACGATGTTCGGGTATTCGACGGACCTCCGGAGTAAGACCCAGGGCCGCGCGGTTTACACGATGCAGTTTGCTCACTACGAAGCGGTCCCCGCTTCCGTTCAGGAAGAGATCGTCGCGAAGGTTCGAGGTAGGTAGGCTCCGGTCGCCAAGCGCCGTCACAGAATCGAGAGGAACATGGCCAAAGAGAAGTTCGTAAGGAAGAAGCCGCACGTGAACGTGGGAACGATCGGACACATCGACCACGGGAAGACGACGCTGACGGCGGCGCTGTTGAAGGTTCAGCAAAAGGGCGGGTTGGCGCAGGCGAAAGCGTACGCGGACATCGCGAAGGGCGGGATCGTCCGGGACGCGACGAAGACGGTGACGATCTCGGTGAGCCACGTGGAGTACGAGACGAAGACGCGGCACTACGCGCACGTGGATTGCCCCGGGCACGCGGATTACATCAAGAACATGATCACGGGAGCGGCGCAGATGGATGGCGCGATCCTGGTGGTGAGCGCGCTCGATAGCGTGATGCCGCAGACGCGGGAGCACGTTTTGCTGGCGCGGCAGGTGGGGTTGAATCACCTGGTGGTATTTTTGAACAAGTGCGACGCGGTGGAAGACGCGGACATGCTGGACCTGGTGGAGATGGAGGTCCGGGAACTGTTGAACAAGTACAAGTTCAACGGGGACACGGCGAAGGTGATCCGGGGAGCGGCGCTACCGGCATTGAACGGGGAAGCGCAGTGGGAGGAGAAGATCCAGGAGCTGCTGTCGGCGCTGGATTCGGAGATCCCGGAGCCGGTCCGAGAAGTGGACAAGCCGTTCTTGATGGCGGTGGAGGACGTGTTTTCGATCAAGGGCCGGGGGACGGTAGCGACGGGTCGAGTGGAGCGTGGGAAGATCAAGGTAAACGAAGAGGTGGAGATCATCGGGTTCGAGCGGGACCGGAAGACGGTGGTGACGGGAGTGGAGATGTTCCGCAAGAGCATGGATGAAGGGCAGGCCGGGGACAACGTGGGGTGTCTCCTGCGGGGGATCGAGAAAGAGGACGTGGATCGGGGTCAGGTTCTGGCAGCGCCGGGAACGATCAAACCGCACAAGAAGTTCATGGGTGAGGTCTACGTACTGAAGAAGGAAGAGGGCGGGAGGCACACTCCGTTCTTCACGAACTACCGGCCGCAGTTCTACATCCGGACGACGGACGTGACGGGGTCGGTGAAGTTACCTGACGAGGTGAAGATGGTCATGCCTGGCGACAGCGTTACCGTCGAAGTGGAGCTCATCACCACCGTCGCCCTCGAAGAACAAATGCGCTTCGCCATCCGCGAAGGCGGCAAGACCGTCGGCGCCGGCGTCATCACCAAGATTATCGAGTGAGAAAAACCATGGTCGACACAACGAAGATTCGAATCCGCCTCAAGGCGTTCGATCATCAACTCCTTGACAAATCGACCGGCGATATCGTGGAGACGGCGCGACGCACCGGGGCTCGCGTCGCGGGCCCCATTCCGCTGCCGACGGGTATCCGTCGCTACACGGTTCTGCGCGGTCCGCACGTGGACAAGAAGTCGCGCGAGCAGTTCGAAGTGCGCACGCATCGCCGGCTCATCGATATTCTCGAGCCCACGCCGCAAACCCTCGACGCTCTGATGAAGCTGGATCTCTCAGCCGGCGTCGACGTCGAAATCAAGAGCTGAAGAGGCACTCATGCCGAAACTAGACGTCTTCAATCTCAAGCGCGAAAAAGTCGGAGAGATCGAGCTCGCCGACGACGTCTTCGCGACGGAAGTGAAGGAGCATCTCTTTCACGAGGTCGTCACCGCTCAGCTCGCGTCTCAGCGAGCCGGGACGGCGGCGGCCAAGGAGCGCGCGGCGGTCCGCGGCTCGACCGCGAAGATCTACAAGCAAAAGGGCACTGGTGGGGCGCGTCATGGAGACATCCGGGCCCCCATCTTCGTCGGTGGTGGTCGCGCGCATCCTCCACGCCCGCGTGAATACGGCTATCGGCCTCCGCGGCGCGTCCGGGTGGGCGCACTTCGTAGCGCGCTGAGTCTGCTGGTGAAAGAGGGGCGATTCACCGTCGTCGACAACATCGACCTCGGCGAGATCAAAACGAAGAAGCTGGCGCTCGTGCTCTCTGCCCTCAAGGCCCCGAGAAAGACACTGGTCGTCGACGACAAGGGTAACGAGACCTTACGACTCTCGATTCGCAATATCGAGGATTCGCAGTTTCTTCCGCCGGAGGGAGTCAACGTCTACGATCTCCTCCGGCACGATCACCTTGTCGTATCGCGGGGCGCTGCGAAGGCCCTTGAAGCTCGCTGCAAAGGGGCGAAGCCATGATTTCGGCACCCGAGAAAATCATTCGTCGTCCCATTGCGCTCACCGAAAAAGCCGCTCGGCTGAAGGCGGAGAGCAATCAGGTCGTGTTCGAGGTCGCAACCTCGGCGAACAAGTTGGAGATCAAGGCGGCTGTGGAACGTCTCTTCGATGTAAAAGTCGCGAGCGTGAACACGCTCGTCCAGCGCGGCAAACAGAAGCGAATGGGCAAAGGTCTTGCGAAGCGACGAAACTGGAAGAAAGCAATCGTGACTCTCCGCGAGGGAAGCGACATCCAGTTCTTCACGGAGTCCGCGGAGTAATCGAAAATGGGTATTCGAGCCTACAAGCCGACCTCGAATGGTCGTCGCCAGTACACGGTGAGCGAGTTCACCGAAATAACCACCGATCAGCCTCACAAGGCGCTGCTCGCAGCGAAGACCAGCACTGGTGGACGTAACGCACTCGGTCGCATCACGTCGCGGTTCCGTGGCGGCGGACACAAGCGGCGGTTTCGCGTCATCGACTTTCGACGCGACAAGATCGGTGTGCCCGCGATTGTCGCAACGATCGAATACGACCCCAACCGCACCGCACGGATTGCTCTCCTCAACTACGCGGATGGCGAGAAACGTTACATTCTCGCCCCCGACGGTCTGAAGGTCGGGGACTCGATCATCTCGAGCAAGACCGCGGATATCCGACCGGGGAACTGCCTTCAACTCGCGCACATCCCGGTGGGAACGATGATCCACGGGATCGAGATGAAGAAGGGTCGTGGCGGACAGCTCGTGCGGTCCGCGGGCGTCGCCGCGCAGCTCATGGCGAAAGAAGGCGCGTACGCAACCGTGAAGCTCCCAAGCGGAGAGGTTCGTAAGGTGCACATCGAGTGCCGCGCCACCGTCGGTCAGGTGTCGAATCAAGAGCACCAGAACATCAAAGTTGGCAAAGCAGGGCGAACGCGGTGGCTAGGGCGACGTCCTCATAACCGCGGCGTCACGATGAACCCCGTCGATCACCCCATGGGTGGCGGTGAAGGACGAACCAGCGGCGGCCGGCACCCGTGCTCGCCTTGGGGGCAGCTCGCCAAGGGGTTGAAGACGCGCAACAACAAGCGAACGGATTCGATGATCGTGAAGCACCGGAAGGCAAAGGGCTGAGCATGGCGAGAAGCATCAAGAAGGGGCCGTTCGTGGACGGCCATCTCGCCAAGAAGATCGGCGACGCGGTCGCGGCGAACGCGAAGAAGGTGATCAAGACCTGGTCGCGCCGGTCCACGGTCATTCCGGAAGCGGTCGGGCTGACGTTCGCGGTCCACAATGGACGCAAATTCGTACCCGTTTTCGTCACGGAGAACATGGTTGGCCACAAGCTCGGGGAATTTGCGCCAACGCGCACCTTCCACGGGCACTCTGCGGATAAAAAGAAGGCCGGTCCAACCAAGAACGCCACTACCGGAAAGAAGTAGCCTGAAAGGCCGTACAGCTTTACGGACGGACCCCGCGCCTTCTCGACCTCTGCTTGCTTAGCTGAGACCACTCTGCTAGTTAGCCGGTCCCTTCTTCGCGGGCCCGATCTGGGCTCGCGACAGCCGAACGCGGCGGCGAATCGTCGGTGGCTTCAGGCACCTCGCCGCGTCGGATTGAGAGGCGATTCGCGCCTCACGGGACGGCGGGTCTCACACGGAGAAACTGCCCTATGATAAGCAAGGCATCAGCCAGATTTCAGCGGATCAGTCCGCGCAAAGCTCGAGTGATCGTGGACCTCGTTCGGGGTCGCGACGCTGCCGAAGCGCTTCAGCTTCTGGACTTCACGCCGAAGAGCGGCGCTCCGATCGTGAAGAAGCTGATCGCGAGCGCGGTGGCGAACGCTCGCCAGAAGAATCCTCAGATCGACACCGACGCTCTCTTTATAAGCGTCGCGACCGTAGACAAGGGTCCCGACTCGCACATGCGTCGCTGGCGCCCACGCGCGATGGGGCGCGCGACACGCATCCAGAAGGGCGTGAGCCACATCTATATCGCGCTCGAGCAGCGCTAGAACCCGACGAGCCGAACAAACTCAGGCAAACGAAATGGGACAGAAAACACATCCATATGGCTTCCGCCTCGGCGTCATCAAGACGTGGACCAGCAAATGGTACGAGGACAAGCAATACAGCACCTGGCTGCACGAAGACCTTCGCATCAAGCGCGCCGTGAAGGACTACCTCTACAACGCGAACGTGGCGAGCGTGGAGATTGAGCGCGCGGCGAACAAGGTGAAGGTCATCGTCTACACCGCCCGCCCCGGCATGGTGATCGGCAAGGGCGGCAAGGGCATCGAGATCCTGAAGATTGGGAACCTCGACACGGCCGCCAAGGGCGAAACGAAATTCCCGGGCGTGCAATCGTTCACCAAGAACGAGGTTTTCATCGATGTGCAGGAGGTTCGTAAGGCGGAGACGAACGCCCAGCTCGTCGCCGAGAACATCGCGACGCAGCTCGAGCGCCGCATTGCGTTTCGTCGCGCCATGAAGAAGTCCCTCACCACGGCGATGAAGTTCGGGGCCAAGGGCGTTCGTATCCGTTGTGCCGGCCGCCTCGGCGGTGCCGAGATGGGGCGCGTGGAGACGTATCGCGAAGGTCGGGTGCCTCTCCACACCTTGCGCGCCGATGTGGACTTCGGGCTCGCGGAGGCTCGGACCACGTATGGCGTCATTGGCGTGAAAGTTTGGATCTTCAAGGGCGAGGTTTTGCAGCGCAAGGCGCGCCGCATCCTCCAGTGATCGTTCGAGGACCCGATGCTATCCCCGAAGCGCACCAAGTTCAGGAAACAACAGAAGGGCAAGAACCGCGGCGTCGCGTGGCGCGGCAGCGATGTCTCGTTCGGCGATTTCGGGATGATGGCCCTCGAAAGCGGTCATCTAACGTCTCGGCAGATCGAGGCGGGTCGCATGGCTATTACTCGCAAAGTCAAACGTCAGGGCAGCCTCTGGATCCGCGTGTTCCCCGACAAGCCGATCACGAAGAAGCCCCTCGAAGTGCGCATGGGCTCGGGCAAAGGCTCCGTCGAGCAGTGGGTTGCCGTCGTGAAGCCAGGTCGAGTTCTTTTCGAATTGGGCGGTGTGACCGCAGACGAGGCGAAGGACGCATTCCGGATCGCCGCGTCGAAGCTCCCGATCGCAGTCAAGTTCATGGCCCGAGGAGAGCTCTGATGAACGCAAAGGACCTGCGCGCTCGTTCGACCGAGGACCTTCTGGAGCTGGAGGCGAGTCTCAAGAAAGAGCTCTTCGGGAACCGGATGAAGAACTTCACCAGTCAGCTCGACGACACGAGCCAGATCCAAAAGGCGCGTCGCGACATCGCCCGGATCGCGGGCATCCTCAGTGAGCGCAAGAACGCACCCGCTTCCACCGGAGGTAGCGCGTCGTGACCGAATCGACCCATGCAGAAAGCCACGTGAAGCACGAACCCGGTCATTCCGGTCCGCGCAAGCTCATCGGCCGTGTGATGAGCAACAAGATGGACAAGACCGTCGTTGTCGAGGTCGTCCGATTCAAGGTGCACGGGATGTACAAGAAATACGTCCGGGTGCGGAAGCGCTACCAGGCCCACGACGAGAAGAACGAGTACCGCGTGGGTGACCGCGTGGAGATCATGGAGCACCGACCGTTGTCGCGTCACAAGCGCTTCACCGTCGTGCGGCTCGTTGCTCGAGCGGTGGAGGAGTAGCGGGTCATGATTCAAGCGCAGACGTTCCTGGATGTCGCCGACAACTCCGGCGCGAAGCTCGTCCAGTGTGTGAAAGTGCTAGGCGGTTCGCGTCGGCGTTACGCGGGACTCGGGGATGTCATCGTCGTCGCGATCAAAGAGGCACTTCCGGACAGTAAGGTGAAGAAGGGTGATACCGCGAAGGCGGTGGTCGTGCGCGTGAAGCGCGAATGTCGTCGCCCGGACGGTAGCTACATCCGCTTCGATACCAACAGCGCCGTCATGCTGAACGCACAGAAGGAGCCGATCGGAACTCGAATCTTCGGCCCCGTTGCGCGCGAGTTGCGCGGCAAGAAATTCATGAAGATCGTTTCGCTTGCGCCGGAGGTTCTCTGATGGCCCGCGTGCGCAAAGGCGACCGAGTCGTGGTCATCAACGGCGACGACAAGGGCAAGCAGGGCAAGGTCGTTCGGGTCGTCCCCGAGCGGGACCTCGTCGTGGTGGAGGGAGTGAACCTCGTGAAGAAGCACCTCGCCGCAACCCCGCAGCGCCCGGGCGGAATCCTCGAGGTGGAGGCTCCGTTCCCGGCGAGCAAGGTGATGTTGATCGATCCGACCACGGGCAAGCGCACCCGCGTTCGCCACCAGATGAAGGACGGCAAGAAGGTTCGCATCGCGAGGAGCGGCGCGGAGATTGTCGGAGAGAGTGGATCATGACGGATATGCCCGAGCCTCGCCTGCGCGAGCGCTACAAGAAGGAAATCGTGGGGGCGCTGATGAAGCGCTTCGAGTACACGAGCTCGATGCAGGTGCCGCGCCTCCAGCGCATCGTGATCAACATGGGTCTCGGTGCGGCCGTCGGTAATCCGAAGGTGATCGATAGCGCGGTCGAGGAGTTGAAGGCGATCACCGGACAGAAGCCCATCGTGACGCGCTCGAAGAAGGCAATCGCAAACTTCAAGCTTCGCGAGGGCCTGCCGATTGGCGTCAAGGTCACGTTGCGGCGCGAGCGTATGTGGGAGTTCATGGACCGCCTCGTCACCCTCGCGCTGCCGCGCGTCCGCGATTTCCGCGGCACGAGCCCGAAGGCCTTTGATGGCGCGGGCAACTACACCCTCGGTCTCAAGGAACAGATCGTGTTCCCCGAGATCAACTTCGACAGTGTCGACAGCGTCAAAGGCATGAACATCACGTTCGTGACCACGGCACCGACCAACGAGGAAGCCAAGGAGCTCCTCGCACGGCTCGGAATGCCATTCAGGAGCTAGCGAAGATGGCGCGTGCATCCCAGTGGGCGAAACTGAACCGTCCCCCGAAATTTTCGACGCGGCATCACAATCGCTGTCATACGTGCGGCCGCGGTCGCGCCGTATACCGCGACTTCAACTTGTGCCGGTTGTGTTTCCGGAGTCTCGCATTGAAGGGCGAGCTTCCGGGCGTCACGAAGGCGAGCTGGTGAGGAACGATGACGACTGATCCCATCGCCGACATGCTTGCGAGAATCCGTAACGCCTCGATGGCTCGTCACGCGTCCACGTTGATGCCCGCGAGCAAGATCAAGAAGGCAATCGCAGAGATTCTGAAGAGCGAAGGCTTCATCGCGGACGTGCGGGAAGAGAGTCCCGGAGAGGGAAACGCGCACAAGCACCCCCAGATTCGGGTGGTGCTGAAGTACAACCGCGAGAAGGACTCCGCGTTTGCAGGAATTCGCCGCGTTTCGCGGCCTGGACGACGTGTCTACGTCGGCTACGAGAACATTCCGCGCGTGCTGTCGGGTCTCGGAGTTTCGATTCTGAGCACGTCTGCCGGGCTCATGACGGACAAGGAAGCGCGGCGCCGCAAGGTTGGTGGCGAGCTCCTGTGCGAGGTGTGGTGATGGGCGCGGCGGTACAAGCAACGACCGAGAAGCAGATTCTGTCGCGCGTCGGCAAGCGCGCAATCGTGCTTCCGAAGGGCGTCACGGTCGCGCTTTCCGGCGGCCAGGTGAACGTCCAGGGGCCGAAGGGAAAGCTCAGCACGCCGCTTCCGCCAACGGTCACCGTCGCGCAGACGGGCGACAAGATCACGGTCACGAGCTCGGCAGGTGGTCGAGACGCCGCTCGTTGGCAGGGCCTTGCACGGGCGCTCATTGCGAGCCACGTCAAGGGCGCTTCCGAGGGCTACGAGCGGATATTGGAGCTGGTGGGCACCGGCTACCGGTGCGAGATCAAGGCAGGTGCCCTCCATCTAGCGCTCGGGTTGTCGCACGCCGTGGTTTTTCCCCTCCCGCAGGGCGTGACGGCGTCTATTCCGGCCGAATCGAAGGGAACCATCATCGTGCTGAACTCCGCTGACAAGGCGGTGCTCGGTCAGGTGGCGGCAACCGTGCGATCGTTTCGTCCGCCCGAGCCCTACGCCGGCAAGGGAGTCCGCTATCGCGGCGAGAACGTCCGGCGCAAAGCCGGCAAAGCCGGCAAAGCCGGCAAGAAGTAGCAGGCAAGGATGGCAAAGAAGCTCATCGGGCGAGAACGACGGAAGCTGCGCATCCGGAGAAAGATTTCTGGAACCATTGAACGTCCGCGGCTCAGCGTGTTTCGGAGCTCGAAACACATCTACGCGCAGGTCGTGGATGACGCGACGGGCAAGACGCTCGCCGCGGCATCGAGCCTCTCTCGCGATCTCAAGGGCACCACTTCCGAGGATAACAAGACGGACTCCGCCAAAAAGGTGGGAGCGCTCATCGCCAAGATTTGTTTGGGGAAGAACCTCGACAAGGTCGTGTTCGATCGCAACGGTTACCTCTATCACGGTCGCGTCAAGGCGCTCGCGGACGCGGCCCGCGAAGCAGGTCTCAGCTTCTGAGCGCAAGCTCCAGGACACAACGATGGCATTCGAGGACTTCGAGGAAGACAGGCTCAAGGAGCGGGTGATTCACATCAACCGCGTCGCGAAGGTCGTTCAAGGCGGACGCCGCTTCAGCTTCTCGGCGCTGGTCGTCGTCGGAGACGAATCCGGCCATGTCGGCGTCGGCCTCGGCAAAGCGAACGAGGTGCCGGAGGCCATTCGGAAGGGGAACGATCAGGCTCGGAAGAGCATGTTCAAGGTACCGATGATCGGCTCGACTATCCCGCACGATGTGACGGGTCACTTCGGGGCTGGGAAAGTCCTGTTGCGCCCGGCAGCGCCGGGGACTGGCGTCATTGCTGGTGGTGCGGTTCGCGCGGTGGTCGAGTCTGCGGGTATTCAAGACATCCTGTCGAAGTGTCTCGGCTCTTCGAACAAGTACAACGCGGTCTACGCGACGATCGAAGCACTGCGCGGCCTGCGCTCGCCGGAGAACGTCGCAAGCGCTCGCGGCAAGACACTCGACGAGGTCGCCGTGGATTATCCGGTGTCGAAGTTCGCTGTCGGTGCAACTCCTCCGGCTCGTGAGGGAGGCGCGGCGTGACGAAGATCAAGGTCTCGCAGCGTGTCAGCGTCATCGGTCGCCCGGAGATGCAACGCAAGATCCTCCGCGGGCTCGGGCTACGCGGTTTGGGCTCGAGCGTCGTGGTGGACAACACGCCGTCGTTTCGCGGCATGATCAAGAAGGTTCTCCACTTGGTGGACATCCGCGAGGATCGAACATGAGCGACATTCTTTCTCGCCTCGCGCCGCCGCCGGGCGCGCGTCACAACGTGCGAAGGCTCGGCCGCGGTCCGGGGACGGGCGTCGGCAAAACGAGCGGCAAGGGCATGAAGGGGCAGAAGGCTCGTAAGCCGGGTAATTTTCACAAGACGCACTTCCAGGGTGGCCAGACGCCGATGCAGCGCCGCGTCGCCAAGCGCGGGTTCCGTCAGCCGTTCCCCGTGGAAACCGCGATTCTGAACGTGGGTCAGCTGGAGCGATTTCCGGACGGCGCGACCGTCGATGAAACGGCGCTCCGCGCGGCCCGCCTCGTCCAGGGCAAGGACGTCCGGATCAAGGTTCTCGCGACCGGCGAGCTCACGAAGCAACTCGTCGTTCACGCACATGGATTCAGCGCGAAGGCGGCGCAGAAGATCGAACGCGCGAAGGGCAAGGCCGTCGTGATCGCCGAGGCGAACGCCTCCGCGGGCGAAGCGGTCTGAGCGCCGAAGGCCGCACATGGCCGTAGTCGGCGGTTTTTCCAACATCACCAAGGTACCCGAACTGCGTCGGCGCATCGGGTTCACCTTGATGATGCTGGCCATTTACCGGGTCGGCGTCTTCATCACGACCCCGGGCGTCGATCGAACCGTGATGAGAGCGGTCGTTCGCGGGCAGAGTGGTCTGCTTGGCCTCTTCAACTTGTTCTCCGGTGGGGCCGTCGCGAATCTCTCGATCTTCGCTCTGGGCATCATGCCGTACGTTTCGGCGAGCATCATTTTCCAACTCCTCGGCCTCGTGTCGAAGCAGGTCGAGGAACTCCGCAAGGAGGGTGAGACGGGTCGCCGGAAGCTCGAGCAATGGACGCGGTACGCTGCCGTTGCGCTCAGCATCTTCCAGTCGTTCGGCGTCGCGATGTGGCTCGAGGGATTGAACGATCAGGACGTCGGTGGAGGACGCTTTGCCGATGTCGTCGGTAATCCGGGCTGGTCTTTTCGGCTCCTCACCATTCTCACGCTCACGACGGGCCACGCGCTCCTCATGTGGCTCGGTGAGCAAGCGACGGACCGCGGCATCGGCAACGGGACGTCGATGATCATCCTAGCGAGCATCGTCAGCGGCATTCCGGGTGGTGTCGCGAATTATTTTTCGGCGAATGCCGGCGATATACAGCCTCTCACCATCTTCCTGCTTCTCTCGATCTTGCTCGCTTGCGTGGCCATCGTGGTCTTCTTCGAGCGCGCCCAGCGACAGATTCCGATTCAGTATGCCAGGCGTCAGCTCGGCCGCCGCGTGTATGGCGGGCAGACGGCGCATCTCCCGCTCAAGGTGAACATGGCGAGCATGATCCCGCCTATCTTCGCGTCGAGCTTGCTTGCGTTCCCTGCGACGCTCGCGAACTTCAATCTGCCAGGGATGTCGGCATTCAGTTCGCTCGTGAGCCGTGGAGACTGGGCTTTCAACGTCCTTTTCGCGGCACTCATCATCTTCTTCTCGTTCTTCTACACGGCCGTCACGTTCAATCCCGTCGACGTCGCGGACAACCTGAAGAAGCAACAAGCGAACATCCCCGGTATTCGACCGGGTCGGCAGACTGCCGAATACATCGAACGGGTCGTGACGCGTATCACGGTCGGAGGATCGACATACCTCGCGGCAATTTGCATCATCCCGAGCCTCGTTAGCCAAGGTTTTCATGTGCCGTTTCAATTTGGCGGAACGAGCCTCATCATCATCGTCGGCGTGGCGCTTGAGACGACGAATCAGATCGAGGCCCACCTCATCACGCGCAGCTACGAGGGACTGACTGGGCCGCAGACCACACGCCTCAGCGGGCGTCGGCCATGAGCATGGCTCGCTTGCTTCGAGCACGGGCGCGTCTGGGCGCTCTCGGTCCTCGCCGTGCCTGCGCACGGCTCCGGGCCTTACCCGCCCAGCCACACCCGCGGTCTTCGCAATCGAGCCACGCTCATCGTCGTGCGGGGGCTCGCTTCGCATCGCACCGGGACGTGAGTAGTCCCGCATCGACGATGCACGTCGTCACCGAGGGATCAAAGAGGTGCGGAACTACGCGAGCGGAGCGAGCCCGCCGAAGGCGGCGGGGGGAGCGGTCGCGAAGCGAGCCGCGGGAGGCAAGGCCCCCCTTTGGTCCCTGCATCCGTTCAGTGCCGGGCTGGGCGCCATGAGGATCGTTTTGGTGGGGCCGCCGGCGAGCGGGAAGGGGACGCAGGCGAAGGTGCTGGTCGACCGGCTGGGAGTCCCTCACATCTCGACCGGGGACATGCTTCGCTCGGCGCGAATAGCAGGAACCGATCTCGGCAAAGCCGCGGATCAGTTCATGTCAGCGGGAAAACTGGTGCCGGACAACGTCGTCATTGGTCTCGTCGGGGAGAGGCTCCGGGAACCGGATGCGCAGCAGGGGTTCATTCTCGATGGATTTCCACGGACCGTGCCCCAAGCGGACGCGCTCGATCACGCGCTCACGGAGCTGGGCGCACGGCTCGACCACGTCGTGCAGATCGACGTGCCTCGTTCGCTCCTCGTGGAGCGCGCAACCCTTCGTCGGACCGACGTTCGGACTGGACAGATCTACCACCTAAAGTACAATCCGCCGCCCGCGGACGCCGTCTTGGAACACCGAAATGACGACTGCGAGGACAAGGTGAACATTCGCCTCGATCAATACGAGGCGATGACGGCGGCGCTTCTCCCGCATTACCAGGCGGCAGGGCTCCTTCGTCGGATCGATGGAACCGGCACTCCACGAGAAGTCACAAGCCGCGTGATGGCGGCGCTGGCCAAGTAGAACCAACGAGGAGAAGCGACGAGCAACACACCAGAATCACCCGGAGTCATCGATGCGGTCCTGCCGAAGTCGATGTATCGCGTCCGTCTCGCCGATGGTCGCGTTCTCAGAGCCGGAGTCGACACCAAGTCGCGTCACGGCATCGTGAGACTGCTCGAGGGAGACAAGGTTCTCGTCCGAACCCTCCGAAACGACCCGACCCGAGGACAGATCACCAAGAAGTTGTAGCGGAAAATTCGTCATGAAAGTTCGACCGAGCGTCAAGAAGATCTGCGAGAAGTGCAAAGTCATTCGCCGCCGCGGCGTGGTTCGGGTGATTTGCGAAAACCCCCGTCACAAGCAGCGGCAGGGTTAGGAGTCCAAGAATGGCACGCATTTCCGGAGTAGACCTGCCGCGACGCAAAGCCGTCGCCTACGCGCTTCCGTACATCTACGGAATTGGTCCAGCGACGGCGCGGCTCATCTGCCAGAAGGCGAGGATCCCCGAGAACCGCAAGGTGGACGAGCTCACGGAGTCCGACGTCAAAGCGATCCGTGACATCATCGAAGGTGGCTACAAGGTCGAGGGCGATCTGCGACGCGAGATTCAGCAGAACATCAAGCGGTTGATGGACCTCGGCTGCTACCGCGGGCTTCGTCACCGCAAGGGGCTCCCGGTGCACGGGCAGCGCACTCACACCAACGCGCGCACGCGCAAGGGGCCCCGTCGCGGCCTCGTTTCACGGAAGAAATAACGTCCCATGGCAGCACCGACGAATAGCTCGGCTCCCGCAAGCGGCGGCCCCAAGAAGCGTCCCGGGAAAAAGGTCGCGAAGAAGAACGTCGCGGCCGGCATCGCGCACATTCAATCCACGTTCAACAACACGATCGTCACCATCACCGACATCGGTGGGGACGTAATCTCGTGGGCAAGTGCCGGCTCGCGCGGCTTCAAAGGATCTCGAAAGAGCACCCCGTTTGCCGCTCAGCTCGCCGCCGAGGAAGCTGCGCGCCGCGCGATGGAGCACGGCATGCGATCGGTCGCGGTGTTCGTCAAAGGTCCCGGTGCTGGTCGCGAGAGTGCGCTCCGGGCGCTTCAGTCTGCCGGTTTTCGCGTCACGCTGATCCGCGACGTGACCCCCATCCCGCACAACGGCTGCCGACCGCCCAAGCGCCGTCGCGTCTGAGAAAGAAACCACATGGCACGGTACCTTGGTCCAGTTTGCAAACTCTGCCGTCGAGAAGGCGGTAAGCTCTATCTGAAGGGCGAACGTTGCTTCTCGGAGAAGTGCGCCGTCACACGCCGACCGTACCCGCCTGGTCAACACGGGCAGGGTCGCTTCAAATTGTCCGAGTATGGCCTTCGACTTCGGGAGAAGCAGAAGATGCGCCGGATTTACGGCCTGCTGGAGCGTCAGTTCCGGCTCTACTACCACCAGGCATCTGGCATGAAGGGCCGAACCGGCGATGAGATGATCGGTCTCCTCGAACGGCGCCTCGACAACGTCGTCTACCGAATGGGGCTTGCCGGCACGCGCGCGCAGGGGCGGCAGCTGGTGCGCCACAACCACATTCTCGTGAATGGCAAGCGAGTGAACATCCCGAGCTACCGCGTGGGCGACTCCGACAAGATCGAGATCCGCGAGAAGAGCCGGAAGATCGCGTACGTCGCGGCGGCGCTCACCGCGGCGCAAGGCCGCCAGGTTCCCTCGTGGGTCGAGGTCGATCGGGCGAATTTCGCGGGAACCCTCAAGAGCATGCCGCCCCGCGATGAACTCAACGAGCCGTCGATGCGGGAGCAACTGGTGGTCGAGTACTATTCTCGCTGATTTTTTCTCGAAGGTAATTTTGGATTTGTAGTCGAGCGAAGTGATGCGCATGAGGCGATGGCGAAGACTGCATGCCTAGATTGGCGTGTGCTCGAAGCAAGCGACTCATGCGAGCGGGCAGACCGCGGAGTTGTCGAGGAAGCAGGTTTCCTCGGCGGCTCGGGACGGTCGCGCAAACCCTGAGGCAATGAAGGAGACGAGCACATGGTCAATGCAATGGTGAGCCGCAACTGGCGCGATCTGATCCGTCCAAAAGCGATTCAGATCGAGCAGGACAGCGGGAACGAATTCTACGGCAAGTTCACGTGCGAGCCCCTCGAGCGGGGTTATGGCATCACGATCGGCAACTCGCTCCGCCGCGTGCTGCTTTCGTCGCTTCAGGGCGCCGCCATCATGGCGGTTCGGCTCGACGGAGCCTTGCACGAGTTCACGAGCATCGACGACGTCGTCGAGGACGTCACGGACATCATCCTCAACCTGAAGGAGGTCGTATTCCGTGCTCAGCACCCGCGCCAGTACACACTACGTCTTCAGAAGGAAGGACCGGGCCCCGTGCTCGCAAGCGACATCCAGCTCGTGGACGGGCTCACGATCCTGAACCCGACGCACCAGGTGGCGACTCTCGACAAGAAAGGCCCGCTCTCGATGGAGCTCAGCGTCGGTGTCGGCCGCGGCTACGTTTCCGCGGAGCGGAACAAGAGCCCCACGATGCCGCTCGGTACTATCCCCATCGACGCGCTTTTTTCGCCGATTCGAAAGGTGAACTACACCGTGCAGAACGCGCGCGTCGGGCAGATCACCGACTACGACAAGCTCGTGCTCGAGGTCTGGACGAATGGTGCTGTGACGCCCGCGGACGCCGTGGCGTTCGCCGCGAAGATCCTGAAGGAGCAGCTCTCCATCTGGATCAATTTCGAAGAGACCGAGGAAGCGACGTACTCCCTTCCCGGTTCCGATGACGAGCCGCTCAACGAGAACCTTTTCCGGTCAGTGGACGAACTCGAGCTCTCCGTTCGTTCCGCAAATTGCCTTCAGAACGCGAATATCACGCTCATCGGCGAGCTCGTTCAGCGGACGGAGCAGGACATGCTGAAGACGAAAAACTTCGGTAGGAAGTCGCTGAAGGAAATCAAAAGAGATCCTGTCCACGATGGGCCTGAGCCTTGGCATGAAGCTCGACAGCTGGCCGCAGATGGTCGATCGCTGGAAGGCTCAACAGGCCGCGGGCTGAGACCGGTTCGAGCGCTCGCAAAGGAGAGGTCATATGCGACACAAGAAACAAGGCCGTCAGTTCGGCCGCAACACGAGCCACAGACGCGCGATGTTCCGTGCGCTGACGGCGAACCTCGTCCTGCACGAGCGCATCGAGACCACTGACGCGAAGGCGAAGGAACTGCGGCGCGTCGCGGAAAGGCTCCTCAGCCAGGCAATCCGGCTCGGCGACGTGGCCTTCACACCTGGCGAGAAGCTGAGCCCCGCGGACAGGGCACGCCGGCTCGCCGCGTCGCGCCAGGTCGGCCGCTTTCTGCAACGCTTCGGCGTTGCTGACGACGGCGAGCAGAGCCGCAAGGTCGATCTCGTCGAAAAGGTGTTCGTGGATCTCGCCAAACGGTTTCAGGGCCGCGCCGGAGGCTACACCCGCATCGTGAAGCTCGGGCCGCGCCGCGGCGACAATGCGCCGATGTGCGTGATCGAGTTCTTGCCCGCCGCTGCCGAAGAGTCAGCCGAGAGCTGAACGAGCGGGTCGCCGCGCTCGTAGCGCCGTCAATCGGCACCGAATCCGGAAGGAATCGTTCTTCTTTTGTGGGTGCGACGTCAGGCACGTCGTTCGCACCGTCGTCGGCGTTCGCCTCGCCGCCGGCGACCGCAGCGTGATCGCCGTCCGTGCGTTCGCGAGCACGGGGCCCCGCGCGGCGCCGCGTTGCCCTCAGGGCCCGGCCCTCAAGGTGACGACTCGGCGGACACGGGTCGTCGCCGGAACAAGATGAACGCGAGCGCCGTGAGGGCGAGGACGAGGATGACGCTCGCCGCAACGTAACGGCGTGCGCGTCCCTGCACCTCGGTGTCCCCGTGACTCATCTGCTCGAGCAAGCGTCGCGCTCGCGCGTTGGTCGGATCGAGTTCGAGCGCGCGCCGGACCAGCACCTCATCCGCGACGTGACGCGCCAGCAGTCGCTCAGCATCGAGTGTCAAGAGTAGACTCTGCGCCGGCTTTCCCTCGGGGCCATCGGCGGACAGTCGTGTAACGCGACGGAGTGCTTGCGCCGCCTCGTCGGGCGCCTCGTCGATGTGCATCTTCGCATACGCAATGTAGCCGGGGATCATCTCTGTCGACCGCTCGAACATCGGAGTCTGAGCGAGTACTGCATCGTAGGCGTCCACCATCTGGTTGAGTTTGCCGGCCCGCTCCGCGGCGAGTCCCTGTGCGAACAGCACGTTGACCTGAGAGAGCCTCAGCCGATCGTATTGTGCGAACAGCTCACGGGCCGAGCGGTCCCACGACCACTCCCGCGGTGGCTTCTTCCCGACGACGTTCTCGTACGTGTCGCGGAGCTGCCAGTTCGCGACCTCTCCCATGAGCACCACCGCTTCGCGCGCGGCATCGCGAACCTGCGCCCTTTCGCTGTTGGCGAACGAGATCACGAGCCTTGCGGCATCGGGGTTGCGCGCGCGGCCGTAGGCACGGAGGATGTCGGCGAGAACCTCTGGGTCGTTCGTCTGGATTGCTTCGCTCGGGATCGCCTTGCCCAGCGTGTCGAGTTGCCGCGTGGCCCACCGCGCGATCTTCGGCGCGGGATGCCGTTCCGCTTCGATCAGCGCGGCCACGGCGCGGTCGCCAAGTTTCTCGAGCTCGATCTGCGCGTCGATGCGCATGAAATCCCCGAAACGCGCGTAGATGCCGATGATCTCACGCGCCGCCGGGACGGTCCCGATCTGCTGGAGCATGCGACTCATCGCCAGGAGGCGAACCAGTTCTTGCCAATTCTTGGAGTCTGGCCGCGCGTGAGACTCGAGCATTTCTAGATGATCCGGCGCGGGAGCGTTCTTGCCGCTTTCTTGGCGGGTCCTGTCTCGAATGGAAGCGAGCACGTCCTTCATCCCGGCGTGGTCACTGGATTCCGCGAGCGTCCCCAGACGTTCGTGGATCGCTGGGAACGCGTCCGGCTCCACCTCGAGGATCTCTTCGACCGCTGTTTCACGTTCCGACGCGTCGCGGCCCACGAGCTGCGCCAGGTGCGCATCCAATGCTTCCACGGAAGCCGGGGTCGGCGCCCGAACCTCCAGAGACGGAGGTTTCGGCAAGGGGTTCAGGGAGAGACCGGTCGGATCGTTGCTCGGCACGGTGCTCGGATCGAAAATCCGTGGTCCGGGGGCGATGCTGGAGGTGCGCTCCGGAACGGCGCGCGCCCACCCCGTCATGATGATCGCGCCGACGAGCGGCGCGGCGTTGAGCGTGCGACGAACCATGTTCGGGAGCGCGCGCACGGGCCGATTACGAACTCGCATCAATCCACGATGCGAAAATCCGCGAAGTCACCCGTGAAACTCCGCCATCGCGTGTCGACGCGGTCGACCCGCGCCGCGGTCGGGCCCTTCTGGGCCCACCCGTAGAGCTCGCGAATGGCCTCCTCTTCGCCCTCTGCGAGGATCTCGACATAACCGTCGGTGCGATTCTTGACCCACCCGCCGAGCCCGAGGCGCTTGGCCTCCCGCTGGGCAGACGCGCGAAAGTAGACGCCTTGGACGCGGCCCCTGATGATCAGCTGCAGCTGCTTCAAGGCCATGTCGACTTAGTACTCAAGGGCGGCCGCTCGGGCAACACGGGTCGCCCACGGATGGCAACGGGGGTCGGGTCTGGGCAAGAATTCCGCGGGGAATCGGCTGGACAATGGATTCATCGCCGGGTCCATGATTCGATCCGCAGATGGTGCGCCGCGCCGTGGATCCGGCCAAGGCCGAAACAGGGGCGCTCGTCGAGCTCCGACGCGCGCTGGCGCGAGAGGAACGAATCGCCCGCGCCCTTCGGGAAGTCGGCAATGCGCTCGGGACGACGCTCGATCTCGACGATTTGCTCGAGCTCATCCTGGGGCGGCTCACCGATCTCCTCGAGGCGGACCGCTCCACGCTCTATCTTCTCGATGAAGCCAGCGGCGATTTGGTCAGCCGGATCGCGGTGGGACAACATGTCCGCTCGATTCGTCTCAAGGTCGGGCACGGCATAGCGGGGACGGTCGCGAAGACCGGAAAGCCCATCCGGATCCGCGACGCCTATGGGGATCCGCGGTTCGAGCCGGAATGGGACATGCTCACCGGATTTCGAACGACAACGATGCTGGCCGCGCCACTGAAGAATCACCTGGGACGTACGATCGGCGTCATCCAGGTGTTGAACAAGAAGACCGCCGAAGAGTTCACGTTCGAGGACGAGGCAATTCTGTCGGCGCTGTCCATGCAGGCCGCCGTTGCGATAGACAACTCACGTCTGTTCCTGTCGCTCATCCAGAAGAATCGCCAGCTCCTGGAGACGAAGGTGCAGCTCGAACACCGGGTGAAGGATCTGGAACTTCTCTTCGAGCTCGAACGCTCGACCGCGCGCGCCGCAACCGTCGACGAGCTCGCGCTCGCGGCGCTGCGTGCTGCCACCAAAGCGAGCGAGGCACGCGGGGCGTCACTTCTCCTCGCAGAAGAGGGGAGCGGCGACCTGGTTCAATACGTCCACGACGCCGACATTGCCGATAGCCTCGGACGGTTCGGGATCAAGAATGGCGAGGGGTTTCTCTCGCGCGTGATGACCGGACGCGAGCCCAGGCGGGGCCAGATCACTCGCCCGGCGTCGGATTGGAACGAACGCGTCGAAGGACGATTCACGTTTCCCGTCGAGTCCATCGCGGCCCTTCCCCTGGAGGGCGACGGCGGTGCGCTCGGTGCCCTCGGGATCTTCACCAAGCGCGGCGGCCGATCGTTCACCGATCAAGACGTCTCTTTGCTCGCTCTCGTGACGGCGAACGTTTCGACCGCGGTACGGCTCTTTCATGCGAGTGCCGCGCGCGAACGCAGTGAACGGCTGACCGCCATCGGCAGGCTTCTTTCGCAGGTTATTCACGACTTCAAGACACCGATGACGGTCATCAGCGGCTACGTGCAGCTACTCGCGGGCGTAGACGATGCCGATCAACGAAGGGAGTACGCCGCACAGATCCTACGTCAGTTCGATCTGCTCACCGCGATGCAGCGCGAAGTGCTGGAGTTTGCTCGAGGTGAGCGACGCGTCTTCGTTCGCAAAGTGTACCTCCATAAATTCTTCAATGACATCCGCCAGCAGGTTGCGCACGAACTCGACGGTAAGGCGATCGAGCTCTCGATGGTCGTCGACTCCAAAGCAGTCGCCCGTTTCGACGAGGCGCATGTGGCTCGGGCGATTCACAACCTCGTTCGAAATGCGATCGAGGCGATGGCCGATCGCGGCGGTCGGCTCACGTTGGAGGCTCGCCTCGACGCAAGCGAGCTCGTGATTGGCGTTTCGGACACAGGCGCCGGGGTCCCCAAGGAGATCGAAGGCCGACTGTTCCAGTCCTTCGTTACCGCCGGCAAATCCGGGGGGACTGGGCTCGGGCTCGCCATCGTAAAGAAGATCGCCGACGAGCATGGCGGCTCGGTGGACGTCCGCTCGACGAGCCGTGGCGCGACTTTCGAGATACACCTGCCCCAACCCGCCGACGGCGGGGTGCACGAGGTTCCCGCTCCCCACGTGAACGGCCAGGTCCGGGCACCAGTGCCTCCGAAGCCGCACGCAAACACGCCCGCCTTGCGTCAGACCAAGCCGGGCGCCGGTAAGCGCCTCGGACGAAAAGCGGGAGCACCCAAGAACCGACTATGACGGCGGGTCCGTCCGGATCGAAACCGTCCGCCCCGGATGGCGTCCGCCACGTAACCGAGCGTGGGGGCCGCAAGCGGACCGTCGCCACGCGGGTGCTGATCTCGTATGCGATAGTCGCGCTCGCGTTTTCGCTTGTCGTCGGATGGTCCGTCGCGGCCCTGCGCAGTGCCGCCCGGGACGCGGTGACGATGCGCTCCGGTTACCTCCCGCTGGCTCTTGCCCTGCGCGACGCAGTGGGAAGTCAGGATGTGTGGAACACGCAGCTGAACCACGTGACGTCCGCGAAAAACCCAGCGGATCAGCGGGTGTGGTTCGATATCGCCCTCCGAGGAGGCCGCCCACAGACCTTTCTGGCGTTGCGCGACGCGATCGCCAGCGCCTTTTCGTCCGACGACCCCGCGCTGCGCCACGCAGGCTCGGAGTTCACCGCGGAGGCGAACGACATCGAGCATTTCCTGGAAGGGGACCGTGATCTCCTGCCGCGCTTGTTCGACTCCCTGAATGATCGTGACGGAGATCGGGCCGAACAGCTCCGCGATCAGCTCGTGTCGCGCGGTCACCAGGCGAAGAGGCGCCTGAGCCAGCTCGAGCAGCGAGTGGACACGCTCGTGGATTCTCTGATCGCCGAGGCTCGCACGCGGGAGCAGTGGGCGATGCGACTCTTGGTTGCTCTAGCCGGCTTCACACTAATCGTCGGCGTCCTCATGGCGCTCTACGCGCGGCGGGTCCTCGCGCCGCTTGCCGCGGTCACGGAGAGGGCGAAAGCCGTTGCGAGCGGCGATCTGACGCCGCGGCCGATGACGCCGTCGAACGACGAAATCGGGGAACTCGCCACGACCTTCGAAGCGATGGTGAGAGCGATCGCTCGCGCGAACGCGGAGCTCCTTGCCGCCGAGCGACTCGCTACCATCGGCAAGATGGCGGCGCACGTCACGCACGAAATCAGAAACCCCCTCTCGTCCCTCGCACTGAACGCCGACCTGCTCGAAGAGGAGATAGCCGAGGATTCGGAAGCGCGGACGCTGCTCCGCGCCGTCAAGAGCGAGGTGGACCGGCTGACTGCTCTCAGCGAGAGATACTTGTCGGTAGCGCGCCGCAAACCTCCCCGGCTCGAGAGCGAGGACCTGGGCCAGATTTGCCGGGACGCCCTCACGTTCATGCGTGCGGACCTCGAGGCTCACGGGATCACGGTTGCCCTCGAGGTGCAACCGGGCTTGCCGTCCATCGTGGTGGATGAGGCGCAGATTCGCCAGGTGCTCTACAACTTGCTCCGGAACGCGCGGGAGGCAATGCCGTCAGGTGGTCGCATCGTTCTCGGGGTCTCGCGTGCCGGCGAAGGCGCCGAACTGACCGTCGACGACGCAGGAAGCGGCATCGACGCGGAGGCTCGCGAACGGCTCTTCGAGCCATTTTTCACGACAAAAGGGCACGGTACTGGACTTGGTCTCGTCATCACGCGCGAGATCATCGAGGCGCACGGAGGGCGGATTCGCGCCACGCCGCTCGAGCCGAAGGGCACCCGGTTTTCGGTGTACCTGCCGGCTGCTCCGCCGAGCATTACTCCGACGAGCTAGAACGCGACGCCGAGCGAGCCGTATGGCCAAACGGGATAGAAACCATATCGACTGACCAGGGTCGAGATGCCGACGCGAACCAGCAGACCACCATCGGGCGGCTGATATCGGTATCCGAGGAACGCTGTCGCAATTGGAGCCGTCACGGCCGTTGCATTCTCTTTGATGTAGAGCCCGCTTGCCCGGGCTGCGACATGCGTGATGACGACTCCCGCGCCTGCCTCGAACATGTCCCAGAGCGGCCCGTCGCCTACGTAGCTCACGGTGATCGGTATCGCCAGCAAAAGGGTTGTCGGCACGGAGCCTCCCACGCCGTTCTGCGATTCTTCTTTGCCGAACATCATGCCGACGCCGATGCGCGCTGCGACGGGCCCGATGATGCGATCGTAATTGAGCGAATAGTAGATCGCCGGCCCGAGTGCTTCGACGTAAAGGGAGTCGTTCGCTTGACGGACGTCTTCGGGAAATGCCGGTTGCGGCGTTGCAACCCCGGCTGCTCGTTGAGAGCCGTCGTGGGGCGCCGGCTGCGGCTCGCTGACCTCCGCTGAAGACGCCGGCGAGGAAGTAGTGTCGGACGAACCGTTGCCCTCCGGAGGCGCCGGAGGTGACGCGCCGGGCTCGCCACTTTTGACTTCGGGAGGCGGGTGCTGCGACGAGCTAGCTCCCACAAGTGCCGAAGCCAAGTCGGCTTCTGCAGGCTTTCCCACCAGAAGCGCGACGAAAAGAGCGACGAGGCCGATGCAATTCATTCGAAGGTGTTGTCCGCCACGTGCGGTTCGGCAGCACCGTAAGACGAGCGGCGGGCTTTTCGAACGCCGTTTTTCGGCAAACTTTCCGCCAGTCCTGCGGCTCGACCCGCGTGAATCATTCGTGAGGCGCACGCAACGTAACGTAAAGATCGAGTAATCGATCCCAGCGGAATCACTCCGCTCTTCGCGACGAACCTTTTCCGGAGACCGTGCGGTACTTCCGCGTTACGGTCGGTCGGCTTTCTTCCACGCGAGCTCCGTGATCGCATGTCTGAAAAAGTGAGTCAGAGCTTTTTTCGCGTCAGGATCGGCTGCTACCTCGCCGCCGCGGGGGTCATGCTCGGCGGCTGCGTGACGGTGAAGGATCCGACCCTCGGTGTTGACGGCGGAGCGAAAGGTGGCGGGGCGTCTATGGGAACGGGGGGACTAGGCTCAGGGGGTGGCGCGTCCGTCGGCACCGGCGGCGAGCCGGGGACCACCGCTTGTGCGCATGACTCACAATGTGCCCCGCCGACTCCGTATTGCGACGCCACGAGCGCGACGTGCGTCCAATGTTTGACGTACGTCAACTGTGCAGGGACCGGCTTTGGTTATTGCGATCCCGTCAAACTGAAGTGCGTCCAGTGCACATCGTCAAGCCAGTGCCGTGCCGCCACTCCGTATTGCTCGCCGAACGGCGCCTGCGTCGAATGTCTCAGCAACACGAATTGCGGCGCGGGCCCCGTCGCCTGCAATCCCGTGAACGGTAGCTGCTACGATACGTGCGATACGGATGCTGATTGCACCGCGGACATCTTTCGGCCGAAATGCGACACGACCCAGCACGTCTGCGTTGAATGCTTCGGCTACGACGCCGGGGCCGAGTGTACCAGGGCTTTACCCGTCTGCGGTCCCGGCGGACTGTGCGTGGCGTGCGCGACGGACACGAATTGCTCGGGATCGACACCGCACTGCAACCCGCAGACCTGGAAGTGCACCGGGTGCCTCCTGACCTCGGACTGCCCTCCCGGAGAGACCTGCTCGAACGGTTCGTGCACCCATTGATGGTCGAGGTCCGCGCGGTTCCTAGAGAAGATCCGCGTGTGCACCGATCTGCAGGCTGAGCGTTCCGTAGTCGGCGGGCTCGGAGGGCTGTCCTCGCGCGACGTTCACGGCGTTCGGCCCGGACGCGGAGATATTCGTGAACGAATCCGCCGCCGAGGACAATCATGGGCGACACAGAAAATGTCTGGCTCAAGCGAATGTCGGTTCCGATGCCGAAGCGGGCGTCGGGCCAGCCGCGGCTCAGACTCAAGCGAGTGTCGTCCGCCCAGCTGGTCGTGAACTCACGATAGCCAATGTCAAACTCCACCAGGAGTCCGACGGACGTCGGGTCCGTCGAGTACCGAACGCCGAGCGCAAAAAGGTTCGTCGACCCACGATTCTGGCCCCCCGCGAAATTGCCGCTCTGCAGGTCGCCCGTCCCAAGCGAAGCGTGTTCCCAAAGAGCGAACACGTTGTACTGCCGAGCGAGGCGTATACCGGCGTCTAGTTCCAAGGCCGGGCCGGGTGCCGCGAAGTTTGCGAAGCTGCGGCCTCGGTACGCGGTCCCGTAGGCCCCCGGAAACCCATCGTACCAAACGTTGCCGAATGGAACGAAGAGCGCCGCGCGCGCGCCAACCCAAAGTGCGGTGGTGCGCACGCCATCGCTGGGCGTCGGAGGAGGCGGTTCACTTTCGAAGAATTGCCCCTGCTGAGGCGGCGTGCCCGGTCCCGCCGGCGGCGGCGGGGCCGGTTCGACGTAGTAGAGCGGCAGTTCCGGGGTCGCGGATAGCGTGGACTCGGGCGGAGCCGACGACGCTTTTGGTGCCATCGGCGTCGCAGCTGCCGGTGGTTGCGAGGATCGCGGCATTTGGGTCGGGTCCGGTGGCGTCAGCGCTTGCGCACGGCAAACGTGGGCGAAAAGGATCAGTCCCCCCGCTCGCCAGATCCCCATCGGAAAGCCGAAGCGTGACTTCCGCATGTCCGTGACAACTTAGCACTCCAACGCATGGTCCCCGCAGCATCCCTCGAGCAAAAGCTGCACGGGACGGCCGCTTCCGAGCGCGCTGTCGCAAACCGGGCAGGCGCTCATTGACCCAAGAACACCAGCCGTGTTAATGGCAGGCCGCCTTTTTTACAGTATTTGTGAACAGCAGCTGGAAAGGGATCGGTAGTTACTCGACGGTCGGGCTCGACTTCGCGCTGAGCATTCTCGTCGGCATGTTCGGCGGACGATGGCTCGATCGAAGATTCGGCACTCATTACATCTTCACGATCGTCGGTTTCGGATTCGGCCTGGCCGCGGCCATTCGGACCCTCCTCAGGGCTCTCGAACGAGCGAATCGGGACGCGGAAGAACAAGAACGAAAAGACAGGGCAGCGCGACAGCACTTTCATGACCACGAAGACGACAGATAGAGACGCGAGCATGACGGCCGCCTACGTGAGCGTCGCTGCGAGCGGAGCGCTGCTTCTCGCCGGATCGGTCTTCGCTTTCGGCGCGCACGCTGCGATCGGCGTACTCGTCGGCGGGGTGCTCGCCGCGTCGAATCTCTGGGTGCTCGAACGCCTCGTCCGCGTATACCTGGACGGCGAACGCGGGCGCTGGGCAGGAGTCGCGTTGCTCAAGGCGGCTGCACTGCTGGTGCTCGTCGCGCTCCTGGTGAAGGGGGGCGTCGTGAGCGTACTGGCGTTGGTGGCCGGCTATGCCGCCCTTCCGATCGGTATCACGATCGCAGGGCTTCTCCCGGTCGCTTCTCCGCGCGAGGGGGGTTGAGAGATGCCCGAGCACACCAGTTTTCTCACGCACCTCGTACTCGTCCACATGAAGGACACGCTATCGGGAAACGCCGAGGCGCTCGGGCAGACCTTCGTCGGCCACCATCCGATGACGTGGCACAGCTTCGAACCCGTCGCGACGTCGATCCTCGTCGGTCTCATCCTTCTCGTCATCGCGGGTCTCGTTCGGTCGCGGCTCGAGCAGGGGGACGTTGCAATCATTCCGGACGAGAGCCTCACCCTTCGCACGTTCGTCGAGGTCTTCCTCGACTACTTCTACAATCTCGCGAAAGACGTGATGGACGCCGAGCGGGCGAAGAAATATTTCCCCTCATCGCGACATCGGCCTGTTTCGTCTTCTGTGCGAACGTCATGGAGTTGCTTCCCGGTTTCCCCGTTGCGACGACGAGCCTCGACGTAACGCTCGGCTCGGCGCTCATCGTCTTCATCGTCTTCAATTTCTGGGGCTTCACCGAGAACGGCTTCGGCTACGTGAAGCACCTCGCGGGGCCGGTCTGGTATCTCGCGTGGCTGGTATTCCCGATCGAGCTCATCTCGCTCTTCGTGCGTCCCATCACGCTCGCTCTCCGGCTCATGCTGAATATGTCCGTCGATCATCTGCTGATCGCGATCTTCATGGGCTTTCTGACCGTGCTGGTTCCGATCCCCGTCATCTTCCTCGCTTGCATCGTCGTATTGGTGCAAACGCTCGTTTTCACTCTGCTCACCTGCATCTACATCGGGCTCGCCACCGAGCACGAAGAACATCACTGATTTCGACGCACCACCCGGTGCGCGTCGTACGGCCGAATCAAGGAGACCAACGAATGCTCGACAAGAAGAAGCTCGCCATCCTCGCGGGCTCGGTGACTGCTCTGCTCTCTTCGTCCGCCTTTGCTCAGGAGGGCCCGGGCGCGAACGCGTTCAACGTTCAAGCGGCTGCCGCCCTTGGTGCGGGTCTCGCGATCGCGCTCGCCGCGCTCGGCGGCGCGCTCGGACAGGGCCGGGCTGCCGCTGCCGCGCTCGAGGGCATCAGCCGAAACCCGGGCGCGGCGCCCCGTATCCAGACCCCGATGATTCTCGGCTTGGCCCTCATCGAGTCGCTGGTGCTCTTCGCGTTTGCCGTGTCGTTCTTGCTCTACAGCAAGATTCAGTGAGTCCTGCTCCCCCGCGGGGAGCGTCGCGCACCGACCGCTCGTGCTCCGCCTCCGGCTGCGCGCGAGCGGTGCCCTCATGCGCGTGCTCGCCCGCCGACGCGGGCAATGGCTATCCGTCTCGCGGGCTCCGCTCGCGCGAGGGTCACCGCTTCGTCCACGCCCTGATCGTGTCGCGAAGGGTGTGGCCGAAGAGCAGCAGCGCGGCACACGCAAAGAGCGCGACCGCCGGGTACACGCGGCCGGCAGTCGTCGCCCAGGCTCCCGACAAGATGAGCGAGCTTGCGACCATTCCGGAATAGATCCGTCGTCCGAGACGATCGCTTGCACCGGTCGAGTCGGGATTGGTCGTGCGCACCGTGAGCCGGCCGAAGCGCAGATCGTCGAGGACGTCGCGAATTTGCTCCGGCAGATCCGACGTTGCGCCGCTCAGCCGCTCGAGGCGCCGGAGCAACTCGTTGCCGAGCCTCTCCGGTGAGTACCGCTTCCTCACGAGGTCGAGAAAGAGCGGTCGCGCTTCTTCGAACACGTCGAGATCGGGCGCGACGGCCTTGGCCACGCCCTCGGTCGTCATCAAAGCTTTGCCGACCAACAAAAAATCAGTGGGCACTTCCAGCCCGAACTTCATCGCGCCCTGTGCAATGTCCCGGATGATGGCCGACAGTTCTATGTCCTTGAGCTGCTTGCCGAGGTACTTCTCCGCCAGCATCGCGACCTCCGCACGATACGCGTGCATGTCGATCTTCTTCGTCGGTGTGCCGATCGAATAGAGAACGTCGGCGATCGCCTCGCAGTCCTTCCGCACCGCCGCGATCATCGAGATCGACGGCGAGATCACGAAGACGGGGGCTGAGCCGGCCGACCATGCCGAGATCGAGCATCGCCAAGGTCGGGTCCTCGGGAGTGCCGAGGACGAGAACGTTCCCGGGGTGCGGGTCGGCGTGGAAAAACCCGTCCTCGAACACTTGTTTCACGAGGACGTCCATCGCGAGTCGCGTGAGCGTCTTCCCCGAATGTCCCGCCGCGATCGCGTCGAAGATCTTTTTCCCGTCGAGATATTCGAGCGTGATCACGTGCTTGCTCGTCGCCCGGCGATAGACCTTCGGGAACTTGACGTTCTTGTACCCTTCGAAGTTCTGCGCGAAGCGAACGGCGTTCTCCGCTTCCGTCACGAAATCGAGCTCGCTCGTGATGGCTCGGTCGAACTGGTGCACGAGCCCGACCGGCGAATAGATCCGGCTCTCCGGGACCGCGCGCTCGAGGAGCGCGGCAAATGTGTGCAAGATGTCGAGGTCGCTCGAGATGGTGTCGCCGATGCCGGGGCGCTGCACCTTGACGACGACATCCATTAAGCCATCTTCCGTACGCAGCTTTCCGCGGTGCACTTGAGCGATGCTGGCGGCTGCGAGCGGCGTCTCGTCCACCTCCGCGAAGATTTCGCCGAGGTCGGCGCCGAGGGAGCGCTCCACTTGCTCCTTGATCTCCGCGAACGCCACCGGCGGTACCGAGTCTTGAAGCTTGGTGAGTTCGGCGATGAGTTCCGGCGGGAGCAGGTCCGCCCTCGTGGACATGATCTGCCCGAGCTTCACGAACGATGGCCCCAGTTCTTCCAGCGCCATGCGGAGCCGCGTCGCCCACGACCGGCCTCTCGCCTCCGAGTCCGCGGGCTCGCTGCGCTTCGGTCCGAAGCCCATTTTCCCCAGCACCTCGCCGAATCCGTAGCGAGCGAGGACCGCCGAAATGTCTCGGACGCGACCGATGTCGCGCGCGGCGTGCACTATCGAGACCACGCGAGCGTCTCCACGAGGGTCATCGTACTCGAACGAGCGTCCCTGGGTCGTATTCGGTGGGAAGCACGGCCGTCCAGCCCGCGGGCAAGCGTGGGCTTGCCCATCGAAATAATTGCTCCGCGTCGAGCGGCGTCAGGTTCACGCATCCGTGACTCCTGACGTGTCCGAACGATCGGTGCCAGAACGCTCCGTGGAAGCCGTAACCCTTCTGGAAGAACATCACCCAGGGCACATCCTCGATCGCGTAATAGCGACGGGCTTCGGCATCCTCGAGGTTGGTCATGTCGGTCGTGCGGAGTTTGACCCAGATCCGGTGGACCCCGAGCGGGGTCGCGGTGACGTCGTCGCCACGCCCCACCCCGGTCGAGGTCAGCGTCGTGTAGACGGCGCGCTCACCCTCGTACGCCGTCACGACCTGGTGCTCCAGATCCACGTCGAGCCATCGTTCGCCGGCACGTGCCTCGGCGGGGGGCGCGCTCGCGACGGGTACACGGACGTCGTCGCCGTCGAGCCACGCACCTTCTGCGACGCGGACCCACGTTCGTCCCTTCACGTCGCGCGACTCGAGCACGGGGAACGTCTCGAAGCGGCGTCTCACCGCGCCCGTGAGCTTCGGCTCGCCGGGCGTCGCGTGCACTCTCGCGACGTCGGCTACCACCCAGCCGTGATCGAGCTCCCCGCCGATCACGGCGTAGCCATGAAAGTCGAGGGGCCGCACCGGGACGAGGTTGGCGGCCGCGATCCAGAGTCCCTTCGTCGTGAGCGAGAACGGATCACCGCGCGGCCCGTTACGGGTCTCCGTGATGGAGACGGCGAAGCCGGGCTGCAGTTCTTCCGTCGGCGCCTCTTCGCCCGCAGACGCGAGGTCGGCGTAGGCGAGAGCTCCTTCATCGCCGATGAAAGAATACTTCTCGGGTAACCCGTCCGCGCTCGAAGGCGTGTCCGAGTCTGCGGAGAGCGGTGGTTCCGTAGAGACCTCCGTCGCGTCGCCGCACATCCATGCGACGGGGCCGACGAGGAGCCAGTCGCTCCTGCACCCGGGGCCTCGCCTGGCGCCGTAGAGCGGCAGCCGCGCGCCGATCGCGGCTGCGCCGCGGCGTGGGGCGCTCGAGTCCGGACTCGTGAAGATGGGCTCGTTCTTCCGAACGATCGTTACGCTTCGTGCATCGTCCGGCAGCCCAGGCCGATCCCGTAAAGTCCAGGGAGGCGCGCCCTGGGCCAGCACGGTCGCGGCCGATAGGCTCAAGAAGGCTGCGACGCGCTTCCGTCCCTGCACGCGCCGACGACTATTGCAGCGCGAAGCGAAGTTCGTGGTCGCAGACTCGGAACGTGTCGCCATCGTTGATGACGCGACGTTGAACGCGCTGGCCGTTGTACTCCACGCCGTTCGTCGAGCCCATGTCGACGATGTAATACTGGCCATTCAGATACTCGACCATCGCGTGTTGCCGCGAGACGTTCGGATCCTTGATGGTCAGATCACTCGATTGTTTGCCGCGCCCGATGATGAAGCGCTCCTTCGTCACCTGGAAGCGCTCCCCCATGTAGTAAATGTAGAGCTGCGCGGCGCGCTGCATGGGCGCCATCGGGGGCGGTCCCCCGCGAGGCGCGGCCGCGGCAGGCGCGGGAACTGGTGGCGGTGTGGGCGCACGGCTCATCGCGCGCGCGGCGGGAGGGGGCGGCGGTCCGCGCCGCGCGCTCATGGCCCCTGACGCTCCTGGTGGCAATGGCGGCAACTGGCCCGTCGAGCCTCGGGCTGCGGCGGGTGGCGGCGGCGGGGGAGGTGGGGGCGCGAATGACCCGCGTGGTGGCGCGGCCGGCGGCGGTGGCGGCGGCGGCGGCGGCGGGGCTGCAACCGCGGCCGGCGATGGAGGTCCGTTGCCTGTACCCGGTGCGATGGACATCGATGCGGCCGTGCTGCCGTACCCGCGCTGTCGCAGGTATTGCTTCATGGCGTCGTTCACCAGGTAATCGATCGAGCATTCGAGCTCGCGAGCCATTTGCTCGAACTTTTCCCAGAGCGCATCACGACACTGGAAATTGCGGGCTGATTTCTTGTTCGCGTCGGACATTTCCGCGGGGGCCTTACGGTGCTTTTGGGATCGTCGCTATTCTCGCGACGCGGAGCTTACTTGCCTTTCGAGGGCGCACGTTTCTCTAGAGCAGGCTTCACGCAAAACGTGACGAAGTCTCCGACGGTCGCCACGGTCTTTTCCCCGGCGTCCACGGTGCACTTCCACTCGCACTCCTTCGCTGCAGGCAGGCACTCGGGCACCTTGGTCGTGTCGGATGCATAGCGGTCGACCTTCGGCAGGTCCTTGCTCGTGCCGCCTTCGTAGTAATAGCCGAGCGCGCTCAATCGATCTTCGACTGGGTACTGCGGATCGGTGTAGCGGTCGATGGCGGCGATCGGATCGACCTTCACCTTCTTCAGCTGGCCGATGAGCGTTCCGTAGCGGAGCGGTTCGGTGATGCTCATGCCCTTGGCGTGCGCGAGGTGCGCCATGAACTCGTCGATCTGCGAGCTGTCGCTCATCTTCAGCACCAGCTCCGCCGCGACCCACCGGATCTTCCACTCCTTGTTGTCGAACATCGCGTAGAGGCGTTCGACGACGCGCGGCCGCGGGAGATCCCCCGCGATGCGCAAAGCGGCATCGCGCACCGCATCGGGCGTGTCTTCTCCGCTCGCGAGGGACAGGACGCGATCGACCTGGCTCTTGTTGTCCTTGTCGATTTGCCCTTCGAGCGCCACGAGCGCCGTGCTCCGTCGCTTTTCACTCTGGGACTTGTCGAGCGCGAAGTTCAAGAGGTACTCGACGATCGGTTCTTGCCCGATCTTCTTCATCGATCCAAAAACGCGGAGGAGCTCTTCCTCCTGGTACTGCTCCACCTGCTTCGCGAGTTGATCTTTCGTTGGCTTCAGCTTTTGGGCCTCGTCGGCGGCTTCGAGCTTGGGCGTCCAGGTTTTGATCCACGTGTCCGCGTTGATGGCCTGAGCGACCGCAACGAGCTTCTTGCTCGCCTCGAGCTTCGTGGCAGGGTCTCCGAGGTCCGAGATCAGATCGGAAACGCGATCCAGTTTCGGGAAATCCAGCTGGATGAGCGCCGGCAACCCGCGCACTCCGCTTGCACCGAGCATGCGGAGCACCTGCTCCATCCCGTATGCCTGCGACGAGTCGTCCATTCGCGCGGAAAAATCCGTCATCGCCCATTGAGTGAGCGCTGCATGCAATGTCTCGACTTGCGCCCTGTCGGTGACCAGCGGCCCTCCGTCATTGGTTAGGAGCGCGTACGCCGCGTCCTTGTATGGGATCGACGTATCGACGCGGGATTCGCCAGTGCCGGTGGCCGGCTTCCGGATTTCCGCGTCCAGGCGCGGCACCATGCCCGTCACGATCTTCGCGCGTTCGGACGCCGGAAGCTCGTTCAGGCTGTCGACGAGGTCACCGATGCCAATCCGGCGACCTGCGCGCGGCTTCATGTCGACCAGCGTCAGCGCCGATTCGATGCGGAGATCCATCGGGTACTTGTCGTGTTCCAGCACCGCCACCAGCTTGCGGGGACCCTGGGCCGTGTTGGCCCAGCGATGGACGTCCTCGTCCGTGGTGCGACAACCGGATACCGCGACGAAAAGTGCGAGCGTTACGACCAATCCCTTCCGGGACGAAAGTCGGCCGGCGCGCGAGCGGCACTTCATTGGAATCCCTACCGTTCCCCGTGCAAATTCGCGACGTGAGCCGTCGCGTTCCCGGCGTTCATCGCCAGGGGAGTCGGGATAATACGACCTACTTTCGCGTGCACTCAAGCTTGCTCCAAAGGTTCCGTGTCCATTCTCGGATTGGTGGGATTTTTCCGGCGTGGCTCCACCTCCGTCCGGAATCTCACCGGATTCCTTCATTAAGTGAACCTCGCAAGGGCATTGCTCCGTCACGGAGTTCTTGTATCTCCGGTTGGGTAGGTCTATGTATGCACAGGTAGTAGATGAGCGTACACTTATTTACGCCTCGACGGCTCGGGGTCTCGCCGGGGACCGAGGGTAGCGTCCCGTCGGCGGGGAAACCGCGCGAAGCGGCGTCGCTCCTCCTCGTCGCCGCGGCGGCGTACCTGGTCCTGGCCCTCGCCGGAATTCGCGTGGACCCGGCGGATCCGTCGGTAATCGGCACCGAGCCAGCAGGGCCTGTCGGGACGGCGATCGGTGAAGCCCTTGCGCGCGGATTCGGAGTCGTCGCCTGGCTGCTGCCGGTCGAGTTCGGGCTGATCGCGTGGCCGCTCTTCCGTCCGGGTCGGATGCCCGTGACCTCGTTCCGCATCGCTGGCGATCTCGTGCTGGGGGTCGTGCTGTCGGCTTTGGTTCACATCGCGGCTCCGACGGCCCACGTCTTCGGCGGCATGCCCGCGGGTGGCAACGTTGGGCTGTTTTTCGGCGAGCTGATGCAGGCGCTGTTTTCGGCCGTGGGGTCGTTCCTCGTCGGGGCGACCGTTGCGTGCCTCGTTTTGATCGGCCGCAGCCAGTTTTCGTTCATCGAGTGGGTCGACCGGGTATCGCGCTTCGTCGCATTCATCGAAGGCGCGCTCGTGCGACTCCTCTCGCGCTCGCGGGTTGCATGGGGCGAAGCGCGGACGCTCCGGCGCGCGCGTGAGGATGCGGCGCGCTCCGCCGCCGCGCCGGTGATCGACGACAGCGCTCGTGACGATGCCATCCTCGCACACCTGGAAGAGGACGATACGGATTGGTTGCCCGTCGAGCGCACTGGGCCCCCGCCGATCGCGCTGTCCGAGGCGCTGCGTGACGGCGTGGCGCGACGGAACATGGCGCTCGCAGGCACGATGCCTGCGCCCTTTTCGAGGGTCCCATTCGTCGACGCGGGGCCGGAAGAGGTCCAGGGTACTTTGACGGAAGACGACGCGGGAGAGCCCCCCGACCAAGAAATCCTGGAGCCGCGCGTCGTCCCAGCGGTCGGCGAACGTCCGCCTCGCAGAGCTACGAAGGCAGATGCTCCTGCCGAACCGACGATTGTCGACACGAGCAAGGAGCTCGAGGTGAAGCGCGCGCTCCGTGGGCCCGCGCGGAAGAAGAGCGGGTTTCAGCTGCCATCGACGGATATTCTCGCCGCGACGGCGCCCACGGTGAACGAGGTCGACAAGCGTCGCGTGTTCGAGCTGTCGGAGCGGCTCGAGCGCACGCTGCTCGATTACGGCGTGACCGGGAAAGTCGTCGAGATTCATCCCGGGCCGACGGTGACCACGTACGAAGTTGCTCCCGAGGCGGGAACGAAGGTGAGCAAGATCGCGAGCCTGTCAGACGACCTGGCGCTCGGATTGTCGCGCAAAGTACGCATTGTGGCGCCGATTCCGGGAAAGAGCCGCATCGGGTTCGAGCTGCCGAACGACGAGCGACAACCGGTGGGGTTACGGGAGCTCGTCGAAGACAAGCGATTCGACCAGCTCGCTGAGAAGGCGCCGCTGCCGGTCGTGCTCGGGCGCGACATCGTGGGCGCGCCGTTTTACGCGGATCTCGCTTCGATGCCTCACGTCATCGTCGCCGGCGCGACGGGCGCAGGGAAGAGCGTAGGCCTCAACGTGATGCTCACGAGCTTGCTGTTCCGTCGAACGCCGGACGAGCTGCGGCTGCTCATGATCGATCCCAAGGTCGTCGAGCTCGCGCCTTTCGATGGAATTCCGCACATGCTCCTTCCGGTAGTGACGGACATGAAGCAAGCTGCGAAGGCGCTGAAGTGGGCCGTCGACGAGATGGAACGTCGGTATCAGCTGTTCGCGAACGCGGGCACGAAGAACATCGGCACCTACAACCGCTGGGTGAAGCGCATCGAGGACGGTGAAATCCCGCCACCCGACCCGACCGAGGTTCAAGCGATCGCCGCCGACGGTCAGCTCGTGAGCGTCCCATCCGCGAAGGAGGGCGCGGACGGCGCGATCCTCCCGGGCAAGCTTCCGTTCATCGTCATCGTCGTGGACGAGTTTGCCGATCTGATGATGCAGCAAGGGAAAGACGTGGAGACTGCGGTGGCACGACTCGCGCAAAAGGCGCGCGCCGCGGGGATGCACGTCGTGCTCGCGACGCAGCGGCCGAGCGTGGACGTCATCACGGGCATGATCAAGGCGAACTTTCCGACGCGCATTGCGTTCCGCGTAGCGCAGAAGGTCGACAGCCGGACGATCCTCGACGAGCAGGGCTCCGAGCTCCTGCTCGGCAAGGGCGACATGCTGGTCAAGATGAACGGCTCGAACGAGATGCGACGCGTCCAGTGTCCTTTCGTGAGCGAGGAGGAGGTCGACTTGCTCACGAATTTCCTGAGGGCTCAGGGGACGCCCACGTACCACGACGCCATCTTGCAGCGTGCCGACGACGAAGAAGACGGCGAGAAGGACGACGACCCGCAGGATTCGCGCTTCGACGAGGCCGTTCGCATCGTAGCCGAGACGCGTCGCTGCTCGACCTCCTGGCTGCAGCGCAAGATGACGATCGGCTACAACCGAGCCGCAAAGATGGTGGAGATGATGGAAAAGCTCGGAATGGTGGGCCCTCCGAACGGCGCCAAGGATCGCGAAGTCCTGATTCAGGCGCATTGAGGGTTCGGAGCGGAGCTGGGTCTCCATCCGCCTCGCCACCTCGGGCGATGGAATGGTATGAAACTCCTTCCGGATGCATGGCGAGCCCGTAATCCCAGCGCCGCTCGATGGCGACGACGATGACGTCGCCTGGGCGCTGCAGACCGCCGCCGTCCAATGGCAGCGCGGCGCCCGAGCCGATGCGGTTCTCTGGCTCCGTCGCGCCGTCGAGGCCGCGATCAGCGCGGGGAATCCCGAGCGCACTCGCGATCTGACGCGGCTGGCGGCCAACGTTGCGGATCGGCTCGTCATGGAGGCGCTTGCGGCACCCGACTCGATTGCCCCGCCGAGCGGGGGATCGCGCGAGGACCAGGACGTCGATGCGCTCCTCCGCGATTCGGTTCCGGCTCCTCCGCGGCCGCAGTTTCGACAGAGCGCACACTCGCTCACGAGCGAGATCCCGTTCGAGTTCGACGACGGCGAGGACGACGACTTCGACGACGATGCGCCGACGATTCCGCCGCCGAGTACCGGTGGCGCGAGCGACTCGTCCGTGCCCCCGCCTCGCGCGAGCGCCGTCAGCGTCGAGCCCGATGACGAGGAACAAACCGAAGAAGAGCTCGACGTCAATCCGGACGAGATTTTCAGCGCGCGTCCCGAGCGCCATTCAGGCTCCGTCTCGCCAGACGCGATCTTCGGATCATCTCCGCTCCCGCCGGAAGATTTGCGACACGTCAGTGACGCGAACACGGTCGCGACGGAATCCGAGGACGACCGTTTCCCGTTCGCGGACCCGGAAGGGTCGAGTGCGCTCGATACCGAGGACGAGCCGTTCGGAGCTCGCGTCTCGGCGCCGGTCAGTCACCGCGATGAGCCTCGGCCGCCGTCGGACATGGACCACCTTGCCGAACCGGAGTCTGCCAGCCCCGAGATGGATTGGGTTGCACCGTCGCCGCCGATGGATGCCTTTTCCGAGCCCTCCGTCCACGCGGAGCCGGAAGCGGAAGTCATTCCCTCGCCGACTCTCCTCGTGGACGGCGTGGCACTCGATCAGGTCCGCGGGTTCGAGGATCTACCGGAGCCGTCGCAATACCGTCTCTCGGCGTCGGCCGTGCTCACGTCGCTTGCCGCCGAAGAGGAGGTCAGCTCGTTCGGCGCCGCGCTCGTAACCCGGGGCAAGGTCGGCATCATGCCGGCGATCGCCGATGTGGCAGCGAGCACCGCGGCTGCAGGAGACGTGGTTTTCACCGGCGGGACGCTCGAAGAAGCGGTCTCCGTGCGTGTCGTCGCGCTGGAGGACGGCACCGTCGTCGCATCATGGAGCGCCGAAGAGCTCGCGGCGAGCATGTCGGATTGCCCGTGGGTCGCGGACGAGCTCAAGGGCGTCGGAGATCGGTTTCAGGCTCTGGCCGGCGCAACGCTTGGTCCGCTCGGGGACAGGCTGGATGACTCGCTTCGTGGGATGGTCTTTTCGCGCCTGGACGTTAAGTCGTTCGCGCCCGGCGAGACGATCGTTCCCGCCGGGAAGGTGGTACCAGGGCTACACGTCGTCGGCGCGGGCCGCGTCGAGTTCGTGAGCGGCGAGGCGGTCACGGACGAGGCTTCGCCCGGCGATTTTCTCTTCGCGGCCGAGGTGCTCGGCGCGGGCAAGGCGAAAGCGATGGCTCGGGCAGGTCCCTCGGGCGCGCTCGTGCTCTTCGCCTCCCGCAGCGTCGCTCACGAACTTTTGATGAGCGTGCCCCCGCTCGTCGAGATTCTCGCAGGGTGATCAGGGACTTTGCATGGGCTGGCTTCGATCGACGAGCCACACGAGTTGTTCGTTGCCCTGCGCGCCAGCAAATCTGAGCCCGAACCATTGCGCGTTCGAAGAGATCGTGCGGCGCCCATCGGAGCGCGCGACCGGGAATCGGATCCTGTAGGCGCGCCGCCATGGCGATGTGTAGGGGAAATAGGTTCGTTCGATCGCTCCGGGTTTTCGAATGGGGTCGATTTCGCTCGGCGCCGTTTCGTCCCCGCGGTCGTCGATCAGCCGAACGATCCACGCCGCGTTGTCGGCCGTGAGGTCCGACCATTGATGCCGCTGCGCGTAGAGCGCGACATAAAATGAATGAAAGCGACCCGATTCGTCGAGCGATCGCTCGAGGAGTGCCCCTCGTTGCTCCACCGTGAGGCGGTAATCCTCCGCGTACCGCACCACGTAAGCCCAGCGAAAGTCCCACGACTCGTACGTGGCGGTGACGGTCAGCATGTCGTCCAGCTCACCGGGGACGAAGAGCATCTCCGTACGCGTCCATCGGCCGAGCACGCGTTCGTAGTCGGTCGCGACGTACTCGCGTGGGCCGCCTGCGAGACTCACCGTGCCCGCTCCGCACGCGATCGCCGAAACAAGGGCGACCGTCGCGGCGAGGGCGAGCCCGAGGGACTTCATGGCAGGTCGAGGGTATCAGGCTCGCGGCGCGACGAGTCCGCGACGTAACGCTTCCTTCATCGCCCGGTTGGTCGCCGCGTGTCCGGGCCGAAAAGCGCGGACGGTCCCCACCGGAGGCCCCCCGGACAGGTGAAGATCGCCGATGAGGTCGAGGAGCTTGTGTCGCGCGAATTCACCCGGTTGCGCCGGGGCGCCGGGCGCCTCGACGTGACCCGCATCGTCCAGGATCATCACGGCCTCCGGGTTCGCGCCGGACGCGCGCCCCGTTGCCCTCAGCCGCCCGGCGTCGCGGCGAAACCCGAACGTTCGGGCCCACGCGATGTCCGCGAGGAACGACGTGGAAGTGCCGTCCCACGTGGCGTCGGCCGTGCCGATCCCCGGTTCGGCAAAGGCGATCTTCACCGCGAGCGCGACCGTCGAACCGGGCTCGAACTCGTACCTTGCCTCGCCGACTTCGACCATACCGGCGCGGACGACGACCAGATCCGTCGTTCGCGCCCGTGCGCCGAGGGTGACCAGCGCATCGGCGAACACGCGCGCCGCGCCGTCCAAGAGGGGCAATTCCGGGCCCTCGACCTCCAGGGCGACGCCGTCGTGAAGCGACAGGCCGCCTAGCGCCGCGAGCAGGTGCTCCACGCTGTCGACGTCCAGCCCGACGCGCGGGCACGCCACGCGTACGCCGAGATCCGTTCGCAGCACGTCCAGGTCCGCGATCCGGACGTCGCCGCGCGCAGTTCGGAAGACGACCGGGCCCTCGATCGCCGACAACGTGAGCGAACCAGCGCGTCCGGAGTGCAGCCCGATGCCAGTCAGCGTGATTGCACGAAGCGCCGGGGGATTCACCGCTTGAAGTCGAAGACGGTAACGACGGCGAGCAACGTGAGCAACATCACGAGGCCCACGAAATGGATTCCCGCTTCCACGCGCGCGTTCGCGCGGCGCCGGGTGACGGCCTCGTACCCGAGAAAGGCGAGCCGTCCGCCATCGAGCGCCGGGAGAGGCAACAAGTTGAACCCACCCAGGTACGCGCTCAGCATTCCGAGGAATTCCAGATATTCGCCCATGCCACGCTCGGCTGCATTGCCGGCGATCTTGACGATGCCGACCGGTCCGGCGAGATCCGCCTTCTCCTTCCGCGTGATGATCCGGGCGAGACCGACGACCAGATGGTCGACGACGATGGCAGGAAGGACGAGCGATTTGACGACAGCCTGCTTCGCCGTCACCGGGATGTGGTCGATCCTTGCCTGCACCATGATCTGACCACCTCCATTCTCTCCCTTCGGTTCCGGCGTCACGTCGAGGGTGAGCTGCTGGCCTTTCCGGTCCACGTCCATGCGAAGCCGGGTGCCGGGATGGAGGAGCACGATGTGGCGCAGTTCGTCGAACGTGTCGATCGGCGCACCGTCGATCGACAGGATGCGATCCCCCGTTTTCATCTGCGCGCTCGCCGCCGCGCCGCCTTTCATGACCTCGACCACGGTGGAATTCGACGGCACGGCCTCGCCCCCGAGCATGAGGCTGCCGAAGAAGAGTACCGACGCAAAGAAGTAGTTTGCGAGCGGGCCGGCTCCGATCGTTGCGATGCGCGCAGCCAGCGAGGCGTTGGCGTAACTCCCGCTGTCGTCGGGGTCGATCTCCTCGAACGGGTTCATGCCCGCGACTTGTACGTAGGCCAGAAACGGAATCAGCGCGATCTGATAGACCGTCGTGCTTCCGCGGGGTTGGTGCCGCCACAGCACGGGCCCGAAGCCGATGCTGAACCGGAGGACGCGCATCTTGAAGGCCCGCGCAACGAAATGGTGCCCGCCCTCGTGAATCACCATCAGTAGCGCGAGGCCGAAGACCGCGAGGACGATAGCCTGTCCGCTCATGCGAGATGATCCATATAATCCCGCCCTTCGCGAGCCGCCAATCGGTTGACTGCCCGATCGGAGGTGCGGCCGGGACGAATGTGTTCGGTCCCTCCCCCCGAGTCCTCCGAGGGCCCGACCGTGCTGCTATTGCCGGACCCTCTGGCCGCTGCTACGGTCCGCCCGCGTTTTCTGCATGATCCGCGCTCCATGCTGCTGCGCGCCGCGAGTGTCGCGCCGCAGTGCATCGAGCTTCGCGAAAGGTACGAGATGAGCCAGCCGAACGTTCCCGAGGGCGCTGCCGCGAACCTTCAAGTTGGAGGCGCCGCGGCGATCATCGCCCCGGTGGGCGCCTTCCAGGGAGGCATTCCGCAGAACGCCCTCGTCGTCCTGCCGATCAACAAACTCGGGGACGAGCTCACGACGAAGCTGAAGTCCGGACCCGTCGTGGTGGCTCCCGAGGACATGTGGAAGCTCCTCGGGTTCAACGGGCCCGCAGTTCAGGTACAGGATGCCGAGGGACGCCCCATCACCATCGGACTCGAGGATCTCCTCGATGGTCTCGAGAAGCACTGGAACGAGAGCAAGGACGACCTGAATCGCGGTCGCCTGTTCGCCCAGGAGCTCATGAAGTACGGCCGCGCCGAGAAGGCCGAGAAGGTGCTCGCAAAGGTCGTCGCCGCCGGCGGGGGCGGTGACGATTGGCTCGGGCTCGGCGTCGCCCAGATGCAGCTCGAGCGGTGGGAGAAGGCGGAGAGCACCCTGAAGGGAGCTCAGAATCTGCTGCCGGCAAGCCCCTATCCGTCGTTGCACCTCGCGCGCGTGCATCGAGCTCGGGAGGAGCGCACCCAGGAGCGCGCGGCGATCGAACGCGCGATCACCATCGACCCGAGCTGCGTGGACGCCTGGGCCCTCTTATTTTCCCACGTACGCGAAACGTCGAACGAGGAAGAAGCGATCCGCACCGTGTCGACGCTGGCGGAGGCCGCTCCGAACAAGAAAAGCGCCGCCCCGTTCGTCGCGATCCAGGGGATCTATTCCGCGAACGAGGAGACGCGCGAGAAGGCCGTCGAATGGGCGAAGAAGGGCGTCGAACGGAACTCCGACGACGCGCTCGCGCTCATTTCGCTCTCCGCGCTCTACGGGCAAAAAGGCGACCTCAAATCGGTCATCGAGCTTCTTCAGCCGCACGAGGGCAAGATGGCCCGCGACGTTCGGCTCGCGAACAACTACTTCGAGGCGTTGTTCCAGGCGCGTGATCTGGACAAGGTCACGCGCCTCCTGAACGCGCTGGCGGGTTCGCCGAATCGTGAGGTCAAACAGTTTGCGATCGAGCGCTCCCGCTTCGTCGCCCAGTATCTCCAGCAGCAGCAGCAGCGGCTTTCGACGCCGGGCTCGGGGGGCGCGCGCCCCGCCTGATTTCGACGCCCGGCGCCAGGATTCAGGTCGTTGACCTGTTTCCTCGGTAAGCGTCGGTAACTTCTAACGAAAGACTCGTGCCGCCGGCGGGGCGTCGCACGGATTGTTGGCCGTTCTCGTCTAGGCCGGTCAAATCGCGGGTGGTGCAGCCAGGCGACGTCATATCCGAGCGCTACCGACTGCTTCGTCTCCTGGACGTGGGCGGGATGGGCGAAGTCTGGGCTGCCAAGAACGAGCTCACGCAGAAGAACTTTGCCATCAAGTTCTTGTTGCCTGCGCTGGCCGAGCGGCCCGACGCGCTCGAGCGCTTCATCCGCGAGGCGGAGACGGCCGGTAGCCTGGACCATCCCGCCATCGTCGACGTGTTCGACGTCGCGCAGGCCGAGGACGGACGACCTTTCATCGTCATGGAATTGCTCGCGGGAGAGAGCCTGGAGGCTCGGCTCGAGCGCACCGGCCCGCTCTCCGCGCTCGAAGTAGCGGCATTCTTGGCGCAGATTGCCGACGGGCTCGACCTCGCTCACCGCGCTGGCATCGTGCACCGCGATCTGTCGCTCGCGAACGTGTTCCTCGCGCGAAACCCGGAGGGCGGGCGTCCGATCGCCAAGATCCTCGACTTCGGCGTGAGCAAGACGCTTGGCCCCGCGGCACGCGACCGCACCGAGACGGGGCACGGCGCGGTGCTCGGGTGTCCCGAGTTCATGAGCCCCGAGCAGGCTCGCGGTGCGGAGCAGGTCGATGGCCGTACCGATGTCTGGTCGCTCGGCGTGGTGCTCTATCAGTGCCTCACGGGCGCCGCGCCGTTTCGCGGCAAGAACTACAACGCGCTCATGGTTTCGATCATCACGAAGGCGCATCGCCCTCTCCTCGAGGTCGCGCCCGCCACGGACCCGGAGCTCGCGCGACTCGTCGAAGCGTGTCTCGCAAAGGATCGAAAGCTGCGCGTCCAGACGGCGCGCGAGGTCTCGGATCGACTCGGAGGGATTGCACGGCGCCTCGCGGGGCCGGCGAGTCTCGACACCTCCCCGCGGCGTCGCGCGACCGACCGACTCCCGCGCGTCGCCAATGGACGAGTTCGGCCTGGCGTTTTCGCTCCGGATGAGCTCGCCTCGCTCTCGAAGCTCCGGGCACGGCCCGCGATCGTGGGCGTGGCGAGTGCCCTCGGCGGCGTGATCATCGGAGCGACGGCAGCGTGGGCGTTCGGTGGCCCGTCAGCCGTGACGGACCGTGCCGAGCTCTCGACCCTTCACGCTGCGACGTCGTCGCCCGGTGCGTCGGTGGCAGTTCAGACGCCGCCCGGCGTACCGCGACCCGACGCTCCGCGGGATCTCGCCGTCGCCGCGGCGCGAGGGTTTGGCGCGGCGTCGAGAGCCGCGGGACAGCGCTGAGCGGATGCTCGCCTTCGGCCTTGCCATCGCCCTGGCGCTGGTGTCGTCCTTCGTGTGTTCGCTCTCCGAGGCGGTGCTGCTCAGCGTGAGTCACGCCCAGATCGAGGCGCTCGGAAAGTCGCCGCGCCGCCGATCTTCTCAGGCGCTACAAGCGGGAGATCGATCTGCCGCTCGCCGCCATCCTCACCTTGAGCACGACGGCGAACACCGTCGGGGCGTCGGTCGCGGGCGCATTCTACGCGGACGTGTTCGACCCGAAGACACTCTGGGTCTTCTCGATCCTGTTCACCCTTGCCGTGCTGCTGTTCTCGGAGATCATCCCGAAGACCATCGGCGTCGCGTCCGCCGGCACCCTCGCGACGCCAGTCGCGTACGGCGTCGCGACACTCGTCGTCGTGCTCGGGCCGCTGCTTCGCGTGATGCGATCCATCGCGCGACGACTGAGCTCGCCCTCGGCGCGTCCGGTTACCTCGATGGACGAAATTCGGTTGCTCGCGTCGCTCGGTCGCACCGAGGGCGTCCTGGGTACGCTCGCCGCGGACATGATCGAAGGCGTCGCGACGTTGAAGGAACTTCGTGCCCGCGACGTCATGGTGCCGCGCGCTCGCGTCGTCTATCTCTCGGGGCAGCGCTCGCTTGCCGAGAACCTGGACGTCGTCAAGCGGACGGGACACAGCCGCTTTCCCTACACGCCGAGCGGCGACCTCGATGGCATCGACGGCGTCATCCTGGTGAAGGACCTGATGTTCACGCTCCACGAGGCTCCCGAGACGATCGACCTCGAGGGGCTGGCGACGAAACCGCTCGTCGTCCCTTCCGCCACGACGCTCGAACGGCTCCTCCGCATGTTTCAGCAGGAGCGCCGGCACCTCGCGCTCGTCGTGGACGAGTACGGCGGGGCTCAGGGCATCGTCACGCTCGAGGACGTGCTCGAGGAGATCGTCGGCGACATCGAAGACGAGAGCGACCGCGTCGACCCGTTCATCACCAAGCGGAGCGACGGCTCCCTCGTCTGTCGCGGCTGGGCCGAGGCGCGCGCGGTCCTCGGCGGCTTCGGCGTCGACGATGAAGAGCTCCAGGCCGTGACGGTCGGCGGCCTCGTCGCCGAGATCGTCGGGCGCGTCCCGCGCGTCGGAGATCGAGCGGAGTGGAAGGGGCTCGAGTTCGTGGTCACGCAAGCCTCGCCGCGGCGCGCCGAGCGCGTCGAGATCCGCCGCTTGCCGCCAGCTCCGGCGCGCCCGGGACCCTAGGGTCGTCCCCGGGTCGTGCCGCGAAGCGTCCTCGTCATTTTTGAAGCAACCAATCGGCGCCCTCCCTGCGTATCATGGCTTCATGGGCTGGAGCCGCCTCGGTGGCGTGGCGTTGGTGTGCGGTGCAATCGGATGCACGACGGGACGAGGCGGTCTTCCCGATGAAGGGGACGCCACCACGGACCCAGGGCCGGCGCCTTGCGCCGACTCGGGTGCGGTGGCTGGTGAGTTCTTCCCCTGCGACGTCGAGGCCGTCCTCTCGGCGAAGTGCCGGCGCTGTCACGATTCGGACGCGGTCCTCGACGTCTGCGTTGCGAACGACACGTGCGTTCGCGCGCCGTTTCCGCTGCTGGTCTGGTCAGACACGCGGCGTAATTTTGCGGACGGAGAACGCCCGGTCGATCGCCTCGAAGACGTGATCTCGAGCGGCTTCATGCCGTATCAGACGACGGCCATAGAACCTCCCGTCCAGAGGCTGACCGCTGTGGAAAAGGACGTCATGCTCTCGTGGGCGAGGGCTTGCGCGCCCGGAGCCGCGACGTCTTGCGCCGATTCAGGCGCAGCGTCAGGACGCGACTCTGGCTCGGATGGGTCGGCTCGGCGTTGAGCTCCGAGGAAACCGGGCCGGGACGCCAATCAATGTCCGCTCGCCATCCCTTGCAAAGTTGACATCTGAACAGCCGCACAGTATCCACTGGTCACGCGCCGGGGATGACCCGAAGCGCATTCTCAGGACGGACCGCAGATAAAGAGCGGTCGCATTCAGGGACGGAGAAGAACGATGGACGACAAGCAGCAGCGCAGCAAAGCCCTCGAGATCGCGATCGCAAGCGTGGAAAAGGAGTTCGGCAAAGGCGCGCTCATGCGCCTCGGGGACGGTGAGTCGATCGGCGGAGATGTCCAGGTCGTTCCGTCAGGCTCGCTCGGGCTCGATATCGGGCTCGGCATCGGTGGTTATCCGCGTGGCCGCATCGCCGAAATCTACGGCCCCGAGTCGAGCGGAAAGACGACGCTCACCCTTCACGCGATCGCACAAGTTCAGCGCATGGGCGGAGTCGCGGCGTTCATCGACGCGGAGCACGCACTGGATGTGACGTACGCCAAGCGGCTCGGCGTCAAGACCGACGAGCTCCTCATCAGCCAGCCGGACTTCGGAGAACAGGCGCTCGAGATTGCCGACATGCTCGTCCGTTCGAACGCCGTGGACATCGTCGTGGTGGACTCGGTCGCGGCGCTCGTGCCCAAGGCGGAAATCGAGGGGGACATGGGTGACTCGCACGTCGGGCTTCAGGCGCGCCTGATGAGCCAGGCGCTCCGCAAGCTGACCGGCACGGTTTCCCGTTCGAAGACACTGCTCGTCTTCACGAACCAGATTCGAATGAAGATTGGCGTGATGTTCGGCAGTCCGGAGACCACGACCGGCGGGCAGGCGCTCAAGTTTTACGCTTCGATTCGGCTGGATGTCCGCCGTATCGGGGCGATCAAGGAGTCGATCCCCGACAAGAAGGGAGAGCTCGCGGTCGTCGGTAACCGGACGCGCGTGAAGGTAGTGAAGAACAAGATGGCCCCGCCGTTCCGCGAGGTGGAGTTCGACATTCTCTACGGTCAGGGCATCTGCAAATCGGCGGAAGTGCTCGATATGGGGGCGGATGTCGGCATCGTACAGAAGAGCGGCGCCTGGTATTCCGTCGACGGCGAGCGCATCGGACAGGGCAGGGACGTGGCGCGCCAGTATCTGGAAGAACACCCGGCCCTGATGAACAAGCTCGAAACGAAGCTGCTGGCGCACTTCAAAGTGCGCCGCAACGGCGTGGACGGGGATGCATCGGGCACGGGTGGCGGTACCGCGAAGTCATCTCCGCAAACGGCGAGCAGCAAGCCCGGCGACGCAGACGACAAGGGCACCAAGCGCGCCACCCCAGCTCGCGCAAACTGAGCGGAGCCCTGTGGAAAACCTGGGAAATGCCTGTGGGCCGACCCGGGGAGTGAAAGGTCGCGTTCGCGGCGCAAAACGGGGGGCGGTGCCTGGAACCTACGCCGGTTCGCGGGTTTAGGCTTCGCCGTTCGTGGGTCCGCCGGACGTCCTCTAAGTCGCTGAAACCAAAAAAGAAAGGCGCATTCCTTGACGCCATGGACCCCGTCCCATACCCCCCAGGGGAGCATGTCTCTCCCGGCGGTATTTTCGTGGCCTTCGGTGCTTGCTGGCGTGAAGCAGGCACGCGGGCGAACGGCCGTGATTCCGCGCATGGCGACCGCCGCCGTTCGCATTCCCGATCCGGGCACGGTGTCCTTGCCGCTCCAGTTCACATCGGGTGGCCCGCAGATCTTCGTCCATGAAGGAGCGCGACAGGCGCTAGAACGCAAGCTCGAACTGGCGATCGGGGGCCCGGTTCAGCTCGCCGTCACCGATAACCGGCAGCGGATGATCACGCACACGCGTGAGCGGGGAACGCTACGCGTGCGGATCCACATGATGTTTCTCGACGCGCCCGAGCGCGTTCAAGACGCGCTGATTCACTACGTGCTCGGCGCGGATCGGGAAGCGTCACAGGCGGTCGGGACGTATATCGACGCGAACACCCACCGCATCCGGGCGTCGCGTCGCGTTCGTGGACCCCTGCGGACGCGCGGCAAGACGCATGATCTTCGCGAAATTTTCGACCGCGTGAACGAAACGTATTTTGGGGCACGTCTCGGGGACGTCCTCATCACGTGGGGTCGCCGGACGAGACCTGGCGAAGCGCCGCGCCACACGATCAAGCTTGGCTCTTACAGCGCCGAAGAGCGGTTGGTGCGTGTTCACCCCGTGCTCGATAAGCCCTGGGTGCCGCGGTATTTCGTGTCGTACATCGTCTATCACGAGCTGGTGCATCATCTGGTGCCGCCGGTGCGCATCGGGGGGCAGGTCATCCTGCACCCTCCCGAGTTCATGCGACGCGAGCGACAGTTCCGTCACTACGAGCGCGCGATTGCCTGGGAAGAGGCGCACATCGCCCGGCTCTTGCGAGGCTAGTAGTTCCGCATCGACGAGCAGCGCAGCCGCGGGGGTCAAGACCCCCTTTCCTAGAGCGGATCACATTTCGAACGCGAGCCCGAGCACCCAGGAGTTCGTGCCGACCTGCATCTGCCGGCCCGTGCCGAAATCGTTCAAGAAGGAATCGTACCACTCCACGAACACGTAGGAGTTGTTGATGCCGAGCTGGTCGTCGAGCGACGACGCGGCGTCGGGGTCGAACGCGTCGAGAAGGAGCATGCCGCCGAGGGCGAACTGTGGGCCTATCGAGAGCCCGTTGCCCTTCACGCCGCCGACGTCCGAGGTGCCGCCGCCGTTCGTCACGCGCCAGAGGCCCGCGCCGATACCGAGCTTTGCGTAGGGCACGAGCGGGACCGGCGTGCTGCGCGCGATGTAGTCCGCCCGGAGGACCGCGACCGCATAGAGCGGAAAGATCGTGAGGGTCGTGTCCTCGCCGCCGCGCGAGTAGTTGCTGGCGACGAACGCCGGTGCCGACATCTTCGTGTACTGGAGCGCGCCGCCGACGCCGAGCGTGCCGAGATACGGGATCCGCAGGACCTGTAGGTCCATCTCCACGCCGACGGCGTACCGGCTGTCCGTGCCGAACATCGACTTGTACGGCGTGGCCGTCGCGAACTCGTTGTCGATCTTGGGGGTGTAGCGGCCGATGCGCAGCTCGAGGGCCGCGTGCTGTGGGGACTCCGTCGCACCACGATTGTGAGTGTTACCGTAGACGCCGAGGTCATCGATGCCCGCCGTCGGGGCGCCTGTCAGCTGGGCGCTGGCCGTCTCCGCGACGGCGAGGGACGCGCCGAGTGCCAGGCAACCGATGGATATCCGTAGAGAGGCAGTCGGCTTCACGGCGTCATCGCTTCTGCGGGTCGAGTCCGCCGTCCTCTATCACGAACGCCGCCGGAGAATGCGCCGCCCGGCACCCAGCGCGAAGAAAGCACCGGCGAGCGGCAGGAGCCAGGGCGGGGCGGAGCGCCCACCCGGCCTCGAAATGGAGCAGAGACCGCCGCCCTGGCCGCCCGCGTCGCGATAGAGCTCGAAGAAGTCGATCAGCTTCTCGGGCGACGAACACACGTTCGCCGAGAGCCGGCCGACGTTGCCGACCTGATCGACCGCCGAGATGGCGGCCTCGTATCCGACCCCGTCGACGAGACCCGAGGCCGTCGCGTTCACCGCGGTCTGTCCGGCGGTGCCGCAGAGATACTTGCTGTTCGGGAATCCGCCAGGCGTGAGCACCGACGTGGGATCGCAACTCTCCGCGGCGAGCTCCGCCGGATTGACGATCTCGCCACCGTCGAGCAGCGTCGTGGTCGTGATGGAGCTGCTCCCGCCGGCTCCGAGAAATATGGACGCCGCATCGCCGAGGAGGGATTCGGGCTTGAGTGACGGCGCAGCCGGGAACGAGGACGTCTTGTAGCCGCCATCCGGCAAGAGCACGGGGCCCGGCGGCGGCGTGCAATACACCTGATACTGAATGATGTTGGGGTCCGTGACGGTGCCCCAGGTCATGTGGAGACGTGTGTCTCCTGGGCTCACTGTGATGTCGGCAGGGGGTGCGGGTGGAGTGATGTCGAAGCCCGTCTGAGTCCATTGCGAGTCGGTACCCGTCAAGTTGCCGAACGCGTCCACGAACATGAAATCGAGCACGAGGGACGTGTGAGCGCCGTTTTGATCCTGGCACGCACTGTCGCCGGGCTTGTGCGGGACGACGGTCAGTGGTGCCGACGTGAGAATGCTGTCCTGTCCCACGATATCTCGCGCTGCGATCGTCACGTCCATCGGTGACGAACTGGTCGGTGTTTGGGAGTACACGAGCCAGCATCCAGTGCTCGTGGTCGTTCGGGATCCGACGTCGGAGCAGGCGGTGCCACCCGCCCATACCTGAAGGATGAGCCCGGAGATTGTCGCGTAGTTCGCGAATGAGCGCTCTGAAACGTCAGTTTCACGTCGTTTTCGCAGTCGGCGTAATTCACCCAGAGAGGCAACTGGCTCGCGGATCGAAAATCGTTGTCTGAACGCTCGAATTGCAAAGGCAGCTGGATGGTCTGCGCCCCCGCCGTCTCCGCAACCGAGAGCCCCGCCATCACCGCGCCGCCAAGGACGACGCCCCGAAGCAAGTTCTTTCTCATGACGTTTCCGCCGGACATTGAGCACAGAGCGTGCCGCACCGCAAATCGCTTGTCATCGCGGAAAACGCGCTTTCCGACAGACCCGTCGGGTGTCGGATCGTGTCAACTTGGCAGCGCGCGCACGGCGCGCCGTCAGGACGGCAGGCGCCATCGCGGAAGTAGGGGGATTTCCAAGCCTGTCCGCACCGCCGGATCGGCGGGTCCTGCTTTCGGATCGCGGGACACTCGACACCGAGCATTGCTCGGCGAACGACGAGTCGTCGTCCTGCACTGACGAAGGGCACCAGCGAAGAGCGAGTGCTCGCTCGGAGTGAATGCCGCCCTCGTTCGGCCACGACTGCGAAGGTCGTCGTGGGGAGCTCCTTGCGGAAGCCCCGCGACTTCGGTCATTCACTCACGCCCGCCCCGCGATCGTGAACGATCGCAGCAAGATCACGAACGATCGCGCTGTGATCGGCGAGGATGTCGTCGAGGACGGACGTGATGTCAGCGCGGATGCACGCGTCCTGAGCGAGGACGTGAATGATGTCGTCGAGGACGGAGGCGTCCGCGCCGCGGATGCACGCGTCCTGAGCGAGGACGGAGGCATCCGCGCCGAGGACGTGCATGGTCCCGGCGAGGACGGAGGCGTCCGTGCCGCGGATGCACGCGTCCTGAGCGAGGACGGAGGCGTCCGCGCCGAGGATGCACGCGTCCTGAGCGAGGACGGAGGCGTCCGCGCCGCGGATGCACGCGTCCTGAGCGAGGACGTGCGTGATGTCGTCGAGGATGCACGCGTCCTGAGCGAGGACGGAGGCATCCGCGCCGAGGACGTGCATGGTCCCGGCGCGGACGGACGCGTCCGCGCTTCGGACATGGCCGTCCGCAGCGGCTTGAGCACAATCCGCGCCAAGACATCACGCAGGCCCGGACTCCGGACGGTACCCGAGGAGCAAGGACTGGGAGCGCACACGACCGCTGGTTCACGAGGATTCGCGACGTAGATGCGCTCTTCGACCGGTTGGGGTATTCATGAGTGCGTGAAGATCTCGTGGGGACCGGACGCGCCAGAAGCCGCGCTGGACCCGGCTGTTCGCCTGTCGCAGCCGCCAGAGATAATCGCGGCGCCCGCGTCCACCCGGAGGCCGGCGAGCAACGCGGACGGTCGCGTGAAGCTGCTTCTCGCGGAGGACGAGCGGCTCTCTCGAGAGCACCTCGAGGAGACGCTCACGTCGTGGGGTTACGACGTCACGGCGACCCACGACGGCGCCAAAGCCCTCGCGATGCTGCTCAAACCGGATGCGCCTCGCCTCGCCATGCTGGACTGGGAGATGCCGGGCTTGAGCGGTATCGAGGTGTGCCGGGTTCTCCGGAGTCGCGTCGACGATCCCTACGTCTATGTCCTTCTTTGCACGGGACGCGACGGTCAGCAGCACCTGATCAACGGGCTCACGGCGGGCGCCGACGACTACGTCCGCAAACCGATCGATCTGCAGGAGCTGGAAGTCCGGATCCGCGCAGGCCGCCGGGTCGTGCTCCTGCAGGACCGGTTGCTCGAAGCCCAGGTGGAGCTCGAGCGGCGCGCGCTTTACGATTCGCTCACCGGTGCGAAAAATCGTGGCGCGATCGCGGACGTTCTTCGCAGGGAGCTCTCACGAAGTCAGCGCACGCACCGGCCGGTATCGGTGATTCTCTCGGACGTGGACCACTTCAAGCAGGTCAACGACGTCCACGGTCATCCCGCGGGAGACGCGGTGCTCGTCGAGTTCGTGGAGCGGATGAAGGGAATCGTACGCATCCACGACGACATCGGGCGATGGGGCGGGGAAGAATTTCTCGCGGTGCTGCCCGAGTGTCCAGCGGACGACGCCATGGGGGTGGCCGAGCGTCTCCGTAGCTCTCTTTCGGGCAGGTCGGTCGAAGCGGCTCGAACGATGCTGTCCGTCACCGCCAGTTTTGGGGTGGCCGGAACGGATCAGGGTTACGAGGACGTCGTCACGATCATCGCGGCTGCAGACGCGGCGCTGTATGCCGCGAAAGCCGCCGGCCGAAATCGTACGGAGAAAGCAGAGTCTTCGGGCCCCGTCTTTGGCAAGAGGACGGTTGCGTAGACCCGAGAGCTCGACCTCCGCTCGGGTCTCACGGAGTCAGCCTCGCCTGTCCATCTCTTGTCCGACGATACGAACGAACGTCTCGATGGCCGCGCGAGCGTCCGCCTGGAGCGCGGTGAATTCGATACCGACGGCGCAGGACAGCGCGCGCCCTTCTTGCTGGCGCCTCCACCGAACGATGGCTTGCGTCGCCACGTATGCGCCGGTGGTCGGCAGCGCGAATCTGATCTGAACTCGCGCGTCTTGCGCGGGCATGGTGGGCAAGAGCAGCATCAGGCCGTTGGCCGAGAGATCCTCGGTTCGCCCGTCGATGGTCTGCGTACCGACCGTCAAACGAGCGGGCGTGATGTACGGCGCGCGTACGTGGCGCCGGCGCGACCGATCCACGACGGGCGAATCGAGGGATATCGCTTCCGTCGCCGCGACGAGCGCCTTCTGCATCTCGGCCATGTCGGAAAAGCCATCCTCGTTGCCGCGGTGAAGTGCCCGCTCCACGAGCCTCATGACGACGTCGGGGACCTCGGGGCGAAGCGCCTTCAGGGAAGGAACAGGGGCCGCGGTGGTCCTGGAGGCCGATCCGCTCTGGCCACCGCGCAGCGGGCTTCGCCCGACGAGACACTCGAACAAGGTCGCGCCGACGCCGAAGATGTCCTCCGCGGCCACGTTGGGATCCTCGGTTCCGAGCATCCACTCGGGTCGTCCGGTTTCGTCGGCCCCGGCGCCTCCCTTCGCCCCTCCTGCCGCGCCGAGGCTCGACGACGTGGCCTTGCCGAAGTCGATGAGCTTGATGCGCGCGGTTTGAAGGTTTTCGTAAGACGAACCGGCGAGCACGAGAATGTTGGACGGCTTCACGTCTCGGTGGGCGACGCCGGTTTCGTGAATGGACGAAAGGGCGCTGCAGACTTCCTTAGCGATGTGCAGGGCGTCCACCACTCGGAGAAAGCCGCGAGCGGAGATCAACCCCTCGAGCGAACGTCCCTCGAGGTATTCGAGGATGACGTAAGGGACGCCCGTCTCGTCTCGACCCGCATCCAGGACCTGCACCACGTTCGGATGTGACACCGCTGCGATCACCTGAGCCTCGTGGAGAAGCCTGCCCCGGAGGCCTTCGTCGTTCTGATGCGACTCCAGGAGGCGTTTGACCGCAACGACCCTCCGCGTGATCTGGTGTACGGCCTCGTACACGACGCAGACGTCTCCGCGGCCGACCTCTCTTCGTAACAAGTAACGGCGATCCACGATGCTGGATTCGTTCGGCGACGCTTGGGTGTTCACGACGATCTCTCTCCGATCCATCCGAGCCCTCTTACTTCAGGATGAGTCCTTGGTGTTCAACTCGAGGAGAGTCGTCCCCAGCACCTTCTCGAGCTCCTCGGGAGGCAGCGGTTTCGACGCGAGATAACCCTGCATCTGGTCGCACTTGAGGAGCCGAAGGAGATGCGCTTGCTGGGTCGTCTCGACGCCCTCCGCGACGACCTTCAAGTCGAGGGAATGAGCGAGGGAGATGATTGTCGTCACGATCGACGTATCGCGCGGATCCTCCAGCATCCGAATGACGAAGGATCTGTCGATCTTCAACGCGTCGATCGGAAGCCGGCTCAGGTACCCGAGGGACGAATAACCGGTACCGAAATCGTCGATGGCGACCTCCAGCCCTCGCGCTCGGGCCAATCGCAACTTCTCCGCGTTGCCCGTCAGGTCTTCGACGAACACGCTCTCCGTGATCTCGAGATCCACACCCTCGGCGGCCAAGGGATGGTTCTTGAGCATCGTATCTATCGAGTTCACGAAGTCCTTCTGCGCGAGCTGTATGGCAGACACGTTTACCGCAATTCGAGGAGGTGCAAGCCCTCGGTTCACCCACTCCGTATATTGCGCGGCCGCGCGCCTGAGCACCCAGCGGCCCACTTCCAGGATCAACCCCGTGTCCTCGAGCACGGGAATGAACTGGCCCGGCGGGATCAAGCCATTCATCGGGTCGCGCCAGCGGATGAGCGCCTCGAGTCCGACGACGGAGCCCGTCTTGAAGTCGACCTTGGGCTGGTAATGCAGCAGGAACTCGTCCTTGTCGACCGCCCGGCGCAACTTGGTTTCGAGCGTCAACTTTTCGGCGACGCGCGCGTTCATGCTCGGCGCGTAGAACATGTACGCTTGACCGATTGACTTTGCGTTCTTGACTGCGGCTTCCGCGTTGCCGAGCAATGCGTCCGGGTCCTGGCCGTCCGAGGGGGACAGGGCGATGCCACAGCGCGCGGAGATCCGGAGCTCCGTGCCTTCCACCATGAAGGACTCCCGGAGCTCCGGCAGGAGCCGATTCTCGATGAACAGCGCGACATCCGATTCTTCGTCGACGGAGCCGATGACCACGGCGAACGTATTGCTGTCGAACCTCGCGACAGTGTCTTGCGGAGCGAAGGCGGCCTTCAATCGGCCGGCTACCTGCACGAGAAGGTCGTCGCCGCCGCGGCGCCCGAGCGTCTCGTTGACGTGACGAAATCGCCCGATGTCGATGAGTAGCACCGCGAGCTTGAACCCGTTGCCACGGCAGGCTGCGATCTGCTGGGACACGCGATCTCGGAGCAGATCGCGGTTCGGCAGTCTCGTCAGTGCGTCGTAGTAGGCGAGGAAATTGAGCCGCTCGGCCTGGGCGGCGTGTTCGAGAGCGAATGAAATATTCTCGGCCAGCTCGGTCAACAGCTTCACCTCGGTGCTGTCGAAGACGCCACTGTGTTCCGAGAACAGCGCAAGCGCGCAGTCGACTCGTCCGGACGTGAGCAAGGGGAACACCGCGAGCGCACGGTAACCGTGCCCGATCAGGTCGGGGCCCAGTGGGATGGTCGCGTCCGCGGCGACGTCGTTGAAGACCAGCGGACGCCGGGTGTCGCGGATTCGTTCCAGGAGCCCGCCGGGAAGGACGCCGCCGCCGGCGATGGCGCTCTTCACGACCTCGATGAATGGAGCTCGTGCCTTCTCCCAAGCAATCAACTCCACGGGGTCGACGCTCGCGACCACGGCGAGCGCGAACTCTCCGACGTCCACCGCGATCCGGCACGATTCCTGGATGAGCGAATCCCGATCCACGGTTCGTACGATCGCTGCGTTGATGCCGCCCAGAACCGCGTGGATGCGCGTCAGCCGATTGATACGCGCTTCCTGGACCTTGCGCAGGGTGATGTCGGTGATCGACCCGGCGAGGCGCGTCGCGTCGCCTGCGTCGTTCCACACGGCCTGCCCGCTCGCGAGGAACCAGTGATACTCCCCGTCGCGAAGCCCCCGCAATTCGAGGTTGTTGAAAGGCTCGTGGTCATCGAAATGCCGACGGAGCGCCTGGCGAACGTTCGGCAGGTCATCGGGATGTAATCGCGCGGCGAGGACCGCCGGCGACTCCGTCCATCCGGGTTCCGGGTGGCCCAGAAGGGCACCGAAGCTCGGGGAAAAAAGCATCTCGCCGGTGATGATGTTCCAGTCGAAGAGCCCCGCGGCGGAGCCGCGAAACGTGAGCTGCAGCCGCTCCTCGCTCGAACGCAAGGCTTCCTCTATTTCGATGCGTTCGGTGACGTCTCGTGAAATTCCGACGAGGCCGATGATCTCCCCCTTCGGACTCCGGATGGGCGCCTTGGACTCCGAAATCCAGAGTTGACGTCCGTGCCGCGGGAAACCTCGAACCACGTCGAGGGCGGGTCGCCCATGAAGAAGGATCCGGCGCTCTTCGGCTTCCGTCGCGAGCGCGTCGGACTCATGCGGTGCAACGTCCACGAGACGCTTTCCGACCAGCTTTGCCGAATCCCCGCCGTCGAGCAGCGCGAGGACGGGGCGGTTCGCTCGCACGAAGTGAAGGTCGAGATCCTTGAAATAGATGCCGTCCGGAACGTTGTCCATCAGATCGTGCAAGAGCTGGCGCTCGTACGCGAGCTCCTTCGCGAGCCGGAAGTAATCGGCGCCCTTGTGGACCACGAGCTTGAGGTCTTCCGGGTTCCACGGCTTCGTGACGTACGCGAAGATCTTTCCGTCGTTCACGGCTCGGACGACCGCGGACAGATCCGCGAATCCGGTGACCATGATGCGCGTCGCCTCGGACCGTCCATCCAGACGCGCGAAGAACTCATCGCCCGTCATGTGCGGCATGCGCTGATCGGAGAGGATGACCGCGATGTCCGGCTCGGCTTCGACCAGCCGGAGCGCGCGCTCGGGAGATTCCGACTTGAGAACGACATACGAGTCGTCGAGGAGATCCTCGAGCGCCACCAGCACTTGCGGCTCGTCGTCGACGACGAGGACCCGCTCCTTCTTCGCGGTCATCATGATGATCCCTCGTTTTCGGCCGGTGCGAGGGGGATGGAAATGGCGACCCGCGCCCCGCCGCCCTCGGCGGCTCCTATCTCGAGAACTCCCCCGTGCTTGCGCACGATGCCGTAAGAGATGGAGAGCCCGAGCCCGGTACCCTCTCCGATCGGCTTGGTCGTGAAGAATGGATCGAGCACTCGCTCGCGCAGCGACTCGGGGATCCCTCGGCCCGTGTCGGAAACCGAGATGGAATACGAATCGCCGGAGCGTCCCGCCTGAATCGTGATCGTCCCCTTGCCGTCGATCGCATCGATGGCGTTCGACACGAGGTTGGCGAGCGCTTCATTGAAGAGACCGGGACTGCACTCGATCATGTCGGGTTCGCCGATCGTGACGTCCACCTGGATTCGATCGCCGAACCGATGACCCAGGATCGTCAGGATCGAATCGATGCCGTCCTTGACGCTGATGAGCGTCCGCTCTCCCTCGTCCAGCCTGGAGAAGGTTCTCAGTTTCAATACGAGATGACGGATTCTCTCGAGTCCGATGCGCATCTCCTCCAGTCGATTCGTCGCGCGATCCCACTGCTCCTGGGCGGCTCCCGGCAATGCGGTGCCGATCTCCGACTTGCATCGTAAAAGACTGCGCTCGACCGTGTCGAGGTGGCTGAGGGCGAAGGCGAGAGGGTTGTTGATCTCGTGGGCAACGCCGGCAACGAGCTCGCCGAGGGACGCCATCTTCGCGGATTGAATGAGCTGAGATTGCGTGGTTCGAAGATCCCTATACGCTTGCTCGAGCTCGGCATTCGCCCGCTTGAGGCGCTGGCTCCCCGCGTGCAGATCCAGGAAGACGCGGACCTTGCTCCGCAGCACTTCTCCGTTGATCGGCTTGAACAGGAAGTCCACCGCGCCCGTCCCATAGCCTCGAAGGAGCGTGTCTTCCGTGTCGGGGCTCGCCGTGACGAAGATGATGGGGACGTTTCGCGTCCCCGGATTCTGTCGGGCATGTCGCGCGACCTCGTAGCCGTCCATGTCCGGCATCTGGACGTCGAGCAGCATCACCGCGAAGTCCCGCTCGAGGAGTTGCCGGAGCGCGTCGTTGCCCGAACGGGCCAAGGAGACGGTGCACTTCATGTCGCCGAGCAGCGCGCTCAGTGCCACGAGGCTCGCCTCCGCGTCGTCCACTACGAGCACGCCCGGTAGCGGGGGCTGCTCTGCCGTCGGCCGCTCTGCGCTCGCGTCGGTCACAAACGGCCCGTCCGGAATCGCTTCCGCAGCGTCGCGTTGGATCGGCGTGTCCGCGTGGCTGCGTTGTCTCTGCAGGCACGGAACACGAAGCTACCTCCCATCGTCGCATTATTTCGAAGTCGGCCGGCGACTGTCAAGCACGGGGAATGGCCGCTTTTGGTACCTCACGCACCCCCACGAGGCCATATTTGGGCCTGCGCGTCCTGTTGAGGCGCACACAATCAAACTCCCCGGGGTTCTTCCTTGGCTTCCCCCGTCCAGTTTGCCGCTTGGCCCCCTTGCCGCTTGGCGCCCGACGGGTGCGCGTCCCGCTGGGCTCAGAGCCGTACTTCGACGTGAGTTTGTCGGCGAAGGTTGTCGAGCCAGCGCTTGCGCGCCTCGTTCATCTTTTCCATGTAGACGCGCTGGGCGAGCTCGTCGTGAGACTCCTGGAAACCCGGGAGCTGAGATTCGTCGCGCGACACCAGCTTCAAGATGACGAAGTCGTCGCCGTAGCGGATCGGCGGGGACACGTCGCCGACCTCGAGGCTCATCGCGACCGCGTCGAGCTGCGCCGGCAGCTGCCCGGGTTTGAGCTTGCCGATGACGCCGCCCGAGTCGCGCGTGCCCCGGTCCTGCGAGTACTCCCGGGCGAGCGCGCCGAAGTCTGCTCCGTGCCGCGCCGCCGCGACGATCCGATCGACCTCCATGCGTCGAGCCCGCATCGTCTTTGCATCGAGCGAGTGGGGCGCCGAAACGCGGATCCACGCTGCGCTGAACCCGAGGGTCTTGCGCTCGTCCGCGACGAGACGCTGGTATGCCGCGTGGACGTCCTCGTCCGTCACACGGAGCCTCCCCTGGATCCGCAGGTTCATCAGCTTCGCTTCGAGAAGCTGCCGGCGGATCTCCTGGCGGTAGCTCTGTTCCGTGAGCCCGCTCTTCGTCGCCTCGTCCATCACTCGCTGGAGCGGCACGTTGTTCTGCGACGCGATCCGGTCGAGCGCCTCGTCGACCTCGTGCGCCGTCACCGTGATGTTCGCGTGTGCCGCGGCCTTCTGCTCCAGCTGCTCCTCGACCAGCCGTTCGACGAGCGTGCCGTACAGCGTCGACGTCGCCCCCGCTCGCTGTGCGTCGTCCGGCGACTGTTGTTCGATACGCGCGAGGTACGGCTTGGCCCGATCGCGCAGATCGCTCAGCAAGATCGCCTGCTCTCCGACGATCGCAACGACCCGCTCCACGATCGTCGCGTGCGCCATCGTCGCCACGCACACGAGGCCGGCTCCGAGAGCCGCGGACCGTCGAGTTCGTCGCGCGGGCAGGTTCATGCGAGCGCTTTTAACATCCGCAGCGGCGTTTGACGAGGCAGTGCCTTCCGGGACGCACAGGAAGGTGAAAGCGTGGAGAGGTTCGGGGCCGGACCGGCACTTTGCTTCGGAGCACGGTCCTGACGGCCCGCGCCGGCCACTCTGGCCCTAGCGGCGCATCAGCGAACGATCGGCCGTCGTCACGTAGAACCCGCGCGGCCAGTGACGATAGTACGTCGCCTTGAGTATGGGCTCACCGTCGGACGGGTCGACATCGTCGCTCAGCGTGCCGACCACCCGCACCAGCGAGCCCAACCCGACGCTGTGCTCGCCCAGATCGTCCGCCGTCGAAAGGTGCAGGAGCGCGTGCACCACGTCGTATTCATGGTCGCTCACGGTCACGCGGCACGAGTCTTCGTCCTCTGAATCGCACAGATTGCGTGGCTCGAGCGTGCGGACGCTCAGCTTCACTTCCGCGTTCCCGCCCGAGCCCGGCTGCCGGTCGACGACCACACCGAACAGACTGATGAGCTTCCCCTTCCACTTCTCGGGGGACCGCTTGGCCATGACGGGGTCGTATTCGAGAGAGTTGGTCGTTGCGACTTTCTCCTCGTCGAGAGGGGAGTAAACGCGGCTATGCCCGTAAGGACCCGCCGAACCACACGCGGTGAGCATCGCGGTTGCTCCCGTCCACAGCAGACCCGTGGCAAACGCTACGAAGGCGCGTCTCATGGCCCGCACGGATTATCACGTCGCGGTCGCGGAATCATCCTGACGTCGCGCGGTCCATTTGCGGAAGAGCCGCACGGCGAGCTCGAGCGCGAGGAGCGCGATGAGAACGGTCGCGGTTTCGCGCGACGCGCTGACCGGAGCGCCCCCGGAATCCGCCGCGGCTCGAAACGCTGTCGCGCGCGGGTGGGGTTCGTCGAGGATCTCCCGAGGGTCGAGCGTCACGACGCGCGTCTCCGTCGCACCGTCGATGTGAACGGCGTACCGGCCGCGGATTGTCGGTGTCGCGGCCAGGATGGTGTCACCGCAGCCTGGCTGGGCACCGCGTTCGGCGCACGCTTCGTCGCTCGGTTCGGCGACGACGGGTACCGCGTCATCCGGGCCGCGGACGGTCACGTGCTTCGCCTCGGGAAATGTCCACGTGGCGCCGGCGGTCGTGCGTCGCGAGCCTCCGCGCTGATCCGCCTGGGTGAGCACGTGATCGAGCAGCGCCAGGAACCCGGGACGGAGCGCGAGCTCGCTGTCTTCGAGCGAAGCGGGCAATCCCGACGTCAACGCCAACCCTCGCCCCACGTGTCGTTCCAGGAGCCAGGGAACATCATCCGTCCACTTCCCGACCACGCGTGCTCCCTCGAACTTTGCAGCGTCGAGACGCACACGTCCCTTTCTCACGAGATTTCCGAGGCTTGCCGACTCCGGTCCGAGCCACGCGACCGACCGGGGGTCGATGCCGACGCCCTGTGCGTCTTCCCACCGAGCCGCTCCCCGCGCGAAGGGCTCGAGCGTGCCGCCAAGCTCCGTGCTCGCCGAACGCGGACCGAGGAGCGCGAGCGCGACGCCCCCACGTTCCAGGAAGTGTGCGAATGTCGCGCGCGCTTCCGGCGAAAACCCGCGCGGATCATCGACGACGAGCGCGCCGAAAGCGTCCAGGCCCTTCTCGTCATCGGGGATGAAGGGCAGTGGCCGCACGGTCCACCCCTCCGCGAGCGCGTTCAGCGCCTGCTCCGCGACCGTGGCGCCGCCGGTCTTCGCGCTCGAATCGGTGGGATCCGCCACGACGGCGACCACGGGCACGCTCGACGTTTCCGAGACGGCGGCCTCGTCGTCGTGCTTCGACGTGTCGGCGCCCGTGAGTCGCACGTCGAAGGTCGCGTTTGCGCCGTCGACGGGGAGCTCCACCGATTGTTCGCCGCCGCGAGCCGCCAGCGGTACTTGAGTGACCACGTCGCCCGCGGTACGCGGCGCGCCGCCGTCCGCAGCCCCGCTCGAACGCGCCTCCGCGACGACGAGCTCGACGGTCCGCCCCACTGCTGCTGTGTCCGAGGAGCATGCGACGGCGACGGCGATCTTGGTCCCCTTTCGCGTCGCCGACGAGATGCCGCAATCCGCCGCGGGTTTCGTCAGCTCCGCGAGGGGCGTTGCGACGGCGGGCACCCCGTCGGGGATGGGCTCCCCGGCGAGATCGCTCAGGAGCACGACCCGGTGATCTTTTTGAGGCAGTGAGTGAATCGCAGTCCGCGCGAGCTCGACGGCCGCGACGAGGTCCGTCGCGCGATCGGACGGGCGGAGCTCCCTGAGCGCTCGCCTTGCGGCCGCGAGATCCGTCGTGGGAGCGAGCGCCATGCGCGCGGGCCGCCCCGCCAGCACGATCGTCACCGCATCGCCCTCACGCGCCGAACCGAGGAGCTCGGAGGCACCACTCACGGCGAGGTCCCACCGCGACGCCCCGCGCGGCGAACTCTCGCGCATGCTGAGCGAATCATCCACGACCAGGGCGAGTGCGACGGAGGCGCCCGAAGCGCGTGCGAGCGACAGCCGATCACACCGCACGAGCGGCATGGCGCCGAGGACCGCCAGCCCGACGATCATCGCGGACCGGATGACGAGCAGCGGCCAATCCTCGAGCCGGCTTCGCTGGCGCGCGGTGCTCGTCATGGAAGGCACGAGCGCCGCCGCGGGAAACTCGCGTTCCGTCGCGCGCCCGCGGCGAAGCAGATGCGCGACCACCGGGCCGACGACGAACCCCGCGATGGCGAGCGCGGCCCAGACCACGAAGGTCACGCGCCGTCTCCCTGGCCGTCGAGAGCCGCGAGCAGCTTCTGCACGACCGCGACCGGATCGTCGAGCGTCGTCGCTTCGACGAACCTTCCGCCCTGACCGATGAGCTTCTCGCGGTAGCGCGTCATCTTGCCAGCCAGCGCGCGGAGATAACCCGCGCGCGCCGCGCCCGCCTCCGTCTCGACGAATTTGCCCCCTTCGCTGGACCTGAGCCGGACCGGCCCTTCGAACGGGAAATTGGCTTCGGCAGGATCCAGCACGCGCAGACCGACGACCAAGCGTCCTCTGGAGGCGAGCGCCCCTAGTCTGTCCTCCGCGATGTCCGGGAGATCCAGAAAGTCGCTCAGGAGCACGACCACGGAACCGCGTCGCGCCCGCCTGGACACCAGCTCGAAAGTGCGATCCAGCGAACCCGGATCTTCGAGGACGTCCCCGGCGGGACGCGTTGCTTCCAGCGTGTCCGCGATGCGATCGAAGGCTTCCATGCCGCCCGCGGCGCCGAGCGAGCGTGCGTCGGCACCGCCGATCCAGTCGAGCGATACCGTATCCGCGCCGCCGATCACGACGCGCGCGAGCGCCGCTCCGACGAGCCCGGCGAACGCGAACTTCGTGCAGGGCGCGTCTGCGCTGCGGTAACCCATCGAGCTCGAAGCATCTACGATCAGCCGAAGTCCTCGATCGGTCTCGGTCTCGAACTCGCGCACGAAGAGCTTGCCGTGACGCATCGTTGCGCGTCGATCGAGGAACCGCAGATCATCCCCCGGGACGTACATCCTGTGACCACCGAACTCGACGCCGGGTCCGCGGCGACGGCTCCGGTGTGCGCCCGCGTAAACGCCCTCCGCGACTGCGCGCGCTCGCAACCGGAGCGGCGCGAGCCGACCCCAGTCGATGGCGTCGCGCAGAAGGGGCACGTCCGTCACGAGCCGCCGTGGTGGCACGCTTCGAGGATCTTGGGGCTGGTCCACATCGGGTCGAACGAAGCGTTCGGGTCCGCCTTGCGAAGCGCGTCGCACTCGGCCGCCGCGAGTCCCGTCGTGCCGAGCGCCGTGTACGCTTCCAGTAACTGCCGGTGGATCTCGGCGAGCTGATGCGTCGTCAGGCCCGCGACGGCGAGAAATCCGGTGCCGCGACGGACCGCGTCCACGTAACGGCCGTCCCGCACGTCCGCGATCAGTGCCGGGATCTCGTTCGCGACCCGGTGCTGGGCGGTGCGCGTCTCTCCTTGCGACTCCGTCGTCTCCACGGCGGCGGCTGCGGCGGCCTCGCGTTTGCCCTCGGCCGTCAGCGGGAGGTTCGTGAGCGGCACGAGCACCGTGTCGCCGCGCGCGATCTCGATTTCCTTCTTGTCGTTGTACTGGAGGAGCGCCCACGCCTTCTTCGCGTCGTCGAGATAACGGTATGCGACCTGCGGATAGGTGTCCGGCGACGTTGCCACGACGCGCAGATTGTACGGCACGATTATCTCTGCACCCTCGTCCGGGGGCAGCCAGGGGCTCGTGCCGTTCGCGATGGCGAGGGCGTCCGCGCGCCTGGGCGAACCCAGCCGCTCGGCGGCCATCGTTTGCCACGTGTCACCCTTCTTCACGCGCCGGTAGGAGACAGTCGGGACCTCCAGGCGCATGCCCGGCACGATCGAGAGCCCCCCTTGCACGTCGAGCTCGTTCGCGGCGACCAGGATCTGCTCCTCCTGGATGCGACCGTAGACACGCTCGGCGATCGACGCGAGCGTCTCGCCCGGCAGCACCACGTGCGTGAACGCGGAAGCGTCCGTCCCCATGGTCGCAGCAACAAAAAAGAGGCCGAGAAATAGCCGTGGGGAACGCATCGAAGAAAGCTCCTCAGATCCAGCCCATGAGCCCAGCCGTCAGCAGTCCGAAATTCCGCGACTCGCTGCCGCTGCCGGCGAGGCCGAGATCCAGGACGGGGCCGAACGTGATCGCGAAGTGGTCCATGGGAGACGCGTAAAACACCCCTTCGAGCGTCAGCGCAAACTCGTCGTTCCCGTTGAAGTTCCTGTACGTGAAGCCTCCGCGCGGCCAGAAACCGATCGAGTCGTTGAACGGAATCGTGTACCCGACGCGTGGCGCAAGGAGGACCCCGGAGTAATTTCCGGCGTGTTTCTCGTCGAAGCTCCAGAAAGCGAACGAGCCCCCGATGCTGAGGTGATCGATGATGAACCCATCGATCGCGAACCGTGCCTGCGTATACACCTGCGCGGGGGCGCTCGCGCCGATCCCGATGAGCGTCTCGTTCACCGGGTCTTCGTCGTAGAAGTAGATGCCCATCAGCCGATCGACTCCGAACGAGAGCGTCCCCTTGTCCCCGAACGTGCCCGCGCTCGCGGAAGTGGCCAGCGTCGTTGCCGAGAGTGCCGCGGCGAGCCCGGTGCCAGCGGCCAATTTCAGGATTGTTCGCATGGTGTCTCCTTGATTCGACGGAGTAGGTGAGCGCGCCTCTCGACGCAACCGTTACCGTCACGAGCGTCGCGGCGCGTATCTCGCCGCGATGCGCTCGAGCTCGGCGACGGTTTCACCGAAGGCCGACATTTCCTCGGGCCGCTGGCGAAGGAATCGCTGGATCTCGGGTTCGGCGCGGAGCGCTGCATCGACCGACGCGTCGGCGCCCTCCTTGTGAGCTCCGAGCGCGACGAGGTCGCGTTTCTCCTCGCACGTCGCGACGAGGCGCCGGACGGCGGCCGCGGCCTCCGCGTGTTCCCTCGAGACGACGGTCCTCATGACCCGCGAAATCGACGCGCCCACGTCGACGGCGGGATGATGGTGCTTCGCCGCGAGGCTGCGCGACAAGACGACGTGGCCGTCGAGGATCCCGCGTACTTCGTCCGCGATGGGCTCGTCCAGGTCGTCGCCTTCCACCAGCACGGTGTAGATCGCGGTGATGCTGCCGCGCGCTCCCTGACCCGCGCGTTCGAGGAGCCGCGGGAGCATCGCGAACACGCTCGGCGGATAGCCGCGGCGCGCCGGAGGTTCGCCCACCGCGAGTCCGATCTCTCGCTGCGCTCGAGCGACGCGCGTCACCGAATCGACGAGGAGCAGCACTCGTCGCCCGTCGTCGCGGAAAGACTCGGCCACTGTCGTGGCCACTTGCGCGGCACGCACCCGTTCGATTGCCGGCGCGTCGCTCGTCGCGACGACCGCGACGGTGCGTTCGCGTGCGCCGGCGAGCGACCCCTCGATGAACTCGCGCACCTCGCGCCCGCGCTCCCCGACGAGCGCGACGACGACCACGTCCGCGTCCGTGCCTCGCGAGAGCGCGCCGAGCAGCGTGCTCTTGCCGACGCCCGACCCCGAGAAGAGCCCGATGCGCTGTCCCTCGCCGAGGGTCACGAGGCCGTCGATCGCGCGAATGCCCGTCGCGATGGTCTTCGTCACGCGCTCGCGAGCGAGTGCGCGCGGCGCCGCTCGCTCCACCGGCACCGGCTCTCCGCCGAGCGGCCCTTTGCCGTCGATCGGCTGTCCGAGGCCATCGACGACGCGCCCGAGCAACTGCTGTCCGACGCGCACCTCGAGCGGCGCGCCCGTCGTCTCGACCGCGTCGTCGGGCCCGATGCCCGCCGTATCGCCGAGCGGCATCGCGACGACGAGCCCATCGCGAAATCCGACGACCTCCGCGAGTAGCGGTTCGCCGCGCCGTCGCACGACGATGACGTCTCCGACGCGCCCGCCCGGCACGGACGCCGTGAGTGCGAGGCCAGTGACGCCCGACACGCGCCCCGCGCCGCGCCCCGCGCCCGCACTCCGGAGGTCCGCCCGCAATCGCTCCACGTCCACGCCCGCGACGCTACAAGCAAGCGCGACGAGCCGCCACCGCGACGACACCGGTGTTCCTTGGTGCCCACCTGGTGCCCATCTGGTGCCCACCCCCGGCGCGCTTCGCGCGCCGCGCCCCTCCCAATCGTCGTGCTCGCCGCAACGGCTGCGCGCGCCGAGGGAGGGAGCCGGCGGAGAGTGGGAGCGGGGCCCTTTCCGTCTCGCCCGCCCGCTGGCAAGGTGCCCGACTGTCATCCGAACGCGACACAGGGCGTCCGCGCCGGCTCGACCGACGGCCCCGACGATCACTGGTCTCCCGAGGCTCGCGTCAGTCGACGGTGATCGAGAGCGCGCGGACTCGAGTGGTGGTATGCTCGCAGTATGACCAGGAAGATCGCGATCAGCCTGCCGGATGTCACCCTTAGAAAGGCTCGGGCGGCCGTCAGGGACCGGAGGATCCCGAGCGTCAGCAACTACATCGCGCGCCTGATCGACGACGCGAATGCAACCGAGACGTTCGATGAAATGATCGCGGACTGGGTGCGCGAGAGTGGCGCCACGGAAGCCGAGATCCGCGCGGCCCGCGACGAGTCGGAGAAGGCGTTCGAACGCGCGGGCCTGGTTCGCAAAGGGAAACGGCGTGAAAAGGCCGCGCGCAAAGTCGGTTGATCGAGTGGCTGACTCGTCGCCGGGGCTCGTGCTCGACGCCGGTGCACTGCAGGCTCTCGAGGCTCGCCCGATCAGGCTGCTCGCTGATCTCGAAAGGGCCCACGACCTCGGGTTGCCGATCCGAATCCCGGCCGGGGCGCTCGCACAGTCGTGGCGCGGCGGGCCTCGAAACGCTTCGCTGGCGCGGTTGCTCAAGCAGCCATGTTCGGTAGTCCAGGTGGACGAGCGCTCTGCACGAGAGATTGGCGAGTTCATTGCGAGCCTCCGCCTGCCCGCGCTGCAGAAGCCCGACATAGTGGACGCTCACGTGGCGCTCACCACACGGTCGACGCGGAGCCTCGTCTGGACGAGCGACGCCGAAGACATGGCGCGCTACCACGTGGGCTCGGAGTTCGTTCGCAGCGTGTGAAGACACTTCGCTCCTCGTTCGGCGGCGCGAGTCTCGAGCCCGCCGCGAGGAACCGGAGGCTCGGCATGGCGCGTCGTGTGCCCGCCGGGACCACGCGCACTGTGGTCACGACGCCGCGAGCGTCGCCTCGGCGCGCTCGAGCAGGGTGCGTCGGATCGCGAGCTCCTTTTGAACGCGCGCGTTTCGCCGCATGGCGGTCGCGAGGTGCGGGAGGATCTCGGTCTTTCCGCGCACGAGCGCGCCGCCCGCCCAGGCGAGCACTCGCCACGCAGGGATTGCGTCGAACGGCGATAGTTTGCGCTCGAACGTGAGCCGGAGCCGGTCGACCATCGCGGGGCTCTCGCTCGCCTTCGACAGGATGAGCTCGTTCAGGGGATTGTCGTAGTCGAGGGCCCCCATGAGGAGCGCGTTCTCGTAAAAGGGGAGGGACTCGACGTCGCGCCGCCGCCAGTACACTTCCATCGCGGCTTCGCGTCCGTCGAGGATGGCGCGGCCGAGCGCCTTCGCGTCGCGGAGCGCGTCGGTGATGCCGTAGCCAGGCGTCGGATCTTTGTGGAGGCCGGCATCACCGACGAGAGCCCAGCCCGGACCGACAGGCTCCCGGAAATACCAGTGCCCCTTCAAGATCCCGATCCATCGAGACGCGGGCGCGTTGTTCTCGACCAGGTGACGCAAGGTGCTCGAGCTCGCGAGCGACGCCATGACGTGCGGCCAGGGGTCCTTCGCCCATCCCCTTGCCACGCTCGGGCGATCCAGCGCGCCCGCGATGACGAGGTCCGAGTCCGTCCGGAACGCGAAGCGGGCGCTCGTGCCGTTGATCTCGATGCTGGTCTGAAACGGCAGATCGCTGAATTTCTTCGTGATCGGAAATAGGTCCAGTACCCGCCGCGCTCGCCGTCGGCGGCGTGATACTCCCCCGCGCCGACGCGCTTCGCGATGGTGGAGTTTCGTCCGTCGGCGCCCACGACGACGCGCGCGCGGATCTCGCGCGTCCCCGAGCCGTGCCTGGCGCGAACGCCGACGACGCGCTCGCCTTCCCGGATCACGTCGAGCACGGCAGTCTCGTCGTGGAGCACCGCGCCGGCGGAGGTCGCGGCCTCGCTGAGGAGCGGGTCCAGGACCGAACGCCGTGGACAGTACATGGCCCGGCTCTCGGGCAGCGGCATGTCCACGACGGCAGAGCCGACGGCGATGCGCCCTCTCTGCACGATGGGCGCGACGCGACGGATCTTCTCTCCGACGCCGAGCTCGTCCAGGAGATCCATGCCGAGAGACGAAATGGCGTGAGTGGAAAAGGGCTGGTCGCTCGGGATCTTGTCCGCGTCGAGCATACACACTCGCATCCCCGCACGAGCAAGGTGCGTCGCGAGAGGCGCTCCCGCGCAGCGCGCGCCCACGATGACGCAATCGAAGCCTTCCGGTGGCATGGGACCCGACACGATAGCGGCCGCGCAGAGCGGCGTCCCGATCGAAACGCGCGCGGGTTTCGCGGCGCTCGTCAGGGCCTTCCTTCTGCACCGTCTTCGCTCGCCGAGTCACTCCGTGAAATGCCGCGGAGGTGGCGCGATCTCCGCTCACACCTGTCCGAGCACGATCCCCACTGCGAGCCCCAGGAGCACGTACGCCGTGAAGAGGACGTAGGTGAGGTCCCGCATCTTCACGAATAGCAGGAAGCAGAACACGACCCGGGCGAGGGGGACGAGCGTGAGCACGAAGAGGCCCGTTGCCAGGAGGGCGTAAGGGTCGCCGTGCGCGGCGCCGGCCAAAAGATCGAGGACGTGCTCCCGCTGATGGAGATGTCCGGCTTTGACGCGCTCGTAGTGCTCGACGTAGTCACCAGGAACGCGGACCGCCATCGAGACGAGGCCGGTCACGATGAGGGTGATCGACGTCGCGAGAATGCCGCGCAGGAGCACGGGCGTCCAGGTGCGGAGGATGCGTTCTTCCACGGCGGAGGCGTCGCTGGATGCTTCGGAGGGCGGTAGGGTCATTCAGATCCCGCTCAGGGCGCGCCAGCCCATTTCGACGGCGACGAGGAACAGTACGACGACGAAGCCGAGCCGCAATCTCTTGAGGTTCGCGTGGGGCAGGAGACGGCCTCCCACGAGCGCACCGGCGGTGACACCGACGGCAACCGGCGCGGCGATGGTCGTCGAGATGTCGCCGCGTGCGAGGAACACGAGCGCGCCGGCTCCCGCGGTGACTCCGATCATGAAGTTGCTCGTCGCGCTCGAGACCTTCAGCGGCAAGCGCATGACGTGGTCCATCGCGACTACTTTGACGGCGCCCGCACCGATGCCGAGCATCCCGGAGAGCAGGCCTGCGACGACCATCAGCGCGGCGCCGCCGGGCAAGCGCACCGCTTCGAAGTGAAGGGGCTTGCCGTCTTCGCCCGGCACGTCGCCCACGAGGCCGAGGCGTCGCGCGATCGGATCCCCGACGGGCACGCCGCTCTCGTCGTGCTTCTTCAGGCTGAAGTACGCAGACACGAGCATCATTGCCGAGAAGAGCAGCTCGAGCACGACGGCGGGTACGAGCCCTGTCGCGTAAGCGCCGAGGACGGCGCCGGTCACGGTCGCGCACTCGAGGACCATCGCGATCTTCAGGTGTGTCCAGCCGTCCTTGACGAACGCGACGCTCGCGCCGGCGCTCGTGGCGACCACCGAGATGAGACTCGCGCCGACCGCGACGTGCATCGGCAAGTGCGCGACGATGACCAGAGCCGGCACGATGAACACCCCGCCGCCGAGCCCCGACAGCGCGCCCACGAAGCCAGCCCCGACAGCGAGCGCGAGAAGAGTCGAGACGATGAGCAGCATGGGAAGCCGTCCACTCGTGGCTCGCCGGTATGCCCGCTCAGGCCGGCGCGAAAAGCGCCACGAGCTCGTCCCACTTGGCCGTGCGCTCGTCGTCCTCGCCCATCATCTCGACGATCCAGCGGCGGACGTAGGCGCGATCGAGCTCGGGACGCACCGCGATGAGCCGTTCGAGGTCGACGATGTCTTTGCTCCGGAAGAAGAGCAGCTTGAAGATCGTCAACGCTTCCGCGGAGAGAAACCATCCGGACCACCCCGTCCCGTCCGTCACGCGAATGCGGGTGAGCTCGGCTTCTCGCGCGAACGGTATGCTGGGAAGGAACACGTCGATGCGCATCCCATCCCAGCGCCCGACGAACATCCCTTCCCGTTCTGCCCGCGTGACTGCAGCCGCAGAATCGATGCCGACCCCGAGCGCGCGGAATATCTCGATCGCACCCAGGACGCGATCGCCCGAAACGAACACGTTCACGTCGACGTCCGCGGTACCCCGCGGTACCCCGGCGACCGCCAGGGCCAGCGCCCCACCGATGGCGTGAGAGATCCCGGCCTGCTCGAGCGCGTCCGCGATGCGCTGCGCCGCCTCTACGGCGCTCCGCTCAGCGACCACCGTTGCCCCAGCCTGCGTCCCTTCTCAGACGCGACAGGGCGGCGACCGTGCTCGCCGGGAGCGGATCGGTCTGCTCCAGGACGCGCTCCGGATGACCGCTCGCTCGCGCCGCCCAGAGTGCATCGCGCGCGCACAGCCGGGCAAGCTGCCAGCGCTCCGCCGCGGTCAGCCGCGCCCACTCCGCGACCTCGGCGCGCACCGACGTCACGTCGTCGACCACCCAGCCCGGCAGGCGCGTCAACATGCTCTGGAGCGTAGCAGATCCGCACGCGACGCCGTGAGGGGGGCGCCGCGTCCCCGGTGAGTGCCTCCGGGAGCGAAATTGCTCTCGATATGGACGCGAGGGACATAGCAAAGACGGGGCCACCGCGAAGCGACGAGCGCGTCGCACGCGATCCGGCTGGCGCGTCGGACGTTGCCCTGGTCGAAGGATCTCGAACGCGGGAATAAAATCCGAGTGTGCGGGAACCCGACAGCGGTGTACGGAGTCGAGACGATCGGACGGTCGGAAACGGGTCAGCGTTGCGGCGGGGCGGTAACCTGGGCAAGCCTAGATCCGCCCGGCTGCACGACGGGCGTCGGCGGCCCGGGCAGCGTGCCTTCCACCGGCGCAGACCGCAGCGGCTTCGGTCTCCTCCGGGGACCGGCGTGGATGCCGGGTTCGTGCAACCGATACCCGGTCCGTGACACCAGGCTAGTGCCCATGCTCAGGTTTAGGAGCCGGCTTGCCTCGAGCTGGCTGATGGAGCGCAAGTGCTCGGCGAGGGAAACCGCAAGCAGCCCAAGTCGCGGCCCGTTATAACCGCCCCGCCGCGCGGACCGCCGCGCGGACCCCCAGTGAAACCACCCCCAGTGAAACCACCCCGTTGTATTCTGGGGAAGGGTTCTCGGGCTCGATCTTGTAGGGATCGGTGAGAAATACCTTCGTCGCCAGGTAAGGGCCGATCGCCAATGCTTTGACGGGGCGAATCTCCACCCCGACATCGAAGGTCGTTTCGAGCGCCGCGGCCACCTTCGCTGCTAGTCCGTCGAGCAGTGCTAGGCCGAGTGAGGCGCCGAGCCAAGGTCCGACGATCGATTCGGGGAACGGTTGCAGTTCCACGCGAGGGCCGAACGCGAAGTAGTTCACCGGACAGACTCCGCCATTCCCACAAAATTCATCGTCATTGACCGTCAACACGAACGGGTGCTCGACGTACCCGCCGACGAGAAGAAACGGAAGGATACGGTAGGTGGCGTCGACTTGCGTCAAGGCGTAGATGCTGTTGTCCACGGCCACGGCCAAGGCGAGCCGACCGTCGATCTGCGCGCGCGGGACCGCTGGCTCAACCGTCGTCAGCGCTGGGGCGGCTGTAGCCGGCGACGAGGGCGGCCGCGCTCGAGGAGGGAGCTGCACGGGAACTTCAGGCAGCGTCGGCGGAGCCGGCGCTGCGCTCGATGCGGCCGGCATTGGCTCGTCGGGAAAGTCCGCGCTCGCAGATGCGGCACGCGCGGGTGCGGAGAGCACCACAACGGCGACTGCGAACCGCAACACGACGTTCGTGCCTTTCATGCAAGGGGTTCGCAGCAACGTTCGTGCCGGGCGATGACGGCCATGCCGCCGATCAGCACGCCCGGGACAGGCAGGTCCGCAAGGGCCTTCGCAACGGCGCGGAGCGCCTCCGCGAGCGGGCCGCGCAATCTGGATAAACACGGGGGCCGCGGAGGTCTGGCTCGTCGAGGTGATCCCCACGATGAGCGATGACGAGAAGGTTGACGAGCCGACGTTCTTCAGCCCCGGCGTCGGGTTCAGATTCCCTCTCGCGCTCATAGCCGGCAATCGACAAAGCCTCGAGGCCGCGCTGCGCCGCAAACCGGATCTGGCGCGCGCCGTGCTCGACGGGCGGGTGATGCTCGATCGCGGCGACGCGAAGCCCCTCGTCGAGCTCGCACGCGAGCTGTCGCACGCCGCCTGATCGGATGGCCGACGAGCAACTGAAGGCCTGGCTGAGACAAGCGCGAGCCGACCTGGACGCAGGCCGCAGCCAGGGCGGCGATGAGTGCCATCGCCGCTACTGGTTGCAACGTTGTCCCGTCCGGCTTGGCTTTCCCCGCGCCCTTCCAGACCCCCCGCGCTCGAAAGTTTGCCCGCCGGGCAGGGCCGGTGCCACGCTTTCGTTCGTGAGGCTTTTCCTGGTCCCCGGTCTCGTGTTGCTTGCGGTCGCCTGTGCCGAATCCGGCGAGCACGAAGCCAATTCGCCCGCGAAATCGCAGGCCGAGGTGGCGGACTTCGACAAGCCGCTCGATACGAGCGCCGCGGCCGATACCAGGACGTACGAGGCGCCGCCCGCCGAGACGGCGTTGCTCGGCGCGCGACAGGATCTGACTTACGCGGGTCCCGCGAACGCGACCTGTGAGTGCCTCGCTGTTGCAGTGGGGCAGCCGGACGATCCGACGTTCAAATGGGCGGGCCAGGTCCCCCACACGAATCCTGATACGGAGTTTGCCGTCGCGCTGACCTCGGCTGGGGTGAGTTGCTCTGCCGCGGGAGCGGACGCGCTCGGGGCGTCGTACTGGGGCTACGAGCAGAGGGGCAACGACATCGTGGTGGTCGTGGAGCGAGCGGCGCCGGGCAGGCCCGTGGCGAGCGGCGCGATCATTCCGCATCCGATCGGTAACGGGCAGGTCTACATCCGCCCGGTCGACGCCAAGCTCCCGTACGGCCGCGCCGCCGGCGGTCACGGCGAGCGATGCCAGGTGACTCACCTGTCGTCGGCGAGCGCACCTCCCACGCCATCGTCCAAGAGTAGCGGGTTTCGCCTGAACGGGCAGGGCAGCGACGCGACGAAGACCCTGCCGTAAGCTCGCACACGCGCTGACGACGAGTGCTCGCGTGCCGTTGGCCGTCAGAACTTGCCGAGCGTCTGCGGGGGCAATCCGGGGTTCGTTTCGACTTTGATGGGCGTGTCGTCGGAGAGCTCGCCGGCCGCGTCGAGGGCGAAGCGGTGCACGATCCCGCCCTGTCGACCGGCGTCGGCGACGAAGCACGTGCCACAATCCGGCAGACAGGCCACTCCGCCGATCGTGAACGGATCGCCGTCTAGGACGAGCTCGGACGTGCCCGTCGCGAGCTCGATGCGATTCAGGGTGTCCGTCGAGAGAGTGACGCCCGAGGTAGCGTCGGTGTAGCCGAAGGTCTGGACCACGAGCGCGTCTTCCGACGCGAAGTCGCCGTAGAAGCCCACACGATTGTTGCCGATGCGAGCCGCGGGGATGCTGGAAGTCATCCGCGGGGTGCCGGAGATGTCGAGCACGACGATGCCGGAGCCCGTGACGTCCGTGGGATCGTTCTGGATGCTGCCTTCGCCAGAGCAGAAGATCGCGAGTGTATTCTGGGAAGGAGACGTCGCGAGGCCGGTGCAGTTCTCGAAGCCGTCGAGAGTGAGGACGCTCGTGATGGCATCCGTTTCCACGTCGAGCGTCACGAGACGCGAGGGGATGCTCGCCGAGAAGGTTTCCGGAGCCAGGGCCCCGAGCAGGACGAAGGCCCGGCCTTTCACGACGGTGATCTTGTTTGCGTCCGGAAGCGCGTCCGAGGCGTCGCTTCCGAGTGCCGGACGCAGATTTATGGAACCCGTGACGGCGAGCGACGTCGGATCGACGACCAGGACGTCGCTCCCCATGTCGAAGGGTTGCTCGCCCGGGGTCGCGTTCTGACCCAGGCGGGGGACGTACGCCTTGTGCGGCGAGAGCTGGACATAGTCCGAAGGATCCGACCAGAAGCCGGTCTCGACGGAGAGCGTGCGGCGCGCGGCGGTCGCGACGTCGACCCAGACGATACGGTTGGTGCTTTGAGCTTGATCGATGAGGACAATCTCGCTGCCGAGCACCGGATCCGTCGGAGGGACGACGTCGCCGCTGAGCGGCGCTGAGAGCCCGACGGACGCCGTTGCGCTCGACGCGATCGAACCGGACAGCACGGTGCCGTCGGCAGCGACGAGGCCGACGTTGGTCGATGCGAACCCGCTCCCTTGCTCGACGACCACGATGCCGCGGCCGCACGCGCCGGCGGAGCCGTCCCTCGAGCTGGACGCATCCGCGCCGCCGTCAATCGTGACTCCGTGAGAGCCGTGCGGCACGGGCACGTTGCACGCGACGAGGCACAAGGTGAGTGAGACGCGTTTCATGGGACCCGAGCCTCCAGGCTGGCGTACGCGCCGCGACCGGGGAGCGGAAGACCGATTGCGTCGACCTCGCGCGCGTCGAAGACGTCGCGCACGGCGAGGCGCACGGCGAGCCGTCGGTTCCAGAAGTGCAGCGACCCTTCCACGTCGAAGATCGTCTGTTCGGGAATGACGATGAGCCCGGCTTCATCCGCGTAACGCGACGTCCGCTCGGTGAGTCGAACGCCGATGGAGGCTCGATTCACGCCGAACCGGGGAACCCCGTCCTCGGCGTAGAGTTCCGTGAAGTCCGAGAGCACGAGTCGCGACCGGAACGGTAAGATGTCGTTTGCGACGGTGCGATCGGGGGTCGTGTCGCGGGGGTCCATGAGCGTGGCGGCGAGCTCGGTGCGCACGAAGCGCGACCAGTTGGCGCTCGCGGCGATCTCCGCGCCGAGGACGCGTGCGTGACCGACGTTGTAAGGCACGATCACGCCGAGGACGTTTTGCCGGTATGCGACGAGATCTTCGACGCTCCGGGCGAAGCCGAAGACGTCCGCGTTCAGGCCGAGACGTCCGGCTTCGCCGTGCGCGTGGACGCCGAGGTCAGCAGTTGCGCCCGACTCGGGGACGAGGGCGGGATTGCCGCGGACCACGGTGGAGACGCCGTAGAGCTCGCCGAGGGTCGGGACACGGACGTAGTAACCGACGTTCCCGCGCAGCTCGGCGGCACTGCCGAGGGTCTGTCGCAGTCCGACGCGACCGGACGGCTCGGGCGACGGGCACGCGCTCGTGCTCTCGTCGCCGGACGCGGTGGAGTGGCACTCGACCGTCCCGGTAGCGACCAGTTCCGTGGTCGAGATCGGGCGGAACGACGCGGTCGCCGCGGGGCGCAGGGTGATGCGGCCCGCGCGCGTCGTCGCGGACGGTCGTGCAAGGTCGATGTGCTCGTCCGAGACGACCGCGGAGCCGCCGAACGTCCACGCGTCGCCTGCGCGTGCCGTCACGCGTGCCTCTTGTTCGAGCCGCTCTCCGGTCGTCGCAACGAAGGGTCCGCCGACGAGCGTCCCGAGCGGGTCGGTCACGACGGAGGTCGCGTGAATGCCGCTCGTGACGAGTTCCAGTGCGCAGCTCTCGACGCCTGCCGCGTCGTGTCCGCACGGGATGCGCGCCGAGACTGCGCCCTGAAGTCGTTCGACGCGAGTGCGCGCCGCGTCGTTCTCGAGCGGAGCCACACCGGGCGAGCCCTGATCGCGGTCGTACGCATGCGCGAGGGCCGTGACGCGGATCCCGTCGTCGAACCTGAAGCGCGCGAGGGCCCAGGCATCGGTCGCCTCGAAGTCCGCGTTGTGCCGCGTGAGCACGTTGCCGTCGTCGTCGCGATAAGGGAAATCGTTCTCGGCACCGTCGTGTCGTATGGCGAAGAGCGCCGCCGCGTGGTCGTCCCCCGCCGCGGCCGTCGCCCACGCTGCGCGCTCGCCGAAGCTGCCGGCGCCGAGCCCCGCGGTGACCTGGGTCTTCGACGGGAACCGGGGTTCGAAAAAGACGGCCCCGCCGATGCCGAGCCGATCGGCGGCGAGCGGGGCGTTGCCACGGTACACCTCGACGCGATCGATCATGAACAGCGGGATGGTCGACAGATCGGCCGTACCCGTGACGTCGTCGTTCAGCCGGATGCCGGCGAGGTACACAGGGGTCTCGGCGCTGGTCGCGCCGCGGATTGCCGCCGTCGCCAGGTCCGACGAGGATCCCGTGCGCGAGACCTCGACGCCGGGCACGCGCGCGAGGACGTCCGCGGAGCTCGTGCCGGGTGCCTCCAGCGCTTCTCCGGCAACGACGGTGGACGCGGCCGTGTCGTCGCGCGGGCCTGCCGCCGGTCGCGCGCCGTGTACGACGACGTCATCGGTCGGCGGCGCATCTGCGGCTCGCGCTGCCGTCGCGACCAGCACCAGGCAAGCCGCGCCGCGACGGGCGCCCATCGAGGCGAGCTTCCGGGTCACGGGCACATCGGATGCACGATGCTCACCGCGTCGAGATCGTACACGCCGTTCTCTCCGACCAGGTCTGGCCGATCGGTGACCTTGACGTAGCGAGCGACGTGGACGCCGATGTCCGCCAGGTCGTACGCATCGCCGCCCGCGACGGCCGGGTCCGTCGGATCGATCGTGTTGGTCTCGGCGTTCGCGTAGACGACGTGCCACCCGCTGCAGAGGCCGTACGGCGGTTGCGTCGCGGTGCACGGAAAGTCCTTCCACGTCACGCCGTCCTCGCTCACGGAGACGGTGCCGAGCTCCGCGAAGATGTTCGACGGGTCGCAGTCGATCTCGAAGGGGTTCTCGAACACGATGAAGTCCGGCCCCGGCCCGTCCACGATCTCGTTGCCCGCGAATTCGAGCGCGATCCATCCGCCGTTGCCGAGAGAGATCGTGTCGGTCGATCCCTGACACGCGCCGCCGCCTTCCGGCGGTCCGAGCACGGGCGTCGGGAACAGATTCTGTCCCGTGTCCTGTCCGGGCCCCCACTGATGTCCGATCACGCCCGTCGCGAAACGAGCGCCAGGTCCGTGGCACACGAAGCCGCCATCGCCTGTCGCGGCGTCCGACTCCGGAAACGAGCCCGCATCCCTGATCGCGCCGTCCGTTTCCGGTGAAAGCGACTCCGCGCCGTCGAGCGCTCGGTGGGCGGCGGCGTCGGCAGCTCCGGCGTCGTTCACGAGGGCGTCCGGAGAAGCGTCGCGGGCGATGCGACTGGCGTCCTCGTGGACGGCCGGACTGGACGAGCACGAAGCAAGCGCGAGCGGGAGCAACATCGGCGTCGCGCGCGCCGCGCCATGAAGGATCGAGAGGTCCCACGTTCGCGACCGCGTCATCGGGTCACCGGAGGACCGCGGTGTTCGACACACCCGTGACGAGCGTCGACCAGGGACGCTCGGTTACAATCGTCGAGGTCTGCGTCGCGACGGAATAGCGGACGACCTCCGCGCGCACCTGGTCCACGACGTTGACGCCGACGAATCGAGCCGGGGCTCTCCGCGACCGCGCCCTGCGGGACCCCGGCAAGCGCTGCGCCGAGTGTGCCCGTGGTCGTGTCGAGGAGGGTCCAGTGTTCGACGTAGAGCGTGTCGTAAGTGTCGAGCGCGCTCGAGTCGGAGCCGAGGAGCACGAGCCCGTTGACGAGATCCTGCGTCGTCGGCGCGTACACGACGCGCGCCTGCAGCGTGTCCAGGTTCACGGCTTCCACGCCGTGATGGACGCGGACGGCTCCGCCGTCAGGGCCGGCGAAGCACCCGTTGTCTGCAAGGTAGAGAGTGCGATTCGTCGCGTCCACGGCGATGTCCGTCGGCGCCACGAGCGTCAGATCTATGCCCACTCCGGCGCTCGCGCCGTTGAGATCGATCAGCGAGTCGCTCGCGGGGTCGATGGCGATGAGCTCCGCCGGTACGGTCGGGCAAGCAAGTTCGTAGTTCGGCGGCGCGATCGTCGTTTGATCGATGCGCTCGAGGACGAAATCGACGCGTCCGGTGGCGGCGTCGTAGAAGCCGCCGTCCGCGTCCGCGGACCCGTCCGCGTCGTTCGAAGCGACCATCGACGACAGATCGATCGTGTGCGCGTCGGCCTTCCCGGCGAGATCCACGACGGCGATGCCGTCGCCGCCGAAGAGCGCAACGTAAGCTTTCGTCGAGCCCGGACCGGGTACGACGACGGCGTGCGGGTCCAGGTAGGTCGGTCCGCCATCGTCGGTGTGGAGATCGATGCGGGTCTCGACCGCTCCGTTCGCGGCCAGTACGTCGAGCGCGCCGTTGCTGCGCTCGAGGGTGAAACCGCGGCCCGAGCTCGTCGCGGCGATCGCGTCGCCATCCGCGACGGAGCTTCGGCCAAGGACACATCCGTGGTCGAGATCGATCGCGGCCGTTTCCGTCGTGGTGACGTAATCCGTTCCCGCGACGAGAAGTACGTGCGGCGCCGTGCCCGCGTCGGGCCTGCTGGCTCCCGCGCAAAGGGTCGAGGCGGCGCTCGGCCCCGCGTCGTCCGGCTGCGTGACGGTTGCCCCATCAGAAGCGTCCGTGGACGCATCGACGTACGCCCGGGCACCTCCGGTTCCCGTCGATCCACCCCCGGTGCTGCTGCCGGCCGAGCCTCCCGCTCCCGTCGATGCCCCCCCAGTGCTGCTGCCGGCTGAGCCTCCCGCTCCCGTTGCTTGGCCTCCAGCTCCGGCATCGTTCGCGCCGGCATCGGCTCCCGTCTGCTTCTTGTCCGACGAACTGCAGGCGGGCGCGGCTAGCGCGCTCGCGGCGATGACTGCAAACAGCACCTGGCCATACCACTTGTCATTCAGTTTCATGCTCGTCTCCACTGGGCCGTTCTTTCGACGGCACCAATCGGGAGCCGGGCTCTCCGTTCCCCATGAACGAAAAAACCCCTCGACCAGCGGGAACGAGGGGTCACACGAAACTCCATAGAGAGCTCGGGTGAGCCACCCGTTTCCACGCGGGTCGAGCTGCCCTTCGTTCAGCTAGGTCTCCTGGCTCGCGGGTCTCGAGGTTTCCCCCGGCGGTTCCGAGCAGCCTTCCCCGAACGTGTCGAGTGGCGTCGATGCTCGAACCTTCCCACTTACAGTGGCGGGACCGCGCCGGCTTCGCACCGGCTTCCCTTTTATGCCCTGAATGGGCAGCTGAACGATTCTAGATATTTTCGGCTGCGGCTACCTCATGCACATCGCAGTAGCCTCGGGTGCGCCGCGGTGTCAACGGCACGAGCCATTTTCAGCGCTTCCGCTCGTCCGTCAGGTGCGCGTGTTCGAGCAACAGCGCCGTCACCGACGTCCCGAGTTGATCCTCGGGGTTCACTTCCTCGGAGGTGAACTCGAACTGGCCGCTGGTCGCGTCCAGCACCCGCATCGCCGTTTTTCTCGGCGACTCGCCGGAACCGCCTTCCACTTCCGCGCGAAGCAGGCGCCCGCCCGAGAAGAAGAGTCGCGAGACGTCGTTGCCGATGACGAGCAGCACGCCGGTCTTCCGCTCGATCTCGAGGAACGTGAGGAGCGACGACAGTCCCACGTGTTCGATCTCGCCGCGCAACGTGGTCCGCGACGACCGCGCGCTCTCGGAAGCGCGAGCGCGACGGACAATCTGATGCGCCCGTACCAGCAACTCGGCAGGGTCGTACGGTTTCGGGAGATACGCGTCCACGCCGAGCTGATAGCCGAGGAGGCGCTCCGATTCGCCGCCGAGCGATGTCAGGAACACCACGGGCACTCCGGAAAGCGCGGGGCGAGCACGGATCAGCCGCAGCAGCTGCCACCCGTCCATCCGCGGCATCTGCACGTCGCTCAGAATGATGTCGGGCGGGTCCTTGATGCAGAGGGCGAGCGCTTCGAGGCCGTCGGAGGTCGCGTACACGGTATCGCCGCGTTTCCGGAAGGGTTCGGCCGCGAGCTCGCGATAGCGCGCGTCATCGTCGACCACGACGACGCGCAACGTTTCCGGAGCTTCAGGGGGCGCCGGCGTCGTTTCTTTGGAGTGTCGTCCCGCGAGGAGCTTCTCCAGCATGGGGCGATCGCGCTCGGCGAGGTCGAGCAGTTCGAGTCCCATGCCCGCGGGCTTGCCGGAGGTCACCGCCTCCGCGGCGTCCCGTATGAACGCGACGCGGCAGGTCGCGGGGATCGCGATGCCCGCTTCCGGAGCTTCGATGGACAGTCGGATCACGGCGTTCATGCGCAGGAAGCGCGTCGTCTTCACGAAGATGCCGCCGCGAGAGACGTTGCCTCCCCACAGCGCGTCCGGATCGAGCGCGGTGGAGCGGACGCGAAAAGACGCGTCCACCCTCACGTGCTCGCGCTGGTCTCGTCCGGCCATGGGAAACCAGCCCTTTCATAGCACGCCGGCGGATTTTCTTCGCTCGCTCTCGAGCTCGGGAGCCGCCAGCGGCGACAGCGGGACCACCAGGACCCCGCCGTCGACCGGGTCGCGCTCGATGCGCGCTCGGATGCGAAAATATCGCTCGAGCATGGGCTCCGTGATTACGTCTGCCGGGTTTCCGTCGGCAACCAGACGGCCCTCGCCGAGCACGACGATACGGTCCCCGAAGCGCGCCGCGAGCGATAGATCGTGAAGCGCGATGGCCGCGGCCTTCCCCGCGCGCACCAGCCTTCGAATGAGGGACATCACTTCGAGCTGATGCGCGACGTCCAGGTTCGCCGTGGGTTCGTCGAGAAGGAGAACGTCGGTTTCCTGGGCGATGGCGCGTGCAATGTGGACTCGCTGGCGCTCGCCGCCCGAGAGCTCGGAAAGGGTGCGGTCGGAAAACCGGCGCGTCTCGGTCAGCTCGAGCGCGCGCTCGATGGCCTCGACGTCGGTCCTGCGCTCGGGCTCGAAGCGACCCAGATGCGGCATGCGCCCCATCGCGACCAGCTCGCGGACGGTGAAGTCGAAGTCGTTGCGCGTCTCCTGTGGGACGAACGCGATCCGGCGGGCGACCTCGCGCCGGGACAGGGACGAGAGGGGTTCCCCCGACGAGAACACGCCGCCGCGCTCGACGTGCCGGAGCCCGAGAAGGACGTGAAGCAACGTGCTCTTTCCCGCGCCGTTCGGGCCGACGAGCGCCACCAGCTCGCCGCGCGCCAGCGAGAGCGTCACGCCGTCGAGGACGGGTCGGTCACCGTACGCGAAAGCGAGGTCGCGGCACTCGAGCAGCGACGTCATTCGATGGATATTTCCCGCTTCCGCGTCAAGAGCAAGAACAGGAAGAACGGCGCGCCGAGGCTCGCCGTCATCACGCCGAGGCGAATCTCCTCGGGCGCGACGACCGTCCGGCACAGGAGATCGGCGCCCACCACGAAGGCTGCGCCGAAGACGGCCGACGCCGGCAAGAGCACGCTGTGCGACGGTCCGATGAACAGGCGGACGAGGTGCGGAATGACGAGGCCCACGAAACCGATCACGCCCGACACGGCGACGGCGGCGCCCACGATCAGCGAAGTGGCGAAGATGAGCCGGCGCCGGACGCGAGGCACGTCCACCCCGAGCGCGACGGCCTCGGTCTCGCCCAGCAGCAGCGCATCGAGCTCTCGCGACGACGCGAGCACGACTACCGAGCCGACCAGCGTCGCCGGAGCGACGAGGCAGACGTCGCTCCACGTGCGCGCTTCGAGGCCCCCCATCAACCAGCGGAATATCTCGCGACCGCGGTCGTATTCTTCGAGCGAGACGGACAGAAGGAGGGTCGTCAGCGCGCTCGCGAGGCTGCCGAGCGCGACGCCCGCGAGCAGCAAGGTGCCGACCGGGAGGTGCCCGCGGCGCGACGCGATGGCATAGATCGCGAAGGCCGTTCCGCCCGCGAACGCGACGGCGAAGCCGGGGATTGCCCATGCCGTCGCGGACGCGAGGCCGAGTTGCATGGCGGTCACCGCTCCGAGCGACGCGCCGGAGGCCACCCCGAGAACCCCGGGATCGGCGAGCGGATTCCGGAACAGTGCCTGGAGTGCCGCACCCGTGATGGCGAGGCCCGCGCCGACGAACGCGCCCGTCACGACTCTCGGCAAGCGCACGTAAAGCAGGATGGTCGCTTCCCAGGGCCGGAATGCGGCATGCGAAGACATACCGATCGCGGCTTCGGCCACGGCGGCGAGCTTTCCAACCCCCACGTGAGCGGCGCCGAATTGCACGCCGAGCAGCATGAACGCGACGAGGGCGACCGTGCCGGTTCCCAGAATCGCGGCGGGCGCGCGGCGGGTCACGACCGGAACACCTCGGGATGGAACAAGTGCGCGAGTCGTTCGACGCCCGCGACGCCTTCGGGCGACTCGGACGTGAGCGCGGCCGCCGACACGGCATAGACGCGGTCGTTGCGGACGGCGCTGACGTCTCGCCAGGCAGCGCTCTCCGTCAGCGTGCGCGTCGGGTTCTCGTTCGCCGACCACTGCGGCACGACGATGACGTCCGGGTCGAGCGCGATGAGCAGATCGAGCGCGACGCTCTCGAATCCCACGAGGCCCGCCTCGGCGGCGACGTTCCGCCCTCCCGCGAGACGGATCTTTTCGTCCACCAGGGTGCCCGTTCCTGCCGTGTAGTCCACGGCGGAGTAATAAAGGACACGCGGCGCCGGGAGCGCGGCCGTCTTTGCTCGAAGGGCGCCGAGCTTCGCTCTCATCTCGGCGACCAGCGCCTGCCCGCGGCCGACGTAGCCGAGCGCGTCCGCGACGAGGAGCACGTTGCTCGCGACGTCGTCGTACGATCGGGTGTCGCGTAACCTGACCACGGGGATCGACGCCGCCGACAGGATCTCCACGCCCGACTCGAGCGTGAAGTTCGAGACGAACACCAGATCCGGCTCCAGCGCGATGAGCATCTCGGGGTCGACGCCGCGGACACGCGCCGCGCCGGGTGGGGCGCGTCCTGCCGTCAACTCGATCGCCGGATCGTCGGCGAACGGCGTGACCGCGACGATGCGCCCGGGGTCGGCAATGCAAGCGAGGATCTCGTCCGTCGTCACCGTCAGAGAGGCAATCCGCTTCGGTGGCCGCGCGAGGATCGTGGCCCGGTGCCCGTCGTCGAGCGATTTCGGGAAATACGCTGCCGCGAATCCGTGTCGCTTCGTAGCGCGTCGTCCGGATGCCGTGATTGCCGCGAACCACCGCAATCGCGAACGCGAGAGTGGCCGAAAGAAGAACCGGCGCGAGGACGGCCGTCCTCACAGCAGCAGCGACGCGCCGATCGTCGCTCCTGGAATACCGACGCGACCCGTGATGCAGAGGCGCTTGTAGACCTGATACCGTAGCCCAGCGTAGAGCGCGGGCGTGACGCGCGTTCCCGCTCCCGTCAGCATGGCCACGCCCGGCTCGAGGCGGAAGCTCAGCGCCGGAAAGAGCCAGACGTTCCACTGCGCGAGGACGGGGATCCAGAAGTGTGGATCCGTGCTCGTCGCGCTCCAGTCGAGCCCGGCGGCCACCGCGAAACTGTCGCCCAACCCGAACACCCCCGTGTGCAGGAGCTCGAGCGCCGCGAGCGCCCCGAAACCCGCTCCCCGCGTCGCCGACTGCGGTCCTAGCGTCTCGCCCATGACGTGGCCCTCGATCTCGACACGGTAATGCGTTCGCGGCGATGTCTTTGGTGCAGCCGGGGCCGCGGCGGCGGCATCCGCGGCGATGTCGATCGGCAGGGTGGTCTTGTCTCCCGCTACGAGGGTGACCTTGTGCGGATAGCTAGCGCCGGTCGGCGTGACGGCGGTCACGATCGTCGCCCCGGGTAGCTCGGGGAGCGGCTGTCCGAGCTGCGCCGGATCGACGCGGTCATTTCCGACCAGAACGTCCGTGCCCTTCGGCGCATTTTCGAGCGTCACGACGAGGAGCCCGATGCGCGGGAGGATCTCGTCCATCTTCGCATGCGCGGCCGTCGAGGTATCCGCGTAGCGCCCGTTCAGGGCGTCCGCTTCCGTCACGACCGCCTCGAGCTCCGCATAAGCTTCTGGGTTTTGCCCCAGCTTCGCCATCGTTCGCGCGATCATGAAATGCGAGTTCGGGCTCCGGACTTCGTCGTAGGAAGCCTTGAACCCGGCGAGAGCCTGCTTGAAATCGCCGTGGTCGAAGTTGGCCATCGCCGCCGTGAAGGCGTTGCTCGCCTCGGCCTTCTCAGCGGCCGTCGCCTCGTCGACGGATTTTCCCGCTCCCAGGGCCACCGAGGGAAGGCAAGCGAGCACCGCGATGGCGAAAAAAGGCGAGGGCCGCAGCAAGTTCAAATCCCTCCGGGTTTGTACGCCGAGTTGGCAGTGGAGTGCGAGGGCGGGGGCCGGTGCAAGGGTCCGTGATTGGGCGCGGCAGCCGCGGCTGCCGCGGCTTCCCGGGGAGATTCAGCGTGGTCCGGCGCGCTCGCGACGGGCGCGACGGCTGGCGCTGCGCTTGCGGTCGCGGAGACGGCGGGCGTCGACGGAAGCGCCCCGGACGGCAGGGCTGGGGTCGAGCTCTCCGTCGGGGCAGGATGTGCAGGCGCGGGGTTCGCCTCGGAGCTCGAAGGCGTGGCGACGGCGGTTGCCGTTCCGCCCGAGACGGCCGTCGAGGGAGCTCTCCCGTTCGCCATGACCAGGGGAGTGGTCGATTTATTTTGGAGGGGCACGCGTTGAACCACTGGATGCGCTCGACCGAGGAGGTAGCCACCCACGGACATCCCGAGGCCCACGACCACGGCCGTGACGGCACGCAGCGGCACGCTTCTTCGTCGCGGCGCCGGCGCCATCAACGAATGCAGAGCCGAGGTCTGGATGGGACTCGAGAGCGCCGTTCGCGGCGCTGTCAGCACATCCTCGCCGTCCTCGTCGCGCGCGATGCGTGGCGCGCGGCTCGGCTTCGGCGGGGCGCGTGGCAACTGAGGGCGCATGGACGGAGGCGGAGGAGGGGGGGGCGTTCGGTCGATTCTCGCTGTGCGGCGCTGCAGACGTGGGCGTCTTCTCGGTCTCGCCGGCCGGCGTCGCGGATGCGCGGCTGCCGTCGGCCACGCCGATCGTTTCGGCTTCCACTGCCGGTGACCTCACGCTCGCGCTCTTCGCGGGAGGATCGTCGAAATCGATGCTAGCTGAGCCTCCGGGCGTCGCGTTGCCCGTCTCCGCACGGCCTGTCGTGGAATCCGGAACGGGCGCGCCGCTCGGCGTTGCGGTCGTCTCGGGCGTCGACTCCGCGGCGATGGGCGCCACCGCCGGAGCCACCGTCTCTTCCCGCACGACCAGGGGCGGTTCGCCGTCCTCGACCTCGGGATGCGGTGCGCTCGGCGGGATCGACGGACTCACGTCGCTCGCCGGATTCGACGCTGACCGGCCCAGACGGCGGGGGAATACTCCCGCCGCCTGCGACGCGCTCGAGCAACTGCCGGCGCTTCCCGATGGCCGCGTCGGCAAGCAAGGCCACCCATGCCCCGATGTCGGCGCCGTTCGCGCATGCGAGTCGGCCGACCGCTTCGGCCATCTCCGCCACGCTTCCAAATCGCGCGGCGGGATCCCGCTCCAGAGCTTTGCTCACGATGTCGGCAATGTCCGTCGCCACGCCCGGCACACCGGTCCGGCCGACCGCGTCGAGTCGTGTTATCGGCGATCTCTGAACGCGCTCGCGAGTCGTCTTGGCGTCGTTTCCGGGGAAGAGCCTACGATTCGAAAGCGCCTCCCAGAGCACGACACCGACGGCGAAGACGTCCGTGCCGGGTCCCAGCACGCCCCTCAGGTCGATCTGTTCGGGCGCAAAATAGCCGATCCGCTGGGGATCGCTCCGCCACGGCTCCCGCGCCGATGCCGCCGCTCCCACGCCCGCGTCGAGCAGTCGGACGCTACCGTCGGCGCCGACGAAAATACTGTCGGGGTGAACGCCGCCAAACTCGTGCAGCGACTTGTCCCGAGCGGCCTGCGCGTGGAGTTCACTCAGCCGCGCGAGCAGATCACGCGCGATGCCGAGCAGCACGGTCGGCTCCACCGCGATGTGTTTCAAGGCTGCAGTGCGGAGCAGGGAACGCAGGAGCTCGCCATCCCCGAATCGTGAAATGACATCGACGCTGGCGCGCCCCTCGACGAGCTCGGTCGTGCCCGTCTCATCCGTGGTCTGCGACCAGCGCGCGGCGTCCAGCACCGCAGCCCGCGTGCTCGACGAGACCAGGGGCGCGATGCGGCGCACGAACACGGCGCCGCCCTCCCGCGGGTCGCGTCCGAGCCACAACGCGCCTATGTAGCCGCGCGACACCTCGGTCAGGAGTACGTACTTTCCCGCCGACATCGGGGCGTCCTTCGCGCGCGCCATCCCCCGCGGAGCACCGCCTGGAGGTCCGCCCGTCGCCATGGATGGAACCATAGCCTGATTTGCAGTCACTCGCGGTCGACTTCGAATACGACGTCCGGGGTCAGTGCGAACTTCGCTCGAAATCCAGCGCGTAGCTGAGCTTCGTCGTTCCGCGCGCGGGGCGTTCGAACACGACTGCCTCGAACGCTTTCACCACGCACGCTCGGAAATCCGGTCCCGACATCGCCGTGCGCGGATTCGATGTGGAGGGGTGCCCGCCCCCGCGCGGAACGAGCAGGTCCACGCCGAACGTGCCGTGCGCGCCGCCCGCGAAACGGTCGTAGCACGCTCGAAAGTCATCGAACCGGGCTGCGATGGCGCGCAAAAAGGGCAGCTTGGTCCGAGCGTCGTTCGGCCCACCGCCGACGTGCAGGCCGATGTTCGTGATCTTCACCTCGCGCGGCTCGGCATGCGCGGTCGGCGCGCCGACCGCACATGCCAGCGCGACCACGCTGATCCGCACAATACGAAATGTAGATCGCTCAAAGAATCCATCGGCTTGTGGTCGATTCATCGGATGTTCCGCTGAGCTCTCCTTCACCGGAGAGAATGCGTGTCCAAGGGAGAGCGTTGCTGTCGGTGCGCCGTGGTGCATAGCCTGCTACGCAGCCCGGATTTTCGGGCCGACAATCTATCGTCGACGTGCGTGTCGAGTCGAATTCCCTACCTTCTCGTCACAAAAGCATGTTGGGCTCTTGGGCCCTGGATCCGAGGGAATCGAAAGGTCAGAGATGAAGAGCCTGTCCGACTACGTGGTGTTCAACGACAAGAAGCTCGCGCGGAAGTACGCGCACGCGCGCATTCCGATGGCGACTCTGTACGAGGCGTACTTCGACGGGGCCATCGACATCCCGGGCGACATCTACGCGCTCCTCAAGGATCGTGACCTCTTCGTAAAGTACACGCTCACGCCGAAGCACCTCAAGTGGATGGTGACGAACTTCGTCCCCGAGGTTGCGATCCACTCGAAGAAGCAAGACGAGCGCATCGTCCGCGAACACTACGATCGCGGCAATGACTTCTTCGGTTGGTTCCTCGGGGAGCGAATGATCTACACGTCGGGGTTCTTCACCAATCCGGACGAGACGCTCGAGCAGGCGCAGGACAACAAACTGAACCTCGTGTGTCAAAAGCTGCAACTCGAGGCCGGACATCGGATGCTGGATATCGGCTGCGGCTGGGGCACCCTCGCGTGCCACTCCGCGCGTTACTACGGTGCCGACGCGACGGGCGTGACGATCGCGCAGAATCAAGCGGAGTTCGGTAACGAGCGCGCACGGGAGTGGGGCGTCCAGGATCGCGCCCGCATCCTCTGTAAAGATTATCGCGACATCCCTCAGACGAAATACGACCGCATCTCGAGTCTCGAGATGGTGGAGCACGTCGGAGTGAAGAACCTGGTTTCGTTCTATGAGCAGGTGCGCGATCTGCTCACTGACGACGGGCTCTTTTTGCTCCAGTGGACCGGCCTGCGCCGCGGTCTTCGCCCGGAAGACCTCATCTGGGGTCTCTTCATGAACAAGTACATTTTCCCCGGTGCGGACGCGAGTCTCGCCCCGTCGGGCATGCTGACGGCGATGGAGAAGGCGGGCTGGGAGACACACAGCGTGGAGAACATCAGTCCTCACTACAGCTGGACAATCAAGCGCTGGCACGACAACTGGCTCAGCAATAAGGACGCCGTCGTCGCCGCCTACGGTGAGCGCTGGTTCCGCATCTGGCATCTGTTCCTCGCGTGGTCGGTCATCATCGGCATGCAGGGCAACGCCGCATGCTTCCAGGTCGTGCTGAACAAGAATCTCGATGCATTCGACCGCTTCCGCTGGATTGGCCGGAAGCCCGCGGTGTTCGGCGACCGGCAGGGCGTGATTCAACCGCCACCTCGGGTCGAGCGCGTTCACGCGGCGGAGTGACCGCCGCCTTCGCTTCGCGAACGGGGTTCGCCTTGGGGGACGTCGCAGGCCCGCCTGCTGCAAACCTTGCGGTGAGGCTGAGCCATTGCCGGGTCGGCACCCTGTCCGGCTGATCGGTTCAGTCGCGCCGCAATTATCTGTCTTTACGGGCGCGCTGACAGATGGAAGGCTCGTCCGACGACGTCGCGCGGGGCAAATGGGCGTCCGCGACTCGTCGTGAAGGAGAGGGCCTGATGACCATCCAGAACATCGAAGCAGAGCCGCATGACCGCTCCAAGATCGTGGCGGACAGCGAGCATGGGGTAGTCGGATCGTGGTGGCAGCTAGCAATAGGAATGACCGAAGCGAGCTGGGGCTTCGGTTTCGGCATCGTCCAGGACTCCCGCGTCGAGATTCGGCGTCGCGTCGATGCCACCCTGACGTTCGCCGAGGAGATGGGCGTCGGCGGTTTCCGGTACGCCCGAAAGGTCGTGGACCGTCTAGATCGGATCTCCGCAGAGGTGCTCGGGCGAGGAGAAGCAACCGCCATGGTGGTCACACGTATGCTGCGGCGCACGGGCCACGGCGTCACCGATCTCGCGACGAACACGCTCACCGATGCGATCGGGACCTCTCAGCCGCACCGGAAGGCGGACGGCGCTCGCGCTCCAGCTGTCGCCTGAACAAGCCGCCGGCATCGTCGGCGGGGAAAGGCATCCCGCCGACGTGCGTTCTTCGGAACTAGCCAGCGCCAATGAGATCGCGGAGCCTGCGCTCCAGGTCATCGATGACCTGACGGGCGCGGCCGATTCCCAGATCGAGTGCCGCGCGCCGCAATGTCATCTCGAGCGCGCCGGAGGTTCCTGACGATTTGCCGCGCGCGCCACCCTTGCGACCGCCGCCGCTGGACCGCACCGCGTAGACGAGGTTCGTCGAAAATGTCAGTCCCGCTTTCGCCCCGGCGGCGACCACTTCGCTTGCCTTGAGGGTCACCGGCTGGGATCGAACGAACTCACTCGCCGTGGGCTTTCCCGACGCGGGCTTGCGGCCGCGCTTTGCGGGCGTGCCGTCGGAACCTCCGGCCCCATGCTTCCGGGACTTGCTACGTATCGCGTAGACGAATGCCGGCGTGAGTTTCAGATTCGCAGCCTTGGCTTTGGCCACGACGTCTACCGCAGGCATGTCGGCCGGCAGACTGCGGATGAAAGCGCTTTTGTTCGCCTTCGCGGGGGTCTTGGGCATTTCTCTCGATCCTTTTTGGCTGGTTGCGGACGTCTCCGCACCGCGTGTGATCACATTAGATACATCACTTTGCCCAATTTCAACCGACACGAGACGAAATTGAGGTCGTTGAGTGCGAATTTCAGGATCGCCCTCGGAAAAATTCCGTGAACTCGGCTCCGCCGGTCAGTCGTCGTCGAAGAATAGCGGCTCGCGCGAGCGAATGAACGTTTCCAGGTGCGCCTGGCTGTTGGCGTCCAGTTCGACGAAACGCAGACCCATGCCCGGAGGTGAGTCGCTCGTCTCCGAATATTCCCTGATCCAGCGGACCTCCGCGACCCCCGCGATGGTGTCTTCTCGTTCACCCAGACGGAGAGAGAACTCCACTTGCTCCCCGATCCTGCGCAAGGAATGGGTTGCGATGAAGACCCCGGAGACGGACAGATTCTCGACGAATCCGGCGTAGAGATTGTGTTCGCTCTCCAGCGTGATGGACGCTTCCACCTGGAACCTCGTGTCCCGTCTCCGGCTCGCGGAGGACGGGGGCGGTTCTTCCGCGGCTTCGTCCGAAGGTGAGTGCGAGTTGTCGTCCGACATCAGATGCGCTTCCCCGGTTCCGATGACTCCCGCGATTCACGGGCTACCGCTGTTGGACCCGCTCGCGAAGTCCGGACATTTTTGATTGAGCGTCGCGCACGACGCGGGTTCGCTCGCCGTGCCGACCGAGAGGCTGCCGTCCGTCAAACTCAAATCGGCCGCCGTGAGGGTCGAGCAGGATGGGATACCCGCGTACTCCTTCTGTGCGGCGGTCTTCGCATCGTTCAAGCACGCCTCGAGGTCTCCGACGGTGGCCGTGCAAGTCGAAGACGGCTTCTGGCACGTCGACGCCGAGACGCCGGCGTCGATGTGCCCGCTCTGGGCCTGGCATTGCGAGACTGCCGCGGAGCACAGTTGCCGCAGGGTGGTCGTGTCGGTCGTCCCGCCAAGTTGCTTGCTGAAAGCCGCAGCCGCGTAGCCGGCGATGTTACATGCCCCGGTATTGGACGCGTAGGAGTCCGTGAACGAACTTATTTCACCGCAGAGCTTCTGGATGTCCGAGTCGCTGAGACCGCTCAGGGTGTCGCTGGACGGAAGCCCGCTCGAGAAGGTTCCCGAGCCGCCGCTGCTACTGCTGCATGCGGACGAGGCGACGGCACCGATCACCCCTATTGCAAAAGCGAAGCGAAGAATTGCCATGATGAGTGTCTCCTTGGTTGCGACGCGAACGTTTCCCAGCGCGCCTGGCTTGCCCGCGACCGCCCTTTTTCTCATGTTCGCGGACGGATTCCGAGCACAATCAGGCTTCGGCCCCCAGCGCCCCATGGTCCCAATACGTGACGGCGCCCTCGTGCCATGCGATGAAACGGACCGCGCCGTCCTGGGACACGACGAGCGCCAGCGCGTCGTGGAAGCGGGCACATAGACGGTATGCGGAACGGTGCCGCGTGCCCTCCGAGTCGACCACTTCGGGCACGCGCGTACCTCCTTCGAGATCGAGGGCGCGCTCGACGATGTCGACGTGCGGCAGATCGCCGGTGATCTCCCCGCCGAACCCAAGAAACTCGAGATCTTCCGACACGACGACCGCGCCGTCCACGTCGGCGAGCGCCGCGAAGAGGTGTGAGATCTCGACCAGGGCTTCGTCGAGGTCCGCCAGCTTCTGCGACGTACGATAGGCGTCCCATCCGACGGGCGCCCCGTCGGGGTCGGTTCCTTCGGCGAGCGTTCGCATGATCTGGAGCGCGAGCGTCCGGTACCGTCGCCGTGGTTCCTCGTCGCGGAACGCGTATTTCAGCTGTACGAATCGACCCTCGCCCATCCCGGCGATGCAGGCTGCTGGTAGCAACAGCACGGCGCCTCCGTGATGCGCGGACCGGATCGTCGCGATGAGCCGTTTCAGGACGTGCTGCGATACGAGACGCAGCACGTCGTGCTCGAGTTTGGCCCACCGCGCCCCTTCGCTCCGCTCGGCCTCCGCGTGAAGCTCGGTGAGCTCGCGTCGCAAATCCGCGAATCGCTTCGACAACCAGTCGGATGCGAACACATCCATGGAGACGTCGGTCAGTCGGCCTCCCCGGAGCTCCGCGATCGTCTGGGAGCCGCAGGCGAGCGCGATCCGTCCCGGGCCGCTGATTCGCGCGACCGGGACACGGGGCAACGGCGCGGCGCTGGTCCGGGCCCCCAGTGCCTCGAGCATCCAGCGTGGCCCGGATTGCACGATGCCCCAGATTTCCAATTTTCCGGCCGGTCCGAGGTGGACGCCTATGAGCGCGCGCGGGTACTTCGCCGCCGGGGAAAGGCGTCTGAGTTCGTGGTCCGTGTAGGGCCGAGGGCGATCGAAGACCAATCTGTGGAGGCCCGTCGGTGGACCCCCCGTCTCCGGCAACTCGCCGGATTCGAGGAAGAGCACGCGACAATTCACGGGTCGCTCCTCTTCTCGGAGAAGCGACGCGTGGTACGCTGTGGACAGTAGTTCTTCGAGCACGGTCGGCGGCGGACACGCGCTGACCGCGGAGGGAGGCCAGCGTTCTCGCGCATACTTCGCGAGTTCGGCGGGATAGGCGTGAAAGGCATCCGCCATGAAGACCTGGATGGTGGCATCATTCCGTCGTCCGAGCACTCCTGCTCGGCGACGGACGGACTTAAGGCTTCACGCTTTACCGCGTGCTACATCTGAACCGAGGTCAATCGACATGAATTCCAAGAAGCCTTCGCGAGCCCCGCAACTTCGACGACGTGACGGTGCGGGCCACATCTCGCCCGAGTACGCTGCCGAGCTTCTCGCGCACGGTCGCGAGTTGCGCAGCGCGGATGCCGTTCCGTTCCTGAAGTCCGCGGACGGTCGAGATGACGACGCCGCCGAGTTCGGGGAAGAGTTCATCGAGACCGTGACCAGTGCCCAAAACGAGGGACAGGACGTTCTCGATCGGAAGCTCATCGAGGAAGATGGGGGTCCGTTCATCGAAACCGCCGCCGCAACCGAGTTCGCGTCCGGGACCGACGAGTCGAATGTCAAGGACGCCACGCGAGAGCCATTTCCGACGACTTAGCCTCTGGCCGGAAAAGTCCCCTATGTTGGCCCGTCGGGTCCTCCTCGGCGCTCGCTCGCGGAGCGAGTAGAGGGCATGGTCCGCTCGATTCGCCATGGGGCACTCCTCGCCACGATCGCGTGCATGGCTGCGGCCTGCGCGTCCCCGGAAAACCAGTCGCTCGCGGGCTATCTGAATGACAGCGGCGCCGCCCAGGGGCCCAACACGACTTCAGGCGGTGGTCCCTCGGACTCCGGCGGGGCGATGAACGGAACCGGCGGCGAGCAGATGGGTTCTGCCGGCTATGACAATGGCACTGGCGGCTACTCCACCGGCAGCGGCGGTTACCCCACCGGCAGCGGCGGTTACTCCACCGGCAGCGGCGGCTACGCGACGGGAGCAGGGGGGCTCGGCCTCGGTGGGCTGCCCTCCTTCGGCGCTGGGGGCGGCACCATGTCATCGCCTGATGCAGGACAGACGCTGAAGGCCGAGTGCGCGCAAAAGATCTGCATCGACCCGGTCTTCGATTGCCTGCTCGAAGGCTGCGGCGCCGCCGTGTGCACGAATTTCATCTGCGTCATTCCGTGAGATTCGCTCGCCGCGCGAGATCCAGAGACGAAGCTTCTTTCTCTGGCGATGCCCCCCATCGTCCTCGCGCCCGGGCGCGCTCGGCCGATTCCCCCCAAGGCCGCGCCGCGCAGCCGCGCCGCGCCCGGGGGGAATCCGACCGGTGCCACCCCGGCGATGCCTGCTCCCATGATCGACCCAGTCGGGCGCTGGGTCTAAGTTCGCGATCGTGACCGTGCCCGATGAACGCCTCCGTTATTTCATGCGTGAAGCGATCGCCGAAGGGCAGAAGGCACTGCCCGCGTGCCGGCCAAATCCCCCGGTGGGCTGCGTCCTGGTTCGCGGTGACGCGATCGTCGCGAGAGGCTTCACTCAGCCCCCCTATCAGCCGCACGCCGAGCCGTTCGCGCTCGCGCAAATGGACGGCGATCTCGACGATGTGATCGCGTTCGTGACCCTGGAACCCTGCGCTTTTCATCAGCGCACGCCGTCGTGTGCGAAGGCACTCATCGCGCGGCGGATTGGCGCTGTCTACATCGCTCTCATCGATCCGCACCCGAAGAACCAGGGCCGAGGTGTAGCGCTGCTCTCGGCCGCTGGCACGCGGGTGGTTACGGATTTCCTGACGGAAGAGGCGACGCCGCATCTCGCGCCGTACCTGTACGGCGCGGGGGGTTCGGAATCAGGTATGGGCCAGTGACCACGCACTCGTTCGGCACCCGCCAGCGAGCAAAATCGAGGCCTTTTCCCACCCTCTGCCTGCGACGGGGACGTCTCCGTCAGCCCCCGTGTTTCAAGCAGAAGTCGCGGACCCCGCTCGTCACTCTGCCGTGGGTCCCCCGGGGTCGAAAAAGAGCCGACCAATGTGCCGCCGGATGTGCCCACAGTACTGGGTGCGACGACATGCCACAGGGACACATGGCGTCAGCTCCGGAAAGATATTCTCCCTCGTTTATGACCCTCTCCACCCGTACCCTTCGAGGAGCCATGTCGAAAGCGCCGAACCGAATCTTTACTTGTATCGCCCTCGTGCTCCCGCTCGCACTGAGCTCCGCGTGTTCGAGCAACAGCAGCAAGAACACGACGGCCGACGACACGGGCACGATGAAGGGCTTTTGCGAGCTCGGGCCCGCGTGCCAGCAGATTTCGATGGCCTGCATGCCGAAGGACGACGGCAGTCCCGGGGCGGTGCACGATTGTCACGTGACGGGCATGGAGACCGGGATCGAGTCGCAGTGCCAGTCGCAGCTCAATTCGTGCATGACGACCTGTAACAGCGCGGCCTCGCTCAGCGACGGATCGATGGACATGATGATGGGGCCTTGTACCGACGGCGGCATGGACGCTGGCGGCATGAACATGGGCACCGGCGGCGGCATGAACATGGGCACTGGCGGCGGCATGAACATGGGCACTGGCGGCGGCATGAACATGGGCACTGGCGGCGGCATGAACATGGGCACCGGCGGCGGCATGAACATGGGCACTGGCGGCGGCATGAACATGGGCACCGGCGGCGTGTAGTTAGCGCACGCCTTCCGCTCACGTTGCGCAACCAAGGCTGCGGGCGCGAAGGGACCTCAGTCGCAGCTCTGCGGAAGCCCCGCGTACACCTTGCCGAGATCCGTCGGCGAACCGTCCGCGTTGATGAGCTTCGCGTTCGGGATCGGATCCGCGCTGAACCACGAGTAGCGATACACGAACGGGCTTGCCTCCAGGTAAGGGACCGCAGCTTTCATGTACGTTTCCTGGTCCGCGACCGACGCGCTGCCGTCACAGGAGAACTCGGTGAGCCAGATGGGCTTGCCGAACTGCTCGAACCCCTCGAGATTCCCGCCGGGCTCGAGGTAATCCTCGAGCGACGGGAGATCGCAATTGTACCAGTGCACCGCGACGTAATCGACCTTGCAGTCGGTGCACGCGGCGAAGAAGTCTTTCAGATACTGATACGGGTCCGTGCCGTTGCACTGGGCGGCGGGGCCGCAGAAGTTCATCGCCGGGCTCACGATCGGTAGGTTCTGCTCGGCGGCCCGTGCCTCGATCTGGGGCCAATCTGCTGCGGCCTGAGCCGGCGTGAGATTGGACTGCGACATGAAGTTCGGCTCGTTGAACGTGAGCAGGAATTTCGAGTCGGGTTCGATCTTCGCGTTCAGGCTCCCCGTCCCCCAGATCATCGGTGTGAACTCGATGCTGGCTCCTTCGCCGGTTCCCTGAGTTGCCCAATTGTACCACCAGGTGATCTTCCCGCGAGAACGCCGCACCGGGCGCCGTGTTCGCGGCGATGCCGCGCTTGCAAGTCTTGCCCTGTGCGCCACCATCCACCTTGCCGTTGCTGCCCCCGTTGCCGTTGCTACCCCCGCTGCTAACTTCCCCGCTGCCCCCGCTGCCGTTGCTGCCCCCGCTGCTAACTTCCCCGCTGCCCCCGCTGCCCCCGCTGCCGTTGCGGCTCCCGCCATTGCTGTCCGCGCTGTCGTTGCTGCCGCCCGCACTGCTAACGCCCCCGCTCCCGCTCCCGCCTCCCGCGGCGCCCGCGTCGGTTCCTGCCGAATCGTGCGTCCCACCCTTGGTCGATGATGCGCCGCTCGAGCACCCTGCGCTCAGCAGGAGCGCAGCTACGAACGACGTGCGAATCAGCGTGGTTGCTGCCGGGTGCGTATATGGAGTCTGCAACGGCGTCATCACGGGCATGGTGAAGCGCGCGCTGAAGGTCCGTCAAGACACGGCGGCGTCCGCGAAACCCTTCCCGCCGAGACGGAAATTTCGATGGGATTCTCCTCTCATCGAACTTTCTCCGTTCGAGGTGTGTTCGGGGTGAGACCGAGCATCGTTCGAGATCGCCCTGACGCTCGTCGAGTGTCGCTCGACGAGGGTTCGAGAGTATCGTGTTAGCTTGAGTCTTCGTCGCGAAGGTGGCAATGCATGGCGCACCCTGTTTGGGTTGGAGTAGGGGCTCGTTGCCCGAATCACGAGGCAGGCTGATGTCGGGCCTTCGGAAGCAAGCGTTCCGGGTGGCCGCCTTGGTCTCGTGCCTCGTGCTGCTCGGCTGCGGGAGCGGAAGCGATCACGGCGGCAAGGACGCAGACGCATCCAGTGCCGGCGGCAGCGCCGCAGGCACCGGGGGTAGCTCCGGTGCGAGCGGCGGAGCGAAGGGTTCGAGTGGCGCGTCGAGCAACGGAGGGGCGAACGGTTCCGGCGGTGCGATTGGCGCGGGCGGTTCGGCGACGGATGGGGGCGGCATCGCTTCCGCGCCGCCGGCTACTTGTGACGCTCCGGTCCCGCTCGCCGACGTGTCCTCGCCTGGTTCCGTCGTCGGTAACGGCACGCCGGATAGCTGCACCGAGCAAGCGCTAATCGCCGCGGTGACGAAGGGAGGCGTCGTCACGTTCGACTGCGGCGCTGCGGCGCACACCATCACCGTCACGTCGCAGATCGACGTCAAGAAAGACACGGTCATCGACGGTGGCGGCAAGGTCACGCTGAGCGGCAGCAAGAGACGCGCATCCTTCACATCACGAGCGCCTGGAACGTCGCGACGCCGCTGCTCACCGTGCAGAACCTCGGATTCGCGGATGGCTTCACGACCGACGTGCTGAACACGACGGACCACGACGGCGGGCGGCGCCGCCATCTTCGAGGACGGCGGCTCGCTCACCGTCATCGACTGCACCTTCACGGACAACCATTGCGCGATCGACCGGGCGAGGACGTCTCCGGCGGCGCCATCAACGGCCAGGGCGTCGGAAAGCTGGTCATCGAGGGGAGCACGTTCACCGGGAACGTGGCTCCAACGGTGGCGCGGTGGGCACGCAGGACGAGGACGTCACCGTCGTGAACAGCGTCTTCACGACAACCCCGCGACAGGAACCGACGGCAACCCCGGCCACGGTGGCGATGGCGGCGCGCTTTCCTACGATGGCCAGAACAACTCACTGGACGTTCTGCGGAGATCAGTTCCGCGAAAACCACTCGAACGCCGCGGGAGGCGCGATCTTCCGCGTCGCGTATAACGACGAGCCGACTGACCATCGATCGCTCCACGTTCGACGGCAACTCCGCGGACGCCAAGACCGGAAACGCCGGCGCCCTCTACCTCGAATACACGGCGATCACGATGACGGCGACCACCCTCTCCAACAACCAGGCTCACTACGGCGGCGGCGTCTGGGTCGGGCAATCGGCGATCGCGAACCTCACGAACGTCACCGTCGCGAACAACAATTCGGACCAGGGTGGCGCGTTGTGGTTTGCCAGCGATGTCACCGGCACCTTTCTGAACTGCACCTTCGCGGGCAATACCTCCGGCTACGGCGACGCCCTGTTCGCGGTCTCGAACGGCGTGAAGCTCGAGAACAGCATCTTTTCGAACGACAATTGCAAGGGCACCGCGTTCGTGAGCGGCGGTCAGAACCTCGCGTACGATTCCGACGGCTGTGTTTCGCCGGCGGCGAGCGGCAATCCCGAGCTAGGCGCACTGAAGGACAACGGCGGCGCGACGGAGACCATGGCGCCTGCGTCCGGTAGCCCCGCGGACGGCCAGGGTGCGAACTGTCCGTCGACCGATCAGCGCGGCGACGTCCGCGCCGCCACGGGCTGCACCCTTGGCGCCGTCGAAGCGCCGTGATCTGAACGCTCATAATCGGATGGGGTGACGACGGGGTGCCTCCACACGCGCCGTCGATGCATGCGAAAGGGCATGTGGACGTGCTTCCTTCGGGCTGCGCCGCCCGCGTTCGGCGTCGCGCTGGACGTGTGCCATCTGGCACACTCTGATTCGGGTATATTGCCAGGTGTGTATCGGCGTCTTGCCCGGACTCGCGTCGCGACCGGAGCGCTCTTGGTTGCGTCCGGCGTCGCGAGCGCGGGTTGCACGAAGATTCTCGGCATCGACGGGACGTACGCTTACGACGGCGTGAAGCCGGCCTCGACCGTCACCGACGACGGACGCGACGCATCGAGGCCGCCGCATGATTCGAGCGTCGTCACTCCGGCGAAAGAGGCAGGTCCGCACCCCGACGCGGCCCCGGCTCGAGAATGCGCGGCGGGGAAGTACTCGGGGACGTTCAAGGGAGCTTCCTCGCTTTCCCTGGGAACGCAACTCGACGGTACCATCGTCTTCACGCTGGCGCCCGTCGCCGGGAGCACCACGCAGTTCCAGCTCGAGAATGGAAACCTCGATGGTACCTTCGACGGCACGAACGCGGGCTCGGTGGCTGCGCTCGCGCATTTCGACGCGACCGTCGTGGGCACCCTGGATTGCCGCACGGGAAACCTGACCGGCTCGCTCACGAACGGCGCTTACCAGCTCGTCAACCTCCTCGGCATCATCACGACGCCCCCCACGCCGTTCACCGGCACGATCGACGCCACGTACGATCCGTCATCCGCGTCGTTCCCGTCGGGCACCTGGACAGAGACCCACAGCGTCGGGGGCAGTCAAGGCAGCGGTTCAGGAACGTGGCAAGCGAAGGGGCCAGGTCCGTAGGGGTCGCGCGTGAGCTCGAGGCCGGGCAACGTCGGCCGGGCACGAGGCAGCGGGGATCGGACTCGCGCGAGTTACTGGCAAGGTTCGATGAACAGCGCGGAACACCCGCACACGCCGGTCGACTTGCAGCACACTGCGGAAGTGGCGATGCACGCCGGACAGCCCGTCGTGGTCGAGCCGTCGGCGCAAACGGACGGACGCGTGCTTCCGCCGGCGCCCGTCGCACCACCACTCGCGCTGGCCCCACCGCTTCCGCTGTTGCCCCCGCTTCCTGCGTCGCTTCCGTGCGAATTCTCGTGCGCTGTCTCGAAGCAGTAAAGCCGGCCCGACGTCGAACACGGCTCGTCAGTCGTCGACATCCACGACGTGGAGGTCGAGGTCGAGTCCCCGCACGTTCCGAGGACCGTCACCTGATCATCGGCCCAGTCGATGCAGCGGTTGCTGGACGCAGTTCCCGTCGTCGTCGTTCCGGTCCAGACGAGGGTCGGCGATGTGACCGTCGCGCCCGTCTCGGTCCTATCGATCTCGGGGTGCGCGCTGAAGAAGGCTTGCTTCGAAGAAAAGATGCGCGTCGTCCGATCGACGAGATACCAGGGCCCCACCTCCGGAATCCGATCGACCGCGCCGACCAGGACGTTGCTCGACGTCACCCCGGAGACGAACGCCGTCCAGGTTCCGCCGAGCGCGACATTGTCTGCCAGGTACTGACAGAGCGCATCTGCCGCCCCGAGGCCGCCGACATTCTGGTGCGTGAGGATGGACGCCTCAGCGGAAGCGGAGCCATCCAGGACCAAGCTCGTGACGAACACGCGCATGCGGCCCGACTTTCCAGCGTCGGGTTCCACACCGCCCTCCATCCCTCCTGAGCCTGCGTCCAGTGCGCCGCCCGATCCACCGGTCCCGCCTTCACCGACCGTTCCCCCCGAGCCGCCGGCGCCGCCGGTCGACGACGCGCCACCCGAGCTTCCGCCTGACCCGGATGCCCCGGTGCTGGTGCCTCCATCAGACGTCCCACGTCCCCCTGACTCCGCGGCTCCTCCGTTCGCCGATGCGTCGGCCTTGCCGAGTCGGTAGCTCCCGAAGTCGGCGCCGATGATGTCCGCGCACGCAATGGTCGGGAGCAAGCCAGCAAGAACGAGCCACGAGGAATTCGAGGAACGCACGAGCCTCAAAACCTCCCGGAGAACGGGTCGTCTGCGGTCCTGGGCTTCGCCTTTTCGGCCCCGCTCGCGGGCTTCGACGGTGCGTCGCCGACTTTGACACGCACGGGTATCCGCTCGTGATGTGGTTCCCGTGCCGGCGCGGACATCTCGTTCGTCGGGTGCGGGTGCGCTACCGCTTCCCTGGGAGTGGGCAGTGCTTCCGCCGGAGCCGGCGGAGTGGGCTCCGTAGTCGCCGACGGCACGGTCGTCACCGGGGCCACGAGCGGCGGAGGATTCTCCGGCGCCGGACTCGCCGCTCGAGCGGGTGCGAGCGGTTGTCCCGCGCTGGCGGTCCCGCGACCGATTGACGCGGCCGTGGGCGCGACGCGATGGCCAGTGCCCAGCACGACGAGCGTTCCGACGAGCGCCACACCCGCGGCCGTTGCGGCGACGAGAACCGGGCGCGACAGCGAACGCATCGTCTTCGCCCCGGCCCCGGTGGTCTTCGTGCCCCCAGCGGATCGCGTCAGCGTCGCGGCCACGCCGGGGCCGGTGGGGGTTCGCGCGTCCGGGTCGTCGAATGCGTCGTCCGCGGGCATGCCGAGCATCGAGCGGTCGACCGGGGGCAAGGCTTCGCCGCTCGTTGCGTTCGTGGATTGCGTCGCGTGATAGGCGGCGCGCACGGCGTTTTGCATCAGGGTTGCGTCTTGAAAGCGCGCGGCCTTGTCCGTCCGGAGCGCCGTGTCGACGACCTCGATGACCAGCGGTGGCAGGGTCGCGTCCATCTCGGCGAGCGATCGGGGCACGGACATCACGGCCATCGCCAGCGCCTCGGTGGCGGTCTCGGCTTCATGCACGTACCTCCCCGTGAGAAGCGTGAACATCGTCGCACCGATCGCCCAGATGTCCGTCCGCGCATCCACCTCGTTCCAGCGCGAACGCGCCTGCTCCGGGGGCATGAACGCGGGAGTCCCCATCATCGAGCCGGTCTGCGTGCTCGTGCTACTTCCGGACAGTTCGCGCAGCCGCGCGATGCCGAAATCCAGGATCTTCACGACGCCGTCCTTCGTGAGAAAGAGGTTCTCGGGCTTCAGATCGCGGTGAACGACACCCCGCGCATGCGCTGCGGCGAGCGTGTCGAGGACCTGGTCGCAGAGAGATAAAACGTCCGGCGGCGAGAGCTTGCCACCTTTACGCTCGGCGCGATGGTCGAGCGTCTCTCCTTCTAGGAGCTCCATGACCAGGAACGCGGAGCCGTCGTCGGCGACGTCATCATCGTCCACCGTGACTGCTCCTCGATGTCCCACCGCGTTCGCGACGTAGCCTTCCCGCAGGAACCGTTCGCGGACGTGCGTGTCGAACGAGATCTCCGGATGCAGCATCTTGATCGCGACGCGCTTGCCGTTACGATGCGTTGCCGCGTAGACCGCTGCCATGCCGCCAACTCCGACGAGTTTGTCGAGTCGCCACTTCTCCTTCAGGACGAGGCCGACCCTCGCCGCCGCACGTTCCGCTTGCGAATCCACGCTCTCGAGAAGGTATCACGGACCAGCGCGCGCCCGAGTTCCTCTTTGGCGCCAATGTGGGACATGGGTGTCGGCCGCGTGAGCAGCCTGCTTACTCTTGCCGTTCGCGCAGGGTATCCTCGCGATGGCATGCGAATGCGGTCGGCAAGATGGGCGATGGCGGCGAGCACGGCCCTGCTGCTCGCGGGGACGAGCTACGCCGATGGCGACAACAAGGGCATCGCGGAAGCGCTCTTCGAGAAGGGGCGCGCCGCGATGGCCGCCGCGGACTACGCGACCGCGTGCGCCTCCTTTTCGGAGAGCAACCGTCTCGATCCCGCTCCCGGCACCATGGCGAATCTCGCCGGATGCGAGGAGAAGCGGGGCCATCTGTCGGCGGCGTGGCAGTGGTATGAGGAAGCGGCCGAGAAGCTTCCAGCAGGGGATCCGCGCCGGGACATCGCCGAGCAACGCGCCACGGAAGTGAAGACGCGATTGCCAATGCTGACGGTCCGACTCGCACCGGGCGCGCCCGCTGGAACCAAGGTTTTGCGTGACGGCGTCGATCTCGGCAGCATCGGCATCGGAACTCCGCTTCCGGCGGATCCCGGCGCGCACTCGATCATCGTCTCCGCACCGGGCTTCGCCGACGGGACGTACTCGGCGGAGCTCCACGAGGCCGAAAAGAGCGAGCTCGTGGTCGCCCCCGGTCCTGCCTTGATCGCGAACGCCGTCACGGCACCCCCGACGAGCGCTGCGCCAGTGCCCGCAACGGAGTCGGCGCCCGCCAGCGACAATCGGACGATGGGCTACGTTATCGGTGGAGTCGGCGTCGCTGGCGTCGGCACCGCGCTGGTCCTCGGCGGTCTGGCGCTTGGCAAGAAGAGCACGGTCGCCGATCACTGCGACACCTCTGCTCACACTTGCGACAGCCAGGCCGGCATCGACGCCGCGAGCGCAGGTCGAACCCTGTCCACGGTCAGCACCGTCAGCTTCATCGTCGGCGCCGCGGCGCTCGGCGTCGGAACGTATTTCATCCTCACGAGTCACCACGGCAATCCAACGACGACGCTGGATGCCACCGCGTCGCTCGGCGGAGGCTTCGTGAGCCTCGACGAGACGTTCTAGACGAAGCTCGGTGGGCCCGCCGCGGCATCGACGCGGAGTTGATAGACTCACACCTCATGAGCAAGCGGCCGGCGCTGAAGCCGATGTACAGCCTGGCGAAGGTCGTCTTTCGCAACAGCTCGATCGCCGGTCGCGGCGTCTTCGCCAAGCAGCGGTTCGACCCCGGAGAAATGATCGTCGCGTATGCACCGAGGCAGCGCCGGCTCGACGCCGACGACCCCGAAGCGATCGCCGCCGCGGATACCAAGCTCACCCTCCTGTCGGAAGGAGCATTCGTCATCATTCCGGATACGAGTGTTCCGGGCGGGTGGCTCTGCAATCACAGCTGCAATCCGAACGCGGCCATCTATTCGAATGGCGAAGGTCGAATCCAATGCGAACGTCCGATCGCGCCGGGCCAGGAAGTGACCATCTTCTACGGCTGGGTCACGCGGAACGAACCCGCGCGAGATCCTTGCTGCTGCGGCTCCCCGTGCTGTCGTGGTTACATCAACTTCGACGTCGCGCATGAAGACGTGGAGCATGCCGACCGCGACACTCCCGAAGGCGAAGCCTTTCGCCGAAGGCTGGCGCAGTACGTGGAGTTTCTTCGCTCGATCGGTCAAGAGCACGTCGAGGAGACGATCGCGATCGCGCTCCGCGCTGGAAGATGACCGCCCTCGGAGGCACCGTCGTTCGAGAGCGATCCATTCCCCCACGCTGCCCAGCACCGCCGGCTCCAGTGAAACCCTGAGACCGAACCCGTCGAGCAAGGGTGCCAATCGAAATGCGCCCCCTGCGCCCGAGAGCATCTGTTATCGTCGTGTATCGTGCCCGCAGCGTTCGGACGGTTCCCGACTGCGTGGATCCTCTCCACGCTGACCGTCGCCTGCGGGGGCGGAAGAGGATTCATGCGCGCGACGGCCCCGGGCCTGCCCGACGATGAGGCGCGCTGCCAGGCGGCCGCGCGGGGCGAGAGTCCGCTCGTGACGGAGTGGTCGGCGGCGGAAAAGGCAAACCTTCAGGCGCGTCTCCGCTCGGGCCCGCTCGCGGTGGAGTACACCGGCTGCAGCATGCGCCCGATCACGGGCTGCACCGTTCGCGGGAGCTATCGGTGGCAGCGCACGACGCTGTCCTCGGATTCGATCGAGATCCACGACAACGACGAGCTCTTCGCGAAGTTACCTCTCGGCGCCCTTGCACTCAAGGGCGAGCTTGCGCGCTCGGGCCGCCTCGAGGTGACCACGACGGTTTCGGGTCAGTACGTGCTCGAAGGTTCCACCGCCGCCGACGTCCCCGATTATGGCGAGTGCGCCGGGGCCACTCATCTGCTCGTCGGGATCTCGATGGGCGCCTTCGAGCTCCACTCCGGCGGCACGCTGAGCGGGGACGCCTCGGTGAACGTCGGCCTGTACTCCGGCGGCGCGCAGACGAGCAGCTCGGAGACGCTCCTTCGCAAGGCGGGCGACGGGGAGAGCTGCAAACTATCCACCGACGAAACCCCGGAGATGAACTGCAGCTCGCCCATCCAGGCATTCCTGGTCCCGCTGCCGCGATTCGCCAGGGAGCGCGGAGATGGAACCCTGCACGTGACGTTCAAGTCGGGTACGCCGGACAGAGCCTGGGAGCTCCGCGCGAATCAGCAGTTCGTCTGCCGCACACCCTGCTCTCGCTGGATGAACCCGTCGGACGACTACGAGCTCCGCACGGAAACGGGCCCCGACTTCCAGACGCTCGAAGTCCCGGATCTCGGCAAATACTCGGGGCAGAATGACCTCGAAGTGCTCGCCCACGAGCGGAACACGGGCGCCTTCGTGGGCGGCATCGTGACGACGGGGCTCGGCGGAGGCCTCGCGTTCATCGGAGGCTTCCTGGCGCTCGCCGGTGGTCTCGCCGACCAGAGCGGACTCCTCGTGGCGGGCGGCGTCACGGCGGGGATCGGCGTTATTGCCATCGCCCCCGGCGTTTATCTCCTGGTCTCGAGCGGGGCGAAAACCGAAGTGCTGAGTGACGGCGCGCCCCTCGAAAGCCGCCGAAGCGTCGCGCCCCCGGAGCTTCGGTTGGACGCCACATTCTGAGCCGAATGCACGACGCAGCATTCGAGTGCCTCGTGCCCCCGGTCCAGTGGCGCTCCTCAGGTGAAGGCCCGAGGAGGAGATGATGTCGTCTCCTCAGGGGCGCAGAACATGCGAGGCGGTGCACGGCGTGCGCGAGCCCAGTGACAAGCGTCGGTGACTTCGAGCATCAACGATTCAATCCGGCGGCGCGCTGGGCTTGCGCCCTTCGACCCGGCACGGCTGTTGCGATCACCCGTGGGTGCCTCACGTTACCGAACTCCGTCGATGGTCGTTGATCACGGCCGTTGCGGCGACGATCTTCGGTGTCGCGGATCCGGCGGGCGCACAGTGCGGCGTGCCGCCCTCGAACTGCCGTCAATGCCATGAGATCTCTGGCGAGAGCTCCTTCGTGGCCACGGACGCCTGGCACCGAGACCATGCATTCGGCGACTTCTGCGTCGACTGCCACGGCGGGACTCGGAGCGCGTACGACGATACGGCGCACATGGGCCTGGCGGACCCCCTGGCGAACGCGGGGCAGCGGTGTGCGTCGTGTCACGCCGACAAGCCGGGCATCTCGTCGACGTACGTGGCGGCGCGCGGCGCTCCCGGACCACCACGGCCGCCGACGTCGGCGCGACCACCCGAACCGCGTCACCGAAACCAGACCGGCAACAGGATTCTCGCGGGAACCGTTCTGTGTGTCGGTGTTCTCGTTGCGTTCTACGTCGTGGTCAACGAGCGGCGGCGACGCGCAGGCGCCGCATCGGATATTCAATCGGCGCGGACGGAGCGGGGATATTGGTCCCCGTATCTCGCCGGAAGCCTCCTCGGTATCGTCGTCGCCTTCTCGATGGCGCTCTTCGGGCACCGGCTGAGCGGGGGTGGCGCGTATCAGGAGCTTGCGGCTCCGATCGGGCGAACGCTGGCGCCTCGGTCAGTCTACTTCAGCCACGTCGTTTCGACCCGCGACCACTGGGACGTCTTGCTTCTCGTCGGCGCCCTTTGGGGCGCGCTGATAGCCGCCGTCATGGGCGGGCGTTTCCGGTTTCGAATCATGCCCGATACTCAATGGGCCGATGCGTTCGGCAACACCGTCGCCAAACGATGGATCGTCGCGTTCGCCGGAGCCGCGCTGACCGAGTTTGCTGCCGGCGTCGCGGGGGGGTGCACGGCGAGTCTCGCCGTATCCGGCGGCGCCGCCCTGGCACCAGCCGCGTTTGCCTTCATGGCCGGCATGTTCGCGGCGGGGACACCGACGGCGTGGCTCCTCAACAGGAGAACGCGATGACGAGTGTCTTCGAAGCCCTCGGCGTCGGCGTTTGCTTCGGGTGGCTTCTCGAGAAAGCGGGCCTTGCTCGCTACGACGTCATCGTCAACGTGTATCGGCTTCGGGATCTCACGGTGATTAAGTTCCTCTTGAGTGCGCTCGTCGTCGGCGCCGCTGGGATCCGAGCGCTCCAAGCGCTCGATCTCGCGGCTCCAATTCCGGTCCCTCCGACCTATTTCGCGGGCAATTTTTGCGGCGGCCTGATCTTTGGCGTCGGCATGGCGTCGTCCGGGTTCTGCCCTGGAACGATCGCCGCTGGCGTGGGGGAAGGACGTCTGGACTATTTGATCCCGGGCTCCTTGGGACTCATCGCAGGTGCGCTCGCATTCGGCGGAGCCTATCCGTGGATCCTGCCGCGTATCGCGGGGTCCCCGCGAATCGGCATGACGATTCCCGGAACGCTCGGTGTCGACCCGTGGCTCGTCGTCGTTCTCATCGGAGAGCTTGTCGCGGGACTCTTTTACGCACTCGAGCGACACGCTCGAGTGCGCTAGAAACGGCACATCGACATCACGACGCCCGCTGGCGAAATACGCGTCCGAGAATCGGTCGGGGCACGTCACACCGCCCTCCTGACGTGACGGTGATGCAAGCCGCCCACCCGGGAAAGAGCGACGACTTTCCCGAACTCCTTCGGCTCCGTCGCCCGCGCGACCTCAGTCGTGAAGATCTGACGGGCCGGGCGCGAGCGCACTGTCCCCCGGCGGCGACTATGATGGCGGCGCTTGTCATCATCCGGCGTCTCGTCGCTTCCCGGAAGCACCGTCCTGCACCGCCGCGGGCTGGTGGGCGTTGCAGCGATTTCGTTCGCGCAGCTGGGCTTCGAGGTTCTGTTCATCAAGCTGAGTCAGTACGAGTTCGGTTCCTTGTCCCTGGGCGTCGTCGGCCTCGCCATGCTGGGCGTGTCGCTGTCCGATCCGCTGGCGCGCGCGCTCGGCGGCGGTGCGCGTGCAACGGAACGAGCCGCCGCGTCGCTGCAGATCGCCGCGCTGCTCGCGGGCTTCGTTCTGTTTTCTCTCGAGCACGTTCATACCGGTGGCGCTGCGACGGCTGAACGCCTCCTCGGGTGCGGCGCCGCGTGTCTGACGACCATCGCGCTCTCCGCGGTTCCCGTCTACGTGGAGATGCGGCAGAACCCCGGAAGCGCGCACCGAGTGTACGCAGCAAGCCTGGTCGGTGGCGCGCTCGGTCCACCCTGCGCTCTCGCGGTGGCCGAGCTCTCGGGCGATGTCGGCGCTTACGTCGTGTTCGTCGCGCTGGCGTCTTCGGCGGCGCTCCTCTTCGTTCGGCCCGGCCCCGTGCGGTGGTTCGCAGCGATGGTGGGAGTGGCGTCGGTGGCCTCTGCCATGGTCGGGCTCCGCGCCGCGGATCGCTCGGCTCATCCGAGGTCCATTTACGCCGAAACGGACGCCGTTTCCCGCATCGACGTGCAGCGTGCGCCCGGCGGTGTCCTGGTCTTCCGTACGGCGGGAGCGAACGCCGGCACCGCGACGGTGCCGGTCGATCCGGCAGCTCGAGCGGCGATGCGTTCGGCACTCGACGTCGTGCCTTACGCGTTCACCCCCGCTCGCGTGCTCGTGCTCGGCAGCGGCGCCGGGAGGAACGTCGTGGCAGCGCTCGAGCACGGCGTGAGCAAGGTCGTCGCCGTCGAGATCGACCCGATGATTCCACGGTATATGCGACAGGCGCTCCCCGAACGCCAAGATCCATATCGCGACCCGCGAGTGTCGCTCGTGGTCGGCGAGGGGAGGGAGGTGGCAGCTCGCTTCGCGATGACGCGGAAGCGCGGCGCGCCGGGGTTCGATCTGGTGTACGTGCCGGTCGCGACGCTCTTCGGCAGCTCCGGCACCCTCCTCACCGAGACGTACCTCATGACGCGCGAGGCGGTCGAGAGCTACATCGAGACGCTGAACCCAGGAGGAATCGTCGCCGTGTACTTCCCGAACGTCGCGCGCGCGAAGATCGTTCGCGCCGTCGAAGAAGCGCTCGTTCATCGCGGGATTCCCCAGGCGACGGGGCGCATGGCGAGGCATCCCTGTTCGACACGGGCGGGCAAGGGCTGCGAGGTGGACGCCGATGTCGCTCGGACGCTCCCTGGAAACCCGGACCTTAAGTCCTTGCAGATGAAGGGGCTCGCTCACCGTGGTCAGCCGCCCCCGCCTTGATCGAGCAGGAAGAACTCCTGCATCAGCTCATTCTCTGCGTGCTCGTGAGCGTCGAATCGGTCCAGGAACTGCGTGATGCGTACCGCCAGGTCGGGGCCGGTAGGACCGCTCTCGGCAAAATTCTGAAGGGCGTCGAGTGCTTCGGCCATCCCAATGTGATCGTCTTGCAGTAGTTCGACCCGCTTCAGCAGCGACGGCTGATCCGTCACTAGGCTGCCGAAGAACTCTTCAGCCTCCTCGGCGGCGAAGTGGGGGAGCAGTTGTGCTTCGAATTCCTCGATGAGGCTCGCCGGATCGCCGTCCGCTGGAGTGTGGCCATCGTGGAGGGCGACGCACAACCCTCGAAGCCGCGAGACTGTCTTGTCGAGTTCCGCGTGCCCTTCGAGTACCGCCTCGGTAATCCCAGCCAACTCGCTTTCGGTTGTGGATTCGGCGGAAACAACCAACTCCCTGCTCGATGAGGACATGCTGATCTCCCGGGAGGGCCGCTTGTCGAAGCTCCCTGATGACTTCGGACGCAAGATCCACGCCCCGTTCCCCTCGTCACCCGATGACCCCGGATCCATGAGGAATCGATGTTCGTCAGCTGATGAGACACGCACCGTTTGCACCACGCATGCAGTGCCGGCGTGCGGACGATCCGAACGGGGGTGTCACGACGCGGCATTCGTGACGATCTGCGTCACTCGTCCTCGTTCGACGTGAAGGGTCCGGGACTGTACTTTGACCTCGAAGGTGTCATGGGGGGACGCTTTGTCCAGAGCATCGGACGGCGGAACTCGGAGGTACGCTTCGTGGGGATATCAGAGTGGCTCTACCGGGTCAGAAGCACCACTCTGCGTGCTCAAGGCAGTCGACTTCGTCGATCGCCACGTGATTGAGGATCGACACTTTCGCGTCCTGCGACGACACGATCGCGCGACTTCCTGGATTCATTCCGACGAACCGAGCTGCCGATTGATGTCTAGTTCCGCCGAAGTCGGCGAGATCGACGAGGGAGGCAGCCGCAGCCGTCGGTCGCCGGAGCCTCAGGAGAGGTCTATTTTGCAGCAAGATTTTGCAACCAAACGCGAGCAGTGATCCCTCCCAAGAAACGACCGTTGCGCCGTCTACGGCAGTGGTGCGCGCCAAGCCGGAGATGTATTGGAAGTGGAGAACCTCCGTGGCTCGAAGCTGCGAAAACAAATCGCGTGCCTCGCTCGCCGAGGTGGCGGTTTGCATCGCGCCAAAAATACTGGCCTCCGCAGCGTCCACTTCGCGCAATCCGTCGAAGGCGTGTGCGAGCTCATAATGAGGCTCGATGGACGAAGACAGCTCACTTACACGCGATGCCGTCGTGTCCGAACCGAGCACGAGCAGGGTTCCGCCGTGGCCATGTCTGTGCATCGCTCGCGCGATATCGAAAAACCGATGTTCACGATCGGAGTCCGCGCCGTGTTCCGCGGGGAACCGAACATCGATGAAGAAATACTTCGCGTAAATATCGACGCTGATCAACTCTGCGTTGTTGCCGGAGATAAAAGCGACGGTGACGCTACCGGATTTGATGGCAACGGTAGCGGGTCCGAGAACCTCGACCCTGACAGCAGACGCATCGCCGAACACGGTGTCGATTCCAAAAATCTCCAGGCCATCCGCTCCGGGACCCACGTGGACGGCCGAAACATCGGGTGTTGTCGCCATCGAGAGTTTTGCAAGCTGCGCCGCCGTGAATCCAATGGGCCTGGCGAAAGGGATGACCCGGCTTGGAGTCGTTCTCGGTCGCAGGTTGATCGTGAACCTCACTACGCGACCTTCGTCACGTAAGACACTGGACCAAAGAGCGACCTGCAGAACCTCGCCAATCTCGGTGCAGTCCGGAACGTACACAACCGGAACGAGGTGCGGTTTGAGGTGTTTCACAATCGCCGCGTGAACTAGTTGCTCGAAGTCTTGCGGCAGCTTGAACGCGCAATCCATCAATGGAATCGTATCAGATTATGGCGGCGAAGGCGGCGAACGGCCGTCGTGGCTACTCGCGTCGTCCGCCGCACGATCGCTCAGGAATCCAGCGCGAACAAGTCTTGAACTGCCCCGCGAGATCGATGAGATGAAGGTCGTGATCGCGGCGCTGCTTCGGCGGGTTCGTGGCGTTGTCGGCAGGATCGCCGAGCGCGTCGACGCGGCCCTGCGGACGGCGACGCGGCCGGTCTCACTTCGTTCGATGCCGGATGCCCGAAGTAGCCGGCACAGGGACGAATCGCGGTTGGGTTATCAAGCGCCGTAGCATTCGTCCGCGGAGTCTCCGTGGCGGAGCGTCACTGAATGCAGAGCGCCCGGACGCCGTGCCCTACGGGTCCCAGGGACCGCCAGCCGGAACAGACCACCATGGCCTTCGGGGGCTTGGCGAGTGGCGTCTCGTGGTGCGCGATGCGGCCGTAGATGACCACGGGCTCGATGCTGACGGCGGTGTTGACTGGATCCGGCGGAGCTTCCGATTTTGTCATCACACGCAGCGGCGCAGGCGTCGCTAGTTCGGGCTCTGCGACGGGGATTCGCTTTCCGTATTCGAGATAGGCGACGCTTCCCATCGCCGCTCCTCCGAGACCGAATAGCGTAATTGCGAGTCCTGCCTTGATGCTGATCATCGCTCACCTCCCTGGTGATGCGGAACGACCGCTTATTGAAAATTTGGGCACGAGAATCGATCGCAGCAAGGGTTCACGCGTCATGCGCGAATGCGCAACAGAGCGCGCTTCACGCCGTGACGCGTGCAACGCTTCCGCAGGGCCAGCCGAGCCTTCTCAGACCACGTCCGGCGTACGGATCATTCATTGCGCCACGATGATGCGCGGCGCGTTTCGTGGGCTGGCTGGTGGAGCGCGAGGGCGATGGCCCTCGACGTCGGAGCCGGCGGCGACTTCAACGACGCCCGCGCGCATCAGGGGACTGGTCAGCTTGTCCCGATCGGTACGGCGACCTCGGCCGTCGGCAGCGCAGACGCACGAGCCAGTCGTGCAGAAGAAGCAGTCCCGCTTCGATCTGAACTAGCTCAACGATTCCATCTCAGTGCACGAGGAGGGACTTGAACCCCCACGCCTTGCGGCGGCGGAACCTAAATCCGCTGCGTCTGCCAATTCCGCCACTCGTGCGAGGGGCGGACCATAGCGCCCGGCGCCCGGTGTTCGCAATTGGACGTCGCGGGCACCGCTTTCGTCGAGGTTCGACGTCGAATGGGCGGGTGACGGCTTGCGGGGCTACGAGGACTGGACAAGGAACCGAGGATGGTCGGTCGAATTGCGGTGGCGCGGCACGGGGGTCCAGAGGTTCTCGTGTGGGAGGAGGCGGAGTCCGTCGAGCCGGGGCCGGGGCAGGTGCGGCTGAAGCAGACGGCAATCGGGCTGAACTTCATCGACGTTTATTATCGAACGGGTCTGTATCCCGTGCCGTCACTGCCGTTCGTGCCGGGGTCGGAGAGCGCAGGGGCGATCGACGCGGTTGGCGCGGGCGTCTCGGATTTCCGCGTGGGGGATCGGGTTGCTTATGCAGGGTCGCTCGGTGCGTACACGGAGGCTCGCGTGATGAACGCGGAGCGCGTCGTGAAAGTGCCCAACGACGTGGACGATCGCACGGCCGCCGCGATGATGCTGAAGGGAATGACCGCGGAGTATCTGCTCCATCGCACGACCGTCATCGCCCGCGGGGACACCATTCTGGTGCACGCAGCGGCGGGCGGTGTCGGGTCGATCCTCTGTCAGTGGGCGAAGGCTCTGGGCGCGATGGTGATTGGCACCGTCGGGACCGACTCGAAGGTAGCGCTCGCGATGGAAAACGGATGCGACCACGCGATCGTGTCGTCACGGGAAGCGGTGGCGCCGCGCGTCCGCGAACTCACCAAGGGCGCGGGCGTGCGGGTCGTCTACGACTCGGTCGGGAAAGATACGTTCGCGGCGTCGCTGGACTCGCTCGCGCCGCGCGGCCTGTTCGTCTCGTACGGGCAATCGTCGGGCAAGGTCGCGCCATTCGATCCCGGGCTCCTCGCCGCGAAGGGGTCGCTGTTTTTCACGCGTCCGACTCTCGCCGCTTATACGGCGACGCGCGCGGACCTCCTGCTGTCCGCGAATCGCGTCTTTCACGCGCTCGAGTCGGGAGCGGTCCGCGTGCACATCGGGCAGACGTACGCCCTCCGCGACGCGGCGCAGGCGCACGCCGATCTCGAGGGCCGCAAGACGATGGGCTCGACGGTTCTCCTGCCGTGATCGCCCGCGCTCAGTACCAGATCGCACCGAGCCCGAGCGACAGCATGCCGGGGTGCGCGTCATCGAGCGGATAGAGGCCCGACAGGAGCACGCGTATTTGCATCTCTTCGCCGTCACGGTCCGAATCGAGCCGCGTGATGTCGACGCTCGCCTCCGCGCCCGCGGGGTTCACACGGAAGGCCCCGGACGTATGCGCGAGGTTCATGGAGAACTGTGCCGCCGGTGCGTACGCGAATCCGACGAGCACGCCGTGCCACATGGATTCATCGCCGAAACCACCCGCGGCGATCGCGAATCCCAGCTCCGCCGGTGCGTTCACGACCCAGAGCGCCTCGCTCGTGTACGAGACGGTTCGTTCCGTGCCGCTGTATGAATACCCGTGCGGCGCCGCCAGCCAGAACACGTTCGTGTCGAGTCCGAGCCCGAACCGGAACGCGACGAACCCACCCGACGAAAGGTTCGGATCCGGCACGGGCAAGTACATGAACCCGACGCGCACGCCGATGCCTCCGCCCACGCCGGTTGCCGTCGCGCGTCCCGGCGCTGCCGTCCCGTTCGGCGCGACACCCGTGAACGCGACATGATGGAGCTCCGTGCCCGACGCGAGCACGACCGCGCCGTACGAGGGCCGGAGCCCTCCGCGTTTCTCCCAGGCCTCCGCGGGCGACGGCGGGCGTTCGGGGGTCGGTTCGTCGAGCACCAGCCTGCCCGCGCGGGCATCGTCCAGAGGAGAGGTTGGTTGGTCCGACTTCGTGGGAGTCGCGCCCGCGTGGAAGACATGGGGGAGCAGCTGATCGACCGCCGCGGAGATGGCTCCCGACGTCGCGCCCGCGACGGTCTGCGCGTCGGTTCCCTTCTTCGTCACGATGGCGACGCGGATGGCTCCGCCGGGATTTTTCGAAACGCGCACGACGACCGCGACGCCCAGCGCCGTGCGGAGTCGCGCAAGCTCCGCGGGATCCGCGGTCACACTGCCCGCGCTCATCAGCGACTCCCGGCTCGCGACCGCATCGACATCGAGCTTGCCCGCGGGCGCATATCCGTGACGGCGCGCGACGTCGTACACCGCCGCGCGCAGCTCGGAATTGTCCGTCTCGTCCGCCGCCACGTCCGCCACGACGACGAGCTTCGGCGCCGCGTCCACGGTCGCGGCGTTCGCCGCGCCGGCCTCGTCGCTGCCGGCCGCACGGGTGTCCGGCGCCGCGACCAGCAGGCTCGCCGCGACGCCGACGCACGCGAACAGGTACCGAGATCGACCTGTCTCCGGGCGCGTGCCAGGGGCGAATCCGCAGGAGTGCATTTCGCGAATCTCGGGAGAATATGCGGATTTGGAGATCGGGGCAAACGGGGCTCCGAGAGAGGCGCCGCGCGGTGATTGCCCTCGCGACCCGGCGATTCGCGTGTCAAAGTCTGCGCGCACATGGAACGCACCCGGAACCTCCGCGTCGAGAGTGTGCGCCCGCTCCTCTCGCCGGCCATCTTGCTCGAGGAAGTGCCGCCCACGGATGACGCGGCGCGTGTATTGCTCGAAGGCCGCCGTCAGATCTCGCGCATTCTCCACGGTACCGACGACCGGCTCCTCGCCGTGGTCGGCCCTTGCTCGATTCACGATCCGCGCGCGGGTCTCGAATACGCCGAGCGGCTCTCCAAGCTCGCGCGACAGCTGGAGGACGATCTCTGCGTCGTGATGCGCGTCTACTTCGAGAAGCCGCGTACGACGGTCGGCTGGAAGGGTCTCATCAACGACCCGTTCCTCGACGAGACGTTCCAGATCAACGAAGGGCTTCGCCGGGCGCGGACTCTTCTCCGCGACGTGTCGAGCCTTGGTCTCCCGTGCGGCACGGAGTTCCTGGATCCGATCACGCCGCAGTTCACGGCGGATCTCGTCGCCTGGGGCGCCATCGGAGCGCGCACGACGGAGAGCCAGGTACACCGGCAGCTCGCGTCGGGCCTGTCGATGCCCATCGGATTCAAGAACGGCACCTACGGCACCGTGCAGCTCGCGATCGACGCCGTCGTGTCGGCCGCACACGCGCACCGGTTTCTGGGTGTGACGGAACAAGGGATGGCGGCGATCGTGCAGACGACCGGCAATCCGGATTGTCACGTCATCCTCCGCGGCGGCACGTCGGGAACCAACTACGACGCCGCGAACGTCGCGAAGGCGACGGAAGCGCTCGTCAAGGCCGGCCTCCGCGCGAGCGTGCTCGTGGATTGCAGCCACGGAAACAGCAACAAGGATTACCGCCGTCAGCCCGAGGTCGCGCGCGACGTCGCGCGGCAGATCGAATCCGGCAGCACGGGAGTGTTCGGCGTGATGGTGGAGAGCTTCCTCACCGAGGGCCGACAGGAGCTGAAGGATCCGAACACGCTCTCCTACGGGCAGAGCATCACGGACGCCTGCATCGGCTGGGACGCCACGGCGCCCTTGCTCTCCGAGCTCGCCACCGCCGTCCGGAAACGACGAGCGCGCATCGCGGCCGAGTGAGAGCCATGGCTCGCGGAGTTCCGTTCGCTCTGCTGGTCGGCGGCATGGCCGTCGCTTGCAGCCAGCAGATTCCGTCCGCGACGCCGCTGTCGGCGTCGGCTCCGGCGCCGCCGCCGCCCAGGATCAGCTCGGCGCGCGCCGTCGACCCGTCGGAGACGACGGAACAGGAGCTCCAGCAGACACCCGAGCCGGAGTCGGACGATGACGACGGTGACGACTCGGCGGGCGTCGAACCACCGTCGAGCACGGTGACCGCTCCACGACCGTGACGGGGACCGCGTTCAAGCGTGTCGCTCGAGAATCAGCGTGGCATTCGTCCCGCCGAACCCGAACGAGTTGTTCATCGCGACGCGTATCTTCGTCTCTCGAGCGAGGTTGGGCACCAGATCCATCCCTGCCGCTTCTTCCACCGGATTCTCGAGATTGATCGTCGCGGGGACGAGTCCTCGCTCGATGGCGAGAACGGTCAACACCGTTTCGAGCGCGCCTGCGCCGCCGAGGAGATGCCCGGTCATGCTCTTCGTGCTCGAAACGAGGAGACCATTCGTCGCCCGATCCCCGAGCACTTTGCGAATCGCGATCAGCTCGTTTGCATCGCCGGCCGGTGTCGACGTGCCGTGGGCGTTCACGTAGTCGATGTCGCTCGCCGCGACGCTTGCGTCGGCGATGGCGGCGCGCATCGCGCGCTGTGCGCCTTCGGCCTCGGGCGCCGGCTGAGTCAGATGATGTGCGTCCGCCGTCGCACCGTAGCCGATCAGTTCTGCGTGAATGTGAGCGCCACGCCGGATTGCCGCATCGCGCTCCTCGAGCAACACGACGCCCGCGCCCTCGCCGATCACGAACCCGTCGCGATCCCGATCGAAGGGTCGGCTCGCGCGCTCGGGCTCCTCGTTCCGGGTCGAGAGCGCACGCATCTGCGAAAACCCGGCCATGGAGAGCGGCGTGATACAGGATTCGCAGCCACCGGCGACACAGCCGTCCATGTATCCGTGGCGAATGGCGCGGAACGCTTCTCCGATGGCGTGCACCCCGGACGCGCACGCGCTGGTCGTCGAAAAGCTGGCGCCCTTGAAGCCGTAGAGGATCGACACCTGTCCGGCGGCCAGGTTCGCGATGGTCGCGGGAATGAAGTACGGCGTGACGCGGCTCGGCCCCTTCTCGTTCAAGACCTTCGCGGTCTTCTCGATGAAGTCGAGTCCGCCGAGACCGACGCCGATGATCGTGCCGATGCGCTCGCGCTCGGAGTCGGTCGGCTCGAAGTGCGCGCCCTCCACGGCCATGCGGCTCGCAGCGATCGAGTAATGAATGAAGGTGTCGCCCTCCTTCACTTTCTTCTTCTCGATCCACTTCTCCGGCACGAACCCCTTCACCTCTCCCGCGATGCGCGACGCATGCTTCGAGGCGTCGAACCGCGTCACCGGCCCGATCCCGCTCTTCCCGGCGGCAATGGCCGACCAGGTGCTTTCGGTGTCCGCGCCGCACGGGCTCACGGCCCCGATCCCCGTTATGACGACTCGTCGCATCATCGATCCATCCCTGGGGCGAGCTCACCCGCCGACGCTCTCGATCCGCGTGACCCGTACCATGCTCCGCAGAGCTTGTCCCGGGTCCGGACGCGCGCCCGAGTGGTTGAACCTTCCTGGACCGGAGTCGCGGCGTCAGACGGCGGGCTCTTCGTGCGTACTGCAATGCACGGTCCCGAGGCCGAGCACGAGATCGACCGCGCGGATCCCCACGACGCGGCGCGCGGGAAATAGTTCACTCGAAGATCCCGACCGCCCTGGAGTCGGCTGGGTCGTCGAAGGTCGGGACGAGGACGCGCTCGTTCGCGACGTAGTAGTTCGCGTAGCTCGCGGGCAAGCGCTCCTCGCCCCAGAGGACGGGCGCGGGCATCGGCAGCCGGACGATCTCGAGGCGCCTTCCCTTGGCGTCGGTCGCACCCGCGAGTCGATCGTGGCTTTCGCAGAGCGGTCGGTAGTTCGGATCTCGCGGATTCCGTTCCTCGGCGAGGACGACTCTGCCCGGCGCGACGAAGCGCACGAAATCGTCGACGTGGCCCGCGGTGTCGTCGCCCGCGACGCCCGCGCCGACCCACACCACCTTGTCCACTCCGAGATAGTCGGCGAGCACGCGCTCCGTTCCGGCCTTGCCGAGCCACGCGTTCCGCCCGTGGGCTCCCGTGACGAGACAATCGTCGGAAGCCAGGAGCGTCCCTTCACCGTCGACGTCGATGGCCCCGCCCTCGAGCACGACGCTCGCGCTCCGCCCGTCTCGCGGCGCGGTCGCTCGCCAACCGCGGATGCCACGCCACGCGGGGACGCTCTCGCCCGCGGCGTCGTCGAGCTCGTGATTGTCGTAGCGGGCCCAGCCGTCGAACCGGAACTTTACCGCGGCGAGCTCGGCTTCACTTCGTACGAAGAGAGGAATGAAGTCGCGCGTCCACGAGCGATCGGTCCTCGCGTGGAAGAAATCGACGCTGGAGACGTCTGCGCGGCCCCTGGCGAGCAGCGCGCGTACCTCGGCCTCGCGCTCCGGACCGTCGACGATGAGACGCACGCGTTCGACCTCGGAGAGCACGCGTGCGATCTCGACGAATACCTCCGGAATGCGCTCGAATTTGCCGGGCCAGTCGTCCGCGTTGTGCGGCCACGCGAGCCACGTCGCGGCGTGCGGTGCCCACTCCGCGGGCATGCGGAACCCGAGCGCACGCGGCGTCGCGTCGGGCACCTTCATGAGTCGTCGCGCTCGATCCAGCGCTTCGCGAGATCCCCGAAGGCGTCGATGCGACGGTCGCGCAGGAACGGCCAGCCGCGGCGCGTGGCCTCGATCTTCGAAAGGTCGCATTCCACGATCAGCACTTCTTCCCCCGCGCCAGCCTCCGCGATCACGTTGCCGGCGGGGTCGCACACGAACGAGTGTCCCCAGAACTCGATCTCGCCGGCGTCGCTCTTTTCGACGCCCACGCGGTTCGTCGCGACGACGAACACGCCGTTCGCGATCGCGTGGCTCCGCTGGATCGTTTGCCATGCCGAGAGCTGTGCGGCCCCATGCTCCGACTTGTCGCGCGGCAGCCATCCGATCGCCGTCGGGTAACAGAGGATCTCCGCGCCGCGGAGCGCCGTGAGTCGCGCGGCCTCCGGGTACCATTGGTCCCAGCACACGAGCGTCCCGACGACGGCGCTCGGCGTCGGACACGCGACGAAGCCGAGGTCGCCGGGGGTGAAGTAGAACTTCTCGTAGTACTGCGGATCGTCCGGGATGTGCATCTTCCGGTACCGCGCGAGCTCGGTGCCGTCCGGCCCGTAGACGACCGCGGTGTTGTGATACACGCCCGCGGCGCGGCGCTCGAAGACGCTCGCGACCACGGTGACGTTCGCGTCCCGGGCCGCCGACGCGACCCGATCGGTGGTCGGCCCCGGGACGGGTTCCGCGAGGTCGAAGAGGGAGGCGTCTTCGACCTGGCAGAAGTACGGCGACGCGAAGAGCTCCTCGAGACAGACGAGCGTGGCGCCGCGCCGCGCCGCTTCACGGATCCCCTGCAGGGCCCGGTCCACGTTGGTCTTCTTGTCGGGTGTCGTGCTTGACTGGACGAGCCCGACGACGGGGTTCCTGGCGCGCGCCGTCACGCGGGACGGAGTAGCATGATCGTCGCTACCCGAAAATCGGGGTCTTCAGGGGCGACCCGCGGATGCACAAAGCGGGGTTCTCCCGAGACGACGGCGCGAAGAAAGTGGCGGCGGCAGACCGACTGGCTCGCACACTGTCTCCAGCGTAGGCTCGGATTTCGTGCGCGCGTTTTTCCGTCTCGGTGCCTTCGGGTGCGTCGCTCTCGCCCTCGGAGCGTCGCCGGCGTTTGCCGACTTCAATCCGCTCGGCCGTCATGCGGGGAAGCATCCGAGCGCGAGGGGAGCGTCGCATGCGCCGGGTCACGGGGCAGCGGGTCACGGCCCGAGCGCGGCGTCGTCGCCGTCGGGGGCCGCCGGTCAAAACCCCGGCGCGACGGAGAACGGCGAGAGCACGGAGGTGCTCATTGCTCGGTACACGGCGCTCGTGCTCGCGCGGCCCGGCGAGCCGTTCCCGCTCGAGCGCCTCGTCGAGCTCTACCGCGAGCGCGACGGCAATCTCGACAAGCTCATCGCCGAGCTTTCGTCGCGCTCCGACAAGACCGGTACGGAGCGCTACGCGGCTCTCGTCGCCCTCGGCGGCACGCTTGCCCACGATGCACAGTCCGACAAAGCCGTCGCTGCTTACGAGCGCGCGATCGCCGAAGCGCCGAAGAATCCGGTCGGCGTGCTCGCGCTCGGGCGGCTCCTCGAATCGCGTGGGGACAAGGCCGGCGCGCGGAGGAGGTACGAAGAGGCTCTTCCCGACGTGCAGGGCGACGCCGACCGCGAGCAGCTCCTGCACACCCTCCTCGGCCTCTGTCTTTCGCTCGACGACTACGCGGCTGCGGAGAAGTACCACGACGGGATCGTCACTCGCGCCAAGGGCTCGTTTCTCGCGCGCGAGGAGCTCGGACGCGATCTTTTCGACCGCGGGGAGTTCGAGCGCGCGGAGGCCGAGTATCGCAAGGTCGTGAAGTGGGCTCTCGGTGACAACCGTGCGCTCGCGCCGGCCGAGCGCGACCTCGGACGGACACTCGCGCGCGAGAACAAGACTCAGGAATCGCTCGACGTGCTGCGCAAGGCGCTCACCGCCGCGGGCGGGCAATCCGGGCTCCGCCGCGAGATCCTCGACACGATGGCGGACGTCTATCGTGCGAAAGGCGGCGTTGCGGAGCTCGTAAAGCTGCTCGAGGCCGAGCACCCGGACGACTTCGAACGACTGACGCTGCTCGGCGGCCTGTACGAAGAGACGGGCCGCGTCGAGGATGCGCTTGCAGCGTATCAGCGCGCGCTCGCGCGGAAGGACGATATCGCGACACGCCTCAAGGTCGTGCAGCTCTTCGAGATCGAGGGGAAGCTCGACCAGGCGTCTCACGAGTACGAGCTCCTCATCCGCGCGTCGCCGAACGATCCGGACTTCGTCTTTCGCTTCGCCGAGACGCTGATCCAGCGCGGGGACCGCGCGCGCGCGCTCGCCGAGCTCGGCCGGCTCGAGGCGCGCACGGCGGGGGACGACGAGACTGCGTCGGCGCTCGTCGACTTCTACGAGCGCATCAACGAGCCGGACCGCGCGACGCGGCTCCTCGACAGGCTCGCGAATACGCGTGGCAGCGACCCGCGGTATCTCGTCGATCTCGGCGACCAGTATTACAGGAAGGGGGACACGAAGCGGGCTCGGGAGATCTGGGAGAGAATCCGCGTCATGGTCCCCGACCGGGCGAAGGGGCTGCACTCGCTCGGCGAGGTGCTCCTCGAGCACGACCTGTCGGACGAGGCGCTTTTGGCCCTCAAACAGGCCTCGGAGCTTGCCCCGCACGAGCTCAAGTACCAGAAGGCGCTCGCGCTCGCGCTCGAACGCACCGGGACGAGCGCTTCCGGGGTCGCGCGCAGCGACCAGTACGACGCCGCGACGCGGCTCTGGCAGAACCTGCTCCACGAAGCTCCCGACCCGGCCGGAGCGCGCGAAGCACGGCAGCACATCGTCACGATCTGGAGTCTCGAAGGGAGCCTGAGCGACCACGCGCGTCCTCTCGAGCGGCGCCTGGCGCAGGCGCCGCCGGATCTCGAGGCGGGGCGCTTGCTCGCCGAAGTATACGGGAGGCTGCGACGACCCTCGGACGCGGAGCGCGTGCTGCGCGTCATCGTGACGAAGGACCCCGGCGACGAAGAGGCGTACCTGTCGCTCGAGCGCGCGCTCGTCGCACAGCACGAGCTGGCCGCGGCGATCACCGTGCTCGCGCGGCTCGTGAACGTCGATGCGCGACGCGCCCGCGAGTATTACGAGCGCATGGCGCAATACTCCGCGGAGCTCTACCGTGACGACGACGCCATCCGTTATGCATCGAAGGCCGTCGAGCTCAGTCCGGATGACGCCGAGGGGCACCGGAAGCTCGGCGAGATGTACCGGCGGCGCCAGGACGTGGACCACGCGATCGTCGAGCTCAGGCTTGCCCTGGCGAAGAACGACCGCCAATTTCCGGTCTACTTCGACCTGGCCGATCTCCTCGTCACGCGCGGCGAGGTGGATGAAGCGGACCGGTTGCTCCGGCGCGTCGTGCGAGCCTGCCCGGACGACGAGCTCGTAGCGCGCGCCGCGAGGCTCAGCATGCAGCTGAACCTCGGCCGAGGGACGCTCGAATCGCTCGAGCGCGAGCTCTTGCCGGTGGCACTCGGAAACCCGGGGCGGCCGATCTACCGTCGCCTGCTCGTGGAGGTGTACGGCAACCTCGCGTTCCCGCTGGAGCACGAGGCGAACGCGTCGGATCCGGCGCGGGCGACGGCCGCGCGCGCGGCGCTGCACGAGCTCGGCGAACGCGCGGTCAAGCCGCTCCTCGACGCGCTGTCGGACGATCGGGATTCCCAGCAGCGGATCGCGGTCGATCTGCTCTCGTACATCTCCAACGCGAGCGCGGGGCCCGCGCTCATCACGTTCGCGATGGGCAAGGCCGAGGGGGAGCTGCGAACGCGCGCGATGCTCGCCGTCGGCGAGCTCCGGGATCCGGCGCTGCTGCCGCGCATCGCGGCCATCATCGCCCCCGCGGGCAACGTGCGCGTGGACGAGACGGACACGGTCGCCGTCGCCGCCGCGTGGAGCGTCGCGCGCATGCAGAGCCCGAAGGCGCGCCCGCTGCTCGTCGAGATGCTCTCCAGCGACGCGCCGAGCGTCCGCGCGCTGGGTGCCATCGGTCTCGGATTGCTCGCGAACCACGCCGACGCTCGCGCGCTCGTGGCCCTCGCCGACTCGTCCGATCAGGAGATCGTGGTCCGCGCCGCGGCCGCGTACGCGCTCGGGGCGCTCGGGGCGTCGCCAGCCGCGGACGCCGTCCTGACGCGCCTTGCGGAATCGACGGACCCGGTTCTGTGTGGGACCGCGGTGCTGGCCCTTGCGCGCACCCGTTCACCGTCCGCCAAGACGGCCGTCGCGAATGCTCTCGTCGGCCCGGACGTGGAGCTCCGAGCGGCGGCGTCCGACGCCGCGCTCGTGCTCGCGACGCGCGACTATCGAGCCCCCGCCGACGTATTGCCGATGCCGGAGGGGCGCATCGAGGTCCGGACGGTGCTCGAGGAGCTACGCCCGACGGGCTTCACCGCAGACGATCGCGCTCGGGCCGTCGCGAACCTCGAGAAGGAGCTCGTCGACGCTGCCGTGACGGCGGTCCGCTCGGGCCCGGAGGGAGCGAGCGTCGTCGCCGACGCGTTGCTCGGGCGAAACGGGAAGCCCACGTTCGCGCCGCTGACGGACGACCTCGACACCGCCTCGCCGGATGCGCGCGCGGCGGCCGACGCGACGCTCGAGCGCGTCGCTGCCGCGCTCGTCGAGCCGTTCCTGCTGCTGACGCACCACCCGTCGGCCGACGTGCGCGCCCACGCGATCCGCGTGCTCTCGTATCGTCCCGAGGACGCGGCGCGCGCCGCCGTCGTCGCCGCGCTCGACGATAAGGACGCTTCCGTTCAGCGAGCGGCGCTCGCATCGCTTTCGCGCACGAGGGACGACCGCGCGCTCGACGCCGTGATCAAGCTGTCCGAGACGGCAGGGGACTGGCCGATGCGCGAGCGCGCCACGCGGGCGCTCGGAGCGCTCGTGAACGGGCCCCGGGCGGACGCGGCCATCGCCGCCCTCGCGACCGTCGCGGGACGCGATCCGATCGCTTTCGTCCGGGAGAGCGCGGTCCGGGCCCTGCGCGGCGCGCCCGGCGACAAGGCCAGTCGCTCGCTCGAAAGCGTCGCTCGCGCCGATCCGGAGCCCCGCGTCCGGGAGCTCGCGAAGAGCCTCCTGTCGCGGTCGCCGTAAGTTACACTCTCCGCGCGCATGCTCCGTCACCTCGTCGTTCCGTTCGGCATCGCCTCGCTGCTCGGGTGTCAGACCATCCAGCAGTTCGACACGACGAACGGCGCGGCGTACTGCGGCTCCGTCGTGGGCGGGCAATTCATCCTCACGCCCGACACCGAGGGCGGCTTCGCGCACGACCTACGCATGCGCGTCGAGATCGACACGGCGAACCTCACGACCGTCCCCGGCCATCTCACGACGGACGATGTCGCCGGCCCGTGCGCGCCGCAGCCGACGTTCTCGCATGCCGCGCTCCGCGTCACGAAGGAGATGGTCCCGGACTCCATTTCGACCATGTCGTTCGAGGATGGCCAGGTGCACAACATCCTGGCGTGGGTGGACTCGACGTGTCGCGGGACGATGTACTCCGTCACGTCGCTATACAAGAACGACCACGTCGAGGTGCGGCTCATGAAGCCCGCGGGCGCCGCCGTGAACGGCGTACCGCAAGGCGACGCATTCGCGCTCTTCAGTCTCGACCGCAACGACGACGGCTGCGGGTACTGAGGGCTCCGGCAGACTCGCATGCTCGTGCTCGGCATCGAGACGTCTTGTGACGAGACGGCCGCGGCCGTGGTCGACGACGAAGGCCGCGTGGTGTCCGACGTCGTGCACACCCAGATCGCCGTGCACGCGCCGTACGGCGGCGTCGTCCCCGAGCTCGCGTCGCGGGACCACCTGCGGAACGCTCCCCTCGTCGTCGCTTCCGCGCTGGAGCAAGCGAAGGTCGATATCGCGCACGTGGACGGGATCGCCGTCACGTGCCGTCCGGGGCTGACCGGGGCGCTGCTCGTGGGCGTGCAGATCGCACAGGGGCTCGCCTGGGGCGCGCACAAGGCCGTCGTCGGCGTCGACCACCTCGTCGGGCATCTGTCGTCGGCGTATCTCGTGCGACCCGGGATGCCCACCGATCGGCCCGAGCTACCGTTCGTCGCGCTGCTCGTATCGGGCGGACACACGGCGCTCTATCGCGTCGACGGCCTCGAGCCGAGCGCGATCCACGAGCTCGGCGCGACGCGCGACGATGCCGCGGGCGAAGCCTTCGACAAGGTCGCCAAGGCCCTCGGCCTGGGTTATCCCGGAGGACCGGTGATCGATCGCCTCGCGGCCGAGGGCGACCCGCACGCCATTGCCGTATCGCCTCCGATGCCGCGGCGCGACTCCCTCGAGTTCAGCTTCTCCGGCATCAAGACGAATGTCGCCCGGTTCGTCGAGAGTCACGGCCCGTTCGCCGACGATCAGCGCCTCCGCGATCTCTGCGCGGCATTCCAGCACCGCGTCGTCGAGGTGCTCGTGCGAAAGACGATCGCCGCGGCGCTTCGCGAGCGCGTGTCGACCGTCGTACTCGGCGGGGGCGTCGCGGCGAACCGCGAGCTGCGCGCACGCATGTCCGAAGCCTGTGCGAAGCGCGAGCTCCGCGTCGTGCTCCCCGCTCCGGCGAGCTGCACCGACAACGCCGCGATGATCGCCATGGCGGGCCTTTCGCGCCTCCGCGCCGGTGAAGACGACACCGGTCGGATCGAGACGAGCCCCGCGACGGTGCTCGCGCGAGTGACGCGCAAAGGGCGCGGGCGAAGAGCGGGCGTGGGGTGAGAGAGCTGCAGCATCACCGGCATGGAGGCGCGCCCGGAGCCCGAGGGCGCAGAGCCAGGAGACCCGTGCCGGACCTCCGGCAACGCGCGCCGTGCCAGCGGAAGCGCGCACCGAGCGATTAGCAAGGCCAGCTCCGGGTCCGGAAGCGCTCGCCGAGCGCTCGGGAAGATGACACCGACGTCCGGCAAAGCGAGTCAAGCGTCGGGGAGGGCGGCCCGGACACGCGGAGCGTCGACACCAGCGTCGGGAAGGGCGTGTCAGGCGCGCGGAGAGGCGAGTCAAGCGTCGGGAAGGGCGTGTCAGGCGCGCGGAGAGGCGAGTCAAGCGTCGGGAAGGGCGGCCCGGATACGCGGAGCGTCGACACCAGCGCGCGGTAAGGCGAGTTACGTGTCCGGAAGCGCGCGCCGAGCGCTTGGAACGACGCTCCAAGTGCTGGAGCCGACGCTCCAAGTGCTGGAGCCGACGCTCCAAGTGCTGGAGCCGACGCTCCAAGTGCTGGAGCCGACGCTCCGGATGCTGGAGCCGACGCGCCGGGTGCTGGAGCCGACGCTCCAGGTGCTGGAGCCGATGCGCCGGATGCTGGAGCCGATGCGCCGGATGCTGGAGCCGACGCGCCGGGTGCTGGAGCCGACGCTCCAGGTGCTGGAGCCGACGCTCCGGATGCTGGAGGGGCCGTTCTCCTGCAGGCGGTCTGGCATCGGCCGACGTGAGTGCTCGTAGTGGCGAGCCGGAGGGGTTTATCATCGGACCTTCGCAGGCCTAAGAGCGTTCGTCGCCAGGCCCGGACCGTCGATCGACATTTCACCACTTCGCGACGGCCGCGACGAAGTCTCGGTCGAGGACGGTCTTGCGGTCGTCGGTCCCGGCGTGACGGATCGCGCCTCGTGCGAGGCGTCGCAGGTGCGTCGAGAGGAGCGGGATGACGGCGTCGGACGTGCTCATGCCGGCGCGTGCCTTCACGTACGCCTTGAGCTTCGAGGCGACGACGAGCACTTCGCCGTCACGGTCGTCGGTTTCGGTCGCGCCACTTGCGAGCGACGCGAGCCCGCGCGCGACGAGCGGCGCGATGTCCCGCTCGAGCACGGTCTTGCGTCCATCCGCTCCGGCACTCGCGATCGCACGATCCGAGAGCTCGCGCAGGTGATCCGACAGCATGCCCAGGGCACGATCGGACGTGCTCATGCCGGCGCGCGTGCGGATGTAGTCCTTCAGCTTCGCGGCCACGACGAGGATGTCGAGCGACGCCGTGCCCGCGACGCGCCGCATCTCGACGGGCGCCGCGTCCGCTCTTGCAGATTCCCTTTTTTGTTCCGCGAGCTCCAGGGCCCACGCCGCGGCTGTCGGTGAACGAGCTTCCTCGGCCCCGGCGTCTCTGTGCCGCACATCGGCTTGATGAGCGTCCCAGCAAGAAAGCGAACAGAAGACGAGCATCATCTTCTTTCGGTTGCACGTCGAGACGCTGCACCGGAAGTACGCCGTGTCGAACGGGATCGGATCCTTGCAGGTGCTACAGCGCCGGAACAGACTCGCGTCGAGGGATTCCAAGACCTTAGCTTTCCTGAACCCTCATCCACATGGCGGTCTGGTCGCCCTCGTAGCAAGTCTCGCCGTCGTGGGTGAAACGAAATTCGTAACGGACGACGTGGCGCGCTTTTCTCGAGCGGACGGTCGTCGCCTTGCAGTCGGCCAGGACGGGAGTGCCGGGCGGGACCAGCTTGCGGAAGGCCGCGGAGTGGATCCGGGCGCCGTACCCGACCCAGCCTTCGCGATGACGTAACCCGAGCACGTAGTAGGCGTGGACGAAGCCGAGCATGCCCGTCGCGTGTACGAAGACGGCGCCGGCGACGTGGCGCGGGTGGAACACCGGGTGCGTCCGCTGGCTCCGCGTGAACGGCAGCGACTCGAGCGTCGGCATGCGGCACGTCACGCGGCTCGCGTCGCGGTCGAGCGCGACGATCGCGTCGAACAGCAAGACCTCGGGGTCGTAGGGGAGATCCGCGAGAAACTCGGCGTCGAAGGAGACCGGTTCAGGGTCCATGCCGCGCATCCTAGCCGCGCCGCGGCGCGCCGGCCGTTGCTCCGCACGCTCCATCCGCCATGAGGGCAGTGTGGCACAACGATGTGCCACTGCCTGTCATTCGGGGCCAGATTCGGTCAGATTTCCGTGTCACGTGCCTGGCACGAGCGTCGCCTGGTCGCTCGAGATCGTACGCACGGCCGGCGTGTCGTCGGGGACGTCATTGCGCCGTGCGCGCGAGCTCTCGTCGCCACGCGACGTCGAACGCGGGTCGCGTCGCAATCCGTGGAGAGCGCCGCGTCCGTGGCGTGAGCGCCGCCCCGACGCCATCCCAAATCTCGAAACCAGGCTTGTCGCGGGACCGATGGGGGTGAGCTACGATGAGGAGCAGCCATGTCGCTACCGCTCGGATTGCCGGTCCGGCCGCCCGCTTCGGACGAGCTCATTTACGACGACGGTGAGCCGATGGAATCGGCGCGGCACCGCCAGATGATGACCGTGCTCATCGAGTCACTCGAGTACGCCTGGCAGGACCGCGACGACTTCTACGTCGGCGGGAACATGTTTCTTTACTTCAGCGAGACGCAGGCCCGGAACAATGATTTCCGCGGCCCGGACGTCTTCGTCGTCATGAACACGACGCGACGGGAACGGCGTGCGTGGGTCGTCTGGGAAGAGAACGGCCAGGTGCCGGACGTCGTCATCGAGCTCCTTTCCGAGCAGACGGAGCACGTCGACCGGGGGGAGAAGATGCGCGTCTACGCCCGGCTCAGGGTCGGGGAGTACTTCTTGTACAATCCGTTCTCCGCCGTTCTCGAGGGTTACGAGCTCGACGCGCCGCACGGACGCTATCGGAGAAAGTCGCTCGACGAACAGGGACGGCTCCGCTGCGAGGCGCTCGGGCTGTCCCTGGCGCCAATCTCTTCTTCTCTGTGGAGCGTCGAAGCGCCGTGGCTTCGATGGATCGACGGAGACGGCGTGGCGTTACCCATGCCGTCCGAGGCATTCAAGGCCGAAGTGGCTTGGGCCAGGGCCGAGACCGAGCGGGCCGAGCGTCTGGCGGCCGAGATCGAAGCCTTGAAGCGCCGCTGAGCGCTCTCGCCTACTTCGCGCTGCCCGGCGAGCTGACGAGCACTTCGACGTAGCTCTTGCGGAGACGGACCTTGTATCCGGGGACCCGGCTCCGGAACACGAAGGTGATGCGCGCGCCGGAAGGGCCATTCTTGAATCGCACGTCGGAGATGCGGTCGTCGCGCTTCGTGATGGAGAGGCCGCTACCTTCGACCTTGCGGTCCGGGATCACGATGCTGAAGCCAGCCGCCTCGTGTTTGCCTTCGATGGCCGCGCCGGGTCGGTCGAGCTTGATGCGGTGAACGATGGGCAGATGGAGTTTGCCCTGACCCCAGGGCGATACACTCTCCGCCTTGGCATCGGCCGATTTTTCGGACTTTTCGGCCTTGTCGTCATCCTTGCTCGAGGAGTCGCTGAAGGCTTCGTCTTTCGACGATTTGGGCTCGTCGTCGTCCATCCGCTCTTCGGTCGCGTGTGCCGGCTTCGGCGCCGCAGCGGCGATCTCGTCCGGCGCGGGACCGAGGGGCGCGGGCTCGAGGGTCGCCATCGGGGTCGGGCCGAAGAGCGGCACGTTCGCGACGACGCCGGCGTGCGGCCCCGCGGCGTTCACCGCGGGCGCGGCGCCAGGCACCGCGCCGGGAACCACGGGCGTCCCGGGGACGGGCGTGGCTGCCGCGACGGCACCGGGAGCTGCCGGCGGAGTGAGGACCGCGAGGGGTGGAGGCGCTGCGGCGGGCGTCCCTTGGGGCGTCGGGTGTTTCGAATGCCCGGTGAGCGCGAAGGCGCCGACCGCAACGACCAGGATGGCGCTCGCGCTCGCTCCCGCGACGAGCTTCTGGCGCCGGCTCGGGCCCGCTTCGGCGGCCTCGCGCTCGCCGTTTTGCGGGCGGAGTCGCTGCGTCGATGGCGCCGCCGAGACGGCCCTGGACGTCGAGCGACGCTTGTTCGTGTTGCGCCGCGCGGCGAGCTCGGCGAGCTTCGAACCGCTCGCCTTCGCCCACTTCGCGAAGCCGGCGGCGGCCGAGCCGCCCGCGCCGGCGAGCTTCTCGCCGGTGTTCTTCGCGGCCTTTCCGACGGACACGGCGAAAGCGTCGACCTTGCCGCGGAGGGCCGGCTCTTCCTCGTCGTCCGCGCCGTCACCGTCGTCGTCATCATCATCGACGCGCACGGGCGGTGCGGCTTCGCTCGCTTCGATGGGCGCCACGCCGGAAGCGTCCTCGTCGCCGATGACGCTCGGTTCGGGGGTGGCGTCCTCGCCGTCGTAGCGGAGCGCGACGACGAGCTGCGGGACCTGCGTCTCGGGGTCGATCGCGATCGAGACGGCGTCGATGCGCGCGCCGCGGCGGTCGCCTTGCTCGACGTCCTCGATCTCGAGCCCCCGGCCGACCTTGAGAAACTCGAGGTTCGAACCGACCTGGACCTTGCGCGTGCTCCCCGCGCGAACGCGCGCCTTCATCGGCGCGCCGAGGCCGTCGATGTGAAGCTTCACGGGCATCCCGGCGGGGGCCGGCGGCGCTGCGGCCGGCAGGGTCTCCGCCGCGGCGGGCGCGCCGGGACGCGCGTCGTCGTCGAGGCCGCACATCCCCTTCAGGGCCTCGACGCTGCCGCTGTCGAGCGCGGTGAACTGGATTCCGAACTCGCCGCCGCCCTCGCGGTCGCGCTGCCACGCGACGACGCCTTCTACGACGATCTCGCGACCGTCTTCCTCGAGGCGGCAGACGAGCGGCGCGCCGAGGCGCGGCAAGTACGGCGTGCGGACGTGCATGCCGCGGCCGGAGAGCTCGACGGATTCGGCCTCGAAGGCCGGAACGGTGGCGTCGCGCCCGCAGATGTCGACGGATCGGGTGACGGTGACTCGGTTTACGCCGGGGGCCCGGCGATCCTGTGTCTCGGCCATGAATTCCTCCGGCGGGCCGCCTCATTTCGAGGGAGCCCGCTCGGCTTTCGACTAAGGCGAAGCCCCCCTCCGGGCCAACTTTCGAGGCCTCTGTCGAGGTACGCCGCGCGACGCGGGAGGTGCCCCAAAAACAAGAGGATTTGTCAGAACGCTCGCGGGTCGGCAATCCTTCCGCCCCCGCATGGCTCTCACCCTCCTCGTCCGCTCGGGCGAAGGCAACCTCCGCGTCACGTTCGACGCGCCTCGCATCGTCGTCGGACGCGGCGAGGGATGCGAGGTCCGATTGCCGGACCCGAGCGTGAGTCATCGACATGCATCGTTCCGGCAGCGCGGCTCCGAGTACATCGTGATGGACGAGGGGAGCTCGAACGGCACGTTCGTCGGACCGGTGCGCCTGTCCGCGCAGGCGCCGCGCATCGTGAAGAGCGGCGACCTAGTCCGCGTCGGTCGCGTGTGGCTCGAGGTGCTGCTGGAGCAAGCGCTGCCGACGGCGAACGGGCCCATGGCGACGCGCGAAATCGCGCTCGCGCTCGTGGCGGACGGGCTCGCCGCGGAAGGCTCGCGCTCCGCGCTGCGCGTCGAGGTCGTCGAGGGCCCAGGAGCGGGCGCGGAGCTGGTGCTGGACGCGCCGAATCGCGAGTACGTGGTCGGGCGATCGCCGAACATCGACTTGAACGTCGATGACCCGGATCTATCGCGACGTCATCTCGAGATCTCGAGGCGTGGCGATCGCGTGATGGTGAAGGATCTTGGCTCGAAGAATGGAACGCAGCTCGGCCAGCGCAAGCTCGACGCCAGGGAAGAGGCCCCGTGGCCGCGCGGCGAATCGGTGTTCATCGGCAAGAGCCGGCTCGTCTACGAAGACCCCGTCGGCGAGGCCCTGGACCAGCTCGAGAGCGCGGCAGACGAGCGCATGAAGGAGAACGAGCTCGTCGAACCGCCGAACTCGCCTCCGCTCGCGGCCAGCGCTCCTGCATCGCGACCTGCGCCGGCCTCGCGCAACGTGCGCGTGGGGGAACGCATACGCTCGGGGGGGGGAGAGCCCGGGGGATGGACGCCGACCGACGTGCTGGTCGCGCTGCTCGCCGTCATCGTGCTCGCGCTCAGCGTCGCGGGGCTCGTGTGGCTGATGCGCACGGGCTGAACGTCACTCCGACGGACCTTCGTCGTAGGCGCGCGGGCGGTACTTCTTCGGCACGCCGCCGTTCTCCTTGCCGTTCGCGACGATGTCGCGGAACAGGTATGATAGCCACGTTCCGGGGTGCTCGTCCGCCTCGTCCATGAGTTCCTGGGCCCGCGACTCGATGGCGTGATGTTCCCACAGACACTGGAGCGAAAGCGCGATGAGGTTGCGATCGTTCGGCGCGAGCCGGATGCCCGTCAAGTAGTGTGGCCAGGCCTCGTCCGTGCGATTCAGGCGACAGAGCGTGTCCGCGTAATACACGTGTGCCATGGGCCACGACGGCGCGATCTCCATCGCAAGTCGATTCTCCACCAGGCGCGGTTCGAGCTCGCCGCGGGCGCCGAGCATGACGCCGTAGTTGAGGTGGGCCTTCGCGCTTCGCGGCGCCGCTCGCGCCGTTGCTCTCCAGAATACGAGATCGTTCGAGTAGTCGCACGCGTGCATGCGGGCCCGCGTCGCCTGGAAGCACAGGAACGCCGTGACGACCGCCAGCCCGCCACGTGGAACGCCGAAGAAGCGCGATCTGCGGACCAGATTCGCGAACAGGACCCCGAGCGCGAGCGCGACGCCGACGGCGGGCAAGTACCAGAAGCGCTCCGCGCGGACGGTCGGGAGCGTCACGGGGATGTTCGAGTGCGGAAAGTAAGCGACGGGCGCCCAGACGCAGGCGATTGCCACGATCAGCCGCGTGCGCGCGCCGCCGAGCACGCCGCGGTACTCCGAGACCAGCGCCGAGAGCCACGCTCCCACGCCGACGAGCGGAGGCCCGAGCAGCAGCAGGCCGCCCGCGATCGAACGCGCCGTGAAGAGACGGGTGGGGACGGGTTCCGCGGCGTAGGAGTAATCGCCGCTCAGCGTCAGGGGGAGAAATACCTGGCCCACGCCGCTCGCGTACACGCGGAGTGCGCCGGCCACTCGATGCGGCAGGTCCGCCAGGATGAAAGGGTTGTTCACTGGATCCTGAGGCAGCTTCGGTTGGTCGAACCACTTCAGGAACGCGTGGAACCCGCGAGCGATCCGCGACGCCTGCCCCCCGGGCCCCAGAGCCGCGGGCGGCTCGCTCGGGAAGAAGTGCCGTCGCGTCTCCGCGTACAAGACGAGCGCGAGCGCCGCCGCCACGAACGCTGCGAGACTGCGCGCGACGCGGAGCGGACGCTCGCGGTGGTGTATCGGCGCCGCGACGAGGGCGACCCAGGCGACGATCGGCAGCGCGACGAGCGTGCTCTCCTTGCTGAAGAGTCCGAGCGAGACCGACGCGAACACGGCAACGGTCATCGTCGGCAGCGACTTTTCGAGAGCGAGCACGGCAAGCAAGAGGCCCAGCGCGCCGAACACGTCCGCGATGCCGACGACACCCGTGACGGCTTCGGTCAGGACCGCGAACGTGACGAACGCCGCACCGGCGAGCCACGACGCGGAACGTTGCCGCGTCAGACCGAACGCGATCCGCGCGACGCACGCCGCGTTCAGCGCGTGCACGAGGATATTGACGAAGTGTAAGGTCCACGGGTGCTGGAAGACCGGACCCAGCTGCCAGAGCGCCCGCCACACGAGGTTCGGCAATGGCCGGTAGGACCCGATACTTCGGTCGTGCGGCAAGCCCCAGAAGTCGCGCGAGAGGATGTCCCTGAACGGAACCTTGCCGTTGACGAACGGGTTCGCGAGCAGCGCTTCCTGCTCGTCGAAGATGTAGTTGCTCGCCGGGCTCCGAAGGAAGAGGAGCATGGAGACGACGAGGGCCGGCCCGAACGCGTCGCGCACGGTCGGATCGCGATGGGCAAAGTACCCTGCGACCTTCGCGGCGACCGCGCGTGCCCGATCGGAGAACTTGCGCGACGGGCGCTTCGGAACCGCCTCGGAGTCCATCGCTCAGGTAGGGAGGGTTAGTTCAAAAGTGCGGACTCTGGAACGGATATAGTCTCCCGGCGCTCATGACCCCGCCTTCGAATCCGACCGATGAGCCCGATTTCGGGCGCTATCGCGTGCAGGCGAAGCTTCGCGCGGGCCCGGTGACGGATTTCTATCGCGCCGAACAGGTGCCGCTGGGCCGGGTGGTGTTCATCAAAGCTCTCGGCCGCGGCATCCTCCCGACGTCCCCGTTCGCGTCGGCACTCGAGAGAGAGGCGAAGCTGCTGACGGCGCTCGATCACCCCAACGTCATCCGGGTGCTCGATTTCGTGCGCGACGAGGCTTCGATGTGGCTCGTCCTCGAGTACGTCGACGGCTTCTCCCTCGACGAGATCCTGGCAGCGAAGGGAAGGCTCTCGCTCGCCGGCGCCGTCGCGATCGCGCTGTCCGTCGCGGAGGCGCTCGGTCACGCTCACGCGCACGGCGTCGTGCATCGCGATCTGCAGCCTCATAACGTGCTCGTCTCGCAGGCGGGAGTCGTCAAGCTGGCCAACTTCGCCGCCGCGGCCGATGAGCGTTTGCCGACGGCGCCGGAGCTACTCGAGGGCAGCGCCGGCTTCGGCACGCCAGCGTACATGTCCCCGGAGCAGCTCCTGGGCGAACCCGAGGACGCCCGAAGTGATCTCTACTCACTCGGAATCGTGCTCTTCGAGATGCTGACCGGACAGCGTCCCTTCGACGGCGAAGGCCGTGGGGTTCGCAGGGGGCGTCGTGATTCGGCGTTGCCGCCGGGCCGGATTGTCGCGGGTGCGTCCGCATCCCTCGACCGTGCCGTGCGCAGGTGTCTCGCGAAGATGCCGGGCGACCGGCACTCGACTGCCGCCGAGCTCGCGCGGGTGCTCGCGGCAGAGCTCGGCGAAGCGGGGTTCGGCTCGCCGACGGAAGCCGTTCGGGCCGAGCTCGTTCGACTCGGGCTCGTCGCGGACCCGACGATCACGCCCGCCCGGCCCGGTTCGTTGCGTGTCGCTGCGAATCGCGTTCGGCCCCTGACGGTACGGACCGCGCTCGCGGGGCAGCTCGTCGCGCTCGGTCTCATCGTCGCGGGGGGCACCGCGATCCAGCACTCGTCGGCCGTCGCACGTCGAGAGCGGGCCTCCGGGGGCGAGGCACGTCTCGAGCTGGTGCCGCCTCACGCCGGGTATTTGCGCGTCGTGGTGGACCCGTGGGCGCATGTGATCGTCGATGGTGAAGAGGTGGACACGACTCCCTTCGCCGAGGCGATCGCCCTGCCCGCGGGCGTGCACTACGTGCGACTCGAACACCCCAACGCACCCGCGGAACGTCGCACCGTGACACTCGAGCCCGGCGAAACGGTGCTCCTGGACGTGAAAATGAACATCGCGCGGCCCAAAATCACGCATCCCGAGGGCGAGCCCACGCCGAGCTTGATGGACCCGTCGACCCCCTGACCTTCCCCTCTTCGACCCCGGCGCTTGACGTTGCCCCCCGGGGCAGGCCAAAACCCGCGAGCTCGCATGCCATCCTCGGGGCCACGCCGGATCGCGCTCGTCGTTGCCGTCCTTGCGGCGTGTCTCGTGGCGGTGGGGTGCTCTCGCGGCGGACTGAACATTCCGGGCAACGTGCTTTTCGGGCGCGCGCCGCTTCGCGTTTCGGACGTGACGGACCCCTTGCGTCTCACGGATGGGGCGATCGCCCAGCCCGGAGATTTCTGGCAGACGGATCTCTCCTCGGTCTTCAAGACTCCGCTCGCCTCGGTCGAGTGGGATCTCGGGCGGCCGGTGCACATCCACGCCGCGTACCTTCAAGGCGACAACAACGACGACTTCTTTCTCTCGATCTCCGACGACGGCACGCACTACCGCGTGCTCTGGACGGCGGGGAACGTGCGCGGCGCCGGCATGCGGGCGAGAGAGAGTCAAAGTCTGGACGCGACGGCGCGTTACCTGAAACTCACCGCGCACGGTGGCGACGCCGCGGTGAGCGCGAGCGAGCTCGAAGTGTTCGAGAGCGTGCCATCGGTGTGGCCGCCGGCTCTTCGCGTCCTCGACGGGCGTCGGCCGCTGCTTCCAGGCGAGGTCGAGAGCTTGATCTTCGGATTCGTCGCCGCGCTCGCCCTTTTGGTTCACAGCACGACGCTTCCGGGCTGGGCGAGAACGCTTTGCTTCGGGGCCCCGATAGCGCTCGCCTTCTGGGCGTATGGCACGGTGATGAATGGGTGGCCTCCCGGGCAACCCGTGATCGACGCGCTCCGCGCGATCTCGGCGTTCGTTGCGGCCGCGGCGGTGATCCGTCTCGCGTGGCGGCCCGAGGACGCGAGTCCCCGGTTCATCACGGGCGCGCTCGCGGCGATGGCGTTCCTTGCGATGACCACGTTCTACAACATGTGGCAGCCGCAGTTCGACGACGTGAAGGACGGCAGGCAAACCTGGGTCCACACGTGGGACATGCGTGTCTACTTCCCGACGGCGAAGTACTTCCACGAACTCGGCTTCGACGGATTGTATCTCGCGAGCGTCGCTGCGTACCTCGAAGACGCGCCGGGCGCGACGGAACGGCGCATCGCGAACGTCGAGATCCGCGATCTTCGCACGTACGACATGACGACGGTCGACGCCGTTCGAGATCAGGTCGCGACGATCAAGGACCGCTTTTCGCCCGAGCGCTGGAAGCTTTTCAAGCGGGACATGTCTTACTTCTGGCAGACCATGGGCTCCGGCGGTTACCTCGGTAGCCTGCGGGACCATGGCGGGAACGCGACGCCGGCATGGCTCCTGTTGCCCTTTCTGATGTTCCGCCACACGGTGGCGTCGGAAAATGCCCTGCTCTGGGCGGCGCTGCTCGATCCGCTGTTGCTCGCCGGATTCTTCGTCACCGCGTGGAGGACGTTCGGTCTTCGCACCGCGCTCGTCTGCGTGATCGTGTACGGGTCGAGCACGTTCCCTTGGTTCGGGTCGAACTGGGCCGGCTCGACGCTCCGCAACGACTGGATGGTGCTGGTGGGGCTCGGAGTGTGTGCGCTCAAGAAGGAGCGCTGGGTGCTCGGTGGAGTGCTGCTTGCCGGAGGCGCCATGATTCGCGCGTTTCCTGCGGTCTCCGTCTTCTTTCTCGTGGCGCCCCTGCTGGTCGCCGTCGCCGAGAAGCGCAAGAAGGGGGAGAAGCTCGACATGCACGCGCTGGTGGCCGGCTCCGGTCCCCTGCTCAAGGCCGTCGGCGGCGCCGCTGCATGTGTCGCCGTACTCTTCGGGCTATCGGGTGCCGTCTTCGGATTTTCGCATTCGTGGGGTGACTGGAGCCACAAGATCGCGCTCCACTCCGTGCAGCCGAACATCAATCACGTCGGTCTGCGCACCCTGATCCAGTTCGATCCGTCGAAGACCTTGCGTGCGCTGTCTCGAACCGGCGGCGACTGGTCGGCGGACCAGATTCAGACCTTCATCGACAGGCGTCCCCTCTACATCCTGATCATCGCCATGTTCACGGCGCTCGCGCTGGCCGCAGCGCGGCTGCGGGACCTCAGGCAGGCGGCGCTCATCGGGATGATGATGATCCCAATCTACTTTTACCCCTCGAACTATTATCTCCACTACGTGTTCGTGCTGCCGCTCATGGTTGACTACACGGACGACCGGCGGAACCAGAAGCTATGGGGGCTCGTCTCGGCCGTCGTGCTCGCCATCTGCGTGAGCGAGTACTGGGGGTTCGATGCGCTGGGGGTCGACGAGCGCTACGCGCAATGGAGCTGGGGTGCGCTCATCGGGTATCTCGTGATCTTCGTCGCGCTGGCCCGCGACGCCTGGCGGCCGGGTGCACCGGGAGCGGTCGGGGCGAGCTCTCCCGGAGACCCGAGTCCCGTGGCTTGAACCTGGCGAAGTGATTCAGAGCGGGAAGCTCACCTTCGTGAGCTGCTCCGACCGCTCCCATAGCTGCTTCGCTTGCCCCTCGTCGTGGGAGCGTCGAGTCGAGCGCTGACGACCGGGACGCCCGCGCATGTTCCTGAGACCCATCGGGCCGATGTAGTCGCCCCCGGTGGCCTCGGGGGAGACCGCCGCGAAGACGGTCGGCCACGCGCCAGCTTCCGCGGACTGCGCCAAGAGTCGATTTCCGATCGTCATGATTGCGCTCATCAGCACCGAGCCTTCCATGCTCGGACCGCGGTGCTGGAGCTCCGTCGCGGCGTAGCCCGGGTGGCATCCGAGACTCGATACGGTGGTGTTCGCGCGGCGGAGGCGGCGCTCGAGCTCATAAGCGAAGAGCAAATTGGCAAGCTTCGATTGGCTGTACGCGGCCCACTTGTCGTAGTGACGTTCACCCTGCAGATCGTCGAAGTCCATTCGACCTCGCGCGTGGAGCGCGCTCGAGACGCTCACGACCCGCGCGCTCTTTGCCCTGAGCAGGGACGGGAGCACCAACCCCGTCAGCGCAAAGTGCCCGAGGTGGTTCGTGCCGAGTTGCATCTCGAAGCCGTCCGCGGTGACACGCCGCGGAATGGCCATGACCCCCGCATTGTTGATCAGCACGTCGACCGTCGGGTACCGGTCGAGGACGGTCGTGGCCGCCGCGCGAATCGAGGCGAGCGACGCTAGGTCGAGGGCGAGCAGGTCCACTGTTCCGCGCGGTGCAGCCGCTCGAATCCGGGACGCGGCCGATTCGCCGCGTTCAGCGTCCCTGCACCCGAGAACGACGCGAGCGCCACTTCGGGCGAGCAGCATCGCTGCGGCAAAGCCGATGCCGCTGTTCGCTCCGGTGATGACGATGGTCTGCGATGAAAGGTCGCCGAACGTATTCATGTCGAAGCTGGAAAAGCTCACGCGGATCTCGCTTTCTCGGTCGACCTTATAGCGTGAAACAAGGGGGTCAACGGAGGGGTCAACGGAGGGTCAACGGGCCCATGGAAACGACCACGACTGAGGTGATAGGCTCCCGGAGTCCATGCTGCTCGAGTGCCACAATTGCGGGGCGCCGCTCGACGTCGCGGACGGCGCGACGGCGGCCAGATGCCACTATTGCGGCCAGGAGTCGCAGGTTGCGCGCTTCCGGACCGTCGCTCAGCAGACGCCGCCGGATTGGTCGCCGCCGCCGGCCTGGACTCCGCCCGAGGGCTCCTCGCTTCCGCGGGTGCCACTCGCGTATCGACCCGCGGCCGTCGTCAGAACCGTATTTCGCGGGCTGTGGTTCGCGTTCGTAGCAACGATCTGCTTCGGCGGATTCGCTTCATGGCGGGTTCTGTCCACGATAGGCCGAGCGACTGGGAACGCGGCGCTCTCTGCGCTCGATCAATCGGGAACGCTGAAGCGGACGATGAACCAGACGCTGTCTGCAATGACCGGAGATCTAGGCGACTCGATCCCGGTGGTCTGCAGCGGAAATCAGGTTGCGACGATCACGGGGAAGAATCTGTCGATGCCGTCTGGCGTCCCGGTCATCGCGTCCGGGAACTGCGTGCTCCGTCTCGTCGCATGCGAGATCAGCGGCACGACCGCGATCACCGCGAGAAACAACGCGCACCTGACGATCGAGGGAGGCAGCGTGACGGGCATCGGGCCCGCGGTCGTGCTCTCCGACAATGCCGAGCTCGACGTGTCCGGGAGCGCTCGCCTCAGCGGCGAGACCACCGTCGTGGCCACCGGGAATGCGAGCGCCCGGATCCACGACTCCTCCGTCGCGGGCCGTCACATCGCGGTCCACACATCGGACAATGCGCGCGTCGATACGACGGGATCGACTGTCCACGGGGCCGTCTCGGGAAGAAGGCGGTAGCCCGAGTCAGTCGTGGATCTGCTCGGCCAGGTACCGTTCTGCACCCAGCTGAGAGACGAGGTAGAGCTGCGCCTCGAGCCAGTCGATCCCGCTCTCCTCTTCCTTCAAGATCGATTCGAGCAGTTCGCGTGAGCCGTTGTCGCCCTTCGCGACGCAGAGGGCGATGCCCTGGTTCAGGCGTTCCACGGCGTCGAGCTCGAGCGCGAGATCCAGCCGGTGCTGCTCGACCGGATCTTCGCCGACCCGAACAGGGCTCAATCGCTGCATGTTCGGTACTCCGTCGAGGAAGAGGATTCGCTCGATAACGCGATCGGCATGCTTCATCTCGTCGATGGACTCCTTACGCTTGTTCGCGGCGAGCCTCTCGTAGCCCCAGTTCTCACACATCTTGTGATGGATGAAATACTGGTTGATGGCGGTGAGCTCGGACGTGAGGACCGCGTTCAGCACTTCGATGACTTCGGGATCGCCCTTCAAATCGTCCTCTCCGTTGACTCTAGTGCCGTCGCCGGGAATCGGTCCCCGTCAAAACACCAAACCAACCCGCTCGTATCTAGCGTGCCGTAAACAGCAGTTATTACCGATGGTTACTCGTGGAAGAACGCCGGGAGGAGGCCGGGTCGGGATGAGCCCGAGCCCGAGTTAGAGGAACTCGGTCAGTCGATATTGAAAGTCAATTTCAATATGCTAGGTTGCACGGGAAGTCGATGCTCGTCTGCCATTGCCATTGCGTGACCGAGAGAGAAATTCGCGACGCCGTACGTCGTGGGGCCGACTCTGCCGCTGCGGTCGGCTCGGTTTGCGGCGCGACCACCGGCTGCGGCGGCTGCCGTGACCTCGTCGAGGTCATCGTGGACGCCGAGCGCGAGGAGCCGGTCGAGAAGCCGCGAAGTTGTGCGCCTCTTTGATCCCTCGGGGACGGTGCGCGCGTCGATGCGGAACTACTTGCGCCAGTACGGGCGGTCTTCCTCATGGAGCCGCGCGACGCGGCGTTGCTCCTGGATGAACGCCGCGTAGGTCCCCGGCACGCGGTCGTCCGCGAGGAACGCGCCGAGGACATGAGCCGCAGCTTCCGCGTCATGGACCGCGCTGTGTGCCTTCTCGAGCGGGATGCCGAGTCGTTCCGCCACGTCCGCGAGGGCCCGGCTCTTCTCCTCCTTCTGGATCTCTCGCGCCCAGACGAGGGGGTCCACCCATTCCACGCCACGACGAGCGGCGGGGGGCAGGGCTCTTCCCCCGACGCTCGCCCGCCCGAGTTCCTCGAGCAGGAACGCGCGATCGAAGTCCGCGTTATAAGCGAGCGGCACTTTGCTCTCGAGCACGGCCAGGATCTCACCGCAGACGTCCGCGAAGGGTGGCATGCCGGAAACGGCGTCGTCGCTGATTCCGTGCACGTCGAATGCCTCCTTCGGGATCGGGCGCCCGGGATTCACCAGCCAGCGGTGCCGCGGAGATCGTTTCGCCGCGGTGATAGACGACGGCGGCCAGCTCGACGATGCGATCGACGGCGGGATCCATCCCCGTCGTTTCCGTATCGATCGACACCATGACGACGTCGTGTATCGACGACGAGCCATCGACCTCGTCCGCGAGACCTTGCGCGACGATCCTGAGCAGATGCGCGATGCCGGGATAGTGACGGCCCGTCGGAAAGCAGCCACCCCCCTCTTCACTGGCCCTCATGGTTTCTTCACAGAATCCGCGGGGGGAGTCGTCGCCGAGCTTGCAGGCGCTCCCGCGCCCGGCGCACCCACCGCCCTCGCCGTCACTTTCTTCCCCGTGCGCTGTTCGATCTCCAGCTCCACCCAGTCGTTCAGATCCTCGAGCAGATTGAACTGCTCGAGATCGAAGTGACGCCCGTTGATGTAGATCATCGGTGTCCCGCGCAGGTCGAGCTTCTCGGCCTGCTTGCGGTCCACGTTCACCGCGTCCGCGACGGCTTCACTGTCCATGTCGGCGACGAACTTCTTCTCGTCCAGACCCAGCTCTCTTGCGAGGCGCAGGATTTCGTCGCGGTCGAGTCCGCTCTGCTGGTCGGCGAAGAGCGCGTCGTGCATCTCCCAGAACTTACCCTGCTTCATCGCGGCGAGGGCGGCGCGGGCCGCGATTTCCGAGTGTTCATGGCTCGACAGCGGATAATTCTTGAACACCAGACGAACGCTGTCCGGGTACTGCTCGACCAGCTTGTTCAAGACGGGCGACGCGGCGCCGCAATAAGGACACTGGAAATCCGCCCACTCGACGACGACCACGGGCGCATCCTTCGGACCCTTCGAGGGCGAGTCCCCTTCGTCGACGGTCTTGACCTGATCCGACGCGAACCGCAGGCGGAACGCTGTCTCGACCTGCGACCGCGTTCCGCCCCGGGTCACGCGGGAGACGAGGAACTTCGCCGCGGGCAGGCAGAGAGAGCACGGCCGCGATTCCTTGATGCACTGAGCGATGCTCACGGGCTGGTCCGAGCAGGGCGCCAGCAACTCGGACACGTAGGTGGACCACTCCTTTTGTTCCCGCGGCGTCAGCGCCGAGGTGTCCACGCCGTCGAGCTTCACTATCTGGGGCTCGTCGACAGCGGCCTGGTCATGCCCGCCCTCCTCCGCGGGGGACCGGCAGGTGGCCACGTTCAGGTTCACCAGGGTGAGGGCGACGGTGTTCCCGACGCTTCTCCAGAAGGGCATGACGCGAGCCTAAATCACACTTCGCGATTCGGCGACAGATCTTCGGGCGAGCGACCCTGGTCACGGTAAGGTACACGGCGTCACCGATGTCGGACGCCGAGCTCCGCGACCCGGCGGGCGACCTACGGGGCCTGTCCCCCCCGGGGGCGCGCGCCACGTCATTGCCGTCGCGGGCGGTCGTGGCGGCGTCGGGGTCAGCGTAACTGCGGTGAACCTCGCCGTTTACCTCGCCCAGCTCGGACGGCGCGTGGTGTTGGTGGACGCGGACGTCTCGGGCGCTCAGCTCCACACGATGCTGGGTCTCTCCCTCGGACCCGGGTTGCACGAGGTCGAGGGAGGCGACGAGGGGCTCGAGCTGGTGCCGACGCCCGTCCCGGGCCTCCGCCTGCTCCCGCAGCGGTACGCTGTGGGCTCGACGGTTCCGGTCCGCCCCGGCCGCAAGCCGAGGTGGGTGAGGGGAGTCCGGTCGCTGGATGTCGACTACGTGCTGCTCGATCTCGGAGCGGGGACGGCGCCGTCGGCGCTCGATCTTTTTCTCGGAGCGGACATCGGTCTTCTCGTCGCCACCCCCGAGCCGCCGAGCGTCGAGGGTGCGTACCGGTTCGCCCGCGCGCTCTTTCAGCGCAAACTTCGTCGCGTTCTCGTCAAGGACCGCTTCAAGAGCCGTCTCGCGGAGAGGGCGTACGCGGACTTACCCCCCCTTGCGGAGCCTCAGGAGATTGTTCGCGCGCTCGCGCGTTATGAAATCGGGCTGGGCGAGCTCGCCGCGATGGAGCTGTCACAGCTCCGCCCGCGCCTGGTCGTCAACGGCGCCCGCCTGCGCCCGGACGCCGATCTCGGTTCGGCGATGGTCGATATGGCGCGTCGCCATCTGGGCGTCTCGTTCGACTACGTGGGTCATGTCGAACAGGACGACGCCGTGTGGCTCAGCGTCGTTCGGAGCAGACCGCTCCTCGTCGACAGCCCGACGAGCAAGAGCGCACGCAACATCGAACGGATCGCGCGGCGCGTGCTCGCGCTCGCGACGAATCGCGCCGAGGCGCGCGAGGCGGCACTGATTCCCCTCGTGGCCGACGAGCCGAACCTCTACGACGTGCTCCTCACGCACAGGAGCGCGACGGACGACGAGCTCCGTCGGGCCCACAAGAGACAGCGCGAGATCTACCAGAGCGGGAGCCTGTCGCTCACGTCGCTCCTCACGGAAGAGGCGCTCCGCGCCGAGCAGGCGCGCATCGACGAGGCGCACGACACCCTGCTCGACCCGCTCCGGCGTCGAGCCTACGACGTCTCCACGTTTCCCCAGGACGACGAAGCGTCCGTCCCTCGCAATCCCGCCGTGGACGCGGCGGTCGAGGCCGAGCGCGCGATGCTGCGGGCCGAGCTCGCCAGAGAGATCAACGCGGAGACGGAGTTCACTGGCCCGCTGCTGCGCAAGGTGCGCGAATCGCTGGGCACCGAGCTCGAGGAAATCGCGGCGCGAACGAAAATTTCCTTGCCTTATCTGCGGGCCATCGAGAGCGAGGATTTCGGCGGCCTGCCCGCGTTCGTCTATGCGCGGGGCTTCGTGCACGAGGTTGCTCGCTGCCTGAACCTCGATCCCACGCAAGTCACTCGCACCTATCTCCGACGATTCCGCGAGTGGCTGCGCGCCACGGAGAGCCAGGGGCCGCGGTGACCGTCGCCGGTCCGGTCACGGAGCAGGGGCAAAGCTGGCGAGGGGGCGTGGACGTGGCCTTCACAGCCGTCGTTGCCGTAGTGGCGTTCTTGCCTCGCCTGTTCGTCGCGCTGGCATGGTCGCGTGAGCCCGTCTGGGACGGGCACTACTATCATTTCGGCGCGACGCGCATCGCAGAGGGATTCGGCTATTCGGACGACGTCTTCGTGAACGGCGTCCGGACGTGGCACCCATGGGCGCACTATCCCGTCGGGTACAGCGCGCTCCTGGCGGGTGCCTATCGGATCTTCGGGAGCGGCCTACTCGTGGCGCCCATCGTCAACGCGGTGATTGGCACTCTCCTCGTCGTCGTCGTCCACCGATTGGCGCTCCGCGCCGTGACCGTGAACCGGGCCCGTATCGCCGCGACGCTCACCGCGCTCCACCCAGGCCTCATCGTGTACTCAGCCGTCCTGATGAGCGAGATCCCGTGCGCGCTCCTGGTGCTCACCGGCGCGTGGATCGCGGCGCGAAGTCTCCGCTGGTCGAGCACGATTCTCGCGGGCATCGCGTTCGGCCTCGCGGCCCTGGTACGCCCGTCCGCGCTGCTCGCTGCGCCGCTTGCCGCATTGCTCCTCCCGTTGTCGAAGACCCGCGCGCTGGTTCGCGGCACCGTCGTGTCACTCGTCGCGTTGCTCACCGTCGTGCCCTGGTCGTATCGCAACTGTCGCGTGATGGATGGCTGTGCTCTCGTGTCGACCAACGGCGGCTGGAACCTCGCGATCGGCGCACTCACTCCGACAGGGCGCTTTTACGCCATCCATGCAACGGACGGCTGCGCCGTCGTGACGGGCCAGGTGCAGCAGGACCGTTGCTGGGCGGGGGTCGGCGCGGAAACGATCGCGAGCAATCCGCTGAGATGGGTCGAGATGATCCCGAAGAAGCTCGCGCAGACCTTCGATCACGAGTCTTTTCCGATCGAGTACCTGCACGAGGCCGATCCGGGGGGCTGGCCGGAGTCGCGTCGGGTCGCGGGGCGCGCGCTGCTCACGGTGTTTCATCAGATCTTGTTGGTCGCGGCGGCTCTCAGTCTCGTTGCGCTCCCGTCGCCACGGCGCGTGGGCGGGGTCGGAACGGCGGTTCAATCCACCCTGCTGCTCGCTATCCTCGGATTCGCGGTCTACGCGGCGATCGGCGACCTTCATCCATTCTGGCTCCTCGTCGTGGCGCTCCCCATCGTGGGATTCTTGCCGCTGCCCGGTGCACCGCCCGCGTCCACCGTGGAGCGATTTCTGCTCGGCTGGGTGTTCGTCACGGCGCTGACCCACGCCGTGTTTTTCGGTGACGATCGATATCACCTCGTCGTGACTCCGGCGTTCACGATCCTCGCTGCGGCCGCTCTCCGGCGTCTCGCGGATCGCTCGGTGCCCTTGCCGAGGATCGCGTGAAGGGGTTCGCCGTGCTCGCGGGCGTCGTGGCGCTGGCTGGCTGCCGCGGACGGGCGGCAGCGGAGAACGTGCGTCCGGTTCCGAGCGTCGTTGCGGCCGTCGCGGTAGCTTCGCCTTCGTTCGTGACCGTTTCATCGGCGATCGCGGCGCTCGATCTCCGCGTCGAAGCCCGTCGCGGTGTCGTGGCACGCCCGGACGCGATTCTGGAGCGCAACCGACCGAGGCTCGAAGCACATTTCGGCACCCCTGTTCCGTATCCGCTCGCCTTTCAGGTGGCATCGGTCGACGACGGACGCGCGGCAGTCCTTCTTCAGGCCACGCGCGGCGACGCCCACCCGCTCGTCTGGCTTCTCGACGGTCAGGGGACCGTCATCTGGAGCAAGGAGCACCCCGTCGGCGGCGTGAATCCCGGCGTCATGGAGCCGACGCTCGTCCCGGGTCCCGACGGGCACGTGGGGCTCGCCTGGTGCAACGGTTCGACCGACAGCGTCGCTTTCCGTCGCTGGGCCGACGACGGCGGTGCATTCGCCGACTACGACGCGCTTCACGTCGATGCTTGCCAGACGCTGTCCGTTCTCTACTGGCCGCGCCGCGGGTGGGTTCTTGCGGTCGGGTACCCGGGTGGCGCGACCCTCCAGCTGCTGAACGAGAACGGCGAGCGAACGTGGGGTAGCGACGGAGTTGCGTTGCCCTGGACCTGGCCGACCGCGGCACCGCCTTCGTTCGGCCTCGACACGCCGGACAGCCTCATGATGTTCCGGCTCGGAGAGAGCGGCGCTCCCGGTTCGCCGGGGTATGTCTTTGCGAGCCGCTGGTCGCCCGACGGACGGCCCGTGTGGCCAGGCCCCTTGTCGCTCGTTCGCCTGCCGGGGAAGACGCTCGACCCGCTCGCCCGCGTCGTCGTCGACCCGACGACCGACGGCAACCTCCGCGCGTCGCTGTCTGCGGCCGCCACGGGGGGACGGTCCGTCGCGGTCGAGATCGCCTCCGACGGGACGGTCACGCGCCGCTGATTTTTCGCTTCGGCCGCGCCGCCATGGCGGTTTTTCGGACGTTCATGCTACGCCTGTCGGACCGATGAGCGCCTCCATCGACGAGAAGAACCCTTTTCTTGCGGCCACGCTTCGCCGTCGCGAAGAGCTCCGTTTGAAGATCGACGCTGCGGCCGACCGTATTGCGCAGCGCCGGGCGCTGGCCGAAGCCGCGGGCACCGACGACACGTCGATCATCGACCGCCTCGAACAGCTCGGGTTCACGAGGGAGTCCGTCAAGGTGGTGGACCTCCTGCCGCTCGTTCACGTCGCGTGGGCGGACGGCAAGATCCAGCGGGCCGAGCGGGCGCAGATCCTGTCGATCGTCCGGGAGCGCGGGATCGATGCCGAGAGCGATGCTGGCATCCTCATGGAGACGCTCCTCGAGCAGCGCCCCTCGGACAGCTTCATGGCGCAGTCACTCATGCTCGTTCGGGATCTCGCGGAGAGGACGGGCGCCGACACGGCCAACGTCGTCGATCTATGCGCGAGAGTCGCGGAGGCGAGCGGCAGCCTGTTCGGCTTCGGCAGATCGGTCAGCGTCGCAGAACGATCGCTCATTGCAACGGTGGCGGCGGCGCTCGGAACGGCGGCAGAGGCGCGGTTCCAGTCGCGCCTCAAGGGTTGAAGCGATACCGAAGTGGGGGCGCGACAGTTTCAGGGCGCTTCCGTGCGTGCGCGAGCAGTTTCACCGAGCTCCGCCTGGAGCTCCTCGAGCAGACGCTTTGCGTTCTTGCTGAGTCGCTTCGGAACCTCGACCTCGATGACGACATGAACGTTGCCGCGCGCTCCGCGATCCAGATGAGGAATGCCTTTTCCGCGAAGCGACAGAACCGCTCCGGGTTGCGTCCCCGCAGGTACCTTCGCCGTCATCGGGCCGCCGCCGGGCAATTCGATCGACAGCTCGGTCCCGAGCGTCGCCTGCGGAAATGAAATCCGCTCCTTCGTGACGAGATCGTAGCCCTGTCGCTCGAACCGCGGGTGCGGCTCGATGTCGACGTCGACGTACAGATCGCCCGCCGCAGCTCCTGCGGGTCCCGGCATTCCCTGGCCCGGCACGCGTAGCCGTTGCCCCGCGTCGATGCCCGCCGGGAAACTCACCACGACCTTCCGCTTCTTGCTGACGCTGCCCGAACCCTCGCACCCTGCGCACGGGCTTTGAATGAGCTGGCCGTTCCCGCGACAGCGCGAGCAGGCGGTCGTGAACATGACGAACCCGCGCTGTGTTCCGACCTGACCCGCGCCACCGCATTGCGGGCACTTCTCCGGCTTGGTGCCGGGTTTCGCGCCGCTGCCGCCGCAGTCTTCGCACGGAGCGTTGCCCTGGATGGTCACCTCGTGCTTGCAGCCGACGATCGTGTCCTCGAGCGTGATGGTGGCGTCGACCCGGACGTCCGCGCCCCGCGGTGGGCCGCGCCGGCTCTGCCCCGCGAACCCCCCGCCGAACCCTCCACCAAAAAAATCCGAAAACAGATCCTGGAAGTGGCTCAGGATGTCCCCGATGCCCGCTCCCTGAAAATCGCTGCGCCCATCGAGCCCTGCGTGACCGAACCGGTCATACGTCGAGCGCTTCTCTTGGCTCGATAGAACGCTGTACGCCTCCGTCGCTTCCTTGAACTTGTGTTCCGCGGCGGTGTCTCCGGGATTTCGATCCGGGTGATGCTTGAGCGCCGCTTGCTTGTACGCCCGGCGGATGTCGTCTTCTGCAGCGTCCCGGGAGACGCCCAACACCTCATAATAGTCGCGCTTGTCGGTCATGCTGGCTGTCGGCGGCTACAATGCCGCCTGAAGCTAAGTCGCCCCGCGAGCCTGTCAACGCGCGGCCGTGGCGGTTCGTGAGAGGCGCTCTTCCAGCTCCTGGATGGTCCACCCCGCCGCTTCGAGATCGGCGAGAAGTCGGGCATTTTGCGTTGCCAGCACGTCCGTCCCCGACACGCCCGCTCGATCCGTCTCACCGCGATGCTTCGCGAGTTCGCGGATGAGCTCGTGCCCCAATCGTTCCGACTCGCGCAGATCCGTTTCGAGCTCTCGAACGCGCTCTCCACGCTCCTTCAGATTGGATTCCAGGCGCGCAATCTCCTCGTCCTCCGGCGGAGACGCCGTGGCCCTGAGGTGCGTGAGTTCCTCGCTTTTTCGAGCGACCGCGGCGGCGAGCTCTACCTGGGCGGTCCGTTCGGTCGCGAGCGTCTCTTCGAGGGCTTGCTTTTCGAGACTCAGCGCGCGGATCCGATTCAACGATGACTCGCTTTCTCCGCGGACGTGACGAAGCTCTCGTTCGAAGCGTTCGGTCGCGCCTGCGAGCTCGGCTTCCAGCGCGGCGATCCTCGCTGTCGACCCGTCGAGCGTGGCGGCCTTCGCGCTCGCGTCGAGCTGCGAGCGTTCCAGGACCGCGACGCGATCGACCAGGCGCGCCTCGTTGGCTCGTGCCGCTCTCAGCTCCGCGGCGAGTTCCTCGTCCACTTCGCGCCGGCCGAGCACGCGCGCCGAAGGTAGCTGCACGAGTCCAAAGGCGTCGCACTCGACCGGGTGGCGGCTTGCCAGCGCGACGAACCACTCCGGCTCCTCGGCGCCACCGGGCACCAATCCGCTGTCGATGCGCACGTCCGGTTCGCCCTCGGGGGCAAAGTCCACGATGGCGTACCCCACGAAAGGCGTCTGGCCGAGCATGCGCACTTCCGGGAATTCCGCGGCGACGGCGTCATAGAGTTCGTAATATCCGATGCTGGCGCCACGTCCGGCGCCCGTTCGAGGCACGAGGGCGCGCCGTGCCTCCGCGTTCGGCGACGCCACGATCGCGACGCCTCGCTGCGACAGGGCGCGACGAACGCGCTTCAGGAGAGCGGCAGGTTCCGTTGCGTCGCAGAGGTCTTCGACGATTGCGACGTCGAACGCGCCGTCACGGATCGCGACGTCCGCCTCGTCGAGGGGCACCACCGATATCTGCTTCGAGCGATTTCTGCCGGCGGCGACCGCCGCGCGGGAGGTCTCCGGATCGTAGACGTGGACCGTGCGCGCACCCCTCTCCACGAGTTCGGCCGAAAGGGCCGACGTGCCGTCCCCGAAGACGACGACCCGGCGACCTTCGAGCAGAGGTTCGGCGTACGCCGCAAGAACGATGCCCGGCGAAAGGAGTTCCATGGGAAAGCAGCGTACCGTGGCCCGCGCCTCCTCGGCAACGGCCCGGTCCGAGTGAGTGCCCTCCCGCTTGCGAGTGGCGCGAAGGCGGTCGGCTCCGGTCGCGCCGAAAAGTGATACCGTCGGCGCTTCTCTTCTGGAGGCCCTCTCGTGATCTCGGACGACCGAATGAAATTGTGGTCGCGTAGACTGCGACGCGGTCGAGTTCCGTGATCGCCCGAACACCCGTCAACACGGCACGGATCAGGCAGCCCGCCATCGCTGCTCACGGTCCGCTCTAGCGAGTCGCTTCCGCCCGGCCAAACCCGAGGATCGGCCGAGGCGCATCGATGCTCGGAACGCCCTGCAGGCAACACCTTCATGATCGACGAGAACGCGTATGGGATCTGGCTGTCGTACTTCCACGTTGAGGATGATGAATACGGTCTCGAACGCGACCAGTTCGTGACCAGGTTCCGGGCCTTTCGCGAGATCGTGCGCGGGTGCGTTCGCGACCTTCCACTCGGTCGCGACGTGAATATCCTCGACTTCGGCCACGCTCATTACGCCGAAGTCGCCGAGGGCGCGGAGACCGAAAACCCTGTTCGGTGGGCTCGCTTCGTACGGACGCGGCTCGACGAAGGAGGTTTTCCGACCGTCGGAGCGGTCACGCACGGTGGCCGCTGGGTCGAAGACCGAGAGTCGTCCGTTTCGAGTGAGTTCGTCGGCGAAGCTGCGGTCGTCACGCTGTCGAATCCAAGCGAGCCGCTCCGTCGCGCTCTCTATGCGGATGCCGCTTCCCGCGTCGACGAAGATCAGCCGGAGGGTTGGGGCCCCGGTCTTTATCTGGATACGGAGGCAGCCGAGGCGCTCAAGCTGACTCCGAAGAATGCGCCCACGGTCCTCTACGCATCCGGCGCAGGATTTTATCGCGCGGGTAAGTGATCGGCGCGCGTCGTGCGCGTCGGCCTCGCAATCTAAGAGCGCACGTGTGTTTGGAGTCGCGCTCACATTGACGTCACAGGATCTCGGCGCGACGGATCGCGCGTGCAGAGGGCCCCCCATCGCTCGCAAGAACCGTGGTCAGCGGCGGCCACAGAACGTGGCTTGCACGAGATCTTCGAACGCCGCGTGGACGAGGCGCCCGACGCGACGGCCGTCGTATTCGAAGGTCACAGGCTCAGTTACGGAGAGCTCGATCGACGCGCCAATCGCCTCGCGCAGCGCCTGACGAGACACGGCGTAGGACCCGGTTCGCTCGTCGGGCTGGCGGTCGATCGTTCGCCCGACGTCGTCATCGGGATCGTCGGCATCCTCAAGGCCGGTGGTGCTTACGTTCCCCTCGATCCGGCGTATCCGCGAGAGCGGGCCGGCTTCATGCTCGAGGACTCGGCTGCGCCCGTGCTGGTCACGCACCGCGGTCTCATCGACGTGCCGAGCCCCGTGCACCTCCGGACCGTGTTCATCGAAGATACGGATGTCGAGTCCGCTGATCGCGTCGTGTCCGGAGTGAAGGCAGGGGATCTCGCGTACGTCATCTATACGTCCGGGTCCACGGGTCGTCCCAAGGGCGTACCGATTGCGCACTCGAACGTCGTTCGCCTGTTCGAGTCGACCGCGAACTGGTTCGCCTTCGGTCCGGCGGACGTCTTCTGCCTGTTTCATTCGTACGCGTTCGACGTGTCCGTCTGGGAGATGTGGGGCGCGTTGCTTCACGGCGCAACGCTGGTTGTCGTGCCGTACGCGGTCAGTCGTTCCCCGACCGACTTTCGCGACCTTCTCGCGCGAGAGCACGTGACCGTCCTCAGTCAGACCCCGTCCGCCTTCCGACAGTTTTCGATGGCCGTGACCGCCGAGACGCGGGATCCGCAGCTCTCGCTCCGGAGCATCGTGTTCGCCGGGGAGGCTCTCGACTTCCAGAGCCTTCGCCCCTGGATCGAGCGCTTCGGCGACGAGCGCCCACGGCTCGTGAACATGTACGGTATCACCGAGACCACCGTTCACGTGACTTACCGGCCAGTCACGCGAAGTGATTTGAACGGGAGGCAGGGGAGTCTCATCGGCCTGCCGATCCCCGATCTTCGCGTCCATCTCCTCGACGACGCCCTGACCGAGGTGAAAGACGGCGAGCCTGGCGAGATCTTCGTGGAAGGGCCCGGTCTGGCGCGCGGCTACCTGAACCGTCCGGAACTGACTGCTGCGCGCTTCATCGACAAGGAGATCGGCGGCGTCCTTCGCCGGCTCTACCGGAGCGGCGACTCCGCTCGTCGCTTGCCCTCGGGCGACATGGAATATCTCGGACGCATCGATCAGCAGGTCAAGATCCGGGGATTCAGGATCGAGCTCGGTGAGATCGAGTCCCTTCTGGCGGAGCACCGGGGCGTCGGTGAAGTCGTGGTCGTGGCGCGCGAGGACGCGCCAGGTGACAAGCGACTCGTCGCGTACGTTTCCGCCTCGGCACCGAATCCGCAACTTCGTGAGGAGCTGCACGCGCGCTGCAAGAGGCGGCTGCCGGACTACATGATTCCGTCCGCCATCGTCCTCCTCGACAAGCTACCGCTCACCGAAAACGGAAAAGTGGACCGCCGTGCCCTCCCGGCGCCTTCTGCAGCGAGACCTGCTCTCGACACGGAGTACCGCGAGCCGCAGGGAGCCCTGGAGATCGCCGTCGCGAACGTGTGGTGTCGGATTCTTCGTGTCGAGCGCGTCGGGCGCGACGACGCATTCTTCGATCTAGGTGGCTCTTCGTTGCTGGCGGTCGAGAGCCTCCTCGCGCTTGGTCGCGAGCTGGGCCGCACCGTCTCCGTCGTCACCTTCTTCGAGCGACCCACTGTCCGCGGAGTCGCGCTCGCTCTGGGGAGCAACCAGCCCGCGGTGGACCGCGCGCGTGTCGTGCGTCGCCCCCCGCTGCGCGAACCGGTCGCCATCGTCGGCATGGCCGGCAAGTTCCCTGGAGCGAACGACGTCGGCGTCTTCTGGGAAAATCTCTGCGCTGGAGTCGAGTCGGTACGGTTTTTCGGCGACGGCGAGCTCGACGAATCGGTGGACGCATCGAGTCCGAATTACGTGAAGGCGCGAGGGATCGTCGAGGACGCGGACCGGTTCGACGCCGCGTTCTTCGGCGAGACCGGTTCGAACGCCGAGATTCTGGATCCGCAGCAGCGAGTTCTCCTCGAGGTCGCGTGGGCCGCGCTCGAAGACGCGGCCATCGTCCCTGGAAAGACGGCCGGGCCCGTCGGTGTGTTCGCGGGAACCGGACACAACACATATCTCCTGAGGAACGTCGTTACGCGGCGCGATCGCGTGGACGCAGTGGGGGAGTTTGGCGTCCTGCTCGGGAACGACAAGGACTTCGTCGCGACGCGCATCGCCCACAAGCTCGATCTCACGGGCCCCGCCGTCTCCGTTCACACGGCGTGCTCGACGTCGCTCGTCGCAGTCTGCCAGGCGGTTCGGAGCCTCTTCAACCGCGAGTGCGACGTGGCTCTCGCGGGCGCGGCGTCCGTCACCGTGCCGCAGCGGTCCGGACACGTGCACACGGAAGGCGCGATGCTGAGCGCCGACGGTCATACGCGCCCCTTCGACGCGAGCGCGACCGGGACGGTGTTCAGCGACGGCGCCGCCATGGTCGTGCTCAAGCGACTCTCCGACGCGAAGCGGGATGGAGATCGGGTGTATGCGGTGATCCGCGGAACGGCCGTCAACAACGACGGCGGATGCAAAGCCAGCTACACGGCGCCGAGCGTGGCCGGTCAGGTCGCCGTGATCGAAATGGCGCACGCTGACGCGGACGTCGACCCGCGGATGATCTCCTACGTCGAGGCTCATGGGACGGCGACGCCGATCGGCGACCCCGTCGAGGTCGAGGCTTTGACCCGCGCGTTTCGAGCTCGCACCGAGGAGGCCGGATTTTGCGCGCTTGGATCCGTCAAGAGCAACCTCGGGCACCTGACGGCGGCGTCCGGCGTGGCCGGGCTCATCAAGACCGCGCTCGCGCTTTACCACCGGACGCTCCCGCCGAGCCTGTTCTTCGACGCGCCGAACCCGAATATCGATTTTCCGAAGACGCCATTTTTCGTCCAGACGTCGCTCGCCCCCTGGCACGTCCCCGACGGGCAGCCGCGGATCGCCGGGGTCAGCTCCTTCGGCGTCGGTGGAACGAACGCGCACGTGATCGTCGAGGAAGCGCCGGTTCCCGTCCGGGAGGGCCACCAGCGCGGCGCGCACCTCCTTCTGCTGTCGGCGAAGACGGACGACGCAGTCGCTCGGTCTACCGAGGAGCTCGCGGCGTTCCTCGATGCGCATCCACGGGTCGACCTGGGCGACGTGGCCCATGTGCTCCAATCGCGACGCGTTCATTTTTCGCGGCGTCGCGCGGTCGTCGCAGCGGATCGAGAAAGTGCAGTTTCGGCTCTACGTGCCTCCCGCGGGGCGTCGTGCGCGACGAGTTCGTCCGAGCCCGCGCTGGCCTTCGTCTTTCCCGGCCAGGGTGCGCAGTACGCGGGCATGGGTCGCGGCCTCTACGCCGTCGATCCGGTGTTTCGCCGGGGCATCGATCAATGTTCCGAACTCCTGACGCAGGCTCTGGGTTGCGAGCTCCGCGAGGTCATGTTTTTCGGTGGCGGCGACGACGGCGATGCGGAAGCGAACCTCCAGCAGACGCTGTTCACGCAGCCGGCGCTCTTCGCGATCGAGTATGCGCTGTCGTCCTCGCTGAGGAGCCTGGGGGTCGAACCGCGGGCGCTCGCAGGGCACAGCGTCGGCGAGTTCGTCGCGGCCTGTCTCGCCGGCGTCTTCTCGCTGGAAGACGCCGCGTTGCTCGTGGCAGAGCGCGGCCGTCTGATGCAAGCGCTGCCACCCGGAGCGATGCTTGCCACGCGAGCGCCCGCCACGGCTCTCCAGGCCAGATTGCCGGCCGGAGTCTCCCTCGCCGCCGTGAACGGGCCGAGTTCGTGCGTCGTCTCGGGTTTGCGGGAGTCGGTGGCCGCGTTCGCTGCGGACCTCGAGAGGGAGGGCCTGCCCGTGCGTCTGCTCAAGACCTCCCACGCGTTCCACTCCAGCATGATGGACCCCGTCATCGCCCCTTTCACGGAGTCGGTGCGACGCGTGCGCATGTCTCCACCGAAGATCCCCGTGGTGTCCACGGCCACGGGCGCGCTTCTCACGGGGGAAGAAGCGTGCGATCCGCATTATTGGGCAAGGCATCTTCGATTGCCGGTGCGCTTCCACGACGCACTCGAGACGCTGTTCGTCGACCCCGCACGGCTCGTCCTCGAAGTGGGCCCCGGTCGCACCTGCTCGGCGCTCGCTCGTCGAGTCGCAACCGGGCGTACGCAGCAAATCGCAGTGAGCACTCTCGGCGATGCACCCGAGCGCGAGGAAGCTGCGTTCCAGGCCGCGCTCGGCGAGCTCTGGTTGTCTCACGTTTCGATCGACTGGGAGGCTGCGCAGGCGGCGGCTCCTCGGCGGGTCGTCTCGCTCCCCTCGTATCCCTTCGCCCGCGATCGTCACTTTCTCGAGCCAGCGCCACGGCAAGAGAGCCCCGGCGCCTCGTTCGTCGCGACGGCACGCGGCGCGGACATCGAGCGACTCGTTCTAGACCAGCTCGATCGGATGACCCGGGAGCTCGACGCAGTTTCTCGGCTCAGCCGAGCGAGCGCCATGCCCGAGGAGATCGCATGAGGTACCTCGAATGCTGACCACGGATCGTCCTGATGACGTGTCGCGACAGCCCCGACGCGAGCGGCTCGTGGCGGAACTGTGCGAGCTCGTCCTTCGCACCTCGGGGGAGCCGATCGCCGAACGCGACGTACCGGCAACGTTCGTGGAGCTCGGCTTCGACTCGTTGCTCTTGACGCAGATTGCGCAGCAGGTCTCCGCGAAATTCGGCGTTTCTCTCAAGCTGCGCCGTTTGCTCGAAGACCTATCGTCGGTGGGAGCGCTCGCGGAGCATCTCGACGCGACGTTGCCCGTCGACGAGGGTGAGCCGACGGAGAGACTTCTCCACCCTCCGCTCGCGAACCAACGAGACACCCTCGTGCCCGCCGGTTTCGCCGCACACGTGGTCGGTCGTCAGCTCGGAGTGATGGCGCGGCAGCTCGAGATCTTGACGGCGATCGGAGACGCCTCGTCCTCGGTCGTCGTCTCGGCGTTGTCCTCGGCCATCGAGCGGACGCGCGACGCGCTCGCTCTGGACGCGGGTCCGTCCGAACGCGCGCGGGCCCCAGAATCCGCCCCGCTCTCGATTGGGCGGCGCTTCGCGGTCTTCTCGTCTCGCGAACGCGCGGCTGCGCTGACCGCCGAACAGGAGCGATACGTCGCGAGCCTCGTCGAGCGCTACGTCGAAAAGACCAGGTCATCGAAGGCGTTCACCCAGAAGAACCGCGCGCACCTGGCGGACCCGCGCGCGGCGCGTGGCTTCAGCAGGGAGCTCAAGGAGGTCACCTATCCGATCGTGGCCAGTCGTTCCTCGGGGTGTCGATTCTGGGACCTCGACGGGAATGAGTACGTCGACCTGGTCTCGGCGCACGGCGAGAGCTTCTTCGGATATTCGCCTGCATTCTTGAAGGAGGCGCTCCTCACGCAGCTCGATCGAGGCGTCGAGACCGGGTCGCAACATCCACTCGTCGAGGATGTTTCCGGTCTCTTCTGCGACGCCACCGGGATGGAGCGCGTGTTCTTCTGCAGCACGGGCGCCGAGGCGATGCAGGGTGCCATTCGTGCTGCTCGTGCGGTGACGGGACGTCAGGGGCTCGTCGTCTTCGATGGCGCGTATCACGGCGCGTTCGACGAGGTCGTGGTGCGCCGCGGGCGCGGATCACGCGCGATCCCCGCCGCCATCGGCGTCGCGCGGTCGGCCATCGAAAACGTCTCGATCCTGTCGCAAGGAGACCCGGCTGCGCTCGATACGATTCGAGCGCGGCATCGCGACATCGCGGCCGTCCTCGTCGAGCCCCTGCAGGGCCTGCAACACGAACTCGGTTCATTCGTGCGCGACCTCAGGGCTCTGACCACGGAGGTCGGCGTTGCCCTGGTCTTCGACGAAACCATGACCGGCTTTCGATGCGCGCCCGGCGGCGCTCAGGAAAAGTTCGGTGTGAAGGCCGACCTCGCGGCATACGGCGGCGCGCTTGGCGGCGGGCTGCCCATCGGCGCCATCGCGGGCAGGCGCGCGTACATGGACGTCTTCGACGGCGGCAACTGGCAATATGGCGACGATTCGATGCCGGAAGCCGGCGTCACTTACTTCGTGGGTTCCCTGGCGCGCCACCCGCTCGGGCTCGCGGCGGCAAAGGCCGTGCTCGAGCACCTCCGAGCTCTCGGCGCGTCCGCGCACGAGGTGATGGACGCCAGGGCGGAACGCTTCGCGACGGCCATGAACGCCTGGTTCGAACGGACCGGCGCTCCGCTCGTGGTCCATCGATTCAGTTCGGTCGTCGGCATCGAGTTTACCGTGCATACGCCATTTCGAGATTTGCTCTTCTTGCTCTTACGCGACAAGGGCGTGCACGCGATCGACCATCGTCCATCGTTCTTCACGTGCGCGCACACGGATTCCGACGTCGACTTCGTGGTCGAACGGTTTCAGGAGAGCGTGACCGAGCTTACCCAAAGCGGATTCTTGCGACGAGATTCGCCGGCCGCGCTCGCGCGGCCGCCGCTGCCCGGAGCGCGGCTAGGACGGGATTCGAACGGAAACCCCGCGTGGTTCGTCCCGGACCCGAGTCGGCCCGGCATGTTCCAGCAAGTCGAGCTGTCGTCATGAGCGCCGGAACCGTCGTTCCCGTCGAGTTCAATCCCTTCGGCGCCGGCGAGATCGAACGCACGGCTCCGGCGACCGAAGCTCAGCAAGAGATCTGGGCCGCGATCCAGCTCGGCGGGACATCCGCGAACCTGTCGTACAATCAGTCCCTGTCGCTCGCGATGCGAGGGGCTCTCGATGCGAGTGCGCTCCGCCGAGCGGTAGACCGCCTCCTTTTGCGGCACGATGCGCTCCGGATCACGTTCAGTCGCGATGGCGCCACGCTCTGCGTACTCGCGTCGGTGAGCGCCCCCTTCGAGGAGGACGACGTCTCGGCAAGAACAAGGGATGAGCAGGCGGCCCTCCTCTCTTCTGCGCGGGAGCGCGAGGCACGCACGGAATTCGACCTCGAGCGTGGGCCGCTGGTGCGGTTTCGCCTGTTTCGTCTCGGCCAAGACCGTCACGAGTTGCTCTTCACCGCCCACCATCTGGTGTGCGATGGATGGTCCGCGGACATCGTCCTTTCGGAGCTGGGGATCCTCTATTCGAGCGAGGTCTGCGAAGAGAGTCCGAAGCTGCAGGCGGCGCCTCGCTTCGGTGATTACGCGACCCACGAGCGGGACTCCGCCGGTTCCGAGGAGATTCAGCGAAACGAGCGGTTCTGGGTTTCGCGCTTTTCGGGATGCGCTCGCGCGTTCGACCTGCCAACGGATCGGGTGCGACCTCCCGAGCGAACGTTCGACGCCGCCCGCGAGAATTACGTTCTGGACCGAGATCTCGTCCGCGCTCTGCGCGCGTTCGGGAAGCGCACCAACGTCGGCTTCGCAGGAACTCTGCTGGCTGCGTTCGAGGCGTTCATCTTCCGGATTTCAGGGGAGCCCACCTTCGCCGTCGGTATGCCGGCGGCGGGACAACCGTTTGCCGGCGAGCCTGGTCTGGTCGGTCATTGTGTGCACACCTTGCCGATCCCGGCGGTCGTCGACCCGGAGCTCTCCTTCATCGACTTCGCCCGGCAGGTGAGAAAGGAGCTGCTCGACGCATTCGATCATCAACGATTCACGTTCGGAACATTGCTGAAGCGGCTCTCCGTCGTGCGTGACCCGTCGCGCATTCCGCTGGTCCCCGTTTTGTTCAACGTAGATCGTGCGGGCAAGGTTCCCGAATTTGCGCGGCTCGACGTATCGCGCACGTTCAATCCCAGGGCATACGAGAATTTCGAGCTTTTTCTCAGCGTGAGCGAGAGCTCCGAAGACGTCGTTCTGGAAGCGAGCTTCAATACGAATCTCTTCGACCGCGAAACGGTGCGACTGCGTCTCGAGGAGTTCACGGTCCTCCTCGACGGTGTGGCTCGTGACTCGTCTCAACGTCTGGGTGAGCTGCCCCTGATTCCCCCTCGCGAGTGTTCGCTCCTCGAATCGTGGGAAACTGCCGCGCCCGGATCTCCGCCCGTGAGGACGATCGCCGGGCTCTTCGAGGCACAGGCGAGCCGGACGCCGGATGCCGTTGCCGCGCGTTCTCTCACCGCCGCGGTCACGTATCGCGAGCTCGACGAGCGAGCAAATCGCCTCGCCCGGCATCTCGTCGCCCTCGGCGTGAAACCGGCGGACCGCGTCGGTATCTCGCTCGGTCGCGGAACGGAGCTCCTCGTGGCGTTGCTCGGCGTGCTGAAGGCCGGAGCAACCTACGTGCCGCTCGATCCGGAGTTTCCCGCGTCGCGCCTCGCGTTCATCGCGAACGATGCGGGGCTTAGCGCGCTCGTGACCGAAGCGTCGCTCGACGACACGCCTCTGCAAGTCGAGACGCGCGTCGTTCTCGATGCGCACGCCGACCGGATCGCTGCATGCTCGTCCGAACGGCCACCCCGCGAAGACGACGCGGAGCAGATCGCCTACGTGCTCCACACGTCCGGATCGACGGGCAAACCCAAGGGTGTACTCGTCGCGAACGGCTCCATCGCGAATTTCCTCGCCGCGATGGCGCGCGAACCCGGGCTTTCGCCGGACGACGTCGTCGGCGCCGTGACGACGCTGTCATTCGACATTTCCGTGCTCGAACTGTTCTTGCCCCTCACCGTCGGGGCCCAGGTGGTCGTGATCCCGCGCGAGGTCGGCATGGACGGGCGTGCGCTCGCGGAACTGCTCGTTCGGTTTGGCGTGACATTCCTGCAAGCCACCCCGTCGACCTTCCGGTTGCTCGTCGAGGCCCGCTTCCCCTTCGGCGCGCGCTTCAAGGCACTCATCGGGGGCGAGACCCTCCCTCGAGAGCTCGCGCTCGCCATGGTCGAGAGGTGCGGGAGCGTCTGGAACATGTACGGGCCGACCGAGGCCACCGTATGGTCGACGTGCCATCGCGTCGAAAACGTCCCAGGCTCGGTGCCGATCGGACGACCGATCGCCGGCACTCGTCTTCTGGTTCTCGATGAGCGCCGCGAGAGGGTTCCCGTCGGGGTGCTCGGCGAGCTCTACATCGGTGGCGAAGGCGTCGCGCGCGGTTATCTAGGTCGTCCGGAGCTCACCCGAGAACGTTTCATCACGATCTCGAGGGCCGATATCGGTAGCGGCGTGTTTTATCGAACCGGTGACCTGGTTCACTGGCGTCGAGACGGCACGCTGCTCTTCTCGCGGCGCGCCGACAATCAAGTCAAAGTGCGCGGCTACCGGATCGAGCTCGGCGAGATCGAGAGCGTGATCGCCGAAGACCCTCGCGTTCGCGAGTGCACGGTCGTGGTGCGCGAGGACGTTCCAGGCGATCGAAGGATCGTCGCATACGTGGCGAGTTCCGGTCCCGTCAAGCCACCCGAGCTTCGGGCGCGAGTCGAGCAAAGCCTGCCTGGTTACATGATCCCGCAGCACTTCGTCGTGCTTTCCGAGCTTCCTCGCACGCCAAACCAGAAGATCGATCGGAACGGCTTGCCACTGCCGGACGCATCCGGTGAGTCGGCGCGGGAGCGTGTGCTCCCGCGGAGTGAATCGGAGCGAATCGTCGCCGGAATCTGGAGCACACTGTTCGGGGTCGAGCGCGTCGGGGTGGACGAGGACTTCTTTGCCATGGGGGGACACTCCATGCTTGCGGCGCGCATGCTCGCCCGAGTCGGCGAGTCCTCGGGTGTCGACGTCGGGCTCGCGCGGTTCTTTCGTAAACCGACCGTAGAGGCCCTTGCCAGATACGTCGAGCAGGGAAGTGTTCAGCCATCTGCCGAGAATCCCATCATTCCGAGGACGCACGCGGGTCCCGCTGCGCTGTCGCCCTCACAGCAGCGCCTGTGGTTCATGGACGCGTTGCTTCCCGGTACGTCTTTCTTGAACCTCCCCTGCGCGTTCAGGATCCGCGGTGAATTCGACGTAGAGATCGCGCGACGCGTGCTCGGCGAGATCGTCCGGCGACACGATGTCTTGCGGACGTCGATCGTTCAAGACGATACCGGGCCGAAGCAGCTCGCTCACGATTCGATCGAGGTGAACCTGGAGCTCGACGATCTCTCTTCGTGGCCCGGTCGCGAGCCTCCGATCGAAGAGCGGCTCTTTCCGTGGTTGGCTCGCCCGCTCGACCCCGAACACGGTCCGGCGTGGCGCGCCGGCATCGCGACACTAGCCGAGGGAGATAAGGTGCTCTGGTTCGTCGCGAGCCACCTGATCTGGGACGGCGTTTCCTTCGAGCTGTTCGAGCGCGAGTTTCGGGTGCTTTACGACGCCTTTGCGAAGGGAGGCGAATCCCCGCTGCCGCCCGTGCAGGTCAGCTACGCCGATTACGTCGAGTGGGAGCTCTCGTCGCGCGACGACGCAACGCGAAGGCGAGAGCTCGACTACTGGATCCGGAACCTCGAAGGCATCCCCGCGAACCTGGAGCTGCCGCTCGACGGAAGGCGACCTGCGCAGATGAGCTATCGCGGCAGCGTCGTGCCGTTCGCAGTTCCCGCGGACGTTCTCTCCCGCCTGCGGGATCTCGGTAAAACGGAAGGCACCACCCTCCAGATGGTTCTGCTCGCCGTGCTGAACGTCGCTCTGTACCGGTACACGGGCGAGCGGGACCTCGTCGTGGGGACGGCGATCGACGAGCGCGTTCGACCCGAGTTGAAGGACGCGATCGGCCTCTTCGTGAACACCCTGGTCCTCCGCACGAAGCTGGACGATACGGCGCCGTTTCCGGTGCTCCTCGCCGCCGTGCGCGAGACGTGTATCGGCGCGTACGAGCATCGAAGAATCCCCTTCGAGCAAGTAGTGGAGGCGCTCCGACCGGTGCGCGACCGCAGCCGGACGCCGCTCTTTCAGGTTTTCTTCGCGTTTCGCCAGGTGACCCCGATCGCTTCCGGCCTCGACCTTCGGGAAGTCGAGGTCCATGCGGGGAGTTCGCTCACCGATCTGGCGCTCTACGTTCGCGATGACGGTGCGACCGTTTCTGGGGCCCTCGAGTACGCGCTCGATCTGTTCGAGGAAGCGACGGCCCGGCGCTTCGTCGCGTGCTTTCAAGAGCTCCTTTCCGAGGTCGCCACCGCGCCGGAGACGCGCATCGGGGATCTCGACGGTCTGTACGCGCAGCGTGCCGAGCTTCTCGAGTGGAACGCGGCGCAGCCACCGCTTGCCCGGGACGCTCTGGTGCATCACTTCTTCGAGAAGCAGGTCGATCGGAGGCCGGAGAAGATCGCGGTCTGGTTCGAGGGCCACAGCGTCACTTACCGAGAGCTGCGGGTGCGGGTGAACAGGCTGGCTCGTGCGCTCCGGTCCCTGGGGGTGAAGCGAGACGCGCCGGTCGGCGTCTGTCTGCACAGATCGCTCGACCTCGTCGTTGCGCTCCTTGCCGTCCATACCGCCGGCGGTGGATACCTCCCGCTCGATCCATCGTACCCGCGCGAGCGACTGTCCTTCATGCTCGCCGACTCGGGGGCGCGCTTTCTCGTCGCGGAGACCTCGACGATGGATCTCGTCGAGTCTCCCGTGGAGCGGCTCGTGCTCGACGACGACCACACACGGGCGAGCATCTTGCGCGAGAGTGCGGAGCCTCTCGACGTACCGGGAGCGCCGGATCAGCTCGCTTATTCCATCTACACCTCGGGCTCCACGGGCAAACCCAAAGGAGTGCTGGTCGAGCACCGGAACGTCATCGCGTTCTTTCGGGGCATGGAGGACATCGTCGATCTCCGTGACCACGGCGTCTGGCTTGCCGGCACGAGCGTGTCGTTCGACATCAGCGTGCTCGAGATCCTCGGTTCGCTCACCCACGGGCTCACGGTGGTCCTGCTCGGAGATCAGCTGCTCGGCGACGCGCGTCGGTCCGACTTCGGGATCGCGAGACTCATCGAACGTTTCGGCATAACCCATTTTCAGTGTACGCCTTCGCAGATCGCGACGCTCATCGAGGATCCGGAAACGCGCAGCGCGCTCGGTCGACTCCGGCAGCTGATTCTCGCCGGCGAGGCGCTCTCCGAGACGCTCGTTCTGGAGCTCTCGAAGGTCATTCGAGGACAGATCGTGAACGCGTACGGCCCCACGGAGACTACCGTCTGGTCGAGCGCACATGCTGTCCAGGCCCAGCCGGGGCCCGTGCCGATCGGGCGTCCGATCGCGAACACGCGATTTTACGTGCTCGATCCGGAGCTCCGTCAGAGACCCATCGGCGCCGCGGGTGAGCTCCACATCGCCGGGCCGTCGGTGGCGCGCGGGTACCACGCGCGTCCGGAGCTCACCCGGGAGCGATTTCTCGATGACCCATTCGTGTCCGGCGCAAGGATGTATCGAACCGGCGACCTCGTCCGGATCGCTGCCGGCGGTGTGTTCGAGTACCTGGGGCGAAACGACCATCAGGTGAAAGTGCGCGGGCACCGCGTCGAGCTCGGTGAGATCGAGGCCGTGCTCGCCGGGCACCGGACGGTGAAGGAGGCCGTGGTCGTCGCGCGGCCTGACAGCTCCTTCGAACTTGTCGCCTACCTCGTGCCTCGCGCCGGGATCTCGCTCGATACCTCCGCGCTCCGCGAACACGCGAGGCGGTACTTGCCGATCCACATGGTTCCGGCTGCGTTCGTGCGAATGGACGCACTGCCGCTCACGCCGAGCGGCAAGATCGATCGGAACGCCCTGCCGGCGCCGGTCCGGAGCCTCGGGTCCGCCGAACCGCGCCACGAGCCCCGCGATGAGGTCGAACGGCGACTCGTCGCTGTCTGGCAGACGAGTCTCGAGATTCCCGATGTGGGCCTTTCCGACGACTTCTTCGCGCTTGGCGGGCACTCCCTGCTCGGGGTCCGGTTGCTTTCGCGGGTTCGCCAGGAGTTCGGCGTGCGCCTGTCGCTGTCCGCGCTGTTCGAAGCTCCGACAGTCGAAAGGATGGCGGTCCGCGTTCGACAGGAGATGACCGTCGCGACGCGGGCCGAGGGACGGGCGTCGCGTTCCTGGTCGACCGTCGTGCCGATGAAGCCCGAAGGGTCGCTGCCCCCGTTCTTCTGCGTCGCGGGCCGAGGCGGCAATCCGATGAATCTCCGCCCGGTGGCGGCGAAGCTCGGGGACGATCAACCCTTCTACGGGCTTCAGCATCGCGGCGTCGACGGACTACGGGCTCCTCATACCTCCGTCGAGGAGATGGCTCGCGAGTTCATCGAGGACATGCGCGAGGTGCAACCGCACGGCCCCTATTTCCTGGGGGGCTTCTCCGGGGGAGGGACCGCGGCGCTCGAGATGGCGATGCAGCTTCGAGCGAGCGGCGAGCAGATTGGCGCGCTCGTCCTGCTGGATGCCGTGAATCCGCAGATCCCCATGTGGTCGCTCGCGGAAAGGGTCGCATACCATTCGACTCGCGTTCGGTCCGATGGCGTCTCCTACGCGCTGACGGCGTTCGGTGAGGGACTCCTGCGTCGCGGGCAGGATTTGCGAGTGTCCGTGCTTTCGCGCTTGTCTCGGTGGTTTCCGTACGAGTTCCGGAACGAGGCCGTGGCGGCAGCGTGGACCGACATGCAGAGCCGCTACGAGCCGCAGCCGTACCCCGGCACGGTCTTCTTGCTTCGGTCTCGCGAACGCGACACGAAGATTTTCGACCCTCGCAACGGCTGGGGCCCGGTGGTGCTGGGCGAACTCTTCGTCGTAGAGGTGAGCGGTGGTCACACGAGCTTCGTGAGCGAAGAACATGCGGAACTGACGTCCACGTGTCTCTCGAACGTGCTCGCAACGGCCCGGGTGCCGCGGTCCGGCGTGCGGAAGCTGTTTGCGCCCAGGGCCGATCTCGACGACGCTCCGCCCGCCGAGTTCGCGGCCGCCCCGCCGGGCGATGTCCCCACGGTCGAGCGCTCGAGTACTTCGAACTTCGCGACGTGACCGATGACCGACACCGGCGTCGTTCACCCGATTCGCGCAGCCGCCGCAGACACCGCGGAGCATTCGAATCGGCTGCGGCGCCTCGTCGTTCGCGGCTCCGTCATCGAGATCATCGGGTATCTGCTGAGTCAGGGGCTCCGTCTGGCGACGAACTTGATCCTGTCGCGTCTGCTCTTCCCCGCGGCGTACGGGCTGACGGCGATCGTCACGGTGTTCATGGTCGCGCTGGGCATGCTGACGGACGTCGGGCTCAAGGACAGCATCATCTCCAGCGAGCATGGGGACGACCTCGACTTCCTGAACACAGCATGGACCATCCAGGTGATTCGTGGATTCATGCTGTGGGGCGCGGCGATCGCGCTCGCGTACCCGGTGTCGTTGCTCTATCACGAGCCACGGCTCTTCGCGATGATCACCGTCGCGTCGTTCGCGCTCGTGATCCACGGGTTCGGCTCGACGAAGCTCGATACGCTCGCCCGCCACGTGCGCCGCGGTCCGCTTCTCGTCGTCGAGGTCACGTCGAAGGTGGCGGCCATGATCGTCATGTTCGTCTGGGCGAAGCTGTCCCCGACCGTGTGGGCGCTCATCGCCGGCGGCATGACGCAATCGGTCCTCGAGGTCGTCGGGAGTCACCTGTTGCCCACTGGCTACGTGAATCGATTCCGGTGGGACAAGACTGCGGCGCGGACGATCACCAATTTCGGAAAATGGATCTTCGGCTCGAGTCTCTTCACCTTTCTCGCTGGCGAGGGCGACCGGATCCTGCTCGGGCGCTTCCTCACGATGGCGACGCTCGGTGTCTACAGCGTCGCCGGCATGCTCGGCTCGGCGGTGGGACAGGTCGTGAACAGGCTCACGTACGCCGTCTTCTTCGGGCTGTTCAGTCAAGTCGTCCGGGAGCGGCCCGCCGAGGTCGGGCGTCACTATTACGCTGCACGCCTCAAGCTCGACTTGCTGGCGATGCCGGCGCTTGGCGCCCTCGTCGTGCTCGGCCCGAACGTCGTTCGCCTCCTGTATGACCCGCGATATCGCGCCGCGGGGTACATGCTCCAGTTTCTGTGCGTGCGGGTGGGGCTTCAGTGCATCTTGTATCCGTGCGGCGTGTGCATCATCGCCCTCGGGCATCCGCGCTTTCACCTGATCGCCAACGCAGGACGGTTCATCGCCGTCTGGATCGGCATCCCGCTCGGTTGGTACCTGGGCCACCTCAAAGGCGTGCTGTGGGGAACGACCGTGAGCGAGCTGCCGATGCTCGTCGTGTTCTGGTTCGCATTCCGTCGCTTCGGGCTGCTCCGTATCTCGCGCGAATTGATCGCCCCGGTCGCGGCCGGCGTCGGAGCGGCGCTCGGTCTGGTCCTCAAGATCGGGCTCGATCGGTACTTGCCGAATGTCCACCTCCATCACTGAAGACGCAGGGCCGACCGGTCACGCCGACGACCGGGCCGTTCTCGGCAACCAGCCAACATTACGTTCGCTCGGGGCCGCCGGAGTGCAGACGCTCGGCAGATACGAGGTTCTAGGCCGCATCGCGCGGGGCCCGGTCACCATCGTCTATCTCGTTCGAGCGAGGGGAGAGGGTGGATTCGAGCGCCTGTTCGCCTTGAAGATGCTCAGAAAGAGCCTCGCGAGCGACCGCGCGATGGCGCGCGCGCTCCTCGAAGAAGCGCGAATCGCCGGCACCATCTCGGACCCGCGCGTCCTCGGCGTCGTCGATACCGGCTTTTACCGGGAGCAGCCTTACGTCGTCATGGACTACGTCCACGGGGGCAGCTTCCACGACCTCCTGTCGCGGCACCCGACGTACCGCCCGCCGCGGCTCATCGTTCCCATCGTCCTCGACGCGCTCGGCGGTCTCCGCGCGGCCCATCACCTCGTACGGGACGCCCCCAGGGTCATCGACCTGCCTTCTCGCGACCTGTCTCCGCGCAACCTGCTCGTTGGACTCGACGGCACGTGCCGAATGTCCCGTATCGGGCTCGCCGGTGGCGGTCTGGTGTCCGACGTTTTCTGGGCTGGGGTCATTCTGTGGAACGCACTCACCGGTCAGGAACTCGTCGACGCATCGACCTACGAAGACATGCTCGCGCGCCTGCAGACCACTCCGGCTCCGGCGCCGAGCAGCTTGGGTCTCGCGCCGCCCCGCTGTCTGGATGGGGTGTGCCTCCGAGCTCTGGAGCACGACGTCCGGGCTCGGTACCGGTCCGCCGAAGACATGATCCGAGACTTGCACGCGGTCGCGATGTCTGCCGAACTCCTGGCGCCTCCGAGCGACGTCGGACGGTGGGTGCGGGAGACCTTCGGTCCGGAGCTCGAGGCCCGGCGCCTCGCGACGGGAAGCGCGGGGCAGTGCGGCACGGCCGATGGCAGCGCGCTCGCGTCTCGCGCCGACAGCTGCGCCGCGACGCCGGAGCCGGTCGACCTCGTGACGTCCGCGGTGCAGGCGACGGCCTAGTCCCAACGCGGCCTCACGAGTCTTAGAAACCGTAGATGGGGCCGCTTTCGGACCGTGCGGACTTCGGCGACGGCGGGTTCCTGCTCGTGCTAGCGGGCGCGCGCCCCGGGTCCATATTTCCGCTGAGGCCCGGCGAGTATGTCATCGGGCGTGCGAGAGATGCAGACATCCGGCTAGACCAAGCGTCGGTGTCGCAACGCCACGCGAGGCTCATTCTCGTGAACGGGGAGCATCGCGTCGTCGATCTCAAGTCCACCAACGGCACCTTCGTGAACGGTGAACGGGTCACCGCCGACGGGTTGCTGCGCGCCGGTGACGTGCTCCGCGTCGGCGAGACCGTGATGAGCTTTCTCTCGCAGCCCGAGGATCCGGGCCGCCCGTCGACGATCGCCATCTCCCACGTCCCGATCGACGCGATCACGCACCAGGGCGTGCGGTCCCTCGCGAAGTTCCCGGGTCAGAATCGCGACCTGCAGTTTCGTGCGGGTGACGAGGGACTCACGCTCCACGACGTCGTGGGCGGCATCATTCGCGGCGGACGTTTCCTTCGCCCGTATCACCCATTGATTGCCGGATGTGTGTTCGCGGCAAGCTTCGCCGGCGCCGCGAGCGTGCGGGTGAAACCGCCGCAAGGTCGCGCCGCATTCGAGATCCGGCTCACTCCGAAACCCTCCGACAACCCCGGGACACAGTCCGACGACAGGTTCTTCTCCGCCGCGGAGATGGATTTCAGGAGTCCGGAACTCATCGGTCGCACGCTGACCGCTCTCTCGCCGCGTCCTCCGACGCGGGAAGAGGTCGTCTCCGCGCGGAACCGCCTCCAATTCGACGGGATCGCACTCGGGACCTACCGCGCGACGTTCACGGACCGCAGCACGCGCGACGCGACGCGCTTTCTCGAGCAGCAGTCGAAGGAGTTCGTCGCGTTCGAGGTCGAGAAGACGCTGCACGTGATGAGTGCGGAGGTGACGTTCCTGAGAGGCCAGCTCGACACGAACGACGCCGAGCTCACGAAGATGGAATCGTCGCTCCGGGACTTCAAGGAGCGACACCCCGATGGTCTCCCCGACCAGGCAAAAGAGGAGTTCACGGCGCGCCTGTCGCTCAAGGCGCGTCAGACGGATCTGGCTGCGGAGGTGGAGCGCTCGACCCTCGCGCTCGCCGCCGAGCGAAACAAGATCACGGCCGACGATCCGCTCTTCTCGCACAAGGTGGAGGCCGCGGCGCCTTACGAGACGGCTCTCGTCGACGTGAAGCAGAAGCTCGGTCAAGCACGCGCTTCCGGGCTGGGTGACGAGCATCCCGAGGTCCAGCATCTCGAACGGCAAGAGCAGGAACTCGAACGGCTCTCCAGGCAAACCGTTCAGGGCGCCATCACGGACACCGAGCGCCGCGCCGATCCCGCGCTCCGCGCCTTGAACGATCGCATCGCGGACCTTCGGGTATCGAAGAATGCCGCATCGAGAGAGCTGGCACGCGTGAGTGGAGACCTCGCGGAGCTCGACCGAGCCGCTCGCGAACTCCCGGACGTCGAAGCGCAATACGCCGAGCTCACGCGCACGTATGCCGGCACCAAAGAGCTTCATGCCAAGCTCTTCGCCCGCTACAAGGCGAGCGAGCTCGACCTCGATCTCGAGAAAGCCCTGGCCGCCGCGCGCTACCAGATCACGTCCCCGACGGAACCCACGACCCCGCCGCTTCGCCGGACCGTCTTCTTGCGGTCCGGCATTGGCTCGGTGCTTGGTTTGCTCCTGGCGACCTTGCTCATCGCGTTCGTCGAGCTCCGAAGATACGTCCGCGAAAATGAATTCTGAGGCGCGCCCTTGCTCGCAGACGTCGGCAGGGTCGTCGAATGCCCGGACCCGTTCGCGGCGAACCCGCGATGAGCTGAGCGACCTCGCCGACGCCGATCGAAAGACAGCGCTTTCGACACTCGAACAGCAGGTCCAGACCGCCGTAGGTGCGATGGAGCGGATAAATCCGTCACCCGCCGTAGTCGCTCGGACGCTGAAAGTCTTCACCGTGAAGTCCCTCAAGCCGTTCGACGAGATGGTCCTGGGAGCGGTTCTCTCGAAAGCGACCGACCTCTACTCAGCGGGAGAGCGGGAGCTCATCTTCTGCGACCTAGATGGCGATCTAGCGAGCAAGCATCCCCCTCTCGAGGCGGAGTACGTCTCCTGCGGTCTCACGGTCCGCCAAGACTTCCAAGTGCCCTAGGGCGCGCTGCGCCGCGCATTGCGCGAGTGAGTAAGCGCTCCGCGCTACGTCGACCCTGAATGGAACGATAGGGTCCGTCGGCGTCGAGAGCCAGCTCACGCGGCGCGAGGGCGCGTCCGTCGGCGTCGAGAGGCACGTCTCGAGCGTCGAGAGGCACGTCTCGAGCGTCGAGAGGCGCATCACGCGGCGCGAGGATGCGTCCGTCGGCGTCGAGAGGCACGTCTCGAGCGTCGAGAGGCACGTCTCGAGCGTCGAGAGGCACGTCTCGAGCGTCGAGAGGCACGTCTCGAGCGTCGAGAGGCACGTCTCGAGCGTCGAGAGGCACGTCTCGAGCGTCGAGAGGCACGTCTCGAGCGTCGAGAGGCACGTCTCGAGCGTCGAGAGGCACGTCTCGAGCGTCGAGAGGCACGTCTCGAGCGTCGAGAGGCACGTCTCGAGCGTCGAGAGGCACGTCTCGAGCGTCGAGAGGCACGTCTCGAGCGTCGAGAGGCACGTCTCGAGCGTGCGGGCTCGCGCCAGTCGTCGCAGCTATCGACCTCAACCTCGACACGCCCTCGTGGAAGGCGGTAGTGCCCTCTGAGGCCGCCCAGGCCTTCTCACCGCGTCATTTCGATTGGATCGTCGTTCGTGCCGAGCACGGCGGTGATCGCAACGTAACCCCAGAGTTGCGCAGCGGCCCCCCACCTGGCAGGGGCGCGGCGCGTCCATCGGACCACGGGCCTCGTCCTGCAGCGCGACGAGCACCGGTGTGCAAACGTCCACCGTCTCGGCGGAGGGCAAGGATGTCGTCGCCTTCGGTCGCGAGGGACCGCCGGGGATCGGGTTCGAGCGTTTCGCTCGCCAGCCCAAGCCTCCAGCCCTCGTGGAAGGCGGTAGTGCCCTCCGAGGCCGCCCAGGCTTTCTTACCGCGTCATCTCGATCGGATCGTCGTTCGTGCCGAGCACGGCGGTGATCGCGAGGTAGCCCCAGAGCTGCGCGTTCTCGAGCTGGAAGCTCTCGGAGAGATGAGGCGCGCTCCAGATGCTCCGCGCGCCGCACTCGAACGAGACGTTGGGGCTCACGTCGTAGACGATGGGCGCCTCCGCGACGAAGTAAGTTTCGACTTCGCCCGGTGTGTACGGCCTGGCCGTGGCCGTCGTGGAGAAGGAGGCGCGGAGGCCGGCTCGGAGGCGCGGCGGCACGATCATGTCGAACGCCGCTTGCACGCTCGCGATGGGACGAAAGTCTGCATCGAGCACGAACAGGAGCGGCTGAAGAGCGACATCGAGCGTCCCCTGGATCCGCAAGCCGCGCTCGTACACGAGGGCGTGCGAGAGGCTCGCGTCGGCCGAGGGAAAGAAGGTGCCGTTGCCGGCGGGGTCGAGGGGCTTCGCGTACAAGCCGCCCGCGGCGAGGAGCAGTGTCGTCTGCGGCAGGAAGCGATGCTCCCATTCGAGCTCGGCGCTGTCGTCCACGAGGGTGACACCGTTGACCCGATGGTACTCGCTCGAGAGCGGCATGCGGAGGTTGTCGGTGGGTGAGAGCTGGTATCGAAGCGACGGCTCGAGCGCGGCGCGGGTGTGTCGCGGGTAGCTCTCGCTCGCGGCGCCTATTGGGCCGTTGTCGCCGCCTGACGCGCCGAGCGTCAGCGTCGTGCGCGCGTCCGTGTGGGCCTGGAGCTTCGTGTCCGCCGACACGTCGTAGAGATCGATGACCGTCAGGGAGAGCTGGGACGGCGCTACTCCCGCCTGTCCAGTCGTCGCGGAGGGCGCAGCGGTTCCCGGTGTCGTCGTCTGAGGCTGCCCGGGTTGAGCGCCGGTTCCCGCGGGCGACACCGAGCCGCCCGGTGTCGCCTGAAGGGCGTACATGCTGTAGTCGACGCGTCCGGCGCTACCCTGAACCTCGGTCGTCAGCGTGAGCGAACGTCCGAGCAGGGCCTCGTGTTCGAGCGCGCCGCTCTGCAGCAGCAGTGGACGGCCGTCGTTGACGGCGTTGGGTGCGCGCCAGAGAAGACGCGGCGCGTACTTGAGCCCGAGGTGCCACGTCTCTTCGGAGAGTTGCAGCGCACCGAACGGCGTGAGCGCCGCGCCGACGGAGCCCTCGGACGACTCGCCGGGGAGCACGGGAGCGATGCCGGCCATGACTTCGGTTCGGCCGCCTGCGACGGCGTCCGCGGTCAGCGCGCCGAGCAATCGCGTGAAAGCGAGCGCGCCGAGAGCCAAGTGCATGATAGCTACTCGACGACGACGACATCACCGTCGTGCAGACGAAACCCTAGACTCCGTGCATCGCCGCCCGCGAGATCGTCGTAGCGAAAGCGGACGCGTTCGTCCTCGGGGCGCTGGCGAAGGACGTAGATGCCGCTTCTGTTCGCGAACTCGGTGAACCCGCCGGCTCTCGCGAGCGCCTGCAGTACGCCTTCCCCCGGCTCGAGCTCGAGCGGTCCAGGGTGCGTCACTTCTCCGACCACGCTGACCTGGTATGGAAGGCGCGCCGCGATGGCGACCGAGACGTTCGCATCCAGTACGACGTTCCGGAGGCGCGCCTCGATGCGTCGCGCTGCCTCGCGAGGCGATGTGCCGGCGACGGCCACGACGCCGAAGACGGGATGAACGATGTTGCCGTCGAGACGAACGGGGACTTCGCCGGTCAGCGCATCCTGCCCTTTGACTAGGACGTACAGTCGATCGCCCGCTCGAATCTGGGGCACCTCGGCCGTTGCGGAGCGAGGGAGATCATCCACCCACACATAGGGGTGGGACGCTCCGCAGGCCGAACATGCGAGCGCCGCGACGACCATGAGCCCAGCGCGATTCATTGAACGAGCGCCGCAGCTCCGGCCTGCGGAGCGGCCGGGAGTGTGGGGAGGTTGTGCCGGATGAAGTCGAAGAGAAGATTGGGCGGGTCGCGATCGGGTTTCTGCTGGATCCTTCGCCGTACTCGAAAGAGAAGAAATCCGACGGTGAAGCAGACGTTTGCCGCCAAAAGGGTCGTCGTGCCGTGATGCTTCGCGAAAAACCGTTTCCGCGAGTCGAACCAGTACGGTGGAACTGGCTGGTTCGTGTCATTCAAGCCGGTCGCCACGGCCCCTTCGTGGCTGACGCGACTTTCGTGGACGTAGAAGGTCTTGAGGCCTTGCGCCTTCGCCCGCAAAGAGAGATCGACCTCCTCGAAGTAGAGAAAGAACTTCTCGTCGAAGAGGCCGACACGATCGAACACCGTGCGCCGCACCATGAAGCTCGCGCCCGCCACCCAGTCGACCTCTCCCGTGGCGTGGCGCGGACGCGGCGCGACGACCCAGGGCCGCAGAACGCGCGTCGCGAGCCCGAGCTTCAGACCAGCCTCGAGCTCGCCGAGCGGGCTCGGGAAGCGGAACGCGGAGACGTGTCGCTCGCCGTCGAAGCCGAAGATGCGGCTCCCAGCGATGCCGCAGTCGGGAGTCTCCCCCATGAATTCGAGCAGCGCGGCGATCGTGTCCGGCTCCGCGACGGCGTCGGGGTTCAGCATGAAGAAAAACTCGGGAGCATCCTCCGCGTCGTAGGTCCGGCGGATCGCCAGGTTGTTGCCATAACCGAAGCCACCGTTGACCGGCGAGCAAAGGAGTTCGACGCGCGAGCTCCAGCCGCGTTCCGCGATGGTTCGAGCGAGGAGCTCACGCGAGCCGTCCTGCGAGTCGTTGTCGACGACGGCCACGCGTCCGTCCAGGTGCGTGAGGGCGTCGAGGAGCGACGCGACCGCTTCGACCGTGCGCTCCGCCGTTCGATAGTTCACGACGATCGCCAAAACTTTCATGCGGGCCTCTTGTATTCGATGAGATCGCTCGACTGACCTTTTCGCTTGAGCCATTGAAAGCGAAGCAGTCCGAACGCTTGCGGGAACTTTCCCAGGACGCAGAACGTGGCGTAGAGCAGCGCGTCGTCGCGGGAAAAGCCGCGCGCGCGCATGGTCCGGTACACGCGGGCGAACAACGCCGGGTAGGCGGTGAACGGCGCGAGGAGACTCGCGCCGAGGGTCGGCGGCATCAACGCGACGGAGAACCCCGGCAGCGCGAGTCCCCAGATCGCGATACTCCGGACGGCACTGGCGGCGTGCATCGCCGGGTCGTCCGGTCTCCTGGCGACGGCTTCCGCGTAGGCATGGCCGGTACGGACGTTGCGAGTCCACCACTCCGAGAAGCGCGTCATGTCGGCGTCGTGGACCGCCATCTCCCGATCGAGCGCGCGAAAGCGAAATCCGCGCGCGCGCAGGCGCACACACAGGTCCGGCTCTTCACCGGCGATGAGCGTCGGATCGAATCCCTCGGCATCCCGGAACGGCGCGACGCGGAACAATGCCGTGCCCGCGCACCACTCCACGTCTCCGGTGCCGTGGACCCACTCCATGTCGTTGATGGCGTTGTAAATGGACGCCCGCGGATGCCGTTCTCGGATCCGACCACACGCCGCTGCGACGTCCCCGTCGCGGTCGAGTTCCGCCACCCCGTGCGAGATCCACGCTGTGCGAGAGCTCCGAGTCCCCGTCGATGAACTGCACGAACTCGAGCTCCGGCGCCGTTCGTGTCAGGTGTAGAAACCCTTCGTTTCTGCCGCGGGCCGCGGAAAGACGACTGCTCGAGTCGAGTGTGATCGCCTCCACGCCCATCCGCTCCGCGACACCGACGCTTGCGTCCTCGGATGCGGAGTCGACGTAGACGATGCGATCGCACTCAGGCTTCACCGATGCGAGGCACCGGCCGAGGCGCGACGCTTCGTTTCGACCGATGACGACGCAGCCCACTCGGCTCATTCGGCGACTCCTCCTTCGAGCGCGTAATCGTTCGAAAGTGCGCACGTGACGCCTGCGAGAGCGCCTGCGTAAAAGAGCGGCAGGGCCGAGTAGAGCCCGTTCGGCAACAGGTCCACGACGTTCAGCGCCGTCGTGAGCGCCATGCCCGCGACCAGGACGCGCGTCGGCCCGCGTGGGATGGCGGTGATGCGCCGCCAGGCGAGCACGACGGGCCCCACGAGCATCCCGAACAAACCCAGGAAGCCCACCGCGCCCGTATCTCCGAAGGCGATGATCCACTGACCGTCCGTGACGGAGATGTCCTTCCCCCACTCCCCGAAAATGTGGGCCCGCGCGAACCCACCCCAACCGAACACGACTCGCTCGAGCGCTTTCTGGACGAGCTGTGCCTCGTTGTCGAAGCGGAAGGCGAGCGAATCCGCCCGGTCTTGGCTGAACCTCGCGAAGACATCGAGCAGGGGTTTCACGGGGAACAGATCCGCGGCGCGGAGAACGGGATAAGCGAGCACGACGGTCGCGAGCATTGCTCCCACGCGCACGTGGACTCGCGGGCGAGCGAGGATCAGGAGGGGCAGACAGACGAGGAGGTACACGGCGGCGCCCATGCTGTGACACGCGAGCAACAGCACGGTCAGAAAGGCGGCGACCGGCGCCGGAGGGATCGAGAAGGGAAGCTTCTCGCGCGCCCGCGCGAGCGTTGCGGCGAAGAGCGCCGCGGTCAGCAGAAGCCGTGCCAGTGCGAGACCGTTTTCCATGAAGACCATCGGCCGGTATCCGCCGTCCCGGAGCACCTGCGAGAAGTCGTGCTGATGGAAGCCGTAGATCCAGCGGTGAAGCTGCGGACTCAGCCAGAGCTCGATGAGCACCAGGGGCGAATACAGGAGCGCGCCCATGACCACGACGCCCATGAGATCTCTCAGATCCCGTGCGCTGCGGTAGAGCGCGCGACCGAGGAAGAAGGGGAACACCAGATAAAGCAAGTCCCGGATGGTGTCCGACACGGCGTCATAGGGAGTCAGTGCCTGGATGCGACGACGACCCATAAGTCAATGCGTCCGGGTTCGTGAGCGCGGTGCCGAGCGTGCCCGCGATGAGCAACAGGGCGAACAGATCGAATCCGCGGCCCGGCCGCGCGCTCGTGAGCGTTCGTCGAGCGACCAGTGCGCTGCCGACCAGAGCGGCGAGCCCGCCGATCGTTGCCTTGTCGAACGGGGGAAGGCCGGGCGGATCGAAGTTCACTCGCTCGGGCAGATACATCACGGCGCCCAGGAGTACGGCGGCCGTCGCGAGCGTCGGGCGCACCACGCCGTAGATCGCGACGGCGACCGGCGCGAACACGATCAAAGCAACGTAGGCGACGAGATTGGCGCTCTCCAATGGCCCCAGCCCGTTAGAGACTTGGATGTAGGGATGCGCGCGAGGATCTGCAAAGCGTGTCGACCGGCCCGCGTGTCGTCAGCGCCCCGCGGACGTGACGCTCGTTCGAGCTGCGATCGCGACGGCGCTGACGACGAGGCCGCTGCGCAAAGCTTGCCGACCCGTGAACGTGTGCCCCTCTCCGAACGGCGGCGCGCGCTTTCGAAGCATCGCCGTGAAGGTCGTCCCGGTGAACGGCGCGAGCTCGACGTCGGCGAATTCCAGGAACGTGCGCGAAAGCGGGTACTGACACTTGTACACGGCTTCCTTCGCGCTGAAGACGCGCTTCGCGAGCACCGGCTGGTCGCTCTCCGCTGCGTCCGAGATCCACGCGCGCTCGACCTCCGTCAAGATCCGGCGAAAGAGCGCGCGCTCGAGCGGCGTGTCGAATTCTGCATCGATTCCGAGCGCGTGCACCTCGCTCGAACGCGCGACGGCCGCGCCGCAGAAGGCGCGAGCGCCGCCGCGCGTGTGGGTGATCGAGCCGACGAATCCCGCCGGCCAGATCGGCGATCTATCCTCCGATCTGAGGAGCGGACCCGCCGGTGCCCCGAGCCGCCCAAGCGCCGTCCGCGCACAGTGACGACCGGCGCGGAACTCCAGGAGTCGCGCGTCGCGACCATTCGCGATCGTATGCGCCTCCTCCGGCAAGAGCTCGTCGATCGGATCCCGGAACGGATCGACTTCTTCCGTTTCCACGCACGGGTCGAGGAGACCTTCGAGCAGCCGGGCAGTCACGGCCCCCGAGCCCCGCTGGAGACGACGGCGGTCCTGCTAATACGCGTTCTCGCTCTTTTTTGCGCCGAAGACGGTCAGCATGATGATCTTCAGATCCCAGATCAGTCCCCAATTCCGGATGTATTCGAGATCGTGTTCGACGCGCTTCTCCATCTTGTCGACGGTGTCGGTTTCGCCGCGCCAACCGTTCACCTGCGCCCAGCCGGTGATGCCCGGCTTCACCTTGTGGCGCAGCATGTAACCGTGGATCTTGCCGCGATACAGCTCGTTGTGGGCGACGGCGTGCGGACGCGGGCCGACGATGCTCATTTCCCCGGTGAGCACCTGGAGAAACTGCGGGAGCTCGTCGAGCGACGTCTGTCTGAGGAACGCGCCGAATCGCGTCACGCGCTCGTCATGCTTGGTCGCCTGCGTGACGACGGGCCCGTCTTCGCAGACGGTCATGCTCCGGAACTTGAGGACGCGGATTTCCTTGCCGTTCAGCCCGTAGCGGCGCTGCTTGAAGAACACCGGGCCCCTGGAAGATAGCTTCACGCCGATCGAGATGAGCGCGAGCGGTATCGCGATGATCGTCAGAATCAGCAGGCTCAACGCGATGTCCTCGAGCCGCTTGAGCCAGCCGCCGAGGCCGTGGAACGGCGTGTCGAAGATGCTGACGACCGGGATGTCACCCACCTGGCTCCACTGGGCGTGGAGCAGATCGAACACCAGGAAGTCGGCCACGACGAAGACGGTCGCGGTCGTGTCGGCCAGCTTTCGGACGATCGAGTTGATGCGTGGTTCGGCCTTGAGCGGCAACGTGATGTAGATGCGATCGATCTTGCTGTCCCGCGCGTCGATGACGAGCTGGTCGAGATCGCCGACGAGCGGGCCGTACAGGTCCGGCAAGATGTGGCGGCGCCCCGGCTTGCGATCGTCGTAGAAGCCGAGGATCTTCATCCCCGAGTACGGATCCGCCGCGATCCGCTGCGCGATGCGCTGAGCCATGGGCGTGAGGCCGGCGATGGCGACCGTACGGGAGTTCCGGCCGTGACGACGGAGCTCCATCAGCGCGAACCGCAAGGCGAGCCGCCACGAGACCACGAAGACCGGGACGAGGACGAACCAGACGGTCGTGATGAAACGCGAGTACTGAGTCGTGGTCTTGGTGATGAACGCGACGAAGAGGATGACGGGCGCGGCGATCGTCCAGGTCGCCAGGGCTTGAAACGCCTCGTGCTTGAGCGGCGCGCCGCGCCAGGAACGGTAGAGGCCGTTGACCTCGGCGACGAGATGGAACGCGATCATCGCGACGAGCGCGGCGACCGTGTTCGATTGCTTCCACTCCTCCGGATAGAGCCAGCACGCGACGTACTGCGCCAACACGATCCAGCCGGCATCGGCGAGTCGCTGGATCAGCGCGACTACCGACTCGTAGGTCCGTAGAAGCCCCCGATCGGGCGTTTCAGGCATTACCGATTACTCTCCGTCTGGTCACAGTTCTGACTGTCCGCGTTATAGCAAGCGAGCGGTGACACCGCTGTGAGTTTTTTCTCTTGGTCATGGAACTTCTACGCACGCCCGCCCGCACGCCCGCGTTTCGTTCTCGTGGCCATCGCGTCGCGAAGCGCAGCGTTGACGAGCGTGCCCGTCCAGCGGGACACCGCGCCTCGCCCTGTACGAACCTTGCGCATTCGCGGTGTTTTCCGAGGACCCGCGAGCGTCGAGTCGGTCTAACCGCTCCCATCGAAACATGAAAACGTCGTGGGATTCCTGCGGCCCGGAGGTGCGGGCCGCAACCGCTCCCCGGATTGGTTCGTCCCGTCGCGAGGTGTCGGCGGCTCCGTGGCACCATGCGAGGCGCATTGACGAACACGGTCGTAGATCGAGTCCGAGACCACGCAACTGCGTTCGCGTCGCGCAGCGCCCTCGTCGACGGTGACGCGTGCTTCACCTACGCGGAGCTCTTCGGCCGCGTGGATCGCCTGTCAGCGGCGTTCGTCTCGCTTGGCCTTCGCCGCGGCGAGGCGGTGCTCGCGTTCCTGCCCAACGTTCACGAAGCGGTCGAGTGCGAGCTTGCCGTTCTCGCGTCCGGCATGGTGTGGATCACGCTCACCGCGCGACTCACCTGGCCTGAAGTACGTGGCGTCCTTGCCTCGTGCGAGCCGCGCCTCATCGTGACCGACCCAGAGGGCGCCGCCAAGATCGCCGCGGGCGTCGAAACTCTACCGTTCGATTCTTTGCCAGCTCTCGTCGTGACGGGAGACGCGAAGAATGCGCGGTTCCCCGCGGACGCGGTTTCGTACGAAGCGCTCCTCGCGATGCACTCGCCCGCGCGCCCCGACGTTCACGTGGGGCTCGAGGAGCCGGCGCGGCTTCGCTACACGTCCGGCACGACCGGCAGCGCGAAAGCGGCCGTGCTCCCGCACCGCGTTTATCACGCGTCGCTCGACAACTTGCTGCATGAACTCGCGCCCGTGACCGAGCAAGATTGCTCGCTTCACGCTGCGCCGCTCACGCATGGCTCCGGTGCACTTCTTTATCCGACGCTGTTCGCGGGCGGCACGAACGTTCTCGTCCGTCACTTCGGCGTCGAAGAAGTGCTCGCGGGCATCGAACGGTGGCGCGTGACCCTCATGTTCACCGTTCCGACGATGCTATCGCGTCTCGTCTCGTCGCCGCGCTGGACCTTGCATGATCTCTCGAGCTTGCGGGCGCTCATTTACGGCGGAGCGCCCATGCCCGACGCGCAGCTCCGCGCGGCGATCCAGAAGGTCGGGCAGGCCCTTCACCAGATCTATGGAATGACGGAAGCGCCCTGGCCGATCACTCGACTCGGCCCCGAAGATCATTTGGTTCTGGGCCCGCGTCTCGGCTCTGTCGGCAAGGAGACGGCGGTTTGCAGAGTCCGGATCGCGGATGCCGAGCGACGCGAGCTCGGCCCCGACGAAGTCGGCGAGATCCAGGTGCGCGGACGAAACGTCATGAGCGGCTATTTCGACGACGACGACACGACCCGTGAAGTGCTGCGCGACGGCTGGCTCGCCACCGGCGATATCGGAAAAAAGGACGCGGACGGGTACGTCTACATCGTCGGACGACAGAAAGACGTCGTCATCAGTGGCGGCTTCAACGTCTACGCGGCCGAGGTGGAGGCGGCCCTCGCCACTCACCCCGGCGTGCTCGAGGCTGCCGTCGTTGGCGAACCGCACCCGGACTGGGGCGAGGTCGTCGTCGCGTATGTCGTACCCCGACCCGGTGCGACGATCACGAGTGACGAGCTCGACGCGCTCGCGCGCACCTTGCTCTCCGGCTACAAGTGTCCGCGCCGCGTCGAGATCGCGGCAGACCTTCCGAAGAACCCCAGCGGCAAGATTCAGAAGAGCGCTCTGTCCCGTCGTTGACCGACGGGCTCAGTCGAGCAGAAGCTCTTCGAGATCCTTCACGGCTTGCAGCTCGTCCTCGCTCACCTGTCCGTCCGCGCCGATGAGCTGCCAGACGAGCTTCACGAGCGCTTCGCGGTACTCGGGCGGAATCTTTCGCGGATCCGTCTGTGCCGGGTGGGGTGGCGTGTCCAGGTAGCCGAGCGCCGTCTCCCGCTCTTCCTCGTCGATGGGGAGCTTGTCCAGGATCCTCCCGACGAATGCGCGCTCGTGATCTTGCACCTCGCCGTCGACCCAGGCCGCCGCGGCGAGCACGCGCAGGAGCTGGAGTCGCGTGGGCCGATCGAGGCGTTCGAGCATCCGCTCAGGGTATCCCGGGAGCCGCCACATTTCCATGGGTCCCCCGGCAGGGTGGCGTGGCTCGCCGGGCTCCATTACGTTCCGCCGGGATGGCCCACACTTACCTCGTCACCGGCGGCGCCGGGTTCATCGGGGCGAACCTCGTTCATCATCTCGTCGCGGCCCGCCCGGGGGCGCGCGTCGTCGTGTTCGACAAGCTCACGTACGCCGGGAATCTGGACAACCTGGAGCCCGTCGCGAAGCGCGCCGGGTTCGAGTTCGTGGAGGGCGACCTTTGCGATCGGGAGCTCGTCCGCGCCACGCTCCGGCGCGTGAAGCCCGACGTCATTTTCAACCTCGCCGCGGAGTCGCACGTCGATCGGTCCATCGACGGTCCGGCGCTCTTCATGCAAACGAACGTCATCGGGACGTTTCAGATGCTCGACGCGGCGCTGTCCCTGAGCCGCGAATCGGAGAACGTGTCGTCGCCGCGGTTCCTGCACGTCTCGACGGACGAGGTGTTCGGTTCCCTGGGGCCGACGGGGTTCTTCACCGAGGAGTCGCGGTACCGCCCGAACTCACCGTACTCGGCGTCCAAGGCCGGCGCCGATCACATTGCGCGCGCCTACTTTCATACGTACGGGTTGCCCGTGGTGACGACCAATTGTTCCAATAACTACGGGCCGTATCAGTTCCCCGAGAAGTTGATCCCCCTCGTCACCCTGAACGCGGCGGAAGGGAAGCCGCTGCCCGTCTACGGCGATGGGAAGAACGTACGGGACTGGTTGTGGGTGGACGACCACTGCGCGGCGCTGTTACTCGCCGCAGAGCGTGGAACCCCTGGTGAAACCTACAACGTCGGGGGAAATTCGGAACGAACCAATCTCGAGGTCGTGCAGACGATCTGCCGGGTGCTGGACGAACTTCGACCGACGCCGCACCCCCACGAGCGACAGATCACGTTCGTGAAGGACCGGCCCGGGCACGACAGGCGTTACGCGATCGACGCCTCGAAGATCAAAGCCGAGCTCGGCTTCCGTCCATCGATGACCTTCGAAGCCGGCATCCGAAGGACGGTGGAGTGGTATCTCGACAACCGTACCTGGTGCGACCGCGTCACCGAGGGCACCTACCGTCGCGAACGCCTTGGTCTCGGGTGATCTCGACGACCGTGAGCTCAATGACGACCGATCGTCGCGTTCTTTATCCGCCCATCGAACCCTATCGCACCGGGATGTTGCCGGTTGGCGGCGCGCACGCCCTCTATTTCGAGGAGAGCGGAAACCCGGACGGCAAACCCGTCGTGTTCCTGCATGGCGGTCCGGGCGGCGGCACCGACGGCAAGCAGCGTCGCTTCTTCGATCCGTCGAAGTATCGGATCGTGCTCTTCGATCAGCGTGGTTGCGGCCGGAGCACGCCGCACGCGTCGCTCGAGGACAACACGACGTGGCACCTCGTAGCGGACATCGAGACGCTGCGCGTTCACCTCGGCATCGAGCGCTGGCAGGTGTTTGGAGGCTCGTGGGGAAGCACGCTCGCGCTCGCGTACGCCGAGAAACATCCGGAGCGCGTCACCGAGCTGGTGTTGCGCGGTATCTTCCTGTTGCGGAAACGCGAGCTGCGCTGGTTCTATCAGTGGGGGACGAGCGAGCTCTTCCCGGACGCGTGGCAGCAGTACTTCGACCACATTCCGCCGGCCGAGCGCGGAGATCTGATGCGCGCCTACCACGCTCGTCTGACGAGCGAAGATGAAGGGGTGCGCGCTGCGGCCGCGAGAGCGTGGAGCATCTGGGAAGCGGCAACGAGTCATCTCTACGTGAACGCGGACTACGTTGCGCGCGCGGGCGAAGACAAGTTCGCGCTCGCGTTCGCGAGGATCGAGTGCCATTATTTCGTGAACGAGGGGTTCTTCGAACGCGAGGGGCAGCTCCTGGAGGATGTACCGAAGATCCGTCACATTCCGACCGTGATCGTGCAGGGTCGTTACGATGTCGTCTGCCCGATGGTGACCGCCTGGGATCTTCACCTCGCGTTTCCCGAAGCGGACCTCCGCGTCGCGGCCGACTCCGGTCACTCCGCGTTCGAGCCCGGTATCGTGCACGAGCTCATCCTAGCGACCGATCGCTTCGCGCCCGCCGGCTGACGGTCGGCTGACGGCGCACGAACGAGCGCCGGATCGTGTATCGTCCCCGAATCGACGACCGCGGCTTTCTCCTTCGCGCCATAGAGCTCGGCGCCGAGACGGTTCGAGCGAACCGCGGCGGGCCGTTCGGCGCGGTCGTCGTGCGAGACGGCGTGATCGTGGGCGAGGGTGCAAACTCAGTCCCGATCTCGAACGATCCGACGGCTCATGCCGAGGTGATGGCCATCCGCGCTGCGGGGAAGAATCTGGCGACGTTCGTCCTGCGCGGCACGATAATCTACGCGAGCTCCGAGCCGTGTCCGATGTGCCTCGCGGCCATCTACTGGGCCCGCATCGACGCCGTCGTCTACGCGACGGGACGCGACGGCGCTGCGGCCGTCGGCTTCGACGACGCGTTCCTGTACGACGAGTTCACTGCGCCGCCAGAACGCCGGTCCCTTCCGTTACGGCAGATCGAATTGCCCGAAGGTCGTGCGCTCTTCGCCGAATGGCGGGACAAGCGGGACAAGGTTCTGTACTGACTGACGGCTCAGGCGAGATCGACGGGAAGCCGGAGAGTCACTTCCTTACCTCCCGACTTCTTGTTCCATTCCTCTGGAGTGGTCGACGGGGCCCGCCCTAAAGAAGGGTTCCGCGAAGGATTGCGCTCGCGACGCTGAAGTAAATGACGAGGCCCGTGACGTCGACGAGGGTCGCCACGAACGGCGCCGAGGCACTCGCCGGATCGAAGCCGAGCTTGCGAAGGATGAACGGCAAGAGCGAACCGGCGACGGTGCCGAACGTGACGACGCCGATGAGGCTCCCCGATACGGTCATCGCGACGAGAAGGTAATGCGGGCCGTAGAGCGGCTTGATGGCTTGCCAGAGGACGATCCGCAAAAAGCCGATCGAGCCGAGCACGGCGCCCAGGGTGAACCCCGCGGCGATCTCGCGGCGTGCCACGCGCCACCAGTCACGGAGTCGGACCTCGCCGAGCGCCATCGCGCGGATGACGAGTGTCGTCGCTTGCGAGCCGGAGTTGCCGCCGCTGGAGATGATGAGTGGTACGAACAGCGCGAGCACCACGGCGCGCGCGATCTCGTCTTCGAAATACGCCATCGCACTCGCGGTGAGCATCTCGCCGAGAAACAGCGCGGAGAGCCAGCCGGCACGCTTCTTCACCATCTTCGCGAGGTCGACGGAGAGATACGGCGCGTCCAGGGCCTCCATGCCGCCCAGCTTCTGGATGTCCTCGGTCGCCTCTTCCTGCACGACGTCGACGATGTCGTCGAACGTGACGATGCCCTGGATCCGGTTTTCGGCGTCGACGACCGGAATGGCGAAGAGGTCGTTCTCGGTGAACACGCGGCTGACGGATTCTTGATCCTGGTCGGCGCGGACGCTCACGACCTCGCGGTGCATGACGTCGCGCACCCGCGTGCTCGGCTGCGACGCGAACAGCTCGCGGAACGATACGACGCCGAGGAGCTTCTGGTGCTCGTCGAGCACGTAGACGTAGTAGAGCGTCTCGAGCTTGCCGCGCGCTTGCTTTCGCAGGTACGAGATGGCCTCGTCGACGGTCATCTCGGGGCGCACCCGCGCGTACCGGGTGCTCATGAGGCCGCCCGCTTCGTCCTCCGCGTAGGCGAGGAGCGCGTTCACCTCCTTCCGCGTCGGGTCGTCGAGGAGCGACAGCAAACCCTCCCGTTCCGGCGCAGGTGCTTCCTGGACGAGATCTGCCGCGTCGTCCGGGGCGAGCATGCGCATCCAGGAGCGCCGGTTGCCGGCGGGCAGGGAAAGGAGCAGCGCGGACTGATTTCTGGACGGGAGTCCGAGGAAAAATTCCTCCTGATCTTCCTGGGATAGCAGGCGAAACCCACGCCAGCGATCCTCCGCCGAGAGGACGGCCCAAGCGTCGCGCAAGTCCTCCCGCGACAGGCCCTGTTCTCCGGCGGCTTCCGTCTCGCCCATTGTGATCGCTCCGATCTCGCCCGGCATCGCCCTACCACGGCTTTTGTGCCGACCGTGGGGTCATCTGCGCCCGGGGTCGTTTCTCTCATTCGATGCGTCCCGATCGAAGACGTTGCGCTGCCCCCTCGGCGCCCTCCCCCCTCGGTCCGTGCGGCGTCGGGTGAATTCGACCGGTCTCCGCGCTATGGTGCCGCGCTCGTTTCGAGCCCCATAGAACCCTTCATGATTAAAGGCAGTCTGGTTGCGCTCGTGACTCCCATGCACGCGAGCGGGCACATCGATTGGGACGCGCTTGCCGGTCTCGTCGATTGGCACGCGCGATCCGGCACCGACGGCATCGTCGCCGTGGGCACCACCGGCGAATCGCCGACCCTCGCCTTCGACGAGCACTGCAAGGTGATGGCCTTCATCGTCGAGCAAGCGCGACAGCGGCTACCGGTCATCGGCGGCACGGGCGCGAACGCGACGAGCGAAGCGATCGAGCTCACCCAGGCCGCGAAGGATGTCGGGTGTGATGCGTGCCTCCTCGTCGCGCCCTATTACAACAAGCCGACCCAGGAGGGCCTCTACTTGCACCACAAGGCCGTTGCAGACGCCGTCTCGGTGCCGCAGCTCCTCTATAACGTTCCGGGGAGAACGGCTTGCGACCTGCTACCCGAAACCGTGGAGCGGCTGTCGAAGGTGCCGCGCATCGTCGGCATCAAGGAAGCGACGGGCAGCGTCGAGCGCGCGAAAGACATTCTCGGCCGCGTCTCGAGCGAGTTCGCGGTCTACTCGGGTGACGACGCGACCGCCGTGGATCTCATGCTCGCTGGAGCACATGGCTGCATCTCGGTCACGGCCAACGTCGCGCCCGCGGAGTTCCACGCGATCTGCGCCGCAGCGGTCGCCGGCGACGCGACGACCGCGCGCGCGATGGACCAGAAGCTCGCCGAGCTCCACAAGGTGCTCTTCCTCGAATCGAACCCGATCCCCGTCAAATGGGCGCTCGAGGTCATGGGTCGCATCGGCTCCGGCATCCGTTTGCCCCTGACGCCCCTCTCGGAGAGATTCAGGCCGACCGTGCGCGACGCCGTGGCCGCGGCGCTGCGATAAGGGCTGCCCACCCCCGCGCATCCTCGGCGGCAGCCGCCTGCGGGTGCGCGACCCCTCCCTTGCTCGGGCATGCAGCGCAGCGCCGCCAAGGCTGCTAACGTCGCGGCGCATGTCAGTGCCGGCCCTCTCGGTAATCGTGTGCACTCGCAACCGAGTTGGAGACATAGGGGCCTGCATCGAAACGATTCTGCGCAATCCGGGCGACGGATTCGATCTCACTGTCGTCGATCAGAGCGATGACCGCGCGACCGAGAAAGCCCTCGCAGCGTTTCGAGATCCGCGGCTCCGCTACATTCGAAGCGAAACGCGAGGGCTTTCTGCGGCTCGCAACGTCGGCATCGGAAGTACCCACGCGCCGATCGTGGCGTTCACGGACGATGATTGTCGCGTACCCGACAACTGGGTCGTGCTGTGGCATCAGCTTTTCTCCGACGACGCGGAGGCCGCGCTTGCGTTCGGGCGCGTTGTCCTCCCGGAGGAGCTCCAAGGATCTGGCCACGCGGCAACGTTCGATCCGACCCAGCGCCAATATCAGCATAGCTTTCCCGACCCTGAGGCGCCCTGGGGGATCGGCGCCAACATGGCCTTCCGGCGGCGGGTGTTCGATCAAGTCGGTACCTTCGATCCGTTTCTCGGCGCCGGCGCAAAATTTCCGGCGGGCGAAGAGACGGACTTGACGATTCGAGTCATCGCAGCCGGTGAAAAAGTCCTCCATGTCAAGGAGATAGCCGTCGTTCACCTAGGTGTTCGACACGGGGCCGATGCGTCCAAGCTCATGCGAGCTTACGGCGTGGGATTGGGGGCCGCGTTTGCCAAGCACGTTCGTTTGCGGACCAAGGATAGCGCCGGGCTTCTCGCCAGGTTCGTCGCCCACCACGGTTCACGAAGCCTTCAGAACGCAGTCCGCGCGAGCCGTCCGACAGGCTTGGGCTTCGTCTACGGTGTCGTCGTCGGCGCGTGCCGCTCCTTCGAGCAGGGCGTCGACCGCGCTCGCTTCGCATACCGACATCGGTAGTGACTCGTTTGGCCTCGCAGAGCGCACGCGCCGTCGCTAGGTCCGTTCGCGCCGCCCACGGTCATTCACGAGCGCGCGCCAGGCCTCGAGGCGCGGCTGCACGTCCGCGGGCCACGGTAATCTGGCGAGGCGGCCGAGGAGGTGCGGCGTGTGATCGCCCACCCGGGTGCGGTCGCTGAACACGTCCGCGGCCGCGTCGAGGGCGGCCGTCGCGCCGTCCGGGTCCCCGGACTCGAGCGCGAGCCAGGCTTCGGTGAGGAGGGCGTGTTGCTTCGGCTCGGGCTCGCGCGCGCCGATGCGCTGGATCTCGCCGAGCAGAGAGCGCGCGGTGTCGAGCCGGCCGCGCGAGAGCGACGCCTGGCACTTCAGCAGCTTGGCTTCCACGACGCCCCAGGGGTCGCTCATCTTCGTGTACATGTCGAGCGCGCGGTCTGCGCGAAGATCCGCAACGTCGGGCTCGTCCGTGTCGATGCCGACCATGGCGAGCAATCGCTCGCACTCGGCCTGGCCGCGCGGCGTGCGGAGGCCTTCGAACAACCCCGAGGCCTCCTTGGCGCGTTGCTCGGCGCTGAAGTAATTCATGAGCCGGTGCTCGATGTGCGCGAGCGAGGCGTCGGTCTGCGCGAGCCCGAGTCGGTAGCCAGCGCGTTCGAACTCGCCGCGCGCCTCGGTGGTGAGCCGGCGCGAGCGCTCCGTCGCGCCCTCGTGATGATCGATCCACGACAGCACCAGCAGGCACTGGCCGCGCCCGAGCGGCTGATCGAGCGACGCGAAATGGCCCTCGCCGGCGAGCGCGATCGTTCGCGCTCGGTCGTGGTTGCCGAGCAAGTATTCGATCCACGCGGCGACCGCCTCGCACTGGGCGAGCCCAAGCACGTTGCCGAGATGCGCGAAGATGTCGTGCGCGTGCGCGACGAGCCGCAGTCCCTCGTCCGTGTCGCCTTGCTCGCTCGCCAGGTGTCCAAGGAGCCGCAACGAGTGCCCGAGGTTCTCGCGATCGCCGAGCCGTTCGAAGCGCTCGCGCGCCATCTGTGCGGAGTGCGTCGCTTCCTCGGTCCGGCCGACATGGCGCAGGACCTCTGCGCGCCAGCGGTTCTCGAGTGCAAGGCTCCTTCCCGCGAGCCGGCCCTGAAATAGCTCGAGATCCGCGAGCGTCGGCGCGGGCTCCTTGGCGCCGTTCCACGAACTCTGGAGGAAGTCGAAGAACGTATCGGCCGCGACGTCGTTCTCCCCCGCGTACAGCAGGTTGATCACGCGCTGGCGCACGATGCGACGCGTGTTCGCGAGCGGGTGCAGCTTGAGGGCCTTCGCCGACGCCGTGAACATCCGGCGCGCGTCCTCGCGTTCGGAGAGCCGGCCGAAGAGATGCTCCTGCAGGAGCGCATGCGGCCACCCGTAGCGACCCGGCCCGCGCGGCAGCAGAATTTCCGCCTTCTGCAGCTGGGCGATGGCTTCTTCCGCCGGCAGCTTCAGGTCGTTCAGGAGCGCGACCATGACGTCGCGCCGGATGTCGGTACCGAGCGTCGCGACGGCATAGGCAGCGACGCGGAGCTGGCGCGGCACCGCGGCAACGCGGCTGTCCCAGAGATCGGCCGTCGTTTTGGGCCGCACCGCGAGGACGTCGCGCGGTACGCGATACGAGCCGCCGACGAACTCCAGGTTTCCGGCGTGCGCCCAGGAGTGGAGCTGCTGCAGGGCGAACAGCGGGAAACCGCGGCTCCGGCGGGCGGCTTCCAACGTCGCCTCCTCGTCGAGCGGCAGCGCGGCCCGGACGAGCGCGCAGGTCGTTTCACGATCCATCGGTCCGACTTCGATGACCTCGCCGTCCATCGTCTCGCGGAGCTGGCGCAGGCGCTCCGCGGCGGGGGTTCCGAGCTGCACATCCTCGGAACGCACCGTGACGAGCATGAGGATCCGCTGGTCTTGCTCCTCGCGATGAATCTTCAGAAGACCGTCGAACGTCGTCTGCGCGGCGTGGTGGAGATCATCGAAGAAAAAGAGGAGCGGCTTGCCGTCGGCGACGCGACGGATGGTGTACTGAATGACGAGGCGGCGGAGCTCGAGGGTGTCGAGGGTGAAGCGCACCCCGCTCGGGCCCACGCGCTCGTCGCCCGGTGCGATGGGACGGAGCCACTCTGCCGCTCCCGCGACCCAGGATCGCCCCTTGCGATCGTTCTTGTCGATCTTCCACCGATCGAGGAGCGAGCGTTCGACGGTGTCGCGATCCGCGCGCTCGAAGTTGAAATACTGGGTGACGGCGCCGAGCATGCCGTCGAGCGCCGTCCGGACCGGGCGGTACCGCGCCGTGAGGGGCACCATGCGGCCGTCCTCGTGCGCGGCCTCGCAGAGCCACTCGGCGATGCGCGTCTTTCCCACTCCTGCGGGTCCGAGAAGAATGATGAGCCGATGCGGCGGTCCTTTGCCGGCGATCATCTCCGCGCCTGCCGCTCGCAAGCGCGTCCGGATCTCGTCGCGGCCGACCATCGGGCTCGGCCGGATGCTCAGAAGGCCCGGTGCCCGGTCCGCCAGAGGTTCGCGCGGAAGCGTGGCGCTCTTTCGCGGCGCGGTCCGGCGGCTCGGCGTCTTGGCGTCGTCTTCGTGGACGCCGACACTCGGAAACTTGAGTAGCTCCGGGTCGATGCTTTCGGGCACGAACTTGAGCCAGGCCCGGCGCGCCTCCGACGCGAACTCCCAGCGGTCCCACGGACGCTTCGCGAGCAGGCGCATGACGAATTTATCGGCGCCCGGCGGGACTCCGGCGATGAGCTCCGGTGCGGGGGGCTGATGATAAGCGTGGAGCTTGAGGAGTTCCTTCGGGTCGCCCGAGAACGGCGAGCGGCCAGTGAGGAGCTTGTAGAGGATGCACCCGAGCGCGTAGAGGTCCGTCGCGCCCTGGACGTGGTGCATCTCGTGCTGGATTTGCTCCGGGGCCATGTACCCGGGCGTTCCTGCGCCGGCGTGCGGCGCAAACTCCATGGACTTTTCCCCGTCGAGGCGCTCGTCATGGGGATCCTGGCGGAGCCACGCGAGCCCGAAGTCCAGGATGTGGATCCGGGGCGCCTGGTCGACGCGCTGCTCGACGATGACATTGGAAGGCTTCAGATCGCCGTGGATGACGCCTCGAGCGTGCGCATGAGCGAGGGCGCCGAGCACGCCGTCCACGATGGACCAGGTGATCGGGAAGCTGAGCCGGGATTGCGAGAGGTCGTGCAGAGAGACCCCGGTGACGAGATCCATCGCCAGGAACGGCGAGCCGTCAGCGAGGAGCCCGAAGTCGCGAGCGCGGACGATGCCCGGGTGCGCGAGCGCTGCCAGGGCCCGCGACTCCTTGTAAAACCAGCCGATGTACTCGGCCGCGAGCTGCTGTTCGGGCAAGATCACGCGCTTCAGCGCGACGAGATCCCCGGTCGACTGGTCCCGGCAGCGATAGACGATGCCCATCCCGCCCTCGCCGAGGACGTTGATGATTTCGTACCGCTCCGCGATCACGTGGCCCGGCAAAATGGGCTGTGCCGGCACTGCGCCCGGGGCGCTCGCCGCGGCGGCCGATGGGATGCTCGGCGGAGCGCTGTCGGGATCCGGTTCGATCTCGACGATGCTATCCACTTCTTGGTCGTCCGTCCCGCGCCGCACTCGCGGGAGTCCGGCCCCGCTTCCCATGGCCGGGACCGAACCGACCTGGATGGTCGGTGAAGTGGGCCGATCTTGGGTCCTGCGGGGGGCCATTCGCGTGAGTGAAGTCTATCGTCGATTTGACGCACCACGTCGAGACCCGTGCGAACCGAAATTTCGATGGCTAATGATTCCAGGATGTTACGGATTCGGAATCGGCTGCTGGCGATGGCGGACGCCCATCGGTAGTCTCCGCGCATGACCGACCCCGCCCAGCGCGATCCGTCACTCTCGGTGTCCGACCCGCGAGTCTTCGAGCTCATCACGGCCGAGGAACGACGCCAGCACGACAAGCTGCGGCTCATTCCGAGCGAGAATTACGTCTCCCGCGCGGTCCTCCAGGCGAGCGGTTCGGTTCTGACCAACAAGTATTCCGAGGGCTACGCGGGCAAACGCTACTACGAGGGGCAGCAGAACATCGATCCACTCGAAGAGCTCGCCGTGAGCCGGCTGAAGGCGCTCTTCGGCGCCGAGCACGTGAACGTGCAGCCGTACAGCGGGAGTCCGGCGAACCTCGCCGTATACCTGGCCTTCTGCGAGCCGCACGATCCGATCATGGGGCTCGCGCTTCCCGCGGGTGGACATCTGACGCACGGCTGGAACGTGAGCATCACGGGGAAATTCTTCGCGAGCCACGGCTACGGCGTGCGTCGCGACGATCACCGCATCGACTTCGACGAAGTCGCGGCGCTCGCGAGGGAATACAGACCGAAGATCATCTGGGCCGGCACGACCGCGTATCCGCGGGTGCTCGACTTTCCCAGGTTCCGGGAGATCGCCGACTCCGTGGGCGCGAAGCTGTGCGTCGACATGGCGCACATCTCCGGGCTCGTCGTCGGGGGCGTGCATCCGAGCCCGATCGGCATCGCGGACGTCGTGACGTCCACGACGCACAAGACGTTCCGGGGGCCGCGTGGAGGCATGATCTTCTGCAAGGCCGAGTACCGGGCAGCGATCGACAAGGCCGTATTCCCGGGGCTCCAGGGCGGACCCCACAATCACACCACGGCGGGCATCGCCGTCGCCGCGAAGGAAGCCGCGACGCCCGAGTTCAAGGAATACGCGAAGAACATCGTCACGAACGCCAAGACCCTGGCCGAAGCGCTACTGTCCAAGGGCTTCCAGCTCGTGACCGGCGGGACCGACAATCACCTCATCCTCGTGGATCTCACGCCGAAGAACGTGCCCGGCAAGGTCGCTGCGCGCGCGCTCGATCGCGCCGGCATCGAGACGAACTACAATTCGATCCCGTTCGATCCGCGAAAGCCGTTCGACCCGTCCGGGCTTCGCATCGGAACGCCGTCCCTCACGTCCCGGGGGATGGGCAAGAGCGAGATGCTGAAGCTCGCGGACTGGATGGACCAGGTCGTGCGCGCTCCGGAGGACGAGCAGCTGCTCGAACGCGTCGCGTCCGAAGTGAAAGAGCTCTGCGCGTCGTTTCCTGCGCCAGGCATCTTGATTTGAAAGCCGCCCCATGAACGATGAGAGCGGTCCCGGGGTGCCGCTCGACGAGCCCCGCTCCGGACGAATCCTCGTCTACGCGATCCCGCTCGGCCTGATGACGGTCGGGAACCTCGTGGGGTCGGCGTTCATGCCGTATTTGCTCGCACACGCGCCGCTCGTGCTCGTCGGGTTGAGTCCAGTATTTCGGCACATCGTGCTCGTTGCGCCGTACGTTCACGCGCCGTCGCTGTTCGCCGTCGTGGTCCCGCGACACTTCGCGCCGGACCCGTTCATGTACTTTCTCGGGCGCGAGTACGGGCCGCTCGGCCTCGAGTGGGCGGAAAAAAACTCTCCAGGTGTCGGCAAGACGGCGCGTCTGCTCGAGCGGGTGTTCGCGAAGGTCGGTCCGGTCGCGTTGCTCCTGAGCCCCGATGTGCTGATGAGCACGCTTGCCGGCGCGGCGCGCGTTCGCTTCCCGATGTTCGTGGTGGTGAACATCGTAGGGACGGTCCTGACGGTCGTCGTGGCGCGCTGGTTCGGGGATGTGTTCGATCGTCCCATCCGTGCCCTCGTCTCGTTTTTCGAGGGGCATATGGTCGCTGCCACCGTTCTGTCGATCGCGGTCGTCGTGGTCCTGAACTGGTACTCCCAGCGCGCGTCCGGTTCCGACGATAAGCACGGTCGCGGCTCTCCGTAGTCCCGCATCGCCGACAGCGCCGTCCCCGAGGGATCAAAGAGGTGCCGAACTACGCGAGCGCAGCGAGCCGGGGGAGCAGTCGCGTGGAGAGCTGCGGGGGCGGATACGCCCCCCCGTCCCAGGTGAGACTTCGCGCGCGCTCCCGGGTATCGTCGGCTCCGTGTCGCCCCTGGTGCTCGAGCCCTCGGCTGCCGTGAGTGAACGACGGCGCCGGCCGTGGCTCCGCGGGCTCGCGTGCGTCGCATTGGTCTATCACCTCGCCGCGATCACCATGGCGAACGTGTCGCGCACGACGGCACTCGGCACCGCGTTTCATCGGCCCTTCGATCCGTACCTCGCCCTGTTCCGGCTCGATCAGAGCTGGGACATGTTCACCACGATCCCGCATTACCTCGACATGGGCGGGCATCTGGTTGCCATCGACGCGAACGGCGTGGAGACGAACTACGGCCCGCTGCTCCCCGATTTTCGGCCGTACCCGAAAGACCCGCGGTTCTTCGGGACGTTCCTGCGCCTCGCCTTCTACGCCCAGGGTTATCCTGGTTATTCGGTGCGGTATCTGGTGGCGGTATGTCGCGCCATCACCGTGCGTACCGGCAAGGTCCCCGCCAAGGTGGCGTTTCAGCTCGCGACTCAGGAACTTCGCCCCATGCAGGACATCCGCGCGGATGGCCGCATCGCTCAGTCGAGGGTCATGCGATTCGGGCCGGTGCCATGTCCGCGATGAGCCTCCTCGCGCGAACGATTGGCGCGGTGGCGCGCGACGTCGAGGCGTGGTTCTTCGCGCCATCGGATCCGCGCGCCTACGCCGCGCTGCGGATCGGTTACGCGGTGTCCGCGCTCGCCGTGCTCGTCGATCTGTGGCCCGTGCGGTACACGCTCTTCGCGTCTTCGGGGATGTTCGGAGGCGCAATTCGGCAAGGAGGATTGCCAATTTTCGACATGTTCGCGTTCGGGTCGAGCGAGGCGGCAGTGACGACCCTGTTCGTCGTCGTCGCGGCGGCTCTGATGGCGCTCGCGCTCGGGATCTATCCACGCGCGACGGCGTGGATCGCGTACGCTTGGGCGGCTTCCTACACCGCGGCGGCGCCGCTCTCACAGGCGGGCTTCGACGTCATCCTGCGCGTCATCGGCTTCGCGCTCGCCGTGAGCCCGACCGTGTCCACGTGGAGCGTCGGCTCACGTCGCGTCCGCCCTCCGCCGCCGGCATACGGTCTCAGGCTGGTGCAGTGGCAAGTCATGCTCATCTACGTGACGACCGCCTGGCTCAAGGCGCCCGACCCGTTCTGGCGGAACGGGGACGCGATTCCGTACTTCTGGATGTCCATGTTCTCGCGCCTGCCGAGTCCCGCGTACGCGCACTTGCCGGTCCTCGGTGCGCTCGCAACGTTCGGCACGCTCATCGTGGAGGCGACCTTGCCGTTCTTGCTCTGGATCCGCAAGACGCGGTTTCTCGGGCTCTTCCTCGGCGTGGCGCTTCACTTCGGCATCGCGGTCACGTCCAAGATCGCGCTCTTCTCGCTCTGCATCGTGTCGCTATACCCCGCGTTCCTCGAGCATGACGACTTCGAGCGCGTCGCGGTGTGGTTCGGACGCCGCTCGTCGTCGGCCTAACGGCCACCCTCTGTTGAGCTTCGGTCACGCGGTGCCGGGTGCCAGAGCCAAGAATCTGAGAGGATTCCCGGGCGATTCTCAGAGTTTTGCGGTGTGCACGACCCAGTAGATGGCAAACAGCATTCCGAGGCCCGTGATCAAGAGCAGCGCCAGGACGGTGCTCCACGAAGCCGGACGGCGGATGCGACGGCTCCCCGGAGGTTTCGACCCTCCGGGATCCGACAAGGAGTTCGCTGACATCGGGCGGGTACCTTAGACCCAGCGCCCGGCCGGGTCGACCCGGGCGATCTCGGGGGTGAGCTCCTAACGGACGCGTGGTTCGTGCGGGGATACCGAGCGCCGGTGCGGGCCCTAGATTCCCTCTCATGAATCGACCCATCGTGAACGTCGACGAGATGGCGTGCGGCCTCTGGGGGCGCGAGGTGCGAGGCGAAGCGAGGATCTATGCGATGGGCGAGAGTCTCGGCGCCCGCCAGCTCGGGTATAACCTGGTGGTTCTGCCCCCCGGAAAGCGCGCGTTCCCGTTTCACAACCATCGCGTGAACGAAGAGATGTTCTTCGTGCTGGAGGGGGAGGGGGAGGTGAGGATCGGCGACGGGCGTTATCCCATCCGCCCGGGCGACGCGATTTCGTGCCCGTCGGGCGGGCGGGAGACGGCGCATCAGATCCTGAACACGTCGCGGTCGGATCTGAAATACCTCGCGGTGAGCACGGCGCTCGCGCCCGAGGTTGCCGAGTATCCGGAGTCCGGCAAGCTTGGATTCGTCGCGGAAAGCAACGAGGCGCGGCTCAGGGTTTCTGAAATCGTAAATCGAACCCAAGCGGAGGACCCCCGTGAGCTCGTCGAGGGCGCTGCGGACCTCGACGAGGAGCTTCGGGTCGGCAAGATCTTCCGCCGCCATTCGATCTCGGTAGTGCTTTTCGATCCATGCGGCGAGCCGATCCCCGAGCGATTCGTCGAAAAAGACGTTCGCCCGCACCGCCGCGCGCTCCTCGTCGCTCATGGCGACCCGGAGGCGCAAACATGCCGGGCCGCCGCCGTTGTTCATGGAAGCGTTCACGTCGACGTAGTGGATGGTCTCGACGGGGTTGTCGTCGGCGACGACGCGTTCGAGAAAGGCGCGAGCGTCGGTGTTTTCGAACGCCTCGATGGGCGCGATGATCGCCATCTTGCCGCCCGGCAAGGTGACGATCTGCGAATTGAAAGGGTAGCTCCCGACGGCCTCGCGCGCCGGGAGTTCCGACTCCTGCGCGAGGACGACGTGAAGCGACTCCCCGAGTCGCCTCCTGAGCTCGGCGATGAAGTCGCGATGATGCGCGAACGCATGCTCGTGGAGCATGAGAAAGCCCTCGTTCGCGACGGCGAGCACATCGGTGTGGAACGCGCCCTGATCGATCCCGTAACCGTCCTGTTGCCAGGCGAGCACCATGGCTTCCGGAAGCGCGTTGCGGCGCGCCACCGCGGCGCTCGCTTCGCGCGTCTGTCGTCGTGGAAAGAAGCTCCGGTCCGGGTTCGGATCGAACCCCGAGCGACCCCACGCGAACAGGTGTACGACTCCCGCATCCGTTGCGAGCCGCGAGTGATTAGCGGCGCCCTCGTCGGCAAAGTGCGCGCCGGCGGGGAGCGATTCGTGAACCGCGAAGCGCCGTTGGTCGGCGAAGACCGCGCGGAACGTCGCTAGCGTGTGCGGGGCTTCCAGGCTTCTGTGGAACATCGACGACAGGTTGGCGATCGTGAAATGCAGGCGCCCGTCCTCGGTGTCCTGGGAAGGGGCCACGGTCGCGGCGTTGGCGGTCCACATCGACGAAGCGCTGCTCGCGAGTCGGAGCAGATGCCCGTCGCCGCGCGCGGCGCGTTCGAGTACCTGCGCGTCCGTCCCCGCGTGGCCCAGGCGCCGCAGCGCGTCGATGTCGGGACGCGCCGCGGGAGGCAACACGGCTTGTCCCACGCCGAGTCGCCACAACAGGCGAGCCTTCGAAAGACCCTGAAGCGCCGCAGCCCTCGGGTTCGCGATGCGGCCTTGGTGGCGCTCGCTCGCGAGGTTGCCTCGACTGAGCCCCGCGTAGTTGTGCGTGAGTCCAACGAGGCCGTCGAAGTTGTACTCCCGCACGGGTCCCATGGTAGTGCGAACGCAAATAAAGGGATAAACTCCGCGATCATGTCGACTTCAGGCGAAATGTATCCAGGCTTTCAAGCCCGTACCTTCCGGGTGCGCGCGGGCGAGGGGTCCGGATCGCTCGTGAATATCCTCGCGATCGCGGCCGAAGCCGGCGCGCCCGTGGGCGACGTCCGGGCGGTACGCGTCGAGCCGGGGGCGGGGAGCGTCCGCGACATCACGCTCTACTTTCGGGGCGACGCGGAGATCGAGGCGCTATCTGGACGCGTCCGCACTCTGGACGGTGTGGAACTCCTCGACGTGTTGCACGACGTGCTCGAGATCCGGAAAGGCGGCGTGGTGGAGACGCAGCTTCGGGTTCCGCTCGAGAGCATCGCGGACTTGCGGCGCGTGTACACGCCCGGCGTCGCGGTTGCCTGCGAGCTCATCCATGCGTCGCCGAAACGCGCGTACGACTACACGCATATCGGCAACAAGGTGGCCATCGTGACGAACGGTACGGCGATTCTCGGGCTCGGTGACATCGGACCGCTCGCGGGACTGCCCGTGATGGAAGGCAAAGCCGCCATCTTCCGCAGATTCGCGCAGCTGAGTGCGGAACCGGTGCTCATCGATGCCAAGGATCCAGCGACGCTCATCGACGTCGTCGAGCGGATTCATCTGAGCTTCGGTGCGATCCAACTCGAGGACATCGCCGCTCCGGTGTGCTTCGAGGTCGAGCAGAAACTCCAGGCGCGGCTCGGGAAGCCGGTGCTCCACGACGACCAGTGGGGTACGGCGACGGTCGTGCTCGCGGGGCTCATCAACTCGCTCCGCAGGGTCGGGCGGAAACCCGAGGAGACACGGGCGATCATTCTGGGTTGCGGTGCAAGTGGTATCGCGATCGCGCGGACGCTCGTCGGATACGGGGTCTCGGACGTGGTGCTCGTCGATCGCGCGGGTGCGGTTCACCGAGGCCGTACCGAGCACATGACCGACGTGAAGCGCGAGATGGCGGAACTGACGAATCGCGACAACCTCAGAGGCGGGTTGGCGGAGGTCATGAGGGGGCGGGATCTCTTCGTCGGCGTGTCCTCGGCGAATCAGGTATCGAAGGAAATGGTCCGGTCGATGGCAAGGGATCCGATCGTCTTCGCGCTCGCGAATCCCGTCTCGGAGATCACTGTCGAGGAGGCGCACGAAGCGGGCGCGGCCATCGCGCTCGACGGCCGCTCGATGAACAACGCCCTCGCGTATCCGGGGCTCTTCCGCGGCGCGCTCGATGCCCGGGCAACCCGCTTCACGACGTCGATGCGACTCGCTGCCGCCAATGCCGTCGCAAGCGCGGCGAAACCCGGCGAGCTCCTGCCGGACATGTTCGACCTCGGAATGCATGCCGCGGTGGCACGCGCCGTCGCCGAGGCGTGGCAAAAAGAGCTATAGCGTCGCGGTACGCGCCTGCTCGACGGCCGCGCGGAGCGCCGAGTCGCTGAAGCCCACGAAGATCTGCCCCATGATGTCGATGACCGGGATCGAGCCGCCGCGCCGGTGAGCGCGGCGCAGGACCTCCTGCATTTCGCGCTCGTTGTCGTCGCTCGCCTCGATGTCCTTCTTGGTCACCTTGACCCCGAGTGACTTCAGGAACGCCTCCGCCTGGTGACACGGGCCGCACCAGGAAGCGCCGTAGATGGTCGCGGTCACCTCGCGCTTTAGGCCCGAGGAAGAACTCGGCGCGGGGATGCCGCTTGCGGCGGGAGGCGTCGCCTTCGGGGCCAGGGCCTCGAGGCGCGCCTTGCGTTTGCTCGCCCCGAGCTCGTCCCATGCGGCCCGGGACATCGGCCGCACGGAGTACGACCCGTCCGTCTGTTTCGCGCGCAGGTCCGCGACATAAATGGTTTCACCGGTGCCATCCGAGCGATCCGCCAGCACGACGCGCACGGCCTCTCGCGAGGCCTCCGGGACATCCGCAGCGTGCTCGACCACGTGAAAGTCACCCTGCGGATCGATCCAGGTGAGGAGGGCATTCGGCGTGTCGTCCTTGAATACCAGGGGCGGAAGCGCCGGCTCCCCGGAAGAGCCAGCGGCGGACGCCTGTTTTCCGCCCGTGATTCTCCGGTGACACGACGTCTGCGTCGCAAGCACGAACAGCGACCCCACGAGCCATGTGCGACCGACCTTCACGAGCCAGCCTCGGTGGCTTGGGGCTCGACGGACGCGAGCTCTTCCGAGATGCGTTCCCAGTCCTTCACCAGCCCGTCGATCCGCTTCGCGAGCGCCTGCTCTTCGCGGGACAATTCGTGGAGCTTTTCCCAGGCGGACCCGGGAGAGGTCTTCAGTTGCTCGCGGAGTTCCCGGAGCCGTGCCTCGCCGGTCTGGATGTCACTTTCCAGCTTTTCCGTCAGGCGTCGCTTCCTCTCGAGATCGCGCAGAGCGGTTTGCCGCGCCTTGTGCCGGTCGGCTCCCCGCTCCCCGCTGGCCGTCGGCTTCGCCGGGGCGAGGTTCGTTCTAGGCGCCGCGGCGGTCGGCGGGGCGGTCCGCTTCGACGCTCCGCGACGGAGCGTCGCCTCGTAATCGGAGAAGCCGGCCTCGAACGTCTCCACGCCGGCGGCCGTGAAAGCGACCATGCGTGTGGTCACGTTTTCCAGGAAACGCCGGTCGTGAGAGACGAGCACTACAGCGCCTTCGAAATCGGAGATGGCTTCTTCTAGGATTTCGGCCGCGAAGATGTCGAGATGGTTCGTCGGTTCGTCCAAAAATAGTACATTCCGAGGCTCGAGCAGGAGCTTCGCGAGCGCCAGGCGGCTTTGCTCACCCCCCGAAAGGCTCGCCACGCTCCGGAACGGGTCATCGCCATGGAAGCGGAAGCGCGCGAGGTACTCGCGGACGGCCTCGACCGTCATGTCGCCGCGAACCCGGCGGATCTCGTCGATCGCCGAGAGCTTGGGATCGAGGGAGCCCAGGTGTTGATCGAAATAGCCTTCGCGGAGATTGGTTCCGCGACGGACCGTCCCCTCGTCCTCACTTTCGGCGCTGGCCGCGAGTCGCCTCAGGAGGGTTGTCTTGCCGGAACCATTCGGCCCGACGATGCCGATCTTCGCCCCGCGTCGCACGAGGAGGTCCACGCTCCGGAAAAGCTCACGGCCACCTCGCGTCGCGGAGAGCCCCTTTGCCTCGATGACGATGTCGCCGCTACGCGGCGCTTCGGCGAACCGAAACCGGACACGACCCGCTCGTGCCCACACGTCTTCCGGGCCCTTCACGCGGTCGAGCTTTTCGAGCATGCGCCTTCGCGATTGCGCCTGCTTCGTCTTCTGGCCGGCGATGTTTCGGCGGATGAAGTCCTCGGTCTTCTCGACGAACGCAGCTTGTTCTTCTGCGGACCTGGCTTCTCGCGCCAGATCTTCCGCGCGAGCTCGCTGGTACTCCGTGAACGAGACCGGATAGGCGCGAAAGCGTGTCCGGCCGAGCTCGAGCGTCATCGGACACACGGCGTCCAGAAAAGCGCGATCGTGCGAGACGACCAGCACGGCCGCCTTCATCCCTCGTACGACAGTTGCAAGCCAGTCGATCGTGCCCAGATCGAGATGGTTGGTCGGTTCGTCCAGGAGCAACAGGTCCGGCTCCCGCGCGAGGACCGCTCCGAGCGCCAGACGCCCCCGCTCGCCCCCTGAAAGGCTCGCTACCGGGCGATGGAGGGACGCGTCGGGGAACCCGAGCTGCGACGCGATGGACGCGACACGGTGTTCGAGCGCGTCGGCTCCGAGCGCCTGATGCCGATTGATGACGGATGCGAGCCGGTCGAGATCCGCTTTCGCGCCGCTGCTGGCCGCGGCTTCCGCTTCCTGGAGCTCGCGTCGGAGCGCGACGGCCTCCGTGAAGCCCGAAAGGAGCACGTCCAGGACGGTGCCCGAATGCCCGACTTCGTGGCTCTGCCGGTAAAAGCCGAACGCTCGATTCTTCTCTATCGTCACCATCCCGCGGTCCGGCGAGAGCTCACCCGCGATGAGGCGGAGGAGGGTGCTCTTCCCAGCCCCGTTGGGTGCGACGAGACCGGCGCGCTCGCCCGCGTTCAGTCGAAACGTCACCCCGTCGAACAGGGCGTCGCCGGCGTAGCCGAAGCGGAGGTTGCCTACTTCGAGGAGCGACACGTTCCGGGGACGTCTAGCACGTCCGGCCGCATCAGCTCCCCGCGATGTGATCGTGGATGCTCCGCCGTTCCACACCCCGTGCCCGCGCCGCGAGGCTTCGTACGGCGTCGATCAGGCCGATCGACACATAGAAGGTGATGAGCCAGAGGAGCACGAACGGCGGACGCGTGAGCTGCCACACGATGGCGCTCGACGCGATGGCGAACAGGACCAGGAAGGCCGTCCCGAAATTGAACTCGAGATCCTTGAAAGAACGGAACTTGATGTTCGAGACCATCAGGAGCGATAGCGCCACGGTGACGGCGAATAGCGCCAACGTGTAACGCTGGGCGCCGAGGGCGCCGCCCACGGCGTGGTTTGCGACCAGAAGCGATATCAGGATTCCGGACGCCGGCGGGATCGGAAGCCCGACGAGATATTTCCCCGGCTTCGCCTGGGCTCCGCTGTCCGTGCTGGCGAGGACGTTGAAGCGCGCGAGCCGCATGGCACCGCACGCGGTGAACAAGAACGCCGTCAGGATGCCAGGAACTGGGTACCGGTGGAGCACCCACTTATAGACGAGCACCGCAGGCGCGACGCCGAACGAGATGATGTCGGCGAGCGAATCGAGCTGCAGACCGAAGGCGCTCTGCGTGCGCGTCATGCGGGCCACCCTGCCGTCCATCAAGTCGAATAGCATCGCACATAGAAGGAGGACGGCGGCGCGGTAGAAGTCGTCGACCGAGGGGTTGTCCTGCGCCACCACGCAGACCGCATTGAATCCGCAAAAAACACTCGCGAGTGTGATGAGGTTCGGAAGGACGAACAGCATCTTCCGCAGGTCCACCCGACGGATCTGAGCCCTGCCCCTGCGGCGCCTCGGTTCTCGCGTCACTTCAGCCCAAGCGTAGCGACGAAGGCCCGTTCCGTCCACTTGCGGACAAATGCGCACCAGCCGGGGTCACCACAATTTGGCCCCTAGCCTCTCCGCGCCGTACGATGTGCGCGAGATGGACCAAACCCTCATTTTCGCCAGATCCGGGGTCATCGCCGCGACTCTGCTCGCCTCTTTGGCGCTCGTCGGTTGTGGCGGAAGCGATCGCCTCAAAAAGGAAGTGTCGGGTTTGCAGATGGAGCTCACGACGCTCCGCGGCGATCAGGATCGAATGGAAGAGCGCGTCGCCGCGCTGGAGCTCGGCGCCTCGGTGGCCCACGAACCGACGGCTGCTTCGAACGCGGATCGGGTGGAGCGCCCCCGGCTGAAGGTGATTCACCTCCAGCCGGACGAACAGCAGGATTCGACCGCCCCCGCAGACCCGGCTCCGGCGAATTCGCCGGATTCGACCGCGCCCCGACCCGTTATCCGGGGTACAGGGGACCGAGTGATCAAGGTTGGTGACACCGACGGGGAATCAACGCTCCGCGACGGTCCGACCACTCCTGTGGCCGATCTCGATAAGGAATCACACGGGTCCTGAGCATGACCGTTCGTGGGAAGGGTACGCTTTTGCTCGCGCTCGGCGCGACGCTGCTGACGGCTGCGGCGTCTGCGCAAACGATCGGCGACCAGGGCGCGTCGTCACCCGGGCCGGCAGCGCCGTCCGGAGATGGCGCGGGGGGACCGAGCGGTCAGGGTCCCACGAACGCCACCGGACCGACGCAGACGACCACGTACAGCGTCTTCGGGCTGCCCTCGCCGGGCTTCAACCCCGACTCGCATTTGCCGTCGGACTCTCGCGCCACGACGGACGCATCGTCCTCGTCGGACGGGTTCGATCTGCTGCCATCCGCCGGCGAGGGCGGGACCGTCCACGGCACCGACAACGGTCCCGCGATCCTGAAGAAGAACGGCTCCGGCGTTCCGAGCACGCACCAAGTACAGCGTGGCGATACGCTCTGGGATCTCTGCAACGGCTATTTCCAGAACCCTTGGCTGTGGCCGACGATCTGGAGCTATAACCCCCAGATTCAGAACCCTCACTGGATCTATCCAGGCGACCAGGTGCGGCTTCGGATGGATGCAACCAGCGAGGCGCCGCGCGATTCAATTGTCATCGGCGCCTCCCCCGGTGCCGGGTCGGGGGCGCGTCCTCGAGCGGGGGGCTTCCTCAATCGCCGACCGCTCGTCTCGTCGGACACCGTGTTCTTGCGCGATGTCGGCTACATCGATGATCCGAACAAGGACGTCTGGGGGGAGCTCGTCGGCGCCGAAGAGGAGCAGATGCTCCTCACGCAGGGCAACAACGTCTACATGATCATGCGGCCGGGAGCGGATCTCCGGCTCGGCGAGCTTCTCACGGTATTTCACTCCGTGCGAACACCGGCAGAGATCCCGGGGGCGCGCCGTCCGCCCGGCGACATCATCGCGTTCAAGGGGACGGTCAAGATCGACGATTGGAATCCGAAGACGCGCATCGCGCGCGGACGATTGATCGAGTCGCTCGACGTCGTGGAGCGCGGCGACAAGGTGGGACCCGTTGGACGTCGTTTCGACGTGATCGCTCCACGCCGCGACGACGTGGACGTCGAGGCGCGCGTGCTGACGAGCATCTATCCGCACGAGATCCTCGGGCAAAACCAGATCGCGTTCATCGATCGAGGCGCGAGGGACGGGCTCGTGGCCGGGAATCGCCTGCAGCTAGTTCGGCGAGGAGACAGCTGGCGCCGCACCCTGGAGACGACGACCATCATGGCGCGCACGCAGGTGCGCACCGACGTGCCCGAGCACGTCAAGACGGTCGTGACTCCGCTCGTCGGGAAGGCCAAGGATTTCCCCGAAGAGGTTACCGGTGAACTCCGCGTCCTCCGTGCTGACGAATACAGCTCTGTGACTCTGGTGACGGCGTCCAAAGTCGAGATTGAACCGGGCGACCGCGCCATCGCGCGCAAGGGGTACTGAGTACTGAGTACTGAGTCCTGAGCACTGAGCACTGAGGCCCGAGGCCCGGCGAGATTCGCTCACGCCCGGGGGGCTGCCCGGCCGTTCGAGAAGCGCTGGGGAGACGATCCTGGCCCACGAGGGCAAAAAGCGCGCTAGCGTCGGCGTGATGGCCCAGCAGGCCACCGTTCTGATTCTCGCAGAGGTGGACGACGACGAGCGCGCGCGGCTCGAAGCGGCGTGCTCCGCCGCTGGATTCGTTGGCCTCGTGGAGTCATCCGCCGAGACGGCGATCAGCAAGCTCACGGGCAAACGCTTCGATGCGTTCGTCGTGCATCTCGGGACACCCGGTGCGGCGCTCGCGTGCATGCGTGCGCGAGGAAAACTCCTGCGCGTGCGCGTCCCCGTCGTCGCCCTCGTGGAGGGTGAGGAGGATGGGGCCTTCGCGCGAGCTTACCGCGCGGGAGCCGACGAAGTGCTTCCCGTGCAGCATACGGAGTGGCTGGCGGCACGCTTGCGCGCCTTGCCGAAGCCGAGCATACCGCAGCCTGGGAACTCGCGAGGCGATGCAGTCGTCGCCGACGCGGACCGCACGCGTGCCGAAGTGGTGGAACGGGTACTTCGCGACGCCGGGTTTCGCGTCGAGGTTGCGGTCGACGGTTTCTCGACGCGCCTTCAGGCCGGACGACCGTCGCTGAAGGTCGCGGTCGTCGATGCGTCGCTCGACGACGTGCCGGCGCTGATCGGGCAGGTTCGCAGCAAGGGAGCCCGTTGCGCCTGGATTGTGCGGGCGCGTCCCGAACAACTCGACGAGTTGCGCGCGAAGTTTGGAATGAACGATTGCGTGGCGGTCGTGAGCGCTTACGGCCCACCCGACGACGTGCTCTTCGAGACGAACCGCTTGCTCGAGCAAAAGGACGCCGACGGACGCGCGGACGCCCGCTCGTTGTACGGGACGATCCTCAAGTTGCGCTGGGGCGCGAATGGTGCCGAAGACATCGGATACTCGTACAACGTGAGTTCGCTCGGATTGTTCGTGCGCACGCTGGTGGTTCCCGCAGGCGATACCGTGGGTGTGGAGGTGACGCCGCCCGGCGGTGACGCGAAGGTCCAGCTCGACTGCAAAGTCGTCTGGCGCCGGGAGTTCGGCACGACGCGCAAGGAGCCGGTCCCCGCGGGCTTTGGCGTCCAGATCGTCGGTGGCGATCTCGAGCATTGGGCGGAGGCATGTCCGCGCGCTCCCTCGCTCCGGCCCACAATGGGCTCGGAGGCCCCGCCTCGAGACTCGAGACCCAGTCAGCGCGCCACGTCCGCCACGAATCTCGCGGCCATCGCGCTTCCCGGGGACGTCGAGATCCGCCCGCGCGAGCCGCAGTCGTCCGTCGAGGAGATGCTTGCATCCGTTCTGAACGAGACGATTCCGGATGAGGAGCCCGTCGGGTCGGAGCCGCTCAGTATCGACGGTGACGCCGTGGTTGAGATGAACGCAATGGAAAGTCGCGGCGAGCCGCCGCGGGCGTCGCCGGTTCCCTCACTCGCAGAGGCGCTGCGCACCGAGGCACCCCCTCCCGTCGAACCTCCCGAAGACGACGTCGCCGCACCCGCCATCGACGCGTCCGAGATCACGCCCGCGTTGCTCGGGTTCGATCTCATGGATGAGGCGGTGAGTCTTCCTGCAGTGAGCATCCCCATCGCGGATGTCGCATCCGTGTCCGGCCGAGCGCTCTCACGCGAGATGCCCGCCCCTGCGGGAGCGACTACTCAGGTAGTCGAATCCGTGTCGATGTCGGGGGAGAACCCTGGCTACGCAGATACGCTTCGTCCCGAGTCGGGCGAGCCGCTGCCCTCGCCCGTGCAGACTTATCAGGAATTCTCGCCGGAAAAGCGCACGACAGACGCCCCCGAAGAGCTGCGCGTCCCGACGCGCAAGGTTTCACCCATCATCTGGGCAGTCGCCGCGTTCGTGGCGGCGGGTGCCGTCGCTGCGACGGTCTTGCCTTCCCGGCATTCGGATGGCGCCGCGCCGACGTCACAACTCGTCGCCACGACCCTCTCACCTCCGCCCGTCGCCTCTGCGCCCGCACCCCGGCCCGTGGCCGCACCGGCAGCGTTGCCCGCGCTCGTCGCCGCACCGGTAGCTCCGTCCGCGTCTGTGCCCGCATCTGCACCGGTGGCCCCGCTCGCGCCGGCGCCCCTGGCCGCACGACTCTCGGAAAGCGCCGACCTCGCCGTCCTGAAAAAGGGGCAAGCGCTTCTCTATGTGGACTCGCCGGTCGCCACGAACGTCTACATCTACGGGCTCCTTGCCGGTCGGACCAACGAACCGATCACGACGAAGTGCGGTCCTCGCTTCATCCGACTCGGCACCGCGCTGGGCGCCTGGCAGGGCGATGGGGTGGTGCAGATCGTGAAGTGCGGAGTCTCGACGCACATCGCGATGGCGGGAAAGTAACTCTCGCGATGACCGGCACGGAGTACCGCTTCTTCACCCCCGCTACGGCGCGGACGTTTCGCGCCGCGGCCGCATGCATCGTCCCCGCGGAGCCAGATTCGCCGGGTGCGGACGACGAGCGTGCGATCCAGATCGCGGATCGGGCCCTTGCTGCCCGCCCCGAACGCGATCGTAAACTCCTCGCCACGTTTCTCGCTGCCGTCGAGATCCTGCCACGTTTTCGCTACGGACGCGGATTTTCCAGGCTGGGACGCGAGCAGCAAGAGGCGGTTCTCCGGTTCCTCGAGACCACGCGACTCTTCGTCAGATTCAGGCAAGGGTTCTTCGGATTGAAGACGTTCGCTCTGCTCGGTTACTACGCGCTCGACGACACCTGGCGGGAGCTCGGCTATCCGGGGCCACGTCTCGACGCGCCGTATTATCGCCTGCGTCGTGGAGACGACTGACCGTCATGCCGCGCCCGATCGAACTCGACGTGCTGATAATCGGCTCCGGCGCGGGCGGCGGTACCGTTGCAGCGCGCCTTTCGCACCTGTGCGGCGCCGGCGCGCGTATCGCGATCGCCGAAGCCGGCCCTTTCTGGGGGCGCGATGCCTTCAACATGCGCGAAGCCGACATGATCGGGCTCTTCAAGGACAACGGCGCCGTTCCATCGAAAAACTTCGAGATCGCCGTCTCGGCCGCCGAGTGCGTCGGCGGCAGCACGGCGGTTTACACGGGCGTCACGTTTCGTCCTCCGGAGGGACTCATCGCCGGGTGGGCACGAACCGGGCGACTCCGCGAGCTGAACGAAGCCGACGTGCAGGCGCGCTTCCCCCACATCGAAGAAGAGATTGACGCGCATTTCCCCGGACCTGAGGTGGAGAACCGGAATAACCGGATCTTTCGTGAGGGTTGCGAGCGCCTCGGTCTCGCGGTGAAGCAATTTCGAGTGAACATCACGGATTGCGTCGGGTGTGGGTTCTGCAATCTCGGCTGCCCGTACGGAGCCAAGCGCGGCACGCTAGAGGTCCAGATCCCGCGAGCCGTAGCCAATGGCGTGGAGCTCATTCCTAACTGCCGCGTCACGCGCGTCTGGGACGGCGGGGCCGAAGGAGTCATTTCGGCCGCGCCGAAGGGGTCTCGCGCCGGAGCTCACGCGCCGGGTGCAGTCGAGTTTCGAGCACGGGTTATCGTCATCGCCGCCGGCACCCTCGGGTCGGCCGCTCTCCTCTTGCGCTCCGGTCTGGATGACTTGAGCGCTGCCTGCGGCAAGTACGTCACGCTGCACCCCGCGCTGACCTCGTTCGGCCGGATGAAGGAACCGGTTCGTGGCTTCGAAGGGTTTCCGAAGCTGCACTTCACGGATTATTTCAGCGACGCCCACCACTACTACGTCGAGACGGCATTCTATTTCCCTTTCGTGACGGCGAAGTCGCTTCCGGGGTTTGGTGCGGATTTGAAGCGGCTGATGCGCGATTATCAGTATCTCGCCTGCGCGATCACGCTCGTGCACGACGACGCCGAGGAACGGAACGCGATTCGGCTCGAAGGGGGGAGGGCCATCCTGGATTATCGCGTCAACGCGAAATCGAAGGAGGCGATCGTTCATTCCCAGCGCGAGGTCGGCCGCATTTATTTTGCCGCCGGAGCGGAGGAGTACGTTTCGCTCGTGAGCGATCGCTTTTCCGTCACGCGCCCGACCGAGCTCGAAGCCGCGATACATCCCGGTGCCCTCCTGAGCGGCAAGGTCGTGTTGAGCAGCGCGCACCCCATGGGCGGGTGCCGCATGGGCGCCGATCCGGAGACGAGCGTCACCGACGCGTGGGGTCGCGTGCATGGGTACCCCGGAATGGTGGTCGCCGACGCGTCGCTGTTTCCCACGAGCAGCCACGTGAACCCGTACCTCACCGTCATGGCACTCGCCGAGCGAAACGCCGAGCAAATCGCCCGGTCCCTTGCCTGACGGCCCGGAAGTGCACCCCGAGATCCCGGTGTCCCATGTCTCGCGCTACCATTCCGTTCCGATGTCACCGAACCGCGTGTTCATGAGCGGCGCGCTCCTCGATCGCTGGATCGCTGCCGGGCGCGTCGAGTTCGACGGTCGCGAGCTGCGTGTGACGGACGATGCGGCGCGGTTCCTGGTCGAGGAAGCTGCGCATGTCGTCGCGGAGGTGAGCGGGTCGGGGGACACTCACGGCCTCCTCGGAGCCGTGCAACCGCTCTCGGTTCTCGCAGCGCTCGGCGCGGAGGTCCTCCATCGGTCGATGGTCATCGGGGAGCTTGCGTATGATGTGATCCCCGGGTACTTGCTGTCGCCCGTCGGGCGCCCCGGCGGTCGTGTCGCGACCGCCGCGCTTCTGGGTCTGCTCACGAAGCTATCCGAAAAGCAGAGCGACGAAGAGTTGCTCGCTCGCTACCTGATCGAGAGGCTCTGATTTGGCATTCGTCGTAGACATCGTCTTCTACGTCGGGGTGGTCGCGTATTCAGCAGCCGCTACGCTGTTCTTCGTCGAGATAGCTCGCCCCGACCGGTCGTTTCCGGCCGCGCGCTGGGGTTCGCTCGCGCTCTCGACCGGCGTTCTGTTTCAGATTGCACACATGGTCTCGACTCTCGCCACCGGCGAGACGACAGCACGGTCGCTTCGCTTCGGCTTGTCGCTCTGTGCGGCCTCGCTTTCCATCGCCTACCTCGCGCTCCGCCGTCGGACTCGCATCGACGCGATCGGCGTCGTGGTCGCCCCGCTAGCGCTCGCCGTGCTCGTCGGGGCACAGTTTCTCCGGGCGAGCGCACCCGTGACCGACTTCCCGGCGACCCTGCTCATGATGCACATTGCGGCCAACGTGCTCGGGGTCGGCTTGTTTCTTCTCGCCGGCGCGGCTGGCGCCTTCTATCTCTTCCAGGAGCGGCGGCTCAAGGCCAAGAGGGTCACCTCGCTTCAGGGCAAGCTGCCGCCGCTCGATGCGCTCGATCTCACCCTACACCGACTCTTGCTCGCGGGATTCCCGCTCCTCACGTTCGGTATCGTGAGCGGGGCGGTCTTCGCGGCTCGCCTCGACGTCCAGACCGCGGCGAGTCTCGCCCGCACGGCGCTGGGTTATACGACCTGGTTCCTGGTCGCTGCGGTGCTCGTGCTCCGCGCCGTGGCGGGATGGCGCGGCCGTCGTGCGGCTTATGGAACGCTCGCGGGCGTCGCCTGCGTGCTGCTCGTCGTCGGGATCTACGTCGCGCATTCCGGCTCGCGGGGCGGCCTTTGATCGTCGTCGTAGGGCTCTCGCATCGCACCGCGCCGATCGAAGTTCGGGAGCGCCTGGCGCTGCCCGCGGAGCACGTCCCGGAGCTGCTTCGCGGTCTCGTCGGTCGCGATTCGATCGGCGAAGCGCTGGTCGTTTCGACGTGCAATCGCGTCGAGATCGTTGCCGCCGGAATGGACGGTCCGCGATCGAACCTCGCAGAGGTCGCTCGCGCGACGGAAGAAACTGTCATCGCCCGGGCGCCCGGGGTTTCCGGGAACCTCTACCACCACGTCGGACGCGACGCGGTTCGTCATTTGTTTCGGGTCGCTGCGTCGCTGGATTCGCTCGTCGTGGGGGAGCCGCAGATCTTGGGTCAGGTGAAGGACGCGTACGATCTTGCGCGCGAGATCGGCACGGCGGGCAGCGTACTCAACCGGGTCATCCCCCGCGCGATCAAGGCCGCCAAGCGGGTGCGCTCCGAAACGACGGTCGGGTCGGGACTGGTCTCCGTGCCGAGCGTTGCCGTCGACCTGGCGCGACAGATTTTCGGTGACCTGTCACGACATACGGTGGCGCTCATCGGGTCCGGTGAGATGGGGGAAACCGTCGCGCGGCTGTTACGACAGGCGGGCTCGCGGCTGCTGGTCCTCGGACGAAACGCCGACCGCGTCCGCGAGATCGCGGTTGCGATGGACGGCGCGCCTCGATCCTTTGCCGATCTGGACGAGACGCTGCGCGAAGCCGACGTCGTGATTTCCACGACGAGCGCGTCGGGGTACGTGGTGGACCACGACCGCGTTCACGGACTACGTCGCGCTCGACGAGGTCGAAGCTTGTTCTTCATCGATCTCGCGGTGCCGCGCGATATAGATCCGGACGTAGGTCGCCTCGACTCCGTGTTTCTGTACAACGTGGACGATCTCTCCAAGGTCGTCGCAGAGTCCCTGGTGACCCGTCGTCGAGAGGCCGACAGGGCAGAAGAGATCGTTGCCGAGGAGGCTGCAAGTTACGAACGGTGGGCGGACGGGGAGCAGGTCACGCCGACCATCGTGCAGCTCCGTGAGCGACTCCGGGACATTCTCCAGGGCGAAGTGGAGCGAAGCCTCGCGGGCAAGCTGAAGCACCTCGCCCCTCCGGATCGGGACGCACTTCAGGTCATGGTAGAAGCCGCGCTGAACAAGATGCTTCATCCGACCACGCAGCGATTGCGGCGCCTCGCGACGGATCCGGCTTCTCGCGCGGACCTGGAGCAGGCGCTCGTGACGCTGAACGAGCTCTTCGCGCTCGAAACGGGGTCGAGCGCGGACGCGGCCGAGGAGGAGGCCTTGCCTGAGCACGCCAGTGCCGAGCGGGAGGCGTCGTGACACGTTCTGTCATCGTTGCGACTCGCAAGAGCCAGCTCGCCCTCGCGCAGGCAAGGACCTTCATGCGCGACTTCACGCGACTCACCGGCGTCCTGACGGAAGAACTGCACGTCACGACGACGGGCGATCGTATTCAGGACGTCGCGCTCTCGCAGATCGGCGGGAAGGGCGTCTTCATCAAGGAGATCGAGGAAGCGCTCGTCGAGGGGCGCGCGGATGTCGCGATCCACTCGATGAAGGACGTGCCAGCGGATCTCGCGGCGGGGCTCGTCGTCGGATGCATCCCAGCACGCGAGGACCCTCGCGACGTCATCGTGACCCGCGAAGGATGTCGGTTCGAGGAACTCCGGTCCGGGAGCAAAGTCGGAACTTCGTCGCTGCGGCGCATCTCGATGCTGCGCGCGTGGCGATCGGACCTCGAATACGTCCCGATTCGAGGCAACGTCGACACGAGGCTTCGAAAGTGCGAGGAGGGGGTCGTGGACGCGCTCGCGCTCGCTGGCGCCGGCCTCCGTCGGCTGGGTCTGGGCGCCAGAGCCACGGAGATCCTCGATCCCTCGCGATGCCTGCCGGCGATTGGCCAGGGAGCGCTGGCCGTCGAGCGCCGGGGGGCGGATGCTCGCGTCGCGGCGCTTCTCGAGCGTCTCGGTGATTCCGACACGACGCTCGCCGTGATGGCGGAGCGGGGCGTGATGAAAGTCGTCGAGGGTAGCTGCCAGGTTCCCGTGGCGGCATATGCAGTTAGACAGGCTGACGAAATCTGGCTTCGCGCGATGCTGGCCGATCCCGACGGAAGCCGGGCTCGCTTCCGCGAGTCGAGAACCCGGTGGCCCAGCTCCGAGGGGACAGCGTTCGAACTCGGCGTCGCGCTCGGACGCGAGCTCAAGGCCGCGTGATCCGAACTGCGCTCGGCGGCGTCGCGGCTCGTGCGCTCGAGCGTGGCATGAGCCCTTTTCCCGCGGCGCTCGGGTTATCGAAGGTCTGGGCTCGAAGTGCAGTCGTGGCGCGCCGGGTTTGCCTCCCCGAGGACGCGCGCGTCGTCGGCGTCGGAGGCGCGACGCTCGGTGGCTCGTACAAGACTCCGCTCGTGCTGGCCATCGCAAGGAAGCTTGCGTCACGCGGGGACCGCGTTGCGGTGGTCGCGCATGGATATGCCGTGCGTGCGTCATCCGCGAGACGCGTCGAAGCGACGGACGACGTTCGTCGAGTTGGGGATGATGCGCTCTGCCTCGCCCGCGATCTTGGACCATGGCGGGTAGACGTCTTCGTCGGAGGCAACCGGTCCGCGACCATCGCGCTGGCGGCAAAAGCAGCCCCGCTGGTGCTCGTCGACGGACTTCTTCAGGCACGTCCCGAGCGTCTCGGATTGTCGATCCTCGCGATGGACGCCGTGGCGCCCTGGGGCGCTGGCAATTGTCCGCCAGCTGGCGATCTGCGCGCAGAAAAGGACCGGCTCGTTCGGGCTGCGGACGTGATCATTGCGGTTTCGACCCAGGGCATGTCCGGAAAACCCCTGACTCTGCCCGGCGCGCTACGGGTGCCACCCGTATTCCCCGCGACAACGGACCTGGTCGCTCGTCGGCGCGATCGCACGCTCGTGTCCTTTTCGGACCTCGCGTCTCGACGCGTGGGGCTCGTCGTGGCGGTCGCGCGCCCGGATCGCATCCTGTGCTCTCTCGCAGCGCACGGGGTTCGACCGATCGACGTGCGACTTTTCCCGGATCACGCGCGCCCAGTGGGTTCTCGGCGGCGCTGCGGAAGCGTCGATGTGTGGCTCACCACGCCGAAATGTGCGACGAAGATCGGTGCGACGTTCGAGGCGTCCGAGATCATTCTGCTGGACCTCGACATCCACCTTCCGGACGCCGCGATCGACCGGATCCGAGCCCGAAACCCGTGATAAGGTGCGAGCCATGGTCGTCTCTCGCGGCATGGTTCGTTTCGGTATCATCGCGGCGCTCTCCGCACCGCTTTTCACTGTGGCCGCTTGCGGCGGCGCAGCTAACTCCGCGGCTCAGTCGATCCCCAAGGCCGGCGACATGCCGGAAGGCGGGGATTGGACCGGCGTCTTCTACAGTCCGACGTACGGATATCTGCACATCATAAAGAACGGGACCACCATCAGCGGTAAGTGGCGAACGGCCGCGGGGGAGAAGTGGGGCGAGCTGCACGGTGAGGTCACCGGGAATCTCTTCAGCTACGAGTGGAAGGAAACGAGGATCGGCATGGTCGGTCCGTCTGCGACGACGAGCGGCCGGGGTTATTTCGTCTATGTCCACCCCGCTGGGAAAAATGTGCTCGACGAGATCCATGGCCAATGGGGCCTCGGCCAAGAGCAGACCGGGGTCTCCTGGGATGCGATCAAGCAGCGCAACATGAAGCCGGATCCGGACTCTGTCGTTCCCGACGAGACGCAGTCGATTCAGGGAGGCGGGTGGGACCAAAAGAAGAAGAAGCCTGGAGAAGGAGACAGCGACAGCAGTTCCAGCGGCGACGGTTGGAACTGATGCCTTCCGAGGCCACGCGCGGTATTCAATTTGTCGAGCCCAGCATCTTCGAACGCGGGACTCCGGGCCGGAGTGGCGCGTCACTCCCGAAGCTCGACGTCCCTTCCGTCGATGTCGCAACTACGTTTGGCAACCTCGCCCGATCTCATCCGGCGGCGTTGCCGGAGGTGAGCGAGCCCGAAGCGTTCCGGCACTTCGTGCGACTGAGTCAGTGGAACTTCTGCATCGACACGCAGTTCTATCCGCTCGGCTCCTGCACGATGAAATACAATCCGAAGGTGAACGAATGGGCGGCCCGTCTGCAGGGGTTCGCCGGCCTTCATCCCCTCGCACCCGCGCATCTCGCACAAGGCGCGCTCGAGCTCATGGTGGAGCTCGCAGCCATGCTCGCCGAGATCGCGGGCATGGATGCCGCGAACCTGCAGCCCGCGGCGGGAGCGCAGGGTGAGCTCACCGGGCTCATGATGATCCGCGCCTACCACGAGGCGCGCGGGCGTTCGCCGCGCAAAGTGCTCATCCCGGACAGCGCGCATGGGACGAACCCGGCGAGTTGCTCCCTCAACGGGTTCGAGACCGTCGCCGTGCCCGCGAGAAACGGGATCGTCGATCCAGCGGATCTCGTGGCTGCGATCGAGCGCTCCCAGGGCGAGATCGCCGCGCTGATGATCACGAATCCGAACACGATCGGCTTTTATGAGCGCTCGATCCCGAAGCTTTGCCGGATCGTCCACGAGCGCGGCGGCCTTGTTTACGGCGACGGAGCGAACATGAACGCCGTGCTCGGGCGCGCACGTCCAGGGGACGCCGGCTTGGACGTCATCCAGTACAACCTCCACAAGACCTTCACGACGCCGCATGGCGGTGGTGGTCCGGGTTCGGGCCCCGTGGCGTTCAAGAACCACCTGGCCCCTTTTCAGCCGATTCCGGTCGTTCGAGCTGAAAATGGCCGATTCATCGTCGACTACGATCTGCCGAACAGCGTCGGCAAAGTTCGATCGTTCTTCGGCAACTTCGGGATGATGGTGCGTGCGTACGCGTACATCAGGGAACTCGGGCCCGACGGTCTTCGGGACGTCACGGACATGGCCGTGCTGAACGCGAACTACCTGGCGGTGCGTCTCCGAGATCACTACCCGCTAGCCTTCGACGAGCCTCCCATGCACGAAGCGGTGTTCACGGATCGGGAGGTGGAAGCGACGACGGGAGTGAAGACGCTCGATATCGCGAAGCGCCTCATCGATTACGGCTTTCATCCGCCGACGGTGTATTTTCCACTCGTCGTGCGTGGGGCGCTCATGATCGAACCCACCGAGACGGAAACGAAGCAAACGATCGACGCGTTCGTGGAGGCGATGGTCGCCATCCGCCGAGAGGCAGACGTGACGCCCGATCTCGTCAAACAAGCGCCGCACGACACGCGCGTTGGGCGCCTCGACGAGGCCCGGGCGGCGCGCAAGCCTCAGCTCCGGTATCGCGCGGCGGACTGACGCGGCTGGTTCCTCCGCCCCGAAACCAAGGGGAACGCCCCGCCAACGGATCTGCCGGCGCGAAGTCCGCGCCCGGTCGATGGCGGCCGTCTCAGTCGCGGCCGTAGAGGCTGTAACGATCGATGGGCTTGGTTACCGGGGGCGAGCTGATCGCGCGCCCCGGGGGCTCGGTCACGGGGGGAATTGGGACCTCCGGGCGAGGGCTCTCCACATGCCGTTCCAGAGCCGAGCGTCCGCGTGAATGAACGGGGACGACCGGAGGCGCCAGCGGAAGCGATTGTTCGGAGATCGCGTGCGGTTGCTCAGGCGGGGCGAACGGGAGCTGGTCGATCCGTGTGACGCTCGGGCCGTCGCCTGGGTTGGCGGACGGCGGCATTGCTGGAGTGGCGGGCGCCGTCGAGGCAACGGATGGCGACGAATAGGCGGCGGGTCCCGACCTCACGATCTCACGCGTCTCGCTGGACCGGACGGATACGACGACTACCGTCGTCGCGACCGCGATGACCAGACCTGTCGCGACGCTGATGGCCATGAGGCGGCTGCGCGGCTGCTTTTGTTGGGCGAGCGAAAACGGCAACTCGCCACTCGTCACGGAGAGCGAGACTTGAGTGTGTTGTTCCCGCGGCGATCCGTTCGAGGGACCCGTCTTGCCTGAAACGGGTGCCGGGGTCGGGGGGCGCACGCCCAGCCCCTGGACTCTTCCCGACGGCGATTCGAGTGTTGCCGGGAGCGCGGCGCCAGCAGGCATGCGATCCCCCGAGGGGGCCTCGATCGTCTGCGTCCCGGATGCAGGGGGTTGTAGCGGGGCTTCGACTTCGAGGGAACGCGCGAGTTCGGTGACCGCGGCAGTAGCGCTCGAGAATCGATCCTGCGGCCATCGGCTCGTGGCCTTGAAGAACCAACCATCGAAGGTGCCCGGCAACGTCACGTTCTCTCTCGCAGCGCGTGCCGACGGATCCTCCTTCGGTCCGTGCACGGCGATACTGGCGAACGCGAACGGGTTCTCGCATTTCTCGTGTTCGCGGGTCCAATAGTGAACCCCGACGAGGAGTGTGTACGCGAGCATGCCCAGAGCGTAGATGTCCGTTGCCGACGAAATGCGCCCGTCTGCTCGGAACTGTTCGGGCGCCATGTAGATCGGCGTACCGACGGTCTGGGTCCGTTGCTCGCCGGAGCGCTCCATCGTGAGCACCTTCGCGATACCGAAATCGAGAACCTTGACGAGTGGGGTGCCGTCCTCGCGTCGCGTCAAGAACAGATTGCTCGCCTTGAGATCCCGATGGACGATGCCGGCCTGGTGCGTTCTGTCGAGCGCAAGCGCGGCGTGCCAGAGATAACCGACGGCCTCTTCGCGAGACAACGGACCTTGTCGCAGAAGGCGCTGACCGAGGTCTTCGCCCTCGAGCAACTCCATTACCAAGTACGGCGCCTTGGTTTCTTCGTCGACGCCCGCGTCGAGAACGTCGACGATGTAGTCGCTACCGATCTGCGCAGCGAGCCGCGACTCCTGCATGAACCGCTTGCGGAGCTGCTCGCGCTCGACCGTGTGTGAGAGCATTACTTTGAGGGCGCATCGCCGCTCGGTGACGTTATGGACGACCTCGTACACCGCTCCCATCCCGCCGGACGCCAGTTCGCGCACGATACGGTATCGACTGGCGAAGACATCGCCTTCCTGAAGCGCCGCCGCGGCCATGAAGCCTGAAACAGCGTACAAGATAGCGGTCGAGCGTGCAGCGATTCCCCAGGAAAGGCCCGGAAACGCGGGTATTTCCGCTCGAAATCCGGTGGCGACGGCCGCGAACGAGGGCGTCCCTCCCGGCCGGTGTCGCATAACGCGATGCGCCTAGGATGGAATCTGTCCGGTTCGGAAATTCACCAGGTGGCGTGCAGCCCCAGTGTTGCGCCCGAGGGCGAGAACCCGACAACCGGCGTGGTCGCCGCCTGAGGCGTCGCACTCTGGGACCCGCCGGTAACCATCAGCACGACGGCGGTGATCGCTCCAGCGACGCCCACGGTCAACGCTACCGTGGTGATGGGGGCGAGCGTTCCCTGCGCGGCGTGAACGGCGTCGAAACCTTCCTGCGACGTGCAGATTCGATTGGTCGCACAATCGCGTTCGATGGTGCTTCGCTTGCCGAGAAGTAGCACGCCGGTGACGGTTCCCGTGACGAGCCCCGCCGCCCCGATGCCGCCGGCCACATACACCCAGGGGTTCGTATGTGTTCCGTTCGCTTGCGTCGTCTCGGGGACGGCTCCCGCGGGCTGTGGCGAGGAGTCGGCCGGTGGTGTCCACGACCCGGCAGATCTCACCTCGAGCACCGTTGATTTGCGCTCTCCAGGCGCAATGTCGATCCGCTGCTCGATGAGTGGGCCATCCGTGGCGCGCGTCGTGAAAACGTGCGGGCCAGGATCCACCGCGGTGGCGACTCCGAACAAGCTCGCGGCGAAATCGTCCCCGTCGAGGGTCACGACGACGTTGGGCGGCGCGAACGTGGGTAGCCTGACGGTAAGCCACGCAACTTGAGTCACCAGGCGGGTTCGTTCCGTGCGAGAGATATCGGCGCGAGCCTGCTGCTGCGGCTTCTCGTCCGCTGGCATGCTCTCGTAGACGGCGAGAAAACGATCGTACAGCGACACGGCCGACGCGTACTTCCCCGCGCGCGAGTAGCACTCGGCCAAGGTAAAGAGCGTCCCTGGACGCGCGTCCACGTCCAGGCTGCGCTTGATGAGCGCGCAGCCGAGCTTGTAGCGCCCAGCCTTCATTTCACTGAGCCCCTCGTCGAACAGCCCCTGGGCGTCCTGAGCGCGGGCGTGCCCTGAAGAGGCTAAAACCGCGGCGACCAAGGCGGGGCCAAGCAAGCGCCGAAGCACGTGGCCACGATAACAGAAAGGTCCGCTCCCGTCGCATCAGAGCGGCGAATCGGCCTTCTACTTGTCAGTCATCGAGGCTCCGGGACGCTTGGCTTTGCAGAATGTTGCAACGGGAGTGGCGATGAGTTCGAATTGCTTCCCGCCGGACCGCCCGCGCCATCGAGGGCGGCGCGTTAACACGATGGCGCGAGCGGCCGGCGAGTGCGTGATGCGCTCATAAAGCAAGACTGGTGCCGCGCTTGCAAACGCGCTAGTCGTCCACAGAAGTGGCTGAGAAGCTCAAATTTCCTGCGCACGCGGCGTACAACGTGCGCATCGATCGTGCGGGCACATGAACGGCAAGCGGAACCCCATCGAGGGCCCGACGGAGTTCGATCCGGGAACGCAGGTGGACGGGCTCGACGGCGTGACGCCCGCCACCGGATTCCGGGTGTATCTGCTCGTAACCGACGGTGAATCGACGCGCGTCGTCGATCTATCCGATGGTGGCACGGTCGTTTTCGGGCGCGCCCCGGAGTCGCACGTACGCGTCGACGATTCCCGCGCATCGCGTCGTCATGCCGAGCTCCGTCGCAGCGGTCGCGAGCTCGAGTTGATCGATCTCGGGAGTCGCAACGGCACCAAGGTGAACGAGAAGCGCCTGCGCGGCGAGACCTCGCCCGTCGTCGGCGGTGACGTCATTCGCGTCGGTGACGTCGAGGCAATCGTGGCAACGGCCGAGACCCGCGGCCCCGGTGTATCGAGTAGCCGGCTCGAGCGCGAGCTCGCGCGGTTCGCGGCGCCAGGAGCACGCGCCGTCCTTTGCCGCATCGTGATGGACCTCGAGCGGTATCCCGACGGGCTAGGGTCGCTCACCGAGCTTCTCGGCCCCATGGCTGTCGTCGAGGAGCGCGGTGACGGCGAATACGCTGCGCTGCTCGAGGAGGGGGACGCCGCCATCGTCGAGCGTGTCTTGTCGCCGCTGCGCTCGCGACCGGGCGTACAGCTCACGACTGCGCGCTTCCCGGATCAGGGGTCGACGGCGCAGGAACTCTGGGCGCGCACCTCAGCCGGCGTCGCCGCGCCGATACCCGACACGCGCGATGGCGTGGTCGTCGCCGATCCGGCGATGGTGCAGGTGTTCCAGCTCGCGCGGAAGCTCGCGGCCGTGCAGACGACCGTGCTCATCCTGGGCGAGACCGGCGTCGGCAAGGAGGTCATCGCCGAGCAGATTCATCGATGGAGCGCGCGCGCGCAGGGGCCCTTCGTTCGCTTGAACTGCGCATCGTTGCCGGAGACTCTGCTCGAGAGCGAGCTGTTCGGTCACGAACGCGGCGCCTTCACCGGCGCCGATCGCCGCAAGATCGGTTATCTCGAAGGTGCGCAGGGCGGCACGTTGTTCCTCGATGAAATAGGGGAGCTGCCGGTCACGGTGCAAGTGAAGCTCCTCAACGTGCTCGAGAATCGCGAAGTCCGGCGCCTCGGGGGCACCCAGGAACACCCGATCGATGTTCGCGTCCTCTCGGCAACGCACCGCGATCTGCAGAATGAAGTTTCGGAAGGACGGTTTCGCGAGGACCTCTATTATCGGCTGAGCGCGTTCACGCTGAACGTGCCGCCGCTTCGTGAGCGTCACGCCGAGATCGCGCTGTTGGCGGAGATGTTCGCGCGTGAGAGTTCGCGACGGGCGGATCGTGCACCACCGACGTTCGACCACTCGGCCGTCGCGGCGCTCGTTCGTCACCCATGGCCGGGCAACGTGCGCGAGCTGAAGAACGCGATGGAGCACGCCGTCGTTCTTGCCGACGGAGGCCGGATCGGCGTCGAGCACCTCCCGGAATCTCTGCGCCGGCGGGATGCGCCTGTAGCCAGTTCTCCCACTGCCACCGCAGGAACCGTGAAGGACAAGCTCGCGGATCTGGAGCGCCGGAGCATCGAAGAAGCACTGGGCGCGGAAAATGGCAATCAGACTCGAGCCGCGCGGCGCCTTGGAATGTCCCGGCGGGCGCTGATCTACAAGATCGAGAAATACGGCCTGCGCAAATAGACGCTGCTGTGACGCAGGGAGTCGCGCGTCCTCGCGACGCCTCCGGGCCGGAACCGCAGGCAAGGGCGCGAAGGATCGACTAGACTCATTCGAGAAACACGCTGGCGCGGGTTCAGGAGTTCACGAGCGTCCGACGAGGTTCAGCCATGCATAGCTTTCGCAACGAGAGACCGCACGCGGCGCTCGCGCTTCTCGCCGCATTCACGTCCGCATCTTGGCTGGCCTCGTGCTCCCCGTCGACCGGCCAGGCTGGCCTCGGCGGCGGGAGTGGCTCTCAAGGTTCATCGGCGGGCGCAGGATCATCGGGCTCATCCGGCGGAGATGGCTCGGGCTCCAGCGAGGGCAGCGGGAACTCGAGCTTTGGGGGCGCTCTATTTTCGAGCGGAGGCGACAACGGTGGAGGCGACCTCGGTGCCGACGCCGGCTGCGCGACTGAAGTTCATCAAGGTGAACGCCAGCCGCTCGACATGTATTTCCTCGTCGATCAATCCGGATCGATGAACGACGGCAGCCCATCGAAGTGGGCAGCGGTTTCGGGCTCGCTCGATGGCTTCGTGGCGGATCCGGCGAATGCGGGCACGAGCGCGGGCATTGGATATTTCCCGTACACGACGAGCGGCAATGGCCAGTGCACCTCGGGGCAATCCGGGTGCACCTGTATTCCGTTCATAAACATATGCTTCTCGGCCACGGGCGGTTCGTGCACCGCTTCCGACTATGCGACCCCGGACGTGGGGATCGGATTGCTTCCGGGAGTGGGGCCGGCGATCTCGACATCCCTCGGCAACCACGGTCCGGGCGGCGGAACGCCGACCTATCCAGCGCTGCAAGGTGCTTACCAATACGCCACTGGCTGGGCGCAGTCCCATCTCGGTGAGAAGACCGTCGTCGTGCTCGCAACCGACGGCGATCCGAACGGCTGCGACGCGGATGACGTGGTTGGCACCGGGACGACCCCTGGAACGATCGCGGGCGATCTCGTGGCGCCGGCCCTTGCCGGGAATCCGACCGCGAATCCGCCGGTTCCGTCCATTCCGACTTTCGTGATTGGCGTCGGCAGCTCGCTCACGTCACTGAACGCGCTCGCCCAGGCGGGCGGAACCCAGACTGCGTTCATCGTCGATACCGGTGGCAACGTCGGGCAACAATTTGCCGCCGCGCTCGACCAGATCCGCGGCCAGGCGATCTCGTGCGACTTCGGCGTGCCGAACGACGGCACCGTCGACCCGACGAAGGTGAACGTGACGTACTCGCCGCCCAACGCGGGCTCCTCGGACGTCTTCCAGGTGCCCACCTCCGGCGATTGCGCTGCGGCCGGGGACAGCACGGCCAACGACGAGTGGTTTTTCGACACCGGCAACACGCAGCTCACGCTCTGCCCGAACACCTGTCAGAAGCTCGCGCAGGGCGGGGGTACCGTGCAGGTGGTGCTGGGATGCCCAACGAAGATCGAGAAAATCCAGTAGAAGGCTGAAAGCGCGCCCACGCGAACGCGCGGTTCAGAAAGCTGCCCCCGCAGCGATTGCGCGGCGGAACCGAACCAGCGCTGCCGGCTTGTTCACCGTGAGCACGCCGCGCAGACGGCCTTGACGCCCGTACGTCGCGACGAGGTTCTTGGCCGCAACGGAGCCTTCTTCGATACGGAGCTCGTCCCCGGGTGCGATCCGCCCCGCAAATTGGATTTTCGCGTCGTATTGATCCGACCAGAAATACGGAACGATCGGCACGAGCTCGGACGTATCGTCGAAGAGTGCGGCGACGGCGCTGTTGGCTTGCTCGACGGCGTTCGTCCAGTGTTCGACGCGGAAGCTCTCTTCGAAGAGCGGGTTCCGCCACCGCGCGACGTCTCCACACGCGACCACCCCTGGCACGCTCGTGCGCCCGTATTCGTCGCAAACGACGCCGTTCGACACGACGAGGCCCGAACCCTCGAGCCAATCCGTGTTCGGCACGACGCCGATACCGACGATGATGAGGTCCGCCGACACGGCGCGGCCGTCGGTCAAGTGGAGCCCGCGAGCCCGCCCATCGCCGAGCACGCGCTCGACGCCGACGCCCGTCACGAGTTGCACGCCGCGCGCGCGGTGAAGCTCCGCGATCGCCGTTCCCATCGTTTCCCCGATGGCGTTGGCGAGCGGGACCGGCGCCGATTCGACGACCGTGACGTCGATGCCGAGCGCGCGACAGGAAGCGGCGACCTCGAGTCCGATGAAGCCGGCCCCGACGATCGCGACGCGCGGCTTCTCCACCAGTGCGCGCCGAATGGCGATCGCGTCCTCGAGAGTGCGGAGCCTATGGACACCGGGCAGTGATTCGGCTCCCGGCAACGCGCGAGCGGTCGCGCCCGTCGCGATGACGAGGCGGTCGTACATGACCGAGCTGCCGTCGGACAGCTGGACGCGCCGCGATCGCACCTCGAGCGCCGTCGCGCGCGTCCCGAACCGGAATTCGACGTCGAGGGTTTCATAGGTGGCCTTCAGGGTCGCGCGCTCAGGCTCCCAATCACCGCGCAGGATCTGCTTGGACAGCGGCGGGCGATCATAAGGACGATGCGGTTCCGCACCGATCCAGGTGATCGTACCGTCGAAGCCACGCCGTCGCAGGGCCTCCACCGCACGAAGTCCCGAAAGCGACCCTCCGACGACGGCGACGTGTTCTCGGGTCACGACCTCAGCCCAGCTGTATGGCGCCGGTCGGGCATTCGCGCATTGCCTTCTCGACTTTCGCGCGGAGTGACTCCGGTGGGGTCTCGTTCAGGATGTAGAGGAAGCCGTCGTCCCGAATCTCGAAGACCTCCGGGGCGGCCTCCGTGCACAGCCCGTGACTCTGGCAAACATCGAAATCGACAATGATTTTCATCTCTCACGTAACTCCATTCAACATACTAAACCGCATGTCATTGACATACGGAGTCGTATCTGAAATAAACCGAGGGGTGCAGAGATCCTCACGCGGGAGTCAATCATGAACCGAGCCGCCTTTGCCATCGGACCGGCCAACACCCCGACGATAAGCGCGCTGCGCACCTGGTCTCTGCACCTCTGGGCCTTCGTGCTGCCCATCATCAACCTGGTGTTCTTGATCACGGGCCCGCACGTCTGGTGGAGCGCGCTGCTCTGGACGATGCCCATCTGGATCCTGGTCGTGGTGGACAACGAGAGTCCAGTCGATCACCGGCAACCTCCCGAGGATCTTCCGAGCTGGCCATTCGATCTGCAAATGTACCTCTTGGTCGGCCTACAGCTCGCAAATCACGTGCTGCTCGGGGTCATGGCTTCGAGGCTTCATTTCACCTCTTGGTCGGCGGCTGGGATGACGCTGGCGAATCTCTTCGGGGTCCTCATCGTGAGCGGCACGACCGCGGGATATTCGGGCATCGTGCTGGGTCATGAGCTCGTTCACCGGCGCGGGCGTCTCGATTTCTTCCTGGGGCGACTCCTGCTGATGTTCGTGCTGTACGAGCAGTTCGCGACGGAACACGTGCGAGGGCACCACCCGCGCCTCGGCACGCGAGCGGACCCGGCGACGGCACGTTTCGGCGAAACGCTCCGCGAGTTCATGCGGCGCACGATCCCCGCCCAGTTCGTCAGCGCGTGGCGTCTCGAAAAGATCAGGCTCGGCGACGAGAAGATGAAATTCACGGACGGCCGCATGATCGGGCATCGCGTGCTTCAGGGTGTCGTCGCGGAGGTGCTCATCGTCGCGGCCTACTTCGTCGTGTTCGGGCCCGTCGCGATGGTGTTCTTCCTGTTCCAGTCTCGCTCGGCCATCACGCTGCTCGAGACGGTGAACTACATCGAACACTGGGGGATCACGCGCGCGACGCGCACCGTGACGCCGGTCGACTCCTGGGACACGGACAACGCCTTCACCCTCCGCACGCTCGTTGGGTTGTCGCGCCACGCCGATCACCACGCGCAGGCATCGCGCCCGTATCAAAAGCTGCGCTACTTCGCGGAGTCCCCGAAGATGCCGTTCGGGTACTACGGCACGATCCTGATGGCGATGATGCGGAACGCCCGCTATCAGGAGCTCGCGGCGGCCGAGCTCCGGCGAAAGGGCCTGGGCCCGTTCCGCGCGGAGTCGGTGCAGACCCACAGCCCCGACAGCGCAGCCGTCGGCGAGGGTGCGCTCGGCGCCGCGTGAGCGCCGGGGCCCTCGTGGGTCAGCGCCGAACCGGGATGATTTGGACGCGACGGTCCTCGCCCTCGCCCTCGCTCTTGGTCACGACGCCCTCGAACTTTGCGAGTGCGAGGTGAATGACCCGGCGATCGCGCGGGTTCATGGGCTCGAACGTGATGATCTTGCCTTCCGTCACGGCTTGCTTGCCGAGGCGGCGCGCCATCGTCGTGAGCGTGTCGTCGCGGCGGCTCCGATATCCTTCCGCGTCGACGGTGACGTAGCGTTTGTCGAGGCCCGGTCGGTTGACCACGCGATTGGTCAAATACTGAAACGCCGTGAGGACCTGGCCCTTCTTGCCGATGATCCGGCCGGCGTCCCTGCCGAAGATCTCCACGCAGATTTCGTTCGGTTCTTCTGGCTTCGGGCGCCGTAGCTCGGCGTCGCAATCCATTTCCATCTCGTCCAGAATCTCGACCACGAACGCCAACGCCGATTTCGCGCGTTCGTCGCCCTCGTAAGGAGGGCCGTCGTCGGGGCGCCTCTCGGGGATGTGTCCACCCTCCGCCGACGATTCCCCGGCCGTGCCCGCGTCTTCGTTCTCGTCCCACCCCTCGTCGATCGTTTGGTCCTGGTTCGCATCGCTCATTTGTACTGGTGCCTTTTTGTTTCAGGAACGCGCCGTCGGCGAGTTCCTTGCGCCTGCTTCGCGCCTGGAATTTTTCTGTCCGCCCGTCGCTCCGGGGTCGTTCGTCTTCACGACGATGTCTCCCGGCTTGTTTCCGAGCGATCGCTTGGCATATCGCTCGACCAGCGCTTGCTGGGAGATCGCGAGGACGCTGTTGGTGAACATGTAGACGCCGAGCCCCGACGGCAAAAACAGCATGAACACGGTGAACATGATGGGCATCATGTACTTCATCAGCTTTTGCTGGGCCGGGTCACCGCCTTGCATCGGCATCATGCGCTGCTGAAAGAAGTACGTGCCGCCGATGACGAAGGGCAGGATGAACAGCGGATCGCGCTGCGAGAGATCCGGGAACCACAGAAACGGGATGTTGTAGAGTTCGACCGCCGTCTGGAGCGTCGTGTAGAGGGCGAACCACACGGGCATGGAGGCGAGCTGCGGCAGGCAACCCTTGAACGGGTTCACCTTGTGCTTCCGCCAGAGCTCCATCTGGGCGAGGCCGCGCCCTTTCGAGTCGTCCTTGTACTTCTCGTTCAGCGCGTCCATCTCCGGCTTGATCTCGCGCATCCGGACCATGTTCTGGACGCCGGGCCATGACAGCGGGAACAGCAGCGTGCGGGCCGTCACCGTCAACAAGATGATCGCGACGCCCCAGTTCGGGATCACCGAGTGCACCTTCAGCAGGAATCCGACGAGGATCTTCGCGACGGGTGCGAAGAAGCCGAGGTCGATGAGATCGTTCAGCCGGTGCGTTCCGCCGCCCGCCTGCGCGAGCACGTCGCGTTCCTTGGGCCCGATGTAGGTGAGTACGTCGTAGTTCGCGGACTCGTGAGGAGCGAGGATCCGTACGGGATACGCGAGGCGCGCCCTGTACATTGCGCCGGCGTTTGGGTCGTCGGAGGCGTGCTCGTAGCGCCTGTAGTCCCAGCGGTCTTCGATCTGAAGCTGGCACTCCGGGGTGACGGGCCCGGCGATGGGAACGATCGCATGCGAAAAGTAAGCGTTCGAAACCGCCGCGAACGCCGGTGGCTCGTGGACTGCATACCAATCTCCGTCCGGGTTCAGCGCCGTCTTCGCAAACGCCGGTTCCTTGAAGTCCTTTGGTTCGAAGTTGTTCGGAAGGAGGCGTACCGCCTTTCCGACTTCCGGCATGCACTCGACCCGTGTCACGTACGGGCTGATGCGGAACATCTTGGATTTGACTTCATCGGTCGTCCGCCACGCTACCGTGTCGATGCTGACCTGATGCTTCATCGGCTTCGAGCCGACGTTCTCGATGTCGTCCTTGACGTCCAGCTCGTAGGGACGGCCCGTCGCGCTTATCGTCCGATCGATCTCGACTTTCGCGTCGCGATAGACGAAGGCGCACGTCCTCCCGTCGCTTCGCGCAATCGTGAAATCCACCGAATCGACGTCCACGCTCCACGGGGCCGCCGGATCTTCGTGACCGTCACCGCGAAACCGCGTGAAGAGTTGCTGGCGAAACTCGTGCTCCGTCCCCGGATCGGGCGTCGTGGAGAGATCGTCGGGGACGCCCTTCCGTTCGTACTTCGCCGTGAGGAGCTGAAAGTGCGTGAGCGTCCCTCCGTGCGACCGGAGCCGCGCGTGGAAAAGAGGCGACCAGATGTCGCACATCTTCTCCGGCGCTCGATCGGCGGGTACGAGGTGCGACTCCTCGCCGAGGGGCTGGCGCGCCGATTCGTGCTCGCCCTTCGTCAACTTCTGCATCGCCATGAAGACGAACACGCCGGCGATGCCGAGCAGAATGAAACGGAGTGAGCCGCTCCTGTCCATGATCTACCTTCTCAGGCCTGGTGCGGCGCGCGGCCGTCGTGCTGGTGGAGCGGCGGCGGATCGTGCCCGCCCGGGTTCCATGGATGGCACCGCAACAAGCGGCGAATCGACAGCCATCCCCCGTGGATGACGCCGTGACGTTCGATGCAGGCGATGGCGTAGACCGAGCACGATGGCTCGAACCGACAGGATGGCCCCAGCAGCGGAGACAGAAGGAGCCGGTACGCTCGGATGAGGAGGACGAGCAACTGGCTCACTGGGCGCTCCGGTCGATCGCGCTCGCCAGTCGCCGCTCGAGGTCCACGCGAGCCTCCGACATGCGTCTGTCGATGACGTCCGCAGCGCGACGCCACTCGTTCGCGACGGTGTCGAGGGTGAGTCCACCTGGGCTCTTGCGGACGATGACGACGAGGTCGATTCCGGGCATGAACAGGTCTCGGGTTGCGCGAAATGCCTCTCGGATCAGTCGCTTCGCGCGATTACGGGTAACTGCTGATCCGACTTTTCGCGAGGCCACGACTCCGAGCCGCGTCGGTCCCGACTCGCCTCGGGCGAACAAGAGAAGAACGAAGTGTGGTGTGTTGGCCTTTCGTCCCTGATCCTGAGCCGCCCTGAATTCGCGGCGCTTGCGCACGCGCTGGGCGGGCGGGAACCGTCCGACGGGGCTCGCACCCGGCACTACTTCTTGTAAGCCGTCACACTCAAGCGCCACCGGCCTTTTTGCCTGCGGTTCTTGAGGACGTTACGGCCCCCTTTCGAACGCAGGCGCCTTCGAAAACCGTGGGTTCGGACGCGGCTGAGATTGTGGGGCTGATACGTTCGCTTCATTGGATATCGCCCTTACTAGAAGGGGTGACGGTCGGGCGCGGCCGAGTGGAAAATGGTGTGGGCGAGGTTGCTCGGGTGCGAAAATGCGGCTTCTCCCGCTCGAAGGCCGGGAGTCAGCCATGCTCGGAAGGCTCCGTCAAGCCACTCCGGGCCGGAAGCGCCTCGCCGCCAGCTGATGCTGAGTGGATGTTCACCACTCCGGCGGCCTCACTGCGGCGGGCCCTGCATCATGGCGACGAAGCTTGCCGGGCTCCGCCTCGAATGATACTTGGCCCCGTCGTCATGCGAGAGAACATCCGCCTCGTTTCGTCAGCCGGCACCGGCTTCATCTACTACACGACGAAAAACAAGCGCACTCAGACGAACAAGCTCGAGCTGAAGAAGTACGATCCCGTCAAGCGCGAGCACGTCGTCTTCAAGGAGGCGAAGATGCCTCCGCACAGCAAGTAGTTCCGCATCGACAAGCAGCGTCGTCCCCGAGGAATCAAAGAGCTGCGGAACTACGCGAGCGGAGCGAGCCCGCCGAAGGCGGCGGGGGGAGCGGTTGCGAAGCAAGCCGCGGGGGGCTAAGGCCCGGCCCCCCCGGGACCCAGGCGGGGGGAGCGGTTGCGAAGCAAGCCGCGGGGGGCTAAGGCCCCCCCGGGACCCAGGCGGGGGAGCGGTTGCGAAGCGAGCCGCGGGGGTCAAGACCCCCTTTACCTAGCCCGCCGGTTCACTTCTCGAGGATCTTGAAGTCGACGCGCCGGTTCTTCGCGCGTCCCTCTTCCGTGTCGTTCGTATCGACGGGCTTGTCGGGGCCGAATCCGTCGGATTCGAGCCGGCTCTTCGCGATGCCCTTCTGTACGAGGTAGGCGACGACGGCCCGGGCCCGGCTCTTGCTGAGCTGCGTGTTCATCGCGTGGCTGCCGTGACTGTCGGTGTTGCCGTACACACCCATGCGGATGTCGGGTCTCGAATTGAGGACGTCCACGACCTCGTCGAGCACGGAGAAAGAGGCTTCCTTGATCGTGCTCTTGCCGGTGTCGAACTGGATCGGTTCGAGGAGCTGGAGGCCGTTCGTGGTCTCGATGATCTTCTTGTGCTCTTCCTTGCAGCCGTTCTTCTTCGGATCCTTGTTCGGGACTCCAGGAATCAGCGGGCATGCGTCTTCGGTATCCGGAATGCCATCGTTGTCGGCATCCGTTTCCGGACAGCCGTCATCGTCCATGATGCCGTCCTTGTCCTCCGGCTGATCGGGGCACTTGTCGACGTCGTCCGGGATGCCGTCCCCGTCGCGATCCTTCGGTGCCGGGCACCCATCCGTCGGGTTGGGCGGCTTGCCGTCCTCCTTTTCCGTCGGACACTCGTCGATGTCGTCCGGATAACCGTCCCCGTCGGTATCCTTGTCGTGCATCTCGACGTCCGGTGGCTGACGGCGGGGCGCGGCTTGTCCCGGACCGAAGTCGAGCAGCGACGACCACGTGCCGATCGAGGCGAACATGCGGACGTCCGGCGCGCCGTAGCCCGCGGTGAGGCGTGTGCCGAGCCCGCCGTTGAAGTACCAATTGAAGGGCTGAACCGTCGATGTCTCCGGCTGCTTGCTCAACCGGAACCGGATTTCGCCGAGCCACTCGAGATCGGTGTTGTTCGTACTGAAAAACGTGCTGCGGTCCGTCGTGGCGCCCTGGACGATGCCGGTTGTGCCCCACAAAGAGGCACCCAGCCGGACGTCACCTCTCCGCAGCGGGAAGAATACTCCCCCCGCCCACCTGAGCTCGGAGCCCACGTCGAGCCCGCCCTTGTTGCCATCGTCGATGCCGGAGTTCGGGCGAAAGTGCGGTCCCAGAGTGCCGGCGAGCGTGAACGCGCCGAAATTGTATTCACCGCTGCCCCAGAGATACCCGGTCGCCTGGTTGTCCCCCCCGAACGCGGTCGCGTTTCCGGTCGGGACGAAGACCGCGCCGCCCACGCCGAGTTGCAGCTTCCGGTCGTCGGACTGGTAAACGCGCACCTTCGCGCTCAACCGAAGGTCGTCCATGACGAACGGCGTCCGCTGCAATCCCCCGCCGATCCCCGTCGCCGTTCCGTCGCTCGCCTCGCTCGGATCCCTGCCGCCGTTTTGGAATACGGTGATCGGCAGAGCGAGCTCAAGGCCGAACCGACCGAAAAATTCGGCCCCCACGGCGAGGTGCATGATGAGCTGATTGTCGACCGGGTTTTCAATCAGCTGCTGGAGGGCCGTGTTGTCCGTGACGTTCGAATTGCGCAGCGGATGCAGCGTATAGCCCAGCGTGGCGTTCGCGTAGTACCGCGTCTTGTCGGACAGATACGGCCGAAAGACCACCGCGCCGTCGTCGGGCGCACCCGAAAACTGCGCCCGATCGAGATAGAATGTCGTCTGCTGCGCCCGAGCTGCGGGCGCGAGCAGCGTCGCCGACCCGGTAGCGGCAGCCGCCAGGATCCTGGCCAGGCCCCGAGCCCGCCTTCTGCGCCCGACGGTGCTTCCTTCGTCCGTCACAGCGGGTGAACCTACTCCGTCCCGCGCGTGGTTTGAAAGCGCCGAGTTCGGTCCCCCGCGAAATCCCCGAAGACCTCGCAAACCCATACGCTCCCGTCCTCGTCGCGATCGACTCCGACGCCGACGGCGTCGAAGCTCGGATCGAGCAGGTTTCCGCGGTGCGAGGGGCTCGCCCAGAGGATCCGGTGGGCACCACGGACGTCAGCGGCGTGTGCGACGTTCTCTCCGAAACGCGACACCGAAACGCCGCGGAGGCGTTCCGTGGGACTGCCGTCGCCTGCGTCGTGCGCGAGAAGTCGCCGCGCATGCATCGCCCGGGCGTGGGATACGGCAAGGGCGTCGAGGGCGGTGTTCCGAGTCATCGAGGCCAGACCGTCCAAGCGCCGAGCGTCCTCGAGCATCGCAAAAAGACGGTTTGCGTCGTCGGTCTCGCCGCGACCCGCGTCTTCTCCGGGGGCGCTCGAACCGCCGAAGGATCGCGGGGGTTCGGCGTCGGCAAAGAGGGTCGCCTCGAGAACGGGTCTCGGTCCGGACGAGAGCGTCGCGAGGACCTGCGCGCTCCACGCTCCCTCTCGGTCGACGGCGAACGTCGACTCGATCCGGTCCCCGTGCAGCGTGGTCGGGAGGATGCGCGGCGGCCCGAACGGACCGAGCACGACGAGCTTGGCGCTGGTCGCGGGAACCAGGAGCCGTGCGGTGATCCGGATCCACTGACCGGCGTGCACCCGGACGGGGGTAGGGTCGAGATCGGCCACGGCGTCCGTCACGACCGCCGCGACGGTCTCGGTGTGGTCTCTTGCGAGCGCCCGGGCGACGCCACACCGGCGATTGCCCTGAGGCGGAAGCGTCTGCAGGAATGCACGCAACCGGTCGGGCGCGTCGCCAGGGGACGCGCCGGAAAGCGTCCATACATGTGGCCACACGAGGGGCGAGCCCGCTCGCCGCAGGTCGAAGTCGATCTCGGGAGCGTCGACCTCGGGTTCGCCGCGTGCGGCTCTTCGCGCAAGCTGAGTCGCTACATCCGTGAGCGCCGCGTCCGCGTCCCCGCAGAACGATAGTTCTGCGTCGCTGGCTCCTGGCGTCGGCGACGCGATGGTGTCCCGCCAGGCGGGCACGGCCATCGACGCGCGGACCCCCGCTCTCGCGTCAAAGCCGGCGACTTTGGCTCGGACGGGCGTCTCGGCGGACGGAGCCGCGCATCCGACGGCGAAGACCGCGCAACCCAATGCGATGGGGGCGAGCAGAAGCACGACCTTTTTCCGTCGCATCGAGGTGGTGCGGAAGTCGACCCCGAGAGGTTCCCCTGGTAGTTTCGCTCGAGCGACGATGAGACGGTTCACGCTTGCCGCAAAGGTCGGGGCCTTCACCGTCATCATGCTCGTCGCCGGGTTCGCCATCTACCGCTTCGTCCGTCAGACCGGCGGCAGCGACCAAGGGTACACCGTGTTCGTGCGCATGGCCGACGCGAGCGGCATTGCGAATCGTTCCCTCGTACGCGTCGCGGGCATCGGCGTCGGGCAGATCACGGGGATCCGGCTGGAACAGGGCAAGGCTCGCATCGACATGAAGATTCGTCCCGACGTGGCGCTCTTCGATGACGCGGCGGTCATCAAGAGCAGCGCGAGCCTTCTCGGAGAATATTACATCGCCATCGTGCCGGGGACGGAGGGGCTTCGCAGGCTGAAGGACGGTGACGAGATCCGCAACGTCATCGAAGCGACGACCACCGATGAAATCCTGCGCGACGTGGCGCACCTCGCGGAGAAGATCAATCGAGTCGCCGAGGCGCTGGTGAACACCGTCGGCACGCCGCAGGGGCAGAGCAACATGCGCGACACCCTGCAGAACCTCGCCGACGTGACGGACGCGCTGAACAAGACCGTCCGCGAAAACCGCGAGTCGATTCACAGCATCCTTTCGCAGGTCCAGACCATCACGACGAAGGGCGCGCCGGACGTCGATCGGATTCTCGAGAACACCCGCGCGGTGACCGAAAACGTTCGTGAGCTCGTCGCGAAGACCGGCAACGGCAACGGGGCGTCGCAGGGCGAGATCCGCGACATCGTCGACAGGGTCAATCACGCCAGCTCGAGCCTGGAGGACACGCTCGCGAGCCTGAAGACCGTCACCGGGCGGATCGAGCGGGGCGAAGGCACTCTCGGGCGTCTGAGCAAGGACGACAAGCTCATCAACGAGGTTCAGGGTGTGGCGGAAGACGTCGGCGACTTCGTGGGGGGCATATCTCGCCTTCAGACGATCGTCTCGCTCCGGAGTGATTTTCAGTTCCGCTCGCAGACCGTGAAGAGCTTCGTGGAGCTCCGGCTCCAGCCGCGCGAGGATAAGTACTACTCGATCGAGGTCGTGAACGACCCGCGCGGCAGCACGAGCATCCAGGATACGACGGTTCAAACTACCAACCCCGCGGATCCCCCGCAGTACCGAGAAATCCGTACCGTCACGACGAATGGCCTGCGCTTCAGCTTGCAGTTCGCCCAGCGGGTCGGTCCGTTCGTCGGAAGGTTCGGGATCAAGGAATCGACGGGCGGCGTGGGACTCGATCTCCTGGTTCTCGACGATAGACTCGAGCTCGTTCAAGATCTCTTCGGCTTCGGCGAAACCGTGTTGCCCCGGTGGCGCGTCTTCCTGAGCTATGCGTTCGTCAAAAGGCTATGGTTGCTCGGCGGTGCCGACGACATCCTGAGCTACGATCGAAGAGACTATTTCGTGGGCCTGAATCTCCGCTTCAACGACGAAGACCTGAAGAGCATTCTGCCGTTCGCGCCGAGGCCATGACGCGCCGGTGGGTCGTCCTCGTCACGCTCGCGATGGCGATCGCTTCTTGCCGGCGAACACCGGCGGCGGCGGCCGGTGCGACCGTCACGCCGACCATACGCCTCTACGTCGTCTCGACCGCTGCCGGGGCGCTCGAACCCTGCGGCTGTACGAAGGACCAACTGGGCGGTGTTAATCATGCAACCGCTTTCGTCCAAGCCCAGAAGAAGGACGCCCCCCACTCCCTGGTCGTCGGTGCAGGGCCCATGCTGTTCCTGGATCCCGCCAGCGAGCCTGGTCACGCGACCCAGGATCTCTGGAAAGCCGAAGCGCTCGCGGCGTCCCTCGGCGACATGGGCCTCGTCGCGTGGGCGCCGGGCGAAAACGATTGGGCGGCGGGGGCTCCCGAGCTGGAACGCCTGGCAAAGCTCGCGCGCGCGGACCTGCTTGCCGGTAACCTGAGCGGCGCGACCGCCGGCGCGAAAGCGACGCGCGTCATCGAGATCAACGGGTATCGCGTCGGGCTCGCGGGCGTCAGCGATCCATCCGGGCCGCTGGGGCTTCCTGCTGGTGTCACGGTGAGCGACCCGAAAGCAGCGCTCGTCGCCGCCCTGGCCGACCTCCGGAAACAGAACGCGCAGGTCCTCGTCGCGCTGGTGGCGGTCGAACGGGGGCGCGCGCTCAGGCTAGCGGAGCTCGTTCCCGGCTTTCAGGCCTTCGTGGTCGGCAAACCTTACGACAAGGGAGACGGCAACGACCCGACCATCCCCCCGGAGCTTGTCGGCGACACGCTCGTCATCCAGGCGCCCAACCACATCCAGGGCGTCGCCGTCCTCGATCTGTTCGTCCGCGGCTCGTTCGACTTCAAGGACGGAACCGGCATTTCCGCCATCGAGCAACGCCAGAGCCTCGAACAGAGAATCCTCGATATCGAGCGGCGTGTCGGCGACGGCGGAGCCAAAGGCGCGAGCGCCGCGGACATCGCCGCGCGAAAGAAGGACCTCGGCCACCTCCGGCAGGATCTCGCCGCCTTGCCCGCCGAGGAGCCGCCGGTGGAGGGTAGCTTCTTCCGGTATCGGTCGGAGGCGATCCACGACACGCTCGGCACTGCACCCGGAGTCCAGCGCCGCATCGACGACTATTACGCGCGGGTGAACGATCACAATCGCGACGCGTTCAAGGACCGGCTTCCGCCGCCGGTTCCCAAGGGCGAAGCCTCGTACGTGGGGATCGACACGTGCGCCGGCTGCCACGACGAAGAGTACAAGTTCTGGCAGCACACGCCTCATGCGGGCGCCTACGCGGCGCTCTCCAAGCAGCACAAGGAGTTCAACCTGGATTGCGTTTCGTGCCACGTTACCGGTTACGAAAAGCCGGGCGGCTCGACCGTCACACACGTTGCCGGGCTGGAAAACGTACAGTGCGAGGTCTGCCACGGCCCCGGCTCCCTCCATGAAGACGACCCGACGAAGCTCGGCACCATCATCAAGAGTCCGCCGAAATCATTGTGCGCCCCCGCGTGTCACCATCCGCCCCATGTCCACGACGACTGGAGTGTCGACGCCGCGTGGAAGGTGATCGTCGGCAAGGGTCACGGCATGAAGTGACGCTCATGACCGAACATTTCGACGTGCTCATCGTGGGTGCCGGCATCTCGGGCATCGGCGCCGCGTACCACCTGCAGACCCGATGCGCGGACCGATCCTTCGCGATCCTCGAGGCGCGCGGTGCCCTGGGCGGCACGTGGGATCTGTTCCGGTATCCGGGCATTCGCTCCGATTCCGACATGTACACGCTCGGGTATTCGTTCCGTCCCTGGACGAACCCGAAAGCGATCGCGGACGGCCCGGCCATCCTCGCGTATCTCCAGCAGACCGCGAAGGACTACGGCATCGATCGCAAGATCAGGCTTCACGAACGAGTCGTGCGCGCGTCCTGGTCGTCCCAGGACGCGAAGTGGACGGTCGACGTCGAACGCGGTGCCGAGAAAGAGGTCGTGCATTACACGTGCAACTTCTTCCTGGCGTGCTCGGGTTACTACGATTACGCGGACGGCTACACGCCGAGCTTCCCGGGCATCGAGCGGTTCCGCGGGCGGGTCGTTCATCCCCAAAAGTGGACTGCGGACGTGGAGTACGAGCAACAGCGCGTCGTCGTGATCGGCAGCGGCGCGACCGCCGTCACGCTCGTACCCGCGATGGCGAAATCCGCCGCGCACGTCACGATGCTCCAGCGTTCCCCGACGTACGTCATCTCGCGCCCGCAAGAGGACCCGGTCGCCGCCTGGCTGCGCGGGCGCGTGCCGTCACACGTCGCTTACGACGTCACGCGGTGGAAGAACGTGGCGCTCGGGATGTTCTTCTTCCAGATGAGCAAGCGGCGGCCCGAGCGGATCAAAGAACTGATCCTCCGCGGTGTCAGAGCGCAGCTCGGCCCGAACTACGACGTCGAGACGCATTTCACCCCGCGCTACAACCCGTGGGATCAGCGCGTGTGTCTCGTGCCGGACGGGGATCTCTTCAAGGCAATCCGGGACGGCCACGCGTCCGTCGTCACCGGCCACATCGAGACCTTCACGGAGACGGGAATCAAGCTCCGCTCCGGCGCCGACCTCGATGCGGATCTCGTCGTCACGGCGACGGGTCTCGAGCTGAAAGTCATGGGTGGCGTGGAGCTGACCGTCGATGGCCGGCGCGTCGAGATGAAGGACACCATGAGCTACAAGGGAATGATGTACAGCGACGTCCCCAACCTCGCCGCCTGCGTCGGATACACGAACGCATCCTGGACGTTGAAGTGCGATCTGACGTGCGAATACGTCTGTCGCCTGCTCAATCGCATGAAGCGCCGCGGCTATCGGCAATGCACGCCGCGCGCGAACGATCCGACCATCGAGAGAGAGTCGTGGATCGACTTTTCATCGAGCTACATACAACGCTCGCTCGACAAGTTTCCAAAACAGGGTTCGCGCGCCCCCTGGAGGCTCCACCAAAACTACGCGCTCGACACGGTCAGCCTCAAACTTGGCGCCGTGGAAGACGGAGTGATGGAATTTTCGGCTTGAGGCCACGAGCGCGAACGGCCCCACGCGGCGTGGTAGTCGAGTCCCGCGGCGGAGTGATCGGTTCGCTCGCCCGCGAGAAAGCGTCCTCACGGCGCGTGAAGCGGGTCTCACGGCCGACGGACGTGTCCTCACGGCGTGTGAAGCGGGTATCACGGCCGACGGACGTGTCCTCACGGCGTGTGAGGCGGGTCTCACGGCCGACGGAGGTGTCCTCACGGCGTGTGAAGCGGGTCTCACGGCCGTGAGGACGCGTCCGCGCTGCCGACGGAGGTGTCCTCACGGCGTGTGAAGCGGGTCTCACGGCCGACGGAGGTGTCCTCACGACGTGTGAAGGGGTTACCACGGCCGACGGAGGTGTCCTCACGGCGTGTGAAGGGGTTATCACGGCCGACGGACGTGTCCGCACGGCGTGTGAAGCGAGTCTCACGGCCGTGAGAACGCGTCCGCGCTGCCGACGGAGGTGTCCTCACGGCGTGTGAAGGGGTTATCACGGCCGACGGAGGTGTCCTCACGACGTGCGAAGCGGGTCTCACGGCCGACGGAGGTGTCCTCACGACGTGTGAAGCGGGTCTCACGGCCGTGAGAACGCGTCCGCGCTGCCGACGGAGGTGTCCTCACGACGTGTGAAGGGGTTATCACGGCCGACGGAGGTGTCCTCACGACGTGTGAAGTGGGTATCACGGCCGACGGACGCGTCCTCACGGCGCGTGATCCACTTATCGCGGCGGACGGAGGGGTCCTCATAGCACGAGAAGCGGGTATCACGGCCGACGGACGCCTCGTCGCGCTGCGTGAAGCAGTTATCGGTCCGGGGAGGCGCACTGTCCCTTGAGCGACCGGTGATAACGGATTGAACGACACAACGCTTTCGGCAATTTGCGCCGTGAGCGTCGCGCGGGGCGCCGGCAAGGGGCTATTCGTCCCGTGGGCAGTGTTGCCTCCCGCGGGCTTGGCGACCCTGTCGGCAAGTTGGTTTCACGGTCGCGTTCCGCGGCCGCTGCGCTTTGCATGCCACGCGGCCGCGCTTCTCGTCGCGTGCGCGGCGATGCTGTTCACGACCTTCGTGTGGTGGGCCGTGTACAGGTTCGGCTGGACGTGGGTTCCGTGAAGGCGGCTTACAGCGGTTCCCGCTTGAAGCGATCGAGCGGGCATGGCGGAGAGCGAAGTCGGCGCCCTCTCTTGCGCCGATTTCCCTTCAGCATCGTGTATCGCGTCGACGACGCCCGATCCTGATCCTCGCTTTCGCACACGCGAGCAGGCGTCCTGGTCTTCGGTGCGGCTAGAACGCCGTGGGCCTGGCTGACTCACGAGCCTCCGTGCGTGAGCTATCGCGCGCCGTCCGCGGCGGGTGCCGGACGTGAGCGGGCCGCACACGAGGGCTATCCAAGCAACGCTGGAGCTTCGACCACGGCAGTAGATCATCGGTGTTCCCTTCGATTCCGTACGGCGTGGGAAGAGTTCCCGGACTGGGCTGCCCGACCGGCGCATGCTCCTGGGCTCGCCTTCCGATAGAGTTCGTACATGGATGTCGAACAGCTACTCCTTGAGGCTCTCCGCTTGCCTGTCGACGCGCGTGCGAAGCTTGCCGGAGACCTTATTTCTAGCCTCGACGACTCGACGCCTGATTCTGATCGTGGCCCGAGCGGCAAGCCCTGGGCGGAAGTCGAAGCGCGTCTCCGCGGTCGCGCCGGATGAAAGCTCTCATCGTCACGCCCGACGTCGTCGTCGTACTTGCCGTATTCCATGGCAAACGCGATCCGGGTATCTGGCTCCGTCGCGTGTGATCGCTAGCCGCTGAACCTGACGGTTGCCGTCGGTCGCTTTGCGTCCGCGGCGCCTCCAGCAAGCTGGGTCTGCCAGTGGCCGGTCCGGGGAAGCGCAGCGTCCGTAGGTCAGCCCGCCGACTCCCGTTTGCGGGGTTACATCCACGAGTTCAGGACACCAGCTTTCTCGAGTTGCGTATCGCATACCTCATCCTCGCCCACCGCGACCCGGACCATCTGTGCCGATTGGTCAGCCGTCTCGGCCCCGAGCCCCTGGTGTTCGTGCACGTGGATGCTCGAGCAGACGTGGAGTCGTTCGCCGTCGTCCGGACGCAATTTCCCGGATGCTCGTTCGTGCCACGGCACCGGTGCTACTGGGGCGGATTCGGTATCGTCGGTGCGACGCTCGAATGCGTGCGAGCGCTCGTACGCTCGCGGGAAACGTACGACTATGCGGTGCTGCTCTCCGGACAGGATTATCCTCTTCGAACGCCGGCGCAGATCGGTGCTTTTCTCGCGCGTCAGGAGGGCGCGGAGTTCATCGAAGCGTTTCCCCTCGAGCGCCCGAACCGATGGACGCGGCAGGCGGGTGCATTTCAGGCGACCCGTCGCGTGCGACGATACCATCTCTGGTACCGCTCTAGACGACTGTCGCTGCCCGTTGGTCGCAGGTTTCCGAAAGACCTGGTGCCGCACGGGGGATCTCAGTGGTGGTGCTTGTCGCGTCCCTGCGTGGAATACGTGGAGCAGCTCTCACGAACCCGGCCCGATGTCGTTCGGTATTTCGGGCACGTGTTCATCCCGGACGAAGCGTACTTCCAGACCGTGGTTGCAAACTCGCCCTTTGCCCCGAACGTTGTCCCGGACGATCTGAGATTCGCGCTCTGGGACCGACCCGATCCACCTTACCCTGCCATCCTCGAGATCGGCGACATCGACGCTCTCGGTGCGTCCCGAAAGCTCTTTGCCAGAAAGTTCGCCGGCATCGGCGCGGGCGCCGTACTCGACGCTATCGATCGGCGAATCCTCCACGTGAGTGAAGAGCGCTCGACTGCGTCCGGCCCGAGCCGCACATCCGACGACGCCTCGACGAGCAGACCGTCATGGACTTCCACATGACGGCGAAACGCGGTTCGAAGTCGGCCGTTCGCGCATGCTTGTCATGCTCCCGCCCGGTCCTACGACCCCTTGTATGAGTCAACGGAACGGCAAAAAGGTAGTGTGGCGTCACCTGCTGGTCTTTTTGGCCGCCATCACGGCGGGCTACGGGTGCGTTGCCGCAGCGGTCGGAGCCGGAGCAGCTTCGGCAGTGTATTTCACTTCCCGTGGCACCGAGTCGACGCTCGGCCGTCCGATCGACGATGTCGCCGCCAAGACGAAGGACGTGCTGGCACAGAACGGAATCGCCATCGACACCCAATCGACCAAGAATGGCGGTGATCACCGCGAATACGACGGCAAGAAAAGTGGGCTGGACGTCACGGTTTCGCTCAGCAGCGAGGGACCGAAGCTGACGAAGGTGGAGGTGTCTGCGAAGAAGAACCTCGTCGAATGGGACAAGGACTTCGCGAAGCAGATCGTCGATCAGATCATCGCGAAGGCCTGACGCCGCGCGTTCCGTCATTCCTGAAGCCACGCGCCCCGCAAAAGCGGGTATCATCGCGGTATGATGCCGGGTCGAGTCGTCCTTGTCTGGTTGGTTGCTTGCGTCTTCGCCGGGTGCGGCGGAGGTTCGTCGGGAGGCGGCGCGTCGCCCGATGGCGGCGCCGGCAACGAGATCCCGAGCTGCGACGCGGTCTGTCCCTCCATTCTTGCCGCGAAGTGTGCCGTGGGGCCGACGTCGCAGTCCGATTGCGTCACGGGATGCGAAACGGTTCGTGCGGGAACCTGCGGAGCCCTTTACCAGACCCTCGCCGATTGCGGCGGAGCGAAGCCCACGTACACCTGCAACGCCAGCGGGCAAGTCTCCATAGCCGGGTGCGATTCACAGGCCAGCGCGATGTGGACGTGCGTGGCGGGTGGTTGAATCGAGACCCGATCATCCTCGAAGCTCCGAAGTCATCGGGGCAGACGTCGAGCTCTCGCGGAAATTGAGCGCGCTATGGAGACGGGTACGGAAACTCCCGTGTGGGGACGCTCGGTTCGACGGTGTGAAACCGCCGCAGGTCGAGCTGCATCGCGCCGTCGTCCAGCTCCGTGAGCACGTCCACGTGGCGCCGGCCCCAGAGGATCTGACGGCTGAAATACCGGTGGCTCGCGTGAATGATCTGCATGGAGGTGTCGTCGAGACCCACCAGCATCACTTGCACCTCGACGTTCTTCTCGACGAACGTCTCGGGTGTTTCGCCGAACAGCGGGCTCTTCTCGTCGATCGGGTGCATCACGCTCCACGACCGATTGAGCGACAGCGCGTGATCGCGGGTGAGCTTCAGATCGACCATGCGATAGAACGAGCCTCCCTCCGCGAGCTGTTCCGTGCGGAGCATGACCGCGCGGATGCTCGCGTCGACGATCTGGTTGCCACGCTCGTTGCCGAGCCTGAGCATGAGCATGGGGACGCCATTCACCGGTGAGATCACGGCTTCTTTGGTGAAGACCACGCGGGCCGTCGGGCGCGAGAACTTGGCAAAGACGAGTCCCGTCGTGAGCGCCGTCAAGATGAGGCTCACGATGGACTCGAGGACCACGAGCTCGTTCGCCGCGCGACTCGCTGGGAACATCGCGCCGTAGCCGATGGTGCCCATCGTCTGGACGCTGAAGAAAAATGCGTCCGCGAAGGTTCCATCCGAGTGCGCGATGCCGCCCGTGGCGAGAAAGCCGAGTGCAAAGAGAGCATTCGTCAGGGTGAACGCGCAGGCCACCACGAAGAGGGTGGCGGTCCAGGAGAGGCGCATCAGCCCGTGGTAGAAATCCATGAGCGGGCGCGGGTGCTCGCCGATGACGTGGATCTGATAGTCGGCGCCCGGCGGGGTGATGGTTCTCGCCTTTTCCTTCATGGCGCGAGTCTCGGGCAAGGTGCTGCCGTCGCCAAGAGGCGTCTCTTGCCCCGACTCCTAGGAAAGGGGGGGCCTTGCCCGATGCGGGACTACGAAACGACGGCGACGCCGAGGTGCGTCCCTCGACGGTAGCTCATCACGTATACGAGGGCGTAGATCACGTAGGTCGCGTCGAGCACCTGCCAGAGCCGTTCGGGGCCCAGGTTCCAGCCGAAGACGACCAGAAGGCTTGCCGGAACCTGGAGGAGGCACACGACGAGCGTGTCGAGCCGGAGCGTCTGTTTCGTCGCGCCCGCGCCCTGAATCGCCGAGCCCAGCACGATTCCCACGCCGAGCGCGATGTAGCTGGGTCCGACCCAGTGGAGGTACCCCGTGGCGAAATGAACGACGCTCGGCGCCCCGTCGAAGAATGCGACGATCGCCGGGCCGAAGATCCGGTAAGCAAGAGCGAGGGCCGCCATCATGCCGGCGTTGAATACCGTTGCGTACCAGCCGCTCGCCTGCGCTCGCGCCGGGCTGCCTGCTCCGATATTCTGACCGACGAAGGTCTGCGCGGCGCTGCCCCAGCCGAGCCCGACGAAGATCGCCATGGTTTCCAGTCTGAACACGATGCCGAGCGCGGTGGTCGCGGACTGGTCGGTATTGGTCGTGTAAGCGCGTGCGACGATGGAGTGGATGGTGAGCATCGCGAGGATGCGGACGACGAGCTGCACGCTCGTCGGCCATCCCACGGCGAAGATGCTCTTCAGGGTCTCGCGATGAGGCAGCACCCAGCTCGGACGGCGAAAAATCCCGAAGCGGCGCACGAGTATGATGAACGTCGGGACGAGGAAAACGGCGCGCGCGAGGATCGTCGCCCATGCGGCGCCCATGAGCTCGAGTCGCGGCAGCCCGAGCGCCCTCGCGATCGGCGGTCCCCAGGCGAAAACCTCGGGAGCCGGACCTGGGCCGTACACGAGCAGAACCGCGAGCACGAGATTCAGCAAATTCGCACCAACCAACATGGAGATCGGCGTCTTCGAGCTTCCGAGGGCTCGCTGGATGGTCGTCAGGTGCAACAGCAGGAAGATGGTCGCGCTGCCGCCGACCATCACCCGCAGATAGGAGGTGCCGAACGTGGCCACACGTCCCTTGGCGCCGACCACTCGATGCATCAGCGTGCCGGCGCCGAACACGGCGACCAGAGCGAACACCGCTGACAGTCCCAGGATGAAGAGGAGAGACTGCCAGGCGACGCGGGGGATGGCGTCGAGGTCGCCTTCGCCCTTCTTTCGGGAGAGGATCGCCGCCGTCGCGACGGAGAGGCCATAGCTCACGATGGTGCCCAGCGCGGCGAGCTGGTCGCAGATCCCGATCGCGCCGAGCGCGGCGCCCGCCGTGCCGGGTTCGAGTCGCCCGAGAATGTAGGCGTCGACGAGGTTGAAGGTCGTCTGCAATCCCATCCCGAGCGCGAGTGGCGCGCCGAAGCGAGCCACCTCGCGGGGCAGTGAGCCGCCGACGATGCGTTCGGTCATTTGACGTCGCGAAGTCGCTCGAAACAATCGGCTGGGACAAGGCGCTCTCGCCGGGCGAGCGCGGTCTTCGACACGAACCGCGCGGTGAGCGGATCGTTATAGCCGCTGACGCTCGCGAGCTCCGGGTCGCCCGCGTCGTAGAAGCCCGAGACGCGGGCCATGAGGAGCTCCCGGACGTACTTTCCGACGAGGGAGGCGAGCATCACGAGCGAATCACGGGCGTCCGCGTCCCGCTCGAACCTCAGCTCGCCGATCCCGGGGAAATGATAGGCGCTGAGCTTCTTGCCGCGCGCGATCACGGAGTGCAGCCGGTACGACAGCGGACCGAAGAACTTCGAATAGTCGTCCATCCCGCCCACTTTTCCGCAGACGGCGGTGACGTCACTTCCGGCCACGCGACGTAACTCGATGACGAGGCGTTCCATCGCGTGCAGATCGGACACGAACCGGTTTCCGCCGGCGCGCTTCCCGTCGTTCAGATGCTTGGTGCAGACGATGGTGGTCTTGACCGCGACGATTTCGATGCCGCGCTCGGCCCACCATGAAATATGTCCGGCGATGCGGTCGAGTCGCTCGTCGTCCGCGGCAAACGCTTCACGCGACGCGGACCAGCACTGATGTTCCACGTGCGACGGACAGGGTGAGCGCAGGGTGGCTCGCGACTCGAGCGAGAGACGCTCGAAGACTTCATCCGGCGTCGCGAGCGCGCGGCCCGCGAGCACGCGCGCCCACGCTTCCCCGAGCGCCACGTCCCCGTGCGACACTACGGCTTTCGAGTCGGCGAGTTCGAGCCTCATCCGGTTCGGTGGCTTGCGCGACAAGACGCGCTCGCCCCGCTCATCGACGCGGGCCAGCACCGCGGTGACGACGAGGGGCCCGAGCCGTGCTCCGAGGCCGTTCTCGTCGACGCCGATCCTGAACGCGGGAGCCGTCACCCGCGCTGAGCCTACACCGGCCTGAAGACGGGCCGCGACACGCTGGTACGATTCCGTACCGCGGGTCGATTGGCATCGGGCGCCTTATTTTTCAGAACTTGCGCGCGGATCCAGGGCCCCGCGCCGGCGGAGGCCGAGCCCCGGGCGTTTCTCGCTCGCTCTTGATCGTTCATCTGGCCGATCCGTGTTAGTCGGATCTTCGGGTATGGCAGCGAAGCGAAGGATCCTGATCGTCGAGGACGATCCCGCGATTGCGGAGCTCCTCTCGAAGACGCTCGCCCGTCTCTACGACGTCTCCGTCGTGACCGACGGCGGGCAAGCGATCTCGACTGCGACGACGTATGGCCCGGATCTCGTCCTCCTCGACGTGAACCTGCCGAACAAGGACGGCTTCGCCATTGCCCAGTCGATGAAGGGCTCATCCACTCTCGGCAAGATCCCGATCATCTTTCTCACGGCGCAGGATCGAAGTCTGGACGTGGTGCGGGGCATCCAGGTCGGCGCGAAGCACTACCTGACGAAGCCATTCAAGCTGGAGGTTCTCCTGCAGAAGGTGAAGAAGCTCGTTCCCCCTTGAGCGCCGTTCACCCACCGGAAACGGGCGGGATGAGCGCGACGACATCCCCCCGACGCAAGACCTCTCGCGGCTCCACGAAGGCCTCGTTCACCGCAAAGCGGACCGCGTGGAGGCGCCCGGCCAGGCTCGGTCGATGACCTTCGAGAAAACGCGCGAGATCCGCGATGGTCCGGACGTCCTCGGGTAATTCGATGCGCTCCTCACCGCGCCCGACGAGATCGCGGACTCCCGCGAAGTAGAAGAGCATCACCGGGGTCGTCATCGGTGATAGGGTAGTCGGTTACGGAGGCTTTCATGGAGCAGAAGAAGCGCCTGGGGCGCGACGTATTCATCGCGCTTGCCGCGGTCGGGTGGGCTGATGGTCACCTGGACGCGGAAGAAGCGGACGCCATAGTCCGGACGGCACTCGAAGAGGGGCTCGAGCTCGAAGAGATCGAAGAGATCGAGCGCGCCACGAAGTCCCCGGTCGACATCGGGGCGATCGATCGGTCCACGCTGAGTCGCGAGGATCGGCTCTTCGTCTATGCCGTGGCGTCGTGGATGACGCGCCTCGACGGCAAGGTCGACCAGAAGGAACTGAACGCGCTCGTGAAGCTCGCCGACGCCCTGAAGGTGCCGGAGGGACCGCGGAATGGCGCGGATCATATCGCGCAGGAGATAGCGCTGCTGCCGGACGGCGACCGTCCGGCGCGCTTCGATCTGCCGAAGCTTCGGAGGGTGATCGCCGACCGACTCGCGGACGCCGAGCGGCGTCGCGCCGAGAAGAAGTGAGCAGTTCCCCGGCGTACCCGGGACCTCATTCGACGCGGCAGAGCAGGCCTTTCAGGTAGTCTCCCTCCGGGAACGTGAGCCAGATCGGATGGTCCGGCGCCTGAGTCAGGCGTCGGACGATCCGGACGTCGCGCCGCGCTTCGAGCGACGCGCTGAACGTGATCTTCTGGAAGAGATCCGCCGATATCGCTCCCGAGCACGAGAACGTGACCAGGTGACCGCCGTCGCGAACCAGCGCGAGACTGACGCGCGCCAGGTCCTTGTACGCACGAGCGGCGCGATCGACCTCCGCCGCGGAGTGAGCGAACTTCGGTGGATCCACGATCACGACGTCGAACGAAGCGTGTTCGTCGCGCAGCTTCCGGAGCACGTCGAAGACGTCGCCGCGCACCTGTGTGACGCGGTCGGCCACGCCGTTTCGCAGTGCCGTCTCCTCGGCGAGCGCGAGCGCATCCGCCGACGAGTCCACGTTCATCGCGCTCTTCGCGCCCCCGAGCGCGGCGTGCACGGCGAACCCCCCGGTGTACGAAAATAGGTTCAAGACGTCGGCGCCGTTCGCGCAGGCGCCGACGGTCCCGCGGTTCTCGCTCTGGTCGAGATACGCCCCCGTCTTGTGCCCGTGGCGCACGTCGACGAGAAGGGTCGCGATCCGGTCGGAGGACGTGGGCTCCGCGATTTCGATCAACGCCGGGGGTTCCTCTCCGGCGAGGAGACCGGCGGACGGCGAGAGTCCCTCCTTGTCCCGTCCGTCGGTGTCGCTCCGATCGTAGATGCCGCGCGGCGACGTGACCCGTACGAGCGCAGAGACGATCTCGGCCTTGCGGCGCTCCATGCCGAGCGACGACGCTTGAACGACCAGAAAGTCGCCGTAGCGATCGACCACGAGCCCGGGGAGCCCGTCCGCCTCCGCGTTCACCAGTCGCGTTCCGTTCCGTCCGCCACGGCGTGCGACCGCGCGCGCGATACGCGAGTCCCAGAAGGCCTCGTCGATGCGCTCGTTTTCGTCGAACGTCAGGACACGGGCGAGGATCTGCGAGCGGCGATTCACCATCCCGCGAGCGAGGAAGGCCCCGTTCGCATCGACGATGTCCGCGATCTCCCCGTCCACGATGGCGTCACCGACGCTGGCGACCGCGCCCGAGAACACCCATGGATGCCGGTTGCGAAAAGGCTTTTCGCGACCCTCTCGGACCACGACTTTCGCCCCGGGAGCGCTCGCCGTCCTCGGCCTCGAATGGCCTTTCATCGAAGCGCGCGCGCGATCAAGCGAGCATTTCCGTCTTGGCGACGGGGTAGCCGGTCGGTTTGCGAACGGCGTAAGAGAGCGCGAGGATCTCCACGAGCACCAGCCGATATACCGCGTGCACGTCGTCCACGTCCACGTCCTCCGAGTGGGCGTCCAGGGTCGCGTCCAGGTGCTCGTGCACGAACTCGAGCAGACTCGGCTGTTCCATCGCCACGACGTCGTCCGTGTCGAGGGCTTCGGCGGGGTCCTTGCGGCGGAGTTGCTCGTCCAGATCGAGCAGCTCCGCCGTGGCTTGAATCGATTCCGCCGTGACCTCGTCCACGTAGCTCGGGTGCGCGCGTTCGAAGCTCATCCACACGACGAGAGTGAGAAAATACCCGAGCGCGAGCGCCGTTTCGTCGAGCGGGCTGGAGAGCACGTCCCCGACGTGGGCGGCAAGCGCGGGCTGTTCACGCTCGAACCGGTCGAACGCCTCGTCGAGCTGACCTCGAACGGCCTCGTCGTCCTCCGAGAGGCTTCGCCGAACGGCCTCGAGTGAAGACTCCGCCACTTTGGCATAGCTCGGAACGGGGCGAATCGCGGTACCTCGGACCCACACGAGAGTTAGCATGCATCCCGGCGCCTGAACCGTCCACCCGAGTTTCGAGATTCGGTCCCCTACATTTCTTGCGTTCGTAGTTCACATCGACGCGCGCGTCGTCCCCGAAAAAAAGAGCGCTGCACTACGCGAGCCGCGGGGGTCAAGACCCCCTTGCGAGCACGAGCGCGCCGAAGGCGGCGGGGGAGCGGTCGCGAAGCGAGCCGCGGGGGTCAAGACCCCCTTGCGAGCACGAGCGCGCCGAAGGCGGCGGGGGAGCGGTCGCGAAGCGAGCCGCGGGGGTCAAGACCCCCTTGCGAGCACGAGCGCGCCGAAGGCGGCGGGGGAGCGGTCGCGAAGCGAGCCGCGGGGGTCAAGACCCCCTTGCGAGCACGAGCGCGCCGAAGGCGGCGGGGGAGCGGTCGCGAAGCGAGCCGCGGGGGTCAAGACCCCCCTTTGCTTGACGTCACGGTCGGGCGAGCAGTCTCAGTTGACCCAGTGATAGCCAGCCGTCGAGAGTTCCCCACTCGACGTGTGCGAGCGTGCCGCGTTGCTCCGTGATGCTCACCTGGGAGCCCTCCGGAAGGCGCGTTCCAGGTCCGGAAATCGTCGCGCCGTTTTCGTCGAGAAGTCGCGCTTCTTCGACCACCACGACGGCGGGGCGCAGATGCAGCCGTTCGTAGCGCGCAGCGGCCGCCAGCGAGCCTGCACCCATCGCAGCGAGCGCGCCGAGACTCGTGGCAACGACTCCGGCCAGCCGCACCGCTTCTCCGCGCACCGCCCACCCGAGGGCGATGCCGACCGATGCGACCAGGGAGCCAATGATGGCGATCGTCGCCCACGTATTCTCGGCGACCAGGTCGACGACGGCCCATCCCAGGGACGGTTTGAGATCGATCGACGTTGCGCCCACGCGCGCTCGACGCCGGACGATCTCCTGTCGCACCCGGTCCAGCGCGATGCTCGCGTCGGCGTCACCCGGCCGCGCGAGCAGCGTTTCCGACAGCGCCGCCGCGGCGCGGCCCAGATCCCCCGGACGCGCATCGTGTGATCCGGCGCGGCGCACGTAGGCGATCGCCCGATCGTAGCTGACGTCCGGGTTCGAGAAGCCGCGATCCGCTATGAGCTCGAACCGATCGATCGCGTCGTCGTACGAGCCGTGAGCGAGCGCCGCGACCCCGGCCTCGAACAGCGCCTCGTTGCTCTGGTCGTCCGCGCTCGCTCTCGTCGACGACAGCAACGTCGCGAGGATGAGTAGCGCTGCGCCGAGTGCGCGGAGCGGCTTCACGCGGCATGCTCCCGCGATGTTGCTTTCGCGCGCCCGAGCCTGGCGACGATCGACGTCGCGCGCGCGAGCAGATCGGAAAGGCCGAGGCCCGGCGTTTCCCCGAATCGTACGGTGTCGCAGCCGTTCAGCGTGTCCACGACGTCTTTCGCAAGCTCGCCATCGGCGCCATGGCGTTCGAGCGTCCCGGCGAGCTCGTGACGGAGCAGGGCCCGCGCGCGGAGGTCGAAGCGTTCTTCGATGGCGGTGTAGAGGGCCCGCTCGATGGCCGCCGCCGCCGAGGTCGCGTCCTGTCGGTCGGCGGCGCTCTTCGCGTCGGCGAGGGCGCGTCGGGCGAGGGCCGTTCGGGAGCCCGCGCGCGCGGCCATCCGCTTTCGCAGCGCGCGCGCGAGCTCTGCGAGTCCGCCGAGCGCGAGCACGGTGCATGGCCCTCCCGCCAGGAGCGCCCAGAAGCCCCTGTCATCCGTCAAATGGCGCGCCGCGGGGGGCACCGCTCCGAGTTTCTTGCGGACGCCGCCGAGCCCGTCGAACGGATCGCCTGGCCCCATGGATGCGGGGGTCGATGACGCGGACGGCGCTGTCGACACGGCCATGCCGGGCGTCACTTCGACGATGCCGAGCTTGGCGCGCGCGACCGCGTATCGCTCCGTTCGTGGATCGAAATAGGGGAGCGTCGCCTCGCCGAGATCGTGCACGCCGGGTTGGTCCAGTCGCACGACGTACCGGAACTGGCGCCACCCGGCGATGACGGCGTCGTTCGGTGTGACGGAATCGGTCGTGGTGGGGGGAAGCCATTCCACGCCGGTCTGTTCGGTGTGCTTGACGTGGTCGGGGACGTTCCCGGTGCCCTCGAGCCGGATCGTCACGGCAACCGCGTCCCCGGCTTCGATGCGTCTCGGCTCGACGTTCGCCGAAAGGGCGTAGCTCCCGACGTCGCCGAGTTCGTAACCGGGTGGCCGCCCCGCGACGGGCGGCTCGGTAACGTCGACGCGCAACGCCGGACTCTGTCGCACGAGGCCCTCCATCTGGCGCGCTTCCGGATATCCGGGCCCACGGAACCCCATCTTCATCGGGCCGATGGTGAGCGCGCCCGCGCGCAGCGGAAACAGGGCCACCTCGCGCAGTTTCACGGCGAACCACCGAGCGCCGTCGATCGGAATCATGTAGCGAGGCTGTCGATAAGAGCTGTCGACGATGACCTGCGAGAGGAAATCCGCGCGGCTCGGCTCGGACGAGCCCATTTCGTCGTAGGGCCCGCGTCCCCCGTAGGCATAAACGGTCAAGGTCACCTGCTGCCCGACCACCGCGTGCGTCGGTGTCACCACCGCGCGCAGGAACGCCATCGGATCGGGCGCATGTTCGACGGTGAACTCCTCCGGAGGTTCCGGCGGCGAGTTCAAGAGCTGCGAGTCGTCGAGGTTGCCGGGGAGGTTCTGCATCCGCTGCAGCATGTCGAACGGATCGAAGGGGTTCCCCTGGCCGAACGGATTACCTTGCCCGAACGGATTCGGAGGGCCGCGCTTCGGAGCCGTTCCCGCAGGGACGACGTCGATCTGCGCCGTCTCGCCCTGCATCACGCTGCCCCCCACCTGGACGGTCGCGGGCCCGATGACGTAGTGACCGGGTCGCGACGCCGTCACGATCCAGTCGACGGTGATGCCGCGGCGGTGTTCGAACTGACCGTTCGTGAAAGAGATCTGCTGCGACGAAGAAATGCTCGGGCCCTGAACGGAGAAGCCGGGTGGCAACTTCAGGTGCGGGCTGACTGGGGACTGGTCGTCGCTCATGGCGTTGAGTTCGACCTGAATGCCTTCGCCGACCTCCGCTTGATGCGTGGCCACCGTCGTTTGAAGAGACGTGGCGGCGAGCGCCGTCCCCGGCAACAGCGCGGAGGTGAGCGCCAGGGCCGCGGTCAGCCGTCGCGGCGTCACTTGTCCTCCATACCGCTCGCGTTGCCATGCGCCGCGCTTCTCTTGGCGGCTTCCTGCTGGACCGTGGGCGCCTGCTCCAGGTTGTCCAGAATACGCTCGTCCTGGCTCAGCGAGGGCTGGGGCTTCTTTTGCGGCGCCTGCTTCGGTTGCTGGTCCTTCCGGGACTCCGGCGATGGCTTGTTCTTCTTGTCGTCGTTCTTCTTGTCGTCGTTCTTCTTGGACGGGTTGCCGGCGTCCGGGGACGGCTCCGGTTGCTTCTTCTTCCCGGCATCCTGGGGTTCGCCGCCGTCGGGATGGTTCTGCGGGCCCGCGTCCGGCTTCTCCTTTTGCTTGTCCTCGATCCGCCGGAGCGCGATCGACCGGTTCCACGCGGCGTCGGCGGCCGTCGACTTTTCGTCCTGGGTCCGCGCAGGCATCAGCTTCAACGCGGCGTCGTAGGCCGACACGGCATCCTCGTACCCTTGTCGCAGAAATTCGAGATTGCCGGTCAGGTATTCGGCCTTCGCCTGAAGGTCGATGGGCGAGGTACCGTCGGTCGCGACGATGCGCACGACGCGGAGCGCGCAGTCGATTTCGTCGTTCCGCTCGTCGCCGTGATCAGGCGTGCCCGGCGCTGGCTTCGTGTCGTCGCCGAAGCGCTTGCCGAATTTCTCCGCCACGCGAAACAGGGTGAGCCCCAGATCGAGCGACGCGTTCCCCTGCCTGCGGACGGCATCCGGCGTTCCGAGTTCTCCCTTCTGGCATTGCCCGGTCGACAGATACGTCTCGAGTAGCTCGCTCGCCTTCGCGGGATCCCCTGCGTCGAGGGTCTTCAGCGCATCGTCGACCGCGGGGGAATGACGGGTAAAAAATCCGCCCCGACAACCAGAAGCCGTCAAGAGCACGAGCGCGGCGCCGGCGATCGTCGTCACCTTGCGTCGCTTCGGCGACCTCGACCCTTCCCGCTTCTTCGGCGGCGAGGTTGGGGTCCTGGTCGCCTTCCGCCGCGTCGCTTGCGGAACGAACGCCTCGGCCAGAAGAAGGAGGATCGCGAGCGCCGTGGGGTAGAAGTACACGTCGGCGTAGACCGTCTCCACGCGCTCCGAGAGTTCCTCGGTCATCATCCGCTTCATCGCCGTGGCGATCTCGGTGATGCCCGTGGACCCGTGCTGGCTACGGACGATGTTACCTCCCGTGATCTGCGCGATCTTCGTCGAGCTGTTCCTCGCCTGCCGCGCTGAGGGACGTGGTGAGGGGCTGTCCGTTTTCGTCCTTTCGCCAGCCGTGGCTGTTCCCGTTCTCGTCGACGTCGGGGATCGGTTCCGGCGTTCGACCGCCGATCTGCACGACGTCGATCGTGACGTGCTCTTTCGCCGCCGCCTCGGCGACGGTGGTCGGGTCACCCTCGAGGTCCTCGCCGTCGGTGACGAGCACCATCACGCGACGGTGGCGCGATCGAGACCGGATCGCGCCGGAGCAAATCGAGGCCAAGCTCGAGAGCGCGCCCGATCGCCGTTCCACCCACCGGCATGTCCGACGGCGTCATCTGCCGGAAGAATTGCGCAATCGCTCCGCCGTCGCTCGTCAGCGGGAAGCTCAGGGGTTCCCCCGCGAACGCCACTGCGCCGAACCGTGCACCGGGGAGATCCTCGATCAACTGGCCGACCTCGGTCTTGGCGCGCTCCGTGCGCGACGGAGTGACGTCGCGCGCGTACATGCTCTTCGAGTAATCGAGCACGATGATGACGTCGAGGTTCGTCGCGGGGATGAGTCGCGTGCCGCGACCGTATTGAGGCTGCGCGAGCGCGACGAACCCGATCGCGACGCCCGAGCACGAGGAGCACGCCCTTCAGGGTCCGCCGCCCGGCGGGTCTGTCCGTGAGGAGTGCGAGCACGCGCGGCTCGTCTCCGAAACGCCGCACTGACCGCGTGAGCAGCCACGCCCCCAGGATGAGCGCCACGCCGATCAGCACGCCGAGCAGGCCGCCCGCGAGCCACCACGGATGCGAGAACCTCACGGGAACCTCCGCAGCACGAAGGTCCGGAGCAGCGCTTCCAGGGCGATCATGAGCACCCCGGGCAAGAGCAGGTATCGGTAGAGATCTTCGAACGTCGCGATGGCGGACTCGAACTTCGTCTTCTCGAGCTGGTTCAGGACGTCGTGGAGGCTCGCCTGGAGCGCACGCGCGTCCGTCGCGATGTACGCACGCCCGCCAGTCTGCGTCGCGATCTTCTTCAGGAGCGCCGGGTTCGTCGGGTAGCTCTTCGTGACGTAGTGCGGCTGTCCGAACAGGTCGAACCCATCGAGGGCCTCGGACGTCTCACCCGAACCTATCTGCACCGTGTACACCTTGGCGCCGACGACGCTCGCGAGGTGCGTCGCGTACTCCGGCGATATGCGACCGGCATTGTTGTCGCCGTCCGTCAGGAGCACGATCGCCTTGCTCGATGCGTGGCTCCTGCGCAATCTCGCGACCGCGACGCCGAGCGCGTCCCCGATCGCCGTCGCGCTGCCGTCGATGAGATTCAGCTCCATGTGGGACACGAGCGTGTCGAGGAGCTGGTAATCGAGCGTCGGCGGCGACAGGACGTACGCCGCCTTTCCGAACACCACGACGCCGATACGATCCGTCTTGCGACGCGAGATGAAGTCGCGAATCACCGCCTTCGCCGCATCGAGCCGCGTGGGGAGAAGGCCGCGCTGCTTCGGCGGCGCGAGCTGGGCGATGTCGGGCGGCAGATTTCTGCACACCGCTTCCATCGAGCCGGAGAGATCCAGGACGAGGATGACGTCGATGCCTTCCTCTTCCGTCGTGTCGGGCTGAAGACTGCTCACCGGACGCGCCATGGCGGTCACCAGAAATGCGAGAGCCACGGCGCGCAGCGCTCCCGGCACGTCGCGCAGCCACACTCGCGTGCCGGCGGGCCCTCTGGCGAGAGGCCGAGATCGTCCCCATGCGGAGCCGCGGAAGGCGCCTGTCTTCACCGACGGTGCCCCGGACGAACACGAAGGGCACGAGCAGAAGCCCTAGGAGAAAGTACGGATGCTCCCACTTCGCGCTGAGCCAGTCAGTCCCCTTGGCCCAGACCGGATACGCGAGCCCGACGGCGAGTGCGAGGACCGCGGCGAGCAGCGCGACGAGCGCGCGAGTCCCGGACCTGGACGTCATTGCGGCGCTCCTCCGTCGCGCGGGAGTGGTGCGATACCCGGGGCGAGCACGGGGGCAGGCATGGTTCGCCGCACGATTTCCTCGGCGCTACTGAGCGCGGAGTGACACTCGCCCTCGGTCGGCGTCAGCTTCGCAAACTTCACGAGATCCGCGTTGTCGAGAAACCCTTCCACGTCCGTGAGGACGCCGATCCTCGGCGTGACCCGCTTCAGCGCGACCACGGCTTCGCGCGTCGTCGTCTCGAGGCCGTCGTAACCGTACCGCGCGCCCAGGTAACGCCGGACCGCGTCCGACACGCGATCGAAATGCTCCGCGAACCGCCCCTGCGCGACGAGCTGCGCGTTGCGAACGTCGAACAGCTCCTCGAGCGCGACGTCCCAGGGCGGTCGCGGGGGCGTCGGGGCCGGCACCGGCTTCGGACGCCGATTCCACAGTCGGACCAGCCACATTCCGAGGAGGAGAGCGGCGAGTGCCGCGAGCGCGCCGATCGCGGCGTGCTTGGCCGCCGTCCATTCCTCGAGCTGACGTAGCGGCTTCGGATTGCCGCGGGGCTTCGCGTCGGGGGTATTCGCGATCGGATCTTCGAGCGTCACCGTGTGCGGCGCCGTGCAGAGCGTTCGAACCTCGCCGCTCGCTCGCGACATCGCGATCGGGAGTGGCGGCAACGTGAGCTCGCGCCGCCCGGGCTTCTTCGGCAGAGCGACTACCGGGATGGTCAGGTGGCTCACGGCGCGGTCAGCCGTCACCTTGGTTTCGAGCGTCGGCGCGCCGTCGCCCTTCGGGCTCGGCAGATAAAACCCTGCCGCTTCGAGCGCACGCGTCGCATCTCCTGCCGACGAGCCGCCGAGACCGCTCGGGAGCACCGTCTCGCCTTTGCCGTGATCGATCACCACGTCGAGGACGAGCGCGTAGCCCGTCTTTCCGTGCGACGGGAACGTCTCCTTCAAGGCGGGCCGTGTGCTTCCCGGCGGGAACGACTCCCTGCACGTCGCCGTCTCCTCCGGCGGCTCGGCGGACGCGGCGACGAGCGGTGGCGCGCCCGGGATGGGCACCGCCGCCCGCACGGACGCCGCGTACAGCACGGCGCCGAGCAGGGCCCATCCCGGCCATTTCATCTCCGGATCCTCCGCGCGCGCCGCGCGAAGAGCTGCCGTAGCGGATCGACGAAGGGCTTGTCGGTGCGGATGATGCAATGATCGAGGCCGAGCTTCTTGAACGTCCTCAGATTCCCTGCTCGCAGATCGCGCATCGCCCGCTTGTAATGTGCGCGCACGCCCGGGCTCGACGTATCCACCACGACGCTCTCGCCCGTCTCGAAATCCTCGAACGTCGTGATGCCGACGTCGGGCAGCTCTTCGTCACGCGGATCCACCAGCATCAGCGGGATCACGTCGTGCCGCGCGGACGCGAGCGACAGCGCGCGCTCGTAGTTCGCCGCGAAGAAATCCGACAGGACGAACGCGACGCTGCGCCGACGCGCCACCCGGTACAGCGTCTCGAACGCCAGCCCGAGATCCGTCCCCTTGTGCTCCGGCTCGGCACCGAGGATCTCCCGGATCACGCGCATGACGTGCTTCTGCCCCTTCTTGGGCGGCACGATGTTCTCGATGCAATCCGTCGCGAGGATCAGCCCCACGCGGTCGTTGTGCTTGATCGCGCTGAACGCGCAGAGCGCGCCCACCTCCGCGGCCACGCGCGCCTTCGACGCCACGCGCGTGCCGAACTGATTGCTCGCGGACGCGTCCACGACGAGCATCACCGTCATCTCGCGCTCCTCGACGAACACCTTCACGTAGGTGTCGTCCATGCGCGCGCTCACGTTCCAGTCGATCGTCCGGACGTCGTCCCCCGGCTGATACTTTCGCACTTCGCGGAACGCGAGCCCCTGACCCCGGAAGACGGACGTGTAGCTCCCGGAGAGCTGCTCGGTCGCGAGCCGGTTCGTCGTGATCTCGATCTTGCGCAGGGCCTTGAGCAGCTCGCGGGGGATCACGGGAATTCTCGGTTAGAGCGACTGCATTTCACGGCACTTCGACGACTTCGAAGACTCTTCGCACGACGTCCTCGGCCGTCACGTTCTCGGCCTCGGCTTCGTACGAGAGCACGAGGCGGTGCCGCAGCACGTCCGGGCCGACGGCCTTGACGTCTTCCGGCGTCACGTAGCCGCGGTGCTTCAGGAACGCGTGAGCGCGTGCGGCGAGGTTCAAGGCAATGCTCGCGCGCGGGCTCGCACCGAACTCGATGAGCGGCCCGAGGTCCTTGAGCCCGCGCTGCGACGGTTCGCGTGTCGCGAACACGATGTCCACGATGTAGTCCTTCACGCGATCGTCCGTGTAGACGTCCCGCACGACCTTGCGCGCCTCGAGGAGCTGGCCGTCCACGGTTCGCTGCTGCGCGCGGGCCGTCACCACGCTCGTCATCCGGTCCATGATCTGGCGTTCTTCGTCCCGCGTCGGATAGCCGACCTTGATCATCAGCATGAACCGGTCGAGCTGCGCTTCGGGCAGCGGATACGTCCCTTCCTGCTCGATCGGATTCTGCGTCGCGAGCACGATGAAAGGGTCCGGCAGCGGATACGTCGTGTCCCCGATCGTCACCTGACGCTCCTGCATCGCCTCGAGCAGCGCGCTCTGGACCTTGGCCGGGGCGCGATTGATCTCGTCCGCGAGGATGAGATTGGCGAAAATCGGCCCGAGCTTGGAAGTGAAGTCCCCCGTTCGCTGGTTATAGATGACGGTGCCGATGAGATCCGCGGGCAGCAAGTCCGGTGTGAACTGGACCCGTGCGAACTTCGCGTGGATCGCGTCGCAGGTCGTGCGCACGGTGAGCGTCTTGGCGAGCCCCGGCACCCCTTCGAGCAGCACGTGGCCGCCCGTCAGAAGGCCGATCAAGATACGCTCGATCATGTACGATTGGCCCACGACGACTTTGCCAATCTCTGCGAACAGGTCGTCGATGAACGCGCTCTCCTTCGCGACGAGCTCGTTCAATGCGCGGACGTCTTGCATCGTGCTCTTGTCTCCAAAAAAGGGTGCCCGGCCTATAGCCCTGGCCGCCGGACAAAGACAATCGCGACCGCGCACTTATTCCTGCAAAAAGAGAGGGTGGGCGCACTTTAATGCGCGGCCCGGGCGCAACAGAGCCTGGGCGGCCGAAAAGACGCCCCTTTTCCTCGCATGAACGACCTCACCGAGGCAGCGGTCTGGTTCATCGCGGAGTTCGTGCTCCAGATGGCCCTCGCGGTCGTCCTGACCATCTGGATCGTCCGTCGCGACCTCCGCAGTGCGCCGCCCGAACGCCTCGCCCGGGCGTGGAACAAGGCGAGCTTCTGGAGCGCCGTCGGCGTGTTCGGCCCCTTCTGTCTCCCGTTCCACTTCTTCCGCACCCGGCGCTCGGTCGCCGGCGTCTTCATCGGCATCGCCTGGGCCGTCGGCGTTCTCGTCGCGGTGGAGCTAGCCGGCGAAGCTCTGGACGCGTTCGGTCCGCATCTCGAAATGCCGAGCCTCGAGCTCACACGAAACGCGGACGGTGGTGGGGTTACCGCGACTCTGCGATTCGCTCGGACGGAGCCCCCTCGGGTCATCGCGGTACGTGGCGCCGAGTTCACCCAGGGCGGCCAAGCAGGCGGTGCACAGTGTGGTCTAAGCCGTCGACTCCGCCGCTCGTGATCCGAGGAGTGTCCAGAACCCGGCGAGGTACACGAGCGCGGCAGTGAAGAGCACGGCGCGGAATCCGAAGTTCATCGAGATCACGACGGTGAGCACGGAGCCCACGACGCTCGCGCACCCGTTGATTGCCCATGCCCACGCCGTGAGCGACGGACTCCGTTCGCCGAGCACGCGGAGCCCGTACGCGAACGGCACGCCGAGCAAGAACCCCATCGGTGCGAGCAAGAGCCCGGTGAGCAGCATGCGCACACCGAGGGGTAGCCCGATCAGATGCGAAACGAAGAGCGAGGACAGGGCGAGAAATACCGCGATGTACACAGCGAGCGCCGCCGGGACGAGCAAGATCCGTCGGTCGTTCGTCGGGAGGCGTCCCGCGAGGGTGAGACTGCCAAGCCCCGTGAATACGAGGAGACAGAACAACGTGACGGTCAGCGAAAACACGGGTTGCCCGAGAAACAGCGTGAGCTTCTGAATGACCGATACCTCGATGAATACGAAGCCGAGCCCGAGGCTCGAGAAGTAGACGAGGTACCGGCCCGTCCCCTGTTTTGGCAGGTCGGCGCGATGAGCGATGGGCAGCAGAATGAGTAGCCCGCTCAGGAGCACGCTCACGAGTAGCTGCATCAAGATGAACAGCGGGTTCCCCTGCGAGACGGACGGAACGTCTCCGACGTGTTTGATCGAGTCAATCGGGTGTTGCCACTTCACGTAGCTGAAGAAGTACGGATGGTCGTCCGTTGTCGGAGAGATGTTCATCGGAAATGCGTCGATCATGGGCTCGGGATCCTTTGCACGGATGAAGTCCGAAACAGGACCCGGCGACGGTCGCGACGGGAGGTAGACGACATCGATACCCGCGAAGCGCGTGAAGGCGACTGTGGACCGCTGCTCCCGAAGCGTGAATGGGCCCTTCTTCACCTGAACGGCCATCATGCGATCGCCCGTGGACAGCACCGAGATCGAGTCCTCGATGTGCTCCACGCCGAGGGAAGAGAGCGCGGCGCGAATGTTCGACAGCAGGCGCAAAGCCTCCATCGTTTCGGCGAACCGGGCGATCTGGAGGATGCCTCCGTCTTCGAGGCGCCCGTACATCGTGGCGATCGCCTCCTTGGTATAGAGGTAGTTCTCGGCGAGCACGTACGCGCCCGACGCGAGCGCCGTCCAGGTGTCGATCCCCGACATCTGGATCACGTCGTACTTCGTGGTTTCGCGCATGAGCCCGCTCCGGCCCTCGCCTACCGTGAGATTCACCGTCGGATCGTCGACGAGCAGACGCGAGTAGCGTCGCAATTTCGTCTTGTGGATGTCGACGATGGGCCAGTTCAGCTCGATGGCCTTCACCGAGCGCGCGCCGTTGGCTTTCGCCGCCCAGACGTCATTACCGCCGCCGAGACCGATGACGAGAACCCTCGGCTCATCCTTGAGCCGGTACGCCGCCGAGTACATCGTGCGACGCAGAATCTCGAGCGTCTCCGGGTTGTCCGAAAAGTCCGCGATGGTCGTCCCGGCCATCGCGTCTTGCGCGATGGCGCCGGTGAGCGGGGCAAGCGGCAAACCCGCGGTGTTCGTGCCTTGCATGAAGAACCTGCCGGCCATTCGCTTCGTGCCGCGCACCAGATCGATACGGCTGTTCGCCGTCCAGACGCTGTAGGGCGGATCCTGGTGCGTCGCTCGGTCGACGGCGAGGGCGTATTCGAAGAGCCCCTTGCTGGGCACGGGAAACTCCCTGTCGAGGTTCGGCAAGAGCACCAGGCAGAGCACGCCGAGCACGGCGCCGATGGCGATGGCTCCGCGTGGAAAGCGGTCGTGGAAGAGCACGACCGCCGCGAGAACGGCGAGGAGTACGGTCATCACGAAGACGCCACCGGCACCGACGTGCGGGAGGAGCACGGGACACGCCACGCACCCGAGACCAGCGCCGAGGAGATCCACGGCATAGAGCCGATTCACGTCCGCCACGTCGAACGTGAGGATCATGCCGACGACGACGCCGCCGAACACGAACGGCACCGCGCCTGCGAGGTTGTACGCGGTGAGCGCGAAGAGGTGCGAGGGGTTCGAGAGCACCAGGTCCGTCGGAATGGGGAACTCGAGCAGGAAGACGTAAGTGGCGATGAGCGAGACCCCGTACATCGCCGAGAAACGCGCGAGCCAGAGCCGCGGGGCCTTCGACCACTCTGGTTGACGCAGGGCCAGGAGAGAGCCGCTGGCGCCGAGACCGAGGAGACAATTGGAGATCACGAGGAACGCGAAGTTGAAGTAGAGTCTGAGCGCGCAGATGCGCGTGAGCAGGATCTCGTGCATCAACATCGAGCAGGCAACGAGCCCGATCGCGGCGAACCGATAGGGCGAGGCGCGTGTCGTCATGTGGACGGCTGAGACGTCTATCACGCCCGGGGGCGCGGTAATTCGCGCCTCACTGGCCGGGTGTCGCGTACTGCCGTAGTATCGGGAGCTTCGATAGGGGACTAGCGATGAGATATTCGGTCGTGCTGCCCCGCGCCGATCCGCGAGACGGCGAAGAGACGCGACGTGCACTGGAGCGTGCCTCCATCCTGTGGGAGAAGGGGGAGGTGCGTGAGGCCATCGAGCACGTGCGGGACGCGGCGGCGGCGGCAACCGCAGCAGGATGGAGAGGGCGGGCGCTTGCTCTGACGAAAGCAGCGACGAGTCTCGCTCGCGGGATCGGGGCACCGAAATCAACCGTGCCGCCCGCGCCGCCACGCCGGGAACACGTCGAGGAGTCTCCGGAACGCGTCGAGGAGTCCCCGGAACCCGGCGCGTTGCCGCCCCTCGTTCTCTCCCTCCCACCGCCGAACGCGGAAGCGTTCCCGCCTCCGACCCAGTCGGCATCGGCAGTGGAGCGCGTCACGATGCCGGCGAAGCGTGTTCCCGCATCCGCGGATCCGGCGCCCGCGCTGCGAACCGGTGAGAACCTGCAAGCGCCGACTCTGCCGCCGAGCGCCGACCCAGCTGGCTCGCCAGCAGAAGCGCCCGAGAGCGCGGAGCTGGTCGTCACGGTGGCACCGTCCTACTGGGAACTCCCTTCGCACACGGCGCTCATCGGACACAGCGCTCGCCGCGTGGCGATCGCTCCGGGCCTCGGCCCCGGGGGCACGCTGATGGTACGACCGCTCGCCGCGGGAGAGGTCGCGCCGCGCGGCTCCGTGGTCGCCGTGCTGGTGGCGCTCGAACCCCTCACACTCCCGTCGAGCTGAGGCATCGGTCTCGGTACCGGGTGGTTTCCGTACGGAGCACCGCCGATACTAACGGCACCTGGTCCACGAGCCCGTGCGACAAGACCGCGTCCGTCGGAGGCTGCCAGGTCGCGGCGGGTTCCGTGTGCGGCGTCATCTGGAGCTTCGCGCCCATCACGGCGGCCGACGTCGAACCCGACTGCATGGGTGTGGATCGAGTCCTTCGTCACCCCCTGACGAAGTGTGCGCTGCCCAACCGCGGCGTGTCTCGCTTACTCTCTGTCGCATGCGCTTCCGCTCGCTCGCCGTCGTGACCATCGCCGCGCTGCACGTCGCGTGCGCGCCGGCGCCCGTCGTTCCAGTCGGCCCTGTCACGCCGCCGCCCGCGCCGACATGCTCCGCATATCTGCCCCCACCCACGACTCCGCTCCCGGCACCCGTTACTGGCGCTACCGCGGCTCCCGGCGCACCGTCACCACCCGAGCCGGCGACTCCGCCGCCCGCGCTCGTGGAGGCGCTCGACGCGGCAGAGACGTCCATCGCCGCCGGCGACGTGGCAACGGCTGACAAGCGGATCGCCGCCGCGACGGCGGCCGCCGGGGATGACGCGCACCTCGCGTACCTCGTCGCGCGCGTGCGCGCCGCGCGCTTCGTCTATGCGGGCGATTTCGAGCGTGCCGCCGCCACGTTCGTCGCGGTCATCCCCACGCTCGCCAAGCATCCGGAACTTCCGGACGAGTTCTGGTCGCACAATGCGATGATGATGATCCGCGAGGCGCAGGGTGACCCCGCTGCGGCGCTGGCCGAGAACGACCAGGCAACCCTCTCCGCTGCACGCGGCACATGGGATCCGCAGGGTCGCGACACGCTCGCCTTCCAGAAGGACCGCTGGCACCGCGCCTACCTCACGCGGATGCTCGCCGAGTCGCGCACCGGCACGGTGAAACAGGCGCTCGTCCAGTACGCAGAGGCCGCTCTCGACGAGTACCGTCCGCGCGGGTTCCCCGATTCGGTGGCCGTGCTCGAGGCATACTTCGCGGCGCTCGACGGCAAGCGCGACGCGGCACTCGCAGCTGCCAGGCGCGTCGATCTCACGAAGGACGACGATGTGGAGGACCTGTACCTCGTCGTGGTGAGCCTCGAGGCTGGGGGTGATCGCGCGGGTGCCGAGGTAGTGCGGCGTCTGATGCGTCGACCGGGGGGCGTGGGCATCTCGCGCGCGATCATGCTTCTGTGGCTCGATCTCGACGCGAAGACGCCCCGGGCGCGCGGGTTCACGCCGTGGCACGCGCAAGCGCGCTGATAGCGGTGCCCCGCGGTTGAAGCGGGAGAGCTGGCAAGGGGTCGGGTTTCGCGCGGCTCTCAGATCGATCGCTCGGCCGTCGTGAAGTTCTCCGCGACCCAGCGGCGGAGCGCCGGTAGCTCGAGGCGTTCGAGCAGCGGCAGAAACGCGCGCTCCACGCGGTCTTCGCGCTTCACTTCCTCGAAGGGGCGCACGCCGACGTCATGAGCTGCCAGCACGAATGGCATGATCTCGGTCCGGCCGTCGTCGAAGGCATCGAGCAGGAGCGTGGTCTTCAAGTACGCGGCGGCCACGTCGGCGAAGCCTGGGCGCACGCCGCGCAGGTAACGGCTGAACGGCTCGGCGATGACGCGCCGCCGCGGTGAATCGTGAAGCCCGAAGGGCTCGAGCTGGGAGAGCAGGTGGGCGCTCGAGGACCTCGCGACGGGCCCGCGACGGCGCTCCTCTTCGGCGTACCCTTCGGCGACGACCACCAGGGCGTGTTCGGCAGCCAGCAGCTTCTCGGCGATCTCGGCCAGGATCCGCTCTGGAAACTGGAAGAAGGGCAGCACGATGAGGTGAGCGCGCGCAGCCACGCCGCAGTGGAGCGCGTGCCGGCCGCTGCGGTTGCCCATCATCTCGAGCAGGTAGATGCGCTTGTGCGTGTAGCCGTCCTCGTGGAGGCCTCGGGCGATGGTGGCACCGGTCTCGACGCCGCTCAGGAACCCGATGGCCCGGTCGCCGCCGACGTCGTTGTCGATCGACACGTTGATGAAGCCCGTGACGGGGCGAGCCCGTCCGAAGCTTTCGAGCCAGGCGCAGCACCCTTCGAAGGTACCGTTGCCGCCGACGCAGACCAGGTGCGTGAAGGCCTGTCCGCGGAACATCTCCACGGCGTGCGCGCGGTGCTCGGCCTTCGTGAAGTCGGCGAAGCGCTCGCTGCGAAAGTCGGAGCCCGCGTCCTGCAGGCGCCGCGACATCGAGCGCGCAGGCTGGCCCGCTGCGAGCAGCGCGTAGCGCTCGGCGCGCGACGAGACCAGACGTTCGAACGGCAGGTCACCGGATGCGGCTGTGGTCAGGGACCGAAAACCCTCCGTGGCGGCCCACACCTCGTAGCCGCGTCGCGTGCCCTCCTCGGTGAGAGCCACCGCCACCGACGAATAGCCCGGAGCGTCACCCCCGTCGAAGACGACCAGCATGCGCCGCCCGGTCGGCGGAACGCCGCTCGGATGCAAGAAGGCAGTGGATGCCATTGTCGCAGACCTTAGCGCAAAATGAGCCCTCACCCGCACCGGGCAACCGGGCAGAAGTTACCAAAGAAAGGGGGCCTCGGCAGTCTTGGCTGCCTTGGCCCCCCCCGCGGCTCGCTGGCGTGAGAGACGAATCAGGCAAAGGTAGAGTGGGCGGGTGCTGCCGTGCGCGAGGCCGCGCCGCCCGCGGTTCGGACCAGCGCGAGCGCGCAAGGTTCGATGATCTCGGCGAGGACGCGGCGCCTGAGCTCGAGGCGCGTTCCTTCGTCGAGCACGCCGTGGGCAAGCAGCGCCGGTTCGGACGGTCCGGCGCGATACGCCGCGGTTTGGCTCTCGCTCCACGTTCGCTCCGTCCGCACGACCGCGAGGAGCTCTGCCGCCGCCACGGCACGCAGCTGCTCCGGGCCACTCTCGAGGACCCACCGCACGAACTGCCATCCGAGCTCCGCGTGCTTCGTTTCGTCCGGGGAGACGCGCGCGAGCGCCGCGCGCACCGCGGGATCCGTCGCGTGAGCGAGCGCTTCGGCGGCCTCGACGGCGGCGACCGTCTCGCCGATGCAGCCTTCGAGAATCGCCGTTCGCACGACTTCCAGGGGTGACCGCAAGGTGAGCGCGTGGTGCACGTCGAGGAGCCCCGGTCCGAGGTTTCTCCCGGCGTAAGCACTTGCCAGCGCGAAGGCGTCTCGAGCGTGCACGGTTTCGTCCGCCATGGCGGCTTGAGTCGCCGCGAGGAGCCGTGACGGCGCGCCAAGCGACATCAGCTCGAGCGCGAAACGAGCGAACGCGGCGATGGACGCATGCTCCATGAGGGCGATTCTCCGTCCACCGTTCGGCGACGGTCGAGCGCGTCGCGTTCTCGAGCGCGTCGAACTCGGGCCGGAGCGTCGATTGCCAGTCCGCGCCGGTCCCGAGGTTCGCGACGCGTGCCGCGCCGCCGACGAGGAAGGGGCGGCCCGTGCCGCACGGGTGCCCGAACGAGCACTCGTGATGGTCCGTGATGAACTCGCAGAACGGCGCTCCAGCGTCGAAGCTGCAATCCGCGTCCGTGACGCACGTGTCTTTCGCCGTCTGACAGCCGAACGTGTACCCGCAGCCTGACGAGTCTTTCGAGCTGATACAGAGGAACCCGGCGCCGCACTCGGCGTCGGTCGTGCAGGCTGCCGGGATGCATTGCCCCACCGGGTCGCCGCAGCCGCAGATCTCGCCCGTCGCGCAGTCGGTGTCCGACTGGCAACCGTTGTTGCAGAAACAGCTGGCGATCGCGCCCGTACTGGCCTGACAGAAGCCGTCCGGACCCGGGCAGTCGGTGTCCTTCGAGCACAGACCGGAGTGAAGACCCGCGTCGTCGACCGGTCCTGCGCCGCACTGGGCGACCCGCGGCAGGTGTGTCGGGCAAGTGGCGGTGGTCGGACGATGCGTGAAACCGCCGGCGCAATCGATGAACCCGGTCGGCTGTCCGTTGAAGTCGAGGCGGGGCGTCGGGTTCTTGCAGATCGAGTTTCCGGCGTCCCCGCCGTCGAGCCCCCCCGAGCCGCCAGTCGACGAGATTCCACCTGTGCCGCCCTTACCCCCCGTCGCCGATCCACCCGTGGCTCCCGTGCCGGCGCCGCCGGTGCCTGTGACCCCTCCGGTGGCCGCGCCGCCGCCCGTCGCGCCGCCCGACCCCGCATCCCCCTGGTTGTTATGACTCGAACTCGAGCTGCTACACGCGATGAGCGGAGACACGCCGAGGGTTGCAAAGAAGGTTGCTCGCCAGATACTTAGAGAAATCATCGACGCCGTCGCTTGCGAAAGCCGTGCCGTCCGATTTTCCTTTCTCGTCTGCGCTGCGCTGTCGGGTCGAGCGTCGTTTCCGAGCTGGACAGCAGGCGCCTGGCTTGGCCACGTATTTGGTGGCGTTGGCATCCATGGCTGATCGCGGCGCGGCTTCGCCGCGCATTTTCGGACTTCCGACGAGTTCCGCGACCCGTCGTTTGCTCGACCCTCAACCGGATCCAAAAGTCGCGAAGTGGCACAGGTGCTGCCACTTCACCCGCTCGAACCCTCACAATCCCGGAGCGAGCGCGCCGAAGGCGGCGGGGGAGCGGTCGCGAAGCGAGCCGCGGGGGTCAAGACCCCCTTGCGAGCACGAGCGCGCCGAAGGCGGCGGGGGAGCGGTCGCGAAGCGAGCCGCGGGGGTCAAGACCCCCTTGCGAGCACGAGCGCGCCGAAGGCGGCGGGGGAGCGGTCGCGAAGCGAGCCGCGGGGGTCAAGACCCCCTTGCGAGCACGAGCGCGCCGAAGGCGGCGGGGGAGGTCGACGATGACCTCGCCGACGCTGCGCGTGACAGGACCCGCGAGGTACGGACGCACATTGAAATCCTCTATCGTGTGGAGGATCTGGTCGTCGAGCGGTCGGGCGAGTTTCAAAGTGTTGACGATGGCGTGCATGGTGGCACGAAGTATCGCTGATCGCCGCGAAGTGAAACAGGTCGCGCGGCTCCATACGAAATCACGCGGCCCGGGAATCGACGAACAGCCGTCGTTGCTTGCTCGAGCCTCGACGAGATCGATCGATTGATCGAATCTGATGCGCGATTGATCGAGTGGCTGCTCTGATGCGGCGTGAGACGGACGTCACGGAAGTGACTATTGACGGGGACAGATCGGTCGGGCATTAGGGGCCAGCAGTGCCTTGGGGGCCTCGCGAGGCCCAAGGAAACCCCCTCGAAATATTCGGCCCGTACGGCGAGCCCGATTAAGGAGCCTTGCATGACGAACAGAACAGCGACTCAGGTGTTGTGCGCGCTCGCGCTTGCGGCAATCGGTTGCAGTTCGTCCTCCGCGGGTTCCAGCAACAAGGTGCAGATGAACGGGACCTGCCCGACCAACACCGGCTTCGTTGGCGACGACCAGTGCCTCGCTCCGCCATCTGCGACGGAAGGCTTTCAACTGCACTACGGTCCGTCGGACTACGATGATCCGGACGAGGTCGCGAAGTTCACGCTCCCGCCGGGCCAGGAGTCGCTCGACTGCTTCTTCGAGCTGAGCCCCAACACGAGCGACATCTTTTACTCGGGCTACGAGTTCCAGATGAGGCCCGGCAGCCATCACCTGATCGCACAAAGCCGGAACGCTCCCGGGCAAGCCGTGACACCGCCGGTGACGACCCAGGGCTTCGCGCCGTGCGATGCGACCGATGAGGTTCCGGCAGGGCTCTTCGGCGGGACCCAGACGCCGAAGGTCGACGAGCGAGTGGACCCGGCCCCCGAGAATCAGGGGCTCGGACGCGAAGTGCCGGCGGCGACCCAGGCGGTGCTGAACTTTCACGTCATCAACACTTCCGACGTGAACACGCTCCGCGAAGCGTGGCTCAACTATTACTACATCGACCAGGACCAGATGAAGGGGCAGCGGGGCGCGGTCGATCTCAACGGCGGGCTCGGTTACTACATCACGCCCGGCACCCATCAGAACTACGACTTCAGCTGCAGCCCCGACCGGCCCATCCGCATCCTGGACCTCGCGGCTCACATGCACGCGCACGCGAAGCGCATGACCATCTGGAAGGTTTCCGGGGGAGTCAAGACGACGGTCCTCGTGAACTACAGCTGGGAGGATCCGGTGACCCTGTTTTACGACACCGCTCACACCAACACGCCGGCGAACCCCACCTCGCAGACGCCGGGCGGGGACTTTTCCGGCGATCTGACGCTCGAGCCCACGGACACGCTTCAGTGGGAGTGCGAGGTCGACAACGACAGCGACACGGTCCTGACGTTCCGGAACGAGGTCTACACCGGAGAGATGTGCCTGGTGGCGGGGAGCCTCGTCAATACGGACGATCCGATGACTGTCTACAACTTCCAGTGCAACCGAAACTGAGTTTTTTCGAGGCGCCGGCACGGCCCCTTCCCCGACCTGAAGAAGAACATGGCAATGAATCGAAGCGTTTGCGCCGTGGGCCTCGTCGCGCTCGTGAGCGCTGCTGCATGTAGCAGCAACGGCACCAGCAACGGCACCAGCAACACCAACAAACTTGGCTCTGACGCGGGGGTCGTTTCAAAGACCTTCAAGCTGACGTGGCAAGTGATCGACGTCACTGCCGGGCGTTCTCCCGATGCGGGAAAGCCTGATGCCGCGGTCGTGGACGCCGGGGCGAACGCGGCGAACGGGATCGGCCAGCTCCCAGGCCTTCCGGGCGTGGCCATCTGCGTCCACGACCACCCCGAGATCCCGTGCACGACGTCGGACTCCGAGGGCGACTTCGAGCTCGACAAGATCCCTCCACTGACGAACCTCATCATCACCCTGGAGAAGGCCGACTACGTCAAGGAGGTGAAGGTGGTGCAGACCGCGAGCACGGACATGGAGGTGACCACTGGAGGCATCTTCATGTACCGAACGACGCGCGCAGCTCTGCCCGCGGGCGTCACGCAGGACCCGACCAAGGGCTCGATGAACTTTTTCGCCATTGGCCCCGTCCCGGGAAACAACGACCCCAACGCCTTCGAGACCGAAGCCGACGTGAGCGTCGCCCTCAGGCAGAGCGGCAGCGACGCCGCCATCGAGTCGGCGAGTGAGGGGCCCTTCTTCCAGAACAAGGGCAGTCATTTCCAGGCCTCGAAGACGACGCTGAACGGACTCGGCTTTTATTACAACCTCGAGCCCGGGGACTACACGATCACGTTCACCGATTCCCAGTTCGACTGCGCGCCGCTTTCCCTCACGCTCTCTGCGTGGGGCATCCCCCGGCCGCCGACGAGCGTAGACTTCACCGTGTTGCCCGGTTATCTCACGGACGAGATCGGCGTGTTCTGCACGCAGAAGTCCGTGCTCGTCGGCGTGGACGGCGGCTGAGACTTCTTGGCCGCGGCGCGGGCGGCAGCGCGGAAAGAAAACCCGCGAGCGCGTGACGGCTCGCTCCGGGCGCGACTTCGGGCAAGTTCGGCACGACGAGAAGGATGCCCGCGAATCCCAGGTCAGAGCCGGGGGTGCGACGGCGGCGTCCCCGCCGCATCGTGCGTCCGCGACGGCATCCGTGGGCGAAGATACCCTCTCGTGCGACCCGCGCGAGTATCCGAGGCGAGGCACCTGCGGCACGTATCGTCTCTACTCGTGGGGGCACGACGGGAGCGTGCTTTGCGCATACGACTCGAGCACCGGCGCGCTCGTCGGAGGCGTGCTGTACGGCGTTCCCGCCGGATCGCGCTACTGCTCGCAGACGCTCGCCGGTCCGCGTGACATTCTCGATTGCGCCCCGCCAGCCCAGACGTGGTGCGCGGACGCCGGCGCAGGCGTCGGGTCCGCAGGATCGGCGAACGACGCCAGCGCGGCGGACGCGCACGCAGAACCCGACGGCGCCCGCGCGGACGATGCGGGGCCGTGAAGCGCTCCGCCCGTTACCGCTGTCCGATGACGGCTCCGCGGGCATCCCTTCGGTGGGTGAAGCAGATCACCTCGGTGGGTGAAGCTCGAGCAAGCGCGGCCCTGGGCCGACAGAAAGCCGCCGAACGCCTGACCCCGAGCTGGACGGCAACGCTAGCCGAGGGCGCCCCCTTCGACGACCTCGACGCTCGAGACGTGCCTCTCGAGGCCGACGGACGCGTCCTCGACGCTCGAGACGTGCCTCTCGACGCTCGAGACGCGCCTCTCGACGCTCGAGACGCGCTTCTCGACGCCGACGGACGCGTCCTCGAGGCTCGAGACGTGCCTCTCGAGGCTCGAGACGTGCCTCTCGACGCTCGAGACGCGCCTCTCGACGCCGACGGACGCGCCCTCGCGCCGCGTGAAGCGCCTCTCGACGCTCGAGACGTGCCTCTCGACGCTCGAGACGCGCCTCTCGACGCCGACGGACGCGCCCTCGCGCCGCGTGAAGCGCCTCTCGACGCTCGAGACGTGCCTCTCGACGCTCGAGACGTGCCTCTCGAGGCTCGAGACGTGCCTCTCGACGCTCGAGACGTGCCTCTCGAGGCTCGAGACGTGCCTCTCGACGCTCGAGACGCGCCTCTCGACGCTCGAGACGTGCTTCTCGACGCTCGAGACGTGCCTCTCGACGCTCGACGAGCCTCTCGACGCCGACGGACGCGTCCTCGACGCTCGAGACGTGCTGCCGTGAGCAGGCGCATGCGCCCGCCGCACTTGGGGCAGGTCTCGACGTCGATGCCGAAGGTTCTGCGGAGACGCTGGGCCCAGGGGCGATAGTGCGATGGGCCTCGACGCGCGAGGGTGGGGCCCTTTACGGGCTCTGGCGCGGGTCGAGCAACCGGTTTGCACTCGTCCCGACGGCGCGCCGTCCTCAGCCGAACAGGTCTTCGACGGACGCGACGGTCACGGCGCGGCGAATCCATGCTTCGAGCACGTCGATGCTCGTGCAAGCCAGAATGCGGGTCCGGTGCTCGGCCGAGATCGCGAGCCCGCGCGCCTCGAGCACCGCCACGACGGCGCGTCCCGCCTCCTGTGCGCGGCCCTCGGCATGCCCCTCCGCGCGTCCTTGGGAGACGTGCTTCTTGACGAACTCGCTCTGGTATTCACGGTGCTCCGGGAATTGCATGAGATTCTCCAGTGCCGTGCGGGCGTCGCCGCCGAGGGCGACACGGACGACATCAGCGTAAAACGTCGCGCGCTCCGCGTCGAGGTCGAGGCACGCTCCGAGCGCCGCCAGCGCGATCTCGGCTACCGCGCTATCACGCGCCCGCGAGCAACCGGATCCGGGAGCGGGGTCGAGTTTGGCGCATGAATTCGCAGCGGCGAAAGCTTCGGGGGCCGCACCGCGGGGACGAGCGCGGCTGGAGAACGTTGCCGCTGCTGGGCCAGCCTGCAGGCGCCGTGGCGAGGTGCAGCCGCGCAGGCGCGCCGGGGGGACGGGAGATCGGATGCACGGCGCACGGGCCTCTCGTCATCCGAAGGCACCGGGGCGTCGAGACGGCGCATCAGGTCATCGAGAGGGCCCGGACGGCAGCGCGCTGGACGTTCCGCGGCGATTGACCAATCCTCCGGGCTCGAATGTGGGTCGGTGACGTCGTCGCGGAGCGGTTCGAGATCGTGCGCCCAATCGGGAGCGGGGGCATGGGGTCGGTGTTCCTCGCCGCGGACCGGGTCGCGGGAGGCGCGGTCGCGCTGAAGGTGCTCGATCTGACGGACGAGGCGGCGAGAGAGCGCTTCGGTCGCGAGGTGCGCGTGCTGTCGGAGCTGACGCACCCTGGCATCGTCCGCTACGTCGCTCACGGGGAGACGGCGGAGCATCGCCCGTTCCTCGCCATGGAGCTGCTCGATGGAGAGGACCTCGCGGAGCGGCTCGCCCGCGGGAGACCAACGACCGCGGAGAGCGTCGGCCTCGTTCGCGAGGCGGCCGAGGCGCTCGCATTCGCGCACGGCAAGGGGATCGTTCACCGGGACGTGAAGCCGAGCAATCTGTTCCTGGTCGAGAGCGACGGCGAGCGGTTGAAGGTGCTAGACTTCGGGATCGCGCGCGCCGGTCTCCAGACCCGCGGCCTCACGCAGACGGGCACCCTTCTCGGCACGGTCGGCTACATGGCTCCCGAGCAGGCGACGGCGAGCGGAGCCGTCGACGCGCGCGCGGACGTGTTCTCGCTCGGGTGCGTGCTGTTTGAGTGCCTCGCCGGGCGCCCGGCCTTCACGGGGGACCACGTGGTCGCGATCCTCGCGAAGGTCCTCGTGGAGGAGGCGCCGAGGCTCCGGCAGCTGTGCCCAGAGCTCCCGGTCGCGCTCGAGGAGCTCGTCGCGCAGATGCTCGCCAAGGAGCCCGCGCACCGTCCGCCGGACGCCGCGGCGCTGATCGGACGGCTGGAGTCTGTGACCACCGGAGCTGTCACTGGAAGCGCCGAGCCCCGGGTGACGGCGGCGCCGGCGTCCCTCGGAGCGGCGGAGCGCCGCATGGCGGCCGTGATCCTCGTGGAGGGGGACGCCGCCGCCAGCGCGCATGCCGCGACGGCCACGCCGGACCAGGGCTCGGCGGAGCTCGAAGGGGTCTCGCAGATCGCGAGCCGGCACGGCGCGGAGCTGCGCTGGCTCCTCGGCGGCACGCTCCTCCTCACGCTGCAGGACAGCGGCGTCGCGAGCGATCTCTCGGCACGCGCCGCCCAGGCCGCGCTCGAGCTCGCCCGGGCGCTCCCGGATTACAGGATCGCCGTCGCGACGAGCCTCGCAGAGGCGCACGAAGAGCGCTTCATCGGGCCCGCAATCGATCGCGCCGCGGCGCTGTTACGGAGCGCGCGGGTGGACGGACACCGCGTGCTCGTGGACGACGTGACCGCCGGCCTGCTCGGCGCGCAGTTCGAGGTGGTCGAAGCGGGCGGCGCGCACGCGCTCGTCTCGGTGCGCCAGGGCGCCACCCGGCCGCGCACGCTGCTCGGCCGTCCCACGCCGTGCGTCGGGCGCGACCGGGAGCTCGGCCTGCTCACGGCGACCCTGGACGAGTGCATCGACGAGCGCGCCGCGCGGTGCGTGCTGGTCACCGCCCCAGCTGGCGGGGGAAAATCGCGGCTCGGGCGCGAGCTGATGGACCGCGTGCGCGAGCGCAGGGCGCTCCGGATCTTCTTCGCCCGCGGAGCTCCGGTGTCTGCGGATGCCGTGGGCACGGTCCTGTCCCTCCTCGTGCGCGACGCGACCTCTGCTCGCGAAGCGGAGCCGCCCTCCGTGCAGTACGCGCGGATCCGGGAACACGCCCTCGGCTTGCGGCTCGAAGCGCCGGGACGCGTGGCGGAGTTTCTCGGCGAGCTGGTCGGCGCGCCATCGCCGGAATCGCCCACGGATCAGCTCCTCGCGGCGCGAAGCAACCCCGACCTGATGCGGTACTGGCTGCGGCGGAGCTCGGAGGAATGGCTCGAGGCGGAATGTGCGGCGGGGCCCGTGCTCCTGATGCTCGAGGACGTGCACTGGGCGGACGCTTCGACCATCACGTTCGTTGGCTCCGTGCTCCGGAAGCTCGCGAGCGCGCCGCTCTTCGTGCTCGCGCTCGGTCGACCGGAGGCGCGCGAGCGGACCGCGTGGCCCGGGACGCAGGAGGTCTCGCTCCCGGGGCTCGGCCGGCGCGCGTCGGAGGAGCTCGCGCGCTCGGTGCTCGGCAGCGACGTCCCCGGCGAGACGATCGCGCGGATTGTGATGCTCGCCGAGGGCAACGCCTTCTTCCTGGAAGAGCTCATCCGCAGCATCGCGAGCGGGGCGACGACGCTGCCCGAAACGGTCGTCGCGATGGCGCAGGCGCGGCTCGAGCAGCAATCCGCGACCGCACGCAGGCTCCTCAGAGCGGCCAGCGTGTTCGGGGAGACGTTCTGGGAAGGCGGCGTCGTCGCCGTCGCGGGAGACACGTCGCGAGACGGCGTGCGCGACGGCATCGACGGCCTCGTGGCGAGCGAGCTCCTCGAGTCGGTCGAGTCGAGCACCATCGCGGGCGAGCGCGAGTATGCCTTCCGCCACTCGCTCCTCCGGGAAGCGGCGTACGCGTCGCTGACGGAGGTCGACCGGGCGACGGGGCACGGGCTCGCCGGGACGTGGCTCGAAGCGCGCGGTGAGGACCCGCTCGTCGTCGCGAACCACTTCGAGGCGAGCGGCGACCTCGCACGCGCCGCCGAGTGGGTCGGGATGGCGGCGGCGAAGCTCTTCGATCAGACGTTCGACGGGAAGTCGTTCCTCCCGGTCGTCGAGCTCGCCGAGCGCGGCATCCGGCTCGGGGCGCGGGGCGAGGCCCAGGGGAAGCTCCGTGCGATTCAAGCGCTGGTCGCAGTAGCGTCGGCGGGGCCGGAGCTCCTCGAGTATGGGCTGGAGGCGATGTCGCTGCTCCCGGAGGGCAGCACGCTCTGGTACGTGGCAGCGGGTTCCGCGTCCGTCGCCATGACCGATCCGCGCCCCATCGCCGAGATGCTCCGCGTCGCGCTCGACGAAACGAAAGACGTCCCGCCCGTGGGCTCCGTGGGATGGGCGATTCACACGCTGGTCGTGACGCTGACCTTGCTGGGAGACCCATCAACGGCCGGCACTGTGCTCCGGCGAGCGGATACCGCCCGCGAGCGTGCTACGACCCGCGAGCCGGCGTTCGTAGCCTGGCTCCTGACATCTCATCACTTCCTCGATCGCTATCGAGATGAGCCTTCTGGATCGCTTCGAGCGGCCCGGGAGGCGGAGGCGATCTTCGAGGCTACCGGAGAAGGTATCGGTTGGCCGTTCGGTGCCTATTACCTTGGCATCGCACTGTGTGACGCGGGTGACCTTGGCCTCGCAGAGAAGGAACTCCGGAAAGCTCGAGAACGGCTCGCAGCCACCCTGAACCATACCGTTGGCGGGATGGCCGAGACGTTGCTCGCGTGGATCCGCCTTCGGCACGGCGAGGTCCCTGTTGCAAGCCAGAATCCTCGATTCGCTGGCTCCCTCGGAGCATCTATCCGTGGTGGCGTTCTCGAGGCTGGTCCGTGCCGAGGCGCTCCTTCACGCGGCCGAGCTCGACGCCGTCGAGGAACACGTCCTTCTTGCAGACGAGGGGGCGAGAGTGATGCCACCTTTTGCTCAATACCAGCTCTACGTGCGTGCACGAGTGCAGCTCGCTCGCGGCGACGCAAGCGGCGCCCGCGACTTTTCGGATCAGGCCCTGGCCTCGGCGCATCGCCACGGAGCGGACCCGATCATGCGGTCCCAAATCCTCCTCACCCGCGCGGAGGCCCTCGCGACCCTCGGCGACCGCGCGGCAGCCGAAGAAGCCTTCCGCGTCGCGCGCGACCGCATCCTCCGCATCGCGGCCTCCTTCGGCGACCCCGAGCTCGCGCGCTGCTTCACGACGAACCTTCCAGCCAACGCGCGGACGCTCGCGCTGGCGAAGGAGTGGCTCGGGGAGTAGTCACTTGACGACGACCCGGTCAGTGGAGAACCGAAAGAAGCTCGAATATGCCGCGGCGTCGAGACACGCGCCGAGGGGCACGGCCGAGCCCGCGTGGTCCTTGCAGGTGATCACCTGGTGCTGCGAGTTCGTGACCAGCTGATACCGTCCGCCGGCACCTGCGATCGGAGCCGCGGGGTCGACCTGATCGGGCTGCGTGGCGCGGACGAGCGAAACGAGCCCTAGGGTAGTGCACCCATCGACGAGCAGATCCAGCAGCGAGTTTGCCGACAAGTAGCCGACAGAGCACGCTCCGCCCGTGAGTGCGGCCGGCAACGCGATGCGCGACAGCGACGTCGCGCTGACGTTCCCGCAGAGCTCGCCGCCTTGCGTGGAGCCAAAGCTCGTCAAGCTCGGGTCGAGGTGCTCCCCAGGCAGGTGACCGGGTGGACTGCCGGACGACGAGAGCGGTGTGGACGCCGCGCCAATGGTGGCCTCGAGGAGCGCATTTGACATGACGAGCGCTCCCGGTGAGCCGCCCGGATTGAACGGAACGCTCAGTGCGCCAGGCCCCGCAGCAAGGACCTTCGCAACGATGCTACCGCCCAGTGCGGCTCGAGGGATCCGATTCGAGTCGATCGAAGCTCCGTCGGTCGTGTACCACCAGTCGAGATCGCTCTTCCCGTCGTAGCCCGTCCCTGCTCGCGGGGTGCCGCTGAACGCGCCGACCTCGATGGATTCGTCGCCTGTCCCCGTGAGGTCGTCGAGCTGTCGGAAGTCGAGCAACGCCGTGATGGTGCCGTCGCTGACCGCGGCGTCCAGACTCGTCTGGAACGACGGCTGGGCTGGCGCGAGGATCGCCGAGCCGAGCGCGTTCACGGCGCAGAGCGAGTCCGTGGCCCATTGCATGGTCAGCGAGTTGATTCGTTGGATTTGCTCGAATCGGCAGGCCGCGTCGCAACCGTCCAGGTTCATTTGATTGCCATCGTCGCACTGTTCGCCGCGCTCTCGAACGCCGTTCCCACAGATCCCGGGCGCCGCCCCGTCGGTGCCGTCGTCGACTTCTGGCGTTCCGACACCGCCATCGCGGGAACCGACAGCCGCGTCGAGCTGCGGCGAAGAGACGCCCGGAGGGCCGCTGCAGAGGGTGGCCGTCTGCTGGATCTCATTTTGATCCAGTTCGCCGTTGTCGTTCGCATCGATGCCGACGTCGATCTGGGTTCCACCCGACGGGCACGTCGTTCCAGCCGCAATGGGCGTCAGCAAGATGCGAGAGTTCAAGCCGAGACCCGCCGGCCCCGCTTCACCTGCCGGGCCTTGCGCGCCCGTGGCTCCGACGGGACCTGCGACGCCGCCGGGACCCGCCGGGCCTTGCGGCCCCGTCGCACCCGCTGAACCCGTCGCGCCTGCAGGTCCCGTTGCACCGGCAGGTCCCGCGGGACCGGTCGCACCGACCGGACCTGGCGGCGCTTCCTTTCCGGCGGACCCCGCCGGGATGTCGAATCGGAGTCCACTTGTCCTTCACGCAAGCGACGAGACTCTTCGTGGACGCCACGTAGGCGACGGTTCCCTCACCGCCGTGATTGCACGGCGGCAAATCCAGAGGAGTATCCACGGTGAGGTCGCGAAGCGAGTGATCACTGCTCGGTGGGGTGAGCGCCGCTCCGGGTTGCGCGGCTCCGGAGACGGAAGGCGCGCCACTCCCGCACCCCGTGATCCCCCAGCCTGACAGACACCCGAGCGCCGTGGCCGATAGAACTAGGTATTTTTGCATTGGGTTTCCTCACTGCTCTCCTGCGGGGCAGCGCCTTCAATGACGCACCCCCGCTGACTGACGGTCTCGCGAAGCAAATCAGCCGTCACGCCGCGCCTGCTCTCTCGAGCGCCCAGCCCTGAGCCGCGACTCCGTTCGACGTGCGCGCTCGGGCAGGTTCGGCTCCGGTTCTCGACCCGGTGCTCGAAGTTCCGACTACCGCCACGGTCACTTTCGCCGGTTCCCGCACACCAGGCGACGCGAGCGGGCGCGGGGCCGACCTGAGCTGAGACCTCATGAGCTGGTCCCAGGGGACGGCGACGTTCGACTTCAGCGGGCGTCGCCACAGGGTGATCATGATCGTCATCGCTCCGGGTCTGCTGGCCAGAACAGCAGAAGCCGTGCCACTCACGAGAAGCCGGGAAACGTGCTCTTCCGGAGCGGAGCGTCCGGGTACCTGAACAGTCCCCGGCGCCGAGCCGTCCACCGTTTGGACATGCGCGCGGTCCGCCACGGATGCCCGATCGCAGCCACGGCGCCGCGATCGGCACGCCCGCTGGACGTTCTTCCGGCGATGACCGATCCTCGCCATCCATGTGGGTCGGCGACGTGGTCGCGGATCGGTTCGTCATCGAGCATCCCATCGGCAGCGGCGGGATGGGCTCGGTATTTCGCGCCGCCGATCGGCTGGGCGGTGAGCCCGTCGCGTTGAAGGTTCTCGACCTCGTGACGGACGGCGCGGCGGAGCGGTTTCGGCGGGAAGCGCGGCTGCTCTCCGACCTGTCGCACCCCGGGATCGTGCGGTACGTCGCGCACGGGGAGACGGCAGAAGGACGATCTTTTCTCGTGATGGAGCTCCTCGAGGGTGAGGATCTCGCGGAGCGGCTCTCGAGGAAGGCCCTGACCGTCGAGGAGAGTCTGGTGCTGATCCGGCGCGCGACCGAGGCCCTAACCGTCGCGCACGCGCAGGGCATCGTTCATCGTGATCTGAAGCCGAGCAATCTGTTCCTGGTCGAGAGCGACGTCCAGCGGGTGAAGGTGCTCGACTTCGGGATCGCGCGCGGCGCCGGGGGGACTCGTGGCCTGACGCAGACGGGCGCGATGCTCGGGACCGTCGGCTACATGGCGCCCGAGCAGGCCATGGGCTCGCGCGACGTGGACGCGCGAGCGGACGTGTTTGCGCTCGGGTGCGTGCTGTTCGAGTGCTTGACGGGACGCCCCGCGTTCGAGGGCGAGCACGCCGTCGCGATCCTGGCGAAGGTGCTCACCGAGGAGGCGCCGCGAGTGACGGAGCTCCGACCCGAGGTCGGGGAGGCACTCGCCACGCTCGTCGCGGCGATGCTCGCGAAGAACCGCGATGAGCGTCCCGAGAGTGCTGCACGGCTGCGCGATCTGTTCGATACCCTCGGGGCTTCGCCGGCAGAGAAGCGTGACCGTTCTTCGCTCTCGCCGGCGAGTCTCACGCGCTCGGAACAGCGGGTCGTCAGCGTCATTCTTGCCGAGCCTTCCGGAGGCGCAGCCGTCGCCGAAACGTCCACACCCGATGCGGCGGACTCGGAGCTCGGTCGAGCGCAGGAAATCGCGCGCCAGTTCGACGCCGAGCTGACCGCGGTGCAGGGCGGCTCGCTCCTCTTCGTGCACTCGGGAAAGGGTGCGGCCACCGACCAGGCGGCGCGCGCGGCAGCGTGCGCGCTCGCAGTACGCCGTGCGTTCCCTGACCTGCGGATTGCGCTCGCCACGGGACGCGCGGAAACGGGAGAGCGGCTCCCGATCGGCCCGGCGATCGATCGGGTCGCGGCGCTCCTGCGGGCGGAGACTCCGGCGCCTCGCGCGGGGATCCTCCTCGACGATTCTGAGCGCCGGGCTACTCGGCGGGCGTTTCGTGGTGCAGCGAGACGGATCGGGCCCGCTGCTCGTAGGAGAGGCGGTCGGGCTCGACGCCCGGCGAACCCTTCTCGGAAAACCGACGCCGACCGTCGGACGAGAGAAGGAGCTCGGCCTCCTCGAAGCAACCCTCGCCGAGTGCACCGACGACAGCGTGGCTCGCCTCGTGCTCGTGACGGCACCGCCGGGCGTCGGGAAGTCGCGCCTCGCCACCGAATTTCTGGCACGTGCTCGGCGGGACGGGAAAGCGCGCGTGCTCCTCGCGCGCAGCGAGGCCGTCGGTGGAAGCTCTGCTCTCGCCATCGTGCGAAGTCTGATCCGGAGAGCAGCACGACTCCGCGACGGCGAGCCCCTGCCCGTGCAGCAGGTGCGCTTCTTCGAGTACCTGCAGGCCCTCTGGCCCGACGAGGAGGCGCAGCGCGCGGCGGAGTTCGTCGGCGAGGCCATCGGTGTCCCGACGCCGCATCCGCCGAGCCACAGACTCCTCGCCGCGCGCAACGACCCGAGGCTCCTGGGGGAGAGAGTGCGGCAGGCGATCCCGGCGTGGTTCGATGCGGAATGTGCGCGAGGGCCACTGGTCCTGATCGTGGAGGATCTCCCACTGGGCGGATCCCGAGAGCGTGGCGCAAATCGAAGCCGCCCTGGGGCGACTCGCGGACAGCCCCTTGCTCATCGTGGCACTCGGCAGGCCCGAGGGCCGCGACGTGTTCCCGAAGCTGTGGGGGCGCTCCGGAGCCCAGGATGTTCGCCTCGACGGGCTCACCCGACGCGCGGCTGAGCGACTCGTGCGCTCGGTGCTCGGTGAAAGCGCACGCCCGGACATCGTGTCCCGCATCGTGGAGCGAGCCGAGGGCAACGCTTTTTATCTCGAAGAGCTCATCCGGAGCGCGGCAGAGGGGAGCGAGGGCCTCCCGGAGACGGTCACGGCAATGGCCGCGTCGCGCCTCGAGCGCCTCGAGCCGGAAGCGCGCCGCGTCTTGCGGGCAGCGAGCGTGTTCGGAGAGGTGTGCTGGGAGGGCGGAGTGTCCGCTCTTCTTGGCGGCGACGCGGGCGCCGGAGCGTGGCTGGAAGCGCTGGCGGAGCGCGAAGTGCTGAGCCGGGTAGCGGACAGCCGGTTCGCCGGGCAACGGGAATACACATTTCGCCACGCCCTGCTCCGCGACTCGGCCTACGGCATGCTCACGGAGAGCGATCGCAAGGCGGGACATGTTCTTGCGGGCGAGTGGCTCGGGCGGATCGACGGAGCCGAGCCACTCGCCGTGGCAGACCACTTCGAACGGGCAGAGGACCTGGCCAACGCGGTGCCGTGGCTCGTGACGGCGATGTTCGAAAGCGTCGGTCGTGCATCCCCGCGGAGGTCCATCGAGCTCGGAGATCGAGCACTCGCCGCAGGCGCAACCGGGATGAACCGGGGACTCGTCCGTGCGCAGCAGGCGGGGAGGGCCCTATCCCTGGGAGACGCGCGTCTGATGGTCGAAGCGGGACGCGACGCGATCCGGCTTCTCCCTGCCACGCATCCGGCTTGGTTTCTCGCGGCCGGCTCGATCATGGTCGCCGCGTGGTCGGACGAAAGCGCGGTGGTCGGCGCCGAGATCTTGTCGAGTGTGATGGCGCTCGAAGCAATGCCGGCGGCGACAGGGCCGCTCGGATTTGCGCTCCTGGCTCTCGTCGTGGGTGCGCTGATGTTCGGGCAATCGGTCCTCGGGCGGCGCATTCTCGGACGCATGGACGAGGCCGCTGCCGCCGTCGGCGCGAGCGCAGCACTGGGACCGGACTTTTGTGGCTACCGTGTGATGGCGTGTCACTGGGTCGCATCCTGGGCCGACGACGATGTCGCACGCGGCCTCGCGATGGCGCGTGAGAGCTCGCGTCAACTCGCCCTGTCCGAATCGTCCTGGTCGATTCCGCTCGTCCCGTACTACGCTGGTTTCGGGCTCTATGAAGTGGGGCACTTCAGCGAGGCCGCCACGGAGTTCGAGCAGGCGTCCGAGCTCAATCGAGCGATCGGAGCCGACTACACCGTTGCCTCGGCGCGCCTGATGAGAAGCGTGGCACTGGCGGATTCGGGGGCGCTCGACGGTCCGGAGTTGCTCCGTCCACACCTGGACGCGACGGATGCGTCGAGGAGGGGCTCAGCTCGGATCTCATTAGCGGCTTTCTTTCTTCACCGCGCGCACGATGCCGACGCTGCGGAGCGTTGCCTGCCCTCGCTTTCGGAAGTCGACGCAACGATGCCGATTTTCCACCAGGTGATGCATGCGTTGCACGCGCAGGTTCTTCTCGCGCGCGGCGCCGTCGGAGAAGCCCTCGCCCTCGCCGAGCGCGCCGCCACCGGCCACAAAGAGTCCCCGATGTCGCCAACCCACCGCAGCATCGTGCTCCTCAGCCACGCCGAGTGCCTCCGCGCTGCTGGACGTGAGATGGAGGCTAACGGCGCGATCCGAACCGCGCGCGACCGGCTCCTCCGCCACGCTGGCGGCTTCGACGACGGGGCGACGCGACACGCATACCTCACGAACCACGAGCCCAATCGCCGCACGATAGCCCTCGCCCGCGAGTGGCTCGGGGAAGAGGCGTAGCCCCGTGTGGGTCGGCGACCTCGTCGCAGAGCGCTTCGTCATCGAGCGTCCCATCGGCAGCGGCGGCATGGGGTCCGTCTTTCTGGCGACGGATCGCGCGGACGGCGGTTCCGTCGCGCTCAAGGTGCTCGACCTCGGATCTGCGGACGCGATCGACCGGTTCCGGCGCGAGACCCGCGTCCTGTCGGAGCTCGCGCATCCGGGGATCGTCCGGTACGTCGCGCACGGCGACACGGCGGAGCGCCGTCCATTCCTCGCGATGGAGCTGCTCGAAGGCGAAGATCTCGCGGAAAAACTCACGAAAGGTCCGCTCCGCGTCGACGACTCTCTCTCCCTGATCCGCCGCACCGCGGAGGCGCTCTCCTTCGCGCACGAACGCGGCATCGTCCACCGCGACGTCAAGCCGAGCAACCTGTTCCTAGTGGACAGTGACGTCGCGCAGGTCAAGGTGCTCGATTTCGGTATCGCGCGAGCGCGTCTCGAGACACGTGGGCTGACGCAGACGGGAGCGATGCTCGGCACGGTCGGCTACATGGCACCCGAGCAGGCGATGGGCTCGCGCGACGTGGACGCGCGAGCAGACGTGTTCGCGCTCGGATGCGTGCTGTTCGAGTGCCTCACCGGCACTCCGGCGTTCTCAGGCGCACACGCAGTTGCAATTCTCGCGAAGGTGCTCGCCGAGGAAGCGCCGAAGGTGAGCGACCTCGTGCCAGGGCTCGGCGAGTCGCTGGACACGCTTGTCGCGCGCCTCCTCGCCAAGAAGCCTGCGGATCGGCCCGCGGACGCCGCTGCCGTCGTGCGATTGCTCGAAACGCCGGCGCTCGCGGCCGTTCGGACGTTGTCGTCTCCGCCTTCGCGTGCTCCGACGAGCCTGACTCATTCGGAGCAGCGAGTGGTCAGCGTGATCCTCGCGGAGCCGCGCGACGCAGGAAGCGCCGAGACCATCACTCCGGACCAGGCTTTCGTCGATGTCGGCGCTGCACGGGAAATCGCGGCGCGTTTCGGAGCCGAGTTCACGCCGCTCCAGAGCGGTGCCCTCTTGTTCGTTCTGTCCGGTGGGGGTGCGGCGAGCGATCAAGCGGCGGCGGGCGCGTCGTGTGCGCTCGAGATTCTACGTGCGACACCCGAGCATCGCGTTGCACTCGCCACCGGACGCGCCGAAACGACCGCGCGTCTGCCAGTCGGGGCAGCCATCGATCGTGCGGCCGCATTGCTCCGCGATTCAGTCAGCGGGGGCGAGGTGGGTGTCCGCATCGACGACGTGACCGCCGGTCTCGTGGAGGCCAGATTCGACCTGCAAACTCGGGCTGCGCAGCGCTTTCTCTCCCGCGAGCGGACCGATCTGGAGGCGCCGCGCCGGCTCATGGGCAAACCGACGCCGACGGTCGGGCGGGAGCGAGAGCTGGGCATGCTCGAACTGACGCTTGCCGAGTGCCTTGCCGAAACGGTTGCCCGAGCGGTGGTCGTGATCGGGCCACCTGGCATGGGAAAGTCCCGACTCGGGGCGGAGTTCATCTCGAAGGTTCGCGGGCGTGGCGACGTTCGCGTGCTCTTGGCGCGCGCGGAAGCCGTCTCCGCTGGCACACCGTTTCTCGTGGCGCAGAGGCTCGCTCGCAACGCCATCGGGCTCCGTCCCGGCGAAGCTGGATCCGCGCACCACGGACGAGTGCGCACGTACGTTCGTGGGCTTCCGTCAGCGAACGCAAGTGATCGCCTGCGTGAGATCATCGGAGAGCTCGCGGGAATCCCGACGGACGAGGCTCCTAGCTCAGCTCTGGTATCCGCTCGCAATGATCCAGTCGTCATGGCGGACCAGAAGCGGCGGGCGTTTCACGAGCTTCTCGACGGCGAGACTGGACGGGCGCCCCTCGTCATCGTTCTCGAGGATCTGCACTGGGGTGATGCAGCGTCGTTCAAGGCTCTAGGCGACGCGCTGCGACGCCTGGCGGATCGGGCCTTCCTCGTAGTGGCACTTGCGCGCCCGGAGGTGCACGAGCAATTCCCGAGGCTCTGGGACGCCGCGGCGCCGCAGGAGATCCGGCTTTCGCCACTCGGTCGACGAGCAGCCGAGCGGCTCCTCGCCGCCGTGCTTGGTGAACGCCTCTCTCCAGAGACCGTCGCTCGCATCGTGGATCGCGCCGAGGGGAACGCCTTTTACCTCGAGGAGCTCATCCGACAGGCAGACGCGGGGGAAACCGGCCTGCCTGAGTCGGTTCTGGCGATGGCCCTGACGCGCGTCGAACGCCTCGAGCCCGAGGTTCGGCGAGTTCTTCGGGCCGCGAGCGTCTTCGGAGAAGCATTCTGGGAGGGGGGTGTCGAGGCGCTGCTCGGGCCGGCGACCGCGCCTGGGGCGTGGCTCGAGGCCCTCGTGGATCGCGAGCTCATCGCGGAGTCTCCCGAGAGCCGCTTCCCGCTCGAGCGCGAGTTCGCCTTTCGTCACGCACTCCTTCGGGACGCCGCCTATGCGACGCTGACCGAGGCCGATCGCGTCACCGGTCACCGCCTCGCGGGCGAATGGCTGGAGGAGCGTGGAGAGGCGAACCCCACGATCCTTGCGGATCACTTCGAGCGAGGCGGAGTGCTTGAGCGGGCAGTTCCATCGATCGTCCGGCTCGCACAGGGCGCCGTCATGGGGGCCGGAGGAGATCCGTTCGCGGCAATCGAGCGCGGGGTTCGGTGCGGGGCTAGCGGGGAATATCTCGGGGCGCTCCGCGAGGTCGAGTCCTACGCAGGGATTGGGCTTCAAGACTGGGATCTCGTGGCTCGAGGGGCTGGCGCCGCCGTCGATCTTCTTCCAGTGGGTAGCGCCTTGTGGATGCGTGCGGTCGGGTCCCTGCTGGTGCTCGATCGCCCGGAGTCGGTGGCCCTCGGCGTCCGGGCGCTCTGCAGGCTCGAGCGAGATCTCGAACCGACTGGCCCGTGTGCACAGGCGATGCTGAATGTCTTCGGCGGGCTGAACGTGGCTGGCCGAGGGGACCTCATTCCTTCGCTCATCGCCCGCCTCGACAAAGCTGCCGCGCAGACAGGCCAGCAAGCAGACGTCGTGTTCGAGACCTTCCGGCGCCTCACGTTGATGCTGTTTGAAATCTGGAACGAGAACCTGGGCGCGGCGCTGCAGCATGGCCAGCGCGCAGTCGAGCTCGCCCGCGGCGGCCCGGCGAAGCTCGCCGAAGCCTTCGCCCCGCTGTTTCACGCCTTCGTCCTGCTCGAGGTGGGGGCGTTCGACGAGGTGCTGGCCATCTCCCGCGAGGCGGTCGCGCGAGCCCATCGGACGCGGATCCGCCTCCAGTCCGACCATGCTCACGCCCTCGCAGCGGCAGCCCACGCCAGGGCGGGCGCCTGTGAGCCAGCGCGGGCGGAAGCGCGGGCAGTCAGCTCGTCTGCCCACTACGGATATCGCGCCCTGGCGGAGGTGGCGCTTGCCGAGGCCGAGCTCCGAGAATCGGAGCTGGAAAGGGCCCTGGTCCCGGCGACGGTCCTCACGACAGGTTACAGCGCGGAACGAGCGCAGGGCTTCGCTCTGCTCGCCCGGATTCACCTGGAAGAGGGCGATGCAAGCGCCGCGCTGGACGCGACCAACCAGGCCGAGGACGTGAGCGCGCGCGTTCGGCCGGGACTCGCGTGCACTTCCAGCTTCCGCTTGACGAAGGCTCGTGCGCTGCTTGCACTCGGCGAGGCGGAGCGCGGGAGGTGGGTGCTTCTAGAGGCGCGCGAGCGCATCCTGCGCATCGCTGCCACTCTCGACGATCCGACGCGCCGACAGTCGTACCTGACGCGCGTTCTGGAGAACGCCGAGACGCTGTCGCTGGCTCGAGCGGTCCTCGGCGAGTCCGGAATCTAGATCCGCTCCACGACGAGCTCCACGTCCCCCGACACCATCCCGAGCGGGTCGTAGGCGTGGTGCGCCTCGTAGTCGCGCTTCAGACTGAACCGGGCGCGGGTGAGCATGGTGTGCCAGAAGGCGCGGACCTCGACGTTCGCGAGGTGTGTGCCGATGCAAGCGTGAGCGCCCGAACCGAACGGGAGAAAGAGTCCCTTGTGCTTGCGGTCCTCGGCGCGAGGCTCGAGGAAGCGATCCGGATCGAACCGTGCGGGCTCCGTCCACCACGCGGGGTCCTGCATCACCGGACCCATCATCGCGAGAACGAAGGTCCCGGCGGGGATGCGGTGTCCGCCGAGGTCGACGTCCCGGAGCGTGTAGCGCGGCACGTCCGCCGCGATGGGAAACAGGCGGAGGGTCTCCTTCCAGACGCGGTCGGTCGCTTCGAGGCGCTTCACATCGTCGTACCGGAGGCGCGGGAATCCGAGGGAGGAGGCTTGGTCGCGGAGACGGTCCTGCCAGGTCGAGTGCTTCGCGAGCAGGTACGCCATACTCGAGAGTCCCGACGACGTCGTGTCGAACGCGCCCAGCATCACCCCGATGAAGAGCCGCAGCATCGCCTCGTCGTCGAGGTCCGCGCGCCCGGCTTCGACGCACAGACGGCTGAAGAGGTCCGTTCCGCCGCGGGCGCGTCGCGCAGCCACTTGCGGCCTGAGCCATTCCTGGAGCGTGCGATAGCCGCGCATCGCCCTCCTCCAGCCGGGGCTGATCCAGGGGTTCTTTGCGACCGCGAGCGGGCCACGCCAGACGTCGGCGAGCGCGCAATCCAGGAAGGCTCCGTCGTCTTCGTTCTCGATGCCGAGGAAGATGCGGAGGGAGACGTTCGCGAGGAGCCGTCGGATCTCCGACTTGAAAGGAACGCGGCCGCGGCGGATCCAGCCGTCGACGGCGGCCTCGATCGCGGGGATCGCGTCGTCGAGGTAGCCGGCGATCGCCGCCGCGCCGAACGCCGGCTGCAAGAGCTGTCGCGCCTGCCGGTGCTGCTCGAAGTCCAGGGTCGACACGGATCCGATGGTCGGGCTCGTCGGATCGATCCCCCGGAACACACTGCTCCAGGCGAGGGCGGCCGACCACGCCTGGTCCTCGTTCCGCATGATGCGCACGAGCATCTCGGCATCCGAGACGCAGACGATCGGCGTCGGGCCGAGGCGAGTCCGGAAGACGGGGCCGAAGCGCTGGTGCTGTTCGACGAGGTGAGCGTTCCCTCGCCGCGTCCACCCCGCGAGGTTGGCGATGCCGGCGAGCACGCCTCCTTCGCCCGGCAGGTGAGCGAGGTCGCGACACGGAGTGAGCGCACGGCGCGGACGCGCGACGTCTCCGACCACGTCGGTGATGAAGGGCGCGACCACGCGTTGCTGGAGGCGGGTGAACGGACAGGCGGCGGCTTGAGTCATGCCGGACCCAAGAGCAAGGTCGGGGCCAAGGGAAAAACGCCGGGAAATCAGCACCGCGTCCACGCCGCTGGACGCCTCGAGCGTCCAACTCGTGGACACTTCCGGTGGCCCTGGTCCGCCCTACCTGACGTCCGTCTTCGCGAGCCCGTACTCGTCGAGCTTGTTGTAGAGGTTCGCGCGGCTCGTTCCAAGGAGTCGGGCCGCGAGGGCGCGGTTCCCCTTCGCGTGGTGCAGCGCCCGCTCGATGGCACGTCGTTCGGCGGCGCGAAGGACGTCGTCGAGCGGGATCAGCTGGCCCGACGTGCTGTCGACCGCGCTCGGCGGGCGGACGGCGGACACTCCCGTCCGGGTGGCGAAGGTGACCTCGGGTGAGAGCTCCCGGCGGACGTCGGCGGCGTCGATCGCATTTCCAGCCGTCATCACCACGAGGCGCTCGACGAGGTTCTGGAGCTGTCGCACGTTGCCCGGCCATCGTTCTGCCTGCAGCGCGGCGATGGCCGCGTCGGTCATGCCAAAGCCTGGACGCCGGTGCTCGGCGGCGAATGCGGTGCAGAAATGGCGAGCGAGCAGCCCGATATCCTCCCGCCGCGCCCGGAGCGGCGGCAGCCAGACGGGCACCACGTTCAGCCGATAGAAGAGGTCTTCGCGAAAATCCCCCGCCCTGACCATCTTCTCGAGGGGGCGGTGGGTCGCCGAGACGAAGCGCACGTTGGCCCGGATCGTCTTCGTCCCGCCGAGGCGCTCGTACTCGCGGTCCTGAAGGAGCCTGAGCAGCTTGACCTGCATCAGCGGGTTGATGTCGCCGATCTCGTCCAGGAACAGCGTGCCGCCTTCGGCCAGCTCCACGCGGCCAGGCTTGCTGGTCACCGCTCCGGTGAACGCGCCCTTCTCGTACCCGAAGAGCTCGCTCTCGAGCAGCGTGTCAGGCAGACCGGCGCAATGCACCTTCACGAAGGGACCCTCCGCCCGCGAGCTCCGCGCATGGACCGCGCGGGCGACGAGCTCCTTGCCGGTGCCCGTCTCGCCGCGTACGAGGACCGTCGCGTTTCCCTGGGCGACGCGATCCACGGCTTCCCCGACCTGCCGCATTTCCCGCGATTCTCCCAGGAACCCGGAGCGCGCTGGCGCGGGCGTTGCGGGTTCAGCAGCGTCGCGCTCCGCCGCAGCGAATGCTTTGCCCACGGCGCGTCGCAGTTCCTCCGGGTCGCACGGCCGCTCGATGTAATCAGCGGCTCCTGCGCGCACCGCGTCGATTGCGCTGCGAATTCCGGGCTCGCCGATCGCGATCACCGGGACGTCGAACCGCTGGACCGTTTCGGCCAGCGCGGTGGCTACACCCGTAGAGTCCACGTCCAGCACCACGACGTCCACCGGGTCGCTCTCGAGCATCGCGACGGCAGTGGTCACGCTCGTCGCGGTCCGCGTGGAGACGCGCTCCCCGAAATCCAGGCCGGCGAGCGACACGGCCGCAGCCGCATTTCCGTCCACCAGCAGCACCCACCGCGTCGGCACGCCGCCGAATCTATGCCCGCGGCGATTCAGGACCCAGCGTGAAGTGACCGGAGCTCGGAAGTTCTCACGGCCGATCCAGGTGGCGTTCATGGTGAACACGGTATCCAGCCGTGTCGGAGGCCAGATGCCATGATGGCGGGCGTGACGGAAAGGTCGGAGGGTAGGCGATCGTTCCGGTAGGGACGGCCCTTTCGGGCCGCCCCCCGGACAGAACCCGGCGAGCGGTTCTCCCTTCTCTCCGTCGCCGATAGCGATGGAGGAACGAGGGGCTTGGGGATTTCCGGTATAATGGTCAGCGTAGCGCGGCTCTGCCGTCGAGACCACGGCGTTGCCCGCGTGTCCGCTCATGGACACACTCCGCCGTCGATCACGTCACACGGAGGACGCACGGGGAGCCCGTTTTCGTCCCAGGCGGCGCACTCGGGTCGCGAGCGATCGAGGTGATACGCGGGAGCGAAGTTGCCATCGTCGAGATCGATGCCGGCATCGGTCGCCTGGCCCGACAGGTGCGCGCTCTCGATCTGGTTGAACGTTGCTCCGCAATAGAGCGGCCCGCCCGAGAGCTGCGCGGCGACCACGTTACCGCGACGATCGAGGAGCGAGGACGAGCTCGGGAAGCCGGGGATGCCGCCCGAGTCCCATCGGAAGCACTCCACGCCCTCGTAGCTGACGGAGAACTTCCAGCTCTTGCTCGCGACCAGGCCCGAGTACTCGGACCAGCCCGTGTCGCGATCGCACGTCACTGTTGCATAGCACCACTGAAGGCCGGCGTCTGGACGCACGAGCGGAGCTCCGGGATGCAGTCCTTCACGACGTCCCACACGCACGGCGCCACGCGGTACGGCGGTGGCGTCGGACCGGCGTCTTGCTGCGGCGGGGGCGGGCGACCTCCGTCGCTCGCGCCACCGGTGTTGTTCAGCGACGCATCGGCGACGCCCGTGCTGCCGCCTGCCGTCGCGCGGCCCCCCGTCGCCGCCGTTGCACCTCCGGAGCCGAGGCGATCGCGCCCCTGCCTTGTCCGGACTTGACCTCTCCGCTGCACCCCGCGAACGAAGCGACCACGACGCTGGTCAGAAATCCCGCGAGAATCCAGTCCCGTCCCTGCCTCACCATGGAGCGAGCCTATCACTCACGAGTGCGTGCTACCCTCCGACGCACATCGAGACAGGTCTTCGAGCCGACAAGTCGCCGCAATGGATCCCCGCGGGGCGCGCGCCCTCCAGGTAGACTTCGCGCGTCTTGGCGTCCCCGAAGCGCCACCAAACCCTCTTCCGCGGCCATTACCTCGGCCGATGGCCAAGCGTCCGCGAGCCCAAGGGCACGGTCGCGCTCCGCCGACGCCGAGACAAGCCTCTCGACGCCGACGGACGCGTCCTCGACGCTCGAGACGTGCCTCTCGACGCTCGAGACGTGCCTCTCGACGCTCGAGACGTGCCTCTCGACGCCGACGGACGCGTCCTCGACGCTCGAGACGTGCTGCCGTGAGCAGGCGCATGCGCCCGCCGCACTTGGGGCAGGTTCGAGGGACCTTCTTGACGGTGGTAATACACGCTCGTATTGCACTGCCGTGCAGTCGGTCACCAAGACGGTCAAGCTAGCGAAGCCGCTCGCTTCCGCCCGGCGAGGACGAGCATCACGAGTGGGCAGCATCGTTGGTCCCCGGGCTCCGCGGGCCCTGGCTCACGGCGGAAGCCTGTAGTTCGGAGTCCGTCACGGGGTACCCGCGGCGACTATATCGCCGCCTTACGCGGCCGATCGGGTTGTCAGCGCGATGGCGCAGGCGAAACGGGCTAATTCATGGGGCCGACCTGACATTGAGTCGTGACACCCTGGATGACGCTCTCCTGGCAACCGAGACCGTACGCGGAAAGGTCCACTCCACACATCCCGTCCGTACGGCAACAACCGTTGAGCACCTGACCGGTCTCGATGTTGATCGCCGTACACGCCGGGTCCGAAAATGCGGCCGTCCCACTCGGATCCTGGCAACCCGGTTCGACGGGGAAGATGTTCGAGAGAGCCGTCTGATCGCCTCCACAAGGACTCGGCGGGATCGGCGGATAGCCCACCGGGAGACAGCAGGCGGGCGCGCTTGGCAAACTGTTCAAGTTGACGTCCCCGCAGAACACCGTCTGAGTCGCGTTCGGAGTGGGGCAGTAGACGCCGAGGCCCTCGCTTCCGCCACTGCCCGTGAAGAAGCCCCCGGTGCCCACGAATCCGCCGGCCGCAGTCACGCCACCTGCACCGACGAATCCGCCCGTGCCGGGGAAGCCACCCGACGCCGTGAATCCCCCGCTGCCATACCCGCAGAGCGATTCGCACTCCGAGCCCCCACCCTCGCACAAACAACTGCTGAAGCAATCCGGACACGCGTTGCAAAGGCCACCCCCGCAACTCGCAGGGGTGCCACCGAACCCCACGTTACCGCCGTTGCTGACGCCGCCGCTGCTGACGCCGCCGCTGCCGACGTAGCCTCCCGACGCACCGGCGCCGCCGAGGCCGTACCCACCCGACGCGCCACCGAGGCCTTCGCCACCTCCAGATCCCGTATCGCCGCCGACTCCTCCAGGGATGACGTTGGCTGCTTGCCAGTCCGTTCGGCCACCACAGCCGCCAAGGGCGACGAGCGGTCCCAGGAGGAGAAGCCGAAACGCCCGGGCGCTGTTCATGGAGAAGAGCGTACGCCGACCGGCTCCGCGCGGCACCCTACTCGATGAGCCGGCGGCATCGCCGAGCGCACCTTCGCGAATACGTTCACTTCCGTCCGACCCCGAATGTATCGAGGATCTGGCGCGCCGCGAGGGTCGCCGTGAGGCTTCCATCTTGCACGCGCGCCTCGAGCTCCGGCGCCTGGGCTCGCACGGCGGGGTGCGCGTGCAGGCGATCGATGAGTTCTCCTTCGACCATCTGCCAGGTCCATTGCAGGAGCTGCCGCTTGCGCCGGGTATGGAGGCCGCCCGAGGCGAGGAACGCTTCGCGGTGACGCTCCACGTGCGCCCAGAGCTCGTCCATTCCCTGATTCGAGAGAGCCGAACACTTCACGACGGGGACCTTCCACTCATCGTTTTTGCCGTGCATCAGCGAGAGCGCGCCCTCGTACTCCTGGCGAGCGCGCTCGGCGGCCTTCTCGTTGCCGGAGTCGGCCTTGTTCACCGCGACGAGATCGGCGAGTTCCAGGATGCCGCGCTTGATCCCCTGGAGCTCGTCCCCGGCCCCCGCGAGCATCAGCACGAGAAAGAAGTCCACCATGTCGGCGACCATCGTCTCGCTCTGACCGACTCCCACGGTCTCCACGAGCACCACGTCGAAGCCCGCGGCCTCGCAGAGCAGTATCGTCTCGCGCGTCTTGCGTCCGACGCCGCCGAGCGAGCCCCCGCTCGGCGAGGGGCGGATGAACGCGGCCGGGTTCTGGGAGAGGTTCACCATGCGCGTCTTGTCGCCGAGAATGCTGCCCCTGGTGCGCTCGCTCGTGGGATCGACGGCGAGCACCGCGACCCTGTGGCCCGCACTCGTGAGTTTCGTGCCGAGGGCTTCGATGAACGTGCTCTTGCCGACGCCCGGGACACCGCTGATGCCGACCCGGTGCGCATTGCCGGCATGGGGAAGGAGCTCGGTGAGCACCTCCTGCGCGAGCCCCTGATGGGCCGCCGCGTTGCTCTCGATGAGCGAGATCGCGCGCCCGAGCACGGCGCGGTCACCGGCCCGCACGCCATTCACGTACTCTTCGCGCGACAGCTCCTTCCGTCGTGGCAGGCCGCGCTCGGCGTCACTCGGCCGCTGCATAGCCGAGCCGCTTGTTGAGCTCCACGAGCAGATCCTTGGCCGCCTTGCTGATGACCGTTCCTGGGCCGAAGACCGCGCTCGCGCCGTCCTTGTACAGCTGCTCGTAGTCCTGAGGCGGGATGACGCCGCCGACTACGATCATGATGTCGCCGCGGCCCAGCTTCTCGAGCTCCCCCTTCAACGCGGGGACCAGGGTCAGGTGCCCCGCGGCCAGGGAGCTCGGGCCGACGATGTGGACGTCGTTCTCGACCGCCTGCCGCGCGGTCTCCTCGGGCGTCTGGAAGAGCGGGCCCACGTCGACGTCGAACCCGAGGTCGGCGAACGCGGTCGCGATGACCTTCGCGCCGCGGTCGTGGCCGTCCTGGCCCATCTTGGCGACGAGGATGCGCGGCCGCCGGCCTTCGTGCCGCTCGAACGCGTCCGCCAGCGCCTGCACTTCCTCGATGTCCTTGGACGCTTCGCCCACGGTTGCCTTGTAGACGCCCTTGATCGATCGGATCTGGGCCACGTGACGGCCCCAGACCTTCTCGAGAGCGTAGCTGATCTCGCCGACGCTCGCTCGCTTGCGCCCGGCGTCGACGGCGAGCTCGAGCAAATTGGCTTTCACCTCGCCGGCCGCAGCTTTCGTCAGGGCAGCGAGGGCGGCCTGCGTGTCAGGCTCGTTGCGGTTTCTTCGGAGCTCCTCGAGGCGCTTCACCTGGGCCTCGCGGACGGCCTTGTTGTCGACCTTGAGCACGTCGATCGGCTTCTCGTTCTCCACCTTGAAGCGGTTCACTCCGACGATGACCTGCTGACCCGAGTCGATGCGCGCCTGAGTCCGGGCAGCGCACTCCTCGATGCGCATCTTCGGCAGGCCGGTCGCGATCGCCTTCGCCATTCCGCCGAGTTCCTCGACCTCCTGGATGTGCTCCCAGGCGCGGCGGGCGAGGTCGTAGGTGAGCCGCTCGACGTAGTAGCTGCCGCCCCACGGATCGATCACCCGCGTCGTGCCGCTCTCCTGCTGCAGGTAGAGCTGCGTGTTGCGGGCGATGCGCGCGCTGAAATCCGTCGGGAGCGCGAGCGCTTCGTCGAGCGCGTTGGTATGCAAACTCTGGGTGTGTCCCTGTGTCGCCGCCATCGCTTCGACGCAGGTGCGAGCGACGTTGTTGAAAGGGTCCTGCGCCGTGAGGCTCCACCCCGACGTCTGGCAGTGCGTCCGCAGCGAGAGGCTACGGGTGTCCTTGGGGTCGAACTGCTTCACGAGCTTCGACCAGAGGAGGCGAGCGGCGCGCATCTTCGCCACCTCCATGAAGAAGTTCATCCCGATCGCCCAGAAGAACGAGAGCCGGGGCGCGAACTTGTCGATGGTCAGCCCACTCGCGAGACCGGTACGGATGTACTCGACGCCGTCGGCGAGCGTGTACCCGAGCTCGATGTCCGCCGTCGCGCCGGCTTCCTGCATGTGATAGCCGCTGATCGAGATGCTGTTGAACTTCGGCATGTTCTTCGCGGTGAACGCGAAGATGTCGCCGATGATCCGCATCGAGGGCTCGGGCGGGAAGATGTACGTGTTCCGGACCATGAACTCTTTGAGGATGTCGTTCTGGATGGTTCCGCTGAGTTTCTCGGGCTTCACGCCCTGCTCTTCGGCCGCGAGGATGTAGAGCGCCATCACGGGGAGCACGGCGCCGTTCATCGTCATGGACACGCTCATCTGATCGAGCGGGATGCCGTCGAAGAGGATGCGCATGTCGGCGATCGAGTCGATCGCGACGCCCGCCATCCCGACGTCCCCGAGGACGCGCGGGTGGTCGCTGTCGTAGCCGCGGTGGGTCGCGAGATCGAAGGCGATGGAGAGACCCATCTGGCCCGCGGCGAGGTTCCGGCGGTAGAACGCGTTCGATGCCTCCGCCGTCGAGAAGCCCGCGTACTGGCGGACCGTCCACGGCTTCAGCGCGTACATCGTCGCGTAGGGCCCGCGCACGAACGGGGCGAGTCCGGGCATCGTGTCGAGGTGATCGAGCGGCTCGAGATCGGCCGCGGTGTACAGCGGCTTCACGGGGAGTCGCTCGGGCGTGTTCCACTCGAGCTGCTCGGCGGGGCGCCCGCTCTCGCGTTCTACGGCCGCGCGCCACGCCGAGAGCGAGGGCGGCTCGCCGTCCGCAGCGTCGAAGGGAACCCCTGCAAAGCTCGGAATGGTGGGCATCAGCCGGCTCCCACGCGCGTCAGGAGCGAGCGCAGCGACTGGGCGACGTTCGCGCCCACGAAGACGAAGTCCGTGATTCCGGCGGCGCGATATGCGTTCTCTCTCTCGCCGGGGCTGCCGGCGAGCGCGATCACACGGGCCCCGCGAGCGGCCAGCGCCCGCGCCGTGGGTTCGGCCAGCTCGGCGTATAGCGCGTCGCTCGAGCAGAGCACGGCGATGTCGGCGCCGCTCGCCGCGAACGCGGTTGCTGCCGACTCCGCGTCGGTGAAACCGTCGTTGCCGATCGCGACGAAGCCACCCGCTTCGACGTAGTTCTGCGCGAACCCGGCGCGGGCCTTGTGCTCGGGGATGGGGCCGAGGTTCGCGAGGAACGCCGCCGGCCGCTTGCCGCGCGCGGCCGTGAAGCGGTCGGCGAGATCGCGCAGCGCCTCGAACGGCTCGGCGAACCGCTCGGTCCGAAGAGCTTCCACGCGCGCGCCCTCGCCGCGCCGCGCCGCGTCCGTCACGTGGGCGAAGCTTGCGCCGGCTTGCACGGCCGAGATCGCCTGCTCGAACGCGCCGCCCGCTCCGAAGTGGGCGAGCGATGGGGAACGCTTGCCCGCCGCGACGGATCGCTCGGCGGCGCGCGCGGTGTCCCGCACGCTGCGAGCGACACGGTCCTCCTTCACGTGCGGGAACTCGTTCACGCCGATGATCGCCAGCCTTCGCGTTTCGACCGCCCTGTGCTCGCCGTCGATTGCTTGCGCGAGCTCCTTTTGCAGGGTCCCTGCATGGAGGACGGCAGCGAGCCCGCCCGCGGCCTCGAACGCGGCGAACTTCTCCCAGCCGAGCCGGGCGAGCTGGTCGGTGAGCTCCTCGACGTACCAGCTGCCCCCGGCGGGATCGACGACCCTGTGCAGGTGCGACTCGTGCCGGAGGAGCTCCTGCGTGTTGCGCGCCAGGCGGGCGCCGAAATCATCGCCCTCGCCGAGCAGGACGTCGAAGGGCATGTTCGTGATCGCGTCCGCGCCGCCGATGGCCGCCGCGAACGTCTCGCCCGTGCCGCGGAGGAGATTCACCCACGGATCGCGCGTCGTCTTGGTCCGGAGCGACGTGCGCGCATGGATGGCCATGACCCGGCTCGACTCCGCCGCGCCGCACGCAGCGAGCACTTTGGCCCAGGTGAGCCGCGCCGCACGGAGCTTCGCGATCTCCAGGAACATGTCCCGCCCGACGGCAAACTCGAAGTTCAGCTGGCCCGCGGCAATCTCCACCGAGAGTCCTGCTCCGGTGAGGGCACGGAGATAAGCGACGCCGGTTGCGAGCGCGACGGCCACTTCGGTGGCCGCATCGGCGCCGGCCTCGTGATACGCCGTCGTGTCGACCGAGACGGCCCGGACACGCGGCGCATGCTCGCTCGTGAAGCGCGCGAGCTCCGCGAGTTCTCCGAGCGCACCCTCGAGTGAACCGGGCAGCGCCCCGTGGCCAGCGAGCGTTCCGATCGGGTCCGTGCCGAAGGAGCCACTCAGCGCCGTCAGGGGCAGTCCGCGCTTCCTCGCGAGTGCCACGAGCGCCGCCGCGACGGTGAAGGCCGAAGCCCCGGCCCGCAGATGAATCGGCAGCCAATCGAGGCGCGTCTCGCCGAGCGCGCGCTCGAGCTCGGCGAGATCGTACGCCGCGACGCCGTCCTCACCGTGTAGTCCGTCCTTGCCGGAACGGAGTGCGCGATCGAACCGGAACGACAGCGCGCGAACGCCGCCATTCAGCGCGTCGAGGACGGCAGCGGCCGCGTGAACGGGATCCGTCCGGTCGATCTCGTGCCGGACCTCCCACCCCATCTCGACGGAACCCGTCGGGTACCCGCCACGGCGGAACGGGTGAAATCCAGGGAGGCCCTGCTCGGGAGCGCGGTCCTTGCGCGTGTAGAGGGGCCGGACGTCCATCCCCGAGATGCGCTTGATCAGCTTCTTCTCGAAGGGGGCCCCCGCGAGATCACGCTCGACCAGTTTCAGCCAGGCCTCGAAGCTGCTCGGACCGAATTCGTTCAACGCGACCGGTTCGCTCATCGCTGCACGGACTTAGCCTCGGTTTCGCCGTGAGTCGAGCGGTTCGCGCGCCGCAGCCGCTTCGACCGGGCGCCCCAGCGAGACATCCCTCCAGGCGTCGGGCCGCCATCGCCGCACGCGTCCGTGACGTCGCGACTGTCAGCGGCGCAGGTCGGTCTCTCGCCGGCCCGGGCTCTCGCGCCGCTCATCGGCTTGCGGCGTCGATCCCCGGCCCCGTCGCGGCACGAACGAGCGCCGGCCCGTGCCGTAATATTCGCGCAGCCCCTCGAGCGACGTGACGCCCGCGCGCTCCGCGATCTTCGCGTGGCCGCGGCAAAGGAGCACGGGACGCGAGCCGAAGAATACCTCGACGACTGGGCGACTAGCGTCGACCTCGGCCTCAGGGCGGAAGTTCCGGCACACCTCGCAGGGCTCCAGCATGGTCCGGAGGGTGCCGAGGTTTCGTGTCATGGGCAACATTTCAGCCGTGTGCGGCGCGCCCGTTCACCGCAGCCCGGCAACCGCGAGGATCGCACATACCGCGAGTGCGCCCCGTTCGACCATCGCCGTGCGGCGTGGCCCGTCGAGCAGCGGGCGCAAGCGATCACCGACGAGGTTGCCCGCGACCACCGACACCGCTGCGACTGCGGCGTAAGACCAGATTTCGTGCGTGACGAAGCCGCGCGCGAAGTAGCCCGAGAGTCGTCCCGCGTGGGTCGTCATCGCCACGGCCGCGCTGGTCGCGACGTAGGCTTCTCCGGTGAGCCCCATCGCCATCATGATCGGACAGAGCAGGAGCCCCGCGCCGGCGCCCATGGCGGAGAGCAGGCCGACGACGGCACCCGCGGGGCCGAGCAGTGCGCGCGCAGGCACGACCGCGGCGAGGTCCAGAGCTCGCGCGATCGAATACGCCGCGACCGCGACGAACACCACCCGGAGCACGCCCTGCGGCAACGACATGGCGAGCACGCCGCCGGCGAGGCTGCCCGGAACCGCCCCTGCGATGACCGGGAGCGCGGTACGCCACACGACGCGCTTCCGGTAAAGCAGCACACGGTGGACGTTTCCGACGAGGAGCGTCGGAGCCGTGGTGGCCAGCGTGGCGTGGGGTCCGATGAGCAGCGAGAGCGTCACGATGAGAAACACGCCGCCGCCCGCCCCGGCGATCGTCGTCATTGCGCCGGCAATGAGCCCGAGAGCGACAATCGTTGCGGTCATGTCCGGCATCATCCGTCCCGGGAGCGCATCATGCCAATGGATTGTATTTATGAATGAGATAGGATTTGCTTATGCTCGATCGGTTCCGCTACTTCGCACTCGTCGCTCAGCACGGCACGTTCACGGCGGCGGCCCACCACGGTCACGTTTCGCAGCCAGCGCTCACGGCCGCGATCGCGAAGCTCGAGCAAGAGATGGGCGCGCGCCTGTTCGTGCGCGGACCCGCGGGCGCGACGCTCACGGCGGAAGGGCGGGCTCTGTTGCCGCGGGCGCGCGCGGCACTGGCGGCGGTCGAAGATGGCCGGCGCGCCGTTCACGAGGTCATGGGGCTCGAAGCGGGGGAGGTGCGGGTGGGAGGCGGCGCCACGGCGTGTACGTTTTTCCTTCCGCCGGTCCTCGCGCGGTTTCGCGTCGCGCACCCGCGCGTTCGGTTGGTACTCCGCGAAGCGACGTCGCAGCGCGTGCTCGACGATCTCGAAGGCGGCTCGCTCGATCTCGGAGTCATCACTGCTTCTCACGGGGAGCCGTGGCTCGTGGACGAGGTCGTGCTCGTGCGTGCGCCGGGAACGGATCCCGAGCACGCGCCGTTCGTGACGTTCACGCAGGGCGGCACGACGCGTGAGCTACTCGATCGCTATTTCCCCGGCGTTCCGATCGCGATGGAGATTGCCAGCATCCCGGCGATCATCGCGCACGTGCGTGAGGGAGTCGGCGTTGCGCTCGTGAGCCGTCATGCCGTGCGGCACGAGCTCGCCGCGCGAAAGCTGGTGCGCGTGCCGCATCCCGCGACGCCCATCGTGCGACCGTTCGTGATCGTGCACAACGGCGTGGAGCGGCTTCCTCCAGCCGCAGCGGCGCTCCGGCAAATGCTCCTTTCGAGTCGGACGAGCGTGTTGCGCGGGGAGAAGCGCGGGCGACTTCGAGCTGGGTAGTAGTCCCGCACCGGCGAACACGTCGTCCCCGAAGGATGAAACGAGCGCGGAACTCCGCGAGCGGAGCGAGCCGCGGGGGTCAAGACCCCCCGGGACCACTCCTCAGCGCGGCGGCTCGTCTCCGCGGAAATAGCGCCGCGGGTTCTCGACCAGGAATGTACGAATGTCGGCGTCCGTCACGCCGCGTTCCTTGAGTTTGGGGATGATCCGCTTGAAAAGGTGCGTTGCGTCCCAGTCCGGGAGGGCCGCGGCGATCATCTCCGCGGTCATCACCATCTTGCCGCCGAACACCGGGCGTCCGAGCCAGCTCGCGCACGTCGCGTCGTGCGACACACAGACCGAGCGTGCATAGCCGGCCTCGACCATCTTCACGATGCCGTCGATACGCTCGTCGTCGCCAATGAACGCCTCGATGCCAAACCGGTCGAAGCCGACGTACGCGCCGGCGTCCGCGAGCGAGCGATGATAAGCGTGATCGTTCCTGCCGTCCGAGTGCCCGACGAGAATGCGATGCGCGGGGACGCCCTCCGCGGTGAGGATCGCGATCTGATCGAGCCCGGAGCTCGCGTGGTCCGTGTGCGTGATTATCGGGCAGCCCACCTGAGCCGCCGCGCGTCCCGCGGCGACGACGAGCTTGCGCTCGTAGTCGCTGATTCCGGGATATCCGGTCGCGACCTTGATGAGCCCCGCGCGGATCCCGGTGTCCCCGATCCCCTCGGTGAGTTCCTTGACGTAAATCGCCGTGATCTCTTCGACGGGGAGCGCGCGGAACGTGTACGTGAGACCTTCGTTCTCCTTGTACGCGCCCGTCGTGCACACGATCCGCATCCCGGACCGCGTCGCGGCTTCCGCCATGAACGTGACATCCCTGCCAAGATCCATCGGACATGGGTCGAGGAACGTCGCGACGCCGAGCGAACGAAGCTCGGCGAGCTTGTCCACGCCGCGAGCGAGCGCGTCGTTGCGTACGAACCTGGGCGCGAGCGCGTCCATCTGCCACCCCGGGTATCCGATGAGCAGATGCTCGTGGACGAGCGTCGTTCCAAGCTCTTCGACCCGGACCGGCCCCGTGACGGTATTGATGAACTCCATCGTGAGGCCAGGTCTACTAGGAAAGGGGGGGCGTTGCCCGCCCCCCCGGGGCTTGCTTCGCAACCCCTCCCCCCGGTACTCGCTGCGCTCGGTAGTTCTGGCCGGGCCTCAGTGAATGCTTTGTCCGCCGTTGCCGCGGATGCCCGATGGCGGCGGATCGCTCGATTGTTCCGGAGGCGCATCTTCCCCACCCGAGACGCGCTCGCGCTGGCTCGCGAGCGCAAGCTCGATCGTCGCGCGGAGGGCCGGGAACCCGCTGACCTTTTCCACGAAGGGGCCGAGTCTCGCGGCGCGCGCGCGCTGCACGGGGTTCATGCATCCGCTGAAGAACACGACTCGGCGGATGGCGCCCGTCGTCAACATGTCTCGCGCGAGGTCGATGCCGTCTCCGTCCGGCAGATCGATGTCGAACACGCCGAGCGAGAAGGTACCGGACGTTTTTCTCGCCTCGTCGCACGACCCCGCCAGAAATACGTCGTACTCCGCACGGCGAAGGAGCCGTGCCATCGCACGCGCGAGCGTGGGTTCATCCTCGAGGAGCAGAAGTCTTTTCGCCATTCATCACCCCACGCCGAAGGGTGAACCCTACCGCAAGGTGCGCCTCCGGCGCTTCTGCGCCTCGCGCAATGTCCTCCTTTTTGTAATGTTCGGTGCGTGCTTACACACACTGTGCGTCCGGGTACCGAAACGGCGCGACGACAACGTAGTTGTTCGATGATTCGTCGTGCCTTCGGCTTACCTCGGCATGTCGCGCTCAAAAACCTACATCGCCGCCGACGGCGCCGGACCGACGTTCCCAGCTTCGACCCGGGCGCGAACGCGAGTCCATCAATCGTCTTCGTCCGCCTCGCGCCACCCTATGCCGAAGTTCGCTTCCGAGCGGAGCACGAGCGGCCCGTCGCCGATGACCTCCGCCATGCGCGCGCGTGCCGATGCGCGGACCTTGTTCCACTCCTCGTCGGGGAGCTTTTGCTTCAGTCCGGCGAGCATCACGTTGGCGCGCGCCTGCCACTCGAAGTAGGTCTCCAGCGATACTTCGAGCCGCTGCTCGACCTTGTGCGCGCGGACCTCGACCTCGTCGAAGCCGGCTTCGATCATTTCCGTCGCGAATCGGGTCGGATCCTGCAGGCTGAACGCCGCCGGCGCCGTCTCGGGCGGCGGGAGATCGGGCAGCGCCTCGCGCACGCCGCGCACCATGGCCGACAGGAGAGGCGTCGCTTCCGGCGCGCTCCATGCGACCACGATCGCGCGCCCCTTTGGTTTGAGGACCCGATAGAGCTCGCGGAATCCGCGCTTCCGGTCCGGAAAGAAGTTGAGGCCGAACAGGGAGAACGCGGCATCGAACGATTCGCTCGCGAGCTCCAGTTGCTGGCCGTTCATCTTGCGAGCCTCGACGTTCTTCACCCCTTCGCGCTCGATCCGCCCCTTCAGCTGGCCGAGCATGCCCTCGGCGTAGTCGACGGCGACGACTTCACGGACCTTCGGCGCGGCCTGCAGCGCCAGCGTGCCGGGCCCCGTGGCCACGTCGAGCACCCGCTCTTCGGGGAGCAGCTTCGCCACGCGGACGGCCTCCTCCGCCCAGAGCACCATGAACGGGACGGCCACTTCCTCGTACGCGGAGGCGACGAGGTTCCACTCGCTGGGGTCATTTCGGTTCGGCGCATCGGCCATGAGCGGGAGCGTAAGCCACGTTTCCGCCCCGGCGAAACCTGATAATAGTCCCGCATTGGCGAGCACGCCGTCCCCGAGGATCAAAGAGGTGCGGAACTACGCGAGCGGAGCGAGCCCGCCGAAGGCGGCGGGGGAGCGGTCGCGAAAGCGAGCCGCGGGGGCAAGGCCCCCATTGCCAAACGAGCGGAGCGAGCCCGCCGAAGGCGGCGGGGGAGCGGTCGCGAAAGCGAGCCGCGGGGGCAAGGCCCCCATTGCCAAACGAGCGGAGCGAGCCCGCCGAAGGCGGCGGGGGAGCGGTCGCGAAAGCGAGCCGCGGGGGCAAGGCCCCTTTCCTAGTAGACTCGAACGCGATGCGCCTCTTCGCCGGTACGAGCGGCTTCTCTTACAAGGAGTGGAAAGGGAGCTTCTACCCGGCGGATCTCGTCGACAAGCAGATGCTCACGTATTACGCGGGGAAGCTTTCGACGGTCGAGATCAACAACACCTTTTACCGGATGCCCAAGCCCGAGACGGTCGAAGCGTGGGGAAAGCAGGTCGGGGACTCCTTTTTCTTCGCGCTCAAGGCGCCCCAGCGCATCACGCATCGCGAGAAAATCCACGGATCGGCGGAGTCGCTGGCAGCGTTTCTCTCCGCGGCCTCCGTTCTCGGGTCGAAGCTCGGCCCTCTGCTCTTCCAGCTGCCTCCGTTCCTCAAGAAAGACGTGCCGAGGCTCGAGGCGTTCCTCTCGCTCATCCCGCCAGGCACTCGAGCGGCGTTCGAGTTTCGCCACCGGTCGTGGTTCAGCGACGACACCTACACGGCCCTCAGGGCGAAGAACGTCGCGCTGGTGGCCGGCGACGCCGACGACGCCGAAAAGAGTCCGCCCCTGGTCCCGACGGCGGACTTCGGCTACCTGCGGCTCCGGGCACCGGAATATCGGCCCCGGGAGCTCGCCGAGTGGGCGGATCGCATCGGCGGCGAGCCGTGGAAGGACGCATTCGTTTACCTGAAACACGAGGTCCGCGGACCCGAGTTCGCGACCGAGCTCGTGCGAGTTTTCCCGAAGGCGTCTGCGTAGTAGAAGGGGACCGGCGTGCCTGCCCTGACCTTCCAGGATCTGATCCTCAATCTCCAGCGCTTCTGGGCCGAGCGCGGCTGCCTGATCGTGCAGCCTTATAATTCCGAGGTCGGCGCGGGGACGTTCAACCCGGCGACCGTGCTCCGTGCAATCGGTCCGGAGCCGTGGAAGGTCGCGTACGTGGAGCCGTCGCGCCGGCCCACTGACGGCCGTTACGGCGACAACCCGAACCGTCTCCAGCAGTTCCACCAGTTCCAGGTGATCCTCAAGCCGAGCCCCCTCGACATTCAGGATCTCTATCTCGAGTCGCTCCGCGCGATCGGCACGAACCCGCTGGACCACGATGTGCGGTTCATCGAGGACGACTGGGAGAGCCCGACGCTCGGCGCGTGGGGCCTCGGCTGGCAAGTCTGGCTCGACGGGCTGGAGATCAGTCAGTTCACGTATTTTCAGCAGGTTGGCGGGCTCGAGTGCCGGCCCGTCAGCGGCGAGCTGACCTACGGGCTCGAGCGCATCGCGATGTACCTGCAGGACGTCGATCACTTTTCCGAGATCCGCTACGACGCGAACGTCACTTACGGCGAAATGTATCGGCGCGCCGAGTGGGAGTGGTCCACTTACAACTTCGAGGAAGCGGACGTCGAACATCACCTTCTCACCTTCGACCATGCGGAGGCGGAGGTCCGCCGCCTCCTCGGCCGGAGCGAGGACCCGCTGAAGCAGCTCGTGCTTCCCGCGTACGACTTCGTCGTCAAGGCCGCGCACGCGTTCAACGTTCTCGACGCACGTTCCGCCATTGGTGTGACCGAACGCCAGCGCTATATCCTCCGCGTCCGTGCGATCGCTCGCGACGTGTGTCACGCCTACTTTGCCCAGCGCGAAGCGCTCGGGTTTCCCCTCTCGAAGAAGACCCCCGCGAAGGCTGCGGAGTAAAAGGACACATGGCATTCACGCGCGTTCCATTCGGGTCGATGCCATGGGAGCAAGGGGCGCATCCGCGTGAAATGAAGAAGACGCTGCTCGGTCGAGGAGTGGGGCTCCTCGAATTCGCGCCCGGCTTCGCGGACCCGGAATGGTGCGAGCGCAGCCACGTCATGTACGTCGTGGAAGGCATGCTCGAGCTCGAGTTCGACGAGGGCATCGCGACGCTCTCGGCCGGCCAGTGCGGCGTCCTCGACCGGGGCACCCGTCACCGGGCGAAGAACTCGGGGGACGAACCCGCCGTCATTTTCGTCGTCAGTGACATCGACTTGCCGCCATGAACCGCCTCTGGCTGCTCGGGTGCTTCGCGCTTCTGGCCACATGCGCTTGCGGCCCGGATACGATCACTCCAGTCCCGCAGACGAGCACCTCGAGCGACGCCGGGTCGTGTTCGTCTCGCGTCTGCGCGCCGGGCTCGACGGAGCTGTGTTACTGCGTGGACACGTCCCGAGGCGTGCAGATCTGCGCGATGGACGGGATGTCGTGGGAGTCCTGCGCTTGCGTGCACGGGGACGCGTCGAAGGACTGAATCACCCCGCCTCGTCCTTCACCCCGCGGTCCACAGAACGGTGAAGGCGTCACCGCCGTCGTCCGTGTCCGCGGCACGCGAGCGCGCGACGAATCGGTGCGCCTCGAGGTGCTCGCGTATTGCGCTCTTGAGCGCGCCCGTTCCGTGCCCGTGGAGCACGAAGCCGGCGGGGTGACCGTCGGAGAGCAGTCGATTGACGAAGGCTTCGACGCGGCCGAGCGCCTCGTCGACGCGCATGCCGCGCACGTCGCACGTCGTGGACTCGGTGCGCACGGGCGTTTCGTCGCGATGTACCGCGGGGACGTCGTGCCGCTGCGTTCTGGGTTTGGCTCCCGCCGTTCGAGCTCCGGCTGCCGGAGGTGCGATTTCATCGAGTCGCAGAGTGAGCTTCAGTCCGCCGGCCGTGACTCGCACCTGGCCGCGCGACGGCGCTTCGAGCACCTCGGCGTGCGTCCGGAGCTTCGGGACGTAGATCGTGTCGCCCTTGGCGACACGACCGACGCTGGTGTGCGAGCCGGCGTCGCCGCGGAGAGCCGTCTCGAGCCGGCTGCCGAGAGCTGCCTCACTCGCCGCGACGTTCACGCTCTTCTCGAGGGTGCGCAGCTCTTCGCGATCTACGCCGCCCCGGGCGAGTCGCTCCGTGGCGGCGCGGAGCTTCCCACGCGCCTCGCGTACGGCGGCCGCCAGCTCGCTGCCTTCACGCGCGAGACGGGCCCGCTCCTGCTCGCGGGCGCGGCGGACCTCGCTCTCCAGCGCTTCGCGTAGGCGAGCCTGTTCGCGGGCGTCTTCTTCGGCTCTACGCCGTTCCGTTTCGGCTCGGGCGCGATCGGCTTCGATTTCTCCGAGCAGCTCGTCGCGGCGCAGGTTCTCCTCGGGGATGAGTCGCTCGGCGCGGGCGATGACGTCGCGAGGGATGCCGTAGCGCGCGGCGACGGCGAGGGCGCTCGACGCTCCGGGGACGCCGAGTGTCACGCGGAAGGTCGGGCTCATCGTCTCGAAGTCGAACCCCACGGACGCGTTTTCGAACCGCACGTCGTGAACCGCGAGCTGCTTCAGCCGCTCCTGGTGCGTCGTGACGGCGACTGCTGCGTCGGCGTCCACCAGCGCTTCGAGCACGGCTGCGGCGAGCGCCGCTCCCTCGTCCGGATCCGTGCCGGCGGCGATTTCGTCCAGCAGCACGAGCGCGCCGGATCCGGCGAGGCTCAAGTATCGCCCGACCCGCGCCGCGTGCGCGCTGAACGTCGAGAGCGAGCGCGCCAGGGACTGCTCGTCGCCCACGTCCGTGAGCACGGGCTCGAACCAGCCGATCCGCGACGCGGGATCCGCGGGAACGGGGATCCCGGCGCGCGCCATCCACGCGGCAAGCCCGAGACATTTCAGCGCGACGGTCTTGCCGCCCGCGTTCGGCCCGGAAACGACGAGCCCGTGACCGCGCGAGAGCCGTAGATTGCTCGGTACGACCTCCGTCTCTCCGCCGACCAGGAGCGGATGCCGCATCGCTCGCAGATCGAGCTCGCCGCTCTCGTCGACCGAGACGACCACCGATGTGGTCGCGTCCGCCCACGCAGCGAGCGCGGCGAGTACGTCCGCACGCACGACGGCATCCCGCGCGACGACGAGCGGGGACACCCGGCCCCTCACGGAAACGGAGAGTGCCCCGAGCACGCGCGCGACCTCACGCTCGACCTCGGCCTCGGCGACGTGACGTCGATTGGCGATCTCCGTCACCTCGCGCGGCTCGACATAGAGCGTCCCGCCCGACGCACTCGACCCGAACACGATTCCATCGACGCGAAAGGGCGCGTCCGCGCGGACGGGCAGCACGTACCGCCCGTCGCGTTCCGTGTAGAAGCGGTCCCGCAGCACGTCGCCGTAGCGGTTCATCAGCTCCGACAATCGTGAGGCGAGCTCGCGACGGATGTCGGCGGCTCGCTTGCGGGCTCGCGCGAGCTCGGACGACGCTCGGTCGAGCACGTTCCCGCCGTCGTCGAGGGCGCCCCCCAATTCTTCACGCAGCTCTTCCATTCCACGGTCCGTGAAGAGCGCCAGCGCGAGTGCGGGCCGCTCCTCGCGGTGCGACGCGGCGAATTCGCGAAGCGCCCTCGCCGCGTCGAGCAATCTTCGCAGCGTCGCGAGCTCCGGTCCCGTCGCGACCGCGCCTCGCGCCACCCGTTCGAGTAGCTCGCCGGTCTCGGGAACGGCGGCGACGGGGAGCGTCGCGCCCTTTCTGGAGAGAGCGACGGCGTCACGTGCCAGCGACGAACGTACCTGCGCTTCCTCCATGGACTCGGCCGGCTCGAGCGCGCGCACGAACGCCGCACCCGGTTCACTCACGCAGCGACCGGCGATGCGGTCGAGCACCGCGCTCCACTCGAGGTCCCGCGCGGCCTTGCGTCGATCGGTCGCGTCCATATAGTTCGGTGCCCGAGCGCGGGCAGCTCGGGCGGGTCAGCCCGCGTGCTTCTTCTTGCTGGGCGACTTGGCGGGTTCGGCCTTCTTCATCGGGCGCGGGGTCATCGGCGCTTCCTCTTCCGACGCCTTGCCCGGCTTCTTCGCCTCCGCGATACTCTTCTTCAGGGCCTCGAACAGATCGATGATCTGCGCACGCGGCGCCTCGGCGCTCACGACGATCTGCTCTCCCGCGACCTTCTGCTCGACTGCGGCACGCACCCGGTCCGCGTAGTCGTCGTGGTACTTGGCGGGTGAAAACTCGTCCACGGAGAGCTGATCGATGAGCTTTTCCGCCAGATCACGCTCCTTGTCGCTGAACGTGAACCTCGCCGTGTCGTCCACCTCTTCGAACGAGCGCACCTCGTTCGAATAATAGAGCTGATGGACGATCAGACCGCCGCGATACGCGCGGATGAGGACGAGCTGTTCCTTGCCGCGCGCCGCCCAGCGACCCACCGCGACCTTTTCCTTCTTCCCCATGGACTCGGACAGCAAGCGGTACGCCTTGTCGCCGCCCTTGTCGGCCCCGAGGTAGTACGTCTTCTCGATCTGGACGAAGTCGAACGTGGAGAGTGGCACGAATTCCACGATCTCCATGTGGTTGCTGCGGTCGGCCTCGAGCGCCTTGAGCTCCTCGTCCGTGAACTTCACGAACTGGTCGCGCGCGTACTCGTACCCCTTGATGATCTCGTCCTTCTCGAGAACCTTGCCGTCCGCGGGCGAGTAGTACTGCTGCTTGATTCGCACGCCGTGACGCGCGTCGAGCATGTTGAAGCGCACCTGCTCGGACGAGGCGGCCGTATACAGCTTGACCGGAATCGACACGAGGCCGAACGAAATGACGCCGGAAGCTATCGCTCGTGCGGCCATGGCGTTACCTCGAAGCTGAGTTGAGCGCGCTCCGTCATCATCTTTTCGGTATCGTACCCTGGGCGGTTTTTGGTGACTAAAACTTCAGCTAAAGCGACCGCGGGTGAATCGACGATCCGTCCGAAGACGGACGCGGGATCAGCGGCCGGGCTCGATGCTTATCGACGAAAGCGCGATCCGTCGAGGACGACGGAGCCGTTCGCGGCTGAACGCATTGGCAGCGCCACTTCCGTAACGGGCGCGTTCGTCGTGCATCTCCACGACGCGAGGCGGCGCCACTGGGACGTGCGCTTGCAGATCGGCGGCACGCTGATGAGCTTCGCCGTCCCAAAAGGGCCGAGCCTCGACCCGCGCGAGAAGCGATTGGCCGTTCACACGGAAGACCACCCGCTTGAATACGCGGACTTCGAGGACGTCATTCCCGACGGCAACTACGGCGCAGGTGCCATGATCGTCTGGGACGCGGGCCGGGTCCGGTATCTCGAGCCTCCGGAGGAAGGTCTGGCGAAGGGCAAGCTGGATTTCGTGCTCTCCGGGTACAAGCTCGGCGGCCGCTTCGCGCTGGTCCAGACTGGCAAGCGGGCTGGTCGCGATCCCGACGAGAAGAATCAATGGCTCCTCATCAAGAAGGAAGACGCGTTCTCGTCGCAGGAACGCGACATCGTCGGTGAAGCGCCCGAGAGCGTGCTCTCGGGGATGACCGTCGAGGCTCTCGCGCGGAAGCAGGAGGTCGCGGCGTCCTTCGTCGCGCATGCGCGCCGGCTCGGCGCTCTCACCGGAGATCTCGACGCGCGGAAGCTCACGCCGATGCTCTGCGCCGGCGACGCACGCCTCGACGACCCGAAGCGCCTCTACGAGCTCAAGCTCGACGGGGTGCGGCTGCTCGCGGACCGTCGAGGTGGCGACGTGGCGCTCATCTACCGCTCGCAGCGTGTGATGACCGGCACGTATCCGGAGGTCGCCCGCGCCGTGCGCTCGCTCGCGCCCGACCGGCTCGTGCTCGACGGCGAGGTGGTCGCGTTCGACGACGAGGGACGTCCGAGCTTTCACCGGCTCGGGCGCCGGATGCATCTGACGCGCCCCCACGATGTCATGCACGCCGCCGCGGAAGTTCCGGTCGTCTACGTCGTCTTCGACGTCCTGCAGGTTGGCGATTGGGATCTTCGCTCGCTGCCGCTCCGCGCCAGAAAGGAGCTGCTCGCCGAGATAGTTCCGCGGCGCGGCGTCATTCGGATGCTCGATCACCTCGACGGTGACGGACGTCCGCTCTTCGACCTGTGCGCGAAGCTCGGGCTCGAAGGAGTCGTGGCGAAGAACGCGGCGTCGCCGTACCGGGCGGGACCCGAGCGCTCGGAAGACTGGTCCAAGATCAAGCGCGTGCGAGAGGCGGATTTGCCGTCGTGGGCTGGGTCGAAGGCAAGGGGGCGCGGACGACGCTCGGCGCGCTCGAGCTGGCGACGGCCCTCGACGGAAAGTGGCGGTTCCGTGGTCGCGTCGGGAGCGGGCTCGAAGCCGGGGCGATCCGCACGCTCCGGGAAAGGCTGTCGCCGCTCGAGGTGGACGCGCCGCCGGCCGTGGGCGAACCTGCCCGCGAGGAAGGGGTACGTCACTTCACGCGGCCGGAGCTCGTCGTGAATGTGTCCTTCAGCGGGTGGACGGAAGACGGCAATCTGCGTCACCCCGTGTTCCATGGTATTCGCGATGACATGGACGCGGTCTCGTGCACCGCCGCTCCGCCGTTCGAGATGCTGGACGTGGCGTCCGCGCCGACCGCCGCTTCTCGCGGACCGAAGTCCAGGGGCCTCGGCACGAATCGCGACAAGGTGTTCTGGCCCGACGAGGGTTACACCAAGGGCGAGCTCATCGACTACTACGCCAGCATCGCGGACGTGATGCTGCCGTTCCTGAAGGATTGCCCCATCGTACTCGTGCGTTACCCGGACGGCATTGCCGGCAAGAACTTCTTTCAATGGAACGTCCCCCGGGGGACGCCCGACTGGGTGCGGACGCTCGATCTTCCGACGGACGAAGAGGGACACGGCAAGCACGCGTTCGTCGCGGACACCGTCGAGGGGCTCGTGTACGTCGTGAACCTCGGGTGCATCCCGATTCACGTGCTCCCGTACCGGAGCGAGACGATGACCGAGTGCGATTACTTCGTCGTCGATTTCGATCTCGGACCTCGCGCGTTTTCGGACGCGGTGACCCTCGCGCTATCGCTCCGCGAGTTACTGCAGGATCTCGGCCTCGTCGGCTTTCCGAAGACGTCGGGACAGACCGGACTGCACGTGCTCGTCCCGCTCGGCCCCGGCGTGTCGTTCGATGTGGCCAAGACGATGGTCGAGCTCGTCGGGCGGCTCCTCCAGATCCGTCATCCGGACCTCTCGACGATGGAACGACGGATCGCCGCGCGCGGCGATCGCGTGTTCATCGACGCGGGGCAGACGGGCCGGTCGCGCACCATCGTCGCGCCCTACTCGGTGCGCGCCACGCCGGGCGCGACCGTCAGTCTGCCGCTGCTCTGGGACGAGGTGCACCGTGCGCTCGACCCCCGTGACTTCTCCATGTTCACCGCGCGGGACCGCGTCGCCAGCCGCGGCGATCCGCTCGCGGGCTTTTTCGACGTCACGCCCGACGTCCCCGAGGTCGTTCGCCGGCTCGGCGCGAAGCTCGGTGCCTGATGCGCGTCGCCTACTTCGGGCTCCCGCTCGGCGCGCTCTTGCTCCTCGAGGACGGCGCGGAGCTGGACTTCGCCGTACTCCCGAAGCTCGACGCGCCCGGACGCCGGAGGCTCGCGCGACGTCTCGGGCCTCGGCTGGTCGATGCGCGCGAGTTCGATACGACGGCCGAGCTCGACGAACGGCTCGACCGACGTTTCTCCGATCGTCCGCCCGATCTGCTCGTGAGCTGGTTTCATACCCGGCTCCTGCCGGCTCGGTGGCTTTGCGCTCCGTTGCTCGGTGCGATCGGCGTTCACCCTTCGCTCCTGCCGAAGCATCGTGGTCCGAACCCGTTCTTCGCCGCGATCGACGCGGGTGACGCGGTGACCGGCGTCTCGCTGCACCGATTGACGGCTCGCTACGACGAAGGCGACGTCCTCTTCACGGAGTCGCTCCCCGTGGGCGAACGGGACTCATGGCAGCTCGCGCGCGCCCTCGACCGACCGAGTTTGCGCCTGCTCCGCGGCGCGGTCCGCGCGTTCCGGGCGGGCGTCGTCCCTCACGCGACGTCCCAGGTCGAAGCAGACGCCACGTGGGCAGCCGAGCCCTCGGGCGAGCTCCTGCGCGTCGATTGGACGTGGCCCGCCGAGCGCGTTCTGCGACGCGTGCGCGCGCTGTCGCCCGTGCCCGGGGTTGCGCTCCGGATCGAGGCGTTCGAATTTTTCGTGACGAGAGCTTTTGTTGCTGCGGATTTTCCGACGGCACTCTTGCCCGGCGAAGCCGCGATCACGAAGGCCGGCGTCGTGGTGCGCACCGGAGACGGCGCCATCGGGATTGACCGTGCCATCGCCGACACGGACGAAGGCGACGTCGCCGAGCTCGGCCGAGCAGCGGTCGCGGCACGCGCCGCGGCCGCGCTGGGACGTCGCGCGCGGTGATGACGCTGCCGTCGGGTCCGGCCTGATGGGATCGGTTCGGCGGATCGGGTATCTTCGGCTCGTGAACGACACGTCCCCGGCCGCCCGCCAAGTCGAGGCGCTCCTGGATGGGGCGTACGTCGAGCGCTGGCCACGTTCGCTCGGAATCGAGGACCTGCTTCGACGAGCCCGTGAGCAAGCCGCGGCTGTCCAATGATGACCGCCCGGAGACTCTTTTCGGATGGGCTGCGGTCGGAGGCGCTGGCGCACCTGGCTGCGTTCGAGCGGCGGCCTCTGCCGGAGCGCGGATTGACGCGCGCAGCCGTCGCCGCGACGGTGGTGCCGAACGACGCGGACGAAGCTTGCTTCGTGCTGACGCGCCGCGCGAGCCGACCCGGGCGCCACGCCGGCCAATGGGCCTTGCCTGGAGGACGCGCGGAGCCCGGCGAGGCGCCCGAGGATACGGCGCTGCGCGAACTGTATGAGGAGGTCGGAGTCTCGGCGACGCGCGCCGACGTCCTCGGTTTCCTCGATGATTACGAGACGCGTTCCGGTTTCGTGATCACTCCGGTCGTCGTATGGGTAAGCTGGCGTGGCCCGTTCCGAGAGGACCCGGCGGAAGTCGCCGCGACTCACCGCGTGCCCTTGTCCCAGCTCGATGCGCCCGAAGTGCCCGTGGTGCGCGCGATCCCGGAGAGTCCGCGCCCGCTGATCGCCGTCCCGCTTCCGGAGCTCGACACGCTCGTGCACGCGCCCACGGCTGCAATCCTCTTCCAGCTTCGCGAAGTGACGCTCCTCGGACGAGCGACACGCGTGGCTCACTACGAGCAACCGGTGTTCGCCTGGCAGTGAGCGACACTGAACGGACGGAGCCCGACCGAGTTTTCGTGAACCGCACGTGGCGCTCGCCATCCCGGGCTCAGGCGCTCTTCGTGTGCGGAGCGCTTGTCATGCCGAGATAAATGCTTGAATCTCTTGCTTTACGTCAGAGATCCCCTCGACCTCGGAAAACGGATGAAACGTCAAGACGCGCCCCAGACCGCGAGCGACGCGAGCGTCGAGGAATCGGCCCCGGTCTCTCTGTCGAGCGAAGTGGTGGCGCTCATCGAGCGGGTGCGCGCCGACCCGGCCGACGAAGACGCCTGGGACGAGCTCGACGAGACCGCGCGGTCGACGCAGCGGCCCGATCGCGTGTCGCTCCTCTATCGAGAGCTGCTCGCGCGCGAGATCGCTCCGACGCTCGTCGAACCGCTGGGCAAACGCGCGGTCGCGTTCCACGACGAGTGGTTCGAAGACCCGGCGTTCGTCATCGAGATCCTGAAGCGCGTGCTCGTGCTCGATGCGCACGCGGAATGGGCGTTCGAACGATTGTCGCTGCTGCTCACCATGGCGGAGCGCTGGGACGATCTGCTCGCGATCTACGACGCCGCCCTGGCGGCGTGCGACGACCGCGAAAAGAAGAAGACGCTGCTCGACGAGGCGGCGCGCATTGCCAAGGACTTCGCCGGGAGTACGGACCGGGCCATCTCGTACCTCAAGCAACTCGTCCCGCTGCGGCCCGAGGATGCCCAGCTCGCGCAGTCGCTCGAGAGGCGTCTCCTCCTCCAGAAACGTCACCGGGATCTCATCGACGTCTGGACCGCGCGGCTCTCGGTCATGTCGCCCGCGGAGGTCCTGCTGACGCGCGTCCGCATCGCCGAGACGTGGCTCGAGAAACTGACGGAAGCCGGCACCGCCCTCGACGTCGTTCGTCAGATCCTGGCGACCGGCGGCGGAGAACCGCAGGCCGCTCGGCTCCTCGAGCGCATCGGCATGTCCGCATCGTCGCCCCTCGAGACGAGACGGACGGCGCTCGGTCTCCTGAAGGACCGCTTCGCGGCCGCGGACCGCTCGGACGACGTGATCCGAGCAATCATCCTGCTTCTCGGCGTCGCCGATGAACGCGAGGAGCGCGTCGCACTCCGGAGCGAGGCGTCGGAGCTGCTGTCGCGAGCTGGACGCTTCGCCGACGCGGTCGATCACGCCGCCGAATGGCTCGTTCTCTCGCCGACGCGCGAAGTGAAGGCCACGCTTCACGCACTCGTCGAGAAGGCCGGCAAGGCCGATCGTTATGCGGAGGCGCTCGTGCGTGCCGCGGCCGCGACGCCCGAGGCGGCGATTCGCATCGAGTTCCTTCTCGATGCCGGCAAAACCTACGACTCTCTTCTCGGCTATCCGGCGGCGGCGATCGACCTCTATTCCAAGGTCCTCGCGGACCCTTCCGCGGACGACGCTTCGCTCCTGGACGTCGCGCGGCGCCTGACCGGGCTGCTCGTCGGACTCGATGACCGCAGGGCGAGACTCGACGTGCTCGAACGTCGCAGCGTCCTCGAGCCGGATGAAGACGAGCGGCGTCGCCATCTCGGCGAGGCCGCGCGGCTTGCGGAAGACCTCGGCGACACCGATCGAGCGCTGACCCTCTGGCAAAAGCGATTGACGAAGGACGAGCGGGACCCCGAAGCGCTCGACGCCATCGTGGCGATCCTCGACGCAAACCGTCGCTGGGACGCGCTCGTCGGGGCACTCGGACGCCGCCACGATGCATCGACCGACCCGGCGACGCGCCGCGCGGACCTGGTGCGCATCGCCGCCGTTCAGCGCGCGGAGCTCGAAGATCTTCCGGCCGCGATCGACACCTGGCATCGGATCGAAACGGAGTTCGGTTCGGGCGGCGAGACGGTGAACGCGCTGGCGGATCTCTCCGCGGCGGCAGAGCGCTGGTCGGACGTGACCGCGCTGCTCAGGCAGGCCGCGCGACAGGTCGAGGAGCCGGACCTTCGCGCGGAACACCTGGGTCGCATGGGCGACGTTTACCGGACGCAGCGCGCCGCGCCGCTGCGCGCCGTCGAGGCCTACCGCGAAGCACTGGACGTTCTCCCGGTTCACGAGAGCTCGCGTGCCGGGCTGCGCGAGCTCCTCGACGACGCCGAGGCGGGTGCGCTCGCGGCAGAGACACTGGCGAAGGCTTACACGGACGCCGGAGAGTGGCAGGGGACGCTCGGTCTCGTCGAGCGGCGGGTGAAACGTGCGCGCGACGACGCGTTCCGCTCGGAGGTCCTCCTCGAGGCCGCGAGCCTTCTCGAGCATCGTGCGTCCGACAAGAGGGCGGCGCTTCGCTATGTGCGAGCGGCGTTTGCGCTCCTCGGCGATCCGGCGGTCGAGACGGAGCTGGTGCGCCTTGCGGAGGAGACGGATGGCTGGGCCGCGTGCGCGGATGGCTATGCCGACGCGATCGCCATTTCGAAGAACGACGACCGCCGCGCCGAGCTTCTTTTCTCGCACGGCGCCGTCCTCGAAAAGAGATTGGGCGACCCGGTGGGGGCCCTCGGCTCGTACGAGAAGGTTGCGGAGCTAAAGCCGGCCGCGCTCCCGGCGGCGGTGGCCGTCGTCCGTGTCGGCGGCCTGTCGGGACGCTGGGACGTGGCGGCACGAGCATTCGTGCGGTCGGCGGTAGCGCGGCAATCGATCGGCGACGAAGTCGAGTCGGCGTTCGAGTCGACGGCGACGTCGTTGGCCGGCTGGGAACCCGCGACGGTCGCCACCGCGAAAGCCATCGCCGACGCTCGTTCGCTCACGCCGTCAGTCGCCCATGATCTCAAGAGAAAGCTTGCCATCTGGCATCGCGATCATCGGGACGATCCCGACGCCGCGGAGGCTGCTCTCCGGGAGGCTTCGGCGGAAAAGGTCGACCGGGACACGCTGCGGATGCTCGCCGAGCTCGAACGCCGGAGCCCCGGGCGCCCGCTAGTGGGCACACTGCTCCGCCTCGCCGCGACCCTGGACGACGAGCTCGACACCCTCCACGAAGCCGCCACGGTGGCCCTTCACGCCGTCGGCGATCCCGAGCTTTCCCGGCCGATCCTCGAGCGCATTCTCGACGCGGCGTCCTCTCGCTGGAAGCGGGCCACGGACGCCGGAGCCGGCACTGGCGAGTTTGCACACCACGCGCAGTGGGCCATCGACGCTCTCGCGCAGCTCTTGCTGGCCGCGAACGATCCCAGGGCCGCCGCGGAGCTGCTCGAGCGGGGCGCCGCGTTGCCGTTCCCCGGCGAGGCCTCGCGGAGGCTTCGTTATCGCGCCGCCGAGCTCGTCGCGGAGCGCCTCGGCGACGCTCCGCGGGCCGTCGAGCTGTGTCGCGGGATTCTCGCGGAAGCGCCGGACGATTGTGCGACTCTCGCGCTCCTCGCCGGTATTTTCTCCAGGGAGCGGCGGCTCGACGAACTTCTCGAGCTGCGGCGGCGCGAGCTCGAGCTCCGGCCCGACGTCGAACGGAGACTATTTCTTCGACTCGACATCGCGCATGTCCTCGGCGAAGTTGGCGGCGCCACGAGCGAACGCGTCACAGCCCTTCGCGACAATCTGGAGGACCGCCCCGGGCACGTTCCGTCGATCGACGCGCTGGTGGAGATCCTGGAGAAAGAAAACCGCCACGGCGAGCTTCACTCGGAACTCGTGCGACAAGCGGAGCAAAGTCAGCAGGCCGGCGAGGCGTCCGCCGCAGCTTCGCTGTGGGCTCGTGCCGGCGCGCTGGCGGAACAGCCGTTGCGGGACGTCGATCGGGCGCTCGACGCCTACCGGCGTTCCGCGGCGCTCGAGCCGTCGGCGCGGGTCTTCGACGCGCTCGCCGCCATTCACACGGCGCGCAACGAGCACGGAGCGGCGACGGGCTGGCTCGAAAAGCGTCTGGAGCGGACGGGTCGCGGGCCGGGCGACGTGGAGACGTACCGCGTCACGGTGCGCAAGCTCGCGCGTAGCTATCGCGCCGCGGGGCGCCCGGATGACGCCCGGTCGCGGCTCGTGGACGCGCTGGAGGCAGACCCAGCGGCGACCGAGCTCCGGCAGTATCTCGCCGAGCTCTACCGCGAAGGCGCGGAATGGCCGCTCCTCGCACCGCTCCTCGCCGACGGCGTCGCGTACGCATCGGACGCCAAGGACAAGGTGCTCCTCTTGCGTCAGGCAGCGCAGGTCCATCGCCGAAGGCTGGGTGCGCTCCGCGAGGCGATCCCGCTCCTCGAGCAGGCCGTCGTGTTCGCGCCGGAAGATCGCTCGGTACGCCTCGCGCTTGCCGACGCACTCCGCAGCGCGAGCCGCTTCGACGAGGCGCGCGAGCTCCTCGACGCGATGCTCGCCGAGTTCGGACGAAGGAGGACACCCGAGCGCGCCGCGGTCCATTATCACCTGGCCCGGATCGCAGAGGCCGAAGGCAATCTCGATCAGGCGCACGCCCAGCTCGAATCCGCGTCCAGCATCGAGCGAAGCGACCCGAAGATATTGAAGCTCCTCGGTGACGTGGCGAGAAAGAGAGGCGAGCTCGACGCGGCGGAACGTGCCTACCGAGCCTTGCTGCTCATCGTACGGCGCCAGCAGCCGCCCACCTTGCCGGCCGACGATGCGGATGACGAAATCGTCGTGGCGAGCGAGGTGATGTTCGAGCTTCATCAGATGGCGCTCGAACAGGGCCAATCCGATCGTGCGAACGATCTCCTCGAGTCCGCGTTCGAGACGGCTGCCGCGAACAACGTCGAAGCGCTCCGGCTCGAACGAACCCTGCGCGCCGCGGGTCAGACCGATCTCGTCCTTCGCGTCCTCGACTCGCGGCTCGAGCGCATCACCGATCCCGCGGCCGCGGCGGACATTCTCGTCGCGCGCGCGGATCTGCTCGCCGAGACGGGCCGGCTCGGCGAAGCGCTGGACAGCTTGCTCGGCGCGCTGGAAAAGACCCCGGGCTCCGTCCAGCTCCTGTCGTCCGCCCACGATCTCGCGGTGCGCGCCGACGCGGTGGAGCGTTACATGTCGCGTCTCGCGGAGCTGGCCGCCGCCGAGCGCGAACGTGACGCCCTCCTGGCAAGCGACCTTTTCATGCGGCTCGGTGCGATGGCGGAAAACGAGCTGTCCGAGCCGACGCGTGCCGCCGGGTACTACGAGGAGTCGCTGTCCACCGGACGCCGGGCGCTTCGCGCGTATCGAGCAATCGTTCGCGTCGTGTCCGAGAACGATCTCGAGCGGCTGGCCCGCGCGCTTCGCGAGTTCGTCGCGTCGTCGGACCAGGACGAGACCGACGCCACGCCGCGCAATGAAGCTCTCTACCGGCTCGCGGAGATCGACCTCACCCGGCCGGAGACGGTCGCCGAAGGAGCCATGATCCTGGGGCAAGCTCTGGATCGCGCGCCGGACTACGACCGAGCTTTGCCGCTCCTCGCGAACGCGGTCCAGGGATTCCCGACCGATCCGGCGCTGGTGCGTATCTACGAGCGCGTGGCTCGCGCCGCGGGAGGCGACGACGTCCTTCTCGACGCGCTGGCCCGCGCATCGGCTTTCGACGATGCGACGGTCGAACAGTTGTCGGAAGCGACGGACCTTGCCCGACGGAAGAACGACCCTCGCCTCGGAATGCTTCTCGAACGGCTCGTCGCTGCCGCCCGCCGCAGGGGCTCCTTGCGCGACGTGGGTCCCGCTCTGGTGGATCTCGCCGCGCTTCGCGAAGCGTCCAAGGACTTTGCCGGGGCGGCCGATCTTCTGGAAGAAGCGGCGGGCCACGGCGGACCGGACGCGTTCGACCTGGGGCTCAGGCTCGCCGAGCTCGCGTCCGGTAGCCTCGGGGATCTCCGGCGCGCCGCGATCGTCTACGAGAGGCTTCGCCGCGACGAACCGGCCGATGCGCGTGTGTGGAAGCCGCTGCTCGACGTGTACCGGCGTCTCGGCGCGTTCCCGGAGCTCGAAGCCTGCATCGCGACGACGGTCGAGGCCGTCTACGACCCGGCCGAGCGAAATCACCTGCGCATGGAGCGCGGCCGCATTCTTCTCGAGGACCCGGCTCGCCATGCCGAAGCGGAGACGGTCCTGCGCGAGGTGCTCGACGAGGATCCGGACCACGTCCAGGCCTCGGTCGTCCTCGCGGAGCTTCTCGAGCGGGCAGGTCGCTTTCCGGAGCTGAACGAGCTGCTCGATCGCCAGCTGGGCGCGGCGAAGGATTGAAAGGACGCTGCGGCCGTCGCTGCGCTCACGCTCCGCATCGGCAAGAATCTGGAATCGACCGACAGGGACGCGGCGGTCGCTCTCTACCGCGAATCCCTCGAGTACGCGCCCGCGGATCGCGCGCTCCTCGAGGCCCTGCTCGGCCTTTACGGCCCGGATGACGACGCGAGAGACCGCGTCTTCGTGATGGAGCGGCTACTCGACGTGGAGACGGGCGATGCGGCAGTTCGGCTCGCGCTGGAGCTTGCGGCCATCGCGGAAACCGAGAAGGATCCGGTTGCCCTCGAGCGCGCGCTCCGTCGCGGCTATGAGGCCAATCCACACAGCGCCGGCGTTCGCGAGCGGCTGTTCGAGTGGTACACGAAGGCCGACGACCTCGAGGGACTCGCGGGGATGCTCGCGATCGACGCCAGGCACCGCGAGCATCCGGGTGAGGCCGTGGAGCAATTCCGTGAAGCGGCGCGGCTCTGGCGCGATCGGCTCGGCAACGGCGGGCGGGCCGTCGAGTTGCTGGCAGAAGCGCATGACCTCGTTCCAGGCGATCTCGGCCTGGTGGAGGAGCTCGCCACCGCCGCGCTCGACGCGGGACGACCCGCGGAAGCGCTCGGGGTCGTGACGGACGCGCTCGCATCGGGTTCCGTACCGCCGCCGGGACGGGCGCGCCTCCTCGCGCAGCGCGCACGCCTGCGCCCGAAGGTGCAAGGTTACGAGATCCCCGTCCTCGACGCGTCGATTGCCGACCTCGATCAGGCGATGGGGCTCGTGGACGGCGGCTTCGAATCGGATCTGGTCGATCTGCTGGAAGCCGAGCGGCTCCTCTCCGGCGAGCAGGACGACGTGGAAGTCGAGCGACGAGCCACGATGCGCCTGGCGAGCCTTCTGCCCAGGGCCGGCGACCAGCGACGTGGACTCGAGCTTCTCGTCGGATGGGTGAAGGGGCACCCGAACGACGCGGAGGCGGTACGCGGGCTCGGGCAGTTCGCCGCCAACGCCGAGAAGTGGAGCGCGGCTTCGAAGGCCTATGCGCGGCTCGTCGAGATCACGGATGGTCCGGACCAGATCGACGCGGTCGTCCGTCTCTCCGACGCGAGCGAGCGCGCGGGCACGCCGTTGGAAGCTCGCGCGGCGCTCGAGCAAGTGTATGCGCGCGCGCCCTCGGACGAGATGCTCCGCGCACGCCTCCGGAGGATGTACGAGGCCGCGGGCGAGTATGCGGAGCTCGCGAGCATCATGATCGCCGAGGCCGAGCAGGCTTCGGACGACAAGGTACGCTTCGAACGCCTCGCGGAGGCGGGAGATCTCTCGCTGCGCGTCGCGGGCGGCGAACGAACGGCGGTCGAAGCCTTCCGTCGCGCCAACGCCCTGCGTCCCGACGAGCACCACATCATCATCAAGCTTGCCGACACGCTCGGCGCGCTCGGCGAGATTGAGGACGCCGCGAACATCCTCGATCAAGCGATCGATGGGTTCGGCAAGCGGAGGTCCCCGGAGCTTGCCGAGCTCCAGCACGCCATGGCTCGCGTCGGAAGGCTCGCCGGCGACTGGGAAGCCGTATTTGCCTGGCTCGACGCCGCGGTACAGACCGATCGCCAGAACGGCGCCGCGGCGTCGGAGCTCGCCGTCATCGCGATGGAGCGCGGGGAGCACGACATCGCGATCAAGGCGCTCCAGGCCATCACCTTGCTCAAGGGTGAAGCGCCGATGTCGAAGGCGGAAGCCTATCTCCGTCAGGGAATCATCGCCGAGCAGAAGGGCGACGCGAAGAAGGCTGTGTTCCTCGCGAAACGCGCGCTCACGCAGGAGCCGGACTTCGCCGACGCGAAGGCGTTTCTGGAGAAGCTCGGCGCGGCGTGACGGGGCGCCCCGTCACTGTGCGACGGTGAAACGCGGGCTGGTTGCCTTGTCGGTCAGCTTGCCGCCGTCCGCGACCGGGCGCGACAGCGTCAGGATGAGCTCGCAGGCGCCGGGCATGCTCGGATCGATCGGCGACGCGACGTAGAGGCCGTTGCCTTCGCCCGTCACCTTGATCGACACCGGCGTGCAGGCGTGCCCCATCACGGGCATGTACGTCGCGATCGAAATCTGGAGACCATCCACGGGCGCGCCGTTCGCGTCGGTGATCGTGAACTGTGCGGAAGAGCCGGGGCCCACGAGCGGCGGTTGCTGCGGGCTCGTCCGCAGCGCGATCGTCAGATCCTTCGCGGTCGTCGAGAAGGTCGACAGGGCGGTTGCGGGGAATGTCGGCCCCGCCGGGACCTGCGCACCCGCATCCGCCGTTCCCGCATCCGCGGTTCCCGCGTCCGCGGCGGGCTCGACGGCTGATGACGTCTTCGACGTCCCGTCCCGGCTTCCGCACGCGAGCGCGGCGGCAAGAGGGACGAACACCAGCGCGGTCGAGAGAACGCTGTTGATGCGGGGATTCATCTTCCTGACTTCTCGCTCTTCGCTCTCTACGCCCGACTGCGGCGGAAGTTACATATGGATGCCTCATCCACCCCAGGGCGACAAATTGCCGCAGGTCCGAGATTCGCCGACCGTGTCATAAACACTCCCACACTTACGGTAGAACCGGAGGTTCTTTCATGGTCGGAAATTTTTCTGAGCGGATTCTTGTGGGGCGGACTTTCTGCGCGCTTGGCATCGGCACGATCGTCGCTGTTGCGGCCATGAGCGGCTGCTCCAGCAGTAGCAACCATACCAACGGCACTGACGGCGGGAGTGCGGGCGGTTCGGGTGCCGGCGGTTCGGCGGCAACGGGCGGGTGTCGGCGGCATGGCGATGGGCGGTGTCGGCGGCATGGCGATGGGCGGTGTCGGCGGCATGGTGATGGACGGCGGCGGCGGCATGTGCACCGGGGGTCCCACCACGGGTCCAGCCGACACGCATTGCGCCGCGCTGACCGATGCCGGCACGGACGCGGGCTTGATGACGCAGGTCACCGGCCAGTGCGTCACCAACTTCGACGCCGGTCCTCCGAGCGACGCCGGAATCGTGACGGCCGGGGGCGACTACGGGCCGACGCACAACGGCACCGTCGCCTATGACGACGACTGCAAGTACCACGTCGCGTGGGAGAGCACGCCGATCTGCGAGAGCAGCAACGTCACGTTCACGGTCGGCGCGACCAAGACGGTCGGTGGCGGGCCGCTCACGGGCGCGGCGCCGTACCTGGAATCTTACAAGATCGAGTCCGACCACACGATTCACTTCGCCCAGAACGCACCCGTTCAAACGCCGACTGAAGAGTCCGCGGGTCCGTACACGATCGGGTCCCTCACGTTCAGCGACGTCTACAAGGTCGGGCCGCTCGTGTTCGACGAGCCGGGTCAGTGGCTCATCCGCTTCCACTTCTACGAGGAGTGCAGCGACGATCCGGATGACTCGCCGCACGGTCACGCGGCGTTCTACATCAACGTGCCGTGAACCGCGTGGCGTCCCCCGTGTGACGCACGGGGGACGCGTACATCCAGGGCGATCGTGCTGCGAAACCTGGTAAGCCGGTGGCCGCGGAGTACGTCGGGTATCGCGTTTAGCTCGATGACCTGGCCGAAGTCCCCTATGCTCGGCACCCTGCTCGTCGTTGTATCCGTCGCGATGTGCGGCGCGTGCGCGCACGTTGCGCCGTACCAGCGCGAGCGCCTGGCGCACCCGACCATGCAGATGACGGACATGGCCGGACCCGCGGCAGCGCACGTGAACCACGTTCAGGAGGGCGCAACCGGCGGCGCGATCGGCGCCGCGAGCGGGTGCGGGTGCAACTGAGACTCGAGCGGACGCTCGGGATCGCCGTCGTCTGCGCGGCGATCGGCAATGCTTCGCACGCGCAGGCTTCGTCCCCGGCGGACGTCGCGGGCACCGAGCCGAGCTCCGTGATCGGTCGAGCCAGCGCGCAGACGACGACGTACGCCGACACGGATCACGTCACCGTCGTGACGCCGGTGGCGATCGCGGAAGTGGCGGACCGGGCGGGTCGCTGGAAGGTGCGGGGGCAGTATCTCGTCGACATGATCTCCGCGGCCTCCGTGGACATCGTCTCGACGGCGTCGCAGCGCTGGACGGAGGTGCGCCAGGCGGGCACGCTCGCCGCGACGTACAAGCCTCGCGACGTCGGAATCCAGGCTTCTGCCGCGCTGTCGCGCGAGCCCGATTATCGGTCCATCGCGGCGGCCGCTCACTTCCTCTGGGACTTCGGCGACAAGAGCCACACGGCGATCCTCGGTTACGCGCTCGATCACGACACCATCGGCCGCACGGGCACGCCGTTCGATGTTTTCTCGCACACGCTCTTCCAGCACACGATAGCGGGCGGCGTGACGCTGACGCTCAACCGCGCCATGGTGCTCTCGCTCATCGGGGATTTCATCGTGGAGACGGGCGACCAGTCAAAGCCGTATCGCTACATCCCCATGTTCAGCGCGGACGTTGCGCCGAGCATCGCAAAAGGCGAGTCGATCTCCATGGTCAACGCGCTCCGCCTTCCCGAGCGTCCGCTCGAGCAGCTTCCGGACAGTCGCGAGCGAGTCGCGCTGACGGCCCGCTTCGGATACCGCATGGAGCATTCGACGATCCGCGTGGACGAACGCGTTTACACGGACACGTGGGGGCTCCACGCAACGACCACCGAGGCCCGCTATTTCGTGGACCTCTCGAACCGCTTCACCCTCTGGCCGAGGCTCCGCGCCAACGTCCAGAACGGCGTGTATTTCCGGGACCGGGCGTACGTATCCACGTACGGCGCGGGCGGCTGGGAGCTCCCGCGGTATCGCACTGGCGATCGCGAGCTCGGGCCGCTCGTCACGATCGGCGGCGGCGTCGGCGCGAGCTACGGCCTCGGTCCGGAGATCGCCCCGTCGGATTGGTCGCTCCAGATCCAGGCCGACGTCATGAACACGCAGTTCGAGGACGACCTGTACATCAAGTCACGAACCGCCGGGACCGCCGTGGTCGGGCTGGACGGAGTCTTCGAATGATGGCGGCGCGCGTGGAGCTCGTACTCGCCTTCGCCGTCCTCGTCGCGGCCTGTTCGAGCCCCTACGAGGGCGAGACCCTCACGGTGGATGCTCCGAGCGAGACGAACTTCGCGATCGTCGCGCCCGCGCTCGACTATTCCTGCGGCTCGCTCGACTGTCACGGAAGCCTCGGGCGGAACTTCCGTCTCTACGGAAGCCAGGGCCTTCGCTTGAGCGCGACCGACGTTCCCTGCGGCAATCCGACGACGCCGGCGGAAGTGCTCGCGGATTATCGTTCCGCGGTCGCGCTCGAGCCGGAGGTGATGGCAGAGGTGGTCGAATCCGGCGGCGCCCATCCCGAGCGCCTCACGCTCATCCGAAAAGCACGCGGCACGGAATCGCACAAGGGAGGCATCGTGTTTCCCGTGGGAAGCCCCGGCGATCAGTGCCTCGTCACGTGGCTCTCGGGCACGGCACCCCAGGGCTGCACGAACGTGTTACCGGCAGCGCCCGAGAACCCCGTATGCACGCCTTGATCCGCTTAGTAGTTCCGCATGGACGAGCAGCGTCGTCCCCGAAGGATCAAAGAGCTGCGGAACTACGCGAGCGGAGCGAGCCCGCCGAAGGCGGCGGGGGAGCGGTCGCGAAGCGAGCCGCGGGGGCAAGGCCCCCATTACGAAACGAGCGGAGCGAGCCCGCCGAAGGCGGCGGGGGGAGCGGTCGCGAAGCGAGCCGCGGGGGGCAAGGCCCCCCTTTCCTAGTACTACTCATCGTGCTCGTCGTGGGCTGCGCGGATCCGGTGCATGACTCCGCGGTCGACGCGCTCGGCCCCGAGGCGCCCGGAGTGCCCGCGGGGCCAACGCACCGCCCCGGGCAACCTTGTCTGACGTGTCACGGCGGCGAGGGGCCGTCCTCGTTCGTCATGTCGCTCGGGGGTACCGTGTACGCGCAGCTGGCCCCTGACGTGGTCGCGGAAGGCGTGACCGTGCGCATCGTCGATCAAAAGAACCGGACCTTCGAGACCACGTCGAATTGCGCCGGGAACTTCTGGGTACCCCAGCGCGAGTTCGAGCCGACCTTTCCGGCAAGGGCCGCCCTCACGCTCGGGGACGACGACGAGGTCATGAAGACCGAGATGCGCGACGGCTCGTGCAATGGCTGCCACGTGAATCCGGAGAGCGCGTCCTCGCCCGGCCATCTGTGGGTCCTGCCCGCCGCAGCGACGGCCACCGCACCGGAGTGTGACTGATGCGCCGCCTCATCGTCTGCGTCGTTCTCGCGACCTGCGCGTCGTGCTCCTCGGCGAACACGGGCGATGGCCGCGGCTATCTCGGCGGGGAAGCGGGCGTCGAGACGTGCCCCGTGCGACCGAAAACCGAATGTCCGGCGACGCCACCGAGTTACGCGAAGGACGTCGCGCCGATCCTGAACGGGAACTGCGCCGGCTGCCACAAGGCCGGCGGCGAGAATCCCAATCCCACCCGGCGGCTCGATAGCTACAACGCCTGCAACAGTAACCGGACCCTCTGGACGACGGCGCAAGAACAGGCATCGACCTGTGTGATGCCACCGGCGCCCCTACCGCCGCTGCCGTCGGATGAGCTCGTGACTCTCGAGTGCTGGTTCGATGCGTGCCTCGTCGCCGGCCGCTGCCCGAAGTGAGTCATCCAGCTTCGACGCGCGCATCGTCCCCGAGCGACGAAACGAGCGCCGCGCACGCGAGCGAAGCGAGCCCGCCGAAGGCGGCGGGGGGAGCGGTTGCGAAGCAAGCCGCGGGGGTCAAGACCCCCTTGCGAGCACGAGCCCGCCGAAGGCGGCGGGGGGAGCGGTTGCGAAGCAAGCCGCGGGGGTCAAGACCCCCTTGCGAGCACGAGCCCGCCGAAGGCGGCGGGGGGAGCGGTTGCGAAGCAAGCCGCGGGGGTCAAGACCCCCTTGCGAGCACGAGCCCGCCGAAGGCGGCGGGGGGAGCGGTTGCGAAGCAAGCCGCGGGGGTCAAGACCCCCTTGCGAGCACGAGCCCGCCGAAGGCGGCGGGGGGAGCGGTTGCGAAGCAAGCCGCGGGGGTCAAGACCCCCTTGCGAGCACGAGCCCGCCGAAGGCGGCGGGGGGAGCGGTTGCGAAGCAAGCCGCGGGGGTCAAGACCCCCTTGCGAGCACGAGCCCGCCGAAGGCGGCGGGGGGAGCGGTTGCGAAGCAAGCCGCGGGGGTCAAGACCCCCTTGCGAGCACGAGCCCGCCGAAGGCGGCGGGGGGAGCGGTTGCGAAGCAAGCCGCGGGGGTCAAGACCCCCTTGCGAGCACGAGCCCGCCGAAGGCGGCGGGGGGAGCGGTTGCGAAGCAAGCCGCGGGGGTCAAGACCCCCTTGCGAGCGGAGCGAGCCCGCGAAGGCGGCGGGGGAGCGGTCGCGCAGCGAGCCGCGGGGGTCAAGACCCCCGTTACAGACTGCCGGCGTCCGTTCTGCCGCCGCTGCTCGTGTCGGAGCCGCCGCTGCTCGTCCCGCCCGTGGTCGTGTCGGTTCCACCGCTCGCCGTATCGGAGCCGCCGCTGCTGACGGCCGTCCCGCCAGTGTTCGCGTCGGAGCCGCCGCTGCCCGCGGTGGTCCCGCCGCTGCCCGTCGCACCGGCAGCCGGTTGTCCACCGAATCCGGCGCGTCCACCGAATCCGGCGCGCCCACCGAATCCGGCGCGCCCGCCAGCCCCGGTGCGTCCACCGTTGCCATTACGCCCCGTCGCGCCGCCAATTCCCGTCGCGCCGCCCGTGCCTGACACGGCTGCTCCGTCAGAGGTGCAGTCGCTGACGTCGAACGTGCAGTTCGGAAGACAGCCCAGGATCCCAGCTGGCTTGGAGTTCAAGGTCGCGGCGCCGCAGGACGAACCTCCCAGCTCCTCGCCATCACATTGCTCGCCTGGATCGACCTGCCCGTTCCCGCAATTGGGACCCGGTGGCTGATCGCCGAGGCCGCCGGTACTGGACGCGCACGCGCTGGCTCCACCGCACGCGAGATTGTTACCGCCGGAACTCGACTCGGAACCGCCGCCGCATGCGATCAGTGCGGCGAGCGTCGACACGACGATGAACGGTACTCGATGGCTTGCTCTAAGCATGGTCATGCCTCCCGGCGACGAATCACACCTCGACGAGCGTACTCGAACGGTCGCACTATCGGAAGGGTTTCACCGGGGCGCGCACCACTCGCCATGCGCGACGGAAATTGGCGCCCGCACTCAAACTTTTGCAGACCTTCCCCCGAGTGCGCGTGGCTCAACCGCCGGAAATCGCAAGCCGTGCAGTGTCGCCACGTCGCTCTCCGAAGGAGCTCACGACCTGACCATTCTCCTGGTCCGAGCCTTCTCGCGACGTACGGGCGTCGCCAGCGCGAACGAATACGAACGCATCGTTTGCGACTCGTGAGGCGCCCCGTGGAAGGGACCGTAGCCTCTATTGGAAGCCGCGCCGGGTGAGGTACCGGGCGCGGGAGCGGAGCCGGGGGAAGCCGGCGGATTCGGGAGCGGTGGCGGGGGGCGCACGAATTCGCAGCGACCACACATCTTGGGGGCCGCACCGGAGTGACGGGCGCGGCGAGAGTCGTTCGCCGCCGCTAGGCCAGCCTGCGGGCCTCGGGGCGAGATGCGGCCGCGCCTGCGCGGCGGTGCGGACGGGAGATCAAGCACGCGAACGGCGCACGTGAACACTGAACAAGGAGACGCGTACGTGAAGGCCTGGGCAACCCAGAAGGCCCACTGGCGTTGGCTTGCGAACTCGTCACGCGCGCCGCCCATTGGCTAGGGCTGCGGACCCTCGAGCACCGCATCCTCGATCTCACGGAACGGGACCTTAAGGCCTACCCGATCGCTGATCAGCCATCGCCGGGGCCTGCCTTCATCACGACGGCGATCGACGCTCACCCGTGAGGCGGTGATGAAGCGGAACTCTCGGTCGTCGCGAATCCGGAAGATATCGCCGGACTGATCGCGCTGGATATGTGGATCCTGAACGTGGATCGGTATCGGATCCGCGGCAACGAGACCCGCAGGAACGTCAACAACGTCTTATTCTCGGAGGGTGGCGCGCCAAGAGGGAAAGTGCTGCTTCTCGCCATGGACCACACGCATTGCCTAGCACGCGGGCGATGGACCGAGCTTCGACGAATCGAGAACACGAAGTCCGCGGAGGTGCTGGGACTGTTTCCCGAGTTCGTTTCAAGGACCACTCGGGATGCCATGCGGTCGTTCGCCGAACGTCTCCGGCTGTTCGGTCGGGCAGACGCGGATCGAGTTACCGCGGGAGTCCCTGGGCCGTGGGGCTGGACCCCGCAGGCTGCGGAATGCGTTCGCCAATTTTTGTCGCACCGAGCGGTATTTTGGCCGAAAACTTGGAGGAGATTTTGGCTGATCCATGCTCGTGGGACCCCGTGCTACGCCTTGAAGGAGAGCGAAAATGACCGAACGCGCTTTCTATAGTCTGATCCAGTTCGTCCCCGACCAAGGGCGAGCGGAGGGCGCAAACGTGGGCGCGGTGCTGGTCTGTCCCGCGATGAAGGCCGTCCGGGTTCTGATGGCGCCCAACAACGAGGCGCCAACGGTTCGGCGCGTCGTCGTTCGACGATGATCGCCTCACCCATGCGAAGCAGGCGTTCCGAAACCGAGCCCTGACGGCGTTGGCGGAAGAGCCTTCTTTGGAGATACTGGAGGACTTCGGGCGGAGAGACGGGAACGCTTTGCTCCTGGCTCCGCCGAGGACCGTTGCGGTGGATGATATGGATGTCGCCGCGGAGCAGATCCTCCATGATCTCGTTTGCATTCCAGAGAAGAGGCGGAACCGCGGTCACGCACCGGACGTGAAGCCAATTCTAGATTTCTTGAACAAGCGCAACGTTCCGATTACCACTCCAGGCAATGTGATCGTTCCGGTTACGAGTGAACCGCTCAAGGTCGTGTTCGCGTATGTCAACGGTGCGCACCATTATGTTCATCCGCAGGGTTTCCCGTCATCGAGAGAGCGCGCGATTGACCAAGCGGAGAAGCTTGGTGCGCAGGGCCATATGCTGTTCCGTCATTCCCAAAACGCATCGCTCCAGCAAAAGTTGGTGGTCTTCGCGAGGTTCGGGGACGGAGAGCAAGAGCCCCTCCTGCGGCAACTGCTCGCGGAAATGAATGTGCGTCTCGTCCCCGAATCAGCGGCGAACGATTTCGCGGAAGAAATCGCTCAATCCGCGCGCGAGCCTGATCCCATAGCCGCGGAATAGGGTCGGCGCGCTCACCCGGATCCCGCCCCGGAACCGATCCCGCGCCCGGAACCGACCCCGGCATCGTCAACCGGAGGCGCGCTCGACCGGTCGCCGACCGAGAGTGGAAGTGACCGCACGTGTCGATGAGATCGAGCAATCCGGGTTATGCTCCCGAGGTGGCAAACGAAGCGCTCGTGCGTTCGATCAAGGACATCATGGCTCTCGCCAAGGGAGGCGACGTGGACGGCTCGTACCTCGGCTATCGCGATCTCTTCGCGGGCGCCGAGTTCGCGACGTACCGGGTCGAAGATCAGCGCCAGGCGTTGAAGCTCATGCTCATCAAGAAGGGTGAGCCCCCCAAGATGACCGCCGCCATGACGGAAGCCCACGTCGCCGCCAAGGCCATCCTGACGGAGCTCGTCTCCGTCCACAATGAGCCGGCCGACTACGAACTCCTCGGCGTGTGCCACGTCAGTCTCGGCAACGAAGAGAGCGCGAGCGCCATCTTCAAATCCGCCCTCACCATCGAGCGCGAACGGAACCCCTCGTCGGTGCTTTGCGGCTCGCTGATGAAGCGCGTATCGATGCTGTGAGGATGCGGCGGTCCGGCCCGCTGGACAAACTCTTCCGTCGAGGGGCCCCATCGCTCGGTCCAAGCGATCCGTCCTTGCCGGGAAGGCGAACGTCGCTTGCGCCAGGCGATCCGTCCTTGCCGGGAAGGCAGACGTCGCTTGCGCCGAGCGATCCGTCCTTGCCGGGAAGGCAGACGTCGCTTGCGCCGAGCGATCCGTCCTTGCCGGGAAGGCAGACGTCGCTTGCGCCAAGCGATCGGTGCTTGCCGGGAAGGACGGATCGCTCAGTTCAAGCGATCGGTGCTTGCCGGGAAGGACGGATCGCTCTTCGTGAGCGGGAATTTGCTGCTGGCTGCAATTCGTGACGTGAGGGACGCGCTGAATTGAAGTGGAGTTGCGCGACCGACCAATCGGCCGCTCTCCTTTGGGCGGAGAGAAAATAAATCACCTCTCGCCGTAGGGGTCTGCATGCGGCCAACGTCGGAAGGGGCATGAGGAACCCAAACCACAAAAAGGCCCTTGCCCCGAAACCCCAGACCCGGCGCGCGACGTCGCTGCCGGACCATTCGAAGACCAACGCGGCCTACGAACGGCGGCTCCGGGAGATCGAAAGCGTGACCGAGCTCATCCCGATCACGATCGATCTTCCGACCGCGATTGCGACCGTGCTCGGTGCACTGCCGCAGATCCAGGCGCTCAAGAAGGAGATGGCGACCCTTCCGATCGACGAGCCTGTGCTCGACGGCCTGGATGACTACGCCGAGGCATGCGCCGAAGCGAATGCGCGGTACGTGACCGCGGTCGCGCCGGCAGAAGAAGTCGTCGCCTTGAATGAGGCGGCGCTCGCCCTGCGCGAGACCCTGCGTTCGGACGCGGCGGCCCTCGTGCAACGGGGGCTCCTGGACGAGGCGCGGCTCGCCGCGTTTCAGGGCCATACCGGTTACAAGAACGTGGGGTTCGACCTCATCGACTACGCCACCTTGTTCCGGGATTGCTGGACGGCGATCCAGGGCAAGACGGCGCTCACCATCGAGGAAGTGCAAGCCGCGAAGGACCTCGGGGACCAGCTCGTGCGCGCTGCGGGGGAGCACCAACAGACCCCCGCCGTCATCGCGGAGACGGCGCTCATTCGCCAGCAAGCGTTCACGCTCATGGTGAACGCCTACGACGAGGCCCGGCGCGCCATCTCCTTTCTCCGATGGCGCACGGACGACGTGAATACGATCGCGCCGTCGCTCTACGCGGGCCGCACGCACCGAACGGTGGCTCCCGACCCCACGCCGGCACCAACGCCCCCTGAACCCACGCCGGCACCGACGCCGCCCGAACCCACGCCGCCCGTGACCGGCGCCGTGAACGGCCGCGCCGCGAACGGTGCTGCGCGAATCGGCTGAAGAGAGTGAAGAGCAGCCCCTTCGCGGTCGAATGGTGCCGACCGCGAAGGGGAAGGGGCGCTGGCACGGCTCGGCCCGGGTTCAGCGCACGGAGATCGGCGGTCACGGTGGTGCTTTTGGACGAACCTTTCCGTTCGATCCGGTGTCCAATGCGGGTGATGTCCACCCAAGAGGTCACTCCTGACCTGCTTCATCCGGTTCCGATGCGACGCATCGATTTCGACGGCACGAAGCAGGCGCTCGGGTTCGCGTTCGCGAGCGGGGTTTCCGGGGGGCTCTTCGGGGACGCGCTGGATCGCGCCAAGGTCGCGCCTTCGACCTGGGAGCCCGCGTCGTTCGCGAACGACTTGTTCCTTCAGAGCTTCGTCTCGTCTTGCTTCAAGGTGCGAGCCGCGGGGGAGGCGTACGCCGCTTCGACGGCGCACCTCGCGCGGCTGCTTGCGCATCCACCGTCGGATCCTGCGATCGTCCATCACCGCCGTGCGATCGTGGCGGAGCTCGCCGGCGCGCCCGCGCCGAGGCGCGAGTTCGAGCGGCTCTACTTGCTGCTCTGCCGGCTCCGCACGCTCTTCGAGGGCGCGACGATCGGCCGGCAGTGGGATCCGAATCGCAGGCAGCTCGACATTCTCCAGCTCGTGAAGGAAGTCATCGATTGCATGGCCGACGGCTTCGGCTCGTCGACGTCCGGCCTGAGCGCGCTCTCGGCGTTCGGCCGGCGGCTGCGAGCCAGTGAACCGTTCCAGTCGCTCGCGGACCTGATTCGATACGACGAGAACCTGGCGACGCTGAATCTGAAGATCGGCATCGGTGCCGACGGCGCGATCCGCGGGTTCGAGATCGTGTCGATGCAGGCCAACGACGCGAACCCGTTCGTGACGTCTCCGTGGCGCCGCTGGCTCATCAAGCTCGAGCTCTTCGTGCGCGGGTTTCGCTTCGGCGATCGCGAGGTGATGTCCCGGTTGATCGACGCGGTGTTCGACGGCGTTCAGGACGACGTCGTCCACCTCGTGCAGCTCCTCGGCGACCTCGAGTTTTACCTCGGGGCACTCGGGTTTCGCGACGCGGCCCGCGAGGCGGGGCTCGACGTTTGTTTGCCGGACCTCGTCGCGGCGAACGCGCCGCGGGCGCTCTTCGGTCTGTTCAATCCGCTCCTGCTCTCCGTCGCGCCGAAGGTCGTGCCGTGCGACCTCCGGCTCGACCGCCACGACACGACGACGCTCGTCACGGGCCCGAACTCGGGCGGCAAGACCCGTCTCTTGCAATCCGTCGCGTTCGCGCAGCTCCTCGCGCAGTCCGGCGTCTTCATTCCGGCGCGCTCGGGTTCGATTGCCCTGTCGCCGGGGCTCGTCGTTTCCCTCATCCAGGAGACCAAGGCCGACCAGGCAGAGGGTCGCCTCGGCGTCGAGCTCGTGCGCATTCGTGCCCTGTTCGAGCGATTACGTCCGGGCGCCGTGGTCATCCTCGACGAGCTGTGCTCGGGTACGAATCCCTCCGAGGGCGAAGAGATCTTCGAGCTCGTCGTCTCCATGCTGACGCGGCTAGGGCCGCAAGCTTTCATCACGACGCACTTCCTGGCCTTCGCCGCGCGGCTCGAGCGGGAGCGAAAGATCTCGGACCTCAGGTTCTTGCAGGTCGAGCTCGGTGCGGATCACGGGCCCACGTATCAGTTCGTCCCCGGCGTCGCCCGCACGTCCCTCGCCGGTCAGACGGCGGCCCGGCTCGGCGTGACCGGCGAGCAGCTCATGGCGCTCGTCGAGCGCAACCTCGCCGAGGCGGGACCGAGCTCCGTGCGCTCCAGGAGCTGACGTCCATGCCGACCTTGCTCGTCAATTCCAGGATGGCGAAGCCCCTCGCGGCGCGCATCGAAAAGAGTCTTCGCGGCTCGCCCGGTGCGGCGCTCGCGCCGCGGCTCGTGGCGCTGTTCCGGATCGCGACGGTGCTTGGGATCGTCGCCGCCACGATCTTTCTGGTCGTGCTCCGGCGCCGCGACAACGAACAGCTCATCGCATCGCGGGGCGCGCTGCTGCGGGCCGTGACCTCGCAAGCGTCGTCTCTGACGGTCGAAGACCAGCGCACCGTAGTTCGCGCCGAGACCTGGTTACGGCGGCTCGCCGGTTCCTACGACGGTGACGTGCTCGACGGCGCACTGCGGGCGGGAGCGCTGGACAAGGTGCTGGCGCAGCCCCTCATCTACTTCCGCGGTCCCCTCGACTCATTCAAGACGAGCGCCGCCATGGCGGAGGCGGAGGTCGCGTCGTTCAAAGATGCGTTCCTGAGCTGCCTGGCGGAGCCCCCGCGTGAACGATCCGAGAAAGCGCTGCTGACGAAAGTACGCGCGGCAGGTTCGTCGGATGTCGTCGCGAACGCACATCGGCTCTGGTCCGCGGTCGTCGGGTTACCGTTCCTCTCGCCTGCCTGGCTGGAGCGCGTCCGAACCTCGGACAGTGTGTCCGATATCTCCGAGCTCGAACATGCGTTTGCCAGGGCCCCGATCGACGAGGCGAAGCAGGCGGCTCGGGCGCGACTCTTCATCGCCGTCCTCGACGAACCCGGCGACACCCCGGGGCCCTCGGAACTCGACGGCGAGCGGCCGCACTTCGTCCGGATCGCGATTGTCGATCTCGCGACGGAGAAGATCCTGTTGCGCCAGCGCCGGCGCGTCGATCCGAGCTGGATCTCGCTCGACCGTCGCGCCCAGTACGCGCGTCGCCTCGACGGCTGCAAGCTGGCACTCGACGTCCGCGACGCCGCTGCGTCTCCGTGAACGGCGGGGTCGGCGACCGTTCATCGCTTGCGGTGACGTCCGTGTGAACGAAGGGCCGGCATGCCTTTCCGGGGTTGCGACTCGTCTCGGGCGGAACGAGGATGCCACGCGGGCGCGTCGTTCCGCGCGCGCGAAGGAGGTAGCCATGGCGAGCTCGAATGTCGGCCGGTGGGACGCTTCGCGGTCGTCGCCGACCCCCAGCCCGGGCCAAGCAGCTAGGCGGCAAGCTCCTGAACGGGCCGATGGAGGTCCCCGGCGGCCGGGCGGCGCAGATGATGGATCCGCAAGGCATCGCGTTTTCGCTGCACCAGATCAAGAAGTGAGTCTGCGAGCGCGGCAGCTACCGCAGCGGAGCTTGGGACGTCCCCCGCATCGAAGATCGGACTATGTCCAGGATGCCGCCGACGCGATATAAGCCCGGTCGAGAGAGGTCGTTCCGGATGCCGCATTTCCAGGGGTACGTCGCGATCGGGGCCGCTTTGATCCTTTCCGCGTGCGGAGGCGGTGACACCACCGCCCCAGCTTCACCCGATCCGATCGGCAGCGCGAGCGCTCCGCTCGACGGGTGCGACGCTCTCGATCTTCCGCCCCCTGCGCCCGGCGAGGGGATCCAGGTGTCAATCGATATGCAGCTCGACGCGGGTCAGGAGCGTCAGGTGTGCAAACTCATCCTGGCGAGTGACGACGTGAACATGAACTGGTCGGAGGGCATGTTCACCAAAGGGTCGCACCACGCCAACGTTCTCTCTACATCTTATGCGAACGGGGTGCTGCCGACCACCGACGTTGCCGGCAACACCGTCGATGCGTCCACGGCCCTCGACTGCGAGAGCCTGGCGTCGAATTATCAGGTCTCGGGCTTGCTCGTGGCGCGAGTCGACGATGCGCGCTCCACGCTCGCGAAGGGAACTCTTCCGGACGACGTCGCGCTGAAGATCGCGAAGAACGACGTGCTCGAGCTGAATTTTCACATGATCAACACGTCGGAAAATCCGGTTCATGCGTGTTACAAGGAAAACCTCTACAGCATCCCCACCGCCCAGGTCGCACAGCGCGCCGGAGTCATATTCTGGTACAACAACTACATCGCGATCCCGGCGGCGAGCGCTGCCAGCGCAACCACGTCTTGCCCGGTGACGGAGGACGTGAATCTCGTGCAGCAGGTGGCGCACATGCACGCGCGCGGCGTCGATTACACCGCTTCGCTGCTCGACGGAGATCCGCTCCTCGGCTCGACCAGCGAGGTGCAACAGCTCTACCACACGACCAACTGGAACGAGCCGCCCGCGGTGGTCGATTCGCCGCCCATACCGATGAAGCAGGGTCAGTGGGTCAAATGGTCGTGCGGCTATCAGAACACGGAGGCGCGGGACATCGCGCAGGGCCAGCAGACGACCGACGAGATGTGCATGTTCATCGGTCTCTATTGGCCCGAGAGCCCCCAGATGGATTGGTGCATGGGAGACAAGGCGGCCATTCCTTACATGGGCGAGCACGTCCTCGGCACTGGCACGATGAACGGCGCAGAATACGCGGATTGCTGGGCGAACAGCGCCGGTCTGGCCGGTCTGAGCGGCGGTGGGCCCGGCGATGCGGCGACGCGCTACGCGGCGCAGCGTTGCGTCACCGAGAGCTGCCCGAACGTGTCCGGCCAGGTCAACGATGCGCTGCTCGGCAACGTGGATATCACCCAGGTCGGCTGTAACCCCTGAGGCAAAAAAACGCGTCCGCGTCACGCTCCGTCGTTCAGCGACGAAAGAACGGTGGGCAACACTCGATCGAGTGACTGGAGATGCTCCGCCCGGAGCACCTTTGCGGATGCGGCGGCCCAGCGGAGAAGGGTTTTTCGATCTCGCGTGCTCAGCGAGGTGAAGCGTCGGTCTCTCGAACGCGCGTCGCTCGCGACGTGGACGGCGATGCCGAGATGTTTGCCGACGCTCTCCGCGCGGGCCGCAAGCGGAGTTCCCCACCAGAGGAGCTCCAGGTACGCGCTGAATTGCGCGGCGTTGAGCCCCGCCGCAGCGTTGCGTGCGTTCGCGAGACCCCATTCTCTCGTTCGTAACTCTATCCGCTGAGCGGCGCCGACCCGGAGAAAGCGCCTCGCGACTCCTGCGAGCGTGTCGCGTGGGATGCGGGACATCAGCGCTCCGTGATAGAAGAGGTGCTGCAGGAGCAACAGCACCACCGGACCTACCTTGCCGGGTTCGGTCAGATAGGTGCAGTCGCCGTCCGAAAGATCGTCCGAGACCTGAACCGCGACGTACTGAAAGAAAATCGTCGAGCATCGGGCAAGCAGCTCGTCGGGGTCGAGGCCTGCGTCGAGCCCCGCGGTCCACAGGAAGCGACAGAACTGGGGATCCGCGCCGCGAAAGGACGCCGCAAGATCGCGTGTGACTTCCGCTCCGAGTCGGGAGTGGCCCGCGAGCTCGAGGGCGCGCGCCGCGATCTGCTCTTCGGGCTTCATGACCGCGCGGACGCCGGCGACGCGGCACGGCGTTCGCCGTTCGGACCGCGCGGGACGTAGGCTGGCCCGGCATCCTCTGCCGCCGCCGTTCTTGCGAGGTTCAAATCGAGCGCGACGATCGCTCCCCCGGTGCCACGGTTGGCCCGCGCGATGGAGCCACGGCTGGCGCGCGCCAATCGGTCGGTCGTGTATAGACCGAGCCCCGTTCCACCGACCTTCGTCGTCGTGAACCCGGATAGCTGCGCGTCCAGCTGAGCTTGGCTGAACCCCGGGCCGTCGTCTCCCACGAGGATACACACCTGTCCGGGAGCCTTGCCGGACGAGACGGCGACGTCGACGTGACTCGCCGTCTCCGCCCCGTTCCCTTGAGCGGCGTTGAGCACGAGATTGCCGAGCATGCGATCGAGGGACGTCTCGCCGCCCGACACCGACACACGACAGGCCGAGAGCCCGCCCTCGAAGTGAATCGAGAACGTCGACTGGGTGTAGCGGGCATTGATCTGTGCGACCACGCGACGCAGAACGCGCTCGAGGTCGACGGTCTCGAACGACAGTTGTTCCTCGATTCCGACCTCGCGGGCGGTCTCGAGGAGCGCCTTCATCACCTTCAACCCTTCCCAGAGAATCCCGGGTCAATGCGAGCGCCTCCGCGCGATCGCCGTCTTCGAGCTGGTGCTTCTCGAGGGCGGCCACCAGGAGCTGAGCATTGATGAGCGTGCTCGAGAGCGTATTTCCGGCGTCGTGGCTGTGCGCACGAAGTCGGAGCACGGAGCCGGCGACGCGCTCCACCTCCCGGGTGCGGTCGCTCAGTATCTGCGCGTCGACGGCCTGTCGCAGCGCGATGCGCTCATCCCGTTCGCGGCGGCTCGCAACCGAGAACTGTCCGAGCACCAGACTTCCCAGGATGGACGCGGGCGCAATCAAAGCCATCAGCACGAGGTGCTCGCGATCGTGGTTCAGAGCGAGATTGCCGGCGAGCGCCAGGGTGGTCGCGACCGTCCCGTACGGATGCCGGGGGCTCGAGTGGAGTAGATGCCCGTGATAGCAAGCGAGCAGCACGGGAAACGCTCCCATCAGCGCGGCGCCCGGCGCGCGCGAGAACGCCACGAGCGACCCCATGTAGAGCTGAAACAGGACCGAGTTCACGAAGAGCGTCGTTCCATAGGCTCGAAGTCCGAGCCGGCCCTTCGCCTCGAGGTCACCGCCCACTGCGCCGACGACGATGGGCGGCACGAACATGCAGAACGCCGGCCAGAAGCGAAGCCCGAAATAGTCGCGCGAAACGGGGACCAGGCCCGCGATGGCCATGACCACCGTGCCTGACAGGAAGATCCCAATCCACGAGGCTGGGCTACTCGTCGCTCGTCGCTTGTCCGGGTCGAGAGCGAGGAGCCAGGCCGTGAAGCTCGCGGACATCAGCCGCCCAGCGTGATGTACGCGTCCGACTGCAGGTTGATTGCATTCGCTTCCTGCATGCCTCGATCCAGAAGCCCGTCGAGCTGAGAAGCGGTCACCGTGGCATCCGGGCGTCCAGGGCTGACCAACCTGACCCCGGGCTTCCCATTGCAATCGCAGCGCTCGAATCCTTCCGCCGGACAACACTTGGTGGAGGAGCTCCACGAGTGGCTGCACCCTCCTGGCGATCTTGGCTTCGCCGAGCACGTGCAGGTCGTCGATGAAGCCATTCTCCTTGATGGTATCGACGTACGTCGCGATCGTGGCGGCGACGGAATAGAGAACGAGCGGAGCGGTGCGCCCGACGACCGGATCGTCCGACGTGACCGCGAGCGCCGGGAGTCGTTGTGCGGGCTTCGCGACGGACAGTGGCGTCGCCGCCGCCGGCGCGAAGTAGAGCCCGGTGTCCTCGATGGCGCGAACGAACGGGAGCAGCCGATCCTTGTGCGAGAACATCTGCGCGAGCGTGTCGCCGAACACCGTCGGGTCCGCGGCGGCTGCCACGAACGCGAGCCCTTCGATGCCGTCGCGACGGTACGGGAAACCTCGGCGGGTCATCGCCGGCTTCAGTTTCCGCGCGAGCGTCACGTGCGCGTTGGGTGGCGGCTCGGGGATCTTGTCCCCGTTCGGTTTGATGCCGAACACGTCGTTTTTCCGATCCGATTCGAGGTGCGAGAACGCGGTGACGTCCTGCTGAAAGCGCTGATGAAGGACCCATGCGCCGCCGTCGGGTTTCGTCCCGAGCAGCTCGCGCGCGCCAGCGGAGCTGTCGACTGCCGTGGCAGGGGCCTTCGAGCGGGAGTTGGCTCTCATCGGCTTCGCGACGACCCCATCCACGTACCCGAATGCTTCCCGATCGTTCGAGAGCCGGCCCCCGAACGTCTCGCACGCGAGCTCCGCGAGGCCAGCGAGGTAGTCGTGCGCGAGCCGGAGGCCGTTCACTCGATCTTCCTCGGCCTCGGCCGCGACTTGAACCATGACGTCGTGCTGATGGATGATGAGACGCGGGAACGCCGCGATTCGCTCGCGGAAGGCATCTACGCCTGCCGCCACGTTCCGGTACACGGGATGTCCCTCCAGCGCGGACGCCGAGGCCCCCACGAGGATGTATCGATTGGGCGGCGCGTCCTTGCCGGCGTTCTCCATCAACGCGGCGAGTGCCTCCCACAGGGCACGCCGGGCGCCCGGTGAAGAGTCCGGGAGATCGTAGAACGCGACCGCGCAGTAGCGTCCGGGGCCGTGCGTCAGCGCGTCCTGCAGGACCTTCGCTCTCGCGCCGGCCGCCGCGGCGGCGCCATTCGCTTTCGCCGAGCGACTGTGCTTCGGGGCCGAGCGCCTGGCGGCTGTTGGTCCACGGTCTTTGGTGCCTTTGAGCATAGAAACTTCCCTCCGCTGACTTTCATTTGAGTTGTCACGACTTCTCGAGCGATAAATCCCGGATCATCTGCTGGACGGCCTGCCTCGTGACGCCGAGGAGGCGCGCGGCGCCGGTCCGACTGCCGGCGGAGAGGGCCAGCGCCTGCTCCACCATCGTGCGCCGGAGATTGGCTTGCACGTCCTGGAACGGTTCCTGACCGACTTGCCCGGCGGCATGCGCCGCCAGTTCGACCGGTTGGTGCGCGATGGCGGTCACCGTCGCATGCAGGTCGTCGAGCGAGAGTGGTTTCGGCAGATAGCCGCGCACGCCGAGCTGCGCGAGCTGGAAGGCTTCCTCGGGCAACGCCTGTCCGCTGATCGCGATCATCAACGGAATGGGTCGCGTGCGCGCGGCAGCTCGGGCCACGTCGAGTCCGGTCCCATCGCCGAGCCGCACGTCCATGACGAGAAGATCCGGATGGCGCTCGAGCAACGCCACGCCGTCCCGGACGGTTGCAGCTTCGAAGACCTCCGCGCCCCAGGAACGAACGGCCTTCCCTATCGACCGGCGCAGGAGGTCATCATCTTCAACGACGAGTACACGCATCCCTGGCCTCCGTCCGCCTCAGCGCGACGTTTATCACGGCTCGATCGGCCCATCCATCCAATTGCCCGCGCGCATATTTTCTTTGGAACCGGAGCACGCCGAATTTGGCAAAGGTTCTTCGTATCATTCGCTGACTCGACGCCGGGCCGCCCGGCTGCGCTTGGGTACTGCAAGGAGACTTGCGGTGATCCGGGTCGCGGAAACCCCGAAGATGGGGGCGATGCACGGCGCCAGGACGGAACGAACGGCTGACGAGCCCCCGATCTTCGAGGACCGATCCGGTGCGCCTTTCCGCAGGAATCTCGGCCCTTACCGGGTGGGAGAGCGAATCGGCTCGGGCGGTGTTGGAGCCGTTCACGTCGCCACGGATACCCGGACCGGAGCTCGGTGTGCAGTCAAGAATCGAGCGGGACCAGAGCTCGACCTTCCGCGAAACGATCGCCCGGGAGGTGATGCTGCTCGGCCGGCTTCGTCACGGAGGAGTCGTGCGTCTCTATGAACATTCCGTCGCCGACGACAGCCCCTGGTATGCGATGGAGCTTCTCGAGGGCGCTTCGCTCCGCCACTTCATGGAGACCCGTTGGGTCGATGCGGAGCCCGTCGAATCGAGCGTCCACGCACGCCGCAGAAACGCCGACGAAACGCGTTCGGCGGTCCGCGTCGATGCCCTCGCGGCCGCGCTGCACGTCATCGAACGGCTGTGCTTACCGCTCGGTTATCTGCACGCTCAGGGCTTCGTGCATGCCGACGTGAAGCCAGAGAACGTCTTCGTCTGCGATGACGGACGCGTTGTGCTTCTGGACTTCGGCGCGGCGAAGCCGCTCGATCAGGGTCTGGCCGACGGAGAGGGTGACTTTTCCACCTTCGGAACCTGGACGTACATGGCGCCGGAGTGTCGGGTAGGGTCAGACTTCGATCACCGGGTGGACGCCTACGCAGTGGGCTGCATTCTGTACGAGTTCGTCATGGGCTATACGCCGACGGAACATGCGCTCGTTCGGAGGGCGCCCGAGCTCGAGCTCCAGCGCGCGCTCGGCGATCTGCCGGCCGGGCTTCGACGGTTGATTCGAGCATTGACGGCGTCCGACCCCAGCGATCGTCCGGAGCTGGCGACCTGTGCGGCGGAGCTGTTGACGTTTGCCCGTCTCCTCGAGAGCGAGCCGGAAGCACCGACGCATCGCCTGCGCGCTTGAACCTGCGGGACTCAAGCCCCGAACGACGCGACGTACTCCCGGTGTGCCGCGAGCTCCGGTGCGTCGGACGAAAAGAGCACGCTCGGGCGATAGCCGGAAAGCACGCGTTCGACGATCACCGTCGAAGCTTCCAGTCGAAACGCGACACGCCACTCCTTCACCGCGAGCCGGAAGCCGTCGCCGCTCTTCCGGATGCGGCGATAAGGGTGAGGGGAGGGGCCGAGCGCGAGAGCCGCAGTGATGCGGTCTCTCAGATCGATCTCGAATCTGTCGCGCAAGAAGGCAAGCTGCCTGGTCGCGTCCTCCGAGAAATGAACTGCGTGCACCCGGCCGGGATCGGTCGCGCGCCCGGCGTCGAGCGGGGCTTCGAGCCAGCCGTGAGTGGCCTCGGGGACGGCGTCCGCGTACGGGAGATACGGCTTGATATCGAGGACGGGCGTGTGATCGATAGCATCCACGTCGAGGACGTGAAGCACGAGGCCTTCCACGCGCTCGAGACGGAGTACGCTGAGACCGATCGGGTTCGGTCGGTACGGCGAGCGCGTGGCGAACACGCCCCGGCGCCGCGTGCTCCGCGGCGGAAGGACCTTCGAGTGCCAGGTCTCGTTCAGATGAAACCAGAACAGGATCCAGATGTGTCCGAACGAGTCGAGGTCCTCCAGCGCGTGCTCGAAACGCCCATCGGCGAACAGCTCGATCCTGCCCCGAGTCCCCCGCGCGGCGGTGGGTTGTCGTGGCGTGCTTGCGCGATCGGGAAACGGGGTCCGGAGAACGCCGATGGGCGTCACCGACAGCGTCGCCTGCGCCGGGTTCATGGCAGCCGGTATGCCGCGATCGCGAGCAGGGTCCAGCCTGCCACGAAGAGGACGCCGCCGATGGGCGTGATGGCCCCCAGCGCGCGGATGTCGGTGAGCGTCATCGCGTAGAGGCTCCCGCTGAACAAGACGATCCCCGCGAGGAAGCAGAACCCGGACGCGGTGGCGGCGCCGCCGCCGTTCTTCCCGGCGAGGTACGCGGCGAGCCCAATCGCGAGCGCGTGGATCAGGTGGTAGTGCGCGGCGGTCTCCCAGAAGCCGCGCCGCTCTGCGCCGTCCTCCAGGCCCGCGAGAAAGGTCTTGAGACCGTGCGCGCCGAACGCGCCGAGGAGCACGCCGAGCGCGCCGCTGACGCCGCTCATCATCAGGAGAAGGCGCTCCATGGCTCCTCAGAAGACCAGACAGCGTTCCATCGCGTCGACTCCGGATGCGTTCATGGCGCACTCGTAGCTCGAGCGCGACACGTGCTTCGCGCACGCGGAAAAATGAAATCTCGGGTCGCGCCGAGCCAGCGCGAGCGCCTCGGCCTGCTTTCTCTGGATCTCCGCCGGGACGAGCGCGGGGTTCTCCTCCTCGGCGAGGAACTTCGTGTAGCGGTCGAGCAACTTTCGGCACTCGCCTTCGTCGAGCGGACGCGTACAGGCGATCGGCGCGAGCAGAGCGAGGCTGGCGGTCGCGACTGCGACGGCTCGGCTCAGTTCAGGCACTCGTGAACGATCTCCTCCGCCGTCTTCGCGTTCCGGACGCAGCCGAGCGCGCGCTTCGTGATCCGCTTTCCGACGCACTCGCGCTTCGTCTTGGACTCGAAAGCCAGCTTCGTTTCCGCGACTTGCTTCGCGAGTTCGGCCGAGCTCGCGCTCGAGGATTCGCGGAGCTCGAGCTCCGCGATCCGTCCAACGATCTCGTCGCATTCCGCTTGCGTCGCGGGTTTCCCGCACGCCACACACGTGAAGAGGGCCACGAGGGCCGCTGCGGCTCGGGCTAGCTGGACCACCTTGCGCACGACGCTCGAGTTACGTTCGAGGGCGCCGGACCGCAACCGATCCTTGTCGGATGGTGCACCGCGGCAGACGACCGATCACTCTGGCTTCCGCGCGTGGTGCCCCGCGCGCGCCGGGTTCCACCTTTCGCCGAAAACTGGACGTGTGTACAGCGGCTGCTACTCTCGAACGTGTGCCGAAGATCCGGGCCGTGGAAGCCGCTTCGAACGCCGTAGGACTCCTCCGCAAGGCGACACTGGCACGATCCGCGGGACTTCGCGCCAAATACGCGACCCGCGGGCTCTCGCAACCGGGAGCCGACCGAACCACGCAGGCCATGCTGTTGCGCCAGCTCTACCTGGCGCACATGGAAGGGCGACGGTTCGCGGACGCGCTGGCCGTGGCCGAGCAGATGGTCGAAACCGCGGTCATGCCCGACGTCGCGAGGCAGGACGCGGCGCGGGCGTGTCTCGGTCTTTCCGAAATGGAGCAGGCGATCGAGCACCTTCGCATAGCGAGCCGGGTCGCGCCGGCGTCGCGGCGCGCGTTCCACTTATGGACGCTCGGCACGACGCTCTACTTGCTCGAGCGGCCCCGTGAAGCGGCAGGAGCCCTGGCCCGCGCCGCCCGATGGGGCACGACCGCAAAGCCCCTCTATCTGGCGCAGCTCGCGCTCGCGCGTCGCGCCGCGGGCGAGGAATCCGGAGATCTGTCCGAACTTCGCGTGGCCCTGGAGGACGCCGCGTGTGGCCAGGGTTACGGTCAATTCGTGCTCGGCGAGCTCGCCTTTCACGACGGCGACCATCCTACCGCGAGGCGATACTTGACGGGCTTCGTCCACCGTACGACGTCGGGCCGCGTTGCGCTGGCCGTGGGTCTTCAGGCGGAAATCGCTTCCGCGAAGCGCATGCTCCGGTTGATGAAGGAGAAGTAGCGGACGGAGCCTCCAGCCGTATACTGCCCGGCAATGACTCGGAGTTCCTTGACGACCGTCGCGGTGGCGCTGCTGCTCGCAGGCACGGCGCACGCGGCGCCGTCGAACCCGTTTGCAGAAGCGCTCGCGAAGGGCCCGCTTTACGCCGGGCTCGCCGCGTTCGCGAGCGGGCTCCTCGTCAGTCTCACGCCCTGCGTCTACCCGATGATCGCGATCACGGTGAGCGTGTTCGGCGCCCGCCAGACGTCGAGCCGCGTCGAGGGGGCCCTGCTCTCGGCCGCGTTCGTCGGTGGGATCATCGCGATGTTCGTGCCGCTCGGCGTTGTTGCGGGGCTCACGGGAAGTCTGGCCGGTGCGGTCCTTCAGAGCCGGTGGGTCGTGACCGGTATCAGCGTCGTTTTCCTCGTCATGGCCGCGGCCATGTTCGGCGCGTTCGAGCTCGACATCCCCGCGTCGTTGAAGAACCGGCTCGCCCAGATCGGCGGGACGGGCTATCTCGGCGCGTTCGCTCTCGGCCTCGCGTGCGGTCCGATCGCGGCGCCCTGCACGGGGCCCTTTCTGACCGGCATTCTCGCGTGGATCACGAAGACGCAGAGCGCGGCGTTCGGCGCCGCGGCGATGGGCGCGTTCGCCCTCGGTCTCGGCGTGCCGTTCTTCGTGGTCGGGGCGTTCGCCGTCCAGCTGCCGAAGAGCGGCCGCTGGATGGTCCACGTGAAGAGCGTCCTCGGGCTCATTCTCGTCATCGTCGCGCTGTATTTCTTGAACAACGCGTTCGGGATCTTCGCAAAGGTCGCGCGCCCGACCCCCGCATTTCTCGGCGCGACCCTCGGCGTCGCGTTTGTCGGCATCGCCCTCGGGGCGATCCACAGGTCGTTCGAAGGCGGCACGGCAGACAAGGCCAGGAAGGGCGTCGGAGTCCTGCTCACGTCCCTGGCGGGCGCGCTCTTCATCATCGGCGCGACGACGCCTGCGCGGACGCTCGTGTGGGAACAGGTTCCCGTGAAGGTCGCCCGCGCGAAGGCGCTCGGCGCCGGGCGCCCGCTCATCGTGGATTTCGGCGCGGCATGGTGCGGAGCGTGCAAGGAGCTCGACAAGGTGACGTTCTCCGAGCAGCGCGTGCAGCTCGAAGCAGGACGCTTCGAGGCCGTGAGGGTGGACGCGACGAACGACGACGATCCCGCGGTCGTGAGCGCGATGTCGGAGTTCGATGTCAAAGGGCTGCCCACCGTCGTCATCTTCGACTCGAAGGGCATCGAGGCCGCGCGCTACACGGACTTCGTCGAAGCCGAACAGTTTCTGGCGGCCTTGAAGAAGATCGACTGAATCCCGATCAAGGCTGGAAGCCGTCGGAGGCCGCTGGCGGCGGCTTCTCGGCGGCAGGCTTCGGCGCTGGCGCCTCGGTCGTCCTCGTCGTGGACGGGTGCGATGACGAAGATTTCCTGGCTGGCTTCGCGGGCTCGGGCGCGGCCGTCGGTTCCGGCACTGGCGCAGGCGTCGTCGTGCCCAGCGCGTGCTCGAGCTTCTTCAGGATGTCGACGATGTCCCCGGCGACCTGATCGTCGCGCGTATCCATCAGCGGGATGAGTTTCTCGGCGTCCTCGAGGTTCTTTCTCACCTCGGCCTTCTTGGGCGCACCGCCCTTGTAGAAGGTGGCGCCAATGCCGGGCTCCAGGGTCGCCGCCTGTGCGCCGAGGGCGTCCATCGACGGCTTGCTGGCTCGCAGATCCGACAGAAGAGCGGCCTCGTCCTTCACGCAGGCGTCGAGTGTGGCCAGAAACTCGGTGTCGTCGGCGCTCGCGCCGCTGCCCGTCGTGACGACGGTCGCCGTCGCGGGGCCCGTTCCGTCGAGGCCGGTCGCCGCGATCTTGGACTTGACGCCGGACATCGCGATCTTCGCGTCGCGCGTCTCGATCGCGGCGGAGATGTCGTTCGTGCTCGCCGCGGCGTCGACGCCGCCGGCCCTGGCGAGCCGGGCGCGGATCGCGCTCTGTCGCGCGGGCGCCTCGCCCATTTTGAGTTGCACCAAAAATAACTGGCTGAAGAACTGGTCGAAGGTTGCATCTCCCGACGAATACTGTTCGCCCTGCGAGACGTTGGACGGCCCGGGGCTCCCGAAGAGACAGCCCGACGTCGTGAGGGCGGCCGCGACGCAGAACGCGGGGAGCGACGATCGAGCGAGACTGCGGAGTCGCGAGGAATGGGCGGGGCGGTTCGGATTTTTCATGGGCATTTCAGCGATGCTCCCCAAATCTCATGCGTGGAAGCGGTCTGCACGAAAAAGAGTGCGAGCGCGGTCTCGCCGTGGACGTAAAGGGCGCCCTGACCCGCGTTGTGCTCCGGCGCCGAGAGCGTGAGGACGTCTCCCATCGGTTTCAGATCCGGGCCGAGTACCTGGGCGCGGATCGCGCGGTTGCCCGACGACCCTTCCGTCCATTGCAGCAGGTACCGGCCGTGCGACAGACCCGCCGCGGACGGTGCGATGGCCTCCTCACCCGGACCTCCGGGGGGCAGGGCGAACACCGTCGAGGGTTCCGGTTCACCGCCGAGGTTCGCGCGCGCGAGCTCGACGCGCCAGGCGCTGTCCGGCGTCGCCTTGGCCGCGAACGAGACGAGCACGCCGTCTTCTCCCGCGGACACGGTCGGCGTGCCGACGAGCGCCGCATCGGTGGTGACCGCTTTGAGCTCCGTCCACTTGGCACCGTTCTCCCGTAACCAGCCGAGGAGTACCTTGCCCTCCTGGCCGCCGTGCCGGAAGGTGACGGCGTCCCCCGCGCCTTCGATCGTCGCGACCCGGGGCGTCGTGATCGTCGGATTCTTCGACTTGCCCGGCCAGATGACGGACGCGGTGTCGCCCGCGAGCATCGCGAACCCGAACTTCGACACCCCGATTGCGAAGCGGGTCTTCGCGTCAATCGTCCTCGCGGAGGCAAGTTTGTCGGTCGCGCAATCCACCGCGAACCGGAGCTTGTCGCCCAGCACCAGCGGCACGACGCCAAGGGTCGTCGAATCCGGCACGCTCTCGTCGAACGCGGGCGTAACGGCGAGCGTCGTCGAGTCGATCGTGATGCCGGTTGCGTGGTCCTTCGCGGCGGCGAAACCGACGGCGACGCGCTGCCCCTCCGTGGGGACGGGCGCAAAGAGGATCGGCACGCCGATGTAGGCCGTGTCAGCGAGCCGCTGCGCGCTCTTCGCGATGGTGCAGCCGGTCGAGAGAGGGGGAGGGGGCACCGAAGGCGGCGCGGCGGCGCTCGCAACAGAGGCGGTCCGAGCCGGAGACGCGGACGCCACGGCCGCCGCTCGGGTCGGGTGTTTTCTCGGATGCAAGAGTGCGAACGCGATCAGCAAAGTGCCCGGGAGCACGAGGCCCGCCGACGTCAGCGTGGTGAGAGCGTTGCGCGACAGCCCCCCTGTTCGCGCGGCGACCTTCGGTCCCTGCGGAACCGCCACGCGAGCGGGCGGACCCACGGGAGGGCTGGACGGCTCGGGGAACCGCGGCGGCTCGGCCACGCTCGGTTGCGGCGGCAATTGCGGTGGCAGTTGCGGCGGAGCATGAGCGGCCGGTGCGAGGACCTCGACGGCTTCTTCTTCGACCGGTTCTGCCTCGAAGATCGCGACGTCCTCGAACAATGGAACTTTCGATTGGGGCATCGTGCGCGGCGGCGGTGGCGTCGCGCCTGCCGGACGGAGCGTCGGGCTATGGACCGGGTGCTCTTCGCCCGCCAGCGTCGGCATCACGTCGCGGATCGGGATGGGCCCGGTCATGAAGGCCGGCGGTGGCGGAATTCCGGCAGCCGCTGGCCGCGGAGGCGCAGGACAATCGGGGCGCGCCGGTGGGACAGTGGGGGGCGGATCGTTGCGCTTCGGCTGGTAGAGCGTCGTGTCCGGCCCCGCGGAAACTGCGGCGTACCTCTCGAGCGGCGGCGCGGGCGGCACGCCGGCGTCCGCATGTTCGACGATCGGCGCCGCGGGCTCCGACGCTTCCGCCATGGCGATCCGGAGCTCCGGTACACTCGAGGCGCGGTGCCATTCTCGCCATCCGGTTCGCCACACGAGGACGAAAGGCGGGAGCGCCTCGGACGCGAGCGCGTCCGCGAGCTCGTCGAATCGAACGGCGTATTGCACGCCGCCGACATCGACCCAACGCCACTCGACCCTGTCGCTCAATCCGTCGCTCCTTTCGTGCGCACGCGTTCGCGCCGGGTTCTGAGATCCTCACATTTTTTCCACGTTGTTCCGCTGGGGGCAACGACCGTGGGGACTTAGATAACGGTTTTGTCAGGGCGTGTGGGCAACGGCCAGGACGGCGACGACGCTCGAACCTTCCGCTTCCAGCGCACTCGCGCACGCCCTTGCGGTCTCGCCCGTTGTGACCACGTCGTCGACGAGGAGCACGTGCCGCGGCCTGTCCCCGTTCGTCGCGAACGCGCCGCTCGCGTTTTCGACGCGCTCGCCTCGCGACAGAGATGCTTGCTCACGTGTCTCGCGGATCCGACGAAGGGCGCGCACCTCCACCGGCCAACGAAGGCACTTCGCGGCGCAGACGGCCAGAAGCGCCGCCTGGTCGTACGATCGCTCCGCGAGACGCTTCGGATGAAGCGGCACCGGGACCAGCACCAGGGGCCCTCCGACGTTCGCCTGCTGTACGGCGCGAGCCATGCGTCGCCCCAGCGCACGGGCGATGTCGGGGCGACCCCCGTATTTCAGTCTCCGGATCGCGTCCGCGATGCCCGCCTCGTACCGGGCGCTCGCGATGACGTCCAGGCAGTTCGGCAAGCGATCTCGAACGAGGTCGGACCCCGGCGCGCAGGCATCGCAGAAGGCGACGTCTCTGTCGAGCCAGGCGTCGCAGGCGATGCACCGAGGCGGCGCGAGCAAGCCGCCGATCTGGTGCGCCCGACCGAGGAGCCACGACGCGAGGGGCACGATCCCGCTTCGGCCAGGGCCGCCGCTCGGTTCGCGACTATTCGACGCCGAGGAGCTGGCTCATGGACGCCTCATCGGCCGGCGTGAACGGATACCGGTCAAACTCGCTACTCGTGACCCAGCGGTAGGCGAGGACGTTTTGCTCGATGGGCTCGCCGGCGACGATGGAGCATTCGTAGAGGTGCAGGTCCACCGTGTATCGCTCGTACGGATGGCTCACGAAGCTGATCAGGGTCCCCACGTTCACCGTTACTCCGAGCCGGTGCATGACCTCTCGCCGGAGCGCGTCCGCGTCCGACTCTTCCGGCTCCACGCGACCGCCCGGGAACTCCCACATCAGCGGCAGTACGGCCGTTGCGCGGCGTTGCGTGATCAGATAACGACCGTCACGGGCGACCACGGCGGCCACGACGCGGATGAGTCGAGTCGAGCGCGGCTCGGACATGCTCCGGATGGCGTCACATGTCGACGCGGAACAGCTGCTGCCCCATCAACAGGACGTCGCCCGGCATGAGAGCATGCTCCGCCTGCAATCGAACGAACGTGCCGTTCGAGCTGCCGACGTCGGTCAGATACACGTTCCCGTCCTGTTCGCGGGCGACGCGACAATGCAGACCGGACACGTAGCCATCCTCGGAGAAAAGCACGTCACCCCGCTCGCGGCCGAGGTGAATCCCCGTTTCCGGCACCGGGAAGGCGTTGCCGGTCGTGTCCCGACCGACGACGAGCGCGATGCGCCCGATGTATCCGCGCGCCGGACTCCCGAGTCGCTCGACGCCGTCCGGGCTCGGGCCCTGTCCCGAAAGCGCCTCGAACCGGATGATCTCCTGACCGATGCGGAAGACGTCCTGATACTGGAGCGGCCACGGCGCGTTCGGCTGGAGCTTGAGATAGACGCCGTTGAGCGAGTTCTCGTCGCGGATCGAGAACTGCGCGCCCTGGCGAACGAAGGTGCCGTGGCGCGGAGACAGGTAGCTATCCCCGGCAAAGATGGACCCGGTGTCGCGGCCGACCGTGACCATCGGAGCGTCGGGGAGCGGGAATGTGCCCGCTTCCGTGCCGTCCGCGCGGAGCGCCGTGAGCACGACGCGCGACGCGGCCGGCGCCGCGGCGACGGGCGCCGGCTGAGAACGAACCGGCATTCCTCCCTGGAGCGCGGCCAGGTTGTAGCCGCACGCCGCGCAGAATCGGTTCGACTGCGGATTCGGATGACCGCATTGCGGGCAGGTGATCTCCACGCCGCCCGCGGGAGCCGCGACGGACGCTGGCGGCGCGACCGGCTGTGCCGCGACGGGTGCTGGCGCCGCGACGGGTGCCGCGGTTGCTGGACGCGGGATACCCGCCACCGGCGGCGCAGCAGCGGCGGGTGGCGCGGCCGCGGGACGCACGGGCTGCACTCCTTGCGGCGGCGTGTTGGCCGCGAACGGCTTCGGCGCGTGGCTCGCGCGCGGCAGCTCAGCACCACATCCGAGGCAGAACTTGTAGTGGTCCTGGTTGTCCTTGCCGCACTTGTTACACGTGATCACAGATCGCCTCCGAGTGAGAAACGGCGCTCTCGCGCGCCCCGAATCGGGAGCGCCGGCCCCGACTACTCTGCCCTGTAACCTCCGAGATTGTCTACGTCTCCGCTCAGGAATCAATCCGGTTCGTCGCTCGGCCGCGATCGCCCCACGAGTGCCGCCCCAGTTTCCTCCCGACCCGCGCGCTTCAGGGGGTCAGGCTTGCGAGTGCGTCCTTCAATAAATCCCCGAGTGCTTCTTGACCCACGCGATCGCCCAGCGCGCGAACCGCTCGCTGGGCGTCGGGTAGCCGGTAGCCCATGTTGGTGAGAGCCCCGATCAGGCGCCCCTCGTCGTTGCCGGTAGGGCCGGCCGCCGGGCGCCCAGGAACCGTCAGATCGGAAACCTTCTGGAGACGTTCGCGCAGCTCGAGGACCAGCCGTTCAGCCGTTTTCTTCCCCACGCCGTCGATGCGGGTGAGCCGGGCCACGTCTTTCGATTCCACGGCTGCGGCGAGCTCCTTCGGGGGCAGCGCGGACAGGACCCCGAGCGCCGTCTTCGGCCCCACGTTGGGGACGTCGATGAGCAGCTTGAACACGCGTCGCTCGACCTCGGACGCGAAGGCGTAGAGATCCAGCAAGTCCTCGCGCACGTGGAGGTGCGTGAAGAGCTGCACGCGACCGTCGGTGCCGGCCGCGGCGCGTCCGGATGTGCCGAGTGGGGCCCGGACCTCGTAACCGACGCCCCCGACGTCGATGACGAGGCCGCCGTCCGCCTCCTCGGACACGATCTTTCCCGTGAGGCGGCCGATCACGACGTCAGGGCAGGGTGCGCCGCGCCCTCCCGAAAATCAATTGTTCAATGCGCCCTGCGCGATCCAGTTCGCGATCGTGTCGAACTTGGGACGCGACTTGCCGGCGCACAGGGGAACGCCACCTTGAGGCATGAACTCACCGCACGGCCCTGGATTCTCCTCGTGCGAGTCGTCCTGGTTCGTGCACGAGTAGCCTTGATCGTTCTCGGTATCCGAGAGCTTCTGCATAATGAAGCTGTCTTTCGGATCGCCGGGGGCCACGCGCTTCACGCCGGGCGCCGCGTCCGCGGAATCGACCGTGGCCGATTTGGAGAGCAGGCTGTCGTGCACGGTCTTGATGAGGTCCGTCGTCAGGGGCACGATGTTGGGATTGGTCGGGCTCTGGTTCGGCGCGGTGGCGAACGTGCAGACGTCGCCCGTGACGCTGACGCTCAGGCACGGCGTACCCAGATCCAGGCCGGCTTCCTTGTCGTGATCGTTGTGGCACAGGCTCGCCGTGCAGTCCTCGCCGAAGATCGGCATGACGTCGTTCTGGAACGAGACTGGCGTTCCGGTCGCGGTGTACTGCGTGTAATCGATGGGGTCGCAGGTATCCGAGCTGGTGGCTCCGCCGGCTCCGCCGGTGTCCTTCTTGCTCGAGCTGCAGGACATCAGAGCCATCAGGCTGCCCAGGCCAATTGAAAAAAGCACGGCGCGGTTGAATGACATGCGCAAAAGGTTCCGTGAGGCTAGGGGGTAAAAGGCTGCCCGGGTTCGAAACGGAACTCGAGGCTAGCAGAACTCGACTTGCAGAGTACTTTCCGTCGCGCATCAGTCAGTGTGGCGAGTCAGAACGGTGTCGGTCGGACCCGATTCGAATATCGTGCGTTATTAAGTGAGCAAGGCAGGCCCCACTTGGTCAGAATTTTTCACCGAGCGTTGAACATCGTTTCGGTCGTCGCGGCGGTCGCGGGAACGTCGGCTTGCGGTGGCTCTTCTTCCGAAACGCCCCCCCCGGTGGAACCCGAGCCTCAGGCGGCGCCGACGGTCGCGCCGGCTCCGGCTTCAGCATCGACCCCCGCTCCTTTGCCGCCGGACGACATCGAGGGACCGTCCACCCCGGCGCCCAGCACCTGGGGCAAACAGCCTGGTGCCACCGGCGATGACGATCAGAAGGTGCCGGACACGTCCAGCCCACCGTATCCGTAGCCGATCGTCGGCGTCAGCGCGGGTCCGAGGTTACGGCCGGTGCTCGATGTCGCCACCGGCTTCGACAGGAAATACCAGGCCAGACCCCCGCCGATCGCGCCGATACCGACGAGCGCAAACGCGCCCGAGACGTTTTCGCGGGTTCGCGCGGAGTTTGCCTCGGCCGGGAGATTGGGTTTGTCCGTTGGGCACACTCTTCCTGGGCACTGGCCTTCGTAGTCACTGACGTCGGAGCGCGCCTTGAAGAAGATGATGCTGCTCACCACGGCGACGGCGGCGCCGCTCCCGGCGAGGACGAGCGGCGCCATGGGGCGCTTCGTGGTGGCCGGCGCGGGCGTGGACTCCTTCGTCGCCGCCGGCGGCTTCACCGGCGATGTCGATGGAGCGGGAGCGGGTGCAGGCGCGGGAGCGGGTGCAGGCGCGGGCGGGGGCGCTGCGGCTTCACTCTGGATCTGTTCCTCGAGTTTCTCTATGCGTCGCCGGATCAGGCCCTGGTCTTGCGCCTGCGGATTCCGATCGAGGTACGTCTGGAGTGCGGTCACGGCGTGGTGCCGCTCTTCGTTCAGTTCGTACGCGCGCGCCAGATTCAAGAGGAGGGGTTGCGCCGTGCAATCCCGGCGAAACGCGTCTTCCCAGTACTCGATGGCCCTGTCGTAGTCGGCTTCCTTGAACGAGCCGTCCCCCGCGTCGAACGCCCCTTTCGCTGCCGTGACGTCTCCTGCCGTCGGGGTGCGGTCGCACGCCGGATACGGCTTCACTGGTTCCTCCGCTCTGGCGACGATCGACCCGCACGTCACCGCAGCGACGACGGTCCACGAAGCGAAAGAACCACGAGCACGCATCGAGCGGAATCCTTCCCGGCTAGGCCCGACCGCTAGCTTACAGCGCGAACGATCCGCCTTGATTGGGAAAAAGCGCGGGCGCCTCGAAGGCGTGGAGGGCGCGGTCTCCGGGCGGCGTAGCGTCGGACTTGTCGCCCGACGCCGTTCGAGGGCATGGTGACGGGGTGCGGCAATCCGGAGCATCGAATCGTTCTTGGTCAGCCTTGCTCGTGATTGGCATCCTGCTGGCGATCGCGTTCCCTGCCGTCAGCTCGGCGGATCAATCTGGCGCACAGCAACTCGAAGCGATCCGTCGCCGCATGGAGTCCGGTCTGGGTCTCTTCGTGGGGGGGAAAGCTGCCGAGGCCGCCGCGGAGTTCGACGCCGGCTTCGCCGAGCACCCTTACTCGGCGTTCTTGTTCAACGCAGGGGTTTGCTACCAGAAGCTCGGTCAGAACGATAAAGCTCTCGAGCGTTATCGCGATTACCTGAAAATCGACCCCAACGCGCCCGACGCGGACGCGGTGAAGACGCGCATCGCAACGCTCGAGGCAGAACAGGCGCCGCCACCCCCACCGCCCGTCCCTTCCGGGCAGACGGGCGTTCAGCCGCCACCGCCACCGCCACCGCAGCCTCCTTCTGCGTCGCAAGTCGCCGCGACCGAGGAGGCGATGCGATCGCTGGTCGTCGTCGAGACCGAGCCCCCCGGGGCGCCGCTCAAAGTCTATCTGGCCGCCGATGAGACGACCCCTGCTTTTCAGAACAGCGGGGCCAACGCCGGATGGAAACTGGTGTCCACGGCCACGTCGCCGACGAGCCTCTCGCTTGCCGTCGGGCGCTACCATATCGTGATCGACAAGTTCCGGGACTTCAACGTCAGCGAGACGGACATACACGTGAGCGCCGGCCACGTGTTCCAGTTCAAGGCGAACCTGTCGCAGGGCGCGTTCATGTCGTTCTTGCGCGTCTCCGCGAACGTTACGGGCGCTCACATCTGGATCGACGACCCGAAGAAGACGCGACCGGAATGGGGTACGACTCCCTACGGAGAGCTCGTGCCATCGGGGGACCACGACGTGCTCGTGGAGATCCCAGGCTTTCAACCCCTCGCCACGAAGGTGAAGCTCGAGCACGGAGAGCAGAAAGAGCTCGAGGTCCGGCTCGCACGGGACGACTACGGCATTCTGCGGATCGATTCGGACGCGCCCGACGCGAAGATACGCATCGATCAGGAGCCGCGCGGGATCTGGCAAAGCGGCACGCCGCCGCTCGACGTCCAGGTGCCTGCCGGCAAACACCTGCTCACGGTGGACGGCACCGGGCGGAAGACCTTGTCGACGATGGTCGACGTGCCGCGCGGACAGGTGTTGCCCCTGCACGCCAAGCTCATCCCGACGTTTCCGCGCGGCGCTGCGTGGACGCAGGCGATCGTCAGTGCGGCATTCATCGGCGCGGGCGCCTACTTCGGAACCGAATCGAACAAGCTCTACGACCAGGCGCATGCAGACCGACAGAACGGCGTCCTCGATTCGGACGATAACCGCATCTCGCGCGGGCGCATTTATGCGGTTGGTGCAGATTGCGGATTCGTCCTCGGCGCCGGGCTGGCAGCGCTGTCTGCTTACAGCTTCGTTCGCGATCCGCTGCCGCCGTCGTCCGTGAAGCTCGACAAGCCTACGGAGTTCGACGACCCCCTCAACGCACGCCCGACAGCGTCGGTGTCGCCGCCGAGAAGAACCCGCGTCGCGGTGAAGAAAGCGCTCGCGCCAGGCCCCAGGATCGCGGCCGCCCCGGCTGTCTTCGGTAGCGGTGGCGGGCTGGTCATCGGAGGGTCCTTTTGATGGCGCGGCCGTGGTGGAAGGCTTCATTCGCCCTCGCGTTGGTGGGCTGCAGCTGGTCGAGATTCAGCGACGTGGGCAGCAATCCGCCGGTCGTACTGCTCACGGAACCCGACAAGATGAACGGCGGTTTCGGCGTGGCGCTCGCAACGGCGAACGCTGGCAATCAGACGGAGCTCCTGGTGGGCGGTTCGCCTGGGGCGCATCGAGCCGCGCTGTTCCCGTTGGGGACGGGCACGAGTCCGGACACTGACGCGACGGATCTGGGCTCGTGTTCCCAGGACACGCCTTGCTACTTCGCCAACCAGGTCGCGGCGCTCGGCACGGCGAACGACGGGTCGGCGACGCCCGATCAACTCTGCTTCGTCCTCGGGTTCGGCCAGGCTGCGGGAGCCGCCGAGTATGGGCTCACGGTTCGCTGCGTGGACGGTGTCGAGTACACGCTCCCGGTTCCGGATTCGGTACTGACGGAGGTCATCAGAAACGACCTCCTGTTCCAGGACTCGGGGAATCCGCCGCCGCCGCTCGTGCTGGCGGCGGACAAGGACGAGACGCCCGCGCTCATCGCAGGGGCTTCGACGCATCAGCTCGCCTGGTATTATCAGCCTGGCGGGTTCAAGGCGCTCGAGCTCACGCCGCCCGGTAAAGCCGACGCCGACTTCGGCGCTGCGGTCGCCATCATGCGCCAGCACGTGGTCGTCGCTGACGCGGGCGCTGATTCGACCGGGTCGCGAATCGCGGCCGTCGGTGCGCCGGGCGAGGGGCACGTCTGGTTGTTCCGCGGCGAGGACGGCGCGCCACTCGGGTGCCTCGGTGGACCGAGCCAGTTCGGTCGAACGCTGGCGTCGGGTCGCGTCGATGGGGACGACATCGACGATCTCGTGGTCGCCGACGCGACGAACGTGACGGTGTTCTCGGGCGCGGCCCTGGCGAACCTCACGCCCACGACCGACGCCACTTGCTCGCTCGGGGCGCTGCCACCGGACGCGGTCATCGCGTCCTTCGGCTGCGGCTCGCGCGACACGGTCGCCGGGTGCCCTGGTGGGTTCGCGGCGGCCCTCGACGTCGGTGATCTCGACGGTGACGGCGACGGCGAAGTGATCGTCGGCGCGCCGGAGATGAAGGTCCGCGGCACGAACCGCGCGGGCGCGGTCCTCGTCTACGACGCGGAGGGGGCGAACCCGGATCTGCTCACCGACCAGCTCTTTCTGTCGTCACAGGGCGACGGGGACGAACTCGGCGCGGCGGTCGTCGCGGCCCACATCGAGGGGCGCGATGTCGTCGTCGCCGGTGCGCCGGGCAACGCCCGCACGGCGATCTTCTATTGCTCCGTCCTCTTACCCCACGGAGCCGGCGGAAGCCGATGCCAGTGAGGGTGCCCCGGAGCGCTGCGGACGGTGGCAAATAGGCTCTGATGCTGCCCGAACGAAAGCAGATCCTCGTCGTCGACGACGAGCCGAACTTACGGCGGGTGCTGTCCGCGCAGCTGGTTCGTGACGGCTATGACGTCCACACCGCTGAGGACGGCGAACAGGGTTTGGGATTGCTCGAGGAGCATCACATCGATCTGGTCATCACGGACCTGAGGATGCCGAAAGTGGACGGCATGGAGGTATTGCGGCGGGCGCTCCGCATCGACGCCGATCTGCCCGTCGTGCTCATCACGGCGCATGGATCCGTCGACAACGCCGTGGAGGCCCTGAAGACCGGGGCCTTCGACTACATCACCAAGCCGTTCGATCAGGCGGAGCTCCGCGCCATCGTCAAGAAGGCCTTGCGCACGCGCGATCTCGCTCAGGTGGAGGCGACGCGTCCCGATGCCACCGCGCCCGAGGTGCGCCACGGCATCATCGGGCAGAGCCCCGAGATCGTCGAAATGTACGGGGTGCTGGACCGTGTCGCGGACACTCCCGCGACCGTGCTCGTCACCGGCGAGAGCGGCACTGGCAAGGAGCTGGTCGCGCGGGCTCTTCACGAAAGCTCGTCGCGTCGCGAGCGCCCCTTCATCAAGGTGAACTGTGCGGCGATCCCGCACGAGCTCATGGAGAGCGAGCTCTTCGGTTACGAGACGGGCGCAACCTCGTCCGCCGTCGGACCAAAGCCCGGACGTTTCGAGCTCGCGAGCGGGGGCACGCTGTTCCTCGATGAAATCGGGACGATCCCGGCCGACATTCAGGTCAAGTTGCTGCGCGCGCTCCAGGAGGGCGAGTTCGAGCGCGTCGGAGGCATCAAGACCATTCGCGTCGACGTTCGTCTCGTGGCGGCGACCAACAGCGACCTCAAGAAGGAGGTCGCGGCGGGTCACTTCCGCGAAGATCTCTTCTATCGACTGAACGTCGTGCCGATTCATCTGCCGCCGCTGCGCGAGCGCGTCGGCGACGCGCTCCTCCTGGCACGTCATTTCGTGAGCAAGTTCGACGCGCGTCTGGGCAAACACGTCGAAGGACTCGAGCAGGAGGTGGATCGGGCTCTGCTCGCCTATGCGTGGCCCGGGAATATCCGGGAACTGGAGAACGTCATCGAGCGCGCCGTGCTCTTCTGCGACGCCGCAAAGCTCAGGGTCGTGGATCTGCCGCCCGAAGTGCGCGGCGATCGGCCGCCGCCGTCCGGGTCGCCCTCCTCGACGCCGATGCCCACCGATGGACTCAAGGAACAGGTCAAAGCCGCCACGACGCGGCTCGAACGAGAGCTCATCGTTCACGCCCTGGATCAGACGCGCAGTAACGTCACACATGCCGCGCGCCTTCTGAAGATTTCGCGGAAGGGGCTCCAGCTAAAGATGAAGGAGCTCGGACTTCGCGAGCGCGACGAACGCAACGAGTCGTGACGGCGTTGGGTTGCCCGCTGCACCTTTCCACGTGGCTCCTCGCAGCGACACTTCTCTTTGCCCCCTCGTGCCGGAGAGCGAAGTCCTCGGCCGTCGCCGCGGAGCTCGGGACGTCCCCCGACGCATCGAGCGCGGCGTTGCGCCCTCCGTGGGACTCGGGCGTGCGCGCGCCGGCGGTGCCGGAGGGGATGGTCTGGATCCCGCCGGGCGCGCTCGTTTCCGGCACGCCTCCGGGTCTGCTGCCCCGCGTGGCGGACGCGGAGATGCCGGGCGAACAGGTGATCTTGAAGGGGTTCTTCATCTCGATTTTCCCGTATCCCAACGAAGAGGGCGCGATCCCGCTTTCGGGTGTGACCCAGGAGCAAGCGAGCGCGCTCTGTCAGGAGCGCGGCCACCGGCTGTGCTCGGAGCTCGAGTGGGAGCGCGCATGCAAGGGGCCGGACAACCACGTCTACGAATACGGCGACCACTACCGCCCAGATGTTTGCGGGACCGGAGCCGAGCCGCGCATGCTGCCGGTGGGACTTCGCGTCGCATGCCGGAGCGACTTCGGCGTCCACGACATGCACGGCTCGCTCTGGGAGTGGACCGACAGTGCATGGGGGCGCGGTACGCACGGCACGCTGGTCACGGTGCGCGGGGGAAATGCGCCCGCCGGTGAAGTCGCGGGACGCTGCGCGAATGCGCTGGGCCGTTCACCATCGGCGAAAGCCCCGTCGATAGGGTTCCGATGCTGCGCGGGGCCCGAGAACGATGCCAAGGTGGAGCTCCACGTCGTGCGGCTGCCGCCCCTCATCGTGCGTCAACCGGACGCGAAGCTCTCGCGTCGGGTCGAGGCACACCTTCCCGACGAGGCCCGCGCGGAGTTGCGTCGCGACGAGACGTTTCGCGTGTCGCGCCAGTGGTTCTGGCACCCCATCGGGAACGAAGAGCTCCTCGTAGCGAGCGGATGCACCTCCGGTGCGCCGAAACGCGACTGTGGCGTGATCGTCTCGCGCATCTCCATGAACGAGCCCGTTCCGCTCGCGTGGGCCAGCAGCGGCGTGTACGTGTCCAGTCTCAAGGTCGAAAACGACCCTCGCTTTCTCTGGGTATACGGGGGCGATGCCCGCAGTCACTTCCGGAGACTTCTGACGTATGCCTGGGGTCGCGTCGCGGAGGGCGTGCTCCAGCGCAACGTGGCGCCCTTGCCCGCCCCCGCTCCGTGAGTTTGAACCTCCGTCAGTTCCCGCGACAGAAGGACTCGATCCGGCTGACCGTCGAGCTCTCCTGCTTCGCTGCGCGCGTGCCCGCGTTCCGGACCGCAATGAGTTTGCTCGCGTCCTTCCGATCCAGCGCGCTCGCAAAGATGCGCGAGTCGTGAGCGGCCGCCCGAAGGACCTTCTGGTACTCCCCGACGAGCTCCCCGAGGTGCCTCGTCTTCAGGTGCAACCCCGCGAGTGTGCCGGCGAGGGTATCGTACTCCAGCCCGATGAACTGGTATGTCCGTGCGTCCACGGGATTCCGCCGTCGCGATGCGTCGATCGAGGCGAGCACTGGATTCACGAGCGCGCTCACCTGCCGGCACTCGCCGATCCGCTCGAAATGCTGACATGCGGTCACGCTCCCGCAGAGGAAGAGAAGCGCGCCGAGCTTCGGTAACTGGCCGGGTGCCATGATAGGGAGGTGCGCCGGGTGCTTTACTCGGGCCGACCGTGCAATGCGAGTCCTGTCGACCGCAATTCTTTCGACCGCTTTCCTTCTCGCGAGCTGTCATCGCGCGCCGCCCCGGGGCGATCTCCCAAAGCCGCCGCCCGCCGTCTCCGGGCAGCGTCGACCCGACGGAGGCGGTGGCGCGCGCGACGGGGACGCTTCAGTCCCTCACTTCGTCCTGGATCTCGCGACGCGACGCAAGATGACCGTACCGCCCCGGCGAGTCGCCGATCAGACGCTCGCGTTCGGGAAGGGGCGTCTCGCGATGATCGTCGAGGATGGGGTCAAGGTGCTCGGGCTGCCGGACCTCGTCGAAGCGGTCCATTTACCGGTTCACTCGCCGCTCGCCGTGGTTGGCGTCGCGAATGGCAGTCTGCTCATCGTCGCCCCGGGCTCGTCCCTTCTGCTTCTCCCCGATCAGTCGCGGCCTCGCCCGCGCCGGAGGTTGATGGTTCTTCCAGGCGCCACCATTTTCCCCGACCGGCACGACCCGACTCGGGTGTGGGTGACCACCGGCGGCGCTCCCGTGATCCTCGGCTATGACCTGGAAGGCGACCCCGCCCAGCTGGTGCCGGAACGATGGATCGAGCTCGATGGGTACGACGGCCGCCTGACGGGTTCGCTGGCGGACGGTTCATTTCTTTATTCGACCGCCGAGGGGCTCGCGAACTTCTTCGGGTCCGGTCCGAAGCATGCCGTCGTCGCCGACGTTCACGACGCGGTGCGCCTGTTGCCCTCGTCGCGGCCGGACACGTTCTGGATGGTGCAGGCCGACGGGGCGGTCCTCGAGCGCTTGCTGCTGGGCAAGACCTATTCGCTGTCGAAGGTGGGCTTCCAGACGGCGGTCTTCGAGGCCGAGGCCGCGGGCGAGTATCTCGCGGTGCTCGAGCTCGCCCAGCCCGCGGCCGCCCCGTGGACCTTCGTCCTCGAGGTCTTCGACGTCCGCGGCAAGCGCCGCTTGCGAGCGCTTCTGCCCGCATCGGAGTCGGTCGCCCCGAACTGGATGAACGACCTCACGCGTGATCGGCACCTGGCCCTGACCGCGGATCCTCCGCGAGTTGCCGTCGGCGGCGCGGCGGAACTCTTCGTCTGGGCGGCGGACACCGGGGTTCGGCTCTTCGCGGCGCCTTGAACGAGCCGCGTCGCCAAACTTGGCCGTCGAGCGAAAAGCCAGTGAGTCTCGGCGCTCGGACGCCCAGCCCGGCGCCCCCAGTCTCATCCAAAGATGAAAGCCGTACGTAAGGAGCCGGAGCTCGTCTCACTCCGAAAGTTGGCCGAAGAGCTGGCCAAGGGGCGGAAGGAACGCGTCACGAGCGGGCATCTGCTCGCGGCCATCGCGTCGCGCGAGAGTCCGGCGGCCGAGCTGCTCGCAGAGCGGTCGCTCGACGCCGAGCGCTTGCTTCGCGCCGCACGCGCGTCGACCGACGATGAGCCGGACCCGCTGCGGCGCGCCATCGAGCGAGCGCGAGAAATCGGGTCACGCATGGGGGCGCTCGAGCCGGTCGGTGTGCACCTCCTCCTCGCGCTTCTGAGCGATCGACGCTCCGCGGGGCACCGTGCGCTCGACCAGTGCGGTGTCGACGTGAACCGTCTCCGCGTTGCGGCGATGAACGTCGGTCTCGGGCTCGTCGGTCGCCGCCGCATCGTCACGAGGCACGAACTCGAAGCCGTGCAGGGTGCCGTCTCGGCCGCGAGGCGTCCCTCCGGAATCACGGTGCCACTCGTTCCGCACCCGGTGCGCCCCAAGGCACCCACCGAAGACGACAAGACCGACCCGGAAGGCGTCCGTGCGGCGCCCATAACGACGAGTAAGCGCGAGGTCGTGCGTTCACTGCCGCGGTCCGAGAGCGCCGCGCGCCGGACGGCATCGCGCTTCGCGCTCGATTCGAAGGAGTATCCGGCGCTCTCCGCGCTCGGCACGAACCTCACGCTGGCGGCAGAGGCGGGCCTTCTCGACAAGGTGGTCGGCCGCGACGAGGAAATCGAGCGCGCGCTCGATGTGCTCGCAAAGCGTCAAGGCAACAACCCGTGTCTCGTCGGCGCCGCCGGCGTCGGCAAGACGAGCGTGGTGCGCGCGCTGTCGCAGCGCATCGCCGACGCCGAAGAGGTCGTCACCCTGGACGATCGGATCGTCGTGGAGGTCCCCATCACGGAGCTCCTCGCCGGCACGGGCGTCCGCGGGGCGCTCGCGCAGCGCTTCGCGGCGATCCGCAAGGAGGTGCTCGCTTCGGGTGGTCGCGTCGTCCTCTTCTTCGACGAGATCCACCAGCTCTTCACCGGCGACGCGGGCGACGAGATCGCGTCCGACCTCAAAGTCGCCCTCGCCCGAGGCGAGCTTCCTTGTATCGGCGCGACGACTCCGGAGGACTACAAGAAAGCGATCGAATCCGACTCCGCGCTCGCCCGGAGATTTTCGGTCATCGACGTCGAAGAACCGAGCCGCGAGGACGCGTACCTCGTTCTCGACGCGCTCGCGCCGACCTTCGAGAAGCACCATGGCATTTCGTACTCCGAGGAGTCCCTCGCGCTCGCCGTCGGATGGTCGATCCGCTACTTGCCGGGACGCGCACTCCCGGACAAGGCCGTGTCCATCATCGATCTGGCCGGGGCACGCGCTCGCCGGCGCGGCGGCACGGAAGTGACTGCTGAAGTGGTCGCGGAGGTGGTCTCGGAGATGGCCGACGTGCCCGTCGAGCGACTGCTCGAGACCGACCGTGACCGCATGTTGCGGCTCGAGGAACTGCTCGCGGATCGCATCGTCGGACACACCGAGGAGATCGCTCGCATCGCGCGCATCCTGCGGCGCAACGCGGCGGGCCTCGGTTCGCGACGCCCCATCGGCACGTTCCTGTTCCTCGGTCCGACGGGCGTCGGCAAGACCGAGACGGCCAAGGCCGTCGCGGAAGTTCTCTTTTTCGACGAGACGGCGATGACGCGCCTCGATCTCTCGGAGTATGCGGAAGCGCACACCGTCGCGCGGCTCGTAGGGGCGCCACCCGGCTACGTGGGTCACGAAGCGGGCGGGCAGCTCACCGAATCGGTTCGCCGACGCCCGTACCAGGTCATCTTGCTCGACGAGATCGAGAAGGCGCACCCGGACGTGCTCCAGGCTTTTCTCGGCGTCTTCGACGAGGGGCGTCTCACCGACGGGCGCGGGCGCACGGTGGACTTCACGAACACGGTCCTCTTTCTGACGTCCAACATCGGCTCGGACGAGACCGGCGCCAGCCAGAAGCGTCGGGTCGGCTTCGGTTCGGGTACCTCCGACCCGCGCGATGCCGAAGCGCGTGCAGTCGTGGCGGCCGCGCGCGCCGCCCTGCCGCCCGAACTCTACAATCGCATCGACGAGGCGCTGGTGTTCGCGCCGCTCGGACGGGACGACGTGCGCGAGATAGCGCGTCGTCTCCTGGACGGGCTCGGCGAAGCGCTCGCGATGGACCGAGGCGTGCGGCTCGACTTCGGCGCGGACGTCGTCGATCACTTGCTCGACGAGGGCGGCTTCGACCCTTCGCTCGGCGCTCGTCCGATGAAGCGCGCGATCGCCCGACTCGTCGAGGCGCCCCTCGCGGACGTGATCCTGCGCGGGGATCTCGCGAGTGGCGATACCGCGATTCTCGAGCTCGTCGGTCGCGAGCTTCGCGTGCGCGTTGGGCCCGCGCGTTCCAGCGTCTCAGCCGCAGAGTGACGGCTCACGGCGACGCTTCGATGGCCCGCAGATATCGTTCGCGACGGCGCTGGTCGCTCAGGATCTGATAGGCCTCCTCCAGTACGGAGAGGATCTCGTCCAGCGTCTCGGCAAGATCCGCGGTTCTGGCGGTGAGCACCCGGCCCGGCTCGAGATCGCGGCGGAGCGCCGTATACGCGCGGCGGATGTCGTAGCCGGTCGCCGAACGCCCGACGCCGAGGACGGCGAAGTAGTCGCCCTCGTCGACGAGCGCCTTTCTCGCGAGCACCCGGCCGCGGAGCGCGTCATCGTCGATATCGTCGGGCGCGGGAGGCCTGGCCGCTTCGGCCGTCGCTGCGCGTGCGCGCGGGACGTCCACGCGAAGAACGCCGAGGGCGGTGAGCACGTAGAGGACAGACACGAACGACGGATCGGCACCGGCCTCCAGACACTCGCGGACCGTCTGCCCGGCGACGTTCTGAACGCGCTCGTTTTCGAGTGCCGGCAGTGCGCATTCCGCCAGAAGCGTCCGCGAAGGTCCCTGGCCGAGCCCTGCCGATAATCCTCCGAGGCGCTCGACCGCGTCTTCGGGCGACACGATCCGACGGCCCACTTCGATCAGGACCTCCGCGCCGGTCGCGCCACCGAACACTGCCGGCTCGTCCTCGAGGCGACCCACGTCCTCGGTTCCCGCGTTCCCACGTTCGATGCCGAGCACGCGCCCGATGAGCCATTCCGCGTGGGCGCGCAACACGGGCCAGAGTTGATCTTGCGCGAGGTGTCCGTGCGCGATCAGCGCAGCGCCCGCGCGGCGTCCGAACGCCGAGAACTTGTGTCCTTGTCGCGCTACTTCAGCAGGGAGGTCGCCGCGTCCCGCCAGAAACGCCACGAGCGATTCTCCGTGGACGCCGGACGTCAGCGTCACGAAATCGCCGTCGCGAAAGACGATCCGGCGAATCCCCTCGTCGACCTCGAACGCCAGCACGCCCGTGTAGCGTGCGCGGATCGCCGCAGCGACCACCGCGACCGAGTCGCCGGGGCGGAGTGCGGGCGGCACGTTGAAGGGAGCGTCGCGCGACGCCGCCACGTGTGGTCTCGTCCCTTCGGGTGGCTCGGTGCGCGGTCGCGAGGGCCGCTCGCTCTCGCGAGCCTGCGCGTCCGGTGGAGCAGCCGCGGGCGAGGGGGGCCGCGCGCTCGGCTGACGCGGCGGCATCGACGCCTCTTCCCTGCGCCGGAGCGGCGGGGTCGTGGACGTCAGACCGTTTCGCGCCGGCGGGTCCGAGTCGAAGTTGAGCGCCACGCGCGGTCGTTCCGGTGAGGCCTGCTTTTCGTCCGCGCGAGCCCCTTGCAGAGGCAAGCTCGGCGACTCGCCCAGAATCGCAGATTGGGGCAGCTCCTCCTGGGCGACGGTGGGCGGCGGAACGGTGCCTCGTGCAGGCTCCGGCACCACCGAGCCCTCATCGGCCGGCTTGGGGGGCTTGGGGGTGGATGCCATCTGGCGAGCGCGCCGTGCCTCGTCGTCGTCGCCCCCGGGCGCTGCGGCTCCGCTGTTCGTGCGCTCCAGGCCGGTGCCGGAGACCACGCTGACCTCCGAGAGCGGCGCCGAAGCGGTGCCCGAAAACGTGCTTCCCCCTCCGCCGATTCTGGGTGTGCCCGCGGACCACGCCCTTCGACGACGTGAGCGCGCCGGTTCCGTCCTGGGACGGCATCGGCGTCCCTTCGGCGCCGAGATCCTCGTCGTCGAGAGGCTCACTCAGTGCGGCGATCACGTCTGGCGGCACGGATATTTCCGCTTCGATCTCCGGCCCGAGATCCTCGGGCTCGCTGCCCGGCGTGGGGTGCGTCTTTTCGAAACGTAGCTCGGCATCCTCGAGCAATTGCTGGATGTCGGCACTGAGCTCGACGGTGGGCGCGTCCCCCGCGTCCCGCACCGGGACGGCAATTTCGCCAAGATTTGGCGGTGAAGGGAGCACAGGGGGCGAAGGACCGGTGGCGTCCGTCCGGCTCCGCTCCGGCTGGCGACTCACCGGAGACACACTGGCGCGACTCGGCGGTCGGCTGGACGCGACCAATGTCGTCCCGACGCGCGAAGGAGGCGGTCGCGACGGGGCCGTGGACGGAACGCTGCGGCGCACGAGTCGGTCGACGGTGTCGAGAAGTTCCTGGACGTTCACCGGACGCGCGAAGACTCCAGAGACCAATCCCGCCCCGAGCCCGGAGATCGTTCCGTACCGGTCGCCGAGAACGAGAACCGGAACCGGCGACTCGGCTTCCGCTTCGCGGATCCTGCCGAGCACGTCGGCGCAACCTTCGGCGTCCGCGTCGCAGAGCAACAGAGCAGGCCGTTGCACCGCGACGCGACCCGCGAGCAGCGAGAGCGGCACGTCCGCGACGGCGTAACCCCTCGCGTGCAGCGCCGAAGTCAGGCGTTCTGCCTCGGCGGAGGCGTCGCTCATGAAAATGAGCGCTGGGCCGCGCACGGCCTCCGCGGCGTCATCCGCGGACTTGGACTCCACAGGTCGGGATTATATCCGAGACCTCCGTTTCACCTATATTATCGACTTCGCGGGGGCTGCGAGGTCCGTTTTCCGCCCAGCATGAGGGCAATGGCACCTCCCGCCCGTGGCCACCACCGCGCGGATACGATCGCGACGACGATGAAAACGGTCACGAATATCTCGCCACCCGTGAGCCCGAGCATCGCGCCCAGCGTAGCCTATCGTTCCGCGTGATGGACGCCGTCGTCGGACTGGGAGCAAATCTCGGGGATCGCCTGGCCACCCTCGGCCGGGCCGTGCGGGAGATCGGCCAGCTCGGAGCGATCGTCTCCGTTTCGCGCCTGTACGAGACCGAACCCGTCGGACCTCCACAGCCGCACTACCTGAATGCGGCCGTCAGACTCCGCTGCGACAGGACCCCGCGGGCCTTGCTCGACGCCCTGCTCGCCATCGAGCGCGCGTTCGGCCGGGTGCGGAGCGAGCGATTCGGCCCGCGCACCCTGGACCTCGATATTCTCTTCATCGACGATCGAGCCGTCGCCGACGAGGGGCTGGTCGTGCCGCACCCTCGGCTCCACGAGCGTCGTTTCGCGCTCGAGCCGCTCCTCGACGTCGCTCCGACGGCGCGCGACCCCGCGACCCAGCGCCCTCTTCGCGCCTGGCTCCACGCGCTTCCCGACCAGGGAGTTCGGGTGGTGGACGAGGAGGGCTGGAGCCGCGTGTATTGAAGGCGCTGAAGGACCAAGCGCTCGCCCGGGTCGCCGAGCTGGAGCGCGAGCTACTCCGACGCGGAACGTGATCGGATCGCGTTCGGGCGAACGGAATCGTTCGACGGGGAATGCGTCGAAACAAATCCGCAGAAACAAAATCTCTCCGGGAATGGGAATGAAGCCCCCGCGTCCCCGTCAAAGCCAGATCGCCCATCGGCCGTCTAGACGCGTCTTTGCCAAGATGCTACGAGGCCGCCGCACTCGATGTCCGTCCTTGCGTCCTCCGCGCTCGATTTGGGCCAGAAGCTCGGCGCCTCGTCCGGCGCGGTGAACATCGACTTCGATCCGACGTTCGTCGTGCAGATGGTGGTGTTTGCCGGCCTCATCTTGATCCTGAAGCCGCTCCTGTTCGACCCGGTCCTCGGCCTCTTCGAGGAGCGCGAAAAGCGGACCGAGGGCGCCAGGGCGTCCGCACGTCAGATGCAGGAGAAGGCCGGCGAGCTGCTCCGGAAATACGACCACGAGATCGAGAAGGTGCACCGCGTGGCGGGCGAGGAACGCGATCGGGTCCGCGCCGAGACGGCGCGCCTCGAGGCGGAGCAGATGCAGGAGGCGCGAAAGGTCGCGGCGAGGATCGTCGACGAGGGCCGCGAGAATCTGCAGGAAGAGATTCACGCGATACGGTTCGAGCTCGGCCGGGATTCGGAGCGGCTCGCGCGCGACGTCGCCGCGCAGGTGCTCGGACGAGAGGTGCGGCCATGACCGCCCGCCACGCTTCTCTGCTGGCGATGGTGCTTTTCGCGCTCGCGTTCGCGGGCACCGGACATGCCCTGCCTTCCGCGGAACTGACCCGTCCCGCGAGCGCCGAACAGGGCGTGGAGGACCAGTTCAACTGGTCTTACGGGTTCCTCGGTGAGAAGGACGGCGTCGAGCCGAGCCTCGCATATCGGCCGAAAGGGATGGCGCCACCGTTCCTTGCGAACCTCATCAACGGGGCCCTCCTCTTCGGCATCCTCATCGCGGTCGGCAAGAAGCCCGTCGCGGACGGGTTGAAGAAGCGCAAGGAGCGCATCGTCCGCGGCATGGAGGAGGCGGGAAAGATGAAGGACGAAGCCGCTGCCCGTCTTGCCGTGTACGAAGAGAAGCTTGCGCACCTGGACGAAGAGGTCGAGCGCATCCGTCGCGAGATGCGCGAAACCGCGGAGGCCGAGCGGGCGCGTATCCTCGCGGAGGCCCGGGAGCGTCGTGAACGCATGGAGCGCGACGCGCGCCTGCTCGTCGAGCAGGAGACGAAGGCGGCACATCAGCTACTCGTGCGGCAGACCGTCGCTGCGGCCATGAAATCCGCGGAAGAGCTCATCGCGAGAGAGCTCGCCGCGGCCGATCACGAACGCGTCGCAGCGGACTACCTCAAGGCGCTCGGCACGGCGCCGCTCGGGGCTCGCCCGTGAGCCAGGCTGCGATCGCCGAGCGGTATGCGCGCGCCATCTTCGAGCTCGCGGACGAAGCCGGGCAGGTTCAGCCCACCACGGAGCAGATCCGGCGCTTCTCCGAGACCTATGCCAAAAGCGAAGAGCTCCGGACGACCCTCTCGAATCCCGTCGTCGCCGAAGCGTCGCGGGACGCGATCTTGCAAGACATCGGGGTCCGGCTCGCGGCGTCGCCTCTCGCGATCAACGCCGTTCGCCTCCTTTCGCAGCGCGGACGTCTGGCCGCGCTGCCCGACGTGACCGCAATGCTCGCGCGCCTCGCTGACGAAAAGGCGGGCGTGCTCCGTGCCACCGTGACGAGCGCGCGCCCCCTCTCCGAGGACTATTACCGCACCCTGGCCGCCGAGCTCGAGAAGCGCACGTCGCGCAAGATCCTGGTCGAGCGGCGGGAAGATCCGGCGCTCATCGCGGGCGTCGTGACCCGCATCGGGGATCACACCATCGACGGCAGCCTGCGCGGACGGCTCGCCGTCCTCGAGCGACAGCTCCTCGCATCCTCCTGACCCTTCGCCCCTACCCGAAAGAACGCCATGCAGCTCCGAGCCGACGAGATCTCCCAGCTCATCAAGAAGCAGATCCAGAATTACGACCGCGCGTCGCAGGTCAGCGAGACGGGAACGGTTCTCAGCGCCGGTGACGGCATCGCACGTGTCTACGGCCTCGAGGGCGCGATGGCCGGCGAGCTCGTGGAGTTCGCGGGCGGCACGCTCGCGCTCGTCCTGAACCTGGAGCAGGACAACGTCGGCGTCGCGGTTCTCGGCGACGCCACGCACATCAAAGAGGGCGACATCGTCAAGCGGACTGGCCGCATCGCGGACGTCCCCGTCGGGGAAGCCGTTCTCGGCCGCGTGATGAACGCGCTCGGGCAGCCGATCGACGGCAAAGGCTCCATCGACACGCAGCTCCGTCGCCGCATCGAGCTGAAGGCGCCAGGCATTCTCGCACGCCAGAGCGTCAAGGAGCCGCTACAGACCGGCATCAAGGCCATCGACTCGATGATCCCCATCGGCCGCGGCCAGCGCGAGCTCATCATCGGCGACCGTCAGACCGGCAAGACCGCCATCGCGATCGACGCGATCATCAATCAGAAGCACACCGGCGTGAAGTGCATCTACGTCGCGATCGGCCAGAAGGCGTCGACCGTCGCGGGCGTCCTCGACAAGCTCACGCGCCACGGAGCCATGGCGTACACGGCCATCGTGCTCGCCTCCGCGACCGAGTCCGCGCCGCTCCAGTTCCTCGCGCCGTACACCGGCGTGACGATGGGCGAGTACTTTCGCGACTCGGGCCAGCACTGCCTGTGCATCTACGACGATCTGTCCAAGCAAGCCGTCGCGTACCGCCAGATGTCGCTGCTCCTTCGCCGTCCGCCGGGCCGCGAGGCGTACCCGGGCGACGTGTTCTACGTGCACTCGCGTCTCCTCGAACGCGCCGCGAAGATGGCGGAGCGCTGGTTCGTCGTGAAGAAGGGCACCCAGATTCCGCCGGGCGATCGCAAGTTCCGCGGCGTGGACGGTCACGCGTACAACGGCGCGGAGGCCAAGGGCGAAGCCGACAAGGCGTGGAAGGCGCAGGCCAACTCCGCGGAGCTCGAGGTCGCGATGGACCCGCACTCCGGCGGGTCGCTCACCGCGCTGCCGATTATCGAGACGCAGGCAGGGGACGTCTCCGCCTACATCCCGACGAACGTCATCTCGATCACCGACGGCCAGATCTTCCTCGAGACGGATCTCGTTCTATTCCGGCATTCGCCCGGCCATCAACGTCGGCATCTCCGTGAGCCGCGTCGGCGGCAACGCGCAGATCAAGGCGATGAAGGGCGTCGCCGGCACGCTCCGGCTCGATCTCGCGTCCTACCGCGCGATGGCGGCCTTCGCCCAGTTCGCGAGCGATCTCGACGCGGCGACGCGCGCGCAGCTCGAGCGCGGCGCGCGGCTCGTCGAGCTTCTGAAGCAGGGGCAATACCAGCCCCTCCCCGTAGAGAGGCAGGTCGTCATCATCTACGCCGGCACGAAAGGCTTCGTCGACAAGCTCCCCGTCGAATCCCTCGGCGCGTACGAGCACGAGCTCTACGGCCATCTCGAGGAGAAGCACCCCGAGGTGCTCGCGACGATCCGCGAAAAGAAGGCCATCACGGACGACTTCAAGCCCGGGTTCGAAGAAATCCTGAAGACCTTCACCGAGAGCTTCGTCGCCTCCAAAGCCTGAGCCCGACTCCGAGGAGAACTCCCGTTGGCCGACCTCAAGTCGCTGAGAAAGCGGATTGGAAGCGTCAAGAACACGCAGAAGATCACCCGCGCCATGAAGATGGTCGCGGCGGCTCGGTTGAACCGCGCTCAGCAGCGCATCGTCTCGATGCGGCCCTACGCGGTCCGGACCCGCCGGATGCTGTCCGAGGTCGTCACCTCGGCGGCCGCCATGCTCGAGGGCGGCGCGGAAGTCGGCGGCGATGTCGATCATCCGCTTCTCGCGCAGCGACCGGACAAGACGGCTCTCTTCGTCGTCATCACCGGGGATCGCGGCCTCTGCGGCTCCTTCAACTCGAGCATCAACAAGGCCGTCGAGCGCGCGTGGAAGGAGCGCACCGCCGCCGGTCAGAGCGTGCAGCTCGTCTTGATTGGCCGGAAAGGGCGGGACCATTTCCGTCGGCGCCGGGCCCCCATCCACGCCGTCATCGACGGCGTGTGGGACAAGATGGACGCGGAGCAAGCGCGTGCAATCGCCCGGACCGCGTTGCGTCCCTTCCGCGCCGGCGAGGTCGACTCGATTCACCTCGTCTACAACGAGTTCAAGAGCGCGATGACCCAGACCGTCGCGTTCGAGCAGCTGTTCCCGCTGACGCTCGCGATGCACACGCGCGACACGCCGCGGGCGGAAGTACAGCGGGCGGCGAGCTTCTCGTTCGAGCCCAACAAGGAGGCCATCCTCGAGCGGCTCGTCCCGATGTACGTCGAGATCTCGATCCTGCGCGCGCTCTACGAATCCAGGGCTTCGTTCTTCGGCGCTCAGATGACCGCGATGGACTCCGCGACGAAGAACGCCTCCGAGCTCATCGACAAGCTGACGCTCAAGTACAACCGCGCTCGCCAGGCCGCGATCACGACCGAGATCATGGAGATCATCGGCGGCGCGGAGGCGTTGAAGGGCTGAGGGAGAACGTCGCTACTCGTCGCGCCTGCAGCGAGCGAAGCGAGCCCGCCGAAAGCCCCGGGGGGCCAAGGCGCTTCGGGGAGCGACGCGGCCCAGCAAGCTCGGGGGCTCGACGAGTTCGATTAGGCGGAGTGCGGCGGAACCTCGGACGCCGCGTCGACGGTGCTCCCCTCCAGCTTGCCGGCGCAGGCGGCCGAGTGCCCCGAGGACGGGCTCTCATGCACGTGCGAGCCCGCGGGGCAGGGTGTGTCGCGGTGGACGTGCACGTATCTGGTCTGCTGAGGGGGAGAGCGGTTGCTCGGTGTCCGGTGACCGGGCCCATGGCGTCATCTGATCGGGATGTCGGAGCGCCGGACGATGAAGAGCGCGCGGGCCGCGCCCACGCGTCCGCCGAGTGCGGCCGCGATGCCGCCGATCAGCAGGACGAAGAACGTCCAGAGCGAGGCCTTCGCGACGCCCTGCGCCGCGGCAGCGCGCACCTCACGCGCGGTTCGAGGGGCTTGCGTCTTCATCGCGTCTGCCCTCTCCTGTGCGGCGCGCAGAGCGGCATCCTCGTCCGGCGTCGTGGGGGTCGCCCGCTGCTGCTCGGCCGCCACACCGACGCCGCCGTTCAGCGTGTCCTCGGTACTGCCTCCGAGGACGATACCAGCACCGCTCACGACGGCACCGACCGCCGTCGTGACGAGATAAAAGGCGACCAGGCTCGACAGGGCCCACGCGACGATGCCGTGGAGCGCGCCATCCATGTGGCGGAAGACGCCGGCCAACCGTCCCGCGACCCAGCCGCCGAGGAACAGAGACACCAGTGTGGTAGCGGCGAACCAGAGCCCAGGACCGATGGACACCCCCGCCATCGGGCGCGGGCTGATCGTGCTCGCGCCGATCCCGACGCCGAGGACGCTCAGCATGACCTCGACGACGAGCACGACGGCGGCGCCCGCGAACACCGCGGGCCAGGAGACTCGGGGAATGGCGGCCCATTCGCCCGCGCGCGTGGAGATGGGTGAAAGTGCAGGCTGGTACGGCGCTCGAACGTCTGAAATCGTGGTCATGTCGATCGACTCCTTCGGGTTTCTCCGTCGCCCGAGCTTTCCTGCATGATCGATGCCGCGTTCGCGAGCGTGGCCCCACGGTACACACCATGCGTCTCATACGACGCTGCGCCTTCCCGCAGGTCGTTCGGCGGGCCCGGCCCAGCCCCGACGCCGTGCTTCAGTCGCTCTTTGGTTCGTCCTGCGCGCCGAGGAAGTGATGCGCGAGACGCACGAAGTCGCGTTCCGTCAGGATTCCGACGAGCGCGCCGCTCTCTTCGGTGACGAGGATGGCCTCGGCGCGCGTCGACCAGAGACGCTCGGCGACTGCGGAAAGCGGCTCGTCGGGTCGCGCGGTGACGAGCTCGCGCTGCATGATGCGCGATGCGGGGAGTCTGCCGAGCACGGCGTTCTCGGCCTTGGCGCTCGTCGAGAGGAAGCTCGATTGCGCGTGCAGCAGATCGGCGTGACCGATGAGTCCGACGACCTTCGACCCTTCGACGACGGGCAAGTGGCGGAAGTGGAAGTTCATCATGTGCTGCTCGAGCTGCTCGATGGGATCGTTCGGACCGATGGTGAAGAGCTGGCGCGCCATGAGAATCGCGGGCGAGCCGAGGTTCGCCGGTCACCTGGATGGGTCGCGCCGCAGCAGCCGAAGCGACCGTGCGAAGGCGCGGCGGTGGCGGCGGATGGGGACTCGTCGTCCGCGACGGTGTCGGGGCGACGACTTCTTCCACCTCGGGCACGACCTCCTCCTCTGAATCCGCTGGCGCTTCCGCAGGTGCCGGGGCAGGTGCTACGGCGCCGGGAGGCACATCCGCCACCGGAGCTCCGGCGGGAGGCGCTTCCGGGACGGCCGGCGTTGCCACGACGGGCGCCGCCTCCGCGGGCGCTGCACCTGGAGCCGGAGCCCCTTCGGCTTCGGTCTTCTCGTTCCCCTCGGACATGCCATCGACGGATAGCTGTCCCGGGGCGTGTCTGCAAGCAGCGGAGGTTGGCCGCGCTCTTGCATGGGAGACGGGGAACCCCGACGAGGTAGCCCATGACCACGACCCACATCGATTCCATCGACCGGACCCTCCACAAAACCAACGAATGGCTTGCAGGCGTCACGAGCGAGCTGCACCGCGACGACCAGGACGACGACAGGAAAGTGGCGTACACGGCGCTCCGGTGCGTGCTGCACGCGCTTCGCGATCGGCTTCCGCTGACATCGGTGGCGGGCCTTGCCGCGCAGCTGCCGCTCCTCGTACGAGGCATTTTCTATGACGGCTGGCAGCCTGACCGGGCGCCGGCGCATGTCCGCTCCCTGGAGGAGTTCCTGGCGCTCATCGAACGCGACCTACCCCCCGGCGGCCGACTCGATCCCGAGTTCGCGGCGCGCGCCGTCTTCCGCGTCATGGATTGACATCTCGATCCCAACGAGACCGCCAAGCTCATCCGCCTCCTGCCCCGACCCATCCAGGAACTCTGGCGCGCCCCCGTCGAACCGAGAGCGGACTGAAGCCTCTCACCCCCTCCGTCTCCTCCCGCCCATCCGCCCGACCACGTACGCCACGAACGCCGTCGCGAGACTCACTCCGGCGAGCAGGGTTGGTAGGCGCGGATCTGCGGGCGGCGTGAGCACCCTGAGCCCCAGGGACAAGAACGCGTACGGGACCGTGGCCGCCAGCACGACCCGCCGCAGCGCGCGAGCGTGTTCGACGGCGCGCACGCTGCTCTTCCAGACGTCCGCGAGATGCCGGAGCCAGAAGACGACCGGCGCCAGCGACAAAGCGACCACCACGATCGTCACTACGAGCCGTGTCATCGGGGTCGCTTCGGCCGCACCACGGAAATGCACGAGGGCGCTGGTCCCGCCATCGACGGAGCTCCCCACGAGCCACGCGTACGCCACGAACGACAGCATCACGAGGGTCGGTCGCGCGAGTCGCGCTTCCCGCGTGTCACGCTCGACATCCCCGACGGACGGGGAGCGGGCCGTCGGCGTCGCCAGCGTCGCTTTCACGCCGCCCCGATGCCGCAGGCTCCCCGGGGGCGGTGGAAGCAGCGAGACCTTGGAGGACGACTCGGGCTCGAAGGGCGCGAGCCGTTCGTCGAGCTCCGCCATCGACTGGTACCGATCGTCGGGGTTTTTCGACATCGAAAGCTCGATGACCATCTCGAGCGCCTCGGGGATGCTCGGCTGGATCGAGCGGGGGCGCGGCGGCGGTTCGTCTCCGAGCACCATGCCGAGCGTTTCGCTCGCATCGTCGGAGTCGTACGGTAGCTGGCCCGTGAGCGCGCGATACAGCATTGCCCCGACGCCATAGACGTCGGCGCGCTGGTCCGTCTTTCCGCCGCGTGCCTGCTCGGGGGGCATGTAGCCCGGCGTGCCCATGATCATACCGGTCTGCGTGAGCGTCGCACCGCCGGCCACGTCGAACTTGGAGATGCCGAAGTCGAGCACCTTCACGATGGGCGCGTCCATGTCGCCGACGAGAAAGACGTTCTCGGGCTTCACGTCGCGGTGCACGACGCCGCGCGCGTGCGCGGCGGTGAGCGCGCGACAGACCTGGCGGACGACGTGGACCGCCGCGGCCGCCTCGATGTGTCCGCGCTCGTCGAGGAGGGTTGCGAAGTCCTTGCCCTCGAGGAACTCGCTCACCAGATACGGACGACCGTCCGGCGTGGTGCCGACGTCGAAGACGTCGACGACGTTCGGGTGCGCGATGCCGCTCGCGGCCTCCGCCTCGCGCTGGAAGCGCGCGACGATCGTGGGCTGCTGCGCGTACATGTGGTGCAGGACCTTGATGGCGAACCGCCGGTTCGGGAGCCGCACGTGGCGCCCCTCGTAGACGCGGGCCATGCCGCCCTCGCCGATGGCGCGCACGATGCAAAACGTGTCGCCGACGGTCGCGCCGAGGAGCGTGTCCACTTCCTCGTCCGCGGAGACGTCGGTGAGCTCGGTCGCGTCGCGGGGGCACACGCGGAAGTCGCCTGGGTAGCGCTCGAAACAGGCCGGGCAGACCTTGGCGAGCCGCACGGTCGCGCCGCTCTGCGGAGTCGCGAAGCCGCGCCCGCTCAGGGCGGTCGCCTGGGCGCCGATCGCGTCGTCGCCCGACGCATCGCCGGTGGTTCGCGGGGACATGGGTCGCACCTTCTTACCATTGCCCGATCACGGAAGGATTCTCGGAGGCGCTTCCGGCCTTGAAAGACGGGACCGCCGCGCTACGGTCGGCGCCACTTCGTGCTTTTCGACCCCCTCTATTTGCTCCTCGCGGTGCCGGGGATGCTGCTCAGCGTGCGGACGAGCTTCCACGTCAAGGCCGTGTTCGCCAGATACGCGCGCGTTCCTTCGCACCGCGGGCTCTCCGGGGCAGAAGCCGCGCGCGAGCTCGTGCGGCTGCGCGGGGTTCCCGGCGTGCGTGTGGAGGAGACGCCCGGGTTTCTCTCGGACCACTACGACCCGCGGGCGCGCGTCCTCTGCTTGTCGCCGGACGTCTATCACGGTCGATCCCTCGCGGCCGTCGGGGTTGCCGCACACGAAGCGGGCCACGCCGTCCAGGACGCGCGCGGGTACGCCCCACTCCGTCTTCGATCGCTCGTCGCGCGACCCGCGATGCTCGGTTCGAACCTCGGGGTCATGCTCTCGGGCATCGGGGTCGTCGTTCATTCCCTCGGGCTCATGTACGCGGGCGTCATGCTGTTCTCGGTGTTCGCACTCTTCACACTCGTCACGCTCCCCGTGGAGTTCGATGCGTCGCGCCGCGCGCGGGTCGCCGTCGAGGAGCTCGGAATCGTCACGAGGGACGAGGCCGAGGGCGCCACCACAGTGCTCCGCGCCGCCGCCATGACGTACGCCGCGGGCGCCGTCACGGGCGTCATGCAGCTGCTTTATCTTCTCATCCGTTCGGGTGTTCCGGGCTCCCGCACCGGGGATTGAGGTGGGGAGAGGTCGGATGCGAGTCTCTGTACTCGGTCTCCCGCTATGGTAATCTTTTCGGTGGATGACGAGCGGCCCCTTCCGCATGCCGGTGTCAGAGGCACACGGCGCTCCGGCGGGCGTCCGCTATGGCCTTCATTTCGCCGATCGCGACGTGCCCATCGCGGATGACGACATGTTCATCGGGCGGGGCGAGGATTGTCACATCGTGGTCGGGGAGGGGCTCGTCTCCCGGAAACACGCCCGCATCGCGTTCGACGCCGGGCGTCCTTTCATCGAAGATCTGGCCAGCGCCAACGGCACCTTCGTGAATCAGGTCAGGCTTCACGGCAGGGCCCAGCTCTTCGAGGGCGACCACATCTTCGTGGGCACGTGCGAGATGGAGGTCATCGTCCTGCCCGACGAGGATCGGCCGACCATCCCCGTGCTCGAGCCGCCGCCCACCCGTCTGACTCCCGGGAGCGACGACGGACCGTTCGCGGCTCCCTCGAGCAGTAAACCCGTGCCGCGTCGCAAGTCGTCGGCGAACGTCGCGACGATGCCTCCGCCTTCCGCGGATGTGGAAGCGTTCCAACACGTCGGTCGCCTCGCCGACAAGATGTTCACGCTCGGCCGGCTCGAGGCGGCCATCAAGATCCTGTCGAGCCCGCTCGAGGACGTGCTGTCGGGCGCACGGGGCGGTCATTTTCCGAGCGCGGGTCTCGTCGACGTCGCGGGCCGGTATGCCGTGAAGCTCGCCGCGGAGACACACGACACGCACTGGGTCGACCTGGCCCTGGAGGTCCACTTGCTGGCCGTGCGGCCCCTGCGCGAGGACACAATCCAGCAACTGGCCTCGCTCCGCGCGCGCGTGCCGCTCGGGAGCGACGACTTGATCGCCCAGTATTACGAGACGCTGAGAGAGAATACTGACCGCATGGGCCCTGCGGACCGGATGCTGTGCGAGCGCGTCGCATGCCTCTTGCCCGGTCTCGGGGCGGGCCGGTAGCCTCCGGGGTAGAGGTATCCAACATGTGCGGCATCGTCGGCTACGTCGGCCCCAGAGCGGCAGCGCCCATCCTCCTCGATGGTTTGCGAAAGCTCGAGTACCGAGGCTACGACTCCGCGGGTCTCGCGATCCACGACGGCGCGCAGATCGAGATCGTGCGCGCGGTCGGCAAGCTCGACAATCTGGTGAAGTCGATCCAGCACCGGAACCTCGCGGGGACGACCGGGCTCGGACACACCCGGTGGGCCACGCATGGCCGTCCGAGCGAGGTGAACGCGCATCCCCACGCGGCGGGCGCCGTCGCGCTCGCCCACAACGGTATCATCGAGAATCACCTCGCCCTCAAGCGCAAGCTCGAGGGTGAAGGCGTCAAGTTCGCGAGCGATACGGACAGCGAGATTGTCGCTCACCTGGTCAACCGCGCGCTCGAGCAGGGGGCGTCCGGGTTGTTCGAGGCCGTTCGCGTCGCGCTGCGCCAGGTTCGTGGCGCGTACGGTCTCGCCGTGGTGTCACGCAACGAACCCGACCGTCTGGTCGTGGCGCGCCACGACGCGCCTCTCGTGATCGGCATCGGCGACGGAGAGACCCTGTGCGGCAGTGACATCCCGGCGCTCCTCGCCCACACGCGCGACATGATCTTCCTCGAAGATGGTGAGCTCGCGGAGCTCACGGCCACGGGCGTGCGCATCGAGCGGCTCGACGGCACGGTCGTCGACCGAGCCCCGAAGCGCATCGACTGGAACCCGCTCCAGGCCGAGAAGAGCGGCTTCAAGCATTTCATGCTGAAGGAGATCTTCGAGCAGCCGCGCGCGGTCGAAGACACGATCCGCGGGCGCATCTTGCTGGAATCCGCGGACGTCGTGGACGCCGAGCTCGGAGTGGACGCCGAGACCGTCAAGCGCATCGGGCGCGTCTACCTCATCGCGTGCGGCACGAGCTTTCATGCCTGCCTCGTCGGAAGATACTGGCTCGAGCAACTCGGCCGCGTGCCGACTCAGGTCGAGCTCGCCAGCGAGGTGCGCAACCGGGATCCCGTGTTCACCAAGGACGATCTCGTCGTCGCGGTGAGCCAGTCCGGGGAAACCCTCGATACGCTGGTCGCCGCCCGCGCTGCCCGGGAAGCCGGCGCAACCGTGCTCGCCATCACGAACGTGCTCGACAGCGCGATCCCGCGCGCCGCGCACGGCGCGCTCTACACGCACGCGGGTCCGGAAATCGGGGTCGCATCGACGAAGTGCTTCACGACGCAGCTCGTCGCGTTCCTGCTGCTGTCCGTCTACATCGGTCGCCGCCGCGGTGCGCTCACGGAGGCCCGGGCGCGGGAAGTGTTGCAGGCGCTCGTCGAGCTGCCGAGCGTGATGCGGCGCGCGCTCGAGAACAAGGACGCCGTCGCGGAAGTGGCGCGCCATTTCCACCAGGCCGAGCACGTCCTTTTCCTCGGCCGCGGCCTCTCGTATCCGATTGCGCTCGAGGGCGCGCTCAAGCTGAAGGAGATCAGCTATGCGCACGCCGAGGGCTACGCGGCGGGAGAAATGAAGCACGGTCCCATAGCGCTGATCGACGAGAAGATGCCCGTCGTGGTCGTGATGCCGCGTGACCGTCACTTCGAAAAGACGCTCGCGAACGTGCAGGAGGTGCGCGCACGCGATGGACAGGTCATCGCCATCGTGTCCGAAGGCGACGAAGAGGGTCGTGCGCTCGCGCAGCACGTCCTCGAAATACCGAACGCGCCGGAGGTCGTGCAGCCTCTGTTGACCGTCTTGCCGCTCCAGCTCCTCGCGTACTATTCGGCTGACTTCAAGGGCACGGACGTGGACCAGCCGCGAAATCTCGCCAAGACGGTGACCGTCGAATGAGGGAGCTCCGAGAGTGATTCCCTGGGGCGAAAGCCCGCGCAAGGGGATGGCCCTCGCGGTCGTCGTGCTCGTATCGGCCGCGGTCGGGTGCTCATCGGACTCCAAGAGTCTCTTCGGCGACTCGACTTACGACGCGGGCCACGGGCTCTGCTCGCCAGGAGACACGCGCACCTGTGTCGGCCCGGGTGCGTGCGCCGGCGGCGAACGATGCGGCGCGAACGCGCAATGGGGCATCTGCGATTGCGGTTCGTCGAGTTCGGGCGGCTCGTCGGGTGCCGGCGGATCGCCGGGTGCCGGTGGCGCAGAGGAAGCCGGTGGTTCGCCGGGTGCCGGTGGCGGAGAGGAAGCCGGCGGTTCGCCGGGTGCCAGCGGTTCGCCGGGTGCCGGCGGCGGAGAGGAAGCCGGCGGTTCGCCGGGTGCCAGCGGTTCGCCGGGTGCTGGCGGTTCGCCGGGTGCCAGCGGATCGCCGGGTGCCGGCGGATCGCCGGGTGCCGGCGGATCGCCGGGTGCCGGTGGCGCAGATGAATCGGGCGGATCGCCGGGTGCCGGTGGCGCAGATGAATCGGGCGGATCGCCGGGTGCCGGTGGCGCAGATGAATCGGGCGGATCGCCGGGTGCGGGCGGCGTAGAGGAAGCTGGCGGCTCACCGGGTGCGGGCGGGACGGCAGATGCCGGCAGCTCGTCCGGGGGCACGGAGGCTGATGCGTCGAGTGGCGGCACCACCGTCGGGTCGGGCGGATCTAGCGTGGGCGCGGGAGGGACCGATGCGTCCACGGACGGAGCGTCCGAAAGCGGCGGAGCGTCGGAACGTGACGCGAGCGCGGACGCGGGCACGCGTTCCATCCGGGACGCGTCGAGCGATGGCCCCTAGATGCGCGAGGCCCCCTGTTCGAGCGCATCGGGAGGGGTTGCCGGACTTTGCTCACTCGCTCGGCAGCGCAGCGCATGCGTGTGCTCGGTTTGCTCGTCGAGCGCGTCCAGGGGCTCACGCCTGCGTCGCGCGGCTCGTCGCGAGCGAAAAAAAGCTCGTCTGTGCCCCCGCCGGCTCGAATCGAGGCGAGACCGTGCTCCGGCGAGCTCACCGCGGCTCGAATCGAGGTCATGCGTCGCTCGATTGAGCTCGGCGCGGCTCGAATCGAGTCGTGCGGCGCTCGATTGAGCATCGCGACGGCTCATCCGGGCGGCAGAGCGCTCCTCCGAGCTCGGGATGGCTCGACGCGAGCCGGATCGAGCTTGGGCGAGCTCGGGATTGCTCGAGTCGAGCGAAGGTGAGCGTGGCGGTGGTCGGGGTGGCTCCCGCGACGATCTTCCTGCTGACCGCGTTGGCAGGGGGCCCGGTCCTTGACGCTTCGTTCCGGGCGCGTTCTGGTGCACGACCTCGTGCGTTCTTATTTCATCCCCATCGGCGCCGTCCTCGTCGCGTGCGGTTCATCCAGGCCGGCAGCAGCGCCCGAGGCGCCGGCTGCCGCCGCGGTCCGATTCGGAACCCGCACCGGACCCCGTCGCGACCGTGTCTCCGGCTAAGGCCGCGTCGCTTCCGACCGAGTGCGACGGCCAGGACGGGGACCTGTGCAAGGTGCCGCACGACTTCGTCGAACGACTCTGTGCCGGCGTTTACCCCAACGTCGCGCTTGCTTTGTTCGCCAAGGACACGCCGTGGACACGCGCCTACCTCACGCGACGAACGGAAGCATGGAACGCGGACGGTGCGTCGGTGCGTGGCTTTCTCGAGTTCGACGAGGAGGTGCTCTTGCTCTCCGCGAAGACCCCACCCAAGGGCGGGATGCAGATGACCGGAATGGGGGGTTACCAGGCGCTCCGATGGGACGGCAGCTGCGTCTCGCTCCAGACCGAAGAGGTCACGACGCGAAAGCCGCCGAAGCCGAAACATCCGCGCATCGAGTGGCGGCACATCGACGACGGGATGCGCGAGGCGCTCCGCAAGGATGCGACCGTGAACGACGCGTATCTGGCCCAGCGCAGGGAATGCAAGGGCGTGGACGTGGGCGACGTCAGCAAGAAATGCGTGGAGAACGACGCGAAGCTCGGCGACTCGATCGTCGCGTTCGTGGAGGGCCAGGGCGGCCTGCCGGGGCCCGAAAAACTGCCGTGAGGAAAAGATGGATCCGAAGAACAAGGTAGCGCTCGTCACGGGCGGCGCGTCGGGACTCGGCGGGGCGACGGTGCGCGCGCTCGTGGCGCGCGGCGCGAAGGTCGTCATCCTGGACAAGGCGTCGGTGCCCGGTGAGGCGCTCGCAAAGGAGCTCGGCGCGAACGCCGTGTTCATCGAAACGGATGTCACGAGCGAGTCGCAGATGACCGCCGCGGTCGAGCGAGCGCGAACCGAGTTCGGAGCCGTCCACATCGCGATCGGTTGCGCGGGCATCGGGACGGCGGGTCGCGTCGTCGGAAAGTCGGGCCTGTTCCCGCTCGAACTCTTCCAGCTCACGGTGAACGTGAATCTCGTCGGCATGTTCAACATGCTCCGCATCGCGGCGGCGGCGATGACGGAGAACGCGCCGGATCCGGGTGGCGAGCGCGGCGTGATCGTCACGACGGCGTCGATTGCCGCGTTCGACGGCCAGATCGGTCAGGTCGCCTACTCCGCGTCGAAGGCCGGCGTCGTCGGGATGACGCTGCCCGTCGCGCGTGAGCTTGCGCGCTTCGGGGTCCGCGTCATGACGATCGCGCCGGGCACCTTCGATACTCCGATGCTCGCCAATCTGCCGGAGGAGGCCCGCCAGGCGCTCGCGGCCGGGATCCCGTTCCCGAATCGCCTGGGCCAGCCCGTAGAATTCGCGGCGCTCGCGGTCCACATCGTCGAAAACGCGATGCTGAACGGCGAGGTCATCCGTCTCGACGGCGCGCTCCGCATGCCGCCGAAGTGACGTGCCCGCGGACCCGCGGTCATCTGCGGTCACGATACACGGACCCCAGATCCCATTGCGCAAGGCCGTGAACGTCGGGGACGCGAGCGCCCACGACGGCGAGTTCGCCGAGTACCGCGAGCGGCAGCGTGCGTCCGAGCGTGTCCACGTCCGGCGTCGCGAGGTTCGGGGGGTGATCGGCGAGCGCCGGATCGGCAGCCTCGAGAAGCGACAGGAGCAGATGGCGCTCGGACGGGCCCAGCAGTCGCACGATGTCGATCGCCAGCGCATACCGGCGTTGCTGGATGCGGCTGCGAAGCTCTGGGCCAGGCAAGGGAGCCACACGTATCTCGTGTCCGGGTTCCGAAAGAATTCCGGCAACGACGGTGGCCACCTCCACGAGATACGGAGAGCCGCCGTCCACGACGAGATCTGCCGGCGCTCCGCCCCAGTGCTCTTCGGCGCCGACCGCGCCGTGCCGGACGAGCGCGAGGTGCGCGAACCGGGCCGGGTCCATGCCGATCACGAGTCGTTCTGCGATCCCGGGTGAGCTCCAGTTGCCGGCGAGCGAACCCGTACGCAGCACGACGAAGCCGAGCCGCCCGGTGCGGAAGTCGATCGCGCCCGCACGCCGACGGTGAAGCCCGGCGCCGAGCCAGCCGACGTCGGCATCGCCGGACTCGAACGCGCGGAGGCTCGAGGCGAGATCGGGAGCGTGCCGGACCAGGATGCGATCGAGGAAGGCCGGCCCTCGCGCGGCCCGCTCGTTGCGCTCGAACGCCATCCCGTCCGGCGTTCGCGTCGCCCGAAACGCACCCGTGCCGTCCGGTTCCTCGGCGGAAAACCCTCGCGGCACGATGGCCGTCACCGGGCTCGCGAGCGCGTCGGCGACGGCCTCGGGAGTCGCACCCGGAACGACGATGGTCAGCGCGTCGTGTTGTCGTGCTTTGCCGAACGCCGCGAGCAGCGGTCGCGCGGCACGCGCTCGGGCGCGCGCCAGGGACGCGACGACGTCTCTCGCGTCGAGTGGCCGTCCACGCGCCGTCACGAGGCCCGGGCGGAGCGCGACTCTCGTGCCCCCGGCGACGGCTTCGGGCATCGCCGCTGCGAGCGCGGGATAGGGCCGCGACGACGGGTCCCACGCGAACAGCGTATCCGCGATTGCCGGCGCGAAGAGCGCGCTGGCCGCGTCGTCAGCCGAGTGAGGATCGACGGCGTCGAACCTGAAGGGCAGCTCCAGCGACAGCGTGCCGTACGACGGTACTCGTCCGAGGGCGGGCGCGTAGCGCGTCGCGAACGCCGCCGCGAGAAACGCGCGCCGCCCGAGTCTCATCGCACGATCCACAGCCCATTGCCGGTCGCAACGGCGATGGCCGAAAGCCCAGCGTCTTCCGGGGGGCACGCGGCAATCGCGCGGATGCCTTCCGGGACCGGAATGCGCAGCCGCTCCTTCACGTTCCCGTCGCTCGTCCACGAGCTTACGACGAGCGCGTCGTCGGCTGGGTTCAGCGTGTCCACGCTCGTCACGAGCTCGGGTTCGCCGTCGAGATTCAGGTCGCCCACCGCGAGCGCCGCGCCGGCGTCCGCCACGCGTGCCGTTCGCCCCGACTCGTCCTTCAGCGTGACGCTGCCGTCCGCCTCGCTGCGCGTCGCGACGATCGTCCGCACGCGGCCCGCGCCGTCGAGCATCGTTCCCCACGCGAAGGCGTCGATCGTGCCGAAGTCCGCGGCTCGCGTCGCGTCGCCCTTCGTGCACGGTACGGCGTTGCCCACGGCCGTTCCGGTTCTCACCAGGCACCCGAACGGCCCGAACGGCAAGCTGCCGTCGAGCTCCGCTTCCGGAGACAGCGAGGACGACAATCGGTGGCCCGCCGCGCGATCCGTGAGTCCGACCCTGACGCCGTGTCCGGTCTCGATTTCGATCGAGCCTAGGGGTTCGCGAAGCGGACTCGCTGCGACGGGCGACAGAGCAGGCCACGCGACGCTCGCGGTCGCGACGAAGTGACCCGCGCGAACGCGTCCCATCTCAATCTCGCGCCGTCCCATCGTCACGAGCTCGAGCGCGCCGTCGCCGTCGACGTCGCCGCACGCCAGCGCGACGACGTCGCTCGTCGGATCGGACGCGCGTTCCGTCACGCGCGCCACGAGCGGCACCGGCGGCAGGAAGGATGCGATCTCGGCGTCGAGCCGCCGCTCTCCGAATGCGTGCGCAGTCGCGGCGGGTTCCGGATCGCGGAGTCGGTCCCAGAAGCCATGCGTCACCGGGTACGCGTCCGCGGTGGCGCGGACCTCGCCGCCGTGGATCTCGAGCGTCGCGAAGACGACGCGTGTCGCCTTGGCCGCCAGCGCGCGCGCCTGGGCGAGCGTCGAAGCGCCCGGTTCCGTCGCGCCGCCGACCGCCGCCGCGAATCGCCGACGGAGCTCGTCTTCCCGGGACACGGCTCGATCGCTCGTAACCCGGCCCACCGCGACGGTCGTGCCGGCAGTCGCCGTACCGAGTCCTTGCTGCAGCTCGCAGCCGAGCTCGACGAGCGCGCTCTGCTCGCCATTCGTGCACCGGGCCGGCGCGGCGCGCGCAGGTACGGCGACCGCCGCGACGACCAGGGCAAGCGAGGGAGGCCATCGAAGGTGCCTCACGAAGGCTGTTCGGAACCTCATCGGCATCCTTTCATCACGATACCCCGGCCCGGGGAGCTCGGCGCCCGAACGCTTTCTTCGCCCCGGATGTTCGTGTCGGTTGCCCGAGCGGGCGCGCCTGGGATATCGAAGGAAGGCTTGGAGCTTCGTTCGCCCCTCATCGCCGGCCTGCTCGTCGCGGGGGCCATCGTCGTCCGGAGCGCTCCCGCGAGAGCGCAGTGCGTGGACGAGGAACTCAAGCAAGAACTGGTCGGCAAGCGCGCCTACCGCGGCGTCGTGCCTCGCAAGTTCAAGAAGGCCCTCCGGCACGAGATCTCGCCGCTGGGTGGCTGGTACGCGGGCGACCTCGCCGATGGCGCTCCCATTTACGGTGGCGCGTACACCTTTCACTTCACCGAGGACCTGGGACTGGAGGCGTCCTATCTCCGCACCGAGCAAAAATTCGGTTTCGTCGAAGCGGTGGACCAGGCGCACCAGGGCGTCCTCGACATAGGCAACACACGTTCGCCCATCAACATGTACATGGGGCATCTGATCTGGACGCTCGCGTACGGCAAGGTGCGCTGGTTCGGTGGCCCCATCGGGCGCTTCGACTTCAACGTCGCGCTCGGCGCTGGCGCGGTCGATGTGTCCGGCAGCCGCGGCGTCGCGGGCTCCGGCGGCTTCGGCATGAAATTCTTCATGACGGATTGGTTCGGCCTCCGCTTCGACGTGCGGGATCAAGTGCGCTCCGTCCGCGGTCCACTCGGTGTCGAGCGAACGGTGAACGACGTCACCCTCGTGGGCGGGCTCAGCGTGTTCCTGCCGTTCACCAGCTGAGCGCGGCGCTCAGACGCCCGTCAGCATCTTCAGGACCTTGCCCCACATCGAGGTCGGGACGATCGGCGCCGTGCTGACGACCAAGCACACGCACGGATCCCTGCTCGTGACGTGCTGGCTGTGCGTGTTCCCCTCCTCTCGTCGAGACGAATCCCCGGTTCGGAAGATTTCCCGCGTCGCCGTGTCGGCGAGCTCTCCGTCGAGGACGAGCACCATTTCGAGCCCGGTGTGCGAATGTTCGGGGATCGTGAAGCCCGGCTTGAACTTCACGACCCTGGCTCGCACGCCCCCGACCGACAGCGACAGCGGGATGTGTTGCACTCCTGGAGCGAGGAACCGGAAATGCGGCAAGGCCTCTTCGAAAAAGTCGTGAAGCGGGCGAGGGAGATCGGGTTCGAGCCCGAGGGTCGGTGCGGATTTCTTCCGCGTCGCGTCCACTTTGGAACCGAGCTCGGTGGGCACGGTCGGGGCATCCGGCGCGTCGAGCTGGTCGAGCAATACACCGCCGAGTCCGTCGAGGAGCTCGACGCTCTCGCGGCACTCCGGGCAATACGTCAGGTGACACGCGACGACGAGCGAGGTCCACTCGGGACTCGTTCCGGCGGCGTACGCGATGAGCTCGTCCGCATCGGGGTGATGGCTGGGCGTCATTCTTCGGTCTCTTCCGCAATCCGTTCCCGGAGCGTCCGGAGCGCCAGTCGGGCGCGGCTTTTGACGGTCCCGAGCGGGATGCCGGTCGCCGCAGCGAACTCGCTCATCGACTGGCCCTCGAAATACAGCCCTTCGAGGACGCGTCGCTGCTCCGCGGGCAAGGCGTTCACGGCTGCCCGGAGCCGTCTCGCCCGGCCGAGCTCGCCCGTCGCCGCTTCGGGGGACGGGGCTTGATTCCGGCGGTCCTCCACCCAGCACGGGTCCTCCGGGTCCGGCGCGGGTCGCCGCTCGCGGCGAACGGTGTCCACCAGCCGATTCCGCGCGATGGCGAAGACCCACGTGCTCATCGACCCCTTCGACGGGTCGAAGCTGTCCGTGTGGTGCCACAGCGTCAGCATGACCTCCTGCGACACCTCGTCCGCGCGCGCCGCGCTCAAGCGATGTCGGATGAAGTATGCGCGCACCCGGGGCGCGTATTCGGCGAAAATGGACTCGAAACTCGGGCGATCCATCGGCTTGCGTTCACCGAAGAGGGCGGCAAACCCAGAAAATATCCACGGGCTGGGCGTGCCTACACCGGGGCGAGCACGCGGTTCGGGAAGGCTTACGCCGGAGCGCATGCATTGGATACGTACCGACGTCGCTTCTGGACTTCGCTCGCGTTCACGAATCCGAGCGCCGGTCCCCGCCCTGGTCCAGACGCCACGAGCCTCACCGGCTGAGAATGCCTGGCCGGGCCACCGCGGCGCGATCACGGCCTCCGCTCTTGGCCTCGTAAAGGGCACGATCCGCCGCCTCGACGAGATCTTCCGGAGTCAGGAGCGTCGAGTCGGCGGTGGAAGCGATGCCGACGGACAGGCTGATGGCAGATGCCGCGCCGGTCCAGCTCGCCTTGGCCCGGGCGAGCTGAGCGCGGATGCGATCGGCGACGACAGTCGCGTTCTCCGCGGGAGTGTGTGGGAGCAAGAGCATGAATTCGTCCCCGCCGTACCTGCCGCAAAAATCTACTTCGCGAATGCCGCCGGCGATGATCTGCGCGACGTTCTTGAGCGTCTCGTCACCGGCCGAGTGCCCTCCCGCGTCGTTGACGCCTTTGAAGTTGTCCACGTCGAACAGCAGCAGGGACAGCGTGTGCTTGTAGCGCCGTGCGCTCGCCCATTCGTGCCGGAACAAGTCCATGATGCGGCGGCGACTCGCGATGCCCGTCAATGCGTCGGTCATCGCCAGGCGCTCGGTGCGGGTGAGCATCGCTTCGAGCTCGGTGTTCCGGTGCTTGAGCTCGGCCCTGGCGTTCCTGCTCCTCAGAGCCGCGAAGATTCGCGCTTCGAGCTCTTCCGTGTCGAACGGTTTGGAAATGTAGTCGTCTGCGCCGACGTGGAGTCCCTCCACCCGCTCCTTCACTTCGTTCTTCACCGTCAGCATGATGATGACGACGTCTCGCGTTCTCTCCCCGAGGCGGAGCCAGCGGCATACGCTGTAACCATCCATCCCGTCGAGCACGACGTCGAGGATCACCACGTCCGGCGGATCCGCCTTGATCTGGACGAGCGCGGCCAGGCCCTGGGCGGCCTCGGACACCTCGTAACCGCGCTGCCGTAACTCGGAGACAATCCGTTCGCGTTGCGCCTTCGAGTCTTCGACAACGAGAATCTTCGCCTTCATGACCGAAAAGGGTACTCCCCGGAACTCGGAAAAACCACGCCCTGGCCTCGCTCGGTTGCCGCACGAGGGCGGTGGCGCTTTTCCTCGGTCGCGTCGGCATACGAGGACCTTCACTCGTCGGTGGAGCGCGTCGCCCTCAGCGAGATGTGAGCACGAGACCAACTGTCGTCGTGGATGCCGTGGCGTCGGGCCGAGCTCGTCTTTCGTGCAGAGCGGCTCCGCTAAAGCTGGCCGACTTGCCGCCGTCGCTGCCCGAACCCTCCGGGGTTGCTTCTGGACTTCGTTCGTGGCCACAAATCCGAACGGCGGTCCTCGCCGTATTCGGAAGTTGGTCCACAGCGGACCCGGACGGCCGTGTGTGCCGTTGGAGAAATCAGGGAGTAGTCATGCGATTTCGTTGGACACTGGCGGTTCTGGCGACGGCTCTGGGCGCTGCCGGATGCGGGTCTGGGTCCGCCAAGAAAACTGGCGCGGACGCCGGAGCAGCGAGCGAAACTCTGTATGCGCGGCTCGGCAAGCAGCCGGGCATCGAAGCCGTCGTTGAAGACTTCCTGTCGCGCGTCCTTTCGGATGAGAAGATCAACGGGTACTTCCTGAACTCGACGCTGGATCAGCAGCACCTGGCGGATTGCCTGGTGCAGCAAGTGGCCGCAGCCACGGGCGGACCGGATCCCTACACCTGCCGTTCGATGAAGGACGCTCATTCCGGGCTCGGGATCTCGAAACAAGACTTCGACGACCTCGTCAACGACCTGACGGCCGCCCTCGTCGCGGCCAACGTCAAGCAAGCCGACATCGACACCATCCTGGGCGTCCTCGGCCCGATGTCGACGGACATCGTCGAGGATCCGACCAACGACGCGACCATCTACCAGCGCATCGGGCGGAAGCCGGCCATCGACCAGGTCGTGACGGATTTCCACGCCAATGTCGCGAAGGACACGACCATCAACAGCTTCTTCGCGACCGCGGACCTGCAGCGGCTCGCCGCGTGCCTCGTGCGTCAGGTGTGTCAGGCGACGGGCGGGCCGTGCCAGTACGGCAACGAGATTCTGAGCGTGGACGCGGGTCTGAGCGAGCCGTGTCGCGACATGAAGACCGCGCATACGGGCCTCGGGATCGCGGTCGCCGACTTCAATGCGCTCGTGGGCGATCTCGTCTCGTCCATGGACGCGGACGGCGTGTCGATGACCGATCGCAACTCCATCGTGAGCGCCTTGGCGCCGCTCTGTTCGCAGGTCGTCGAAAAGAATCCGGCGAACTGCCCGCAATGACGGGCATCGCGTCCGACGGACACGGGGGGGTGCGGCGGTCGCGCTTCCTGCGAGCGGTCGCCGGCGTCGTCGGGACGGTGCTCGTCGCCGGGGTTTCACTCGGCGCTTATTACCGGCACCGAATGCATCGAGAGGCGGCGTACGTGCCGCCGGTCTTCGTGGAACCCCCGGCGGGGCCGCGCGCGCCGTCCGCGGAGCTGCTAGGGGTTCGCGTGGGCACGACACACGTTCCGGCGGCCCGCGCGGCGATGAGCGCGTGGGGCGTCACGTGCGCCGATCGGAGCATGCGCACGCTCATGGGCGAGTTGCGCGACAGGAAGCGTGAACAGGTTCGGCTCGCAGAGGCGAGCGGCAAGCCCGACGCGGTCAGCGGCGCGTCGATCATCACACGACACACCGCCCGCGACGATAACCCGCAGGTTCGATTGAGTTGCGACACGGACGCCAGGCACCTCGCGGATCGGGTTCGTAGCCCGTCGAGCGGTCGCTTGCTCATGGTGTTCGACTCGGCAGAAGCGCCGTTACGGCACGTCTCGTATCAGCGCAACCTGTCCGCGTGGGATGACGCCTGGAAGGATTTTGCAGGGACGCGAGGCGCGCTCATGTTGCGGTTCGGTGCACCGCAGGAGCGGGAGAGCGGCGTCGCCACGGTGCCCGCGGCCGACGAAGAACCCGCACCGCTTCCGAGGTACGCGCGCCGCGACGCGGAATGGCGCTACTCGGACCTCGACGTTCGTGTTTCGGTCGAAAACCTGGGCGGGCGCGGCTTCGTCATCGAGGAAACGATGGAAGTGCCGTGGCCCGTTCGGGCCGACGCACCGGTGCGCTGACCGAGCCGCGCACCACGCCAGGGTCTCCGTGTTAAGAGGGGGTCCCGGAGGACTCACCCATGAAAACGCTGGTGCTGCTGCGTCACGGCCAGAGCCAATGGAACCAGGAAAACCGCTTCACGGGCTGGGTCGACGTCCCGCTGAGCCCTCTCGGCATCGAAGAAGCACGCCGTGCCGGACAGCTCTTGAAGAACGAGCAGTTCGAGTTCGACGTCGCGTTCACGTCCGTCTTGAAGCGAGCCATCAAGACCCTCTGGCTCACGCTCGAAGAGCTCGATCTCATGTGGATCCCGGTTCACAGGAGCTGGCGCATCAACGAGCGGATGTACGGCGCACTCCAGGGGCTCGACAAGGCCGAGACAGCGGCGCGCCACGGCGAAGAGCAGGTCAAGATCTGGCGGCGCAGCTACGACGTTCGACCGCCGGAGCTCGACTCGGGGAGTGAGTATTTCCCCGGTCACGATCGTCGGTACCGCAAGCTGAGCGCCGAGCAGCTCCCGCGCACCGAGTGCCTGAAGGACACCGTGAATCGTTTTCTGCCGTACTGGGAGAGCGATATCTCGCCCGCGCTGCATCGCGGCGATCGCACCCTCATCGTCGCGCACGGCAACAGCCTGCGCGCACTCGTGAAGCACCTCGAAGGGATCGGCGACGAGGAGATCGTGCAGCTCAACATCCCGACGGGCGTGCCCCTCGTCTATCAACTCGATGACCGGCTTCGCCCGACGGCTCCCGGCCGATACCTGGGTGACCCCGCAGACGCGAAGCGGCGCGCGGACGCCGTCGCGAGCGAGCTCGCACGGCCCAAATGAATCCGGGCACATTTGCGGGGCTCGACTGATTGTACTATACTGTAATATGTGCCACCGAGCCGCCACCGCCGAGGGAGTCGACATCGCGACGTCAAAGATCGCCTCATCCAGACCCGGGTTCCGGAGCGACTGGAGAGTGTCCTCAAAGAAGAGGCGCAAAAGCGGCGGCTGACGGTATCGCACCTGATCCGCAACATGCTCGAGGACACGCTGCAGCTCGTCGACACCGTGGTCTCCGGTGCAGGTGAGCTGGCCCACGGCTCCGCCGAGCTCGCCGAACAGGTGAAGCGCGACGCCGGCAGATTGGCGTCCACGGCGCGAAGAGCGGTGCGGCCGGCGCACGAACCCGAGCCCGAGGGGGAGCCTGCGCGCGACGCCCACGAGGACGTCGCACGAGCGACTCGCCTTGCAGCCCTCGATCACGTGCTCGCCTGGAATCAGGTGGTGGTGAACCGCGCGGCCCGGTGTGCCGGCTGTGATCGCGAGCTTCCCCGCGGCGTCATCGCGCACCTTGGAATGTCCCAGGATCCCAAGGCTTTGCCCGCCTGGCTGTGCTCGGATTGCCTCGAGGAGCTCTGACGCATATCGTTTTGTAATACAAATCGCTTGCGAAGCCTCGTCCTATTATGTATTACGTTGTCATCCTGTAATATGCAGGATGACAACGAGGTCCCCCAAGATGATTCCTGCTGACTCCTTCCCTGCTCAAGTTACTGACTTCAATGAATATTCACCTCGGAAGCGTCGTTCGCGCCGGCGCGGCCACGGCCGTCGGCGTCGCCCGTCGAACCAGCTTCGCGCGTGGGCGGACGTGCTCGATGGCCTGCTGACCGCGATCGAGCAGACTGCGTGGTCCACGCGAGAGGTTGCCGGCGCCGCGCGTGAAGCGTGGTCCCGGGGCGAGCGCGACGTGGCCAGCGCGCGCGAGAACGTCGTGGGCTGGTCCGAGCACGCGACGCGACTCTCCCAAACCGGCTGGATGTTGGCACGCGTCGCCGCGGGCTACCGCTTGCACGGTCTTCGCTCCGCGTTCGTGACGCGGCAGCGCGCAACCGAGCTTCTGGACGAGCTCCATGCGACGAGCGCGCGACGGTTCCACGACGTCAGTTCCGTTCACGGCGGCGCATTCATGAAAGTCGGACAGATGCTGTCCGCGCGTTCCGACCTTCTTCCGCGGGTCTGGATCGACGAACTCACGAAGCTACAGGACGCCGCGCCGGCGATCCCATTTTCCGACGTGCGGCGTGTCGTCGAGGAGAGCCTCGGCGCAAAGCTCGAAGAGCTGTTCGCGAGCTTCGAGGGAGCGCCGCTCGCGGCCGCCAGCATCGGGCAGGTTCATCGCGCGACCACCAAGGACGGCACGGTCGTCGCCGTCAAGGTGCAGCGCCCGGGCATCGAGGGGCGCGTGCGACTCGATCTTCAGCTCCTCGAGACCTTCGTGTCCAGCCTGCAGTCGTCGCTACCGGAAACCGATTACGACACCATCGTCACGGAAGTGAAGTCCAAGATCCTGTCCGAGGTCGACTACGTCGCCGAGGCGAGTGCCACCGAGCGCGCGGCTGATTTCTTCGCCGACCATCCCGGCATCGTCGTTCCGCGGCCGGTCGCGGCGCTCTCGTCGGACCGTGTCCTCACAACGACGTTCGTCGCCGGGGAGAAGATCACGGACGTTCTCGACGCCCTCGACGCCCGCGTGAAGGCCGGCGACGTGCGCGCTCACGCCGAGCTCTCCTCGGTGCTCGGAAATCTGCTGGAAGCGTACCTGCGGCAGGTCCTCCTCGCCGGGATGTTCCAGGCCGATCCGCACCCCGGCAACCTCCTCGTCACGCCAGAGGGAAAGGTCGTCGTGCTGGACTTCGGGTGCGCCCAGGTTCTCACGCCGGAAGTGCGAGATCGATACCTCGCGCTCGTGGGTGCGTTCTTCACGGGCGACCGCGAGCGCATGACGGAGTTGTTTCGCGAGATCGGCTTCGTGACGCGGAGCGGCCGTCCGGACACGCTGCACGCGTTCGCGGACGCGCTGCTCGGCGAGATCCGTCAGATGGCCGCCGGTAGTGGCGTGGCCTGGCCCTCGCGCGAGGAGTTCGTCGCGAAGATGACGGACCTGCTGGCCGCGTGTAACGGCGACCCGGTCATGTCGCTCCCTGGCGAGTTCATCATGATCGCGCGCGTCTTCGGAACCCTCGGTGGACTCTTCGCGACTTACCGCCCCGCCGTCGATTTCACCACGCACATCCTACCCGTCGTCGGAAGGGCGCTATTTTGAAACTGTCGTGATGAAAGGAAAACGAACATGAACACACCAGGACAAGACCCCACCGAGAAACTCCGAGCGGCGGCTGCCGAACTCGGCGCACGCATCGACCATGCGGGAGCGCAGATCGCCGACCGCGTCGATGAAGTGGCCGTCGACGCGGCTGCGCGCCTGGACGTGATCGCCGAGGAACTCGGCGACGCACGCGTACGATTCGGACGCCGATGGCGCAGCATCGAGGAGGCCGTCACCGACCTCGGCAAGAGCGCCGAGGCACCCACGGCGAGAGTGGCGCGCGCGCTCAAGGACTTCAGCGTGGAAGCACGCCGCAGCTACGAGCGAGTCACCGCCGAGCGCCCCCGTTCGCGCTTCAGGTTCTGGCGCTGACTGAACCTCGAGACCTCTGGGAGCAGAGGAGCCGAGCGCCAGCGACCCATCTGCTTCGGGACGTGTGTGAGGAACCGCCTGAGATGGACCGCATCTCGAACGACGTGCTATGGAACCGCAATCGATCGAATACGGACCACCTCAGTGAGCACACCGCCTTCATCGAAAGCCGTCGACCAGGATGCCGTGAGGATCACTGGGGGGAAGCGGTTTCCCATCCGCTTCGACGCCTGGTACCGGATCCTCTCGAGCGGGCTCTTCATCCCGCCGTCGCGCTCTTACGTCGAGATCGACGGCGAGGATGTTGTCGTTCGTATGGCATGGGCGTTCTCCGCGCGGTTCTCTCGCGCCGCCGTTCGAGCCGCCGCGCCGCTTGCTCGGAAGCCGATGAGCCGAGGCGTGCACGGGCTGTTGGGACGCTGGCTGGTGAACGGCTCGGGCGACGGCATCGTGGCCATGGATCTGAACCCTCCCCAGCGCGGCTATACGCTCGGAATACCCGTTCGGCTCCGGCAGCTCATGGTCAGCGTCGACGACCCCCAGGCGCTCGCCGATGCACTTCGACAGGCCCCGGCGAACACGGTTTGACTCAGTCAACCGTGACTTGCCGGAGACCCGCGCCGAGGTTGGCGACAGGCGAGCGGTCGCCACGAAAGGGGCGCGGCGCGACCGGCGCACGAACTCATCTCGTCGCGCGCCGGCGTGCTGCGTGTCGCAAGCGGTCGACGATTCGGGAACTGAGCTTCCCGAACGGCGCCGCTCGAGCCGAATAGGCGAGGTTCCGCGCGACGAACGTGCAGCGTCCCCGCGTTCCATGCCGACGTCATTCTCGTTGTAGGGCGACGCCAGGCACTCGCACGCCGAAGAAAACCCGCAGTCGAGGAGCAGGTTCACGAGCGAAGGACGGGTCGACCATCGCTTCGTACCGCTCTACGGCTTGCCGGAGTGTTTCTCGCGTACGCACGCGGCGAGCCTAGCACCTGCGGCGAAACCACCTCGCGCCCGATGCCCTTCGAATGCTATTTCCCGCGAGTCGATGAAGTCAGTAAGCATCCGGATGGGAGGAGCGCGGCCGGATCCATTCGTTTCGGGGGAGCGCGCGCATTCCGAGGTGCTGGCCGATGACGTCGTCTGAAGGCCCCGAAGCGTCGACTCCTGCGGAGGGGAGCGATGCTGCCGTCGCGCCGAGTTCTGGTGCCGCGAATCGAGGCACGGGGATCGAACGGCTTGCGTTCTTCGGAGCACTCGTCTCGGGCGTGACGATTGTCTCGACAGTGGTGCGCTCCAAGGTGACGGCGCAGGTGGTCGGGCCGGCAGGGCTCGGGGTTTTCGCGGAGGCGCAGCAGGTTCGCGTTGATCAACATCGCGTGCACGCTGGGACACGAAGCATCGATCGGCCGGGGCACGGTCGTGAACCACGCCGCGAGCATTTCGGGAAACGTGACCGTCGGCGACGCCGTGCTCGTTGGAACAGGCGCGCGGATCCTCGAACGATTGTCCATCGGTGATCGAGCCGTGGTTGGTGCGGGCGCCGTCGTGACCCGCGATGTGCCCCCCGGCGTCGTCGTGACGGGCGTCCCGGCCAGAGCTCGGAATGAGCGACCGCCCTCGTGAGTCTGCAGCCGTTCGACCGGCACCAGGCGGCAGTCGACCGAGGTGTCTCTATGCCCGGCGAGGAAAGCCCCGGATGCCGCGTCTCGTTCGAGGCGCAGGGCTCGGACCGTGTTCGAGCAGCGATCGGTCGTAACCGCTTGCGGCGATCATGTCGAAGAGGGGTCCGAGACGCACTCCAAGAGGATTGTCGCGAAGCAGCTCGACCTTCACGTACGGCATCCGTCGCGCGGTCAGAGTCATCGGCGTCGAGATCGTCGGGTTGAAGTGCGGTCGCCGGATGCGGGTGTAGAGGGGCCGCGGGATCTCGGCACAAGTAACGAGAGCCTTGCCTCGGTAACCGGCTCCCAGCAGATACGACGTCAGACCGATTTCGCACCTCTCGATGACGGCGCGCTTGGTGCCGGACAGATCCAGGCCGACGAAAAAATCTCGAAGAACCGTCGAGCGAACGAGACACTCTCGAAACACCAAGAAGTAGCTCTGGATATGCCAAGCGATTTCCGTGCAGTCGGTCATGCCCCAAAAGTCGCAGTCAGCGTTTTCGGCCATCTTCGAAAACACGTCGCTCAGAGGCCAGATCGGTCCGTAGACGCTGGAGTTCGCGAGCACGAGCTCGTCCCAGCTGCAGACCGCTGGGTCTCGAAATGCGTCTTGCCACATCCCGAAATCGTATCCGACGTTCTCTCGCAACCAGGCGCGCCCACAGGTGGGTCGCACCTTGTCGAGCTCGCCGTCCGAGAGCTGCGCCGTCGACACGAACCAGACCGCGTCGCAGACCTCGCGAAGGCCCCGCAGGTGATGGAGAATGTAGCGCTTCACTTCTCCGCGGTCGTCGTAGTGGGCGAAAATGGCGAGGCGCTTCATCGGAGGTTCGCATAGCATCGGCCGGAAATGACTTTCCGTGCATGCAAAACAGCTCCCTCACGGGCGACCACGAACCCGGTCGGAGCCGCACTTTCCCGACGTCAGCATCGAATGAACATCACGGGGTGAGCACGATCTGGGAAGGCGTCGAAAATCGCTGTCTTCACCACCACGTGTTCGATGAGCCTGCGCGACGTGTTCGAACACCTCGGGCTCGAGACGATACCGGCGAGGCTCGAGTGCCGTGGCCAGGTGATCGCCCTCGGATGGCTGCCGTGATTCGAGCCCCGATGCCCCCCCACGCTGAACGGCGCTGCCGTCGCCGTCCTCGCTTCGCGGCGGGCTGCGGGCCTCCCCAAGCGCCTCGCAGACTCGCCGCGGGGGCCCCGCGGGGCGCCGGTGGGCGGACCGCTCGGGGCCTCCAGTGCTCGCTTCGAGCTCTGTTGAATTCATGTAAGTATCTGAAATATTGACCATAAATCTGGGCGCTTGACCCGGACGGATTGATTCTCCATATTTCCTATGCGTTCAGTCAAGTTTCCTCGAACCAGGTCAATTCATGTTCACCGTCGATGGTTTGATAGCGCTGTCCGGCTTCGCCGTTGGGATCGTCGTGGGGCTGACCGGGATGGGGGGCGGGGCATTGATGACGCCCATTCTGGTGCTGCTGTTCGGGGTCTCGCCGACCGCGGCAGTGGCCAGTGACCTGGCCGCATCGGTCGTGATGAAGCCGTTCGGCGCGCTCGTGCACATGCGGCGTCGCACGGTGAACGCGCCACTCGTTCGGTGGCTGACGCTCGGGTCCGTCCCTTCGGCGTTCGGCGGTTCCGCGCTGGTCAATCATCTGGGTCGATCGCCGGCGCTGGAGCATGGGCTCAAGTGCATGCTCGGCGGCGCGCTCCTGCTCGCGTCGAGCGCCATCGTGGCGAAGACCGTGATGTCGGCGCGACGCGGGACGCCGCCCGGGGCGAGCCTGATGGCGATCCCGGTCAAGCCGCTGCCGACCATCGCGATCGGTGCGGTGGGCGGCTTCGTCGTCGGGATGACGTCGGTGGGGTCCGGGTCGCTCATCGTCGTCATGCTGATGCTGCTCTACCCGGGCCTCGCGGGGTCGCAGCTGGTCGGGACGGATCTCGCGCAGGCGATCCCGCTCGTCGGCGCGGCGGCGCTCGGGCATCTCGTGTTCGGCAAGGTGATGTTCGCGCTGACCGGGTCGCTGCTCGTCGGCAGTATCCCCGGCGTGTTCCTGGGGGCACAACTCTCCGCGCGCGCGCCCGACCACCTCATCAAGCCGGCGCTCGTCGTCGTGCTGGTCGCGTCCGCGCTCAAGCTGCTCGGCGTGTCGACCGCGGGCGTCGCGATCACGGCGGGCATCATCGTGACGGGTCTCGTTACCCATGGGCTCTCGCGGCGTCCGCGAGACGAGGTCGTCGCTGACCCCGGTGCCGTCGAGATTCTGACTCGGTCTCCGAACCTCGACGGGGCGGCCGGGTGAGACTTCGCCTGTTGTTCGCCTGTTGCCGGAGGACCAACTGAGCTTATGGTGAAGAATGCCTGCTCGCCTGCTCCGCCCGAACAGTGACCCTGCGCCGCTGGCAGAGGTCGTCATTCTGGATGACGACCAGGACATGCTCGAATCCATTTCCGATATCGTGCGGCTCAAGAGCCACGTTGGATGCCTGACCGCCACCAGCTTGGAGGCACTGAAGGCGCTCGGCGAACGAGCCCTCGCATGTCGTGTCGCGATCATCGACATCAATTTGGGAGCCGACCAGCCGAGCGGCATCGATGCGTACAGGTGGCTTCAGGGGGAGCATTTCTCGGGTAAGATCGCGTTCCTGACCGGGCACGCACGTTCTCACCCTCTCGTTCAGGAAGCCAGTACGCTCGGCATGGTGCAGATCATCGAGAAGCCGGCGCCGATCGAGACGCTTCTGCAATTCATAGGAGGGTGAATGGGCACGCCGCGCACGGCTGCCGAGGTTGCGTGGCAGGGGGCGACTGCCTCGGCTGCCTTGAACGTGATCGGTATGCCCATCAACCTCGCCCTAGGGCGCTCGATACCCGGGATGCCGGCCTGGCCATCGCTGGCGTCGATTGGAGTTGGCGCCGTCCTGCTGGTCTATCTGCGCGTGTTCCGGGCATCACCGAGCGTTCAGAGGGCTTCGTTCGCGTTTCTGGTGAATAACTCCGTCATCTCGTTGGCGCTTTGGGTCACGAGCGGGCATTTTGCGGCGGCCGTTGATCACTGGGTGCCGTTCCAGGCCAGCAAGCTAGCGGTCCTCACCGTCGCACTGCTGGCCCCCGCCGAGCTCTACGTCGGTGTGACGACCATCCTCATCTTCACGATCCCCCCGCTGGTAAAGCTCTGGACCTTCAGCCCGGCCGTCCGGAGCAAGCTCCCCGTGGGCGAACCCTTTGCGATGGTCGCGTTCGGCGCCTTTGCGCTGTTCTTGCTTGCATATCGACTGCGACGTCACGCGCTCGAGGTCGAACTCCTGAAGTCCCATGCCGAAGCCGTCGCCCTGGAAGCGAGTGCTGGCCGCTTCCTGGCGATCCGCGACATGGCGAACACGCCACTGCAGACGCTCGAGATCAATGCCGCGCTGCTCGCCGACGTGTCCGAGGCGCGCCCCTATGCCGACCGCATCCGGCGGTCCGTCGCGCGACTGCGCGAATGGCATGGAATGCTCGATGCGGAGTCCGCCCGTGTCCGATGGTCTCCCGAGCAAGAAGGGTTCGACCCGGTGGAAGTCATGAAAGCGACCGACGTGGCGTCTTCCAGCACTGCTCCCGGCTCGAAGCGTCCGCTGGGCAAAGCCCGAGCATGACGCGCAATTCGAACGAGTCGCTCACCCCGCGTACGAGTCGTCCTGTTCGATCTTGGAGAGAACCCAGTCGAACCGCCCCGTCGTGATGCGGACGTGACAATACTTGCACTCGCCGGACATCTCGACATGTAGCTCGGCGCCACAGTTCGGGCAGCTTCGGTCCGCGCTAGGGGCGCCGCGCGCGCCCGCGCCTCGGATCAGCGTCCAGTACTCGGAGTATTCGCGATCGCGGTGGCGGCTTCCGCCGACGACGGTGCCGCTGGCGTCCACCGTGTAGTCCTTGCCCGTCGCGAAGACCCGCGCCGTGAACGCGTCGTAATGGAGATCCCGGCGGAGTTTCACGGGCTCGAACCCGAGGATCTTCGCGTCGTCGACGACGTTCCGGAGTCCCTCGGCGCGATACGCCGTCGTCCAGTACCCGAGATAGTCGAAGAGACCATCGGAGACGAACCCACGTGCCGTCGCAAGATCCTGCGCGTTCCACGAGCGGTTGAGCTCGCGGTAGATCAGCTCGGCGCGCGCACCGAGCGCGTCCTCGGTGACGGCGGGGTCGTCCGCATGCAGCGCATCCCAGGCGGCCCCGAAATCCGGGTCCACGATCGTCTGCAGATCGGTGCCGCGCTCCGGCACCGTGCCGCGGAGGCTCGGTGGGCGCTCGCTCGATTCGAGCACGGTGGCGGACGACACTGACCAGTCGAAGCGACCGTTGGAGACGACCTCTCCGCAGTACTTGCAGCGCTGCGAGTCGGTCGACTCGAAGGGCGCGCCGCAGTTCGGACACGCGAACTTCCGCGCGTCGTTCGTGTTCCGGCTCTTGACGTTCGCTCCGCGGTGGAAGGCCCACCGTTCCACGACGTATTCAGTCGTCGCCTTCGGGGCCGCGAAGATCAGATTCGCTTCGAACTCGAGCGTCACTTCGGTGTATTCGGCGCCGAGGCTCACCGCGGCCACGCGCAGAGCGCCGACGACCGCCGCCGTCACCGGGACACCCACGGGACCCCGCTCCGCGAGCGCGCGGCGCATGCTCTCGTCGAGATACGGGGCGAGCTCGGCGAGCTTCTTCGCGTCATGCCGGGCGCGGTGGGCGGCGGCGAAGAGTGCGTAGGCGAAATCCTCGAACAAGACGGACGAGAAATCGGGATCCTTCGTTCGAATCGCGTCGAGCGTGAGCACGCGAACACGAGAGGGTGACTGGCTGGCGGTCACCGCGGCCTGCGAGGGGCCATTCCAATCCTGGTTCGATTGCTGGCGTAGAGCTATCACTGCGAAGCCGATCACGATAGCGAGGACCAGAGGGATGCCGATCGCGGGTGCCGTGATAACGAGATCGAGCACCAAGCGGAGAAGGAAGAAGATCAGTCCGCCGCCACCGCCACCTCCGCCTCCGCTGTGGCTTCCGCCACCCGAGTACGTCTGCCCACCGCCGGGTCGCGCCGCGGCGACCGCGGCAAGGAGAAAGATCGCGAGCCCCGGCGCCCACGCTGGCAGTCGTGGACGCGTTGTCATGGGCCGGAGACCTCGTCGGGGAGTTCGTTGACGTCGTCGTCGGAATGCGGAAGGTGCGGTGCCAGCGTCGGCCCGAGTGCGGCGATCGCACGCGCCACGGCCGTGGCCTTCGAGCGACGCGCGGCTCGCTGGATTCTCCTCGACCCGGGTCGCCCACTCGGCGGCTGGAACCGCGGCCGTCACGCCGGAGTCTGCAACCACGCGTGCGGCTCGTTCGAGCAGCGACACGTAGACGAGCATGCCGGTGCGTCCCGACGTTGCAACCACACCACGTTCGACGAACAGAGCGCGGGCATGGACGTCGACGCGCCGGGCTTGCTCCGCGGGCCGCGTCGCCAGACGACGGACCGCCGGCAAATAGGTCGCGAGCCAGCCACAGGCGATCCCTACGAGGATCGGATTCGAGGAGCAGCCATTCGAGGGAGAACGGCCAGGGGGAAAAGAGCCCGATCGCGAGGGTGACGGTCGCGGCGAGTATGCCGACCACGAGATTCGCGTCCAGGTAGGACCCCGAGCTCCGTCGCACCGCGATGACGATCTCCGCGCTGGAGGCTGCCTCGACTTCGCGCAACGCGGCCGCCAGGGCATCCTTGCCACCTTCGTCGAAGAAGCCCTCGAGCACGCGCCGAGTCACCCGATGCCTCGACACGCGGCGTCGTCGCGGAGACCAAGCGCGTTCACGCGTCGAGCTTACCCGGCGACCCGCACCCTGCGTCGGCGATTTTTCACGAGTCGAAATGGCGGGAAAAAAAGGCCAGAAACGGGGTGCCCGTGCGCGCTCGAAGGTTATGGATTCGGCGGGCGCGTGGGCGTGCGCGTCGATTCGACGTGCTCTTCCGCGACGTCTCCCTCGCCCAGTGAATATCCCACGAGGGGACGTGTCGAAGCGTCCGGTTTCCGTCTGAGCGGCGGTCGCGACGAGGGTCGTGGTGGGGCGAGCGCCTCTGCGCCCTCCTCTGGACGGGACGGCAGGGGAATGCGGACCGTGCGCAGTTTCAACGCGCCTATCGCGGAAGCGAGGTTGTCGAGCGCGGGTAGCTCGGTCGTCGTCCTGTCCCCGGAACTCTCGGGAACCGAATCGCGCTTCGACAGGACGTGCGTGAGACGCCGCTTGAGGTCGGCGAGCTCTCGCTCGTGGTCGTCCATGAGCTCCGCGAGGAACGCGTCCTCTTGCTCGATGAAGAACCGGCGCTCCTGCGAAGCGTCGCGGCGCACCGCGTCCATGGCACGTTCCAGGAACCGTACTCGCTTCCGCAGCGCAAACTCCTCTGCCGTGCTGCGTGCTAGCAGACTTCGAAGGGTTTCCAGCTCTCGCGAAAGGAAGTCGTTGGCGGCGCGCGCCGCGTTGACGCAGGCACCCAGATGCTTCAGTCCGCGGAGCAACGCGCCGAGATTGGAATCGATCCTGGCGCTTTCGGCGAGAGCAAGCTCGCCGTGCTCGTCACCGGCTTCGGCGATCATGTTCTGTCCCGATGGCTCACGCGCCGGGGGGATGCCGCTCCGTCGCGGAGCTTCGCGGGTCCCTCGGAAGGACGTCGCCGCATCCTCGTCTGCGCCGGTCTCGCTTGCCTTCTCTTCCGCCTCCGACGTCATGGGCCTCTCATCCGACAGCGCCGGTCGCGATGCAAGAGCACCGAATCGGCGAGCCCACGCGACATGCTGCCGAAACCCCGGACACATCTTCGGCCATCACGACCGGACCCGCCGGCTTACGACGTTCCGGCGCGCTCTCACCTTCGTGAGGGACGTCCGCTGGGTCTTCGCGCTTTCGGTTTCGCGGACGGTCGTTCCGACGGCCTAGCGCTCGGTTGCGCGCCGCTCGCGCCGTTTCCCGCGCCCCCCTGAAGCCGCCTCAGGTCGTCGCGCAAGCGAGCGGCACGCTCGAAATCCAGACCCTCGGCGGCCGCGAACATTTCCTGTCGGAGAGCTTCGATCCGCTCGAACAACTCTTCCTCACGCGCGGGTTCGCCGGCCTTCGTGGTTCCAGCCTGCGACGGCGTCCCGCGCGGTACGGCGTAGTAGTCGGTCTGACCGCTCGTCGGATTGATGTCGAGGATCGCGCGCTTGATCGTCTCCGGCGTGATGCCGTGCTCGAGGTTATAGGCTTGCTGGATCGCGCGGCGGCGGTCGGTCTCTCCGATCGCGCTCTTCATCGCGTCCGTCATGCGGTCCCCATACATGATGACGCGGCCGCGCGAGTTGCGGGCGGCGCGACCGATGGTCTGGATGAGCGAGCGAGCGCTGCGCAAAAAGCCCTCCTTGTCCGCGTCGAGGATCGCTACCAGGCTCACCTCCGGCAGGTCGAGACCCTCGCGGAGCAAGTTGATGCCGACGAGGACGTCGTAATCGCCCGGCGCGGAGCGCGCGCAGGAGCTCGATACGGTCGAGCGTCTCGACGTCCGAGTGCAGGTACCGGACCCGCACTCCGAGCTCGGCGTAGTACTCCGTCAGATCTTCGGCCATCCGCTTGGTGAGCGTCGTCACGAGAACGCGTTCGCCGAGCGCGACGCGTTCGCGGATCATCCTGAGGAGGTCGTCGACCTGGCCGTCGACGGGACGGACCTCGATCTCCGGATCCGTCAGCCCGGTGGGGCGAATGAGCTGTTCGACGATGTGATCGCCCGAGTGCGACAGTTCGTATTCGGCGGGCGTTGCGGAGACGAACACCGTTCGCGCCATGTGCTGCTCGAACTCGTCGAACTTCAGCGGACGATTGTCGAGCGCGCTCGGCAAGCCGGAATCCGAAGTCGACGAGCGTCTCCTTGCGCGAGCGATCGCCCCGGTACATCGCGCCGATCTGCGAGACCGTTTGGTGCGACTCGTCGATGACGAGCAAGAAGTCTTTCGGGAAATAGTCGATGAGCGTCGGCGGTGGGTCCCCGGGTTTGCGCGCGGAAAGGTGACGCGAGTAGTTCTCGATCCCTTGCACGAACCCCATCTGCTCGAGCATTTCCAGGTCGTACATCGTGCGCTGCTCGATCCGTTGCTTCTCGAGAAACCGCCCTTCGCGGTCGAAGAAGGCCGAGCCGCTCCTTGAGCTCCTCCCGGATGCCGCCGATGGCGCGATTCAGTTGCTGTCGCGGCGTGACGTAGTGGGAGCCCGGATAGACGGCGTAACGGTCGAGCGAGCCGAGCACGCGGCCGCGGATCGGGTCGACTTCCCGGATGGCGTCGACCTCGTCGCCGAAGAACTCGATCGCGGATTGCCGTGGCCTCTTCGTAGGCGGGGAAGATCTCGACTACGTCACCGCGCACGCGGAACGTCCCGCGGTGAAAATCGATGTCGTTGCGCTCGTATTGAATGTCGACCAAGCGTCGCAGGAGCTCGTCACGACGTAGCTCTTCTCCCTTGACGATGTCGATGAGGAGGCCGTGGTAACTCTCCGCGGAACCGATGCCGTAGATGCAGCTCACGCTCGCGACGATGATGACGTCCGGTCGCGACAGGAGTCCGTGCGTCGCGGCGTGGCGCATGCGATCAATCTGGTCGTTGATGATCGCGTCCTTCTCGATGAAGGTGTCGGTGCTCGGGATGTACGCTTCGGGTTGGTAGTAATCGTAGTAGCTGACGAAGTAGTGGACGGCATTGCCGGGAAACAGGTCCCGCATCTCGCCGTAGAGCTGCGCGGCGAGCGTCTTGTTCGGCGCGATGATCAGCGCCGGTCGGCCCCAGTGCTGGATGACGTTGGCGACGGTGAAAGTTTTTCCGCTACCTGTTATGCCGAGCAGCGTCTGCCCGGCGACGCCCTCGTCGAGCCCTTTGCAGAGCGCCTCTATCGCCCGGGGTTGATCGCCCTTCGGGACGAAATCCGAGCGCAGCTTGAATGGAGAGGCCATGTCCAGCGTCGCATCGTTCCCCATGCCGCCGCAGCTTTCAAGCGACACCGACGGTCGTTTGCGGGCGGTGCTCGTTGGTCCGTCGAGTTTTCAGCGCTTCGAGTACTGGAAGCGCTTGCGAGCGCCGGGCTGGCCGTACTTCTTGCGTTCTTTCTTTCGCGCGTCGCGCGTCAGATAGCCTGCGCGTTTGAGCGCGCGGCGCCGCTCCGGGTCTTCCGCGATGAGCGCGCGAGCGATGCCGTGGCGCACCGCTTCTGCCTGGGCGCTGTGTCCGCCGCCCGCGACGGTCGCGCGGATGTCGTACTTGTCGGCGAACTCCAGGAGTTCCAGCGATTGCCGCGCGACCATCCGCGACGTGAGGCGCTCGAAATATTCGTCAGCAGGCTTGCCGTTCACGTGAATCGTGCCGGAACCGGTGCTGAGCCAGACGCGGGCAACGGCGGTTTTGCGCTTGCCGGTCGCGTAAATCGAGGTCGTTTCGGCCATTTTCCTGATGCCTTCTAGAGCGCGAGCGGCGCGGGCTTCTGAGCGGCGTGCGGATGCTCGGCCGTTGGATAGATTTTCAGTTTGCGAAGCAGACTCCGGCCGAGCGAGTTCTTCGGCAGCATCCCCCGGACGGCCATCTCGATCGGCACCTCGGGGCGCCGTACGATCACGTCGCGGAAGGTCTCCGAACGGAGGCTGCCGGGACGCCCGGTGTGGCGGTGATACTTCTTGGCTTCAGCCTTCGCCCCCGTCACCTTCACTTCGGCGGCGTTGATCACGACGACGAAGTCGCCAGTGTCGACGTGAGGTGTGAACGTCGGTTTCGTCTTGCCGCGAAGGACGTTCGCCACCTTGCTCGCGAGTCGTCCGAGCGGCTGACCCTTCGCGTCGACAACCCACCACGTGCGGGCTGCTTGGGCTTCGGCGGGCTTGGCTGTGTACGTGCGCATCGGTTTTTTTCGGGCGACAGGCGTCGCTTGGGGGGGCATCTAGTAGCTGCCTCGGGCAGCGCCGTCAAGCACGCGGCGAGCGGCAAGTACCGCCCTTCCCGGGCGTTTCCCGGGGAGGGCGCGAGCCTGAAAGTTCCCGCAAAGTTCCCGCGGAGAACGGAGCCCCGCTCATGCGTGCAGTGCTACGCTGCAGCAAAGGCGAGGCACCGGAAACTACTCGGCTATACTGGCAAACTGTCTTCATGCATCCGACGGGGAATGTTCGCATCCTGGACCAGATGGTCGAAAAGGGCGTGCTCACCGCAGAGCAGCGCGAGGCGGCGCTCAACTTCCAGCAGAGAATGGGTGGCCGGTTCGAAGAGGCGCTCCTCGAGATCCAGGCGACCGACGAAGCGACCATCCTCAAGTTCATCGCCGGCGTGTACCGGACTCGCTTCGTCTCGACCGAGAAGCTGTCGAAGGCGGACATCGACCGCACGACGCTCGAGCGCCTGCCGAAGAAGCTGGCCGAGCGTCACGGCGTGTGCCCCGTGCTCTGGGACGCCAAGACGGAGTCGATCAGCGTCGTCACGGCTGACCCCGCGGATCTAGTCGCGCAGCAGGAGATACAGGTCGCGGCGAAGGCGAAGAAGGTGAACACGTTCGTCGCTCGGCCGAACTCCGTGAAGGCGGCGATCAACAAGCACTACAACGGCGACATTCACGCCTTCGCCGTGCTCGACCGGGCGGCGCACGAACAGTTCAGTTCGATGCTCGACGTCTACGAGCGCAACGTGTTGAGCGAAGAAACCATGGCCGTCGCGCTCGCCGGAGGCGACGGACGGGAGCGCGTGCTATCGGGCCGCGAACTCGAGGCGGGCGGTTCGACCGCGGGCATGGGCGCGAAGGGGATGGCGAGCGAAGCGTATCTCGAAACGCTCAACGTCCTCGTGAGCCTGCTCGAGAACGGGCGCGCCGATCTGCGGGGCCACTCGAGTCACACGGCGCGGCTCGTGAAGCGAATAGCCGAGCGCATCGGCGTTTCATCCGTGGAGATCGCCGCGTACCAGATCGCCGGGTACGTGCACGACCTCGGGAAGATGAGCGCGTATCACCTGACGGCCCTGAACGTCTCGGAGTACGAGGGGCACAGGGCCGCGGCGCAGAAGGCCTACAAGGCGCCGCTGCGGCTCATGGAGTCGGTAGCTCTGCCGCGCGAAGCTACGCAGGCGCTCGAAGCCATGTACGAGCGCTACGACGGCAAGGGATTCCCAGCCGGGGTTGCCGGCAAGGAAATCCCGCTCGGCGCGCGGCTCCTGGCGATTGCGGACACCTATGCGGACCTGGCGCAGAATCCGAAGAACCCGTACAGGAAGACGCTGCGTCCCGTTCAAGCCTGCGAGGTACTCGCGCGTTTCAAGGGGTCGATCTTCGATCCGAACCTCGTCGACCTGTTCAAGCACTCGGTCACCGGGGACGACCTCAAGGCGCGTCTGCTGGCGAACCGCAACCTGGCGCTGCTCGTCGAGCCGGATCCCGAGGAGACGACGGTGCTCGAGCTCCGCATGATCGAGCAAGGCTTCGAGGTCCGCATCGCGCGCACCGCCGATCAGGCGATGAAGTTTCTCGAGACCGGCGACATCGAGGTCGTCGTCAGCGAGCTCGAGCTCAAGCCACAGGACGGATTCGCGCTCCTCGCCGAGGCGCGCAAGCACGAGTGGGGCAAGGGGCTTCCCTGGGTCTTCGTCGCCGCGAAAGCTTCCAGTGCCGACGCGAAGCGCGCATTCGAGCTCGGAGCAGCCGACTTCATGGGGAAGCCCGTCGGGACCGACTTGCTCGTCGCGAAGCTGAAGCAAATCATGGAGCGCGAAGAGCGCAGTAGAGCGCCGCGGGGCGTGGGCGGATCGCTGGTGGAGATGGGGCTCCCCGACATCGTGCAAGTGCTCTGGCACGGACGGAAATCGGGGTCGCTCAAGATCCGGTCGGGCGCCGAGCAGGGCGAGATTCATTTCGTGGACGGCGCCATCTACAACGCGATGTGGGGGAATCTGCGCGGTGAAGACGCCTTCTACGCGATGCTCGCGCTCACCAGCGGGGACTTCAATCTCGACCCGTCTTTCCGGGCGCCTCAGCAAGTCGTCCACGCGAGTCCCGAGGCCTTGCTGCTCGAGGGGATGCGCCGCATGGACGAAGCAGGCCGCTAGGCTCGAAAATCACGCCGCCACCGTCGGTCGTGGTAACCTTACGGTCCTCGCTCGAGATCGACCGTGGTGAAGGCTCCGTCCCCCCTCGTCGGCTTCAATAACAACGTGAAGCACCAGGGTCGGGTATTCCATGTCCAGACGGAGGACTCGGGGATCAAGCGCCCGCACATCGTCACGCACCTCTTCGTCGACGGCGGCCGGATCATCAAGAGCACGCGCACGGATTACTCGGAGCATATTGGCCGACCCGACATGACGACCGTCGTCCGGCGCATGATGAAGGAACAGCACAAGGCGATGTTCATCGCGTTGCGCGACGGTCAGCTGAACGATTCGATCCTCGAGGTTCTCGGAACTCCTGCCGAGGACGGGGCCAAGGAAGCGCGCCCGTCCAAGCCGCCGCCGCTGCCGTCCAAGCGCCGTTCGAAGCCCGCACCCACGCTGCCCGAGATCTCGACCGAGATCGCGGCTGGTGTGCCGACGATCCCGCCGGAGCCCGTGCAGGTCGAGAAACCGTCGCGCGTGGCCGAGCCCTTGCCGCGTAAGCCTGCGCCCACGCTCACCGACCTGATGCTCGCCGATCTCGAGTCCGCGCGTTCGCGTCGAGGAGTGACGATCGAATCGCCGAAGCCCGTTCCGAAGGGAGGCACGCCCGTTCTCGGTACGCCGACGGTACCGTCGCGCGTGCCCGGCGCCGGTCGTTACGCTCCGTCGAGACCCGCCGCGATCTTCACCGCAACGCCGGACCAAGGCTCCATCTTCGGCAGTTCGTCGATCAGCGAGCAATCGCTCGACGAAGTGATCCTCTCTTATCTGGCAGAGGATCTGGACGGTACCGCGGACGACTGAGCGTCGCGGATCGCGTCCAGGCTCGCGTCTTCCGTCTCGCCGTAGGGCTCCGAGAGCCACGCGGCGAGGATCTCGCGAGCGATCTCGGGCGCCGTGGCGCGGAGACTCAGCGCGAGGACGTTGGCATCGTTCCATTTGCGGGCGCCCCGCGCGGTCTCCGCATCGGCGCAGAGCGCGGCGCGCACGCCCGCGACCTTGTTCGCCGCGATCGACACCCCCGTGCCCGTCCAGCAGCAAACGACCCCGAAAGCGTGATCGCCGCGGGCCACGGATTCCGCCACATGCAGAGCCGTTCGCGCCCATGCTTCCGTCGTCCCTGCCGCCGCGCCGAACCGATCCACGTCGTGCCCGCGCTCCTCCAGGAAGCGGGCAATGTCTCCCACCAGCGTCGTGTTCTCGTCCGAGCCGAGCGCGATCCGCATGACCGTACATTAGCGGTCTCCCTCGGCCTTGCCGAGCCGGCCGGGCGCGTTCGCGCCGCTACCCCGCTGCTCGCGAGTCTGCTACTGAATCGCCTGCGCTTGACGCCCCCGGAGCGCGCGTGCGAAGACTGACGACTTACGAAAGAGTTCCAGACGCTTACGACCTATGGTGAGGTAGCCAAGTGGTTAGGCAACGGTTTGCAAAACCGTTATACGCGGGTTCGAATCCCGTCCTCACCTCCGCCAAGTAGTTGAGCGCGAACGGGTTCAGCGCTGCGGCGAGCCCCTGGGCGTCACGGGGCGCTGGAGCCCCCACGCTTTGACACCTCACCCGACGAGGCGCTTCATCGTCGAAAGCAGATGATCGAGGGCGGTCGGCTTCGTCAGAACGGCGTCGAACGGGCTTCGCTCGTGTTTGCGAAGGGGCCGACCGGTGAGCGCGATGAGTCCGGTTGCGCGGGTGTCTTCTTGCGCTCGGAGCGCGAAAGCGACTTCGATGCCGGACATCCCCGGAAGTGTCACGTCGAGGAGCACGAGTCGAGGATGTCGTGAGCGCGCAAGCCGCATCGCCTCTTCCCCGGTATCCGCCGTCATCACGTCCCAGCCGCCGAGGCAGAGCAGCTCCGAAAGGGCTTCGCGCGAGTCCGCGTCGTCGTCCACGATCAGTACGCCGACCTGGGCCCCGTCTCTCTCGTTCGGAGGCTCATCCACGATGCGCTAGTCTCCAGTGGTTATGCCGGACACCGTTGGCGCCGATCACGAGACGCTCCACGACACCCCGATAGAATCTGGTGACGCCAGGTCAATTCGGAAACGTCTTTCGATCACGGCGAGCATGAATCGTGCGTCGAGACGCAAGAATTGCGTCTACCTCATGCGTTTTCTCGCGGGTGCGATCATTCGATCACGAGTGTCGCCAAGCAAAGAGGCACGGCGCCTTCGCGCACTGTCCTGACGGTGGTGGACCTTCGAAGATCTACCATGACCATCTCGGTGGTCATGCGATCCGTCCTTTTCGATTGAGGCACTTTGCCACAAACACCGGAGTCACGCGACTGCGCGTCCCGCGGGCCTGAATTTTTCCGGTGTGCATACGTCTGAATCGCCTATCATCAGGCTTCGACGCCGAGCAATGCCTTCACCACCTTGGAGGCCTCGCGAGATGAGGAAGGGGACGAGCGTGCCGAACAAGGATGGGAGTCGTGCTCGGAATGCGCGACGCGGCGCGCAACGCGACGTGCGAGGACACTCATGACTCGACCCGCCAAAGCCGGCCGCGTGACGAGCGCGAGCGGGTTCCGGGAGAGAGTGGAGGCTGCCAGCGGCATCGTTCCCGCCGAGCCTTCTGCGGAAGGTGTTCAGCAATCCCTGCACGAACTTCGCGCCCGCGAGATCGAGCTCGGAAGACAGGCCCAGGAGTTGCGGCGCGCTTACGAAGAGATGGAGATCGCGCGAGATCGTTACCGTGAGCTCTACGCTCTCGTTATCCGCCGCGATCGCGGACTCGTGGAGCGTCTCGTCGAGTGCAGCCCGGGGATCCTTCTCGTGCTTGACTGCCACGGCCAGATTCTTCGCGCCAACTCGAGGCTCGCCGATGTCGTGGACCTTGCGCTCGAAGAAGTCATCGGGCGGAACTTTTGCTCGGTGATCACCGCAGAAGGAACGTCGGCGCCGTTACTGGAAGCTTTCGATCGTGCCATGAGTTCTCACTCCAGCGTTCTCGCGCGCTCCACCCCCTTGCCCGCCGAGGGCGGGATCGCACGCGAGATCGAATGGTGCTTTACCGCATTCGAAGATGAGCTCGGCGCGGTCGCCGGCGTGATCGCCAGAGGACAGGACGTCACCGAGCGATCGCGGGACGAAGAAGCGACCCACCAGGCCCGCAGACTGGAGGCGGTCGGCACGCTCACGAGCAGCGTCGCGCATGATTTCAACAATGTGTTGATGGGCATCATTGGCTGCGCAGATCTGGCATTGCACCGCTTACCGCCTCACGGTCGAGCACACGGCTACGTGGAGCAGATGAAGGCGACGGCGATGGGCGGCGCGGCCGTCATAAACCGGTTGATGGCGTTCGCTAGAAGGCAAGACACCGAGCGCAAGGTCATCGACCTGAACTCGCTCGTGGCGCGAATGGACACCATGCTCCGCCACCTGCTCGGTGAGGACATCGAGCTTTGCGCTTCCCTGACCGCCGCAAACGCCGCCATCTCCTGCCAGCCCGGGGAAATCGAACAGCTCGTGATGAACCTCTCCGTGAACGCCCGTCACGCGATGGCACGGGGAGGTCGTCTCACGATCGCCACCCGGGAGGCGGTCGTGTTCGAGGACGACCTGCTCCGTCGCGGCATCGCGGCCGGTCGCTATGTCGTGCTCGAGGTGACCGACACTGGTGCCGGTATGGATGAGTCAACCCGGAAGCGTATCTTCGAACCTTTCTTCACCACCAGGCGGGGTTCGAACGGGTCCGGACTCGGCTTGGCGTCCGTCTACGCGACCGTCGAGGAACACGAGGGATACATCGATGTCGAGACGGCCATCGGACAAGGGTCGCGATTTACCGTCCACTTGCCTCAGTCGGCCGACTCCCCGGCGAGGCCTTCGGTGGCGCCGGACGCGCCACTCGGCGTTCAAGCAGGAGGCGAGACGGTCCTTGTCATCGAGGACGAACCGCTGATCCGCTTGTCCGTCTCGCACTACCTCGGGCGTCACGGATACCGGGTCCTCGAAGCGGCCAACGAGCGTGAGGTCAAGCGGCTCCTCGGAGATTATGCAGGTCCCATCGACGTGCTCCTGACCGACATGGTGCTTCCCGGCCGAGGCGGTCCGGAGATCGCCGCGGTCGTTCGCGCCGCACGTCCATCGGTCCGCGTCGTCTTCATGTCCGCCCGTCCGAACGAGGCGCTCGTGGAAGAGGGGCGCATTTCCGACGGAACGCCCACCCTGCAGAAGCCGTTTACCGAGGGCGCTCTGATTTCCCGGGTCCGTCTGGCGCTCGCGGAACGCGCCCTGCAGCCTCCCCGCCTTGCGCGGATCGGCGGGGTCGACGCCCCGTTCCGGCTCCCGAGGCCGCGGCTCCTCCTCGTCGAAGATCAGGCCGCGGCACGCCTGGCCGGCAGTGAGCTTCTCGAAGAGCTTGGTTACGATGTCATCGCCGTCGCGAACGGGGGCGCCGCCATTGGAACATGTCGCGACCAGCGTGACGCAATCGACGTCATCGTCACCGACGTCGGTTTGCCGGATTTCAGCGGAGCCGACGTCGCGCGTCGCGTTCGCTCGTTCCTTCCTGGCGTGGGTATCGTGCTTCTCTCGGGAAGCAGCGAGGACGACACCGGCGTCGCGGATCTGCTCCAGGAACCCAATACGGCTTTCGTTCAGAAGCCGATCGAGATCGCGCGGCTCACGCGGGCCATCGACGACCTGCTCGAGGGAACCCGCCGCGCCCGCGCAATCCGCCGCCGCTGAACCCGTTCAAGCCCGGGCGTGCTCGGCGCGAACGTCGACGGGGTCGAACCCGTCCACGGCGAACGGGGTGGTCGGTCGCCGAACCGCGCGTCGCAGGCCGCTCCCGGGTTCGTCGAGCGCCAGCGTCAACTCCGGAGCGCCAACCAGATGCTCGGCCATCGTTGCGGCCACGCGCGATGCCTCCTGAATGGCGAGGTCAGGTAGCTGCGCGTGTCCGGAAATGACCAACTTTCCACCCGTCGGCACCAGTGACCGTGCGAGTACTTGCACCATCAGACAACGACTGACGAACACGTCGGACTGAAGGGAATGGCCCACGGACAGCACTGCGGCGCTCACGCGATGCTCGGCGGAGCCGAGCCGGATGAGCCGGCGTCGCAGCCGGACCAGGAAGCTCCCCGCCGACTCGGTCACGTCCTGGGCGAGAACGACTCCTTGTGGCGTGGCGCCGAGAAGCTGCTCGAGACAGCGAGGCCAGCGGCTCCCGAACTCCATCACGACCATCACGACCCCCGCCGACGTATCCGTCCCAGTTTCGTCGTTCATGCTGCTCCCCGGGTGCAGGAGTAGCAACGGACGTGCCGTCTCGGCCCGGCGCGAATCGGTGGAAACCGAGGATGAATCGCGAGCGAGACACGCGAGTCGTGCGGTCGCTATCGCCGCCGGCGAATTGGTTTCGCCGGGTGAAAGCCCCTAAGGAGCCCAGAACTGTTCCGCCAGTGGGCGACCGAGTAATGCTAATGGCCACCCGTGCTTCCACGTTTCCCGGTCGTCGTGTTCGGTCTCCTCTGGTGCACTGCCTGCTCGAGCCGGGGCAACCCGACGGAGCCGCCAGCCACGACGTCCGCCCGCTCCGCGGCGTCGACCGTCGCGAGCGCCGTCCCGTCCTCGAATGCGGCCCCGGCGGCCAGCGTCGCGACCGAACCCGCGCCGCCACCGCCGACCGTCCCTCCGCCGGACGAAGGCGAGAATCTCATCGCGCCGGCCCTCGAGCTGTTCCGGGTCGCCGCCTGCGGGGACGAAGGCGAGGTCCCGGCGCGCCTGGATCGCAAGCTCGTCGACGCTCACTGCGACAAGCTGAAGAAGGCTTACGAAGAATACCGGACGAAGTGGATCGCGATCGCAAGACCCTTCATCGATGAGCTGCGTCCCGCTGACGTGCCGAAGAAGGTCGTCTACCCGTTCGGGGGCGGCGACCTGGTCACGGCGCTTACCGTCTATCCCGACGCCGACGAGATCACGACGATGTCGCTCGAGCCCCCGGGTGACGTCCGCCGCATCGACTCCATCTTGCCGGAGCGGCTCCACGGGGCGCTCGCGGTCAATGCGCACAACGTCTACAAGCTGCTCGGCATCTCGTACAGCAACACCGTCAACCTCGGCAAGAACGCGCGCGCGGCGCTACCGGGCGAGATCGGTCTCCTCCTCGCGGCGCTGGTCGTTCACGGTTACGAACCGACGGCGCTCCGCTACTTCAAGATCCTCCCCGACGGCACCTTGCATTATCTGTCCGCCGCCGAGGTCGAGGCCGAGGGCACGCGCCCACACGCCGCCCCCGAGGGAGAAGATGCGCACTTTCCGAACGTGGAGATCCGCTTCCACAAGCCCGGCTCCACGGGTCCCGACAAGATCGCGCGACACATCGCCCACGATCTGTCGAACACCGCACTCGGCAAGGATCCGGGGCTGCTCGCCTATCTCGTGGCCAAGGGGCCCGTCTCCGTCATGACGAAGGCGGCGAGCCACCTGCTCTGGTCGAACGACTTCTCGGCCATCCGCGACTATCTCCTCGAGCACGCTGTGTGGATGATCTCCGACTCGACGGGTGTCCCGCCGCGTTATGCGCGAGCGGCGGGCTTCGTCCAGGACACGTACGGCAAATTCGACGGCCCCGCTCGGTACGGCCCCGTCGAGGCGCTCGACGGTCACGCGTTCCGCCAGCTTTTCACCGACAACCCGGCGAAGCCGCTGCCGTTCCAGTTCGGATATTCCGACGTCCACCATCACTTTCACGTGGTCGTGATGCACAAGTCAAATGCTCCGGCGGTGCCGGCGCCGGGGGCTCCCGGCACTGCTGCACCTCGGCCGAGCGCCGCGCCGTAGCGAGGCCGCACGTTTGTTGCTATCGAGTGAGCCGATGACGTCGGACAATTTCCGCGGTGCAATCGCTTTCGCCCTCATCGCGCTCGGCTTCGTTGCGACGGCGTGTGACAAGGACGGCCCGGGAGCGTCGTCACCAGGCGACACGGCTCCGCTGCTCGGAAATCCGGCGCCCGACTTCGACCTGACGGCACAATCCGGTGCTTCCCGCGCGAGCCTCGAGAGCGGCAAGGGCAAGGTGATGATCGTCGACTTCTGGGCGACGTGGTGCGCGCCTTGTCTCGCGTCTTTCCCGAAGTACGAAGCCCTGGCGCGCAAGTACGGAACCAGCCTGGTCATCGTCGGCATTTCCGAGGACGACGAAGCGGGCGGTATTCCCGGCTTCGCAAAGGAGACGGGGGCGACGTTCCCGCTCGCCTGGGATTCGCAGAAGGGCGTGGCCGAGAGCTACCACCCTGAGTCCATGCCGACGAGCTTCATCCTCGACAAGAACGGGCTCGTCCGCTTCGTGCACTCGGGCTTTCGCGCCGGAGACGAGCGGCAGATCGACGCGCAGATCAAGAGCCTGATGGAGTGAGCAGATGCACGAATGGATCGCGAATGGAGGCGTCACGTCTCCCCTGGGTTTTCTCGGGGCAGGCACGTCGGTCGGCATCAAGACTTACGGTCCCGAGCCGCGGCTGGACGTAGGCCTGCTCGTATCGGAAGCTCCGTGTGCCGTCGCAGGCGTCTTCACCAAGAACCGAGTGTGCGGGGCGCCCGTGGAGCTGTGTCGTGAGCGCGTTGCGTCGGGGCGCGCGCGCGGGCTCGTCGTGAACTCTGGATGCTCCAACGTCGCGATGGGTGAGCGCGGCCGGAAGGACGCGCACCGTATGGCGGCGATCGCCGCCGCTCACCTCGCCTTGTCCGAAGAAGACATGCTGGTCGCGTCCACTGGCGTCATCGGTCGTCCATTGCCGCTCGAGTCCATCGAGCGGGGCATTCACGCGATGCGCCCGACGGTCGCGGGCGGCGCGGACTTCAGTCGATCGATCATCACGACGGATACGGTCGTGAAGCACCGGGCCGCGAAGGTCGCGGTGGGCGGCGTGACCTACACCGTCGGCGGCACCGCGAAGGGCTCCGGAATGGTGCACCCCGACATGGCGACCGTCCTTTGCTTCCTGACGACGGACGCGCCCGCGGACGCCAGCTGGCTTCGCTCCACGCTGCGCGACGTCGCGGACGTCTCTATCAACATGGTCGACGTCGACATGGACACGTCCACCAGCGACACGATGCTCCTCTTCGCCAACGGCCGTGCCGGCGGTCCGGCGATCCACGGCGGGCATCCCGCCGAGAGCGCCGTCCGCGGGGCGATCGAAGCCGTCGCGATCGAGCTTGCGCGAGATCTCGCTCGCGACGGTGAAGGAGCTCGAACGCTCATCGAGGTCCGCGTTCGCGGCGCCGCGTCGGTCGAAGACGCGCGGCGCGCCGCGCGCACGGTCGCGTCTTCCCCGCTCGTGAAGACCATGGTCACCGGTCGCGATCCGAACCTCGGGCGCGTCATGATGGCGGTCGGACGCTCCGGCGCGAACGTCGACGTCGATCGCACGAGCGTCTGGATCGGCGAAGAGTGCGCGTTCGAGCGTGGCTCGCCGACGGACGTGCCCTACGCGGCCATCAAGAAAGCGATGGACGCCGCGGAGGTCGTCATCGCCGTCGATCTCGGTCTGGGCAGCGCATCCGCCATCGCGTGGGGCTGCGATCTGACCGAGGGTTACGTTCACATCAACGGCAGCTACACGACCTGAGCGGCCGCACGGCGCCGGTCGTGTGCTGCGGTGCTCCAGGCGCTGAAGTTCCGAAAATTTCCGGCGACGTTGCTCGCCGGACCCTCGTGCTTTACCTTATCGAGGCATGTCTCCTCTTGCCCCGGGCCTGCTGGTCGCCGCGCCGCCTCTCGCGGACCCGAACTTCGACCGCTCGGTGATTCTCCTGGCGGCGCACGGCCCTGACGGCGCCTTCGGCTGGGTCATCAACGGCCGCGGAGTCATGACCGTGGAAGAGCTCCTCACGCGCGCAGACGTCGCCTCGGCGGGTCCGTGGCCGCGCGGCGAGGTTCGAATCGGAGGGCCCGTCGCCCAGGAGCAGGTCTGGCTCATGTATCGAACGGAAGACAAGCTCGAGGGATTCGCCGAGCAGTTCGATGTAGGTTCCGGCGTGACCGCTTCGCCCTCGCGGAAGATGCTCGAGGCCGTCGCGGAAGGGCGCGGCCCACAGAACCTCGTCGGGCTCATCGGTTACGCCGGATGGGCTCCGTGGCAGCTCGAGAACGAGATCCGGACGGGTGCGTGGCTGCCCACGGACGCCGCGGCCGAGCTCGTCTTCGACGTGCCGCGGGAAGACGTCTGGCAACGCGCTTACGAGAATGCCGGCACGACGCCCATGGCATTCGCCACCCGCACCGTCGGTTCCGCGTAAGCTCACGGCGCTGTCTGTACGAGCGGCACGAATACGCAGGGCACGCTTTCGGTCCACTGAACCTCATGCGCGCCGCCCTGGCGGCGTCCGATGCGCAGCACCTGGGCGTCGACATCGTCGACCGGGATCACGATGAGGCCGCCCGGCGCGAGCTCCGACACCAGCTCGTCCGGCACCCGATGCGCGCCTGCGGAAACGAGGATCCGATCGTACGGCGCGTGCGCCGGAAGCCCGCGCGAGCCGTCCCCGACGTGCACCGTGACGTTCTCGATCCCCGCGCGGCGGAGACTGTCCCTCGCCATGGCCGCGAGGTCCGGCAAAAGCTCGACCGTGTGCACCTCTCGGACGAATCGTGACAGGACGGCCGCCGCATACCCCGAGCCGCCGCCGATCTCGAGTGCACGGTTGCCCTCCGATGGAGCGAGTGCCTCGAACATGATCGCGATCATGGACGGTTGGCTGATGGTTTGACCCTGGGCGAGGGGCAGGGCGCGGTCCTCGTACGCGTGGCGGCGCATCTCCTCGGGAACGAAGAGCTCTCGCGGCACGCTCCGGAACGCGTCGAGGATGCGCGCATCGCTGACGACGCGCGTCAGGCGCTCGGCGAGCTTATCTCGCCTCGCCTCGTAGTAGAGTTTCGGGTTCCGTTCCCATCCGATGCCCCCTAGACAGCTACCACCCACCCCGGGCCGGCGCCTCCGCGTTCTCGTCTTCGTCGCGGTGCCGTCTTTGCTCGCGGCCGGGCTCGGTCGCGCGGCGGGCGGCCCCGCGGAGCCGTCGAACCCCACGTCGCACGACTCGAACGAGGCGCGCGACGCCCCGAAACACGGGCGCTGTCCCCCGGAGATGGTGGAAGTGCGCGCCTACTGCGTGGACCGCTGGGAAGCGTCGATGGTCGACTCGGCGACGCGGCCAGCCGCTCTCGCCCTACTACCCGCCCGAGCCGCACTTGCTCCGCGACGTCTGGCAAGCGTGGGACATCGACCGTGCGGAGTTCGGCACCGAGGCCGCTCGTGCCATGCCGATTCCGGAGCTCGGCGACTGGCAGCGCGAGCATTCGTTCCGGGCAAAAGCCGTCTCGCGCGCGCACGTCGTCCCGCAAGCTTACGTGGCGTATCCGATTGCGAAGCGTGCCTGTGAGAGCGCGGGCAAGCGCCTCTGCACCCGGGACGAATGGCTGACCGCGTGCGAAGGGCAAAACCAGACCCACTTTCCCTATGGCGACACGTTCGACAGGGAGCAGTGCAACGTGTGGGGCTACATCCATCCGGGGCTCGCGCTCCATCAGGGCACGTCGTTCGGCCACCGCGATCCCCGCTTGAACCTCGTCGCGGAGGGCGGTGAAAAGCCGCTCCTTCGGCTGACCGGCGCGACCCCCACCTGCGTGAGCCGCTGGGGCAACGACGGCATCTACGACATGGTCGGCAACGTCGACGAATGGGTCGACGGCGACCGCCCCGAGTTCGACGGCGGCTTCTACGCGCGCGACACCAAGAACGGCTGCGACAGCCGCGTCACCACGCACGCCCCGATGTACTACGACTACTCCCTCGGCGTCCGCTGCTGCAAGGACGGGAGTTGATCGGTTCGGTCTCGCACGGTCGCGGTTCGTCAGGGGTCTGGCGCCACGCAGGAACGAGCGCGGCAAGAGACGCTTCTCGCCGCCAGCGCAGCCTCTCGTACCCGCCGAACCCAAGTCACCGCGCCTGCGAGACCCAGTTCCGTTCGGACGCGATCCGCGCGATCCGGCATTCCCGCTGATTGATTTTCCGCGTCCGCGACTCCCGGCGATATCCGAGAGTTTCCATCTTCGCGCTCTGGCGGGAGCACGCGCCCTCGGAGGAGGGAATCGCACGCCCACGGGCGCGGCGCGGCACGCCGGGGGCGAAATCCGCGCGCTCCGCGAACGGTCCCGGCAAGTTCGACCGGCAAAATCCGCCTTCGCGGAATGAACCCGGCTAGCTGGGCAAGGAATCGCCGTTCTCCTCACACGGAGAACGCGAGACACGGAGAACGCGAGCCCGCCTGGGTTCCCGAGGAACGGACCCCGGCGCTGCGCCGCGAACGAGCCCTTCTCTCGCTGCGGCAAGATATCATTCGAACCGCGGGTGCATCCCCTCTTCCCGACCGGTCTTGACACTTCCGGTCCCGTGTCGATCCTCTCGCTCCGAGCCATGTCAGAGACCAAGGAATTCCGCTTTCAGGCCGAAGTGACGAAGGTTTTGAGCCTCGTCATCCATTCTCTCTACAGTAACCCGGACGTCTTTCTTCGGGAGCTGGTATCGAATGCGTCGGACGCGCTCGACAAGCTGCGCTTCCGCGCGGTTACGGAGCCGAACTTGCTGCCCCAGGGGGAGAAGCTGAAGGTGCAGCTCATCCCCGACGCGGAGAAGCGGACGCTGACGATCTGGGACAACGGGGTCGGCATGACGGCGGAGGCGCTCGCGAAGGAGCTCGGGACGGTCGCGCATTCGGGAACGCGCGCGTTCCTCGAGAAGGTCGAGGAAGCCAAGAAGAGCGACGTCAACCTCATCGGGCAGTTCGGGGTCGGGTTTTACAGCGGCTATCTCGTCGCCGATCGGGTGGAAGTGGTGAGTCGCGCGGCGGGGGAAGCGGGCGCGCACAAGTGGTCGTCGGACGGCGCGGAGACCTTCACCATCGAGCCGACGGACCGAGAGTCGCAGGGCACGTCGGTCATCCTGCATCTCAAGGCGGACGCGAATTACCTGGATGGCTTCCGGTTGCGAGAGCTCGTGCGGCGCTACTCGGATTTTCTCGACTATCCGATCGAGCTCGTCACGGTCGACAAGAACAAGGAAGACAAGGTCGAGACGCTGAATCAGGGCAAGGCGCTATGGCAGCGGCGGCCGAGCGACGTGACCGAGGAGCAATACACGGAGCTCTACAAGCATCTGACGCACGACTTCGAGGCGCCCCTCGCGCACCGGCATTTTCAGGTGGAAGGGACGCAGCTCTTCACCGGGCTGCTGTTCGTGCCGAAGCGCGCGCCGTTCGATCTGTTCACGCCGGACAGCCGCCACGGCGTGCGCCTCTACGTGAAGCGCGTCTTCATCATGGACGATTGCGAGGAGCTGCTCCCGCGGTGGCTCCGGTTCGTGCGCGGCGTGATCGATTCGGAAGATCTGCCGCTCAACGTGTCGCGCGAGCTGCTCCAGGACTCGAAGATCGTGCGCGTGATCCGGAAGCAGGTCGTCAAACAGCTGCTCGATCTGCTCGACGAGACGGCGAAGGACTCGGCACGCTACGGGGAGTTCTGGGGCACGTTCGGCAACGTCCTCAAGGAGGGCCTGCATTTCGAGCCCGAACACAAGGATCGGCTCGCTCCGCTGCTCCGGTACGACAGCAGTCATGGCGCCGGCCTCGTGTCGCTCGCCGAGTACAAGGCGCGGATGCCCGAGGGACAGAAGGCGATCTACTACGTCATCTCGGAGTCGCGGGGGCTGGCCGAGCGGAGCCCTCACACGGAGGCGTTGCGCAAGCGCGGCTACGAGGTGCTCTACATGACGGACGCGGTGGACTCGTTCGCCGTCGAAGGACTGGAAGAGTTCGACGGTCTACCGCTCGTGTCCGTGACGGGCTCGGATCTGAAGCTCGACGACGAGAAGGCGGAAAAGAAGCCGGAGGAAGAGACCGCGCTCCGTGAGCTGCGCGACCACATTCGCCGGAAGCTCCAGGACCACGTGAGCGAGGTGCGCGTCTCCGACCGCCTCACGGATTCTCCGGTGTGCCTCGTCGTGCCGGAGGGCGGCCTTCAACCCTACATCGAGCGCGTGCTCCGGGCGACGCGCAAGGATGCACCAAAGACGAAGCGCATCTTGGAGGTGAATCCCAACCACCCCCTCGTGAAGAACCTGGAAAGGCTGGAATCCAAGGACCCGGGCTCCGAGAAGCTCGACGAGTGGATTGAGCTGCTGTTCGAGCAGGCCTTGCTCGCCGAAGGCAGTCCAGTGGAAGATCCGATCCGTTTTGCGACGCGCCTCACGGCTCTTCTACAGGAAGCCACCGGCGCTGCGGCGAGCTGAGCGCGGTCCTCAATCCACGATCGCGCCGTAAACGACCGATTTGAGCTGACCCCGGAAGTTGAAGACGCTGGACGGGACGAGCTGGGTCATGAAGATGACGACGAGGTCTTCCACCGGATCGACCCAGAACGCGGTGCTCGCGAGGCCGCCCCAGCCGAACTCTCCCGCGGAGCTCGGGACTTGCGCGCGCACAGGGTCGACCGTCACGGAGAATCCGAGCCCGAACCCGACGCCTTCGTAACGGGTTTCGCTGAACGAGCCGAGCGCCAGGCTGGCGAGATCACGACCGCCGGGCAGATGGTTGGACGTCATGTAGCGGAGGGTGCGGGGTCCGATGATGCGCGCGCCGTCCAGCTCGCCGCCGCGGCGGAGCATCTCGGCGAAGCGGTGGTAGTCGGCGGCGGTGGATACGAGGCCCGCGCCGCCGGAGAAGAACGTGCGGGGGCGCGAGTACGTGCTGAGCTCCGGATCGTCGAGGACGATGAGCTGTTTGCCTGCCGAGCGCGTGTAGTTCGCGGCGAAGCGCGACACCTTTTCTGCCGGGACGCTGAAGGCGGTGTCGACCATGCCGAGCGGTTCGAAGATCTTCTCGCGGAAGTATTCGTCGAGGGACTGCCCGCTGATGAGCTCGACGAGATGTCCGACGACGTCGGTGGCCACCGAGTAGTTCCACGCGGTGCCGGGCGAGAACTCGAGAGGCAGGGTGCCGAGCGTCTTCACGTACTCCGAGAGCTTCCCTTTACCGTCGTTCACGCCGAAGCCGACCTTGCGATATGCGGCGTCGACCGGGGTCCGCTCCATGAAGCCGTAGGTGAGTCCCGAAGTGTGCGTGAGCAGGTCGCGCACGGTCATGGGACGCGCAATCGGGTCGGTCGTGAAGCTCGGGTAGCTGCCGTAGCGGAAGACGCGCAAGTGTTCCCACTCCGGGAGCCACCGGTGGACCGGGTCGGTGAGCTGAAATAGCGCCCGCTCGTGGAGCATCATGAGGGCGATCGACGTGACCGGTTTCGTCATCGAGTAGATGCGAAAGATCGTGTCCTTCTGCATCGGCTTCTGGCGAGCGACGTCCATGCTCCCGAGAGGGGAGAAGAAGGCGACCTTGCCGTGCCGCGCGACGAGCGTGAGCGCTCCGGCAATCTTGCCGTCCCTCACGTACCGAGAGGTCAGATGTTCGTCGATGCGCGCGAGCCCTGCGCTCGATAGGCCGACGTGCTCGGGTTCCACCACTTCGACCATTTGCGAACGGAGGTTATCCCGGACGCTCACGACGGGAAACGAGCGCGCGGAGGAGACGGTCCACCTCGGTTTGGCTGCGAAGGTAATATTCTGCCGCGGTAGTGCGCTTCGTCCCCACGTGGATGCCGAGGAGGCGCCGGGTGTCGGCGTCGCGGAACACGTCTTCGTCCGTCTCGTCGTCGCCGACGTAGACGGCCGCGCCGTAGCCGTCGCGCTCGAGCAGCGCCGAGAGCGCGTCCCCTTTTCGGCGCGACCCCGGTGGAAGCACGTTCACGACCTGCTTGCCCGGAATGACGATCGCCCGCTCGAGCGTGTCCAGCGCGGTCCCAATCGCGGCGCGGGCGACCTTCTTGTCGGGCGCCGCCCGGTAATGAATCGACAGCGACAGGCGCTTGTCTTCGACCTTCACGCCCGTCACGGACTTCAGCTGTCGGCCGAGGCGCGCGTGCCACGCCTTCACCTTCCTGGACGTCGGCGCAGGATCGAAGAGCTCCGCGCCATGATTGCCGACGACCGTGTGCACGCGGGCGCCGCCGAGTAGTGCGCGGACGTCGGCGCTGGCCCGTCCGGAGATGATCGCGCAGGGATAGCGTGCGCAGAGCTCGGCGAGGAGCGTGCGCGTCCCGGCACGCATCCCCGCACGTCCCGGGTCGCGAACGATGGGCGACAACGTGCCATCGAAGTCGAACGCGACGAGCAGGTTCGTGGCGGCGAAATGCGTCAAAGCTTGCCACCCGGCGGGTGAGAAGAGGTATTTCACGGTCTGAGGACGGCCGCGGTCGCGAGGTGATGATGAATCCGCCACGTGATGCGATCCCGCTTCCGCAGCCGGGCCGCGTCGACGAGCATGTTGCCCGCCCAGCGGTAGACGTTGAATTCGGCCACGTACGCCCGCATCGCCCGCATGCGGTCGCGTTGTTCTTCCGGAGACATGGCGAGCGCGGCTGCGAGCGCGGAGCTTGCCTCCTCGAGGTCGTACGGATTGACGATGAGCGCCTCGGTGAGCTCGCGCGCGGCTCCGGTGAACTGACTGAGGACCAGCACGCCGCGCTCGTCGTCGCGTGCGGCCACGAATTCTTTTGCGACGAGGTTCATGCCGTCGTGGAGGCTACTCACGTAACACACATCCGCCGCCCGATAGAACCGGAACACCGCCGGCGGCTGGTGGTGGGCGAGGAGCAGCACCACGGGGCGGTAGTTCCCGGCTGAGAATCGCTCGTTGATACGAGCGGCGACTTCCTCGATCCTCTCGTGAAGCTCGCGGTACCGTTCGATGATCGTGCGGCTCGGCGCCGCGAGCTGGATGAACGTGAACCGGCCGCGGTAGAGCGGGTATCGTTCGAGCAAGTGCTCGACGGCGAGCATCCGCTCCTCGACACCCTTCGTGTAGTCGAGCCGGTCGACGCCGACTGAAATCAGAGCGTCTTCCGGGAGCCCAAGCTCGGCGATCACGCCGGCTCGACACTCTGCTGGAGAAGGCAGCGTGTCCAGCCAGCGAACGGGCCATTCGACCGAGATGGGATACGGCCGTACGAGTGTGCTCCGGCCCTGCTGCACGACGGCATTCTCGACGCGATCGATGCGCGCCTCGAGGAAGCGATCGACGCAGTCCATGAAGTTGTTGCAATCCGAGCGCGTGTGAAAGCCAACGATGCTCGCCCCGAGCATGCCCTCGAGGAGCTCGTAACCCCATGGACAGATGCCGAGGCGTTCGGAGTTCGGCCACGGAATGTGCCAGAACATGATGATCGTGGCCCGCGGGAGCCGCTCGCGAATCAGGCGGGGAACGAGCGCGAAGTGGTAGTCCTGCACGAGCACGATCGGGTCGTCGGTGTCGACCTCCGTCAGGAGCGCGTCGACGAACTTGCCGTTGACGATCTTGTATTGCTCCCAATCGTCCGCGCGGAAGATCGGCCGGGCGTGCGCGTTGTGACAGAGGGGCCAGAGCCCTTCGTTGGAGAAGCCGTAGTAGTACCCCTCCTCCTGCTGCTTCGAAAGCCAGACGCGACGGATGACGTAACACTCTTCGTCCGGCGGCACCCGGACGCGGCCGTGGCGATCGACGGTTTCCCGATCGGCAGAGCCCCCGCCGTGGGCGATCCAGACGCCCGAGCACGCGCGCATGACGGGCTCGAGCGCGGTGACGAGTCCGCTCGCCGGATGAACGACGGCGATCTTACCGTCCTTGCCGTACTCGTGAACGTATGGTTCGCGATTCGCGATGATGACAACCTTCTCGCCTCTCAGAAAGTGATTCAGTGTCTGCTTGAGACGCTCCGGAGTCCACGCGCCACCCCCGCCATCCGATTCCTTCCCGTCCGCGAGCATCTTGTCGACGAGCTCCCGGACATCCCCGAGAATCGGCTGGAAACCCGATTCCGGTTCCCCGCGGATCAACTTCCGCAGATTGTTGCTCCAGCTCCTCATCGCGAGCCGCGCGGCGACGAGCGTCACCGCCGAGGCCGCGAGCGCCAGAAATCCGAACATGATGAACAAGAACTCCCGCGTGCGTGCCTCGCGGCGGGCGATGAAGCTCAGGTCGTGCACCAGGACCACGAAGCCCAGGGTGGTGCCGCGATCGATGACCGGGACCGCCGTGACGTACACCTCTCCGCCGGACAGGCGCTTCACGGAAGACCAGGTCTGGAGCTTGCCATCGGGTGCCCGCAGGTTGGGGCCGATCTTCGAGCATGCCGAGTTCCTCGGGGTAGTCGCTGGCGTACGTCACCGGTTCGGAGGACGCGGTGCAGGCGGCGGCGGACAGAATTCGCTCCGCGCGCGTCATCCGCGATAGAACGCCGTACAGGGCTCTTTCGCCCCCGCTCCACCGTTCGACGAGCAGCTCGTGCGCGCCGCTCACCGCGAGCTCGGAGTGCACGCGCACGTCGTTTTCGAACCAGGTTCGCGCGATCCGGTTGAACACCACCGACGCGACCGCCGCGACGAATGCAAGTCCGAGTACGAGCACGACGGCAAACCGGATCGCAGGACGCATGTTTTTTCAATGAAGCAGAAACTCGTTTCCCGGCAAACGAAAAGTCCCTAAGTAAAGAAGTATGCGACTCGAAAATCTCGGACTGATTGGCAACTGCCAGATCGCTGCGCTGATCGAGAACACCGGCGCGATGGTCTGGTGCTGTTTGCCTCGCTTCGACTCGGCGCCCGTGTTTGCGTCCTTGCTCGATCAGTCGGACGGCGGACACTTCACCGTCGAGCCGGCGGATGGCAGTCCGGGCGCTCAAACGTACGTCGACAACACGAACGTGCTCGAGACGACATTTCGGACGAAGGATGGCGCCTTTCGCATCGTCGACTTCGCGCCGCGTTTTCTGCAGCATGCGAGGATCTTCCGGCCGACGGAGCTGTATCGCATCATCGAGCCGATCGAGGGCACGCCGCGAATTCGCGTGCGGTGCGAGCCCCGGCTCGGCTGGTCGAAAGGGCGCCCCGACAGGTTCCACGGTTCCAATCACATTCGCTTCGAGGGCTTCGGCAGTCAGCTCCGGCTCACGACGGACATTCCTCTCGCGTATCTCGAGGGGCAGCCGTTCGTCCTGACGAGCAAGCGGCACCTCGGGTTGACATGGGGCGCGCCGATCCAGGAGGCGCTGTCGCCGCTTGCCGATCGCTTTCTCGGAGAGACGCTGCGCTATTGGCAGGGCTGGGTGAAGCACTGCAACATTCCTCCGCTCTACCAGGGAGAGGTGATCCGTTCGGCGCTTGCATTGAAGCTTCACTGCTACGAGGACACGGGCGCGATCGTCGCGGCGATGACGACTTCGGTGCCGGAAGCTCCGGACAGCGGCCGGAACTGGGATTATCGCTACTGCTGGCTCCGGGACGCCTATTACGCGCTCGGCGCGTTTCGGCTGCTCGGACATTTCGAAGAGCGCGAGAGCTTCGTCCAGTATTTGCTGAACATCGCGGGAGGCGCGCCGGATCTGGACCTCGCACCGCTCTACCGCGTCGACGGAACGTCGGATCTCGACGAGGCGGTGCTCGATAGCTGGCCGGGATTCGGTGGGCACGGTCCCGTGCGCGTCGGGAATGGCGCGGCCAAGCACGCGCAGCACGACATGTTCGGAGAGATGGTGCTCGCGCTCGCGCCGATCTTCATGGACGCGCGTTTTGCGGCCGAGCGAAGTCCGGCGGTGATGGATCTGCTCGAGCGTCTCACGCGTCGCGCGCTGGTCGTCGCGGGGACGCCGGACGCCGGGATCTGGGAGTATCGCACGGAGTGGAAGCCCCAGACGTTCTCGACGCTGATGTGCTGGGCGGCGGCGGACCGCATGGCTTCCGTCGCAGCCGGACACGCCCCCGGTCGAGAAGCGGAGTTTCGCAGCGCCGCGGAGCGGATCCGGGACACCCTCGTGCGGGAAGCCTGGCAACCGGAGCTCGGGGGATTCGCCGGGACGCATCGGGGAGCGATCTGGATGCTTCGCTGTTGCAGATGGCGCCCCTCCGCTTTCTTGCCCCCGATGATCCTCGGCTCGCCGGCACCATCGACGCCATCCGGAAGGGACTGTCCCGCGACGGTTGGCTACTTCGCTACGAGCTCGACGATGGCTTCGGAAGGCCGGCCGTCGCGTTCATCATCTGCACGTTCTGGCTCATCGAAGCGCTCGCGAAGATCGGGCGAATGGCCGAGGCGCGCGAGCTCATGACTCGCGTTCACGCGACGATGTCGCCGCTCGGCCTGCTGTCGGAAGACTACGAGACCGCGACGCTCCGGATGTGGGGCAACTTCCCGCAAGCGTACTCGCACGTGGGGCTCATTCACGCAGCGTTTGCCGCGTCGCCCCCGTGGTCCGAAATACTCTGAGCTCGAGATGCGTCGTGGACGCGGCCGGCGCGAGCCGTCTCAGGTGTGACGAGGCATGGAGCGGTCCTCCGCGGAGGCACCTCGCTTCGCCAGGTTGCTCGCCGTGTTGATGAGCGCGACGTGCGAGAAGGCCTGCGGGAAATTGCCGACCAGGCGCTGCAGATCGACGTCGTACTCCTCCGAGAGAAGGCCGACATCGTTGCGCAGCGCGAGGAGCCGCTCGAACACTTCCGTCGCTTCGTCCCAGCGGCCCTGGAGCGCCAGATTATCGGCGAGCCAGAACGTGCAGCTGAGGAAGGTGCCCTCGCCCGCCGCGAGACCATCCACGCCGCTCTCCGTCGCGTAGCGATTCACTAGCCCACCGCGCACGAGCTCCGTCATGACGGCTTCCACCGTGCCCGTCACCCGTGGGTCCTTCGCGGGAAGGAAGCCGACGAGCGGAATCAGGAGCAGGCTCGCGTCCAGTTGGGGGGAACCGTAGGACTGCACGAAGGTCTTTCTTGCCGGATCGAAGCCCCGCTCGCAGACGTCCTGATGGATCGCTGCCCGTAGGCTTCGCCATTCGTCGACGGGGCCCGGAAGTCCGAACTGCTCCACCGCCTTCACCGCGCGGTCGGCTGCGACCCACGCCATCACCTTGGAATGCGTGAAGTGCCGCTGCGGCCCCCTGACTTCCCAGATGCCGTCGTCCGGGTTCATCCAATCATTCGCCAGGAAGCGCATGAGCACGCGCTCGACCCGCCACGAGCCGGCGTCCGGCTCGAGCCCGTGTCGGCGCGCGACGTGCATCGCGTCCATCACCTCGCCGTACACGTCGAGCTGGTGCTGGTCCGACGCGCTGTTGCCGATCCGCACCGGCTTCGAGCCTTCGTAGCCGGGTAGCCAGGGAAGGACGAGCTCGGGCTGTCGGCGGTCGCCCTCGAGCCCGTAGAGAATCTTCATTTTGCTCGGGACGCCCGCGACGGCGCGGAGAAGCCACTTGCGCCATTCACGCGCTTCCTCGCGGTACCCGCCGATGAGGAGGGCATAGAGCGCGAACGTCGCGTCGCGGATCCAGCAGAACCGATAGTCCCAGTTGCGGTCGCCGCCGATCCGTTCCGGAAGCGACGTCGTCGGCGCTGCGACGATGCCGCCGGTGGGTCCGTACGTCAGCGCCTTGAGCGTGAGCAGCGAGCGCATCACCGCGTCTCGAAAAGGGCCCGCGTAGGTCGAGCGGTCACACCATTCTTGCCACCGTCGCTCGGTCGCCGAAAGTGCGACCTCGGGATTGAAGGGCGGCCTCCGCGAGCCCGCCGAGTGGTGCCAGCTCAGCACCAGATGGTGGCGCTCGCCCTTGCGGACGGTGAAATGGCTCCGGGTCCTCAGATTCTCGCCGTGGCATGGAACGTCGGCGTCGAGCGTGAGCGCGTCGGGACCGGCGACTGCGAGGATGCCCGTATCCGTGCGGCGTACCCAGGGAACGATCGACCCGTAGTCGAACCGGATGACGAGATCCGAATCGAACGCCACGGCGCCTTCGATTCCGTCGACGATGCGAACGACCGACGATCCGTCGTCGCGAAGGGGCATGAAGTCGATGACGCGAGCGCAGCCGGTCGTCGTTTCGAACTCCGTTTCGAGCACGAGCGTGCCTCCGCGATATTTCCTTCGGACCGCGTGGCTCCCCCGCGGCGCGACGAGCCAGCGGCCGTGCTCTTCCGTGCCGAGCAGCCCGGCGAAGCATGCGCCCGACGCGAGGTTCGGGAACGCGAGCCAGTCGATCGAGCCATTTTTTCCGACGAGCGCCGCGGTCTTGCAATCGCCGATGAGGGCGTAGTCTTCGATCGGGAGAGCCATACGCGAGCTCGGTCCGGGGGACTCGGCCGTCAAACCTCGGCGGCGACGGCCTTCAGCGTCGCTGCCGCCTGGCTTTCGATCAGCGAGCCGTGTGCGACGATGACGCGTTTGAGGTCCGGCGTCTCGGCGATTTTCGTCAGATGGTCGCGAAAGGAGCTCTTGTCCTTCACGACGAGCCAGCGCGCCATCCGCGGCACGCTCGCCCGTCCGGTTGGCGCCAGGAAGAACCCCATCACGCCCCCGACCGGCGGCAGGTTGCAGATGGCGTCGTTGAACGTGACGGTCACTCCGTCCGATGACTTCACTTCCAGCACGCCTTCGCCCCGCTTCGTCCCTTCGATGTGGAAGAGCTTCACGGTGTCGTCGTGCGGTGCTTCCTCCAGACTCCCGTCCACGCCGACGATCTGTCCCACCTTCTTCTTCGCGGCTTCCGGGCAATACACCTTCGCCTGGGGGTACCGGTCCTTGAAGACCTTGGCGTCCAGCCGGTGAAACCCGTTCGGGACGACGATGGCGGACGGCGTCCCGAACGCTTCGATTTCCTTCATGAGCGGCTCTTCGAGCGCGATCGCGTTGTGAATGACCAGACGACCGTCGGAAAGCTTGGCGATGGTCATGACGCGCGTTCCGTTGCCCTGCGGCAGGTCTCCCTCCACGCGCCAGACGTTTTCCGAAAGCTTCTCGATGGGCCTGTGGGAAAGGACGTTCCAGGTGTCGAACGCTTTCGGCATGCCGCTTTCTAGCATGCGCTCGCCCCGAGGCGGGTGTTCTCGCGGCGGCCGGAGTCGGATATTCTGGAACAAGCTCCATGCCCCGGTTCGACGCTCACCGCTTTCCGATGGGCATGACTGCACTTGCGGCGGTCGTGCTCGCCGCGTGCGCGAATCCCCCGACACCCCGCGTGGTCACGTGGGTCGCGGCGGCTCCGCCGGCCGTCGTCCCCGCGGCCGACAGCGACCACGATGGCGTGCCCGACCCCATCGATGCATGTCCGACGCTTCCGGGAATTCCCTCGCCCGTCATCGTCCAGAACGGCTGTCCACCCCCCGGTTACTACGATGACGGGCTCGGAACGAACGACCGCGACGGAGATGGAGTGGCCGACTCGGTCGACGCTTGCCCGGAAGTTCCCGGGCCCGCGTCTCCCCTGAATCGCGGGTGCCCCGACCCGCCCCGGGCGGAGGGCAGCGTCTCCTCGACGGTGTCGCCTGTCTCCTCGACGTCCGGACCCGTGCGCTCCCCCGCGCCCGGCTCGATCGCGGTCTTCCCGGATTTGCCGCCCGAGCCTCGCCGGACTCCGGCGCGAAGGTCGCTCGACGAGTCCGGCCTATAGTACGCGCCGTGCTCGAGTTCGCGCACCGCGCCGTCTGTTACGAATGCCACAAGCCGAAAACGCTCTGCGTCTGTTCGCGCGTCTCGCGGGTCGACAATCGGACGAACATCATCGTCGTGCAGCATCCGCGGGAGCGCTTGCACCCGATCGGCACCGCTCGCTTCGCGAAGCTCGGTCTCGCCAGAGTTCGCGTGGAGGTCGCCTGGGACGCCGGCGCTCGCGACGAGTCGCGGCCGCCGTGGGTCCCGGAGAACGCCGCGCTCCTGTACCCGAGTCCCGACGCACGCGATCTCGCGGAGCTCTCCGAGAACGAGCGCCCCGCGCATCTCGTCGTCCTCGACGGGACCTGGCACACCGCCCGCACTCTCTTTCGCGACAAGACCTGGCTCCACTCCCTGCCGCGATACCGGCTCTCGCCGTCAGCGCCGAGTCGATATCGAATCCGACGAGAGCCACGCCGCGAGTTCGTATCGACCCTCGAGGCAATCGTCGAGGCGCTGCGCGTGCTCGAGCCGGAGACGCGCGGGTTCGACGCGCTCCTCGAAGCGTTCGACGAGATGATCGATGCACAGCTCGTGTTCATTCGCCGCGGTACGGGTGCTCCGCGCGCGCGCGAGAAGCGGCCGCTCGCGTGGCGAAAAATTCCGCGAGCGCTGGTCGAGGACTTCGAGCGCCTGGTGGTCGTGTACGCCGAGTTCGCGCGGCCGCATCCTCGAGGCGCGCGCTCCCTCGTGCAGCTCGCGGCCGTCGCGCCGTCGACCTCGGCGACGTTCGAGCGGTTGCTCGTGACGGAACCCGGCCCGCCGACCGCAGCGCACCTCGCCCACATGCAGCTCCCCGCGGAAGCTTTCGAACACGCCGTTTTGCCGGAATCATTTCGCAAGGACTGGAAAAGATTCCTCGAAGCTCTCCCGCAACCGCCGCTCCTGGCCGCATGGAATCAAAGCACACTCGATCTCCTCGCAGTCGAAACCGAGAGTAAACTTTCGTGGGTGTCGCTCAAGAGCGCGTATCGCAACACTCACGGGGCAGGGACGGGCAGTCTCGACGAGATCTCGGTCGAGCGATTTCGTCGGTGCGGATTTGGCCAGAGGGCCGCACGTGTTCAACGGCCGGGCGCACGTCCGGATGCTCCGGGCCGTCGCAATCGCGCGACGACTGAACGCGCTCGCTCATCGCGACGCCGAATGGACTTGAGCAGCGGTCGCGGATCGCCGAACGTCATCGAAGCTCGATGAAGAAGACGATCGCGGCCGACTACGAGCTCGAAACGCGCACGTTCCGCGAGAGGCGCGACGCGGTGCTGGCTCGTCGCGACGGCTGCCTGTCGACGACCTCCTCGACGATTCTCGTCGAGGGACGCAACGACGTCGCGTTCGGAACCGTGACGGTGAAGAGCGACGACGTACACGTCGTCATTCACGACGGCGTATCGATGACCTGCGGCGGGGCGCGTGTTCGTGAGCGCAAGCTCCGGCCGGACCAGGACGAGGACCTGCTGTTTCAAGGGCACGTCAGTCATCAGCTCACCCGCCGCGGCGACACGCTCGTTCTTCGTACGTGTGACCCGCAAGCTCTCCTCCTCCAGACCTTTCGCGGCGCGAGCTGGTTTCCGGTGGACGAACGGCTGCGCCTCCGAGCCCGCGCCGTTCCCCTCGAGCACCCGAGGACGCGCGAACTCGACTATTCCGTTTCATCCATCAAGGAGAGCGTCGTCGTCGACTACGTGCTCGTCGTCGAGATCGGAGGGGTCTTCTATTCGCTCGAGCCCATCCAGGAACCCAAACGGCTCCTCGTCCAGTTCCGTGACACGACGAATGGCGAGCAGACATCCATCGTGGGGCGTTACCTGTACGCGCCGCTCCCCCAAGGCGGCGTCACGTACCTCGACTTCAATCACGCTCTCACGCCCGATTCCGCGCACAATCCGGGCGAGATCTCGCTCGTGCCTCCGGAGCGCAACAGCGTTCGCGTTCGCATCGAAGCGGGCGAGCGTAACTCGCGCTCCGCCGGCGTGCTCGTGCTCCCCGAAGTCGCCCTCGCGTCGGGCTGAGCCTACCTCCGCGACGCGATTCACGGCCGTCAGCAGTTCCGTCGGTCGTTCAGGCCACCTCAACGTTCTCGGGATCATGCGTGAGGCTGCGGAGGCCACGCTGAGCCGCTGGATGATCACGATGCCCAATCGAATTCGTAACGAATCGATACCGTCTCGATACCGCTCTTCGTTCCGTCGGGGACCACGTCCGTGTAGCGCGCCCGCACGTCTCTTGCTCCGCGCGCTTCCAGGATCGCCTGGAAGAAACCGACGACGGTATTCGCCGTATGCGGCGCAATGAAGAGTGGCACCCCTTTGCCCCAGCCCGTCGACCGTGTCGGCCTCGATTCTTCGATACGCAGTTCGACGAAGTCCATCGTCATTGCGACGACTTGGCCGACCTGAGCGGCCATCGCCGTCGGTCCCGGTACACGCAGCGCGAATCGAAACGCGCTTGGAATGAGACGGAGCGCGGCGCTCCGCGTTTGCTCACGGATTGCCGTCTCGAACTCCACGCCCGTACGGCGCGTGGAAGCGACGCAAATCGGCATTGCCGGCATTACATCGTACCAGCCGGTCCACGAAAACCGCTGCGAAATGAAATCCCTGAGCGCGGGATCGTCGATCGTCGCGAGCCACTTCTGGAGGCCTCCGGATTCCCCGCTCAAGCGAGCGACGAGCCGGTTGTAATAGAGGCCCCGGATATGAAAGGGGCTCCGTCCAGGAGGGATCGGCAGTGGAGCATCGAGCTGGAAGAGCGGATGCACACATACACGCTACCATGGATCCAGCTCGCGCCGTCTGCCATGGCGGGACGAAGCGAGAAGTTCCCGCCCCGGACGGAGCCGCATCGCCGCAAAGCCAAGCGGAGGCGTCCACCCACCCTCGCGGAGTCAATGGCAGTTCGCTACGTCGATGGTGTTCGATGTCGTGAGCGCCGTATCGACGGAGTAATCGACGGCGCCCGTGCAGTTGTCGTCGTGCTTGAGGGTTCCGTTGGTCGCGCCGCAGTTGATGGTTCCGAAGATGTTACCTTCGGCCGTCAGGGTGACGTTGGCGAGACGATCGACGTCGAGGCAGATGCCCGCATCGGCGTTGACATGCCCGCCGGCTGCGGCCTGGAGGGTGTTCGCGCCTGCAACGACGGCGCCGCCGAGGTTGATGCGCGCGACGCTGTCGTTCGCAGTGGCGCCCGCGATGTACGTGGATACCAGTATGCCGTTCGCGGCGTTGCCGAGCACGTAGCTATCGCGCAGCACCAGTGAAGAGCCGCCAAAGACGTGAATGCCGTTCCCGTCGTTCTCCCACGCGACGAGACCGGTGATGGTGTCGATCGGCGACACGATCGAGATCGCAGGCGTCTGCTCGATGAACAGACCGTCGAGCGAGTTGCCATTTGCCGTGACAGTGCCATTCCCGAGAGTGCCCGGGCTGCCCGTCAGAGTGATGCCGCCGGTACCCGTGACTTCGATTCCATATCCCGCGTTCTCGTCGAAATGGACGGCTGCGCCGGTCGCAGAGGTCTGTGCGACGGTCACCCGACCGGTGCCGAGCACGTGGAGGCCGCTCTCCGCGTTGCCCGTGGATGTAACGCCTTCACCGATCGTCAGCGCTCCGGTGACGTGAATGCCGTCGGAAGAGAAATTCTCCACGGTGACGTTCGCGACCTTCGTGGTCGTCGTGGAGCCCGGCGTGACCGAGACGCCGATGAGCGCTTGTCCCGATTGCCCGTCGATCACCAGATCCGCGAGGGACGAGTTTGCATGCGCCAGCGTGAACCCGGTGCCGTTCCCGGGCACGAGGACCGTCGCGTCGGTGCCCCCGCCGTTGCCGTCGATGGTGACGTTCGCCGGGACGGCAATGGGGAAGGTCTCGCCGTTCGCGCTGCTCACGGCGGCGTCCGGGACGATGACGATCGTCGTCGCCGAAGTCGGGTTGCCGATCGCCTGGAGGGCGCGCGTGATGGTCTTGAATGCGCAAGTGCCTGCGCCGTCGCCCGTACCGGTCTTGTCGCTGCCGTCGAGCGGATCGACGTAATACGTGTCGTCCGTGACGACGGCGCACGAGGTGCACTCGTTGTTCACGCATTTACCGGCCTTGCAGTCGCCGTTATTGCAGCAGTTGCCGGTCACGCAGGTTCCGCCGCAGCAGAAGTCCGTGCCGTTCTTGGAGCACGCGACGTCGTCGGTCGGGCAGGCAGAACTGACGCACGCGCCGGTCGCCGTGTCGCACATGAAGCCCGCACCATACGCGGGCGCGTTCTGGCATTGGGTGTCGGTGGTGCACTTGCCGCAAGTGTCCGGCTTGGTGACGCCGCAAATCTCACCGCCGGCACACGCGACGTCCTCGGCGCAGTTGCCCACGACGCACGAACCCGTGTCGCAGACGTGTCCACCCCCGTAGCCATTCGTCGCGGAACACTGCGCGGATGTCGTGCAGGGGGAACATTCTTGCGTCGTGATCAGCCCGCACACTCCGCCGTCGGGGCAGTCCGTGCTCACGTGACAGTCGCCCGGCACGCACTCATCATCGACGCAAATCATGGCCGCGCCGCCGTCGACCTGGCAATCCTCGTCGGTGCTGCACGAGCCGCCGGAACCACCGGCGCCGCCCGAGCTTGCGCCGCCGGAACCGCTCGTGCCACCGCTTGCCGCACCACCGGAACCGCTCGCGCCACCAGAACCCGTCGCGCCGCCCGAGCTTGCGCCGCCGGAGCCCGTCGCTCCACCGGAACCGCTCGCGCCGCCGGAACCGCTCGCGCCACCGCTCGCCGCACCACCGGAACCGCTCGCACCACCGGAACCCGTCGCGCCGCCCGAGCTTGCGCCGCCGGAGCCCGTCGCTCCACCGGAACCGCTCGCACCGCCGCTCGCGCCGATGATGCCGCCGTCGCCACCCGAAGCTGCGCCGCCGCTGGAGCTGCCGGAATCCAAACTACCCGCTCCACCTGATTCACTCCCCCCAGTGCCCGAGTCCATGGGGGCGCCCGCGCTGCCTGCATCCGGGATGCTTCCGTCGAGTTGCTCCGTGCCACCCGCGCCTGCGTTGCCCGCGCTCCCACCGCTCTCTGAATTCACGACACCACCGGTGCCCGACCCCAGGCCACCCGAAGCTACACCGCCCGTCCCTGAATTCGCGCCGCCCGCGCCGGTCGCCGCCGCGCCTCCAGTGGAGCCCGTATCGAAAAGATTCGTCGTGCCAGAGCCACCGCATCCGATCAAGGTCGCACCCGAAACGATCGTCAGTGCAGCAATCGAAGTCCAGCGGCCATGAACCATTTGAACGAGTCTCCAAGCACCGAAGGTTACGTCAAACCCAATTTTTTCCGAGGGTACCCCATCCACGCTAGCTTTGCTTGCCCGCGTGCACCCGTCAAAGGTGCGTGACGCTCAGGGTGTGGGAGGAGGGAGGACAAGGAAGGGTTTTGTGATGACGCGGTGGTCCCAAAACGACGGCCCGCAATTTCGGCCGATTCGTGGGAAATGAACGCGAGCGAGCGGGAGCGACCGATGAGGGCATGTGCGGACGACCGCACGCCGGACGGGGAAACGCATGGCCTGGAGAGCGCGCCACTCCTTGCCGGCCCCTGGCAGCCAAGGCCCCGGGCCAGAGGCGGAGCGCGGGGCGTCACCGATAGAGCGCGAACGTCGCGACGAGGAGTGCTGCCAGGGCGAACACCAGTAGCGACAGGGCAAGAACCCAGTTGCTCGCGCCGCCAGAAGTGGCAATCCGTATGGTCGATTCTGCATCCGCTCCGGCGTCGTCGAGGTGCGAGCGGAGCTCGGCGCGCGCCCGCCGAGCGTCGCGTGCGACGAACCAGGCCGTGAGGGCGAGAGCGAAGACGGCGAACGACGCAGCCAGCGCCCGGACGCAGCGAACCCTCGACGCCTCACGGCCCACAGCGACGGCGGTCGTGTCAGCCAGGAGCACGTCCGGGACGTCGAAGGTCATGGGTGGCTCGGTGCCGGACGTGACGATCGGCCATCCGACGAGGGCCGGCGACGCGCGATCCGACTCGCTGGACACGACCGCCCAGGTCGGCTCTCGCGGCAAGGGACCGAGCGCAAAGAGACCGCGCGCGCCACCCGACCCGTCGGGAATCAGGGTCACCGTTCCCCCCGTCAGGCGCTCGGACTCGGTGACGATGGCGACGTACGCACGCTCACGAACGATCGGTGAAGATACGACCAGGCCGTCCGGCGAGAGCACCGCGTGCAGCGCGCCCGGATCGACGTCGAGTGCGACGTCCAGGCGCGCATTCTCGGTCGGCGAGTGCGCCACGACGGAGACGTCCACGGCGTACTCGTCGGGAGTGAAGAACAACTCGGAGCGCCTGGAGACGAGCGGCGGTCGAGGCGTGCCGACGAGCCGGCCCCCCTCCGCGCTGGCCGAGACCGTGACGCCGTCGAGCGCGGCGTTCGGCCCACGCACTTCGACCCACAGTGGGTCGCGAAACGGAACCGCGAAGATGCCGCGCCCGGGTGCGACCCGCACGCTGAGGTCGCCGCTGGGCCGCCCTTCGACCCAGCCCCCGCGGCGACGAGCATGGGCGGACCACCGAGCCCGCGAGACCGCGAACACCGTCTCTGGCAGGGGCGCAAGGTTCGCGACCGACACCCGGACGCGGACCGACCCGCTCACCGGGCTCGAAAAGCCCGCGAGGGTCACCGAGGCCGCTCCTTCGGCGTCGAGCGTTCCGTGCCAGTCGGCCCCGCCGCCGTCGAAGCGCGCTTCCAGCGACGCGGCGCGTCCGGCGAGCACGCTTTCACGGGAGCCGAGCCGCTCCACGACCTCGAGCCGCCACGAAAGAACGGTCGCGCCCTCGGTCGGGCCCCCGCGGAGCCGCACCGCGACGACCGGCTTCGGCCGTGCGGAGACCAGGACGGTAAACGCGACGACGGCGATCGCGGACGCGGGAAGCATCCGCGATGCCATCCGGGAAACAGGCGTCAGACCCATGCAAACCCGAGTGAACGCGCCCTTCCGGGCGAAAACAACCGCGGCGAGCCGGCAAACGACGGCGCGGCGACGAACGGCGCCGGTCTTTCGTTGCTTTCGAGCGTTCCACTTCGCGGAAAGACGCTCTAGGCTCCGCGCCGCGAAGGGATCGCATGGCGGAAAAGAAGAAGAGGAAAGCCCAGAAAGAACGTACGGAGCGACGATTCGTTCCGGAAGCAACCCACACTTCCCGGTTCGCCGGCGGGCTCGGGATGCTCGGATCGCTCGCGCTCGGGGCGGGGGTTTACGGACAATGGGTCAGCGAGACGCCCGTGTCGTACGCGTCGGCTCTCGTCACCGTGGGCGCGATCGGTCTCGGGGCAGGCCTCTGGCTCGGGGGCGCGAGCGCATTCCCGGTGCGCGCCGGAGACGCCGGCGTGGCGATCGAGCGTGGCTCCGAGGTGACACGCATCCTGTGGTGCGACATGGAGGAAATCCAGCTCGCTGGTGGCGACCTCGTCGTGAAGTCGCCTGGCTTGACGATCGGCATTCCCGTCGGCGCCCATCCGCGGGCCACGGCGTTCATCATCGCCGAGGCCGAGCGTCGGCTGCCGAAGATCGTGAAGGTGGACGAGGCGGGCAAGCGCGGCATCCCGCTCGCGACGCAGCCCGGCGGAGAAGAGGTTCCGGTCACCGGAGATCAAGTCGCGGGCCGCCGATGTGCCGCGACGAACAAGATCATCTCGTTCGAACGCGACGCGCGGCTCTGTCTCAACTGTGCGCAGGTCTATCACAAGGACAACGTTCCGAAGACTTGTGCCACGTGCGGCGCCGACCTCGCGGGGCACACCGTTCAAGCCTGAAGCGGTCGCGGTTGCCGCGTCGCTGAGGTAGAGTCGGAGCATGCCGGCCGTTTACCTCGTCGATGCCGTTCGTACGCCGATTGGAAAGTTCCGCGGGGGCCTTGCGAAGGTGCGCGCGGACGACCTAGCGGCCCACATCGTGACGACGCTCGTCAAGCGTCAGCCGGCGCTCGCCGAGCGCCTGGACCAGATCGTCTTCGGTTCGACGAATCAGGCCGGAGAGGACAATCGCAACGTCGCGCGCATGGCGCTCCTCATCGCGGGCCTCCCGTACGAAATCCCGGCGGTGACGGTGAATCGCCTCTGTGGCTCCGGACTCGAAGCAATCAACGATGCCGCGCGGATGATCGCGACCGGTGAAGCGACGGTCGCGATCGCGGGCGGCGTCGAGAGCATGACTCGAGCGCCCTTCTCCATGCCGAAGACGGAAGAGGCGTTCAGCCGTACGCCGCCGCCCCTCTACGACACCACGCTCGGCTGGCGATATCCGAACCCCCGCATGCAGGCGCGCTTCGATCTCGATCAGCATGGGCGAGACGGCCGAGAACGTCGCAACGAAGTTCGGGATCACGCGTGAGGAGCAAGATCGTTTCGCGCTCCGGTCGCACGAGAAGGCCGTGGCGGCCTGGGAACGCGGGCTCTTCGCCAACGAGATCGCACCTGTCGCCGTCCCGCAGGCGAAGGGTGCGCCCATGCTGTTCGAGAAGGACGAGAGCCCGCGCCCCGACGCTTCGCTCGAGGGGCTCGCGAAGTTGAAGCCTGCCTTTCGCGAGGGCGGGAGCGTGACGGCGGGCAATTCCTCGCCACTCAACGACGGGGCGTCCGGCGTGATACTCGCCAGCGAATCCGTCGTGAAAGAGCTCGGTGTGGAACCGAAGCTCCGATGGGTGGCGAGCGCGACAGCCGGCGTCGATCCAGGCTACATGGGGGAAGGCCCCATTCCGGCGACGAAGAAGCTCCTGGCGCGCACGGGGCTGCGCGCGCCGAACCTCGACGCCATAGAGCTGAACGAGGCGTTTGCCGCGCAAGCGCTCGCGTGCGTTCGCGGGCTCGAGCTCGACCCGGACCGGGTGAACGTGCGGGGTGGCGGTATCGCGCTCGGCCATCCGATCGGCAGCTCCGGCGCCCGCATCGTGGCGACGCTCGCGAGCGTCATGAGCGAAAATCCCAGGGCACGGGTGGGCCTGGCCGCACTCTGCATCGGCGTGGGCCAGGGCATCGCCACGCTGTTCGACAAGAGCTGACGCGGCGTCCGGCGGGGCTCGTGTCTCCCGTGGGTCTCCTGGCCCACGGCGGCGGCCACTTCGTTCAAGCGACGAGACCGCGGAGGGGGTGTATCTTGCGGAATGAAGGTGAAGCATGGCGCTAGAAGCCGCTCTGAATGAACTTCGAACCATCGTCGGCGAGGGCCATGTCCTCCGGGGCGATGGAATCGAGGACGGGTATTCGCACGACGAGTGTCTGTCCACGCCGCACGCGACGCCCGAGGCCGTCGTGCGCCCCGCGACGACCGACCAGGTTTCGCGTCTCCTGAAATTCGCGAACGAACACCGGATCCCGGTGACGCTTCGCGGTGCCGGGACGGGCCTGTCTGGTGGATGCACGCCGAGGCCCGGCGGCATTCTGCTCTCCCTCGAGCGGATGAACCGGATCCTCGAGATTGACGAGGCGAATCACGTCGCCGTCGTCGAACCGGGCGTTACCCTCGACGCGCTCGACCAGGCCACCGCGAAGAAGGGCCTCGTTTACCCGATCTTCCCGGGAGAAAATAGCGCGAGCCTCGGCGGCAACGTCGCGACGAACGCGGGCGGCATGCGTGCCGTGAAATATGGTGTGACCCGAAACCAGGTGCTCGGGCTGGAGGCAGTGCTCCCGAACGGAGACATCGTCCGAACGGGCGGCAAGTTCGTGAAGGTGTCGAGCGGCTACGATCTCACACAGCTTCTCATCGGTTCGGAGGGAACACTCGCGGTCATCACGCAGGTCACCGTGAAGCTCTTTCCGAGGATGCCCATCTGGTCGACACTGCTCGCGCCGTTTCGCTCACTCGAAGAAGTGTCCCGCGCCGTGCCGGCTCTGGTGATGAGCGGCGCGGGTCCGTTGCTCGTCGAGTACATCGACAAGATGACCATGATGGGCATCACCGGGTTCACCGGGCTCGAGCTCGGGATCCCGGAAGCCGTGCGCGACCAGGCCGAAGCATATCTGGTGGTCGTGGTCGAAGGCCGCGACGAGAGCGTCGTGCAGCGCGACGTGGAGCGGCTCGGCGAGGTCTGCGCCGAGGAAGGGGCCATCGACGTCTTCGTACTGCCGTCCGGCGCAGGTAAGGCGCTCATCGACGCACGCGAAAAGACGTTCTGGGTCGGCAAGCGCATGGGGCTCACCGACATCATCGACGTCGTGGTGCCGCGCGCCTCGATCCCCGAGTACATGTCGAAGGTCCGTGACATCGCGATCCGCCACGGCACGACAGTCAACGGTTGCGGGCACGCGGGCGACGGCAACATCCATCTCGGGATCTTCGAAGCCGACAAGGCCAAGCTGTCGGCCGTCATGCACGATCTGCTGCGCGCGGGAGTCGACATGGGCGGCGCCGTGTCCGCCGAGCACGGGATCGGCGCGGCGAAGAGGAAGTACTATTCGGAGCTCGAAGACCCGACGAAGCTCGCGCTCATGAAGGGCATAAAAAACGTCTTCGACCCGAACGGCATCTTGAATCCTGGCGTCTTGCTCTGAAGCGCTCGAAGCGAAACATGCTTGGGCTCGGAACGCATTCGTGTGAAAAGGGGTGCGTCTTCAAGAGGAGTTCACCATGGCCGATCCCCAGTTTCCAAAAATCAACGTCCCCGGCACCGGAAAGCTCTACGCAAGGTTCCACACCACGCAGGGCGCAATCGTCGCTGAATTGGACGAGGAGAAGGCGCCGCGAACCGTCGCAAACTTCGTCGGACTCGCGACGGGTGCGATGGGCTGGAAGGACGAGCACGCGGGCAAGAGCATGGACGGTCAGCCCCTTTACTCGGGCATCCGGTTCCACCGCGTGATTCCTGGATTCATGATCCAGTGCGGCGACCCACTGACGCGCCACGCCGACACCGCGCGCCGCTGGGGCACGGGCGGTCCCGGCTATCGATTCTCGGACGAGTTTCACAAGGACCTGAAGCACGATCGCGGGGGCGTCCTCTCGATGGCCAACGCCGGGCCAGGCACCAACGGCTCCCAGTTCTTCATCACGGAGGGGCCGACGCCGCACCTCGACGGCAAGCACTCCGTCTTCGGTCGCGTCGTCTCGGGCATGGATGTGGTCAAGAAGATCGCGAACGTCCCTCGCGGCGCTGCCGATCGACCGAACCAGGATCAGGTGCTCGAGAAGGTGGAAGTGTTCCGGAGCGCAACCGCGCCCTGAGCGACGCCTCGCTGGCCGCTATCCGCCAGGAAGGTGTCGCGTTCAGGACCTCATCGAATCGCCGGCCGCTCCTCGGTCTAGGCGTCCCGCTCGACGACGAGGACTTCCACGACGGGCCGCGCACCCGCGACGTCGAGGACGTGACGGCGCACGGCGCGGCGCACGTCGTCGACGAGTTCGTCGCGTTTTCGTCGCTTGCGGCTCGCGATCTCGACGGCGCGGACGGCGGTCATCTCGAGCGCGCGGACGTCCGCGGGTGCGCTCATGTTCGGAATGCCGCGCGTCGTCGCGGTCGGCACCCCCAAGAGCGCACCCGTCCGATCCACCGCGAGCGCAAGGACGGCGAGGCCCGAGCGTCCGAGCTCCGAGCGCTCGCGGAGCAGGTCGCGCCCGAGTGGCATGCCGCCGAACCCGACGGCAACGGCGCCCGACGCCACCTCTCCGTCCACCTCGAGCCGCGCTCCATCGCAGACCACGGCAGTCCCGTTCTCCACGATCCTGACCTCTGCGACGCCCTCCTCGCGGGCGAGCTCCCCATGCCGGCTCAGGTGGTGAAGTGTGCCGTGAACCGGAAGAAAGGCGCGAGGCTGGACCAGCCCGAGCATCTTCGCCTGTTCGGGTCGAGACGCGTGGCCGCTGACGTGGACGCCGGGGTCCGTGACGCGCGAGTGGACGCGCGCGCCGCGCCTGAGCACGTCGCCCATCATCTGTACCGAGGCCAGCTCGTTGCCCGGAATGACCCGGCTCGAGAAGATGACGGTGTCCCCGGGGTCGAGCGTGAGCTCGCCGTGCGTGCCCGCGGCGAGACGCGACATTGCCGAGCCGGGTTCGCCCTGCGTGCCGCCAGCGAGCACGAGGACGCTCTCGCGCGGCGCGTTCCGCGCTCGTTCCGGACCGATGACCAGATCGCTCGGCCACTTGAGGCGGCCGATCCGCGTCGCGATGTCGACCTGGGTGACGAGACTCCGGCCGAGAATGCACACCTTGCGACCCGTCTTCATCGCGACCTCGCCGATGAGTAAGAGTCGCTGAATGTTGCTCGCGAAGAGGGCGATGAAGACCCGCGCCGGGGCGGCCTCGACGAGAGACCGTAGCGCCGCCCCGACGTCGCGCTCCGAACCGCTACGCGCGGGGACGTCGACGTTCGTGCTGTCCGAGAGGAGCAACGCGACGCCCTCCTTGCCGAGCGCCGCGAGCCGCGCCTCGTCCGTCGGCTCTCCGTCGGGCGGCGCTGGATCGAAATTGAAGTCCCCCGTGTGGACGATCGTGCCGGCGCTCGTGCGGATCGCGAGCGCGGATGCCTCCACGATCGAGTGCGACACGCGAATCGGCTCGACGGAGAATCCTCCGACGTCGTAACTCCCCCCGGCCTGCGCCAGCCGGAGATCGCACTCGTCAGCGGCGAAGCCGTGCTCGTCCAGTCGCTTGCGGGCGAGCGCGATCGCGTGCGGCGGCCCCCAGACGGGCACGTCGATGCGCGACAGGAAGTATGGGAGGGCGCCGATGTGGTCTTCGTGGCCGTGCGTGAGGAACACGCCGCGCACGCGGCCGGCCCGCTCGACGAGCCACGTGAAGTCGGGGTGAATGACGTCGACGCCGAGATCGTCGTGCGGAAACCGGATCCCGCAATCGACGACGAGGATATCGTCACCCTGTTCGACGGCGAGGCAATTCATGCCGATCTCGCCGAGCCCTCCGAGCGGAACGAGCCGGACTTGACCGGACGGCGGAGGGGCGAGCACGACTTTCTCGCACCTTATCGCGAAAGCGCAGGGCGATGCTACGATGGGGCGCCGTGCCGGATGTTCCTCGCGTTTCGCCACAGGAGGCGCAGGTGCTCATCACCGAGGGGTACGTTTACCTCGACGTCCGGAGTGAACCCGAGTTCGCGGAGGGACACCCTCCGGGCGCGCTGAACGTGCCTCTCCAGCACCGCGGCTCCTCCGGGCTAGAAGCGAACCCGGAGTTTTTAGCCGTCGTCGAGCGTGCGTTCGCAAAAGACGCGCGGCTCGTGATCGGGTGCCAGTCCGGAGCGCGTTCGCTCAAGGCTGCCCGCTTGATGATTGCCGCCGGCTTCACGGCTCTGAGGGAGCTCCGTACCGGCTTCGGCGGGAGTCGCGACGCGTTCGGCAGAGTCGAGCCGGGCTGGAGCAAGGTCGGGCTCGCGGTGGAAGCTGGCGCCCCCGCGGGACAGCGCTACGAAGACGTCAAGGCGCGGAGCGGTTGACGTCGCCGCGCGCATTCCCGCTTCACGCTGCGGCAAGGGACAGGATTCCGCGCACGGCCGCCAGGAGCGCGTGCGGACTGAACGGCTTCGACAGGAGCCTCGCGCGCCCGACCGCGCTGAGCACTTCCGACAGCCGAGAATCCGGGGATTCGGCCATGACGAGGAACGGCGTGGCGAGCCCCGCTTCGCGAGCCATCGTGGCCACCTGCAGGCCCGTCGGATGCGCCTGGCGCGGTTCGGCCCTGCCGACCTCCGTGATGACGAGATCGTAGGGGCCGTCGTCCGCAAGGCGATCGAGCAACTCGAACCCGCTCGATGCCTCTGCCACATCGCAGCCGGCGAACGCGAGCGTACGCTTGATCCACGCGCGCATTGCCTCGTCACGATCGGCCAGCAAAAGCCGCCTTCTCGGCGCCGCCGTCATGGCCCCACCAGATGCACGACCGTGGTGCAGAGGTCGTCCAGATCGAACGGCTTGTCGAACACGGCGGACGCGCCGAGCCGCATCGCGGCCACGTGCGCGTCCACGTCGCCGGTGCCCGCGAGCGCGACGAACGGCGTGCCCGTATCGCGCGACCGAAGATCGGCGAGCGCGTCCTGGCCCGACCGACCCGCCATGTGAATGTCCGAGACCACGACGTCGATCGGCGGACGCTGGTGGCGTGCGCCGAGCGAGTAGGCCAGCAGCAATCGCTCCAGGCGCCGCCCATCGGGAACTTCGATGACCTGGAACCCATCTCGCCTCAGGCGTCGGGTCAGGATCGTCCGCACGTCATCGTCTTCGTCGGCAACCAGGACCCGGGGCGACCGACTGGCGACGAACAGATCGTATGAATGGTGCCGGGGCACGCCACGGAAACGCGTCTGTAACTCGAGATGATCTGTCATGAGTTTGCCTACCGGCCCCGCCTCTGCATCGACCGTGCCCACTGCGCTGGAGATCTCCTGACGGGCTGCACGGAAGCTCACCCACGACCAGGTTCGCCGATATTTCGGGAGCGGCCGGCGAGGCGATGTCGAAGATCGTCGAGGCGCCGCGCCGCCTTCGACGCGGCGCGGCGCCACCCTGAGGCAATCTGCCCCGGGATGTGAGGTTCGAGGAGGTGCGGAGGGCCCGGGCGATCGCGCAGGAAGGTTGGTTGGCGCGAATTTGCGCACGCCGCGCTCGCGATGACCGTCGAGTCGCCCGATGCCGTTCAGCGGACCGCGCGTTCGTAGTCCGAGGCAGCGCGATCCACGAGCTCGTAATCGCGTGCGGCCTTCTCCGCGTCCGCGACGAGGACCGCCGTGAAGATCGTGAGACCCCAGATCCCGTTCTCGCGTCTACGAAACGGGTAGCGCGTCCCGTGAGCCGTCTCCACCGTGGCGCGTTCTCCCTCCACGTCGACACGAACGATCCCCGACATATCGCGGCGGAGCCGCCCGAGAAACCCGCGCCGAGTCGACTCGAGCACGAACAGGTCCGCGCCGTCCGCGGTCTCCGCCTCGGCTTCGTACTCCCTGGCGAGCCGCGTCCGGTCCGGTTCCGGATACGTCGCGAGCACCCGGTCCCGCGCCTTCTTGCGATAGTCGCGGATGGTGTAAGCCGCGTGCTGAGCCTCCGTCTCGAGGTACGCGAAGAAGTCCCGCGGACGTCCGAGGTTCACGGCCTTCACGATGCGCAGGTAAGCGCCCTCGGGCGTACGGTCGCTCGGATATCGAAACGCAACGCCAGCCCAGACGCCAGCGGCGGAGACCGCACTCGCAGCGATGATGAGGAACGTCCGTCGCCGCAGCGGCACGAAGGGCTCCGCCGTCGCTCAGCTCGCGTGAACGCTCTGCGCGTTGGTGCCCGCGTCTCCGAGTTCGACGTCCGCGCTCTTCAGGCCCTGGATGCGCCCGCCGTTCGGCGGATGATCGGGCCCGGGGCCCATCTGAACCGAGCCAAGTGACGGCAGGACTGCCGCGAGCACGTATTGCTTGAACCAGTACCACCATACGCTCTTCTGCTTCAGCACCGGATCGATGAGCGCTTCGATCTTCGCGTGTGCGTCCGGCAGCTTGCTCCAGTGGAGCCCCGGGTTCTCGTGGTGCGCCGTGTGGTAGCCGTTGTTGAACAGGAGAAAGTTCAACACGGGGCTCACGAAGTTCCGCGAGTGATTGTGCTTGGACCACGGGTCGGTGTGGACGTGCTGCTCGTAGTTGAAGAGATGCACGGTCCACAGCGCGACGATGGCCGGCACGCCGACGCTCATCAGGAACACGTAGAGCCCGGTCGTGAGCCCGTGCAGTCGAATCGCAAGCACGAGGAGCGCGACGTACCCGCCCGCCCAGAACGCGTACTGCCCGATGATGCGGTTATAGAGCGCGGGGTTCTTTTCCTTCACCTTTTCGATGAAGGCCTTCGTCGGGTACTGCTGGTAGTACGCGGACACGAAAAAGTAGGTCGCCGCGACGAACGCGTTGTGACGGTTCGTGAAGCGCCACGTGATCGTCGCGTCGCCCTCGGTGTTGACGTACTTGTGGTGGTTCAGGTTGTGCGTCGGGATCCAAGCGAACGTCGGGAAGCCGTAGATGAGGGAAATCCAGTTCCCGAAGAGGGAGTTCAGTTTCTTGCTATGGAACGTCGGGGAGTGGTTGTGATTGTGGGCGATGGTGCTCGTCGCGATCGAGAAGTAGCAACTCACCCAGAAGAGATATTTAACGAGGTCCGGGCGCGCGTACTGGATGGCGACGAGCCCGGGCGCGAGCACCAGGACCCAGAGCAGCGTCTTGTGGTCGGCAGAATGACGGAGCATGGCGATGAAACTCTCGGGGGAGGCCCCGACTTCGCGCCAACGGTCGCACGGTTTCCGGACGGAGTCACGCGGAGCTCGTCCTTTCAATCGTCCGTGCGGACGCGAAAGAGACGCTTTTGACGCGGAGCGCGACCCTGCGAAGGCCATTTCGCGCCCCGTTCCGCGCGGCTCGGGTGTAGCCGAGAAGGCTCGCATGTGGAATTGCAAGCGCGTCGCGGTCGTCGTGCCCGCCTTCGATGAGGCGGACCGGATCGCTCGCGTGATTCGAGGAATTCCCGCGTGGGTCGACGCCGTGTTCGTCGTTGATGACGCGAGCCGTGACGGCACGTCCGCGATCGCGAACACGCTCGCCGATTCGCGTGTGACGGTAGCGACGCACCCGGAGAATCGCGGCGTCGGCGCCGCGATTGTCACCGGATATCGTCTCGCGCTCGCGGTGCGCGCCGACGTCATCGCCGTGATGGCCGGGGATGACCAGATGGACCCGCACGACCTCGGGCGGGTCGTGTCGCCAGTGACGCTCGACCACGCCGACTACGTGAAGGGCAATCGCTTCATGCACCCTGCGCGGCGGCACATGCCCTTCGAGCGGCGCCTCGCGGGCAGCGCACTCGCACTGCTGACGCGTGCGGCGACGGGGCTGGACATCGACGACAGCCAGTGCGGATTCACTGCGCTCTCGGCGGCGATGGCGGCGCGCCTCCCGCTCGAGAAGCTCTGGCCGCGCTACGGCTATCCCAACGACCTGCTTGGCTTGCTCGCCGCCGCGGGCGCGCGTGTCGTCGAGGTGCCCGTCCGCCCCGTGTACGCCGGCGAGCGGAGCGGCGTGCGGCCCTGGCACGCGCTGGTCGTGATCGGGATCGTGGCGCGGGGATATCTCCGCGCGCGCGTCGCGCGTTACGACTGAATCGCGCGCTCGATCATCTCGTCCGCCCATCGCAGCGCGTGACGGAGATCGAACGTGCGATCGAGTTCCTGTGACGAGAGACGGCCCGCAATGTCCGGATCGGCGCCGAGCAGCTCACGGAAATCGCCTTCGCCGTGGAACGCCTTCATCGCGTTCCGCTGCACGAGCTCGTACGCGCGCTGACGCGGGAGTCCCGTGCCGACGAGCGCAAGCATCACGCCCTCGCTGAAGAACAAGCCGCCCGAGGCGTCCAGGTTCTTCTGCATGCGCTCCGGATAGACCACGAGTCCATCGACGACGGTCGCCGCGCGTTCGAGGATGAACGCGAGCGTCGCCGTCGCGTCCGGTGCGATCATCCGTTCCGCCGACGAATGCGAGATGTCGCGCTCATGCCAAAGAGCGACGTTCTCCAGCGCCGGGATCACGGCGCTCCGTACGATGCGAGCGAGGCCGCAAAGGTTCTCGCTCAGTACGGGATTGCGCTTGTGCGGCATCGCGCTCGAGCCCTTCTGCCCCTTGGAGAATTTCTCCTCTGCTTCGCCTACCTCGCTGCGCTGCCAGTGACGCGTGTTCGTCGCCAGGCGCTCGACCGCTGCGGCCACGAGAGCGAGTGCGGAGAAGAACGCCGCGTGCCGGTCGCGCGCGACGATCTGCGTCGCCACCGTTTCCGGCTCGAGCCCGAGCGCGGCGAGCGCCCGTCGCTCCACGGCTGGCGCGAGATGCACATACGTCCCGACCGCGCCGGCGATTTTACCCACCGCGATCTCGCGTCGCGCGACCTCGAGCCTTTTGCGCCCGCGCTTCACCTCCGCAAGGTGCCCCGCGAGCACGACGCCGAACGTCACCGGTTCCGCGTGGATCCCGTGCGATCGCCCGATCATCGACGTGTGCGCGTGCTCTCTCGCGCGCGCCGTCAGGGCCGCGATCAGCCGATCCGTGCGCACGAGGAGCGCGTCCGTGGCGCGCACGAGCAGCATCGCGAAGCTCGTGTCGAGCACGTCGCTCGACGTCATCCCGCGGTGGAGCCAGCGTGCCGGCTCGCCCGCGAGCGCCTCGACATGCGTCAGGAACGCGATGACGTCGTGCTTCGTCGTCTTCTCGATCTCGAGGATCGCGTCCGCGTCGAGCTGCAGGTTCTTCGCACGGATGCTCGCCGCCGTGCCCGCTGGAACGAGCCCCTCGGCCTCCATCGCCTCGCAACCGGCCAGCTCGACCTCGAGCCACACGGCGAAGCGGGCCGCATCGGACCAGAGCTTCTCGAACTCGGCAGGCGTGTAGCGAGGGATCATGCGCGGCCCCATACCGCTTTTCGCGCCCCGCCTCCACCGACCGAGTGATTGTCTGGGCCGCCCCGCTGAAACGAGCGCGGCCAGAGACGCGCAGCGCCGATGGGCCAGGCAGCGCGCCCGTACCGCGAGCTGCAGCCGCGCCCGCGCGTCGCGGGAACGAGGCCAGAGCGAGAGTCACGGGAAAGCACGAGGGGTTTGTGGTCGGCCCCGACGGTCGGGAGCGGTCGTACGTGCGCGACCTCCGTGCTCGGGACGCGCCCACTGAGGGCGAGACGCGCCCGCCTACACGTCGAAGAAGTCCCGGATCTCTTGCGCGCGGCCCGCAGCCTCGTGACGGCCGAGCTGGATCAATAGATCCGCGAACGCGCCGTCGAAGCACATGAAGGAAATCAGATCGGACTGCCAGACGGATTTTTGACTCGCGAGGCGATGCAGAATGCGTGGACCGATGCCCTCGGGCTTGATGCCGCGTGCATATTCGAGCGCGATTTCGCCGATGTCACGCGAGGGGCGGAAGACGAGGGTCTTCAGCTTGCGGTACGTCATGTTGCGGTGTTGCTGCACGACGCGATGGAACGCGGAAAGCTGCTCCGGCGTCAGGACCCGTTGCAGAGTCTCGATGACCTGATTGAAGCGCTCGAGCACCTGAAGATCGTAGTGCGTCGGATCGAGGAGGAGCGCGTTCAGCACTTTGCCGAGCAGGAAGACCGGGTTCTTGTACGACGCTTCGCGGACCTCGATCGGGATCTCCTGGATCTCGCCTTGCGGCGCCTCGGACAGGAGCGAGATGACGACCAATCGGTCCGCACCTGCGCGGATCGCCGGCGCGATCGGCGTATTGAAACGCACGCCACCGTCGCAGTAAGCCTCGCCGTGAATGCGCCGGGGCGGGAACACGAAGGGCAACGCCGCAGACGCGAGGATGTGCTGGAGCCCGATGCGTTCTCGGCGCACGTTCCTGCGCAGGTCCTTCGACGGCGGGAACGAGACGTACGGCGGCGCTTCGATGAATTGCGTCGTGCGGCCCGACGAGATCTCGAGCGCGGTGATGACGAGCGCGTGCACGATGCCGGCGTCCACGTTCCGGTGAAGGTCGTCGAACGCGACCTGATTGCTGACGAGCTCCGAGAGCGGCAGTGAGTCGAGCAAGGCGCGCGCCGGAACTTCGCGTTGCGAGAATGGTCCTCCCCCGTGAACCGCCCTCGCCGACGCCCACGCACCGACCATGCCGCGCAGGTTGACGTGCAGATGGTCGCTCAAGCGGAGCGAGCGCCAGGCGTTCATGAGGCCGTCGATACCGAGCCCGGGGAGCTGCGCATGCGACGCGAGATAGCCCGCGTTGATGGCGCCGACCGATGTGCCGCAGAGGACGTTGAAAGGGGCGTGCTCGATCCCGACGTCCTTCAGCACGTCGATGATCCCCGCGACGACACCCACCTGATACGCGCCCCGCGCACCGCCACCGGAGAGGACGATGCCCGTGCGCTGGCCAGGCGGCGCCGGGAGGGACGGGCGCACGGTATCGATCAAGGAGGTTCTCACGATACTTCAGCGAATCCGGGCCCGGCACCAAACAAATGCGCATGCGGGCCCCGTGTCAGGCCTTGCCCCCCCGTGCCGTCTCGGCCTACCGCCAATTCAGGGCCGCGGAACGTGAGTGCCAGGGGACCGAAAGATCTCCGGCGGAGGGCTCGCGACGGTGTCGGGATGGCAGAGCATCGTCCGGTATTCGACGCGCGCGAGCGTGTCCGTCGCGCCTTGCGCCTCACGAAACAGGTACGCTCGGTCGAGCGGGTTGCCGGGAAGAATGGCCTGCACTGGTTCGGGGACGGCGGAATCCTCCGAGGCGACGAAGCCGGCGTCGTAGGCGGCGAGACAGGGCGCATCGAAGGTGCCGTGAAGCACCGCGTCGTCGGTCAGAAGGATCCGGAGCGGCTCGACGGGATCGGTCACGATGACGGCGTGGCGCGCCCCGGGCGCGTACGGCACGACGACGCGCGGAGTCGTGGCCACCTCGCTGGCCGAACAGGGTCTTGGGGACGACGGGAGATCCGACTGGGTCGGGACGCGAACCGGCTCGTCGAAGAGGGCGCCCTCCGCGCGGAACGGGTGCACGTACGCCCGGGCGCCCGAAGGGCCGTCGATGAGCACGAGAAAGCCCGAGCGCGCGCCGACGTACGAGACATTCGCGTATTGCCCGACGCCGAACGCCTGCGGGTCCGCGAACCCGAGCGCCGCGGCGTCGAAGGCGAAGCCGTCGCCGGTGCGTCGAGCGCGCATCGCGGCGGTCCCGTCGAGACGGATGGGTACGATGGTGCGACCCACGTGCACGACGTCCGCGTGGCCGTGACGCAGGGCTTCGTCCGGCCAGCGCACGGGGGGCAAGGTTTCCACCGTGCGCCCGTCGACGAAGAACGTGTCTTGATCGTCGCCAAGCCCGACGTGTGGGCGCACCGAGACGCCGCCCGTCGCGATGCTCAGCAGCTCCGGATGGGCGTGGCGCGCGCCGGCGCGCTCGCCGTCGAAGTCGCCGGCGTGGAAGGCGCCGCCGTCGGGGATGATCGCATGACCCACGCGGCCCGCGAGCACATCGTCCCATGCGACCTCGATGTGCCGGAGCTCGACGTCGCGGGAACCCGTAGAGCCAAGCGCGCCCGGCACCGCGTATCTGAGCGCGACGAACCCCTCGATCTGGGAGGAGGATGTGTACGCGACGTCCTCGCCGCGGTTCGCGGGCGCGAGCAGGGGAACCTCGTCGATCCCGACCCGTGGCCCCGCGTGCGCCTGCACGACCGACACCGCGCCGGTGCGCCGATCCGAGACCTCGGCGATCCACGCGAGCCCGCCCATCGCCGCGTGATCGGCCTCGGGGGGCGAAAGGACGCCCGGTATCGGACGCCAGTCACCCGGATCGAGCGCGCACGCGTACGTCACGCCCACGCGCGGTACGGCGCGTCCAAGCGCGCCGGCGCCGCCAGGTGGGAGGACGAACGCGCTCGGCGCCGAACCCCAGCCGAGTCGCGACGCGGCGTCGCCGATGACGCAGCCGCGCCAGACGCACTGGGGTGGCGCGACGCAGCCGCCCGCCTCCGGACACGGATCGATGGGGAGCTTGCCGAGCGGCGACCAGCTCGCGCCGGCGTCGAGTGACTCCCATGCTTCCTCGGACGTCGGATCGATGGCGAGCGCGTGGCCACCGGCCGCGCCGATGCGGGCCGCGTCGACGGGCGGCCTCGACAAAGAGACGACGCGCCCATCATCGTCCACGACGAGCCACGAACGCCGTCCGCGCGAGTCCAGGACGAACGCGGTCGTGCCATCTTCGGCGGTTGCAGCCGATTCGACCGGATCGGGGGCGTTGCCGCGGAGCTCTTCGGAACCCGCTGCGGGCAGTGCCGGCACGTCGCGTCCGTCGAAGGAGGCGCCGCCGTCGTGCGATACGAGCACGGTATAAACGTCGCTCTTCGAGCTCGTGCCGAAGGCGTACGCTGTGCGTCCATCCAGCGAAAACACGAGCGCGTCGGCCGTCCCGGCCAGGTCCTGCGCCGCCGCTGGCACGAGGGCGACGGTTGCCGCGCCCGCGTCCGTGTGAACCGCGCGCCTGAACTGGATGCCCATCGGACGGCACCCGGCGCCGGTCGTTTCGGTGGAGCAAACGCCGGCCACGATCAGCTCGTCATGGGGTCCGACCGCCATGCGCAGCGCCTCGGTCTGTCCTTCGACGAAGTATGGCTCGGTCGTCCAGGTCTTGCCGCCGTCGACGCTGCGACGAAACTCGAGTGGCTGGGTGATGTTCGCTTCGCGCATCCGCGCGCAGGCGACGTAGAGGGTCTCTTCCCAGCCCGCGATGCGAACGTCGGAGCAGCCCGCGAACGCGAGCGCGGGCTTCGCCGAAAGGTGCCCGCCGAAGGGTCCCGTGACTAGCTCCCACGCGAACGGCGACGGTGTCGGGCGCAGCTCGATCCAGGCGTCCCTGACGAGGACGGCACGCCCCTGCTCCAGCGCGTCCGCCGACGGCCCGAGCGGGATCGGCGCGCCGAGGGTTCTTGCGCGCGTCAGCGCGGTCCGTCCGAGCATCGGGAACGGCGTCTGCGAATCCGGATCCCAGCGACGCGCTCCGAGGGGCGTCCAGACGAGCAACTCCCCCGCATCGCCCTCGACGAGCACTTCGGCGCCGAACGGGGCGACGTCCAGTCGATGAAATGTCGCGCCGGCGTCGCGCGTCTCGAAGAGCGCCTCCGGCACGGAAAGGGCGAGCCCGCGCCCATCTGGACGGAGCGCGACGTCCTCGAAGGTCCCCTGGTCCCTCGCGACACGTGTCCAGGCCGCGCCGCCGTCGTCGCTGCGGAGGAGCGCGCCGTCCCGGCGGACTCCGAGCAGAATCGGGCCCTCGACGCGCAGGCGCACCAAAGGCTCGAGCGGAGCCCGCGAGCTCACGAACGGGCCCAGCGGTTCGCGAGCTTCATAGCTGGTGCCGCTGCGACCCAGGAACAGCCATGCCCCGCTGGAACGCGTCATCGCGACGAGGTCTTCCGGCGCGTTCTCGGCCGCCGTTTCGGCGAGGGCACGCCCCGGGTCCACGAGCCATCGTTCCCCTCGCTTGCCGCACGAGACCACGCGCCCGTCCGGCAGCGTGACCTGCGCGAGGATCGGCGCGACCTCGCGCGGATGGTACTTCCACGCCGCGGGCGTCGGATAAGGCGCAATCGGAGGCGCGGCAGTGTCGAGCAGCGACGGCCGCGGCACCGGCCGCGGTGCCGGCTCGCCGCCGCACGCGATGCAGGCGAGAACGGGGATCGCGAGGGTCGCTCGCATGATGTGCGAGGATAGTACCTTCGCTTCGCCGGAGGGGCTCGCGTACCGCACCTGCCGTCAAGCGCGACGCAAGACGAACATCGCGATCTCGGGGGCGACTCCGACGCGAACGGGCGGTCCGGTGGTGCCGAGACCCGCGTTCACGTAGAGACGTGTCCGGTCTTTCACGTGGAGCCCGGCCCTGGCCTGCCCCGCCAGTCGCGACAGGCTCGCGCGCCGCGCAATGAACGGCACCGCGATCTGACCGCCGTGCGTGTGGCCGGCGAGCATGAGGTCCACACCGTGCCGCACGGCATCCGGGAAGAAGTCCGGGTAGTGCGAGAGGAGCACCGTCGTCGAGTCGGGCGGACGTCCGGCGAGCGTAAGACCGAGATCGTCCTTGCCGGTCAGACGATCGTCGATGCCGGCCACGACCAGCTCGGCGTCGCCCCGACGCACGGCGCTCCACCCGTTCCGAAGCACGCTCGGGCCGCGCGCTTCGATGGCGCGCGCGAAGTCGTCCGCGTCCTTCTGGTCGTGGTTTCCCATCGACACGAAGACGCCGTCCTTGCCGCGAAGGGCCCCGATGACGTCCGCGGCGTCCTCGTAGAAGTGGGAGCCGGTCGTCACGAGATCCCCCGTGACTGCCACGAGATCGGGCTCCAGTCGATTCACGCGCGCGGCCCACTCGAGCCCGCGCTCCTTCCGGTCGTGATTGCCGATGTGCAGGTCGGACACCTGCGCGATGCGATACCCGTCGAATTGCGACGACAGCCCGGCAATGGCGATGTCCACGTGCGACACGCGGATGAACCTGCGGCGGACCCACAGACCCCACGACGCCACGAACAGCGAAAAGCCGTAACTCACGACCTCCGCGTGCACGAAGGTGAGGCGGCTCAGTCCGACGAGCCGTGCGCTCGCGAAGACGAACGCCGAGAGCGGCAGGAGGAACATCGCGAGCACGCACGCGCACCAGTGAGCGAGTAACGGTTCGTCCACGAGCCGCGTGAGGAGCAGCGCCCGGCGACCGTCCTTCACCATGAATCTGAGGCGCACGCTCGTCGCGACGACGAGAACCGCGCTCACACCGATGGCGCCCCACGCGGGCAGCCACGCGCAAAGGGCGATCGCAAACGGGACGTGGGCCAGCGCCGTCACGGCGTGCGCGACGACCATGATCCGCCTGAACCTACTGGCGCGGCTGCGCCCGTCCCTCCGTGGCTCGGCGCCGGTCGCTGTGGGGCCCTGGCTCGTCACTGGGATCGCGCTTTCGCGCGTCGCCGATACTCAGCCCTGGAGCATGGCGAGGATCTTCGCCTTCGTCGTGAGACCGACGAGCTGCGCCGCACGCTCGCCGTTCTTGAACACCATCAGCGTCGGGACGCCGCGGATGCCGAGCTTGCCGGCGGTGACGGGCGCGTCGTCGATATCCAGCTTGCCGACGCGCACCTTGCCCACGAGCTCCTCTGCCACCTGATCGACGATGGGCGCGAGCGCCTTGCACGGTCCGCACCACGTCGCAGTGAAGTCCACGAGGACGGGCTCTGACGACTTCAGTACGTCGGAGTCGAAGTTCAGGTCATTGAAGACGCGGACGTTCGCTGATGCCATTTCTTCTTGCTCGCTTGCGGCGACTCTCTTTGCCGCCAAACCGGACCTCGGCCCGATGCCGAAGTCCCCATTTCTTAATCATCCGGCGACCGTCCGCAACGGTTCCGGCGGGTGCCCCTCCGCAAAATGCGGTCTAGCACGCGACTTTTGGGCTATTTCCGGGGCGTGCGCCGCAAGAGCCCGAACGTCGTCCACCCGCTTTCCCGGGACGCGGCGACGGAGCCATGGCCCGTGCCGTGGACGCCGCGCGGCGTCGCGGAGGCCCTCGAAGCTCACGTGACGCCCGCCCGCAGCCGGCGCGTCCGCGACGTCGTCGACCAGCGCGTGGGGAGCGTGACGGTCCTCATGGACGCGCCGCACGACCCACACAATGGCGGCGCGGTGCTGCGCTCGTGCGAGGCGTTCGGCGTGCAGCGACTCCACGTCGTGCCGCGCGTGGAGTCGTTCGCGATCTCGACGACGGTCACGCGCGGCAGCGAAAAGTGGGTCGACGTGATCCTCCACGCGACGGCGAGCGCCGCCGTGGCGCGGCTTCGCGACGAGGGCTTCGAGCTCGTTGCGACGCACCCCGACGGCACGCTCGCTCCTGAAGACCTCGCCGGCATCGAGCGGCTCGCGCTCGTGCTCGGTAACGAGCGGGACGGCATTCGCGACGACCTCGAGCGCGCTGCGACGCGCACGGTCCGCGTCCCGATGCGCGGGTTCGTCGAGAGCCTCAATCTGAGCGTGTCCGCGGCGATTCTCCTGCGCGCCGCGACGCTCGGGCGCCCCGGCGATCTGTCGCAAGAGGAACGCGAGAGGCTCTACGCGCGCGGCCTTTACACGAGCGTGCTGCGCTCGAAAGAGATCCTCGCGGCGCTCGGCGCACGCTGACGCGGATCAGAACTCGAGCCCGAATGACCGAGGCCCGTCGGGCTTTGCCCCACGGGCTCTCGGATCCAGGTACGGACGCGGGCCCGCTGCTCAGTGACCGATCTCGGCTTCCACCTTCTTCAGTTCCTGCTCCGCGTTCGAGGCCGTGATGGACGCCGTCGCCTTCTGTTCGAAGTCTTCCTCGACCGGGACCGCGGAATCGGCGGCGGACGGCGCGGGAGCTGCCGCAGCTACGGGCGCGGGCGGCGCTTTCGGCGCCGGGGGCGGCGTCTGCACGGCGCTCGCGGCGGGGGCCGCCTCGGCCTTCTCTTCTTTCTTGCAGCCCACCAGGAGAACGCTTGCGAGTCCGATTGCCATCAACGTTTTCATCGTGCACCTGCCCTGCTGCGAAACCCTTCGAGAACTTTTGCGTCGCGCGCGATCTCTTCGTCCAGGTCCTTCTTGGCGCGCTCATGCAGCGCGGCGTTCGAAACGGACAGGTCGAGAACGCGGTTCAGTCGAGCCATCCTGTCCGCGTGCAGCGAGAGCTCGGCCTTCGCTTCGGGAGACCTGAGCGTCTCGCCCCAGGTCTGCTCGATCGCGGCGCGGTGTGCCATGGCCCGCTCCGGACGGCCCGTGTCCCAGTGCTCCTTGTCCTTCATCGCCGTTTCACGAGCCTCGCGACGCCCTTCTTCTTCCTTCTGCCAGCGATCGGCCGGGCTTGCTCCGTTGGGCGCCATTTCTCCCGGGTGCATGTCGCCGGGTCCGTGCCCGTGCATGTCGCCGGGTCCGTGCTCGTGCATGTCGCCGGGTCCGTGCTCGTGCATGTCGCCCCCTCGGTCCTTCTCACCATGCTCATGATGGTCGTCGTGCCGATCCGCCCATGCGGGCGCGCAGACGGCGGCGGACGCGAGTGCGGCCGCCATGATGCTCATCGAAGTCTTCATCTTCATCGTCGTGACCTTTCTCTCAGCTGAGCCGAAATTCGCACGCGAGCTGTCGGTATATGCCCAACGCGCATCCCCGGAAACCGAAAAGTCTGCTTGCAGAAACAGAACGATACTTGCACTTCAAACAATATGGTTCACCCGCTGAACGCGTTCGGGAGCGACCGCGATGGGGGAAGCAATGGATCCGCGCAAGTCTTGCCTCCTTGCGGGGCCAGGTGAGCGCCTCCGGATCGAGGGTTGATCTCCCGCGAGCTGCGGCGCGGAAAACCGCGTCCCAGCGGTCGTGGGTTTCTCCCCTCCCAGGGCGCCCGCAGGCGGAGCCGAGGACGACGTCGGGGAGGGGCGCGCGGCGAAGCCGCGCGGGGGTGGGCATCCTCGAACTTGCGCGGAGGACGTGAGCGGACGAGCTGGAAGAGCGGGATAAAGGTGTATGGAGAGGAATTCACACCAACCGGTGACAGCCACGGCCGGCTGTACTAGCGTCTCGCGCCTCGGAAAGGCATTCGAATGGCAGGCACCGTGATTGGCGAAGGGCTCTCCATCGAGGGCGAAGTGACGAGCCAGGAAGAGGTCGTCGTGCACGGGACCGTGCGCGGCACCCTGACGAGTCAGGACGCCGTTTCCGTGGGCGCTGGTGGTGTGGTCGAAGCCGACATCCGGGCGGCGTCGCTGAGCATCGCGGGCCACGTGACGGGCAACGTCACGGCGAACGAAAGGGTGGACATCCAGGCGGGCGGGCGCCTCATCGGCGACGTGAAGGCGTCGCGGCTGACCATCGCAGACGGTGCCTCGTTCAAGGGCAACGTCGACATGGACGTCTAAGGAACAAGATGGCCGAAGGATCCGTCATTGGGCTTGGAACGGTCGTGCGCGGCAACGTCCGCGGCCAGGGGTCGATCGAGATTTACGGGCGAGTGGAGGGGGACGTGCACGTCCAGGGTGACGTGACACTCGGCGACCAGGCGAACGTACGCGGCGACATCACCGGCGCACGACTCGCGATCGGCGGCGTCGTAGCGGGTGAGCTCCGCGGCAGTGAAGCCGTCGTGCTCGACGCGACGGCGCAGGTCACCGGCAACATCACCGCGCCGCGCGTGGGGATCGAAGAAGGTGCTCGCGTCCGCGGCGCCCTTCACACCGAGGAACCCAGCGCTCCCGCCGCAACGCGCGGAGCCGAACAGCGACGGCCCGCGCCCCGCGCCGCGGAACCCCCGCGCCGCGTCGAGCCACCGCGCGCTGCGCCGGCGCACGCCGCGCCGGCGCCGGTGATGCAGAAGAAACAACCTCCGGCGCCCGTCGTGCCGGCGTTCCGCGGGCTCCAGGGACGGAAAAAGAAAGTCCGCGCGCGCTGACGCTGACGCGAAGTAGCATCGAAAGACCGATGCTGTTACTCGTGCGCTCGATCGTCGGTGTAGCGTCGCTGATGCTCGTGGCTTCCGTCGCAAAGGCGGAAGACGCAAAGGCGCCGGGACCCGACGCGCAGCAGATCCAGGCGTGGCTCGCGACCCAGCCGGCCTCGGCGGACATTTCGAAGACGCCCGAAGCGCCCGAAGCGCCCCCGCCGCCCCCGCGACACCACGGCTTCGTCATCGAGTCGGGGCTCGGCGCGATGGGCCAGCTCGGCGCGATGCGGCACGTGTCGCCGACGGCGCCGTGGTTTCACACGGCACTCGGATACGAGCCGCTGCACTGGCTGATGGTGCTCGTTCAAGGGGACGTCACGCCGTCGAACACGGGGTTCGCGAATCCGCCGCCGGACCCGCGCGGGTTCGTGCTGTGGGGGCTCAGCGTCGCTGCGCGGTTCGGCGTGCAAGCGTCGCGCGCGATCGGGCTCTACGCGCAGGGTGAAGTCGGGCTCGCGAGCGTCACCAACGACTCACTCCGGAGCTACGGATTCCTGGACTCGGACTCCGTGGGGCCGTACTTCGGCGCGCTCGGGGGCATCGAGTGGTACCAGGTGAGCCCGCACTACGCGCTCACCCTTCAAGGCGGCGTCCGGAGCTACGCGAGCATCTTCGATCGAGCGATCGACAACGCGACGGCCCTCGCCTGGGTGGGCTCGGCGGGGTTGAAGTACACGTTCTGAAACCGCGGCGGTGACTTCGAGCGCGGGCGGTCCGTCGCTGGCGCGCCTCCTTTGATGATGAGTCCTACCTAACGTAGGATACCTCGTGCCCAAGCAAGCAGTGCCGGCAAAGGCCCGAGCACGCGCGCCGCGTGCCCGGGCGAACGCCAGGACGGCGCGAGCCAAGAAGATCTCGCTCACGGTGGACGAAGCCATCCTTCGCGACGTCGAGCGGGATGCGCGGAGATCGGGGCGTACCCTGAGCGCACATGTCACGGACGCGCTCGCCCGGGACGTTCGCCGTCGGCGCCTGCAGAAGCTCCTCGAAGAGTACGAATCGGAGCAGGGCAACCTCACCGAGGAGGAACTCGTTCGGATTCGGTCTACGTGGCGGGATTGACCCTCGATCGTGGAGCGCTCATCGCTTGGAGTGAGGACGAGACCGGTTCGCGCGCGCTCGTCGCCATCGTGCTGAGAGAAGCGGACGATCCCGTGCCGGTGCTCGGCGTCGCGGATGCGAGCTCGGGGTCCCTTCTCGACGAGCTCTCTTCGCCGGTCGCCTTCGGCCAGTTCGACGGGCTCGGGCCGACGTGTGACGGCTCTCGAGATGCCGGTGCGCCCTGGCTGCTCCGCCTGGGGCTGAGCGCAAACGGTACGACGGCGGCAGGATCGTGCACGTGGCATGGGGTGCTCGTCGATTGTGATCTCGGCGGCACCGGGTTCACCGCCGTCGACTACGTGGTGCTTCGCGATCAGAGCCTGTTTCCCGCCTTGTACGGGCGCTCCGCGCTGCTCCACGAGTAACGCGAGGCCACGCGGATCGCGCTTCCCAACGGAGCGTCCCGCCCATGTTCGAAGGGTCCCGCTAGAGGCACGTGAACGTCAGGCCGGGCAGCGTCGTGGGCGTCGGGAGACGCTCGGTGAAGGTGAGGGTCGTGCCGTTGCCCGTGTCGAGGGTGCCGGGCCCGGGATGACCGACGGCGCTCGCGTCTCCGCCGAACACGAACGACGTCGTTGCGTCGTACGTCGCCGTGCCGACGCGGAACTGGATGTCGATGCCGCCACTCCGCGTCTCGGACGAGCTCACGATCGTGCGATCGATCACGCTGTCCGGCGCGCCGTAGTAGAGCTTGTACGTGCCGTCCCAGTCGTCGCGGGGCTGCGTGACGAGGATGACGTCGCCGTTCGCGACGTCGCCGACGTACGTGATATCGACGTCTCCCGGCAGGTTCCGGAGCGTCATGCCCTGGATGGCGCTCGACGGGAGGATCGTCAGCGTCGCGGTCGTCGTGCCGCCCTTGCCACCGGCGCCGAGCGCCATGGACGTCGCGGGGCCGCTCGCCGGGCGTTCGAGGAGCAGCTCGCCGCCGCCCGAGCCGTCATCGTTCGTGTACGAGAACGAGTAGTCCATCACGCCGCCGGGGATCGTGCTCAGTCCCGCACCCCCGATCACCTTCCGGTACAGCGTATTACCGCTCGACACGAAGACGCGATCGATGGTGCCTGCCGTCGCGCTCACGGTCTCGTCCGCGAGGTAGATCGTGCCCTGCGCGTCCTTGCCGACGCCCAGGATCGTCCCGAGCGTCACGGGGAGCTCGTGCGGCGCCAGCGGATCGCAGGGAGACGGCCCCGCGTCGGCACCGTTCGCGGCCGGCAAGCGAGTCCCCTGCGCGTCCACGCAATACCCCGTCGTGCACGCGGCTGCGCCGGACACCGACGAACAGTCGGCGACCGTCTCGCACGTCACCCAGTGCGTCGAGCTCGACGTCTCCGGGCTCGGTGAGCTGCACCCTGCGACGGCGAGAGCAAGCCCCGCCGCGAACCGTACCTGTCTAAACTTCGTCATCCGACTCCCTCTCTCCTTCTTGCCCCGTCGAGCTGCCGTCCCGGATGTTCTGGCCGGCGTAGAACACGACGCGCTCACGCCGGCCGGGGTTTGTTGCTGCGACATTGTGGGCGTCGATGCGGCGACGGAGCTCCTCCACCCTCACGCGCACGCCGCGGAGCAGCGTCTTCGCTTCGTTCTCGAGCGGATGGCCCGGCCACACGTCGAGCGACCACGTCGAGCCGCCGATGAGAATCCGCCGCGCCCCCGCGGGCCTGGCCGCGCGCGAGCTTCGCGATGATCCCGGTGACCACCGCCTGGAAGTGATCGAGCACCGCGGCCTCCCAGCCGCTCGACGCGCCGAGCGGCACCTCGAACCGGTCGGCGCTGTACGTCGAACCCGCGTCGCTCCGCGTCTCCACGACGCGGCCCTCCTCGATGAGCGTCTCGAGCACGGTCTCGATCACCTTCCTGCCGAGATGCGTCCAGGCGACGAGGGCGTCCGCGGTCGCCGGCCCTTCGCGGTAGACCGCAAGCCACACGAGGTGCTCGTGCGCGGCGTTGATCGACCCGTCCTCCGTGCCGAGTTCGACGTCGTCGGCGATGCGATACCGCGCCGACTCGCCGCGCCCCGCGCGATACACCAGCCCCGATTGCGACAGATCGCCGAGCACGCCGGCCACGACCTCCGGATCGTCTCCGGCGTACCGGAGGAGCACGTCGTGACCGCTGACCGGACCGCGCTGCCGGATGAACCCGAGCACGGCTTCCCAGACGGAGCGTCCCGAGTCGGTCTTGCTCTCCTGGAGCTCACGGACTCGCCGGTGGTAGGTCCGGAGTGCCATGCCGAACATGTCGGCGATGACCTTCTTCTTCACGCCGCGATTCGAGAGCTCGTTCGTCAGATCGAGGAACACCTGCTCGGCGACGTGAGCCAGCGGCGCCCGCACGCCGCCCGAGGTCGCGAGCTGCGCGATGAACACCATCGTCTGCTGCACGACCGCATTGATGAGCAGGTAGGCGTTCACGTCCCGGAGAATGCCCGGGACCGGGCCGCTCCGGCAGTGTCAGGAATGGCAGTGCCACCGCGAATTCCGCCCTGGCTCAACTCGCGGTCGTTCGCCCTTCGGTCGAGGTGTGTTCGACCTTCGTTCGAGGAGTGTTCGAGGTGTGTTCGATCTTCGTTCGAGATCCTTCGACCGACCTCCGCGGGACGACTCAGTTCCAGCGGAATCGAGGTGCGCCGAGGGTGCCGAGACGCCCGGGCGCGGTCTCACAGTCCAGCCATACGTGGAGACTGACGTCGGTATGGCGCTCGCTCGCGGGGTCGCGGGTCGAGCGTCATCCCCAGTCGAGTCCGGTGCAGGCAAAGCGGACTCCCGTCGGAAAGGACAGGCCGAAGTGCTCGTCGAGGACCTCGAGCAACTCATCCGGCGTCGCAACGGTGCGCCGGTCGACGTGGCCCGCGGTCTTCCGGAGAGTCAGCTCGCGGTTCAGCAGTGTCTTGCGTCCGTCCGGGGTGGCGCGCGCCACGAGCAGCTGGTTCTTGAAGTGCGATCCGGGATGCGCGCTCGTGTACCAGTTGGCGAGCTCGCGATCGATCGACGGCATCTCCTCGAGCGTGAATTCGTAGACGTCTTGCCAGGTCCCCTCGAGGAGCACCTGGTGAAAGTAGAGCCCGCCCTCACGGACGATGCGGCGAGGCTCGTGCGGGGTGGGTTGCTCGGACTCGGTGTCGAGGCGGAGCGCGGCCGTGAGCGACAGTCCACCGACTCCGACGTCGGCCAGCCAGGACACGCCGTCGACCTCGACGCGCACGAAGACGTGCGTTCGCGGCGGTGTGTAGTCTCTTGGCCTCTGATAACGGACCCGGGCGCTCAGGGCAGCCGCCTGGAACCCGAGCGCCTGGAGAGCCCGCAAGAGCAGCGTGTTCTGTTCGAAGCAGTATCCCCCGCGGCGTTCGTGCACGAGCTTCCGTTCGACCCGTTCCGGCTCGAGATCGATGCCCTTCCCGAGCAACACATCCAGGTTTTCGAACGGGATGGAGCGAGTGTGGGCCGCCACGATCCGGTGCAAGGTTGCGAGCGCCGGCGCGCGAGAGCCGTCGTCTCCGATCCGGGTCAAGTAGGCATCGAGGTCGGGTACGAAATCCATCGGGGGTTCTCCCGTCAGGCGGAGCGGAGGGCCGCGCAGACTGCGTCGCGGGTGTGGAGTCGCTTCACGCGGTCGAAGACGGGCGTGACCTCGGCGTTGACGCTCTTGCCGAGCGAGAGCCACTGCTTCACGCGCCCGACCTGTCGGTCCTCCGTGCAGCCCGCGGCTCGGAGGAGTTCGACGTACTCGAGCAACAGATCGACGAGCAGCGTCGTGTTCGCATCCGTGTCCGTCGGCTCGGGTGCTCCCACGAAGAGCGTCGGACGGCCCATAGGGCCGCGCCCGAGCATGAAATGGGAGCAGCCGCTCGCGGTCCCACACCGTTCGATGTATTCCCTCGAGTTCAGATCGCCGTTCGCGACGACGACGAGGTTCACGGCCGCGCGCGCCCGCCCGATCGCGTGCCAGTCCGCCGGAGGCCCGTACATCTCGGTCTTCGTGCGGCCGTGGATCGTGAGCCAGCTGGCTCCGCCGCGCTCGGCCGCGCGCGCGATGGGGACTATTTCCTCGCGCGATTCCCATCCGAGGCGGACCTTCACGCTCACCGGTCGATCTTCGGGCACCGCGCCGCGAACGCACGCGACGATCGCCTCCAGCCGATCGAGCGAGCGCAGGAGCGACGCGCCGCCGTCGTGCCGGTTCACGAGCTTCGCGGGACAGCCGAAGTTGAGATCGATACCCCACGCGCCCATCTGCACGGCGACGCGCGCCGTCTCGGCAAGCGGCTCCGCCTGTCCGCCGAGGAGCTGAAGCAAGACCGGCACGCCCGCTCGAGTCGTCCCGCCCGCACCGATCTCCGGGCACATCCGCAGGATCGTGCTCCGCGGCAGCGCCCTGTCCGTCACGCGAAGAAACTCCGACACCGCGAACGCGATCGCCCCCGGTCGCGCCCGCGCGGTGACGAGGTCCCGATACACGTGGTCCGTCACTCCGTCCATGGGCGCGAGCGCCATCGTGCCAGGGGGTCGTAGCCGGTCGAGGGAGGGACGCACGTGCACGAGAGAGACAGTATTATTCGTCCTTTTTCCTCTTTCACGCGGGAATAAACCTCGAGGACCGTCTCGGGTCGGCGATAAGAGACGGGGTAACGAGCTCCCCTCGGTGGGTGAAGCAGGTACCTTCGGTGGGATAACGACCTCCCCTCGGTGGGTGAAGCAGATCACCCCGGTGGGTGAAGCAGATCACCCCGGTGGGTGAAGCAGGACACCTCGGTGGGTGAAGCAGGACACCTCGGTGGGTGAAGCAGGACACCTCGGTGGGTGAAGCAGGACACCTCGGTGGGTGAAGCAGGACACCTCGGTGGGTGAAGCAGGACACCTCGGTGGGTGAAGCAGGACACCTCGGTGGGTGAAGCAGGACACCTCGGTGGGTGAAGCAGGACACCTCGGTGGGTGAAGCAGGACACCTCGGTGGGTGAAGCTGATCCCCCAGGGAGAGCTCCATGACTCGACCCGCGCCGAACGAGATTGACTCGACGGCCGGATCCCCCGAAGCTCCTCGGTGGACGGCACACGGAGGAGCGAACCTGGGTGGCACTCAGGTTGCCATTGCCAAGAAGAGCCATGAACCGCACCAACGTTTTCGCCATTGGTGTGTGCTTGTGCGCTTCGTGCGGCAAGACGAGCGCTGTCCCGCAGGCGTCAGACGACGCGGATGCTTCCGGACTCTTGGAGGCCTCCGCCATTTCTGATGGCCAGGCCTGCGGCAGCGCCGTTGCTATCCCGCAAGCACACAGGGCGGTCGCGCAGAACTGCCCGCCGGAGCGCGGCAGCACCGTTCCGCTGGACACGACATCGTGCCTGGACACCACGGGCATGTTTTGCAAGAGCGACGCCGACTGCACGGCGGGCAGGAATGGGCGATGTTTCGCGAGCTACCTCTCTCAATGTCAGAGCTACTGTTCCTACGACGACTGTCTTACGGACACGGACTGTCCGGGAAAGGAAGCGTGTGCTTGCCGGAGTAGCGGAGCGAGTACGGCCCCAAATGTTTGCGCCACCGACAGCAGCTGCAGAACGGATTCCGATTGTGGGGAATGCGGCTTCTGTTCGCCCAGCATACCGCCGTCCGGCGGACCCTCGTCCTGTTCGCATGATCTCAGTGACGGAGCGGTAACCACGTGCGGAATTTACTTCTCGGGAAATGTCGGGAGCTCGGTACTCGGATTCGATTTGGGAGGGGGCGCATGCTCTTTTGGCGCAAGTCTATCGTATGCGTGTCACACGCTGAACGACGAATGCACGAACGACAGCGACTGCCCCGAAGTGGGTGGCTACTGTGCTTATGTGGACGCGGAAAAACGCTGGGCGTGCGGTGGGTGTTCGAATCTCCCCCACATGTGACTCACCGGTGACAGGCGCCAAGACGACTCCGCCGGTATCGTTCTCACTGACGCCGAAGGCGTCGCCACGCGTCGCCAGGGAGGTACCAGTCGTTCCGTGGACCGCGTCGTGACTCCACACCGCGTCGCACAGCCGGTTCGTCCCTCACGCGTCGAATGACGCGCGCGCGACGAGAAACTTCAGGTAGCGGCCTTCCGGGTGCGCCGGGAGTACGGGATGGTCCGGGGCGTGACCGGCGTCCTGGATGATCTGCAGCGACGCGTTGGCGACGCGGGCGCCTTCCGCGAGCGTGTCTCGAAAGGCGTCGACGCCGACCTGCGTCGTGCAGCTCGATGCGGCGTAGAGGCCGCCGTCCTCGGTCACGGTGAGGGCCGCGGCGTGCAGGCGAACGTAGGCCTTGAGCGCACGGTCGCGCTGGGCGCGGTTGCGGGCAAAGCTCGGCGGGTCGCAGACGACCAGGTCGAACTTGTCGCCGCGCCCGCGACACGCGCGCAGGAACTCGAACACGTCGGTCGCCGAGAACTCGTGCGCCTCGGGGTCGAAGCCGTTGAGGGCGAAGTTCTCACGCGCGGCGTCGATCGCGCCCGACGCGATGTCGACGGTCGTGACGCGGGAGGCGCCGCCGCGTGCGGCGTAAACGGAGAAGCCTCCCGTGTAGCCGAACAAGTTGAGGACGCGACGCCCAGACGACAGGGTCTCGACCGTTCTGCGATTCTCGCGTTGATCGAGGAAGAGGCCCGTCTTCTGGCCCTCGCGGAGATCCGCACGGAAGCGGATACCGTGCTCTTCGACGATGAGGTCGCGCGGCGGCATGCGGCCCGAGAGAAGCTCGAGCCGATCGTCGCTGGAAGCGCCGCGTAGCTTGCGGACCACCCCGTGCAGCTCGGCAGAGCCGAGTAACCCCGCGACGACCCACGGGACCAGGCGCTCGAGCGCGGCACCGTCGGTCGTGAGCACCGCGAAGTGCGCGTAACGATCGACGGTGATGCCGGGGAGCCGATCGCCCTCGCCCGCGATCCACCGATAAGCCGAGGCGCGCGCGGTCACGCCGGTCGCGTCGCGGAGCGCGAAAGCGGCGCGGACGCGCCGTTCGACGAACGCTTCGTCCGGCACTTCGCCGCGCGAAAAGATCCGCAGGGCGAGGGGCGAGGCCGGATCCCACAGCGCGACGGCGGTGAAGTTCCCGCAGCGCACCCGGACCCACGCGCCCGGTTCCGCCTCGAATCCGCGCGGGACGTGATCGCGGTATACCCAGGGATGTCCGGCGCCGAGCGAGCGCAACAGGGTCTCGGGCAGCTCTACGACGGGGATGGAAGCCGGCACGGACGGCAGTCGACTATCACGAGCGTGTCGATACGTCATCCGGCGTGGTGATGCATTGGCGGACCGGCTATCCTCGGGCGCAAAATGCCCGACCGCACTTCCTCGAACCTCGCCGCGAACGTGAAGCGACTCCGCGAACGGCGCGGATTGACGCAGCAGGAGCTCGCCGAGCTCTCCTCCGTGCCGCGACCCACGATCGCGAACCTCGAATCCGGCACCGCGAATCCGACGCTGCTCGTGCTGCTGAAGGTCGCTGATTCGCTCGGCGCGACGATCGAGGAGCTCGTTGCCGCGAGTGGTGCGGCCATCGCCGTCCATCGCGCGTGCAGCTTGCCGGAACGCAAGCGCGGGGGCGCCGCGATCCGGAGACTCATCCCCGACGGCTTTCGTCCCGCCGAGTTCGAGCGGCTCGAGATCGCGCCCGGCGGCAAACTAAGTGTGCGTGTCGAGCCCGTGGGCGCGCGCGAAGTCCTCGCGTGCGAGATGGGCGAGATCGATGTCGTCACCACCGGAGAAACGGTGCGACTTGCGCCCGGCGACGTCATGGCCATCGGTGCCGACCAACCGCGCGACTATTCCAATCGCAGCAAGCGCGCCGCAGTAGCGTACCGGCTCGTCGCGACGGACCCGGGCGGGTGAACGTCCGCCCAGGGTCTCGCTTCTTCGAGCTGCGCGGCCAGACGGAATAACGTCGCTTCGTCGCCGTAGCGCGCGGCAAACTGGAGGCCGATCGGCAAGCCTGCGCCGTTCCACGCGAGAGGGACGCTCATCGCAGGTTGTCCGGTGACGTTGTAGATGGGCGTGAAAGGCGCGAATAGCCCCGCCTTCATGAAGCCGGAGAGAGGATCTTCCCGGGTGCACGCGAAGTGGCCGAGTGGCTGCGGCGGGTCGGCGATGACGGGGGAGAGCACGACGTCGTGATCGACGAAGAAGGCCGCGATCTCGCGCGAGAAGCGGTGGAGCTTTCTCTGCGCCTCGACGTACTCGACCGCGGTGCGGGTGCGGCCCATCGACGCGAGCGCCCAGGTGAGGGGTTCGAAGTCCGTCTCCGTCGCCGTGCGTCCCACGAGCCGTTCGGCGTACGCGACGTTGAGCGCGGCGTTCGTCGTCCACAGCGCAAGGAACGCCGAGAGGAATTCTCCCAGATCCGACAGAACGAAGGATCGCTCCACGACGTCGTGTCCGAGCTCGCGACAGAGGGTTGCCGCGGACTCGAGAGCCGCGAGACAGTCATGATGGACGGCTGCGCCGTTCGTCGGAGTGCGCATGACGGCGATACGCAGACGCCCGGGTCGCTCACGGAGTTCGTCCACGTAAGGACGCGCCTTCCCCGGCGCAGTGTAAGGGTCTCCGAGCGAAGGCACGCCGGTCGCGTCGAGGAGAGCGGCGCTGTCGCGCACGGAGATGGAGATGCAGCCGTCCGCGATGAAGCCTCCGACGCTCTCGCCGAGCTTCGGGCCCATCGGGTTTCGGCCGCGGGAGGGCTTGAGTCCGAACACGCCGCAGCAGGACGCGGGGATACGGATGGAGCCGCCCGCGTCGCTCGCATGTGCGAAAGGAACGAAGCGCGCCGCGACTGCGGTCGCGGCGCCGCCACTCGAGCCACCGGGAGAGAACGCCGGGTTCCACGGGTTCTTGCACGGGCCGAAGAGGACCGGCTCGGTCTCCGGCGGGATGCCGAACTCCGGCGTGTTGGTCCGACCGACGAACACGAGTCCGGCGCGGCGGAATCGCGCCACGAGCTCGGTGTCGTGGTCCGACACGTGATCGCGCAAGAAGGCCGAGCCGAGCGTGAGGGACACGCCCGCCTCGGCGCCGCCCGCCAGATCTTTGAGCAGGAACGGTACCCCGCGAAACGCGCCGTCGGGCAGCGGACCTCGCGCGGCGTCGCGAGCGCGCTCGAACGTCTCCGTGACGACCGCGTTCAGCCGCGGGTTCCCGCGCTCGATCCGGGCGATCGCCGCATCGACGAGCTCGAGCGGCGTGACCTCACCCTTTCGAACCAGTGCGGCCTGCGCCGTCGCGTCGAGGTTCTCCATGCCAATCGAGGGTAGTCGAAATGCGCCGTCCGGTCCCTCGTCATGGGTCGTGCGGCAAGCTGCCACGCGGGGATCTCACGTACGCGAACGGCGTCGCGTGCAGGAAATTCGCGACGCGGGACGTGTAGACGTCGGCGTAACGCTCGACCTGACGCGCGAGCTGGCTCTTGTCGTTTCCGGCGCGCATGGGTGGACCCCAGCGGAGGTTGACGAGCTCGGACGCTTGCCGTGACAGCGGCGCGGCGAGACCGTCGAGGGCCTCGAGCTCGCGCCGCAGCTCGTTCAAACGTCGCCGGACCTGGGCTGCCGATACTCCACTCTTCGGGCCGTAGCCCGCGTCTTCGCGCTGGAGTTCGATGCGCAGGCGGTCATGGACCGACTCGAGCCGCTCTTTCTCGAGCATCAGCGCGTCGAGCTCCGCTTGTCGGTCGTGAAACGACTCGAGCGCCGAGAGCTCGGCCTCCAGCGCGCGCAGCACGAGCGCGGTCCGCCACCTCAAGATGCTCTTGGTGACGTGCACGTCCGCGAACATATGATCGCCGACGTAGAGAATGTCTTCTCCCGGACGTCCCACGAACTCCTCGACCAGGCGCGCATGACCGCCGAGGTACGCGGCGCCGTCGCGCAGGGGCCCGGCGCTCGACCGGAGCAGGCCGCTGTCGTCGACGATCTCGAAGATCGGCGCGTTCGTGGTGAAGAAGTCCGGCTTCCGGGCCCCGACGATCACGAGCTCGAACAGCGTGCGCCACCCGCCGGGCACGAATCGATCGAAGGCGTAGCTCATCATCGAGCGCGCATAACCCCACTCCGAGTTCGTGATCACCATGAGCTTCTTGCCTGCGTGCTTGAGATCGAGGAGCGCGACCGGGAGCTCCTCGTCGAGCTCGACGAAGCGGTCCGGATTGGCGACGATCTCCGCCTTCAGCTCGCCTTCGAGGTGCGCCGCGTCGAGGCTCGTTCGCACGACGCGAAACGCCTTCTCGTAGTCGACGCCCGCAGGCAGACGGCCCGCGTCGATGAGCTCGACGAGCTGCGCGAACAGGCACGTCTCCGAGAGGGAGAACAGCGTGTTCATGAAGCGGAACCGTGGTTCGGCGAGATCGATCTGTACGCGCGAGTAAACGGCGCGCTGCTCTTCGAACGACAGCATCCGCATCCCGTGCGAGGCCCGCTTCACGAAGCCGAAGCGGTTCGCCTTGACGACATTGCCGAGCTCCTGATCGACGATGAGCCCGACGGTGAACGCGTCGTGGTCGTACTCGAGCTCGCCGAGCTTCCACTCGAGCGCCGCGATGCGCGCGAGCGCATGGTCATAGGCGCGGCGCTCCCACTCCTCCGTGCGATAGTGTACGAGCGTGTAGTCCATGTCGAAGCCGACCGCGGCGATCGCCTTCATGTTGAGGGTCCGATTCGCGAACAGGCGTCGCGACGGCGAGAGCGGCGTCTCGAAATTCGGGAACGCGTCGTTCATGGGCACACGAACATAGCCCACGGCGCGCGCTTTCGTGGCAACGAGCGCGTGTCATGCTACCGAAGGTGGGATGGCCGAAGCCGCGAACACGCCCGACGACTCGGACGTCCCGGCGGCGGTGTTCTGCCTTCGGTGCGGGAGGGCCGATTGCGCCGGTTGTCCTCCCGTGGAGTCGGCCGCTGGCGCGACGCCGTGGGAAGCGCGCGAGCTGCCTCTCTTCCGACGGCTCTGGGAGACCGCACGCCTCTCCACCGTGAACGGCGAGACGTTCTTCGGGACCTTCGGCGAGGGCAACGTCGGAGCTGCGTTCGGATTCGCGCTGACGTGCGAGCTCCTCGCGATCGGCAGCCTCGCGTGCCTGTGGCTGCCCTTCCTGTACGCTCTCTCGCCGGGTCTGGTCGAATCCCTGCTCGCCGACCCGGCTCGCCGTCATGTCGTGGTGTCGGTCTCGGTGCTCTCCGTGCCGGCGCTGGCCCTCGTCATGGTCGGACTGCACGTCCTCTGGGCGTCGGGCCTCGAGCTCGGTATTCGGGTCACCGGGGCGAAAGGACGCGCGTCGCACTGCCTGCGGTACGCGCTTTACTCCTGTGGCTGGGATTTGATCACGTCGCCGTTCGGATTCGCGGCGGGCTGCGCCGCCCACGGCATCCGAAGAGCCACGGCGGAGCTCGGCGCCGCCATCCGCATCCCGCGCTTCGCAACGATGGCGTACATGACCGGCGCTCGCGGTCTCGGCGAACGTCAGCGCCGCACCGCGCTCCGTGTTGCGGTCGCACTGACGGGAAGCATTGTCCTCGGGGGCGCACTGGCGTTCGGCGTCGCGCTCGTGGCGTGGATGACGTGAGGCCCGGCGGGGTTGTCACGGTCCGCTCGCGTGACGGGGCTACATCGAGGGATGAATTCGAAACGCACGGCGGCCTTGCCAGCGGTAGGCCCTGAATCCGCGGAAATCGAGGGTGAACACGTCGGCTGTGCCCAGTTCTTCCGCCAGAGCGACGAGCGACGCATCCGCGTAGTCCATGGGAACGTCGTGATACTTGCGCATCAACTCGACCGAACGCTGCGCACGGGCGTCGTTCCACGATTTGATGACCGCGCCTCCCCGCGTGCAAAATTCGATCGCCACCGCTCCGTCCGCGCCGGTGGACGAGAGCAGGTATGCAGCCTCCGTCACGACGGCTTCCGTCGTCGTGACGCCGCCGTGCCATGCGGAAAAGATAGCGGCGCAGTCGCCATGACGACGCTCCGACGAATCGAGCAGGGCCACGAGCGGGCCCGTGTCGAGCAGCAACTCAGCGCCCACGCCCGAATCCGCGCGCGAGATGCCGTCGATGGTCGCTGCCCAGGTCCGGCTGCCCGGAATGGACGATGCCGATGAGATCCTTCACGCGTTCAAGACGCTGTCCGACATTGCCGTCGCTGGCCACCACTTGCTCGACGACCTGTCGCAAGAGATCCGAGCGTCGAAGTCCGCGCCGATGGGCGATTCGAGTCAGCTCGGCGGCGATCTTCTGCGGGAGGCGGAAGGTGAGCTGTGCATCGGCACGATCGGGCATGCAATGCATTTTGCACTGCGCCCACCGCGTGTCAATGCGCCGGCTGGGATGCTCCCCTTTCACCCTGACCCCGAATCGAATCACGGCGCGTCCGTCGTGGTCAGGCCGGCGGGGGTCGTGGCCGGACCGGTGGGCGTCTTTGCGGGCGCCGGTGCCGGGGCAGCCGGCTGTGCCGAGTCCTTCAGGAATTTCTCCGCGATCGGGCGTGACGGGTGCTTCGCGGGCGCGTCGTCCAGAAACCGCTGGTACAGCGGGCGCGCCTTGTCGGGCTTCTCGAGAAAGTCGGAGTAGAGCACGGCGAGATTGAAGAGCGCGGCAATCTGGTCCGGCCTTCGATCGAGGAGCGACTGCAGGAGCTTCTCGGCTTCGAGATACGGCCCTGGACTCTCGCGCTTCCCCTGGCCGCGGAGGGACGCCGCGAGGCCCAGGGTCGCCTCGTCGTTCTTCGGCTCGACGTCGAGGACGCCGCGGAACTCCTTTTCCGCGCGCGGATAGACGCCGGCCTGGAGCAGCACGACGCCCATGTTCATGCGGGCGGTCGTGTCGTTCGGATCGAGCTCCGACGCCCGCGCAAAATGCTGGAACGCGATCGCGTCGTCCCCGCGCTCGAGCGCAATGAGGCCCGCGGTGCGTTCGACGAGAGCGGTCTTGTGCTCGGATTTCAGGCTCTCGTTCGACAGGAGCTCGGCGGTGTCCGCCTCTCCCCGGTCGAGATGTGCCAGCGCGAGTGCGGCGAGAGCGTCCGGGTCGTTCGGACGGCGCTTCAAGACCTCCTCTGCCTGGGTCATCGCTTCATCGATGCGATCACTCTCGCGCAGGGCCCCCACGAGCGCGATGCGCGACGCCACCGCGTCGGGGTACGACGCGACGAACGACGCGAGACCGTCCGCGGCGAGGCTTGCTTCACCGCGACGCCTCCGCACTTCTCCGAGCGCGAGTGCAACGTCTTCGGCATTCGGCGCGAGCTCCGCGGCCCTCGTCAGGTACTTCTCCGCGTCGGCGAGCTTGTCGCGCTCCGCGAGCAGCACGCCGGCGTTGTACCGCGCTTCCCAGAGCGCCGGATCCTTCGTGGCCGCCTGCTCGAGCAAGGCGATGGCGCGATCCCGCGCATCGGGCGCCTCCGCGGTCTGCACCCCTTGCACCATCTGTCCGAGCGCGGCGGTGTCGACCTGAGTGAGCGTGGGCGCCTCTGGCTGCTTCTTCGCTCCGGCGCACGCCACGACGAGAGACAGCGCCGCCCACGTGAATACGCCGTTCGAACAAATTCGCGCCAACATCATCTCGAGCCTTTTGTCGGTGCGGATTTGGTTGCGGCGTGCTCTGCGGACTCGGACGGCCTGGGCGCCGGAACGAGGTACGCGAGACTCTTCCCGTCGGGCCCGCGGCGCGGCGCGGGAATCAGGGCCGGCAGCGGCGACGGCCCGCGCGAGCGGATCTCGAAGCCCGTCTCCCTGAGCGGCGGATAGAGCTCCGTGTTCAGGCGCCCGAGCGCTTCCCGCATTTTCGCGGTCCATTGATTGAAGATGCCGAGCTCGATGGCCTTTTGCCATCCGCTCTCGTAGGCCTCGAGGCTCTTCTCCTCGATCGGGACGACGAACTCGTCGATCTGTTGCGAATATTGATCCTTTTGCTGGGCGTTCAGCGCCGCCGGCGGCGGTGAAGCGAGGAGCGCGGTGGAGAACGATTCGTACGTCACGCCGATCTGATAGAGCGCCGCCGTCGTCCACTCGGCGACGCCCATCTCCGCGGTCTCGAGGAACGTGTCGGCGGCGCGCTTCAGGAGTTCGCTCTTCTTCTTGAGACGGTTCTTCAGCTGTTCGACGTCACCCTCGATCGCGATCTTGTCGAAGTCGGCGAGCACGCGCTCGCCCTGCATGTAGTGCGCCTTTGCCGCAAAGTACTTGCCCTGGTCGTCGAGCGTTCGCTTGTACGTGCGATACGCCTGCATCGCGCTCCCGAGCGACGCGGCCGCTCCTCGCTCGTCCCCGAGGCGCAACCGGACCGTCGCGAGCCGCACGAACGCCTCGATGCGGCTCGACGCGCTCCGGGCCGACTGCGCGTAGTGCGCGTAGAGCGACTCGGCGTCCTTCCACTTCTGGGCATTCTCGTGGGCCTTTCCCATGAGAAACGTCACTTCATCGACATCGTCGCCGCGGGGGTATCTTCGCTGATAGCTCTGTCCGTCGGCGATCGCCTTGTCATGCTCGCCGACCGTGGTGCGAAGGAGCACCGCGTTGTAGGCCGCGTCCTTGCCGTGCTCGCTCTTGGGCCATCTGGTGGCCGCGATTTCGTCGTAGTCCGCCGCTTCGGAGAACAGGCCCACGGATTGGTACGCCGTCGCGGCGAGCCAGACTCCCTCGGGAGCTTCCTCGCCATTCGCGTGGTCCTTGACGAGCAGATCCGCAGCGGCCCGGAGTGTGTCGAAGTCGCCGCTGCGACGCGCCTCGGTCTCCGCGTCGACCGCGGCCTGCGCGGCGCGGGGTTCCTTCGGAAACTCCTTTGCGGCGCGCAGGTATGCCGCCGCCGCGCCGTCGTGATCGCCAGCTTCGCTCGCCTGCTCGCCCTGCTTGAACACGGCTTGCACGATCAGCGTGTCGAGGCGCGCCTGCTGCGTCGGCGTCTGGAACGCGGGCGCGGTCTTCAACCGGCGCGCCCACGTCTCGATGTTCGAGTAGTCCTTGCTCTTGTTGAAGGAGTCCAGGATGAGCTCGCCTGCGCCGACCGCAAACTGGCTGTTCGGGAACTTCTCGAGCAAGAGCCCCCACTGCCGGACCGCGGGGTCGAACACCGCGTAGTCGTAATAGAGCTTGCCCTGACGAAAGAGGAGCTCGGGGACCTCCTTGTCGCTCGGGTACGTCTTGATGTAGAGCTCCATGGCTTCGGTGAGCTTCTTGTCGGTCGGCGTCTCTTCCTGTCTCTTCCCGGCGGCCTTGTTCGCCGCGAGCTCCTTCTCGCGCGAGGTCTCGAGCGCGGCGAGTGCGTTGTAGAGCGCGTCGCGCGAGAGCGGCCCGGACGGGTTCATCCGCACGGCGCCGAGGTACGCGTCCGCGGCCTTCGTCTCGTCGCCGAGGTGATAAAAGTAGATCTCGCCGAGGTTGAAGCTCATGTCGTACGCGTCGGCGTTCGTCGAGAAGGTACCGAGGTACGTCTCGTAGAGTTTCGCGGCAGCCTGGTACTCGACGCGGCTCGTCTTGTCCGCCTGCGCCTTCGCGTGGAGACCCACGGTGTCCTGGTGAAGCTGGTGTTCGATGGCGCTTTCGGCCTTGCGCAACACAGGCTCGGGCTGTGCGCGCACCCACGCGCTGAGCTGTGGCAGCGGTGCGCCCGGGGTCCCTTTCGGCACGGTATAGTCGGCGATGACGCGCCGGTATTGTGCGTCGAGGTCGTCCCAGAGCTGCATCGTGGACTGTGCTTGCGCGATGTAGAGGCCGTACTCGTACGCGTGCGGGCTCATCGGTTCGAGCTTCAGGAGCAGCCGGTACGCCTCGATGCCGCGCTCGTATTGCGCCTGATCGTAGAATGCGCCGGCGAGGGCGCGCACGATCTCGCCCGCGAACTTCGCGCCGCCGGCCTTGACGAGGAAGCGGTACATGTCGTCCGCGCTATTCTTCTCGTCCTCCGCGAACACGGCGACGAGGTTCTTCAGGGCCTCCGCCTGGAGCTCGTCGAGCTCTGCGCGGCGCTTGACGCTGACGTTGTCGCCCGCCTCCGCGCTCGACTTGAACACGACCAGGAACCGGCGCGCTGCTTCGTCCGTCTGGCCGAGTCGCCAGAGGCACCATGCGCTCTTGAAGAGCGCGATGTCGTAGAGCTCGCTCGACTTGAATTTCAGGACCTGTTCGTACTCGTCGTAGGCGACCTTGTAGTCCGGGACGTCTTTGATGAACTCGTATTCGGCGCGAACCATGTGTGCGTCGGGGACGAACCGGCTCTTCGGGAACCAGGCGAGCAGCTTGTTGAATCGGTCGAGCGCCTCGGCCGGCTTCCCCATTTCGGTCGCGAGAAAGCCGTCGATGTAGAGTGCGAGATCGTACTCGCGGTACGTCTTGTAGTTGCGGAGCACGGTGAGGAAGCGCTCGCGCGGCTTGTGGTAGTCGGGCTCGGGAGTGGGGCCACGCTGCTCGCCGGGTGTCGCTTCCCACTTCTTGAACCGGTCGAGAAAGCCATCCCGCGAGTCTTCCCACTCGAGCTCGCCGAGGCGTAGCAGCGCTTCGGGCATGTCGCTCGCGTCCTTCGGCGTCTCCGCGACGAACTTCTCGAGGAGCCCCATCGCTTCGTGGCGCAGCGCTTTTTCTGCGGCGATATCGCGGTCGATGCGAGCGTCGATCTGGCGTTCGAGCGTCGCGCGGAGCCGCTCCGGGATCTGCATGCTGACGCGACCCTTGCGTTTGGCCTCCTCCGAATCGTCGGCCTCTTTCTTCACGGTAGGGCGCTCCACTGGTGCGAGCTTCCGCTCGCCCCGGGCCCTCAGCTGGCTCGTCTGCGACGCGGCGGCGCTGAGGGCAGCCGTCGTATCGTCGGGCGACGTGGCGGCGCGCGTCGTCTGACAGAGCAAGACGCCGAGCGCCGCGAGGGCGACTGAACGGCCGCGGAGGGTCACTCTAGACCTTCTCCGCCCACGTATTCGTCCGCCCAGTCTTCCCCGTCGTAGGGCCAGTACTCCTCGTCGTCGCGCAGGTAGCGCGCGGCGTCGAGAGAGTCGACGGCTCCCTGCGGCAAGAAGCCCTCCGAGAGCGCCTCGATCTCCACCGTGAGCGCGCGCTTCTTTCCGAGGACGGTTTCGATGCGACCGAGGCGCGCGCGACGCAACAGCCGAGAGAGTCGGAGATCGAGCCGATCGAGCGCGTCCTTCGCCACGCCGAGCTGCGCGGCAAGGAGCTGCCCGCGGGTGCGTTCGGCGTCGCCGTACAAGGCCGTGGCGTGCTCGCGATCTCGTCCCACCAGCTCCTCCAGGCCCTGCGCCGGCGGAGCTGCAGCCGGCGATTCGCGCTCGCCGAGCTCCGCGTCGTGCGCGCGCGCTTCGAGCGCTTCGAGCTGGGGTTCGAGCTGGTCGAGCTCCGCCGCGTGCTGTCCGCTCGCGCGCAGACGTCCGATCAACCGGCGGACTTCCGCGAGTTCCGCATCGAGCAGTGCCGCTCGTTCGGCGCCGGTGCCGCGAACGGTACCTTCCGCCCGCGGACGGACGTCCTTGGTACTCGCGAGCCGGGCCCTCGCGTCGTCGAGCGCGGCCATCGTCTGCGTGAGGCCGCTCATTTGCTCGGCGAGCTCGGCGAGCTTGCGCGTCGTGTGACCGTAATCGGGATCCGCGCGCAGCACGTCCCCGAGCGCGACGAGCGCCGGCCCATCCGCTCGCGTCGCGAGCGCTTCGGGATCCGCGCCGGCCCGCACCGCCGAGACCAGGTCCGCGAGCGCGTGGGGATCTGCCGCGATCCGCCGCGCGGCGTCGCGCACCGGCTCGTAGCGCGCGATGAACATCCTCAGTTTCTCGTCGGCCTTCGGAAAGTCGCAGAGCGCGAGATCCACGTAGGCGTCGAAGATCCAGAACTCGTCGTCGTAGCGCGACGGATCTCCGCGCGACCGCATCTCGTCGAGCAACTCGCGGGCACCGCGATAATCCTTCGCCTCGTAGCGCGAGTTCGCGGACTCGTAGAGCGCTTCGGGCAAGTGCGCCGAGTCGGTCGGGACGAGATAGTAGTAGTAACGCGAGTCATCGAAGCGGAACTGTTCGTGCGCCACGCGGCCGAGGCCGAGGCGTGCGAGATCCCGGACCTCGAAGAAATCCCCGCCACCGAACGCGAGAGCCATGCGCGGCGTCTGCTTCACGTCGGCTACCTTGCAGAACTGATTCTCGCCGGCCTTCAGCTGCCCGCGCCCGACCTGGATGAGCCCGGAGAGATACGTCGCTTGCGCCCAGAATCGGGAACGCGGAGTGACCGTTGCGAACGCCGCGAGGGCGTCATCATCCTTGCCGGCGCGCTCCGCCGTTCGACCCGCGAGGTACGCGACGTCGCTCGTGACCTCTTCCGGCGCGCCCGGGGGGATCTTCGTCAGGTCCGCCAGGAACGCCTCGGGGTGGTCGCTGTCGAGCCCGAAGTCGACGAGGCTCCTCACGGCCCTTCGCGCCCAGACGTCGGGCGGATTCCTGGCGATCAAGGGAACGAGGTAAGCGCGCGAAGGAAGCGTCGCGGCGGCGCGACCGAGCGCGTCACCGAGCAGAAAGATGGCATTCCGGCCTTCATCGAAGGAACGGAACGCATCGAACCGGGGGGACTCCACGAGGTAAACGAGATCGCCGATCGCCTCGTCCCGACGACCCGCAGCGAGCTTCTGTTCCGCGTCACCGAGCGCCCCCCGCAGACGATCGAGCGAGAGTGGCTCCGATGCTCCGAGCTTCTCCTGGGCCAGCGCGGCGTCGTAGGCGGCCATGGCGGACGCGAGCGTGGCCGGCGTCTCCGGCGCAACCGGAGTCGTCACTGCGGGCTGCGACACCCCGGACGCGGCCCCGGAGGATGGCGCGGCGCGCGGCGGCGACGGCCCGATCTCCTGCGGCGCGAGCTGGACCTGCGACGTCGGCGCCTGGCTGGTCGCAGGCGCGGGAGCAGCGGGCGGAGTCGACGTTTCGGTCTGGCCGAACGCGTTGTCGGGCGGCGAGGCACCGACGAGCACGAGCGCGAGCAGCGCGGCTCCCGACTTCATTACTCGGCGACCTTGGCGCGAAGACGGATGGAGAGCTGGTATTTCCCGTCCTGGTCGCCGGGAAAGTCCTTCGCCATGTTCGAGTCGTCCGTCACCACGACGATCGCCTCGAGCTCTTTGCGTTCGGGTACCTGGATCGAAAATCGGGTCGTCTGCCACGTCTTGAACGCGGCCCCGCGGGCGTCCGCGCGTTCGATCTGGATGCCGACAACGTGATTGCCCGGCGCGACCGCGTGCTCGTAAACGACCTTCTCGTCGTCCGCGGTGAACCCGGTGTCCCCGTGAAAGACGACACCGTCGTCGAGCGTGACGACGAAGGACTGCACGCGCGCGTCGTCGCCGTCCGCGTGAACGTAAATCTTGAGCTTGCTCGAAAAGAGGGACGTCGTGAGAGCGGCGACGCGAGCACGCAGCGCGGCGACGTCGGAGATCAACTGGTCCAGCGACGCGGCGCTCCGAGGCGGTGCGACGCCCGGCGACTCCGGTGGCTCGGGGTTCAGCGGAGACGGCTTCGGGCCCGTTTGCGCCGCAGTCTGCGCCGGCGGCGGCGCATCGAGCTTCGCGTCACCGGACGAAGTCGACGCGGTGGCGTCCGCGGAGGGAGCCGCATTTGCGGCCGCAGACGGGGCGGTTGCCGGAGCAGGCGGTGTCGCCAGAGCGTCGGCGTACGGGTTCTCGTCCGGGGGCGTCGCCGCCTTCGGCGACCTGGCACGGCCATGTGCTCTGGAACCGCCTCTATTCGGCGGTGCCGCGCGGGCGCTGCTCACCATCATGGCGAGCGCCGCGAAGATCAGAGTGTCTCTCAGACTCATCGACCGGCGAGGGTAGCACTATTGCCAAGGGGGCGTACCCGCCCCCGCAGCTCGCTACGCGACTGAACGGGGCCCCACCTGGGGTACTCTTCTCGCGACGATGGCCGACACCGACCAGGACGAGGATGTCGTCGCAGCGCCCCTTGCCGTCGACGTTCCCGCGAACGCCGGGGCTCGCCCCTCGGCGGAGGAGACGGACCGAGGCAGTTTCCTGCTCGGCGTGCTGATGGGCGTGGTGGGTGGCCTCCTGCTGGTCGCGCTCGTCTACCGTCGCAGCAAGCCATCGACGCGTTCGGGCATCCTCTGGGGAGCCGGGTTGCAGATCCTGGTCGTGGCGATCTGTTTACGTGGCGTCTCGCCGACGACACTCGCGCGATGAATCGATGCGTCCTTCGTCACACGCGATCCGACGCGTTCGAGCGAATGAACCTCTCCCCCTGTTCGTAACCGAAGTCCGAGGTTGGCAGGCGCGACCCGCCGAATGCGGTGTGGGCCAAATCTCGTTTCGCTGTACTGTCACGCGATGCGCCTTCGCGGATGGCTCCTCGGCGTCGTACTGACGAGCGGCGGCTCTGCGATCGCGGCGGATCCCGTGCCCTCGCTCGACCTGCGCGCCTTTCATCCGCCGACGGATCCCGGCGGATTCCTCTATGTCGAACCCGCGGCTACACCGGGACCCGGAAACGCCAATGTCGGTGCGTATGCGTCGTATGCGCTCTCGCCGGTCGTTCTCGACGCACCCAGTGGCAACGTGGCTGGTCGCGTCATAGAACACCAGTTCTCGATCGATTACTACGCGAACGTCGGGCTCGGGAAAACCTGGGGCGTCTCGCTCGTGGTGCCGACCGTCGTCTACCAGACCGGCAACGACGTGACGGCGCTCCTTCCCGGCAGCACTCCGCTTCCACACACCGCGATCGGTTCGATCGCCCTCGAAGGAAAGAAGACGATCCTTTCGCCCTCGAACTTCGGCGGTCTAGGGGTCGCTGCGATCGGACGCGTGTACATTCCGACGAACTCGCGTTCGTACGTCAGCGACCGCGTCGTGAGCGCCGATCTCCGCGCGCTCGGCGAGCTGGATCTCCTCGCCGTCACGGTCCGCGCCGCGGCGGGCTTTCACCTGCGGGGCGCCGAAGAAACCTGGGTACACGATGGGACCGACACTTCCCGTTTCGGTGACGATCTTCCCTGGGGCGCGGGCGTCACCGTTCGCCCCCAGGCCTTGGGCATGGATCGAGGAGGACACTGGCGCTGGACGGCCGAGGCCCACGGCGCCGTCGCTCTCACGCCGAGCTTCGCCGCGGGCCCGCAGTCCCCGGTTCTCGGCGCGCTGTCGGCGCGCTATCTCGTGAAGAGCTGGTCCGCGCTGTTCGGCGCGGAGTTCCCGATCAATCGCGCCATCGGAGATCCACTCGTGCGACCCGTGGTCGCTCTCGACTACGCGCCGCGCTTCGAGGATGCCGATGGCGACGGCATCGAGGACGACGCCGATCAGTGCCCCGAGCTCCCGGAAGACCGAGATGGATTCCAGGACCAGGACGGTTGCCCGGATTTCGACAACGACGACGACGGCGTTCCGGACGACAGCGATCGTTGCCCCACCGAGAAAGAAGACACGGACGGTTTTCAGGACGACGACGGCTGTCCCGACCCCGACAACGATGGCGACGGCATCCTCGACGCGGTAGACAGGTGTCCGAACGAGAAGGGGCCACCGACCGGCCCGCACGCCGGGTGCCCCGATCCCGATCCGGATCACGACGGCGTGGTCGGCAAGCAGGACTCGTGCCCCAACTTGCCGGAGGATCGCGACGGCTTCCGCGACCGCGATGGCTGTCCCGATCCGGACAACGATGGCGACGGCATCCTCGACGCGGCAGACCACTGTCCGAATCAAAGGGGTGAGCCCAGTCCGTCTCCGGAGCTCAATGGCTGCCCCCATCTCGATCACGATGGCGACACGTTCGACGACAAGGTCGACAAGTGCCCCGCGGCGGCGGAAAACTTCAACGGCGTCGATGACGAAGATGGTTGCCCCGAAGACAGGAAGGGCGTCCCCTTGCTGACCGTGGCGGAAGGCAAGGCGGGCCCGACGCTCCGGTTCCGCATGCCGCTCCGGCTCCGCGGGGACACGCTCGACCCCGCGTCGTTGCCGACCCTGAGAGCGCTCGGCGAAATGCTCGATGAACACCCGACGTGGATCGCGGGCATTGGCGTTCGCCCCGTCGCGAACACACCCGAGGGAGTCCAGACGTCCCTGAATCGGGCCTTCGCGATCGCAACGTCGCTCCGCAGATTGATTCATCGGGATCGAGCGGTTGAAAGTTTGGGTTGGGGCGCCGTCAAAGACCTCGTCGGCGCGCAACAGAGCGGGATCGGCGTCCTCGTGATGACGCCGAAAGCCGCGCCGTGAATCGCCGCGCGTGCTCCCTGACGGCGATCGTGATGTTCGCCGCGGCGACGGCGAGCGCCGGAGGCTCGCTCGGTTCGCGCATCGGAACCCACGCTGCCGAGCTGCTTCTCGCGTCCGATTCGCTCGAGGATCGACTCCAGGGGCTCGAACGGCTCCGCTCGATAGGAACGCCGCTCGCACTCGAGCTACTCACCACGACGCTCGAACCCGGCACGAAAGCCGTGTCGTCCGAGGAGCGCCTGGTCGCGGTGCGAGCTCTGGTCGAGCGCACGGACTCGCCGACCGCTCGCCGGTCGCTGGTCCGCGTTCTCGGCGGCCATGCCGTGACCGCCACGACGCGCGACGCGCTGGACCAGCTCGCGCAAGCGACGGCTGCGGTCGGACTCGCACGTGCGGGAACGCCCGACGCGCTCGCCGCCCTCGGGAAGGCGCTCGAGGGCAATGACCGCGAAGTCCACGTCGCGCTCGCCGCGCTCCTCGCGTATCCCCCCCGCACGCTCGCGCCCGTCGTGGACGGCGCCCGTGTCGTGAGCTCCGGCCTCGTCGCCGCCCTGGATGAGCTCGGCGATCAGCGCGCATTCACCATCCTCCGCGACATCGTCCGGACGACCCCACCCGAGCTCGCCGCTCAGGCGGCAATCGCGCTCACGCACCTCGGCGATTTCGAGACCGTCCAGGTCGCGCGGCGCTGGCGCGAGCCGAGCGAACCCACTCCGCTCCGCCTGGCGGCTGCGACGATCTTCGCGCTCGCTCACGCCCCCGAAGCAGCCGACGCGATTGGCGCGCTCCTTCGGGATCCCAGCACGTCGAGCGCCGGGGCGACCCTCGCGCTCGGGTACCCCTCGCCGGCCCTCGCCGACGAAATGTCGCGGCTTCTCCCGACGGCCACCGGCGATCGGGCGACCGAGCTGGTAACAGCACTGGGTCGGGCAGGCGGGACGGCCGCAATTCGCACCCTGACGTCGCTCCTGACGGATCCGAGGGAAGGCCCGTTCGCCGCGAACGCGCTTGCCAGGATGCACGACGACGGTGCAACCCGCGCCCTCGAGCGGGCACTCGAAGCGCCCGCGACGCGGCGACTCGCGGCGCGCGCCGGCGTCGTGCGTCGCGCCGTCACGGGCGAGACCTTGTCCCACCTGGACATCGTCGCGGCGAATCTCGCCGCGAGCAGCGACCCGACGGACCGGGCCGCGGGAGCCGCGGTGCTCGCGGCCATCCACCCCGCTCGTGTTGCGGAGCTTCTGTCGTCCCCGGACGAGAGCGTCGTCCAGGGCGCCGCGGCGTGCCTCCTCGTCGCGCCCGCGAGCGCGGCCGTGGACGCCGCCCGGCGATTGTCTGACACGAGCGGCGCCACGCGCGATGCGCTCGCGCTCGCGCTCGTCCTTCCGGAGGCGGAGGACGTGGCCACGAACGCCGCGCTGATGGCCTTGATCGACGCGGGCGGTCCGGGAGCCGCGCTCGCCGCGCGGGCGGTTGCGGCACGCGACGAACCGGAATCACGCGACACCGTCGACGCGCTCCTGAAGAGCAGCGACCCTTTCATCCGAGCGCACGCGGCTCTCGGGCTCGGGCGAAGTCCGGATGCCGATGCCATCGGACGGCTCGAGAGCGCGTACCGCTTCGAAACGGACCCGGACGTCCGCGCGGCGATCGTCCGTGCCCTGTCGATGCGCTCCGAGTCTCCCCGAACGCGCGTGCTGAACTTTGCCGCGACGTTCGATACCGACGAGACGGTGCGCACCGTCGCTCGCCGCGCCCTGTCCGGCGAACGATTGCCGCCGCTCGCGACCGGCGATCAGGTCCTGTGGCTTCCGGAAGCGGGAGACCGCAAGGGGAGTCCCGGAGCCCCGACCTTCGACGTGCTGGTACCGGGTGGCCTCGTGCTGCCGCTTGCGACCGGGCCCGACGGCCTTGCGGTCGCGCCGGGCCTGCCGCGAGGCCCCATCGCTGTTCGGGTTGCACTCGCACGCCAGGCCGACAAACCTGTCTCGAAAGGTCGACCCCGATGAGACGAGCGCCCCAAGCTTCCGACCCCGTCTCGAAGGGCGCGCCCGACAAAGCGTCGCCATCCTTCGAGGACTCCATCCGCCGGCTCGGAGAGATCGTCGAGAGCCTCGAGAGCGGCGAGTTGCCGCTCGAGGAGTCGCTCGCACTCTTCGAGGAGGGGGTGAAGCTCGCGCGGTCGTCTCAGGGCACGCTCGACCGGGCGGAAAAGCGAGTCGAAGAGCTGCTGGCGGTCGACGCTGACGGAAACCCCGTGGTCCGCGAGCTGGACGTCGAGTGACGATGCCGGAGCCGGTGAACACCGCCGCGGCGCTCCTCGTCGGCAACGAGCTTCTGACGGGCAAGGTCCACGAAGCGAACCTGGTCGAGCTCGCGCGGACGCTGCGCGCAGTCGGAGTGAGGCTCCGCCGCGTCGTGATGGTGCCCGACGAGATGGACGTCATTGCGAACGAGGTCCGCGCCCTTTCGGACGCCTATGACGTCGTCTTCACGAGCGGTGGCGTGGGGCCGACTCACGACGATATCACGCTCGAGGCCGTCGCGCGCGCGTTCGGCGTTCGCGCCGTCGTGCACCCGGAGTTCGAGCGGTTGCTGCATGCGGTCTATGGTGAGCGCATGACGGACGGACACCTTCGGATGGCCCTCGTCCCCGAAGGCGCGGAGCTCGTGAGCCACGAGGAAACGCGCTGGCCGACCGTGCTCATGAAAAACGTCTGGGTACTCCCCGGCGTCCCCGAAGCGTTTCGGATGAAGCTCGCCGTCGTGCGCGACCGTGTCCGCGGCACGGTGCGCTTCGTCACGCGACAGGTGCTCACCAAGATGGACGAGCCGGATCTCAAGCCGCTCCTCGATCGCGTGGTGACGCATCACCCGGACGTCGATGTCGGTTCGTATCCGAAGTGGTTCGAGCCGCGATACAAGACCAAGATCACCTTCGACGCGACGGACGCGGCCAAGGCGGACGCGGCCGTCCGGGAGTTCGTCTCGCTGCTGCCCGAGGGCGAACCCCAGGCCGTCGAGTAGCGTCTGCGAGGTCCGGCGTCTCCGGCGCGGGGCTCCTGGCGAACGCCCGGCGACCTTCGCGGTCGCCAGTCCGGGTGCGCGGGCGTGACGCGGCGAAACGCGCCGGTACGGAGCGTGCAACGTCCCCACACAGATGGTGCCCGCCGAGGAAGAGCGCCCCAAACCCAGATTGCGCGAGCGCGCACTCCTGCACGGCCTGGACGGCTTTGCAGATGCGGACCTGCTCGCACTGCTCATCGGAACGGGCGCTGAAGGGGAGTCGGCCGTCGGCGTCGCATCGCGGATCCTGGACACCAGCGGCGGAATCGGGGGCCTGCTCCGTCAAGGCGGACACGGTCTCGCGACGAGGCGCGGGATCGGTCCGGCAAAGGCCGTTCGCATCCTGGCCGCGCTCGAGCTCGGGCGGCGCGCCGCGGAGCATTCGCTGGCAGAACGTCGTGAGTCGATCGTGTCGTTCGACTCCGTCGTCGCATGGGCGAGGCCGCGGCTTGCGACGCTCGAGCACGAGGAGGTGTGGCTCCTCGCTCTCGACGGCCGAAACGGGCTCCGCGCCGCGATGCGCGTCGCGCAGGGTGGAGTTCACGGTTGCGCGCTGACGCCGAGGGACGTGCTCCGTCCCGCCGTGCGTGACGGCGCGGCGGCGATCATCTTGCTCCACAATCATCCGAGCGGAGATCCGACGCCGAGCGCGGAAGACGCGCGCATGACCGCCGCCCTTGCCGTCGCGTGCGAGGCGGTCGGGATCGAACTCCTCGACCACGTCGTCGTCGCCCGCGGCGGCGCGACGTCCCTGCGCGAGCTAGGGGGGTTCGCTCGACACGGGTAGAGGAGGGGGACCCGGTTCTCGCACCTCCGGGTCCGGGACGGGGACGGGGACGGGGACGGGGACGGGGACGGGGACGGGGACGGGAGGGTGCCGCAGTAGCTGCCGCAGTAAGCGTATGGCGGAAGGGTTGCCGCTTCGGTTATGGTGCGGGGGTTGTGGCTACAGATTCGCATCGACTTCGCCGCGCTGACGGACGTCGGACGGAAGAGGGAGCATAACGAGGACAATTTCCTCGTCGACAAGAAGCTGGGGCTCTTCGTCGTATGTGACGGCATGGGCGGTCACGCCGCGGGGGAGGTGGCGAGCGCCCTCGCCGTCCGGACCGTCCATGACGAGGTCAAGAAGGAGAAGGGCCTCCTCGACGACTACGTGGCGGGGAAGAAGGGCGCGGATCTGGTCAGCAAGCGCGACATCCTCAACATGCTCGAGTTCGCCGTCAACCGCGCATCGAGCCGCGTCCACGCCGAGGCCGCCAAGGACGAGAAGAAGCGCGGCATGGGCACGACGATCGTCGGGATCCTCTTCGCGGGAAACCAGGCGTTCATCGTCCATGTGGGCGACAGCCGCGTGTACCACCTGCGGGAGGGCGCGATCGAGCAGGTCACCGAAGATCACAACGTTTACAACGAGCTCATCAAGCGCAAGAAGATGACGCGCGAGCAAGTCGAGAAGCTCGCGCCGAAGAACGCCATCACACGGGCCGTCGGCGTCTACGAGCACTGCGAGCCCGACAGCCTCGTCGTCGACGTCACCGACGGGGATCGATTCCTGCTCTGTTCGGACGGGCTCAGTCAGTATTTCGAGGACGATCTCCCGGGCCTCACGAGCGGGCTTGCCGAGCCCGACGCCAACGTCGCGGTGAAGAAGCTCATCGACACGGCGAACGAGCGCGGCGGCAGTGACAACATCACGGCCGTCCTCGTCATGGTGGGCGAAGCCGGCGCGCGGGATGAGGGTCGCGCGAAGAAGCTGCAGCTCAAGCGCGAGCTCCTCGCGCGCATGCCGCTGTTCCGCCCGCTCAACGACCGTGAAATCTTGCGCGTCCTCCAGGTGACCGACGTCGCGACCTACACGGACGGTGGGACCGTCATCACGCAGGGCGAGCGTGGCGAGGAGCTCTTCATCGTGCTCGAGGGCACGGTCGACGTCATGCGCGGGGACGCGAAGCTCACGAGCCTGTCGCCGGGCGAACACTTCGGCGAGATGGCGCTCATCCGGAGTCAGCCGCGCTCGGCGACGGTCAAGTCCAGCGGCAAGAGCGAGCTGATGCTCATTCGCCGCTCGGATTTTTCGAGATCCTCCGCAACGAACACCAGCTAGCCGTGAAGCTCCTGTGGCAGTTCCTCGGCGTGCTCGCCGACCGTCTCGCGGACACGAGCCGCGAGCTCGGAGAAGCGCGCGAAGAGCTTGCCGCCGAGGACGTCACCCAGGAAATCTTCTTCTCCGAAGAGGACGAAGATCGACAGACGTCGAAGCTGCCGCCCGCGCCCGCGCCTGCGCCGCCCTCGATCCGGTCGCCCCGGTGAACCGACTCGCGCGAGCCTGGCCGATCCTGGTCACCCTCGTCGCCACCTGCTGCGGACGTCAACAGAGCGCTCCCACGAGGTCCGGCGCGGCATCGGCGCGACCATCCGCGTCGGCCCCGCCGTCGGCGCGGTCCGCCGCTGCGGCCCTCCCCGCCGCCTCCGTCGGGGCCACGCCCTACGTCGCGGCGAAGGCGTGTCGCGCGCTTTCCGTGAAAGGCAGGGTGACGCGACCCGACGGCACGACGCTAGCGACAGGCGACGTCCTCGACCATCCAGTCTGGCTCCAGATCGCACCGTCGGCCGAGCTCGTCGTGGAACACGTGGTAACTTCCCGCGAGGTTACGTTCGCCGGCCCTGCGCGCGTGCTCCCCTGTGATCGCGGTGAGGAACGATTTCTGCTGACCGAAGGCCACGTCTCGACGACGACCTCGGCCGGCGCGCGACCTGGAGCAGAGGTCCTGCTCGGCACGCCGCTCGGAGCCGTCTGGTACGGCGACGCGCGACTGGACGTGAGCGTGACCGCCCGCCGGCTGGCGGTCCACGCCGAAAGTGGAGACGCCTGGCTCGCCGCGCCGCAGTCCCCCGCGGAGCCGGCCAGGATCGCGGCGGGGAGCACAGCGGAGCGTCTCGGTCCCGCGTTGGAAGTCAAGGCCCTTGTGACACGCTGTGCCGACTCCGCGAAGGTGGCCGCGCAGCGCGCGACCGAAGTCCTGGCGCCGACGGATCCGTCGCTCTCGCTCGGGACGCGGGCGGCGAACCACGTGCGGGCGCGCCGGGTCGCGCGGGCCGCGTGCGTGATCGCCTCGGCGGCGACTGGAACCCTGGAAACGGGGCGGATCCGCGACGACCTTGCGGCAGCCGTCGCGGGTTCGGAATCGCTCTGGCGCGCGGTCCCGAAGACGACGGTCCCCCCCAAAAAGGCGAGTCCCGTTGACAGTTTTGCCGGGTAACCGGTAGCGTCGGCTACTACGGGCCGAGCGTCCGATGAGATCCCACTCTCGCATGAGACACCCTGCTTCGGCGCGCACCGCCGTTACCTTGGCGACCCTCGTGACGCTTTCGGGCGCCGGCAGGGTCGCGCGCGCGGAGGAGCCTCGCAAGGTGACGGAGCCGTCCGTCATGGACGAGCCTGCCGAGGTGACGGACGTCGTCGACGCGTTCGACGATAACGACAAATTCGACCTTCATCTGTCGCTCGGCTTCGAGCAGTCCTGGAAGAGCGGCACGATCAATCGCGAAACATCGAGCAGCTTGGCGCAGTATTCGAGCGGTGGTTTCACCGCGTCGAACCTGGGTGTCGCCAAGTACACGGAGAGCATCAGCCGGCTGAACACACGAGCCGACATCGGGCTCTACAAGGACATCGCGCTCATCGTGAGGCTCCCGGTCATCCTCTCGGACGATCAGAAGCTCGCCGGAATGGGCGGCCCGGCCAGCCAGGCGCTGGCGACGGCCGGCGCGCCCGGGGAGCAGTTGTTCTCCCTGCCGTTCAGCTCACCGACCCGGAGCGGCATCGAATACCTCGCGATCGGCCTGGACGCGTCCCCGTTCAATCAGACACGTGACGCGACGAAGCCGACCTGGACCCTGGGCGTCGAGGGACGGTTCAGCGTCTCGGAGCCGATGCACGCGTGCGGGAACGCGGCAGGCCTGAACATCGCCGGCACACAGCAAAAGTGCGCGTACCCGTCGGACGTCAACCGCGACGGCAAGGCGGGAGACATCGCAGCCGTCCCGACGCCCAGCGGCGGTTCCGTGCAGCTCGAGGGAACGAATTTCAGCGGCGGCCGCTCGCCGGGTGTGAGTCGAGGCACGACAGGGCTCGAGGCGCACACCTACGTATCGAAGCGGATCAAGTACATCGAACCGTACATGGGCTTCGTCGCGTTGTTCGAGTTTCAGAATGCCAGCAGCGATTTCGGAGCCACGGATCTTCAGGGCTCGCTCGTCAATCACCCGCCGTTTCAGGGCACCCTCGTCGGCGGAATGGCGATAACGCCGTGGGAGGTCCGCGATCAATATCAGCGGATTCAGATCGATCTGCGGGCGAAGGGTACGTATCGCTCGGAGGGTCGCGACTACTCGCCCCTCTTCGACGCGCTCGGGAGCTCGGACGCTCCGTCGCTGCGGCGGCCGAACTTTGCTTCGTTCCAGGCGGGACCGAACAGCGCCTATCCATCCGTCGTGAATCCGAGCTCCGAGCAGGTCTACATGACGGGCATCACGGACGTGCAGCAGTACGGTATCTACACGTTCAGCACGGCGGTCACGTTCCAGGCGGGTGAGTATGTGAAGTTCAACGTCGGCGGCGCGTTCACCGCGGAACAGGGTCACGTCATCACGTTTGACCAGCCGTGCAATCCGGCCTTCGCGAGCAGCGTCGGGGCTGCCGGCCCGTGCCGCTCGAACAGCGCCACTACCACGGGTGCCTTCACGGCGACCGGTATCCCGAATCCAAACTATCGCGCCGTCATCGACTCGCCAGGCCGCCGTTTCCGCCTGGACGACTCGACGATCTGGGACGCGTGGATCAACGCCGTCGTGATGTTCTAGTGAAGCTCCGGCGCGGCTCATGGCGAAGACCAGGCGCCGAAACAGCTTGAACGTTCCCGGGAACGCCCCAGCTCTGGGCTACGGCGCGCTCCTCGTCGCGACCCTGTTCGTGGCGAAGAACGTGCAAGCCAAGGATTCCGACGCGGTAGTTCTCCCCGTGGTGACTCCCGTGGCGGAATGCGTCGTGTGTCCGGCGCTGCACAAGCCGGATCCGGAGGCCGAACGCGAGCTTTCGGTGCTGGCGCAACAGCTAGATTGTGTCGTCGTCGGCGCAGCCGAGGATCTTGGCCTCACCGTCGACGTTTCGGCGCGGCCGGACCCCAAACTGTCGTCGCCGTCCGAGGCGGCGCTCGTGGAAGAAGCGAAGACGCGATGGGTCTTCTCGCCGCGCATCGCCATGGACCACACGAACCTCACCGTACGGATCGTCGCGGTCCCGCCCGACGGCTCCGTGCTCTTCGTGCGCGGCGAGGACGTCAAGCCGACGGAGCTCGAGGTTCGTACGGTGCTCATGATGCGAGACCTGGTGCGCGCCGCGGGAGCGCCCGCGCAGGCGGCGGCCCCGCTCCCCCCTCGCGCGGACGAGGGCACGGTCGTCCATGAAACCCGCTCGCCCGGCCGCGCGGTGCTCGCGCTGAACGCTGCCGCATTCGGCGGCTATGTCGGGTACTCGCTGCAGCGCGCCGGCGGTTCCAGCGATCCGCGGTTGACGTACCCGCTCATCGCGCTCGGGACCGGCATCGGTCTGGGCGGCTCCATGATCCTCGCGGATGAATGGGACGTGAGCATCGGTGACGCCTGGTACCTGTCGGCGGGGATCTGGTGGCCCGTCTTTGGTTCCCTCCTCGTGATGCGGCACGAGGACGCGGACCGTCGCTTTCTGTACGGCGCCACCGCGGGTGCCATCGGGCTCGGACTTGCGACCACAGCGCTCACGTTCGGCGACATGAGCGAGGGCGGAGCACTGATGACCCATTCCGGCGGAGCATTCGGAACCATGCTTGGCGGTGTTGCGGACTTGATCGTGCACGGACAGACGGACGTCTCTCCAACCCGCGGCCTGGGGATCGGCGCCATGTCCGGCGTGGTACTCATGGGGGCCCTCGCTCGGTTCACGCCGCCGCAGGCCCCATCACGGGTGCTGCTGATAGACCTCGGCGCCGGGCTCGGCGCGCTGACCGGCGCCGCCGTCGCGAGCCCCCTCGTGTTCGGCGACAACGTCGGGCCCACGCGCAATCGTCTCTGGCTATCGAGCATCGCGCTCGGCACCTTCGTCGGCGCGGGCATCGGAGTTTTCACCACGTCGTCCGTTCGCGAGACTCAGAGCGCGCGGAGCATGCCGAGTCTGGTGCCCATGATGGGCGTGATCGACGCCGTGACGAAGCCGGATGGGACGAGCACGCCCGTCACCGGCGCCGGGGTCGCCGGAACTTGGTGACGGAAGGCGTCGCGCCGTTCCTCACGTTCATCGTCGGTCCGGACGAGCAGGGCGAGCGTCTCGACAAGGTCGTCGGTCGGCGCGCCAAGACTCTGGGCCGCCGCGCGATCTCGGCGCTCTTCGAGCGAGGAGTCGTGCGTGCGGACGGACGGCGCGCTCTCAAAGGCGACCGTGCGCGTTCCGGCAGCGAGATCTCGCTCGGCGCCGACGCGACGCCCATCCGTGGGGAGCCGCTCGCGCCGATCGATGTTCGGCTCGAAGCGCCGAGGGTGATCGTCGCGCGGAAGCCCGCTGGGCAGCCCGCCGTTCCCCTGCGCTTCGGAGAGGAGGGTACGTTCGCCGCCGCCTTGCTCGGGCGCTACCCGGAGATGGACGGTGTAGGGTATCGCGCGCGTGAGCCCGGGTTGATTCACCGTCTCGATACACAAACGTCCGGCCTCATCGTCGCGGCGCGCGACGCGGACGCGTTTGTGCGTCTCCGCGCCGCCCTGTCGCGGGGCGACATCACGAAACGTTATCTCGCGATCGTCCAGGATCGCGCGCTCGAAGACGAGGGCGTCATCGACACCGCGCTCGAGCCGCACCCCGAGGATCCGCGTCTCGTGCGCGTCGTAGCGGCGATGGCTTCGCGCGGCGCCCCGACGCGATTCCGGACCGGCCTTCGCCGGAATGGCTGGGCGCTCGTCGAGATCGAGCTGAATCATGCTTACCGGCATCAGGTGCGAGCGCACCTGGCGCACGCCGGGCACCCCATCGCGGGGGACGCGCTCTACGGAGGCCCGGCCGTGCCGGCCCTTGGCGCGCGCCACGCGCTGCACGCAAGCTACGTGGCGTGGACGGGGGACGACGCCGTTGCCGGGTTTGCCGTGACGGATCCTTTACCGGAGGATCTCGGCGCGCTACTCGGCGAGTGAACTCGGACGGGCTTCACGATCGCGAGCCGGCTTCCGATCTCGGACACGAGCCGCGCCGTCAATCGCCGCGTCGGCAATTTCGGTCGCAGGACCGCGACCCGCTCGTCGGCGTTGCGCCCGCGAGTCCACAGGAGGCCCTTGGGCAACGCGTCCGCCGCGGGCGAGCCATCGCTCACGCGCACGAGGATGAAGGGGAGCGGCAGCAGTCCGAGCGCCCCCTGGTGCGCGTCGAGGCCGACCTCGATCGCAACGAAGCCGGCCAGCGGGCGCCTCGGCGCCACGAACAATCGCAGCTCGTCATGATCGTCGCCGCCGTGCGGTACGCGGCCTAGGGGGTGGCTGGTCAGTCTCGCATCCCTGGCGAGGGTCTCGTCCAGGAACTCCAGCAGATCTGCGGGAGCTCGGGCCGGATCCTGCGGCAGATCGGACACTCTGCCGGTGCAGAAGATCGGAAACAGGAGCGACGATGCGAGCGCGACGGACAGTCCGTAATAGTCGGAGTGACGCATGACCACGATCGCGGTCGCCACGAATCCGGCGAGTAACGCCAGGAACAGCACGAACCCGAGCCACGTGCCCGCGTCCAGGAAGCCCGACATCGGGGCCTTCCCGGTGTCGTCGAACGCGCTCTCCGGCGACAGACGAACCCACTTGCCTGGACCTCGCAGCGGCGCGATCGCTCGCGGCGGCAGCTCTATCGCTGCGGCAATGGCCACGAAGAGACTCACCGCGGCGAGGATCGGCGGCGCGCTCGACAGGACCATGGCGGTCGCGGAGAGGATCCCGGTGGCACCGAGGACCGCGCGGAACGCCGGAGCGAGCAGCACCAGCGATCGCGGCGTGGCGCGACGCTCACGACATGCCGAGGCAATCGAGAGTGCCTTCTTCAAAACCGCGCCACCAAACAAAATCCCGAGAAGCCCGGCGACGACATAGGGAACCGGCGACGGTCTGGACCTCGGGGCTGGTTGGATCACCGATGCCGGGTGGACTGGCGCGGGCTCCGCCGCTCCGGGCGGCGCCGCGATGTCCAGGGCGGACGCGTCCACGGCGACGCGCCAGGAGACAATCTCGCCCTTCGCGACGTGAGGCCGGACTACTTCGAGCTCGTCCTTGTCCGAGGTGCGGCGGTAGGAGCTCAGGAACACGCCGCGCGCGTCGTCCGCCAGCGTCTCGTCGCCGCCGGCCGTCGACGGAAGTCGCAACGGAACGTTCCCGGGGGGAACGCGGAACACCACCCGCTCCGAGTCGATACCGTCGTCGAAGCTCGGTCCGCGCCACTCGAGAATCGTCCCCGAAGGCGTCGTGTGCACGTGATCCCCGGTCGAAAGATGGGTTCGATACGAAAAGCGGATCAGATACGTCCCGCTTCGAAGGCCTTTCTCTCCTAGGACGTGGAGCTCGAGCTGCGTGTCTTGCCTGGTCGGAGACAGGGGTACCGGAAACCCGGCAGCGCGACCGCTCTCCGCACGGACCGCGGTCGCGCCATCCATCATTTCCGCGTCCGCGTCGATGGGGGCCACCGTGATTTCGGGGAGCGGTCCGCCGCGCACCCACAGCAGGATTTCGTGCGTCACGACGGCAGACCCGTCGCGATCGACGTCCACGGTGGCGGAGTCGCTCTTGACGGCGCGCTCCACCCAGGCTCGAGCCGGCCGCGCGACGGCGAGCAGCATCAGAATGACCGCGAGAGCTCGTGCGAACCGCAGTTCAACGACCACGAGTCGTTCGTACCGAGTCCCTCAGGACCCGGCCAACTTCGTCACTTAGGGACTTACTTACCGAGGTGAGTGGCGGCAGTGGCGGCGAGCGCCACGGCATCCTGGACGACTTCCTTCGGAATGCGTCCGGTCCACGTCGCTCGCGGCCCTCGCGCGTCGCTCGTGGTGTGCCAGAGCATCGGAGTCTCGCCGTGATGGGGAAGATGCGAAAAGGCGTCCATGCCGAAATCGCCGGCTGCGGCGAGGCTGGCCGACAGTGCTTCGAGCGTGGAGAACCCGGCGGTCAGCGCCGTGTCCGACCTGAGAGAAGCCAGGCCGTCGCGCTTGTCGAGGCGACTGGCAGTTCCGGCACGGAGACCCGCGAGTCTGTCCTCGATGGCCTTCTCGTCCGTGCTGTATCCGAACCAGGTCGACGAACCGTCGGGGACCGCGACGAAGAAGACCGAGAGCGGCTGCGCGGCTGCGCGCTTCTTTCCCTTCGACGGCGCCTCGAGGGCGTCGGTCTCCCCGAAGGCGTCGCCCGGCAGGGTGAACTCGAAGACCTTCGTTCCGCTCGGCAGCCCTTTGGCCAGCCTGGGCCCGCGCTCCCGGGCGGTCGGAATCTGTTCCGCGCGGACGAGCTTCGATTTCACTAGGTGAGCTCGGAAGCCCTTGTCGTCGAGCGACTTCACGAGCTCCGACGCGAATCGAGTGAAGCGATCCCCGTTTCGATCGACGATGAAGAGGCCCCCGCTGAGCGAGGCCTGAATGGTTTGCCGCATGCGATCGGCCGGGCTCGTCGACCCCGTCACATTCGATGGGAGGATCGGCAGGGTTGCGTAGGCGCTATGGGCGTCGAGCGTCAGCATATCCTCGAAGGCCTGTCCCAGCGCGGCCTGGCGCACGTCCGAAAGCTGCTCGTAATCGAGCCAGCCCACGAGGAGCGCCCGAAGCGACGAGGCGATCCCTCGAAGACGAGCGCCGTCGGAATAGGCGGAGTACGTCGCCCCCGTGGCATCACCAGGAAGCCTCCAGAAAATGTCCGGGGCGGGTCCGCCCTTTCCGGCGGATCGCGCCAGGGCCTGCCCGGTGAACGACTGCTGGCCGTCGAGAGCGAAGACGAAGTTCGTATCGAGCGCGTCCGAATTCGGCGTCAGGGTCATGTCGAGGTCGAGACGATCGATGTCTGCCCCGAGTGCGATGAGCTCGTCGGCGAGCGGGTAAAGAACGTCGCTGAGCGCGCGATCGAATTTCGGATAATCGAGCGAGAGCTCGCGGAGCGCGACGCTGACGCCCATCGTCCGGAGGAGCATGAGCTGCGTCGAGTACCGCTTTCGAAACGGCGCTGCGAGGACGTGGATGTGCACCTCGGACGCCCCGAAAGACTCGGATGGCAGGCCGCGCGCCATGTATGGAGCAAGCGCGTTCACACCATCGGCTTCGTCGGAACACACGACTCGTGCCGGTGACGCGCCGAGCGCGGGGACATCGAGGCACGCGAGCGTCCCGTTCTCGATCCGGTAGCCGCCGGAGTCCGCAGCAACGTGATACCCCTGTCCGCGAAAGAACGATGCTGCCGCATCCACTGATCCGACTCCGAATGCGAACGCGCGAAAGACTCGCGGCGCTTCGGACGCCGGGTCGAGCGCGGCGGCAAAGTCGATCGGGGCACCCAGCGCCGCAATGCGATCGAACCCAGGAACTTCTTTTGTGAGGAGGTCTCTCCAGTTCGTGGGAAGCCCGGACCACAGGATCGCCGTGTCCGCGAGCTTCGAAGCGTCCGTGATGCGTCCGATTGCAAAGAGGCCGGGAGGTGCGGTCGCGGGCTCCAGCGCAACGATGGGGGCTGGTGCCGGAGCGGCGGGGGGCTGCGCCGCGGGAACGGCCACTGGCTCGGGCTTCGACCCTCCGCATCCGGAGAGGGTACTCAGCAAGGCGCACGCAGCTCCAACGAACCGAGTTATCGACATGCCGGTCACCGTAGCCCGCCCTCAGCTCGGGTTGAAGAGGCGTTGCTATTCGAAAGCGAGGGCGCGAGCGACTCGGAGGGCGGCCGTCGTCGCGACACGTGCCACCGCACTTCGAGGCAACGTGAGGCCTCCGAAATGCCTGAAGCCAAGCCTGAGAAAGTCGGGGTTCTCGAACAGGAAGCGCTCGACCTCGGCGCGGTGCCGTCCGTACGCCAGCCCGACGAGACGCGAGCGAACCCCGAGGTCCCTTCCGACCGCACCTCGTCTGACGGTCGCTGCCCAGTCGGCGAAGTCGACGTCTTTCGAGCGTAGCTTTCGCGCCAGGTACGTTCCGGCGACGGCCCCGTACTGGATGCACTGCGCGATGCCCTCGCCCGTGACCGGATCGATGCCTGCGGCTTCACCGACGAGGAGCACGCGGCGGCGCGCGATGGTGGAACCGGGATGGAAGCCGCGTTCCGCATATCGCCGCTTGCGATAATGCGAGAGGACGAGCCCCCGCGCGGCGAGCTCCTCGGCGAGCACGTGATCGATCTCGGGCGTGATCTCACCGCGTTGCTTCACGACGTACACGCCGCGGCACACGAGCTTTCGGCTGCCGACGATCGTCGGAAAATCCCAGAAGTAACCGGGCAGATCGCGACGCGTCAGATCGAACGCGAGGAGGTCGCGCTGGAAGTCGCCCGCAACGGGCTCGGTGTCCACTTCCACCGCCTGTCCGAGGTACCGGCTCGCAGGTAACCGTACCGCCCTGCGGACGAAGCTCCCCGCGCCGTCGGCGCCCACGACGATGTCCGCCCGCAACTCTCCTGCGCTCGTACCGACGAGCCATCCGTCGGGGACGGGGGTGAGGGCCGTCACCCTGACGCCATCGCGCACTTCGATGCCGCGGCGCACGGCGCTCGCGGCCAGTGCATGATCGAATTCCGCGCGCCGCACCACGCGCCCACCCACCTCGTCGCGCACGACCCGCCTCTCGCCGAGCGCGCGCACGGCAAGGCCGGAGATCGGCACGTGCGGCACGTTCACCATCACGCCGATCGTCGCGAGCAACCTATCGGCGCGGCGTCCCACGGCGCCCGCGCAGATCTTCTCCCGCGGGTACCGCTCCTTTTCGAGCACCACGATGCGTTCTCGCAACTCCGGCGCGGCGCTCGCCAGAAACAAGGCCGTGGCGATCCCTGACGGTCCGCCCCCCACCACGACGCAACCCGCCGACCGCATCGACGCGACTATAGCGCCGTCAGGCGAGGTGGCGGGCCGGTGATCGCGAAGGCGGCGAGGAGCGAGAGGGCGCCGAAGCGGCGGTGGACGAAGGAGTCACCGACGAAGGGAGCGGCGATTGCGAAGACCGCGGGGGTAGCTGCGCGGGTGAGCCCCGGAGCCGTACGGGGAAGTACGGCGAGGAGCGAGAGCGCGCAGATGCCCCCGTGCTCGAAGCAAGCGCCGCTCGCTTACGCGCCTTCTTCGAACTCGGCGTCGATCACGTCACCCTTCTTCTTGCCGCCAGCCCGCATCCGTCGGTCGCCCCCCGGGAGCCGCGCCCCCGGCGCCCGGCGGCGGTCCGCCCGATTGCTCGTAAAGCTTCGAGGCCATCGTGTGGGCCTCCTTCTCGAGCCGTTCGAGCACGCTGCCGACCTTTGCGTCGTCTTGCTTCTCGAGGGCTTCGCGGCCCTCCTTGATGAGCGCTTCGACGCTGCCCAGATCGACGCCGGAGAGCTTGTCCTTGTTGTCGGCGATCTGCTTTTCGAGCTGGTAGCAAAGGTTGTCGAGCTTGTTCCGGCGTTCCACTTCCTCGCGCCGACGCTTGTCCTCTTCCTCGTGCTCCTGCGCTTCCTTCACCATGCGCTCGATCTCCTTCTCCTGGAGACCGCTGTTCGCCGTGATCGTGATGCGCTGGTCCTTGCCCGTCGCGATGTCCTTGGCGGCGACCGACAAAATGCCGTTCGCGTCGATGTCGAATGTCACTTCCACCTTGGGGATGCCGCGCGGAGCGGGCGGAAGTCCGTCGAGATGGAAGCGCCCGAGCGTCCGGTTGTAGCGCGCCTCGGCACGCTCTCCCTGCAGCACGTGGATCTCGACCGACGGCTGGCTGTCGCTTGCCGTCGAGTAGATCTCCTTCTTCTGCGTCGGGATCGTCGTGTTGCGCGGGATCATGACCGTCATGACGCCACCTAGCGTCTCCACGCCCAGCGAGAGCGGCGTCACGTCCAGCAGGACGACGTCCTTCACGTCGCCGGAGAGCACGCCGCCCTGGACGGCCGCGCCGACCGCCACCACTTCGTCCGGGTTCACGCCCTTGTGCGGCTCTTTTCCGAAGAACTTGATGACCGTCTCTTGCACGAGCGGGATGCGCGTCGAGCCGCCGACGAGGACGACCTCGTCGATGTTGCTCGGCGACTTCTTCGCATCCGCGAGCGCCTTCTTCACGGGTTCCATCGTGCGGTCGATGAGCGGCCGGATCATCTGCTCCAGCTTCGCGCGCGTGAGCGTCTTCTGCAGGTGCTTCGGGCCGCTCGCGTCCGCGGTGAGGAACGGCAGATTGATCGTCGTCTCCTGCTTGCTCGAGAGCTCGATTTTCGCCTGTTCTGCGGCATCCTTCAGGCGCTGGATGACCATCTTGTCCTTGCCGACGTCGATGCCCGTGTCCTTCCGGAATTCGCCGGATCAGATAGTCCATGATGAGAATGTCCACGTCGTCGCCGCCGAGGTGCGTGTCGCCGTTGGTCGAGATGACCTGCACGACGTTGTCGCCTACCTCGAGGATCGAAATGTCGAACGTGCCTCCGCCGAAGTCGTAGACGGCGATGACCTCGTTGCTCTTCTTGTCGAGACCGTACGCGAGCGCCGCCGCCGTCGGCTCGTTGATGATGCGCTTCACGTCGAGGCCGGCGATGCTTGCCCGGCGTCCTTCGTCGCCTGGCGTTGCGCGTCGTTGAAGTAGGCGGGAACCGTGATGACCGCCTCCTTCACTTCTTCACCCAGATAGTCCTCCGCCGCTTTCTTCAGTTTCAGGAGGACCTTGGCGCTCACCTCGGGCGGAGCCATCTCCTTCCCGCGCGCGGAAATCCATGCGTCTCCGTTCTTGCCCTTGGTGACCTTGAACGGAACGCGCTCCGCCTCTTGAGTCACCTCCTCGTACCTTCGTCCGATGAAGCGCTTCGAGGAGTAAACGGTGTTCTCGGGATTAGTCACCGCCTGACGCTTCGCGATGGTGCCGACGAGAATCTCTCCCTTGTCGTCCCAAGCAACGACCGACGGCGTCAGGCGCGCTCCCTCCTCGTTCACGATGACCTTCGGGTCCTTCCCTTCCATCACCGCGACGACGCTATTCGTCGTGCCCAAGTCGATGCCGATGATCTTGCCCATGTGTCTTCTCCGGTTCCCTTTCGCCGAATTTGCCGGCAACTTAACCACCCACCCTTACCGGTCAACCGCTACCTCGGATATCCAGCGCTCGGCTTTTCGTGGCCGATCGTTGCCGAAACCGTGTTGACAGGTCCGACCGTCCCGGTACAAGGTCCCCCGGCCCTCGGGGCAGTAGCTCAGCTGGGAGAGCGCCGCGTTCGCAATGCGGAGGTCAGGGGTTCGATCCCCCTCTGCTCCACCGACCTTGGCCGCCGAAGTTCGACTCGTTCAGACCGCGCGGGCGCTTCGCTCGGAGCTCTGGGAAGCGTGCAGCACTCCTGGGGGGCTCGAAGGCTGGTACGCGGACAAAGTCTCCGGATCCTTCGTGCGAGGAGGCACCGTGGAACTCGCGTGGCCCGATCTCGGCGTCGCCGTCGAGCTGCGGGTCACCGACGTGGTGCCCATGGAGCGCATCACGTTCCGAAATGGCGATACCGATGTCTCGCTGGAAGTCTCGGACGGCCGGCTCACCCTCTTGCACGAGGGGCTGACCGAAGACGACGACATCGACGGGTTTCGATCCTCCTGGCGCGTCGGGCTCTCGCTCCTCGCGCACGCGAAGGGATCGCGCCTGAATGGCCCGCGCCGGACCCGGTGGGCCGTTCGACGGGCGAAGACGAGTACCGCGCTGGCTCATGTCTGCTTCACGGAATCGGAAGCGCTCGCGACCTGGCTCGGGCGTGAGGCAAGGATGGGCGGAGAAGGGGAAGCGTATTGCATCACGCTCGGGACGGGGGAGCGCATGTCCGGGCGTGTGCTCGTCCGTGACGGCGGTCGCGACGTTGCGCTTTCGTGGCGCGAACGGAACGACTCGGTCCTCGTGCTTCGCACCTTGCCGTCACAGGAGTCGGAGGACGAGCGTGTCCTCGCCGCGTGCTGGTCGAGATGGGGCCCCACGGAACCTGGAGAGCACGCCACCGAAGGAGAATTGCGCCGAGCGATCGACCGCTTGAAGGCGTTGCTGGCCCAGGGTGGAAATGCTTGACGCCTAGCGTTGTTGCGAGAAAGGCGAGGGCTGGGGCGACGCCCGCCGGCTGGTCGACGTGAAGAACGTGCGGCACCGGCCGTCTCGTGGGATGATTGGGGGTCAACACTCGCGGCGCGGGATCCAGGAGTGACGTGATCTTCGACAACGGAGCTTTCTTCCAATGGAGCCGTCGCGGCCCGACGGGAGCGAGGCTGAGCGCACTTCTCGCCCTGTTCGCCATCGCCTGCGGCGGGTCCGAATTCACGAGCGGCGGGTCGGGAAGCGGCGGAGCCGACGCAGGCGGCGTGACGTCCAACGGAAACGGCGGATCCGGGTCTGCCGGCGCGAACGGAAACGGCGGCGGAGGCGCGAACGCCGGCGGCGTGACGGGCGCCGGGGGAAGCAACGGCGGCGGCGACCTCGACGGCTCGGACGGCAGCACCGTCGGCCACGATGAAGACGCTGGCTCGTCCGATGCGGATGCCAGCGGCGTCGGTGGTTCCGATTCGGGCACGGATTCTGGCGGCAGCGGCGCGTCCGGCGGGACGCCGGGGAGCGGCGGCGGTTCGAGCTCTGGCGGGACACCGGGCTCCGGCGGCGCGCATGGGTCGGGTGGCGCGTCCGGTTCTGGCGGTGCCGCATCGGGCGGCAGTTCGAGCTCCGGCGGGGTATCCGGCTCGGGCGGTGCCGGCTCGGGCGGTGCCGGCTCGGGCGGCGCCTGCACGACCCCGACGACCTGGTACCCGGACAACGACCATGACGGGTACGGTGTCACCGCTGCGGCCGTCGAGGCTTGCGAGGCGCCGACGACCGGAACGTGGGTCACGATCGGCGGTGACTGCCTGGACGACAATCCGCTCGTACACCCGCAGGATAGCGCCAATACAGTCTATTACTACACACCGTACTCCGTGCCCGGCGGCGGTGAATCTTACGACTACGACTGTTCCGGCACCGAGACGGGCGATCCCTCGCAAGCCGCTTATTCGAGCTGCACCGCGTTGTCCCTGGGCCCTTGCCAGGGGAGCGGCTATTCGAAGACGACGCGAACGACCGGTGATGCCTATTGCGGGAGTGCCGCCTACGTGACCTGCTCCGGCACGCTGGTCTGCTCGGGTAGCACGAAGTCGCTCCCCGCCGATCAAGCCTACCGCTGCCATTGAGCGGCATGCGCCTCGGTCTGCCGGGAACCTGAGTTCGCCTCGCTTCGCGAGCGTGGAGTAGGTTGCGAGCCATGCCGTCTGCGCGGTGGTCCGCCGTCTTCGCTCTGGCGGTGCTCTCGTGCTCGGGGATGCGCGGTCCGCGAGAGGCGCATGGCGTTCTGCCACCGCCCTTGCCGGTCGCGCCGAAACGGCTCGAACTGACGCAGCCGCCGGCGGTCGGGACCGCCGAAGCCGCGCCGGTCCTGAAGATCCTCGGCGACGAGCTTACCCGGAACTTCCACGAACTCGGCACGCGCGCGGAGCTGCCGCCTTACTTCATCGAATACGAAGCCATCGACGAGCATGGCGTCACGGTCGAAGGGTCGTTCGGCAAGCTGGAGAGCTCGACCGACGATTGCTCGAGGAGCCTCGACGTCGATGTTCGTGTGGGGACTCCGAAGCTCGACAACACGCACCGGCTCCGCGACGAATATGACGCGTCGCGAGAGTTCACGCGCTCCGCATGGCTGCCCCTCGACGACGACGCGCCCGCGCTCCGCAACGTCGCGTGGCTCACGACGAACACGGAGTACCGGCGGGCGATCGAAGACTTCGTCCGGGTGAAGGCGAACCAGCAAGTCCTCGTGGCGGAAGAGGATGCGTCGAATGATTTTCCGAGCGCGCCCGTCGCCGTGTTCCATGAGGCGCCCGCCTCGATCACCGTCGACGTGCCGTCGTGGGAGGCGCGTGTGCGACGGTGTTCGGCGGCATTCGCCGAGCATCCGGAGATCCTGGAGTCTTCGGTGACGCTGCAGGCGTCGGCCGAGACGCGCTATGTGATCGACACCGAAGGTTCGAGCGTGCAGGTCGCGCGCACGCACGGTCGCGTCGAGGTCACGGCGAGCACCACGGCCGACGACGGCATGCGCCTCGAGCGGACGGAGACCGTGGACGCGCCGTCCATCGAAGCGTTGCCGAACGACGAGGCCGTCGAAGGGCTCGTGACGCGCGTCATCCAGGATCTGCTCGCGCTCAGGAAAGCTCCCCCCATCGACCCCTATAGCGGCCCGGCAATCCTCGACGGGCGCGCCGCTGGCGTATTCTTTCACGAGATCTTCGGACACCGGATGGAGGGGCATCGTCAGAAAGACGAGGAAGAAGGCCAGACCTTCTCGCATCGCGTGGGTCAGCTGGTGATGCCGTCGTTTCTCGACGTCTACGACGACCCCTCGGTCTCGGCCCTCAACGGCGTCCCCCTCAACGGCTACTACCCCTTCGACGACGAAGCCGTGCGCGGGGCGCGTGCGAACCTCGTCACGGACGGCGTGCTCCGGGACTTTCTCCTTTCGCGCTCGCCCATTGCCGGCTTCCGCGGGTCGAATGGCCACGGCCGGCGCGAGCACGGCCATCGTATCGTCTCGCGGCAGGCGAACCTCATCGTCGATCCGACGCGAACGACCTCTCCGGCCGCACTCAAGCAGCGCCTCATCGACGACATCAAGAGGGACGGCAAGCCGTTCGGCCTTCGCTTCCACGAGATCAGCGGCGGCTTCACCAACACGACGCGCGCCGCATCGCAGGCCTTCAAGGTTCTGCCGGTGATGGTCTATCGCGTTTACCCGGACGGACGCGAAGAGCTCGTGCGCGGCGTGGACATCGAGGGGACCCCGCTCGCGTCACTCGAGCGAGTCGAGGCAGCCGGTAACGATTTCGAAGTCTTCAACGGCGTTTGCGGCGCCGAGTCGGGCTGGGTTCCCGTCTCCGCGTCGAGTCCGAGCTTGCTGCTCGGGTCCATCGAGGTGACTCGCCGGGAAAAGAGCGACGATCGCCCCCCGTTGCTCCCTGCGCCTTCGCTCGCCGGGGAAGGTCCGGCTTCCAGATGAGGGTCCGCAGGGCACCCGGCCGGCTCTGGTTCGTCGCAGCGTGCGCGTTGCCGTTGCTCGGCGCCGCGGAGCCTCCGCCGACCGACGCGGTGCTCTTCGGCGCGATGCGGGCCGAGCTCACGCGCGCGACCCGGCAGCTCAAACTGCCGAGCGCGCCTGCCCCTTATTACGTCGCATACTGGCTCGTCGACGAGAACGAGCGCAGCGTCGAGGCGACCCTCGGCGCCGTCGTCTCTGACGAGCTCACGCGCGATTGTTTCATCAAGGTCGAGCTCCGCGTCGGTACGCGCGAATCCGACAACTCGAACCTCGCCCTCGCGGTGAGCACGGACGGCGATCCCGTCAGTGACTCGGCCCCGACGGCCGTCACCGTGGACGACGACGCCGACGCGATCCGACGCGACCTCTGGCTCGCCACCGACGGCGCGTACAAGGACGCCGTCGCCGCGCTCGAAAAGAAGCAGGCCACCCGGCAATCCGAGATCGCGACTCGCGCCGAAGTGCCGAGCTTCTCGACGGACACCTCGTCCGCCACGATCGTGAAAGACCCTCCGCCCGGCGTGCTCGGCGATCCGCTCGAAGTCGCTCGCCACGTGTCCGCGGTCTTCGGATCGTTCCCCGCCGTGCAGAGGAGCAGCGTTCACGTGCTCGAGGCGTCCGACAAGAGACGCTTTCTCGCAAGCGACGGCGGCCTCGCGATCGAACCTTCGCGGTTCGCGGGCATCGAAATCACCTGCGCGGGTCAGGCAACCGACGGAATGGCCATCGAACGCAGCGCGTTCCTCGCCGCGCCGGAGAACGGGCCGCTCCCCGAAGCCGCGGCCCTCTCGCAGGCCCGTCGCATCGGCGCCGAACTCGGCTCTCTACAGCGCGCGCAAAGCGCCCAGGACTACAGCGGCCCCGTTCTGTTCGAAGGCCGCGCTGCGGCGCAGCTCGTGTACGAGCTCCTCGGCGAGTCCCTTTCGGGAACGCCGCCGGCCGAACTCAACGAAGGCATGGAGAGCCCTCTCGCTCGCCGCGTCGGTAAGCGCGTGCTGCCGCGCGGGCTGACGGTATTCGACGACCCGACGCTCACGAGCTGGGAAGGAACGCCGCTGCTCGGCCACTACGTCGTGGACGACGAGGGCATCTTCGGCGAGCGCGTGCTCCTGATCGACGACGGCCGTCTGCGGAACTTCCTCATGTCGCGGACTCCGCGCGACGGCTTCGCGCATTCGAACGGCCACGGTCGCTCGGGCCTCGTCGGATGGGCGCGCGGTCGCGTCGCGAACCTCATCATGACCGGCAAGCACGGTTTGAGTCCATCCGCCCTCCGCGCGCGCTTCGTTCAGGCCCTCCGCGACGAAGGCATCGAATCGGGTCTCGTCGTCGAGGAACTCCAGACCCGCACCAGCGCGACGAGCGGCGAGCTCATGCCCGCGCCCGAGCTCGCGTATCGCGTCGCGCTCGACGGCACGGAAACACCGATCCGTGGAGCCACCTTCGCGCCCATGTCCGTCCGCGACCTCCGCGACATCCTCGCCTTCGGCAGGGACACGGCGGTCTACAGCTTCGTGACCGAGAATGACGGCGGCCTCGATATCCCCGCGTCCATAGTCGCCCCTTCGCTCCTCCTCGAAGACGTCGAGCTCCGCGGCCCGACGACGCCGAACAAGCGCCTCCCGATCGTGCCGCGGCCGTGAAGCGCGCGACTACGTGGTCGCCACCAACACCGATTCTCGTCCTCGAGCACGTGCGGCGGTGGATCGACTTCCACGTGGAGGGCCCGCCACAAGGCGACCCGCACGGCCGTGTCGTCCGGTTCCGCCCTTCGCTCATCGTCCATGACGTTCTCTTTCCGGGAATGAAGGGGCTCGCGCTCGAACGCTAGCTGCCCATCTTCTCCATGCGGGCGGCCATCTCTTGGGGCGTCACGTCTTCGACGTGCTGCGAGAGAGTCCACTTGAAGCCCTCGGGGTCCTCGAAGCGGCCCGACTTGTCGCCGTAGAATTGGTCGCGAACCGGAATCACGACTTTGCCGCCAGCCTTGACGAAGCGGGCCGCGAGCGCGTCCACGTCTTCCGTGTACAGGACGAGTCCAACCGGCGTGCCGCCGAAGGACCTGGCGCTCTTGTTGCCCCACTCCGGCGCTTCGTCCGAAAGCATCAGGCGTGCAGTGCCGATCTGCAGCTCCGCGTGACCGATCTTTCCGTTCGGCATGGGTAGCCGGTAGAGCTCTTTCGCGCCCAGCGCTTCCTCATAGAAGGCGATGGCCTTCGATGCGTCCGAGCAAGCGAGGTACGGCGTGAGCGTGGCGTATCCGTCGGGAATGGCTTTGGGCATGGGGGTTCTCCTTCGGAGCGAAGACGATACCCCCGAACGCTCCGAGGTGAACTCGGCGCGACCAACCGCGTGGACGAGCCGTCACGAGTTGACGGCGCGCGCGACCGGTGCGAAAACGCGGTCCGCGCGTATGGTTCTCGGTTCGCCCGCCCGGCTTGCATTTCGCCTCGTCGCGATCGTCTGGATATCGACGTTCATTTTCGGCGATCTGTGGCGCGATGTGCACCTGGCCACCGTGCACCACGTCGTGTGTCCGGAGCACGGCGAGCTCATGGACGTCGCGGAGCTGCCGAGGATCGATTACCGGCGCTCGAACCCAGGGAAACGCCCGGAAGTCTCCCGGAACTCGACGACCGGTCGGCACCACGAGCACTGCTCGCTCGCCGCGGTGCCGATCCGGCCAGCGAGCTCGCGCGCGCACGACGCAATGCTGGCGTTCGTGCGGGTCCGAGCGACGATCGCGCCGGAAGCGCCCGTGCTCATCGTGGTCGTCCCGACCGACGCGCTCGCATACGCGCCGAAGACGTCGCCGCCGGTCTGACGGCATTCGCCCGTCCGAGCGAACGAGCGCGCGGTTACCCCTGAGCGCTTTCTCGCGCAACCGATGCGTGTAGTTACCCGCCGATTTCGATCGCGAACGCGAAACTGTCGCACCTTCGTGGTCGATCGAGGGTCCATCCGACGGGCGCCGTCGCGCCCCGATTCTTGCAACGTTCTGGAGACTCATCCTCTTGTCCCGTCTCAACGAAATTGCGGCCTGCGCGGTGTTCGGTCTCATCCTCGGATTGACCCCTGCGGCGCGGGCACAAGCCGCCGCGGTCACGCCGCCAACGGTCCTCACGCATGTGGACGCCGTCTATCCGCCCGCGGCCCTGAAGGAGCGCAAACACGGGGACGTCGTGCTCGCGCTCACCGTCGACGTCGATGGCCACGTCTCGAAGGTGGACGTGCTCACTTCGGGCGGCGCGGATCTCGACGAAGCCGCCATCGTCGCGGCGCGCCAGTGGACGTTCGTTCCCGCGCAGCGCAACGACAAGCCCGTCGCGAGCCGCATCCGCGTCCCCTTCCATTTCGCACCGCCGGCGCCGCCGCCCGAGTGGGTGGAGCCGGTGAAAGGTCCGGAGCCCGAGCTCCCGTCGCGGAATGCCGTGCAACCGTTGCCGGCCGCGCCCCCGCCGGCAACCACGCCGGGCCCGACCGCGCCGGAGATCGCGCCGGAAGCACCGCCCGAAGCCGTCACCGTGACGGGGCGTGTAGCGCCTCCGAGCCGCGGCGCTTCGGATTTCAATCTGCACATCGGCGCGCTCGCTCAGGTGCCGCGACAGAACGCGACGGGGTTCTTGAAGCTCGCCCCGGGGATCCTTCTCACGAACGAGAGCGGCGAAGGCCACGCCGAGCAGGTGTTCATGCGCGGCTTCGATGCGCGCGAAGGGCAGGACATCGAATTCACGGTGGACGGCGTGCCCATCAACGAGAGCGGCAACCTCCACGGTAACGGCTACGCGGACACCCACTTCATCATCCCCGAGCTCGTGAACGGGTTACGCGTCGTAGAAGGACCATTCGATCCGCGGCAAGGCAACTACGCGGTCGCGGGCAGCGCAGACTACGAACTCGGCCTCGATCGGCGCGGCCTCACCGCGAAGTATACCGCAGGGAGCTGGGGCACCGAGCGCTTGCTCCTGACGTGGGGCCCGAAGGGTGAGAGCACGCGGACGTTCGCCGGGGCCGACATCTACACGACGAACGGGTTCGGACAGAACCGGGACGCGCAGCACGGCACCGCGATGGGTCAGTACGAGGGCCGTCTCGGCAACAACGGCTCGTATCGCATCACCGCGCAGGCCTACAGCACGCACTACCACTCCGCGGGCGTCATCCGAGAAGACGACTACAAGGCTGGCCGCATCGGTTTTTACGACAGCTACGCGCTCTCCTCTTTTGCGCGACAGGCGGTGCTTCCGGGAGGGGACTCATCCCGTTACTCCGTCGCCGGGGATCTCACGTTGAAGGACGGCGACACGACGTTCGCGCAGCAGTTCTTCCTCATCCAACGCGACATGCGCCTGCTCGAGGACTTCACCGGATTTCTCCTCGACGTCCAGGAACCTCTCCAGAGCTTGCACGAGCAGCGTGGCGACATGATCGACATGAACGTCACCGAGTTGACGTTCGGCGCCCGCGGCGCGTCCACGTACACGGCCAAAGCTTTCGGACAGAAGCAGTCGCTCGAGCTCGGGTACTTCGCCCGCGGGGACCAGGTGACGGGGCTCGAGCAACGGCTCGAAGCGGCGACCGGAAATCCGTACAAGACCGACACGGATCTGGATTCCCAGATCGGCGACCTCGGACTCTATGCCGACGGCAACGTGAAGCCGGCGTGGTGGCTGACGCTTCGAGGCGGGTTCCGTGCGGACGTGCTCACGTATCACGTCAACGATCTTTGCGCAGCCCAGTCCGTCGCGCATCCGTCCCCGACGAACCCGCCCATCGACCAGAGCTGCCTCACGCAGGAAGAATTCGGCCGTCCGCGGGAACCGAACCAGGAGATCAGCACGTCGAGCACGGCGCTCCTGCCGCGAGCGTCGGTGATCCTCGGCCCTTACGAGCACTTCTCGTTCAGCGCGAGCTACGGCAAAGGCGTCCGCTCCGTCGACCCGAGCTACATCACCCAGGACGTGAAGACCCCGTTCGCGAGCGTGGTCGCGTACGAGGGCGGCGTGACCTACGCGCACGAGTTCGACGTGATGTCCGTCGTCGCCCGCTCGATCCTCTTCCAGACCCACGTCGACAAGGACCTCATCTTCAGCGAAACCGAGGGCCGGAACGTGCTCGGTACGGGCACGACCCGGAACGGCTGGGTCGGCGCTCTGCGGCTCACGGGAACCCACTTCGACGAGTCCGCGAACCTGACGCTCGTGAAGTCGACGTACGATGATACGCACCTGCTCGTCGCTTACGTGCCGGACGCGGTGTTCCGCTCGGACACCGCGTACTTCGGCGCGCTGCCGTTCACCCTCGGCGGCTCCGACGTGCGCGGCTCCGTCAGCGCCGGTATCACCTACGTCGGGCCGCGCGCGCTCCCTTATGGCCAGCGCAGCGACACCATCTTCACGACCGACGCATCGGCGACCCTGAGATGGTCGCACTACGAGATCGGTCTCACCGCGACGAACCTCTTCGACGCCAAGTACCGGCTCGGCGAATACAACTACGCCTCGGACTTCCACAGCCAGGCGCAACCGACGCTCGTCCCCGAGCGCGCCTTCACGGCGGGTCCGCCGCTCGGCATCTTCGCCCACCTCGCGATCAACCTGGGAGGTTCGTGATGAAGTTCCGCAGCTCGACGGCCCTGCGCACCCTGGTTTCCGTCGCGATGGCGCTCTCGTCCGCCGCGTGCACCGGCACGACGGGGGACGACATCATCGACTTTCCCGCGGCTGCCGCGGGACCGGCGGACGCTACTGCGGGGCAACCCCTCGACTTCACCACGGACCGAGGGTGGACCGTCTCTCTCACGAAGGCGACCTTGCACGTCGGCGCGATGTACCTCGAACAGAGTCTGCCCGTGTCCGGCGCGCAGAACTCCGCGTGCATCCTGCCCGGCACGTACGTCGCGGAAGTCCTGACGGCTCTCGACATCGATCTCCTGTCGCCCGCTCCCCAGGACTTTCCGGGCGAAGGACACGGCACGACCCTCCAGGCTCTCGTCGGTCAGGTGTGGCTCACGCATGGGGACGTCAATGAAGTCGCGGACCCGGATACGAGTCCCATCCTCGACGTCGAAGGCACGGCGACGCTCGGGACGGACGTGCGCCCATTCGTCGGTCAGATCACCATCTCCAGCAACCGCGCCGAATCGACCGGCGTCACCGCGGGCGCGGACCCGATCTGCAAGCAGCGCATCGTGTCTCCCATCGAGACGGACGTGACGCTCGAGACCACCGGCGGGCTGCTCCTCCGGATCGACCCGCGCCAGCTCTTCGTGAACGTGGACTTCGGACAGCTCGTCTCGAGGAACGGCGTCTACACGTTCAGCGACGACCCGGGCGACATCAATCCAACGTCACCGGCGTTCTACTCGCAGCCGAGCACGAACCTTTACTTGGACCTCCACAGCGCAGGTTCGCTCTTCACGTTCAGCTGGGATCCGGCGCTCTAGCGCAACGGAATCGAAGCATGGCCAAACATCGCCGTATCGAGGACACCAAATCCATGAAGGACCAAGCACATGAAGAAGAATATCCACGTTTCCAGATTCATCGTATGCGCAGCGGCGCTCGCAGGCCTCTGCGCTTGCTCCAGCAATGACACAGGCACATCGGAGGGCGCCGGCGGCTCACCCGGCTCGGACGCCTCGACAGGGAGCGGTGGTTCGTCCGGCACCAGCGGCGGCCTGCGGGCATTCACACCTCCCTCGGATCCTGGAGGTGGCGGCATTCTCTTCGCGGCATCGGGGGAGGTCCTGGCGCTAACCGGGTATCCGTTCCCCCCGATACAGCCCGACGACCCCGCCTTCGTCGACGGTTGGGACGTGAAGTTCACACGCCTGCTCGTCACGATCGACAAGATCACGCTGTCGAACAATCCGGACGCCGTGCCCGGCGACCAATCGAAGACCGGCTCCGAGGTCGCGGAAGTGGACGGCCCGTGGGCGATCGATCTCGCCCACAGCGACCCGAGCTATCTCCCGGGCAAAGGCGGCGCGGGCGAAGAAGCGGCGCCCATCGCCGCCCTGTCGAAACAGAACAAGAACGGGAATCAGCCGTTCGCGACGGATGGGACGCGGTACGCGTTCGGCTTCGACACCGTCAACGCCACGATGTCTGCGTACAACGTCAACTTGGACGCGGCTTCATTGGCGGACTACCAGACGATGGTAGCGGACGACTGCGTCGTCTTCTACGTCGGGACGGCGACGTTCAAGGGTGACAAGACCGACCCGGGTTGCTATCCGCCGGACCGACAGGGCTGGCCCGACACGGTGAACTTCAGGTTGTGCTTCAAGTCACCGACGTCCTATCTGAACTGCCAGAACCCCGACAACGATCCCGCGGCGCCGTTCCCCGACGAAGAGCATGAGCGCGGCATCGCGCTGGAGAGCAATGCGTCGGTCATCGGACAGGTGACCATCCACACGGACCATCCGTTCTGGGACAGCGTGCTGCACGACTCACCGGCACACTTCGATCAATTCGCGGCGCGCGTCGTCGGACCGGACGCGGGTGTGCCGACCGTGACGCTCGAGCTGACGAAGGGAGTCGACTACACTGCGTACACGGACGCGCTCGGCACCGCGCTCGAGTGGCGCTACTGCACCCCGCCGCCCACCGACGTGCACCCGAAGTTCGTCGGCCCCATGAGCTTCGATCCCCAAAGCGTGCCCCACGCGACGAATGGCAACCCCGCGACGGGTCTCCGCGATTACTACGACTTCGCCACGTACGATCAGAGCACCCAGGGCCACCTGAACTCCGACGGTCTGTGCTTCGTGAAACGGAACTACCCTTCGCCGGAGTAGCCCGTGTTGACACTCTCGGGGCGGGGTGGTTCGCTCGCGTGGACGCGGCGAGCAGCGCATGTCCCGAACCCTCGAAACCGATTATTTAGTCGTCGGCTGCGGAGCGGCGGGCATGGCGTTCGCCGATGCGCTGATCACCGACTGCGACGCGGATGTCGTCATGGTCGACCGGCGTCACGCGCCCGGGGGACACTGGATCGAGGCGTACCCATTCGTGCGGCTGCACCAGCCGTCCGCATTCTACGGCGTGAACTCGCTACCGCTCGGCAACGAGGTCATCGATAGCCACGGGCCGAACGAAGGCTTTTACGAGCAGGCGAGTGGTTCCGAGATCTGCGCCTACTTCGACCGGGTCATGCGGGAGAAGCTCTTGCCTTCGGGGCGGGTGCGGTACTTCCCGATGTGCAGCTACGTGAGCCCCCATCGCTTCGTCTCGCGTCTGTCCGGCGAGGTCTACGAGGTCAAGGTCAGGAAGAAGTTCGTGGACGCGAGGTACCTCGAGACGTCCACCCCGAGCAGCACTCCGCCCCCGTTCGAGGTCGCGCCGGAAGCGAGGTGCGTGCCCGTCGGAGAGCTGAGTCGCCTGGCGGAGGAGGCGGAGGGATACGTGATCATCGGTGCCGGCAAGACCGCGATGGACGCCTGCACGTGGCTCCTCGACCAGGGCGTCTCGCCCGCGGCCATCCTCTGGATCAAGCCACGCGAGGCGTGGCTTCAAAATCGAAAGTTCTTCCAGGGTGGGGAGCTGGTTTCAACCCAGATCGAGGGCCTGGCGCTGCAGATGGAGGCCGCGGCCGAGGCGAGCTCCGTCGACGACCTGTTCGCCCGGCTCGAAGCGGCCGAGCAGTTCCTGCGCGTGGACGAGAGCGTCGTGCCGACGATGTACCGCGGACCGACGCTGAGCACTCGCGAGGTCGAACAACTCCGGCGCATCGAGAACGTCGTCCGCCGCGGAAAGGTCCGCCGCATCGAACGCGATACCATCGTGCTCGATCACGGCACCGTCCCCACGAGCCGAAGCCAGCTGCACGTTCACTGCGCTGCGATCGGACTCAACCCCAATCGAGGGGTACCTGTCTTCGCGGAAGACCGGATCACGCTGCAGCCGATCCGGCTCGGATTGATTCCTTTCAATGCGGCCGTGGTCGGCTACATCGAAGCGACCCGCGACGACACCGACCGGAAGAATCTCCTTTGCCCCCCGAACCCGCTTCCGAGCGTGCCTCTCGACTGGGTGCGGGGAATGCTCATCGGCATGAACGCGGAATATCTCTGGTCGAAGGAGAAAGACATCGCAGACTGGCTCGAGCGCGCTCGGCTCAATCTGGCCCGTGGCGTGAGGCAGCGTGCGGGTGACCCGAGCATGCAGCAGGGTCTGAAGCGCTTCACCACCGGCGTCCGCCCCGCCATGATCCGAATGATGCAGCTCCTCTCCTGAACTGCGCCGCGCTTCGGGTTCCGCTTGGTGGTCTCGCGATCCACGAGGCATAGTGGTCATCGCAATCCGCGGTGTGAAACGAGCGCAAACTCGGTTATCTTCCTGTCCACACATTGGCGAGAGTGAGGATCCGATGCGAAAATCGTCCATTGCCGCAGCGTTCGCGACCGCTTCCGCTTTCATCTCGGTTCCCGCCGCGGCGAGCGGCCTGGTGGACTTTTCCGCCGGCGCGAAAGGGCTCGTCGGCGGAAGCCTCTGGACGACGCCGTCGGCGATTCCGGCGGGTTACCAGGGGCTCGGCTTCGCCGGCAGCGCGGGCGGCTTTGCGTACGACCTGGGCGGCTACGTCGAGGCGCGGTTCATCAAGGTGATCGGCGTCGAGGCCGACGTGCTCTACGACTCGACGATTCTGCAGCGCAACGTGACGTACGACAACGTGGTCAAGACGACCGAGAAGGTGACGATGACGGGAGCGCGCATCCCCTTGCTCATCAAGGGCATCCTTCCGTTACCCGCGTTCCGTCTCTGGGCGGGCATTGGTCCCGAGTTCCTCGTCGGCGAGTCGGCGAAACCGGATCTCAGCGTCACGAGCTCTCCGATTCCGGTGACCGGCGTCAGCGGCCTCATCCACGCCAAGGCGAAGAGCTCGACGTTGCTCGCGCTCGCCCTGGGCATGGTCTTCGATCTGCCCGCGTCGCTCGAGCTCCCCATCGACCTGCGCGCGTCGAAGAACCTGAGCCAGGACGACAGCTGGTCCGACCGCGTTGGCCTCGCCTACTCCGGGACGAGCCTCACGGGCTACACCGTGACGGCCCAGAGCAGCTGGGACTTCCGGCTCGGAGTCGGGCTCGGATATTCATTCTAGGTGCACGTTCCCGTGGCGGCCGGCGCGCCAGCCGAACCAGGTGATGTTCCGTCGTGGGCGCAATGCGCGCCCACGATTGCAGTTGCACGAAAACTCCAGCTCGCTCCTCAGGGACGAAAATCCTTCCCCGCAAGGACGGATCGCTCGTCGCAAGCGAGGGAAGCCTTGCCGGGAAGGACGGATCGCTCGTCGTGAGCGATCGGCGCTTCCCGGCAGGGACTCCCTCGCTGACGGCCAGGCACGCGGCGTCGTGTGATTCCGCGCCATCACATCGACAGGCCGACTCTCCGCCGCGCGGTCAGACAGTGGGCTCCACCGTTCTCGAAGTCGCGGCAGGATTTCGGACGGTCTTCGTAGATGGCACAGACGTAGGGCTCGATGCGCGCGGCGTTGCCGGGCTCGGGGCCTCCGGCGAGCGCCGAGCAGCGGTCGCCGTTGCGCTGGATCTCGAGATAGGGGCCGCGCAAGACGACGAGGGCGGGGTGTTTCTTGCGCACGGGGTCGCGCGGCGTGACCTGGACGCAGTCGTAGGCCGCGCGGCAGCAGGCGCCGCACTCCTGGCAGTCGAGCGGCGCTTCCCAGCGTTCGCAGCCGGGCCACTCGGGCTTCACGCGGGCGAGCGCCTGACGGCAACGGTTCGCGCCGTGACGCCAGGCGCACGTGCCGCACGTTCGCTCTTCGGCCGCGAGCGGCGAGGCGGGGAGCCCCGAGGGATGCGCGGGCGGCGCGTCGCCGACGACGCTGAAGAGGTTTCGCGTCGGCTCGGCTCCGTCCATCGCGAACGCGGCGGCGCGCTCCACGACGGCGCGCGTGGCGACGAGAGCTTCCCCCAGATGCGGCGCCCACGGCGGCTCGGACGCGCGGCGGCGGGCTTGTACGGCAATGACGGTGGTCGGATGCCAGCGCGGGGAGAAGGGGTCTTCGGGCAGCGCGTCGTAGAACGCGCGAAAGTCGGTCGTCGGGGCGAGAAACTGACGTAGACCGTGCGCGCCGGCCAGCCACGCCTGGAGTCGGAGGCAAGCGTGCTCGCGGGAGTCGTCCTGCGTGGATTCGTTGTCGAGCCCCCAGTCGCGTTCGCGAAACGACGCCTCGCCCTGGACGAGGGAGTGACAGAGTTCGTGAAAGATCATCTGCGCGAGGCAGTCGTCCGGGTCGAGATGCGGGGTCGCGGCGAGCAGGAGCTCGCCGTCGCCGGACGTCGAGGCGTACGCATCTTCCGTGCGGCGCACGCAGAGGCCGATGCGAGCGGCCGCTGCAAGCCAGATATGATCGAGCGGATCGCGATAGCGGTAGGTAGGAACCCGTTTCTCCACTGGGCGGGAGTCTTGCACGGATCGTCAGACGGCGAACGGCGGCGCGTCGGCTTCGAGCATCCGCGCGAGCGCTTGAATGAGCTTCGGCACGTCGGAGGTGGCCGTAACCTCGCGGCAAGAGTGCATGCTCAGCATCGAGCTCCCGACGTCGACCGTGCGCATCCCGAGGCGCGACGCGGAGATGGGACCGATCGTCGAGCCGCACCGCATGTCGTTGCGGGCGACGAACCGCTGCGCCGAGAAGCCCGCCTCCCGGCAGGCCCGCTCGAATGCCGCGGCGCCGGGCGCATCCGTCGCATAGGACTGACCCGCGTTCACCTTGATGACGGGTCCAAAGCCGAGCTTGGGCGCGTGCAGCGGGTCGTGCTTGTCGGCGTGGTTCGGATGAATCGCGTGGGCCATGTCCGCGGAGACGAGGAGCGAATGCGCGAAGGCGCGCGGCGCGGCGTCCGCCGAGCCGCCGGGGAGGGCGAACGTGAGCCGCTCCAGGACCGTTCGCAGAAAGGCTCCCCCCGCGCCGGTCGCGCTCTGGCTCCCGACTTCCTCGTGGTCGTAAAGGACGATGGCGCGCGTCGCGTTGCGAGGTTCGAGGTTCGAGGTCAAGGCGACCGTGGCAGCGTGACACGACACCAGATTGTCGATGCGCGACGAGGCAAGGAACTCGTCGTGCGCGCCCAGAGTCGCGGCCTGGAGCGTGTCGTACAGCATGAGATCGAACGCCGCGACGGCGTCGGCGGTGGCCTCGGCTTCTCCGCGGGCGTGGAGCTCGACGGAGATCAGCTCGGCGAGTACGGGGAGGTCGTCTTCGGCGAGGCCGAGCGTCGGAACGACGTGCTGCTGCGGGTTCAGCCGGAGTCCGTCCGTCGCCAGGCTGGGGCTGAGATGAATCGCGAGGTTCGAGATCCGGCAAAGCGAGCGGTCGAATCTCACGAGGTGCGTGGAGCCATCGATGAGGCTCACCCGTCCCGCGAGGGAAAGGTCTCGGTCGAGCCAGGTGTGGAGGAGCGGGCTGCCGTAGACCTCCACGGCGAGCTGCGTCTGGCCCTGGACGCGCGTCTCGCCACGCGGCTTGACGCGCAGGGTCGGGGAGTCCGTGTGCGCCCCGATGACCCGGAAACCCGCTCGCGAAGGCGGCGCGCTGCCAGCCACGAACGCCACGATCGTGCCTCCGCGCACGACGTACCCGCTATCGCCCGGAGCGACGCGCCATTCGTCCCGTTCGTCCAGCTCGCGAAACCCGGCGGCACGCAGGCGGCGCGAGACTTCCGCGACGGCGTGATACGGCGTCGGCGAGGCGTCCAGGAACGCACGGAGATCGGAGACGGACTCGGGGCCGCTGGGCAGCGTCATCGTTCCGACTATACTTCCTGCCACCGATGTTGACCGCCGACGTGCGCGTCGAAGAATTCGACGCCTCCGATTGGATCGCCATCGGCGATATCCTCGGAGGCAGGGCGCCGTGGCAGAGGGACGGCCTGATTCTGGTCGTGGACGGCGCGCGCGTCGTGAAGCTCTGGTCGACCGCGCGTGGCCGCCTCGAGCCCCAGGGGATTCACGCCGATGCGAGTCTTGCGGCGCTACTCGAAGCGCGCGGGGGGGCATGGGCCACGCGGCTCGACCGGCGCGTGCTGCCGATTCTCTGCGAGCGTTTCGCGCGTCGCGTCGAGCCCCTGGACGACTTATCGGGGCAAATATCGAAGCTCGCGGTCACGGTGCGGGAGCTCGCCGGGGAGGGGTTGCTGGAGTCGTGCCCGCGCGACGCGCGCGAGCTCTTGCCGAGCGTCGCGACGATTGAGCGCGCGCTCGACGTGCTCTGTCCGGTCGGGAAGACCCTCGTGCTCGGCGCGTTCGAAGGCGGCGAGGTCTCGACCGCGTTCGCGGCGCATCGCGGGCCGGGCGGGTTCGATCGCATCGCGGGCCCGGCGACCGCGCGAACGGAGATGGGGATGCGCTCGGGGGACTTCACGCGAGATGCGAGGGGCCTCGCTCGCGCGTACGAGCTCTCCGTGGGGCCGCTCGCGCTCGGCTGCTTTGCCGAGGCGCGCACGTGGAAGTCGCTGGTCGCGGATCGAGAGCCGGGCGCATGGGCCGCCGCCGTCGCCGCCCGGGAGCTCGTGTTCCATCCCGCGAACGTCGCGCTCTCGATCCCCCTCGCGTTCGACGTCGGTCGGGTCGCGGCGGTGGCGGCGCGTGAGCTGTCGGCGCGCTTCGGACTGTCGTCGTGGATCGAACGCGCAGGCATGCTCGAGCCGCTGTCGATACTTCGCGATCTTCTGTCGGCGCGGCCCGGGAACGGCGGGGCCAAGAGATAACCGGGATGGCCTCGACCGGCAGGATCGAGCGGAGACTGGCGGCGGCGATCGTCCTGACGGCGCTGATCCCGCTCCTGGGCGCCGTCTATCTGGCCAAGAGCATGGTCCGGCAGACATCGGAGCGGTTCTTCGTGCCCGACATCGGAGCGCGGCTCGACGAGGCGCTCGGTCTCTACCAGGAGCTCGCACGCGCCGACAAGAAGGCGATGCGGAACGAAGCGACCGCCATCGCCGAAGAACCCGCGCTCGTCGCGGCCGTCGCAAAGCACGACCCGGCGGCCATGCGCCGCGTCCTCGGGGACGTGGTTCGTCGTCACCCGGATCTCGTATCCGCGACGGTCGCGAACGATGACGCCAGGCTCGCAAGTGCCGACCGCGGCCACCCGATCGACGATGCACACGAGCTGTCCCTCGAGGTGCGTCGACCTCTGGGCGAACAGGCGGAGAAGAAGGACGAGGACGGCAGTCCGGCCCTGTCGCTGGTCTTTGCCGCCCAACGCTCGCGATACGACGGGCTCGATCGGATGAGTCAGTTCGTAGACCTGTACGACCAGATCGCCGCGCGGCGGAGGGCAGACGAGCGCGCGTACCTCCTCGCGTTCGCGGTGCTCCTCGGCTTGTCGATCGTCGCGGCGATCGGCGTCGGGACGCTCCTCGCGCGTGGCGTGTCGACGCGCGTGGTCCGGCTCGCCGAGGCGGCTGGCCGCGTCGGCAAGGGGGATCTCGCGACGCGCGTCGCGGAGGTCGGCACCGACGAGGTCGGAGACCTCGCGCGCGCGTTCAATCGCATGCTCGCGGAGATCGAGACGACGCGAGCGCGCATCGAATTTCTCCAGCGCATCGGCGCGTGGCAAGAAATGGCGCGCCGCCTCGCGCACGAGATCAAGAACCCTTTGACGCCCATCCAGCTCGCCGTCCAGGAGATCCATCAGCGTTACCCGGGACCCGATCCGCAGTTCCGGAAGCTGCTCGACGCGACGCTCGAGGTGGTCGAAGCCGAGGTGGGCACGCTGCGGCGGCTCGTCGGTGAGTTCTCCGACTTCGCGCGGCTGCCCCGGGCGAATCTCGAGCCCGCGGACCTCAGGGCTTTCCTCGAGGAGCAGGCGAGCCAGGCGCTGCTCCGCGACGAGACCCTCCCGGAAGACGAGGGGAGCAGGAAACCGAGCGCGCGCGTGGACGTCTCGTTCCGTCTCCCCGACGGGCCGGCACCCGCTCACCTCGACCGCCAGATGCTGAGGCGCGTTCTCATCAACCTGGTTCGAAATTCGTTTCAGGCGATCCGCGATCAGGGCCGCGCCGGCGGCAAGGCCGTCGTGGCGCTCTCGCGAGCCGGGGATTTCTGGCAGATTGACGTGGACGACGATGGGCCGGGCATCGACGCGGGGAGTCGTGAGAGAATCTTCGACCCCTACGTGACCACGAAGCACGACGGCACGGGACTCGGACTCGCGATCGTGAAGAAGATCATAGTCGAACACGGCGGCGCGATCTCGGCGCAAGAGAGCCCGCTCGGCGGCGCTCGCATGCGCGTCACCATCCCGGTGGGCGATAGCGCCGCCGCGGCAGCCGCGCTCAGCCGGGATCCGGTGGCCGGCGTCGACGTCATTTCCTCCGAACCGGAGACGATGTGACCGAGCCGCAGTCCCGTCGCATCCCGCGCCCCAACCAAGGGACGTTCATCACCGGCGCCGTCCTCGCGCTCGGCGTGATCTTGGGACTCACGGTTCTCCCGACGCTCACTCCGCCCCGCTCGCAGCTCGTGGGAGGGCCCGCGCCTCGCTTCACCTTGCCCGTGTTGACCGGCGGCGACCCCGGCAGTCGCGTGTCTCTCGACGATTCTGAAGCACAAGGTCGTCCTGATCGATTTCTGGGCGAGCTGGTGCGGTCCGTGTCGTGCGGAGACGCCCATCGTCGACAAGGTGGCCCGCCATTACGCCGGCAAGGATGTCGTGGTGCTCGGGATCGCCACGAGCGGCGACGAGTGGGCCCCCGCGGCCGCGTTTGCGACCGGCGAGAAGCTTTCGTACGCGACCCTCTTCGACGACGGCGACCAGACGTCGGGCGCGTACCTCGTCCGGCAGTTGCCGACGCTCGTCGTCGTCGACCGCGCGGGAGTCGTCACGGCCGTCCGGCCCCGCATGGCGCACGAGGACGAGCTCGAAGCGCTCATCGACAGGGCACTCGAGAAATCCTGAGAATCGTCGCGAGCCGCGCGCGCCCGAGGGGAGGGACCGGTCCGCGCGTGCTCGAAGCGCGGACCCTTTCGTGCAAGGATTGAGGCTCATGGACTTCCCCGAGTACTGGACCCTGTTCGTCCGCGCGCACGCGAGTTCCGCCCTCCGACGACTCCATTTCACCACGATGACCGCGGGCCTCGGATGCCTCGCCGTGGGCCTCGTGTCACGCCGCATGAGCTGGTTGCTGGCCGCGCTCGGGCTCACCGTGGTTCCGGCGTGGATCGCCCGGCGCCTCGACGGCGCTCCCGAGCTCCCGTGGGAGCCGGTCCACGCCGTCGCTGCGAACGTCAAGATGTGGCACCTCACCCGGATCGGCGAGATGGACGCCGAGGTGGCCCGCATCATCGCGCAGGCCGTGGAAGAGTCATTCGAGGACATGGATGAATCCGTGCCCCCGCCGAACATGGTGACGGACCACACGCTGCACTGAGCCGAGCGCCAGAACCGAGTGACCACACCGTACGGGAACGCGTTCGCGCTCGGCACCATCCAGGGCCTGACGGATTTTCTGCCGGTCTCGCGAAGCGGCCACGCCGCGCTGGCGGAGTTCCTGTTCCACATCGAGGTGCCCCCCGCGGCGCACGCGATGCTCGCCGCCGGGACGCTCGCCGCGGCGTGTTTCGTCCTTCGCCGCCCGCTCGGGGATGCGATCCGGGACGCGTTCGGCACGGCCGGGGGTAGCCCGCTCGGCGACGCGGCCGGGGACGCGCTCTTCGTCGTCACCGGCGCGGGGCCGAGCATCGCGTTCGCCGTGCTCGTCCACGACACGGCGGTGCGCTGGTCCGCGTCGCCGAGCGCGGTCGCGTTCGGATTTCTCGTCACCGGCGCGTTGCTCGCGGCATCTGGTGCGAGCCGTCCGAGCGTGCGCGACCGCCCCTCCTTCCCTCAGACGCTGATCCTCGGCGCGGCGCAGGGCGCGGCCGTGCTCCCCGGGCTTTCGCGGACGGCGTTCACGGTCGGGCTCTCTCTGCTCTTCGGGGTTCGTCCCGTCCGCGCCTTCGAGCTGTCGGTCATGCTCGGGATACCCATGGACCTGTTCCTCACGCTCGGCGCCGCTCGCCGCGGCTTCGATCTTGCCGACGTGCCCGTCGCGCTCGTCGCCGCCGGAGGGGCGTTCGCCGCGGCGACGGTCGCCATCGTCCTGTTGCGCCGCGCCGTCGTCCGCGGCTCCTTCTCGCTGTTCGCGTTCTGGGTCGTGCCGCTCGCGTTCGCGACGATGGCGCTCGCCTGGGCCTGGCCGGCCTGACCGCGCTCGTGCTATTCGCCTTGGACCTGCCGCTCATGAGGACTCACCTTCATACGCTGATCATGGCGGGCGGCAGCGGAACGCGCTTCTGGCCCGCGTCCCGGCGTTCGCTGCCGAAGCAGCTCCTCCCGCTCGCACCCGGCGCCGACCGAAGTCTGCTCGAGTCCACGATTCAGCGCATGTTGCCGCTCTGTCCGGCGGAGCGGATCCTCGTCGTGACGGGCGAGCGATTGCTCGCCGTCACGCGCGCCGCGGTGAGCGCCTATCCCGGCGTCCGCGTGATCGCCGAGCCGGTCGCGCGAAATACCGCGCCGTGTCTCGGCTGGGGAACCGCGATCCTCGCGCGCGACGACGCGGACGCCGTCGTCGTCGCCCTGCCCAGCGATCATCACGTGAAGCACGAGGACGCGTTCCGCGCGGCCGTCGAGCGCGCGGTCGAGTCCGCCGCGGCCGGCCCGATCACGACGATCGGGATCCGCCCGGACCGGCCCGAGACCGGCTTCGGCCACATCGAAGCGAGCGATGCGATCGGCGATGGCGTTCGGCGAGCCGTCAGGTTCGTCGAGAAGCCGGATCTGCAGCGCGCCGAGGAGTACGCGAAGAGCGGCCGGCATTTCTGGAACAGCGGGATGTTCTTCTACCGCGCGAGCGCTCTCCGCGACGCGATCGGCGTTCATCTGCCGGCCCTCGCGAGCGGACTCGACCGGATCGAAGCCGCCTCCCTGCGCGGCCCCGAGGCGGAAGACGCCGAGACGCGTGCGGTCTTCCCCTCGCTGCCGAACATCAGCATCGACTACGGCATAATGGAGAAGCTGCCGCTCATCCACGTCGTGCCCGCGGAGTTCGGCTGGAGCGACGTCGGGAGCTGGCAAGCCGCGTGGGAGCTCGGACAAAAGGACGCTGCGGGCAACGTCGGGGAGGGCGCCGTATTCGTCGAGGCGAGCGGCAATCTCGTCCGTGATTCTCGGGTCGAAGGGCGGCCGGGTCGTGGCCCTCCTCGGCGTGAAAGACCTCTGCATCGTCGAGACGGACGACGCGACGCTCATCGTCCCGCGGGATCGCTCGCAGGACGTGCGCAAGCTCGTGGAGGAGCTCGAGCGTCGCGGGCGGACCGACAAGCTCTAGCATGGCGCGGAAGCCGAAGCGCGAGCGGACCCTCCGTCGCGAAGCCGCGCGGGACGTCGACAAGCTCGCCCGGGACCGCGAGCGACTGTTCGCACGCGAGCCTGGCGGGAGCCCCGAGCGCCCCCTCGACGTCGAAGCCGCGAGCGTCATCGAGCTCCGGGCGCGCGCCGTCTCTTGTCCGAGATGCGGCGCCGAGCACGCCATCGACGAACACGCGGCCGTCACTCGCGACGGCACGAGGCTGCGTGAAGCACGCCTCCGATGTCGAAAATGCGGCAGCAAGCGATCGCTCTGGTTCAGGCTTCCTCTCCTGAATTGATGCCCCCTTCGCCGCCTACGTCGTGATAAACGTCGACAATCCATCGGGTCGGGTTCCGATTCGACGCCGTTGTCCACCCGCCCGACGCGCACCGGTGCCATGGAATCCACACATCATTCGCGAGGCGCGGCGGCGACCGGGAGGCTCTCGGGGCTCGATGGATTGCGGGCGATCGCGGTGTTGCTGGTGTTCCTGTTCCACGACACCCTTCTCGGCTGCGGCTGGATCGGCGTCCAGATCTTCTTCGTTCTGTCCGGGTACCTGATCACCGGGTTGCTCTACAGGGCCAAGGGCGTCCCCTTCGGGCAGTACGTGCGGGAGTTTTACGGCCGGCGCAGCCTGAGGATCTTTCCCGTCTACTTCGCGATTCTCACCTTGTTCTGGACGGCGTCCAGACTCGGGTTGGAGATGCATGGCCTGCGGGCAGGTCTGCCGTTCGCTTACACCTACACTTACAATTGGTATCACACGACGGCCGGCTTCGAGCACTCGAGGCTGATCTCCCACTTCTGGTCGCTGTGCGTCGAGGAACAGTTCTATCTGATCTGGCCGTGTCTGATCTTCTCTGTCCCCCACGTCGCATCAAGCTGGTGCTGTCGGCCATCGTCCTTGCCGGGCCAGCGATTCGCGGGATGGAGTGGATCGTGCTGAACCACTTTCCCCACGTCTTTCTCCCCGAGCGCGAGGTGGCTCTGTATGCCGCGACGCCAACCCACCTGGACGCTTTTGCCGTCGGCGGGCTCGTGTCGCTGTTTCCGCCGCGCCGCGCGAGGCTGGGATTCGTGCTGACGCTGCTGGCCGTGGTGATCGGCGGGATCGCGGTTTCGCATCTCCCTCACGCGCCGGACCTCGTGGAGAACAGCTTCGGGTATCCACTGGGTCTTCGGTCTCGCCATGAATTCATCTGGGGTTACACACTCCTGAACGTTCTGAGCGCGTTCGCAATCGTTTGCCTGGTGCAGCGACGGCTGGGAGCCTGGTTCTTCGACCTGTCCCCGCTCCGGTATCTCGGGAAGATCTCCTACGGCTTCTATCTCTTTCACTATCCGTTCCAGTCTCTCCTCGAAAAGGCGATGCCACACCAGCTTCTCGGAACGAGAATGGTCGTTCAGCTGGTCGCGACGATCGCCGCCGCGAGCCTGTCGTTTCACCTGTTCGAGGCCAGGTTCCTGGCGCTCAAGGACCGCTGGTTCCCAGTCCGGCCCACGCATCCGGCACCCTCCGTGCCGGCCGTGGAGCCCGGGCGCGCCTAGCGTGAAGCGCTGACGAGAAGTCTTGGGCGCTCCGGTGGGGAGGCCACGCCCCGGCACCGTGGACGCCCTCGAGCTCGTGTATCCTCCCGGCACCGATGGCGGATCTCCTGTCTCTCACGCTCCTCGAGCTCGCGGAGACGCTTCGCGCGAAGCGTGCATCTCCTGTCGAGCTCATGCACGAAGTATTCGCTGCGGTCGACGCGCGGAATCCCGAGTTGAACGCGATCGTCGTCGAGCGAGATCGCACGGCGCTCGTCGCCGATGCCCGGGTCAGCGAAGCGCGGATCTCGGAAGGGCGCGCTCGCCCGCTCGAAGGCATCCCCTTCGGCGTCAAGGACCTCGAAGACGCCGCGGGACTCGTGACCACGCACGGGTCGAAGCCGTTTCGAGACGCGCTCGCGACCGTGGACTCGACTCAGGTGGCGCGGCTCAGGGCGGCCGGCGCGATCGTGTACGGCAAGACGAACGTGCCGGAGTTCGGCAGCGCGGCCATCACCAGGAATCTCGTGTTCGGCGTGACTCGCTCGCCGTGGGATCTCGAGCGCACTCCCGGCGGCTCGAGCGGCGGTTCCGCCGCGGCGCTCGCCGGCGAGATGCTCCCGCTCATCACCGCGAGCGACGCCGGCGGCTCGATCCGGATCCCGGCGACATTCGTCGGCGCGTTCGGCTTGAAGCCGTCGTTCGGGCGCGTGCCGCGCGGTCCGCTCGCAGAATGGGATCACTCGGCGACCGTCGCATACGGGCCGATCGCGAAGACCGTGGAGGACGGCGCGCTCTTCCTCGACGTCGTCGCGGGGTACGATGCGTCCGATCCGACGAGCTTGCCGCGCCCGGGCGCGTCGTATCTCGACGCCGCGCGCCGGCCGCTCGATCGCAAGCTCCGCATCGCGTACTCGCCCGATCTCGGATACGCGGTCGTGCAATCCGACGTCGCCGCCGTGGTCGAAGACGGCGTTCGAGAGCTCGAGAGGCTCGGGCACTCGATTCACGCCATCCGCGGCGGGCCGCCCGAGATGAACGGCGACTGGGGCCTGTTGATGGCGGCGCAGACCGGGGGATTCATCGCTCCCTTGCGCCCGGAGCACGACGCGGAGTTCGGCCGCGCTCTCCTCGACACGATCAGGTTCGTCGAGGCGATGAATCCGCGCATCATGGGCGGCATTGCCCGGAAGCGCGTCGAGCTCGTGAACTGGTGCCGCTCGATCCTCGACGAATACGATCTGCTCGTGACGCCGACGGTCCCGTACGATCCTCCGCCCGCGAAGGGGCCGCTCCCGAGCGAGACCGAGGGACGCGCGCAGATCACGGCTTCTGTCGCCGCGTTCACGATCCCGTTCAACCTGTCGTGGAACCCTGCCGCGACGGTGCGCGCCGGCTTCACGCGTGCGGGGCTCCCCGTCGGGCTGCAGCTCGTCGCACCGCATCATCGCGAAGATCTCTTGTTCCAGGCCGCGCGCGCGTTCGAGCGGGAGCGACCGGCGCACCCCGACTGGCCCTCGCGCAGAAGGCGCTGATTATTCGGTGGGCTCGTCCGCGCGGGAGCAGCAATCAGCCGCGAAATATGGTCAAGTTGCGGGGTGGACGCGATTCGAGTGCGTGGTGGCAAGCCGCTGAACGGACGGATTCACGTGGGCGGTGCCAAGAACGCGGCCCTGCCGATCCTCTGCGCAACGTTGCTCTCGGACGGCGCGAGCCGCCTTCGAAACGTGCCGGGCCTGCGCGACATCGACACGACGGCCGCGCTCCTGCGCTTTCTCGGACGCGACGTCCACGTGGACATCCCCGAGGTACGATTGGCGGAGGCGACGGGCCCGGGACGGCCCGAGGCGCCGTACGAGCTCGTGCGGCAGATGCGCGCGAGCGTGCTCGTGCTGGGCCCGCTCCTCGCGCGGTACGGGCGCGCGAAGGTCTCGCTGCCGGGAGGGTGCGCCATCGGCGCGCGCCCGGTCGATCAGCACCTGAAGGGACTCGAGGCGCTGGGCGCGAAGATCCACGTCGAGCACGGCTACATCGTCGCCGAGGCTCAGCGGCTTCGCGGCGCCGAGATCGTCTTTGATCTGCCCACCGTGACCGGAACCGAGAATCTGATGATGGCCGCCGCCCTCGCGAAGGGCCGCACGACCCTCGTCAACTCCGCACGCGAGCCGGAGGTGGAAGAGCTCGGGCGCGTGCTGAACAAGATGGGCGCGCGCGTCGACGGGGCGGGCACGTCCGTGATCCGCATCGAGGGCCGCGACGCGCTCGACCCGTTCGATCACGCCATCATCGCCGATCGCATCGAAGCCGGGACGTTTCTCGCCGCCGTGGGTGCCACTGGCGGCACCGTCGTGCTCGGAGACGTGCCTGCGGAGGACCTCGAGCCGGTCATCGTGAAGCTCCGCCAGGCGGGCGTCGAGATCGAGCGCGACGGCGCGGGCACCGTCGTGTCCCGGCACGCGCCGCTCCGCGCGGTGGACGCGACCACCGCGCCGCACCCCGGGTTCCCGACCGACATGCAAGCGCAGCTGATGGCGCTCACGACAATCGCGCCGGGGACGAGCGTGCTCACGGAGACCATCTTCGAGAATCGGTTCATGCACGTGCCCGAGCTCATTCGCATGGGCGCCGACATCGAGATCCGCAACAACGCCGCGATCGTCCGCGGCGTGAAGGCGCTCGAGGGCGCGAGCGTCATGGCGACCGATCTCCGCGCGAGCGCCTCCCTCGTCATCGCGGGCCTCGTCGCCGATGGCGAAACCATCGTGCGTCGCGTTTACCATCTCGATCGGGGTTACGAGCGCATCGAGAGAAAGCTGGCGGCGGTGGGTGCCGACATCGCGCGGATCCAGCTGACGGAAGACGGCTGAACGCCAAGCTCTCACTCTACAGCGCGCGGATCGTGCTCGCCGCGGCGAGGAACGCGGCAATCCGCGCGGACGGCTCCGTCGCGGCAAAGTCGAAGTCGGACGGTCCGAGGCGCCGGATCGCGATCTGTCGCGACGGAGCGTCGAAGATCACCAGAAAGACTGCGGACTCGTCCACGGGACGTTCGAACGCGACCGAGCCGCCGCCCGTGATGTTTTGAAACGAGTACAGCGTGGTCGTCGCTTCGACCGACGTGGTGACGCCGCCGAGGATCTCCGCGACGTCCAGCTCGCCGCACCCGCCCTTGTAAGTCGGGTCCGAGCCTTCGCCGCGGCAGTTGCACCCGTACTGCGAGCTGCGGATGACCTGTGCCGGCAGGATCCAGTACGCGGGTGTCTTCGACCCGAGTGGCATGCGAAACTTGGTCGCGAACATCTTGCTGCCGGCGGCGTCGCCCTTGAACCCGTGAAGCGGGAGGCCCGAGCTCCAGCCGCAGTCGCTGGCCGCGGTCGAGCCCGAGCAGAGCGCGCTCGACATGACGTTCACCTCGGTGCCGGCGGCGATGCTCCCCGAGAACTGCACCGGGACGTCACTCTCCGCGGTGCCGTCGGCGGTGACGTAGCTCTCGACGAACCCGCCGCACTCGTACCAGGACTTGTTTCCCGCGAACACGAGGCCATCGGTCACGCATCGGTCCCAGTATGCCTGGCGTTCCCAGCCGCTCGCGGTCGGGCTGTAGACCGCGACTTGATAGAGCTCGACGGGCCCTCCGAACACGAGGCTCATCTCCTCGTCGAACGGCGCGAGCGCGCCGCTCACTTGCTTGGGTTGCCGGTACACGGTGTTGCACAGAGTGCCGTCGGTGTCGGCCACGCATCCCGTCGCCTTGGACCAGCCCGTGACGACCTGGTCGTAAGCCCCCGAGGCGCCAACATCGGTGTAGGTGAGGGCGCTCACCTCTTGCTTGCCAGTGTTCGGAACGAAGACGTCGGTGCCGAGTGCGACGTTGCCTTCGTCGCTCGCCGCGCAGGCCCGAGGCACGCCGGCGTCCGCCGTGCTGTTGCTGGCACCGGCGCCTCCACCCTCCGAAGGCGCTGCGCCCCCCGCGCCGCCGCTCCCCGTCGCGGCGAATCCCCCCGACGACGCGTCGCGCGCGTTCGTCGCGCCGCCGCTCGTGCCCGAGTCTCGCCCGCCGTTCGTGTGACCGCCCGCGCTCCCGCCATCCGACGAACCCTGGGTCCGCGTCCCTGCGCCGCAGGCCACGAACGCCGCAATCGAGAACACGAAGGCACAACGTCGCGCCGAGCCGTCCATCCGCGCCATGTTAGCCGAAGGTGACGCGACCGGCTTTTTGTGACGGAATTCTTCCGCCACGCGAACGGTCATCGTTCGAGGTGAGACCGATCATCGTTCGATCATCATTCGAGGACCGCCCGGAGCCATTCGACGGTGTTCGAGGGTGTTCGGGCGCTTCGCCGTATCCCCGTGGCGAACGTTCGGGTATTCGTGGCGTCGGTATGAGACCCCTCACCATCGCCATCCCCAAGGGTCGCGTGCAAAAGCAGCTGGTGCCCCTGCTCGATCGCGCGGGGTTCGAAGCGTCGCGGCTCCTCGACGACGATCGAAAGCTCATTCGCGAGACGGAGGACGGCAGTCTGCGATTCTTGCTCCTCAAGCCCGACGACGTGCCGACGTACGTCGAGTACGGCGCGGCAGATCTCGGCATCGTCGGGCGCGACGTGCTCCTCGAGCGGCGGTACGACCTCTATCAACCACTCGATCTGGGCATCGGACGGTGCCGCATGGTCGTAGCGGGATTGCCCGGAACGGTGCTACCGGCCGTGCCCCGCATCGCGACGAAATACACCCGCATCGCGACCGAGCACTTCGCGTCGCAGGGCGTGCAGGCGGAAGTGATCTTCGTCCAAGGTTCGGTCGAGCTCGCGCCGATCGTCGGGCTCGCGGATCGCATCGTCGACCTCGTCGAGACGGGCTCGACGCTCGAAGAAAACGGCCTCGTCGAGCACGAGACGATCTGCGACATCTCGAGCGTCGTCGTCGCGAATCGGTCGCTGTTCAAGCTGCGTCACGCGGAGGTTGCGCGCATCGTCGAGCAGCTTCGTGGCGCGCTCACCAGCGAGCGGGGGGCCAAGGCTGCCAAGGCCCCCCCTGCTTAGTTTTAGTTTAGTCCTCCTCGACGCGGCGCTTCAGCGCCTGGTTCATGAACACGAAGCCGCGCGCCGTGTTCGTGAGCGTGCGCGTCGCGAGCTTCACGAGGGCACCATTGAAGTCCCCGCCGTGAACGAGCCGCGTTCGCGCCGGCGCGAGCTCGATGAGCCGGAAGAAATGTTCGCGGTCGAGCAGACCCGGGAACAGGAACTGCGCCCGCCAGCGGAGCTCCCGCTGCGTCTCCGCGACGAGCACCTTCGGGCGGAACATCGTCTCTTTGCCGCCGGGCGGGGCCAGAACCACCTCGAGCCGCGCGCCGACGCACGGCTCTCCGGCGATCTGTGGGATGAACGGGTTCCACTCGGCGTACGCGGGAAAGTCGGACAGCACGCGCCACACGGCTTCCGGTGCCGCCGCGATCTCTACCTCGGTGCGCAGTTCCATCGGCGCCACGGTACCGCGAAGCGGAGTCGTATGGCACGACCCCGGCCTCCGGGTCTTCGGCGCGCACGGTCCGAGCGCGAGAATCGGTCGCGACTTCCCGAAGTCGACGCTAGAGTAACCGCATGCGACTGACGAGATGCCTGGCCTTGGTATTGTTGGGGGGGTCGGTCTGCGGCGCGGGATGCGGTGGGCCGTCGGTCGGCGAAGGCTGCCGGTACCAATCGTGGCAGGGCAAGTGCCGCCTCGACAGCGTGCGCACGGCGCGCGTGGTGGAACGCTTTCCGCAGTCGTACGTCGTCGTCGAGGCGCTGTACGAACCGCAGAACGTCGGAGGTCAATTCTCGCCTCCGCCGTTTCGCAAGGAGACGATTGCGCCGGCGGAGCAAGAGATCGACCTGACCAATCACATTCACGACTACCCCGTCGTCGACTGTGCGGTGGCAAACCCCATCGGCGATCCGTGCGCGCCCAAGATGGCCGTCACGATCCCCGACTTCGTCCCCAACGCCGCCGCCACCAACCCGCAGGTCGCGACGGGCTGCGCGAAGATCGAGCACCAGGACGTCTCCACGTCGGCCGTTGCGAGCGTGCCGCTCCCCGGTCCGTTTCAGTTCGACGAAAACTCCGTCGCGGAGAGCCCCGTCGTCCTGTCGCTCGCGGACGACGCAGCGAACGCGATCCGCAACAACCCGCGCATCGAATGCGTCGCGATCAAAGGCCAGTCGGCGCCCGGCGAGCCCTTTTCCCTCGCGAACGACCGCGCGCAGGCCGTGCGGAAGCTCCTGGAGAGTCGCGGCATCGATCGCTCGCGGCTCATCATCTTCGAAGCGACCGCGCCCACCTACACAGGTTCGCCGGACGAACAGCCCCCGGCGGCGGACGCCCGAAGGGTCCATCTGTCCGTCGTGGTTTACACGCCCGAGACGCCGAAATAGGCGCGCCCGCGACCTCTTCGGATTGCTGCGTGCCGGAGAGCGAAGGGCCTCCGCGCGGAATGATTTCCGGCGGGGGACGGTGTACCCTGGCCGGAAAGCAACGTCATGGCATCCGCCGGTCGAGCCTCGGATCTCGCCTCGCTCAAGGCGACTCTGGGCGGTGACTCGCCCTCGGCGGTGGCCGCGGGCCTGAAGTCGGTGTCCGGCACCGTCGTGGGCCTTGGACGGGTCGAGGAGTTCCGGCAGGGTCCGGTCGAGCTCGACGAGACCTTCTATGCCGGCGCGGGCAATGGCACGGACGTCCTCCCCGCTGGCGCGGCGGGGGCGAGCGTCGCGGGACGCACCACGGTGTTGCCGCGCCGACGCAAGGACGTTCCCGCGGAGTTCGTCGCGGGCGACGCGCGTCCCCGGTTCGATCGGGTACGAGAGCTCGGACAGGGGGCGATGGGCGTCGTGGAGCTCGCGCGCGACAACGATATCCGGCGCACGGTCGCCGTGAAACGCATGCTCTCCGCCGCGGGCTCGGACGCCGCGCTGCTGCGCTTCGCGGACGAGGTCCGGATCGTCGGACAGCTCGAGCATCCGGGTATCGTCCCCGTCTACGACGTGGGCAGCGATCCTGCGGGCGACATCTATCTCGTGATGAAGCACCTCCAGGGCGAGACCATGGAGACCGTCCTCGACGAGCTGCGGGCGGGCAACGCCGCATACCGCCAGCGTTTCACCATCGAGCAACGTGTTCATGTCTTCCTCGCCGTCCTCGACGCCGTGAGGTACGCGCACGCCCGCGGCATCCTGCATCGCGACCTGAAGCCCGCGAACATCATGATCGGCCCGTACGGCGAGGTCACGGTGATGGATTGGGGCATCGCCAAGCCCATCGGCAAGCGCTCGGGAACCTCCGCTGCGGAGCCCCTCGAGCGAACGCTCGACGAGTCCCACGATCAACGGCTCCTCGAGACCCAGCTCGGCGCGCTCGCCGGCACGCCGCTCTACATGTCTCCCGAGCAGGCGGCAGGTCGCAACGACGACCTCGACGAGCGAAGCGACGTCTTCGCGCTCTCCGTGATGTTCTTCGAGTGGCTCTCGCTCGAGCATCCGCTCGCCGACAAGACCACCGTGACGGAGGTGCTCGCCGCCATCATCTCGACGGATCTCGACCGGGAGCGGCTCGGCGGGATCGCGCTCCGGACCGGCGTGCCCATGGAGTATGTCTATGTCGTCCTCCGCGGCGTCGCACGGCGTCGCGAGGAACGCTTTCAGAGCGTTGCGGACCTCGAGCAGGGTGTGAAGAGAATCCTCGACGGCCACGTCGAGGTCCGGTGTCACGTGACGCTCGCAAAGAGCCTGGCGCACCGCTTCACGCACTGGGTAGATCGCCACCCGGTCGCCTACTCCGCGCTCTTCGGACTCATCACGCTAAGCGCGGCCGCCGGAGTCGTCTACGGGATCTACCGCGCCGTGCGCGCCTTCGCGTAGCGGAGTGCCGCGGAGCGCGCCGCCGGTTCCAGCGTCTTGAACGCCCGGGTGTTGCTCGTCGAAATCCAGCGATAATCCGGGCTGATTGCCGCGCTTCGAGAATAAATAACCGCCGAAATAGTTTGACCACCAAATAGTACGGGGCCACATATGGTGGCGGTCGCGCCTCCAGTGACCCGGCCCACGATGAGCTCCGAGACCTGGGTACCCGAGCGAGAGGACGCCATCGTAGGTGCGGCGCTGCTCGCGGTGCTGGTCGGCCTTTCTCTGCCGGTTTTGCTGAATGCCGCCGGGATGCACTCGGACGCGGCCGTCGTCGGGCTCCAGGCGATGCACCTGCTGCACGGGGAGCACGCGGCGTTCCTGTGGGGCAGCGGCTACCAGACGTCGGTGGATTCGTGGGTGGTGGCGGCGTTCTTCCGGCTCTTCGGTGCGACGCCGACGGCACTCATGCTGGCGCCATTCGTCGGTTACGTCGCGCTCGTGGGCTTCGCGTATGCCACGTCGAGACGGAGGTTCGACGCACGCTCGACCGCGGTGCTCGTGTCTCCACTCGTCCTCATTGCCGGGCCGATGCACGTGTACGTCTTCTATCCGCCGCGCCAGGCATCGCTCACGCTGCTGTTCGCCGCCATCTGGGTGATCGACGGCGCGCCCGCGTCCCGAAGAACCGCGCTGCGCCTGGGCGTCGGAGCCTTCGTCGCGGGCCTCGCGACGTTCGCGGATCCCTATTGCCTCCTCTTCATGCCGGTCCTCGCGCTGCTCGTCGGTCTGATCGCGCGGGACCTCGAGCGGTGGCGCTTTCCGGCGCATTCCCTGGCCGCTGGCTTCGCCGGCCTCGCGCTCGGGCTCGTGCCATTCTTCGTGCTCTCGCACAGCCGCGGCGCGACGCGAGCCGTGTACGGGTTCACGAAGACAGTCCTTTCTCACAACTTCAAGCTACTCGAGACCGTGTGCCTGCCGTTCCTGCTGGGGGACCGTGTTTCGTCCTTTTCACCGGAGCGAGGTGCCGCGTGGTGGCAGCCGCCGACGTGGTTCCACGCGTTCCAGATTCTCGGCGCCGGCGTGCTCGTCGTCGGCATCGTCCTCGGCGGTCTGGCCGTGTTCGCGCGCGGCACCCCGGCGGGCATGCGGCGGCTCGGCGTCGCTGGCGCTCTGATGCTCCCGCTCACTCTGGGCGCATTCCTGTTCTCGGTCATGGCCATCGATCGATGGTCCGCACGCTACCTGGTGTCGATCCTCCTCTTCGCTCCGTTCGCGCTCGGGCCGCTCGTCCGCCTCGCGGGCGCCGGCCAGGTCGCTCTTCTGCTCGCGCCTTATCTCGTGTCGACGGCGATCGGCGGATGGATCGGCAACGGAAGCAACGTCGACGGATGGCGCATTCGCAGGGACAACGGGATCGCGCGCGACGAGACCGCGCTCGGCGCGTTCTGCCGTGACCGCGGCATTCGTTACGGGCTCGCCGATTACTGGGTGGCGTACCGGCTCACGTTTCTCTTCCACGAGAACCCGACCCTCATTCCCTGGCACGCGACGCTCGACCGTTATCCGCCCTACAGGCGCGAAGTCGACGCGGAGCCCGCTCTCGCATACGTCTACGACCCGCTGCGCTCGAAGGAGACGCTGGCCCGCCGCGAAGCGGAGTTCCGGAGCGGGAAGACGGACTTCGATCCGGACTTCGAAGAGACGCGCGTGGGACGCTACTCGGTGCTCGTGCTGCATCGCCGCCACGCCGACAAGCTGCGCATCGCCGGCGCCCGTCCCGCGACGCGCCCTGCCTCACGATCGCTCTGAGCCCGGAGGTCGCCTGCCAGCCGAGTGCTCGGTCCAGTCACGGCCCCGGTGGCACTGACCTGTCCGTCAAGGTCCCGAGGAACGCGACGAGCGCATCGATCTCGTGGTCGTCGAGGACCGGGGGTTCGCCTTCGGGGCGGTTGTACGGCGGCACGGTCGTGTTCACGTATCGCCGATACTTCTCCGGCAAGTCGTCGAACGTCGCGTTCGGGTACCAGCGCTTCGGCTCGGTGCTTCGCGTCGCGTAGAACGTCACGACGTCGCGCAGGTTCGTGAAGTAACCGTTGTGCATGAAGCTCGTGCGCGTCGCGACGTTGCGCAGCGACGGCGTGCGGAAGCTCCCGCAGAACCATTCATCGTCGGTGTGCAGCCTCCGGTCGTGTCGCTCACAGAGGCCGAGGTCGAAGGCCGATGGATTGCGGCTCGCGGGGAGCCTCCGATTGCGCGGCACCGAGACGGTGTCGTAGCCGAAGTCGGTGAACATCGAGGCCTCCGGGAGTCGCGAGGTGTCGTTGAACTTGTGGCAGGAACTGCACGCCGCCCGCGAGCGATCGTCGAAGAGCCGCAGCCCCTCCGCCTCGAGCGCGCTCAGGTTCGCGCGCCCGCGGAGATAGTCGTCGTACTTCGACGTGAACGGTGACATCGCCGGGCTGATGAGGAACGCTTCCAGGCAAAACCCGAGCGCCTGGACCGCCTTCTCGGGCGAGTCGAACACGCCGTCGAACTCGGCGCGAAGGTCGCCCGCGTAGGCGCTCGTCTCGAGCCCGCGGGCGATCGCGCGAACGTCCGGATTTCCCATTTCGTTCGAGTTGAGCAGCGGCTGCCGGACGAGATCGGCGATCGAATCGACGCGCCCGTCCCAGAAGAAGCCGCCGAAGGCCTCCGGATACGGCTCTTCCTCTTCCCAGTGAAGATGGAAGCGCGGCACGAATCGCAGGTAGAGCGTGGACGGCGTGTTCCGGCGCGCGAAGCGATGCGGCGCGCTGCCCCGCGGCACTCCGATCGTGGAACCGTGGTTGCCGGCGTAACCTTGCCGCGGGTCATGGCAGCTCGCGCAGCTCGTCCCTTCGGGCACCGACAACCGGGGATCGAAGAACATCTTTCTCCCGAGCGTCACTCGCACGTCTTCGACGTTCACGGGGCCGACACCCTGCCCGCGCGCAGCGGGTGCGCCGGCCTCCGGCGGCGTCCTGCGCACCCGCGTGATCGAGTGCGGCCCTCGCGGCGCCCCGTGCGCCCGCACCATCACGGCGGCGAGGATCGCGACCGCTGACGCGAGCAACAGGCGGCCGAAGGGACCCTGCATCGAGTCGACTGTCGCGCATTCCGAAATCCGAAAGGTGTCGCTCTCGTGACTTTTACCGCGACAATGAGTTTGCCGAACCGTACCGAGATCGGGAGCGCGCCGTCACACGCGGCGCCGAGGATGCGACTCTCCCAAACCATGGAGTCCAATCCGATGAGAAAGAGCGTCCTCGTCTGTGGTCTGTCCGTCGCGTCCCTGTGTGGTCTCGGCCTCGTCATGGGCTGCGGCGCCGCCGATGAAACCCAAGAAACCCAGGCTTCGAACGATCCGGCTGCCCAGGAAGCCACCGGTGCCGTCTCCGAGGCGGCCACGAGCTCCGTCATCAAGCACGTCTTCGTGATCGCGATGGAGAATCACGACGCCTCGCAGGTGTATGGGGATTCGTCCGACGCGCCGTACATCAACAACACGCTCATCCCCGCCTACGCTCACGCGACGAACTACAACGACCCGCTCGCCCTCTCGGTCCCGAGCGAGCCGCACTACGTCTGGATCGAAGCGGGAACGAACGCATTCTCCGACCACACCTTCACGACGGACAGCGACCCCTCCAAGAGCAACAGCACGAGCAGCACGAGCCACCTCGCGACGCAGATCAAGAATGCCACCAACGGGGTGACGTTCAGGAGCTACCAGGAAGGGCTCGATTCTTCCACCGGGACGTGCCCGATTCACAGCAGCGGTTTCTACGCCGCGAAGCACGATCCATTCGTGTTTTATCAGGACGTGTCCGGCAGTACGCCATCCGCGACGAACTCGTACTGCGCGTCCCATCACCGCGCGTACAGCTCCTTTGCCACGGACCTTTCGGCGGGTGACGTCGCCTCGTACACCTTCATCACGCCGGACCTGTGCCACGACATGCACGGCGCTTCGGGTTGCCCGGACTCGAACTTGATTCACCAGGGCGACACGTGGCTCAGCACGGAGCTACCGCGCATCATCTCGTACGCGAACGCCAACGCTGGCGTCATCTTCATCGAGTGGGACGAAGGTAGCAGCACGCTCAAGATGCCGTTTCTCGCCATCGGCCCCGGCGTGAAGACGAACTACGCCGGCAGCGTGAGCTACTCGCCGAGCTCCGTCACCAAATCGATCGAGGCGATCCTCGGCCTCGCGACGCTCTCCAAGGTCTCGAGCGCGAACGCTCTCTCGGACCTGTTCAAGTCCGGGCAATATCCCTGAGACGGTCTCGATCCCGAGTGGCGGCCGCGCGCGGGGACCGGGGTGGGATTGCCGCGGCTGCCCCCCATCGTCCTCGCGCCAGGCGCTCGGCCGGTTCCCCCCAAATCGCGCCCGGGAGCCGGTCGCTCAGGGGGGAACCGGCGCGCGCACGTGTAAAGTCCGGGCGAGTGGGGTAATCTCAAGGGTCGCTTTGACTGACCCAGAGGGAAGCCCACGGTTCAAGCTGCGCTTGCGGGATCGAGACATCTGGCTCGGCCCCGGGCGATACGTCATCGGACGCGGCAACATGTGCCAGATCGTCGTGGACGATCCCCAGGCGTCACGACGGCACGCGCAGCTGATTGTCCGAGCAGGCTCGGCAAGCGTCAACGATCTCGGGAGCGTGAACGGCGTCTTCGTGGACGGCGTCCGGATCGGGACGCAGCCGGAGCCGCTCCTGCCGGGGTGTCGCATCGTGATCGGTAACGAGCTCCTGCAGGTCGACGCCGGGTTCCCTCCGCGGTCGCGGGCGGCGGCCGACACCCTCAGCGGAGAGGAGCGGACCCCGCCGCTCCGCGAGGACCATGACGAACCGACGGTGCGAACGCTCTCTTCGATGCTCCCCCCGCCGCCCGACGACACCGGGCGCACCACCCCGGGAGTCGTCCCCACGCAGAGGGTCGATGCGGTGGAAATCTTCGCCTCCATCGCGATGGAGGCGATTCGCGGGGGCCGCGCCGCGGATGCCGAGCAACTCCTCGGCGTCCATCTGCGCGCGCTTCTCGCGGCGGCCAAGGGTGGCCGCAATCCGAGACCCGAGACCGTGGTGCGGGCAGTCGATCTCGCCCTGGAGCTTGCCCTCACCGGCCGCGCGGGATGGTCGGATTTCATCGTCGAATTACTCGACACGCTACGGCTTCCCCCGGGCTCGAGGGAAGTGATGGAACGCCTCGAGCGGGCCGTGCGCGTCGGAGGCAGCATCGACGTCGGCAAGTTGATCCGGTGGGCCCGAACGCTGCGCCACCGCATCGCGACCCTGGAGGTCCAGGACCTCGACAGCCTCGACCGGATCGAGCGCATCATCGCCAACTCCGTGCGATCGCGGTGAACGGCGCGGCTCGGTCCCGGATTGGGCTTCCACCCGCTGAATGGTACGCTGTGATGACCCTGATGCCCGAAACGCTGCCTCGCCGCTGGGTCCGCGAGCCCGTGCCCGTTCACTTCCCGGTGGAGGAGCGCGTACGGTGAAGCGCTCGGGTCGTTCCACGCTCATCCCGCCTTGCGACGGAAGTGGAGCGCCTGCACGCCGGACTCGAACCGCTGCGTCGATAGGAGCTCGAGATGCCGCGCACTCGAGAGGCCATGAAACAACGTGGGCCCGCGGCCACTGATGATGGGATGAACGACGATGCGGTACTCGTCGATGAGCCGCAACTCCTCGAGCGCAGCCGCGAGCTTGGGCGCTCCGACGAGGACACCCCGCTCGGTCTTCGCTTTCAGCGCCGAGATCGCCTCGCGAAGGTCACCCTCCACCTTGATCGTGTTCTGCCACGGAAAGTCGCTCCGCGAGCTCGACACGACGTACTTCGCCTTCGCTTCGAGCCTCTGTGCCCACTCGCGCATCGCGCGCGGCGCCTTTTCGTCGCGTGCCACCGCGGGCCAGGCTCCCTCCATCAGCTCGTAAGTGTTGCGCCCGAAGAGCATGGCGCCGCTCTGATCCATGAGCTGCGTCCAATAGTCGTGCAGCTCGTCGTCCACGATCGCCTGGGTGTGATCGATGCACCCGTCCAAAGTCACGTTGAGACCGAAGGTGAGGAGACCCATGGGTGGATTCTACGAAAAAACGACGGCGATGACCTCGACGACGAAGAGCGAGCGAAGCTGCATCAAGCGCTCGATGAGGCCGAAGAGGACATAGTTGCCGGCCGCGTCGCCACTGAGGAGGACGTCTGGTCGACGCTGCGAGCGATCAAGTGAAGTTAGTTTTCGCCCGTCGAGCAGTACGGGAAATCGAGCGAAACGCGCGCTGGTGGATCGAACATCGTGATGCGAAGGCTCTCAAACAGGCCCGCGTGAGGGACCCGCGCGGGCCTCGCGCTTTGGGACGGGGCGGGCGGGAGACGTGCACTCTCTCGAACCGTCACTCGAGGATACGTCGGCGCTCGGGATCCTGCCGGAAGCCATCCGTGCGCGCCTGCGCGCGGATCTGATCGCGCACGTCGTCGTTCCGGCCCTGGATGCGATGCATGCGACTCGAATCGCAGCGTGAGAGACTACCGGGCGCCTGCGAGGCGGCCCGCTCAGGACCCCGCGTCGTCCCCGCCGGGAGGAGCGGCGCGAACGGCGTGCCAGGAGACCCGTGCCGGACCTCCGGCAACTCGCGCCGTGCCGGCGGAAGCGCGCACCGAGCGCTCGGGAAGGCGACACCCGCGCGTAGCAAGGGCAGCTACGTGTCCGGAAGCGCGCACCGAGCGCTCGGAGAAGGCGACACCGACGTCCGGCAACGCGAGCCAAGCGTCGGGAAGGGCGGCCCGGACACGCGGAGCGTCGACACCAGCGTCGGGAAGGACGGCCCGGACACGCGGAGCGTCGACACCAGCGTCGGGAAGGGCGGCCCGGACACGCGGAGCGTCGACACCAGCGTCGGGAAGGACGGCCCGGACACGCGGAGCGTCGACACCAGCGTGCGGTAAGGCGAGTTACGTGTCCGGAAGCGCTCGCCGAGCGCTTGGAACGACGAACCGCGTGCTTGAGCCGACGCTCCGGATGCAAGAGCCGACGCTCCGGGTGCTTGAGCCGACGCTCCGGATGCAAGAGCCGACGCTCCGGGTGCTTGAGCCGACGCTCCGGATGCTAGAGCCGACGCTCCGGGTGCTTGAGCCGACGCTCCGGATGCTAGAGCCGACGTTCCGGATGCAAGAGCCGACGCTCCGGGTGCTTGAGCCGACGCTCCGGATGCTAGAGCCGACGTTCCGGATGCTAGAGCCGACGCTCCGCATGCTGGAGGGGCCGTTCTCCTCACGTGACCGCGCATCGAGCGCATTGTGAGGGACGAACCGGGCACTCGGAGACGCTTGCGCTGCGTCGGGGGAGCTCGGTCTCGGTCGATGGCGTCCCGCGTTCGATGTCGCGACCCGAAGCCGAGTCTCGACGAGCTCGTCGATGAGTGCCTCCGCTACGAGTCAGTGTGGTTGCGCAGCAACAGTGTGAATATCGAACGACAGCTGACTCGAAGGCCGAGCTTCATTTCAGCCGGATTCGTACGGAAGCACTCTGGCCCGCAGTTTGTATGGGGGGCGGTGTGACCAATCACGGTCACCACAACAAAGGAACACAGTCATGTCACAGCAAAGAAATCTCGTCATCAAACAGGAGGAGACCGTGATCGCGGCACTCGCCAAGCTCACGCCCGACGCCAACCTCCCCGTAGGAGGCCAGCCCACGGCGAGCAAGGATCTGCAAACGCAGCTTCAAGCTCACGTGGACACGATGAACTCCTTGAGCGACGCGCACGCGAAAGTCGCGCAGCTCGTCGCCCAGGAGAAGTCGCAGAAAGCCGCAGTGACGCCGATCCTCTCGGGGATCCGGAATTACGCGGCCGGGCAGTACGGGGAGAAGAGTCCGGAGTTTGCCTCCTTCGGCTTCACGCCGAAGAAGCAAGGGATCCGGACGGTGGAGACGAAGGCCTCCGCGGTGGAGAAACAGCTCGCGACGCGTGTCGCCCGTCATACGATGGGCAAGCGCCAGCGCGCTGCGATCCACGGCGTGCCCGCGTCGCCGCCCGCGACCGGGCCCGTCGTGTCGCCGCCCGCGACCGGGCCCGTCGTGTCGCCGCCTGCGACCGTCGCTCCGATCGCCGCCTCCACGGCCGCCCCCACGGCCGCCCCATCACCCGTAGTGGCAACTCCGACTGACGGAGTATCCACCCAATTGGTGAACGGGGCCGCGCATTGAGACTGATGTGGTCGAAGTGACACGGGGAGTCCCGGGGTGGACTCCCCGTGTCACGATTTCATCCTCCCAGCCGGGCAGGGGAACGCGAAGAACCAGTTCGGTCGCATCGACGGATTATGATCCGCATCCGTCTCTCGATGCGCCTTTCCTCGCGTTCGCTTTGGAGAGTCGGCCAAGGCGCACATCCAGTAGCATTCGCGCAAATGTCCTCGGAAGCTTCACGCCGCTCCGGACTCCCGTGGGCGATGACGGCTGCGCTCGTCATTGGCTGCGCGCCGAATCCACCGATGTTGCCTCCCGGCGGTGTGGGGTCCGATCTTGCCACGCCGGGTTCCTCGCCTGATGCCGGCGGGGCCCCCATCGTCACTCCGGCGGTTTCGGCGTCCGGCGCTTCGCAACCGCCCGTCCCACCCGTGCCCGCCTCATCCGCGGTGGCTCCGGCGCCGACCGTCGCAGCAACGGCTTCACCGGTTACGAGTGCGACGGCTCCAGTCGCGCCGCTCCCTCCGGTGAGCCCCCCGACAAGAGACCTCGCGTCGGAGCCGCGTTCGATCTCCATCACCTCTCACAGCGCACACATCACGTCGATCGACTCGATCCCGAATCCGTTCTTCGGTCTTGCGCGGTGCCCGGCGGGCGATGCGCGGAGCGATACTCGCAGCGCCGGGTACGGCGAGGTCGCCTGTCGGTCGGTGACGGGGGAGCTCGACGGGCCGTACGCCTCGATCGCGATGGACTCGTCCGGGTCGCTTCCCGGAGGACACGCGGAGCGCGGCGTGTTCGCGCACGGCGTGCGCGTCGGCACATGGATCCGCATGACCTGGGACATGGGGCCGCCGAGCTACGAAACGCAGAAGTACGCGCACGGCGCCGTCGTGGCGACGCGTACGCTCGTGAACTCCGGTCCTGGCGCGAAGAAATGCCGGACAGCGTGCGCCGAAGACGCTCGGAGCTGCGAAGCCGAGCAGCGTGCTTGTCCTCCCGGCGCGCCGTGCATGCATCGCGCGTGCGCCGGCGACAAGGAGAGTTGTGAACTCGAATGCGACGTCGTCCGCGTGGCCCCATGGCTCGGCACTCCCTGAGTCTGCCCGCCCCGGTTTCAGCGTAGAGGAACCGGCACCGCTCGAGCTCTGCTATGCTCCGAGGCCCCCATGATGCGTCCGCGGAAAGCGATCGCGCTCTATGTCACGGCCGCGAGCGTCATCGCCTGCTCGTCGGGTAACACGGCCGGTGGCGGCTCGGGCGCGAGTGGGGGCGCGTACCCGTATGGCTCCGGCGGCGCGCTCGTCGCGGCAGGCGGCACTGGGTCGGGCGGCGTTCAGACCGTCGGGGCAGGCGGCACGTATTCAGCGGGCGGCTCGTATTCGGCGGGCGGCTCGTATTCGGCGGGCGGCGCCGCGGGCGCGAGGGCCGTGGATGCAGGCGTTCGCGACGCGTCCGAACACGAACAGGACGCGTCGAAGGACGCCGCGAGCGCGAGTCACGACGCGTCGATTGACGTGAGCGCAGGTCCCGAGGCGGGTCCGGTGGCGATCGACGCCAGCGACGACGGTTCCGTCACCGGGCCACCCGTGCCAGCGCCGATCCCGGTCGGCTGCCTCGACTCTGCCGATCTCAAGCCTGGCGTTCATCAGGTCAACTGCGACACCACCATCGACGTCATCACCGTCCCCGAGCAATGCACGAAGACGGCGTGCGGTGTCATCATCGACGTCCACGGCGGCATGATGAGCTCGCAGATGGAGGACAAGAACACGAACATGAGCGCGCTCGGGCTCGAGTACAACTACATCGTCATTCAACCGAACGCGCTCCAGAACCCAACCCTCTTGAATCAGCGGCTCTTCGTCGCGGACGCGCCCGGCGCGCCCGCGGACGACACTCGCGTGCTCGACATCCTCACGCAGGTCATGAAGGCGTTTCACGCCGACAAGAACCGCATCCACATGACCGGCTTCTCCGAGGGCGGGTACATGACCTGGCGCTGGTTCTGCATGCACTCGGACCTGCTCGCGTCCATTGCGCCAGGCGCCGCCGCCTATCAATGCGCGAACCTGGCAAACCTGGGCATCACACCCCCCGAGGTCGCGTGCCGTTTCAGCGGCGGCGAGGCCGGCGCGGACGTGCCCGCGCACGACATTCCCGTGCTCTATGTGCAAGGCGCCAAGGATGGCCTGGTCGATCCGACGTGCGCCGACGAATGGCTCAAATCGAACGTCTTCCCCGCGCTCGAGCTCGGTCCCGGCAAGCAGATCGCGGGTGACGCGACGTACACGCGCACGCGGTACCTGAACCCGCAGGGCGTGCCGTTCGAGTACATCTGGCACCAGTACGAGACGTCGTCCTCGTTTCTCGGCGTCGCGCTCGATGGCCACTGCTACCCGGGGAGTACCGATCAGACACCGACACCGTCGGCGCAAACGGTGATTCAGCCGGACCAGCTCATCTCCTTCGGGTGCAACGACCAGTGTTCGTTCAACTGGGGGGAAGAAGTGATGAAGTTCTTCCGCGCCCATCCGAAACGATAGAGCGGGATTCGGGCGGGGACGAGGGCCGAACCCCGTGGTCCACGTCGCTGCGTGGACTGAAACCCTCGGTTTCGCCGGGCCAGAGACTCCGGGGCTTGCATCGGGGGCCGACCGGTGTCATTCGTGCGTCCGGATCGTATGGTATCCCATACATCAGCAAAGGCTCCTCCGGACGAGGCGCGCGCGGTCCTGGATGCCATCCGTCGAATCGTGCAGGCCCTTCGACTCTCCTCCCGCGCCGCCGAGCAGGATCTCCGGATCAGTGGCGCGCAGCTGTTCGTCCTCCGGACCCTGACGCGCGCCCGCGCCTGGTCGTTGAACGAACTCGCCGAGCGCACGGCCACGCACCAGAGCTCGGTCTCGGTGGTGGTGGAGAAGCTGGTCGAGCGCAAGCTCGTGCAGCGCACGCGCTCCAAGGAAGACAGCAGACGACTCGAGCTGTCGATCACCGGGCGAGGTCGAACGCTCCTGGCGAAGGCGCCGGAAGTCGCCCAGGAGCGGCTCATCGCCGGCCTCTCGACGTTGTCGAGCAAGGACCGGAAGAGTCTCGCCCGCACCCTGACCAGGCTGGCCGACGCGGTTCGGCCATCGGAGCGGCGCCCGGCGCTCTTCTTCGAGGAGCGACGTCCGAGCTCGCGCCGGGCTCCCACCCGGAAATCGCGCGACAAGAACCCATGAGACATCACCCTGAACCGACGGCCGCCGCGACGGTCGGCGGACTGCCCGTCTCCCCTTCGCTCGGTCCGACCCTTTCGGGCATTCGCTTTCCGGTCGCGACTGCTGTCGTCGATCGGAGGGTTGCCTTCATCACCTGCCTGGCCGTCGGTCTGGGCCTGGTCTCGGGGTTCATCGCGCAAGCGCTGATGGCGCTCATCGCGCTCGTCACGAACCTGTCTTTCCTGGGTCGTGTTTCGTTCTTGCCGGTCTCACCGGCAGACCATCACCTCGGATGGCTCGTCATCGGCGTCCCCGTGCTGGGCGGCGTCATCGTCGGGATCATGGCGCGCTACGGGTCCAAGGCGATCCGGGGCCACGGCATTCCCGAAGCGATGGAGCAGGTACTGACGAACGAAAGCCGGATCCCTGCGCGCGTCACCTTTCTCAAGCCTCTCTCCGCCGCGATAGCGATCGGCACCGGGGGTCCATTCGGGGCAGAGGGACCCATCATCGCGACGGGCGGCGCGTTGGGTTCGGTCGTCGGCCAGGTGCTCCGGACGAGCGCCGGGGAACGTAAAACGTTGCTCGCCGCGGGCGCGGCCGCCGGGATGGCCGCGACCTTCGGCAGCCCGGTGTCGGCCGTGTTGCTCGCGGTCGAGCTGTTGCTCTTCGAGTTTCGCGCGCGCTCCATGATCCCCGTCGCGCTGGCGAGTGTCGTCGCGGCCGCCGTGAGGATGGCCTTCTCCGGCACGGCACCGCTGTTCGCGATGCCGAATCTCGCGCAGCCGAGCGGGTGGGCGCTCGCCAGCTATGTCATCCTCGGCGCCGTCGTCGGCCTCGTCGCCGTTTACGTCACGCGTGCCGTGTATCTGGTCGAGGACCTGTTCGAGAAGCTTCCGGTGCACTGGATGTGGTGGCCCGCGCTCGGCGCCATTGCCGTCGGCATCGTCGGTTACTTCGCGCCGCGTACGATGGGTGTCGGTTACGACAACATCGCGCATCTGCTCTCGGGTGAGCTCGCGGGCAAGGCGCTCGTCGTGCTGTTCGTCCTGAAGTTCGTGTCCTGGGTGATCTCGCTCGGCAGCGGAACGTCCGGCGGCACGCTCGCGCCGCTCTTCACGATCGGCGGCGGTCTGGGCGCGTCGCTCGGCGCGCTGATCGTGGCCGTCGCGCCCGGAGCCGGCGTGGATCCGCGCATCGCCGGGCTCGTCGGCATGGCCGCGATGTTCGCCGGAGCGTCGCGCGCCGTCCTGGCCTCGGTTGTATTCGCATTCGAGACGACGCTTCAGCCGCTCGGGCTCCTGCCGTTACTCGGCGGCTGCGCGGCTGCTCATCTGGTCTCCTGCTACCTGATGCCGAACACGATCATGACGGAGAAGATCGTGCGTCGAGGGGTGCGCGTTCCGAGCGAATACGCGGCCGATTTTCTGGACCAGGTGCTGGTGGGAGAAGTGGCCTCGCGCGTGGTCATCGCGATCGCCGCGGATGACTCGCTCGAGAAGGTCCGGGAGTGGCTCCACTCGCTGGCCCCGGGGACCCGCCACCAAGGGTTTCCGCTCGTCGACGCCGCGGGCACACTCGTCGGCGTTCTCACGCGGCGCGACGTGCTGGATACCGACGTCACCGCAACGACTCCCGTGAGGGCTCTCGTCCGCCGGCCTCTCGCCGTCGCGCTGCAGACCAGCTCGCTCCGGGAAGCCGCAGACCTCATGGTGTCCGAAGGCATCGGACGCCTGCCTGTCGTTTCGCCAGAAGACGCGACCAAGGTCGTCGGCCTGCTGACCCGGAGCGACATCCTTTCCGCTCACACCCGCAGGCTCGGCGAGCAGAAGCCCCAGCAGTGGCGCGCCCTTTCCCCTGAGCTCCGACGTTGCTTCCTCTGGCCTTTTTCTTGCACCCGATCTAAACCGCGACCCGAACCAATTAAGCTTTGAGCCCAAACTAGTTGGAATGGTCCTGCCCATCCACTGGTTGATGTGGGCAGGGTGCGGCGCCAGAGAATGGCGCTGCCCCGTTGAACGAGAAGGACAAAATCATCATGATGATCCGAATCATTCCATCTTTGGCACTGATTGGACTCCTCGGCGGTTGCAGCTCCACGGTGAAGGAACCCCCGGTGAGCCCGTCTCCCCCGACCACCGAGGCGACGGCTCAACCCGCCCAGAAACCAGGGGATGATCCATCGCAATCACAGATCTCGATCTCGGACGACATCAGGAAGGCCTGTGGTCTGTCGACCGACGACGCATACTTTGCGTTCAACTCTGCCAGCGTGACCCATCACGACCATGACATCCTGGGGAAGGTTGCTCGCTGCTTCCTGAGCGGACCCCTCGCCGGCAAGGAGATGAAGCTGGTCGGTCATGCCGATCCGCGCGGCGAGGCCGAGTACAACATGGTTCTCGGCGGGCACCGTGCCGACAACGTGCGTTCCTTCATCGCTGCCGAGGGTCTACCGTCGCAGCGGATGACGACGAGCTCACGAGGCGCGCTCGACGCCACGGGCACGGACGAGGCGGGTTGGTCGAAAGATCGCCGCGTCGACATGCTCCTCGGCGGCTGAGGCCGAACCGGTACTCGGCTGGGGTCATCCAGGTGGGGTCACGTCGCGCCGCCGAGGGCGGAGCTCACTCCGCGGCGCACGTACTCCGCACACGGTCGGCGAAAGGCGAGCCGGGGCTGGCGTTGAGAAACCGCTCCGCGGCTCGACGCGAGGCGCTCTTCTCACCGGCCGCGCAGAGCGCGACGATCCGCTCCACTTCGCACGCCTCGTTCAATTTCCCGTGGGGAAAGCGCTCCTGGTGCGCACGGAGAGCGGCGAGGGCAGCTTGCGGGTCGCCGGCGTTCAACGCCGCCTGCGCCCGCTTCAAGAACGCGAGCTCTTCCGCCACGCCGTCGGGCGTCGGTTCCGCGGCGCCCGTCGGCTCCGGTGTGTCGCGAGCGATGCCGGCAGGCGAGCCGCTCGGCGTCGCTTCGGTGTCTGTAGCTGTCGCCGCGACGGCCGTCGGAGAACCCTGGTCGGCGGCCGCTCTGTCGGATCCAGCGAGCTCGACATGAGTGGCCACTGAAGTAGTCATGTGTGCCGCACCCGAGCCTGCGCCGGGCACGGCAACCGCATGGGCCTTCGCCGGAGCACTCTCGGCCGGAGCTTCCACGGCTTGCGGGGTTTGCTGGTGCGCCTTTGTCGTGGACGGTTCCACCTGGACGCCCGCGTGCACCGGGGTGCGAACCGCCACGGATGCCGGCGCGACGGCGGGCGCCGGCATCGTCCTGTCGATGGCGCCTGTCTTGAAATGTTCGTACGTTCCCCAGGTGGCCGCCGCCGCGAGCAAGACCCCGAACGCTGCTTTCCCGGCGATGCCGCCCGCAATCTTCGGCGCGACACTCCGCGGCCCGACTTTTGGCACGTGCCCGCCCGCGAGGCGCGCCTCGAGGGCTCGCTCGATCCGCGCGCGGGTCAGGGCATCGAGCGGGTCCGCGGCGCGAGCGTGCTCGAGCACGCGACGCGCGTGCGACGACAGGGGCGGCAGTTCGTCGGTCATGGCCGTCGCGACAGCATTTCTTCGAACCGCCTGCGCGCCACGCGCAGCCGGCCGTAAACGGTGTTGAGGTTGGTGTCCGTCGCGGTCGCGACCTCCGGGGCCGTCAACCCCTCCACCTCGGCGAGGTAGAAGACGGCCGCGTGAGCGTCGTCGAGACCGTCGAGGAACGCTCGGACCAGCGCCGCCGCCTCGGCGCGCTCGGCCGCATCGTGCGGGTCGACTTTCGCGGGGGCGGCGTGCATCAAGGCCTCGGTCTTCCGCTCGATGCGCGCTTCCGAACGGCGGTAGTGACTCGCCACTTGCCGTGCAATCGCGAACAGCCACGCGCGGAGCGTGCCGCGCTCTTCGTACGCGGAGAGCTTCCGGTGAACCACGAGGAAGACTTCCTGGGTCGCGTCCTCGGCGTCGGCACGGCGCACGCCGTGCCGGATGAGGGCGCGCCAGACGAAGTCGGCATGGCTTCTGAAGATCTCCGAGAATCTGGCCGAGTCCTCGGCGGACGCCGGCCGTTCAGTGTTCGATGGGGCGACGGATTGCTCCACGCCACCTGCAAGATGCCCGGGTCGCGCGAAATCCGTCATGGGAACCGATACTCCAGCCCCGCCCAGGCGCGCGCGGACGCCGGCCCCACGTCATAGAGGACACCGAGGTTCCGCACGGAGTAGCGCGGCCGCGTCACCGAGAGGCCGGCGTCGGCTTCGAGGGAGGCGTACAGCCTTCGAGCAATCGGCACCGACACGGACGGGCCCATCTCCAGCCCAAGCCAGAGCCAATCGGCAGTCTCGTTTTCCGATCCGCCAAAACCAACCCCTCTCAAATCGCCAAGGTCCAGCCCGGCGCAGAGCGGAAACTGCACGACGCCGGCCGCCGGCACCGCGCAAGCTCGGAGCATGACGGCGAGGAGATCCAGCGTGGCTCCGATCTCGTGCGGCGACGCGTAGCGGACTTCGCGCGTCGCGAAGTAGCTCGTGCCGAGCTCCACGCGCGCGTGCGGTGTGCCCACGGAAAGAAACACGGCGCCGATGGGCGTCACGGGTCCGGGCAGCGGCCCGAGCGCCGCGCCGCCTGCCGCCCGGAGCCCAAAGAGCCAGTGTCCGTTCGACGCGCCGTCTGCCGGATGGAACGCACCGATCATCGTGGTGGGGTTCGTCGCCAGGGCCGCGTTCAGCGCCACGACGTCCGCGAGCGTCCGGCATTGCTGCGCGATGAGCGTCTGTTCTCCGGTTCCACCCGGAGACGCGATCGACAGCTCGAGCTCCCACCCCTCGGCCACCGGATGCACGCGAGCGACGACGTGGATCGTGCGCATGGCGGCGCCATCGAGCGCCGGCTTCAGCCAGGCCCGGATCGCCTCCAGCACGTCAGCCTCCGATGGACACGCAGCGGGCGCGCTCCACGTCAGGGCGACCGGTAAATCGTTCGCGGTAGCCGCGGCGGAACGCGACATCAGCGCGACGCAAAGGACGGCGCCTGCTTCGGCTCTCAATGGATTCCCATCGTCATGCGTCGCACCGCACCGTGACGGCTGAAACCGTTTGCTCCAGCCGATTCACGGTCCGCGCGCGGAGCGAGCCCGCCGAAGACGGCGGGGGGAGCGGTCGCGCAAGCGAGCCGCGGGGGGCAAGGCTGGCAAGGGCACCGCGACATTGTACGGATCGTCACTTCACCGAAAGCGACACGAAACCTTCCATTGCGCTCAATGTGTGGAAGGCACGCACGGACGGCGCAGGTGAGGGGCATGTAATCAGGTGCATGCCGAACCGCACGATGGCCTCGCGTTGTCTTCGCCTGGCCGCGCCGGCGGCGTTCAGTGTGGTCTCAATATTCGTGGTTGGCTGTGCAGACGCGCTGAGTCGCAGTGCCGAAGTTGGAGTCTATCTGGCCTCCGGTGGTTCGGATGCGGATGGTGCCGCGGCGACTGGTCCGGCGGGTATCAGCAGGAGCGGCGGGGGCACGTCGGGTGCGGGCGGTGCGACCTCCACGGGCGGTGCCGGCGCCGCGGAAAAGGGGACCGGCGGCGCGACGCACACGACACAAGCTCCCGCGACGACCTCGTCGAAGCCGTCCGGATCGCCACCACCGAGTACGGACGGCGGCGCTCCATCGCAGACGACGCCGCCGTCCGACGGCGGAAGCACGACGGGATTTCCGCCAATCCCGGGTTGCTCGTCGGGCAGCTACACGGGGACGATCGCGTGCGGCCCCGGCGTGCCCGGAGTGGCTTCCACTCTTCCCACGGTGCCGGTCCCGGCGCCCGTCTCCGGGACGGTGACGTTCACGCTGGAGGCTTCGCCAATCAGTCCGTTCACTCTGGTGACCAACGACGCGTCGGCGACGGCGACGGGTACCGGTTTCTCTTTCTCGTCCCTCTTCGCCGGCGAGTTCGACTGTTTGACCGGTTCCTTCCACGCGACGGCGAACGCGCCCGGTGCGCCGGTGCCGCCGCTCACGTCGACTCCTCAAATCGGCAACTTCGATGGTCAGATCGAGCCCGCGACGCACGCGCTGGACGGCGCGTTCTGGATCACGGACGGCACCACCCCCTGTGTGGGCACCTGGAGCGCCACCCCGACTCTTTGAGATTCCCGCCATGAAACGCCGCGAACGCGGTCACCTGGAGACAACATGCAACATCGTCAGCAAGTAAGGCGCTTCGCCGCCGTCGGCATCGGTGCAACGTTCGGCATCGGCCTCGCGTTCTTCGCCGGCTGCAGCGGTGAAGGGGCGGGCACGACGACCGACTACGCGGGAGAAACGCCCGCCGCGTCGACTCACGTCGGCACCGCGTACGAAGCACTCGTCTCGGATTTGACGAAGTGCGCGGCCGACGCGCAGACCTGTGCCGCCGCGGCGAACGGCGATCAGACGAAGCTTGCGGCATGCGGGCAGGCTCTTCAGACGTGCAACGCCGCGTCGCAATCGAAGGACCAGGCGCTCGAGCAGGCCGTCGAAGCGTGTCAGCAAGACAACGTCTCGTGCCTCCAGGGGAAGACCGACGGCGGGGATTGTGCGAGCGCGTTCCGCGCGTGCCTCGGTCAGGTTGCCGGTGCCGCACAGCCCACTCCCACGACGACGTCGAAGCCGTCGACGCCTCCGCTACCGAGTGGTCTGCCCAGCGGCTTGCCGTCGCTGCCGAGTGGTTTGCCTCCGCTACCGAGTGGCCTGCCGAGCGGCCTGCCTCCGCTACCGAGTGGCTTGCCGAGCGGCTTGCCGTCACTGCCGAGTGGTTTGCCTCCGCTGCCGAGTGGCCTGCCGAGCGGCTTGCCGTCACTGCCGAGCGGGCTCCCCAGTGGCTTGCCGTCACTGCCGAGCGGTTTGCCGAGCGGTTTGCCGTCACTGCCGAGTGGCTTACCGAGTGGCTTGCCTCCGCTGCCGAGCGGCTTGCCCGCGCTGCCGAGCGGCTTGCCCTCGGGTCTTCCGCCGCTTCCGACGGGGCTGCCCCCGATGCCCTCGGGTCTTCCGATGTTGCCATTCCCGTTGCCGAGCGGCCTGCCTCCGCTGCCGAGCGGCTTGCCGAGCGGACTGCCGTCACTGCCCAGCGGCCTGCCCAGCGGCCTGCCGGCTCTACCGAGTGGCTTGCCGGCGCTCCCCTCACTGCCGAGCGGCTTGCCCCCGCTACCCAACGGACTGCCGAGCGGCCTGCCTCCGTTGCCGAGCGGCTTGCCGAGCGGACTGCCGTCACTGCCCAGCGGACTGCCGAGCGGCATGCCGTCACTGCCAAGCGGATTGCCACCGCTGCCGAGTGGTCTCCCGAGCGGATTGCCTCCGCTTCCGACCGGTCTGCCACCGCTGCCGAGCGGCCTGCCGCCCACACCGGGTACGACACCGACCTTGCCGCAGGTTCCATCCGCGCCGGGTGCGGCGTGCTTCCAGCAGCTCGTCAGCTGTGTCAACGGCGGTGGTCAGGCATCCGCGTGCGTGCCGGCCGCGAATCAGTGTTTGATCCAGGGTCTGGCTGGCGACGCGGGCGTCCCGTGAGTTTCCTTCGTGAGGGCGTGTCGTAAAGGCGCGCCCTCACGACTTTCTTCTCCCCGCGACGGGCGGCGTGCTCGTTCGCACAGGCGCCGTGCGCTACGGTAGCGCGCATGGGCGACATCAGCGTTCGTGAAGCGACTCGGGCCGACGTTCCGCGGCTCGTTCGAATGAACCGGGATGCGTATCCCGTCATGGCGAACGAAGATGTCGTCTGGGGCGAGCGCCATCTGAAGAGCCACCAGCTGGTGTTCCCGCAGGGCCAGCTCGTGGCGGAGCTCGACGAGGCGATCGTCGGCGCGGTCGCGACGCTCATCGTCGATCTGGGGCCGAATCCTCTGCGGCATCATACGTGGGCGGGGATCACCGACAGCGGCTATTTCACCAATCACGATCCCGAGGCCGATACCCTCTACGGAGCCGACGTTTACGTGGACCCGGACTACCGCGGGCGCGGCGTCGGCGCGGCGCTCTACGAAGCGCGGAGGCGCCTCTGCAAGCGGCTCAACAAGCGGCGCATCCTCGCCGGTGGGCGGCTCCTGAACTATCGCGAGCATGCCGCGCGGATGTCCCCGGAGGAGTACGCGGAGCGCGTCGCCGCGGGCAAGCTCACGGACCAGGTCCTGAGCTTTCAGCTCCGCGAGGAGTTCACGCTGCGGGGCGTGATGCCCCATTACATCCAGGATCCGACGAGCAACAATCACGCGTCCCTCATCGAGTGGCTGAACCCGGAATATCGGCGCCCGGCGGAGAGCGATCGCAAGGTGCGGGTCGCGTGCGTGCAATATCAGATGCGCCGCGTGGCAAGCTTCGAGGAGTTCGCGCGTCAGGTGACGTACTTCGTCGGCGTCGCCGCGGATTACAAGGCCGACTTCGTGCTCTTGCCCGAGTTCGTGTCGGCGCAGCTCCTGTCGCAGGAGCCCGTTCTTTCGACGCTCGAAGGCATTCGTCGGCTTGCGGGCTACGAGTCGCGGTTCTCCGGATTGATGCGCGAGCTCGCGGTTCGCCACGGGCTCACTCTCATCGCGGGCAGCCATCCCGTCGCGAACGGCAAGCTGCTCTACAACATGACCTTCGTCTGCTTACCCACGGGGGAGATCGTCGGACAGCCGAAGCTTCACATCACGCCGAGCGAGCGCAACTCGTGGGGGATTTCCGGAGGCCACTCGCTCCGGCCGATCGACACCCCGAAGGGTCGGATCGGTGTCTTGATTTGTTATGACATCGAGTTCCCGGAGGCGGCGCGTTACCTCGCCGATCACGGCGCGGAGATCATCTTCGTCCCGTTCTGCACGGACAACCGCCAGGGGTATTTGCGAGTGCGGTACTGCGCTCAGGCTCGCGCCGTCGAAAACCAGGTGTACGTCGCGCTCGCCGGTAACGTCGGCAATCTGCCCGACGTCGGGAACCTCGACATCAACTATGGACAGGCGGCAGTGCTCACGCCCTCCGACTTCGCGTTCGCGCGCGACGGCATCGCCGCCGAAGCCGATTCGAACGAGGAGACCGTGCTCATCTGCGACGTGGACCTGAACACGCTTCACAGCGCCCGTTCGACGGGTTCCGTCACGCCGCGCCTCGATCGGCGCGCCGACTTGTTTCGCATCGTCTCCTTGCTCCCCGACGACCAGATCCCCGACGGCCCTGGCGACGGTCCGCTGGGCGGACAGCCCGGCGAAAGTTGACCCGACGCACTTCGTCACGGATCTCGCCTTCAAGCGCGAGATCAGGGACGAGATAGAGCCGCCGGTGTACTAGGAAAGCGGGGCGCTCGACGACTCCGATGAGCACTCGCCTCCGGAGCACGGACGGCTCGATGCCGTCAGTTCGTGCACGCCCCGGAATGCAACACGGGCTTGGGCGCGTAGCCGCCGGGCAAGCCGTTGCACGCCAGGTTGACCATGCCGCCATCGCACGCGCAGCCGAGGACGATTGCGTTGCATTCGACCCCGGGCGCGGGGAAGCAGCTCCCTTTCGCCGCGCAGGCATCCGCGGTTGGGAAGCCGCAGATCTCGTGGTCGGGACAATCCGAATTCACAGTGCATGGACTGCTGCTCGTCGCGCCGCCCGTCGCGGCACCGCCGGCGCCCGGATCACCGCCCGCGCCGGACGCGCCGCCACTCGCGGGCACGCCGCAGGGCGGGAAGTAGGTGCTGCAAGTGCCGTTCACGCATTCTCCTTGCGCGCAGGATGAACCGCCTCCAGAACAGACCTTACAGAGGGCGGGCGTCGCGCACTGATCGTTGCTCGTGCACTCGTCACCCGCGACCGTGCCGCCGGTGCCGCGGTCTGCACTGCCGCCGCCCCCTCGCGGATGTTCCGGCGCCCGTGCCGGAGCCGCCAGCGGCCGTCAGTTCCGACCCGCCGCTGCCGCCGCCGTGAAGTCCGTCGAGGCCGTCGTCGATGCCTGTCTGTCCGCCGCAGCCCGCGAGGAGGCACAGCACGCCGCAGATTGCCAAGTGACGCATGGGATCTCCCTAAGGTTCCCATGATTCTATCCGGAACCGCGCGAGGCGCCCGTGCGATCCGCGGTCGCGGGAGAAATCCGAGTGATCTCAGCCTGCTCTGGCGCTCGCACGCGCCCGCATCAGGCGCGCGTCCTCGGCACGGAGCACCGGCAGGAGCGCCCCTTGCGCCGCGTTCAGTTCAGCCAGGAGTGAGCCCGTGACCGCGTGGTTCCGACCGAGCGCGGCGTAGAGTTCGTCGCAGAGCACGACGAGGTCCGCCGGGAGCGAGACGTCGTTCGCGACGTCGAAGGTGGGGCGTTCGGGCTTCACGACGTTTGCGGCGCGCACCGCGTCTCCCGCGCCGAGCCAGCCCACGACGTCGGAGATGACCTGCTCGGGGTCCCGGAGCAGCCGATCGACGGTCTCGAAGCGGATGGGATACCGGCGAATCGATGCGTCTCGGACGAGCGCATAGTTCTCCGCCCACCACTCGAGCGAAGGATCCAGCCGCGCTGGCTCCGGTGCTTCGCGCGTCACGTCCTCGAGCGCGTGCAATCGACGCATGGCGTGCACGTACTCGCGGAGCGGGCGGAGGGTCGCCACGACCTTGCCGACATACGCGCGCTCCGTGCGTGCCACGCCGAATGGAAAAATCTCCGCGACGTGTCGCGCGAGCTGCTCCGGAAAGACATACTGGCCCGTCGTGGGGCTCGGGTTCGTCGTGAAGTTGATCCCGTGACGCAACGACGCTTCGAACCGTCTGTCGGCGTTCGCGTCGGACGGTCGTTGCGCCGATTCCAGCGCCACGTCTTCACCGAACGGAGGATACCCTGCCGCGATCAAGATCTGCATCCAGAGCGCGGTTCCGGATTGCTTCGAGCCCGTCAGGATGAACATCGGGCGTTGGTCGAGCTCACGTCTCCGCCCAGCCCCGAAGGAGCTGCGCGTGTACCTCTCGCAGGGATTCGAGCTCCTCAGGCGCGGCGCCGCGCCGTTCGAGGCCGGCCATCGTGCGGACGAGGCGATGAAGCAGGGCCCGCTGTTCGGCGTTCCGCACCAGGCTCTGGACCCAGGTGACCGCGACGAATCGCGTCCCGCGCGTGACGGGCTCCACGGAGTGGCGCTGGCCGCCCGAGTATACGAGTGCCGAACCTGCCGCGCCGCGACAGGACACCCGTCCCTCGTTCGTCTCGATGACGAGGGCACCACCATCGTACTCGTCGGGCTCGTTCAGAAAGACCGTGACGGCGACGTCGGCACGGACTCGGGGCCAGTCCATGAACACGGGCGCGTCGTAATGCGGGCCATAGGCCATCCCGGCGTCGTAGCGCATCAGCTGGGGCTTCACCATGCGCAGCGGCTGAACTGCGCCGACGAAGTCAGTCGACGCGAAGAGCGCACGCTGTAGATTCTCGCCCGCAGTTTCTCCGACTGCGGATCCTCGCGGGAGCTGGAGCGCGTTCTTGGCGTCCCGCGCAGCTCCGTGAGCGGAGATGCGCCCATCGACGAATTCGGCGCCGCGAACGGCCTCGAGAAGCGCGGTGCGCACCGGGGCGCCGATGACATCAGCAACGAGAAGTCGCATGTTCCACCGTGTGGTAGCTCGAGAGGGGCAGAACGATAACACGCGTGCGCCCACGTTTCGCGATTGCATCCGAGCCCACGGAAGTAGCGGGTCGTCGGGCTCATCGATGGCGTGCGCTCGTGCGCCCGGCGAGGCCCGACCGTCACGTGCGCAGCACGTCGGCGACCGAGGGCTCCAGCCGCGCAAGGCAGTCGAGCCAGGTCGTTCCCTTGCGAATCTCGTCTCGATTCCGCGCCCGGGAGTCGTCGAGAATCGTGTCCCGCACGGCTTTCGAATAAGGCATGTCGGTAGACTTCGAGTGTCGCGTGAGCACGTGGCTGCTCTCGACGCGGGAAAGGTAGTCCTCGTCGGGGGACAGTGCGAGGTGATCGAGCACCGTTGCCATCGTGCCGTGAACGTCTGCGAGCATCGCCTCGAAATCAATCGCAAGGACTCGCTGGCCGAACGCTCTCGTCACGTCACGCTCGGTCAACGTCTCGGTCAGCCAGGAAAGGGCCGCGAGTTCCCCGACGGACATGGACCAGAGGGGCTCGAGGGGTATCGTGAGCCTCGATTGCAGCCGGCGGATGCGCTCGGGGCCATGGCTCCGGAGATCGAGGGGTCTTCGCGAGAGGGAAGTCGCGAGATAGGGCTCGAGACGAACGTTGAGGTATACGGATCGGGCCGCGTGCAACTGCTGCAAGAGGCGCGAGGCGATCCGCGCGGCCGTGCTCGTTGCCTTGACGACCACGCAGCGCGTGTCGGTGTAACCGCGCGCCCACGAGTTACACAGCGTCGCGAGGAGGCTCTCGAAGCGCGATGGATTCGAGCAGAGAGTGTACGCCCCCGAGCGCGTCGGCCGCGTCCGCGAGTCCGCGGAGCGGGAGCGGCTCGCGGAGAGAAAGGACGCCGTTCACTTCTCCCAATAGCCGGCTGAGCAACGTGGAACCGACGTGCCCCGTGTGCCAGACGAAGTGTAAGGGGCGCGAGCGAACCGCGCTGGCCGCCCTTGCGAGAAGCGACAACGGAATCCAGACGGCGTGCGTGCCCGGGACGAGTGCGCGACCGTCCAGAAAGCTTGCTGTCCGGTACGTCTCCGCGTCGTGTGCGACGACCAGGGCGGTCTCGGCCACGAGGTCCACCTGGTGCACGTGAAAGTCGGGCGACCCCCCGAACCCCGCCAGGACTTCGTCCGCCGTCATGCGAGCCCTCGTCGCCGCCCCCGAGGAATGGGCACCGGGCGATGCTCCCGTCGATCTTCGCCGGGCGGCATCAGATCTCCTGAAGGCCTGGTTGCCGCTGCCCTTTGAGTGCACACAGATCGGCATAGACGTACGGGATCTGGTTTGCCCGGTGCCAGTCGGAAGGAAACTCCGTCCAGACCCTCGTTCCCTGGAACCGGCATTTCACCGCCGGAACGTACACGGCGAGTTCCTTCTTCGTGTAGTACCAGAACGAGTTCTGGTTCCAGAAACTCACGTGCGTCGGATCCTGAAACGCGCCGCGCCCGTCGGTCGATGGGGTGCGCGAGAGCAACCAGCCGCCGGGCGCGAGGACGCGGTGGATCTCGTTCATCAATGGCACGACGTGCGGCGGCGGAATGTGTTCCAGCAGATCGTACGCGCGGATGATGCCGACCGACGAATCCTCGAACGGCAGCCCCTTCGTGACGTCGTGAATGAGATCCGCGTCGGCCAGATCGATGGAGCGATACCCCTCGGGGCAGCCGAGACGGCCCCCGAGGTCCCAGCGCGGAAGCCCTTCTCGCCGGCACCACTCGTCGGCGAGCCGATAGAAGTGTCGATTGCCGACCTCCAGCTGGGTCGCCTGGATGAGCGCGTTGCGTTCCAGGTAGGAGTTTCGGTCGCCCTCCTGAAGGCGATACAGATAGAGACATTCCGGGATGCGACGCATCGCCGTCCCCGTCAGGTACGTGCGACAGACGAGATCGTGGTCGTCGCAGACCTCGAGCGTCGCGTCGTGACCGCCGGCTTGCGCGTACGCGTCGCGGGTCCAGGCCCGCACGTGGTTCGGACTGAAGAAGATCTCATAGAGCGACCGAGCGTTGCACTCGAAGGCTTCCATCACGCTGTAGGTTCGGCCGTCGATCGCCTCTTCGCGCTGGGTCCATCCGAAGCGCGGGTCGTAGGTCTGACAGCTACCATCGGGCAGGAAGTTGGCGAAATCCGAGTACACGAAGCCCGCGCCGTCGCGCACCCCGTCCACGACCCGTTCGAGGGCGCGCTCGGTGAGCAGATCGTCATGATCGAGCTCGACGAGAACGTCGCCCGAGCAAGCGGAGCATGCGAAGCGCTTGAGAGCGCCGATCTTGCCGTCCAGGGTCGCCGGGGCCACCGCGACTTTCACCCGCCGGTCGCGAAGGATCTCCTCCGGCAACGCCGCACTCGGTCCGTTCGGGACGAGAACCCACTCGAAGTCGCGAAGGGACTGGCGCGCGAGCGCCCGGTAGACCGCGACCAGGTAATCCGGGCGATGCGTGGGGGTGAAGACGCTCGCTTTCAAGGAAGAGACCTCGATGACGAGGGTATCCCAGAATCGCTCGCATTCCGTCACGGACCGGCTGAATTCCAGCGCCTATCCGCTGTACGCTCCACCGACGTGACCTCGCCCCCCGTTGCAGCCTCGTCATCCCGCCCCCGGCGTACGGTCGTCGTGGCTCTCGTCGGTCTCGGCGCGCTGGTCGGCGCGGCCGTCGTCTTTCTCCTGCTGCGCAGTGCAACTCCGAAGGTCCCTCCGCCGGCCGACCCGGCGGAGCTTCGGATGCTCGTCGCGAAGCTGGTCGGCCAGAAGCGCGCGACGTCTGTCGGTCGCGTGCGCGAGTGGTGCCACGGCGTCGTATCGGAGCAGTGCAGCTGCGCGAAGGTCGCGATTCGCGAAGCACTCGACGCCTCGCTCGTCGATGACGCTCGGCGACTGCTTCCGTCGGCGGCGGTCAACTGCGCCGAAACGCTCGCCGGGCAAGAAGCGGAGATTGACGCCCGCGCGGGCGACCCCGGAGCCGAGTCGAAGGCACGCGCCGTCCTGCGAATCAAGCCGTCCGACCCCTACGCTGCGTACGCCATCGCGCACCTTGCCTGGGCGCGCCACGATGCCCGAGCCGCCTCGAGACTGGCGAGCGCCGCCGTGGCTGCGGGGCGCGGGGGTCCCGCGCATCTCCTGGTCGGCCTTCTCGCGCTCGACCGGGGCGAAATCCAAGTCGCTCGAGACGCGTTCACGCGCATCCTCGAAACGGAGCCCGCCGACGTCGCGGCGCTCTATGACATTGCCCTGTGCGACCAGCGTCTCGGTCACTACGGGCCGGCGCGAGAAGGCTACCTCTCCGTGCTACGCGAGAACCCTCGCCATCTGGATGCTCGCTACAATCTCGTCATCCTCACTCTCTCCTCCGGCTTCCGCGAAGAGGCGGCTCATCAGCTCGCGGAGCTGAAGAGACTCGCACCCGACGACCCGCGGATCGCGAGCCTCGAAGCCCGGTTTGCCGTCGCGCCGGTTCCGAATCCGGCTCCCCCGCCGCCGCCCGTGGCGGAGCCCTCTAGTCTCCGACGATCACCTTGACGGAGCTCGCGTTGGCGACGAACTGATCATAGAGCTGGGTCGAGCCGCAGACCGAAATCGTATACGATCCAGCCGTCGCGACCGTGAAGGAGTAGCTCGCGGGCACGATATTCGAGTCTTGCGAATATTCGTCGTAGAAATAAAACGGCATCGACGAGTGCGCGTTGTTGCTCGGGTCCGTCCAGCAAATACTCACGTAACCGGACGCCGAACCCTCGTATTGGCCAGCGACTTCGGCGATGCCGGTGATGTCCACGACCTCACCGACTTTGAGGGTCTGCGTGACCGAGGCCAATGCGACTGGGGTCGTGGTGTCGGATTGGACGCCGATCTGAGTGGCAGACTCGTTCACGTACTGAGCGAGGGTTCCCGCTGCTCCTTGGGCACCTTGAGCGCCCTTCGTGCCTTGCGTCCCCTGCGGACCCTGGACGCCAACGCCTTGTGCGCCCTGCGCGCCCGCAGAACCTTGCGCGCCTTGCGCGCCCTTGGCGCCTTGCGATCCAACGCTGCCTTGTGGACCCATCGAGCCCTGGGCGCCGTTGTTCCCTTGAGGCCCTTGCACCCCCACCGCGCCTTGCGGCCCTTGTGCACCAGCAAGCCCCTGCGCGCCCGCTGCTCCTTGCGCCCCCTTGGCGCCGGCGGAACCTTGCGCCCCCGGCGTGCCCGCTGCTCCTTGCGCGCCCGTCGGTCCCTGCGCGCCCGCCGCTCCTTGCGCGCCCGTGGAGCCTGGAGTTCCCGGAGAACCCTGTGCGCCCGGCGTGCCCGTTAGCCCTTGCGGCCCTTGCACGCCGGCCAGGCCCTGTAGCCCTTGAGCGCCCGAGAGGCCCTGCGGCCCTTGCGTCCCGGCCAAGCCCTGCGGCCCTTGCGCCCCGGTGAGGCCCTGTGGCCCTTGTGCGCCGGCCAAGCCCGTTGCGCCCTGCGATCCCGTCGCGCCCTGCGATCCCGTCGCGCCCTGCGATCCCGTTGCGCCCTGCGATCCCGTCGCGCCCTGCGATCCCGTTGCGCCCTGCGATCCCGTTGCGCCCTGCGATCCCGCGGCGCCGAGGACGCCCTGGGGCCCCTGCGTACCGACGCCCTGTGGGCCTTGGGGCCCTTGCGCGCCGATCCCCTGTGGGCCTTGGGGCCCTTGCGTACCGATCCCCTGTGGGCCTTGGGGCCCCTGCGTACCGATCCCCTGCGCGCCCTGGGGGCCTTGTGCCCCTGTGGCTCCCTGCGCGCCTGCCGTCCCCGCACCGCCCGCGGGTCCCTGGGGCCCAACCAATCCTGACTGAGGACCAACCCAGTTTCCCTTGTCGTCGATGACGACCTGGCCGCCAATGGTCACGGTGTGCGGCGTGATGTCGCCGGTCGCGTTCGCGGCGTTCAGTGCGTACGGTACGCTCGCGAGTTCCTCACGCGGCGACAGCTCCGGCTCGTCTTCGATCGAGATGCCGAGGTATCGAACCGAACCGTCGAAGAGCGTGTCCGGGATGGGCGTCGTCTGGCCGAGGACGGTCGAGAAATACCCGTCGTCGAGGGTGAGATTGTGCGTCTCTTGCCACAGCAGGTCGTCGGTGCCGCCATCCGCGCCGCCCGGGTTCGCGTAGATGCTGAAGACGAACTTCACCGTGCCGTTCACCGGGGTGCCGGTCGACGTGAAGAGCCGCCCCTGGTGCGTCAAGTACGGGGGCGCGGGCGACGCCGTTGCGTTGAGCGCTCCGAGCAACAGCGGGAGTGCGGTTAGAAGCGTGAGATGGAGGGTTCGTCGCTTGGCCATCGTTGCTCTCAGTTGGTTCGCCCCAGGAGTCCGCCGACCATCTTGTAATGGGGGTTGGTGCTGAGTCCGCTCGTGCCGGGAACTTCTCCGGTCTCGCCGAAGAGGATGTAACCGCCGCCTCTCATGACGGTTCCACCCGAGGAGCCCGACGATCCGAATCGCGCCGTGGAAGCGTCGGGGAATACGCCACCGTCGCCGATACGGATGCCACTGTCGGGCAGGAGCGGGTGCACCTTTTTGTGGGTGTCGGAAGAGCCGCACGCCGCGACGAGCACCGCCGCCGCGATGACCGCCAGCCAGCGTCGTGCCCGCACCTCGAGGAAGCCCACGGCTTCGCTCAGTGACCCGGCGGCGTCGCGGCGTCAATGGATCCCGGCAGGTGCCAGCGCTCTCGCCAACGCCTCAAGCTAGCTCGCGCCGTCCATGCGATTGACGGACCGCGGGGGTCTTCAGGAAAAACGTATAGATGACGACCACGGCGAGTGTCCCCAGGCGACACGGACTCGAGGATGACGGGCATTTCGCCGCTCACGACCATGATCTCGTCGAGGATGGACGCGTCCGCGGCGAGGACGGACGCGTCCGCGGCGAGGACGGACGCGTCCGCGGCGAGGACGGACGCGTCCGCGGCGAGGACGGCGATAGTCTCGCTCAGGATGGACGCGTCCGCGGCGAGGACGGACGCGTCCGCGGCGAGGACGGACGCGTCCGCGGCGAGGATGGACGCGTCCGCGGCGAGGACGGCGATAGTCTCGCTCAGGACGGACGCGTCCGCGGCGAGGACGGACGCGTGAGCGACCGGGTGCCTGGGTGACGGAATAGACCGGGACCCTTGGTTACAGGTCCGGCTCTGTTCAATCACAGATTCGGTGCTGTGGGGACGTAAACCGGGTGCCTCTAAGACACAGACCGGGAAGCGCAACGACACGGACCGATCGCGAAGAGACAAAGCCTCAGCGAGCGAAGACGCTATCCGGGCGCAATCCGGGTTCGGGCTGACGGAGCCGGAGGCGACGGAAGCGCAGTCCGGGAGCGAGAGACGGACGCGGTAGATGGAGGGGGGCGGCTGAGCTCTGGGCTACGGCCGCTCGAGTCGCAGCTCGCCGTTGCGCAGGAGAACATGACCGAGGAGCACCGGGCCGTAGTGAAGGTCCCACTCTTCCTCGTCGACCCGCTGAAGACCGAGCGGCTGATCGGTGAAGAGTGTGCTGACGGTCAGCTGCTTGCCCTTGAACTTCAGAACCCCGCTTGTGTTAACTCGCCGCACGTCGAAATCGTCGCCGTAAGCGGGAGCTCGCAAACGCTCCGGCATGGGACGCAGCGACGGCTCGTAGTGTCGCGCAGGCGGCGTGAGGCCGAGCGCTTCGTGCGGACGATGGTCGTTGTAGTCGGCGCGAAAGCGATCGAAGGCGCGTTGCTGATCAATCGGCGTTGCAGCCGGTGGATTGGCGGTCTGCTCCTTGAGCGTCTTGTGCATGCGCTCGTGACGACCATTCTGTTGCGGTTGCCCTGGCTCGATGCGCTCGGGCACGATGCCGAGCTGAATCCACCACATGCTGAGGCGGGAAAGTCCGCCTAAAGCCTTGCTGGCGAACGGCGACCCGTTGTCCGAGCGAATGCGACGGGGCACTCCGAACTCGCGGAACGCGAGCTCGAACTGCTCACGCACCGGTCCTTCTTTCTCACCGGGTAGCCCCTCGCATTTGACGAGGTACCGGCTCATCGCGTCGGTGATGGTCAACGGGTGGCAGCGGGTGCCATCGCCGCAAGCGAAGTGCCCCTTGAAGTCCGTGCACCAGACGTCGTTGGGCAGCTCGGCGTGGGCCAAGGGCTCCGTGCTCGGCGGAACACGAAGCCGCGAGCGGCGCGGACGCACGAGCCCGTAGCGATCCAGAATCTCACCGATCGTGCTCGCTGCGGGGAGAGCGAAGTCAGCACCATCGATGTCTCGGAGCCGGACGCGCAGCTTCTTGGGACCGTCGAATGGAAACCGCTTCCGCAGCGTGATGATCCGGTCGACCACGTCATCCGGCGTGCGGTGCGGGCAGCTCTTCGCGACCGACCTTTGGTCCTCGAGCCCCGCCGGGCCTAGCCGCTCGTACCGCTCCAGCCATTTGTAGCCCTTCGCCCGGCTGATGCCGAAGCTGGCGCACAGGCGGGTGAAGTTTCCCCTCGGGTCCTCCGCGACAGCCGCGATGAATCGAACTCGCTCGTCCACGATCCGGGCTTCCTTCCACGGCATGGCGGCAATTAGCCGTCAGCCCGCCGTCAGGCAGACCCGTCACCCAAAAAGTGTCACCCAGGGACCCGGTCTAAAGTGTCACCAGAGCACCCGGTTTGCACCCGCGTCCGCGGCGAGGACGGACGCGTCCGCGGCGAGGACGGCGATAGTCTCGCTCAGGATGGACGCGTCCGCGGCGAGGACGGACGCATCCGCGGCGTGATCAGCGTCGATCTCGTCGAGGACGCGCATGTCCGTGCTTCGACCACGGTCGTCCTCGCCCGGAGTGCTGCCGTCCTCGGCCAGAGCACCGACGTCCGCGATGTGTCGAGTGCGATCCGCGCCAAGGTATCGCGCAAGCCACGCGTAACAGGCCGGTACCCGAGCGCGGCCTGCCCTTCCGCGTCCGCCATGGCCCGGCATGACACCATGGCTGGAAGCGACGGACGCGCCATGCGAGGCAATTTCGACGCCGCTGAGGCGCGACGGTACGGACGGGAACGGATCTCGATCCCCGCGTCAGTGCTGGGCATGAAGATGCGGGCCCTCGCGGCTCCCTTTCCAGGCTACGAACGCGAGCAGGCCCAGCGCTGCGAGGGGCACGAGCACCAGGATCGGCTGTCCGCGAGCGAGAAATGTATAGACGGCGCCGAGCGCGATCGGAGTCAAAAGGAGCGCGCCGAACCGTGCCAGCCGAGGAATGACGAGCCAGACGCCACCGATCAGATCGACGATCCCGACGGCCCAGCGGAGCTCCCACGGATACCCCCAGGCTTCGTAACGGCGCACGATGAACTCCGCTCCCCCGAGCTGTTGCAGACCCGCGTAAATGAACATTGCCGCGAGGGGAAAGCTCAGGAGCCAGAGCACTTTTCCAGCGTCGCTCCGCTCTTCTCCAGTGTCGCTCCGGTCTTCCGGGGATTCTTCTCCGCCCGACGCGCTCTCTTCGACGACCTGGGGGCGTTCGCGCTGGTCGTCGGACTCACCCGTCGATCCGTAGAATCCGGCGAGACTGAATGCACCGAGACCGAGCGCGAGGAAGAACACGAAGACGGCAGGGAGTACCTGGGCAAACGCGACGAGGGCGACGGAGCCGGCGAGCAAGAGTGCCGCCATGCCGAGCCCCACGCCGGCGAAAAACTTGAGTATCGGCGGTTCGTGCGGGGGCTCGGCCGGGTCGCGCTCCTGGCTCATGGTGTTGGGAGTAAGCAACCGCCGTACCGCTCACGGATGATGCGTCACCATGACGATGAACACGACGACCATCGCGATGAAGAGCACCACTGCGAGCGCCTGAGCCGCATGTTGGCCTGCTCGCGAGCCGACGATGACGCCGCGGGGCCAGTGGTAGGGGGACTGATCGTCTTCGTACGAGGCAGGCTTGTCTTCGAGGTCGTGTTTCCGGGGCATATCGTCGCGTCCTTTCGATTCGTTCGATTCGCCTCAGGAAGTGGACTGCAATCGACCTGCCAGTCGTGGGAGGTTGCTTCCGGTCTGGGTGGCCGGTTGCCGCGTGCTCCGCGTTTTCAGTGAATTCGATCAACTCATTCAGGCCCTCGCCGAGCTACGGAGGATCGCCTCGTAGCTTCGCTCAGGGCAGGTGCACATCGATCTCGCTCGCCCTGGCGTTCGCGAGCGAGGCCCTGGCCTGCTCGACGTCCTTCGCCGTTCCGTGAGCGATGAGGAGGAACTTGTTCGCCTTGAGGCTCGCCTCGTACCGGAGGACGCTGTCCTTCGGGATGCCCATGCTGGCGAATGCCGCCGCGAGGACGCCGCCTCCGCCGCCGACAGCCGCACCGACGGCGGCTCCCTCGAGCGTTCCCATCAGGATCGAGCCCAGAATGCCGCCGGTGAGGACCGGGCCGAGGCCGGGGATGAAGAAGAATGCGGGAGCGAAGAGAATGCCGAACACGGAGCCCCAGAAGGCTCCCTGCTTTCCCCAGTACCTCACGCGATCGCCGGCGTTGTAGAAGCCGACCGCATGTTCTTCCGTGTGGTAGTCACGCCCCACGATCGAGAGCTTCTTCATGTCGAAGCCGCTCTTCTGGAGCTCTCGGATCGCGGACTCCGCATCTTCGTGACGGTCGAAAGTCGCGACGCAGCTCGCGTCGTTGTCGTCGGTCATGTCCTGCCTCCGGCGTTATCGATGAGAGTGTGAACGGTCCATACGCTCGGCTGCAATCGGCCACAAGGTTCCGTTCACCCGGTCTGCTCGCGGGCAAGAATCGCGCGATCGCGCGCCGTCGTTTTGCGCGCCCGAGCCGTCGGCAAGATCGGCCCTCGGTTCCGGTGTCGAGGCGTTGACGCGTGACGATGTGGCCTTAGCGATCTCTCCCACGCGGGGCGACCGTCCGATGCGCTCGCCCGCTGTGTGACCTGTCCACGGGAATTGTCGAATTGACGAGGGCGGCGGTGAAATGGCCGTGCCTCGCCGACGTTGGAGACGCTTGACGTCGTGGAGAATCCCCCGAACGCACCACAGGGTCGCGCGCCGTTCCCGCGGTGGGCAAATTCCGCAACGCGCGCCGGTTTGTGGACGGTGCTGGCTTTCATCGTCGGCGCCCCCTGCTTCCTCATGGGCTGGGTCAGGAGCCCTCTTCACACCAATCAAGGCGAGGAGATCGATCAGCCCGTCTCCTTCGACCATCGACACCACGTCCGGGACGACGGGATTTCCTGCCGCTATTGTCATTACGACGTTGCGCGATCACCGCACGCGGGCTTGCCGGAAACGGAGCTCTGCATAGGCTGTCACGCGCAGGTCTGGACGAAGAGCCCGATGCTCGAGCCCGTTCGACGGAGCTGGTTCGAGCACCGGCCGATCCGATGGGAGCAGGTGAACTTGCTGCCCGACTTCGTCTTCTTCAACCACGCCATTCACGTCGCCAAGGGGGTGGGTTGCGAGACGTGTCACGGTCGCGTCGACGAGATGGCGAACGTCTATCAAGCGGAGAGTCTCCAGATGAGCTTTTGCCTCGATTGCCATCGCCACCCGGAAGCGAAGCTCAGGCCCCCCGAGCTCGTGACCGTCATGGGGTACGTGCCCGCGGAGCCGCAGGAGGTGCTCGGCGCGCGTTTGCGAAAGCAGCTTTCCATCGACCCTCCCGTGAACTGCACGGGATGCCACCGGTGAAGGAGTATCCGATGTCCGCTCGGCCGCCGCCCAACGCACCATTCGCCGAGGCCGAAGAGCCTCTCCCGCTCGAGCGCGGTTCGGGGGCGTCGGAGCTCGTGCCGGCGTCGGCGCTCTCGCGTAGACGGTTCGTGTGGTGGCTGGGCGCGAGCGTGTCGTCGCTCGGCGTCGATGCCTGCTCGAAGCCGCCGCGCCAGGAGCTCCTCTCGTACGTTCATCGTCCCCCGGAGGTCGTCCCCGGCGTCGCTCGCTACTTTGCAACGAGTTCGGAGCGGCAGGGCTACGCCGTCGGAATACTCGCGGAGAGTCACGAGGGGCGACCGACGAAGATCGAAGGGCACCCCGAACACCCTGCGAGCCTCGGCGCTGCGGGGATACACGAGCAGTCGGCCATCCTTTCCCTCTACGACCCGGAGCGAGCCAAGGCGATCCACCAGCGCGGTGAGCCGAGGTCGTTCGAAGAATTCGCGGCCGCGTTCGGACCGTCGTCGAATGCGCCCTGGATCGCGAGCGGCGGGAAAGGGCTCGCGCTGTTGCTGAAGCCCTCTTCCTCGGCCGTCGAGGCGTCCCTCGTCGAGCGGCTCCGGCAACGCTACCCGGCGCTCTCGATTTTCTACCACTCGACGTCGGGTGTCGAATCGAGGTGGGAAGGCGCGCAGGCCGCGTTCGGAGCGGCGATGGACCCGCAATATCGGTTCGATCGCGCGAAGGTGGTGGTCGCGCTCGATGCCGACTTTTTGATCGACGAACCGATGAGTCTTTCCTGGGCACGACGGTTCATGCGGGCGCGCCGCGCGGTGAAGCCGGGAGGCTCGTCGAATCGCCTATACGTGGTCGAGTCGCACCTCACCGTGACCGGTGCCGCGGCCGAGCACCGGCTCGCCGTCGCGGCGAGCGAAGTGTTCGCGCTGGCTGCGGCGCTCCTCTCGGCAGTGCTCACGCTGTCGCCCGTCCCCGCGGCAAGCGGAGTGGACGAGAACCTCGGACACTTCCTCGGCGCGCACCCGCGCCGGGCCTGGGTCGAAGCCGCGGCGCGGGACCTCGCCGCGCATCGCGGCGAGTGCGTCGTGGTCGTCGGAGCTCGCCAGCCGCCGGCCGTCCACGTCCTGGGTCACGCCTTGAACGAGGCTCTGGGCTCGGCGGGCACGATCGTCTCGTTCACGCGTCCGCCGATGCCGGACGCGGGCTCGAGCTCCTATCGGCCATCGACGCTCCTCGCCGCCATCGACGCGGGAAAGGTGGACACGCTCTTCGTGCTCGGACCGAACCCCGCGTACACGCTCCCGGGAGCCGCGCACTTTTCGTCGCGGCTCCAGAAGATCCGAGAGCGCGTGGTCCTGTCGCTCTACGAGGACGAGACGGCCCGGCACTCGACGTGGTTCTTGCCCGCCGCGCATCCGCTGGAACGCTTTGGCGACGGGCGCGGATACGACGGCACGGTCACGTTCGCGCAACCGCTCATTTCCCCCCTTTACGACGGAAAGAGCGTCGCAGAAGTGCTCGCCGCACTTCTCGGGGACTTCGAGCGAAACGGGCGACACCTGCTCCGGGACCGCTTCGACGCCGAGCTGGCAAGACGGAGGTCGGAAACGACACTCGACGCCGCGCTCCGGCGCGGGCTTCTGCCCGACACGGTGTCGCCCGCGTCGGCGCCGGCCGTCGACTGGAAGCACGTGGCCTCTGCCGTCGCGAATCCCCCGCCGAGCGCGCCGGGGGTCGAGGTCGACTTCGCGCTGGATCCGCGCATCGGCGACGGCGATGGAGCCAACGTCGCCTGGCTTCAAGAGCTTGCCGAACCCATCACCAAGATCGTGTGGGGCAATGCGGCGCTGCTCTCGGGGGTGATGGCGCAAAGACTCGGGGTGACGAACGGAGACGTCGTCGCGCTCCGCGCCGCCGGAGGGAAGATCGAATTGCCCGCGTTCGTGCAGCCAGGGCACGCAGACGGCGCGGTCACGGTGTTGCTCGGGCACGGGCGTCGCGCGGGCGGCAGCGTGGGGCGCGGCGTCGGAACCGACGCTGCTCCGCTGCGGTCCGTCGATTCACCGTGGTTCACCGCCGGCGTGCAGATCGCGAAGACGGGATCGCGCGTTCCGATCGTCACCACGCAAACCGAGGCCAATCAGCATGACCGGCCGATTGCCCTCAGAAGGACGCTGGCCGCGCTCACGGCCGATCCCGGGTTTGCCGGCGAGTTCAATCGAAACCCCCTTTCGATCTTACCGAACCGCCTGCACGGGAGCCCGCAATGGGGCATGTCGATCGACCTCAATGCCTGCACCGGATGCAGTGCTTGCATTGTCGCCTGCGCCGTCGAGAACAACATCCCGGTCGTCGGCAAGGAGAACGTCGCGCTGTTTCGCGAGATGTACTGGATCCGGCTCGACCGTTATTACGGGGGGGAGCCCGGCGCGCCCGTGGTCGACCTCCAGCCGATGCTCTGCCAGCACTGCGAGAAGGCGCCGTGCGAGTACGTCTGTCCCGTCAACGCCACGGTCCACAGTCCGGATGGACTCAACGAGATGATCTACAACCGGTGCGTCGGCACGCGGTTCTGTTCGAACAATTGTCCGTACAAGGTCCGCCGGTTCAACTTCTTCAGCTATAACCAGGACGTTCCGGAGACGGAGCGCATGGGGAAGAACCCGGACGTCACCGTCCGGGGTCGCGGCGTGATGGAGAAGTGCACGTACTGCGTGCAGCGGATCCGCCGCGCGCAGATCGACGCGGAGCTCGAAAAGAGACCTCTCCGCGACGGCGATGTCCGCACCGCGTGCCAGCAAACCTGCCCCACGCAAGCCATCGTGTTCGGTAACGTCGCGGACCTGCGCTCGGAGGTTTCGCGGCTCCACGCGGACGTGCGAACGTACGCCGTCCTCGACGACGTCGGCACGCGGCCGCGAACCCGTTACCTCGCGCGCATCTCGAACCCGAACCCGGAGCTCGAGACGTGAACGCCAGCGACCGCGAGCTCTTGCCCGGGAAGTGGGACAACGCGCGTCTCACGGACCGGCTGCTCGCGCCGGTGTTCGAGCCGTCGAAGATCGTCGGCTGGCTCATGGTGCCCGCGGCGTGCGGCACGCTGATGCTGGTTGTAGCGGTCGGTTACACGTTCGTGGTGGGGCTCGGGGCATGGGGGAACAACATTCCCGTCGCGTGGGCGTTCGCGATCATCAACTTCGTCTGGTGGATCGGAATCGGGCACGCGGGCACGTTCATCAGCGCGATCCTTCTCTTGTTCGAACAGCGATGGCGCACGTCGCTGAATCGCATCGCCGAGGGGATGACGCTCTTCGCGCTCGTGCAGGCCGGCATGATGCCGCTCTTACACCTCGGCCGCCCATGGTTCTTCTACTGGCTCACGCCGTATCCCGCGACGATGCGGGTCTGGCCCCAGTTCATGAGCACGCTCACCTGGGACGTCGCGGCGGTCTCCACGTATACGATCGTCTCGGTCCTCTTCTGGTACCTCGGGCTCATCCCGGATCTCGCGTCCCTTCGCGATCGGGCGAGGACCCTCCGGCAGAGGCGCGTGTACGGATTCTTTGCGCTCGGGTGGCGCGGAGCGGCGAGCCAGTGGCGTCATTATCGGATCGCGCAGCTCTTGCTGGCGGGGCTCGCGACGCCCCTCGTGCTGTCCGTGCACAGCATCGTCAGCATGGACTTCGCGATCGCGAAGCTCCCCGGCTGGCACTCGCCGATCTTTCCGCCGTACTTCGTCGCGGGCGCGATCTTCAGCGGGTTCGCGATGGTGGTGACGCTCCTCCTGCCGCTCCGCAAAATCTACCACCTCGAACACGTCGTCACGGCGCGCCACCTGGATCTGATGGCGAAGTTGATCCTGGTGACCGGGTCGATCGTGGCGTACAGCTACGCGGCCGAAGCGTTCTTCGCCTGGGAGAGCGGGGACATCTACGAACGTCACATCGCGCTCGTGACGCGGCCGCTCGGCCCTTACGCCTTCTTTTATTGGCTCACGATCGCCTGCAACGTCGTCCTACCCCAGTTGCTGTGGTTCAAGAAGCTCCGCCGAAGTGCCCTCGGGCTCTGGGTCGTGGCCCTCTTCGTCCAGATCGGGATGTGGACCGAGCGCTTCGTGATCATCGTGACCTCGGAGCACCAGGACTGGCTGCCGTCGAGCTGGGAGATGTACTACCCGAGCCTCATCGACGGCGCGATTCTGTTCGGGACCATTTCATTCTTCCTGCTGCTGTTCCTGGCGATGGTGCGCTTCGTACCGTTCATGCCCATCGCGGAACAGAAGGAATTGCTGCACGAGCTCGATGCGATCGAGACCTCATCGTCCGAGGAGGTGCCGCATGCAGCGGGTGCTGTTGGGTGAGTTCGACTCTTCCGACGTCTGCGCCCGGGCGATCACGGCGCTCAGGGCGCGAGGGTATTCGAACCTCGATGCGTACATGCCGTACGCGGCCAGGAACATCGAAGAGGCGCTCGCCCTGCCCAAATCTCCGTTGCCGAAATGGGTTCTCCTCTTCGGGCTCATCGGCGCGGGCGTCGCTTATCTGATCCTGTGGTGGACACAGAACGTGGACTTTCCGCTCGACGTCGGCGGGCACCCGACGAACGCCGTTCCCGCTTACGTCGGCATCACGTTCGAGACGACGGTCCTGTTCGCGGCGGGCGCGGCGTTCTTCGGCGTGCTGCGGTTCTGCCGCCTTCCGAGGCTATGGCATCCGTCGTTCGAGGTGGAGGGGTTCGAGCGCGCGTCGGTGGACCGGTTCTTCGTCGTGGTGGACGCGGCGGCGCGACCCGGGGACCTGGGCGAGCTCGAGGTGGAGTTGGGGCGCCTCGGGGCTCTTCGGAGCGTCGTGGTCGACCTGGAAGGAGGGTCGCCGTGATTCGACCGCGCGCAATGGCCGCCATGGTGGCGCTCGCCCCCGCGCTCGTCGCGGGGTGCCGCTCGCGAAACGTGTTCCGGAAGCTCGATTTCAGCTGGAACCGGATGCAAGTGCAGCCGCGGTACGACCCGTATGCACCGAGTCCGTTCTTCGCCGACGGTATGGCGATGCGCCCAGCCGTCCCGGGCACCGTTGCGTATTCGACCGTTCCAGTTGACGGAGCGGTCGAGGATGGCGTGCTGGACGGGGCCTACGTCGCGGCGTTTCCGCTGGTCGTCACCGAGTCCCTAGTCGAGCGCGGGCGTGAACAGTTCGAGATCGTGTGCGCGGCCTGTCACGGGGTCGAGGGGGATGGAGACAGCGTCGTCGCGGGGTTCATGGGACGGAGGCCGCCGTCACTCGAGGAACGTCGCATCCGGGAGCTGCCGGATGGTCGGATTTACGAGGTCATCCGCGACGGCTATGGCTTCATGCCGCAATACGGGACGCATTTCGACTTGCGCGATCGCTGGGCCGTCGTGGCGTACGTGCGGGCGCTCCAGCGAAGCCGGCACGCCATCGTCGCGCGTCTGCCTCGGGACATCCAGGGCGAGCTCGCGAGGAACGCACCATGACCCGGCGACTCATTCTCTTCGGGCTGCTAGCCGCCGTGGTCGGCGGGGTTCCGACGGGGCTCGGCTTCGTGAGCAACCCCGAACGCGCGAGCTTCGCTTACCTGTTTTCGTACACCTATGCGTTCACAATCGTCATCGGTTCGCTCTTCGTGCTGATGATCGGGCACGCATCCGACGCCAGATGGTTCGTCGCGCTGCGCCGGTCCACCGAGCATGTCGTCGGAGTCATGCCGCTCTTGGCGGTGCTCTTCCTGCCCGTCCTCGCGTCGATGAAGTGGCTGTACCCATGGATGCGGATAACGACGCTCGGTGCGGTCGACCGTGAACTCCTGTCGCGAAAGACGCAATGGCTCAACGAGCCGTTCTTCGTGGCTCGAGCGGCGGTCTACTTCGCGATCTTCATCTCCATTTCCGAGCTGCTTCGCCGCTGGTCCCTCCGGCAAGATCGCGATGCGGCGGCGGCGGACGGGCTCCGTCGCCGGATGGTGGCGCTCGGAGCCGGAGGGCTGTCGTTCCTCTCTCTCGTCGTCACGCTCACGTCGGTCGACTGGTGGATGAGCCTCGAGCCCACGTGGTCTTCGAACGTCTACGGCGTCTACATCTTCGCGGGCGGATTCGTGGCGGCGCTCGGTTTGCTCGGAGTGATGCTGGTGGTGGATAAGCGCCGCGGCGCGCTACCGGCCGGTGTTTCCGTGGAGCACTATCATGCAGTAGGCCGGCTCCAGCTCGCGATGATCGTCTTCTGGACGTACATCGCTTGGATACAGCTCTTTCTCCAATGGGTCGCGGACCTGCCCTCCGAGGTGAGCTGGTACGTCAATCGCTGGCGCGGCGGCTGGGAGTGGGTCGGGGTCGTGCTCCTCGTATTGCATTGGGGGTTCCCATTCTTCTTCTTGCTCCAGCGAGACCTCAAGCGGCGCGCCGCTCCATTTTTCGCGATGAGCGCGTGGATAGTCGCCATCCACATGGTCGACGTCTATTACCTGGTTCTTCCAGCATTCGAGCCCCGGCACTTCCGCGTGAGCGTCCTGGATGGCTGCTCGCTCGCCGCGGTCGTCGGGGCGCTCGTTGCGTTCGGCGCGTTCCGCGCGCGCGGTCATGCCGCGTATCCCGTCCAGGATCCCACTCTCGAAGAATGTCTCCGATACGAGGCGACATGAGTCACGACGAGCCCGCGGAACCGGTCCGGCAGGAACCCGAGGGCCTTCATGGGCGTCTGGTGCTCGAGGTCATCATCGGAGCCGTCATCGTGACGCTCGGTTGCGTGCTCGCCGTCGTGCTGATGCTCCGGACCGAACGCCGCGAGCTCGGAAGGGAGTACGTCCCCGGGTATCCCGCGGCGCCGGCCATCGCCGGGATCGAACAGACGTCGATCCGCGGCGCACCGCGCGGCGAAGCGCGCAACGCCCGTGCGCTCGCGGCCCTCGACCGGTACGGCTGGGTCGATCGAAAGCACGGCGTGGCGACGATCCCGATCGGGCAGGCGATGGCCTGGCTGGTGAGGGACGCGCAGGACGGCAAGCTCGAAGCTCCCGATCCAGCGACGGTGGGCGACGCCGGCGTTCCTCCAGGAACGAGGCGCTGATGCAAGAGCTCTTCCGGCGGCTGCTGTTTTTACCGGTCGAGGCGACCCACGCGGCCCGCGACGTCGATCGACTTCACTTCTTCGTCATCTCGGTCACGTTCGTCGGCGTCTTCGCCGTCGCGACGGTTGCGCTCTCGTTCATCGTTCGCTACCGCGCGCGGGGTCTCGAAGAGCCGACCCCGAACGTTTCGATTCCGAGAGGGGTCGAGCTCGGCGTCGGTTTCGGCTTGCTGTCGCTGTTCATCCTCTGGTGGGTCATCGGGTTCCGGCAATACGTCGCGCTGGAGACGCCGCCCCGGCGCAGCATGGAGGTGTACGTGACCGCGAAGCAGTGGATGTGGAAGTTTTCTCGGCCGGACGGCGAGCGCTCGGCGGACGTGCTCGTCGTTCCGCGCGGCAAGACCGTCCGCCTGCTGCTGACGTCGCGCGACGTCGTGCACAGCTTTTACGTGCCGGCTTTCCGGCTGAAGCAAGACGTGGTCCCCGGGCGTTACACGTCGTTCTGGTTCAACGCCGACCGCTCGGGGACGTACCCTGTCTACTGCGCGGAGTATTGCGGGCTCGATCATTCGCGCATGTGGGCATCGATCGTCGTCCTCGACGCGCCCGACTACGAGCGGTTTCTCGCCGGGCAGGATGTGCCCGCGGTGTCGCACGCAGGCGCTCAGCCGGAGCTCGCGGGTGGCGTCGTCGGCGCGCAGGGGCTCACGAGCATGTCCGATGACGGCAGGGCCGCCGCGTCGCGGTACGGGTGCTTTTCTTGCCACACCATCGACGGCCAGAAGCACATCGGTCCGACGTGGCAGGGCCTCTACGAGAGCCTCGTTCCGCTGACGGGCGGCCATGTCGTTCGAGCGGACGAGGATTACCTCACGCGGAGCATGATGGATCCGCTTGCCGACGTCGTCGCCGGGTACGCGCCGGTGATGCCCGTGTATCAAGGCGTGCTTCCGGAGCCAGAGGTTGCCGCCATCGTCGAGTTCATCAAATCCCTTCGATTCGACGTCACCTCGCCGGAAGTGTTGCTCCCCCGAGTCGTTCCGGTCCGAGGGGCGGGGCCGGGCATTCTTCCACCGTCGAACGAGACGAGGGAACGGGGACCATGAGCGGGAGTTATCTCACCGTCGACCGCTCGGTCTCTTCGTGGCTCAACACCCGCGATCACAAGCGCATCGGCGTGATGTTCTTCGTGTTGAACGCGGCGGCGCTCGCTGTCGGTGGCGTCTTCGCGCTCGCGATGCGCACCGAGCTCTTGACGCCGAGGGCGCTCTTCATGACCTCGATGACCTATAACCGCCTCTTCACGCTGCACGGCGTGATCATGGTGTGGCTCTTCATGATCCCGTCGATCCCGAGCGCATTCGGCAATTTCATGTTGCCCCTCATGATCGGCGCCCGGGACGTCGCGTTCCCACGTTTGAACCTCGCGAGCGTCTACATCTACGTGGTGGGGGCCATCGTCACCGTCGTCGGGCTCATCGCGGGCGCGACGGACACGGGTTGGACCTTTTACGTTCCATACAGCGTGAAGGACGCCACGGCGATTCTCCCCGTACTTCTCGGCGTTTTCATCATCGGCTGGTCGACGATCCTCACGGGCCTGAATTTCATCGTCACGGTCCACAAGATGCGGGCGGAGGGGCTCCGCTGGATGAAGATGCCGCTCTTCGTGTGGACGATTTACGGCACGAGCCTCATTCAGGTTCTCGCGACACCGGTTCTCGCGATGACGCTGCTCATCATAGGGGTGGATCACTGGTTCGACTGGGGCGTGTTCGATCCCACGCGCGGCGGCGATCCCGTCCTCTATCAGCATCTCTTCTGGTTTTATTCGCACCCTGCCGTGTACATCATGGTCCTCCCGGCGATGGGCGTCATCAGCGAGTGCGTCTCGACGTTCTCACGAAAGAACCCGCTGTCTTACGAGGCGATTGTGTGGTCGACGGTCGGGATCGCGCTCGTCGGCTTCCTCAGCTGGGGGCACCACCTGTTCACTGCGGGGATCTCGATGTTCGATGCAGGCGCGTTCGGCTTGATGTCGATGTTCGTCGCCATTTTTTCGGCGATCAAGGTGTTCACGTGGACGGGCACTCTCTACCGCGGGTCCATCTCTTTGAAGACGCCGCTGCTCTACGTCTTCGCGTTTCTCTTCCTGTTCGTCTTCGGCGGGATGACCGGTGTGGCCGTCGCGACGACGAGTCTCGATCTGCACTGGCAGGACACGTACTTCGTGGTGGCTCACTTCCACTTCATCATGGTCGGCGGCACCATCACCGCGTACCTGGCGGCCATTCATTACTGGTTCCCGAAGGTGACGGGCCGCATGTATCCGGAGCGGCTCGGCCTCCTCTCGGCGCTCGTCGTGTTCTTCGGGTTCCTGGTGACGTTCGTGCCGCAATTCTTGCTCGGCAACGAGGGGATGCCACGTCGGTATCACAACTACCCCGCTGCCTTTCAGCCGCTCCACATCGTGTCCACTTGCGGCGCGTACATGCTGGCCAGCGGGTTGCTGCTCACGCTCGGATACCTCGGATGGGCGCTGCGTTACGGCGAGCGCGCGTCGAGGAACCCGTGGGGCTCCGCCGGCTTCGAGTGGCGCACCCCGAGCCCGCCCCCGGCGCACAATTACGAGGTCCCCCCCGTATTCGAGCGAGGCCCGTACGACTACACCGCCGAGACGCTCGAGCGCGAACGGGCGCGGGCGCTGCCGGCGCTCTTGCCGGGCGAGTCGGAGGTCGAACATGGCTGAGGGCGGTACGCGACGAGAGGCCCACTTCGAGTCGATGGATCGCCAGGCGGATGCCGCGCGATTCGGAATGTGGATCTTCCTCGCGAGCGAGGTGTTGCTCTTCGGCGGACTGTTCACGCTCTACGCCTGTTATCGGGCGAAGTGGCCGCACGCGTTCGCGCTGGGCGTCGCCAGGAACGACGCCGTGCTCGGTACGACCAATACCCTCCTGCTGATCTTCAGCAGCTTCCTCGTCGCGCTGGGCGTCGACCGATTCCGGCGGGGTCACGCGCGTACGGCGGCGCAGCTCTTCGAGGCGGGCGCCGTCATCGGGCTCGGCTTCTTGCTCATCAAGTCCCACGAGTACGTCGCGCACTTTTCCGAGGGCATCTTCCCCGGCGGACACGGCGCGTATTTTGCCGATGCTCCCGCCGGCAGTGCCGTCTTCTTCACCCTGTATTTCGGCATGACTGGTTTGCACGCCATCCACGTCATGGTCGGGATGGGAGTCCTCGTCTACGTCGCGGTTCAGACGCGCCGCCGGCGGATGAGCTTTCACGGGCTCGAGATCGCGGCGCTCTACTGGCACCTCGTCGACTGCGTCTGGATCTTCCTCTGGCCCCTCTATTACCTCGCGAGGGGCTCGTGACCGCTTCGGGCGCTGCGCGGGGCGCCGAAGAGCGTTCGTCCCGGCTGACGGCGCGCACGTATACGTTGACGTTCGTCGCGCTCGTCGTCCTGACCTCGCTCAGCTTCGCACTATCGTACCGTCACCTGGGCGCGCTCGAGATGCCGGCGGCGATCCTCATCGCGATCATCAAGGCGAGCCTGGTCGGTCTCTTTTTCATGGGCCTCGTCGAAGAGCCGCCGAGTAGCCGGCTCGCCATCCTCTCCGGCCTGCTATTCGTGGTCCTCATGCTGTCCTTCGCGGTGGCGGACGTTCTGACGCGTCCCTGAATCGGCGTCTCGACGAGTGAGGCGACACCGTCGCGAAGCTCAGGGACGTCGTCGAAGTTCGAAGCTAATGCTGGATTCGTTCGACGAGGGCTTTCCCGGTGTCGAGGTTTTTGCCCTTCACGTCGACGTACGACACCGATATCGGCCCCGAGAGCTGGACGTAGATCGACAGGAGTTCGGCGTAACGCACGCCCGAGATGGGCGACCGAGCGAGCGCCGTGCAGCTGCCGTCGGAGTTCTTCCACGTCGTGACCCAGATCGGGCGATCGACTTGTTTGAGCCGGATCTGATAATCGCTCCCGTCCGGTCGTCGATGAACCATCTGCTGCTCCGAGACGCCGTACGCCATCGATGCCATGAAGCCGAGCGAATGAACTCGAGCGGACTGGCCATGGTCGAACTCTCGCCAATACGGAAACACCGCATCCCTTTTCGCCGGGCCGCAGTTCTCGTCGAGGCGCATGCCGTAGTCGACCCGGTCCGGTCCGTTGCTTTTTGCTATATAGAACAGCGTCTGGATGTCGTGAGGACCGAACGTGGTGGCGCTGGCCCAGGCGAGGTGGCTGGCGCTGCTGCCTGCGGCGAGCGCGAGCACCGCGGGCAATAGCGCCCAGCGTCGGCGCAAGCGCGGTCTCGGTCTGTTCATGGCGTTGCTCCCCATTAGACTAGCCCGGATTCTCCGGCGTCGCCCGGGTGCCGCGCAAGAGGGCAGGCACCTTCCCTTGGAACACCACGACGAACATCGGCCCCGTGGAGTTCGGACTGCGCGCGACGACATCGTGGAGCCGCGACAAGCAGGTTGCGTGGGCAGACGTGAGCGCCGGACGCGCTTCACGTCACTGACACGAGTTGTACGCCGACGAACTCGACAGAGGCAGGCACGAACGTCCGCCGCATTCAGCGTTGGAGCGGCAAATCTGGACGGTGCCAGCGGTGCAAAGCGTGGCACACGAGGAGCCCATGAGGTCGTTCGTCACCGTGCCGCAGCAGATGTCGCCAGTGGTGCAGTCTGCCGAGTCGTCGCACTGGACTGCCGCGGTTCCGCTGTAACAGCCGCCGCCGGTCCGCGGATAGCAGTCCGCCTGGTAGTAAGACGCTGCCGGGCAGCACTCGTAAAGCACGAACCCGCTACCGATCGTGCACTCGCCAGAACTGATGCCGGGACAGGCGACGACTCCGGGAGTCGGTTCAGGGCCGGTTTGCCCGGCGTCCGGCGGCGGCGCTCCCGCTTCGGGAGATGCTCCGCCCCCGGTGCCGTAGCCGCCGGTGGACGGCGCCGAACCGCCATTGGATGCCCCTCCGCTGCCCGTCGCGAGCCCGCCAGCGCCGAACACGCCACCAGCGCCGGACACGCCACCCGCGTTGCCGCTGACGCTCCCGCCGCCAGCAACCGTCCCGCCGCCGCCCGCGCCGGGAAGGGCTCCACCCCCACCAGTCGAGGCCCTGCTGCTGCTGAACAGGCTTTCGCTCCCAGTTCCGCCGCACGCCCCGAGTAACAGGAGTCCGGACGCGAGACTCGTCCACCGGACGACGAAGAGTTGCCTCACGATCTGTTACGCTAGCACGCGATTCGATTCAAAGACTCGTGGGCGAGGTTCGACCGACCATGGCCTGGGCCGAAGGCCGAACCGGCGCGAGTTGAGCCAGGGCGGAATTCGCCCCAACCTGGATTGGAAGTCGGGCCGGTTGCGGCGCACTCGGGCTCGCCCGACCGGTCACCGATCGAGAGTGTCGGCTCTCCCACGCAGGAGGGTCAATAGCGCCGGCAGTGCGACGACGGCGACGGTCAGGCAGGCAATTTCCCCGATGACCGCCACGAGCCCGAACAGGAAGAGCGCACGGTTCTTGGCCAGGAGCAACGACGAGTAGCCGATGATCGTCGTGAGCGAGCAGAGTGCCACCGCGCCGCCGGTGGAGCGCACCGCACCGGTGACGTCGCGCGAGCCATCTTGCACGAAGCGCGTCATGACGTTGACTGAGTAGTCGACTCCGATCCCGAAGGTGATGGGGAACGCGATGAAGTTCGCGAAATTGATCTTGATGCCGAAGAATACCGTGGCGCCGACCAGCCAGAGTACGCCCACCAGCAGCGATCCGAGGACGTAGAGTGAAACCTTGCGCACGCCCACCAGCATCAGGACCACCGCCACCACGCCGAGAAACGACACGGTACTCGCGATCGGCGCGTCGCGCCCGATCGACGCGAGGATGTCGCTCGAAAGAGGGATCGAACCCGCTACGCGAGCAGGGCGCGAACCGTCTCCGACGTCCGTCGCGGCGATGTCGCGCAGAGTGCTCACGAAACGATGAATCGAGTCCGCCTTCCACAGCGCGTTGGAGGGGCGCGGGTAGACGAGCACCGTGCGCCCGATGGTCCCGTCGCGTTCGACGAGTCCCTCGGTGAACGAATGCGGGAGATCCGCGACCGTGATCGGCAGCAAGATCAGCGGGCTCCGAGAAAGCGATCGACATCGTTCCGGTCCCTGGGCGGTATGAGAGCTCGAATCCTCGGGGTCAGCGCTTTCGCGGATCCGCGCGGCTTCCCGGATCTTCGCCGGCTGATCCGGCGGCAGGACGTCGTCCGCGCCGACGACGCGGGCCACCGTCGAATGCAATGCTCCGTGATCGACCGAGGCGCGGACCTTTGTCTCGATGGCCCGCGCCTGCGCGCGTGAATCGCTCAGAATGACCGTGGGCGTGAGGAAGTGACCGAGCAGAGCGTCCATCTTCCGGCCCCAGTAGCCCTCGCCGTTCTTCCACGTGTCGGCTCGTCGCAGTTTGCTGAAGTCGTACTCGAGGTGCGAAGCGTCGAGCTTCGACGCTTCGTAGGCCGCCAGCGCCGTCAGCGCCGCGGCCGCGGCGACGATGACCGGCGCGCCCCGTCGAATCAGCCACGTGAGCCCGCGCATGACGGCCTTCGCCCGCGCGGTTCGTTCGCGCGGGCGCCCGTCTCGATCGAGCCACGCGAGGAGCGGCGGAACGAGCACGAACGCCGTGCCCCAGGACGCGAACATGCCGACGCCGCCGATGTAACCGAACTGGCGGAAGCCGCGGAATTCCGTGACCAGGAGCGACGCATACGACACGCCAGCCGCGGCGGCGGCCGCGAGCGTTCCGACGCGCGCACCCCAGACGGCGATGATGAGCGCGTCCTCGACGGCTTTGCCCGCATCGCGTTCCTCGCGATACCGCGCGAGCAGCACCAGGCCGACGTTGATGCCGTTGCCGACGATGATGGATCCGAGAAAGGCGGTGTTCGAGTTGAGCTCCGTGATGCGCATCGGTGGAAGCGACGCGATCGCGAACGCGTACACGGTCGCGAGGAGCAGCGGCGGAATGAGCACCGGAATGCTCTTCCACCAGCTGAAATAGACGACGATGGCGGCCATCACGGCAACGACGACCAGGACGGAAGACTTCGAGAGATCTTCCTCGAGCGCGTCGAGTTCCTCGACGTTGATCGCGACGTCGGAGGCGTAGCCGACTCGCAGCCCCTTGCCGTAGCGACTCGGATCGAGCCGTGCCACGTCGGACTTCACGCGGTTCAGGAGGATGCGGTCCTTGTCGGCTCCGGTCGTGAAGCTTCCGGTCTCGACAGCGAGCATCGTCGCTTCGAGGGTTCGGCTGGTGAAGTGTCCGCCCTGCTCTCCTTCCGTCCGGTCGTCGTATTTCTTTCGAATGTCCGACATGTCGACGTCGGGAGGCGGCTCGTTTTCGTCCAGCAGCAGGTCGGCGGCTTTCGAGACCTCGTAGTCGCGCCGCGCCTCGACGCGCTCGCGAATGGTCTCGAGGTCGTCGAGGTCCACGTATAGCGGCGCATGCCGCTCGACGAACTCCTTCTCGGCCGTGCGGTTAGTGCGAACGTCGCGCACCAGCTCCGGTGGATACTTGCGGATTCGCGCGGCGAGATCGTCGAGGAAGCGCTCGGCATTCGGGAGCTCCGCGCGTCGGCCGTCTCGACCACGACGCCGAGGAACTCGAGGCCAGGGCTGCGCTTCCGCATCTCGTTCAAGGCGACCACGCTCGGTGCATCGCGGGGCAGCAGCTCCTCCAGCTCGCTCCGGAGATGCGCGTAGAGGTTTACGGTGCGATACGTCGCGAAGGCGCCGAGAACGATGGCGGCGATCCAGAATCGCCCGCCCGTGGCGCACCACGAACCGAACGAAGATGCCCGCCATGGGCGTCGGACTCGAGGTGACGTTCATCGGACGCTGATGGACGGGAACGACCGCATGCGGCAATCGGTCCAGGACATCGAGAACCCCGTGCTAGAAGGAGAAAGATGGGTGTCCCCACGACAAGGCTCCAGGCGATCTTGCAAGCGGCCCGCGAGGGAGGGGAGTCGCTCATGCGCGACTTCGCGCACCGTGAGCACGTCTCCATCACCGAAAAAGGCCCGAGCGATTTCGTGACGAGCGCCGATCTCCGCTCGCAAGAGATCGTGAGCTCTCGTCTTCGGGATGCATTTCCCGGATACGACCTCGTCCTCGAGGAGGGTGCGCTTCGAGTCGGTGTTCCCGGTGCTCCGAGGCTCATCGTGGATCCCCTGGATGGCACGACCAACTTTCTGCGCGGCATCCCGCACTTCGCCGTGTCCATCGCGCTCGAGGTCGATGGCGAGGTGGTCGCGGGAGCGGTCTTCGATCCGGCAAAGGGCGAACTGTTTCATGCAGAGCTGGGACGGGGCGCCTGGCTCGGCTCCGAGCGGCTCTCGGTGCGCACGGAAGAGGCGCTCTCCCGCGCCGTCGTCGGCACGGGGGTGCCCCATCGTGGAGGCGAGGGTCATGCGAGCTATCTGGCCGCGCTCGCCCGGATCATGCCCGAGGTCGCCGGCATCCGTCGACTCGGAGCGGCCGCGCTGGATCTCGCCTATGTCGCCGCCGGACGGTTCGACGCGTTTTTCGAGCGTGGCCTTGCTCCGTGGGACGTCGCTGCAGGAACCCTCCTCGTTCGCGAGGCGGGGGGCGTCGTATCGAAGAGTGACGGAGGGCAGGCCACGCTCGCCGCGCGGGACGTGCTCGCGACGTCGGGCGCGGCGCTTCACGGGAGCTTCGTCGCGATGCTGGCTCCGCTTCACGGAACCTCCGCGGCGTGCGAGCGGGGGTAGAGAGACAGGGCGTAGGCCGATAGACAGAGCGTGGCGAGACCGATCTGCGCGATGCGCGCGACGAGCGCGATCGACAGCGCACGTGCCGGATCCGCACCGAAGCCGAGAGTACTCGCGAACGCGCGGTACGCGCCCTCCACGGCACCCAGCTGCCCCGGGATGAAGTCCCCGATCGCGGCGCCGACGAGATGAATCCCCTGCACGACGAGGGCGGAAACGGGTGTCAGCACGCCGCCGACGGCGAGCAGGATGACGCCGTATTCGGCCGTCTGCGCTGCCCGCCCGAGAGCTGCAGACGACCCCCGCTCCAAGGAGTCTCGAGCGACTGAACAGCGTGGGGCTCTCCCGAGCCGAGAACCGGCCGCCGAAGCGCGAGGCAAGCCATTTGCTGCGCAGGAGTCCCGACACGACGGCAGCAAGCAGACAGCAGGCGACGGCGTTGCCGACGAGCGCGAGGCGGAGCACGCCGCGCCCCAGGTTCCCGACGACACCGATGCACGCCACGCTGACGACGGCGTTCGCCAGCAGTCCGCAGACCTGGAGACGCGAGCACGCCAGGACCGCGTTTCGCGCGCCGGCGGGGCCGGACAGCACGGCGGCGCGCGCGGCCTCGCCCGCGAGCTTGCCGGCAGGCAAGAGAATGCTCGATCGCGTACGCGATGGCCGTTGCACGAATCCAAATCGAGAGCGCCAATAGGGCTCGCCGGGCGACCGAGCAGGACCCAGAGCGCGAGCGCGTCGCAGCTCGCGAAGGCCGTCTCCAGCGCCAGACGACCAGCGGCAGCTCGTGCCAGGCCGCGTGGAGGATTTCGAGTACGCGCGCGGCGCCGACGCCGTGCACCAGCCAGGCCGCGAGAGCAAAGCCGGAGGTGAGCGGCGAAGATTCGTGCAAGGCGAGCGACACGGGACCGTGACCGCGGATGGGCGGTCGCTTCCAGGTTCATGGACCACTCCGGTGTCGCTCCAGGTGAAGCATGTTGCGGGCGTAGCCCTCCAGCGCACGCGACCCTCCCAGACGCGCGCGAAGGCCTCGGCGTAGCGATCGACCACCTCTTCGCGCTGCGCGATGAGCGGGCACGACTGGGAGAAAAGCAACGAGCGAGCCGTCGAGCAGCGCCCGCGTGCGCGGGTAGCGACGCCGGGTCGTAGTTCGTGGCCAGGTCAGTTCCCGCGTCCGAGCGCTCGCGGGAAGCCCACCGGAGACGTCGCGCTTCTGGAAGATGGTCTGCGCGGGCAGGGGCGACGACTGCCAGAGCACGACCTCGAGCCCCTCGGCGCGCAGCGCCGCGATGAGTCGCGTCGCGCAGGCGCGGGCGGCAGGTCGACTCCCGCCTTCGACCGGATCGAGGTGCACGCGGAACTTGTGATGCACCGAGGTGCGGCCCTGGTACGGGCCCGCGGGCGACGTACACGCCCGGGAGCTCGCGAAGCAGCGTGCGAGAGCCGCTCGGCGTTCGCTCTGGCAGCGCGCGGTGCGTCCGGCAGCCGGGCGAGCTGCGCGCGCGCGAAGGCGGCCATCATCTCGTTGCCGCGGTACATCGAGCCGAGGCGCTGCGACTCGAGCGCCGCGTGTCGCCGTCGAGGGGCCGCTCCGTGTCGTAGCGCGCCGCATCGGCGAGCGCGACGTCCTGGCCGAAGTTGCGCACGGCGTTGGCCGTCTTCGGCGAGCGCGTCGTCGTTCGTGACGAAGACGCCGCCCTCGCCGGCGACGAGGTTCTTGCTCGATTGCAGCGAGAAGCCGCCGGCGGCGCCGAGCGCGCCGACCGGCTTGCCCGTCGAACGTCGCGCCGTGCGCCTGCGCGGCGTCCTCGACGAGGCGCGAGGCCGCGCTCGGCGCGCGAGCGTCGAGGAGGGCGCGCATGTCCGCCGCCGCGCCGTGGATGTGCACGGGCATGATCGCGCGCGTCCGCGACGTCATCGCCGCGGCTGGCCGACGCGGGATCGAGGCAGCCGGTCTGCGGCGTCCACGTCGGCGAACACCGGGATGGCGCCCGCCTGCAGCGCCGCGAGCGGCGTCGCCACGAAGCTGTACGCGGGGACGATGACCTCGTCGCCCGCGCGGACGCCCGCCGCCGCGAGCGCGAGCATGGAGCGCGCTGGTCCCGCAGTGCGTCAGCAGGGCAGTGCTGCGCGCCGACGAACTGCGCGAACTCCTCGCTCGAGCGCCGTCGCCTCCGGCGCGTACGCGCCCGACAGGATGCCGCGATCGAGCACGCGATCGACGGCGCGCCGCTCCTCGTCGCTCGACGATCGGCCAGACCTCGATGCGCGCCGCGTTCGAGAGATCGGCGTGCCGCCGAAGAGCGCGATCGGCGTCCACGGCGTGCGCTCGGCGTTCGCCTGCCGACACCGACGATCTCCGGCGCCGGCCTGTGACCGTTCGGACGCTGCCTTCGCGCGCTGTGCCTTCGCCCAGTCGAGGAGCAGCTTCTCCTGCTTGAAGAGATCGTGCACGGGCGTCTCGCCTTCGGCGCCGCGTACGGCGACTTGAAGAAGATCGAGAGCTGGCGCTGGATGCCGCTCTCGCCGGCGCGCTTGGCCACGTCGAGGAGCCGCACGAGATCGAGGACGAGCGGCGCCGCGAGCGCCGAGTCCTGGCAGAGGAAGTTGACCTTGATCTGCATCGGCACGCCGGCAAAGCCGACGATGTCGATGTTGTCCCAGGCCTCTTTCGAGTCGCCGCGGGGCTTGTAGTAGTGGATGTGAACCTGGTGGTTCTCGCACGTGGTAGCCGACGATCGAGTCGAGGACCGCACGCCTTCGACAGCACCTTGGTCTTGTTCGAGCCGGGTGCGTCGAGCACGAGCCCGTCGTTGTTGCCGAGGAAGTTCGTCGAGTACCAGCCCTCGATGTGCAGGCGGCGCGACGCGGAACATCGAGCGCCAGCGCCGTCTTGAGCAGCGTCTGGCCCGTCTTGCCGTCCATGCCCGCGAACGGGTTGCCGCGTCTTCTCGGCCTGGCTCGGCGAGCGCCGGGACGTTCGTCAGGCTCGGCGTGAAGTTGCAGTACGGGATGCCGAGCTTGTTGGCGGCGTAGAAGTAACGCATCGCCGGCGTGATGGCCGGGTCGTTGCGCGTCGAGCCCTGCCTCGAACGCGCGCAGGCTGCGCGTGCACGGGCTGCTCGTCGAGGAAGCGCTCGGTCGACGCGAGGTTCACCATCACCACGCGGTCGAGGTTGTTCGCCTTCTTGAAGTCCTCGATGTTGCGCTCGAGGATGGCGATCTCCTCGCGGATGGCGCTCGGCGCGGACCACGTTCTTGTCGACCGGTGACTTCTCGCGTACGCACGAGAGAAGACGCGCCGGCCACGGCGTGATCGCCTCGAGCTTGTCGCCGGCACGGACGCGAGCACGTGCTCGGGGGAGCACCTTGTGGTGCAGCGCGCCCTCGTACACGTTCGCGAACTGCAGGTCCCAGCCCGCCGAAGACCAGGTCTCTCGAGCGGGGCGAAGTCGAGGAGCTCGGTGATCGACTCGGCGATGCGCGCGTGCCGGTCCTCTCGGTGACCATGCCGATGCGCGGCGACGAGCCCGCGCTCCATCAGCTCGACGCCGGCGATGAGCGTCGACGCGACCGCTCCGTTGACTCCGACGATGACGACTCCGAGTTTGCTTCATGTCGACTTCCTTCTTCGAATCAGGCCCGCACGAAACGCAAGGAGCGCGTCTTCGGCGCGGTCGTCGATGATGCGCGGGAACTTCCCCTGCACGTTGCCGCGCGTGACGTCTTCGAGGAACCGCCGTGCGCCGCCGGCGCGAGCGCGACCACGCGCGGCGCCAGGATGGCGACGTCGCCTGCGCGGTGCTCGCGGTAGACGCGGTTCTGCGTGCACATGCCCTCGTCGAACGCAGCGGCGAAGGCGTCGAGGTTCGAAGGCGCGCCGCCCTCGTCGAACTCGACGAAGAGCATGTAGCGAGACCTGGCCTCGCCGTCGACGCCGACGTCGGCGCGCGGCGCCGAAGTCGACGGTCGGGCAGCCTGTCTCGCGGACGCGCGTGCGCGACGGCGCGCTCGATCTCGACGTGGGTCGTCAGCTCCTGCGTCACCGACAGGCAACCCGAGAGCCGGCCCGACGAACTCGATGCGGAGCGGCTTCACGCTGCGGGAAGCGGACGATGTCGCCGAGCTTGTACGCGTAGAGCCCCGAGACGGTCGTGCACGACGATCGCGTAGAGGCGGTTGCGCTTCGACTGCCCACAGGGGCACGCGCGCGAGGCGCCGGGTTGCCGCGCTCTTCGAGCGGCACGAACTCGAAGAACGTCCCGCGGTGCGGAAGCACCAGCATCCCGCGCTCGCCCGAGAAGTCGCTCGTGGCGTAGATGCCGCCCTCGGTCGCGTTGTAGGTGTCGACCAGCGTGAGATCGTCACGCCCGATCAGTCTCGCGGATGACCGGCAGGTACGGCTCTGCCGACACGCCGCCGCCGAGGAGGACCCTCAGGTTCGGCCAGATCTCGCGCGACGTGGCTTGCGCGCCGTCCGCTCGCGCGAGCGGCGTCGAGCACCTTCTCGAACAGGACGGCGAACCAGCAGGTCGTGCCGGCGAGCGCGCGCACGTCGTGGTCGAGGTAGCGCTCGGCGATCGCCGCGAGCTTCTCTTCGTAGTTCGACATCCGGCTTGATGTCGTCGTCGGGAAGATACGCGGGGCGAGCGAACGCCGGCATCTCGGGTCACCATCAGCGCGGGATTCGACGTCACGAGCACGGGGCCCTCGGGGCTTCATCGCTGTCGGCGGGAAGAGGCCGAGCGTGAACCCGGACGAGAATTCGGCATCGTTCGCGTGCGCGAGATAGCGCATCAGCATGTCCGCTCCCGCGTGGCGCTGATGCGCGATCTGACGTTCGGTGATCGGCAAGAACTTCGGCTTGCCCTGGTTGGAGCTGCCCGACGAGTTGCCGAAGTAACGAACGAACTCGGGAACGAGCAGGTTCTTCTCGCCCCTGCCGCATGCGATCGATGAACGGCGAGAACGTGTCGTAGTTGCCGACCGGGATCCGGCGGACGAAAGCCGCGTGATCCCTGGCTCCGCGGAGGTCGAAGCGCCGCCCGAACACCGTCGCTGCCCCTCGACCGACGATGTCGCGGAGTGCCCGTTCCTGTTCCTCCTCGATCCTGCCGAGCGCACGGTCCCACGATCTCACTCGTGCCCGCGCCGCACGGAGCATCACGCGGCCCACGGCCGACGGATACGGCGACTGAATGCGTCGCGCAGGACGCTCGGCTACCGCCGAGGGAAATGCAAGGACGACGGGAGCCAGCGTCATGCAGCTACGCGCTCGCCAGAATTCGTGCGGCGCCCATGTGCGCCAGAGCGAACACCGTGTTCATCGGGTTCACGCCGATGCAGTCCGGAAAGACGCTCGCGTCGCAGACGGATAAGCCATCGATTTCGTGCGAAGCGAACCCGGAGTCGACCACCCCGACATCCGGGTCGTCCGACATGGGATTGCCGCCCTGTGGATGCGAGGAGCCGCTCTGGATGTCGCGCATGGTCCGGATTCGCTCGTCGAGGAGCGGCAAGTCGTCCACGGACCGCAGTTCGGTGAACACTTCCGTCGGGAGCAGGACTCTGCGCGCGCCCGCGCCGAAGAATACGCGTACGATCGTTCTGAGACCCTCACGCAGCTTCTCCATGTCGCCAGCGCTGGCAGAGAAGCGCGTCTCCTCGTGTCCGAACCACGGACTCATCACCACGCGGCCCGTGGCTTCGGACGGCGCCATCGCGCCGGCGTACGCGAGATGGCGCGCGCGCTTCATGAGCGCCCCGTGCGTCTCGAGCCACCCCGGCGTGGTGAGGGCCGCGCTCGCGAGGGGATTGTGGGTCGCCTCGATTAGATGATCTTCGCCTTTCAGGTACGTCGTCATCTGATCGGCGTCGTAGGCGTCGAACGCCTCGTCGAACTCCGCGACGACCATCGCGCCCAGGTTGAAGGACACCCGCGTGCCGACGTTTTTGCGGACGCCGCTCGCGAGCAGGAGTGCGCTCGAACCGATCGCGCCCGCAGCGACGACGACTTGCCTCGCGTAGACGCGGAGCGGTTCACGACGTGGTCCGGTGGTCGCCTCGACGTAATCCACGCGCCCTCGACGGGTTCGGATCCGCTCCACGCTCGTGTCCGCGAGGACCCGAGCGCCTTCGTCTTCGGCCCACCGAATGAACGTGGTGAGGGCGCTCCGCTTCGTGTCGAAGGTGCAGCCGATGTTGCAGTTGCCGCATCCGTGGCAGGCTCCGAGCGCCTTCAGCATCTTCTTCGGCGAGAGCCCGATCGCGCGGGCTCCCTCCTCGAACAGCTCCGTGCTCCGCGATGAACTCTTCGCGTCCGCGGGGCGCGCGTCGAGCGTCCGTTCCATCAGATCGTAGGCGTCGTGGAACGCATCGCGATTGCCTTCGGCGCCGAAGCTCCGCCACCGACCGAATACCTCGTCCGGGGCGCGCATCAGCACCATGTTCGAGACGACCGTCGAGCCCCCGACGCAGGAGCCTTGAAGAATGAAAAAATCCAGGGACGTGGTGAGCTGCATGCCACCGTCCTTGTAGAGGCGCGGCAGCATCTCGATCTCGGACGAGGTCATGTCGGCAGCGCGGAGGTACGGCCCGCGCTCGAGGACGAGCGTGCGTAGGCCACGTTTCGCCGCGGCGTGCGCGATGACCGAGCCGCCGGCGCCGGAGCCGATGATGCAAACGTCGACGCTTTCGGTCTTCACGCGACGTCGCTCTCCGGGTCTGGCCGGCGCATATTCCGAAACCGCGGGCGCAAGGGAACAGGCACGTAGCCCGTCTTCGCCGCCGCTCGGCGGTCGCCGTACGCGCCCAGGACGACCAGATTTTTCACCTTGGAACAGACTCGCCAGATACCGCGCCCCCCGATCCATTTCCGTTCGATCAGCACTCGGCGCTCCTCCGGAGACAGGTCACCGAAGCGGCGCCTCTCCGTCGCCATTGGCGCAAATTCGATGAGCGTGAGGAGGACGCGGACCCGCCAGGCGCGGCGAGACCGTCCCGCGGCCAGGAACGCCTCCACATTGTCGGCGACCTGCTCCGGTCGCACGTCGTGCGGCGCGCCGGTCGACAATATTTCCGCCACCTGAACGAGCGTCAGCCATTCCGAATGGGCGAGCGCGCGGCCGGCCGTGACCCGGGGTAAAAGGACGTGCGCCGCGCCTTCGAGAGTGAGTCTCATGGGAAGTCCAGACCGTCAGGTTTCTTGAAACGCCGGACCCGCTTACCTCAGTCCGCGGACGATCGCATCCCGCGAGTCATCCCAGAAAGACGAAAGCTGTGAGCATCTTCGAACACGAGCGTGTGTGACGTATTCGTCGCTTTCGGGGCGGAGCTTCAACACTATCGACACTCACGCGAAATTTTTTTACGTTTCGATGACCAAAAAGCGCGACGTGAGTCAACCGCGGTTCGGAAACACCCGAGTTACAGCGAGTGGCCAAGTGCGTGACCTTTAGCGGAAGCGGCGGGATATTGCGCTCTCCATTTTGACCATCCTGAAATCCCGATCCGTGGTCCGGCTCGTCTGCCTACTCTCGCTGGCGCTGGCCATCGCTCAGTTGTGGACCCTCGGACGCGGGTTCCTCGGTCGTGTCGCTTACCCGATGGACATCGAATGGATGGAGGGCGGCTCGCTCTACCACGCGTACCGCTTACTCCATCACCTCTCCATATACGGAGCACCGAGCGCAGGATTTGCGCCATATCCGTATCCCCCGGGTCACATGCTCGCCCTGGCGGCGCTGGGACGCATCTTCGGGCTCGGATATGCGACGGGCAGAGCGCTCTCCATCGCGTCGTTTCTCGGCGCGACCGTGCTCTCGTCGGCGGTCGCAGTGGAACCCGTCGGTCCGGCGCCCCGCGTTCACGGAGGACTCTCGCGGTTCATCCCGGCGCTGCTCTCGGCGGGTGTCGTCGCTTCGAGCTTTCCGTTCGTGGAGACACGGTGGGATCTCGTGCGGAACGATTCGCTGGCTCTGTTCTTCGTCGTCGCGGCAGCTTGCGTGGCCTCGCGCGCGCCGACTGTCGTGAACGCGCTCGTGGTCTCGCTCCTGGCCGTCGCGGCCGTGTTCACGCGGCAAACGAATTTCTTCTTCGCCCTCTGGCTCGTCGTGTTCGCCGCCCGCCGGCACTTTCGAAACGGCGCGGTCCTCGCCACCGCGATGGGCATCCTGGCCGTCTCGGCGCTTGCCGTTGCGCAAGTCGCGACGCACGGATGGTTTGCGGAATGGACGCTCCGCAACCTGGCCTGGCAACCCGTGCGGTGGGCGCGCCTCTGGGACGTGCATGCCGTCTGCGCCGCGTCGCCGCTGGCTCCTCTTGCGCTCGGTCTCGGCGCGTGGCTTGCGGCTCGCCGCCGCCTCTCGTCGGAGAGCGCTCTCTGGCTTGGCATGTTCGGCGCCGCGATCCCGGCGTCGCTCCTTCCGTACGCCAAGGTCGCAGGATCGGGGTCGGACCTTTCGCCTCTGGCCATCCTCGGTCCTCCAGTGGCGCTCCGGCTCGGCGCTGAAGCGCTCGCGGAGGTCCGCGGCGTCGCGCGCCGCGCGGTCGCGGAAGTGGGTGCTCTCATCGCGCTCGCGGTGCTGCTCGCGTCGCGACGCTATTCGAGCTCCAGCGTCATTCCGTCTCCCGAACTCTGGCGAGACGCTCGGGCGCTGATCGACCAGGTGCGCGCGCTGCCGGGCGGCGTGCTGGTCCCGAACCACCCCTTCCTCCCCATCGAGGCCGGCAAGGTGGACGAGCAGTTTCACGACCAGGGATATCAAGACGCACTGATCGCCGAGATGCCCGGGCTGGATCTGCCCTCGTTTCTTGCGCGGAGCTCGGCGGAGTGGGTGATCCTGAGCGGCTCGGAGTGCGCGCCGGTGCGCGGATGGATCTATCAGGCGTTTCGCGGGGACCGGCTCCTGGGGACCGGCGTGCACACGCTGGTCGGCTACGCCTCCGAGCCGTCGGAGCTGCTCCGGCGCAAGAAGGTGCTCGCAAAACGCAACGTGCGCGTTCTGCTCGATTTCGAGTCCGGCCTCGTCGGGTGGAGACTTCGAGGGAATGCGTTCGCGGTCAGGGGAGCGCCGGGTGAGAGATATCTGACGAGCGCCGCGCCGCCTCGGGGGGACGCAGCCGTCGGCGTGGCTCTATCGCCCGCTTTCCCGATCAGTCGCGAACACCTGGGGATGTGGGTTGGTGGCGGCGCGAGCGACTCGCTGTCGATCGAGGTCGTCATCGACGGAGCCGTCGCGATTCGCACGCGCGGCGTCGCGAGTGACGTCATGTTCGAACAGAGCTGGGATGTGCGACAGTATGCGGGAAGGGTCGCTTCTTTGAGACTCACGGACGCGAGCCGCTCGGAGCTCGGGCACCTGCTGCTCGCGCGCGTTTACTCGTTCGACACGGCGCCGGCAGGGCAGGGTGAGCCCTTGCCGCCGTCATTGACGGGCCCGATCGGTCCTTCGCGTCGGATCCGGGAGCGATGACCGTCGGATCCTCGCTCTCCCGGGCGCGCGCGTACGTCGCCGAGGCGTTCGTCCTCATCGCGATCGTGCTGTCGACTTTCCAAAAGATCCTCGACCCGGACGTGTTCTGGCACATCCGCGGCGGCAGGTGGATCTGGGAGCACCGCGCGCTGCCCTCGACCGATCCGTTCTCCTACGCCTCCACGGGTCACTGGATTTATTCGGACTGGCTCCCAGGGCTCGCGTTCTTCGCGGGCGACCGCCTCGGGGGTCCGTACGGGCTCGAACTGGTGACCGCCGTGCTGACGCTGTCCGTCGGCGTCGTCATCCTGTTCGCATGTCGGGAGAGCGTCCGTGCCGCCGTCGGGGAGGTCTCGCCTTCGACGATGCACGTCGTTTCGACGCTCGTCCTCGGGCTATGGGGCGCGGCAGTCCGATTCCGGCTCGGTCCGAAGGCGGATCTGTTTTCATTTCTCGGTTTCGCGCTCGTGCTCTGGCTCCTTCGCCGCGAAGCTCGCGGTCGACGCACGTCGCTCGTGACGTGGTTCGTTCTCTTCGCCGTCTGGGGAAATTGCCATCGCGCCGGCCTGCTCGGCGTCGGGGTCATCGCGGCCGCGTGCATCGGCGCGTCGCGACAGGACCCATCGCGGTCGCGCGCGCTCGCGTGGGCCGTCTTGGTTTCGCTCGTCGGCGTGTGCATGAACCCCGCGGGGCTCCACGCACTCACGTCGGTCTTCGATGTCACCACGCGGGCCACGTTCCGTGCGGAGTTTCCCGAGTGGGCCTCCATGGAGCCGCGCTTTCCCTTCGTCGTCGATCCGCCGTTCGGTGCGCTCGTCATCGCGGCCATGGCCGGTGCGCTCCTGCGTCGACGTCTGGGCACGTTCGAATGCGTGGCGTTCGCGGCCGTGGGTCTCGCCGTGCACTCGGTGCGGCTCGTGCCGTTCGCGGCCGCGGCGCTCGCCGTCGTCGTGGCCGAGTCGCTCGGCGCAGTGACCCCGTGGGTGACCACGCGCGCCGGAGGACGCGTGCGGCCCGCGGTTGCTCGCGTCGCGGCAAGCGTCGCCGCGGTCGCCGTCATCGCAAGCCAGTACGCGCAACTGCCGCCCTCCGCGGTGGGTCTCGGATGGATGTGGTGGCGATTGCCGATCCAGGCAAGCCGCTTCCTCGCGAGGTTCCCCGCCCCCGGACGGATCTGGAACAGCTTCAACTTCGGGGGCTATCTCCTCTATGCGCTCGGGCCCGCGCAGAAGGTCATCATCGACGGAAGAAACGACACGGCGTACTCGTCGGCTCACTTCGAAGAAACCGTGCGCGCTGGACGCGACCCGGACGCGTTTCGCGCCGAGAAGGCGCGCTTCGGGTTCACGACGGTGGTGCTCGAGTGCTCGCAGCTCGCTTGTACGAAGATGCCCTGGGTCGTCCGCAATCCCGACTGGGCTCTCGTCTACATGGACGACCGCGCGCTGATCCTCGTCCACCGGGAGGAGCGCACGCGCGCTTACATCGAGCGACACGCTTATCATGTCCTCCGCGGGACCGACGACGCGGCTCGCGTCGCCCATCTTTCTACCGATCCGAGAGCTGCGGAGCTCGAGGCGGATGTGATACGCTACGCTACGGAAGCTCCTTATTCGATGCGTGCTCAATACCTCGCCGCCGTCGTCGGTCGGGCCCAGGGGCGACCGGTCGCCTACGCGGAGGCCAGCGCCCGCTTCGAGGCTCTCGCAACGGAGCGGGGCGCGACCCTGTCGCCGCCCTGAGTTTTCGAGCTCGCCAGGAACGCCGCTATCTTCGATGCTCGAACCCGCGTGGTCGTCGCATTTTCGACCTTGCGACCGGCATCGGGAAGCCCCATGGCGAGGTGGCGCGGTGACAGCACGTCTCACGCCGGAAGTGAATGGCTACCACTACTAGAGAGAGAACCGCTCCTGACGGCGGCGCGCCCGCGCAAAGCGAACCGGCAGCACCGGCATCGCCGACTGCCCCTGGAGCCGCCGGAGCGCCGAAGAAGAGTCGGGTGAAGTCCGTCGCGCTCGTCGTGGCGCTCGTCCTCGGGCTCGGGGCACTGGTGTACTGGCTCCAGGCGCGCCATTTCGAGGACACGGACGATGCCGAGATAGATGGGAACATCAGCAACGTCGGCGCGCGCGTTACGGGGGTCGTCACGGCGGTCTACGTGCAGGAAAACCAGACCGTCAAGGCAGGGGAGTTGCTCGCCGAGCTCGACAAGGCCGAGCCCGAGGTGATGGTCGCCGAGGCGAAGGCCCAGGTCGATCAGGCGCAAGCCTCGCTGGACGCGCAGAGCCCGCGCGTCGTCATCACGGAGACGTCGAACACCGCGCAGGTCAGCGGGCAGACCTCGGACGTCTCTTCCGCGGTGGCGGGCCTTGCGGCGGCCAAACAGCAGATCCCTCAGCTCGAAGCCCAGCTCGAGCAGGCGCGCGCCGGAGATCGAGAAGCCGAGCTCGAGAAGGAACGGGCGCAGGAGCTACTGCGGAGCGGCTCGATCGCCCAGGCCGAGTTCGACCGCGCGAACAACGCGGCAGCGGCGTCCGCGGCGGGCGTCCGTGTGCTCGAAGAAACGCTCACGGTGGCGCGCGAGCATCTCGGGGAAGCCCAGGCGAAGCTGAGCTCAGCGCAGACCCGGCTCGTCGAGCTCCGCTCCAACGCGCCGAAGGAAGTCGACACCGAGCGAGCCTCGGTGCTCGGACGCCAGGCGACCCTCGAGCTCGCGCAGGCCCAGCTCCATGAAGCAGAGCTCAACCTGTCCTACACGCGCATCGTCGCGCCGCTCGACGGCATCGTCGGCAAGAAATCCGTGGCCATCGGGGATCACGTCTCGCCCGGTCAGCTCCTGTTCGCGCTGGTCGACACGCATCACCTCTGGGCCACCGCCAACTTTCGCGAGACGCAGCTCGAGAACATCCGGCCCGGCCAGCTCGCGACCGTCCACGTGGATGCGCTCGACCTGGATCTTCGCGGAAAGGTCGAGTCCATCGGCGGCGCGACCGGGGCGCGCCTGAGCGTCTTCCCGCCGGAGAACGCGACGGGGAACTACGTCAAAGTCGTGCAGCGCTTCCCCGTTCGCATCGTCTTCGACGGGGGCCAGCACGGGCTCGATCTCGATTCGCCCCGGCATGAGCGTCGAGCCGCGGGTGACGGTTCGGTGAGCTCGCAAGCGCCGGCGCGGCCCGCCTATTTCCAGACGGGCTGGACGGGCGGGAAGAACCCCTGGGCCATCGCCCTCGTCGTAACGCTCGCCACGTTCATGGAGGTGCTGGACACGAGCATCGCGAACGTCTCGTTGCCCCACATCGCCGGGGACCTGTCGGTCACTCAGGACGAGAGCACCTGGATCCTCACATCGTACCTGGTCTCGAACGCGATCATCCTGCCGGTCAGCGGCTGGTTCGCGACGAAGGTGGGACGGAAGCGGTTTTACATGAGCTGCGTCGCCCTCTTCGGGCTGAGCTCGTTCTTGTGCGGTATCGCGCCGTCACTCGGGTGGCTCATCTTCTTCCGGGTCGTCCAGGGCCTCGGGGGCGGCGGGCTCGGACCGAGCGAGCAAGCGATCCTCGCGGACACGTTTCCGCCCGCGAAGCGCGGCATGGCGTTCGCCGTTTACGGCATGGCCGTCGTGCTCGCGCCCGCCATCGGACCGACGCTCGGCGGCTTCATCACGGACCACTTCTCCTGGCGCTGGGTCTTCTTCATCAACGTGCCCGTCGCGATGGTGTCCCTGGCCCTCTCGTCGCGCATGGTGACCGATCCGCCGCATCTGGTCGAAGCGAAGAAGCGCGCGGGCAGCGTGGATTTCACCGGCCTCTTCCTGATTGCGCTCGGGCTCGGCGCGCTCGAGCTCGTGCTCGACAAAGGACAGGAAGACGACTGGTTCTCTTCCTCGTTCATCGTGGTCGCCCTCGCCATCGCCCTCACCAGCCTGACGGCATTCATCGTGTGGGAACTCCGCCATCCGCGGCCCGTCGTGGACGTCCGGCTCTTCGGGAACCGGAGCTTCGTCATGTCGAACGTGATGATGTTCACGCTCGGCCTCACCCTGTACGGCTCGACCGTCCTTCTCCCTCAGTACATGCAGGTGCTGATGGGCTACACGGCGGAGCAGGCGGGCTTGGCGCTCTCGCCTGGCGGCTTTGCCGTGATCCTGCTCCTGCCGTTCGTCGGACGGCTCGTGTCCAGGGTCGACGCGCGGTATCTCATCGGACTTGGTTTCACGATCCTGTCGATGTCCATGTTTTACATGGCAGGACATCTCTATCTGCAGATGGACTTTCGGACCGCCGTACTCGTTCGCGTGTACCAGTCGGCGGGCCTCGCTTTCCTGTTCGTCCCCATCAACCAGGTCGTGTACGCGGGCGTGCCGCCGGAGAAGAACAACTCGGTCTCCGGCATCGTGAACCTCTCGCGCAACATGGGAGGGGATTTCGGCATCGCCTTCGTCACGACCATGGTCTCGCGGCGCGCTCAGGCCCATCAAACGGCCCTTGCCGCCCATGCGAGTCAATACGACTCGGCGTTCACGGCCGCGCTCGCACACATCTCTACGGCCTTCGCTCACGCGGGCTCCTCCCTGCCGGACGCCCTGAAGCGTGCCGAGGCCATGCTGTATGGCCAGATGTTGCGACAATCCATGACGCTCGCGTACCTGGACGTCCTTCGTGCGTTTGCGATCGCCACGATGTTCATGGTGCCGCTCGTCTTCCTCGCACGCTCCCCGCGCGACGGAGGCGGCGGCGGCGCCCCCGCCCACTGAGCCGCGCGATGCGCATCCTCATTGCGCCGGATAAGTTCAAGGGCTCCCTGACGTCCTTCGACGCCGCGGAGGCGATGCGCCGCGGCGCGGTGCGCGCGTGTCCCGGCGCGGAAGTGATCGCGCGCCCCCTCAGCGACGGCGGTGAGGGCATCGCGGACGTGCTCGTCGCGGCCAGTGGTGGCCGCACGCACTCGGTCCGCGTCACCGGTCCGCTCGGCGCCACCGTGAACGCGCGCTGGGCCATGCTCGGAGACGGCACGACCGCCGTCGTGGAAAGCGCGGAAGCAGCGGGTCTCACGCTCGCACCGGAGTCGTCGCGCTCGCCGGTACGCGCCACGACGTTCGGCGTCGGTCAGCTCATCCGGTCGGCGCTGGACGCGGGAGCGACGCGCGTCGTCGTGGGTCTCGGCGGCAGCGCCACGAATGACGGCGGCGTCGGCATGGCGCAGGCCCTCGGCGTCGCATTCGACGGTATCCCGAGCCCCGCGGCGGGCGGCGACCTGCTCGGGTTACGTCGCATCGACGTCACGCACCGCGATCCTCGGCTGAAGGACGTCATCGTGCTCCACGACGTGACCAATCCGCTGACGGGGGCCGACGGAGCTACTCGCGTGTACGGCCCCCAAAAGGGAGCGACCGAGGACCAAGTCCGCGAGCTCGACGCCGCGCTGACGCATCTTACGAACGTCGTCGGAGATCCGGGCACGTGCGCGGGCGATGGCGCGGCCGGTGGACTCGGATACGGGCTCCGCGTCTTTGCGGGTGCGCGCCTCGCGAGCGGCATCGACTACGTACTCGACGCCGTCCGGTTCGACGAAGCACTACTGGGCTGCGATCTCGTGCTAACCGGCGAGGGCCGGCTCGACGCCTCGTCTGCCCGCGGAAAAGTCGCCGGTGGCATCGCCCGTCGGTGTCGCGAGCATGGCGTTCCCGTCGTCGCGCTCGCGGGCGCCGTGGGCGACGGCGCGGAGAGCGTCTTCGCACAGGGGCTCACGGCTTGCTTCTCCCTGTGCGACGCACCCATCACCGCGACGGCCGCGATGGAGCGCGCCGCGTCGCTACTCGAGAAACTGGCGGAGAACGTGACGCGGCTGGCGAGCGCCTGGCGCGAGCGCCCGTGAGACGGAGTTCACCAGACGACCGACGCGCCGTCGGCCCGGTCGCGCGTCATAGCCGTGACGTCCTTACCTGAATGGGCCATATTTCCCGCTCGACCTTAAATGACCGGCGGCGTGGAAACCTTCTGAGGAGTCGCTCGTTCGACGCGGTTCTGGTCTTCACCGCGCAGGAACGCGGACAGATTGTCCGCGACCGCAGCGATCAAGCGTGAGCGTGCTTCTTCGGTCGCCCAACCGATGTGCGGCGTCACGACGAGCCGCGCCGCGAAGGGCGCGTCCGGATCGAGGAGCAGATTGCCCGCGAGCGGCGGCTCTCGTTCGAGGACGTCGAGCGCCGCGCCGCCGATCGTGCCATCGGTGAGCGCGCGTGCGAGCGCCGCCTCGTCGACGAGACCGCCGCGCCCGGTATTCACGAGAATCCCCTCGCGCTTCATCTTGCCGAGAAAGGCGTCGTTCACGAGCTTCTCGGTCATCTTCGTGAGCGGGCAGTGAAGCGTCACGAAGTCCGCGAGAGGCAGCGCGACGTCGAGTGGCGTCCGCTCCGGAGACGGAGACCCCGGAACTCTTGCCGCAATGACGCGCATTCGAAGCGCCTCGGCGATCTTCGTCACCGCTCGACCGATCGCACCGGTGCCGACGATCGCGATCGTCTTTCCCGCGAGCTCGTGCAGTGGACGCACGCAGAACATGAAATCCGGAGATGCGGACCACGCGCCGTCCTTCACCCGCGCGTCGTGCGCCGCGACGCCGCGGGTGAAATGAAACAGGAGCGCGAACACGAGCTCGGCGACGGAATCCGTCGAGTATCCAGGGACGTTCGTGACGGCGATCCCGCGCTCCGCGCACGCCGCGAGGTCGACCGCGTTCGTTCCCGTCGCAACGATGCCGACGTACTTCAGCGCCGGAAGTCGCGCGAGGGTTCCCGCGTCGAGCAGTACCTTGTTCGTGAGAAGCACGTCCGCATTCGCGGCGCGGGTCAGGAGTTCCGCGGGCGCCGTTCGCGGATACACGACGACCTCGCCGTGCAGAGCGAGCGCGTCATAGCTCAACCTCCCTTGAGCCGCCGCGAATCCGTCGAGAACGACGATCTTCATGCCGGAGGAGAATAGCGGTGATTTCGGCATCCGTAACGAGACTCACGGGGCGAACCTCTGGACTTCCTGCGTCTCAGGCACTTTCCCGGCGTCGGGATCGAAGCGGCGTGCGGGATAGGCCATATTCAGCACGACCATGACGGCGTCCTCCGGCGACAGGGTTGGCAAAGTACCGGAGGTGACACTGATCTTCTGGGTCATCAAGATCGGCGCGACGACGCTCGGCGAGACCGGGGGCGACGCGGTCTCCATGTCGATGCACCTCGGGTATCTGGTCGGAACCGCCATCTTCGCCGTGCTCTTCGCGGCTGCGGTGGCAGTGCAGATCGCTGCGAAGAGGTTCCACCCGCTCCTCTACTGGACCACCATCATCGCGACGACGACCGTCGGGACGACGCTCGCGGACTTCGCGGATCGTTCGCTCGGGATCGGCTACGCGGGCGGTTCGGCATTGCTGCTCGGCCTCCTGATCGCGTCGCTCGCGATCTGGTTTCGAACGCTCGGTTCCGTTTCCGCCAGCGTCGGTTCGCCGAAGGCCGAGGTCTTCTACTGGCTCACGATCATGTGCTCCCAGACGCTCGGAACCGCGCTCGGAGACTGGACCGCCGACACTGCCGGACTCGGTTATGCCGGCGGTGCGCTCCTGTTCTGCAGCCTGCTCGCGCTCGTCGCGCTCGCCTTTTATCTCACCGGCATCTCGCGAACGGTCCTGTTCTGGGCGGCGTTCGTCCTGACGCGCCCGCTCGGAGCCGTGGTCGGAGACTTCCTCGACAAGCCCGTGACCGAGGGCGGGCTCGCGTTGAGCCGTTACTCCGCCTCGGCGGCCCTGTTGGCGTTCATCGTCGCCTGCATCCTGGTGTTCGAGCAGCGGCCGGCGCGGAATGCGCATTGACCTCTGGCATTCCGTCTGCTCACAAAAGACTCGAGGCGACCCGTCGCGAAACGGGCCGCCTCTTTCTCCTATATTTATTCTATTAGGACAGGTCTCTGACCTCCTTTGCATTTCGCCTCCTTCCTGTCAGTGGGTGACGCCCGCCGGCGCGACAGGCGTCGGCGTGGGCGGTACGGGGGCGGGCTCGGGTTCCGGTGTCGGCGCGACGTCCTGCTTGTGACCCCGGATGTAGAACGAAGGCGCGATCGTGTCGGCGTCGCCCTCCGCCCATCTGAGGTACAGGATCCCGCGTCGCGTCTCGTCGTAGGAACCGGCGAGCAGCGTCATTGCTTGCTGCCGGATCCGTGCGGCGCTCGATACCGCGGCGGGTTGCTGATCGCGTTCACCCGCCGCCTGCACGAGCTCCTCTGCGACGAGCTTGGCCTGTCCGAGGTCCTCCAGGGTGACCGTCGTCTTGCCCTGGATCGCCGACCAATATTCCTGCAGAACGTTGGCCCATCCTGCAAGCTCGTACGCGACGTTCCGGTAGCCGGTGAGGCCCTGGAACATCGCGACCTTGTCTTCGGGAAGGAGCTCCGCGTTGACGAGCGATTGCGCGCTCACGCGGAACTTCTCCCGAAGCGCGATTGCGGCCTCGTTGAGACCGACGATGCCCGCGGGCGGCTCGGTCGCAACGTCGAACCGCACGCTCGCTTCGCCCGCGGCCCGCGCATAATCCTCCAGCGCGGTCACGCGAGCATGCTTGATTCCCGGCAGCTTCGACACCGCCGGGATGAGGGGCTCGATCTTCCCAAGAGCGCCGAGCACGATGGAGATGGCCACGTGCACGTCGAAGTTGAGAGGAAGGAGCTCCTCCTCCGGCACCGCCATGATCTCCTTCAACCGACGATCATAGGCAGTCTCGAAGCCGGAGGGATCCGCCAAGGCCAACTCTCTATGCCGAGAATTGTGCTTGGTATGCGTGATTTGCTTGTGCGTTGACATGACTTTGCTTTCTTTTCTGGGGTTGTCCCCTGTGGGTGAGCGCTTCGCGATGTCGTTCCGCGCTCGGTTCAAATGTTCAAACACCCGGCAACGAAACTAATTCCTGCCCCACCTCCCGAATTTCGGGCCGGCGCAGGAATCCCGCTGGATACTCGCTGGCCGGAGCATTGCTTCGCGCATTCGCGCCGCAGAGCAGCGCATCCGTGTGCTCGGTTTGCTCGTCGAGCGCGTCCAATGGCTCACGCCTGCGTCGCGCGGCTCGTCACGAGCAAAAAAAAGCTCGTCTGTGCTCCCGCCGGCTCGAACCGAGGTGAGACCAGGCTAACCTGTGCTCGGCGCGGCTCGAATCGAGGTAAATCGGGGCTCGATTGAGCTCGGCGCGGCTCGAATCGAGTCGTGCGACGCTCGCTCGAGCGTTGCGCCCGCTCATCGGAGCGGCGGGACGCCCGTCCAAGCTCTGGATGGCTCAACGCGAGCCGGATCGAGCTTGGACGAGCTCGGGATCGCTCGAGTCGAGCTGGATCGAGCGTGGGCGAGCTCGGGATCGCTCGAGTCGAGCTGGATCGAGCGTGGGCGAGCTCGGGATCGCTCGAGTCGCGTGAGGGGTGAGCGTGGCCGTGGTCGGGGTGGCTCCCTCGACGATCGTCCTGCTGACCGCCTGCTGGCCGCCTGCGTGGACGGCAAAATCTCGTCTTACTGCCATCGCCGTGCGAGTCTTTGGGGCATCCGTGGCTATGCGCGGCGGGCGCGTGTTATGCGGATGAGAATGCAGGGGTTAGTCCGAGCTCTGATAGGCGTTGGGTTGGCGAGCATCTTTGCCGTGAGCGCTCCGAACGCGCACGCGGATCGCTCCGCGGAAGAGGTGCTGGAGCGCGACGGGGTCTACTTCGATCTGTCGTTCATGGCGTCGGACGTGCACGACGCGGCCGAGAAGAAGTGCTCGAAGAAGGCCGGGGACGATCTCGCGAAGAAGGCCAAGTGCATGAGTCACGAGAGCGACGCGGTCGCGTGGAACGGGATGGCGTTCCGCCGGGGTCCCGAGGGCAAGTGGTGGTGGTACACGCTCCGCCGCACGGGGGCGAAGATGGTGCCGCTCCACAAGATCCAGATCGAGTTCACGGACGATTCGGATCACAGCGTCACACTGAAGACGAGCGGCCGAGACGAGGGCTCGAAGCCTGGCGGGCTCCCGAGCAAGGTCGTGATCGAGGTGCCGAGCGAATCGCAGATCGTCGTGACGGATCGGAAGTACGGGAAGATGGTCTACAATGCCAAGATGGGGCTGTTCGGGAAGGACGAGCGTTAGCCGGCGGACGCGCGCATGTTGCGTTCGTCCACTTCACGAAAAGAAAACATCATGACCGGGACAGCACTGATTCTGGGGAGCTCGGGCAAGATCGGCAGCCACGCAGCCGAGGCGTTCACGCGAGCCGGCTGGAACGTTCGCCGTTACGACCGCAGGTCCAACGACATGGTCGCCGCGGCGCAGGGAGTCGACGTGATCGTCAATGGCCTGAATCCGCCGGCCTACCACGACTGGGCACGGCTGGTTCCGGCGATCACCCGGCAGGTGATCGAGGCGGCGAAGGCAAGCGGCGCCACCGTGATCATTCCAGGCAACGTCTACAACCTCGGCGCGCAGGGCGGCGAGTGGTCGGAGCACACGCCGCACGCTCCCAGCAGCCGCAAAGGTCGGATCCGTGAGCAGATGGAGCAGGCCTACCGCGATGCAGGCGTGCGAACCCTGGTGCTGCGCGCCGGGAACTTCATCGACCCGAACGGCAACGGCGACGTGATGAGCATGCTGCTGCTACGCGCGATCGACGGAGGCAAGGTCACTACCGCGGGCGATCCCGACGCGATGCAGGCGTACTGCTACTTGCCGGACTGGGCGCGCGCTGCGGTGGCGCTGGCAGAGATGCGCGACCAGCTGGAGTCGTTCGAGGACATCCCTTTCCCCGGTCACAGCTTCACCGTCAACGAACTGCGCTCATTCCTGAGCGACGCGATGGGCCGCTCGCTCAAGCTCTCGCGTTTCCCCTGGTGGGCGATCACCCTGACGGCGCCGTTCTGGGAACTAGCGCGCGAGATGCGCGAGATGCGCTACCTGTGGAGCGTCTCGCACACGCTCAGCGGCGAAAAGCTCGGACGTCTCTTGCCGGACTTTCGCGCCACCGGTCTTCACGAGGTGATGCTTGCCGGCGTCCCGACCGAGTTGCGCCGGGCGTCCCATGGCCGACCGGAGGGCGTCGCCGCATCGCCTCAGCGATGAGCACACCGGTCTGACGGCCACCGTGGTTTTCGGTCTACGCTGGGCGCTCCATGTCCCGGTCGCGCCGCACTCTCCTGCTCTCGGTTCTTCTCGCAGCCGGCTGTTCTTCGAAGAGCAAACCGTCGGTGACGCCAGCGACTTCCGACGCGGGCGTCGCGGACGCGGCTTCGGCGTCGGACTCGGGGCCCGACACGCTCGCGCTCGAGGCGAAGGTCGCGAGCCTCGTTTCGCAGATGACTCTGGACGAGAAGTTCACGATGATGGCCGGGACGGGGATGGTGAACGGACTGTGGGTCACGCCCGGCGTGCCGCGGCTCGGTATTCCCGGTTACGCGATGTCGGACGGCGCGCGAGGACTCACGGCCACGCAGTTCGTGCAAGGGGCGGCGGAGCAGGCGACGGCGTTTCCCGTCGCGATGGCGCGTGGTGCGACCTTCGACGAAGAGCTGGAGACGCGCGTCGGCGAGGCGATCGGACAGGAGGCGCGAGCGTGGGGCGCGAACGTGATCCTCGCTCCTGTCGTCAATCTGCTGCACCACCCGGCCTGGGGTCGAGCTCAGGAAACGTACGGAGAAGATCCGTCGCATCTCGCGCGCATGGGCGTCGCGTTCATCGAGGGCGCGCAGCACCACGTCTTCGCGAACGCCAAGCACTTCGCGGCGAACGACATCGAGGACACGCGCTTCACGGTCAACGTGACGATGGACGAGCGCACGCTGCGCGAGGTGTTCCTGCCGCCGTTTCGCGCGGCAGTCGGCGCAGGCGTGGGGTCGGTCATGAGCGCCTACAATTCGCTCGATGGCTCGTATTGCTCGCAGAACGCGCATCTGCTGTCGGATATCCTGGACGGGGACTGGAAGTTCCGTGGGTTCGTCGAATCGGACTGGATCCTGGCGGTTCGCAGCACCGCGCCGTCCGTGAACGCGGGGCTGGATCTCGAGATGCCGACGCCGAATTTCTTGTCGCTCGCGAATCTCCACGCCGCGCTCGACGGCGCCGACGCCGGGACCATCACCGAGGCCACGGTGGACGCGGCGGTCACCCGGCTCGTGCGCGGGCAGCTCGTGCTCGCGGCGCAGATCGATCAGCCGCCGCCGGACGTGAGCGTCGTCGGTGGGCCGGAGCACGCCGCGCTCGCGCTCGAGGTCGCGCAGAAGTCGATCACGTTGCTGAAGAACGAGGGCGGAGTGCTGCCGCTCGATCCGACCAAGGTGAAGAAGCTCGCCGTCGTCGGGACGTTTTCGGGGATCGCGCGGATGGGGGACGAGGGCAGCAGCAACGTCGTGCCGAGTCACGCGGTGACCCCGTTCCAGGGGCTCACCGACCGCGGCAAAGGCGTCACGCTCGAGCAGATCGATGCAGACACGCTCGCCCCTGCAGATGAAGCCACCGTCGCGGGTGCGGACGCGGCCATCGTCGTGGTCGGGCTCACTGCCATGGACGAAGGCGAGAACACGACGGGCACCGGCACGCCGGGCGACCGAAAGACGCTGACGCTCTCGGCCGCGCACGAGGCGTTGATCAACGCCGTCGCGGCCCTGAATCCGAAGACCATCGTCGTGATGGAGGCCGGGAGCGCCATCACCATGCAGGCATGGCAAGCGAACGTGCCGGCGATCGTGATGGCCTGGTACCCCGGGCAGGAGGGCGGCGACGCGATCGCGGACATCCTGTTCGGTAACGTGAATCCCTCGGGGCGGCTGCCGCTGACGTTTCCCGTGTCGGCGTCGCAGCTCCCGCCGTTCGACGACACGTCGAGCGAGGTGACGTACGGGTATTTCCACGGCTACCGCTACGTCGAGCTGAACGGCGAGACGCCGCAGTTCCCGTTCGGGTTCGGCCTGAGCTACACGACGTACACGCTCGGCCCACTTTCGTTGAGCAAAGCGTCGATGTCCGCGACGGATTCACTCGTCGCAACCGTCACGGCCACGAACACGGGGAGCATGGCCGGCGACGATGTGGTCGAGCTCTTCGTGAGCTACCAGGGCTCGGCCGTGCCGCGCTCGCCGCACGACTTGAAGGGCTTCGCGCGCGTTCACCTCGAGCCCGGCGCGTCGCAGGTCGTGTCGCTGCCGCTCCGCGCGAGCGATCTCGCTTATTACGACGTGACGACGAGTGCGTGGACGGTCGAGCCCATCACGTACACGGCGTACGTCGGGTCCTCGCTCGCGGACCTGCCCGATCACGCGACGTTCACGGTGCAGTAGCAGGCGGTCAACCTGGCGTGCCTCGTCTTTTTCGAGCGCGCCCTGGCTGCTCGATGCGGCTCGCGCTCGCGCGAGCCTCGCATCACGGGCCCGAGCGTAAGCGTACGTTCGCCGCGGATTGGTGTAGAGTCACGCGCGATGTTCTCGGCCCTCCTCTTCTTGCATTTCGTCGGGCTCGCGCTCGGCCTGGGTACCGGGTTTGCGTTCATGAGGCTCGGCGCGGCGCTGCGCACCGTTCCGGCCGCGGAACGCACCACGACGTACCTGCGGGTGATGTCCATCGGTCATAACGGGAGCGTCGGCCTGGTGTTGCTGATCGCTTCGGGCCTCGGCATGATGTCGATGCGCGGATTCGGCGCGACCCTGGTCTGGGGCGGGGGCTTCTTTCACGCGAAGCTCGGCCTCGTGGTGCTGCTGTGTGGAGCCCTCGGCTATCAGCAAACACTGACGAAGCGCGTGAGGGTCGAGCAGGGCGGTCCCGCGATGGAGCAGCTACCCAAGGTCGGCGCCTTGCTCCTCGTGCTCTCGCTCTTCATCGTGGGCTTCGCGGTGGCCGCATTCCACTGAGCGGCTCCGTCGAGGCGCGTCGCCCGGCTACGCCTCGAGCTTGGCGTCGAGCAGCGCGAAGAGCGTCTGGAAGTGACGTTCCGACGCGGCCGCGTCGTAGACCGGCGTATCTCGAAACACCCAGCCGTGCTTGGCTGGATAAGTCTCGATCTGGTGATCGACGCCGGCTTGGGTCAGGGCCTCTTCCAGTCGCGCCTTCATGTCGTCGGGGAACGACTGATCTTCGCTGGCGCCGGCGACGTAGACGCGGGCGCGCATCTTGGGGGCGAGGAGGTGAGGGCTCTCGGGCGCGTCCGTCGCGAGCCGGCCACCGTGGTACGAAGCCGCGGCGATGATGCGCTCGGGATAGGTGCCCGCCGCCGTCAGGGACATCAAGCCACCCATGCAGTACCCCGTCGTGCCGATGCCGCCGCGCTTCACGTCGCCCTGCGCGGCGAGGTAATCGAGAAACGCGCGCGTGTCGGCCATGATGTTGGCCTGCGTCGCGCTCGGGAAGAATTTCTCCATGAGAACCTTGCGCTGGTCCGGGTCCGAGAAGACCTTGTGCGGATCCATTGGCTCGTACGGGCCGGCCCGATAGAACAGATCCGGCAGCAGTACGAAGTACCCGTGCGCCGCGATGCGCTCTCCGACTTCGAGCATCGCGGGACGGATGCCGAGGCCGTCCATGAACACGAGCACCGCGGGCCAGGGTCCGCTGCCGCCCGGGCGATACACGAAGCTCCTGCAGCTCCCGTCCCTGGTCTGAATCGCAACCTGGGTCATGAGAGTGAGTTTCTCATGTCCAGGACCGCTTCGATCGACGAAGATGCTCCGCGCCGCGGGCGTTCGCATTTTCTTGCGCGGCCGGAGGGCTTCGCGGCAACTTAGTTAATCGTCGAGATGTCTGCGCAACGCCAGGCCGAGCGAGTCGTCGAGTTTCCGCGGTCGCGGCTGACCGACGCGGAGCTCGTGCACGCCGTTGCCGAAGGGGATTCCGACGCTTTATCGGTGGTCTGGACGCGTTACGCGACGGAAGTCCGAGGCATGGTCCGGCGCAGCCTCGGCCCGGACGCCGCAATGGATGATCTGGTTCAGGACGTCTTCGTGGCCTTCCATCGGAATGCGTCACGGCTGAAAAACCCACGTGCGCTGCGCTCTTACCTGCTGGGCATCGCCGCGCGCCTCTGCGCGTTCGAGCTCCGGACCCGCAAGCGCCGCTTTCGCTGGCTGCGCGTCACGGACACCGGCGTGTTGCCGGAGGCACCGACGACGGACTCGCCCGTCGATTCGCGCGACTCGCTTCGCGCTCTTCATCGGATCCTGGGTCGCGTCCGGGAGCTGCCGCGGATGGCCTTCGTGCTCCGGTATGCCGAGGAGCTTTCGCCGCAAGAAGTCGCCATGGCGCTCGGGGTTTCGGACGCCAGGGCTCGACGAGCCATCACGGAGGGGCGCACGCGGGTGCTCGAGCTCGCCCGCGCGGAACCGGCGCTGAGCGCGTACGTGCGACCGTGGCTGGAGGGCGCATGAATCGGCGCGAGCACTATCATTCGTCGGAGGGCGCGGCGCGCGCTCTCGGCGAGCTGTTCCGGACCGAGCCCTCGGCCCAGCACGACGCTCCTCCGGCGGACGATCGAGAACGCGATTGGCTGCTCCGGACCGTGGAGACGATTGGTGCGCCGGAGCGCCGCGGGGCTCCGTGGAGTCGCTGGTTGCTGGCTGCCGTCGTGACGCTCGGCCTCGTCGGCTTCGGGTTGCATCGGCGCGAGGCGGGACCACTGACGTTCGCGGTCGACGGGACGGTGCGTGCCGACGGTACGACGATAGGGGCCGGGTCGAGCCGACCGAGGGACGTGCACTTCTCGGATGGCTCGACGTTCGAGGTAGAACCAGGTGCGCATCTTCGCGTCGAAACGTCGTCGGCAACGGGGTCACGGCTGGCGCTGGTCGACGGGAAGACGATTGTCCACGTCATCCATCGCGAGAAGGCGGCGTGGGCGCTCGATGCCGGCCCCTTCGAGATTCACGTCACCGGAACGCGCTTCAGTGCAGACTGGGATGCCGTGCACCAGCGCCTGTCCGTCGAGCTGTACGAAGGCTCGGTGCAGGTCGTGGGGAGTCCGCTCGATGCCCCCGTTCCGATGCGCGCGGGCCAGCGGCTGGAAGCGGGCGTGAGCGCAAACAACTGGCGGCTCACTCCGCTCGACGGGCCGCGCGACGAAGCCGCGCCAGTGCCGGCGAGCACCACGCCCGCGGTCGAACCCGCCGCGAGCGAGGATGGAGATGGGACCGCGTCGCCAGCGAGCGGCGCGCGCGCGCCACGCCCCGAGTCGGACTGGAACGTGATGGTGCAACGCGCGGACTTCGACGGCATCGTGCACGAGGCGAACGAGCTCGGGATCGAGCGCTGCCTGGCTTCATGTCCGGCAGGTGACGTGCGCATCCTCGCCGACGCTGCCCGCTATTCGGGTCGCACGGCGCTCGCGGAGCGGAGCTTGCACGCATTGCGCAAGCGAGGGCCCGCCGAGGCGGCGACGGCGGCGTTCTTCCTGGCTCGCCTCGACGAAGGGCGGAGCGAGTCGACGACCGCGCTGAGCTGGTACGAAAGCTATCTGAAGGAAGCGCCGGGTGGCGCGTACGCCGCCGAGGCGATGGCGGGCAAGATGCGCATGCAGCTGCAGACGGGGGCCGGGACCGAGGCACGCTCGACCGCCCAGGTCTACCTGACCCGCTTTCCGGAGGGTGTCGCCGCCGCGACGGCACGCCGGATCCTGGCCAACGTGCACGGTCAGTGAATTCTCCGAGCATGAATCGCCGGGTTCTGGCCGCAGGTCTGGCGCTCATCGTCACCCTCTGGTCCGCGCTCGCGAGCGCGCAGCGCATCGTCCTTCTGCGCCCGAAGACGGCAGACGCGGCTCTCCTGCAGGCCTTCGGCCGGCTCAAAGGCGAACTCAGGGTTCACGACTTCGAAGTGATCGTCGTCGACGCCGACCAGGATGCCCCATCTCCGCGCGATCTTGCGGACGCCGCGGAACGCGTTCGAGCCGTGGCCACCGTTTCCTTCCTTCGCTCCCAGGGGCTGGCGAGCGCCGACGTGTGGATCAGCGATCGAGTGACGGGAAAGACGAGCATGCGTACCATAGCGACGTCGCAGCGCGCCGAGGCTTCGGCCGTGCTGGCCGTCCGCGCGGTGGATCTGCTCCGCGCGAGCTTGCGTGAATTCGGACCCGGAGAGCCGCCGCCGCCCGACGTGGTGGGCGCGAATCCCGACCGCGCTCCGGAGCACGTTCGCGTCTGGGCGACGGAGCCCTCGCTGCGACGGTGGTGGTCCCTCGACGCAGGCGTCGTCGTGGAGAGCACGCTGTCCCGGCTGGGCAGCGAGTACGGGCCCGCGCTCGCGCTCGGATGCGATCCGACGGAGCGCATCGCTCTCCGGTTGGGATTTCAGGGCCCACTTTCGGGCGCTCATGCCAGCCACGACGACGGCTCGGTGACGCTGAGAACCCAGCAGCTCTTTGCCGAACTCGGGTTACGAATCCTCTCGCGCGCGGCGTGGTCGCTGGAAGCCTCGGCCGCGCTCGGCGCGCACCATCTCGACATCCGGGGTGCCGCATCGCCGCCTTACGTCGGGCGCGCGGATGCGGCGTGGACCGCACTGGCCGCAGTGGGACTCCACCTCGAGCTCCGGCTCACGCGCGGAGCGGCGCTCGTTCTCGGGGAGCGCGCGGTAGTGCTGGCCCCGCGTCCCGTCGTGCACTTCACGGATGACGCGATTGCTTATGGCCGCCCGATGCTAGAGACCGCCTCGAGCTTGCGCGTGTGGTTCTGAGAGGAGCGCGGACGACGGGCTCGTCTCCGGACGGGCGCTCCGCGGACTCGAGCTCGAGCAAGCGACGTTTGCCCTCGAGCCCTCCGGCGTACCCGGTCAACGTGCCGTCCTTTCCGATCACGCGATGGCAGGGCACGACGATCGAGAGTGGGTTCTTCGCGTTTGCGGCGCCGACGGCACGTACGGCGCGCGGCCTGCCGATGCTTCGCGCGATCGCGGCGTATGTCGTCGTCGTTCCGTAAGGAATAGCGGTCAGCGCGCGCCAGACGCTAAGCTGAAACTCCGTGCCGACTGGCGCAAGAGCCAGGTCGAACGACGTGCGCCTGCCTTCGAAGTAAGCGTCGAGCTGTACGCGCACCTCCGCGAACGCGCCGTCGTCCTGTCGCGCCCCCGCCGGAACGGCCCGGGCTGCATGCGGCGCGTCGTCGAAGTAAATCCCGCGAAGCGTGAGGCGAGCACCGTCACGCTCGCCGACGAGTAATAACCTTCCGACGCGCGTCGCGATGCGTGCGAAAGAGAGAGTAGGGGTGTTGGCCGCCTGCGCCGTTTCGCTGAACTCCCGTCGCTTATGCATGATTCAACCCTTCTCCTCTGCGAGTCCCATCCACAGATGTGCCGCCGCATAGGCACGCCACGGGCGCCAAGGCAGCGAGCGCGCCTCGCACTCGGCGACCGACACGCCGCCGAGCGCCTTTCTCAGCCCGAGATCGCCTGCGGGGAACGCATCGGGCCAGCCGAGCGCGCGCATCTCGATGTATTGCGCCGTCCATGGGCCGATGCCGGGAAGCGCCAGCAACGCCTCGCGCGTCGTCCGGGGGTCGGCAGTGCGATCGAGCACGAGCGTTCCACCGGCGACCGCGCGAGCGAGGCGCAGCACGGTCGCGGCCCGGGCGCGGGTCACGCCGAGCGACACGATCGTCTCTTCTCTCGCGCCGGCGAGGCGGTTCGCGTCCGGCCACGCAAACGCAGGTGCGTCGAGGACGCCGTCCGCCTTCACCGGGGCACCGAGCTTCGCGACGAGCCGCCCGGCGATCGTCAGGGCTCCGCGCACGCTGATCTGCTGACCGAGCACCGCGCGGACGGTCCACTCGAACGGGTCGAAGGCGCCCATCACCCGCAGCGACGGGCGAGCGGCCACGCGCTTCGCGAGGAGTCCATCTCGCGACAGATGTTCGCCGATCGACGTCGGATCGGCGTCAGAGTCGAATAGACATCGCGTTCGCGCCGCGATCGTCATCAGCGACGGTCCGAGCGACGGCGACACCTCGACGACGATCGCGTGCCGCCCTTTCGCGGCGCGGACGGTGACGATGCCGCTCGCGCCGTTCATCGACACGGCTCGCGAATACGTGTCGCCCGAGAAGGCCTCGCTGCCCCGGACGGCGCGTGCGCGCAGAAACGCGAACGCCAGCGAGGCGTCGAACGGTGGTCTCACGTCGAGGACGACACGGAGCACGTTGCCCGCGGGGTCCGATCCCCCGGGCCGCCGGACGTCCGAGGGCGTCATCCCCTGGCTGCGACGATAGGCGTCGTTGAAGCGCCGGACGCTCGAGAAGCCGCTCGCGAACGCGACCTCGGTGACGGGCAAAGACGTGCCGAGCAAGAGCTCGCGGGCAAGCGCGATTCGTCTGGACAACCCAAGCTCCATCGGCCCGACGCCGAGCTCGTCCCTCATCGTGCGACGGAGGTGACGCGCGCCGACGCCGAGTTCGCTCGCGAGCTCCTCGATGCTGCCGCGATTCAGCGCGCCTTCGTCGATCTTCCGAGCCGCGGAGGCCACTAGCCGCGACACCGCGTCGACGCTCGAGTGCCCGGGCGCGCGCTCCGGCCGACAGCGGAAGCACGCGCGGAAGCCGGCGCGCTCCGCCAGTGCTGCCCGCATGAAGAACTCACAGCGGTCCTGTCGCGGCGTGCGCGCCCGGCACACGGGCCTGCAATAGATGCCCGTCGTCTTCACCCCGACGAAGAACGCCCCGTCGAAGCGCGCGTCGTGCGCGACGAGCGCCCGGTAGCAAGCCTGAGCATCGAGTTCCACGCCGTCTAACTAGCGTCGTCGCGGTTCCGTGTCTGGCCATTTTCGGACACGGCAGCAACTTGGCTCCTCGTCGCTCGCGGCTTGCGCCTTTCATCGAGTGAGTGGACACTGGTGCAACTATGACCGTGAAGCGCCGCGCGTTCCTGGTGCCCGCAGTCGCCGCGCTCCTGACCTTGCATTGCAGTGCGTCCGGCACGAGCGCTCCACCCGACACGAGCGGCGCCGGCGGACAGGTGGGCGCCGGCGGCAGTTCGATACTGCTCGGAACCGGCGGCGAGGTCTTCGTGCCGCTGGGCGTCGGGGGCGCGGAGCCCGTGGGCGGCGAAGGCGGTCCTCCGCTGCCGGCGAACTTCGTCGCCACCGAACACGGCGGTTATGCGCTCGGCGCGCCGATCACGGCCGGAGACGGCGGCGCTGCCGTGCCCGTGAACGACGGCTCGAACTGCACCCTCGTGACCGGCGTCGTGCGCGACTTCAAAGACCAGAGCGACGATGGGAACACCGGTCATCCGGACTTCGGCACGTCCCTGAACTTCCTCGTCGTGACCGGACTCGTCGAACCAGCGCTCGGCACCGACCTGAAGCCGGTCTTCGCCGGTATTTGCTGCGACGGAGCGCCGTTCAGCCTGGCCTGTCCGCTCGGGAACGTCCTGACCACGCAGCAAAACTTCGATCAGTGGTACCGATACGTCCCTGGTGTGAACCTACCCTACCTCGTCTATCTTCAGTTCGTGCCCAACGGTGGTGTCTACACGTTCCAGAGCGACGAATACTTTCCGCTCGACAACGCAGGCTGGGGGAACAACGCGACGGGTGACGATGGCAAGCAGCACAACTTTGGCTTCACGACCGAGGTACACCTGAAGTTCATCTACAAGGGTGGCGAGACCTTCACCTTCCAGGGCGACGACGACCTCTGGGTCTTCATCGCCGGGAAACTCGCGGTCGATCTCGGCGGAACTCATCCGGCGGCCAGCGGCTCGGTCAGTCTGGATTCGCTCGGCTTGACCGTGGGCACGGAATACCCGCTCGACCTCTTCAACGCCGAACGCCATCCGACGGGCTCGCATTTTCACGCGGACACGAACCTGTCCTTCACCAGCTGCGGCCAGGTGCTGCCGGATCCTCCGATTCATTAGCGCGCCGACCTGAAACCCACCCCATCACTCCGCATCCTTCGCACAGCGCACTCCGGCCATGATGAGCTTGAAGCGTCCGGGATGGTGGACGCGGTTCGACGCGCGGAGCCCCGGGCCGCCGTAATTGAACGCGCCGCCGCGGAGCACGTGCTCGCATTCGGTCGGGATGGGGTTGGACCCGGTGAACCCCTGCCGTCCGGAGCTTCGAAGCGCGTCCTGGGCTGCGCGGATCTCGTCGCACGTGCCGGGGATGCCGTGCGCGGCGCCCGGGCGACGATACGCGTCGGGGTCGTAAAAGTCTTCGAGCCACTCCCACACGTTGCCGGCCAGATCGAGGTGACCGTAAGGGCCCGCTCCCGCGGGATGCGTGCCGACGTTCGAGGTGCGAGTGGTGCCGTACACGGCGCGCTCGGCGGATGGAGGTTCATTGCCCCAAGCGTACGTTCGCTCGTCGTCACCGCGCGCGGCGCGCTCGAACTCGGCCTCGGTGGGAAGCCGTTTGCCGACGAACCCGCAGTACGCGCGTGCGTCGCCCCACGAAATCGAGCTCACCGGCTGTTCGGCGCCGCGAAACGCACTATCGGGACCGAAGTGGCTGCGCCGTGCACTCGCGGGATCCGGTGCCCCGCACTTTCCGGCACTCACACACGCCGCATAGGCGCCGTTGGTCACCTCCGTGCGATCCAGAAAGAAGGAGGCGAGGGTCACCCGATGCGCCGGGTGTTCGTCTTGCTGTCCCCCCACGTCGCTCCCCATGACGAACGTGCCGCCGGGGACCCGAATCATGCCGTCCGGCGCGACGCTTGCCCCTTCTCGCGCGTGAGTCCCCGCATCGGTTCGCGCGCCGCCATCGATCGCAACGGACGGCCGCGCGGAGAGTCCAGAACCCACGCGGACCGACGTCGTGGCGCGTGCGGGAACCGTGCCGGAAGAGGCGGCCGGAGGGCGCCGCGATGTGCACGCGACCACCGACACGAAGAGCAGGCTCGGCAGGGACGCCCAGCGGGACAGGGTCGAGAGGCGCTCCGCTCCCGGCGTGGGGTCGTGTGCACGGGGCGTGGCAGTGCGCATGCAAGCAACCGGTCCAACCGGCGTCCATGTCGGTGTGTATCTCTCGCGACGACGCCGGAAGTGAGTGGTTATTGGAGGTCCGCTCGGTGCTCGAGGTGACGGCCGAGTTGCGCGACGCTGGCCGCGTCCACTTCGACCTCCTTCGGATGCTGACTCGACCGTCCCAGGCGAAGCGACTTCACGCGGTCGCCCACACGGACATTTGCGATCAGAACCGCCGGCAAGTGCCGTCGAGCGTCGTCGAGTTCGAGCTCCATCCACACGGCACCTCCGGCGACCCGGCGTGACAGAAACTCCAGCATGCCCTTCTGGTAGTTCTCGCGTTCGGTGGGTTCGAGGTATCCGCGGACCAGTGTCTGGTAGACTAACACGAGCGTTTTGGCCGGCACCTGCTTCGCGAGCGCTCCCAGCCGTTCCGGAACCAGCGAGGCCGTCAGGCGTTCGAGCACGGGAGGCGCAGGGCGCTTGGCCGCGGCGCGCAGCGCCTCCACGCCTGCTTCGAAGCGAGCAAGACGTTCCGTGTCGCCCGGCCAGACGCACGCCCGCATCCAGAGGACGTCATCCTCGCTCAGCACGTTGAGCGGACGAGGGTCGTACCCGATCCGGGCCACGGCGTTCACACGCGTCACGCACGGGATGGCCGTGCCGGTCGCGACGTCGGACCACACGGGTGGCAGCTCATCCGCGATCAGATTCAATCCCGCGCCGGCGCCCACGTCCACGAGAGCGAGCGGTCGCCGTCTGTCATCGCATCCTCCGAGGAACGCGGGCCAGAGCCATGCGAGTGCTCGGCTCGTGTCGTTCGTCTGCACGCGGCGCGTCGTCATGATCGACCACACGCCCAGACGCTCACGCCCAAGGGACGCCGCCACCGCCTCTTTCGTCACGACGCCGGGATCGGGCGTCGAGGTGGCAAGCGCCGCGTGCAGCGGATGTCGCGCCCCTTCTTCCAGCGCATCCGCGCGGAGCGCGGCCAGGATCATGAGCGGTCGCTCGTAGAAGGTCGGAAACGAGCGTGTTCGCCAGATCCGCTCGAAGCTCTCGCGGAACGCGTTGTCTCCGTCGGGTCCTGAAATGAGGGACATCAGCACCCCCACGATCCGGTGGTAAGCCTCGTGTCGACCTGCGAGCAGATCGCGGCGCGCCGACGTGAGATCGTCGAGCAACCCGTCGGAGCCGGTGCGCGCCTGAGCGCTCGGCGCTACGGACTTTGTCGGTGCACGTGTCTTCGGTTTGCGATCCATGGTCGGCGAGGACTCTAAGGCAATCGGCAAAGCAGAGCGGTTGATTGTGAACCCTGGCTTCCCCTACATGCACGTCCATCGGCGGCACCGATGACAAGCGCAATCGCGGCGCAGCGGCGCGCCCGCGCCTCCCGCTAGGCCAGACCAGTCGGCCCGAAACTGGGTGCCGGGCTCGGAAGATGCGCTCGAGGATGGCTTGACGAATCCGCTGCGAGCGCCGGTCGCTCGCTCTACCGCGATGCGTGGCGTCCGCCGCCACCACGGCGTTTCGTGATTGCGTCGCGATCATTGCGGGTGACGTGGCCGCTTTTTGCGACGGAACGCGTCTACACTCGGCACATGCAGGTCGTTTCGAGCCGGTCTCTCGTGCCTCGTGTCGTGCGTGCACGAACGGGGCGTGCGCTACGCAACATGATTCGCGTGCTCCGGCCTCGGATAGAGCAGCGGTTGAGTCTCGGCTCGCTCGGTCCGCTCGTGCGCCGCTGGCCGATGCTCGCTCGATTGCTCGGTGCGAAGTCGCGCATCGCAGCGGCGGCGGGGACGCTCGTGAACGTCGAGGATCTGGCGCCGAGCTCCGAGCGGACACCGGACGCGCTTCACGAATCTCCCGAGGCGCAGGGCATGTCGGTGGCTCTCATCGCGAGGCTCCGTGATCCGAGCGCGGAGGTCGCCATGGAGGCAGTGACGGCGTTGCGCGACCATCCGAGCGACGCAGTCGTCGCCGCGCTGCGAGCGGTGCTCGCAAACGAGGACGGCTTTTACAGCGCCTCCACGCGGGGCTGCGCCATCGGCACGCTCGGCGCACTTCTGCCAGCAGGCGACGGCGCGATGATCGCGTCCGCCGTTGCCGATAGGGACGCCGAGGTGAGCGTCGCGGCGATCGCTGCCCTGGTCGAGCGCAACGATTCGCTTGGCGTGGACGTCCTGACGAGGGTGCTCACGAACGAGGGAGGTTTTTACTTGCCGATCACCCGGCGCGCCTCGGCGCGCGGGCTGCTCCGGCTCGAGCCGGCCTGGGACGCGAGGCTGGACGCGTTGCTCGCGACCGAGACCGACGACGAAGTGCGTGAGTCCCTGTCCGCCCTCGCCCTGGGCCGTCGGGGTTCGTAGACTCGCCCCGGACAGTTCGGCATTCGAGCCCGCGCTTTTCTCGAAGTGACGCTGGGCGGCAACCGGCTGCCGTGGAGAAACGCTCGCGGTTCGCGCCTCTGTTCGCTATACGAATGAACGGATCTGTCATGTCGGAACCCGTGGCTTGCACGATCGAGAGGCGCAGTCGGTTCGCCGTGTTCGGCGCGGCGGTGGCGCTCGTGCTGGCCGTGGGGTGCGGGGGCAGCAGTACCTCGGGTCTGTTCAACGGCGGGGCGAGCCCCAACGTCGATGCAGGTGACCATGGCGGCGCGGGCGGCACTCTGTCAGCCGGCGCAGGCGGCGCGCCCTCGAGCGGCGACGCCAGCGACGCGATGAGCGCGGGTGGAGCCGGGCTGACATCGAGCGGCGGCTCTTCGTCGGCTCTCGACAGCGGCGCAGGCGCCTCGGATAGTGACCACGACGGAAGTGCTGGCGGCGGCGGAGCGACGAGCGAGGCCGGAACTCCCGGGGGCGCCTGGGCGCGCTGCGCGACGAACGCGGACTGCACCGGCGGTCGCGTCTGTACCGAGGCAGCGCAGTCGATTCTCGTGTCGGGTCGTTCGGGTGCCTGCGTTCATCATTGCCTCGTCGGTTCTGCGGGGTGTGATCCTCCACTCGAGGTCGGCACCGTGACCTGCACGCAGCTCCTCGTGGATTCGTTCTGCACCATCTCGTGCGGCGCCGGGGAGGCGTGCCCGGCCCGGATGGATTGCGTCAACGGGGTCTGTTATTACATGAAGTGAGTTTTCGGCTCGAGGCAGCAAGCATGTCCATCGTTCTCTATCATCATCCGTTTTCTCGTGCGGCCAACGTAGTCTGGATGCTCGAGGAAGTCGGGGTCCCGTACGAGCTCGCGTACGTGGATCTCATGAAGGGGGAACAGAAGGCGCCGCAGATTGTCGCGCTGAACCCGATGGGCAAGCTTCCGATCCTCACGGACGGCAACGTGGTCGTGACGGAGTCCGCGGCGATCGGCCTGTACCTGGCGGATCGGTACGCGCCTGGACGCCTCGCGCCGCGGGTCGATGACCCGGCGCGAGGCACCTATCTGCGGTGGTCCCTGTTTGCGCCCTCCGTCATCGAGCCCGGAGCCATGGCGAAGAGGGCGGGCTGGGATTTCAAGGAAGGGCAGGCGGGTTGGGGGTCGCACGAGGCGATGTTGTCGGCAATGGAGAGCGCCATCGAGGGCCGGACCTTCATCCTCGGGGACACGTTCTCGATGGCCGACGTGATCTTCGGCGGGACGGTCCGCTACATGCTCGCGTTCAAGCTGATCGAGCCGCGCCCGCTCTTCACGGGCTATGCCGAACGCCTGGCGGCAAGGCCCGCCCTGCAGCGCTCCGAAGCCCGCAACGCCGCCATCCGCGAGGAGCGTGGACTGAATCGGCCGTGACGTGTCTGAAGCGGGTTCCGCCTCCGGCCGTGCTACGCCGAGGTCATGACAACCAAGAAGATATGCGTCGTGGTGGGGGTAGGGCCGGGGAACGGCGCGGCGCTCGGGCGTCGCTTCGCGAAGGAGGGCTATGCCGTCGCGCTCCTCGCGAGGACGTCCGCGACGAGCGGGCCGCTCGCGGCGAGTCTTCCGGGTGCACGGGCCTACGAGTGCGACGTGACGGACGCCGCGTCGGTCTCGAAGACTTTCGACGCGATCGAGCGGGAGATGGGGCCGGTGCACACGCTGGCTTACAACGCGGGCTCGGGCACGTGGGGCACGGTCGAGGACATCGAGCCGTCGGCGCTCGAGGGGTCCTTTCGCGTGAACGCGCTCGGCTTGCTGCTCGCCGCGAAGAAGGCCATCCCGTCGATGAAGCGGCAAGGTGGCGGCAATATCGTCGTGATCGGCGCGACGTCCTCCCGCCGCGGGGTGGCTCGCACCGCTGCCTTCGCGCCGGCGAAGGCGGCGCAGAAGAGCCTCACCGAGTCCATGGCGCGGCATCTGTGGCCCCAGCACATCCACGTCGCACTCGTCATCGTGGACGGCGTCGTCGATCTGCCGCGGACGCGCACCATGATGAAGGACAAGCCGGACGACTTCTTCGTCGCGCCGGACGATCTCGCCGACACGGCGTTCCATCTGACGACGCAGCCGCGCTCCGCGTGGTCGTTCGAGGTGGAAGCGCGTCCGTTCAAGGAGAGCTGGTAATCGTGGCGGGGGGTGACGCCGCGACGGCGTTTCCCTGCTGGCGCGCTTCTGTCGAGCTCCGCCGCGGGACGCCCCGCGTGCCCCCGGATGAGCGAGGATCGAGGGTTACCCGACGCTGACGCCGAGCAATCGCCGGAGTGCGGCGTAGCGCTGGGTCACGGAGAAGCCGAGCAGGTCGCGCACACGATCGGCCGCGGAGAGGCCACCTGCGGGACCGCCGGATACGGCCAGGAGGAGCCGTGCGACGGCGATGTCGCCCGTTGCGAGCAGCGCGGCGCGGCACGCGGTTGCTTCGACGCTCCGGAGCCAACCTTGGAGATTCACGACGCCGCCGCCCGTCCAGATCTTGCCGAGGGCCACGCCGAGACGGGCGCGACGAGCGGGATCGAGCGTGCGCTCGAGGCGCGCGCCGACGTCGAGCGCCGACGAACGGAGCGACGTCCGTGGAACGAGATCTGGACGGAGCACGGTGACGGCCGCGAGGAGTAATTGTTCGAGCTCGGGCCGCGTGGGGTAATAGGCGAGGACGTGACGCCCGGGGCGAAAGTACGAAAGGTGGCGCGCCGCGATGAACACGAGCTCCACCGGGGAACGTCCGGTGAGCACGGGGCGTCCGAGGAGCACGGATTTCGTACGTGCCGGGAGCGTGGCGGCGCTCACGCGCGCGTTGTCCGGCGCGGCGTAGAGCGCCGGCTCGGGAACGCCGATCAGACGGCTCGCCCAGGCGAAGGTGCGCACCGCCGTGACGGTCGTCGTCGCGGGGTCCACCCGGAGTTCCTCCTGCGGCTTCGAGAGCCCGCCGCCGAGCTCGCGCGTGGCGATCCACGCTTCGATGCAGACGTCCTCGATCTCGGCGAAGACGGACTCGATGTCGGTTGCGTGCTCGTCCGTCGCGAGCTCGGTCCAGATGTCGTCGTCGAAGGGGCGCTTGAAGGGGAGCGGCGAGAGCGGCGCGTGTTCGGCGTAGAGCGCTTGCTCGTCCCCGTCGGCTTCTCCGAGGGCAACCATGGCGGCGCTCGCCGCAAAGGCCCGGTCCGGATCGCCGAGCTTCTTGAAGGAACGCAGGAGCCGCCGGTAGACCGACGGGGCGAGGGGGTCCTGCTGGGCCGCGACCTCGAGACACCGCGTGGCGAGCGTGCGCTCGCCGACCTCGTCGAGCAGATCGGCGAGATCGATGCGGACCTGCAGGTTATCGGGAGCAGCGGCGGCGAGGCGGTCGAGCGCGCGGATCGCGCCGTGCTTGTCCTTCAACCAATCCCGGAGCACCACGGCGAACCGTCCGAGCAGCGCGACGCGTTCCGCGGACGCCTCTTCGCCCGGAAGGCGCTCGATCTGTCGCTCGTACGCCGCGGCGAGGCCCGTCGAATCTCCAGCAGCGATGAGCGCGGTTTCGATCGCCTCGAAGGCCCCGGGGACCTGCGGATCGTCGGTGATGGCCGCTTCATAGAGGGCGACCGCGCGCGCGGCATTACGGGTGCGAGAGGCGGACAGCGCCGCCGCGGCCGCGAGCGCGCGAGCCCGCTCCTTGCGATCGGAGATGCCCTCGGCGAGCTGAACGCTCACGGTGACCGCGTCGTCCCACTTGCCCGCCGCCTCGTACGCGGCGCGCAGCCGCTCGAGGAGACCCCTGTCCGCCGGATTGAGCACGAGCGCCGCGGCAATCGCCTCGCGCGCGGCCTCGAGGGACTCGGCGGCGACCGTGCTCAGCAGCTCGCCCTTCTCGTGGGGATCACTCTCGATGGAAGCGAGGCGGTGGAGCAGGGACGCCGCGAGGGCGTGTTCGCCGAGAGTCCGCGCGAGGGTCGTCCGGCCTCTCTGGGCGATCTGGTTTCCGGGCGACATCGAGAGCGCATGGTCGAGGATCCGGGCGGCCTCCGCGGCGCGCCCCTGCAGACGCGAGATCTCCCCGAGCCCGACGAGGACCTCGGCGCGCCGGACGCTCGTCTCTTCGCCGAGCTTGTCGTCGGCCAGGCGAAACAGCCGCTCGGCTGTGATCCAATCGTCCTTTTCGAAGAAGGACTCGGCGTCCGCGATGAGCGTCTCGACGCTTTCGTCGGCTGCGGCGCTGGTGTGCGCGAACGCCGCATCCAGGTCGAGCGCCGCTGCATCCTCGGGACCAACGAGGGTCCGCGCGGGCACATAAAGCACGGCAATCGCATCGCCGTGGTCGCCGTGAGCGCCGTCGAGCGTCGACAGAACCTCTTCTATCCGTGCCCCGGCGCGCACGGGGGAGAAGGCGCGGCGCGCGCTCGGGTGCGCGAGCCACTCGCGGAGCGCCCCTTCATCGATGGGCGTGGCGAAGCAGGGTGGCAGACTCTCCGCAGCGTGAGCCGGGGGAGCGCGAAGAACCAGGACGCGCATGATTCCCCGAGCGTAGCGGAATTTGGGCCGCCCGGAGGCGCGTCACGACGCCTCCGCCCCGCGAATGACGACGACCGGGCGAGTCGCCTTCCGGAGAAGGCGTTCGGCGACGCTCCCGAGTAGCACGTGAGAAATGCCACCGCGCCCGTGTGTGCCGACGACGATGAGATCGGCGCCCTCTTCGCGCGCGACCGCCTCGAGCTCATCCGAAGGCGCGCCGACGCGTAACACCGTGCGAATCTCGATTCCCCGCTGTTTTCGGCGCTCGACCGAAGCCGCGAGGCCCGCGAGACTCGCGGTGGCGATCGCCTGCACCATCTCCGACGTCGCCGTGACGACCGCATCGGGAAAGCTGAAAGCCGGGATCTCGTAGGCGTGCACGAGGATCACGCTTGCGCCGAGCTGGGAGGCGAGGTCCAGCGCCTCGTCCAGGGCCCGTTCCGCGACGGGGCTGAAATCCGTTCCCACGACGATGCGTTCGATTCGTTTCATGATTGCTTCCTATACTTCGATGTTTCGGCCGGGCGGCACGCGATGGATCTGGTCACTCGCCCTGCGCGGGGGAGGTGCCGCTGTCGCGAACCGTCAGGACCGGAACGGGTGACATGCGGACGACTTTCTCGGCCACGCTCCCGAGAAGCAAGTGCTCGAGCCCGCGGCGCCCGTGGGTCCCCATGACGACCAGGTCGGCATGGGTCTCGTTCATGGTCTGAAGGATTTCCTGCGCGGGAATTCCGATGCGCAGGATCCCGGTGGCTTCCGGCACGGTCTTCCGGAGCTCGCGCATCTCGTCGTCGAGGTGGCGTCGTGCCGCTTCTCGAAGGGGAGTGAAGAAGTCCGTGCCTCCGAGCTGCATCCCCGAATAGCCGTAGGCGGGGATCTCGCAGACGTGGACGAGCGTGAGCGAGGCTCGATATTTGCCGGCAAGGTCCATGGCGATTCTCGAGCGCGTGCCGAGAGGGCTCCGAGAAGTTGGTCGGGACGAGGACGTGTTTGAATTCGATCATGCGGGCGATCCTTCGCATGGATCCCGGCGCACGACGAGAACGTCCCGAGGCGAGGTGTTCACGACGTGCCCCGAGGTCGTCCCGAGCAGGCGGTCCATGAAGACATGGCGGTGACTCCCGATCACGATGAGGTCCGCGTCGTAGAAAACCGCGGCAGCCACGATGGCTCTCGCGGTGTGTTGCGCCTCCTCGACCACGGTGTCGAACGGCACGCCCTCGAGGTGGGCCGCGAGCTCCTGAAGTCGTTCGACCGCGCGCTCATGGAGATACGCCGGCAGTAAGTCCGCCGTCCGTGTTGCCGCCGCGGGCGGGAAGTCCGGGGGGACCGCGACGGCGTGGTAGACACGAACGGTGGCTGCGGAGCTCCGCGCAACTTCCGCCGCCATCGTGACGACGCACACGGCCCTCGGTGAGTCGTCCACGGTCGCGAGAATCCTGCGAATCATATGCGCGAGACTATACTACGATGGAGCCGCCCTCGCGTTCGAGATCACCCGTTGATTCGGCGAGCTACCTCGCGGGGCTCGTAGTCCGAGGAACGGCGCCAGGTGCGGGCCCGTCACGCTCTTCCGGCTCCTCGCAATCGCCTCCGGCGTGCCCTCCGCCACGACGTGACCGCCGGCGTCGCCCCCTCCCGGACCCATGTCGACCACGTGGTCGGCGCATTTCACGACGTCGAGGTGATGCTCGATGACGACCACCGTGTTCCCCGCATCGACGAGCCGCCGGATGACGTCGAGCAGACGCCGCACGTCGTCGAAATGGAGGCCCGTCGTGGGCTCGTCGAGGACGTAGAGGGTGCGGCGTGTCTGAGTGCGCGAGAGCTCCCGGGACAGCTTGATCCGCTGCGCCTCCCCGCCCGAGAGCGTCGGCGCGGGCTGGCCGAGCTTCACGTAGCCGAGGCCGACGTTCGAGAGGGTGCGCAGGATCCGCGCGAGCCCGGAGTGCGCTGAGAACAGCTTCTCGCAGGCGTCGACGTCCGTGTCCAGGATGTCGGCAATGCTCTTCCCCTTGTACTTCACGGAGAGTGTCTCGGCGTCGTAGCGTTTGCCCTGGCAGACGTCGCAGGTCACGTACACGTCGCTCAGAAAGTGCATCTCCACGCGGACGACGCCGTCTCCCTCGCAAGCCTCGCAGCGGCCACCCTTCAGATTGAAGCTGAAGCGCGCCGCGTCCCACCCCCGCACGCGCGCGTCCGGGAGCTGCGCGAAGATGGTGCGGATCTCGTCGAACGCCTTCGTGTAGGTGCCGGGGTTGCTCCGCGGTGTGCGTCCAATGGGCCGCTGATCGATGGCGATCACCTTGTCGATGCCGTTCTTGCCTTCGATCGCGCGGTGTGCACCGACGCGGTCGGTGGCCTGGTGAAGCTCCCTCGCGAGCGCGGGCAAGAGAATGCCGTTCACGAGGGAGCTCTTTCCGGCGCCGCTCGGACCCGTGATGGCGATCGATGCAGCCGAGCGGAAAGGTCACGTCGATGTCCTTCAGGTTGTTCTCCCGCGCACCCCGCACGACGAGTGCCCCGGTAGGTTTGCGCCGCAGAGCCGGCACCTCGATACGCCTGCGCCCAGCGATGTAGTCCGCCGTCAGGCTGCCCTTGGCCTTGGCGAGCGCCGCGGGTGGCCCCTCGAACGTCACCTGCCCGCCGAGGTGCCCCGCGCCCGGTCCGAAATCCACGACGTGATCCGCCGCCAGGATCGTCTCCTGGTCGTGCTCGACGACGAGGACGGAGTTACCCAGATCTCGAAGGTGGTAGAGGGTGCGGATCAGCCGCTGGTTGTCGCGCGGATGAAGCCCGATGCTCGGCTCATCGAGCACGTAGAGCACCCCGGACAGCTCGCTGCCGAGCTGACTCGCCAGGCGGATCCGCTGCGCTTCGCCGCCGGAGAGGGTCGGTCCCGAGCGGTCGAGGCTCAGGTACTCGAGCCCGACGTCGAGCAGGAACTCGAGCCGGCCGTGGATTTCGCGAAGCGGCCCCTCCGCGATCTTACGGTCGCTCTCCCGTAGAGCGAGCGCGTCGAACCAGGTGCGGCAGTCTTGCACGGACAGGGCCGCCACGTCCGCGATGCCGCGTCCGCCCACGCGGACCGACAGGCTCTCGGCGCGAAGCCTCTGGCCGTTGCACTGGTCGCAGACCACCTCGCTCAGGTACTTCTGGTACTGCTCGCGCATCTTCTCCGAGCTGGTCTCCCGATACCGCCGCATCAAATTCGGGATGACGCCCTGGAAGCGGACGCCCCACGTGCCGTGGCTCTCCGTCCCGGCCTCGCCCCAGGTCACCTGGATTTTCTTGCCTTCGAGTCCGTAAAGCACCTGATCGCGGAGCTTCTTCGACAGCTTGCCGAACGGCACGTCGAGATCGACGCCCGTCGCTTTCGCCATGCCCTCGATGATGCGAAACGTCCAGCCTTCCCCGCGCTCGACGGAGGTGGCCCAGGGGGCGATCGCGCCCTCGCGGATCGACCGCGACCGATCCGGCACGACGAGGTCCGGATCGATCTCCGTACGGGTGCCCAGGCCGTTGCACGCGCTGCACATCCCCACGGGCGAGTTGAACGAGAAGCTCGCCGGCGACGGTTCCGGGTAGCTCTTGCCGCAGCACGCGCGGGCCGCCGAGAAGCGTCGCGGCGCTCCGCGTTCCGGCTCCGCGAGGAGCTCTCCCTTCCCCTCGCGGAGGCCGAGTTCCACCGCTTCGGCGATCCGCGGGCGCGATGCAGGCTCCACAGTGAGACGATCGAGCACGAGCTCCACGGAATGCTTCTTCTTCTTGTCGAGCGCGGGAGGGGCTTCCAGCCGGTGCACGGTTCCGTCCACCCGAACCCGCGCGAAGCCGCGCCCGAGGAGCTCCGCAAAGAGCTCCCGGAACTCTCCTTTTCGGTGCATCACGATCGGCGCATAGAAGAGGACCTTCGACCCCCTTGGCAGCGCGAGAACGTCCTCGGCGATCTCGTCCACGCTCCGGCTTCGCACCTCCAGCCCGCACACGGTACAGTGCTGCCGGCCCGCCTTCGCCCAGAGGACGCGCAGATAATCGTGGAGCTCCGTGATGGTGCCGACCGTCGAACGCGGATTGGACGATGCGCTCTTCTGCTCGATGGCGATCGTTGGCGAGAGCCCGCGTAGCCGCTCGACCGCGGGCCGATCGAGCCTTCCGAGGAACTGACGCGCGTACGTCGAGAGCGACTCCACGTAGCGCCGCTGCCCCTCCGCGTAGAGCGTATCGAACGCGAGACTCGACTTTCCCGAGCCGCTCGGACCCGTCAACACGACCAGCGCGTTCTTCGGCAGGACCAGGTGGTCGACCTTCAGGTTGTGCTCGCGCGCGCCGGTGATCTCGATGACATCGTGCGGTCGTGCGCGGGGCGTGCCGGCTCGTGGAGTCGACGAGAACGACGACCGGGTGCGCATGGTGTGCACGGCTAGCACGGTGCAGACCCCGAACGCAAAACGCGGCCCCCGCCGAAACGGCAACGCCCCGGGGAGGGCGTGCGCGCGGGCACGTGGCGCCGCTGGGCAACAGAATGGCGCGCCGGGGCAAGCCCCGGCGTGTGAGACTCAGGGAAGCGCGCATGAGCATCCTTAGTACGCGAATCGCGATCGGTTTCGCTCTGCTCGGTTCGGCGTGCGCCAGGGGGCAGGACGTCCAATCTCAATCCGTGCTCTCGTGGGACGCTGGGCTTTCGAGCGGCGGCGCGTCAGGCGCGGGCGGCATGATCGGATCGGGTGGGGGATCGGGTTCGGGCGGCGAAGTGGGCGCGGGCGGCGATGTTGGCGCGGGCGGCGTGATCGGATCGGGTGGGGGATCGGGCGCGGGCGGCGATGTTGGCGCGGGCGGCATGATCGGATCGGGTGGGGGATCGGGTTCGGGCGGGGGATCGGGTTCGGGCGGGGGATCGGGTTCGGGCGGCGATGTGGGCGCGGGCGGCATGATCGGATCGGGTGGGGGATCGGGTTCGGGTGGGGGATCGGGTTCGGGTGGGGGATCGGGTTCGGGTGGGGGATCGGGTTCGGGTGGAACGATCGGTGATGGTGGCGCGACGGGCTCTGGTGGAGCGAGTGGCAGCGGCGGCGGGACGAGTGGGACGGTGGTGAGCTTCGGGTACACGCCGACCCACTTCGACCCGAGTACCTATCAAGGCGCAGTGACGACGAGCTCGACGGTGGTGCTCGGGTGCGGCATATCGACGTTCGATTCCGGGAGCCTGAGTTTCGGCAACTGGTGTGGACAGTTCCAGCCGACGCCGGTGGTGCTGACGCAGGCGGGCGGTCCGGACGTGGTGGTGCTGCCGCTGAACGCGCTTACGGTGGCCAAGGCCGCGACGCTGCAGCTGACGGGTACGCGCCCCGTGATCCTCGCGGTGTTCGGAGACGTGGGCATCGCGGGGAAGGTGGACGCCAGCGCGACGGGCCCGACGCCAGGTGCCGGCGGTAACGTGTCGTGCGGAGCGAGCCAGGGTGGCGCCGGCTCCGGCGATACGGCGAGAAACGACGGCGCTAGCGGAGGCGGCGGCGGCGGGTTCGTGACGGACGGAGGCGACGGCGGCAAGGCGAACACGGACAAATGCTGCGGCGGCAGCCTCGTCGTTCAGCCGGGTGGCACGGGCGGGGTCGCGCGAACGATGAGCGCGTCGGACCCGTTGTGGGCCGGGTGCGCCGGCGGCAGTGCCGGCGGTTGCAGCTCCGCGGGCGGCGCGGGCGGCGGCGCGGTGCAGATATCGTCGGCTGGGACGCTGACGGTGACGGGCAGCGTGATCGCGAACGGAGGCGACGGAGCGCTCGACTGCGGGACGAGCGACGAAGGCGGGGGCTCGGGCGGCGGCAGCGGCGGAGGGATCCTCCTCGAGGCGAGCACGCTCGCGACGACGGGATCCACGATCACGGCGAACGGTGGCAAGGGCGGTCCCGACGGAGGCTACTTCCATTGCTCGAACGGCAGCGCTGGCTCCACGCGCAACAACAGTCCGGGCACCACCGGGCAGGACTGCGTAGGAGGCAGCCCGGGCGGTGGCGGTGGTTACGGACGCGTGCAGCTCCTCAATCCGTGAGCGCGCGCTCCTCCAGCTCGTCATCTCGATTCCCTCCACTCCAACTCCTGCGAGGCACGATGCGCATAATGCAGACGAATCAGTCGAGGGTGGCCTTCGCCGGGTGCGTCGCCGTGGCGCTTGCCGGATGTGCCACGAGCGATCCGCTTCCCGCGGGCACGAGCAACCCGCCGTTGTTGGACGCGTCCACGGGGGGCTCCACCGGGATGGGAGGAGCAACGGCGTTCGGCGGCACTCCTCCGGTCGGAGCCGGCGGCTTCGTCGGTGGCGCCGGTAACGCAGGCGCGACGTCGAGCGGTGGCTTCCCGGGATTCGCCGGCGCAGGCTCGGGAGGGAGTGGCGTGGGAGGCACGACTTCGAGCGGCGGCTCCTCGGGCGCGTTCGGTGCTGGAGGCTCGCCGGCGACGGGCGAGAATTGCGGGACGCGAACAGGCCAGCGCGGCAAGACGCTGCGCACGCTAACGGTCGGCGGCACGCAGCGGTCCTACGTCGCGTACCTGCCCCAGGCGGCGAACCCCGCGACTCCGCTCCCGTTCGTCTACGTCTTCCACGGCGCTTCGCAGACCGGATCGGAGCTCTACGATATGACCGAATACGCGCAGCTCGCGGATAGCGAGGGGATCGCTGTCGTGTTCCCCGACGGGCAGGGGGCATCGTCCGCGACCGGCACGGGCGTTCTCGCGCCGTGGAACGTCTCCGATGGCGCCCCATGCTGCGGCCTCGGTTCACTCGCGGGTAACCCGAACCCCGTGGACTTCGCGTTCCTCGACGCCATCAAGGCGGACGTCCTGCAGGACCAGTGCCTCGACACGAGTCACATGTTCGCCACCGGGTTCTCGATGGGTGGTTACTTCTCGCACCACATCGCCTGTGACCGCCCGGACTTCCGTGCCGTCGCGCCCCACTCGGGGGCCACCATTGCGAGCCTCGACGGCTGCAAGACCGGGCACATGCCCATCATCATCTTCCACGGCGGCGCGGACCCTCTGATTGCGCCGGGTTGCGACGACCCGAATGCAGCTGCCCAGACCGGCTTCCCTCCGTCCGCAACGCTCTGGGCTCAAAAGAACGGCTGCCAGACGACTTACCAGACCATCCCGGAGCCGGGGACCGGGGGAAACGACGGCCAGTGCTATCTCTACGATGGCTGTCCCGCCGACGGGCAAGTCGAGCTCTGCACGTTCCCGACGCTCGCCCATGCGTGGGCCGGAGCGCCGACGTGTCAGAACTGCATCGGTTCCGGTGCCGGATTCGCGAGCGCGACCGAGCTCGAGTGGGCCTTCTTCAAGAAGTACGCCTGGTAACTGCTCCCCGCATCGGGCAACGACCGCAGCGCACCCCAGGGAGGTAGACTCCAGGCATGGAGTCCCTGGGCTCGCGGAACAGGCCGACGTACGCGATCAGCCTGCTCTCCCCGTTCGCGGAGCTCCTGGAAGAGTACGACGACATGCCGGATCTCGTCGCCGCCTTTGGTGCGGTCGACGACCGGGTGCTCGTGGAGGTCGCCCATCGGGGGCTCGAGATGTCCATCGCCCACACCGGCGACCCGGATCTCGGGTTACGCGCGGCGCGCCGGCTGGTCATAGGCGACGTCGGGACCGTCGACTACGTCGTCGGATTCCGCGCCGACGGTGCGGCAGGCTCTGGACAGCGCCGCTCGTTACATCCGTCTGATCAACGACGTGCTCGAGGTGCGCCTCGTCCTCGACGGACAATCCGCGAGGGTCTGCCTCGACAACAGCGTGTCCATGCCGCGGGCGGCCGTCGACTTCGAGGTGGGGGGCTTCTTCCGGAACCACATCCGTGAGTGGCTGATGGATTCCCTGTCGGAGGTCGCCGTGTGCTTCCTTCATCCGGCTCCGGACGGCGTCGCGGAATACCATCGGACGTTCGACCCCGCGACGGTTCGATTCGGCGCGCCGTTCCTCGGTTTCGAGTTCGATCGCCGTCTTCTCGACGCGTCGCTGAAGAGCGCGGACCCGAACCTGCACGCGGTGCTGGTCCCCTACGCGGAACAGACGATGGGGCAGCTTGCGCCGACGAAGAGCGTGAGCGCGGACGTCCTCAGGTTGATCCACGAGATGCTCGACCTGGGCGGTCCCGACATCGGGGACGTGTCGTCCAAGCTCGGCATGAGCATGCGCACCCTCGCGCGAAGGCTCGAACGCGAAGGCACGACGTTCAGAAACCTCGTCGACCAGGCGCGCCGGCAGCTCGCGCTCGATTTCGTCGGGCGCCTCGACGCCGACTTTTCCTCGATCGCATCCCGGCTCGGATTTTCCCACGGAGCCGCGTTTCATCGCGCCTTCCGGAGATGGACGGGCCAGACCCCGCTCGCCTATCGACGCGCACACGGGCGCTGACGCGGCGATCACCGGCCGTGCGGAGGTGCTCGTTCGCGGTGTCGCCGGGGAAGCTCGCGCACGCTCGTGTCTCCTCGTGCCGCAGTCGTCCGGGCCCGCGAGGGACTGCGCGCGGACCCGCGCACGGTCTGCGCCGCGTCGCAAGCCGCGCGCCGGACGCGCTCCGAGGGCGTGCTTCGATACGGTCCCGTGACTGCCACCCTCTGCGTCGGCTCGAAACGAGTGAGGGGCCGGAACGCCCGCGGGTCGAGTGCGCCGTGTCCTGGTACCCGACTTGCTTCCCCCGAGCAGCATGGCGCTTCTTCGCCTCATGCTGATTGCTGTCTTTACGGCTACGGCCGCCTCCGCGACGACGGCGACGGTGCAGGCGCCCCTCGTGTGCTCTCGGGGACCCAGCGCGCAATGGTTCCGGGCGGTGGTGACCATGCCCGCTTCACAGCCCGCGGGCACCCGGCTCGCGATCAGGATCGATGGCGTCAAATCCGGTGTGATCTCGCACACGGGGCTCAACTATATCCACGATATGGCGACGGATTACCTGGTTCCGGTCGGTACGAGCTACGTCCCGGGCTCCGCGCGCTTCATCCCGCGCACCGGAACCCCCAACGTCATCCGTGGCGCGCGTGTATGGGGCGACGCGGCGGGCATCCACCTGCTTCTGCCAGGTCGAGTCGAGAACGGGTCCCATTACACCCCGCCGAGTGTCGAGTTCCAGCTCGAGACGGGTCCTCGCGCGGGCACGCTGATCGCGCTCCAGTTCAGCCGCTACCGAGTCACGGCCAACGTGCTCCTGCTCGGCGACCTGCACACGATCTGCCACCCCAATCCCACGCCGTACACGATCGGAGTGACTCGCGTCGACGTGCCATCGTCGACCTGATGGAGGGCGAGATGGCCGCCGAACGCGAGCTCCCCTGGTGGAAGCGCACCACCGTCTATCAGGTCTATGTCCGCTCCTTTGCAGACACGAACGGCGACGGCATCGGCGACTTGCCCGGCGTCCTCCGCAAGCTCGACTACCTGCAGGCGCTCGGCGTCGAGACGCTCTGGCTCTCCCCGTTCTTCGAAAGCCCGCAAGCCGACTTCGGCTATGACATCACCGACCACTACTCGATCGCCCCCGAGTACGGGTCGCTCGAGGATTGCCGCGCGATCATCCGAGAAGCCCATGCGCGAGGGATGAAGATCGTGCTCGATATGGTGCTCAATCACACGTCCAACGAGCATCCGTGGTTTCTCGAGTCCCGGAGCGCTCGCGAGAACGCTCGGCGTGACTGGTACATCTGGCGGGACGGCAAGAAACCCGGCGGCAAGGCACCCCCGAACAACTGGCGGTCGATGCTCGGCGGCAGCGGCTGGCGCTACGATCGGGCCACGGATCAGTGGTACTTCGCGAGCTTCCTCGGGTGCCAGCCTGACCTCAATTACAGGAAGCCCGAGGTGAAGGCCGCCATGCTCGGCGTCGTCCGGCACTGGCTCGCCGAGGGCGCCGACGGACTCCGGCTCGACATCTTCAACGCCATCTTCAAGGACGAGTCGTTCGCCGACAACCCCTTTTCATTCCGCGCTGTGCCCTCGGAAGACAGCCCCCACGGCTTCTTCCAGCGGCATCATCACACGATCGATCACCCCGACACCATCGCCTTCGCGCGCGAGCTGCGCACCATCGTCGACGAGTTCCGCGATCCGCCGCGGTTCCTCGTCGGCGAGGTGTTCGGCAATGCGAGGACCCTGAAACGCTACTGCGGCGAGGCTGCGGAAGGGCTGCATCTGGTCTTCCTGTTCAGGACCTTGCGGACCCGGGTCTCTGGCCGCGCGGTGCGGGCCTTGATCCAGGAATTCGAGAACGAGTTTCCGGAGCCCTTTTCTCCGACCTACGTGTTCGGAAACCACGATCGCCCCCGGCTCGCGCAGCGCCTCGGCAGCGACCCCGAGAAAGCCAAGCTCCTCGCCGCGCTCCAGCTGACGGTGCGAGGCGTGCCGTTCATCTACTACGGGGAGGAAATCGGGATGGAGAACCACGACATCCCCCTTCACGAGGGGCTCGACCCCGTCGCCAACCGGTTCCACTACGTCCCTGACCGGATCGTGAGCTGGCTGAGAGGACGCGGCATCTTGCTGAACCGAGATCAGTGCCGCACGCCCATGCAATGGGAAGACGGCCCCAATGCGGGTTTCTCGCCGCCCGGCGGAAAGCCGTGGCTGCCGATTCATCCGGCGCATTCCTCGAGGAACGTGGCCGCACAGGACCGCGACCCGAGCTCGTTGCTTTCCTCGTACAAGAACCTCCTCCGCCTCCGACGCGAGCAGCCCGCCCTCCAGGCGGGTGCCCTCCAGTGGACGGTGATGCGCGGCCTTCCAGACGACGTCGTCTCGTACCGGAGGACCCTGGAAGGGGTCGCCAACCCGTCATCCGTCGATGTCTTCCTCAACTTCTCGAAGCGCGCGATCCCCCTCGAGCTTTCGTCCCACTCCGGCCGAACTCTGTTCTCGAATCGACGAGGCGAGCGCATCGACGCTCCTCGAGTTCGTTCTCTCGGTCCGTACGAAGCCGTGGTCGTCTTCGACGGTCGATGAGCGATCGTCAGTCGAGCACGAGCGACGCGAGGTGGTCGAAGGTCCAGTCCTCGAAGGCGTGGACCTTGTCCCTCCAGGCGTGTGCTTTCTCCGGATGCGCCTCGAAGTACATGTGCCACCAGGCTTCCGAGCCGCCCGTCAGGGTTGTCCTCGTCTGCCAGGGCTTCTGAACCATGTAGTGGAGAATCTTCGCCTCACGGTCGAGCGAGGCCTTGAGGGTCGGGTGCCCGCGCAAGAACTGGTAGATAAAGTGGGCCATATTGTACCCAACGGGCAAGCGGTGCTCGACGGGCTCCGCGTACCAGTCGGCGAAGAACGTGTTCAGGAAGCCCTGGTCGCCGCCGTCGTAAGACCCCGCCTCGGCGAGCGCGTCCTTCATGCGACGAAAAGTGTCCGCCGAGGGGTCGAGGACCATGACGCCGGAGTTGAACCGGTCTGGCAAGAAGAAGTCGGGACCAGCGGCGAAAGTGCGCCGCTCGAAGAGATCGTCGACGTTCTGGAGCACCAGTGTATCCGCATCCAGGGTCACGACGCGGTCGAAGTCGACCATCTCCCAGACGCGCAGCTTCGTGAACACGCCCGCAAATCGAGCGAAGAGCAGGTGATCGGCCGCCGGGTTGTCGATCGGCTCCACCTCCCTCGGTTCCCAGCGGAGCTGAATGAGACGCCGCCGCGCCGCCTGGCTGACGTCGGCCGTCATCAGCACGACTTTGGGGACCTTGCTGCCGCTCGCGTCGAGCGACTTACCGAGGACTTCCACGCCGGGCAGATATCCGTCGCCGCTGCACAGGGTGGTCACATAAGCGGTCTTCATGGCTTCTCCGAGCGCTTTCGTTGTGGAGCCAAGAGTTCAAGCAATACGTATGCCGCCGAGCCACGACCTCCTCGCCCTCGCAGTGCTCGGTGACGGCGGAATCCTTGGCCGCATCCAAGCCGAGACTCAGGCTCCCACGAACCGCGTTTCGGATGGCGTCGTGTCCCACGCCGGCTTCAGTCTCCACCGAACGTCACGCAGCGGCTGTCGAGGCATACGAGATCTGCCGGGCACTCGATGTCGAGGACGCATTCCGCGATGGGGCGCCGATCGGGGAAGCACAGGCTCGAAAGGCAGCGATCGGCGAGGTTCACGCAGTCCGTGTCGGTCGTGCACGGATCGTGACAGGCGCCGTTGACGCACGTTTGAGCGGGAGGGCAAACCGCGGACTCGTCGCATCGGACGGGCGGATTCGGGTCCGGCATGCAGAGGCGCCGGCCCGTTTCCACGGAGCATCGATCGCCGGTGCCGCAATCCGCGTCGCTCTCGCACGCGAGATAGCAGATCCCGGACGCGCACTCTCCCGCGCCGCATTGCGTGTCGCGCACGCATGAAAAATTCAACCGAGGGATGCGACCGGTCAAAACGTTTCCGGTCGCGCTGCCGCCGCTCGCGCCGCCGGCGTCTCCGCTGGTCGTGCCCTCGATGCCGGCGTCCGCGCGGACGCCGGAGAGGCTCTTACCGACACCGGCGTCCGTATCAAAGTGACCGTCCGGGTTGTCCGATTCTGATCCGACCCTCGAGGAATTCGGCGCGGAACCATCCGGCGACTCCGTGCCCCCGGCTCCGGAACTTCGACTGGCGGAGGTCGCGCCGCCCGTTCCCGTCTGATCGCTCGAGCCGCGACAGTCATCGCTCCAGCACCAGGAGCGGTCCTGATTGCGATTGCGACACTCGTCGACGACGGTCGTGCAGTCCGCGTAGTAGCCGTAATACGGGCTATAGCGCGTGACGCACGCCTGATAGTTACACGGGTCACAGCCGCCCACGGCCAACGCCGCAAGACCGGAGACGACGACGTACCGCAACATGGTTCCCTCCAGAAATTGGTAAGCGCACCCTCGCGCGAGGTTCTGTTCGTACGTCAGAGTTCACTTCCGTCAACCGGCGGGACGCGAAAGTTCGACGTCTGGCTCCACGCGACGCAGTCGAACCCGGCGTCCGGAATTCGACCTTCCAGACGTTCGAGCGCTCCTCGGATCTTCCTGCCTTCGGAGGTCCTCGGCGCCAGACGGCGAATTCATGTCGAGCCCACGCCGGATCGACTCGTGAAGCCGTTTCCGCCGTCACGTCGTTCGAGGGAAGGCGGCACCCGTTGAATCAGTCGCGAAAACGAGGAGCATCCACGCCGAGTGGCCCTGGCTGAATATCCCAGCTCGGCACGCGTCCAGCGATAGTGCCAGGACAGCGCACGCGCCGAAGCGCGCCCCAGAAAGAGCTCGCGTCCTCCAGGTAAGGTTCCACGTCTTCTCCGCGTAAGTCGGGAGCTCGCGGATCGCCGTCCGTACCGAGATCCCGGAGGACCGCGGCGGTGCGCGCCAGAGAAAGGCAAAACTCGGTCGCCTGATTCGCTAGAAGCCGCTTCAGTCCGTTGCAGGCTGCGGCCGCGGCAAAATAACCGAGCGCGTGATCGAGCGCTTGAGCAGGGAGCGGAAATGGTCTCTCGGTTCCCATGACGGCTTGGCCCTTTGCGGCAATGCCAGTGGTCATTTGTACCAAGCTGTCGAAGCCGCGGCGCGACGCCCACGGACCCGTCCATCCGTAGGCGTCGAGGGACACGGTGACGAGCGACGGATTGGTGCGCGCGCGCCACGCCGCGCCGAATCCGAGCTTCTCGAGCGCGTCCGACCGGTAGCCCTGGACGAGGACGTGCGCTTGACGGATGAGTCGTTCGAAGATGGCTCGCTCGGCGGTCGTGTGGAGATCCAGGGCCGTCCGGCGCTTCCCCCCGGTGACGTCGCCGAGCAGGGCGCCGACCTCTTCGAAACCCGGCGGGTCGACGCGCAATACGTCCGCTCCATGTGCGGCGAGAAAGCGCGTGCCGATGGGCCCCGCGATGACGCGGGTCAAGTCCAGCACACGGACGCCCTCGAGCGAACGGGACCCACGCTGCACCAGCTCCACGGGAGCCGCCGCGTTCGACGTTCTCGCAAAGAGCGGCTCTGCGACGAGAGCACGTCCTTGAGGATGTTCGCCAAACTCCGATGTTGAACGCATCTTCGCGGCACAGCCGCCCTCCGCGACGACGCGCGATTCGAGCTCTTCGGCGTCCCTGCGCCGAACGGCGTTCGACACGGCGTCGCGATCCGCAGCGACACCGAGCGCGCGGAGCGCCGCATCGCGGTGGTAGCGGTAGTTCGTGTGGAGGCGAATCCATCCGTCACGGGTCTCGTAGTCGCCCGCGATGGGGTCCCACACCGGCGGAAGCGACCAACCGACGGGGGTCAAATACCGTTCGCTCCGAAACGCGACGGCTGCGTGACGCCGATCCACCCTGACGGCGCGGCGCTGCCCGCCCTCGCGCGCATGGACGAAATCCGACAGCGAAAGCAGCGCCAGCGCCACCGAACCCGCCGCGAGCGACCCGACGTCGAAAACCGATGGCAAGAGACCGGTCGCGCCGTCCAGGGAGAAATCCGCTCGCGACGGCGCGGGTTCCCCGAGCTCTGCCCACAGTTTTTCGACCAACGCCTCATCTCGATTCGTCATGGTCATATTCTTGGAGCGGTGGTCTTTTAGTCAACGTTGATTACAGTCCACGTTGATGGCACGCAATGTCCTCACCGCGGCACAGGTCGCGCGAAGGCTCGGCGTGAAGGTGGAGACGGTCTACGCCTACGTGAGCCGCGGGCTTTTGGAGCGAACTCTGTCGGGCCTACGGAAAGATCCCCATCGAGATGACGTGAAACGGCGGAGCCATGTCTTCGTACGCGAGCTCGATCGAGAAGTGCGAGAACATACGTGCAACGAGGGCGTGATCGAAGACGTGCTGATGCAGGCAACGGTTTTCGTAGTTCCTCGAGGATCGAGCCCTGAAATCCTCGGCACTCCCAGCCTTGGGGTCCATCGAGAGATCGTGAAGCGACAGGATCTCGTCCACGTGCGTGAGGTCGTCCTCTCCGACGTCCTTCCGAAAGTCGTCGAGCAAGTGCTCGAACGGCGTCACCGGGCGCCGATGATCGAACGTGAAGCGCCTGTCGGGCAACACGAGGAGTAACGCGCCCCGCGGCTTCGTCACGCGCTTCCACTCCGCGATGGCCCGCAGCGGATTCGCGGAATGCTCGAGGCTGTGACTGCTGACGACGAAATCATACGTCCGGTCAGGGATCGGATCGAGCTTGTTGCCCTCACAGACGAACTGATGTCCAAACCTCTTCGGTGCATACTGGTACGTGCTTCCCTCGACGATGCGACCCTCCCACGTCGTATGCGCAGAGAAGTTCACGCCGTCCACGCGTCCCGCGAGCGGGTAAAGGGGGAGAAAATCATTCCTTCGAAAGATCTTGCTCGGGCCGCCGATCTCGAGGCCGATCTTGCCTCGAAAGCGGTCCTCGTGCGCTCGAAATCCCGGTCGCTCCGCGCCGAAGATGCGCTTCTTGAGACGCTGAGCCAGAAGCGGGAAGTTCACGTTCATCGCCCGTTTACTTTAGCATGGATGAGCAATCGCTGCGGTGATCGGCTCATCGTGAACACCTGGATCGGCGCAGGCTGCATCACCACGCCGTGGGGCGAGGCCGTCGGCGGCGATCCCGGACGGAGCTCGCGCGAGTCCCCGCTTGACATGCAAGCATCAGATTGCGTATTAATCAGGCAAGTGAATGCTTGCCTGATGAGACCATGCCGGAGCGCCCTAATACCGACCTCCTGTTCAAGGCCCTGGCCGATCCCAGCCGGCGCAGGCTCCTGGATCTGCTGCACGCACACGACGGGCGCACGCTGAACGAGCTCTGCGAGCACCTGGACATGACGCGGCAGGGAGTCACGCAGCACCTGGCGCTGCTGGAGGAGGCGAACCTCGTGGCCACGGTGCGGCGCGGGCGCGAGAAGCTGCACTTCCTCAATCCGGTGCCGCTGCAGGAGATCTACGAGCGATGGATTGCCAAGTTCGAGAAACCGCGCCTCAAGGCGCTCGCAAACCTCAAGCGACGACTGGAGAAAACCGATGGCTAGATCGACCTTCGTTTATGTGACCTACATCCGCACCACGCCCGACAAGCTCTGGTCGGCGTTGACCGATCCGGAGTTCATGAAGCAGTACTGGTTCGGCAACCTCTGCGAGAGCCAATGGACCGCCGGTTCCCCCTGGAAGCTCGTGTCCGGCGAAGGCGTCGTCCTCGACGCCGGCGAGATTGTCGAGGCCGAGCCGCCGCGGCGGCTGGTGATCCGCTGGCGCCACCGGAAGAGGCCCGAGCTCGAGGCCGAAGGCGACTCGCTCTGCACGATGGAACTCGAGCCCGGCGGATTGGCGGTGAAGCTCTCGATCACGCACGGTATCGAGCGCGAGCCCTCGATGTTGATCGTGGCCGTGTCCGGCGGCTGGCCGAAGGTGCTCTCCAACCTCAAGTCTCTGCTCGAGACGGGCTCTCCCGCGCTGCTGGAGTCGTATCCCGCTTCGTAGCTCGGGTCGCCGACGCGTGCGACCGAAGCGGGCCCGAAGGAGGTTTGGCGACTACCCGACGCGCCCAGGCGCCGAGGACGAAAAGGACACGCGCGCCTTCGCCCGCTCCTGCGTCAGCAAGCTGCGGGCAGAAACGAGCCTGATGCCCCCCTCGCGCGGTGACTGATTCGCGTATGTGGGCGCGCACCGACGCCGTTTGGGGAGCAATGGCCTACGCGATTGTCGTGGCGCTCACGAGCTGCCGCGACCGCGGCCTCGTCCGCGGCATGGAACGTCGAACCGGCGCGAATGCCGTCGTCCGGCACCTGGACGCGAGCGCAGTGCGCCCGGAGAGCGGCGCAGACGCGAACATCGACGCGACGCTTCGCGACGCGAGCGCCGGAGAGAGGGACGTGGGCGCTCGAGGGACCGTGCTCACTCCCGACGGTGTTGGCGACGCTGGTCTGACGATGCCCGCATGCGCGGCGCCGCAGGGCAGCGCGGCCGACGTGGAGAGCTTCGTGTCGTCCAGCACGGCCTTCGCGGTATCTCTATACTCGCCGTCGGTCACCGCGGCCGGTGCCGGACAGAACGCGGTCGTGTCGCCGTTTGGGGTGTTCGCGGCGCTCGACATGCTCGACGTCGGGGCTGCCGGCAACACCGCGACGCAGATCCAGACCGCGCTGCATCTCGCCAGCGCGCACGACGCGCCGGCCTATGCGGCGCTTGCTTGCGCGATTGAGCGAGACGGCGCTGCGGGCGGCAATCGGCTCTCGCTCGCGAATTCGCTTTGGGGACAGTCCGGGTGGCCCTTCGAGCTGAGCTTCCTCTCGACGCTCGCCGGAGGGTTCGGAGCACCGCTGCGCCAAGCCGATTTCGTCGGCGACGCGGCCGGCGCGGCGCAGGCGGTGAATCAGTGGGTTTCGACCGAGACGTGGGGCAAGATCCCGACGCTACTTCAGGCAGGCGACCTCACGCCAAAGACGCGCTTCATCATCGTGAACGCGGTCTACTTCAAGGGTGCGTGGGATACGGGGTTCGACCCGAAGAACACCGAACCGAGGCCGTTCACGCTCGGCGACGGCACTCAGGTGAGCGTGCCGACGATGAACGGAACGATGGTGGTCGCCCAAGGCGCGGGCTCGGAATTCACCGCGTACGAGATTGCATACAAGGGTCGCGCGATCGCGATGGACTTCTTGCTGCCGGCAACGTCCCTCGCGTCGCTCGAAGCGGCCCTCACACCGGACACGCTCACCACCGCGCTCGCGTCGATCACGCCGCCGTTCTTCGGCAGCGAGGCCGTCTACATTCCCAAGTTCTCGTTCACGACGCGCCTCGTGCTGAACGACGTGCTCGCGGGCCTGGGCGTCACCGACGCCTTCGAGCCGGGCGCCGCCGATTTCTCCGCGATGGACGGGCAGGAGGATCTCTCGGTGAGCAAGGTGATCCATCAGGCGCTCGTCCAGGTCGACGAGCAGGGCACCGTTGCCGCCGCGTCGACGGCAATCACGGGCGGATTGCTTGGGGGCAGCATCCAGGCGCCTCCCCCCGCAGTCGTCATCGATCGTCCGTTCCTCTTTCTCGTCCGCGACACGAAGAGCGGAACCGTTCTGTTCATGGGGCGTGTCGAGGACCCGCGCCAGAGCGCGTAAAGGGCCCCACCCTCGCGCGTCGAGGCCCATCGCACTATCGCCCCCTCCTCCGGCACCTCGGCGAACCCACCGAGCCCCCACGCCGCGCGGTCCGGGCAGATGGGGCTGTTCGAGGAGCACTGAGCGACAACCGATCCCACGCCCTTCCGACCTCAGACAGGACCCTTTCGCTTCGGTTACGCGTATCTCGGGCGGGCTCGTCGTGTAGTCCTGGATCGCCGTGAGGACGCGCTGCCGCTCCGCGTCCCATTCACGGCAGCACGTCTCGAACGTCGAGGACGCGTCCGTCGGCGTCGAGGAGCACGTCTCGAGCGTCGAGAGGCACGTCTCGAGCGTCGAGAGGCACGTCTCGAGCGTCGAGGGGCACGTCTCGAGCGTCGAGGACGCGTCCGTCGGCGTCGAGGAGCACGTCTCGAGCGTCGAGGAGCGCTTCACGCGGTACCGTGACCGCTCACGCGTTCGGCGGCTTTCTGTCGGCCCAGGGCCGTGCTTGCTCGAGCTGTCCGGCCAAGCGGAACAGCGTGGCTGTCGCGTCTCAGCGTGACGGCGCGGGTCGCGTCCGGATCCACTCCATGGGTTCCGGCGCGAGCGTTTGGTGCAAATCCCGATCGACGAGTTTCTGCATGAAGTGCTGCACGCGCGCCGACAACGCGAGCTTCGTCTCGAAATCCGCGGCGGCTTGCTCTTCGCGTTCCTTCTCCAAGCGGCGCATGAAATCCGCGAGCTTCACGTACCGCGCCACGCTCGACTCGAACTCCTGCGATTCTCTCGCTTCTTGCTCGGCGGCGAGCCGGCGCGTGAATGCGATGAGCTTCTCTTCGCGCGCAACGGTTTGGTCGAAGTCGAGGTCTTCCGGGCTTGCTTCCGGCAATGCCTGGGTGCTCGCGCGGCTCGCCGTGAAGCCCGATTGCGCGAACGACCAGGACGCAAACAGTAGCGCCCCTCCAAATGCCCCAGTCAGGACCACCCACTTCATGTCTTCGGAGTTTATCCGAAGCTTCGGGGGTGGGGGAAAATGGCGAAACCCCCGCCAACCCCGTCCCCGTTCGTCGACCCGCCGCTCCCCGCCGTCCGACGACGGCCCCGGCCGTCAGAGCCGGGGATTTTCAGTATAGATTGAGGACGCTCGCTGCCGTTTGGGGAGCAGCATCGCCGGACCCGCCCGTCCTCCCCCGAACCCGACGCCGGAAGGAAAAAACGGAACGATGAAAGCACTCGAGCATTCGGAGCATTTCTCCCCATCCCTTCCGTCGCGCCTCCTACCGGTATGCCTCGCGGTGCTCTCGCTCTCGATGCCCGCTCGCGCCGAGTCGATCGACGAGCTGGTCCGGCGCGCGGACCGCGTGCTTCGCGGCAACACGAGCGCTGCCGTCGTCCACATGGACGTGAAGACCAGGACCTTCGAGCGCAGTTACGAGATGGTCATCTGGGACGACTCGTCGGGCAAGGTCGACAGGACGCTCGTGAAGATCCTCGGGCCGACGTCGTTCCGCGGCTACGCTACGCTGCGGGTCGGCGGCGAGCTCGAGTTTTACGACCCGAAGACCAACCACGTTCAGACCGTCGGCAGCTCGATGCTCGGCGACAGCTGGATGGGGAGCCACTTCTCGAACGACGACCTGGTGAAAGAGACGGAGCTCGCGGTCGACTACACCCCGACGCTCGAGGCGAGCCACCAGGGGACGACGGAGCTCGGCGATCGGGCCGTGTTCGATCGCGTGCGCCTGCTGCCCAGGCCCACGGCGCCAGTGGTCTGGGGGCGCATCGAGTTCGAGCTCTGGGTGCGGGCCGACGCGGTCGTGCCCGTGCGCTCCGAGTACTACACGCGCGCCGGAGACTCGGCGCCCGCCCGCGTGATGACCTTCTCGGCGGTGAGGGAGCTCGGTGGGCGGCTGGTTCCGACGGAGATGGAGGTCACGGTCGCGAGCAAGCCCGGCGAGTACACGCGCCTCACGTATGACAAGCTTCGCTTCGACGTGGACATCCCGGCGTCCAAGTTCACCGAGCAAGCGCTCCACTGAGGCCAGCGGTGCTCATCCCCAAGCTCGCCATGCGAAACCTCGGGCGGAACGTTCGTCGCACGATCGTGACCGGTCTCGCGCTCGCACTCGGTGCGGCCCTCTCCATCGCTTACTACGGTCTCTCGGACGGGATGAACGTGCAGCTCGTGCACTCCCTCACGCGATACGATCTCGGGTACCTGCAGGTGCACGCGCAGGGGTGGGTGCAGCGACACGATCTCACCGGGACCATCCCGGACGCTGAACGGGTCCTCGCCCGCGTCCGCGCCGATCCGCTCGTCACCGCGGCGGCGCCCCGCGTGTACGCGGCGGCCCTGGCCGCCGCGGGGGCACACTCGAGCGGTGTGATCCTGGTCGGCGTGGACCCCGCGGCGGAGGCCCGCGTCACCGAGCTCGACCGTCGCCTGGTCGAAGGACGGTTCCTCGCGTTCGCGCCGACGCCGTGGCCCCGCCCGCGGCCGCTTTCGGATCTGGAGCAGGCGCTCGACGCGCGGCTCACGCGCGACGAGACCGAGGCCGCGGAGGACGAGATCGACGCCCTCGAGACGCGCCCCTCGACCGCCGCCGCGGCGGCGAGCGCGGCTACGCCAAATCGCGCCGCACCGGACGGGGCGGCGCGATCCCGAGGGACTGCGCCCGCCGAGTCGCTGCCGGTCGCGGACGCCCGCGCGGCGCGCGATCTCGCGCTCGCCGTCTCGCCGCGGCCGTCGAGGCCGCCCGACGTCGTCCTCGGCCGGAGCCTCGCGCGCGTGCTCGGCTTGCGCGTGGGCGACGCCCTCTACCTCTCGACCGAGTCCGCGGACGGCGCGGCCGAGGGAGTTCGCGCGACCGTGCGCGGCATCTTCGAGACGGGCACGACGACGTACGACCGGAGTCGCGTGTACCTCCACTACGTCGATCTCCGAGCGGCTCGTCCACCTCGACTCGGGCATCCACGAGATCGCGGCGCTCACGCGCTCGCCCGACGATGCGCCGGAGGCCGCGCACCGGCTCGACCACGAGCTGTCGGGTCGGCTCGATGTGCGCGCCTGGAGCGAACTCCGCCCCGACATGGTCCGGATGCTCGACCTGAACCGCGCCGGCAGCAGCCTGCTCGCGGTCATCGTGTTCGTCGTGGCGTCGCTCGGCGTCGTGAACACCATGCTCATGGCGGTGCTCGAGCGGACCCGCGAGCTCGGCGTGCTCAAGGCGATCGGCATGTCCGCGGGGCGGATCTTCGCCATGGTCGTGGCTGAGGCCGTGCTCCTGTCGATCGGAGGTGCGATCGTCGGCGTGGTCGTCGGGATCGGTCTCGATCTGTTCCTGGTGGAGCACGGGATCGATCTCCGGCTCCTCACCTCGGGCATCTCGTTCGCCGGCGTCGGCATGGACCCCGTCGTGCGGGGAGCCATCACCGTCTCCGGCGTCCTCGAGCCGGTCGTTGTCCTCGCCGTGGTCTGCGTGGTGGCTGCGATTTATCCCGCGGCCCGAGCCGCGCGCTTGCCGCCGGCCATCGGGATGCGCGAGACGTGAGAAAGTCCCGATGACCTGGAAGATGGCGCTCCGTTCCTTCGCGCGGCACGGCTTCCGCTCGGCGATCACGTCGGCGGCGGTGGCCATCGGGCTCGCGATGCTCCTGGTATTCGTCGGCATCGCCGACGATCTGCACGCCCGGATGGCCGAGCTCGGCATCCGGATGGGCTACGGGCACGTCCTCGTCGAGGCCAGAGGCTACCGCGATGCGCAGACGCTGGATGATATCGTGCCCGACGCCGACGCAGTCGCGCGGCGGATCGCAGCGTCTGCCGTTCGTGCACCACGTCGCGGTGCGCCTCCGCACGAGCGGGCTCCTCTCTGCGGGCGAGCACAGCGCTCCGGTCGCCGTGTCCGGCGTCGAGCCCGTGCGCGAGGTCCTTGCATCGGACCTCGCCGGGGCCAAAATGCGGGTCGCCGGCGAGTATCTCCGCTCTGCGAGCCAGATGCCGTTTCCGGGGGTGCCTCCCGACGTCTATCTGGGCAAGACGCTTGCCGAGCTCCTGCATGTGGGCCTGGGAGATCGCGTCGTCCTCACGCTGTCGCCGCCCGGCGACGCCGAGCCCGCGTCCGGCGCGTTCCTCGTTCGCGGGATCCTGCGAACCGGCGTCGATGAGGTCGACTCTGGGTACGCCGAGATCCCGATCGCCGCGGCGCAGCAGCTCACCGGCCTCGCCGGAGCGGCCACGGAGGTGGCGGTGCTCGCGGACCTCCCGCACACGGAGGCCGTCGCCGCCGAGGTGCGCGCCGCGCTCGCGGATCGTCCAGTGCTCGCGGTCGTCCCGTGGCAGGTGGCGCTGCACGAGCTGCACGAAGCCATCGTCCTGGACGACGCCGGGATGTACCTGATGATGGCCATCGTGTTTTTGGTCGTCGCGCTCGGCATCTTCAACACCGTGCTGATGAGCGTCACCGAGCGGACGCGCGAGTTCGGCGTGATGATGGCCATCGGCACGTCGGCCAGGCGGCTCGCTTTCCAGATCCTCGCCGAGGCCGTGATCCTGGCGCTGGTCTCCGTCACCGCCGGGCTCGCGGTCGGTCTGTCGCTGTCGGCGCTCATCGCCGCCCGTGGGATCGATCTCACGCAGTGGACGTCCGATCTGTCGTTCGCGGGGGTGGTCTGGACGGGGCGCGTGTACTCGGTGCTGACGCCGGGGACGGTCGCCGCGTGGGCCGTCGTCGTGGGCGTGGTCGTGCTCTGTTCTGCGCTCTACCCCGCGCTGCGCGTCACCCGTCTCGAGCCCGTGGAGGCCATGCACCATGTCTGAGCTCATCGTGAAGGTCGAAGGCGTCGACAAGACCTACCGCCAGGGCAGCATCGACGTGCACGCGCTCCAGGACGTCACGCTCGGCGTCGAGCGGGCCGACTTCGCCGTGCTCGCGGGGCCGTCCGGCTCGGGAAAGACGACGCTCCTCAACGTCATCGGCGCGCTCGACCGCCCAACGCGCGGGCGCGTGCTCGTCGGCGGCCGGGACGTCTCGGTGCTCGGCGAGCACGAGCGCTCCGAGCTCCGGCTCCGCCACATCGGCTTCGTGTTCCAGGCGTACAACCTGATCCCCGTCCTCACGGCGCGCGAGAACGCGGAGTATGTGCTGCTCCTCCAGGGAGTGCCGGCAGACGACCGAAGGGCACGGGTCGACGAGGTCCTCGCGTCCGTGGGGCTCACGGGCCTCGAGGACCGGCGACCGGCGCAGCTCTCAGGCGGCCAGCAGCAGCGCGTGGCCGTCGCCCGCGCGATCGCGGCGACGCCCGATCTGGTGCTGGCCGACGAGCCGACGGCGAACCTGGACTCCCACGCCGCGCTCGAGCTGATCAACCTGATGAAGCGCCTGAACACGGAGCGCTCCGTGACGTTCCTGATCTCGTCCCACGACGGTCGCGTGATCGAGCGCGCCGACCGCGTCGTGATGCTCGAGGATGGGCGCATCGCGAGCGACGAGCGACGGGGAAGCCGTGCTCCGTGAGCGGGAGGTGCGGCGCATCGCGCCGTCCCGCGCCCAGCGGCTCTCGGGACGGCGCTGGCACCTGCCCGCGGTGCCCGTCGCCATCGCCGCGCTCGTCGCTCTGTCGCTCCGGACCCTTCCCGCGGGCGCCGTCGTGCTCTCCCAGGACGAACTCGCGGACACGGGCACCGAGGTCGGCCTTGTCGCGAAGAGCTTCGGCTTCGTGCTCGCGGGCCCGACGCTCGCCCCGCCGTACTCGCCGGAGGACGCCGATCCTTCGGCGCTGAACGTGGAGGATCTCCGGACGTACTTCTCGTACCGCGGCACGCATCTCCGGCTCGTCTGGCACGAGAGCACGACGAGCACGGTCCGCTCGGACGCCCTCCTCGGCCCCCTCTCGCTCGGGCGTGGGGCGACGCCGCCGCGCTTCTTGCCGCTCCGCGCGGACTTCGCCAGCGAGCCGACGCTCTCGCTCGCCACGGAGGCGGACTGGGCGTATGCGGCGTGGGCCCAGGGACCCGTCACGGTGACAATCGGGCGTCAGCCCGTCACGCTCGGGCGCGGCCGTCTCTTCCGGCCGTGGGACCTCGTGAGCACCTTCGCGCTCACCCAGGTCGACACCGAGTACAAGCCGGGCGTCGACGCCGCCCGCGTGTCCATCAGCCCAGCGACCGGGACGACCGTCGATCTCGTCGCGGCGATCGGGGAGCGGCGTCCGCACCACGACTTCTCGAGCGAGTCGCGCGGGTCGTCGTTCGTGCTCACGGCGGCCCAGACCTTCGATCGGGGCGAGTTCTCAGGCATCGTCGGTCTGGTGCGCAACGACGTCGTCGCGGGATGGGGTGCGCTCTGGTCGTTCCCGTCGCTCGACCTCTACGGAGAGGTGACGGCCACATGGCTCCGGAGCGATTCGCTCGGGTCGCCCGCCGTCGTGGGGCGGAAGGCCGCGGTCCCCCGCGCCCTCGTCGGTCTGAGCGCCCGTCCCGCGAGCCATCTCACCTTCATCCCCGAGATCTATTACGACGGTTTCGGCGCCCGGGGGTCGGACGGATACCTTTCGGTTCTCGCGAGCGAGCGCGTGGCGGTCGGCGAGCAGATCACGCTCGGCAGGCTCTACGCCGCGGCGGCTCTCGACTGGGAGGCGGACCCGCTCGTCCACGTGACGGGGCTCGTGCTCTCGAACGCGCTCGACCCGAGCGGGCTCGTGTCCGTTTCCGTCTCGTACGACGCCGCGGCGAACACGCGGCTGGTCGCGGGCGTCTACGTCCCTGCGGGGCGCCTGCCGGAGAGCTCCCCGGTGCTCGCGCCCCGCAGCGAGTTCGGGCTCTATCCCGACTTCGGCTTTCTCGAGGCGCGGATTGCGCTCTGAAGGGGCTGTCCGGTAATGGATTCAGCGGAGAAATTGCTGCCAACGCAATTACAGAAGCCCGGATTCACGCCGTCGCCAGAATGAGGTCATCGAACGCCGCGTCGTCGATGCGTCGGCTCAGCTCGCTCCGACGCCGAGCAGCGGCGCCTGGGCGCGAGCGACGCCTCTGCCGAGGCTCGCGTAGAGATCGCCCTTGCCGAGGAGGGTCTCGGCGCCGCCCTGATCCAGAATGATCCGCGAGTTCGTTTGAGAACCGACTTGAAGCGCGATGCGGCCGCCGAGGTTTGCTTTGACTATTGGGGGGACGGTGTCGCGGTCGGGCCGCTGGGTGGCGAGGATCATGTGGATGCCCGCGGCTCGCGCCTTTGCGCCGAGGCGCTTGACGCCCGCGAAGAACGATTGCGCGGACGTTTTCTCGGCGATGAGATCCTGAAACTCGTCGACGACGAGCACGCGACGTTCGAGCCGCTCGTGCACACTCACCTGTTCGTTGTATTCCGCGACGTCCATCACCTGGGCATCCTGAAAGCGACGGTAACGCTCCTCCATGAGATCCACGAGGCGTTCGATGACGGGCACGGCTTCTTCGACGTCGAACCGGATGGGGCCGTCGAGGTGCGCCGCGACCGCGGTCCGGAAGCCCGCGCCGATGAAGGTGACTCGTTTCGGATCGATGAGCGTGAAACGAATCGCGCCGGGGCCATGAAACTGGAGAAGGCTCGCGACGATCGATTGAATGAGCACGGATTTTCCGCTGCCGGTTTGGCCCGCGGCAGCACCCCCAGAATCTGCTCGACCAAATCCGCGCGCAAGATCGACGTGTGACGCTGCTTCAGGACTTTGGTGAGCACTTTGCCGAGAGACTCGAACGTCCGCCTCGCCGCGGCGAGCTCGTCCTTGGACAGCACGTGCGCTGTCCGCGGAACGAGCACCTCGGCCTTTTCGCGGAGGACCCTGAGCGCAGCTCCCTGCTCGATGAGCCGAGCCGCAGCCGCCTTTGCTTCCGCTCCAGTGCCGCCCTGCACGAGCGACGCGATCGACTTCAGCGGAACGAACGCGCCTTGTTCGAGAACGTCCGCGAGCTGTGCCTCGAGCGGACGTCGAAAAGCGCTAGGGAACCGCACCGCTCGGCGAACCGCCCTGGTCCGGGCCGAGACGACCGCGACCCGTGAACCGGGACGCCGCGACACTGGGCAGGCTCGTCGCGTTGCGCTCTGTCAGGGGTAGAGCGGGCACCGCCCCGGCGTCAGCGGTTTCATGCACGTGTTCTGGCAACCCGGAATGCCGCACGGGTAGCAACACTTGAGCCCCGCAGCGCACTCGGTGTCGCTCGTGCACGGAGGGCTTCCGCCGGTGCCAGCGGTTCCGCCATTTCCCGCCGACGCGCCACCGCTCGCGCTCGTACCCCCCGCGCCGGACGTACCCCCCGTCCCGGCACACGGTGGGAAGGTCGTCTCGCACTGGCCGTTCACGCACCGGCCGGTTGCGCACGAGCTGCCTCCTCCGGGGCAGACGTTGCAGACCCCGGCGACCCGGCACTCGACGTCGCTCGCACAGCCACTCGCAGAGCCGCCAGTGGCCGACGCACCTCCGACACTCGATGTGTCCCCGCCGCCGTTGCCCGATGCGCTGGTCACACCGCCAGAGCCCGTATGGTGCCGAAACTCGACCGAGCGCCTTCGGGCCGAATTTGCAGGTTTTGCACGGGTTCGGGGAGCGGCCAACAGCAGGGACGCGGCGCCCGGGCTCCTCGCCCGCGCCGGCACGTTCTGAGGGAGACGACCATGCACGCCGCTCCTCGCATGCTCGCGACGGGTCTCGCGGTAGTCGCGCTCGGAGGTTGCGTCGCGGAGCCCGCTTCGCGAAGATGCGCGGCAGTCTAGATGTCGGAGCTCCTCGTCCCGGGACAGATCTTCGCGGGACGTTACCGCATCGAGAAGTTCCTGGCGCAAGGTGGCTTCGGGGCGGTCTACGTCGCGGAGCAGACGGAGACGGAGCTCCGAGTCGCGCTGAAGGTGCTGTGGCCGCACGTGCTCCACTCGGAGGACGCGGTCGAAAAGTTCAAGCTCGAAGCGCGCGTCGCGGGGCGCGTCGGGAGCGACCACATCGTCAAGGTCTTCGATGCGGGCTTCGACGAGGCGTCGCGGATGCCCTTCCTCGTGATGGAGCTCTTGAAGGGAGAGGAGCTCGAGAAGACGGTCGAGCAGCAGGGCCCCGTTCGCCCGGACCTGCTCATCATGTATCTTCGTCAGGTCGCGTCCGCGCTCGACAAGGCCCACGGCTACGTCGATCGCGACGGTCAACCGCGCCCCATCGTTCACCGGGACCTCAAACCGGAGAATCTCTTTCTCACCTATCGCGAGACGGGCGAGCCCATCGTCAAGATCCTCGACTTCGGCATCGCCAAGGTGTTGAGCGACTCGACGAAGGTCAGTCAGGAGGTGAAAGGCACTCCGCTCTACATGGCCTACGAGCAGGCCACGGCAGGCCGCATCTTGCCTCAAACCGACATCTGGGCGCTCGGCCTCATCGCCTTTTATCTTCTGACGGGTCGCTCGTACTGGAAGGCGGCGAACCTTCCCGAAGCGTCGCTCACGCAACTGTTCGGCGAGGTCCTGTCGCTACCGCTGGATCCGCCGTCACAGCGCGCGACGGAGATCGCTGCACCCGTCGTTCCCTCCATGGGCTTCGACGCCTGGTTTGCTCGCTGCGTGAACCGCGATCAGGCGGCTCGTTTTGCGACCGCCGGCGAGTGCGTCGCGGCCTTGACCACGGTGTTCGGCGAGCCCGAGACGCGTCTGAGCCCGGGCGCGTTCGGCGCCGAAGTCTTCGCGGCGACGGCGCGGGCGTCCGTGCCTCTGCCCTCGCCGGCGATGCAGAAGAGCGCACCGCACGTCACCGCCGGCGCGGCGCCCACCGTACGCTCCAGCGACGATGGCATTCGCCCCGGCAGGCTCGGCAACACGACCGGCGCCGCGTCGGCCCTGAGTCAGACCGCTTCTCCGACGCAAGGTCCCGCGCGCACCGCCGCATCCGGAGCGATCGCGACCGTCGCGATCGGCATCGTCGTCGCGGGCATCGTGTTCGTCTCGAGAGGCCATGGCGGCGACCCCAAACCGGCGGACGGCGTTCCCTCCTCGACCCCCGCTGCGCCTACGGTCCTAGCGACCACGAACGTCCCGACGACGAAGAGCGTCGCGCCCGCCTCGACGGCAACCGCGCCCCCGCCCGTCACTTCGACGAACCCGGCGAGCGCCCCCTCCGCGTCGGAGGCTCGCGCGTCGACGAAGCCGCCGCAGGCGGTGCACCCCTCAACGCACCACCACGCGGTCGTGAAACCGTCCGGACCCACGACGCCCGCCGCCACATCGACGAGATCGTCGGCATACGACGAGCGGTGAATCGCGCCGAAGTCGACCCGTCGGCAGCGGTCCGCCAGGTTCCCGGGCACTTCAATCCGCTGCGCCCCCCGGCTACAGCTCGCTCAGGTACGAATGAACGACCTCGAGCGAGCAGGGGAGCGAGGCGAAGGCCGTCCGGGCGACGTCATCGACGGGCGCTTCCGCCTCGAGCGCGTCGTCGGCGAGGGCGGCATGAGCGTCGTGTGGGCCGCGACACGGCTGGACGGTGACGAGCTCGTCGCCGTGAAGATCTCGAGGCATGCCCTCCACGGTGATGCGCGCGCCCGCCGCCGCGTGCTGCGCGAAGTGCGCGCGGCGAATGCCGTCGATCACCCGAACGCCCTCCGCGCGTCGGAGCTCATCGAGATGAGCGCCCCGGCTCCCGGCGATCTCGAGCGGATCGTGCCGATCATCATCATGCCGCTGCTCTCGGGAGAAACCTTGGCCGCTCGACTCGAGCGCGCCGGCCGTCTTGCGGCGCCCGACGCCGCGGCGCTGCTCGTGCCCGTCGTCTCCGCGGTGGGCACGGCGCACGCGCGCGGCGTCGTGCATCGGGATCTGAAACCGGAGAACATCTTCATCGTGCACGGCGACCGCGGGGAGTCGCCGAAGGTGCTCGACTTCGGCGTCGCGAAGCTCCGGGGGCGAAACTGGCTCGTCTCGACCACGCTCACCAGGCCCGGCGTGCGCGTCGGAACCCCGCGCTACATGGCGCCCGAGCAAGCCATGTCCGGGCAACCTGTCGATCCCCCTGCCGACGTCTGGGCGCTCGGCACCATCCTCTACGAATGCCTCTCCGGAGTGCTGCCCATCGAGGGTGACACCGTCGAGGCAGTGATCGACGCGCTCCTCGGCGGCGCGATCACGCCGCTCGGCGTCGTCGCGCCGTGGGTGCCGGATGACGTCGCGAGCGTCGTGGATCGGATGTTGATTCGCGACGTTGCCGGACGACCCGGGTTGCGGGAAGTGGCCGCGGTGCTGGGTGCGTACACGGACGTGAGAGCGCCGGATTTCGGGCCGCCGGAGACGGAGACGGGGGGCAACGAGGAAGAAGAAGAAAGGGAAGAAGAGGCGCCGGTGGCGCAGCGGGGAGAAGGGTTGCGGCGAACTTGACTGCGGTTTCCGCGCAGCCGTCGGCTGAAGCTTGAAAATGTGTGACGGTGGGGCTTACTAAGTAAGCATGTTCACCATCACCATGAGCGCCAAGGGTCAGTTCGTGCTTCCGAAGGCTGTCCGGGAGCACCTCAAGCTGCTTCCGGGCAGCAAGGTGGACGTGACCATCGACGACAGGAAGCGGCTGATCCTCACGCCCGCTCTCTACAAGCCCGAGGAGCTCTTCCGGGGCAGGCCGCCCGTGAAGCGTGTCGCGTCGATCGAGGAGATGGATCGCGGGATCGCGAAGGCCGTGCGTGGCCGCCTTTGACACCAACGTGATCGTTCGCGTCCTCGTCGGCGACGACCCGGCGCAGACGCGACAGGCGGAACGAGCCTTCTCAGCTCATGCAGCGGGCGACGGCGTCTTCGTGTCTCTGGTCGTGCTCGCGGAGGTCTCGTGGGTGCTCGGCTCGACGTACGCGTGGGACCGCGGGACGATCCACGCGCACCTGTCGCGCTTGCTCCGGACCGAAGGCGTCGTCGTCGAGGAGATCGAGCTCGTTCAGGCGGCGCTCGATGCCTACGCGAGCGGCAAGGCCGGTCTCGCGGACTACCTGATACTGGGAAAGGCGCGGACCCAGCCTGGCGGCACCCTGATTACGTTCGACAGGAAGCTTGCCAGCGAGCACGGCGTCAAGCTCCTCTGAACGCGCACGCCACGAAAAAAGCCGGTGAAAGCTCGGTGAAGAAGCTTTCACGGGCCCGGCGTCCGGGTTCCGATGCGGCGATAGAGTGAGAAAGCAAACGCCGGACCACCCTGCGGGCGCGCACGTCGGGCTCACCCACGTGGTCGAACGCCGTCGAACGCCGTCGAACGCCGTCGAACGAACCTCGAACGAACCTCGAACGAACGTGAGTCGCGTCGGGGTGACGTTGCGCGCTCGCGGAGAGAAAAGAGCGAACACGGGAATAAATGCGAGTGTGCGTGAACCACGACAGTGGTGTACGGAATCGAGACGACCGACCGGAGGGTCGGAACCGTGTCAGCGTGTGCGCGCGACGCCCTCTGGGCGGCGCGCGCGAGCGGCCATCCGGAGCGCGTCCTCGAGCGATCCGCTCGCGGCGAGCACGGTCGCCGCCCTGTCGCGTCTGAGAAGGGACGCAGGCTGGGGCAACGGTGGTCGCGGAGCGGAGCGCCGGGCTGAGCGGGCAACGGTTGCCCCCTCCGCAACCCGACGCTACCCTGCACCCCGGTCATGACCCCGCGCCGCCTCCCGACGACGGAGCTCGATGACGGCGCGCCCGTGCCGGCGCCGCCGCCGGATTCTGTCAGGCACGCAGTTTCGGTTCGAGGAGGGCGCCTACGCGGTGCTCAGCTTCTCGACCGAGGCCGGACGGGTTCCGGACGCTCTCACGCCCGCCGAGCGCGAGGTCCTGAGGGCGCTCCTCTCCTGCCGCTCGAACCTGCAGATCGCCCGGGAGCGCGGCACCTCGATCCGCACCGTGGCCAACCAGGTGCAGGCGCTGTTCCGCAAGCTCGGTGTCGGGTCGCGCGCGGAGCTCGCCGCGTGGGCGGGTCGGACGAAGATCCGACGCTAGCGATTCTGGCGAGACGGCGTCGGGACGGTCTCACTCGACGGGCCCGGCGACGAGCCTCACGAGCGCGACGCGCGACGGGCAGCCGAGCTTCTTTGCCGCCTTCGTCAGCCGGGCGGCGATCGTGGATTCGGGGAGCCCGAGCTCGTAGGCGATGAGCTTGTTCGAGTGCCCGAGCGCGGCATAGCCAACGGCCTGACGCTCCGGGAGCGTGAGCGCGGGCGGCGGTGGCCCCGCGGGCTCCGGGTCGTTGCGCTTCACGACGAGGAAGCGCCGCCCGTCCGTGTCGAACCGATCGACCAGCGACCAGCGTCCGGCGACGAGCCCGCGCCAGAGTGCGATCGCTTCTTCCGGATCCCGCTTCGCGAGGCGACGCGCGCGGTCCACGGCGAGAGCGGCATCTTTCAGGGCCGCGCGGGCCTCGCGCGAGCTCGCGGGCTCCTCAGCGTGCACGGTCTTCCCCGACGGCGAGAGCACCGCCTCCGCGCCCGCGGCAAGATCGTTCCCCGGCGCCACCGGACCGCGGCGCAGCCGGAGCCCCGCGGCGATGTGCGACGCGATGCGACTCCACGTGCGCACGAAGGCGGGGGGTAGCGTCGTCGTCGCCTGGGCACGGGATGCCGCGATGTTGCAGCCGCGACCCGTCGGGTCCATCGCGTTCACGCCGAGAATGTCGTGGACGCCGAGCGCCGCGACGAGGTGCTCCTGCTGCAGGGGCCCATCGAAGATGTCCGCGCCGCACGCACTGACCATCGTGGCAACCGGACCACCATAGAAGAGCGCCCGCACCTGATCAGCGGTCAAGGTCGGAACACATATCAGGAGCGCTTTCATCAGGCTATCCGGGATCCCCCGAGCGACGAGCGACGACGTCCGGTAGTTCTCCGGGACCGACGCGTCCACGAGCTGGGCTCCCACGCCGAATCCGCCGTCGAGCTCCGGCTGTACGGCTTCCAGGAGCCCACGCAGCCACAGCTCGTCGTCCGCGACGACGTCGTACGCTGCCTCGACCACCTCCACGAGCGAGCGCTGCGACGTCACGGCGCGACGCTAGAGCAGGCCCCGCGGCGCGTCACGCGCGGCCGAACATGTGCCAGGGGCGGCGCGCACGGCTCTCCTGGAAATAGACTGGAGATACGCCGAGCGGCGGGCGCTGCAGGGCGCGGTCGGCTTCGTCGCGCAGGCGTCCCGGAGACAGCCGGACGAGCGGGGCCCGGACCGCCGTCAGCGAATTGACTATTGCGGGACGCTCCCCGTGCGCCGAGCCTCGGCCGGAACACGCAGGGTTGCGTGCGGTGTGACGGACGCGAGAGGCGGAACGACGATGGCTCGAGATCGGGTGTTTGGGCGGGTGCGACGTGCGCATCGCTGGTCCATGGTCGCGGCCGTCGCGCTCGCGCTGACGGCGTGCGGACCGCAGGATCTGGAAGCGCTGCGCGCGCGTGGCGACGCCAGCGCTGGCGCGAGCGACGCGGCTCCGTCGACGACGGCACTCGCGCCGGCGACAAAGTCGCACCAGCAAGCCTCCGTCAAAGCAGCGACTCTGTCGGCACAGATGAAGACGGCGGCGAGCGACGTCCGGTACGCGGTCGTGCCGGGAGACGACGCGCCGCTCGTCGCGAAGAGCGCGAGTCGCGGCATCGAGGGGCGCTTTGACGAGCGCGGCGTCGCGTTGTCGTCGGGGAGTGCGGGTGCGGGGTGGAGCGGGCGGCTTGACGTGGTGGGGTACGGGTGCGCGACGGACGGCAAGCTGGCAGAGGTGACGAGCGGCGCGCCGGTGAGGGACGGGAACGACGCGAATCGGCTGTCGTATGTGAGACACGCGGGACGAGAGATGTTCACGGAGTCGTGGGTGAACGGCGAGCCCGGGCTTGAGCAGACGTTCACGGTGGAGCGGACGCCGTGTAGCGCCAGCGCGGGCGGAGGGACGGCGTGGTTCGAGATCGACGCGGGCGGGCTCACGCCGGAGCTCGTTGCCGCGACGGCAGACAAGACGGCGGAGGTGTTGCTGAGAGACGGCGTGAGCGGGAGGGTGCGCGCGCATTACTCGGACGCTTACGCCGAGGACGCGACGGGACGCGCGGTGCCGGTCGTGATGGACGTGAACGGCGGCAGAGTCGTCATTGACGTGGACGTCGCGGGGGCGCGATTTCCGGTCAGGGTCGATCCGTTGGTGTGGGGCCTGCAGCAGCAGCTGGCTGATCCCGATGGCTCGTTCGGTGACTACTATGGCCTTTCCGCTGCGCTATCCGGAGATACGGCGCTGGTCGGAAACTACGAGGAGGTGCCCGGCGACGACACCAGCGCAGGCGAGGTTTTCGTGTTCGTGAGGAGTGGCGCGACCTGGACGAAGCAAGCAACGCTGGGCTCCGGCGCGGTCGGCGACTACTTCGGTTGGTCCCTGGCCGTATCCAGCGACACGGCCCTCATCGGGGCCCCCGACACCGCGAAAGGCACAGCGTACGTCTTCGTGAGGAGTGGCACCACCTGGACGCAGCAGGGCGGCGCGCTCACGGCTTCTGACGGCGCGTCGGGCGACGGCTTCGGCGAGTCGGTATCGGTGTCGGGCGACACGGCGCTGATCGGGGCCTACTACAAGAATGCCGGGCAGGGCGCGGCCTACGTGTTCGTGAGGAGCGGCACGACGTGGACGCAGCAGGGGGGGGATCTCGTGGCTTCCGACGGGGTCGGCTACTTCGGCATCTCGGTATCGGTGTCGGGCGATACGGCTCTGGTCGGTGCGAACGGGTCTGGTGTCATCCAGGGGGCCGCGTACGTATTCGTGAGGAGCGGCACGACGTGGACGCAGCAAGGGGGGGATCTCGTGGCTTCCGATGGCGCCGCCGCCGACGATTTCGGCGGTTCCGTCGCGGTGTCCGGAAACACTGCTCTGCTCGGTGCCTCTGCGAAAACAGTCAGTGGAAACACTCAGCAAGGGGCGGCGTACGCGTTCGTGAGGAGCGGCACGACGTGGTCGCAGCAAGGGGTCGATCTCCGTTGCCCCGGACGGCGCGGCCAAGGACAACTTTGGTGATTCCGTCTCGGTGTCTGGAAGCACCCTGCTCGTCGGGGCCTCGGAGAAGAAGGTCGGCGCGAACCCCTATGGGGCTGCCTACGTGTTCGTGGCGAGCGGCACGACGTGGGCGCAGCAGGGGCCTACACTCGAGCCTTCGAGCGGCCAGACGTTTGGCGCTGCGGTGTCGGTATCCGGCGACACGATCCTCGTCGGGGCCCGTAGCGCGGCATATGTGTTCGTGGCTCTGGGCGCCTCTTGCACGTCGAATTCTCAGTGCGGTAGCGCCGCCTGCGTGGACGGTTTTTGCTGCGACACGCCCTGCGCCAATAGCTGCGATGTTTGCGCCAAGAGCCTTGGCGCGACGGCCGACGGACTCTGCACCACGCTTCCAGCCGGGTCGGTCGGAAGTCCCGCGTGCGGAACTCTGTCGTGCAACGGGACCAGCGCGACCTGCGCAGCGTGCTCGACCGACGCCCAGTGCCCGTCAGGGAAATATTGCGCCGCGGACGGCACCTGCGAGGCCGAGAAGGCACAGGGCAGCGCATGCAATGCCGCCGCCGGTGCGGACTGTGACAAAGCGAGTTGCCGCGTCTGCGGCACGCCGGGCGGCTGCGTGGATGGCTTCTGCTGCAACACGACGTGCGGCAACGTTTGCGATGTTTGCGCCGCGTCTATGGGCGCTACGGCGGACGGCACGTGCGGACCCGCCACGGTCGGGCTGACCCTTGCGGGCTGCTCGAGTCCCCACGCCTGTGACGGCGTGTCCGTGACGTGCGCGCCGGGCTCGAATAGTTGCGCTTCCGACGCGGATTGCGCGAGTGGCTACTACTGCGGGTTCGGGGCCGTCGCGGGTACCTGCGTTCTGCAGAAGGTGGTCGGCGCGACGTGTAACGCCTTGCAAGGCGCTGACTGCGCCACTGCCGATTGCCGCGACTGCGCCTCCGGCTTTTGCGCGACCGGAGTCTGCTGCACGACAGCGTGCGCCGGGGGTTGCGCCCAATGTGGAAGCGGCGCTTGCCAGGCCGCGCCCCAGGGGACCGCTGTTGCGAGCTGCGCCGGCTACGCCTGCGACGGCACGAGCCTCGTGTGTCCAACGACGTGCGCGGCTCCGAAGGATTGCGCGAGCGGCTACTCTTGTGTGAGCGGTGCTTGCATCGGGACGCAGACGCTCGGCAAAGCCTGCACCGACGGCGCCGAGTGCAGCACCGGAAACTGTGTGGACGGCGTGTGCTGCAACGTACCGTGCAACGACCAGTGCCAGTGGTGCGACGACCCTGCCAACCCCGGCACGTGCGAGGCCGCGCCCGAGGGACAACCGAAGGGTACCCGCCAGGCCTGCTCCGGCTCGGGCGCCTGCCTGGGGCAATGCGACGGCGCGAAGGTCGACGGGTGCGTTTACCCGGGGAGCGCGACGCAATGTGCACCCGCGACCTGCGTCAACGATTCGATCCTGACCGCGAGCACGTGCGACACCGCAGGCGGTTGCGCGGCCGGCGATCTCCAAGACTGCGGCGGCTACACCTGCGACCCAGCCGTGGGCGCATGCAAGACGGCGTGCACGACGAAATCCGATTGCCGTCTCGGCGCCGTCTGCGACACCTCGAGCGGCACCGGGACCTGCAACGCGGCCGGCGCGACCTGCGTCGATGCCTACAACGTGAAGGCCTCCGATGGCACCGTGAGCTCGTGCAACGGCTACCAGTGTGTCAGTGGCGCGTGCCAGCAGCAGTGCGGTACCGGCGCCGACTGCGCGCCGGGCTACGACTGCACGGGGAGCTCGTGCTTCGCGACAGGGACCGGCACGGGCGGCGCGTCGAATAGCGGCGGCGCTACGTCGGCGAGCACTGGCGGCACTTCCACGACGGGCTCGACCGGCGGCGCCGCGACGGCAAGCGGCGGAAGCACCGGCACGGGCACGGGCGGTGCGTCCGCGACGAGCAGCGGCGGCACGCCGACGACCGGTGCCGATGCGGGAGCCCAGCCCCCAAATGGCGCTGGCGGCGAGGCCGGCAGCGCGACGTCGAAGGACGCGGGCGGGTGCGGGTGCCGGATGTCGGGCGGCTCCGATTCTCGGAGCACCCACGCGGCGGTGCTAGCGGCGCTTGGGCTGGTCGCACTTCGTCGTCGCAGGCGTCCGCGTGAGCGAGCCGATTCGCGGCTTGTTTACCCACACAGAGGCGCACGATGATGACTCGAGATTGGGTGTTGGGGCGGGTGCGACGTGCACGTCGCTGGTCCATGGTCGCAAGCGTCGCGCTGGCATTGCTGGCAGGGTGCGGCCCGGACGATCTCGTGGCGCTCCGCGCGCATGGGGACGCGAGCGACGCAGCGGCAATGATGTCGCGAGCGAACGAGCCGCAGACAAAGTCGCAGCAACAAGCCTCCGTCAGAGCAGCGACTCTGTCCGCACAGATGAAGACGGCGGCGAGCGACGTCCGGTACGCGATCGTGCCGGGGGACGACGCGCCGCTCGTCGCGAAGAGCGCGAGTCGCGGCATTGAAGGCCACTTCGACGAGCGCGGCGTCGCACTGTCGTCAGGGAGCGCGAGCGCGGGGTGGAGCGGGCGGCTTGACGTGGTGGGGTACGGGTGCGCGACGGACGGCAAGCTGGCAGAGGTGACGAGCGGCGCGCCGGTGAGGGACGCGAACGACGCGAATCGGCTGTCGTACGAGAGACGCGCGGGGACAGAGACGTTCGTGGAGACGTGGGCGAACGGGGAGCCCGGGCTTGAGCAGACGTTCACGGTGGAGCGGACGCCGTGTAGCGCCAGCGCGGGCGGAGGGACGGCGTGGTTCGAGATCGACGCGGGCGGGCTCACGCCGGAGCTCGTTGCCGCGACGGCAGACAAGACGGCGGAGGTGTTGCTGAGAGACGGCGTGAGCGGGAGGGTGCGCGCGCATTACTCGGACGCTTACGCCGAGGACGCGACGGGGCGGGCGGTGCCGGTCGTGATGGACGTGAACGGCGGCAGAGTCGTCATTGACGTGGACGTCGCGGGGGCGCGATTTCCGGTCAGGGTCGATCCGGTGGTGTGGGTGCAGCAGGGCGGGCCGCTGGTCGTTCCGGACGGCGCGGCGGGGGACTACTTCGGCCAAGCGGTTTCGGTGTCGGGGGACACGGCGCTCGTCGGAGACTACTACGCAGCCACCGCGGGGGGAGTCGCCTACGTATTCACGCGGACCGGGACGACGTGGGCCCCGCACGGCGTCCTAGCTTCCGGCGGCGGCATTCCAGGTGAACACTTCGGCTATTCGGTTTCGGTGTCCGGTGACACGGCGCTCGTTGGAGCTTACGGTCACAATGGCGCGAGCGGCACCGATCAAGGCACGGCTTACGTATTCTTGCGGAGCGGGACGACGTGGGCGCGGCAAGGCGCGCTGGTCGCTACCGACGGCGATCCGGGTGAAGAATTCGGCTATTCGGTGTCGGTGTCCGGGGACACGGCGCTCGTCGGAGCTCCCGGGCTCGTCGGGCACGGGTTGCGAGGCGCCTACGTCTTTGCACGGAGTGGGACGACGTGGGCGCAGCAAGGCGCGCCGCTGGTCCCTACCGACGGCGCGGCGGGTGACGAATTCGGTTATTCGGTGTCGGTGTCCGGGGGCACGACGCTAGTTGGAGCGCCCGGCCACTCAGAGGCATACGTCTTCGTACGGAGTGGGACGACATGGGCGCAGCAAGGCGCGCCGCTGATCGCTACCGACGGCGCGGCGGGTGACGAATTCGGTTATTCGGTGTCAGTGTCCGGGGACACGGCACTCGTCGGAGCTCTTAAACATCAGGTTGGCGAGGACGCAGACCAGGGCGCAGTCTACGTGTTCGTAAGAAGCGGGACGACATGGGCGCAGCAAGGCGTGCCGCTGGTCGCTACCGACGGCGCGGCGGGTGACGAATTCGGCTATTCGGTATCGGCGTCCGGGGACACGGCGACGATCGGAGCAGCTTACCACCAGGTAGCCGCGAACGTAGACCAAGGTGCAGCCTACGTATTCGCGCGGAGCGGGACGACGTGGGCGCAGCAAGGTGTGCCGCTGGTCGCTACCGACGGCGCTACGGGTGACGAATTCGGCAATTCGGTGTCGGTGTCTGGGGACACGGCGATGGTCGGAGCAGCTAACCACCAAGTTTATGCGAATGTAGACCAAGGCGAGGCCTACGTGTTCGTGCTCATCGGCGCTCCGTGCACGTCGAGCTCACAATGCGGCAGCGGGTTTTGTCATGACGGCGTCTGCTGCAACACCGCATGCCCCGGAAGCTGCGATGTCTGCGCGGCGACCCTCGGTGCAACCGCAGAGGGAATCTGTACGACGGCGCCTGCCGGTTACGCTGGGAATCCCACCTGCGCACCCCAGGCGTGCAACGGGACGAGCACGGGTTGCGTCGCGTGCACGGCCGATGGGCAATGCGCTGCCGGCCTCTACTGCGCGGCGAACGGGTCGTGCCGGCCGCAGAAGGCGCACGCCGCCGCTTGCAACGACGCGGCCGGGAAAGACTGCTTGAGCGGGAATTGTCGCGTGTGCGCAGCCGGCGCGGGTTTCTGCCAGGACGGCTTCTGCTGCAACACGACCTGCGCATACGCTTGCGACGTCTGTGCCGCCTCGGCGGGGGCGACGGCTGACGGCACGTGCACCACCGCGCCGCTCGGCTCGAACACGACCGCATGCGCGGCGCCGTACGTCTGCGACGGCACCTCCGTCACCTGCGCGTCCGGCCCCGGTGGCTGCGCTGCGGACGCCGATTGCTCGACGGGCTTCTTCTGCTCGTACAACGGGAGCGTCGGGAAGTGCCTCGCCCAAAAGCCTCTCGCCGCAACCTGCAACACCGGCCAAGGCGGCGACTGCGTCGCGGCCAACTGCCGCGTGTGCCAATCCGGCTTCTGCGCCACAGGCGTCTGCTGCCAGACCGCGTGCGACCAGCCCTGCGCGGCGTGCAGCGGCGCCGGAGGCACGTGCCTCGCTGCCGCCAAGGGCAGTCCCGGCGCTCCGTCGTGCGGCGAGTACGTCTGCGACGGCACGAACCTCGCGTGCCCCACAACCTGCACGCTGACGACCGACTGCGCCAACGGCTTCACCTGCGTGAACGGCGCGTGCATCGGGGCGAACGCGCTCGGCACGGGTTGCACGCAGGACGCCGAGTGCAGCAGCGGCTTCTGCGCGGACGGCGTGTGCTGCGACACGGCGTGCAACGGCCAGTGCGAGTGGTGCGGCGACCCGAGCAACTCTGGAACGTGCGAAGCGACACCCGTGGGACCGCCGATGAACGGGCGCCAGGCGTGCTCCGGCTCCGGCGCGTGCCTCGGACAGTGCAACGGCGCGAAGCGCGACGGCTGCACGTATCCCGGCAACGCCACGCAGTGCGCACCCGCGACGTGCGTGAATGACTCGATCATCACGGCGAGCACGTGCGATACTGCAGGCAACTGCGCAGCCGGCAATCTCCAGGACTGCGGCGGCTACACGTGCGATCCATCAGCAGGCGCCTGCAAGACTGTGTGCGCAACCAAAGCCGACTGCCGTCTCGGCGCCGTCTGCGACACCTCGAGCGGTACCGGGACCTGCAATGCGGCAGGCGCAACCTGCGTGGGCGGATTCAGCGTGAAAGCATCGGACGGCGCGGTCACGCCGTGTCCCGACGGCTACCAGTGCCTCGGCGCAGGCGAGTGCCAGCAACAGTGCGGCACGAGCGCCGACTGCGCGCCGGGCTACGACTGCACGGCGAGCTCGTGCGTAGCGACGGGCACCGGCGCGGGTGGTGCGTCGAGCAGCGGCGGTGCCATGTCGGCGAGCGCGGGCGGTGCCTCGACGGCAATCGGCGGCACCACGAGTGCGAGCGCGGGCGGTGCGTCCACGACGAACACCGGCGGCACGCCGACGACCAACGCCGATGCAGGCGCCCAACCCAAAAACGGCACCGGCGGCGCAGCGGGCACCGCGACGTCGAAGGATGCGGGCGGGTGCGGGTGTCGCGTGCCGAGGGGCCGCGGTGGGCAGGGGAATTCCGCGGGTGCTGCGGGGCTTGCGCTCGCCGCGGTCGTGCTCGGCCGACGACGGGTCCGGACCGGCCGTCGCGCACCTTGCCGAGGTTGACCCGCCGTCGACACGACTGTTTCCTCTGAACGCGATTCGCCTCGTACTCGGTCTGCTCACCGCACAGCTTCGCGGCGGCCCGTGGAGCGTACACTCGGGTCCGCGTCAACCCGGGTCGGGCGGTTGCAGATCCGCCCACAGCACGGCCAGATCGAGCTCGACGGCGTCGAACGGTTCGGGGCGTACGCGCTGGTCGTCGTGATGCACGGCGAGGGTCAGCCACTTGTCCGATGCGAGGCGCAGGACTTCGACGGTGCGCTGCACCGGGTTCACCAGCCACACGTTCGGGATCCGCTCGCGCGCGTAGATGGACAGCTTCGTCGATCAATCTCGCTTCTCCGTCGAGGGCGACAGGACCTCGCAGACCCAGTCCGGCGGCAAGGTGAAATAGGCCTCGTCGCCGATGTACGGGAGGCGCTCGCGGCGCCATCCGGCCAGATCGGGGACGAGGACGTCGCTTCCGAGATGGAGCTCTGGTTCATAGAGGAGCAGCCAACCTCCGGGCCCTCCGCGGCCTCTCTTGAACGGAGGACCCAGCTCCTCGCCGAGAGCGCTGGCGACGGCGGAATGTCGCCCGGCTGGCCTCGGCTGAGTCACCAGCTCGCCGTCGATGATCTCTGCGATGAGGTGCTCGGGTGCCCGAAGCACGTCTTCGTACGTCGCGCGTCGGCGAGCAGCGTCGGCCATCGAGAGCGAAGACTACAGCGCTTTCCGGAAGGCGTCGACGCGCGCCCCTCGGTCGCCGGAGGGCCGCACCGACAAAAAGAAGCCGGGCGCGGGCGCCCGGCGAGCGGCACGCGGGGCGTGCTAGCGTAACCGCGTGCTCTCGTCGGCAAGGCCCAGGATCACTTACGACGAGTACTGCGTCATCGAGGTCCGGAGCCGCGGCGCGGACGGAACGTGGACGCGCACGGAGCATCGCGAGGGGAGCGCCCCTCTCGCGTCCATCAGGTGCGAGCTGCCGGTGGCCGACGTGTACGCGGACCCGCTGTCGTAGCCCCGCGGTGGATGGCGGTTGGGGCCGACGGATCAGCGAGGCGCCGCGAGCGCATTTCGTCGCTCCCGCTCGACGCGGTGCTCGAGCGCCCTCACGAAGCTCACGAGTTCGCGCAAGAGAGCGTTGTAGCGAGCGTACGGGTCCGGGGTACCCAGTTTGCCGAGGAGCACGTAGAGCGCAATCTCCGGATCGATCAGCGGAGCACCCGGCCAGATCGCCTTCAGGCCGAGTGCTTCGAGCCTCGGGCGCCCGATCGCCACGAGCAGGGCCTCCGGAGTCGAGCGCCCCTCGAGCGTGTCGGCCAGGCCTCTCTCCACCAGATCTCTCCCCGGCAGCCCGTCGAGGTCCATTGGGCAACGTTACTCTTTGGTTATAGCGGCGTCGGCCCCGTGCGAACGCTCGACGCACTGCACATGGCGTCCCTGGATTTTCTCCGCAGCCAGGGGGTAAGCGCGGAGCTCGCGTCCTACCGACGACCGTATGGTCGAGGCCGCACGAGAGGGCACGCCGACGACCAACGCCGATGCAGGCGCCCAACCCAAAAACGGCACTGGCGGCACAGCGGGCACCGCATCGTCGAATGCGTCGGGTGGCTGCAGCTGTCGCACCTCGCAGGAATCCGGGTCACCGGGTGGAATCGCGGGGCTGTTCGGCGCGCTCACGGCAATCGCACTTCGGCGGCGCTCGCGCCGGGTGGGCGGGCGTTCACACGCTCTCGCGATTCGGCGTGCAGTGTAAGGGCGGAACGGAATACATTACGGGCCTAGCTTACGGGAGACGCTTCGAGACCATGATTCGCCGCGCAGTGACGCTTGTCTCGGGTCTCGCGCTCGCCGTCGCGGTCGAGACGGCGTCGCGGCCGGCGTTCGCGCAGGACATCGCGGCCGCGGAGTCGTTGTTCCGCGAGGGCAAGGCGCTGCTCGACAAGGGCGACTACGAAGCCGCGTGCGGCAAGCTCGCGGAGAGTCAGCGGCTCGAATCCTTCGAGCGGCACGCTCCTGAACCTCGCCGCGTGCCACGAGAAAGAGGGCAAGGTCGCGACGGCGTGGGCCGAGTACCTCGCGGCGGCGCGCCTCGCGGAGACGCAAGGGAAGACGGAGCGCATCGCGGAGGCCAAGCGCAGAGCCGCGGAGCTCGAGCGGCGGCTCTCGTATCTCACGATCCGCGTCGCGGCTCCGGTCGCGGGGATTGAGAATCCGGCGCGACGAGGTCGTGCTCGAGGCGGAGAGCATCGGGTCGAAGATTCCGGTGGATCCCGGCAAGCACGTCGTCGCTGTGAGCGCTCCCGGCTACGAAAGCGTGTCGCTCGACGTGACTCTCGGAGAGTCCGGGGACTCGCAGACGCTGCTCATCCCGGCGCTCGAGCCCGCGCCGTCACCGCCCGCGAACGTCCCTGCCGCGCCCCCTTCGACGGCCCCGTCGGCGGCTCCTGCGACGCCGGCGCCGTCACCGCCCGCCTCATCGAGCACCGCGCCGAATCCGCCGCCCGCGACCCGAACAGCGGGCCACGGCAACACGCTCGCGTGGGTCATCGGCGGCGCGGGCGCGGCGATCGCGGTGACGGGCGGAGTGTTCGGCATCCTCGCGCTGTCGGCGTACAGCGACGCGAACAAGGCCTGTCCGTCGCACTCGAACTGCAGCGAAGACGCGCTCTCCTCGCACAGCAAGGCCGAGACCCGCGCGAACGTCGCGAACGTCGGCGTGTCGCTCGGGCTCGTGGGCGTCGCCGTGGGCGTCGTGATGCTGGTGACGGGCGGAAAAGACTCCGAGAAAGACTCGTCGCACGCGACGCTCGCGCCGGAGCTCGGGCCGCACGACGCGAGCGTCACGTTGTCGGGGGTGTTTTGATTATGCTGGTGCGGCTCAGGGGCGGCGCGCTCGCGCTGGTCGTCCTCGTCATGCCCGCGTGTCAGGTCATCGGCGGGTTCAAGAGCTTCACGGGCAGCTCGGTCGCTTCGGGCGGCGGCGGCGGCACCGCGGGGACGACAGGCGGCACTGCAAACGGCGGCGCCTCGAGCGGCGGCGGGCAATCGGGCGGAGCGGGCGGCGGCGGCACGTCCGGCAGCGGAGGCACGACGAGCAGCAATCCCTGTCCGAACGAAGCCGACCCCGGCAAGCACGGCCCGAAGATGGCGGAGGTCGCGCGCCCGGACGGATCGTGCTTCTGGATTGACTCGACCGAGGTGACCGTCGCCGACTACCAGCAGTTCCTGGGTGTGTCGCCCGCGCCGAAGCAAGACGGCGTCTGCGCGTGGAATACGGGCACGGGCGCGCCGCCCGCGAACAGCTATCCGGGGTTCGTGCCACCGGCGAGCTGCGTCGCGAACATCCCCGGCGGCCTCGCGCTCGACGGCGGCCTCACGGCGACGAGCGATCGGTTCGGCGCTTCGGTTTCACTGAGCGGAGCAACGGCGATCGTCGGTGCGCCCGGCGAGACTGTCGGCGTGCACGCCGGCCAGGGCTCGGCGCACGTGTATGCGCAAAGCGGAACGGCGTGGACGCACCAACAGACGTTGACGGTGGCCGGCGGACTCGCGGGCGACGCGTTCGGGAGCTCGGTCGCGGTCAGTGGCACGGCGGCGCTCGTCGGTGCACCGGGGGCCACCGTCAGCTTGAACGCCGGTGAAGGTGCCGTGTACGTGTTCGCAGAGAGCGGGACGACGTGGGGTCAACCGACGAAGCTGACGGCCAGCGGCGGAAAGGCGGGCGACCATCTGGGCTGCTCCTCGTCAATCTCCCCCTCGGGCACCGAGGCGTTCGTGGGTGCCAGCGGAGCCGACCTCGCCCAGGGCGCGGCGTACGTGTTCAGCAGGTCCGGGTCGGGCCCGTGGGGTCCGGTTCAAACAATCGTCGCTGCCGACGGGTCGGCGAGCGACGCGCTCGGCACGTCCGTGTCCGTCAGCGACACGGTCGCCGTGGTCGCGGCGCCCGGGAGGACCTTCGGCGCGCACGTCGGCGCGGGCTCGGCGTACGTATTCACTCCGACCGGAACCACGTGGACGCAGCAGACGGAGATCGCGGCGACTGACGGAGCGGCGAGCGACGCGTTCGGCACGTCCGTATCCGTCAGCGGAACGACGATCGTCATAGGCGCGCCGGGACACGGCGTGGGTGAGGGTGCCGTGTACGTGTTCGTGCAGACGGCACCCGCGGCATGGACGCAGCAAGCCGAGCTCGTCGCGTCCGACGGAGCGGCAAACGCAGCCTTCGGCACGTCGGTGTCGATCAGCGGCGATACGGTCGTCGTGGGCGCGAGCTCCGCGGCAGTGGGCGCTCATCCCGGCCAGGGCGTCGCGTACGTCTTCGCGCCGACCTCGACGCCCGGCGAGTGGGCGCAGGTGGCCGAGCTCCGGGCGAGCGACGGCGCAGCGCAGGATTCCCTGGGGACCTCGGTGGCCTCGAACGGAACCACTGCGCTCGTCGGCGCCAGCCGAGACCCAGGCGGAGCGAAGCTTGGCCCCGGCTACGCGTACGCGTTCATGGGCACGGAAGACGGCGGTGCCATGTCGGCTCAGCGCCTCGCCGCGAGCGACGGCGCGACTGCGCCGAGCAGCAACGAGCCCGTGAGCTGCGTGGATTGGTGCGACGCGCTCGCGTACTGCGTCTGGGCCGGCAAAGATCTGTGTCGCGACGCGGGCGGCACGAGCAGCGGCAGCACGAGCGACTGGTACCAGGCGTGCTCCGAGGGCAACGCGAAGAACGTCTATAGCTGCGGGGGAGCCTGCGAGTCCTCCGTGTGCAACGGCGCGTCGTCCGGAAACAACGCCATCTTGCCGGTCGGCGCGGAGACGAGCTGCGTGGTGAGCTCCGCGAACGGCGTATCCATCGACGACCTGAGCGGCAACGTGTCCGAGTGGACGAATTACTGCATCCTCGATACGAACACGGGCGCTTGCACGGCCCGGGGCGGCGGTTTCCAGTCGAGCGACTCGGCCCTCGCGTGCGCTGCCGTGACGGACCAGCTCACACGCATCGCCATCCAGCCGGATCTCGGCTTCCGCTGCTGCGCCGACGCTCACGCGACAGACGGCGGTTGAATGATGCGCGCCTGGCTCGCCGCGGTCGTCGCCCTTTCGCTCTTCGTCGCGGCCGTCGCTCGCGCCGCTCCGGACGGCACGCCGTGCACCGCGGTCGGCGACTGCGACTCCGGCTTCTGCGCGGACGGCGTGTGCTGCGACCGCGCATGCGACGGCACCTGCGAAGCGTGTGTCGCGAGTCTCAAACAGGGTGGGCTCAATACGGGCACGTGTGGTCCCATCCGCGCCGGTACCGATCCGCGGAACGAGTGCACGGCTTCGGTCGTCACGACCTGCGGTCAGACCGGCAGTTGCAACGGCCTGCAGGCGGCGTGCGCTCTTTGGCCGCTCGGGACGCCGTGCCACGATCCCGCAGATACCGAGTGTCTGTGCAACACGAACAACGTGACCGGCTGGATCTGCTCGGGGAGCGGCGGGTGCTACCACGAGACCGGCTACGTCCAGTGCGGGAGCGGAGAGAACGTCTGCGCCCTCACGAGCCCCGCCGACGCGGGCTCGACGTGCTCGACGCCCGCGCCGGGCGCGTGCCGGAGCCCCTGCACCGCCGACACCGATTGCCTGAGAGGCGCTCGCTGCCTCGCGGGCGCCTGCGTCTCGCGCTTGCCCGGCCAGGCGGCGTGCACCAGCAATCTCGACTGCGCGAACGGCCACTGCGCCGACGGCCTGTGCTGCGACACGGCGTGCAACCGCCAGTGTGAAGCGTGCAATCTTCCCGGCCTGGTCGGCACGTGCTCGCAGGTTACGGGCCAGCCGGTTCCTGGGGTCGGTCCGGATTTCCGACAGGACTGCGCGGGCATCGGCACGGCCTGCTACGGGACCTGTCGCGGCGCGCGCGACGGCTGCGACTACCCCGATCGCGCCACGACCTGCGGCGCAGCCGCCGCCTGCGTGAACGACTCGGTCAAGCTCGCGGACACCTGCGACGGCACGGGGCTCTGCAAGCCCGGCGCGACGACCGACTGCGGCGAGTACACCTGCGATCCCGCGAACGCCGTTTGCTTCACGTCGTGCACGACCCAGCTGGAGTGCGCGGGCACCGACGCCTGCGACACCTCGAGCGGTCGCGGCACGTGCAACCCCGCGACGACCACGTGCGTCGACGCCTGGTCGTCGAAAACCGTCGACGGAGTCACGACGAGCTGCAAGGGCTTCGCGTGCGTCGCCGGCGCCTGCCAGCAGAAGTGCGGTGGCCCCGGGGACTGCGATGCCGCCTCGGGCTACACGTGCAACGCCGCGCACCGGTGCGTGCTCGCCGGTGCGGATGCCGGCACGGGCGGGACCACGGGCGCCGGTGGCACGCCGGGCGCGGGCGGCACCTCGGTCGTGGACGCGGGCTCGAAGGCCCCGGATTCGGGCTCGGCCGGCGTGAAGAGCCCCGCGGGCCCGAGCGCGTCTCACGACGCCGGTGGCTGCGGCTGTCGAGCCGCGCGCGGCGATCGGTCGAGCCCCCTCGCGGTCGCCCTCGGCATCGTGGGCTCGCTCTTCCTGCGCCGGCGCGTCGCGGCCGGCTGACGCGCGCCTCACCGTGCCGTCCTCGAAACGTCGTCCGTCGAAGTCGAAGCCCGATGCGGGACAGCCGGCGCGGGCCGCCGCGCCGTCGGCGCCGCTGCCGGCGAGCGACGGTCGTGACGTCACCGCGCGCGCGACCGGCCTTTCGCGTCGCGACGTCGCGCACGCCGCGGTCGCGACGCTCGCGCTCTTTCTCGTCTATGCCGCGACCGCCTGCCGCACCTTCCACGACGGGGACTCGGCCGAGATCGCCGCGGCCGTCGCGACGTTCGGCGTCGCGCATCCACCCGGCTACCCGCTCTTCACGCTGCTCACCGGCGTCGCGGTGCACGCGCTCCCGCTCGGGCCCGCGTTCGCGGCGAATCTGGTGACTGCCGGCTGGGGCGCGCTCGCGATGGGCGGGCTCTGGCTCCTCGCACGGCGCCTCGGCGCGAGCGTCACGGCCGCCTGGGTCGGCGCGCTCTCGGCGGGGCTCGGCGCGACGTGGTGGGCGCAGTGTGTCGCGGCGGAGGTGTACACCTTCGACGGTCTGCTCCTCGTCCTCGTGCTGCACGGGGCGCTCGGGCTGGGTCCGCAACGCCGCCAGGCGTTGCTCCTCGGCGTCCTCGGGGGGCTCTGGCTCGGTCACCGGCCGCTGAACGTCGCTTATCTGCCGGCAGTGCTCGTGATCGCTGCGACCAGCGGTGTGGTCGACCGTACGCGGTGGCCGCGTGCCGCCCTCGGAGCGGCGCTCTCGGGCGTCGCGTACCTGTACCTGCCGCTCGCGAGCGCACGGCACCCGGCCCTCGACGTCGGGGAGCCCGACGACTGGGAGCGCTTCTTCACGGTCGTGCGCGCCGCGCCGTACGGGCGTCACTGGTTCGCCGGGGGGCTCGACGGCGCGGCGTCCCGCGTCGCCGCGTACCTCAGCGCGCTCCCGCGCGAGACCGGCGTCGCATGGCTCCTCGCGATCGCCGGGGGCTACGCTCTGGCCGACGCGCGCGGGCGTCGCACCGTGGCGGCGCTTGCCACGATGGTTGCCACGTGCGTGGCCATCGGCGCGACCTACGGCATCCTCGACGTCGAGGTCGTCTTCATCCCCGCGTCGCTCATGCTCGCGCTCCTCGCCGCGCCCGGCACCGACGTCGTGATCCGGCGCTGGCCGCGTGCGGGCGCGTGGTTGCTCGTCGCGGCGTCTGCCGTGCTTCTTCCGATGAACTTCGCCGGGAACGATCTCCGCGACGCGAGCCTCGCCCGGACGCTCGCGGAGGACACGCTTGCGTCCACGCCGGAGAACGGCTTGCTCATCGTCGCGGGCGACACCGCTGTTCACGGACTCTGGTACCTGCAAGCCGTCGAGCACTCGCGCCCCGACGTCATCGTCTTCAGCCCGGGTCACGTGACTTCCTGGTATGTCGATGAACTCGAACAACGGTACCCATCGGAACACTGGCCGGCGTGGGAACCGAGCGCCGACGCCAGCGCTTACACGCGTGCCGTGATCCGGACCCACGTCGGCTCGAGGCCGGTCCTCGCGACGCAGTCGGTGGATCTCGCGCGGTACCTCGGCGGCCCGGACGGCGCGTCGCTCACGGTGATCCCGCACGGGCTCCTGCACGAGCTCGTCGAGCGGTCCGCGCGCGTCGACGTCGGCGACGCCGCGACGCTGACCGCGCGGCTCGCGAGCGCCGGCGTGGATCACGTCGGCGCACTTCCCGGCGACCTTCGTTCGGACGACGCCTCGACCGTGCTCGGCTACGCGCTCGGGGCCGTGAGCGCCGCGGACTGGCTCGCCCACGTCGGCCGTCGCGAAGCCGCGCGCGGTCTTTACCGGCAAGTGCTCGCGCTCCGGCCCGACGAGCTCGAAGAACCCGTGCGCCGCGACGCGCGCCGCGAGCTCGGCGCTGCCCCACCCGAGCTCGATCTCGAAGCGCGCGCGCGGGCGGCCGTGGCGCGACTCGATCTGCCGCCAGCGACGCCAGGCGATCCGAGGCCCCCATGACCGAGCTCGGGGCCCAGCCCAGAACTCCGGAGCGGCTCGAGGCGCTTTGGTGGCTCGTCGCGCCGCTCGCGGCGGTCATCGCCTACCGGAGCGTGACGACGTTCGACTTCGTCGCCGACGCGCGGTTCCTGATCCTCGACAACGAGTACATCCGCGGCCTCCACCAGCTCGTCCCCAATCTCACTCACGACTACTTCTGGTCGTCCTCCGGCAACCAGATCCCTTACTGGCGACCCGTCACCAAGGGGAGCTGGGTGCTCGAACACCTGATGTTCGGGGACTGGGCTGGGGGATTTTTGCTGGTGCAGCTTTGCTGGCACGTGCTCGGTGTACTCGGGATCCAGGTGCTCGCCCGCGGCATGGGCTTCGGCCGCGGCACGGCGCTCGTCGCGGGGCTCGTGTTCGCGCTGCACCCGGTGGCGATCGAACCGGTGACGCTGCTGATGGCACGGTCCGACGTCGTTGCGGCCACGTCGGTGGTCGGAGCCGTCATCGCGTGGTTCGGGTGGCGACGAACGAAGCGCGCCGGCTGGGCGGCACTCCATGTCGTCGCGACGGCGCTCGCCGTCGGCAGCAAGGAGCAGGCGGCGTTCCTGCCGGCGCTGCTGGTCGTGCGGGTGCTCGCCGAGGGCGGGTTTCGCCGCGACCGCTGGCGCGCGTTCCTGCCCGTTCTCCCGGCGGCGCTCGTCGTCGCGGCGTACTGGTTCGCGCGAAAGGCCGTGCTGTCCGCGTCAGGCATGCCCGCGGGCTTGCTCTCGCTCGACCCGCTCCGGATCGTCGACGGCATCTCGCTTTATCTCACCAACACGTGGCCCTTTGCGTTCTCGTCGACCGTGCGCGACGTCTCCGTCGCCGAGGCAGAGAGCTCGGCTTTCCTGTTCCGGGCACTCGTCGTGTCCGCCGTCGCGTCGGTGGTCGCCGTCAGGAGCTTCCGCCGTCGCGACGCGGACGCGCTCACGTTGCTCGCCTGGACGCTCTTCGCCCTCGCGCCCGTGCTCCTCACGAAGGACATCTTCGTGCCCACGGAGCACGCGAAGTACTCCTTCGCGGATCGCTGGCTCATGCACGCCCTCGCGCCGGCGACGCTCCTCTGGCTCCACCTCGGACGACAGTTCGGACCGAAGGCGGAGCGGGCCGTGGGCGCCGCGGCCGCGGGGTGGGCGTTCGTCATGCTGGCGAACTCGACGCCGGCCCGTGCCGACTTCGCGACGGAGCTCGCGATGCTCGGCAACGAAGATCGTGTCTTCTACCTGGCCGTGGCGCCAGAATACCGGACTCCGGAGGACCGGTGCCGGTACAAGCAGCGCAAGGTGGCGCGCTCGTCGCTCATGGGCGATCGCGTCGCGACGCCGGATCTCGTCCGTGATGCCTTGGCGGTCTGCGGCGCGCGCCCCGAACTCGCCGTCGAGCTACTCCGCGCGCTCGTCGCGAGCCAGCGCTTCGCGGAGGCACGGCCCGTCGCAAGGTGGCTCTCGGATCATCCGCCCGCCGATTGGCGGAACCAGGCCGACATCGAGCGACTCCTCGGCATCCTGGACGCCCATCGGAAGACCGAAACTCTGTCTCCGGCCGTCGATTGCGGGACGTTCATCGCGCGCGGGGAGACGGCGCGTCGTGCGGGGAACCTGACGGCAGCCGCGGCCGCGCTCGGGCAGGCATTCACGTGCGGGGGCGAGCGCGACACGTCGCTCGTCGTCGCGGCCGCGACGTGGCTCGTCGGCGCCGCGGACGCTGACGGTGCTCAGGCTGCGCTCGCTCGCATCGAGGGGCGTACTCTTCCGCGAGATCAGTCGGCCCAGGTCGCCGCACTCCGCCGCGTGCTTGCCGGACGGTCCTCGGGGCTCGTGCCGGCCACGCCGGTGCGACAGTGACCGTACCCATTCTGCCAAGGCGATCCCGGCACGGTCGTCGCGACGGACTCGATTGCCGAGAACATCGCACGGGTCTTGCAACGAGCGCAGGGCGGTGGTCACGGCTGCCCGAACGGGCTCCGAATCGCGTTCTTCAATGAGTGTGAGGTGCCGGTTCCTGACGTCGTTGTTCCGCCCGAGGCGCCGTTGGAATCGTGAAGAAGAAGGTGCTCCCTCGCCCCGGAGTGCTCTCGACCCACACGCGACCGCCGTGGGCTTCAATGATGCCCTTGACGATCGGCAGTCCGAGTCCTGCACCACGCGTTCCAGCCTTCCGGGCCTGCCAGAACCGATCGATTCACGCACATTTCGTTGCCGGGTTCACACCCGGACGCAGCTTCTTCCCGGCTGCAACCCGCGCCGAAGGAAAGAGCAACGACAACCGCCGCCCCGACTCGTCGTGATGTGCGGAGCCAGCGCCGGAGAGACGGCAAGGGGCTCAGCCTACCTCGGGGGTCCCGCGCGCGTCTCGCCCTCTCCGCGTCCGGGGGCGGGATTGGCCTCGGAGCGGTGTGATTCCACACTATACCGAAATTACCCGTCCCTGACGGCTCGGGCCGTCAGGGGACGGCGGGACTGGCGGGTCGACGACAGAGACGGGGTTGGCTCGCCTGACCTCGCGTCAGCACAAATTCCTTGCTCACGCGCGCATCGTTCCGACGAACCTCGACGCCGAGGAGAGTCAGATGAAACATCGAGTCTTGGTGGGTTGCGGCGCAGCGAAGATGGGCACCGTCATGGCGCTGTGCTTCGTCCTGTTGCCGTCCGCGGCAAAGGCCGCTCCCGCGAACGGCGCTGGTGCCATCCCGCAAGGGACCTGGGTGGTGAGCGCCGAACGTCTCGCAGGCGTCTATCGCACGGATCAGACCACCCATGAGGACGGGGACTCCTTCCCCGCGGGTTTGACCACGATTACGCTACTCGGTTAGTGAGGGCGACCCGATCATCTCTCCTCGACTGGCAGTCGATGCGTTCTTCATCGACGGGCTGAGTTTGGGCGGTTCGGCCACGGTGGTTCACTCGGCCGGGACCGGACGAGACGACGTGCACGCGACCGCATATTACATCGCACCACGGGTCGGGTTCGCGTACATGTTCACCGACGTCATTGGCATCTGGCCGCGTCTTGGCGTTTCCTACGCGCACCTGACGCAGGATGTGGAGGACGCGAATCAGCTGACGCACCTCGTGCTCTTCGACATCGAGGCCCCGCTCTTGATCGAGCCCATCAAGCATTTCGCGATCATGATCACTCCGAGTGTCGACACGTCACTCGGTGGTTCGACCTTGTACGACGAGGGGCCTGGTTCGCCGTCGCAGCCCATCTCGGAGACCGCGTTCGCCCTCTCTTGCGGCGTCGCCGGATTCATCTGACCAGCTCAGGCCGGCTATCTCCGGCAACCACTTCGATGCGTCCACCGGCGAGGAGTATTGGGTGTCGGGCATCAAGAAGCGCGGTGGCGACCGGCACTGGGCCGGCTCAGGCAAAGTCGCAATCGAAAGCTCCGCGGTCGCCGAGTATCTCGACTTGATCGGGGCGACCCAGGCACCCGGTCGCGCAGTCGCCGACACTCCCGTCGCTCAAATCATGCACACTCCCGACGGGAGGACGCGTCCTCCCGTCGGGATCACGCGTCCTCCCGCCGGGATCACGCGTCCTCCCGCCGGGATCACGCGTCCTCCCGCCGGGATCACGCTCCTCCGCCGGGATCACGCGTCCTCCCGTCGGGATCACGCGTCCTCCCGACAGGGTCATGCGGCAAACCCGCCGGGGATCGCCGACACTCCCGTCGGGATCACGCGTCCTCCGTCGGGATCACGCGTCCTCCCGTCGGGATCACGCGTCCTCCCGTCGGGATCACGCGTCCTCCCGTCGGGGATCACGCGTCCTCCCGCCGGGATCACGCGTCCTCCCGACAGGGTCATGCGACAAACCCGGCGGGAGGATCGACGATCCCGACGGGATCGTCGGTTACCCCGACGAGGTTGTTGCGGATTCCGGGAGAACCGGCCCCCGTGCCGCCGCGCCGATCGATGATCCCGTATGGTAGCGGCCCTGATCTCCATGGGATCGTCGGTGATCGCGGCGAGATCGGCGGTGACCTCGCGCGGGATGGCGCTGGCCCCGCCGGTCGAAGGCACCCTGTCGACGAGGTCGCGAGCAAGCGCGGCGCACGAGACAGGAGACGCACACAGGGAGCGAACCACGCCCCGTCGCGATCGATCGTGACCTCGCCGTAGTGCGCAGGCTGCTTCGCGACTGCGTGGCCGACGCGTGAGAGTCGTCGTCGTCGACGGCATGAAAAAGAACGCGATCGGCGCTCTGGCCGTCGAGGGGTATCAAACACGTCGTGCCGCTACAGATACCGTCCCCGCTCGGCCCGACGACGAGCGCGACGTTGACGGTGCCACCCGGCCTCGAAATCGTACACGCCGTCCTGTCGACGATCGCGAGCGTCGGCGAAGCGAAGCATCCGAGCGTGTCGAAGCAAGCGCCGCCGGCACCGCTCGGACCCGTCGCTCCGCCGAAGACGGCCGGCGGCGTGTAGTCCGGCAAGGTCTTTGCGACAATCGCGGTCGTCTCGCAGGTGCCCGCAGCGCACGTCTGTCCGTCGGGGCACGTCGCGTTCGTGACGTCTCCGGGAGTGGGCTCGGACGCGCTGCCGGTGCAGAGCCAGCCGACCGGCAACGTGAGCAGCGCGAGGCGATCCGTCGGGACGGTCACTACGGCTTCGCGCAGCAGGAGCGCGCTCCCCGTGTCGCCGCCCTTCCGGGCAATGATCCGAACGTGCGCCGGTATCGACGAGTCCTTGCCGGCGACGAGGCCGATCGTCGCGGGGATCTTCAAACCGCTCGGACCGACGGCGTAGTCGTTGGCGAACTGGGTCTGGCCGTTCACCAGGACTTCCACGTGCAGCGTGTCGAAGTCCTTCGGCAACGACATGTCCGTCGTCACCGCGACCATCAGCTCACCGGGGGGCGGCAGTTTTTTTCCGGAGCAAGACGCGACGCCGGCGACGCCGAGCGCGGCGAGGACAGCGGCTCTGGGGAAAAGGGCAATTGCTTTCATGGACGTCTCGTTCAACGAAAGAGAGGCAGCTGCACACTGCCTGGTTGCATCGTGCCGGGGGTCGTCGCGCCCGTGGTGTCGGAGGGCTTGAAGAGAAGATGGGGCTCTTGCCGGACGTGTTGGCGGCCGGTTACGGATCTTCCGCAGGTGCGTCTCGCCCAGCTCCCGAACCCGTGCCAAACCCCGCAAAATCCCCCCGAATGCGCTCGGTCGAGTTTCGGCACCATACGCCGTAGCGACCTGCGGAGGCCGCGCGGCGTCATTGCTGGCCGGGCGGCGTCCATTCGCCGAGGACGCTGAGAACGTCATCGAGCTCTTCCTGATCGACTTCTCCCGAACGATGGCGTTCTTCGCTTTCGCGACGGAAACGCGCGAGCTCGCTCTTGATCCGCGCGCGGAAGCCCGGATCTGCCGGAGCGTGCATAGCGTGCGTGAGCCAGCCACGCGCGTCGGCTATCTGCATGTCCTCGTCGCCCCGCGCGTGGAGAAAGTGACGCCGCCAGAAATCGCCGTTGTTGCGGTGACCGAGCGACGCGACGCGCTCGAGAAGCCCCTCGAACTGATCCGGGGAATCGAAGAGGTGAAGGTACGGACGGATCGCATGATCGCCCGCGACTGCCGGATTGTCCTTTGCGAGGATCACTCGATCGCCGAGGTAGGTCAGGAGCGCGGGCATCGACGAGAAGAGGTCTGTCACATGCACCCGCACCGATTCAGCCAAGGGAAATATTGAGAAATGTTCGGCGTCGACCACCCGGAAGTGCTCCCGGACGTAGGCATAGCCGGCCTTCTCCAGCTGAAAATAGACGTCGTCGAAGAGCATCATGACCGTCGACGGATGGAGCTTGAAGAGGAACTCGAAGCGCCCCTCGTCCTCCAGCTTCTTCATCCTCCGCAGGAGCGGGAGATCGGAGAGGAGAATGTGATCGTCGCCGGTCGTCGGGGAGACGAGGATGGTCTTGTCCGAGATGGGATATGTCGCGCGGAGTTCCTCGGCGTCGTAGGGCAAGCGACCGCTGCGATACGCGGTCATCTTCAACGGGACGTCACCCACGTCGGACAGGCACGATGAGCACGACGAGTGGTCCAGGCAGTGCCCGATGCAGACGACGTCGATGACCTTCGGACATTCCGCGCGAACGGCTCCGAATACCTTCTTGGACCACGCTCCGAACGGGTAGTTCAGGGACTCCGTGAACATCACGACGACATTTCGGTCCTCGCGCTCCAGGCGATCGAGGAGCGTATCGACGTCGAACCGAAACGCGGGCACGCCGAGCCGATCGGTGAAGTACGACGTCATGGCGTCGTAGGAGTCGTTCCAGGCGTAGAGGAAGATCTCGCAGTCGAACGCATCGAGGAACGGCAGGACGCTCTCGATTTGCGAGAGGTTCGAATGCCAGATGACGTAAATGGCTATCCGTGACCGCGCCGCGGAGTACCTCGCCGGCGCGGTGAGCCAGCCGATCAGCTCGGGGAGTGGGACGCCGTCTCCGGCGAGGCTCATCTCGAAGTGCCCGCCCGGCCAGACGCTGCACATGTCGTTGACGTCGATCGGGTAGAGGCGGCCCGTTGCCGGATCTTGACGGATGTCGATGCGACAGTACTCGGTCTTCCCGATCGTGAAAGCGCGCGCCGTGGCCAAAGCGAGGGTGCGGAGCGCTGCGTCGAGCTCCGGATCGTCGCAATACCGCTTCGAGCACGCCTCGCTCGGCAAGAAGACGACGCTCCCAGACGGGAATATTCTCTCCACCGGCGTGAACGCGCGGTTGTTCGCGACGGCGACCGTGAACTCACGCCCCGCGACGAAGCTCTGGACGACGATGGGTCCGTGCTCGCGCATCGTCTCTCTCGCGCGCGTCGAAAGAGAGTCCGCGTCGTGGCAGACGCTCGACGCGGAGAGCCCGACGCTGTCGTACCCGCGATCCACTTTCACGATGACCGGATACTCGAGCGCCGCGCCCAGCAGCGCGTCAATGCCGTCGAAGCCGACCGGGGCGATCCACCGCGGAATGGCGATGGCCTCACGACCGAGCGTCGCGTACATGGCCGATTTGCAAACGGTGTTCACGGTGACGGTGTGATGAGTGCCGACGAGTTTCGCACCGAAGAGGCGACGGAGCGAAAGACTCACGTCGTCGACCTCCATGTAGAGGTTCCAGACGACGAGCGCGTCGACATGGCCGAAGGCTTCGAAGAGCGCCGCCGTGTCCGCGACCGAGTGCAGTATGCGAGTCGACACGACGAGCTCCGGCGAATATCTGCGGCAGAGCTCCACGTGGACGCGGACGTCGTCCTCGCTGAAGTCCGGCGAGAACGCGATGACGATGGTCGACGCGGTCACGGTCCGCTGCCGTAGGACGAGGCCGGGAGGGGACCTAGCGCCTTCAGGCACTTTCGTCGCCACGCCGTCGTGTTCCAGGCGCTGATGGCGCGCACCCCGCGGCAATGCGTCTGGATGTCGCGGAGGGTGTCGGGGCAGTCGTCCAGGTGCCACACGAAGCTCTGCTCCAGCAGCGAGGCGGACTTCCAGTCCCAGTTCGTGAAGAGGATCTTTCGTCGGGGGATCCCGAGCCTCGCGGCGATGGCGAACAGATCCGCATTGTCCACGAAGACCGCGTCCGGATCCGGAGGGTGCCGGAGAAAGGCCTCTTTGGACTCGAACCGCATCGTGACGATCCAGACATCCACGTCCGCAGCGAGGAGCTCCGCCGCGAAGCGCTGGACAGAATGGCGGGACAGCACACCGTCGAAGTCGAAGCTGACCTTCACGACGACCTTCGATCGTCCGGCGCTCTGTCCGCGCGTGACTGTTCATCGTGCATTCGCTTGTAGAGGCCGGCCGTTTCCATGAGCTCGCGGTGCGCGCCGCGCTCGACGCAGCGACCGCCGTCGAGGACGATGATCTCGTCCGCCGACGCGGCCTGATCCACGTGATGCGTCACGTAAATCATCGTCCGATTCTCGCCCACACGGACCAGGGTCCGCCAAACGGCCGCCGCAGTAGCCGGATCCAGCGACGCCGTCGCTTCGTCGAGCAGGAGCAGCGCCGGGCTCGCGAGGATGGCGCGGGCGATCGCGACGCGCTGGCGTTGACCTCCGGAGAGTTTCGCGCCCCGCTCCCCGACGCGCGTCGCGTAGCCCTCGGGCAACGTCGCGACGTAGTCGTGGAGCTCGGCCAGCTTCGATGCTTTCTCCACTTCCGCATCCGTCGCCGTCAGGCAGCCGAGCCGGATATTCTCGAGGATGCTGGTATCGAAGAGCATGCTCTCTTGAAAGACCATGCCGATCCGTGAGCGTACGGAGTCGAGCGTGAAGTCGCGAGACGGCACTCCGTCGAAGCGCACGCTCCCGCTCACCGGATCCCAGAACCGGATGAGGAGATTCAAGAGAGTGCTCTTGCCGCTGCCGCTCGGTCCGACGATCGCGACCCGGCTGCCGATCGGGATCGACAGACGGAGATTGTGCACACGGGTCACGCGGTCGCCGTAGTCGAAGGTCACGCCGTCGAACGTGATCTCGCGCGTGAGAGAGCCGAGCACGGCTTTGCCTTCGTCCTGCACGGTGGGCTTCTCCGTGAATATTTCCTCGATCCGGAGCATTCCGCCGGTAGCCTGCAGGAGATAGACGCAGACGCTCATGAGCGTCTGCGCGTGCGCGACGACATTCGCGAAGAACACCTGAAAGGCCACCAGCGCGCCGATTGTCATGTGTCCGCTGAAGACTCGGACCGCGCTGCCGCCCAGGATGAGCAGATTCACGAGCGACAGGATGACGGTCGGGACGCGGTCGGACGTGTAGCTCCACACGTTGAACCGAATCGTGGCGCGCAGGAGATCGGCTTGCAGACGTCGGAAGATCTCGAGAGACCAACCCTGGAGACGGAACGCGCGTACGACATCCTGCGTGAGCAGGTTCTCGGCGACGGCGGCTTGGAGCCGCCCTAGATCCTCCTTCGTCTCGTAGCTCGCCGCCGAGGCGCGCGGACCGGTCACCACTGGGCCGAGCAGCGCGAGCGGGACCAGGACCGCCGTCGCGAGCGCCAACTGCCACGACAGGAAAAAGAGCGGCCCAATGGCGAAGGTGAGCCCGAGGACGCTTGCGACGCCGGTGCCGACCCCGTAGTACACCGCCGTCTCGATGTAGGAGACGTCAGTCGAGAAGCGCGCCATCTGATCGCCGATCCGGCTCTTTCGGTAGTACTGCGCCGACAGAGTTTGCAGATGAGCGAACACTCGCTCGCGAATGTCGTTGACGACGTGAGCGCCGAGTCGAGAATAGAGCGACTCCGCTGCGATCGCCGCCAGGCTCGTGAGAACGGTGGCGGCGCCGAGCACGAAAATGAGCCGAACGAGCATCCCGCGATCGCCCGGGATGATGGCTTCGTCGATGATGAACTTGAACCCGAGACGCGCGAAGGCGTCAGCGACCAGGCCGACGACGGTCAGCGCCAAGGTGGCGAGCATCAACCGTGGGTACGGGCGAAAGTACGGCAAGAGCAGCCGAATCAATCGCAGGACGCCCATGCCCTGCGACGCCGCATGCGCCTTCGCCGGCAAGGCGACGGGGGGTTTCGTCGGAACGGCTATGGTCGACGACAAGTTGCTATACGGTTCCACGCTCGCCTCGGTCCGCGCGTTGCGTCTCCAGGATGGACGGCGGTAGACTTAGACATATTCACGCCCGGGCCGCTCCTATAATCCGGGCGATCCGACGAAGCCGCGCATGAAAGCCATCATCCTCGCCGCGGGTTTCGGACGACGTATGCGCCCGCTGTCCGACGCCTGCCACAAGGCGCTCCTGCCCATCGGGGACACGACGATTCTGGGGCGAATCGTCGACAGCCTGCTTGGGATAGGCGTCCGAGACATCGTCATCGTGACGGGGCATCTGGCCGGCGATATCCGGGCCTATTGCGCGGCGCGCTATGCAGACGTGCCATTCGTCTTCCTGCACAACGAGCACTTCGAGACGACGAACAACATCGTGTCGCTGTCCCTGGCGCTCGATCGGACGAGCCTCGACACCGACGTGTTGCTCATCGAGTGCGATCTGCTCTTCGAGCCGAGCTTGCTCGGACGGCTTGCCAACAGGCGCGGGAACGTCGCGTTCGTCGATCGGTATCGCTCCGGAATGGATGGAACGGTCGTGTCGGTCGGCGACGGCGTCATCACGCAGGTGTTCCCGCCGCACCTCCAAGGACGGGAGTTTGCGTACCACGACAAGTTCAAGACGCTGAATATCTACAGATTCGATCGCGAATTTTGCCGGAAGACGCTGCAGCCGTTGCTGAGCTGTTACGCGAACCTGATCGACGGCAACTGTTACTACGAGCTCGTGCTCGGCATGCTCGTGAACATGCAACGCGAGCGCATCGAGGCCGAGGTCGTCCACGGCACTAGCTGGTGCGAAGTGGACGATCCGAACGACCTCTCCGTCGCTCGCTTCGATTTCGAGCCCGAGCGCCGCGGGGAGATCCTCGATCGCGCGCTCGGCGGACACTGGAGCCTCGATTTCACGGATTTCTCGTTCATGGCGAACGCATATTTTCCGACCGACGCCATGGTGGCCGCCATGCGCCAGGCGTTGCCTCAACTGCTCCGCGGCTACGGCTCGACGCAGCGGGTATTGAACGAGAAGCTCGGCTTCGTTCGTCATTGTCGCCCCGAACGCGTCCAGGTGTTGCATGGAGCAACGCAGCTCTTCCCGTTGATGACGGAGCTTTTCGGTTCCCGTCCGGCACTCGTGCCCGAGCCCACGTTCGGTGAATACCGGCGCGTGCTCCTCGGCGCGGCCACGTACACCGACGCGCCAGGCTACGATCTCGACGAGGTCGCGCGGCGGCTCGACCCTTCGGGCATGCTCGTCGTCGTCAATCCGAACAACCCAACGGGCACGACGCTGCGCACCGACACCATCTTCGCACTCGCCGCACGACGACCGGACGCGCTCGTGTTCGTGGACGAGTCCTTCATCGAATTTTCGAACCAACCGTCGATCGTCGATCGGCTGGAGCGCGAGCCTCTGCCGAACGTCGTGGTGCTCGTCAGCATGAGCAAGTCCCTGGGCGTCCCCGGTTTGCGCCTCGGGTTCGTCTACTCGGCGGACCACACCCTCCTCGCTCGTGTCGGGGAGCGAATCCCCATCTGGAACCTTAGTGCGCCCGCCGAGTGGTTTCTCGAGGTATTGCTCAAGTTCCGAACCGAATGGGAGGCGTCGCTCCGCCGGACCATCGAGGATCGCGAAGCGTTCGCGGTGGACCTCGCCCGTTCGTCGATAGTCGACCGCGTCTACCCGAGCGGTGGCAACTTCTTGCTCGTGCGCCTCGCAGGCTCCGACGAGACCCTTGGAGCACGCATTCGAAAGCGACTCCTCGCTGCGCACCGGATTCGAGATCAAGGACGTCTCGTCGCGGATGGGCACGGGACACCCCTACATTCGCCTCGCGGTTCGGCAGGCCGACGACAACGCGCGCCTGCTCTCCGCGCTTGAATCGATGGACGAACCGACGGACGAAGGTTCGACGGATGGTCACTCATGAATAGATGGAAATCCGTGTGGGATGCGCGTCGGCTCGATCCTTCGCGCGGCACGCTTCTCGCTAAGCTCATGGCCGCGGACGGTCTCGACACCGGCTTCGGCGACATGGCGGAGGCGCCATGGCGAGAGTTCATTCGCGGCTTCGCGAATGTCTTCGCGCTCTCGTCCGGCGACAGGGTGCTCGAGGTGGGCTGCGGCGCGGGCGCGTTCCTTCTCGATCTCTATGAACATGGCGTCGAGGTTGCCGGCATCGATCGGTCTCTGGCGCTCGTCGAGATCGCGCGAGTTGCGATGCCGACGGGTCGGTTCACGGTCGCCGAGGCCACGGCGTTCGCCGCGACGGAGCCGTTCGACGTCGTCGTCTCGTGCGGCGTATTCCTCTATTTCGAGTCGTACGACTACGCGCGCGCCGTGATCCAGCGCATGGCCCGGACCGCAGTCCGGGGAGTCGCGATCCTCGACGTCCCCGATCGCGCCATCGAAGCCGAGGCGCTCGCCTATCGGCGCGCCTCCTTCGGCCCCGAAGAATACGCGGTGCGCTACGCCGGACTCGACCACCTCTACTACGACCGTCAGTGGCTCGCCGACGAACTCGAAGAATGCGGCCTCTCGAACGTTCGCACTGAATCTCAAAGTATCCCGGGGTACGCGAACGGCAAGTTCCGGTTCAACGCCTACGGGTTCAAAAAGACCTAGAGCGCGATGCCCGCTGTCGGGGCTACTCGACTGCTCCCGTAGGTGCCGAGACTCGATCGAGCGCCTTCGGGCGGAATTTGCGAGGTTTCGCGCGTGTAGGGTGCCGAAACCCGACCGAGCGCAATCGGGCAGTATTTTGCGAGGTTTGGCACGGGGTCGGTCTACACGTCACTCGTGCACGGGTTACGCTGAAGCGATTCCCGCGACGACGGTGAGTGCAACGATAGAGCTGACGACGACTTGCGACGGTTCTGTAGCGTCATGATGGCCTCCTCCGATGTCCGATTTGGCGGACGCGAGAAGATATCGCCCGCGTAATTCGGCCGTGAATGGTCATTCGTGCGGGCGAACGCCCGTCACGAAGCAGCCCCGCGATATCGACTCAGTTGAGCTTGCCGACGTCGTTCGAACACGGTTGAAAGAGGCTGCCGTCGAGATCGAGATTGAACAGTGCCCCCGTGATATTCGCTTTGACGTCCGCGTCGCAGAACTTGGCGGTCGTCTCACCGTCTTCCTGGTACTCGGCATCCCACGCAGGCTTGCTTGCCGCGGTGTACGGAGCGAGGGTGCTGCATTCGGAGTACTTGTTGCACTCTTCGTCCAAGATCCCGTCGAAGTAAGGTTCCAGCGTTTGCGCCTGATCGAGATCGTTCTTCTGAAAGATCCCGAGACCGAGGCTGTGGACCGTCGTAGCGAGCCACTCGTTGTAAGCGAGTTGGTCGGCCGCGCTCGTGCTGAACCCGGGATCGTTCTCATACGAATCGAGATTGTCGGGTTCGACCGCGTCGAAGCCCTTTTGCTGACACACCTGGAAGCGAGCCAGCATGATGCTTTGCAGCTTCGCGTAGTTCGGTCCGGACGGCCGCACGTCGAGCCACAACTCACCGGGCCAACCTTGGACGGCGGCCCCCTTGAGCGACGCAGGAAAGTCCGCCGAGTCCGGTCGACCCGGTTCGTACGTGCCCGCGTCCATGTAACACACGACCTTGATGCCGAGCGCGTGAAGCGCCGACACTTCCTGTGCAGTGTTCCCCCAGCCGTCAATGTCGTACGCGCCGACATTGCGCGTGTTGTCGGGCGGCGCATTTTGCAAGTCCCAGTAGAAGGTGGTGTTCTCCGCGGGCTTCCACCAAGTGACGCCGCTCGTGCCTCCGGTGCCGCCGCTCGATGCGCCGCCGCTCGATGCGCCGCCACTCGATGCACCGCCGCTCGACGCGCCGCCGTTCGACGCGCCGCCGTTCGACGCGCCGCCGTTCGACGCGCCGCCGTTCGACGCGCCGCCGTTCGACGCGCCGCCGGTGGCGTTCCCAACGCCGCCGTTACTCGACGTCTCTCCACCGGTACCGCCACCACCGCTTCGTGACGAACCGGAGTCTGCGTTGGACGCGGCGCCGCTACCTGAAGACTTTCCACTATTCCCGTCAGCGGAACAGCCTTGCAGAACGAGCAGCAGAAACGGGACGGAACGACGGAGCATGTGCGCCATGCTACCAGACAAGACCAACGCAAGAATGTGTGTCCACCGCTCGGGGACTTTGCCCAGATCTGGCAAATCGACGCCAGGGCAGGAATCAATCCCGGCGCTCGAACGGCTCGTCGCGGTCGCGAAGAAGAGCCTCTTGCGTCAAGGTTCCGTGGCGAGCAAAAACTTTGGCCTCCTCAGCAGAATCTGTGGGCGAGCCATTCGGGTTCGGGTAGGTGATCTCCAAGATCGAGGCAATCTTCTTCTCTGCGTCGGCAACCTCCGGCGGTCAGGTCGCTCAAAGCCGTCCCCGTCGTCGACCCGCCGCTCCCCGCCGTCCCACGACGGCCCGAGCCGTCGGCGACGGGGATTTTCGGTATAGAGTGACTTCCCGGCACCATGCGCCCCCTCGTGTGCGAGCTCGCGCGCGAAGCCGGCCTCGAGGTCCGTGGCGAGGCGGTTTCGGTGACGCGGCTCGTCCGCGCAGACGAGATCTTCATCACCTCGACGTCGCAGCTCGTCATGCCCATCGTGTCGCTCGACGATCGCCCGATCGGGAACGGACGAGGCGGCCCGGTGGCATCGGACCTCGCCCGTCGCCTTCGCTCCCGGTTCGAATTGCCATGTATGGTGACTCGAGCACGTGACTCCGGCATGAGGGCGCGGCGTCACATTTCGTCCGACCGTTGCTGTGTCCGACCGCCACTATCGTGTCGCTTCCATCGAAGCGATGGGAATTTCGAGTCCCCCGACCGGGCGAGGGCCTCGAAATTCCTGCGCCAATGCGCACGTCTGAATCGACCGCGAATTGAAGTACCTCCATTGGATCGCTGCGTCGGAGCGATCCGGCCTTTGCTTGCCAGGAGCTCGTCATGAAAAGATTGAATAGCCTTCTCGCGATTTCACTGGGCGTTGCCGTCGCAGCGGGCGCCTGCAGCAGCAACAAGACGGCCCGGGCCGACTCGAGCCTGGTGAGCACTGGCGGCGCGAGCGGCGCGGGGCCGGACAGTGGCGCCGGCCTCGACACGGAGCCGTCGCCGAGCGACTTTGCGTGCATCCTGGACGGGACGAAGGTACGAAGCTTCTATCTCACCAACCGATTCGGAAACATCGGCGCTTCCGAGGCCGTTGCGAACGACCCGAATGGCGGCCGATACCCGGTCGGCACCATCATCCAGCTCATTCCCGGTGAAGCGATGGTGAAGCGACACGCGGGCTACAGTGACGCGACGAACGACTGGGAATTCTTCTCCCTCGCGGTGTCGGCGAGCGGGGTCACGATAAACACGAAGGGCACGACGGACGTGCTCAACGCCTTCGGCCTCAACTGTCTCGATTGCCACAAGAAGGCGGAGCCTCAGTTCGACTTCGTGTGCGAGACGACGCACGGGTGCGACCCGCTGCCCTTCACCGACGCGCAGATCCAGGAACTTCAGAAGCTCGATCCGCGGTGCACCGCCGACGCCGGCCGGTAGTCCGCGCGAGGAGCGGTGGGTCTAAGCCCCGGACGTCTCGTCGTGCTGGGCGATCGCCTCGACGAACCGCTCTTCGAGATACTCCTGCCACTGCACGGCCGGCATTGGCGGCACTGTGATGGCGAGAAATGCGTCCGTGGGTCTTGGGCGCGCCGTCACGCCGCCCTCCTCACGTACCGGTGATGCAGACCGCCGACTCTGGGAAGCGCTACGACCTTCCCGGACGTCCTCGGCTCGACCGCGCGTGATCGGCGCGTCGCCGTCGAGGCTCATGTGGGGCCGGTCTTCGTTGTAGTAGCTGGCGTGCCCTCTGACCAAGCGGAGCGCCTCGGGTGCACGACTCACTATTCGCGAGGTGCAACGATCTGCGCGAACGCGCTCTCCGTCTCCGAGAAGAAGGCATCAGGTACGATAGTAAAAGCGTTGAAGGCGAAGGTCGGTCGTCCAGCGTCGTTCGCTCGCTTCCTGTCCACGTTCACGGAACGAACCGTCGCGCTTCGACGCACCGACGCCAGCGGGCCGTTGGAGCTCGATCGGAGGATCCGAGACGGACAACGGCGTCTCGCGAACCTTACGGAGGCGATGGCCAAGAGCGGCTGGTCCGACGGGCTCGCGGCGAAGCTCAGGGAAGAGGAAGCGGAACTCGGCCGTCTCAAGTCGGAGCGCACCGCGGCGTCCAGGGCGGGGGATGTCGTTCCAGTGCCGCCTCCGGCAATCATCGATCGGTTCCTCCAGAACCTCCTCGAAGTGGTCGAAACGGACCCGGCGCGGGGTCGCGAGATCCTGTCGCGCTTCGCGAGCCCCGTCGTCATGACGCCGGAAGCCGAAGGCCCCGCCCGCCGTTACCGGGCGACCGGGGCCTTCAACCTTTCGTTTATCCTGACGGCTTCTTCTGCTGCAGAGCGCCGGTCAGGAATCTCGGGTTGCGCGGGCGTGCAACCTTCATTTCCTGACCAGCGAGATCACGAGGTTCCGCCGGTCTGGATGCCGTTCGACGAGGTGATCGGCATCGGGTGGGAGTAGCCAGTGCCCGCGGTCCGGCCGACGGTTTGCCCGACCGTGCATACCTGCTCATCACGATCGTGCGCGCGCTGCTCGTTTGTCTGAGGACGCGTCTTCGGGCATAGTTGCTGAGACGAATGGCCCGTCATCTCGACTCTGCCGACCTTCCCGAGGACATCGCTCAGATCGCTCGGGCGCAGGTCGCCGCCGGTAACTTCGATAGCGTCGAAGAGGTGGTGCGGGCCAGCGTGCAGGCGCTCGAAGCCTCCGAGAACGAATTTCTCGACTACGCGCGCGATCTCTGGCGGGAGCGCAAGGCTGCCGCCGAGCGTGGCGAGTTCAGCGAAGGAACTCCCGCCGAGGTCATGGCCCGTATCCGCGCGCGCATTGAACGCTCCGCCTGACGGATGGCGCGCGTCCGGCTGCTTCTCGCCGTCGATGGCGACATCGAAGACGCGCTTCGTCATACGTTCCGCAGGTTCGGGGTCCATAAGTACGAGGACTACGCAGCGCTCATCGAGGAAGCTTTCGAAGCGTTGGTGGCCGATCCTATGGCGGGTCGCGCTCGTCCCGACATTAATCCCGAGGCGTGGATTCTCCCGATCGGCAAACCAGGTCGGCGAGCACGCCACGTGCTGATGTATCGCATCGTCAATCGGGACCTGGTCGAAGTTTTCGCACTGGCGTACGACGCGATGGACCTCCCGCGCCGCTGGCGTTCGCGGTCCGGCGATCCGCCGACTCCGGTTGACGAGTAGACTGCGGAACTGCGGGAAGAATCGCTTTCGCGCGCACTCCATGGGCTCAGTCGGTTTCGAGCGTCGTGTCCGACTCGGGGGTGCATGTCGGGACGGAGCTCGGTCGACACGAAGTTGCCGCTTGCGTCGATGATGCGCGCCTTCGGCGTTCGCGTCGTTCGCTAAGAGCGCGAACAGCGCGCCCGCTACGAACGGAACGCCTGGGCGCGAGATCGTTGCCGGCATTCTGACTGAGGCCGATGTCACTCGTTCGGCAGGCTACACCGGGGTCCGATCGGTGCGCCGTTCCCGCCTGTGGGGGCTACTTCGTCCGTCCGTCCCGCGGAGACCTCTGGCACAACGGTCACGCGGCCCTGCGATAGTCGTGGTGCAGGCCGTTGAGCACGGGGACGGCTACGACCTCTGCGCTTCCGGTGGCCGAGGTCGCCGCGCCGATCGGCACGAGCTGCCCGATCCCTCGGTGAGGGCGAGCGCAGTTGAAGTAGTCGAAGCAGTACTCGCGCAGGACACGCTCGAGGTGACGCTCGCCGAATACGACGACATGATCGAGGCACTCGCGACGAGCGCTGCCGAGAAAGCGCTCACAGAACGCATTCATGCGAGGTGCCCGCACTGCGGTGCGGAGGACTCGGACGCCCGCTCCCTTCGCTGCTCGGTCGAAATCCACGCCGAACTTGTCGTCGTTGTCACGGATGAGGAACCGGGGTCCCTCGCCGAACGGCGTCGCGTTCCGAAGCTGCTGGGCGACCCACGTCGTGGTCGGGTTCCGGGTCACGCCCACGTGTACGACCTTGCGCGAGCCGAGGTCGATGATGAAGAACGCGAAGATCGGCTGGAACCAGATATCGTAGAGTTGCAGGAAGTCGCACGCCCACGTCTGGTGCATGTGGTTGCCGAGGAACGTCGACCAGCTCTGCCCCCAAGGACGCGGCCCACGGACCCGGCGCATGTGCTTCTGGATGGTTCGCTTCGCCGCGTTGACGCCGAGCTTCAGGAGCTCGCCGCGAATCCGCTCGGCACCCCAGAGCCGGTTCTCGTTAGCGAGCCGTCGGATGAGCTCGACCGTTTCGGGAGCGATCCGCGGGGTGGCGGCAACTGGTGGCCGGGACCTCGCGCGCCAGAACAGCCGGAATCCTTCGCGGTGCCACCGGAGAACGGTCTCGGGCTTCACCAGAAGCATGGCCTCTCGCCAGCGGGGCATGAGGCGGGCGAGCAGCACCACGAGCCCACGCTCGTGCCCCGCGAACTTCGGCTTCTTCACCGTCCTCGCCACCACGATCAACTGCTGTCGGAGAGCCGTGTTCTCCGCGACGAGTTCCTCCCGCGTGCGGCTGACGTCTCGGAGCACCCCGCCGACGATCGAGACCGGCCGCGTCGCGGTTCGCATGGCCGCGTCCACGCGCTCGGCGATCCTTCCCGCGACGCCACGAATTCGCCGAATCAGCGCCGCGATCACGATCTCGATCTCGTCGATCTCGCGACGCCGTTCAAGGCTTGTGCGTGCCGGATTCCTGAGCGATCCTGCGGCGGACGCGAGAAGTAGCCCCCACAGCCGGGCTTGCCGACGGGCTTTATGGAGATATGGGAACCGATACGCGACGCTAGGGCCGCGACTCGCAAGCGAGGGCGATCGTGAGTGCCGCCGCACACGACACGGGCGCGACCGACACGGAGGCGGCGCTCCGCGGGCTGAAAGATTTCCAGCGCCAAACCGTCGACTACGTGTTCGAGCGCTTGTACGCGGATGGGAGCCCGCGGCGTTTCCTCGTCGCGGACGAGGTCGGGCTGGGCAAGACCCTCATCGCCCGCGGTGTGATCGCTCGTGCCATCGACCACCTGAGGGGCAAAGTCGATCGCGTCGACATTATCTACATCTGCTCGAACGGCGACATCGCCCGCCAGAACATCAACCGACTCAAGGTGTCGGGGCAACACACCGCGTTCGCGTCGCGCCTGACGTTGCTTCCCCTCCGTATCGAAGAAATGCGGAAGGCGAAGTCCGGAGTGAATTTCGTTTCGTTCACCCCGGGGACGTCCTTCGACGTGCACGGGGGACTCGGCCAATGGACGAGCGGCTGTTGCTCTACGCCATGCTGCGCGAGCTGTGGGACCTCGGGACGCGCGCTGCACCGATGAACGTATTCCAGGGATACGCGAGCTCGAAGCGATTCCGTGAGCAGGTTGCGACGTACCGTCTCTCGGACATCGATCCCGAGCGGAAGAGCTTCACACGTTCGAACGGAAGCTCGCGGAGGCCGACGAGAAGGCGAGCGGACAGCAACGCCCCAACCTGCGGGAGCGGTTCGAGGAGCTGACGCGGGGGTACTCGCGCGATGGGGCGTCCCCGGCAAACGACATCGCGAGCAAACGGTCCGAGTTCGTCGGTGAGCTGCGCGCGTTGCTCGCCGCCAGCTGCATCGCTGCCCTCAAGCCCGACCTCGTCATCCTCGACGAGTTCCAGCGCTTCGGTCATCTCCTCGACCGCGCAGATCCGAGGCCGGTCGAGCTCGCCACACGATCTCTTCAACCAACGCCGACGCGCCGCGTCCTTCTCCTCTCCGCGACCCCGTACAAGATGTACACGGTCGCCGACGAGGCGTCACCGAGACGATCACTACGCCGACTTCGTGCGGACCCTCCGCTTCCTCGAACGCAGCAACGGTGGCGACAGCAGTCTGGAGCACGCTCCGCCTCGGGTACCGCAAGGCGTTGCTCTCGGCCGGAGAGCGCGGAACGGAGGAGCCGCTTCACACGTCGCGGGCAGATCTGGAAGCCCGTCTTCGCCGCGTTATGGTTCGGACCGAGCGCCTGGCCTCGACGCCGGATCGGAGCGGCATGCTCGTCGAGAAGCAAGCGGCGTCCGTCGGGCTTCGGGAGCCTGACGTCCTCGACGTCCTCGCGTCGCAGAACGTCAGGCGCCTTCTCGCACCGGCTGACGTCCTCGACTTCTGGAAGAGCGCTCCCCTACGCTGCTCAACTTCATGGACGAAAACTACAAGCTCAAGCGAGAGCTCAACGCAGCCGCCGAAGAGGCCATCGGCTCATCGCGAAGGCGGACGCACTCTCAGACCGCTCCGAGGGCGGCCCTCGAATGGGAGCGTGTCGAGCGCTACGCGGAGTCGATGCCGGGAACGGGCGGCTCCGCGCGCTGGCCGCCGAGACCGTGGGCCCCGGCGCCCGCCAGACTCCTCTGGATGCCGCCCGCGCTGCCCTACTACCGACGGCCGCAGGGCCGTGCGGAGACCCCGCCGTTCAGGCGTTCACGAAGCGCTCATCTTCTCGTCGTGGAGCTTCGTGCCGCGGGCCGTCGCCGCGTTTCTCAGCTACGAGGCGGAGCGCCTCATGGTAGGGCGTTCGGGCGCGGGGGCGAATACGCCGGAAGCGCGGAAGCGCCGCGCCCGTTGCTGCGGTTCGGTCGGCGACCTTCGGCCGTCCCGCCGGGATGCCGGTGCTCGCTCTCATTACCCCAGCGCCTATCTCGCCAAGGCCTTCGATCCGGCGCATCGCGCGGAGACGGCGGCGGACGGAATCGGTGTGTCCAGCGTCGACATCGCCCGGATACTCGGAGAGGCGGAAAGCATCATCGAGGTCGCGTTGACGCGGTTGCGAGTGGCGCCGGTCCTCGACGGACAGGAAGATGAGCGCTGGTACTGGGCCGCGCCCGCTACTGCTCGACCGAGCTCTCGAGCCCGCGGCAACCAAGGCATGGTTTGGCCAACGCGGCTCGCGGCATCTGCTCCGGTGCCGCAACGACCCGCCAGCGCCGCCGGCCCCGACGCGCCGAAGGTGACACCGCGGTCCTGGGATGACCACGTGCCCAAGAAGCTGGCCCTGGAGACGGACGCGAGGTCCCCGCTCGGCAAAGCCCCGGCGGACCTCGTCACGTGCTCGCACGAGTCGCGCGTTGGCGCCCCGGGCGTCAGCGATGCTCCGGTCCATGCTGCGTGTCGTCGGCATGCGCACGGACGCCCTCGGCGGTTATGCGGGGTGCGAGTGCGAAACGGAGCCGCGCAGTCGGCGTGGAGCTTCCGCGGCCTGTTCAATCAGACCGAGGTCATGTCGCTGCTTGAAGGTGAACCGCCCTACTGGCGCCAGGTGCTGGACTATTGCGTCGATGGCTGCCTGCAGGCGGTGCTCGACGAGTACGACCACGTACTCCGCGAATCCTCTGGGCCTCGCGGACGGCGGTGCCATCGACCGAGTGCGCCAGATCGCGCAAGAGATTTCCGAGGCCATGTCGCTGCGGACGGCCAACCTGGGCGGTCGGACCTTGGCCTGACCGGTCTGGGCGGACGCTACGGCCACAGACGCGATGCGCATGCGCTGTCACTTCGCCACTGCGATTCGGTGACGAACGCACCGAGGATGAAGGATCGCGACTCAGCGCGCGACTCAGCGTCCGGAAGGCGTTCAACTCGCCGTTCTGGCCGTTCGTGGTCGCAACCACGTCGGTCGGGCCAGGATGGGCTCGACTTCCACACCTACTGCCACGCCGTCGTGCACTGGAATCTTGCCGACCAATCCGGTCGATCTGGAGCAGCGCGAAGGCCGCGTTCACCGTTTCAAGGGGCACGCCGTCCGGAAGAACGTCGCGCTTGCCCACGGAACCGCGAGCATCAAGGACCAACGCCGTCGATCCGTGGGAGTCGATGTTCGAGGAAGCGCGACGGGGGCGCCCCAATGGGTCCTCCGATGTAATCCCCTTCTGGGTCTACGCCGTCGAGGGCGGCGCGCGGATCGAGCGACACGTGCCGTCGTTTCCTTCGAGCCGCGAACTCGGGCAAATGCGGACTCTGTCCAGATGCTCGCTGTACCGGATGGTCTTTGGGCAGCCTCGGCAAGATGACCTCCTCCGATACCTCATGACGTCGCTCGAGCCCGAACGGTTGGCGCACCTTCTCGACGGCGCGAAAATCAATCTCTCGCCCGCATGAGCCATCAGCGCCAAACCTCGTTACGGTTCCCAGCGATGCCACCGCCTTCGCTCTACCTGAGAACGACTTCGCGATTGCGTGCCGAGACGCCACTCTCTCTGTCCCAAGCGACGCGCATCTACCTAATGAGCCAAGAGGAGTGCGATCGGTTCTTGCACTCCATCACGAAGAAGAATGTTTTCCTGCGGATCCGTCGTCGGATCGATTTCTACTACCGGCGCATCGAAGCACTGGCGGGTCAGACGGTGATTGAATCTCGCTTACCGGCACGCCAAGGGAGATCTCTTCGAGGGCGGCCAACGCGGCCGATATCGCTGAGCAGGTGACCCTGCTCGCCGAGAGCCTTGCGACGAAGAAGGCAGCTTTTCTCCGCCGTCTGGGAATCGCGCCCCACCGGCACGATCAGATCGGGCTGATCCGATCGGCCGACTGCATGACCATCAGATCGACGACCAACGCAACGCCGGACGGCAGTGCCGTCACTATATCGACATCACTGACAACGAGGGTCGCTCGTGTTGGGTTCGACAAGCCCTATCAGGGGTGCCTTCTGGATACCGCCCTCGTCCGACGCCTGCGCCTCGCGTCGACTGCCTCGTCGAATCCCGTTGCGGGCCGCGATTCGAGGCGGCCGTTGTGAAGACCTCTATCGCTTTGGAATCGCTCTTGACGTTTTCCGACAAGGAATCCCTGGCGCGGTGCCTTTCGGAGCGGATGGCGCTTCTGCTTTCGACTGACCCGACTACTCGGTCCACCGTGTGCAAGGCCATCAAACGTTTCTATGACGTTCGGAGTGGCGTGGTCCACGGGGGGAAGAGACGGAGAGGCGCCACGGAGGACATGCTCGACGGGATAGACAGACTAGCGACGCTCGCCCTGCTCCGGCTTGCGGCGAACGACAGTCGGCTCGGGGACGACAGAATCCCTCCAGGGCTGGCTCGACGAGGAACGATGGCGAGCGCCTTCAGAACTCGAACGCCCGTATTCCGTTTCGCATGTGAATCACGCGCTGCGGCTAACTCAAGAGCCGCGAACCTGATGGGCACGCAAGCGACGGTCGGCGTTCCGCGCCCGCCGAGACGGCCAAACGATGCGCTGAGGTGCAGCCTCAGAATCAAACGCTCGGCGGGGACACTTCTATGCGCGTTGCCGACCCAGGTAGGCCGCGGAGCCGCTCCCGTGGAATGCAGGTACGCGCCACAGTCGCGCGCGTGGCGAGCGTCTGCTGGCCCACTGCGGTACTACGCCTTCGAGCTTTCGTGGCGTGGCTGTGCCGCAGCACGTGCGGCGAGATCGACCTACCGAGCGCTTCGAGCCCCGCGCAGCATACGATGCGACGCGCCTGCCGATCGGTGATGTGGCCGCCGGCGCGCCCCCTGAACACCGCGGCCTGCTCATTGTCTGTCTTCCCTCGGAGGGTGCGGAGCTCCGCAACCACCGACGCCGGAATACCGACGGAGCGCGACCTGCTCCCCTTTCCCAGCACGTGGACGACGTTCGCGCCGACGTCAATCCACCGGAGCCTGACAGCCTCGGCCACCGTAGCCCGCGTAGTCGAGCAAGCGAACGAACCCTCAGTTGCGACCAGGCGCGGCCTCGCGGTCACAGTTCGACTTCATTCTCCGAAAGCACCCGTTCGTGGAGACGGCGAGGGACGCGCGGCGTCCGCACCACCTTGCCGACGTCCTCCTCGATCGCCGATCTTCGACGCGAACGAGATGAGGCTCTTCACAGCAGCAGTCCCGCGCGGCCCCGATGCGGCCCGGATGACGTCGGCGGGGCTCAGGTCGGCCGAGGGCCTTGCCGGCGCGGCCGAGGAACTGACGAACGTCCGCCGAATAGGCGCGCCGCGTGCTCTCGAGCCTGCCGGTGAGCCAGAGGGCGATGGTCTCGGCGTCGCCGTGCGCGCCCTGGATGCAAGGTAAACTTCCCATGAGCGGGACTACGTTCGCGGGCTGCTCCGATTCAACCCAAAAACCCCGAGCGCGGATGTCCGGGTAGGTGTCTTCTCGGACATCGGCCCCCTGGTTTGGGGTTCCAGAGGCCGAGTTGACGCACCTCGAGCAAGCCGACGTCACCGATGATACCGCTTCTTCGGCTTCGGCTTCCGGCCCCTCGGAGGCGGCTTCACGTCCAGCTCCGACAGCTCGATCGCGGCCTTCCGCTCACCGACGTCGAGTAAATCGACGACGCGGACGTCGAGGATGTCGGCGAGGTCGCGGAGCATCTTGAGCGAGGGGTTTCGCTGCCCACGCTCAAGCTCCTGGAGGTAGGGTACGTCAGCCCTTCGGCAGCGACCTGCTGCTGCGTCATGCTTTTCCTCCAGCGAGCCCGCTGAAGGTTCCGCCCGAGCCGCTGGAGCACCGTGGCGAAGTCCACGGAACCACTGTGGTCCCTACTCGCACCCGAATAGAGCCCACTCGATTAGCGCGTTTTGCGTTGAGAGATCGTCAGGCCGGACGTAGCTTTTCAGGTTGCCTCCGTGTTCTGCGCGAGGCGGGAATCTGCTGATGCGTCGCTTCGGGCTTGCTCTTGCTGTGCTGGTGACCGCGTGTGGCAGCTCTGACGGCAGCCCGTTCGGAGGCGGCGGGGGCGGCGGTTCTTCTGCCGGTGGGGTCGATGCAGGCGTATCCGGTGGTTCCACGTCGGCATCCGGCGGCTCCCCAAGTTCGGGAGGTGTCACGACGTCATCCGGAGGCACGCAGCAAGCTGGTGGAACGGGTTCCGGTGGCACGACAACAGGCACGGGAGGCACCCTCGACCTCGATGCATCGCCTGGGGGACCGGAGGCAGCAATCCCGACGCATCGACGGGTGGAGAGTCGTCCTCGGGAGGCGGCGTCGGATCGACGGGAGGCTCGACAGGATCCGGCGGCATGACGAACACCGGGGGCTCCGGTTCCGGCGGTGTCGTCAGCACGGGAGGAGCCACTTCGACAGGCGGTGGAAGCGCCACAGGAGGGTCTACGGGAACGGGCGGCGCGACGAACAGCGGAGGGTCATCATCAGCGGGGGGAACCTCCTCTACGGGCGGATCCACTGGCGGTGGAGGAACGACATCGACGGGAGACTTAATCGGAACTGGAGGGACATCCTCGACAGGTGGAGCGGCCTCCACGGGCGGGACAACCAGTGATGCCGGTCCAGGTGATGCGGGTCCTCGATCCTAAGGTCGGTGACCTCTGCCAGGGCACGGTGAGCGCTTGCTTCAACGACAACTGGCTCGTGTGCGGTCCTCTCGGGAAGCTCATCCTGAACGACATCTGCAACTTCGGGTGTAATCCCGAGGGTTCCTACGCCAACGTCGATTGCCGGAAGTACCAGGGGCAGAACCTCTCGGTCACGAACGACGTCATCCGCTGGACGGACGCGACGAACTCGTGGGCCTTGGTTCACCCGACCACCGGGGCGGAGACCACCTCCCCGTGTAACTCGCAGGGAGCTTTTCACCTGGCGACCTTCACCGAGATGCTCAAGGTCCGGGACACGACCACTGACTCCACAGCGTCCGTGGTGGACGGGTTCTCCTGGTTCGAGAAATTCGTGGTCGGATCTTACCCTCCTCAACGTGGCCACCTCTACCCCGATGCCTCAACAGCTCGGGGCTTACCTCGGAATGCAATTCCCCGGAGGCCAGAAGGTGAGTTACACGCCGGACCAGACAATCTTCCCGGGAGCGTATTACCTCTGCGTGAAGTGACCCCGGTAAAGAGCCCTCGCCAAGAACTCTGGGATCGAGCTGGACGAGTTGCCAGCGGCCGTTTCCCCTGGATTCCGGCAAAATTCTCCGCCGCACAACATTTCGAGGTCCGCGCCCTATTCGAACGGGTCCCCTTTCAGGCCCCCGGGGGTCATTCTTCCGATTTCGACAGCTCTCCCGCTGAAGAGCATGTGCCGACTTGAAACAGCCCCTACCCGCAATCTCGAACACCCGAAAGGATAATCGACCGGTTCTGAGCGTCACTCCGTTGCGGCGGTAGTAGACGCTCCCAGACGACGGCGGGTTGATCATCGGCATCGATGACGAGAATGGGAACAGCACCGTGCTCAACTCGGAGCTGCTCGACCTCGCTCGCGCCGACAACTTCGGCGAACCTCGGGAGGTCGTCCACCGAGACGGGGATCACAATCGAGGCCCGGTCGGTCGCGATGATCCCCGACTGCTTTGTCGCTCGGCCGAGATTCAAGTTCGGGTCGGCGACGACGAACGCCATCTTCTCCGGAGGTAGCTTCGAGGCCGAGGCGAACCGAACCAACGCCGAGCGATGTCGTCGGAGCATCGCTTCGTGGGCTTGATTCGGCTCGGCCATGGGGCTGGCTCCTCGTGCGCTCACGAGTCGGTGTCGAAGCCCGCGAGTAGCCCCGGCAGCCGTTCCTTGCACGGATGACCTTGACCTGTGCCTCGATGAGGTCGAAGAGCGAGGTCCAGCTCAGCTCGGCCGTGATCTTTCACCTTCCGGTGGAGCTGCTCGTTGAGCATGACCGTCACCGGCTTCCTGTCCGGCGTCGGTGCCGTTGTGGCGGGACTCGCAGCGTGTGAGCCGCCGGCTGCTCCGAATGATCCTCGGCGGACGACCGTTGGTCTTCGAAGTCGTCTTGGTCTGGGACTTGTTCGTGGAGGAAGTCGTGTTCACGCGCGGGATACGTCTCGGCTCGCTCGCAATCAACTTCAACGCGCCCGAAGTTGAACCTTGCGGTCGAGGAGACGTACCCTCATTCGATGAATCTCCTGGCCCACGCCCTCGAAGTCCTCTCCGACCCGAACAACTCACCCGGTCTTCGGAAGCCGCCTGTGCAGCTCTTGTGGCTGCCCTGGAAGAGAACCTCCCCGTCCCTCATGGGACGCCCATTGCCATCTGGCGGTGGGTACGGGAGACCACGCCGAAGCGATGGTGTGCAGCCCAGTTCCGGCTTGGGGAGGTCTACGACGAGGCCGTCTTCGTGGCGACTCTCGAAGCCGTCAGGGACTCGGGGTCGGGAACCGAGCTGCGTCAGGTTGCCATCGACGTGCTCGCGGGCTCAGCTTTCGCCCCGCTCCTCACCGACGACATCCTCCAAGACGTCGTGGACCGACCTCACGTCGAGCCGGAGAGACTCACCAGGTTCGTCGAGGCTGTCCACAAGGCACGGGGCATCCCGACGGACATGCTCCGGGCAATCCGTGACCGTTGGGCGTCGAACACTGTGCCGACGACGCGAGAGGCAGCTATCGCCGTCGGAGCACTCATCTCGAAGCCCGAGGACGAGTTCTGGTCGATGATGATTGACGATCCGCACGAGGACGTCCGGATGTCGGCAATCCAGGTCATCGCGAAGAACGCCCGGATGAGGTTCGCCTCGAAGCACTTCCAGGAGCGACTGAAGCACGAAGGGGTTGCAGATGTCCGGGCCGAGCTACACCGGGGGATGATGACCGTGCTCCACCGGGAGGGACGCGGCGAGGAGTGATCCTCCTGGGACGCTCATCCCTCCGCCGTTCCCTGTACAGGTCAACCGGCAGGCGTCTCACGCCAAGAATGACCACGGACGGGTATACCTTGATCATCGACCCGAGCATGACGACTCGCAGCGCGATCCGACCTCGTAGCGTTCGGCCATTCGGGAGACTCAGCTCGAACGGGAGCTTCTCGGCTACGTCGGTCGAGATAACCGCGCCGAGCCGAAGGGAGCCGGGGATCACAGCATGGCGCGTGGACGGCGAATGGCCCTCATCGCGCATGTCGCTCCTAGACGAGGTTCGATAGTCATACATCGCCGTGCTGCCTGGTTTCATCATCGTGGGCCTCCGTCCAAGTGTTGGCATCGAAGGCTACCGGTTCGACGACGAGCACGTTTTCGCGCTGACGACGCGAGGCGTCCCGCCGGTACCGGTCGACGGCTAGCCCGCTCACGAGCGACGAAACACGAACTCACCGAGGAGGTCGCCGAGGCTACGGGCGACCTGTTCTGAAAACTCATCGCGCCCGCCCCGATGGACCCGCCGCGCGAGCGGGTGTCACGGCGCGACGAGTTTCCAGGAGGACGCTGACTGGACTTCTCCGCGGACCGTGGTGATCGTAGTCCGGACGCGATGCCCATGCCGCCGCCTCGGACTCCAGATCAGGACGAAACCCGCCAGACGCTGTTCGAGCTGAGTCGCCGCTCCTTCGGTGCGTTCCCGGGCGCCGAGGTGGTCGAGCACGTGCTCGCGTTCACCCCAGGTGCAGACTTTCCGGTGCAAGCGGCTGCGGTCGAAGCGCTGGTACGGCGCTGGCAGTTCGCCAGGCGCGACGGTCTCGTCGTCTCGGCGCGACCGAAGGGCGGGCGGGTGTTCGGAGTCTATGCGACGGGTCGATCGTCTGGCGGTCGAGGCAAACGAACGCAGACGCCGGATCGCCGCAATCGGCGTGCGGGCGACCCGCGTCCCTACGCGACGGTTCTAGAGGCCCTTTCGCCCCCGCGGGGAAACTGCGATTGCCCGGACTTTATCCGGAGCTCGCTCGGGCTCTGCAAGCACCTGCTCGTCGTACTCGATGACGTGTACGCGAATCCTCGGCGGCGGGCGGCAGGGTCGTCCGAAGTGGCCTCGCGAACGAAGAGGCTGAAGCTCGCGTGGGATCCAGGTGTTCCGCTCACCGGGTCGATAGACCGCCTCCTGGGGCTAGAGCTGGTCGACGCCGACGGCGGCGCAGGCCGTGGCGCGGGGAAAGAAGAGCGTTTCCAGCGGCTGTTCGTGAAGGGGCGGCTCGACGCGAGGAAGCTCCGAACGCCGGCGGCACGCAGCGAGGTGCTCGTGTCCTTGGAGGCTGCCATGCAGGGGCGCACGGGCGGGCTGGACGCAACGCCAGCGGCGCGCGCGATCGTCCGGGACGAGCTGGACCGTGCCATGCGGCGGGTGGAGAACGGTTCCGCGGTACGGGAGACGCTCCGATACGCGCGAACGTTGAAGCGGAAGCTCTACCCCTACCAGATGGAGGGGCTCACCCGCTTCCTTGAGGCGGGACGGCTCCTGCTCGCCGACGACATGGGTCTCGGCAAGACGACGCAGGCGATTGCCGCCGCGCACGCGCTCTTCGAATCGGGGCGAATCCGTCGCGGGCTCCTCGTCGTGCCGGCCGCCTTGAAATCGCAGTGGCTGCGCGAGTGGGAGCAGACGTCGGACGTTCCCGCCACCGTGGTGGAAGGGATTCCGGAGGAACGGAGAGATCAGTACCGCAAGCTGCACGCGGGTTTCCTTATCGTGGGCTACGAGCAGCTGCTCCGCGACATCGAGCACATCCACCGCTTGTCGCCGGAGTTTGTCGTGCTCGACGAGGCGCAGCGGATCAAGAACTACGCGACGAAGTCGGCGGTGTACGTCAAGTCGCTCGATCCGCGCTTCCGTCTTGTGCTCACCGGCACCCCGATGGAGAACCGGCTCGAGGAGCTCGCATCGATCCTCGACTGGGTCGATGACCTCGCCCTGGCGCCGAAGTGGCGACTGGTCCCGTGGCACACGTCCTGGTCCGGGGACGCCTCGGCGGGCGGTCGGGCGGGCGCGCGGAATCTGGACACGCTCCGCGCGCGCTTCGCCCCATGTGTGGTGCGTCGAGTGCGCCGGGAAGTCCTCGCGCAGCTGCCGTCTCGCACGGACACGCGAGTTCCGGTGGAGATGACGCCCCAGCAACGCAGCGAGCACGACGATCTGAACGATCCGATCGCGCGCCTCATCGCAACGTCGAAGAGGCGGCCGCTGACGCAGCCGGAATTCCTGAGGCTCATGGCGCTCCTCACCCAGCAGCGCATCATCTCGAACGGCCTCGGCCAGCTGAGGTTCGAGGAGATGTGGTCCGCGTACAAGAATGCCGCTCCCGATCCCGCGTTGATCGATGGGCTCTTTGCGCCGAAGCTCGGGGAGCTCCGTCGCCTCGTTCAGGATCTCGTCGTCGAGCAGGGGCGCAAGGTCGTCGTGTTCAGCCAGTGGCGCCGCATGCTCCGCCTCGCGGAATGGAGCCTGCGGGACGTTCTCGGGCGGACTGGCGCGAGGGCCGCCTTCTTCACCGGCGCGGAGCGGCCCGCGCAGCGGACTCGCAGCATCGTCGATTTTCACGACGACCCGGCCGTGTCCATCCTCTTTCTCAGCGACGCGGGGGGCGTTGGTCTCAACCTGCAGCGCGCCGCGAACGCGTGCATCAACCTCGAGCTCCCGTGGAACCCGGCGGTCTTGGAGCAGCGCATCGGTCGGATCTATCGCCTGGGGCAGAAGGATCCGATCGACGTCTATAACCTCGTCAGCGAGTACGGCATCGAGGCGCGCATCGCGAACGTCGTCGGCACGAAACAGGCGCTGTTCTCGGGTCTCTTCGACGGAACGAGCGACGAGATCCAGTTCCAGGGCAGCGCGTCGTTCCTGAGCAGCGTCGAGAGGCTGGTGCAAATCGACGCGATGCCCGAGGCGCCGCCGGCGCTCGACGCGGACGACGCCGCCGGTGACGACGAAGTACCCGTGACGTCCGAGGCCGCGACCGCGACGGCGAAAGCCGAGGGCGCGCTCGCCGACGATCTCGCCGCGCCGAGCTCGCCCCCCGCGCCCGCACGGTTGCCCCCGCCGAACGACGCTGCCGACGCGGAGTCCGGCTCCAGCCCCGGCGTGCCTCGCGCCCTCTGGTCGCCCGGCTCGCTCTTCGGTCGTCTCAGGATCGAGCGAACGGCGAACGGCGGCGTGCGCATCGATGCTCCGCCGGAGGCCGCGGAACAACTGATGGAGCTGTTCTCGGGGATGGCGCGTCTGCTCGGGGAATTCGCGGGTCCGAGATCGGAGAAGGAGGAACCATGAGCGGTCCGGGAAGGAACGACCCGTGTCCGTGCGGCTCGGGCAAGAAGTTCAAGAAATGCTGCTTTGCCGCGGGGGTCGCGTCCTGCCCGACGTACACGAAACAGGAGCGCGACCTGGCGCTTGCTGAGCTCGATCGCCTCGTCGATGGCCCCTGGTGGGAGCGCATCGTATCGACGGCGGAGGAGGACTTCTGGGCGGATGTCGACCCCGGGCAGACGGTCGTCACCGAGGACGCATGGGTCGACTCGATCAGCGAGCTCGTCTTCGATTTCTGGCTCTTCTTCGACTACGAGTACGAGCCGGGCCGCCGCGTCGTGGATGCCTACCTGGACGTCGCGCAAGGGGTTGCCCCCGGGGTGCGCCGTTACCTGACGCTGGCGCGCGCGACGACGATGCGCGTGTACCAGGTCGTCGAGGTGCGACCGGGTGTGGGCATGACCCTGAGGGACCTGATCACCGGCAAGGAGACCCGTGTCGCGGAGCGGTCGGCGACCGAGCAGATCCACCGATGGGACGTCCTAGCGACCCGCATCATGCCCGCCGGGGTCGTCCCGAGTGATCCGGTGCTGGACGGTGGCGTCCTCCCCATTGCGCCGGCGCGAGCCGAGGCACTCGTCGAAGTCATGCGTGACTCTCTCGAGGACGACGCGGCGGACGGAGATTTGTCGGAGAAGCAGTCGTGCTCGCTGCTCGTACCGGACATCCACGGGGCGTGGATCTCGCCCATGCAAATGCCCGCGCTGGTGAACTACGACGGCGATGAGGTCGTGCTCACACGTGTCTACTTCGACGTCGGGGACCGGGGGGCCCTCTTGACGGCACTCGACGGCGCGAAATCCCTCGAACGCGTGGAGACGGAGGGGCAACTGCCGCGGTGGGGCTGGTCCGGGAAGGGGAAGGATCGGAAGGAGCCGGTGACATACGGGTGGTTCGAGCTGGGGGACGAGCGGCTGGAGCTCCAGACCAACTCCGTCGAGCGCGGAGAACGCGGGCGCAAGCTGGTCGAACGGCTCGCGGGTGATGCCGTGAAGTTCCGCGTCACGCGAACGGAGGACGTCGCACGCGCGATGGAGGCGATGCGCGAAAGTGGGCGGCCTCAGCCGGAGGGACTTCCCCCCGAGCTGCGTGACGCAGGGAACTCAGCCGTCGAGCAGCACCTCACCGAGCACTACGAGCGTTGGCTCGACGAGGCGGTGCCGCGCCTCGATGGAAAGACCCCCCGGAACACGGCGTCATCGCCCGGGCTCCGAGCACGCGTGGTTCAGATGCTGAAGGAGCTCGAGGGGATGTACGAGAAGGCCCTGTCGAGCGGCGACGCGGCGTTCGAATCCGACCTGGATGTGGGACGAACTCGGCGTGGGCGACGACAGGGACGCCCCGGTGTTCCGCCAGCAGGCTCCGGTCCTCGGGCACGAGGCACTCGTTCGTCACTTCCCGGAGCTCGCGCCGCTCACCCGCGACCTCGGCGTCCGCACTCGCCGCGCAGCCGGGCCCAACGGGCTCGATCGCGTCGTTTCGGAGGCGGACCTCGCCGGAGACCTCGCCTACCAGCGCTTCGTTCGCGCGTGTCCGAGCCCGGAGTTCGCGCGGCACGTCACGCTCGCGTTTTCGAACTTCGAGCTTCATCTGCGCAAGGTCTTCTGGGTCGGGGAGCCTCTCTCCTGGATGCTCGGCGCCACGAAGCTCGACGTCACCGGAGAAGCCGTCCGTCTGCCGTTCCGGAGCATGGCCCTTGTCTTCACCGACCGCTACGCGCTCGGTCTCGCGGAACGAGCCGATTCCCGCCTCCCGGCCGAGCTCCGGCAAGGGCGGATGCTCCAGGTGCTCACCGTGTACTTGACCCAGACGTCCGGCGAAAACGGCGGACACGAACCACGCGTTCTGGATCTCGCCATCGTCGGCGACGTCCTCGACGGCACGCGGCCTCGGGTGATCCCATGCCGGCTGGAGCTGTTGGACAGCGAACGCGTCGATCGGATCATCGCCGGTGCCACGCCCGGCGTCGCTGGCCTCGACGAGGACGAGGGAGTTCGGCCCATCTACGAGAGCACGCCGCTCCGCGATCTCCTTGGCCTGGTCTTCAACGCCGTGCTCTATGCCACGAGCAAAGACGCCGACGTCCGCGAGATGACGCCCGGTGCGACGAGGACGAAGAACGATCCCGACGTTCCGATCTTCACGTCGGAGACCGTGTTCCATCTGCCTGGGACGATCGACATCAAGGCGCTCGAGCAGCTCAAGAAGGCACGCCGCGGCGGTCGTGAGCACGAGCTCACGCGGCGGTGTATGGTGCGGGGACACTGGCGCCGCGCGCAGCAAGGCTGGGAAGATCAGCGCCCGCGCTGGATCGCGCCGCACTGGCGAGGCCCGAGCGCCGCGGCGATCGTGGAGCGGCAGTACCGGCTGGAGGAGTGAGCGGCGCGGCGGCGCTTCGCTACCGACTCCGTCAGGGCAGGGCGGAAGCGTAACCACACCTCATGCCGCCCTCCGGTAGTCATGATGGAGACCGCCGAGGACGGGGAGCGCCACGACCTCTCCAGCCCCGGCGGCAGCCGAAGACGAACCGACGGGCACCAGTTGATCGATGCCCTGGTGAGGGCGCGCCTCGTTGAAGTGGCGGCAGTATTCGACGAGCACCGCGAGCAGGTGCTGCTCGCCGAGAATGAGGAAGTGGTCGAGGCACTCCCGTCGCACGCTGCCGAGAAACCGTTCGACGACTGCGTTGGCGCGCGGGGCCCGGACGGGCGTCTCGAGGATCCTCGCACCAGCGCCGCAAGCGACGCGATCGAACTCCGAGCCGTACTTGGCGTCGCGGTCGCGGATCACGAAGCGCGGCGCAGCGCCGAAGACGGTGGCGTTGCGCATCTGCTGCGCGACCCAGCTGGAGCTGGGCTCGCGCGTGACCGCGACGTGGACGACCCGGCGCGAGCCCAGCTCGACGACGAAAAATGCGAAGATGGGCCGGAAACAAGCGTCGCACAGCTGCAGAAAAACCACCGCAGCCAGATCTGGGCGTCGCCGAGAACGCGCTTCATCGCGTACGGGAATGGCGCTCTCGCCGGGACCAAGCGACGCGAAGCCCTACGCAGCTCGCAAAGTAAACGGAATGGGATCCACATTCGGCGCGCCAAGGGCCGCCCGCGCAATCTCGGCCTCCGCTTCGTCACGGAGCTCGTTGAGCTTCTCGCGCGAGCGATCGCCAAGTGCGTCGGGTAGGTAGCGTTCCGCCATCTGAACCGCGCGAACGAGGTCGCCAGCGCTCATCGAAGCCGTCACCGCTCCCAGCCTAGCGACCTCGCCCTCGACCGTGTTGGCGCCAGCTATCGCGGCGATCTCCTCCTCGAGATCGGCCACGTCACGGAACGCGCGCTCTGCTTCCCACGAGCCGGGAGGAAGCGCCTCCGCACGAAGGATCGCGCTCGTCACGCTACGGTTCAGTTCGTCGAGGCCCATCGTCAACCCACAGCTTCACACTTCGGTTCGAGAAATCGTACCACGCATGCCGCTGGAGTGCCCCGCTCGGAGAAAGGGGAACGTCGGGCCTGCTTGATCTTCCGGGCAAGAAGCGCCTCCAGGTCCTCTTCGTCGGTCCCGCCGATTTCGAGGACGATGGTCGATCCGGTCGACGGATCGATCATTAGCCAGTCGGCGCCCTCGGCCAGCCTGGCCTGGAGGCGCCGCTCGATGCGCCAGGTGCTCTTCGAGCAGGCGAGTGCAAGGCCGATCGCCTCCGCGCCCTCCTCGGTCACGCGGTTGATGTCCTCGTACACCGCCGCGCCGGGCGTCCGCGGGCGCCAACGGATCTCCTCGTCCAGCGGGGCGCCCTGCACGACGCCGATAAGGTGGACGCCGGGACGGTGCCGTCGCTCGAGAGCAACCGCGGTGCGGTGTGCGAGGGGCGTCACGCTCTCCTCGGGCAAGCCGAGCACGTCGTTGAGAGTTTCGAGATCGATCACGTCACGAGCACCCCGAGCTGGAGGTGTAGGGCGGCAACGAAACCTGCGACGACTCGCGCGAAGACGTCGCGACTGAACGTTCCGTTGCGCGGATGTCCCGGGGCTCCCGGCGACGGCGTGAACTCGAGCTCGAGTTCAGACGTCCCCCCGGACGTTGCGACGCGTGCGCTTGTGCTGACGAGTTCGTGGAGCGGCTCCACGAAGAAGTGCTTGAACTCGAGTCCGCCCGCGAGACCGCGCTGCGTGCGGTACGCGGCAACATGAGCCGCCAAGCGATCACCGGCGGGCACACCGAGGACAAGGTTCAGCGGGGTCGAATCGACTCGGTCGCCGTAGCCGTGGAGCTCGAGGTTGAGCCACCTTACGCGCACAGCCTCCTGGGCGTCGGTGAACAGCCGGAACGCCTCGTTGGCGGCGGTGATCGGGTCGACGCGGCCGTGATTCAGACGGACCTGCAGCGAGCGAGCCCTGTCGCTCAGCAAGCGGCGAAGCTCCAGGGTCATCGTCCGCGTTCCATGGCACCCTGGGCGGTCATCACGGCCGCCATCGTACCCCGGCTCATCCCATGCCCTTGGTGTGATCTCGCCGGTCGAGCAACTTCGCGGTGATTTTCCGGGCTGAACGCGGCCCCGGAGGTGCTCGGACCGGCGGACAAAGTCATGCGTCTCTGTGCCCGTTATCTCCAACAGGGTGGTGTCCCGCTTGCCAGGACTGCCCGGAGGCGTCGGAGTACCGGGCGAAAGTTGCGTTCCTCGAAGGGCGCCGGGAAATGCGGGATGGCGATGCCGCGAAAGCGTGCGACGCGTTCGGTCGAGGAGTCCGCGAGTACGAGGGGCGTCAGGTACCAGCCGGTCTCCTGATGAACCTCGCGGAGTGTAGCGCTGCGACAGACAAGCCGTTTGCCGCATTCCAGTACGAGGAACGCGCACTTGCCGCGCTTTCACCCTCGGACGAGCGCTGCACCCTTGCCGAAGCGAAGCGCCAGGAGCTCGAGGCGCTCGTCCGTATGCTTCAGGTGAAGCGCTGGCACCGGGCGCTCGGGGAGCGGCCATCTCGGTGGACGGACGGATGGTTGGACCGACCGACACTGGTCACATTACGCTTGAGGTCGGACAGCATCGAGTTGCCGCGCTCGCGCCGGATGGACGCCGCTCTTCATATTCCGTAACGTCCGCAGCGGGCCAGACACAGACGCTCGTGGTGGACTTGCCTGTGGGGGCTACTTCGTCCGTCCGTCCCGCGGAGACCTCTGGCACAACGGTCACGCGGCCCTGCGATAGTCGTGGTGCAGGCCGTTGAGCACGGGGACGGCTACGACCTCTGCGCTTCCGGTGGCCGAGGTCGCCGCGCCGATCGGCACGAGCTGCCCGATCCCTCGGTGAGGGCGAGCGCAGTTGAAGTAGTCGAAGCAGTACTCGCGCAGGACACGCTCGAGGTGACGCTCGCCGAATACGACGACATGATCGAGGCACTCGCGACGAGCGCTGCCGAGAAAGCGCTCACAGAACGCATTCATGCGAGGTGCCCGCACTGCGGTGCGGAGGACTCGGACGCCCGCTCCCTTCGCTGCTCGGTCGAAATCCACGCCGAACTTGTCGTCGTTGTCACGGATGAGGAACCGGGGTCCCTCGCCGAACGGCGTCGCGTTCCGAAGCTGCTGGGCGACCCACGTCGTGGTCGGGTTCCGGGTCACGCCCACGTGTACGACCTTGCGCGAGCCGAGGTCGATGATGAAGAACGCGAAGATCGGCTGGAACCAGATATCGTAGAGTTGCAGGAAGTCGCACGCCCACGTCTGGTGCATGTGGTTGACCAGCTCTGCCCCCAAGGACGCCGTTTCGGGAGCGATCCGCGGGGTGGCGGCAACTGGTGGCCGGGACCTCGCGCGCCAGAACAGCCGGAATCCTTCGCGGTGCCACCGGAGAACGGTCTCGGGCTTCACCAGAAGCATGGCCTCTCGCCAGCGGGGCATGAGGCGGGCGAGCAGCACCACGAGCCCACGCTCGTGCCCCGCGAACTTCGGCTTCTTCACCGTCCTCGCCACCACGATCAACTGCTGTCGGAGAGCCGTGTTCTCCGCGACGAGTTCCTCCCGCGTGCGGCTGACGTCTCGGAGCACCCCGCCGACGATCGAGACCGGCCGCGTCGCGGTTCGCATGGCCGCGTCCACGCGCTCGGCGATCCTTCCCGCGACGCCACGAATTCGCCGAATCAGCGCCGCGATCACGATCTCGATCTCGTCGATCTCGCGACGCCGTTCAAGGCTTGTGCGTGCCGGATTCCTGAGCGATCCTGCGGCGGACGCGAGAAGTAGCCCCCACAGGGTATCGGTGAAGTAGATGCTGCCGTCGGTTACATTTGCCATGGACCTTTTACCGCCTTTTCTCCAGACCTCTACGCAGGGAGCGGAGCTGGAAAACGCATCCGACCATTGCGACAAAAGTGAGGATAAGAACGGTTGCTCTGAGCCAGGTGACCGGTGATGAAACCCGCTCCAGGAGAAGCTGCCCGAGGGTTATGCCCTGGGCAATTGCGAGCAGAACCATCGCTGAAACAAGCCTTCGTTGAACGTCTCTCATTTTCACGATTCCGGACAACACGCCGTGGTGGGATCACATGCCAGATCACATGCCGGCGGCGGCGGTGGAGTGCTCCCGCATGTATACGTTGCGATGGCCGCCGCAACCGAGCAACCCGCAAGTGCCGCCAAGCACACGGGCGCCGTAATGGGACCGAGAGCGCAAGTAGCCTCCGCCCCATAACACGCGGTAGCTGCAGTCGCGGTGGCGAGGGCGCATTCCGGCGATACGGTCGTTGTCGTCGTACGCGTACGTCCGCACGACCGCGCCGCTCGTCCCGAGATAGTACGCGACGACATGAATCACGGGTCCGAGGGTGGCTCGCCTGAATCCCGCCTCGCGCGCTGCCGGCGAATGAACCACGTCCAGGCGAAGACAATCAGCGACACCGCAACCAAGTGACTAAGATACGCCAGCAACCCAACCACTTGCCTGTGAGTTACCTTGTTCCACACGGTCATCTCAAGGCAAACGATAAACAATACCACAACTACAACCAGTACAGCCAACCATATTGCGCCAATCGCTACCATGGATCCACTACGCAACCGCGACCTTTGCACACCGACAGCAACCAGGAATCCCGCGCCAATAAATAGGTTAACTAGTACGACAAATCCGACGAACAGCCTTGTATCGCTCGGGCTCGCGTCTGTCCACGGGGCGATCTGCCTAATTCCAGTGAACCATTCCACGAAAGTTGGCAATCCTGCAGCGACCAGCGTCCCGGTTGCCAAAAGGAATACGACCCATCTCCTCTTCGGGAACGTATCCGACGACGGGGGCCGACCAGAGCCAGGATCCATCACTCGGGGCAGCTCGCATCCGTAGGATCACATGGGGACGACGACTGGCACTGCGGACCCGGCGGACTTGGTGCGGGAGGCTTGGTCGGTGCTGGAGGCGTAGGGGGTGGGCGACAAGCCAAATAGCAGACAGGAAAGGTCGCAAGGTAGCAATCAGCGCCGACAGTCAGTCCGATCGCAGCACCCATCCCAAGTGTCGTCGCCCCAGCCGCTGCACTCGCACCCACGCCGACTCCTCCGCACACCACGGTAGTAGCCAGGCCGCAAACCAGGTTGCATCCGTTCGCATCAAGACCTCGAGGATCGCGCGAATTGATTGGATCATCGAGATAGGAATAAAGGTTTGCCTGGTGTCCGAAGAACCGAACGGGATCGCTGCGAGTCCATCGGCCGACAGAAGCGTCGTAGTCTCGCGCGCCGAACCGAGACAATCCGGTGTCACGATCCCAGGTTCCGCCTCCGAATCCGATGGGCTGGAAACCCGGATTCGAATCGGCCACCGAGGTACCCCATTCATCTTCTGTGACCAGCTGCGACATCTGGCCGGACGAAGCATTCACGAGCATACGAGGCGTCCCGACCTGATCAACGAGAAAGCGATACGCAGCACCTCCAGAGATCATATACGCCGGATCGAGTAGGGATCCGATTCGCCTTACCGCTGAAGGTAAGGCAAGGCCAAGCCGCCGGAGTGTCGATTTGACGATACTGTCGCTCGCCCCCGTCCCATCCGCCCAAACAAACCGTGACACGACGTTCCCGCTTCCATCCAGTTCGGCCACGATCCTCAAATCGTCGGCGTAAAGCCACTGCTTCACCATCACGCCGTTGATCTTCTTGCCGACGCGCCTCCCCATGCCGTCGATGACGTAGTCGATGGCTCTGCCGTCCGGCAGACCCACGTGCGTCAAGTTCCCAAGCGCATCGTACGTGTACGTCGTCGTCTGACCCGTGGACGTATCCGTCTTCGTCGCTGAGCGCCCCGTCCGCCGTGTACGTGTACGTCAGTGTCCCGTACGTGAGTAACCGGTCCTGCGCGTCGTATGTCCCCGCGCTGGTCGTCCCGTGCTCGACGTCGGTGAACAGCGTCCGATTGCCGTTGGCGTCGTACGCATACGTCCTGACCGCCGCGCCATTCTCGGCGACGCTGATGAGGCGTCCGACCTGGTCGTACCCGTACTCGGTAACGGTGGTCGTGCCCTGGATGGTCTCGGTTTTCTGCTGAATGCGTCCGAGCGCGTCGCGCACGTAGGACGCGTTGTACAAGTCGCTCGACCCGAACTTCGCGTCGTAGGATGCGACCTCTCCAAACTGGTCGTACGTGCGGGCGTCCGTCACTGAGCCGAGCGTCGTGGTCTGGAGGCGCGGCGCAGTCGGATCGTACGTGAGCGCCATCGAACCCGCCGGTGTCGCGACGCTGGTGACGAGACCGTCGTTGTCGTAGCCGAGCGTGGCCGTGGTCGCGGCTTGGCCGTCGATGGTTTCCGTCGAGATGCGGAAGAAGTTGTCGTAGGTGCGCGTGACACTGCCTGCGACGGCGCCGGTCCAGGTTGTTCCGGTGAGTAGACGGCCGTCGTATGCGTAGGCGAGATTGACGCCGTACGGGCCAGTAGCGCTGGTCAGCCTGCCGGTGGTCGCGCTGTACCCGAGCGTCTCGGTGCCGGTGGGGAGGGTCACGGTCCGCATGCGGCCCGACGAATCGTAGCCCATCGTGACGGCGGAGCCATCGGCACGATCGACTTCCGTCGGATGGCCGTCGAGATCGTAGGCGTAGCTCGTCGTGGCAGGGCCGTTGCCGTCTCCGGTGTCGGGGGCGGTGTAGGTTTCGACGTGCTGCCCCGCCTCGCTCGCAAGGTCCGGCTCGCGGACGTGCCCGATCTCATGCCCGTGCGGTGGCAGGCGCTCCGAGGCGCCGCCGCAGTGCCGGCCGCGAGCTAAAGGCCGAAAGCCGGCTCGGTCCGCCCCGAAAATGCCCTGGAATTCAGCGGTGAATGGGCCTCAGCGGGGCGATCTCATCATGTCGCGCGCGCTACGTCAGGATGCCGTCCGGCGGACGGACACGTTGGTGTCGAAGAGAGCCGCACCCGATCGGTTACGCGTCGGCGCCGTTTATGAGACGGCTTCTATGGCTTGCGGGGCCGCGCCTTCGCGCACGCGGACGCACATCCAATCGCACAAGCGTATCCATAAAATTCCAGAGCCTTCTCTGGGTTCGGAGGCCCGCCCCAACCGTTTTGTACACCATCGCCCATGCTTTCGCAGGCGGGACCAAAGCCCGCTCCGCATGCTTGGTAAAAGAACTGCATCCCCCGCACCGAATCCTTGTCAACCCCGTCACCACTTATCAGCATATACCCCAGGCTTTGACAAGACTCTGAGCTGCCGGCTGCACAAGCCTTTCCGTATATCTGCGCGGCAAGCTCAGTATTTTTGACCCCGAGGTCCCCTCTCTCATAAGACTTCGCCAGTACAAAGCACGTGTCGCGGTGGCCGTTGTTACAGATCAAATTGAGCTGTCGTCGCGTCTCGTCGTACTCCGAGCTCAAATGATTCTCCGCCACGACGACGCCCATTTTCTCGCAGTATACAGGCAAGTCGTTTGAACATGCCCCTTTTAGAAGAGCGAAACCCCGCCTGATATCCCGAGCTGGGGGAAGCGCAAGGACCGCACCGAGATCACCGCACTCCTCAGGATTACGTCGGCTACACTGCTGCTCGAGTATTTCGATCACCTGCGGTTCGGTGCCAGGGTCACGTTCGAACATCAACGTGACCTCCATGTGACAAGAGACAGAACTCCCTCCGTCACAGGCAGCCTTGTACAACGCTTCCGCTTTGATGTCGTCTTTCTTGCCACCGCACCCGCGCCAATATGCAGTCGCGGCGCGGGCGCACTCCAGTGTTTGCCCCTCCGAGCATTTCGCTTCGTCCGCCAGTAAATCCTGATGTGTCAAATCACAGGTCGTGTAGTCTCCCTGGCCAAGGGATTGGCGTTCGCCGAGCTCAGCCATTTGCTCCGCAGAGCTTTTTGGAGGGGGCCGCGAGGCGGAGCATCCGACGCTCACAAGCACCCCAATTAGAATTTTCGGCTCGAGTCCAAGCACTGTCAGCCATCCCTTGGGCAATAAGGCGGGGTATACCACTCCGGAGGTGGCCATCCAGGCGGCCAACTCGGATAAGGCGGGAACGAAGGTGGGGTCGGCTGCTGAAGTGGCCAGGGGACCAGAGGAGGCAAAACATCTGGCCGCGGGACTAAGGGGAGTCTTGGTGGCGGCTTGTCACCGGGTTGCGGTTGTGCCGATGGGGAAGACGGAGCCGCAGGGATACTGGGAAGCGACGTCGACGCAGTGAACGATGGCCCCCCCACAGGCGTCATGTTGGGAGACAGTTTGACTGCGACGGTTCCGTATCCGTCGGCGCCGGATGCATCCACCCGATTAATGGAATCGCCGTAACAGTAGGCGTAAATGTTGGAATCGCCTCCGTCAAATAAAATCGGGTCCTTTTCAATCCACCGACCCACTGATGGGTCATAGTCGCGCGTCACGAAATGAATGAGCCCAGTATCCGTGTCGCTCTGGCCCCCGGCGAAACCGAAAGGAGCGATCGTTGATACTGCTGACCCCAATGAGTTTCCCCATTCGTCCACATCGTGCCGTTCCGCAGTCCCTGTGGCTGCATTCACATATAACAGCGAGGTGCCCAGTTGGTCTACTTGTTCGCTGTAGACTTGCCCGGCCTGCACTACGTACATTTGTGGACTACTTAGGTCATCGCGTACCCAGACAAACCGCGAGACGACATTCCCCGACCCATCGAGCTCAGCGACGATCCTCAGGTCGTCGGCATAAAGCCACTGCTTCACGAGGATTCCATTGAT
>CAWKKR010000007.1:0-1127935 GCA_963850305.1 uncultured delta proteobacterium | reverse complement strand
CTCCAGAGCCTGGACTCGAACCAGGGACCCGGCGGTTAACAGCCGCCTGCTCTACCAACTGAGCTACTCTGGAATTCAGGGACGCGGGAGAGTAGCCGCGGGGGGGGTGGCGTCAAGCGTGAAGACGGGGTGTTTTCCTACATTCCTGCCTGGGTCAGGGCGCGCGGCTCGAGCGGATGTCGAAGCTCGGCGAGAAGGCCTACAGCGGGGCCGTTGCCCAATCGGACCAGTGAGCCCATGTTGGAGGCAATGACCCCGAGTGCGGCGTGCCCGTCCCTCCATGGCGCGCGAGAGGGTGCATGACGAGCGAACTCCTCCGTGAGGGTCGCTACCGCATCACGGGCAAGCTCGGCGCGGGGGCTCAAGGGGAAACGTTCGATGGCCTGGACTGCCGCGAGGGCGTTCCGGTTGCGATCAAACGATTCTCGGTCCGGGGCGCGACGTCGTGGAAGGACGTCGAGCTCGCCGAGCGCGAAGCGGCCGTGCTGGAGACGCTGTCGCATCCCCTGCTCCCGGCGCACGTGGATCACTTCGAGGAGGACGGCGCGCTCTATCTGGTGATGCAGAAGATCGACGGAAAGAGCCTCGCCGCGAGGCTCGAGCGCGGCGCGGCGCTGTCGCGCGAAGACGTGATCCGGTTTCTGAGGGATGCGGGGTCGGTGCTGGGATATCTCCACGGTCGCTCACCTCCCGTCTTTCATCGCGACATCAATCCGAAGAACATCATCCGAAGGCCGGACGGGGCGTTCGTCCTGGTGGACTTCGGCGCCGTGCGCGACCGCCTGAAACCCGAAGGCGGAAGTACGGTCGTGGGGACCTACGGGTATATGGCGCCCGAGCAATTTCAGGGACGCGCATTGCCTCAATCCGACGTGTACGGCGTGGGCGCCACGGCGCTGCGGATGATCACGGGGCTGGAACCGGATAAGTTACCGCATCGAGGACTCGGTATCGACGTGGGGGCCGCACTGCCACCGGGGTTCGACCCCGCCCTCCGTCACATGCTCGAGCGCATGCTCGACCCCGACCCCGACCGCCGCGCGCCGGACGTCAACGTACTGCTCGGTCGACTCGACGGTGAGAGCGAGCGCTCGAACCGCAGGAGCACCGCGTCCGGCGGAGACGCGAGGGCCCGGCGCGAAAGCGAGTCGTACGGGCCCAGAGAGGTGTGGTCCAAGCAGGACACGCACAACCTCCGGAACGCGGCGCGACGAGCAGCACGGGAAGCGGCCGAGGCTCATCGCCAACAGGCTCGGGCCATCGCCGAACAGGTACGCCGTGAAGTCAAACGAGCAAGACGAGCGAGGCGTAACCGCCACGCTGGGCGACGGCTCCATGGACCGCCGCTCGTCGTCGCTCTGTTCGTCATCAACGTCGCGATGATGGCGGTCGCGCTGACGCTCGGAGTTCTCGTTCCGACCCTTCTCACGCTCCTTTCCGTGATCTTCGGGCATCAGCTGCGAGAGGCCGCCAAGGACACCGCGCGCGCCGGTGATTCAGCGCGCGAGTCGATGCGAAACTTCCAGCTATACCTGCTCTATGGTACGGACGGGCCCCCCGACCGCGCAACGGCCTCGAGTGGCGCCGCCCGACGTGTGCGCGTCGAGGACGAGCCCGACGTGAAACAGCGCGTAGCGACGGAACAGCGGGAAGTCGTCGAGACCACCGGCGCGGACGCTACCGACGAGACGACGCACGAACGATAGCGACCCTGCCTCAATGCGCATCGACGGGAGCGGCGCCCCCGCCTTTGCCGAGCAGGAACACCAGCGGCAAGAAGACTGCGATGAGCACGGCCGTGGCCACGAACGTGTCCCCGAACGACATGACCATCGCCTGCGCACTGACGGTATGGTCGAGAACGACGAGCGCTTTGGTCTGCGCGTCCGCGAGGCTGGAGCCGTGGCTCATGAAGAGCCCGCGCAACCCCGCGAGCCGCTCATACGTGAGCGGATTGCTCGCGACGACCTTCTCGAGCAAGACGGAGCGATGGAACGCCTGTCGCCGCGCGAGAAGCGTCGTGAGCAGCGCAACACCGATGCTGCCGCCGAGCTGCCGCGTCAGGCTGTAGAACCCGGACGCGGCCGAGACGTCCTTCTTCGGCACCGGACCCAGCGTGGCGAGGCTGAGCGGCAGGAACATGAGCACCGTCCCGAAGGAACGGATGATGAGCGGCCAGTAGAGGTTGTCCGTCCCGGTCTGAGGCGACAGGTCCGACAGAAAAAACAGCGACGTGACCAGCATCAGCGAACCCCCGATGAGCGCGAGCCGCGGATCCAGAACCTTGAGCAGCTTGCCCGCAATCGGCATCGCGACCGCGGAGGCGAGCGCGCCGGGGAGCAACAACATCCCCGTTTGCTCGGACGTGAAGCCCAGCATCGTCTGCGCGAACAGGGGCACCGCGAAGAGCGCGCCGTAAAGGGCAATGCCGACGATGATGGAGAGTACGCTCCCCGCCCACAACGAACGGTAACGAAGGACCCGGAAGTCGACGACCGGGTTCCGAGAGACGAGGCATCGCCAGACGAGACCCACCAGGCCGACCACCATGACCAGCGTGAGCGCCACGATGAAGGGAGAGTCGAACCAGTCGTCCGTGTTGCCTTCTTCCAGCACGGTCTGCATCGAACCGAGGCCTGCCGCGAGCATCGCGAGGGCGATCCAGTCGACCGCTCCGGTGTCGCGTTTCACCGGATCGGTCGGCAGAGCCGCGAGGCACATCATCATCGCGGCGATACCGACGGGGAGATTGATGAAGAAGATCCACCTCCAGTCGACGTTCGTGACGAGATAGCCGCCGAGAGTCGGACCGATGGCGGGCCCCGCGATGACGATGACGCCAAAGAACGCCTGCGCCATCGCCTGCTCCTCGCGCGGGAACGTCTCGAAGAGGATGGCCTGGGCTTTCGCGAGCAGGCCGCCACCAGCAAGCCCCTGGATCACGCGAGCGGCGACGAGCATGTAGAACGAGGTCGCCATGCCGCACATCATCGACGCCACCGTGAATCCGACGAGGGAGAAGACGAAGTAGTTCTTCTTGCCGAACCGCGTTCCAAGCCACGCGGAGAGCGGCAAGATGATGACGTTGGCGACCGCGTAGCTCGAGACGACCCAGCTCACTTCCGTGAGCGTCGCGCCGAGAGACGCCTGGATCTGCGGAAGCGCGACGTTGACGATACTGGTGTCGATGACCTCCAGCAGGGCGCCGAGCGCCACGGCGACGGCGACCGCCCACTTGTTGACGGGAGTCTCGACCTCGAACGGAACGGCAGCCGCGGCTGTCATGTCAGCGGCCCGTCACTTCCGGGTGTCGACGGTCAGATCGACGCTCATGCCAGGACGAAGCGCCAGGCCGCCCTTCGCGTCCTTGACGTGGATCCGGACGGGAATGCGCTGCACGACCTTGGTGAAGTTGCCGGACGCGTTGTCAGGCGCGAGCAGCGTGAAGCGTGCCCCGGTTGCCCCCGAGATGCTCTCCACGTCACCCTGGAACTCGGTACCGCCATAGGCGTCCACGGTGAACTCCGCGGGTTGGCCGACTCGCATGTCCCCGAGCTGGGTCTCCTTGAAGTTCGCCGTGACCCAGATCTGCGGCGTGACGAGCTGGACGATCGCCTGCCCCGCGGCGATGGATTGACCCTCGCTTATCGCCTTCTTCGACACCACGCCGTCATGGGGCGCGAAGATCTTCGTGTAAGAGAGATCGAGCGCCGCCAGATCGCGCGCGGCGCGTGCCGTCTCGGCCTGTGCGCGAGCCGCGTCCGCCCGAGCTTGCGCCTGACGCACGAGGGGTTCCACGAGGCTCGACTGCTTGACCCGCGCCGACGCTTCGACGACCTTGCTTCGCGCCTGATTCGCCGACTCGCGGAACGTCGCGACTCGCGCCCGCGCCGCCGCGAGGTTCGATTCCGCAACGTCACGTGCCGTCTCCGCGCGATCCATCTCGGCCTTGGCGATGGACTGGCTCTCGAACAGCGTCTTCGCGCGGTCGTAGTCCGTGGTCGCCTGCGACAGGCTTGCCTCTGCGGTCTTCACGTCCGCCTCGGCCTCCTGGATCTGATCGGAGAACGAGGTCACTCCGACCGCAGCCGTCTGCAGTCCGGCTTCCGCCACGGACTTGTTGCCGACGGCATTCGCCTGGGCCACCTGCACCTCCGCATCCATGGCGTCGGCCGTGGCCTTCGCGGACGCGTAGTTGGCTTCCGCTTCCGCGAGCTTTGCCGTCGCGGGCGCCGCGTCCAGCTCGGCGAGGAGATCCCCGGCCTTCACGCGCTGATTCTCGACGAAGTCTATCTTCGAGACGATTCCGGTGATCCGCGCCGGCACGGCCACGACGTCCGCGTCCACCTGAGCGTCGTCCGTGGACTCGAGCCCCCTGTGGAGCAGATACCAGCTCGATCCGCCAATCGCGACGACGACCGCCGCCACGGCGGCGACGGTGCGACCCCTGGAGGCCGCCTTCACGGGCTGCTTCTGGGATTGAGCGGGCGATTCGGGTTCGATCCCGGCGCGGGCAACGGTCGTCATCGAAGGCTCCTAGGGCAACCACGGGTTGCCATTGCGGCTCGAGTATTGACTCGTGTTCTTGCTTTGGCAACTGGTCGTTGCCATAATCCGTCCGGAGAGAACGGAACCCGCGTTTTCACCCCACTCGATGCGCCCTACCTCCTCCCACTCTCCGACCGGATCTCGTCGTACCGAGGGGCTGCGTACGCACGGAAGGAGCGCGCGGGTCGTCGCAGAGGTGCTGCGAGCGACCATCGAAGAAGTCGGCCGATCCGGCTACGACGGGCTGCGCGTCGAGGACGTGGCGATCCGCTCAGGGGTGAACAAGACCACCATCTATCGCCGGTGGCCCGCGAAGTTCGAGCTCGTGGCGGCGGCTGTCCGATACTTCGCTGCGGCGCCCGAACTACCGCGCACGGGCTCGGTGCGGGACGACCTGCTCGAGCTGCTCCGCGTCAACACGGAGCGCGCTCGATCGCCTGTCGGTCGTGGACTGATCCGCATGCTTCACACGGAGCGTGCGCACCCGGATGTCGAGCAGATGATGGTGAGCGTGAAGGCAGAGCATTACGGGGTTCGCCATGCGGTGATCGAGGAGGCCATCCGGCGGGGCGAGCTGCCTCGCCAGACGAACGTTGCTCTGGTGATCGAGCTCATCTTCGGTTCCGTCTTCCGCAAGCTGATGGAGACGGGCAAGCCGGCGGCTCCGGAGCTCGTGGAGTCCACCGTCGACCTCGTGCTCGCGGGTGCGCGCGCCGGAACGCCCGCACACCGGCCCCCGGCGCGCCGACGACGCCATCCCGAGTGACAGCCGCTCAGGGCAGATCGAAGAGCAGCACTTCCCCGGCAGCTTTGCCGGTCAAGTCGACGCCCTCGGGCGCGTCGAGGGCGGCCGCATCGCCCGCTTCGAGCACCGTGCCGTTGAGAACGACGGTGCCCCGCGCGACGTGGACCCACGCGTGACGCGCCGGAGCAAGCATGTATCGTGCGGATTGCCCTTCGCCGAAGTTGCCGACGAGCAGGAGCGCGTCCTGATGCATCGTCACCGAGCCGTCGCGGCCGTCGGGCGATGCCGCGACGCGAAACTTGCCGTCACGCTCCGAGCTCGGAAAGGACTTCTGCTCGTACCCGGGTTCGTGGCCACGCCGGTCGGGCACGATCCGAGATCTGAAGAAAGTGCACGAGCTCCGTCTTCGACCCATTGAACTCACTGTGCTCGACCCCGGTGCCTGCCGACATGCGTTGCACGTCACCGGGCCGGATGACGGAGCCGGTGCCCATGCTGTCCTTGTGGGAGAGCTCCCCCTCGAGCACGTACGAGAGGATCTTCCATGTCGCGATGGCCGTGCGTTCCGAACCCGCGTCCAGGCTGAACCCGGTCCTCGTTGATGACACGGAGTGCCCTGAAACCCATGTGCCGCGGGTCGTGGTAGTCGGCGAAGGAAAATGTGTGGAAGGACCGGAGCCAGCCGTGATCGGCCAAGCCGCGTTCTCCAGCGCGTCGGATTTGCATGCCGGGACGATAAGTCTCGACCCGGGGCTCCGCCAGTTAGTAGTTCCGCATCGACGAGCACGTCGTCCCCGAGGGATCAAAGCGGTGCGGAACTACGCGAGCGAAGCGAGCCCGCCGAAGGCGGCGGGGGAGCGGTCGCGAAGCGAGCCGCGGGGGTCAAGACCCCCCTTTCCTAGCGGCTTTCGAAGCTCGAAACCAGGGTCCGCGCCTCGACGATGTTGTCTTCGATGGAGCAATACGTCCATCCGCCGTAGCGACCGATGGAGTGGACCGCCGTGGCTTCGCAGGGTCGCGCGACAGCCGCGCGTGTTCCGCCATCGAGGCGCGAGTGATGTGGACGTAGGCCGGGTCCATGACGACCGAGTGCTCGGCGACGAGCTGGTGCCCGTCGGTGACGCCCGCGCGTGACAGATCGTCGAGCACGCGTTCGCTCGAACCCCGGCGACGTCGATGCGCGCGTCCCTTGCGAGTCCGATCTCGACGTAGAGGCTCAGCCGGTCGGTGTCGAAGATGTTGTCGTAAAAGCCGACGCGGTAAAACGCGAGCTCGCGCGCCGGATAGTAGATCCAGTGGACGTCGCGCGGGCCCTTTCGGTCGAAGCCCAGGTTGAAGACGAGCACCTTGTTCCACGTGAACGCCGATGCATCGTGGCCGAGCCCTGCAAGCCGGACGAGCTTGTCGAACGGCGCCGACGAGACGAGGCGCTCGAACACGAATCTCGCGGCGCGACGTCCGCGCGACGCGGCGCTCGAGGTCGAGTCCAATCAGAGCTTCTCCCGTCGCGATGTTTCCGGGGCGCACCGCGCTCGCGAGCGCCTTGACGTACTCGAACGCGCCGCCCTCGGGGTACGTGAACGTCGAGTTGTAGCTCGCGTTGTCCGCGACGCGCATGTTGCGGACGATGTCCGTCAGGTCCGCGTGCGGGAAGAAGCGCCCCATCGCGTCCTTGTCGAGCGTCGCGAGATCGCACGCGTAGAGCTTCTCGTTGTACGGAATGAGGAACTTCTCGGCGATGCCGCGCCCGAAGCGCGCGTAGAGCATCTCCTTGAAGTTGCGTTCAGGCGGGCGCGCCGTCTCCGCGCCGAGCTCCGACGGCGCGCGCGCAAAATATGAGATCGTACAGGCACTCGATGAACTCCGGCTGCGGGAGCTGGTGGATGTTCTTCTGGAACGGAAAGTCGAGCAGCTTGCCGGCGTACGCGATGAACGAGCGTTTCTCGACGACGCGCACGTTCTGATCGCCCATGCGCGCGCGGAGCCACGCTTCGATCTCGGGGTGCTTGAAGTGGAAGAAGTGCCCCGAGTAGTCCCAGGTGAATCCGTCCCTCTTGATGGTCTTGCAGTACCCGCCGATCTCCGCGTCGGCTTCGAGCACGAGGTAGTCGTCGTCCGGCAGCGCGGCGGCCGTCGCGAGCCCGCTCACGCCCGCGCCGACGACCAGCGTGCGCACCGACTCCATCGCCTACATCCGCTCCGGAGCCGCGATACCGAGGACGTCCAGGCCGCGCGCGAGCACGCGTGCCGTCAGATCCGCGAGGGCGAGCCGTGAACGTCGTTCTTCGTCGGTCGCGGCCTTGAGCACGGGGCATGCCTCGTAGAAGGCGGAGAACGACGTCGCGAGGTCGTACAGGTAGGTGCAGAGCTTGTGCGGCTCGAGCACCTCCGCGACGCTCGCGACCGCCGTCGGGAACCGCAGGACGGTGAGCGCGAGCGCGCGTTCCGCGGGCGCCGCGATCCGGATGGCCGAGGGTTCGGGCACGCTCTCGCTCCCCTTGCGAAAGATGGAGCGGATGCGTGCGTGGGCGTATTGCAGATACGGCGCGGTGTTGCCCTCGAACGCGAGCATGCGGTCGTAGTCGAACACGTACCCCTTCACCCGATCGCTCGAGAGGTCCGCGTACTTGACGGCGCCGATGCCGATGGCGCGCGCGACGGCTTGTCGCGTCGCCGGGTCCAGCTCCGGGTTCTTTTCGGCGACGACGGCGCGAGCGCGTTCGACGGCCTCGCTCAGCAGATCCACCAGGCGTACGGATTGTCCGGCGCGCGTCTTGAACATCTTCCCGTCCGTTCCGAGAACGGGGCCGAACGCAACGTGCTCCGCGCGAGCGGGGGGCGCGAGCCAGCCGGCCATCTTCGCCGTCTCGAAGACCATCGCGAAGTGCTGGTGCTGCTCGGCCCCCACGACGACGAGTACGCGCGTCGCGTGGAGCGTCGCGAGACGGTAGCGGATCGCGGCCAGATCGGTCGTCGCATAGCCGTAGCCGCCGTCTTGCTTCTGCACGATGAGCGGCACGGGCGCGCCGTCGCGGCCGGTGAACCCCGGGGGAAACACGCAGAGCGCGCCCTCGCTCTCCACTGCGAGGTTTTTGGCACGAAGCTCGGCGACCACGTCCGCGAGAAGCGAATTGTAGAAGCTCTCGCCTGCAAGGTGCTCGTCTCGAAGGGTCACGCCGAGCGTCGCGTAGAGCTCGGATGCGTGCGTCAGGGTGACGCCGACGAGCCGTTTCCAGAGCTCGAGCGTCGGCGCATCTCCCCCCTGAAGGAGCACGACGCGGCGGCGCGCACGGTCTGCGAACGCGGGGTCCTCGTCGAACTTCTGCCGCGCGGCCTGGTAGAAATCCTTGAGCTCGCCCATCGAGCGATCGGCAGCGTCGTCTCCCGCGTCGAGCAGGTGCTCGATGAGCATCCCGAACGGCGTGCCCCAATCGCCGAGATGGTTCTGCCGGATCACGCGATGCCCGAGGGCCTCGAGCACTCGCGCGAGCGCATCCCCGAGGATGGTGCTCCGGAGGTGCCCGACGTGCATCTCCTTCGCGACGTTGGGCGACGAGTAATCGATGACCACCGTGTCCGCGGGCGTTGCGAGCGGCAGACCGAGCCTCGGGTCTTCCGCAACGGCGCGCAGCTCGCGAGCGAGATACTCGGTGCGGAGCGTGACGTTGATGAACCCCGGACCCGCGATGTCCGCACGCTCGATGAGCTCCGGCGCGACGAGCGTCGCGACCAGCGCCTCGGCGATCTGCCGCGGTGCCTTGCCGAGCCGCGCCTTGAGCCCGAGCGCCGCATTCGCCTGATAATCCGCGTGCTGGGACGCGCGAATCGACGGATCGACGGAGTCGTACTCCGCGCCGAATGCGGCTCCGAGCGCCTCGCGAAATACGCGCCCGAGAACGAGCTCCGGATCGGCCATGGCCCTGGTCCGTCTAGCATGACTTCCGGTATCATCGGCGGCCATGGCGAGATTTCTCGGCGGAATGGTCCTCATCGCGGCGATGGTCGGCGTCCCGGCGTGCGGAGGCTCATCGTCGGGCGGCTCGGGCAACAGCGACGCGGGTGTCGGCACCCCGCTCACGGATGCTCCCGCCGCCCTGGCGGGTGCGCTCTGCGGCGTGCTCACCCAGTGTCTCGGACCCGTCGAAACGCTGGCGCTCCAGGGACAGGATTGTTCCACCTATTACACGGCGCAGCTGAAGGAGGGGGAGATCTCCCTTTTCCCTGCGGCCATCACGAAAGGCACCGTCGTCTACGACGGGACGAAGATGAGCGCGTGCCTCGGCGCGATCCAGAGCGCCGGATGCGCGACGCTCACCACGCGCCTGTCATCACTCTGCGGCTCGCTCGCGAAGGGAATAATCCCCTCGGGCGGGGCTTGCTCGTTGAGCTCGGAGTGTGCGAGCGGCTCGTTCTGCAAGACCGCTTCCGTCTGTCCGGGGACCTGTACGGCGCTGCTCTCTGCGGGGCAAGACTGCGAGCAGAGTGACGACTGCGAGAACGGTCTCATCTGCTCGACCACGACGAACAAGTGCGTGAAGCCCGCCGACGCCGGCGAGGCGTGCAACGGCTCTGCGCCGCCGTGCTCGCCGGAGCTCGCCTGTCAGGGGGCGCCGCAAGGGGGCTCGGGCACATGCGTGACCATCGCCGCCGCCTTCGGCGCCGCATCGGGAGCAGCGTGCGACCCGACCACCGCGACGTTCTGCGCGACGGGGCTCTCCTGCGCGGCCACCGCCGTCACCGGAGGAACGGTGGCGTTCACCTGCGAAGCGCCTCCAGCAACCACCGCGTGCCACATCGGGTATCCGGAAGAATGCCCGCAGGGCCAGTATTGCCTGCTCGCTACGGCGTCACTCACCGGCGCGTGCAGTGTGCTCCCCGGAAACGGCGCCGCGTGCGCAAAGCACTCGCCGTCGGACAAGACCTCGACGGACCGGCTGTGTGCGCCCGGCACCGTCTGCGACACCACGTCCACGACATGCCGCACCCTCGGCGAACTGGGAACGACCTGCGCCGCCGACAACGAATGCATCAGCAACGTCTGCGCAAGCGGCGGCTGCGCGCCAGCGGTATGTGCCGCGACGGAGTGAGCTCGGTCAGTGCAGCACGGGCGCGTCGTTGCAGCCAAACCCGAATGCGATGTTCGAGTAGCGACCGGCGGTCGCGTCGGTGCAGAGGGTGCCGTTCAGCGTCGCGCTCGACCAGTCGGGCGCGGGCGTCCACCCATCGGGGCCCTGAGGGACGCTGTATCGCTGACCGCTGTCCGCCTCGGTGACGTCGAGGAACACCCTGTTCGGATCGACGGGCTTCTCGTTGAACGCGATGCTGCACCCGTTCAAGCTGTGCTTCACCGTCGTCGAAGTGATGGTCGTGAAGAGCTGCTGTAAGTCCGCGGCGTCCGAGGGCAGCACGTAGTCCGTCGTGCCGCCGGCAGCGGCGATGTCGCTCAGCGTGGCGACCTTTTGCCCCACGCTTCCCGCGCCCGGAAGCCCGATGACGTACGTCGGGATCCCCTCGCCCTTCCACTTCGTGGCAAGATCGATGGCCTCCTGGTTCGTGCCGCAAGTGGGTTCGCCGTCGGTGACGAGAATGACGACGGTGTTGCCCGTCAGGGTCGCGGCGCTGAGCGCCTGATCTCCACGCGTGAGCCCGGCCACGGTCGGTGTGCCCAGCGTCAGCGGGTTCGCGGCCCAGTGCGCCGTCCACGCACCGATGAACTGCGCAGCAGGCTGGAACGGGATCTGGTGATTCGTTCCCGTCATGTCGTCGATGGCGGCGACGGTGGTGATGTCGCATTCCCCCGGGAGGAGACCACCGAGCGTGACGGCCGTCGGAAAGAAGACGGCGCCCACGGTGAGGTTCGCTTCCTCGGGGGTGATGGCTTGCACGAGCGCGTCGCTCGCGACTTGCCACTTGGGCTCCGTGCCGAAGTCGTCGACCATACTGTCGGACTGGTCGAACACGATGAGCACGTTCCCGGGTACCGTCACCGTTTCCACGCTCGTGTCGATGGAGACGCTGCCGCAGTTCGCGCCGTCGAGGCCACCGTCGTTCGGAGCAGCGGCGGCACCGATGGTGCCGATCGCCAGCAGTCCACCCGCACCCGTGAGGTCGCCCGAGCCTCCGCCGCCCGCCCCCCCGCCGCTGGAGGAGCCGCCGCTGCCGGCCCCATGCGGCCCGATCTGACCCGACGCGGGACTGCACGCGCCGAGGAGCACCAGGGCCAGCACGCTCGCCCCGCACCCTGCCCACGACTCATGGCGCCGGCGCGTCACTGGATGTACCTCTCGGAAACGATAGCCGATCCGGCATGTCCCGACCATCGCTCGACGCGCAACATCGGGGCAACCTGGGGCTCCCGGCACACGATGGAACGCCGTCGACGTCGCCCGGCGGCGTTGTACCATCGGCCGCGTGACACCCCGGAATCGTCGCGTTCGCGTGCTTCAACATGTTGCCGTCGAGGGACCGGAACGCATCGCGTCTCTGCTCGCCGCGCGCGGCATCGGGGTCGACATCACGCGCATATACCAGGGGGAATCGGTTCCCACGGACCTGGGCGATGCCGCGGGTCTGGTCGTCATGGGTGGGCCCATCGGCGTCTACGAAGGCGACCTTTACCCACACCTCGTGCAGGAGCAGCGGCTGCTCGAGCGCGCGCTGCACGCCGGTGCGCCCGTCCTCGGCGTGTGTCTCGGCTCGCAGCTCCTTGCGGCGACGCTCGGCGCGCGCGTCGCGCCGGGCCCGCGGAAAGAGCTCGGCTGGTTCCCCGTCACGCGTCTCCCCGGCGCGCACGGCGACGCGCTCTTCGGAGCCTTGCCCGACTCTTTCACGGCACTCCATTGGCACGGGGACATCTTCGATCTGCCAGAAGGGGCAGTCGCGCTCGCGCGCTCCGAGCTCACGGCGCTCCAGGCATTTCGCTTCGGTCGGTCCGCCTACGGTCTCCTCTTTCATCTCGAAGTGACGCCGCCCCAGGTCGAGTCCTGGGTGCGAGCCTTCGCGGAAGAGATCGCCGTGGCGCGCGCCGACGGCGCGGAGATCCTGGCTCGCGCCGGGGACTCGGCCCGCGAGACCTCGGCGACCGGTGCGAGCGTGTTCGGCGCCTGGGCGGATTCTGCTCTAACCTCCGCACACGAAAGGCTCTCATGCGATTGGCACACGTCCAGACCGGTACCGGAAAGCACGCGCAGCGCATCACCGTCGGCGCGCATCACCTCGTCGCCGACGAGCCCAGAGAGGCCGGCGGTGACGACACGGGCCCGGCGCCGCACGAGTTCTTACTGATGGCGCTCGGCGCGTGCACCTCCATGACCGTGAAGATGTACGCCGACCGCAAGGGCTGGCCCCTGCGCAGCGTGGACGTCGTGGTCACGGGCGAACACGACGACGCAAAAGTGTTCGTCATGCGCCGCACCATCACCTTCGACGGCGACCTCGACGCGGAACAACGCCGTCGCCTGCTCGACATCGCCGACAAGTGCCCCGTCCACAAGACGCTGAGCGGCACCATCCGCATCGAGACGTCGCTGGAGTGAGACGGCCGCGAGCTCAGCTGACGGGATGGGCAGGGCCCCATCGGCCGCCACGACCCCGGCTTCACTACCTTTGCCCGCTTGCCCCCGCGATCCAGTCTCTCGTGGCCTGGGTGATTGCATCGTCATCAGCCTCGACGTCGATGGGAACTGCGCGCCCCGACGCGCGTTCGAGCGCCTTCCGTGCGAAGTATCTGACGAGCGGGTACGGGTTCGTGAGCTGCCGCGAAATCGCTTCGATGGCCGGCGCGCCCACGCGCTCCCCGAGCACGGCGACGGCCGTCGCTTGCTCGTGCGGCTTCCCGAACGCGAGCGTCGCGTACAGCGGGTTTTCGTGGAGACTGCCGTAGAGCTGCCGCAGCTTGTCGCGGTCGTAGTGGTGACCCCACCAGCGCTCCATCGTCGACACGAGAGACTCCACTGACTTGTCCGCGTGGCAGAGCGCGCACTCCAGGGGACGATCCCCTTCCACCCTGGCGGCCTCATCCGGCGAACCGATGCGGTGATACCGCGTGAGGCGGTACTCGAGCCCCATGTTCTTTCGCGGCATGTGACAGGACAGACACGCGCTCCCCACTCCCGACACGGAGTGGTGGGTGTGCGCCGCGAGCGCGGCTGCCGGCGCGTACTTCGCGTGGCAACTCGTGCACACACCGTTGCCCGCGACCGTCCCGAGTGCGTCGAGCTTCCTGGGGTCGCTCCCTGCGTGCGGGTCGTGACACGTTGGACAGGCCATCTCGGTCGCGCACGATCCGAGGATGAAGTCGCGCGCCTCGTCCGAGTTGATCTGACTGCCCCCCGGGCCCTTCGCGCGCAGGCCGCCCTCCCAGGTATATGGATACTGACTGAAGAGAACGGTGTGGCAGCGCACGCACGTGCGATTGATCAGCTCCGCCCGCGTCGGCTCCGGTGGCGAGCCGGGAGGTCGCACGACGGCGAGAAGGTTGCTCCGGAGCGCGAACGTCGGGCGCGTCGCGGGATCGGCGACGTGCTCCTTGCTCCCGTTGTGACACGTCTCGCACCCGATCCCGAGTTCGACCAGATTCTTCTCGTCGAAGCGACGTCGCGTCTCGCCGATGGCATCGTGCAGCACCTGCGCGAGATCGCCCGTCGGACGCGCGGCGCCGAGCAGTGCGACCTCGTCCGAGACGGCCCTGGCGAGCCCGTCGCGGTCCGTGGGAACGACGTGCCACGTCCGATCGGGCGGGAGCAGCCGGTCGCTCACGGAGCCTTGATACACGCCGCCCTCGGGCGACAGGTCGTCGTAGAGGGTCGTGAGCCGCGGCGTCGTGTTGTGACAGAAGATGCACGTCTGACGCCACGCCATGCCCACGGCGATGCGGTTCCGCTCGTGCACCATCACCGAGTAGCCCTTGTAACGCCACGTCGACGCGAACAGCACCCAGGACACCGGCATCACCGCTTCCCCGTGCCCGTCGTAGATCGGTCGGCTATCGGCGTCGGTGCCATCGACCTTCTGCCCGACGTAGTCCTCGCGGTAGTGCCCCCCGATGACCTTGGTGATGCGAAAGAGCTCCTCGCCGGACCTCTTCGTGTCGACGCGCATGTACCTTCGACCGTCGTGGTCCTCCATCGTCACCGAGTCGCCCCTGAAGTGGAACACCTGGCCGTCGAAAGGCGCGCGCACCGTCACGTCCGTCGCGAGTCGCGTCATGTTGTGCATGTGCGACTTCATGAACTCCGCGTAGATGGCCCCGTGGCAGCGCTCGCACGCCGCGGACCCCGCGTAGTCCGCGCGGAGCACGTTGCTCTTCACGACGGTCCCGCTCCGCGACGCGCTCGGAGACGCGACCACGGCGGTGCACCCACCAAGGAGCAGCGCGACGATCAGGAAGACGATCCGCGTGCGATCCCCGGCGTCCGGCGCTTCCATCTCAGTCCGCCGCGCCGTCGATCGACTCGCGACCGCGACCTTGGCGGCGCTCAACGCGCGCGGCGCGGGATTTCAGGAAAGGGTCACCAGTGGTTCGTCGCAACAGCCTCTTCTCCGGGTCCGGCTTTCGCTTTGCCAGTGTACTTCGCGAGCACGATGACCATCTGCCCTGGCTTGAAATCGGCGGCGGCGTAGCCCTTCACGTCCGAGAACGAGACCGGGAACCACTGGCGACTCATCCCCATCATGTCGCCCTTGACCTGCGGCGTGTACGTGATGCCAAGCTCGAAGCCCGCGTCCGTCGGGTTCGAGATGGGGCCCTCGAAGAGAATCCACTTGCCGCGCGCGAGCCGGTCCAGGGCCTTCACGGCCGCGTCCTTGTCCTTCAGGGACTTGTTCGCCTTCAGCTTGTCCTCGAGAGCACTCTGAACGAGAAATCCCTTTGCATCGGGCTCGGCGGCTTCGAGCTTGGAGCGGCGCTCGGCCGTGGCCTCCGTGTCGATCTTCTCCGGTCGTGACGGCTTCTCCACCTTCGGCGGCTCGGGCGCGGGCGGCGGCGTGGGAGAAGGCGTGGGAGCCGGCGCGGCGCTCGGAACCGCCTCCGTCTTCTTCTCCTCGGAGCAGCCGCACGCCAGGGGCAGCGACAGGAACAACACCGTGGCCATCGCGAACGGCATCGAAGAACGCATGTGGGACTCCTTCGCTAAAGAAACTCAGGGGGTCCTGTGTATCACGGGTGGCGCGAGGGCTGGATCTCTTCGGGCGTCAACGACTCGGGGCCGGCCCTCCGGTGAGAAGCTCGTGAAGCTCGCGAAGAGCCTCACGGACGCGCGCCGTATCCGCGCATTCGGAGATGAGCTCCGCGAGACGAGGAGCTCGCGCGCGCACACCGGCGAGCAACGTCAGCTCCGCCGTCGAGAGACCGGCCGCCTCTGGCGTTGGGCGCTGGCTGTAGCGGCCCGCGTTGTTCGGGAGGAGACTCTTGGCGTCGGAGCCCAGACTCCTGATATCGGAGCTGGCGGGCAGCATCGGCGAGGTCTTCGCGTTCTCGAAGTTCGGCGCAGCCGGGCGCGAAGACACCCTCGCAGCCGGAGTCTCGGGCTGCGTCGGTATCCTACCTTTCCTGCTTCGATCCACCACCGCATCGCAGTTTCGCACACCTGCGAAATATTCGCCAAGGCCCAGACTCCGGCGCGCCCGGGGTTCGTCACCAACATTTGTTACCAAACGCGGTCTTACATATCGGGACGGCACGCCCCCGCGTATCGGTGCATCGCGAACCCTGATAGGGTGATCGATGGGCCATGAGACTCCGGCGTGGCGTCGCGCTCTCGATTGCGTCGCTGATCGTTGCTGCATGCGGGAGCAGCGGGTCCAGCTCACTTTTCGGCTCCGACACGGGCGGGTACGCCGGCGCGTCCGGCTTCGGCGCGGGCGCAGAGGGCGGTGACCTCGGCGCAGGAGCGACGAGCGGAAGCGGGGGAGCCGGCGGCGGCGCTTCGCCCTCGTCGGGGGGTGCTTCGCCCTCGTCGGGAGGCGCTCCATCACCCGGCGGTGAAGGCGGCACCGGGCCGAGCAGCGGCGGTGCGTTCGACGCAGGTCACGCGAGCGGCGGCGGCGCGGGCAACCGGGACGCGGGCAGCATGGCCAGCGGTGGAGGCGCGACCGCAGGCGGTGGCGGCGGCATCGGGCCGAGCACCGGAGGCGCGGTCGGGAGCGGCGGTTCGCTCGACGCGGGGCACGGCGATGGATCGGCGGGGCGCGGCGGAAGCAACACGGCGACTCGCGACGCCTCGACGGACCGTGGCGGGTTCGGTGGTTCCGAGAACGAGGCGGGGACGGGCGGTGCACTCTCGAGTGGCGGACAGAGCAGCTTGCCGGCGGGCGAAGTCGCGTGCGGTACGGCCGCGTGCGTCGCGACATCCTTGCAACACTGCTGCTACGGGCCGACCCCTTCTCCGCATTGCTATGGCGGCACCCTGGGAGGCTCCTGCTTTTGCAACGCCGGCGCGTGCACGGCCATCAACGCCGAGTGTGATGGCCCGGAGGACTGCCTCAGCAATCAAGTGTGCTGCGCCGAGATGCAAGCCAACCAGACCGTCTACACACATCTGCACTGCCTCCTGCGCTGTGCGAGTGACAAGATCGTCAAGCGAGCCGAAGTATGCCACTCCGGCAGCAACACCTGCCCCAGCAGCACATCGTGCACGAGCGACCCCCTACTCCCCGCCGCTTACGGAGCTTGCGACTAATCGAGAGTCCTTCTCCAGCCGTTTCACGGCGCCGAGCGCGGCGAGTTCCGGGGGGAGCAGTCACGTCGCGAGCTGAGATGTGATGGGGTGGCACCCAACCTGATAGCCGCCGAGCCGCCGCGCCCGGTGCCGGAGTTCCCTACGCTCGACCGCGCCGCTCGCGCTCGACGACCGTGAACGCCTGGAGCTCGCCGCGGAAGCCGCCCACGTCCACTTCGCGGCGCAGGCGCAGGGACAGTCCGTGACGGCGCGCAGCGTCGAGGGTGCGCGCGGGCACGGGGGAGATCCAGACGAAGCGACCGCCGGGCGCGAGCTGGTTCGCGACGTTGCGCACGACCGCGTCGAGGAGCTGCGCGACGTCGCCGACCGGGACGCGCTTGCCGAAGGGCGGGTTCGTGACGACGAGGGACGGGCGCTCGGGTAGCCGATGGGTGCACGCGTCGGCGAGGGTGAGCTCGGTGCGCTCGACGCTCGCGGCGCGCAGGTTGTCGCTCGCGGCTTCGAGCGCACGCGGGTCGGTGTCCGTGCCGTAGAGACGCGAATAGGGACCGAGCCGGGCGCGCTCGACGAGTTCCGTGCCGGTTCCCGTGAAGGGATCCCAGACGACGTCGGCTGGAACCACGCCGCCGACGCGGGCGAGCGCCGCGGCGATCGTCGGATGGGACGACGCGGGGAGCGAGCGACGCCGATACGCGAAGCGCGGGTCGTCGAGGGCACGTGGCCAGAGCTCGACGTAGATCCGGCCACCCTCCTTGCCGTCTCTCTCCGTGACCACGACCTCCCACGGCGCCGCGGTGGGATCGTTGACGAGCTCCGGATACGCGGCGGCGACGCGCTCCGCGACGCGGAACGTCGCGCTGCGATGGCGCCCGCCCGACGCCCACCCGAGGCGATAGCGGGCCTTGCCGGTCGTGAAGGCGCGGAAGAGGTCGCGCGCTTCCGGGCTCGTCAGGGCGCGCACCACGGCGGCCGCGGCGTCCCCGTCGGTCGCGACGGGCTCGAGCGGAAACCCGAGGTGCAGGAACGTGCGCGCGCGGAACAGGCGCTCGAGCGGCTCGTCGAGTCGAAGCTCGATGCGTCCCCTGCCCGCGATCCGCGCGTGCGCCGTCGGGCCGAGTTCCTCGAGCAGAATCTCCTCGAGGCCGGCCCGGACGTGCAGGAGCACGGGGACCGCGTGCGGCGGCGCGCGCGTCGCGTCGATGGCCGCCGGCGCGCGGCGGAGCTCCGTGCGCTCGAGCTTCAGACACGCTTCGCGCACGATGCGCGCGAGTTCGGGGTCCTCGGTGTGGACCCGGCGCAGTCGCGCGAGCGCGCGGAGCCCGCCCGCGTTGCCGAGCGCGAGCGCGAACGCGCGCGCGTCCGGCGGCGACACGTCGTCACGATAGGCCGCGACGAGGGCGGCTTCGGCCTGCTCGCCGCCGATCTTGCCCAGGGCTCTCGCCGCGCGCCGTCTCGTCTTGGGATCTCCGTCCGAGATCCGCACCAACAACCAATCGATGAGAACCGGCTCGGGCCGCTCGGAAGCGATGCGTCCCACGAGGGCGCACAGGCGTCCGCGGAGCGGAGGCTCGGCCGTGTCGAAGCGAGCCATCGCCGCCGGCGCGCTCCTGTCGGCGACCCGGGCGAGTCCTCGTTCGGCGTGGGTGGCCAGCTCATCGTCACCGCTCGTGAGAAGGGTGAAGAGCGCGGCGAGCTCCCGTACCTTCGGCGTGTAGCCGGAGCTTCGAACACGCTCCTCGAAAGCGTCGCTCACGAAAGGGTCTCGGTGATCGCTTCGCGCACGAAGAGGTCTTCGAGCGACTCGGAGCGCGGCACGATCTCCGCGACGGTCAGGCCGTCATCGACGACTTTCCGCAACACGAGGGCGAGAGCTTCCGCTCCCAGGACATCGACGCTGGTGCGGTTCGCACGGGCCTTCATCGAGTATCCGGCGGCCGTGCACCACTGCTCGAAGCTCTGCGGCGCGCCGACCACGGTGACTTCCATCCGCTGCACGTCGCGGCGAAGCAGCTTCGAGAGCTCGCCCGTCACGAGGACGCGACCTTGCCGGAGAATGGTGACATGGTCGCAGAGAGTTTCCACGTCGCTGAGTATGTGCGTGGAAAAGAAGATCGTGCGGCCCTGGTCGCGCTCCCTGGCGATGAGATCGCGGACTTCCTTGCGCCCGACGGGGTCGAGTCCGCTCATCGGCTCGTCGAGGATCAGAAGCTCCGGGTTCGCGACGAGGGCCGCGGCGAGACCCGCGCGCTGGAGCATGCCCTTGGACAGTTTCCGGGCGGGGCGGTCGGCGGCGTAGAGGATGCTCACCTGATCGAGCACGTGTTCGGTGCGACTCCGGGCGTCTCGCCGCGAGAGCCCCGACAGGCGCGCGCACATCTCGACGAACTCGCGCGCACTCAAATAAGGATAGATGTAAGGGCTCTCCGGCAAGAATCCAACGCGCCGCATCGCTTTCGGGCTGGGGACGGCCTCACCGAAGACGGTCGCGGTACCGCTCGTCGGCGCGATGAGCCCGGTGAGCATCTTGATCGTCGTGGTCTTGCCCGCGCCATTTGGGCCCAGAAAGCCATAAATGTGGCCCGCGCGGACCTCGAACGACACGGCCTTCACGGCCTCGACCTTGCGCATCCAGAAGCCCTGACGGAACACCTTGCCGAGGCCGTCGACCTTGATCAGAACGTCGGACACTTCGAGGGGAGTTTACTAGTTCTTCCGGCGCTTTCCGAAAGGATGATGATAATGTTCGCCTCGAACCCTGCCTTGGGTCGGTGAGGGCGCGCCCGCGGGCACGATCCGAAGCAGGGAAGGCGAGGAAGAATGCGTCGATCCAACGGAATCATTTCGGGGCTGTCCCTTTGTTCGGTTGCGTTCGCGAGCCGCGTGCTCGCGCAACAACCGCCGCCGCAAGGGTATGCGCCGCCACAGGGATATGCGCCGCCGCAGGGGTACACACCCACCCCACCGCAAGGGGCCGCGCCGCCGCAAGGATACGCGCCGCCGCAGGGGGCCGCACCGGCCGCGCCGAGCGCACCGCCGAACTACGGGCAGCCCACCTATCCGCCTGCACCTGGCGCACAGCCACCCGGCGCGCAGCAGCCTGGCGCCTATCCGGCTCAGGGCCAGCCGTATCCGGGCTACGGACAGCCACCGTCACAGCCGGGCGCCGCGCCCCAGGGCTACGCGCCGAGCTGGGCGTACCCGAACGGCGCCCCCGGGCAATACGGCCAGCCCGAAGCGGCGGCACCACCGCCTCCGGACGCGGCAACGCTCGCGCAAGAGGCGGTCGACGATCGGCGGAACAACCTGCGCATCGAGAACACGATGGACGGTGCGACGGGCTTGCTCCGGACCTACGCCGCGGGCTCGGGACCGGTCGGCACGTTCCGCTTCTCGCTGCTCGGGAGTTACTACAGCGGGTCCGGTTTTCTCTGTCCGCTCTGCGCCGTCGCGGGCGGCGGTAGCCCGAACCAGAAGGATAGCGCGACGCACGCCGGCGGCGACGTGGGCGTCAGCGCGACGCCCTTGCCGTATCTCGAGGGCTACCTCGGGGTGCACACGACGGCCACGTCGGACAGCCTCGGGACGCCCCGGTTGCTCCAGGTCCTGGGAGACACGGACATCGGCGTGAAGGCCTTCACGCCGTTCGACCGGCACTCGATCTTCAGCGCCGGCGGTTCGGCGGAACTGTGGCTCCTCAACGGTACGGGCCAGGTCGGTATCGACAATGCGAGCTTCGGCGTGCGTGCGCTCGCGACGGCCGACTTCGACAATCAGCCGGAGGGCACGAAGCCCATTCCGCTCCGTATCCATCTGAACGTCGGATACTTGTTCGATAACTCGGGCAAGCTCGTCCAGGGCATCGAGAAGGAGAACGGCGGGGCGCGCATCACGCGCATCGAGCGGTTCGGGCTGGACATCAGCCGCGTGGACACGCTGCGCGTCGGGCTCGGCGTGGAGGGCGCGTGGAAACCGGTGCGCCCGTTCGCGGAATGGACGGTGGACCTGCCCGTGAACCGTCAAGGGTACGTCTGCCAAATCTCCGAGAGCGCCGCGGGCGACAGGTGTCTGGGCAGCGACGGGAGCTTCAGCGCATTTCCGTCTCGCCTGACGATCGGCACGCGGGTGCACCCGTTCTCGAATGGCTTCGAGGGGCTCGCGTTCCTCGGCGCGCTCGACATCGGCACGGGCGCGACGTCGAACTTCATCGAGGAAGTGGTCCCCGAGATGCCGTGGGACCTGTTCTTCGGCATCTCCTACGCCGCAGACACTCAACCGACGGTCGAGGTCCAGCGCGTCGAAGCGTCGAAGACGGAGGAAAAGGCGCCCCCGCCCCCGCAGCCGCACTTCATCGCGGGAACCGTCGTCGAGAAGGGTTCGGGCGTGCCGGTTGCGGACGCTCTGGTCCGTTTCGACGGTCGCAACCTGACGGGCATGATCGCGACGTCGGACGGCACTTTCCGCACCGGGGATCTCGAGCCCGGGACCTACACGTTCAACGTGTCGGCATCCGGGTATCGCGACGGTCAGTGCAACGCGACGATTCCGTTCGCGAGCGCGCCGGGCTACCCGGGTCAGCCGAGCACCGCGCCGCCGTACGGAGCGCAGCCGGGACAGCCGGGTGCTCCAGGTTCGGGTTATGGCGCGCAACAAGGCGCGTACGGAGCGCAACAGAGCCCGTACGGAACGCAGCCCGGCGCTCAGCCGAACCCTTACGGCGCCCAGCCCGGTGCTTACGGCGCTCAGCCGAACCCCTACGGCGCTCAGCCTGGCGCTCAGCCGAACCCTTACGGCGCTCAGCCTGGCGCTCAGCCGAACCCTTACGGCGCTCAGCCTGGCGCTCAGCCGAACCCTTACGGCGGCGCTCAGCCTGGCGCTCAGCCGAACCCTTACGGCGCTCAGACCGGTCCGCAGCAGGGCGAACCCGGAACCCCGTTGCCGCAGCCCGGGGCCATGCCAGGGGCACCGAGCGCGACCGTCACGTGCGAGCTCGAGTCACTGCCGAAGGTCGGCAACGTGAATGGTCAGCTCCGGGACTCGGAATCCGGCGCTGCCGTTCCGGGCGCGGACGTGAAGATCACGGACAAGCTGAACCGCTCGCTCTCGCTCGCCGCGGACGCGACGGGGTCGTTCCGCTTCGAGAACGTGCCCCCCGGCCCCGTCACGATCTCCGCGGAGGCACAAGGGTACCTTCGCGCCGTCATGGAGATCGACGTGAAGGCGCACGAGGACGTCACGGCGCAGGTGTCGCTCACGAAGCGCCCGCGGACGCCGAACGTCGTTGTGACCCGCACGGAACTGAAGCTCAAGAAGGCCGTGCATTTCCAGGTGGACTCGGCCGAGATCCTGCCGGACTCCATGGGCATCATCGAGGAGATCGCCGACGCGCTCCAGAGTCACCCGGAGATCCCGAGTGTCGAGATCCAGGGCCACACGGACGACACGGGTCCAGCGGCGTACAACCTGCGCCTGAGCTCGGAACGGGCGAACGCAGTGCGCGAAGCGCTGATTCTGAACGGGGTCGAGCAGAATCGCCTCACCGCGCGCGGATACGGGCAGGAGAAGCCCCTCGTCCCCAACACGAACGACGCGAATCGCGCCAAGAATCGGCGCGTGCAGATCATCATCCAGAAGTGAGCGGCTGCGCGCGGAGGCCCGATTGCTTGGAGCACCGGAGCACCGGAGCGCCTGCGCGCTCTCGCTCGTCGCCGTACGTTCGTAAGCTGCGAGGCTCACCCGTGCGGATGCCGCGGCGGTCTTCGCAAGCGGGGCCTCCGCGCAGGCTGCGGCGCGACGGCCCTTAAGAAGAAAGAAATGCGGAAGGGACCAGGGATCCGACCCCTTCCGTATTTCTGCCTTCCGTGAAGATCTTGGCCGGTCCCCGCTGCCGGACCGCAGAGCGACCTAGCTCAGCACGTCGCCCAGCGACGGCAGCGCGTCGTAAGCCGGCGAAGGCATGGTCGGCGTGAGGATGGGAGCGGAAGCCGGCGGGATCTCCGAGTCCGGGCGCTTCGCGAATCGCTCGACGCCGAGTTCGAGGAGGCGCAGGAAGAGCTCGTGCGCCTCGGATGTGAGCTTGTCGTCCCCTTCGATGAAAGCCTCGAGCGACAGACCGGTCAGCGCCGCGACCACGAGAGTCGACAATGGCTCCGTGCGCGCCGGGTCATCGACGTCGATGTTGAGCGCACGCGCAACCCCGGTCGCAATCATCCTGTGATGTTCGCGGCGAAGCGCGACGGCTTGCTCGCGAACACGGCCGTCATTGCGAAGCTCGCTCCAGATCCCGAGCTGAAAGCCGATGTCGCGGACCTCTGGAATCCGCCACATTTGCCGGAGAACCTCGACGACCGCACGGCCTGCGCGATCGTGAATCCCCCCGAGCGCCTCCTTCACTTTCGCGAGATGCTCGGAATAAGCGAACCGCTGAGCCTCTCGGACGAGCGTCGTCTTGTCTTCGAAATAGTGATAAATGACGCTCTTCGGGATCCCGATCTCGGCTGCGATCTCGGCCGTGGTGGTGTCGAAACCGGAGCGCGAAAAGCAGTGTACGGCGGCTCGTAAGATCGCGGCGACGCGCGGTTTGCTCCAATCGACGGCCCCCGACGGGGAAGCCGGTATCTTCGATCGGTCGGCATCCTGCCGCTGTTCGCCCGCGCGAAGTACAACTGCCGGTAACGGCGACGCTTCCGACCCTGATTCGTAGCCCCGCAGACCATTGGATTCTGACATCGCTATTCTCCCGAGAGCTGCGACGATTCGCCCTCTTAATCGTGGTGCACCCGCGAGAACGACTGCAAGATCGATGCCCGTATCATCAAAGAACGACCTCCTTGGATTGTCGGACCGCGTGGCCGAGATCGGCACTGCGCGACCCGAGGCACGGCCAAGACGATCCCGAGGTACCAGGTGCCGCGCTGGAGCAAGAGCGCTCTTGTTCCGAGCGAGAGCAATTTCGCTCCGCGCGGTTAGCGTCGCGCCATCCCATACTGGCGCAACAGCCGATCCAATGACTTGCGGTGCAGCCCGGCGAGCCTCGCGGCGCGATCGAGGTCCCCGCCGCTGCTCGCGACGAGTCGACGGAGGTATTCTCGTTCGGACACGCGCCGCGCGTCGCGAAGCGAGATGATCTCCGTCGCGTCGCCGCTCGACGTGGCTTCCGCGCTGGGGGGAATCGCTTCGGCGGGAGGTTTCCCCGTCGGACGAACGTGCTCGAGTCGCGCGAACGAATCGCGCTGAAGAACGATCGCGCTCGACAGTGCGGCGGCGCGACGAACGATATTCCGGAGCTCGCGCACGTTACCAGGCCAGTTCTGGTCCAGCAGGTGCGCGAGGGCGTCCGGGCCGAGAGTCCGGCGCGGCCCATCGAGGTGCGCCAGGATTCGACTCGCGAGGAGCGGGATGTCCTCGCGATGCTCCCGCAAGGGCGGCATGCGAACCACGACCTCCGCGAGGCGATAAAGAAGATCCTCCCGGAACGTCGCCGCGTCCACCATGCCGCCGAGATCGCGATGCGTCGCGGCAACCACGCGGACGTCCACCTCCGTCGCATCGCCCGCACCGATACGCGTCACCTCCTTCCGTTCGAGAACCCGGAGCAACTTGGGCTGCAACTCGAGCGGCAGCTCGCCGATCTCGTCGAGAAAGATGGTGCCGCCGTGCGCGCGCTCGAACGCCCCGATCCGGCTGCGATCGGCGCCGGTGAACGCTCCGCGTTCGTGGCCGAAGAGTTCCGCCTCGATGAGGTTCTCGTTCACGGCCCCGCAGTCGAGGATGACGAACGGACCGTTCGCACGGTTCGAAAACTCGTGCACCGCGCGCGCGGCGATCTCCTTTCCGGTGCCCGTCTCGCCCACGAGGAGGCACGTCAGAGAGACGCTCGCCACTTTCTCGAGCAGCGAGAAGATGCCGCGCATGAGAGGGGAAGCGCCGTAGAGCTCGCCGAAGTGCTCTATTTGCGGCTCGTCTATCGGCGTCCACGTTTGCGTCGGCTGGAAGGCGAGCACCGAGTCGCCGATGAAGACGTGTGCGCCCGTCGCGAGAGGCGCTTCGAAGACGCGCACGCCATCGATGTACGTCCCGTTCGTCGAGCCGAGATCTCTGACGGCGTAGCAGTCTCCCCGCGCGACGATTTCGCAATGATGCCGGCTGACGGTGTCGTCCGAGAGCCTCAGATCGTTGGCGTGCGCCGTCCCCACGCTCATTCGAGCGGCGAGGATGTCGCACGCCTTGCCCCCATCGGGGCCCTCGATCACCGTCAGTTTGAGCCGGTGATGCGACAGGTGCGGCCCGCCATCGCTGGCCCCGATACCATGACGAAGAGCCAAGCGCTTCGTCGTGGACTCGAACGTCTCAGGAGTCACTCGACACCTTCATCCCATCAACCCGCGCATTCGAGCGGCGGCTCGAGCAGGGGTTTCACGTCGAGCTGCCAGGGACCGGAAGCGTAACGAACCCGTTCGTCTCGAAGGAGCGCTGCAATCGACTCCACGCAAGCACGCGGGTTCCCCGCACTCTTCGCGAGAAGCCCGGGCACGCGACGTCCGTCGCCACCGACATGACCGAGCATCGATCGCTCGAGCTCGGCGATCGAGTCTTCGCCGAGCGGGCGCAGGGCAATGGAGTCGCTGAACGTGGCCTTGCACTCGGCTGCGTCTCTCGCGCTCGAAACGAGGGCGAGCCGGCGCCCGCGGGCCGCCAGCGATAGCGCCCTGACCAAACCTAACGATTCTTCCGCGAGGTGATCCACGTCGTCGATGACGACGGCAAGCGGACGCCGCGCGGCAAATTCGGAGAGCTTCATCGTGACCGCCGTGCAGGCGCGCCTCGCTCGTTCGCACGACGGCAGAGCGTCGGCGCGCCCAGCGCGTCGTTCGACGAACGCCGACGACGCTTCACGAAGATGCCGCGCGTGTGCCAGCGCTCTCGAGGTCGGATCGGAGGGGCACGCGACGATCAACGCCTCCGCCAGCGCCCGGGCCAGGCCTTCCTCACGGGATCGGGCACCGTCGACCTCGAGGACCGTCGCGCCTCGAAGCCGGGCAAGGACGGCAGCTTCATGCAAGAACCGCGTCTTGCCGGCCCCGGAGCCCCCTTCCACCAAGGCCGCTCCGCCTCCGCCCGAAAGTCCGCGGTCGATGCATCGAGCCATGAGTTCGACCTCCGCCGCGCGGCCCACGGTCTTCGCACTCTCTGCGTACGCCCGCGCAACATTCACGCGAGGTTCGGGGGGCAAGCCGGCAATCTCTTCGAGGGCGTCCATGACCTCGACGACTGATCCGGGACGGAACGCCGGATCCCAAGCCACCATCGATGCGACGAGCGAGTCCAGCGAATCCGGTATGCTTCTGGTCAGGCGCGACGGCGGAACGACGATGCGTCCGTTGCCAGGCCGCCACCGATCCGCGAACGTCCGCGCGAGGAATGCATCACGCCCCGTGAGAAGCCAATAAAGGACGCTCCCGAGCGAAAACACATCCGTACGGCGATCGATGAGGCCGCCGTGGAGCGTTTCGGGCGCCGCGCAGGAGGGCGTGCCAGCGATGTCAGGCGCCGCGCCAAAGAAGGCCACGGTACCGAAGTCGAACAATTTGGCGCGGCCTTCGGTCGTCACGCGGACATTTCGCGGGCTGACATCGCGATGCGCCAATCCCTGCGCGTGGAGCAATGCGAGTGCGGAGGCGACGTCGCGAACGTATTCGCACGCAATCCGGAACGGGCGCCGTCCCATCGTGCGCAAGTCTCGTCCGCCGACTAGCTCCATCGTGAAGTATGGAGTGGTGTCGATGCCGTAGTCGTAAGCCCTGACGATGCTCGGGTGACGGAGATGGGCGAGCAGCGCGTACTCGCGCTGGAACTCGCCGAGCCCCTCATCCGCGGGGCGCCCCTTTCGGCGCGTCGTATCCCCACTCGCGTTCGATCCGGGCCGCTTCAGCGCAACGCGATGGCCAGTGGACTCGTCCACCGCCACGAAGACCGTCCCCATCCCCCCGCTTCCTAGTTGGCGCTCCAAGCGATACCGACCCCCAACGAGCGAGGCCCTCCAAGCGTCGGACGATGGTATCGCCGAAGTCATTACATCATCCTACCCTGGTCCCTCGGCCCCTGGGTCTGCGAGTGTCGGTAGCCGTCGCGCCTGGCGATGACGGGATCAGCGACCGGGAGAATATTAAATAGTCTCAACTACTTAACTGCCCTTGTGCGGGTCTGATATTTCCTTCAAGAGTTCGTCGATCCGAGCCACGGCGTCCACTCCAGTGTCGTAGACGAACCGAATTTCCGGGACGCGCTTCAGGCCAAGTCCTCTGGCAAGACCGCGTCGCAAACGGCCCGATGCGCGCTCGAGACTGCGAAGAGCAGCGCGACGCTGCTTCGGGTCATCGCCGCCAACAAGGAGCCGGGTCTTCACCCACGCAATGCTCAGGTCGTCCGGCAGCGCGACCTCCGTGATGACCAGCCCTGAAAGCGATCGCTCGGAGACGTCCCGCGCAAGGAGATCGGTGAGCCGCTGTCGAATGGCAGTCGCGACCCGGCGCGCGCGCAGGCCGTCTCCGGTGCTCACGATCGCTCCTCATCCAGCAAGGATTCGACGCCGCCTTGAATGGCTCTTCCGCCCGTCCCGAACGGCAAGACCTCGGTGCGAACGTCGGCGACGACGCCGTCGGCAAGGGAACGCGCAATCGAGATCGCGTGTGACAAGGTCTGGTCCACCGACGCCTTGTCCCTCGACACGACGGCAATGCCTATCGTCGCCACCTGCCAGCGTTCCACGTCGCCCACTTCCGCGACCGACACTCGTAGCCGTGCCCGAACCCTGTCCTTGAAGCTGCGCACCACCTGTCGCCGGTCCTTCAACGACCGCGCTCCGGGGATCTGCAGCACGACGCGAAGCACACCGACGAACATGCGAGAAGCTTAGCGCGCGCGAGACGGTCGTCCCCATCGGACGAGCTTTCCACGGCCGAGTCTCAGAGCGACTGTCGCACTTCCTGAATCTCGTAGCACTCGACCGCGTCGCCTTCCTTCAGGTCATTGAATCCATCGAAGGACATCCCGCAGTCAAAGCCTTCCTTGACTTCGCGAACGTCGTCCTTGAAACGCTTCAGTGCCGCCAGCTTTCCGTCGAAGATGACTGCGCCGTCCCGCAGCACGCGCACCTTGCCGGCTCTCCGAATGGCCCCCTCCGTCACCATGCAGCCGGCCACCAAGCCCGCTTTCGAGATCTTGAATAGCTGCCGGATTTCGGCCTTCCCGACGTTGTTTGCGACTTCGGTCGGCGCGAGCAGCCCCTCCATGGCCCGCTTCACGTCGTCGACGACCTCGTAGATGATCGAATAGAGACGGATCTGCACGCCCTCCTTCTGCGCGAGGGTGCTCGCTTTGCCGGCGGGACGCACGTTGAACCCGACGATGATCCCCTTCGACGCGACCCCGAGGTTCACGTCGCCTTCGGTGATGGCACCGACCGCCGAGTGCACGATCGTGACCTTCACCTTTTCCGTCGACAGGCGGGTCAGCGCGTCTCCGAGCGCCTCCACGGAGCCCTGGACGTCCGCCTTGATGATGACCTTCAGATCGAGCTGAGCGGCCTCCGACATCGCCTTCGCGAGATCCTCGAGCGAGACCTTGGTCGTGCTCGGCATCAAGCTCTTCCGATCTTTGCTCTTCCGGGTCTCCGCGATCTCCTGCGCCTTCTTGGCGTCCTTGACGACGTGGACAGGATCGCCGGCGCTCGGAACCTCGTTCAAGCCGATGATCGACACCGGGGTCGACGGACCCGCCGATGCAATGCTGCGACCACGATCGTCGATCATCGCCCGGACCTTGCCCCAGGCCGCGCCCGCCAAGATGACGTCGCCGCGTTCCAGCGTTCCGTCCGTAATGAGCACCGATGCGACCGGTCCCCGCCCGCGATCGAGCTCGGCTTCGATCACGAGGCCCTGAGCCAGATTCTTCGCGTTGGCCCGGAGATCCAGGAGTTCGGCCTGGAGCGCGATGCTGTCGAGCAAATGGTCGACTCCTTGCCGGGTTTGCGCGGATACCTCGCAAAACAGCGTTTCGCCGCCCCATTCTTCCGGAACCAGCCCAACTTCGCTCAGCTCGCGCCGCACGCGATCGGGCTGCGCCTGTGGCTTGTCGATCTTGTTCACGGCGACCACGATCGGCACGCTCGCGGCCTTCGCGTGATTGATGGCTTCACGAGTCTGCGGCATCACGCCATCGTCCGCGGCGACCACGAGAACCACGATGTCGGTAGCCTGTGCGCCGCGCGCGCGCATTTGGCTAAAAGCCTCATGGCCGGGCGTGTCCAGAAACGTGATGCGCCCTCGGGGCGTGTCCACGGAATAGGCGCCGATGTGCTGGGTGATGCCACCCGCCTCCCCCGCAGCAACCGTCGTCTTCCGGATCTGATCGAGCAGGCTGGTCTTGCCGTGATCGACGTGGCCCATGACGGTGACGACCGCGGGACGCGCCTCCCGTCCTTCGTCTGCTTCGACTTTGTCGACGGCCTGCGCCGCCTCGATCGCGGCCTCCTCGCTGACGGCCGTGTCCTCGACGCTCCATCCGAACTCGTTCGCGACGATCTTCGCGGTATCCGCGTCGAGCGTGCTGTTGATGTTCACGCCGGTCATGCCGAGCTGCATGAGCTTCATCAGGAGCTCGGTCGCCTTCACGCCGATGCGACCCGAGAGGGTCTGAAGCAACACGGTCTCTTCGATCCGGACGACCTTCTTGTGCGCTGCGCGCTCCTGCGCCGGGATGATCGGTCCGCTCGATCGCTTCAACGGCCCGACTCCCGCACCGAAGCGGCCGCCGCGGCCTCCCGGACGTTGACCGGGCCGCCCTGGACCGCCGCTCATCATCGGCCCGCCGCGCCGCGGCGGACCTGCGGCGCCGCCGCCAGCCTTGGCGTCATATTGAACACGACGAGGCGCGGGCGCTGCACGCGGAGCCTGCGGCATCGGGACGCCGGGTCGACCGCCCCACACCTCGACACCGGTCTTCGGTGCCGTCGATGGCCTGGGGCGCTCCGGTTCCGGCGTCGGGCGGACGGGCGCCGGCGAGGGGATGGCCGGCGCTGGAGTCACGACGACCGGCTCAGGCGCCGGTGCCGCAACGACTACCGGGACCTCTGGCGCCGAAGGTAGCGTCACCGAGGCGCGCGGCTCGGACCGCGGGGGCAGCGGAGGTTCGGGTTCGGCCGTACGCTCCACAGTCACCATCGGGAGGGCTGGCGCCGCCCCAGGCGACGAATGGGATTCGAGAACGACCACTGAACTGGCCGGAGTTGATTCGACAGGCGCCGGCGCAGCCCGAGGTGCAGACCGCATCGGCGGTGTTGCCGCCACCGGCGCGCTGGGTGGCGGCGCGGCTGCCGGCGAGCTCGCCTCCGGTCTCTTGGCGACACGCCGCTTGACGACGCTGGCGTGGATTCGTTCTTCCACGACACCCTGCGCACTCTGCTTTTCGATGTGGCGTTTCACCCGATCGATTTGCTCGGGGGCCACGGCGCTCATGTGATTGCGAACATCGGTGACGCCGATCGCCTGAAACAGAGCGACGAGCGCCTTGTTCTCCAATCCCAGGTCCCGAGCGACCTCGTAGACACGCAGCTTGCTCATCGAATCTCCACCAACCCGTCCTTGGAACCTTCGTGCGACGCTGCTGTTGCAGGCATCGAAGAGAGACCATTCGCGCGAGCGATGGCTTCCGCAAAGCCTCGATCCAAAATCGCGACGACCGCCGTGTCCGGTCGACCGGTGGCGCGCCCGATGCGATCCTTCGTTCCCCAGGCAATCGCCTTGCCGGCGGCCACGGCCGCGTTGACGAACCCCAGCTGCGCCGAAGACCGTCCGTCCGTGGCGACGACCACGAGGTCGGCGCGGCCCTGATCGTACGCCGCACGCGCCACGTCGGCCCCCGCCGCGACGCAGCCCGCACCGCGGGCCGACGCCAGAAGACCTTCGAGACGCCGATCGGCCGCCGTGCGAACCGCGAGAACGAGCGTCTCTGCGTCGGTTCGAACGGCCTGCTTGAAGCTCTTGGCGGCGCCGCCGGTCGCGGCCCGCGCCAGACACGCCTCGCGTGCATGAACCCACGCGCCGCGACCGAAAGCTCGCCCCGCGAGATCTACGCCCAGCTCACCGTCATCGCCGATGACGAGTCGAATCATCGCGTCCGACTCGTCTTCCTTTCGACAACCCACGCAAGTGCGCACGCCGTCACCTTCCCACGTCGTCGCTCACGCGTACGTTTGCGGTAGCGACCGGGACGATCGAGGCTCGGGCCACCTCGATCTCTTTTGCTTCACGCTCGATGAATTCCCGCGTTGCTGCTTGAACCGCGCGCGCCTTTTTGTGGGAGAGCCCGCTCCGGATCGCCAGTCGATCGGGATCCTCGCGAACGACGTCCTGGACGCCGCGATAGCCGCCCTCCTCGAGGAACTGGAGCGTTCGCACGCCCACGCCCCGGACGAGCCGGAGAATATCGCGCTCCGTCGGTGGCTCCAGGCTCGTTTTTGCCGAGGCGATGCGCTCGCTCCGCAGCCGCTCCATCGTCGAACCTGCGCCGTCGCGCAGCGCTTGAGCCTCCGCCGCGTTCGCGATGCCGTCGATCGTCACGAGTTCCTCGATGCTCGCTTCGGCGAGTTCTTCCAGTGCGCGGAAGCCGAGCCGGTACATTGCTCGTGCGAGATCCTCGTTGATACCGTCCATCTGGCGGAAGGCGGCCAGGGCCTCTTCCTCCATCTGCTTGAACTTGCTCTCGGAGATGATGTCGAGCTTCCACCCAGTAAGCTGGGACGCGAGTCTCACGTTCTGACCCTTGCGCCCGATGGCAAGCGACAGCTTTTCGTCCGGGACGACCAACTCCATCCGGTGATCCGCCTCGTCCACGATCACCTTGTTCACCTCGGCCGGCTGAATTGCCGCGATGATGTACCGCGCGGGGTCCGCGTCGAACGGGACGATGTCGATCTTTTCGCCGCGAAGCTCCTGGACCACGGCCTGCACCCGCGACCCCTTGATGCCGACGCAGGCGCCGACGGGATCGACGTCGGGGTCTCTCGTGCTGACGGCAATCTTACTGCGTGATCCCGGTTCTCGGGCCACACCGACGATCTTGACGATGCCCTCGTAGATCTCCGGCACCTCGGCCTCGAAGAGCTTGTCCACGAGTCTGGGATCGCTGCGGCTCAGAATGACGAGCGGGCCGCGCGCCTCGCGGTCGATGTCCTTGACGTACGCGACGATGCGATCACCAGGCCGATACGTCTCGCGCGGCGTCTGCTCGCGGTGAGACAGAACGCCCTCGGTCTTCCCGAGATCCACGATGACGTTGTGACCTTTCTCGAACCTGCGGATGATCCCGCGGATGAGCTGGCCCTTCTTGTCCTTGTACTCGTTGTAGATGAGGTCACGTTCCGCGTCGCGAACCCGCTGCAGCAGCACCTGCTTCGCCGTCTGCGCCGCAATGCGACCGAACGCGCTTCGTGCCTGACGCATGTCCAGCACGGCGCCGAACTCCTTGTCCTGCTGGCGCGCTCGCTCCGCGTCTCGGGGGTGCCAGAACACCTGAAACCCGAGCTCTTCTCCGAGCGCCGCATCGAGGCCATGCTTCGTCGCGATGTCGAGAGCAATCTCGCGCTCGACGTCCGCGACCTCCTCCACCACGGTCATGTACTGGAAGAGATCGATCGAACCCGTGTCTTCATTGTAGCGAGCTTCGAGCTCACGGGCGGGACCGAATGCGGCCTGCGCCGCCTTGAGAATCGCCGCCTCCATCGTCTCGACGAGGACTTGCCTGTCGATCCCCTTTTCCTGGGCGACCTGATCGATGATGTGCCCCAGGCTGCCTTCGAACCCGGCTTCGGATGATGCCATTGCCTTCACCTGTCACGCTGCGCGGGCCTACGAGCGCCTCTCGGTCCGCGACCTTCCCGTGCGCGCGATGCGCCCTGGGCGGCCTTCCAATCGAACGAGAGCCGTCCGCTCTCGATTTGCTCCGGCCGGAGCCGATGCTCGCGTCCATCGCTTTCGAAGATGATTCGACCCGCTTCGTCCAGGCCGTGGAGGGTGCCGTGAAGGACCCTTTGCCCGTCGATGGGTTCGCGAGTCTTCACTTTTGCGCGACGACCCGCGAATCGCTCGTAGTCCCGCACGCTGTAGAGAGCGCGTTCGACGCCGGGAGACCCCACTTCCAGACGGTAGCGGGGGCCCATGATGACCTCCGCCACGTCGAGCGCGGCGGACAGATCCCGAGAAATATCCGCGCACAGGTCGAGCGTGATCCCCGCCGCCGGCTCGACGGAGCCGGGGCGCTCCACCGTGAGGTAGAGAACCCAACCTCGCTGGTCCGACCGCCAGATGAGCTCCACCGCGTCGACGCCGTGAGCGCGGAGTACGGGCTCGACGACCGAGATCACCTGATCGCGATCGAGACCCTTCAGACTTTCGAAACCGAGCTGCATTTGGTCGAGTCGTTCTTGGAACCCCGGACGGAGCGAAAAAAAAACCGGGCCCTCAAAGCTGGGGGTCCGGAGGAGCCCGCAAGTTTTCGAGCGGGAGCCTAGTCTAGAAGGCATTCTCCTGCAAGTCCCTTCGGGGGCGCCCCCGAAACAAACAATGCCCAGTAGTTTCAATTAGTTACTGCGTTAGCGGGCATCCGCTGACGGACGCCCCGGGAGGGCCTTCACGCGCTGCGTTGGAGCCTTGCCCGAATCGGGAACTGTCGCCCGGCGAGCTCGATGCAGGGGGTGCCGTCGGGCCCTTCGGCCACGAATTCGACCATCTCGGCCTGCGCTGTCGGGTGAAACCGCGCCTCGAAGCCCGCTGGCTTCACCCGGGTGTACAGAACGCCAGCGTCCGAGACTGAGACCGTACCGGGCGTGAGGCTCTCCTCCGTATCGTCGAAGAGGCGGAGGCGGGCGCCGCCATCGAGGGCCTCGACGTGCTTCACGAAGAACGGCGCGTCTTCGACCTTGAAATACGTCCAGTCGTACCCGTTCGTCAGGATGAAGCGACCGTCGTCCGGGTGCTTCCGGATCCACGACGCGAACGCCACCGCCATGCTGTCATGGTCAATCGGAACGCCGGCGTTCCAGAACCGGCCGCGCGCATCGAGCACGATGCGGCTCTCGCGCGATCGACCGGGTGGCGGTGGGAGTCGAAAGAACTCGGGGTGGTCGGAGGGCTTCACGAATCGTAGCCTATGATAGCCCCGATGGACGGAACCGGCAGCCACGAGGCAAACCGCGCTTACTACGACGCCTTCTCCGCCGGGTATGAGTCGCACCGCGGCGACAACGATCCCGGCGGATATCACGAGCTCCTGGACGAACTCGAGAGCGAGTTCGTCGCGCGGTTCGGCGCGGGACGCGATGTGCTCGAGGTGGGTTGCGGCACCGGGCTCGTCCTTCGCCGGATCCGCGCGTTCGCGCGGAGCGCCCGCGGCGTCGACCTGAGCCCGGGAATGCTCGAACACGCGCGGCAGCGCGGACTCGACGTGAAAGAGGGGTCGGCCACCGATCTTCCCTTTGCCGACGCGTCGTTCGACGTCGCCTGCTCGTTCAAGGTGCTATCGCACGTTCCCGACGTGCGCGGCGCGCTTCGCGAGATGGCTCGTGTGACGCGGCCCGGAGGCCACGTGCTCGCGGAGTTTTACAACCCGAACAGCGTCCGCGGCCTCGTGAAGCGCCTCGGCCCCGCCGGTAAGGTCGCGCCCGGCGCTCACGAGCGCCAGGTCTTCACCCGGTATTACAGCCCATCCGAGGCGCGCGCTCTCGTTCCCGAGAACTGTCGGTTCGTCGGGGCGCGCGGCGTGCGCATCATAACGCCCGCCGCGGCGCTGCTGCGCGTCCCGTTGCTTCGCGACGCGCTTCGCACCCTCGAGCGAAACCTGTGCGACTCCCGCCTCGGCGCCCTCGGCGGCTTCTGGATCGCCGCGTTCCAGAAGCGCTGACGGACCCAGGAGACTCACCGCGAAAGCGCTAGAACCGCCCCAGGACGCCGACCAGCGCGCCCCCTTCGGTGGGACCGAGCAGCGGCACGAGCGGCGGCGGATTGACCTTTCTCGGGCGCAGCCGGACGCCGTCGTCGAACTCGGGAACGTAGGCCAGGTTCGCCTGGAGAATACCGCAGCCGAGCGTGACCGCCAGCGCGGCGACGGAGACCAGGGAGACGGTGTTCGCAGTGTGAATGCTTTGGTTCAGCTGATCGACCTCGGTCTGGTTGGCGAAGCCCAGACCACCCTTGGCTTGCGAGTGCAAGCTGAGCTCGATGGAGGTCGCCGTGACCGCGGTCGCGAGCAAGAGCGTCTCGGTCGAAAGAAAGACGGCGCCAAGGGCGTACTGGCGATTCTGGAACTGTCCGACGCCGAACGGCACGCTCGCGAGCCAGCGACGGTTCTCGACGATGAGCGTCTCCTGCAACGCAAGCTTCTCGAGCTCCGCCACCCGCGCGCGTTCGGCATCGGCACGGCGCCGCGCCTGGTACGCGGCCTCGCGTTCGCGGAACGCACGCTCCTCTTCGGCGCGCCGGATCTCCTCGAGCAACGTCGTTCGGACCACGATGAAGCGCTCGAGGACCGCCGGGGGGAATAGGATCGCACTCGGTACGGCCATCTGCGGGTTCTCGCGGATCGCGGCCCGGAACACGACGTCGGCGCCCGAGATGTCGCCCTGCGCGATGAGGCACGCGGCCCGGTAGACGCTGGCCTGCTCCCTCGCCCGCGACGACAGGGACGACGCGGCCCCCGAGTCGTCCAGCAGCGACGCGAAAGCGTCGGAGCACAGCGCATACTTCCCCGATTCGTAGAAGGCGGTCGCACGGGCGAGAGCTGCCTCGGGAGACAGTCCCGCGTCGGGGACGCGAGCGGCCGCGGTGCCGCTCGGTGCCGCGCGCGGGGGCGCCGGTTTCGAAGCCGGCGACGGTTCGCCCCCCGCCAACACGGAGAGAAACGACGAGGCGGCGATGACCGCGATGAACGGTGAATGAGAACGACGCATGCGTGTCGCGGAACCGGGCTACGGCCAGGATATCTCGGTAGTCTGCCCCGCAGTGAGCGTCACTTCTCGGGTGGAGGGAGCCTGCGTCGCGTCGTCAGGCGTCATGTTGCACAAGCCGACCGCGGAGAGCCGCGACATCGAGACCGAAAGCTCGCCGGGAACCGGCAGGTCACTGCCGAACAGCGATCGGCAGCGGAGGGTGCCGGGCTGACAGTGGTCGATATGTAAACGCGCGTCTCGAAACGCCACCGCGAGAAGCACCGTATCGACCGTGTCCCCCTCTTCGATCGCGCGGGTTTCGGGAGGAGACGGCCGGCAGCACTCCGGATCCGCGGGGACGAACTCGAACGTGTGCGAGCCGACGGTGAGATCGTGCTTCACGCCGAACCAGGTGTCCTCCCGGGCGCCGTCGATTTTCAGGTAGCCCCCCTTGGGACCGATCACGTCGACGACGACCGGTCGCGTCACGGCCGGCGCGGGCTTGTGGCGCGGCGGTTCGCGGAGCCACGGCCGCCGTCGCGGCACGGCAGCCGCCGGTCGCGGGGACGCAACGACCGCGGGACTGGTGGCGATCACGGGCGCACCGACGCGAGCTCCGTCTTTCGTCATGCCGGCTGCGGGCGGAGGAAGATCGACGGAGCGCGACTCCGTCAGCTTGCGAATGGCCGGCACGACGACACCCCCGACGGCGAGGGACACGATGGCGAGCCGCGCGATCGCGCGGACCCGCTTCCGCTGCGCGAGGCCCGTCACTCGACGCACGAGTTCGGTATCTCCCGGCCGATACGCGAGGGCACGGTTGAACTGGGCCGACGCGAGGGAGAAGTCCGAGGCAGTCCGAGCGCGTTCGCCCGAGGCGACGAGCGCAGCGACCATCGTCTTCTCGGCCGCCTCCGCGTAGTGCTCCTGATCGGACAGGAAGCGTTCGATCTCCCTGCGCGGTTCGAGGATCTCGACACCGGCGAGCTCGGCACGTATCGCATCGGCAAACGCCTGGATGCTCGGGTAGCGATCGGCCGCGTCGCGCCCGAGAGCCACGGCGAGGACGCTCGCCCACCGCCCACCCACTCGTGGCTGTTCGCGATCGGCGGGCGGATATGCGCCGTCCAGGACGCGCCGCAGTACCTGCGCGGGATTCTTTCCGTCGAACGGCAGACGCCCGACCATGGTCTCGTAGAGCAGGACACCGAGGGCGAAGACGTCGGAGCGCGGCCCCACGTCACCGCCCTCGATTTGTTCCGGCGCCATGTGCGCGGGGGACCCGAGTACCTGTCCGGTGGACGTGACGCCCTGGGCGTCGAGGAGCTTCGCGATGCCGAAATCGGTCAGCTTCACGCGCGTGCGTTCCACGGAACCCTCGCCCGCCGAGGGACCCGACGACGCTGCCCGAGAGATCGACGCAGGACGTTCTCGGGCTTCACGTCGCGATGAATGATGCCTTCGTGGTGGGCGTGGTCGAGCGCCGCGGCCACCTCGAGCGCGATCGCTGCGGCGAGCTCGGGCGGCAGCGACTTGTGCCGGTCGAGGAGGGCTCGGAGCGTCGTGCCCCGAACCAGCTCGACGACCAGGTATCGCTCGGGCTCATCGGCGTCGGAGACGTCGAAGACTTCCACGACGTTCGGATGTCTCAGCCGCGCCACGGCGCGGGCCTCGCTCACGAAGCGGGCGGCCACCTCCGGATTCTCGCGGAGGTGCGGGTGGATCAGCTTCACCGCGACTTCACGACCCTAGCCGCCGATCCCGCGCGCGATACACGGTCGCCATGCCGCCGAGCCCGATGCGCTCGAGCAGCTCGTACTTGGCTAGGTTCGGGGCTCTGTCCAGCGCGGTGTTCACGGGTGGTCCCCACCAATTCCCTTCCCGCGTTTCTAGGCGAAAATAGGACCGCCTTCCACTCTCATTACCGAGCAGGGGAAGTTGCGAGCACGAGGTCGCGCGTCGGGCGGGGCATTGCAGCGCCGGGCGGAGCGAGTAAAAACGCGGCCATGCCGGGTTTTTCGCGAGCTGCGGACGGAAAGGCGATTCTCGCCGATGCGACACTCGACTCCCTTCTGGACGGCGCGGCCGTGGGAACCCCGGCCTACGTCTACGATCTTGACGCCATCCGCGCCGAAGCCCGGGAGATGATCGAGGCACTCGGCGACGCCCGCCACACGGTCGCTTATGCGGTCAAGGCGAACTCGGCCGGTTCCATCGTCCGGACGTCGCGCACGAGGGGGTGGCGCCGAAGTCGTCTCGCGAGGCGAGCTAGAGCTCGCGCTTGCGGCCGGGGTGCCACCGGGCCGCATCATGACCACCGCCGTGGCGAAGGCCGACCACGAAATTGACGCGGCAATCGCCGCGGACATCCGGGCCATCCAGATGGAAAGCGTGGAGGAGATCTTACGCGTCGCTGCGCGGGCGCGGGCACGCCGGTCGCGTCGCGCGCCTGTCCTTTCGCGTGAACCCGGGCGTGAGCATCGACTCGCATGCACACGTTGCGACGGGCCACGACGACGCGAAGTTCGGGATCGCGCTCTGCCGAGCTCGGAGCGCGTGGGAGCTTGCGGACCGCGACCCGTCGCTGCGCGTCGTCGGTGTGGGCGCGCATGTGGGCTCGACGCTCAAGCAATCGAGACTCGTATCTCGCGTCGGCGAAGGTCGTCTGCGGCGTCGCGCGGGCCCGGCTCGCGAGCGGCAAGGCGCTCGATCTCGTCGACTTCGGGGGCGGGTTCGGGATCGACTACGGCGAAGGCCCTCTGCCAAGCCGCGGGAGTTCCTGACGCCGCGCGTCGGCTGCTGGTCGAGAGAAGGACTAGGCGAGCTCCCCCTGGTCGTCGAACCTGGCCGCTCGATGGTGGCGGCGCATGGCGTGCTCGTCGCGAACGTCGTGCAGGAGAAGCGGACGCGCAAGCGGACGCTGGGCGTTCATCGACGCCGCCATGAACGATCTCGTTCGTCCGGCGCTCTACGGCGCACAGCATCGCATCGAGCCCACTGACTCGAAATCCGACGGGGCCGCTCTGGCGCGTAGCGGGTCCCGTGTGCGAGAGTGCGGACGACTTCGGAGAGCACGCGCTCGGCGAGACCCTGAGCGCGCGCGTCGTCATCCGCGACGCGGGCGCGTACGGCTTCACGATGGCGAGCGAGTACAACGGTCGCCCGTTGCCGGCAGAGATCTTCGCCGCAGGCGGCGCGGTGCAATCAGTGAGCGCTTCGCCGGGACGCGCCGCATGGGTCGCACGGCGGCTGCTGGCCTGAGGGGTGGGCAAGGCGCAGCGGTCAGCCGTGGCGTTTCGCGGCTTGCATCTGCGCGGACGAGCGCCGGCCGGCGGCGCGGACGCCGTTGACCTGGCGCGTGCCGCTCGTGCCGGCATCCGCGGCGGCGGGGGGCGAGCTTAGCCGCCGGGGCGGTGCGGTCGATCGCGTTCGGTACACTTCGCCATCCACGAGGACTTCCACGCCGAGCGCCCGGCAGCGGCGCGTCACTCGATCGAGATCCACACCGGGCGCGATGAGGAGCCCGCCGGGCGGCGACGGATCGACGAACAGGTCCGACGATTGCCGGCGCGTCCGCAGGAACTCCCGCACTTCCGGATCGTCCACCCAGAGGAAGCCCTGAGACGTCACGAACTCCGCGCGACCGAGCACGGCGCTCGCCTGCGTGAGAAGCCTGTGAATCGGATCGGGGAGCGGCGCCAGGAGCTCGAGCCGCGCGCGCATCGCGTTCGCGTCGATGCCGCCACCGAGGCCGCGTGCGATGGCCTGCGGCGTGACCAGCAGATCCAGATGCCCGATGACGGCACCGATCTCGGTGAACGATGCGAGCCCGATGACCTCCGCGATGCGCGCCGCGCCACCGATGCGGAGCGCGTGCGTGTCGAGATATCGATTCGGCGGGCGACTGACGGGCGGAGCGTCCGTGACGGCCGCGCCGAGATACGTGCGACCGCGCGGGGTGATGCGCACGGTCGGGCCCATGTCGTCCCCATCGTCGTCCACGTCCCCGAGGTCAACGACGCCGAGGACGTGTAGGCTCTCGAACGTGATTCGATGGGCAATCTCCGAGACGGTCATCGGTTCGATGGACGACCTTTGGGCCCATCGTTCGACGAGACGGTTGATGCCGGGCGTGCGGCTGTCGGTGCGCACGAAGCCCGCGACGGCTTCCCACGGGACCCAGCGCCCTTCTCCGAGCTCTTGCAGCGCCTCGAGCAACATCTCTCGAACGACGCCCACGACGCTCGCCTCTCGCGTCTCGGTGCCGACGCGGAGCATCTCTCCGTCAGGGCGCGCCTCGTCCCACGCGCCGCCGCGGCGCCACGCGCGGAACAGGAGTTCACCGAGCTCCGCGACGTGCTCCGAGCCGGGCGGTGAGCTCGCGACCGCGGCGGACGGATCCCAGAGCCCGCTCGCGCGACTCAGCGCGGCCACGAGCGCGACGGCTTCCGCGTCCCGCCCGAAACGAGCCGCGAGCTTCGACACGAACGAGCGCGGAGTGCCGACGCCGATCCGCACCTCGACGTTCGGCTCGCGGACGGCGAGGGCCATCGCGAGGGCGAGCACGGCCGGATCCTGAGCGAACCGCGCGCGGCGCGGCGCATGATCTTCTCCGAGGACGAAGGTGCGGATCTCGCGACGGCGTGCCTCGCGCTCCTCGTGACGGCGCGCGCTGATGATCGCGCTCACTTCGGTCGGGATGATGTGACGGTTCGGGTGTATCGGGACGAGGAAGCCGCGCCTCTCGAGGGCAAAGCCGACGCCGCGCCGCGACGGAGTCGCGCCCGACGCGCCCCGGAGACGCATCGGTTCGCGCTCGAGATCGAGCAACTCTTCCGTGTCCACTTCACCCCCGACGTCTTCCACGGCCTGGAGGAGCTTGCGCTCGAGCGGCGCGAGACCGTCGAGCTCCGCGGTGAGGCGTTCCGGATCGGTGAGCGCCGTCCACGCCGCTTCCAGACCGAGAACGACCGGCGGCGTGGCCGGGCGACCGAGGTAATGCGCCGCGATCGTGCCCGCGACCTCGTTCGACGTTTGCGCGAGCAGGGCACGCACCCCGCGCGGATCTTCCCCTTCCCAGGGGCGGAGCTGGAGCAGAAACGCGATGGGCAGGATGAGCTCCGCGCCACCGTCCGCCGCTCGCGCGTAGACGATGCCGCGCGCCACGAGCGACTCGACCGCGGGCGGGAGCGTCTTCACGAAGAGCACACCCCTCGCCTCCGAGATGCGGTGCACGAGCTCCCGCGTCGGGCCCGGGAAGTGTGAGAGGTCCCGGAGCTCGGGCGTCGATACGAGCGAGCGCGCAACCTGGGACGGGATGTCTATACGCTTCGCGGCGTCGATGTGGATCCCGAGGCGATCCACGAGAGAGCTGATTTCCCGGTCCGGCAGGACCCGGAGAACCTCGGTCAGGCCAATCGCACGCGACCGCCCTCCACTCGGCTCCATGTTCCTGCGTACCTTCGACATCTCACCCAACCTTGCCTGAGCGAATCTCGCCCAATTACGGACGTAACGTGAATGACCTTTCTTCGCAACCCCCGAGCCCGGCTATTTATTCGCCGTGTCTCGCATGCACCCCCGCGAAATTTCCACCGATCTGTCGAAAGTGCACCAGTGTGAAATGATCGTACACCCTTCACCTTGCAAAGTTGCACGCCCGCGCGTGGCCTTCGCGGAATTCTACGCAGCCGTCCTTCAAGCCGATTTTCCAATGAATTCGAGTGCGAGTGTCCACGCAGTGCGGTGGAGTCACGGCCCCAGTGACTACTCAGTTTCCAGCGGGTCACGACCGACCCGGGTCATACGTGCACGAGGTCGTTGCGCGTCCGAAACTCGGATTCGCTCCACGCGAGCTTCACGAATAGAAGAGCGACGATGATTCTGCGGGACCCCGTTCATGGGCTCGTTTCCTTCGAGTCGGACGAGTACTCGATTATCCCAGCGCTGCTTGCGACGCGGGAGGTGCAGCGACTCCGGCGCATCCGTCAGCTCGGGCTCACGTCGTTCGCGTATCCAGGGGCCGAGCACACTCGATTCTCCCACGCCATCGGCGCGGCGCACGTGATGACGCGGTTCATCCGGCGGCTCCAGGAGATCGACCACGTGCTTCCGTTCTGGCAGCGGATGACGACGGAGCGCGCTCGTGATGCCGCCGCGGCCGCGCTACTCCATGACGTCGGTCACGGCCCTTTCTCGCATCTCTTCGAGGAAGCGGTCCCCGGCGGACCGAGCCACGAGGAGTGGACGACGCGCATCCTCATGGACCCGTCCACCGAGGTGCACCGCGTGCTCTCGGAGAACGATCCCGGGCTTCCGTCGCGCGTGAACGAGCTCGTGCACGGCCGGCACCGGCTCACGTATCTCGCCCACATGGTGTCGGGGACCTTCGACGTGGACCGGTGCGACTATCTGCTCCGCGACGCTTACTCGACGGGCGTCGAGTACGGCATGTTCGATCTCGGGTGGCTCCTCCGGAGTCTACGCTTCGGCGAGCCGCGCGCGGACGGCGAGGCGCCGGGCCTCGCCATCGACGGGGCGAAGGGCTTGCCGGCGATCGAGTCGTTCATCCTGGGACGGCTCTTCATGTTCCAGCATGTGTATTTCCACAAGACGAGCCGGGCGAGCGAGTGGATGATGGCGCGTCTCCTCGGTCGAGTGTCCGAGCTGCTCGCCGAGGGGGCGCGGCTCCCGGCGGTCCCGAAGGCGCTCGAGTCCATCGCGCGAGGTGGGGAAGCGCCGCTTTCCGAGTATCTGGACCTCGACGACAACACGCTCTGGACGGCGATGAGCAGCTGGCGAACCGTCGCGGATCCCATCGTCCGGGACTTCGCGGACCGACTCTATGCGCGCCGCCTCTTCAAGACCCACGAGCTCTACGGCGACGCGCGCGAAGAAGGGCCGAGCCGGGAGCTCTACGAGTCGGCCCGTGCCATCGCGGCCGCGAACGGGTTCGACCCGGACTACTATGTCGATCTGGATGTCGCCCGGGACTACCCGTTCGACGACACGAGCGACCAGCTCCGCGTCGTGTTCCCGGGGCGTCCGTCGATGAAGCCGAGCGAGGTGTCCGTGTTACTGGGCCGCCTCCGGGGCGAATGCCTGCGGCGCGTGCGCCTGATCTTTCCGCCCGAGCTGCGCGAGCCGCTCGCGCCTCTGTTCGGAGCATGACGCGCGCCCCGCTCGTCGCGCTCGCGGCTCTGACGGCGATCGGCGGCGCGTCGCCGGCGCGCGCCGAGCCCGCCGAGCCCGGGTGGCAGCCGGGCCACGTGACGACGAGCCATCTGCCGGGCGAGGTGAAACCCGACGACACGATCTGGAGGAACGACGGCGTGTACGGGCGCTTCGACGGATTCTTCGACGTCGCGCTCGACGGCGGCGCGGAGCTCGCCCGGGACGGTACGGGCGCGGCGCTGCTCACGTCCATCCACTACTTCTCGACCGCGGGCATCTACGCCGGCTTCGTGGACTCGCTCGGCGGCACCGTGCTCGGCTCGGCGCGGCTCGCCTCGCTCGGCGTGGACCTCCGTCCGGCGTTCCTCCCGCGCTGGTCGAACGACATGGAAGGCGCGTCGAGCGTGCTCGACCTCGCCGTCGACTCGATCTCGCTCTCGCTCGGCGGCTACCTTCGCGAACCGAAGGGCGGCACATTCGGCGACGCTCGGGGCATCGAGACGTCCCTCGGGTTCGGCGTGCCGCTCGCGGCGTGGTCGGAAGGGCCGTGGCTCGGCGCCCGGTGCGTGCTCCGCTGGGACGACCCTTTCGGCAAGGATGCCGAGCGCGCCCGCGCCGCGGCGCTCGTGACGTTCGGCTGGCGCTTTGCCGTCGTGCGGTGACAGGGTCGCGGACCTAGACCCGCTTCACGACCGGGTCGGCGGCGTACTCGGCGAGGTGCTGCTGGATCGCTTCACGCTCGCGCCAGACGAAGTCGCGCACGGCGGCATTGAGACGGCGATCGACGAGATGATGCACGCTGTGGGTCATCGTCGGTTCGAACCCGCGGGCGAGCTTGTGCTCCCCGCCGGCGCCAGGCTCGAAGAGCGAGAGCCTTCGTTCGATGCACTCGGCGATGCCCTTGTAGTAGCAGACGTTGAAATGCAAAAAGGGTAGCTCCGCGGTCGCGCCCCAGTACCTCCCGTAGAGCGCTCGCTTGCCGAGCAGATTGAACGCGCCCGCGATGGCCTTCCTGCTCGCTCGCTCCCTAGCGAGGACGACCAGCACGGACGCGGGCGCGCGTGCACAGAGCTCCTCGAAGAACGCTCGGTTCAGATACTGCCGGCCCCAGACGTACTTGTTCACCGTCGAGAGATAGAAGTCGTAGAGAAAATCGATGAGCTCCGGACCGAGCTCCTCCCCGCCCAGCGCGACGAGCTCGACGCCTTGCTCGTCCGGAGCGCGCATCTCGCGACGGATCTGGTTTCGCCTCTTCGACGTGAAGCGCCCGAGGAAATCGTCGAATGTGGCGTAGCCGTCGTTCTTGAAGTGGTACTGAATCCCGGAGCGATGCGCGAGCCCCTGTTCGACCATCGGAGTGGTCTGTTCCACGGTCGGAAACAGGACGTGCGCGCTCGAGACCGGTAGCTGCTCCGAGAGCTGGACGAGGCCCTTCGCGAATGCCCGGAGCAACTCCGCCTCGTCCTCGCCAGGCTTGACGAGCAGCCTCGGTCCGGTCGCCGGCGTGAACGGCACTGCCACGACGAGCTTCGGGTAATAAGGGATCCGGAGCCGGCCCTCCGCGAAGTTAGCCCAGCCCTGATCGAAGACGAACTCCCCCTCGCTGTTGCCCTTCACGTAAGCGGGCGCCGCCGCCACGAGGGCTCCGTCCCTCCTCAGCACCACGTGACACGGCTGCCAGCCGCGCTCGGCATCGACACAGCCCGTTCGCTCGAGCACGTCGAGGAACGTCCAGGACAGGAACGGCGGCGTCTCGTCCGTCACCAGCGACTGCCACGAAGGCTCTCCGATCTCGCGGACGGAAGCGTGCGTCGAGAGCTCGATCAGGGGACGCTTCAAGGGGCGATTCCAAGCCACAGAACGAGCGAGCGGTTCACACGCTGTCATCTAACATGGCACGAACACTACGGCCATTGACGGGCGCGACGCGAGCGGAGGATGGGGCTACTCTTAGCGCATGAGCCTGACGTTCGTCGGACCGCGCGGCAGCTTCGAGCGGAGGTGGATCCTGTACGCGATGCTCAGGGACAACGTCCAGTATCACCTGGAGGGCGGTACGCCCGGCGAGTTCATCGCGATCCACGCGCTGGGAGAGGCGCTCGTGCATGGCAAAGTCACGGTCTCGGCCGTCGCCTTGCGCGCAGAGCTCGAGCGAGCGCGAACACTCGTCTCCAAACCCCTCTCCGAGCTGGCCGTGAGCATTCGCACGCGGGCCGTGTGCACCCTGAAGTTTCCACTACCGGACGTCCGTGGCGCGACGCTCGTCTCGGTGAGCGGCTGGTCCGTCCCGTTCGAACTTCAGGGCGCTTCGACGCTCGGCGACGTCTTCGGGAGTCTCGTCGACGAGCTACTCAACGTGACCGAGGGCGCGGAAAAGGAAGACGAGGTCACGGTCGTCGATTCGTGATCCGATCGAGACCGAGCCGTCGGCCGAACCCCGGAACGCGAGGCGACACTCTTGCTCCCCCTGCCGCCTTCAGCGGGCGGGTTGGGTGCCACCCCATCACATCTCGGCTTGCTTCGCAACCGCTCCCCCTGCCGCCTTCGGCGGGCAGGTTGGGTCCCGGGGGGGCCTTGCCTGCCTTGCCCCCGCGGCTCGCTACGCGACCGCTCCCCTGCCGCCTTCGGCGGGCTCGCTGCGCGAGCGGGCCGTGAATTGGCTGGACCAAGCGGGTTGGTCACCGCCCTACGATAGCGCCCAGGCAACTTAGGACACCACCCTCATGTCCGGCTCTCCGTCCCTCGAGCGCCTGCGACGCGCTCTCCGCGCAGGAGACGTTCCCGTGTCGGGGATGCTCGTGCGTTCGGTGTCGCTCGGGATCGCAATCGTCGCCGCGCCGACACTCGGTGTGGCGATCGCCGCGCGGTTTCGAGAGCGACTGCGCGACGCTCTCGAGGGCCGAGCCGTGTCGATGCACGCCGTCACCCTGGACGTCGCGATGCTCGCCGCACCGATCATCGTGGCCGCCGCGGCGACCGCACTCGTCATCGGCGTCGCCCAGACGGGCGGAGTGATGGCAATGCGAAGGTCGAGAGCGAAGCGCGCGGCGTTGCTCGACGGCCTGCGTGTCTATGACGCCGCCCGCAGCGTCGTCGTGACCGTCGCGCTCGTCGGAGTCGAGCTGGACGGGCTCGTCGCTTCGGCGCCGGATCTCGCGCGAGCCATTGGGTCCAGTGAGGGCTCCCTCGCCGTCGCGGGGACGGTGCTGGCCCGTATCGCGGGGGAAGCGCTCGCGGTCGTCCTCGCGGCGGCACTCCTCGATGTCGTCGTGCGGCGCGCCGCGTGGATCCGTCGCAACTCGCCGTCGCGCGCCGAGGCCAACCGCGAGCACCGCGACGCGGAGGGCGACGCGAACCTGCGTCGCGAGCGGCGTCGTGCCCACGAAGCGATGCTCGACGCGCCGCGGGACGACCGGGCCGACACTCGACGAGCGCAGTGACCGGAACTGCACCAGGCCCGAGAGAGGGCATCGGGCCAGATCTGTTGAAGTTCGGCGGCGCGTTCGCCGGGAACTTCGACGCCCTGTCCCGCGGCATCTCCCTTCACATTCCCGCCCGTATCCCGGCGCCGAAGCGCCTCGTGGGCCGACTTGGTTGCGCAATTTGCCCGGAGGCGGAACAATCTCAGTGTGACGAGATTGGGGCTTTGCTTTGCGCTCGTGGTGATCGGCTGTTCGGGGACGGCGCCGTCGCTGTTCAACTCCGAGGACGCGGGCGTCGCGGGTGACGCGAGCGCGGGGGGAACCCACGGCGCGGGCGGAGCGACGAGCGTCATCGGGTACGGCGGCAGCGGTGGCAGTGGCGGCAGTGGCGGGAACGGCGGCAGTGGCGGCACTGTGGCAGCGGCGGCACTGTCGGCAGCGGCGGCACTGTCGGCAGCGGCGGCACTGTCGGCAGCGGCGGCACTGTCGGCAGCGGCGGCACTGTCGGCAGCGGCGGCACGTGGCGGCAGCGGCGGCAGTGGCGGCAGCGGCGGCAGTGGCGGCAGCGGCGGCAGTGGCGGCAGTGGCGGCAGTGGCGGCAGTGGCGGCAGCGGCGGCAGTGGCGGCAGTGGCGGCAGCGGCGGCAGTGGCGGCAGCGGCGGCAGCGGTGGCGGCGGCGGCAGTGGCGGGAACGGCGGCGCAATCGGCAGCGGCGGCACTGTCGGGAACGGCGGCACTGTCGGGAACGGCGGCACTGTCGGGAACGGCGGCACTGTCGGGAACGGCGGCACTGTCGGGAACGGCGGCACTGTCGGGAACGGCGGCACTGTCGGGAACGGCGGCACTGTCGGGAACGGCGGCACTGTCGGCAGCGGCGGCACTGTCGGCAGCGGCGGCACTGTCGGGAACGGCGGCACTGTCGGGAACGGCGGCACTGTCGGGAACGGCGGCACTGTCGGCAGCGGCGGCACGGGCGCTGGCGGATTGGGGGGCGCCGGCAATCAGTCGGGCGATTGCACTCTCGGCAACGCCGCCGATTGCCCCGGGGGACACTGCGTCGAGGTCACACCCGGCGGCTATCGCGTCTGTGCGACAACCTATCCCCCTGCGACGTCCTGCGACTTCGGAGCGCCCACTGACGCCTGCTGCACTACTGCGGATTGCAAGGCTGGAACGTGTTACCCGGGTCCCATCGCACCGTCGTGCAATGGCGTCGCGGTGCTGGGCGGTAACGTCTGCGCGTCCGACGAGTGCAGCTCGAATGCCGACTGCGAGAAAGGGTCTATCTGCGCACCAGCGGGCACCTTCGAGCGCAAGGTCCGGATGTGCGTGAGCGCCGGGTGCCAGCGGGATACGGATTGCACGGCGGCAGCAGGAGGGATCTGCGCGCCCGTCAGCGGCGGCTGCTGCGACATCCCGCTCGGCCTCTATTGCGTCTACCCGGACACCGGATGCCGGAGCGACGCGGATTGCTCGAGCGCCAATTGCATGATCGACCCGGACGGCCAGCACTCGGTCTGCGGCGCCGGACGTCCCATCTGTCCGGCATGACGGAGCGAGGGGCCCCGTCCTTGCGGGCGCGATGGCCGTCCTCCAGGAGATTTTGTTGGTGCGGATTCGAAGCGCGCTCTCGCTCTTCGGACGCACGGCGGTCGGCCGTCACGTGGCGACGAGCGAAGCCCACGCTTCCGCGGCGTCGTGGTGTCCGACGGTCGCCGCGAGCTGGCCGAGGAAGGTGACGCAGGCGCGCTCGCCCTTGGCGTCGGCCATCTCGCGCGCCCGAGCCAGCGCGTCGAGGGTCTCGAGGAGCGCCTCCTCGTGACGGCTCGCCGCCGCGAGCGCGACCCCGAGCGCGAGATTCGCACGGCAGCGGTCACGGGAGCCGGACTTTCGCGCCTGCTCGGCGGCTTCGCGTAGGCGGCGTATCGCGTCGCCTGTCTCGCCGCGGGCAATGTGCGCCATCGCCTGGAGGCGCTCCGCGAGCGCGGTGCGCCCCTCGTCCACGCGAAGCTGCACCGCCATGCGGTCCACCGCTTCGAGGTCGCCGGTGCGCAGGGCCGCGACGGCCGCGCTCGGCGGCTCGGACGCGCGCGCTCGCGGGATACCATCGGTCGGCGCGACGCCGCTCGGCGGGGGCTCTTCGTCCTCTCCGCCGTCGTCGACCTCGAGACCCGGCGGCGGCACGGACGAACGCAGCGCGGCGGGCCAGACGCTCGGCGTCGCGCGCGCCGCTTCGAGCTGGGGGGTGAAGAGATTGCGCGTCGAGAGCGGCCCCAGGTTACCGCGCTCGGCAAAGTCGTCGAAAGCGTCCGCGGTCCGTTCGAGGCCCATCGCGCGCGCCGCTCCCGCGGCGAGCTTGCCAACCTCGGTGGCGCGGACGGGATCGCTCGCGAGCACCAGGTGCACCGTCGCGATGGCCGCGGAGAGCGGCCGCTCGCGCCGCGCGAACATCTCTCCCGCCGCGCGATGAAACATCTGAAAGTCCCGCTCTTCGAGCGTCGCGAGGATGGCGTCCCGATGCGTCGCGCCCGCGAGAGCGATGACGTCGGGCTTCAGCCGCTGGACCCACCCTGCGGCGATGAGGACGGCCACCGACGCTTCCGTGTCGAGCTTCAGATCGGCGCGCCGCGCGATGACGTCCGCGAGATCGCGGCTCTCCGCCTGCCCTCCCAGGATGGCCAGCGCCTCGAGGACCCGCCGCGCGTCGTCCGGCTGATGCGACAGGCGTTTTCTCACCCAGTACTTCGGCGGACGCGCGCCCGATGTGCCGGATGACCGCTGCCGGACGATCGCCGCACCGTCTTCCCAGACGAGCTCTCCTGCCTCCACTGCTTCCCGGACCGACTCGACGACGGCGAGCGGGACATGCCCGCCCCGCGTGGCCCAGCTCTCCCGGATCTCCATGGAGAGCTCGCGCCCCGTGCAGGCGCCGGCAAGTTGCATCGCATCCTCGTGCGATAGGCGGACGACCTGCGTCGTGTGCGCCACGCGGAGCCCGGTGAGCGGCAACGGAACCGGCTCCGCCTCGCCGAGACGAGCCACGACTCGGAAGGCATCGGCCGCAACCGCGGCCGCGCGCTCGACCGTCTCCAGCGTGTCGGCGTCGATCTCGGCGGCATCGTCCAGGATCAGCGCGCCGCGCGGGTCGTGCACCGAGTCGGGCGTGAGCCACGCGACGAGCAAATCCGCGCTCGAGTCCGGGTCGAGCCCCTCACCCGCCAGGAGCGCGTCGAGCGAGTGCCCGGCTTCCCCGCTCAGATTCAACGGGGCGTGTCCCATCGTGACGGCGCGGAGCATCGCACGCCGGAGCGCGCCGAGCGGCTCGCCGAACGGATGCGGCGTCACGTGGAGAACACGCGCCGGCTCGAGCGCTTGCTCGATGCGCTCGAGCATCCGCGACCCGCCGAACCCGCGGCCCGCGCGCACGAACGTGATGGTCCCCGGCGGCGCCTCGACGTCGAGCAGGTCACCGACCAGCGCCGGCCGAGCGACGCCACCCGTGGCGGCGAGCGAGGTGCGCCACGGGTGCTTCACGTCGAGCAAGAGCCCTCGCATCCGGAGCGTGCCGTACACCCCGACGCGCGAACCGACGGTCAGGAGCTCGCCCCGCTTCGCGGCGCCCACGGTCGGATCGACCAGGATCTCCCCGGGTCGCGCTGCGCGAGCCAGCGCGGTCGAGCAGACGAGGGGGTAACCCCAGGTCAAGGTGACGTTCGCGCCGGGCTCTTTCGCGTCTTCGAGGGAACCCGCGCTGATCCCGACGCCATGCTCCTTGCCCGGCGTCGCTTCGCGGAGCACCGCCAGACAGAGCTCGATGCCGGCCGCGAGAGCGTCAGGGTCGAACGAGAAGGCGTGAACGGTCGCACCCCACGCGATGAGACGGCCGCCCATTCCGAGCGCCCGCTCGACGACCGTGTGGGCAGCCGAAAGGTACGCGCGCGGCTCGATGACGAGCTCGGGTGAACGGAAGCAGACGACGAGACGCTCGGTCATCCCGGCCCGACGCGGATCCTGGTCTTGAGCGCCGTGAGCTCGTCATCGACGTCGTCCGGCTTGGGCTTCACATCGGGCGCGCCGCGCTCGAGCTCGCGGAACTTGGCTTCGACCTCGTCGCCGGTGAGGCCCGCGGGAGATGACTTCGCGCCGAGCAGATCGCGCACCTCGCGGTCCGCGGCGATGGCGGCTTCGACGCCCTCGATCTGGTCCTCCATGCGCCGGAACTCGCCGAAGGCGTCGGCGCCGGGTCGCGCGCCGAGTCCCTCGGGGCCCCCGACGGACCGCGCCTGTCCGACCTTCGCCGCGAGGAGACCTTTCTTCCCTTTCACGTCGACGACGGTCCGCTCCATGCGCTCGAGCTCCGCGCGCTGGTCCAGCGCGATGGCGAGATGCTCCTTGCGCAGCGCTTCGGCGCGTTCGCCCTCGGCGACTAGACGCCGCTTCTGGCGGAGAGCTTCGCGCGCCAGGTCGTCATCGCCGTGCTCGACGGCGAGCTCGGCTCTCCTCTCCCACCGCGCAATCTCCGGTGCCAGGTCATCGATGCGCTTGCGCGCCTGTTTCTCCGACGCGATCGTGCGGACGATCTCCTGCCGCGCCGACCGCACGAGGTCCTCCATCTCGCGAATGGTGAGCTCGATCTCCTTCCGAGGATCCTCGAGCTTCGCGACGAGCGCGTTGAAGTTGGCCGAAGCGGCTCGGCTCATTCGATCGAAGAGCCCCATGTCCCGAAGCTTCACACGGCCGAGCCTCGGACGACAGGGGCAAACTACCCGCCCCCGGAGGTCCCGGCCAAGCCACGCGGGAAGCGACCCCACCGGTAGCGCCCCATGGGCCTCCATTGCCCGCGCCGCTGGGGGCCGCCGGCGCTCAGCGGTTCACGACGTGAATGGCTTTCCCGAGCGACGCAGCCGAGGCTTCCATGAGGCCTTCCCCGAGAGTCGGATGGGGATGCATCGACAGAGCCACGTCTTCCGTCGTGGCAGCCATCTCCAGCGCGAGGACTGCTTCGCTGATCAGGTCGCTTGCAGACGGGCCGACCAGATGGATACCGAGAATGCGACCCGCGCCGTCGGAGACCACCTTGGCGATACCGTCCGTCTCCCGGATCGACATCGCGCGTCCGAGGGCCGCGAAGGGAAACCTGCCTATCGTCACGGCCTGACCGGCGACCTGGGCGGCTTCTTCGGACACTCCGACGCTCGCCACCTCCGGATCTGTGAAGATGATCGACGGCACCGTGACCCAGTCCTTGGCCGAAGCCTGCCCCGCGATGACCTCGGCGCAGACCTCGCCCTCTTTCATCGCCTTGTGAGCGAGCATCGGCATCCCGGCGACGTCGCCTATCGCGAAGATGCCGGCGACGTTCGTCTCCGCCCGCTCGTTCGTCGTGACGAACCCCCTCGCGTCGATGGCCACGCCCTGCTCTTCGAGCCCGATGCCCCGCGAGCGCGGCTTCATGCCCACGGCGACGAGTACCGCATCGCACGGGAGCGCCTGCGCCCCGTCGCCCGTTGCAACGTGCACGACCGCGCTGCCGTCGGGGCGTCTCTCCGCTCGTTCGGCCCGGGCGCTCGTCAGGAGGGTCGCGCCGAGCTTTTTCATCCGGCGCTCGACGACCTTGACGCATTCGCGGTCGATGCCCGGAAGGATGGAGTCCGTGAGCTCGATGACGGTGAGCTCGCTCCCGAACTTCTGGTAGGCCATACCGAGCTCGAGCCCGATGACGCCGCCGCCGATGACGACGAGGCGCTTCGGGACGCGCCTCAAGCTCACTGCCTCGCGAGCTCCGAAGACCGTCTCCCCGTCGAAGGGGAAGCCGGGAAGCTCGATCGTCGCCGAGCCGGTCGCGATGACGACGCCCTTCGTCGCCGAGACGCGCACCGTAGCGCCGCTCGCGCTCGAGACCTCGACGACGTCTCTCGCCACGAGACGCCCGCGACCTTCGATGACGTCGACGCCGTTCGCCTTCAGCAGCGTGCGAACCCCCGACGTCAGCTTCTTGACGATCTTGTTCTTCCAGTCCTGGAGCGCGTTCGGGTCGAGACGAATCCCGTCGATGACGATGCCGATCTCGGACGCCGTCGCCGACTTCTCGTAGAGGTGAGCAGCGCTGATCAGCGCCTTGGACGGGATGCAGCCCCAGTTGAGACATACGCCGCCGAGCTCGTCGCTCTCGATGCACGCCGTCTTCACGCCGAGCTGGCCCAGACGAATCGCGCACACGTAGCCACCGGGGCCGCCGCCGAGGACCACCGCGTCATAAGCCTTCGTCGTCATGCGAGAGTGCTCATTTCATTCATGCTTGCTCGGCCAGGTGCCATGGCCGATTGGCGTAAACGTCGTCGAACAAGGTGGACCGGTCGGGGCGCGCCCCCGCTTCCGCCGCGGTGACTGCCTTCGATATATCGGCGTCGATCTGCGCTGCAAGGCTCGCCTCCGTCGATTGATCCACGATGCCGAGGTACTCTAGATGCCGTCGGAAGCGTTCGATGGGGTCGCGCGCGGCCCAGGCTTCACGCTCGGCAGGGGCTTCGTAGCGCGAAGGATCGTCGCTCGTGGAATGAGCGCTCATGCGATACGTGACGCACTCGATGAGCGTCGGGCCGCCCCCGGCGACGGCGCGCACGCGCGCATCGACGACCGCTCGATGTACCGCAAGGATATCGTTGCCGTCCACGCGGACGCCCGGTACCCCGTAAGCGACGGCCTTGATCGCAAACGTCTCCGACGCGGTCTGACGGCTCGTCGGGGTGCTGATGGCCCACTGGTTGTTCTGGCAGATCACGACGCACGGGGCGCGGAACACGCCGGCGAAGTTGAGCGCGGCGTGGAAATCGGGCGAGCTGGTTCCGCCGTCGCCGACGAAACCGATCGTGATCGAGCGCGAGCCGGCCTTCCTCGCCGCCATCGCGGCGCCCACGGCCTGCGGCAGCTGCGACGCGACGGAGCTCGACGAGGAGACGAGGTTGAATGATCGCGCACCCGCGTGACCCGGCATCTGGCGTCCCTTCTGCGCATCCTCGGCCGTGCCGAACGCCTGCGCGAGGTACCGGGCGAGGGGGAACCCGCGTGCCAGGAGCAGGGCCCCTTCGCGCAGAGCAGGGAAGACCCAATCGCTGCTCTCGACCGCGAACGCCGTGCCCACGGGTACCGCTTCCTGCCCCATTGCCGCGCTGTGATACCCGACGCGCCCCTGCCTCTGCAGCGCGATGAGCGCCCTGTCCAGCGCTCGAGCTCGACACATCTCGCGATGCATCGCGAGGAGACTCTCGGGTGCGAGGAACGGATCGGTCGCGGGATTGGTGCGACCGTCGTCTCGCAGCACCCGAAGCAAGCCGAGCGCGGGCTCTCGTCGCGCACTTTCGGGAGCGGAGCTCATGCCGGACGTCTTTCGATACCACGGCGCGGGCCGTTCGCGGGCGAACGCGACGCCCGGTCGAGAGCGGCCAGGGCTTCGGTCACGGCTCCGGGGTCGGCGCGCCCGTCGCGGCCGCGCATTTCCTCGATGATCGCGCGGGCCTCGACGAGCCGGGCCTTTCCCGCCGCGACGACGGAGAGGGTGCGCGAGTCGCGCGTCCAGCCGTTCAGACCCCGCAGAATGCCCGCACGCGCTCGCGCGTCGCCTAGGAGCGCGAGGGAGATTCGCGCGTCGTACGCATAGCGCCCACCGCCGATGCCGAAGCGTCCGTATGCCCGTCGCTCGAGTCCGGGGATCGCCTCGCGAATGCCGAGCTCACCGACGAGCGCAATGGCGGTTTGCTCGTCGTCCGGGTCGACCGTGCCCGACGTATCCGCGACGACCTCCGCGAGCGCGCTCGCGGACGACGTGTCCCCTCCGCGACCGATGAGAATCGCTGCCGCGGCGCGGACTCGGCCGTCTGAATCGCGGAGGGCTCGCCGAGCTGCGGTCAGGACCTCCGGCGCCGCCTTGACCATCCCTCCGTCCACGGCACCGAGTTCCTCGAGCAAACGCAAGGCGACGTGTCGAACCTCCGGATCCACGTCCGTGAGGCCGCGAAGGAGCGCGCGTTCGGCGCGAGGTCCGAAGAGACGCGAGCTCGCTATCAGCGCCTGAAACCGCAGAGCCGCCGCCTCGTCTTGGAGCAGCCGCTCCACGACCTCCATCACCTCGACGTCATCGGGCGACCCGAGCTCCCCGAGAGCGATCATCGCCATCTGACGGACGTGAAGATGCGAGTCCTTCACCGCGGCGACGAGCGCTTCCGAGCAGCCAGCAACGTGCGCATCTGCCAGGGCGAGGGCCGCCGCCCCTCGCACGTCAGCGGAGACGTCCGAGCGCAGCGCCCCGACCAGCGCCTGGACGGCTTGTTCCTTCCCCTGGCCGGTTGCGTGACGGACGAGATCTTCCACCGAGGAACGTCGAACCGCGGCTTTCGGGTCGCGCACGTCGCGAAGCGCGGCCCCGAGCGACCGCGGAAGCGGCGCCAGACCGAATGCGTTCACGCTCCTCTCGGAACCCATGAACGGCTCTCTTCGCTCCCCCGTTGCGAGGCGGTCATCGATGGGCCCGTGCATCCAAGCCTGCGTCGCGGCTCGCCGCGTCGGGAACCTCGACGAATCCGTCGGGCGCCGCGTCGAGGACTGGCGGGAAGGACGCGTCGACGGGCGGCGAGCAGACCTCCGCCGAACCCGGCTCTGGCTCCGACGCGAGAGCGGTCAGGGCGACCGTGCAAACCTTGGTGTTCGGTGAATATCCGTCCACGACAACCGCGCCCCAGGGGTTCGGTACTCCCAGATCGATACACGCGTACCCGGCACGACAATCGCCGTTCGACGAACAGTTCCGCATGCAAAACGTTCTCTCGAGCCGCTGGTCGAGCTGGTCCGCGCACTCCGGCTTGGTCGAGAGCACGCTCTGGTACGCCACGCACACGGCCTCGTCCGGACAGGTGTTGGGCTCGCAGTTGAAGATCGTGCAGTAGCCGTCGGGCATATTCGGTTCGCAAAACCGGGTCCCGTCGGCGGAACAGTCCGTGTTCTGCGTGCACGAGTCGCCGATCTTCGGCTGGCAGCCGGCCGAGAGTGCGGCCAGAAGCGGGAGCAGGCGCCAGGGCTGAAGGTTCATGAAGCGGCGGGAATGTAGCGGCCTTCTCCGGGAAAGGCACCCTGAAACCCGTCCGTCGGACGTCCGATGGAATCGGGCCGCGTCCTGAGCTATGACGCCGCCGACGATGGCGCTTGCTCGCCGGGTTTCGCTCGGAAGCGTGGCGTGCCTCGCCGTCGCGTGCGGCGGTGGAGCACCCTTGCTTCATCCGGCGCACGTGCTGCCCCCGGGCACCGTCGCGGGCGGCGCTGGCATGAGCGGACAGTTCGTCACCGCGGCCCGGACCTCGACCCGAGTGGCGGACCCAGAACAAGCGTTCGTCGAGCAAGCGGCGACGCATGCGTCTCTCACCTCCGGCGTCGCGCCCTTCGTTAGCGCACGCGCGGGTATCCAGGGAAACAACGAAGGCGGGCTCACCTACACGGGCCGCACGGTTCGCGTCGATGCACGCCACGCCTTCGGCACGGACACGCTTGCGTTCAGTGTCGGCGCAGGCGCCTCGGCGGTCTTCCTGGGCCCGGGCTCCCATTCCACGGACACCGGCGAGACCGCCGGCCGCTTGACCGGTGACGCGAGCGATTCATCCGCCAGCGGATTTGGCTTCGACATTCCCGTTCTCGTGGGGTGGCGCAGCTCGCCTGCCGTCGTGCAGGCGTGGGCCGGCGCGCGCGTCGGGATGGAGCGAGCCAGGGCCGCGTTTCCGCTCACGACCGGCACGGACAGCGCAAGCGTCACTGGAACGCGCTGGTACGGAGGCGGCCTCGTCGGATTCGCCGTGGGTCTCGAGCCCGTCTGGGCAGCCTTCGAGCTCGAGGCGGCTTATCAAACCGTGCAGGTCGGCGCTGATTTCCCTGGTGGTTCAGGAACCCCTGGTCACCGCGACGCGACACTGTCCGCCGTCACGATCGTGCCGGCGGGGGCGCTCGTCGGCAGATTCTGAGTCCTTGTGCGCTTATGAAGCGCGTTCTCGGTCGCGCGCCTTGCGGGAGATGACTGCCCCGCCTAGGATGAAAGCGCGTTCACCATGGGCCGGAAACTCTTGTTCGTCTTCTTCTGCGTCGGCCTGGCCAGCGTCGGCTGCGCCAACGAGCCGCCGTCGGCGAGCGGTGAGACGGATCACGGAAAGATGCTCGCGCTCGTGGCCGTCGATCGGACTGACCCGGCCGCCGCGGACGGCCAGGCGAACGCAAGCGCGATAGCACGCTTCGTGAGTGTACCCGCGTTCTCGGACCCGTCGCGCGCGCTCAGCGCGGCAGGAGCCACGCTCGATCTGCCGCCGATAGACACCTGTCAGAGCAGCGATCAAGACGACATCGAGCCACCCTTGCCTTCCCAGGGTGCACTCGAATTTCGTGAAGCGGGCGACGTGGCGATCACGGCCTCGGGTTCTCCGACTCCAACGCCACTCGTGCCTCATGCATTCCCGACCGTCGGTGGTTTTGCCTCGGGTGTCCTCTACACGACGCGCGATCGTGCGAGTGCCGCGCTCCCGCCCGCCGTCCCTTACGTATTCACGACGACCGGATCGTCGTCGATCCCCGGGCTCCACGCTACCGCGGACGCGCCACGCTCTCTCGCGAACATCCAGTTCGCCGGAACGCCGATCGCGGATCTGACGGAGATACACACCGGAACCCCGGCGGAGATCACGTGGGGAGCCGGTGACGGTGCCGACCTCGTCTACGTGGAGTTCCTTGCGTACGACGGTAGCCCCAGCGTGACCTGTACGTTCCGCGACTCCGGTTCGGGGACCGTGCCCGCGGACGCCTTCAGCGGCACCGGGACCGGACGGATGGCCCTTCACCGAGTCCGCTCCCGACACTTCGACGGGGGGCCCACCTCGGGCGAGATGCGCTTCGACTTTCAGACGGGCGCTTCCGTTGACTTCACGAAGTAGTCGGAGCCCGGCCGAGGCGGCTGCTATAGCGGGTGCGCTATGATTACTTACATCGACGGACGCTTCGTCGACGACGCAGACGCCAAGATCAGCGTCCGCTCGCGCGGGCTCAACTACGGCCTCGGTTGTTTCGGAGGCATCCGCGGCTATCTTGCGGACGACGGCCGACAAGTGTTCGTGTTCCGATTGGACCAGCACGTTCAGCGCCTCGATCGTTCGGCAAGACTCCTTTTTCTGTCGCTCACGGTGGAGCCTGCCCGCTTGAAGGACATCGTCGTCGAAGTGCTGCGTCGCAATGAAGTGCATCACGACGTCTACGTGCGCCCGATGGTCTTCAGCGGCTCCGTGGAGCTGTCCCCTGTGTTGAAGCCCGAAGACAGCAAGCTCTGTGTCTACTGCTTGCCGCTCAAGCGCTACATCGACAAGGAGAGCATCAATGTCTGCGTCTCGTCGTGGCGCCGCATCGGGGACAACGCGATCCCGGCGCGGGCGAAACCGACGGCTGCATATCTCAATAGCGCGCTCGCGCGGCGAGAAGCCGTCGACAACGGCTTCGACGAAGCGATCTTGCTCACCGAGCGTGGCTCTGTCTCCGAGGGAAGCGCGGAACATCTCTTTCTCGTGCGCGACGGCGTCCTCGTGAGTCCTCCCTCGACGGAAGACAACCTGGACGGCATCACGCGACGATCCCTGATCGCTCTGGCGACGGAAGACCTCGGGCTCTCCGTCCAAGAACGCGTCATCGGCCGCACCGAGCTCTATGTCGCGGACGAGATCTTCCTGTGCGGTACCGGCGCCGAAGTCACGCCCGTCGGCTCGGTAGATCGCCGTACGATCGGAGACGGCAAGCCGGGTCCCGTGACGTCGAAGCTGAAGCGGCACTTCGAGGACGTGGTGCACGGCCGGGTCGAACACCGCAAGGGGTGGTTGACGGGCGTCTGGAGTTAGCGCTCCTGCCGCTTCGAGAGATCAGCTCGGACTGGTTTGTTGCTGCGGCGTGGCCTTCGGCGCGGCCACCGGAGCAACCCCTTTTGGAGCCGTTTGCGGCGGCATGTTCTTAGCGCCCGGGTCGACGATCGACATCACGAGCTCTCGAGCCGATCCGCCGCGCAGAAAGCTCACCTTGAGCGCGGGTGCAGCGCGGAGCGCCTGAAATGCCTGATACGCATCGATGTCTCGTTCGATGGACATCCCATTCACCTGTGTGACGATGTCGCCGGGCTTGAGATCGACGCCCCGCCAATAGTCGGGCGGACGTAGCTGGACGATCCGAAAACCCTGGAACTTGCCGTCGACGACGTCCGGATCGACCGAGACCCGCTGGAGAAAGTAGCCGAGCCCCCTGTCGATGGCCGCGTTCACGTCCGTACGAAGCAGCGCGCCCCGCGGCGGGACGTCCCTGGGGGGCAGCGGCTGGTCCATCGAGATGCGATCCACCGTGGTCACCGGCTCATCCATCAGATTCCCGCCGCAGCCGATCGCGAGTACGGCGCCCAGCATGAGAACTCGTTTCACGACCCCACTATGGGAGACCATCGCCGGCCGGGCAAATTTTCCGCCGCCTTCCGCCAGGTCGTGCGGCTCGCGAGCGTAAGGCCTCAGATGATCTCGAGGACCGAGCGAAGGACGGCCCCGAACACGACGTCCGGCTCTCCGTCGACGACGTGCACCAACCGATCCGCCGGCACCAGCCGTTCGGCGCGCGTATAGAGCGCCGCGAGCCGGCGCTGCAACTCCGTCACCTCGAACAGCTCTGCCGGGCCCCCGCGCGAAGCTCGTCGTACCTCGGCCACGTCGCCCGCGACGTCGAGGACGAGGGTCAGGTCGGGACGTACCGCGCGAGCATTCAGAGTCCGGATCCATGCGAGCGCCCCATCTGGTTCCGGAGCCGTGAGCGATTGATACGTGAGACTCGACAGATCGTAACGATCGGACACGACGATGAGCCCGGCGTCGAGGGCCGGCCGTATCACGGACTCGACGTGATCCGCGCGGTCGGCGGCGAAGAGCAGCGCCAGCGTCTCCCACGACAGCTCACGCTGTCCACCGTCGTCCCGCGCAAGCTCGTGGCGAAGCGCGCGGCGGATCAATTGCCCGACGGGGCCGGTCGAAGGCTCCCACGTGGCGACCACCGATCTCCCCCGGCGCGCCAGCTCTTCGGTCAAGCGCTTCGCCTGAGTGGTCGTTCCCGAACCGTCGATGCCCTCGAGCACGATGAAGCGACCGCGGGTCATGCGAGTGCCGCGGGCGGCGCGTCCTCGCCCAAGACGACGTTGTCGATGAGGCGTGTATTGCCGGCAAAGGCGGCGACGGCGAGCAACGCGCGATCCCCGATCCGAGAGCGGGTCTCGAACGGAGTCAGGTCGTCGGCGTCGGCGAGCGACACGTAGTCGACACGAAGGCCCGCCTCAGCGAGCGCTCGCCTCACCGGCTCCGTGAGTGCCAGCACGGAGCGCTCGCCCGTCGTGAACGCACGCGTTGCGCTTGCAAGCGAGCCCGGAATCGCAAGCGCACGAGCTCGCTCTTCTGGCGAGAGGAACGCGTTGCGCGACGAAAGTGCCAGACCATCGTGCTCGCGCACGGTCGGGTGCCCGATCACCTCGATCGGAAGCATGAGGTCACGACCAAGACGGCGGACGACCTGGAGTTGTTGGTAATCCTTGCGACCAAACACCGCCACGGCAGGGCCGGCCAGGGCGAACAACTTCGTCACGATCGTGGCGACGCCGTCGAAGTGCCCGGGGCGCGTCGCGCCGCAGAGGTGCGAGGTGAGCCCGGAAACGGACACTCGAGTGCGTTCGTGCGGAGGATACATGTCGGAAACGCCCGGCGCGAAAACCACGGAGACACCCTCTGCCGCACACTTCTCGACATCCCCTTCGACGTCCCGCGGGTAACGATCGAGATCCTCCCCGGGAGCGAACTGGGTAGGGTTCACGAAAATGGTCACCGCCACGTACGGCGCGCGCCGACGTGCCTCTCGCATCAACGCGCGATGCCCGTCGTGAAGCGCGCCCATGGTCGGAACCAGCGCCACGCTACCGTCCGTGGCCCGAGCCGCATCCATCGCGGCTCGAAACTCGGACGCCGATCGCACGACGCGGGGCGGGCTCGACACGATCACCCCGTGAGCTTTTGCAGGGACGCCCGCTGCACGCACACGGCGACCACTTCCATCGCCGCTTCTATCTCCGGCAGCTTCGGGAGCGACGGCGCGATGCGGATGTTGCGATCCCGCGGGTCCTTGCCGTACGGATACGTCGCCCCCGCCTCCGTCAGCTTCACACCGACGTCGGCCGCCATCTTGACGACGGCCCGGGCAAGTCCTCCGAGGGTATCCAGGCTCACGAAATAGCCACCCAGGGGCCGCGTCCACGCGGCGAGGCCCTTTCCGGCGAGCTCCCGGCGGAGAACGCGATCGACCGCGTCGAACTTCGGCTTGAGGATCGCCGCGTGCTTTTTCATGTGTTCACGCACGCCGTCCATGTCCTTGAAGAACCGGACGTGCCGGAGCTGGGTCAGCTTGTCGGGTCCGATCGTGGACTTGGAACGATGTGAGCGGATCCAACCGATGTTCTTTTCGCTGCCCGCCATGACGGCGATGCCGGCACCCGCATACGAGACCTTGGACGTCGAACCGAACAGCAGTACGCGGTCCGGGTTTCCGGCGCGCTTGCACGCCTCGAGAATGTCGGCGAGCGCGGGCGGCGAGTCCGTCAGGTGGTGGTGGGCGTAGGCGTTGTCCCAGAAGATCCGGAAGTCCTTCGCCGCAGTCTTCATTTTCGCGAGCACCTCGACCAGGCGCGCCGAGCAAGTGACTCCCGTGGGATTGCCATACTTGGGAACGATCCAGATCCCCTTCACGGACGGATCGTCGGCGACGAGCGCCTCGACGCGATCCATGTCCGGACCTTCGTCGGTCATGTCCACGTTCACCATCTCCACGCCGAAGTGTTCACAGACGGCAAAGTGGCGATCGTATCCCGGGGCCGGGCATAGAAACTTCGCAGGCGCGCGCGACCACGGCGCCTCACCACCGGGCACACCATGCGACAGACCACGGGCAACGGTGTCGTGCATCAGCGCGAGGCTCGAGTTGTCACCGACGAGGATCTCCGACGGTGAGACCTCCATGAAAGCCGCGAACAGGCTCTTCGCCTCCGGCAAGCCGTCCAGGCCGCCGTAGTTCCGGCAATCGGTTCTGTCGGCCGCCTTGTAGTCCGCGGGACCGAGGATTGTCAGTAATCCGTTCGCAAGATCGAGTTGCTCGGCGCACGGCTTGCCGCGCGTCATGTCGAGGGAGAACTTCTTCGATTTGAAGCCCTCGTAGCGGCGCTCGAGGTCGGGTCCGGACGCCTTGAGGGCATCCACGTCGATGCTGGGATGTGACATGGGGGTAATGGCGCGGGTCGGCGCCCGTTCGTTCGGGTAACAGAGGATCCGTTCGGCGTGAAGCGGCTCGTCACCTTAGCGCTCCCGCCGGAGCGTCGCGAGCTCAGCTCTCGTCGGCTGGGCCGTATTGCGGCGGCGCGCCTTCGATCCGCGCCTTCTCTCCCGTGGGCTCACCGACGGTCTTCGGCGATGCCATGCCGAAGCTGTGCTGGTCCTCCGGAAATGCGCCGCTCTGCACCTCGGCGACATAGGCGCGCGCCGCACCAACTACGGCCGCTCCGAGCTCCGCGTACCGCTTGACGAACTTGGGCTGTATGTCGCGGAACATCCCTAGAAAGTCGTAGCAAACGAGCACTTGCCCGTCACAATGCGGACCGGCCCCGATCCCGATCGTCGGCACGTCGACGGTCTCGGTGATACGCCTGGCGAGATCGGCCGGCATCGCCTCGAGCACGATCGCATATGCGCCGGCTTGTTCGATCGCCTTGGCGTCTTGCAGCACGCGCGCCGCCGCGTCCTCGCCCTTGCCCTGAACGCGAAAGCCGCCGAACGCATGGATGGACTGCGGGGTCAAACCCACGTGACCCATTACGGGGATCCCGGCGCCAACGATCCGCCGGACGGTCTCGGCCATCGCGACACCTCCTTCTACTTTCACGGACTCGGCACCTCCTTCCTTTACCAATCGGCCGGCGGACTCTAGCGCTTTCTCAGTCGATACCTGCGCGCTCATGAAAGGCATATCCGCGACGACGTGCGCGCGCCGCGTCACTCGTGCCACCGCACGCGCATGATAGGCCATTTCGTCCAGGGTGACGGAGAGCGTATTCGCGTGCCCTTGAACGACCATTCCGAGCGAATCCCCCACGAGAAGCACGTCTGCTCCGCCGTCGTCGAGGAGCCGCGCCATGGTCGCGTCGTATGCAGTGAGAACTGCGAGTTTCGGGCCCTTCGCCTTGCGATCACGGATGGCCGGGACGGTGATTTTCGTGGAACTCATGATCGGGCCTTACTCCTCGGTCGGGTCTCGCGGAGACTAACTCCGGGGATCGCCCGGGTCGACTCGACGTTTTGAGCCGCCCAGCCGGAGCCGGCCGGGGCGCCATGCGCTAGGTTGATCGGCGTGTCCAGCGCGGCTTTCACGCGATTCTTCAACCGGGAGGCGGCGCGGGTTCGCGCGGCGCTCCTGCTGCGGAGAGCCCTGGACGGCGCCACCGCAGGTCTGCTCTTGGGGTCTTTGACCGCCCTCGCGCTGCGAATCACCGGGAGACCGGAGTGGCTCGACGCGGCACTGGCAAGCATGCTGGTCGGAATCCTGCTCGGGGTCCTGACGAACGCAACCTGGACGGACGCGGACGTGGCGCTCTTTCTCGACTCCCGCCTCGTGAGTCACGAAGCCATCACCACGGCGATCGAATGTGCCGACCGAGACGACGAAATGGCTCGGGCGGTCATCGCTGCGGCCTGCTCCGCGATCGACGGCGCCCCGGCTGACAGCGTACTTCCCGCCATCTGGCGCAGAGCGCACGTGCTGGTGCCCGTGCTCGTGGTGGCCGTTGCGGGCATGAGTCTACTCCCCCAGCATCAGCCGCATTTCGCCGTCTCGGTCCTACCTCGAAGGGCCCCGGTCATTGCTGCGAGTGCACTGGACGGCTTGCGTCGAGTCGAGGCTCTCCAGACGCTCGAAGCCGTGGACTCCGAGGAGCGCGAACGGCTCGACGCGCTGGCGACTTCGGCCCGGGCGCTCGAACGGAAAGCGCGGTACGGTCTTGATTCGAGAGAAGCCCTCGATGGCCTGGAGAAGCTCCGCGAGGGTGTCACGTACGAGCAAGAGCGCCTGACGGCAGGAAGGAACCACGCGGGATTCGAAGCGGCGGCTCATGCGCTGGCCGGCACGCGTGAAACCTCGGACGCAGCGAGAGCCCTCGCAACGAGTGACCTGGTCGCAATGGATCGGGAGTTTTCGAATCTCGCGAACTCTACGGAGGCTGCGGCGCGGACGGCGGCGCGAGACGCGCTTGCCCGAGCTGCAGCCGCAGCCCACAAACAAGGCGCCGAGGATGTGGCCCGCGTGCTCGAGGAACAAGGACGGCTCCTGAGACGACGCGCATCCGCCGACGCTTCCTTGCGACGGCTCGCGCACCTGCTCGAGGGCGCCTCGAGCAGGGAGGTCGCCCGGCAACTCGAGCATCTCGAACGCAATCCGACGGAAAACTCCGACGCTCTCGCGAAGGCGCTCGCCGATGCGGTGGACCGCCTGACTCCCGGCGAACGACTACGGCTGTCGGATGCCTTGCGCCGATCGAGCCAGGGCATGCAATCCGACGCCGAGATGTCGGCGGCGGAGCTCGATCGTCTGTTGAATGCCCTATCGAACGAACAGGCACGCGCGTCACTCGAGCAGCAGCTGAAGGACATCGCAGCGGGACGGCCCGCGCACTCGAGCCTCCGAGCGCGAGCGCTCGCCATCGCGGCGATCGGTGTTGGGGATGCAGCGCGCGCGGTCAGTGAAGGGGCGAACGAGTCGGGCCCGCTCGGCGGTGAGAGCCAGCCGGATGCCCCAGCGGTCGGTGACTCCAGCTCCGGAAAGTCGGACCCCGGCGGTGAGCGGGGTTCGCACGGAGGCGATACGCCCGTGGTCATGAGCGCGACTCTCCCGGCTCTGGTTCGAACGACAGCCACAGGAGGCATTCCGGAAGGACCCGCACCCGGCTCGTCACCACCGCAGCGCCCGCGCACCGCGAAGGAGGGCGGCGGCGCGGCACTCAGGGCAGTTGCCCCAGGCGAGATAGACGCGGTCGAGCGGTCGGACGTCCCGAAGGACTACAGGGAACAAGTCAGCCGTTATTTCGCGCCGTGATCCCAGCCAACGCCGTACTATGATCCGAAAAATGTTCGGCGTTTCCGGCGGGCTCGATCGCGTCGAGCGAGCAAGGCGCGCCGGCGCAGATCTGGGAGCGGCAATCGCGAGCGTTATCGTCGGCCAGGCGACGGTCGTCGAAGAAGTATTGTGGTCGCTCGTTGCTGGGGGACACGTGCTACTGGAAGGTGCGCCGGGCCTCGGCAAGACGCTGCTCGTTCGGACGCTCGCGGCTTGCCTCGATCTTCGATTTTCCCGGATCCAGTTCACGCCGGATCTCATGCCGAGCGACGTCGTCGGGACGAACGTGCTGGTCCTCGATGCCGGAGGTCGCCCGAGCGGCGCCTTCGAGCTCCATCGGGGCCCGGTGTTCGGTCAGCTCGTGCTCGCTGATGAGATCAATCGAGCGCCGCCGAAGACGCAGAGCGCCTTGCTCGAGGCGATGCAGGAGCACGCCGTGACGATCGCGGGTACGCGTCACGAGCTCGAAGAACCGTTCATGGTCCTGGCAACGGAAAATCCCATCGAGATGGAGGGGACCTATCCGCTACCCGAAGCGCAGCTCGATCGATTTTTGCTCAAGGTGCTCGTCGATTCGCCATCGGAGGACGAGCTCGTTCGGATCCTCGGACGAACGACTGCCCTGGCCGCGGATCGACCGGGCCGCGTCCTCACGCGCGCCGACTTGCTAGACCTCCGCGAGCTATGCCGCGAGATCGCGGTCTCCGAGCCGGTCCTACGCTACGCAGCGCGCCTCGTTGCAGCGACGGATCCTCGTCGCCCTGAGGCACCGGAGATCGTGAAGCGAGCGGTCCGTTACGGAGCGAGCGTCCGGGGAGCGCAGGCACTCGTTCTCGCGGCGAAGGCGGCTGCGCTCTTCGATGGGCGCGCGCAGGCTTCGCTCGCGGATGTCGCGCGGGTCGCCTTGCCGTCGCTCCGGCATCGGCTCATCCGCAGCTTCGAGGGGGATGCCGACGGCGTGACCCCTGACGCCATAGTCCGCGCCGTCCTCGAAGCCGTGAAGGCTCGTCCGGACGCAGTGGAACGCGTCGCCCGAGGCGGCTCGTGAGCCGCATCGGACGCGGGGTCGCTGCCATCGCGTTGTGGGGGAGTGTCGCATCCGCGAACCCCGTCGCGATAGCCGTTACCCCGATTCTCGGGGCCGAAGCTCCCGCGGCGCGCGGCTGGTCATCGTACGCCGTGACGGTGCGCGGAGCATCTGACGTCTCCGAAAAGGGCACGGTCGCGCTCACCGACAGTTCCGGCGGTCGCGCTCTGGGCACATTTGCCGTGGCTCCCGGCGAGCGCGTGGCTCTCGAGCTCTCGTGGCATCGCGTGCTGGGCGGGAGTCTGGAAGCCGTCGCGCGCAACGACGACGGCGTAGAAATGGCGCGGTTCTCCATTCCGAGCCCTCCGAGCCCCGCCCCGCTCCTGTTCGATCTCGGACGGACGGAGCGACTCCGGACCGCACTTCGCGACGAACGCGTCGCCGCTCTCGCCGACGTGGGTTCATGGGAGCCCGCAGAAGGCCTGGACCTGGCCGTGACGCACGCAACGTCGGAGCCGGCGTCGGGGGAGCTGCTGCTGCCAACGCGCGCGCTGGGGTACGGAGCGGCAACGGTGGTTCTCGCAGACAGCGCGGTACTCGCCGGAATGACGACGACGACGCGCGACGCTCTTGGCGACTGGGTACTCGGAGGGGGCACGCTCGCCATTGCCGTGTCGCGCCCCACCGATCTCGCGAGCCCGGCGATCGTGAACCTCGTTGGTTCTGCGGCGGCGGTCGTCACCCGGTTCGACCCTGCGCCGTTCGGCGACTTCCTGGTGGCGAACCAGCCCGACGCGAAGGCGAACGACGTGCCCCCGCCCTCCTACTTCTCCACTCTTCACGTGCTTCCGGGCACCGACGTGGCGTCGCGCCTGGTCGGGTTCACGGGAGCCACATTGCATCCGACCCGCTTCGGCGCCGCTGCCACACGCGGCTTGGGTGAGGTTCATCTCCTAGCGTTCGACCCGGTGTCGCCCGCATTCGTGGACGACCCGTGGGTGCGAAGATCGATCGTCGATCTCGTCAGGCAAGCAACGGAGCGGCGAACCCGCGTCGCTCTCGGGGATGAATTCGGCTACGATTATGGACACATCGACCCGGTGCGGCGCTTGCTCGACCCGAACGAGACCCATCGCTGGGCGATCACGCTGGCCGCCCTCGTCCTGCTCGCGTACTCGCTGGTCGCTCTTCCCCTCACCTTCCGGCGAGCCGCAAGGCGGAATACGCCCCTCGGTGCGATCGTCGAGCTCTCATTCTGGTCGACGGGCGCGCTGGCACTCATCGTGCTCATCGGCGCCGTGGCAAAAGGCGGGCGCGCTCGGGCGCGGCGGCTTTCCTTCGTCGAATGCGGCAGCGGCGCGAACCGCTGCGCGATCAGCCGTTTTCGAAGCCTGTTCGCGTCGTCGGCCGCCTCGCTCCGGGTCTCGGCGGCGGATGGTTCGGGTTTGCTGGATGTCGCTGCGGCGCCAAACGTCGAGCGCACCTTGGTCCTGGATCGCGGCCCCGCGAAGCTCGTGGATCTCCGAGGTACTCCCTGGGCCACGCTCGTCGTTCGCGAAGACGCGTTCACGAATCTGGACGGAGTGATCGACGTGAACGCCGATCGGATCGAAAACCACCTTTCTCGCGCGCTCGTCGGCGTCGTGGTGCGCGCGCCAGGAGACGACCTCCGCTATTTCCCGCGAGTCGAACCGGGCGCCACCGTCGAGATCGCAGCGGGCCGGGCGCTGGGCGCGCCTCCTGCCGCAGCCGTCGGAGCGCTCGCGCCAGGGATGCCTCCCCCATTCGTCCGGCACCGCCTCGAGACCTCTCCCTTCGAGGCGATCATGAACACCACGAGCATTGGCCTCGGGGACGCGTGGTCCGCACTGGAGTCCGGCGTCGAGGAGACGGATTTCTGGCCAGCCGGCGCGACCGTCCTCATCGCCGCGCTCGACGGCGGCGACGGCGCGACCGATGACACGGGGCTCGTCATCGATCGCGATCGTGAACTCGTTCGCGTCGTCGGCGACCAAGAGGTGCCATGACGATCTCGACGACGGACGCCCCCGCGATCCGCTTGCGTCACGTCACGCATCGCTTCGGCCCCGCCGTGGCGATCGACGACCTCTCCGTCGACGTGCCCAGAGGCGAGATATTCGGCTTCATCGGACCGAACGGCGCCGGCAAGACGACGACCATTCGAATCCTGTCGACGCTGCTCGAACCGACGTCGGGAAGGGTAGAGATCGAGGGTATCGACGCCATCGCGGACCCCACCTCGGTCCGCCGGGTCGTCGGATACATGCCCGATCACGCAGGCGTCTATGAACGCATAACGGTGCGCGAATATCTGGAGTTCTTCGCGGCCGCAGCCGGCGTTCGCGGCCCGCGACCGGTCGAGGCAGCCATCGAGCTGACAGGCCTCGGCGATTGGCAAGAGCGCCTCGTCGCGACGCTGAGCAAAGGCATGCGGCAGCGGCTCGGCCTCTCGCGTGTGCTCCTCCACGAACCGAGCGTACTCGTCCTGGACGAGCCGGCGAGCGACCTCGACCCGCGAGCGCGGATCGACATGCGGGACCTGCTCCTCGAGCTACGAAACCTGGGGAAGACGATCCTGTTATCGAGCCACATTCTCGCGGAACTCGACGATGTGTGCACCTCCATCGGCATCATCGATAAAGGCCGTCTGCTCGTCGCGGGACCCATCGGCGACATTGCTGCACGGCTCGGCACTCGCCCGGGAGAAGAGAAGCCTGACGAGACGTCCCGGCCGGCCGCTGACGAAACTGCACCGCGCGTCACGGAGGTGGCATCGCGGTGCGCGCGCGTCAGAATTCGGATTCTCGGCGAAGCCGCCGACGTCTTGCCCCTCGTCCGGAACATAGCGGGCGTCGTCTCGGCCAGCGCCAGCTCAGACGGCCTGGTCGCCGTGACCCACGACCGGGACGAACGTCTGGTCGCCGAAGTCGTTCGTAGACTGGTGGACTCGGGCGCCGGGATCATCGCGGTCGAACCGGAACGAGCCGAACTCGAGCGCATCTTCCTCGAGGTCACGAAAGCCGGGGACGAATGATCGGTCCCTCCACGCCGAATCCGGTCTGGGCTCGTGAGATGCGCCAGGCGGCGCGTCTCACTCGAACACCCGTCATTCTTGCCGCCGTCACGGCCGTTCTGGGCTTGATGGTCTGCGCGGTGGGGGGCATGGCGAGCGTCACGACGCCGCCCGCAGAGGTGGGCAGCGTGCTGTTCCAGACGTTCTTTTCGCTCGCCTTCGCGGTCGTCGCATTGATGGCGCCGGGCGTTGCCGCGCTGACCATTGCCAGCGAGCGTGCGGGCCGCACCTGGGAAGCCGTCGTCATGACGGGGATTGCGCCGCGCGACGTGGCGCTCGGGAAATTTCTCGCGTCGCTGACCTATATCGGTCTCTATCTGGTTGCCCTCGCACCAGTGGGCGTCCTCCCCTTCCTGTTCGGCGGCGTGACGCCCATGGAGGTGATCGCGGCGTTTCTCCTTTTGGGTGTCTTCGCGACGCTGGCGATCGGCTTCGGATTGGCCGTGAGCTCCGCCGCAAAGACTCCCACGGTCGCCCTTCTCGTCACGATGCCGCTGGCGGTCGTAGGTTCCATGATCACGTACCTGGGACTCGGCGTGGGCCTGTCAGTGGCCGCACACGAACGCTGGCCGAATCTGGGAGACGGCATACCGGTGTGGTTACCCACCGCCTACGCGCGTGTCGACGTCGGTCTCGAGTATCTGGGGTACCTCGTGCTTCTCCCGGCGGGCGTGACCGTCATTCTCGCCGGACTCTTTCGCGCCGTGACGGTCGCGAATCTCTCGGACGCCAACGACGACCGTTCGAGCGGGTTGAAGCGGTGGTTCCTGCTGGCTCAGACGCTCATCGTCGGAATGGGGCTCTTCGTCTCGTCCATCGCAAAGCCCTCCTCGCGCTGTGAGTTCACCGTCGCCGCTCTGGCAGTATCGAGCGCGCTGTCATTGTTGACGCTCTTTCTCCTCGCCGCGGACCCGAGCGCGCCGTCACGAAGGGTCGCCGCGACGTGGGCCCGCGAACGCGCTTCGGCCGCGCGACGCTTCTTTGGCCCCGGACTGGCCCGCTCGGCGTTCACTCTCGTCGCGACGAATACGATCGCACAGGTCGCGCTCGCTGGCTCGAGTATCTCGAGCGACCGCGGCTTCGCTGGTTGGGACTCCGCGCACCGAACGTGGACCGCGATGTTCGCGGCCTACGGGGTTGGCTTTTTCGGATTTCTGACGGGCTCTGCCGTGTTCGCTCGTGCAACCTTCCCAAGGCTCTCGTCGCCACGCGCCGTCCTGGCACTGGCAGTCTTCGTTGCTGCGGCGGGACCGCTCTTCGTCACGGCCATACTCGGCCTGACCGAGCCCACGACGAGCTCGTCGTTCGTCACGGCAGCGCCGTCTCCCTTTTACATCTTTGCCATCCTGAACGAACTCGACGGCGCTTCGACTGCCCACACGGCTCTCCGCGCTGGCGAGGTGGCGGTCGTCACGTGGGGCGTAGTCGGGCTTGCCCTGGGTATCCTCGGCGCCCGACGTCTCGGAGTCCTCTCCGCGGCGGAACGCAGCGACCACGCGGCGCTCGACGACCGCATACGGAGCGAAGACCAGCCGGCGGGACTGGGGCGCGAGGCGTCGTGACGGCCGCACTATTGGATCCCGCATTCGCTCGCGAGCTGGAGGCCCTCGCCCGTTCGCTTCGCCCGAAAGCGCGGTCCGGTGGCACCGGAAGCCGCACCGGGAGTCGTCGCGGCGGCGGCTCGGAATTCGAGGAGCATGGGCCGTATGCCCCGGGCGACGACGTGGGGCGGGTGGACTGGGCGGCATTTGCCCGAACGGGCCAACCCTTCATGAAACGGCATCGCGCCGACGACGATGCGATCGTACGCATCCTCGTGGATGCGTCCAGATCTCTTGCCTTCGGGGAACCATCGAAGCTCGACACGGCCACTCGGGTGGCCGCTTCCGCCGCGTACCTGGCGCTTGCCGCGTCGGAGCGAGCACAGCTCATGGTCCTCGGAGGCCATTGCGGCTCGACCTTTTCCGACGACGGCCGTTGCGGGACCCTCGGCGCCGTGCTCCGGAATCTGTCTGGGCTCTCGCCGCGCGGCGCAGTCAATCTCGGCGAGTCGGTCCGACGCGCCGTCGCCACGTCGGGTCGACCGGGGATGCTGGTCGTGATCAGCGACTTTCTGGATGACGGGCCATTCCTCACGGAGCTCGAGCGCGCTGCCTTCAACGGCCATGACGTCGCCCTCGTACAGATCCTGGCCGCGGAGGAACTCGACCCTCGGCTCGAAGGAGACATGTGGCTCGAGGACGCCGAGACGGGCGCGACACTCGCCGTCACCGCGGATGCATCGACACTCGAAGCGTACCGCGCGCGTCTCTCGGCTTCGATTGAAGCGCTCCGGAGGTTTTCGCGCTCACGCGGCGCGGTGTACGTGCGCGCCGCGTCGAACGAGTTGCTCGCCGGTATCCTCCGCCGGTTCGTGGCCCGGGGCATCGATTGAGCCCCTAGCCGGTCCGGGCCAACCCGTTGATCGCCCGGGTCGACCCAGCCGAACGCCGGGTCTAGACTCGAGGCTTCATGGATCCTCTCAGCCGGGAAGCGATACGGATTTACCGCCGGTACGAGGTGGAGATCGTCGAAGCCCTGAAGCTCTGCCCCTGGGCCGAACGGGCGCGCCTGGATGGTCACGTCACGGAGCGCGTCGTTCTGACGTCCGAGCTCGATGCTGCAGAGCCGCTTCGACTCGCCGCCGAGGTTTCGACGGACCGGAGCTGCGAAATCGCTCTCATCCTCTTTCCGAACGTCACAGTGACGAGAGCGGAGTTCGAGCGTTTCGTGGCGAACCTGGTGACACTCGACACCGGGCGCTACGAGACGGGCATGGCACCCTTCGCGATGGCGGCGTTTCACCCCGAGGCGACTCCGGACCTCGTGCACGCCGAGCGGTTGGTTCCGTTTCTGCGGCGAACCCCCGATCCGACGATTCAACTCGTGCGCGTTAGCGCGCTCGACCGCGTCCGGGAGGGTTTCCAGGACGGCACGGCGTTCGTCGACCCCTCCCAGATGGGTCAGTTCGATTTCACGCGCGAGGAGACGCTCTCGTTGCGCGAACGCATCGCGCGAACGAACCTGAAGACGATCCAGCGGGTGGGGGTTGCCGAAATCGACCGGCGTCTCGCCTCGATCCGGGCGGACCGAGCAGCGTCGTACGCGGCGTGGCAAAGAACCCGTGCCGTTCGCGCTGAGCAATCCTAGCGGGCTCTGTCTCCTCGCGCTGCTCGGACCCCTGGCGGCGCTCTATTTCCTTCGCTCGAGACGCACGCGCCGGGTCGTCTCGTCCCTGGTTTTGTTTCGCGCGGCCGTGGACGACAGGGCTGCGACGAGCTCGCTGCGGCGGGTCTTGCTGGACGTGACGTTTTTCTTCGAGGGCGTCACCTTGGTCTTCTTGGCGCTCGCGCTGTCGGGCCCCGTGCGTCGTGGGGGGTCGCCCGTGGACGATCGCGTCGTCATCGTCGTCGACACCAGCGCCTCGATGGCGGCCACCACGAATGGCGCGATCCGTTTCGAGCTCGCCCGCGCGTGGATTCACGACTACCTCGGTCGCCTGCCCGCGCGCACCGAGGCGGCGATCGTCGACGCAGCGGCGGAGCCCGCCCCTCTTGGTGCCTTCACGCGTGACCGGGGAACGCTCGGTCGAATGGTGGATCGACTTCGCGTGCGCGAGGGACATTCGGACCTTCCGAGTGCCCTCGTGCTAGCGCTGGACAGGCTCGGCAAGGGCGCAGGCTCGCGGCGCGTCGTCGTGGTTACCGACGTGAACGGCGATGTACCCTTCACCGACCGCGCGCCGACCCAAATCGTCCGCGTTGGCAATTTCGACGACAACGTCGGGATCGACGGAGTGACGGTTCGTCGAACGTCGGATCCGAGCTCGCATGACGACGAGGCGAGCGTCTTCGTTGCGGCACGGAACTTCGGCGCGCGTCACACGACACGCCTCGTGTCGGTGCGCTCTGCCAGAGGCGACCTCCTCGGTTCACGGGAACTCGACATCGAGCCGGGCGGGCGCGCCTACGCGACTCTCTCGTTCACCGTCCAGCCGAAGGACACGGGCAAAGGAATCCTCGTCGATGTGACGCCCAGCGATGCGCTCGCCGTCGACGATCGGGCGTTCGCCCTGCTCCCGCCGGGCCCTACGCTCCCGGTCGTCATCACCCCGCCCGGCCGCGGCCCCTGGCTGCGACGCGCGCTCGCAGCGGATCCCGGCGTCGAGTTGTTCGAGGCACCGCCGGGTGCACTGGATTCGGCGCGCGTACCCGAAGGTGCCCTGGTCGTGAGTGTCGGCGTGTGCCCCGTAGCCCCGCCTCTCGCGGATCTCCTGGTTATCGACCCGCCGCCGGGAGACTGCCTCGGTGTCGGCGTGGGCGACGTGGTGCGCGACCCGCCAATTACCACCTGGTCGGATCGGGACCCACGGTTTCGATTTCTAGCTCTGTCCGACCTGCACGTGCACCTCGCGCGTTCGCTCGTCGCTCCGCGGATGGCGGCCCTCCTCACCTCCGGCGAGACCCCATTGATTCTCGGATCTGTCATTAGCCGGCCGCACGGGGACGCTCGTCTCCTTCGATCCGACCGAAAGTGATTGGCCGCTTCGAGTTTCGTTCGTCCTCTTCGTCCGGAACATCGCCGAGCTCGCGCGCTCGGATCGCCAGCGGGCGCTGGGGTCGCCCGCGTGGACGGACGACATTCTCCGCATCCCTGTCGCGTCAGGCACGTCGATGGTCACGATTCGTGGCCCGTCGGGCGACGTCCGGGCGCGAGCCGTGGATGGTGTCGCAATCGAGCCGCCCGTATCCAAGGCCGGCATCTACGAAGCGCTGGGCCCCGACGGAATCGTCATCGCGTCGAAGGCGGTCAATTTGGAACCCGGCGTTGAAAGCGACCTTCGCCACGTTCCCGCAACTTCAAGCCCCTCCGCGGCTTTCACGAATGCCACCTTTCCTTCGGAACCGCGCGAAGGCTCCGACGCAAGTCCATTTCTGTTGGTCCTGGCCCTCTCGTGCATTCTGGCGGAGTCGCTATGGTTCATGCGTCGTCGCAGACCGAGAGTGACGTCGGTGCCGTCGCTCACCGTCGGCTCCACCCTCGTCATGATCGGCATCGCGGTGGCGACCTACGCCGTCCTCACCCGTGACTCGCCCGACGCTCACTGGTTGACGTTCGAGCGTCCCCTGTGGACGCTCGTCGCCGTAGCGAGCGCAACCTTCGCAGCCGTGGTGGCGTTTCTGGCACCCGCTGCGCCGCACCTCGTGCGTCGCGCCATGGTCGACACAGCATCCATTTTGGCGGCACTGATTCTGGGGATCGCTTTGGCGGGACCACTGCTGGTCGTGGGCTTCGATCGCCTGTCGATCGTCGTCGCCGTCGATCGGAGTCGCAGCATGGATCTCGTCCAGGGGCCGACCATCGACGGAGAGATCCAGCGGGCCGAGCAGCGCATGAAGCCCGGAGACCAGCTCGGGGTCGTCGCGTTCGGCTCGGATGCGGCGCTCGAGGAACCTCTTCACCCACGTGGAGGCGGCGGCGCCTCCGCGCGAGCCATCGTGAATCGAGACGGAACGGACATCGCGGCAGGGATCCGCCGCGCACTCGCAGCGGTTCCGCGCGGCGACGGCGCCCGCATCGTTCTCGTGAGCGACGGCGATGCGACGCGCGGCGACACCGACGATGCGGCGCTCGCGGCGGCGCTCGCTGGGATCCCCGTGGACGTGGTTCCGCGGGAGCGACGTCCCGCGCCGAACGTTCGGCTCGTGTCACTGAAGGCCCCTCGACACGCAGCGGAAAATGAATCGATCGACCTACGCGTGACAACCGAGGCGACGCGAGACACCGAGGTGGAGATTCGCGTCGACAGGGACGGAACGCCGCGAAGCCAGGGCCGCCGCGTCCTGCACGCGGGCGCCGACGTATTCTGGATCCGCGAACGCGCGGACGGAGGGGGGTTGCACCGCTACGATGTGAACCTGAGGCCAAAGGACCCGGCATCCGACTCCGTCCCCGAGGACGACGGCGCATCCGTCTTCGTTCGCGTCGGAGATCGGGCGCGCGCGCTGCTACTCGAGGGCAACCTTGCGCGCGCGACACCCATCCGAGCAGCGCTTCTGGCGGCAGGGTTCGAGGTGGATGTCAAATCCGCGACCGAGGCCCCTTTAGGGCTCGACGAGTTCGGTGCCCCCGACCTCGTCGTCCTGGGCAACGTCCCGGCCGAAGATCTTTCGGTATCTCAGATGGCTGCGCTGGGGTCCGGCGTCCGCGATCTCGGAGGCGGCCTCATGTTGTTCGGCGGAGACCGAAGCCTGGGGCCCGGCGGTTACGCGAAGACCCCCGTCGAGGAGGTGAGCCCGGTCGCTTTCGAGGTGCCGAACGAGCAACGGCGCGCACGCCTGGCCGAAGTCATCGCGATTGACTCTTCGGGTTCGATGTCTGCGTCTGCCGGGGGTGAAACGAAACTCGCTCTGGCCAATGAAGCCGCTGCCCGCTCTGCGGCGCTGCTGGGAGCCATCGATCGTATCGGCGTCGAGCACGTCGATACAGACGCAAGGTGGACCGTCCCGCTTGCGCAACTGACGGATGCCGCCGACGTCGAACATCGCATCCGGCAAGCAGGGCCTGGTGGGGGCGGCATTTTCATCGACGTGGCATTGATGGCCGCGTACGCTGCGCTCGACGGGCAGCCCGTAGAGACGAAGCACCTCCTCCTGTTTGCCGACGGCGACGATGCCGAAAACAGGGAGCGGGCTGACGCAATGACCCGCGCGGCAGTCGACCGAGGCATCACGACGAGCGTCGTTGCTCTCGGTCGAGGCAAGGATTTCGCCGCCCTCGAACGCCTTTCGCGCGAAGGCCGAGGCCGCTTCTACCTCATCGAAGACGCCAGCCGGCTTCCGGCCGTCTTCGCGGAAGAGACGACGCTCGCACGCGGAGACGCGCTCCGGGAGATGCCGTTTCGGGCGGCGCCGGGCGCCCCGAGCCCGTTCACGCGGGGAATCGACTTCTCCCTGGCACCCTTGCTCTCCGGCTACGTCGTGACCATGCCGAAACTCCGAGCCACGGTCCCGCTGCTCGCGGCAGACGGCGACCCCCTGCTCGCGACGTGGTCCGTCGGTCTCGGACGCGTCAGCGCGTTCACCAGCGACTACGGTGGAAAATGGGGAGCGTCCTGGGTGAACTGGCGCGACGCAGCCCGACTCTTTGGGGAACTCGGTCGCGTCCTCGCCCGGCGCCCCGACGACTCGGGGATCGCACTCGAAGCGGATGCGTCATCGGGCTCGCTTTTCCTGCGGGACACGACGAGGACGGCAAACGACGACGCCCTTCATGGCCTCACTGCGTTCGTCGCCGGCCCGAAAGGCTTCTCGAGTCGCGCGCCCATGCAAGCCGACGGCCCCGGTTCGTTTTCCGCAAAGGTGCGTCTGCCACATCCAGGCGCATACCTCACGGTCGTGCGCGACGATATGACCAATTCAGTGGTCGGTACAGCGGGCGCCTACCTGTCGGCCGGTGACGAACTCTCCGGAGGAACCGATCGCGGAACGCTCTCGCGGATCGCGCGGACGACGGGCGGCAAGACGCTGTCGAATGTGGGTCGACTCTTTCTCGATCGTCCGGAGCCGGGCCACGCGACCCGTCCTCTCACGCCGTGGCTCGTCGTCGCAGGTGCCTTTTCTCTGCTCCTGTCGGTCGCGTCACGACGATGGCCGGGAACCGGGGAGCCTCCGGCGCCATCGTTGCCTCACGGAGACCCGGACGCCCCACCGCCGTCCAGGCCGACGAGCGCCGAAGCCGTGCTCGAACGACGGCGGCGGAGGCGGTGAGCGTTGTCGCCGGCGGATCAACGAGCAAGACTCGAGGCACCGTGACTGGGTTCCGCTCGACATCGCTGCTCTTCGTAGCGCTGACCGCGCTCGGATGTTCGCCGCTCGGCAACCCCTGCCTCGGCGAGACGTGCGGGAAGGGGCACGAGTGTCTTGCCGACCGATGCGTCACGGCCGGCTTCGAGCCCGTTCCGGCACAGGTGCGTCGAATCGTGCTCGAACCGATCATCGAAACCGTGGGAGGAGACGGTGGCGAGCGGGCGGCGACGGTCCTGCTGGGGGGCCGGCGTAGCTCGGTTCTCTATCTCGAGTTCGATTCGAACTGGAAGCCCAGGGGCCATGTGGCGGCGGCTTTCCTTCTCCTCGAACCGTCCCCGGATACAATGCCCGCCTCCGACGACGTCGCGCTTTCGGTCTGGACCCTGGGAGCTCCCTGGTCGCCCGAACGGATCGCCGCAGGGGTGCGTCCACCCTTGCTGGCCCCCGAAGCCAGGGGTTTTGCGCGAGCGGGCCCGGCGATGCTGGCGCGAGTCGACGTCACGGAGATCGTTCGATCCCTCGCCCGCCGCGAAAGTGATTCGGGCATTGCCGTCACTGCACGAGCGGGTGGCGACGAGGTGGCGCTCCTCACGGGCCTCGGCGGCGGCGCCCCGCCGCGCCTGGATGTGTATCTGTCGGACCCGAACCGGTAGCGGGGCGCGTGGTAACGTCGTCGCATGAATGCGCCGTTGCTCCGGGTGCGGGACCTCACCGTGCGCTTCGACACGGGCAGAGGCCCCTTGCGGGCCGTCGACGGGGTTTCGTTCGACGTGAATCCGGGCACGACCGTCGCGCTGGTGGGAGAGAGCGGCTCGGGCAGGAGCGTCATCGCCCTGTCGATCTTGCGACTCATTGCGTCGCCGTCGGGATCCATCGAACGCGGGGAAGTCTCGTTCGCAGGTTCCAACCTCCTGGCGATGTCCGACCGGGAGCTCGGGGCGGTTCGGGGCCCCGGGATCTCCATGGTCTTCCAGGAACCGAAGGAGCTGCTGAACCCCGTCTATTCGGTCGGATCCCAGATTGCGGAGGTCATCCGTCTCCACCAGCCTGAAACTCGTAGCGGTGCGCGCAAGCGCGCGATCGAGTTGCTGGCGAGCGTCGGTATTTCCACGCCCGAGGCTCGAGCCGATGCGTATCCACACGAGCTGTCGGATGGGATGCGGCAACGCGTGATGCTCGCTATGGCACTTGCGTGTCGCCCCGCCCTGCTCATCGCGGACGAGCCCACCACGGCGCTCGACGTATCCAGTCAAGCGCAAGTGCTGGAGCTCCTGAAGCGGCTGCAGGCCGAACTCGGCATGGCAATCCTGTTCATCACCCACGATCTCGGGGTCGTGGCAGAGTTTGCCAGCGAAGTAGTGATCGTTTATGCCGGTCGAGTAGTGGAGTCGGCTCCGGTCGAATCCATTTTTTTCGACCCACGACATCCGTATACGAGGGAGCTACTCGCGAGCGGCCTCAACGCTCGCACACCACCGGGTGGCCGTCCGCGGCGCCTGCACGCCATCGCCGGGACCGCCCCGGATCTGGCTCGGCTCGGGGGCGGCTGCCGGTTCGCGGAACGCTGCTCGCTGAGACAATCGGGCGTGGACGGGAATGATCGCTGCCGCGACGCAGAACCTGCGATGACCGAGCTCTCTCCGGGTCGGAGCGTGCGCTGTCATTTCGGGAGCCCCAGCGCGTGACCCTCGCCGACGACGATGGTCGATTGCCGGACCGCGCAGCACCGCTCCTCCGTGTCGATCGGTTGACGAAGGTATTCGAGGTTCGAACCTCTCCGCTCTCGGGGAAGAACCTGCTGCGCGCCGTGAATGACGTTTCGCTTTACGTTCGACGGGGGGAGACCCTCGGCCTGGTCGGCGAAAGTGGCTCGGGCAAGACGACGCTTGCCCGGACCATCCTTGGTCTCGTCGAACCCACCGTCGGGCGCGTCGTGTTCGACGGCGTCGAGATCACCCGGAAGACGGAGCATGAAGTCCGCCCACTCCGGAGGCGCATGCAGATCATCTTTCAAGACCCGAACGCTTCACTCGATCCGCGGATGACAGCGGGCAACACGATTGCGGAGGCGATCCGCGTTCATCGCCTGGTCACCGATCGAGGGGCCATCGATGCCCGCGTGACCGCATTGCTGGAAAAGGTGGGGTTGCGCCCGGATGACATGCACCGTCGCCCCCACGAATTCAGCGGGGGTCAACGACAGCGAATCGGAATTGCTCGCGCGCTTGCCGCGGAACCGAGCTTCATCGTTTGCGACGACCCCGTCAGCGCCCTCGACCCTTCCGTCGAGGCGCGGGTGGTGAATCTTCTGCTCGACCTCCAGGAAGAGCTGGCGCTCTCGTATCTCTTCGTCTCGCACGACCTCCGGGTCGTGGAATTCATGAGCCAGCGCGTCGCGGTGATGTACCTCGGACGGATCGTGGAAACCGGTCCGACTGCCTCGTTGTTCGAGCGGCGACTCCACCCATACACACGGGCGCTGATCAGCGCGACCCCGACCGCGCTTCCCTCCCGAAAGAAGCTCCAAATCGTGCTCGACGGTGAGCCGGGAGATGCGCTGGACCCGCCGCGTGGCTGCGCGTTTCATCCCCGATGTCCGCGCGCCCTCGCCGGAACCTGCAACGTCGAGCTCCCCCGGCTTCGCGAGACCGATCGGGGCAGCGGGCATCGCGTCGCGTGTTGGAATCCACACGTGTGATCGCGAGAAGCGCGTACCGGAGCACACATTTCCCAACACCAAAGCGACGGCGTGTGAGTGTCGCGCTTCCTGTGGGTGAGTATCTCAGGTTCGACGCTCCAGCGCATGACGATCTGGCCTGATTCATACCGGATCTTCGAACGGCCACACGTCCCTCGAATGCACGGACGTGCGCCTACTTCGCGAAGCGAAGGTGCGCCTTCGAATGTTCTTGGCCATCGCCCCGAACGGGAAGATTGTGAAGTCTGCCGATCTTTGCGCTCGGCACGTCACATAAGGAGGAAGCACATGAGGTCGTACACGCTGATCGCCAGTCTCGCACTCTTGGCGGGCTGCTCCGGGGGACAAGATCTGTCGGGCACGGAAGCTCCGGGCAACGACGCCATCGGAGCGGTCACGCAGAAGTCGCAGTTCGCGGACAATACGATCATCAATCTGGTGGACACGCTATCTGCAACGGTGACGCTCACCACCGACGTGAACCCCGTCACGGTGCAGATCTATTACGTCGGCGACAAGACGACGGATACGACACATACGGCCGCAGCACCCGTCCTCGTCAGCACCGTCAACGTCCCGGCAGAGGCAACCGTCGAGCACGACGTCAACCTGCTGAATTCGGCCTTCGCGGGCGGGTACGGTACCATCCTTCTCCAGTCGACCGCGGAGACCGACCAGTCCGTATTTCAAACGTACGTGCAGTACGGAGGGGCACTGTTCTCGACGGGAGGCAGCGTCTTCACGGGCGGCTCCTATCGCGTGCCCTACTTGAACGGCACCCTTCGCGTCGTCATGGTCGTCACGAGCCAGAGCGATTACCCGTTCGAGATCGACTTCTCGAACCTCTCGTCGACGGACTTCAGGTCCGTGACGCTTCCGCCGCTTTCGACGTACAAGTTCGACACCTTGACCGAAGGCTGGCACCTGAACGGCACGAGCGCGATCCAGGTGACGACTAACGCGAGCGGCACTGTGGCCCTCAGCGGCTACATCGACCGGTTCTTGCAGCCGCGGGTGAGGCTCGCCCCGGTCAAGGCAGCGCCCTTCCCCTGAGCTTGAGAACCGAGCGCGGTCTCGAGTTTTTGGCGGGACGCCGCTTTTCGGGTGGTCCGATGCGTCATCGGGTACCGTGGAGGTGAATGCGGACGAGTTCCCGCTCCGTCGCGATCGTGTTGTTCGACGAGGTCGAGATTCTGGACGTCGCCGGACCGGTCTCCGTCTGGACCACTGCCGGGCGGAACTGGAACTTTCGTCCCTTCAAGCTGTTCACGGTCTCGTCCGTCCCGGGGCTCGTTGCAACGCGCAATCAGCTTCCCTTGAACGCCGGTCCCCTCGACGACTGTCCGGCCCCGGAGGTTGTCGTCGTACCCGGCGGATACGGCGCGCGCCGGGCTCTGACCGACGATCGGCTGATTGCCTGGCTCCGAGCGGTGTCCGCTTCGGCAACTCGACTGGTCGGAATCGGGAACGGCGTGTTACCCTTCGCGAAGGCGGGCGTGCTCGACGGCCTCGACGTCTCGGTCCGGGGCGACGTCGAGGAACGCCTGGCAGAGCTTGCCCCGACGGCACGTGCGGACGGAGATTCCCGGTTCCGCGAGGCCGGCAAGGCCCTCACGGCAGCGACGCCGCTCGGCGCGATGGACGCGGCGCTGCATCTGGTCGAGGTGTTCCTCGGGAAAAAGCAAGCCGAGAGTGTGGCGTCTACCCTCGGCATGACCCGCCCACGAGGGGGCCCTGGAATCAGGATCGTCGAGTAGGGTCACGGCACGGGGTTCCCGCCGGCGCCGGGCGCCGGAGCGCCGCCGCGTCCCTTGTTGCATGCAAGGACACCGAACTCAACACCCTTTCCGCGCGGCCACGCAACGAGCACGCGCCCTCCGCGAACGGCAAGGGCCTGGCCGGTGCCGACGTTGCGTTCGACGCCGAGCGTATCGACGACGCGCGCATCCCCGTCGAGTGCGGCGAGTCTGGCGGCGTCCGCTTCGTCGGTGAGCTCGAGCCATCCGGCCACTTCGCTGGTCGGCGTCGCATCGACGAGCAACGACGGCGTGCCCACGGTCACGTCATCGTTGGCGACGACTCGCGACTCGACCGTCCCCCCTTGCCGCGCGACCACCAGGTGCACGACGCCGCCGGGCGTTCCCGGGGCCGTCAGATCGTCGCGCCAGGCCACCATCGCACTTCCGTCGGGGAGTGACGCGAGAATCGAAACCGGTAACGTGCCCGTCTTTGGGCGTCACGGCTTCGGGAGTTCCGCTCGGGCGCCCGAGTTCATCGAGGGGCGCCAGCATCACGTACCGCGGCCCCATGTCGACGACTTCCGGGGCACCCGTGGATTCGTCCCGCTCCTTCCTGGACGGGGCGCGTTTCACGTTGACGATCCATGCCGCCCAGAATCCCCCCGTCCGAGCTGCGAGCATCGGCCCCTCCGCGTCATCGTGCGCGTCGGACCACACGACGGGCGGGCTCGTCTTCATGATGTCCATGGATGCAAAGGAGACCGCGCGAATGATGCCGTGATCTCCGCCGGAGTCCCATGCGTCCCACGCGAGGAGACCCGTGGTCCCCGCCACGTCGATTGCATAGACGTCCGAGTCATTACGCGGAACCTGCGTGACCGCACCCCACGTGATCCGGGCAGATCCGGTCGGGTCGTCGACGCGGACCAGGCGGAGGAGCGCTCCATTAGGCGCACCGTCGGGCACGGCGGCGACCAGGAAGCCGGCTTCCCCCGCAACGCTCGGCGGCAAGACGTCGCCGTGGACCGCTCCGAGGTCTATCTTTTTTCCGCCGGGAGGCGACAAGGAGAACACGACAAGCACGGCGTTCGTCGACTTCCGGTCCGGCTCCAGGGCCCCGACTGCGAAGCCACCCGTAAACGCCGTCGCAGAACCGACCTCCGGAGCGAACGGCAGCTCGACCCCGTCATCATCCAGCTCGTCGCCGACCCTGGGGCGCGTCGGGTGCCCGAGCGAGAAGAGCCCGCGCTCGCCCGGGACGCAGCGCTCCTCGGGCGGGGACGGCGGCGGTGCGGCAGAGTCCGATGGGACCACCTGGGAGACCGGCTTCGCCACCCGGGAGACAGCGCGCTTGCACGCCGACGGCAACAGCGACGACACTAGTACGAGAAGGAGCCACGTCGCTCGGCCTGTCACGGAGGGTCAGCTCTCGGTAAGGTCGCGCGGCCATCTCATGGCGAAACGCGCGACCAGCACGACTTATCGGCCCACGCTCGCACTTCAAGCCGTCTACAGCAAGTTCTTCGACTCCATCCAGGTCGATGAAGCGTGGATGCGCTCGGTGCGCGGGCTCGCCGCGGGCGGGACGGTCGTTTACGTGCTTCGAAACCTCAACTTCGTCGACTTCCTGGCGCTCGATCGCCTGACTCAACGCTTCGGTCTCCCGGAGATCAAATTCGCGAATGACCTGGGCGCCTGGATGGGTCAGGGATTCATGAAGGCATTCATTCCGGGGCCTTCAGGCTCACCTGCGGCCCAGCTCCGGAACGCAATCGAGAATGGCGGCTCTGCTGCCCTGTTTCTGAAACGACCACCGGGAGTTCTCGACGTCGCGACGGGCGCGACGGGCGGACGGGGCTTGAAAGAGGGCGATGAGCTCATCCGCACGCTGCTCGACGTGCAGCGCGCCAATCCGTCGCACCGGATCCTGCTCTTGCCGCAAGTGTTCGTGTGGACGAAACGACCCGACACTCGCGGCACCCGCGCGCTCGACTTCCTGCTAGGCCCCCGAGAATGGCCGAGCCCGGTGCGCACCGTCGGGCAGTTCCTCGCGAACTACCGGCACGTGGAGCTCAAGGCGGGTGAGCCACTCGACCTGCGCGCGTACCTGGACACGGCCCCCGCGACCTCCGACGAGAACCACGTTCGCCGGATTGTTTATGCCGTCCTCAGACGCCTCGAGCGAGAACGCCGGAGTGTCATTGGCCCCGCAGAAAAACCCCCTGACCGCGTTCGTGAAGAGCTCGTCCGGAGTCCGAAACTCCAGGCGACGATCAAGCAGCTTGCCGAAACGCCAGCCGAGAATCGACTCGATCTCACGGAGAAGGCGCTCGGGATGCTCCGGAAGCTCCAGGCCGTCCCGGACGGCGCCACGATCGGCGCCCTGGCGATGCTCCTCGACCGCGTGTTCCATCGGATCTACGCGGGGATCGACGTCGATCGCGAGGGACTCGATCGCGTGCGCGAAGCGAGCAAAGAGGGCTCCGTCGTGCTGCTCCCGAGCCACAAGAGCTACATCGATTTCTTGATCCTCAGCTACGTCTTCAACGACGAGAACATCCAGCTTCCGCTCATCGCGGCGGGAGACAACCTGTCGTTCTTTCCGCTCGGTCCGATTTTCCGTCGCGCCGGCGCCTTCTTCATCCGCCGATCGTTCAAGGGAGACCGGCTCTACTCTTCCGTCGTCGATACGTACATCCGCCGGCTGATCCGCGACGGGTTTCCGATCGAGCTCTTCGTCGAGGGGGCACGAAGCCGGACGGGAAAGCTCCTGGCGCCGAAATTCGGCCTGCTCGGCATGATCGTCGAAGCCGCGCTGTCGGTCCCGCAACGTCAGGCGTGCTTCGTGCCCATCAGTATTGGCTACGAACGCATCGTGGAGACCGGAGCGTACGGTCGCGAGCTCTCGGGCGGTGAAAAGGTCAAAGAGGACGCCGCCGGCCTGCTCCGGTCCACGGACGTTCTGCGGCACCGCTACGGCCGTATCAATCTTCAATTCGGGACCATCCTGACGCTCGACGACCTCCGGGACGATCTCGGGTTGCCTCGCAAAACGGATCTCCGCCCCGCGCAGCGACGCGCCGTCGTCACACGGCTGGGCAACCGCGTCATGGACGAGATCAATCGCGTCACGGCGGCCACGCCGGGATCGATCACGGCCCTTGCTCTGCTCTCGCACGGCTACCGGGGCCTTCCGCACGACGAGTTGGTCGAGCGCTGTGGGCGCCTAGTGACGGTGCTCTGTGAGCTCGGCGCGCGAATGACCCCGAGCATGGCGACGTCCTCCGGTAATCTCAGGCCCGAGGCCATCCGCGAAGCGGCGCAACTCTTCACGGACGCGGACCTGATCGAAGCCCACGCACCCGCGGACGTCGACACCGAAGCCCGGCCCCATACCGTTGGTCCCGGTACGATCTACACGATCCCGGACTCCAAGCGCCTCGAGCTCGACACGTCGAAGAACATGATCGTGCACTTCTTCGTCGAACGGAGCCTGGTCTCGGTCGCCATGCTCGCCAACCCGGGTTCGCCGATGTCCCGGGACGGCGTCCGCGACCGGGTGCAAAAGCTTTCGCGTCTCTTCAAGCACGAGTTTCGATTCCGCGCCGACGCGCCGTTCGCGGAGATCTTCGACGAGACCCTCCTCCGCATGCAGCGCGCCGGCGAGGTGGTGACGGACGACCGAGGGCAGCTTTCGCCCGGACCCGGACGGCTCGGCTGGAGTGGCCGTGAGTGGCTCCTCACCTACGCGGCATTCGTCCGAAACTTCCTCGAGGCGTATCGAGTCGCCGCGCGCGGACTCGGCGCACTGCTCAAGGGGCCCATGCCCGAGCGCGAGCTCGTCAGGAAGACCTTGCACACGGGCCACCGCATGTTCTTCACTGGAGAAGTGGAGCGCCCCGAAGCCGTCAGTCAGCCTACGCTCAAGAACGCTTTCGCGTCCTTGCTCGATCAGGGAGTCATCCGAAACGTCGACGGAAAGCTCGAGCTCGTCACTCCCACCGCAGAGGCGGTGCGTGCTGCCGAAGCCCTCGTGGTGGCCTCGATCGATCGCGAGGTTCCCGAGTGAGGTGCCTTGCGGGCGTCCTCGCGGGCGCGGCAATGTGCGTCGGTTGCTTCGGAACCCCGAGCCCGCTCGCACCCGGACTGGCCGGATCCGTCGGTGCGCCGTATCACGGCGTCCTCACCATCGCCGAGGAACTCCCGGTGCAGGGTGTTGGATTCGTGCGCTATCGCAAGTTCGGCGCGAACCATTGGGGAAATCCTCGGCTCGTACGCGCCGTCGAGGTCGCCGCGCGGACCGTTCATGACGAGATCCCCGGGGGGGCGCCGCTTACCGTCGGCGATCTGTCCGCCAGGACCGGCGGAAGGATCGCGCGCCACGAATCACACCGCACGGGGCGCGACGTCGATCTGCCTTGGTTCGTCACGACCCTCGACGGGACGCCCGTGCGAAATCCGGGGTTCATCCCGATGGGACCGGATGGTCTTGCTCCGATCGAAGGCACGGACACCTTCGTTCGCCTGGACGTGCCCCGGGAGTGGCTCCTCGTGAAGACGCTCCTCGGCGTGACCAACGTGGAGTGGATGTTCTGTTCACGCGACGTCGAAGCCCTGCTGATCGACTACGCGCGCGCCCGCGGCGAGCCGGACGAACTCGTGTGGCGCGCGGAAACGGTCCTCATGCAGCCGAGTGACAGCTTGAAGCACGACGACCACATCCACCTCCGCGTCGCGTGCACGCCCGACGAGGCGGTGCTCGGCTGCGAAGGCGGCGGTCCACGCTGGGAGTGGCTCCCCCCCTTTCCGAATCTACGTCAGTCCGAAGACGCGCTCTACGGGGAAATCGACCGCGATCCGCCCGTCGTCACAGCGCTGGAGTCGAACGGTGAGCCGTCGGGGTGAAGCCCGCTCTGCCAAGCCGCACAGCGCCGCGAAACCGAAGCGCGCCACGATCCTCGAGGGCGACTGCCTGGAGCGGCTCCCTGACGCCATGTCGGCGGCAGGCGGTCCGTTCGACCTCGTGTACGTCGATCCCCCGTTCAACGCGGGCGGGACACGCGCTGCGAGGCAAGGTTCGGGGGAGCGGACCAAGGGGCCAGTCGCTTACAAGGACGCCTGGGGCGGCCTCGACTCGTTTCTGACCATGCTCGAACCGCGGCTCGCGGGCGTGCGTGACACCATGACTTCCGGAGGAAGCCTGTTTCTCCATCTCGACTTTCGCGCGGTCCATGACGTCAAGGTGATGGCGGATCGCGTCTTCGGCCGCGTCGCCTTTCGAGGCGAGATCGTCTGGGTCCCCGGAAATGGCGCGCGACGCGTCAAGGGGCCGAGCGTCACGCATCAGACCATCCTCGTGTATTCGCGCGGAGAGATGCTCTGGAACGCCTCCGACCCGGCACTGCGCGAACCCTTCGCGGACACGAGCCTCCGGATGCATTTTCAGAACGAAGACCCTTCGGGCCGAAGGTATCGTGAGCGCGTGATCGGCGGGAAGGCGTATCGATACTACGCGGACCAGGGCCGTCGTCTCGGCAGCGTCTGGACGGATTGCCCGGCGATGAACGCGAACACCCCCTTGACCCGAGAAACGACGGGTTATCCGACCCAGAAGCCGCTCACGCTCCTGGACCGAATCCTGAGGGCAGCGACGTCGCCACAGAGCCGGGTTCTGGATCCGATGTGCGGGTCGGGCACGACCGTGGTGGCCGCGGAACGTCTCGGCCGCCGTTCCGTCGGCATCGACATCAGTCCGCTTGCATGCCAGATCGCGAGGAAGCGCATCACGACGGCAAGCGCCACATGAGGGCGCACCTCAATTCCCTCGGATGAGGCGCGCGGCGTCAAGCACTTCGCGCATGGCGTCTGGATTCGCGAGCGTGCCCGGATTCACCGCGCGCTCGGGCGGTACTCCCATGAGGATGCGCTTCACGGGCACCTCGAGCTTTTTTCCACTCAGCGTCCGGGGGACGTCGTGAATACCGATGATCTCGTCCGGGACGTGTCGCGGCGAGACGGACGCGCGCAGCGCGGAGCGAATTCTCCGGATTGCATCCTCGCCGAGCGTGGGTGCGACAGGGACGACGAAAAGCCATAGCTTACCTTCTCGCTCGAGCGAGCCCGTGTCGACCACCAAGCAATCCAGTACGTCCGGCAGCGCCTCCACGACCCGATAAAATTCGGCGGTGCCCATTCGCACTCCGCCGCGATTGAGGGTCGAATCCGAGCGACCGTAAATCACGCACGAGCCTCGCGGCGTGATCCGGATCCAGTCGCCGTGGCGCCACACACCCGGGAATTCCGAGTAGTAGCTCTCGCGGAGCCGCGTTCCGTCAGGGTCGTTCCAGAAGTAGAGCGGCATGGACGGCATCGGCTCGGTCACGACGAGCTCGCCGACTTCCCCGAGAAGGGACCTTCCACTGTCGTCGAACGCTTCCACTTTTGCCCCGAGCGCCCGGCACTGGATCTCCCCGGAATGAACGGCCAGAAGCGGACACGAGCCCACGAACGCCGTACAGACATCCGTGCCGCCTGCGATCGAGCCGAGGAGCACGTCGCGCTTCACATTGTCGTAGACCCACTCGAAACCGTCGGAGGGCAGCGGCGAACCGGTTGAACCAATCGCGCGAAGTGCGTCGAGGTTCGCCAGCTTCTTCGGTACGATCGCCGCCTTCTTGCACGCGAGCAGGAACGACGCGCTCGTCCCGAAATAGGTCACGCGCTCTTCATCCGCAAATCGATACAGCGCCGACAGGTCCGGATGCCCCGGGTTGCCGTCGTAGAGAACGATCGTCGCGCCTACGGTGAGACCGCTGACCAGGAAGTTCCACATCATCCAGCCGGTGGTCGAAAACCAGAAGAAGCGGTCCTTTTCACCGAGGTCGCAGTGAAGAGCCAGCGCCTTCAGGTGCTCGAGAAGAATCCCGCCGTGCCCCTGAACGATCGGCTTCGGGAGCCCGGTGGTCCCCGAGGAATAAAGAATCCACAGCGGATGGGCGAACGGCACGGCCTCGAACTCGAGCGACGTCGGTGTGGCGAGCAGTTCGCTCCACGCGATCGAGCCCTCGACGGAACCGCCCAGCTTCGAGACCAGCACCACGTGCTCCGTCGACGGTAATCCTTGGGCGATCTTTTCGAGCTCGGCGCTGCGCTCGAAAGCTTTGCCGCCGTACAGGTAGCCGTCGACGCCGATGAGAACCTTCGGCGCGATCTGCCGGAACCGATCGAGCACGGCCTCCACCCCGAACTCGGGAGCGGCGCATGACCAGATCGCGCCGAGGCTTGCCGTCGCCAGAAACGCGATCACCGCTTCCGGACCGTTGGGCAAGATCGCCGCGACCCGGTCCCCTCGCCTCACTCCGAGGCGCGAGAGCCCGGCGCGGGCGCGCACGACGGCGTCTCGGAGTGCGTCCCGCGTCAGCTGCCCCCCGCGACCGTCTTCCGATCGAAACAGGACGGCCGTTCCCGACCCCTCGTAACGTAGGGAGTGCTCCGCGTAGTTCAACGTCGCGCCGGGAAACCATTCCGCCCCCGGCATGGCTCGCGACGAGAGAACGCGTTCGTAGGGCGAGCGCGATCGCACGTCGAAATACTCCCAGAGGGTCGCCCAGAAACTCTCGAGCTCGGTAACCGACCACCGCCACAGCTCGTCGTACGAAACGAAGCGACGTCCGATCTTCGCTTCCAGCCATCGCATGTAATGACGAACTCGGCTTCGACCCTCGACCTCGGCCGTCGGTTCCCAGAGAAGCGCTCCTTCTGCCATCCGTCCCTTCCCGTCGTGACGCCAGATCTGGCGGGCCTCATCGACTGATCGGCTTTAGTCCGTACAATGCTACGAGCCACGGCCGCGCCACCATCAAATGATCGGCGAAGGGCCGGTGACTCAGTCGTGGAGCGGGCCTCCTCACGCTGCGCAATGTCCGACTCGGGCCGAGCAACCACCGACTCGAGCTGAGCAACCACCGACTCGAGCCGAGCAACGTCCGATTCGGGCCGAGCGATGCGTCGTTCTGAGCCCTGACGGACCCGGCGGGAGCGCACACGCGGCGGACCGGAGCACGGGTAGGCAAAGGTGCGCGAGACCCGGGCGAACGCTGGAATCGATCGAAACCGCCGCGTCATGCGACCGTGTTATCCTGGGCGCACTTTGTCCGCCGTGCGCTCGAAGGTGCTTAAAAGAGGGATCGCGCTCGGTCTCCTGACGCTCGGGACCGTCGTGATGGCTGAAAGCTGCGGCTTTCCGGACCACACGTTCGTCGACGACAGCGTCTTTTACGGCAAGGGGAAGAAGGACGCGGGCTCCGGCGGGAATGCGACCAGCGGTGCGGACGCTTCTGCGGGCGGTTCCGGCGCGGCAGGTTTCGCCGGCAGCTCGGGGGGCGGGCTCGGGGGCGGGGGCGTGTTTGGCGAGGGCGGCACCACGGCCGGCAAACGCGAGGGCGGCGTGCGACGAATGGACGCGGGCTCGGGCGGGAGCGGAGGCGGCGAAGCCGTGGAGGCGGGAGCGGGAGCGGGCGCCATGGACTCGGGGCCACATTGTGGAGTCGGTCTGACCGATTGCAGCGGCGCATGCGTCGATCTGCTGAGCGACAAGAACAATTGTGGGGATTGCGACGCCAGGTGCACGGGTTCCGACGTATGCACCACCCACGAGGCAGATGGGGGCACCAAGACGGCCTGCGCGCCGCCCTGCGCCGGCACTCTGAAGCTGTGCGTGCCGACAGGGACGACGACCGGCGTCTGCGTGGACACGACGAGCGACGAGAATAACTGTCAGGACTGCAACAGGCCGTGCCCGGCCGGGTTCGTGTGCGAAGGCAGCCAGTGCCTGGTGGATTGCCACGGGCTCACCCGCTGTGACGGCCAGTGCGTGGATACGAGCAGCAACGATCAGTACTGCGGCAACTGCTCGACGAACTGCAAGACCTCCAGCGAGGTTTGCGCCGGAGGCAACTGCGAGGCAAGTTGCTCTTTCCCGTTCATCGCATGCGGGACTGGCGCGTCCTCCACGTGCGTGAACCCGACGAACGACAACCAGAATTGCAATGGTTGCGGCAAACCCTGCGCGTCCGGCTACGCCTGCGTGAACAGCGCTTGCAAGAAGCTCGTCGAGAACTGCCAGAACGGCGTGGATGACGACGGCGATAACCTCGTCGACTGCGCGGATCCGGATTGCACCGCGGGCTACACCTGCGGGACGACCCCCGCGGGCTGGAACGGTCCCATCGCGCTCTGGTCGGGCGCGGCCGGCACCGATCCGAGCTGTGGGGCAGCGGGCGGCTTTCCTGGGAACGCCTTCGTCGCGAATAGCGGGCTCGTCGTTCCGCCGCCGGGCAACGCCTGTCCCGCGTGCGGCTGCACGACGGCCCCGTCGTCCTATTGCGACGACCTCACGTTCATCTTCGATACATCGAAGACGTGCACGAATCAGAGTCCGTGGAACCCGCAACCGTTCGCCCCGAACACTTCGACGACCGAGTGCCAGACGTTCGGCCTCTGCGAGGCGACGCCGAGCGCGGAGAGCGCGCTGCTCGAAAAGGCACCCGGGGCGTACGTCCACGGAAGCTGCACCGCGACGCAGGGGACGCCGGCATTCCCTTCGACGAGCTGGACTACCGACGTGGTCGGGTGCTCGACGAGCGTGACGACGGGTGGCGGCTGTTCGAGCGGTGGGCTTTGCGTGCCCAAGCCCGCGGCGCCGTTCGGCGCGCCACTCTGTATCTGGCGCTCAGGGATCCAGACGTGTCCGAGCGACTACCCGACGGAGGAGCCAGGTCCCGCCGAACAGTATTATCAAGGTGTGACGGAAGGTCGCTCGTGCACCGCGTGCTCGTGCAGCGTCGGCTGCGGCGGCACCATCACGACCTACACCGACAACGCTTGCACGGCGGGCGCCACGACGCTGGACTTCAGCAAGGTGAACGCCTGCACGGAAGTCCCGGCGGACCCGACCCAGATATTCAGCTCCGCCGGCTGTGGCGGCGTGAAGACCGAGCAGGACACGCGCTCGTACAAATATTTGAATGCGGGGCCAGTCTGCACCGCGACGGCGAGCAACCCGCAGGGACAGCCGTCACCGACCGGACCCGTGACGGTTTGCTGCCAGGCCACGCCGTAGGTAACTCAGAATCTGCCGCGGACGGTGACGGAGCCGCCGCCAGGACCCGCCGCGACGTCGATCGGAACGAAGGCTACGTGATCGCCGCCCGAGGGCTGGCTCACGAACAGGTACGTGGCGACGCCAAGGCCCACCACGCCCACGCCGAGCGAGACCGCCGACAGGGTCGAGTAGAGCTGACCCTTGGTCTGATCGTTCTCCGCGGACTTCGGACAGACGTCTCCGCGGCAGACGGCGTCGAGGTCGCTCTTTTCGCTCGATCGCATCAGGAAAAACGCTCCAGCCGCGCCGAGACCCGCGACGCCGACGCCGCCGGCTATCCACGGCAATGGCGAGGCGTGGCTCGCCTCCGGAGAGGCGCCTTGGTCTGACATCGGTGCAGACGCCGCGGCGACGACTGGAGCCGATGCAGGCGCACCTTGAGTCACGAGGGCCGCCGGCGCGACCAGGACGATCTGCGCCGTTTCGCTCTCCTTCACCAGGGTGGACTGTTGAAATTGCCGGTCCGCGGTCAAGCGCGCGGTCACGGTGTGAGGGCCTGGGTCGACCGGGACGGGCTGTCCTATCTGAGCCTCGCCGAGATCCACACCGTCCAGCTGGATATGGGCCGTCTCCGCGCCCTTGCCTCGCCGGATCACGAGCTTCGGAATGCGCATCTCGAGAGCCTGGCGCGCCTGGGTGATGGCGGAGAGATCCGACAACCCCTCTTGCCCGGCCTCGTACTCGGCCAGCCGATAGTCGCCGAGGGCTTCGCTCAATCGACCGAGCTGTTCGTTGCAGCGCGCCGCGTGGAACCGAACCTGAGGCGTGAGCTTGACCCTGCCCACGTCCTCGAACTTCGACAGCGCCGCCGCCCAGTTTCCCGCCGCCTCGAGACTCAAGCCCTCGCCGAACAGGGACCGCGCACGCTCGAGATCCTGCTGACTCTGCGCGTAAACGGGCTCGGCAACCGTGGCGACGCCGAGCCCCACTGCGACGCTCAATGCGGCGCTGGCGCCGACCCTCATCAGCCTCTGTTCGGACACGCGACGGTTCATCGACTCTCCGGCTTGTTCATGGTCTTGGTGCGGACACGGAAGATACTCAGAAGCCAGGATCCGACACCGGGGGTGGCACGAAGCCCGTCTTGGTCTTCGCCTCATGCAGTGCTGGAACGGGTTTCGACGCAACCGGCCCAGCTCGCGGAGGCACGACGAAATGCGCGACTCGCCGGGCAGGCTTCCTGTGCGGTGGTTCGACGGAGGGAGCGACCGCGGTTGCCGAAGGCGTCGCTTCCGGCTCGGAGATCACGGTCGGCGCCGACGCAACGCTCGCCACGGGCGGAGGCGCTTCGACGGGGCTCGACGCGCTCGCGACGGGACCGCCGGCTGCGGGCGAGCCCTCGGGTCGCGACCCGGGCTTCATCGCGAAGAGTGCGCCGACGACGACGGCCAGAATCGCGGCTCCCGCCAGCGCGAAGGGAAGCCGACGCCCCTTCGGTCCGATCGGCGCAGGGATCGTCGCGCCGAACGGCGTTATCGGGTGACCATGCGGGTCCGTCCCGGTACCCGCGCCCGGAACGTCCGTCGAACCCACTCCGTCGATCGCGCGGTGCGTGCCGGTCGCCGGTGTGAGCGAGCCGAGCGACTTCGGTACGCCCGCGAGGCTTCCGCGACCGGCGCTTCGTTCGTCCGCGGCGCGGATGGAATCGGTGAGCGCCTTTCGTCGCAGCTCGCCTCTTGACCCGAGCATCTCGCGTGCGAACTTGCCCACGTCCTCGGTCCGAGCGCGCGTGATCTCCGTGCCGAAGATCTCGTCGATGGCCCCCTCGAGCTCCGCGCAGGACTGAAAGCGCAGCTCGCGCTTGCGATCGAGCGCCTTCATGACGAGCGCTTCGAGCCCGCGGGGGTACTGCTTGTCGTGCGCGCGAGGGGGTACGATCGGCCGGTCCGAGACGATGTTCTGCAGCGTCACGAGGTCGCTCTCCCCCCGGAATGGGTGCTTTCCCGTCGTCAGCTGATAAAGGATGATTCCGAGCGCAAAAACGTCCGTGCGTCGATCGACCGGCTCCCCGAGGGCCTGTTCGGGCGACATGTATGGCGGCTTCCCCTTGACCTGACCGGCGGTCGTTTGCCCGGCAGATCTGCCCGCGGCCTTGGCGACTCCGAAGTCGACGATCTTCACGACGCCGTCGAACGTGACGAGGATGTTCTGCGGAGAAATGTCGCGATGGACCAGACCGACGAGCTGGCCTGTCTCGTCTTTCAGCTCGTGTGCCGCGTGAAGCCCCGCACAAGCGTCGGCAACGCAGCGGACGGCGATGGAACGAGGGATCCCTCCTTGCTTTGCGGCCGCCCGCCGCAGATTCGACAGGGGCTCGCCATCCACCCATTCCATCACCAGGTAGAGAACCTCTTCTTCTTCTCCGAGATCCAGGATCTCGACGACGTTCGGGTGCCGAATGCGTGCTGCGAGCTGCGCCTCGTCGAGGAACATTTGCTCGAACTGCGGGTCGTCCGACACGCTCGGCAGCATCGTCTTCACCGCGACGGTCTTCGAGAAGCCGCGCGAACCTTTGAGTCGCGCCGCCCAGACGGACGCCATTCCGCCTTCGGCGATCGGAACGAGAAATTCGTACCGTCCGAGGGTCTGGCCCGGCTGGATCTCCTGGAGGGTGCGCATGGCTCTGCGAGCGACTCACAGATTTACAGAGCAGCCGCGACGCGACAACATCCGCGTTCCACTTTAGGGTATGTAGGCACAAGTAGGACAGACGGAGACCACCTGAAGTGACGCATCCATCACGCTCGAAAGCTCGGCTCTTTGCGCCCGTCATCGCCGGCATGGTCGCGGGGGTGCGGCTTGCCGGAGCCCCGTCGGCGAAGGCTGCCGTTCCGTCACCATCGGACTCCGGGACGGGGGATCTCGCGCTGTCCATCCAGCGCGTGATGCTGGAGAACGGCCTGCGCGTCGTTCTCAACGTCGACCACGACGCGCCGAACGTCGCGGTCTGCGTGACGTACGACGTCGGCTCGCGGAACGAAGAGCCGGGCAAGAGCGGCTTCGCGCACCTGTTCGAGCACATGATGTTCCAGGGAAGCGGACACGTCGCGAAGGGCGAACACTTCAAGCTCATCACCGCGCGCGGCGGAACCCTGAACGGCACGACGGGCACGGATCGCACGAACTACTTCGAGATGCTGCCTTCGAGCGAGTTGCCCGTCGCCTTGTTCCTCGAGGCCGATCGCATGAAGAGCCTCGCCGTCACGCCCGCCAACGTCGAAAATCAACGCGCGGTGGTCGAGGAAGAATACCGGATGCGCGTCTCGAATCAGGCCTACGCCGAGGGCCTGATCAAGCTCCGCGCACTCGCCTTCCAGGGTTACTTTCCCTACGAGCACGACCCGATCGGGTCGATGGCGGATCTCGACGCCGCGAAGTTCGGACAGGTCGCGGCCTTCCACCAGGAGTATTATTCGCCTGAAAATGCCGTTCTCACGATCGCGGGCGATTTCGACCCGGACGAGGCCATGCGTCTCGTGCGCGAGGACTTCGGCGGCATCGGCGCGAACCAGAAGAAGCCACCGGTTTACGGCCCGCCCCCCCTTCCCCCGCAGACAGCGCCCCGACAAGCGGAGGTGACGGATACGAACGCGCAAACGCCGGCGGTGCTGAAGGGCTGGGTCATCCCACCGGATCGGACACCGGAGCACTATGCGCTCGAGGTCGCGGCGTACATCCTCGGAGACGGCGAGAGCTCGCGGCTTTACCAGCGCCTGGTGCGGACGGATTCCAAGGCACAAAACGTGGCCGTCTGGACCAACGACCAGCGCGGCCCGGACTTCTTCGTCATTCAGGCGGTGCTCAGCGACAGCGCGAAGCCAAAGGGTGTCGATGCGGTCCTCGACTCCGAGATCGCCCGTCTGGCAACCACGGCCCCGACCGCGGAGGAGCTCGCCAAGGCCAAGACGCGCATCTCCTCGCAGTTCCTGTTCGGGCTCGAGTCCAATCTGCATCGCGCCACCGAGCTCGGGGAGTTCGAGCTGTTCTGGGGCGACGCGCGTCTGCTCTCGCGCGAAGTCTCACGCTTCAAGGCCGTCACGGGCGCGCAAGTCAGGGACGCCGTGCGGAAATACCTGACGAAGGACAAGGCGAGCACCGTGATCGTGGAGCCATCGAACACGGCTGATTCCGGCAAGGCGAAGGAGAAAACCAAATGAGACGCTGGCCCACGACCGCCTCGACCTTTCGACGGGTCGCCGCAACGTTGATGCTCACGGGCTGTTCGGCAGCGCCCTCGCGGCCGCCGGCAGCGCCGCCGACACCTGCTTCCCCGCCGGTGGCAAGCGCGGTCCCTCCGGTCGCACCGACGGCGACGGCGCCCGATCCGCTCGCCACCGTTCCCCCGCCGGGTGTGACCCCCGACTGGAAGTTCCCGGCCGTGAAGGACGTGACCCTGGACAAGGGACTTCTCGTGCGAATCGTGGAGCGACACGCTCTACCGCTCGTACAGCTCGAGCTGGTGGTGAGGAGCGGCTCGGCGACGGACGGTTCGAAGCCAGGACTCGCGGCGGTCGCGGGCGAGTTGCTCAAGGCCGGTGGTGCCGGCAAGTGGCCGAGTCGTGCGCTCCTCGACGCGGCCGAGTCGCTCGGGTCGGATCTCGACGTCACGACGGATCGCGACTCCACACGCATCACGATGGCGGTCACGAAGGACCACTTCCCGGAAGCGATGGACATCCTCGCGGCGGTCGCGCTGAAGCCACGGTTCGACTTCGGCGAATTCCAGAAGCTGAAGCGGCGCGAAATGGACCGCGTCTCGAGCCTCGCCCGCACCAGCGGGGGCTGGGTCGCGTCGATGGTGCTTTACCGCGAACTTTTCGACCTGCCCACGAGCGTGCACCCCTACTCGCGGTACGACGCGACGGCGAAGGAGATTGATGGGATACGTCTCGCCGACTGCAAGGACTGGCACAAGCGCCAGTTCACCGCCAAGAACGCATTCCTCGTCCTCGCCGGTGACGTGGATGAGAAGACGGCCAGCGACGAAGCCAAGCGCGCCTTCGGGACGTGGTCCGGCGATGCGCCCGACGCGCCGGTTTTTGCACCTCCGCTCCCGCGCCCGCCCGCGCCCGTGGTTTTCCTCGTCGATAGACCGGCGAGTCCGCAGGCGGACGTCTTCGTCGCGACACTTGGGCCCGAGCGGAAAAGCCCCGAATGGCCCGCTCTTCGCGTGACGAACCAGATCCTCGGCGGCGGCGTTGCGGGACGCTTGTTCCTCGATGTGCGTGAGAAGCAATCGCTCGCGTACAGCACACGCTCGACGGTCGAACCGCTCGCTCACGGGCCCGTGCCGATCGTCCTGTCCGCAGGGACGCAGACGGCCAAGGCCGGGCTCACTCTCGACGCGCTCCTTTCTCACTTCGACGCGATCGGCAAGGCGCCGCCGACGGACGACGAGGTCGAGATCGCGACGCACTATCTGTCGGACGTGTTCCTCGTCGGCGTCGACACGGTGTCCTCGATCGCGAGCCTCACGAGCGATCTGGGCGTGTTCGACTTACCGGTCGATTACTACGACACGTACCGCGAGGCGGTTCGCGGCATCACGAAGAACAACGTCTTCGAATTTTCGAGTCAGTATTTCAAACAGAACCAAGCGCTCATCGTCGTCGCAGGCGACGCTGCACGGCTCGGGAAGCCCCTCAGCCATTTCGGCACGGTCAAGATCGTCGACGCCGAACACGAGTTCGTCACGAAAACCACCATCCCCCAGGATCCGACAGCCGCCATCGAGCTCCCGCGCGTCGAAGGCACCTGATCTCGGCAGGCTCAGTAGATGCCCATCGGCGAGAGCGCCTTCCCCGAAGCATGAAGCTCGGGTCGTCGCGTGGACGGTGGAGTCGAGTGTATCCTGCCGCGGCGTCGGGAACGAGGTCGGCCGTGACTTGGTGCCAAGAACCCGTTCAGTAGATGGACCCGGAGCCCTGCGAGCACCCCGAATTGTGACCGCGGGTCGAAAGATCCGGGAGCACGCCTAGTAGACTTCGATGACGAGGGCTCCTCTCGACGCGCCGAAAGGAGGAGATGGTCATGGAAGTCATGTATCCCCGTTGCGCGGGCCTCGACGTCCACAAGGATAGCGTCGTTGCCTGCGTGCGCTGCGTCAGCGAACCAACGCGGCGCGAGGTCCGAACGTTCGGCACGACCACACGTAGCCTCTTCGAGCTGGCGGAATGGCTCGAGGAGCACGGCGTGACCCACGTGGCGATGGAGGCCACCGGCGTGTACTGGAAGCCGGTCTGGCACATGCTCGAAGGGAGCTTCGAACTCGTGCTCGCGAACGCCCAGCACATTCGCAACGTGCCAGGGCGCAAGACCGACGTGAACGACGCGACGTGGATCGCCGATCTGCTCGCGCACGGGCTGATCCGCAGCAGTTTCGTGCCTCCTGCGCGAATCCAGGAGCTGCGCGATCTCACTCGAACGCGCAAGCAGCTCGTGCGAGAAATCGCCCAGCACACGCTGCGCATACAGAAAACGCTCGAGGACTCGAACATCAAGGTCGCGAGCGTCCTGTCCAGCGTGCTCGGGACCAGCGGCCGGGCGATGCTCGCCGCTCTCATCGCCGGAGAAGATGACCCCGAGCGCCTTGCCGATCTCGCGGTCGGTACCGCGCGCAAGAAGAGGGCCGACTTGATCGAAGCGCTGCGCGGGCGGGTTACCCCTCATCACCGAGCCATGCTGAAGCTGCATCTCGGCGTCATCGGCTCGCTCGAAGGGGCCCTGGCCGAGATCGATGCAGCTGCGGGAAAAGCGCTGGAGCCGATCCGGGCGCACGCCGAGATCCTGACGACGATGCCGGGAGTGAGTGACATCGTCGCGAACGTGATCGTGGCGGAGATCGGCGTCGACATGTCGCGCTTCCCGTCTGCGGGACACCTCGTGTCCTGGGCCGGCCTCTGCCCCCGCAACGACGAGAGCGCCGGCAAGCGTCGCTCGACGCGCGTCCGCAAGAGCGCCAACTGGCTCAAGACGACGCTCGTCACATCCGCCTGGGCCGCGGTGCGCACGAAGGAAAGCTACCTTCGAGCCCAGTTTCTCCGGCTCAAGTCCCGCCGTGGAGCAAAGAAGGCGATCTTGGCCGTCGCCGCATCGATGCTCACCGCCGCCTTCTACATGCTCCGCGACGGCACTCCCTACCGCGACCTCGGACCCCATCACTTCGACCGCCGCGACCAGAGCAAGACCATCAAACGCCTCGTCCGCCGCTTGACCGACCTCGGCTGCGAAGTCGAGATCAAACCTCATGCGGCGTAGAGCTTCCTAGTAGTTCCGCATCGACGAGCACGTCGTCCCCGAGGGATCAAAGAGCCGCGGAACTACGCGAGCGCAGCGAGCGCGCCGAAGGCGGCGGGGGAGCGGTCGCGAAGCGAGCCGCGGGGGCAAGGCAGCCAAGGCCCCCTTTCCTATGCCCTCGCACCCGGCGGCGGGTCGAAACGCTCGCTTCCTGGGGATAAACCGTGGCTACCCGCGGGAGAGATTGAGGGCTCTCGGGGGAGAGCTTGCGTTCAGCTCGAGGCGCCGCCGAAGACCCTGTGGAGACGGTGCAGGATTGTTCAGTGTTTGTGAGGACTTCCCTATCTGTAGTGGTTTTTTCTTGTCGCCGCCCAATAAGTTGGGGTACGAAGGCAGCTCGCTCGGTTGACGCCTGATCATCGAAGCAGGTCACTTCGTTAATCGGAAATCACTGCGCGACAGAGAAAGCGGAGTCGTCGGTCAGGGTAGTTCGCGGGTAGTCCAGGTCTCGAAGGTGGAGCGCCGTTTGGCGCCCCATCCACCGGGCAAAGAAGCAGGGCGGGTCTCACGACCAGCCAAACGACCCAGGTGTGTGTACGGAGGGCGGCGTGGCCGTCGGGTTCCAGCGGGGAAGTGTGTCCCCACTTTTGTGGACGGAGGCAGGAAAAATGGCGCAATCAGAGATCGTGGGGCAGGTCAGATCGATGAAGAGTGCTCAGGGACAAGCGTCTCAGGCCACCGGAGCAGATGCCAAACAGCGCGCTAAGAAGCGCAAAGGCATCGTCGTCGACCGTCGCTACAGCACCGCCGGGGTTGCACCGCTCGACGAGGTCGTCTGGGAGCGCCGCCGCAGCGTCATCAACAATCCCGATGGCTCGGTCGTCTTCAAGATGGAGGGAGCAGAGATCCCTTCCGGATGGTCCCAGCTGGCGACCGACATCGTCGTCTCGAAGTATTTCAGGAAGGCCGGGATAAACGGCGATCCCAAGAAGGGCGAGACGAGCGTGCGCCAGGTCGTGACGCGCATCGCACACACGATTCGTACGGCGGGCGAGCAGTTCGGCGGATACTTCGCGACGAAGAAAGACGCCGACGCGTTCGAAGACGAGCTCTCCTATCTCCTCGTAAACCAGTTCGGGGCATTCAACTCCCCCGTATGGTTCAACTGCGGACTCTTCCACGAGTACGGCATCGAGGGCTCCGGAGGCAACTGGGCCTGGAGCCCATCGACCGACCAGATAACGGAAACGGCGAACGCCTATGCTCGTCCGCAGTGCTCGGCATGCTTCATCCAGGAAGCAAAAGACGACTTGATGTCGATTTACGACCTCATGAAGGCCGAGGCGCGCCTCTTCAAGTACGGGTCGGGCACTGGGACGAACTTCAGCTGCATCCGCGGGCGACAAGAGAAGCTTTCAGGTGGAGGGACCTCGAGCGGACTCATGAGCTTCCTCGAGGTGTTCGACCGCGCCGCGGGTTCGACGAAGAGTGGCGGCACCACGCGGCGCGCCGCCAAGATGGTCTGCCTGGACATGGATCATCCCGAGATCGCGGACTTCATCCAGTGGAAGGTGCGCGAGGAACGCAAGGCGCAGATCCTGATCGACTCGGGGATGGACGCGGACTTCAACGGCGACGCTTACAAGACCGTCAGCGGCCAGAACTCGAACAACTCGATTCGAGTGACGGACGACTTCATGAAACTCGCTCTCGCGGGCGGCCAGTGGGAGACACGCGCGCGCACGACGGGTGAAGTCATCGACACGTACAACGCGAGCGATCTCTGGAACATGATTGCGGACGCGGCGTGGCGCTGTGCAGACCCCGGTCTTCAATACGACACGACGATCAATCGGTGGCACACGTGCCCGAACACCGCGCGCATCAACGCGTCGAATCCTTGCTCCGAGTACATGTTCCTCGACAACTCAGCGTGCAACCTCGCATCGCTGAACTTGACGAAGTTCCTGAGCGCGGACGGCGTTTTCGACGTCGAGGGGTACCGTCACGCAGTCGCGGTGTTCTTCCTGGCCCAGGAGATCTTGGTGGACCTTTCGGCTTACCCGACGCAGCCCATCGCCAAGAACTCGCACGACTACCGTCCGCTCGGACTCGGCTACGCGAACCTCGGAACACTGCTCATGTTGCTCGGCATTCCGTACGACTCGGAAAAAGGGCGCGCCGTCGCCGGTGCTTTGACGGCGATCCTGTGCGGGCACGCCTACCGTACGAGTGCGCTCATTGCCGCATCGAAGGGCCCGTTCGAGGGCTACGCAAAAAATCGCGAGCCCATGCTTCGCGTGATGCGAATGCACCAGGAAGCGGCGTACGCCATTCATCGAGACGCCTGTCCGGACGCACTGTGGCGCGCCGCAGTGGAAGATTGGAACGATGTCGTCCACCTGGGCGAGGCCCACGGTTTCCGCAATGCGCAGGCAACCGTCCTCGCGCCGACTGGCACGATTGGCCTCCTGATGGACTGCGACACCACGGGCATCGAGCCTGACTTCGCGCTCGTAAAATTCAAGAAACTCGCGGGCGGGGGTTACTTCAAGATCGTCAATCAGTCCGTACCCAACGCACTCAGCAAGCTCGGCTACTCGGAAGCCGAAGTGCAAGAGATCGTCGCATACGTGTCGGGAACGAACACGCTTCTCGGCGCGCCGCACGTGAACCGCGGAACCTTGAAGGCCGCCGGCCTCACTGAAGACGATCTCGAAAAGGTGGAAGACGCCATTCCTGGCGTGTTCGACTTGCACCTCGCGTTTGCACCATGGGTGCTCGGCAAAGAAACGTACGAACGCCTCGGCGTGAGCGCCACGTCGATGTCCAAGCCGGGGTTCTCGCTCCTGAAGCACCTCGGGTTCCCGGCAACTCAGATCGAGGAAGCGAATGACGTGATCATCGGTCGCATGACGATTGAGGGCGCGCCCTACCTGCGAGACGATCACCAAGCCGTGTTCGATTGCGCGAACCGCTGCGGTCGCACGGGCAAGCGGTTCCTGGCACCAATGGCCCACATTCGGATGATGGCCGCTGCGCAGCCGTTTCTCTCCGGTGCCATCAGCAAGACCGTAAACCTGCCAAACGAGGCGACGACCGACGACGTCCGCCAGATTTACGAAGAGGGTTGGCGGCTCGGGTTGAAGGCCGTCGCGCTCTACCGTGATGGGTGCAAGGCTTCACAGCCGCTCAGCACGTCGAGCGGCGACAGTGCCACTCCCGAGGAAGGCCAGGCTTCCGCGCGGACGAGCGCCGCTCTCGCGACCTCGGCGCGTCCCGCTGGCGGGCGGGTTCGATTGCCCACGAAGCGGCGCGGTTTCACCCAAGAGGCGCGTGTCGGGGGACACAAGGTGTTCTTGCGCACCGGCGAATACGATGACGGTGCTCTCGGCGAGATCTTCATCGACATGCACAAGGAAGGCGCGGCGTTTCGTTCTCTGATGAACTGTTTCGCCATGGCCGTATCCATCGGGCTTCAGTACGGCGTACCGCTCGAGACGTACGTCGAGCAATACACGTTCACTCGCTTCGAGCCGCACGGCGTGGTCGAGGGGCATCCGAATCTGAAGTTCGCGACGTCCATCGTCGATTACATCTTCCGGGTCCTGGGCGTCGAATATCTGAAGCGATACGACTTCGCACAGGTTCAGCCCGCGGAATCGACGGGGACGAGCTTTAGCTTGGCCCCCACGGCTGCCATCGATGATCCGATGACCCCACGCTTCCAGGAGCCCGCGGGAACCGTTGAGGCGCCCCGACTCCAGGAAAAAGCGTCTTCGACGACCAGCGCCGGGAGCCAGCGCGGTGCGCTCGACGCACAACTCGAGGAGATGATGGGCGATGCTCCGGTTTGCGACGGATGCGGGCACATCACGGTTCGGAACGGCGCCTGCTACAAGTGTCTGAACTGCGGCAACTCCATGGGCTGCTCCTGAGCGAAGTGCTGATGGCTTCGAGCACGGGGCCATCTCGACGCTCTCGGTGCTCGGCGTACCTTCGTACGCCTCCGCGCCTTACCCGCCGATCTGACCCCGCGGTCTTCGCCATCAGCACTTCGCTGACTCCGTCTCCCCCCTGGCTTCGAGCACGGGGCCATCTCGACGCTCTCGGTGCTCGGCGTACCTTCGTACGCCTCCGCGCCTTGCCCGCCGATCTGACCCCGCGGTCTTCGCCATCAGCGTCGGCGGGCGCTCTGCGTCAATCGAAGTGGTCGAAGCCGCGCGGCACGGGTCGCGTGCGGCCGCCGGACATTTCGAGACGTAGCCCGCGCCCTTTCTCGATACGCCCGATGCGCCTGGCAAAACCAGCGAGCGGTTTGGTGCGACCGGTCGCAATGAGTGCGTAGTCTTCACCCCCCGCCAGCGCGAGCGTGAGGGCATCGACTCCCAGCAGGTCGGAGACGGCAATCAGCTCGGGGCGCAGTACGGCACGAATCAGGGTCTCTTCAAGTACGATGCGGACGTCGCTTGCGCGACCGATGCGCGCCGCGTCCGTCGCGAGTCCGTCCGAGACGTCGATGAGGGCGTGCGCGCGGCCGCGGAGCGCGCGGCCTTCTGCCAGGAGCGCCTGAGGTCGCCGCCAGGCATGGATGCAAGCCGCGACGGCTCGTCGCGACGCTCGGCCCATCTCAGCCACACGCGCCGGTTCCCGTAAACAGAGCAAACCCGCCGCGGCGAGCCCGACGTCGCCATGGAGCCAGATATCGTCACCGGCCCGAGCTCCATCGCGCGTCAAGGCCTTCGCCACCTCGCCGAGAACCGTCGTGGTGACGCTGATCTCTCGCGCACGACACGAATTGCCACCGACGACCGGACACGCAAGCTCCCTCGATGCCCTCGTCTGCCCTGACGCTATGGCGCGGATCGCGCGCTCGCCGAGCGCGGCCGGAACGGCGACGTTGGATAGCGCCGCGATCGGGCGCGCCCCCATCGCAGCTACGTCGCTCACCGCGGCGTGAAACGAACGGGCGCCGACTTCCGCGAGCGACAACCATCTTCGTTCGAAATGCACCCCCTCGACAGACGTGTCGATTGTCCAGACGAGCCGGCCCTTCCCGTGGCGAAGAACGGCAGCATCGTCGCCAATACCGACCAGAACCCCTTCGTGAGCGCACGCCGAACCGAAAGAACGCGCGAGATGTTCGACCAGCCGATCTTCGGGAGGGAGCTCCGACCGCTTCCGCGAACGCTTCACGACAGGGTGCTGCGACGGCACGGCAGGGTCACGACGAACGTCGTGCCTTGAGGCTTGTTGTCCTCGATGTGGACTCGACCATCGTGCCCTTGCACGAGCCGCTTCACGATGGAGAGGCCGAGTCCGGTCCCACCGACCTGCCGCGTCGAGCTCGAATCGACCTGGTAAAATGCGTCGAAGACTTTTTGTTTCTCGGCGTCCGGTATGCCGATCCCGTTGTCGCTGACCCGGATTTCTACGGCTGGCTGCTTCGTCCGGAGCAAGACCAGACCGCCTTCATCGTCGGGCGGCTGCACATCGATCGAGGTCGCCTTCACGCCGATGACGACTACGCCACCCTCGCGAGTGAACTTCAACGCGTTGTCCGTGAGATTGAGGATGATCTGCCGGAGCCGCGTTGGATCGGCCCAAAGCTTGGGCAGCGCTTCGCCGAAGTCTCCTTTGACCTGGACGTTGCGCTTCCGCGCGGTCGGAGAGACGGTCTGAATGACGTCGATGACGATCTGCTCCACGGCAACCTCCATCTTGCGCATGGCGAGCGTGCCGCTCTCGAGCTTCGACAGGTCGAGCAGACCCGTGATGAGCTCGAGGAGCTGCTCGCCCTTCTCGTGGATTGTACGAACGAAGTCGCGCTGCTCTGCGGACATCTCCCCGGCGATCCCCTCGGCCAGCATTTCGCTGTAACCGATGATCGACGTGAGGGGTGTCCGAAGCTCGTGCGACACCGTCGCCAGAAAGTTACTCTTCAGCCGATCGAGCTCCTTCAGCCTGTCGTACGCTTCCTGCAGGTTCGTGTTCTTCTCTTGAAGATCGCGGAAGCTCTCGCGGACGGACGCGAGATGCATGCTGCTCGTCAGGAGCGCCTTGTGCCCACTGAACAAGATGAGATCGAGCGTCCCGCGCACGTGGCGCGCGATCTGGCGCACCGTTTCTTCGCGCGCGCGCGGCATCTTGGTGAGAAGCTCCTTCACTTTCGCGACGTCCACATCCGGTTCGACCGCGAGCAGTGTCGGCGGCACGTCGCGAATCGACGGCGGCAGAAAGGGACCCAGGACCATGCGCCCGAGGGGGCGATTGTCGTAACGAATCGACACCACGTGATACACGGCGCCCGTGAAGCACGTGTAGGAGGCTTCTCCATTTGCTCCCGCATCGACACGCTTCACGGCGGCGACAACCTCCTGGAGCGCCGCCTTCGCCCGCCTGTGATTCTCGATGAGGTATTCGTACGCCTCCGGTTGGATGCTCGCGTCGGCGAGGAGCACCCCGGCTTCGCTGAAGATGCGCAGCGGCACACCGAATAGCCCGTGAAAGCTCGTCGCCATCTCGCTCAGGGCGCTTCGATCGACGAGCTCTTCCAGCGATACCGACGAGCCCAGCGTCAGTTCGTCGAGCGTGCGCTCACGGGCCGGCGCGACGTCCGTCACGGCTGTGTCTCCGGCCGCAGAACGTCGAGGGCGCCCCCAACGCATGTCGCGAGGATCTCCGGAAGGGTCTTCTCGTTGCCCAGCTTGTGCGCCACTTCGGCGAGAAATGCGGTCGAGTCGAAGCCAAACTTCTTGCCGAGCTCGTGCTCGGCTTCGAGCGCGCTCCACGTCAAATGAAGAAGACCGATGAAACTCTCGACCACGCCCTCGCCCCGCGTGGCAACAGCGAGGTACACGGGCTCCCGGCCTTGAGCGGCGAGGTTTGCAATCTCCTCATCGCTCCGGACGTCCCTCAAGTCCCGCTTGTTGAACTGAATGATGAGCGGCATCTGCTTCAGCGCGAGACCATTGGCCTTGAGGTTCTGTCGAAGGTCCACGAAGGCTTCGGCGTTCGCCTGCGTCTCCTCGGTCTGGGAATCTGCGATGAAGGCGACCCCATCCGCGCCCTGAACCACGAGCCTTCTGGTGGAGGAGTGAATGACCTGGCCCGGCACGGTGAAGACCTTGATTCGAACCGACAAGTCTCCTTGCCCCTTGAACGTGAGGGGCAAAAGATCGAAAAATAAGGTTCGATCGTCCTTGGTCTCGAGCGTCATCAGGCGACCGGTGGCGGCCGGGTCGGTCGCGTCGTGGAGCGCCTGGAGGTTCGTGGTCTTTCCGCTGAGCGCGGGACCGTAGTACACGAGCTTTACGGTGAGTTCGCGCGCGGCAAAATCGAGCTGCACCCGGTTCGTCTCCCGAGCCCTCTGGCTCGTCGGGGCGCTCCCGACCGGCAAACCCGGCGGAGGAACGCTAGCGAATCGTCAGCTTAAGGCGGTTTCTGCCGTTCTGATCCAAGATTGTCAGGGGCCACTCCCGGGAGGCCCGTGAGCGCCGCCCTCGTCGTCCTCTGGCTCGGCTCCGCGGGGACTCGCGAAAGCCACGAACCGGACCTGGAATCCTGGGCGTCTTCTCGCATGGTCGAGATCGAGGAGCCAACAGCCGCGGGCGGACTCGAGCCTGCGACCCACGACGACGCTCTGGCGCTACGCGTCGAGGCTCTTCTTTCGGAAGCGCGGACGGCGACTTACTCCGCGGATCCGGCCGCGTCGACCGCTCCTCTCGATGACGCCGAAGCCCTGCTCCGGGCTCACCCCGCGCTTCCCGAGGCAGGGTTTCTGATGGCCGAAACCTGGCGTGCCCGTGCGGAGGCCGTGCGACCAACCGACACGGCGACCGCGGTCGCTCTCGAGCAGCGTGCGGCGACGATTGACGGACTACGAGCGCCGTCGTTTGCCGAAACGCCGGCCGTCACGAAGATGTCGCGCCCCGCAAAAGCGCGGCAGGGCGCCGGGTCTGGGCCGGGCGTCACGAGTTCGACCGCAAGCTCCGCAACGACGGTTGCTCTCCAGGGCGCGCGGCCTGGCGACGAGGTGGAGATTGACGGCACTCGGGTCGGGTATCCGCCGACCGTGGCGCGCGGAACCCACCATGTGCGCGTGCTTCGCGAGGGGCAAGTCGCGTGGTCGGGCTGGGTCGACGCCGCGGAATCACCGACGACGCTACCCATACCGCCCCCTGCCCCCTGCGACGAGACGGATCTCGGAACCGCGGTCATGACGGCTGACCGACCCCAGTTCCGAGGCGAGGTGCTCTGTCCACACTTCGTCGTCGCGCGGCCCGCGACCGACGGGATCGAGGTCGCCATTTGCTGGAAGGCCTCGTGCGGCGCGTTCTTGCCCTGGCACCGTGATTGGGGTGAGGCGTTCCAGCTGCCGGTTCACCCGCCCTGGCCCGAGCCGTCCCGAAGAGCGTGGATCCCGTGGACCGCCGCTGCCGTCACGGCCATCGTTGGCGGCGGCATCATTCTGATCGAGACCGGCGCGTTCGAAAGACACGGACGCCCGCAAGACACCTTCGTCTGGGTGCCCCCGCCACCCTCACAGTGACCCGGATACGCCTACGACGCGTTCCAGCGTACGCGCGCTTCCCCGATTGCTTCGGCAACGCGCACTCGAGCAGGCGCCCCTCGCACCAGTCGTCGCTCCACCGCAGCAGCGGGATCGAGCACCTTGGCGACCTCCGGCGAACCGAGGCTCCCGTGCGCCCGAACGAGCGTCTCCTGCGACAGCTCTCCGAGCTGTACGCCGCCGGCCTCCGCAACGGCGACGAGCGCGCCGACGACGTGATGTGCCTCCCGGAACGGCACGCCCTGATTCACGAGATAATCCGCGAGGTCCGTCGCACAAAGGTGCCCGCGCTCGAGCGCCGCGTGAAGCCTGTCCTTGTTGAACGTGGCCGTCGCGATGGCGCCTGCGAGCGCACGCAAACTCACGAGCGCAGCCTCGAACGCGTCGAAAATGGGCCGCTTGTCCTCCTGGAGATCGCGGCCGTAGCCGAAAGCGAGGCTCTTTTCGAGCGTATAGAGCGTCGTCACGCAGCCGATCAGGCTCGCTGATTTGCCTCGAACGAGCTCCGCCACGTCCGGGTTCTTCTTCTGGGGCATCATCGAGGAGCTCGTCGAGAACGCGTCCGAAAGCGTGAGAAAGCCGAACTCCATCGTCGACCAGATCACGACTTCTTCCCCTATCCGCGACAGGTGCACTCCGAGAATCGTAAGCGCGCCGGCAACCTCCATCAAAAAGTCACGGCTTCCTGTCGCGTCGATGGAGTTACGCATGGCTCGCTCGAACCCTAGAGATCTCGCGACCGCCTCGCGATCCACTGGAAACCCCGTCCCGGCGACGGCGCCGGCCCCGAGAGGCGATTCGTTGACTCGTTGCCGCGCATCCACCAGCCGTCCGCGATCTCGGTGAAGGAGTTCCTGCCACGCGAGCAGGTGATGGGAAAGCCGACTCGGTTGAGCGGGCTGCAAGTGCGTGTACGCGGGCATGAGAACGTCGATTTCCCGCTCTGCGGCATCTATGAGCACGCGCGCGAACTCGTCGACCGCTACGAGCACCTCGTCGATGCGGCGCCGAGTCCAGAGCCGCAGATCCGTCGCAACCTGGTCGTTGCGCGAGCGGCCAGTGTGCAGCTTGCCGCCGACGGGTCCGACGAGTTCCGCGAGCCTCGCCTCGACGTTCATGTGCACGTCTTCGCGTGCGGGATCCCACGCCATCTTGCCGGCCTCGATTTCTCGAGCGACCGTCTCCAGGCCTTCGACGAGCAGATTCGCCTCGCTCGCCGTGAGCACCCGCGCCGCTTCCAGCCCGCGCACGTGTGCGATCGACCCGGTGATGTCTTCCCTCCAAAGCTCGCGATCCACGTGGACGCTCGTATTGAGCTCCTGCATCGAACCACTGATCTCGGGCGAAAGCCGCCCGCCTCTCGCGACGGTCATGCCCGCATCGTAGAGCGGCGGTCAGCCACCCGGAACCAGAATGAAGCACCTGGCCAAAACGTCGCCCCTCACGGGGCTCCGCTGATGTGTTCGCGGCCCACGAGATCTTTGGGGTCAGGCCTCTGCGCGGTGCAGATCGAGCACGCCTCCCTCGAGCGCTTCGAGACGTTCGAGGAATCGGCGATAGTCGCGAAGTGGCGCCGTTCCCGGAGAAGCTCGCATCGAGAAGTCGGTGATACGAGTCGTGGCGAAGCGGAGAGACGCGATGGCGCCCTCGGTGAGCAGGGCATCCCATTCGCGCGCCTCGAGGGGACGGATGGTCTCGTAGCCCAAAAGGAGAGCCGAGATCAGCTCCGCTCCGAAGGCGTCGCCGAAACACCAAGCAAGCAGCGTCACCATGACGTCGAACGCGAACGAGCCCGTTGCCGCGCTCTCGAAGTCAATGACAGCAGCGATGTCCTGGCCGGACCAGAGCACGTTGTCACGGAACAGATCTCCGTGGATTAGCCCTGTCGGCAACGACGGGTCACGACGCGCAGCGTGATGCCTGAGTCGATGCCGAATGTGCAGCGCCGCGTCGCGATGTTCCGGACTCTCACGCTCGATCCGCTCGAGCCGATCCACCAGGTCCTGGATGCGGAAACGCCCGCCGGCAAGCGGCGTGACGTGAGCCGTCGCCAGATGCAGTCGCGCGAGCGTCTCGCCGACGGCCTGGCAGTGTTTGGGTGTGACGCGCGCTTGACACAGGATCTCGCCGTGGACCCACGGATACATCGCGAACGGCTTACCCCCGAGAGCCGGCATCCCCGATTGAGACGAGCCCTGCGGCGAAAGCGGCACGGTCGTCGGGATCCCAGCACGCGCGAGCTCGCGGAGCAGCCTGAGCTCGGCGAGAGCGCCATCCTCGGCCTGTTCCTCGTAGATGCGTGCGAAGTAGGCCGCCCCCGCGGTGTCCGTGAGGCGAAAGTTGGAGTTCACCGACCCCGAGGACAATGCCTCGACTCGAGCCACGTCGACGCCGAACGTCGCAGCGAGCCGCTTCGCGTCGTCGAGCGAGAGCACCGTGAACCTTCCCATTTTCGTGGCCGAGGTACACCATCCTTCGAAAAAGGGCGAGAGGCACGTGATGGCGCGGATCCATCGCATCGCGCCGTCCCCTCTCGACCGGTTGGGACGATGCAGAATCGTGGAGGACCGGTTGCGGATGCGTGATGTCGCGGTTACTCTCCTCGAAGAACCGTTCACGGAATGCCGGAGATTTATGGGAACACTTCGGGGCTCGGCCCGCAAGCCCAGAGGGCGCTCGAGCGCATCTACCGTAGGCGCGTCCCTCTCGATCGGATCGCGACGCCGGAACTCGTCCGTTCGCTCGTGGAGGCCTCACACGAGGCGAAGCGTCAAGTCGGCGCTCTCGTCCACCGATCGGGCGCTGTCGACTACGTAGTGGTCGGCACGGCGACCGGACTCATGCTGCCCGACATCGGACGGCTCCGCGCCGCACAGGGACGATTTCGCGCACTACGCCTCGTGCACACGCATCTCTACGGAGAGCCTCTGACCCGAGACGACCTCACCGACTTGACGCGCCTACGCCTCGATCTCGTTTCGGCCATCGTGCTGGACACGCAGGGCGAACCGCGATCCATGACGTTTGCCTATAACGTTCCGGTCGTCGATGGCGGTGCGGGCTATCGCATCGAAGGGCCTGTCCCGTACGGTCACCCGCAGCCGAATTTCGGCGAGTTGATCGAGTCGCTCGAGCAGGAGTTTGCGCGTCGCGGCCGCACGAGGGAAATCGCCAAGGACGGGCGCGCCATCCTCGTGCACGTCGGAAGTCGCCGACAGACCCGAGCGGGGGACCGCGCACGCTCGGGTCTTGCCGAACTTCAAGCGCTCGCGGAGACCGCCGGCGTGGACGTCGTGGACTCGATCGTGCAGCTCCGGGAACAGGTCGATCCGAAATTCGTACTCGGACGCGGCAAGCTGGAAGAGGTGATCCTCCGTGCCATCGATCTCGATGCGCAGACGCTCATCTTCGACCAGGAGCTCAGCCCGTCGCAGGCGAGCGGGATCGCGGCACAAACGGATCTCAAGGTGCTCGACCGCACGCAGCTGATCCTCGATATCTTCGCGCAGCGCGCCGAAAGCTCGGACGGCAAGCTTCAAGTCGAGCTCGCGCAGCTCAAATATGCGCTCCCGCGCCTTGGAACTCGCGACGACTCGCTGAGTCGGCTAACGGGCGGCATTGGCGGCCGAGGGCCCGGAGAAACGAAGCTGGAGATCGGTCGTCGTCGGGCACGCGAACGCGTCACCCGGCTGGAGAAGGAGCTGGCGCAGCTGTCGAAAAAGCGGACCGAGCAACGACGTCGCCGCGTCTCGAGCAACATCCCCGTCGTCGCGCTGGTCGGTTACACGAACGCGGGCAAGAGCACGCTCCTCAACGCGCTCACCGGGGCCGGTGTACGCGCCGAAGACCAGCTGTTCGCCACCCTCGATACGCGCGCGCGCCGGTTACGCCTTCCGGACGGCTCGCACGCCGTCGTGACAGACACGGTCGGCTTCATCCGCAACATGCCCCGCGATCTGTTCGCGGCGTTCCGCGCAACGTTCGAGGAGATTGCCGATGCGGATCTCTTGCTCGAGGTCGTGGACGCGTCGAGTGACGAGCGCGAGGAACACGAGGAGACCACGGAGCATCTGCTCGCCGAGCTCGAACTCGAACGTATTCCCCGCCTTCGCATCTACAACAAGGCGGACCGGCTCGACCCTGATGACCGAGCCGCCCTCGACGGGGTGTCCGCCGCGATCGTTCTCAGCGCGACCCAGCCCGGGGCGGAACAGCGCCTGGTCGAGCGAATCGCCGTCGTGCTCCAGCGATCGGCAAAGGCGCCGGAATTGATCGAGGTGGCGGGAGCTTGAGCCCGAGACCCGCCCGCCGGGCCAGGCGGGGCAAAGCGCTCGCTCCAGCTACGATCCGATCCCTGACGCCGACTGTCTCGGTGATCGACCCGGCCGAGCGACGAATCTAAAGAGCGTCGGGCACGCGTTTGACTGCGCCGTGGACGGCGGCTTCGAGAGCCTGTTCCTTCGCGACGTCGAGGAAGCGCTCGTCCTCGACGAGGCCGCTCCCGCGCGTCACCGCGAGCAACGCGCCTTCGTGAGCGCGCCGCAACACGCCGGACACGACGCAGCTCGCGCGAGATCCCTGGCGCGACGACTCCGCGTCCATTCGAACGAGCGACGCCGAGAACACGTAGGAATCGGCGTGACGAACATGGTCGACGTCGAGCCGAGCGATCTCCTGGGAGACCAGGGTGCGCAGCGTCGCTTCCATCGCCCTGTCAGCCCCGTGAACGCGGGCGCGGACTTCGCCAATCGCGATGGTGGGGCGCCGTGCGTCCACCTGTCCTGCCAGAGTTGCCACGCTGCCGACGATTGCAACGAAGACTACGGTTCTTCGACCACTCGGCATGTCTCACGCATATCGGAGCGCGAGCCCAGCGGCCAACTTCAGCGCTTACCGAGGATGCGATCCCCCGGAATGGTTTCGTCCCACTCGCTTCCGTATCCATCGTAGTGCACGCGGACGCGGCCCGCTCCCGCGAGGCTCACGACGGTGGCGAGGTAAACGGATTCTCGCCAGCGCACGCGAACTCGATCTCCGACGGCAAACTCGCTCGGCGCCCCCGCGGAACCGCTCGGCCGCGGCGTGAGCCCCATGGCACGCGCCACCTTGGCCGGCGGCGGCGGGGGAACGACTGTTCCTTTGATCCGACCCTTGACGCGGTCGAGCGTGACGTCTTCGTCCCAGCGCGTGTCGTAGCCGTCGTAGTGAACGCGATAGCGTGACTTGCTGCGATGATCGATGACGTACGCCGGATAGTCGCGTCCGTCCCAAGATACCCAGACGTATTCGCCGATGCGGTAATCGTCTCCGCATGCCACGAGCAGGGACGCCGCAAGCACGATGGCCGCGATGGCCCCCCTCGACACGGCTAGACCGCGCGACGCGTCCATCCTGCCCTGACAACGGATTCGTTCCCCGAGGAAAAGAGGTCTGCGAGCTTGTCGCGCGTCGTGCGATACGCGTACTCGAGCATCTTCCGGCGCCCGGTGAAGCTCGCCGGGCTGAACATGAACAAGATGCCGTCCGTGGCGTCCGGCTCCAGCAAGAGGATGTCCGCCTTTCCCTCGCGGCGAATCCGGGCGATGGACTCGCGCAGAAGCGCGTGCATCCCGATGCGGATCGCCTGGTTCGCAACCCAGAGATAGCCCTTGTCGCGCACGCTCGAACGGTGACCGTGACCCGTGGGCACCATTTCCACTCGCACCGAGACCATCGGGTTCACGATGATCAGCACGTCCGCGCCCACCGCGAGCGCTGCATCGAGAAGAGCAACCTGCGCGGCCCCGGCGTCGATGTAAAATCTGTCGCGGATCCGTACCGGCGAAAAGAACGGCGGAAGCGCCGTCGAGGCAATGCAGGCGCGGGACACCGGCACGTAATCCGTACCTGTGTCTCCGAAGAAGACCGGCTCCCCGCTGTCCAGGTCGTGCGCCAGGATGCGGAGGGGGCGCTGGATGGCGCGGAAGTTGTTCGGCACGCCCCGGCGGGCGAAGAAATCCTCGAGGAAGCGTTCGTACCCTTCGAGCTTGAACACGCCGGTAGGCAGCGAATCGTAGAGACGATCCAGCTCTTCCCACAGGGCTTGCGGGGTCGGCGCGGGTCTTCGCGAAAAGACGGATGCGCTGCCATGCCGCACGGCACCGAAGAGGGTGCCGACGGCACGGGTCCACTCACCGACGTCCACACGGAGCAGATGGCGTCGTTCGAGCGGAAAGAATACGTCAGCCGGGTCGAGGAGTGCCCGGTACATTCGCTGTACGGGAATACCGCCCGCAAGCGCCGACGCGACGCTCGCGCCACTGGAACTTCCGACGTAAAGAGAAAGGTCGTTGGCGTCGAAACCTTCGACGCTGTCTTCCAGCGCGGCGAGCGCGCCAATCTGGTACATGGCACCGGTCACGCCACCGCCCGGCAGGCAGAGCGCGATCTTCGGCCTCATTGTGTGTCCTCCGCACGCGCGAGTTGCGCGGAGGGCGCGCGGTTTGCGACGAAGCGGACCACGAGGAGAACTGCGACGGTGCCCAGCGTACCGAGGACCCCCTGGGTGACGCTGAGGGACCGGCCCTTGGCAGGCGACACATCTCCCAAGAAAAACGCGAGGACGCTCACGGCATTGAACACGACGTGCATCGCCAGCGACGGCAATAGAGAACCGCTCGCGGCGCGTAGATAGGTGAGCGCGAACGCCACGACGATGAGGGCGGGCCACTTCCGGAAATTCAGATGTCCAATCACGAAGCAGATGGCCGTGACGGAAGCCGTACCGGCGAGCGAATGACTTTGCCGGAGAGCGCCGAAGATCGCTCCCCGGAAGAATAGCTCTTCGACTAGAGGACCGACGCAGGCGACCACGAGCAAGACGACTACGAGCCTCAGCGACGACCCAGCCGCCAGGAGGGTCGATTCGGCGAGCAGATCCGCGGCAGACTCCGGGAAAAATTTCGCGACGAGCGAATCGACGGATTCGGCCGGGAAATGGGCGACGATGCCGAGTGCGATGGCGAGCAAGAACAGTGCTGGATGCGTCGGGCGAATCCCGAGCGACGCGGTCAAGGTCGTCTCCTTGCCATGCACGAAGAGCACGCCGAGCACGCCGGTGACGAACACGAGGGCCTCGATGGCGCCGAGCTGGACCACATCGTTCGCCGACGAAGGTCTCAGAGCAACCGAGAGTTGGAGCAACCACAGAAGGCATGAGGCCGCGCCCAGCGTCCAGCCAACGGCGAGCCAATAGCTGAAGGGGAGCTTCTGGGTCACGAGCGACGGAGGTGTGGTGCGACGCCTCGCTTCGCGACCGTGTCGGAGGCGTAGTGTTCGTCGGTTTCGGGATAGTCGATGGTGAAGTGCAGCCCGCGGCTCTCGTGCCGCGTCGCGGCCGACGCGATGATCAGCTCCGCGACCAGCGCGATGTTCCTGAGCTCGAGCAAGTCACGCGTGACTAGGTGCTTCCAGTAATAGCCGCGGATCTCTTCTTCCAGCAGGGCCACGCGGCGCGAGGCTCGGCGGAGCCGTGCCGTGCTCCGCACGATGCCGACGTAGTTCCACATCAACCGGCGGATCTCGTCCCAGTTGTGCGTGACGACCACGGCCTCGTCGCTCTGCACGGCGGAGCCTGTCTCCCAATCGGGGACGTCGGGAACGGGCCACGCCCCGCGCGGCTCGTCTTGCGCGAGCTTCAGCGCCGCGCGGCGCCCGAAGACCAACCCTTCGAGAAGGGAGTTCGACGCCAGACGGTTGGCGCCGTGAAGGCCCGTGCACGCCGTCTCACCGATGACCCAGAGACCGGGAAGCGACGAGCGACCGTGAAGATCCGACGTCACGCCGCCGCACATGTAATGCGCCGCGGGAACGATCGGGATCGGGGTCGTCGTGATGTCGAAGCCCAGGCCGAGACACTCGGCGTGGATGTTCGGGAAGCGCTCACGCACGAAATCCGGGCTCTTCGACGTCATGTCGAGCAGCATGAACTCGGAACCCGTGCGCTTCATCTCGTAGTCTATGGCGCGCGCCACCACGTCGCGAGGAGCGAGATCGCCCATCTCGTGATGCCGCTTCATGAAAGCTTCTCCGGTGGGCAGCCGCAGCACGGCACCTTCGCCTCGCATGGCCTCGCTCAGGAGAAAATTCTTTGCCGAGGGATGAAAGAGGCACGTCGGATGGAATTGATAAAATTCCATGTTCGCGATCTCGGCACCCGCTCGGTAGGCCATCGCGACGCCGTCTCCGGTGGCAACGTCCGGGTTCGTCGTGATGAGGTAGACCTTGCCGGCTCCCCCCGTCGCGAGCACGGTGGCCCGCGACAAGATCTTTTCGACGGCGCCGCCCTTTTCGTCCAGGACGTACGCGCCCGCGCAATAGTCGGGTCCGCCGAACTTGCTCAGGGTGATCAGATCCACCCCCATGTGCCAGTCGAGCACGCGGATGTTCGGGTGGCGCGCGACTTCCGCGGAGAGCGCTCGCTGGAGCTCCCGGCCCGTGATGTCCCCGGCATGGACGATCCGACGCGCCGTGTGTCCCCCCTCCCTGCCGAGATCGAGCGTGCCCTCCCCCGATAGCGAGAACGCGGCTCCCACCTCGGTGAGCCACCGGATCGCGTCCGGCGCCTCGCGTACGCACAGGTCCACCACGACCTCATGACAGAGGCCCGCGCCAGCTTCGCGGGTATCCTGCGCGTGACGTGCAAAGGAGTCATCGGGGGCCAGAACCGCCGCCACCCCTCCCTGAGCCCATTGCGTCGCAGAATCGTCGCGATCGCGCTTGGTCACGACCGTGACTTCGCCGCACCTCGCCGCCGTGAGTGCGAAAGAAAGCCCAGCGACGCCGCTGCCGAGCACCAGGTAGTCAGTGACGAGGGCCATTTTCGGCTCCGCGCACCACTACCACAGCCCTTGACACGCGGCGCCTCAAAGCCCATTGTCCCGCGCCCACCGCGACGAGAAACCTCCGGGGCGTAGCGCAGTTTGGTAGCGCGCACGGTTCGGGTCCGTGAGGTCGGGAGTTCGAATCTCCCCGCCCCGACCGGAGACAAGCGGGAAGGCTCCTCGCCAAAGACCCGGGGGGCCGTGGCACCGAGCCTGCGGCCTTGCGACGAGGCGACACGAGGATACTCTGAGTGAAAAGCTCACTTCTCCGTGGCCAGTATCAAGCGCGGAGCCCCTCATCGTTTTTTCGGACCTATTGACCGAAATGCATTCGGCGGCTGCTCCCGCAGAAGAAAAGTCGTGATCCATCGAGTGCCTTTCGCCAGGATTGACGAGCGGCCTTGGGTCGCGAAAACGCGCACGATGGCCCCGAGCAAAGCGCTGGTAGTCGAAGATCAGCGGCCCCTGGCGGACCGCATCGTCGAGGAACTGCGCGCCGGCGTACCCGACCTCGTCTGCCGCATGGCCACGACTGGGGCAGATGCGTGCGCCGCAACAGAGAGTGACCTCGATGTCGCGCTCGTGGATCTCCATCTACCGGATGCTGACGGCGTCGAGCTCATAGGCGATCTGAGAGAGCGAGCGCCGTTCGTTCAAGTGGTGATCGTCACTGGAGACGCTTCCATCGAGAGTGCGATCGGAGCGATCGATCGCGGGGCGTTCAGCTACGTCCTCAAGCCGTTCTCCACCAACGAGCTGCTGGAAAAGGTCGCGCGCGCGATTGAACGAGCGCACCTTCTCCGGGAACACCACGCGCTCGAGCTCAAGCTCGAGCAATCCGAGCGACGCCATCGAAACATGCTCGAGAGCGTTCCGGCCTTCGTGGTCGCCCTCGATGGTCACGGAAACGTCGCTCTCTGGAACCGTCAACTGGAGCAGGTAACGGGCTTCTCCCGCGACGAAATGATCGGCGAGCGGGGCGTCGGCCTGATCGGGGGCGTGGATCGAGACCTCCGGCTGCCGCTGAAGCGTGGCGGCCATCGGCTGGTTCGGTGGCGCCGATCGGAGGTGACCGTTTCACCGAACGAGCCGCCGCTGACGTTCGCGGTCGGCGTCGACGTGACGGAAGAAAGGGAGGCCCAGCGTCACGCGGCGCGCACCGAACGTCTCGTCGCCATGGGGACGCTGGCGGCGGGCCTGGCGCACGAGGTTCGAAATCCGCTCAACTCGGCTTCGCTGCAGCTTCAGGTGATCGAGCGGCGGCTCGCGCGCGGTGACGCGCGGCCCGACGCGATTCAGAACGGCGTCAACATCGTTCACAACGAGATCCGGAGGCTCGACCGACTCGTGAGCGAATTTCTCGCGTTCGCGCGACCGATGCCGTTGAATCTCCGCCCCGTGGCATTGAATGACATCCTCGCAGGCGTCGTTCACCTCGTGCGCCCCGAATGCGAGACTGCAGGAGTCGCTCTCGAGAACGCGCTGGAGCCAACGGTTGGACGCATTCACGCGGACGAGGAACGGCTCCGGCAGGTGTTCTTGAATATCGTCCGAAACGGAATCGAAGCGATGGAAGGCGGCGGCCGCCTCGTGGTGAGCTCCCACGGTGCGGACGTCCGTGGATTCGTCCGAGTGGAGGTCGAGGACACGGGCCCTGGGTTTCCCGAGACCGCACCGATCTTCGACGCGTTCTACACGACGAAGGAACGCGGTACCGGGCTTGGGCTCTCGCTCGTGCACAGCATCATCTCGGAGCACGGCGGCAGTATTCAGGTCGAGTCACGGCCCGGGCGAACGCTCTTCTCGGTGAGCCTGCCGCAACCGTCGTCCTAGCCCGCGCAGAATGCGCAGTTATTGCGCCGCGGGGCGCGACGCGTCGAACTCCTTGCGTCCGGGGCCGACGATCTTCAATATCGACCGCGTGGCGCGACCCGCGTTTGGGGCATCCGACGGTATGCTCGTTTCGTCGGACCGGCCGGCACATTTCGTGCTTGTTGCCCTGCAGGTTGAATTGGCCTTCACACTGGTTGGTGACCCGTGACCCGTGCCCGCGTACTCGTAGTCGACGACGAAGCCAACGCGCGCAACGCGCTCGCCGAGATCCTGCGGGAGGAGCGCTATTCCGTGGAGACGGCCGCCGACGGCTTCAAGGCGCTGGGAAAACTGGAGGACTTTGCCGCTGACCTCGTCCTGACCGATCTGAAGATGCCGGGGATGGACGGCATCGAGTTCATGGGAAAGGTCCGCGCAACGGACCGCGACGTCGGCGTGATCGTGATGACGGCTTTCGGCGCGGTCGATACCGCCGTGGCCGCCATGCGCGCCGGAGCATCGGATTACCTGACCAAGCCGCTGAACACCGACGAGCTGCTCATCGTGATCGAACGCGAGCTCGAGCGACAGAAGCTTCGCCGCGAAACGAAAGATCTCCGCGATCGCCTGAACGAGCGGTACCGATTCGAGAACATCATCGGTTCGTCTCCGGAGATGCAGCAGGTCTTCAAGACGATCGCCCAGGTGGCACAGAGTCGCGCCACCATCCTCATCACGGGAGAGTCCGGCACTGGCAAGGAACTGGTCGCCGCCGCGATACATCATCGCTCACCGCGGGCAACCGGGCCCTTCGTGAAGCTTCATTGCGCGGCGCTCGCCGAGAACCTGCTCGAGAGCGAACTGTTCGGGCACGAACGCGGCGCGTTCACGGGGGCCGAGCGACGCCGCGAGGGACGGTTCGAGAACGCCAACTCGGGAACCTTGTTTCTGGACGAGATCAGCGAAATCTCGCCCGCGACACAGGTGAAGCTGTTGCGAGTGCTCCAGGAGCGCGAGTTCGAGCGCGTGGGAGGCAACCAGACGGTTCAGGTCGACGTGCGCCTCATCGCGGCCACCAATCGCGATCTGAAAACGATGGTGAGCGCGGGGACGTTTCGGGAAGACCTTTACTACCGGCTCAACGTCGTGAACGTCCGGATGCCGGCGCTCCGCGAACGGACCTCGGATATTCCCCTCATCTCGATGCATTTTTTGCACAAATACTCCCAGGAAAACGAAAAGACGATCGACCGATTCTCGGACGCCGCGCTCGAGCGAATCATCGGCTACGGGTGGCCGGGCAACGTGCGCGAGCTCGAGAACGTGATCGAACGAGCGGTGGTCCTTTGCGACCGGAACGCCATCGACGTCGAACACCTCCCGCCAGACGTGTCTCCCTTACCCCGGGAGCAGATAGGCCCCAAGATCCCGGGTTCAACGATGGCCGATATCGAGCGTTACGCGATCCTGAAGACTCTCGAGGTGAACGCGGGCTCCACTACGAAGGCCGCGGATGTCCTCGGAATCAGCGTCCGCAAGATCCAATACAAGCTGCAAGAGTTCGGTGCGGCTCCGAAGAGTCGCGTTCCGGCGGTTCATTCGGACCGAAAAACCCCGGCTCCCTCCGCGTTCGACAGTCCTGACCCGGAGCGACCCGGAGACACCTTGCCCTCGGGACTATCCGACTCTCTCGCGCACCGTCAGCACCGGACAGTGCGCGTGCCGAACGACCTTCTCCGCGACGCTCCCGAGGACGAGGTGCGATAGCCCCGTCCGTCCGTGCGTGCCCATCGCGATCAGGTCGAATTGGCCGTGCTTTGCCGCGTCCATGATGACCGCGTACGGCGATCCCCCGGCGACCTCGGACGTCAGACGCGCGCGTCCGGCGCCGGCCCCCTGCGACAGAAACGCCCGCAGGCCACGCTCCGCCTCGTCGCGCGTATGATCCGCGAGCGTCGCGCTCACCTCGCCGGACCACACGGTGAGATCGGGCCGCAGATAGACGGGGATTTCCCACGCATGCAGCACGTGAATGCCCGCACCAAACCGCTCTGCAAGGGCGAGCGCGCATTCGAAGGCCAGCCGAGAGGACGGCGAAAAATCTACGGGGGCGAGAATCCTTCGAACGTGAAAGCCGCTGTCCATGTCCCGAAACTCGCGCCGAGCTCCTCGGAGCCTGGCTCAGATGCTCTTCACGGGCACGTGGCGCGGCTTTGCTTCCGGCTTCTTGGGAAGCACGATCCTGAGAACGCCGTCCTTGAGCCGCGCTTGAACCGCGTCGGGCTCTGCTCCATCCGGCACCCTGAATTTCCGCGTGAAGGAGCCGTACGAGCGTTCGTAAGTGTAGTACGTGTCCCCGTGCTCGGATTTCTCGGCCGTGCGTTTGCCAGTGACGATGAGACGATCCGCGGTGACACGAACGTCCAGGTCCTTCGGATCGACGCCCGGAACGTCGGCGCGATACTCGAATGCTTCCTTGGTCTCGCGCACGTCGAAGGCGGGAACGAACGACGAAGAGACCTTGTCCCACAGCGGTGCGAGCAGCCCTTCCCCGGGGTCCATCCGCATGAACTCCTTCACCGTGCGGAGCGGGTCCCAGGCGACTTCCCGCGCCTCTTCTTCGTTACGCTGCCGAGCCCGCGCGAGCGGCGCGCGATGCGCGCGCTCACCATTGCCCTTGACGACCGCGACATTTGCCATGCGTGACTCCTCCGTTAAGTGTCCCCAGCTCTTCCGGCTGGCGCTCGTCCACGAGCAACGCCCGTGCCATGCTCCTCTCGGAGGCTCCGCTTCATGAGAGTCGGTGTTCCGAAGGAGATCAAAGACGACGAATATCGCGTGGCACTTCGCCCCGTTGGGGCCGATTTGCTCGCGCATGATGGCCACTCGGTGTTCATCGAGCGCGGGGCCGGGCGCGGCAGCGGCCACTCCGACGACGACTATGAGCGCGCCGGAGCGCGCATCGTCGACGGGCCCGAAGCCGTCTTCGAACAAGCGGAGCTCATCGTCAAGGTGAAGGAGCCGCTGGCGTCGGAACTCGACCGTCTGCAGCCGCGGCACACGGTCTTCGGCTATTTTCACTTCGCAGCGTCGCGCGCCCTCACCGAGCGCTCGCTCGCTTCGGGTTACACGGCCATCGCGTACGAGACGCTCACCGACCCCCTCGGCCGCCTGCCACTGCTCACGCCGATGAGCGAGGTCGCCGGGCGCATGGCCATCCAGGAGGGCGCCAAACACCTGGAGACGCCGATGCTCGGGCGCGGAGTGCTGCTCGGCGGCGTTCCCGGCGTCGAACCGGCCAACGTCGTGGTGCTCGGCGCGGGAGTGGTGGGAACCAACGCCGCGCGCATCGCCGCAGGCATGGGTGCCAACGTCGTCCTCATGGACGTGAATCTGGATCGGCTCCGGGACCTCGATGCGTTGATGCCCGCGAACGTCACGACCGTGTACTCGGACCCCCACGCCATCGCCGCCTACACGGAGCGAGCCGATCTCGTCGTCGGTGCGGTTCTCGTCCCTGGTCGACGCGCACCCCGGCTCGTGACCGCCGAGATAGTCGCGAAGATGAAACCGGGCGCGGTGATCGTCGACGTGTGCATCGACCAGGGCGGCTGCGTCGAGACGTCGCGTCCCACGACGCACCATGATCCGGTTTACGTCGTGCACGGCGTGGTGCATTACTGCGTCGGTAACATGCCGGGCGCCGTCGGCCGCACCAGCACGCACGCCCTGTGCAACGCGACGCTGCCTTACGTGCGGCAGCTGGCCCGCATCGGTCCGGAAGCGTTCGTCGCCCAGGACCGTGGACGCGCGTCGGCACTGAATCTGCACAAGGGGCGCATCGTCAACGCCGACGTCGCAGAGGCTTTCCCCGAACTTCCGGGTCCTTGACCGCGAGGCGTCTCCGGCACCGACGCGGTTCGACGAGCCGGCTATGATGGACTGGTAGAGCCGCGACCGGGCTGGCCGGGCTCGCGACTTGCGAAAGACACGACGAGCCCAACGAGGATCCAATGCCGAAGGTGGAAAAAGTCCTGGTTCCAGTCGACTTCTCGGAGCACTCGGAGCGTGCCCTAGCCTATGCGACTGGCTTCGCGCGGAGCTTCGGCGCGTCCCTCCATCTCGTCCACGTCTACCCGGCGAGCGCCTTCGTGGCGCCGCCGCTCTTGCCGGGGCCGATCGTCGTGGGGCAGTTCCGGGATCAGAGCCAGAAAGCGTTCGACGAGTTTCTCGCCAGGGCAAAGCGCGAGCACGACGTGGAGATCCACGGCTCGCTGCGCGAAGGAATCCCGTACCAGGAAATCTTGCGAGTCGTGAGCGAGGTCCAGGCCGACCTGATCGTCATGGGGACCCACGGGCGCACCGGGATCGAACATTTGCTGCTCGGCAGCGTCGCGGAGCGCGTCGTGAGGAACTCCGACGTCCCGGTCATCACGGTGCCGCGTCCCGCTGCGTGACGCGGCACGGCGGATTCATCCGTCCCTCGACAAGGGCCCGGCGACCGGGCACATTACGTGCCGCCATGAAGCCCCTCCTTCGATTCGCCGCGCTCGCCGCTCTCGGTCTCGGAATCACGCTCGCGCCGCGAGCCCACGCCGCCGAGCATACGCTCCGTATAGCGAGCCTCGCGCCGAAGAATTCGTCGTGGGGCAAGGTGTACGACGTCTGGGAAAGGGCACTGGAGAAGAAGACCGACGGCCGGCTCGACGTGCAGATGTTCTTCAACGGCGTCCAGGGTGGCGAGGACGCCATGGTCAGCAAGATGAAGACCGGCGAGCTCGATGGCGCCGCTCTCACCTCCGTCGGGCTCTCGTACATCTACCGGGACGTGCTCGTCCTCCAGATGCCTGGCGTGATGACCACCTGGGCCCAGCTGGACGAGGTCCGCCACGCGCTTCAGCCGGACATCGAAGCGGGGCTCAAGCGTGCCGGGTTCCGGGTCGTCGGCTGGGGAGACATCGGTCTCGTGCGCCAGTTCAGCCACGGGTTCGAAATTCGCCGTCCCACGGACCTCAAGAATCGTCACCCCGCGACGTGGCGCAACGAGCCGATGGGGCCCGCTGTGTATTCCGCGATCGGCGGCGTGGTCCCGGTGATCGTCGATCCGATGGAAGTCTTGCCCGCGCTCCGCGCGGGAAGCATCGATTCGATCAATGCCCCGGCGCTCGCGGCCGAACAACTCCAGTGGACGCCTTATCTCGACCACGTGAGCGACCAGGTGAGCGTCTGCGCCATCGGCGGGATGGTCTTCAGGAACGGAACGCTGGAATCCCTGCCGGCCGACCTTCTGCAGACGTTCGAGGAGCTCCAGGCTCGAGCCTCGAGCGTTCAGCTCGATCGCATCCGCAAGCTGGACGCCGAGGCGTACGACCGGCTCCTCACGAAGATGACGCTCGTCAAGATGACCCAGGCCGAGCGGGACGAGTGGGAGGCGCTGCTCAAGAAGGTCGTGCGGGGTCTCGCGTACGGCACCTTCGACAAGGCGCTCGTGAACAAGGTCCTCAAGATCCGCGGGTTCGAGCAGGTCGAGTGAGCGCAGCGCCCCGGCAGGGCGCACAAAAAGAAAACGGGCAGCCTGGCGGGCTGCCCGTCGTCCGTGGACCTTCGGCGTTCAGACCATCTTGAACCAGGACTGCATGGTCTGGGCGAACATCATGTCGCCCGAGAGCTTCAGCTTGCCCTGGAAGAACGCCGTCTGACCATTCAGCTTGCCAGTGACGAGGCGCAGGAAATCGGGCGCGGCGAGCGACAGCGTCACCCTCGCGCTTTCCGGAGCTCCCTTCAGGAGCTGTGCTTTGCCGTCGGCGACCTTGAGCTGATACGAGTGCTTCCCGTCGGGACCCGTCACGTCGTACTGAATGACGGCGCTCTGGCCCCCTGCCTTGGCCGGCAGGAACGCGTCGACCATCCCCTGAAAAACCTTGTCGAGCGCGGCGGCCGTGCCGCCTGCCTTGAGCCCCGCATTGATCTCGTCGTCCGACCTACCTTCGATCAATGCTCGCAGCTCCTCTGGTGAGCTTGCCTCGAATTCAGCCATGTTCTGTTCCCTTTCGGCGCTAGCGCCGCACGCGATTGGTTCAACCACATCGGCAGCTCGCGTCACTCTCGCGCCGATGAATCGCGCCACGATTACGAAGGGCGACGCCCGCCGTCAAGGCGGCTTCGGTGACCCATCGCGTCAATCGCGTGCGGGCGTCCACCAATCCCTCCCTGAGCGCGCGGAGCGCGCGATTTGGGAGGGGTCGGCGGCGCGTTGCGCGCCGACGGGGGTGGGCATCGGCGCGCTCTGCGTTGCTATGGGCTCACTTCAGCTGATCGCGGCCGTAGCCGAGGATGCGGCGGGCGATGATGAGCATGTTGATCTGCTGCGTGCCTTCGAAGATGTCGTTGATCTTCGCGTCGCGCATCCACTTCTCGAGCAAGATGTCGCGCGAGTAGCCGAGTGGGCCCATGAGCTCGACGGCCTTCTGCGTGATGTGCGTCACGGCGAGGCCGGCCTTCGCCTTGCAGATGCTCGCTTCGAGATTGTTGTGCTTCTTGTTGTCGCTCATCCATGCGGCCTTGAGCGTTAGGAGCCAGGCGGCCTTGAGATTCGCCTCCATCTCCATGACGTCGCGCTCGCGGGACGTGAGCTTGTGCGGCGTGATGCCGTAGCGGAGCTTCACGCCCGCCTTGTCGAGCTCTTCCTTGACGAACTCGAGCGCGGCGCGGCCAATGCCGATCGCACTCGCCGCGACCGCGGGGCGCGTCGCGTCGAACGTCGCCATGACGCCCTTGAAGCCCTTGTTCAGGTCCACCTCCGGGGTACCGAGCAGGTTCTCCTTCGGCACGCGGCAGTTCTCGAACACGATCTGCGCCGTGTCCGACGCGCGGATGCCGTGCTTCTTCTCGCAGCCGAGGAGCGTCATGCCCGGCGTCCCCGCCTCGACCACGAACGACTTGATGCCCGCGCGGCCCGCGCTCTTGTCGACCGTCGCCCACACGACCACGAACCCGTTCGAGTCCTTGATTGCGCGCTTGCCGCTCGTGACGAAGATCTTGTGGCCGTTCAGGACGTAGAAATCTCCGTCCTTCGTGGCGGTCGTCGTGATGGCGGCGGAGTCCGAGCCACAGCCCGGCTCGGTGATGGCCATCGCGCCCCAGATCGGCTTTTCGCCTTCCTGGAACCGCGCGAGGAACTTCTCCTTCTGCTCGTCGGTGCCGGCGGCCGCGACGGCCGCGCCCCCGAGTCCGGCAACCGGGGTTGCCAGATAGACGCCCGCGTCGCCCCAGGACATCGCCTCGATCGACACCGCTCCGAGCACGTTGCCGAACCCGGGCTTCTTCGGCGCGTTCGGATCCTTCGGCTCCTTGCTCTTCTTCGCGCCGCCGGTGAACTGCGTCGCGGCAGCGCCGCCGGCGCCGCTCTTCATGATGTCCCACATGAAGTTGATGTACGCGGTGGGATCGCTGTGCTCGTGCTCGTCCACTTCACGCGCCACGGGGCGCATCATGGATGCCGCCATCTGCTGGATCATCATCGCCGTCTGAGCCACTACCGGGTGGTGTTCGAAATCGATTGCCATCGCTCGTTTCTCCTTTGAACCTTTTCGCTCAGACCAGGGCCACGCCGTCGAGGGTGTAGAAGCCGCGCGCGTGGCGCAGCCAGCCTTCCACCGGGTTTTCTCTGATGTACCCGTGCCCGCCCATCACCTGGACGGCATTGTCCGTCACCTTCAGGGCGTTCTTGTCGGAGTACATCTTCGCCAGATACGTCTCTTGCGTCGAGGGCCCGCCCTTGTCCAGGTGCCACGCGGCCTCCCACACGAGCACGCGCATCGCGTCGATCTCGAGCGCCATGTCCGCGATCATGAACGCGACCGCCTGGCGCTGCCCGATCGGCTCGCCGAAGGCCGTGCGCTCCTTCGCGTACGTCGTCGAATGCTCGAGCGCCGCGCGCGACACGCCGATCGCGAGCGACGACAGCGCGACCCGCGAATAGCTCATGATCTTCTCGAAGTTGATCCCCTTGTCCCCGCCGAGCTTCGCGTCCGCGGGCACCTCGACGTTGTCGAGCGTGAGGTGCACGGTGTCGAGCGCCTTGATGCCCATGTTCTTCTCTTTTTCACCGACCGTGAGGCCCTTCGCGCCGCGCGGCACGAGGAACGCTTGCACGTGGTCGAACCCCGTTCCGCCTTCGCTCGCGTACACGAGGAAGAGCTCGGCCGAGCTCCCGAGCGGCACGAGGCACTTCTTGCCCGAGAGCACGTAGCCCGAGCCCTTCTTCGTCGCGGTCGTCGTGAGCGCCGTCGGATCGAAGTCCATGCTCGGCTCGACCACCGCGGCGGTCGCTTTCGGGAACGCGCTTCCCGTGAAGAGCGGCAGGTACTTCTTCTTCTGCTCTTCCGTCCCGTAATCCACGATCGGGTACGCGACCAGCGCGGGCACCAGCGTCGCCAGGCCCATCGCGACGTCCCCGTAGCCGAGCTCTTCCGCGAGGAGCGAGCCGGTCACCGCCGAACGCTCGATGCCGCTGCCGCCGTACGCCTCCGGGATCGCCGCGACGGCAAGGCCGAGGTCCCATGACTTTTGCAGGAAGCCATCCGGGAGCGCGTCCTTCTCGTCCGCTTCCATGCTCTTCGGGCGCATTTCGGCCTTCGCGAAATCACGCACCGTATCGATGATCGATTGCTGCTCTTCGGTGGGTTCGAACGAGTACATGCGGGTTCCCTTTGTTGCTGCGTTGAGGCGCCGAGTCGGCTTCCGCGAGATGGCCGCTTGCGCCTTGGGGGGCCACGATCGAGAGTCCTCGCGTTTAACAGACCCTCGAGACAGTGTCGTCGCTCAATTTGGCCTTATGGCCATTTTTGCCGCGAGGGCCAACCGGCGCTCGTCGACTTCGCCGTAATAGCAAAAGGTGACGCCGGTGTCACGTTCGAGTCGACCCTGGCCCCCCCTCACTGGGCCGCATTTAGCAACTGCGCTAGGGTTCTCGTCGATGAGCGCGCTGAAGGCCCACGTGAAGAACGGTCGCATCGTCGTTCGCGTACGCGGCGCGGCCATGGCTTCGCCGCGGCGTACGCGGGCGAAGAACCCAAGAAATAAGTCCGTGACGAACTCCGTCGCGCGAACGTCGTCGATCGGATCCCGATCGACCATGAGCAGCTAGACTCGACCGATGCTCAAAAAGTGACGCTAGTGTTACGTTCGATTCGAGGGAAGTTGTTGGTGCGACTTTGTGACGTCTCGCCGGAAGGACGCGAACGGCGCGCCGCGACGACCTGAAGGCCTCGACATGAATCGCACCTGAGACGTCCTCGACGCCAGTCCCCGAGGCGAGGACGCAGGTAGTCGGACCGAGGACGGCCGTATCCGAAGTGAGGACGCACGCGTCCTCGGCGGCATCGTGGACGTCCTCGGCGACATCGTCGCCAATCACGGCGCGGACGCGGCCGTCCTCGGCGCGGACGCGGCCGTCCTCGGCGCGGATGCGGCCGTCCTCGGCGCGGATGCGGCCATCCTCGGCGCGGACGTTGCCATCCTCGGCGCGGACGTTGCCATCCTCGGCGCGGACGTTGCCATCCTCGACGCGGACGTTGCCATCCTCGACGCGGACGTTGCCATCCTCGACGCGGATGTTGCCGTCCTCGGCGGGATCGTTGCCGATCACGACGCGATCGTTCGCCGATCGCGTCGTGAGCCTCGCCGATGAGGGCTGGATGCGCGATAGAGACGACGCATCGACTCACGCCGTTCGCGTACGCGGCGCGGCCATGGCCTCGCCGCGGCGTACGCGGGCGAAGAACCCAAGAAATAAGTCCGTGACGAACTCCGTCGCGCGAACGTCGTCGATCGGATCCCGATCGACCATGAGGACCGCTACTTCGAACGCAATGCCGAGGATCGCGCTCGCGAGGAACTCCGGATCGGAGTGCGGCAGGCGCTCGTTGTCCATCGCCGCGCCGAGGGCCCGGCTCAGGCGCGCGCGCTCGTCGATGATGACCGGGTCTCGTGCGAACGCGCGAATCGTCGCGGCGTTCCTGCGCATCAGATCGAACGTCGTGCGATCGGAGATGACGAACTCGAAGTACGCGCGGAACGTGTCGCGGAGATATTCTTCGTAGTCCCCGTCGCGGCGCTCGACCTTGCGGAGCCATTCGTGGCGGCGCTCTTCGCTCTCGACGAGGAGCGCGCGGAACACGGACTCCTTGTCCGGGAAGTAGTTGTAGAAGGTCCCCGACGCGAGCCGCGTCTTCCGGATGACGTCGCGCACCGTCGCGCCGTCGTAGCCGAGCTCGGTGAAGACCTCACGCGCCGCAACGAGGATATCCCGCCGATTCTGCGCCTTGTTGCGCTCGCGCTTGCCGTCCGCGGGGTCCACGTCCACCCGCGGCGCGGCGCGCTTCCGGCGAGCGCCCTTCACGGGTGCCGCATTTCGGCTGGTTTTGGGAGACATCCGGACGAGCGTCCAAACTTGACGCCCGCGTCAGACTACACTCGCCCGCACCGGCGTCAACGCACGTGATGCGTCGCGGCGCGCCGTATCGGACCGCGGGACCAACGCGTTGCGACGCGGGACGAGTGTGAGGGATGACCCGTGAGTCACGTTGACGCCGGGTGCGAAGCGCTGTTACTCCTCCCTCCGCCGTCAGCGCCGCAGGGACGGGCGAAGTCGCGCTCGAGCGATAAAGTGACGGATGTCCGCTTCGCGGCGGTCACACTCTTGGTTTTCTAACGTGGTCGTCATTCAGGAGGCACTCACATGATTCGTTACGGAATGGGATTTCTTATTGCGGCAGGGGCGTGCGCGTTCATGGGCGTGACCGCCTGTGGAACGTCCAAGTCGTCCACCGGCGGAGCCGGCGGAGCCACCAGCGCCGGAGGCGCGGACGGCGGCGGCGCGGTCTCGTCGACGGACGGCGGAGGCAACACCAAATGCGAAGGTGCCTGCTGCCCGACCGACCCGAGCTGCTACTCCACGAGCTCCGGCAACGGCTCGCCGGGCTCCGAGTGCCTCGCGACACGCGACAACACGCTCACCCCGAAGCGCATTCAAATGCGCAACATGTGGGTGAATCCCACTTCGCCCGCCGGGCTCCAGGAATCCGTCGTGTATCAGACGCTCAACGCGTTCACGACGATCCCGGACAGCACCTGTGGCCTGAGCGGCGACAGCGGCTACATCGAGCTCGTCGATTTCGATCTCAACGCCGGTACGTCGCGCGTCGGGTTCAGCACGTTGCTACAGACGCTGAGCAACGGGTCGTCGAGCGACACCGTGACGACCTCCGTGCAGAACTCGCTCAAGAACGGCCTCTGCATGGCGACGGCGAGCAGCTGGACGGGTTCCTACAAGGAAGCCTCGGGAAGCGGCAGCCTAGGGATCTCCCAGCTCTACGTGGCGGGACAGGGCCTCGCGGCAACGCTGCCCCCGTATCCGGTCGGTCTCACGAACCCCATGCCGCAGCCGTGGAACGTGGCCCCCGCGTTCGCCAAGCGCCTGCCGGTGGACTTCGACCTGACGGCCGCGCCGAACCCCGCCATCGCCCCCGAGGGCGCAGACGCCGGGATCGGCAAATACACCACCCAGCGCGAGCAGATCCTCGCTCGGCTGGACAAGACGACCGGCGATCTCGGAAAACAGGGCTTCACCGGCGTCTTCTTCTACGACGACACGACGAAGCAGTCCCACGGCTACTCGCCCGTCGGCTGGCAGATCCTCTACGACACGCTCGTGCCGACGGCGTACGAGCTCATCCCGATCCGGGAAGCGGAGATCAACAGCACGTTCAACGACCCCGCTCATCCGAACTGCGTCGGCACTTTCCACGGCGACGCCCTCGCGACGGTGGGCTGCGCACCGGGGGGCGCCACCACCAACACCACGTCCGCGGGCCCGAGCAACCCTTGGGGAAGCGCCACCACCATCGACGGCACCGCGCCCGGAGTCACGAAGGGCTACTTCCTCATCGCTGAGCTCGAGCAGATCTGGAGCAACGTGCTGAGCCAGACGCTCTGCTACCTCTACCCGACGCCCGCGGTTTCGATCGCGGGCGGGTGGGGAACCTCGAATGACGCCCGGTGCCGGGTGAACCCCAAGTGGAACGCGATGGACCCCGTCAACGGGATGCCCACGGGCGACTGGTGTTCGAGCACCGATACCGCGGCGCATGGCGATTGCCACGACGCCTACCGGACGATCGCGTACCAGGCGTTCGCCGCGACGAACATCGCGGACGGAACCTGCGACGTGCAGAGCACGACGGGGACGCCGACGGGGAACTGATTCGCCGAGCGCGGCGACGCGACGCCGGCGGCCCCGTTCGGGGTCGTCGGCGTTTCGTGTTTCTGGCAGTGGTGTAATCCTGCCGAACGCACGGACTATCGGATGGTGGCCACGCTGCATCCAGGCATCCCGACTGCCTCAGGTATCGCAACGACAATCCGCCAACGCTTCGAAAGATCGCGAGATCGGACGGTGCGTCCGGTCGCCGACCTCGCCGACCATTGGTGAAACGAAAACGGGCGCGGCCTCCCGGCCGCGCCCGCCACCGAACAGTGACCGCTCTCAGAACGCGGCGGTCGCCACGTCCGCGCACGTCGCGCCGTCCGCGAGCTTCACCATGGTGATGGTGCCGCCGGTTGCCGGCACCCAGTCGGGCGAGTTGTCGTTCACGTATTGCACCTGGGCCTGGTCGCAATCGCCGCTGTTGTCGCTGTTGTGGCAGCCGAGGATGGACTGGTTGATCGACTTGAGATCGAGTGGTCCGCTGCCGTGGGTGCATGAATCCATGGTACCCGACGCGCTCGCGATCGTGATGAATGCGAGATAGAGTTCGTCCGCAGTCGGCCCGGCGGAGGTTGGCACGAGGGTGCAATTGGAGCAGCTCCCGCCCGGGGGCGTCGCCGTTGCTGTCACGCCGGGCTTCGAGTCTCCGTCGGCGTCCACGCTGAAGGCCGAGACCGTCACATTGGTCGGCGCACCCGGATAGGTCTGCCCGCAGCCAGCCGTGGTGCCGAAGCACGGCCAAGGGTCGGTCAGAGGCTTCGCAAGATTCCCACCGACGAGCACGGCGCTATCGGCGCTCGTGAATGTGGCGCCAGCACCGCTGCCGCTCACCGTGGTAGTCAATGTCGTGTTGATCGGCGGACCGCCGAACGCCGCAGCCGGGAAGACGATCTTGATCTGGTCGATGCCCCCGAGGATCGGAAACGGGGGAATGGTTACCGAGCAGATCTGGGCTGCGTCGGTCACCGTCGTACCACTCGCGGTGCGGTGCGAGAGCATCTTCAGCTCCTGGCTGCCGCTGCCCGCGACAAGCACCAGGGTTCCCGCCCAGGACACGTTCGTCTTGAAGTCGATAGCCCAGGTTCCCGTCGTCGTGTCGCAGCCGCCGCTGCCCGCGCCCCCGGTGGCGGCGCCGCCGCCTGCGGAAGCGCCACCCGCGGACGAGCCGCCGTTGCTGCTGCCGCCCGACTCACTCACTCCGCCATTCCCCGAACCGCCGCCGGTGGTGTCGAAACCACCCGACCCCTGTCCACTGCCGCCGCCAGAGGTCTCTCCGCCACTTCCGAAGCCCTGACCGCCGCCAGTACCTCCGCTCGGTGGACTGTTGCTGCTGCTGCCACAGGCTGAAAGAGCGCAAGCGCCGAGAAGGAGACCACCAAGCAGGCTAGTATGTTGAAGTCGGTTCATGTTTCCTCTGGTGCAAATGGGGCAGGTTCTATCGCCGCAAGAGACTTCGCCTCCTACCCGATGGTCAGCCTCGCTGCAAGGCGTTCCAGCGCCGGGCGGCCGCTCGCGAGCTCCATTCGCCGCAGTTTCCGCGACGCGTCGTGGGAGTGTGGGAGGGGAGTGTCTGCGTCACCGGCGCCAGCGTCCGCGTACCGGACACGTGGCAAGGCGACACCAGCGCGCGGAAGCGCGAGCCATGCGTCGGGTAGCGCGCCCCGAGCGCGTGGCGCGACGAACCGGACACGCGAGTAGGCGACACTAACGGCCGCTAGCGCGCTCCGCAGACCGGGTAGCGCGCTCCGCAGACCGGGGATGGCGAACCGGACGCGCGATCGCGCGCGCCACGCGCGGGAGTCGGCTTGTGAGCGACTTACGACCGCTCACCGCGCGCTTGACGCGACGGACCGGACACGTGATCACGCTTGCTTTGCGTCCGAGGGCGTTCGTTCTTCGTCGAGCTGCGCGAGTCTCGGGGCTCGGCGAACCGAGCCTCGGCCTGAAGCCAGAGAGACCAGACCGGTTCGGCGAAGGCTGAAGAAGGAGCTCCAGCGCTGCTCGCAGCAGCGAGACTCGGGCCCAAATCCTCCGCCGCACCCGGGGCAGTCTCGCCGACCTTCGTTCGAGGGGGGTTCGAGCGTCGTTCGAGGGCGGCGGGCGAGCGCTTGCCTAGAATCGAACCGTGCCGCCCAGCGTGAAGGCGTTTGCGCTCTGCGTCACTTTACCGCCGTTCACGGTGTGCACGCTGCGATCCGCCTGGAGCTTGCTGGCCGGTGTCCCGGGCGGGTCGACGATCGAGGGGGTCAGGACTCCCGTGCTCGCGCGCAGCAGGCCGTTGCCGTCGTTGTCGAGACCGAGCGACTCGTGATGCTGGTACCCGATCGAGATATCGATGAAGTTTTGCCGGAAGACCACGCCGCCGCCTCCGCCGTAGCGGAACGCGCCGACCGGGAACACGTTGAGCCACGCCGGATCCACTGAGCGGGTCTCGAACCAGCCTCCGGCGCGCACGCCGAGCTTGTCCCGGATGATGTTCCACTGCCCGCCCACGCGAAGGCCGTACGAGTCGATATACCCGTTCCACCTGTCGGCGTTGGCGGGCAAAGGCACGTGGATGGGATCGACGTACTGCGTGGGGTCGAAGCGCACCTCGACGGTGTTGGCCTTGCTGTTCATCGCCCAGCTGCCGTCCACCTCCACGTCGAACAGGTCGTCATGCAGCGGATCGCGCGACACCCGCGCGTTGTCCATGGCGACGCCCGCCTTCGAGCGCGGCTGGTGAAACCGGGCGCCGAGGCGGACTTCCGGCGGGATCGGGAACACGAACCGGGTCAGCACGTTCTTGTGCCCCTGGGCCGCGTCCGGAAAGTTGTTCACGATCGCGCCGCCGCATCCGGTGGCGGCCGACAGGCTGGCCACCTGGCACGTCGGGTTGAGGCCGGTGCGGTTCGCCATAGACGTCGTACGAGGCGGTCACGTCGCCGTGATCGGTGCGCACGCTGTCCATCCACCGGCCCCACGCCGACACGTCGATCTGCGGAGTGACGGACCAATGAATCGACCCGACGACGCCGGGGACGAACAGGTCGTTCGTACGGAGGGTCGTCAGCGCGTCGTACCTGCTGTTGTCGCTGGCGTCCGTGCCGGACGTGACGGAGGTCAATCCGGCCACCTGCGTGTTGATGGTGGCGATCCCCGACACGAGCCCGACGCCGACTCGAAAGTGCTTCACGAGCTCGTAGCCGACGCTCCACGTCGGAAAGAGGATCGTGGACTGCTGGTTCAGCGACATGTACCGCCACGGGGACGGCATCTGGACGTACGTCTTCGTCGCGTTGTTGTACCCGAGCGCGGTCGCCGGAAATGCGTTCTCCGGAAGCCCGTACGTCGCCGGCGGCACGATCGCGAAGCCGAATCCGAGCTTGTCGGTCGCCCGCCACGCTATCGAGATGGACGGAATGGTGCTCGGGAAAGACCCGCGATTCTCGCACGCCGGCAGATACGTCTCCTGGAGCTGTCCGAAGACGCCGGCGCGGGCCCGGCGGGTCCCCCGCCCGGCGACTCGCGCGTGAAGCACACCTTGTCGAAATTGAGCTGCTGCTCGATGCTGAAACCGCTGCCTTGCGTGGCGAGCGCCGCGGGGTTGTAGTGCGCCGCGATCGGTTCGTTGCCGACCGCGAGCCACGCGCCGCCGCGGGAGAACGCCGCCGCGCCGTTGTCCGGATACTCGAGCGGGTTGCTCGCGAGCGCGCGCGGCGCGGCGAAGACGGTGCCGCCGCCGATCAGGACCGCGAGAATCGTGCGCTGTGCGTGGAGGGTTCTCATCCGCTCGGCCTCAGAAGTCGATGTCCACCATGTACGCGGCGAGGATCTGCAGCGGCAGGCGGAACGCCTGCGTGCCGAACAGGTCGTTCTTCAACCCCAACGTCGTGTAGGCGCGAAGGAGGAGCGTGTCGGCGCTGTTCACCCAGTTCGGCCGCATTCCGGCGAGGATGCCGTATTGAAACTCGAACTCGTGCGTCTGCGCGCAGACGAGGCCGGCGACGACGCCGACCTGGCAGGCGCTGTCGGCCGGCAAGACTTCCCCGCTCGGAGTCGTGAAGTCATTCGAGCGTGCGATTCCGCGGCACGATCAGCGCGCGAAAGGCAGGTCCGATGAACCCGATGTTCCGACTGCGGAGGAGCGCGTACCCCTCCCACCGGATGTTCCAGCCGCCGTTCAGGACGGTGCCGTTCTCCCAGTCGTACGTGACGTTCGGGCGGCCGTCGTGCCGAAACGCGAGGTTCGAGACGCCCATGAAGTTGTAGCCGGGCCACACGAAGCCCCAGCGGAGCTCCTCCCACGCCCAGGCTTTGCTCTTCTCGTCGGCGTTCTGATCTTTGACGGCGCGTGCATTGAGGGTGAGATCGTTGAACGTCGGCGTCGTGTCCGTCAGCGGGGCGACGGCGTCCACCTGGGGCTGTCCGGCGCGGTCCCTGCCGGTCTGCGGATCCGGCGTGAACTGGAGCATGTGCCACTCGTCGTGGAAACCGACGCTGGCGCCGAAGCTCATGAGGAAGAAGCGGGCGTCGATGTTGGCGCTCACCTCGGAGAAGGGGACGGCAACGGTGCCCATGAGCTGAGTGCGGACCTCGCTCATGTCCTTCTCGATCTGGAAGCGATGGTCGTAGATGGCGCGGAAGCCCGGACCGACGAAGGGCATCAGGGTCAGGTGCGGCGCCGCGGGCTGCGGGTTCAGAAAGTCATCCACGGGAGGATGCGCGTGAGCGTCCACTCCCAGCGAGAGGAGCCCCGCTACGAACGCGATCCCCGTAAACGGTCTTCCGATTCTCATGGACTGTCTAGGGCGGATCGAGCCCACGTTCGGGCGAAGTTCTCCCCGTGATCCCTCGATGGAAACGCCCGCCACGAGTACCTTCCGGCCACCCGAGTGTCAACAAGAAGCGTGCCGGATCGCGGACTTCCGCGTAGGAGGCTCGTTCTCCCAGTCGCGCCGCTCTGCGTCGAATTCAGCTCAGGAAGACTCGCGTGACGTTGAAGCGCGCTTGCTTGGGCGGCACGACGTTCGCGATGCGCGGGAAGACGCGGCTCCCGGGCACCGCACCGCCCAGGTCGACTTCGCGCGGGGGGTTCATGGCTCGGCCGTGGCGATCGGTCACGAGCCGCACGACGGGGCGTTCGAAAGCGCCAGGGCTCTTCGAAGGGCCGACCACGACGCCCCACTCGCCCGTTTCGAACTCCACGACGCTGCCCGTGGGGAGCAGACCGACGGCGCCGATGAACAGCCGGAGGAGTACGGGGTCGATGCCCGGGGTCGCGGCGACGGCTTCGAGCGCGTCGAGAGGGGACTTCGTGCCGACCGCCGCATCGCGCGGAGCCAGGTGGTCGATGAGCGCGCGCGCCAGGCGAAGGATGTGCGCCTCGACCAGTGGCGCCATCTCGCGCTGGTAGACGGCGCCGAGCAGCTGTTCGCGCTCGAGCCAGGTGGTCTCGGTCGTGACGACGGTGCGCAGGGCGTTCGGGACGTTCACGCCGCCCGTGGCGACGCACACGGTCGCGGTGAGTGCGGGGACCTTGCACTCGTCGTCCTCGGTCAGCTCCATGAGCACGTCGCGGCCTTCGGGACCCGCGACGCGAATCCGCCCCGCGTCGGCCATCAGTGCCGCCATCGTGAGGCGGGCGAGCGCGACGCGCTCGGTCGTGACCTGACGCCCGATGACGAGCGCTAGGATCGCAGAGAGGACCGCGCGTCCCGCGTCGTCGCGCTCGGCGTTGCCCATCGCCGTGAGGCCGAGAAGCGCCGTGTCGCCCGAGTCCGCGAGCGACACGAGCTGCTGCGAGAGCCGCTTCACGCGATAGGGAAGAATGGTCGCGCCACTGGCGACGCTGTCGAAGAACGAGCGGAGCACGACCAGGGACGTCGCGTAAAACCGCACGATCCGCTCCGGAAGCGACTGCTCCGAGTCGAGCTCGCCCCTTCGCGAGCTCCGCTTCGACCTTCCGGAGACCGATGTGCGGAATCTTGGTCGCGAGGAGTTCTTCCTTCCGGTCGGGAGCGCGATAGCCCTGCATCAGCAGCGAGAGGGCCGCGAGGAGATCCTCCGCGCCCACGCCAGGATCGATGCTGAGCTCCGACACGCCGCAGCGGGCGAGGATCTCCCCGAGCTCCCTCGCCGATTCGTACACGCTGCGGGAGGCGCGGAGGAGCTGCCCGCACACGAAGATGGTGTCGCCGATGAACGTGATGGACACGTTGTTGCCGACCATGCCGGCGAAGTCCGAGAGGATCTCGTCTCGCCTGGCCGGCGCTCTGCATGCACGGCCTGGTTGTCGAGCGCATGGACCAGGCCGTTCTTGACGAGTCGAAACACGGCGAGCACCGCGTCCGCCCCGCGCTCGCGGATCTGCTCGAGGACCGGGCTCCCGCCGGAAGACGCCTGGCAATGGGTGAGAAAGTCCGACGTGCCCTCGCGGACCACGGAGGCCGTCACTTCTGGCCCGCCTTTCTCGGCAGCTCGGTGGGCCGCTTCGGCGCGGAAGCCCGGGCGACGAAGGCTTCGAGCGCCCTGGCCGCAGCCACGCGAACGCGGTCGCTGTTGCGAAAGCGAGCCGTCGAGATCTCCGTGAGCGCCACGTGCGTCTCTTCGGTCGTGCCGATCCGGCCGAGGAGCTCGACCGCGAGCTCGCGGCTCTCTTCGTGCGCGTTCGGACGTGACGAGGCGCCGCTCCTTGACGACCTCGAGCGCCACGCTCTCGGCGCGGCTGGATGCCAGGACGGCAAGGGTCTGTAACGCCTGACGCCGCTCTTCTTCGGAGAGCGAGTCGAAATCCTCCGGAGCGAATCCTGAGAACGAGGAACGGCCCCGCGACGCGGATGCCGTGGTTCGCCATCGCCGCGAGCGCGGCTATGCGAACGCCGGGTTCGCGATCTTCGAGGAGCGTCCGCAGCTCGATGCGCAATCGCTCGCTCGAGACCCCTTCGACGTGCCCGAGCGCCTCGATGCGCACGACCGGGTGCGGGCTCCGCGCGGCCTGTGCGATTGCCTCGCGCGCGGCCGGCGACTTGATCGCTGCCAGCAGACGCACGAGCGCGAGACCGAGCTCGAGATCCGCTTCTGCAAACAGCTTGCCGATCTCGAGCTCGCGGCCGGCGCCGTGACGGGCCAGGTACTCCACCAACACGTCGCGCAGCTCCTCGTGCGGCATCGACCCAAGCTCGCCGAGCACCACCTCGAAGTACGTCGCGTCGCAATATCCGAGGATCATCCGGAGACCCTTCGCGAAGACGTCGCTCTTCGCACTCGGGTCCTTGGCTCCCGCGAGGACGCTCGCGAGCATCTTCTTCGAAACGATCGCGCCCGCGACGACCGCTCGAACCTGCTCGCCCTCCTCGGCCGGCATCAGGCGTCCCACCTCGCGACACAGGGAGCCGACCATGTCGATCGCCAGCTCCGGATTCTGCTTCGCCAGACCATCGACGGCGAAGCGCAGCGGTGTCGTCACCGATGCCGCCCGGTCGCGTGACATCCCCTCCTCGCACGCCCGCGCGACGGCGACGGCGAAGCGCTCGCTCAAGCCGCTCGTCTGCATGGTGAGACGGGCCGCGAGCATCGTCCGGTGCGCGTCGTCCACATGGAGCACGGCTGCGGCGGCCTCGGGGCCATCATTTCGACCCGCGACGCGGAGTTCCTGGGCCCGCGCGACGGCCTCGGCGTCGACGGGGCCCGCGGAGAGCAGCGCGAGCATCCGCGTTTGCTGGCCTGGAAGCTCCGCCGTGGGACGGCTTGCTTGCCGGTCTTGCCACGACGCCATCAGCTCGGGCGTCGTATCCGCGGTCGCTTCGGCGATGATCCGCTCGCGGTCCACTTCGAAGCGGAGTCGTTGCTGTTGATCGCCGTCGGCGAAAGTGTCGACGACCTGATACACGACGTGCTCGAAGCCGGCGTCCCAGAGGAGCGTCGCAAAGTCGTCCTCCGGCGCGACCTCGGTTGCGCGATCGAGCGTGAGCAACCCGAGGAACGCCTGAAACTCGGGTTCATCGAGCCCGCCGACGAGCCCGAGCACTCGCACGCCGTCCGCGAAGAGCTGATAAGGCACGCGATCGAGTGGCGCTTGCGGCTCCCACAAGACATCGTCCTTCACGACGAAGGCGTAGGGCATGACGTTCCAGACGAGGCCGTGCTCGGCGTTCATCAGCCCCGACGCCGCAATTCGAAAGGCGCGGTCCGCACGCCGGAGAGCCTCCGGGTGGGCGGGGCCGTACTGAGTCTTCGCAACGAGCGCTCGCTCGATCTCCGTGAAGAGCTCCTTCAGTGTCGCCGCGTCGTCGCTACTGGTGTACTCGACCTCGAACGCGGCTTGTTCGGGGCGCGGCTGATGCCGCACGCTGTCCTGTTGAAGAGCAGCAAGCGAAATCCCGGCGAAGGTTCCCGACGCCGCCGATGCGCGCGGCTGAGCGATGGGTCCGGGAGCTCGATCCACGGGTTCCATGGGCGGCGCCGAGACGGCGGGCATTAGCCGCGATGCTCTGATTTCCGAGCGCGGGCCCCCGGCGTTCGGAGCGGGCAACACATGCGTGGCTTCGATGGGGCTCGCGATCGGCTCGGGGGCAACGGCTCGGACGGAGACGGCGGGCGTCAGCGAGCGCGGCGAGACCGCCACGGGCCCGGCGGACACCGGGGGCACCTGATTGGCGAGTTGCTGCATCGCCGCAGCCACCGCTGCAGGCGACGCCGGCGCGGTTGCCGCCCCTCCCCACGGAGCGACCCCGGCGCCGACCATGAGCTCGCGAACCGCAATGCGCATGCTGTTCGCGTCGGGAAAGCGATCCGCCTGCTCGAACTTCAGAGCCCGATCCACGACACGCACCACCTCGAGCGGCGCGTTCGCCACGACGCGGGCGAGCGACGGCGCGGGGCGCGTCGCCGCGCGAATGAAGACCTCGTTGTCCGTTTGCCCTTCGTGAACGGAGCGACCTGCGAGCAGGGTGAAAAAGACGGCACCGACCGACCAAAGGTCCGTACGTCCATCGACGTCCGACCACCGGCCGAGGGCCTGCTCGGGCGCCATGTACGCGGGCGTTCCCATCATCATGCCGGTCTGCGTCTTCTTGGAGCTGGCGCCATCGCTGAGCCGCGCGATGCCGAAATCGAGCACCTTCAGCTCGCCCTTCGCCGTGACGAAGAGGTTGTCCGGCTTCAGATCGCGGTGCACCACTCCGACGGAGTGGGCCTTTTCGAGTACCGCGAGCGTCTGTTCTACGATGGTCAGAACTTCGGGGTACCGGAGCCAGCCCCCATTCTTCTTTGCGCGAGATTCGACGGAGGTGCCGACGAGCAGCTCCATGACGAGATACGGCTCACCCGTTTCGGAGACGTCGTCGTCGAGTACGCGGACCGTGCCCGAGTGCTCGACCTTGTTGGCGATGTAGGCTTCGCGCAGAAATCGCGCGCGGATCTCCTGATGGCCGCCGAAGTCGGCGTGAAGGATCTTGATGGCCGCGCGCGCGCCGTTCCGATGTGTGGCGGCGTAGACCGCCGCCATGCCACCGACGCCAATGAGCGCGTCGAGCCGCCACTTGCCGCTGAGCGTGGCTCCCACGCGTCCCTGGCACAGAGCGAGCTGTTCGTCTTCCTCGCTCATGACGGAGTTCGCGTCGCTTCGTTCCTGGAGCCGACCATCATCGAATCCAAAAGCGTACCTGCGCTCGGCCGCTCGCAGAAGCACCAACCGCCCCCCCGGCCGTCGCATCCCCGAAACGAATCCGGAGAGTTGCGTTGTTCCGGCATGTTCCGCGATTTTGGTAGCACTGGAATTGAACTTCGGCTTATAGTCTCAGTGCAATTTCGGTCAGGCGTCGGCTCTCGGCTCTTGCCCGCAATCGCTTACGGAAAGAGGACCCTCGTGCCCATCGAACTGCCCGCGGTGCGGATCCTGATCGTCGACGATGACAAGCAGATCTGCGACTACATGCAGACCCTGCTCGAAAATGACGGGTTTCACGTCAAAGCTCTGAGCGACCCGACCCTCGTCGAAGACGAAGTGCGGGTTGGAGAATACCACGTCATCATCCTCGACCTGATGATGCCGAAGCTCGACGGCATCGAACTCCTGCGACGTATTCGAAACCTCGACAAGGACATCGCGGTCGTGATCTTCACGGCGCACCCGAACCTGGATTCGGCGATCGCGTCGATGAAGCTCGACGCGGTCGACTACATCAAGAAGCCGTTCAACGTCGACGAGTTCCGCGAGGTGCTGTCGCGGGTGATGAGGAAGAAGGGCCTCGCACGAACACCCGAGGAGCAACTTCACAAGATCATCGGCGACACGATCCGCACGCTCCGGAAGGAGAAGGAGCTCACGCTCAAGCAGATGAGCCGCCGAACGGGGCTCAGTATCTCGCTCCTTTCCCAGATCGAACGAGCGGAATCGAGCCCCTCCATTTCGAGTCTCTACAAGATCTCCGTGGCTCTCGACTCGCGGATCCAGGATCTGTTCGGGAAGGACTGAAGAACCCCCGGAGGGATCAAAGAGGTGCGGAACAAAGCGAGCGGAGCGAGCCCGCCGAAGGCGGCGGGGGAGCGGTCGCGTAGCGAGCCGCGGGGGGCAAGGCCCCCCTATCCTAGCAGTGCCGAAGGAGGGACTTGAACCCCCGACCCGGCGCTTATGAAACGCCTGCTCTAACCACCTGAGCTACCTCGGCATCGAGCGCGTTTTCCGCTCTTCGGGGCCCGGGAATATGGCGGAACCGGTTTGTCGCTGTCAAGCGCTCACCTGCGTCCTCGGCCCGGACCCGAGCGACCGACCGCGGGATTCATCGCGTCGAAGGCGATGTTCAGCGTGAGCCCGGAACGGCGAAGGGCGCGCGGAAGCGGGCCGTAGGGCGAAGCGTCGGAAAGCGCTCGCGCGACGTTCCGATCGAACTCCGGAATACCGCTGCCGCGAACGACACGAAGATCGTGGACGCTGCCGTCCGGCGAGAGCGTGACGCCGATGACGGCAACGCCACCCCGACCTTCGACGCGGGCCCAGATGGGGAACGCTTCTTCCCAGAACGGGTAGACCTTGCGCGTCAGCGCCGCCGCATAGTTCTCGACCCCGAGCGGAGCCGCCGCCGAATCGACCCCGCCCTCGCCGGAGGGTCGTTCGAGCATTCCGGCACCCGCAACTCCGTCTTTTCCAGGCGCCGCGTTGCCGTCCGTGCCCCCGGGACCGCGTCCAAGAGTACCCCCCGCCGTGCTCGCCGTGATCAGCGACTCCACGAGGCTCGCCACTTCTTGCGAGCTCGCGACGTCATCGCTGGGACGACCGCGGCGGGTGGTTGCGATCGATGCGCGCGACTGCCGCAAGGCTGGCCGTGCGAGTGTGACCGCCGCGGTCCGCCGATACTCCGCCGCGGGTCTTCCGTGGTCCAAGCCGAGCGGAGCAATCGGCGTAGCGCCGTCGCGCGACGCGCCGCGAACGGGCCGCGCAGGTCCGTCCTCGAGATCAGAGATCACCCGCGCGAACACCTGCGGGAACGGGCACCGCACCGCGCGCCCCCATCGCAGGGTCCGCGCGCGCCGCGTCGAGTCGCGCGACGCGGGTGCCGGGCCCCATCGCGATGAACGTGAGCATCATGGGGTCCGGAGTGGTCCGGCGATCTTCCCACGAACGGCGATCGTCGCTCGTGTTCAACCGGGACAGCTGGCTCGTGTGCGCGAATTGGGTGGGGTCCGTCTCGAGCGTCAGCCCGTCGATGCTATCGGACATGTGGAGCGCCTTTTCCGCAGCCTGCTTCACGCCGCCTCGACCACGCGTTCGTGTATCGGGGTGGGATTCGCGCAGCGGTCCCGATGGTCGCCGTTCGTCATCCAGCGACGGGGGACGCTGCGGTGTGCTCGCCTCCGGGACTCCGATCGAGAGCTTATCTCCGTGCGGGATCACATCTGCGAGAGCGACGTCCACGAGTGGGTCCACCCGTGAAAGAGCCGCAGCGCGAAAGAAGCGCACGCTCAGCGCGATCAGCGTGACATGCAGCAGCAGCGACCCTCCGAGCGCGATCGACGTCGCGAATCGCGGGTTTTTCGCGCGGCCCATCCTCACTGATTGTGCGCTCCAGCGACGACGGCGTCGAGTCTCGGCCCAAAGCGACGGCACGCGTTCTCGGTGGAGACACGTTCGAGAACGCCGACATCCGTACCGCGCAGGGCCGCAATCCGACTAACGGTGTGGACGATGTAGGCCGGCTCGTTCGGCCGACCCCGCTTCGGCACCGGCGCGAGATAGGGACTATCCGTCTCCACGAGGATCCGGTCCTCTGGAGCGAATCGAGCGACGTCCTGAACCGCGACCGCGTTCTTGAAGGTGACGATCCCCGAGAACGAGACGTCGAAATCGAGCTCGAACGCGCGGCGCGCAAAGTCTCGGTCCTCGCTGAAGCAATGGATCACGCCTCCGACGTCACGGGCGTTCTCCTCCTCTAGCACCCTCAGCGTCTCCTCCGGCGCGCTACGCGTGTGGATGACGACGGGCTTCTTCACCGCGCGCGCGAGTGCCACGAACCTGCGAAAGGCGATGCTCTGGGCGTCCCGCGGGGAATGATCATAGTGATAGTCGAGCCCTATCTCGCCGATCGCGACGACGGCGGGGTCGCTCGCGAGACTTTCGAGCTCGGCGAAGAGGGAATCGTCGAGGGTCGCGGCGTCGTGTGGGTGCACGCCTATGGTGCAGACGACGTCGTGACGACGATTCGCCAGCCCGACGACTTCGTGCGCCGCGTCGAGCGAACCTACCCCAATCGCCACGAAGCCGCCGACGCCCGCAGCGCGTGCCCGTTCGATGACCTCATCGGGGTCGGCGCAGCTCTTCGAGTCCAGGTGACAGTGCGTGTCGACAAGCACCGAACGACTCTACACCAGGACGCGCCGGATCTTGGACCACCGGCGGATCCCCTCCCCTGCCACGATGACCGCCGCCGCGACCAGAAGCTCGCGGGCTTCTGCTCCTTGGGCCGCGAGTGCGATCCCGAGGAGCGACAGCGGAACTGGCCACAGGTGGCGGCGCGTGAGCCCATGGCTGCCTCGCCACGCCAGCACGGCGAGGGACGCGAGAACGACACTGTACTGCGACAGCACCGCCAGACTCGAGAGAACGAAGAGCTCGGTAATCCGGCTCGACAAGGACACCATCACGACGACTGCGCCAACGGTCAGCCACAAGGCGCGCTGCGGGACGAACCTGCGATCCACGCCGCCAATCCAGGGGCCGAATGCGGTCGAGCCCGAGAGCGCCGAGAGGTATCGCGGCGTCGTGTTGAGCATGCCGAACAGGATGCCGAAGGCCGAAACGTTCGCGCCGGCGGCAACGACGTCCCGAGCGACGGCACCGCCGTACACGCTGGCCGCATCGACGAGCGGCGTGTGGCTGTGCGCGAGATCCGGAACGGCTCGAACGGTGAACGCGTGCAACGCAGCGTAGAGCATCGCTGCGAAGACGAGCGACGCGACCGTTGCAAGAGGCACGCTGCGCTCCGATTTCCGGACGCTCCCGGCGAGCAAGGGCACGATCTCGAAGCCCTGGCTCGCGAAGACCACGACGAGCACCGCCCGCTCCATCGCGTGCGCGGTCACCGGGAGATCACTGACGGACGCCGTGACGTCGACCTTCCCGAATGCAATGGTCCCCAGCACGACGATCGCCACGAGCGGGATGAGCTTCAGCACCGTCACTGCGCTCCAGACCATCGCGCTCGGGTGAAGACCCGTTGCAGCGACTCCGGCGAGCACCAGCGCGCACCCGACCGCGAAGGCCTGCATTCCATGAGGCGTCGTCACGCCGAAGAGCGGCGCAGCATGATTCGACAGACCCGTGAGCACTGCCGCGATGCTGAACAGCGATGACGCGAACGTCACCCATCCGACGAAAAACGCGAAGCGCGAACCGAAGGCAGCGTCCGCCCACACGTACGGCCCGCCATCCACGCTGAATCGACTGCCGAGCGCGCCGTATCCCGCGGCAATCGGCAACAGCGCGAGAGCCGTGACGAGATAGACGAGCACCCCCGACATGCCCGGCGCTTCCGCCGCGACCGACGAGGGCGCGAAGAAGATGCCCACGCCGACGATGCCGTTCACGCCGAGCGCGAGCAGCGACGGAAATCCGAGCGGGCGGTCCGGGCCGGCCTCGTCCATCTAGGCCAGGATCTCGGCGTAGCGTTCGCGAATGAGCGCCGCCGCGGCGTCCCCGGCCGAGCTCTCTTCGTACCCGAAGCGCGCTGTCAGTCGCTGCAGCAGCCCGCGAACGTCGACGAGACGCGACTGGGCGAGCCCGGTTCCCTCCGCGCGCAACAGGACGACCAGATCGCGCACGAGACGCGCGATCGCGACCCGCTTCTCACCGAAGACGGCGTCGCGTAACCGCTTGAGCTGCGTGGCAAAAACACGCGTGTCATCGATCGGATCGTCAGGATGCTCGATAACCCAACCCGCGATCTGGTTGACGAGAGATCGGCGCGTTTCCTCGGCTCTGTCGGGATAGCCGAGGCGCGACTCGATTTCCTCCATGAGTCTTTCGTCGGGATTTTCGGCGGTTCCCGTCAGCTGGTTCCGAATCTTTTCGCCCTTCACCCACGAACCGACGTGCTTGACATAACGCGAGAACAGATCGCGATAGCTATCTTCGTCCACGAGCCCGCTCGCGATCCGAAACTCGTCTTCGATCGAGTCGAGCAGCCGGATACGGAGTGCCTTCCGGAAAGAGACGTGGTCGTGATAGCCGTTCGGCTGGGGATCCTGCTGGAGCCAGACGTACTCGCTCTCCTTCTGGCAGAGCTTGTCCAGCTGGTCGAGAACGGCAAAGGGCGACAGGCACGTGTAGCGGCCGTCCTGCGCGGCATCGAGAAGCACGGTGCGCATTTCGCGAGGGCTCGCGCCGACGCTGCCTTCGTAGATCGGGTATCCGGCGCTCTCCTCGTAGATCGCCGGGATCGCCGCGCGGAGGCGCTTGCCGCTGTCGTCGTCGAGCCGTTGCGGGAGCCGGCCATCGTCGTAGATGTCCATCTTGTCGAGCGCACTCAAGTCCCTCACGATTTCGTTCACGGGGCGCTCGTAGCGTTCCGGGTTCGGGCGACGCAGCCGCGATAGCACGGCGAACATCGCAGCAACCTGCGTCGCGTGCGGCGCGACGTGAACGCGCGCCTGCGGTGTGATCTGCGCGTCGTAGATGGCCTGCTCGTCGCTCCACCGCAGGAGATACGGCGTACGGACGAGTTCGAGCCGGCCACGAAAGCTCTCGAACTCTGGATGCTCCCGGAAAGCGGCGAGCTGTACCTCGTTGGCGCTACCAATCATCACACAGTTGACCTGCACCGTCTGTGAACGCAGCGGCACCTCGCCCGTTTCGACGGTGATCTGCAGGTACTTGAACGCGTCGAGAGGGCGTTTCAGGAGGTCCGAGAACTCGAGAATACCCCCCGAGGCTTCGACCAGCTCACCGAAAGCCTCGAACAGTGTTACGGATTGGAGAGACGGCGGGAGCGATGCAAGGTTCCGATCGGCGGTCAACTGGCGCTCTCCCGCGTCCACGGTGAGCTGAGGGCCGACGGTGACTGCGCCTTGACGGTAGCGCTTCGAGATGAAGTAACGCTCCACCTGGACATGGCGTAAAACCTCGTCGAGCGAACCGTCATAGCTCGCGAGGAGCGCGTCGAACACCTGGCGATTCTTGTGACACAGGCGGCCGCGAAGCACCCAGTCGCTCGGCGGCCATTCGGCTCCCGCGTCCGCATAGAGCGCTTCGAGGAGTGCATGACGTTGCTTCTCTGGCAAAAGGAAGAGCGGATGGTCACGCACCTCCACGAAGAGCCGAGCATCGACCTCTTCGTCCGGCAAATGCGCGTAACTGCCGTCCGCGGAGCGACGAGGGCCGCGCGGTTCCGAAAAGCCGATGGAACCGCGCACCGTCGTCTTTGCGGGAAAGACCCAGTGAAATCGATAGAGAGCGCCGTCGTCGAGCGTGGAGTAATGCTCGAGCGCCGAGACGATGCAGGCCGCGACGGTGCTTTTTGCCGAGCCGTTCGGTCCGTGCAGGAGCGGCAAGCGATTGGGACGCCCGTCGCGTACGAAATTCGACAACGCGCGATAGAGTTCTTCCTGGACCCGTTCCTGTCCGACGAGGGCGGCCCGGCGCGCAGACGGGTCGAGCCAGGGGAGATCGAACAGCCGAAAACGCACCGATTCGCCCCACGGCTGCTTGAGGGGCGCACGCCCGAAGTGATCGAACGTGTCGCGCAGGTAGCGCGCGGCGTCGCGTGCCTGCCGCGCGGGCGCGGCGGCGACCAGCGTGAGGTACTCTTGGAAGCTCAGGACCCGCCGCTCCTCACCGAACTCGCGGCGTACGTCCCGGGCAATGGCGTCGAGACGCCCCAAGATTCCTTTTTCAGACATGCGACGGGAGTATAGCTCTCATCGCTTCGCTCCCGCCGGACCCGCTCAGTCGACGTCGATTTTCAGGGAGAGATCCCTCTTCTCCACGAGGCATCGCTCCGCGCTGCAGAGCGAGAAGGAAAAGACCCCCGCGATGACCTTCTCGCCTTTGGACTCGGGTGTGAATTCGAGCTTCATGCGTGCGTTCTCGTTCTCGAGCTGGACGGCGTCCTTCATCACGATCGGCGACGCGAACTTCAGGCCAGGAGTCTCCGCGAGCTTGAACTTGTACGGGTACTTGTCGTTACAGTGGTAGCCGGCCTTGGCGTGGAGCTGAATCTCGGCCACACCGGGCTTCCCCGTTTCGTATTTTCCGACCGCGTGAAGCTCCACGTCGAAGGTCTGTTCGTGGAAAACCGGCGCCGACGGCTCCGCAACGGGATCGGCAGCCGATGCCGAAGTCCCCTCCACACCCGACGAGGAAGCGGCCGCAACGCTCGCGACGGGCTTCGCGGGTTTCACCGCTTCGGCCGCCTGGGATTCCTGGTTATGGCACGCGAAAAACGTGCACATCCCGACGAGGCCGAGACGGACACCTGCAAGCATGGCTTTCATCCTGGTCATTCGCGTCAATTCCTTACATGAACCGAGCTATCAGAATTCCGGCAATCACCGCGACGGCGACGACGACGGGAACGAGCCACCACCCGACGCGAGACGATTGAAGCCCGGCGAGCCGCACCTCATCGTTCGCAAATGATGCGGGGTTCGCGGACACCGGTGCGATGGGAACTCTCGCCGCAGGCGGCGCAACCGCGCCCGCAGAACCCGCGAATGCACCGTCCATCCCTGCCCCGAGACTGTCGTCTTCGCCGAAAAATGAGTCGGTAGCGTCCGCGCCTTTCTTGACGGGGGCGGGCGCGGCCATCAGCCCCGCCATCTTGGAATCGATCGTCGCACTGAGCACGTCTTCCTCGACGAGCGCCCACTGGAGATGATCTCCCTCGAGTCCGTACGCCCTCCCCATCTGATCCGCGAATGCACCGACCGATGGCGTTCTGAGGCTTGCCGTCTTCTTGAGCGCAGCGCCGATCGCCCGGTCGACGCTGGGCGGGATGGGGAATTTTCGGAGACTTCGCCGCGACGCTGGGCGCTTCGGGCTCCTTCGTCAGAATCTCGAGGAGGATGCTGGGGCCGTTGTGCCCCTTGAACGGAACCGTTCCCGCGACGCATTCGTACGCGATCGCGGCCAGCGCCCAGACGTCCGCGCGCTGGTCGAGCGTGTCGAGCCCCTGAGCCTGCTCCGGGGACATGTAGTAGGGTGATCCGATCGTCGTTCCCATCACGGTCAGCTTTTTGGCTCCGGTCGTTTTGTCTTTGACGGACCCGAAGTCCAAGATCTTCACGATGTCGCCGGAGGTCGTCTGGCAGAGAAAGAGGTTGTCCGGCTTCAGATCGCGGTGCACGAGTTTCCTCTCGTGCGCCGCGTCCAGTCCGATCGCAACCTGACTCAGCAGGCGCACGAGCCGCCCCGGCTTCAGGACGCCCAGCCGTTTGATGGTCGACCGGAGCTCCTCGCCGTAGAGAAACTCCATTGCGAGCGCGAACGAGCCGTCACCGGTGGCCTGGAAATCCATGACCTCCACGATGTGACTGTGCGGGAGCTGCTTGGAGACCTCGAACTCACGCTTGAAGCGTTCGACGGCAACGTTGTCCCGCGCGATCTCGGGGTGAAGAACCTTGACCGCGATGTTGCGCTGCCCGGCGAGATCGAGCGCCTCGTACACGCGCCCCATTCCGCCGTCGGCAACGACGCGTCTTATCTGATAACGCTGGCAAAGCAGCGCGCCGATCCGCGGATCCTGATCATCCGAAGCAACGGGCACCTGCGTGGCGCTGTAGAGCTCCTGCCCCTCGATCGGGCAGAAGCCGGCGTCGTCCGGATAAAGCCGTCCGCAAACGCGACACGCTTTCACGGGCTGCCCGACTGACTTTCGGCGGAAATGGCCTCTGGGGGACGGTAGTAGATGATGCGCGCGCAGCTCGGGCACTGATCGAAGTCATCGCCGCGCATCATCTTTTGAAACATCATCGGCGGGATCCGCATGTGACACTGAATGCAAGTACCGTCGGTCACGTGCGCAATCGCACTCCCTTTTCGCTTCCGGATGGTTTCGTACCGGCGATAGAGGGCGGGCTGCACCTTTTCGACTAGGCCGACCCGGGTCTTCCGCTTCCCGCCTGCGTCGCGCTCGATCTCGCCGAGCTTCGTCGTCACATCGCCCTCCGTCGAGCCGAGCTCCGCGGCGATCGTGTCGCGCTCCTTCGTCGTTGCGTCCGCCTCGTTCCTCGCCTGGTCGCAGATGGCCGTCAGCTTGTCGATTTCGATTTCCCGATCCCGGTAGAGCTTCCGGAGCTCCTCCACCTCGCGCTGGGCCGCGTTGACCTCGCGTTCCGTGCGGCAGCGCGACAACTTCTCTCGCGAGCGCTCCATCTGCGCACTCATCTGACGCGCCTCGGTCATCAGCTCATTTCTCGTCCGCTCCATCTCCGCGATGCTGCCTCGCGATGCGGCAAGCTTTTCCTCGAGCTGCTTGTGCTGCCCCCGGCGCCTGTCGAGCGCCTCCTTCTCCTGGGAAAGAACGCCGTCGAGCTCAAGGAGCTCTGCGTCCAACGCGGCCAACTTTTCGAGAGCTTCAATCTGCGGTGCTATCTTCACGGGTGCGTTCGGCTCCTTGCCACAAGCTCGGTCGAAGTGCTCCTCTGCACGGTCAGTGGGCCCACCTGGGTTCGAACCAGGAACAACCCGGTTATGAGCCGGGGGCTCTGACCGATTGAGCTATGGGCCCGGGTCAGACCGGGTTTCCGTAAACCTGCGATCTCCACGCGCGAAAACCTAGTCGAACCCGCCGGGGGGGGCAACGGTAGGTCCTCCGGGACGCGAATCCTCCCGCTCGAGTCGCCGAGCACTGACGAGCGGGTCCCGGCAGCACCGGAAACCGGTGTCGAACGTGCGGAACGCGGGTTGCCGGATCTGGCGCACGGTTCGGCACGAGGGGTCCGACGAATACTCGCCGCCACGAAGGGCCGACTCGAAGCCGGGGATGTCGCTCTTGACCCACTCCTCGACGTTTCCGACCATGTCGCGAATACCGAGGGAGCTCGTGCATCTCGACCTTTGTCCGATCTTCGAGCGCGCGTCCACTCGTTCCATCACGCCTGGGATGTCCCTCGCCTCCCAGAGCGAGTCCGCGCGCACCTTCGGCACGGCCTTCAGCACGTTGCATGCACTCGCGTCCTCGATGTCTCCGTACGGAAACGCGAGCCCGTCGCCTCCCTCGCACGCGAAGCTCCATTCGGTCTCGGTGCAGAGACGTTTACCTTCCTCGGTGCACGCGTCCTTCGCCTGCTCGAACGTGACGAGCGCGGCCGGGGACATGCCGACGAGATTCGGATATTCGAACTGGTCCATGCAAACACGAACCGGTAGCCCCTTCCGACAAACGGACGCCGCATAGCGCTTGCAGCTCCGCGGTTCGTCCGCGTCGCGCGCGAGGCACGTCCGCGATGCTTCGCCGCACGTCACGCCCTCGACGAGGAGCATGCCTTCGGGACAGAGCGCGTCCGAGAGCGGGTCCACGACGGGCGCGGCCGTGGGCACCGTGATTTCTCTCGTGAGCTTTTCCTGGGAACGCGGCGCGACGGGCGGCGTCGCGGAGACGGCAGGTCGCGCGGCGACGGGCGACGGGCGCGGCAACGGCGGAGCCAGACGCGAGAATGCGCCCAGGGGATCGCGGGCGTCGCGGTGGCGCCCCACCAGCGTCCTCGCGATCACCAATGATGCGGCCAGAATCACCAGAAACGTCGCAAGGCGCCCCACGGTCATCCTGGGTCGACCCGCAAAATTTTCGAGCTTCGGGAGCTCGCGCGACAAGGGCTCGAGTTGGCCGGGGTCGATTGTCGCATCGTGACGCTTGTTGGGTTCCGGCTTTGGCAGCTAAGTTACCAGACTCCGAATGCAACGGCTCGTCGTCAAAGGGGCAAGCCAGCACAATCTGAAGAACGTCAGCTGCGAGCTCCCCCGTAACAAGCTCGTGGTAATTACCGGTCCGAGCGGGTCCGGGAAGTCTTCGCTCGCCTTCGATACGATCTACGCCGAGGGCCAGCGCCGCTACGTCGAGTCGCTTTCCGCTTACGCCCGGCAGTTTCTGGACCAGCTCCCGAAACCTCGCGTCGAAAGCATCGAGGGACTTTCCCCTGCGATCGCCATAGAACAGCGCGCGCTAGGCAAGAGTCCACGGTCCACGGTCGGCACGGTGACCGAAATCGCGGACTATCTCCGCCTTCTTTACGCCCGCGCCGGAACCCCACACTGCCCGAAATCGGGCAAAGTGCTCCGGGCGTTCACCGTCCAGGAGATCGTCGACACGATCCTCGAACGCGGGCCCGACGCGAGGCTTGCTCTCCTGGCCCCCGCGGCGCGCGCCCGGAAAGGCGAGCTCCGCAGCGAGCTCGAACGGCTCCGGCGCGAGGGTTTCGTACGGGTCCGCATCGACGGCAAGATGGTGGATCTCGGGGAAGACATCGAGCTCGAGCGGAACAAGCCTCACGACCTCGACGTCGTGGTCGACCGGATCGTGGTCCGCGAGGGAGTGAAAGGACGCGTGACGGACTCCGTCGAGCTCGCGCTGAAGCTCGGCGATGGCACCATCCTCGTCGACTGGCAGGACGGCTCGGAACCAAGCGTCATGAGCGAACGACTCGTGAGCTGGGAATACGGCATCACCCTGCCGCCGCTCGAACCACGGCTCTTCTCGTTCAACAGTCCGCACGGAGCGTGTCCCTCGTGCGACGGCCTCGGCACGCGGTCCCGGATCGATCCCGAGCGGGTCGTCCCGGATTCGCGGCGCACGTTGCGCGAAGGCGCGATCGCGGCGTTCGGCCGACGAGGGTCGGTCGCGACGGCCACGGAGGTCGATCGCGTCGTGAAGTCCCTCGGCGTCGATCCGGACACTGCGTGGCATGAGATCCCGGACGACGTTCGAGCGGCAATCCTTCGCGGCACGGGCGCGAGCGATCGGAAGAGGAAGAAAGGCCCGACCTACGACGGGATCATCCCGCGGCTGGAACGCATGCTCGAAACGGGCGAGGCCGACTCGAGCGAAGGGGACGACGGAGAGATCGCGGACGGCTCGATTGGCCCCGAGGACCTCGGCCGGTTCGTGGTCACGCAGACCTGCGAGACGTGCGGCGGCAGCCGCCTCCGCAGCGAGGCGCTCGCGGTAAAGATCGCGGGCACGGACATCGCGCAGCTGTCGCGCATGCCGCTTCGCAAGCTGCGTACGTTCCTGGTCGACCTCCTCCAAGGTGATGCAATCGCGGCAAGGAATCGCGCGGTTGCCGAACCCTTGCTACGAGCCGTGACGGAACGCCTCGGCTTCCTCATCGACGTCGGGCTGGATTACCTGTCGCTCGACCGCGCGGCGCAGACGCTGTCGGGCGGCGAGGGGCAGCGGATTCGTCTCGCGACGCAGATTGGCGCCGCGCTCGTGGGCGTTCTCTACGTCCTCGACGAGCCCAGCGTCGGCCTTCACGCGCGCGACAACGAGCGACTCTTGATCGCGCTCCGCCGTCTCGTCGACAAGGGGAACAGCGTTCTCGTGGTCGAGCACGACCGCGACGCCATCCTCGCGGCCGATCACGTGGTCGACATGGGGCCCGGTGCGGGCGCGCTCGGCGGGCGCATCGTCGCCGAAGGCACGCCGAAGGAGATCATCCAATCGGCGAGCTCGGTCACGGGACCGTATCTATCCGGGAAAAAGCAGCTCCCCGTGCCCGTGGAACGAAAGAAACCCGGCAAGGAGAAGCTTCGCATCGTCCGTGCGCGCGCCCACAACCTGAAGGATATCACGATCGAGATACCGCTCGGCGTGATCACGGCCGTCACCGGCGTCAGCGGTTCCGGCAAGAGCAGCCTCATCGTGGACACCCTGCTGAGCGCCGCGCGCGCCACGCTTTACGGAGCGACCGGCTGGGTCGGACCGTACGACGCCATCGAGGGTCTGTCGAACATCGACAAGGTGATCAGCATCGATCAGGCCCCCATCGGGCGAACCCCGCGCTCGAACCCGGCGACGTATACGGGGATCTTCACCTACCTACGCGAGCTCTATGCAGGCCTCCCGGAGGCACGCGCACGCGGCTACAAGCCGGGGCGGTTCTCCTTCAACGTCAAAGGCGGCCGATGTGAAGCGTGCCAGGGCGATGGCGTGCTGCGCGTCGAGATGCACTTCCTGCCGGACGTCTACGTCCAGTGCGAAACATGCGGCGGACGCAGGTACAACCGGGAGACTCTGGAGATCCGCTATCGGGGCCTATCCATCGCCGATGCGCTCGATCAGACGGTCGAGGAAGCGAGCGTGGCGTTCGAATCGATCCCGCGCATCGCTCAGCGGCTCCACGCCCTGCACCAGGTCGGCCTGGGTTACGTGCAGCTCGGCCAACCTGCGACGACGCTCTCCGGAGGCGAGGCGCAGCGCGTGAAGCTTGCGACCGAACTATCGCGCAAGGCGACGGGACAGACGCTCTACGTCCTCGACGAGCCCACGACGGGCCTTCACTTTTCGGACATCGAGATGCTGACGGCCGCGCTCTTCGGACTGCGCGACGCGGGCAATTCGATCCTCATCATCGAACACAATCTGGAGCTCGTCGCCTGCGCGGACTGGGTGATCGACATGGGCCCCGAAGGAGGCGAGCGAGGAGGCGAACTCGTCGCCGCCGGGCCGCCTGAGGTGATCGCCGCCGAACCACGGAGCCACACGGGCAGGCACCTGGCGCAAGTACTTGAACGACATCGGCCGCCCCCAGCCCCGGCGACATCGGCCCCTGCAAAGAAGGCCCGCGCTGCGCGACGCTAGCCGACTGCTCGTGATTCGCCCGACCAGCGGACCACGTGGAGCAAGCTTGCCCCTCAACCGAAATCGCGCTCGACCCGCTCCTGATCCTCTTTGCATCGAATGCAGAGCGTGGTCTCCGGTCGAGCCTCCAGTCGCTTGACAGAAATTTCCTCCCCGCATTCTTCGCAGACGCCGAATGACCCGTCTTCGATCCGTTCGAGTGCTTTCTGAATCTTGTCGAGGAAGGTCTTCTCTCGGCCGCGCAGACGGAACGTGAACGCTTGCAGATATTCGCTCGAGGCCAGATCCATCTCGTCCGGCAGATCGTCCGCGTCCAGGGACATGTCCTGCTCGAGGGTCTGCTGCGCCTTCTTCACGATCTCGGAGCGCTTGGTCTCGAGGAGCTTCTTGAACTTCTTCAGCTGCGTTTTGTTCATGGTGAAAAGGACCGCTCTTTTACGCCCTTGGGAGCCTCGCAACATAGGAATCGCCCCGGCCCGCGTCAATCTGGACGGACGCGCCGAGGCGCGCCGCGGTGCGAAAAGGAAGTACGAGCCCGGTTTCCCTCGCGGAGGCGGGGGCCTCCTGGCTCCGCCATCCTTCGGGTAACCTGGCCCCGATGCCGTCGAACCAAGACGAGCGGGCGGCCGAAGCGATACCACGCGATGCGGCGACCGTGGTGGTCATGCGGAACGGGAACGGGCGCGTCGAGATTTTCTGCGTCGAGCGGCATCCGAGCTCCGCTTTCATGGGCGGAGCAATCGTCTTCCCGGGCGGCAAAGTGGACCCCGGCGACCGAAACCCCTGCTGGGACGCGCTTTCGACGCCCCTGCGCGGGGGACCCCGGAACTTTTCCGACGACCCGTCGACCGCGCGGGCTTTCGCCGTCGCGGCGCTGCGCGAAACGCTCGAGGAGGCCGCCTTGCTCCCCGTCCTCGGCGACGATCTCGACGACAGTGCGGTACGGGAGCTTCAGCGTGCAAGGCAGAGAGGCCAACCGTTCAGCGCCGCTGTCGAGGAGGCAGGCCTCGTTCTCGACACGGCTCGCCTCCAAGCCCTGTCGCGCTGGATCACGCCCACCGTCGAATCCAGGCGCTTCGACACCCGATTCTACTTGCTCGCCGCGCCGCCGAGGCAGCACGGCGCGCACGATGGACACGAAACGACGCGGGGCTTCTGGGCGACAGCGGCGGATATCCTCGCGCGCTGGGAGCGGCTCGAGATCCGCCTTGCACCGCCGACGTCGTTCACCCTCGAACTTTTTCGGGACGCGGTAGACGTGGAGGCCGCCCTCGCGATCGCACGTACGCGGTCTCTAGCTCCGACACTCCCCTTCGTCGTCCAGGACGCCGGCGAGACGATCCTCGCGTTACCGGGAGATCCGCTGCACCCGACACGCGAAGTGCCCGAAAACGCCGAGGGTCCTACGCGCTTCATTTTGGTGGGTACCCGGTTCGTCTCGCGGCGTCCCTGAGTCGGCAACGTTCGTCAGATACCGTCTCGATACGCGCGAACCGCGTTGACGATCGCGTCGGCGAGTTTTTGGCGATAGTCCCCGGAATCCAGCCGTCGTTCCTCGACGGTGTTGGAGATGAAGGACGTCTCGAACAAGGCCGCGGGCATCCGGGCCCCCGCAAGGACGTAGAATCCCGCGCTCTTCACGCCCAGATCCACGATCTCCGGGTAGCGCGGCGCCAGCGACGCTAGCGACGCGCGTTCCAGGAGCTCCCCGAAATGATTGGACCGCGACCGGGTGCCGGGGTCGAGCACTTGACTCATGGCCGTCGCGAGTTCGGCCGATGCCTCCGCGGAAGAGGCATTCTCCCGCGCCGCGACACGGGACGCGAGATCGTCGCGCGAAGCGTCCAGCACGAAGGTCATGACGCCGCGGCTGCCGGGAGACTCGCTGGCGTTGCAGTGAATCGACAGGAATAAGTCGGCTGAAAACGCGTTCGCCCGAGCGACGCGCTCATCGAGCGGAACGTACACGTCGGCGTCGCGCGTGAGCAACGTCGAAATGCCGAGCTCGCGCGCGAGCAGCGGCGCGGCGCGATGGGCGACGTCGAGGACCACGTCCTTCTCCCGAAGTCCGTCCGGCCCGAGTGCCCCGGGATCGCGCCCGCCATGACCCGGATCGAGCACGACCCGCCGCACTCGCGGAGGCCCGCGATCGGACGACGGCGATGCGCCTTTCCAGACGTCGATGACGAGTCGAAACGGCTCGGGCAAGTAGAAGGCGCGCTGCGACGCGGGAGAGGCCAGATCGAGGACGACCCTCGTCGAGGTCCCCTTCGCACCGAGGCGTACGCGCTCCACGAGTCCACTTCCCTCGAAGTCGCGCGCGCCGTGGAATTTCGTCTGCGTGACGTCGATGAAGACGCGCGGAGCGTGCGTCGCGTCCCCGGCGAGGTCCCCCACCTCGAACCGCGTCGGTCGCGAGAGGAACACGACGACTCGACCAGCGTCCCTGCCGCCGTATTGCCGCAGGCCGGTGATCTCGGCGGGCGCCGCCGGTTGTTCGGCGGGCACCCTGGGTTCCATGATCGCGACGCTGCCGGCCGGTTGCGCGGGAGATCGCCCGCGGACGTCCTGATCGATGGCGGCAAGAACGTCCGCTGGGGGCTGAAAAGCTGCAAGCGTCGTCAGCACTACATCGATACGGTCCGTGCACGGGGCGGGGCGCCGGCGCGCTCGGGTCGCATAGAGCGCGCGATATTCCGCCGCGGGATCCGCCGAAAGTTCGCCTTCCACGAGCGCCAGATCGATCTCGGCGTCGCACGCCCCGGACCAATCGATCCGGGCGGCACCGCGGTACAGCTCCTCCGCCTCGAGCGCATCGGCGTTGACCCGCTCCACCCGGTATGCGCGCATCCTAAGCGCCGCCGCCTCCACGGACCGACGAGCTCCTTCGGCTCCGTTGCGGTCCGCACCCTCGACCGCGAGGGCGTCGGCGCGCGCCACGATGGCCGCGCGGCTAGGGAGAAGCGCACTCGCCGCGTCGGATGATGAGGAAGGCGCACCGCGGGGCGACGCGTGATGGTCCCTGTCAGCAGAACAGGCCACGAGGGCGACGCTCACGGCGAGCAGCCCTAGCGGCTTTCTCTTCCGCGAGCGGACGGCGAGGGACAAAAACCTGAAAGTTTGCACCATCTCGCGCGGCCCTGTCGTTGCGCCGGCCACGCGGCGAGTGCTAGCCTACCCATAATATTCTCGGTAACCCAAGAGAGCTACCGAGCGACAAATGGCCGGGAACGACCAGCCTGGGAATGAAAAGCAGCCGAGCGCGCCGCCGCTGTCACTCGATGACGCGGACCGCCTCGCGAGCCAGTTCACCGCGATGTGGGATGAGCCCGCCTTTGCGGAGGCGGCGGTCGCTCCAGCGGCGCCTCCGGTGCTCGTCGCGCCGCCTCCCGTCACGATCGAGCCTGCCCCTCCGCCGGCTCGGGCGCCCGCGCCCGCTCGCGAACTGACACCGGATGTCGCAGCGCAATACGCGCCGCCCCGTCCCCTGGTCTCGCCGGAGAAAAGCCTTCACTCGGTCGCACCCGCCTCGTCCGTCGAAGTAGAACCCGTCCAGACCCCCAGCGGCGCAAACCGCGCGCGACCCGGTCTCGCCCCGAATGTCCTCGCGTTCGAGGAAGAGGAGCCGATCGCGGCGCGCCGAACGGAGCCACCTCGCAGCCGCCGCGCGTCGGGTCGTGGACGCGGCGTGGTGTTCGGGGTGGTCGGCGTCGCTGCAGGACTGATTGTCGCCGGCGTTGCGAGGACGGCATTACGACCCGCCGACAGCGCGTCGACCCCTGCTCCACGAACGGAGACCGTGGCACCAGTCGTGACGCAGCCTCCTGCGCAGACTGCCGCGGCTCCTGCGCCTCCACCGCTCCCGGAAACGGCCCTGCCCGCGCCAGCACCTACGCCCCCCCCACCCTCCGTTACCGCCGAACCAACCGCTGCCGAGACCGCCGAAACAGCCGAAACAGCGAAGCTTGACGACGAAACAGCGGCCGCCGCCGCGAAACGGCCCGAGAACGAGAGGCACCACCTCCCACCCGCGCGGGCTGCCCGCGTCGAGAGGCACACCGTGGAACACCCGGCGCATCACGCGACCACCGCCCATCCGCCGTCTTCTACCCCCGCGGGAAGCGGTGGGACTATAGTCCGGGAGAGTCCCTTCTAGCCCCCGAACGGAAACCAAGTTGGCACTCTTTCCCTTGCAGACACGAGGCCTTGGATGATTCCCCGTCACGCCGCCCGGCTCCTTCTGGCCGCCGGCCTTGCTCTTGGCGTTAGCGTTCCGCGCGGGGCTCATGCCCAGGATCCGGAAACCGTGGAGATGGCGCGCCAACGCTTCCGTGAAGGCGTGCAGTTTTACGACCAGCGCGAATACGACAAGGCGCGGCTCTCGTTCCGCCAAGCCTACGCACTGAAGCCCCATCCGGCGGTTCTGCTGAACCTGGCGCAGAGCGAGCTCCGGTCAGGGCACCCCGACGACGCCGCGACGCACTTCTCCGAGTATCTCCACAATAATACGGTGAGCGATACGGATAAGCAGGAGACGGAGCTCGGCTTCGCCGCCGCAAAGTCGAAGGTCGCCGAAGTAACCGTCGTGGTGGATACACCTGGCGCGCAGCTCACTGTCGATGGGGCGGACAGAGGCACCGCGCCCCTCACGTCCCCGCTGTACCTGATGCCGGGCACACACTCGTTCGACGCCACGATGACAGATCGCCACGCGACGAAATCCGTCACGACGAGCGCGGGTCAAACCACCTCGGTGAATCTGAATCTGCGTCCGCCATCGACTGCGCCGGTACCTGCGGAGCACACCGAGCTCCAGGAGACGCCGGAAGCAGCGCCCGCCGAGGAAAAACCCGCACCTCCACCCGAGGAGCAAGCCGCATCCGAAGAGGCTGCGCCCGAACCCACCCCGGAGAACCACCGCCCCCCATTCTTCAAATGGCTCGGACAGCATCCCGTCGCGATTGGCGGTGTGGCCGTCGGGGCACTCGGCATCGGTGGAAGCGTGACCTTTGGGCTTCTCTCGAATCGGAGTTACTCGGTCGCGAACCAGGACAAGACGAACCTGAAAAACTATTGGTACGGCACACCCGCCATGGCCGGCGACGTGAACGCCTTCGCGAACGACGCGAACTACAACCCGCAATCCAACGGGCCCTGCAGCTTGCCATCGGACGGGGCGCGCATCCTTCCGGGACCCCGGGTCAGCGCGTATCAGGAGACCTGTAAGGACTTCCAGGACCATGCGAACTCTGGAGATACGGAGAAGACGCTCGCGATCGTCAGCGGGATCGTCGGCGGGGCCGCGATCATCGGCACGGTCGTGTATTACTTCGTCGATTCGGGTTCAGAAAAGACCGCCGCTGTGCCCGGCAAGACATTCGAAGCACGGCTGATGCCGTGGGCTGCGCCCGGCTCGAGCGGGCTCGACGTCGTCGGTCAGTTCTGACTTCGAGGTTTTTCCAGCCAGAAGCGGAAGGTGCTCCTTGGGACACCCGCGGCGCGCGCCGCACCGCTGACGTTCCCATTGAGCTCCCCGAGCAACGCTTGCGCCTCGTCGCGTGAGAGCGGACGTGGGCGCGCTTTGACGGTGGAACTCAGCGCGGCATTTACGCAATCGGCGGTGATGAGCCCGCCGTCCGCCGCGACAGCGGCGCGATAGAGGACGCTGCCGAGTTCGCGCACGTTCCCGGGCCACGAGTGCTCGACGAGACGGGCTAGTGCTCCGCTGCCCAGCTCCTTTGGACCGACGTCGTCGCGCATGCGCGAGAGGATCGCCCGCGCGAGCAACGGAATGTCGCTCTTCCTCGACCGGAGGGGCGGCACGTGCAGCACGAACGTCGAGATGCGGTGGTAGAGGTCCGCACGGAAACGCCCGGCTGCGACCCGCTCTTCGAGCGGCGCCCACGTCGCGGACAGCACGCGCACGTCGACCTCGATCGCACGTGCGCTGCCGAGCGGCCGCACCATCCGATCTTCCACGACTCGCAGGAGCTTCACCTGGATGCCGGGCGGAAGATCTGCAATCTCGTCGAGGAACAACGTGCCACGATGCGCGGCTTCAAACGCGCCCGGTCGCGCAGCGACCGCGCCGGTGAACGCGCCCCTCTGATGACCGAACAACTCGGCGTCGGCCAGCGTCTCGGGTACCGCTCCGACGTTCAACGGCACGTACGGGCCTTCTCGCCGCCCAAGTCGGTGAATGGCGCGCGCTACCACGTCCTTCCCCGACCCAGATTCGCCCAGGAGGAGCACGGGAGCGCGGAGGCCGGCGCACCGCCGGATCTCGCCAGCCAGCCGTCGCATCGGCAGCGATCCACCGACCAGGCCCGGAATGGGTTCGCCCGCGACCATTACGTTGCCCCCGTCGGCGAGCATCCGGACAGTGACGGTCGTCCGTCCCACCACGAAGCAAGACGGCGTTCCAGCGAGCCACGCGCCGGACGCGCGCGCTCCTCCGAAGTAAACGCCATTCTTCGAACCTAAGTCCGCTACCGCCACGCCATCCGCGGCAGCCTCCAACCTCACGTGGCAAGCGCTCACCGTCCGATCATCGACCCGGACGTCCGCCGCCGCGCCGCTCCCCAGAACGAGCGGATACCCCGGCTTCAGGGCTACGACGTGGCAGCTGGACGGCGACCCAATTTCAACGCTCCACGGCCCGCGTGCCGGCGGATGCTCGAGCTCGAGCGTGGGCCCCGACGGCGGGGCGGGCCACGATGGCGCCGATTCTTCGTCCATTGATCCTCGCTCGACGGATCGGCCCAACCAGCGACGAGTTGCGGGCTTTCCTGGATCCGTGTGTGGTAACAGGAGCCTCGATGCGTCGATCGACCGGTCTCACGCTCCTCCTTTCAATTTCGCTGTTGCCGAGCGTCGCTTACGGCGAAATGCCACCTCCACCCGTACCGAAGGACGGGTCTTCTTCCGAAGGTGCGTCCCCGCCGGACGTCCCGAGTACCCCGGAGACCGAGACGACTCCCGCGCCAGCCCCCACCACCAGCGCGATCCCGGCAAAGGCACCCCCTGGGGTCACGCCCACGCCGCCGAAGCCCGTTATCCTTCCGAGCGACTCCGACGATTCCGTGCGGCCCGCCCGTGACACCATCGGCGGTCACCTTGTCCTGGGCGCGAATGTGGGGCTCATCGTCCCGTTCGGTCTGGTCTCTGGCGGCAATGCGCAGAGCGATCTGATCGGGCCTGGGTTATGGCTGGCCGGCGACGCCTTGTACGGCGTGAGCCGCGCTGTCGGGATAGGCGCCTACGCCGAGGTGGCGATGCCAGCCGGCAAGAATGACGCTCGAGGCAAGGACTTCACCTCGATCGCCGCCGGGGCCATGGTTCGTTATCATCTGGTGCAGGGCGTCCGGTTCGATCCATGGCTCGCCGCCGGAGTCGGCTTCCGCCGCACCGGCGACGGGGAGGCGTCGTTGACTGGAATCGATTGGGCACGTTTCCAGATAGGGGGGGACTGGTACGCGGCCTCTCAGCTCGGATTCGGGCCTATCGTAGAACTCGCCCTCGGCACCTTCACGGGTTCCAGTCGCATCCCTCTCGAGACGAAGGCCGTCAACGCGCACTTCGTCATCGGGGGCCGTATCGTCTTCGACAGCCCGGGCAAATGACCCACGCGCGGCCTTTCCGGCCCTGTGCGCTGCATCACGAGGCTCATTCGGTCGCGATGGCGATGCCAAGTGCGGTTCTGAGCGTCGTGTAGTGGTCGCTCACGCTGAACACGAGGAGTTCCTTCATCTTCTCCGCCGGTGTCAGGTCGCCGGGCACGGTCGGTTCGGCGGCGAGGATCTTCTTCGCGATCTCCAGATCGCCGGAGACGAGAAGCCCCGCGCGACATGCGGTCAGTTCGACAGCCTGACTCCACCGCCGAATATTCGCCTTCGCGCCTTCCTCGATGAACCGCTTCACGACGGTGCGGAGCCCCTCCAAGTGCACGGGCTCCATGTATTTCGCCAGCTCACGCGCCGTCGTCTCCACCTGCTTCGCGATGTCCTGCGGCATGGGTGTGCTCGGCGCGGCAATCATGACGCCGGCGAACAACATGATGGTTAGCTCCGCCTGCGTGGGGAAGAGCGTCCGGATGTAATGCTCGCCGCGATACGACGCGAGGTGCTTCCCGCACAAGAATGCGAGCTCTTGCGGCGTGAATCCGGAGAGCACCGTCTGGCCAGCCACGGACGCCGGCGGAATCGACGGCACGGCGACGATCGAACCCGGGACGTCATTTCTCACGAACAGCTCGGGATTCGCGATCCCGAGTACCTGCGCCGCCCAACCGAACGTCTTGGCAAATGTGACCGTCGATGTTGCCGGATCCTGTTTGAACTTCGCGTTCAGCACGGGCAGCTTATTTTGCATCTTGAGCTGCGCGATTTTCGCCTGGAGGGCTGCGGCCGCTATCATCTCGAATATCTTCGAGACATAAAGGTTTTCGTCGGCGTGGAAGAGGTGCCGCACCCAGTGGTCGTTCGTGAGGCGCCCGCGAACTTGAAGCATACCCTGCGGCTTGTAGTCCTCGAAGAAGCGCTGTTCCTCTTCGTCTGCCTTGCGCATGAACGCGATCGCCGCGGCAACGCACCACGCCTCGTCATACGTCTGCTTGTGCAGATAAAGGCGATACAGCGCGCGATACGGCTCGACGCGGAGAGCGTCCTGCTCGAGGATGGAACGCTGTTCGCCGATCGCCTCGTCGTACCGCTCCGTGGACTCGTAGAGCTCCGATAGAATCTGCCGCTCGGTGAGATCCTCGGGGCGGAGAGTCGACGCCATTTTGAAGGCTTCGACGGCCGTCTCCGTCTCGCCGATCCTGTCGCGATAAATCAACCCGAGCTGGTGCCAGAGCTGGAACTCGAGATCCGTGTTCCCCTTCCCAGCCATCCGGTGGATCATTTTCCGGTAGTTACGCTCGAGCTGCTTCCAGTTCTTCTCCTGCGTCAGAATCTTGTTGATGCGCTCGAAGCTCTCGAGAAATTGCGGATTCTGATCCAGCGCTTCGTTGAACAGCTCGACGGCCCGATCGGTATCTTCGAGCTTGTCGCGATAGAGCTGCGCCATCGTGTAAAAGTAGCGAGCCTTCCGCTCGGGAGCGGCTTCGAGATCGCTGATGGCCTGGAGGGTATCGACCATCTTTTGCCAGTCGCCCGCCGATTGATAGAGCTGCAGCAGTTTGTGCAACAGAACGTGGTTCTGCGGCTTGTAGTCCCGCGCCTCTTCGAGCGCCTCGATGGCCTTCGGCGAGTTCTTCTCCTTCTCACCCCAGACGTCGCCGATCTCCACGAGTAGCTTGAACCGCTCGTCCTCGTCGAACACTCCGTCGAGGATCTGACGCTTGTACGCGGCAACTTGCTTGAAATCCCCGCTCTTCACGTAGAGGTCGACGAGCGCCTCGAGGGTCGGTCGATGCTCGGTGTTGAGTGCCAGCGCCTTTTCGAAATTGTTGATGGCCTGCTTCGGCTGCCCCTGCTCACGCTTGATCGAACCGAGGCGATAATAGACCTCGGTTCGTTGCTCCACCTCTTCCTCGCCCAGCGCAGTCAGCACCTTCTGGTAGTTCGTGAGTGAGCTGGCCCAGTCCTTCAGCCTGTACGACACCTCCGCGATGCCGCGGATCGTCTCCTGATCAGTGACGTCCAGCTGATGCGCCGCCTGATAGGCCTTAATCGCCTTCTCGTCGCTCCCGAGAGCGGCGTGCACTTTGCCGAGCAGCTTGTTCAGCATGTGCTGCTCTTGGCGTTCGCGGTTCTTGCTCTTCCGGACCAGCATTTCCGCGAGCGGCTCTGCATCCTTCCAGCGCTCTTGTTTGCAATACTCCTCGACGAGAGGCAGCGCGCCTTCTTCACAGTCCGGGTCCGCCTGGATGGCGAGTTCGTATGCTTGCACCGCCAGGTCGCGGTCGCCGAGTTGCTCGTCGCGGACCCTGCCGAGTTCCACGAGCAGCTTTGCCCGCGCCCGGGGTTGCTCCGTGTGCTGTTGCTCCTGATCGAGGTACGTCGCCGCGCGATCCCAGTCCTGCTCGTCCACTGCGATGGTGCGGAGCGCCGCGAGGGCCGGCAAATGTGCCGGGTTCAGATCGAGCGCCATCTCGAAGCGCTCTTGCGCCTGCACGCGATCACCGAGCTTCTCGTCGAGTGCCTTGCCGATCCGGTAATACATCTCCACGCGCATCGTGCCGTCGCTCGTGAGATCCGCGACTTTGATCATCGCGTCGATGGAGGCAGCGGCATCCCCCTGCTTCTCGTAAAGCTTGGCGAGAGCCTCCAGCGCCTCGATGTTGGTATCGTCGACGTCGACGATGTTCTGATAAGCCGTGATCGCTTGATCGTTGTCGCCGACCTCGTCCGCGTACACCTGGGCGATGTTGCGAAACAGCTCGGCCTTCTCGCCCGGCTCGGCGGCGTCGCTGATGTGTCTCTCGTACGCGCCGATGAGGTCGAGCCACTGTTTCAAGCGTCGATAACAACGCTCGAGCGCGACGTACGCGCGCTTCTCGGCGTGATCAATCTCGAGTGCTTGCTCCAGACGCTGCGCCGCGACGTCCGCCTTGAGGAACTGCTCCTCCTGGATCCCGGCGAGCTTCAACAGGACCTCGACGCGCTCGCGTTCGCTCTCAACCACGTCCAGTTGCCGCTCGAGAACGTCCACGAGATCGCTCCACTTCTGAAGTGTCTCGCTCACCCTCTCGAGGCCGCGCAATGCCTGTAGATTCGACGCATCGATGGCCAGAACGTCGCGGTAGACTTGCCCCGCTTTCTCCAGGTCGCGAAGCTGCTTCTCGTATAGCTCTCCCATCCGGAGGCTGGTCTGTACGGTCTGCTCCGAGTCCGAGAGGGCTTTTACCTTGCTGGTGAGGATCTGGATGAGCTCCGCTGTCATCCCCCGGTCGGCGTAGTTGCGTTCGAGCGCCTCGAGGGCCGGCAGATACAGCGGATCGACTTCCAGTGATCGCTTGTAGTAGGCAAGCCCTTGATCCGCCTGTGACATCTGTCGTTCCAGGAGCTCGCCTAGATCGAACAAGATCACTCGCCGATCTTCGTTTGCCACCGCGATATCGAGGGCACGCGTTAGGGTCTCGCCCATCTTCTGCCACTGGGCGCCGATCCGGTAGATGTTCGCCATCTGCCGGACGACCTTCACGTTGTTCGGGTCGAGCTGCATGACCTGCGCATAGTAAGGCTGCGCGTACTCCGGATGGCCGAGGTCCTCGCCGTACCACTTGCCTAGTCGGAGGCAGAGCTGAATCTTGAGTCGGGGATCGTTCTGCTCCTGGAGCCAGGCGTTGGCAGTGTTGATGAGTTCACCCCAGCGCCCCGTCGCCTGCGCGATCTTCTCGAGGTAAGCCGAGGTCACGTCGTCCGCGTAGTCTTCGCTGAAGGCATTCACCAGGGCGTCGAAGGCCTGATTGTTGTCTTCGAGCTTCTCCTCGAACACGGTCGCGATGCGTCGCAGAAGCTCGCTTCGCTTCGAAACCTCCTCGAGCGTCTCGAGGCGGTTCAAATACATCTCGACGAGGGGCTCCCACCGCGACGCCGTCCGGTGCAGCTTTTCGAGTTCGACGAACGCCATTTCGTGGGTCGGCTCGATCGCCAGCACCTTCTCGAATGCACTCGTCGCCTGGTCGTAGTCTTCGACCTTCGTCCTCCAGATCTCCGTGACCTCGAGGAGCTCGCGAATCTTCTCCGCGGCCTCCGAGAGAACCTCGGCGCGTTGCATCTTGACCCCGACGACGTCTGGCCAGCGGTCTTCGGCGCGGTAGAGCTTCTCGAGCTCGTCCATCGCCTCGAAATCCGAGGGATCGACCTCGAGCAGTTTCCGCCACGCTTCAGCCGCGTCGTAGGGCTGCTGCAGAACGGCGCCATACGTCTTCCCGAGTTCACGGAAGACGCCGGTCAGCTCCTCGGGATCGAGCAACGATCCGCCGCGATCGACCGTCGCGTGCAGTGCTGCAACCAGCTCCGTCGGGTCGTTCCGGCGACGCCAGATGGCCGCAACGGATCGAAGCGCCGCGACGTTCGCAAAATCGATGTCCAGCACACGCTGCCAGGTCTCCAGTGCCTCGTCATCTCGACCGAGCTTCTCGGTGAACAGGCGTGCGCGACGGGTAAGGGCGTTCACCCGATCCTCGTCGGATTCGGCGATGTCGAAGTGCCGCTCGAGGACGTCGGATAGTTCGGCCCACTGCTCCTGCTTCTCGTACAAATTCGAGAGCGCAAACAGAGCTTCTGGATCCTCCCCGCGGAGATCCAGAACCCGCTTCCACCCTTCGATCGCTTGCTCCACGTTCCCGAGTCGATCCGACGCGACCTGGGCGAGCTTCGCGCGAATTTCCGCTTCCTCGACGTCGCCTACGGCGTTCTCGAGCTGCCGCTCGTAGACCACCTTCAGCTCGACCCATGCCTCTTTCGTTTCATAGATGCGAGCGAGCGCGCCGATCGCATCCTGGTTGTTCGGCTCGAGCTTGTCGAAGATGCGGCGATACGCGACGACGGCTTCGTCCACGCGGTTCAGCTCGACCTCGTACACCTGACCGAGGCGACCGTAGAGCTCCACCTTGTCGCGATCGTCGGCCGCAATCTGCGCACGCTGATCCAGGATCCCAGCGAGCTCCGAGTGCTGCTCCGTGGCCGAGTAGATGCGATCGAGGTTCGACAGCGCATCTGCATCCGTCGGCGACACCGACAGCACGAACCGGTATGATTCCTCGGCCTTCTGGACGTCCGCGAGCTCCTCTTCGAAGACTCGAGCGAGCTTGCGACCGAGCACTGCGAGCGTCTGCGTGTCGAGGCCCTCGACGCTCATGACGTCTGCGTACGAGTTGGCGAGTTCCTCCCAGCCGCCCTCGATCATCGACGCGAGTCGTTCGATTTCTTCCCCGGATTTCTCGTCCAGCGGTCGCTCCCGCAGCGCCCGCACATAAACCCGGAATGCCTGAACCGGATCCGAGAGACGCTCTTCGGCGTCCTCCGCGATGCGGTAGTACATCTGGACTCGCTCCTCCGGCTCGATGATGGAAGCGAGCTGCGCCTCGTGGACGCGGATGAGCTTCTCCCACTCTCCCCCCGACTGGTAGAGCGGCTCGAGGATCTGGCCGACTTCGAGCTGTTTCACGCCGGACTCGAACAGCCCCTCGAGAGCTCGAAGCGTCTCCGTGTGCTCGGGGGCGGCGTTGATGACCTCGCTGTAGGCGGCGATCGCCTTGTCCACGTCGTTCAGGCGGAGCTGGTAAACGCTTCCGAGCCGAAACTTGAACTCCAAGATCTCGTCGGGGCTCTGCCCGACTTCCGCCTCGCGCGCCAGTATCTCTGCAAGCTCGTTCCATCGCTCGGTCTGCGTGAACAGCCGATCGAGTGAACGCACGGCACTTTGATTTTCGGCATCTGCGTCGAGCACCCGACGATACCGAGCCACGGCATTGTCCACGTTTTCGAGCTGAACTTCGTAGACCTGCGCGACGCGGAGGCCGAGTTCCACGAGACGCTCCGGCTCGCCCTCGAGCTTTTCGAGCTCGCCATCGTAGAGTTCGGCGACCGCTGGCCATCGACCGGTGGACATGGCGAGACGTTCGAGGGTACCGAGTGACGTCTCGTTCTGGCTATCCTCCTTCACGGCTCGGGCAAACGTGTCGAACGCCTTGGCGGGGTCTCCCAGACTCTCTTCGTAAAGTGCCGCGACACGATGGAGAAGATCCACGTGTGCGAATGGGTCCTGGGCGAATCGGACCTGCACCTCGAGGACGCTGACCAGCTTCAACCACTCCCCCATGGCCTCGTAGACGGGCTCGAGGACCCCCGAGGCTCCGAGCGGCTCCTTGTCACCGTTCTTGATGCCCTCGAGAGCCGTGAGCGTCGGCGTGTGATCGGGCTGCACGCCAAGGATGTCCCGGTAGAGCTCCACCGCACGAGGGACATCGCCGAGATGCTTCTCGTAGAGCTCGGCAATCCGATACTGAAAGCTGATCGCTTCCGCGGGATCGCCGGTGAGCTCCGCTTCGTGCATGAGCACCGTCAGCAGTTCGGCCCAGTTCCTGGCGGTTTGGTAGAGGACGTCCAGGCGACCGAGCGCCGTCAGGTCGTCCGGGTCGAGCTCGAGCACCTTCTGGTACGTATCGATCGAGCTCTGCACGTTGCCGAGCTCTCGCTCGTATACCGCGCCCACCTCGTAGTAGATGAGCTTCTTCTCCTCGGCATCGCTGACCAGGTCGGCCTTCTTGGAGTAAACCTCCAGGAGCTCGGCCCACTTCTGCGCCTTCAGGTACAGGTTGATTAGAGCATCGACGCTCCGAAGATCCTCTGCATCCAGCTCGAGAACCTTCTGATAAACGGCGATGGCATTGTCGGATCGCTCGAGAACCTCTTCCTCGAGCCCGGCCGCCTGATAAAGCGCAGCCTTTTGCTCCTCGAGATCCTGGAGCATCTGCGCCTTGCGCTGCAAGATCAGCGACATGTCGGCAAACCGCTCCGTCGACTGGAAGAGCGTCTGCAGCGATTCGGCCGCTGCCAGGTTCATCGGGTCGATGCTGAGGACCTTGCGGTAAAGCTCGATCGCGCGATCCACATCGCCGAGATCGTTTTCGACGACACGAGCTGCGAACGTGTAGAGCCGGCTACCGAGCTCCGGATCGGCGTGTTTGCCGGCAAGGTTTTCGAACACCTTCGCCAGATCCAGATGGCGGTTTGCGACGCGCGCGAGGCGGTCGAGCGCTTCCTGGGTCGTCTCGTTCGACGAGTCGACTGCGAGGGCCCGAGCGTACGTGTCGAACGCCGCGTTGGCGTCCCCCGCCGCGTCCTCGTAGAGCTGGGCGATGCCGTGCAGAAGCTCGACCTTGCGGTTCGCATCGTCGGCGCGCCGCACCTGCACTTCGTACACCCCGATGAGCTTTTGATAGTCGCCTTGCTGCCGATAAAGAGGCTCGAGGATCTCGCTGATGACGAGCTCGTGATCGGTCGCCAATCCGAGCCTTTCGAGCGCCTCGAGAGCCTCCCTGTTCGAAGAGTCACGCTCGAGAACCTGCCGATATCCCTCGATCGCGCTGTCGGGAAAGCCCATCTCCTTCTCGCGTAGCGACGCGAGTCGAAGCATGAGGCGGATTTGCTCATCTTCGCTTTCGGCCAGACCGAGCCGGGTCTCCAGGTTTTCGGCCAGTTCGTTCCACATGCGCTGGCGCATGAACAGGGACTCGAGCGCTCCCAGCGCGACCTGACTCGTCGGATCGATCGTGAGGACTTCCCTGTACGCCGCAATCGCATCGTCGGGCTTGCCGAGTTTCTCTTCGTAGACTCCGGCCATCTGCGCGTAGAGCGACTCGCGTTCCGCACCATCTTCCGCGAGCTCGATGCGACGGCGGAATACGCCGATGAGATCGTCCCAGCGCCCGGTCCGACGGTACAGCGCGTCCATTGCCAGGAGCGCCTCGGCATCCGACGGATCGAGGCCGAGGATCTTCGTGTAGCTCTGTGCCGCTTCTGCCACGCGTCCGAGCCGCTCCTCGATCACGGCTACGCGCATCCAGTAATGACGCGCGAGCGCAGCATCGCTGAGCCCTTCTGCTACCTTGTTGTAGAGCTCAACGAGCTTGTCCCACGTCCCGGCGGCCTCTGCGAAGCCCTCGAGCTCGTCGCGTGACTCGGCTAGCGCCGGGTCCTCTCTCACCGCGCGCGCCTGCGCGTCGAAGGCCCGTTCGCGATCCTTGAGCTGCCCGGACGCGGTCGAGGCTATCTTGCGGAGTAGCTCGACGCGACGCGACGGTTCGCTACTCGCGAGTACCAGAATCTCGAGAGCGCGAATGAGCCGTTCCCAGTCCTCTCGCACCTCGTAAATGTTCTCGAGGATGCTTGCCGCTTCTCCGCGAAGCTCCTCATTTTCGAGCATGCCTTCCAGCGCCGCCCGCGCGCCCCCGTGGTCCGAGTCGAGAAACAAGATCTCGCGGTAGTTCTCGAGCGCCACCTGCGCCCGGGACAGGTGATGCTCCTCGGCCTGCGCCAGCCTGTATTTGAGATCGATGAGCTCGGGCTCGCTGACGTCCAGCTCGATGCGACGGCGCAGAACCTCCGCGTAGGGATCCCACTCCTTCGTCTTCTGGTAGAGGGAGTCCAGAGCTGCGAGCGCCCCGGCATCCAGCGGGTCGTCCTCGAGGACGGCGCGGTACGTCTCCGTCGCCTTCGTCGCGTCGCCGATTTGCTCCTCGTACAGCTTCGCAATTTCGTAGAGCACCGGCCGGCGATCTTCCGCGCTGTAGGAGAGCTCTCGGCGCTTCTCGTAAACGTCGAGTAGATCCTTCCAGCGTTCGGTCTGGCGATAGAGCTTCTCGAGGGCGGCCAGCGCAACGGCATTCTCCGGCTCCGCCTCGTAGACCGCGCGATACTCGGCCAGCGCGTCGTCTATCCGCTTCACCTCTTCCACGAGGACACGCCCGAGGCGCAATCGAAGTGCTGCCACCGTATCCCGGTCGCCCGTGTCGTCCGCTGAGCCGATCGCCTTCTTGTATGACGCTATGAGATCGTCCCAGCGTGACGTGAGCGCCGCCACACGTTCCGCATCCGCCTGGCACTGGGCGTCCCCCGGTGCGAGCTCGAACGCCCCGACGTACCGTTCGAAAGCTTTGGCTGCGTCCTTGATTCGCGTTTCGTACAGCGACGCAACCTCCCGCAGGAGTTCGAGCCGATCGCCCGGGTCGGTGACGTGATTGAGCTTCACCTCGATCGCCGACGCCAACCCTTTCGGGTTGTTCATGTTCGCGTAGATCGGGATCAACCGCTCTGCCGCGTCGAGGTAGTTCGCGTCGAAGCTCAGGATCTTCTCGTACGCGCGCGCCGCGCGGTCCGGCTTCCCCTTCTGGGTCATCCAGAGCTCGGCGATTTTCATCAGCATCCCGATGCGCTGCTCGTCGTTCTCCGCGCGGCTCTCATTGCTCTCGAGCACGCGAATGAACTCGTCCCACTTGCCGCTCTCCGCGTAGAAGACTTCGAGATCGTCCCAACGCCCGAGCGTGACATAACGCTTCTTCAGCTGTTCCTGGGCTCTTCGATCGTCGGGCTGGAGCGTCAGGAGCATTCGATAGGCATCGACCGCGCGCTCTTCGTCCTTCAGGCGATCCCCGGCAATCTGACCGAGCTTGTTCAACAGCTCGATCTTCTTCGCCGTGTCCGTCGTTGCCTCCGCGAGCTTGAACAGCACGTCGGCAAGCTTCTCGTAATCGCGCGCGCGCTCGTAAAGCTGCGTGAGAGCGTTCAATGCGTCGAGGTCTTCCGGATCGTTCTCCACGACCACGGCCCACAGATCGATGCACGCCTCCGGCTTCCGGACCTTCTCGGTAGCGAGATTCGCGAGCTCCTTCAGCGCCGTCACTCGCGCGGGGCCCGGCGGCAATTGTTCCGCCTGGCCTTTGCGCAGCGCGATGAGCTTCTCCCAGTCGCGGCGCTTCTCGTACATCTGGATGAGGTACTCGACAGCCTGCGCATGCCCCGGCTCGATCTCGACGATCTTCTCGAAGACCTTGACGGCCTCCGCCTGATTCATGAACTTGCCGACGTAGAGTTCGGCTGCTTTGCCGTACAGGGAAACCTTTTCGTCGCGATCCGGCACTTCGTCGCCGAGCGCCACCAGCGTCTTCACGAACTCGTGATGCCGGTTCGCTGCTTCCTGCTGGGCAAGTTGCTTCCGGAGCTCCGCGATCTTCGCGGCGTCGCCGGCGGACGGTATCTGCGCTGGTTCGCGTGCTTCGGGGGCCGCAACGGTTGCTGCTGGCTGCGCCTCGGCTACGGCAGCGGGCGCCTTCGAGGTCACCGCAGGCGTCCCGGCAGCCGCGGGCTGGGCCGCCGATGGCTGTTCCACGGGTCGGCCGAGCGTTTGTCCGATCTGCGTTTCGAAGGCCTTCAGCGACGCGTGGTCTGGCGCGATCTGCGCAAGCCGTTCGAAATACGTTCGTGCTCGGATGAGATCTCCGAGCTGACGCCACGACACCAGTCCTGCGTTGGAGAGCAAGAATGCCGAGGCTGCGGGATCCGATGTTGCTCCGACGAGCTTCTCGGCAAGACCGAGGACACGCGCCCAGTCTCCGCCCATCGTTCCATAGACCTCGCGGAGATAGTGGAACGCCGCTTCGTTCGTCGGGTCGGCCTCGGCGGCTTGCTCGATGAACTCCGCTCCGAGCTCGTGATTCTGGTGACGCATCGCCCATCGCGCACCGAAGCAGAACGCAACGAGACCACGTTCCTCGTCACTGGTCAGCTTGCCGAGGATCTCGCGCTGATGCGTGAGGATCGCTCCGGTGCGCTCGGCGCGCGCGAGGAGATCCTCGAGCAATTGTGCCACGACCGCGCTCGTCGGAGCGGCAGCGTACGCCTGAAGAAGCATTCCCTCGACTTCTTCCGGCGCGAAGCGGGACGCGATGCGAGCTGCTCGCACGAGTGCGTCGGCCTTGTCGGACCGCACTTTGGCCTCCCGGCTCGCGCGCAGTAGCGACGCGACTCGATCCTGCCAGTCCTTTTCCCCGACCTGCACGTCGTGGAGTAAATCTCCGGCAGAGGTCGGTTGGCCCTGTGCTGACTGGAGCGCTTTCGCGTAGGCCTCGGTCGCCCGATCACGATCTCCGAGATCGCAAAGGACATCCCCGAGCTGGCAAAAAAGCGCGCTCGTGGCGGCGCCATTGCTGTTTTTCAGCTGAAGCTCGAGGAGCTTCTGCACCATGTTCAGCTTGCCGAGCTCCCAGTAGATCTCCCGTGCTTCGGCGAGCGCCTCCACGAGCCCTGCGTTGAGCTTGAAGGCATCCTGAAAATGCTTGAGCGCCTTCACTCCTTGGAGGAATCGCCCTCGCAGTAGGCGACCCAGGCGCAGATGGTACTCGGCCTGCCTCGCCGGATCGTCCGCACTGGCAATTCCTTGCTCCAGGGTCTCCTGAAGCCCTTGCCAGTCGTGATTCCGCTCACGCAGATTGAGACGCTCCTCTAAAGTCATGCTTCCTCGAACACCTTAGAAAGCCGTGGACGCCGCGCCCGCGGAGACGGGGTGGCATCGTGCTGCCCCGAGAACGAGGAACGAAGGCGTCCTTTGCCGGTCACTCCGTGCCGCCGAGCTTCTGAATCAAGTCGTTGGCGGTGGCGCACTGATCCTGGAATTTCTTCGCCGCTTCCGCACCCTTGCAGACGCGCTTCGTGAACGTTTTGAGGAGCTGAACCGCCTTCTCTTTCCGAGGCGGGTTCATGACGGCGTACGTGCTTCCCAGATTGAAACCGATCTCCGGATTCTTCTCTCCGTCGATTTCGTTCGCCTTCTCGAGATCGCTCACCATGGCTTCCTTGTCACCTCGCGCCTGGTGCACCATCGAGAGGAGTACGTACATCCCGTACAGGTCGTTCTTGTTGTGATCATCCGTGGGCTGGATGATCCGCGTCCCTTCCTTCAACACGCCCTCCGCTTGATCGTACAGCTTGAACGAGATCAGGGTCTCTGCGAGGGGCGGATAGAAATACCCGACGTTCGGATCGTGCTCGATCGCCTTCGTCCAGTTCTCTAGCGCGGCCTGGGGATTGTCCGTCCAGAGATTCGCGGTGCCGAGCTCGTGGTAGCACTCCGCGAAGTTCGGATCCGTCGCGATGCACTTCTGGAGCGGCTGCTTGGCTTCCTCGTAGGCGTCGGGGTTCCCCGCGGCCGCTTTTTGCATCAGCGCGTAACCACGCTTGTAAGAATAGTTCGCAAAGTCCGGCGCCACCTGCGACGCATGCGCCAGCGTAGACGCCATCTTGTCCCAGTCTTCTTTCTTCTGGTACGCGTTGGCGAGCTTCGCGAAGATCAGGTGGTTCGTCGGGTCGAGACGCGTCGCTTCTTCGTACTTTTCGATCGCGCCATCGACGTTCACCTTCAGCGATTGATCGCCGAGGTTCGACATATCGATGGCCTCGATGTGATCGCGGCTACAGCCGAGCGCTCCTGCTGCAATCGTGAGCCCCAAGGTCACCACCGCCACTCGCTTGCTGGTCTCATTCTTCATCACGAGCACCCTTCCCTTTGTCCTGCGGACGTTGGGACTGACAGCCTGGACAAGGACACGAGCATAGATACCGGCCGCTCTGAAGTAAAGCCGTTCGTCGACGCGATTCACCCACGTTTCCAGGGCTTTCCGCGGCGAGATGAACCGTGTGCTCGCGTCGGCTCGAAGGCGCGCCATGGCTTCCAGCTCAGCCCGCGTTTCATCGGTTCGTTCGGCTTCGATCACCTCGATCGATCTCCTTGTGGGCCGAGCGTCACGCGGCGGGAACCAGGGTCGCACGTAGACGCTGAGCGACCTCGCGCATTCCCTAGCTGTCCGGAACCGCCCGCGTTCGCCGACGACCGCTTGCGACGCGCGTAACCGCCGTCGGTGTGGCGGAAACGTATGGCCGTGTGGGGACCGGCGGCGTCAGCCGATCCGCGTGCTCACGCAATCCCAACGGAAGCGGCCCCTAGCCCGGGGAGAACATGATCGGATACACGACCGTCACGATGCCGCCCTCGGGCTGCGGGAAACTCAGACCGTAATAGTTGCGGATCACGCACTGAACCACGGCCGAATCCGGGATGTCGGACCCACCATTTCCCACGTTCGAGACCGAACCGTCCCGACCGATCACGAACCTCACCTGCACGCGTCCCTCCAGGTTCGGGTTTCGCGCGAGGCCCTGCTCGTAACAGAGCCGGAACCGACCGTAGTTCTGTCGAACGATACGCTGAATGACTTCCGGTGGCAGCCGGCCGCTGACGGTCGTTTGCCCCATGCGCACCTTGGGCGCCTTCGCGACGTGATCACCGCCCAGACGGCCATGCCCGGAGCCAAAGCCCTGCCCGGTACCCGTCCCCGCACCGTGCCCGAGCGTCCCGATCGAACCGAGACCGATGCCCTCCCCGCGACCGCCGCCTCCCTCTCCGATACCCGACAAGCCGAGACCGCCCGCACCGTAGGCGTCGCCGATCTCGTCGCCGAACATGTTGCCCATGGCGCTCACGGAGTCCGACCCGAGCGACGTATCGCGACCCCACGGTGCCGTGGGCGCATTCGGATCGCCAGCGGCGCCCGTGTTCAAAAGGCCGATCATGCCGAACTCCATCGCCTCGCGCAGCGCAGCCTGCCGGGCAATGTGCGGATCCGGATTGTCCTGCGGGCCCTGGACGGCGTAGCGCTTGTTCGTCGCCTTGCTGTCCTGCTTGCCCATCGAGCCTTCTTCACCCTTGGCTCGCGTACCGGTGCCACCTTCTTTGTTGTCGGCGTTCGCGTCCGGAGGCTGCTCGGTCTGCTTTTCCTCCTGTTCACGCTCGGCAGCGGCATCGAGGAATTGCTGCATCAGATACAGTGCGTTCTTATCGATGTCCTCGTCATCCGTGAGCCCGAGCGGCGGCACGAAGAACGCCATCGCGGCGATGAACCCGCCGACACCCAGAATCGACGCACCGAAGTAAAGAAGGACGCCCCAGTCGAGCCCCGCACCCACGCCGTGCTTTATCGGCTTGCCAGCGTTGACGGCCGCGACCTGAAACACGAAGTCATTGAGCTCGATCCGGGCCTTGCCCCCCGTGCCTATCGGGAACTGTTGCGCCCCGCTCATTTCCGCGCACGGCTGCGCGCGTTGCCGCACCTCGTCCAGCGACATCTTCGGCTGCCCTGGAAGCTCCACCGAGCCTCTCGCACCGGCCGGAATCACGACGCTGATCGAACCGCTGTCGGCGAGGACCACCGGCATGCGCGTGGTCCCGAGCTGTTCCGACGGAATGAAGAAATCCGTCGAAAAATTCTTACCCTGCTCTTCACCCACGTAAAAATTTCGCGGGGGCGTCAGATGCGAGACGTGCAGCACGTTCGCACCCCAAAGCACCATGACTTCGACCGCCTGCACGTGGACGAGCTCGACCTCGTCCGCAGACACGTCCGGACCACTCTTGACGAGCGTGTACGTGTAGGTCCCTGGCGGCGCGTCATCCGGGACACCGTGGCGACCGTGCCCGTGCGCAGCCGGACTCGGCGCAAAGGGGCTCGCCGGAGCGGCAAACGGATTCGACGCCGCCGCGAATGGGTTCGATGCCGCAGCCGCGGCGGCAAATGGGTTCGATGCCGCAGCAAACGGGTTCGACCCGCCACCCGCGCCCGCCGCGAATGGGTTCGACGCGACGGCAGCCTTCGGCGCTGCTGATGCGAACCCAGCAGCGACGGGCTCGCCCTGGGACTCCGCCGACTCCAGCATCAGCTGGGTCTGGCCAATCTCGATCTTGTCCCCGACGTGCAGCTTGCATTTATTGACCCGCGCGCCGTTCACGAGCGTGCCGGGATCGTTCCCGAGATCGATCAGGGTGATGTCCTCAGGACCGCCGACCTCGATCACCGCATGCATGCGCGACGCCGCTTCGTCGTCGATGCGCAGATGACTCTTGGGATCCTTGCCGACCTTTACGATGTCCTGAGCGATGCTCTCTCGTCGCTCGAATGCGTCGCTGCGATAAATCGCGAAGTTTAGAACGGCTTTGGCCATGCTTCTCTATCGATTCCTCGGTGCTATCCCGGCAAAGGTTTCCCCGCGGGAGTAGTCTCCCGCATCAAATCCGCGACCGACCTCGCTCAACGACTACAAGCTCTCTACGGACTTCAACATCTCCGGCACGAACGACGTTCGAGGACGAATCAAGGTCGTACGCGCAGCTCGCGGACGAACTCGAATTGTCGCGTCGTTCGGACCAAAGCCGCCGGCGCTCAGTGGATCGTCATCGAACGAATAGCCGTAGCCCGCGCTCTTGTCGTCTCCGCCCTTGTCTTGCGCAAAGGCGCGTCCACTCGACACCAAAACGATCGCCCCGAGCGCCACGCCAGCCAACCCGACACGTACTGATCGCATCATTGCAGCCTCCACAGAATTTTCCGACAAATTACAGTGATATCGTACTCAGGAGGCCAGTCTCACGTCAACCCTGTTATGGCTGCCCTGATCATCCCGCTGTCAGACTCTGACACGCCAGGCGGCGCAAAGTTCCGGCTCGAGGGCGCGATTCCTCAAAAAGGCATCCGCCAACGCTATCATTTTTGGCTGGCGCCGCCGGCGCTGGCGCCGCCGCGCCACCCGGTGGCGCGGTACCCGATGCTGCTGGTGGGGGCGTGGTCGATGCCGGCGGTGCGGCGGCCGCAGCAGCCGCGGCCGCCTTCTGCGCTTCCTCATCGGCTTTCCGCGCGGCTTCACCCTCCTCGACGAACTTGATCGTGTCCTGGATGTCCTGCGTGCGTTCCTTCGCGCGCTTCACGGCGGCGGCAAACGCATCGTTCCCTTGCGCCTTCTCCACGAAGGTCCGGTAGATGTCCGCGGCCTTCTTCAGCATGGGGATCGCCTGCTCCTGAGAGCCCTTGGCGCGATACTCCTGCGTGAGAATCGCCTCGTTGTAGTACGTCTCGGGACGATCGGGCGCGAGCTTCTTGCACTGGTCCAGCTCGCTCTGCGCTTCCGCGACGTTCTTGTCGAAGTTCGAGTCGTCGATGTCGCCGCGTAGCGCAAGTGCGAGCCCGAGGTGCGCCTCGTACTCTTTCGGCTTCAGCTTGATGGCCTCGCGATACGCCGCATCTGCTTCCTTGAAGCCGCGGAACGACAGATTCACCGCGCCGTAGTTCATGTCCGCTTCGAAGAAGCTTGGATCGAGCTCCCGCGCCTTCTTGAAGCTCTTCACGGCGCCGTTGTAATTGCGCTGCTCCACCTGGATGAGACCGGCCGTGTTGTAAATAGCGGCATACTTTGGGTTCTTCGCAACGCCCTGGGCGGACACGAGCGCAGCGAGATCGAGCATCTGCTGATCCACGCCTTTCCGCGACTGACCCGAGACGACGAGACCCGTTTGCCGGCCCACCTTTCGACCGGCTTTGGCCTTGGCTTGCTCGAGATAGTAAATGGCAAGCTGGTTGAACGCCGGCATGAACGTGTCGTCGATGGCAAGCGCGCGCTGGATATTCTTCACGGCGCGTTCGAGATCGTTTTTGCCGTCGGAATCGGACTGATCGTTCGCGCGCTCCATCTGCAGCGCAGCGACGCTCACGAGCGCGTCCGTGTCCTGAAACTTCGCGTCACGAATGATCTGGTTCAGCTTGTCGATCGTAGCGTCGAGGTCCTGCGTCTTCTGATAGTCGTAAAGCGCAAGCTGCGTGGCGGCGCGGTGAAAGCTCTTGTCCGCGTCGAGAGCCGCCTGAAACTCCTTCTGGGCGTCCCCCTGGAGCTCGCAGCGCTGGTACGAAAGCCCCGCGTTGTAGAGCGCCGAAGGAAAGCCGCGGTTCGTGGCCGATTGCTGCACGTCCGACGCCTTCATGAACATGCCGGCCACTTCCTTGCAGGAGTCCGGCGTCCAATCGAAGGCCTTGTCATGTCCGACGAACGCCTTCAGTGCCTCGTCGAATCCCTTTGCCGCCTCCTTGTGCACCGCCACGCCGGCACTCGTCTTGAACCCACTCGCCTGTGACGGCGGCAATTCCTCCGCAGGCTTGCTGTTCGCCCCGGCGCCTCCGCCGCACCCCGTCAGCTGAAACAGCACCCCTGCGACGACCAAACTCGAAAAAACGCGCGTCATCATGAGCTCCTTGAAACTTGCAGGACAATCGGAAGGGGAGCCCCCGAAGGGCTCCCGACGTCACTTCTTCTTGTCGCTCGTGTTGTCTTCCTTCTTCGCCGGCCTCGCGGCCTTCTGCACCGTGGTGATGATGTACGGCTCCCCGCTGATCTGAAGCGGGTAGGCGCGCTCGCTGATCACGCTGTTCACGCGGTTCGGCGATCCGCGGAACTCGTCAATCAAGTGGAACTCCGACTTGTAGTTCTGCGCGAGCCACTCCTCGCAAGCACGACTGAACTCGTCGAAGTATTGATACTGAACCGAGTAGTCGAGGCACGTCTTGAAGGCACCCCGCGCCATCTGTTTCTGAGGCTCCGAAGCGTCGTCGAGCGACGCGTAATACGTCTGCCGGAGCTCCACGTCCTTCCGGATCGAATCCGGAATGGGCGCCGCCCGGAACTCTTTCACGAACTGGCCCCACATGGACCCCACGCGAGAGCCCGCAGCGATGACCCACTGCGGCGGCGGTACAGGCTGGAGATCCACGATCTTCTTGTACTCGCCCGTTGCCTCCTCGATGAGCGGCCGCTTCTTCGTGATCCAGTCCTTCACCTTCGTGTTGATGTGCTTCTTGACGTCCTCGATCGTCCCCTTGCCCTTGTAGACGGGGAAGATGATCTTATCGACCTTCGCGCGCTTCTGCTCCGCGAAGTAGAAGTACGCCTCACCGACAGCGGTCAGCGCTTTGCCGATTCGCCGCTGCTTACCCGCATCGTCTTCGCCCGGGATGGCTTGAATCGCGGATACGGCCTTCTGCGGATCCTTCCAGAGCGATACGACCTTTGCGTATTCTCGTCCCGCGGGTGTCGGTTGATTCAGCTTCGTCAGCGCACGCGCCAGGAGCGTGTGCGCCATGACCTGAACGTCCGCCGTTGCGTTCTTGTCGATCAGCCGCAGCGCGCCAGCCAGCTGCTTCCGGGTGTTTTCCCAGTCCTCCTTCTGGGCGTAGTGGTCCGCGATCGCGAACGCGATCTGGGCGGTGAGCTGAGGCTTCTTGGCACCGTAGTACTTGTCGAAGTTCTTCGCGTCGTCGATGGCCTCGTCGGCCTGACCGAGCCCGAGCCGGAGCACCACTGCGTCGCTTATCGCCTGATCGGCGTCCTCGCCCTGGTACTTCGTCGCGTCGGCGTACTTTTCGAAATAGTTCGCTGCGACGTCGTAGACGGCAATCGCCTGATAGTTCTTGCCGATCTGATAAATGGACTTCTTCGCGACGTCCGAGTCGTTCAGCTTGTACTTCGGGTCGAGAAGGATACGTCTGACGTTGATGGACTTCGCGAGCAGACGACCCGCCTGGTACGCTTGCGCCGCGTTGTAGAGAATTTCGTCCATCTTGCCGCACTGCGACGGCTCCCCGTTCTGGGTCTGCTGCTCGCCGTACGTGCGCCACAGCTCGATGTACGCGTCGCCGCCTTCTTTGTACTTGTCCAGCGCGCCGTCCTGGCCCTTGTCGGCCATGTTGTCGGCTAGCTCGACAATCTTCTGCGCCCTGAGGCGCTTGATGTCGCACTGGATGCGTGCGAGCAGATCGCACTGCTCCTTGTTGTCGTTCGCCTTGCTGCCCTGGCAGTACAGCTTGATGAACGTCGGGACGTCGCCCGCCATGTCGTCGAAGCACGACGGCTTCGGCGGCTCCGAGCGAGACCCGAGAACGTTCAGCGACTCCAGGTAGAGGTTCGCGGCGTAGCCCGCGGCGTCGCTGTTGGGATAACTCAGCGCGACGTCACGGAACGCGATCGCAGCTTCTTCCCAGTGCTGCGCTTCGAAGTAAGTGCGCGCACGCGCGTATTTGACCTCGATGTACTGAGAAAGCGCGTCCTTGTCGCCCTCGGGTGGCTTGATGTAGCAAACGTACCGATTGAAAGCCTGGATCATGCCTTTTTGCATGTCCGTGAAGGGCAGCGGCTTGACCTTCTGCCACTCTCCCTTCTTCGCCTGGCGGTCCTTGGCATCGGCCCCCGTCGGACCGAGGCCCCGACCCTTCTTGTCCTCATTCCCCTTGTGAGCCTGGTCGTACATCTTCTGGTAGCAGAGCACCGATGCGTAAGCAGCTTCCGGTGCCTCGGAACCGGTGGGATTCTCCTCGACGACCGAGTCGAACGCAGGTCCGCACTGGTCCCACTTCTGCTGGAAGTAGAGCAAGTCCGCCATCGCGTACTTGATCTTGAAGAGTGTCGGCCAGTCCTCCTTGACGATGCGCGGAAACGTGAACTTGTCGAAATCGGCGGCTTTGAAATTGTCGACGACCTTTCGATAAAGGATCGCCGCCTTGTCCATCGTGTCCTGGCTGCCCGTACCGCGAGTTCCGTTGCTACCCACGGCCTCCAGGTGCCAGCTCATGGCCGCCTCGGAGAGGAGCTCTGCCGTGTCGTTCGAGCACTGGTCCTTGGATTTCTGGGAATGGTTCCCTGCGAGGAATTCCTTGCGCACCCGAACCTGATTGTCGAACTCCTTGATGACCGCGCCCTTGTCGCCGGCGTTCAACGCCTGGGTGGCCTGGCTCACCTTCGTCTCGTACTCGCAGTACCGGTCGCCTTTGTCGCGACTCATCAGCTCGTGGTAGAGAACGATGGCTTCCGGGTAGTGGCCGGTGTCGAGGTACGACGTGCCGAGGTCGTTCAACATGCCGAGCGTCTTCGTGTCGCTGCCCTCGCTGTCACCCGATAGCGGCTGGAAGAAGTTGTAGGCCTTGTCGGGCTTCCCGGCGATCGCGTAGACGGGGATCATGTCCTTGCGAGCGGCCTTCTGAAGCTGCACGGCGTTCGGCTGATCGGAGTACTTATCGCCGTACTCGATGGTCTCCTTGAACTCCTGGATCGCCTTCGGAAAGTCCCCGGTGTTCCAGTAGACGTAGCCGAGCTTGTAGTGCGCGTAGCCCCAGACCTTGTTGTCGGGCGGGGGATACTTGAGCACCTGCTTGTAGGCTTCCGCGGAGAGATCCCACTTCGACGGGTCGCCCATGGCTTCCTGGAAGAAGAGCTCGCCGAACGCCAGATAGGCGTTGGGGATGTACTTGGACTTCGGCGCGCTCTGGATCAGCTCGAAGTAGACCTTGCGCGCGTTGTCTAGGTCCCCGGCCTGCTCGTACTCGTACGCGAGGTAATAGAGCACCTCGTCGATCTTCGAGTAGTTCGGGTAGTCCTTCTTCATCACGGTGTAGAACTTGATCGCGTTCTGCCGTGCTGAATCGAGGATCCGCTTCGCCTTCGCCGCCTCGCCACGGGAATGCTCGTACTTCGAGCGGTTCTTCTGGTGCTTCGCGTCGTCCGCGTTGACCTCCGCCTGCGTCTTGTCGTGCTGCGCTGCCGTTTCGAGCTCGACGTAGTTCTCCGCGAGGCGCCTCACGAGCTGCGGGCGATCGGGCGAATGCCGCCGCGTACTCCCGTACAGCCCCTCGAGCCCCGTGATCTCCGTGATGAGCAGCTCCCGGGCGCGCGCCTTCAAGCGCGTCTTGCGCTCGTCGCGTTCGCCGGCCGCCATCGCTTCGCTCGGCGGCGGTGGCTTGGCGTCGGTCCGCTCCTTCTTTTCGACCGGAGGCGGAGCGCTCTTGAACGCGGCGCCCCGCTTCTGGTGGATGTCGAACTTCTTCGGGCCGCCCGGGCACGCCTCGAGCTCCTTGTAGGCGTCATCCGAGATGCATTCATTCGAGAGCCGCTTCGACGCCGACGGATTGGCTATCCCCGGTCCCGACGATGATGACGCCGACGACGATGTCTTCGACGACGAAGAATCGTCGTCCTGGTCCGCTCTGGCGAACGGGGTCAGAAGAAGCAGACTCAGAACTGCCAGAAACGGTAACGCTAGCTTAGCGCTCATCTTTCATTATCTCCCACACGCCGACTCGACGACCTGGCGATAAAAGCCGAGCTCGTCGCGCCAGTACTCACCCTGGAACGGCCAAATGATGTGTTCTTCGTCGGGCTTCACCACGCCGAAGATCTTCGCGTCTACCTTGCTCACCTGTCCCTGCTGCATCTTCTCGTCGAGCAAATTCCTCTGAGCGGCCGTGATGTCGATGAGAATCTTCTGGCCGTTCCGTAGGTGCTCGTCGAGGTCGTCCATGTTCCGGTCGTAGCGGGACTTGGCGAGCTTGCCGGCGTTCTTGACCGCGATCTCGCGAGCGAGCTTCAGCGCATCCTGAACCTGTTGCCCGAGACCCGACTGCTGGAACTGGCCGGGGGCCTCCTTGAAGCGCCCGAGCTCGGCGTCGAGCACCTTCACGTACTCGATGTTGCGGAGCAGCTGGCGGTCGCTCATCGCCGTCTGGACGATGTTCTTGATGCTCGGATCCGAGATCGGCCTGGCCGTCGCGAACGGCGAGGAGGAACTTGTACGCCTCCTCGGGCTCCCCGCTGAAGTGCTTGAGGACCTTCGCGAGCTCCTTGCGGATCGGCTGATACTTCTTGTTGAACCGTGCGACCACGGTGGTGGCCGCTTCGTAGTTGCAGTTCGAGAAGTAGATGACCGCCTTGAGAATGTCGGCTTCCGGATAGAACGATCCCGGGAAGTACGGGGCCTGGATCGTGTGGATGTTACCGAGCGCGCGAGGATAGTCGCCGGCCATGAAGTACGCCCACGACTCCTCGAAGAGCGCGTCGAGCCAGTACTCGCTCGCCTCGTCCACCTGGTTCCAGTACTTGACCGCCGCGCTCAGCTTCTCGCTGTTCACGTTCGGAGCGTTCGTCTCGGGATCCAGCTGAATCGACGACGAGTAATACGTCCGGGCCATCGACAGATAGGCGAGATCGCGCATGCGACCCTCGTCTTCGACGCCCTGCGCGCCCTCGTCCACGGCCTTTTCGACGCGCTGGAACGACTTGATCGCCGGGACGGACTTCCGGAGCTGCACGTAGCTGATGCCCGAGAAAAACTGAGATTGGACGTAGTACGGGCTCTGTTCATCCACCTTCTGGAACAGGCGGATCGCGTCCTCGTACTCGCGGTTCCGGTACTTGTAGCGGCCGAGCATGTAGTTGAGCTGCCAGAACAGATCTTTTTGCTGCGGATTGTCGAAGCGCGCGACTTCCTCGTCGCTGTACTTGCCGACGCGTTCGATGATGTCCGCGGGCTCCGGCAGCTGCGTCGCCAGCTTCGCGAGCCAGAGGAGCGTCTCGCGGAACTTGAGGTGCGTCTTCTGCATCGAGATGAGGCTGAAGAGCGCGTAGCTCGCCTGGTAGAACTTCAGCTTGTAGAGAGAGACGGCGAGATAATACTGAGCGAGTTGCTGGTTGCCCGGGTCGTCCCCGGTCTCACCCGCCACGACGCGATAAAGCGAAACCGCCGCTTCCGCGTAACGATCCTTGTCGAACAGCCGCTTTGCCGCGGCGGCTTGCTCCGTCATCTGTCCGGCCGCAGCCGTGCCTCCGCCTTTGTCCGAGCTGTCGTCGAGGTCGATATCCACCGTGCCCTTTTTGCCGGGCTTCGATGCGGCGCCTTTCTTGGCTGGCGTCGAATCCGAATCATCGTCGAGATCCAGCACTTGCTGGGCGCGGGCAATTCGCGGAACGGTTGCATTCGCACCGACCACGGTGACGGCCAACAACGCTCCTACAAGGCGCTTACGCAACATGAGATTTCTCCTTCACGACACGGATTCCGCGGTGATCGCGACCGCACCTCGCGTCCTCGCGAGCCGGCGCGCGATCCCAAAAAGCCAGTGAGAATCAATAGATACCTGCTCGCGGCAGCGGGGATGTTAGATACCCCGTGTTCTCCTTGTCAAGACTGGCTGCCGAGAGTGGAAACGTTCATCCACATCCGCATTTTTGGTGACGACCGCGCGACTTCCGTGCGGGGGAGAAATTTGGATCGTCATCACCCATCGCATGCGACTCTCGATCGATGCGCGCTCATGACGAGCCGATATTCGATCGCGCTCACACTCAGCATCAGATCGACCATGATGCACTCCACGACGCGACCAGTTACTCGCTATCCAGAAGCGACCGTGCGCGACGTGAAATTGGGTCCCCGGGGGCTTTTTGCCCCCCGCAGTTCGCTGGCCCGACCGCTCCCCCCGCCGCGTTCGGCGGGCTCGCTTCGCTCGGCGCCGCGCATCGGCTGGAGCAAGCAGCTCCACATGAAGGCTTCGCTGCGCATCGCGACGCGAAATCCTCTGGACGCTTTGCCGTTGACGGAATTCCGCGCGAGAGGTTACGGTGCCGGCGCGTGAAGGAAGGCTTTCAGGCCTATAATTCCCACGAGGCACCCGTGCGTCGGACCAATACGCTTCTTCTCATCGCTGCAGTTCTGAGTCTCGGCGCGGCCGCCTGCCAGAGCACCGGCGTCGGTGATCCGTGCGTCCCCGAACAAGAATACGACCAGAACTTCGCGGGGTACGACGTCACACAGGTCTACACCGAGAGCCGCTCGTTCCAGTGCGAGTCGCGGCTCTGTCTCGTGAATCACTTCGCGGGTCGCGTGAGCTGCCCGTACGGGCAGCTCGCGAACCCGAGCCCCGCCACGCCCGAAGAAGCGAACCTCGCAGATCCGAGCATCGACCCGAAGAATCGGTGCTACGTGCCCGGAGCGGCCGCGGATGGCAATCCTCAAAACCTGATCGCCGTCGCGGTCCCCCCGCAGTTGTTGAGTCGCCAGACGAGCGACGCCGTGTATTGCTCGTGTCGCTGCGATGGCCCCGACAAGGGGGTTCGGTACTGCCAGTGCCCGAGCGGCTATTCGTGTACCGAGCTGATTCCGCAGGGTCTGGTCACCGCTGCAGGCACCGGAAGCGGCGGCGGGCAGCTCGCAGGATCCTATTGCATCAAGGCGGGAACGGCGCTGACGAATGCCGCTCAAGTGGCGAGCGGGAGCCCTTGCTTGCTTGCCGGGGAAACCTGCGGGCCGGTGCACCCCGACGGCATCAACTGAACGCACTCGCGCCGCCCGGGCGCAAGACCTGGGGAAGCGCGCTGAAGCCGCGGTCGTCGAATACCTGAAGAGCGCGGGCGCGAGCATCGTCGCGACGAACCTCCGCGTCGGGCGGCTCGAGCTCGACATCGTCGCGCGCCACCGGCGCGTCGTGATCGTCGTGGAAGTGCGGGCACGAGGAGGCAAGGCCTGGACGAGTGCCTTCGGCAGCCTGGACTCGAAGAAGCGCGCGCGCGTTCGCCGCGCCGCCGAGCGTCTCTGGAGAGATCGCTACCGCGACGATGCGACCGTCGATCGGCTGCGCATCGATGCCGCAAGCGTCGCGTTCACGGACGGCGTGCCCACCGTCGAATACGCGAAGGCTGCTTTCTAGATCCGTCGCCGCGCGACACGGCTAATTGAGACTCGCCTGCATGTTCTCGCGCAGGCTCTTCAGCTCGCTGAGCTCCGCTTCATCGGTCTTCGCGGATAGATTCAGGATCGCGCGGTCGAGGAGGGCGATCTCCTTTTCCTGCCGTTCGCGGAGCTGCCTGACCATCGTCCGGAACTGCTCGAAGAACTCGACCAGCTCGTCACCTTTCCTGAGCGGATACGGGATCTGATAGTTGCCGTCTCCGAGCTCCTTCAACTGGCGCTTCATCTTGTAGATGGGGCCCGCTATCCGGTGCGTGACGACGATCCCCGCGAGTCCCACGCCCACGACGAACAAGGCCAGCAAGAGAACGAGCGCGGTCCCGACGTCGCGCTGCTGGGATTCGAGGCGCGTGGCTTCGTCCTTCAGCCGCTTCGCCTGATCTTCGAGCCCGCTCTGTTGATTGTTGAGCTTGTCGTCGTTGTCCTTGGCATCCGACTGGAACGCCGTGAGGAGCGCGGGATTGTCCGCGTACGCCGGATCACGCACGATGTTCATCTGAACGACCGCGTTGACCTTCTTGCTCTCCTTCACGACGTCTCGGCCGCGCTCGACGACCTGCTCTCCGACGGCGACCGACTCGCGGCTCTCGGCGATGACAGCCGTGCTGGTTCGCCAGAGAATCGTCCCGAGGGAGACGCTGAGGACGAAGGCGATGCCGACGAGGTAGCCCGCGTACTTGAGCTGAAAATGCGCGTCGAGCAGGTAGTTCCTGAGCCGACGTTGATGGCGCCCCGGCGGACCCACGGAGACCGATGTCGCTACTCCCATGACCGTGTTCTCCGAAAAATGCTCTGCCGGCGCTCCCTGCGCGTGCGGGATCCGAAACTCCTACCCCGGAAGCGTACGGGGCTACGGTCCCGCGGTGCAAGCGCGTGGCGGCACTTTTCCGGCGTTCGATAAGGGGACCCGTAAACGAGAGCTCTCACTGTGCGAACCTGTCCGCGTTCTCGAAGAAGCGTTGAAGCGCAGACTCAGCTGCACGCCGGATTAGGTCGTCTTCCGAGCTCCGGTCCGTCGTCGGAACATCCGGCATCGTCAGCTTGAGGGGTATCGTCCCCTTCAAAGCCTTGCTCGGATAAGTGAAGACCGCGATCTCGAACCTGACCGTCAGGTTTCCGCCGCCGTAGTCCGGGGCCTGCACCTTGGGCCACAGGAAGAAGGTCTTCATCTGCTTGTACTTCGCGACGAGCGCCTTCGCGGCCTCGGCCTTTTCTTCACGCGGCGCGACCACGCAGCCGTCGAGCCCACCCGCGGCCTGGACCATGGCGTCGTGCACCATGTCGTCCACCCCGGTGCCACCGCGCCCGGTCTTGTCCGTCGTGGGACCCACCGCGATGTAGTACTTCGTTTCCGCAGACACGCCGGCCTGGCCGCCTCCCCCGCTCGCGCTCGATATCGCCTTTTCGATGACGGTCCGGACGGACGCGTTCGCCTCGCTCGACAGGTGCGCTTTGAGGCAGTTCGCGCCGCCGAGCGCGAGCTTGCCGAGAGCCGCGGCGGCGGCGGCGCGAACGGACGTGTTCGAGTCGTCGAGTCCTTCGCAGAGGGGCGCGACGGCGGCCTTGTCGCGCGACGCCCCGAGCGCGAGCGCCGCCTGGGTGCGAACCCGGAAGTCTTCGTTGTTCCGGAGCTCGCTCGCCATGTGGTCGACGCTGGCGTCGGCCCGCGCGACGGTGCACACGCACGACGCCGCAACGAACAACGCGATCGACCCCAGCGTGACGAATCCGACGCGAAGAGCGGAAGACAGCACGGCGAGCACTCCACCATCCGTTTTGCGGCGAACGATGTCAAGACGAGACCCCCGAACCGTAGCGAGTTTCGGGTGTAGGCTCGACGCCGCATGCCGCGCACTCGGGCGCTTCGCGTCAGGCACATCGTGCAGGTCGGGCACGCCCTCGCAACGCTGCTCGCGGTCATCGGCGTGGCCGGCGCTGCCGGTGCGCGTGAAGCACTCCGTGTGCATGCCGACGCGGCGTTCGTGAACGTCGGGCTCGTGCGAGGTCCGGACGCCCTGGAGGTGTCGGGGGGGCTCCGAGACGAAGTCGGACAGCCCGTCCAGGACGCGGACGTCACCCTGTCGGTCGCGGAGGACGGCGCGAACGCGAGCGGGTGCCGCGCCGGGGAACGCGTCGACGTCACGAGCGGGCTGGTCTCGGTGCACACGGACGCTCTGGGCTTCTTCTGTATTCGCTTGCCTTCCGCTGACGGCGTCGAGGGGAGCTCGCTTGCTTACGCGGGGGATCGATTTCACGGAGCTGCATCCGCGACCGTGCCACGCGAGACGGGACAGCGGCGGTTGTCTCTACACTTCGAGTCCGCAACGCTCGTCGCGTCGCTCGACTCGCCTTCCCTCGTCGTCTGGGTGACGACGGCGGTTGCCGATGGCGGCAGCGCCGGCGACCCGGTGCGCCTCGTCCTGCTTCATCAGCCTTCGCTCGACGCGAAGGCTGAAGTGGAACTCGGCGCAACCGACGTGGCGATCGGAGGTACTGCGAAGTTCGACGTGGATTCACGCGTTCTCGGAGCGCCGGGCACCGGCAAGCTCATCGTCCGATTCCGCGGCAGCGGGGTTCTCGCGCCAGCCGCGGAAACGGCGCTCCTCGAGCGCCGCGCCACGGCGCACCTGTCACTCGCGCGCGCGCCGGGCCCGTCCGATCCCTCGCAGGGCGTCGCTCTGACCGTCGGGGTCAGCTCGGCAGCAGGGGCAGTATCAGACGGTTTCGTCGAGGCAACGTCCGAGGATGAACCGGTCGGGCTCGGGCCCGTGTCGGCGGGTGCCGCGAACGTCGTCGCGACATTCACGGCATCGCGGAACAAGCCGGCGTCGATCGTGCTCCGCTACGTCCCCTCCAGCGGCGGCTGGACCCCCGGAGAACCGCTCGCGATCGATGTGCCCGTGCGTCCGCCCAGTCCGTGGGGCGGCACGCCATGGCTCTTCGCCGCCGCGGCGGTGGCGTACTGGGTCATGCGGTCGTGGAAGCGGCCCGCGCGAGCAGTCCGCACCCGCACGCTCGCCGGCAGTCTTCCGACCGATGGACGCCCCGCGCTGGAATTGATCGAGGCCGATGCGTCGCAGAAAGGTTTCCGGGGCCGCGTCGTCGATGCCCACGATGGGACGCCGATCGCCGGCGCTCGCGTCAGCATCATCGTGCCAGCGTTCGACGGCGAAGGCGTGGCCGCGACGCAGACGACCTCCGCGGAAGGTGCGTTCCACCTGCCGCACGTGGCAGCGGCGCGTAACGACGGTGCACGGCTCGTCGCGACCGCACCGCACCACGCGACCCTGTCCGAACGAGCGCCGCGCGATGGCGTGCTCGCCATCAGCCTCGTCTCGCGGCGGCGGGCGCTCCTCGACCGCCTGGTTGCCTGGGCTCGCCGCGGCGGTCACGCCTGGGCGGCAGGTCACAAGGAGCCGACTCCGCTCGAGCTTGCGGCAGTCGCCGGACGACGGAAGGATCGCGCCGTCGCGGATTGGGCCATTTCGGTGACCGAAGCCGCCTACGGCCCGGTGCCCCCGGACGAGCGCAGAGAAAGCGAACTGATCGCCAGGGAGCCCCCGTCCAGCAAACCGCGTTGACGCCCGACACGCCGCGTTGAATAGTGGCCACCCCGCTCGCCGAAACGGCAGAGAGAGCATGACTTTCGTCATCATCGCACTGATCGTCGTCGTCGCCATTTACTTCCTGTTCGTCCGGAAGCCCGAGGCGCCGTCTCCTCCGTCAAGCAAGGCCCAGCCGGCGCTCGCGCCGAAGGAAGACGCCGCGCCGAAGCGGGAGTCTCGCAAGCCCGAGGCTGCACCCCGCGAAGCGGCAAAAGCGGCCTCGGTCCGCCCCGAGACCGCGCCGTCGGAGCCCGCCCCCGCGGCGGAACCTCCGGCGGCACCGGAAAGACCGGCTCCCGAAGCGCCCGCACGCCGGCTTTTCTCCCGTCGAGCGGACGTGGACAGTCTGCGGCGCGGACTCGCCAGATCGCGCGAGTCGGAGGGGTTCTTCGGAAAGCTGAAGAGCCTGTTCGGCGGACGCCCGGAAATCGACCAGGCGATCGCCGCCTCGATCGAGGAAGTGCTCCTCGCCTCGGACGTCGGAGTCAAGACGACGGCCACGATTCTCGAGCGCGTGCGCGCCACGCTCGGCAAAGGTGAGCACGTCGATCCGGAGAGGGTCTGGGAAGCATTGCGCGAAGAGTCGCGCCGGATTCTCGATCTCGGCGGCAAAGTGCGCTCGCTCGAGCTGAAGGCGAAACCGACGGTCGTGCTCTTCGTCGGCGTCAACGGCGCGGGCAAGACGACGACCATCGGCAAGCTGGCGACCAAGTTGAAGGACGAGGGCGTCAAAGTCGTCCTGGCCGCCGGAGATACCTTTCGCGCCGCCGCCGTACAGCAGCTCGCCGTCTGGGGCTCGCGCGTCGGGTGCGAGGTCGTCCGCGGCAAGGACGGCGCGGATCCGGGCAGCGTAGTCTTCGAAGCCATCCAGAAGGCCCAGGCCATCGGCGCGGACGTCGTGCTCGCGGACACGGCCGGGCGATTGCACACGAAGACGAACTTGATGGCGGAAATGCAAAAGATTGCTCGCACCGCGAGCAAGGCACTGGAAGGTGCGCCGCACGAGATCCTGCTCGTCATCGACGCGACGAATGGACAGAACGCGCTCGCGCAGGCAACCGAGTTCAAAGCCGCCCTCGATCTGACGGGCATCGTGCTCACCAAGCTCGACGGCACTGCCAAGGGCGGCGTCGTTCTCGGGATCTCGGATGAGCTCGCGCTGCCCGTTCGCTTCGTGGGACTCGGTGAACGACCCGACGATCTGCATGAGTTTTCGCCAGCGGAGTTCGTGGACGCGCTGCTTGGCCCCGACTCCGCCGCGGCGGAAGCGTGAAGCCCGTTTCCGCTTCGCGTGCCGCGCGCTCTGAGCGAGAAGTGGCGAGTGGGTTGATGTGAGGATGGCTTTGACTTGGCGCGGCGAAGAAGATTTTGAGGATTTGCCAAGTCGCCGCGTGAGTTTTGGTTGTTGATTGCCTCAAATTTAGCGTGATATAGTCGCCCCGCGTTTTCGATTGGGTAATTTTGCTTGTAGTTCCCGCCAGTTACACCCGGTGTGAAGAGTTACACTGACTGCGCCGGAGTAGGCCCTGCCTCGGGGAAAGCGGAAGAAGTATGAAGAAGGTCCGCATTGCGCTGCTGGTCGCTGTCGCTCTCTGCCACTACCCCCTCAGCGCTCACGCTAAGGGTAAGGGCAAAGGCACGGCCAAGCATGCTGCCGCTGCGTCGAAGGACGACGATAGCGACGACGACAGCGACAGCGACAGCGACGACAGCGACAAGGGAGCGAGCAAGCCAAAGGGAGCGGACAAGTCGGACGACTCCGATGATGACAGCGGGGGCGCTACCAAAGGCGGTGATCAAGGCGGAGACCAGTCCGGTGGCGATCAGGGCGGAGACCAGTCCGGTGGCGAGGGCGGAGACCAGTCCGGTGGCGACGAAAGCGATGAAGGCGAGACCCCCGCGGCCAGCGGCGACCTCGAGGGCATCTGCAAGGTCGACCCCGACGCTTGCCCCAAGGTGGACTTCGACAAGGAAGCGGCGAAAGACATCAAGGAGCAGGTTTACGCCGTCCAGCAGGTGTTCGCGCTCCGCAAGCACCGCGTGGAGTTGATGCCGTACTGGTCGCTCACGTTGAACGATCAGTTCGTCTCGCACGACGGGCCTGGGGTCGGGCTGAACTACTGGATCACGCAGGTTCTCGCGATCGGCGTGAATGGCAACTACTACCAGCCCTTCAACGCGGACAGCTTGTTCAACTTCGAGACGCGCCGCGCGGCACGCATCGCGGTGCCGCTCACGGAATATCAGTGGGGCGGCGCGCTGAATTTCACATACGTCCCCGTCGCCGGAAAGTTCTCGGGCTTTGCCGACTTCATCTTCCAGTACGACGCTTACGTCGTGGGAGGCGTCGGCGCCCTGAGCGCACGCCCCATCCCGACCATCGACCCGGATAACCGCACGTTCGACTTCAAGCCGGAGCTCGCGTTCAACGCCGGGCTCGGGCTTCGGGTCTTCTTCAGCCGGTGGTTTGCCGCTGACATGGAGGTCCGGGATTACATCTTCGACGACAAGATCGAATCGACGACGGTGGCGGCCAATCCGAAGGACCCCAGCACCTGGTACGACCCGTCTGCACGCCTGACGAACAACGTGCAAGCACAGCTCGGCATCTCGGTCTTCATTCCGTTCTCCTTCGACTACCGGTTGCCGAAATGATCGAACAACGGCAAGGACACGGCGCGATGCGATTGACCAGCAAGATCGTGGGCAGGATGGGACGGGTGGCGCTCGCCGGCCTCGTCGCTGGCTTGACGCTGCTCGCGGGGACCCAAACCGCCCAGGCCCAGGAGATCCTCCTGACGGGGCCGCTCGCCGGGGCGCCCTCGGTGCGCAAGCTCAAGCTCTATCGCCAGGGCCGGTTCGAGATTGCGCCGACGGCGACTTTCTCGCTCCTCGACGAGTATCAGCGTGAAATCTATTTCGGCGCTCGCCTCAATTACAACCTCGCGGACTGGATCGCGCTCGGAGTGTGGGGCGCGTATGGCGCCGTGAAGGTCGACACCGCGCTCGCCGAAAACATCCAGACCGTCAACGTCCAGCGGCAGAATGTGAACAATACTCAGCTGAGCCACGGTCAGCCCCCGACCACCGATGCGCGCATCACGTCGGTGAACCTCGGTCCGAACTTCCTGAACCAGCTCGGGACGATTGACTGGGTGCTCGCACCGCAGCTGACGGTGGTGCCCTTCCGCGGCAAGATTGCACTCTTCCAGAGCATCTTCGCGGACACGGATCTGTACCTCTTCGGCGGCGCCGCGGTCGTCGGTGTCCGGGAGCGCGGCAATTGCGCGGCGGGCACTTGCTCCAGCCCCCAGTCGTTCAACCTGCAGAGCAGCGTCGCGATCGCGCCTACTTTCGGTCTCGGACTTTCGTTCTACGTGAACAACTGGAATGCCTTCGGCTTCGAGTGGCGCGGCATGCCGTTCTCGAGGAACACCAGCGGCTTCGACAATCACGGGGGCGGACCCGGCAACAAGTTCCCGGACTACGCGATCAGCTCGGCCGACAAGGAGTTCAAGTTCAACCAGATGTTGACGGTCTCCTGGGGCTTCTTCTTCCCGACCAAGCCCGACATCAGCGAATAGTCTCGGGTACCGCAGCGCGCAGCGCGGCCGCTCCCCGTTATCCCTCGACCCCGGCCTCGGCGTGAAGCGGAGGACCCGCTTTGGCCAGCCGGGTCCGTCGACCTTGCGTCGCTACTTTCTTCGCACGCGGTCGCCGTCGAGGACGAACCCAGGGGGCAGCCCTTTGCGGCAAGGATCGGCGAGTTCCGGGGGGACCGGCCACGCTTTCTCGACCAGCCCGACCGCGATGCGATTCTTCACGCGAAGAGACTCTTCCTCGGCGAGCGCGTTCACCAGGGGCGCGACGCTCTTCGCGTCGTTCATCGCGAAGACGGTGACCGCCGCGTGAAACCGGGCGGTCTCGTTCGCATCGAGCAAATACGGCTCCACCGCGGTCCGCACGTCATCGGACACGTATTCCTCGAGCGCGGCGATGAGCTGGATCTTCGGCTCCGAGTTTCGGACGTACTCGGTGTCGAACTGCTCCAGGAGCGTCAAGAGCTCATCCATCATCTGCTCTTCGGCCACGATGCGTTTCAGGATCTTCAGAGGCCAGGTGAGGCTTTCGGCCCGCACGCAGTAGCGACGAATGGGCTCGATGGCCGCTTCGCCGGCCGCAGCGACACCCTCCGCCGCAGACTCCTTCTCTTCCTGATCGGTGATCGACGGCTCCATGGTGAAACCGAATCTCCTGAGCAGACCCTCGGCGGCAGCGCCCGTGGCGATCCTCGAGAGCTCGGCGATCGCTTCTTGACGATCGTAGTTCTGCGCCATCTTGTCGCCGGAAAGGCGCGCCAGGCGCGGAAGGTCCTTTGCGCTGGGCTTCTTGGGCGCCGGCGGCGCGTCACTGGTCTTCTTGCCGAGAAAATCGAAGAGTCCCATGGAGAATCTCTAGCGGGCGGGGCACGAGGGATAGCAAGTGGCGAGCCGAGATGCTCGGAAATAGGGTTACCCCCTCTTCCCGACAGTCCTTCCCCGTGACCCGAGCAGCCGGGTGCAGCCGGGTGCAGCCGCGCGGCGGCCTTGGTGGCCCCCAAGCCGTCTACTCCTGATACGGCTGTTCGGGCGCGGCCGAAGTCCGCCCTTCCTCGTCGGTCTCGGGTACGCCCATCAACGCATTGAGAAGCGTGTTGATGCGCGAGATGAGGCCGCCCAGCTCCTCGTGCTCGAGCTGGAAACGGAGGTCGGTCCGGCCATTGATGATCTGGAGCAAGCCTTCCTCGATCTCCGAGATCGGCTCGGACATGTAGTTGCCGAGAACGACGCCCCCGGCGATGACCAGCAAGATGCCGAGTCCGCCGACGGCAAATACCGGCCACAAGAGGTTCGGAAGGCTGGCGACCAGGGATGCCGGGACGAGGGCGATGAGGGCCGCGTTCGCTCCGTCGCCATAGCCGCCGAGAGGTGCCACCGTCACGACGAAATCCTTCGACGCATCGCTCACGTTGGTCAGGTTCCCGCTCCCGAGCGCCGCGGTTGCGGCGTCCATGACGGGGCCGGACTGGGCGATGCCGAGAACATCGGCCCCGGCCTGGTCGCTCTTCGCGATGATCTCGAGCTTGGCGGCCTGACCTTTGACCCCGAGCACGAGCGCGGCGCCGCTCGTGAGATCACTGGTCCTGCTGAGGCGCTCGTCGTTCAAGGCCGTGCCGATCACGAGCGATCCGACCACCGTACCGTCGTCGCCACGAACGGGCGCGTAGCTGGCGAAGAGCTGCTCCTGGCGCGCGCGGTTGAGCCAGATATCGCTCATCGTGTGGCCGGCCTTCAGTGCGGCCCCGAGCGATGGATACGCGTCGGCCATCTTGTCTCCGCGCATCAACGCCGAGCCGTCGCGGCCGAGCGCGACGCCGTCCTTGTCGACGAAGAGCACCAGGGCCGGCGGTATCCGGGCAAACTCCGGGTTCGACGTCGCGATGCCGCGCAGCTTGTCGGCCTCCGCCGTCGCGCGATCGTTCCGGGCCTGTTCGGTGCCACCCGAGAAAACGTCCCTTACCTCGGGGCGGGTCGCCTGCTCGGCGAGCCAACGCTCCAGAAGCAGGCCGTCGAGATCCAGCTGAGCGTTGGCGCTGCGCAGCGACCGTTCGGCGTCTGCCTTCCTCGCAGCGGGATCAGCCAGCGTGCTCCGGAGGCCCGTGGCGAGAAGCACGAACGACAGAACCGCCACGATGACGATGATGCCGGCATTAACGATGATGATCTTCGAACGCATGGTGCTCCCCCCTTCTACCTGGCCTGCCGGTGGTTTGCCGGCACGATGGCCCCGAGAGCTCTCTCGGGCCGCGCCTGGTGAAGGTACAGTGAGCTACGCTACCGAAACCTGATGGAAAACACCATTGCCGTCGTCGAGGATCCGCTCTTTCTCGAGCACAGGTCGCCGGTTTCGGGACATCCGGAGCGTCCAGAGCGGCTCGAAGCGGCGCGGCGAGCCCTCTCGGGCGCCCGGGTCGGCTCGATCCAGCAACTCGCGCCCCGGGATGCCTCCCTCGATGAACTCGCCCGCGTCCACGAACCCGCCTACCTCGAGGAACTCTCGAAGATCGACGGGCGGACGGGGTATCTCGACGCGGACACGTATTTCGCTCCGGAGAGCTACGCTGCGGCGCGGCGGGCTGCAGGCGGCGCGATCGCCCTGACGGACGCTCTCCTCGACGGCAAGGCGGCGTTCGGACTCGGGCTCGTGCGCCCTCCCGGCCATCACGCACGCCCGGGTTGCGCGATGGGGTTCTGTCTGTTGAACAACGTCGCCGTCGCCGCGGCGCACGCGCGGGCACGCGGCGTCGCTCGGGTCGCCATCGTCGACTTCGACGTGCATCACGGGAACGGCACGCAGGAGATCTTCTACGACGACCCGTCCGTGCTGTTCATTTCGCTGCACCAGTTCCCGTTTTATCCGGGCACGGGCGACGTCGCGGAGTCTGGCCGCGGCGACGGCAAGGGGGCCACGGTCAACGTACCTTTATCGGCCGGCGCCGGCGACGCTGCTTACGTTGCCGCCTTCGAGCGCATCGTCGGACCGAAGCTCGCGTCGTTCGACCCGGAGCTGGTGCTCATCAGCGCGGGCTTCGACGCGCACGCTCGCGATCCGCTCGCGGAGATGCGCGTGACCGAGCAAGGGTACGCTGGAATGATTCAGCAACTGCGGCAGGCCATCCCCCGCGGACCTGGAGGCCGCCTCGGCCTGGTGCTCGAAGGGGGCTACGATCTCGATGGTCTCGAGGGGTCGCTCCGCGCCGTGCTGGACGCCCTGGCGGCCGCGCCGAGCTCCGTGGCCCTCGGCTCGATCGACCCTCGGCACGAAGCCGACCTCTCTCGTGCCCGCGAGGCCGCGAACCGCTACGAACGGCTCGGCTGAGCGCAGCCTTGATGGGCAGTCGGGCCGGACGAGGTAGCCGGATTTTGCTCATTCGCGCGGCAGAGCAGCGCATGCGTGTGCTCGGTTTGCTCGCCGAGCGCGTCCAATGGCTCACGCCTGCGTCGGGCGGCTCGTCGCGAGCGAAAAAAAGCTCGTCTGTGCCCCCGCCCGCTCGAACCGAGGCGAGACCGTGCTTCGGTGAGCTCGGCGCGGCTCGAATCGAGGTAGGTGGTCGCTCGATTGAGCTCGGCGCGGCTCGAATCGAGTCGTGCGACGCTCGATTGAGCGTTGCGACGGCTCACCTGAGCGGCAGAGAGCTCGATTGAGCTCGGGAGGGCTCGACGCAAGCCGCTCCGAGCGTGGGCGAGCTCGGGAGGGCACAGGAGCGCAAAGCCCCTGGTTGCGGGGTGCACCCCAGCTGAGCTAAGATCCGTCGCCCCCCTGTTCACGGTGGGTGTAGCTCAGTTGGTAGAGCACAGGATTGTGGCTCCTGTTGTCGCGGGTTCGATCCCCGTCACTCACCCCGTAACTGTTCCGGTCCCTGGCGCGTGTCGTACAGGCGGAGGCTTGCATTCCGGGCGGATCGTCGAAATGCTCCGTTTGCCCGCGCGTGCGCGACTGGGGTAGATAGGGATTCCCGGAGGACCTGTCGGATGAATCTTGCTCTTACGCTTGCGGTGCCAGCGGTCTCTTTTGGCGCCCTCGCCTGCAGTGCGCCACCAAATCCACCGCCGCAGGCAGCGATCACGATTGCCGTTCAGCCGGACCCGTCGAGCGGCGAGTCGTGCGACGGCTCGCATTCTTATCTGAGTATCCCTCAGCAGAGCATCCAGAACGAGGTCAACCAGGAGCTGCTTAATTGCGACGAGAGCACCGGCTGCAAGCCCGACGAGAATGTCGTGGTCGACCGCTCCCAGGGGATCCGCGTCACCTGTTCGGTGGCGCCGTCGGGTGACGAATTCGAGGTCTCCGCCTCGGTATCCTCGTCCGACCTCACGCTCAGCGTGACCGGCACGGTGAGTGCTTCGGGGAGCAGCACCGGGCTGACCATGAACTCCTACGACTCCCAGACGCAGAAGAGCCGGACCAGCAACAGCTGCACTCTGACGATTACGCCCAACAAAGGCGGCATCAAAAAAGGAGAAATCTGGGCCACGTTCCACTGCGACGCGTTCAACGTCGCGAGCCAGACGGGCGCGTCCGACTGCCTCACCGACGGCGCGTTCCTCTTCGAGAACTGCAGCGGCTAGACCGCCCGCGCGGCGGGGCCGGGCCGGGCCCCTTACGGCCTCGACGGCGGCGGGGCGGGATCGGTGCTCGATGCCTGCGGTGCCCGGGGCGTGTCGAGCGAGCCCATCTCCGTTGCCTGCCCCAATTGAGGCTGCGTCGTCGATAGCTCCAGGTTCCGGTGTGGATCGGCGTCGTCCTCGACGCGAATCAGGATCGCCGTGATGTTGTCTTCCCCGCCGTGCTCGTTGGCCATGCTGATGAGCGTGCGGCAGGCATCCTCGAGCTTCTCGCTGCCCGTGACGACGTCCAGGATCTCGCGGTCGCTGATCATGCCGCTCAGGCCGTCCGAGCAGAGCACGTACGTGTCCCCCGGCTCGCATTCGTCGCTCTGGAGGTCCACCTCCACGTTGTCCTGCATGCCGAGCGCACGCGTGATGACGTTCTTCGGCAGCTCGCTGCGCTGCTCCTCGGTCATGTCGGGCATCGCCGCCAGGTAGTCGTTCACGAGGGAGTGATCCCGCGTCATCTGTTTGATCTCGCCGTGACGGACGCGGTACGCGCGGCTGTCGCCGACGTGACCCAGGAACATCCGATTCTTGCGGCGCGAATACAGGGCCCCGACGACCGTCGTGCCCATGCCGCGGAGCTCCTGCGAGCGTGTGCTGTGCTCGTAGATCTGGCGATTCGCGAGGCGAATGGACGTGATGAGCTTGTTTTCCTCGTCCGAGAGGTTCGGGTCGAAATGAAACGGCCAGGTGGCGTCCTCATTCGACGTCTTCTTGAAGAATTCACCGATGGCGTCCGTCGCAAGACGACTCGCAACGTCCCCTGCGCGATGTCCGCCCATTCCATCCGCGACGATGGACAGACCATGGTCGGCGAGCACGGCGAAGCTGTCTTCATTGTGCTCGCGCTGCAAACCGACGTCGCTGATTCCGTGGGCTACGGCGCGCATTTCTCTCAAAAATCTTATCATAGGCCCGGCTCGGGCCGCCGAACAACGACCTCATCGGCAAACGGCCCGGTTTCGTCCGGAATCCGGCGAAGATCCCGCGCGCCCGCGAGCGACTTGCCGGGGCGTCAGATCTCCAGGATGTCCTTTTCTTTCCCCTGAATGATGGCGTCCACGGTGTGTCCGCCCTCGGCCACGATTTCTTCCGCTTTCTTCTTCGCGCGCTCGACGTCGTCCTCGCTCGCGCCGCCGTCTTTTTTGATTTCCGCGAGCAGGTCGAGCGCCTCGTGCCGCGCCTTGCGGATGACGACCCGGCATTCTTCGCCATTTCGGCGCGCGACCTTGACGAGATCCTTGCGGCGCTCCTCGCTGAGCGGGGGCACCGGGATCCGGATGAGGTCCCCATCGACCGAGGGGTTCAGGCCGGCGTCACTTTCCTTGAGGGCCTTCTCGACGGCTTTGACCTGGGACTTGTCCCAGGGCTTCACGGTGATGAGCCGCGCTTCGGGAACGTTGACCGTCGCCAGCTGCGCGAGGGGCGTCGGCTGACCGTAGTAATCCACGCGAATCCCGTCCAGCATCGAGGAATGCGCGCGACCGGTCCGGAGCTTCGTCAGATCCCGCTTCAGCGCCGCGTGAGCCTTCTCCATGTTCTGATGGAGTTCGCTCAGAACTTCGTCGATCATCGAGGCCGCCTCCATGCCCGGGCGCTGCCCGAGCGTCACGGGCTTATATCACGGCCCCGACCCATCGAGCCCCGTCGCGCCCTCACCAACGCCCGAGCGGGCAGTCCGAGGGACCCGTCCTGCCAAAGAGCCTGGTAAGGCGTGCTAGCGCTTGCCATCCGCGCGCCTCGATGTATGGTCCTGACCAAGACGCCATGACCCTCGACAACGGCCTCGTCAATCTCGCCGCGATCGTCGGCTCGATCGTTCTCCTCATCGGAACCATCCCCGCGATCCTCTTCCTGACGACGCCGAAGAGCGACAAGAAGGGCTGACGTCGCGTCGAGGAGCCGGCTCGCGCCACGGAGCGCCCCCAGGCTTTTATGCCGACCAGGCGTGCGGGTTGGTGCCACTATCGAGCCCAGGTGGCAGGCCTGGACCGTCCTTGACCTCGTGGTCGCGGGAGGGTGAAGTCGCTGATATCCGAATGCCTTTCCGAGCTCGAGTCTTCGCACGACTCGTCGCGCTCGGCTTCGCGGGACTCGCCGTGACGTCGGGGTGCGGGTCCAAGGACGCTACTGGCGGGGAGCCGACGTGCCTGTCGACTCCCGCGAACGCTGCGTGCACGGACCCGCTCTACCCGCCAACCTTCGAGAACCTGTTCACCGAGACGCTCTTTCCGACGTGCAGCCATAGCGACCTCGGGGGCTGCCACGGCGGCTCGAATCCGGAGGCGGGCCTCAAGCTCGACGATATCGACACGGCGTACGCAGATCTTCTGGCAACCAACGCGGAGGGCCAGAGGCGCGTCATCCCAGGCGACGTCAGTTGCGGCAAAGTCATCGTGCGGCTCGAGTCCGTGGGAGATCCCTGGTCGATGCCGCCCGGCGATCATCTGGACGATCAGACGCTCTGCGCCATCGTCCAGTGGATCAAGAAAGGAGCGCCTGGCCCATGAGACATGTCGGACTATTTCTTTTTTCGGTGCCGCTCCTCGGCGCCGTCGCCGCCTGCGGGGGTGACAGCGGTCCCCAGAAGACCGACACCCGCGCCCAGCTGATGGACCCGACGACGTGCAAGCAATGTCACGCGGAGCACTACACGGAGTGGTCGGGCAGCATGCACGCCTATGCGTCGATCGATCCCGTCTTCCGCGCCATGAACGCGCGAGGCCAGAAAGACACCGGCGGACAGCTCGGGAACTTCTGCGTGAACTGCCACGCGCCCCTCGCCGTCTCGGAGAACGCCACGACCGACGGACTGAATCTCGACACCGTGCCCGCCGATCTACAGGGCGTCACCTGTTACTTCTGCCACCAGGTGAAGGACGTCCAGGGGACGCACAACAACCCGCTCGTCCTCGCGAACGACACGACGATGCGGGGCGGCATCGCGAACCCCGTGAAGAACGACGTGCACATCGGCGCGTACTCGAAGCTCCACGACAGCAACGACGTCGCCGATAGCTCGACGCTCTGTGGTTCGTGCCACGATATCGTCGTGCCCGCGCACTTCTCCGGCGCGGCGCAGGACGTGGCGCTCGAACGCACGTTCACCGAGTGGAACGCGTCGATCTTCAGCAAGCCGAGGCCCGCAAGCCCCACGCCCGAGTCGTGCGGGAATTGCCACATGGCGACCGACATCAATGTCCCCATCGCCAGCGCGCCGGGCCTCGTCGTTCCCTCGCGTCCGTTCCGGCACCACCATGAATTCCCCGGAATCGACGTGGCAATCACGCCCGGATTTCCGGAGAAGGACGTGCAGCTGGAGCAAGTAGAGAGCCAGTTCTCCACCGCGATGCTCACCGACCTGTGCGTCGCACCGGACAGCGGGAACGCCATCGTCGGGATCGACAACTTTGGCGCCGGGCACAAAGTGCCTTCAGGGGCGAGCCAGGATCGGCGGATGTGGGTCGAAGTGCACGCTTACGCGGCCGACGGCACGGAGACGTACAGGAGCGGAGTCGTCCCCCCCGGAACGCCGGTCATTGACGTCAAGAACGATCCAGATCTCTGGGTGTTCCGCGACGTCGCGCTCGACCAGAGCGGCCAGCCCGCGCACATGTTCTGGCAGGTGGCGAGCATCGACCAGTCAGCGGGCCAGCAGACACCCATACCCGAGACGCAGACACTCGATTCGACCAGCCCCCTATTCGCTGCTCCGCACGCGTACCGCACGTACCACATGCGGCAGTACCAGATCGGCAGCCATTATCAGACGCCGGCGAAGGTCACTCTGACCATCCACATGCGAACGATCGGCCGCGACGTCCTGAACGATCTCTTCGGAACGGGCTTGACCGCGCCTCCCGGCGGCGGCGACGCAGGCGTCCAGGACGCTTCCGCGCAGCTCGACCTCGGCGGCCCTGCAGACGCGTCGTCGCAAGCCATCGTCGACGCTCTCCCGACCATCGACGACGTGCCGGATCCAGGCGACGGCGGCATCACGACGACCCTCGTCTGGACTCCCGCTCTGGCCCAGGCCGAAAATCTGGGCACCAAGCTCGTCGGCAGCGAGCCTGCGACCTGCGTGATCACCGGTTCATCCAAAGTTTTCTGACAGCAGCTCAGTCGACGCAGAGCGGGAAGATGACCTGCTCGGTCGTGCCGCCGACGGTCACTGCGACCGTCACGTCCCAGAACCCTTGCATGCTGAAGTCGAGATCGCGGACCGAGTAGGTCCCGTCGCCCTGAGGGGTGACGACGTTGTTGACCGGGCTGCCGTGACCGTGATCGGGCATGTACGGTGTAATCTTCAGAGTTGCGTTGGGGATGAGCTGTCCCGGGCCAGCATCTCCGATGCCGCCGTCCAGACCGGCACGAACGGACATCGTCCACTGGTTGTACTTCCTCGTCGTGGGGTCGGGCTGGCCGATACGCGGCGGCGCCGGAACGGCATTGTCGATCGTCACGACCATGCCGTCTGCCGCCGTCTCCGACATACCGGCGCTGTACGGCGTGGCGCGCGTTTCCACGGAGCACGCGGGCTCCGCGGCGTACCCCGTCTGGGAGGATGCCTGGCTATCGCCTCCGGAATCCGACTTGCTTCCGCAGCCCGAGACGATTGTCCCCACGAGAAACACGCCGGAAGCGGCGGCGAGGATCGAGCGAATCATGGCCATGTCTCCTTGAGTGGCATACGCGCGAGATTCCGGTCGGGTCACAGCCTAAACCTCTGGGCCCCGCTTTTCAGCCGTTCCCCGACGGAAATTAGTTCTAGCTGCAAATATCGGGACCGCCAGCCAGGGATGGATTTCATGCGCCGCGTCGCGGACCCTGCCCATGGCGGCCCTCCCCCGTCGCGAAGCGCTGCGCGCCGACGGCGCCGTCGCGGAGCGCCTCCATGCCCCGCTTGGCCTCGATGCGTAGCCCCTCTTCGATCGGGCGCCCCAGACCCTCGTAGAGTGACCCGCGATCCGCGAGCACCGTGGACCAGGGGAAGCCGGCAATGGTTTTCCCGAGTTCCACCGCCTGGGCCCGGGCTTCGCCCGGCTCGACGAGCCGTGTGACGAAGCCCGTTCGTTCGGCTTCCTCGGCTTCGACGACGCGGCCGGTGAGGATCCAGTCGAGGGCGCGGCCGACGCCGATCACGCGCCCGAGACGCTGCGTGCCCCCGTCGATGAGCGGCACGCCCCAGCGCCGCTCGAGACAACCGAACCGCGCGGCGCGGGAGGCGATGCGGAGATCGCACCAGAGGGCGATCTCGAGGCCGCCCGCGACGCACCAACCTTCGATGGCGGCGATGGTCGGCTTGGACGCCTGGAGCCGCGTGAACCCCATCGGGCCTCCGTCTGCGTCGACGTCGTTGTCCATCGCCTTGAGGTCCGCTCCCGCGCAGAACGTCTCGGGCCGTCCTGCCACGACGAGAACACGAGCCGACTCATCGGCCTCGAAGGCGCGAAACGCCGTGAGGAGCGCGGCCGCGGTCGCTCGATCGACGGCGTTGCGGCGCTCGGGGCGATCGAGCGTGAGCACCGAGACAGGACCCTGGGGTTCGAGATGCACGTTCATGCAGCGAAGCGTACGTGCCTCTTCTCGGCCCGGCCCCGAAATGTGAACCTCGGTCCTGCGATGCACCGAACCCTCGTGCTTCTGGTCGTAGGGCTCACGCCCGAGCTCATCGGAGAGTCCACGCCGAGCCTGCTCGCGCTCTCGCGCCTGGGCGGAATGCGGCCCCTCGAGACCATCACGCCGGCCGTGACGTGCGCCGCGCAGGCGACGCTCCTGACGGGCACCTTGCCGCGCGAGCACGGCATCGTCGGCAACGGCTGGTACTTCCGCGATCTTTCCGAGATCTGGTTCTGGCGCCAATCCGGGCGCCTCTACGCCGGCGAGCGCATCTGGGACGCTGCACGTAAGCGCGACCCGAGCTTCACCTGCGCCAAACTCTTCTGGTGGTACAACATGTACGACACGGCGGACTGGGCCGTCACGCCGCGTCCGATGTATCCGGCCGACGGCCGGAAGCTTCCGGACGTCTGGAGCGACCCGCTCGATCTGCGCGACGAGCTCAACGGGCGCCTCGGCACGTTCCCACTCTTCGATTTCTGGGGTCCACGCGCGAGCATCAAGTCCAGCGAGTGGATCGCACGATGCGCGATGCACCTCGACGCCACGCGAAAGCCGACGCTCTCGCTCGTGTACCTGCCGCACCTGGATTATTGCCTCCAGAAGTACGGCCCATCGTCGCCGGAGATCCGGGCGCACCTCACGGACGTGGACGCGCTCGCGGGCGAACTCCTGGACGCGGCGAAGCGCGACGGCACGCGCGTCGTCGTCCTCTCCGAATACGGCATCGTCGACGTCGCGGGCCCGGTGCACATCAATCGCGTCCTTCGTGAAGCAGGGCTCATTCGAGTGCGAGAAGAGCTCGGACTCGAGTTGCTCGAGCCCGGGCTCAGCGACGCGTTCGCCGTGGCCGATCACCAGGTCGCCCACGTCTACGTCCGGGACCCGAGTCGCGTCCAGGAAGTGCACGGGTTGCTCGAGCGCGTGCCGGGCATCGACGCCGTGTACGTCGACAAAGCCGAGCTCGGGCTCGACCATCCGCGCTCGGGCGAGCTCGTCGCGATTGCCGCGCCGGACCGGTGGTTCACCTATTACTACTGGCTCGATGACGCTCTTGCGCCGGACTTCGCACGCTCCGTCGATATCCACCGCAAGCCGGGTTACGACCCGGTCGAGCTCTTCCTCGATCCGAAGCTACGTTTCCCGATGCTGAACGTGGGGATGAAGATTGCTCGTTCGAAGCTTGGGTTTCGGACACTCATGAACGTGATCCCACTCGATGCGTCTCTGGTCCGCGGCTCGCACGGACGGCTCACGACGGATCGGAAGAAAGGTCCCGTGTTTCTCTCCACGGAGCCGGGTCTGGTCCCCGAGCGCGTGCGTGCTCTCGACGTCAAAGACCTGATCCTGCGGCACGTCTTCGACGATTGACGGACCGCTACGTCCCGCGAACCCAGCGCTGCAGCCCGAGCGTCGTCAGCAGTCCGACCAGCCCGAGCGGCGCGACCCAGGGAGCGCCATAGGCTGCGGCGAGCAGCGCATCGACGAGCGACACGCCGGCGATCAGTCGAACGACCGTGCGCGGAATGTTCGGGCGCTCGGACGCGAAGAGAGGCACGAGCGCCGTCGCGGCCCAGACCACGAAGCCGCCCAGGGCGACCCACGCGACCCACGTCATGGAGGGACCGAGGACGGCGACGGCGATGGGCGACGCGATGAGCGCCAGGGTAGCTCCGGCACGAAAGCTCCGTCGGTTCTCCTGACGCGCCACGAACGTGAGCCCGATGACATAAGCAGCGACGACGATCGCTCCGCGTCCCGGATTGCTCGAAAGTCCCCCACCCGATCCCGAGCGCGGCCGCGACGTAGACCGCGCCGCGACACGCGCCCATGACGACGGGAGAGAACGGGTTTTGCTTGTGCCACGCGTCGTAGAGTATGATGAGCGCGCCGAGGACGAGGCCCGCAACGGCGGAGCTCGCGGCGGTCCCGTGTCGCGCCGCACAGAGAACGAGCAGCGCCCATCCCACGCCGAGCAAACCAAATCCGACCCCGAACACCTCGCCCGCGGCGATCTGCCCCGATGGAATCGGGCGTTCCGGCCGCTCGCGGGCATCGATGCCGCGGTCGAACGCGTCGTTGAGGAACATCCCTCCGACGTAGAAGAGCGACAGGGCGACGGCCAGGGTCGACACCGTCGGAAGGTCGCGGGAACCCCCGCCGAGCACGACCCCGGCGAGCGTGTTCGTCGCGACGGTCGGCAGGTTCGAGACGCGCCCGAGCTTGAGATACAGGCGCGGCCGCGACGCCGCGGGTGCCGTCACGATCCCTCGCCCACGCGCGGCGCTGTCGCCGGCTGTCCCAGCTGCCGCAAGGTCCACGCGAGTTCGCGCGTGATCGCGACGTCCACGTCGATACCGCGGTGCTCTTCGGGAAGCACATCCCACGTGTACGTCTCGACCTCGAGATGCTCGCTCGTCGGTTCCTTCTTCACGATGTCGAGCAGATCGCGCAGGAACGGCTGCGTGCTCGCGAACGCCCCGAGCGTCTCGGCGAACACCGGGACGTGGAAGTGCACGCGCCACTCCGCTCTCGAGCGCTGCGCTCGGCTCGCGGCCATCGCATCCGGCAAGTCCAGGTGACGAACGATCCCCGTCTCCGACCTCTCGACGACCTGATGCAGATAGACGCCGTCATCGAACCGCGCGAGCGAGGCGAACGTCGCTTCGTCGCGGAGGGCATTGCCGGAGAGTTCGACGCGAAGCGCGGACGTCACCTGGATCTTGCCGACGCGAATGCCCGCACCGCGAAGGCGACTGATGGCCGCTCGGGCGTCTTCGAACTCGACGGCCAGATGACACGCGTCCACGCAAACCCCGACGTGTCGTCGCAGAAAGTCCTCGGCGACCGATCCGGTCGTGCCGGTGAGAGCCGAGAAATGACCGAGCGCCTCGCGCGTGAAGACACGTTGCTCGAAAAATCGAACCACGTCCTCCACGGTCTCGAGAAAGCAGCAAGGCTCTGGCTCGAGGGCCAGCTCGACGAGCTTGCCCTCTTGCTCCCGGATCCGAAGGAGAGCGGCCGCGTGGGCGAGGATGCCGCGCGTGATCGCCTCGGCCGCCGCGCCGTCCGCGGCGCGCGCGCGAAAGGCACCCGGCACGGTGCTGATACTTCCGTTCGTCCCCTCCGGAAGGAGCCGCGCGAGGAGGCGCGCGAGCCGGTCCGTGTAAGCGACGCGCTCCGGCTCGAGCCAATCCGGCCTGTAGACGGCCTCCTTGACGCGCTCGCCGTGGAAGGCGCCAAAAGGAAAGCCGTTCACAGTGAACACGTAGAGTCCATGGTGAGCCAGGAGGGCCTGGAACTCGGCGAGCGCGGCCGGCTCGTCGAGCTCCGTCGCCGCCCGCGCGGAGAGCCGCAGACCGACGCCGAAAGGCTCCGACATGCCGAGCAGCAACTTCACCCGAGCCACGTGGTCTTCCACGGCGGTTCGAGTCTCCGCGAGCGACTCGGCGGGATGGATGTTCGTGCAGTAGGAAATGTGAGGACGCCCGGGCGTCGCGATCTGCATGACCCTCAGCCGCCCGACGCACCCGCGACGCCGAGCGCGGCCGGTGGACCGCGGTCGCATCGCAGCATCCCCGGTCCCCCTCCGCGCCCGGAGGCGATCGATGGCACGCTCGATCACTGGTTCCGGGAGAGCTCGAACCTCGCAACCCTTTCCGAGGCCGGCGAGCATCATCAGCGTCAAATCCCCGCCGAGATGCTCGCGAAACTCGCGGACCCCGTCGAGGATACGTCGCTTGCCCTCCGGCCCGCGGTCGTCGAGGCGCGCGTCCCACACCGGAAGCCCGATGCGATCGAGCAACGCGAGGACTCGTTCCGCGTCGACGTCACGAAACAAGCCGAGCTCGACCGAGCAATACGTGTCGAGCGCGATGCCGATCGACACGGCCTCGCCGTGACGGAGCGCATAGTCCGAGAGGCTCTCGAGCTTGTGCGCCGACCAGTGACCGAAGTCGAGAGGGCGTGAGCTTCCGAGCTCGAACGGATCGCCGCCACCCGCGATGTGCGAGAGATGCAGGATCGCGGACCGTCGCACGAGCTCCGATACGGCCGTCATTTCGAATCGCGCAAGCGCCGCCGCGTGTTCCACGAGCCATTCGAAGAAGTCCGGATCCTTGACGAGCGCCACCTTCACGGCTTCGGCCATTCCCGAGATCTTGTCCCGCGGTTCGAGCGTGCCGAGAAAGTCGACATCCGACAGCACCGCGAAGGGTGGGGCAAAGGTGCCGAGAAAGTTCTTCTTGCCGAACGCGTTCACGCCGTTCTTGACGCCCACGCCCGAGTCGTTCTGCGATAGCACGGTCGTGGGGACGCGCACGGCGCGCACGCCGCGGTGAGTGATGGCTGCGGCGTACCCGACCAGATCCTGCAGCGCGCCACCGCCGACGATGACGACGAAGGATTGCCGGTCCATGCCGAGCGCGTCGAGCCACGCCGCGAGTCCCTCCGGGGCGCGAGGGTCGTTCTTGCAGGCCTCGCCGCCCGGCACGACCCGCGGGGCTCCGGCCAGCGCGAGACTCCGGCCGTGATGTCCGCAATAGGCCTCGATGTCGGCGAGCAACCGTGGAAAGAGGTCTGCCACCCGCTCTTCCACGACGAACGCGACGCGATGACATCTTCCGGGCTCACGCCGCGTCAGTGCGGCCACGAAGGCCGGATTCCGGGCGTCGAAAATCCCGGACTCGAAGTACACCGGGTAGTCGTAGGAGACCGAAAATCGTTGATGGTGGAGCATCGATCGCGCGGGTCGGAATGGCGCCCGCATCTTACGCGATCCGCGTTCCCGGGCCATCTGGCGGCTCACTTTCCCGGACCTGCCGGCACGGTTTTCGCTGTAGAAGGCTGTCGTGTCGCCGTTCTGGAATTTGATCCGCGGATTTCGCGCCGCGGTCAACCTGCGCCGGAAGATGTCCGGGCCGCTGAGGCCGACGTGGGACCCGACGTTCGAGACGCTCGCGGAGGTCTTCCACCACACCTCGCAGCGCATCATCCGCTTACCGCTCGAGGCGCAGCGGCGTTCGACGCGGTCCGTCATTCTTGGACTGCCGAGCTCGCCCATCTACCAAGAAACGACCTTCGAGAAGGTGTCCGTCGGGGGCATCCCCGGCGAGTGGTTCCGTCGCGAAGACGCAGAGCGCGGCGCGGTCATCCTCTTTCTCCACGGGGGTGGCTACGGGCTCGGCTCGATCGACACGCACCGCGACCTCCTGGCGCGGGTTTGCCGTGCGAGTCGAGCGAACGCGTTGGCCATCGATTACCGGCTGGCCCCGGAGCACAAATTCCCCGCTCAGCTCGAGGACGCGACGAACGCTTTCGCCTGGATGCTCGGGCAAGAAATCAACCCGCGACGCATCGTGATCGCCGGCGATTCCGCGGGAGGCGGGCTCGTGCTCTCGACGCTGGTCAAGCTCCGCGACTCGGGCGTTCCGCTTCCCGCCGCGGGGGTCTGCATGTCGCCCTGGGTCGACCTCGAGGGCCTCGGCGCCACCATCGACGAAAACGACAGGTACGACTACATCTGCCGTCGCGCGCTGCACCAATATCGAAAGCGGTTCGTGAAGGACGAGGACGTCCGCAACCCGCTCGCGGCGCCGCTCTACGCGAACCTCGAGCGCTTGCCGCCGCTCCTCATCCAGGTCGGGTCCGCGGAAACCTTGCTCGACGATTCGCGACGGATCGCCGAACGTGCCCGGCAAGCCGGCGTCGACGTCACCTTCCGGATCTGGGAAGACATGATTCACGTGTGGCAGCTCTTCGCCTTCATGGTGCCCCAGGGTTCGGCCGCCATCGACGAGATCGGCGACTATATCCGCGAGCGCGTGCCCCTGGCGTGACTACGACGACCGGGAGCTCAGGGCGATCCCGGCGGCGACGAGGAGAGCGAGCGCGGCGATCGCGCCGAAGACGAGCCGGCGTCGCGAGCGACGCGCCTGCGAGACCGGCGGCGTCCCCGCGACGACGGGAGCGAGCGCGCCGGACCCGGCGGTGATTGCAGCCTGCGACGCGGCAGCTTCGCCGCATCGCCGGGGCACCTTCGGTGCGATGCGCAGCACCTTGCTCGCGTCGGGCGGGATGCGCATCACGGCGAGATACAGCGCCCCGTCCGGACCCGTGTCCATGTCGACGACGAAGCCGTCCGCGTGCCCGACGTCCTTGCGGCTCCCCTTGACGATGGACCTGCGATCCGGCGTCGGCGCGAGCGACCAGATCCGACCATTCGCATTGTCGGCAAAAAAATACCGCCCGCGGTACCCATCGGGCCAGCGGCAATCATCGACGATGAGCCCGCCGTTGATCGACTTGCAGCCCGCGTCGGCGTCCCCCGGAGCGTCGTCGTGCCGGCAGAAGTATGCGGGTTCCGCGCAGTTCCCGCGATCCGGGAGCGTCTTCTTGCACTGCGCGTCAGCGCATGGCCCGCACTGCCCTCGCGCCAGGGCCAGCCGTAGTCCCGGCCGCCTTCGGGGGGAATGACGTCGATCTCTTCGTTCGTGATGTCACCGACGTCGGCGGTCCACGCGTATCCCGTCTTCGGATCGACCCAGATCCGCCAGGGGTTTCTGAGCCCCCACACCCAGATGTCCTTTCGCGGCGTGCTGGGCGCGATCGAGAAAGGATCGTCACCGCACCTTTCGCCGCACGTCGTCGCGAGCGGGACGTTCACCAGCGGGTTATCGGCCGGAATCGAGCCGTCGAGTCCGACGCGCAGGATCTTCCCGTTGCCGTTCGTGAGGCACGTCGCGAAGTAATTCGTCGGGGCATAGGGCGGTTCGGGATGCTTGTGAGCCCGGCACCCCGTGTCGCCGACGCCGATCAGGAGGTTCCCTTCCTTGTCGATCGCAAGACCGCCGCCCATCTCGTGATCGTCCGGCCCTCGAAGGTCCTTGACGAGCACCCGCTCGGTCGAAAAATCCAGGTGATTGTCGTCCCCCAGTCGAACGATGGAGATCTTCTGCTTGTCCGTCTCCGGCGCGCTCGCCGACGAATAGAAGAAGATAAGCTGATGGTTATGAACGAAGTCGGGGTGCCGGATGACGTTGAGGAGTCCCTTTTCCGTGTGGGAATCCACGTCGAACTTCCCCGCTTCGACCATCGTCCCGTTCGGCAGATGCACGAGCACTTGCCCCAGCTTTTCGGTGATGACGAGCCGCCCGTCCGGCAAGAACTCGATCGCCGTCGGCAGCACGAGCCCCGTCGCAAACGTCGACAGATCGAACGCCGTGGCCACGTCCGGCGCGAGCTCGTCCGCGGCGCTGGCCGGCCGCGGGATCCCGACGACCAAGAGCCCCACCATCAGCGCGAAAACCGACGTCGCCTTCGACACGACGGGTTTCGTACCTCGGGTGAAGGCGTCGAGTACAAGGAAAACGAAGTTACGCGCGCCTCCGTCAGTCCCCGCTGGCGTCGTCGCCTCCGTCGCTCGCTTCGACTCGGGCGTCCTGGTCGCCGCTGGCATCGGCGACCGGCCTCGCGTCCGCACCCGCGTCTTCCAGCGGAGCCTCACCGCTGTCCCAGATGGAATCGTCGGGCGCGCCGCGCTCGATCCATTGCTTCAGCTGCGCTAGCTGTCGACGGTTCAGCTGTCCGCTGCCGCCGAACGTGAGGGGCATCCGCGCCCCGCAGGGCGGTGTCGTCACCTTCAGATACACGAGGCTACTCTCCGGATGGCCGGGATCGATTCGAAGAAGATGAGTCGGCGCGCAGTCGAAGCTCGACGCCGGCACACCGACCAACGTCGCGTAGGCATTCGCTCTCGTGTCGAGCTCGAAGAATCCGCCCGACCCGTGGCAAAAAAGGAGGCCGCACGTCGGGAGTAGAATCTCTCCGTACACCGCCGCGAACGTCGGAGCGTACGTCGGCGGACCCGTGGTCGGCGGGCTCACGGGGGGCGGTCGCGCATCTAACGAAGCATCCCGTCCGTAGGACTTGGGTCTCTCGTCCGCACTTGCGTGCGCGCTCCCGGTACAGCCGCCCGCGAGCAATGCGCTCACCAGCGCAAGGCCGGCAGTGCGCTGACGCGCTCGCTCACGCATCTGCTCCAAGTGGCCCGTCGTGGCCGATCCGGTCGGCGAGGCCCTCCGGTATTCTCGTGGCATGGCAATCGGGGCTGTGCAGTCTTTCATTCTTTGATAGGCTGGCGCGCAGGATGAGCGGCATTCCGCTCGTCGCGGTGAGCCTGGGTCGGGAGCTGACATGTCAGATAAAATACTGATATCGATGAATATTTATCCAAATTTAACCGGATGGCCGCATCTGTACCGAACGGTTGTCACAGGGCCGAGTTTCGTGTTATCGAGTAATCCCAATGTCTAGGCGACCTCTTGAGACGGCGACGAAACTCGTCGTGATTGCAACTGCCGCTGCGCTGTTCGGCGTGACGGCCTGCTCCAAGGACATCACCGACAACAAGAAGCCGACCACTGGCGCTTCTGACGGCGGGAGCTCCGAGCAATACACAGTGCAGGATTATGACGCAGGGCCGGTTCCCGCGTCGTTCGCTTACGACACGGTCGCGGAGCCGTGGGGCATAGCGGAAGACGCGGGCGTGCCGGCTTTGACCGCCGCTTGCAAGGCGTTCGACATCCCGGACGCCGGTGGGCTCCACACTGCTGCACCTGCGAACGTGCGCGACTGCGAGTGCGACAATTGTCTCCAGCTCGTCCACCAGTGCGACGCGCTCCAGGGCTGTCGCGAGATGCGACAGTGCACGCAAGACGTCGGTTGCAGCGATCCGTACACCTGTTACCTCACGCCGACGACGACGCCCGCCCACCCAGCGGGGTGCACCCCGATCTTCGACAAGTGGGGCAACACAGGGCTCTCCACCTACCTGGTCAACAGTCTCAACACGTGCGCCACCGGCGCCAACTGCCCAACCCCATAAGACGAGGAGCCGGACGATGGCAAAGACGAAGTTCCCCTGGCTGAAGCTGCGGAAGAAGACCGATCCCGAGTACCCGCTCGAGCCGCCGGTCTGGTTCAACAACATCTCGAACGGCGAATATTTCCACACGCAGACGAAGCATCAGGCCAAGCTGCGCAAGGAAATTCTGCGTCGCGCCGACGACCAGTCTCGTTACCTCGGGATGGATCGCCGCGAGTTTCTCGCGAGCTCGATGGGCATGGCCATGACGATGGCCGCGATCAACCAGTTCGGCTGTTCGAGCAGCAACTCGGGCTCGAGCGGCGCGGACGCGGGTTCCTCGACCGGCCAGCAGAAGTACGGCATCGAAGGGCCGTACCTGGTGCCGCCGGAGGCGACCTGCGATCCGAGCGCGTACATCCAGACGGACGGAACTGCCGGCAAAGAGTTCATCATGGACGTACAGACGCACTCCTTCGACAACGGCCCCTGGCGCACGCAGAACGTCGCTTACCCCATCTTCCTCAATCTGATCGCCGGCGGGCAGACCAGCTGCACGGAAGCCGACAAGCTCGATTGCTTCGACCAGACTCACTACGCGGAGCTGATGTTCGTGGACAGCGACACGACGGTGTCGGTGATCACGTCGTGGCCCGCCGCAATGTGCTTTTCTCCCGAGCGCTCCCTGCTCGGTCAGGCACCCGCCGGGTGTGGCTTGCCGCTGTCGAACGAGGGCATGCGGGATCTACGCGATTGGATCAACCAGAAGGACATGTCCCAGCGCGTGCTCAATCAGGTGCAGGTCATGCCGAACGATTTCATCGAGCTCCAGATCGAGGGCATGCAGGCCGCGATGGCGGATCCGGCATGGCGCTGCGGCTCCTGGAAGGCGTACCCGGCGTGGACCTCTGACACGTACCCGAACGCGAGCGGTCAGGCCGCTGGGTACTATCTGACGGATCCGGTGGGCCGGAGGTTCATCGAGGCGGGGCTGAAGCTCGGAGTGCCGAACTTCGCCGTCCACAAGGGCCTTCCGATCCCGGGCTTCGACGTCACGCACAACGAGCCCACGGACGTCGGCACCGTCGCTCTCGATTATCAAGAAGCGAACTTCGTCATCTACCACTCCGCGATCAATGCAGGAACCGGCGGCACCGCCATCTCTGCCCTGGCGCCGACCAAGACAGAGGACGTGCCTTACGCGCCGACGGGCCCAGTCACGGGCGTCAATATGCTGATCCGCGATCTCATCGAGAAGGGTGTAATCGACGATCCGGACAGCCCCGGCACGAAGAAGTCAGGCGTTCGCCTGAACGTGTTCGCCGAGATGGGCAGCGCATGGAGCCAGGTGATGGGCGACACCAACCAAGCGCAGCACTACATCGGCAAGCTCCTGAAGTACCTTGGCGAAGACAACATCGTCTGGGGCACGGACTGCATCTTGTCGGGCAGCCCGCAGAGCCAGATCGAGATGTTCCGCTCCTTCACGATCACCGACGAGTACCAGCAGACGTACGGCTACCCGCCGATCACGCAGGCCATCAAGAACAAGATCTTCGGGTTGAACGCGGCCAAGATCTACCGGGTCGATCCGACGGCGGCTCGCTGCAAAGCCGACGCGAACACGTTCGCCATGATGAAGCGGCAGCTCGACGAAGAGATCGGCCCGCGCCGGTGGACAATCAAGGAGCCGCAAGGTCCGCGGACGCTCAAAGAGTTCTGGGCCCACGCGAAGTACAACAAGGCGCGCGGCGTGCCCGGCTGACACTCACGGAATGTAAGAAAACTCCCGGCCTGACGGCTCGGGGCCGGCGCCGGACGGCGGGGGCCGGCGGAGGGCCGGCGGGTTGAGTGGGGGACCTTTGAGCGACCTTTCGTGATGGCGATCAAGCTTTCAGGTCGCGCAGCTCCGTTGACGTATGTTTGAGCCACGCCGTGACGGCGTCGGGTTATTGATCGTTCCATCGCTCTTCTGCTCCAAGAATACGGAGCTTGTGCCAGCCCCGGGCGCGAGAAGACCGCTAAACGCGCCCGAACGCTTGCTTACCGCAGTGGCGACGCTGCGACGACGCTTCCGTCACGCCCGCCATCGTGGCATCTGGCCGCCGCGCGCGACGTCACGATAGACGTTGACTGATTGCATCGGCCGGCTTACTAGACTAGGCTAGGTCGGGAAGTGCGTCGCGGTGGGCGCACAATTGAAAAAGGGATAAAGGGGAAACAACATGATGAGAATTGCGCACTGGGTACTGGGGATGGGCTGCGCGTCATTGGTGGTCACGGCGGGGGAACGCCAAGCTCATGCGTACACGGAGACGATCCGATACACGACCACGGGCACGGTGGACTTTCAAGCTCCCCTTGGCGGTGGCCCGTTTGACCAAGCCACGGCGGTCGCAGTCGCTTCGAACGGGAAGATCGTCGAGGCAGGCTTCGTTTACGATTCCAGCAACAAATCGCACTTGCTAGTGGGACGACTTAACACCAATGGTTCTGTGGACACATCCTTTGGCTTCGGTGGCATCACCTCGTATCAATTCGATTCCTCCGCACAGTATGAAGAGGCAGTCTCGATCGCACTGACGCCCGCCGGGTCGTCCGAGAATGCGATTGCCGTACTCGGCAATTCGATCGACGACCCCGACGGCTCTTTCACGACGTTCATGGTTCGCTTCACGGGGACCGGCGCCGTGGACAGCACCTTCCCTGTCCCGAGCGAACCCTTCAGCGGAGCGTCCGGCGCTGCCGGTTATTCGCTCAAACGACGGGCCGACGGCACGTACGCCGTCCTGGCGAACGACGCGGATCTAGGCGACGGAGAACCGGGATTCTATGTTGCCCGACTGAATAGCAACGGGAGCCGCATTGGATCCGTCGTGGAAGGGGATTTCGCCGGCACGTTCAGCAGCGGCAACGGCAGCGTGGCGTATGATCTCGCCTGCGACTCGAACGGGCGCATCGCGGTCGTGGGAGAGACCCCGCCCATTAGCTCCATGATGGGCAAACAAGTCATGGGGGTTGCTCGCTATACGTCCGCGGGTGCTCTAGACACCTCGTTTGGGACCGGAGGCATCAAACTGATCAACATAACGGTGGTCGGAAACCAGCGCGCGACCGGAGTCGCATACGATTCCTCAAACCGCATGATCGTCGTCGGTCGACCTGACAATCTGTCGGACTTCGGCTCGGGGGCGAATGTGCTCGTCGCTCGACTCGCGGATGGGGTTTCGGACCAGGTGATGTTCGACGCGTTGTCGGGGACATCGGTCGTCGCGAATTTCATTCCGTCATGGCACGTCGCGACGACCGGCGTCAACTTCTACATCGGCGGCAACGCTCACGTCGGCTCGTTCGAGGAGTTCGCGAGCGTGAGGGTCCTAGGCGGCACATTCGCGGTGGACACCGCCTACAGCGGAGGGAGAGCTCTCACCGGTATCTCGGGAAAGAACGCCGTGGTGCAGAGCATCGCGGTCGGTACGGACGGTAAGCCGGTAGTCGCCGGGCGTGCCTGTACCGGGAGCCCGTGCTGACGCTCCTCGCTCTGCCGGATGAACTTCGGCCGCGCTGCCCGCCGCCAGCGAGCGGCGGGGGGGACGGCGGGCCCAACTTATCCGCGAACGCACGATCCGCAAGCGTGGTTACCCAAACCGGCGCGGTATCCAGCGGGGGTGATTTTCATGCCCGCTCCATGGCCGTGAACCAGAGCACGGCCCTAACGACGAGAGCCGCAACCCACGCCGCGAGGGGGGTGGTTTCCGAGATCGGGCTGACCGCGTTTCGCGGTAGCTTGCGGGACGCCCGGAGGGCGCCCGCGGCGCCGCGGGGAAATCAAAAGGAGTCCTTACATGGCTGAGAGCGTCTACAAGGTCATCGAACTGATCGGCACGAGCACGGTGTCCTGGGAGAAGGCTGCCGCGGCCGCGGTGAAGACGGCGTCGTTGAGCCTTCGGGATCTTCGCATCGCGGAAGTATCGCAGCTCGACATGCAGATCATGGAAGGCAAAGCCGTCGCGTATCGCGCGAAGGTCAAGGTGTCGTTCAAGTACCTGACGGGCGACGAGAAGCCGAGCGAAACAGGGGACGCGCCGAAGGCCCCGCGCAAAGCGCCGCGAGCGAAAGCGGCCGTAGCGGAAGAGGCGCCAGCGCCCGTGAAGAAGGCACCTCGCAAGGCCAAGCGGAAAGGCTGACCGAGTCGTCGCACGAGGGGGTGCGGCAGCCAAAGGACGTGGGCCGTTGTGGGTACATCTGGGCTCGGCGTATCGCGTGATCCTTGCAGAAGCGCTGGCCAAACAGAGCCCGGCGCCCGCGTCAGGGCCGAGCCCCGGCGTGCCGTTGTGAAGAGTGCACGGACGCGCTACGCTCGCTGGTAGTGCGAAAGATCGTCACCCTTCCTCTCGTTGCCCTCATCGCAGTAGCGTGTGCGCAGGGGCAGGAGGTCGGCGGCGATATCTCGACGCTCACGCTCGATGACGGGGCCCTGACACCGGGCGACGGCGGCGCGAGCGGCACCGGAAGTTCGAGCGGCACGGGTGCGTCCGAGCTCGGGTCCGGTGGACTCGTTGGGTCCGGCGGATTCCAGGTTGCCCCCTCCACCGGCGGCGCGGTCGGCAACGGCGGCCGCGGTGACGGCTCGGCAACTGGAGACGGCGGTGCACCCGGTGACGGCTCGACAACCGGGAACGGCGGGGCACCTTCGGATGCCGGTGACGCGGGCTCGGGCGGAGGGAGTGCCACGGGAACCGGGGGCTCCGGCAAGGGTAGCGGTGGCGATGTCGGCAGCGCCGGAGGCGCGTCGTCGGGCGGAGCAGGTGAGTCCGGCGGAGCGAGGTCGTCAGGCGGGGCGAGTGGATTGGGCGGGGCAGCGTCAGGCGGAGCGAGTGCATCGGGCGGGGCAGCGTCGGGCGGGGCGTCCGCGGGCGGCGTTACCGGCGCGGGCGGCGCGACGGCCCCAAGTGCATGCTCCGACGGCAAAACGACCACCGGATGCAGCGCCTGCGGGATCGCTTCGGGCGTTTGCTGCCAGAGCGCCGGAAAATGCGGCTGCGCATACCCGTTCGCCCCCTGTCTCTAAGCGTCGCGATGTTGAGGCGGGCGGACTGATGGATTGCCCATCGGCGGTCCCGACGGATGGACCGTCGCGGTCTGCGGCGCGGTTCTAGGCCGAGATTGTCTTCTTCTCGTGCTCGAGGTACCACTTCACGGATTCGGTGACGGCTCGCTCGTAGTCCGCGGCGCCCTTCCAGCCGAGCTCGCGTTCGGCGCGTGACGAGTCGACGGTGAAGTCCTGGCCGAACACGGGAACGCTGATGAGGGAGAGCATCGGCTCTTCTTTGCGGCCCGCGAGCTGGGACAGCCTTTCCGCGATGCTCGCGCCCGCGAATGCGACGCGATAAGGCGCGAAAAAGGGCTGGGCACGGCGCCCCGCGGCCTTGGCGTAGTGACCGTAGAGCTCGCGCTGGGTGATCGGGGTCTTGCCACCGACGTTGTAGACCCGTCCCGCGGCAACTTCGGCCGTCGTGCCACGGACGACCACCTCCGCAAGCTCCTCGACCACGACGCAACCGACTCGGTTGTTGCCCGCGCCGATGGTGCCGGTGAACGGGAGGCGAAGCAGGTTCATCATGCGCGTGACGACGTTCCGATCACGGGGACCAATCACCACTGGCGGGCGAAAGACGGTTGCCTGGATGCGCCCCGCCGAATGCGCGCGTCCAACGACCTTCTCCGAGAGCATCTTCTCGCGCACATAATGGTTCCAGGGCTCCGGCTCTTCGTCGATCGGCATGTCCTCGGTGAGGACGACGCCCTGCGCGTGGCGAAAGCCGTAAGCCGCTATGGAGCTCAGATGGATGAATCGCGTGACCTTGGCTTCGACCGCGGCGGCCACCAGGTTCTCGGTGCCGACGACGCCAACGCGCCGGTATTCTTCCCAGGCGCCGTACATGGAAACGACGGCTGCCGTGTGAATGACACAGTCGACCCCCTCGCAGGCGATCCGCAGAGAATCCGGATCCGTGACGTCGCCGCGAACGATCGCGACGTCCCATTGCTCGAGCATCGTCGTGTCGCTGGTCGGTCGCACGAGAGCGACGGGGTCGTGCCCGGCAGCGCGCAGGGCTTCGATGACGTGCCCACCGATGAAGCCGCTGGCGCCAGTGACGAGGGCTTTCAAAGATCGTTCCTTGGGTGGCCCGGTGGGCCCGAGGGCCTGAGTAGAACACAGCGGCGCGGCCAGTTACATCGGCGATACGGGTCGGACCGCATCGCCGTGAGGGATTTCAGCCCGGTCCTCGAGCATTCCGCCCCCGAGGGGCGAGCCGAGACGGGCGCGAGTTGAGTGCGCCGGAAACCCGTTATACTGACGTCTGCTGAGCCGCGGAGCCTCCGCTGAACCGCTGGTTTTCTGCTTCATGAGCGACCCGGGCGACAAACCGCGACGTGACGGCGAGCGCGGCCCGCTTCCGCGAACGAATCGGCCGAGGCCAGAAGCCGCCCGCCGTGGGCAGGAAGCGGCGCACCCGCAAGCGACGCCGATCGAAGACGGACCGCGCTCAGCCATCGAGCTCCGCGCGGACGCGGACCGTTCGATGGCCGAAAACCCGACTCTGCTGGCGATGGGGGATGCCGAGCCAGTGACTCGCCGCGGACTCGGCTCGCTGAGGCAGGTCCCGCTGGTGCGCGCGGACGCCGCGGACTCGGGCGATGAAGGCGCCGGCCCAGCGAGCACGTACGTCGGATGCGTCGTCGACGGGCGCTATCGCATCGAAGGCGTGCTCGGACGTGGCGGCATGGGCGTCGTTTATCGCGCGCGCCACGACGTCATCGACAAGCTCTTCGCCGTCAAGATCCTCCTGCCGACCGAGGACGGAGACGTCGTCGAGCGATTCGTGAACGAAGCCCGCGCAGCGACGGCAATCGGGAACGCTCACATCGTCGACACGGTCGACTTCGGGGAGCTCCCGGATGGTTCGACGTACTTCGTGATGGAATATCTCGAAGGGCAAACACTCGCTCGGAGAATCAAGAACGACGGTTTCGTCCTCGTGCCTCGCTCGCTGGCCATCGCGAAACAAATCGCGGAGGGCATGAACGCAGCCCACAAGGCCGGGATCGTTCATCGCGATCTGAAGCCGGAGAACATCTTTCTGACGACGCGCGACGGGACCGAAGACTTCGTCAAGCTACTCGACTTCGGCATCGCCAAGATGGGGAGCGCGGCCAACCGCATCACTCGCGCCGGGACCATCTTCGGAACGCCTCATTACATGTCGCCCGAGCAAGCGAGCGGCGAAGAGGTCGACGCGCGCGCGGACATCTACTCTCTCGGAGTCATCTTCTACGAGATGCTGTCGGGCAAGGTGCCGTTCGACGCGGAGAACCCGGTGGGGCTGCTCACGCAACACATGTACACCGCACCGGTTCCGCTGGCGCGCCTGGACGCGCCGCCGCAATCGGTCGGCAATGCACTCGATGCGATCGTGCTCAAGTGCCTCCAGAAGAAGCCGGAAGATCGCTACGCATCGATGAACGACTTTTGCGCCGACGTGGAGCGCTTCGAGCGGGGCGATCCCCCGGTCGCCCTCGCGGATCTACTGGCGCGCGCGGAGCGGGATCAAGACGCGTCCCTCATCCTCGCGGCGCGGCGGGAACTCACGGCGCACGTCGTCCGACCGGCGCCGCTCTGGCCGTGGGTGCTCGCCATTGCGGCCGTTCTGTCCGCCGGGGGACTCTTTCTCACGTCCTCGCATCGATCGAGCATGGCCGCATCCGACAGTGTCCTGGTTCCATCGACGGCGCCGGCACCCACTTCATCCGCTGCGACGCCCGCGACGAGATCCGTCGCGCTGGTCTTTTCTCCCATCGACGCGGAGGTGTACCGCGACGGCAAGAGTCTCGGCGGGATGCCCGTTTCCCTCGCGATCGGCGACGGCGAGACGGTCCGGATCGAAATCAAGCGCGATGGCTTTTACCCGGAGACCGTGAAAGTCGACGGCTCGCGGCCCGTGGTCGTTGTGCGATTGAATGCGATCCCCGGCGTGCAGCCGCGGGTGCCCGTTCCAAAAACGCTCCCCCTCGAAGAACTCCGACGCGCCGCGCTCGATCCGGCCGCACGAGCCATGATCGTCCCGCTTGCGAGTGCCGCCGTGGTCTTGGCGGCGACGGAGCACCGGGATGCCGGCACGAGTCACGCGAGCCGTCCGACAGCCGTCACCGGGCCGGCCGCGGTCGCCTCCGCCACCGCCAGCACCGGGCCGGCGCCAGCGCCTCCGACCGAAACTGCCGCCCCGCCGCCTGCGCCGAGCGCGACGGCCGAGCACGCACCGGCGGGCGCAGCCTCGGGCACGCCGACTGCCCCGGCGCCAACCGGAAGTTCAGCGCCCCCGGCCCCGCCCTGAGACGACACCCCAACAACCTACCGCCGCCGCCCTGCGTTCTTGCGCTTGGGCGGCGGCCCCGCCATGGCTAGGTTCCCCGGCCCGTTTCTGGCCTCTTTCTTGGAGGCCAGGTCCCCATCTCCGGCTGCCATCACAAGCACTCGACGTGCCACGTGCCAGTTTCGAGTTTCTCGGCTGCAAACCTCACCCGATGTCCAAGAAAGTAGACATGAGTGCCCTTCTCCGGCGCCCGGATCGTCCACTCGATTGAACGCGGTGGGGGCATGACCGGTATGATGCGGGCCATGGCGGCGTCGGCGGCGATCGTTACCGACCGCGTTAGATCGGAGAGAGACCTTTACCTGGGCCTCCTGGGCCTGAATGCCGAAACGGAGCTCGAGCCGTTTCTCCGCCGTGCCCTCGCGCTGCTTCTCGAGATCGCCGGGGCTTCGCAGGGCTACCTCGAGGTCTTCTCGGAAACCGACGCGGGCTGGTGGACCGCTGCAGGGTGCTCCGACGAAGAGCTCGGGGTAATTCGTGCGGCCGTCTCGCGCGGGATCATCGCGGAGGCGACTGCATCGGGACGCGCCGTCGTGACGCCATCGGCGCTCCTCGATCCCCGTTTCCGCGACCTGGGGAGCGTGCGGCGCTCACGCATCGAGGCCGTACTGTGCGCGCCCATCGGAGCGGACCCTCCAGCCGGGGTCGTCTATCTACAGGGTCGCACGGTCCCGGGACCGTTCTCGGAGGAAGATCTGGAGCGGGCGGCGATCTTTGGCAGGCAGCTCGCTCCGCTGGTTCATCGTCTGTTCGACGGCGTGCGACCGGTCGATGCAACGATCGAGGTACGGAAGAAAATCCAGGCGAACGAGATCGTCGGACAGGGGGCGGCCATCGAGCGACTGCTCCGCGAGGTCGCGCTCGTGGCCCCGCTCGACGTCGGCGTGTTGCTGACCGGCGAGACGGGCACCGGCAAGAGCCACCTCGCGCGCGTGATCCACATGAACAGCGCCCGGCGTGGCAAGCCGCTGGTCGAACTGAACTGCGCGACGATCCCCGAGCCGCTGATGGAGAGCGAGCTCTTCGGTGCGCTGCCCGGTGCGCATTCGACCGCGGCTCACCGGATCGAGGGCAAGGTCGCTGCAGCCGAGGGGGGCACGCTCGTTCTCGACGAGATCGCGGAGCTCTCCATCAGCGCGCAGGCCAAGCTTCTGCAGCTCCTTCAGACGAAAGAATACTACCCGCTCGGCGCCCCGCGCCCGCGCGCCGCAGATGTCCGTCTCATCGCTGCGACGAACGTCGACTTGAAAGCCGCGGTCGAGCAACGCCGGTTCCGGGACGATCTCTTTTACCGCCTGCAGGTGTTGCCCATCCGGCTGCCGTCCCTGTCCGAGAGGCGGGACGACATCGATCTGCTCGCAAAGCACTTCTGTGAGCTCGCGCAACGGACGCACGGACTCCGGCGGGTCGATCTGTCGCTGGGCGCCTTGCGTGCGGCGCGGGCTGCGCCCTTCCGCGGCAACGTGCGAGAGCTGGCGCACGTCGTCGAAGCGGGGACGATCCGCGCTGCTGCGGAAGACGTGCCCCAGGTCGAAGCGTCGCACCTGTTCGGTTCGAGCGCCCCATCTTCCGAAAAAGACGGCGCCTGCCGCACATTCCAGGAGGAGACGCGGCGGTTCCAGGCGGAGTTACTCCGGGCCACCCTCGACGCCACGGGCTTCAATATCGCCGCCACGGCCCGACGACTCGATCTTGCGCGTTCGCACGTCTACAACCTGATCCGTGCCTTCGGCATCGAGCGGCGGGACTGACCCAGCCCTGCCGAGCAGAAAACGCTCGCCGTGCTGCGCGATGGTGCCAGTGCGACCCGTCCGTTCGAGTGGCCAGCGCTGCGAGGACAGCGTGCACCCCAGAGGACACGCCCCCAGTCCTCGGGAAGAAATGTCGGAGGATCGCAAAGGGCATGTGTCTTGCACCGAACGCGAATGTGGCGACGAGCGTGGGGCGTCCGGAGAACGGGCCGTCGAATGCATCTTCGGTGGAGGGTTCGGCGGTGAGAGCGGGGGCCACCGAGCAGACCGCCTCGCTCGCCATACTGGCTGCCGGCGCCCTCAGCGAGATGCTCGGGCCACTCTCGTATTTGCTGTCGAACCTCGAGCACATCGAACATCGGCTGAGCGATCCGGAGCGCGATCCATCGGAGGGACGAGCCACCGAGCTCCGGCGATGCGTGTGCGAGGCGGTCGCAGGCGCGAAGCGACTCCAGGATCTCGCCCTCGACGTCACGGCTCGGCGCTCGGGGATATCTCACGTCGATCTGGAGAGCGTGCTCATCTCGTGCCTCAAGATCGCCAGAACCGAGATCGATCACTCCGCGCGGGTCATCACTGATTTCGATGCAGTGCCTCCCATCGTGGGCAACGAGTCGCGAGTGAGCCGTCTTTTCCTGAACCTGATCGTCAACGCCGCACAGGCCGTGGCGAGTGATGCGGAGAATGACCACTTCATCCGCGTGGTCACGCGCGTGGATGCCTCGCGTGGGGTCGTCGTGGAGATTTCGGACTCTGGACCCGGCATCGCCCGCGAGCACCTCGAGCGCGTGTTCGAACCCTTCTTCACCATCAAGGCGGCGTGGCAAGGGACGGGACTTGGGCTCTCCGTATGCAGAGAGATCGCCGTGGAGCTCGGTGCCACGATTTCCGTCGAGTCCACGCCCGGAAAAGGCTCGACGTTCAGCGTCGCGTTCCCGTCTCGTCGAGGGCGCGTTGGCGACGACGCTCCGTCAGCATCGGACGAACCTTTTGCACCCGCGCCCCCGCCCGTGCGCCGCCTGCCCCTTCCGCCAGCAAGGTGAAGTGTGATTTCAATGGCACACCTGTGCCGACGGCCGTCCCTCACGGAACCGCAAATCACGCGATGGGGGACCCGAGCGCATGCGGCATCGCGCGGCGTTTCTCTCCGGAATTCACCGATCGCTCCGGCGCGAGCCCGGTGGCACGCAACCTGCTTGGTCGTCGCTTCGACCCAGGGGTGCGGGCGGCCCGGCGCCGCGGCTTGTGAGGGAGCCGCGGGGCCACTTTCCGGTCAATGCGCCGCGTGCCCGGGCAGTCGAAATAGCAGCCAGAAGCCGAGCATCAACCCGACGGCAAGCAACACCGCAATCGCGGCGCGGGCACCTTTCGTTCGGGGCTCCCGCGAGGAGGAAGACCCTGGGCGCGGAGCGGGGCGCGGCACGGGCTTCGCGCGTTCGGGCTGCGACGCGGGGGCCCGAGCTTTGCGGGCCTTGGCCTCCGGTCCTGCGACGGGCTTTTCCGCAGATGCCGCCGCGGGCCGCTTCCCCTTGGGGGGATTTGCAGTTTGATTGGCGCTGCGGGCCGCAGCTTGCCGCGCTGCACGCTTCCGCGCCATGCGGTCGGCTTTGCGCCCTGCGCGATCCGCGCGCCGATCGGCGGTGCGCTTCGCTTTCTTCTTGGGAGACGGTCTTGCCGGAGCGGCGGCCCTTTCCGGCGGCAGTTCAGCGCGAGTCGGGGTGGCCGCGGCGACGGCGGGCACGCGCTCGGGCGAGTCCAGGACCTTCGGGCGTCGCGAGTTCTCGAGAGCCTGGAGCGCGACCATCGCCTGCGGGCGGATCGCCGTAGGCTGGGAAGCCGCAGGAGTTGCTGGCGCAATCGCGGGCTTCGGGGGCTCCACGACCGATGCCTTCACGGCCGCAACCACCGCGGGCTTCGGGGGCTCCACGACCGGCGCCTTCGGAGCTGGGGGCACCTCACGCGGGACGCGCGGCGCGCTGGGCCCGACGTCGAAAATGCTTTTCGCCTTCGCCGGCGCCAACGGCTTCATCGATGGGGACGCCGCCGCGCGCGAAGCAGGTACTGCGGGCACCGAGACCGGAGGCAGCGAGGCCAGAGCAGCGGGCGCGGCTTTCGGCGCGTCATCGTCTTCCCAACCGGAGTCGAGTTCTTCCGGGTCCGCTCCGACCTTGTCGCTCATGATCTTCGAACCCGGTCTCATAGCACCATCCGCCGACCGGTGGCATACGGTTGCCGCCTCGCCGCGCGCCCGGCCGCTCGTCGCTGGGGCGTAGGGAGCCCGCAGGGCTTGCGCGGCCGCGAGAATGCGCTCTAACTCGGGAGCAAAGTCCCTGATTCGGGGACCCGTCCGGAGCACTGATGCACGTCACGATGGTCAAGAAGCGCCTGGGGAACGGAGAGCCGTGTCGCAAATGTGCTCAGGCGGAAGACTTCTTGAAGAGCCGGGACCTGTGGAACCGCATCGACGAAGTGGTCCTCGCTCTGGAAGACGACCCAGCCTCGCCCGGCATGAAACTCGGAGCAAAGTTCGGAGTGAGCATCGCGCCGTTCTTCATCGTCCGCGAAGACGATGGTCGCGAGACCGTTTACGAGAGTGCCGTGAAGCTCGCCAAGGAGCGCCTCTCCGCGTCGAAGGCCATCGACGGAAATTCCTTCGATGCGAGCAGAGCCGAGTTCGACGTGGAGCGCTTCGCCGTCGAGCTCACCGACCGCGCGCCGGATGAGATTCTTCGCGCCGGACTCGAGCACTTCGGCAAAGACCTGGCGATTGCGTTCAGCGGCGCGGAGGACGTGGTGCTCCTGCACATGGCCGCCGAGCTCGGGCTCCCCTTCTCCGTCTTCTCGCTGGACACGGGGCGACTGCATCCCGAGACGTATCGATTCATCGACGCCGTCCGGAAGCGCTACGGCACGGACATCGACATCACCGCGCCGGACCCCGCCTTGCTCGAACCGTTCGTGCGAAGGAAGGGGCTATTCAGCTTCTACGAAGACGGACACGAAGAGTGCTGCGAGATCCGGAAGATCGAACCGATGCGACGACGGCTGGCCCACGCGCGTGCATGGGCCACCGGTCAGCGACGCGATCAGAGTCCGGCGACGCGCTCGGCAATCGCGGTCGTCGAGTGGGACCGCACCTTCTCGGGGGCGAATGGACGGCTCGTGAAGTTCAATCCGCTCGCGGCGTGGACCTCGGCGCGCACGTGGCAGTTCATTCGCGACAACGGGGTCCCGTTCAATCCCCTTCACGAGCACGGCTTCGTCTCGATCGGCTGCGAACCTTGCTCGCGGGCCGTCCTCCCCGGCGAACACGAGCGCGCGGGTCGGTGGTGGTGGGAGGATGCGACCAAGCGCGAGTGCGGGCTGCATATCGGAAACACGAAGCCACCGAAGTGAGCGGATGATTGCCTTCGGTGCTCGTGAAATGATCCGCTCGCGGCGCATCCACGCGAGAGGACACCGACCGATCCCATGACTGACTGCCACGTCAGCGAGAGACCGCAAAACGGGCCTTCCATCCTCCGGGGCAGTGCTAGCCTCCCGAAATCCTTGTGAGCATTTCCAGACGTACCTGGCTCCGCGCCGGCACCGGGATGGCAACATTCGCCGTCGCCGGGACGCTGGCTCTCGCCGCCAGCGCGCACGGTGGCATCCCGCGCGCCTTCAGCATCTCGTTTGCACCGGACGACCCGAAGCAGATTCTGCTGCGCTCGGACGTGTGGGGCCTCATGCGGACGACGGACGACGGACAGTCGTGGAAGTGGACCTGCGCCGAGGTGTACGGAGGCAACTCCCTGAGCGCCGAACACCGCGTGTCCATTCTCGGCGCGCGCGGGCGCGTCCTCGTCGCGAGTCAGTTCAATGGTCTCCAGATCACGGATGACTATTGCAGCTGGCACGCGAACCCTGCCTTCGACGGCCAGGTCGTCGAAGAAATCGTGGCGATGAAACTTCCGGGCGCGACGCCCGCGGTCGACGGCGGCGTCTTCGCGACGGGCCTCGACAAGCCGCTCGACGCCGGTCGACCGGACGCCGGCCAAGGTGTGGATGCGGGGCGTCCGAAGGCGCTGGACGCGGGCAAGGCCAGGAGCGACGCGAGCCTCGGTCCCATCACGGACGCCGGCGCAACCGGTGGCGCGGGAACCGAGATGCTGATCATCACGGCCACGGGGCACGGGGACGCAGGAATCTCGGGCGGCATCTGGCACTCTCTCGACAACGGAGACAAATGGTCTCGGGTCGGCAGCTCGCTCCCGCAGCACTTCTTCGGAGCGAGCGTCCTGCGTGCTCCCTCGAACCGGAACACGATCTACGCCGCGGGCGGGGTACCGAACGATCCCACGACCGGCATGATCGAGCGCTCGGACGACGACGGTGCAACCTGGCACGAATCGACGTTCGCCATCCAGCCGCAGGACAACGACTGCACGGTCCGCATCGTCCTCGTCGATCCGACGCGACCGAACATTGCCGTCGTGTGGCTCGATCTGCCGGAGGGTCTCGGCGTGAACGCTCCCGACGCCATCTATGCGACCACCGACTCCGGCGCAACGTGGAAACCACTCTTCCAGAGCACCGGGGATTTGCCGGGGCTCGCGCTGTCACCTGACGGAAAGACGCTGCTCATCGCGGGACCGATTGATGGCGTGCAATCCGCGAACTTCGACGACGCCCTCGCGCGCGGCCAGGCGGCGTTCACGAGGGTGTTCTCTGGCGCCGTCTGGGCGTTGAACTGGGTCGCGGACGGCACCGCAAACGGGCGCCTCTACGCCGGCAACGACAACTTCGCCGCGCGCGGCATCCCGGCGTACACGCTCGGCGTTTCCACCGACGAAGGGCATTCGTTTTCGCCCCTCATGACGATCTGCGACGTCACTTATCCCGCGTGTTCACCGAATTCGATGATGAGCCAGGCCTGCTCCATTCTCTGGAACGACCCGACCGCCTTGCCGTATTACGCAGGCTTCGAGAAGGAGTTCACGCAGGGCGACCGCTGCAGCCTGGACGGGGGGTTGCCCGATGCCGGCACCGCGCCGAAAGCGACGAAGAAGAGTTCAGGATGCTCCTGCTCGCTCCCATTTCGGTCGGCGGCTCCGCACGACGCGGGCGCGCCGCTACTCTTCGCCGCCGGCGCGCTCGCAATCACACGCCGTCGACGGCGTTCTAGGATCTCCTGAGCCGCTGAAGGACGCCCCGCGCCTTGTTGCGGGCCGCGCGCGAGTCGTCACCGTAGAGCACGGAAGCGAGATCTGCACTCGACAGGCCGAGCGCATCCGTGACCGCCGCGAGTACCTGTTCGCGTGTCTGATTGTCGACTCCGGGCTTTCGCTTCGGCTCCGGCGCCGGCTTCGCCTCGACGACCCGTCTCGCTTCGAGGTCGGGAAGCCCCCCGCCCGCTTCGCGAAGCAACTCGGAAAGAATGCGGCGTTTATCTGCCGCGCCCAGCGCTTGCAGGATGTGGCGTAAGCGCTCCTTCGCCGCTTCCGCAGTCGCAGGCGGCTCGTCTCGAACGGTCGGCGCGACGGTGACGATCCGTCTGAGGGGTCGCATCCCGTGCGCGGGCGTCGGTTCCGTCGGTTCCGTCGGTTCGGCATGCTTTGCCGGTTGGACGCGAGCAACAGCGGCCTCGGATTCCGGGGTAACCTTCGGGGAGTGGTGGCGCAGGACTTCCACCTCCACGACGCGCCGACGACCGATTCCCGGTGGTGGCTCCCGAACCTCGCGCGCGGCCGGCGGCGCCGGACCTCGCGGCCGTCGCTCGATGACTGGTACACCGTTCCCTGCCTCGGGTTTGCTTTCCGAGGCCGGCGCGTCCGCCGTCTCTGGCTTCGGCGGCCGCACGCGGAAGATCCGGTTCCGATCCGCTTTTGGCAGCTTGGTTTTGGCGAGGCTGAAGAACACGCCGCCATCCGTGCGCCGCCGTGAACCATCGCGAACCTCGACGCCGCCCTCGTCTTGAACACGGCGCGTCTCCCGGAGAAGGCCGAGCGCCGTCTCCGGACCTAGAATTTCCACGATCTCCGCGATCTGCTTTCGCGGCAGATCGTCGTGTTCCTTCAACGAATCGATGATGGTGTTGACTGCATCGCTAGCCATGACTGTCGTCGCATCCCTGGCACCCGGTATCCCCCCGGGGTGCGCCGTTCTTACGATTCAACTCGATGCTCGATCCGACTGGAAGTGCCGTGCTCACCCACCCCGCCACACGACTCGTTTTTCAAGAATTTCGCGCTCCCAACCGGACATGAAATGAGGCGGCCGGAACGAGGATCGCTCGGTTCCGGCTCCCGGTTTTTCTTCCCTTTTGGGGCCGAGCGGGAGAAGGGATTCGAACCCTCGACGTCAACCTTGGCAAGGTTGCACTCTACCACTGAGTTACTCCCGCGGTGGACGCTCGGTCTACTGAGCGTCCGCGCCTCTGTCAAGCCAATCGGGCCCGAATGTGCAGGCAGTCCGCTCCCTTTCAACGGCTCGGCGCGCTCGAGGCGCTCGAGGTGCTCGCGCCGCCCGCGGCCCAGGTACGTTCGACCTCCACGACCCCCTTCACCTTCGTCAACGCGCGCATCACGCTCTTCAACTGGGCGAGATCGGCGCACGGGAACGTGAAAATGTTGCAGGCGCGACCGTCGTCCCCCGCGCGGCAGTTGGCTTCACTGATGTTGATCTTCTGCGCGCTGAAGGCCTGACTCACATTCGCCAGGATGCCGGGCTTGTTCAAGGTCGTCACTTTGAGCTGAACCGGCCGATTGATCTTCGAGTCCGTCTCCCAGCTCACTTCCACGCGGCGCTCGGGGTCGGTGTCGAACGCCTTCTGGCACTCGCGCCGGTGCACGGTGACTCCCCTGCCTCGCGTGATGAATCCGATGATCGCGTCGCCGGGAAGCGGGTTGCAGCATCGCGCGTACCGTACCAGCACGTCGTCCACACCGTTGACGGTGATACCCCCGTGATCGCGGCCGCGCACCTTCCGCACGATCCGTTCGATGGGACTCGGCCGAAGTTCCGGGCGCGGCGCCTCGCTCTCGCGGCCGCCCCACGGCGTACCGCGAACCACCTGCACGATGTCCTCGGCCTGGACCTTGCCGTACCCAACGGTGAGGAGGAGTTCATCGAACGAACCCAGGTGTTGCGCCTCGAGCACCCGCTTGAGCTCGCGCTCGTTCTTCGTCAGCTTCGCCAGGCTCATTCCTGCGCGATGCATCTCTGCTTCGAGGAGTTCTCGTCCGAGGTTCACGCTCTTCTCGCGCTGCTCGGTACGCAGATAGCTCCGGATTCTATTTCTCGCCCGCGAGGTGATCGAAAAATCGAGCCAGTCCTTCGTGGGGTGCTGGGCATTCGCAGTCATCACCTCGATCACGTCGCCGTTCCGGAGCTTGTACCGGAGCGGCACGATCTGTCCGTTCGCGCGCGCCCCGCAGCACGTCGCCCCGACGTCGGAGTGAATGCTGAAGGCAAAATCGATCGGCGTCGAGCCTCGCGGAAGAACCCGGACTTCGCCCTTCGGCGTGAACACGTAGACCTCGTCGGGAAACAAGTCGATCTTCACGCTCTCGAGAAATTCGGCCGGGTCCTTGAGATCTTTCTGGAACGCCGTGAGTTCGCGCAGCCAGGAAAACTTCTGCGCGTCTCGCAAACTGACTCCCGAGGCGCGCTCCTTGTATTGCCAGTGTGCCGCCACCCCGCGTTCGGCGACGCTCTGCATGTCGTGCGTTCGGATCTGCACTTCGATTCGCTTGCCGCCGGGTCCGATGACCGTCGTGTGGAGCGACTGGTACATGTTCGGCTTCGGCAGCGCGATGTAGTCCTTGAATCGCCCCGGGATCGGGGTCCACTTCGAGTGGACGCAGCCGAGCGCGGCGTAACACTCCGTCACCGACTCCACGCAAATCCGGAACGCGAGCACGTCGTAGACGCGCTCGAGATCGCATTGCTGCTCCTTCATCTTCCGGAAGATGCTGGTGATGTGCTTCGCTCGACCGTACACGTCTGCCGGGAAGCCCATCTCGGCGAGATGCTGCCTCAGCGTCCGGCAGACACCTTCGATGTATCGCTCGCGTTCCTTGTGACTCGCCGCGAGCCCACTCAGTATCTGCCGGTAGACGTCAGGCTCTAGATACTGGAGAGACAGATCCTCGAGCTCGCTCTTCAACGAGTGGATTCCGAGCCGGTTCGTCAGCGGCGCGTAGATCTCCATCGTCTCCCGGGCGATGCGTTCCTGGGACTCCACGCTCATGTGTTCGAGCGTTCGCATATTGTCCAGCCGGTCGCAGATCTTGACGAGCAGGACCCGGAGGTCCTTCGCCATCGCGACGACCATCTTGCGAAAGTTCTCCGCCTGACGGTCTTCCTTGGACGTGAAATTGATCTTGTTGAGCTTCGTGACGCCGTCGACCAGCGTCGTGATCTCGCTCCCGAATTCTCTGTCGATGTCGGCGAGAGTCGCAGGTGTATCCTCGACGACGTCATGGAGAAGCCCAGCGCAGATGCTCGCCGTATCGAGCTTCAGGTCCGTGATGATGCCGGCCACGCTCGCCGGATGGGTGAAGTACGGATCCCCGCTCTTCCTTTTTTGCTCTCGATGCGCCAGCTGCGAGAACTGGTACGCTTTCGAGATGATCGCGACGTCGGCGGTCGGATGGTAGCTGCGTACGCGATCGACGATCACGTCGAGTGCGAGCATGGGGGTGGGGAATTCTACTCGACGCGGACTCTCCGCGTCTAATCTTCAAGCTAACACCCCCCATGGCAGCGGCAACATCGACGGAAGGCGCGAAGCGGCCGACGCACCGGAAGATGGGCGTCTACGTGCATTTCCCGTGGTGTTTGCAGAAGTGTGGCTACTGCGACTTTCTCAGCGTCGCGTCCCCGCGGGACGCCATCCACCATGCTCGGTACGCGGATGCGGTCGTTTCCGAACTGAATCGCCGCGCAGCAGAAGTCGAGGGAGTCGCCCTCGAGACGGTCTTTTTCGGCGGGGGTACGCCGTCGCTCTGGAGCCCGGCCGCACTCGGTCGAGTACTCGGGGCGATTCTCGCGGCGTTCCCGTCCCGCGCCGCCCCAGAGGTGACCGTGGAGTGCAATCCATCGAGTTTCGACGCCGATTGCGCTCGCGCACTTCTCGACGTCGGGGTGAACCGCGTGAGCATAGGCGTGCAAAGCCTCGACCCCGATCGTCTTCGTTTTCTCGGACGCTTGCATGATGAAAAAGGCGGCCTTGCCGCGGTGGAAGCGGCGCTGTCGGCGGGTGTTCCCCGGGTATCGGCGGACCTGATCTTCGGGGTAGCGGGAGAGTCACCCGAAGATGCGGCGCGCGAGGTGCTCACCGTAGCGAACCTGGGCGTCACGCATCTGAGTGCTTACGCACTCACGGTCGAGCCGGGCACCCAGTTCGGTGCGCTCGCCCGGAAAGGACGCCTACCGCTCCTTACGGAAGATGCCGTCGCGGACTCTTTCGTGGCTGTGCACGAGGCGCTGACGAAGAGCCGATTTGCGCACTACGAGGTGAGCAACTACGCGCGAGACGGTCACGTTGCCCGTCACAATCTCGGATATTGGCGGGGCGACGACTACCTCGGTCTGGGGTGCGGCGCCTGGGGCACGGTGACGCTGAACGGCTCGCGCGTACGCTACCGAAACACGCCCGTACCCGAACGTTATCTGGGCTCGATCGGGGCATGGCGGTCAGCGGATCTCGGGCGCGCGGGCGCCGGAGAGCTCGTCTCGGATCTCGAAACCCTCACGCCGGAGACGGACCTCGCCGAGCGCTTGATGCTCGGGTTACGGCTCTCGGAGGGGTTCGACCTGGAAGCGACGGCGAGCGCCATCGGCGTAGATCCCTGGCCTCCGGCGCGTGTCCGCGCTGCGGAACGACTCGTCGCGCGCGGCCGCCTCGTCCGTGACGGTACGCGCCTCCGGATCCCTCACTCGGCGTGGCTGCTCGCGGACGGAACGATCGCGGAGCTTCTCTGACGATGCACCCATCACGCCCGTGCGCGCGTTCACGGCCCCGCGGTCATCGCGACGCGCCCGCGCGCCCGATCTTCGGCAGGAATTGCTGCGCGTGCGTCTCGCATCCACGCCCCGAGATCATCGAGGGCACGCTCGGCGAGCGCCTCGTAGCGCGCGCGCTTCTTCAGACGCATTCCCTCGAGCGGCGGCAAGTGCGAGAACGTGATGTTCGATGGCTGATAGTCGTCCGCGTGGCGGGACAGATGCGTGAGCAAACCGCCGTGAGCCGTGGTCGGAGGCGGCAATGAAGGCTCACGACCCGACAGACGCTCGCCGATCACGTGCGCCACGAGGAAGCCCATGGCGGCACTCTCGACGTAGCCCTCAGTGCCCGCGATCTGCCCGGCAAAGTAGACGCCCGGCTCGCCGCGAAGCTGGAGCGTGCCGTCGAGGAGCCGCGGCGCCGCGATGAACGTGTTGCGGTGAACCGCACCGTACCGCGCGAACTCCGCGTGTTCGAGCCCGGGGATGGTCCGAAAAACGCGCGCTTGCTCACCCCACGTCATGCGAGTCTGGAACCCGACGATATTGTACGCGGTGCCCGCTTCGTCTTCCTTCCGGAGCTGCACGACCGCGTGCGGTCGCCGACCCGTCCGAGGGTCGACGAGTCCCACGGGTTTCATCGGGCCGAATGCGAGAGTCTGCGGCCCTCGCTCGGCCATGATCTCGATGGGCAAACAGCCCTCGAAGTAGCGAACCTTCTCGAACTCCTTCGGATCGACCTTCTTTGCGAGCACGACCTCGCGCACGAACGCGTCGTAGCCTTCTTGGTCGAACGGACAGTTGACGTACGCGTGCTGATCTTCCTCCGTCTCGCCTTTGTCGTAACGAGATGCGGTGAACACCTTGTCCCAGTCGATGGACTCGGCAGTCACGATCGGCGCGATCGCGTCGTAATAGGCAAGCTGCCCCATCGTCCGTCGCTCGATGTCTCGCGCGAGCGCATCGCCCGTCAGGGGACCGGTCGCGATGACGACCGGGCGTGCGTCGGGAATGACCAGCACCTCCGCGCTCTCGACGGCGATCCGCGGATGCGCGCGGACCCATGCCGTCATCTGCGCCGCAAACCGCTCCCTGTCCACGGCCAGCGCGCCGCCCGCCGGCACGCGGCATCCCTCCGCGGCCTTCATCACGAACGAGCCGAGCCGGCGCATCTCTTCCTTCAGGAGGCCCACTGCGTTCGTCAGCGACGCACCGCGGAAGGAGTTCGAACAGACGAGCTCGCAGAGCTGATCGGACGTCTGGGCCGGCGTTCGTCTCAGTGGCTTCTGTTCCAGGAGGCGCACGCGGAACCCACGCTCCGCCAGTCCGAGCGCGGCCTCGCTCCCGGCGAGCCCCGCGCCGACGATGACGACGTCCGCGCCCGAACTCACAGACCCGCCGAGCGCCCGGCGCTATCGGCCGGCATCCTCGATGCCGGCGCCGGAAGGACCTCTGCGATCTCCCCGCTCTCGCCCGCAGGCTCGACGCTTCGCGAGTAGCCGCACTCTTTGCCTCGCGGACAGACGATCTGCGGGTTCTTCTTCCCGCCGCCGACGACGAGGAACGGATGCGCGCAGAGCGGGCACGGCTCGGGAATCGGCTTTTGCCAGACCTTGAAGTCGCACTTCGGGTAGTTCGCGCAACCGTAGAACGTCTTGCCGCCGCGCTTCTTCGCGCGGATCTCGACGATGTCGCCCCCACATTTCGGGCAAGGGACGCCGAGGGGAACGGGCTTCGCATTCTTGCACTCGGGATAGCCGCTGCACGAGAGGAACTCCCCGTAGCGACCATTCCGGATGGTCATCGCTTTGCCGCACTTGTCGCACTTGTAGTTCGTGAGCTGCGGCAGCTCGGGTTCCTTGCCGCCCTTGTCGAGATTCTGCGTGTGCTTGCACGTCGGATACTTTTCGCACCCGAGGAACCATCCGTTCTTGCTCCATCGCTTGAGCATCCCGGACCCACACTCGGAACACTTGAAGGCCGTCGGTTCCGGCGCAGGCGCCCACCGCGCCGCCTTCTTCGCCTTCGTCAGGGTCTTGCTGAAGCGACCGTAAAAGCGCTTGAGGAGCTCGACCCGTTCGAGCTTGCCGGCCTGAACCTCGTCGAGATCCTCTTCCATCTTGGCGGTGAAGCTCGGATCCATGAACTCGAGCTCCGTCGAGACCAGGCCGTCGACGACGATCTTCCCGAGCTCCGTGGCCTGCATCTGCCCGCCCGGCAGCTTCTCCACGTAATCCCGAGCCTGGACCTTGCTGATGATCTCCGCGTACGTGCTCGGACGCCCGATGCCACGCTTCTCGAGCTCACGCACGAGTGAGCCTTCATTGAAACGCGGGGGCGGCTGCGTGAACTTCTGGTCCGTCACGACGCGCGGCGGGACGAGACGCAGGACTTCGCCCTGCGCGATCTCGGGCAGCGTGTTCTCCGCGTCATCGTCGAAGCGGGCCACGGCTGGCTTCGCGGGTGAAGCGCCGTTGCCGTTCGCGCCGTTGCCGTTGCTCGCGCTCTCGTGAGCGCCCTCGCCGTTCGCGTCTTCTTCGCCGGCAAACTCCGTCTGCTCACCGTCGGTCGCCTTGCCGCGCGTGTACTGATCGAGCCAGCCACCGAACTTCAGCACCTTGCCGCTGGCGCGTAGCCCCAGGGATGGGTACCGCGCGTCCTTGCGCGCCGGTTTCGCCTCGATGTCGACGCCGGTCTGGTCGTAGACGGCCGGAGTCATCTGCGACGCGACGAACCGATCCCAGATGAGCTTGTAGAGCTTGAACTGCTCGTCGAGGAGATGCTTTCGCACCCGCTCGGGCGTGTATTCGAGGGACGTCGGTCGAATGGCTTCGTGCGCGTCCTGCGCGTCCTTCTTCGTCTTGAAGAAATTCGGTTTCGCGGGCACGTGTTTCCCGCCGAACGCGGTGTCGATGTACGCGCGCACTTCCTCGATCGCATCGACGCTCACGCGCGTGGAGTCCGTGCGCATGTACGTGATGAGGCCGACGGGGCCTCCGTCCTTTTTCAGATCGACGCCCTCGTAGAGCCGCTGCGCGACGTTCATCGTGCGCTTCGTCGTGAAGCGCAGGTGGCTCGTGGCATCTTGCTGAAGCTTGCTCGTCGTGTACGGCGGCGGCGCGTTGCGCTTCTGTTCGCGCCGCGTGACCTCCACGACGCGGAATGCCGCGGATTCGAGATCCGCACGGACCGCGCCCGCATGATCGCCGTCGTTGATCTCGATCTTCTCGCCGTTCGCGCGCACGAGCCGCGCGAAGAAGGATTGCGCGGCCTTGCCCGCGAGCGACGCACCGACGTTCCAGTATTCTTCGGGGACGAACCGCTCGATCTCGCGCTCACGCTCCACGATCAGCCGGAGCGCGACGGACTGAACGCGGCCCGCGCTGAGACCGAACGACAGCTTCGACCACACCAGCGCCGAGACGTCGTACCCGACCAGGCGATCGAGTACGCGACGCGCTCGCTGCGCGTCATAGAGCGCCTTGTCGAGTTCCCGCGGGTGTTCGACGCCGTGCTCGACGCCTCGCTTCGTGATCTCGTGAAACTCGACGCGGTTGACCTTGAGCCCCGGGCGTCCGAGTTCTTCCGCGATGTGCCAGGCGATGGCCTCCCCCTCGCGATCGGGGTCGGTCGCGAGCATGAGCGCGTCGGCCTTTTTGACCGCGCCTTTCAGCTCCTCGAGAACCTTCTCCTTGGCCTGGATGACCTCGTACGTCTCGAGAAAGTCACGCTCGATATCGATGCCCATCTTCTTCGGAAGGTCACGGACGTGGCCCTTCGAAGCCATGACCTCGAAGCCGGGACCGAGGTACTTCTTGATGGTCTTCGCCTTGGCGGGCGACTCGACGACGACGAGCGTCTTGGGCATTGGTGACCGGAACCTTTACCCCACTGTTGGGGCGTCAAAACGAGCTACGCAACCCCATTCCGACGGCCTTGATGGCAAAAAATCAATCAAATCAATCATTTATGAGGGAAACGCGCCCCGACGGGTCGGAGACTACGATCTTTTCGAGGGTCAGAGTCAAGAGCAACGCTTGGACCCGAGCCGCCGCGAGCCCGGTCAAAAGGCACAGGCGGTCGGGCGTCGAGGGGCCGGACCGGAGCGCGGCCCGCAGAGCGCGAAGCTCCGGATCCGGCGCGGTTCCAACCACTTCCGGAGAGCAGGGGCTGCCCTGCCGGGACATCGCCGAGCCCCGGTCGCGCCGTCTCGGTAGACCCGCGGCGATGAGCACGTCGTCCACCGACGTCACCAGGCGGGCGCCACTGCGGAGCTCGAGCAGACACCCGGATGCCCTCGGGTTCCACGGCGCGCCCGGCACCGCGAGGACCGGGCGTCCGAGCGCACGTGCGGCCTTGGCGGCATTGCGGGCGCCGCCGCGAAACCGCGTCTCGACGATGACCAGCGCATGGGCGAGCGCGGCGAGCACCGCGTTGCGTTCGAAGAAGCGATGATAGTGGGCGGCGGTCCCTTCCGGATACGTCGTGAGGAAGGCGCCGCCGCGCGTGACGATCTCCTCGAAGAGCGCCGCGTTCTCTTCGGGGAACGGGCGATCGAAGCTCGACGGAGCGACGACGACCGTCGGTGAGCCAGCGTGAAGCGCGCCTCGGTGCGCCGCGGTGTCGATCCCCTTTGCGCCGCCCGAGACGATCGCGACACCTTCTTCACCGAGCTCGCGCGCTAGCGACTCCGCAAAGCGCGCGGCCTCCGGAGTCGGGTCCCGTGTTCCGACGATCGCCACGGAAGGACCCCGCGGCAGCTCCCCGACGACGTACACCACGCTCGGCGGGTCCGGCAGATCTCGCAACCGCGGCGGAAACTCTGCTCCCGCGAGCTCGCGAGGGTTCACGGAGTGCCGTCGGGCAGCCTGCAACGCCGGTTGAGTGAGATCTCATCTGCGGTAAACGCGAGCCGCGACCATCCCCTCGCCCTTCACCAGGTAGAGATCGATCTTCACCAATAGCGGGACTGCATAGAGACTCCGCAAGCAACCCGCGCCGACGACCGGGTTCGTTCCGCCGGGCTTGCTCTGCGCGAGAACCTGTGGCGGCATCGGAGGAGCGGTCATCACGCCGAGCTGAAAGTCCGTCGTGCGCGCGCCGCTCGCCCCCACGACGACGTAACAGATGTTCGGCTCCATGGAGAAAGTCCCTTCGGCGTGAGCGTCGGCCGTCAGGCGAGCCGACATCATGGGACTTGCGGCGACCAGCGAGCCGCCGAGCGACGACGCTGCAGCCTCGATTCGCCTCGCGAGCGGCTCGACGTCGAGGTCCGGCGACTCGAGCGTCGCTTCCTCTCCGGCGATCGCGCCGGCCACGATGTCCTCGAGCGCATCCGGGTCCGAGACGATGGGCCCGAGCGGCGCCACCTGTCCGAGCGCCGTCGATCTTCTCTTCTTCTTCGGCGGCGCCGCATCCGCCACAGCCGCCGGCGTCGGAGTGAAGATGACGCGCGCCTGCCCCTGCGGCGAGGCTGACCCGGGTCCGGGTTGACACCCCGAGGCGAACAACACGAGGGCAGCGAATATCGTACGTGGCATCATGGCGCGAGTCGAGGGCGGGATTTACCCCAGGCGTCACGTCGACGCGAGTGGCGTCCCTCGTTGTGGTAAGCACCTTGTGATGCGCGTCGTCGTCGCCACGCACGGGCACTGCTTCGACGGACTCGCCAGCGCCGTCGTCTTCACGCGGCTCTTGACGTCGCTCGAAGGGCCTTCGACTACATTTTCGTACCGGGGGTGCGGCTACGGCGCGGGGCAGCTCGTGCCGACGGATGCCCTGCTCGCGGGCGACCAGAACGCGATCCTGGACTACCGATTCTCCGCGACCGACAAGCTGACCTGGTACTTCGACCACCATCGTACGGCCTTCGCGGACGCCGCGGATCGCGCCTTCTTCGACGCCCGTGCCGGCGGGGGCAAATTCTTCTACGACGCCGCCTGCACGTCGTGCACGAAGCTCATCGCCAGCACCGCGCGCGACCGCTTCGCGACGGACCTCGGTGGGCTGAATGAATTGATCCACTGGGCCGACGTCATCGATTCCGCGTCGTTCAAGACGCCGGAGGAGGCCCTCGATCGAACGAATCCAGTGATGCGCCTCGCTGCCGTCATCGAGCGACACGGGGACGACAAGCTGCTCTCCGAGCTCGTGCCCGAGCTCATGCTGCGCCCGGTCAGTGACGTCGCGACATCGAAGCGCGTCACCGAGCGTTACCGGAAGATCGAGGCCAAGCACCAGCGATTCGTCGCGCGCGTGAGAGAGCATGCGAATCAAGTAGGACGCGTCGTGCTCGTGGATCTCACGGACGAACCTCTCGAGACCATCGGCAAGTTCGTCACGTACGCGCTCTACCCGACCGCGGTCTACTCCGTGATCGTCGGGGTGATGAACAACGCGGCCAAGATCTCCGTCGGCTATAATCCCTGGTCCGGCCAGCCCTGCGATCGGGACATCAGCGCCATCTGCGCGCGCTACGGCGGCGGCGGACATCCGTTCGTGGGCGCCGTGCAGTTTGGCAAGGCCGAACTCCACCAGGCTCGAGCCGTGGCAGACGACATTGCGAAGGAACTCGCCGGGTGAGCCCGCGCGCGCCGCGTCGCGTTCGTCGCTGGGTGCGCGACGCCGAGCGGCCGTGGGTTCTCGGGCATCGCGGCGCCCGGCGGAGGGCGCCCGAGAATACGCTCGCGGCCTTCGAGCTCGCGCTCGAAGAAGGCGCGGACGGCGTCGAGCTCGACGTGCGACTCGATCTCGACGGCGACGTCGTGGTCATTCATGACCCGGATCTCGCGCGGGTCACTTCGGGGAAGGATTCGCGTTGCATCGCGGAGCTCACGCGAGCCGAGCTCGCAGGCGTGGATCTCGGAAACAAGGAGCGGGTGCCGCGGCTCGAGGAGGTCCTGCGATGGGCGCGGCAACGGGATGCGCGAGTGAACGTCGAGCTCAAGAGCGACGTCCCGCGGCGGTCGCTGCTCGCGTGGCGGGTGGCGCGGCTCATCGCCGGAGAGCCCCACGCCGCCGAGAGACTCATCCTCTCCTCCTTCGACCCGCTCCTCGTGGCGGCCGCCGCGCGCCTCCTTCCGTGGATGCCAGTGGGGTGGCTCGTGGAGGCCCGGCACCCGATGCCGTCGCGTTCATTCCTCCATCGTCTGGTCGGCGCGACCGCCCTTCACCCCCAGACGACGATGGTCACGGCCAGCTCGGTCGCCGCCTGGCAACGAGCGGGACTCCCGGTCAACGTCTGGACCGTGAACGATCCCGCCGACGCACGCCGCTTGAACGAGCTCCGCGTGGACACGCTCATCAGCGACGAACCCCGCGCGATCCTTCGCGCGCTCGGGTAAGCAGCGCCCGGGGGCGCTTCCCGCGCCGCCTCCACGCCTCTCCCCCCGACGATCGTGTAGAGTCCGGGGATGCGCAGCCTCCTCGCGTTCGCCGCGCTCGTCTTCACCGCCGCGTGCGGTTCGGGCAACGGATCGAACGGCGGATCGACTGACCAGTGCAGCAACATCGCCAGCCAGATTTGCCAGAAGGCAGTGGCGTGCTCCGCTGGTGCCGACGCCGGGGTCGTGTTCATCATCGGCGGCGACGAGGAGGCCGGACCGAGCGCCTCTGACTTCACGATCAACGACCAGAGCGGCGCGGGCAACGAGCAGGGCTGTGAGCGCTTCGTCGGACTGACGGCTTGCGACGGACAGCACGCCGCAGAGTTCACCGCAGGCTGTAGCTCGTCGATCAGCAGCGGGCTTCAGTGCGGCCCGAGCACGAACCACAACGGAACTGGTCTCGTGCTCCCCGGTCCGTGCGGCCAGAATTTGTAAGTCGTTTCCTGCGGCCGGAAGCCAGGGGCGGTGGCCGCGCGTCATCGCACGCCGCCTCGGCGATGCCGGGCTGCGAACCGAGCAACGTCAGTTTTCGCAGTCGGATTCGCGGACGCGGGTGCCTGGGGGGGCGCTCTGACGGAAGAGACCGGGGAACAGCGGCGGGTTGTGAACGACGTCGTGATGAACGAGGACGACGTCCTGCGCCGAGGCGTCGGATTGTATGTGAATCCGATCGGCGACCTCGGCGTCGCAGGGAGGGCCACTCGGCGGAATGTCAGGATCGATGCCGTCGGGGTCGACGCGGGGCCGAGCGGTGTGCGCGACGGAGAAATCGTCGAGCTCTGCGCGATAGAGCTCGATGCCTCTCTGATCGACGCGCACTTCCCGCACCCGCAGGCGCTGCTCCGACCACGGACGATTCCAGTCGCTCGGCGCCGGCTCCAGGCGGATCTCTTCGGTCGCATCGTGGAGGCTGCGGATCCGGATCGTGTAGGCGCCGGAGCTCCAGGCGAGCTGCGCATCGCCGGGTTGATGAACGAGCACGGGCGCTTCTCCGTTGAGCAGCGAGACCAGCGCGAACGGCGGCACGGGCACCCGCAGGAAGCGCTGGACGTTGCACTCCGTCGCTGGGCCGCGGAAGAACCGCTTATCGTGCAGATCCAGCAGCGCGAAGTCATGCCCGTCGGCGGTGAGGGTGGACAGGGTGACGCCGAAGGGGCTGAACACGTCGATGCGCAGACGCTCGGGACGCGACGCGAGGAAGAGCGCGTTCACCCGGACGCGCCCCTGCTCGCCGAAGTAATCGACCTTCGACTCGCCGCGAACCCCGCGACTGCACGTGTACGTCTGGCGCATCCGCGCGATGGCCGCGTCCGCCGTGGGAAACTGGGATGGCGGTGCCGCGCGCGCGCAGGCAATCGCGAGCGCCGCCCCGACCCCGTGAGCGAGCTTCACGGATCCGAAGCGGGCCCTCGCGGCCGGCGCGCGCGCCACGTCACCCGCCGTTGCTGTTACGGAAGGCTTCGAACAGCTCCGCATCCGGCAATGGTATCGAGATCACCGTCCGGGTGACGGCGATACCGTGCTCTTCGCAGAGGCGGGCGAGCGCCGCGCCATCCACCAATTTCACCGGAGCCGCAGCGGGCGCCGCGGCTTCTTCGCGGGCGCCGCTCAGTACCTGCCCGGCCGTCACGATCCAGCCAGCAAACGCGGGTCCGAAATGGTGAAGACTGCCGCGCAGCTCGGTCACTTGCTCGCGCCCGACGTCGCGGCCGTCCCGGCGAACGACGATCGCGGTCGCGATCGGCGACACTGGGCCCGGCGCTTTACCAGTGAGGAGCAGCTCGGCACCCGCCGCGCCCGGACGGCGAACGGGCTGCAACTCTTCCAGCCCCATCCGCTCGAGAAGGATCATGGCAAGCTCGCCAATCGCCCTCGGGGGCACGCCTTGAATGCGGCGGAGGAGCGAGCGACGCGCTGCGTCCCGATACCGCTCGACGGCCAGCGTGACTTCGTGCTCGAGCCTCCGGAGATCGCCGTCGAGGAGCCAGTCCGTCAGACCGACTCGCCCCGACGAAAAGCGAAACCGCGGGCGCTGCCCCGCGGATTCTCGCCGGGCATTGTCAGCGCGGAGGGCCGCCGAGAGGGCGCTCTGAGCCTGGACTGGGTCACCGGTGAGGCGGCCGCGCCGTCGCGCGGCGTCGATGACCTGCCGGAGCGGGACTGCGCCCTGTCGCTCGAATTGCCCGAGAAGCTCGACCGCAGCGTCTGCGAGCCCGAGGCCGTCGAGATCGCCGAGGGCGGGGCCGTCGTCGTCGCGCCCGACGTCGCGCGCACTGTCGCGAGGTTCGCGCGGCTCGCGTCCCTGTCGTGGCTCGCGCGCCTCCCTTGGCTCCCGAGGTTCACGCGGTGCGGGGGTGGGCCGATCTTGCACATCGTCCCCGTCTTGCGCGACGTCCACGACGGCATCGGAGACCGTGTAGCTCGGCAGATCGTCCGAACCCGTGGGGCCGCGACCGTTCCTTCGCCTCCGGCGACGGCGCCGACGCCCTTGCTGTCCGTCGTCGGCCGAGCTTCCGCCCCCTGCGGCCGGCGGGCGCCCGGTCTCGGCCTCGTCATCGCCTCCGAGGATTGGCTCGTCATCGTCCTCCTCTGGCGCGAAGATCTCGCTCGCGTTTGCGGCGCGCTCGGCGCGCTCGCGTTCTTCCGCGTCCAAGGGGAGCGGCTCCTCGTCCTCCAGATCGTACGAGGTGGCGCTCGGATGCGACTTCCTGTCGAGCTCGGGCTCTGCCTCGCCGTCTCCTGTGGCTTCGCCGTTGCCCTCGTGTCCTTCGAGCATCTTCAGCGCCGGCGTTCGATCCGACAGACCTCGCTCGATCATGTTCGAGTCCCACTCCCGGAGCGCGAACACGCCCGGCTTGACTCGAACCAGAGGATTCTCCTTGTCACCCTTCTTGACGAGCGCGGCCAGGCGCGCCCCCATCGTCACCTCGGGGCTCTTGCCCACGTGACTGAGGAGGTCCTTCTCGATCGCGACGTCAGTGATTTCTTTGTAGTGAAGTGGCTTTCCCACGAGGCGCAGAACCTGCGCCGCAGCTTCGGTAAACGTCATAACCTTTTCATCTGTTTTTGCTTGTGAGGACGGCCTTTTTCCGTCCCTCGGCTGGGCCGCATGCGGGGAAAGCTCAACTCGAGCTCCCACCTCCGGCATGCGCGCACCCGGCCGCGGGCACCCTAGCACGGGGTCCTCCGGCGCTCCAACAGCCGTGCCGGGAGCCAGCCGGGAGCCCAGCCTTGATTGGTAGTTGGGCCGGTTGCGGTAGCGGACGCAGCAGGGGGGGCCGGGAAGGAGTCGGGTTCGGGGTGCGGAATCAGGGCTGCTCACGAATTCGCAGACTTTGCTCCTTCGCGCGGCAGAGCAGCGCATGCGTGTGCTCGGTTTGCTCGTCTAGCGCGTCCAATGGCTCACGCCTGCATCGCGCAGCTCGTCGCGAGCGAAAAAAAGCTCGTCTGTGCCCCCGCCGGCTCGAACCGAGGCGAGACCGTGCTTCGGTGAGCTCAGCGCGGCTCGAATCGAGGTAATGGATCGCTCGATTGAGCTCGGCGCGGCTCGAATCGCGTCGTGCGACGCTCGATTGAGCGTTGCGACGGCTCACCTGGGCGGCCGAGCGCTCGATTGAGCTCGGGATCGCTCGACGCGAGCCGGATCGAGCTTGGACGAGCTCGGGATCGGTCGAGTCGAGCGAGGGTGAGCGTGGCTGTGGTCGGGGCCGCTCCCGCGACGATCTTCCTGCTGACCCTCCTCCAGAAGCCTCGGGATTTATCCGCGGAACGAGCCGTGCGTCGCGGAAAAGTCCCTCGCGAGGGGTTCTGCGGACCAAAGAGAGAGTAAAATTCGTCTATGATCGCCGTCGCGTGCAGGCCGACACGGACTGCTCGCCGCTCCCCATCGCCTTCATAGAGGACGCAGACCCACGGTGCTCAGCCGAGTGAATCAGTGAACGTCGAGCACTACGTCCCGCTCGCGGCGCGGTGCACACTCGGAATCGGCGGCTCGGCGCGGTTTTTCGTGCGCGCCCAGGACGAGAAGACGCTCGTGGACGCGCTCGACTGGGCGGACCGGGGCGGCATCACGGTGCGCGTGCTCGGCGGGGGCAGCAACGTCGTGATCGCCGACGAGGGGCTCGACGCACTCGTCCTTCGCGTCGGGCTCCGGGGACGCAAGGTGCGCGAGGACAACGACACACGGGTCGAGCTCACGGTCGCCGCGGGCGAGCCGTGGGACGACGTCGTTGCGTACGCCGTCGGCCGAGGATGGGCCGGCCTCGAGTGCCTGAGCGGCATTCCGGGCCTCGTCGGCGCCGCGCCCATCCAGAACGTGGGCGCCTACGGCCAGGACGTCTCGGAGACCATCGCGCGCGTCCGCGCTTACGACCGGATCTCGCGGGCCATCGTCACGTTGACGGCCGAGGAGTGCGGGTTTTCCTACCGCGACAGCCTCTTCAAGAGCATCGCGCCCGATCGCTACGTCGTCCTCGACGTCGGGTTCCGGCTGGACAAATCGGCGCCGGCTGCGGTGCGCTACCCGGAGCTCCACGCGCGTCTGAAAGAGCGAAAGATCGCGACGCCGACGCTCGATGACGTCCGCCGCGAGGTGCTCGGCATCCGGCGCGAAAAGTCGATGATCCTCGATCCGGAGGACGAGAACCGGAGAAGCTGCGGCTCGTTCTTCATGAACCCGATCGTGGCTTCCGAGGAACTCCCGCGCATCGAGCGGCGTGTAGCAACGGACGCGATGCCGCGCTTTCCGCAACCCGATGGCCAGGTGAAGCTTTCCGCGGCATGGCTCATCGAACGAGCGGGGTTCTCGAGGGGCCAGCGCCGCGGCGCGGTCGGGATCTCGACGCGACACGCGCTCGCGCTCGTCTGTCACGACGGCGCGAACACCGGCGCGCTCGTCGCGTTCGCGCTGGAGATCCGCGACCGGGTGCGAGACCGTTTCGGCGTGACCCTGGCGCCTGAACCGAACCTGTGGGGCTTTCGCGAACTCGGCTTCTGAGCACGCACCCCCTTCACCGCAACCCCTGGACGCTCGAGTAAATGGAATCGAGGGCCTCGTCGAGCTTGGTGGGGTCGGTGCCCCCGGCTTGCGCCATGTCCGGGCGCCCGCCGCCCGAGCCGCCGACGATGGCTGCAAGCCCGCGGATGAGCTCGCCGGCCTTGTAGCGCCCGGTGAGCGCCTTCGACACGGTGAGAACGAGCTGTGCCTTGTCCTCGGCGACGGAACCGACGACGACGATGGCGTCGCCGAGCTTGTCGCGGAGCTGCTCGGCAAATTCCCGCAGAGCGCCGCGATCCGTCACCTCCGTTCGAGCGCCGAGCACCTTGATGCCGTTCACATCGCGGGCACGACGGAGGAGATCGTCGATACCGCCGGCGCCGCCGCCCGTGAGCAGCTTGCGCTGGAGGTCCTCGATTTGCTTCTCGAGCGTGCGCTCGTGAAGGACCAGCTTTTCGATCTTCTCCGCGAGGTCCCCTCCGGTCGACTTCGCGGCCCGCGCCGCGCGCTCCATCCGCTCCTCGAGATCGCGCAGATAAGCGAGCGAGTTCTCACCGGTCGTCGCGAGGATGCGCCGGACGCCCGCGGCGACCCCTTGCTCGGACACGATCTTGAACAACCCGATGTCGCCCGTCGCCCGGGCGTGAGTGCCGCCGCAGAGCTCCACGGAGTCCGCGATCGTCAGCATGCGCACGACGTCGCCGTACTTCTCTTCGAAGATCATCATTGCGCCGCGAGTGCGAGCGGCATCGATGCTTAGCACCTCGGTCTCTACGGGCGCGTTCGAGAGGATACGCTGGTTGACGTGATCCTCGACGGCGCGGATCTCTTCCGCCAGTAGCGCCTTGCCGTGGGTGAAATCGAAGCGGAGCCGATCGGGGCCCACGAGAGAGCCTTTTTGCTGCACATGAACCCCGAGCACGGCGCGCAGCGCGAGATGCAAGAGGTGCGTCGCGGAATGATTTCGCCGCGTCGCCTCGCGTCGCTTGGCGTCGACGGCGAGCTTCGCCGATTGCCGGACCTCCACGATGCCGGACTGGACTCGGCCCCGGTGTACGACGAGTCCAGGGACGGGCTTCTGCGTGTCTTCGACGCCTACGCAGCCCGTGTCGGTCGTGATGAGACCGTGATCGCCGACCTGGCCACCCGCCTCGCCGTAGAATGGCGTTCGTGAAACGACGATCTCTACGGCGTCGCCCGCCGTGGCGGTCGACACGGACACGCCGTCCCGGACGATGCTGGCAACCGTCGACGTCTCCTCGTCCCGATCGTACCCGGTGAAACGCACTGCACCGTTCTCGACCGTGGAAAGCACGTCACGATAGACCGACTCGACGGCTTGCTCGACGCCCTTGAACTCGGAACGCCGACGCGCGACCTCGAGCGCCTCGTCGTAGCCGCGCTCATCGACGGCATAACCCCGCTCGGCGCAAATGACCTGCGTCAGATCGAGCGGGAAGCCATACGTGTCGTAAAGCTGGAACGCGTCCGCACCCGGCAAGAGCCTCTCGCCGGCCGCTGCGAGCTTTTCGAACCGCTCGTCCAGCAGCCCGAGCCCGCGCTCGATCGTCTGGCGGAAGCGCACCTCTTCCTGCTCCGAGACGGTCATGATCAGATCGCGACGCTCGCGCAGGTCGGGGTACTGATCGCCCATGATCTCGGTCACCGTCCGCGCCACTTCGTGCAGGAAAGGTCGCTCGATACCGAGCCGGTGCCCGTGCCGGATGGCCCGTCGCATGACGCGGCGCAGGACGTATTCGCGACCGGTCCGATCGGGCAGCACGCCCTCCGCGATCAAGAACGCCGTCGTGCGCGCGTGGTCGGCGATGACGCGCATGCTCACGTCGTCGGGCGACATGGAACCTCCATACGTCTTCCGCGACAGGCGAGCCGCATCGTCGACCAGGGCGTGCAGCAGGTCAGTATCGTAATTGTTGAGCTTGCCCTGCACGACTCCCGCAAGCCGCTCGAGCCCCGCGCCCGTGTCGATGCTCGGCGCGGGCAGCGGATCTGAGCTTGCCAGTTCCGTCGCGCTCGAACTGCATGAACACGAGGTTCCAGATTTCCATCCACCCTCGCCCGTCGGGCGTCTGCTCGATGCCGAACGTGGACGGGTCAGCGGGGCCACCGTTGAACCAGTGGATCTCGCTCGACGGACCGCAGGGACCCGTGTCGCCCATCTGCCAGAAGTTGTCCGCCATCCCGAGTCCGACGATGCGATCGTCGCTGAAGCCGCTGACCTTCTTCCAGAGGTCACGCGCCGCCTCGTCCGCCGGGACGCCCGCCTCGCCGCCGAAGTACGTGCAGACGAGCCGGTCCGTCGGAAGCTCGAGGGTCTTCGTCAAGAACTCCCAGGCGAAAAGGATCGCCTCTTCCTTGAAGTAGTCACCGAAGCTGAAGTTCCCGAGCATCTCGAAGAAGGTGTGGTGCCGCGGCGAGGGGCCCACGTTTTCGAGATCGTTGTGCTTGCCGCTGATGCGGATGCACTTCTGCGACGAGGTGGCGCGCCGGTAGGGGCGGCGATCCCGGCCGGTGAAGACGTCTTTGAACTGGACCATCCCGGCGTTCGCGAAGAGGAGCGACGGGTCGTTCGGGGGCACCAGCGGACCACTCGACACGACCTCGTGCCCGTTGCGGGCGAAATACTGGAGGAATGCTTCTCGAACCTGGGCTGACGTGCGGCTCATCGCGGGGCGGTTCCTCTACCAGCAGTGAGCGGCGGCGGCACCTCAGACCGTCAAACCGCGTGAGGCTCCCCTTCCCGGGCGGTAACCCGTGCGGAAGAGCGACAAATCCGATCACTCGGTGGCGGAGAGGAGCCGGGCAAAGAGCTGGTACACGCCGGCCGCGGCAATTGGGCCTGCCAGCCACACCATGCGCGCCGGCCCCAGGTGCGGCACTTCTCCGGTGATGGAAGCGTAGACGTAATCACCTGCCATCAGGACGATGGCGACCGCGAATAGCTTGATCGGACCTTCCAGCCCGAGCTTGCGGCGGCCGGCGCCCCCGGTCCACGAGCGGTTCACGGGCTGAACCGGCGGATGAAAGGGCTGGTGTTCGTGCGCCACGCGCTTTTTTGCGTACATGGCGCCGGTCTGGAGCTGGATCTCGGGTCCCCTTTCCGTGGGTGCTTCCAGCACGCTTCCTCCGAAGAGTGAGTTCGGATCGGACGCGGCGAGCCGCGACGAGGGAGGCGTCGACGCCCGGTCCGGCGGGGCGGGACGCGGAGGTTTCGCCTCGAGTGCGCTCGCTGCTCGTGTTTGCGGCGCTCCGACGACGAGATCGGGAACGGCGTTGCCCGGTGTCGACGGATGCGACGGCGTTCTTTCCGGGACACTGGATGCCGGCCGAAGGCTCGGCGAGCTGTCGCCGATCATCGGCGGAAGACCGGCGGCAAGGGACAGCGCGTTCCAGAATGCGCCGACGTCGTGAAAGCGCTCGCGCGGATCGACGGCCAGTGCCTGCGTGAAGACCGCCTCCACGTCGTCCGTGACGGCGACCCCCTCCGCGCGAGGCGTGGGCCGCCGCGCTGGATTGAGGGCCGATCCCATCATCGCCGCGACCTCTCCTTCGATAGGGACGTGCCCGCATAACGTCTCGACGACGGTCAGCGCCAAGCCCCAGACGTCCGTCCAGGGCCCCGTCTGCCCGTAGGTCTTCGGGATCCATTGCTCCGGAGCGCCATAGGCAGGCGTGAACGCCGACATGGGAGACTCACCCGCGGACTGGCGGCCCACCATCTGGGTCGTGTGGGCCTTCACCTTGGCGATGCCGAAGTCCAAGATCTTCGCGACTTCTTTGCCGTGCATGTTCACGATGAAGACGTTCTCCGGCTTCATGTCACGGTGCACGATGGCGACGGGCCCCTTCGCGGTCGGAAACTTGTGTGCGCGACAGAGCGCATCTGCGGCCGGGGTCAGCAGTTTGACGGCCGCCGCGAGATCCAGCGGCGGCTTGCCGGCGATGGCGCGATTCGAAATGAGCGTGCTCAACGTTTGCCCTTCGAGCCACTCGAGAGCGATGAAAGGCGCGAACCGACCCTTCGGGTTCGCAAGAGTGCCCACGTGAAGCGGTCGCACCACGCTCGGAATGGCCGAGGACAGCCGAAACAACAGTTCGGCCTCTTCCCGGAACTGTTCGAGGAACTCCTTTTGGTCGCTGTCCGAGAGAGCCCCAGGGATTTTCAGGCACTTGAGTGCGACGCTGGATCGAAACGCGCCGTGGTACGCGCGATAGACGACGGCAAATCCCCCCTCGGCGACCACCTGGTCCACGCGGAACGCCCCGCCCTGGACGGTTCCGACGATGCCGAAGACGTCATCTGCCATACCGTTGAAGGGACGAGCCTACCCGGGAGTCGACAGCGAGGCCAGGACCGATCAGCGGAGAAGTTCGTCGTAAAGGCGCTCGTACGCCCCCGCAACGACGGACACGTCGAAGCGCCGTGTCACGACGTCCATCGCTTCGGCGGCGAGCCGAGCGCGAGCCTCCGGTTCCCGGACGAGTCCGACGGCCGCAGCCGCGAGCGCCGCTGGATCGGCGCCTGGAACCCGCAGCACGCCGTCGAGGTCGCGGAGCGGCCCTTCGTCCAGGGTCACGATGGGCGCGCCCAGGCGCATTGCCTCGAGAAGGGCGATCGGCAAATCCACCTTGCCAGTGAGATCATCCACCGGGAATAGCACCCCCGTGCTGGCGAGTAGCAGCGCCGGTATATCGACGGTCTCGACGAAACGGACGTGACGTGCGTCCAGTCTCCGCTCGAGCGCCGCCCTGACGGCGGGAGCGCGGGCCGTCTTGAACCGGCATGCGAAGACCACGACCGCTCGCGGGAGACGGTTCACGATCTCGGGGATCGCACGGGCGACGGTTTCGGCGCCTTGGCTCACCTCGAGGTCCCCCGGATACACAAACACCGGCGAACCCGACTCGAGGCCGAGCGCTGCTCGTACTTCCGCGACCTGATCCGCGCTGCGCGGAGCGATAGGGCCCACCGGCGGGGGAATCACCTCGACGCGCGGTGCAGAGCGAGCAGCAGCCCGAAACACCTCCTCGATCCGATCGCGAGTCCAGCGACTCTGCGCGACGACGATGTCGGCGAAGAAGATCTCGGGTAAAAAGAGCCGCGGCGGCGACGCCACCGTCTGGACGACCTTGACGCGCCGGATCGATTTGGCGAGGCGACCGACCGCACTGGTTCGAGGGTTCGGCGCGAACGCGAAGTGCCAGATCTGAGCGCGCGAGCGCGCGATGAGCCACGCGGCCGCGCGCAAGTTCGCGGAAATCGCGGGCGTGAACGAGCCGCTCGTCGCGTACACCGCGGCGAAGCGAACGCCCGGGTGGTCCGGGACGAGCGGGACCCCGAGTTCCGTCGTCCCGGGCGTCGTCATGACCTGGACGCGATGGCGGCGAAGGTGCGCTGCGACGTCGCGAACGAGGCACTTCGTCCCGTCATGAAAGGGAGCCGCGATCGGCTTCGAGACGAAAAGCACCAGCGGACCGTCCGATGCCGTTTCGACCATCTACGAGCGCCGCTTATAACTCGCTTCTGGGCTATTGCGCCGCCGCGCGCAGGGCCGCGGGCGCGCGACGAACGGCGCTGTCGATCGCCGCTTCGATCGCGCTGCGCCGGAGGTCCGCGAGTTCGTCGACGGAGCCGCTCGCGCGAGCGCTGCCGGAAACGACTCCTTTGATCGTCTGACCGGGCATCTTGTGAAGGACGAACTCGATGCTCGCCATATAAACGACGTTCGAGCCCTCCCGCGATTCCTCCAGCTGCTTCACGCGGCCAGTGACCATGACGACTGGCACGCCGCGCCGGGATTCCTTGCCCTCCTCGCAGATGCCCACACCCGGAAGCTCGCGCAGCTTTTGCTTCGAGGTCCGCGCCATGTCGTCGAGCATCTCGCCAGAGGTCGTGGAGTTGCCCCCGCGGATCTTCCCGACCTGGACCATGACGTCGGGCGTTCGCGATCCGTTTCCAGAAGATGTCGAATCGTCGGAACCTTCGAGAGCCGCGATCGAGCTGTGGATCTGGGCGCGCACGGCGGGGGAACCGTCGTGTTCGTGCCTTCGAAGCGCGGGCAGCGCCTCGGGATCGCGCATCACCTTCAGGCCGGCTGCAGCCGCCGCGCGAACGGCCGCGTTCTCGTCGTCGAGCGCCGATTCGAGCGCACGACGCGACGACGTTCCATGTGTCTTGCCGAGCTCCAGCGCCGCCTGGACCCGAACGCGGAAATCCGCGCTCTGGTCGAGCTTCTGAATCAAATCGGCAGTCGGCTGGGCCTGCGCGTCGACACCGCTCGCGACGAGACTGATCGCGCAACAGGCCATGCGAATGAACCGCCTCATGCCGTTACCGGTGAGCTTAGCGAGTTTCCCAGTCCTCCGATGCGGCTCGACGGGCCGTCCGGCTGATTCATGCGGAAGAGACCCACGACCGCTCACCCGGGCGCACACTCATGGAAACTTCCACCTGTAGTGTGCCCCGGCGCCCGGCGTATGCTCTCGAGCGAGGCTACTTCGTCGCAGGATGGGGCGCGGCCGGAGTCTTCTTGTGCTCGCTCTTGGCGGGCGCCGCCCCTGGCGCGGCTTTCTGACCCGGCACGGTATCCGGGCAGCCGTCCTGGTCCTGGTACCCGTTCACGGTTTCGGGCTGGTCGACGCACTCATCTTGCTCATCCGGGATGCCGTCACCGTCGTTGTCAGGATCCGGGCAACCGTCCGTGTCCTGGAAGCCGTCCGTGTCCTCGGGCTGATCCGGGCACTTGTCTCTCGAGTCCGGAACGCCGTCGTTGTCCCTGTCGGGTTCGTCGGGACAACCGTCGTCGTCCTTGTATCCGTTCTTGGTTTCCGGCTTGTTCGGACACTGATCTTTGTCGTCCGGAATGCCGTCCTTGTCGTTGTCCGGGTCGGGACAACCGTCGGTATCCTGGAACCCGTCGAAGTCTTCGGCCTGGTTCGGACACTTGTCGTCCTTGTCTAGGATCGTGTCCCCGTCGTTGTCGGGATCGGGACAGCCGTCGGCATCTTCGAAGCCATCCTTGTCCTCGGGGACGGTCGGGCATTTGTCCTTGTCGTCCGGGATGCCATCGCCGTCGCGGTCGCGAACGTCCGCTGTGTACGTTACCCCCAGGATCGCGCGAAACGTCGGAACGCCGACGCCCGAGATGACTCCAGCACCGCCGCCGACCATGATCCCGAACGCCGACTGGAGCGGCGTGACGACACCGCCGCCGTCGATCTCCATCGAGTTCGTTCCGTTACTCGAGCTGAACTTCGTCCCGCCGAAACCGTCGAGAATGAGGCGGACCACCGGACTTGCCTCGAAGCCGGCGCCGATGCCGTAACGAAACTCGGAGCCCAAATCCGTCGAACCGACGCGCGCACTGCCGCGAAAGACGCCGGCGAGATTGCCCCCGAACGAGAATGGCCCCTGTCGGCCATCGAAGATCCCGCGGATCCCGGCGGTCGGCGTGTCGTCGCCGATGAACTTGCCATCCGCCGTCGCGTGGCCGAGCGGCGCCGTGAGAAACGCGCCGACGCCGACGACGAACGGATCCTTTACCTCACCGTACGCTCGGAACTTCGCCTCGAGCTCCGCGTCGCCCAATCCCGCCCCGCTCAACCCGCCGACGACCGGCACTCCCGTGGATTGGAGGCCGTCACCATGGACGTAGGACACGGGAACCTTGAGGCCGAGCTGCAACCGCGGGATGGGCGTCAAGGACGCGAGAACATCGCCCGTGATGATCTTGTCGATGACGTCGACGTTCGAGGAGTGTCCGGGCACGGCGTTCGGGTCCGAACAGTCGGTCTTCGTCTTGCAGCTCACCACGACGAACGGATCGGCCGCGTAATTTGCAACGAAACCGACGCTCCACGCCATTTTTCCGTCGGTTCGCACGCCTTCCGTGGAGAAGTAGTTTCGGGGCCCGGGCGCCGGATCGAACCGTTGCACCGAGAACTCGCCGTCTATCGCCTTTTGCTGCGCGTGCAGCGAAGGCCCCAGTAGAAGGCCGGCAAGACCGAGGGGCAGTCCCCAATGGCTGCGTCGAATACCCCGAACTCCGGAGCGACGCCGCTCGTGGCGCCCAACCGCTGCCGACACCAGGATCCCAGACGGACGCATTGACTGCTTCATGCCGAACACTCGCTGAGGCTCAAGGGGGAGCCCAGCGTAGGATCGCACAATAGGGAACCTTTCCGCAACGGTATCCGCCACGCGCGGCTTCTCTCGGTCTCCATCACGCACAGAACCTGCGAGAGGCGCCGCCGTCGCCCTTTCGGTCCCCTCGCGCTCCTCACTCTCGCGCTCTTCACGCGCCCTCCATCGGTTCCGCGGCGGACGGCGACGGTCGTCGTTGACACTGTTTCCCGCGGCGTGCAAAACCTCGGCCGGCCCGAGATCGTCCCACACGTGAGTTCCGCGAAAAAATGTCAAAAGTCTGGCTAGCCGCCGCCTCAGCCGCGGGGCTCGTGTGGTCATCTCCGGCGTTCGCGCAGGCGCCTCAACACGCCAACGCGCCGACAACACCTGCTGCGGCTGCTACCGCGAAGGATGCCACGCCCGCGTCGCCGAACGGAAAGGCGCCCGTGCCCCCGACGAAGGACACTCCCGACACGGGCGCCCCGGCGGCGCCGGCACAGCCGGCGGCGGGACCCGTCACGACGGGTCGCACGGGCGCGCCGGCGGAGCCAATCAACGAACCGAGCGCGGCTCCCGAACCGAGCTTGCCCGCGACCGGCGCGCCAAGCGGCCTCGGACCGATTGGCCTGTGGCCCGCACAAAGCTCGGCAGCATCAGCTGCCCCGCCGACGAGTCCGGTCCCAACTGCGACCAAATCGAACGAAGAGATCCTGGCCGAAGATTGGTGGTCTCACACGCGGCCGATCTTCGAGATCCACGGGTACTTCAGGACGCGTGCCGAGCTCTTTCACAACTTCTCGCTCGGACGCACCGACGGCGTCATCTGGCCCCAGCCGACCGACAACACCTACACGGTGACAAGCTCCGCGGGGCAAAGCGGCGGCGGCGTCGGACCTGACCTCTGCACGCCACAAGAGAGCGGCAACGGCAGCCACGACAACCCGGCGAGCACGACGTATCCACTCCAGGGGTGCAAGAACAAGACGCAAGCGGGCGCGAACCTGCGGTTCCGTCTCGATCCCGAGCTCCACATCTCGGACAACCTGCGAATCGTGTCTCAGATCGATCTGCTCGACAACGTCGTGCTCGGCTCGACACCGGGCGGGTATTCGTACGCACCAGCGCCCGGCGGCGGATATCAGGTCAACGCCGCCAATGGCTACTACCTGAACGGCGTCAATGCGGACACGGCGGTGCCTCCGACCGCGGGCGTGAACTCGCTCCAGAATAGCATCGCGGTGCAACGCGTCTGGGCCGAGTACACGACGCCCGTGGGCGAGTTGCGATTCGGGCGCATGCCCGATCAGTTCGGTCTCGGCATGGTGCACAACGCCGGCGACGGCATCGACGACGACTATCAGTCCACGATCGATCGCTTGCAGTTCATCACGTCGATCAAGCCCTTGGATCTCTACATCGGCGGCTCGTGGGACTTCCCCGACGAGGGCTACATCGTGACGTCACCCTTTCCGGGGGGGCAGCCGTACGACGCGGGCCAACTGGACGACGTGAATCAGTGGTCCCTGCTCGTGATGCGCAAGATGAGCCCGGAACTGGTCAAAAATGCCCTCGCCCACGACGAGGTCGTGGTCAACGCGGGCGGCTACCTCACGCTCCGAAAGCAGCTCCTCGCCGACGATCAGGCAGCCTCGGCGACGGCGACCAACGCCGGGAACGTGCCGAATGCGACGAGCGCCGAAATAGCGGACAGCTATGCTCGACGGAACGCGAATATCTGGACGCCGGATCTCTGGCTCCAGCTTCGCTACAAGGGTTTCCGCTTCGAGGCCGAAGGCGCCGCGGTCCTCGGGTCCATCGACAGCGACGACAACACGCCGCACACGACGCCGGAAAGCTACCTGAACGCGGGTCGGACGATCCGCGAGTACGGCGTCGCCACCGAACTCGAGCAGCGGCTCGTCGAGGACAAGCTCCGTCTCGGGTTCAATTTCGGGTGGGCGTCGGGTGACTCGAGCGCGTTCAATGTCGACCAGAACCCTAACAACCTCGTGCCCTCGGCAGCAGGCCAGGAGCCGGTGGACAGCAAGACCATCTCGACGTTCCGGTTCAATCCGGCGTACCGGATCGATCTCATCCTGAACCGCAACCTCTTGCAGCGGATTCAGGGCACCTATTACTTCAAACCCAGCGTCGAGTACGACTTCATGCGCAAACCGAGCGGCCAGCGCCTCGGCGGCGGCGCGGGCGTGATCTGGACGCGCGCGAGTGAATTCGTGCAGACGCCGGGGCACGCGCGCGATCTCGGTATCGAACTCGACGGTCGCCTCTATTTTCAATCGAAGGACGGCGGTCTGAACGACAAGCCGGGCCGCGCCGGCGGGTTCTTCGCCATGCTCGAGTACGGCGTGCTCTTCCCTCTCGCCGGACTCGGATACCAGGAGGCGGAAAAGAACGCGCTCGGCGGTGCCGACGTCTCCGCCGCCCAGATTCTCCGCCTGTACCTCGGCGTGCTGTTCTGATCGATCCGCCGAACGTCCTGGCGTCGAGGCAGGACGAAATAGGCCGCACCTTGGGGTAGACTCGCACCTCATGCAATCGCGTTACGTGGATGCGGACGCGCGCGCCGCCGTCGAACGATGGGGCGCCCATGGTGAGGACCTCGCGTTGCGTGTCTACACGTCCCGCCTCCTCGGCCAGGACGCGTCGCTCGTCCTTCACGGCGGGGGGAACACATCCGTGAAGAGCACCCTGCGCGAGATCACGGGAGAGGAAACTCAGGTCCTTTACGTGAAGGGGAGCGGGTGGGATCTGGCGAACATCGAGCCGTCCGGGTTCCCCGCGTGTCGGATGGCTCCCCTGCTCCGATGCGCGCGCCTCGAACGGCTCAGCGACGAGGACATGGTCAAGGCGCTTCGGAGCCAGATGCTCGATCCGTCGAGTCCGACCCCATCGGTCGAAGCCCTGCTGCACGCCCTCCTGCCGGGGAAATTCGTGGATCACACCCACGCAGACGCCGTACTCGCCATCGTCGATCAACCCGACAGTGCCCTCCTCGCAAAGGACGTCTGGGGCGCGCATGTCCTCCTGCTCCCTTACGTGATGCCGGGCTTCGTGCTCGCTCGGCGTGTGGCCGAACTGGGTGATCGCGTGAACTCCGGAAACGTGCTCGTCCTCGAACGTCACGGCATCTTCACGTGGGGCGAGACGGCCCGCGAGAGTTACGGGCACATGATCGAAGCGGTGTCGCGAGCCGAGCACCACGTGGCCAGGGCGAGGACCCGGACAACGAACGTGGGCATGCCGGGCGAGCCGTCGCGGCGCGAACGGCAGCGACGGCTCGGGCCGATCGTGAGAGGTGCTCTACAGCGCGCGAACGACGGCGCGCGGTTCATACTCGACTGGCGAGACGAGCCGGAGATCCTGGAACTGCTGTCCAGACCCGATGCGCACGACCTCACGCAGATCGGCCCGATGACGCCGGACCACGTCCTCCGAACGAAGCCAGTGCCAGCATGGCTCGGTCAGATCTCGGAGAACGATGAGCGGACGCGCGCAGAAGTGGAAGGCGAGTTCGCGCGTTTCGGAGCCGCGTACGTCGCGTACTTCGACGCCAACACGTCGCGCTCGTCCGCGCGGCTGACCCGGCTCGATCGATTGCCACGAATTCTGCTCGTGCCCGGCCTCGGGGCCCTCACCATCGGCAGGACGCTCGACGAGGCAAAGATCGCCGGCGACATCTACGTACACACTGCCGGAGTGATCTTGGACGCGATGTCGATTGGACGCTATGAGCCGGTCTCCCTGGCGAATCTCTTCGACGTGGAGTACTGGAGCCTCGAGCAAGCGAAGATCAAGGTCGCGCGGGCCCCGGGTGGGTCGCTCTCGCGGCACATCGCGCTCGTCACCGGCGCCGGGCGCGGCATCGGCCGAGCCACGGCCGCCCATTTCGTCGAACTCGGCGCGCACGTGGTGATCTCGGATGCGGATACGGCGGCTCTGGACGAAACGTTGGTCGTGCTCGGTAAGAGAGCAGGCACGCGACTCGCGACGCTCGCGGCCGACGTGACGAATCCTTCGGACGTCAGGCGCATGATCGACGAGTGCGTCGCTCGCTTTGGCGGCCTCGACGTGGTCGTTTCCAACGCCGGCAACGCTCCGTCCGGGCAACTTCAAACCGAAGCAGGCGAGAATGCCCTGCTCCGTTCTCTGCAGTTGAATCTGCTTTCTCATCAATACGTGGCGCGCGCCGCGTCCGAGGTCTTCCTCGCTCAAGGCATCGGAGGATGCCTGCTCTTCAACGCTTCCAAGAGCGCGTTCAATCCCGGAAAAGATTTCGGACCCTACGCCGTGCCGAAGGCGGGCGTCATCGCGCTCATGAGGCAATACGCCGTGGACCTCGGCTCTCATGGCATCCGCGCCAATGCAGTCAACGCGGACCGAATTCGCACCGCGCTCTTCGACGGCATCGTGGAATCGCGGGCTCGGGCACGCGGCGTTTCCCCGGCGGAGTATTTTCGGGGCAACCTCCTCGGACGGGAAACGACCGCGCAAGACGTCGCTGAGGCTTTCGGATGGCTCGCGACGGCGGACGCAACCACGGGCGCCGTCGTGACGGTGGATGGCGGAAACCCTGCAGCTTTTCCGCGCTGAGAGACCTCCCGCGAGAATTCGCCCTACCTTCACTCACACGGGACCTCCGAGTTTCGCTCGCGGACCGTCGCGTTTGGCGTCAAGATGGGGTTCGCTGAAAACTGTCATCTTTCGAGGGAACGAAACCGAGCCATGACCGCCTTCACCGGACGCGGACAACCTCCACCGTTACCCAAGAACACGGCGGAAGACTTCGACGGCAAGTACGTCGTGGGCCGGCAAATCCAGGCTGGTCTGTTCGAGGCCGAACAGGTCATGATGGGCCGCCACGTCGCCCTGAAGATTCTCGACGCCCGGTTCGCGAGAAGCGAGATCGCGAGAGCTCGGCTCTCAGCTGACGTGCGCGCGGCCGCCAGGATCCGACACCCGAACGTCGCGGAGATCCATGAGTTCGCCGTCAGCGCCCGCGGAACGCCTTATGTCGCGATGGAGCTCGTCGGGGGCGAGACCCTGGCTGATCTGATCGCCCGCCGGGGGACTTTACCGCCCGACTACGCGTGCGAGCTCACGTTGCAGGTGCTCGCGGGGCTGGGTGCAGCGCACGCGAGCGGGCTCGTTCATGGGAATCTGAAGCCCGCGAATGTCGTCCTCACGCAACCTCGTCCCGCTGCCTCGCTTTTGAAGATCCTGGGCTTCGGCCTTCCGCCGGGCGCGAGCGGCGGGAGCTCCGGCGTGAACGGGCCATCGGTGTACCTGGCTCCGGAGCAGGCGCTTGCCCAGACGGTCGACGCACGCGCGGACCTCTACGCCGTCGGCGTGGTGCTCTATGAGATGCTCGCGGGCGTCCCACCCTTCGTCGGAACGGCGGCGGAGATCCTGCGTCAGATCACCTCGGGGACGCCCCGGCCCCTCGCCGCAGTCAACCCCGCGGTACCGGTGCCGTTGGCCGGCGCGGTGGCGCTCGCAATGGCGAAGGAGCCGGGACAGCGTCTGCCAACGACCGAGTCGTTCGCCGCACACCTCGCGCCTTATATTTCGCGCCCGCCGCAGGCTGAAGATCCCCTTCTTCGCAACGGGGTGAAGGTTCCGGACGTGAAGATTCGGCAGGATGGTCCACGGCGGGCTCTGTCTCGTGACTTCCCCGCCGTCGCGCTCGCGAAGATCAACGGCAAACCCAACGGGGACGTCCTTTCGGATTCGCTGCTGCGAAGCCCCGTCTTTCCCAAGGCGCCGAACGCACCGAAGATCCAGCTTTCGTCCAGCATGCGGGAGACCGAACAATGGCCAGGCCTTTCGGACCCAGCCGAGGAGCCTGCCACGACGGCCCCGGGGAAGCCTGGTAGCCCGTCGCGCTGAGGTGCGAAAAGCGCTCACTCTCGACACCGACACCTAGCGCCGGCCACGAGTTGACGCGGGGGCCTTCAGGGCATACGGGTGGCGCACGAATGCGCGCCATCGCCGAAGATGATCCGGTCCCTCACGTCAAGGACGTCATCCTCGTGATGAGTGGCAAGGGTGGGGTCGGCAAGAGCACCGCCGCCGTCAACATTGCGCTCGCGCTTCGAAAACTCGGCAAGAGAGTCGGGCTGCTCGACGCGGACATGTACGGCCCGAGCATACCGACGATGCTCGGGATCTCGGGACGGCCAATCAGCACCGGCACCAAGATCCAACCGCTCGTGCGGTTCGACGTGAAGCTCATGAGTATCGGGTTTCTGCTCGATGACGAGAAGGCCGCGATCGTCTGGCGCGGTCCGATGCTCCACGGAGCGCTGCTACAGTTCATGAAGGACGTGGACTGGGGTGAGCTCGACTTCCTCATCCTGGATCTGCCTCCGGGCACGGGAGACATCGCCCTGACGCTCTCGCAACGGATTCGTTCGACCGGGGCGCTCATCGTGACCACCCCTCAGGAGGTTGCTCTCCAGGACGTCTACAAGAGCGTCTCGATGGCCGTGAAAGTCGGTATTCCGATCCTCGGGGTCATCGAGAACGAAAGCTTTTTCATTTGTGACGGTTGCAGCAAACGCCACGAGATCTTTGGACGAGGAGGGGGGCAGAAGGTCGCGGAATTCGCGGATGCACCACTCCTGGGACAGATCCCGGTCGAGGTGCTGGTACGAGAATGGGGCGACGCCGGAACGCCCGTCGTCGAGGCGGCACCCAGCACGGAAAGCGCGAGGGCGTTCATGACCGTGGCGGAACGCCTGGTCGCTCGGCTAGCGGAGCTTGGCGCGCCGAACGCGGTGACGATCGACCGAAGCGGTGGCGTGAACAGGCATCTGCCGATTGCCCGTTGAGGAACAGGCTGGCCGCGGTTGGCAGACGCGACGCTCCGCGATATACGCTCTCCCAGCCAATCGAGCGGAGCGCTCCCTCTCATGACTTCCGAAGAAACGCCCAACGCGGGTCCGACCACGGAACCGCGAGAATCTCACGTCGGCGACGCGAGCGAAAGCGCCGCCGCGCCTTCGACCGACATTGCCAGCGAAGCCGCTCGAACGACCGACGACGTGCCCTCCAGGGAGTCGGAGGCGACCGGCGGTGAAGCGAGCAAGGCGCCCCCCGACGATGAGAACAAGCCGAAGCGCAAGCGCAAGCGTCGGCGGAAAAAGAAAGGCTCCGATGGCGCACACGTCGCCGGAACGGACCCGGCGCCGTCGGAAAGCCGCGATGACGGCGTGTCCCGGTCGCGAAGAACGAATAAGCCTCCGAGGCATCGTCCGCCTTCGGAACGTGCGCCGTTCCACGTCGGCGAAGAGGTTTTCGGCAAAGTCACGTCGGTGCTCGACGCAGCGATCATGGTCGACCTGTCCGGTAAGGCGCTCGCAATCTTCGACCGTTCGGAGATGGACGCGGACGATTCTAGTGCCCTCCGTGGGCGACCGCTTCGTCGCACGGGTTCATCAGGACGGATCGCGGGGGGGCCTGGTCGTTTTAACGCGTAAGCCACTCCGCGAGGAAGACGTGAAGCCGCTGGTCGAACAGGCGGCGAAGGACGGCTCGCTCGTCAAAGGGCTCGTCACGGGCGTGATCAAGGGCGGCGTCGAAGTGGACGTGAAGGGGCTGCGCGCCTTCGCTCCTGCGTCCGGAATGGATCTGCATCCACACAACGCGCACTTCATCGAATTGCTCGGGCAGGTGCTCGAGTTCAAGGTCGTCGAATACGAGGGCGGCGGCCGTGACGTCATCGTCAGTCGACGTCCGATGCTGGAAGCGGAAGCGCACGAGCGACGAAAGAAGGCCCTCGGCCTGCTCACCGAGGGCCAGGTGATGAAAGGCCTCGTGCGTACGGTCGTGGAGTGGGGTGCGTTCGTGGCCCTGCCCGACGCGGAAAATCTCGAAGGCCTCGTGCACGTGACCGAGGCCTCGCACGACCCGCAGGCGAAGGTCACCGAGCTGTTTTCGCCGGGTGACGAGATCGAAATCAAGATAACGAAGATCGACGAGCGCGGGAAGATCTGGCTCAGCCGGCGCGCGCTCATCAGCGACCCCTGGCAGGATGCGATGGTACAGCATCCTCAAGGGTCCCGGCATACCGGCAAGGTCACTCGTGTCGAGAAGTTTGGCGTGTTCGTCGAGCTCGCGGAGGGGATCGAGGGGCTCATTCACGTCGCCGACCTCACACTGAAGAAGATCGATCATCCGGAGGAAATCGTCAAAGTTGGCGAGCAGATGGCGGTGCTCGTTCATCACGTCGATTCGCGAAGCCGGAAGATCACGCTACATCCAGCGCCGCCGCCGGAGCAGGCAGGCGAAGCGCCGCAGAAGGTCGCGAAGAACGGCGTCGTCAAGGTGCAGGTGATCCGCGGCGAGGCAGCGGGCGTCGTCGTGCGGATCCTGGGCGTCACGGGGCGTGGCGCGCGCGGGTTCATCCCCGGACCTCAGACGGGCACGGCGCGCGGCACGGACTTGCGGAAGAAATTTCCTCCGGGCCAGGTGTTGGACGTCAAGGTGCTGGAGCTCGACCCGCGACACGGGGAGCCCAAGCTCAGCATTACCCGCGCCGCCGAGGACGAAGAGCGCCGCGCGCACAAGGAATATCGCCAGCAGGTGGCCCGTGAGAGCAGCTTCGGGACCCTGGGCGATTTGCTGAAAATGCGAGCGAAGTGAAGGCGTTCGTGGCGCTTCTGATCGGCAGAAAGCCCCTCCCCCACAATCTCACCCGGTCGATTGTCCGATAATCGCGTGCTTTACTCTCTTCCCGTGCAGGGCAGCGACAGCGCACGGAACGATTCGGCGCGGCCGTCGCGGGAGATTTCAGTGACGTCGGACCGCGAGCTGGTGGACGCGGCCAGAGCCGGTGACACCGAGGCTTTCGGGCGCTTCGTGCGCCGCCACCAGCGTCGGGTGTTCGGTCTCGCCATGCACCTGCTGCGAAGCAGCGCCGAAGCGGAGGACGTCGCTCAGGAGGCGTTCGTTCGCGCTTACGGCGGGCTCGACCGCTTCGATGGTCGGAGCGAGCCCTTCACGTGGCTTTATCGCATCACCGTGAACCTCGCGCTCAACGCGATCCGGGCCCGAAAGACGGCGACATCGGCGGGAACCACCGACGACCCGCGCATCGAGGCCTTGCTCGTCGAACGAAGACCCGGGTTCGCGGATCCCGCCCGACAGGCGACAGATCGGGAACTCGCGGAGGCGCTATGTAAAGGCGTGGATTCGCTGAGCGAAACGTTGCGAACGACGCTGGTGCTCGTGGCGATCGACGGGTTGAGCCACGCCGAAGCAAGTCATGTTCTCGGCTGTCCCGAAGGGACGGTTGCCTGGCGCGTCCACGAGGCGCGGAGAAGACTGAGGGAATTTCTGACCGAACGAGGCCATGAGACCGAACGATGAGCATCTCCGAAGGCGACGACACCCCGTTCGTGGACCGAGCAGAAGCCCTGCTGGACGGCTGGCCCGCCAAAGAGCGGAGCGCCGTCGCGTGGGAGGACTGGGCGAACGCGACCATGGCCCGCGTTCGAGTTACGGACGCGGGGTCGACGTCCGACGAGTTGCTCGCGCCGCCGCTGGTCGCGCTTCCCGACGAGCCGACGCTGACGATGGAGGGGCCGAAGCTCGCCGATATCGCACGGGCGGCGATCGCAGATGACACCGCCACGATTGCCCGCGATGGGCTGCTCGCCGCGGAGCACGGGCGGCGCGAGCCGATGCCGAGCTTTCACGCCACCCCTGCGTCGGAGCGAAACCTGGGGGCCGCCGGGCTTCAGAGTCGCGTCGCGCCGCGGCCTGCTGTGGCGCGCGAGGTCCGGGCCTACTCGGGACGTCCGGAGTCCGAATACCCGGATGAGCAGCGGAAGCCAGGGTTTGCTGCGGGGATGCTGGGGGGAGCGTTCCTTGCGCTCGCAGCGTGTGCGGCGTTCTATGTCGTGGATCGCGGGCACGACGCGGAACGCTTGCTCGTCGCCGCCTCCGCCGAGCCACGAGTTGCGAGCGCCCCGGCGCCTCGGACCCCGTTGTCACCCGCGACGTCCGAGGTGACTGCCCACCCGACACCGACGGCGCTCTCCCTGGATGACCTGAAGCCGCTAGCGCCGCCGGCAAGCGCCAACACGCGCGAATCCAGGCGCGGAGGGTCGACGCGGGACAGCCTCGGATTCCGTGTGGAGAAGACGCCGAAAGACCGCCTCGTACTCGCCGAGACCGGGGATGATACGGAAGCTCCCGGCTCCCACGGCGCGCCGAGAGCCGAGCCACCGCCAGGAGCGCCCATCGCCTCAGCGCCTCCGAAGTGGGGCACTCCGAGCATCGGCGCGTTACAGGCAGCAATAGGCTCGGTCATGGCGGGCGCGCGAAGCTGCCTTGCCGGGCAGGATGCGGGCTCGAGGGCAGAGGTGACGTTCGGCTCGGATGGACGGGTGAAATCCGTGGGAGTGTCCGGTCCAGCGGCGGGGACTCCCGCTGAAGGCTGCCTACGCTCCGCAATCGGCGCCGCGCGGGTTCCGCCGTTTTCGGAGCCGTCGTTTTCTGCGTCCCTGACGATCCGACCGCCGTAATGGCTCCCCGGACGTTGACACTCGGAAGGTCATCGCTCATATTCCGCGGCCAGACGAGCGGCCACCGCCGCCAATTTTCGACAGAAGGTATTTTCGAGTGGTTTCTTCGACCAAGCAGACGACCCGCCGCCGAGGGCTCCGCGCTTCGCAGCGCGGTCGCTGGAACAAGGCCGCGCCGACGAGTCCGCCGTTTCCGATCCACCCGGAAGGCTACGATCCGAAGGCCGCTGACGCGAAAAAGGCGAAGCCGGGCAACTGAGCCCAGAAAATCCCATGGCGAATCATCCGTCCGCAGCGAAACGCAATCGACAACGCATCAAGCGCACGACCCGTAACAAGACGCTCCGCTCCGCAGTCCGCACTGCAGTCAAGAAAGCGCGCACGTCGATCGAGGCGGGCGACGCGGAGGCAAAGGCGAAGGTCGAAGAAGCGACGACCGCGTTGGCACACGCGGCGAGCGCAGGCGTCATCCACACCAACGCGGCGTCGCGCACGACGGCGCGAATCCGGGCCGCGCTCCACAAGCGCGCGGCGAGCTGACCGAAGCGCTGTGGCGCATGCGCCTCAGCGTCAACGTCAACAAGGTCGCGACGGTTCGCAACTCGCGGGGCGGCTCGGCACCGAGCCTCGTTGACGCGGCGAGGGTCGCCGTGCGAGCGGGCGCTGGGGGCATCACCGTGCATCCGCGGGCCGATGAACGCCACGTCACGCCGAGCGACGTGCGCGATCTGGCGCACGCATTTGCCGACGAATGGGGCGACTCGCTCGAGTTCAACATCGAAGGCGATCCTCGACCCGACTGGATAGACCTGGTGACCGAGATCCGACCGGCCCAGGCCACGCTCGTACCCGTGACACCGGGTGAAGTGACGAGCCACGCCGGCTGGGCCCCGAGCGCGCATCGCGAGCTACTCGAGCCCGTCATCGGAAGGCTCCACGACACCGGTACCCGCGTGAGTCTCTTTGTCGACCCTGAGCCCGCCGCGATCCGCTGGGCAGCAGCGCTCGGGGTCGAACGAGTCGAACTTTATACGGAACCCTTTGCGCGGGCGTTCGAGCGTGGGGCCATCGACGCGACCACTTCATTTGCCAAATACGCCGAGTGCGCTCGTCTCTCTCACTCGCTCGGTCTCGGAATCAACGCGGGACACGATCTCGATCTCGAGAACCTCGCCCTTTTTCGAACGCTCCCACACCTCGACGAAGTGTCGATTGGTCACGCCATCATCAGCCGCGCGATCTTCTTCGGACTCCAGCACGTCGTGGCGGAGTATCTCGCCGTCCTTGACGGGTAAGCTCGCCGGACACAGACCAACCGCGATTGTCACCCGTCTTCTTTCGATTTGCGTTGCTGGCCAGAGAGGGGCAGCCTGATGCCCGGAGTACCCATGGTCGAGTCATCAGACGGGATTGCAACGTTCCTCGAGGAGAACCGGCGGTACGAGCCGCCACCGGCTTTTCGAGCCCGCGCGAGGATCCGATCGAAGGAAGAGTACGAACGGCTTTACAGGGAGAGCCTTGATTCGCCGGACACGTTCTGGAAGCGCGAAACCTCGGAGCTGGTTTTTCGCGAGCAGTGGAAGAAGACGTTCGAGTGGGAGTTGCCCCACGCAAAATGGTTCCTGGGAGCAAAGCTGAACGTTACGGAGAGCTGCCTCGATCGGTTCCTGGGAACGCCGGTCGAGAACAAGCCGGCAATCGTCTGGGAAAGCGAGCCGGAGGGTGCCGCCGGAGACTCCCGGACGATGACATACAGGGACGTCTACGACGCTACCATCGCATTCGCAGCCGCGCTCGTTCGGATCGGCGTCAAGCCGGGTGACCGGGTCGCAATCTACATGGGGATGGTCCCCGAAGCCGCCGTCGCCATGCTCGCCTGTGCGCGCATCGGTGCGCCGCACACCGTGGTTTTCGGCGGATTCGCGGCGGAGTCCTTGCGGGATCGCATCGACGATTGCGGGGCAAAGGTCGTCATCACCCAGGATGGTGCATACCGCCGCGGTTCCGTCGTGCCACTCAAGGCGACCGTCGACACGGCCGTCGAAGCCACGCCGAGCGTCGAGAAGGTGATCGTATTTCGTCGGCTCGGAGAGCAGCGACTGAAGATCTCGATGAAGGAGGGGCGCGACATCGAGTGGGAAGATGCGGTTCGCGCGGCGACCCACGACGAGGGCCGTGTCCCGGCGATTGTCGACGCCGAGCACCCCCTCTTCGTACTCTACACGTCCGGATTGACGGGCAAGCCGAAGGGCATCTTACACACGACCGCCGGGTATCTGGCGGGAGTGCATGTCTCCACGAAGTATGCCTTCGATCTCCGAGACGACGACGTCTACTGGTGCACGGCGGATGTCGGGTGGGTCACCGGACACAGCTACGTCGTCTATGGCCCGCTCTCGAACGGCGCGACATGCGTCCTCTATGAGGGGGCGCCGAACTTTCCTGATTGGGGTCGGTTCTGGCGCATCATCGAAAAGCACCGGGTCACGATCCTCTACACCGCACCGACCGCCATTCGCGCCTTCATCCGGGCCGGCGACGAATGGGTAAGGAAAGCCGATCTGTCTAGCCTGCGACTCCTCGGGAGCGTCGGCGAGCCAATCAATCCGGAAGCCTGGATCTGGTATTTCGAGACCGTGGGAAAGAAGCGGTGCCCAGTGATCGATACCTGGTGGCAAACGGAGACAGGAGCCATTCTGATGACCACGCTGCCCGGCGCGGTCGTCGCAAAGCCAGGATCGACCGGTTTGCCTTTTTTTGGCGTCGAGCCGGACGTCGTCACACGAAACGGGGGGAGCGTCGGTCCGGGCGCGGGCGGTATGTTCGTCATGAAACGCCCGTGGCCGAGTATGCTACGGACAGTGTGGGGGGACGACGAGCGGTTCCGAAAACAATACTTCGGCGACGTGACTGGAATGTACTTCACCGGGGACGGTGCTCGGCGTGACGAGGAAGGGTACTTCACGGTCGTCGGTCGCATTGACGACGTGCTCAACGTGGCGGGGCACCGGATCGGGACTGCGGAGATCGAGAGTGCGGTCGTATCGCACGCCGCCGTAGCGGAAGCGGCCGCCGTGGGGCGTCCAGACGAGCTGAAGGGGCAAGCGCTGGTGGTCTTCGTGACCCTGAAACCGGGCTTCGAGCCCGGCCTGGAGACGAAGATGAGCCTCATCGACCATGTCGGCAAGGAGATTGGGAAATTCGCTCGCCCAGATGAGGTTCGATTCGCGAATGGAGGCCTGCCAAAGACCCGCAGCGGCAAGATCATGCGTCGCCTTTTGAAGGATGTGGCAGCCGGAAGGGAATCAGCCGGGGATACATCGACGTTGGAGGATCTGACCGTGCTCGCCCGACTGCGCGCACAGGACGAATGAATCCTGCGCACGCGTATCGGTGCGCGTGTGGCGACCCGCCCGTGAGAGATCCGTGGCGACGCCAAAAAGAAACAGGAGCGAAGCGGATTGCCGCTAAGCTGAAGGAAGCGGAGGTTCTCGTGACCCTAGACGATGAAGAGACATCCCCTTCTCGCAAGCGCTCCGCGACGGACGAATCGCGCTGGGTCAGTGCCGTGGCCACCATCGGCGCGATGGCGAGCATCCCGTTCTTGCTCCGTCACGTGGCGAACATCGGGCAGCCTGCAGTTGCCCCGGATGCCAATCGCGCAGCTCTCCTGCGAGATCCCGCCTTTCGCGCGTCGCTCCGGTCTCAGAACTGAACGTCGCTTCGTCGACGACCGTGCGAGAGTTGGACTCGATGACTCTGGAACGACTGGACGCGGCGGCCGTGGTCAAGCGGCTCGCCAGGGACCGCGCCGCAGGGCTCGCCGGTGTGGCCTTCGACGCGGATGGCACGCTCTGGTCCGGCGATGTCGGCGAGGACGTATTCGCGTTCGCCTGCGAGCATGAACTCCTGCTCGCCGATGCGATGCCGAAGCTACGCGACGTGGCAGGAGCGCACGGCCTTTCGACAGCCGGGTCGGCATCGACGGTCGCGAAGGCGCTCCACACCGCCTACCGGCATGGCCGAGTGAGCGAGCTTCTCACCTGCGAGGTGATGACCTGGTGCTATGCCGGCCACACGCTCGAGGAGCTTCGAACCCTCGCGCAGCGCGTGCTGATCGAGCGCCGTTTGCCGGCGCGAATTCGACGCGAGCTCCTTGAAATCTTCGATTTCGCCCGCGCCGAGGGCGTCCGGACCATCGTGGTGTCGGCATCGCCCCACGTGGTCGTAACCGAGGCGTTGGCCATGGCGAAGATTGAGGTCGACTCCGTCGCAGCAAGCCATCCGGTGACAATCGGGGGGACGATCTCCGCGAGCATGCAGGCCCCCGTGCCATACGGTCCGGAAAAGGCGGTCATTGGCGCCAGGCTACTTCATGCCCACGATTGGCTCGCGAGCTTCGGCGATAACGTCTTCGACTTGGAAATGTTGAGGGCAGCTCGAATCGCCGTGGCCGTTCATCCGAAGCCAGCGCTCGTCGACCGGTTGCACGAGCTCCCCGCGGCGATAGTCCTCGAGTGACTTCGATCGGTCTGGAGCCGGCCGGCAAAGACGCTTATCCTTTCGACCCCGATGGATTTCACGAGGACACCTGAGGCGCAGCGAACGCTCGACGCTTCGAGGGCCTTCGTCGACGACGTCGCGGATGGGTTGCCCCGTGACCCATCGGGATTTTTCCGGCGCGCCAGCGCCGAGCTCGGAGCGCACGGCTTTCTGAGGGAGATGCGCGCCTCAGCGGCAGCCGTCGCTGTTACGCAATTGTCCCGTCGCTCCGCGTCGCTGGGGGCCGTGTTGTCCAGCGCGTGGCTCTACATGCGAACGCTGGCGGCGAGCCACGCGGACAGTCAAGCTCTGGAAGACGCGAGGACGGCGCGCGCCGTGGGTTGCACCGCATTCGTAGGGAATGCGGCTCGGTCAGCCGATGACCCCGTCTGCTTGAACGACAGCAAGAGGCTGTTCAGCGGACGAGTGGATGCCGTCATCGGTGCGAGCGTGGCGGATTGTATCCTTCTCTTCGTGAACGACGCGGGTGAAGCGCGCGTGGGGCTGCTCGATCCGACAGCGGCGGCTCGGCGCATCGCGGCGGACTCGGGGCTCGGCCTCCCCCGCGTTCCCAGGGCCACGTTGGAGTTCACTCAAGTCCCGGTAACGGTCCTGACGGTGCTGGCCACCGGTGACGCTGCACACGCAGTGCGCCGGACCGCGCTCGACGTCTCGCGCGTACTCACAGCGGCGATGGCCATTGGCATTTCGCAGCGCGCATTCGACGCGGTCACGGATCGCCGTCGCAGTGACCGGCGACGCTCCCAACACGAGGACTTCGGGGTCAGCGACATGGCGACTCTGCTCGACGCATCCACGCTCACCGTGGCTAGCGCCGTCGCGCGATTGGATTCCGGAGAGGTGGCCCACGCCGAATGTGCCGGCGCTGCGCTGGTGGCAACTCGCGCGGCAACCAGGATCACCCATGAAGCAATCGGCCTTCTGATGACCGACGAGTCCATGCCCGCATTGCAGCGAGGGTACATCGATGCACGATTTCTGGAAGCGTGCGCCGGCGGCGAGGCTGCGCTCGCAGACACCGTGGCGAGCAGTTTGCTCGAGGAGTAACGCATGCGATATCGACTTGCCTTCTCGATGCTGTTCTCTGCGCCTCTGCTGGCCGGGTCGGGTTGCGGCGGCGCAGAGACGCCCGCTCCGAAGACGGTCGATGACCAGGTTGCGGTCCCCGATCATCCCGATCGACCCACCATGTCCGCGTCCGCCGAAATAGGCGCCCTCGACGAGGAGAAGGTGACCTCCACCTTTCAAGGCGCCCAGGGGGATCTCGAAAGGTGTCTGAGCGCCGGCGCTCAGCGAAACGAACTCGAGGGCGGCGACATCGCGTTCTTCGTGAAAATCGATGACAGCGGGCATATCTTGCGGGCATACGCCGAACGGTCCACGATTGGCGATCGCAAGACGGAAAAGTGCATGCTCGACGCCCTCCGGCAGAGGACCTGGCCCGAACCGCAAGGGGGGACGTACGGCGTTGCTCACAATTCCTTCGGGTTCGACATGCCGAACGACGAGCGCCCGCCAACAGCTTGGGCTCCGAGTCGCGTCGAGGAGACCGTTGGCTCGTTGTCGTCGAAACTGAGCGCTTGCAAGCGAGGCGCTCGAGGCACGTTCACGGCCACCGTCTATGTCGACCCGAGCGGCGCGGCCGTGACTGCGGGCGTCGCGTCGAGCGACGAGTCGGGAGAAAAGGCCGTTGACTGCGTCGTCTCCGTGCTCGAGGAAGCGAAATATCCGTCACCCGGGAGCTGGCCGGCGAAAGTGACGTTCCCACTTTGAGCGGGTTACGCGGACTGGCCGGACGCCGTGCGCTGGTGACCGGCGCCGGCAAACGCGTGGGGCGTGTGATTGCCCTGGCGCTCGGCCGGGCCGGAATGCAAGTCGGGGTGCACTTTCACACGAGCGCGGCCGAGGCGGATGCAACATGCGCCCTTGTCATCGAGGCGGGGGGCGCGGCAATTCCACTGCATGCTGACCTTGCAACGAGGGATGGCGCACGTCAACTCGTCGACGACGCGATCGGCAAACTCGGTGGTCTGGATCTGCTCGTGCCCAGCGCCGCTGCCTTTGAAATGGCGTCGCTCGAAGAGGTCACCGACGCCGCCTGGGATCGCATGCTCGCACTGAACCTCACGTCGCCGTTCACGCTGGCCCAACGAGCAGCGCCGCATTTGCGAGCGACCCGTGGCGCGATCGTCTTCATCACCTGTTCGAGCGCGACGGTGCCGTTCCGTCGCCATCTGCCGTACGTAGTTTCGAAGGGTGCCTTGCGACACCTGGTTCGTGCCCTATCGCTCGAGCTCGCGCCGGACGTCCGGGTCAACGCGGTCGCGCCCGGAACGGTGTTGCCTCCGGACGATATGGCGGCACAGGCTCTGGAGAGGATTCGTGGACGCATTCCCCTGGGCAGATTCGGGACGCCCGAGGACGTAGCCGACGCGGTCGTCTATCTTGCCGGGGCTCCGTTCGTCACAGGCCACGAGATCCACGTAGACGGCGGCCGGACGGTCGCAGGATTCGAACGCTTCGGATGAGGTTGTCGGGGCGCGTCGATTGCGAGTTCCATGCTACCCGGTCCGACGCGCCAATCCGAGGGCTCCGTCGTTATGTGAGCGTCCTCGCCGGGCGACGACGATACACCCGAAGACGTCAGGCTCGAACTCTGGAACTCAAACGTTCCCGGGTCACGCGTCCGCTCTCGTCAATGAAGAACGAGATCCCTGATCTCAGCGAGGTCGACGTGTTCGGCAAGGTTCAGGCGATCGACGTCCGACATCCTCACGAACTTGAACGCCTGCTGGGTGCCAAACGACCACACGGGTCGGGCGAGCGCCCAGAGCGGCGTGACCCGTTCTGGAAGTCGAATCTCCATTTCGACGTAGAGCCCTTGATCGTGCTCGCCGACAGGCCGTCCTCGATCGATGACGATCCCGGTCGGCGATAGCTCGACGCCTCTATACGAGGACACCACGGTCCCCCGATGGGTCTGGACATCGCAATCCGTTCGCGCGCGCTGGTTCAATCGACGGTGCATTGGGCCTCCGGTTCTTCACGAAAATCGTACGACCCCGCAGTCAGTCCGGGCCAACTTGTCTCCATTATCAGCTCGCCCTTAAAGAACCGAGTCGAACGACAGCCGGAAAGTTGCGTGAATGGGCGACCCCCGGTAGGCCCCACGACATGCTCGGTGCCCGCGTTGCTCGGTTCGCGGTCCCGACCGCGCTCGCCGCGGTCGCGGCAGCGGTTCCCGCGCTAGGTCGCGGATTCCCGGACGCAACGCCCCGAATCCATATCGATACGATCCGTCTCACGGCGGATGCGGCCTCTGCGAACGTGGAAAATGGAGGCACGGCCACCCTCACCCTGGAGCCCTTCCTACAGCGCGCGGCCATGCGTCTCCTCGCCGCCGCTCGGCCGGTATCGGGCGCAATCCTCGTCGCGGACGCCAGGTCGGGGCGCATCCTGGCGTGGGCGGGATACCGGAACGGTGCTCCCGCCCCAGAAGTCGCCGTCGACACGCTCGCGCCGGCGGCGAGTGTATTCAAGCTGATCACGACGACGGCGTTGCTGGAGAAGCACGTCGACCCTGCTCGAATGGTGTGCGTCGAAGGCGGAGGGACCCGAATCTCGGAAGACAACCTGTTCCGACCCCGATCGGGGCGCGCGCTCTGCGGTCCGTTCGGCGAAGCCCTCGGGCGAAGCCGGAACGCGGTGTTCGCTCAGCTGGCGACTCGCTTTCTGACGCCCGACGTTCTCCTGACCACGGCGGGTCGGTTTGGGTTCGGGGCCGACGCGCCCGTGGACGTTCCCGCGCCGATGGGGACGCTCAAGGTCCCGATCGGGGAACTGTCATTTGCGCGAGCAGCAGCGGGGTTTGTCGGAAGCCGGCTTTCACCCATGGGGGCCCTTGTTCTGGCAACGATAGTGGCCACCGGTGGAAGGAGGCTCGCGCTCCATCTGGTGAGCTGCGCGGCCCATTACGCCGCGCCCGAGCACCCCGAGTTCGAGGGTCGAGTCATGCAAGAGGAGACGGCCCGCGAGCTCCGTCGCATGATGGAAGTCACGGTGAACAGCGGCACCTCACTCCAGGCATTCACGAACGCGGAAGGGCGCTCCTACCTCGGAGATGTGCGCGCTGCGGGTAAGACCGGAACGCTGCAAGCAGGCCCCGATGAACCCACGACCAGCTGGTTCATCGGGTTCGCACCCAGCCGCAATCCGCGGATAGCGCTCAGCGTTCTGCTCGAAAATGGTCCGTCGTATCGGCGCAAGGCGAACGAGGTCGGCCGAGACGTGTTCCGGTATTACCTCGTGGCAAGCGGTTTCCGCGGGGTCACGATGCCCGACGCGAGCCAGTAGACCGTCGACGGCGAAGAAGGGCGCAGAACCCCGCGGCCAGGAGCGCCCAGTCCTTACCGACCGGTGCGCTTTCATGCACGAGGGAGCAGCTACCTGTCTTGTGGTTCGTGTCGCTCTCCGTCGACGTTGCCGACGCCGAGGGCGCGGGTTGTGGCAAGAAGCTCTTCGTTTCCGCGACGCCTCCGAGCAAGCCTGGTTGACCCGCAAGCCCAAGGGCTGGGATTGGCGTGTACACCGCGTCTGCGAGCTTGAAGTTCGTCCTGTTCTTGGTTGCGAGATCCTGGGCCGTCCAGATTTTCCGAAGACCCAGATATGTCCGCGGCGATTTCCCCCATCGATAGCGCTCCGGCTTGTCACAATGAGGCACCGCGGGGCTCGGATGGAACGACACGAACCTCGTCTGAAAGCGGCTCACCGTCGCAGGTTTTACATCGAGCGGCAGAGTCGCCTTGGGCCCGGTCGGAACTCCGATGCCGCCTTCGACTTGGGCGCCGGGTCCTACCTCTATATCTCTCGGCAGCGTGGTCTTGTCGTACCGGAAGTGCATCCGCGAGAGCATGTAATGGTTCCGCGCGATCATTGCTCTACGCCGCGCGCTCTCCTTGCGATCATGCTCGATCTGCTTCTTCTGCTTCGCGTCCTTGATCTCCTTGAAGGCCTTCTTCTCGTCGTCCGTCATATCTGGCGGCTTCGGTTCTCGCTCGGCTTTCGGTAGCGCGTCCTCGAACACGTCTCCGCCGAGCGTCAGAAGCTCGCTGAGCATCAACGGCTCGTTCGTACATGGTCGACCGCAGCCGGTCGTAGGCCACGCGTACTCGTCCAGGAACGTGAGCGGGGCCTTCTTCAAGAGCGCATCGTGAAGCGTGGCGTAGAATTCTCCGAGGCGCTCCTTCACCTTGAAGTCCACCTCGATGTTGGTCGGAGGGAACGCATTCGCATAATTCTTCACCTCGAATCGAAGCTCCGGGTGCAGCACGTAGATGAAGAGCTCCTGCTTGTCCTTTGCGTTCAACAGGCCAAGCGTCGACGCGATGGTAACCGGCTCGTTCGTGACGTAGCGAATCGGGGAGATCACTGCGCGGTCGCCCCCGGTGAGTTCGACCTTCTTCGTGTCGATCTCGGCGACCAGGAATTGCATGCCCGCCTTGACGTATGGGGCTACCGCTCGGTCGACGCCGTCGGGCGACGAATAACCGCGCTTCTCGAGCCAGCCCGCTATGTCGGAAGCCTCGCTGTTCGGGACGATCGAGAATTTCTGTTCCCCGGATTTGAACTCCGGCAAGACCGAAATCCCCATTTCCTTGCCCGGCTTGAACGTCGTTGACTCCGACGCGCCGTTGCCGAAATCCATCCCGAGAAAGCCGCCTCCGTGCACGCTCAGATCCCGCTCCCATTCTTGCTCGAGCTTTCCCGGGTCGCAGGGGTCCATCTCCCAGAACTCGTGAAACCGGGGCGCGCTTATCTGATCGACGCGATCGACGAAATCCCGGCGCAGCGTGCGAACCTGAGCCGCCTTCACGTCGTCGGGCACGGGCATCACGACGGCGAACGGCTTCAGGTCGCCCTCGTAGTCCGGCATGATCGAGACCACGGTCATCGGGTCTTTTTTCATCAACACGACGTGCGTCGACAGATTCACCGGCCTCTGGCCGCGGTAGGCGAAGAATCCGGGGAAGGCCGACGCCGTCGTGACGAGAGACCAGACGAAGCCGACCGCAAATACGGAGACGAGCGTGCGACGAAGGTTCATGGCGGGGTCAGGCTACAGCGCAACGGCACGGTGCTGATCGCAAAAAAGCGGCCGGAGCCAATGGTTTTCGTCGACGTCGCGCGCAAGCGCGAAAAAGGTGCTTCACTCGAACGACCCCATGCGCATCGATGTCGATCTCGTCCGGACGCGCCTCAGCGGGCATCGGCACCGATCCACGGCTCTCGAGAGGGGCGAGACCTTCGCGGCGGTCGCCATCATCCTGCGGGACCGCCCGGACTCCGCCGAGGTTCTGCTGATCCGTCGTTCCGAAGTGCCCGGCGATCCCTGGTCAGGGCACATGGCGTTCCCGGGCGGTAGAGAGGCGGGGAGCGACGTCGATCTCATTTCGACGGCCATCCGTGAGACGCACGAGGAGGTCGGCCTTCGTTTGAATCGCAACGAGCACTTCATCGGGCGCCTCGATGATCTGCCTGCGGTCGCCGGAGGAAGGCGCGCAGGACTCGTGATCGCCCCGTTCGTGTTCGCGATTCAGGGTGAACCGGTCCTGGTCCCGAACGTTCGCGAGGTGGAGGAGACGGTCTGGGCGTCGCTCGACCGACTGGCGTCCGGCGCAAGCGACGCGACGTTCTCGTACACCTTCGAGCGACGCACGCTTGCCCTACCCGCGTACGACGTTGATGGCCGGCTCGTGTGGGGGCTTACGCATCGAATGCTCGGGGCACTGTTCGAGGCGCTCGATCTCGGTGACACCGAAGAGAGTAGAGTGCGAGCGTGACTCGCGTGAGCCCGCGACTCGGCGAGGGGACACCGTGCCCCCTCTGCGGCGCGACGAGCGGGGTTTCCAGCCAAGCCGGGGGATACTTTTGCTTGATGTGCGGCGGACCGCGAGTCGTCGTCGATGACCTGGCAGTCGCGAACGCAGGCCGCGAAAAACCACATCTTGTGCGCGCGAAGGCGTTGCTCTCGCAGCGGGCAACGTGGAACGTCGTCACCGCAGTAGCGTCGTTCGCGACCCTGGCCAGCGTGGCGACCGTCGCCCTGTTCGGGTTACTGGCTCACTTCGGTCCGGTGGCGGGCGTCGTCTCCACGATTTTCGTAACGGCGCCGCTGGCGCTCGCCGCATATGCTTTCTTCCGCACGCGACGAGTCGTCGGAGCGCTGCGTGCCGCCATGGAAGACGCGGAGGTAGCCCTCACCCAGGAACTCCTGCGCGTCCGGGGCGCGCTGGACGGAGCGGAAATTGCCAGGAGCCTCGCAGTGAGTGTCGCCCACGCGGAAGAGCTGCTTGCCCGAGCCCAAGTGGACCGCTTTCTCGACGACGGTGCGGCTCGAAAGAATGTTCGCGTCGCAGAAGAGAGCGTTTCAGCTCCGGACTCGTCTCCCGCCAGGCGCCGCGTTCGGTGAATTCGCTGCTGCGAAAGGGCTGCGCCAGTGCGTAGCCATCTACGCATTCAATTGTCACGTGCGGCGAACCGGCGTGGCGATAGATCTGTTCCTGGTGACCGCGGGGTGACAGGCGCGGCACGAGCTTGCTATCAACGATTTGGCAGCCGATAGATGACGGTCGACCAGCACGAGCTCTACGTTCGCTCGAATCCGAGCGACATTCGCGAGGGAAGCCCCTTCCGACGCTTCCTGCGTGAGCTGGCACCGCAAGATCTCGTCGTTTTCGTCTACCTGCTCGGGCTGAACGCCGCAGTGCTCACCGCGCGGCCGAGCAGCGTGCGCACAGACTGCCTCACGAATGTCGCCACGCTCTTCCTCGCGCATACCGCCACGGTGGTCGCGGTTCGCTCGAAGCTGGTCACGCAGAAATACCTGACCCCCGCGTTGTATCGGCTGGTGACTTACGGCAGCGTGCAAATCACCTACTTCATGTTCCTGAAGCTCCTGCCGCTCGTGAATCCCCGGTCGCTCGATCTCGGTCTGTATGGGCTGGATCTGCGTTTGTTCGGAGCGGAGCCGGCCATCTACCTCGACAGATTCGTCAATCCCGCGACGACCGAGTGGTTCGCCTTCTTCTACTTCAGCTACTTTCTCGTGCTGGCCCTCCATGTGCTGCCCATCCTGTTCCTCTCCCGACAGAGGCAGCTACTCTCCGAGTTCGCGTTCGGGATGATCCTGCTCTTCTGCATTGGTCATACCTTGTACATGCTCGTGCCCGGCTACGGTCCGTACAAGGCGATGCCCGAGGTCTTCCAGCACCATCTCTCGCCCGGTATCTGGTGGAATACGACCTCCGATCTGGTCGCACGCAGCGGGGCGCAGAAGGATATCTTCCCATCCCTCCACACCGCGGCCCCGACATTCCTGGTGCTTTTTTCCTTCCATCGCCGCGGAGAACTACCGTTCCGGTACACGTGGCCGGTTGTCGCATTTTTCGCGATCAACATCGTCATTGCCACGATGTTTCTGCGCTGGCACTACGTGATCGACGTGGTCGCTGGCTTGCTTCTCGCAGTCACGGCTCACACCCTCGCGGTCCGCGTCACGGCGCGCGAGACCGCGCGGCGGGATGCACTCAACCTTGGCCCGCTGTGGCCGGAGTGGCCCGCTTCCGGGGGCTGATTCCCGGAGGAGCCTCCCCCCCGCGGGGGCTCGTGTGCGAAAGCGACACTCGGCGCGGCTCAGCGAGCGCAGAAGCCCTCGTAGTCGATGTATTCTTTGATCGTCGGATTCTCCCCGCATACGGGACACTGTTTGTTCCGGCGCAGCTTGAACGAGCGGAATGTCATGTTCATCGAGTCGTATTGCAGAAGGCGGCCGACCAGCAGATTCCCCTTGCCGAGCAATAGCTTGATGGCCTCGGTCGCCTGAAGCGTGCCCACGATGCCGCACAGGATTCCGAGGACCCCAGCCTCCGCACACGACGGAGCGAGATGTGCCGGCGGTGGCTCGGGATAAAGGCACCGGTAGCAGGGACCGTCGAACGGCTTGAATGTCGTGACCTGTCCGTCGAAGCGGAAGATCGAGCCATGTACGACAGGCACCTTGTTGAAGACGGACGCGTCGTTGACGAGATACCGCGTCGGAAAGTTGTCGCAGCCGTCGATGACCACGTCCCACCCTTTGAAGATGCGGTCAACGTTGGCGCTGTTCACTCGCTCCTGGAACTTCACGACCTTGACGTCGGGGTTCAATTCATTGATGGCAATCTCCGCGCTGTCGACCTTGGGCATGCCGACCCGCGAGGTCGCGTGTACGATCTGACGCTGCAAGTTCGACGCATCGACGACGTCCGCGTCGACCAGGCCAATCGTGCCGACACCTGCCGCGGCCAAGTACACCGCCGCCGGGCTTCCAAGGCCGCCTGCGCCGAGCAGCAACACCTTGCTCGACAGCAGCTTTGCCTGGCCCGTCTCCCCAACCTCCGGAAGAAGGATATGGCGCGAATACCGTTCGCGTTGAGCTTCTGTAAGCTCGGGCGGACGCTCGGTGGGATAGGCGAGGTCCTTCCAGCGAACGAATCCTGGGTTGGCACTGACGACATTCGTGTATCCGAGCTCGCCGAGGCTCTTTGCCGCGAACGCGCTCCGAGTGCCGCCTGCGCAATAAACGATGATCTCCGCCGACTTATCGGGCAGCTTCTGCTCGGCCTGCATCTCGAGGAAGCCGCGAGGCAGATGGATCGCGCCCGGAATGAAGCCCGCTCGAAACTCATCCTTCTCGCGCACGTCCACCAAAATGAACGGAGGCGCCCGCGATTCAAGCCTGGTTTTGAGGTCTTCCAGTGAAACGGTGCGTACCTGTTGCCTGACTTCAGAAAAAAGGTCCGAGTACGTCTTGGACATGGTGCTCTAGAAAACCCGCATTTCCCGATGGGGAGACCGTAGTATTGGTCGCGCCGGTCGCGCGTCAATCCTCGAGTCTAACGGGTGCCCGAGCAGCCGGGCGAAAACAATTCTTCCCGCACATCGACCGGATTCTGGAGGCTGGCCCGAGCCCTCGCGCGCGCGGGAGTCTCTCGGCGAGCGCCCGGAGCGACGACCTTGATGTTAAAGTCTCGGGTTCGGCCGCGGTCCCCTCACGTGCCTCGCGCGTCCGCCCTACGCTCATGTCGACCAAACGCCTCGGTGAACTCCTCGTTCGCGAAAAGCTCATCAGCCTCCAGCAACTTCGCTCCGCGCAAGAGGAGCAGAAGAAGTCGGGACAGAACCTGAGCTACACGCTCGCCAAGCTCGGATTCATCTCCGATGGCGAGATCACGAGCTTCCTCTCGTCCCAGTATCGACTGCCGTCGATCAATCTCGACGAGTTCGAGATCGAGCCGGACGTCATCAAGCTCGTGAGTCGCGAGGTCTGCGAAAAACACAAGATCATCCCCGTGTCGCGTTCAGGCTCCGCGCTCATCGTCGCCATGGCCGACCCTACGAATCTGAATGCGACGGACGACGTGAAGTTCCTCACCGGGTTCAACGTCGAGCCGGTCGTCTGCAGCGAGGGAGCGATCGTCACGGCAATCGAACGCTACTACTCGAGCGGCCCTTCCTACGAAGAGGTCATGGCCGACTTCGGAGTGGGCGACGACGAGATCGATTTCACCGGGGAAAACGAGGAAGTGAACGTCCTCGAGCTCGAAAAAGCGAGCGAGGACGCCCCCGTCGTGCGCCTGGTCAACGTGATTCTCCTGAACGCGATCAGAAAAGGCGCGAGCGACATCCACATCGAGCCGTACGAAAAGAAGATGCGCGTCCGCTACCGCATCGATGGCGTGCTCCATGAAGAAATGACGCCACCACTCAAGCTCAAAAACGCGATTTCGAGCCGGCTCAAGATCATGAGCATGCTCGACATCGCCGAGCGCCGCCTCCCGCAGGACGGACGCATCAAGCTGAAGCTCGGCAAGGATCGCGAGATGGACTTCCGCGTCTCGGTGCTTCCGACGATGTGGGGCGAGAAGATCGTCATGCGTCTTCTCGACAAGTCGAACCTGCAGCTCGACATGGCGAAGTTGGGCTTCGATCCGAAGCCCTTGCAGGATTTCAAGTGGGCCATCGGTCAGCCGTGGGGAATGGTGCTCGTCACGGGCCCTACGGGCTCCGGCAAGACCACGACTCTCTACTCGGCGCTGAGCGACCTAAATCAGCCGGACGTGAACATCAGTACGGCCGAAGATCCCGTCGAGTACAACCTGCACGGCATCAATCAGGTGCAGATGCACGACGAGATCGGGCTCAACTTCGCAATGAGCTTGCGCTCCTTCTTGCGGCAGGATCCCGACATCATCATGGTGGGCGAGATCCGGGACTTCGAGACGGCGGAAATCGCGGTCAAGGCGGCGCTGACGGGCCACCTGGTGCTCTCGACCCTGCACACGAACGACGCCCCGGCGACGATCTCGCGCCTTCTGAACATGGGCGTCGAACCGTTCCTCATCACCGCGAGCGTGAATCTCGTGCTCGCTCAGCGTCTCGCTCGAAAGATCTGCGCTGATTGCAAGAAACCCTTCGAGGTCGATCCGGAAGTCCTGCGCGAGGTCGGGTTCGAAGAAGATCAACTCGGCGCGCCGATCCAGAAAGGTGTCGGTTGCACGACCTGCAATGGGTCCGGCTACAAGGGGCGCGTCGCGCTTTACGAAGTGATGCGGTTTACGGACTCTCTGAAGGAAATGGTGCTTCAGGGCGCTTCGGCCGCGGAGCTGAAAGCCGCAGCCATTCGCGGCGGCATGTTCACGCTACGGGCAAGCGGCATAAAAAAGGTGATGGAGGGCGTGACCACGACGGACGAGATCGTCCGAGTGACGATGGCGGACTGAATGGAACAAGACGGCCTAAAGGTAAATCTCCACCAGCTTCTCCGCGCGATGATCGAGAAGGCTGCGAGCGACATGCACATCACGACGGGCTCGCCGCCGCTCCTCCGCATCGACGGGGCGATAGTGCCGCTGAAGCTCCCCCCCTCTCGCCGGTCGAGACGAAACAGCTTTGCTACTCGGTGCTGACGGAGGAGCAGAAGATCGCGTTCGAAAAGAACAAGGAGCTCGACCTTTCGTTTGGAGTGAAGAATCTATCGCGCTTCCGCGCGAACATCTTCATGCAACGTGGCGCGGTGTCCGGCGCCTTCCGCGCTATCCCATTCAAGATCCTGTCGTTCGACGAGCTCGGATTGCCACCGGCCGTCGCGGGGCTGTCATCGCGTCCGCGCGGACTCGTGCTCGTCACCGGACCAACCGGCTCCGGCAAGAGCACGACGCTCGCGTCGATCATCGACAAGATCAACACCGAGACGCGCCAGCACATCATGACCGTCGAGGATCCGATCGAGTATCTCCACCCGCACAAGCGCTGCGTCGTGAATCAGCGCGAAGTGGGGAGCGACACGACGGCGTTCAAGCTGGCGCTCAAGTACGTCCTCCGCCAGGACCCGGATGTCGTGCTCATCGGTGAAATGCGGGATCTCGAGACGATCGAGGCTGCGCTGACGATCGCCGAAACAGGGCATCTCGTGTTCGCGACACTCCACACCAACTCGGCGATCCAGAGCATCAACCGGATCATCGACGTCTTTCCGCCGCACCAGCAGTCCCAGATCCGGGCGCAGCTATCGTTCGTGCTCGAAGGGGTGATGAGCCAGCTCCTGATCCCACGCGCTGGAGCGCCCGGCCGAGTCCTCGCCATGGAAGTATTGATCCCGAACGCCGCCGTTCGAAACCTGATCCGCGAAGACAAGATCCACCAGATCTACACGCAGATGCAGGTGGGGCAGCTGAACCACGGGATGCAAACGATGAATCAATCCCTCTACTCGCTCTACTCGCGCAAACTCATCACGCTCGAGGAAGCGTTGGGCCGTTCGACCGATCAGGAGGAGCTGCGATCGATGCTCGAAGGTCGTGGCGCAGGCGAAGCGAGCTTGCGACCGCGCGCCTGACATTCGATCACTTCATCTCCGCTATCGCGAGGACGTCGGGGTGCTTCGGCGCGGCGCGGAGCAGCGCCCTGACGAGGCTCTTCGCCCTTCGGTCGCTGACTTCCGTGAACGCCCGCGCGGCAATCAGATCGTAGAGCAACGGCGAATCCGGCGGCGGCGGCTCCAGCCTCGCCGCGAGCGCCTTCGCACGCGAGCTGTTGTCGTCCGCGACGTCCGTGGACACCTTCAGGAAATCCGTCATCGGCCCGAGCACGGCGGGATATTGCGACAGGAATGCGCGGGCGCCAGCGACGTCTCTGGCCGCGAGGAGCGCGTAGAGGCGCTCGACGAGAACGCGCGGCGTCACCTCACCGGGGACAACGGCGTCGGCAGAGGCCAGCGCCGCGTCGGCGTTCTTTCCTTCGTAGCGCAAGAGGCGGGAACGACGGAGAGCGTAGGTGGGCGTGCTGGCACGATCTCCCCAGCGGGCAGCAATCTTCTGCGCGAGCTCCATGTTGCCCGTATCGAGCGCTGCATCGACGGCGACGAAATCTCCCCACGGAACACCTGGCACGGCGAGGGCGCCGAGTGCCGCCGGAGTCGGGTATTTCCGTCCGAGAACGATGCCGGAACCGACGGCGAGAGCGCTCGCGGCGCCATCCGTCGAGCCCATGGCCTGCACGGCGGCGTCGAGCTCCGAGAGGTCCAGCGATTCATACGCGACGGCAGCGCGTACGACCGCCACCTCGGGACTCTTCGCGTCGAGCTCCTGAATGGCTTTCTTCGCCTCGTCGATGTGGCCGCCGAGCAACGCCACGCGCGCAGCCAGCGACCGCGCGCCCGGGTAGAGCGCAGAGTACGATAGAGCCGTCAGCGTCGCTTTGCGCGCGAGTGCGATGTCCCCGAGCTCGATCGCCATTCGGCCGATCGTGGTTGCGAGAGCCGGCGTCTGGACGGCGGACAGCGCCAGGTCGAGGGCCGCGGTCGCCTGGTCCGTGTGCCCTTCGCGCGCGGCGACGCGCGCGTTCACCAATCCGGGAATCGCGGCAAGTTGCGTGGGCAGCTTTGCGCGATCCGCATCCGTGACTCGTCCGCTGTCGGGGAGATCGCCGGCATTCGAGTCGAGCGCCCACACGAGCCCCACGAGCGCGTGGGATGCCGGAGCGTCCCCGAGCCGCTTGACGACGTCTTCCACGAAGGGCCGCCCCGCGTCCGGCCCGAGCTCGAGCGTGACGAGCTCGGCGTGGAACAGGCGCGCGATGTTCAGGTCCGGATCGAGGTGAAACGCCTGCTGATAGCGGCCCATCGCACGATTGTCCCCGGCGCGCTCGAGCATCGCGGCGGCCACGAGATGGTAGAAAGGGTCATCCTTCGATTTTTCGTCCCATTTCGAGAGAACGGCAGCTGCGCCGGCGAGATCGCCCTCGGAGAGAAAGCTTCCGATGCGCCCGAAAGCCGTTCGCGCATCGTCGATCCCGAGCGTCGTGCATCGTGCGAGCCCGCTCTCGATGCCTTGCGATTGACCGGGAAGTACGAGTACCGAGAGAACGCGGTTCCGGAGCCAGAGAATCGCGGCAGTCTTGCTGCGCGAGTCCAGATCGAACACCTGGGAAAGCTCGGCGTCCGTGCGGCGCAGATTGTCGAGGTTCCCCGTCTCGAGCTGCCGGGTGACCTGCGCCTCCATGCGGCGCGCCGTCGCCATGCGCTCGAGCCGCAGGTGACGCACGTACGAGAAAGCTCCGTAACCGGCGGCACCGGCGAGCGTGATGAGCGTCGCGAAGAACCAGGTCCCTCGCTGCCTTGCCCGCGTCGGGGCGGTCCAGGCCGGGGGGGAGCCGCCACCCCGCTCATATACTCCGACCCGTGCGAGGTGCTCGAGGACAGTCTCGGCCGCCGGATGGGCGGAATCATCGAACTCGGTCGGGGCGGCATGGCCGTTCCGACTCCTCGGCCCGACCGGCGGCGGCAACGCGACGGGCAACGACGACGCGAGCGGACTGCGGTTAGGCGACGGCGCACCGAATCGAGGGCCCGCGCGAAAAGGCGGAGGAGGCACGCTCGGCGGCGGCGGGAGGCCGCTGTGACCTGCGGCCGGCGTGACTATGGTGGCGAGCGCGTCACGCGACGGGCCGCCCGCGTCGGGGACGTCGAACCGCCCCGTGGGAATGTCGCCGTCGGACGGCTCAATGGATCGGAATGCTGGCATCGGCGCAGGCGGAAGAGGCGGGGGCATCGATGAGACGAGCTTCGGCGGCGGTGGAATCCGCGGCGCCACGTTCTGTGGAGCGCGCGGGGCTGGACGTTCGCCTTCTTCGAGGCCCAGGGTCGGCGGCGGTATCGACATTCTTTTCGGGATTGTTCGACCGATCTCGTCCGCCACGGCGCGCATGCCCACCCGCGTTTGGAGGGCGACGTACACGACGGCTCGGTCGTGCCACATGCGAGTATCAGCCTCGGCGCCCCCGATCTGGAGCGCACGCGACAGAACCTTCTCCGCTCGGGTCGCGTCGCCGCGGCGCAGCAGTACCTCTCCTAGATATCGGTATGGCGAAGGATCCGCTTGGCTGAGCTTCCCCGCCACGACCAGCGCGGCCTGAGCTTCCTGGAGCAGCGCGGAATCCAGGTACATCCGCCCGATGGCCAGCATCACCTGAGCATCGCCCTTGTGCCACGCTTCGGCGGTCGACCCAACCTCCCGGATCAGATCTTCGCGGCGGGACGTTCCAAGGTAGGTGCACAGAGCCAGCGTCGTGCCGGCATCCGGATTGTCACGCCACTTGGCGAGCATCTCGTCGAGCGCGCCCATCGAGGAACGCTTAGGATAAACAGAATTTCTCCCGTCCGCGTGAAGAATAGACGTCGGCCGCACCCGGGACTCCGACCCCTGAAATGGGTCGGGCCCACGTCCGCCTTGCCGGCGGCCACCGGGCGCGGCATGAGAGGATCGCGAGCCCGGTCGCCCCCGACGAAAGTTTCCCAATGTGCGGCGTCTTCGGAGTTTACGGTCACCCCGAGGCAGCGAATCTCACGTATCTCGGTCTGCATGCGTTACAGCATCGCGGGCAAGAAAGCGCTGGCATCGTCACGAGCGACGGTGAGCGTCTCTCTGCCCATCGCGGAATGGGGCACGTCATCGACGTGTTCCCCCAGGAGCAACTCGACAAGCTGAAGGGAGCCAACGCCATCGGCCACGTCCGATACTCGACCGCCGGTGGCTCGATGCTGAAGAATGCGCAGCCCATCGCCGTGGATTACTCGCGCGGCTCGATCGCGATTGCTCACAACGGCAACCTGACGAACTCCGACTCCCAGCGTGAACGCCTGGAGTCGCGCGGTTCGATCTTCCAGAGCAGCAGCGATACCGAGGTCATCGTGCACCTCGTCGCGATCAGCACGCAGCGGTCCGCGGAGGATCGCGTGGCTGACGCGCTCGCGCAGGTTCGCGGCGCATATTCGCTGCTCTGCTTGACCGACAAGGAGATGATCGCCGTCCGAGATCCGATGGGGATACGACCCCTGTGCGTCGGCCGAATGCCCAACGGCTCGTACGTCGTGTCGAGCGAGCCCACGAGCTTCGACCTGATCGGCGCCGAATACGTTCGTGAGGTGGAACCGGGGGAGATGGTCGTGTTCGACGCGCGCGGAATGCGCAGCACCCGTCCGTTCCCGCAAGCACCGCGGAGGACGTGCATCTTCGAATACGTTTACTTCGCCCGGCCAGACTCGGTACTCGATGGCGTCAGTGTATACGACGCCCGGAAAGCGCTCGGCCGAGCACTGGCGGAGGAGCATCCGGTCGACGCGGACGTCGTCATTCCGGTTCCAGACTCCGGCGTCCCAGCGACGATCGGCTACTCGGAGCGTTCCCATATCCCCTTCGAGATGGGGCTCGTTCGAAGTCATTACGTCGGACGTACGTTCATCGAACCTCAGCAGAGCATTCGTCACTTCGGCGTACGCTTGAAGCTGAACCCCGTCAGCAGCAGGCTCAGGGGGAAACGCGTCGTCGTCGTCGACGACAGCATCGTGCGGGGGACGACCAGTCGAAAAATCGTCAAGATGCTCCGCGACGCCGGAGCGAGGGAGATCCACATGCGGATCTCGAGCCCGCCGACGAAGTGGCCCTGTTACTACGGCATCGACACGCCGACCCGCGCCGAACTGATAGCGTCCAGTCACACCGTGGAGGAGATCAACCAGTACATCACGAGCGACTCGGTCGCCTACCTCTCGCTCGAGCGGATGATCGCCGCGGTCGAGGGCGCGAGGACCGTAGCGCCGGATCATCCAGGAAGCGGTCACGGAAAATCGCTGCCCGTGGTTCGCGACGCGAACGAAAGTCCGTATTGTCACGCATGCTGGAGCGGCAAATATCCGATCGAGTTCACCCAGCATCCGCGTGTCCGTCAAATGAGACTGCTCGACATCTGAGCGACGCGATGTTCACGAATCTCCCTCGCCGTGTTTCGATCTTCGAGGTCTCGCCCAGGGACGGCCTTCAGAACGAATCGGCGCGCGTGCCGCTCGAGCACAAGGAGCGACTCATAAACGCGCTCATCGCTGCCGGAGTGACTCGCATCGAGCTGACCAGCTTCGTTTCCCCGCGCTGGATACCGCAGCTCGCGGATGCGGACGACCTGGTCCGATCCCTCGTACCGCCCGCCGGGGTCGTGTTCAGCGCGCTCTGCCCCAACACGCAAGGCCTGGAACGCGCGATCGAAGCTGGCCTGAAGGAAGTCGCCGTCTTTCTCTCGGCGAGCGAGACACACAACATCAAGAATACCAACAAGCCGATCGCGCGCTCGCTCGAGGTTTTCGACGAACTCGTCCCTCACGCCATCCAGGCGAAGATGCGGGTCCGCGGCTACGTATCGACCGTCTGGGGATGCCCCTACGAGGGAGAGGTCGACCCGGCGCGGGCGCTCGAGCTCACGAATCATTTGCTGGGTATCGGCTGCTACCAGGTGTCGCTCGGCGACACCATCGGCGTTGGGACGCCGATCCAGACGCAGAAGATCTGCGAGCTCTTCTTGAAGGAGATCCCGGCGGCGAAGCTCGCCCTCCACCTCCACGACACGCGCGGCACGGCCCTGGTGAACGCTCTCACGGGCCTGCAGATGGGCATCCAGGACTTCGACGCCTCGGTGGGTGGCCTCGGAGGCTGTCCCTACGCACCAGGAGCCGCCGGCAATCTCGCGACGGAAGATCTCGTCTACATGCTTCATGGCATGGGCATCGAGACCGGCATCAATCTGCCTCGCCTCGTCGCGGCGGGGCAGGTCGCAGAGTCCATCGTGGGACGGAAGCTCCCCGGCAAAGTGCACCAGGCCGGTTTGCCGAACGCGCGCAACGCGCGGTAGCGAACACCTTGATCCACGCACACGGATCTCGTTGCGCGATTCGTGAAGTAAGCGACTCCCGAGGAGACGCGGGTCATGTGGATGGGCCTGACTCACTCGGCCGTAACGCACTCGAGCGTCGTCGCGTACACCTCGAAGCTACCCGTGCGGCGATCTTCGAAGGCGATGCCGGCTCCACCCGGCGCCCCGAGCGCGATCGCGGGCTCGAGCGAGTCGGAGGGGCCGGTCGTCACCTGGGCTTCCGCGGAGAGCGCGGCGAGATTCTCGTCGAGCATCTTCGTGTAGAGGGCGTAGGCGCCATTTTCCGTATTCGGCCCAGACTAGCGTGAGGCGGTCGCCGAGCGGCGCGATGGCCTCCGAACGTGCGAACGCGGCCGGCGCCGTGACGTCGCGAGCCGGGACGAGGATCTCGCCGGTCGCGGACACCGCGGCGCCCTGAATCGTCGTTCCGGGCGAGGCGCCCTCGGTGTCCCACACGATGACGTAGCGATCGCCGCTCCATGCGATCGCGCTCGACGCCGCGTCCCCGCCTCCGAGAACGACCTCGGCCCCAAGCTTGGTCAGGTCCGGGGACACCGTTCGGAACGCGAGCGCGCGTCCACCGGCGCCGGTCTCGTTGAAGACGATGCCGAGTTCGGTCACGCCCTTCGCAATATGCGGGCTGTCTGCATCTTCGCCGACGACCGTCAGCGGAACGTTTTGGCCTACGAGCTTGCCGTCGCCGTCGACGAGTTGCCCGAAGATGACGCCGGTGTCGTCCTCACGCGTATCGTCCCACACGATCGTGTAGTTCGTGCCGTCCCAGACCATGTCGGGGCGGAGTGAAAACCGCGGAGCATCCGTCACGCGCAGGTCGGGAGCGAGTTTATTTGCGTTCGCGTCGACGCGATTGAAATAGATCTCGTAGTCCATGTCGCGACGGTCCTCCCACGCCATCCCGAAGTCGCGACCCGTCCAGACGATCGGGCCGGTGAACGCATCCGTGTTTTCGTGCGTGATCGCCGTCGCCGGGACCACGACGCCTTCCGTCGGTGAAAATGAACCGAACGTGTCTTTCCAGCTCGTTTGCTCGTCGGCGAACGCTACCCCGAAGGTCGACGTCGAGAACGCAATGCCGCCCACGTTGGCCTGAGTGGCTCCCGCCGATAGCAGGAGGGGCGGAGCGTTCGACGGCACGTACGTCGCACCATCGTCGACGATGCCGTTGCAGTCGTTGTCGAGACCGTCGCAGACCTCCTTCGCGCCGGGGTACGCCGCCGCGCTGGAGTCGTTGCAATCGTCGCCGCAGGATCCGGGCGCTCCGGGAGCGAACCCGGGGAGCGGCGCGCGATGCCCATCTCCGTCCGCGTCGCTGGTACGGGGCACGAAGTCACAGGCCCCGGACTCGGGCAAACAAGAGTCGGTGGTGCACGGATCTCCGTCATCGCAGACCACCGGGGGTGACGCGACACAGGCGTTCGAGATGCAGTGCACCGGTGCGCACGCGTCCGGCAAGCCGCAGTCCAGATCGGAGAGACACCCGAGAATGACCCCGCCATCGAGTGGCGGGCCGTCATCCGTGGCGGATAGCTCGCTCCGCGCGCCGCACGACGACACGGCGGCTCCGACGACGATGACCACGCCGACCACGATCGCGCCGCGTCCCCGGATATGCGAGGTCATGACAATCTCAGCCGCAGACGAAGAATCCCTCGACGTCGAGGGGCCCGCAAATGAGTCCCGGTGGACAATCGTCCTTGTCCCCCTGGAGAACGCACAGTCTGGCGCAAGCAAACCCCGACCCCGCGCTCACACACTCGTAACCGTCGGCGCAGAGGGCGGTCGTGCAGTCGTCCCCTTGAACGCCGTTGCCGGCGGGCTCGCAGCGCGTACCGATGATCTCCGACTGACACTTGTCGGCATAGGTCACGTACGGCGAGCAGCGCGCGCCGGGGCCGCAGGCACCGAGCGCGGGATACGGCGCGCACTCGTAGGGTGCGATCGTCTTTTGCGTTTGAGCGCAGCCAGGGTCGACGTAAGCCGTTCCGGACGCGTCCACCGCGCTCGGGGCCTCACCGTCCAGGTCCACGACCCCGCCCTCGATGACGCCACCGCCCGCCCCCGACACTCCCCCTGCTGCGCCCGCGCCCGTCGTCGAGGTCTGACCCGGACCCACCGCGCCGCCGCAGCCCGTGAGCACCACGAACGCCGCCAACGCTCGGCTCGAGACGACGACCCGCACGGAGGCAGATGGTAGCCCCGACCGCGCGCGAGTGACAGAGGACACGCCTGAAATCCGGCTCCAAACGATTTTCGATCGCGACACGGCACCGGAGTAAAAGAGCATGTCCGTGGTTCGTATTCCGCGAAAGCTTCCGTATCTCATGCTCCTCGCGCTGATCGTCGGCGCCTGCGAACGTCATGAATCCGAACCTTTGGCGGAAACGACCGCAATCCGTCACCCGGATCCTTCTTCCGCGCGCGACGAACCGCCGCCCGCGCCGTCCGCGGTTCCCGCGGCACAGCGCCGATGCCTGGTGCCGCTCGCGGAGACGCCGCCGCCCCACGCGACTCCGTCCGCCACGTGTCCCGCGGATCCGACCGGACCCATGACGCTCCCGCGAGGCTGGGTGTCATTCCCCGAGGCGCCAGGGGCGCCGCGCCTCAACGTCGAGATCGCAACGACGGACGCGTCGCGGGAACGCGGACTGATGTACGTGAAGAAAATGCCGGACGATCAAGGAATGATCTTCTCCTGGACCGACCAGGACGAGCGCTCCTTCTGGATGCACGACACCTGCATTCCCCTGGACATGCTTTACATCGCGTCGGACGGCACGATCGTCGGGGTGCTCGAAGAGGTTCCCGCGATGGACGAGACACCACGCGAGATCCCCTGTCCGGCTTCGCACGTCCTCGAGGTCAACGCGGGCTGGACGCGGGCGCACGGCGTCGCGCCGGGTCAGCGAATCCGAATAGAGACTTGACGATCCGGCGTGGCGCGACTTGATTGGGCCGCGCCATGAAGTCGATCGCCGTCCTTGCAGCCGTCTTTGTCCTCGTCGCGTGTCAATCGGGCACGCCCCCCGAGCCCGCCTCGCGAAAGCAGGAAGCACCCCCGTCGGCGACGACGAGCACGGAGCCTGCCGCACCCGCGACGGCAACGACGCCGATCGCGCCATCCCCGAAGCCCGTCGCGCAGGTCCCGGTTGCACCTGGCGATCCTCTAAAGGGCAAATTCACACTCGCGGACGCGACCCAGGGGCTTCCGGGTAAGGGGAAGCTCGTCGGCGAGATGAAGACAAGCAAGGGCACGCTTGAGTGCGAGCTCTGGCCGGACAAGGCGCCCATCACCGTCGCCAACTTCGTCGGGCTCGCGCGCGGGATCCGGCCGTGGAAAACGCCCGCAGGGGACTGGGTCAAGAGGCCGCTATACGATGGGACGCCGTTTCACCGGATCATCAAGGGGTTCATGATCCAGGGCGGCGATCCGAACGGCAACGGTTCGGGCGACCCTGGATACGTGATCCCGGACGAGATCTGGCCCGGCGCTCATCACGATCAGATCGGGGAGATCTGCATGGCGAATCGCGGCGCGAACACGAACGGGTCGCAGTTCTTCATCATGGACGGCGTCGCGTCGCACCTCGACGGCGGCTACACGATCTTCGGGAAGTGCACCCCGGAAAGCGTCATCGAGAGCATTGCCGAGAGCCCGGTCTCCGGGGACCGCGCGGTGAATCCGCCGAAGATCGTCAAGGTGACGATCACCCGCTCGAAACACTGATTTTTCATCCACGCTGCTCGCGTCAGTCCGGTTGATAGAGAATGCGCTGCGACGGGTCTTCGAAATAAAATCGTCTGAACTCGCCACGGTCGAACGTGACGGCGCCGAACGTGTTCACGGCAACGGACCAGATTGCCGCGAGCGCAAACAGCCTCCCCATCCGGTGTCCGGTCAGCGCAAGTAACGCGACCAGGAACACGGCGTAGTCGTTCGAAAAGCGGAAGCCGAACTGCATCCACCCGGTGTTTTGATAAAAGAGCCCCGGGATCGCGACTGCAGCCGCCGTGGCGTAAAGGGCGATCACGATGGGCCCGGTCTTCTTCGGCCAGATCAGCCACAGGTAGAGCGGAGTAGTGACCCATAGCGCGAGCCCGTGCTCGTTCACCTGAAATGGAGTGCTCGAACCCGGAGTGTGCCAGGGGAGGCTGGTCAGGACGACCCCGAGGTTCCGCGCGAGAAAGTGGTAATCGAAGAGCCCCCAGTGACGCATGCGCGCTTGCCATGCGACGGTCAGGTACTCGTATCCGAAGTCCGAGACTTTGCCGAAGCGCACGCGGTTGAGAACACACGCAGTCCCGACACAGGCGGCGACGGGCATGGCGAACAACACGCAGGACCGGAGGAATCGGCGAAGATCGAGGCGCGCGACCCACGCCCGCAGGAGAGCGCGCAGCCCCGCGGGCACCACCTCGACCGCAGCCGCGGGGGAAAGCGCGACGCGCGCGGCTTCGCAGAAGAACAGCGGAAATGCAAAGAGGAGCGGCGCTCGAGTCAGAAAGCCGAGCCCGATGACCAGACCGGCCAGGATCGGCCGCTCGGCATCGAGGGAGAACAACAGATATAGCGCACCCAACGCGACGGCCACGACGTGCGCGGCAAACCACACGGTTCCCTGGACTGCCGTGAAAAAGTACACGGTTCCGAACGCGAGGAGCAACGCGAGCACGATGTTCTCGCGCGTCGTGCGATCCGAGGCACCCATCCGGCGGAGCTTCTCGAGCGCGAGGAACAGTACCGCGGGGCCCACACCCGAGAACCAGAGGAAGACTTGGGCATCGCGAACGTTCTCCGCGGTCTTGCCCAGCATCACGAACGGGATCAGGAGAACCGCGGGAAACGGCGGAAACGTGACGTACCACTTCGATCGGTAAGCAGCAAAGTCGTTGTTCTGAGCATAGCCGGGAGGTGGATGCCCCAGATCGAGCCGCCCCTTGAGCCACGATTCGGCGAGCAGCGAGAAGTGATTGAACGGCGTGTGCTCGAGGATCCGGTTCCGCGGGATGACCGCGAAATACGTCGCTACCACGATGAAGTAGATCGCGAGCGCGATCGACAGCCGTCTGCGACGTTCGTTCATGGCGGGCGGACGCTATCACCGCGCCCGTTTTCCTCACAAACACGGCGTCGAGCGCCGACTCCCCCAAACGACGGCGAGGAGTGCTAAGCACCGAGCGTCGTGACAGGACGGGCAGAATTCGTAGTGGCGGTCGCCGACCTCGAATATGGGGAGCGGGAGATCGATCGGGAAATTCCGGTCGAATGGCTGCGGGCAGCCTTCAGTGGCTCCGACGCCACCCCCGGCGGCGAGCCCGGTCATATCGAAGTCACCCTGTCGAAAGGGGGCCGGGAGATCATGGTTCGCGGCCGGGTGACGGCCCCCGTCGTCCTGCCCTGCTCACGAACCTTGGACCCGGTGCGTTACGACCTGGAGGCGGAAGTTTTCCTGCTCCTCGAGCCTACGACGGCGCTGGCCGGAGGGCCCAAGGCGGGCAAGAAGAAGGGGGCCCGCGGAGCAGCGGAACCGAGGCCGTCTCGCCGGGAGGAGGAAGCCCGATTGCAGGAAGAGGAAGCGGCACGGGACACCTACGACGGAGAGAAGGTGGTCCTGGATCGGTTCGTTCGGGAGTTTTTGCTCCTGGAGCTTCCGATGGTTCCGCTCCGCCAGGACTTGCGATCCGAGGCGACACCCGCTATCGAGCGTCCTCCCGAAGCGGCCGAAGCGGGTCGCTCGGAGCGCGAGGCGATCGACCCGCGCCTCGCACCGCTGGCGGCCATCGCGAGCCGCCTCCGCGACAAGAAGGAGTGAGACCGTGGCAGTCCCCAAACGACGTAGGACGAGTAGCCGCCGCGACATGCGCCGGGCCCAGCACGACAAGGTCGAAGCACCGAACCTCATTCCGTGCCCGAACTGCTCGGCTCCGACCGTGGCACATCGCGTATGTGCAAGCTGCGGCCACTACAAGGGCCGACAGATCACCAAAACGAAGGCAAGCACCGAGGACAGCTGACCCGAGGGCCCTCGCCCTGGAGCGACCGCATCTCGCCGGAGGATCGCATGAAGGTTGCGTGGCTGTTTCCCGGACAGGGAACGCAGACCGTCGGGATGGGCAAGACGCTCGCCGAGGGCTCACCTGCCGCCCGGGCAATCTTCGAGCGCGCCGATACGGCCCTGGGCGAAGCCCTCTCCAGGCTCTGCTTCGAGGGTCCGGAGACAGAGCTAACGCTGACGGCCAATACACAGCCGGCGATCCTGACCACGAGCATTGCCGCGCTCGCGGCAATGAAGGAGGAGATTCCGAACTTGCCGGACCCGGTGTTCGCAGCTGGACACTCGCTCGGCGAGTACAGCGCGCTCGTCGCGGCGGGTGCCCTCGCGTTCGAGGACGCGGTTCGGCTGGTGCGACTTCGGGGGCAAGCGATGCAAGCTGCGGTCCCCGAAGGGCACGGCGGCATGGCAGCCATCATCGGCGGAGACGAAACTGCGGTCCGCGAGCTATGCGACAGCGCGCGCGAACGAGACGTGCTCGGACCAGCGAACTTTAACGCACCCGGTCAGGTCGTCATCGCCGGTCACGCGGCTGCCGTTCGACGCGCGATCGAGCTCGCGGGAAGCCGGAAGCTGAAGGCCATTGCGCTCAAGGTGAGCGCGCCATTCCATTCTGCGCTGATGGGGCCGGCCGCACGCGCGGTCGAACTGGCGCTCGCGAACATTCCCATCGGACCCCTCGCCTTTCCCGTCGTCGCGAACGTCGACGCGAGACCCAACGCTTCGCCGGCACTCGTGCGCGATCTTCTCGTCCGGCAGATCGACGGCGCCGTCCTCTGGGATCGGTCCGTCGCGTGGCTCGCAGCGCAGGGCGTCACGGCTGCGCTCGAGATCGGCCCTGGCAAGGTGCTCGCCGGGCTCGTCCGGAAGATCGACAAGCGAATTTCGGTCGAGAGCGCCGGGGATCCGGACTCGATTTCGAAGATCCGGGACGTGCTCCACTTTCCGAATTGAACTCACGCTGAGCGTGCTAAAGACCGCGGGTCCATGGGCCCTCGGCCCGCCGTAGGGGAAGCCTTGTTCGATCTGAGCCGGAAAGTAGCCATCGTGACTGGCGCATCGCGCGGCATCGGGCGCGCAACCGCCGAGGTGCTCGCTCTGCGCGGCGCGCATGTCGTCGTCACGTTCGTCAGCGGAGAGGCGGCGGCGGCAGACGTCGTGAGCTGTATCACCCGCGCCGGGGGCCAGGCGGAGGCTGCCCGGATGGACATGTCGGACCCCGCCGCCTGTGAACGAACCGTCACCGACATAACGAAGCGACTCGGTCGTCTCGACATTCTCGTGGCGAACGCCGGGATCTCGATCGACGGCCTGCTGCTCCGGCTGAAGGACGAGGATCTGCAGAAGACCCTCGCCGTCAACGTGGGTGGAGCCGTCGCGTGCGCGCGCGCCGCCACGAAGACCATGATGCGCGCGAAGACGGGCCGCATCGTATTCGTGTCGAGCGTCGTCGGCGAGATGGGGAACGCCGGTCAGACTGCGTACGCCGCGTCCAAGGCGGCGCTCTTGGGCGTGGCAAAGTCCGTGGCGCGCGAGTACGCCTCACGTAACATTACCGTGAACGCGATTGCCCCTGGCTTCATCGAGACGGACATGACCCACGGCCTGACGATCGAGCAGAAGCAAGCGATGTTATCCGTCGTGCCGCTGGGTCGCGCGGGAGCTGCCCGGGACGTGGCGGCCGCGGTCGCCTTTCTGGCGTCCGACGAGGCGGGCTACATCACGGGGCAGGTAATCCGCGTCAACGGCGGTATGTACATGTAAAAAGAGGGCGAATTTTCAGGATTCCCGGAAAACTCATGCATCGGGGGCACGCTTGTTGTACGAGGCGGCCCCCCCTTTGGAGGCAACATGGCTGAAGGTCGCGACATCACGGCCGAGGTGAAGAGAATCATCAAGGAGCAACTGGACGTCGACGAGGCCGACATCAAGGCCGAGTCCACGTTCATCGACGATCTCGGCGCAGATTCGCTGGGGCTCGTGGAGTTGGTTCTCGCATTCGAAGAAGCGTTCGAGATCGATATTCCTGACGAGGATACCGAGCAGATTCGAACCGTTCAGGACGCGGTGGACTACATCGAAAAACATATCGGCGGCTGAGTCCGCGCGCCGGGGTCGGTCGGCGACCGACCGGCCCCCGAAATCCGACCCGAGTAACCTATGGAACGCGTCGTTGTCACGGGCGTCGGTCTCGTCACCCCGAGCGGGGTCGGGACCAACGAGACGTGGCGTTCCCTGGTGAACGGAGAGAGCGCGGCGGCGAACATCACTCTGTTCGAGGCCGACGAGCGCTTCACGACCCGCTTCGCGTGCGAGGTGAAAGGCTTCGAGCCCGAACGGTTCATGCCGAAGAAGAAGGTGAAGGAGGCCGCGCGCTTCATCACCTTCGCGATGGGGGCCGCGAAGATGGCCCTGGAGCAAGCCGCGCTCGACCTCTCGGAGGAGGAGCGGGATCGAGCCGGAGTCTTCATCGGCGTAGGCATCGGCGGCCTCGAAAATCTCGAGAAGGTGACCCTCATCCTCAAGGACAAGGGTCCGGGCAAGGTCAGCCCTTATTTCATTCCGTCCCTCATCGGAAACCTCGCCGCCGGGCAGGTCAGTATCGAGTACGGACTGCGTGGCCCGACGTACTGTCACACGAGTGCTTGTTCTTCGAGCGCCCACTCGATCGGCGAGGCGCTCGAATGGATTCGCCGAGGACGCGCGGACGTGATGCTCGCGGGCGGGGCCGAAGCGGCGATTTCGCCAACGGGCATAGCCGGCTTCGCGGCCATGTTCGCGCTGAGCCGACGCAACGACGATCCCTCCCGAGCCAGCCGCCCCTTCGACAAGGGGCGGGATGGATTCGTGTGCGGCGAGGGAGCGGGCGCGCTCGTACTCGAATCCCTCACGCGAGCCAGACGTCGCGGCGCGCGAGTGCTTGCCGAGGTTACGGGCTTCGGGGCGAGCAGCGACGCTTACCACATCACGAAGCCGCCGCCCGGCGGCATCGGTGCAGTCAAGTCGATGCAGCACGCTCTTGCGGACGCCAAGCTGAACCCGTCGGACGTCGATTACGTCAATGCGCACGGCACGTCGACACCACCGGGGGACATCGAGGAATCGAGGGCGCTCACGGCGGTCTTCGGAGCGCACGCGCTCGACCACAAGCTGTGGATCAGCTCCACGAAGTCCATGATGGGGCATTTGCTCGGCGCCGCAGGTGCCGCGGAAGCGGCGGCGTGCGTGCTCGCGATCGAACGCGGCATCGTACCGCCGACGATCAATCTGGAAGACCAAGATCCCGAGTGCGTCCTCGATTACGTGCCGAACGAGGCGCGCGAGCGACGCATTCGACACGCGCTCAGCAATTCGTTTGGGTTCGGCGGAACGAACGCGACGTTGATTCTGTCGGCGTTCGACGGTTGAATGCAGTGTCCCTATTGCCACCAGCTCGAGAGCCGCGTGGTCGATTCGCGGCTCGCGGCGGCCGGAACCGTCACCTGGCGGCGTCGCGAATGTGACGCCTGCAAGCGCCGGTTCACGACCTACGAACGCGTCGAATACACGCTGCCGGGGGTCGTCAAGAAAGACGGCCAGCGGGAGCCGTTCGATCGCGCAAAGCTCCTCCGCAGCCTGCAAATCGCGTGCAACAAGCGACCCGTGTCCGCGGACGCACTCGAAGCGGAGGTCGAGAAAGTGGAAAGGGAACTCGCCGAGCGCGGCGACCGAGAAGTGTCGTCGCTATGGATCGGAGAGCGGGTCATGGCTCTGCTGAAGGACCTCGACCCGGTTGCTTACGTCCGTTTCGCCAGTGTTTACAAGTCGTTCCGCGACATCGACGAGTTCATGAGCGAAATGACTCAGCTTGTTCGATCGCGCTCATCGGAGTAAGTGGAAGCCCTCCATGGCCGAAAACGACGCCGTGAGGAAGCTCGATCTCGAGCTCATGGGCAAGGCACTGGATCTTGCCCTCGGCGGGGATCCGTCGCCGAATCCGCACGTCGGAGCCATCGTCGCGGACGGGCAGGAGGTGCTCGGCGAAGGGTTTCACACGCTCGCCGGCGAGGATCACGCCGAGATTGTCGCGTTGCGAGCCGCCGGGGCCCGAGCCAGGGGCAAGACACTGTACGTGACGCTCGAACCCTGCAATCACCAGGGCCGAACTGCGCCGTGCATCGACGCGGTCATCGAGTCGGGCATCGGGCGGGTGGTCGTGGGCTGTCGGGACCCAAATCCGCACGTCCGCGGGGGCGGCGTCGAACGGATGCAAGCCGCCGGCATCGAGGTCGTCGTGGGAGTGCTGGAGGACCGCGCCAAGCGGCTCATCCGACCGTGGACGAAGTACATCACCGAAGGAGCGTCTTACCTCTCGTTGAAACTCGCGATCTCCCTCGACGGGCGCGTCGCGACCCGGACGGGCATCTCGAAGTGGATCACCGGGACCGAGAGCCGAACGCGCGTCCACGCGCTACGTGCGCGCTACGACGCGGTCATGGTGGGCATCAACACCGTCCTTGCCGACGATCCGCAACTCACCGTCCGCGATGTCGCCGGAAGGAACCCGGTCCGCGTCGTGGTGGACAGCAAACTGCGCACGCCGGCAGATAGCCTCCTCGTCACGACCGCGCGCGAGACGCCAACTTGCGTCATCACCACCGTCGATGCGCCGGTGGGGCTCGGCGAACGGCTGGAAGCCGCCGGCATCGCGCTCGTTCGCGTGCCCGCGACTGCATCCGGGCGATGCGACATGGGGGCGGCGATGCGCGCGCTTGCGGCCCGCGAGGTAGTCAGCGTGCTCTGCGAGGGCGGGGCTGAGCTCGCCGGTAGTCTGCTCGCGGGGAGGATCCCGAGCGAACTCCATGTGTTCATTGCCCCCGTTCTGCTCGGGCCTCGTGGAATCCCCGGGGCGGTGGACTGGGCGGGACCCGAAGCTCCCGCTCATGCTCCGCGCATCGATCCGCCCGAATGGGAACTCTGCGGCACCGACGCCTACGTTCACGGGCCGATCGTCTATCCGAAGAAGAAGACGGCTAATCCGACTCCCGAATAGCGGCGGCGGAACCACGGACCGACCGCCTGAACCTATGCTTCCATGCCCGGATGCGAGGATCCCGTCCTCGCCGCGGGTGCGCGCCGGATCCTCGGGTTGACGGGTTAGCCAATCTCCGCACATAATATCAACCTGCTTGATATGTGACGGCTCTCGAGTCGAGAGGTGGTGGTCTCACATGAATCCTTCGTGGCTCGTCGGTCTTACGTGCGGAATGTCTGCGCTGGCGTGCTCGGCGGGAGGCGGCTCGAAGACGAACGGAGAGCCGTCAACCGGAAGCGGCGGCTACGTCGGCAGCCCAACGGGAGGTGGAGGAGGTGGAGCCTTCACCGCGGCAGGCGGTGGCATCGACATCGTGACGCTCGGCTCGGGAGGCTCGCCGTCGGTCGTGATGCCCGACGCTTCGTCGCCGAGTGATCAGCCCATTCAGATCGATGAATGCCTCCCTGTGAATCCGGCCGGGATTGACTCGACAGCGGTTCAGGCGCTCGAAGCCGGGAGCGGGAGCGCAGGGAGTCTTCGAATCCTCAACCCGTACGATGGCACCGTTTTTCCGCGCGGGCTCATCGCGCCGCTGCTGATGTGGGACGGTGGCAGCGCCGACCTGGTCTACGTTCACATCAAGTCGAGCAACTTCGAATACAAGGGTTGCTTCAAACCGACGGGAACGAACCAGCTGCAGTTGCCCCAAGCGATCTGGGACCAGGCCGCAGCGAAGACGAATGGCCGCAGCGATCCCTATTCCCTCCAGCTCACGATCTCGAGCGGAGGCACCGCAACCGGCCCGGTCTCGGAAAGCGTGATCATCGCGCAGGCCAACCTCAAGGGGACCATCTATTACAATAGCTACTCGTCAGCTCTCGCAGGCGGTTCGGGCGGCGCAGTGCTCAGGATGACACCCGGCAAACCTGCCGAGGCATTTCTCGGTCAGTCCGGGTGCACGGGATGCCACTCCGTATCGGCAAACGGCTCGCGCATGGTGGCGCTCCCGTTCTTGACCGGTGGCGCCACCTACGCGCTCACTCCCGGTGGACCCACGAACCCCGCGCCTCTGGCGCCGACCGCGCCGAACACCTTCTTCACGGGTGTCTACCCGGATGGCTCGCTCTACCTCTCGAATGCAAACTTCGGGAACATTCTCACCGGCATCACCGGGCCACGCGCGGGAGGACCAGGTGCAGTAGGCCCCTCCTCGGCATCCCTTTACGTGACCGACACGGGAACGGTCGTCCCGAACTCCGGCATCCCGCCGGGCGTGATGACACCCATGTTCTCGCCGGACGGAACGCTCCTCGCATTCAACGATTATGCGATCAACGACGGCCACGGGCTGGCAGTCATGAACTTCGACAAAAGTTCGCGCACGGCGAACGGGTACAAGCAGGTGTATCAAACGCCGGATACGACGAAGTTTCCGGGCTGGCCCTTCTTCTTGCCAGATAACCAGGCGCTCATCTTCGCGAACGGCACGGCGAGTGACTTTTCGGGCGAGGCGATCGGGCTCGCCGGCGGAGGGCTGGCAACGGTCTCGAGCGACGTCTACGTCGTCGATGTCGCGGGCGGCACTCCCAGTATGCTGGCGAACGCGATGGGCTACAGATCCGAGCAGGATGCCTCTTCGAGCACGACCTATCTGCCGTTCGGCGCGGAGGAGCTGCACCACAACTTTTACCCGACCGGTTCGCCGGTTGCTGCGGGCGGTTACTTCTGGGTCTTCTTCGATTCGTACCGGCATTACGGCAACACGCACGACAATGGTCTCATCCGGCAGCTCTGGGGCGCCGCGGTCGATATCTCGCCCAACGGCACCTACTCGGGGGACCCGAGCCACCCGGCCTTCTATTTGACGGGTCAGGAGGACGTCGCCGGGAACCACCGGGCGTTCACCGCACTCGACCCGTGTCAGCAAGACGGGGCAACCTGCACAACCGGAATCGACTGCTGCGGCGGCTTCTGTACGAACGGCGTATGCGGCAAGCCCCCACCGGCGACCGGACCGGTGTGCGCCAATACCGATGAGAGCTGCGCCGGCGGAACGCCCTGCTGCATCCCGACGGACCGCTGCATCAGTGGGTTCTGCGGGCAGATCCTTCATTGAAATTCAGCAGGCCCCGGTTCCGGATGCCCCTGGGCTCGCCATGCGGGGCCGTCCGGGCTGGGGGCGTCGTTGCGAGCCGAAATCGTGGGTGTTACAATTGAACACTGAATGGCGCTGCGCGCGATCCTGAAGTACCCGGACCGAAGATTGAAGCAGGTTGCGGAGCCGGTGAAGGCGGTCACCGACGACGTGCGACGGCTCATCGACGACATGGCGGAGACCATGTATGCGGCGCCGGGCGTCGGATTGGCGGCCAATCAAGTCGGCGTCCTGCTGCGCGTCTTCGTGATCGACGTCGCAGGAGAGGACGAGCCGAGTGCTCTGAGGGTATTCGTCAATCCAGAGCTCAGCGAGGCGTCGGGCACTCAGACCTGGGAAGAAGGCTGTCTCTCATTTCCGGGAGTGACGGAAGAGATTCGTCGTGCAGAGCGCGTGCACGTGAAGGCGCTGGACCGTGATGGGAAGCCCTTCGAGCTCGACGCAGACGGGCTACTGGCCGTCGCCATTCAGCACGAGAACGACCACCTCAATGGTGTCGTGATGCTGGACAAGCTGAACGCCGTCAAGCGACGACTGCTCGGACGGAAACTCGCGAAGGCAAAGGCAGATGCTGCGGCCGACGCTTGACCTCGGAGGTCCGCCTCTCGACCCCGCGCAGGGCGGGCCGTTACCTTGAAGGGGGGCGAGAGAACACGCCGCTGTCGACGTGGATCCCGCGCGCGGCCATGTCGTTGACGATGCGCGGGGGCGTGCCGGTCGCCTGAAATGTCCCTTCGACGGACCCTCCCGTCGCCGTACGTTCGACGACGAAGGCGAAGATGTCTCGAAGCGCGATCTCGCCGTGCTCGACACCGGTGACCTCCGCCACACGCACGACGCGCTGACGTCCGTCGCGAAGCCGCGCAACGTCGATCACGATGTCGAAAGTGCTCGCCAACCACTCCCGTGCCACATCCACCGTGAGCCCGGGACGTGCAACCGCCAGTTCCGCCGGCAACCGCGCGAGCCCACGACGCAGGCTCGCCGCATCCGTGACGGCGACGAGTCCGTCCGTTCCGCCCGAAACGACGTCGAGGATCGCGGCCGCGGTAGGGCCCGCGAAGTGATCCGCGACCAGACGAGCACCGGCCAATCTGCCCACGAATTCCACGAGAGCCGTCAGGGCCGTCTCCGCGCCGGACACGTCCACGTGACTGACAGCGACGGAAGTGCTGACGATGGCGTCGATCTCCTGGATCGCCACCACGTGACCATCGGCGCTCGCCGATACCAACGCACCCGCGATCGATGAAGGCCTCGCGTCACGCGGACCGACGATCAGCACGTTCGCTCGAACGGCCATGCAGTGTCTCAGGAAGGTGGCGATGCCGCGAGAAATGGCGCCCGCTCGAACCAACTCGTCGAGCGTAGAGTCCACGCGCTGCGGGCGCTCGAGTCGGAGCAACGTCCCCGAGGGAGCCCGCGCGCCCGTGATCGCCGTCAGATGAAAGCCGTTCGGCAGCTTCCTCGACGCAATCTCTTCGTCTCCCAGAGCCGTGCCGCTCCTCCGCGCCAGGCGTCCGAGGATCCGCCGGACGGATGCCTCCGACGACAGTGGCGGTTCCACTCGAATGCGCCGTCCCCCGCGAGTTGCGGAGATCGAGCCCATCGCGACGACGGCAATCTCCGTCACGGTTTCGTCCTCCACCAGCGGGCCGAGCGCCCCCAGGTCGAGCAACTCCGCGCGTGCATCGCGCTTGACTCGCTCCTCAGCGATCGCCGCGCCGATTACCTCGTCGCGCCGAAGTTCCGACAACATTTCCTCGATAAGCCGGTCCACGCGCGTAGCGACGGCTTCCGGAATGTCTCGGTCCAGAATCCGCGGCTCGAGCTTCTGCGAAACGCGCGCCACGAGGGCTGCCACCGCGCTTCGATACGCGGTGGTCTCCATATCGATGCTGTCTTCGCGACTGCTCGGAAGACGTTCCACGACCGACGGTTCCGAACGCGAAGCGGACGACGGTATGAACGACGATGGTGTCGACTCTGCCGTGCGCGACGCCTGGGGCCCCGGGACCCGCGGCGCTGGAGGCACGGGCGGGTAGGCCACGATGGGGGGCGCCGGCGGTGCTGGGGGAGCCTTGGAGCGCGAGCTCAGCTCGGGCGCCGTCACCATCGGCTCGCGAAGGGGTATCGGCTGCACGCTGGCGCGTGCGGAGTCGAGCTGGCTCGACTCCTCTTGCGCCTCGACGCGCAACACGAAGTCCCCGATGTAAATCCGGTCGCCCTGCCGGACGATGGTCGCCTGATTGATCCGGCGACGGTTCACATACGTCCCATTGGTGCTGTTCAGATCGGTGACGATGAAGCGACCGTCCCTATATACGAGTCGCGCGTGCCTCTTCGACACGTTGCCCTTCGCCAACATGAGCTCGTTGCCCTGAACCCGTCCGATATTCAGCTCAGGCTGCTCGAACAGCTCGCGGCGCTCCGCCCCACCCTTCTCGCTGATCACGATGGTGAACACGGGTTCCTTGGCCTGGCTCTGGTTCGACAGCACGGAGGCTTCAATTCAAACGTCTCCCAAGCTAGGCCATCCCTGTCAATCCGCGTTTTTACTCTGATTCCCTACGCGCCGCGTCGATGCACCGCGTCGGGGGCCTGTTTACCAAGAACGGGATACCTGTCGGGCCAAAAATCAAACCGGATACGTGCCGATTGTTGCCTTTTCGGGCCGTTCGATCTCCACGAGGTCGCTGGTCACGACATCCTCGCCTCCGGCGCCAAAAAACAATCCCTCGCCGACGCGAGGGATCTCGAGAGTCGGGTACGCCTCGAGATTGCGGCTGAAGCGCACGGAGCCCGAAACCTTCCGATTGAGAGCGGGATGCGTCAAAAGCCACCGTCCGGTGTCCCGATCTCGCACCGCCACGCAGCGACCCGCGTTGAGGTGATACTCCGTGTTCCGGGTGACATAGACCAGACGGCTCCGGCGCTCTCGGCCTGAATACGGGGAAAAGGCGGCAGATTCGCTCATGTTGACGCTCGCGTTCCAGGAATCAAAGCGTGGCAGGGGCATTCTCGGGGGGCCAACTTCGGTGGCGGATCCGACGCGCACAAACTTCGGGTCGCTGCGCAGACCATCGTACGATCCATCACGTGAAGCGTCCGACGTCCCGCCGCAGACCGGGCTTGGCCAAGACCCGGGCTCATCCGCTCGTCGATAGTCGTTCCACCACCCTCTTTCGAAGCACGGACTATCGCTGGGGCGAGCTGTTCGGTGTTGCCGATGTGATGAGCGAGGGAGCCGTTCGCGAAGAGCGTGATGGCCCCGCCTATTATGGAACGACCAGCCTGCTGCTCCCCTTCGTGTCTCGAGGAGGGCTGGTGCCAGACGCCGCCGCGGGGGACGTGACTCGTCTCGTCGCGCGGGACGTGCACGCCCGGGTCAGAGCCGTCCGGATCGCGTACCGGGAGGCAAGCGTTCGATCCGTCCATCCGCTTGGTCGCATCCGGGCAGAGCTCGTCATTCGAACGGACTCTCGAGGGATCCGGATCGATGTCGACGTCGAGGCTCGCGTCATGCGCGCCTCGGAACGCGACCGGAAAGTGCGCACACGCTGATGGCCACCGACCGGTCCGCCCTCTCGACGGGATCGACTCCGACACTCCGTCAAGACCTTCGTCGCCATGTCCGGAGCTCACGCCGGCTCCGATCGGCCCGTCGCCGAACCCGGCGAATAGAGCGTGCTTCACGCGTACCAGTGTCGAACGGCAGGCTTCCTCTTGACAGCAAGCGCCGCGCGGAAGAATCACTGCGGGATCCGGATGGCGGGGCAGCGTCGAAAACGAACCAAGGACAGGAAGCGCAGGGACGACAAGATCATCCACGTGGTGTTCGGTCCCGGTGGCGGCCGCGTCCGCGACGAGGCCCCGAGACTTTCGCCGCGCCCCGAGGAGTCGGTGCCGGTGACTTCCTCGCGGGAGCCGGTCACGGATCTCTTCACGCGCATCGAGGTCTCTCGTCTTCTCGGCGTGTCGCCCACACGTCTGAGCTCTCTCGATCGTAACGGCGTCGTGTCGCCGAGCGGCAGGAGGCGCGGACGGCGCGCCTACACGTTCACGGACCTCATCGCCATGCGGACGGCCCAGGCCCTGCTCGAGCGGCAGGTTCGTCTCCGCGATGTGACACGCGCCATTGCGGCGCTGCGGAAAATCGCTACCGAACGTCGCGCGCCCACTGGTCGAGCTGAAGATCGCATCGGACGGCAAGAAGGTCGTCGTCTATTCCGGCGACGGCGCGTTCGAACCCGTGAGCGGGCAACTCCTCCTCGACCTCGAGGTGAGCGCCCTCCGCGACGACGTCGTGCGGCTCCTTCGCCCCACGGCGGGTCGTGAGCGAGCGCGCACCGCGTACGAACTCTACCTCCACGCCAGTCAGCTCGACGAAGACCCGAATACGATGGACGATGCCGAGGCCCTCTACGCGCAGGCGGTGGAACTCGATCCCTGGCTCAGCATTGCGTACACGAACCTCGGAAACATCCGGTTCCGAAGGCACCAGGTCGCCGAAGCGGAAACCCTCTACCGGAAGGCGCTGTCCATCGACGCACGGCAACCCGAGGCGCAATACAACCTCGGCTACGTGATGCTCGAACGCGGGGAAGCGCACCTGTCGATCGCACTCTTCCGCGGGGCGATCGACTCGGACCCGAAGTTCTCCGACGCGTATTTCAATCTCGCAATGGCGTTCGAACAACTCGGGGAACCGGCGAAGGCTCGCCCCTACTGGCGTAGCTATATCGACCTAGAACCCGAGGGAACCTGGACGGAAATCGCTCGCCGGCATCTGTCGTGAGCCGACGGTTCGAGGCCAGCGCACCCGGTCAGAGCCGGCGGTGCCGAAGGCTGGGCAGCGACGCTCGAACGCGGTCGAGGTCCGAACGTTCGAGCTCAGCGACGACCACCGAAACTCGGTCCGGTGCTTCCGCGAGCACGATGCCCCACGGATCGACCACGAGTGAATGGCCGTACGTCACACGACCGTTCGCGTGCTTGCCCCACTGCGCCGCCGCGAGCACGAAGGACTGCGCCTCGATCGCCCGTGCGCGCAAGAGCACGTGCCAGTGATCCCGTCCGGTGTGGAGCGTGAACGCCGACGGCACCACCAGCAACTCCGCACCATGCTCCACGAGCACGCGATAAAGCTCGGGGAAGCGCAGATCGTAGCAGATCGAAAGCCCCACCTTGAAACCGTCGACGTCGGCAACGACGGCGGCTTCACCCGCCGTCGTCGCGCTCGATTCGAGAAGCCGGGTGCCGTCCGTCAGGTCGACGTCGAACAAATGCATCTTTCGGTACCGCGCCACGATGGAGCCACCGCGGTCGACGACGATGCACGTGTTGTACGGACGCGCCGAGTCGGCACTTCGCTCGGGGATGCCTCCTGCGATGACGGTGACGCCGGCCTTACGCGCCATCTCCGAGACCGCATGGACGATCGGACCCGGGGCGTCCAGTGCCTCCGCAAGCTCACGTTTCTCGTCCTCCGAGCCCATGTGAGCGAGATTCTCCGGAAGCAGCACGAGCTTCGCGCCGAGATCGGCGGCTTGACGGACACGCCGGGCACACTCGGCCAGGTTTCGGGAGACATCCGTTCCCGAAGAGAGCTGCACTGCCGCGACGCGAAGGGATGACGCCGTCATGGCTCGCAGTTTACGTCACGGGAGCGAATCGGTACGCTTTCGGGGAATGACCGACTCGTCCACGGGCGCCATGGCGGAATTCGGCCCTGGCGCGCGGTCAACCTCGGCATCGGCTGGCTTGCTGCTGCTCTACGCGGAGCATTTCCACGTGCTCCCGGTCCTGTTCGAGCTGACGCGGGAGGGTAACGTCATCGGCCGCGAGCCGCCCGCGAGCATCGTCATTCCGGTCAACGCCGTCTCGCGCACGCACGCCGAGATCGTGACCGAGCGCGGCGCATGGATATTGCGAGATTCGAGCCAGCACGAACGGCACTCTCGTCGACGGACATCGGATCACGGAGACGCGGCTCGAACACGGGCAAGAGGTCCGATTCGGCGACGCCATCTTCAAGTTCGTGGAAGAGGACGCGGATGCGTTTGCCGGGTACCGCATCGACGGCACGCTTGCGCCCGGCCGCAAGCGCGCCTCCAGAGAGAAGACCGAACTCGTCGGTGGGTACCAGATGGACCGCATCGGCGCAGAGCTCGAACGGATCGCGAGGTCGCCCATCAGCGTCCTCCTGCTCGGCGAGAGCGGCACCGGAAAGGAGGTCGTCGCGCGCGAGATTCATCGGCTTTACGGGAGACAGGGCCCGTTTCGCGCCGTCAACTGCGCCGCGATCCCCGAGAACCTCTTCGAGAGCGAGCTCTTCGGATACAAGCGCGGCGCGTTCTCCGGCGCCGAACGGGACAAGCCCGGCATGCTCCGCGCCGCGCACGACGGCACGCTCCTCCTCGACGAGATCGGCGACATGCCCCTCGACGCGCAGGCGAAACTGCTCCGCGTGCTCCAGTCGAAGGAGCTGTATCCTCTCGGTGCCACGGCTCCCGAGGCGGTGAACGTGCGGGTCGTGTGCGCGACGCACCGCGATCTGAAACGCCTCGCACGGGAGTCGAAGTTTCGTCCGGATCTCTTTGCGCGGCTCAACGAGTACCAGCTGGAGTTGCCCGCGCTTCGTGAGCGAAAGGAGGATCTGTATCTCCTCCTCCGAACCTTGCTGGCGCGTCACGGGCGACCGGACTTGCGCGTCTCTTTCCTGTTCATGGCAGCGCTCCTGCATTACGACTTTCCGTACAACGTGCGCGAGCTCGAGGCCTGCGCGAAGCGGGCGATCGCCCTCGCGACCGGGCCCGTCCTCGATTCCGAACTCTTGCCCGAACCGATCCGCGAGGAAATGCAACGTTACGGTCGGGCGATGTCGGAATCCGCGTCGCTTCCCGCACCGCGTTACGGCGCCCCCTCCGAGGCGGAGCTTCGAGCACTGCTCGAGGAGCACGGAGGGAACGTCGCAGCGGTGGGTCGTGTCCTCGGCAAGGCCCGCATGCAGATTCACCGCTGGGTGGAGCGCTACGCCATAGAGCTCGAAGCCTATCGGCGGCACGACGACTCGAGCGCGTGACGACGCTACCAAAGGCGCAGAAGCTCATCGCTTGACAGGTGAGTGGCCAATGGAAGATTCTTTAGATTTGTCGAAGGAAGGTCCGCTAGAGAAGGCTCGCGAGCGCGTCGGCCAGATCGCCGCGCGGAAATGGCACATCGATCGGCTCCTCGACATAGGGGGGATGGCGTCCGTCTACGTCGCGACGCATCGCAACGGGAACCGCGTCGCTCTCAAGGTGCTTCACCCGATCTTCGCCGCGCAGGACGAAGCGCGGATGCGATTTCTCGAGGAAGGCTACGTCGCGAACAAGGTCGGACACCCCGGCGCGGTCACCGTGCTCGACGACGACGCATTGGACGACGGCACGCCGTTCCTCGTGATGGAGCTGCTCGAGGGAGAATCCCTCGAGGAGCGCTTGAAGAAGAAGCAGGTCCTGGCAGGTCCGGCAGTCCTCTACATCGCGGACAACGTGCTCGATGTCCTCGGCGCCGCGCACGAAAAGGGGATCGTGCATCGCGACATCAAGCCCGGCAACATCTTCCTGACGAGAGATGGCGGCGTCAAGGTCCTCGACTTCGGGCTCGCGCGGGTTCGCGAGCGGGGGCTCAAGGGAAGCCTCACCCGCACCGGAATGATCGTCGGAACGGCGTCGTACATGCCGCCTGAACAGGCGCGCGGGAAGCGCGACCTCATCGATGCCCGGACGGACATCTGGGCGGTGGGCGCCACGATGTGGAAGGCGATGACGGGCCGCTACGTACACGACGGCGACACGATGCAAGAGCGTCTTCTCGCGGCAATGTCTCAAAAGGCGCGCTCGATCGGACAGCTCCTGCCATCCCTGGCGCCGCCGATCGTCGACGCGGTGGATCGGGCGCTCGCGTTCCAGAAAGCCGACCGCTTTCGCGACGCGAAAGCGATGCAACTCGCTCTCCGGAGAGCCTACGAGCTGGTCGAGAACCGCCCGCTGCCCGGGGCGCAGCGCGCATCGGAGGACGTTCTCGGAGACGGCCCCGAATCGGAGGCGCCGATCACCACCTCGAACCTGGACATCGCGGTCAGCGTCGTTTACGACCCCGACTCGACGAACACGAGCATCGTCGTCGACATCGAAGACACGTCCGGCAAGCAGGAGCGCTTCGAGCTCCGGAGCAAGTCGGAACCAGCCCTCCGGATCCCGGTGGACGATGCGACGCTGGAGCTTCCGGAGGTCCAGATCGTCGAGCTCCACGAGCCCTGAATCGTCGAGCGATCAGACGTCGATGTCGCCGGCTTGCTCCGCGCGGTCCATGATGAAGTGGAATCGCGCCGACGGATCCTTGCCCATCAGCTCGTTGATGACGCGGTCCGTCTGAAGGCCATCGGAGATCTCCACCCGGAGCATCCGCCGCGTTCTCGGATCGAGGGTGGTCTCCCAGAGGATCTTCGGCATCATCTCACCCAGTCCCTTGAAGCGCGTGATGTCCGCACGACCCTCGCCCTTGCCGAATTTCCCGATGATCCTCGTCTTGTCCTCGTCGTCAATCGCGTAATGAGTCTCCTTGCCGATGTCGATGCGATAGAGCGGCGGCACGGCGACGAAGACCTTCCCCTGCTTGATGAGCTCCGGCAGGTGCCGGTAGAAAAACGTGAGAAGTAGCGTCGTGATGTGATGTCCGTCGGAGTCCGCGTCGGCGAGGAGCACGATGCGCGCATAACGCAAGCGCGTCGCGTCGAAGTCCTTGCCGACACCGCAACCGAGGGCCACGACGAGGTCGGCGAGTTCCTTGTTCTCCAGCACCTTCGCGAGCGCGACCGATTCCGTGTTCAGAACCTTTCCCCGAAGCGGCAGCACCGCCTGCCGCTCGCGATCCCTCCCCTGCTTCGCGGAACCACCGGCCGAATCCCCCTCGACGATGAAGAGCTCCGTCGCCTCGCGGTCCGTGCTCGAACAGTCGCTCAGCTTGCCGGGGAGCGTGAGCCGCCCGCTCGTCGCACTCTTGCGCGACACCGCCGCCGAAGCCGCGCGGGACGCCTCCCTCGCCCGTGACGCGAGGACGATGCGCGTGACGATCTGCTCGCCGACCGTACGGTTCGAGTTCAACCACTGTTCGAGCGCTGGCCGCACCGCCGCGTCCACGTAGCCCTGCACCTCGGGGTTGTTCAGTCGATCCTTCGTCTGGCCCTGGAACTGCGGCTCGGCGACGTAAATACTCAAGACACCGATGACGCCTTCGCGGATGTCCTCCGCTGTGATCGTCACGCCGCGCGGCGCGAGCTCGTGCGTGTCGATGTAGTTGCGGATGGCCTTTCCGATCGCCGCACGGAGACCGATTTCGTGCGTGCCGCCCGACGCGGTCGGAATGCCGTTCACGTAGCTCCGCAGATGTCTCCTCGGTCGACTCTGTCCACTGAAACACGACCTCGACCTTCGCGCCGTTCTCCCGGACCAGGGAAAACGGCGCGTCGTGCACGGGCTTCGCGCTGCGTTCGAGGAGGATCTTCTTCAGGAAGTCCGCGATGCCGTTCTCGTGTCGAAAGACGTCGTCGGTACCGTGCGACTCATCGACGAAGCGGACCTTCACCCCGCGATGCAGGAAGCTGGCGATCTGCAGGCGCTCGCGAATGAGCTCCGGATCGAACTCAGTGCGCGGAAAGATCGTCGGATCGGGCTGGAAAAAGACGCTCGTGCCCGTGCCGCGCGCGGCACGAACCTTCTTCAGCTCGGACACCGCGGCGCCGCGACGAAATTCCATCGCCCACTCGGCCCCGTCGCGCTTGACGGTCGCCAGAAGCTTCGTCGACAGCGCATTCACGACCGACGCGCCGACCCCGTGGAGGCCGCCGGCCGTCTTGTAGTTCCCCGGCTCGAATTTCCCGCCCGCGTGGAGTGTCGAGAAGATGATCTCCAGCGCCGACTTCTTCTGCTTCGGGTGCCTGTCCACGGGGATCCCGCGTCCGTTGTCGCTGACCGTGATACTCGAGCCGTCCTTGTGGAGGGTGACGGTGATCTCCTTCGCGTGGCCGTTCATGGCCTCGTCGACCGAGTTGTCGACGATCTCCCATACCAGGTGATGCAGTCCGGCGCTCCCCACGCCGCCGATGTACATCCCCGGGCGTTTGCGCACGGGTTCGAGCCCCTCGAGAACCTGGATGTCTTTCGCCGTATACTCGGTCGCCATCTCCATCAGCTCCCTTGTGCGCCGTCGAGTGAACCCGGCGCCGCTGGCGTTTCGTACAAGACTTCGGTGAGCGTGCCGCGCGACATCACTTCACGGCCCCTGCCCCCGCGGCCCGTCGTCTCGAAGCGCGCGGGACTGATGCGCTGTTCTCCTCCGAGGCTCGTCTTCACGACGAGCGCGTCCCGCTCATCGCGGGCGACCTTCATCGCGAGAATCGCGTCGTCCTCGGCAAGCTTGATGAGGAGCACCCCCTTACCCGCGCCGGCCAGGTAGTTGATCTCGGCGACGCTGCAGAGGAGGGCGCGCCGCTTCTTCGAGACGGCCATGACCGTCTCGTCGCCGCTGACGACGTCCACGCCCACGATCGTCGCGCCCTCACCCACCCGGGCAAAGCGACGCCCGGCGCGAGTACTCGGTTCCTGGAACGGTTCGAGGCCGAAGGTAAGGGCGTAGCCGTCGGAGCTCGCCGCGACGGCGAACGTCTCGGGATAGTGCTCCTCGTCGCCCGCGAGGCTCCCCGTTAGCCTGGCATCGAGTGACGCCATCGCAACGATGGACTCGCCGTCCTTCATCTTGAAGAGCTTCTGGATCGGTTCACCGTAGCCTGTCGTGGCGGGAACATCGACGATGCGGCTCGTGTACGCGGTGCCGAAGCTCGAGAAGAACGCGACGCTCGCCCTGGTCGACCCGCCGATGATCGCCAGCACCTGGTCGCCTTCGCGGAGACGCGTCGCGCCCGGGTCCTTGATCTCACGCTGGCGCTTCACCCAGCCATCGCGCGTCAGGAGGACGTGATTGTCCTCCGCGACGATGAGATCCTCTTCCGAGAACTCAGGCTCTTCGCCGACTTCTTCGATGAGCGTACGGCGCTTGCCGGCCTTGCCGTACGCCTCGCGCTGCACCTCGAGCTCTGCGCGAACCATGCCCCAGATGCCGCGCGAGCCCTCTTCGCCGAGCAGTTTCTTGATCTCGCTCGCGCGCTTCTTCTTGTTCTTGAGCTCGTTCTCCAGGACGAGAATTTCGAGCCGCGCGAGCCGGTACAGGCGAAGCTCGAGAATTGCGTCCGTCTGCTCCTCGTCGAGCTCGTACCGCGCCATGATCTTCTTCATGGCGTCCGCCTTGCCGTCGGAAGCTCGGATGATCTTCAAGATCTGATCGAGCGCGTCGAAGACGGTGACGAAGCCGGCGAGAATGTGCATCCGCTTCGTGAGCGCCTCGAGCTCGTCCTTCAGACGCCTCGTCACGACATCGAGACGGAAGTGCAGGAAATGCCAGAGCATCGCGCGCAGATCGAGCCGCTCGGGACGTCCGACTTCGGCGTTCTCGGTCGGGACGAGCGACGTCAGATTCACCGCAAACGTCGACTGGAGCGGCGTGTGCTTGAACAGGTACGCGAGCACCTTCTGCTCGTCGGCTTCCTTCTTCAATTCGAGCGCGATGCGAACGTCCTCCGTCGACACGTCCTTGACGTCGACGAGGAGCGGCATCTTCCGCGAAACGACGACCTCGGCGATCCGTTCGACCAGCATCGACTTGTTGACGCCGTAGGGGATGCTCGTGATGAAGAGGGTCTTCGCCGAACGCGTTTCCGGCCCCGGTTCCCACATCGCGCGCACCTTGATGCTGCCCTGCCCCGTCTCGTAGACGAGCTTGATCTCCTCCGTCGACGAGACGATTTGGCCCCCGGTCGGGAAATCCGGACCCTTGATCGTACGCGTACAGTTCACGAGAAGAGAGCTGCTTTCCCTCGAGGAGCGCGTCGAGGAGGCGCACGGAGGCCGCGCAGACCTCTTCGGGGTTGTGCGGCGGAATGTTCGTCGCCATGCCGACGGCGATGCCGGACGCGCCGTTGATCAGCAGATTCGGAACCTTCGCCGGCAGGACGACGGGTTCCGTCTTGGTGCCGTCGTAGTTCGGGCGGAAGTGAACGGTATCCTGATCGATCTCGACGAGGAGCTCGGCCGCCATCGGCGCGAGACGGCATTCCGTGTACCGCATCGCCGCCGCCGGATCGCCGTCGAGCGAGCCGAAGTTGCCCGACCCCTCGACGAGGGGCACCCGCATCATGAAAGACTGCGCCATGCGGACGAGCGCGTCGTAGATCGCGGAGTCGCCGTGGGGGTGGTAGTTTCCCATGACGTCGCCGACGACCTTGGCGCACTTGCGGTGCTTCGCATCCGCGCCCAGGCGCTCGCGCCACATGGTGAACAGGATGCGGCGCTGGACCGGCTTCAGACCATCGCGCACGTCGGGGAGCGCGCGGCTCGTGATGACCGACAGCGCGTAATTCAGGTAACGAGTCTGGGCGATGTCCTGGAGCTGGACGGGCTCTTCCGCCGCGCGCGTGAAGAGGTCCTGCTGTGGGCCCCGACCGCCGCCCCGCCGTCCCGGAGGGGTGCCTGGCGCGCGTGCGGCCTTCTTTTTCGGTCGATTTTCCTGAACCAAACGGGGTTCCTCGGCTTCGCTCGGTAACCGGCGGCAAGTGACCAGGGGCCTGCACACCTGTCAAGTTTTCGGCCTGAGACGTCATCTAGACCGAACGAGCGGGAAGGATTTCGGATTTCGGCGTCCCCGCCAGTCGGAAATGCGGTCCGAAGCTTGAGACTGCGGCGCCCATAGGTTACGCAGGCCCCGGCCTTGGCCGAGGCTGCGCCGCCCGTAGTCGCTTGGTCCGCAGCCCAGAAACGACAACGGGTCCCCTCGTACGATGCTCGACACCCTTCCCGGACGCCGCCTCGTCTGGTGGCTCACCTTGGTGTCGCTGGCCGTGCTCCTATCGGTGCGGCCGGCTCGAGCGGACGATGCTCTGGGGCACCCCGCAGGAGCGGGAACGCCGATCCCGCGGGGCGTCTCACCCGCGGCGACGAACGAGGCGGAGCTCGCCCGGGGATTGCCGCTCAACCGCATCGACGTCCTCGGCAACCGTCGCATCGCGAAGGAAGACGTCCTTGCGTACCTGAGGGAACGAAAGGGGCAGCCCTTCACGCCCGAAGCCCTCGCGAAGGACGTCAAGGAGCTGTGGAGCTCCGGGTCCTTCGACGACATCGAAGTGGACCTCGAGCGGTCCGACACGGGAGTCATCCTGCGATTTTCGGTGCGGGAACGCCCCAACGTCTCCAAGGTCGAGTTCGAGCACAACGAAGAGATTGACAACGACGACCTGAAAGAGGCGGTCGAGGTCAAGGAAGGCACGGTCCTCTCCCAGCCTGCCATCCAGCGGAGCATCCAGAAGATCCGCGATATGTACGCGGAGAAGGGCTACTTCCTCGCGGAGGCGAAGGCCGACGTCATCCCGGAGAAGAACAACGAGGTGCGCATACGCTTCGTCATCACCGAACACAATCAGGTGACCGTGCGCCGCGTGACCTTCATCGGTAATCACAACGTCTCCACCGAGGAGCTCAGGAGCGTGATGTTCACGGGCTCCTCGAGCATTCTCTCGTTCGGGTCGGGCGGCCCGTTCCGTCAGGACGCCTTCGAACGCGACATCGCGATCGTGAGCGCGCTCTATTACGATCGCGGGTTTCTATCGGTCTCGATCAGCACACCGCGCGTCATGCTCACGCCGGATCGCAACGGCATCGAAGTGTCGATCACGATCGACGAGGGTCCACGCTTCAAGATCCGGCAGATGCGGATCTACGAACGCGGCCCCGACGGCCGAGAAGTCGAGCCGCTCGAGGGCCGGCGCCACCTCAGGAACATGGTGCGCGCGAAATCCGGCGACTACTTCAATCGCGCCGAGCTCATCGAGGATCTGAACGCCGTCCGCACGATGTACCACGACGCCGGGTACGCCAACGTCGACGCGAACCCCGAAACCAAGCTCGACCCGGATACGCACGAGGTCGACGTCGTGGTGCCGATCGTGCGCGGACCCGTGGTCTACTTCGAACGCATCGAGATCTCCGGCAATACCAAGACCCGCGACAAGGTGATCCGTCGCGAGATGGAAATCTCCGAGGGCCAGAAATACAGTGAATCGCTCCTCGAACGCTCGAGGAGGCGCATCACCGCGCTCGGCTTCTTCGAGCGCGTCGACATCTCGACGAGCGAAGGCTCCGCACCCAACCAGCTCAAGGTCAACGTGGAGGTCAGCGAGCGCGCCACGGGCACGTTCCAGATCGGCGCGGGCTTCTCGAGCATCGAGAGTTTCATCGCGACGGCGCAGGTACAGCAGGCAAACCTCTTCGGTAACGGCCAGAACCTCAGCCTCCAGGCTCAGCTCAGCGGCATCCGCCAGCTCGTCAACCTGAGGTTCTTCGAGCCGTACTTCCTCGACAGCCACTTCAACTTCCAGTTCGAGCTATTCGATCAGCTCCAGGCCTATTCGGACTTCGCGCAGTCGAGCCTCGGCGGCGACATCACCTGGGGTTACCCGATCATCGAGCCCGAGCTCCAGGCGAGCATCACGTACACGCTGGAGTCCGACAAGGTCTCCACGTCGCCGGTCCCGACGTTCTTCGGGACGTCCAGCGCGATCAGCCTCTTCCAGAGCTTGCCTCTCGCCAATCTCTTCAACGACGGTATCACGTCGAGCATCCGCCCCGCGATAACGTACGACACACGCGACAACCGACTCTTCCCGACGAAGGGCATCTACCTGCGCGGCTCGACGGAGCTTGCCGCCGCGGACTTCGGCTCGCACAACGAGTTTCTGCGCAACACGTTCACGGGGCGGTACTTCTACCCGCTCGGGCTCGGCATCGTGCTCAAGATGAACCAGCAATTCGGGATCATCACGAGTCCGTCGCCGGACGGCGTGCCGATCTTCGCGAGGTTCTTCCTCGGCGGCATCTTCGACATTCGCGGGTTCCAGTTTCGCACCGTCGGACCCCGGATGCCGCTCACGAGCGTCACGGATCCGAACAGCGCCCCCATCGCGAACGGCGCCGTCATCGGCGGTAATCTCGAATACTACCAGAACATCGAGCTCGAGTTCCCGATCGTCGATGCGGTCGGCATTCACGGGGTCTTCTTCACCGACGCGGGCAACGCCTGGAACCTCGAGCCCGTCTATTGCAAGACGGGCGGCCAGGGCATCCCCGACGCGGTCACGAACCCCTGCTTCAGCCCCAGCGACCTCTTGAACCTCCGAACGTCGTGGGGGTTCGGGATCCGGTGGTTCTCGCCTCTCGGCCCGCTCCGCTTCGAATGGGGTTTCCCCTTCAAACCCCTCTCTTACGAGCAGTCGAACGTGTTCGAATTCACGATCGGGAATTTCTTCTAGCTTCCGAGCCCTTTCGAGGCCTTGCCGGCGTTGTCGCCGGGGCGTTGCTGGGTTAGCTCAGAAGCCCATTCCGACCACGGTTTGGACAGCGGCAATTCGCCGCTCCCCCCCAACGGTCGACCGCCTTTAGATGGCCAACGAGAACCCTCCCGGCACGCCCTACGAGATCCCGATCAGCATCCAGGACGAGATGCGGACCTCGTACCTGGATTACGCGATGAGCGTCATCATCGGGCGCGCCATCCCCGACGTGCGCGACGGGCTGAAGCCCGTCCACCGGCGCATCCTCTACGCGATGCGCGACATGAATCTGCCCGCGGGCGTCGCGTACAAGAAGTGCGCGCTCGTCGTCGGCGACGTGCTCGGCAAATACCACCCGCACGGCGACGCGAGCGTCTACGACGCGCTCGTCCGCATGGCGCAGCTCTTCAGCATGCGCTACCCGCTCATCGACGGGCAGGGCAACTTCGGCTCGGTCGACGGCGATCCGCCGGCCGCCATACCGCTACACCGAGGCGCGCCTCTCGCGCATCGCGGTGGAGCTCCTCGCCGACATCGACAAGGAGACCGTCGACTTCGTCCCGAACTTACGACGACTCGAACCGGGAGCCCACGGTCCTGCCGGCGCGCGTTCCCGAACCTGCTCGTCAACGGCTCGGGCGGCATCGCCGTCGGCATGGCGACGAACATCCCGCCGCACAACCTCGGCGAGGTCCTCGACGCGACCGTCCGCCTCATTCGACAGCCCGGAAGCGACGATCGAGGAGCTGATCGAGCTCGTGCCCGGGCCCGACTTCCCGACGGCCGGCATCATCTACGGACGGCTCGGCATCGATCAGGCGTACCAGACCGGCCGCGGCACCATCATGATGCGCGCCCGCACGATCGTGAGAAGCCCGTGCCGGGCACCGAGCGCGAGCAGATCGTCGTCACCGAGATCCCGTACCAGGTCAACAAGGCGCGCCTCGCACGCGAAGATCGGCGAGCTCATCCGCGACAAGCGGATCGAGGGCATCAGCGAGGTGCGCGACGAGAGCGACCGCGAGGGCATGCGCCTCGTCATCGAGCTGAAGAAGGACGCCTTCCCGCAGGTCGTCCATGAACCAGCTCTTCCGCCTGACCGACCTGCAGGCGACGTTCGGCGTCATCAACCTTGTCCATCGTGCAACGGCCGCCCCGCGGTGCTCAACCTCAAGGAGATCCTCGAGCACTTCGTCGAGCACCGGCGCGAGGTCGTCACGCCGGCGCACGCGCTTCGAGCTGCACAGGCCGAGGCGCAGCGCGAGATCGTCGAGGGCCTCGGCATGGTCGTCGACCGACATCGATCCCGTCATCAAGACCATCCGCGCGTCGAAGCGACCCCGACGAAGCGCGCAGCAACTTGATGCAGCTGCCGCTCAAGGGGCTCGAGGCGTTCGTGCGCCGCGCCGGCCGTCCCGAGACAGAGATTCGAGGCCGCCGAAGGCCCGCAAGGACTACCGCCTGAGCGAGCGCCAGGCGAAGGCGATCCTCGAGATGCGCCTCTCGCGGCTCACCGGCCTCGAGCAGGAGAAGCTCGCCGGCGAGTACGGCGAGCTCTGCGACGAGATCGCGCGTCTGTCGCGCCATCCTCGCCGTCCGAGCCCGTGTTGATGGACGTCATCGTCATGGAGCTCGAGGACGTGAAGACGCGATATCGCCGACACGCGCCGCACCGAGATCGTCGAGAGCGAGGCCGAGATCCAGATGGAGGATCTGATCCAGGAAGAGGACATGGTCGTCACCATCTCGCACGCCGGGTTACATCAAGCGCACGCCGCTCGCGACGTACCGCGCGCAGAAGCGCGGCGGCAAGGGCTCGAGTCGGGATGGAGGCGCGCGAGGACGACTGGGTCACCCAGCTCTTCGTCGCTCGACGCACGCCTTCGTCTTCTTCTTCAGCGACAACGGCAAGGTCTACGTGAAGAAGGTCTACGAGATCCCGCAGGCGGCGCGGAACGCCAAGGGCCGCGCGATCGTGAACTTCGTCGGGATCGAGGAGGGCGAGAAGGTCGCGGCGATCACGCCGGTCGAGGACTTCACCGAGGGGCTCTTCGTGACGACCCTGACGCGCGGCGGACAGATCAAGAAACCGCGGTCGCTCGACTACGAGAACTTCCGCGAGAAGGGCATCATCGGCGTGAAGATTCGACGACGACGATCAGCTCCTCGGCGCGGCCGTGACCGACGGCATCGCGCGAGTTCGTGATCGCCACGCGGAAGGGCAAGAGCATCCGCTTCGCCGAGGAGCAGGTGCGCCCGATGGGGCGCGGCGCCGCCGGCGTCAAGGCGATCGACATCGACGAGGACGACGCGATCGTCGGCCTTGCCGTTACGGATCCGGAACGAAACCAGGTCCTCGCCGTGTGCGAGCGCGGGCTACGGCAAGCGCACGCCGCTCGAGGAGTTCCGGCAACAGAACCGCGGCGGCAAGGGCGTCATCCTCATCGACGCGAGCGAGCGCAACGGCCCGGTCGTCGGCATCGCGCTCGTGGGGCCGAAAGACGAGGTGATGCTCGTCACCGACCGCGGCCAGACGCTCCGCACCCGCGTCGAGCGAGATCCGCGAGACGGGGCGCAACGCCCAGGGCGTGCAAGATCATGAACGTCGACGACGGCGAGCGCGTCGTCGCGGTCGAGTCGGTCGGCGAGTTCCGTGCCGACGAAGCCGATGGGACTGCCGGCTCCGTCCCGCCCCCGCCCCCCGACGAGGAACCCGAAAGCGGGACCGAAGACCCTGGCGTCGAGAGCGACGGATGACGCTAAAGAGCCGCGCGCTTCGCGAGGCGGAAAGCACGCTCGGCCGGCTGCAAGCGGCGCACCCCGACGCGCACTGCGAGCTCGATCATCGCAGCCCGTTCCAGCTTCTCGTCTCGACGGTGCTGTCCGCCCAGACCACAGACGTGAACGTCAACAAGGCGACGCCCGCACTCTTCGCCCGATTTCCGACACCCGCATCGCTCGCCAGCGCAAACCCTGCCGAGGTCGAGAAGCTCATCGGAAGCCTCGGTTTCTTCCGGCAGAAAACGAAGAGCATCGTCGGTCTGTCGAAGAAGATCGCCGACGAGCACGGCGGCGAGGTCCCGCGTACCATGGCCGAGCTGGTGAAGCTCCCCGGCGTCGGACGGAAGACAGCGAACGTCGTGCTGGGTGTTGCGTTCGGCGCGCCCGAAGGCGTCGTGGTCGACACACACGTGCAGCGCATCTCGCAGCGCCTCGGGTGGACACGCAACAAGGAACCCGCGGCCATCGAGCGCGACCTGATGAAGCTCTTTCCGCGCGAGCGCTGGGACGCCCTCGCGCACGTCCTCATCTTTCACGGCCGGCGCGTCTGCAGCGCCGCTCGTCCTGCCTGCGCCGCCTGCGCCGTGAAGGACGTCTGTCCTTCCGCGTTCAAGGCAGAGAAGGTGGGACGGAAGCCAGCCCGGGTCCAAGCTCCGGCGAAGGCTACCGTCAAGAAGAAGACGCGCCGCTGAGCCTTCAGGGTTTCAGCATCCGCGACAGATTGTCCGCCGCGGCGCCGACGATGGCGCGGACCGGATACTCGACCTCGATCGCCGCCTGGACGCCGAGCGTCAGCGCGACGAGGATCAGCGCGACGGACGGCGCGTCCACGTCCTGGCGCACGGTGCCCGCCCCTTGCCCCTCGAGCACGGCGGTCGCGACGCGCTCGGCGCCCCTCTGCAACAGCTCGACGTAGCGCTGGCGGATCGCCATCGAGCGCGCGCAGGCCGCCATGAATTGCGAAAAGTGAACTCCGCCCTGGATCGGGAAAGCCCCCGCCTGCACGGCGCCGACGAACATGTCGATCGTCTTCTGCAGGTCGAATGCCGCGTCTCCCGTGGCGACGATCGCGTCGAGGAAGCCCTCCAGCGTCGTCGACATGACGGCGCTGATGAAGTCGTCGCGATCCTTGAAGTGGACGTAGAACGCGCCGCGGGTGTAGCCGGCGCGCGCACAGATGGAGTCGAGGCTCGGCGCGTCGAGCCCTTCTTCGGAGAACGCGCTCACACCGGCTGCGATCAATGCCTCGCGCGTCTCGCGCTTCGCGTCGTCGCGTGAGCGCCTCGGACGATCGTTCGCGTCGGCGGGTGGTTCCAGGTCCTCTGGCATCTTGGCTTCAAGCGCGCGAGCGGAACTCGGCGAGAAGTTCGTCGACCGCGGTGAAAGGATCGATCACGCTGGAGATTACCCGTTTTACGGCGGCGTCGACAGCTTCCGGGAGCTCGGATAGCAGGCGTTCCGTGAGCTCGTCGGCGACGTCCCGGACGAGCCGGGCCCGTGTCCGCGCGGCGCGACGCTGCTCCCCCGCCTCGGAGCTCGCATAGCTCAGGTGTTCGCGCGCTCGCCGGACCAGCTCGTCGATGCCTCGGCCGTCGGTCGCCACGGTCTTGACGATGGGCGGTATCCACTTGGCGGTCCCGGGCGTTGCGGGCACGGCCATCGCCGCCGAATGCCGCCGGTTCGCGGCCATGCCCTCCGTCAGGGCGCCGAGCGCCAGCATGGCCTCGAGGTCCCGCACGGTGATGTCGGCCTCGGGCCGGTCCGCCTTGTTCACGACGAACACATCCGCGCACTCGAGGATGCCGGCCTTGATGGCCTGCATGTCATCTCCTTGTCCTGGCGAGAGGACGACCAGCGTCGTGTCGGCGAGGAGCGTGACGTCGAGCTCGTCCTGGCCGACGCCCACGGTTTCCACCAGCACCGTCCGCGCGCCCCACGCTTCCAGCACGCGGACCACGTCGCTCGTCGACCGCGACAGGCCTCCGAGCGCGCCACGCGTGGCGACCGATCGGATGAAGACGTCCGGGTCCTCGAAGTGCCGCTGCATGCGCACCCGATCGCCGAGAATCGCGCCGCCGCTGAACGGACTCGTCGGATCGACGGCCACGACGGCCACGCGCTCTCCCGCGGGTCGAACCGCCGTGATGAGACGATCCACGAGGGTGCTCTTGCCGGCGCCGGGACTGCCGGTCACGCCGATGACGTGAGCGTGCGCCCCGCGCGCGTAAAGTTTCCGGAGCTCGTCGCGGCATCCGGGCCCGCGATCTTCGACGATCCGGCAGAGCCGCGCCGCGGCGCGCACGTCGCCCGCGAAGACTCGCTCGACGAGATCCGTCACTGCCCGAGGGTTGCGGCCGGGATGGGCCGTGTCAACGGCGCGCCGGCGCAGGCCGGCGCCTCGCAGGGGCCGGTGTCTTGGCGAGGAGACCGAGCAATCCGTCGAGCGCCACCGTGTAGCTCGCGGGCCCGAAGCCGGCCACGCGCGCCCGGCAGGCGGCAGCGATCGTGGACACGTGCCGGAAGGACTCCCGCGCGTCCGGGTTCGAGATATGCACCTCGATCGTCGGCATGCGCGCCCACTTGATGGCATCGTAGAGGGCGAGGGACGTGTGCGTGTAGGCGCCCGCGTTGAGCAGGATGCCCGAGAAGCCCTCGTCCGGCGCCGCGCCGATCCAATCCACGAGCAGGCCCTCGTGATTCGTCTGCCGGCAATCCACGGTCGCGCCGCGTGACGCCGCCAGCCCCTCGAGCCGTGCGTGAATGTCGCGGAGCGTGTCGTGCCCGTAGATCTCGGGCTCGCGCCGGCCCAGACGATCGAGATTCGGCCCGCTCAGGACGAGAATCTTCGGTGACGTTCCCCTCGAGGCCGCTTTCTTCGAGGCCATGAACTCAGACGAGCTGCTCCAGGAACTTCGGCGCCGAGGTCCGGAGCAAGTAACGCCCCTTGCCGAAGTTGCCTTCGGGCGCGAGCGCGAGCGCCAGGAAGTAATTCTCGTCGAGCACACGGATCAGCGTCACCATCTTGTCGCTCTTGAACGCGACCTCCTTGGTCACCCCCGCGTCGAGCATCTCCGTCGCGCGCTGAATCGCCTTCACCACGACGCTGATTTCCGCCCCGACCGCCTCGATGTCGAACGGCGTTCCGTCCTTGGCGTAGACCTCGAGCGGAATCCCCTCGAAGTCCATGAGCAGGCCTGCGAGCCCCCCGTCGGTCGCATCGACCACGCCTTTCAGCGCCTCTTTGAACATGCCCTTCAGCGTAGCTTTTTTCCAGGGCCGAGTGAATGTTTCGCCTGATGGATCCGGGGGCGATTAGCGGGGGGCGACCCCACCAGCCAGCCCACCAGTCCCCTAGCCCCCTCCAAAGCAAAGCCCATCCCCTTGAATCCCGTAAGAAGACTGCCAGGAACCCCAAACCCACCTTGACCCCCCTCTAGCCGAACGGCTACCTTCGCCGCCGCCTCGGGGGCCGACATCCGGATGCACACAACGGTACGCGAGTATTAGCCTCATGCGCGCGAAAGCGGGCGATCCGCCTCGCACGATGCCCCAGAAGATCCTCGCGGGACGGGCTGACGACCCGCTTCTCGGGGGTGATCTGGTGCGTCTCAAAGTCGACCAGGTGGTCCTCTCACGCGAGCCCAACCGGGCCGTCGCGGAGGCGGAGCGTCTCGGCATGAAGAAGGCGGCCGTCGAGGTCGCGCTCATTTACGACACCCACTGCGTCTCGATCGCCGGGGAAGTCGAGAACGCGGGGCTCCGGAATGCGCTCGGGTACGGCCTCCTCGTCGCGCGCCCCGGCATCGGCTTTCCCGCCGCCGTGCATCTCGAGCGATTCGCCGCCCCTGCGCGTCTCGCCATCACGGACGACCCGCGGATGGCGGCCGTCGGCGGCGCGGGAATGCTGACCCTGGTCGTCTCGCCGTCGCAGATCGGAGAAGTGCTCGCGACCGGCTCGCTCTGGCTGCGCCCTCCGCGGAGCGTACAGATCCTCCTGTCGGGCCGCGTCCGCCCGTTCGTGTGCGTCCGTGACGTCGCGCTCGAACTGCTCCGTCGCGGTCTCGGCGAGGTCATCGAGCGGATCGATCGCGAACACCGAGCGCCCGTGGTGCTCGAGTTCGCCGGTCCGAGCGCGCGGCTCCTGTCCGTGCCGGAGCGCGCCGTACTCTGCGCTCTCGCGCCGCAGCTCGGCGCCGCGGGCGCCGTCTTCGTGAGCGACGAGAAAACGGAGGTTTACCTCCGCGATCAGCGCCGCTCGAAGGCGCACCGCGCGCTCGTCCCCGACCCCGGCGCGCCGTGTGACGACGTCATCACCATCGATCTCTCCGCTGTCGACCCACTAGTCATGGACGAGGCCGGCGTCGTACGTCCCGTGCGCGAGCTCGATGGCAAGCCCGTGCACCAGGTGATCCTCGGTGGGGACTCCGGCGCGTCGCTCCGCGACATGCTCGCCGCCGCAGCGCTCCTCAAGAGCAAGAAGGTACCTCCGCGACTCGACTTCCTCATCGCGCCGCCGTCCAGGCAAGTGCTCGAGGTGCTCGCGAAGTCCGGAGCCCTCGTCGATCTCATCGCGACGGGCGCGCGTATCGTCGAGCCCGACCGTCGAGTGATCACCGCGGACCTATATCCGCCGAGGGAGGGCGGACTCTCGCTCCGCACCTTCGACCCGGAGCCAGGCCTCTCGAGGTCGCAACGCTTCGTCGTGGCGTCGGCCGAGACACTCGCGTACGCGGTCGCGTCGGGACAGGTCGGCGACCCGCGCGGCTTCAAGCGCCCCGTGCGCGTCACGGTGCCCCGCGCGCTGCCGACGGACGACGTGCTCGTCGTGCGGCGCATCAAGAGCAAGGGCAAAGAGCCCACGGAGCGCAGCCCCGTCTCCCCGGGCGACGGTGCGCCACGCGCCTGGACCGGTGGCGCCACGCTCGCGGTCCTCGCGGAGCTGCGCGCACCCACTCAACCGAGCGCCCTCGTCCTTTCATCGCTCGAAGACGTCCGCTGGGCCGCCGACCGGGCGCCCGCCCTCGTGCCGCATCTCCGCGCCGTCATCGCGCCGTACATCCCGAGTGGCAGCGTTCCCGTCTTTGCCGGCCTCGGCATCGTCGCGCTCACCGGGGAAAGCGAGGCGGTCAAGACTCTCGCCAATGCGTCGACCCTCGCTCTGCCGGATCCGGCGTCGTGGAACGGAACCGATCCGATCTCGGTCTCGAACGGCGGTCAGACGACGAAGCTCGACTGGGTAGCCGTCGGCGTCGAACGCGCCTGGACGACCGCGGGCAGTGCGAATCCGACCGCAGCGAAGACCTGAGTCGGGGGCTCACGCCAGGGGCCGAACCCTTCGGCGACGTAGCGAGCTTTCGGTGCCGACGCTTGGATCTGTTCGTCTTCAGCGATCCTCACGTCGCACCTCGTCATGGCTCCGCACACCGAGGAAACGGCGGACTCCGAGTAGTTACTCGCTTCCGCGACCGGCTAGGAATCGCGCTGCGCTTGTCGTCTTCCGCCCTTCTCTGTAGCCTGATGGGGTGAGTGGAGTGGGAACGAACCGGGCTGCACGTCCTTGCCGGGGCGCACGGTCGCGTCGGCGAACGTCGTCAACGCCGCGAGACGGGCCCTGCAAGCAGAGGGCGCGTGATGTATGCGTCATCCAGCAAGCGGACGCGTCGTGTCGGGACGTCACGCCGGACCCGACCGCGCTCGGCTGGTGCTACGTCGACCCGAGCCAGGGTCTGGGCTCCGCCGAGCTCGTCCAGCAGTGCCCACCGAACGCGCAACGCCTTCTTCGGTTCGTCGATCCCGCAAACGACACCCCGAGAAGTGACGCCGCAGGCCTCATTGCCTGTTCCGGAGGATGAGGCGCGCACGGCTGCTCGATGACCTCGGCCGAGAGCGGCGGACGGCCGCGCCGCTCAGACTTGTTGGCCGCGAATCGGAGTCGCGGATCGGGTACGCTGGTCCGCCGCCGTGCTGGCCGCCCGATCCCGTGAACGCGCATGAAACGAGTATTTCTCCAGGACAGGAGGCCATCCAGTTCCACGCACGCGCGCCCGAACCCGCGCCGATCGCAAAACCCCCTTCGTCTGGTCTATCGTTGGCCCTCGTGACCCATCTCAGACTCCTTACTGGCGCCGCCTTGTTCCTGGCCACATCCGCGTCCTTCGCGAAAGACGAAGCGTCCGCGAGCCAGACGAACCTCGGGACGGAAAAGAATGACGCCGCGGCGCCCGAGCCGACGGCACCGAAACCCGCGGAAGCGAAGCCACACGAGCCCGACCGCGAGAACGGCGAGGACGCGACCTTCGGCCACGGCATGCAGTTCGGTCTGCGCGCGGGGATCGTGGTCGGGTACAAGATCGACTTTCGGTACGACCAGTCTCCGTATTGCAAGCCGTTCGACCACACCCAGTCGGTCGACGATCAGCAGAAGATCTGCGGATTCGGCGCGCCGCCAGCGAGCGAGATCGCGCTCAGCTTTGCCCCGCTGGACAGCGTGGAACCCTACGTGTTCGGCCGCTTCGGGTTTTCCGGTGAGTCCCAGTCGAACACCAAGCCGCTCGAGCTGTTCGGTGTGGGCGCGCGCATCTACACGATGTCGGATTCGCGGCTCAAGGTATTCATCGAGCCGGCTCTCGCCTACGAGCTCGAGAGCGGCGCGGGGAATCCGAACTGGGACCTGGGCCTCCACCCCCAGTACAAGAAGGACATGATCTTTCACGTCGGCATCGGTCCGCAGTACGACTTTGCAAAGGCGTTCGGCGTCTTCCTGAACGCCGGGCTCGACGTGGGAGTGCTCCGCGAAATCAGCGCGACGCTGCTCGTGAACATCGGCGTCCAACTTCGCTTCCCATAGGCCTGCCGGGGCGATAGATCGTCCCCATGTCCACTCGACCTTTCCGCATTCTCGGCATCCAGCAAATCGCCGTCGGCGCGCTCGACAAGACGGAGCTCGGCCGTTTCTGGATCGATTTGATGGGGCTCGAACGCGTCGGCAACTACCGCAGCGACAAGGAAAACGTCGACGAGGACATCGCGCGCATCGGTCACGGTCCACTCTCCGTCGAGATCGACCTGATGCAGCCCATCGATCCCGAGAAGAGCCCGAAGGTCCACGTACCCCAGCTCAATCACTTCGGCCTCTGGGTGGACGATCTGAAAGCCGCCGTCGAATGGCTCGGCAAGAACGGCGTCCGCTTCACCCCCGGCGGCATCCGCCGCGGCGCCTCCGGCTATGACGTGTGCTTCGTCCATCCCAAGGGCAACGACGAGTTCCCCGTCGGCGCCCAGGGCACGCTCCTCGAGCTCGTCCAGGCGCCGCCGGAAGTGATCGCGGCGCTCGGACGCTCGGGACAGTAGCGTCTCGAGGTCAGGATTTCATTCGCGGCCCCATCCATTCCGGCCTTCGCCCGGCTTGGAGATCCACGCGTCGAGCCGGTCCTCCGTCATTTGGAGCGTTCGTTCCGACACGAAAGCGCCCAGCAAGAGCGAGATCATCAGGAGCGCGAACCAGCGGACGGGCCAGAAACACATCCCGATGAACGCGTGCATTCCGATCGCGAACACGAGGGCCGCCGTTCGCGTGCGTCCGAAGGCGAACCAGAGAGGGGCGAACACCTCGAACAGGAGTACGGCGCCCTGAGCGATGGTCCACCCGGCCGCAGGGAGCGTGTTCGCCATGAGCACCGAGACCCAGGTCTGCTGGCTATCGTGCAAGTGTGTCCACAGAACGAACGGATGCGTGAGCCAATCCCCCCGCACCTTGGCGAGCCCCGATGAAGCATAAAAAACACACAAAAATACCTGGAAGAACCGTACCGAGCCACCGCAAACCTGGTCGGGCGCGCGGTACTCTGGGTTGGCCCTGCGCCGGAGCCATGCGTGCACGCTATACGCCGAACCGCACGGGCTCGCCGCCAGAGCGAACGCGATCACCGGCGTGATCTTGGTCACCGTGAACGTGGACAGCCGGTCCCCGAGCGCCGCATAGGCGACGCACACGCCGAGCAGCAGTGCCGCCTTTCTAGGATGAAATCCAGCGGAAAGCGCGAGCGCCGAAGCGATGACGATAACCCCGAAGAGCTGGGCGCTCGTGTCGGAGAGCGCGGGCACGTCGACGGGATGACGGAGGGCGTCGTGGAATTCCGGAAGCCGGAAGCCGCTGTCGCCGACCCAATCTTCGACGTACGCCAGGCGCGAGGACAGGAAGCCGAGGATCGCGAGCGGCGCGCAGATGCGGATCAGCTCCAGCCTGGCGATCGGCTGTGGCTCGTCGAGCCAGGCGTCGAACGACCTCATCTCATTCACCACCTGCTGGCGAAGACGCCCCGCAGCGCTCCGCGCGTCGTGACCCCGGCGTCCAATACCAATAGTGGTGCTCGTCCGTCGGATACGAGTCCGCCGGGAGCCGCCTGTAAGGTTGGCTCTTGTCACCTGGTTTGGGGAGCGGGACGCGGATGCTCTGGGTGCGGATCCCCCCGATGAATCCGATTCTTTCGCCACCCAGGCTCACGCGCGCGTTGTGCCGGCTCACCAGGAACTCGTCGAGGGCACGCATCACCGGACGGGTCTGTCGGAAGAAATGGAGTACCCGATAGAAGCGGTTTTCCTTGCTGTCCGCGTCCATCGGAAAATCGATCCGCGCATCGATTTCTCTCCAGCGCGCGCTCGCGCAGTCCCAGCCCTCCACGCGGTACTCGAGCACGTCCATCGCTGCTTTTGGAAAGAGCGCGGCGACCTGGGTGAAATACGTGAGGGCGGCCGGAAATATACGTTCGTGAAGGCGGCTCCCGGCCGCATCGAGCCAGATGCAAGCGAAGTATGCAACCGCGACGAGGGTAAGGATCCGCGGCACGAGCCGCGAGTGCCACGCGCGGGCGATCTCGGCCTCGACGGTCTGATTCATCCGACTAGCCGGCTTTGACGACTACGAGCTTCACCAGGCTCTCCCCCGCGAACGGCACTTCGGGCTCGCGCGCAAGCTTGTGCACCGCCGTTTTCACGCGGTACCCGGCGGCGAGCAACCGCAGGATCCCGTCGCCGCCGATGAACCCCGAACCTCCGGTCACGAGCACCGTCTCTGCGTCACTCATGGGCGCGAGCATCCGTCATTCGCGACGGGACAACAAGACGCTCGAGCCGACGGGATACGGCGCGGTCGCGCCGAACGCCGCGACGGCCAGATAAGAGTCGCGCTCCTCCGCATTGACGTCGCTCACGCGGCGCCCCAGGTCAAGAGCCGCTCGGTCCGTGAGAGGCGGGCTCAACCAGGGGGACTCATCCATGAGAGCATGTGCGGCGTATGTGTGCGCGATCACCGGGGGACCGGGTCTCGGACTACTGCTGAGCCTCGCTTCGGCCGGGTGTAGCAGTGCGGACTCCCCATCGGAGCCCATTTCGAGCGGAGTGGTGCAAGACGACCTGTCGCTACCCGGTATCTGCGGCGGACCTGCGAGTCGTACCTGCTCGACGGACAGCGTGTGCGTGACGATCACCCCCGGAGGGTGTCCGGGGCCGCGAACGTGGGGGCTCTGTCTGGCAAGACCAACCTCGTGTCGCGCCACTTCGAACCCGGTATGCGGTTGCGACGACCAGACGTACGACAATCTGTGCGATATGGCGAAGGCCGGCGTCACTGCCGCCCACCTCGGCGCATGCGCGCCGAAGGAGTCGTGCGCCAGCATCGCGTGCAAGGTGGGCCAGATCTGCACCGTCGCGACCGATGGAACGGCTGGGTGCATCCCGGACCCTTGCAGCAGCGTCACGTGCAAGGCGGGGCAGGACTGCATCCTCCAACCCGACGGAACGGGGATGTGCGTTCAGAACCCTTGCAGCGGCGTCACGTGCAAGTCCGGCGCACGCTGCGTCGTCGAATCGGACGCGGGAGTGTGCATTCCGGACCCTTGCAGCGGCCTGACCTGCAAGGCGGGGCAAGAGTGTGTCCTGCTCCCGGACGGCGGCGCAAGCTGTCACTGAGTCGCGACGCGGCCGCGTGGCGTGCTCAACCTCTTCCGAAGCGCCAGATGCCGCCCACGATGCCGAGCGTGGCGGGGATGTGCATCAGCTCGAGAAACGCGATCGATCTCGTGTCGCCGGGCAGCGTGGTGATCGGCAGCGTGAAGAAGATCACGAACACGACGGCGGCCACCATGGTGAAGAGCCACCAGGCCCGCTCGCCGAAGAACTTCACGAGACCGGTCAGCACGGCCGCCGCGACGAGCGCTCCGAGGACGCAATTTGCGACAGGCATGAATGGTGGGATGGACCTGGGCACGGAGCCCTTCTGCACCACCAGAAAGCTGGCGCCCGACGCCTTGCCGACGAAGTACAGACCGAGGTCCAGGATACCGGCGGCGATGCCGCCAATCAGCGCTCCTCTGAAGATGGCGGCGGTCCGGAACTGGCCCACCCGGAGCTTGTCGTGTGAATTGCGGGTCGCGTCAACCACGTAGCGACGGCGTCACGTCAGACACGAAGGTGATGAGAAGTCGGGAAGATTCTTGTGGTCAGACGTCCCGGGCCGCAGCAACCATCTTCATGCGACACTCCGTTCGACGCCCGAGGTCCGGTCGCACGAGGCGCGGAACTCGTCGCACCGGGCGACCAGTTCGCGTGTGCTCTTCGGCATGGGGACGCGGGCGCGCGTCACGTAAAAGACGAGGTCCTTGCCGTCGCGGAGGAGCTGTTTGCCGCGCCCGGCCCAGTGCTGTTCGGTGATGGCCGCGTGGTCTTCGAGGACCGGCGCGAACGCGTCGAGCCGCTCCCCCGCGACGACGAACGACGTCCAGATGTCGAAGATGTCGTCGTCGGTGCGGAGGGTCTCGCATTTGCACTTCGCGGCGGACGCGAAATCGCGGATGGCTGGCCCGATTCCGGCAAAGGCGGGGACGCCGTCGAACGTGCGCTGGAGCGCTTCCGCGATGCGGTCGATGGCGCCCATGGTCTGGGCGATCTTGACGTAGCGGGTCCTATAAAAGTCGGCGATCGGGTACGCGAACGCCTTGAACGGCTCGCCCCACAGTTCGTCGATGCCTTCTTCGCCGCTCCTGTGCAGCACCATCTTCCCGAGCGCGAGGGCTTCTTGCAGGTGCTCGCCGCACTCTCGCATGAGCGCATTGTCGTGGTGGATCTCGATGCCGAGCGCTTGAATTTCGACGAGCTTCGTGAACACGTCCGTCGCGCGGTTGAAGAGCGCGCCCGCGAGCATCGCGGCCTTCACGCGACGGCCCTCGGGGCTCGTTTCCGCGTCGAACGCTCGTCGCGCCTCGTCGAGGCGCTGTCCAGGCACGTTCACGCCGTGCTCGACGTGGTTGAAGAGCCGCCGCGTGAGCGCTTCGATGAGCCGCTTCTTCGCGAGGAGCGTGTCTGCAGGAACTTCGTACGCTTTGATCCAGTAGCCGTAGTAAAAGACGCGAAGGCGCCCGTCGATAACCTTTTTCTCGCCCATGGGAGTGTCGGCGTCCATGGCCTGTGCCCTTTCCAGGTCGAAGCGTTCGTCGCTCGCAGAGATCTATACTCGCGAATCCGGGGCCGCTCGCAGACCCGAAGGCCACGACCGGATTCGAGCGCGATTTCTGGTGCGGTCCGGAGGCCGGTCCTTCACGGAGCGCCTCGACGCAAAGTCGCTTTCATCGGGCGGAAACATTCTCGAAAGAGGATTCCGGGCGCGTCTTTCGAGGCACCGTTTCCTCTCCTCATCGTAGCAGCGATCACACGCCGCCATAGCGTGAGTGCCTCCTCGCGCCGCGTGAACCGCCTTTCGCGAGCGACGGACGCTTCCTCGCCTCTCGACGAGGGCCGACCCCTGATGGCGGCGGCTCCGAACCGCTGGCTAGGGTGGCCCGAGACGCCAGTCGGGAGGGATCTCGTCGGCGCCCAATTCGAAATCGAAGACCGCAAAGTCATTCCGAAAGATGTCGTGTTTGCCTTCGGCGAACGGGCCCCACGACCCTCTTCTCCCCATCCCGATGCCGCTCCCGCTGCCTCATCCGGGCCGACTTCCAATCGGGAGTGGAGCCGCGCCTCCGGGTGCGGGGCGGAGCGCGCGCGGATCGTGACTGCGGCTTCTCTGAGCGTCATCCCGCGCACGACCGAGCGTCGAGCGCCATGCGGATCGCGCTTCGGTCCTCGTCGGTCAGGAGCGCTTCGTCGTCGCGCACGAGGCCGAGCACCGCATCGTAGTCGCCCTTGCGGAAGGTGAGGTCGGCGAGTAGCTTCGTCGCTTCGCGGCTCTTTCGTCCGTGGCTGCGCTCGAAGGTGAGGACTTCGACGGCTTCGTCGACGCGGTTACACGTGGTCAAGTACGACGCGAGGAGGTGCGCGTCGATCGCCTCCGCGGGCAAGTGGAGCAGGGCATCGTGCGCAAGGAATGGATCTTTTTTTCCGATGGCGGCCCATGCCAGAGCTTTCCATGCCCGTTGCTGCGCCGGCGCCGACAGGGCCGCCGCCAGTCCTTGTCGCGCGAGCTCGCATGCGCGCTCCGGGTCCGTGCAAAGCTCGGCGGTCGCGCGCTCGAGGAACCTGTCCACTCCGGCTTGAAGGTCACGACTCTCCGCGAACGCCTGTCGAACCTTGAAAGCACCGGCGAACACCACGAGCAAGAATATGCCGAGCACGACGGGCGCCCGCAGCCAGAGCGCGAGGACTCCTCCAAGCGCGACGACGACCGTGCACGAGATCACTCCGTGCAGGAACCGAGCCGAGGGTTCGAGACGAGCCGAGATCGCGCTGCCCGCGCGGAACGGCAGGATCGGAAGAAGCGACGCGATGGCCCACAGCGCGTGGCCGCAGGCCAGAGTCGAGAAGGCCTCGGCAACGGACGGGCGAACGAACGTCGCCAACACGAGCGCCAGCGCGGAAAATGCCAGGTTCGCGACGCTCCCGATGACGGCGTACAGAACGGCCCAGACCCCGCGGAGCGCCGGACCGGAGAGCGTCGTATCGGTCCCCGTCGCGGAAATCCGAACGAGGGCGCTGCGGCGCAAGGCGAGGCCGAGCAGGGCGCGAGGCAACTCCTGAACGAAGCACACGGACGACAGCAACACGGCCATCTCGAGCGATCCGATGGGCCCCCGCCTGGCTCCGGCGAGCGCGGCGAGGCCGAAGAATGCGAACGTCGCTCGGATGCGCACGCGCGGGCCATTGCCGGCGAGCAGACGATCGTCGTCGACGCGCGCGAAGACCTGCCGCTTCCACGATTCGACGGCATCGCCGTTCGATGCTTCCACCCACTCGTGGCGGCGCCGGGAAACTTGTCCGACCACGGGCTTCTTGGGCGGCGCCCCTCGCCGCGCAGGGCTCGGCTCGCTCATTCTATATGAACTAGTCCGCGCCACCTCAAGATACGGTCAAGAAGCAAGCGCGGAGCGTAAAGAAGCCGTCGCGAGCCGACTCGGAAGACGCGTGTCAGGCGGGAACCGCGGGCGAACTTCCTTCCGTGGGGCGCACGACATGCACCGAGGGCGCACGACATACACCGAACGAGCCGCCCTGCGCACCAGCGCTTCCGAGATCGATCCGAGCAGGAACCGCTCTAGCGTCCCAACCACCAGAAGAGCCGCAAACTCTGCGCCGCGAGGTACACGGCACCAAGGCAGAGCTTAGGTGTGGCCGAGTCACGGCGCCGTCGAGGTTGGCGACGAAACCGTCAACGAGACGTCACTAGCGCGCTGGAACGCATCGAGGTCGACCTTAATGCCTTCTTGACGCTTTTCCGAGGAAGCTTGACGGCGCCGTGACCGCGGCGCGCCTAGTTTCCCTCGTCATGAAAGCCGTGACGCTGCCCCCGCTGGAGCGCACCGAAACCTGCGGGCCCGAAGCGCGAGGCTGCGAGCGGATTGTTACGCGCATCGGCGCAATGAAGCCCGGCCCGGGCTCGTTCGGCGCACGCACCTTCTCCCCCGGTCACACACCCATGGCACGGTAATCGCAGAGGTTCCGATGATGGACGTCGTTTACATGGCACTCACCGCTTTTCTGGTCGCGCTCACCTGGGGCCTCGTTCGGCTCTTCGAGCGCGTTTCGTAGGAGTTCGATCATGCCCGTTCTCTACGTCGTCGGCGGAGTCGTCTCGCTCGCGCTCCTCGTCTACCTGTTCGTCGCGCTGCTCAAGCCGGAGGCTTTCTCATGAGCTGGCAAGGTTACGCACAGATCGTCGTCTCTACTTCGTGGTGCTCGTCGCCCTGGTGAAGCCGCTCGGCGACTACATGGCGCGCGTCTACGAGGGCGAGCGCACGTTCTTCGAGAAGGTGCTTCGGACCGACTCGAGCGGCTCATCTACCGCTTCGCGGCGTACCGGCCGAGACGAGGAGCGTGAGATGCGTGGACAGACGTACGCGCTCGCGATGCTGCTCTTCAACGCGGCGGGCCTCGTCGTCGTGTACGCGCTTCAGCGCCTGCAGGCGGTTCTTGCCGCTGAACCCGCAGGCCTTGCCGGCCGTGTCGCCGGACCTCTCGTGGAACACGGCGACGAGCTTCGCGACGAACACGAACTGGCAAGGCTACGGCGGCGAGACGACGATGAGCTACCTCACGCAGATGCTCGGCCTCGCGGTGCAGAACTTCGTCTCCGCGGCGTCGGGCATGGCGTGCTCGTCGCGCTCATCCGCGGCGTTCACGCGCAAGCAGGCGACGCGGCATCGGCAACTTCTGGGTCGATCTGACGCGCGGCACGCTCTACATCCTGCTGCCGCTCTCGTTCGTCTTCGCGCTCTTCCTCGTCTCGCAGGGCGTCGTGCAGACCTTCAGCGCGTACCACAGCGTCGTCGCTGCTCCAGGCGACGAAGGACGCGGACGGCAAAGCCGTCGTCGATCAGCTGATCGCGGTCGGCCCGGCTGCGTCGCAGGTCGCCATCAAGCACCTCGGCACGAACGGCGGCGGCTTCTTCAACGCGAACTCCGCGCACCCGTTCGAGAACCCGACGCCGCTCTCGAACTTCGTCGATCATCCTGTCGATCCTCGCGATCCCGGCGGCGCTCACCTACACGTTCGGCAAGATGGTGAAGGACACGCGCCAGGGCTGGGCGCTGCTCGCGCGCCATGTTCGTCATCTTCCTTCCGCTCGCTCTGGTCTGTGCGTGCACGCAGGAGCAGGCCGGCAACCCCGCGCCTCGCGTCGCTCGCACGTCGATCAGGTCGCGAGCGCCCTGCAGGCCGGGCGGCAACATGGAGGGCAAGGAGGTGCGCTTCGGCATCTCCGCGTCGGCGCTCTACGCGACGGCCACCACCGCCGCCTCGAACGGCTCGGTCAACGCGATGCACGACTCGTTCACGCCGCTCGGCGGGCTCGTTCCGCATGTGGCTCATCCAGCTCGGCGAGATCATCTTCGGCGGCGTCGGCTCCGGCCTCTACGGCATGCTGATCTTCGCCATCGTCGCCGTGTTCGTCGCCGGGCTGATGGTCGGGCGCACGCCCGAGTACCTCGGCAAGAAGATCGAAGCCTACGAGATGAAGATGGCGTCGCTCGGCATCCTCGTTCCCGCTGCGCCGTCGTGCTCGTCGTCACGGCGATCGCCGTCGTCACCGAGGCCGGCGGCAAGGGACGTCTTCAACCCGGGGCCGCACGGCTTCAGCGAGGTGCTCTACGCGTTCTCGTCGGCCGCGAACAACAACGGCAGCGCCTTCGCCGGCCTCAGCGCGAACACGCCCTTCTACAACACCGACCCTCGGGCATCGCGATGTTCTTCGGGCGCTTCTGGGTGAAGATGCCGCGTGCCTCGCGCTCGCGGGCTCGCTCGCGAAGAAGAAGATCGTGCCCGCCGAGCGCGGGAACGCTGCCCGACGCACACGCCGCTCTTCGTCGGCGATGCTCGTCGGCGTCATCGTCATCGTCGGCGCGCTGACGTTCATTCCCGCGCTCGCGCTCGGCCCCATCGTCGAGCACCTGCTCGCGCAGTCCTGAGCTTCCCCACCCTCGCAACCCGCCATCCGAGACTGACGGAATACGCCATGGCAACCACTCGAGCCCCGAAGATCTTGCGTCGCGACCGCGGACGCAGCCCCCCGCCGTCCCGCGACCCCATCGAGCACGGCACTCACCGCGCGAAGGGCCAAGCCCGCCCGCTCTTCGACCCGGCCATCGTCCGGCGCGCCATCGTCGACTCGTTCCAGCAAGCTCGACCCGCGGCACCAGGTCCGAAACCCCGTCATGTTCGTCGTCGAGGTCGGCAGCGTCCTCACGACCGCGCTCTTCGGATCCAGGCGCTCGGCGGACACGGCGAAGCGCCGGCGGGCTTCATCCTCGGCGATCTCGGCTCTGGCTCTGGTTCACGGTGCTCTTCGCGAACTTCGCCGAGGCGATGGCCGAAGGCCGCGGCAAGGCGCAGGCCGACGCGCTGCGCAAGGCGCGCAAGGACATCCAGGCGAAGCAAGCTCGCCGAGCCGAGGCGCGACGCGCGCGACGTCGCTCGTGCTCGCCTCGGCCAGCTCCGCAAGGGCGACATCGTCCTCGTCGAGGCCGGCGATTACGATCCCGGGCGACGGCGAGATCGTCGAAGGCGTCGCGTCGGTCGACGAGAGCGCCATCACCGGCGAGAGCGCGCCGGTCATCCGCGAGAGCGGCGGCGATCGCAGCGCGGTCACGGGCGGCACGCGCGTGCTCTCCGACTGGCTCGTCGTGCGCATCACGCGCGAACCCGGGCGAGACGTTCCTCGACCGCATGATCGCGATGGTCGAGGGCGCGAAGCGCCAGAAGACGCCGAACGAGATCGCGCTCGACATCCTGCTCGCGGCGCTCACGATCATCTTCCTCCTCGCGACGGTGACGCTGCTGCCGTACTCGCTCTTCAGCGTCGACGGCGGCCGGCAAGGGCGCGCCCATCACCATCACGGTGCTCGTCGCGCTGCTCGTCTGCCTCATCCCGACGACGATCGGCGGCCTGCTCTCGGCCATCGGCATCGCCGGCATGGACCGGATGATCCAGGCGAACGTCATCGCGACGTGCGGCCGCGCCGTCGAGGCCGCCGGCGACGTCGACGTGCTCCTCCTCGACAAGACCGGGCACCATCACGCTCGGCAACCGGCAGGCGACGGCGTTCCTGCCGGCGCCCGGCGTCGACGGAAGAGGCAGCTCGCCGACGCCGCGCAGCTCGCGTCGCTCGCCGACGAGACGCCCGAAGGGCGCAGCATCGTCGTGCTCGCGAAGGAGAGCTACGGCATCCGGGAGCGCGACGTCGCACGCGCTCGAGCGCGACGTTCGTGCCCTTCACGGCGCAGACCCGCATGAGCGGCGTCGACCTCGACGGGCCGCGAGATCCGCAAGGGCGCGGCCGACGCCATCGAAGCCTACGTGCGCGCCAAGGGCGGCGCGTTCCCTCCGCAGGTCCGCGCCAGCGTCGACGACGATCGCGAAGCAGGGCGGCACGCCGCTCGTCGTCGCCGAGGGCGCGCGCGGTCCTCGGCGTCGTTCAGCTCAAGGACATCGTCAAGGGCGGCATCAAGGAGCGCTTCGCCGAGCTCCGGCAGATGGGGATCAAGACCGTGATGATCACCGGGCGACAACCCGCTGACGGCCGCCGCCATCGCCGCCGAAGCCGGCGTCGACGACTTCCTCGCCCAGGCGACGCCCGAGACGAAGCTCGCGCTCATCCGCGATCACCAGAAGGGCGGCCGCCTCGTCGCGATGACCGGCGACGGCACGAACGACGCGCCCGCGCTCGCGCAGGCCGACGTCGCCGTCGCGATGAACACCGGCACGCAGGCGGCGAAGGAGGCCGGCAACATGGTCGACCTCGACTCGAACCCGACCAAGCTCATCGAGGTCGTCGAGATCGGCAAGCAGCTCCTCATGACGCGCGGCGCGCTCACGACGTTCAGCATCGCCAACGACGTCGCGAAGTACTTCGCGATCATCCCGGCCGCGTTCGCCACGACGTACCCGGCGCTCGACGCGCTCAACGTCATGCACCTGGCGACGCCGCACGAGCGCGATCCTCTCGCGCGGTCATCTTCAACGCGCTCATCATCATCGCGCTCATCCCGCTCGCGCTCCGCGGCATCAAGTACCGTGCGGTCGGCGCATCGCGCCTGCTCCGCGATCACCTGCTCGTCTACGGCCTCGGCGGCGTCATCGTGCCGTTCGTCGGCATCAAGGTCATCGACCTCGTCCTCGTCGTGCTGCACCTCACCTGAAGGCAATGACCCCCACGCATACTCCATCGAGGCACAGATGAACGACCTATCAATGACAAGACAGCTCCGGGCGGCTCTCGCCGTTCTCGGCGCTCATGACGCTCCTCACCGGCGTCGCCTATCCGCTCGCTCGTCACCGGCGTCGCTCAAGCCGCGTGTTCCCGCACCAGGCGAACGGCAGCCTCATCACGAAGGACGGAAAGGACGTCGGCTCCGAGCTCATCGGACAGCCGTTCGACGAGCCGAAGTACTTCTGGAGTCGCCTCGTCCGCGACGAGCCCCGCATACAACGCGGGCGCCTCGCACCGGTCGAACCTCGGCCCGCCGAACCCCGCCTCGGGACGCCGTCAAGGCCCGCATCGAGGCGCTCCGCGCCGCCGATCCGACGAACACCGCGCCAGTCCCGGTCGACCTCGTCACGGCTTCGGGCAGCGGGCTCGATCCCGCACATCTCCCCGGCCGCCGCGGAGTACCAGGTCGCCCGCGTCGCGAAGGCGCGCGGCATGGATCCGGGCAAAGTCCGCGAGCTCGTCCAGGCGAGCACGATCGGGCGCGGGCTCGTCGTGCTCGGCGAACCGGCCGTCAACGTGCTCGAGCTGAATCTGGCGCTCGACAGAGCACGCTGAGCGGACGATGTCGCGTTCGACCTCCGCCGGGAGAAGGCGGTGACCGAACCCGCCGGTCGCCCCGATCCGGATGCGCTGCTCCGGCGGATCAAAAAAGACGACGAACGGCAGCGACGCGCGCGACTCCGCATCTACCTCGGCTATGCACCCGGCGTCGGCAAGACGTTCGCGATGCTCGCGGCGGCGAGGGAATTCCGGGCCGGCGACGTCGTGGTGGGCGTCGTGGAGACGCATGGTCGCTACGACACCGCCGCGATGGTGCTGGGACTCGAGATCCTGCCGCGGCGGGCCCTCGAGTATCGGGGAAGAAAGCTCGAGGAGTTCGACCTCGATGCCGCGCTCGCGCGCAAGCCGAAGATCATACTGGTCGACGAGCTCGCGCACACCAACGCCGAGGGCGCCCGCCACGCGAAGCGCTGGCAGGACGTGCTCGAGTTGCTCGACGCGGGCATCGACGTGCACACGACGCTGAACATCCAGCACATCGAAAGCCTGAACGACGTCATCGCGCAGATCACGAGCGTGCGGGTTCGCGAAACCGTGCCCGACTCGATCCTCACACGCGCCGACGAGATCGAGCTCATCGACGTTCCGCCCGAAGAGCTCCTCGGGCGGTTGCGCGAGGGCAAGGTGTACCTCTCGGAACAAGCCGCACGCGCGGTCGAAAACTTCTTCCGCAAGGGCAACCTGCTCGCCCTCCGCGAGCTCGCTCTGCGGCGTGCGGCCGACCACGTCGATCTCGACGTCCTGGCGCACCGGGAGGAACAGGGCATCGGCGCGACGTGGCCGACTCAAGAGCGCATTCTGGTCTGCATCGGACCTGCGCCGGCGTCCGCGCGCCTCGTCCGAGCGGCGGCGCGCATGGCCGCAGGGCTCCGAGCACCCTGGGTCGCCGCCTATGTCGAACCCGCGGCCGCCGCGCCGATGTCCTCGGCCGACCGCGCGCGCCTGGAGGCGCACCTCCGCCTCGCGGAGTCCCTGGGCGCAGAGATCGCCAACTTGATCGGTGCGAAGATCAGCGAGGCCCTCCTCGATTACGCGCGCAAGCACAACGTCACTCGCATCGTCATCGGGAAGCCGACGCACTCGCACCTTCGCGACCTCGTGCGCGGCTCGCTCCTCGGCGAGGTCGTTCGCGGAAGCGGCGATATCGACGTTCACGTCATTTCGGGCGACGCCAGTAGAGGGCCGGAACCGGAGCGCAGGGCCGCGCGGACCGAAGAAGGCGGCCCCGTCGGGGCGGCGTACGGCTACGCGGTCGGGCTCGTCGCGCTCGCGACACTCGTTTCGGAAATCGCGCGCGCCGTCTTCGCGCTGCCCGACATCGTGATGCTGTACCTGATGGTCATCATGATCGTCGCGACCCGCTTCGGGCGCGGCCCGTCGATGGTCGCCGCGGTGCTTTCCGTCGCCTCGTACGACTTCTTCTTCATTCCGCCGTTCTTCACCTTCGCCGTCACCGACGTACGGAACACCTTGACGTTCGTGATGATGTTCGTCACGGGTGTGCTCATCAGCGGTCTCACCCTCCGGCTTCGTCGCCAAGAGCGGCAAGCTCGCGCTCGAGAGGAACAAGCGGCCGCGCTGTACGCCCTGTCTCGCGAGCTCGGAGCGGCGCTCGACGCCAAGCAGGTCGCCGCTGCGCTCGGAGGCCAGGCCGCTCAGGTCTTCCAGCGCCCGGTCGCGGTGTTTCTTCCCGATGCCACAGGGGCGCCGGAGCTTGCAGCCAAGCTCGGAGAGGTCGCGACGGACGCGCCGGAAAAAGCGGTCGCTCGCTGGGTCCTCGAACACGGAAGACTCGCCGGGCTCGGGACGGAGACGCTGCCTGGGTCGAAGACGCTTTGCGTGCCGCTTCGAGTGGCCTCGACCGTGTTCGGTGTGCTGTCGCTCGGCCCGAGCCGAGCCGAAGGCCCGATCTCCGAGGATCGGCATTTCCTCGACATCTACGCGCGCCAGGGCGGCATGGCGCTCGAGCGGGCGCGCCTGGCGCAGGACGCAGAGAGCGCCGCGCTTCGAGCACGCACCGAAGAGATGCGAAGCACGCTCCTCAGCACTGTCTCGCACGATCTCCGGACGCCGCTCGCCGGGATCACCGGGGCGGCCACGACATTGCTGGACACTTCTGTTCACATCGCGGAGAGCCAGCGCATCGAGCTCCTCCAAACCATCTGCGAAGAGGCGGAGCGGCTCGAGCGGCTGGTCTCGAACCTGCTCGACATGACGCGTCTCGAATCCGGCGGCCTCCGGCTCAAGCGGGATTGGATACCGCTCGAAGAGATCCTCGTCTCCGCCCTTTCACGGCTCGAGCCGAGGCTCGGTGATCGCCCGGTCGTGACCGACGTTCCAGACGACCTGCCGCTCCTATCGGTGGACCCGATTCTGTTCGAGCAGGTGTTCGTGAACTTGCTCGACAACATCGCCAAGTACACCCCGAAATCGAGCGGCATCGAGATCCGCGCCCGCGCGGCCGACGGCAAGGTCGTCATCGATGTGACGGACCGAGGTCCCGGGCTGCCTCCCGGCGAAGAGGAACGCGTCTTCGAGAAGTTCTATCGGGGCCCGCATGCCGGCGCGGGGGGCGTAGGGCTCGGCCTCTCGATCAGCCGGGGGCTCGTCGAGGCGCATGGGGGCACGCTCTCGGCGGAGAATCGCCCGCACGGCGGCGCTACCTTTCGCATCGACCTGCCAATCCTCGGTAGCGCGCCCCCCTTGCCCGTCGACCAGGAACCGGCGCAAGCGGCAAAATGACGAACGACGTCGCTCTCCTGGTCGAGGACGAACGGCAGATGCGCCGGTTTCTCCGTGCCTTCCTGACGTCGCACGGCTTCCAGCTCATCGAAGCGGAAACGGCGGAACACGAGAACCCGCTCGTCACAGCGTCCGCTTCATCGTCAGCGTGGACAGGAGGAGCATCGCGGCCGTGAAGGCGGCGAGGAACGCGACGTGCCGGCCCGCGGCGGAGATGTCGCCGCCCCGGAAGAGAATCGCCTTCAGCGCGGCCACGGCGTGCGTCTCCGGATCGACCTGGGCGAAGGCCCGCAGCCACCCCGGGAAGCTCGCCAGAGGGTAAAGTGCTCCGCTCGGGAAGAAGAGGATGACGCTCATGAAGCCGTTCAGCACCCCGGCAATGCGCGGGTGGCCGGCTCTTCCGATGATGATCATCGTCATCGCCAGCAGCCCGAGGCCCGTCAGCACCATGACGCCGAAAAGCGCGGCGTAGCCCGCGGCGCCTCCGTGCACCCGCACGCCGGTCACGAGGAACCCGATACCGAGCACTAGGCTGCTCGAGACGAACGTCACGAGGCTTCCCGACAGGAGGATCCCGAGGTTGATGTCGAGCTTGCGCAGGGGAGTCGAGAGGAAGCTTTCGTGGACGCCCATGAAGCGGTCCATGATGAGGTTGAAGGCGCCGCTCAGCATGCTCCCCATGAAGAGCGACATCACGACGACGCCCGGGATGAGGGACGCGTCGTAGTCGACCCGCGGATAGATCTCCTGGGGTCGGATCTCGGCCTGTCCTAGATGCCGTTCGAAGCGGACGAGCGGCTGAATCAGGGCCGGCAGGGCAGCCTGCACGGCGCCCTCGATCGCGACGGCCGCGACGGCGTCCACGTTGTCGACGTAGAGGCCCGCCGGGGCGGCCACCCCGTGCGAGAGATCGCGCGAGAAGGTCGACGGGACGACGAGTAACCCCGATATCTGCCCGTCGTGCAGCATGCGAAAGCCCTCCTGCGGGTTGTCGAGCAGGTCGAGCGACACGGTGGCGGGGCCGTGTTCGATGGCCTGCAATGCGCCGAGGAGCGCCCTCGCCTGCGGTCCCTGGTCCTCGCTGACCACGCCCAGGGAGAGCCCCGTCAGCGGTCCGTTGAGCGAGTTGCCGAGGATCAACAGATAGACGACCGGGAGCACGACGGACGAGAGCAGTGCGGCGGGGTTCCGCAGGATGCGCAAGAGATCCCGCTCCATCACCGCGAGGATCCGCCTCACGTGAACCTCCTCGGCGGAATGAAGGCCTGACCCTTGGGCGCGCTCTCTTCGCGCAGCGATCGGCCCGTGAAGTGGATGAAGACGTCCTCGAGGCTGATGCGCTGCAGGCTGGCGGCCGTGACCTCGAGCCCGTCCTCGCGGAGGGTCTCGATGACCTTCGGCAAGAGCGCCGCGCCGCCGTCCGCCCGCACGCGCAGGCCGTCGGACGTCCTCTCGACGTTGCGAACAGTCGCGAGCGTCTGGATCTCGGCCAGCTGCGCGTCCGTCGGCGGGGCCCTGAGCGAGAGCTCCACGGTGTCGCTGCCGGGTACGCCCGACTTCAGGTCCTGGGGCGTGCCGAGCGCCACAATCTTCCCCTGATCGATGATGGCCACGCGGTCGCAGAGCGCCTCGGCTTCGTCCAGATAATGGGTCGTGAGCGAGACGGTCAGCTCGGACCCTTTTCGCAGATCGAGCAGGAGGTCCCAGATGACGTGCCGGCTCTGCGGGTCGAGGCCGATCGTCGGTTCATCGAGGAACAGCACCTTCGGTTTGTGGATGAGCCCGCGCGCGATCTCGAGCCGGCGGCGCATTCCGCCGGAGTACGTCCTGACGAGCGATTTTCGGCGATCCCAGAGTCCCACCTTGTGGAGAAGCTCCTCGATCCGGGGCTTGCGCTCGTCGCGCGACATGTCGAAGAAGCGCGCGTAGATGTCGAGATTCTCGAACCCGGAGAGATCGGTGTCGGAGGTCAGGGCCTGCGGGACGACTCCGATCGCCTGCCGCACGCCGCCCGGGTCGCGCCGCACGTCGATGCCCGCGACGCTCGCCTCGCCCGACGTGACCGGCACGATCCCGGTGAGCATGCGCACGAGCGTCGTCTTTCCGGCGCCATTGGGCCCGAGCATCCCGAACAGCTCGCCGTGGCGCACTTCGAGGTCGACTCCGTCCACCGCGGTGAAGTCGCCGAAGCGCTTCACGATCTTGTGCAGCTCGATCGCGTTCTCGGGGTTCATCGGAAGAGCCCGTCAGCGCTCGGCGCGGTTCTCGCCCGTCCGCGAAGGCGCGGCGAGCGAAGGGATCGAGACCTCCGCGGTCATCCCCGGCCTGAGCGACCGCGAGGGATCCTCGATCCCCACGCGGACGAGAAACGTCCGGAGATCGGGGCGGCCCCGCTTCACGTCCCGGTTGACCGCAAAATCACCCTCGGCGCCGATCTCGATCACGTGGCCCAGGAAGCTCTTCCCGGGCTCGGCGATCACGTGAACCTCCGCGGGCTGCTGGAGGTGCAGACCCTCGAGCTTGCTCTCCTCGATGTCCAGGCGAACCCAGAGCTGCGAGAGATCCTCGATCGTCACGACCGGCGTCCCCGGCGCTGCCCACTCTCCGGGCTGCAGGTTCCGCTGCACCACCAGGCCGTCGAAGGGGCTCAGCACCTGAGCCTCCGCGAGCTGCACCTTGGCGACCTCGAGCGTGGCCTGCGCAGTCCCCACCGCGGCATGCGCGTCCGCGACTGCCGCCGCAGAAGCGTTGACGCGACCCGCTGTGGCGGCTCGCGCGGCGGTCAGCGACTCGATGTGAGCCTTCGCCTCCAGCATGCGCGCCCTCGCAGCGATCAAAGTGGCGGCCGCCTCCGCACCGCTGTCGACCAGGTGCTGCGTCCGCTCGAAGTTGTCCTCGTTGTCGTCGAACGTTGCCTGAGCTTGCGCGATGTCGGCGCGAGCGCCGTTCACCGTGGGGACGGCCGCCCGCAGATTCGCCTCGGCCTCCTTGAGCGCCTCCTTGGCCTGCGCGAGATTCGCCTCGGCCTGTGCCACCGCCGCCTGCCGTTCCCGCGCGTCGAGCTGCGCGAGAAGGTCGCCCCTCTTGACGACGTCACCTTCGCGGACGGGCATCGAATCGACCTGGCCCGCGACCAGGGACGCCACGGCGGCCACCGGGGCGTCGGTGAAGCCCGCGTACGGGAGCGGGGCGCCTCGCGAGCAACCGAGCGCCGACGACAACAGCAAACCCGTGAGCGAGACGTGCGGACACGAACCATTCATCCTGAAGCCGGCCGAGTGCAAGATGTGCTCCGGCGAACAAGCTAGAAGAAAATCGGGCAGCCGTAACCTGCTCTCGCGCGCAGCGCTTACGCCCCAGGCAATGCGTGCATCAAACGAGGCCGATTCGAGCGAGTTCGGTTCCACCCTACTCGCTTTTCGTGATCGGTCGGGGGCTCGCGGGGCCGTCTCGGCTCTGACGCTGGCACAGCGCCCGCAACGCCCCGGGTTTGGCCAGAACTTTGGCCCGAAGAAGCCTGCACCAGCGGAAGCCGTTCGGTGGCGCGACCCGGGGCCACGTGGCGGGGCACCGAGTTTCCGGCTAACATGCTGCCCGGTTTTCGATGATCTCCATTCAGCGTCGACTCGTCGCCCTTCTGGTCGGTCTCGCGCTGATCCTGCCTGGCATCGCGTTCGGCCGCTTTCACTACTTCTGCCGGATGACGGGCCGCGTGATGGACGCGCCCTGTTGCGAGACCGACCGCAGTACGGAGCGGCTCGAGGACTCGACCGGAGTTCAGCGACGAGAGGAAGCCCGCGCTCCGGACTGCTGCGTGCGCCTCAAGGCCGCGTGCACCGGCGTCGCGTCGAGCGCACCTCTCTCGGCAACCGTTATTCCCGTCGCAGCCCTCGTGGCAGTGCTCGCGACGCCCGTGTTTACCTCGACCGTGGCGAGCGCAATCCAGGCGCGCTTCGGGCACGCGCGCGGGCCGCCGCCGGCCGGACCTCCGCTGTTCGTCGCTCACTGTTCACTGCTGATCTGAGCCATCGCAAGTTCGTCGTGACGAGCGGGCGCACTGGTGCGCCGGCCGTCGATGGACCGTGCGTTCTCGCGTCCGCGCGCGAACGCCGCCTTCATGACGATGCGGAGGAGTCATGCTCAGCACGCGAACGAGTCTCATCGGCCTTTGTTTGTCCCTGAACGGCTGCGCGACCACAGCGGGCAGCGCAGATTACGGATCTCTTCGGTCCGACTACGAGCACGCGGCTCCGGTGCGCGCCGCTCCCTCCCGACCGGCGGCAACGGGCTCCGGCGTGGCGTCGGACGACGACGCCCGGGCCCTCGCAGGCTCCGTGCTCGGTCGCGCGGCCTTCGTGCGCGCTGTCCTCTCGAGCAATCCGTCGATTGAGGCAGCGCGCCAGGGATGGCACGCCGCGCTGTCGCGCGTCCGGCAAGTGGCACCGTTCGACGATCCGACCGTGGACGTCGGAGTCGCGCCGCTGTCCGTCGGATCGTCGCGCGCGCCCTTCGGCTACGAGGTGGGCGTCAGTCAGCGCCTGCCGTGGTTCGGGAAGAGATCACTCGAGGCCTCGATCGCGGCCGCCGAGGCCGAAGCGGCGAAGAGCGATTTCGAATCGGTGAGACGTGATCTCGCCCTCACGGCGCTCACTCTCTACGACCAGTACTTCGTCGCCGTGCGGTCGCTCGAGATCAACGCGCAGCACGTCGAGCTCCTGCGCACGTTTCGTGCGAGCGCGACGGCTCAGTTCGAGGCCGGACGCGCTTCTGCGCAGGACCCACTCCAGGCCGAGGTGGAGCTCGCGCACAGGGAGCGCGACGCAGCGGTGCTCGCCTCGGACCGAGACGTAGTTGCCGGCGAGATGAACGAGCTCCTGCATCGAGTCCCGGAGGAGCCGCTGCCGCCGCCGCCGAACGAGTTGCCCTTGTCGCCCGCTCCAGACATCGCGGATATGAATCGCCTTCAGGCGGACGCCGTCTCCGCTCGCCCGGAAATCACCGCAGCTCGAGAGCGCGCGCTCGCGGAACGGACGCGCGTCGCTCGCGCGAGGCGCGAGGATTACCCGGACTTCACCGTTTCCACTTCGTACAACTCGATGTGGAGCATGCCCGAGCACCGGTGGATGCTCGGGCTGGCGTTCGACCTGCCTATTCAGACGGGCCGTCGCACGGGTGCTGTCGAGGAGGCGACCGCCTTGCGCGGCCGATTCGAAAGCGACGTGGCGCGCCTGGAGGATGCGGCCCGCACGCAGGTCTTCGTCACGTTGAAGCGGGTTCGAGAGTCGAGGCAGGTGCTCGACCTGTTCGAGCGGCGCTTGCTGCCCGTTGCGAGAGACCAGGTCGACGCCGCGCGCGCGGGCTTCGTCTCCTCACGAAACTCCTTCGCCGTGCTGATCGACGCCGAGAGGAACCTTCGAACCACCGAACTCGACTACCAGATGGCGCGCGCCGACTGCGACCGGCGCCACGCGGAGCTGGATCGCGCGCTCGGTCGCGTGCCGGGAGTCGACGGAAGGGAGAACGACCGGTGAACACGACTCGAACGTCCGCCACGCGGCGCCGCCTCTCGTCCCTCGCATTCGCCGCCGTGCTGTGGACCGTGGCGATCGTCTTCCAAAGGCCGCTCGTCGCGTGGTTCGCCGGGACCAGCACGACCGTGGGTCCCGCTGACGGATCCCCGAACGCCGCCACGCGGGTATCGACCGACATCGACCATTACACGTGCTCCATGCATCCGTCGGTGAACCAGAAGGGACCAGGTAAGTGTCCCATTTGCGGCATGGATCTCATCCCCGTGACGAAGAGCCAAGAAGAGAAGGGCGTCGTCCTGATCGACGAGTCGCGCCGTCAGCTCATCGGCGTCCGAACCGGTCCGGTCGTCGAGGCGCCGATGAGACGCACGTTTCGCGCGGTCGGGAGGATCGCGTACGACGAATCGAAGCTCACTGACGTGAACCTCCGGGTACAGGGGTGGATCACGAAGCTCTTCGTGACCGAAACCGGGCAGCGCGTGCGCACGGGGCAGCCGCTCTTTTTGGTATACAGCCCGGAGCTCTACGACGCACAGCAGGACTTTCTGCTCGCGACACGCGGAGGTGCTGATTCCGGTGGCGGGCCAGGCGGGGCCGAGTTCCTCGTGCGCGCGGCCCGGCAGCGCTTGCACCTGCTCGGGCTCGGCGACCCGGAGATTGACGTCATCGCCAAGAGGGACGCGCCGGTCGAGAACGTGACGATACCCGCGCCGGCGAGCGGCTTCGTGATCGAGAAAAACGTCGTCGAGGGAGCCTCGGTCGACCTCGGCGTGCGCCTCTTCAGGATTGCCGGACTCAGCGACGTCTGGGTCGAAGCAGACGTTTACGAAGGCGATCTTGCCCACGTGCACGTCGGCCAGAGCGCGACGGTCACGCTCGATTACCTTCCCGGACAATCGTACGGGGCGAAAGTCGCGTACGTCTATCCGTACCTCGACGCGACGACGCGCACCGGACACGTGCGCATGGAGCTCGCGAACAAGAACCTCGACCTGCGCCCCGGGATGTACGCCACGGTGGAGCTCGCTTCCGAAGCAGAGCCTCGAGTGCAAGTGCCCGCCTCCGCCGTCGTGTACACCGGACCGCGACGGCTGGTGTTCGTCGATCTCGGACAGGGGCGCTTCCAGCCGCAGGAGATCCACGTCGGTACGGAAGCCGACGGAATGTACGAAGTGCTCGCGGGCCTTCGGCCAGGCCGAGATCGTCGCTACCTCCGGCATTTTCCTCATCGCCGCAGAAGCGCGGATCAGCACGGCGGCGAAGTACTGGGACGACATGGCCTCCCCGATGGGATCGAAGTGACCGCGCCTGCTTCGAAAGGGGATCGGGAGCCGAGCCTCATCGCGCGCCTCATCGCCGCGAGTGCGCATCGTCCGTTCCTCACGATCCTGTTCGTGGGAGCGCTGGCGGCGTGGGGCTGGGTCTCGCTCCGGCGCGCACCACTGGACGCCATCCCCGACCTCTCGGATGTGCAAGTCATCGTCTTCACCGACTGGACGGGGCAGAGCCCCGATCTGGTGGAGGATCAGGTCACCTACCCCATCTCCGCGGCGCTCATCTCCGCGCCCAGGGTAAAGGCCGTACGCGGCGAGTCGATGTTCGGGATGTCGTTCGTCAACGTCATCTTCGATGAAGGCACCGACATCTACTGGGCGCGTAGCCGCGTGCTCGAGTACCTGAACTCCGTCCGCGCCAGGCTGCCGCAAGGAGTCAACCCCACGCTCGGCCCGGACGCGACCGGAGTCGGCTGGGTCTTCGAGTACGCCCTCGTCGACGAGAGCGGCAAGCACGACCTCCAGGAGCTCCGCTCGATCCAGGACTGGACGTCCGCTACGCGCTCGGAGAGCGTCCCGGGCGTCGCGGAGGTGGCGAGCGTCGGCGGATACGTGAAGCAGTACCAGGTCAACGTCGACCCGAACAAGCTGCTCGGGTCACGGCGTCACGATGGACGAGGTCGTCCGAGCCGTCCGTGCCTCGAACGAGGAGGTCGGCGGGCCGCGTCATCGAGATCGCGGGCCACGAGCAGGTGATCCGCGGGCGCGGCTACGTGAAGAACCCGGCCGACATCGGGGAGAGTCCGATCAAGGTCGTCGACGGTACGCCGGTCCGTGTGAAGGACGTCGCGACGGTGAGTCATCGGGCCCCGACATTCGTCGTGGCCTCACCGAGCTGAACGGCGAGGGCGAAGCGCCCGGCGGCATCGTGATCATGCGCTACGGCGAAAACGCGCTGACCGTGATCGAGGCGTGTGAAGGCGCGCTCGGCCGAGATTCAGCGGAGCCTGCCGGCCGGCGTTCACGTCGTGACGACCTACGACCGGTCCGAGCCTGATCGAAGACTCGGTGCACACGCTCCAGCACACGCTCGTCGAGGAGATGATCGTCGTCAGCCTCGTCATCTTCGTCTTCCTGCTGCACGCCCGGAGCGCGCTCGATCCCGATCCTGACGCTGCCGGTCGGCGTGCTCCTGGCCTTCATTCCGATGGTCCAGCAGCACCTCACGGCGAACATCATGTCGCTCGGCGGGCATCGCGGTCGCGATCGGGGCGATGGTCGACGGGTCGATCATCATCATCGAGAACATCCACAAGAAGCTTGCCGAGTGGGACGGCGGATGGCCGTCCACGTCCCCGCGCAGAGGCGATCATCTCCGGCGATGCAGGAGGTCGGGCCGTCCATCTTCTTCTCGCTCCTCGTCATCACCGTCTCCTTCCTGCCCGTGTTCACGCTCGAGGCAACCGAGGGGCGCCTCTTCAAGCCGCTCGCCTTCACGAAGACCTACTCGATCGGCTTTGCCGCGATCCTCGCCGTCACGCTCACGCCGGCGCTCGCCGTGCTTCTCATCCGCGGCAAGGTGCACGACGAATCCAGGAACCCGCTCAATCGATGGCTGGCCGCGGCTTACGCGCCCGTCGTGCGCTTCGTCGTGCGACCATCGCTGGAAGGTGCTCGTCGTGGCGCTGCCTCACGTTGTTGCTCACCGTCCCCGCGGTCTCTCGCCTCGAGCAGCGAGTTCATGCCGCCGCTGAACGAGGGCGTCGATCCTCTACATGCCGACAGCGCCGCCGGGCATGTCCGAGAACGAGGCGTCCGTGCTCCTGCAGGCGATGGACCGCGAGCTAAAGAGGTTCCCCGAGGTCGTCAGCGTGTTCGGCAAGGAGGGACGCGCCGAAACCGCGACCGATCCTGCGCCGCTCGGCATGGCGGAGATCACCGTGGTGCTGAAGCCGCGCTCTCAGTGGCGCCGAGGGACTCACCTGGGACGCGCTCGTCCGAGGAGATGGACGCGAAGCTCCACTTCCCCGGCATGCCCAACGTGTGGTGGATGCCCATCCAGACCCGGACCGAGATGCTGGCGACCGGAGTGCGCAGCCCGCTCGGCATCGAGGTCTTCGGCGACGATCTCGGCGCCATCGAGAAGACCGCGATCGCGGTCGAACACGCGGTATCGCGGATGCCCGGGGACGCGCAGCGCGTTCGCGGAGCGGTCGACGGGCGGCTTCTACGTCGACTTCGACGTGAACCGTGTGGAAGCGGCCCGCCACGGGCTGACCGTTGCTGACGTCAACTCGGTCGTCGCGCACGCGGTCGGCGGCGAAAACGTCTCCGAGACGGTCGAAGGACGCGAGCGTTACCCGATCTCCGTCCGCTACGCGCGCGAGTTCCGCGACGATCCGGAGCTCCTCGGGCGCGTGCTCATTTCCACGCCCGACGGCGCCCAGGTGCCGCTTTCGCAAGTGACGACGATCCGGAGCGTGATCGGGCCACCCATGATCCGGAGCGAAGACGGAAAGCTCGTCGGATTCGTCTTCGTCGACACCGATCGACCGATCGCCGACTACGTCTCGGACGCGAAGCGAGCCGTCGCCCGCGAAGTCCAGCTTCCCGCCGGGACCCGCCTCGCGTGGGTGGGCCAGTTCAAGTACTTCGAGCGGGCGAAGGCGCGCTTGGAGTGGGTCATCCCGCTTACGTTGGGCATCGTGTTCACCTTGCTCTATTGGAATACGACCTCGATTGTCGAGACGATGATCGTCATGCTGGCGGTGCCCTTCTCGCTCGTCGGAGCCGTTTGGCTTCTGTATTTGCTGCACTACAACCTGAGCGTCGCCGTCTGGGTCGGCATGATCGCGCTGGCGGGCCTCGATGCCGAGACCGGCGTCGTGATGCTGCTCTATCTCTCGCTCGCGCACCGCCGCCACGAGCGCGACGGAACGCTCCTCTCGCGAGGCAACCTGAAGGAGGCCATCGTCGAAGGCGCGGCGAAGCGGCTCCGGCCGAAGCTCATGACCGTCGCGACGATGATCATCGGCCTCGTCCCCGTTCTCTTCGAGCACCGGGACCGGCGCTGACGTCATGAAGCGCATCGCAGCACCGATGGTCGGCGGCCTCGTGACGTCGTTTCTCCTGGAGCTCACGGTCTACCCGGCGATCTTCGCGGTCTGGAAGGGGCGCGGACTTCCGGACGCGGAAGGCGGCGCGCCATCGCCCTGAGCCGTCGACCCATCGATTCTCTGCGAGCCCCTCGACGAGTCCGAGGCCTCACCGCGAGGCCGCAGCATCGGTGACGACCCCGCCGGCTCGCGCGCGAAGACGCGATTTGACGAGCACGACCTGATAGGGGTTCCACGTCGACACGTTCCAGTAGAATCTCCGCGGCAAGTTCGTCCGCCGAGGCGTCGCTCACGTTCTCCGTCCATGCTTCGATGACGTTCGGGGCGTACAAGCGACCGATCGGGTTGCCGGACACGTCGGCTTGCACTGCCTCCGCGAGGTCGCCCGCGAAGCACGTGAACGTCTGCCCGACGAGCTCTCCGAGGGAAGCACGCGGGGTCGCCAAAGCGGGCGGCAGCCGCGAGCCTTCGCCGTCCTTCACGCATCCCGGCAGCTCCTTTCGTCCTCCCCTGCCGCATGCCAGGTAGCGCGCCGCCTCTTCGCGAGTCAGGAGCGGCTCCGGCGACGTCCAGCCGTCTCGCTCGCTCTGGCGGCCGCTTGCTCGTCCCCACGGATGTGGCGACACGCGAAAGTGAATCGCCCCGGCCGTGGGCTGAGCATAAAAAGGCTCCGGGACGACGCCGGTATGCGGATCTCGAACCATGAAGGCGGGAACGTCACCCCCGTAGAGCATCACCCATCGCTTCAGGGGGGCGACCCAGCTCACCGACATCTGATTCACGTAGTCGAACTCCGGCTCGGTCCACTCGATCCTGGAGCCAGGGTCCGAAAGCTTCGCCGCAGTGCCGTAGACGGGGATCGCGTCACGCTCGCGGGTGGACCAGCGCGGTTTGCCCGTGGCGCCGTATCCCGCGAAAAAGTGCGGCTCCCATTTCAACGCGCGCGGATCGCCGTGAGAAGCCTCGAGCGATTGGTAGAGGAGAAACGGGAGGCTCTGGGCGCCACCCGAGCCGAAGAAGGATGGGCGACCCCAGAGGAGCAACGTCTGGAACCCGGGACCGTAGTCATTCGACTCGGCATGCTCCGGGTCGAAGTGTGCCACCGTGCGCGCCGCGACGTTCACGAAGCGATTGGTGACGAATCTCCCCACGACGGCATAGTCGCTGGGTCGATCGGGCCAGAGACGAGCCGCGACGTCGATTACGTAGGCCATCCCGAGCCGCGGGTCGTCCCGGTACCACGGGGGCTCGACGAGCCCGTGTCGCGTCTGCAGAGCAAACGGCCTCCGCGCCAGGCACACCCCCCGAGTCGTGGGGCTGCATTGCAGACCGGGACCGCAGTCCGAAACGTCCCGACAATACGCCGGCGCCGCGCCGCCCGCCGAACCGCTGGTGTGAGAACACTCGCCGAGCCGCCTTCCGCGATAATCCGGCGCGACGGAGCACGCCATCCCATCGGGGCATTCACTCGACACCTTGCACTGCGACGCTTCGTCGCGGTTGTAGAGGGCGAACACATGGCTGCCATCGCTGAACGCCGCCACCGGAGTCCTGAGCGGGCCAGTGTCGAGCGGCGTGTCGTCGCGGCCCGCCGCTGGACTGTCGAACAGCCGAATGGGACGCCACGGCGTTGGACCTGCCTGCATCGGGGGCACGTCCAGGCTCCCGCATGCGGCACCCTCCGAGCCGGTCGGTTCCCCTGCGTGGAGCATCGGCGGGCGCTCGACCGGTAGGGAAGCCTCGAGATCGTCGCTCCTCGAAACCGGGTACCCGCACCCGTTCCGGGTCTCCGCCCAGGTGTCACCGAACAGCGCCGCCAATCGGTCCGGATGTGCCGGGTCTTTGACGGTGAAACCGAGATCGGTCCCATGGATGCCCGAGACTGCGCTTCCAGGACCGATCAAGACGCAGAGCGGCCAGCTCTCGGGCGCGACGTGGCTCACGTCCCACTCTGGCTCCGTGCGCGCGACGTGGATGTTCCTCGGATCGTAAGCGCAGGCGAAACAGAGCAGCGTCGCGAAGGCCGGAGCGAGCCAGCCAGTGCGCTCAGCCATTGAACCCTTCCGGCCACGTTGGAAGCTCGTCTGCCAGGCGGCGAACGTTCTCCTGGAGCGGCAAGGACGTGTCCACGAGGAGGTGTTCACCCTCCGGAATTTCGGTCACGGGCTCGAAGTGCGCCGCGAACTCGTCGAAGATCTCCGCTCGGCCGTCGCTGACACTCGCCGAGCGCGCTCGCCGTTCCAGCCTTCGCCCGTACTCGTCGGCATGGGCCCGGCACTCCACGAAATAAAAGGACACGCCGCGCTCGCGGGCGAGCGCCTGAGCTGCCGCTCGATGCGCCCGCGAGCGAAAGCTCGCGTCGATCACGACCGCGCGGCCCGAGGAGAGCACGTGGCCGGCGCGACGGAAGACCTCCGCGTAAACGCGCTCGGTAAAGGCAGGCGTGTACGAGCCGGACCACGGATCGTCGCGAAGTGGCGTCTTCGCTTCCACGCCCGCGAGCGCCTTGCGCGCGCGGTCGGTGTCGACGATCGGCGCGTTCATCATCGCGCCGATGTGTTCCGCGATCGTGCTCTTTCCCGAAGCGATGACGCCCCCGACGGCGACGGCGGCAGGGCGGAGGAGTCCTTCCCTGCCCTCGAGCAGCGAGAGCAGAAAGAACGAGCGGGCGTCCCTCACTGCGGCGGCTCGCGTGTCGAGGTCCGCACCTCGGTCCTCCGCGAGCAGCGCGGAGACCTTGCCGCGCACGTACGCGCGATATCCTTCGTAGAAATCGACGAGTTCGTACAGCTGGTAGTCGCCGGACGCACGGGCATACGCTGCGAGAAACCCTTCTGCGAGATCCGAGCGCCCCAGCCGTTCGAGATCCATCGACAAGAATGCAATGTCCGCGGCCACGTCCGCGTACCGGAACCGCTCGTTGAATTCGATGCAATCGATGATGGTCGGCTGCGCGCGCGCCTCCTCGAAGTAAACGTGTTCGAGGCGGAGATCTCCATGGCCGTCTCGCACCCTTCCCTGCCGGATGCGCTCGTCCAGTAGCTGACGACGCCGCTCGACGAAGTCGACCTGATGCCGCTCTATCTCCGCGGCTTCTCCGGCGCCCAGCAGCGTTCCGATGGCGGTCTTGGCCTGTGCAAAGTTCTCCCGGACGTTCCCAAGGATCGCTTCGGGTGCGCCGAATCCACCCGCCGCGTCGCACGGCCCGAGGGCGTCGTGAAACCGGGCCAGGTGCTCCGCCAGCCGCTCGATCTCGGGCGTACCCAGCCGCCCTTCCCGGAGCAACACGTCCGCGCGGACGGCATCCGGGAGCCGCGTCATTCGCACGGCCCAGTCAACGATGTCGCCGGCCCCGCCGAGGTGGTGCCGCCCACCGGCGTCGCGGGTGACCGGCACGAGACCTTGGTAAACGTGCGGCGAGAGACGTGCGTTCAAACGAGTCTCCGCGTCGCACGCCGCCCTGCGCCGGTCCAGCGTCGTGAAGTCGAGGAACCCGTAATCGACCGGCTTCTTGATCTTCCAGACCGTGTCCGCGCTCAGAAGCACCCATGCCGTATGGGTTTCGATGAGCTCGAGACCCGCTTCGACGAGATCGTCCTTGATCGAGCCCATAGCTTTTCTCGACGGGCCAAGCCTGCCACGCAGCCGTGTCGGCGAGCCCGGAAATGCGCCCGCGGCGACTCGTCGACTCGGTCCCCGTGGGCCGAATCTCTCGGAACCGTCTCAGTTCTGATGCTGGTACAGCGCCCGGAACGCGATGCGTTCGGCGCGCTGGAGGTCTTCGCGGCGGAAGGCGTGGCCGGGGCGCGATACCTCGAGCAGGGCCCGGAGGCTGTGACCGATGAAGATCGGGATCATGGCGGCGCCACCGACGCCGCCTCGCGTGCTCGCGAACCGGAGAGCAAGGGCATCTTCCGCTGGGCCGTAGGGCGGGCCGAAGATGGGCTGGCCCATTCGCGCGGAATGCAGGAGGAGATCCGTCGGGGGAAGCTCTTCATTCAGGCGCTCGTCGGAGACCGGACCGAGCACGCAGCGCGTGATGAACAGGCGGGACGCGCGCTCGCGAAAGTGGAACATGCCGCTCTCGGCGCCCGTGACGAGCATGGCCAGGCGGGTCCCCTGGTAACAAACTTCGTCCTCGTCCCGGATGGGCACCGCGGGCTGCGTGATGTCGTGGAGAGGCTCGGGCCGGTAGACCGCGACGGGCGCACCGACGGGTCTCTGGAGCGCAGCGACTTCCCGAACGGTCTCGACAGCGCGCCACGTGCCGCCGGGAGGACTGACGTGGCAATAGTCGGGAACCACACCTTCCGCGACGCCACGCTTCAATAACTGGGTCAGAACTGGCCCGACGGTGACGTCGCCGTTGGTGACGAACCAGAGGGGCGGCGGATTGGGTTTTATGACGCTGAGGAGGGGCGGCGAAAGGTCCATTGCTTCGACCCCGATTGTTCCTCGCGACGCGCGCTCCTGGCCAGTTTCGCGCAGTTGAACTGCCGTCGCCCCCGGCCGGTCACTTATTGGGCTGTGGCGTCATGCGGAGATACGGCTTCACGACCTTGAACCCCTTGGGGAAGCGCTTCTTGAGCTCTTCGGGATCCTGGATGGCCGGAACGATCACGCAGTCATCCCCGTCTTTCCAGTCCGCCGGCGTCGCCACTTTGTGACTGTCCGTGAGCTGCAGTGAATCGATCACGCGGAGGATCTCGCTGAAGTTACGTCCGGTGCTCGCCGGGTACGTGATCATCGCGCGGATCTTCTTGTTCGAATCGATGATGAAGACGCTGCGCACCGTCAGCGTGTCGTTCGCCTCGGCGTGGATCATGTCGTAGAGGCCGGCGACCTTGCGATCCTTGTCACCGATGAGCGGAAAGTTCACCGTCGCGTTCTGCGTTTCCTCGATGTCGCCGATCCACTTCTTGTGGTCTTCGACGCCGTCCACACTAACGGCGATCATCTTCACGTTGCGCTTGTCGAACTCCGCCTTGAGGTTCGCGGCGCGCCCGAGTTCCGTCGTGCAGACGGGCGTGAAGTCCTTCGGGTGCGAGAAGAGGACGGCCCACGTGTTGCCTATCCACTCGTGGAAGTTGATGTGCCCCGTGCTCGTTTCCGCGTCGAAGTTCGGCGCGATGCTGCCCAGATGAAGTCCCATGACGTTCTCCTTGTACTGGCTCCCGGCAAAGCCCGGGCCCCAGGAGCGACAGCCATACCACTCCCCCGAGCACCGCCAGGGAACAATCGCGACCTCGTCGATCCCCCTGTCAATCATGACATTACGCTGGCTCAGCGGACGTTCCTAGTCTCTGGGGCATGGCTCCCGATACGGACTGCCCAATTCTCGCGAACGCGCGGCTCCTGGTCGAAGCCGTGATGCGACTGGTAACGGTGCGCGCCGATGTGTCTTGCTCCCTCACTTCTTCCGTTGCCGGACGATCCGCTCGAGCGCGCGGGTGGCCGCCTGCGCGAGTTGATCGCCGCGGCGCGTGGCTAGATACGCGGTTTCGAGGGACGTCATGACGTAAACGAGCGCGGCGCGGCCCGAAACCGTGACGACGCCGACGGCGATCTCATCCGTCGGATCGCCCAGGATGCGGGCGAGGTCGGTGTGGACGAGGGTCTGGGGGACGGGCCCCGTGTAACCGCCCGTCTGCACGGCCGTCTGAAGCACGCTCGGACGATCGCCGGATATGACCAGCGACCGGACGGCTTGTCGTGCTGCATCGTCACTGGCGTCGCGCCCTTCGAACACCTTGCCGCGAACGGCGAGCACGAGCACGAGCGCGGCGACACCCGAAAGCCCCTGGATCAGTGCGGTGATCACCTCCTCCGGCGAGGCCGCGCGCTCGAGAGCCTCGAGGGCGGCTTCGACGTCGTTCCGGGCGGAGCTGGGAGTGGCCGCCGACGCCTCGGGCACGACGCTCGCGCGCGGTGAAGGCGGGGGGGTGACGATCGACTTCGTCCGCGTGAGCTGAATGACGGGCTCCGACGCCTTCGGCGATTGACGAGGCGGTACGACGACGCGCGACGCGTGATGCTCGCCCACGGCCTGCGGCGCGACGCCCTTCACCGTCGACGGAGCGTGGGCTGCTTCGCCGCTCAGCCGAGTGAGCGGAATGGGTCGATCGCTCGGGCGCGTCACGTCAACCGACGGAGCGGGCACGATCGAACGTGTGGGCGCGAGAGATACGGGGCGCTGAGGCATGCCGAACGCGGGGGTCATCGTTCGCGGATCGGGCTCGACGATCTCTGGACCGAGCGCCGAGAGGATCGCGAGCAGCGGAGCGTGAGCGATCTCGACGGGCGCACGGAAGTGATGCGCGAACTCGGCGGCGACGTGACCGTCGGAAGCGTCGGCCGCAAGAACATAGACGGTCGACGTCGCGGGATCGCGGCCCACCGGCACGGCGAGCAGTGCGTTCGCCATGCCCTGCGGCAGGCTCCGGAGAAGTTCCGTGTCGGGCACCACTTCTCGAGCACCATGTTCGCGCGACGCACCCAGCTCGACCTCGAGCCTCGCGGCGAGGACCGGGTGACTTCGTAGCAGGGCTTGCAGAAACGCCGTGCGCTCGGTCACGTGCGCGTACAGCGCCGCGTTGACCTGCTCCGGAGTGGCAATGCCCTCCCAGACGAGTCGTCGAGCGAGCGCGACGGTCATGGCCGAACATCGTCACCCGGGTGGCGGGCGCGAGCAACCGGGTCGTCGCGTGAGTCAGCGCGGAGCTACGCGAGCGCAGCGAGCACGCCGAAGGCGGCGGGGGGAGCGGTTGCAAAGCAAGCCGCGGGGTGCAAGCCTGGCAAGGCCCCCCTTTGTTAGTAGTTCCGCATCGACGACGCTGTCGTCCCCGAGGGATCAAAGAGGTGCGGAACTACCGAGCGCAGCGAGTACCGGGGGGAGGGGTTGCGTAGCAAGCCCCGGGGGGCGGGCAACGCCCCCCTTTCTTAGTAGCGGGGAAGCGCCGGGGAGCGAGGCCCGGCGATGGCCTTCCGATACGCCGCGGCGGTGCCCCTCGCTTGCGCGACGCGCGAGAACTTCGGCGCGCGCGCCCGGCCCTTCTCGGCGAGCTCGGCACGAAGAGCAGGTTCGCTCGCGAGACGGAATAACGCCGCGCCGATCGCCGCGGGGTCCTCCGGATCGACGACGAGCGCAGCATCCCCGGCCACTTCCGCAAGCGAGCCGCCGCGCGTCGTCAGCACGGGGCAACCAGACGCCATCGCTTCGACGATCGTCAGGCCAAAGCCCTCGAGCCGGGAGACGAACAGGTGCGCGAGCGCCGCGCGATAAAGTACGGCAAGCTCGTCGTCCGTCACGAATCCGACCAGGTGCACGGCATCCGCAAGACCGGCGCCGCGAATGGCTGCTTCGACACGGGCGCGGTGCGGCGGCTCGAGGTGGCCCGCCCACACCAGGTCGAGCGGCGCCCGGCGACGTAGCGCGTGCCCCAATCCCCCCAACATTCCCTCGACATTCTTTCGCCAATCGGACCCGCCGACGTAGAGCGCAAACGCGCGGCGATCGATTCCGAGCTTGCGCAGCGTCACGGATGGCTCCAGCGCCGGCCGCGCCGACCAGCGCTCGACGTCCATCCCGTTGTGCACACGAACGACGCGGTTGCTCGGAAGTCCGACGAGCGAACACACGTCATTCCGCGTCGCGTCACTCACGGCAATCACGAGATCCGCGCTCCGGTAGCGGCGAGCCTCGATCCATTTGCCGATGACCGGACCGCCGTCCTTGATGCTCATGTAGTGATCGGGAAATCGCGTCGGCACCAGATCGTGGCACGTGACGACTTTTTTGACGCCGGAGCTCCGGAGAAAGAGAGGAGTGGCATGCGGGTCGCAGATGTGAACCGCGGAGACGCCGAGGCTCCGCGCCGCGAGGAAGAACGAAAAGCGCTGCCTGTACGCCCACACGTAGTAATCGCTTCCCGACGGGGGTGCGGCACGGCGAGCATCTTCGAAGGAGCCGAGGTCGCGGGTGAATGTGTGCGCGCCTCCCCACCCGAGCGACGTGAGCCCGAGGAGCTCGATGTCGCCGAGCTCGTCCGGGCCGAGCTCGGCGAGACCGCGCGCGAGCTCCCGGATGTATCGGCCGATGCCTCGCGCACCGCCGGGCGTGTGGAGCGGCGTTAGATCGACCAGGAGCTTCGGCATGGGCGCGATCAGGAATCGAGGAACCGACGATACACGGCCGCCATGCCGCGCGCCTGCGCATCGAGAGAGAAGCGCGGCGCTCGAGCACGTCCCCGCGCGATGAGATCCCCCCGCAGCGCGCCGTCCGTCGCGAGCCGAACGAGAGCGTCGCCGATGGCCTCGTCATCGTCGGGATCGACCGTGATCGCGGCGTCCCCGGCCACCTCGGCGAGCGAGCCCCCCGCGGTCGTGACGACGGGACAACCCGCTGCCATCGCCTCGACGACCGTCAGCCCGAACCCCTCCGCGCGCGATACCAGAAGATGCGCGACGGCCGCTCGATACAATATGCGCACTTCATCGTCGGTAACGTAACCCAGGCGGCGAAAAGCGTGGGATATGCCGGCACGTTGCGCGACACCGTCGATCAGCGCGGCGTGCTCGGGCGTGAGATGCCCTGCCCACGCCAGCTCGAGATCGGCGCCGCGCGCCCGCGCTTGAGCCACTCCGCCGATCATGCCCTCGACGTTCTTGTGCCAGTGCAGGCCCCCGACGTAGAGAACGAACGCGCGCCCCTGGAGCCCGAAGCGCTCGAGCGTCGGTTCTGGCGGGGGGGCGGGCGCGGCCGCCCAGCGCTCGACGTCCACGCCGTTGTAGACCCGCGCGACACGCTCCGGCGAGACACCGTAGAGCGCGATGACGTCCGCTCGCGTGGCGGCGCTCACCGCGACGACGAGGTCGGCGCTCCGATAGCGCCGCCGTTCGATGAGCTTGCCGACGCGCGGCCCGCCGTCGTGAATGCCCATGTAGTGCTCCGGAAACCGTGCCGGAATCGCGTCGTGACACGTGACGATACGCCGGCACCCGGATAGCGACATGAACAGAGGCGTCGCAGAACCAACGCCGAGGTGTACGGCGGTCGCGCCCGTCTGCCGCGCCGCGCGCCACAGTCCGAAGCGGCGCGCGTACGCCCAGCGGTAGTGCTCTCGCGACGCCGGCGATGGGAGCTCGGGACTGCCCTCGAAGGCCGCGATGTCCTCCGTGACCCGATACGATCCGTCCAGGGAGAGATGCGTCAACCCGAGAAGTCGGACGCCCCCGAGCGCTCCGGATGGGAGGCGCGCAAGACCCGCGGCGAGCTCACGCACGTAGCGGCCCTGCCCTCTCCTGCGTGAGGGCGTGTCGAGCGGCGTCAGATCGAGAAGTAATGTCTTCACGGTCGTCACGCGAGGGCTCGATAGAGTAGCCTAGCCAGGTCGCGTTCACTCACGGGATCCTCCACGCGGCGGTCGCTCCCGACTGGCCCTGCGCGGAGCGTCACGTCGCGCCGATCCCGACGTCTTCTTCCCGGGCGAGCTTGCTCAGCAAGTAGAGGACGACCGTGAGCTGCATCATCGTGTTCGCGGATTCCATCACGGACGTCGAGAATGCCGCGCCGAGCGCGCCGTATTTCGGGATGAGGTGCGTAGCGAGGAACAGATAGACGACGAGATCCGCGAGCACGATCGTCATGATGAGCCGGAATTTTCCGAGCGCGACGATGTAGGTCGTGGATAGCATGTTGAGGAACATGAAGAACGCGCCGACCGCGAGGACGCGGAATGGCCAGATCGCCGCCGCGTAAGCCGGCGCGAATCGCTCGAGGAGCCACGCAGCGAGGAACCACACGAGGAGCAGCAGCGGGACGAGCCCCAGCGCCACGCCGGCCACGGCGCGCACGTAGGACTTCTTCAGCATGACGAATTGCCGTTTGATGGCGAGATCCGCGATCGTCGGGAGAGAGCTCACGAAGAGGGCTCCCCCGATCGCCATGACGGGCTTCATCAAGCGATCGGCCGCGGCGTACTCGCCCTGCGCGTGGGCGCCGACGTCGTGCAAGAAGAAGTACGACGCGCGGGAATAGAGCATCACGACGCACTCGAGCACCGCCGCGGGCCAGCCAGTGGAAAGAAGCTCCTTCGCGAGAGCGCGGTCGAAGCGAAGAGCGTCCGGGTACACTCGCGTGGTCCAGAAAAAATTCAACCCGGCGGCGAGAATCGCCGCAACGAGCAGCGCGAGCTGGAACCCGAGAGGCCGTCGCAGGAACAAGAATGCGAGATAGATCGAGCCGAGACGACACACGCCGATCAGGAACGGCAGCGCGATGCGGCGATGTATCGTCCGGTGCCACTGAAACGGAAGAGTGGACGTCATGGTGACGGGCACGGCAAACATACCCATTGCGTAGACCAGGAGCAGCGGCCACAGCGTGCCGCGTCCGGTCGCGAACGCCATGCTGATGCCGAGAGCTCCGGCGACCGCCGCGGACAGGGTGCGAATGCCGAGGATCGTTCCCCGTAACGCGCCGTCGCAATCGCCGCGCGACGCCGCCACCGTCATCGCGACGTTGCCGAACCCAAGCGCCGCCACGGCGTCGAAGGGCTCCATGAAGGCCTGCGCCTCGCTGAGCGTGCCGAACCTGTTCGGACCGAGCGAGAGTGCCGTCAGGACGATCGAGTAGCCGATGAGGACCTCGCCCGCTGCGTCGCCGAGCAGGATGCTCATCGCGTTGCGAACGATGCGGCGCGAGGCGCGCTCGTTCACCGGGTCCGCCGCGCCGCTCACCATCCGCTCGTCGCGGCTCGGAGGGCCCGCGGCACCGCGGGAACGTCGGGACTCTTCGTCGGGGCCGACTTTGCCAACCAGGTCGTCCTCGCACGACCGCGACTACGGTCCAAACTGGAACACGAGCTCCGTCTGTCGAAGGAGCCCGAGCTGGTCACGAGCGACCTGCTCGACCTTCGACGGATCGGACTTAACTCGGTCGACCTCGGACCGGAGCTGACGGATCTGCTCGCTGAGTCGGGAGACCTCCGTGTTTACCCGCACTTTCTCTTCGTTAAGTGCCCGGAGACGAGGAACGCCCGTTCGCGACAGGAGCATCGTGGGAACCGACACGATGGCCAGGGCGAGCACCGCGATGGGAAGCAAACGCTGGAGCAGGTGCGAGGACTGCGACACGACGGGGACGGTCGCACGACCCTTGCCGACAGGAAAGAAATTGGCGCCGCTGCTAAACCCCGCGAGATATCCCGCCTTTTTGCGGGATAGGCCCTCGACGAGTCCGCTGGTTTGCTAACATCCGCGCGGGGCGAAGGCCGGGAACAGGTCACGACCGCCCCCTCCGAGGAGATTCTCATGGAGATCGACACGCTCCGCGCGGAGCTCGAGCGCCTGTTCGAGCTCGAGGAACTACTGGCGCTAAGCCGCGACTTGCTCGGATTCGAGCCGGAATCCGTGGGTGGCACTGCGGGCAAGGGCTCCTTCGCCCGCGCCCTGACGGATCACTGCATCCAGCACGAGGCGCTCGAAGCGCTGTGCGACGCGGTGGTCCTTTCGAAGAGCGGCGTGAGCCCCGAGGTGACGGAGCTCGGGCTTCGCGGCCTGCCCGTCGAGGACGACGTCCAGCTGGGCGACCGGCTCGGTCCGTATCTCATCGCGCGGAAGCTCGGTGAGGGACCGCTCGGCATCACGTACATCGCCCGCACGGATGATGGCGACATCCGCCTGAAGGTGCTGCGCACCGAGGTCGCCCGCGACCAGCGGGCCCTCCGGCGCTTTCTGACACTGACCCGGCTCGGAGCGCGGGTCCGGCACCAGGGCTTACCCTGGCGGCTCCGCACGGGCGTCGTCGGTGGCCGTCACTACATCGCACAGGAAGCGATTGAGGGACAGCCGCTCTCGGCGCGCGTCGCGCGTACGGGGCCCATGCACCTGAACGAAGCGCGCGACCTGTTGCAGTCCCTCCTCGACGTGCTCGGAGCTTTCCACGCCGAACGCCTCGTTCACGGGAACCTCAAGCTGGAAAACGTGCTCGTCTATCGCACCGCGGACGGCGCGCCGCGGCTGGTTCTCCAGGACGCGTTCGGAGACCGCTTGCGCGCGCGTGTGAAGGCGAACGGGCACGTCGACCGGTGGTCACTCAGCTCGCCGAAGACCGTGGCGCCAGAGCAGCTCCGCGGTCACGCGCCGACGCCTCGAAGCGACGTGTACTCCTTCGGGGCGCTGCTGTTCGAGCTCATCACGGGCAAGCCCGCCTTCGAGACCAAGAGCGTCGCCGACGCGATCGTGGCGCACCTCTCGGAGGCCCCGCGGCCCCCGAGCACCGTCGCGCCGCGCGGCTGGGTCACGAAGGATTCGACGCGCTCGTCCTCTCGCTCCTCGCGAAGGATCCGTCGGGCCGCCCGGCGAGCGTGGACGCCGTGCGCAGCGCCCTCGCGGGCCTGGGAAAGCCCGCCCAGGTCTCGGTCCCACCCGTGACCATCCAGGAAGAGGAGCTGGTCCGTCGCGTCGATGCCGTGCTCGCAAACCCCGAGGACGAGGAAGCCGCGCTGTCGCTCGAATCCGCGGTGGCCGAAGGTGCCGACGCGGCGCAGGTCGCGGAAGCCCTCGCGCTTGCGGCCGAGCAAATCGATCTGAGCACGGAGGACGCCGCGAAGAACGCCGCCAAGGGGCTCTTGTACCGGGCCGGGCGCATTTATATGGAGTCCGCATCGAGCCCCGACGGCGCGGAAAAGGCCTACGCCGCGATCGTTGCGATCGATCCGAGCGACGGAACTGCCGTTGCGCGCCTCGACGAACTGCGGAGGACACTCGGAAAGTACGAGGAGCTGATTGAGTCATTGCTCGAGCGAACGGAGCAATGCGATCCGGGGGCGGCTCGCGCGGAGCTCCTCGCGCGAATCGGCCGGTTGTACGCGACCGAGCTACGGGACTCGGAGCAGGCGCTCGTGGCGCTGACCCAGGCGTTCTGCGAGGACCCGCGGTGCGAGGAGTACGCGAGCGAGATCGAGCGACTGGCAGGGACCAACCCGACCGCCTGGGGCGACGTTCTCGCGACTTGCAATGAGGCTTCCACGTCGGAGCAGCCGCCGGAGATGAAGAATCCGCTCTTCTCGAGGATGGGCGCCTGGTATCGCGACCGCTACTCGCGCCCGGACCTCGCGTTGCAATGCTTCCAGGCAATCCTGACGACGGATCCAGCCAACGAAGAAGCCATGGACGGCCTCGGTGCGCTCTATCGCAAAGCCCAGCAGTGGCCCGAGCTCGGCGCGCTGCTCCTCCGGCGCGCCGAAGCGACGATGGATCAGCCGAAGGCCCGCGATCTCAAGTGTGACGCCGCCGTGATTCTCGAGACGCAGCTGAACGATCCCGCATCCGCCCGCGAGCTCTACGGGCAGGTGCTCGCCGCCGATCCGGGTCACGCGCGCGCGGCGGAAGCGCTGACTCGCTTGTTCGGCGAAGCTCACGACTACGTGAATCTCGTCAAGCTCCTCGATCTGCAAGCTGCGTCCCTCCGCGGCGACGAGCGGCGAAGAGTGCTGTGTCGCATCGCCGAGACGTACGAAGATCGACTCAACGACGACGTCGAAGCGACGAAGCGTTACTCCGCCATCCTCGCCGAGGACCCGGGAAATCCGGATGCGCTCCGTGGCCTGGATCGCCTCTACAGCAAGGCGGGACGTTTCAGTGAGCTCCTCGAGAACCTCGGACAGCAGATCCAGATCGCGACGACGCCTCGACAAAAAATTGCCCTGTGGGAGCGCGTTGCAGGCGTTCACGACGAAGAGTTTCTCGATCACGCCAAGGCAGCCTTTGCGCTCGAGCAGGTACTGGAACTCGATCCGACCCATGACGCCTCGCTGACGAACCTCGCCCGTCATTATCGATCGCTTGCACGGTGGGAGGATCTCGCCACGCTCTATGAGCGACACATCGCGCTGGTGTCGGACGCCACGCGAAAGCTCGAGCTCTCCCTGTCAGCGTCCAAGGTCCTGGCCGACGAGATTCGTTCGACGGACCGGGCCCTCGCGGGGTACGAGCGGGTTCTCTCGGTCGATCCGGAACATGCGGGGGCCCTCTCCGAGCTGGCTCGGTTGCGCGAGCTCTCCGGCGACGAAGACGCGGCGCTCGCCGCGCTCGAGACGCTCGCCGAGAAAGCGACCTCGCCCGAAGCGAAGGCCGAACATCTTACACGAGCTGCGAAACTCCTGGAAGGCCGAGGCGATCGGGACCGCGCCATCGAGCGATACAAGAAGGCCCTCGACGCCGTGCCGCAAGATGCGGGCGTCGCCGCTGCGCTGCGCGCTGCGTACATCGCGGGCGGGGACGTCACGGCTGCGGTCGAGCTCCTCGAGCGCGAGATCGCCACCACCGAGGGCGACCGGCAGCGCGCCAAGCTCACGACGGAGCTCGCCGTACTCTGCCGGACCAAACTCAGGGACGACGAGCGTGCGGAGCGAGCCGCGAGGCGTGCGCTCGATCAAGACCCGACGGACACCGACGCGCTGACGGTCGTGGCCGATATCGCCTTCGATTCGAGCCGTTTCGTCGAGGCAGCCGCGTTCTACGAGAAGCTTGCGGCGCGCGTCGACGCTCTCGGGCACGACGCGGCGGTGCACGCTCTCGAGCGATACGTCGATTGTCTCGCGAAGAGCGGCTCCACGGAGAAGGCCCTGGCGGCAATGGACGCGCTCCTGATCCTGGCCCCGGACGACGCTGTCCGCGCTTTCGCGCGTCGCGCAGGTCACGTTCGAACACGGGTCGCCGGCGCGGGCGCGCGAGATGTACACGACGCTCCTCGGGAGGTTCTCGGAATCCCTGACGTCGACGGAACGGGCCCTCGCGAAGTACCGCGAGGGCGAAGCCGCGAGACGAGCCGGAGATCTCGACCTCGCGGTGGAGTCGCTCGAGGCGGCGGCCGATCTCGATCCGATCGAATCCGGAGCCACTGATCGCGCTCGCGAGCGCCCACGAGGCGAAGGGCAGCTGGGACAAGGTCGTCGACGCGAAGACACGGCACCTGGACATCGCGTCGGGCGAGACGCGTCTCACGCTCCTCGTCGAGGTCGGTGAGGTCGCCGCGAACAAGCTCGCGGACCGCGCGCTCGCGACGAAGAGCCTCGTTGCCGCCCTCGACGAGCGGCCCGACGACAGAAAGCTTCTCGCGCGCTTGATGCAGCTCTACAGCGAGGAAAAAGACTGGCACAAGCTCGTCGACGTCGTGTTGAAGCTCGCGGACTTCGTCGACGACCCGAAGCAGAAGATCAAGTACCTGCACACGGCGGCGATGGTCACGGGCCGTGAGATGCGCGACTATGATCGCGCGCTCGAGTATTACGATCGAGTCAATGCGCTCGACCCGGGGAATCCCAAATCCGCCGATGAATCCATCGAGCTCCTCGAAGAGAAGGGCGACTTCGCCGCAGCCGTAGAGCGGCTCAAGGACAAGGCCAAGGCGGCGAGCGACGCGAAGGACACGGCGCGGATGCTCGAGGCCTTCAACAAGCTTGCGCCCCTCTACAAGGAGAAGCTGGGGCGGATCGGGCATTCCGTCGACGCGCTCGAGGCGGCTCAGACCCTCGAACCCGACAACGCCGAGCGCAACAGGCTACTCGCCGAGCTCTATGCCGCTTACCCCGAGCGTTACATGGAGAAGGCGGTGCTCGCACAGCTCGCGATGCTGCGCCAGAACCCGTATCGGGTCGAGTCCTACAAACTCCTCCGGAAACTCTACACGGATCAGCAGCGGGCGGATCCTGCGTGGTGCCTGTGTCAGGCGCTCTACGTCCTGAAGCTTGCCGAGCCGGACGAGGAACGGTTTTTCCGGCGCATGCGCTCCGAGGATCCGGCGTATGCGCGCTCGGTCATGACCGCGGACGACTGGCTCGAGAGCGTCATGCATGCGGACGCGGACGCCATGCTGACCAGCCTGTTCGCGCTCATCGAGCCCGCCATCATTGCCTCGCGAGGCTCGAGCTGGGACGCGCTCGGACTCGATCCACGCACCGCTGTAGACCCTACCCAGCACCCCTACCCGCTCACGCAGACCCTGCACTACGCCGCGGGCGTCATGGGCCTCGCTTTGCCGCCCATCTTCGAGAATCCGGGGGACCCCGGCGGCCTGGGCTTCTTTCACGCGGAGGAGCCGGCGATCTCGCTCGGCGCAGCGGCTCTCACGGCGAACGCATCGTCCCAGGCGCTCGCGTTCGTTGCCGCGCGGCACCTCGCGTATTTCCGGCCGGGGTTCTATGCGCGCCAGCTCGTTCAGTCGGGCACGGGGCTCCGCTCCTGGCTGTTCGCCGCGATCAAGCTGAACGTTCCGCAGTTTCCCATGGCGCCCGACATCGAGCGTGCCGTACGAGAAGCCATCGATGCGCTCGAGCGGCATTTGACGCCGCAGCTCCGCGATCACCTCGCCCGCGTCGTCTCGAAGCTCATCCAATCCGGCGCGGCCCTCGATTTGAAGCGCTGGATCCAGGGCGTAGATCTCACGGCCGATCGCATCGGGCTGATCCTCGCCCACGATCTCGAAACGGCGGTGGAGATCGTTCGCGCGTCCGACGAGAGCTCGAGCGCTCTGAACGCGCAGGCCAGGTTGAAGGACCTCGTCCTCTACGCCATCGGAGAGCAGTACTTCGGCCTGCGGGCGCGACTCGAAGTCAGCGTCGACGTCTGATCAAGGCATCGGAGCTTCCGGCGGCTCCGTCTCCGCGGGCGCCGAACGCAACCCTCTCGGCGCGAATCCGCGAAGCTGAGAACGTCTCCCGCGGCCACGCTCGGACAGCGGCGACGCGGCGGGCTGCACGCTCGGACGCTCGAGAGGACCAGAGATCCGCCAGACATAGAAACCGTCCTCGCGCTTGGCTCGCTTCATCTTCGGATCGAGATCGAAGATGCCTGGGACGGTCGATCCGGGAGCTCCGAAGATACTGCGGGTCATGTCGTCCTTGTTCTTGTAAGCATCCGAAAATCTGAAACGAAGGTTGAGCTCGACGAGACTCGTCTGTGGGATATCCGTCAGACGGATTCGACCGTCGGACACGAGATCGAGATCCGGTCCCTTCGTGGATAGCTCGGTGAGCTTGACCGTCCCCTCGGTGACATCCGCCTTGAAGTGAAATGTTCCAGCCTTGACCTTCGGGAGTGCGATCATCTCGCGAATCTTGGTCTTGCCGTCGCCGATCTCGAAGTCCGAGATCTCGAGGTCCACGGTTCCGTCCGCGAGGGAGAGCTTTCCCTGAGGGAGCTTCAAGTCAATCTTGCCGGTGACCGTTCCCCCAACGGGGACGCCAAGCATGTCCGACAGATACGGAGTCTTCGCCGCGTCGACGCCGTCGAGTTCGAGCGTGACGTCGCGGGAGTCCGGCGCGGACTTGACCTCGCCGTCGACATTTCCCCCGAATCCGTCCAGAGAGAACGCGAGCTTCGTCGTGCCCCAGAGTAATGGGAGCACGGAAACGCGGGCGTACATCTCGTCCATGTCGTATTCGGGAGGGGCCTTGGGCTTCGCGCCACCTTCGGTGGGCGGCGTGGCTCCAATAAACCTCACGCCCTTGGCCACGACGCCTGGGAAACGAAACGACCACGTCAGCTTGTCGATCTGGAGCCGCGTCGCCGAGGATCCGTTGAAGCTCGAGACGATTGCCGTCTTCACACGATCCCAGGGCAAGCATACGTAACAAAAGATGACAAGACACGCGAAGTAGAACAAGGGGTAACCCACCCACGCGAACGTCTTCTGGAGGCGCGGCGTCACTTCGGCTCCTCCGGCGCGTCACTGCTCGCCGCGGGCTGCGCCGTTTTCTCGGGCTGCTTCCGGTCGTACGCGGAGACGCTGAGCGACACGTCCCATGAATCATTTTCTCCGAGGCGCTTTCGAAGGTTGAGCGAGGAGATCCGCACCGGGTATCCCGACGTCTCGATCGCCTCGAGGAACAGCGCGAGGTTCTTCATCCCGACCTTTTGGAGCTCGATCTTCGTGGACCGCTCCTCGTACTTTTTGTTGAGGTGAGGAACCGGCGGATGATCCTGACTCTCGGGGATCTCGATGTTGTGCGTGCTCGCGAGCTGCTCGAGAAAGCCGGCCAGAGGCGGTGCCCGCCGAGCGTAGCGCGCAAGCACGCGCTGCCGCTGCGCCTCCTCCTGTTCCAGCGACGGGCGAGCGTCAGCGATCGCAGCCATGACGTCTCGGATCGCCTCGTTCTCCTTCTTCTCGGACGCGACAGAGGCGGACAGCGCGAGCGGCCCGATCACGATCGCGATCACGGCGAAAACCCCAACGAACCCGAGCGCCAGCTTCTGCTCCCTCGGCTCGAGTTGATCGTACCGTTCGCGCAGGCTGGCGGCGTTCACTTTTCCCCCTCCTCGGCGTCGGCCTTCTTTCTCGCCACGGCATCCTCCGGGCACTTCAGATCACTCTCGAGGACGTACTTCTGTCGCGTGCCGTTCACCACCTGGCTCACCTTCGTGATCTTCACGTCGGTGAAGCATGGGTTCTTCTGGAGCGCGTCCGCAATCGTCTGCGCCTCGGACGCGGATCCCACGACCCCGCGAAGCTTCGTATGATCCCGCGAGACGTCGAGTTCTTCCACGTCGTGCGTGATCGTGATTGGAACGGCCTTGGATAGCGCTACCATGACGTCGAAGCCGTCAGCGTGCGGCATGGGGTCGATCTCGGCGCGCGCCGCAGCGCTGTCGAGCAACTCGCGCACGTGATCCGGATCGTCGGATTCTTCACGGAATGCATCCTTCGACAGCGACGCGAGCTCTTTCGACAGACGCCCGTGATCGTGCTTCAGCGACCGCATCTCCGCCCACGTCGCGAACAGGAAGGACAGGAGAATCGTGCCGCCGAGCGCGGCGAGGACCGGGGCTTTCTCCTTGATGAACGCAAACCCACGCTGGAACGAGAGCGGCCCTTGACGCAGGTCGAGGTCGCGGGGTCGCCCGCGCAGACCCAGCGCCAGCCCGAGCGCCCGCGCAAAGCGGGGCAGCGCTCGCCGATGTTCCTCCGTGAGTCCGTCGAGCTCCGGCTCCGGAAGCTGCATGACGGCGATGCCGAGCTCGCCCGCCAGGTACTCTTCGGCTCCGGCGGCAGCAGCGCCGCCGCCCGTCAGAAATATCGCCTCGACGGGCTGCTCGACCTGCAGGGACGCAGCGGTCACCGTTTGTTTGAGCTGAGCAGCTAGCTCCGGCGCGGAGTCGGGCAAACCGGAGACGCCGATGGAGAGTGTGCGTGCGTACACCGGATACGCGGAGGCGAGTACGATGACTTCCGAGCGGTCGTCGCCGAGTTCGAGGACCAGCACCGGCCCCTCCACGGCAAGGGACGGGATCACGGACGAGAGGTTCGCCAGTGGAAGCGCGCCGACGCCGACGCGCTGCACCTCGTGCGAGACGGCGCGCTTGACGAGGTCGATCCTTTGCTTCACGTGCTCGATTCGCACGGCGGCCGTCAGGCACTCGACGGGGGCGGCCGAGCTCTCGCGCGGCAGTTGAATGAAATCGTGAACGAGGTCGTCCACGTCGACCGGCACCTGTGCCTCGAGCTCGAAGACGATCACGGCCGCAAGCTGCTTCATGGCCGTCGACGGCAACTTCAACCGGTGGACGAATGCCATGTCGCCGTCCACGGCCACGGCCACCGCGTCGCTATGCGGCGCAAGGGGCAGGAGGCACGCCTGCACCGCCGCGTCGAGGTCGGGAATTTCGACGCGATCGATCTCCGTGAGCGACTCGAGCGCGACCTTGCGGTAGCGCGTCGAAAGCAGCACGGCCCGGACGTACCGGTTACCAATGTCGATGCCGATGATCTTCGCCATGCAAACGCGTCACTCGATGCGAAAGTACACGATTCTGCCGCCCGGGTTCGGCAGGAGAAAGACGATGTCGCCGTCGGTCGTGGCGCCAGGCGGCAAGCCCCCCGGCAGGCCATCGGGTGAAAAACCGGGGTACGGCAACTCGCTGGTGCTCGACGATGCCGGTGTCCCGAGCCCGCCCGCGCCGCCAGTGCCCGTCGGATTCGGCAGCCCCAGAGCCTTGGCCCCCTGCGTACCGACCTGATTGGCAAGCAGCTGAGCGGGTGACGGCGCCTGCCGAAAATCGACCACGGCGTCAATCTTCACGCGGGTCTCCCGCTTTCCGGTCTTCACGTAGCCCGTCGCGATGAAGGTGAAGACCTTGCTCTCCGAAGAGATCGCTTTCTTCGCCTCGGACCCCGAGGCGAAGTTGATCGGCTCGAGTCCGAATTTCTGCAATATCTGACCGACGAAGTTCTTTTGCGCGAGCGCGTCGAGGAAAAACTGAGGCGTTCCGAAGATGGGAGCGCCCTGAGTCAGCGTCCGGATGACGTTCACGAAGGTCAGGAACTTCATCGCCTCGATCGGGTCGATGCACATCTTGGCGGGCGGGATCGTGCCGCCGCAGATGAGGGCGAGGATGGTCTGCGCGTTCGCCGTGTTGACGTTGATCTTTCCGGACCCCCAGACCGTCACGTTACGACGGCGAGGATCGTTCGGATCGGGGTCGATGAAGTTTGCCCAGAAGTCGTCGCTCACCCCGCGCACCATGTGGAGCTCTTCGAGGCTGTCGTACGGCGCGTTCTTCCGAAAATAGGGCGGATCGAGGAGCTGATAAAAGGAGTCTTCCGGCGCCGTGCTCGGACCCGTCTGGTTTTGCAGATCGCAGTTCATCGCTTCGAGGTTCGAATCGGCCCAGTCGATGATGGCGCTGCAGATCGTGAACCGGTCGGAATACTGTCCGTCGCCATCGCGGGAGGTGAAGAGTGGATCGAACTGCGCTCCCCCGATGAGGCCCATGATCTCGGCAGCCAGCCGCGCCTGAGTGAGCGGATCTTTCCACGCCGCGTTCAAATTGATCTTCGAATCCTCGTCGATGATGTCGATGTCGAACCCGGCGCCTTCGATGCCCAGCTTCTTCCCCTTGTCCATCTCGACACCGGCAAGTGCCGCGAACTTGGCGGCGCCGGCTTTGTCGTTGAACGCTCCCAGGATCTGGTCGCCGAACTGCCACACGGGGATCTGAGGAGGCGAGCCGCCGAGCAACATCAGGAGCGGAGCGAGCCCTTTCCGAATCGTCGGCTCGGAAGCGATGAGCAGTCGCGAGAGCTGAATTGCCGAGCGTGCCGCGTACTCGGCGCGGAGCGAGTCTCTCGCCGAGAGCGCGCTGCCGAGCTCTGACGACGTTTCGTCCTGAAAGTCGGTGAGCATGACGGCGAGGATCGTGAGGGCCCCGAGCACGAGCACGAGCGCGACGCCTCGCTCCGTATGCCGCCGGCGACGTCTCTTCGCGCCGGATGGACCGGTCGAACGCGCGCCTCTGAGAAGCGAAAATCTCATTCGATCGCGAAGCTCAGCGGCTGGTACATGGGGATGGGAACCTTCGTCTCGAATCGCAGCGTCCCCTGGCCGCGTCCGATGAAGCCGCGTCGTCCGCCGTTCAGAACGAGCCGCACCCAGACGTAGATGGGCAGCTGGTTCGTGTGTGTGATCGTGTCCGTCGAGTCCCAGGTCTCCGCCCACTGGCCCGTCAGCGGGTCCAGATACTTGAGTTTGAACAGGTCGATATCCGACGCGATGACGTCGATGCGCCCACCCTTGTCGGGCTTTGCGTCGGGCCGCACGCTGATGCGGCGGACCAGATCCGTCACGCCGGAATCGTTCGGATCCTGCGATCCGAAATACGACAGCTCGCACTGATCGGACTCATGCGAGTTCCGGTCGAACCGTCGGTTCGAGAATGAGTTGAAGTCGAGTCGGTCCGCGGGCGACCCGCGTGTTCCGACGAACTCGGTCTTCACCACGAGCAAGGTCGGATCGAGCGGCCGGTGAAGAGAGATGTACGCGCTCGACAGCTCGCGAGTGATCCGGCGCAATGCTTCGCGACCTTCGTGATAACGATCGTCGATGCGCTCGACTCCCTCCTTGCTGCTTCGCATGCCGGCGAACGCCGTGTAAATGAGGACGCAGATCGCCGCGAGCACGCCCGTTGCGATGAGGAGCTCGATGAGCGTGAAACCGCTATTTTGCGCGCGACGTGGGAGGCGAGAACGAGTCATTTGGTCGTTCCCCCGGTCGCGGCGCCCGACATGCCGCCGAGCATCGGGCCGAGCATGCCCATGATCGAGTCCATGCCTTGCATGGCGTTCGGATCGATGCCGCCCTGCTGCGGATTGGTGACGAACTGCACGATCTCGAGATCCCGCGACTTTCTGCCTTCTTTCCACGTGACGGTGACCGTCACCTTGCGGATGCTCGCTTCGAGCATCGGCTTCAGCGTCGGATAGACCAGGCTCATTACGAGGGGGGCTAGCGCGCCGGTGCCGCTCGTCATGGGAGTCGTTCCACCCAGAAGGCCACCGCCAGCAGGGGCCACGGCGCCGAGCGGGGTCGTGCCTGGCACGGTCTGGCCGAACGCCGAGGAACCAAACGGCGTGCTCCCGAAGTCCGTCGGTGCGGTTGTCGGTGACGGCGACCCATTCCCCAGGAGACTCGGGTCGCTGATCCCGGGCGCGGTGCCGAATCCACTGGACCCGCCGCCGAGAGGCGATTCACCGGCGAAGAGTCGCGAAATGTCCGAGATGCCGGCACCGTTCCCGAGCACGGCTCCCCCGCTTTGCCCGACCGCGGCGATCGCGCCGAGCGAGCCGAGCGCGCCGGGCCCCGAGCCGCTGCCGAGCGAGCTCATCTTGCTCGACAGATCACCGCTGAGTGGCGGAGGCGGCAGCTCCACCTTCTCGATCTTCCATTTGCAACTGTATCCTGGGACCGGATCGTCGCCGCAACAGGGTCCTTCGTCCTTCGTGTCGATGAGCGGATACCCTTCCTTCGCGAGCTTCAGCTCGAGCTCGCTCATCTTGCAGCGCACCATCCCGATCGAGAGACTGACTCGCTCGGCGTAAGACGAACTCGCGAAGAGCCCGGCCTGGGCCGAAAGGATCGACGTCATCCCGAGCCCGAGAATCGCGATGGCGACGAGCACCTCGAGCAGCGTGAAACCCCTGGTCCCTGCTCTCATAGGTTTCCCTGCATGCCGAACGACTCGTCTTTTCGCTGCGCTGGCAGCTCCGCCTCGCCACGCTGAATCACGGCGCGGCCGGTGAGCGGGCTCACCACGACCGACAGCACACCGTCACTCCCCGTTCGCTCGAGTTGTACGACTGCACGCTCCGTCCCTCCGCCGGGCCAGAAGTACAAGTAGGCGCGCCCCGAGTCGCGCGGCTTGAGATCGTGTTCCGTCTGGACCATCCGGAAGTGAATTCCGCGACCGAGAGCTCGTCCCTTGCCGGCGTCCTCGTTCGCGACGCCGAGGGGGACCGCCTTGAACTTTGCCCTCGGCGCGCGCGGGCCCTTCACGATCCCGTCGGCGTATTCCGTCGCTTCCCGCTCCGCTGCCGTCGCCGGATCCGCACCGGCCGCCGCGCCCTCCGTCGCCTTGCTGTCGGACGTCTCCTTGACGCGGAGCATGCGCCCCGTCGTCTCCTCCAGCAGCAGACGTCCGCCATCGATGTCGAAGGTCAAGCGAACGGGGCGCCCCTGGGTGTTCGAGCGCGTGATCGCGATGCGCACGGCGGTGACGATGAGTCCCGCCGCCGAGCGCAGGCGATTACTCGCGAGCATCCCCGAACCCGAAATGATGGTTCCCGCCAGAAGTGCGACGAGCATGATGACGACCAGGATCTCCACGAGCGTGAACGCGCGTTCGCCAGATTTCTCGGGCAAACCGCGTGCATTCGTTCGCTGGTCGAGCATGACGTCACCCTCGTGCGAACCTCATTGGCCCGACACGGTGGCCTTCGGAACCCGGATATCGTCCGCCGTGCCGTGCTTCTTGTCGGGACCGTCGGAACCGACGATCACGTCGTCGTCGGTACAAGTCAGAATGTATGGCTGGTTCCAGGGATCGACGTTCGACGTCGCAGAGTCGATCTCCTTCTCCTGCACGAGCTGGCTCATGGTTGGGCACGTCGAGTCGTTGTTGACCCGCTGCCAGTTCTGGATCGCTCCGCGAATCACTCGTGCGCCAGTCTCGGCTTCCTGCACTTGTGCCTGTTTGTACTTCGGTAGCGCGAACACGGCGACGCCGCTCGCGACCATCGCGATGATCGCGACGACGATGAGAACCTCGACCAGCGTGACGCCGCGTTCGAGAGCCTTCCTGAAATTTCTTTGGTTCATCTGCTTCTCTCTTTCACTCGATTCGGTCGAGGCCCCCAGGACGTCCGTCAGGGCCGTCGCTGGACAGGTCGTAGCGTGCGTTGTCAGAACCCGGACACTCGAGCCTGAGTGGTTTGCCCCAGGCATCCCGCGGCGCTCCTTCGAAATTAGCGTAGCTACCGAGCCCGTCGAGCCCCGCCGCGGGGCATCCGCCGTCGTGATCCGCCATGTAGGAATCGACCGCGTTCCGGACGTTCAAGAGTGTCGCGTGCGTGCGACGAATTCCCGACTCCCGACGCTCGTGCATGCCGACCAGCGCGACCAGAGACACCGCTCCCATCACCGCGAGGAATGGTCCGGCTTGATCGATCCGGATCCGGCGCAGGAGCCCACCGCGCCGTTCCCACGGAAAGAGAATATGACGTTCGGTTCGCCTCCGCTTTGCCATCACTGCACCAGCTGATTCATCTGAATGAGGGGCATCAATATCGCCATGGCGATGAAACCCACGACGCCACCCAGGAGCATGATCATCAACGGTTCCAACAGGCTCGTCAGCGCGACAACCTTCGTTTCCACGTCCGCTTCATAAGCACGGCTGACGTTGTCGAGCATCTGTTCGAGCTGACCGGTCTTCTCGCCGACGGCGATCATGTGCGTCACCATGGGTGGGAATTCCCCGCTCCGCTTGAGCGGCTCGGCGATGCTCTCCCCCTCTCGAATCGAGCTGATTGCGGTCGAAACAACGGACTCCAGCAGCGCGTTTCCAAGCACGTTCTTCACGATGTTCATCGCGGTGAGCAGCTGAACGCCGCTCGCGAGAAGCGTGGAGAGCGTCCTCGAAAATCGAGCGACCGCGACCAGGAGGTTGAGCCGCCCGAAGATGGGTACCCGAAGAATGAACGTGTCCCACCGCAGCCGACCCGAGGGCGTGCGGATCCATCTGCGAAAATACCAGATGCCTCCGACCACCGTGAGAATGATCAGCCACCAGTAGCTACCGAACACGTTCGAGACGAAAATGAGAAGTCGCGTGTACCAGGGCAGCTCTTGCCCGAGATTGTCGAATATGCTGACCACCTTCGGCACGACGGCGACCATCAGCACGCTCACCATGACGATGCCGATGAACATCATCAGCACCGGGTACGCCAGCGCTGCCGTGACCTTGCCTTTCAGCCGGGCCTGGCCCTCCATGAAGTCCGCTAGCCGGTCGAGCACGGCCTCCAGCGTGCCCGACGCCTCGCCGGCCGCCACCATGTTCACGTAGAGATTCGGAAACACCTTCGGGTGTGCCTCGAGACACTTGGCGAAGCTCGTCCCGCTCTTCAGAGTCTCGCGCACGGCCGTCAGAACGCGCACCAGTTGCTCTTTCTCGACCTGATCCACGAGGGCGCTGATCGAATCGACCAGCGGAACCCCCGCACGTACCAGCGTCGCGAGCTGTCGCGTCATCACGGCGACGTCCGCGGTGTTTGCACGACGAAAGACGGCGAAGAGGTCGATCTCCTTGCCCTGCGACTTGACGCGTTCCGCGGTCTCCTCCTGCGCCAGCGTGAGAAGAATGCCGTCCTTGCGGAGCAGCGCGCGAAGCACCTTTTGATTGTCCGCGTCGCGGTAGCCCTTGACGGCCTTTCCGCTGCCGACCTGAATCCCGCGGTACTCGAAGACGGCCATTTTACTCGACCACGGTATCTTCCTGCGTGGCCGCCACCACTTCCTCGACCGTCGTTACGCCGTCGAGCACCTTGCGAGCACCGTCGTCGCGCAAGCTGTCCATTCCTTGGAGCTGCGCGGCGCGCTTGATCGACTGCGAGTCCGCGTTCGCGAGGACGAGCTGACCGACGGCGTCGTCGGCCATCAGGAGCTCGTAAATGCCGAGCCGACCCGTGTACCCCTTTCCCGCGCACAGATCACAGCCCTTCGGACGGTGGATGATCGGCATTCCAGGACCCGTCCATCCGACGGGATTGTACGGCACTCCGTGAACCCGGTACGCCGATGACAGCTGACGCTCGAGGCGACGACGCGTCCGCTCCGGGTCGATGCCGATCTGTTCGAGTTCGTACGGAGTCGCCTCGTACGGCTCCTTGCAGTGTTTGCACAGGACTCGCACGAGCCGTTGCGCAAGCACGCCGATGACCGTCGAGCGCACCCGAAACGGCTCGATCTGCATATCCACGAGACGCGTGAATGCGCTCGACGCGTCGTTCGTGTGAATCGTGCTCACGACGAGATGACCCGTCATGGACGCGTGCATGGCGATATCCGCAGTCTCCTTGTCGCGGATCTCGCCGACCATGATGATGTCGGGATCCTGGCGCAAGAATGCGCGCATCGCGCTCGCGAAGGTGAGCCCAATCTTGGGCTGGACGTGAACCTGATGGATGCCCGAGATCTCGTATTCGACCGGATCCTCGGCGGTGAGGATGTTCACGTCGGGGTTGTTGATCTTGTTGATGCAAGCGTAGAGCGTCGTCGTCTTCCCGCTTCCCGTCGGACCCGTGACGAGAATGATCCCGTCTGGACGATGGATGAGCTGGTCCATCAGATGGTAGTCCCGGCTCGAGAAGCCGAGATCCGTCAAGTCGAGAAGCACGCTCGTCTTGTGCAGGAGCCGCATCACGATGCGCTCGTGATCCCGGCTGGTCGGGATCGTCGAGACGCGGATATCGATGCTGCGCCCGGCGATCTTGAGCGAGATGCGCCCATCTTGCGGAAGACGCTTTTCGGCGATGTTGAGGCCCGCCATGATCTTCACGCGCGCGACTACCGAGCTCATGAACTGCCGGCTCGCGCGCTTCGCGACGTAGAGATTTCCGTCGATCCGGTATCGGACGATGACCTCCTTCTCTTCCGGTTCGATGTGGATATCGCTCGCTCGCTCCTTGACTGCCTGATGAAAGAGGCCGTTTACCCAGCGGATGATCGGCGCATCGTCGTCGGAGTCGAGGATATCGATCTCGTCCTCGTCGGAGATCTGGTCGTCGCTCTTGAGATCGCCTGCCGTGTCTTGCTTCTCGAAGACGCGGTGAATCGCGTCGACGACCACCTCGCCGGAGCCGACCACGGCGCGAACGGACTTTCCGAAGGCGGCGCGAATGTCGTCGAGCGCGGCGGTGTCGAGCGGGTCGCCGCAGACGACATCGACGTGATCGGCGTGCTCGGCAGTGACGAGGACCTTGTGTGCGCGCGCGTAACCGATCGGCAAGCGCATCGCAGCCGTCAGCGATACCGCATTCACGTCAATCTTCTCGACGAACGACAGCCCGCACTCGGCCGCGAGCGCCCGGGCGACGTCGGCTTCCGTCGCCGCATGGCTCTGAACGACGATTTCGATGAGCGGCGACTCCTTTTCGCGCTGTTGCGCGTAGAGGCCCTCGAGCACGTCCGGCGCGATCACGCCCCGCCGCAATAGAATGTCCCCGATAACGCGCTCAGCCAGCAAGTGTCACTCCATCCTTTCGATGTTCACGCTACGGGCGATGGGATTGATGCGGATCGGCGACTCGTACTCCGAGGCGGGGCGCGCGCGCCGGGGCGTTGCGGGCCGCGGCCGGGTCCCTCCCGGCCTGCTCGTCCCACCCTTCACTTCGCTGGGCACGTCGATGGGCGCTGACGGCTCGTGTCCACCCTTGTCGACCGGCTCGCTCTCTGCTTCGAGCCGGAGCTGCTCGGCAAGCGCGGCGTAGGATTGCCGGATGTCCTCCACGAGCCCGTTCGTGCGCGAATAATCGCGCGGCGCCTGCCATTCGCCCTCGAATACGAAATACCGATCCAAGAACTCCTGCCGCTCCTGCATCTTCCGCTCGAAGACTTTCCGGAGGTCTTCTTGATCCCGGATCACGTACGGCGTGAGAATGAGTAAAAGATTCGTCTTTTTTCTGTCGTTCTTCGTCGAGCGGAAGAGAAACCCGAGCACGGGCAGATCCCCGAGCACGGGGATCTTTTCCGAAGACTTCGTGATCGTGTCGCTGATCAGGCCGCCGATGACGACCGTCTGTTGATCGTCCACGATGAGCGTCGTGTTCGCGCGGCGCTGAATGATGGGAACCACGCCGAGCGCACCGGCTGGCGCACCAGCCTCGCTGATTTCCTCCTGGATTTCCAGTCTAACCTGGTCGGTCGCGTTGATGTGGGGCGTCACCTTGATGTGCGTGCCGACGTCGTGGCGTTGCGCCGCTCCGAAACCCCCGAGGCCCGAGACCACCGAGCGCGCCGAGCGCGCCGAGGCCACCCGCTGCACCCGTCGCTCCGAGACCGCCGAGACTCGGCAGCCCACCCACGTTCTGCTGCAGCGCGATGTTCTCACCGATATTGATCTCCGCGGGCGTGTTGTCCGTCGCGATGATGTGTGGCGTCGAGAGAACGTTCGAATCGCCGCTCGTCGCGATCGCATTGAGCACGACGCCGAACGCCGGAATCGAGAGCCCGGACAGGCCTGGAAAAGTGTTGGCGCTATTCGGAAGGTCGGGCCCGCGGACACCGAGGGCGAGTCCCTGGAGCTGGGTCGGGTCCGTTGGCGCGACGGATTTGAGCGGGTCGAGACCACCGAGCAGTACGGTGTCGCCGCCGCCGCCGAGATCCTCGGTGGCGCCGCCGTGGAAGGCAAGACCAAGATCCATCGTTCGTTCGACCGAGACATCCATGATGACCGCATCGATGAACACCTGACGGCGGGCGCGATCCAGCTGATCGACCACGAGACGGATCTGCGCGTAGTCGCGCGCCGAGGACGTGACGACGAGCGAGTTCGTGGCCTTGTCCGCCACCACGCGCACGTCACCCTCGAACACCGGAGCCGGCGCTCCCGGTTTGTTCTGATTCGACGTGGACTTCGCGCCGGAAAGCATCTGCGTCATCGTTGCCGCAAGCTCTTCCGCGACCGCATGCTGGAGCGGCAACACCCGGATCTTCCCGGATGCCGCAGGGGCCAGATCGACGCGCTTCAGGAGTTCGAGGAGCTTCGTGTAAGCGTCTTCGGTCCCCACGATGATGAGCGAGTTCGTTTTGTCGTCGGGAATTACCTTCATGAGCCCAGGGGCACCCTTGGCGCCCCCCGGTTGGTTGAGATCGAAGAGGTCGTTGAACTGCTTTGCCATGTCGGCGGCCGAGCCATAGTGAATCGGCTCGATCCACATCGACGTGCCTGCGCCGCCTACGTCTATTTCCTCGAGGATCCGGACCATCCGCTGAATGTTGTCCGCGCGATCGGTGATGATGAGCAACGAGCCAGGCTCGTACACGGAGATATCTCCCTCCTTGCTCTTGAACTTGCCGAGCAGGTTCGACGCCTCGGTCGCCGACGTGCTGTGCAGGCGATACAACCGCGTCACGAATCGATCCGTGTCGGGCAGCGGTTCGCCGCGATCGTAGATGGGCGTCGTGTCCGATGCGATACCGCCGGTGTCGACGATCTTCAGAAAGCGTCCGTGCGGCACGATGGTCATCCCGTTTGCGTCGAGGATCGAGAGGAACGCCTCGTACGCTTCGTCGATGGTCACGGGAGTCGGCGACACGACCGTGACCTTCACCTGACGGACCTTCGATCCGTAGATGAAGCGCTTCCCGGTGAGTCCGCTGATGTGGTTCACCAGTTCTGCGAGGTCCGCATCTTCCAGGTTGAATTTGACGAGCGTGCCCCCGGGCTTGGGACGGTACGGCACGTCCAGGGCCTTCGCGATCGAGTCCATCGAAGCAGGCGGTGGACTACTCGCACCCGGTGGTTCGAGATCGGCAGGCGATTCCGGCGCGGGCGGTGCGGGTGCAGCCCCAGGGGCCGCGATGACCGGCGAGGGCGCTTGAGACGCGCCCACGTTTCGCGGAGAGCGGACGACGGCGGGTCGGGTCTGAGCGCGCAGCGGAGGCGCCTGGGCGAACGCGCGCGCGGCAACCGTGAACGCCAAGACGCCCGCGACAAGGGAGCAAGATCGTTTCGTGGGCATGGTGTTACTGAATCTTGAAGTCGATCGTCACGGGCGATCCGCGACGGGTGATCTTGACGGCAAGGTCGTCGGCGGTACGGAGCCGCGCGTAGGCTTCGAGTGCTTTCTCCGGACTCGCCATGTCGAAACCGTTGATGGCCTCGAGTCGGTCGCCGTTCTGCAGTCCGAGCTTTCCGAGCAACGTTTCCGGACGGATCCCGAAGAGGCGGATCCCGACGACCTTCCCGTCCTTCTGCTCGGGGACGATGCGCGCCGTACGCATCAGCTGCGCCTGATTTTCGAGGATGTTGTCGACGACCGCGCGGTCGATGTGAAACTCGGTGTCGCTGATCTTCTGAATGCGCTTCGCGATGTCGTCTGGAACGCCGCCTGGCTCCACCTTCGGCTTCGGCTCGTCGGGCTTCGCCACGGGCGCCGGGGGCGCGAACAACAACACCTGGCACAGCGTGGCTCCACCGGTGAGCCAAACGGATGGGCTGTTCCGCGTGGGATTGAACCCGATGTACGCAACCTGCTTGTCGCCCATCGCGTCACCGACACGGCGCAGCTTGGCCATCGTGTCGCCGGTTCCCTGAAGCAGCGCGACCGACCACGTCGGATCGGTGGACTCCGTGACCGCGTGCGCCGTGATGCCGTCGCACACCGGGGAGTTGAGCGGATTCGATAAATCGACCTTTTCGGCCTCGGGCGCCGCCCCTTCTTCTTCTGTTTCTGCGACCTTGTTGAGCGGCCCTGTCACGGAGTCGAACGGGTTGCGCGAAAGGATCGGCTCCGCGCTCTTGGGCTCCTCCGACTCGCTCGATGCCGCTTGCTTTACCGCTGACGCTTCCGGAACGTCGGAACCGCCGCGGTCAAAGTACGAGTTCGTGACCAGTTGCATCAATCCGGACGCTTGGAAGTAGGCGGCGATCGCGATCAACGACAGGACGAGACCCGGGAAAATCTCTTAGCAAGCGCGTCCAAGGCCATTGTTCGCTCGGCGCGTTCTAAGCGAGACGCGTGCCAGACGTCAAAGCGGAAACTCTTCGTGATTTGCAGCGGTTAGAGACGAAATCGAGCTGGGGCGCGCGCCAAGGTGGCAAGCCCTTGGGTTCGGGAGCCCGCGCGGCGACAATTTGGCATCGCATGATTGCGTTCAACCGCCGGCTTCGCCGAGCTTGCGGTAGATGGTGCGCGTCGAAATGCCGAGGAGCTGCGCCGCGAGCGACTTGTCCCCGGAGGTGTGGCGAAGCGTTTCGCGGATCATCCTTGACTCGACGTCGTCGAGCGTCATCCCGATGGGAAAGGACAATGTCGACGGGGACGGCGCGCTCGCTTGCGCGACCACTTCGGGCAAATCCTCGAGACGGATCGTGTCGGAGCGACAGAGCACCGCGGAACGCTCGATGACGTTCTCGAGCTCCCGCACGTTCCCCGGCCAGCTGTAGTCGAGCAACTTGACCATCGCCTCGCGATGAACGTCCAGGCGCGCACGACCGTTCTTCCGGCAATAGATGCCGAGGAAATGATCGATGAGCAGCGCGATGTCCTCGCGGCGCGCACGGAGCGGAGGCGCCGTGACGGCGATGACGTTCAGCCGGTAGTAGAGATCTTCACGGAAGCGTCCCGCTTCGACCTCGGCAGTGAGATCACGGTTCGTCGCAGCGAGGAGCCGCACGTCAGCGCGCACGGGGTTGCCGCCCACGGGCTCGTACTCGCCCTCCTGGATCACGCGCAGGAGCTTCACCTGAACGGACGGCGTGAGCTCGCCAATCTCATCCAAGAACAACGTACCTCCGCGTGCGCGAGCGAAACGCCCTTCGCGACGTCCGACGGCGCCCGTGAACGCTCCGCGTTCGTGACCGAAGAGCTCCGCTTCGAGGATCGTCTCGGGAATCGCGGCGCAATTGACCGCCACGAATGGTCCCGGCGCGCGCGCGCTCTTGGAATGGATGTACCGCGCGATGAGCTCCTTGCCCGTCCCGCTCTCGCCGAGAATCAGCACGGTGGCCGTCGACGGCGCGGCCTGTACCGCGACGTCGAGGACGTGGCGCAGGGCCGGGCTCTGACCGACGATTTCCCGCGTGGTGAGGAGCCTGAGCTCTTGCTTCAGCGAGCGGTTCTCCGCGACGAGCGACTGGCGCTCGGCCGCCTTCTGAACACTCTTGACGATGTTCATGCGCTTCAATGGTTTCTCGACGAAGTCGTACGCCCCCTCGCGCATTGCCTGGACGGCGGTCTCGACGGTCCCGTAGGCGGTCATGAGAACCACTTCCGTGTCCGGCGCGATCTCCTTCATTGCGCGGAGCAACTCCACGCCGTTCGCACCCGGCATCATCAGATCCGTCAGGACCACCCCGATGCGATGTCTGCGTGCGGCCTCGAGCGCGTCCTTGGCACTCTCGGCCGTCAGCACACGCATGCCCTCGCGTTCGAATATTTTTCGGAGCGACGTCAGGTTGCTCGGCTCGTCGTCCACCACGAGCACGGTGATCTCGCGGTCGCCTCCGGCGCCTCCCGACCAGGGCTCGGAAGCAGCTGCGGGCTCGGAGCCCCCTGAAGCCATGCTGTCACTCATGGCGTCATTATGTCAGAGCCTCGACAATTCTTCCATCAAGCTGACAACAAGCCGCATTTACTGCGCTTAATGACCCAGGAGGCTCCGGCGCCAATCGACGCGCAGGCAAGCCAGACCAATCAGAGGACCGCCGGAGACTGTCAGCGTACCCGAGAGTTCGGTCAGCGCCCTGCAGCGCGGTCGCGCCAATCCGTGCGTTACCAGAAGGGCCAGTTGCTCGCCTCGATCGGAAAGAAACGAGAACCGGTAATCGACGACGGGAAACCGCGCGTGGACCCGAAGCCGTGCGAGCGCGCGCTCGGCCAGCGACTCGGCGTGGACGGTTACGCCGTCGTCCATGTCGAACCTGACCAGGATCCGCCTCTGGTCCAGAACCGACGACGGCGGGTGAAATGCGCCAGCCAGCGTAAACTTCAAGGCAGCCTCTCCGGGGCGAGCCGCTCACTCGCGACGTCGTAGCTCCGCCGGCTCGACGAAGTCTTCAGGGCCGAGTACGAGGCGCTCGACGCGACGACCTCGTTCGATCGCATCGACGATCTCAGGCACGTCGGCCACGCGCACTCTGCCGTAATAGAAATGGTCCGGTTCCACGGCGATGCACGGGCCCGCCCAGCACGCATCGAGGCAGCTCGATGTGCAGGCGCGCGCGCCGATCTCGGCCAGACCGTGTTCCTTCAGCGCGGCTTTGAGCGCGGCGTGTACTTCCACGGCTCCACGGGCCGCACAGGAGCCCTTCGGCGTACCGTCCGGACGGCGGTTCACGCAGACGAATACGAGACGCTTCCTCTGAGCCATCTCCATCGAGCATGCGGTGACCCGACCTCCCCCGCAACAAGAACTCATCCGGGTGAAGATATTCGCGAAGGGTCCGGCAACCGTTGTTCCGTGCGTCTGTCGGGGACGAACAGCGCCACCGTCGTGCCCTCACCAGCGCGACTTTGAACGTCCACTCGCCCGCCGTGTGCTTCGACGATGCGGCCCGTGATCGGCAGTCCGAGACCCGTGCCGCTCGGGCGCGTGCTGAAGAACGGGTCCATTGCCCGACGGAGGGTTCGTGAGTCCATGCCTTGGCCGGTGTCGGTGACCTCGATCCGCACGCCGGCCGTTTCGCCGACGCGGTCCCTCGTGGCGGTCACGATGATCGAGCCTCCTCCCGGCATCGCCTGGCACGCGTTGTCGACGAGGTTCTGCATCGCCAGCCTCAGCAAGCTCGGATCCGCCCAGACTGTCTCGATGTCGGCACCCGGCACGCTTTTCAGCGTGAGTGAATACCGATCGTCGAACGACTCCCCGAGTACCTTTACGACTTCGCCCAGCACGACGTCTTCGCGGCGCACGTTCATGGGACGAGCGTACCGGACGAGCTCCGTCACGATGTTGTTCAGCCGCCGGATCTCCTCCTCGATGATCCCGAACAGCGTGTTGCGATCTTCGGGGCCGAGACTGGGGCGCTTGAGACTCGCCGCGGCGTTCACGATGACGGCGAGAGGATTTCTGACTTCGTGCGCGATCGCCGCGGCAAGCTCACCTACCGACGCAAGCTGCCGTTTATGAAACAGCTCCTCTTGGACGACGCTGAGCTCGAGGTAGGAGTTCGTAAGTTCCTCGGTGGCGCTCCGGAGCTCGCTAGCCGTCACTTCGAGTTCCTCCGCTGCATCCCGGTAGCGAACCAGAAGGGTGTCCGCGATGCCGAATCCGTAGATCAAGAACCCGTATGGGAAGAGCGGCGGCGTGCCTAGCTGAAAGGCCACCGAGAGAACGTCGCTCAGCGCGCAACCGATCGAGAGAACGAGCCCCAGAATGGCGCCGCGCAACTCGCGGCGTCCGCCGCGATAGGCGCCGACCAGCGTGACGGCCCCGATCAGGTTCGCCCCCAGCATCGTGACGTACGCGGAAATACCGACCAGCGTCGGCTTCGCCAGTACCGTGTCGATTCGAATGCCAGACACCGTGATGTGAATGACGTGAGTCGTGCCAGGTACCCACCAGCCACCGAAGGCGATGACGGCGGCGTACGCCGCCGCGACCACGTACGCCGCGGGAGAAACGTGCGGCACGTGCTTCGGCAGGACGAGCTGGAAAACGAAATGAACGTTGAGGGCCGTCGCGAAGAGGGCCCCCGTGTGCACGAGTGTAGTCGCCAGCAGCCAGTGCGACATGCCGTGGATTGCGCTGACCCCCGTCAGTCCGGCGTCGGCTACCGCCATCGCCAGGCAAAGGAGCGCGAACAGAAGATATTCGACCTCCCTACGTCGCGCGAGATACGCCTGAAGGAAGAACGCTCCCACGGCGAGCTGGACGGCCGTCCAACCCACGAACAACCCTGCAATCAGCGGAGAGTTCATCGGCGGAGCTCGACTCCGCGATCGATCCGACTGGAGCCCTTTTGGCCTGGAGAGCGATCTGCTACGCGGTGAAGTCGAGCATGAGCTACGTCGTTCTCGCCCGCAAATGGCGCCCGATGTCCTTCGAGGATCTCATCGGACAGGGCCACGTGTCGCGGACGCTGGCAAATGCGATCCAATCCGGGAGGGTCGCGCACGCATTTCTCTTCACGGGCGTGCGCGGCGTTGGCAAGACGACCTCGGCTCGGATACTGGCGAAGGCGTTGAACTGCACGGGAACGGCCGCCGCCCCCCTCAGCGGGCCAACCGCGACGCCTTGCCTCGAATGCCCGGCGTGCAAGGAGATCACCGCAGGCACCGACATCGACGTCCGTGAAATCGACGGCGCGAGCTACAACGGCGTCGACGAGGTCCGAAAACTCCAGGATTCCCTTCCCTACCGACCCGCGAGAGATCGATACAAGATCTTCATCGTGGACGAAGTCCACATGCTGTCGCAGAGCGCGTGGAACGCGTTCCTGAAGACGCTCGAAGAGCCGCCTCCGCACGTGAAGTTCATCTTCGCGACCACCGAGGTTCACAAGGTCCCGGTCACGATCCTATCGCGCGTTCAGCGTTTCGACTTCAAGCTGATTCCGACGAGGCTCATCGCAAAGCGGTTGAAACACGTCCTCGACGCCGAAGGCATCGGCAGCGACGAGCACGGCTTGTCCATCATCGCGCGGGAAGCGGCCGGCAGCATGCGGGACGCCATGAGCCTCCTGGATCAGGTCATCGCGTGGAATGACCAGGCCCTGGACGGCGAATCGGTGGCGCGAGTGCTCGGCGTGGCCAGCCGAAGTGTCTTGCATGAACTCTCGGGTGCGCTCGTGGACGGAAACGCCGCGACTTGCCTCGATATCCTCGGGCGGCTGGCGAGCCAGGGGTACGATCTTACGTCCGTCGCGCGCGATCTGTTGGCCATGCTGCGTGACCTCGTCGTGATGAAGACGTGCGAGGACACGGCGGATCTCGTGGACCTGGCCGACGAGGAGCGCTCGGACGTGGGGGCCCTCGCGGCGCGAACCACGGCCGATGATCTCGTCCGGCTGCACCAGGGCATGAGCAGCGGCTTCGACGATGTCGTCCGGAGTGGACAGGTCCGCGCGGCTCTCGAAATGCTTTGTGTGCGCCTGGCGCGGCGGCCCCAGCTCATCCCGATCGACGATCTCGTGACCCGGTTGATCGCGCTCGAAAAGCGCCTCGGCGCCGCGCCACGGGGCAACGCCCCCACACCAGCGGGCGTGCCCCCGGTTTCGAGTGGAGGGGCCCAGCGCTCGCAGACCCCGGAACGCACTCGTGCGAGTGGGTCGAACGGGGCGCACGAACCTTCGAGACCGCCCGCGACGTCGCTCGCGAAGGAGGACCGTCCAGGAGAATCCTCTTCGCCACCGCCGCACGGCGGAGGAGAGCCGAGAACTGGCGAGGGAAAGCCGGCGGAGCAATCAGGCGCGCCCTCGGCGTCGGACGCGGCGGGACTCGACGCCTGGCGGAGCGTTCTGGAGCGAGTGCGCGCGGTTCGCCCCGACCTCGCGGCGGTCTTGCAGCACGGGACCCTCGTGCGGGTCGATCAGGAACAGATTGTCGTCGGATTCGAGCAAGGCAGCGTGTTCGAACGCAGCGCGAAGGCGGCGGAATCACTCGGCGTCGTCCGGCAGGCGGCGCGTGAACACTTCGGCAAGGAGCCCACGCTGAAGTTCGACACCACGACGCCAGGCACCACGGGCATCTCCGTGTCGGCACTGGACAGCCAGGCGCGAACCGAGAGGCAACGCGAGGCGCTCGCGCGCGCGAAAGATCATCCCAGGATAACGGAAGCAGCGCAGATCCTCGGAGCACGTCTGAAAGAGATCCGGCTGCCGGACGAGTGAGGCAACGCGACGAACCAAGGATTGACGATTGCTTCCGGATAGATTGCGCACGCTGATTCACCTGCTCTCCCGATTGCCGGGCGTTGGCGAGAAGACCGCGCAACGCCACGTCCTGTTCCTCGCTTCGGAATCGGGAACGCTGGCGGCGGATCTCGGAAACGAGCTTTCCACCCTCGCCTCGAGAGTGAGGGCGTGCGAGCGCTGTCGAAACATCGCCGAGATCGACGAGTCGGGCCACGCCCTCTGCGCCGTCTGCCTCGACTCGCGACGTGATCCGTCCGTACTTTGCGTGGTCGCTCGAGTGCAGGATCTCCTGGCGGTCGAGCGCAGCGGCGCCATGCGCGGGAGATATTTCGTGCTCGGAAGGCTGCTCTCGCCGCTCGATGGGGTCGGTCCGGACGAACTTCCGCTCGCCCAGCTGGCGGCTCTCGCTGGCGCGGACGGGGTCAAAGAGGTGATCCTGGCCACCCCACCGTCGGTGGACGGAGAAGCCACGGCGCTCTTGCTCGCTCAAGAGTTATCCGCGCTCGGCCTGATGGTGACCCGCATCGCGAGCGGCGTGCCTCACGGTGGGGACCTCGAGTTTTCCGACCAAATAACGCTGGGGCGCGCGATCAGCGGCCGACGGTCCGTGGATGCTCCGCGATAACGTCCCGCGGGGTGCCTCCCTGCTTGATTTTGCCGGCGCCCCCGATCGACTATCGAGGGCACATGCAGCCGGAGAGCGGCAGAACCGTGGCGACCGAGCACGCTCCGAAAGCCGTCGGCCCATACAGTCAAGCCGTACGCTCGGGCGGATTCCTCTTCACGAGTGGCCAGATTGCGCTCGATCCGGCAACCGGCAAGCTCACGGGGGACTCGATAGAGGACCAGACGCGCCGGGTGATGGAGAACCTCCGTGCCGTGCTCGACGCCGCCGGGACGACGTTCGACCGGGTCGTCAAGGCGACCCTATTTCTGACGAACCTCGCCGACTTCGGGACCGTCAACGGCGTGTACGCCGGCTACTTCCGGGCTGCCCCTCCCGCGCGCTCGACGGTCCAGGTCGCGGCGCTTCCCCTCGGAGCCCGTATCGAGATCGAGCTCATCGCGGAAGTGGATCCAGCTCGTGCGACGAACGACGCTCAAGCATCTGAGTCGCATCGAGCTTGAGACGTCACCTCCACGCGAAGCGGGAGGAGGGGGCACTCGTTTTTTGGTATCCTGCGAGTTCAATGTCGAAGAATTCCGTAGCTCTCGAGCCGCGCCTCCTGCAGGCGAACGCCGAAACCGCAATCCAGGCCGCTCGCGAAGCCGGGCAACGGGCGGAGGAGTTGATACGTTCGTGGGTCGACCACGCAAATGCGGCGGCCGTGCTCGAGGTCAGCGAACACGGTGAAGGCGCGGCCCGAAAGGCCGCCCGGCGGGGACTGAACGTGCTCCGCTCCCGCGGCGTCCCGATCCCGAATCTGCGGCGCGTCGCGGCACTCTCAGCTGCGAGCGCGCCGGAAGTCGTGGAAGCCTGGATGATGGCGCCCGACTCCGGCGGTATGCAGCTGTTTGCCGTCACTTCGCGCCCGGCAAGCGGCCGGTATCGCGCGGCGTTCGTGTATCTGCACGGCGCACAGGGCGTCGCTCGCGTCGAAAACGCCACCATGAGCCAGACACAGCTGAAAGAGTATTTCGGAAAAGTGCTACCAGGCGCGGGATACGGCGCGACCGTCGTCCCTGTTCCCTGGGCCCGATCTCGCATCGCCGAAGCGCGGCGAATTCATCGCGAGCGCGGACTCCCGGAGCCGCTCGGACTCACGACAGCTGCGCCGCTGATCGAACCCGTACCCGAGCCGGTTCCGCACCCGTTCGACGAGGAGGGGTTCGAGCTGTCGGACGAGGACGCCGCGGAGATGGCGAAGGGCTCGGCTTCCCTCCACAGCCTCCCCGAGTTTCGAGGCTGGCTGCCCACCAACACGGCGATCGAGGAGCTCCTCGCGAAGGTTGGTCAGAAACTGGTGCCCGGCGAAACGCCCGAGCCGGGAGTCGTGACGGAGCACCTGAAGGCCGAAGCGGAGGCGGCGACGGACCGGTTCTTCACGCCCGAATTCCGCGTGGAGCTGGTGCGGCGCATGAAGGACAGCGCACTATCCGCGCTCGGTCGAGAGGGCGAGCACCGCGCGCTGGAAATCTCGGCGGCGATGAAGGTCATCGAAAAGTGCGGACTCGTGACAAATCCGCCGCGTGAGGTTCCGTTCTTGAAGGCCTTCTTCGACAAGGCCGTGGCGCTGATGATCGCCCAAGGCGGAGGCAAGCTTCGCATTCCGACGCAACGCCAGGTCGCCGCGCCCGCCCCCGAGCAACCGACGCCGTAGCAAGGACGGGCGTCAGACCGCATTCCGCGTGTATGCGCGGAATGCGTCGAGGAGCCTCCATGAAACCGGACCTGGAGTCCCGCCACCGACGGCGGCCCCGTCGATTGCAACGACGGCAAGAAGTTCCCGGATGCTCGAAGAGACGAATACCTCGTCGAAGGCGCCGAACTCGTTCGTCCGAGGTGCCCGGAACTCGACGCGCAATCCCGTCCTCGGCGCGAGCCGGAGCAACACGGAGCGTGTGATCCCGGGCAGGATTCCCGAACCTTCCGGTGGTGTCACGAGCGTCTCACCGAGAACGAAGAAGACGTTCGACGTCGCCCCCTCGACGACGAAACCGTCACGGTCCACGATCAGAGCCTCGCCCGCACCTGCTTCCCTTGCGGTCCGCATGGCGAGCACGCTGACGAGATAGTTGCCGATCTTGGCGCCTGCCCCTTCCGTGCCATCCGCGTGCCTTCGCGTCGCGAACGTCACCGCACGAATCCCCCGCTCGTAAACTCCCCGTGCTGGTGGGTCGAGCGGCGTCACCAGGATGACGCGCAGAGGATTCGCCGCGAGCGACGGATCCAGACCGAGCTCGCCGGAGCCTCTGGTGACCATGACACGGACGTAGCTCTCCGGGTTTCCCGCAGCGCCGATCGCCGCAAGTACTTCACTCACGAGCGAGGACTTCCCGATGGGAAGCGGAATATGTACGAGCGCTGCGCTGCGCGCGAGACGCTCGATATGCTCGTCGAGTGCGAACGGATGACCGTCGTACGTCCGGAGGGTCTCGAACACGGAGTCTCCGTACAGGAATCCTCGGTCCTCGACGCCAACCGTCGCACGCTCGAGAGGCGACAAGACACCGTCGATCATGGCAATGCGCCCCATGACTAGGCCTCGCCGCGCGCCAAGGAGGCCGACCGCGAGTCGCAACCGACGATCCGCTCCGCCCGGGCCCGCGCTCCACGAAGCGCGGCGCCCAGGACCTCCGGATCCGAACGGGCCGCCGTTGCGCGAACCGCCGCTCCAGCGACTATCGCAACACGCGTGAACGGAAGTGGAATCTCGAAGGCATCCCACGCTCGCGAAACGACGATGGATCGCGCAGCTGCGGTTGCGACCGGCACGAGTTCCGCCCCGGTCAGCGAAGCTGCCAGCGCTGCTCCGGGTTTCGGAACGCCACGCGGCCCCCGCGGACCGTCGACGGCGAAGGCGGCGTCCGCGCCACCGGAGAGCTCGCGTACGATCCCGGCGAGCCCGCGAACACCTCCGCGCGAAGAGGAACCTCGTACGACGAGGAACCCGAGCCTCCTCATCACGGAGGCCTGGATAGCCCCATCCCGAGACAGACTGACGAGAACCACGACGGGCCCCCACGGTGCCGCGAGTAACGCCATCTGCTGGCCGTGCAAGAAGGCGAACACGCGGCGGCGCCCCACCTCCGCGAGGTCCGCCTCGAGCGTGACGCGCAGCGTCCGCGTCCACGCCCAGACGACGAGGCCGAGCAACGTCCCCAGCGCGGTTCGCGTGCACCCCGACTGCGCGGCCACGGCTACGCCTTCGCTTGGACGAGTAGCTCCCTGGCGCGCTCCAGCGTGGCATCGGTCTGCAGCGCGCGTTCGAGCATCTGGACGGCCTTCTGCTTCTCACCGAGGCGCAGGTGGACGTCCCCGAGACTGCAGAAAACCTCCGCCTTGGTGATCGGCCCGGCGTCGTCGAGCTTCTGAAGAAGGAGCGCCCGGAACATCTGCTGCGCTTTCTTCAGATCGCCCACCTGAACCGAAACCCCGCCGAGCTCCTTCAGCACGTGCACGTTGCCGGGCTCTATGCGGAACGCCTTGTCGAGCTCGTCCATCGCGCGCGCCTGCTCACCGTCCGACAGATAGGCCTTGGCGAGCCGCCGATGGATTTCCGCGAGCTCCTTCGAACGCTTGCCGCCGAACGACTGGACGATCTTTTCGAGGACTTCCACTGCCGCCTTGCCACGCCCCGACGCGCTGTAAGCATCACAGAGTTCGAGCATCAGCTCGCGATCCTCGGGGCGCAACCCGCTCGCGCGTTCGAGTAGCGCGGCGGATGCCGCGTGGTCACTCCGCTTACCTGCGTGGATGGCCGCAGCCTTGCGCAGCAGCTTCACCTTCTCATCGGTCGACTCGGCCAGATCCGCGTCGCCGGCGATCAGGTCCGAGAGCTTCCCCCACGCGCCGCTCTCCTCGTAGAGAGCACGCAGCGGATCCCGAAGAGCTGGATTCGTCGGGTCCACCGCGAGCCCGCGCTCGAGCGCGGTGCCCGCTCGGTCCAGGTCCGAGATCGCGCGGTACTCCCCCGCGAGAGTGACGGCGAGCGCCTGCGCTTCCGCTCCCGTCGAGGCGGCGAGCAGGGTCTCCAGATTCCTGGCGGCGGAGGCATGATCGCCCGCGCTCTGGTAGAGGCGGACCACCGCCTCGAGCGCGTCGCGGTGCCGAGGGTCCCTCGAGAGGATTGCCTCGTACGTCTCGATCGCCTTCTTCGGGTTGGCGAGGCGTCGATCGTAGACGTCGGCAAGCCGCACGTCGTAGGCAACCTCCGCCTCGGCGTCCCCCCGCGCGTGAGCGGCACGAACTTGATCACCGAGGAGCTCGGCAAGCTCGTCGTAGCGCGTCGCGCGTTCGTAGAGCTCCCCGAGGGCCAGAACGGCTTCCGCCCGCGCCGGTTCTTCTTCTATCACCCCACGAAGCAGATCGACCGCCTTGGCGAGATCCGCGAAACGATCGGCAGAGAGCCTCGCAAGCTCCATCCGGATCGCCCCTCGCTCGGCGGGCGTCCCCGCAACGTCCACGAGCCGCTCCAGCAAGCGCGCCAGGTCCCCGTGCGCGCTCGACGCCTCGTAAAGGGCCCTGAGCGCTCCGGCGGCGTCCGCGTCCGCAGGATCGTCTTCGAACAGGCGAGCATAGAGCTCGATCGCCTTCGCGGAATCCTGAAGCCGGTCCCGAGCGATCAGCGCGGCCTGGTGCCGGAGTCGCCGACTTTCCGTGTCGTCCACGCCGAGATCGACACGGCGGAGAAGCAACGCAAAAACTTCCTTCGAGTCGCCCGCGGTCTCGCGAAGCTTCGTCAGCTCGGCGAGGGCCCAGGCGTTCGAGTCGTCCTTGGACAGGAGCTCGCGCAGGACGGATTCCGCCAGCTCTCGATCACCGAGACCCTCGGCGAGCTCCTTGGCGCGACGATAGAGCCCGACGCGGGCGTCGTCGTCCAGCTGGAGCTTCCCGCGCCTTCGGAGGGTCTGCACCAGATCTCGCTCCCGACCCGGCACGGATTCGAGCTGCTCGATCTGGACGAGAACCTCGTCGCTATTCGGGTCGAACTCGAGGGCCTTCTCGAGGGCCTTCTCGGCCGCCTTCGGATCTTCGGCTCGGTCCCGGTACCAGACCGCGACCCGGACGGACAGATCTCGCGCGACGTCCGGAACCAGATCGAGCTTTTTCTCGATCGCGTCGCGGAGAGACGACGCGGCGCCTTCCCAGTTTCCGGTGATCGGAGCGAGTCGCTCGATCTGCTCGAGGAGCGCCGAGTCCGACGGATCGTCCATGAGCCCCTGTTGCAGCACCCGCTGCGCGGCAGCAGGATCCCGTGCCTCCTCCTCCAGAACCCGCGCGAGATTCCGTCGCATATCGATCCGCTCCGCCGGGGAGCCAGCGAATCCAACGCGCTTCTCGAACAACGCGGCCAGACGATCGGTGCGGCCACGACTCCGATACACGTGCTCGAGGACCTCTGCCGCCTCCTCGAACAGATCACGGTCGTCCGTGAGCCCTTCCATTTCTTCCAACGCTTCCGCGTGGTCGGGATTCCGCTCGAGCGCCGCCCGCAGACTCCCGAGTCCGCGACTCGCCTCCTTGAATTCGGTGATGAAGACCACCGCGAGCCGATAATGGATGTTGGCTTGCTCGTCGGGCGCGGCGACGACGGCTACGCGCCGCTCGAGGACTTCCGCCAGCGCTCGCGCGTCACCGATGCGGGCATAGAGGCGATCGAGAGCCTCCAGAAGCTCCGGCTGGTCGCCGACTTGTTCGATGGCGCGGGTGTACGCCTGGACGGCCCGCCTGTCGTCGCCCAGATTCCGCTCCGCGACACGTCCGAGACGCGTGTAGAGATCGCGCGCGAGCGACACGTCGAACGTCGCCTGCGCACGCTCGCCGAGCACGTCGGCATAGCGCGCCCAGCCATCGCTCGCCTGGGCGAGCCTCTCTATTTCCGAATGCAAGTCGGCGGCTTCCGGCTGCTCCGCGACGGCGCGAAGAAGCGCCGATTCAGCGTCGCCGGGGCGCTTCAGATCCCGATCCAGCACCTCGGCGATCGCGCGCAGCGTCGCGGCTCGGGCCCCCGGCTCGGTCTCCGTCGTCAGCCGGAGTTCGAGCACGTCCACGAGCTCTTGATGCCGGCCGCCTTGCGACAAGACGGGAACCAGGATGGCCGCTGCCGCCGGACGCAGGTGCTCGTGCTCCTCTCCGAGCTTCCGCGCGGCGACGGTCGCCTCGGCGTCACCGGGCAGCTCTCCGAGAACGAGCCCGTAAGCCTCCAGCGCGTCCTCGTAGCTCGACATTTTGTTCGAGAGGATCTGAGCGATCTGCTTTCGCAGGTTCGCTCGCTGCTCGACGGACTCGCAGCTCGACGCCTCGAGGCGGAGATTCTCCAGCAGCTCGGGCCACATCTCCTCCGCGCGATACAGGCGATTGAGGGCGCCGAGCACGGCGGTGTCCCCGGGCCGCACGGACAGCGCCTGGTTCATCGATTCGATCGCGCGGGGCCTGTTCTCGAGCTTCGTCTCGTAACAGTCCGCGGATTTGACGAGAAGCTCGTACTTGAGCTCCGCATCGTCTTCCGAGGCCAGCTCGACACGCCGCTGATAAAGCTCGACCAGGCGGGCGGCGTCGCCCTTGGTCTCGTAGAGGTCGATCAGGCAATCGACCGTGAACGTACTCTCGGGATCGAGCTCCGCGGCGCGCTCGTAGGCGGCGATCGCCCCCGTCCGATCGTCCAGCATGTCGCGCCGCGCCTCGCCCACGCGACGGAAGATGCTCGCGCGTTCATCGTCCTCGAGAACGAGCTCGGCCTTTGCCGTCAGCACACGATCGAGCACCGCCCAGTCGCTCAGGAGCGTCGCCAGCTGCTCCATCTTCTCCAGCGGACCAAGCTCGCTCGCGTCGAGCTCCCGGAGCCGATCGTAGGCGTCGAGGGCGCGGCGAGGATCGTCGCGCCGCGTGTCGTGCACGGACGCGAGCATCGACAATAGCGCCGGCTTCGACGCAAGATCCGGATTTTCGCGAAGGGCGGACTCGTAGCTCTCCGCCAGCTCGTCCCAGGCGCTGGTTGCCTCCACGAGCCGCTCGTATTCCGCACGCACGTCCGCGTCGTCCGGGTCGAGTTCGACCGCAATCGCCAGCGCACGCCGCGCGCGATCCCGATCTTCGCCGCGCTGTTCCCAGAGCGCGGACGTCTCCCGCAGGACCGCCACCTTCTCGGCGATGTCCCGAGCGAGGCCGTAGCGATCCTCGTTCAACTTGATGAGCCTCCGCCAGTCGTCGGCTCCTTCGTAGAGAGGTCGCAGGATCTCGACGACCCGCTCGCGGTAAGCCTCGTCCTCCTTGAGGGCCTCGAGCTCGGCCACCGCTTCCTGATGATGCGGGGCGGCGCGGACGATCTCCTCCAGCTGGTCGATCGCGCGACCCGCATCGCCGAGCTTGTCCTTCAGCAGCCGCGCGAGCGTCAGACGGTAGCCTGCCGCCGCGTCCGGCGAATTCGCGGACTCGGCCCGCCGGAGCAAAAGGTCCGCGAGATCCGAGTGGCGGCCGCGTTCGCCGTAGAGTTCGGCGAGCGCATCCAGGGCGCGCGCGTCGGTTTCGTCGACGTCGACGGCTTGGCGGTACGTCTCGATCGCGGCGTCGGGCCGGCCGAGCTCGCGGCGCTCGAGTCCCGCGATGGTGTGCAGGAACTTCAAACGGTCGGCGGGCTCGTACTTGTGATCCAGACCGGACTTGTAGAGCCCCACTCGTTCCTCGTGACGGCCCGTGCGTTCCAGGAGGCCGTCGACGGCGCCGAACAATGCATTGCTGTCCGGCTCGAACGCGAGCGCGCGCCGATAGAACGAAAGCGCCCGATCGCTGTCTCCAAGACTCGCAAAGATCTCCCCGGTGCGCGCCGCGAGCTTCGCCGTCATCGGATCATCGCCGTGCAGAGGCTCGAGCTCCGTCGCGTAGATCTCAGCGAGGCGCTTTTCGGCGCCCGCGACCTTCGCCAGTCTCTCGAGCTCTGCGAGAGTGGACTCGTCCGCGATGTCGTCGTGAAAAAGCTTCGCGGTCGTATCGAGGGCCGCGACGTAATCTTCCTTCTGCTCCTCGTAGAGGTGCGCGAGGCGCGTCAGGAGCTCATGTCTGAGCGCCGGATCGTCCGTCGCGTCCAGGCGCGCCGAGATGGAACGCATGACGCGATCGTAATCGGAGCGAATCAGGTAAATCGGTTCGAGCAGGCCCGCGGCGCGAGCTCGTTGCTCCTTGTCCTCGTCCGATCCGAGCACTCTCTCGAGCTCGGCGATCGCGCCATCGTGCTGCCGTTCGAGGTCGAGGGCTGCCTCGAGCTCGTCGAATGCACGCGTCGAGTCCTTGAGGTGTCGCGCTGCCACGCGGGCGATCTTGACGTGCAGATCCGCAGCCGAAGACCCGGGAGCATCGAGCTGCCGTTGATACAGTGAGACGAGATCATCCCAGCGTTCTTCGGAACCGTACAGCGACTCGAGCGCGTCGACGGCGCCCCGATCGAGATCGAGGTCGAGAATCGTTTCATAGACCTCGATGGCCCGCGGTCGATCGCCGAGTTTCTCCGCGAGCAGCTTCGCGCGGCGGAACAGGAGCTCTTTCTTCTCGGAGTCCGTTTGAGCCACCTCGGCGCGGCGCTCGAGAACGCCGAGCAAAGCCGGCGCGTCTCCCATCTCCTCGTAGAGCGATTCCAGCGCCACCAGCGTGCCGCGGTCGTCCGGACGTAGCTCCGCGGCTTTCTCGTAGTACTCGCGCGCCAGCGGTAGATCCTTCAGAACCTCACGAGCGAGCGTCGCGATGCGTTCGGTCACGGCGAATTGCGTGTCACCGTCGAAGATCTCCGTGACCGCCTCGCGGAGGAGCGACACTTGCTCGGCGCGCCGCCCGGTAGCCGCTGCAAGGCGCTCGATCTGGGCGAGCCACGGACGGACATCCGCGTGCCCGGCCGCTTCACGCACGCCGCGCTCGGCATAGCCGAACGCGCGCGGCGCATCGTTCATGAAGCCGTACGAGACGTTCACCGCCTTCTCGAGACCGGCAAGCTTGGACTCCGGATCGTCCGCGCAGAGAATTTCCACTTCGAGCACGCGGAGCAGCCGCTCGCTGTCGCCGTCCGTTTCGTAAATGGGATGCAGGATCTCGGCGGCCTCGCGCCGCGTCGGGATGTCCTCCGAAGCGAGCAGTTTCTCCAGCGCTTCGCGGCTGGGCGCGTGGCGCGTATCGATGGACAGGGCCTGACGATAGGCGCCGAGCGCTCCCGCGGCATCCGAGAGCCGCTCGCGACGCAAGTCTCCGAGCTTCGCGAGTAGCGCGAGCCGCTCTTCGCCGGCGTCGACGATGTCGAGGTGTGCCTCGTAAGTGTCCGCGAGATCCTGGTTGCGCGAGCCGGCCGCGTATAGCGTCTCGAGTGCGCCGAGGGCTTCCGCATTCGGGCCGAACTCGTCCACGATCGCGCGCCAGGTGTCGATGGCCTCCGACTCTGCCGAAAGTTTTCCGGCAAACGTCTCGGCCGCCCGTCGCATGAGTTCTCGGCGCTCGGACGGAACCTCCGTACGATCCCGGCGCGCCTCGAGAATCTGAACGAGGTCCTTGAACCTGCCGGTCCGCTCGTACAGGCGATCCAGCGACGAGAGGGCGGCGGCATCCGACGAATTTTCCTCGAGCCGCGACTTCCACGCGACGATGGCGCCGTCCGGATCGTCGAGGACGGTCTCGCAGAGCGTGCCGAGCCGACCTTCGAGCTCGGTCCGCACATCGGGATCGCTCTCGAGTCGGATCTGCGTCCTCAGAGTATCGCGGAGCTTCTCGTGCGCGTTCGAGGCCAGATAGATGTGCTCGAGGGCGCGCGCGGCGGGAAGCGCAAGCGCCGCGTCGTCCGGGTCGATCTCGAGGACCTTCCGGTACGTCTCCTCGGCCTTGCCGGGGTTGCCGAGCTGCTCTTCGTAGATCTTCGCCACTTCGGTGAGGATCTCCCCGCGCATCCCGGGCGTGTCCGCCCCGTTGCTCGCTCGCTCGAGCACGTCCGCGACGCGGGCCTGCGCGCCGAGTCGCCTTCCGATGTCGAGCAACCGCGCCCGAGCATCCCCGTCCAGCGGCTCGCTCGGAACGTACCGGGACAGTGCATCGATCGCCCCCGCATCGTCGTGAAGACGCTCGTCGCGGAAAGCGGCGATGCGCCGAAGGAGTTCCTTCCGCTCGTCGTCGATGGCGTTCGCGTTCCCGGCCGCTTCGTCGAGCGCCTGGAGCCGGATCTCCAGCACCCGCACGAGATCCCGGACCTCGTCGCGGGCTTCGTAGACGGCTTCGAGCATGCGAGCCGCGCGGATGCGATGGTCTCCGATCTCGAGAAGCCGCTCCGCAAGCCGCCGCGCATCGTAGTCGTTCGAGCGCTCCCGGAGGACGTCCTCGATGTGACCCGCGGCCTTCCCCGGCTCGTGCAATACGTCGAGCTGGATCCGACCGAGACGCAGCTTCATGTCGAGGCTCGCCTCCCCGAGCGCGGAGCCCAGACGACGCTCGAGCAGCGCCGCGAGGTCCTTGTGCCGACCCTGCTGCTCGTACAGACGATCGAGCGCGACGAGCGCGCCTTCGTGGTTCGGATCGACCTCGAGAATGCGTTCGTACGACCGTGTCGCCTTGACGGGGTCCTCGATGATCTCCTCGCACACGAGCGCGACCTCCGAGAGCATCTCCGTCTTCAGGATCGGGTCCTCGGTGGCCGCGGCGGCTCGATCGTACAGGGCCTCCAGCTCCGCCCATCGCTCCGCACCGGTGAGGATTTGCTTCAGCCGGGTGAACGCCCGCTCGTTCCCGGGATCGCGAACGAGGACACGCTCCAGATACGGCGATGCTCCCACGGGATCCCCGAGGCGCTCCTCGTGAAGGCGCGCGGCTTGCTCGCAGAGCTCGAGCTCCGCTTCCGGCGGGAGCTCCGCGCGCAGCGCCTCGCGGAACGCCTCCGCGAGATCCGTCGGCCGGTTCGCGGACGCCGAGAGCGACTCGGCGCGACGCCAGAGCTCGAGATCCGCCGGAAACTCACGAACGGCGCGCAGCATGACGTCGAGCGCGGCGTTCGAAGACGAGAGCTTCTGCTCGTGCACGTCGCAGAGCCGCAGGTACAGAGCCCTTCGCTCTTCCGGGCGAGATGCCGCGGCGAGCATCTGGCTCAACGCATCGGCTTCCTGGCGTGAGTCACCCGTGGCGGCGTATTCCGTGGCGAGGATCTCGGCAGCCCGCTCTTTCGTTTCCTTGTGCGCCAGAAGACGGCGCAGCGCCGAAATCGCACGCGGATCGTGGGGCGAAAGCTCGAGCACGCGCCCGACGGCCTCGAGCGCGTCCGCGGGTCGACCGAGCCGTTCGATGTAGAGCTCTGCAAGCTCCGTCTCGACGTCCGCGCGCTCCGCGCCGCTCGTGTTCTCGCGATGTTTCTCGAGAACTTCCGCGGCGCCCTTGGCGTTGCCCGTCGCGAGCAGCAACCGCGGTAACGCCGCGAGCGCAACCACGTTTCCTGGAGCGTGCTCGAGCACGCGAGCGTGCAGCGCCGCGGCGCGGTCAGGCTCCGCAAACGACTCTTCTTCCAGTGTCGCCCACTCGCCGAGCACGCGAACGCGTTCGTCGTCGCTCGCTGCATTCTCGACGCGCAAGCCGAGGAGCCAGCGCAGGTCGTCCCGCCGCCCTTCGCGACGGAGAATGGCCTCGAGTGCCGTTCCTGCTTCCGTGTCGGTGGCGTCCGACTCGAGCAGGCGCTTGTAGATACCGATCGCGTCATCGGTTCGCGAGAGCTCCCGCGTGTACACGTCCGCGAGCAGTAGCTCGAGCGGCCGCCGCTTCTTCTTCTTGACCTTCTTCGCACGCTCCTCGACAGCTTCCACGAACAGCGGCCAGGCCCCGGCCGCAGCCGCGGCCGACTGGAACGACGCGAGGACCGCGGCGTCATCGGGTGCGATGGCGTAAGCGCGGCGCGCGTAAGTCGCAGCGGCATTACGATCGGACAGACGCTCGCCCGCAATTTCCACCAGCCGCTGCAGGTGCGCGAGCTTTTCCGCCTCGTCCTCCGTTCGCTCGACCAGGAGCTCGTGCAGAGCGGGCAAGCGGGGCCATTTCTCCTCGGCCTCGTAGAGCGGGATGAGCTCCTTCGCGGCGCGCGTGTCGTTCGGATCGGTCGCGAGGATCCGTTCGTACGACCGGAACGCGCGCTCGGGCTGGCGTAGCCGATCCTTGTAAACACCCGCGGCGCGATAGGAGAGCTCGATCTTGGCGGCCCCCTCCTTGGCGCGATCGGCGGTGTTGCTCAGCACCTCGGCAAGCCCTTCCCAGTCCCCCTGGGACGCGTAGAGCTCCTCGAGCCCCCCGTAATCGCCGGCGAGGAGATACGAATCGCGCAGTACCCTGAGTGCCCGCTGGTGGCCCGGCTGCAGCTCGAGGACGCGCCGCCATGCGCGAACGGCGCCTTGATGATCGCCGACGTGTTCCGCGTACACGGTGCCGAGCTTCTGCAGCACCGCGAGCCGCGCGCCGGGATCGGAAAGAGCGTCCACGCGACGCTCGAGGGCTTCGGCGAGCGTCGGCCAGTCCTTCGCCCGCTCCGCGTGGCGCTCCAGCGCGTCCAGCACTTGCGCGTTGCCCGGGTCGGCCGCGAGGATCTCGCGGTAGAGCTTCGCCGCATCGTCGCCGCGCCCGAGGCGCTCGGCGGCGAGCTGTGCCATCTCCGTCATCAACGTCAGCCGCTCCCCGCCCTCCAGCGTCCCGACCTGAGACTGATAGAGTTCGAAGAGCTGCGGCCACGCACGGCGCTTCTTGTAGAGCTCGGACAGGTTCTGGCACGCCTCGGGATCGCCCGGCAGGATCTTGAGCAAGCCCTCGAAAGCCTGCGTCGCGTTCTGCACGTTCGAGAACTGCTCGAGCCAGCGCCGCGCGATCAGGCGGAAGAGCTCGGCCTTCTCCGTCGGGTCCGAGGAGAGCTCCGCGAGCTTCTGCTGGCTGGCCAGGAGATCGCGCGCGCGTCCGAGTTTCTCGTAGAGCGCGATGAGCTCACGGACCGCTTCGATATCGCGTTCGTCGATCTGCAGAATCTGGTTCAGGACCGACACCAGAGCGGTGTCGCTCTTGATCGAGCTTCTGTAGAGGTTCGCCACCTCGCGCAGGATCTCGAGGCGCTTCGGACCGTCTGCGGCGTCCGTTCGCTCGAGCTGCTGGCGCAGGAGCTCGACGAGCGCGTTGTACCCCTGCGTCCGCCGGTAGAGATCCTTGAGGCGCTCGCGCGAATCCTCGTCGTCCGGATTCTGTCGGAGGAGCGCCTTGTACTGCTCGATCGCCTTTTGTCCGTCCTTTTGACCCTCGGCGAGGCGCGCGAGCTGCTGTGTGACCTCCACCTTGTCCGGTCCCTCGGGCAGCACACGTTGCGCGCCCTGCAAGACCGCCGTCTGACGGCCCGCGTCCCCGATCTTCTCGAAATAATCGCGGAAGAACGCGAGCATCCCGAGATTACCGGGCTCCAGCTTCCGGATACGCTCGAACCAGGGTTCCGCGTCCTCCAGCTTCTCGCGCTTCCGCCAGTGGAGCATGCCGATCTGGAGCATGTCTCCGAGCCGGTCGGCCTTGGACTGTTCGGCCTCGGGGATCTGTCGCTCGAAGAACGCGACGAGGGCGTCCCAGTTCTCCGTGCGAGAGTAGTGGTCGGCGAGAAACCGGATCGCCTCGGCGTTCGCGGGCTGATCCTTCAGGAGTCGCTCGTAGACCGCCGCCGCTGCCGCGGGATCGCGGAGCCGGAAGCACTGAACGCGTCCGAGCCGCACCGCGGCCGACGCGCGCGCCGCCGGGTCCGTCACGTGCATCGTCGCTTGCGTCAGCACGCGAGCGACGTCGGTCCACCGCTCCGCGCGCCGGTAGAGCCGCTCCATCATCTTCGCCGCGCGAGCGTTTCCCGGGTCGAGCGACGAGGCTTCTTCGAGCCGCTCCACGACGCGCGCCGCGTTCCCGTGATCGCCCGCGAAGCGGAGCTCCATCTCCGCGGCACGCATCAGCATGGAGCTCTTGTAAACGTCGTCGGGGGCCGAGCTCGCCTCGTCCAGGTACGTCTGGGAGAGCTCTTGCCACCGAGCGCGCTTCTCTTCGCTCTCGACGAGCGCGGCGGCGGCCTTCGGCTCGTCCGGCGCGAGCTCGAGCGTCCGCAGATCCGCGACGAGAGCGGCGTCTTCGTCGAACAGCTCGTCGCGGAGCACCCGCGACTCTTCGGCGACGAGCGCCGCTTCGTCGAGCGTTCGTGCCGCGATCTTCACCTCGAGCGCCAGGAGCGCCGCGACGGCTTCGACTTCATCGCGTGCTTCGTGAGCGCGACGCGCCCGCGCCATGATCCGGAGCGCGTCCGCAGGCGCGAGATCTCCGCCGGGAATACCCACGGCAGCCGCGAGCTTCTCCCACGTCTCCTTGCGATCCGGATCTTCTTGAAGCTCGCCCAGCGCCGTGCGGATCTCTTGCGAATCCATGCTCTTCCCTGTGGACGCTCCCTGCGCGAAGGCGCCGAAACGGACGCCGAGATTACGCCGCGAGTGCAGGCGTTACAAGCCCTCGAAAGCCCTCGATCCAGGCGCGCTCGGCGAACGTCACGGCCCCTTCTCGTTTTGTCGGCGGAGCATGTCCATCAGGCTTTGTTGCCTGGCGATCGCGCGCGCGTCCGCACCGTTCCGGCGCGCATCCTCGAGGCTCGACGCGGACTCGTCCAGACGTCCGAGGAGGAGGAGCGCCCACGCGCGGCCGAGATAACCGTCGCCGAAGCTCGGGCGCGCGACGAGCACTCGATCATACTCGGCGAGCGCGACCTCCGCGTGATTTTCTTTCAGCGCGACCGTCGCGAGGCCGACACGATTTTCGAGCGCGGCCGGGTCGGCGCGAAGCCCGCTTTCGTACGCGGTCTTCGCTCCTTCGAGGTCGCCCTTCTGGACGCGCACCAGCCCGAGCCCGTGCCAGGCCTCGGCGTCGCGCGGGTCACGGCGGAGCGCTTCCTCCAGCCGGGGTTCGGCAAGGTCGATTTCTCCCCAGCGTGCGGCGCGAAGCCCGCCGGTCTTCGGCCCTTCCGGGTCGCGGGGCGCCACGGTGGCGGCGCGGTCATAGGCTGCCAGCGCCTGCTCGAACTGATGGGCGATCTCGAAGGCATGACCCAGCTCGAGCCACGGGACGGGGCTGTTTGGGGGCAAAACCGCGGCAAGCGCTCCGGCCTCGCGTTCGGCCGCCCCCAGATCGCCCGTCTCGGCGCGTAGCCGGACGAGCAGCCTGCGGTCGGCGATCGCGTCCGGGTGCTTCTTCAGATCCGCCTCCAGCAGATGGACGGCTTCGGCGTCGCGCCCCTTCGAGGAGAGGAGCGCCGCTTGCTGGAGGGGCGTCGCCGGTCTCCCACATCCGGTGACGAAGAGGAGGGCGACGGCGGCGCGGCAGCATTCACCGAAATGTCGCGAGGGGATGGCTTCTCGGCTCCAGGCGAAAAAATAACACGAATCTGGTACTGACCGCGATGACGATGCGCGCGCGGACCGGGCCCGTTCTTCTTCACCTTGGCCACCTGCGCCCGCTTGCGACGATCCTCGCGCTTGGTGGTGCGACCGGATGCAGGTGCGCGTCCGACAGGCCGTACACGCCCTTTCACATCGCAGACTCTCCGAGCGCGAGTCCGTCGGCCGCGCACGACGCAGCGGCGACCCGGGGTCCAGTTTCGTCGCCGTTTCCGAAGCCTTCCGTGGAGGCACCGCCGGGTGTGAGCGACTGGACGCTGAACGGCGTCGCGCTCGGCGTCGACAAGGCTCGGTTGATCGAGCGCGCCGTGACTTCCGACTTCGATGGGGACGGCACACTCGATGCGGTCGCCTGGACGCGCGCGCGGACCGACCCTCCGGAGACGCAATCCAGCGGCGAGCTCGTGCTGTTCGCGGCCCATGCTGCCGCCGGACGGGTCGTTGCCAGGGCTCCCGCGTTCATCCCGGGCGGTCCTTCCTGCCACCAGGTGACGAACCTCGCGCAAACCGGGCCGCACACCGTCACCCTGGATATCTCCGCGACGTGCACGGCCACCCTCGTCGCCAGATCGCCGGCGCGCGGGATCACCGTCGTCGCGCCCGCCGCCGAGCGCCCTGAAATCGTCGCGCTCAAGATGGCGGAGCCGGCTCCGGGCGAGCTGCTCGACTTCACCGTGGACTCGACCGATCGGGACGGCGACGGCCGTGATGACGTCCGCCTGACCGCGTCGATGAAGTCCGGGCAGGAGGGAGATTTGGTTGCTGCGGATTTGATATGGCTCGATCGCGCGGCAGGCCCTTCGCGCGACGCGTCCGAGCCGGCGCGCTCGCTTTCGAGTGTGGCCAGGCCCGCTCGGACCCCTGGAAAGCACGCGGCGGAGCAGCTCGCGTCCCGGATCGCGCTCGCGCGCCGGCTTTATGCCACCCTCTGTAGCGAGAGCGGCACCCCGCGCGTCTTCGACGCGGACGGCGCGCCCTTCGCGTGCCCCGGCATCGATGACGCCCTCCGGGACCTCGCGGCCGCCCAGATTCACGCCTCACTCCGCGAACGCAACGCGCTCGAAGCCAGCGGGGCTCTCGAACAGGCACAGTGGTTCGGCGCGCCGATGCCCGAAACGCAGAGGCACGAGCTGATGCATCGGATCGCATCCTCCACTTTGCACCGCGCCGTCACCGAGCAACCGTTGTCCGCGAAGCCCCCGGTACCAGGTCGAGCTCCGCGGTGGAGCCCGCTCATGTTCGACGCGAGCGGCGCGCTCCTCGTCCAGACGACGGACGGCGTCACGCGATTCGCGCTGCCGAGCACCGTCGGGGAAGCGGCTTCGGTCGACAAGTGGTCGCTCGGCGTCGGAGGCGGAACCGACCCGATCTGGGCGGGCATGGCGTTTCCGTGCGATCGCTCGGAGGCCTTGCTCCTGGTCACCGGCGCGAACGGAGCTCCGATGCCGTCCGAACCGACCAGCCTCCTCGCTGCGCGCCCTGGGTCGTGTGTCGCCAGCGGGCGCCCTCCCACGCCGCGGCTCACCCCGCTCGAGTGGGACGGCTCGCACCACGCGGGCCTCGCCGGCAACGCCCTGTTCGGTGTCGAGACTCTTGCGAACCTGGGAAGCCCCGTGCCGCCGGGTAGCCCGCGCTCACCGGACGGCAAGACCGCCGTGCTCGTCACGACCGATGGCCTGCTCGTCGTGCGTCGTCCCCGTTCCGAGACATGGACCGCGGACGAGCCCGCGACGCTCCGCGATTGCGTCGTCGCCAACGACGCCATCGCCGCGGCGTGCATCCGCGGCGACCACGCAGTGCTCTTCACGCCGGCTGCCGAGCCGGAGGAGCCGGCGCGAGCATCCGGACGCTCACGATCGCGTGCGGCGAGGAATGCGGAGCGTAGGTGAGCCCCGAACACGTGGCGCGAGCCAAAACTTCACTCGCCACGCCCCGAACGGCTCGAGTCGAGGCTCCCAGGCGCTCAGCTGAGCCCCGCGCCGCTCGATGCGAGCGAAAACTTCACTCGCCACGCCCCCGATGGCTCGATTCGAGCGCCCGGGACGCTCAATCGAGCCCCGCGACGCTCGGCGCAGGCCATGAGTCGCTAAAATGAGCGGCCCGTCGCTTTGGCCGAGCCTCGGCTAGCAGAAATAAGCTCCCGGGGGCTTGGATTGGACCGCCGGCAGCTCAGCTGAGGTCCGGATAGCTCGAATCGAGCCATCGAGGGCAGACGCGAGCCGCCCCACCAGTGACCGGCGGAGTACCGAACGGGTGGGAACGTCTGACGTCAGCTTGGGGCTTTGACGCGCTCGAGGTATTTCCCCTCGCGCGTGTCGACGCGGATCCACTCGCCCTCGGTGATGAAGAGCGGGACGCCGACGGTTGCGCCCGTGGACACCTTCGCCGATTTCAAGACATTCGTGGCGGTGTCGCCGCGCGCGCCGGGCTCCGTCTCCACGACCTGCACGGTGACGTGCGCCGGTAGCGCGACGCTCACGGGATTGCCCTGATAGATGACGATCTGGCACTCGATGCCGTCGATGAGAAACTGCGACGCCTCCCCGACAGCCTCCTTGGGCACGGAAACCTGCTCCCCGGATTGCTGGTTCATGAACACGTACATGTCCGCCTCCGGATAGATGTACTGCATCGAGCGCTCCTCCACGTCCGCCGCTTCCATCCGCTCGCCGGAGCGCAGATTCTTCTCGAGGACGTTCCCGGTCAACATGTTCTTCATGCGCGTGCGGGTGAACGCCTGCCCCTTTCCGGGCTTCACGAACTGGAAGTCGACGACGACGTAGGGCTGGCCGTCGTACATGAACTTCAGGCCCTTTTTGATGTCACTGGTGTCCATTGGGGGTGCCCTCCCCTACTACACGACGCCCCGGTTGCGAAGACCCTGCTTGCCGCGGCTCTCCTTCCCGGGCGACTCTCGCCGGCCGATGGAAGAGTTTGGGAACGAGCTCGAAGAGATCAAGCGCGAGATCGTGGAGAGCCGGTCGCTCACGATCAAGACGAACAATCTCGTGAATGCGCTCGCGGCGGACGTGAAGAGCATCGCCAAGCGATTCCAGGGTTACGAGCGGCGACTCACATGGAACAGCGCGACTGCGTACGCCGTCTTCGTCGCGCTCGTACTGTTCGCCGGCAAAGTCATCCTCGACGCGCGCGTCGACGCGGTGCGGGCGCAGACGAAGGATACCTTCGACGAAGCCGACAAGGTCGGCAAAGAGCTCAAGGTCCTCGAAGCGCGGGAGGACGCGCGCGCGCGCGCCGAACGCGGTGCGGCGGACTACTACGCGCTCATCGTCGCTGGCAAACGGCGCGAAGTGATCGACCAGTACGATGCCGTGTCGCACCTGGATTTGAGTCGCACGGAGCGGCTGCTCTTCGACGCCGCCGTGGAGCGCGCGAAGAACGAGCTCTCGCTCATCGCGTACCAGACGGGACTCGATCACGTGCGCACGGCGCGGTGGCACGAAGCCGAGCAGGCGTTCCGGGATTCACTCGCGTACAAGCCCGACGCGGCGCAATCGCCCGAAGCACGGTACCAGCTCGCCGTCACGCTCCGCGCGCTCGGACGCCAGCGCGACGCGATCCCGATGCTCATCGAGCTATCCGAATCCTCGCCCGACAAGGAAGTCGTCGACGACGCCGCGTTCCTGCTCGCCGAATGTCAGCTCGACATCGAAGCCTGGAACGACGCCAAGACGACCCTGCGGAGCTTCATCCGGAGGTTCCCCACGAGCGCGCACCTGAACGACGTGCGGGCGAAGCTCGCGCAGGTTCAGCTCTACCACTGAGCGTGCGCGGAAATTCAAGACGGGCTCCGCTCCCTTTCACTTGCCCTGGAAGCAGCCGCCCTGTCCCTTGCACTGGTTCTGTCCCTTGCAAGCGTGGGCGTCCGTCTTGCAATTGCCCTGTGATTTGCAAGCGTTCCGTCCCTTGCACGCGGCCTTGTCGCCGGGTGCATCAGGGGTGGAGCTTCCGGTCATGTCGTTCGGCGTTGCGGGACTACCGCCCGAAGCTTGGCTGCCTCCGCAACCAAACAGGATGCCCGACACCGCCGCCGCGACGAGAGAGTGAGAGATTTTCATGATGTCCGAGTACGCGCCCTGACAGAACCTGTTACGCGGACTCTCTACGATTATTCGTTTCGGCTGCGTGTCCGCGCGTTGGGCACCCGGAAGGAACCTGGAAGGCTTTCGAACGGAATGGCCATCGCCCCCATCCGAGCCGCGGGCTGGCGGTCCGACATAGCGCGAGCTACGTTCTAGTTTCCTGTGATCCCCTCAGCCAACCTTCGCTCGAGAGTACTCGCAGCCGTCAGTAAGGAGCGTGCGCCCACGCGGGCAGCGCTTCGGGTCAGGAACACGGCGCTTCTCGATCCAGCTCATCCCCACCTGACGGGCGCCGCGATCGGCGTCGCGGTGGGTGCTTGCTCGTGGGTATTCGTGGATCTCTGGTGCCCGGTCGCATACGTGCCGCATCTTCTCGTCGGGCACCTGCTTCCGCTCGCGTTGACGATGGCCGCGGGTACGTGGGGCGGGCGGTTCCTGGCGATTCGCGCTCCCGATCGCGTTTGAGCGAAACGACCACCGGATCCGGTCGTAGAACCCGTCAGCACGCGCGATAGCGAGCGTCAAAGCCAGCCGCAAAGGGTGCGTCCGTCGCGGCGAGGGAACCTTTCATGACCAACAGAAGCTTTTCAATCACCTCGACACTTCTACTCGTGACTTCATTGGGCCTCTCCGTCGCCGCCTGCAGCTCCTCGTCGGGCTCCCACGATGGCTCGGATGCCGGAACCGGCGGAGAAGCGCCTGCGAGCGGCGGCGCGTCCAGCGGCGGCTCGAACAGCAACTCGGGCGGAGCGGGCGGCGCGACCAGCACGGGCGGCGCGACCAGCACGGGCGGCGCGACCAGCACGGGCGGCACCGCGGACGCGGGTAGCGACGCGGGTTGCGTGCCCGACGAGTCGCTGACCGCGCCGACCGGTACCGGCGTCGACGTACCCGAGGGCGTGACTCTGATTCATGTCTTCCATGCGATCGGCGCGCAAGTCTACGAATGCCAGTCGACCGCGGCGGCCGACTTCGATGGCGGCTTCACGTACTCGTGGACGTCCCCTTTTTCGTCGGAGCCGGACGCGACACTCGCCGACAGCTGTGGTCACCCCTTGGTCCATCACTTCGAGACCGCGTTCGGCGGCGCGCCCACCTGGAAGTCGCTCGCCGACGGCAGTTTCGTGCAGGGCGCCAAGCTCGCCGCCGTCGCGAAGACCGGCACCATCCCCTGGTTGCTACTCAAGGGAACCCCTTCGAGGGAAGCGGACGGCGCTGTCGGCTTGCTCTCGGAGGTCACGTACGTTCAACGGCTCAATACCACTGGCGGTGTCGCCCCGGCCGCAGCGGACTGCAACGAGCATAACGTCGGCGAAACCGTCCCCGTGCCGTACACCGCGGATTACTATTTCTACACGGGCTCCGAGACCGACGCCGGGCGCTGAACGCGTACGGTGCCGCGCCACGCGAGGGCCTTGGACTCGGCGCTCACGCCTCCGCGGGCATTCCGTCGAAGAAGTCGACGGCACCCGTTTCGAGCGAGTATTCGGCTCCGACCACGACGAGGCCATCGTCTTGAATGAGCTGCTCGAGGAGCTGCGAACCGTGTCTGAGGTGGCTCGCCGACGAACGGATGTTGAGACGCACGGCATGCTTCACGACCGCCGAGAGGTCGCGCCGAAGCTCGGTCTCGAGCAGCCCTTCGACCGACGGCCGCACGCGGTCGACGATCGAGCGAAGGTTCCTCGACTGATTCGCCGAGGGGCGCTGCAGCTCCTCCAGTGTCGCCAGGATCGCGCCGCACTGAGAATGGCCGAGGACGACGACCAGCCGTGTGCCGAAGCGCGCAGCAGCGAACTCGACGCTTCCGACTTGCGAGGGCGCGACGATGTTCCCGGCCACGCGAATGACGAAGAGATCTCCGAGCCCCTGGTCGAACACGATCTCCGCCGGCACGCGCGAGTCGGAGCAGCCCAGCACGATGGCAAATGGCTCCTGACTGCTCGTGAGCTCCATCCGCCGGGAGCTTTTCGGGAGACCGTCCGCGCCGACCATCGCCTTGAACCGGTGATTGCCGTCCTGCAATCGCTTGAGCCCTTCGCGCGCTGAAATCATGTAACCTCCGCGGCAGTCCTAGCGCAATCGTCGGAATGGTGAAAGCGCGGCCTGCGCAGGCCCAGGGGGCGATCGCTCAACGACGCGTCCGGCGGCGAAATTCCCGCGGACTCACGCCAGTCCATCGCTTGAAGGCGCGACGAAAGCTCCGTACGTCGGCAAACCCGATCTGAAGCGCTATCGCTTCTATCTTGGAGCCGCTCCTGCGAAGCTCGGCCTCGGCCCGCACGCGCGTGGATGCATCCAGCAAAGCCTGGTACGTGCTTCCCATTTGCCGAAGACCGCGCCGGAGAGAGCGTCCGCTCGTCCGCAACTCGCGTGCAATGGCGTCGATGCGCGGCCGCGGCTCCGGGTGCCCGTCGATCGCCTTCCGGACCTGCGCCAGCAGCCCGTCCGTCACGACGACGCGCGCCGCCTCCTCTGCGCAGTACCGCTCTGCGACCACCGCCATGGCCGGACTCGCTCCCACGATGGGCTCGTCGAGCACGGCCGCGTCGAAGAGTGCCTCGGTCGCGTCGCAGTCGAAGACGACTGTCCCCAGCGTGAACTCGGAATAACGATGCGCATGCGCCGGCCTCGGGTAGCCGAGCCGGAGCTCCCGGACGGGCAGCGGCTTTCTCAGGACGTCGGTCGCGAGGCGCCACATCGTCGCGAGCAGCGCTTCCGTTGCGAACGTCAGGAACGCCCCGCGTGAAATCGTCTCGCGAGCGACGAAATGGCCGACGGCGCCCTCGACGCGCACGGACAGATCCCAGCCGGGCGCGAACGTCCGGTAGTACTGAAGGCTCATTCGCAGCGCCTCGCCGGCAGTGGCGGCGTTCATCGCCGCGAGCCCGAGCACCCCCCAATGGGCGACGTGCGCCTGTTTGCCGAAGTCGATCCCGATTGCCGGGTTTCCGGTCAGGGCGATCGCGCGTTCGGCAATCTTGACATACTGGGCGTACGAGACGCGACAGTCCGGATCGACCAGCCCGTCGTAAGAAATCCCGAGGCCGTCGAGAATCCCACGGCTATCGGCCCCTTGGGCCACGGCCGTGTCGACGAGCACGCGCGGATGGTGGCCTGGGACGACCGGCTCGTCCGCGGTGAAAAAGGTCTTCATCCGAGCGGGCGACTAGGAATACACAAGGAGGCCCTTTCGTGGAAGGCTAGAGGCTCCTCGCCAAGCAAGGTCCCACGCATGATCGGCAACAAATCCCGCTTCGTATCCATCGTTTCGATCGTCGCGTTTGCCGCCAGCATCGGGCGCGCAGAGTCCGCGTCACCGCCGGCGGCGCCCGCCGACGCCGAGCCACGTCCCGGGGCCGCGCCTGCCGGAGCAGCGCCACCTCCCGAGGCGACGCCACCTCCCGAGGCGACGCCACCTCCCGAGGCGACACCGCCTCCGGAGGCTCCGCCGCCTCGCTACGCGCCGCGCGCACCGGAGCCCGAGGAAGCCTCGGAAGTTCGGTTCAGCGCGGACCCGGAGGTGTCGCTCCTGATGGAAAACGGTGTCGTGCCTTACGAGCGCTCGGCCTATTATGGTTATCAATGGGGCTGGTACTATCACCGCGGTCTCGCGCGGAGTTACCAGCCGATCTGCAGGGGACATTGCGCCGCGCGCTTTGCTCCAGGCGCGTACGACTTTGCGCTCGAACGGCACGGCCGCGTCGTCCCCCTCTCGTCGCCCGTACTCATCCAGGGCCCGTCCGAGCTACACGGCACCTTCGAAGATCGCAGCGGACTGCGGCTCGCCGGCTTGCTCGTCGGCGTCGGCGGCCTGATCACCGGGGTCGTGATGATGGCCTCCGCCGTCAATCACCAGTACGTGTGCGGCGCGGACGTTTGCTACTACCAGGACGATGTGCACGAACCGCTCTTCGGCACCGGCGTCGCGGTATTGCTCGGTTCGGCGATCGTCGGCACCGTTCTCGGATTTCAGCGCGACGAAGCGCACCTGACCGTGCTCCCGTTGCGGGTCGCGGCTCTCGGCGGATTCGAAAGCGTCCGAGCGCAAGCGCTGCCTCAAGGCGCCGAGTTCGCGTATAGATTTTAGCGCCCACGGAGATCGCGTGTAAGAAACGGACGCTTTGACCGCGACCTTCAACCTGGTCCTGTCCGTCTTCGGCATCATCTTCCTCGCCGAGCTCCCCGACAAGACGTCGTTGACGGCGCTGGTGCTCGCGACACGATTCAGTGCGTTGCCCGTCTTCATCGGCGCCGCGCTGGCCCTTGCCGTTCAGAGCGTCATCGCGGTCGCCGCCGGAAGTTTGCTGTCACTCCTGCCGGAGCGCCCGGTGCACATCGGCGCCGGCCTGCTGTTCGTGGTGTCGGCCGTGGTGATGTGGGTTCGCAAGGAAAAAGCCGATGAAGGCGCCGAGAAGACTCCGAGTGGAGAGATGTCGTTCGCCAGGACCGTCGGTGGCGTGTTCCTGATCGTGTTCATCGCCGAATGGGGCGATCTCACTCAGCTCGGCACGGCAGCGCTCGCGGCGAGATATCGCGCTCCACTGGCGGTCTTCACCGGGGCGACGCTCGGCCTGTGGGGAGCGCTCGCGGTCGCGGTGCTCGTCGGAAATCGCGCCGCCCGGCTTCTGGATCCGGAGCGCATGACCCGCATCGCCGCCGTCGTGTTCGCGGGGATCGGGCTACTGCTCGTCACCGGCGTCATCTGACCGCGGCGAGGTGATCACGCTTCTTCCTCGAGCCATTCCGCCATGCGCTCGGCCACCATGAGCGTCGGGAAGTGGATGTTGCTCGATGGGATGGTGGGCATGACGCTCGCATCGCATACGCTGAGCCCCTCGAGCCCGAATACGCGCCCGCGCTCGTCGACGGCCGCCGAGTCACCCGGGCGGCTCCCCATCGGCACGGTCCCGCACGGGTGGTAGCCGGAGTCGCAGAGAAAGGGAATGAATCGCTCGAGAACCCGTGGGCTCCGCAGGACCCGCGTCCACGGCAACACCGGACGTCCCATCGCGGACAGAGGGCGGGTCTCGAGAAGGTCCAGACACCGGGCGAGCGCGGCGCGCGCGATGCGACGGTCCTGCGCGTCCTCGAAGAAGTGCGAATCGATGAATGGGCGACTGTTCGTCTTCGCATCGGGATAACGCAGCAGGCCCGAACCACGCGGCTTGCCGACCTGGACCACGAGCCCGAAGAGCGGAAGCCTCTCGAGAATCATCGTGAACGCTATGGACTGAATCATGACGTCCGCGCCGTTGTTACACAGCTCCGACGAATACCGATGGGCCACCTGGATGATCGGCTGTGTGCGATCGACGCGCACGCCGCGACGGGCGAGGACGAAGATCCCCGTTCCGGGGTGATCGAGCAGCCGGTGACCGACGGCCGGCGCGTCGAGCACCGGGGCGCACATCAAACGCCGCACCTCGCGATCCGGGCCCACGCCGGACCGAAGTAGAATGCCGGGCGTGTTGATCGCCCCCGCGCATAGAACGACATGCCCCGCCTCGATTCGAGCCACGCCCGATCGACTTTCCACTTCGACGGCAGTCGCTCGTTTGCCGGCAAAAAGGATCCGACGGACGAGCGTCTCGGCACGGATTCGCAGATTGCGGCGCGCGCGGACCTCGGCGGTCAGATAGCCTTCGGCGGCGCTGATCCGTCGCCCCCCGATCTTGTTCATCGCGTGCGGACCGAATCCCGCGGCTAGAGGAGCGTTGCTGTCGGGGCAAGGCGGGAACCCGAGCTCGGCGCACGCGTCCATGAACGCGGCGTGAAAAGGCGCCAGCTCGTCGCGCGGGTGACGCCGCACCGGCATGGGACCGTCTTTGCCGTGATAGGCGTCGGAGAAGTCCAGGTCGCACTCGAGCCTCTTGAACGCGGGCAAGCAACGGTCGAAACTCCACGCCGGAAGCCCGAGCGCCGCCCACTCGTCGTAGTCCTCCGGCTGTCCGCGGAGCGCGATGCACGTGTTCACGGCGGACGACCCGCCCACCACGCGTCCGCGCGGCAGGGGCGACAGAACAGCCCTGGTGCTCGGCTTGTTTCGATAAGACCAATCGTGGACCGACATCGAGTTCCGGGTCCCGTCTCGAAGGTCCGCTGGAAGCTCTTCCGGGAGATAATCCGGACCGGCCTCGAGCAAGAGCACTTCACGTCGGTTTTCTTCGGAGAGCCGACGTGCGAGGACGCACCCGCTCGATCCGGCACCCACGATGACGACTGGAGCAGTCACATCTCGAGTCTAGCCCGGTCGCGCCCGTCGAGGGCACGCACGGAAACACGAGAGAACGTGACGGCCGGCCTCGACGCGCGTCTCGCGAGCCATTACACCATCCCGCGCAATGCCAGACGTCGGCCCGCCGCCCGCACCAACCCCTCCCGGCGGACCTACGCCCGTTCGCATGCTCTGGCTGGTCTTGCTGGGGGGAATGCTGCTCGTCTTCTCGCTCGTACACACTCTCCTTCCGAAAGAAGAGGCGCCGGAGGTCTCGTACTCACAGTTTTACGAGCTCATTCAGAACGGCAAGGTGAAGAGCGTCGTCCTTCAAAGCCGGGAAGCCCTGGTCGAGCTCAAGGCCAGCGAAGAAATCTCCGGCCACAAGATCGCTCGATTCCGAACGACCTTGCCGCAGCGCGACGACACGCTGCTCCCGCTCTTGCACGACAAGCACGCCGACATCGACGTCACCGCCGATCAGGAGCCCGTTCTTCAAAACCTCGTCGTTTCGTTCTTGCCGTGGGTGCTCATCATCGGCGTGTGGGTCTGGCTCTCGAGGCGCGCGCAGACGGCCATGTCCGCTGGCGGTCCGTTCGGGGGATTCCTCAAAGGGCGTAGCCACCGGTTCGAGCGCACCGCGAACGTCAAGGTCACGTTCAACGACGTCGCCGGTTTGAAGGCCGCGAAGAGAGACCTCGAAGAAGTCGTCGATTTCCTGCGGGAACCCGCCCGGTTCATGCGTCTCGGAGGGCGGGTGCCCCGGGGCGTCTTGCTCATCGGACCACCCGGAACCGGAAAGACCCTGCTTGCGCGCGCGGTCGCGGGAGAGTCGCAAGTTTCGTTCTATTCCATCAGCGCCTCGGAGTTCATCGAGATGTTCGTGGGTGTCGGAGCCGCGCGTGTTCGAGATCTGTTCGGGGAAGCCAAGAACAACGCGCCCTCGATCATCTTCATCGACGAGATCGACGCGGTCGGGCGCTCTCGCGGAGCCGGTCTCGGCGGCGGCCACGACGAGCGGGAGCAGACGCTGAACCAGCTCCTGTCGGAAATGGACGGCTTCTCGCGGAACGATCTCACGATAGTCCTGGCCGCGACCAATCGCCCCGACGTGCTGGATCCGGCGCTGCTCCGTCCCGGCCGCTTCGACCGTCGCGTGATCGTCGATCGTCCGGAGCTCGACGCGCGCCGGGCGATCCTCGGCGTACACGTCAAGATGAAGCCCCTGGCCAGCAACGTCGATCTCGATTCGATCGCCCGCAACACGCCCGGATTCTCGGGAGCCGATCTAGCGAATCTGGTGAACGAAGCCGCCCTCGGCGCCACACGGCGAGGCGGAGACGCCATCGAATCGGACGACTTCTCCGCTGCCTACGACAAGATCGTCCTCGGCGACGCCCGGGAGGCGAAGCTCGACCCGAAGGAAAAGCAGCGGGTCGCCGTGCACGAGTCCGGCCACACGGTGGTCGCGCACTTCACGGATCACGCGGAGCCGCCGCACCGTGTTTCGATCATCCCGCGGGGTATGGCGCTCGGCGCGACGCAGCAGACGCCGGGCGCCGATCGTCACCTCATGACGGAGCCGGAGCTCGATGCCAGGCTCGACGTGCTGATGGGGGGCTATGCGGCGGAGCGCGTGTGTCTCGGAGACGTCTCGAGCGGCGCCGAAAACGATCTAAAGGAGGCAACCCGTCTGGCCACCAAGATGGTCGCAAACTTCGGCATGAGCAAAAAACTCGGTGCGGTGTACTATGAGCACGAGAGCGAGCATCCGTTTCTCGGGCAACGCGTCGCCACCGAGAGCGGCACGAGCGACGTCACCGTGTCCGCGATCGAATCGGAAGCGCGCGCCGTCCTCTCTCGCGCGCTCGAACGTGCGACGGGGCTCATCGAGAGTCGAAGGCCCGCACTGGATCGGCTGGTGGACGCGCTGCTTGCCCACGAAACGGTGGAGCGCGCGGAGATCGTGAAGTTGCTCGGGGGGACCACCGCCGGCGCTTTTCCGCGGTCCGCACCGGAGCCCGCGGAGCCCACCCACATCTGAGATCCAGGTGAGGCGAGGTGTGACGCTCGATGGCGACGACCGGCGCGGCGTTATTGCGCCTGGATGATCGAATACTCTCATCCGTCCCGAGTTGGCGTCCATCGGGGGAAGACTGATGAAAGGTGGGGGGTGGCTCGAACGACGTCGATCACCCGGGCGGAATCCCGACGCGGAGCGTATTCTCGTTCGGTGCGCCTTCATTTCCTGGCACCGGCACTCTCGACGATGCTCATGGTCGGCTGCGGCGGCGGCACGGCCACCGACCTCTTCGGGGCAAACGATGGAGGCGCGAGCGGAACCGCCGGCGCGCCGACCGCCGGGGGAGCGACGTCGACAGGCGGCATCGGATCGGGATCCGGCGGCGCTGGCGCCTCGTCCGGCGGCATGTTCGGGACCGGTGGAGCATTCGGCAACGGGGGCGCGTTCAGTGGCGGTGGGTCAGCCGGCAACGGCGGCGCTGACGTAGATAGCGGCGCAACTGGCGGCGACGCTGCAGCGGACGGGGGCACCCTCGACGGGGGTGGCGGCGTGAGCGGAACCGGCGGCGCGAGCGGAACCGGCGGCGCGAGCGGAACTGGCGGCGCGAGCGGAACCGGCGGCGTGAGCGGAACCGGCGGCGCGAGCGGAACCGGCGGCGCGAGCGGAACCGACGGCGGAGCAGGAGGCGCACCCGCGTGCGGAGCCTACACAGCGCCCGCCGGGAAGTGTCCGGCAGGGTGCAGCCGCTGCGATGGTGGGATCTGTGACATCGATTGCATCGGTGCGGGCAGCTGCGTCGCCGGCACGATCCTCTGTCCGAAGGGCTGGGCTTGCGACATCACCTGCTCGGGCGTGGGAGCCTGCGAGTACGCCACTCTGGCTTGCGGAAGCGGACCGTGTAGCCTCGCCTGTACGGGCGCGGATGCATGTCTCGAAGCAACGTTCATTTGCGGGGCGAGCAGTTGCGAGGAGACCTGCACTGGCGCGGGCAACCGCTTCACCTCCATCAGCACCAAGTCCTGCAACTTCACGCACCAGGGCTGCTGAAGGGGGCGCTCTCCGGACCTGGGTTCCGTCAGGGAGCGCTGGCCCCGCGCGTGCTCAATTGCAAACGAGTGGGGTGGCCGCTGCGGTGATCGTCTGAACTCGGCCGCCGCCGCCACCGCCGCCAGAGCCGTCGAGGTTCGGGCCGGCTGCTGCATGCGTGCCGTTCGCGCCCACCGCGGAGGCGACCGAGCAACCATTGCCCGCGCAGAGCCCGCCCTTGACGCCCGCGGCGCCGTTGATGTCCGGGGCTGCGCCCCCGGCGGCCGCGGTATTGTCCGCGGTGTGGCCGTTCGTGCCGTTCTTGCCGTTGCTGTTGATGCCCCGGCCAGAACCCGAGCCGCCGCCGTGGACGCGTACCGCGCCGCTCGTGCCGAAAGCCGTCGTAGCCGGCGACACGAGAAGTATTCCGCCGCCGCTCCCTGCTCCGCCGCTGCCGGAGTTCGTCCCGGTCGCGCCGAGGGAGTAACCGCCTGCCGCACTCAGCGTCCCGGTCGTCGTCGCCGTGTCGCCCGAATGCCCGATGGTGATCGTCCCGGACGCGCTGATCTCGAACGCGCCGCCGCCGGCGCCAGCATCCGATCCTCCGCCGGCTCCGCCGGAGCATCCGCCGCGTAGCGGTTGAAGGTTGGTTATCGCACTCACGGCTCCCCCAGCGCTACCGCTCGAACCGTCGACCTTCGCGCCGTATCCACCTGCCGTGCCGAAGCCGCCGCCGCCGCCGCCGATGCTCTTCGATGAAGCGCTCCCGCCCGTGGACCCCGTGCACTGCGTGGCGATGCTGCCACCGGGGCCAGCAGTCGCTCCGTTCGCGCTCGCATCGATCATCCCCCCCGTGTCGATCACGACGTTACCTGCCACGAGGAAGACGATGGGCTTATCGCCCTTCAGCTGAATCAGATGCCCGTTCGTCACTGTGAGTCCCTGGAGCCGGACGACCATCACCGTCGAGCCACCCGTCGTCTGCGAGACGCCGTTCGTGACGTCCAGCGTCCCGAGAGCGCAACTCGTGCTCGTGACGGTTCCCGCGTTCGAGTCGATCGTCGTCGTGCCCGCGGCATTGCAGTTCCACGTAGGGGAATCGAAATAATTCCACTGCGTGGCGTCCACGTTCACCGAAGGAGGGATTCTCGTAGCTGGGACAGGCGCAGGAACTCCCCGTGCAATCCGCCGTCTGGCAGTCCGTCGCTTCCGAGCAAGATTGTCCGACGGGGCACTTGGCGCAGCCGCCCCCGCAATCGACGCCGGTCTCGGTCCCGTCCTTTGTGCCGTTGGTCGTGCAGACAGGGGCGGTGCACACGTCTCGAAGACAGTTCGACACGGTACAATCCGAGTCGACGCTGCACGCCTTCCCGTTCGCGCACGCGGCGCAAGTTCCGCCGCCGCAATCGACGTCCGTCTCGTTGCCATTCTTGACGCCGTCCGAGCAACTCGGCTGGCACACCTTGTTCGTGCAGACGCTGCTCACGCAATCGGTCCCGGCTCCGCAAGCCTTTCCGTCGGCACAGGTCGGACACGTGCCGCCGCCGCAGTCGACGTCCGTCTCGGCATTGTCCTTCGCGCCGTCAGCGCAGGACCAACCGCACTGGTTCGCGACGCCTGCTCCGCCGCAGGTGTTCGGGGACTGACACGTGACGGGGCAAGTCAGGGGAGTGCCGCCGCACCCGTCGGGGAGCGTCCCGCACTGGGTCGCCCCGCACGTCGTGATCGGCGTGCAACAGGCGCCCGCGGTCGTGCACACGTCGCCCGAATTGATGCAGCCGCACGTGATGGTGCTCGTGCAATTGTCGCTGAAGTTGCCGCACTTGCCGCCGATGGCCGGGCTGTCGCACGTGTACGGCGTGCAGCCGCACACGCCCGCCGTGCACGGGCCCTTGGAGCAGTCCGCGTTGCCGCCGCAGGCCTTGCCCGGAGCGCACGTCGCACCGCAGTTGCCACCGCAGTCGACGTCCGTCTCAGCGCCGTTCTTGACACCGTCGGAACACGACGCGGTCTGACACGTGGACTTGGCATTAAAACCGGTCCCCTTCTTGCAGACGTCGCTGCCGCAATCGGTACCGGTCGTGCATATCTTGCCGTCGCCGCACGCAGGGCACGTGCCGCCGCCGCAATCGACGTCCGTCTCGGCGCCGTCCTTCGTTCCGTCCGTGCAGTTGCCCGTGCCGGTCGGTGCTGCGCAGGCGCCGTTCGTCAGCGTGTAGTTCGGGTTACACGCAAAATCGCACGTCGTCCCGTTGCACAGCGGATATCCATTGCTCGTCCCGGGACACGGCGTGCAATTCGTGAGATCGCATCCGATCGCAGGACTCGGCGCCGCGCAGCTTCCGTTGCAAGATTTCTGCGTCGGGTCCGTGCACGTGCCGGCGCCACCGGTGCCGCTTCCGCCCCCCGCGGATGCGCCGCCAGCCGAGCCCCCGTCGGGAACCACGCCACCGTCCGTCTCGGCACCGCCGGAACCGCCCGCGCCGAACGCCCCACCGGTGCCGGTCGCTCCACCCGTCGCACCACCGGTCCCGGCGACCTGGAAGCCGCCCGCACCCGCTCCGCCCGAACCCGTCGCACCGCCGCTGCCGAAACCCGATCCGCCCGTCCCGAATCCTGCATCGAACGAGGACGTCGACCCAACACTCTCCCCCGTCGCGCAGCCAACCAAAGCCACCAGGGCGAGAGCTCCGAGAACGATATGCTTCATGGGCGCCGGCTGACACCCTAGCGCATCTCCGGCCCCTAGGCCGGCGCTCAATTGAGCCATCTTCATCAGACCCAAACGTTACAAGGTAGGGGTATGTGGTTGGCTGTGAGATCAGCGGTCTAGGGGGCGCCCTGCGCGGCCGGCGCCGAACGCAACCGAGCGCTCTCCTCATGAAGACGAGGTGACGCTTCCGGTCCGGTCGCCGTCGTGCCCGCCCTTCGCCTTTCGCGAAGTCAGGCGCTCGACGAAGACGAACAGGGCGGGAATGAGCAGCGTCCCGAGAAGCGTTGCCGCGAGCATGCCCGAGACTACGGCCGTGCCGAGCATCCGCCGGGCCCCCGCGCCGGCGCCCGACGCCACGCACAGCGGCAGGCACCCGAAGATGAACGCGAACGACGTCATCAGGATCGGACGGAGACGGAGGCGGGCCCCCTCGAGCGCCGCATCGACGATCGAACGTCCCCGCTCGAGCTCGGCCTTGGCGAACTCCACGATCAGAATCGCATTCTTCGCCGTCAAGCCGACGAGCATCACCAGCCCGATCTGCGCGTACACGTTGTTGGCGAAGTGCCGCGACACGAGCCCGATGAAGGCGCCCATGACCGCGACCGGCGTGCTCAAGAGCACGCTGAACGGCAGCGACCAGCTTTCGTAGAGCGCCGCGAGGATCAGGAAAACGAAGATGAGCGACAACCCGAGCACGCGCGTCGAACTCCCCGACGAAACCCGCTCTTGATACGAAAGCGCGTTCCACGAGTACCCCATCTCCGGCGGAAGCACCTCCGCCGCGACCTGCTCCAGCGCCGCGATCGCCTGACCGGAGCTGTACCCTTCGGCGGGCATCCCCTGGACCTCGACGGCGCGATAAAGATTGAACCGAACCGTGTACTCCGGCCCCGTCGTGGCGCGAATGTGCACGAACGACGAAAGGGGCACCATGTCGCCCTTCAGGCTGCGCACGTAAAAGTGCCCGATGTCGTCCGCGCTCGTGCGGAAGCGCGGCTCGGCTTGCAGGAAAACGCGCCACTGCCGCCCGAAGCGCGAAAAATCGTTGATGTACGCGCCGCCGAGGAAGGTCTGGAGCGCGTTGTATATCTCGCTGACGGTCACCCCCTCCTTCATCGCCTTCTCCTTGTCCACGTCCGCAAAGAGCTGCGGCACCGACGGCGAAAAGATGGGCCGGAGTCCGGAGAGCTCGGGACGCTTCTTCGCCGCGGCGAGAAACAACCGAACGTTCTTGGCGAGGAAATCGTAGGAGCCGCCGCTGCGATCCTGGAGCATGAGACTGAAGCCGCCCGCGGAGCTGATCCCGGGAATGGCCGGTGGCGCCACCGCGAAGACGCGCCCCTCCGGAATCCCGGCAAACGCCGCGTTCAGCTTTCGCAGGATGGCGCTCGACTCGAGCTCGGGCGTGTCCCTCTCGTCCCAGGGCTTCAAGCCGATGAAGCCGGTGCCCGTGTAGCTGGCAGCCGTGCGCGTGAAAAAGCTGAAGCCTGCGACCCCGTTGTACGTCCTGATGCCGGGCTGCTTGTCGATGATTGCGTTGATCTTGTCGTAAACGGCGCGCGTGCGCTGCAGGGACGCACCGTCCGGCAGCTGAACCCCGATCACCGCGTACCCTTGATCTTCGTCCGGAACGAACCCTGACGGGATCTTGCGCCCTATGACCGCGGAGATGGCCGTGATGCCCGCGAGCAGAACGAGCGGAATCGCAATCTTCCGGATGAGCCTGCGATTGAGGGAAATGTATCCATCCGTCGCCCGCGTGAACCCGCGATTGAATCCGCGTCCGAGCCGTCCGAGGAGCCCGGTCTGCTCCCGTCGAGGCCGGAGCAGGAGGGCACTCAGCGCCGGGCTCAACGTGAGCGCGTTGAACGCGGAGATGACGACCGAGATGGCGATCGTCAGCGCAAACTGTTGATAGAGCCGACCCGCGATCCCGGCCATGAACGCAACGGGGACGAACACCGCGGTGAGAATCAGCGCGATGGCCACGACCGGGCCCGTCACCTCCTTCATGGCGCGGTACGTCGCGTCCTTCGTTGACATCCCCTGCTCGATGTGGTGCTCGACCGCCTCCACCACGATGATCGCGTCGTCGACGACGAGTCCGATGGCGAGCACCAGCCCGAACAGCGACAGCGTGTTGACCGAAAACCCGAGGAGCGGAAACAAAGCGAAGGTGCCCACGAGCGAGACCGGAACGGTCAGGAGAGGGATCAGCGTCGCGCGAGCGCTCTGGAGAAAGACGAACACCACCAGCACCACGAGGGCCACTGCTTCGAGCAGCGTCTGGATGATCTCGCGCATGCCTGCCTTCACCGGCGCGGTCGTATCGAGCGAGACCCGGGATTCGACGCCCGGTGGGAATCGCTTCGCCAGGTCGGCCATCGTCTTTCGCAGATTATCCGCAACCTCGAGGGCGTTGGACCCAGGAGTCTGGAAGGCGGCGATGACCGCCGCCGGCTTCCCGTTGAACGTGCCGTATTGCTGGTAGTTCAGCGCGCCGAGCTCGATCCGCGCGACGTCTCTCAGGTGCACGCTGGAGCCATCCGCATTCTGGCGAACGATGACCGCGCCGAACTGCTCTGGCTCGACGAGCCGCCCCTGGGCACGAACGGTGTACGTCAGTTCCTGACCGGGCGGCGCGGGTTCCGCCCCGACCTGGCCCGCGGGATTCACCACATTCTGCTGACGAATGGCGTTCTGTACGTCGCCCACGGTGAGCCCGAGGCGCGCGAGGGTGTCCGGGTTCAGCCAGATCCGCATCGAATAATCCGACGCGCCGAGATTGCGGACGTCCCCGACGCCCTTCACGCGCAAGAGGGCGTCATTGATGTTGATAAGCGAGTAATTGGCGAGAAACGTGGGGTCGTAGCGGTCGTCAGGCGAGTAGAGGGAGAAGACCATCAACGGGAAGGCGAGCGACTTCTTGATCGTCACGCCGAAGTTCTTCACGTCCTCGGGCAAGAATGGCTGGGCCTGCGAGAATCGGTTATTGACGAGCACGTTGTCGACGTCGATGTTCGTGCCGACGTCGAACGTGACGGTCTGGTTCATCGTGCCGTCGTTCGCGTTCGTGGACTGGATGTAGAGCATCCGATCCACGCCGTTCATCTGCTGCTCGATCGGCGTCGCGACGGACTGCTCGATGGTGAGCGCATCGGCGCCCGTATACGTCGTGGTGAGGTTGATCTGCGGGGGCAAGATCTGTGGGAACTGAGCGATGGGCAGACCCACGAGCGACACGAGCCCGAGGAGAACCGTGATGATGGCGATGACCATCGCCACTATGGGACGCCGGATGAAGAACGCGGACATCAGCGAGCTCCGCGCCTCACGGCGACCCTGCGCTCGCGGAGGAAGCGGGAGACGCGGGCGGACTCTCGGGCATCGGCCTCGGCTCTACGACGATGCCGTCGCTGATCTTCTGCACGCCCTCCACCACGATCCGATCGCCGGCGGCGACCCCATCGTCGATCAATTGAAGTCCGTGCACGCTCGGACCGAGGTCCACCTTCTTCAGGTGGACCTCGTTGTCCGGTCCCACGACGCCCACCGAGTACGTCCCCTGGACGGAGACCAACGAACGCTCGGGGACCACCAGCACCTCGTGACCCGCGTCCCGCCTCCGGATGCGGACACGCCCGTATTGTCCGGGTCGCAGCGCGCCGTCGGGGTTCGACACCAGCGCTTGGATCTGGATGGTGCCGGTGCTCGAGTCGACCTGGCGGTTCACCGACACGATCACCCCACGATGCGCGAAAGTGCTTCCATCCGAGAGGACGAGCTCGACTCCGGGGTCGCCATCCTCCGTCTTTCCCGTCGCGTCGAGGATCGGAAACTCCTTTTTTGCCCACGCGAGGTCGCGCGCGTCGAGACTCTTTTCTCGATACGGGTATTTCAGATAGTCGGCTTCTGCCATCGGGAACGAGACCCGCATCGGGTCGACCTGCGAGACCGTCGTCAGCAGAGTCGGGCCTTCTTGCCCCACGAGATTGCCGACGCGCACCAGCGCAACCCCGGCAATACCGTCGATGGGCGACCGGATCGTCGTGTAAGACAGGTTGAGCGCGGCCTCCTCGCGAGCAGCGGCCGCCGCGGCGACCTGACCGTCCGCGTCCGCCAAGCCCGTGCTCACGTTGTCGAGGTCCTGCCGCGACACGACCCCGGTCTTCACGAGACCCTGGTAGCGCTCGACCTGAACGTGGTCGTGCGCCTGGGCGGCCCGTGCTCGAGCGACCGCCGCGTCCGCCGCCGCGAGTGCCGCACGATACTCGGCTTCCTCGATCGAGAAAAGCTTGTCGCCCGTCTTCACCGAAGACCCGTCCTTGTAGTCCTGCGTCCGGAGATAACCGCGAACGCGGGCACGGATGTCCGCATTGACGTAACCATCTAGCGTCGCGACGGCTTCCGTGTAGAGAGGCACGTCGCGACGGACGACTGTCGTGACGTACACGAGCGGTGGCGGGGGCGGCCCGGCAGCCTTCTTCGTCTCGCTGCAGGCGAGCAAGGCCTCCGCGCCGAACACGATCGCGAACCCGAGTCTCTTCGTCGTCGGTTTCAAAACTCGCACTCCGCGTTGGCGAGAACCGCATTGGCGCGCGCTTCCGCGACGTCGAACTCACGGAGCACGAGGGTGATCTCCGCTTGCCGGAGCGCCTGCGCGGACGTCACGAGATCGAGACTCGTCCCGAGACCGCCCGCGTAGCCACTCCGCGTACGCTCATCGACGCGCTTCGCGAGGTCCCGCTCCGTCAGCGCCACGTCGCGGGACGCGCGGAAGACCGCGACGGATCGATCCGCGCGCGCGGATTCGATGACCGCGTCGAGTCTCGCGGTCACGAGGGCTTGCCGCGCTTGTTCCGCGGCAGCGAGGGCATCACGACGAGCGCCGTATCGCGCTCCACCATCGTAGAATGGGACGTTCAGCACGCCCTGGACCGAAAACAGCGGTTTCGGACCGAGGGAGACCTCCGTCGCGTAGCCGGCTTGCGAAGCCAGGGTCAACGACGGCGCGAGCTGCAGATCCGCGTCGTGCACGGCCCGCTCCGCCAGTTCCAGGTGCTTTCTCGCCGCGGCGATATCGGGACGTTGCTCGAGGTCGTGGTTCATGCGGCACGTGTGCGCCACGGCCTGCTCGAACTGCTCGAAGTCCAGATTCGCGGGCGCTCCCATGGGCACTGGCGAACCGAGTGCGCGCCCGAACTCCTCCCGGGCTCGACGGAGCGCTTCGTCCCCGGCGATGAGCAGAGCGCGGGCGGCGGCGACGTCTTGATCCCCGCGGTCCACGTCGAGCGGCGTGCCTTGACCGAATCTGAGCCGAGCCTTGGCGAGCTCCAGCCGTTCGAGCGCGGTTCGCAGCCCGACGCGATTGAGCTCCGCCACGCGGTTCGCCGCGAGGCTCGCGAGCATGGCGTTGACTGCAGCGATCGCGATCTGGCGCCGCTGGTCTTCGAAGGTGAGCCGGGCAGCGTCTTCACCCTTCCGCGACGTGCCGTAGGCGTAGAGAGCGCGCGGATTCACTACCGACCACGCCAGCGTCGCGTTCGCCGCGAGGACGTCCGGCGGCGGCGTGACGACGGTTGCGCCGGCGAGCACGAGGTGCTCCGTGACGAACTGGTGCGTGTAGCTTGCCTGCCCGGTGAGCGTGGGCAAAACGGCCGCGAGGGCGAGGCGCGAGTTCGCCTCGGCGCGGAGCACCCCCTCATAGCCGTAGACGTAGTCAGGAGAGTGCGCCCGGATCAGATTGAGCGCCTCGTCCCACGACCGCACCTCCCGGGGCGCGACGGGTGGCGGCGCCAGCATCGGGTCCGACACCGACGGCACCTGCGCCATCGGGGGAGGTGGGGGCGCGCTTTCGGCTCGAACCGTCAGGGAGAACGCGCATGCCAGAAGAAGGAGTCGCACCGAACCGAACGGACTCCAGGCGGAACCCGTCACGACCCGCTGCAAAGCGTGAGCAAAGCGCATTTTTCCGCGTGTACCTAAGACCCAGGCCCGAGCAAGCAATGGCCCCGCGCTCGAAGCAAGCGGCTCTTCGTCAAAGAATGTCGACTAAATCCATCACGAACACCAGCGTCGCATTCGGACCGATCTTCGGCGGCGACCCCTGCTCCCCGTAGGCCAGGTGCGGCGGGATCGTCAGCTTCCGCTTTCCGCCCTTCTTCATGCCGAGAATCCCGAGCTCCCAGCCGGGAATCACGGACCCGTCGCCGACCGTGAACTCGAGCGGTGTGCCGCGATCCCAGGAACTGTCGAACTTTGTCCCGTCGAGCAGCGTCCCGACATAGTGAACGCTCACGCGGTCACCCTTTTTCACCGCCGGTCCCGTGCCGACGACGAGGTCCTCCTTCTTCAGGGGCGGCAACATCGAATCATCGGGAGCGGCAGCCGGCGCCGCTGATGTCGCCGGCAGCGCGGCAGGTGACGGACCGATCGCGTCGGGCTGGATCGGCTTGAGACACCCCGGCAGCAGAATTGCCGCAACCGGCAGGAACCACTCGGTACGGATACGCATGAGGGCTGGAGCCTACCGTCAGGGACCCGCCGATTCGCTGGCTTTTTTGAGATTTCGTGATGCGTCGGTCGTCAGCGCGTGGCGAACACGAGCCACTCGACGAGCGGCGCCGAGAGTTTCGCCTGCGCGACCAACCAGGGGAGCAGCTTGGGCGTTGCCAGGATGCCCCTGGGGAGCTCGGGGAACCCGACGGTGAGCCCCTTCCGCTTCAGGTGTTCGACGCGAGGGTGCTCGGGGTCATAGCCCTTCGGCACCTTCTTGTACGTGCCGTACGAATCGACCGAGAAGCCCTTCTTCACGAGCTTCGCAATCGTCTTTTCGAGCTCCGCGCCTCGTTTCTCGTCCGCGACTGCCTTGCGGAATCCGGCAAGCGCATGCGTGTCCATCATGTAGTGGCCCGCCGCGCCGAACGATTTGGGGTGTCCCACGTGGAAGTAGAGGGCCATCGGTACCTCCGTCACCTTGCCCCTCTGCGCGACCGCGATGACCCCGGCGAGGTGCGTCTTGTACGGCGACTTGTCCTTCGAAAAGCGCACGTCGCGGAAGATGCGAAAAAGCTTCGGTTCCTCCAGGTCGCAATGTTCGTAAGCCCCGTCGATGCCCGCGCGGACTCCGGCGAGAAGCTCCTTCATCGGCCCTTGCCAGCCCTCTTCGAACTCGACCTTGTGGGTTCGAAACCAGTCGCGATTCTGCTTCTTTGCCAGCAAACGAAAGAACGTCGCGTCCGCGTCGGCGAACCCCGTGAAGCTCATGCCATCGACGGTATCATCTACTCGCGATGAACGGACCACCTCTGTTGCGCGGCGACGCGCGGCGTGAAGCGCGCCACCACATCTGCGATCGTCACCTTCAGGGATCCCGCGCGCACCGGACGCCCACGTCGAACGCCTGCACGGTCGGATCGAAAATGTTCGCGCGATAGGCCGTGGCGAGATACGTGAGCGGATCGTAGAAGCTGCCGCCGCGGAGGACACGGTTCTTCGTCGGTTCGAGGTCGGCGCAGTTCGAGCAAGCCTCCGAGTACGGCGCGTACCAATCCAAAACCCACTCCCACACGCTGCCGCCGAGATCGGCTTGGCCCCATCTTCCGTCACCCGCCGGAGCCGAGCCCACCGGGGCGCTGTTCTGCTCGCTCGTGCACGTCCCGGTGCCGTCGTAATAGCAGCCGTAGATGGCGAGCGTCGTGTCCGCGCCTACCTGCGTTTCACCCCACGGATACGTTCGTTGCTCGCTCCCGCCCGTGGCGGCGTAGTTCCATTCCGCCTCGGTCGGGAGTCTCCCGCCGTCCCATGCGCAGAACGCGAACGCTTCGTACCAATCGATGCAGGCGATGGGCTTCGTCTCGTTCGGGCCGGGCGCGTCGGTGTACGCCGCGAAACTCGAGCTGCACCACTGTACGTCGGCGACGAGAGCGTCGCGATCGGCAGGCAGATTCGTGTTCCACGAAACGTCCCAGCCGGGGTCCTCCGGGTCGTTCGGATTTCTTCCGGCGCCCGCCGGGATGATGTCCTGCGAGTAAGCGTCGTGGAATCGTCGAAAGCGTCCGACGGTGACCTCGTACGTATCGAGGCGAAAATCGCTCACGGTGGCCGGGGCGTGCGCGTCGTCGCTGCGATCATAGGTGCCCCCCGGGATGATGGACGACGCGCAGCAATCTGCATTCCTGGAATGTCCGCAATTCCGGGCGAGCGAGACGCAACTCGGAGGGGTGGCGGCGTGCGTGACGGCGCGCGCGTCGCTCACGACGGTCGCGTCCCGAACGCCTCCGTCGTCGATACCGGCATCGGTGTCGGCGTCTGCGGCGGGCGACGGTGCGACGCACGCGTCGGCCGCGGCATCGACGTGGAGCGGCGCGGCGGCGTCCGTCATCGCGTCCGTGTCGCTCCGCGGCTCCCGCCCCGAATCCACGGCGGGCGCCTTCACGCCGGCCTCGGCGGGGGGTCGCGCTGGGTCACCCGCGTCGGCGGAATGGCTCGGTCCCGTGGGCGTTTTCTTCGACCGCGGCGGCGCGGCATCGGGTGAGCTCCGTCCGGCGTCGTCGGCGACGCGCCAGGGTCCGGCATCCAGCGGCGGCGATGAAGCGCGGCCGTCTCGAGCCGCTCCGTCGTTGGCCTCGTCGGGCCGCGGACGCTTCCCGCTGGACGCGCAGCCGCAAACCGACGTCAGGAGAAAGATCGAACCGAGTCCCCGTCGCGCGAGTCCCTGCATCGTGATGCCCCTGTTTCGACGGACCATGGTGAACGGTCGGGCGATCGGCAACTGGGTGCGCGGCCACGAGATTCGACTGACTGCTCGGTGCACTCGCCGACAACCAGGATGAACTCTTGCGCGACGCGTTGTCTGGTCCGGCGAGCCCCGTTGTTGGCAATGAAGCGCCGTGCGATGCTCGCGCCGTTTTGCCGCTGCGGAGAAGCGAACGAAATGCGCGCTCGTCCGAGGGCCCGCCAGCACGACGGGCGGCGGGTAGCGGCGCTCAGCGTGAGGGGAAGGCCATGAAACACATCGATTCGATCGTCCTGGCTTCGGCAATTTTCGGAGTCGCCTGCGGCGGCGGCGGCACTTCGAACCACGGCACCGACGGCGGGGCTTCGAGCGGCGGGGCTTCGAGCGGCGGGGCTTCGAGCGGCGGGGCTTCGAGCGGCGGGGCTTCGAGCGGCGGGGCTTCGAGCGGCGGGGCTTCGAGCGGAAACGGGGGAAGCGGAAGCGGAGGCGCGAGTCACGGCTCCGGTGGTTCGACTTCGGCGGGCGGCGCGGGCGGCTCCGGTGGTTCGACTTCGGCGGGCGGCGCGGGCGGCTCCGGTGGTTCGACTTCAGCGGGCGGCGCGGGCGGCGGCGAGCCCACGGGAACGTCCCCGATGATCGGCGGATGTCCGATGTTTCCCGCGAACAACATCTTCAACACGCCCATCGATGGTTTGCCGCCCGACGGAAACTCCGCCGCGTACATGACGACGATCGGGAGCGTGAAGATCCATCTCGACCTCGGGCAATCCGAGGACATGACGAAACCCGACACGTACTACGGCATTCCCTACAACGTCGTGCACGGCGCCTCGATCCCGTGGGCCAACGTCGCGTACACGACGAAGGACACGGCGGATCTGAACTGGGACTCGCGCGCCGAGTCCGATTGCGCCGTGGGGAACGCCCATTCCTTCGTCTCGCCGTGCACGACCGCGGCCGCGCCATCGCCGGTCCTGCCCATCCCGAGCGGGGTGTTGGTCGAGGGCGGCGTGTTCCCGGACGTCGTCGGACAGGCCTACGGCGACCATCACATCCTGCTCATCGATCAGGACGCCTGCCGCTTGTGGGAGGCGTACCACGCCTACACCGGGACCGGCGGCACGTGGGACATCTACGGCTCCGCCTCCTTCGATCTGACCTCCAACGCGCTTCGCCCCGCGGGGTGGACGTCCGCCGATGCAGCGGGGTTTCCGATCGCGCCGCTCCTCCTCAAGGCCGACGAAGCGTCGTCCGGAAAGATCTTGCACGCCCTCCGGTTCACGATCGACTCGAGCAGCATCCGGACGAGCTACGTCTGGCCGGCAAGGCACCTGACGTCGAACGGCACGGGGTCGACGAATTTGCCGCCGATGGGCCAGCTCTTCCGCATCAAGTCGTCCTACCAGATCCCGTCGAACTACAGCGTCCAGTCGAAGGCGATCCTCACTGCGCTCAAGACCTACGGCGTTTACCTGGCCGATGGCGGCAGCAACCTCTACATCCAGGGCGAACCCAGCTCGAGCTGGTCCGACGCGATCTTCGACGAGGTGCAGTCCGTCACGAGCGCCGAGTTCGAGGCCGTAGATCTGACGCCGATCACGTCGCGCGCCGGATTCGATTCGAACTCCGGCGCCGTCCCCCCCTGAGCGGTGGCGGGCGAGATCGAAGGGAAGATTTTTTGTTGGTGCGGATTTGCGGACGGCGCTCATGCGGGGGCGGATGAGGTATCGTCCGCGTGCCATGCCGAAGGAACCCGAGGACAAGGTCGCTGCACGGAAAGAGGTCGCGCGACGGTTGCGCCGGGAAGCGTATCTCGCCGCCAAGGAACGGCGCGCGAAGGACCCGAAGTTTCTCGCGATGAAGGAAGCCGCCCGCGAGCAGCGACGCGCGGCGTACCAACGTGCGAAGGACGCCAGGAAATCCGCAGCGGCAAAACAAAAGCAACGGGTCGAGGTCGAGCGCGCCGAGACCCGTGCAAAAACGGACGAGGAGTTGATGAAGCTCGTCCGCAAAGGCGCGAAAAGCAACCACGGGACGAACTGAAACGCGGGGCGCCACGGGCGAAACCCGGGGCACGAGATCGGTGAGAGGCAAACGATGACGAACCGTCTTTCGAACAAGGTGGCCGTGGTCACGGGGGGCGCGTCGGGCATCGGGCTCGCCGTCGTGGAGCGCTTCGTCGCGGAGGGCGCCAGCGTCGTGTTCTGCGATCTGACGCCGGACTCGGCACGCGCCGCCAACGAAAAGGTCGGCGGACAGCTCCATCATGCCCGCCGGACGCTCGGCGGAGAAAACGACGGGGCGGCAATCGCCGCGCGCCTCGGAGCGAAGACATGCTTCGTCCCCGCGGACGTCACCGACGCGGAGCAGATGGCGCGCGTCTTCGAGACGGCGGTCGCGCGCTTCGGCGGCCTGGACGTGCTGGTGAACAACGCCGGCATCGGCACGACGGAAGGCAACCTCTCGAGCGTCCCGGACCACGTCTTCGAACGGACGATGAACGTGAATCTGAAGGGCGCGTGGCACGGGATGCGCCAGGCGATCCCGCTTCTTGCGCGACGGGGCGGCGGCTCGATCGTCAACCTGTCGTCCATCCTCGCGCTGCGCGCGTGGCCGAACCAGACGACGTACGCCGCGACGAAAGGCGCGCTCATCTCGATGAGCCGCGCCGCGGCCCTGGAGGTTGCGCCCTCTCGCGTCCGGATCAACTGCGTCTGCCCCGGCGTGATGCTGACCCCCATCTACTACGACAGCCCCGCCGGCATCCCCGTGGACAGGGACAAGCTCGCCGCGCATTTCGCGACGTGCCAGCCGATACCGCGCGCCGGCACCGCGGAGGACGTCGCGAACGCGATTCTCTTTCTCGCGAGCGACGAGTCCTCGTTCGTCACGGGACAGGCGCTCGTCGTCGACGGCGGGCTGGACGTCCCCATCTTCTCCAACATGAGCTACGAGGGCTTCATGGGCGGGCTCGTGCAACTCATGGCCGGCGGCTGATTTCGAGGGAGCAGATCGCCAGATCTGCGGTCGAAACACACATCGCCCCCGGCGTCCGTGTAGGATGTGAGAACACGCGGCACCAGATGTCGATGTCACGTCGCGTCGCCGGATTATCCCGCGATTTCTGGCAGCGACGATGTGGGTGGCTTCACGCGACTAGATCCGTCAACGACGTTTGTCGGAGCGCGCCTTGACTCGAATATCTCGGCCTGTAGGGTGTCCATAGAACATGCGCACTCGATCGCAGCGCACGCACGGAGGCACCATGGCGAGATTCGCGTTACTCGACGTGACCAGAGGCTTTCCGATGTCATTCGTCCTGCTGGCTCTGTGCGCCGGCTGCAGCGGCGCGTCGCCGCCGTCGGAGACGAACGCGACGACCGGAACCGTCGCGAGCGATCTGTCGCTCCCCTTCGGCGTGTGTGGCGGACGCGAAGCCAAGGAGTGCGGCGGCGAACGCGTCTGCGCGTCAATCCTCGCGAACGGGTGTTCGAACGAGCACATGGGGATCTGCGTCGATCGACCGAAGCACTGCCCGTCGAACGTCGCCAAGGTCTGCGGCTGCGACGGCGTGACGTACGGCAACTTCTGCGAGGCCGTGCAAGGAGGCACGTCGATCGATCACTACGGAGCGTGCGCCACGGCGCCCGCGTGCGGGGAGAACGGCGCGTCGTGCCCGGGTTCCGGGACATGCTCGGTCCAGGACCATCATGGGATGCCGTTCCCGTTCTTCTTCGGCGGGCTCTCTCGTGACCGCGGCGGCGTGTGCGAGTGCAAGGCCGCCAAGACGTGCGGAGCGGGGCAGACCTGGAACGACGACCCAGCGGTCTGTGCGTGCGTCGGGAACACCGATCCGTGCGCGGGGGTGACGTGCAAGGCGGGCGAGGTCTGCGTCGCCCAGTCGGGCGTCGGCATGTGCGAGACCGACCCGTGCACGAGCGTGACATGCAAGACAGGCGACGTCTGCGTCGCCCAGTCGGACGGCTCGGCAACCTGCGAGACGGACCCGTGCAGCTCTGTCACTTGCAAGGCGGGCCAGGCGTGCGTCGTCTCCTCGGGAGGCACGGCGAGCTGCGAATAACCTCGCCGTCGCGACCCGTGGTATCGTTCCCCGGTGTTGCGGACGGCCCGATTGCGCGGCGAGCGTCGCGCGGAAATGATTCCGGACGATGACGGCCGGCCCTCTCGATGGGTCGCGGGGTACGTCGTCGCCCTCGCCGTCGTCGCTGCATGCTCGGCCGTCTCGCTCGCGGGCACCGGCGTGCTCGGACTCGCGGACCGGGTGCTTCTCTTCCCGCTCGGCGTCCTCGTCGTAGCGGCGCGGTACGGGATAGGCCCCGCCATCTTTGCCGCGCTGGGGGGCGTGCTCGCCTTCGACTACCTCTTCGTCCCGCCGGAGAACGCGCTCTCCGTCGGGGACGGACAGAGCGTGCTCACCATGGGCATCATGCTCGCCGTCGCCGGCGTCGTCAGCGTGCTGACCGACCGCCTCCGCCGGCAGGCCGTCCACGCTCGGCGACAGGCTCACGTCGAGGGGCTACGGAATGCCCTCCTGAGCGCGATGTCCCACGATCTGCGGGCGCCCTTGAACGCAATCGTCGGGGCGAGCCGCGCGCTGTACGAAGACACCCTCGGCGCCGAGGAGCGCCGTCAGCTGACCCGCATGGTGTCGGAGGAATCGGAGCGGCTGGCGCGCCTCGTGAAAAACCTGCTCGAGCTCACCCGGCTCGAGTCCGGGCGAGTTCGCGTGAAAGGGACGCCGCAGGCGATCGACGAAGTCATCGGCTCGGCGCTGGTCCGGCTGGAACACGCCCTCGCAGGGCGCACGGTGCGCACGGACGTGCCGGAGGAGGTGCCCCTCGCCTGCTTCGATCCGGTCCTCGTCGAACAGGTCCTCATCAATCTGATCGAGAACGCGATGCGCTACACGCCCCCCTCGTCACCCATCGAACTCACCGCCCGGTACGAGGACGAGCGCATTCTCGTCGAGGTAGCCGATCGCGGACCCGGCGTTCCGCGGGGCGCCGAGGACAAGGTCTTCGAACGACTGTATCGAGGGGATCAGAGAACCGACGGCGGCTTCGGCCTCGGTCTCACCATTTGCCGGGCGATCATCACGGCGCACCAGGGTCATATCTGGCTCGAAAACCGCGCGGGCGGCGGCACGGTGGTCACGTTCGCGCTGCCGGTCGACAAGGGCGCGGATGCGTTCGAACGATACGTCGCCGAGTCTCGCGTCTCGGAGGTCGCATGATGGCCGCCCAGCCCGCAACGATCCTCGTCGTGGACGACGAGGCGCACTCGCGCGCGCTGCTCCATGTCACGCTGAAGCAGCAGGGGTACCGCTGCGAGCTCGTCTCGAACGGACTCGAAGCGATCTCGCGGGCGCTCGATTCGACTCCGAGCCTGGTCCTCCTCGACCTCGGCCTCCCGGACGTCGACGGCGTCGAGGTGACGCGCCGGATCCGCGAGCGGAGCACCGTGCCCATCATCGTGGTCTCTGCGCGCGCGCAGGAGGAGCAAAAGATCCTCGCTCTCGACGCGGGCGCGAACGACTACGTCACCAAGCCTTTCGGTACGGGAGAGTTCCTCGCGCGCATCCGCGTCGTCCTCCGAAACTCGGACCTGAACGCCGAAGAGAGGGATTCCGGCACCGCGCGGGTCGGCGACCTCATGGTCGACTTCGACATGCGGCGCGTGACGATCTCCGGCGCCGAGATCCATCTCACGCCGACGGAGTACCGGCTCCTGCGCCTGATGATTCGCTCGCAGGGACGCGTGCTCACTCACCGCCAGATCCTGAAAGAGGTCTGGGGCCCGGGTTACGCCACGCAGGTCCAGTATCTGCGCGTCTACATGAAGAAGCTCAGGTACAAGATCGAGCCCGAGCCGGCGCAGCCCAAGTATCTGATCAACGAGCCGGGTGTCGGGTATCGTCTGCGCGTTCCGCACTGACGTTTGCCCGCGCCTTGACCAGCTCCGAATCCCCTCCCCCATCGCTCGCCCGCGCCTCGGCCGTCACGGCCGTCCTGTGCGTCGCGGCAGGAGCGCGCGCCGCGCCGGCCGCCCCCCCTTCCGGCGGATCGATCCCGAAGATCGTGGTCAGCACGTCCAGCCCTGCTCCGATCACGCAGATCGCCGCGGAGTCGGACGAGCTCGACTACGACACGTCGCGCTCCGAACCTGCGGGATTCCCGCTACTCGGCGGAGACAGCGACATCGGGTTCGAGTTCGGCGGCGTCGGCACCTTCACGCGCTTCGGCGGCGGACTCCGCCCCTACGTGTGGAACATGGATCTGCTCCTCGCCGCGAGCGTGAAGTCGGGCCCGAACGGCGCCGAGATCACGCAACAGAACTACCTCTGGCAACTCGACTGGCCCGGCCTGGACGGCGGTCAGATCCGCGTGAACCCGGCGGTGTCCTACGAGCGCACCATCAACCACGGCTACTACGGCATCGGAAACGCCTCGAGCCCCACGAAGCCCGGGGACATCCTCGGGAACCCGGGCCGCTACTTCCAGTTCGACGACCGCGAGGCCCGCGTGCGCGAGCTCACTCGGTTCGCGTGGCGTCCGCCCTGGGACATCATGCTCGCCACGACATTTCGCTACGACACGCCGGTTCCCTACTCCGGCAGCAAGCTCGTCGAAGACGCCTCGACCCATGCCGTCACCGGCGTGGAAGACACCGCATCCCTCCTCGTGGGCGCGGGCGTCGTTTACGACACGCGCGACAACGAATACTTCCCGAGGAAGGGAAGCTACCACCAGATCGGCGTTCGCCTCGTGCAGGCATTCCCGATCGACGCGAACATCCATTACGGCGCATTCGGGGCGATGCTCGCGACGTATCAACCCATCGCCGCCGGCGTCGTGCTCGCGGCGCGCGGAGTCGTCGACGCGCAGTTCGGGAACGTGCCCTTCTTCGACCTTTACACCGGCGGCCCGTTTCGAAACGACGAGATGATCGGCGGACCCGAGGCCATTCGCGGCGTGCCGTCCGGTCGTTACCTGGGCCCCCTGAAGGTGCTCGGCAACCTCGAACTCCGCCGGATGCTGTTCGACGTTCACATCCTCGGCGAAGCGTTCCACTTCGGCGGGGACCTCCTGTTCGACGCCGGCCGTCTCTGGTCCGACTACACCTTCCGCGCGTCGGCCGACGGCAACGGCCTCGGCTTGAAATGGGGCGCCGGCGGCGGACTCTATTTGATCTGGGGACAGGCCGGCGTCTTTCGCATCGACGTCGCCTATTCGCCCGACGCGGTCTCCGAGAACCCGAACCTGCCGCTCGGCATCTACGTGCAAGATGGCGTGATGTTCTAAGCCATCCTGAACCTTCCGTCAGCGCGCCCCGACATCCCGACGAGGGGGCAGGGCGATCTCGGTCGAGGGCTGCCTCGTGAGAGGCCCCGTGCACAAGGTCCTGTGCGTCGCTCGGCCTACTGGCACTCTTTGACTTTCGCGGCACGCTCGACGAGCGCGCGCATCTCCTTGCGGAGGGGCTTCACGTCGCCGGGCACGGAAGTGCGTGCGTGCATCATCATGCCGTTGCCGGCGTCCTCGAACGTGATGCGCGCGTTCGTCGTGGGCGGCTCTGCCCCCGGAGCGGGCGGCTCGGCGCCCTCGCCCTGGCCGTCGAACGCCGCGTGCACTCTCCGACGGAGCTCGACCACGTCCGTCGCGAACGCGACGAAGGCCACGTCGATACCCGCGTCGACGTCATCCACGCTGACACGCACCCCGCGAAGCCCGAAGGGACACACCGTGGACGGCGATCGGGACGGTACGCCGGCGGAGATCGACGTCGGTGCGCGCGGCACACAGCCGGCGAGGAGAGCGGCGACGGCCGCCGTTCGCACCCAACTCGAACGTCCGGCGCGAACGCGCATTCTCTTATAGTGTCGGTCAACCCACGCGGCCTGTCACGCACTCAGGAGACGCCGCGCCGATCTCGCCAGGCGAGACACGGATGTCGTCGTGATCAGTACAGATTTCGTCAGGGTCGCCTCTCACCGCGTCGCGAGCGGCCCTTTTCTCGCCAGGGTCGCCTCTCACCGCGTCGCGAGCGGCCCTTTTCTCGCCAGGGTCGCCTCTCACCGCGTCGCGAGCGGCCCTTCTCTCGTCAGGGTCGCCTCCGACCGCGTCGCGAGCGGCACCGATCTCACCAGGGTCGCTTCAGTCTGTCAGGGGCCAAACGCGCCGCCGAGTGCGAGATAGGGCAGCGGGATGAACGCTATCAGTCCCGGAGCCACCATGGGCGCCAGCCCCGCACGGAATACGAAACCTCCGTCCGGTGGCTGGTAACGATAACCGACGATCGCGTTCGGCCAGACCCACGTGGCCCCTGCACTGGCCGAGGTCTTCGAGCCCGCGCCGAACGCCGACGCACCTTCACCTGCGTGAAAGATGGTCGCGCCGATTCCGAGTTCGAGCATGTTTTTCTTCGAACCGATCCCGAGATAGTTCACTTCGAGCGGGACGCCGAGGAACGCTGCCGAAGCGCTCCCTCCCGACGAACCGTCGGACGACTCTCCGCTCGCGGACACGGAGAAGTACATGAGCCCGATGCGACCGGAGAAGTCGCCGAAGGTTCGCTCGTAGTTGAGCGAATAAAGCAGCGCGGGACCGCCGCCCTCGATGTAGAGCACGTTCTTCGCGGTGCGCTCCTCGTCGGCCGCGCGCGGGGACATCGCGACGGTCGTCGAGTCCGCGGGTGCGGCGCTCGGGGGCGTCACCGCCGCCGGGCCGATCGAGGGCGCGTCCGGCGACGGGATTGGATCGGCGAACGCCAACCCGGCAGCGAAGAACACGGCGAACGACGATGCAACCTGGAAGAACCGTCTCATCTGACCCTCCGAACCTCGGAGCGAGACTGCTCCGAACCCATGAGCCTAACGGTTCCCTACGCCGTCCGGACACTCGATCTTCCACGCGAGCCATCGCCTGTCGCGGGCAGTGTAGGCATGTGTACCGACGTGGTTGACGAGGTCGGTGCCTGCTCGACGCCGCACCCCGTGGATATCGGCTAGTCTGTAACGGTGCGCATCATCGTCTGGCTCGAAGCGATGCTGGTCGGCGCGCTCGTCCAGGGCTGCGCGCTCTCGGGACTGGACGATCTCAGCAACGGCGCGGGCCGAGACGGCGGCGTGACGGGTGCCGCAGGGTCCGGCGGCGGCTCGACGTGTACGGACGGCGTGAAGAACGGCGCGGAAACGGACGTCGATTGCGGCGGCGGAACGTGTCCCGCGTGCGCCGACACGCGGAGCTGCCTCGGGGCCGCGGATTGCGTGAGCCTCGAGTGCGCGGACGGCACGTGCGCGGCCGCGTCGTGTAGCGACGGCGTGAAGAATGGAGCCGAGACCGACATCGACTGCGGAGGCGGGGACTGTCCGGCTTGCGTGGACGCAAGAGCGTGCGCGAACCCGACGGACTGCGTGAGCGGCGTCTGCGGGAACGGCGTGTGCGCTTCGATGACCTGCGGGGATGGTATCAAGAATGGAGCCGAAACGGACGTCGACTGCGGCGGGTCGACATGCAGCCCGTGCAGGCCGGGAGGAACGTGCGCGTCCGGCGGCGATTGCACGAGCGGCGTGTGTACGGCCACGGCATGCCAGGACGCTACGTGCGCGGACGGGCTGAAGAACGGCTCCGAGACCGGCATCGACTGCGGCGGGGACTGCGCGGCCTGCGTGCTCGGCACGCCGTGCACGGGCCCCGCGGATTGTGCGACCGAATTGTGCGTGTCCGGGATTTGCGTGGATGCGGCGTGCACCGACGGAGTGCGCGATGGAGCCGAAACCGGAGTCGACTGCGGCGGCGGCTGCGTCGGTTGCGCGACGGGCTCTCACTGTGACATCAATTCCGACTGCGCTAGTAAGGTGTGCAGCAACAGCAGCACGTGTAGCGCCCCGACGTGCAGCGACTCCGTCCGGAACGGGACCGAGACGGACGTCGATTGCGGCGGCTCGTGCCCGGGCTGCGGGTCCGGCCTCGCGTGCTTCGTCGCAACCGACTGTTCGAGCGACGTGTGCACGCGAGCGGCGTGCGCCGACGCGACGTGCTCGGACGGGGTGATGAACGGCGCAGAGACGGGGATCGATTGCGGCGGCACGTCCTGCGCGGCATGCGCGATCGGCACGGCGTGCAAGCAGGCCTCCGATTGCGCATCGGGAGTGTGCACCGCATCCGCGTGCGCCGACGCGACGTGTTCGGACGACGTCCGGAACGGGGGCGAGACGGACGTCGATTGCGGCGGTCCGACCTGCCCGGCGTGCGCCGTCGGCGCAAAGTGCGGAACGGCCTCCGATTGCTCCACGGCGTTCTGCGCGCCGGGGAGCAAGGTGTGCGCGGCTCCGGGCTGCGGGGATGGCGTGCAGAACGGGACCGAGACGGACGTCGATTGCGGCGGTCCGAGTTGCCCTCCCTGCGCCGATTCGGACCATTGCACGGCGGCAAACGACTGCACGAGTCGACACTGCACAGGCGGGGCCTGCCAGACCGGAACGTGCACCGACGGCATCACGAACGGAAAGGAGACCGGGACGGATTGCGGCGGTGGGACCTGTCCCGCGTGTGGCACGAGCGTCGACTGCCTCGTGTCGAGCGATTGCGTGAGCCTGGTCTGCTCGGGGACCTGCCAGGCTGGGACGTGCACCGATTTCGTAAAGAACGGCACCGAGACGGACATCGACTGCGGCGGAAGCTGCTCGAAATGCGCGGACGGAAAGCGATGCGGGGCGGCGAAGGATTGCGCGAGCGGCGTGTGCAGCGGCGGCACGTGTGCCGCGCCGTCGTGCTCGGATACCGTGAAGAACGGAACCGAGACGGACGTCGACTGCGGCGGGAGCTGCCCGAGCTGCCCGTCGGGCGACGCATGCGCCGTCGCTTCGGACTGCCAGAGCCTCGTCTGCACCAGCAAGAAGTGCGTCGCCGCGACGTGCACGGACGGCGTGAAGAACGGGACCGAAACAGGCGTCGACTGCGGCGGTTCCTGCGCTCCGTGCTGCACGAACGTGACGCTGCCACCCACCGTCAACGTCGATCCAGCGCCGTGGGCCACGAACTTCAAAACATCTCCCGCCTGGAACTGCAACGCCGCTGGCACGACGACGATTGACTCGACCAGCGGCTCCATCACGAGCACGAGCTGCGCGCTTGGCACTCTGGACTTCACGAACGGCGTCGCGCAGGAAGACTCGTCGGGGCCGACCGTGATGGTCGTTCGCTTGACGGGCCTCACCGTGACGAACAATCACGTCATCCGGCTCCAGGGCAACAAGCCCATCGTCTTCCTCGTCTCGGGCAACGTGCTCGTGGATTCGGGCGGCATGATCGACGCGGGGGCCACTGCTGCAGGACCGGGGCCCGGCGGAAGCATCGCGAGCCAGTGCACCACGCCGCTCCAGACGGGCACCGTCGGCACGGCGGGAGGCCACTACGGCGGCGGCGGCGGCGGCTTCGGCACGGCGGGCGGAAAGGGCTCGGGCGCCGGCGGCGTGGTCAGCACGATCACGACGCTCATCCCCCTCAGGGGCGGTTGCTCGGGCGCCAACGGTGACGCGACGACGCCGGGCCTCGGCGGATTCGGCGGCGGCGCGGTCGAGATCAGCGCCTCGGGAACGCTGACGATCGGCTCGACCGGCGCGGCTACGATCACCACGGAGGGCAGCGGGGGACAGAAGCAGACCAATCTGTCGTCGCCCGCCGGCGGCGGGGGCGGCGGCAGCGGCGGCGGCATTTTGCTCGTGTCGCCTGCGGCACCGGTCTTTGGCACCGGCGGCGCCGCGCGTGCTCACGGCGGCGGCGGCAGCGCCGGCCGCGGGAGCAGCAACAACACGACCTTCAACAGCGGCGACAACGGACACACCACGGACAACACGGCGGCGATCGGGGGAGCCAGCAACAGCAGCGACACCGGCGGAGCCGGCGGCACGGCGTTCAAGGTCGGTGCCACCACGGGAAGCACCGCAGGCGCCAACGCACCCTCCGGCTCACGCGGCGGCGGCGGCGGCGGCGGCGGCCGGATTCAAGTCATCACCGGAACGACGTCGACTGCGTGCGAGTGAAAACCATCCCACGCTTGGTCCAGCCGATTCACGGCCCCGAGCGCGAGCCCGCCGAAGGCGGCGGAGGGAGTGGTCGCGCAAGCGAGCCGCGGGGGGACAAGGCGGCCGAGGCCCCCCCGAAACCCAACCCCACGCGGCGCAAAGCCGTTTCTGGATAACGAGCAGTCGCGTAGCGAGCGGGGAGCAGGCAACGCCCCTCGTCTACCAACTCGGAGATCTGCTCATGGCCGCCCCCCTGACGGCCCTGTAATGTTTTGAGGCGTCAAGTGACTACGCTGGAACGTCGCCCCGAGGATCTGGCCATGGATCGTTACGCGACGGGCGACGATCAGGCGTTCGCCGTGGTGTACGACGTCCTCTCCGAGCGACTTTACCGGTATCTGCGCCGGCGTACGACGTGCGAGGCGCACGCCGAGGATCTCGTGCAGCAGACATTCCTCGTGATGCACCGGGCCCGCGGCACCTTCATCGCCGGGAGCGCGGTGCTGCCATGGGCCTACGCCATTGCTCGCCGGTTGCTCATCGACGACGCACGCCGGAACCGCCGCAGCGTGCGCCGGGACAGCTCCGAATTCGCGGAGGCATCCCTCCCTTCCCCCGCGGCCGGCGCCGACGAAGAGCTCGTCGCCAGGGAGACGGCGATGGTGGTCGCTCGCGTTCTCGCCGGGCTACCGGAAAACCAGCGCATGGCATTCGAGTTACTGCGGGTCCAGGGGCTCTCGCATTCGCACGCCGCCGAGGTCCTCGGTACGACGGTCAGCGCCGTGAAGCTCCGCGCGCACCGCGCTTATACGGCGCTGCGGAAACGATACGTAGAAATTTAGCCGGGAGCGAGGAGTGACACTCAGACGGCCCGTTGCCGCTCGAACCGCTCCAAACGCCCGTCCGCGTGCCGCGCGAATCGTCCTTCGTCGCGCGCGTGTACCGGATCGTCGGTTCTCCACGGCCATCCGCCGAACTGGGTCTGTCGATAGTCCGCCATCGCGCGCTCGATCTCGGCCCGCGTGTTCATCACGAACGGCCCGTGCTGCACGACGGGTTCCGCGATTGGACGTCCCTGCAACATGAGAAATTCGCACTCGGTGTCGCCTGCCTCGAGCCGGAGTTCTACCTCTGCATGGACGGCGACGAGCCCGTGCGTCGCGAACTCACGCTCGGCGATCTTCGTGTTCCGTCCCTTGAAGAAGTAAAGCGTGCGCCGGGTCGAGGCCGCGGACGCCGGTGGAAGCGTCCACACCGCGGAAGCGTCCATGCGGATGCACCAGATCGCCACATCCGTGTCCGTGCGCGCCGCCCACGAGTGCGGCGGTGACGGCGGTGCGACGCGATCGCCGAGTCGCCCTGCGACGACCTTGACATCGGTCTTCCGACCCGCGTCGTCGGTGAACGCGACCCGCGGAATGTCCTGGTTCCAGAGCATCGTGAAGTGAGGAGGGACCAGCTTGTCGGCGCTCGGTAGATTGAGCCAGATCTGAAACAGCTCCAGCGGGTTCGGACGGGTCCGTTCGAGGAGCGGGAACATCTCCGAGTGCACGATGCCACCGCCGGCCGTGAGCCACTGGACATCGCCGCGACCGAAGCGCGCCGCCGCGCCCAGTGAATCCGCATGATCGATGTATCCCCTTCGCACGATCGTTACCGTTTCGAATCCGCGATGGGGGTGTTGCGGAAACCCGGGGACGACGGTGCCGTGGTACATCCGAAAGCCGTCCTTGACAGCGAAGTCGTGACCGAGTGGGCGACCCGCGAGCGATGCCGCGGGGCCCATCCGCTCGTTGCCCGCCGGATACGCGTCGTCGTGGTGGACGCAGAACAGAAATGGGTCGACGGTTTCCCAGGGAAAACCGAGAGGCCTCGTACCGAGGATGACGCCGCTCACGAGCACAGCTTAGCCACGGCCGAAGGACGGCGCCCCTCGCGGGCCTACTTCTTCGCCATCGTGTGGCAGTTGAAGCAGCCGAAGCCCTGATGCGTCTCCGGGTTGAACGGCGGGATCCCGAGGATCTTCGCCATCGTCGGAGACACGGTCTCCATCATGAACTTCGTGATCGCGGGCATCTTTTTCATTTGCTTCGCGAAGTTGTCCTTGGGATCGAGCTTCGGAAGCTTCGGGTTCGGCATGTCGAACTTGCCTTCCTTGGCGCCCGGGCCGTGGCACGTCCCGCAGTGAAAGTCGGCGAACCTCTTCGCGTCGAACCCCTGGAACGCTTCCTTCATCTGAGGAATGACCTGGGTCTTCATGAGTTCCTTCTTCTGATCCATCGTCATGTCGGCCCAGGCAGGGGCCGCGGGAGGGGTTGCTTCCGCGGCGCTTGCGCTCGGCGCCGCCTCGGCCGATGCGCTCGGCGCGGCCTCTGGCGCACTCGCGGCGCTTGCGGACTCCGCAGGCGCGGGCGGTGTCGCAGACGCCGCCGGTGCGGACTCCGCGGGCGGGTTGGAACCACCACACGCGGCAGCGACGGCGGCAGCTCCGAGAGTGAGCGCGAGAACGGAATGACGAAGCGCGATCTTCATGAAGGATCCTCCAGAGCGGCGAGAATGCGTCAAGCCGAGCCCCGTGTCCATTCTTCGACCGGCGTCCGATCAAGCTTCGACGACGAGCCGGGCGAGCCACTCCCGAAACCGTCGCGCCGCACCCGGATCATCCAGGCCCGCACTCTTGCGCATCTGGGGGCCCGCGAGGGCTTCGCCGAAGAGAACGAGCGCGATCAGGAGAGTGCGAAACAGGGTATCCTCGAAGTCCGGAGCTTCGCCTTGCGGCGCAAGCTCGACTCGACGGCGATGCGCGACCTCCGCAACCGTGCGCACTCGTGACCCCTGGATTTCGGGTGCGTGTCCCGAAAGGATCAGCCAGGCCACGACCCGCGCGTGCCCCTTCTCGACGAGCACCCGAAACGCACGCTCCACGTTGTCCAGCGCGGGAGAGCCCCCGTCGAGCCGCGCCGTCTCGATCGACCGGACGATCTCGGCTTCCAGGCTTTCGACGGCACGCCCGACCACCTCGCGAATCAACCCTTCACGACTTCCGAAGTGATGGAGGATGGCGGGATGCGAGACGCCCACATCGGCCGCGATCTGCTGGAGTCGGATCCCGTCGGGACCCAGCTCCCCGAGCCGTCGCTCGGCGGCGTCGAGAATCTCGCGACGAGCCTCCTCCGCCGATCGACGGGGCCGGGGCTTCGGAATGGCTGCTCGCTTCTTCGGCATGGTCAGTTGACAAACAACGGGTGCGTGTTACTTACAATGTTGTAAGTTACGCGGCAGGCGACTGGAGCTCTCAGCACGATGGCAACCGATTCCCGTCACGGTATTCGACTTGGCGACGCGGCGCGCGCCATGCGAGCACTCCTCCACAATCCGGAAGACACGGCCCAAGTCTTCCGCATCATCGAGGCCCTGTCCGGAAAGAACGGCATCCGGACCTTGGCGAAGTTCCGGCGCACGTCGACGGGCACCGCGCTGCTCCGCGACAGGCCGGAGCTGCTCGATACCCTGCTGGATCGCGAAAGCCTGTCCAGGCTTCCTGCGGGGTCGCTCGGGAGGGAGTATCTGAACTTTCTCGATTCCGAGGGCATCACCGCCGAGGGATTGAAGCAGGCAAGCGTCGAAGGGCGGACGCGTGACCCGAAGGATCTGCCGCCGGAGCTGGAGTTTCTGCGGAACCGGATGCGGGACACGCACGACCTCTGGCACGTCGTGACCGGCTACAAGGGCGACCTGATCGGCGAGGCCTCGCTGCTCGCCTTCAGCTTCGCGCAGACGAAGAATCCGGGCGTCGGTTTCATCGTCGCGATCGCGCTCATCCGAGGCCGCGAGCCATGGGTGCGGCGCATGATCCTGCAGGGACTCGTTCGCGGCCTGCGCGCTGCGTGGTTGCCCGTCGCCGACTGGGAACACCTGCTCGCGTTACCGCTCTATGAGGTGCGGCATCTTCTACGCGTGGGCCCGGCGCCCGTCTATCAGACGTTCCGCGCGCCGAGCTACATGCGAGCAGCGGTTGCGTGACGGGCTGAACGGACTCAGCGCGTATCGCGGCGCGCCACCCGACGGTCGTCGGGGCCGTCGGCATGGTCCGTCTTCGAGGTGCGCTTGTCGTGATGCGCGCTGTGATGGGCGCCCTTGGTGCCCTTTTCGGCGCGCCGCGCGTCGGCGTGCTCGGCCTTGTGCTTGGCCTCGCTCTTCGAACCGTGCGCGCCGCTCGCCTTGTCGGCCCTCGCGGTCTTCTTCTCCGAGTGCGACGCCTTCTTGCTGGCGCGAGCGTCGCGCCCGTCGGCGTGGCTCGCGTGCTTGGTCGAGTGACTGCCGTGATGACCGGATTTGGCACCGTGGTGAGTCGTCCCGTCGCTCGACGACGCCGTCGAAGCCTCGTGACCGACGGCCCACGTGGACGAGAGAAGGGTGGCGACGCCAAACGCGAGTACGGAAATGGTCTTCATGAACTTGACTCCTTCGCGGAGCTTCGAGGCGCGAGCATGCATGCCTTCGACCTCCCCGGGCAAGGGATCGGCGACGAATTCTCTCGCGCGGTCCGGGTTCGCGAGTCTTCAAACCGCTGAATCCCGGGCCGAATCTTCGACTCTTCGGCGATCGTGTTGGGGTAACTTGTCCGGCTGAATGAACCTCATCTCCGGCTGGGCCGACGCGGATCCGACCTGGATCTGGGGGCTGGTCTCGCGGGGCATCGGGCTCGTCTTCCTCGTCTCATTCCTGTCGCTGTCGTCGCAGGTGCTCCCGACGGCGGGCCGTCGCGGCATCACGCCGATCGGTGACAGCTTGCGGCGCATCGAGCTCGATTTCCCGACATGGAGGCGGTTCTTCTATTTCCCGACTCTCCTCTGGTTCGGCGCGGGCGACGCGTTCCTGAGCACCCTCCCCTGGCTCGGCATGGCGGGCGCCACGGCCATTATCGTCGGGGGGCCCTGGACGCCGCTCGCCTTCGCCGTCTGTTACCTCGCGTACCTGTCCCTCGATCGCCCCATGGTGCTCGTCTATCCGTGGGACTGCATGCTCTTCGAGGCGGGGTTCTGGGGGATGTTCCTGCCCGCAACGCACCCGGTCCCCGACTTGCAGGCGACCGCCGCGCCTCTTCCGGCGATCGCGTGGGTCTTTCGGTTACTCGTGTTCCGGGTGCTGTTCGGGTTCGGTAAGCACAAGTTTCTCGGGACCACGCCCGACGATAAGGGCTTTCTCCGGAGCTTCTTCGTCAATCAACCCCTTCCGACGCCGTTCGGGTGGTTCGCTTACTTCCTGCCGATGCCCGTGCAGCGCCTCGCGCTGGCGGTCATGTTCGTCGCGGAGATCCCGCTTCCGTTCACGGTGTTCGCGCCGGGACGGTGGAGCGTCGTCGGAGCCCTTTCGATCGTGAATCTCATGCTCGCCATCTGGGTCACGGGGAACTTCGGCTTCTTCAATCTGATCGTCATCGTGCTCGCGCTCTCGTGGTTCGACACCCGCACCGCACTCGCCCTCGACCCTTCGACCTTCTGCTCGTCGCCCGGACACGCCGCGATTCATGCGCTCGTCCTGTTGCACGTCGCGATCTCGCTGCTCTCGCTACCGTTCAACACGTTCTGTGCGCAGACATGGATGATCTGGCCGTTCTGGGAGCGCGTGCGGCCTCGGTTCCTGACGTGGCCGGTCGTCCTCGTTCGGGCACTGCATCCTTTTCGGTGGGTGCACGCATACGGCGTGTTCCCGCCTCAGTCCCTGCCCGCCGCGAAAGCGTTACCCGTCCTGGAGGCGAGCTGGGACGGGGACACCTGGCACACGATCCGACAGCACTATTCGCCCACGGACGAGTCATCGCCTCCGCGATTCTGCGCGCCGCACCATGATCGAGTCGATCAGGCCATCGTGTACGAAGGGCTCGGCATCAACGAGGCCAGCATCGTCCGGAACTTCGCGGGCCGGTTCGATCCCTACGGGCACGGCGGCGTCCCTGGTGCACTCATGCTCGTTCACCGGTTCCTCGAGGGAACGGCGCCGGGAGGTGGCTTCTACGATCGCGCACTCGAGCGCAAGCACGGTCCGCCGAAGGTCGCCCGAGTGCGTACGTATCTCTTCGAGCCCTCGACGTGGTCCGAATGCAAGGCTGGTGGCTGGTGGAAAAAAACGCTCGTTGGCCCACATTTTCCGCCGATGAACCGCGACGATGGCTACTGGGACCACCCCCTTCCTTCGCCGGAGCTGTTTCACTACGACGACCTCGTCTGGCTCCGGCGCTCGTTCGTCGGCACGCTCATGGCGCGCGCCATCGCCGGTGAGGATATCCATGCGCTGGTGCTGCTGAACGCGGAGAACGTATCGGCGGAAGACGTGGAGCGTTTCTGGTCCGATTTCGTGCCCAAGCTCCAGGGCTGGTCGCACCGCTGGGGCGGCCTTCGGCGCCGCGTCGAGGGCCTGCGCGCCGACTTCGACCGCGCGGTTCTCCACCGGTTCGAGCGCGTGGCGAACCGCTATGGCGCGCTGCTCTTCGCCAGGCTGGAGCCACTCTTCACGGACAAAGGGATCCTGCCTGTGTTCGGGCGCGTTCGCTCGACGCTCGACGTGAACTCTTCCTACGCGCTCAGACTCCTGTGCCACCACGTCGTCGTGCTCGGCCGTGAAGAGTACGACCGTGTGGCGACCGACCCGAGCCACGCGATCGAGCGCGTGCAGGAGATGACCATGCAGTCCGGCAATCAACTGGAGGCGGTGTTCCGCTATGAAGCGCTCGTTCACCAGAGCCACAAGCTCCGGCTGCTCGATGCCTACAATCACCAGGAGGGGCGGGCCCCACTGCCGGACAAGCAGCGACGAGTCGTCGAACGGATGGACCGGTTCCTGCGCTGCCTCTACGGCTCCATGGACGTCGCGGACTTTCTGAAGACCCAGTTCGCGACGCACGAAGACGTTCTCGACATCGAGGAGAACTGGCCACGATTCGCGGTGTTACGCGACGGAAAGGTCGTGCGTCGGTCGCCCTGACGGGCGGAGCGCGGCCGTTCACGCTATTTTAACGCGCACCATGTCCGCCACGTACGCCCTCGCAGACAAGCGCGGGCTCTCTTTCTTCATCGTTACCGCGATCGCCGCAACCCTCATCGCGTCGGGATGCAGTCGGAGCGGGGTCAACATCTGTCAGACGTCCATCGATTGCGCTCCGGGCGTGCCGTGCATCGACGGTCTCTGCAAAAGCTCTCACGTATCGAGCGACGGCGGGTTTGCCGGCGGCGCGACAGGCGCGGGAGGGACGGGCACCGGCAACGTGACGGGTTCGGGAGGGGCGGCCGTTGGCGGCGCCGCAGCCGGAGGCACGAGTTCTGGAGGCAGCCCGGGAAGTTGTGGAGCTGGCCTCGAAGACTGCGACGGTACCTGCACGGACACTTCGTCGGACTCCAGCAACTGTGGGACCTGCGACAACGACTGCGGCGGCGCGGAGGTATGCCTGGGCGGGAAATGCGCGTGCTCGCTGCCGGGTGAGACGGCCTGCGCGGGCGCCTGTGTTTTCCTGGCGAGCGACAACGCCAATTGCGGCGCGTGCGGCGTGCTCTGCGAGGGCGGCGAGACGTGCATCGCCGGGACCTGCACGTGCGGCCCAGGAACGTCCCTTTGCAACGGCGTCTGCCGAGCCTTCACGGCAAATCCGGAGAACTGCGGCAAGTGTGGCAACGCATGCGCGGCCGGGGCGCCACTCTGCGAGTCGGGAGCGTGTGTGAGTAAGTGCGTGCCTCCATCGGTGCAGTGTGGTCAGGCGTGCGTGGACCCGTCGAGCGATCCAGGAAACTGCGGAGCGTGCGGTGTGCTCTGCGACGGAGGCCAGACGTGCTCGGGCGGTCGATGCGTCTGCCCCGCAGGCTTCGTCGACTGCGACGGCATGTGCGTGAATCTCGCGACGGATCCGCGGAACTGCGGAAAGTGCACGGTGTCGTGCGGCACGGACGGGGCATGCAACGGGGGCGCATGCGTGTGCGTCGCCGGAACGACGGCGTGCTCCGGGGACTGCGTCGACACGAGTTCGGATCCCGCGAACTGCGGCGCCTGCGGTACGCGCTGCAGCACCTGTTCGGGAGGCAAATGCGTCGCGATCTGCCCCACGGGTCTGTCGAATTGCAACGGCGCCTGCGTGAGCACGCTCTCGGATGGAGAGAATTGTGGCGGCTGCGCGGTCGTCTGCAACTCCGCGGAGTCGTGCAGTTCCGGAAAGTGCGTCTGTCCGTCCGGAGAGACTCCCTGCGGCTCGATGTGCGTCGCCACGCTCACCGACGGCGCGAACTGCGGAGCGTGCGGAGTGAGCTGCAACGGCGGCGTGTGCGAGGGCGGCAAATGTGTCGCCTGCCCGGGCGGGGCCTGCACCTGCCCTCCCGGCACACAGAGTTGCTCGAACGGTTGTACCGATACCGAGACCGACCCCCGCAATTGCGGGACGTGCGCCAACGCTTGTCCGTCGGCTCTGCAGTGCTTAAGCGGGCTCTGCGTTTGCCCGATCGGAACACAGCGCTGCGGCGATGCGTGCACGGAGACCGGCAACGATGCCGCCAACTGCGGGGGGTGCGGTCTCACGTGCGGACCGGGGCGGGTCTGCAACGGGGGGCATTGCGTCTGTCCCGCGGGCACGACGGAATGCGGCGGCGCGTGCATCGATCTCCTGTCGGACGCCGCGGACTGCGGCTCCTGTGGCACCGCGTGCGGGACCGGTGAGTCGTGCAGCGATGGTTCGTGCTCGTGCACGGGTTCGCAAACGGCCTGCGCGGACGGCTGCAAGGACACGCTCGACGACGCCAGCAATTGCGGCGGCTGCGGGAGGGCGTGCGGGGCTGGCCAGGAGTGTGTCTCCGGCGCGTGCCGTTGTCCCGCGCGAAGCACTCTCTGTAGTGGGGGGGTTTGTGCGGATTTGCTGGCCGACCATGACAACTGCGGCGCCTGTGGAACGGCCTGCGACGCGTCGCAGGTGTGTGGGGGTGGCCAGTGCCGCGCCCGGTGCGCCGGAGGGCGGACCACTTGCGGCGGCGATTGCGCCGATCTGACCAGCGATCCGAACCACTGCGGCTCGTGCGACGGTAACTGCGACGACACCCAGCGCTGCATCGCGAGCCGGTGCGTTTGTCGCGTCGCCTTCTCTCAGTGCAACGGCGCTTGCATCGACCCGCTGAACGATCCGGAGAACTGTGGCGGGTGCGGCAAGGCGTGCGCCCAAAGCCAGGTCTGCGCCGGGGGAACGTGCGCTTGCGCGGCGGGCACGTCCTCGTGCAGCGGCGCGTGCGTCGACACCACCACAGACTCGAAAAACTGCGGAGGCTGCGGCAAGGCCTGCGCAGCCGGAGAGCACTGCGCGGCCGGCGCCTGCGTGTGCCCTGCGGGGGAGACGACCTGCGACGGCGCATGCGTGGATCTTTCATCGAACGCGTCGCACTGCGGTGGTTGCGGCAACGCGTGCCGCGCATCGATGTCGTGCATCAACGGCACGTGCGCGTGCGGCAGCGAAACCAACGCTTGCGACGGACAATGCGTCGACGTGCTGACGGATCCTGCCAACTGCGGAGGCTGCGGAAAGGTCTGCAAGCCCGGTCAGAGCTGCGTCAACGGCACGTGCGGCACAGGGGGCTGACCCGGTCGAGATACGCGAGCAAGCGTTGCCGGTACGCACCGCCGTCCACCGTCAGCGCATCGATGTGTCCCCCGCCCGGGACGATCCAGAGTTCCTTGGGATCCCGGGCTAGCTCGTAGAGCACACGGCCAAAACGAACGTCCACGATCGGATCTTCGTCTCCGTGGATGATGAGGAGCGGCACGGGAGAAATCGCAGCAACGCAGGGAGCCGGAGCATATCGGTCGGATACGAGCGTGTACGCGAGCCCGAAAAAGGGAAATAAGATCGGAGTGCGATAAAGAAGACTCGCCGCCTCCTCCTGGTACGAGTTGAAGCTCGACTCTACGATGACGGCGATCAGATTCCGCGTTCCCGTATCGCCGAGCGCGCGCAGCATCACGGCGCCGCCGAGGCTCTGCCCATATGCCACGAGCCGCATGTGACTTCTCGGCGCCAGTTCCCGGTTCGCGTATTCGATGGCGGCGACCGCGTCGCGATTCACCCCCTCGGGATTCGGTGCGCCTTCCGAGGTGCCGTACCCACGATAGTCGAATTCGAACAGATCGTAGCCATGACGGGTGATCCAGGCGAGCTGGCGAACATGGCCAGTCAGGTTGCCGGCGTTGCCGTGGAAATGAACGACCGTGGCCCTGGGATCGCCGCCTTCGGCATGGAGCACCCAGCCGTGCAGCAGCACGCCGTCGGACGCGCGGAAGGCCACGTCGTCGGCGTTCGATGGCCGCAACGAGTAGACCTCTCGCGACGGGTAATAGAACAGTCCGGTGCAGCCCGGAAGGAGCAAGATCAGTAAAGCGAGCGAGCGCACGCCATCGCCTCAGAAATAAATGTACGAGAGCGCCTGCACGCTCTTGGCACCGGGTTGATAGCCGCCCTCGACGCTCAACGCGAAGTTCTTCACGTACTGCCAGCGGATCGCGGCTTGCCCGAGCCACGTGTACTTCGGTTCCTGCAGGGGGAGGTACAGCCACTCCGCTCGGGCGACGGCGATCAGGTCATCCGTGAAGCGGAGCCTCAGCCCCGACGAAGGGCCAAGGCCGACGCGCAGGGGCAGATGCCCGAGACCGTCATGAATCGGTGACAACCCGTCGATCTGGGCGTTGCCGAGCAGATAGAGCATCGCGCCATGATTGAAGGCCGACACCGTGACGCCTCCTCCGACGTCCAGCTGGCCCGCAAGGCAGCTGCCGCACCCCGCGTCGCGGATCCGCGATGCCCCGACGTTGACCGACCAGGATAGCTTCTTCGAAAACTCGTCCCAGGGACTCAGCGACAGAAGCCGGATCAGCGAGGCGTCCTCGACGGTGAGCCTGGGGTCCCTCTCGTAGTAACGAAGCGTGACCGGCAGAAACTGGATCTCAGCCGTGTCGGGGTATCCCTCGGCCGGGTCAGCGATGTCGTGGAGTGCCAGGCGCAGCTTGAACGCTTGATAGTACCCCTCGCGCGTGGAGTATCCCGGGCCCAGACCGACTCTCCGCGAACCGTGGGCCATGTGCGGCATGCTTCTGACGGGTGGAGCGATCGTGAAGTCTTCACTCGTTACGTCTTCGTCAGCGCGACGCTCGAGCAGCGTCTGCTTGTACGTGGCCACATCGCGGTCGCGTTCCTTGTCCCCCTTCAGCAGTTGATCGGCAAACGACGTGTCGGCGAGATCGAGCGCTGCGTCCAGCACCCGCACTCGTTGCTCTTGCGTGAAACTCGCGTCGAGTTTGGCGTTCGCGTCGGAGAACAAATCGCCGAGCGCAAGCGTCTCTTGCGCCGAGAGTTCCCGAAGTCGGGCGCGAAACTTCGTCTGCCCTGACGGACGGTAATGGATACTCCGGACCAGTCCCGGAGTTCTGAACAATACCTTGACGGTCTCCGCAGGGATCACCGGCCAGCCAAGGGGCTTCAGGAGATTCAAGCGGGGGCTTGCCGCTTCGAGCGCACCGAGCACGTGATACGAGCAATTCTCGGACAGGTAATAGTAGGCAAAGTACGTCGACCCGAGCTCCCAGAGATGCGCGACGAACATCGCCACCTCGGCGGGCCGAAGCGCAAGATCGTACTCCCAGAGATCTCGCGAGTCGTAATCGTTGTATTCACGGACCTTGAGGTAATACGGCATCCGATGGAACGTGCCTGGGAACAACCCGAACAGCCCCTTCAGCGCGTACAAGACCGGATTCGACGTATCCACGTTGGCCGAGTAGTCGACGCCGTAGTCGAGGAGATCGTTGTGCCCGGCTCCATAACGCCCACGCTTGTTGACACGCAGGAACGTGTGACCGAAGGACGACGCGGGGTTGTTCAGGAAATACGAGGAAAACACGAGCGTCACCGACTCGGGATCGAGTGCCGTCACGAACTCGCGGAACGCGCGGCAGTCGACACGAGGCAAGTGCGTTCGGTCGAAGTGAAGCTCCTGGTTCAGCCACATGAAGCGGGCAGGAAACTTGCAGATGGCGTGCTGCACGTCGAGATCCGGCGACGGTTCGGCGAAGAACGCGCGCAAGGTGGTCAGAAGCTCGGCTTCGGGATCCGTCTTGCCGTCCGCGGCGAGGAAGAATGGCATCCCGTCCGCTTCGCTCGTGTAACCGCCGAACATTCCACGTCGGTAGTGGCCAAGACGGAGCCACTCCTCCTCCATGAAGAGCCGGCGCGCGCGCGCCGAGACGACGAGCGATTCGACATATGGATCGCCCGAGGCGGCCACACCCGCCTGCGCAAAAGCCAGCGAAGCCAAGGACACCAGGAAAAGAACGATCGCTCGCCGACGGGGGCTCGATATCTCCGCCATTCGTCCGTTCACAAAATGACGATGGGGGCGACCGCGTCACCCCCATCGTACTTCACTTCATCGGCCTGCGGAGCGTCAGACGAGGTTTCCGCAAGCGAGCGACCGATTGCTCTTGAGGACCTGAATCACGGCGTCGCTCACCTGCCCGTCGGTCGCGGACGCCGTCGGAAAGATCTGCTTGAAGTTCTTCTGCAGAACGTGACCGACCGCGCCCAAATCGCTGCACCCGGCCAGCTCGGCGAGACTCATCAGGGTCTCACCCTGGCCGCGGGCGATATCTTTCGACAGAGCGACGCGGTTCGTCTGCACGAAGGACTTGGTGCTGGCCGACCCACCGTGAGTGTCCCCGCAGTTGCTCGTTCCGCTCGAGATGCCGAATGTCTGCGTCCCCGACGTGCCATTGGTCGTCGCGGCAAATATCTGGGTTAGCCCTGAATCCGGCGCGAAGATCATCGAACCAAGACCGCATCCGGCGGGACCGTAGCCCGACGCACTCCTCATACCCGTGGCGTGACCGACGTTGTCCCCGAACGCGGTTCCCGACAGCAACAGCGCCGCCGATGCCAGTGTGTAAATCGTCTTTCGCATCAGTGTCCTCCGTGGAAGCGGGACGGCGATAAGGCCATCCGCGCTCCCGCACGTACCGAAGGCATCGAGCTGTGTCAAGCGACCTCCAGGACGGAGAAATCCCGGAAGAATGCGACTCGCCGACCCAGAGTACCCCGATGGGCCGGTTGCTATCTACACAAGAGCGCCGAGATCTCGTCGCACGTGGAGTTCTGTCCCGCGTTCGTCACGGCGTTGCAGAGGACTTTCTGGTCCCCGGCGAGCCGGTTACAGCATGTCGTCAGCGCACTGCAACCGCCTCCGCCATCGACTTCCACGGAACTGCCCGCATCCGAATTCGCGCAATACGTACGCGCCGCCTGCTGGCATGCCGTCTCGAAGTGGAGCGAAACGATCTCGTTGCAGCCCGTGGCCTCCACGGGGGCGACGCTCTTGCAGCAGTCCGCGAGAACATTGCACGCCGATCCCGCGTCAGCGACGGTGCCGCCGCTGCCGGTCGTGCCGCCGCTGCCGGTAATGCCGCCACTGCCACTCCCGGTGCCGCCACTTCCGGTAATGCCGCCACTGCCACTCCCGGTGCCGCCGCTGCCGCCGCCGGTGCCGCCGTTGCCACTCCCGGTGCCGCCACTTCCGGTAATGCCGCCGCTGCCGCTGCCGCTGCCGCCACTGCCACTCCCGGTGCCGCCGCTGTTCGTGCTGCCACTGGCATCTTGGCCGCCACCATCTGCTCCGCCAACGCTGCCCGAGTCTGGACCGCCGGCATCCGCAGACGCACTCGCGTCCGGGACCGAACCGTCTTGAAGTCCCGTCCCGCCGCTCGAGCCACCTGTGCCCAGTCCAGCGGAACCCCCGGCGCCAATTTCCCCACCATTCGAAGAGCCGCCGCCCGACGAGCCGCCCGCGCCGAGCTGTCCCGTTCCGGAATCCGCGCCCCCCGAGCCCGAACCGCCGAGTGAGCTCGAACCGCTACTGCCGCACGCAACGAGCCAAACGGTGCCTGCACAGATCCCGCAGATGATTGCCGCGCGCATCCTCGCTCCTTTCGATCGAAATCCGACCCCCTGGTTTAACACAAGTGACGAACCTCGCACGAAAGGAGGAATTTCACCCTCTGCCTCTCGCCCGTGACCGACGCTACGCCGACGAGATCGCCGTCGACTACGTGACCGACGCTACGACGCCCCCGACCGGAAGCGGCGAAACGCCCTAGCTACACGCTGGCGCGCGCGATGCAGAGCAGCCGAGGGTCATGTCGCACGGCCCCCTCGAACCTCTGCATCTCACCATCCGACCCCGCCGACCGCCGCCGCCCGGCCTCGCACGGAACATCCCTCCCCTTCCCGACGCGGCACCGTTTGGTCCGCCTGACTCGAAGGCGGACCTGCGAGCCCTCGCCCTGTCGGTCGCTCGCATCGGGACGCCCGACCATCCTGTAATGATGCCTCCAACGGCGGTCGACGCTGGTGAAGCCGCTCGCAGGGACGGGTCGAAGGTGAGCGCGCCGATGGTCGCGTTCTTCGTCATGGTGGCTCTCCTGACAGCGCTGCCATTCTTCATCGCTCGTGGCTCTTCGAAGCACGTACCTACCTCCGTCGCGCACCCAGCAAGCATCCCTCCGATCGCATTCCATGGGCCGGTGAGCGGAACACTCGCCCATCCGTCGCCGTCGCTCGAGGACTCGGCACCACTGCCTGGGAGCAGCATCCAATTGCCTCAGGTGATGATTGCGGCGGAGCCTCCACGCGTCGCTGAAGAGCCCGCGCCGGCCCCGAAGGCCCCCCGAGCTCTGCCGACGACGACGGCGACAAAGGCCGAAGTCGAGCCCGCTCCGGCGACAAAGGCCGAAGTCGAGCCTGCGCCGACGGCGAGCACGTTCGATCCCCACGCCGCACGTGCCGCACTCGAGGCCATGGCGGCGACAGCGTCCTCTCGATGCGGCGATGCTGCAACCGGCAGACTTCGCGTGACGGTCACCTTCGCGCCCTCCGGACGCGCGACGCATGCCGTCGTCGAGGAGAGCGCGCTACAGGGGACGCTCGGAGGTGAGTGCGTCGCGAGGCTTTTCCGCGGTGTCCAGGTGCCTCCGTTCGACGGCAGCCTGGAGACCGTGGGCCTACACGTCACGCTGCGCTGAAGTGCGCACGGGAACCTCTCACCGCGTCATGAGCGAGAAGCCCCCGAAGTCCGCGGCGCTCTCGCTGTTCGTCTGATCGCCATCCGTCATGATTCCGATGCCGATGAGATCGGGGACTTCTGCGCGCGCATCACCCCCCTCGAAGTGATTCCGGAACTCCGTGTCTGGGTCGACCCGAACGGTGTGCCATTCGTCGAGAGGCGGGCCGCTGTCGACCACGACCGTGTCCTGCGCACGAAAGAGGTTCCGCTTCACGTCGCAAGTCTTGCCCCTGGGGCCGACCGCGCTCCACACGTACTTCACCGAATACCACTTCAGGCCGCGCCGCCAGGTGAGGTAGACGACCGCCGCGGAATCCCCTTTGCCGTCTCGACACTCATCGCCACCGCGCGGCAGCGTGTCGGCTCGCCACTTCCAGCGTACCTGCGCAACGCGATGCCGTAGCGCATCCGGGATCTCGTAACCGAGAACCGCCGTCGCCGTCGGCGGGCGATACGCCGCATGAATGTGTGGGTCGGCACCCTCGACGAGCGTGTAGTAGTTCACCTTGCCGGACTGGCGAGCAATGACGCGAAAGCCGGCAGGATCCACCGTGATTTCACGAGGCGATGCGCCTGCACTGCCGTTCGCGATTCCAGCAAAGACCACCGCGCCGGTGAGCGCGAGGAGCAGTGACGGTCGAACCATGCGTACTCGGCTTCGCCATTTCATGGGGTACGCCTTGCTACGACGGAAACATCGTCAGTCAAGGCCAGCGAGGACACCGCCAAAACATCGGCTTGCCGCCCGGGCGCCATCTCGGCGATCGTAACGTGCGATGACCGTGGCCACCCGTTTGCCCCACGTCACCGCGTACCTCGACGCCTTGCCAGGCCGACCCGAGAGCTTCCGAAGCTGCGAGGTGCGCCGCGAGGTCCTCGATCGGTACTCGCAGGAGTTCGCGCGGCTGGCCCGCGACCCTGGCGTTCCGGAATCCGCCGCGAAGCTCCTGTCCGGAAAGACGCTCGATGGCTGGGTTCCCGAAGTGGACTTTCAGCTGGCCCACCTCGCCGTTCGAGATCTCGCTTTCACGACGGACGCGGCGTTTCATCAGTGGACGTTTTCCATGAACAAGGAACTCTTCGACAAGCCTCTCCTCCGCACCCTCATGCGCCTCCTGTCGCCGACGCTCGTCATTCTGGGCGCGTCGAAGCGATGGCATGCGCTTCATCGTGGGTCCACACTGACCACGGGCAAGGTCGAGGAATCGAATGGCCGCGTCCATACGACGGCTCGGCTGACATTTCCGAGCGGGCTGTTCTCGCGCCTCTTCCTCGAAGGTCTCGAGCACGGCTTCGCCGCTGCCGTCGCCGGAGCCCGGGGGCTCGAAACGCGTGTCGAGCTTCAGACCATCGCCGAGGCCTCCGCGGATTACCGCATCAGCTTCCGCGCGTGACGTCAGGTGCCGGAGGCGACCAGCCGAAATGTGTCACTCGCGTCGGGCGCCAGGTTCGCGTCCGTGTCCGTCCATTCGTAGACGTAGTAGGTCTGGTCGAAGCTCGGAAGGTCCGCCTGGGGGAGCATCTGATTGGTGAAAAACCAGGCGGCCGCAGCCGTCCCGGCATAGGTCAAACCGTAAAGCTCGAACACACGCGTCCCGGACACGGGATCCACGACGGGTTCGATGAGGAAAAAGTCGTGGCTCGCCGTGAGGGTGGACACGTCGGCGTCGACGATCAGGGAGTCTGCCGCGCCGTCTCCCGCGGTGCCGCGAAAGCCGGCCGTGTTCTCGTCGAACGTGTAGCGAACCTTCGAGATCCCGGATGACTCGAGATACTCGACGACGCGCTGCCCGAACGGGCCGCCGAGCGCGACGATAAGATCGCCGGGACCGCCCACGGGTCGACCGGTCGTGGGATTGATCACGGGGGAACCGCCCTGGTCCACGGACTCGGTGCTCGGTGCGGACGGACAGAGCCGATTCATGGCCGCGGCCACCTGAGGGCCGACGGTGTCGTCCACCGTGAGCGTATCGAGCAGGACCGTGATCCGCGACACGTCGCAAATGTCGGCAACGTCATTCGCCGCGCACCCACTCCCGCCACAATATTGCGCCGTCGAGCACGCGACGCCACATCCGCCGCAGTTTGCCGGATCGCGGGACAGAGCTGCGCAGCGAGAATCGCAGCACGTGAAGTCACTCGGGCAATCGATCGCGGATTCACACGCCGCCGCACATTGGCCCGTCGCGCAGAGCCGACCGGCGGCGCACTCGTCGTCGGCGACGCACTCATCGCAATCGTGCGCCGCGTTGCAGCTGCCGCTCGCGCATGAGTCCCCGCTCTTGCAGCCCTCCTGGCACGTGAGCAGCACCGGATCGCAATATTGAGTTGCACCGCAGTTGTCCGTCGGGCCCGGCAAGCAGGAAACGCAGGAGTGGGTGGCGGGATTGCAGCGGCCACCCGCGCACTGGGAATCACCGGCGCATGCGGCACAGACGCCGCCGTCGAGGCACAGCCCCGAAGCGCAGATACCGCAGGGGCCGACGCCCGCGTCGGAGGAGCCGTCCGGCACGTTCACGGATGCGTCGGGCAACGACGCAGCGCCGCCGCTCGACGAGCCGCCACCACTGCTGGACGACACGGAAGCATCAGCCCCGCCTTCGCCGGCATTCGTGCCGCCGGCATTCGTGGCGCCGTCGTTCGTGGCGCCGTCGTTCGTGGCACCACCGGCGTTCGTGCCACCGCCGGCGTTCGTGCCACCGCCGACGTTCGTGGCACCACCGGCGTCCGTGCCACCGCCGACGTTCGTGGCACCACCGCCGTTCGTGCCACCGCCGACGTTCGTGCCGCCGTCGTTCGTGGCACCACCGGCGTTCGTGCCACCGTCGGCGCTGCTGCCGCCGCTCGCCGTGCCGCCGCTTCCGGGAGAACCACCCGCGCGCGCACCAAGGCCGGCGTCCGTTCCACCCGACCCAGGCGACACGTCCTGTTGAGCTGGAGCGGGCAGACAGGCGCCCGCGAAGAGCGCCGCGACTCCTGGCGCGACCCACCGCTTCGAGATCGTGATTTTGATCTTGGCCATCTTCGAGCTCTCCCGGCGCGGCACCCCGACCCGCACCCGGCAGTCCCCGGATTCTACACTCTGGCGCCCGGCTGCACATTCGGAGAGGACGGGAGCATGGGCGCTATCGTTGGCAAACGTCGTTTGTTAGGGGGGAGAGCAGTGAATTCCGTCGTGGAGACCGACGTCCCTGCGCGCCTCGACCGGCTGGCGCTGGGGCGCTTTCACGTACTCGTCATCGCCGCACTCGGCGTGACGTGGATGCTCGACGGCCTAGAAGTGACGATCGTCGGCTCACTCGGCAGCGTGCTCGAAGAACGGGACACACTCGCCCTGAGCGCAGGCGAAGTGGGCGGGGCGGGCACCGCGTACATCGCGGGGGCGATCGTCGGGGCGATCGTGTTCGGCCACCTCGCGGATCGTCACGGGCGGAAGAAGCTGTTTCTGACGACGCTCGGGCTCTACGTTGCGGCCACGTTCGCCACGGCGCTTTCGACCGGCTTCCCATCGTTCATCGTGTGCCGATTCTTCACGGGCATGGGCATCGGCGGCGAGTACGCTGCAATCAACTCCGCGATCGACGAGCTGATCCCGGCAAGGGTGCGCGGAACCGTCGACCTCGGCATCAACGGCGGGTACTGGATCGGCACCGCCTTCGGCGCCGCGGCTTCGGGGGTTCTGCTCGAATCGCATGTCTTGAGCCACGACCTCGGCTGGCGTGCCACGTTCGCGCTCGGGGGTATCCTCGCGCTTGGGGTGGTCCTGTTGCGACGATTCGTGCCGGAATCTCCCCGGTGGCTCATGGTGCACGGGCGGCAGGCCGAAGCCGACGCGATCGTGCAGGGCATCGAGGCTCGGTGCGCGAGGGCGGACTCGCCGGGCCAGCTCACTCGCATCCGCCTCGTCGTGGGGACCCGGATTGGCTTTCGGCGAATCGCGAGCGTCATGTTCTCGACCTACCGAAGCCGCGCGCTCCTCGGAGTGTCGCTCATGACCGCGCAGGCGTTCTTCTACAACTCGATCTTCTTCACGTACTCGCTGACGCTCACCCACTTCTACGGCGTCTCGCCGGAGCAGGTCTGGCAGTATCTGCTGCCCTTTGCGCTCGGCAACTTGACCGGACCACTGGTCCTCGGACATCTCTTCGACTCGGTGGGAAGAAAGACGATGATCGCCGTCACCTATGCCGTGAGCGGCGCGGCACTCTTGATGACTGGAGTGCTCTTTCGAGTCGGAGCGCTGAACGCTTTCACCCAGACGCTCGCCTGGTCGGTGGCGTTCTTCTTCGCATCGGCGGCGGCGAGCTCGGCTTATCTCACCGTGAGCGAGATCTTCCCGCTCGAGATCCGCGCGCTCGCGATCGCTCTCTTCTACGCCGTCGGAACCGGCGTCGGGGGGCTAGTCGCGCCGGCATTGTTCGGCGCGCTCATCCAGACCGGAAGCCGGAACGAGCTCTTCATCGGGTACGCCATCGGCGCCGCGCTGATGACCGGCGCAGCTGCCGTTGCGCTCGTGCTCGGGGTGGCCGCGGAGGGTCGCGCGCTCGAGGACGTCGCCCTCCCGCTCAGCACCGCTCCTTCTCGGCCAGATGGCGTCACCTGAAGGGTTACCGTGAACCGGGGTCGCCGCGTTCGCCGTTCCCTGGGAAGCCGTCCCGTGATGTGGAGGACGTCTTCCAGCGCTGCCATCGTCGTTCCTGCTCCTCCTGCTGAAGTGTCCGAGTCGGGATCACCGAGGCTTGGACTGTTCAGCTTCCGACGATCCGGTTTTGGGATGCGACGGAATTGGAGGTGCGGAGCACGCGGAGCAGTAGAGCAACGCTCGTGCCACGGCTCGATCGAGCCCTGGTTTGCCTGAATTGGCTGGATATTCGCGCGAATTTCTCGGAGAAGGCGCGATGCGTCGCCAGAGCTTGCGTACATCGTGGGCCGCGCAGGCTTCGTACAGTTGCGCAAGTACGCGAGGTCCATCCACACGTCCAGGTGTGGGGAAAACTGCGTTCCGATTTCACTTTTCCATGCGTGCTGTGGTGTTCTCGCGGGAGACTTCCTGCGCGAATCGCGGCTGATATCGGTGAGGGCTCGCGTTACCATCCCGCGGCCGTGCACGTATCGCGCAAGGAGGCATCGCTCTCGGTCAGGCTGATGTGGCCTTTCGTTCGGGTTGGTGCCGCCGATGCGAACACGCTCGACCGACTGACGAGCGCGGGAATCAAGCCCGCGGATTTTGCGAATCCGGACACACGAGTGCCACATCGGATTGCCATGAGACTCCTCCGTGACTCGGCGGCCGCGAGCGGGCCCGCACTCGGGCTTCTGGCGGGCGAGTCGCTGGAGGCCGGCGATTTCGAGGTACTCGAGTACGCGGCCCGCGCGGCCCCCACCCTCGGCGACGCGATCCTCTGCATGGCCCGATATTTTCGCGTGTTGCACGACGCGGCCGAGGTGACGCTGGTGCCGGACGGGGAGATCGCCGAGTGGCGGTTCCGTGTCACGGACGCGGTGCCGCAGCCGCCCGCGGCGAACGACTTTGCCGTCGCGGCGGCCCTCTCCTTTTCACGTCGCAACGCAACCGTGGAACGACCGCTCGAGATCCGGTTCATGCACGAGCGACCGGCTCACGCCGCGGCGTACGAACGGCTCGGGACGACGGTGAAGTTCGGTGCGCCGTACAACACGATCGTGATGCGAAAGTCACGACTCCGAACGCCGATGTCCCGGGCCAATCCGGACATCCTCGTGGCGTTCGAACAACACGCACGCGAATTGATGAGCCGGCTGGAGGCGCGCGACGGAATGGTCGGGCGCGTTCGCGATTCGGTCTCGGCGCAGCTCGGCATGGGCGAAGTGACGATGCGCGGCACGGCGCGACGGCTTGCGATGAGCGTCGCGACGCTACGACGGCGGCTCGAAGACGAAGGAACGACCTTCAGCGACATCGTCGAGGACATGCGACGGCGACTCGCCGAACAGTACCTCTCCAAGCCGCGTCCGGCGGTGAGCGAGATCGCGTTCTTGCTCGGCTTCTCGGACGTCGCGTCCTTCGACCGGGCGTTCAAGCGATGGACCGGCGTGTCGCCGACGAAGTACCGCAGCAGCGCCGCCACCCCCTGAGAGGTCGTCAGGGCGCCGTGCCCGCGTGGGTGGGGAAGCCTTTGGAGCGCCAGAAGCCGAGGCCCTCGTTCAGAACGGTGACTTTCGAAAATCCGCTTGCGACGAGCCTCTGTGCGAGTTGCCCGGACTCCGCGTGAGGGCACGCGCAGTAACAGACGAGCCAGGCATCCTTGGGCAGCAACGCGAGGTACGGACCGGGGTCGTAGAAGGGAACGCTGACCGCCCCAGCGATATGCTGCACCGTGTAGTCCGACGGCGCACGCGCATCGAGAAGCGCCATCTTCGCGCCCCTCTCTAGCTGTGCGTGAATGACCTCCGCAGGCGTGGTCGCCGGACTCGGGTGAAAGCCGACGGGCTCCGGACCCTTGGGATTGAGCGGCACGGGACCGAGCGGGATCGGCGGTGGACGCGACGGGAGAGCCGGCGGAGGGGGAGCGGCCGTCGCCTGAAGGTTGCGAAGGAACGCGAGCAGGTCTTCGATCTTCGCGTCGCCGAGCGTCGGCTCGAACGCGGGCATGGCCGTCCCTTGCCGGCCGTAACGAATCGCGTAGCGCAGGAAGCCGTTGCTCGCCATCGAGAGGAGCTGCGGATTGCCGATGTTCACGTTGGGTCCGCCCGTCCCGCGAGCGCCGTGACACTTCGCACACTGGCTCGCGAATGTCGTTGCCCCCCTTAGCGCATCTCCGCGTGAAGGCGCCTGATCGAGGGCCGGGCGCGCGGACGGATCCCACGTGTGAATGAAAGAGACGACGGACTCTATGTCCGGCTGAGTCAGTGGCCCACCGTGCCAGCGCGCCCAGGCGGACATCGTCGTGCCGTGGCGGCCGTTCGTGATTGCGGCCCTCAGATACTCGTCCGTCACGGTTCCGAGGAACGCGGCGTTGCGGAGGGCGGGAGCCTGATCGGCCTTGTACCCTTCACCCGCACGACCGTGACACACCGAGCACATCCGCTCGTAGAGCTCGCCGCCATGCTGCTGCTCGGCCGTCTGCTGGACGTGACTGCACTCGAGATCTCCGCCCGCGATCGCCGTGGCGATCACGGCGACCAATCCCAAGCCCTTGCGGAAGTTCATTGAAGCTCATTCCCCGGGGCGCTCGGCAAAGGGGGCGCGAGCATATCCCGAACTTCGAGCCCGACGTCTCGATTTGGCAATGGCTGAACGCCGGGTCCGAAAGGCGTGCCCGAGCGAAGGGACACGCCCGGCGACATTTTGCCACGCACGGCAGGGCGATTTCCGCGGGAGTTTGCTCCGAAACACTGGCACGCCGGCTGCACCTCGTCGGAGAAGACGTCGGCCGGCCGTGCCCGGCGGCCCATCGTCGGAAGGAGCGTTTGCCGTCATGAACTGGGACGCGTTGCAAGGTAATTGGAAAGAGTTGAAGGGAAAGATCCGGAGCCACTGGGGCAAGCTCACGGACGACGATCTCGAGACGATCGCTGGCAAGAAGGACATGCTCCTCGGGCGCCTTCAGCACCGCTACGGCTTTCATAAGGAACAAGCCGAACGCGAGATCGACTCGTTCGTGAACGCCATGCCTCCGAAGGCCAAAGACCGAATCGCGAACGCGGACATGCCCAAAAAGACGCACTGACCTCGGAGATCGCGGGGTCGAAAGCGCCCTTGCTCCCGCGATGACGGGCTGGGTTCGTCATTGCGGAGGTCCGGCGCCGTCGCCGCCGTCGTTTTCTTGCCGGGGCTCCGCGTACCCTGCGACGATCCATGGCTGCGGGTGCACTTCGCCCCGACGCCGCGATGTCGCAGAAGACCCTCGTCGTGATCGCCCTTCTGGCGATCGCCTGTTCCGACAACTTCCCGGGTACCGTCGGGCTATCCCGATGGGAAGCGTCGGAGCGTCCTCTTCGACTCGGCGAGCGCGTTCCCGACACGGGAGAGATCGGCGCGGTCGGCGCCATCTCGGAACGGGTGGAACGCGGGAGCGTCGAATATTCGCGGCTGGTGCGGTGCGATTCGCCGGACATCGTCTTCAAGGACGAGGAAGGCACGGGCGCGGACCGCATGATGACGCCCCGACTTCGCGCCAAGCTCCGAAGACTCGCGCCGCTCGTCGAGCGAGAGTGGCCGGACCTGCGACTGCGAGTGACGGAAGCCTGGGACGAACTCCACGAGCACGGCACGAACAGCATCCACTACGAGGGCCGCGCCGCCGACATCACGACCTCCGACGTGGACTCGAAGCGCCTCGGTCGACTCGCGCGGCTCGCGGTCGAGGCGGGGTTCGACTGGGTCTTCTACGAGGACGCGTCGCACGTCCACGTCTCCGTCCATAGGTAGCGAGCGCGCCATTCACGCCGCAGGGCGTCGAACCCGAGGATGCGCGGCGCGGAAAGCCCACTGTAATCGTCCCGCCCGCCGGGCGACCACTGTAGAATCACGCCATGTTCGACTGGCTGGCGTCGCTGCGCCCCGAGCTCGTGTGGGGACTGTTCACGCGGGCGCTCGGGCTCGTGCTGCTCATCTCCTTCGCGTCGCTCGCGGGCCAGATCGTGCTGGGCTCCGGCCGCGGCGGCGGCTTACCCGTCGCGCTTCGACTCCGGAAGATCCGTCGAGATTTCCCCACCTGGCGGCGTTTCGTTTATTTTCCGACGCTGCTCTGGGTGAACGACAGCGACGCCATGCTGCGCGCGCTCGCGTGCACCGGGCTCCTGGCCGCCGCCGCGCTGGTTTACGGGGGCGCGTTCTCGTTCTGGGCGATTCTCGTCTGTTACGTCTGCTACCTGTCCCTCGATCTGGCGATCGGCCTGATCTTCCCGTGGGACTGCCTGATGTTCGAGTGCGTCATCCTGGCGCTGTTCATCCCTCCGACACACTCCCTGCCGAATCTGAGCGCCGTCGCCGCTCCGGCTCCCGCGCTCGCGTGGGCGTACCGGCTGCTCGTCTTCCGCGTCATGTTCGGATTCGGCAAACAGAAATTCCTCGGCAGCACGTCGAAGGATCTCTCGTACCTGAAAGGTTTCTTGCTGTCCCAGCCGCTGCCCTCTCCGCTCGGGTGGTACGCGCAAAAGCTCCCGACGAAGCTTCTGAAGCCAGCCGTCCTGTTCATGTTCTTCGCGGAGATCCCCGCGCCCTTCTTCGTGTTCGTGCCGGGCCCACTCAGCGTCGTGTGCGCCGCGGTAACGACGCTCCTCATGATCGGCATCCACTTGATGGGGAGCTTCGGGTACTTCAGCGTGCTCACCATCGCCGCGTGCATTCCCCTGCTCGACAACGTCACGCCGACGCACCTTCACATCGCCGGAATGTTCGCCGCGGGCGCGCCGGTCGTCGTGAACGCGTTCGTCGTCGTCCACACCGTGTCGTGCTGCTTCGCGTTCCTGTTCAACAGCTGGATCGGGCAGAGCTGGCACCTCTGGTCCGCGTGGTACCGGCTCCCGGAGATCCTCCAGCTTCCGCTGAGGTTCTTCCGGCTGCTCCACCCGTTCCGCTGGCTCCACCCGTACGGGGTGTTTCCGCCGCACACCTCGCCGGACGTGAAGATGTCGCTGCTCGCCGAGGTGAGCTGGGACGAGAAGGAGTGGCACGAGCTCGTCTTCCACTTCTCGCCGACTCATCCGAAATCGCCGCCCAAGTTCGTCGCGCCGCACCATCCGCGAGGGGATCAAGCCGTCATCTACGAGACGTTCGGCATGAACCCGACGAGCCTCATCAGCAGCATCGTCGGTCCGTGGGATCCGTACAGCTATGGCTCGCGACCGGGCGCCGACGTACTTTTGCAGCGCATCCTCGAGGGGCACGGGCTCGATTTCTTGAAGAGCGAAGCGCTCGAGAGCCACCCCGAGCCGCCGAAGGTCGCGCGCGTGAGCACGATCATGCTCGAATCCGTCAGCGTGAAGGAGCACTTCGACACCGGGGACTGGTGGAAGCGCACCTACGTCGGTCCGCACGCACCGCCGCGCGGGTTCGATCCGCACTTCTGGGAAGACTTTCTCCCCGAGCCCGAGCAATGGCACTTCGACGCGATCTTCTGGCGACGCCGCTCGAAGCTCAGCGTGCTGATGCAGCGCTCGGTTGCGCGTCGCGAAGATCCCATGGATCTTGCCCTGATCGAAGGCGGGGATCTGACGGGTGAAGACGTCCGTCGGTTCTGGGACGAGTTCTTGCCCATGCTCGCCAGGGAAGAGCGGGTCACGTTCGAGTCGCTTCCCGATGTCGTCGCGCGGGTGCGCGAGCGGTTTGGACGCCGTGATCTCCGAGCGCTAAGCCGTCTTCTGGGGCGGTTCAGCATGCTCCTCGTGGCGCGGCTCGAGCCCCACTATCTCGGGCGCTGGAAGGCGACGATCCCGGCGAGGAATTACTTCGAGCTCTGGATGGTCACGCACCACGTCATCGCCGAAGGCAGGGATGACTATCTCGCGACGATGGCCGAGCCGCTCTCGGTCATCGCGCGGCTGCCGGAGATGACGCCCGAGTCGGGCCTCTATCTCTTGTCCATCTTCCGGTTCGAGTCCATGACCTTCGAGGCGCAGAAGCTGCGTCTCATCACCGCTTACGCTTCGCCGCACGAAGAAGAGGAGAAGCGTCGTCTCGAGGAGGGCGTCAATCTCACGCCCACCGAACGAAAACTCGCACGCCTCGCGGAATCCTTCTCCGGTTTCTTCTGCGTGATGCCCGCGATCCGGAGGGGCTTCAAAGGCCCCCGGTTCGATCGAGGATACCCGGAGCTCTATCCGAGCTTCCGTCAGCTCGAATCCGGGGAGGTCCAGATCCGCGAATACGCGAAAGCCCCGGAGGGTGTGACTCTGCCGGCCAGCACGCGCTCCGTCGCCGCGGAGTAAGGCCCTTCACGCCGTCGCGGCCTGCTTCGCTGGCCGATTGGATGCCTTCAATGCCGACTTGGATGCCTTCAATCGACGGTAAGCGACTGACCGAACGTCCTTGCGCGACAGGAACCGTTCACGCCGTCGCGGCGCGCCTTCGTTCCAAAAGGTCGCGCGCTTTCGCGACGATGACGTCGGGGAGCACGGGTTTGGCGATGTGGATGTCGAAGCCGGATCGCGCGGCTTCTTCCTGGTCTTCCTTGCTCGCGAACCCGGTGACCGCGATGGCTGCGACGTGAGCCTCCTCGCGCGCGCGGACGCGGCGCATGAAGCGGTAGCCGTCTTCACCCGGCATGCCGATGTCGCTGACGATCAGGTCCGGCGTGAGGTGATCGAGGAGGGTCAGCGCTTCGCTCGTGGAGGCGCACGGGTTCACGACGGCGCCGCTCTGCTCCAGTGCCAGACAGAGGGCGTCTCGAGCGTCCTCGTCGTCCTCGACGACGACCACCTTCACTCCTCGGAGTCCCGCGCTCTCCAGCTCGCCACCCGCGCGCGACACATCCGGCTCGATGTCTCGAAGCGGGAGGCGGACGCGGAACGTCGAGCCGCGCCCGAGTCCTTCGCTCGTCGCTTCCACCCGTCCGTTGTGGAGCGAGGTGAGCGTCCGCACGATGGAGAGCCCGAGTCCGAGCCCGCCGTGCTTGCGGGTCATGGTGCCGTCCGCTTGACGGAAGCGGTCGAACACGTGTGGCAAAAATTCTGGCTCGATGCCGATGCCCGTGTCCGTCACTGCGAGCACGGCTTCTCCGCTTTCAGCCTCGAGCTTGACGGCGATGCTCCCGCGGCGCGGCGTGAATTTGACCGCGTTGGTGAGGAGGTTGCTCACGACCTGCTGAAGTCGCTTCTCGTCGCCAAGGACGACGGCCCCCGACGTCAAGGACAGCGACGCGTGCAGGCCGACGCCCTTCGCGTCCGCCGAGGGTCGTACGTTTTCGATTGCGACACGGACCACGGCATCGAGATCGACCGCGCCTTCGTCGAGCACGAGCTTCCCGGACGCGATCCGAGAGACGTCGAGCAAATCGTCCACGAGCTGCGCCTGAAGATGGACGTTACGCTCGATCGTCTCGAGAGCGTGTCCCGTCTTTTCGGATGTGAGCGCTCCGCGGCGTAGCAAGGTGACCCAACCCAGGATCGCGTTGAGAGGAGAACGGAGCTCATGCGACAGGAGCGCCAGGAACTCGTCCTTGGAGCGATTCGCCTCCTCCGCACTCAGCTGAGCCGCCCGGAGCGCGGACACCGCCCGGTTACGTTCCTCGAGCTTGAGCCGTGCTTCCTGCTGAGCGATCCGGATGCGCGAAAACTCCCGTTCGGCGACGATCCTGCGCTGACTCTGTCGGTTCATTCCAACGAGCGATGCGATCGCCAGCGCCGCGCCGAGGAGCGTGGCGAGCAAGATGCACTCACGTGTCAGGTGGGCGCGCACGACTCCCGCCTGAATACGCTGCTGGACGATATTGCGCTCGGTATCCTGGAAGTCTCGAACCAGAATCCGGAGTCGCTGAAGCGTGCCGTGGTCGGCTCTCGAGCGGAGCCAGAGGCGCCGGGTCGCCTCCTGCGCGTTTCCGGACCGGCGGAGCTCGATGGTGGATTCGAGTTCGGCGAGATCCGCATTGACGAGCGGACGGATCGCGAAGAGTCGCCGCTGCTGTGCGGGATCGTCCACGCCGGTGCGTTCCAGAGCGGTGATCTCTCCAGGAAGTGACCGGATCGCGTCATCGTATGGTTCGAGATATCGTTCGGAACCCGTGAGCAAATAGCTGCGATGCCCATCTTCCGCGTCGGCGAGGGTCCGCAAGATGATCTGCGACTGGTCCACCACATCGAACGTATGTTTGGCCCAGTTGCCCGACTCGGCGACGTGACGCTGCTCGCGAAAGCCGGCAACGCTCGCCATGACGAAGAGCGCGAACGCGACGACGAAGCCGACGGTGAACGTCGTCGATAGCGTCCACTCTCGGCCCTGATTGGCTTCGGTGGATGCTGGGGAGCGAGTGTCGGTCATCTCGGTCTCGAAGATTGCCAGGATCTCGCATGGACGCGGCGGTCGGGCGAGGCCTCGGTCCTCGACCGGCTGGCTCGCTCGCTGATCTGGCAGGCTGCTCGATATCGTGCTCAGCACCGCACCCGCGCGCCACTCGACGCTCCCAGTTTTTTTCGATCCGGGACGGTGCCCGACAGTTACTGTCTGGCGCGAACATGACAGGAGGCTCGTTCCGACTCACGGCCACGGCGGTCCTTTCTCTCCTCTGTCTCGACGCTTGCGGCCAGAAGAGGACCTCCCAACTCCGCGTCGAGGGTTCACGGCACGCGCCCGTAGCGACGGGCCCTGTATCGTCGGCGCGGCCGCCCGAGCCGGTTCGAATGCCCAGGATTGCCGGGCCGTTACGGTATCTCCTGGTGGGCGGGGGCGCGACGCCCGAGAGCACGGAGGTGTCCCTGGAGCAGGATATCGAGCTCGTGCGTTCGACGCTCCCGCCGCCGGGTCTGGTGCTGTTCGCCGGGGGCAGCGACTCGGAAAGCGTGCGGGAGCTGGATGCCGCGGCGCGCGGCGACGCGCTGAGAACGGAGCTGGGCGAGCTACTTTCCCCGCGCGCTGGTCGCGACAGCCATTATCGAAGGCCGAGGTTCTGGGCCGAGCGGGCGGACGTGGACAATGTCGAACGACAACTCTCTGGAGTGCTCGAAGAGCCGGGCCCGCCTCTCCTACTGTACGTCGCCGCCCACGGCGACCAGGGCGAGACGGCGCGCGAGAATTCGATCGCGCTCTGGGGCGGGCGACCCCTCACCGTCGCCCGGCTCGCCGAGCTGGACGAGACCTCGACGCGCCCGCTCCGGCTGATCGCGACCTCCTGCTTTTCGGGCGGGTTCGCCGAGCTCGCGTTCGCGCACGCCGACGAGCGCCAGGGACCCAGCCGCGCGCCACGGTGCGGCCTGTTCGCCGGCACGTGGGACCGTGAAACGAGCGGCTGCGATGCGAACCCCGACCGGCGCGCGCAGGAGAGCTACGGGCTACACTTCATCCACGCGCTCGGCATGACCGACCGCTCCGGGCGTCCCCTCGCGCCGGATCTCGTCGACTTCAATCACGACGGCATCGTGAGCTTGCTCGAAGCGCACGCGCGCGCGACCATCGCCGCGAACTCGTTCGACGTCCCGACGACCACCTCGGAGCGCTGGCTCCGGAGCGTGGAACACGGAAGCGCGCCCATCGATCGAAAGATACTGCCGGAGGAGGACGCGGTCGTCGATCAGCTCGGCGCGGCGCTCGGCCTCCGCGACGAGGCCGCCGTCGAGAAGCGCTGGACGGACGTCGAGCACCAGCTCGACGAGCTGAATGATGCCATGGACGACGCGGAAGATGCGCTCTCCGAAGCCGAAGCGCAGCTCAGCTCCCGACTGCTCGAAAAGTGGCCGGCCCTGGACGATCCATTTCATCCCGACTTCGAAAGCGAGTTCACCCGGAACCGCGAGCCCATTCGAGCGATCCTGGAGCATTCCCAGGAAGCCGCCTCGCGTGCCGAGTGTCAGGAAGAAGTCGACCGCGTCGACCGAGAACTGTCGGCTCTGGAAGTCCAGGAAGCCCGCGTCCTGCGATTGAAGCGCGCCTATGAGACGCTCCACGAGGCGTCCGCCCTGCTCGAGAGAGGGGGGAGCGCCGCCCGATACTACGCGACGCTCCTCGCATGCGAACGGAGCGCCCCTTGACGCTCGCGCTCAGAGCGTGAGCACGATCTTCCCGACGGTCTGACGACCGCCGAGCGCCGCGAGGGCCTCCGCGACGCGCTCGAGAGGCCACGTCTTCGACACGAGCGGAGCGATCTTGCCCTGGCGGTACAGCGACGAAAGCGCGCGGAAGCTTTCGCGCACGGTGTGAAGCTCGTGACGCGCAGTCGGGCCGAAGTGCACGCCGACGAGCGCGATGTGCTTGAGGAGTACACGGTTCAAGCGAACCTCCGGGATGCGCCCGGAAGCAAACCCCACGACGACGACGCGGGCGCCCCAGGCGACGTGCTTCATGACTCCCTCGAACACGTCGCCTCCGACGTTTTCGACGACGACGTCTGCGCCGCGGCCGTCCGTCGCGCGACCGAGCTCATCGACCCAGCCGTCCAGGCGATAGTCGATCACGACGTCCGCCCCAGCGTGGCGGGCGACCTGAAGCTTCTCGCCGCTCGCCAGCGCGACGACCCTCGCCCCGACGGCTTTCGCGATCTGCACCGCGGCGAGCCCGACGCCGCCGGCAGCGGCCGTGACGACCACGGTCTCTCCGGGACGGACCGCGCCTCGCTGCGCCACCGATGCGTACGCGGTGCCGTAAACGATCGGAAACCCCGCCGCGAGCTCGAACGACATGCCGTCCGGGATCAGGTGGAGCGACTCGGGGTGAGCGGAGACGCGCTCCGCAAATCCTCCGTGCCCGAGATAACCCATCACACGGTCGCCTTCGCGCAGGTGTGGAACGTGACGGCCGACCGCCGACACGACGCCAGCGACTTCCCCGCCGGGCGAAAACGGAAAGGGCGGCTTCTCCTGGTATTTGCCCTGAACGATGAGCGCGTCGAAGAAGTTGCACCCGGCGGCGCGGACGTCGATGAGGACCGTGTCATCCGTCAGTGTGGGTTCGGGCGCTTGCGTGACCCCAAGCGCCGCTGGCTCGATGAAGCGGTCAACTATGACAGCGCGCATCAAACGCGACTCCCTTTTCGGCTCACGGCGATCGTCATTTGACGCGGACGCTCACACGGCGGCCGATATGCCGCAAGCGGAGGCAGGCGGCTGATGGGCCGCGATTTAATTTGGAGCTTCGCGGACTTTCTCCGAAAGCGCTGACGTTGTTCCGCCGACGTCAACGGCGACGCTGACGCCGACGTCACGCCGAAGGGTTGGCGTCCCGCACCGCGTCGTGCCTCGTGCGAGAGACGCGGGGGGGAACGATCGAACGATTCCGTCACCGACAAGCAAAGGAACTTTTCTGATATGTGTCCTTGCTGCACCCGATGATCGACAGCACCCTTTCCTGGCCTGCGGCAGTGCTAGCTATCGCAGCCTACACCGCCATCACCGCGGAGCCGAAATGGCCGGAAGCACACCCGCGCGTGGAATCCTCATTTCAGAGCGCGCTCTCCCTGCGCGCGCCGGAAGCCACGACGACGCGAGCCGCGTCCGGTGATGGCGCACGCGTCGAGCATCAGTCGATCTGCGTGGGCTCGCGACACTGGAGCGCCGGAACTCTGGGCGATACCGTCCTCTATCGGGCAAACCGGATCGGGAACAGGCTCGAGGTGGGCTACTTCGTGTACTGGTCGACCGAGCGGCCCTGGGGCAACAACATCCTCTCTTACACGCTCGTACCGGCGCTCGCGACCGACGCCGTTTACAGCCATTTCATGTTCGTTCTACCCGGTGCAAAGGACTTTCTCTACGGCCCCGCGGACGTCGAGGGCGCCAAGGTGGAGTACGATATTCGCCCCGACGGAACCCTGGACGTCGTCGGCGGCATCGCCGACGACGGCACGCACGATCCGGTTCGGTTGACACGGTCGGACCTCGTGGACGCGAGGGGGCAGGTGGTTCTTCTGACGGACGTCTGGAGCCACCAGCTCGGCGCCCACGGCGGCGGCCGCTTCTCGAACGAGGAAGCCCCCAGTCTGCATTGCTACGGCCTGCCGTCGATTCACCCGATGACGAACGACGTCGCGCGTGCCTTTCGCCTCGGCGACGAGCAGAAGCCGCTCCGCGCGAATCCGGCGTGGAGCATCGGAAAGCCCGTGACCGCCGATACCGTAGCGTCCAAGTGAAGGAGGCCGGCCGCAGCGGCGTCAGCGGTATCCGTCCGCCTGCAGGTTGAAGAGCCGCGCGTAGCGCCCCGCCTTCTGCATCAACTCCTCGTGAGTCCCCTGTTCGACGACCGCTCCCGAGTCGAGCACGACGACTTGATCCGCCATCCGCACCGTGGAGAACCGGTGCGAAATGACGATCCCCATCCGGCTCTCGGCGAGCCCGCGGAACCGCTCGAATACCTCCGCTTCCGCCTCCGCGTCCATCGAAGACGTCGGTTCGTCGAGGACCAGGATGTCGGCTTTTTCTCGCATGAACGCGCGGGACAACGCGATCTTTTGCCACTGTCCGACCGACAGCTCCTGACCGTCGAGGAACCATTTGCCGAGCTGGGTCGCGTAGCCGCGCGGGAGCTTCTCCACGAAGCGATCGGCCATGCCCATCTCCGCGGCACGACGCCAGCGCGCCTCCTCTGCGAAAGCATCGACGTCGCCCGCGCCGATGTTTTCACCCACGAGCAACTGGTACCGGATGAAGTCCTGAAAGATGACTCCGATGCGATCGCGAAGAGCGTCCGGGCTCCATTCTTGCAAGTCCAGCCCATCGAGCAGGATACGTCCGGAGGTCGGGCTGTAGAGGCGCGTAAGGAGCTTGATCAGCGTCGTCTTGCCAGCACCATTCTCGCCGACGAGGGCGAGCTTGCCGCCGCGTGGGATGTGGAACGTCACGTCGCGCAACGAGGGCGACGGCGCGCCCGGATATGCGAACGTGACCGCCTCGAATCGAATCCCGTCGTTCGGCACCGGACCCGAAACGGCGGTGCCTCCAGGCGACGTCGACTGGTGTTCGAGGTATTCGTAGAGATTCGACAGATAGAGGTTGTCTTCGTACATCCCACCGATGGCGGAAAGGATGGCCGAGAGCGCGGATTGACCCTGCTTGAACACGAGCAGGTACATCGTCATGTCGCCAAGGGTGATGGCGCGCGCGACGGTGCGGACGATGATCCACGCGTAGGCGCCGTAGAACGCCAGCGTACTGAGGAGCCCGAGGCCGAATCCCCAGTACCCGCGACGCAACGTGAGGGCGCGATCCTCTCCGTAGAGCTTCTCGAAGAGGGCGCGGTAGCGCGCGAGAAAGAGCGGGCCCAGTCGAAAGAGAGTGACCTCCTTCGCATGATCTTCGCGCGCGAGTAGCGTCTCCAAGTAGGCCTGCTGCCGGGTCTCGGGCACGCGCCAGCGAAACAAGCGGAAGGCATCCTCCGAAAACCGTGTCTCGGCGACGAAGACGGGTATCGCGGCGAGGCCGAGCACGGCCACCGCCCACGGCGAGAGCCGGAACAGGAGCCCGCCGTACACGAACATCGAGATGCCGTTCTGCGCGAGGCCGAAGGCGCGCTTCACGAGGCTAAGCGGACGCGAGGACGCCTCGCGCCTGGCGCGCGTCATCCGGTCGTAAAATTCGGAGTCTTCGAAGTCGGTCAGCTCGAGGGTGAGCGCCTTTTCCAGGATGAGCTCGTTCACTCGCTGCCCGAGGAGCGCTCGTAGCAGCGATTCGCAGACACCGGACACCCGCTGGGCGAGGGCCAGCATCGCCACGAGCAGCAGCTCGGCAACGACGTATTCGAGCGGCCGGGCGAGCGGCGAACGACCGGCGCTCGCCGCGACGACGCCGTCCACGATGTGCTTGCCCACGACGGCAATCGCCGCTGGCAATAGGCCGGACGCGACGCTCAGGGCCCCCAACCCGATCGTCACGGAGCGACTCGTCGTCCACACGAGCTCGAGTGCGCGCCGCGTGTAGCGGAACACACCCAGGAAGTGCATCGCGCGCGGTGGCTCGGCGGACCTCTCTGCCCGCATGCCTGCCATCCGGGCGCTCACGCGGCCCAGTATAGAACGAGGTCGGAGCGATTCATCGGGTGGATTGCTTCGGGGGAGGAAATGCTAAGACGCGCCCATGACTCCGCTCGTTGCGACGGTTCTCGGGATCGTTGAAGGGCTCACCGAGTATCTGCCGGTCTCGTCCACGGGTCATCTCATCCTCGTCGGTCACCTGCTCGGGACCGATGGGGACGCAGCCAAGTCATTCGACATCGTCATCCAGCTGGGTGCGATCCTCGCGGTGGCCGTCCATTATCGTGAGCTGCTCGGGGCGCGCCTCGTCGGGCTCACTCGACGGGAGCCGGAAGCCATTGCGCTCGCGACCGCGCTCCTCGCGGCGTTCGTCCCGACGGCGATACTCGGCCTGCTGCTTCGCTCGACGATCAAGCGATGGCTCTTCGGCCCGTTGCCCGTCGCCGCCGCGCTGGTCGTCGGAGGGGTCGTCATGATTGCGCTGGAGCGCGTCCGGGCGCGGAGCTCCGCGCCGCGTCTCGAGGGTCTGGCTCACGTGACGCCCAAGCGTGGCTTCATCGTGGGGCTCGGACAGTGCGTGTCGCTCTTTCCGGGAGCGTCGCGGTCCATGTGCACGATCGTCGCGGGACAATTGACGGGGCTCTCCACCGCGACCGCCGCGGAGTTCTCGTTCCTGCTCGCGCTGCCCACGCTCGGCGCCGCGACACTTTATGAATTCTGGAAGGGCCGGAAGGATCTGCTCGTACCCGGCATCGGAACGGAGCTCGTCATCGGGCTCGTGGTGTCGTTCTTCGTCGCCTGGGCCGTCATCGCCGGCTTTCTGCGATACTTGAAGAGCAGAGGGCTCGAGCCATTCGGCTATTACCGCATTCTGCTCGGGGCGGCCGTGCTCTTCCTCATGCGATGATGGATAGAGCACCCCGCCGTCACGAGCTCGACCAGCGGACGGTGTTCTCGCATTCCCTTGAATGCTCCGAGAGACAGCGCGTACGCTCGTAGACGACGCTCTTGCAACCCATGGCACCGTAAATCGTCCTCGACGATGCCATGTTCATCCGGCAGATGAACGGATGATGGCCGGCCCAACCGGCGTAGAGGACGCGATGAAGGCCCGGCTCCGGCGCGAGCACCGTCACGGTGCCCGTGTCGTAATGCATGCTCCAGAGCTTGCCGATGTAGCGCCGGTAGCGTTCCGGCGTGCCGAACATCGAGAACACGGCGCGGTACACGCCGCGCAGCGTCCGGCCCATGATGTGATCCGCGGCGTCGCTGGCCATGGCCTCGAGCTCGGCCGGGGTCCTTCCGTGCGTCAGAGCGTCGACCAACTCGTGGACGAGCGCGGCCGGATACCAGCGTGACGCGAGAACGCCGAACCCGGCACGGCGCGGCTCCAGGCCCTCCGCGTGACGGGCTTCGGCAGCTTCGACGGCCGACTCCACCGCCGCGCGACCGTGGGCGCGTTCGTACCAGAGAAGAAACTCTCCGAACGCGACGCCTTTGATCTTTCCGAGCTCCGCCAAAGCGATCTTTCCGGGCGCCGCGGCGCCGGCACGTAAGATACCACTCATGCCCCGCGGCAGCGTCGCCGGTTCGCTCGACGGGTCGCGTTCCGCCTCGACACGTCCCGACGCCGACCGTACGATTCCTCGACCCATGATAGACGCGGCCCTCGGCGCGATGATCCGCGAGCGCGTTAGGGAGGCTCTCGCGGAGCGCGGTCACGCCACGATCCTCGTCGCCGGCCGGAGCGGGGTCGGAAAGAGCACTCTCATCAACGCAGTCTTCCAGGGCCAGCTCGCCCAGACGGGGCAAGGGCGTCCGGTGACACGCGAGATCCGCGAATACACCAAGCCCGGCGTGCCCATCTCGCTCATCGATTCGCGCGGGCTCGAACTCGACAAGTTCCGCGAGACGCTATCCGAGCTCGAGCGTCTGGTCACTACACGCCGCCGTGACGCTGACCCGAGTCGCCACGTCCACTGCGCCTGGTTGTGCATCACGGAAGACTCGCGCCGCGTCGACGACGGGGAGTGCGCGCTCGTCGAGCTTCTCGCAAAAAATGAGATCCCCGTCATTGCGGTCGTGACGAAGGCGCGTTCCGATAAGGGGTTTCGCGTGGAAGTCCAGCGGCTCTTGCCGCGGTCAGCAAACGTCGTCTCGGTGCGCGCGCTACCGGAGACCCTGGACGACGGGATCGAGCTGCCGGCGCGCGGCCTGTCGGAACTCGTCGACGTCACCATGACCGTCATTCCGGAGGGGCAGCGGACCGCATTCGTCGCGGCGCAACGGGTCAGCCTGGCATTGAAGCGCCAGCGCGCGCGTGCCGTGGTCGCCGGCGCCGCCGCGGCCGCCGCGACCGTGGGCGCCACGCCGATTCCGTTCGCCGACGCGGCCCTGCTCGTGCCGCTTCAGATCGGAATGCTCGTCGGGATCAGCTCCACCTTCGGGCTCGATCTCGACGACGCATTTTACGGGACGCTGATAAGCTCCGTCACGGGCACGGTGGGCGCCACGGTGGCGGGCCGGGCCATCGTGGCCGGCTTGTTCAAGCTGGTTCCCGGGGTCGGCAGCGCCATCGGCGGCGCAATCTCGGGCGCGACGGCCGCGACGGTCACGACGACACTCGGGCAGTCGTACATCACCGTACTCGCGAAGTTGCTCGAGGCGTCCCACGGGGACGCCCCGCGCCCGGAACAACTCGCGACGTCCCTGTCCGAGGCACTTCGCCGTACGCGCGAGTGACCGACGTCATCCAGTCGCGCCGGCATTTTTTGGACGCGCCGGACGCTCCCACATGTACGCGGCATGTCTGGTTGCCGGATACACGGGAACGGTGAGAAGCTCTGCGGTCATGCAGTGCGGAGGAAAATACCTGGTGGCGCTCGCGACCGGGCTCATCGTCGCATGCGGAAGCAGCGGCACGGACCACGGGGACGCAGGCACGGGCGGTGCGAGCGCGGGTGGCGGTGCGAGCGCGGGTGGCAGCGCGAGCGCGGCCGGCGCAACCACGGGCGGTGGCGCCACGGGCAGCGGCGGCTCGACGAACGTGGTCGATGGAGGAGCCTCGTCGAGTATCTGCGCCGTGCCGCTGACCCTCGTGGACGCTTCTCATGCGGATCACGTGGTCGGAACGGGCAGCGCCACGAGCTGCACCGAAGCGGCGCTGCGAACCGCGGTCGCCAGCGGCGGCGTCGTGGCGTTCGACTGCGGCGGCAAGGTGACCATTTCGATCACGCAACAGATCGACCTTTCCACCAGCCTGGACACGACGATCGACGGGGGCGGTGACGTGACCCTCGACGGAGGCGGGGCGACGCGAATCCTCGGTTTCGACCACGGGGACTACCGAAAGAACAACACGACCGTGACCCTGGAACGGCTGACGTTCGTGAACGGGAAGTCCTCGGGGACCCAGATCCCGGCCGCGCCCGCGCCTTGCTCTCAGGGAACCGACACGGACGGGGGCGGCTCGGTCCTCTATCTCAGAGACGGCATCCTCCACGTGATCGATTCGGTGTTCGAACATAACCGCGCGCCGGATACGGGCCCGGACGTCGGCGGCGCGGTGTACGCACTCGGCTCGCTCGGCGTCATCGTGCAGGGGAGCGTATTCGAAGACAATAGCGGCGCCAACGGCGGCGCCCTGTACATGCTTAACTCCGACCTCCAAGTCGTGAACAGTACGTTCACCGGCAACGAGGCCCTCGGCACCGGAGAGAACTACATCGACTCGAAGTGCGCCGTGCGCGGCGGGGAATCCGGGAACGGCGGCAACGCCGGCGCCATCGCCATCGACGGCGGTGACGATGGCGACGACCTCTTCTGCGGACTCACCTTCCGCAACAACGTGGCCAACGAACTCGGCGGCGCCATCGGACGCACGCCGGACGGACAGGAGCGCACGACGACGTTCGATCGCTCCACCTTCGACGGGAACCAGGCGAGCAGCGGCGGTGCGATGTACTTCCACAATTCCAAGCTGGCGATCACTGCGTCGACGCTATCGAACAACTCCGCGAAGGGCTCGGGCGCGATCCAGGCCGACGGCTCGGATCTCGATTTCACGAATGTGACGTTCTCCGGAAATTCGGCGACGGACGGCCTCGGCGGCGCGATCGCTCTGTTCGGCAACGGCGGCTCGCTCCTGAACTGCACCTTCGCGAACAACGAGGCTGAGGGCGGCTCCGGTCTGTTCGGCGCCGCCATTGCCGGAGACCCCACACTCACGATCACGAACACACTCTTCGCGAACGACACATCGAAGGACTGCGGCGCGCCGATGGCGTGTCAGGATGGAAACAGCACGGGCGACGGAAACCTGCAGTGGCCTGCGACGCACGTCGTTTGCACCGGTGCGGATCAGAAATGCACCCCGACGACCACGTTCGCCGACATCGATCTTGGCACTCTCGCCGACAACGGGGGACCGACGCTGACGATTCTTCCCGCAACGGGCAGCCCCGCGATCGGAAAAGGGTCCGGGTGTCCTGCGACGGATCAGCGCGGCGAGCCGAGACCGTCTAACGGCTGCACGTCCGGCGCGACCGAGCCTTAACCGTCGAGCCTCGGAGGTGACGAGGACTCTGGGGAGCGCGCTCTGGTGCACGCAACCGTCCACGCGACGCGGCGTTCGAGCCAGATCTCCTGGGTGTTCCTTCGAGCGAACTCGACGGCGCTTCGGATCATCGTTTTCAGGCGGTCACGCTCTTCATCGAGCTCGAGGATGCCTTCCGCGACTGCCCTGACGTCGAGCCAGGGCGCGACGAGAACCGCGCCCCCGCGTGCCAGATCGCGATAATAAGAGAGGTCGAACGCAACGATGGGGATCCCCGCGGCGAAGGCATCGATCGCGCTGCGCGGCGTGTCCTCGGCTAGCGGCGTCGCGACCGCGAGATCGGCGCGGCACAGTGCATCGAACAACACGGGGCCGTACGGGATGGCTCCGCGAAACGCCACCCGCGTGGCAAGGCCGAGACTCCCCGCGAGCCGCCGGAGATTCGGTTCCTCTTCTCCGGCGCCGATCACGTCGAGGGTGAAGTCTCGCCCCGACCGACGGCGCGCCATCGAGAGAGCGACGATCGCGCGATCGACACCCTTGTAACCGACGAGCCTGCCGAAATAGACGAGTCGCAGCGGTTCGTCCCGACGATCGAGCCGCGCCTCGCGGCGACGAATATCGTCGGCACCGATCACGTGCTCCTCCGAATGCGCGGCATCGAGGAAATCCTTCACGTGCGACTCGCCACCCCCGAACGCCTCGACCATCCGCCGACTCTTCAGGAGCACGAGGGAGCAATGCCGGATCGCGAAGCGGATCTGCGCGACGCGCAGCGGATCGTACACGTGCCGGCAGAGCAAATAGCTCTTCAATGACCAGCGCTTCGTCCGATAGTTCATCCGCGCCGACTCTCTGAAGTCGATGTCCACGACGAAGGTCGCCGGCTTGTTCTGGATCACCGCCGCGAGCGTTGCGACGAAGCCGAGCGGTCGCGCGAGATCCGAGCTCAGTCCCGAATGCACGACGTCGGAGCGCCGCACGCTCTCCCACAGCGTACGCCACGCGCGCGGCGCACGCCCGAGGTACTCGAAGAACGGCGCTCCGAGCTCCTGCATGGGGATGAAGGAGATGCCTTCCTCTTCGTGGACTTCGGCGAGGTGCACTTTCTCCGCTTCGTAGCGCGCCCGCGGCATCGCGGGCGCCGCGAGACGCAGCCTGTCGAACGCTGGAGCGAGCCGCGAAGCAAGCAACCTCAGATGTCGAGCGAACGCGCTCTCGGTCGCAAAGGAGGAGCCGGAGACGCGAAAAGCCGGGGCGTCCACGACAATGAGATACTCCACTCCACAAAACTAACGCGCATCGGATCCTTCGCCACTCGGCCCGGACGTCAGGGAGTGCGGCTTCCGGAACAGGCTCTGATTCGTGGCAACGCAGGAGCCGGTTTGGCATTGCGGCGAAGGGGGCCGGTGCAGGGCTCGCTCTCGTTCCGCACGACCCAAGTCACCGTCCCGCACTCGCTACCTGAGCCTTCTCCTCAGATAATTGATCACGTCCATCCGCGTGATGAGCCCGAGAAAAGTGTCGCCGTCGCAGACGATCGCGACGAGCCCCTTCTTGAAGAGGGGGAGCAGAGACTCGAACGGCGCGTGGACCTGAACGGTCTCGAGGTGCCCCGTCATGAAATCCCGCACGGCGTGACGGAAGGCGTCTTCGTCCTTCGATACGGCGAGCAACACGTCGGATTCATCGAGGATGCCGACGATGCGCCCCTCGTCGAGCACAGGGAGCTGGGAGACGTCGTAAAGCTTCATCCGGCTGTGCGCGACGAGCAGCGTATCCGACGGCGCCACGGCGACGACCGATCCCTTGTCGGTGCTGCGTGAAATCAGGTCGCGCAGGTCGCCCTTCGGTTCCCCTCGCAAGAAGCCCTGATCGCGCATCCAGAAATCGTTGAACATCTTCGACAGGTACTTGTTGCCGCTGTCGCAAATGAGCGTGACGACCCGCTTCGGTTTGGTCTGTGCGCGGCAATAGCGCAGCGCCGCGGCGACGAGCGTGCCCGACGAGGACCCGGCCAGGATCCCCTCGGCGCGGAGCAGCGCTCGCGCCGTCGCGAGGCTCTCTTCGTCGGGAATCGTGAAGGCTTGCTTCACTCGCGACAGATCGCAGATGGGCGGAATGAAGTCTTCGCCGATCCCCTCCACGACCCAGGAACCCGCCGTACCGACCTTCCCCGTCCGGACGTAGCCCGCGAGCACGGACCCAGCCGGATCCGCGAGCACCATCTCCACTCCAGGCGCGATGCGTGCGAAGTAATGACTGAGCCCGGTCAAGGTGCCGCCCGAGCCGACACCGCAAACCATCGCGTCGAGACGGCCTTCGCTCTGACGCCAGATCTCGGGTCCGGTGGTCATCTCGTGGGCAAGCGGGTTCGCTGGATTGCCGAACTGATTGACGAAGTGCCCGCCGACTTCGAGAGCGATCCGGGCGGCAACGTCCTGATAATAGTCCCGGTGTCCCTTCGCGACGTCGGAGCGCGTCATCCGCACCTCGGCGCCGAGCGCGCGCAGGTGGAAGACCTTCTCCTGACTCATCTTGTCTGGGATGACGAGGATGAGCCGATACCCTTTCCGCGCCGCCACCAGCGCCAGCCCTAGCCCCGTGTTGCCGGCGGTCGCTTCGACGAGCGTGGAGCCAGGACCGATCGATCCCGCACGCTCCGCCGCTTCGATCATGGCAAGCCCGATGCGATCCTTGATCGAGCCACCCGGATTCTGGTTTTCGAGCTTGACCCAGAGCTCGCAGGGGCCCGTGTCGAACGATGCGAGCTGGACGAGCGGCGTCTCGCCGATGAGCGCGAGCACGCCGCCGCGGACGTCGGTCGAAGCGCTCATCCGTCCCTCGCCGCACGGAGCCCGCGCTCCAGATCGCTCCAGAGATCTTCCACGTGTTCGAGTCCCACGGACAGTCGCACGAGCGTGTCACCGATGCCGATCGCGCGCCGGTGGGCCTCGGGAATCGAAGCGTGGGTCATCAGTGCCGGATGCTCCGCTAGCGATTCGACACCGCCGAGGCTCTCGGCGAGCGTGAAGATGCGAAGCGCGGAGAGAAACCGTCGCGACTCTTCCACTCCACCCTCGAGCTCCAGGCTCACCATGCCGCCCGGGCCCGCCATCTGCGTCCTGGCGAGCACGTGTTGCGGATGGCTTACGAGCCCCGGGTAGTGGACGCGGCACACGCCCCGCGCGCGTTCGAGGCGCGTCGCGAGCTCGAGCGCGGTCGCCACGTGGCGTTCCATGCGCACGGGCAGCGTCTTGATGCCGCGCAGGACGAGATAACAGTCGAAGGGACTCGGAACGCTGCCCATGGCGTTCTGCAGGAATCGGAGCTCGTCGGCGAGGCCCGCGTCTCGCGTCACCACCATACCGCCGACCGCGTCCGAGTGGCCATTGATGTACTTCGTCGTCGAGTGCACGACGACGGTCGCACCAAGCTCGAGCGGCTGCTGCAGAGATCGGTGACGCGAACGTGTTGTCGACGACGAGCTGGGCGCCATGTTCCGCCGCTACACGCGCCACGGCGCGGATATCCGCTAGCCGGAGGAGCGGGTTCGTGGGCGTCTCGAGCCACACCATCCGGGTTCGGGGCATCAGGGCCCCGGCGAGCGCGTCCGTCGTCCGAAGGTCGACGAACGTCACGTCGATACCCATTGGTGCGAGCACCGTGCGCAAGATACGATGCGTGCCGCCGTACACGTCGTCCCCGCACACCACGTGATCGCCGGGGCGAAGCGTGTGGAGCAGCGTCGTCGCCGCGGCGCAACCGCTTCCGAACGCAAACCCGCGACCACCCCCTTCGAGTGCGGCGACGCACGCCTCGAGCGCCTCGCGGGTCGGATTGCCGCTCCGCGAGTAATCGTAGCGCAAGGGTTTTCCTGGTTCGGGTTGCGCAAAAGTGCTGGAGAGCACGATCGGCGTCATCACCGCGCCGTGCACCGGATCCGGAGCCTGCCCTGCGTGAATGGCCAGCGTCTCGAGGCGCAGCGCACGGTCGAGATCGCCCTCGTTCATCCCGTCATTCTAGCCCGCGAAGCCGGCCCGGGCATGCGCGGTTTTGTCGCGCGTGGCAGGAATACTCCGCACGCGAGCCCGCGCGCCGTCACGCGCGGGCGCACGACCCGGGAAATCGCGCACGAACGAACGACCCGTCCTCGGGTCTGGTTCATGCAGATTCTTCATGCAAGTGCTCAGGAACTACGCGACCGGAGATCTCGTCGGAAAGTATCGACTCGAACGGGTGCTCGGCGAGGGCGGCATGGGAACGGTCTGGCTCGCCCGTAACGAGACCCTCGAGGCGCCGGTCGCGCTCAAGCTCATCCGGCCGGAGCTCCACTCGCGCGAGGCTTCGACGCGCCTCCTCAACGAGGCCCGTGCGGCGGCGAAGATCGAACACCCCGCGATCGTTCGCGTGTTCGACTTCGGAGAAACCGAACACGCGGACCCGTTCATCGTGATGGAGCTGCTCTCCGGACGGAGTCTCTGCGACACTCTCGCCGAGCAGACGCGCATCGCGACCTCGGTCGCGGGTCAGATCCTCCTGCCCGTCATCGAGGGCCTGTCGCACGCGCACCAATGCGGCGTCGTGCATCGGGATCTGAAGCCTTCCAACATATTTCTCGCGCGAGAAGGCCGCCGACTCCAGCCGAAGGTCGTGGACTTCGGCATCGCGAAGGTCGGCTGCGTCGGCGAACCGCCGAAACTCACGCGCGACGGCACCATCCTCGGCAGCCCATGGTACATGGCGCCCGAACAAGCGCGCGGGCTGGAGGACGTCGATCTTCGAGCCGACGTCTGGACGATCTGCGTCGTACTTTACGAGGCGGTGACGGGCTGCGCCGCCTTTCACGGCACCAACTACAACGCGGTCCTCCGAAGCGTGATCGAAGACGACGTCATCCCGATATGCACCCTGGGCGTGAACGATAAGGCGCTGTGGACCATCCTCCAGCGAGGTCTCCTTCGCGATCGAGACGAACGCTATCCGTCCATGAGCGCGCTCGGGAGGGACCTCTCGCGGTGGCTCGTCGAGCGAGGCGTCACGGAGGATGTTTGCGGCGAATCCCTGCAGAAAACGTGGCTCGCTTGCACCGACGACGAGGACGACGACGATCCGCTGCACGTGCCCGCCGTCGGCGAGATCTCGTCGCCGCCACCAAGCACGCCTCTCCCTCTTCTCAACGTGAAAACGCCTCCGGGCCAGCAGCCCGCGCCGCCGCGCGCACCGACGATCCCGCTGGAGAAGCGGCCGCGAACGGACCTGCGTGCTCGTCGCCCTCGACGACCGCCCGCGGGGCGCGGACATCTTCATGTCGTCGTCGCCGCTCTTGCCGGAGTGACATTCTTCTCGTCGACCTTCGCGCTCGTGCGGAATGTTCACCACGCGAAAGTGTCACTCGCGCCGACGATCTCTTCGTCGGTGCGTACCGAGCCTCCGCAGCCTCGAACCGCGAAGCTTCCCGAGGAAACGCCGGTGTCGATGGACGCGCCCCGCACGGTAGAGCGTGAAGTGATCGCGCGCGCGGCGCGCCCACAACCGAGGCGAGAAGGCGTCATCAGGAAGGCGCCCGCGCGACGAACGTCGAAGAAGGTCCGTATCGAGCGCCCGCCACCAGCAACGTCGGACCTGGGCCTGATCGATCCGCCGCCCATGATGAAGGATCCCTACTGATCGCGCCGGAGCCCGCAGATTTTTGTTGGTGCGAATTTGAGGGTGAACGCTTCCACTGGAACGCTTGACGGAATGAAACCCGCACGGTAGCCGTCTGAGGAAAAGGGCCAACCGTGTTCGCGCGCGCGCTTCTCGTCATCGGCGCCCTTTCGGTCGCGATATTTCTCGTTCTGGCGCTCGTCCGCGAACATCGAGCGCAGCAGACGGCAGGAGCGCGACGCGCGCGCTGGCCGAGACGATTACGCCGGTTCCTGCTCGTCTCGGACGAACGTACCGCGGGGCCGGCGCCCGAACGGCGGCTCGTTCTCCCGGAGCTTCGCCCCAAGCCGCGCCCTGCGGACGTCGCACGCTGTGCCCCCACGCGTCACCCGATCGTCCTCGCGCACGGTTACATGGGGTTCGACGCGATCGTTCTGCCGCGCGCAAGAAAAGAATATTTCCGCGGCGTTCGCGAGCGTCTCGAAGCGGCAGGTCACCGCGTTCATTCGGTGCGCGTCGCGCCCGCTGCAGGAGTCGAGCTCCGCGCTGCACAGCTTGCACGCCAGATCGAGCGGCTCGACGCGGAGCGCGTAAACATCGTCGCGCACAGCATGGGCGGCCTCGACGCGCGCTACGCGATCGCCCGCCTCGGACTCCACGAGCGCGTCGCATCGCTCACCACGATCGGCACGCCCCACCGCGGGACGCCGCTGGCCGACACCGGCGCGAACTGGATCGGCGAATGGCGTCAACTGCGGCGCATGCTCAACTCCGTGGGCGCCAACGTGGATGGGCTCTACGACCTCACGACCGAGCGCATGGCACGCTTCAACGATGACATCCCCGACGTATCCGGCGTCGCTTATTCGAGCGTCGTCGGGGCCGTCGGGGCCGACACGACGTGCCTGAACGCTCTCCTCGCACCCGGGCATGCGTACTTGCTGCGGACCGTCGGGTCCAACGACGGCATCGTGCCCGCGGAGTCGCAACGGTGGGGTAGCGTCCTCGGCGAGGTGGACGCCGATCACTGGGAGCAGATCGGCTGGTCAGGCAGCTTCGACGCGCAGAGTTTCTATGCGGTACTCGCGGCGCACCTGTCGGAATGGGGCCTCTGAGACGGCGCTGGAACGCGTTTCGACCCGGGCGATCTCCCGGACCCGAAGGCCATCCCAGGCAACCTCTGGGGTCAGGTGGCTTCTTCGGATGGGACGGCGTTGCTCTCGTCATGAAGCGTCTGCATCGCCCATGGGTCCGACAGAATCGTCAGTGCGTCATCGGGACTGAGCGCACTGGCGCCCGCGCGGCGCACCCGGTCCACGAGCTCCGCCACAACCTGGCGCGGGCGCGTGCGGAGCCCGGCCGCGCGCAACAGTCCAACGTGCAGCGAATTGAACCAGGGGTCGCTCACGAAAGTGCGAAACCGACCGAGGAAATCGGATGCTTCGACGGGCGGTTCGCGGGTCAGTTCCGCGACCCGTTCGAGAATCGGCGATCGTTCCGTATCGGCCGGCGTCAAGAGCAGGCCCTCGCGCTTGCACTCGTCTCCCACGGAGCGACTGCCGAGGACGGCGGCCAGTGGCACCGCGAACGTCAGGCCGACCCAGATCGGCGACAACCACCAGAAAACCCCACGAGCACCGACGAAGACGAGGGCCATCAGGAGGATACCGCCGAGGCTCTCGGCACCGTAGGCCCGCACCGCATCCATCCAGGGCGAAGGGGTTTCGCCGCGCTCGACGCTCCCCCAGTCGACGGTCATGCCGAACAGGACCGAGGTGACGCAGGCGACGTGAGCCACCATGAGAATCGGTGCGACGAGGACCGAGACCGTAGTCTCGAGGACCGCGCTGGTCACGAGCGCAAACTTGCCGCCATGCGATCGAGCGCGAGCGGAGTCCGTGACCGCGAGCGCGAGGCTCGCGAGCTTCGCGACGAACAGGAGCGAGAACGTCGTCACGAACAGCCCGACGGACACCTCTCGCAGACCGCCGGGGATCGCCGTTCCGGGGGAGCGCACATACACGACCGTATAGACCAGCGTGAACACCGCCCAGAGAACGGACACCAGGTAAAAGCAAACACCGACCGCGAAGTGAACGCGACTCGCCGGCAAGAATGACGGCGACAGAATGAGCCTCGCGTGCTGCAGATTACCCTGGCACCATCTCCGGTCGCGCGCCGCCGCGCTCTCGAGCGACACCGGGCACTGCTCGTAGCTCCCTGCCGTCAGATCCCACGCGAGCCTGACATCGTAGCCGCCGCGGCACATCAAGGCGGCCTCGACGAAGTCGTGACTCAGGATCGGCCCGCCCAGCGGAGGTCGTCCCGGCAACCCTGGAAGACCGCAGTGCTCGATGAACGTGTCCATACGGAGAATTGCGTTGTGTCCCCAGAAGTTCCCCCGGCTCTGGAAGCAATAGGCCAGACCCGCGAAGATCGGCGGCCCGTAGATGGACGCAGCGAATTGCTGCAATCGCGCGTAAAATGAGTGCCGCATGGCGGGCAGCGACGGTGCCTGGAGGATACCGACGCGCGGCGCATGTTCCATCCGTCGCACGAGTTCGCGCATGATCTTGCCGTCCATGACGCTGTCGGCGTCGAGAACGATCATGTAGCGGTATCGTCGCCCCCAGCGCTCACAGAACTCGCCGATGTTACCGCTCTTCTTCCGGAACTTGCGCCCCCTTCGCCTGTAATAAAGGATGGGTGCTTGCGTCCGCTGTTGCCGGAGCTCCGCCCACGCGATCTCCTCGCGGAGCCAGACGTCCGGCTCTGACGAGTCGCTCAGCAGAAAGAACTCGAAGCGATCGGCGCCGGGCATGGCCGCGACGGACTCGAGCATGGCGCGGAGGCGCGCAAACACGCCGTCAACGGACTCGTTGTGGATGGGCACCACGACGGCGGTGAGGGGCAGCGGCTCCTCCAGCGAGGATGGACATCCGTCGTCCCCGAACCCGGCCAGCTCGCGCCGCGCTCCGCGAATCTTTGCCACGCCGATGAGCGTCACCCAGAACCAGAACGCCACCCACGCAAAAAGCGGAAAAAAAAGCGCAACGAGCAGCAGTCCGAGCTCACCCACGCGCGCATCGAAGAGCGCGAGGCCGAACAGCGCGGTGGCAAGCAGACTGGTCGCCGCGACGGGACCCACGACGAGCCACGCACGTCTCTGGGCCGCGTCGGGGTGTGGTTGCTCTCGGAGAAAGGGAATGCTCGTCGCTTGTGGTTCCATGTCGCAGCGGCCATGAAAAAGTCGTGCCTACGTCCGGGCCCGACGGACGGGCGCCACTGCATCCTCCGCGAGCAGAGGCGCGCGAAACAGTGCGGCGCAGGAGTCCGTGTCAGATGCAGGGCCGGGCATCGACGGTCGCGCGCCGCATCCGCAGGCGCTCCGCCACGGCCTCGATGAGCCGCTGGAGTCGCTCGACGGAATCGGTGATGGACTGCTGCATCATCTCGGAAGGCTGGGGTTCCGGCAACAGCAGGAGCCGCATCGGCCGGGGGCCGATCGGAATCGGAGTCTCCAAAAACGTGCGCGGATAGCGCTCGAGAAGCCGTCTGGCGCGAAAGAGCCAATCCACTTCGGTTCCGCCGGCCGCGCGAGCGAAATCCTCGATCCACGCGCGCCCGATTCGCGCACCCCGCTCGCAGAGTTCACGCGGGCTCGTCGTTCGACAGCCGCCACGCGCCGCCGCAGCGAGCCGTCCAGCAGCGACGAACGCGCTCGGTGTGTCCTTCATGCCCCACCCGGAGAGAAAGCGGCGGAGCGCCCTGACTGATTCCTCGTGGCTCGACGACCTGGCCGGAAGCGCTTCGAACACCATGTGAAGCACATATGAAAAACTCGTGCCCGCGCTCGAGCGTCGACGATTCAGCCCGAGGGGTCACCCGGTACAGCTACGGACCCTGACTCCGCGTTCGGACGTCGCCACGCTTCGCAGGCCAGCGCGACAGTCACTCCGCCGACGAGGATCCAGCTCGACCTCGCGAAGAGCACGTCGGATTCGGCGCTCGAAAGGAACATTCGAAGGGCCAGCAACGCCGTCACGGTGCCGAGAATTACCAGCCAAGTGGGTGGAGCACGCCTACCCGCGAGCGCAATGATGGACAGCCACTCCGTGTAGTAACTGGAGACCTCGAGGCAAAACGGGACGAGCGCGAGAGCGAAGACCGCGAGCTCCCACGGCTCGACTGCTCGACGACGAGCCAGGCGCATGAAAAGCCAGAGCCCAAGGACGATGCCGAACCAGTGCAGGGGACGGACGTGCCGATAGTTGTCGATGCGCGCCTGCCGGACGTGTGCGTGCGCGTCGACCGCAGCGACGTCGTAGAGCACGCTCGCGCGCGTCGACATGCGAAAAGAGAGCGCTGCGGGCAAGCCGACCAGATTGCCGGACGGCGTGGCCGCATGCTTTCGCGTGTTGATCACGAATTCGGACCACGCTCGGCTCCGCCCCGATCCCCACGCGGATAGCGGCGCCAGGAGGACGAGGGTCGTGACACCTGCAGCGAGCACGCGGCTCACCCGAGCATCCACGCGCCGGCGCTGAACGAGATCGACCGCCCCGAGGGCCGCGACACCTGCGAGGCAGACGACCGGAAACAGCTGCAGCGCGGTCGCGATACCGAGTCCTGCGCCGCCCAGAGCCCATTGCCTGCGGCGCAAGAGGGCGAGTGCAATCACGAGACTCGCGAACCAGAGCTGCCTCAAAAATCCGCCGCCGATCCAAGAAAATTCGGCGAGCGGGTTGCAAGCGAACACGATCGCCGCGAAGGAGGCCGGCACGATTCCGAAGCCCCAGACCGCCGCGCCGAAGGCAAGCGCGAGCAACAGCGGATCGAGGGCAGGAACGACGCCGCTGAACGCCGAGGCGCCCCAGCCAATGACCCACGGCGAAGACGCGCGCAACCGGCGGGACAGCGCACGCGCCGGTGCGATCCAGGCAGGGCTCGCGTTGAAGCCGTGATCCTTCAGGACGGCGATCCACTCGCTCACCACGGACGCATTGGCAAAAACCCGAACGTCGCGCACGAAATCATGCCACTCGACTTCGGAGAATGCCCGATGACACTCCTTGGTGTGCCGGAGCGCCTCCGTGCCGGCCACCATGTAGTCCGTGCGCAGATCCCGCATCGGTCGAAGTCCGACTCTCTGCGGAAATCCCGCTTCGGCCTCGGCGATGCTCGCGCAGTCGTATAGAAGATCGTAGCCGAGAGACGGGAAGTACTTCGCCCCGATGAAGTAATGGAACACGTCGTGGTCGTGGACGAAGCGCCCGTCGTGGTACGCACCGAAATCCGCGTACGCCCCCACCGCCGCCATCGCGAGACCCGCCACCACCGCAACGGGAACGCGACGACCTCGCCTTGCCACGAAAGCGGCGCCGAGCGCCAGGAGCACGACGATCAACTTCACGACGTTCATCGGTGAACCGCTTCGGCGCGCGAGGTCTGCGCCCTCGCCGGGGTGCAGGTGCTCGGCAACGATGCGCAGGCCGCTGTTCACGTCGTAGTTAGCGTCGCAGTAGAGGGCCAGTTCCGTCAGAGCGAGCACCCGGGGTGGGTCGACGGCAAGGAGGCGGACGTAGCGCACGAGCCGTGGCGGAAGATCGACGACGCGCGAGATCATCCCCGACGCCGATGGATCCGGCGATATGCTCACCGCTTCCCACGCCGAACCGTCGGCGGAGAATCCGACGAGAGCGCGCTGGTCCGCGTCGATCTGGACGAAGAAGCGCCGCGCCGGCACCGGGCTCCCGAGGTCCAGCGTCAGCTCGCCATCGACTTTCACGAGTACCCCCGGGTCGGGCCAGGTGGCACCCTCGGGTGCGATGCGGCCGTCGGCGAGTTGCCCAAGCCTGTCCGTCACTCCGGGTCCGCTCGCGCGCGCACCCACGAACAGATTGCCATCGGCGCAACTCGGACCCCGAACCGCGTTCGCGCGAGCGGTCGCCGAGCACAGGAAGCCAAATGCGAATACGGCCGCGACGAATGGCAACGTCGAGAGGCCACTCTTCATGGGGAACCGACGTCCTCGGCTGGCGCGTGCGAGCGCGAGCACGCCGCGGCAACGGCGTCGCGGATCGGCGGTAGTCGGTCGGGATGACGCCCGAGATAGAAACGCGACAGCGATTGGAGCGATGCCCGCGCGTCGCCGCAGGTCATCCCGCGGAGGTCGAATGCGGCGTCTCGCAGAGTATCGTCGATGGAGTGGAATACGACGCCCGGTACGCGCGCGAGCCGCTGCATCAACGCGTCGTCATACACCAGCATCTCGACGAGGAGTGTGCGGTTCAAGAAGATCTCGTCATAACGCGGCTCCGCCTGCAGAAGCGGAGGCAGGTCGCGCTGGAAGATGAGGGTGGCACCGTGCTCCCGGAGTTCGTCGCGGGTCACCGGTTTCTCGTGCCCGATCTTGCCGGAGCGACGTGCGAGAGGACGCTCGGCAAGCCAGTACTGCGTGAGCCCGTTCGGCTCGATCATGTAAGGCAAATCGCTATAGTACGCGAACATGCACATGCCTCCGCCGAAAGACGCCTTCAGATCGATTCCGCGGAAGACCCTTCGCGCCAGCACCCCTTGCTGTCGACGCGCGTCGATCACTCTTTCCGGATAATAGGATCTCTCGTCGGAAATGCCGCGGATATCGGGAGGGCGATCCCCCGAGAACACGGGATATGGAAAGAAGCTTGCCACCGTGAACGCGAACGCACCGGGAGCGCCGCCGCGCGCAGGGAGCGCAGACACCGCGGCGTCGAGGAAGACGAACAAGAACGGCAGCACCGGAACGAGCCGCCGTGCGAACATGAAGTCACCGCCGGAACGTGCGACGTAGATCGAGAAAGTCGCGAATGCGACCAGAGCGACCAGGGCGTCGCGGCGCCCGGATAGCGTTCGAGTGCCGCCCATCGTCAACGCCGCAATCGGAAGCACCACGCAGGCGACCGACATCGACCAGTGCTTCACCGCGTAGAGCGCGAGGTAAAAGAGACCCTGTCCGTAGTCCGCGTCCGCCGCTGACTTCGCGTAGAACGTCGTTGGGAGCAGGCGCCCGTAGTACCAGAGCTTGGCTGCTGCGAACGCTCCACCCAAAACCGCCAGCGGGACGAGCGCAGCCGCAACGTGCATGGCGAGCTCTCGCCGCCCTCGCGCTGGTGGCTGCGATGTCGCGAAAATGCCGAGCACGCCGACCGCAGCGAAGATCACGCCGTCCGGCCGGGTCAAACACGCGAGCGCGAGCCAGCCCCCTCCGATCGCGTAGCTGCGTGACGACGGATCGCCGCACGAGAGCCGGCGGACCCCCGCGAACGCCAGGGCGGCGAACACCGTCGTCTCGAGCCCTCCCGTGGCCCATGTCCAGAGATCGTCCTGGGCGAGCCACAGGGCGGCGCCCAGCGGGAGCCACTGCTTGCCCGAAGGAGTCCGCTCCAGAGAACCCTCCGCCAGCATGAGCGCGACGGCAAAGTACGCGACCGCACCGGCGACCATCGACGCCACGCGAGGCTTCGCGCCGAGCGCCATCGCCCCTGCGATCCCGAGGGTGAAGAGCGGATTCGTGTAACCTTCGATGCGCTCGCCGACGTTGAAGACGAGACCGTGTCCCTCGACCAGGTGCCTGGCGTACCGGTACGAGATGAACGCGTCGTCACACGTCCACGCGCGCTGGACGACACGCACGAAGGCGATGCCGGCGAGCGCCAGGAGCAAACCGAGAGCGACCCTTTCGCCGCGGGTGGCCGGAAAGGACAACGCTCGAAATCATCCAGCTTTCGTCCTGTGGTCGTCCAGCTTCCTCACCCACGCCCGGCTCACCGAGTGCTAGCCCCGGGACAACGACCGAAACGCGAGGCATCGCGGGCCGGGTCGGCGCTTCCCCGAGCCGCGCACTGTGATACCGTTTTGGGTGGAGCGCTCGCGGTCTCCGCGAGCCCTGGAGGAGCATGGCCGAAGATACGAATCCCACACCGGTCTACGTCATCGAGTCGATCCCGGTTGGCGGAGAGAATCAGGTGACGGCGGAAGAAGTCGCCGTGGAGGGTATTCCGACACCGAGCAATCTACGGATCTTCCCGGAGCTTGGTCGTGGCGGGATGGGGCGAATTCACCCGGCAACCGATCGCAATCTGATCCGGCACGTGGCGCTCAAGAGGCTCGATCGGGAACTTGCCAGCGAACCTTTCTATCGTGACGGCTTCATCGCCGAAGCGCAGATCACCGGGCAGCTCGAGCACCCAAACGTGGTGCCGGTCCACGAGCTCGGCATTGCACCGACCGGCGTCCCTTATTTCACGATGAAGCTGGTGCAGGGCGTATCATTCGATCGCTGGCTGAAAGATCCGGCGCGCCCGCTCGGGACCACCGAGCGGCTCGAGGGCGCCCTCGAAATCCTACTCAAGGTCTGCGACGCGGTTGCATACGCGCATCACCGGGGCGTGGTGCACCGCGACCTCAAACCCGAGAACGTCATGGTGGCAAGCTTCGGTCAGGTGTACTTGATGGATTGGGGGCTTGCTCGGCTCACGACGACGCGGCCAGCTTCCGGCGAAGGATCCCAGATGGAGGCCCCGGGCCCCTGCGGCACTCCGGACTACATGGCACCCGAGCAGGCACGGGGAAATCCGAAGGAGATGGACGAGCGCTCGGACGTGTTCGGGCTCGGAGCGATGTTGTACGAGGTCGTGAGCGGCAAGCTCCCCTACGGAAGGGTCCGCGGCGCGGAAGCGATCCTGCGACAGGCGCGACTCGGCGCGGTCGTACCGATCGACGAGGCGATCGCCGGCATCGGGGTCTCGAAGACACTGCGTAACATCGTTGCCCGCGCAACGTCGCCGCGCCCCGAAGACCGGTATCAGACGGTCCTCGAGCTCCAACGGGACATGCTCTCGTTCCTCAGAGGGGGCCTGCACCTGCCACGGCGCGCGTTCGGACCCGGGGAGGTCATCATCCGCGAAGGGGACGCGGGAGACGCGGCGTACATGATCGTGAGTGGCCGCTGCCGCGCTTACCGAACCGTTGGCGACGCCAAGGAGACGCTCGCCGTCATGGAGGGCGGCGACGTATTCGGGGAGATGGCGCTCCTCTTGGAGGAGCCCCGGGCAGCGACCGTAGAGGCGCTCGACCGGGTCACCGTCCTGGTCCTGGACAAGGCCACGATGACCGAGGGCCTGGGAATCGACGGCTGGACTGGGGCCCTGGTACGCGCTCTTGCGTCCCGCTTTCGCGACCTGGAGCACCAGGTCCGGAGCTCCGGAATGCGCCGCGGGTGAAAGCCCCCCTGGTACCCCACGAAGCTTTGCGCTAAAGAAGCTCGGTCACGAAACGTTTCCGGCGATCGACCCACCGCCCTCCCAGCCATGGGATCGCGACGCGTCGCAAAACTCTGGCGACGCTGCGTGGGCGCGGGAGACGTTCTTCCGTGTCTCATCCTCCGCTCTCAGCGGTTCTCAGGAAGATGAATTGATGAATTGTTCGAAGTGCCTCTGGCGCGACGTAGAGCCGTAACGAAAGACACGTTAATCTCATGGGTAATCGGCTATATGTTGGGAATCTCTCGTACGACGCCACGACGGACTCGCTCCGCCAGGCATTCTCCGAGGTAGGTGAAGTCACGGACGTCCACATCGCGATGGATCGCGACAGCGGTCGTTCGCGGGGCTTCGGCTTCGTGACGATGGGGACGTCGCAGCTTGCGGCGGAAGCCATCTCGCGCATGAACGGCGCTACCCTCGACGGCCGCCCGCTTCGCGTGAACGAAGCGGAGGAGCGTAAGGGTGGCGGCGGTGGTGGTGGTGGCGGAGGGTTCGGCGGCCGTGGCGGCGGCGGCGGCGGTGGCCGCGGTGGCGGCCGTGACGGCGGCTACGGGGGTGGCGGCGGCGGCAAGCGCTGGTAGTCAGCACTGACTTCACGGCGGAGCGCGATGTCGCTCCGCCGTGCATCAAACAACCGGCTCCTCCGGGCTCTGCTCCAGCTCGCGCGAACGGGACCGATCAGCTCATCGATTCCCAGCCGGCGCGGATGGCGTCCTTGCAATCGCCCCAGGTGCCGGGATTCGCCGCTTCCCATTTGGCCATTGCATCTGCTTCGAGGGCCGCGAAGTCTCTGCCAGGCATGCGTCGGTGAAGGAGCTGTCCATACTCGAAAGCAGGTGACAGCTGCCGCTTTATGGAGGGTTTCGCAGGCGAGGCCTCCGTGACCTTCACGTCCGTATGACGAAGGGAGTCGTGGATCGTCTCTACGCGCTCGGTTCGGTCCTTGTGGACGCGAATCTCCTCGATCACATGGGCATGCTTCGAGATGACGGGCTCTTCCGACGTTGCCTTCATCTCGAGGGCGCGATCACGAAACCACTCATCTGCGCCGTCGATCGGGCGGTTGGTGACCCGGCGTTCGACTTTGACGCTTTCCTCGCGAACCGTGACGGATTTTTCGATCGGAAGGGAGCGGATTTGCGTCGTGACGCGCACGCCACCTGCGTCCACCTCGCGCTTCCCGACGCGCAACTCTTCTTCGATAACGGGGATGACCAGATCTTGCCCTGTTCTCATCGCACAGCTCCTTTGACGGACAGTTCCGTACCCGGAAGTTTCGTTACCTGAGCGTCGGTATGCCGAACGGTGTCGCGGATCACCTGAACGCGCTCCGTGACTTCCTTCTTGACGACAACCTCCTCGACGACCTGCGCGACCTTGTCCACAACTGGAAGCTCGGACATCGCCGCCATCTCGACGGTCGCATCGTGAAGGCGTGCCGCGGCCGCGGTGGGGGTCAGCGGGAGATCAACTGGCTTCCGTTCGACGTGTACGCGCTCCTCGGTGAGCCGCACATCCTGTTCTACGGGCTTCGTCACGACGTGAGCATCGACGCGTATTCCGCCCGTCTCATACCTCCGTTTCGACACCTCGAGTTCCTCTTCGATGATCGGTACGACCAGATCGAAGTCCCGATTGGCGACGAGAGGCCTGGACTCGATCTTCGTCGGGTCCGCGCTTTCGGAAGCACGCGCTGCAGCCTCCGTCTGGGTGGACGACTCGGTTCGAGTCTCACGAATGGCGGGGTCCCGCTTCTGCGGTCGGCTGAGAGTCAGAAAGCGGTCTCCCAGGAAGACCTGCGAAGCCGCGTATTGCCGCCCGTCGCCCAGCACGACTCGGATCACGGTCCGGGTGTCGGTATCGACGATCAGATCCCCGACGTTCCCGAGCGTTCGGCCCTCCATGTCGCGTAGGGCCCAACCACGTACGTCGTCCTCCTTTCGGTCGAGTTCCCAGGAGTGGAGTCGAGAGAGTGCGCCTTGCATGGAATGTCCTTTCGGTCGTGAGTGGATTACGGGGTCGCTCGTTGGAACAAGACTACGGAGGCGCTACGGCAAACTGCAGTGTCGTCGGTGCAAGCAGCCGAGGCATCGTCGACAGCGAACTGCGTGGCCGGCACGCCGAGGATCGCCAGCCAGCGCGCTAGCGCAATCGCGCGGCTTCGCGCCAGTGACGGGTCGATGGCCACCTCTGACGGATCGGCGTGCCCCTCGATGCGCACCGCCTGGCGAGGGTTCGCGCGCAGGCAGCTCGCGAGCTCGCGGAGAGACGCGTCGGCGTCGGTATCGACCGCTACGCTCTCTTCCGCGAAGTGAACGGTGGCTCCATTGCAAACCGCCGCGGTCCCGCGGCTCCCTGAATAGCCCCAGAGTGCGAAAACGACGAGGCCGAGCACCGCGAGGCCGACGAGCGGAGCCGCCGACGGCTTTCTCTCATGAACGCGGATTTCGTCGACCTGCCGAGGAGCCGCAGGAGGAGTGGAGCGATATGTGTCCGACATCGAATAGTCTCGCCTCGCTTTGGGAACGTCGCAGCCACACCTGTTGCAGTCGTCGTGCCACTGGCACACGCGCGACGACGCGCTGAGGAACGGGGCAGAGCTCGTCTTTCCGTGGAGGCGCACCACAGAAAGACGCCAGCATCCGGCCAAGACGCCATCGTCGACATTTGCCCCACGGATGCGCCCGTCGCGGCCGCATGCGGCGACGCGACCCACATCACCGGGGCGCGTGTGAACGCTCCATTTCCCTGGAGCTCCAAGGGCCGCGCTCAGCTGAAACCGAAGCCGCGTCCGCCGGGCGCACGACCGGCAGCATCCCAAGGTGCGCGGTTCGGCGTGTCCGCTGTAGTGCCATCGCGGGAGGCGGTCACCGGAGAATCGACCGCAAACCGTCGTCACGCGCCAAATCGGAGTATTGCGCGCTCCGAGGAGTGCGCTACCGTGCTGCCCTCGTAACCGCGGATTCCACGCAACCCTCCCTCCGATCTCAGCAGCTCGTCGGAAGGCGGGGCCGGCGCCTCAGGGCGCGTTGTTTCGAAGCTGCGGCAAGACAGCGGGACCCATGGGCAATCGGCTTTTCGTCGGCAACCTCTCCTTCGACACGACGGTCGAATCCGTCCGGACAGCGTTCTCGGAACTTGGTGAAGTGACGGACGTGCACATCGCGATGGATCGAGATAGTGGCCGTCCTCGCGGCTTTGGCTTCGTCACGATGGGGACCGCCGAGAGCGCGGCCGAAGCGATCTCGCGGATGAATGGCACCATGCTCGGCGGCCGACCGATTCGGGTCAACGAAGCCGAGGAGCGAAAAGGCGGCGGCGGTCGCCGGGATCACGGAGGGGGCGGTGGTCGGGGCCGCGACGGCGGAGGCCGCGGGAGAGGCGGATCGGGCGGTGGATACGAGGGAGATGGAGGCGGTGGCCGCGGCCGCGACGGCGGCCGTGGTGGCGGCGGGAAGCGCTGGTGAACTCCTAGATGACCATCAACAAGCGTCAGAAAGAGAAGTCTCGTCAGGAGAAGCAGCGCGAGAAGGAGCAGAAGCGGCAGCAGCGGCGAGATGACCGCGGTAATCGACCCGTCACGGAACCTGGTGTCGATCCGGATATCGCTGGGATTGTTCCCGGACCTCAGCCGCTTCCAGAAGGCTTCGAGGAAGACGAGTAACGCGTGTGAGCTCACCCCGGCGATCTCTGGGGTTGGATCACGGCGACGCGGACGGCACCGCGATCTTTCCGTCTCGATCCGCGTCGACATACACGAGCCCCGTGAAGCCGACCGAGAGTGCGTGGCCGCCCGGCACCACGTCAGGCAGTGGTGAGTCTGCATCGGCCCACGCGAGGATGGTGGCGTCTTGCCCCTCGATGGGTACGTAGAACGTCCCTTCGAAACGAATGCCGTCCTTCGGCGGCCCGGGAACAGGGAGTCTCAGGAAAACCGCATCGTCGCGCCAGATCTCGACGTGATCGACCGGCACCCACGACGGCGCCGAAACCCTGACGTGGACTTCGACGGAGCCGTTCGATCCGGGTGTGACCACGCTGCCGACCGGGTGCCCTTCCACGGACATTTCCACGAAAGGGCCGGACGTTACGGTCGTATCGCGAACGCCTAGCAACGCCCGAACGACGCGGCCGACGCGACCAACGACGGGATCGCACGCAACGTGTATGAACGTGCGGGGGTAACCCGGCTCCCCGTAAAGGACGTCGTGCAAGTCACTGCTGCCGACAATGGCGACTCGCTTACCGCGGCGGGCAAGGCCGACAGCGTCCACTGGACCCTGTCGAATTTTTTTGGGTCGCTCGAGCCACGTCCCGTCGAACGCCTCCAACGTGTCGAAGTCGAGAGAGAACTCCGGAGAGGAGCGCCCGGTCCTTGGATCGAAATGAGCCAGATCGAAGTAGCCGCTCATGGGATCCATGCGCGCGTGGTCGATCTGAATGACGCGCGCGCCGAGATACCGCGCCGACGCAAATATCTCCGCGGGGCGCCTGTCGAAGTACATCGGGACACCCCGCTCCGGCGCACCGCTCGGCGGCGGTAGCGGGTATGCGTTGAAGTGCCCCCAGCGCTGCCCCGCGGACGTGATTTCGACACCCGGAGCCGTCGCGAGTCGTGCCGACAGGCCGAGGGCTCGTACATCGGGAGCAAAGTCCGTGACGCGATCGTGGTCCGTTGCGACGGCGAGATCGAGACCCTCGCAGGCCAAGCTGTTCACCAGATCGAGGCGCGAGACGTCCGAATCGGGACTGGCTGCTGAGTGTAGATTGAAATCTGCACTGACCCATCCCGATGTATCCAGCACGCGGCCGAGCGAATCATGGATGGCGTTGGTCCTGCCTGCGACGGCGCTGACCTCGCGCACGGACAGCGAGTAGGTCGTACCGTGCGACGCCGTGAACCGATAGCTGCCGACGGCGAGCGTCACCCGCGTTCTACCGTCGAGAAGATAGAGCGACCGCCCCGCAACGACGGTTCTGCCCGCTGCCCCCGCGGGCTCGGGGTCCGGAGTGCCGTCGATGCCCTTTACGAGAACATGCACTGGAAGAGGCGCGCCTCGGTCATCCTCGTATTCGAGTGAAACGTCGCCAACCGCCGCGGTCGCGGCGTGGATCGACGATCCCGAGAGCGGCGCGTGAGCGTCGGTCAGGACGCCGCGATCGTCCCTCAGCACGAGATGATCACCAAAATCCCCGGGGAGATCGAGCGTCCGTGTTTTTCCCCGTGCGACGATACCAGACGCGAGTTCGCGATCCGCAGCATCGCGCACGGATATCTCGCCACCACGGTTCTCACCGAACGTGACGTCGATGCTTCGCTTCGCTTCGGGCAAGGTCGCAATGGCGTCGAGGACGTCGCCTCGAAGGATGTGCAGGGTCCGCGTGACGTCCGCGACGTCGCCGTATCGGACAATCACGGTCGGGGGAAATGTCGCCTCCCCGGGATGTGAAAGGATCCGGCTGACGTGCATGTGAGGCGCCTCCAGTATCACCGCGGTCCCGCCGTACGCGGCGGCCACGAACGTCGTATCGTGCTCCGTACCCCAAGCAGCACCGTCGCCCGAGACGACGACGGCACGGGAACCGAGGTTGAGCTCGTCGATGATCGTGGACCCCTCGGGCAGGGAGTCGAGCTTGCTGCGGAGAATGAACCTCCCGTTCCCCGCCGCGCACGTGGTCGCCGTCAACGCGACGGCGTACGCGCCGTAACCCCGCACACCGATGCTCCCGTCTTCGCATGTGAATGGTTGCGGCGTTCGTTCGGCGAGATATGTGACCTTCCCGGTGGGAGCCTCTGTCGCGGCGCGAATCCAGAGCAGCGGGGACACAGTGATCCGCGGATTCGCAACGGCATCCACGATCGCGCCGAGGAGCGGCGGATGCCCTTCGATGTTCGGCGCCGCAACGATGGTGATCGACGGCCCCGCCTCGTCTTGCAAAACGAGGTCCCCCGCCCGTCCGAGGGCGTTCAGAACGCTCGGCGAAGCGGAAAGTGTCTCGACGCGACCGTGCGTTCCGTAATGCTCGAGGCGGGCGGTCTGCCACTCGTAGATCTGATAGAGGACGACGATCGCCAGAAGCGCGACGATCGTGGGCCAAGGCGCTCGTTCGGGCGGCGCCCGCTTCCAGGGGAACACGCGCGCGAATCTACACCAAAGGTCGCTGGCTCCGAGCGCGTGGGCCCGATCGCGCTACTCGGGACGCCAGGGAGAAAACATCTTCCGCAATAACAACCTCGAAAGCACGGACACGTCGCGGATCCATGCGAAGAAAGACCTCGGATAGTTCATACGAAGCGCCGCGAGCATGCCGTCGTACGTTGACTGATCGAACGGGTACCACCAGATGTTTCGCTTCGACGGCACGATATCCCAGTTGACCACCTTCGGCTGCGTCATTTCATCGAGCCCCAGGGCGGAGTGCGTGCGCCCGAGACCGGAGTCTTTCCAGCCACCCCATGGGGTCTCGCTCTGACCGTGCGTGTAGAGGTGATCGTTGATCGTGGTCACGCCGGATTCGATCTCGGACGCGAGCCTCTTCCCGAGCGCGATGTCTTTCGTCCAGATTGACGATGTGAGCGCCATCGTGGAGTCGTTCGCGAGTCGGACGGCTTCTTCTGTCGTGCTGAATCTCATCACCGGGACGACCGGACCGAACGTCTCCTCGCGCATCAACTCCATCGAGTGGTCGACCCCCGTCATCAACGTGGCCGGAAAAAAATACCCCTTCGCATCAGCATTGGTGGGTCTGGATTGTGCGACGACCTTCGCGCCGGCCGCGACGGCGAGCTCGACCTGACGTTTCACCGTCTTGAGCTGCTCCGCCGTCGTCATCGCGCCCATGTCCACGTCCGGCCCGCGATCGGGTCCGTGACGCATCGCGCGCGTCTTCCTCGCAAGAAGGTCGACGAATGGCTCGTACACGGACTCGTGCACGTAGACACGCTCGACGCCGCCGCAGCTCTGGCCGGCATTTTGATACCCTGCCCACGCCGCCCCATTCGCCGCGCGCTCGAGATCCGCATCGGCGAGCACGATCATCGGATCCTTGCCCCCGAGCTCGAGCGAGAGCGGCGTCAGGGTCTTCGCCGCGGCGGCCATGAGCTGCTTACCCGTCGGCACGGACCCCGTGAAGAACAGCTTGTTGATGCCATTGTCGAAGAACGCTTGCGACACTCTCCCGCCCGAACCGACGATATGCTGGAAGAGACCATCAGGAAGCTTGCCTGCCGCCACGATCCGTTCGATCGCTTGCCCTGTCGTGATCGTCGCTGCCGCGACTTTGAGCAGGATCGCATTCCCGGCCATGAGCCCCATCACGACCTCGCCGAACGGGATCGAGAGAGGGTAGTTCCAGGGGCTGATGATCCCAACGACGCCGAGCGGGACGCGTCGAATCTCATTGCGCTTGTTGAAGAAGAGGAGTGACCCCATGCGCAACCTCTTCGGCGCGAGCGCCCTCTCCGCATTCTTCCCGTACCAGTCGGCTGCGAGCGCGGAGGGGATCACCTCCGTCGTGAGCGCGTCCAGACGCAGCTTGCCGTTGTCCCGACAGACGATCTCTGCGAGCTCTTCGGCGTGATCGACGATGTAGTCGCGCATCTTGTGAATGTGACTTTTCCGCTCCGAAAATGGCACCTTCGCCCATGCCTTCTGGGCGTCGCGAGCGCGCGCGAATATCTCTGGCATCATCGCGAGGTCCGTGTTCGGTACACGACCGATCTCGACCAGCGTCGCGGGGTCGTAGGACACCGTCTCACCAGCCGGGCTGACCCACTGCGACGGCGACGCGGCCCCCGTGGGCTCGATTCCATCCTGAATTGCGCTCTGTGCCATGGCGACGGACTTCTCCCCGTGACCGAAACGGTCGCGTCGACGGACTTACCACAGCCTCGCGCACGCGCCTCGGGCGAGCGCACGGGACGTCATAGTCCCCGTAGAAACTGCACGATCTGGGTGGTCACCTCATCGGGCCGCTCCTGTTGGGTCCAGTGACCGACGCCGGGCAGCATACGGACGCCGGCGAGACGCGGGACGAGCGAGGGCATTCGCGCAATCGCCGGTCCAGTGAACATGACCACCGGATCGCGATCACCTGCGATGAAGAGCGCGGGCTGGGTCACCTTCGCCCCGGCGAGGTGCAGAGTCCGTTCCCACGTGCGATCGAGCGTTCGATACCAGTTGAGCGGACCGCGGAATCCGGACGCTCGAAACGCAGCTTCGTACACGTCGAGGTCTCGTTCAGTGAGCCACGATGGCAACCCCGCAGGCGCCTTCAGCGTATCGAAGAGCTTCGCCGTGTTCGGCTGGGGGACGAAGAAACTCCCCGGCGGTACGTCTCCCGAGCTCGAGTAATAAAAGACGCGGAGCGATTCGCGCACATCGGCCTCGAGCTCCTGTTCCGCCACGCCGGGCGTCTGAAAGTAGAGCATATAAAAGAAACCGTCGCCTGCTCGCTCGGTGAGGGTGCGCAGCGGCGGCGCGAGGGATCTCCCTCCATACGCGACGCTCAGGGCCACGACGGCCGACACGCGGTCGGGGTGAAGCAAAGCGATATTCCATGCGAGTGCCGCGCCCCAATCGTGAGCGACGAGCGGCGCGCGTTCGATGCCGAGAGCATCTAGCAATGCGATGACGTCCGCGGCGAGCTCGACGTGGTCGTACGTGTCGATGGATTCCGGGGCCTCCGTCCCGGCGTAGCCTCGTTGATCGGGAGCGATCGCGCGAAAGCCCTCCCGGGCGAGAGCCGGGAGCTGGTGGCGCCATGAGTAAGCACCTTCCGGAAATCCGTGAAGCAAGAGGACGGGCGCACCGGTCCCCTCCTCGGCCAAGCGTTGACGGAGGCGCGCGGTTCGAACGGTGCGATACTCGAGATCGGCCATCAGTTCCTCTGATTCAACTCTGTGCCGTGACGGCTCGCCAACGGCTAATTTCTCGTTGTCTTTCAACTTTCGGCCAGGCACGTCGGCCTGACCTCAATAGCAAAGAGATTGACGTGCAAGGCTTGATGAAGCGGGCGCACATACGGGCATTATTGGAGGTTGAGTGGGACGAAGTCTTCCAAGGAGCAACCCATGACAATGGTCATGAAAAATTTCGGGCTGAGTTCACTTCTCGTTCTTCTGGCCGGCTGCGGCACCAGCGCGGCGAACAGCGGCTCGAATTCCGGCGAGAACGACAATGCCCTCACGGCCGAATGCGCGAAATATCAAGATTGCTCCGAACAATGCTTTTGCATGCTCCAGGACACGCAGAAGTGCGCGGACATATGTTTCCCGAGCGCGGGCGCCGGGGGTTCCGCTTTCGCAGTGACGGGATCGGGTGGCGCAAGCTACGGGGCGGGCGGAAGTGGGAGCACGATCGGGGCGGGCGGCACTGACGTGACAGGAGCCGGTGGCGAGACGACCGGTGCGGGAGGCGACGCGGCGGGCGCCGGGGGTGACGCGACTGGCACAGGCGGAGGTGGTCCGACCACCATGGAGAAAGATATCTCGACGGTCCAGTTCCCCGTCGCAGTCGGCGGCCAGGATGTCTACAAGTGTCAGAACTTCGCGAACCCCTTCGGCGAGGACATCGCGATCCTCGAGAGCGATTCGGCGATGTCGCCGGGCTCGCATCACATGTTCGTTTTCCACAGCACCTCGTACACGACCGACACCAACGCCGTCGTCGACTGCTCGGGCACGGAGTTCTCCGACTTCCTGCACTCCGCACAGACCCCGACGCAGACCATTACATATCCGCCAGGAGTTGGCCGCTTCCTGAGCGCGACCGAGGGCTTGCAGATCATGGTGCACTACATCAACCTGACGGAGGACACGATCACCGGCCAGGTCACGGTGAAGTTCCATTACGTGCCTCGAAACCAGGTTCAATACCTCGCGGAGGAGATGTTCTTGAATCAAGCGCTCCTCACGGTCCCGATTGGCAGCAGCACTCAGAGCGCGACCTACACGACGCCGTTTGCGTCGGAGATGATCAGCGGAGTGAGTCACATGCACGCGCGCGCGGTAGGCTTCAACGCGAGCACGAACACCGGCACAACCCTCTACGCCTGCTCGACCGGGGATTGCTGGAACGAGCCGAAGCCGGAGGCTTACTCGCCGCCGATCCCCGTCCCGGCGAACACCACCATCACGTGGTCGTGTATGTACGACAATAATACGGGGAATACGCTTACTTTCGGGGAATCAGCCGCAACGAACGAGATGTGCATCTTCTCCGGCATCTTCTACACGACCGACATGTCCCATCAGGGCCAGGCGATGAATTCCGTGGTCGGCCTCGGCGGATTCTGAAGACAGCATCAGCGGGCCAACAGAGTGGTGCTCGGCGAAACCTGCGAGCTCCGACTCCTAATGAATCGCCTGTGCGCAGAAGCCACCGATGCATTGAAGGCTCGTATCGCAGCAGTTGGCGGAGGTGTCGCACTTTTCGTCGAGCTGCGAGCATGAGTCGAGCGGCTGTGGCTGACACAACCCTTCTCGGCAGAATCCGGTGCAGCAATCGATCCCGGTCTGACAAACTCCGTTGTCGGTGATACACGGCTGAAGGGCGAAAAAGGGTCGTGAGTTGACGCCCTTGAGCTCCTGCCCGGGGATGTAGAACGCCGGGTGGCTCGGATCCGTGCCCGGCGCAGCGTTGAGATCGATCGCGGCCATCCAGATCTTCTTCGTCGTCGGGTTGTCTCCATGGATGTCGTAAACGCGCGGGTCGGCCTCCCACGGGTCGCGCGTCGCCACGCTTCCGTACATACGGCGGCTCATGAAGACGAGCCACGCGTACCCGCCGGAAGCGACGGGGCTGATGCTCGGTTCATAGTTGAGCGTCTCGTCGGCGGCGTGATTGTTGGGCCCCACGGGAAGGTAGCTCTTCCCATCGGCCCCCATCCCGTTGACCGTGGCCAGAGGGACTGCTTTGCCAGTCCCGAGGTCTACCCACCAGAGCTCACTTCGAGAACCGTACCAGCTCGAGAAGATGTCGCCGTTCGTGCCGTCCCAGCGCCGGGCGAAGACGACCGCGTCGCTCGTGGGCATGAAGGTCATGAAAGAGGGTCGCTGATCGGAGCCCGGGGCGTCCCACAGCTTCTTCGGATTCGAGAACGTATCGGTCGTGGCGTCGAAGTCCATGGTCACCAGCTGGTGTCCGTTCGTTCCGCCGACGAGGGCGGCGCCAGGCCCGTCGAAGAAGGTGAAGGCGACGTGCTTCGTGTCCGGCGAGAATGCGGGCAAACCGATCCTCGTGGCAAATTCATTCAAGCCCGGTGACGGGATCACTGCGCCCGTGCTCATGTTGTATAGTTTGGTGTCGCCGGTGTTCGACGTGGAGCCCGTTACGCTGATCGAGTTCGCGAGCCCGATCGTTCCGTCGGAGGACATGCCCGCCCATCCGACGGTCCCATCCGCATAGGGTGTCGTCTCCGCGTTGTTGTTCTTGAGGTCGTACGCGGATGTCGCTGCATAGTCGTCCCCGTGTTGTACGACCATTCGATCTCCGTACGCCGACACTGAGTGGCACACTCGACATCCAGAGTTGTCATTCGTGGTCGTCCCCGCAACGAGCTTCGGCGACTCCGCTCCCACATCGATCGACAGCGTCGCCGCACCGAACCGCGACTTGTGGTCCCAAATGACTGTCTCCCCGGACGTGGAGTTCTTGACGAACGCCGTGTCGTACGCCTGGTAGTAGATTCGTCCATTGAACGGCGCGAGCGCGATCTTGTAATGCTGGGTGAGCGGACCGTAGGCCGTGCCTCCGGCGGCAAAGACGAACTCAGTCGTCAGAACGCTGCCCGCGGCACTGTTCGTCGCGGCGGTCCAGACGTCCTTCGGAACGGGGCTCCGGACGTAATCCGAGCCAGCCGCCAGCGCAGCCGGTCGGCCAAAATAGCCCTTGTAGTCGAAGTAGGGCGGCGCCGAGATGTGGACGTAAATGGCATCGATGTTACCGTGGCTGCCGCTCGTCCACTGGAAGAGCGGGGGAAGAATGCCGAGCGGGAACACGGTCTGGTCATAGGGATACAGAAAGGTGATAGCGCTGTCCGCCGCGGGGGTTCCGTTCAACACATTGACGAGCGCCGACGAGATCGGGCCACCGAGTCCCTCGCCTCCGACCCCACCGAGGCCACCAGCGCCGGCGTCGCCGACGACCGTCGCGCCACCGTCGCTGCTCGACGAGCCGTTTTGAGTCTGATTCACATCGACACTGATGTGGACGGACGCGACCACCACGCCGTTCACCGTGACCTGGATGTCACCCGCGCCGCCGGCCTGGCCGTAAAGGGTGAAGAGGCCGTTCGTGTCGATGGCTCCGAGGTACGGATTCGAAATGCTCCAGGATACAACCGCTGACCCCTGGTTGTGCACGTGAAATTGAACTGGGGCTGGGGGCGGCCCGTTCGGATTTACCGTGAAAACCGGGTTCGAAGGAGTGATGAAAATGCCTCCGTCCGGCGTTGTCGGAGGGTTGAAGAGCAGCTGCTTGGTTCCGCCGTCAGTCGCACCGTGATGGGGACTGGAGGAACAAGCGCTCGCAAGGCAGCCTAGCGCGACCGAAGCGCTCACCCAACGAATGGAACCGGGCTTCATTGCAGGAAGACTAGAGCCTATTTTCGCCGCGCGAAACCGCGAAGCGACCGCTCGGTGAGCCAAGGTGCGACAGCAACGCACGTCCAAGGGAACCGCGCACCCGGCGCCGCGCACCACGACGGTGCTAGTAACCTCGGCTCCGACTCAGATGCCATTCGTCCTCGTTCAGATCTCGCCGACCGACTCAGCGCCAGCTCTGGTCAGGGCCCTCGTCGACGCGTGTTCGTCGGGGGTACGAGCTGGAAGATGCGCGAGTTTCCCCGATCGAACCTCGGCGCCGGAAGACGTCGCCATCGTGCACTGGGACGAGCCCGACGACCTACACGTCATCGTCCAGGTCGGTAGGCCGCAGTCGGACAATCCCGATTGGCAAACCCGGTCGCTCGAATTCCATCGCTCCGATGCTCCCGAAGAGCGGTGGAAGACTGTCGGGCTCACGATCGCGACGCTCGCCGACGGAATGTTTCCGCCGGAAAATCCAGGGGTCACCATCGCGGAAACACAACGGGCGGGCGTCCCGCAGACGGTTCGCAAGGGTGCATCCGATCTCGACGAGAAACCGGCGCCGGCTGCAACGTCCGCGGCTTCCGCCGAAAGAACGATGGCGAAGACGACGCGCGCGAACGCGTCGGCTCGAGAGCTCTGGTTTGGCGTCGCAGCGCGTGGAGGACCGGGGCTACATCCCGGCGGCCTACGCTTTGGGGCCCAGGGAAGCGCCGCGTTTCGTCCCACATCCGCGCCGTGGTTCGCCGGGATTGAATTGGGATTCGCGGCCCGCCCGACGGACGGCCAGGGACTCTACGCAGAGTGGGAGACCGCGTCCCTCGCTGCCGGTGCGATTCTGGGGAGTCCCCCCTTCTTCGTCGAGCCACAGATAGGCTTCGGATGGCAATTTGTCCGCGTGGTCGCGACGAATCCGACGGAACGCGGCAGCGACGCGGGCGGAAGGGGCACCGTCAATCTGTCAGCCGGCACCGACTTCGTCATTCGCGCGGGCGATCTCGGGTTTCTAGCCGGTGCCACGGCGTGGCGGGCCACGTCATCGATCGAAATTATCGTGGAGAATCATCGAGTCGCGACCGACGACGCGGCGGGGTTCAGCGGACTGCTCGGGCTCCGATATTACGTTCCGTGACTGCCTGACGGCGCGTGGTTCGGTTACAACTTGCTTGAAGTGGCCGCCGAATCGAGATCTCGCGCTGGGGCTGAGCATCTTCGCGTGGTCGAAGGCGGGGCGGATTCGAGCGCGCGTCACCTGGATGACGGGGATCTGATCGATGCGTTCGAGCGCGGCGAGGGGCACGCTTGTGAGCATCTGTACGACCGCCTGATCGGCGTCGTCGAAGGAACTCTCTATCGGGTCCTCGGGCGCCGGGATGAAGCCCACGATGATCTCGTCCAGGCCGCCTTCGAACAAATCGTTCTCACCCTCTCGAGAAAGCGCTTCGCACGCGCCTGTAGCCTCCCTTCTTGGGCCGCCAGCGTGACGACGCATATTGCCTTCAACGCGATCCGGGCCCGGACCCGCGAGCGCCGAGTGGTCGATCGGGGACGTGACGGCGAGCATGAAGCTCGGAGCCGCGGGACACACCTGGATGTCGAGCGCGAAGCCGGAGTGAGGCAAGCACTTGCACGAGTGCGCTTCCATCTTGCCGACATGAATCGGTCTCGTGCAACGACCGTCTTCCTTCACGACGTGATGGGTCATGAACTCGCGGAGATCGCCGTTCTCACCGGCGTCTCGGTCGCCGCGGCGCAATCGCGGCTGGTCCGGGCGCGGAAGGAGCTGCAGCGCCGCCTCATGGCAGATGGGTCGATGGACCCGGAACGGAGAAGAACGTGACCCACGCGCCCCGCCCGGAAGACCTGCTGCGCGAGATGCGTACGACGGTCATTCCCGTCGAAAGCGCGGACCGGATCGAGACGCGTCGAGATTCCACCGTGGCTCGCTTGAGGGAGCTTCAAATCCGCAGCAGCACCCGGCGGGAGGTCGAACTGTCGATACGCAAACGCGTACTCGTGGCGGCGCTCGTACTACTGTCGTCGGCGGGCGCCCTGGCAGCCACGGCGCGCATCTGGGACCCCTACTTTGGAAAAGCGGGGGCCCCCCCGGTGGCACCCCTCTTCGATGAGGCTGGGCCGGGGCAGCCCGTTGGTGCGGTGAACGTGCGCGGCGTAAAGGACGCGGGCCCCGTCGTCGCACCCGCCCTGCATGGAGACGTGCGACGCAACGGACTCGGGGTACGCGCTCGATCTGCGACGAAGAAGAGCACGCTCGCCGCCGAGAATGCCTTGATGCAGAACGCTCTCATCGAGGCGCGCGGCGGCCGTGATGCTCGAGCCGTCGCGCTGCTCGACGCTCTGATCGCCCGATATCCCGCCTCACCGCTTCGCCAGAATGCAGAGGTGGAGCGCTTCCGCGCTCTCGAACGACTGGGAGAGCTGCGCCAGGCGTCCAGCGAGGCGCGACGCTATCTCGCGGAGCAGCCGAGCGGCATGGACGTGAACGAAGCGCGCCGTCTCGCCGTGCCCGCGGCGCAGGGCGCGCCTCAACGCTGAACGGCGAGACTCGTCGTGAATGATTCGGTACTCCGGCTCGCGACCGTCGTGGCATGCGCGATGTCGTCCACCCTCGGGTGCGGCCAGCACACGGAAACCATTTCTCTGTTCAGCGGCACTGCCGATGCCAGCAGCGTGGTGCCCAATCAGGCGACGAGAGACGCCTCAACCATGAGGCAGACCGATCCCGCCGACGTGCTCGAGCCGCGGATCGACGGTGGTGGGTGCAGGACGGATGCAGAATGTGAGCTCGCGACGCCGGTCTGCGACACACGGTCGAAGACCTGCGTCGAGTGCACCGCTGACCAGGATTGCGCGACGAACCTGTGCAACCTGCAGAGCCACACGTGCGCTCTCTGCTCGGACGATTCCGAATGCCACCCCCCGACGCCGCACTGTTACGCTGATGAACACCGATGTGTCGGATGCACCTCCTCGGCCGAATGCCCGCCGGGGCAGGCGTGCCCGGCGGACCAGCACGCTTGTGTCGCGAGATGCTTCAGCAGCGCGGATTGCGCGGGTGGCAACCGACCCCTCTGCGCGGTAGCCGCGGGCGTCTGCGTGGAGTGCACCGGCGATGCAAATTGTTCGGGCGAAACCCCGCTGTGCAACCTGGGGGTCGGGACGTGCGTCGGATGCCTGCTCGACTCGGATTGCGGCGTCCTCCACTGCCGCACCGTCGACGATCGGTGCGGGAATTGCTCGAGCGACGCCGACTGCGCCCCCGGGCAAACCTGCGACGGCGCCGGCTGCATCGAGTGAGATTTCCTCGCCTGGGGTGAGCCGATTCAGCGAGCGGCCGGCACTGTGGATGGAAAAGAAGCCGCCGTATCGGGTGGAGCCGATACGGCGGGGGACATAACGCGTCGCGCGGTACTCCAGGGCACACGCAGTGAGGAGGGGGGTCGGCCTCTGGAGCGCCGGCCCACGACTTTGGGCCGGGCCGGGGGGGGTGGGGACAGCCCGCGCACTGATAAGTATAAGTCGCTCGCCGCAGCTCGCGCAAGGACGCGTCGCCAGAAGGGCGCGTCCTTTACTCGGTCTGCTGGCGCGCCAGGATCTCGCGAACGCGGCGGGCAAGGATTTCGGGGGCCACCGGCCGCTGGAGGAATCTCGACCTCTTCCCCCAGAATCCCGCGCTCCGCCAAAACTCCGGAGCGGTCCCCAGAGGTCAACAGAACCTCCACGTCCTCTCTGGCGCCACGAATCCTCCGTGCGAGTTCGAGCCCGTTCATGCCCACCATCACGACATCCGTGATGACGAGCGCAATGTCGTTGCTTTGCCGCACCATCTCGATGGCGTCCGCCGCAGATGACGCGACCCGAACGCGGTACCCGAGCTCCGCCAGAGTCCGCTCAACGTGCTGCGTCTCGGGTCGCCCTGCCTCGACGACTAGAAGGGTCGGACAATCCACGGCCCTCGGTTCGGAGCGGGCGCCCGGAACGCCTTTACCCGCGACGGGGAAGTGCAACGTAAACGTCGTTCCGGTCCCGACACCACTTCGAACGTCGACGTGTCCGCCGCTTGCCGAGACCGCCCAGTAAACACTCGCAAGGCCGAGCCCGGTTCCGCCACGCTCTCGTTTGGTCGTGAAGTAGGGCTCGAAGATCTTTCCACGGACCTCCTCGTCCATGCCGTGGCCGGTGTCCGTCAGGGAGATCCGGATGTAGCGCCCGGCGACCACGCGGGGATGCTCGGTGACGTAGGCCTCGTCGAGCCTCACCTCGGCTACCGCGATCAGAATTTCGCCGCCATCCGGCATGGCATCCCGCGAATTCACGACGAGGTTCATCAAGACGTGATCGAGCTGGTCGGGGTCGATCATGATCGGCGAGGTACGCGGCGCAACCTCCGCACGAATACGGATGGATTCCCCGACGAGGCCTGCGATGACCGGCAGCAGGCGATCGATGCGCGGCCCGACCTTCACCAGCCCCGGCTTGGCAAACTCTCCGCGGGAGAAGGTCCCGAGCTGCTTCGTGAGCTCGTTCGCGCGCTGCAACGCGCTCTGGATGGTATGAACGTCATCACCGATCATCGAGCTTGCTCCGGGCAGGGCCACGATGGCCATCGTGGCGAGACGGATCGCGGAGAGCATGTTGTTCAGATCGTGCGCGATCGCCCTGCCGAGTCGCGCGACCGCGTCCATCTTTTCCGCGTTGCGCAAGCTCTCCTGGGCGCGTTCACGGGCGCGAAGAGCTCGGGTCAGTTCGAGCGCGACGGCAACCTGCGCCGCCAGAGCCGTGAGTAGTGCGCCGTCCGCCTCGGAAAAGACACCCTCGGTCAAGGGCCGGTCGAGACAGATCACGCCCGCAGTGAGATCGTCGACGATGAGCGGCGCGGCGATGGCAGTCAAACGCGCGCTCGTCGCGACTCGAAACCGTAGGGACGCGGGGTCCTCGCTGTCTGCAACGCTCGCGAAGAGAGCGCCACGGACAGCGTTCCGGTCGTAGTCTTCCGGACCGTCGAGATTCCGTCCCGCCGAATCCCTTCCCGCGACCAGGCGAAGCGGTGGATCGCTTCGGGTCCTATCCTCGCTCCCGTCGACTCCAGCGGCGCCCGCCATCCCCGCGCGAAGGAGGAGAAACCCGCGCTGCGCGCGCAGGGCCAGGATGAGCTCGTCCACGACGAGCCGCGCCTGGTGATCCGGCGTGAGATCTTGCGCGCGCGCCTGGCTGATGCGAAGGAGCGCCCGGAGCTGTCGTCGCGCTCTCGAGGCGCCGGCCGGCGCGACCATGTCGGTCAGGTCCGGAGAGGGCAACGACAGAGAGCCCGTGATGTCGCTGCCGTCCGAGCCTCTCCGGGCACGACCGCCAAACTCCTCGCGAATCCATCGCGCGCGGTGCGCCGCGCCGTGCTCGGAGGCGACGGACTCCGCCAGGACGGCTTGATCCCGTGCGGCGTCGACTTTCCCCTCGGCCTGGAGGAGGTGCGCGCGTCCGCGGTAGACAGCGTAGAGCACCCATGGCGCCGTCTCGGAAACCGCGAGGCGCTCGGCCTCTTCGAACGCGCGCTGAGCCGCGTTCGAGTGACCGGAAAGCCATTCGTGGTAACCCTCCACGACGCGCGCGTGGGCCGAGATCAGCGGAATCTTCGCGGCCGCACGAAGATCTCCTAGCGCCGCCCCCAGCTCCGCGAGCGGCTTCGACCGCGCTTCCGGACGCGCGCGCAGGCAAGCGTGAACCCGGGCGTGAGCGACGTGGACGTAATACTCCGTGACGTTCATGTGGACCCGGCGCGGGTCTTGGCCGAGTGCCTGAAAATCCGATACTAGCGACTCGAAAGCTTCGCCGAGATCGGCCTTCTCCGTGTGCATCCGGATTCGACCGCTGAAGGTCGACGCGAAGGAGCCGCTGTCCGGGGGGACGGCGACCGTCACTTGCGCCAGCCGCTGAAGCCGCGAATCGATCTCGTCTTCCCTTCCGAGCGCACACAGGGCTGCCTTGGCGCCGAGCAGCAGGAACTCATGGACGACGGGCGCTCCATCATGATTGTTCACGCGCTGGATGGCGAGATCCGCCCAGCGCCACGCCTCGAGCTCCCGGCCCCGCACGGATTCCATCTGGTAGACGGTGTAGCAGTTGATGCAAAACTCGCTGAGCTCGCGCCAGTGCCCGTATTCGGTGACGCACCGAGCTCCGGCGTCGATGGCATCCTGGATTCGCCCGCCCCACGCGGCGATCACCATGTGCATCTGCAGCGCGTGCGAATAGACGAACGGATCGCGAAGCTCGCGGGCGATCCCCTCGGCTCGGGCAAGGTAACTCGTGCCGCGGGACGGAAACCCCAGCACAGTGAGGACGAAGCTATACGCCAGGTAACAGCGAGCGAGCGCCGCCGACGGCCCAAGGCGCTCAGCGGCCCGGACAGACTGCAGCGTCACAAGCACGCCCCGCAGCGGCTTGCCGTTGGTAACGGCGATCCGCGTCGCCTGGTAATAGAGGGCGCAGAGCGTCTCGTGGTGCAGCTGCTCGGAAGGGCCGAACGGCACTCTTCGCGGACCGCGCGAGACCCCTTCTCCCCCACGCGCCGAGGCTCTGGACCGTGTAGGCCGCAGCCTCGGAAGGAGGCGTTTCCCCGAGCCTGCAGAATGCTTGCTCGATGTAGTTCCATGCTCTGAATCGAATCGAACCGCATGTCGTGAAGCGACGCCAAGCGCAACAACGCTGTCGCCTGCACATAGCGATCCGAACTCTCCGAGAGGATCCGCTGGAATTCCGACGATGCTTCCTCGAGAGCGCCGGCACGCAGGCGCGCGTCCGCGAGGAGCAAGCGAGTCTCGGGCGTCAGCGACTTTCCGAGCGACGCGAGCGCGCGGTCGGCGACAGTGAAAAAGTCGGCAGCGCGTTCGTTGTCGAATCGTGCGAAGGCGGCTCGTGCGGCAGCGACGCACGTCTCCGCCCGACGCGAGACTGCCCGGCGCTCGTCGCCCGCGGCATAATGGTGGGCAACCCGATACAACCTGTCCGCATCCAGGGAGTCCCGGTCGGGAAGCGGCTCAGCCGAGGCTGGAGTCGCCGCGTCAGCGCGCTCTTCGATCTCGAACGCGATCGGCGCGTTTGCCGCCCAACCGCGGGCGTCGAGCGTCTTCCCCGACGCGCTGATGCAAGTCTTCGAGCGCCGCCGCGTCACAGCCTGCAAGCAATGCTTCGCGAACGGTATGATGGATGAACCGCTGGACACCTTCGCCGGCGTCCTCGATGAGCTGCGATCGCCTCGCTTCGGCTAGCGCCGCGGACACATCCGCCACGCCCCTGGAAGACGAGGCCACTGACGACGAGCAACCATTCCTCGAACGACACGCCGATGACCGCAGCGGCGGCCATGACCGAGTGAGTTACCCCGTCGAGTGCAGCAATGCGGCGCCGGAGGATAGTCGCCGTCTCGCTCGGCAGGTGCATCCGCGTGAGCGCGGTGGGATCGAGCCGCCACCGCCCCCAGTACGGCAGGAGCACTCCTTCGTCCGTCAGGGTCCGAAGCACCTCCAGCGTCCGGAACGGAAGTCCGTCCGACAGGCGCAGCACGGCGCGCTTCAGCTCGTCGTCGATGGCGGCCGTGCCCAGATATTCGTGAACGAGGCTGACGACGTCGTCATCCTCCAAGGGCAAGAGTTCGATGTCGGAGACGGGCGCGGACAGCACATCGAGCAAGCGATTGACGTCACGCGGCGGCCTCCCCGTCTCGGGCCCCGAACAGGAACAGCACGCCTCGATTGGCAATTTGATTGGCCGCGCGAACGAGCACTCGACGACTTCCCGCGTCGAGCCACTGGACGTCATCGACGAACACCACCGTCGGGCCGGTCAGTGCGCACGAGCTTCATGAGAAACTCGGCCAGACCCTCTGCGAACGCTTGCTCCGCATTCTCGGATGCGGGCACCATGGGAGCGTCGCGGAACACGCGCGCGACGTACGGGGACAGGAGCCGGAGTAACGAGCCGAGGTCGCCCTGCGATTCGTCGAACGCTGGAGAAAGCGCGCGCGCGTTCCGCGGCCGGCAGCGCCTCGCAACTCCTCAGGTGCGCTTCGACGAGCTGCCGTATGGCCGAGAACGCACGGGGATCGCGGGGGTGACAGCCGGCCGCAAGCACCCGCACGCCCTGGCTCGGTCGAGTCCGCAGGAACGCTCGAGCCAGCCGAGTTTTGCCGGCTCCGGGAGCGCCCCGAAGCACCACGGCACGCCCCCCTCGTTGGGCCTCTGCCCACGCTCGACGGAGTCGATCCATCTCCGTCGCGCGGCCGAGCAGCCTTTGCCGGATTGCGATGGGACCCGAAACGGATTGCGCGCCGACGATGGCCTCGAGGTCCTCGCGGAGGCGGGTGGCGCTCGGGTATCGGTCGGCGGGCTCGCCTCGACGAGCCGTCGCCAGAATATTGGCCAGGGACAGCGGTCCCTGTTGGTTCGCGGGCTCGCGCGGTGGCCTCGCGGAGGGCCACGGAGACCTTGTGCCGCCCGAGCATGCGGACCAGAGCGCCTCGAGCAAGACCTGACCCAGCGAATAGAGGTCCGCTCGCGCGTCGCTGACGTACTGGACCGCCGGCGAGTACCTCGGGCGCCGCGTACGCGCGAGTGACGCCCGACATTGCGGGCCCCGACGCCAGAACCGCCGAGCCGAAGTCGACCAGCCGGGCCACGCCGGTTTCGACGTCGAAGCACGATGTTGCGCGGCTTCACGTCGCGGTGAAGGAGCCCCGCTGCGTGGATGGCCTCGAGCGCGCCCGCGAGCTGGAGCGCAAGCTGAGCGACCGCCCCTTCACCCATCGAGCTCAGTTCGAGTCTGTCTGCGAGAGTCTGCCCCGCCGCCAGTTCCATGATGAGGTACGGCACGCCATTGGCACGCCCGACTTCCATCACCGCGGGAAGCGACGGGTGGTGAAGCCGCGCGAGCGCCGCCGCTTCCCGCAGGAAGCGGCGGAACGCCATCTCGCGCTCCGCCGGCGGATTCGGCCTCGAGCGGAAGCTTCACGGCGTACGAACGGCCGCCCCGGACGCCCTGCAGGACGACGCTGTGCGCGCCGCGCCCGAGTTCGACGCCCAGCTCGACGTGAGGAATCGCCGCCTGAACCATCGCGAACGCCCGAGATTACACGCTCAGGCGCCGGGAACAAGGACGCGCGTGACCGCAGGTCGCTCGTCAACGCTCCCGCTAAGCGATCGGATGGACAGCGAGCTCCGACGGCAGCGCCTTCGCCGACCGGACACCCACCGAAACCGAAAGCGAGCGGAACATGCCCTCGCGGCAGCGCCTTCAGGACGACGATATCGGAGCGGGCCAGCCGCGGCGTCAGATCCACGTAAACCGGGTTCTTTCACGGTCCGCAGCCCGCCCGACGCCGCGGCGAATCGAGCGTGCTCGCCATTCAGCCACCGCTCGATGCGCTCGCGATGCGGAGGAAAAAGAAAGTACTCCTGGTGAAAGTCCGGAGTCGGGGAAGCCTCCGGGACGACGTCGGGTATTGCCTCCCCGTAGAGAAATCCGAGCCGCTGCAAACACTCTGCCGCGGCTGCCGCCAGCGACGCTTCCCTCGTATCGCGCGCGGCGAAACCGTAGCTCAGGGGCTGCCCGTCTGGCGGAAAAGCGAACACTCCCGGCCGCCATGTCAGGAGGCTCGCCGAACGAATAACAATGAAAGTCGTACGCTTCGCGGATGGCCGCCGGCAGGCCAGCGGGACGCTCGCAGGCACTGGACGCAGTTGCCCGAGCCAGGACCGTAACACCCGATCCCGTTCGACCAGCTCGAGCCGCGCGCGTCGAGCTGCGTCTGCCCACCCGATGCCCGCCGCGACCCCGTTCGAACGCGCCCAGCGGATGCGGCTCCGGCTCCTGGTTCACAGGAAAAACGCGCGCGGCCGGGACAGGACGGCGATAGGGCGCCGCGCCACGTCGAACACCACCAGAGCGCTCGGGCGCCTCGTCGCATTGCGTCCACCAGGGCCACGCGCTCGAACAGCTCGAACAGCGCTCGTGGCATCGGATCCGCGTCGAGCGACGCCGCACTACCGGAAATGCACTCGCCGTCCCGTTCGAGCGTGACGCCACAGAGGTGAATCGGCACCCCGACGACCCTGGCCGTCTCGCGAAACACCTCCGGCGGCTCGGGCCACTCGAACGCGCTCAGACGGCGCTCCGGTGCTGCGCTCGGGCCTCCTCCAGCGCGATCATGATCCGTCAGGCAGCGGAGTCGCAGGCGTCGTCGTAGAGATCGTCGCAGAAGGCCGAAAAGTGCCTCATGCTTTCGTGAAGCATCTCGAGGAGCGGCCCGGGCAGCGCTGGATCGACCGCGAGCGCGTCGATTTCGTCACAACCCTCCTGCACGTGGTGCTGATCGAGCTCGATGTGCTTCGTTGCCACAGTCAACGCCGACGCGGGCACCCCGCAGCGCCCATCGAGAGCGGCGACCCACTCCGGACCAAGCTTCACCGTGAGGTATTCGGCGAACAGAATGTAAGCGAGATAGAGGTGGGGTCGCGCTCGATCCCGCGCCCGACCGCGGCCATCATCGCGACGATGGCAGGCGACGGCCGCTCGCACTTTGCCTGGCCGCGAGAGCTCCGAGACCTTCGCCATATCGCTCTTCGCCCACTGGTCGTGACCGACCTCCTCGTCGAGCTTGCTGCTCGAAATAGCTGGCGAGCTCCGAGTGGCCTAGCTGTTTCGGACCGCTGTCGAGCGAGACGCAGATGGAGCTGGCGTCTGCCGGAGCATGTAGTGGACGCTCGCGAGGTAGCGCCCGACGGTCGAGGGCCGCACCCGCCCGGCCCGGGCCTTCGCAAGCAGCCGGCCTCTGGCTCAAGTCCGCCGCATATCGATCGATCTCGGCTTCTCAATGTCTGGCTGATCATCGCAAGTGCTCCAAAATCATCGCAACTGCTTCCACGAGAAATAGCGCCCCCCTTGTGTCGATCACTGAACTCAGATGCAGGTGTGCGCGAATTTCTTCTTCACGTGGATCTCCCGTCTGGCTCGCTGGGCGCAGCTGCGCGGCGAGCCCTCTCGCGCAGCTGATAACCGACGCCAGTGCAGAACTGGCGCAGGAAGACGTCTTCGCTCTGCTCGCCGAGAAACCGAGTGAAGTGCACCATCGCACCCCAACGGTCCGAGAGGAGCGATCCCGTCGGGTTGAAACGCAGCCGCGTAAGCAAGTGCAGCGTCGCCATGTTCGACGGGGACGTGTCCGCTTCGACGCGCTCCAGACCTGCTTCGCGAAGCACGTCGAACATCTTCGGGAAGAAGCGCTGGATGATCTTCTTTCCCTGGTACTTCGGGAGAGCTGCGGCGCTGCGGATGTAATAGGTCGACCAATCGACGGGTGTGCCGATCAGGAGACCGACCGTCGCCTCGCCGTCCTTGAACTCGAAGAAGTCGGCAGCGACGCGGTAGTATCGTTCCTTCCGACCCGCTAGACGCGCCGCGAAGGGACTCTCCTCGTTCTCTTCGAAGATCGTTTGATAGTGTTCGCGAATGAACGGCGTGGACCGTTCGAACGTGCTCGCGTGGACGACGATGCCGCTCGTGACCTCGAAGGGAAGGTGCTCGGTCCAGTCGATCTGCCAGAGCAGCTCGGAGAGCGACGCCCGCGGAAGTCGCTCGGAAGCTGGCGGCGAGTCCACTTCGGGAGCCCGCTGGACGTCCTCCGTGATCCGTTGACTTCGCACGCGCCCTTCTTACGACCGGCAACGGTTTCGGGCCTAATTTGCCGCAAATGAACACGAATCAAGACAACTGGTTTCCATTACACCGGAGGAAACAAGGGCCTGTATTTCGGTTGGAGAACCTGTCACCCGATAAAGGATTACTTTACCGGACCGCTTTCCGTGACTTCTCCGTGATAGTGCGTTCTGGGAAATCGCCCCGATGGCGTCAGTCGCTAATCCAGCAGAGCGCATCCGCGTCGTCGTCGCCGACGATCATGCGGTCGTGCGGGCGGGATTGAGATCGCTGCTCCAGAGCCAGCGCGACATGATGGTGGTCGGCGAAGCGAGCGACTCGAAAGAGCTGCTCGCGTGCGTACGCGCGGTGCAGCCGGACGTCATCGTGACGGACCTACGAATGCCGGGCGGCGGAGTCCTGGAGACGATCGCCGCGGCGCGACGCGAGACGCAGACCATCGGCATTGTCGTGTTCTCCGCGTTCGACGACTCGGTGGAGGCGGCGCTGGCCCTGCGCGCCGGCGCATCCGGATACGTCCTCAAGCAGGCACCCGAGGCTCGACTCCTCGACGCCATTCGGGGCGCCCGCCTCGGGAGACGCTTCGTCGACGAGCCCCTCGCTTCACGGGTCGCGGAGGATCTCCTTCACGACGAGCGCGACGCGCCCGGAGCCTTTCATCTGAGCGCGCGAGAGAACGCCGTCCTGGACCTCATCGCCCGCGGGTACACGGGGCCGGAAATCGCTACGGCGCTCGGCGTGCGCGTAGGCACCGTCGAGGCGTATCGTCATCGGATAAGAAAAAAGCTCGGGGTCAAGTCGCGCGCCGAGATCACGGAGTTTGCACGATCGACCCGGCGCCGATTCCCGGAACGCCCCTAGTTCGTGAACTTTGGCAAGACCGGTTACCACCCGGCTCGTGCACATTTCATGGTTGACATCCTCCGCACGGCCAGGCGCGGAGGGAGCGTCGGGCAACGGCGCGACGGCGGCGACGCTTTGGAAGTCCATGGAGCGCCAGCCGTTTCCGCGAACTGCGGTGAGACGCGAGAAAGCGAGACTTCAACCGGGGGCGGATTCGTGAGACGCTCTGTAATAGTGGCGGAGTGCACCCTCGTGCGCGCCGCCGTCGTGCAGGAGTCACCATGCCCCTTGCCTCTCTTACGGTCCACGCCCGCGCCCCTCGAAAGAAAGCCCTCGCCGTCGCATCCGCGACCCTGGGACTGATCGCGCCGCTCTTGTTCTCGGCGCCAACGGCGGCGCAGTCAGCCGCGTGCCGCAGCATGGACCCATCGCAGTGGCCAGCGTCGTCGAAGCCGTACTTCATGCTGGCCGTCGATACGTCGGGCAGCATGGTCTCCTGCACCAATCCGACGAGCGGGGCTGCCTCTTGCAAGAGCGGCTACGTCAAAAATTCTTGCGGGCTCGAGCCCACCCGGTTGAACGACGCGAAGTGCGCGATGACGAAGACCATCGAGGCCTTTTCGGGCGAGGTGAACTTCGGGCTCATGACGTACGCGACGAAGTTGCAGGGCTGCAGCGCGGGCGCCGTCCCGGATAGCTGCACCAATGCGAACGGGAGCTGCCCCGGCGGCGCGAACCAGCCGATTGAAGACGGCGAGCACTACGCGGCAAACGGCTGCACGGTCAGCACGTTCACGAATCCCGACAACAACCCGAGCAACACGTGCGGAAACACGCCGGACTGCGGCGCCAGCACGACGAATCTCGCTCAGATCTACACCGGCGCGACCGTCGCCGGGGTCAAGCTGCCCGGCGCCAACTGGCCGAACGGCGGGAACATCCTCGTCGACATGTTGAAGGATCCGACGTGGTCGCCGACGTCCACACCGCCGAGCAACACGGCGCAGCTACTCGCCTACTTCGACGGTCGGACCGACAACAGCCAGGAGATCTACGCATCCGGATACACGCCGCTCGAGGGCATTCTCCGAACGGCGCATCAGTATTACGCGGGCGGGTGGTCCTCGGCCTGGGCGAACAACAACTACTGCGCCACCGGGGGCGCCACCATCGATCACCCGAGCCCGATCGATACGGCGAACGACCGCCCTTGCCGGAGCTTGAACGTGATTCTCGTGACGGACGGCGACGAGGATTGCAACGGAACGCCCGCCAACGCCGCGACCGCACTCGACACCGTAGGCGTGGTGATCCAGGGCACGCGCGTCCCGATCAAGACGTACGTGATCGGCTTTGCCGGCGCGACGACGTCGTCTCTCGATGCCATAGCCAAGGCGGGTGGCACGACCGCCTCCTACACCGCCAGCAACGAGGTCACGCTCAGCCAGGCACTGTCGACCATCATCTCGACCTCGATCCAACCCGAGGTGTGCGACAACCAGGACAACAACTGCAACGGCTGCATCGACGAAGGTTCGAAGCTCTACTGCGACCAGAACAAAACAGCCGAGACGCTGGCGTTCCTTCAGACGGCCACCAACAATCCGAACCTGAGCATGTGCTGCTCCTGGACCAGCACCGCCGCTGGCGGCGATCGTTCGAAGTGTGTCGCTGCTTATGCCGCGAGCGTCAGCGCGGCGACTCCGAAGGGAAGTCAATGGCTCTTGCCGTGCTGGAACGCGGCGACCGACACGACGAACATTTCGAGCAAGTGGCTCTGCTCGGATCCCGGTGAGACCTGCGACAACAAGGACAACAACTGCGACGTCGAAATCGACGAGACTCAGAGCGATTTTTCGACGAACACCGTCGACGAGGGGATCACCAAGTGCGGGTCGCCCCTTCACTGCCCCGTCGCCGAGACCTGCAACGGGCAAGACGACGATTGCGACGGGGTCATCGACAACGCGCCGGGGAGCGGCGTTCCCTACAGCCTCACCGGTTGTACCCCGTGTTATCCGACGACCGAAGTCTGTGACGGCTGCGACGACGATTGCGACGGCATAGCCGACAACACGGCGGCGCTGCCGCCGATCGCGTGCGGCTTTTCGCCCCCCGCAAACTGCGCCGGCTTCGAAACGTGCGCCGCGCAGCAGTCCGTGCCGGTCGGAGGCTGCATCGCAGGGGCGACGAAGTTCGTTACCAGCGAATTGAGCGCCTGCAGCGCCAAGCCAGCAGCGACGGACACCACCTGCGACGGCCTCGACGACAACTGCAACGGCGTCATCGACGAAGGGGCCCTGCCGACACCCTGCGACAGCGTTCCGAAAGCGACCGTTTACAAGAACGTCCCGCCCGGCGCGAACCTCACGAGCCAGTGCGTCATGGGGCAGCAAGCATGCCACTCGCCGACCTGCGTGGGCGCGATCGGACCCTCTCCGGAAATCTGTGACGGCATCGATAACGATTGCGACGGCATCGTGGACAACATCCCCGCCGGCACCGCAGGAACGGGCGCAGTGTGCGGCTCCGTCCAGGGCATCTGCACGAAGGGCACGACCGCCTGCGTCGGTGGAGTGCTCGTGTGCCAGGGCGGCACGCAACCGCAGCCGGAAGTCTGCAACGGCAAGGACGACAACTGCAACGGCCAGGTCGACGAGGCGCCGCTCAGCGACGGGCCGAGCGCACCGGGCTGCTGGCAGAACACCGGCAGCGCTTGCACCTTCTCCACGCTGAAATGGAGCCCGCCTGCGGGGGCCACCTGCTCGGGCGACGGCACCCTGACCTCGCCTTGCCAGCCAGGTGCGCTCGTTTGCACCGGCGCCGGTGGCTGGGTCTGCCAGGGAGGCGTCGGGCCGTCCGCGGAAATTTGCGACGGACTGGACAACGATTGCAACGGCAAAGTGGACGGCGCCGATCCGGGTCTTACTGGCGTCGGCGCGGTGTGCGCTCCGCAAGGAACGCAGCTCGGCACGCCTTGCCAGGGCACCACGCAGTGCACGGCTGGGAAGCTCGTTTGCTCCGGCGGAGCGACGCCGAGCCCGGAGATCTGCGACGGCAAGGACAATGATTGCAACGGCCTCATCGACGCCGCCGACCCCGGGCTCACGGGCGAGGGCGGCGTCTGCGGAAGCAGCCGCGGCATCTGCAAGACCGGTATCCTGGCGTGCGTCGGCGGTGCGTCGGTGTGTCAGGGCGAAGTGAAGCCCGGCGTCGAGGTGTGCAACGGCCTCGACGACAACTGCGACGGCGCGATCGACAACAACGTGACGGATACGCCTGCCGCGCTCGGCTGCTGGAACGAAGCCGGCGCCACCTGCACGGGCGGCGGCAAGACCTGGAGCGCACCTGCCGGAGCGACCTGCACCGGTCTCGGATCCCTGACCGCCCCCTGCTCGCCCGGTACGCTGGTGTGCGAGGGGGCGAGCAAGTGGGTTTGCCAGGGAGGCACGTTGCCTAGCGCGGAAGTGTGCGACGGCATCGACAACAACTGCAACGGCACCGTGGACGACGGTAATCCGGGCGGTGGCGCCGCCTGTGGCACGGCGCCGAGCATCGCGCCGTGCAAGAAGGGGACGCTCAACTGCGTTTCTGGCCAGCTCCTTTGTCAGGGCGAAGTGGATCCGACGACCGAGCTCTGCGACGGCATCGACAACGACTGCGACGGCACCGTCGACGACAACATCACAGCGGGAGTCGGAAACGCTTGCGGCTCGAGCACCGGCGTTTGCAAGAAGGGCGTGACTGCCTGCGTCGCCGGGTCGATTCAGTGCAGCGGGGGCACGAACAAGGGCGTCGAGGTCTGTAATGGGCTCGACGACGACTGCGACGGCATCGTCGACAACAACCTCACGGACGGGCCGACGAATCCTGGGTGCTGGCAGACACCAGGTACCGCGTGCAACTTCAAGAACGTGAGCTGGTCGCCGCCCGCGGGCGCAACGTGCTCCGGAACGGGCTCACTCACGACCCCCTGCGCAGCAGGCACCCTCACCTGCGGCGGCACGAGCGGCTGGTTCTGTCAGGGTGGTGTACCCCCGCAGCCCGAAATCTGCGACGACAAGGACAACAACTGCAACGGCCAGGTCGATGACGGGAACCCGGGCGGCGGCGTGCCATGCGGCTCGAACGTCGGCGCGTGCAAAGCGGGGACGCTGACCTGCACGGCCGGCACGCTGGTCTGTACCGGTGGGGTCCCTCCGAGCCCGGAAATCTGCGACGGCATCGACAACAACTGCGACGGCCAGATCGACGAAGCGTCGAACCTCGTGGGGCTCGGGCAGATCTGTGGCTCCAACGTCGGCACGTGCAAGGCGGGCGTCATGACCTGCGTCGCGGGCAAGCCGATCTGCCAGGGACAGGTCGGCCCTTCCCCGGAGATCTGCGACGGCAAGGACAACGACTGCAACGGCTCGATCGACGACAAACCGACGGATACGCCGTCGGATCCCGGTTGCTGGCAGAACCCCGGAAACGCGTGCTCGTTCAGCACCGTGACATGGAGTCCGCCGGCGGGCGCGACCTGCACCAAGGCGGGAACGCTGACGGCGCCGTGCACACCCGGCGCCCTCGTCTGCAAGAACGGCGGATGGGAGTGCGACGGCGGACAGTTGCCGGCGGCGACGGATATTTGCGACGGCGTCGACAACAACTGCAACGGGCAGGTGGACGAGGGCAACCCTGGCGGCGGCGCGGCGTGCGGTACGTCACCCAACGTCGGCCCTTGCCATCAGGGAACGGAGACCTGCGTTGCGGGTCAGCTCACTTGCGTCGGGGAAGTTCCACCGACCCCCGAGATCTGCGACGGCATCGACAATAACTGCAACGGGCAGGTGGACGAGAACGCGCCGGGTTCGGGCGTTGCGTGCACGGGTCAATGCGGAGCGGGCTTGACCGTATGCGTGGCCGGAGCGCTGGTCTGCAACACGGTTCGCCATGCGTCGCCCGAGGTCTGTAATGGCATCGACGACGACTGCAACGGCCTCGTCGACGATGGCGTGCTCGCAGACGCTCCCGCCGCGGGGAAGGACGGCTGCTGGAACGTCCCCGGAACGACATGCAGCTTCGGCACGGCGCCGGCGCCCGTGACCACGTGGGGTACCCCGCCGGGCGCTGACTGCACGGATCTCGGTTCCCTGACGAGTCCGTGCCAGACGGGACGCCTGACTTGCGACGGTGCCAAGGGCTGGATGTGCGTCGGTGGCACGCTCCCCACCGCGGAGATCTGCGATGGCAAGGATCAGGATTGCGACGGGGTCGCCGATAACGGAAATCCAGGCGGCGGCGCGCAGTGCGGCATCAACGTCGGCGTGTGTACCTTCGGGACGCAGCAATGTACGAACGGCCAGCTCACATGCAGTGGAACCGGGCCGAGCCCGGAGATTTGCAACGGCCTCGATGACAACTGCGATGGCCTGGTCGATAACGGGCTCCCGATAGGGAACGCCTGCACCCCGAGCTACGACACGAAAGCGTACCCGGGCGACCGATCGCAAGGCCTATGCCGGCCAGGCACTCTCGCCTGCGACCCGAGTGGCTCGGGCAAGTATATCTGCGTGGGAGGAGTCGGCCCTTCACCGGAGATTTGCGATGGCCTGGACAACGACTGTGATGGCAAGGTGGATGAAGCCGGCCCCTCTCCGGACGGAACGGACGGCACGGCTGACCCACTGGATACGAGCAATCCCCCGAGAAAACTCGGCGACACTTGCGGTTCGTCGGTCGGACAGTGCAAGCCGGGTCAGCTCGGTTGCCGGGCGGGTCTCGTACAATGCCTGAACGGGATTGGGCCTCAGCCGGAAATCTGCGATTGCCTCGACAACAACTGCGACGGGCAGATCGACAACATTCCAGCGGCGGGGTCCACGGATCCGCCGCTCTGCGGCAGCGGCTCCGCCTGCGTGCAGGACGGCACGACTTGTGAGTGTGCGTCGACCTGCTCCCCGGGCGAATTCCCGTGCCCGACTGGCGCGGATTGCGAGACGTTGTCGCTCAGCAGCGATTCGAGCCAGTCGGGGCGCTACTGTGTCACCAATACCTGCGGGGACTGCTCGACGAAGACCGTCACCAGCAACGGCGCCATCGAGTGCGGTCCGGCCGGCACGGTGGACGCCACGGGCAAGGCCCTGCCCATCTGCACGTGTAGTGGTGGCACGGCCTGTCACGGCCCGTGCTTCACCACTCAGTGCACATCGGGCAACGGTTGCGTGCCGAGTGGCGATTTCGTGGGTCGGTGCGAGCCGCTCACCGATTGCCGTTTCTTCAGCTGCCCGACCGGCAAGGCCTGCAACGCCGGCGCGTGTGTCACGGATCCGTGCACGAACGCGAACTGTGCGACGGGTCAGGAATGCAAGCCGAACTCGTCGTTCACATCGGCCCTCTGCGTGCCGAGCTGCGCGACGGTAGCGTGCTCTGCAACCCAGCGCTGCGTCGACGGCGTCTGCCAGGCCACGGGCTGCAGCACGACGTGCCCGGACGGCCAGGTCTGTCTGCCCGGCGGCGCGGACGGTGGCGCCGCGTGCGGGCCGAGCAAGTGTGCTGGCGGAGTCGACGAACCGGCTTGTAGCGACGGCTCCTACTGCGATCCATTGACGGGCTCCTGCGGGAACGATCCGTGCAGCGGCGTGCATTGCCCGAGCGGCCAATCGTGCGCCGCAGGCGAGTGTGAGCTCCCCGCGACGGGTGGCAACACTGGCGGCGCCGGCAACGGCGGCAACGGCGGCAACGGCGGCGGCATCGACGGAGGCGGCGCCGTGAGCAACAGGGATGGAGGTACCGGCGTTGGCGGTGCCGGTAACGGCGTCGGCGTGGGAGGGAGTGCTGGAAACGGGAACTCCGGCAACGCCGGCTCTGGAGCGGATAATTCGAAGGCCGTTATCGGCCTTGCCACCGGCGGTGGCGGCTGCCGCTGCGATCTGCCAGCCCGCGGAACGCCCGGAACGGGCGCCGTTGGCCTCGGTGCGTTCCTCATGGCCGCCCTCGCCACGAGACGGCGCGGGCGCAGGGAAGGAGGCACGCGATGAACTCGTTCAGCAAAGCGCTCCTCCTTGCTGCGCTCGCGGTGTTCGCCTCGGGTTGCACCACGGAAGGGTTCTGCTTCGACAATTGCGCGGGCAACACCGGCGGCGCCGGCAATCATGGAGATTCCGGAACCGGCAACGGCAGCGGCGGTTTTCTCTTCACCCAAGAGGGTGGGACATGCATAGGGGCTAACTGCCCGGCGTCCGGCGACAGCGGCACCACGCCGACGTGCGTGCCCACGAATGGAGGAGTCGAGATCTGCGACGGCAAGGACAACGACTGTGACGGGCTCATCGACGAGCCCGGCACGCCCCCTTCCGGCATAGATTTCAGCGATCCGCACACGTGCGGCAATTGCGCGACGGACTGCACGCAGATCCTCGACAGCGTCGTGACCCCGCAATGTACGCCACCGACGACCGGCCTCGGCACTACAGCGGGCACATGTTCCTACACCGGTTGCGCCCCGAATCAATACGACGTGGACGGCGATCCATCGAACGGCTGCGAGTACTACTGCCCGTGGAACCCGGGTGGCGTGAACAAGGTCGATCTGGGTGGTCCATTCGGTTGTGGCAAGGACGATGACTGCAACGGCAAAATCGATGATGGGCTGAACTTCTGCAGCGACCCCCAGAACTGCGGCAGCTGCGGCTTCGTCTGTTCGCTGGCCAACACGGCATCCTCGACATGCGTATCGACGGCCAGCGGCGCAGACGGCGGCGCCCAATGCAACCCGAACAACACGCACTGTGTAATCGGACAATGCGCGCCAGGCTTTTTCGACGCGAACGGGTCTCCGGATGACGGCTGCGAATACCCTTGCACGATCACGAACGGCGGCGTCGAGATCTGCGACGGCCTTGACAACGACTGCAACGGGTTGATCGACGACGAAGATCCAGGTCTCCAGCAGGATCCGGAAATCGGTCAACCCTGCACGGGCGGCAACCAGGGTGTGTGCGCAGCAAATCAGGGCGTCACCAAATGCATCGATGCGGCCGTGAAATGCTGCGACACGAGCTCGAACAGCGTTCAAGCCACGAGCCCGCGCTACCCGCAAACTGGCTTGCGGAACGACGTGTGCGTGGGCCTCACCGGACCTCACGTCACCGTTCCCGGGCAACTCCAGGAGATCTGCAACGGGCTCGACGACAACTGTGACGGCGTCGTCGACGGCGCCACGATCGATTCCGGTGGTGTCTGCGGATCTTCGGTCGGCACCTGCACGACAGGTGCGTTCGCCTGCGTTGGCGGCGTTCTCACGTGCGTCGGCAACACCGGCGCGGACCCCAACGGAGAGGTCTGCGACGGGAAGGACAACGACTGCGACGGCGTGATCGACGGCACGGCGCCGGCCACGAAGATCCCCTGCACCTCCGACGCGGACTGCACGACGGCCCCGAATTTCATCTGTCTCCCACTGTCGAACGACCCGAACAACAAAGGTTGCGTCGCGCCGCCGAAGGACATCGCCAGCCTCACCACGGGCGCGCCGCTCCCGTGTGATGTGCCGCCGCCGCCGCCGGCCGGCGTATCGCAGCCGTGCAAGGCGGGTACGATGGCGTGCTTCGGCGGCACTCCCGTCTGTCAGGGGGCGGTCACCAAGCCGCAGGACACGGACCTATGCGGCCAGGACACGAACTGCAACGGCGTTCTCGACAACCAGACGGGTCTCGCAAACAGCGATCCCCTCAACTGCGGCGCGTGCGGCAACGTTTGCAGCGCGCAAGCGCCCAACGCAAACTGGCAATGCCAGTCCGGAACCTGCGTAACGAACGGCTGTGCCCCAGGCTTCATCGAATGCGGCGGAGCGAACCCGAACGACTGCGAGACTGCTTGCACGTTTCAGCAGTCCACCGAGCTCTGCGACGGCATCGACAACAACTGCAACTGCAAGGTAGATGAAGGTCCGATCACGCCCCCGTCCGTGGTTCAGGCCTGCGGGGTGAGCCCGCTTGCGACCGATCCGGGTTGCCTCTCCAAGGTGTCTCTCTCATGCGTGAACGGCGGCTGGAAGTGCACCTTCACCGATCCCGCGTACTGCACGACAGGCAATTGCAAGACCACGCCGGACATCTGTGACGGCAAGGATAACAACTGCGACGGTGTCATCGACGAAGGATTCCGCCCCCCGGCACTGCTGACCGGTTTCCTCGGCCAGGCCTGCTTCAGCGACGACGGCAAACCGCCGCCTGGTGATGGACCTTGCCGAACCCAGGGCTCCTTCGTGTGCGCAGCGAACGGACTCAGTACGATGTGCAGCGCCACGAAGAACATGTCCCTCGCGACCGCGGAGATTTGCGACGGTGTCGACAATGATTGCAACGGGATAGTCGACGACCCGGCCGAGGTCGCAGCCAAGGACCCGCGCATCGGCCAGGCCTGCTTCGGCGGGACGCAGGGCATCTGCGCGCTGGCGGCGAACGCCGGCAAGAACGCCTGCGTCAGCGGCGCCGTGTCCTGCACCGGCGCCAACATCGTTCACCCGGGCGACAAGCTGGAGACCTGCAACGGCAAGGACGACGACTGCGACGGCGTCATCGACGACAATCTCACCGACACGGGCGGTGTCTGTGGTTCCAGCGTGGGTCAGTGCAAGACCGGCACGGAGCAATGCGTATCCGGCGCCCTGAAGTGCAACGACGTCGGACCGACGCCGGAGATCTGCGACGGCCTCGACAACAACTGTAACGGCCAGATCGACGACAGCCCCACCGACGTGGGTACGGCTTGCAACGTGCCGCCACCTCCGCCGACCGGCGTGCCGCAACCGTGCAAGGCAGGGGTAAACGCCTGCATCGGTGGAACGAAAGTTTGCGAGGGATCGATCACGGCGGCCTCCCCGACCGATGCTTGCGGCGAGGACACCAACTGCGACGGCAAGCTGACCAATCAGACCGGGCTGAAGAACAACGACGTCTTCAACTGCGGCGCGTGCGGCAATAACTGCAACACCATCGACGCGAACAGCATCTGGGCGTGCACGAACGGCGCGTGCGTCCACGCGGGCTGCAAGACGGGCTTCATCGACTGCGACGCGAACCCCAATACGTGCGAACGCGCGTGCTCGGTGACGAGCACCACGGAAATCTGCGACGGCAAGGACAACGACTGCAACTGCAAGGTCGACGACAACGTGCCTGCCGTGACGCCGGCGCAGGTGTGCGGCGTCAGCCCGGCGGCCACGGACCCGGGCTGCACCAGCGGCGTGACGACGACCTGCACGGGCGGCGCCTGGAAGTGCACGTTCCCGGCGGGCTATTGCACCGGCACGAGCTGCGCGACGACCCCCGAGCTTTGCGACGGCGAGGACAATAACTGTAATGGGGTCGTGGACGAGTCATTCAGCGCCCCCGCTCTGGTCACGGGCTTCCTCGGCGAGGCGTGCACCACGCCGTCCACCGATGGACCGTGCCAGGGGACGGGCTCGTACGTGTGCGCGGCGAATCACACAAGCACCGTCTGCAACGCGACGAAGAACACCGGTGCCGCGAAGGCTGAAACCTGTAACGGCATCGACGACGACTGCGACGGCACGGTCGACGACAATCTCGGCGGCGATGCCCGCGTCGGGAAGCAATGTTTCGGGGGAACCCAGGGGGCGTGTGCGGCCGCAGGACACGCAGGGTCGACCGTGTGTCAGGGCGGCGCGGTCGTGTGCACGGGGGCGAATCTCCTGACGCCGAACAGCCAGCCCGAAATCTGCAACGGCATCGACGACGACTGCGACGGCGTGGTGGACGACAACCCGACGGATGTCGGACAGTCGTGTGGCTCCGGCGTAGGGGCGTGCGTGCCCGGCAAAGTTGCCTGCGTGGCGGGAGCGCCAAAGTGCCAGGGCGGCACGGGCCCGAAAGCCGAGACGTGCAACGGAATCGACGACGATTGCGACGGCACCACCGACGACAATCTCACGGACACGGGCGGAACCTGCAACGTTCCACCGGCGGCTCCGGCGCCCACGACGCAGTGCCCGGTCGTCGCCGAGCCTTGCAAGCAAGGAACGCTGGCGTGCACGGGCGGCGTGCTCGTCTGCTCCGGTTCGGTCACCGCGTCCTCGTCCACCCCGGACGGGTGCTGCTCCGACTCCAACTGTGATGGCACGCTGACAAACCAGCCAGATTTCTCGAGCGATGTCGCAAATTGCGGCAGCTGCGGGCACGACTGCAATGCGCTCAACGCCGGCAAGCATGGCGTCTGGGCGTGCCAGACGGGAGCATGCGTTCGTACGGGCTGCGCGCTGGGCTTCATCGATTGCGACAGCAACCACACTGACTGCGAGCGCGCCTGCACCTACAGCGGAGCCGAGCTCTGCAACGGGGTCGACGACGATTGCGATTGCACTGTGGACGACAACATCGCAAGCGTGCCCACCCCGAGTCAGGTTTGCGGCGTGAGCGCCGCCGCGAGCGATCCGAAGTGCCAGGCGGGCGATGGCACGACGGGGGTGAAAGTCGCGTGCACGACCGGCGCCTGGAAGTGCACTTTCCCGACCGGATACTGCAGTGGCGGCTCACCCCCGTCGTGTAGCGCCACGACCGACACTTGCGACGGCGAAGACAACAACTGCAACGGCAATACCGACGAGAACGAAAAGCCGCCTGTCCTGACCACCGGATACCTGAACGAAGCGTGCGCGAGCGACGACGGCAAGCCGTACCCGGGCGACGGACAATGTCGAGGAACGGGTGTCTACATCTGCAACGGGCCGACCTCGACCAAGTGCAACGCCACGAAGAATCTCTCCGCCGCAACCAGCGAGGTCTGCGACGGTGTCGACAATGACTGCGACGGGCTCGTCGATGAGACCTACAACAACAAGGGAACCAACACGAGCTTCGTGATCCCGGCGGTGGTGAAGGTCAGCTCGAGCCCGAACCTCTGGATCTATCAGTACGAGGCGAGCAGACCGAACGCGACGGCATCCACCCCTGGTTCAGGCGACGGCTATTGGACTTCGGCGCCGAGCGGGTCGACGCTCGACAAGACAGCGGCGTGCTCCGTGAGCGGAAACATCCCGTGGTTCAACGTGACCCCGACGGAAGTCACGCAGACCTGCGCGCAGATGGGCGGAACCATCTGCGCCGAGAGCGACTGGACGAAAGCGTGTCAGGGCAGCGCCGGCAGTTGCACCTGGGGCTACGGCACGGCTTGTACCTCGAGCCCCGCCACGCTGACTGCCGGCGATGGCACCGTGTACTACGACACGAGCAAGACCCCGTTCTGCAACCTGGGCCCCTACGACTTCGATCGCACCGCCGGCGCGCCGAATGCAGATGGTCTGCTGCCGACCGGTGGCGGCGGCCTCCTGAACGGGTGCTACGCGCTTTACGGGGGCGGCGCTTCGACGAGTATCTTCGACATCACCGGCAACCTGCGCGAGATCACCTCGAATGTCGTGAGCGGCACCACGGTTTATCCGGTCATGGGCGGCGCATTCAACACGGCGTCGGACGGCGGCGCCACGTGCACCTTCGACTTCTACACGGTCAGCAGCACTTTCGAGTTCTTCGACTCCGGATTCCGTTGCTGCTTCTCGACGGATCCGACGAAATAGGCAGCCGCTCCGACGAACGGCCTGCGGGTTCCAGATTGCGACCGGCACACTTCAGGACGTGGTTGCCGAGGGCGTGAGGGCGGCGAAGACTTGGTGGATGCGCCGCGTTCTGATCCTCGGAGCCGGAAAAATCGGGCGTACCGTCGCAAAGCTGCTCACCCGAACCCAGGATTATGCCGTCACCGTGGCCGACAACTCGGACGAAGCGCTCTCGCGCATCGAACGAAAGGTCCCGGCTGCGACGCGAATCCGACTCGACGTGAACGACGCCTCAGCGCTCGGATCGGCGCTCGCCGATCGAGACGTCGTGCTCTCGGCGCTCAGCTTTGGGTACAACGTCCAGGTGGCCACCGCCGCGCTGAAAGCCGGGGTCTGCTACTTCGACCTCACCGAAGATGTCGAGACCACGCGCGAGATCCGACGTATCGCGGAGAAGGCCCACCCCGGACAGATCTTCATGCCTCAGTGCGGGCTCGCGCCAGGCTTCGTGTCCGTCGCTGCCTACGACCTGAGTCGCAAGTTCGAACGACTGGACTCCGTCCACATGCGAGTCGGCGCGCTCCCGAGATTTCCGACGAACGCCCTGAAGTACAACCTGACGTGGTCCACCGATGGGCTCATCAATGAATACTGCAATCCCGGCGAAGCAATCGTCTCCGGGAAGCGTCGAGAGGTTTTGCCTCTGGAGGGTCTCGAATACCTGTCGATCGACGGGGTGAGATACGAGGCGTTCAATACCTCCGGCGGGCTAGGTACTCTGTGCGAAACGCTCGACGGGCGCGTCACATCGCTGGACTACAAGACCGTTCGGTACGCCGGACACCGCGATCTGGCCATGTTTCTCGTCAACGAGCTACGTCTCGGCGAGCATCGCGGACTCTTGAAGGAGATTCTCGAACGCGCGATCCCCGTGACGTTTCAGGACGTCGTCATCGTGTTTTGCACGGTCTCGGGCTGGCGGCAGGGCCAGCTCGTACAGATTGTCGACGCTCGCCAGGTACATAATCAAACGATTGACGGAGAAAACTGGAGCGCCATCCAGATTACGACTGCGGCCGGCGCATGCACCATGATCGACCTCCACGCAGCAGGGCGAATCCAGGGACGCGGGTTCGTCAGGCAAGAGGAGGTACGTCTCGACGAACTGCTCCAGAATCGCTTCGGCACCTTCTTCGACACCGGCCTCGAGCCGAAGCTCGCATGGGGACCAGGTTCATGCTCGAAGGCCGCAACGTGACGGAGATCGCGAGCCTCGCAGCCCGACTCGGAATCGACGGTACACCCGTCGCCGTGCACGCGGGCGTGACGACCATGGTCGGCTATGGCGAAAAGCTGATCGCGCGGTCGCCGATCGACGGAAGCACGCTGGCGGAGTTCAACGCCGCCACGCCGCCACAGGTCGACGAGATAATCGGCCGTTCCTCCAAAGCATTCCGTGAGCTTCGCTCGGTGCCCGCGCCGAGACGGGGTGAATTCGTACGGCGCCTGGGGAACCGATTGCGGGACGGCAAAGATGCCCTCGCGCAACTCGTCTGCCTCGAGACGGGAAAGATCCACGCCGAGGCGCTCGGCGAGGTGCAGGAGATGATCGACATGTGCGATTTCGCCGTCGGTCAGAGTCGTCAGCTTCATGGGCTCGTCATCGCAAGCGAACGAAGTGGCCATCGCCTGTCAGAGCAGTGGCATCCCCTCGGGCCGGTCGGCGTCATCACCGCCTTCAATTTCCCGGTCGCCGTATGGGCGTGGAACGCGATGCTCGCGATCGTCTGCGGTGACTCGGTGATCTGGAAGCCTTCCGAGAAGACGCCGTTGACCGCGCTCGCCTGCCACGAACAGGCCCGCTTGGTCCTCCGCGAAATGCCCGACATCCCGGGCGAGGCGCTCGCCCTGGTCCTCGGGGGAGGCGATCTCGGACGGAGGCTCGCCGAGTCACCACAGCTCCCGCTGATCTCCGCAACGGGCTCGATTCGAATGGGACGGATCGTCGCCACGACGGTCGCGAACCGACTCGGCAGATCGTTGCTAGAGCTCGGGGGCAACAATGGAATGATCGTCTCTTCGTCGGCGGATCTAGACCTTGCCCTTCGCTCGATCCTCTTCGCGGCCGCCGGAACCGCGGGGCAGAGATGCACGACCCTCCGGAGGCTCATCCTTCAATCGAGCATCGCGGATCGATTGCTTTCGCGCCTCGTCGCCGTCTATCGCTCCATCCCGGTCGGCGATCCTCGGAGCGAGGGGACTCTGGTGGGACCGTTGATCGACGAAGCGGCCGCGGCGGCCATGGAGCGTGCCCTCAACGCCGCCTCCGCGGCAGGCGGACACGTGCTGGTCGGTGGAGAGCGGCTCCGGAAGGGCGTGCCGCGCGGGGGTGTCTACGTGAGACCCGCGATCGTCGAGATCGACGGACGCGCGGCCATCGTTCAGGAAGAGACGTTCGCGCCGATTCTTTACGTACATCGGTACGAAGCGTTCGACGACGCCATCGACCTTCACAACTCGGTCCCTCAAGGGCTCTCGTCCGCCGTGTTCACGACCGATCTTCGCGAGGCCGAGCTGTTCTGTTCGGCGCGAGGCTCCGACTGCGGCATCGTCAACGTCAACACGGGGACGAGCGGCGCGGAGATCGGCGGGGCCTTCGGCGGAGAAAAGCAGACGGGCGGCGGGCGAGAATCCGGCTCCGACGCCTGGAAAACTTACATGCGTCGCGCCACGAACACGATCAACTATTCTACGGATCTTCCGCTTTCGCAGGGCATCCATTTCGACGTCCGGTGAGTGGCCCATCCGCCGCGCGGCTCCTGGCGTAGGATCCCCGTCACGTCCGCCGCGACGGGCGCGTTCGTGTGAAGCGACGGCGGGCTCGTACGGCACGTGAGGCAGGTCGTCCGCCGCGACGACGAGGTCGTAGCGCGCGTGAAGGGCCTTCGTGGCGCGCGTGAAAGCCTTCGTAGCGGGCGTGAAGTAACGCACGTGACGGCCTAGCGCGACCGAAGCGTTCCGCGGGGCGTGCGGCGTCAAGGCGCGGCGATGACGCGAGCGTAGTCCGGCGCGGCCGTGTTCTTCGAGTGTTCGATGGCCCGGACCAGCGTGTCATCATCTCTGAGGCACGCGAAGCAGTCGTCCTTCTTCCGTTTGCCGCAGCCGGACCGCGACGCGAGAATGATCAGCGGGCGGAGGGACCGCGTGTCCGAGAACTGAACGGCGCGGGCGACGATCGGGCGCCTCACCTCGCATCCCTGACCCTGCACGCTCCTCAGGTCGAAGGCGACCCGCACGGCTTCCGACTCCCGCGCCCTAGCAGCGTCCGTCACGAGCAGGTCGCGAGCGCGCTCGGTCGCCGTCGTCGTCTTCGGATTCGACGACCAGACGTCGAAGAGAATGTCCGCACCTGCGGGTCCGGGCAGAGCCGCCGCCACGCGCAGAGCCTCCTCCCACGCCTCGGAGTGCGCGGCGGAGAGAAGGTCCCGCAGGATTCGGGGATGGCTGGCGTACCTCTCGTCGGATTCCGCTGCGTGCAGGTAGGCGTCGAGCCCTCGAGAGACTTCTCCGTGGGTGGTCCGGGCTTCGCCCAGCACGAACCACTCACGCGCGCTTCGACCGGCGTCCGGTCGCGCCTCCAATTCGTGAAACGCCGCCACATCACCGACCTCGGCGCGGACGAGCAGAGCGTCGAGCGTGGACTCCGCCAGACGACTGACGCTCGGCGCTGGCGCGGGGACCGCCGCGACGACACGAACAGGGGCCGGTCGCCGGTGCGAACCCGCATGACCTGCGACGAATGCGAGCACGAACGCCGCACTGGCGGCACCCAGCGCCACGCCGAAACCAGCCGGCGTTCTGAAGAATCGCGCCAGGCGCGCGGGGCCACTCGGCGAAGGCGCCACGAGCTGCGACGAAAGACGATCGATGTAGTCGATCACCCCTGTCGCGGTTTGCACCCGCTCGTTCGGATCCTTCGCCAGCAGCGTCATCACGAGGGCCGCAACGCTGGGGTCGATCGACGCCGGCAAGGGCGGCGGCGGCTCGAATCGTTGCATCCGAAGCACGTCGCGTATCTCGTCCGCACTGAACGGCGGAGCCCCCGAAAGCATCGCGTAGAGAAGCACGCCGAGCGAATAGAGATCGGCACGATGGTCCGTCGGTTCGCCGGCAGCTTGTTCGGGCGCCATGTACCGAGGCGTACCGAAAACGAGCCCCGTACGCGTCACCTGGACCTCCTCGCGCGGAGCGTCGAGGTGCACCTTCGCCATGCCGAAGTCGAGGAGCTTGACGAAATCCTCGCCGCCGGGTCGCTCGACGAGCATGACGTTGTCCGGCTTCACGTCGCGGTGAATGATCCCCACCGCGTGAATGGCCTCGAGGGCCGCAGCAATCTGCCGAGCAATCTTCAGTGCGCGGATCGTCGGAAGGGCGCCCTCCGCCAGCAGTGTCCCGAGGTTCTGGCCGGGGACGTACTCGAGCACGAGATACATCGAGTCGTCGGGAAGCTGCCCGAAGTCCGTCGCGGTCACGAGGTGTTCGTGGTCGACCCGCCCTGCCGCGACCGCCTCTCGTTCGAAGCGGAACACTGCTTCCGAGAGCCGCCCCATCTCCTTGTGAAGCACCTTGACCGCGAACGGCTTGTGCATCCTCACATGCTCGGCAAGGTACACCGCTCCCATGCCGCCCTGCCCGAGGCGTTTCTCGATTCGATAGCGATCGGCAATCATCACACCGATCAGCGGGTCGTCATCCGGTTCGCTCACCCTTGTTGGGCTCCAGATCGCCCCGGGAGGGTAGCACCCGGTCCCGCCGGTCGACTACCTTCAGGCTGCTTCCGAGAGAAGACTCCGGCGCAGCATCTGATAGCCGCGGTGGACTCGGAGCTTGATCGCACTCTGCGTGGTAGAAAGCTTCCTTGCTGCTTCGTCACCCGACAGGCCCTGAAGCTTGGTAAGCTCGATGGCTTCGCGATAGGGTCCAGGCAGCGCGGAGAGCGCGCGTTCGAGGTATCGTGCCTCATCGAGGGCGCCACGGTCATCGAGCGCAGTGTCGGGCAGAATCCCGGTGTCGCTGAGCACCTCGCCCCGGGCCCGGGCGGCGCGAAGCTCGTCGTAAAGAGCACGTCGAGCGATCACGAGGATCCACGGCGCCAGGGGCGCGCCCTGGACGTAGGTCTGGCGCGCCCGATGAACCTTGATGAACGTCGTCTGGAGCGCGTCCTCCACGGCGGAGGAATCACGACAGATTCGATGAAGGTACCCCGTCAGCCTCGGCACCATGCGTCGATATAGCGCACTGAACGCCGCGTCACTGCCGTCGACGTACAGATCCATGAGCTCTTCGAGCGTAAGCGCATCCGCTGCTTTGGGAACCATGAAGCGCCGCGTTGCAGTGTGCGTGCCATGAGGGAGACCTCGACTCTTGTTGCGGCGAGGCGGCTCCCGGGCCTAGGCTCGCCCTCAGGCGCCACATGTGGCACCGGTACCAGTGACACGCGTAGCGCCTGCATCGGGAAAGCGCGGAAATCGGGCAGCATGGGCGAGTCCTTCGACCGAACGCTCGACGTCGAAACACCAGGGCCGTCGGCACGGCCTACGGCCCAGCGCGAGCCGCATCTACTCGTTCTTCTCGAGTGCGATCGTCCGCTTTCGCTTTCGACGCGACACCGCCTGGGGTCCGGCGGGCGGGCCATCCTCGGCCGCGGAGTGATCCGGACCGCAAGTCGGTCGGGCGATTATCGTGGGACGCAGCTCGAGGTGCGGATTCCTGACGCCCGCATGTCACAGACTCACGCCCGACTCGAAGGCGCGCTGGGCCGCTGGAAGATCATCGATGCTGGGTCGAAAAACGGCGTCCGCGTCAACGACTCGGTCGTGCACGAACACGCTCTGTCGCACGGCGATCTGCTGGAACTCGGACATACCTTGTTCATGTATGAAGAGGCGCCCCACGGTGAGGGGCCGGACGATCTCGATGCCGCGGTGGCCGGGGTGCCCTCGTCGGGGCTGGGTACGCTCATGCCGGCGCTCGCGGCCGACTTCGAGAAGCTGTCCCGGCTGGCGTCGACGGGGCTCTCCGTGCTCGTCCTCGGTGAGACCGGGACGGGCAAGGAAGTCCTCGCGCAGGCGCTGCACGCCGTCTCCGGCCGAACCGGCAAATTCGTCGGCGTGAATTCGTCGGCGATCCCGCAAGCGTTGCTCGAAAGCGAGCTCTTCGGCAGCACGCGAGGGGCCTTCTCCGGCTCCGTTGCCGATCGGATCGGCCTGGTTCGCTCGGCGGATCGAGGCACCCTGTTCCTGGACGAAATCGGGGATCTGCCGCTCCCGTCGCAGGCAGCCTTTTTGCGGGTGCTCCAGGAGAAGCGGGTCAGACCCGTCGGGGGCACGGACGCCATCTCGGTGGACATGCGATTGGTATCGGCAACGAACCGAAATCTCGAAGCGCTCGTCCGCGAAGGCAAGTTTCGAGAAGACCTCTTCGGAAGGATCGCCGGATTTCGACTCAATCTTCCCCCGCTGCGCGAAAGAAAGCAGGATCTCGGGCTCCTCATCGGCTCGTTGCTGGCGCGAGTCGCCGGAAGCCGCTCGGGTAACGTTACGCTGAGTATCGAGGCAGCCCGAGCTCTCTTCGCTTACAGGTTCCCGCTCAACATTCGCGAGCTCGAGAACTGGCTCATGACGGGGTCGGCGCTCGCAGGCGACTCGCCCATCAGGCGCGAGCACTTTCCCGGTCCAGTCGACATCGGTGCCGATGGCGAGGACGCCGCGGCCGCTGGCCAGGATCGCCCGCTGTCGCCCGAACAGCAGGAACACCGGGCGACCATCGTGGAACTCCTGCATGAGCACCGTGGCAACGTGAGCGCAGTGGCACGGGCAACCGGCAAGGCACGAAACCAGGTTCAACGCTGGCTGAGGCGCTACAAGCTCGACCCGGTCGACTACCGTTGATCGAGCTCTCCCGACGGGACGATGGCTGACGACACGAGAGCCTTCACGGAATCCGAGAAGGATAAGCGTAGCGCCTCGTCTTGCCCGTGAGCGCTCATCTTGCGCCACGTTTTCCGGAGGATATCGATGACCTTTTCCGATGGATGCCTCGCGGCAAAGGCGTCGATTTCGAACTCGAGGAACGAGAGGCACAGCGCATCCTCCATGGCCTGCACGTCGGCATCCACTTTCAGCGATTTCTTCTGGTTGATCGCGGAAACGTGCGCCACGACGTCTTCCGCATAGCCCGTGGCTCGCAGGATCTCCGATGCCGCATCGGCGTGGAACCGGGACAACCGTTTACGCCATTCGAGGTAGCCGATGCGCCCCTCGGGAAACGATGAACGAGGGATTTCCCATCGCCTGATGTGCTGACACCGTGCGGCCAGCCGCAGGGGCTCGGACGCATTCGGCACCAGTCTGACGACCCAGCCAGCAAGCCGCTCGGCCTGCACCAGCGCCAGCGGGCGCAGCCGGCCGCCATCGGGCACCGTCGTCGGATCGCGGGCGTTCTCCGCATCGAAGGCTCCGATCGCGAGAAGGAATCGGTCGCTGCTTGGGTTCATCGCCGGAGGATGCTACGGCGTTCCGCCGTTGACAGCCGAATACGCCCGCCTATACTGCAATTAGTACTGGCTCAGTACTGAATCATAAGTGGCTGATAATGCTACGCATTACTAAACTAACGGACTATGCGGTGCTGGTTCTCTCCGACATGGTGGAGACCGACGGAGAGGCCCACGCTGCTCGCGACGTCGCGGTCAGCACGCGTATCCCGCAACCAACGGTGAGCAAGGTTCTCAAAGTTTTGGCGCGGGCGGGGCTCGTGGAATCGGAGCGTGGAAAGAACGGCGGCTACCGATTGGCGAGACCGGCGGAAGCAATCAGTGTGGCCGAAATCGTCGACGCCGTCGAAGGACCCATCGCCGTCACGGAATGCAGCGACACCGGCAGGAGCTGTTGCGGCCTCGAGGGTGGTTGTCCGACCGAGCGCAACTGGATCCGCATCAATGACGCCATCCGACAGGCCCTCCGCGGGATCACTCTCGCCGACATGGTGCGACCCCACTTGCCGATTCTGATACCCCTGCGCCGGATCGTCGCTGAAGCGTGAGGGAACGCCCGCATCATCCCCTTTGAGGTAGCCCGCGGTTCCATCGGCGGGCTCATCGCAGAAAGATCCATGACCACCTCTCCAGACGTTACCGAGCTTCTCCGCCGCGAATACAGCGCCGGTTGGAGCACCGACATCGAACAGGACACGGTACCTGCCGGCCTGAACGAAGGTGTCATCCGGCACATCTCCGCCAAGAAGGGCGAACCCGAGTGGCTCCTGGACTTCCGCCTGAAGGCGTACCGTCACTGGCTCAAGCTAGATGATCGCGAGCCAAGATGGGCGAAGGTGAGGTACCCGAAGATCGACTACCAGGCGATCGTCTATTACTCCGCGCCGAAAACGACGAACGCACCAAAGAGTCTCGAGGACGTCGACCCCGAGCTCCTTCGTACGTACGAAAAGCTCGGCATCCCACTCCACGAGCGAGCAGCGCTCGCGGGGATCGCAGTGGACGCCGTGTTCGACAGCGTTTCGGTCGCGACGACCTTCAAGGAGAAACTGGCGAGCATGGGGGTCATCTTCTGCTCGTTCTCGGAGGCCGTCCGGGAGCACCCCGAGCTCGTCCGTCAGTACCTGGGCTCCGTGGTACCCATCACGGACAACTTCTTCGCGACCCTCAATTCCGCGGTCTTCACCGACGGGTCGTTCGTCTATGTCCCCGAAGGTGTGCGGTGCCCGATGGAGCTGTCCACCTATTTCCGGATCAACGCGGCAAAGACAGGCCAGTTCGAGCGGACGCTCATCGTCGCTGATGCGGGCAGCCACGTCAGCTACCTCGAAGGATGCACGGCCCCGATGCGCGACGAGAACCAGCTGCATGCGGCGGTAGTGGAGCTGGTCGCGCTCGATCGCGCGGAGATCAAATACTCCACCGTGCAAAATTGGTATCCCGGTGACGCGGAGGGCAAGGGCGGTATTTTCAATTTCGTCACCAAGCGAGGTAAGTGCGCGGGCGTCAGATCGAAGATCTCGTGGACCCAGGTCGAGACCGGATCCGCGATCACGTGGAAGTATCCGAGCTGCATTCTCGCCGGAGATGAATCCGTGGGTGAATTTTATTCCGTCGCCCTGACGAACAATCGCCAGCAGGCCGACACCGGCACGAAGATGATCCATCTTGGTAAGGACACGAGGAGCACGATCATCTCCAAGGGCATCAGCGCGGGGCACGGACAGAACACGTACCGGGGTCTCGTCCGGGTCGGGAAGAACGCGGCGAATGCGCGCAACTACACGCAGTGCGACTCGTTGCTGCTTGGAAGCGCGTGCGGTGCACACACGGTTCCGTACATCGACGTGCGCAACGCCTCGAGCACGGTCGAACATGAAGCCACCACGTCGCGCATCAGTGACGACCAGCTTTTTTACTGCCGCCAGCGCGGCCTTTCGCAGGAGGACGCCATCTCGCTCATCGTGAACGGTTTCTGCAAGGAGGTGTTGAAGGAGCTCCCCATGGAATTCGCAGTCGAAGCCCAGAAGCTGCTGGGCGTCAGCCTCGAGGGGGCGGTCGGATGACCACGCCCTTGTTGGTCGTCCAGAATTTGCACGTTGCGGTCGCCGGGAAGGAAATCCTGCGCGGCCTGAATCTCGTCGTGAAAGCCGGGGAAGTTCACGCCATCATGGGTCCGAACGGGTCGGGAAAGAGCACTCTCGCAAATGTCCTTGCCGGTCGAGAAGGCTACGAGGTAACCCAGGGGCACGTCACGTACGCGGGGAAAGATCTGCTCGCGTTGCCTCCCGAGGAGCGGGCGCGCGAGGGGGTGTTTCTCGCCTTCCAGTACCCGGTCGAGATCCCCGGGGTGTCGAATCTCTACTTTCTCAAGGCCGGAGTGAATGCGATCCGAAGGCACCGCGGACAGCCCGAATTCGACGCGATGGATTTCATGAAGGCCTCGCGCGAAAAAATGAAACTCCTGGAACTCGACGAAGCCCTCGCGCTCCGACCGGTGAACTCCGGATTCTCGGGCGGCGAGAAGAAACGCAATGAAGTGTTCCAGATGGCCATGATGGAACCAAAGCTCTCTGTCCTGGACGAAACGGATTCTGGTCTCGATATCGACGCCCTCCGCGTGGTCGCCTCCGGTGTGAACGCCCTCCGAAGCCCGGAACGCGCCATGCTGGTGATCACGCATTATCAACGACTTCTCGAATACATCGTGCCCGACGTGGTCCATGTTTTCCTGGGCGGAACTATCGTGCGCTCGGGGGAGGCGGCGCTCGCCCGCGTGCTGGAGGACGAGGGCTACGCGCGCTTCGAGCGCGAATCCCTCGCGCCTCAGGAGCGGCGGCATCATGAGTGAAGCCGCAGCGATCTCGGCGGCGGAACGGCCCACGGGGACGGAGGCAACCGATCTTCTTGCGGCATCGCTTCGTGAGGCACGGAGCCGAGCGCCGCTGGGAGCCGCTCCTGGCGACGTGGACCGCTCCGCGGCGATCGCGTTTCTCGAAGCTACCGGTTTCCCGACGGCAGCGGACGAGGCGTGGCGATTCACTCCGGTACGCGCCATCACCCGAACCCCCTACTGGCTCCCGCTCCCCGGTGACGTGCCTCCGGTGTCGACCCGACGCGACGGTATCGTGCTCGTGAACGGCTCGCCCGACCTCGGCGACTCCGCAGCGACGAATCTCGGGGTACGGACGCTCAGGGATACCTCGAGTTCGGAGCCAGAACGCGTGTCGGAACACCTCGGCCGGATCGTGTCGCTCGAGAATGGGTTCATCGCGCAAAACGCGGCACTGTTCGAGGACGGGATCGTCATCGTCGCTCGACGCGGCACCCGGACGACGGTTCGGCTGGTGCACCTTGCCGTACCCGCGTCCGGTCCGACCCTGTCGACCCCGCGAGTGCTCGTGATTGGGGAGCCCGACAGCGAACTCGTTCTCACGGAATCACACGAGAGCGTCGATGGCGCCGCGCATTTCGAGAATTCCGTGACGGAGCTCGCCCTCGGGGAGAATTCCAGAGTCGAACACGTTCGTGTGCACCATGGCGCCCCGCACGCCGGAGCGGTCGGGACTATATCCGTGCGTCAAGAACGCAATAGTCGATATCACTCCCGAGTGTTCACATTCGGCGGGGCGCTCGCGCGAGTGGACATCCGCGTCAAACTCGAGGGCCCGGGCGCCGAATGCACGCTGGACGGACTCTACCTCGCCCGCGGCGGCGAACTCGTGGACCATCACACCGTCATCGACCATGCCGAGCCGCATTGTTCCAGTCGAGAGCGCTACAAGGGGATCCTCGACGGAACCGCCGTGGCCGTGTTCGATGGCACCGTGTTCGTCCGCCGGGGGGCGGATGGGACCGTCGCGCATCAAGAAAACCGTAATCTCTGTCTTTCGAACGATTGCATCATCCACACGAAGCCGCATCTCGAAATCGATACCGATGACGTGAAGTGCAGCCACGGCGCAACGGTCGGGAAGCTCGACCCGGCCCAGCTTTTCTATCTCCGGTCGCGCGGAATGGACGCGACGGTTGCTCGCGCTCTCCTCACGTACGCATTCGCGCGGGAGATGGCCGCGTCGCTTCCGGACCCGGCGTTGCGCGAGCAGGTGGAAAGCGCGATCGCGGCTCGCGTGCCGGGCGGAGACGCCGCGAGAGAGCTCGCATGACCCTGGCACTCGAGTCCGAAACATTACGTGCACCCGTGTTCGACGTGACGTCGACGAGAAGGGAGTTCCCTGCCCTCGCGCAGAAGATCCACGGGAAACGCCTGGTTTATCTCGATAGTGCCGCGTCGGCGCTCAAACCACGAGCGGTCATCGACGCGGTGACGCGCTCGATGTCCCTCGATTCTGCAAATGTGCATCGGGGTGTTCACGAGCTGTCCCAGCGCGCGACGCTGGCATTCGAAGCCGCCCGAGAAAAGGTCCGGGCGTTCTTGAACGCGCGCGAGGCGGCCGAGATCGTGTTCGTCCGGGGAACGACGGAAGCGCTCAATCTGGTGGCGCAGACGCTCGGACGCGCAGAACTCGGCCCGGGGGATGAAGTGCTCGTCACCAGGCTCGAGCACCATTCGAACATCGTTCCGTGGCAGATGATCTGCGCGGAAAAGGGAGCGCGCCTCGTCGTCGCCGAAGTGACGGATCGCGGAGAAGTTCCGCTCGATGCGATCCGCGCGAAACTTTCCGAACGGACACGGATCGTCGCGGTCGCGCATGTCTCGAACACGCTCGGGACGGTGCTGCCGATCAAGGAGATCGTTCTCCTCGCACATGAGCGCGGAGCCGTCGTGGTCGTCGATGGCGCGCAAGCCGTCGCTCACCTCCCCGTAGACGTCCAGGACCTGGGCGCGGACTTCTACGCGCTGAGCGGCCATAAACTCTACGGACCGACCGGAATCGGCGTGCTCTATGGCCGGAAGGCTCTCTTCGAGCGACTCCCCCCGTGGCAAGGCGGCGGTTCGATGATCCGGAGCGTGTCGTTTGAGAAAACGACGTACAAGGGGCTGCCGGAACGCTTCGAAGCCGGAACACCGGACATCACCGGGGCGATCGGCCTGGGCGCGGCGATCGACTATGTGACTGGCCTCGACCGGATCGGACTCGGCGCGCACGAAGACGAAGTTCTCGAGTACGCGACGCAAAAGCTTTCCCAGATCCCGGGTCTTCGTCTGATCGGTAGCTCCTCACGCAAGGTCTCGGTCATATCCTTCGTCATGGAGGGGATTCACCCGCACGATCTGGGAACGCTGCTGGACGCCGAGGGCGTTGCAATCCGGACGGGCCACCACTGCACCCAACCGTTGATGGCACGATTCGGTGTCCCCGCGACGGCGCGAGCTTCGTTTGGCATGTACTCGGCCCGCGACGACGTCGACTGTCTTGCCGCAGCGCTGTACCGGGCAAAGGAGCTATTTCTTGATGGACCCACGCGAACTCTATCAGGAGGTGATTCTCGATCACGGGAGGCATCCGCGAAACTTTCGCCCGCTGCCCGGCGCGAACCGTACGGCGGAAGGCAAGAACCCGCTTTGCGGCGACCACGTCATCGTGCGTATCGTGTACGAGGATGGCACAATCAAGGACGTCGGTTTCGAGGGCTCGGGCTGCGCAATCTCGACCGCTGCGGCATCGACCATGACGGAGGTCGTCAAGGGAAGAACGCGCGAAGAGGTGGACGACCTGTTCCGCGTGTTTCACGATCTCGTTACCGGGAAGGCCGCCTGCGACGTGGGCAAACTGGGAAAGCTCGCGGCTTTCGGCGGCGTTGCTGAATTTCCGATGCGCGTGAAGTGCGCGACGCTGGCCTGGCACACACTCGAGGCAGCACTCGATGGTGAGACCGACACGACCACGGAGTGATGATGGAAGGCGAGCGACCCGTCGACGTGGAGTTCGAGAAGCTGAAGAAGCGCCGTCTCGACGTCCTCAACGAGAGCGCGAAGGACACGGGGCCATTCACGCTCGAAGACGACGGTTCCGAACCCGATGGAGTGCGCGAGCGACCGGAAATTCTTCGCGACCGCGTGGTCCAGGGTCTCCGCACCGTGTTCGATCCGGAGATCCCACTGAACATTTACGATTCTTGGACTCGATTTACGGTATCGACGTGGACGTCGACGGAAATGTACACGTCAAGATGACACTGACAGCGCCCGGATGCCCCGTCGCTGGTTCGCTCGTTCAAGAAGTCCAAGACCGCTTGCGCGAGACCCGCGGCGTCCGGCGAGCGCGAACGGAGCTCGTCTGGGATTCCGCCCTGGACCCGTGACCGACTCTCGACGGAGGCTCGGCTCGAGCTCGGGCTCCTTTGATTACCGTCACTTGCGAACGACACATCTGGAGCTAAGCTGAATCAAATGGACGGCGAAGCCACAAGTGCCCCCCGCATCACACTGACCAAGGAAGCAGCCGAGTTCGTGCGTCGCCGGCTCGAAAAGGAAGGCCGCCCCGACGCTGCCCTGAGAGTGGGGGTGCGAGGCGGGGGCTGCAACGGCCTCACCTACGTGCTCGATTACACGGACGAGCCGCCCCGAGCGCGCGACCTAGTTTATGCCTTCTACGGCACCCATGTCTTCGTCGACAACCGAAGTATCGAGTACATCGACGGTAGTACGATCACATACGAGAACACACTCATGTTTCAGGGGCTCAAATTCAAGAACCCGCTCGAAGCGTCCACGTGCGGTTGCGGCGAGACCTTCAGCGTGAAGGCTCGAACCGGATGACGATCGCCTTCTACCGCGTTCGATCGCCCAGGGCTTGACGGACCGAATCCAGGGCGGCGCGGCGAACGAGCGCGGACATTTCCTTGACGAACGCGTCGACCAGACCCTGGATCTGGGCGTCGAGACGACCGTTGCCGCCGGAAGCCGGGGCTCGTCGCGAGGGCGTTTCGCGTCTCGAACCGATCTCGCCGGAGCTCTTCTTCATTCGCCCGCGAACCGCGTATACGAGGCTGGTCGAGAAGTCGAAGCCGGCCTTCTTGCCCGCTGCGACCACCTCCGGTGCCGTCATGCTGGTTGTCTGCGCGCGAATGAAGTCGCTCGCGTTCTTGTCGTCGGTTGCCGCCGGAGCCTTTCTCGTTGCCACGCATTACCTCTCTTCGAATGGGACGCGGACGGTCACACGACTATCACTCGTACGTCAACAAACGTAGGGCGATCCACGTCTCGCGCACAAAAGAACGAAAGTGATGAACCCCGAGGTTGGTGCACGAGAAGACTCTTGCCGCGCCTCGGTGTCACGCAACACGCTCTAGCACCGGTCACGTTGCGAGCACAGATTCTCACCTTCGATTCTGGTCCCGCGCTCTGACGACGCACTCCGTCTGTTCTGCTCCGCGACCGGCCGCGAGGCTTTCGACTCGGTCAGCAGGTGCTGCAGGCGATCCCCACGGTTAGAAGGCTCCGCGCACGAGGAGCCCGCCCGGAAGCGGACCGACCTCGGCCTTCAGACCGTTCGAGGACGGGGCAGCCGGCCACACCAGCGCGGTGGTCAGCAGCGAGGCTGCGCCGATACCGGCGCCCACGAACCCAGCGATCGCAAAGCGGCGATCGTTCACTTGTTCGGTAAGCGCGGCAGGCAGGTCCTCGCAGGCCGAAGTCGGAGCCCCTAGGCACGCGCTAGCGGAGTCGCCTATGGCGCTTACGTCGGCGGCCTCGCGACGGCCGGCATCGGCGTTCCGAACTGCGAAGAAGGTCCCCACGATGAGTCCGCCGACCGTGACTGCGCTCGCTCCAATCAATACCGCATCTCGGAGATCGGGACCGTCGTCCGATTTCGACGCAGAATCCGGCGGGCGCCGCTCGACCGAACCTTTGGCGGGAGGGGGCGGGCTTGGCGATGGCGCGACCGGCGCAAGCACGACTTGGACGATGCGGGCGTCCCCTTCACTCAGCAGGATGTCCGTCGTGAACGGCACCCGTCCTGGCGCAGTCACGACAAGACGGTGGGTGCCAGGGTCGAGCGGGAGGGCGGCTCGGAGCGCGTTTGCCGGGACGTCACCGCCGTCGAGAGTGGCCCGGACATCGCGTTCCGCGACGGAGATTTGCAAGGAGATCGTGGGCGTACGCTCGCGCAGACTCGCTCTCGTCGGGATGAGCAGTTTTGCGACGACCGGCGCTTTCACCCCCTGCCGGATGAGTTCATCTGCGCGGTCGTACGCGCGCGCTGCTTCGACGAGGCGGCCCATCTCGTCATAACAGTGGGCCAGGTGAAAGTAGAGCCCAGGCGTTTCCTTGATCTCCACGGCCTCCTTCAGTTTTTCTGCGGCCTCGCCAAACCGCCCCCGCTCACGCAGGACCGTTGCCTCCTTGAAGAGGGCTCGCGCGGTTTCAATCTGTCTTTCACTGGGCTCGGCGCGCACGGGACGGCCCAGCGCGGCGACGACCATCGCCAGCAGGATGCCTCCACGAAGTCCACGCGGCATTTCTCAGAAGTGCCCGCTGAGCAGCACGCTGGCGGTTGAATGGCCTACGGCGAGTCGGAGCGATTGGAGCGGCCGCGCCTCGCGTGGCGAGTCGGAGGCAGGGACCGCCAGCGCGGCACCCAGCGTCGCTACGGCCATCACGGCGCTGCCGATCGCAAACCCAGTCGCTAGCGCGTTGTAGTGATCCCGACGGTCCGTGGCATTCCGCAGAGCGACACAGGAGGGTTCCGGGGTCGGCCCAGAGCAGGCCGCGGGGTTCGAACCAAGCTGAGCACGGAGGTCTTCCCGATCACTCTCGGCCGAACTCCCCTTGAAGTCGAAAAGCACGGCGGTTCCGGCAGCAACGGCGGTCAGCGCCCCCCCCACGATGAGGACCCACGTGCGCGGAGTAAGCCCGGCCTCATCCGGAGCGGTGGCCGGATGCCTCGGTGCGGGCGCGAGAACGGTCCGGGCAGGTCGCGATGGCGTAGCGGCCGCCGGAAAGGCCGAAGCCGGTATCAGCTGGAGAGCCAAGTCCTGAGACATTCGGGCGGCAACATCCACGGTTTTCTTGGCAGGCGCGTAACCATCGAGGCTGGCGGCCACGATGTGAGTGCCAGGGTCCACGAACAGCGCACCCTCGCGGGCAAACGCCGGGACGGGCCTGTCGTCTACCGAGAGAGTCGCTTCCGTCGGCGATACGCTGACGCGCAGCGTGGCCAGGTGTTCTCGCGCTTCCGCAAGGCCTTGCTCGACGTGGCCACGAGCCGTGGAGTCCCCGTCTGCTGGAAAGTGACGTAGACAAAAGGACAGATGCTCTGCCGCGTCCCGATACTGTTCGAGGCGAATTTCCACCTGTCCGAGGCCCGCCGCGTTCCGATAACCATGCGACAGGTCCCACGACGACCGAAGAGCGGCGTATGCATCCGAATACCGTGCGGCCTCGAAGGCGTCGGTACCCTGCCTGAACAACTCTTCGGCCCGTGCGGCATCCTCGGCCCGAACGGCCGAGTCCTGAGCTCGCGCCGGGGTGGGGCACCACGCGACTCCAAGGGCCGCGCAGACCCCGAACAACCAACGATTCATTTTATCCACGCCTTCGGGGATTCTGCTTTGAACCAGGCCGCGGGGCGGCGCGACTGGTGATGAGCACCGACCGTCGGGGCTCCTTCCTTTCGAGCAACCGTCTGGGAACTCGGTACGCTGGGCGGCAGAGTTGCGGGAGAATCACTCGGGACAGTTGAAGCCTGACTATCGACCGGTGGTTCGGGCCCCGAACCGACCGCAGAGCTGATGACCACCACCGCGCCAGGCACGTCCACGGGGAGAGCGGGAACACGCCTGTCCGGGGCGGCAGACGGCGGGGAGTTCAGCAGCGCGTACCCGATGCCGGCCGTGACACCGACCACCCCCGCTAGCACCATGGCAGCCGCTCTTCGCCGCCGCTGGCGCGCGCGCACGACGGGCACGAGCACGGTCGGCGCGTCCGAGCGGAGCGGAATTTCGGGCGGTTCAGCCTCGGGGACGGTGAGGCGCTGGGTGGGGATCAGGCCCGGGTCTATCGCCGGGTCTAGCCGAACCGGCTCCGTTTCGATGGTGTCGTGAGCGGTCGTCGCCGGTGGAGGACGCGGCGAGTAATAAGCGCTCGCGTGCTCCGGCAGCACTACACCATCGTATTTGGGCTCGGCTCCCTTGCCATTTTCGGGAGGGATTTCCGATGCATCGTCTTCCCGCATGGCGTGAACATCCATCGCTGCTCCGCTTTCGATTCCTCGAGCGGCGCGGTCATGAGCCGAAGGAACTCGGTCGTCGCCCGCTGTTCTTTTCTCACAACGCTGTTCCGAAGAAAACCCCGAGAGCATTCTGATGGGTCGGGGTCGGTCAGCCGTTGGCAACGCGAACGTCCCATGGCATTAAGGCGCTGACTTGAAACGAAAGGGGGCGGGCTACCACCACGGCGATCTACGCCGAACGCTCGTCGAAGCGACTACGAAGCTGGTCGATTCGCGCGGCACGGAGGGGTTTACGCTACGCGCAGCAGCGAAACTCGCAGGGGTTTCGGACGGGGCTCCGTACCATCACTTCGAGCACAAGGACGCCCTACTGGCCACTGTTGCGGAGGAGAGTTTTCAGCTCCTGCAGGAGGAGATGCTACTGGCGGCGGATCTCCATCGCGGAAACCCGCGACGGCAGAGTCGGGCGATGGGCGCGGCTTACATTGCCTTCGCGCTGAAGCATCCCGCTCGATTCCGGCTGATGTTCGGACCATCCCGGCGGGCGCGGAGTCGACGTGACGAGCGGGTCGCACGCGGGCTCGACCTGGTGCGAGACACGCTTTGCCGAACGATTTCGGTTCCCGAATCCAATCCCCCGTCGCGCGACGCCGCGCTGGCCGTCTGGGCGCTGGTTCACGGACTCTCGGTGCTCGCGATCGACGGGCACTTCGGGTCGAGCGGCGGCACCACGAAGAGGGTCGAGCGCCTGGCGTGGGTCAGCATGGAACAGCTTCTCGCCGCAACGACCGCGCGGGATTTCGACGTCGACGAAACACCTGCGAGTAGCGCGCGACCGCGAGCTGGGAAGCGCCGCGCCGTCATCTGGCCGGATGCGCCGAAGGGCCGACGCTCATCGTGAGGGTCGCAGTGCCGATGTCGGTTCCGGGGGTGGAGACGTGAATCGATTCGAGAAGCGGCGTAAGGCATTCCGCCACCTTTGCCGGCGCGTCGCCGACGGTCGCTCGCCAGACGTCGCCAGTCAGGTCGATGATCATAGACACGTGGAAAATCCCAGCGAAATCCTTCGGTAGCGAGCCGAGACACCACTGGATGCCCGCTTCGTCCTCCTTGAGCGCGCGATCGACCTCGACGACGGGAACCCGACCCTTGACGGCGGCGGGCGAGATCCGGAGGGGTGGCATCGAGTCGCCTGGCGGAACCGATCCAGCTCCTTTCGCCGGATCTGCAGGAATGCCCGCCGCCGCTTGCCGCGCACGGCCACGGATGAAGGTCCCCAGCCCGCCGGCAACGGCGGTCACTCCCCGCAGTTGGCATTCCGACGCGAACAACCGGTACGCGCGTGGCGGATCCACCGCATAGAGGAGATCGCCGAGCCGCATGCACGCGTCGGCTGCGCCGTGGGTACATGTGTCGCGCCACTGTTCGGCGGTTTCTACCTCGCGCAACCGCGCAGCCAGACAGGACGCTGAGTCCGAGCTGCTCTGACATGATTTTTTGTACGCGGCATCCGCGCGCACGGCGTTCTTGCCGATCAGAATGTCGCCGAGACGCTTGCATCCGACGCTCGAACCGTAGTCGCAAGCGAGCCCCAATCGCTTCTCGCGCTCCATCACCTCGGTATCCGAGATCATCGGAGGAGCGGACCCGTTGGGAGCGTCGAGATCGAGCTGTGCGTACCTCGCTTCAATCATCTGCGCGGCGAACAAGCAGCCGTCAGCATAGCCACCATCACAGGATTTCGCGAAGTACCGCGATGCCAACCGGAGTTCAGGGCTCGTCTGATCGAATGCCGCCTTGCGGCGGTGCTGGTCGCCAGCATGAAAGCACCCTTCCTCGCCGACAACGCCTTTCGCGCAGGCCGATTCGCACGCCTCGATTTCGCCCGCCACGCAACGCTGCTTGAGGGTCGCCAGCCCCCGACAGCCCGTCAGCCCCAAGATTATCAGAGGAACGCAGAAACCGGCTCGCGCGCGGGACGAAACCGTCCACCGCTCTGGCGAGCCACGAATCCCCCGTTCTAGCCGTGTTTTCATGCGTCATCCCGATTCAGATATGGATCGGGCGGCCTGCAACCCCAAGCGCAGCCTCCTTGATGGCTTCCGCCAGGGTCGGGTGGGCGTGACACGTCCGGGCAATGTCCTCCGCGCTGGCCCCGAATTCGATCGCCGTGACGAGCTCGGCCACCAGATCCCCCGCCCGCGGGCCAAGAATGTGTGCGCCCAGGATCCGATCCGTGTCCCGGTGCGCGAGAATCTTCACCCTGCCGTCCGTCGAACCCAGAGCCCGGGCGCGACCGTTCGCCGAAAATGGAAACGAGCCTTTCTTGTACGGAGTGCCGGACTGCTTCAGTTCCTCTTCCGTGCGTCCCACGCTCGCAATCTCCGGGTGCGTGTAGACGACGCTCGGAATGGCGTCGTAGTTGACGTGACCGTAACCCGTCGCGATGTGCTCCACGCACGCGACGCCCTCGTCCTCCGCCTTGTGCGCTAGCATCGGCCCGTGGATGACGTCGCCGATCGCGTAGACCCCGGCCACCTTCGTGCGAAAGTGCTGATCGACGGCGATTTGCCCGCGTGGCTCGGGCTCGATTCCGATCGCGTCTAGCCCGAGGCCGTCGGTATTGGGCACCCGCCCGACACACACGAGCACGCGATCGGCCGACACGGGTTCGCCTCCATCGACGTCCACCACGCAGGCATTGCCGTCGAGACGCGCACCGGTTACGCGCACGCCGAGCCTGAACACCATCCCCTGGCGCTCGAAAAGCCTCTTTGCCTCGGCGGATATCTCGTCGTCCATTCCGGGCAGGATGCGGCCGAGGTACTCGAGCACGGTCACCTTCGAACCTAGCCGGCTCCACACCGAGCCAAGCTCGAGACCGATCACCCCGGCGCCGATCACGACGAGACGTTCCGGCACGGACGAATACGACAGCGCCTCCGTGCTTGTTCCGATCCGATCGCCGTCCACCGTCACCCCGCGCAGCGGCGCGACCCTGCTACCTGTCGCGATGACCACGTGCTTGGCATCGATCTCGCTCGTTGCTCCACCTCCCTCGACGACCACGCGGCCCGGCGCCAGAAACCGACCGCGGCCCAGGTAGCGGGTGATCTTGTTCTTCTTGAAGAGATAGGTAAGTCCGGAAGTGTTTTGCGTCACGACCGCATCCTTGCGACCGAGCATCTTCTTCAAATCGAGTGCGACGCCCGTCACGCCGATGCCGAACGCACCGAGGCCATGCTTCGCTTCGGCGAATCGCTCGCTTGCCTCGAGCAATGCTTTGCTAGGGATGCACCCGACACGCACGCACGTGCCACCAAGCTCCGATTCCAAGTCGATGCACGCGGTGTCGAATCCGAGCTGGGCGGCGCGAATGGCTGCAACGTAACCGCCGGGGCCCGCCCCGATCACGACGAGATCGTGCTTCGTCATTCAGACCTCGAGCAGCATGCGAGCCGGAGATTCGATGGTCTCCTTGATTCGCTTCAAGCAGGTCACCGCTTCCCGGCCGTCCACGATACGATGATCGTAGGTCAGCGCGAGATACATCATCGGCCGGACGACGACCTGCCCGTCGCGAACCACGGCTCGGTCCTGAATCGCGTGGAGCCCGAGAATCCCGCTCTGCGGCGGATTCAAGATCGGCGTCGACATCATGGATCCGTAGATGCCGCCGTTGGAAATCGTAAAGGTTCCCCCCGCGAGCTCATCCAGCTTGAGCGCGTTTTTCTTTGCGCGCTCCCCGTAGTTTGCGATCGCCTGCTCGACCTCGGCGAAGCCGAGTCGCTCTGCGTTGCGAATGATGGGCACCACGAGGCCCTTCCCTCCGCCGACGGCCACACCGATGTCGTAATAGTTTTTGTAAACGATGTTCGTACCGCGCACCTCCGCATTCACGGACGGGACGAGCTTGAGCGCATCGATCGCCGCCTTCACGAAGAAGGACATGAAGCCGAGCTTGATGCCGTATTTCTCCTGGAAGAGTGGCTGATATTCCTTCCTGAGCGCCATCGCGGCCGACATGTCGCACTCGTTGAACGTCGTCAGCATGGCGGCCGTCTGCTGGGCTTCGACGAGGCGTTCTGCAATGCGACGCCGCATGGGCGTCATCGCCACGACCTCTTCTTCGCGCTCTCCGTCGGACGGCGCCGACGGTGTGGCGTCTGGGGCCCGTTTTGCGGCCGCCGCACGCACGACGTCTTCTTTGAGCATGCGGCCGCCCGGCCCCGTGGGCACGACGTCCGCCGGGACGAGATTGGCGTCGTGGAGCGCGCGATCGGCGGCCGGCATCACTCGCGTTTCCAGCGCCAGCGGCGCAACGGGTGTGGGAGCCGTCACGGGCCCGGGCGGGGGGACGGCGACCTTCGCGACGAGATTCACCGGAGCTCCAATCATCGCCGGCGGTGGAGTCGACCGAGTGACTGCGGGGGCAGCTTCCTCCATGTAACCGATGACCTGCCCGACCTTCGCCGTAGCGCCCTTCGACACGAGAATCTTCGTGACGACCCCGTTCACGGGCGCCGGAAGCTCGACGGTCACCTTGTCGGTGTCGATCATCACGACCGCCTCTTCCCTCGCGGCGCGGTCGCCTTCGTTCTTCAACCAATCGCCGATCTCCACTTCGGTGATCGACTCCCCGACCTCGGGCACTCGCAGTTCGACGGCCATATGGTTCCTTCGGTTCCGGTCTACCTCAACGGACGCTACACGGGAACCACTCCAAAAAACCCACGAACGCCCCTACGCACGTTGCAGCCCGGAGGGACCCCGGGCCCATCACACCGGCTCGTACGCGACGCCGAACGCCTTTTGGATCAGCTCCTGTTGCTCCATCCGGTGACTGGAGGCCGAGCCCGTCGCCGGGCTGGCGGACTCGTCACGGGCAACGACGCTCAGCGGCCATCGGCCGAAGACGCGCTCACCCAGGAGCACCCGGATGTACCGCCAGGCGCCCATGTTCTCCGGTTCTTCTTGCGCCCAGACCAGGGACACGCCGTCGGAATACGGATCGAGCGCCGCGAGTAGCGACTTCTTGGGGAGAGGGTAGAGCTGCTCCAGGCGGACGATCGCAACGTCTTCGCGTCCCGTGTCCTGCCGGTGCTTCACGAGGTCGTAATAGAGCTTGCCCGAGCAGAGGATGACTCGGCCCACCTTTTTCGTACGAGATGAGAGCTCGTCGCCAAGCACGCGGTGGAACCTGCCCGCCGCGACGTCCTCCAGAGAGCTCGTCGCGAGCGGATGGCGCAACAAGCTCTTGGGCGTGAACACGACTAGCGGTTTTCGCCATTTGCGGAGAGCTTGACGGCGGAGCAGATGGAAATGCTGCGCGGGCGTCGTTGGCTGGACGATCTGCGCGTTGTCCTCCGCGGCCAGCGCGAGCCAGCGTTCCATGCGCGCGCTCGAATGCTCCGGGCCCATGCCTTCGAACCCGTGCGGCAAAAGAAGGACGAGCCCGGACAGGCGCTTCCACTTGTCCTCCGCACTCATGATGAACTGATCGATGATGACCTGCGCCACGTTCACGAAATCGCCGAACTGCGCTTCCCAGACGACGAGCCCGTCGGGGTAGTCGAGACTGTAACCCCACTCGAAGCCCAGCACGCCCGCCTCGCTGAGCGCGCTATTGAAGATCTCCAGCGGCGCCTGGGTCGGCGAGAGGTGCGCGAGCGGCGTATGCGTCTTGCCGTTCTCGTAATCGTAGAGAACTGTGTGCCGCTGGGTGAACGTGCCGCGCGGGACGTCCTGACCCGTAAAGCGAACCCTGATGCCGACGGTCACCAGGGACGCGAACGCAGCGAGTTCGGCCGTACCCCAGTCGAGCGCGCGTTTACCGTGAGCCATCTCGCGGCGCTGCTCGAGAAGACGGACGATCTTCGGGTGCGGGGTGAAGCCGTCCGGAACTTCCGACATGCGTTCGATGAAGGCCGCCAGCGTCGATGCGTCCAGGGCCGTATCGATCTCGTCAGCCGCGGACTCGGGGCCGCCGGTGTAACCGGTCCAGTAACCTCCGAGCCAGTCGTCGACCCTCTTGAAGTCCTTGCGTCGCGCAACGGTCAGCTCTTGCTCCAGATGCGCACGGCGCTCCACGGCGATCTGGTCGGCGTCCTCCCGCGTGATGCCGCCCAGCGCGAGCAGGTGTCCGAGGTAACCGTCCCGAACGCTCACGCGCTTCGAAATCGCGCGATAAAGAACCGGCTGCGTGAACGACGGCTCGTCGCCCTCGTTGTGACCGTGACGGCGATAACCATACATGTCGATCACGACGTCGCGCTTGAACGTCATCCGGAAATCCATCGCGAGCCTCACGACCTGCGCAACCGCCTCGGGATCTTCGCCGTTGACGTGGAAGATCGGGATCTGCAACATCTTCGCGATGTCCGTCGCGTACGTCGAGGAACGCGACTCCCACGGGGGTGTCGTGAAGCCGATCTGGTTGTTCACGACCACGTGAATGGTGCCACCAACATTGTAGGCACGTAGCTGGCTGAGGTTGAACGTCTCCTGTACGATGCCCTCTCCCGCCATTGCCGCATCGCCATGAATGACGAGGGCTATCTTCCGCTTCCGCTCCGCGTCACCGATGCGATCCTGCTTCGCCCGAACCCGACCCACGACGACCGGATTCACGAACTCGAGATGGCTCGGGTTGAAGCACAGCGAGAGGTGCACCTTTCGCCCTGCCGCCGTCAGATAATCCGAACTGTACCCCATATGGTACTTCACGTCGCCGCGACCCCTGTAAAGAAGCGGGTCGAGGTCCTCGAACTCGCGGAAGATTTCCCGCGGACTCTTGCCCATGATGTTCGCGAGCACGTTCAATCGCCCGCGGTGCGCCATGCCGAGCGTGAACTCGTCGGCACCGTGGTCTGCAGCGTGCTCGATGGTGAGCGCCAGGAGCGGGATCAAGCTCTCCGACCCCTCGAGCGAGAAGCTCTTGGCACCGAGATATTTGCGCTGGATGAACTCCTCCAGCATGACCGCGTCGGTGAGCAGAGTGAGAATCCGTCGCTGTTCCGCGACCGAGATCTCCATCCGGTTCTCCGTGCCCTCCATCCGCTCCTGGAGCCAATTCTTCGGCTCGACATCGTGGATGTGCATGAACTCGACGCCGATGGACCTGCAATAAGTGCTTCTCAGGCGGTCGAGGATCTCGCGCAGCGTGAGCGTCTCGGTGCCGTAGATCGTGCGACTCGAAAACCGGCGATCGAGATCCTCCTCGGTCAGGTGATAAAATTTCGGGTCGAGCTCGACGACGGCAGGGCGCGCCATTCCAAGCGGGTCGATCTTGGCGATCATGTGCCCGCGGATGCGGTACGCGCGGACGAGCTGATCGACGCGATCCTGACGTATGGCGATGTCGAGCGTCTCGTGGAGCGACTCGGGCCGCAGCGAGCCCACTGGCGGCACCCGCAGACTGGTCTCGCTCAGATCCGCGATGGGACTGGCGGGCAGCACGGGCCCTGCGAGAATCGGCATCTCGGCGGGAACCGTCGACACCCCCCCGGCGAGACCCGCACCGTTGGCCGAGTGCGCCGGCTTTGCGCCGTTGCCACCGAACGCCGCGCGCGGCACAACGTCGTGTCCGTCACTTCCGTTCGTCCGTCGGCGACCGGAATCGAACAGACTCCTCGGCGTGAAAGACGGACCGATCCGCGTCGGGGACTGAACTGCACCGAACGACTCGAAGTACTCTCGAAAATCGGGCGGGACGCTCGAGGGATCTCGCAGGTATTCCTCGTAGAGCCCTTCGAGGAACTCGACGTTCTGGGTGCCGACTGACGTGTCCACTAGCTGCGACATGCGCGAGAGCTTCCTGGCTTCGGATGACACGGGGGAGGCCGCAGTCGAAGCCATCAAAATCGACGGCAAAACTACCAGCGCCCCCCGCGAAGGCAATGGCCCCTAGCGTCCCGATCCCTGAGATTTCGAGTTACCCCGGAAAAACCGACCGAGACGATCGAACCCGCGGTCCGTTCGAACGGCTCTTGACGGCGGACTGGCTCCCTGGGGTAACCTTTGCTCAGCGCAGGCCGCCCCCACCCCCCAGGCCGAGCCCATAGTCGCGGGCTCCGCTCTCGTGGCCGACCCCCTCCTCACTGCGTGTGCCCCGGGAGCGTGTGCGGCGCGATGTTGCTTCCATACGTCGCGGTCTCCGAGATTCACCTATCGAAGTACCAAAACTGTCCCTCAGTCGACCGCATCGGTAGCTATTCAGCAACTCGATACCGAATTCTAGGGCCATTCCAGGTACAGGATCTGAGACGGAGGCCGGTCATGGCAGGAACCGGTATGTCCCGGCAACGAACGGAATGAGCTGTGGACTCGTGCGCCGGTCGAGCGGCGCCTCGGCTGCGAGATCGACGCCCCAGGTCCTCCCGGACAAGCGGAGCCCCGAGGCTCCTGCGAGCACGTTGTACTGGCCGTCAGCGGACCCGATGGGCAGCGCACTCTGCAACTCGAAGAGAAACGCGACGGTGTCGTTGGCCCGGATGATCGCGCCGACACCATCCGTGAACACTATCGCCCCTCCGGCGAGCAGCATGTCGGCGGCCACGCTGACGCTCGAACGGCAATCGTCGTCGAAACAGAGCTCCGTCGCTCCGCCCACACGACCTAGCAGGGCCTCGCCGCCTTCGTAGCCGAGAAGCCCCGAAACCGATCCGAGCAACGCGACTCGCACCCGCGGCGCCCGTGCGACGACGCCCTTCAAGGTGAGATCGATCGGCAGCAAGAAGTCCTTCGAGAGTGGTGGAGTCAACGTCAGTGAGAGCTGCATGCGGTCGGTCAACGCGTAACCCGTTTGCACCACGACGACGTCGTAGTCCGACAGGTACCAGGTGCCGGCCGGATGCGTCGCCGCCGTCGGCACGAGCACGACTCGATCCGCGTTGGCGTCGTTCCAGCGCGCGTCGCTCGCGTCGGCCGGAGGCTCGGCGATCCGAGGGCCGCGCGCTTGCGAATAGGCGCCGGCACCGGACGTTCCCTGTGGACCGATTCCGGGGGCGGGTGTGAACGCCGGGGCAGATCCGACCGTGAACGCCGGGGCGCCCGGTGCCGACGCGCCGTTGATTGCCGAGGGCTCCGGCGTGGTCGGCGCCGATAGCGAAGGCGGCTCGGAAACGCCGTGGTTTTGCCCGCGTGCGTCCACGGTCGCGATGCCGATCGATAGGCTCAAGACGAGCGCAACGCTCGCTCGGCGGGACGGACACGGTGCTGCGCACATCAATTGCATTGGGCCACAATGGCGAACACCGTGCCAAGCTGTTACCGTTCCAATGTGACGCTCCTCCGAGCCGCTTCGCTCAGCGTCGCGGCGCTCGTTCTGGGCGCCTGCAGTCGAACGGGCTTCGATGACTTCTCCGCCATCGACGGTGTTGGCGGAGCCACGCCCCCCGGAGTCGATTCTGGAATCGGGGGTTCTGTCGGCACCGTCGTGAGCCCGGTGCCGACGTCGGACGCTTCTGTACTCCCCATCGTCACCGTGACCGATGCGGGACGAGCACCGCCGGGCCCGCCAGTCTCCAAACCGCCGACGAAGACGGCCCCCGGGTGCGTCCCTCACGCGGAAGTGTGCAACGGCATCGACGATGACTGCAACGGCGTCGTGGACGACGGCCTGCCGCCGATCCCCTGCGCGAGCGGCGGCGACCAATATTGCGTCGCCGGGCGTTACAGCGCGTGCCCGTCGCGCTGCGAGACCTGCATCCCGGGGAGCGAGCGAGTCTGCTTCCTCTCCTATTGCGCTTACTGGGCCACCGAGACGTGTGCGGCCGACGGGCGGTCGTTCGGCACGTGCAAGGAGAGCCCTGTACCACCCGAGTGCGCCGCGGTGTCGTCCGAGTACAAGGACTCGCGGCAGCTCGAACAATGTTGCGTCGACCACGGCTACTGCTGTCACGACGACTATGATCTCGACGGCGACGGCGACCACGATGACATGGTCGGGCAGTGCGGCGAAGTGACGTGCAGTCCGTGATGCGAAGATTCGTCCTTGGACTCACGGTCGCAGTCGTGGCCACGCCCGCGCACGCGGACACGTGCGGTAAACCCGACCTGCTGACGACATTCCCTGCGGACGGCGCCAAGAATGTCCCCACGAACGCGACCCTTTCGGCGTATTACGCGCCGACGGCCGAATACCAGAACGAGAGCATCGATTTCGAGCACGTCGGGGCCGGCTCCGTCACCGTCGACGGCACGTTCGACGATACCGAGGGGCTGCTCGTCGTGATTCCGCCCGAAGGACTCGTCGGGGGCGACTCGTACGCGATCACGTGGCCCGCGCTCCGCGGAATCGACACCGCGACTCAGGGCTCGGGTGAAGTGGTGCACTTCACGACGGGCTCCGGCGCGGACACGGTCGCGCCGACGTTCAACGGGCTCTCGCACGTCGAATGGGACGTCGAGCGCGAGAGCGACGCTTGCACGAACGATCTCGAAGATCGCTTCGCGTTCGATCTCACGCCAGGCGCGGCGAGCGACGACTTCGGGACGGCCCTGCTCGCGCTCGCGATCTTCCAGACCAAGGGCCCGAACATCGACGCGGACGCGCCCCCCATCCCGGTACTGACGACACACCTTCCGACCACGGGCCAGAGCGTGCGCGTCGAGACGTCGATCTCCGACGGGACAGGCCACGTCTGCTTCGCTGCGTTCGTACGCGACCTCGCCGGGGCAACGTCCGGTGGCGCGAGCGAGGAGGTCTGCGCGACCACGACCCCGCCCCCGTTCTTCTACGGATGTCGCGTCGCCGCCCACGAGGCCTCGTCGAACACTTCCTCGCCCGCCGCCCCCATCGCCACGAGCGTACTCGTGCTTTCGTTGCTGGCTCGACGCCGTTATCGTCGCGCCTCATGAGCGTCGCTTGCTGCTTCAGAGTCGTCGCTCGATTCGCGTGGTGCACCCCCTGCCTCTTGCCGTTGGGGTGTGCTCGCCGCGACGCGCCCGTACCGATGACAATCTCGACGGCCTGGCCTTCGCCTGCGGACGAGCCTGGCGGGTGGTGTACGGATGTCGGAGATCGTCGCGTGTGCTGGGACGCCGGCATTCCCGCCGTACGCGCGCGTCCGCTGCCGGCCGTCGCCCTGTCGCCGCTGGGTTTCCGCTGCACGGGTTCGGGACCGTCGCGGCGCTGCGTGGACAGGACCCGCTACGCGCCGCCGTTCGCCTGCCGCGGCGCCGTCTGCGAGCAACCTCACCCGCGCATGCCCGACGACGGCGAATGGGAGTGCGCGGACTTCGCCGGCATCGTCGTCTGTCGCGGGTCGACGCATGCGGCGGGAGTTCCGCCTGGCGCTGCCGACACGGGCTTCGAGTGCGGCCAGCGGCGCGGGACAAAGGCGGTCCCCGGAGAACGGATCTGTGTGGACCTCTCACCGGACTTTCCCGACGGCGAACCGCGCGGGTGGCGCTGCCGCTACGAGCCGAAGGACGGCCTCGTCCGAACATGCATGCGCGATTCCACCGCCCACGCCGTGACCGACGCGTGCGACCGGATGCACCCGTGTGTCAGCGGGCTATCGTGCGTCGATGCGATCTGCGTCCCCGTCGACCCGTTGCCCGCGTGCTGGCTAGACGAAGACTGCGGCCAGTGTCGCCTTGGGACGTGCATGCAGGGGGTTCCCTGAAAACGCTTCGTGTCGCTTCCACGCTGCTGTTCGCCGCTGCGATCGTCGCTTGCGGGCACGCGGCGCCGAAAACGACGTGGCTCGTCGTCGAAACTACACCGTATAGCGGAATCGACCTGGCGCACACGCGCGCGCAGGGCCTTGCCGTACGGCATCTCACGCTGTCAGGCTCTAAGATAGTCGTCGAACTCGACGCGAACCGGGCGGGTGGAGTCGTCTTGCTCTCGGACGGCGCCTGTCCGCTCGTCATCCCCGATCTCGACGTGCGTTCGGGCCGGACGGTGCACCGCGTCTCGGTACCGTGGCTCGACTTCGGTGCGCCAGCGCCCGCAATGGGCTTCGGTGCGACGCTCGACATCGGCGTGACGCCCGGCTGTCCGGAGGCGGCAGCTGGGCGCATTGCGTGGCGGCAAACCGCGGGTGCGCCGCTCAGAAACGTTCACGTCGGGCGAGATGGCTATCGCTTCCTCGCGACGATGCCGAGTCTTCGCGATGCGCTCGGCGCGGAGCCGCCGTGGGGCATCATTCCCCTCTCGCCGCGCACGCGCGGCGAGGTGGAGCTCACGGCGAGGTGGACCGGGGGGGCGAGGGCGAAGATCATCCGCGTGCTGCACGTCGGCGCCGCCGCCCGTTCCCATGGCCTGCCGAACGTCGCGCTCGGTACCCGTCTTTACTTCGGCGGCGAGGGCTTTCGGCTGTCGTCCTTGCCGCTCGGCTCTCGCGCAACGATCTACGAAGCTGACGGTGTCGCCTCGCTCTTGCCTGACCTCCGCGGCAGCTACACGCTCATCGACAGCGCGGGCCGCTCCCTCCGGATCGTGGCAGGAAAGTACGACGAGACGCCCCTGGATTGCGGGCGCAGCAACTGTCACGCGGGCCTCGCCGAGGCGGCGCGCTCGAGCCCCATGGCGACGGTGCTCGAACGCGGCCTTGCAAAGCCGTTCCCGGGAGATTATCCGGGCTGCGCCATCGGGTGCCATGCGACGGGCGAGCCCGGCATCGACGACGGTGGCTTCGTCGCCGTCGCACGCGAGCTCGGCATCGACGCCCGCGACATCGCGCGGACGGGGTGGCGCGATCTCCCGAGCGCGCTCCGACGCCTCGGAGGCGTCGGATGCCTCGGCTGCCACGGCCCGGGAGCGATTCCGGAACCCGGAGGGCGATTCGCGATCCTGCGCGCGGACGTCTGTGCGACCTGCCACGACGCGCCGCCACGCTATGGCCACGTGGTTGCCTGGCGCACATCGCGCATGGCTCGCGCCGACGCGGACCCACGGACCCGTACCGACGGCGCGTGCGCGCGCTGCCATACGACCTGGGGGTTCCTCGGCCGGAACGACTGGAAAGCCCCCGATGCGATCGGTGCGATTGGGATCGCCTGCTCCGCGTGCCACGACGTTCATCCGGCTCACGGTGTCGCGGCTGGTCGAGCGTCCGCAGCATCCCTGCTCCGCGACGTCCCGCTTCCGTCAATGTTCCGTGGCTTGCCCGCGTCGGCGGAGCGCGGGCGCATCTGCGTCTCCTGCCACGCGCCGGATGGAACGCAATCCACGCCCTCCGCCAGCGCAGCGGCGATCTGGGCAGGACGCGGGGGCGTGAGTCCGGAAAATGGGAAACCTCTGAACGGTCCTGCCCCGCACCTCGCCATCGAGGGCGGTTGCGTTGGGTGCCATCGCAACGGTCCGGCGACACTCGAACTCGGCGCGGACCATGCGTTCGCGGCGCGCCGCGACGAGTGCACGCGGTGTCACACCGAGAAACCGGTGGAGTTTCTCCGTGAACGTGCAGAAGCGCTGTGGAAGCGCGTCCAGCGAACGACCGACGTCGTGTCCGGCACCGCTCCTCTTCACGCAAACCCGGTCGCACTCGACCAGGCGACGCCACGAAGTCGTGCAGCGTGGGACATCGCACTGGTTCTCGAAGATCCGGCGGCGGACGCGCACAATGCACCGTACGCAGCGGCACTACTGGATGCGGCCGAGCGAGCGCTGGGGCCGGTCGGCAGCGGTGCGCCATGAGAGCCGTCCTCGTGATGGTCGTCGCTGCGTCTCTGTCGTGGCCGGTTGCCGCCCGCGCAGAGAGCCCGTCGATCGCGGTCGTGGATGCCCGCGGTGTCGGCATGCCCGCTCAATCGCTCGCCGCGGTCACGAGCCAGCTCTACGCGACCGCCGCTCGCCTCGGCTATCGCATGACACCGGAAACGACGACAGCCGAGCTCGCGGCACGCATCGGGCCTGGCGGCCCGACGCCCGCGGATCTGCTCGCCGTCGCGATCGGAGCCCGGGCCGATCATGCCGTGGGGGCGACCTTGTCCTCGGAGAACGGTCACTACGCAGTGACGTTCATCGTGGCGAACGCCGACAGGACCGGGCCGTTCCTCGAGCGGGGGGAGGCGGACGCGACCACTCTGGAAGCCACCGTCGCGCGGCTCGTGCGTTCACTGCTGCTTCCGGTGTCCTTCGCGCCGACGCCCGCGCCTTCACAGATCCCGCTCCCCTCCAGGCCCCCGCGCTCGCGCATTGCTATCCAGACCGAGGGAGCCTTCGGCGTCTCGGAGCATCCCTTCTACAATCAGCTTCTCGGCGCTCGCTACGACTACGGCTTCACCGACGATGTCGCCCTCGGGGGATATCTGGGTTACGCAAACTTGAAGGGCAAGGACGGGCGGACGGGCAACGTCCTAGGCTACGCGCAGCTCGAGTATCGACTGCATGGCTCGGGCGACTCTGGGTTCCGGATCCCGCTTCGGTTCGGGAGCGGATACCTGCCGAAGAACGGACCGTTTCTGCGCCTGGCCGCCGGTCTCTCATTTCCCATCGGCGACTCGAGCCACCTCGAGTTCGATCTCCTAGCCCCAACGTTCTGGATTGTGAAAGACCGCACCGTCGTATCCATGGACGTCGCCGCGGAAGTCGCGTTCGATCTGTAGCTCGACCCTGCCGCCGCGCGATTCGCCTGGCACCCCACATGGCCTGGTACGAGCGATGCACGTTCCCCCGTCATGGCAACACCCTCCGAATTGACGAGCCGGCTGGTCGGCAAAATGCGGGCGACCGCCGCTGGATTTCGCAGCGACAAGGGGATCTTCAGACGCCTCAAGACGGAGCACGCGGCGATTTTGGACCTGATGAATCGGATCTCCGCGACGAGCCACGCTGACGTTCGCGCCGCCTGGTTTCCGGAAATCCACGCCGCGCTGCTTGCCCACGCACTAGCAGAAGAGATCGTCTTCTACGCGGCACTCGCGGAGTTCGGGGAGACCCGCGCGCTCGCGCTCCACGCGCTCGAGGAACACCACGAGATAAACGAGCTGCTCCTGACGCTCAACGCCATGGCGCCGAACGAAATGGCGTGGCCCGGGACGTTCGACAGCATGATGCGGATGGTCGAGCAACACATAGAAGAGGAGGAGCATGAACTCTTCCACGAGGCGCACAAAGTACTCTCGGATGGCGACGCGGAAAGGCTCGAGCGGGAGTTCGCGGTGCGGCTCGAGACGGAAAAAGAGCGCCTGAAGCGCTGGTAGCGCCGCCCGACCCGCCCGCGAGGGGTGTTAGGGTGAGCCCCTTCAGTGCGCTACGAGGTGCTCGGCGCGCTCTTGCATCGAGCAGGGGCATATCCACGTGTTCCAGGCCTTCGCGACGTTCGTGAAGGAGTCCTGACCCGCCATCGAACGGATCGGCGCTTTCGTGAAGAGCCAGGCCCGAGCGACGTGATAAAACGCGCCCGACCATGATGTCGCCACGCGACGACGCGCCGCCGAGCATCTCGCAAATTTTCGCGCTCGGCCCTCCCGGGACCTTCAGCGATCAGGCCGCCCGGCGCGTCGAGCGATCACTCGGGCGCCGAGGCCACGCTGCGGGGGTGGTGTTCACGCCCACGGTGCGCGACGTGTTCCGCCGGACGGCAATCGAGGCGCACACCGTCGGCGTGGTTCCGATCGAAAATTCGTCGATCGGAACCGTTGCCGCGGCACGGGAGGGCCTGCTCGAGCATGACGTCGTCATCGAGTCCGAACTCGAGGTGCGCGTGCGGTTCCGATTGCTCGCGAACGCACCTCTCCCTCAGGTGACTCGCGTATTCACTCATCCAGCCAGCCACGAGCAATGCGCGACGTTTCTCGGCGTGCGGCTGCCGAATGTGGCCGTCACGTTCACGCACTCGAACACGGACAGTGGCGACAGGCTCAGGTCGATCGAGTCGGGAGCGCGGGTCGCGGCGATCGTCCCCGTCGCCTACGGGGATGATGTTCCGGAACTGATCGTCGCTGACGACATTCAGGACGACCCGGAGAACACGACTCGCTTCCTCGTCGTCCGCCGCCGTGAAGAGGCCCGCGCGCCGGATTTCTCGCGGAACAAGGCGTCCTTCGTGATCGACCCGCGGACGGATCGGCCGGGGCTGCTTCACGAGATCCTATCGTTGCTCAAGCAGCACGACGTGAACCTTTGCCGCATCGAATCGCGCCCGGCCCGGAGCCGACCATGGGCGTACGTGTTCCACATGGACATCCATCAGAACTCGCACGGCCGCGAAGTGCTGGCGGCTCTGGAAGCGAACGGGTGGGGAGTACGCCTCCTCGGAACGTTCGACGCACTCCCGGAAGATACAGGAGCGCCGATCAGGTAGATTCCAAGCCGAAATCGATCATTTGCGCAGGGGGTCGATGACGCGCGGGCAGCATGCTCTGATCGTTTCCAATATGCTCGACGCGCGGTCACCTGTGGAGAGTGACCCCCGGTTCGCCTTCCCGCGCCCTCGGCGCGCGCTTCCGGACACGTAGCTCGCCTTCCGGCGCGCAGGTGTCGTCTCACCGCCCGTCCGGTCCGCTGCCCCCGCCGCCTGGGTCCCGGGCGCCTTGGCCCAGCTCACCGCTTTCGGGCCAGGAACAGGCCGTCGCCGATCGGAACGAGCGAGGCCGACACGCGCGGGTCGGCGGCGAGCGTCTTGTTCAGCGCGCGGATGGCGACAGTCGTCTCGCTCCGATCCTCGGGGTTCGCGACGCGCCCGCTCCAGAGCGTGTTATCGAATGCGATCACACCTCCCGTCCGGACGAGCGCGAGGCATTTCTCGTAGTAGGGCGGGTAATTTTCCTTATCTGCATCGACGAAGGCAAAGTCGAAGCTCGCCGCGGCGCCTTCGGCGAGGAGCGCGTCGAGCGTCGAGAGAGCCGGCCCGAGACGGAGCTCGATGCGCTTCTCCACGCCGGCTTCGCGCCAGTAGCGGCGCGCCACGCTCGTCCATTCGTCACTCACGTCGCACGCGACGAGATGACCGTCCTGGGGCAACGCGAGCGCTACTCGGGTCGAACTGTACCCGGTGAAGACCCCGATCTCGAGCGCGCGCCGGACACCCAGCGTCTCCACGAGGAACGCCATGAGCTGGCCTTGTTCGGGCGATATCTGCATGCCTCCCTCCGGAAGCTTCGCCGTCTCTTCGCGAAGCCGCGCGAGAACCGGCGGCTCACGCACGGTGCCGAGCAGGTAAGCGTGGAGCCTATCGTCGATCGTGATGGTATGTGTGGACACGACTATGCTCTCTCTTCCTCACGCCCGGTTTCGGTTTCTTCGTCCCCCAGGAACGCGGACCCTGCAGACTTGTGCCCGGGTTCGGTCGCGACACGAAGAGTACTTGGGTCCTGTGCGGACGCGACCGACACTTCGATAACGTCGGTGCCGACTCTGATTTGGTCCCCGACATGTACCGGACAGACCCCCTCGACCCGGGCACCATTGACGAAAGTGCCATTCTTGCTCCCGAGATTGGTCACCTCCAGGCGACCGGGAGCCTCGCGAACCAAGGCATGCTCTCTCGAGGCGAGGGGGTTATTGACGACGATCGACGCGTAACTCGACCGGCCGAGGGTGGCTTCGCCCCCGCGGATGGGAAAGAGCGTTCCGCGATATCGAAGGCGATAATCGGTCACACGAGGTCCGTCCGGATTGTACCTGGACTACGCACCCCGGCTAGCCGATACCGACGACGGTTTCTGCTGGATCGGTTTCGGACGCTCGGGCCAGTAAGAACGGCTCCCAGGGCCTAGGCGGGCCCGGTGTAGTAAGCTCGGCGCCTGGTGGCCACGGGTCTCAAGAAACTCCGCGATCCGTCGGAACGCGTCGCGCGGCGACTCCTCGCCGAAGGGCGGATCACTCGCGATCTTCATGATTCGGCGGCTCGGCACCGCAACGTGAAGGGGCTCCGGTTCGAGGAAGCACTCATCGAGGCGGGCTTGCCCGAGGATCAGCTGCTTCGTGTACTGGCAGAAATGTACCGGGTTCAATACATTTCCACGGCCAAGCTCTCAGCTGCGGCAGTCGACAAGCGAACGCTTGCGCTCGTGCCCGCTGCGATCGCGGAGCAACGTCAAGCCGTCCCCGTTCTCCTGGATCGCCAGCGGTCCGTGCTGACGGTCGTGATATCGGATCCGGACGACGCGGAGACCTTGAAAGAACTCGAGATCGCGACCCAGGTCCGCACGATCCGCGCGCTCGTTGCACGCCCGGCGGCGGTCGATGCTGCCGTGCGTAAGTTTTACCAGGGGGACGACTTCGCGTTCGCCCTGCTCCGGAACGAAAAGTACGACGTCGCGCAAGCTCTCGAACGCGATCCGATCGCCGCCCTTCAGGTCCAGCGCAACGAGACGGTGCTCACCGAGGGCGGTAGCGCTGCGGCAACTCAGGAATCCGCGCCGCGATCCGACACCGGACGCCTTTCGTACCCAGGGGCGCCACGCCCCTCCGGACAATACGCCGCCCAACGGACGCCCACGGCCGAGACCTATGTTGCTCCATCTGCCGGCGTCGTTGTTTCACGAGGAACGCCGGTCGCGCCGCTGGCTCGGGGCGTTCCTCGCTCGCCAACGCCAACGCCGACGGCCGGCCCCGGTCATGCTCCGCCCGCCCCGGCGCGATCCATCCCCGCGCCGACCGTGCCGACACGCCCGACCCAGCCACGGCCGTCGCTGCCCACACGGCCCTCGGCCGTCTCGCAACGGGTAGCGTTGACACCGCCACCGCCACCACCGGAGGAGCTCGATCCCGCGGACGTGTCGCCACTGCCAATGACACTCTCGCCGGAGCTGGTACGTTCCGAGCCGCCCGCATCGCCAAGCGGGACGCCCCCGCGAGCCCGCGATACGGGACGCCTCGCCGGGCACGATCGGGCGACACCTGTCTCGAGGGATTCGGAACCGCCGCAGGGGATCGGGGATCCGTTCCAGTTCGCGGTCTTGATGGTGTCCTTGCTCGAAGGGAACCGGAAGGATCTCCGCGGGCACTCCATCCAGACCGCACGACTCGTCAGCACGGTCTGCGCGAAGTTCGACGTGCCGAAAGCGCGCGCGCGGGCGGCGGAAATTGCGGCGCTGATCCACGATTTCGGAAAGGCCTCGAGTTATCATCTCACGCCCTACAACGTCGCTCGCTTCGACGGGCACCGGGCGGCGGCACAGAAGCTCTACGCGACACCGGCCCGCGTGGTCGATTCGGCAAAGCTCGCTACGACGGCGACGACCACCGTGCTGCACATGTACGAGCGCTACGACGGCGAAGGCTTCCCGGACAGCCTGAAGGGGCAAGAAATCCCGCTCGAAAGCCGAATCTTGGCCATCTGCGACAGCTACGCCGACCTGACGAACAACCCGCGCAACTCGTTCCGGAGGGTCCTCACCGCACCGGAAGCGTGCGAAGCCCTTCGCGAACTGCAGGGCCAGGTTTTCGATCCGAAGGTCGTGAACCGATTCGTGCACGCGGTCCTCGGAGACGAGATCGCCCAGCGCCTGCGAGGCGATCGGGGCTGCGTGCTGCTGGTGGATCCCGACATCGAGGAGACGACAGTGCTCGAACTCGCGCTCATGGAGAAGCGCTATGACGTACACGTCGTGCGGGGCATCGAAGATGCGGTTCACTTCGTCGAGAGCGCCGCAGTGGACATCGTATTGAGCGAGATGGATCTGGAAGGCGGTACCGGCTTCGAACTGTTGCAGAAGATCCGCGCTCGGCCGGGAGGAGAATCGATCCCGTTCGTCTTTCTGTCCGAGCATACCGACGCCACCAGGGTTGCCGAGGCCATCGATGGAGGCGCCGCCGACTACCTGTTCAAGCCGATTGCGACGCCCGTGGTCGTCGCAAAGCTTCGACGGTTGCTGGAACAGAGTCAGAGCGCGAAGCGGGTCCGCGGTGTGAGCGGCTCGCTGGAGGAAATGGCAATCCCAGATCTCGTTCAAATCCTGCACCAGGGACGGAAGACGGGCGCGCTCCAGCTCTCCTCCGACGGCGAGCAGGGGTCCGTCTTCTTCAAGGACGGAACTATCGTGGACGCGATCTTCAGGGCCCTCCGGGGCGAGGAAGCTTTCTATGCGATTGTCGGCGTCTCGACGGGTGAGTTCACGATCGATCCCACCGTCCAGCCCCCGGAGAAGGTGATCCAGTCGAGCCCGGAAATGCTACTCCTCGAAGGAATGCGCCGGCTGGACGAGGCGAGTCGCTAGGTTCTCGAAGCCCGCATGTCGGATTCGCCCACTGAGTCGACCGTTACGGCCGAGCGCGTGCTCATCGACCGGATTGTCGGATTCGTAGCCGAGCAGTCCAGAGAGGCTCAGGAGACTCTCCGCGCCAACCTCATGGGTCTCTGCGAGAAACACGGCAGCCAATCGGTCGCGCGACTCATCGAGCGACTGCTCACGACTGGAGCCTCTTTCACGTATTACCCGCCCGAGCCGCTCGCCAAGCTCATCCACTACGCCGTGGCAGAGCTCGCGGTGACACCTGACTCAGGGTTACTCGATGGCGCGAACCTGGCGCCGGTTCGAGACCGGTCCGCAGTGTTCTTGTCGAATCATCTATCGTATTCGGACGCTAACCTCTTCCAGATCCTCCTCTATCGCGCCGGGTGGGCGAGCATCGCGGATCGCCTGACCGTCATTGCAGGACCGAAGGTCTATTCGGAGCCGATGAGGCGGTTCTCGAGCCTCGCGTTCGGGACGATCAAGACACCGCAGTCGAGCACGCGCTCCTCGGATGAAGCGGTCATGTCGGCACGGGAGGTCGCGCGCCGGGCGCTCGCCACGATCGAAATCGCGCGCGAACGGCAGCGCGCCGGAGACGCCTTGCTCATTTTCGTCGAGGGTACGCGAAGCCGGACCGCATCGATGCAAAGAGCCCTGCCGGCAGTTGCCCGCTACCTCGAGGGCGCCGACACCTTGCTCGTCCCGATCGCCGTATCGGGCTCGGAGCGATTCGTCCCGGTCGGCGAAGAGCGCGTTCACCCGACACGGGTCTCGTTCCGTATCGGGAAGCCGATTGCAGCGGATCTTTTGTCGAGCGCCTGCGCGAGCAACAAGCGCCTCGCGATGGACGCCGTGGGCGTGGCTATCGGACGCCTCCTGCCCGGTCCGTATCGAGGTGTGTACGCGGAGTCCCGCGACGGTGCCACGGCCGACACCCGAGACGAGCTCCAGGAGGCGCGCCGCGTGTCGGATCGCGCGTTCGGCTCGGGTTGATCGCGCGCTCTTCGGTGCACAGGTCCCGCTATCGGGTCTCAGCTCCGCACGCGCCAGTTGCCCTGGTAGGTCTTCCCGACCGCGTCGCACGTCGGGTCGGTGACGATGAGCTCCGGGCGCGAAGCCCGACAATAAACGATCGTATTTTGCCGGAAAGTACGGCCGAAGTTGATGGCCTCGTCCCGATCGATCCCGTGCACGAGCCACGATGGCTCGCGCCATACGCCCTCCGGCTCCTCCTCGTACCCGACGCACTGCTCGACGCGGTAGCAGCCCAGGATCAGCAGGTCGCGCATGACGACGTGCCGCGACTCGTTCACGCGTCGCGGCAGGAGCATCGACCGCGGGTTGTAAGCGGTAAGAATGGCGAACTCCTGTCGGAGGAGGGCCGGGAGCGCGTTTTCGTCTCGAACGAGCTCCCCGTCGATGGAGACGCGCTGAGTCCCGTTTTCTCCCGGGAACTCGAACACGGTGGCGAAATAGGAACGAAGGAGATTCTGGTCCACGGCTGGCTCGCTTCTCTACCTCAGCGCGACGGGTCTCTCAAACCTGAAAGCGATAACCGACGCCGCGGACCGTCAGAAGATGCCTGGGCTCGGACGGATCCTGTTCGAGCTTCGCGCGGAGCTGGGCGAGAAAGTTGTCGATGGTTCGCTGCGTTCCGTGATGCCCCGCTCCCCAGACCCGCGCCTTGATCTGCTCGCGAGACCGGACTCGCCCCCCCGCTTCCACCAGACACCACAGGATGTCGAATTCCGTCGGCGTGAGCGGAACGACGGTGCCCGCCCTGGTGACCTCGCGCGTCGCTTTGCTGATTTCGATGTCCTCGGTGCGGATGACTTCGTCGTTGCGTGGCCGCGCGATGGCGTCGCGCCGGAGGACGGCGCGTACACGAGCCAGGAGCTCCGCGAGGCCAAACGGCTTTGTCACGTAATCCTCGGCGCCGAGTTCGAGCCCCATCACCTTGTCCATCTCCGCACCCCGGGCGGAGAGCACGATGATGGGGACGGCATTCCCTTCCGCCCGCAGGGCTCTCAGGACTTCCAGCCCGTTCCGGCGCGGCAGCATGACGTCCAGGATGACCAAATCGAGCGAATCCGCGCTCCGGATGCGCGCGAGCCCTTCCTCACCGTCCTCGGCCACCGTGACCACGAAGCCCTCCGCTTCGAGATTCATTCTCAATCCGAGCGAGATGCTCTCGTCGTCCTCGACGATGAGAATCTTCTTTTCGTCTCCGTTCGATGCCATGTCAGCCGGCCCAGGGGGCGAGAGGGACGACGAGCGTGAACGTGCTTCCCTGCCCGATACGACTGTCTACCTCGATGCTCCCGCGGTGCGCCTTCATCACATGCTTCACGATGGCCAGGCCGAGGCCCGATCCCTCGCGCTCTCGCGACAGCCGATCATCGACGCGATAAAACTTCTGGAATATGCGTTTGTGCTCTCGCGGCATGATCCCTTGGCCGTTGTCGGACACGGCGAAACGCAAATGACGGTCCTTCGCCACGACGGATAGACGGATCTTCGCCGGGTCGCCGCCATATTTGTAAGCGTTCGTCAGCAAGTTGAAGAGCGCATCGCTCATCGCGCCACGATCCGCAACGAAAGACGGCAGGTCCGTCGGCACGTCCACCAGCAGGTCGGCGCCGCGTCGCTCGCGAACGGGCTCGAAGGCGGCCACTGCCTCGTCCACGATGACGTAGGCGTCGGTCTGGAGCATGTGGTACTCGCGCCGGCCACTCTCCATCCGGCCCCAGTCGAGGAGCCGATCGATGAGTGCTTGGAGCCGGGCGCTCTCTCGCGTGAGCCCCTGGATGCATTTGTCCTCGGCGGCGGTGTCGCCACGGCGCAGCGCGAGCGTCTCCGAGAACAAGCGAATCGACGTCAGTGGCGTGCGCAGCTCGTGCGAGACCTTGGACACGAAATCCGTCTGGAGCTGGGACAGGTTCGCTTCGCGCGAGACGAAGACCCAGACGAGGATGACCCCCGTCGCCGCCGCGCCCGACAGCGCAAGCACCAATATGCCCATGAGCAAGTTGGCGTTCAGTTCCCCCAGAAACAGAAGCACTACGCCCAGGCCGAGCAGCAGAAACGTCGGTACGACGATGAGCGCGACCAGCAGCACGACGATGCGGCGGAAGTTTCGCTTCGTGAGGCCGCTGATCCGCAGCGCGTACTCCGCAGCTCGCCCCGGTCCGGGCCGACTAGTCCGCGCTCCACCGGACGTTTCAGGCTCGATCTCGGAGGCTCCGCGCGCCGTCATCTGAAGTCACTCTACCTCTTCAGAGACCGAGGTCCCACACTAGGGTACGCAGCAGCTCGGCGACGCTCGTGGCTTGAGCCGGGCATCCGCCGGCTCGATACGGCGGCTCGCCGTCGGCAAACTGCGTCACCTGGCCGAGGATCGGGCCTCCGGAACTCGCCTCCTCGACGCGGACACGAAGGCTCTCCTCGAGATCGAAGTCGTCCGGTGCAAGCCGGAGCGAGGCGCGCGCGTAGGCGCCCAGCAAATGCGTCCAAGCGAGTCCCTGATGATACGCGAGGGTCCGTTCCGCGAAAGTACCCTCGTACTCGCCGCGATAGCCGGGCTGGTCCGGATCGAGCGACCTCACGCCACGGACGGTCAGGAGCCTCTCGCGCACGCGTTCGAGGATGGCCGACGCCTGCCACCGTTCGAAGAGCTCCGGATCGACGTCGAGGGCAACGAGCGCGTTCGGACGGATGCTAGCGTCGAGGATCGGACCGTCGGCGTCGTCGGCATTCCGCAGGCAGTCGTATGGGTATCGAGTGCTCTCGCACCAGAAGCGATCTGCGAAGGCCTGGCGAGCCCGAGCGCATGCGGCCGTCGCTTGGTCCGCGACATCGGCGTCGCCGTAGCCCCTAGCGAATCGTGCGAGCGTCTCGGTGCCCTTGCTCCACAGTGCTTGGAGCTCGACCGCGAGCCCGCGACGCGGCGTCGCCACGGGCGTTCCGGTGTTCGTATCGATCCACGTGAGCGCCACCTCCTCGTCCCCACTCGCCACGAGGCCGCTGGGTGACAGCGAGAGGACGGACTGCGTCCCGGAGACGATGCCCCGAAATACGCGAACTAGCGCGGGATAAAGCGTACCTTTGACGAACTCGTCCTCCTGGCCGACCGCGTTTGCAAGATGACGAGCGGCTTCGAAGAGCCACAGGGTGGCGTCCGGAGAGGGCACGAACACGCCGTCGGCAGCGCTCCACGCGCGGCGGGGAACCAGATCGTCTTTCATCGTGGCAACGAGGGTCCGGAGCACTCGCCGCGCGCCGTCGACCCGACCACGGACGAGATATAGCCCCGGGAGCGCGATGAGCTCATCGCGCGAGAGCGCCGTGAGCCACGGATAACCGGCAATTACGGCCGCATGCTCTCCGAGGTCCGCGCAGAACGCGTCGGCGGCGATCGAAAGCTCACGAACGATGGGGGGCCGCTCAGGTCCCGGATCCTGGGCTCGCAGGTGCGAAATCGCATCGTTCGCGAGCTCCTCGGGCGTCGCGTGCGGCCGCTCCCCTACCCCGATCACGAGATGGGTCGCCTTGCCGGACGCGATGCGCGCCTCGAAGGAGCCCGGTGTCCAGAGATCTTCCTCGCCGCCCACGCGGCGCAGTTTGTCTTCGGGGTACTCGAGACGCCGGTACCAGTCCGGCGAGCCGAGAAAGACGCCTTCGTGCGCGAACACGATGCGCGGCAGCGTCGCGACCGGTCTTATCTCGACTTCACCTGGCCGCATCCGCACTCGCTGGATCATCGCTCCGTGCTCGCGCGTCAGTGTGTGGATGCGTCGCAGCGGCAAGAGAGGTCGCAAGTGAAGCGCCGCATGGCCTGCACCGTGCCACACGTATCCTATGACCACCGCGTTTCTGCCACGAACCAGCGACAATTTCACTTCGAGCCGGCCTTTGCCGAGCCGGTAGATCCAGCGAGGGACCGGGTCCTGCTCGAAGCTCTCGAGGAATCGATAACCGGGCGTCGGCGCCGCACCGGGGGACTGGAAAGCCGCGAGCCGATACGAGCGTTCACCGACGACCACTTCCGCCTCGACGTGGCTCACGATGACGTGTCGATTGACGGGCGGATTCTGCGCCGTGACGAGGACGCCATGATACCGGCGTGTGTGTCGCATCGCGATGGTGCTCATCGCGTACGCGCCGGCGCCGTTCGTGTGCAACCACTCCATCTCGGCGTTCTCTAGCCGGCCGCCGACCTGTACTCTCGGCCAGGGGCCATTCATGGCTTGCGCGACTCGGCGAGCGCCTTCGATGCAGCGTTCAGGAGTCGCTCCGTGTCCGGCTTTCGTCCGATCCAGAGCTCCACTGCAAGCGCCGCCTGTCCGACAAGCATGCCGAGGCCGCTCTCCGCGCGAAGACCGGCGGAGCGCGCCGCGGCGATGAATGGTGTGAGGGCCGGGTTGTAGACGACGTCGTACGCGAAGGTGCCCGAGCCGAGTTCGCTCCAGGGTATGAGGTCTCGCACGCTCGTGCCGTCCGTTGCACCGCTCATACCGTCGGTCGTGGATTGGACGATCACGTCGCTCGTTTTCACCGCCCGCCAGAAATCTGAGTCCGCGCGGGGCTCCTCGGGCCAGGCCACGGCCTCCGCCCCGCGCGCACCGAGTTCTCTGACCCCGGGCCAGTTCGTCGAGTCCGTGCCACGCCACTTGCGCGCGACGACGACGACGCGCGAAATGCCGTTCGACCGACACGCGACCACGGCTGCGAGTGCCGCTCCTCCATTGCCGATCACCAGGGCGCTCCGCGCATCCGCTCGGCCGCGGCGGAGCTCTTCGGCGAGCGCCGGAACGTCGGTGTTGTGCGCCACCAAGCGACCCGAACCGTTCGCTCCGGTCGGTCGAATGACGTTCGCGGCGCCGGTTTCGCGCGCCGAGGGGTCCGCTTCGTCGGCGAGCTCGAGGGCGAGGCGTTTCCAGGGCAATGTGACGTTCGCGCCAGCCAGTTCCCCCCTCCTGAGCGCGTCGAACTGGCGCGCAACGGCGTCGGGGCCCGGACAATCCACGACATCGTAGCTGTACCCTTCGAGGCCAAGCTCTCGGTACGCGGCAGCGTGAATGACGGGCGACAGCGAATGGCGGACGGGATGCCCGATGAGCACGAACCTCGTCGACGCCGCGCGCGCGTTCAAGGCGGATGCTCTCCTTCGTCTCTCGTGTTCCGGACGACAGCCTCGATGCTGCCCTCGTGCACGCGGATCGCCACCGCATCGCCTGCAACGACGTCGCTCGCTCGGCGTACTGCGTGCCCGTCCGCGCGCGTCGCGATGGAGTACCCACGCGACAGAACGCTGAGCGGCGAGAGCGCGTCCAGCCGCGATGCGACCTCGCCCAGGGCGCCGCGTGCCCGCGCTACGCGCAGCTCCGCCAAAGCGCCGAGTCGAGCAGCGTGGGCGTGGAACTCCGAGCGAGCGCGCGCCACGACGAGACGCGGATGCCGTGAAGAAAGGCGCGACACGAGCGAATCCAGCGCCGCGCGACGCCGTCCGACTTGCTTCGAGATGCGGCGCTCCAGACGGAGCGACAGGTCGTCCACGTATTGTTGCTTTTCCGCGATCACGAAGCGCGGGTCGGAGAGCTTGTTCCGCAACGAGTTCAGCGCGTGCCGGTCTTCGAGAAACCGGGCGCGAACGGCCCGCGCGAGCGAACGCGCGAGACGCGCGAGAGCTTCCGCACGAGCCGCGGTGTCAGGGATGACGAGCTCGGCGGCCTGGGACGGTGTCGCGGCGCGGACGTCCGCGACCCAATCCGTGAGCGTTACGTCGATTTCGTGTCCCACAGCACTCACGACCGGCACGACCGTCCGAGCAACGCGACGGACGACGCGCTCGTCGTTGAACGCCATAAGATCTTCGTTCGAGCCGCCGCCACGTCCGACGATGAGCACGTCCAGGCCCGGATAGCGCTCGAGCCGGTCGATCGCGGCAACGATGCTCGACGCGGCGCCTTCCCCTTGCACGCTTGCTGGGCTCAGAACGATACGCGCGCCTCCGCGACGAAATGCAACGGTCACGATATCGTGGATGGCTGCGCCATGCGCGCTCGTCACGACGCCGACCACGCGGGGCTCGGCCGGAAGCGCGCGCTTCTTCGCTGGATCGAAGAGTCCCTCCGCCTCGAGCTTCTCCTTCAGGGCTTCGAGAGCGGCGAGGAGCGCTCCGCGCCCCGCAGGACGGGCGTGTTCGGCGACGAGCTGCAGACGGCCACGGGGCGCCCACACCGTCGCGCGCCCGAGGAGCTGCACGCGTGACCCATCGGCCAGAAATCGCCGAGCACGGAGAGCTTGAGTCCTGTACATGACACACTCTACACACGCGTCTTCGCGTTCGTCCTTCAGCGTGAAGTAAAGGTGGCCACTCGCCGCCGCCTTGAACGACGTGACCTCACCTTCGACCCAGGCTTTGCCGGTCGTCCCCTCGACGGCACGCCGGAGACGATGCGCCAGCTCGGCTACGGTGATCGCTTCTTCGACGCGGTCTTCCACCATTCGATTTTGATCTTACAGCAACTCGGTCCGGCGAAAGACGAACGTTCACGCGTTCGAAGAAGCGCGACGCAGCGAGACGACGCTGCGCGCCAGCGGCGCCACCGCAGAAATTGACACGTCGGGTCTCGGCGCGCGTGGCGTCACGAAGGGACGCGTGTAGGCGCGATCCGAAGCGCTCCGGTTGCGCCGGCAGCGACGAGGCCCAATGCTTTGTGCTGTAGGTTCGAGCTCCGTCCGCGCGTCGAGGACGAGCCATGAAGAGATCGCATCGCCTATCACGTCTCGTCATCCTCTGGTTGCTTGCTCTGGCGACTGCGGGCTGCAAACACGACACGGTCCCGGGGAGCCCAGAGGTACTGCGCGACTACATTGGGCCCGAGACGGACGACATCGCGCCCTCCCCCGAAGAGACGGCGAGGCGCGCATGCGAAACGCGCATGCGCGAGGTCCTTGCCGCGCCGGAGGTCCCTGGCGCACCGGCCATCCAAGCGAACCGCGCGATGTTCCTCGCACGAACGAAGGCCGAGCCCGTACTCTTCGAGGAACGCCCTGAATACGAGCGCGCACCGGCGACGCTCGCGATCCGCGGATTCCGGCAGATGCTCGGCGAGGGAAACCCGTTTGGCACCGTCGAGCGCGTGCTCGACGAATCCAGAGGGCTGCCCGAACAGGCTCGCGAAGTGCTCCTCAGGGATGGTTACCTATACGCGGAAGATCCGAACCTGGCATATGCACTCGTCAGCCTGGTCCAGCCGCAGCAACTCTTCGGATACGACCACATCTGGATCCAGCGCGGCGAACGGGTGCTCCATGCCGAGAGAAGGAATGGCCGGTACGAATATCTGGACGGCGCGCTCGCCGGTCAACGCGTGCGACTCGTGCTCTTCGACCGCGTCGGGGGCGGAGACGCTCCCCCGCCCCCGCTGCACTTGGATCTGCGCGCCCTCCGATATCGGCTCCACTTCGATCGCATGCAGATCCGTCGCGTCACCCGCGGACACATCGCGGCGAACCTTCGTTACGGCAAGCTGTGGGTGCCGACCGTCCTCGAGATGCGCGGGGCGCACGTGGACGTCGAATGCGAGGTGCTCGCGCCACACGTTCGCGCGGCTCGTGACGCGTATCGTGCCGAGGCCGAACGCCGCGAGCGTGCCGTCCAATCTCTGAGGGCCGCCATGCTGGCTGAACTGGACGAAGCACTGCCCTTCGACGAACCCCTGCACGAGTACGGTTTTCAGCTCGACGGCATGCTCCGCAGCCGGTGGCTCGCGGCGTATCTGCACCGCCGCGACAAGTTCGCTTTCAACGGGGATCCCTACCGCGTCTTCGACGCGAAAGGACGTCCGCTCACGCCCGAGGTGTGCGTCGATTTCCTGACGGACGTCCTCGAACGCACTTCCGGCACCTGGTACGAGCCCCGCGGTGCGGCACCGGCCCGCATTGCGGGCAAACTCGACTTCGACAGCCTGGGAGGCGACCGGATGGAGATGCGCCGCGTGCCCGGGTTCATCGCGTTCGTGAAGAGCCACCCAGAGTGGTTCGACGTCGAGGATGCCCAGCCCCGGATCGAGCTCGGCGATCGAAGCGCGTTCTTCGGATATCTGGCAGACCACGTCGATGACTTCGCTCCGGGCGATGCCGTACTCATCAAGGGCAAGACGCCCTGGGATCCGGCCCATGTGCACTTCCATTCCTTCTTCGTCTACGAAAGCGATCCGGTGACGGGCATGCCGCTCGTCATCGTCGGAAACGCCGGAACGCCGAGCCTTCGCTCGTGGGAAACCGAGGTGCGCCGCACACCGAAGCGCTATCTACTCGAACGCATTCGCTTCTCGACGCCGTGGCTCGAGAGCATCATCGGCGTGGAGCCTCTTGCCGGGATCCCACCGCTCGCCGCAGGGCCCGAGTAGCGAGCGGTGAATGTTGCGCGCCGCGCGCGCATCGGTGAGATACTGGCCGATGATGCGGCATTTCGCACGAGCAGTGATCATCGGCGTCCTCGTAGCGCTGGGTGGCGTGGGAGCGTGCGGGGGCACTGGCAGCGTTTCCATTCCCGGTCAGGTCTGCACGGTGAATATCTTCTTCGGCGGCGGAGTCATTCCGCCCCACCCTGACGGGCCCTCCGCGTGCGCGCAAGGTCCCTGCAACTACCAGACACAGACGGGGTGCAAGGACGGCGAGACGTGCTGGCCCGACATCGACGAGAGCCGCGGTACCGTGACGCCCGCTTGCGGCGTCCCCGGTGCGCGAACGCACGGACAAACCTGCGACAACGTCGATCTATGCGGTCCGGGACTCTACTGCGTCGAGGGTGCATGTCGGAAGATGTGCTGCGGCGCCGACTGGTCGGCGTGTCCGAGCGGTGAGAGCTGCATTCACCAGGTGGACGCGCGGATCGACGACGCCGGCGCGACGGTGCCCGCTGGATTCGATCTCTGCTTCCCCGTGAACGACTGCGACGTGCTCGATCCGGGGGCGTGCTCGGAGCAACACCAGGTCTGTCGGATCGCCGATCCGCTCGGCGACGTCGCTTGCGAGCAGCCGAGTTCGCTCGAACTCGGAGCTCCGTGCGACAGCCCCGCACAATGTGACAAGGGCCTGATCTGCGCCGGCGCTGCGGCACCCGCGCAAGGCACGTGCCGCAAACTCTGCCGCTGGGCGGCATGCGGATCCCCCGCCTGTGGCGGCAGTGAGGGCGACTGCGTTCATTTCAACCGGGACCCTGTCGGGGTCGGCGAATGCACGCCCAACTGGCACGGACCCGCCGTCGTCTCGGACGGAGGCCTGCTCTACGAGCCCGATGGAGCCGTCGTCACTTCCCTCGACGCGGGACACGACTGACTCTGCGTGTCGCGCGCTGTCGGTGGCCTGCTCACCGTCCGTCGCTCGTGAGTCCGATGACCGGAACCAAGGGCGCGCGGACGCGCGCGGACCCCGGCGCCGGCAGCCTCCGGTCTCTCCACCTCAGAATCGGAAGCTCGATGTGGCGGCGCGTGATCGACGCGAGCAGCACCGTCACGAGCGTCGCAAGCACGAACACCGCCAGCGGGGGAGTGGATACGCCGAGCATTTTCACGAGGGTGATGGCGGAAACGTGGAGAAGATACATTGCGTAGCTGATGGAACCGACGTAGCGGACCGGGCGCGCGTCGAGGAAGAACGCGAGCCCGTGGTCACGACGGATTGTGACGGCGCCGACCAGCGCGGTCATCGCGACGTGGATCAAAAGGAGGGGCGCGTCGATGAAGACGCACGCGACGAGCGCGAAGAGCACCAGGGGCGCCATGAACCGCGGCCCGAGCACGCGCCGGATCGCGCGCGCAGCTCTCGGCGAAGCAAGCCCACACGCGAGGAGGGAGCCGATACAGATCGGCGTCGAAATACTCGTGACGATCCGGAACAGCGTGCCGTGAACGCCGAGGAATGCGAGATGACCGAGCCCGGCACGGTCGAGAGCGAGAAGCCCGATGACGAATGCGACCGGCGCGGCGAGCGAACGAGAGCTGGCGATGACGAGCGGCCACACCAGGTAGAACTGCTCCTCGGTCGCGAGGGACCAGGAGAAGCCGAAGATGACCGGATGCGGGACGCCGAAGTCCACAAACCAGTTCGTCGTGTACGTCGCAAAGTACGGCACGTTGCCCAGGAAGTGCGCGCGCATCGGGGAGTCGGGCAGAAACCAGAGAGCGCGAAGCACGAAGAGGGCGAGAACGGCGTAGTAGAGCGGAAAGATCCGCAGACTCCGGCGCCCGAAGAATCTCCGGAGCGAGATCCGGCGGGTATCCGCTCGTTCCTGCAGCAGGAGGGTCGTGATCAAAAAGCCACTGATGGCGAAGAACAGATGGACGCCCAGCGGCCCCTTGCCGAGCAGGCCCGGAGCCGGCGCAGACGTGCTGTGATGCCAGATGACGGGGAGGATCGCGAGGCACCGGAGCCCGTCGAGCGACGGGATCCAGGCGCGCGAACGGCCCCCATCATCCACGCGGGCCGAGCTCCCGGGCCGAGGCGAGCCAGACGATCTCCGCGATTATTACGGCGAACTCGGCCGCGGCGACGGCGGGAGCGAAATCGGCCCACCGCCGCCCGAAACGTGCTCGTCCAGCGATTGAAGAAAGCGCCCCGCGGCGGCCGCCGCGTAAGGCGCCACGAGGATGACGGCCAGCGCCGCGGTCCAGAAACGAAGCGCCACGTGATACTCGTCCAGGGGAGTACCTCCTCATGGGTAGACGCGAGGCGCGAAAGAAATGCGGCTTCGCGATAACACGAGCGAAGGGGTGACCAATCACCGTCAACCCGGCCGCGCCCAGCCGCAGGCCGGCGCGGCGGCTCACGGGCGCTTCGCGAGAGCCGCAGCGAGCCGATCTCCTAGCTCGTCCTTCGAGACGCCGACGGCTTCAGCCACGGTTTCGAGATAACCAAGCTCTTCGGGTGCGATGGATCCGTCCACGGCGGCGGCCTCGATGAGGAGCCCGAAGGCTTCCGTGCGCAGGGCGGGGTCGAACTCTCGAATGGCAGCAGCCGCCTCCGATGAATCGATGATTGGGAAGATGACCTCCCGATCCGCCAGCGGGATGCCGAAACGCTCGAGCATGCGGTCCACGAACGCATCTTCCTGCGGGGACAAGTCCTCGTCGGACACCACGATACCCGCAATCAACCGGCAGACTTTGCGTCGAACGCTCTCGTCCATCTTCCGTTCCTTTATCGCAATCGAGCCCTTCTGACATCATAGTCGAGCAGCTCGCGTCCGTTCAGGTAGAAAAACGCGTAGCAGGGGCTAAGCTCGTCACTGTTCGCTCTCGAGCGCGAGGCGACGAGGGAGGCTACGATGACCCGATACGAGCGGCTACAGCCGATTGACTCGGCTTTCTTGTACGCGGAATCGCCGACGGCGCACATGCACGTGGGCTCGCTCACGATCTTTCAAGACGCCGACTCACGCGAACTCGCGCTGCTCTCCCACGTGGAACGGCGACTTCACCTCGTGCCGCGGTACCGGCAGAAGATCGCCTGGGTGCCGGGGAATCAGGGCAGGCCGGTGTGGATAGACGATCGGGACTTCGATGTCCGAAACCACGTCATCTTCACCAAGCTCCCGGCAAGCGCAACGGAGCGTGACCTGCTGCGGCTTGCTTCGCGCCTGCTCGGACGCCAGCTGGAACGCAACCGTCCACTCTGGGAGATCTGGCATGTCAGCCTCCCGGGCGGACGAAGCGCTCTCTTGACGAAGTGCCACCACTGCCTCGTCGATGGGCTCGGCGCTGTCGACATCGGGACTGTTTTGCTGGATTTCGGACCTGAATCGCCCCCGCTGGACGTGCCGCCCTGGGTCCCCGAGGCACCGCCGACCCCTTCGGAATTGCTCCGCGACGCTCTCGTCGAGCGCGCCGCTCAACCGGCGGACGTCATGCGATCCGTCCGGAAGGTGTCGCAGGCACCTCGTGAATACCTGGAGCGTGGCAAAGACCTCGCCCGCGGGCTCCTGTCGTTCGGCAGAGCCGGGCTCGAACTCGCGCCGAGAACCTCATTCACTCGCGGCATCGGACCGCACCGGCGGTTCGAGACCGTGCGAACCGAGCTCGGAAAGCTGAAGACCGTGCGTGCGCGGCTCGACTGCACCGTGAACGACGTGCTGCTCGCCGTCGTGTCCGGTGGCCTCCGGAAGCTCCTGCTGGAACGAAAAGAAACCGTGGACGGGCTCGTCTTGAAGGCCATGATCCCCGTCAGTTTCCGCGCGGCATCGGAGCGTAATACGCCCGGCAATCGGGTGAGTTGGGTCGTTGCGGATTTGCCCATCGGCGAGGAACGGCCGGACGAGCGCGTCCGGCGCGTCCAGGCATCCATGCGTGCGGCGAAAGAATCGAACCAGGCCGTCGCCGCGGACTTCTGGTTGAAGGCCAGCGCCTACGCGCCGCCCACTGTGCTCTCGCTGGCGGGCAAGGCACTCCCGCTCGCGCGGATGTGCAACCTGGTCGTCACGAACGTGCCGGGACCCCAGTTTCCGCTCTTCCTCAAGGGCGGCGAGATGATCGACGCTTTCCCCGTCGTGCCCATCGCCGGCGTCACGTCGCTCGGGATTGCCGCGCTTTCGTATAACGGCAAAGTCGGCTTCGGTATCAACGCAGATTTCGATCTGTTCCCGGACGCCGAGATCCTGGCGCGGGGCATCGCGGATTCGGTCGAGGAGCTGGCCGGCGGGGGCGCCGCCGAACGCGCAGCGTGAGCCTCGTGCAAAATTCGTTCAGTCTGCGGTGAGGATCCGATCTGCTAGGCTCTGACGCGGCAGCCTGGAGAGGCTTGCTTGGTGATGAAGACCCTCATCGGCTCGAAGTTCCTGATCCGGATTCTTGAGGCCTTTGTCCTGTTCGCCTGCGGCCAGGTCGTCACCGCTTGCGGTTCGAGCACGAGCGGCGGTCATGAGCATCAGCCGGACGCAGGCAATGCCATCTTCGGCGCGGGGGGGACGAATTCTCTCGGCCAGAGCGGGAACGGGGGCGTCCCGCCGGGAGCCGGGGGAACCTCGGTTACAGGCGGGACCGGAAGTGGCTCGGTTGTCGACGCGGGTGTGGACGCGCACGATGATTCCGGGGTCGTCGCGAAGGGAAGTGATGCTGGCTCTACCGAAGGTGGCACGGGCGGCGGCGCAGAAGGTTGCGTCGTGCCCGCGACACTCCTCGACGTGTCGAACGACGTTGCGTGTAGCTCGACGGACTTCCCGCTTTGCACGAACGGCAAGTGCGTCGCGTCCAGCCTCGTTCCGGAGGCGTCCGCGGCGTTTTTCGCCGACTGCGGGACGGGCAGCAAATGCATACCGGCGTACGTTCTCGCGCGCGCCGGTAAATTCATCCCGCCAACTTGTACATCCGTGAACGGCGAAGAGGGTCGTTGCCTCTCGACGTGCATTCCCAGCATCGCGTCTCAGGCCGCATCCTTGCCTCGCGATGTCTGCGGAGCCGGAGATCTCTGCGCGCCCTGCTACGATCCGCGGACAGGCGCGAACACCCACGCCTGCGATCAGGGCTGCGACCCTGGGCCGACCGAGGCGCCGAACCCGTTTCAAGCTTGCTGCGGCGGCCTCGGCTCGTGCGTCCCCTCGAGTTCGCTGTCGTCGGCCATCTTGCTCGACAAGGACGTCTGCAAGAACGCCGCGGACCTCTGCTCGCCGAACGACTTGAGCGACGGCACGTCCCAGCCGCCAATCTGCACGTCCCTGGGCGGCAGCGAAGGACGGTGCCTCGAGAGCTGTTTGCCCGACATCGCGTCCGAGGCGAGCAGTTTGCCCCAGGACGTCTGCGCGAGCGGCTATCTGTGCGCCCCCTGTTACGATCCGATCTCCGGCGAGGAGACGTCCGCCTGCACGCAGAACGGAGACACCCCGAAGAATCAGCCCTTCCAGTTCCCTGGGTGCTGTAGCGGACTTGGACATTGCTTGCCATCGACGCTCCTGACGGCAGGCGAGCAAGCGTCGCTCGACAAGGATACGTGCACGGGGAGCGGGTCGCTCTGTTCACCCGACGTGTTTTCCGTCACGGGAGACCTGCCGAAGGCCTGCACGGCGCTGGGCGCAGTTGGCGCCGAAGGCCGTTGCATCCCGGCTTGCGTTCCGTCGATACAAGCCGAAAAAGCCAGGCTCGACTCCGGTTCTCCCGCGTGTCCCGCGAACACGCTCTGCGCGCCCTGCTACGATCCGCAAACCGGTTCGGACACCGGCGTGTGCGACGAAAACGGCGACGCGCCGAAAGCCGCGAAGAAGACCTTCACAGCCTGCTGCGGCGGCGTGGGGGATTGCGTTCCGAAAACGTACGTAGCGGCGTCTACCGCGGCGGAACTCGGAGCAGATACGTGCACCGGGACGTCACTCGTGTGCGCGCCGACCGCGCTCCTCGACCCGTCTGCAAAGCCCGCGAGCTGCACCGCGCCCGGCAACCTCGAGGCCCGGTGCCTCCCATCGTGCATGCCGAAAGTGGCCGCCGCCGCGTCGACCTTGCTAGAGGAGACCTGCGCGGCGAACGAGCTCTGCGTCCCTTGTTACGACCCGGTCACCGGTGTCGACAGCGGCGCCTGCAAATTCAATGGTGACAAGCCCGCGGGGGCCAAGACCCTCTATCCGACGTGCTGTCCCTACCCCGCCACGAACGGCGCCGCGCGCGGGACCTGCGTGCCGACCGTGCTCATCGGTTCCACCGAGGCGTCGACGCTCCCTCAAGATTCTTGCGGCGCAGGCTCGTTGTGTATGCCTGACTTGAAGGTGGCAGATGCAACGGCGAACTTCCCGAGCTGCTCCGCAGGGCTCGGGGCTTGTCTGCCGGATTGCCAGATCACGAACCCCATCGTGAAGGCGACCTTGAACGGCATCGGCTGCAACGCAGGCGAGCTTTGTACCCCTTGCGGCACCGCCGGCGCGTGCGAGTAGTTTCGATATAGGTGCCCGATGAGCTCGAGTCCCGGTCCACAGAAGCTGGCGCTAGTCATGGTAGGGTTGCCGGCGCGCGGCAAGACGTTCGTCGCACGGAAGCTCCAGCGATACCTTGCGTGGCTCGGCCACCGCACGCTCTGGGTGAACGTCGGGGACTACCGCCGTAGACGCGCCGGAGCGAAGCAGCCGGCAGCGTACTTCGCGCCGGACAACGCGGCGACGAAGGAAGAACGATTAGCCTTCGCCATGGCAGCCCTCGACGATCTCCTCGCGTGGTTCGACCAGGGCGGCGAAGTCGGCATTTACGATGCCACGAACACCGAGAGGAGCCGGCGCGCCGTCATTCAAGAGCGCTGTGCGAGAGCCGGAATAAAGGTGATGTTCGTCGAGACGATCTGCGATGACCAGGCGATCGTGGATGCGAACGTCCGGCGCAACAAGGTGGGACTTCCCGACTACGAGGGCATGTCCAGCGATGCGGCGTTCAGGGATTTCCGCGCACGAATCGCTCACTATGAGCGAACGTACGAGCCAGTCTCGGACGCCGAAGGCAGCTACATCAAGCTCGTCGACATGGGGCGCCAGGTCATCGTCAACCGGCTGGAGGGCTATCTCCGCTCGCGACTCGTCTTCTTTTTGATGCAGATTCAGCCGACGGACAGACCAGTCTGGCTTACGCGCCACGGCGAGAGTGAGTTCAACGTGCTCGGACGGATTGGCGGCGATCCGCCGCTCACGCAGCGAGGCGCAGAGTACGCACGCGCGCTCGGAGATTTCATTCGCACACAGCCGAGGGTGCCCGTGGTGTGGACGAGCACTCTGCAGCGTACGGTCGCCACCGCAGGGCCGCTCGAGACGGCTGCGTTCACCTGGCGGTCGCTGGACGAGATCGACGCGGGCGTGTGCGACGGTATGACCTACCCGGAGATCCGCGAAGAGATGCCGGACGAGTTCGCCGCGCGGGCCCGCGACAAGTTCCGTTACCGGTACCCTCGCGGCGAATCCTACGCGGACGTGGTCCAGCGCCTCGAACCGGTCATCGTGGAGCTCGAGCGTCAGAGGTCGCCCGTGTTGATCATCGCGCACCAGGCCGTGATACGGGCGCTCTACGGGTATCTCACCGGCAAACCGCAGGATGAGTGTCCCTACGTCGTCATCCCGCTTCACACGGTCGTGGAGCTCATCCCAACCGAATTTGGCTACGATGAGCGACGGTTCCCACTGCTCCAATGAGACTGCAGCGGAGCCCGCCTACCACCGCTTGGAGTCGAGCACGCCCTTCGCGAGTTGCGCGAGACCGTCGAGCGAGACCACGCGACTCGAAAGCACGGTCGCGTCGGAGTCGCTGACGAACACGCGAAGCCACGGTCCCTCGAGCGACGAGTAAACGATGAACGACGAGCGGCGTCCGCGGCGCCGCGCCTTTGCGAGCACGTCGAGCCCGCTCGTTGCCCCGAGCGCCGAGCGACAAACGACGAGGTCGTACGGCCCCCGGTTGAAGAACGCGCGTTCGAGTTCGTCCCCATCCTCGACGTGCGTGACCACGTGCGGACCGAGCGCCTCCAGAGACGCGCCGAGACGGCCCCGTGCATCGGCATCGGGCTCCGCCAGGAGGACCAGGTACGGGGCTGGCGACACGCGGGGCGACGACTGAATCTGTTCGAGGGTCATGGTCACGAGCGCGCGAGATAGCAGGGTTCGTGCCAGAGAGGTAGCGAGTTCAAGTGCCGAGAATCAGTCACCCCACCACCGGAACGGGCACGCTCCCCTCCACAATTGAACATGCACCTCTGCAACCATTCTAGTGCGGGACGACCGGCTTGCCGGTGTGGCCGTCCCTGGTCTTGTCCCGAAGCCCCTCTATCTCCGCCGCATCGTAACCAAGCTCGCCGAGGATCTGCTCGGTGTGCTCTCCGAGAGTCGGGGCGCGGCCTCGGATACGAACGCCCCCTTCGGATAATTCGAACGGCAATCTCGCAATCGGGGCCGCGCGCGCGAGTCCGGGATAGTCGAGTGCCGCGAAGAAGTCGCCGCCCTGGACCTGGGGATCCAGGAGAGCGGCATGAGGAGACAGCACCGGTCCGGCCGGGATCTTCGCCGCCTCGAGCTCCGCGAGCGCGACGGCGCTCGAGCGTTCGCCACACCAAGCTTGCATGCGCTCGCACAAGAGCGCCCCGTGCTTGCCGCGCTCGATGTCGCTCTTGAAGCGGGGGTCCTGGAGCCACGCGGGTTCGCCGACGAGCCGGGTCCATCGTTCGAATAGCGGTTGGCCGACGGTCTGGACCAGTACCCAGCCATCTCGCGTGCGGAAAGTGTCGGACGGCGCCGAAAGCTGACTTCTGTTTTGGGACCCAACCCGCCCGATACCGAGGAGAGCTTCTTCGGCGAGCGCGCCGTTCATCAACGTGAGGGCGGACCCGAGAAGCGAACCCTCGACGAGCTGACCGCGGCCGGTCCTCGTCCGTTCGAGGAGGGCCGCCACGGTGCCGAGAGCGGCCGACACGGCCGTGGTGAAGTCGACGTAGTTCGCGATGGATTTCGACGGCGCGTCGGGCGTCCCTGACAGGTACATCGCGCCCGACATCGCCTGACCGATGCCGTCGAAGCCCACTCGGTGGGCGTACGGCCCTCGGTTTCCGAACGCCGTGATCGCCGTCAGGATAGCCCGGGGGTTTTGCCGCGACAGCGCGGGAAAATCGAGACCCATCTCTGCGAGCGTGCGTCGAGGCAGGTTCGCGACGATCACGTCCGCCGTCTCCACGAGCCTTCGCGTGATCTCCCGCCCGTCCGGCGACAACGGGTCGAATGCAATTGCCCGCTTGCCGCGATTGCACTGCAAGAAGATCGCGCCGTCGCCATCGTCCGTGACCGGCGCAAGGAACCGATCTTCACTCCCGTCCGCACGCTCGACGCGAATCACGTCCGCGCCGAGGTCGGCGAGCACTGCGGCGCAATACGGGCCAGCGATGTAACGCCCAAAGTCAACGACCCGAACGCCATGGAGCACGCCATCGTTCATTCCTGCGACTTGACCACGAAACATCGTCTCGCGGAAACAGGCCGAGGGCGAGCTACCGGGGCAGAGCCAACGACGAAGCCTCTGGCCCGGATCCGGGGCGTCGTGACGGAGACCTGGCGTGACGGAGACCCGGTGAGTGGTGGTAGGCTGCACACATGGCGACTCTCCACGATTTCACGGTGACGACGATCGAGGGCAACGCGCAGAAACTCTCCGACTTTTCCGGGAGAGTGCTACTGGTCGTCAACGTGGCGTCGCGCTGCGGCTTGACGCCGCAATACGCGGCTCTCGAGGAGCTCCACCGCAAATATCGCGACCGCGGATTTTGCGTGGTGGGGTTTCCCTGCAACGACTTCGCCGCACAAGAACCCGGCACGGAAGCGGAGATCAAGGCGTTCTGCGAGTCGCAATACGGGGTCTCATTTCCCTTGTTCTCGAAAGTCCACGTCCTTGGCGCGGAACAGGCCGCGGTTTACGGATTCCTGACGAATGAAGACGCGCCGCCGAAAGGCAAAGGTGACGTCGTGTGGAACTTCGAAAAATTCGTGATCGACAAACGGGGCGGCGTCCTGGGCCGATTCGCACCGTCGACGGCACCGCTCGACGCGGAACTGACGAGCGCGGTCGACCGCGCTCTGGCCGCTAAGTGAACCAGAGGCGCGGAATGCGGGCGCCTCCGAGGCAAGTGACCCGTGGCTACTAGGAAAGGGGGTCCTTGCCAGCCTTACCCCCGCGGCTCGCTCCGCGCCCGCTCCCCCGCCGCCTTCGGCGTGCTCGCTCCACTTGCGTAGTTCCGCACCTCTTTGATCCCTCGGGGACGACGCTGCTCGTCGATGCGGGACTACCGAGAACAGACGGGGAACTGCGACGAGCCGGGAACGACCTGTGCGACTTCGAGCGGAATCCCGGTGTCCGTGACGACGGCCCCGTACACATCCGTCACGCGGAACGCGTACGGGCCGGGTCCCATGCCGTTCGGTTCGACGAAGTAGTTGTAGTCTTGCCGGGTCACGTTCACGAACGCACCACTCTTTTCGTATTCGAACTTCGCCACGCGATAGCGATGATTTCGGACCTGTACGGCGGTCCAATACTGGCTGCTGCCTTCCTTGAAACGATACGAGACGTCGCCGGTGACGGCGCAGGCGACGTACGTCCACTGGATGGCGACGCGCCCGAGCGAGCGCTGGGCGATTCCGTCGAAGGCCTCGGGACTCAAGTCGATGTTGCCTTGCGGGCATTCCGGACACTGGTCGACGATGCGTATCGTGATGTCCCCACTCGGCCCGACGATGTGGGCGCAGCCGCCGCACACTGCCGAGTCCGCGTAGTCCACGGCGTTCATGGCACCCACCATCAGATCGTCAGGAGTCGGATCGAAGCTGCAATTCCCGGAACCATCGGCGGTCGAGTAATACGTCGCTTGCCCCGTGTGCACGGGCTCCGAATCGCATGATTCGGCCTGCGACGCTCCTCCAGAACCGGGAACCGATGATGTGCTGCCGCCTGACGACGCGTGGTCGTTCGACCCGGCCGCGTCTCCGCCACCGGAGCCGCAAGCCACGACGAGCAACACCGAGATCGCGGCGGAGACCTGCGCATGGGCGACGCTTTTCACGTTCGTCGTCCATGGCGATGAGCGCTCCGCACGACGGTGCGCGACTGGCGGGAAACCCCGATGGTCCCGACGCCTGCCGCGACGGCGCGCGGACAGCGGAAACGCACGTGCATGTGAGTGAGATGTCCCCACGCGTGAAACACACGCTTCTCCTGCCCAAGTCCGCCATCGAAGGCGCCAGCCACGAACTCCGGGTCCTCGCCCACTTGCTTGGCATAGCTCCGGAGTAGGTTCTGAACGAAGCGATCCATGAACAAGTCTTCGACGTTCGGATCCGACAGGAGAGCCTTCACGAGAGCCCATGTTCGTGGGCGATCGAGATTCCTGGCGTTCACGCGCGCGTACCAGCGTGATCCCTCGAAGTAGTAGTAGCCGAGATCCGCGTCGCGTCCCGATTGGTGGCTATGGTGCGGCCTCAAATAGCCGCCATCCTCTGCGGAGATGTTGCCGACGTAGAGCGCGGGTGAATCGGGGAACGCTGCGTGCACACGCCCGATCGCATTCAGGAGCGACGTTATGGTCTCAGCGGTTCCCCACGCACGGTCCCGGTCGAGCACGCGCCAGTAGGGTCCGTCGGGCATCTGAACGCCGTTCACCAAGAAGCCGCGATTCGGGCTACCCAGAGACGCCGAGCCGACGCGAACGGCATCGGGCGCGAACTCTCGAGCAAAGTCGTTGACCGACGCGACTCGCGCTTCCACAGTCGTGACATGGGCGAAACTTTCCCCGTCCGGGGAAGCTCGACTCGGAGCGTTCGTGTGGTCGGTAATGAAGGATCCTTGCCGCACGGCGGGACGAGCCGCGGCGAGGGTCGCCGACTCGGCTGGCGTCGGATTCGCGAACGGCGTCGACAAGGCGCACACGACGAGGGTCGAGCAACCGAGAGCCCTCTTAATGGTGAAGTCGAAGAAACCCGGCACGTCCCCCCTAGGGTCGCTCCATCCGCCGGGGACGACCATGGGCTTTTCAAGACCGCGGGGCTCTTGCGGCGCGGCCTGCCTAGCGCGAAAAGGCAATTGTCGTATCGAAATGTTCACGCGAACCGCGGGCGGGACTGGCAGGCTCCCTCTGGCAACGTCCATGGCCGTCGCAATCGCGGTCGTGACGGTTCTTGCCTCGTGGGACGCGAGTCGCGAGTCCGCGGCTGCATTAAATGACTTCGCCGGCGAACAGGCGACGCTCGCCAGGAGCGTGGCCGCAGTCGTTTCGAGTCGGCTCGCGGATCTCCACAATGACGCCCCCGAACCGAGCGTCAAGGATCTCTTCGCCGGCGTTGGCGGCATCGAGTCGGCATCAAACCGACGTCTGTTGCTGATTCGGGGCGGGGTGCCGGGATTGTCGACCATCGGCGGGCGCATCGTTCGCGACGCACGCGTCGAAGCGGCCGCCGCCCAGGGTCTGGACTCGCTGCGTCTCGCGCGCACGGACGCGCCAAACTTTGCGCTTCCGGAACGAACGGCGATCGTCGGCCTGTCCGCGTTCGACGGACCGGGCGGGCGCTGGACGGTCGTGGTTGCAGCAACTGCATCCCACGAGCGGGACCGAGAGCTCCGCGCCGAGCGGCGCCTCTTGTTCAGCGTCCTCGTTGCGACGGGCTTGGTCCTCGCTTTCGGGGGCGTCGCACTTCGCAAACAACGAAAGGAACTCGAGCTCGAGAGCCGCCTAGCGATCGCCGAGCTTGCCCGTCAACGCGACGCGCAGCTCGTCCAAATTGACAAACTCGGGACGCTCACGGCTCTGGCAAGCGGCATCGCTCATGAAGTGTCCACACCTCTGGGTGTCATTCTCGGTCGCGCGGAGCAACTCTTGCCGAAGATGGTGGACGAGCGCGCGAAGAAGCACGTCGAGACCATCGTGGAGCAGGGCACCCGGATCGGACATGTCGTCCGAGGGTTCCTGAACCTCGTGCGCGGCGACGCGCCATCGCTGGATCGGGTGCATCCTGGCGCCATCGCGCGAGCGGCAATCGCTCTCGTCGAACACCGGTTTTCGAAGGCGAAGGTGAATCTGAGAGTCGTCGTGGAAGAGAGCACTCCGGCCATCTCCTGCGAGACTCCGCTCCTCGAGCAAGCTCTGATCAACCTGCTCCTGAATGCCTGCGACGCCTGCGTCTCGGGAGGAACCGTCGTGCTCGCGGTGCGCGCGGCGGAAGGCCGCGTATCCTTCGTCGTGACCGACGACGGCTCGGGCATAACCGAAGAAGCAGCCGCGCGCGCGCTCGAGCCCTTCTTCACGACGAAGCCCCCCGGGAAGGGAACGGGGCTGGGGCTCGCCATCGCGAATGAAATTGCCAAGAGCCACGGGGGAACGTTGGTCATCGGACCGAAATCCGAAGGCGACGCTTCGAGTGGCACCCGGGCAAGCATCGAGCTACCCATCGCGACCGGACCATGAAGAGCGACGCGCCGCCCGAGAAACCTTCGGGGCTCCGCCGATCGCGGGTGCTCGTCGTTGACGATCATCTAGCGATGGCGGAAATGGTCGCGGAATCTCTGTCCGAGCGGGGCTACGATGGCTGCGCCACCGACTCGAGCTCGAAAGCAGCCCAGCTCCTCGAGCTCGAGGACTTCACTGCCCTCATCACCGACCTGCGGATGCCAGAAGTGGATGGGCTCGGTCTCCTCGAGCTTTCGAAACGAGCGGCACCGGAGCGGCCCGTGATTGTCATGACCGCTTATGGCGCCGTGGACTCCGCAGTCGAATCGATCCGCCGAGGCGCGTACCACTACGTAACGAAGCCGTTCAAAATGGCTGAGCTCGGGCTCTTTCTCGAGCGTGCACTCGAGGAATCGAGGGTGCGGCGTGAAGCTGCGGCGCTGCGGCGTGCCTTCTCGGAGCGATTCTCGCGGGCGGGCATCGTTGCGGCGAGCGGCGCGATGAGCGAGGTGCTGGACGTCGCGGAACGCTTTGCGGATGCGGTGGCGCCCGTCTTGCTCCTCGGAGAAACCGGCACTGGAAAGGGGCTAGTGGCCCGTGCGATTCACGCTGCCGGGCGCCGCTCAGGAGGACCCTTCGTCACGGTCAACTGCGCGGCCCTACCCGAAACCTTCCTGGAGAGCGAACTTTTCGGTCACGCGCAGGGCGCATTCGCCGGGGCGACGTCGCCGCGACAGGGGTTGTTCGAGGAAGCCGATCGCGGCACGCTGTTTCTGGACGAGGTCGGCGAGCTGAGTGGAGCCTTGCAAATGAAGTTGCTCGATGTGCTGGAGCGACGCGTCGTGCGGGCTCTTGGCTCGAGCCGGGAGCGCGCTGTGGATGCTCGCATCATCGCGGCCACGCATCGAAACCTCCGAACCCGAGTGGCCGAGGGCTCATTTCGCGAGGACCTCCTCTATCGACTTGAGGTGTTGACCGTGGAGATTCCGCCGCTGCGGCACCGGACCGAAGACATCCCTGCCCTGGCGGAGCACTTTCTTCGAAAGTCGCACTCGAACAATCCGTCGTCGCGCGTCGAGCGAATCGCGAAGGAAGCGATGGACCGTCTCCTATCGCATCCGTGGCCAGGGAACGTTCGCGAACTCGAGCACGTCATCGAGAGAGTAGTGCTTCTCGCGCGCTCGGCCGAGGTCACGCCAGCCGACCTTCCGGCGACGGTCGGCGCCGGCGCGGGCGCGTCGACGGAATTCTCAGGACGCGTCCTGCCCCTGCGAGAAGTGCAGCGCCGGTACGTCGCATGGGCTTACGGGCAACTCGGGAATCGGAAGCTGCTCACCGCCGGGACTCTTGGAATCGATGACAAGACGCTGGCGAGATGGCTCGCGCGAGATCCAGAGTTGCCAGAATGACTTGGGGCCTTCGGCGGGCTCGCTGCGCTCGCGTAGTTCCGCTCGTTGATTCTTCGGGGACGACGGTGTCGTCGATGCGGAACTAAGTGACCCCGCGCTTCGCTCCGCGCGCTGGGCGATGCGCGCGGAAACGCCCGCTCCAGCTACCGATCCGATTTCCGGTGCGGATTGCGTCGACCCATCTGTTCGCTGAGTCTGGGAGGGCCTGATCCGAGCGGTCAGAAAATGTAGAAGGCCGAAAGCTGGACCCGATCATTGTTCGCTCTCTTGTCGTCGGCGTACTTCTGCTGGAAGTGGGCGTACTCCAGTCCGAACCGCGCGGAGCCGTTCATGTCCCAGAACAGATTGCCATCATACCAGTTCGAATCCGTGAAGACCTTCGAGGGATCGGCTCCGTAGGAGGCGATGTTCCCAGAGTGCATCCGAGAATAGTTCGCGGAGAGCCAGACCTCTTCGATCGGCAGATAGTATTGGACACCGATGATGAACGACTGCCAATCGATCGTGTGGAGATTCCCTATACTGTCGTAGGTGACGAGACCGTTGTCGATGTCGGCGGTGTACGTCGGCGCCGGCGTGGCCTTGGTCGGGTTCGAAAGGGACGGGAACCCGATCCCACCCGTGAGACCGGTATAGAGATCCGAGATGCCGCTCCCCGTCACGAACGAACCCGTCAAGGTCAGCGCGTTCGCGTGGCCGGACTTCGTGGCGGGAATCACTGGAATCAACCCGTCGATCGAAATACCCCATCCGTTCTTCTGGACCGAGTCCCGTGGAGCCGCGGAAAATTCGGCGACGGCAAAGTGCCGAAATACACCGCTCAGCCCGATCCCTGCCGCGTCGAGCGAAGAGCCCGTCCCTCCAGCCGTGTGAAACCCTTGCCAGTGGTTCGCCAGTACCCGCAAACCCGCTTGAACGTCGGGGACGCCGGAGTCTCGCTGGGGTGGACGTGAGGCAGCTGCGGCGAGTTCGAAGTTCACGTCGTCGGATTTGAAGACGTGAGAAAGCCGGAGTTGCGGCGAGCGAGAGTACACCTGCCCCGGCAGACCCTGGATTTCGACGGTATTGGGATCGAAATACGATTGCCAGCCGAATAGCTCCCAGTACTGGCCCGCGAGGATGTCGATCACTGGCGTTTCCACCTTGAGCGCCATGTGCCGAATGCGAAACGTGGGACTCGTGAAATAGGATCCTTCGCTGACGGACGGAGGGTTGCCGGGCTGGTTTCCGAGGAAGTCCATCTCGACGATACCGCTCGTCTTCACTTCATCGCTCCCGGGGCCCCCGATCTTGAAGCCGAGGCGCGAGTTGCGAGCTCCGAAGGTCGTGCGCGCGTGATCGGCGGCGTAGTTGTCGCGTTGAATGAGCCCATTGCCGGCGAGCTCGCTGAAGCTCTGCGTAGAGTCTTCGATGGCGTCGAGTTCGACGAACCCATAAAACCGCGCGCTGAACTTCGAAAGCACCGATGGCGGTCCCCCCACGGACACGGGCGAACCTGACACCGGCGCGACCGCGGCGCCCTCGACTGATGCGGGCGCAGGGACCATCGGCGGGCCTGCTGGTGTCTGCGACGGACCCGGCTGAACGAGGCTCGCTGGAACAGGATCCGCCGAGGCAGGCGCCGCCGGAGACGTCGCACCTGGCGGAGCGACCGTGGCTTGCGCGAATACCAACGCTGGGGTCCCAAGGATCGAAACGATCATAGCGACGGATGACGCGAGGGTCTTCAAGACTTTTTGGCTCCTGCTGAAGAGTTTGCGAAAAGGGAGCGCAATGTCTGCCGGAAAAGTGTCCTTTGTATGACGACTCGGAAACGTGCATGTCTCGATTGAGATCATTGCGAAGCAACCTCGGCCTTCGATCTGGCCCCAGGAGCGCCAGTTCATTTCGAGGGGGCCCGCGATAGCGCTGTGGCCCGCTCGCGGAAAGAACGGCATCGAAGCCGAGGCAGGACCAGCTCCGACACTGATGCCCCTGGATGGCCATGGGCCCACCCGCGGGCTGAAAGGACATGCCCTGTTTTTTCGTTCACGTCGCTTGGGCCCAAATGATATGGATGTGGATTCGGGAGATCATCCATTTCCACAAGGATCTCGGTCCTTTCTGAAGACTGACGGAGGCGACTGACTTGCGGAGGAGAGCGAAGAGACTGGCCAAAGGGCGTTCAGTAGGCGGGAAGCCAAAGGCCCGCCCGCGCCTGACGCCGGCCATGAGCGGGTACGCACGGAAAGGGGCGACACCCAAGCCGAAGCCGAAGCCGAAACCCAGGCCCAAGCCGAAACCGAAACCGAAGCCTTCCGTGAAGCAGCCGCCGAAAAAGCTGAAATTGAAGGCCCACCTGAACGCGAAGACGGTGCCTCGAGGAAGCCGCCGGGGCCTCATCGCACGTGGCAGGACGAAGCCGAGCCGCGCGCGAGCCACGGTCCAGACACGAAAGCCAGCCAAGCCCGGCAGGGGGCCACGCATCATCGCCACCGGAGTTCGCCTCGGCCGACTGCCGCCGCGAGATAGCGTCAGCACGTCCCCGAGCGCTCCACCCGCGAGCTCCCCTTTCTCATCGATCTTGATGACCCCGACGATGCCCCGCGGTTCGATCACCGATCAGCGGTGGCGAGACGTGACCGACACCGCCGCAAAGCTGTCGGCGCCCCTCGATGCGACCATGGGAAAGGTCGTCCGTTCGATCTTGGAAAGCCGCGCGACCCTCTCGACGGAGCTTCGGAGCGGAAATCACGAACTCGCGGGACTCGTGGCGTCGTTGCTTCTGCCGCAGCTCGCCGTGATCGTGGGGCCCGACATTTCGACGCTGGCGCACCAGAAGGAGAAGGTCGAACGAACGGGCGCCACCACGGTCCTTCTGGAGGATGCCAAGGGCGAAGGACCAGCGGCGCACGTCCTGGATGCAATCAGCAGCGGCGCGGTGAAGGTCGTTTTCGCAACGCCTGAAATTCTCTCTCGAACTCAGGTTCTCCGGGCGTTCGCCAGAGTGGGGCTGGGCGTCATGATGATCCTGGAGGCTCATCGCGCGGCCACGTCATCGCACGCCTTTTCGGGGGCGTACGCGCGACTCGGCGACTATCTCGCGCGACTCGGCAAGCCTCCCGTGTTCGCGCTCGCACCTGGAGCGACCAGTGTCGTCTGTCACGACATCTCCATCGCACTTTTCCCTCACCCACCGGACGTCTTCGGAGGCCCCGGGGTGCGCTCCAACGTGTCGCTCGCCTTCAAGGATTCGAGGTGAAGCCGGGCACCGCGCCCTCGCGGAGGCGTTGCGCCAGTTGCCGCGGCCGTTGATTGTCTTCTGCACCTCTCCCCGGGAGGTCGAAACCGTCCACGAAGCCTTCCGAGCACGAGGGCTCCCCTCGCACCGGTACCACGAGGAAATGAAGACGGGACTCCGCGCCGGCGAGCAGATTCAATTTTCGATGCCCGGGGAGCGAGCGATCCTCGTCGCGACGAGCGCCTTCGCAATCGGCGCCGCGGCGTGCGAGAACGACACCGAAGGCGTTCCGCTCCGCTACGGCCGGAGGACGACGAAAGCGGACATCCGAGCTCTGGTACGCCTTTCGCCCCCGACGTCGCTCGAACAGCTCGCCGACGAGCTCTCGCTCTTGGGACGCGACGGGAAACCCGCCGAAGGTCTGGTCTTCTTCTCGCCGGGCGATCACCTGGCTCTCGAAGCGGAAGTCCAAGACGCCCGGCCCACGGGCGAACAGCTCTTGATGTTCGGAAGAGCACTGGAAGAATCTTCGGACGACGAGGTCGTCACGACGGAGTCGCTAGCCACGAAGGCCCGCTCCAGCCGAAGGAGCGTCGAGACGCTGGCGGCCCTGCTTGAGGGGATGGGTCTCGTCTCGAATCGCGATGGATGGCTCCGTCGTCTCGTGCCTAACCACGTTGTACTCGGCGAGCTCCGGGCGCTCGCCGAGCGATTGGCCACGGTGCGCGCGCTCGATGCACGCCGGCTGGTCGACGTCGGCGGGCTCGCCTCGTACACGGGGTGCAAGACGGCACGCCTCCGGCAGTTCCTCGGTGAGACCGACACCCCACCCTGCGGCGCTTGCCGCGCGTGCGCGGGGTCTGTAGCGACCGACGGAAGCTACACGGGGCAGCGGCGCGATCCCGCGCGACGCTTCACCGTGCAAACGGCCGAGGCAACGACCGAGGCGCGACAGAACACGTTCCACTCGGACCGAAGGACGGGTAGCTCAGCCGCCCTGACGGCAAAGCTCGCAGATTTTCGCTAACATCGCGCGCGTGACCGCTAGAATCCGGGCGGTGAGCGCCAGAACGAGAGCCGCCCGAAGCGCGGTGATGGCCAAATTGCTCGCGGGCATCTGCTGCGTTGGTGCCTCCGGGTGCACGTCCACGCCGCAAGCCACCGGAGGCGTCGGATGCACGCTCGGACAGACGATTCCGTGCTCGGACGTGGATGGGTGCGTCGGCTCGGCCGTGTGCGCGCCCGACCTCAGCGGGTTCGGGGCGTGTATCTGTCCAAGAGATGCGGGAGTGAAGGACAGTCGATGAACGTCTCCTGGCCCGTCCTCGCGTGTGCGCTGCTCGCCGGGTGCGACAGTGGACACGCGAAGGCCGCTCCGGCGGAACGGGATGCTCCGGCACCAAGCCACACCAGACCGGTATTCGTGCGCGGACCGACTGGCGGGGAGGCGATCGCGCCGTTCATTGCGGCGGAGGCAGCGAGCGGGCGGTCCCGGCATCGCGGCGTCCTCGTGTACGTCGGTGCCACGTGGTGCGAGCCATGCCAGCGGTTTCACCACGCCGTGGAAGCGGGCGAGCTCGACGAGCTCCTGGACGGCGTCCGTCTAGTCGAGTTCGATCTCGACGAGGATCGGGACGCGCTCACGGCCGCGGGCTACTCGTCGCATTTGATTCCACTCATCGCGTTGCCCAACGCGGACGGAACCGCGTCCAGCCACCGCATCGAAGGGTCGATCAAGGGGCCCTCTGCCGTTCAACAGAACCTCGTGCCGAGGCTTCGGGCGTTCCTGCGCGGTGAGACCGGCGGCTGACGCAGCCGCCGGAGTCCTTCAGGCTGCAGACTGATTGACGAAGGCTGCGAGCGCGAGTTCCTGGCTTCTGTCCAGACCCTCGAAGGCCACACCGAAGCCGCCCCGACTGAACCAGCGCACCGTGGCGGGGATGATGAACCAGTCATGCGAATCGTGCAGCTGCACGACTATGGTGACGCTTTCGCCGTACCCGGGAGCACGAGCTGCCTCGAGCTGCATGCCGCCGATGCTCAGATCCACGACGCGCGCCTGTTGCTTGTCACCGTTGCGGAGCGCAACGACGACCCTAAGGTCGGCGCGAACGCGGCGACGGCGGCGCTGGGTATCGGTTGCGAGGACCCGAGTCATCTCCACGACGGCAGGAAGGTAGCAGATCATCCTACCTCGTCACTGGCCTTCTCACGGAGGGTGCCGACGAAGCCGGGACGACCCACCTTAACTCATCGATAGTCTTTGGGAAGGTTCGCAGCGGGGCTCGCCACCACCCCTTGCCGGCCGTCCCACTCTCACTCGGCGGTTGCCCGCGTGGACTGCTTCGCGGAAGGGGCTGGAGCGTCGAGGGAGAGCCACGAAAAGAACGTCTTCATGCACTCGCGCTGCTCGACCGGCATGAACTCGAAGTTCCGGCCGCGATCGATGATCTCCCAGAAATCCTTGCTCGTGACGCTCTCGAGTTGCTTGCGGATCGCGAGGAGCCGCTCGCGAGGCTCGCCCTCCATGTCTTTGCAGATGAGACGAGCCTTCGGCTCCTGCTGGGTGAGCAAGTAATAGCTCGCCAGCTTGACCTGGGCCTTCCGGACGCCGAGGAGCCCCTTTTCCTGACCGCGAGCGAGGAGCGGCTGATCGAGCTCGAGAAACTCTTTCAACATCTCGGGCTCCTCGCGGGCTCCGACTCGATTCGCGACTTCACACAGCGTCGAAACGTCGTAAGCCACGGTTTCCGTCACGAACGTCAGCTTCATGTCGAAGCTGACGTGCGCGTAGTACTTCATGTACTTCACGCCCTCGAGAGCCGCTTCGCCGTGGTCGTTCCGGAGCATCGTCTCGACGAGCAGGCGATACTGATGGAGGACGTTGTACGCCGTTCGAACGTCCCGCGCGTTCAGCGTCACGCGAAGGTACGAGTTCATGTACCGGTACACGAGGCTCAAGAGCTCCCGGTCACGCGCGTGGATCGCCGCTTCTCCGATGTACCGCGTGTCGATGGCGATGAGGTAGTTGATGTCGCGCATCGTCGCCAGGGCCTCGTTGTAGATCCCCAGGTACTGCCGCATCACCTTCCACTCTACCCAGGTTCGACGCTCCTCGAGGTCCTCGATCGACTCGGGATCCATGGCGACGAAATCGGGGTTCTCACGGATGCCCGCGCCGATCGAAAACCAGTCTTTCGTCGCTCGCGCCTTCACCTTCAAGTACTCGAGCGCAAAATCCTTTAGCGCGTCCACGGCGCCGCTCGCGATGATCTTGTCCTTGCCGGAAATCGAGTTGCTCGTGATATCCGTCAACTCCTCCATCGCGTTGAGCGTCGTGGCCTGAGCCTCGAAACACGCTGCACGATTCGATTCGAGCGCTCCCTTTCCGGCCGTCTTGACCGCGTCGCTACGGATACGGTGAATGATGGTCGTCGGCTCGAGAAACCAGAACACGTAGCCGAAGTAGGGTGGCATCAGGAGCAGCCCGGTCGTCGTGGCGCCCAGCATCGTCACGATCACCGCGCGGGGTACGTAGTCGTGCTGCAGCGACATGCTGAGCCACACTGCGTAGATGCAGACGACGAGGTAGTACGCCATCACGCCGATGTTCAGCCGATCGCGGAAGAACATCCGCGTCACGCCCGTGTACCGATCGGCCGAAAGCTGCACGATGATGCTGACGACGGTGATGACGAGCCCGAAGATCGCCGCGATGTTGCCTGCGAGTGAACTGATGGCGTCCGAGATGCTCCCCGGGTCGAAATTCAGATAGTGCGTGAGCGGGTTCGTCGGTGTGGCCTCGAAACGCCTGCCCGTGAAGAAGAAATCCAGGCTGTAGAGGGTCCAGAAGACGACTGCGGCGACGGCAAGGAGGATCCCGATCCGTAGGATCCACTGGCTGCGGAGGCTGAGCGACTCGCCCGACATGGACGAGCAGTCTACATCGCTCGGATGGGCGCGGTCACGTGGTGACCGCGCGTTCGCGGTCGTGTTCGCGCTCGGGCGTGGGGCGGCGGACGAGCGCCGTCTCGAGCGCCCAGCGTTCTGGAGGTTCCGCGCCATTCAGGAACTCGACGCGGGCGCCAATCTTCCGCGCGACGGGTAAGCCGTCGCGATAAAGGACGCGATTGGACGCGATCGCCGGAATGCGCTCGCCCGGCGTGACGACGCCGACGACGTTCAGCGGATCCGCAGCGCACACGGCCACGAGCGCGCCCGACGCCTGGTCGCGCCTGGCTGCGCGTAGAGCTTCGACGGCTTCGGGTAAAGCGTACTGCTCGCCCGAGAAGCCTGCGACGAAGCGCCCTCCCCGCAACTCTCCGCTCGCCTCCAGACGCCGGTAAACCCGCAGCAAATCGCGGAACGGCGGGAGCTCCGTCTCGCGCTCCAGTATCTTCCGGAAGACCACGCCATAGCGACGAAGCAATGCCCGCGCGACGCATTCGAGGTCGGCCGCATCCACGTCGACCCGTTTCGCGGTGTCGAGCAGCGACCACCTTCCGGCGCCGCCCATCCCGAAGACGGGACGCGCGCCGCGGCGGCGTGACGGGCCGCGTGCACGCTCGGCGGCCGGAGTGACCAACGACCGCAGGCCGGCAAACGCATCCGAGGTGACCCGTCCGTGGGTCACGAGCTCCCCGAGACCTTGTTCGACCTCGGTGCGGATCAGCCGCGTGCCGGTCACCAGATCGTCGAAGAAAGTCGCACCGCGTCGCTCGAGCTCCGCGCGCACCCTGGCCGCCGCCGGGCCGAAATCGAGAGCTTCCGCGGACGCCGCTCCGTGCCACGCAACGGCGTTCGCTCGCGCAACGAGCGCGACGGGCGAGTTGCGAACTGGCCCCGACGCACGGCCCGCGCGCGCGGCGAGCGATCGCCGGAACCACGTGAAGCGTCCCGACAGGCAGAGCGCGTCGAGCCACGCCGACGAATAGTCCGCGATGCGGGACGGGAGAATCTCCGACTCCCAGGCATGCGCCGGGACCTCGAACCCTTCGAGCTGCGCGAGGACGGCCGCGACGCTCTCGGGACCACGCATCTTCGTGTCGGCGGACACGCGCTGCCATCGAAGGAGAAACCGCACGTAGTCGGTCTGCGATACGGGCTCGATTTCGCTCCGCAATCGGCCGAGCGTGTACCGATGGATGCGCGCGAGGAGGCGCCGCTCGCACCACTCGCGCTCCGCGACGCCCGGCGTGAATCGGCCGCGCAGGACGAAGCCTTCCGACTCCAACGCCGCAAGCGCGACGTCCATGCGAGCGGCGGAGACGCCGCTCGACGCGACGAGCGCCGGTGTCGTGGTCGGACCGACCGACTCGAGTCGGCCACGCACGATCTCGACGAGCGCCGCTTCCGGGTCCCACGTTCGCGCGGCGGCGCTGCGAGGCGGCTCGAATCTCGGGTGTCGTGTGGAAGGCCGAGCCGAAGGACGGCTCCACGGAAAACGCGGCGACGACCTCCGGAAGTCTATCGGCCGCGACCCAGAGCGCTCTGCGCGAGTCGAGGCTCACAGACGTGGCGCGTCCGCCGGCGCACAGCTCGTCGAAAAATCCGGACCAACCCCCCTCTCTCCCCTCTCGGTCGGTGAGAAACCCGAGGAGAACGAGCGCTTCGTGGAGTTCGTCCGCGTTCACCGGCGCGGGCCACGCTTCGCCGCGCACGCGCTCGATCGCCGAAACGTCGAGCGCGCCGAGATCGGACGCGGAACGCGCGTCGAGAAGGCGACGTGAATAGACCGCTTGCGTGCGGCGCTCCTCGAGCGGTGCGTCGTCGAGAAACGCGTATGGACGCGCGGTGAGGATCTCCTGCGCGAACGGAGACGGCTCTGTCGTGTCTTTGGCGACGAGGTTCTTCCGCCCGCCTGCAATGTCGCGCAGAAGCGCCTCGAACCCGTGAATGTCCATCGCCTCGACGAGGCAATCGTCGATCGTCTGCTTGACCAGCGGATGGTCCGGCACTTCGCGCGCTCCGGGCAGGTTGTCCTGACACGCCACCTGGTCCGGGAATACGACGGCCACGAGGTCGTCCGCGTCCATACGCTGAAACCGTGGCGGCACTCGTTTTCCGGCGCGCCAGCGGACGACGGCGAGCGCGCGCGTCGCGTTCCAGCGCCAGCGCGACTTGAACATCGGCGCAACGAGCGCCGCCTGGATGATGAGCTCGCGGACCGACTCCGCGCGAAGGTACTCGAACACTTCCTCGAGCGGAAAACTGTGCGTCGGGCCGAGCGAAAGCACGATCGCATCGTCGGTCGCGGCGGCCTGGAGCTCGAAATCGAAGCGCTGACAGAATCGCTTTCGTAGCGCGAGGCCCCACGCGCGATTGATGCGATTGCCGAAGAGCGAATGCACGACGAGCTGCATGCCGCCGCTGTCGTCGAAGAACCGCTCGAGGACGAGGGTGTCGCGCGACGGAATCACGCCCAGCGCGACGCGGCCCGCAGCGAGGTATTCCACGGCCTGGCGCGCCGCTGCGATCGTGACGCCGGGCCTCTCCGAAAGCCACGCGACCGTCCCTTCGATGTCTCCGGGTACCGCGCCGAGACGCGCCTCGACCGAGCAGCGGAACTCCGAGACCGCCACCGAGAGCTCGTGCGTGCGTCCGGGGGCTTCGCCCAGCCAGAAAGGGATGGACGGCGGTTGGCCGCGGGCATCTTCCACCCGGACGACGCTCGGCTCCACCTTGAGAATGCGCCACGAGGCGTTGCCGAGCTGGAACACGTCGCCGGCCATGCTCTCGATCGCAAAGTCTTCGTTGATCGAGCCGACCCGCAAGCCCGCCGGATCGGCGATGACGTCATAATCGGCCATGTCGGGGATCGCGCCGCCGCTCGTGATCGCGGTGAGTCGCGACCCACGGCGCGCGCGGAGCTTGCCGTGCGTGCCATCGTGATGAATACGCGCGCCGCGACGGCCGCGACGCGTGCTGAACCCCTCGGCGAGCATGCGGACCAGCGCATCGAACGCCGAGCGGTCGACGGCGCGATACGGATCGGCGGTCCGGAGAACCGCGAAGAGGGCGTCTTCATCCCATTCTTCGCAGGCGGTGGCCGCGACGATCTGCTGGGCGAGGATGTCGAGCGGCGCCTCGGGCACGGAAACGCGGTCGAGCTCGCCGCGACCGACCGCTTCGAGGAGCGCGAGCATCTCGACCAGCTCATCGCGTGAGAGCGGGAAGACCCTCCCCTTGGCGACGCCGCCGTGAAAATGTCCCGCGCGCCCGACCCGCTGGAGCAAACTCGCGATAGACCGTGTCGAACCCATCTGACAGACGAGGTCCACGCTGCCGACGTCGATGCCGAGCTCGAGCGAGGCCGTCGCGACGAGGGCGCGAAGCTCGCCAGACTTCAGTCGCTGCTCGGCGCGGAACCGCTGTTCGCGAGAGAGACTGCCGTGGTGCGAAGTGACCTGATCGGCACCGAGTAGCTCTCCGAGCCTCCGGGTCATACGCTCCGCGAGGCGGCGGGTATTCACGAAGATCAGCGTCGTCCGGTGCTCCTTTATGAGCTCGACCATGCGCGCGTAAATCTCCTCCCACACCTCGCCCGCCATCACGGCTTCGAGCGGCGAGCGCGGCAGTTCGATCGCCAGATCACGCGGACGGATGTGTCCAGAATCGACGATCGCGCAGAGTCTGTCGGCGCCGGCTCGATCCGCGCCGACAAGGAACCGAGCGACGCGATCGATCGGGCGTTGCGTCGCGCTGAGACCAATGCGCTGGACAGCCTTCCCGGCAAGGGCGTCGAGCCGTGCCAGTGAAAGCGCGAGATGGGATCCCCTCTTGTCGCCGACGAGAGCGTGAATCTCGTCGACGATGACGGACCGGACCGTCCGGAGGAGTTTTCGGCCCCCCTCGCTCGTGAGCAAGATGTAGAGGGATTCCGGCGTCGTGACCACGACGTGTGGCGGACGCGACGTCATCCGCGCGCGGTCTCGACTGTGGGTGTCACCGCTCCGGACCATCGTCCGGATGTCGACGCGCGGCAGGCCAAGCGCCTCGAGTTCGGTCGCGATTCCAGCGAGTGGCGCCTCCAGATTCCGCTGGATGTCGTTGCTGAGCGCCTTGAGCGGCGACACGTAGACGACCCGCGTCTCGTCCGGCAGAGGGTCGTTCACGCCGTCGCGAACGAGCTCATCGATCGCCGCGAGGAACGCCGCGAGGGTCTTGCCGGACCCGGTGGGAGCGGCGATGAGCGTATTTTCGCCGGCGACGATGTGAGGCCACCCGTGCTCCTGGGGCGTGGTCGGCGTCCCGACGTGCGCTTCGAACCAGCCGCGAACGGCTGGATGAAACGCCGAGAGCGCCTGCGACGTGGGGGCCGTTTCGTCCATTTCGAGCATTTCCGTTGTAACGCGCCAGAAAGTAGTTCCGCATCGACGCCGCCGTCGTCCCCGATGGATCAAAGAGGCACGGAACTACGCGAGCCCGCCGAAGGCGGCGGGGGGAGCGGTTGCGAAGCAAAGCCGCGGGAGGCCAAGACCCTCCCTTCGTTACTAGCACAAGGAACCCCCGTTGCTGCCGGACCCGCCGGGGCTCTAGGCTAGCGTCCCGAAAACTCATGCGCCGGCTCCTGACCGCCACTCTCGTTTCCTGCGTGGCCTGCATGACCAACGTGCAACAGCACTCGGCGTTCGGGACAGCGCTGGTCGTGCCGGATGCGGTGGATGGGCACGTCGGGGACGTGTTGCGTTTCGAGCTGCGGCCCCCCGTGGCCGCCGGGACGAACTGGATTCTCGAATGCCACGGCCGGACGCGCTTCGCGGACGACCCGCTCGCGAGCGCGATTGAATGGACGGCAGAGTCGCGTCCCATTCACATGGAGACCGTCGTGTCCCCCTGGGACCCGATCCCTGGACACGTCCGCGCGGCGGCGCGCGGCTGGCTCTGGTACGGCCTCCTGGAGCACGGCGAGAGCGAGGCGCTCGACCGCGATTTGCCGATCCACCGCCTCGAGTACAAGCAGATCGCGCCGGTGACGTTTTCCAGTGTCGTCTCCTTGCGCGACACGAAGGGCCGGATGGCCTTCAGAGAGCAGAGCGGGCGCGTCTACGTGACGTACCTGACGCCGGTGGACTTCGGCGTTCCGATGGCACCGAGCGTGGACGCAATGCTGGTGGAGACGGGTGGAAAGCGCGTGCTCTACGCCGAAGTGAAGACCGACTTCGGAACCATGCCGAAGGAGAAGACGGGGTTCGAGGTGACCCTCTCCTACGACGCTCGAGTTCCGGCCCCGGTGGAGGTCGTCGTGGTCGGCTGGGTGGGCCACGGCAATTACTACGCCCCGTTCACCGTTGATCGGCTGCTCGTCGACGGTCCCGCGGCGAGCGACGCCTCGCCGGCCCCGGCCGCGCCCACCGCGGGGTGAACGTATTCGATCGCGGGCGTAGCCACCCGCGGAGCCTCGGCGTAACTTTCGGCGCGAATGGCGCGTAGTGGCCTCTCGGACCCAGAAAGCGAGGAGTCGCTGATGGCGGCCTACGTCGCCGGGGATCGCCGGGCTTTCGACAAACTGTTCGCCATCCTCGCACCTCGGGTCCATGCGTTTTTCCTGCGTTCGTTCCGTGACGCCAGTGTCGCCGACGAGCTGCTGCAGATCACGTTCCTGAAAGTGCACCGAGCTCGAGACACATACCGGCCGGACCTGCCCCTTCGACCCTGGCTCTTCACGGTCGCGGGGCACGTGCGCCGTGACGAATGGCGAAAGCGGAAACGCCTGGCCGAAGACACGGGTGAAGACGCAATCGCCGCTGCCGACGAATCGGACGCCTTTGCACGCGCAAAGAGCCGGGAAGCGTCCGCCGAGCGGCGCGACACCGTACGCGCCGCCATTGCTGCCCTCCCCGACACTCAGCGCACGATTCTCCACCTTCACCGATACGAGGGACTGACCTTCGCCGAGATAGCGAAGGCGCTCGACACCAGCCCGGGCGCCGTCCGCCAGCACGCTTTCCGCGCCTACGAGACCCTCCGGCAAGAGCTCTCGGCGTCACTCGGCATTGCCGTCGAAGGGGCGGGAGGGAAACCCGCATGATCGCGCACGTCCGGGACCAAGCCGCGGGCATCGCCGCCTTGCGCGAGACCGATCCCGAACGGATCGCCGCGTACGAACACGCGGCCACGTGTGACGACTGCGCCCGAGCCCTTGCGGAGGGAAAGGAGCTCTGCTTCCTCATCGACGCTGCCCTTCCGGTCGAACCCCCGACGCCGGCGGTGCTCGAACGCGTACGCCGTGCCGTGGTCGCCGAAGAGGACGCGCAGCAGGCCGCCGCCGAGGCCGCCCGCCGTCCGTCGGGGCCGCCGTCCGCGTGGATCGCAATCCTCGTCGCCGCGCTCGCGGCGTGGTTCGACACCGAGGGCGGCGGGCTCGTGGCGCGCGTCGGCATCGAGTGCATTCTGATCGAGCTTGGCGCCGCGATCGTACCGATTGGGTTCCTGGCCTCGCGAGCGATTTCGGGACGCGCGCCGCCGCCCGTGCGGACCGTGGCCGCGTTTGCCGCGTGGGCCGCGCTCAGCGCCGACGCCTACCTACACTTCCGCTGCCCCGCCGCGCACGACGCGCCCCACGTCGCAGTGTTTCATTTCGGCGGGGTCGTCATCGCGGCATTGCTCGGACTCGTCGCGGGCCGCCGGTTGCGAGCGCACGCGCGGTGAGTCGGGCGCCACGTCGTCGACTTCTCCGACTATGGTGCTCGCCGAGCGGCACCGACCCAGGTTCTGGCGTGTCCCGATGCATGCACGTTCATCGAGGGTCGAGGGGCGAGAGTCGATCACTGCCTTTTGGAGTCTTCGTAGCTGCGCTCGACCATGAACGCCCTTCGCAGCTCGTCGACGTCCGAGCCCGACGCGGTCTTCGGCGCGAACGGCGCGCGTTCGAGGGTGTCCTTCCAAGATTCGTTCGGCGGCACGATTGCGCGGACGGTGTGGATGGCCTTCAGCGTGCGGAACGCATCGAACCAGACATGCACGCGCTCGAGTCGTGCGGCGACGTCGTCCACTTCACGGCTCACCGCGGCGAGGGCGTCGCGTCCGTCGAATTGCTCGAACACGTCGAGCACGGCGTCGCTCACCCGAGGGCCGAGCTCACGCAGGTCGATGAACAATCGCTCCACGGATCCGTGCGTCGCGAACGACGTGAGGGTCGTGAGGACGGTCTTCAGCGCCGAGAAGCACTCGGGCGGATAGAAGAAGCGCTCACGGGCGCTCGTCAGGCTCGCGCCGGTTCCGAAGGGGGTCCGATCCGAGGACCGCGAGCGCAACCGGATCGTCGGCCCCGTCGTTCGCACCACGCTCCCGACCTTCGCGACCTTGTTCAGAAGGTAAAAGTCCTCGGCGGCGGCGCGCTTCGGGAAGCCACGGACCGCGGCGTACGCTTCCACACTGACGGCGGTCGCGCTGCCGAGTGTGTGAAACGCATACGGCGAGCCCGCCCACGCGAGCCCCGCGACGTAGTACCGGAGCGAGAGCTCGTAGAGCGCCGTCCCTGTCGCGATTTCCGTGTCGGCGCCTGCGTCGTGCCAGAACGGAAATACGAGAGCCGCGACGCGCCCGTACGTCTCCACCTCCCCGACGTCGAAGTACGACTCCGGGAGCGTCGCGTCGGCGTCGGTGTTGAAGATGAACCGCGATGCCACGCGCCCGCGTGCGTGGAGCGCGAGCGCCACGTCTGCGCCGATCTTCCGTGCGAGCCCGACACCCTCCTTCCGCGGGACACGAGCGCCGGGCGACGCTCGGTCGACGACGAGGACGTCGCAGCTCGACGTGTGCGAACCCGCAAAGCCGCGGCAACCTTCGACCGCGATGTCACGGGCACCCGTTGCGCGAGCACGCACTGCGTCGAGCAGCGCCGCGTTTTCTGCCGCACCCTCGCCATCGTCCGGTCCATTGACGACGAGGATGACGAGAGTTCGCCCCGAGGCCGCAGTCGTCGCGTCCGCGTAACCGTCGAGTAGCGACCCGACTTCGCGACACGCCGGGACCACGAGTGTCCGCGCGTACGGGCCTTCGATCTTCGACGCAAACGCCGCCTCCGGCTCCGTCCACCGTGCGAGATATTTGCTGATCGCGTGCATCGAGACGCGCGTCGGCTGCCCGTCAGGACGTGACGAAGCCCGTGGCGACCACGCGCCCTCCGACGGATAGCACCGACCGGTTGGCGTCGCCGGTTATGAAAATGGCGCGCCCAGCCGCGGCGCTCGTGCCAATGGATCCGCTGCGAAGTGGGCATCCCGCGGATGGGCGCGTCCGGGATCCGAACGGCGCCGCGGGAGGCTCGAAGATGAAATTCATCGGTATCGCACTTTTCGGATGCATCGCTATGGTCGCTTGCTCGTCCAATAATCCGAGCGGCAGCGGGAACGAGGGGGAATCGAGCACGGGCGGCGTTGCCGCCGTCGGCGGAGCCGGCAACACCGGCAACGCGGGTGGGGCCGGCAATTCCGGCAACTTCGGCGGAGCCGGCAACGTGAGTGGAACGGGCAATGTCGGCGGAGTCGGTGCCACGGGCGACACCGGCGGAACGGGCACCGGCAACACCGGCGGAACGGGCACCGGCAACACCGGCGGAACGGGCAACACCGGCGCTGGCGGAGCGAATGCCTCCTCGGGCGAGCCACCCGTCGTCAGCGGTTGCGGGAGCTCGAAGATTTACCAAGCGGATCCGGATCCCGGAAAGCCGGGTCCGTGGCCCGTCGGCGTGAAGACGGTGAGCGTCGCGATGACGGGCGGCAGCCTCAAGGTCGAAGTCTGGTACCCCGCGACGTTCGGCAGCGACGCGGGACAGACCCCGGTCAGCTACGACGTGACCGCGTGGCTCGGTCCGAACGCCAGCGAGATCCCGGCTTCGGCCAATGCACCTGCGATCTGCGACTTCACCAAGCTCGGAGAAGGAAAGTGCTACCGCGATCTACCGCCTGACACGAGCCATGGTCCCTACCCGGCGGTGATCTTCATCCACGGCACGGCCTCATTCCGGATCGCATCGATGTCGACCATGGTCCAGTGGGCCTCGCACGGGTTCGTGGTGCTCGCCGCGGACCACCCAGGACTGTTTCTCTCCGACTTCCTGGGCTCGGGTTGCGGCGCGACGACCGGGATCTCGGAGGACCTGAGCCGGGATGTCGACGCCGAGATTGCGGCGCTGAACGCCAGAACCGGCGATCTGTCATTCCTGGGCAACTCGGTCGATACGTCGCGCATCGCGATCAGCGGACACAGCGCGGGCGCCTCGGCCGCCGCGGGTTTCGGCACCAAGCCGAACGTCGAGGTCGACATGCCGTTCGCCGATCTCGGCGGAACGGCCGTGACGGGATCGATGATAAAAGCCGTCCTGCTCGCGGGCGGAGCGAACGATTCCGTCGTCCCGTACTCGTCCGACCAGAGCGCCTACTCATCCTCCGTCGGCGCCGACAAGTACCTGGTCGGCATCGCCAACGGGAATCACCTCGACGTGACGGACCTGTGCTGGGAAAAGAATTCGTCCGGTCAAACTGCGATCCAGGTCGCGAACCAGTACCTGACCTGCAGCGGTCTTGCCTTGCCGCTCCTCGACTCGATCGCTCAATGCGGGACGATGCCGGATCCGACGAGAGGCCCGGCCATCATCAATTACACGAGCACCGCGGTGCTCGAACAGGCTCTGAACTGCGTGGACCGCAGCACCGCGTTCAACAATCTGAGAACGGAATATCCGGCGGTGAGCGACTTCCAACACACACCCTGAGGCGCATGCGGACTGCTCATGGCGCGATCGTGCTCGGCCCGGCTCCGTTGCGGAGCAGGCTTCCGCGACCGGTCCCCCAGAGCACGCAATTGTCACTCGAGCCGGGTACCGAAAAAATGTCGATGCCGTGATCGAACGTGGTGAGCACGATCTCGAGCGTCCCGTCGCCGTCCAGGTCGGCGATCGTCGGCGCGGCGGGGACGCCGATGCCGTTGCCGTCGCTGCCCTGGTTCGGAAGAGGCACGTCGAAGAGGAGCTCGCCGGTGTTCTCCAGGACGATGAGGCGGCCGGCGTTCTTCGTCAGTGCGTACGTGCCAAACACGAGCTCGGGGATGCCGTCCTGGTTGAGGTCGGCAACGGTGACTTCCGACGCGAAGGTCTTCGGCGCCCCCTTGGCGTAGTCGAAGCGAAAGAGGCGCTCACCGTCCGGGCCGATGCCGTAGACGTAGCCGTCGTCGATCGGCGCGATGATCTCGGGCCTCGCGTCGCCGACGATGTCGACCGTGGTCGGCGCGGGAATGCCGCTCGGCGGGTAGTAATCGTCGGCCGTACGCACCGCGGGCTGGTCACTCACGGGCAGCGTGTCGAACGCGTCGAGCCGCCGCGCCGAAAGGGAACCGTCCCCGTAGTTTCCATGGAGCGCCATGAATGCGTAAGCTTGCGTCACATAAGGCTCGTGCTCCTCGGCATTGGGGATCCCGACCACATCGTTCTTCCCGTCCCCGTCTAGGTCGACGACGTTCGGCGGTGACGCGGTCCACTGGAGCCACATGGTCGTGTCGACGCTCGGATACGATGAGTGCGTGTTGTACTCGTCGGCTTCGTCCTTCGGGTCGCGCCAGCGGATGAACTGGCCCCAGCCGAGGCGGTTTCCGAGGTACTTGCTGTCCGGGTTGGTGAAGTAGTCCGACGCGAGGACGGATGTGCCGTCCTTTTTGAAGACGTTGATCTGGTGGTTGTCGTAAGTCACGACGATCTCCAGATCCGGTGAGTCGTCGAGATTGCCGATGCCCACATTCTCCCCGTAACAACCGTAGCCATGGTTGCCCGGGCCGTTCCAGTCGGCATCGTTGCCGGTGCCGGTCTTCGTGTTGTAACGAGGCCACGCCGTGAACGAGAGTCCGGGGGGTTGGTATGGCGTACCGTCCGGCTCGAACACGAACACCTGTGCGCCATCGGTCGCGGTGTTCGTGGTCGTGACGACGACCTCGATCTTGCCGTCGCCGTCGAGGTCCGCGGCGGCCATGCCGCGCGCTTCGGGACACTGCCCGTCGCTGCACGTGCTCGCGGGCCAGCCCGCCTTCACCGCGAGCGCGCCGTTCGTCCATTCGTAAGCCGCGACGGTTCCGTTGTTGCCTCCGACGACGATCTCCGTCGTGCCATCCCCGTCGAGATCCGCGACGACGCCGGGCGCGTAGATGCGCCCCTGGGTCGCCGTCCCCTTGGCGAGCTGCTTGCCCGAAGAGTCATAGACGAACGTGCTATAGAGCGGCGCGACGATCTCCTTCTTGCCGTTGCCGTCGAGGTCGACGACGGCGGGCGAGCTGAACCACCCGGTCTCCCCCGCCGCAAGGTTTCGGACGAAGACGGGCCTCTGCACGGCTCCCCGGGTCGTTCCGACCTTACAGGCCGCCGTCGGCGCAACACTCCCGTCCGCCAGCGACGCGCTCCCGCCGCGTGAGGTCGCGCCGCCATTCGCCGACGCAGCGCCACCCTTTGCCGATGACCCACCGCTCGCACTTCCGTTCCCGCCCGCTCCGTTTCCCGGACCGCCGTCAGTGCTCCGCGGGTGTGTACCCCCTCCCCCGCACGCTGCCGAACCCAGCGCGGTCAGCGCGACGAGTGCACGGAGAGAAACCCTCATCCTCTCTTTATACACCCGGCTCCGGGCGGACGTCCGCTCGACGGTTCACCTTGGACCCGTTCGACGGTGGCCTGGCCGTCCAAAACCCGCCCGATCGATCCGCATCGACCTCACCCCCCGCTCAATGCCTGCACGATGGCGATGTCGTCAGTTGGCTCGACGCGGTCCGAAATGGCAAACGCTTGCTCGCCGTTGACGAAGAAGCGGATGTGCGGCCGCATCTGATCCTGCTCGTCGATCATGCGAAAGCGGATCCCCGGAAACTGGCGCTCGAGGTCCGCCAGCAACTCGGCGAGGGACGCACCCGTCGCCTCGACCCGATCGCGGTCCGCCGTGTAAGAGCGCAGGGGGCTCGGAATGAGGACATTCATCCGTCGATCTCCGCGGCCTCGACGGCGTAAATCTCAGGCAGGTGGCGCGCGATGCAGCGAAACCGATCTCCCTCGTTCCGGCTCGCCCAGAGCTCGCCGCTCGTCGTTCCCAGGTAGAGCCCCGCCGGATCGCGGCCGTCGGCGGCCATCGCCTGGCGCTTCACCGTCCACCACGCCTGCTCGCGCGGCAGGCCCCAATCGAGCCTCTTCCACGTCCTGCCGCCATCCTCCGTCCGGTAGGCGGCGGGCTTACCGCCAGGGCTCGTGCGGGGCCAGACGCTCGTGCCGTCCATTGGGAACACCCAGGCCACGTCCGGGTCCCGTGGGTGCACGACCATCGGGAAGCCGACATCACCGACCTTCTTCGGCATGTTCCTCCCGACTCGCACCCAGTCCGTCGCGGGGCGATCGATCCTGTAGATGCCGCAGTGGTTCTGCTGGTAGAGGCGGTCGGGGTTTCCGGGGCAGAGAGCAAGACAGTGCGGATCGTGGAACGCGAGGTTCGTCGCGTCCAATCCCTGGACGACCTCGAGCCCTTCGGAGAGCGGTGCCCAGGTGTTGCCCCCGTCCGTCGACTCGTGCACGCCGCCGCTCGACGCCCCCAGATAAAGGTGGTTCGCATTTCGAGGATCCACGAGGATCGAGTGGATCTGCGGACCGTCCGGCGTCCCACCCTGCGAGTCCCCGACGCGAGCAAGGAACGCCGGATCATCGTTGAAGCCCGAGACCGGATCCCACGTGACGCCGGCATCCGACGAGCGGAAAAGACCCTGCGGAGAAGTTCCCGCGTACCACGCTCCCGGTTCGCTCGCGTGCCCGGGCGACAGCCAGAACGTATGATCGACGACGCGCCCTTTCTCGCCGTCCTTCGCCTTCGGGAACGCGGGCGGACGCACCGCCTCCTTCCAGCTCCGTCCGAGATCCTCCGAGCGAAACACCGTCGGCCCGAGGTGGCCGGTCTTCGCCGCGGCGAGCAAGGTGTGCCCGTCGCGCGGATCGAGCACCATGTGGCTCACGACGTGGCCGAGGAAATGCGGGCCATCGACGTCGAACGTTCGTCTCGCCCCATCCCCACGAAAGAGCCAGGCGCCCTTTCGCGTCGCGACGAGGATTGCAAGGTGCGAAGCCCTCTCTCGCGCACTCGACCTCGAAATCTTCGACTTCTTGCGCATGCGTCCCACGTGGAAATCTCCCGAGCCGTCAGGCACCCTGCAGAAAGGCGAGGTTACCTTCACTCGTAGACCAGCGGCGTCCGAGAGCCAAGCGACGTCCGGGCGTCGCAGACTGCGGCCACTTCGCCCGAGGAACCTGGCGTGAACGATGCCGCCGCCTTGAGGCCTCCACAGCGGCCCTTCACCCGGCCCGCGGTCGTGTTGGTCTTCTTCCGATCGCCGGGCCGAGCTAGTCGGCCGTATTGCACGCCGTGTACTTTCGGACCGCCAGGCGAGCGACCTACACCAATCTCCTATGCGTCTCCTCGCGACGTACGGACGCGTGCTCGCGGAGCTCCGGCCGGAAAAGTGGACCGTGATCGCGATGACGTTCGCGAACGTGCTCCTGGCCGTCGTTCAGTTCGCGGACCCGATCTTGTTCGGCCACATCGTCGACGCCTTGTCGCGAGCGAGGCGCTCGGTGCCGCCGCTCACGTTCCGGGGTCTCCTGCCGCTCGTCGTTCCGTGGGTCGCGTTCGGGCTGTTCAACATCGGCGCCGGCGTGCTCGTCGCGCTCCACGCGGATCGGCTCGCACACCGCTGCCGCGCATCCGTGATGGCGCGGTTCTTCCAGCACGTGCTGTCGCTTCCGGCCGCATTTCATGCCAACTCGCACTCGAGCCGGCTGATGAAGGTGATGCTCGGCGGCGCGGACTCGATGAGCTTCGTGTGGCTCGGGTTCTTTCGCGAACATTGCTCGGCCTTCGTGGCGCTCGTCGTGCTCCTGCCGCTCACGGTGCTGAAGAACGCTCAGCTGGGCTCTTTGTTGGTCGCCCTCGTCGTCGTGTTCGCGGCGTTGACCACATTGGTGATCGGACGCACTCAGGCGCTCCAGGGGAAGGTGACGGCGCATCACACCGCACTCGCCGAGCACGCGGCCGACACCATCGGCAATTTACCGATCGTGCAGAGCTTCACGCGCATCGAAGACGAGCTCGGCGAGCTCAAGGAGATCACGCTCCGTCTCCTCGAAGCGCAGCTCCCGGTGCTCTCGTGGTGGGCCGTCGCGGCGGTCGCCACGCGAGCCGCCGCAACCCTCACGATGACGGCGATCTTGCTCGTTGGGACGTGGCTCTTCCTGCACGGCCAGGCGAGCGTCGGCGAGGTCGTGGCGTTCCTCAGCATCGCCGGGATGCTCGTCGGACGCCTCGGCACGACGATCGGGTTCATCACGTCGCTGTTCCACGAAGCACCGAAGATGAGCGAGTTCTTCGAGATCCTCGACACGACGCCGTCGCTCCGGGACCGGCCCGACGCCGTGGACGCCGGAACTCTCTCGGCGCGCATCACCTTCGAGCGCGTGTCGTTCTCGTACGACGGTGTCGGCTTCGCGCTGCGTGACGTGAGCTTCGACGTGGAGCCCGGAGAGACCGTGGCATTCGTCGGGCCGACGGGCTCCGGAAAATCCACGACGCTCGGCCTCTTGCACCGCGCGTTCGACCCGACCGAAGGACGGATCTTGGCGGACGGACGCGATATCCGAGAGTTTTCTCTGTACTCGTTGCGGCGGAACATCGGGATCGTCTTCCAGGAGTCGATGCTCTTCGCCAGGTCCATTCGCGACAACCTCATCGTCGGAAAACCCGATGCTACCGACGACGAGATCTTCGGGGCGCTCGAGCGCGCGCAGGCGCTCGACGTCGTCGAGCGGGCGCCTCACGGCCTCGATACGATCATCGGTGAGCGCGGAAGATCGCTCTCGGGCGGCGAGTGCCAGCGTCTGTCCATCGCGCGCGCACTCCTGAAAGATCCGCCCATCCTCATACTGGACGAGGCGACGTCGGCGCTCGACGCCCAGACGGAGCAGAAGATCAAGCGCGCGCTCGACGAGGTCGTCAAGGGACGCACCACGTTCGTCATCGCGCACCGGCTCGCCACCGTGAAGGACGCGACGAAGATCTTCGTCTTCGACCACGGCACCGTCGTCGAGTGCGGAGGGTTCTCGGAGCTGGTCCGCGCCGATGGTCGATTCGCGGCGCTCGCGCGCGCGCAGGCGCTGTTCGGCGAAGCGGGCTGAATGGACGGCTTCGATGGTTCCCCCGCCGAGGTCGTAACGCTACGCCTGCCGAACCCGACTAGCGCATCCAAGATAGCACCCGCGGCTCTGCGCGAACCACCGGCGCCGTGGGCCCACTCGGATATCCCACGATGATGGGCGCAACAGCGGAGCCTCCAGGTGGGATCTGGAGCTCCTCCTTGATGTCGCGGCTATTCAGCGCGGGAATGGCGAAGCCGATGGGGCAGGAGCCGAGCCCCATATCACACGCCGCCAGCATGAGATTCTCCGCCGCCAGCCAGCAGTCGGCGTCAGCATACTGGCCGTGAACCCTGGCACAAATCACGATGAGCGTCGTCGCGTCATAGAAGATGTTGAACTGGTCGTTGCGGAGCATCTCTTCGTAGCGCCGGGTTTTCGCATCGGCCGCTGCCATGAGCAGAAGCCCCTTCGCGCGCTCCGAGTAGCGTTTCAAACGAGCCGCGTCCTGTACTACCGCGAATCCCCATGGTTGCGCGTTCATCGCACTCGGGGCCTGTACGGCAGCGCGCAACAACGTATTGATGTTTGCATCGTCGACTCGCCGAGGGGCGAACGCCCGCACGGCCCGCCGAGCATGAATCACTTGGTCGAACTCCATTCCCGATGCGGGAGCAATCGTCGTGCCCGGGCAGGGGTGCCTTCCGGGGATCGAAACGCGCGGCCGGGGCGTCCTCCGAAGGTGCATTTCTCGACGCCCGGCAGCGCCGAGGTGCAATCAGTGCGTCCACTCGCACAGGATGCGGGGTGTTCGTTCGCTTGGGGTAGTGCGTCGGGAACCCACCCTGCATCGGGGATGGGTGCGAGCACCTGGAATCAGGCCGTCGGTGATCGCGCCCACTCGCCGAGCGGTCGCCGCTTATCCAACACCCCCTGAGCCGTGCCCCATCCGCTGCCTTCCTCCGGACGCTGCTGGCCGAGGAAGGTGAAAGCGAAGTTTCGCACGGCGAGGTAGCCATTCAAGGCGAGCACGGCCGTGAGCAGGGCCGAGATCACGCCGCTCTCGCGCAGGGTGTCGTGCAGCAGCAGATCTTCGCCGAGGAAGGTAGGGAGCAACGGGAACCCCGCGATCCCGAGCGCGGAGACGAGCGTGAACGCCGCGGCGATCGGGCGCACCTCGGACAGGCCAGCGTATCGAGTGATGATCGCGCGCCGGGGCACGACCATGGCCGTGCCAGCAACGCCGAGCGCGCAGAAGATCGCGACGGCTGCTGCGTACGAAAGGCCGGCGAAGCGGTTCTGTGCCGGAGAGAGGGCGAACACCGCCGCTCCGATCGCGAGACTCGACCCCGACACCCAGGTCACCGCATCCAGCGGCCGGCGCCACGATCCGAGCCCGGCGCCCGAGCAGAGGAGCGCAACGGCAAGGAACACCCAGCCCAGGGCCAGGTCTCCTCGGTGCAACGTCCGCGAGGCGAAGGCGAGCCCCGCGGTGAGGACCACGATCGATCCGAGCGCGCGCCGAGGGCGCATCATACGGCCGAGCCGCCGCAGTGGGCTCCACAGCGCGACCTTCGAGGTCTCCTTGAGGTAGCCCTCCGAGAGCGCAAAGACGTAGAGGGCGGAGTTCCAGCTTTCTGGCAAGCGGGGCGCGTACGGCACGCGCGAGTCCGCGGCCTGCGCTGAGCCCGCGGAGGCTTGCCTTCGCAACAGGTAGGCCACCGTCGAGGGCGACACCAGGAGCTGGTAGCAGCGCAAGAGAGCATTCGAGACCATGTGAGCCAGCGCGAGGCCTCTGAGCCCCAGGCCGAGCTCGACGAAGATCAAGCCGACCTGGGCCACGGACGCGTAGCCCACCTGGCCCTTGATCGTGGGCTGCACGCGGCTGAACATCGAGCAGAGCGCCGCCGTCGACAGGCCAATCCCGCCGACGCAGATTCTCACCGCCGTCACGTCACCCCAGAGGCCGAACGTGCGAAGCAGGAGGTACGCGCCCGCGTGGACGGAGAGCGCGCCGTAGAAGAGCGCGCTCGACGGGGTGGGCCCCTCCATCGCCCGCGGCACCCAGAAACTGAACGGGAACTGCGCGGACTTGCCCATCGCCGCAAGCAAAAGGAGAAGCCCGAGCACGCGATGGCTGCCTGTCTCCGCGAGACAGGACGCGAGCAGCATGCCCATGTCCGCCACGCGATACACCGAATACGTCTTGAGCGCGTTCCTGACCGCCGAGTGACGTTCTCGGTAAAAGGCGATGAGCAAAAACGATGAGAGGCCGACCATCTCCCATCCCGCGAACATCAGGTCGAGGTTGCCCGCCAGGGTGAGCACGCACATCGCGGACTGAAACATGAGGACGGTCGCGAAGAACCTCCCGAAGCCTGGTTCACGATGGAGATAGAAACGGCTGAAGCGCATCACCATCCCGGTCGTGAACTGCACCAGCAAGAGGAACGTCACCGAGGCGCCGTCGAGAGACAGCTCGAACGTGAAACGGTATCCTTCGTGCGCGAAGAGCACGTGCGGCGGAGTCGCGAGCCACCGCGCGCCGTGCACGAACCAGAGCCCGACGGCCACGACCGAAGACGCCGCAGAGAGCGCGGAAGCGCTCTGCGCCACGTGTGCTACTGCCCGTTCGCTCGCGACGAGCCGCGTGGCGACGACCAGGGCCGACACGAGGGGCACGGCCAGGCCGGCGAGGAGCAGCCCCTCGATCACGCCGGTGCCTCCTGGTGAGCGACTTCGATCTCGCCGACGAAGCCGATGGGCAGGTTTTCACGGCTCTGCCGGGCCGCGTCGAGTGACGTGGGCCAGGCCCACGTCGGCGACGCCAGGTTTTCGAGCTTCTCCATCTGCCCTCCGTCGTAGAGCCACGCCTGGCGCGTGGCCGGGTCCAAGCTGCCATAGCGCACCCAGTCGTTGTCGATGAGCTCGAACACGGCCGGGTCGCGCCGCGCCGCCGCGAGCGCCACCTCGGGCGATTGCTCCACCACGACCAGGAGCCTCACGGGGTCGTGGATCTCCGTCATCTGCGTCGGCAAACCCGTGAGAAGATCGCCCTCGATGCCATTGCAGACTCCGAGCAGGCCGTTGACGTTGTGCGGGAGCTTCGTCCCCGCGCCATAGACGCCCGGATCCAGGCGCGAGAAGAAGTACTCGAGGTTGATCCCCGCACAGACCGGGATCACCGCCGAGAGGATGCCGGTGAGGATTTTGCCCTCGGGGTCTCGCGAGGGATCGTAGGAGCTCATGAAGGTGCGCCGGTCGAGGAAGAGCCCCGCGGTGAGCGCGCGGCGGCCTACGACGCACGACGCGTTGGTCGCGTGGTTGTACTCGGGCCTGGGCTCGAACAGGGAGACCGATCGCAGCCGCACCTCCTCGAGGGCGCGCTGGGGCGAAACGGGAAGCGGCAGGGACTCGACGCGTCGGCACCGCTCGGCCGCGTTGCGGGCAAGGGCCTCGTCGTACGTTCGCCGGAACGCGGCGAGCGCGCCACGGAACCGGTCGGGCATGCGATCCAGATCGTAATAGGTCGCCTCGTCGCGAGTCGTGTCGTGGAGCGCGCCGACGAACCGGGTCGATTCCGGGATGAGCAGCCCGCGCGCTCGCAGGGCTTCTCGCACCTCGGGGTGATTGGCCGCCTTCGCGAACGCGCGCGCGTTGGGTGCGCCGACCCGTCCGGAGCACGCGCCGCAGTTGTAGGCGGCGAAGTATGGGTTGTTGACGCTGCTCGCGCCGTGGCCGAACACCACCACTAGCTCGGGCCAGTCATGGTCGGCTCCCATCGAGTGCAGCACCGTCGCGACGCGGTCGGCGAGCTCCTCGGACGAATAGCCGAGCAACAAGCCGTCGGGGCTGCGGGCTTCTCCGTCGCGCAGCAGCTTGAAGCGGGCGTCGCGGTTCACCGTGCTGAGAGGGGCCACGGTAACCGGCGCGAGCGACGGCCGGAACACGTTGGCGACGAGCCGTGCCGCGGCCCCCAATCCGAGCGCATACGAGAGGGCCCATCCGCCGAAGAGCGTGTTGGCGTGTGCGTCGAGATGGAGCGCCCGGCGCCACCGCGGCAAAGGCCGGTCGCCGTTCTCCCGCTTCGGCGCCTCGAAGTGCTCCACGATCAGGTGCCGTGGAGTGATCGGCGCGGGACAGTGCTTGCCGGCGACCGCGTCATCGACCCCGCGGTAGAAGAAGTCGAGACCGAAGAACCCAGCCGTGCCGAAGGTCGCCACGGCGGGCGCGACTTCTTCCAGGTGCCTTCGCAGCGAGCACGATCGGTCGTCTATGCAGAACACGGCCCAGGCCGTGGGCGCGGGCACCGGAGGCCGCGCGCGTCCCGCGTTGGCGCGCAGCGCGCCGAGGAACGGCTCGTAGTAGCTCCACTCGAACGCCTCTTGCCACACGGAGAGGAGCCGCTCGTCCTCGGTACGATCGGGCGGCGCGTCGGGGGCGGGAGAGGGTCCCTGCCCCGGCGCAGACGACTTGCTCAAGGGCGCGAAGTCGTGCCCGAGCTCTCGCTCCAGACAACCGAGCTCGGCGACCAGGGTCACGGCGGTGCAATCGAGGAGCGTCATCCGCCGCGGCGTCAGCAGAAGGCCGGGGTTCCGCTCGCACTCCGCGACGAGGCCGGACCACCCGGGCTGAGTCAGCAGCGTCTCGAGCAGATAGGGCTCGTACCAGTCTTCGCGACCCACGGTCTTCGCCAGCGCCTGGGTCAGTGCATCGCGCGCGGGCAAATCGAGCAGCTTGCGTGCGCCCGGTGTGCCGAACGGCAGGAGCGGCAGAGGGCTCCGACGCGCCAGGCGGGCCACGCAGTCGTAGAGGCCCAGGCGGTCCGCGCCGGGCATGCGCCATGTCGAGAGCCCCTGATCGAGATAGCCGCCGAAGAGACGGAACAGGTGCAGGTGCGAGCGCCGGTGAAGCGCGACTCCACCCAGCCGTTCCGTCCACGCGTCCCGCAGGCCGTGGCGTGCCCGGCCGTTTCGCGCTTGCTCCTCGACGCGGTCCGAGAGGAGAGCATCACGCGCGGCGGCGCGCCGAGCGTCGTCCGCGAAGGCCCGCTCCAGAGCTCGACCCAGCGCCGAGTCCGAGATGTGACCTGCCCGGTATGCTCGCAAGAAGAAGGCGGCGGGCATGCTCGAGCGGGCGCCGTATAGCCGAGCGGCGGCGCCGATCGCCTCGTGAAACTTCATCCCCTGGAATGCGTGCAGCGTATTGTGATGAATGAAGTCCTTGATGGGACCTTGCGTGGGCAGAAAATGCGCGACACGGGAGAGGGCCGCGTCGAGATCGAACCCCGCCTCCGTCGCGGAAGATGGTGCTGGCCTGCTCATGAGCTCCGGAACGGATTGACCGAGCGTAGCTGCTATTGCAATATCGTGCAATATGAAGAGGCATCAGGACCTCCTAGCCCTCCTCAAGTCCAACGGGATGCGCATCACTGCCGGCCGGCGCATCCTTCTCCAGTTCATCCTCGATCGGAGCTCGCGTCGCATCGGCCTCGGCGAGATCCACGCTTACATGGATCGACAGCCCGTGCGCATCGACCGGGCGAGCATCTACAGGAACCTCGAGACGTTCAAGAAGCTCGAGATCATCCAGGAGCTCAAGCTCCCGGGCGTCGGCAAGTGCTTTCAGTACGTGCTCGACCGCAGGGTGCACCACTTCTACATCTGCAAGGTGTGCGGCAAGGCCAAGACCGGAGATCGAAAGCTCTTCGAACGCATCGACGCAGCCCTGCGCGACATCCACGGCTTCGCCAAGGCAAACTTCTCCGTCGTCTTCTACGGAACTTGCTCCCAATGCACCGGAGACGGCGCGACTGCTCGCCGATCACCGTCTCGGAGGGGAGCCGGTCGAAGAAGCGCTGGGGCCCGCAGCCGGGCGCTCATGCCGCTCGACTGAGTGGGCATCGTGGCCCGGTTCCGCTTCTGACGATGGAATCGCGGGCGTTGCTTACCTGCCCCCTGGGGCCACGAGAAGTCGCTCGAACAGCTCCTCCGCCCGTCGCCGCACTTCCTCGTACGTGTCGGTGGCGAAGGTCCGGGCTTCGAGCTCGGAGAACCGACGGTCCATGTCGGAGATGATTTCCGCGGACAGCCTCTCGGCGGCGGCCTTGTAGAGCACGCTCTCCTCCCGATCCATGTGCTCCAGCTCGAATTCGATGAAGTTCCGGATGACGTCGAGGGCCTGGCGTCGATCCTGGGCGGTCCATGTAGCGCTCTGGGCGGCGGCCTGCGAGAGAACCCGTGACAGGTAGTTCTCCTGGTCGTGATCCTTCCGGACGCGGGCGACCGGACCCGAGTCCCACCCGAAGCCGCAGGTGACGAGCGCAGGCAGCAGGATGTCCTCCTCCTTCCCGTGGTGCCACAACTCGACGAACGTCTCGAAGAACTCCGCGAATCGAACGAGATCCTGGACATCCGCTTTCGGGTCCGTCTCCAGCCGCTTCGCGTAGGCTCCGAGCGCGGCGAGGGCGCGCCGGATCACCACGTGCTCGCTCGTCAACGACGCGAGAGTCGGCCTCAGCGAGGCGCGGCCGGCGTGAGCCTCGCCCGAGAGGCGCTCGGACGAGCCCTGATCCTCGTTCTCGAGGATCTGCTTCACGAGCCGGACGAAGTCCGCCTCGGTCAGGATGCCCACGACCACGTTGTCGCCGTTCACGACGGGCAGGCACCCGAGCTTCTCGTGCTGCATCAGGCGGGCAGCTTCGACCAGCGGGGTCTCGGGCTCGACGGCCCTCGGCGTGCGCGTCATGACGTCGCGAATCCGGTACTCCTTCGCCAGGTGCGCCGTCTGCTCCGGAGCGCCCGGGAGGAGCGAGCTTGCCGACACACGGAGCAGATCGCGCTGGGTAACGAGCCCGACCAGCCGCCGGTCGTCGGTGACCGGCATGTGCCGGAACTTGAACAGGCGCATGGGGTTTTCGACGTCACGGAAGTCCTGATCCTCCGTGACGCACAGCACGTCGCGGGACATCAACTCACCCACGTACCGAGGAATCTTCATGGCTCCTCACGGAGTTGCAAGCGCCGCGCCGGGAATCTTCTGCGCGAATGCGGCGGCGGGAATACGGCGGCGACGCGTGTCGATCCGAAAAGAGGGCGCACGGATTGCGCCGTTCCGCAAGCCGCGCACTCCCGGAAGACGGCTCGTTATCGTTGGCGCCGAGCGCGCCGGAACTGCCGCTGCCCCGGCATCGAACTTCCCCTCCCGGTCACGTCACTCAGTGCGCCGCGCCGTTCAGGATGGACGTCGTCCTCACCGCACCGTTTGCCCCCGCGTTGACGGGAGGCGTGCTGGAGGACGGAACGCTCGCCGCCAGCGCGGGCGGGACGGCTGGGTCGGCCTTCGGAGTCGCGGGCATTCCGTGGATCGACGCTTTCTGTCGCTTGCCCAAAGTGTGCCGCGCGAGGCGCGTCGCGCGCAGCTTCTCCGCGGCCTGCGCCTTCGACTCGACCGTCCGCTGCGGCACCTTCTTCGGCTTGAAGCCGAACGAGGCGAACTCCATGCTGTGCTCGCCGAACAGCCCGGCCACGTAATGCTGGATCCCGGCCATCACGGACATCAGCTCGGCGCGTTGCTGCCGATCGAGAGCGACGAGCTGGGACACCTTCGCCCGTGCTTGGACCAGCGCGTCCATGGTGTCCACGTGCGTCTGGATACGCCCCCGCAGCTCCTTGCTCGTCACGAGCTTGCCCCCCACCGGCAGCGTCGCCTTGGGGATGATCTTCGCGAGCGCGTCCATGACGCTTCCCTCGAATTGCATGAGAACGGCTTTGCTGGAATGCGGGTTCATGACACGGACTCCCTTCCTCCATATGCGACACAGAGATAGGCCCGCCATTCCAACTGTCAACCCGGGGGATTGAACTGTTCGCGATCGTTCTTCTCACTGGCCACCTCGGCCCGCCATTCGAGTCCCATCGGCGAGCTTCGTGGCGAGTCCTCCACGCGCCGGATGACATTCACACACGAAGTCGCGATGATAAGTTCATCCCAGATCGCACGGATGACGAACAGTGAGACGATCAGCGCTGAGCGCGGCGAGATCAGTGTCGATCGTCGCGAGATGTGCGTCGATCACGGCGAGATCAGTGTCGACCATCGCGAGATCGATGCCGATCACGGCCTCATCTGTGCCGATCACGGCGAGATCAGTGTCGACCATCGCGAGATCGATGCCGATCACGGCCTCGTCTGTGCCGATCATGGCGAGATCAGTGTCGATCATCGCGAGATTCGGCATCGACCACGTCGCGATCTTTGCTGATCTCGGCGTAGTCTGCGCCGATCGCGGTACGGTCTTTGTCGATCACGGCAAGATCCTGGGTGCGATCACGCCGAGGTACGTGTGGACTCTTGCTGAGCGGAGCTCGTCCACTCACACCTCCGGTGACGCCTCGACGACGAACTCCTCGCTGGCCTCGTCGAGGATCGCGTGAAACAGGATGGGACGACAGCAGACCGAGCAGTCCTCTATGTATTCCTGGTCCTCACCGCCGCCGAGATCGGGGAAGGTGTCGATCGCTTCGCCGCAATGCGGACAGAGCACCTTTGCCATGGGCGCAGGTCTTTCATAGCAGAGGGCCGCGCCGCTCGGGGCGACACCCGCGACTCCGGCCTGCTCGGCGCGACCATCCTCAGGACGCGGCGCACACGTAGAGGTATCCGGCGATGGCCCCGGTGCTCTTGCAATTGTGGTCGCCGAGACCATATACGTCGCGGATCTGGATCGCGGTCGTACCCGCGGGGCATGCGCACGCGTTGCCGGCTGCCGGATTCGGGACGATGCAGCCGTTGGTGCCCTGCGAGGATTCATCGCTCTCCTCGTAAGCGCCGCCGAACGCAGTGAGCGGCGCGGAGCCGTTCCAGCAGAGGCCTAGCGTCTCGTCTTCCCAGCACGAGCCGTCGGAGAGGAGCTCGATCGCCTGAGATCCCGAAGGGCACGCACAGGCGCCCCCCGCCATGGGATTGCCGACCGCGCACGTCGTGCCGTTCAGCTGATAGACGCCGCCGAAGTCGGCGGTAGGTGCGAACGCCGCCGCGCCGCACACCGTCATCGACGACCAGCCATACGGCGGATTGCCCGTCGGGCAGCCGCGGTCGTCCAGGAACGTGACCGACCCGAGCGCGGAAAACCCGGCAGGGCATGCACACGCGCCCCCGGCGAGGGAGTTACCCGTGTAGCAGGCCGGAACCGTGCACTTCGGTGAAGGGCTCGCGAACACGCCCCCGAAGGTCACCGTGCTCGTCGACGTCGCGCCGCCCGATGCCGTCGCGCCGCCCGATGCCGTCGCGCCGCCCGATGCCGTCGTGCCGCCCGATGCCGTCGCGCCGCCCGATGCCGTCGCGCCGCCCGATGCCGTCGCGCCGCCCGATGCCGTCGCGCCGCCCGATGCCGTCGTGCCGCCCGATGCCGTCGCGCCGCCCGATGCCGTCGTGCCGCCCGATGCCGTCGCGCCGCCCGATGCCGTCGCGCCGCCCGATGCCGTCGTGCCGCCCGATGCCGTCGTGCCGCCCGATGCCGTCGCGCCGCCCGATGCCGTCGTGCCGCCCGATGCCGTCGTGCCGCCCGATGCCGTCGCGCCGCCTGACGTCGCGACCGAGCCGTCGTTGTCGATACCAGACACCTGCCCGTCGACGGTCTCTCCTGTGGCGCAGGCCACGCTCATCGCGCCCACGAGCAACGATGGCCAGAATCTCGTGGAACTCACACCGCCGAGTCTACTCGCGGCTGTCCGGGACGCCTAGCGACAGCGCCCCGCCCACATCGACAGCCAAGGTGCGATGCGTCCAGTCAGCGTGACAGACGTCAATGCACCGCGGCGCGAAATGGAAGCCGCTCCACGATGCTCGCTTCCGCGTCGAGGAGTTCGTCGGCGCGCGTCTGCACGACGTCTTCGGGGAAGTAAGCTCGCGCGAGCCGGAAGAAGAGCCCGTGGTGTCGCGACTCGGCCCGCGCGAGCTCCCTGTACGTCTCGCGCAGCTCCGGCTCCTCGATCGCGCCCGCGACCAGCTGGAGCCGCTCGCACCCGCGCGCTTCCACGATGCCCGGCACGATCAACCGATCCAGAAAGAGCTCGTCGCTTCCGCTTCGCGAAAGCTTCCGGAGCGCGTTCACGTAGGCGTCCTTCTCGTCCCCGACGAGGCAGAGCCCGCGCTTCTCCACGATGCGATACATGATGTGAAAATGTTCCAGCTCCTCGCGCGCGAACGCGATGAGCGGCTCGAGGATCGCCGTCCGGTCCGGGTACTTCGCGACGAGCGACATCCCCATCGCGCTCGCTTTTCGCTCGCAGAGCGCATGGTCGACCAGGAACGCGCCGAAATCCGCGAACACGACGTCGAGCCACTCTCTCGGAGTCGTACTACGAAGGTCGAGCATGGCGCTGGAAACGCTCCCTACCAGATCCCGCGACGCTCCGGTGGCGTACCGTTGCCGTCGAGAGCGCCGCCGAAGCAAATCTCAAACTCTTCCCGCCTTTCGGTCTTCGTGTGCTCCTCTGCCTGCCCACCCCCGCGCCGCCGCCGCGGCGCTTGCCCCTCCCCGACGTCGTCCTCGGCGCAACGCCTGCGGGCGCCGTGGGAGGGGACAACGCTGCCTCGCGAGCGCGCCGCGCGACGCTGGGACGCGTGGGCCTTCGCGACAAAGCGCGCGGGAGATCAACCGAGACCGAGAAAGCGGCGCCCGACAGTGTATCCTCTCATGATGACCGACACTTCTGTCGAGCGATTCGATCTGGTCATCATCGGGACTGGACCCGCGGGGGAGAAGGCGGCGGCGCAGGCGGCTTACTTCGGCAAGAAGGTCGCGGTCGTCGAACGAGCGCCCGAGCCGGGAGGGGCGGGCGTGCACACGGGGACCCTGCCGAGCAAGACGCTGCGCGAAACGGCGATTTATCTCTCGGGGCACAAGGCGCGCGAGCTCTACGGGGTCGCGGTCGAGCTCGATCGCACCGCGGAGCTCGAACAATTGATGGCGAGGAAGGACGTGATCGCCGCGTCGGAGTCGGCGAGGATCCGCGCCAATCTGCTGCGGCACGGGGTGACGTACGTACACGGCGTCGGGCGGTTCGAGGATCCGCACACGGTGATCGTGACGTGCCAGCACGGCGAGAAGCGGCTCACGGGCGAGTTCGTGCTCATCACGACGGGCTCGCGGCCCCTCCAGCCGAAGGACATCGGCTTCGCAGAGCGACCGCATCCACGACTCCGACGAGATCCTCGGTATCGCCCTGCTGCCGGACCGCCTCGTCATACTCGGCGCGGGCGTCATCGGGTGCGAGTACGCGTGCATGTTCGCCGCGCTCGGGACGAAGGTCGTGCTCGTCGACACGCGGGACAAGCTTCTCACGTTCCTCGACGACGAGATCGTGCTCCGGCTCCTCGAGTCCATGCGGCGGCTCGGCATCGAGCTCCGCCAGGGTGTGAAGTGGACGAGTGTGGCGAGCACGGAGGACGCGGTCGAGGTCACGCTGTCGGACGGCTCGACGCTGCACTCGGATCAGCTCCTGTTCGCGGCCGGCCGCGTCGGCAACACCGAAGGGCTCGGACTCGATCGGGTGGGCGTGAAGCTCGACGCGCGCGGCTACATCGCGGTCGACGAGAAGTTCCGCACGTCCGTGCCCGGCATCATCGCGGCGGGAGACGTCATCGGGTTTCCCGCGCTCGCGTCCGTGTCGATGGAGCAAGGTCGCGTCGCGGTCTGTCACGCGTTCGGGTTCGGGTACAAGACGGCGGTGTCGCGCACCATGCCGTACGGCATCTACACGATCCCGGAGCTCAGCAGCGTCGGCGAGACGGAGCGCTCGTGCCGCGAGACGAACCGCGACGCGGTCGTGGGGCGCGCCTTTTATGCGACCAACCCGCGTGGAAAAATCGTGGGTGACACCGAGGGCATGGTCAAGCTGGTCGTGTGCACGAAGACGAAGAGGCTCCTCGGCGTGCACGTCGTCGGCGAGAATGCCACCGAGCTCGTTCACATCGGCCAGGTCGCGATCCACCTCGAAGGCACGGTCGACCTGTTCATCGACATGGTCTTCAACTTTCCGACCCTCTCCGATTCGTACAAGTACGCGGCGTACGATTGCCTGAACGCGATCCGCACCCGCACGAGCTGAGCTTCGTCAGATCCCGGCGCGCGCGATGGGCGTAACGGTCGCATCGCCCGCTCGCTCCTCCGCCCGGCGGCGAACCACCCGCGCCGGCACCCCCACGACGAGCGCGCCCGCCGGCACGTCCCCGAGCACGACGGCATTCGCGCCAATCTCGGCGCCGTCGCCCACCCGGACCCGTCCGAGGACCTTGGCTCCAGCACCGATGCCGACGCCGCACCCGAGGACGGGAGCGCCGCCGAGATCGTCCATGCGCCGGATGCCGAGCGTGACTCCTTGCCGGACGATGCAGTCGTCTCCGAGCACGACCGCGCCGTGAACGACGATCCCGTGCTGATGCTCGAACACGACCCTCCGCCCGATCGTCGCCGAATACGGGAGCTCGATGCCGTAGAAGTTCCGGACCGCGCGGAAGAGAGCGCGATAAGCGACGCTGAGCGGCGCTCGGAGTGCCTTCGACTTCACTCGCATGCGAAAAACGCCGAAGCGGTGGACGAGCAGCGCCTGAAACCCCGGCCGCGTCGCGTCGCGTCCGTGCGCGACGAAGTCTTCTCGAACGAGACGGAGGAAGTCGGAGAGATCGAGCGGCGCCGTCATCGGTCGACGAAACGTTTAGGGCCGAGAGCGATGTTCAGCCAGCCGCGGGCCCGCCGATCAGGGCCCCGCGTCCTGCGACGACCCGTTCGGAGCGCCAGCGTCGGGCAGGGACAGCACCGGACACGCGAGACTCCCACACCCTCCCCCCGTTCGCTCGACGGCATTGCCGGCACCGATGGCGCACCACGACGGCCAGCCGTCGGGAAGGCCGGTCCGCTGATACGGCGATTCGCCAGGTGGGAGCCAATAAGGGTGGTCCTTCACGAAGTTCCACATCATGTCGAGGGAGATGCCGCCTTCCACGACCGGAAGCGGCGGAACCGCATGGCCGCAGTTGTGCTCGCACTCGACGATGAAGTGATTCTCCGCGACGAGGTCTTTCTCGAGCTCCTTCGTGGCCGGCTGAAAGTGGAGGACGACGCAGATGTCGTCAGGACCGCCCCACAGGACGACGACAGGCATCGCCCGCGGTGCCGGAATGTAGGGCCGGATCAGAATCCGTTGTCGAATCGAGGGGGCTCTGCACGCCGCCCGACAGGATGATCGCCGACGACAGATATTGCCCGCGGCCCCCGATGAGCTGGGACGACCAGAGAGCGCCGTCGCTGACGCCGGCGGTGGAGACGCAGTTCTTGTCCACCGGGAGCTGCTCCGACACGCACGCGAGCATGTCGTCGAAGAACTGGAACTCCTCGGTCTCGTCCTCGGGCGGATCGCCCGTGTACCAGCCCCGCCAGTCCGACGGGAATGAACCGATGCCCTGCGGGATGACCGCGATGAATCGATTCCGATTCACGGCGTCCTGCGCGTCGGCGATCGCGTAGAACTCCTGGGCGCTCCCGCCGACCCAGTGCCAGAGGAACACGAGCGGGAGACGCTCGTCGGGTTTGATGTCGTCGGGCACGACGAGCAGGAACTCACGATCCGTCCCGCTGCTCGTGATGTGATTGAAGTTGGCGCCCGGGACGAGTGCGGGACATTGTCCTGCGTACGAGGGCGGGTCCGGCGCGAGGGTGGCGCCCGCGGGCGGCGTGTCGCCGCATTTGCCGAAGACGTGAACCGCGCCGTCGGGCTTCGACGGCCCTGCGTCCGTACTCGCGGGCTGGCCGGTGCCGCCACTCGTGCAAGCCGTCAGGGCGCAGGCGCTCACGAGCGCGCCAAGGGAGGCGATCCTGCGAAGGTCGAACGTCATGGCTCAGCTCCGCCGAACGACGAGGCCTGTCCGGTAAACGTGGGATGCTAGCAGGGCTAGAACCGGGGCGGCAATCGTCCACGAACCGACGCTTGCGCGTCAGCGACCGAGGGGCACGCTCAAGAGTACACTGTGATCACGAGGCGCCGCGTGTGCGCGTGGGCGCGATGCTCCCAAAGGTACAGCGCCTGCCACGTCCCCAGCGCGAGGCGGCCGTCTGCAACGGGTATCGTCTCCGAGGTGCGCGTCACGGCGCTTCGAGCATGTGCGGGCATGTCGTCGGGCCCCTCCGCGTCGTGTTCCCACGCGCGGGCTTCCGGCGCGAGCTCCGACAGCCATCGCGACAGATCACGCAGGACTGCCGGATCCGCATTCTCCTGGATCACGAGGCTCGCGGACGTGTGCTGGACGAAGACGTGACAGAGCCCCGTCTGGACGTTCGCACGCGCGACGACGCTCGCCACGAATGGGGTCACATCGATCAGCCCGGCGTGACCAGTGGCGGCATCGACCACTTCTTGATGCACTGCCATCTCGCGTCCCTTACCTCGACGTCGGCGCGAAGCCCACGCAAAGACCGTATCCGTCCGGAAAGCCCGCCGTCGCCTGACAACGGCCGGGGGTGCACGACGTGTCGTCGCCGGCCGTCTTGCAGATCTTCACGCACGTGCTGGTCGACGCAGAACAGAGGTAGCCCCCCGCACAGGGACAAGCGTCGCCACTGCGGCCTGCACCCGGGGTGACGCAACCGGTGGTCCCGTTGCCGAGGACGACGCTGCAAACGGTCCCCGATGCGCAGCACGCACCGCCGGTGCACGGGTCCGGCGCCAGCAAGACGCACCCTTCGGCCGGGGCGCAAACCGGAACGCGAAGCCCCGACTCATCGATGAGCGCACGCTCGGTGCAGAAAGTGCCGGCGCCGCACGCGGTCCGCGTGTTGCAGCAGTATGGCAGGCAGACCCCCTCGCCCGGGCGTTGCGTGACGCAGGCAAGCCCCGGCGCGCAGTCATGCGCGACGTTGCACTCGGAAGATACGCCCCCGAGGCCCGCCGGGACGCATTGATGCACCGGATCTCCGTAATCGTCGCTCCGCACCTGACACGACAATGACTGGGGCGCCGTCTCCACACCGCTCGCATCGCGCGACGCATCGACTTCGTGCGCCGGCGACGGGGATGCCGCGTCCGAAGCGTCCGACGTGTCCGCTCCCGCATCGATCAGGACGCTCGCGTCGCGTTCGAAGCTCGCGTCGCGACCGGCGCCTCCCTCGAACGGGATCTGCGCGCCGGAGGCGGCGTCCGCCGACGCATCCTGACCGCCGGGTGCCGGACCTCCGTCGTGCCCCGGGGGCGAGATCCCTGCTTCGGCGCCGATCTCCCGCACGTCCGCGCACGCCCCTGGATCGTCCGGAGCCCTCCCACCGCAGAAGCCGTCGCCGCACAGCGGATTCAGTCGTGCCCCGCCGTCGACGAACCCGCCGTCGACCGTGCTCGCGTCGAGACGGATCACATTCCGCGGCACGCCGCCATCCCCGGGTCCCGGAGGTCCTCCCAGGCCCTCCGAGTTCGCGCCCGAGAACGCGCACCCAGCGAGGGTGAGCGAAATCAGAGACGCGGCAAAGTGCTTCGATCTTGGACGAAAGCCAGGCATGGTCGCACGAACGCGCCCGCAGGTGTCGGCACCCCGAGCTTAAGCAGACGACAGAGGTTACCACGCCTTTTCCGGCGTGCCCCCCGCCGCAGCCACCCTGACATCCGTGTCAGGGGACCCGTGCTACTTCAACGATACGTTGCGCACGACGACATTTCCGGCGCGGTCGTACGCGCGGACCGTCAGGAGTGCATGGCCGTTCGGTGCCAGCGCGGAAATGTCCGCATCGAATGCTTCCCGCGGCTGGTCGAACACGCCGTCCTTCGGGAAGAGCGGGATCCATTGATCGCTCCCGGTGACGGACGCTTCGATCCGCGCAATCGGACCGACCCCATCGACGACGGTCCCCTTCACGCGCTTTCCCACGGCTTCCAGGTCCAGGATCGTCGGGGGCGTGTTGTCGACGGTGATGACGGAGCTCTCGAGCTCGTGGGTCCGGGCGCGGTCGGGCGGGTTCGAGATGTCGTCGGTCGCGATGACGCGCACTCGATATCGACCCTCGGGGAGATCCGCGGTGTCCCAGCTGTAGCTGGTCTTCGTCAACGTCTCGCGGGGGTCGAGCACGTCGTACCAGGTGTTCGTCCCGAGGAGGCGATACGCCACGCGATACCGGAGGTCGTCCTTGTCGGGATTTTCCACCTTCCACTTCAGGGAAATCGTGGTGCCGGACTTCTTCGGCATCGGCCCTCCCGATTCTTCGAGACCGGTGACCAGCGAGGGTGTGTTCCCCTCGGCTTCGACGTCGGTCACGACCGCGCGGAGGTTGTCGGTCACGAATGGCACCGTGACTCCTGACAGCACCGCGCGCGGGTCGAGGCTCCAGCGCGCACGCACCTGGACGAACCGCGCCGCCGGACTCGACACCGGGCCGGAGGTGACGAGCGGCGCGCTCCATGCGCTCCACGTGTCGTCCGGGTCCGATGTATTCCCCGAGCGCGTCGAGAATTCGAGCTGTCCGACCGAGAGCCAGTCGAGGCGGCCGAAATGCGCGCGGATCCCCGCGTCGAGCACCTTGCTCGTCCACACGGCGTCCGGGCCGCCCACTCCTCGAACCGGATGTATCACCGCCGGATCGCTTCCGGCAACGTAGCGCTTGTTTCCCCGGAGGGCGAGGGCGCCGACCTGGCGCTCCTCGAGATCCGCGACGAGGATCGAATCGTGGTTGTCGTCCACGGTGTAGACGCGCCCCTCCTCGCCGGTCCCCACGTAAGGTCGCCCGTCGTCGCCGAGGGTGAGGCTCGTGTAGTAGTCGTCCTTGTCGTCGAGTAGCTGCTCGGGGGTGCCATCGGCATCGAAGCGATAAAGCGTTCCCTTGCCCGTCGTCTTCGCGGGCTTCTGGGCGGGGGACGCTATCGTCTTGCGACTCGGCGTGACGGTGCCGCTCTTGATCTCGTTGGCGACGGCGTAGACGACACCCTTGTCCGTGACGCTGATCGCCCGGACCTCGGTGCGACCGAAGTCGTACACCACCGTCGCGCGTCCGGGCCCGGTCACGTGATACAGCTTCGACTTGTCGCTGGACCCCGTGTAAACGGAGCCGTCCGGTGCGACGGCCACGCTCACGAGATGTTGCTCGGGCGCATCGAAATAGACCTGGGCGGTTCCTTGCGCGTCCACGCGGAACAATTTTCCGTCGGGCCCCGTCGCTGCGAATAGCGACTTCGTCTTCGGATCGAACGCGATTTGCCAGACGTGCTCGGCCCCGTCGAGCTTGGCGAATTTCTGGACCTTGCCGCCCGCGTACTTGAAGATCTCGCCGTCCGGCAAGGTGGCGGCGTAGACGGTTCCACCCCACGCCTCGACGAGCGACGTTACGACCAGCGCACCGGTTTCGGCCGCCACTTTGACGGTCGCGCCGTCCGACGACAGTATCTTGCCATCGTTCCCGGTGCCGAAGAGCGCGGTGCCGTCCTTGAGCACGAGGGCACACCAAATCGACTCGGCGTCGGTCGCCGGCACGTCCCCGAGATTGAAACCGGCGTGCACCTCGCCCGACGAGTCGACCGCGACGCCCTTCAGGTCGCCGCCCTTGAAGTCGTCCCCCTTGCTCAGCTCGAACGTTCGCGTGCCGACGGCTCCGGCGTCGAACGCTCCCAGCAGCAAAGCGAGCAAGGTCGAGGTTGCGATGAAGCGCGGCGTTTCCTGGTTCATGGGTTCTTTCAGCGAAGGACGGGCTTGACGTCGATCGTCACGCGGTCCTGCCCGGTCATGAAATCCGGCAAGGCGATCACCTGATGCACGTCGGCGCGGTATGGCTCCGGCGCGATGGTTGCCGACATCGGTCTGATCGAATCGAACGCGCCCGGCGGGAGGTTTTCCGCGACGTGCCCCTTGAACGTGACCGCGTTCTCGCCCGGATAAGAAATCACCACGGACTTCGGCGGGAACACGGGGTCGACGAGGTTCGACACGAGGTCTGCGAGCGTTTCCGCCGCGGGGCGCTCCTTGTCGACCGTGTAACCCGGCCGGATCGAGAGGGTCACGGACTGTCCTGCGAGGTGCTTCGGGATCGGAACCTCGACGATGCGCGTGACGAGCGGTCCCGCGAACGGCTCGAGGGTCAGACGGATGCGAGCCGTCCCTCCCGCTTCCACTTCGCTCTCGACGGCTTCGGCGCCGCGCAAGCGCAGCACGTCGCGCGCGTACTTGAACTCGATGTCCATGTGGGCGCTCTCGATGATCGCGGGCTCCCATGGATTGTTCATGACCGCGCCCACGGCGCGCACGAGGTTCGAGCCGGCGAACTCGCGGGCATCGGGTGTCCCACCGATCGAGACGCCGAAATCGTCGAGGGTGATCTCGCCGTAGCCTTTGATCTTGAGGGTGCTCTTGGCCGTCCAGCTCACGTCCTGGTGATCGGAGGCGGCAGTTTGCACCGCGCTGCCGAGCGCGACCGCGAGGAAGGAGGGCGTCATGAACTTCTCGTGCGCGAGCGTGAAATTCCAGTCCGTGAACTTCACGCCGGGGACGCCCTTGATGTCGATGCTGACAGGGATGGTGGGGGCCTTGGCCGTCTCGGAGACGACGATCGCGGCTTCGCGATCGTTCACGAGCGTGCCCACGCTCCGGACCGGCATCCCGAGCTTGAACGATCGATAGTCACTCGCGAGAAACCAGATGACGCGACCGATGGCGGTCGGAAGCGCCGTGACGCCGGACTCCATCATCGGGTGCCCGAACGCGACGAGCTTGTCGCCCTCGACGCGCGTGACGGTGCCGAGCCCCATCGCACTCATGTCGCCGCGAATGAGCTGCACGCCGATGGCCCCGCCATCCACGAAGTGCCTGGGGGCGTCCGGCTCGTCCTCGCCTCCACCGCCGCCCGCTTGCACGGGGTCGAGGCCCATCGGAGCGAGCAGTTTCTTCGCCAGGTCCATGCCGGCGCCCGAGAGGCCACCGACGAGCAGCGGCGTTTCGACGGGACGGAGCCCACCCGGCAACGGGTGTTCGGCGGCAGACGCGCGGGCGAGCTCCTCGGAATGCGTGAGCGCATTGTACTTTTCGAGCTGCCCAGCGTAGCGGTTGCCCGCCGTCATGGAGGCGCGCGCCGCGGACGCCGGAGAAGGTCGGCTCGAGAGATCGAGCCGGAACCCGTCGATGATCTTCGGCAGCGGCCGCGCGAGCTCGTCGAGCATGCAGCGGATCGGAGTGACGCCCGCGACGGGTTCGCTGCCGAACGTCCATCCATAGGCGTACGCGCCGGCCATCTTGCCATCCAGATAGATGGGACTACCGCTCATTCCCGCGACGACCTTCGTGATGTCGAGGCGAGGATGGAACGTCTTGATGAGGATCAGCTCCTGGTGGGGCTGAAAGTTCTTCAGAACGCCGATGACCTCGACGCCGAAGCGCTCCGGGGTGGTCCCATCGAACACCGTGAGCCCGTAGCCCTTCATCCCCTTCTTGATCTTGTCGACGGGGATAATGTCGCTCCGCTCGGCGAAGCCGTCGGCTCGCGCGAGACCGAGACCGATGACGAGCGGAGCCACCACTCCGGCGAGAGCGGCCCACGGGATCAAGGTCGAAAGGCGCACGCCCGAAGCCTAGTCTGCCCGCGACTCCGCAACACTACTCTTGTAGCCCATCCTGTAGCTCACTCGCGCGACGGGCCGGGCAGGCGCGGGAGGCGGGTCGACCCGGGGGTTGTCGCTTAAGATAGCCGAGATGACGAGCCGCCTGGACATTTTCCTGATGGCGATCCTCGTCATTTCCTTCGCGGCGGCGGTCACCGCACACGTGACGCTCATCCTCGGGCTCGGCGCTCGCCCTCCGCGCTGGCGGGCCTTGATTGCCTTCGTCGTTCCGGTCCTCGCGCCCTACTGGGGCTTCCGGGAAAGGATGGTGGTTCGCTCGAGCATCTGGATCCTGGCGCTCCTCGTCTACGTCGCGGCGCGGCTCGCCGAGCGCTCGATCGCGGACCGGATCGACGTCATGGGTCCGCCAATCGCACCGGCTTCGTCCTCGTCAGGGGCTGGATCAGGGGCACGCCCTCCTTGACCCAGCGGTCGCGCACTTCCTTGGCGAGCTCTTCGTGCTTGCGCCACGGTACCGCCATGCCGAAGACGAGGCACGCATCCGGATACGCGGGGTACGCCGCGTAGGCGGCCGAGAAGCGCCGGCGCGCGAGCCCGAAGTCCACGTATCCGTCGACCGACTCGACGTAGATGGGTTGCCCGCGCCAGCGGGTCGCCGTGACGTGTTGCTCGCCGAGCTTCACTTCGAAGCTCTTGAGTTGTGGATATCCCCACTTCTCCGCTCGCTCGAGACACGTCTGGCTGTCCATCGGCACGTCCTTCGGGACGTCCTGAATGAATACGGCGTTCATCACGTGATAGTCGTCGCCGTATTTGAATCCGACGAAATGATCGAACGCCCAGTAACGAACGCGATCGTAGTTCCTCCAGTCGACCAGCGGCACCCGGAGCTGGCCGTCCCTGTCTTCTTGATAGCCCCAGCGCTCATGGAGCTGGCGGAGTAGCGCGGCCTCGTGCGGGTCGTGCGCATCTCCTCCGGGCTCGTCTTCGGTCACGGAAGCGGGCGTCGGCGGTACGCCCGGGGGCTTCTGAGGCGTCGGAGCGCACCCGGCGGCGACGACCGCGAAAGCGAGCGCGCAAGGCGCCCAGGGAAAAGACCGACGAGTCTGGAACATGGTCGACACGCGAACGAAACTGCTACAGAGGTTAGTACGGGCCTCCGCCCGCGCATCTTCCGCATGGAAGAAGCCGTCGCGGCCGCTCGTAGAACCCGCCGCCCATCGTTCGAGGAGATTGACGCTCAGCCGGGCCTTGGGGCACGCTCCCTCCGGCGTCGAGCAGGCCTGTCCTGCGACGACCTCGACCGGTGGCGCGTCGGGACTCGGGTCCGGGGTATGTCGGGCACCGGATCCGGCGGGCTCGGCTCGGGCGCGGGCGGCACCGCCAGCGGAGGCGACACGTGCAGCGCGTGCGCGAAGACGACCGCTTGTTGTCAGGCCCTCGCGGCGATGGAAAGCCAGACCGACACCTCGAGCTGCTCGGGGTTTTCGGTCTCCAGCTGCGAAGCGTTGTCGGCCGCGGATCAGACTCAGGTTGCGGCGAGCTGCACGTCGGTCAACTCGTCCGGCGCGAGTCTCAGCATCCCCGCCTGCATGTGATTCAGATCGCAATCTGCCGCAGGCGGATCGCGTTCTTGTCGTGGATGCCGACGCCGAGCTCGGCGGCCGTGCGGATGTAGGCGGGCTCACGGCCAGCGCGGACGAGCGAAGGCAGATCGTTCGCACGGCGAGCATCGTCGATGACGCCCCAGCCGACGGTGTCGAGCGCGACGGGATCGGTCGAGGCGTATATGGCGCCGTGCGCGATCCGGCGTTCGGGGTTCTTGTCGAGCGGGCCGCCGTCGTAAATGATCTTGTAGGCGTCCGTGAGGTGGAGTCGGACCCTGCTCTGCAAGACCGGATAATTGTACAGCAGCGCGATCTGCGGGTTCGCGTGGAACGCGTGATGATCTTGCGGATTCACTATCTGGCCATGGGTCATGTTCTTCAACGCCCCGGTGAATCCGCAGATCGAATGGTCCTTCATCATGGTGAGATCGACGACGGCGGTCGCCTCCGTCACGAAGCGGACGTAGCGCGTCTTCACCCCCATGTAGACGGCCGTTTCGGGCATGGTTGCGTCGAGGTTGCGGTGCACGCCCTGCTTCACCCCAGCCGGCAGATCGTGTCCAGGTAGGCCGACACGCGTGCCGAGGAGGTACGAGGGATACTGCTCGAAGACCGTGATTCGATTCGCCGGAACGCCCGCGCCGATGATCGCCTCCACGACGGGCAGGATGACCTCGTAATTGACGGCCATCGTGTAGCCCTTCTGGCCCGCGATACCGTTCAATTTCACGGCCACGACATCGTCCGGGTGAATGAAGCGCTTCATCGCTTCCGTTGCGTTCGCCGCACCGGAGAGCTCCATGAGGGCGCGCTCCACCATCTGCCTTGCCACATCCAGCTTCGGCCAGAGCTGGTTTTTTTGCATGAGCGACGGAAAGTCCGTGCCCTTCGTCACCTTGACGACCTTGCCGGGCAACGTGAGGGGAGAAAACCCCCCCGGGGGTCGCGCGACGAGATCCGGGGCCGGAGAGGCCCACCCGCTGCGTGCCGACAGCGCGACCGTGCTCGCCGCGCCGACGACTCCTCGAACGAAGGAACGGCGACCCATCCGATTCGGCATGCGGTCTTTCTACACCGCCTGGCTCGCTGCGGCGACTCGCGCCGGCCAGGATCCCGGTCGCCAGGCGGGCGTCGCTCGAATCGGGCTCGAATTCGGCTGCTCCGTGGCAGGCACGGCCCTCGCATTCCGGACTCTCGCGTCGGCCGGTAACAGCGCCGGCCGGCGACACAACACGAGGTGAAGACAACATGAACGCAAGCAAAATGAAGATCGTGTACGTGATCAGCGAGCGGAACAGCAAGAGCTACTGGAATCGGATCGGCGTGGCCTTCGTGAACAACGACGGTTCGCTGAACGTGAAGCTCGATGCTGTTCCGGTCTCTGGCGAGCTCCAGATCCGGGATTACAGCGTGCGCGAAGACGGGGCAGCGCCGTTCGATCGCGCGGCGAACGGGCACGACACCCTTTCGGACGTCGCGTGATGGTGCCGGCAGGAATGGACGCGACCGCGCGAGCGGAGTCTCCGCCCACACCTGCCGCCGTCGAAGGCTTCGGCGGGGGCCACACGCGGGCCCCCGCCGTCTCCGAAACGGCAGTTCTACGATCCCCACGGTTACGCGAGCGCCTCGTCGAAGCGATCCGCGCGAGCGCCTGGACGAGCGCCGTGTCGCGCGGGGCGGCCGTCGTCGCGGGCATGCTCGCGCTCGCCTCGATCGGAGCGGTATCCGCGCTCGCCGGAAGGGGTGTTCCGATCCCCGTGACGGCCGTCGCCAGCGCTGATGCGAACGGCATGTGGCTGGCCGCCGAGACCTCCCCGCCGGTCCGTGGCGGCCCCTCGGTGAGCGGAGACGCAGCGCCCACTCCAGCGCCGACGTCCTCCTCGCTGCCGAACGCACCACCCGGCGTCACTGCCGACGGCAAGGTAATCCTCAACACCGCCACCACCGACGAACTGACGAAACTGCCGCGCGTCGGACCGAAGCGCGCCCAGGCCATCGTCGCGCTCCGGCAGAAGCTCGGTCGTTTTCGCCGACCCACGGATCTCCTGCGGGTACGCGGCATCGGCAGAAAGACGCTGAGGGTCATGATGCCCGCCTTCGTGCTCGATCCTCCGACCGCAACGCGCGCCCCCGACGCCAGCAAAGCTCCACCGGCGCATTGAGCACGTCACGGGCGTCCTCGCGTTTCGACGCGCCTCGCCCATCGGGCGTGGCCAAACGCAGGGTCGACTCACGCGATCTCCGGGGGTCAGTTCGAGCCGGCGTCAGCTTTGCTGCGCGCACAGATGCCGCCGGGATAGCGGATGCCGCATGCCGTATCGCACGTCCGGAACTCCCCGGTCAGCTTCTTCGCCGACGAGAGGAGGCATGCGTCGAGTGGGATCACGGCCAGCGCCGCCTGCACCTGACTGGTCTCCTTTACGCAAGTTTGCGCCGTGAGGAGCGTTTCGCACTTTAGGTCCGCCGCCACGTTCCCGAACGTCTGATTCGTGATCGCGCAGTCGAGCACGCTGACGCAACCCGCGTCACACTCGTCGAGCTGCGGAGCGCATGCGTCGCAGAGGCAGCTCCAGCATGCGTTACTGAAACCGGGCCACCGCGCTGCCGTACAGTCGAGAGGCCCAGCGTCGACGGACGCGGGCCAATCCGTGGACATTTCAGTACCAGAATCGACCACTGGAGCGGTCGCATCTGGTTCGGAGGAGTTCGCCGGGGAACTCTTGTTGCTCGAGCAACCCAGGAGGGAAGGAACGGCGACCAAGCACGAAGCAATGAAGAAACGGCGCATGATGTGCGCGAGGACAGCACGGTTTCATCGGGAAGGGAACGCGCGCGCCGAGGACACGCGACCGACCGGCGCCTCGAAGTGCCGAGTCGCGTTCCGCGGGGCACGAGTCGACATCGAGATGGTCGGAGCAGAGCCCCGCCCGGGAGGGTATAGTCCGCCGGCTTGTCCGCCAACACCAACGACTCGACGCGAGCGGGGCTTCAGGCGATAGGGGGTGCCGTGCTCGTCACGGTCGTCGCGACAGTCGGCTCGTTCGCGTTCCTTTCGTGGCGCGCACACGCGGAGCTCGACATCTTGTCGCGCCGGGGGGACGACTGCGCACACGGCAAGCCCGCTGCTTGCGATCTCCTCCGGAGCGCGTGTCTGAAGAGGAACGCTGACTCCTGCGTCTCTCTGGCAGATGCGGCCCTGGCGCAAGGGCCACGGCACGATGGGCGGGAGGGGGTGCGATTGCTCGGCGACGCCTGTGAATACGGACATCGGCAGGCTTGCTATCGCGCGGGGACGATGCTCGCTGCCGGCACGGACGTCCCGAAGGACGCGGCGCTAGCGAAGAGGTTCCTGGAGCGTGGGTGCCAGCTAGGCGAGGCTCGCGCATGCGCGGGCGGCGCCGCGCCCGGTCGCTGACCGAAGCCAGGCCTCGGTCACGGATCCTGGAAACGGGGACCTCGCTTTTCGAGATTGGCCATGACCGCTTCGATCTGGTTTTCGGACCCGAGAAGGCCGCCCTGCAACTCTTCTTCCAGCGCGAGCCCGTCCTCGAGCGTCGTCAGACCGGAGGCATTCAGGAGTTTCTTCGAAGCTCGGATTGCGTGCGGCGACTTTGCGGCAATCTCACGCGCCGCGGCGAGCGCTGCCTCGAGCGGCGATACCGCGATACGGGTGACGAGGCCGAGCGCGTGCGCTTCCGTCCCCGATATGATCCGACCGGTGAATGTCAGCTCCTTCGCGACATCCAGGCGCACGAGTCGGCGCAGTGTTTGAGTCCCGCTCATGTCGGGGACCAGACCCCAGCGAATCTCCATGACGGACAGCTCGGCGTCCGCGGCCGCATATCGGAGATCCGCACCCAGGGCGATCTGCAGTCCACCGCCGAACGCGACTCCGTGGACCGCAGCGATGACGGGAACGGGGACCTCCTGCCAGATCCATGCGGCGCGCTGCGCGCGGTTTGCAACGCTACCCGGCTCGTGCGCGAGCAAATCCCCGCCGTCTTCCGACAGAAAACTCTTGAAATCCAGGCCCGCCGAGAACGCGCGGCCCTCGCCGCTCAGCACGACGGCGCGAATCCGGCGGTCATCGGCCACACGCTTTCCCACTTCGACCAGACCCTCGAACATCGCCGCGTCGATGGCGTTCATCTTCTCCGGGCGATTGAGCCGGACATCCGCGACTCCGTCGGTGACGCTCAACGTTACTCGGTCGGACATCGATTCTCCTTTGCGCTGCCCGTCGCCAGGCCGACGTGAACGCCACGGACCCGTACCACTACCGCGCATGGCGGACGGTGCGTAGAGGCGCGATGAATCGTGTTTCGCGCAGGCGTCGCGGAACGCCTCGAGCGCGAAACATCTTTGCAATTCTGTGGGTGTCCCCAGATCATTCGAGGACGGGGATTAATGGGGCAGACGGCGGTTCCGCCGAGACCGGTGCCTCTCGGTCCGAGTTCGTGCTACCGAGGAGCAGTATCCGGTCCTTTGGGGGACTAGAATGAACCTGGCGGAGCAGACGTCCTTAACCCAGAGCCTTCTGGATCAACCGTTCGACCAGCGCGCGCTGTTCGCGGTTTACGAGGCCGTCGGGAAGGATCCGAGGACGTATGCTTCGTTGCTCGAGGGCGCTGCGGGGCGGACGGACCAGAATGTCGCCGCAAGCCACTGGTTGACCGAAGCAGCGCGAGTGAAGCTCGAGACCCTCGGGGACGAGCGGGGGAGTATTCATCTGCTGGAGGCCGCGCTCGAGCGTGATCCGCTGAACATGCGGGCCGCCGAGCACCTCGTCGATCTGTACCGGAACCACCGGGAGGACGAGGAGCTTGCCGCCGTCCTTCGCACGCGTGCGGCGGCGCTTCACGATCACTTCGTGCGGGAGCCCACGGAGCTGCCGCGCGCCGCCCTCGCGTTCGAAAAGTTGAGCGGCGTGTACGAGGCGATCGGCGACACCGCCGGCGCCATCTCGGCCCTTCGCACGGCACTCGAGATCGAGCGGGCGCGCGCGCGACACACCACACCCAGCCCGCCTCCCGACGTGTGGCCGGAGTCATCGCTTCGCGAGCTCGGCGGCGACGTACGCGGCTCCCAGAAGGTCGCGCCGCCGCCCGAAGAGCGCTGGAGTGCGCACCCGGAGTCGGACCAGCGAGACACTCTGCGCTCGCCTGTGCCGGAGAACCACGGAGGCGGACGCCTTCCCCCGGAAAGCGCCCGCGAGCCGTCGGTGCGACCACCGCCGGAGGGGATGGCCGACCCGTTGCTCGCGGTCATCGAAGCGTTGCACGCCCTGCGGCGGTCGGAGGACGTCGTCCAGGGAGCATCGCTGGTTCTGCGAACGGCGCTCGAAGCCATCCCGTCGGCGGCGGGGTTCGTCCATGTCTCGGATGTAGGGACGCGTGATTTCGTCATTGTCGCGGCGGCGGGAGAGCGGCACGCGGAGGTCATCGGAACGCGGGCGGCGGAGACGGACCCGCTGCTCCGGCACGCGCTCGAGAAAATGCAGGCCGTCACGGCAGATGCCGCGAATGCGGGGTGGTTCACGGGGAGTCGGTTTCGACCAATTCACCCTTCGCGACAGGTACTCTGCGCGCCGGTGCACTTCGACGGACGGCATCTCGGCGCCATCGAACTCGTGGATCCGACACGGCGGGGCGCGTTCACCGATGCCGATCGACACGCCATGACCTACGTCGGCGAGCGCCTTGGCGAGTTCTTCGCCGATCGAAGCCTGACATTCTAAGAAAACGGGCGGGACTTGAGGCCGGCCTTCGCTCTAGGATAGAGGGTCGTGCGTCCATCGCAGCTCCGCCGGAGTGGTTTGGTTCTATCCATCGCGCTTCTGTGGCTCGTCGGGTGCGACAGCTTCGACTTCCACCGAGTTCTGGGCGCACCGTCGGCCAGTGCCGGCGGGAGCGCGAACGCGGCCCCGAAGGCGCCGCCGGCGCGTGCGACGTCAGCGGCAGCGGCGCGCGAGCGAGCCGACCGTGTCGTCGTGGTCGCGGCGGGAGATATCGCGCTCGGCGGCAACGTGCGCTCGTTCATCGACGCCGACAAGAGTTACGACCCGCTCGCGGGACTCCGGCCCGTCCTCGACGACGCAGATCTGCGCGTCGCGAACCTGATATCGCCGATCAGCGACAAGCCGGCAGCGGCGGGCCGACTCGTGACACCGGTGGGGCCGCCCGGGGCGGCGGCCGCGCTCGCGCGTGCGCGGCTCGGGTTCCTCTCCGTCGGGAACGACGAACTCTGGTCGTCCGGAGAGGGCCCGTTCGACGACACCCTCGCGAACCTCTCGCGAGCAGGGATTGCAGTGGCGGGCGCGAACCGGGACGTCGCCAAGACGGACGCTCCGGCCGAGCTTCACGTGAGGGGTTGGTCCATCGCCGTCTTCGCCGTCACGGATTGGCCCGACAAAGACGCCGCGTCCAAGGAAGGTCGCCATCGCGTCGCGGACGCAAGCCCCGATCGGCTGGCCGTTGCCGTGAAGGCCGCGCGAAGCAGCAACGATCTCGTGCTCGTGAGTTATCATGGGGGAACCGCTTCCGGTGAGTCGCCGAGCGACGCTCAGATTGCGGTCGCACATGCAGCGATCGCCGCGGGCGCCGACGCGGTCTTCGAGCACGGCGCGCGTGCACCGCTCGGCGTGGGGTGGGTCTCCGGGCGCCCGGTGTTTTATGGCCTCGGTAACCTGGTCGCGGAAGAAGATCCGAAAGATCCGTGGACGGCGCGAAGCTTCTTCGCGAGAGTCGCGTTCTCGCAGAGCGGCGCCGAAGTCGACGCTTGCCCCTACCTCATCGTGGACGGCGAGCCCAAGTTGCTCGCAGGCACGACTCGCCCGGAAGAAGAGGGCATCTTCGAGCGAGCGATCGCGCGCCTGTCGAACGGGATCGGCGGCACGGACGTCGGAGAGCCGGACCTGCACTCGTGCATGCGGCTCGGACCGCCCGGGCAAAAACCCGTCAGCGACAGCAGCGCACCGCAATGACCTTCGCCACATCCCCCTCGAGTGCGCGTGCCGTCACGAGCGCGCGGTAACGGCAGTCGGCCGTCCACGCGTCGTCGACGGCGTCGTTCGCGCCCGCGAGAAGGATCGCACCGCCTCGGACTTCGGGCGCGACGACCTCGCTCGCGCCCGAAAGCAACCGGCGGACGTCCTCGGTCGCCCCGGCACGATCGCCGTCTTGCCGGTACACGATCTTGTCGTTGGAAAAGACCTTGGGACCGCCGAGAGACTCGTCGGGGTAGGTGCACACGCACGCGCGGTACCATTCGTCGGACGTGCACAATCGCTCGCCGCGCGCCGTGCAGGCGCTCCGCGCGGCGTCGAGCGAAGGGGCCGGCAGCGGCGTTTCATCGGCATCGATTGAGTAGTGCGTCCCGGGCCCGCTGACCAGCACGCTTCCCGACGAAGGCACGAGCGTCGTCGTGCCGCACACGTGGGACGACTCCTCTATCATCGGCGATGCGCGCCGCAGTGCCTGCCGATCGGCGAGCGCGAGCAGGGCCAGGATGGCCGCAGCGCCTAAGGACAAAGTGAACGCGCTTCGAAGGCGCGGGCGCGACTCGGAGCGCTTCACGTCGCCGAGAATCGGCTCGAACGCACGGACCCGGACGAGGTCGAACGCCCAGCCCAGCGCGGCGAGCCCAACGGCGAGGGCGGGCACGATGACCGCCGCTCCGGCGATGAGGGTCGACACGAGCGTCCGCGTCCGCAGGCGCCCGAGGAGACGGTGCACGACCCAGACACCCTCGGCCGCAAAGAACGGAGTGAGGAACAGCGAAATCAGCGAAGCCGCGAACCGCGCGACGCTCTTCTCGGGCAGAACGGCGGCGAGGATCGAGAATCCCGGCGAACAGGAAGGCCACCAGATTCGGCGCGGGCAGGAGGGCGATACCGACCTCCGGGGTCGTGTGCTCGGCGAAATAGGCGTAGGCAAACGCCGTGACGGCGAAGGTGGAGAGCGCCGCCGCGAGGAGAAAGTGCCCGGCCAGCAGAGTGGCGACGGCGCCGGCGATGGCGCCCGGCTGCGCCCACGACGGCGCGGGTATCCACCCGACGAGGAGCGACGGGATCGGCAGAAGAAGATGACCCAGGTAATCGTGGAGCGCGAACGTGAACGACCTCGACGCATGAGTCCCGTCGAGCGCTCCCACGCGATCGAGCGCGCCGTACTCCACGAGCGAGAGACCCGCGTAGAGCTGAATGAAGCCGACCTTCTCGCGGAGCGTCGTGGACTGCGCGTCCGCGGCAGCCCTGAGCAGCACCCAGGCAACGAGGGTCACCGCGACCGCGAGAAACACCACCGTGGTACGGGCGGCGAGGAGCAATAGCCCACCCACGAGCGCGGTGGCGAGCCACGCACCGTACCGAACCCACGAAAACTCCCCCGACGAAAGCTTCGCGGCGATGAAGCGGGCCGCACCGAGCAGAGCGAGAAAGATCGTCGGGGCGAACGCGGCATAGGCAGCGAGGACGAGCGGCATCATCGGTGCACCTGCACGGTGCCCGTGGAGCCGTCGATGGTAACGTCTTCGGTCGCGAACCCGCGCGCGCCCGGGCACAGCACCGCCGGCACGCCGAGCTCGGCCGCGAGCTCGACGACGGACGACGCGAGTCCGCCCGAGAGCAAGACGACTCCGCGCGCGTCGTAGACCTCCGCCGAGAGCTCGGGTCGCATCTCGGCGAGTGCGATGATCGCTCCTTCACCCTTGCCCGGCTCGTGGCCGGCCAGGAGCACGAGTGGACCTTTCCCGATGCCGCCGGCAGCCGCGACACCCGCGAGCTTCGGAACTTTCGCGCGCGAGGAGGTTCGTCCCGGTGCGATCGACATCGGACCGGTCACGGGAACCGCGTCGGCAGGTTGCTCCGGCAAGGCCGGACGGTGCACCCGCGCCATCATCGGTTGGTCCTTGCGCCGGTCGAACGCGACGCCCCGACTTCGCCACTCGGTCTCGAGGGCCTCGCGAGCGCCGGGCTCCGCCTGCCATCGATCGATCTCGTCGAGCGTCGCGTGGAGATGCCGGTCGCCCTTGAACATCGCATTCCAGCCGCCGGCGCTGCGAGCCAGGACGCGCGCAACCGCGCTCCCGAGCTCGGCCTCCGCCTTTTCGAGAACCCCGCGCTGGCGCTCCGCCTCGTCGCTCGCTTGACGCACCCGTCTCCGGAGCAGCCACCTGAGCGCAGGATGTCCCCGGCGAGCTTCCTTCGAAGTGCCGTCGCCGTCGACCAGACGAAGGAGCGTGTGGATGAGCCATTCCCGAGCGACGAGCTCGAGTCGCACGCTGGCAGCTCCGAGTAGATGCTCGCCGTGCCAAGCGCGGAGCTCGGGCCACGCGTCCTTCGTGATCTCCGTGACGGTGGGGACCGAAGGGAGCGGCCGCGGCTTGACGGCCGCCGTCGACCGTAACGTCGCCGTGAGCCCACCACTGAGCAGCACGTCCGCGCCCAGCCGCGCAAGAGCTCTTCGAACGACCTCGGCGTCGACGTACACCAGGCCGTCGGCGTAACGGACCTCGTCTTCTCTCACGGGGCCTGCAGCGCCTGCGCGTTCGAGCATCCTTTCGAGCACGCGCCTCACCAGCGGCAAGCCGCCCCGCAGCTCGAGCGCGAAGGGGACCATGCGCTCCGTCGACGCGTCGAGCGGACGCGCGTGCACCCACGTCTTGCGCTCGGGGACGGTGATCCGTCGCACGTCGAGGACATAGGGCTGACCGTCCTCCACCGCGTACTCGACCTTCACGGGGCCCCCGAACTCCGCCTCGAGCGTCACGGCAAGGACAGCGAGACGGTGCATCCACGCCGGAGTGCCCGCGCTATCCTCGAATCCGAGCGGCGCGGCTTTGCCTTCGACGAGATCATAGTGAAAAGACCTCAGCGGCGACCGCCGGCGCGCCACGTCCACGATGACCGAATCCGCCATCGCGCTGGGACCCCGCGAGACCATCGCGCCCGCCACCTCCCCGTCAATCTGACGCTGCACGACGACGGCGCGCGCAACACCCGGACCCGCGCCGCGACGGCGTCGATACTCGCGCCCGATGGCATCATCGGACGACCCCAGGACGGAGAGAATCGACGCGATCAGCGCCTCGCGACTCCCCGGATCGACGTCGCGCACCGACGGGAAGACCCCGGCGTACGAGTGCTTCGGCCCATGGTCGGTGAACGACGCACGAACGACGACCTTCCCCTTCGCACCGTCGAGAAACGCGTCGAGTTCCCGCCGCGCCGGGCTCGGCAAGACCCGCCACACGCGCTCGATGTCCTGCTCGCCACCCGCCGCGAGTCGGATCCGCTCGACCAGCTCCGAGGTGAGAACGATTCCATCCGGCACGGGAACGCCGAGGCGCGCGAGGCGGCCGAGCGAAACCGCCCTGCCGCCGACGGTTTCGATGCGAACGCCCTCGCTTCGTCCGAGGACGTCGAGGCGACAGGCCCACACGGGAACGCGTCGCGTCTCGGCGCTCCGGAACGCGCGTTCCGCGACCCAGACCGCCGCGACGAGGAGGGCCGCGAGCACGAGGCCGCCGAGGACGGGAAGCCGGAGTACGCCGCCGAGGATTGGAACGACGAGCGCGGCAGGCAGCGCCAGCACCACCGCGAGAAGCAGCACGGCGAGCAGCGGCACGAGCTCGAAGGCGCCGGCTAGCAAGATCACGGAGTCTGGATTCTAGGGTGGTCGCGGCCGAGCCCCGAAGTTTTCGGGCGCGCGGCAGAGCCGCCGGCGGTCGCGGTGACTGCTTGGGTGTACAGGTACCTGCCGCGTCGATCCGACCCCCGGGGTAGCAACTGGCCCCGCACGGCCAGGAACGCTTAGTATGCCGCCCGCGAAACCTCGACGCCTCGAGGGGCGTATTTGAGCCAAGGTGCAGACCCTCCCATTCGCGAAGAAAACCCTGACGGGTGGACGTCTGGGGTCCGTGCTCGCAGCGGCGCTTCTCGCAGCCGCCGGATGCGGGGGCCGTGCCAGCCGTGCCGAACCGGTGACCGTCGGTCAGCTCGCGAGCCTCCTCAAGAGCGCCAACCCTCCTCATCTTTATGACGCGAACGGAGCGACGACGCGGCACGAATACGGAGTCATCCCCGGCGCAACGCTTTTGCCGAGCAGCCATGACTACGCGCTGGACCTGCTCCCCTCGTCGAAGCGGACGCCCATGGTCTTCTACTGCGCGAGCACCTGGTGCGGGGCGGCCCAGACGGCCGCGAGCCGCGCCGTCAAGGCCGGCTACACCCGCGTCCACGTTCTGCCCGACGGGATCAAAGGCTGGACCGAAGCCGGGATGCCGACGCTCAGAATGTAGAAGAGCCAGGAGGCCGCCACGCGCGGCACTCCGTGCTAGAAGCGGCCCGCAATGTTCCGCAAAGTTCTCATCGCGAATCGAGGTGAAATCGCGGTGCGCGTCACGCGCACGCTGCACGAGATGGGCATCGGCGCCGTCGCCGTCTACAGCGAGCCGGATCGCGAAGCCCTGCACGTGCGCATGGCGGACGAGGCGTATCCCATCGGGCCAGCGGCCGCGTCGGAGAGCTACCTCCGTATCGACAAGCTCATCGACGTCGCGAAGCGCTCGGGCTGCGACGCGCTGAATCCGGGCTACGGGTTCCTGTCCGAGAACCCGGCGCTGCCGGAAGCGTGCGAGCGCGCGGGAATCACGTTCATCGGTCCGCCCGCGAGCGCGATGCGCGCGATGGGGCTCAAGACGGCCGCGCGCGACCGGATGTCCGCGGCGGGTGTTCCCATCGTTCCCGGCGGTCCCGCCGGTGACGTCGAAGAGGCGAAGGCGACGGCGAAGCGCGTCGGCTACCCCGTGATGCTGAAGGCGACGGCGGGCGGCGGCGGCAAGGGCATGCGCCTCGTCCACAAAGAGGAGGAGCTCGGCGCCGCGCTAGACCGCGCGAAGAGCGAAGCGAAGAAGTCCTTCGGCGACGAGACGGTCTACATCGAGAAGGCCATCATTCAGCCACGCCACGTCGAGATCCAGGTCTTCGGCGATCGCGACGGCAACATGGTCCACTTCTTCGAGCGCGACTGCTCGATCCAGCGCCGGCATCAGAAGGTCGTCGAAGAGACGCCGTGCCCCGCGATCGACGACGACCTCGTCCGGCAAATGGGCGAGGTCGCGGTGAAGGGCGCGCAGGCCGTCGGCTACTTCTCGGCGGGCACGTTCGAGTTCCTGCTCGGCCAGGACAAACAATTTTACTTCCTCGAGATGAACACCCGCCTCCAGGTCGAGCATCCCGTGACGGAGCTCATTACCGGCTTCGATCTGGTGCGCGAGATGGTGCGCATCGCCGCGGGCGAGTCGCTCGGCTACGAGCAGAAGGACGTCACGCGCAGGGGCGCGGCCATCGAGTGCCGCGTTTACGCCGAAGACCCGGCGACGGGCTTTTTGCCGAGCCCCGGCAAGATCACGAAGCTTCGAACACCGAGTGGCCCCGGCATTCGCGACGATGGCGGCGCGTACGAAGGTTGCACGATCAGCCCCAACTACGATCCGCTCATCTCGAAGCTCTGCGTCTGGGCCCCCGATCGGGCGCGCGCCGTCGCTCGCATGCGCCGCGCCATCGGCGAGTACGTCGTGGCCGGCATCCAGACCAACTTGCCGTTCCACGAACGTCTCTTCGAGCACCCCGAGTTCGCGGCGGGCCACTACGACACGGGCTTCATCGATCGACACCGCGCCGCGCTCTGCGAAGGCACCCTCGTTGCCCACGAAGACCGCGCGAGGCTCGCCGCGGCGATCGCCGTGGCCGCCTACCGCGCCGACAACGTCAAATCCGCAAGTGCCGGAGCCACGGAGAAAAGGTCCGGCCTCTCTCCGTGGGTCGCCGCGCACCGCGCGAAGCTGAGCTGAGCATCGCCTCGTATCCCGGGCGCTCACCCTTCACTGTGCGCACGGCAGGCCGGTCCGCGTTCCGCCGGTAGGCAGAGCTTTCGACGCGCAGTAACCGTGGCGACCGGCGCTCGACACGAGACTGCTCTCGGCTTCGCAGACGGCGTCTTGACGGCCGCAGTCGTCATCACAGTCGCAGAGCTTCGCGCAGTAGCCGAGGTCGCCGGGGCCCGAGCCGGCTGCGACGGGTATGGCGCAGAAGAAGTCGAGGGGCGGAAACGTCGTCTGGCCGCAGCCTTCGGTGCCGTAGCTGCACACGCCGCTGCATTCGTCGAAGGTGTCGCTGGCCGCGTAACAGGCCGCCGCGCACGTCGCGCTGCCCGGGGCGCATGCGATGCCGATGGGATCGCCGCTCGGCGTCGCGTCGCCACACAGACCCGTCCTCAGGTCGCACTTCCGCGGAGCGCAGTCGACGTCGTTGCGACAGGCGGGGCGGCAGTAACCTGCCCCGGAACCCACGGGGGTCTCGCTGCAGACGAGATCCACGCGCCCGCGGCACTTGTCGGCCGATGCAGGCTGCTTTCCGATCTTGCACCCCGGCATGCAATACGAGAGGTCGTCGGACGTGTCCGCCGTTCCCTTGTCGTCGAGCACCACGCACTGCGCGGTCGCGTCCACGCTCGTGCAGAAGTCGTGGGCGACGATGCACTGCTGAAGACACATGCCGGAGCTCGGGCCCTCGCCCTTGATGAGGTTCGAACTCGCGGCCACGCAGTCGAACCCGGTCCGGCAATCGTCGTTCGTGCTGCACGCGGCGCCGAGGAGGCCCGAGTAAGGGCCCACCTGGGGGAAGGCGCGAGAGCCTCCGTCACCGCAGGTGCACGGTTCGTAGCCGCTCCCGTCGGATCGACAGACCTGATAGCCCGGGCACCCGTGAACGCCGGCGCAAGCTATCGACTCGCCCGAAACGCACCCGGTCCCCGTCTTGCCGGCGGATTTGCTGCCGCAGCCACCGACGGATAGCGCCAGGAGCGCAGTGAAGAGGCGCGCGCAACCGATCCGGGAAGGCGCGAGGAACCGAAAGGAACGCAAAGGATCCATGGCAATGGTTCGGAAGTTGAAGAAGTTATCACACCACCGAGAGCAACCACGAGAGGAGACGCCTTTTGCTGCTCCATTGGAAAGGGCGCACGAATATTTCGGGAATCCGAAGGAACGGCAAACCACGGACGACCATGACGATGAACCGACGAATCGAAAAACTAACGAGCCGTGGGACTCCTGGACACTATCCAAGCGAGGTGGACTCGTTGTATCGTGCCGGGTGATTCGCGAGGGCAATTGTCTCCGCGATGACTCGCAGTCTTCCTCCTCCGCACGGTGTCTCGGGGGAGCCAACAGAGGTTTTTCGCATGTCGCTTTCTTCGTCGGAGAGGTCCGAGGTCATGGGCAAGGTTCGTCGCTGGCTGGCGCTCGGGAGTATGGGACTCGCGTTCGTCGTCGCGGCGGGCTGCGGCTCGAGCAGCTCGCACTCCCCGGCGGCGACGCAGTGCACGCTGAACAGCGACTGCTCCGGCGGGCTCATCTGCAGCTTCGGGCTCTGTCACATCGAGTGCGCGAACGCGAAGGATTGTCCCGCGAATCAGCGCTGCGTGACGGTCGGCGGTGTCGACGGCGGCCCGAAGTCGAGCGTCTGCCAGCTCGAGTCGGAAGCGACGTGCACACTCAACTCGCAATGCATCGCCCCTCTCATCTGCGCGATCGACCAACGGTGTCACAATCAGTGCGCGACGCAGCGCGACTGCATCTCCGGCGAGGTTTGCGTTCAAACGGTCTGCGCCAATCCGAGTGAAGTCGCGAACGGCAAGCTAATCGGAGCAGTCACGGTCCTCGACGCGGGAGCGGGCGGCGGTACCGGCGCGGGCGGCGGCATCGGCGCGGGCGGTGGCATCGGCGCGGGCGGCTCGGCCGTCGATTCCGGCGCGGGCGGCGAAGGGGTCGAGAGCGGCGGCACCCCCGGCACAGGCGGCGCCGAGAGCGGCGGCGGAGCGGGAACCGGCGGAGCGGGAACCGGCGGAGCGGGAACCGGCGGAGCGGGAACCGGCGGAGCGGGAACCGGCGGAGCGGGAACCGGCGGAGCGGAACCGGCGGAGCGGGAACCGGCGGAGCGGGAACCGGCGGAGCGGGAACCGGCGGGCAGATTTGCCAACCCAGCGCGACGCAATGCTCCGGCAACGGCTACCAGACCTGCGCGGACGACGGTAAATCGTGGGGAGCAACGGTTCCGTGCCCGGGCGGAGAAGCGCAGACATGCATCGTAGGAACCTGCGTACCCTGCGCGGCCGGAACGCGAAACTGCAGCACGCCCGACCCCGATGACGGCTGCGAGACGACCCTCAACGTTCCGACCTCGTGCGGGACGACCTGCGGCAACGAGACTGCGTGCGACACGACGTCCGGCCCCGCGACGTGCATCGCAGGCGTGTGCGGCACCGAGATTCAGCCGGAAGGTTGTCTGGGCACGATCACCCCGGGCGATCTGAACATCAGCACGACGACCGACATCGCGAATTTCCAGACCGCACACACCACCTGCGTTCAGGGGAACGTCAACATCAACAGCACGGCTCTCGTGAACCTCACCGGGATGGAATCGCTGCAGTGGGTCGGGGGCAGCGTGAACATCAACAACAACGGCAGCATGACGTCGCTGAAGGGCCTGACGGGGCTCACGACGGTCATGGGCGGCCTCCAGATCCAGAGCGATGGCGTTCTGAACGATCTGACGGGACTCGCGACACTGAAGACGACTGGCAACCTGAACATCTACAACAACGGCACCCTGAACAACGTGACCGGGTTCACGAACCTCGTCGAGGTCACGGACTACCTGAACGTCCAGTACAACGGGAACCTGCTGAGTATGGACAGCGCGTTCCCTGCCCTCGTACAGGTGGGCGGGTACCTGCAGGTGTACTCGAACGGGATCCTCACCCTGAAGGGCTTCCCCGCGCTCACGACCGTGAGCGGATACGTCAATATCGCCCAGAACGGCGCCCTCACCAACATCATCGGCTTCGCGAATCTGGCGAACGTGAGCGGGTATGTCTCCGTCACGGGTAACTCGGTCATGACCGCGTGCGATGGGTTCACCAAGCTGCAGACGGTCGGCGGCACGATCACCTTCAACAACGATGCCAAGCAGACGACCCTGGCCGGTTTCACGCACGTCACGGACGTGGGCGGGATCGACATCGACACGGAGGCCGCGCTCGGCAACGTCACCGGGTTTGGCGCGCTCGCGAACGTGACTGGTTCGGTGACCATCCACGACAACGCGGCGATGACGACCCTGGCGGGATTCGGGGCCGTGCAGTTCGTCGGCAGCGACGTCACTCTTTACAACAACGGCGCGCTCTCGAGCATCACCGGATTCGGCGGATTTACCACTGCGAACCGCCACATCGAGATCCACGACAATGCGGCGCTCGCGACGCTCTCCGGCTTCGGGAACCTGCAAAAGATCATCGGCCACCTCGAGATCCAGAACAACCCCCTGTTGACGTCGTTCAACGGCACCGCGTTCGGTAATCTCACGGACATCGGCGCGTATCTCGCGATCATCCGGAATCCGAAGCTGACTAACTTCGACAGCATCTCGAAGTTGAAGAATGTCGGCACCGATCTCGACATCCAGGACAACCAGGCGCTCTCGAGCATCAACGGGCTTCTGTCCGCCCAGATGCAGACGGTCGGCAACAACTTCGCGATCTCCAACAACCCCGCGTTGCCGAGCTGCGAAGTCAGTGCGCTCCTGGACGAGCTGGAGGCAACGGGCTCATGGGCGGGGACGGACCAGAGTTGCTGCAACCAGGGGTGCACCGCGTGCACCGGAGCGACGTGCTCGGGCACTCCGGGTGGCACCGCCGGTCAGAACGGCGTCTATACCGGGAACGTCACCGTCTCGACGACGAGCGATCTCGCAACCCTGGCCACCGTGACGGAAATCGACGGCAACCTGACGATCGACAGCACTTCGCTCTCGGTCCTCACCGGCCTCGGAGCGCTGACGCACGTGACCGGCAACGTCGACATCTCGAACGACGGCTCGATCACGACGTTGAACGGCCTCGGAGCACTGACGACGATCGACGGCAACCTGAACATCCAGAGCGACAGCGCTCTCACGAGCCTCACCGGTCTCGGCGCCCTGCAGACCGTCGGCGGCTACTTCCAGCTCTACAACAATGGCGCCCTCACGAACGTCAATGCGCTGACGAACCTTACGTCCGTCGGTGGATACCTGAACGTCCAGTATAACGGCGCGCTGACCAGCCTCGGGATGACGGCGCTCAACTCCATCGGCGGCTACCTGCAGATTTACTCGAACGGCGTTCAGAACATCGGCGGGCTGTCCGCGCTGCAGACGGTGGGCCAGTACGTCAACATCTCCCAGAACTCGTCCCTCGCGAGCTTCTCTTCTGCGCTGAACGCGCTCACGTCGGTCGCGCAGTACATCTACATCGAAGGCAACAGCGCGCTCACGACCATCAGCGGCTTCAGCACCCTCAGCGACGTCGAGGGCGACATTCATATCGACAACGACGGAGCGCTCACGTCGATCAGCGGCTTCGGAGCGCTCACGAACGTGTCCGGAAGCGTGAAGATCTACAGCAACGGGGTGCTCGCGACGATTGGCGGCTTCGGGCAGCTCGCTACCATCGGCGGCACCCTGGAGCTCCACGACGACGCCAAGCTCTCGGCGCTCGACGCGAGCGACGGGTTCGCGGCGCTCACCACGACCGGCGGCGCGTTGCTCATCTACAACGATCCCGCGCTGACGAGCATCGGCGGGTTCACGGCCTATGCGACAGCCAATGCCGACGTCGACATCTACAGCGACGGCGTGCATACGATCGCGGGCTTCGGAGGCCTCACCGACATCATCGGCAACCTGAACATCTACGCGGACAGCGGTCTCCAGAGCATCGCGGGCTTCGGGACCCTCGGACAGATCGGCGGCTCGCTCAATATCTACGACAACCCCGCGCTCGCCCAGTTCGACGGCATCGACAAGCTCACGGCGATCGGGCTGAACCTGATGGTGACGTCGAACGCCGTCCTGGCCGACATCACCGGGTTGAGGTCCGGAACATTGAAGAGCGGCGCGCTCGGCAACATCCTGGACATTGCGGGCAACCCGTTGCTCTCCGCGTGCGAGGTCAACGCCCTCGCCACCAAGCTCGCCGTCCAGTCGGACAACAACGAGAGCGGTGCGAACTCCGGCTGCACGACGTGTACGGCTGCGGCCTGCACGGCGGGTGCCGGCGGCACCGCCGGCCAGAGCGGCGTGTTCACCGGTAACGTCTCGATCGCGACGGCCGCGGACATCGCCTGGATGAAGAACGTCACGGAGGTCGCCGGGTCGCTCCACATCGACAGCACGGCCATCCCCAATTTGAACGGGCTGGCGAACCTGCAGAGCGTCGACGCGGAGCTCAGCATCACCAACGACAGCTCGCTCACGAGCCTCAACGGCCTCGGGGCACTCACGACGGTCGGCGGCTATTTCAACCTCCAGTCGGACGCCATCACGAATGTGAACGCACTGACGGCGCTCAAGACGGTCGGCGGCTATTTCCAGATCTACAACAACAATTCGCTCACCAACGTGGGCGGCCTCTCGGCGCTGACGACGGTCGGGGGTTACTTCAACATTCAGTACGACGGCGCGCTGACGAGCCTCGGCGGGCTCACGAAGCTCTCGAGCGTGGGCACGACGACGAACGATTACCTTCAGATCTATGGGAACGGGGTGCTCACATCGATCACGGGTCTGATCAAGCCGACGGGAACTCTGACGAACGTCGCCGGCAACCTGACCATCGCGAGCAACACCGATCTGCTCGTGTGTCAGTCGGATCAGCTGAAGGCGCAGCTCGTGACCGCGGAGAGCTGGAATCACAGCTACAACAACAGCAGCGATCTGGCGTGCGCGAGTCCGAAGACGTGCACCGCCGGCGCCTGCAACTGACGCCGAGGGTCGCTTGCTTCGAGCGCGCGGGCATCTGCGCGCTCTCGGTGCTCGCCGTGCGTTCGCACGCTTCCGCGCCTCACCCGCACAGCTACCCACGCGGTCTTCGCAATCGACCCTCCGCGTCTCCATTTTCGCCTGCCGTCCACCCCGCGGACATCTCGGCGCTCTCGGGCCTCAGCGGGCGTTCGCACGCTTCCGCGCCTCACCCGCACGGCTACCCGCGCGGTCTTCGCAATCGGACCCTCCGCGTCTGCCCTTGGCGTCGCGCCTCGCCTCCGCTTATGGCGCGGATCGTCTGAGGGTGCGGATGTAGGCGGTGAGGTCGGTCACTTCGTTGTCGGATAGGGCGGCACCGAAGGGGGGCATCTGGCCTTTGCCGTAGCGGATGGTTTCGCGAATCGCCTTGTCGTCGAGACGCGCCTGGAGCGCCGGATCGGTGAGGTCGCGGGGTGCGACGGTGAAGCCGGGAGGGTGCGTGCCTCGAGCGTCGGGGCCGTGACACCGGGCGCAGTTGGCCAGGAAGACGTCACGACCGCGCTCGGCAGGAGCGGGTTGCGGATGATGGCAACCACTCGTGAGCAGGAGCGCAAGAAGCACGGCGGGGAAGAGCGCGCGACGCAAGATGGCCCTGGCCTTCATGCTCTTCCAGCCGAGCCGCTCCGTTCGGGCTCCGCTGCGTGCGTCGCGCGCCTGCTTGCAGTGCTCTCCGAGATCGGCATGCCGCCGAGGGGTGCGGCCAGAGCACCGAGCGACAGGACGAGCGCCGCTTCGGGGACGTCGACTCCCGCGCGCGCCGTCAAGGCGAGCGCGGCACACATCGCGCCGACCGAAATACGCCCCGGCCAGGCCACGATCACGCCCGCGAGAAGGACCGCGAGAACATCGACCGACGTGCGGCTCGCAAGCGTGCTGAACGCGATCGGCGACGTCGTGAGCTCGCTCATCGCGCGGTCCGCGAGTACTTGCCAGAGGGGCGCGCCGTCGAGCGAACCGCGCATCGCACCCCACGAGAGCAGGATCGCGAGCGCAATCACGACCACGAGGGCCAGCGCCGCGCGCCCGCGCTGCTCGGCCCTGAGTCGGGCCGCCGCGAGCGCGATGCCGAACGCGTCGAAGGCGTGTCCCGTCGTCGCGAGCCACGAAGCGCGGGTGATCCATGCGGGGTCCCGATGCGACGCGTCCATCGAGAGGAACCGGACCGCGAGCTGGCCCGTCGCTCCGAGAATGACGAGCGTGAGTACCATCCCTGTTGCGCGTGTCGATGGGACGCGCAGGGCGGCCCCTGCCCCTGAAGCCGAAAGCAAGAGGCACGCGGAGCCGAGCGCGAGGCTCCCGGCGGGCTCGAGCCCCGTCGTGGCCGCGAGCATCACGAGCATCACGACGACGACCGAGGTCGGAATGAGAGCGATGCGATACATGTAAGGGAGCCCGCGTTCCGCGAGCGTTCCGATGGCGAGGAGCACGAGCAACGCCGAGCCGAGCAACGCGGCGCTCTGGGTCAGGAGGCTCGACGCCAGATCCGAGCGGACGATCCACGTCGCGATCCCCGAACGCGAACCAGGCAACGCGGCCGCGACGAGACGCACGAAGAGCGCAGCCCAGGAGACGACAGCGACGACCCGAAGGAGTGCAGGGGAAGAGGCACCCCACTTGTCCGGATCGGAGACCGTCACGGCGCCGCCACTGAGCTCGAGCGAGCTCATGCGCGCTCGCTCCCGGCTATTCGGGCCGTGCGCGCGGTCCACCGAGATACGAGGGATCGAGCGTGCCGAGATCCCCCCGGCCAGGCGCTGGGAGGGGCTGTTCGTGCGGTCCGAATGCCGGCGGCACGGGCGCGGGAAGGTGCGACGGCGCGCTCTCGGGGGAGGCCTTCAGCATGTACGGATGAGCGAAGTAGGTCGAGCAAGCGTAATAAGGATTCCGGTAGAACTCCCAGTGCAAGTAGACCCGCCCGTCCGGCGACACAATGACCGACGGCGGTTTACCGAACGGCGAGGCGTTCTGTACGGATTCGAGCGCCGCCACGTCGAACATGGTCGAGCCGCTGGAGCGAGTGACGCCCATCCTGACGATCTTTCCCTCGTCCTTGTCGAGGACGATCTCGAGGTTCGTCTTCATGTCCGGGCGGTTCATCGGGTTGTCCGCCGGCAGCGAGTCGAGCGACGCGAGGAAGCCGTCCGCGAAGATCGGATGAATGCGGTTGTGGATCTGGTTCAGGTAGGTCGCGAATGGCACGCGCGCCGTGTTGAGGGCGGTCTGGTTGCCAGGCTTGACGCTCGAGTCGTAGTTTTCGATCGCGGCTCGCCAGCGCTCGATGCCGACCGTGTGCCACGAACCACGGTGCTTGCTGCGACGTCGTTCGCCGTCGGCGACGAGCTCACGACCGAGCTCGTCGTGTCCCACTGCGGCGAGAGCCGCGCCTGGCGTGAGGTTCAGATTGATCCCGCCCGCGGTCGTGCCGCTCGCGCCGAGTCCGAGGAAGTCGAGCGGATCCGACTCGCCGCGCATCGGCGGTAGACGCTTGGGTCGCGCGGGGTGAGCTTCCTGTGCCACTCTCTCGTCCGCGGCTCGGCCGGTGGCCTCCGCACCGTCTCGGGACGTCTGGATGTCGGGCGCCTCGTGCGTCGCGGTGGCGCCGGCCATCGCCTCGCGCTCGGGCTGGAGCTTCTGCGCGTCCGCGGTCTGCGAACCCCTGGCGTCCCCCGTCGATTGACCCTTGTGCGAGCCCGGCGTGACCTCCCGCACCTTCGCGGCGGCGCCGCTCGCGGCGGGCTCTTTCGCCGAGGCAGTCCGGGCCCCGGCCGCGTGTGCGTTCGGCGCGTGATCGGCGCGTCCCGGAGAGTCCTCGGAGTTCGCGACGTCGTTCACGTGCGCGTTGCCCGGATCGGGGGTCGGGCCGGGCTCGGCGGAGCCTGGCGTCGGATTGGGGTCGTTCTGATCGGTGGCAGTGATGCGCGCTCGCGTCTGCTGCTGAACGTGGTTCGCCTCGTTGCCGATGAACTGCGCGTTGGGATTGTCCTTCTGGTTCTTGTCCTGGACGTTCTGCGCGACGGCGATCCGGTTCTGGACGCGAACCACCGGCAGGTCTTGCTTCGGCGCGTCTTTCTTCTTTTCCTCGGCGACCTTGGGCTTCTCGACCTCCTTCGGCTTCGCGAGCTCCTTTGCTTTCTCCTTTTCCTTGAGGTCGACAGGCTTGGGTTTAGTCTTGTCCCGCCGGGGGACCACGGTGTCCGGCGAGGGCTCCTTCGATTCCGTCTTCGTGTCGGGCGCGGTGTTGTCGGGCTTCACGTCATCGGGTGGCAGCGGTTCGTCCTTTTCATCGACCAGCGCCACTTCCACGGTTCGCGCGGAAGAACGGACGTGCCGGCGCACCGCGTCCGCGAATCGCTGCACTTCGAGCCGCTCGCCGATCAGGTCCGCGGCGCGCTGCGCCCCTTCGCCGCCGGTCAGGTGCACCAGAAGCGCCGTCGCGATCCAGAGGAAGAGCGGGATATGCGGCTCGCGAGACATGCGCGCGACTGGGGCACGACCATCGCTACCTCCAGCCGCGAAACGCTAACATCAGGCTTAGCGGCCAGCAAATCTACCGCCCGAAGCATCGCTCGCGCCAGCGGCGGGGTTGCCCCAGGATGGAGACCTGCCTGCCGATATCGCCAGCAGTTACTATTTGCCGACGGCGCTCCAGTGATCCCGGATTTCTCGAGCCGTCCAGATGCCGCCATCGGCTTCGTTGAACCGGCCGCCCGTCTCGACGACCCGGTAAAGGCTGATACGGCCTCCGGCGACGTTCATGACGTTGCCGGTGAGGTCCGTCGCGAGCTCGCTCGCGAAGAACAGGTAAGCCGGCGCGACGTGCTCGGGCGTCATGGTGTCCACGTGTTCGAACAGAGGGAGTTCCTCGGTGAGGCGGGTCTTCGCGATCGGAGCCACGGCGTTCACGAACACACCGTGCCGCTGGAGCTCGATCGACGCCGCACGCATTAGGCCGTAGGTCGCCGCCGCCGCCGTCGAGTAAGCGCTCTGCCCGAAACTGCCGAACAGGCCCGCGACGCCCGTCGATAGCACGATGCGACCGCCACCCGAGCGCTGCATGAACGCCGCAGCGGCACGAGTGGCAAAGAACGCGCCCATCACGTGCACGTCGAGGACGCGACGGACCGTCGCTTCGTCCGCGCGGGCGAGCACCTGGTCCCCGAGGATGCCTGCCGCGTAGACCAGCGCATCCACGCGACCGAACGCGCTCGCGCACGCGGCAACGACGCTCTCCGCGCCTGCGGCAGTGGCGCACGACTCGTGATGGCTCGCGGCAGCGCCTCCCGCGGCCCCGATTTCCGCGACGACCGCGTCCGCGACCGACGCGTCCGTGCCGGCGCCGTGGACATCGCAACCCACGTCGTTCACCAGGACGCACGCGCCCTCTTTTGCAAGCAGCCGCGCGACGGCCCGCCCGATGCCGCGGCCGGCGCCGGTCACGGCGATCGCTTTGCCGTCCAGGATGCCCATCGCGCGGCGCCATTTACCACAATCGACGCGGGCTCACCGGTACAGTGCTCGTTCGTCGATGTATTGCAGCACCGCGCGCGGTACGAGCTGGCGTAGCTCGGTGTCGGCGGCGCGCGGGCCCTGGCACGCGCGCAGCCTGGCGCGTACGTCCGTGGACGAGACCGCGGGAAGGACCGGCGCAGGCGTGCCCGCCCGCTCGAAGCCACGACAATCGAGGACGAAGAGTGGAGAAAGCTCGATGACCCGCTCGAACGACAGCCAGCTACCGGTCTCGCCGAGGACGTCCGAGCCGACCACCAGGCGCAGACGATATTCGGGGTGTTCGCTCAGCAGGTGCTGCACGGTCCGGAGCGTGCGGCTCGGCGCGCCGAGGGATGCCTCGACGGGAGAGACCTCGGTCTCCGCGAGTCCGGACATCGCGAGCCGCGTCATGGCGAGCCGGTCTGGAAACGGCGAGAGGGGCTTCTCGAACGCATGGGCGTAGACCGGAACGACCAGCAGACGCTCGAACTCTCCCGTCGCCCGCGCGTAGGCGGCGGCGAGAACGTGTCCGATGTGAGGCGGATCGAAGCTCCCGCCGAAGAGAGCGACATTCATCAGCCCGCGCCGACCTTCATCTTGGTCGCGCGCTGGGTCGAAAGCCGTTCCGTGCGCAGCTCGGTACACCTGGAGTCGTAGAGCTTCAGCACGATCCCGTCGTCGTCGTCGTCCAGCGTCATGAGCCCGCCCTCCACCAGATTGCCGGGCGACAGAAACCAGCGTGGCCCCACCTGCTTGACCACGGCCGCCTTCGCCTTGCCGAAGATCAAGACCCGGGCTGGCAGCATGTCTTCCTCTGTCAGCACGCCCTTGTCATGGGTCATAACGACCAGGGCGCCGGCGAGCATCTCCACGGCGCGCGTCTCGACGTCGGGGAGCGACTCGAAGATCCGCAGCGCGGCGCGCTCTCGCTCGGCGCCGAGGTAACGATCGATCTCGACCGGCGTCGCTCGCAGGCACGCTCGTACCGAGCGGGACCACACTCCGTCTTCGCTCGGGTTGTCCCCGACGAGGTCCGAGGCCAGGCGGCGCACCAGGGCGTCCAGCTCGCCATCGAGCCCAAGATAGACCGCGCGATCGACGGCGTGCCCCTGCAGCACGAAACGCGCAACGGTTTCGAGCGCCTCCGTTTGACCCTCGGACGGGCCGAGCAAGGCAAGACGCATGACCAAAATCAACCCTACACCGGAGGCGGCCCTCGGTCGAACCCGCGGGGCATCCGCGGGAAAGTCCGCACGATAGTCACCTCAGCCGTCGACCAGTGTCCCGAAGAGCCCGAGCCCGCCCGCCACGAACGCGACGTCGAAGACGCCCAGGATCCGGAAATAGTCCCCGAGCTCTCCGAATGCCGCGCCACCCAGCAGCTCGCGCGTTGCAACGACGGCCGTGATGAGTGTCGGCGAGAGGAGTGGAAACAGGACGACGGCAAGCACCAGATCGCGCGCCTGGGTACGCGCGGTCATCGCGCCGAACAGGGTCCCCGCCGCAGCGATTCCGGGCGTCGTGAACACGGCGATCGCGACGAGCCCGGGCCCGACCTCCGCGAGGTCGAGCGCGAAGAAAAGCGCCGACAGCGGGATCACGACGGCTTCGATGAGCAAGAGAAACAGAACGAGGCTCGCAGTCTTGCCGGCGAAGATCGCGCCGCGGTGCACCGGTGCCGACAGGATCCCCTCGAGCGCCCCCTCGTCACGCTCGCGTTGCCACAGGCGTCCGAGCCCGAGCACCGCCGAAAATGCTACGGCTAGCCAGATGACCCCGGCCGCGACCTGGGCCCGCGTATCCGGTCCGATATAGAAAGACAGCGAGCCGAGCACGACGACGAGAACGGCGAAGAAGCCGCTCGTCACGAGGATCTCGCCGGTCCGGAGCTCGATCAGCACGTCCTTCTTCAAGAGGATGACCGATTGAGTCATCCAAGACGGCCGAGGTCCGCGGACGACGCCGTTTTCGAGGGACACGAAAAAAACTCTACTCTACTCTCCCGCCCATGGACGCCCGCATAGAACACACCCTGAATTGCACCGACGACACTTTCTGGAAAGTGTTCTTCGACCCCGAGTTCAATCACGAGCTATTTTTGAAGGTCCTGGCCTTCGATTCGTGGAAGCTCGTCAGCCTGGAAGACAGCGGCGCGCGCGTCGAGCGCGTCGTGGACGTCGTGCCCAAGATCGGGGATTTGCCGGGTCCGCTCAAGAAGCTCGTGGAGGGCGGCGCCGGCTATCGCGAGCGCGGCTCGTTCGACCGGGCCGCCAAGAGGATGAAAATCGTCGTGGAGCCGAGCGTGCTCCAGGGCAAGCTGACCATCGGCGGCAACATGTACACCCAGCCGGCGGGCGACGGAAAATGCCGGCGCATCTACGAGACCAGCGTCGTCGCCAAGGTCTTCGGCATCGGCGGCATGATCGAGAGCCGGATCGTGGGCGAAGTGAAGGCGAGCTACGACAAGGCCGCCGAATTCACGAACCGCTGGATCAAAGAAAAGGGCCTCTGATCGCGGCGTCGAGCGGCTGCGCGGCAGTGACCGCGCCGACCGGTGGGGCCCTGAGCTCCGGACGAACCCCCCAGGTCGGGCTTCCTCGTTTACTTCTTCTTCGCCTTCGGCACGCCCGTGGCGGCCTTGGCTTTCGCCTTCTTGGAGCGGGCGGGCTTCTTCGTCGGCGCGGCCTTGGGGGCAGCGGTCTTGGCCGTGCGCTCCGCCGCTTTCGCCTGGCGTGCGGCGCTCGATTGCAGATCGACGAGGCGCGGCGTCGGGAACGATTCCAGCCGTCCGCGCAGGCCAGCGTCCTTCGGCCGCTTCGAGAGCGCGAGGATCGAGTCAATGAGCTTCGCGCGACTGCCGAAATCCTTCTTCACGGCCGACAGCGTGTCGTGGAGCCGGAGGAGCTTGGCGTTCGAGACGTGCGCGAGCCCCTTTTCGCCGTTCACCCGGTCGAGCCAGAGAATCGTCCGTCGTCAGCGCCTTCACGGCGTCCACGAGCTTCTGCTTCTCACCGAAGCGCGATTTCAGGGCTTGAAGGGGCGAGGTTTTCATGACGAGGGGCGCCTTAGTACCAACGGCGGCCCGCCCGCGCAAGACCGGCCGCGAGGAGCCGCGCCGTGCGTTGTGATACGTAGCGCCGATGACGCCTGTTTTGGCTCGTACTGCGCTCCTGCTCCTCCTGGTTCCCGCTTGCGGCGGAAGCACGCCGCCCCCTGCTGCTGCCCCGTCGCCCACCCCGTCCGCTGCCGCGCCGGTGGCCGCCCTCACATCCGCCTCCGCGAGCCCGGCGCCGACCCCGCCAGCCGGCGACGTCGCGGCCATCCAGCACTCGCTGGACACTCCCGAGCGTAGCGCTGACGACCGGCAGCTCGACCCCGGACGCCACCCGGCCGAGATGCTCGCCTTCTTCGGCATCGCCCCCGGGATGAAGGTCGCGGAGCTCGGCGCGGGCGGCGGCTACACCTCGGAAGCTCTGGCTCGCGTCGTCGGCCCGACTGGCACCGTCTATGGTCAGAACTCGAAGTGGATCCTCGGGCGCTTCGCCGAGAAGCCGTGGAGCGCGCGGCTCACGGAGCCGGCCATGAAAAACGTGGTGCGCCTCGACCGGGAGTTCGACGATCCGTTTCCCCCGACGGTCCGCAATCTCGACGCGGTCCTGATCGTCCTTTTTTACCACGACACGGTCTGGCAGAAGGTCGACCGAGCCAAGATGAATCGCGCCGTGTTCGACGCGCTCCGGCCCGGCGGCATCTACGGCATCGTCGACCACAGCAGTCGGGTGGGCGCGGGCCTCACCGACGTCCAGACGCTGCACCGGATCGACGAACCGGTCGTCCGCGAAGAGGTGGAGCACGCGGGCTTCGAGTTCGTCAAAGAAGCGGACTTCCTGCGCAACCCCGCGGACACCCGGGACTGGAGCACGTCTCCGCGCGAGGCCGGTGCGCGCCGCGGAACGAGCGATCGCTTCGTCCTCGAGTTCGTGAAACCGTGAGCGCTGTTCGAGAATCCCGGCGCGCTCGGCCGGCATCCGCGTTCCAGCAAGGGCGAAACCAATCAGTGGGAATCCCGGATCGCCGTCTCGCGGGCGCGTGTTCGCTCGGCACCGCCGACTCGCGAATCGCGCGCGGGCGAGTGCGGGACCGAACACCGGCAAAGACTCCAGACGTTCCGTGAACGCGCGGGCACGGCAGACTCGACCTGGAGCGTGTCCGCCGAGCATCGGCGGAGTCCGGCGGACAGCAGGACTGGAACGGAAGCATCGTCGGGGCCGCGTGATACGGTCCGCGCGATGTCGAGCGCCAGACCCTTCATTCCGCTGCTAGCAGCCGTCGCGTTCCTCGGCTGCGTGCCCAAGGGGAGATACGACGAGAGCGTGCGCGATGCGACCGCAGCGCACGCGGCCGCCAGCAAATGCGCGACGGATGATGCGGCTGCACACGCCGCGATCGACCAACTGAATGCGTCGCTCGCAACCGTGCAGGCGCTGGCGGACGAACGCGATCGCGGACTCGCGCAGGCCCAGGTCGATGAGCACGATCTGCAGGCGAAGCTCGACGATGCGACGGCCGTGAATCAAGAGCTACGAGCGGAGCTCGAGCGGCTCGGCAAGAACGCGGACGCTTTGCTCGCCGAGAAGGGAACGCTCGCGACGGCCCTCGCCGACGCAAAGGCGCGGCTCGAGGAGCTGCGAAAAGCGCAGGCGGCCGCGGACGCGAGAGCCGCTCTGTTCCGCCAGCTCGCGGCGAAGTTCCAGCACATGATCGACGCCGGGCAGCTCAAGGTCACCTTGCGCAACGGACGGATGGTGATCCAGCTTGCGAACGACGTGCTCTTCGATTCCGGACAGATCGCGATCAAGCCGGAAGGGCAGCGCGCGCTCACCGAGGTCGCCGACGTCCTGAAGACCATCACCGGCCGGCGTTTTCAGGTCGCCGGATACACCGACAACGTTCCGATCCAGACCGCGCGATTCCCCTCCAACTGGGAGCTCTCGACGGAGCGGGCCGTCGCGGTCGTGCGCTTTCTCGTGGGGCTCGGTCTCCCGGGTGAGGTGCTCTCTGCCGCCGGTTACGGCGAGTTCGATCCCATCGCGTCGAACGACGACCCCGCCGGCCGCGCCAAGAACCGCCGCATCGAGATCGCTCTCCAGCCGAATATCGACGAGCTCGTCGCGTTACCGGCAGCGAAGTAGCGTCCGACGCGCCCCGTCCCGGTCACAGCAAGCCGGGGATGACGGCTTTGCGCGTACTCGGGTAGTCCGGAAAATGGGCGCGATACCAGCGGTGATGGGCGAGCGCCCGGGGCACGAGGTTTGCGGCCGTGTAGAGCGCGAATGCGGCGCCCGCGAGGGACCACGTGAGAATGGCCCAGCCCAGCCATTCGACCATTTCGCCGAAATAATTCGGGCAGGAGATCCGTTGGTACAGCCACCCGTGGGGCACGTGATACGCGCGGTCGCCCGGTGATCGGAGACGCACGAGGATCGCGTCTGCCTTCACGTTCACGCCGAAACCGATCAGGAAGAGAGCCGTCCCGACCAGGAACCGGCCGTCGCCGAACCACGACGCCGGATACACTCCGACGTCCGAGATCCAGCCACCGTTGACGACGGCGTTCAGCGAGTTGAAGGCGACGGCCAGAGCAACGACCAGGATGGGCATGGGCTTGTTGTTGACGGTCATGCGCGCCGGATAGATCCACGCTCGCCTCACGTAGTGGAGTAGCCACAAGCAGAGCATCGAGAGCGCCACGGGACTCGTTCGGTTACGACCCAGGGCGAACAGCGCCGCGACGCCCAGCACGGCGGGCGTTTCCATGACCATCCAGGCGCGCCGCGCGGACACGCTCGGCCCCCATCCATCGCGAACGTGCCGACCATAAGGCGCGACGACGAACATCGACGCCACGAACGTCACGGCGGCGGCGCCAAGCTCGATTTCTACCGCTCGCTCGTAAAGCATTGCGTGCCTCTCGATTGCCAGCGGCGGCCCTGATAAATCAGTTGGATGATGGCAAAGCTGCACGTTACGGAGATCACCTCTCTCGCAGAACAACTGTTCCAGAAGCTCGAGACCTGGCTTCGGGACTTAGTCGTCATGCTGCCGAACCTCGTCCTGGCGGGGCTGATCCTGGCAATTGGACTGGTCATTTCTCGCTGGGCTCAGCGTGTCGTCGAGTCCGCGCTCAAGCGCGTGACCGGCAACGAACCGATCAGTAGGTTACTCGGCTCGCTGGGCCGGATCGGCCTCCTCGCGGTGACGGGGCTGTGGGCGCTGGGGCTATTACACCTCGACAAGACGGTCACCTCCGTCCTGGCCGGCGTGGGCGTCCTCGGTTTGGCGCTCGGCTTCGCGTTCCAGGATATCGCAGCGAACTTCATGTCCGGGTTCATCATGGCGCTCTACCGGCCCTTCGAGGTCGGCGACCTCGTGGAGATAGCGGACAAGAAATGCCGGGTGATCCGCATCGAGCTCCGCGCAACCGAGGTCGAAACGCTCGACGGGCTCAGCATCCTGGTGCCCAACAAGGCGGTGTTCCAGAATCCCATCATCAACTATACGCGCACCGCCCATCGACGGATGGATCTCTCGATGGGTGCGAGCTACGCGGACGACATGGAAAAGGTGCGAAGCACCGTGCTCGCCGCCGTTCGCGACGTGCCCAAGCGGGACCCGGGGCGCGAACCCGAGCTGTTCTTCGCCTCGTTCGGCGACAGCTCGATCAACTTCGACTTGCGCATCTGGCTGATGGACTCGACTCAGCCCGCGTATCTCGCGGCACGCTCGGAGGCGATGATCGCGATCAAGAAGGCCTTCGACCGCGAAGGCATCACGTTCCCCTTCCCCATCCGGACCCTGGACTTCGGCGCCGGCACCGTCGGCGGGCAGCGCCTCGACGCCATGACCCTGCGCGTCGTGCCCGGGAACGGCTGAGGGTCGCTTGCTTTCCCGGCAAGCTGGACGGATTCTGTGAAGCGCATGGTGACTGGCAAGGGGTCGGGCTCGGCAGCATGAACGAACCCCGTCATCCCTTTTTTCACGCGCTCGTCTTGATGGGAGGCACCGTGGCGCTCGGGTGCGGCGGAATCGTCGGACAGGCGAGCGGCGACGGCAGTGCGGCGGACACGGGGGGCGCAGCGGATTCATTCGCCAACGGCGGCGGCGCCGGGAGCGGCGGCAGTCCCGCATTCACGGGAGCTGGCGGCGCCGGGGGCGAGCCGGCTCTCCTCGCGGGAGGCAGCGGCGGGCTGTCGACTCTGCCGGGAACCGGTGGGAAGGGGCCAGCCCTGCTCGACGGCGGCGGCGCGCCAGTTGAACTGCTCCCCTGCGTTCCAGCGCAATGGGACTGTGCGAGGACGCAGCTCGCGTGCGACTACTCCGCTGGCTACCTGGTGCAGGGCGCGTACGGATGCGTTTGCGATGCGGAACGTCCAAGCTCTCCGGACGATTGCCCACCTGGTAAGTCCTTCGTCTGCGAACAGGGCGCCTTCGAGAGCGACGGCATTACCGTGCAGATACCGTTCCAGTGCTCGTGTGTCGCAGGACCCGCCGATTGCAGCGTCTGTCGACCTTACAGTTGCTCCACGAGCTCCACGAGCATCCTTTGTGGGTGCGTGTACATCTCCTTGTTGCACTGAGTTCGGCATCGATCCGGAAGGCACGCTTGCTTTTCGGGCACGCCGGACGGATCCTCTGAAGCGCATGAAGGATGGCAAGGGGGTGGACTCGCTGGACCCTGAAGGCCGAGTCCTCGTGGCCGCGTACTGGTGGCAGCGCGCAGCGGCTGAAATGACCTCATGGGTCGGCTGGCAGCACGTTCTCGGGGACCTTCGCGCGGAGGGGTCGCCTGAGCCCGTGATCGCGCTCGGCGAACGCGCGGTGGCGGATGAGTATCGGCATGCGCTGTGGTGTCGCGATTGGGCCGAAAGATTCGGTCATGCTTGCGGCGAGATCCGTCCCCGCGAGGGGCGTCCCTTCGTCCTGCCGGGCGCAAGCGACGCCGAGAACCGGCTGCTCCGGATCACGCTCTGCTGCTTCACGGAGACGGTCGGCTGCTTCATCCTCCGACACGCGCGACCCGCGATCGACGCCGAGCCGCTACGGAAGTTGAACCAGCGCCATCTGGCGGACGAGCTCCAGCACGGCCGGGCCTGCTGGGCGCACCTCTCGACCCTCGACGCACGAAAGAAGGAGGAGCTCCGGGCGTCGATACCGCAACTGCTCGCGCTCCTTCCGCACATCTGCTGCAGGGACAACACCGAGGAACGAGAGGAACTCGTGCCCTTCGGCTACTTCACGCCGCGTCTGCTCCGCGCCGCCCTCGACGACGCGCTCGGGTCGGTGATTCGCCCCGGCCTCGAACATCTGAATCTCGGTCAGGCAGCATGAGCGAACGTCGTCATCCCCTTTTCCACGCGCTCGTCCTGATGGGCGGCACCGTGACGCTCGGGTGCGGCGGAATCGTCGGGCAGGCGAATGGGGACGGCAGTGCATCGAATACCGGGGGTGCACCCGATTCGTTCGGCGCGGGAGGCCATGACGGGGTCGCGGGGAGCGCAGTATTCACCGCGAATGGCGGCTCTGGGGGGGAGGCCTTCGTCCCGTCCAATGGGGGCAACGGCGACCTGTCGACTATCCAGACGACCGGCGGCTTGGAGGATCCCATCGACGCCGGCCCCCCAACGGACCTGCTCCCCTGCGTTCCTGCTCAATGGGACTGCTCTCGCGCGGAACTCCCGTGCTACTCCCCGGCCGGCTACGACGTGCAGGGTTCGTACGGATGCTCTTGCGACGCGAGTCGTCCAACGTCCGCCGAATATTGCGAGCCCGGGCAGTCCTTCGTCTGCAAGCAGGGTTCCTTCGTGAACGACGGCGGCACCGTGCAGGTGCCGTTCGAGTGCTCGTGTGTCGAGGCAGCCACCAACTGCGGCGCGTGCGAAGAGGCGTTCGGACAATTTGCCCAATGCTCCACCAGCCCGGCGAGCATCCTTTGCAGGTGTGCGGTCGTGTATTTGAACTGAGTTCAGCATCGGAGGGAGGGGCGCGTTCTCGTCGCCGCGTGACGCCTCCGCGCGTGCATGGTACGCGGCCGCCCCATGGCTCTGCGCGTCCGCTTCGCTCCGTCACCGAGCGGGTACCTGCACATCGGCGGCGCTCGAACGGCGCTCTTCAACTGGCTCTGGGCGAGAAGAGAAGGCGGGACTTTCGTGCTCCGGATCGAGGACACGGACCAGGAGCGGTCGAGCCTCGACAGCGTACGAGCGGTCCTCGACGCGCTGCGCTGGCTCGGGCTCGACTGGGACGAAGGGCCCGAGGTGGGTGGGTCCAAGGGGTCGTACTTCCAGAGCGAGCGGCGCGCGCTCTACCGGGAGGTCGGCGAGCTGCTCATCCGCGACGGCAAGGCGTACCGCTGCGATTTGACGAAGGAGGAGCTCGAGCGGCTGCGGCTCGAATTCAAGATGAAGAACCCGAAGGGCGAGTTCGTCTTCAAGGGGCCGCTCCGGGAATGCAAGGATCCGTCGAGGCCGCACGTCATCCGCTTCCGGACGCCTCGAGACGGCTCGACGGACTTCAAGGACAAGGTGTTCGGCGTCGTGAGCACGCCGAACTCGGAGCAACCGGACTTCGTCCTGATGCGCTCGGACGGGTTTCCGCTCTACAATTTCGCCGCGGTCGTCGACGACCACATGATGGACATTTCCCTGGTGGCCCGCGGTCGGGATCATGTCGGCAACACGCCGCAGCAGGTGCTCGTCTACCGCGCGCTCGGGTGGGAGCCTCCCGAGTTTGCCCATCTGCCGCTCATGCTCTCGTCGACGGGAGACAAGCTCAGCAAGCGCAATGCGTCGGTCGGAGTCCAGGACTACCGCGAACGCGGCTTCACGCCGATGGGCGTCCTCAATTACCTCGCCCGGTTCGGCTGGTCCTACGGGGACCAGGAAATCTTCAGCCGCGATGAACTCGTCCGTCTCTTCAGCTGGGATCGGGTCGGCAAGAGCGACGGTAAGTTCGACGAAAGGAAGTTCGCCGACGTCGCGTTCGAACATTTGAAGCGCCCCGAGCTGACTCCGGATGCCGATTATGTCGCTTCCGTGACACCGTTCCTCGGCGCGCGCGGGATCACGGACGTGGACGGCGCTCGCCTCGCGCGGGCGCTCCCGACCATTCGCGACCGGGCCCACACGCTCGTGGAAGCGGCGGACCTGCTCGACTTCTATTTCCGCGAGCCGCCGGTCCTGGACGACGCGGCGCGTCCGCTCCTGACGCCGGAGTCCGCGCAGCGCCTGGAGGCGTTCCGGGACCTCTGCGCTTCCGTCGAACCCTTCGCGGCACAGGAGCTCGAGACGCGCACCAAGGCGTGGCTCGAGACCGCGGGGATCAAGATGAAGGAGCTCGCCCAGCCGGTGCGCGTCGCGCTCACGGGGAGAAAAGCGAGCCCCGGGCTCTTCGACGTCATGGCCGTGCTCGGTCGCGAGACGGCGCTCGCGCGGCTGGAACACGGGATCCGCATCGCGCGGGGCCACTGAATTGTTCGCGCCGCTCGCCACCGCCCTCGGCCCGCTGCCCCTCGATCTCCCGGTCCGGCAGATCCCGGAAATCAGCCGTATCGATGCGCTGCTCTCGTACGCGCCGCTCAAGGTGCTGCTCCCCCTGCCGATCCTCGCGGCGGTCGCGTGGCCCATCTGGTGGTTTTTCCGCGACACTTGGCGAGAGCTCGACGCGGATGCCGCGCGCTACCGGGCCGAGCTCGCCGCGGCCGGCAAGATGGATTACCGGCCCGCCGCCTGCTTCGTCATCGTCGCGGCGGTCTTGACGATGCAGGAGTACTACGGCGCCAGGCCGTTCTACGACGAGGTGCTGCGCGAACCGCTCCAGCAGTTCGCGGTCCTCCACCCGTGGTTCAAGGTCGCCAAGTACGACGAGCTCCTCGGCTACGGCTGGTGGGTGATGGCGCGTTTCATTGGCTACGTCCTCGTGCCGTTGCCGCTCTGGAAGCTGCTCTTCCCCGAGGATCGCCTGCTCGACATGGGGCTCCGGGGGCGTGGGTTCCTGGACCACATCTGGATTTACTGGAGCGTGCCTCGGCATCGTCGTGCCACTGATGCTCCTCGTCTCGACGCAGCCCGACTTCGGGTCCTACTATCCGTTTTACAAGAGCGCCTCGCGAAGCTGGCTCGACTTCCTGCTCTGGGAGGCGATCTACTGGGTCCAGTTCTTCTCGCTCGAGCTGTTTTTCAGAGGGTGGATGGTCGGCGCGCTCCGGCGGACGATGGGCTCCGGCGCCATCTTCGCGATGGCCCTCCCCTACTGCATGATCCACTTCGGGAAGCCTTATTTCGAGGCGAACGGTGCGATCATCGCCGGCATCGTGCTCGGCTCCCTCGCGATGCGGACGCGGAGCATCTACGCCGGCTTCCTCGTCCACATCAGCGTGGCCGTCAGCATGGACGTCCTGTCCTTGTACAAGCGCGCCGCGCTGCCCGTGAAGTTCTGGGGATGAGGTTCCGGAGATGACGATCCCCTCTTGCGTTTCCGCCTGGTTCTGCGAATGCTTGGCGTAGCTTCGCATGGCAGGACCGACCCCGCAGGTTCGTCCGACGCCTCCCACCCGTCCGAACGTTCGGCGTCTCAAGCCGAACGGCGCGCAGGAGTGGGACGTCGGACAAAGCGCTGACCTCTATCAGATTCGAGGATGGGGAGCGCCCTACTTCTCGATCAACGAGAAGGGCCACGTCGAAGTCACGCCCGATCCGGATTGCGAGCGCGCGATCGACCTCTACGATCTCGCGCACGATCTACAGGCACGCGGCATCGAGCTCCCGATCCTGGTGCGCTTCTCGGAGATCCTCCAGCACCGCATTCGCTCGATCAACGAAGCCTTCGTGCAGGCGATCGAGGAGTACGAGTATCAGGGCGTTTACCGCGGCGTCTATCCGGTCAAAGTCAACCAGCAGCGCCACATCGTGGAAGAGGTGGTGGAGTTCGGGAAGCCCTGGAGCTTCGGGCTCGAAGTCGGATCGAAGCCGGAGCTCCTCATCGCACTCGCGTTCATGCGCGACTCGTCCGGGCTGGTCATCTGCAACGGCTACAAGGACCTGACGTACATCGAGACCGCGCTCATCGCGCAGCGCTTCGATCGCACCGTCATCGTCGTCCTCGAACGCATCGAGGAGTTCGACCTCGTGTTGAAGGCGAGCGAGCGCCTCGGCATTCGGCCCATCCTGGGTGTCCGCGCGAAACTCGCGAGCAAGGGCATGGGAAGGTGGAAGGAGTCCGCCGGGGATCGCGCGAAGTTCGGACTGACGACGGCGCAGATCGTGGAGCTCGTCGATCGGCTGTCCGAAAAGAACATGCTCGACTGCCTCAAGCTGCTTCACTTTCACATCGGGAGCCAGATTCTCGAGCATCATTCCGGTCAAGAACGCGATCCAGGAAGCCGCGAACATCTACGTCGAGCTCGCCAAGATGGGCTGCGCGATGGGATACCTCGACGTCGGCGGCGGACTCGCCATCGACTACGACGGTTCGAAGACGGACTTCCACGCGTCGCGGAACTACACGCTCCATGAGTACGCCGCGGACGTGGTCTCGACGATCCAGAGTGCGTGCGGCAAGCGCGACGTCCCGAATCCGACCATCGTGAGCGAGAGCGGCCGCGCCGTCGTGGCGCATCAATCCGTGCTCATCTTCGACGTGGTCGGCGCCAACGAGATCCACTTCGGTCAGCCGCTGGAGCCGAAGTCGGACGCGCACCGCGTGCTCCGCGAGCTGTTCGACACGTATCGGGGGATCCGCCCAAAGAACGTGCAGGAGTCGTGGCACGACGCGAGTCAGATGAAGGAAGAGGCGCAGAACCTGTTCAAGTATGGATACTTGACGCTGCGCGAGCGTGCTCAGGCGGAGCGCCTGTACTGGAACTGCTGCGAGAAGATCCGCGACACGGTGCGCCGGTTCAGGTTCGTCCCGGAAGAACTCCAGGACATCGAGCGCGCGATGGGCACCATCTACTACTGCAACTTCTCGGTGTTCCAGTCCGCGCCGGACTCATGGGCGATCGATCAGCTCTTCCCCATCATGCCGATCCAGCGGCTCGGCGAAGAGCCGACCGTGCGCGCGACGCTCGCAGATCTGACGTGCGACAGCGACGGGGTCATCGATCACTTCATCGACGTCGAGGATACGAAGAGCACGCTCGACGTGCACGCCTATAGCCAGGGCGACTCCTATTTCCTCGCGATGTTCCTGAACGGCGCGTATCAGGAGATCCTAGGCGACCTTCATAATCTCTTCGGCGACACCAACGCCGTCCACGTCCGGCTGAGCGACGGCGGCTACAAGGTGACCCACGTCATTCGCGGAGACAGCATGTCCGAGGTGCTGCGCTCGGTCGCGCACACGCCCGAGGGCATGATGGAATCGGTGCGCGAACAGGCCGAAGCCGCCCTCGGCGGCGGCAAGATCACGCTGGAACAGATGCGTCTTCTCCTCCGGCATTACGAGCAAGCGCTCGGTAGCTATACGTATCTGACCGCCGACGACTGAACTGCGGCGGAGGGGGTGCTGGCTTCGAGGGCACGGCCCTCTAGGCGCTCTCGGTGCTCAGCGTGCATGCGCACGCTTCCGCGCCTCACCCGCCTAGCTGACCATGCCGTCTTCGCCTTCACCCCCTCCGCCCAAAAACCGCTTCCAATCCCGGAACTCGGTTATCGATGTGTTGTAGTGGAAAGCGAATGGACGGCCGTCGAGTGGCGTTCTTGGGGGAGTCACGGGTAACATCTGGGCGGCGTCTTATGGGTCGATTCCTGTCTTCGCGAGTTCGGGCTTCTCTGCTTTGCGGCGCCGCGCTCGTGCTCGCGCCGGCGGCGAGTCGCGCGGACATTTACGAGACCGTGAGCCCGAACGGGGTCATCAGCTTCACGAACACGCACAAGAAGGGGAAGCTGTACGCTCGGGTGCCGGATCCCCCGAAGCCGAGCTCGGGAGACTTCGCGTTCGGCGGCGCCTCGCGTTACGACGATGTCATCCACCAGGCTGCGGCGCTTTACCAGATCCCGGAGCAGCTGGTCCGCGCGGTGATCCGGGTCGAGAGCGGCTTCGACCCCCGCGCGGTCTCGCGGACGAACGCGCGTGGCCTGATGCAGCTCATGCCGGAGACGGCGGAGCGGATGCTCGTGAGCGACGTGTTCGATCCACGGCAGAATATCTTTGGCGGCGTACGCTACCTGCGCGTGCTGGCGAATCTCTTCAACGGTGACATCCAGCTGACCCTCGCGGGCTACAACGCAGGAGAGAACGCCGTCATGCAATACGGCGGCATCCCGCCCTACGAAGAGACGCGCCAATACGTGGTGAAGGTGCTCGAGTACTACAAGTACTATCGCGACGCTTCGCTCACGTCCTCTTCGCGTAACCCTTGAGCGCGCCCTCGAGCTCGGCCTTGACGCGCTCCGCGAGCTCGGGCGGTTCGATGACGCGGGCACGCTGACCCCATTCGAGAACCCAGCTCGTGAGCTCCGTCAGGCTGCCGACGGACATGGTGAGGCGAATGCCGCCCGCCGTCGCGGCGAGCTTCTGAGTGGGATGCACGCGGCGCATGCGGACGTACTCCGCCACCTGCGCGTCGAAGTCGATGACCACCCGGTGCCGCTCCGAGCTCTTCCAGATCCCGAACTCGCCCTGGAAATAGTCGTCTATGACGAAATCCGGTGGCAGCTCGAAGCGTTCCGTGGCCGCGGCTTGCGTGTCGCGCATGCGATCGAGCAAAAACGTGCGGACCTCGCCGCGCCCCACGTGATGACCGACGCAGTAGATCGAATCCCGGTGCAGGACCATCGCATATGGGTGAATCGTGATCCGTTCTTCGCGCTCCTTGCCGGCGCTCCTGTAGAGCAACGTGAGTGGACGAAGATCGGAAACGGACTGGAACAGATCGTCCAGCTCGTCGGTTTTTTCGGCGTAGTTCTTCGGCGCGAACGGCAAATAGAGGAACCGCTCCTCGAGGCGTGCGTCCGCTATGCCGGCGTTCGGACCCCGCCCGGGTCGCTGCGCGACGGCGAGCAGCTTGTTCACCGCGAGATCGATCTCCTCGAACAGGGCGGACCCGCGGAGCGGGTTGAAGACGCGCCTCGCGGCCAGCAGCGCGTACGCCTGCGTCCTTCGTAGCTCGACTTTTCGCGGAATCTCGCCGGCGCGAATCCGCCACAGCAACGGTCCCCCGCCGCGGACCGGTACGGCTTCGAGCTCGTATTCCCGCTCCATCTCCTTCAAATATCGGCGAATGCTCCGGGTCGTCACCGAGAGTGCACTCGCCAGTTCCTCGAGTTCGAGCCCTCGGGGATGCCGCTCCAGGATGTCCCTTAGCTTGTCGAGCCGCCGGTGCTGCGTAAACCGACCCAGAGGTCTTCCGGCTCGCGCCTTTCCCACGATGGCGACGTTTATTACAGGGGCCGCGGAAGGGCAAACGCGCGGGGGCACCGACCCCCCGGGTACGGTGTCATGGGCGCGGGGCCCTGCCGGCCCCGCGCTGCTGCTACGCTTGCCGCGTGGACCTGCGGACCCGGACATCGCTCCTGTGCGGGGCCCTCGCGGTCATCATAGCGGTATCCATCCTTCTTCGGGGACGGACGGGGCGCGCTCAGATTTTCTTTGGCCTGTTCTCGCTCGACATGGGGCTCTGGTACCTCGCGCAATGGCTGTACCACTTCGTGCACCAAGCGCTCCTCTGGTGGCGCTTCACGGCCGTGCTCGCGATTCTTCTGCCGCAGTTTGCGCTGCATCTGTTCGAATCGATCTTTCCACGGCAGACGGGCAGATCCCTGCTCCTGCGCGTCGCGGGGGTCCTGGCCGTTCCAGCGGTGCTGCTGATCCTCTCGCCCTATCACGCGAGCGGAGTCGCGCGCGGGCTGGTGTTCCTTTACGTGTTCGGGTCTGATCGCGGCGGGACTCTGGTCTCTGTGGGTCCGGGGGTCGCGCAGTCGTTCCCGCGCATTGCAACGTCGCGTCCGATTCCTCGTGATCATCGGCGCCGCGGCGACGCTCTTCAGCCTGGCGGACTTTCTCTGGTTCATCGGCGCGCCGCTGCCGCCGGTCGGCGAGGTGTTGAGCATCGTGTTCCTCTACGTGCTGGCGGAGTCGCTCATCCGCGAGCGGCTGCTCGATCTGTACGAGATGCTCGGTCGTGCCATGGTGTCGACTGCGGTGGCGTTCGCCCTCGCGGGCATCTTTTACGTGTTCGCGGAGCTCATCGGCGGCTTCCAGACGATGTACCTGAACGCGATCCTGGCCGCGATCGGCATGCTGACGCTGTTCGAGCCGCTGCGCGACAAAGTCGGCGCGTACATCCATCGCGCCTTTCGCGAGCGGGTGGACCTGGAGCGCGCCGTGACGCGCGCGCGCTCGGCGCTCGTCCACGTGCTCAAGGTCGACGAAATGCCCGAGGTCGTCATCGCGGCGCTCGCAGATTCCCACCGCGCGACGGGCGCGGCGCTCTACCTCCGGGATCCCGTCGGACTCGACTTCGAGCTCGCTGACTCGTTCGGACCACGTCCGCCTGCGCGGCTCGACTGGGCTGCAATCCGCCCGCTGGTGGACCGTCTCGCCGCGACGTCGGTCGTGCTCGAGAGCGTCGCCGCCGAGGTCGCCGAACAGCGGCGACAGGGCCGTAAGGCCGACGCCGAAGAGCGATTACTCGCGGCGGCGGAGCTGCTCGAAGCGTTCAAGGGAGGCGCTTGCTTCGGCATTCGCTCGGAGTCCGGCGAGCTGCTCGGCATGCTCATCCTGGTGGACGATCGCGTCAGCGATGCCTTCAGCGGGGACGATGTCGTGCTCGTGGAGTCTCTCGCCCTTCAGATCGGCGTCGTGGTGGAGAACTCGCGCCAGTACCGCCGGCTCCAGGAACGCGACCGTCTCGCTGCGCTCGGGCAGATGGCCGCCGGGCTCGCGCACGAAGTAAAAAATCCGCTCGGCGCGATCAAGGGTGCCGCGCAGCTCCTCGGCGAGCCTGCTGACGGGCGCGAGCTCGATGCTTCGACCGAAGAGTTCGTCGGCATCATCCTCGAGGAGGTCGACAGGCTCGACCGCGTGGTCCGCTCGGTGCTCGACTATGGCCGTCCGTCGAAGGGCAATCCGGGATCGGTGGACGTGAACGCCGCGGTCCGCCGGACGCTCCAGGTGATCGGCTCGAGCCGCGATCAGGCGACCCGCCGCGTGCTCCAGACCTCCGAGGACCTGCCGCCGGTCCGGGTCGACGAAGAGCAGCTCCGGCAGGTCCTCATGAATCTGGTCAACAATGCCGAGGAGGCCATGGGCGGGGCCGGCGAGGTGACCGTCACCACGCGGAGGCGCCCTGCTCCCAAGGGTTCGGGCTACGTCGAGATCGCCATCGCCGATCGAGGGCCAGGCATCCCGCAGGAGGTCATCGACCACTTGTTCGTACCCTTCTTCACGACAAAACCGCGAGGAACCGGGCTCGGACTCGCCATCAGCCAGCGGATGGTCCAGGCCATGGGCGGTAGAATCGAGGTCCTGTCTCAACCGGGTTCCGGGGCGTCCTTCACTATCCTCTTACCGGTCTTCGAGACGCCCGGACCGAGCGCGCGCGCCATCGCGCCCGAGCCTGGAGCGGCTCAACTGGCTCCGGACTCCGGTGGTTCTTGACCGTTTCCTGAACCGGATCCTATCTTTAGACACCTTGCCCGCGAGGCGTCGCCCGTGTCGAGGCTCTCGAACGCGGGCCCGATTCTGTCCTGGGATCGCGCGCGATGCTTTAGTGTCGAAGTCTCGGGATAAGCTGTGATGCAAGATCCCCTTGGAATGCCTGCGGCTCCTCTGAAAGGTTCGTCCCGAACCCGGTTAGCTCTCCGGTTCATCTCGGGGAAGTACCAGGGAGGGGAGTTTCCGATCGACGAGAATCGTCCCATCGTCGTCGGGCGATCGAGCGACCTCGACATGGTCCTGGTCGAGGAAATGGTTTCGCGGAAGCACGCGAAGATCGAGCTGCGGGACGGCAAGATTCAAATAGAGGATCTCGGGTCGACGAACGGCACGTTCGTGAACGGCGAGCGCATCGTCAAGGGCTGGCTGAAGGAGGGCGACCGCGTCCTCATCGGCAGCAACATTCTCAAGGTGATCGTCGCGTCCGACGAAGCCGCGCCGCCGAACACGCGCCGGAACGAGAACCTGACGGTTCCCAAGCCGGCGCCGCCTCGCCGATCTGCAGAGAGCAACGAGAGCCGCATGCGCGGGAGCATCGAAGAGATCCCGCTTCCGGATTTGCTCCAACTGTTCGGCACGTCGCGAAAGTCCGGCGTGCTCGTCGTGGAGTCCGCCGCCGACGTCGGGCGAATCTTTCTCGACCAGGGGCTCATCCACTACGTGACGGTCGAGCGAAGCGGCAAGGAGACCGCGCTCGCGCCGCTCAAGGCGTTCTACCGAATGCTGTCGTGGGAGACGGGCTCGTTCGAGCTCGAGCCCCCGACCACGCGGAAGTTCGAGTCCCCGCTCAACGCATCCGTGCAAGAAGTCTTAATGGAGGGCTTCCGTCAACGCGACGAGTTCGAGCACATCAAGGGCAAGCTGCCGGCCCTCGACGCACGGCTCGAGCTTCTGCTCCCACTTTCGAAGCCACTGCGCGATCTTTCACCGCCCGAGCTCGACGTCGTTCAGGCGGTGCTGAACGGCGCCACCTTTCGCGCGGTGCTGGACGGCTCGTCACAGACGGACCTCGACGTGACCTTGACCGTCGCCGGACTCGTGGAAAAGGGCTACCTGAAAAAGACGTGAGGCTCGTTTTCGGGGGATCCCGATCGAGACACGCTGGCTCAGCTGCGGCGGGGTCTCGAGCGTGCTTCGACCGCGCGGGCGTGAGCTTCGAGCCCCTCGACGCGGGCGAGTGCGGTGATGCTACGAGCCTGGGCTCCGAGCGCCGCGTGGTCGTAGCGAATGATCGACGTGCGCGAGACGAAATCATACACGCCGAGCGGCGCGCCGTAGCGTGCGGCGCCGCCCGTCGGGAGCACGTGCGACGGCCCGGCGAGATAGTCGCCCGCGGCCTCCGGCGTCCAGTCTCCGACGAAGATTGCCCCGGCTCGATCGATCTGGTCCGCGAAATCGTCGGGCTCTTCCACGTGCAGCGCGACGTGTTCGACGGCGAGGCGATTCGCGACGTCCGCGAGCGCGCCGCGGGAACCGACCACCAGCGCGTATCCCTGCGACTTCACCGATGCCTCGGCGATCGCGCGTCGCGGCAACGTCGCCAGTTGTTCAGCGAGTTCGCGATCCACGGCTTCGACGAGGGCAGCGTTCGTGCACAGGAGGAGCGGATACGCGGCTTCGTCGTGTTCGGCCTGAGAGAGGAGATCGGCCGCGATGATGGCCGGATCCGCTTCCTCGTCGGCCACGACGAGGATCTCGCTCGGCCCCGCGATGCTATCGATGTCCACTTCGCCGAAGACGAGACGCTTGGCTGCGGCAACGTAGAGGTTCCCCGGCCCGACGATCTTGTCCACTCGAGGCAGCGTCTCGGTCCCGTATGCCAGCGCGGCGATCGCCTGGGCGCCACCCGCGTCGAGAAGCGCGTGGACGCCCGCCAGGTGACACGCCGCGCGCACTTCCGGACCCGCCGAGGGTGTGGCGACGATGATGAAGGCCGCCCCGGCGACGCTCGCGGGGATCGCCGACATCAAGACGCTCGAAGGGTACTTCGCCTTGCCACCCGGGACGTAGACGCCAACCTTCGCGAGCGGCCGCACGCGACTCCCGAGGAGCACACCCTCCTCCTCGTATTCGAAGCTCACGAGGTCCTCGAGCTGCCGTTCGTGGTAGCGACGAATGCGCCGTGCCGCTTCGAGGAGCGCCTCGCGAACTTCCTTCGGCAGCGACTCGAGCGCTTCCTGACCATCGTACTCGGAGCGAAGGAGCGTCTCGACGCGCCGATTCTCGAACTGCTCGACGAAGGCACGAACCGCGGCGTCACCTCGGGCGCGCACCTCGCGGAGTACCTCGCGCACGGTGGTCTCGACGCGTTCCAGGTCGGCTTCGCCGCGCCGTTCGAGGCGGCGGAGCGTCTCTTCGAAGATTGGAGTGCCCTCGCGGGCGACGGAAAGCAGCATGCCGGTGGCCCTCAGGTCCAATGACCAGCCTTCAAGGCGGCCGGATCGTATTCTCGGATCCTGGGGCCGATCGCTTCGCGAAACACCTGCTCGTTGTCCACGTCGTAGTCGTGCGAAAACCCCTTCGCGACCTCCATGCCGATCGCCAGGATCCGCAGGAACAACGCAAAGGTGGACGCGCAGAGCTTCGGCTGCCAGGTATCCGTGCCGCTCATGGCTGTGTAGACGGGACAGTCGCCCTCGGCGTCCGGCTTCGACGTGTCGAGAAAATACGGATCTCCGAGGAGACCGCTCTGGGCGATGATGATCCACGCCGGCCGCCACCCGTTCGGCGACGGCGCCGAAATGGGCTCGCCGTCCAGGGACAGCGCGAACCCCTTTTGCGCCGCCTCGAGTTCCGTCGAAGCGAGCAGCTGGATCTGCTCGGCCGGCGTGACGGCCTCCACGCTCAGAGGATCGCACTCGGAGAGGAAGTCTCGGAAACGGCGCGGTACCCGGAGTTTCTGATGGAGGGCCCGGACGAGCGCCGGATCAGCCTTGCCAAAGCGCAGCGCGAGCCCGCGAGACTCGAACGACGACTTCAGTGCAGCTACAGACTCGGCCAGATCGCTGTCCACTTCGCGACCCCGGAGCTTTCGGTCAAAAGATAGGAAATCAGTACTTAGCGCGCGAGGGAGCCTAGCGGAACTCCGGCGGCTGGGCTCCCCGGAAAAACGCGGCCTCCGCGGTCTTCTGCCAGATTGCGTCGGCCCAGGTTGGACCGTTCTGGCTTACCCAGTAAGCCTTTGAATTCGTTTTCTATTCTTGCCACCCTGATGACGAGACGCAAGCTCGACGTAGTCCGCTCCGCGCGAGACTCGACTGCCACCTGCCTCGACGGGCGCACGGCGCAAATACCCCTCCACCAGGGCCGTCATTTCGACGAGGGGCATGGAGACCTGCGGTGCGGCAGAGCTCTCGTTGACGACCGCCAGCCCTTCCCGGAGGAGCGGCAAGATGGTGCCGCGGGCGTGCCCCCGGCGCAGAAGGTCGAGGTAACTTCGTCCCAGTGCTTCGCCGTCGAAGCGGTACCGCTGCGAGAGGACGGTCGCGACGTCCATGATCGCAGCACCGCCGAGCCAGCCGTCTTCAGCCAGGACGAACGCGGCCTGAAGATAATTGTAGAAGGGAACGACACGAGGCCCGTAGGTATCGAAGGTGCTCGGTGGACTTTGCCGATCCAGATGGATGAGGATGCGCTCCACCGCAGGCCCGATCCGGATCGCGTCGTACGCGGCGAGGCATTGCTCCCGCTGATCTGCGTACACCCGCCCCGCCGCGAGAATTTCGATGAGCGACTCTCGGCCGACGGTTCCGTCGCACAGGTCCGCGTAAAGGGAATAGACGAACGCATCGGCCTCGGCATCGTCGCCGACCAGGACTTCACGTGGACCGCAAACGCCGAGATGCTGATCCCGGCTCCGTGCACCGAGAAGCACCGGAAGCTTGTAGCCGAGCTGATCTCGGAGGGCGCGTAGCCGGAATCTGAGGAGGTTACTCAGATTGGGCTTGAGCGTGAGTTCGTCCCACCGGACACGATCGAGCCGGAGTTTCTCTTCGAGTTTTCCTCGAAGCTGTCGAGGACTCCCCGAGAGAATGTGCACGCGCTCGGCTGTCTTCCCCAGCGCGTGAAGGAGGGCGGCGGCTCCGGGAACGGCGCGCTTCTGTTCCGGACGCTCGAGCGCGTTCCGCAACAGGTCGCCCATCGTGTCGAATTCCGTGCGCAGATACGTCTTGTCGAGGTCCCAGCGCGTGACGAGCGGGGGGACGGCGCCGGCCGTCACGAAACCCAGGCGCGTCGCGTGTTCGTCAGGGACGAAAGCAGTTCGTGCGACCCGGAACGGCGCGCGACCTCAATCGCCTCGTCGATGAATCCGAAGGCTTCGTCCGAACGTTCGCGGCCGTGTGCCACACGCGCGAGCGACGCAAGCAGGTTTGCGCGTTCGGCGCCGGTCGGCCCGGCGACATGCAGCGCTTCGCGAAGTACCCCCTCGGCATCCGAGAACGAACCACCGCGGATCAGCGCGTCCCCGAGCTTGCGCGCGAAGATCGCAACGGCGCGCAGCGGGTCGTCGAGCTCGCCGCGGTAAACATCCGCGCGCGCCAGCTCGAGCGCCCGGCGGAGAGCGTCCACCCCCGCGGTCACGTCGTCGCGGGCGAGCGCGCGCTCGGCGACCTGTTCGAGGAGCAGTAATGCCTCGAGTGTCGCCTGTGCATAAAAAGCGTGAAGTGCACGTGCCTCGATGGGGGCTTCTCGCTTCTCGTACACGCGGACGGCGCGCGCGTGGAGATCGCGGCGCACCTCGGCCGGGATGGCACCGAGCACGAGCTCGCGAACGAGCGGGTGGGAAAGCGAGTGCGTACCGCCTTCCCGGACCACCATGCCCGCTGCGATGAGCTCCGCGAGGGTCTCCTCGATCCCATCGGGGCGCCCGAGCACCTCACCGATGCCCTCGGCCTCGACCGAATCACCCAGTACGCCGAGCGCCTGCATCACACGACGTGCGCGCGGCTCGAGCGTCGCCATGCGGTGACTGATGAGATCGGCGAGACGGGGTGGCGGTTCGGAGCCACCCTCGAGCGTGAACCGCAGCAGCTGCTCGACATAGAGCGGGTGGATCCCGCGCATTCCGTTCTCCGTGAGCGCCCCCATGCGGTCGCTCGGGCGCGTCGCCTGGAGAAGGCGCGTCACCACCGGCGGGGGGAGCCCGCTGACGACGTGAGCCGCATGGGCGGCGCCCCAACCCGCGTCGAACCCGGGAGCATGTGCCCCGAGTACGAGCAGGCTGAGGCCGCCGGGCGGTTCGCCGAGCACGTCCGCGAAGGCTCGGCGACTCGAACCGTCGATGCTCTGCAGATCATCGATGGCCAACACGACGCGCTGGGGTTTCGTCAGCATCGCGGCGCGTTGCATCGCCCACCGGAGGGCCTCGGCGAGATCCGAGCGCCGCTCGATCGGCATCCTGACGTCCGAACGCGACGGGATACCGCTGTAAACCTCCTCGAGCCCGCGACGCGCGGCGGCCGACGCGCCGTCCCAACTACGCCTTGCTCCTGAAGTCACGTCCAGCCGAGCGAGCCCGGTGATCGCCTTCCGGAGCGCGTAATAAGCTACCTCGGCCCAGTACGGGTCAGGGCCGGCACGCACCACCTCGTCACCCTTTGCGGCCACGATTTCCAGAAACTCGGAGAGCAGCCTCGTCTTGCCGACTCCGTGCTCCCCAACGAGTCGCGCTCCGACGACCTTGCCTTCCGCTTCCCGGCGACGATCACCGAGCCACGCCAGGTCCTCTTCCCTTCCCACGAACGGAAGGGGAAAGGTCGGTGCCGCGGTGGGGACGCTCGAGTCGCTCTTCACGGGGAGGCGCGCGCCGCACTCGCAGCAAAAGCGCGTCTTGGGAACCATGGACGTGCACACCCGGCATTCGACGGTCGACGTCGGGCGGAGGGACGCCGTCGCGGGCTTGCTCGACTTCACGGTACGCGAATCGTCGAGCGAGGTCTGAAGCGCGTCCGCGAACTCCAGCGCATCCTGGTATCGCTCCTTTGCGTCCTTACTCATCGCCGTCATGACGATGCGGGCCAGCGACTCTGGGATGTTGCGTTCCGGAACGACCTGGCGCGGGTCGGGTACCGGAACGGTGATGTGCATCATCACGACTTGCGTGGGGCTGTCGGCCTCGAACGGAAGTCTGCCCGTGAGGAGCTGAAAGAGGATGACCCCGATCGCGTAGAGGTCGCTGCGACCATCGATGGGATCGCCACGGCCTTGCTCGGGAGCCATGTAGTCCGGCGTTCCGCACACGATCCCGGGCATCGTGACGTTCGTCGCGGTCGCGGAATCCGCCTTCAGTTTGGCGAGCCCGAAATCGACGACCTTGACGAAATCGCCGCCCCTGCGGAGCGGCTCCAGGATGATGTTCTCGGGCTTGAGATCCCGATGAACGATGCCGAGATCATGCGCTTCGCTCAAGGCCATCAGCGTTTGCCCGAGCACGTCGACGATACGCTTGAATGGCAGTGGCCCCTGCTCGTAGGCGACTCGAGCGAGATCTTTGCCGCGCAGGAACTCCATCACGAGATAGGGCTGCCCATCGTCGGTCCGCCCGAAGTCGATGACACTCACGGAGTTCGGGTGATTCAGCTGACTCGCGGCACGAGCCTCGGTCATGAACCGCACGATCGAGTTCTCGTCGGCGAGGAGATGCGGGTGGATGACCTTGACCGCAACGGTCCGTCCGAGCGCGCGCTGCTCGGCACGATAGACGCGGCCCATGCCTCCGACGCTGATCAGGTCGAGGACGAGGTACCCGCCGGGGAGCGTACGCCCGACGAGCTTGTCCTCGCTATTTACAGCGACGGCTCCTATGGGAAATCCGCACCCCGGGCAATATTGATGCGACGTCTCGCAGGCAGTCCCACATTGCGGGCACGGACGCATCGCCGTCGGAGAATGCCATATTTCCCCGGCGCGGGGTGGCCTAGAATCGCCGCTTTTGTAGTCCGGATCCCGCAGCATTCTGGCTCGTTTAGCGCGGGCGGAGTAGCTTAAAGGGCGTATGGAGACCCCGCGCGTACGGCTGGGCGAGCTTTTGGTCCGAGCCGGGCTCGTGTCCAATGCACAGCTCGAGGAGGCACTTGTGGAGCAGCGCCGGGTCGGAAAGCGACTCGGCAGCTTGCTGGTGGAGACCGGCCTCGTGTCCGAGACTCAGGTCACCCAGATACTGAGTCAGCAGCTCAGCGTCCCCTGGGTGTCCCTGCACCACATCGACTTTTCGCGAGACCTCCTGAAGCTCGTCACGGTCGATCTCGTCGAGCGCTATTGCCTCATTCCCATCTACGTCAGGCGCGTCCGCGGACTCGGCGATGCGCTTTACATAGCCATGGACGATCCCACGAACGCGCAGGCGTTGAACGAAGTAGGCGAGCGTTCGGGCTTGCACGTGCGCGCGATGATCGCCCCGCCCTCGGACATTCGTAACGCGATCCGGACATATTACGGTGTGGGACAACCACCGAAGCCCCCGGCCGAGGTGCGCGCACCATCGCCACTTCCGCCCCTCGACGACACCGAGGAGGAAGACGTCCCGACGGGCATCCACTCGCACTCGCGCCAGGCTCTGCTGGCGCGCGCCGAAACGCCGGCCGCCGGGGCGCCGGTCGACGGCCCTCGGGCCCCCGCGAATGTGGCGCCCCTCGCGCCTCCGTCCCCACCGCGAGCATCGACCCCGCCCATTTCCTCGCCACGTGCATCCACTCCCCCCTCGTCGCCCGACGCGTCGCGATCGCGCCCGGGCCCATCGGCGCCCTCCAGCACCGGCGATCAGGACAGCAAGCCAGAATTTCAGCCGGGAAAGCGCGCCGGCGACCACGCCCAGAAGGCACCACCGAAGCTCGGCCGGAAGATGATCGCCCTCACCCTGCTGGACGGAACGACCATCAATGTTCCGGCGAAGGGAAAAAGGAAAGAAGAACCCCCGACCGAGCCGTCGTTACCAGGCGCTGGCGATCGCTTGACGGCGCGCGACATCGTCGCCGCCCTGCGTGCCGCCGCGCGCGGCGTGGACGCGAGTGAAATCATCGGGGAGAAACCCCGCTGGGAAGCGATGTTCGCTGCCCTCTTGTCGTCGCTGCTCCGAAAGCATCTGATCTCGGATCAGGACTTCCTCGACGAGCTGGAGAAGAGCTGACGCGGGCAGAGGATTCAGGGACTATCCCACGACGCCCGCGGCTCGGAGCTCGGCGATGTCGGCCGCCGAAAAGCCGGCGTCCTTCAGTATCGAATCGGTGTCCGCCCCGGTCTTCGGCGACGGCGCCAGCGGCAGGTCTCCTGGAGTGACCGGGGTTCGATATTCGTAGAGGGGCGTTCCACCCGCTTCCGTCTGCGCGAACACGCCGCGCGCGGCCAGCTGAGGGTCCCCGAGCAGCTCGTCCGGCCTCAATACCGGCTCGAGACAGCAGTCATGAAGCTTGCCGAACTCTTCCCACTCGGTGCGCGTCCGGGTCGCGAACACCTCCGCATACCGAGCCTTCAACCCGGCCTGGTGCGGACCAGGCACTATGGCCAGAGGATCGAACTCCAGGCCCGCTCCTGCGCAGAACCGCGCGAGAAACTTCGGCTCGAGCGCACCAAGCGCCACGGCGCCCCCATCCTTGGTGAAGTACGTATTGTACCCGGCGACTCCTCCCGTGAGGTATTCCGCGCCGCGCGCGGGCATCTCGCCACCGAGAAGGCGGGCCAGGCCAACGGTCGCGAACGGGATCACCGAATCGGTCATCGCGATATCGAGCACGCGCCCGCAGCCCGTGCGATCGCGTTCGCGAAGCGCCGCGAGGATCGCGATGATGCTCCAGAGGCCACCTCCGATGTCCGCAAGCTGGAACGACGGCAACTGCGGCGGCCGATCCACGGGACCCATGAGGCCGAGAATCCCCGCTCGCGCGAGATAGTTGAGATCGTGGCCCGCGCGATCACGAAGCGGGCCCGATTGGCCGTACCCGGTTAGCGCGCAGATGATGAGGCGAGGATGTTCGACCAGGAGCGCGGCGTGTGAGAGCCCGAGCCGGTCCATCACCCCGGGGCGGAACTGATCGACGACGACATCGTAGCTCGCAGCGAGCCGCCGAAAGGTCCGCGCGCCTCGCTCTCTCTTCAAATTCAAGACGAGGCTCCGCTTGCCGCGATTCAAGCCATGGAACGCAACGCTGGTCCCGTCTGCTTGCGGTGGCGCGTGGCGCATGTAGTCGCCGAGCTCGGGGTCTTCCACCTTGTCGACGGTGGCACCGAGGTCCGCGAGAACGACGGTGGCGAATGGCCCGGGAAGCAACCGGGAGAGGTCGAGGACACGAACGCCTTCGAGCGGACGCATTGGGGTTTTCTATCGAACCACGACGACGGTGCGCGGCCCGCCGCAGACTCAGTGCCCCCGGTGCCAGCGACCGTAGGGACCGTAGTGCGCGGCGACCCGGACCGCATGGTAGCAGCCGCGGGGCCGTTCAACGACGGTCTTCGAGCGCCTGCTCCTCCCGTATTCCCTTGGCTATCGAGCGCGACGCTACGGCAGTCCCGCGACGCTCACGGGGCTGTACCGCTGGATCTCGGTACCATCGCCGACCTGGCCGCCTTCGTTGTCGCCAAAGCACTCGAGCTGCGCGTTGTTCAGGCGCACGCAGGTGTCCTCGAACCCACCGGCGACTTCGACGACGCCGTGAAGGCCAGGGACGAGCGTCGGAGTGGCAACGTAAACGCCGCCGTCCGCGTGGGGCGTGACGACGGCCGGGCCCAACCCGAGCTGCCCGAAGGACGAGTTCCCCCAGCAATACAGCAACCCCGAGGCCGTTCTCGCGCAAGTCGATGTTGGGGCCGAGGCCACCTGTGCGACGCCGCTCAAACCTGGGACCGTGACGAGCGCCGTGTGGGCCGCGACATCGCCTTGCCCTAGCTCCCCCACCGCGTTGTCCCCCGCGCATGCCACGGCGCCGTCCTTCTTCGCGAGACAATAGAAATTATATCCGATGGACATCGAGACGATGTTCGTCACGAGGTTTCCGGTGGCATCATCGACGGGAGCGGGAGTCTGCGTGAATGGTCCTGTTCCCCAGCACAGCGCCGACCCGTCCAGCGCACGAATGACGCAGGTGCCGATGTATCCACCGACGATGGCATTCGCGTCCGTGATGCCTGGAACGCTGGTTGGGCTCGGAGTCGTCGTAGTGTTCGACCCGATCGTCGAAGAACTTCCCCAGCACACGACGCGTCCCGTTTGCGTGAGCACGCAGGTCCCGCCGGCGCTGGCGGCTACAGCGGTTGCGCCCGTGACGGCTACTTGAACGGCCGTTCCTGCGGGCACGGTCCCGCTGGACCCCAGCTGGTCCGCGCCATTGGCACCCCAGCAAGAGACGGTGTCGGAAAGCGCGGAGAGAGCGCAGGTGTGGGCATACCCAAGGGCGAGGTCCCGCGCGAGCGGCGCGATCGCGACGGGCGTCGGGGTCGTATTGTTCTGAGTGGTACTCGTCACCCCCAGCGTGCCGTACTCGTTCGAGCCCCAGCAGTCGACCACCCCGCCGCCTGCCCCCGGTGCGGGAGCGAGGATCGCGCACATCGTCACGCTACCCCCGGCGAGCTTCGTCACGGCTTGCGTGCATTTGCCGCCCGAGCAGGTCGACTTCCCGGCGCATGCCAGGCCACAGCTGCCGCAGTCTTTCGAGCTGGTCTCGATATTGGTTTCGCAACCCGGTGACGGATCGCTCGCGCCATCGCAGCTCGAGAAGCCGGCTTTGCACGTACAGGTCGCGCTGCTCGTCCCTGAGGCGCAGGTCATGTTCGCGCCGCAGGTTGCGGTTTGCCCCGCGAGCGGCTCGCAATAGTTCCGGCTGCACGTGACGCCATTGCCATCATAGCCGGCGAGGCACTCACAGACGGCGGCCGTCGACCCGGATGTGCACGTCGCGTGCGCCGAGCACGGCGCTGCCTGCCCTGAAAGCGCTTCACAGTAATTGCGGGTGCAGCTCTCACCATTGCCGTCGTAGCCCGACGGACACGTGCATAATGCCGCGTCGCCGCTGCGCGTGCAGGTCGCGATGCTTGCACACTTGAGACACGGGTCCGGGGGCGGCGGCGTCACGATCTTGGTGCCCGAGTCCGCGGTGAGCCCAGGCTGCGAGATCCCCGATCCCGCGTCGGGCCCGGTGTCGGTTCCGCCGGCGCTCGGGTTGCCCCCGGTGGATGCGTCCGCGGCCCCGCCAGTTTCAGCGCCGCTCGGTCTAGCGCCGCCGGTATTCGAAAGGCGCGATCCCGCATCCGATCGGTCCATGGGGGCTCCGCCACTGGCGTTGCCCTCGGAGTTGCTCCCTCCTCCGGTGCCGTTCGCCGTGGCGGACGCGCCGTCAGGACTACCGCCTGGCGACGCGTCCGGTTGCGCGTTGTCTCCGGTGCAGCTGTGGGTGGCTTCGCACGTGAAGCGCGGCCCCGAACACGCGCCCAAGCAGAGCGCCTCGAGCGCCAGAAAGGATCCCAGCAAGAGTTTTTTCCGCATGGCGCCCTGGTCGGCAATGCGCAGCGGCGGGTTGCTAGAAAAACTTCAGCGCGACGCGAACGTGCGAACCGCCACACCGGCCTGGTGTTCGAATCCAAGGATGGCCGTCTGGACTCCGCGCGGCGCGGCGCTTCAGAGGGACCGAAAGTAAAGCCCCGCCAGGGGTGGCAGCGTCAGGTCGAGCGACCACGGACGGCCGTGTGCGGGGATCGCGTCGCTGCTCTTTCCGCCAAAGTTGCCCTCACCCGTGCCACCGAACTCTGCGGCGTTCGAGTTGAAGATCTCGCGCCAGAGGCCTTCCTTCGAGACGCCGACTCGGTAGCCACGGCGCGGAACGGGCGTGAAGTTGAAGACGGCCAGGATGCGAGCGCCGCTCCTGGCGCGACGCTCGAATGCCAGGACGCTTTGCTCCGCGTCGTCGACGTCCGTCCACGAGAAGCCCTCGGGGCGTTGATCGAGCTCGAAGAGGGCGGGCTCGGAACGATAGACGCGATTCAGCTCGCCTAGACAGCGGCTCACTCCGGCGTGCGGCGGAGAGTCGAGAAGAGAAAAGTCGAGTGACCCCTCGTGATTCCACTCGCCCCGCTGGGCGAGCTCACCGCCCATGAAGACCAATTTGTGTCCGGGGCATGCATACTGGTACGCGTAGAGGAGCCTCAGGTTCGCAAACTTCTGCCAGTCGTCCCCCGGCATCTTGGACAGCAACGATCCCTTGCCGTGCACGACTTCGTCGTGCGAGAGCGGCAACACGAAGTTCTCGTGCCATGCGTATATGGCGCGGAATGTCAGCCGGTTATGGTGATACTTCCGGTAAACCGGATCTTTTTCGAAAAGTACTCCAGGGTGTCGTGCATCCAGCCGAGATCCCACTTCGTACCGAAGCCGAGGCCGCCGAGATACGTCGGCCGTGACACCATCGGCCAGGCCGTGGATTCTTCCGCGGTCATCTGTACGTCCGGGCAATGGGCGTAAACGCTTTCGTTGAGCCAGCGCAGAAACCCGATCGCCTCCAGGTTCTCGCGACCGCCGAACTCGTTCGGGATCCATTCTCCGTCCGCCCGCGAATAGTCGAGGTAGAGCATGGAAGCGACGCCGTCGACGCGCAGTCCGTCCCCGTGAAAGCGTTCGAGCCAATAAAGCGCGCTCGACGTCAAGAACGACCGGACCTCGTGCCGGCCGTAGTTGAAGATGTGGCTCTTCCAGTCCGGATGAAAGCCGCGCCGCGGATCGGCGTGCTCGAAGAGGTGCGTGCCGTCGAAATTCCCGAGCCCGTGCGCATCCGTCGGGAAATGCCCCGGAACCCAATCGAAGATCACGCCGATGCCCGCATCGTGCAGCGCATCGACGAGTGCCATCAGATCTTCCGGGGGACCGTAGCGACCGGTCGCCGCAAAGTATCCGGTGACCTGATAGCCCCAGGATCCGTAGAACGGGTGCTCCATCACGGGGAGCAACTCGACGTGCGTGAACCCGAGCCGCTTCACGTGCTCGACGAGATACGGCGCGAGCGCCCGATAACCCAGCAGCGCTCCGTCGGCGGCGCGCTGGAACGAACCCAGATGGACTTCATAGATCGAGCACGGCCCATCGATGGCGTTTCGCCGCGAACGGGCGGCCATCCATTCCCCGTCCTGCCAGTCGTGCGCGGGGTTCCAGACGATCGAGGCCGTTCGCGGCGCAAGCTCCGCCCGAAGCGCGAACGGATCGGCCTTGTCGAACCCGACTCCGCCCCGTGGGGTCACGTGGAATTTGTAGAGATCGCCCTCGCCCACGCCCGGGACGAAGCCCTCCCAGACTCCCGACGCACCTCGAACGAAGAGCGGAGCGTCGCGCGATGTCCATCCATTGAAATCGCCAACGACGTGAATGCTCGCTGCGTTTGGCGCCCACGCGGAGAAGAACGTTCCGAGACGTCCGTCGAGCTCACCCGGATGCGCACCGAGCAGGATGTGCCGGTGCGTCCCTTCATTGAAGAGATGCAAATCCATATCGGTGAAACGGGCGCACGGGAGCGATCGCGGCCGGCTTTCGACATCCGGGAGTCGGGGCTCTTCCCGGCGGAGCGCCGAGAGCAGTCGATGAGTATCCGGTGAACCCATGATTTCCTTCATGGTCCTCCGGAGCTTGCGACGCCAATTGGGCTGCTCGGTACCGGTTCCCGGTAGATTCTGCGGCTCGGTCTCGCCGAGTAGGTCGTCGATGCTCGAGAGCACGAGGCACGCGGGTGACTGCGCAAGGCCCATGAGCTCGGCCAGCAAGAGCTGTTCATCGCTCGAGGGGCTCTGCAGAAGCCGCCTGGACTCGAGCCAGCGCTCCATCTGCTGGCGACACGTGGCCCGAGCCCGGCGCTCGCGCGCGAGCCCCTCGTCGTCCAGGAGCCCGAGGTCACGTCGCGCATCCAGATCGCGACCGAGCAGGAAACCCGGGAAAGTCGGCATGTCGTGCGTGTTGAGGCTCGCGACGGCCCCGGCGGGAATCGAATACGTTCGACCCGTCCCTGGCACGTCTTCGTACTGCAGCACGAACAGCCGACCAATCCCGTGGCGCGCCATCCGGGCGCGGACTTCATCCGGCACCGTGCCGAGGTCTTCGCCCACGACGGACGTCTCTGCCCGCGCCGACTCGATACACACGGCTGCATAGAGTTCATCCTCGGGTTGACGGACGTACACGCCTTCCCTGGAGCCGAAGCCCTTCGGGATGCAGAACAGCCGATGGAGGCTCATCACGTGGTCGATGCGGACCATCGACGCATGGCGCATCTGATGCCGGAGTGCAGCGATGAAATACGTATGACCGCTTGCGCTCGCGCGGCCGGGGTGCGGCGGCGAAAATCCCCAGTTCTGTCCACCCTCGAACAGCCCGTCCGGGGGGGCCCCGGTCGAGCAATGCTCCATGAGTTCGTGCCCATATCGAAACGCGTCGTAACCGGACGAGTGGGCGCCGAGCGGTAAGTCCATGTACAGCCCGACGCCCGACGCACGCGCGTTCTCGGTGAGCGCCGTCATCTGTTCGTGCGCGCGCACCTGGCAAAAGACGTGATGATGAAAGCTCGCAATTTCGAAATCGGCGTCGTCGAAGCGTTCACGCATGCGCTCGGGCCACTGCCGGAACGGGCGACGCTGGCGTTCGATGACGGCGCGAAACCGCGCGTAGTCCCCGACGCGCGGGTTATCGGCAAGATGGCGTTCGAGCTTCGTTCGTTCTTCCGGGTCCGCGAAAGCCGCTTCCGAGAGCAACGACAGGAGGCGTCGCTTGTGCGTCAGAACGCCACCGTAGTCCACCACGGAGGATTTGCGGAGTGCCTCCGCAGTCGTCTGATATTCCTGATTTGCCCACAAGGCCCGCGCGAGAGGGACGCTGGCCAGATCTGGTAGACGGTCGACGGCTAGATAGATCTCGTTCCAGAAGAGGCGGCTGATCGGCGCGTACGGGCTCGGGTCGTAGGGACCGTCGAGAAACGTCGGGAGGAGTGGCAGGGTCGCCACCGCTTGGCCCCCTCGCTCACCGACGAATCGCGCAAGCGTTTCGAGATCGGCAAAATCACCAACGCCTCCGTTGCGTTCGGATCGGAGCGAATACGTCGGCGCGAAAACGCCCCAGCCCGGCTGTCCCTTCGTCGCAGCCGCGCGTCCCGGGGCGAGCCAGAGCGCGCTCTCGGCCCGGCGCATGCCATTCGTGATCTCGATCCGGTGATATCCGATCGGCAATCCCGCCGGTAGCGGGACCGCGACGTCCGCGTACTCGCGACCATCGACGCCGAACCGTCCTCGAACGTCGAACTGGTCCGGGCGGACGACGCCAGCGATGGCCTGCCCGTCCTCGGCATGGACCTGAATGTCCAGCTGGTTGGTCGACTCGGCCGATCTAAGCCGAACGATGATCGTGCCGTCCCAGCTGACCGCGATCGGCTGGAGCAATCGCTCCGCGAGCTCGCTCCGGCGCGCCCGGAGCCCATCCCCGACCGCCTCGCGCTCGGCTCTGCAACCGAGGGCTTCCAGCATCGCGACGAGGGCGTCGTGACCAGCCACCACCAGCCTGCCGGCAACGTCATAGTAGCTCGCCTCGACACCGTATGACGCGGCGAGTTGTTCCAGCGACACTCCTTCACGGGACGACGCTACGGGCTCCACGGCGCCCACATTGCGGAGCGGCGCGTCGAAGAGCAAGCTTTGCGACGGTGGGGCGGCTCAAGCTAGGCTAAAGTCATTCCCTTGCGGAGCAGTGTACCCCCCGCCGCGAACCTCTGGCCGGGCTCGCCCTACCCGCTCGGGGCCACGTTCGATGGGGCGGGGACGAACTTCGCCGTCTTTTCGGGCGTCGCGGAGCGGGTGGAGCTCTGCTTGTTCGCACAGGACGGCTCTGAGACGCGCGTCAACCTGCCGGAAGTGACGGGCCAGGTCTGGCACGGGTACCTCCCCGGATGCCGCCCCGGCCGTCGCTACGGCTTCCGCGTACAAGGACCCTACGCGCCCGAGCTTGGTCATCGGTGCGACCCGTCGAAGCTGTTGCTGGACCCCTACGCGAAGGCCATCTCCGGACAGTTCCGCTGGGGTGATGCCGGAAAGGAGTCGACGACGCACGGCGTGGATTCGGCGCCCGTCGTGCCGCGGAGCATCGTGGTGAGTCCCTACTTCGTGTGGGGCGACGATCGGCGGCCGCGGACACCGTGGCACAAGACGGTGATCTATGAAGCCCACGTGAAGGGGCTGACCATGCTTCATTCGCGCGTGCCGGAGAACCTCCGCGGCACGTACGCCGGGCTCGCGCACCCGGTCGTCATCGACACGTTGAAAGATCTCGGCGTCACGGCGATCGAGCTGATGCCCGTGCACCATTTCATTCACGACGAACGGCTCGCGAAGCTCGGGCTCAGGAATTATTGGGGCTACAATTCCATCGGCTATTTCTCGCCGCACAACGAATACTCGAGCTCGGGAGACGCCGGCGAACAGGTGCTCGAGTTCAAGCAGATGGTGAAAACCCTGCACCAAGCGGGGATCGAAGTGCTTCTCGACGTCGTGTACAACCACACGGGCGAAGGCGACTATCGCGGCCCGACCGCGTGCTTCCGCGGGTTCGACAACGCCTCGTACTACCGCGTCGCAGCGGACCCAAGCCGATACGTCGACTACACGGGCACGGGCAACAGCCTCAACATGCGAAATCCATACGTGCTCCAGCTCGTCATGGATTCGCTCCGATACTGGGTGCAGGAGATGCACGTGGATGGCTTTCGGTTCGATCTCGCCGCGGCGCTCGCGCGCGAGCTTCATGAGGTCGATCGGCTGTCCGCGTTCTTCGATCTGATCCAGCAAGACCCCATCATCAGCCAGGTAAAGCTCATCGCAGAGCCGTGGGACGTCGGCGAAGGTGGATACCAGGTCGGCAACTTCCCGGTGCTGTGGTCGGAGTGGAACGGCCAGTACCGGGACACCGTGCGCGACTTCTGGCGCGGAGCCGAACGGACGCTCGGCGAGTTCGCGAACAGGCTCACGGGAAGCTCGGACCTCTACGCATCCGCTCGGCGTAGCCCGCACGCGAGCATCAATTTCGTCACGTGCCACGACGGCTTTACGCTCCGCGATCTCGTGAGCTACTCGGAAAAGCACAACGAAGCGAACGGGGAAGACAACCGCGACGGCGAGCCTCACAATCGCTCCTGGAACTCCGGCGTCGAGGGCGACACGAACGACCCGCAGATCCTGTCGCTGAGGAAAAGACACCAGCGGAACTTCTTCGCGACGCTCCTCCTCTCGCAAGGGGTGCCGATGATCCTCTCGGGCGACGAACTCGGACGGACGCAGCGGGGCAACAACAACGCATATTGCCAGGACAGCCCGCTCTCCTGGGTTCGCTGGGACCAGATTGACGTCAACCTCAGGGACTTCGTCACGAGGCTCGTCGCGTTCCGGCGGCGGCACCCGGTGTTCAGCCGGCGACGGTGGTTCGAGGGCCGGTCGATCCGCGGCTCCAACCTCACGGACATCGGCTGGTTCAAGCCCGATGGCACGGAGATGTCGGACCAGGACTGGACGGTAACGTTCGCGCGTGCCCTCGGTGTCTTCCTGAACGGCGACGGCATCGACAGCCCGGATCCACGGGGCGATCAGATCGTCGACGACAGCTTCTACGTGCTCTTCAACGCCGGCTCGTCACCGATCGAGTTCGTCGTACCGAAGACGTTGAACCACGAGCCGTGGCGGCTCGTGTTCGACACCGTCGGCGGGTTCGCGACCGACAGCGCTGCTCGCGTCGCAGCAGGAGAAAACGTGCCGGTCGACGCCCACGCCGTCGTGTGCCTCGTCCGTCCGCGCCAGGCGTGACGCGCACGGCCTCGCCGGGCCGTTCAACCGCCCACTTCTTCGGCGATCCGCACGGGGACGATGCCCCAGATGTCCCGCGCATAGCGCCGGATGGTCTCGTCGCTCGAAAACGGCGCCATGCGGGAAACGTTCCAGACGACGCGCCGCATCCATTCCGCTCGATCCACGTAAACCTGCGCCACCTCTTCCTGAACTCGAAGATAATCGTCGAAATCGGCACAGACGAGGAAGGGGTCGTGCTCTCGGAGGTATGCCGCCATGGCCGCGCTGCGCGAGCGATCATCAGGACTGAAGAAGCCCGTGTTCAGCAACTCCACGACGCGCCTCAGCGTCTCGCTCTTCCGGATGAAGTCTGCCGGGCGATACCCGCGGCGACGTATTTCGTCCACGGCACTCGCGGTCGAACCGAACAAGAAGAAGTTCTCGACGCCGACTCGATCGCGAATCTCGATATTCGCACCGTCGAGCGTGCCGATCGTCAGCGCCCCGTTCATCGCCAGCTTCATGTTGCCGGTGCCGGATGCCTCCGTGCCCGCGAGCGAAATCTGCAGGGATAGATCGGCAGCCGGAATGATCCGTTCGGCGAGCGTGACGCTGTAGTTCGGCAAGAACACGACGCGTAGACGACCCGCGACGGCGGGGTCCTCGTTGACGATGCTCGCGACGTCGGAGATGAGGCGAATGTGTTGTTTCGCCATCGCGTACCCCGGCGCGGCCTTCCCGGCAAAAATGAAGGTGCGCGGCAGCATCGCCGCCGCCGGATCGTCCTTGATGCGGAGGTAGAGCGAAATCACGTGGAGACAGCAGAGGATCTGGCGCTTGTACTCGTGAATCCTCTTCACCTGAACAACGAACATGGATTCCGGGTCGAGCGACACCTTCGTGAGCGTTTTCGACAACTCGGCTAGCCGCGTCTTGTTTTCGTGCTTCACCGCGCGAAGCTCGTCGTATAGCGCCTGCGGGTCCGAAACGTCCCGAAGTCCCTCGAGCTTTCTCAGATCGGAGAGCCAGCCATCACCGAGCCTCCGGTCGAAGACGCGACACAACGCTGGGTTCGCGATACGGAGCCATCGCCGCGGCGAAACGCCGTTGGTCTCGTTGATGAACTTGTCGGGCCAGAGGGCCGCGAAGTCGGGGAACAGCCGCGTCCGGACGAGCTCCGAATGGAGCTCCGCGACGCCGTTGACGCGACTCGAACCGACGGCGGCGAGATGCGCCATCCGGATGGCGCGCTCGGGCTCTTCTTCTATGATCGACATCCGCCTCAGACGTTCGTTGTCGCCGGGCCACTGGATGCTGGCTCTGCGCAAGAAGCGCGAGTTGATCTCGAAGATGATCGAGAGATGACGCGGCAGCAGGCGCTCGAACATCTCGACGGGCCACTTCTCGAGGGCCTCGGGCATCAACGTGTGGTTCGTGTACGCCACCGACCGCTCCGTTATCGACCACGCTTCGTCCCAGGGCAGCCCCTCTTCGTCGACGAGCACGCGCATCAACTCCGCGACCGCGATCGACGGATGCGTGTCGTTCATCTGGATGGCAATCTTCGACGGAAACCCCGAGAATCCGGCCTCATGAGTCTTGTATCGACGGATGATGTCCCCGATCGAGCACGCGACGAAGAAGTACTGCTGCTTGAGCCGGAGTTCCTTCCCCTCGACCGAATGGTCCGCGGGATAAAGAACGCGCGAGATGGTCTCGCTCGTCACTTTCTCCTCCACTGCTCGCCTGAAATCCCCGGAATTGAACAGATGCAGATCGAACTCGTCCGCGGCCCGCGCCGACCAGAGCCGGAGTGTGTTCACCGTGCCGTTTCGAAAGCCCGCGATGGGAATGTCGTAGGGCACGCCGACGACGCGCTTCCCCTCGACCCAGGTCGATTTCTCCATGCCGCCGTCCATGTGCTTCGCGACGCGGCCATAAAAGTGCACGTCGACGGCTCGATCGTAGCGAGGGATTTCCCAGGGATTGCCGTACTTCAGCCAGGTGTCGCCGCGCTCGACTTGCTCGCCTCCTTCGATGCGCTGCTCGAAGATGCCGTACTCGTAGCGGATGCCGTAACCGAATCCGGGAAGCGCGAGCGCCGCCATCGAGTCGAGGAAGCACGCCGCGAGTCGCCCGAGGCCTCCGTTGCCGAGGCCGGGATCGGGCTCCTCCTCGAGCACGCTCGCGAGGTGTAGTCCCTCGTCCGCGAGCATGCGCTCTGCGATCTCATAGACCCCCAGGCTATCGAGATTCTGAGACATCGCGCGACCGAGCAGGTATTCCGCGGACAGGTAATAGACACGCTTCGAACGGAGGCTCCGGTACGTCGCGCGCGTCGAGAGCCAGCGGCTGAGCAAGCGATCGCGCATGGCGTGAGCCATCGCGTTGTAGAGATCCTGCAGCGTCGCCGACTCACGGTCGCGAGCACACGTGTAGTGCAGATGGTCCAGAACGGCCCGCCTCAGCGTGTCGGGGGTCAGGCCAGTCCGGTCGTCGGTTCCCACCGGCGGGTGGGATCGTTGTAAAGATGGCATGGGTCGCTGGGGCCTTCGGAGATGGATCCCGAACGTTCGGACGCCTCGGCGCCCTGAGGGCTGAAGACTCACCCGAAAACGCCCGGGTCACAACGAGCGATCGAGACATTGCGAATCGGGTGCCACCGGGCTCATGATTCAAGCGAGCTCTCGAGAGGACGGAATCATGTCGCCCGAAACATCCGCGCGCCGGTTTGGAAATCGTTCGGTCGCGCTCGTCCTCGCGGGGGGGCGCGGCGCCAGACTCGGGAAACTGACGGACCGGAGAGCCAAACCGGCGGTTCATTTCGGCGGGCGCTATCGCATCATCGACTTTGCGCTCTCGAACTGCATCAACTCGGGTGTGCGTCGGATCTACGTCCTCACTCAGTACAAGGCGCACAGCCTCCTGCGGCACATCCAGCGCTCCTGGGACTTCCTGCGCGGGGAGCTGAACGAGTTCGTGGATCTCCTGCCGGCGCAACAGCGCGTGGACGAGCTGATGTGGTACCGTGGCACGGCGGACGCCGTCTGGCAGAACCTCGACATTTTGCGCGCGGAAAACCCCGAATACGTCGTGATCCTGGCGGGCGATCACGTCTACAAGATGGACTACTCGATCATGCTCGAAGAGCACGCCGAACGCGGCGCCGACCTGACTGTCGGTTGCTTCGAGGTGCCCCGCGAGCAGTCCCCCGCATTCGGCGTCATGGAGGTCGATGCGAGCGATCGCATCACTCGCTTCCTGGAGAAGCCGAAGGACGCCCCCGGGATCCCTGGGCAACCCGAGATGTGCCTCGCGAGCATGGGGATCTACGTCTGTCGCGCAGAGTTCCTCTACGACCTGCTAGATCTGGACGCCGCGGATCCGAATTCCACGCATGACTTCGGCCGAGATTTCCTGCCAAAGCTCGTGGACCGGGTGGCGGTCTACGCGCACCGCCTCGGAAAGAGCTGCGTGCGCAACGTCGATGCGCCGCCGTACTGGCGCGACGTCGGGACCCTCGACGCGTACTGGGAGGCGAACATCGACTTGACCCGCGTGACACCGGACCTGAATCTCTACGACGAGAGCTGGCAAATCTTCACGGAGCGCCGACAGCTCGCGCCGGCAAAATTCGTCTTTGACGACGCGACTCGTCGAGGGATGGCGGTCGACAGCGTCGTGGCGGACGGTTGCGTCGTCTCGGGAGCCACCGTTCGCCGCTCGCTTCTCTCGTACGGCGTTCGCGTCAATTCGTACTCGGTCGTTCACGAATCCGTCGTGCTCCCGGATGCGAAGATTGGCCGGAAGGCGCACATCCGGAGGGCCATCATCGATCGCGGCGTCGTGATCCCCGAGGGGCTCGTCGTCGGAGAAGATCCGGACGCCGATGCGGCCCGCTTCCATCGCACCGCACAGGGCATCACCCTCGTCACCGCCGACATGATCGAACGCCTTCGTTGACGGACGTCGGAAATAGCCGGAGCTCCGTGTCACGATTGCGCGTTCTCCATGTCGTCTCGGAAGTCTACCCCTGGGTGAAAACCGGAGGGCTCGGAGACGTCGCGGGAGCGCTACCCCCCGCCCTGATCGAGGCGGGCGTCGACGCGCGGATCCTGGTCCCCGGATACACGGCGGTCCTCGACGCCGCTCGCGACGAACGCGAGCTCACGACCGCCGCGGCTCTCTTTGGTGCTGGCCCAGCGCGCCTCATCGCGGCGCGCCTGGGCGAAAGTCGAGTCCCGGCCTACGTTCTCGACTCGCCCGGTCTGTTCCGGCGCCCGGGGGGGCCATACCAGGACGAAAGAGGGGCTGACTGGCCCGACAATCATCGACGATTCGCGGCGCTCGGCTGGGCTTCGCGGTGGCTTGCCACATCCAACGATGACGCCCACAAGCCGGACGTCGTACACGCCCACGATTGGCCCGGCGGTCTCGCCGTGGCTTACACGAAGCTTGCGAACGGACCCCCTTGCATCGCGACGATCCACAGCATCGCGTACCCCGGAGCCTTCGAGCGGAGCGTGTTCGGCGAGCTCGGGCTCCCCGAATCCACCTTCTCGTTGAACGGAGTGGAGTTCTTCGGCCGCGTCTCGTTCCTGAAGGCCGCGCTCTACTACGCCGATCGCATCACGACCGTGAGCCCGACGTACGCGCGCGAGATCCAGATGGAAGGACTGGGCGGGGGATTCGAAGGCCTGCTCCGGGGCCGGAAGGACGTGCTCACCGGAATCCTCAACGGCGTGGACTACCGCGAATGGAACCCGGCAAAGGACCGCCACCTTCCGGCGACTTATTCGGCCAGGTCGATGCGTGGAAAGGCCACATCGAAGGAGGCGCTCCAGCGTCGCGCGGGGGTGGCGCGCGATCCGAAGACGCCTCTCTTCGGAATCGTGAGCCGCCTGATCTGGCAAAAGGGCATCGACTGGGTCGTGGAAATCATTCCGTGGCTCGTCGCCAGCGGCGCGCAACTCGTCGTGCTCGGGGCTGGAGATGCCGGCATCACGACGGCCATCTCGAGTTTCGCCCGCCAGTACCCGGACCGCGTCGCGGCGCTCGTCGGCTACGACGAGGGACTCGCTCATCTGGTGCAAGCGGGGAGCGACTCGATGCTCGTACCGTCGCGGTCCGAGCCGTGCGGGCTCACGCAGCTCTACGCACTTCGCTACGGTAGTCCGCCCGTGGTCCGGCGGACGGGTGGGCTCGCCGACACCGTCGTCGATGCAACCGACGACGCTCGCGCCGCCGGCACGGCGACAGGCTTCGACTTCGTCGACGACAACGCGGACGCGCTCCGTCACGCGATCGAACGCGCACTCCGACTCTACCGCGGCAAGACCGGCTGGAGAGCGCTCCAGCGCTCGGGCATGTCGCAGAACTTCGGCTGGGGTCGTTCCGCCGGCGCGTACGCCGCACTGTACGAGTCCGTCATCAGTTCAGCTGGCGCCCACGACTAGCGCAATGAAGAGCGCCAGGAGATACGGCATGGACGCGAAGAACAGCGACCGGGCCCAGCGCGCTCCCGCCTTCGGTCGAAGTCCCGCGAGCCCCCACCCCACGTAGATCGCCCCGAGCAGAGCCGCCACGATCACGTACGGCTTTCCGCCGAGGCCCGCGAACGCCGGCAATGCGCTCACGACGAGCTGGAGAATCAGGAGAATGACGATCGAGAACTTGGTGTAGTCGAGACCGCGCACGACCGGGAGCACGCGAAGCCCCGCGCGGCGATACTCCTCGGCGCGGAAGATGGCGATCGCGTGAAAGTGTGGAATCTGCCAGACCAGGAGCACGAGGAACAGACTCAGGGCCCCGGCGCTGACGTGTCCCGTGACACCGGTCCACCCCATGAGCGGCGGCGCAGCACCCGGCACGGCGCCCATCCAGACCGCAAGCGGGGATACACGCTTCATGGGCGTGTAGACCAGCACGTACGACAGTAGCGCGAACGCACCGATGAACGCCGTGAGCGGGTTGACGAGGAACGCGAGGACCGGAAGCCCGACGACGGCGAGCGTGATACCGAACCAGAGAGCGACCTCCGGGGCCAGACGGCCGCTCGGGATCGGGCGATTCCGGGTGCGCGACATCAGCGCGTCGACGTCGCCCTCGAGGTACATGTTGAGCGCGTTTGCCGATCCGACGACGAGCGTCGTGCCGAGCAACGTGAAGGCGAGCCGTGCGTAGCTGTGGATTGGCCCCGGCGCGATCGCCGCGCCACACCACGCGGTGGCGAGAACCATCCGCGTCACGGCAGGCTTCGTGAGCTGGACCAGGGATGTGGCCAGACCAGCCACGTCACGCCCCTGGGGCGCATCGGCGAGGACAGTCGGCCTCGAAGGCGCGCTGGGGCCGGGATAAGAAATCATGGCGCGGGGGGACTCGGCGACCTGTCGACGAGGCGGGTCGTATCACCCCGACCGATTCGGAGCAACGCGCGCCAGACGGTTCGCGGCGAACAAGAAGAGGACGCCTGCCGCCGGGGCCACCATATATGCGGCGGCCGGCGCGACCCGGGCGTCCAGGGCGTGAACGAGCGCGAGCATGACGACCGTTGCCGGCACGACGATGATCGCTGCCACCAGGGGATGCCCCCTCGTCTCACGGATCATGAGGAGCGCGGCCAGCAGGGCGATCAGGAGGGCTCCTCCGGAGAGCAAACCCCCACGCCGCCACCCGCCGAGAGCCGAGGCCGAGGAGCCCCACGTCGAAAGTCCCGTGATGCGCACCCGCCGGGCCCGGAACTCCAGGGTCCGCTGGCCCAATTCGCCTGCGACGCCCACGTCGGACACGACGAGAGCGCCGAGATCCTCGCTCGGTATTACGTTCGTCGCCGAGAACCAGAGGGGACCCGGAAACCCCGGGATTCTCCCCGCGAGACGGGCGCCGGAATGGAGACAGAGCCAGGACAAGGACGTCAGCGGAACGTCCACGCGACGCCGACTGGAACGCGACTCACAGGCGCCATGCCCTTCGTCGACCAGGTGGGTGAAGAGTCCGCCGGCGGCAAGGCTTCCGCGCCCCGCGCCGACGCCGGCACCGAGAGCGACGATCATCAGACCCGGGGCGACCAGGCCGAGGACGAGCCGGCTCGGGCTGGCTCCGAGAGCCAGAAGGGCCAGCGCTTCGCCTCGCTCGACGAACAAGGCCGCCCCTACCCCGAAGCCCAGGGGTACTCCGATCAGGATCGCGACCTCGAACGCAGACCCGGCCAGAAGGGCGGCGAACGGGGCGCAGATGCGCCAGGGGACTTCCGGCGCGACGAGCCATGGCAGCAGCCGAACCAGCGCGGCGCCGAGGCCGATGGCGAAAATGAGGCCCGTCGCGGCGGCCGCCGCCCGAGCTGAGTGGGTTATCAGTGCCTTCACGGCGTGAATGTCCGCGCGGCCTTCTCACCCAAGCAGCGAGAATGGGCGTGGCCAGGAAACCGAGATTAAGCGCGGACCGGCCGAAACCGTGAGGGCGGACCGTTTTATCTGTCACCGGACGCGGAAAGTCGGTCTAATGCGGGCCTCCGCTTTCTGCCGTCACGTAAACTTTGGAGGGCCCATGCGAGGGTTCGGACAATATTTGATTGGTGGTGTCGTCGTCTTCGCGAGCGCTGCGTTGCCGCAGGTCGCTCACGCGGACGGCGTCGGGTCTCCGACGGGCAAGGGGATCGTCGGCGGCGGCTTGCTCGGCGGCGAGACGGTGATGCTCGTCGAGGCTGCGGCGGACGTGAAGCCCGCCTGGGCGTACGCCGTCGGAGGCGGCCTCGGTGCGGTCGCCGGAGCGGTGGGCGGGCACTTCGTGGAGACTGACGCCGCCACGAAGGTCTCCCTCTACATGCTCGTGGGCGGAATGGTTCTCGTGATCCCCACGACCGTCGCCGTCCTCAGCGCGACTGCGTACGAACCGGTCAACTACGTCGAAGATCGACCACCCGCGGATGAGCCGGTTGCGAATCCGGCCCAGAGTGCGCCGCCAGCGCCGAGCGCGCCCACCAGCCGTGCCACGACGCATCACTCCGAGACCATCGCGAAGCTCCCGAAGCTGCCGCCGGCGCTCGTAGCCGTCGACGAAGGCTCAGTGACGATGTCGGTGCCGGACGTCGAGGTGCGACAGATGTATACCCGCACGGAGATCGCGGAGCTTGGCATCAAGCAACGAACGGAAGTATCGATTCCGCTCGTGAATGTGGTTTTCTGACCCGAGGCGACACGGAACAAGGCCTTTCGCTTTCGCCACGAGCGCGGGCCGGTGGCTCCGGGGAATGGCGCGCTCCTCTGGTGCAAGCTGTGGAGTGACGGCGATGGCGGGGATTGTTCTTGTCGCGAGTTCGAACTTCGGGTGAAGTTATCGAACGTTGCCGTGCTCGCGCCCTGAGGCGAGCCCACCGCACCCGAATACGATGCCTGACGCAGTCGCCGAGAAATCGAAGGTAGCCCGCCGGACCGTGAACGATCCGGCGCTGAACAAGGTCATTGCTGGGCGCTATCGGCTCGAAGCACGCATCGGCGAAGGCGGGATGGGCATCGTCTATCGCGCCCGCCACGTGCTCATCGATCGCGTCGTCGCGGTCAAACTGATCCGACCCGATTTGCGGAGCGAGACGCATCTGCGTGCCTGGATGCTGCGCGAAGCCCGCGCGGCGAATCGGGTGGACCACGCGCACATCATCGACATTCACGACATCGGCGAGACCGAGGAGAGCGAACTCTATCTCGTCATGGAGTACCTCGTCGGCACCCCGCTCTCCGCCGAGATCGCGCGCGGTCCGATGCCTATCCAGCGTGCCGTCGACATTCTCGAGCAGATGGGAGCCGCCCTTGCGCGCGCCCACGATCTCGGCGTCGTGCACCGCGATCTGAAGAGCGACAACATTCTTCTCACCGCGCGCGGCGGCCGAAAAGACTTCGTGAAGATCCTCGACTTCGGGCTCGCCGCGCTGGCGCACGATCCGCGCCTCGCTCCGAAGGGAGCCGTGTTCGGAACGCCCGAGTACATGTCTCCCGAGCAGGCACGCGGCGAGCAAGCAGGTCCTCAGTCGGATCTCTATGCGCTCGGCATCCTCTTCTTCGAGATGCTGACCGGACAGCTCCCCTTCCGATCGAGCGATCGCGACACGCTACTCGAGATGCAGCGCACCGCGCCCGCGACCAAGCCAAGCACGCTCCGCAAGGACTGCCATCCCGTGGCCGAGCGCATCATCATGCGACTTCTGGAGAAGGACCCGCGACGGCGCTATCGCGACGGTCACCATCTTCTCGAAGAACTGAAGGCGCTCCAGCGCTCCTTGCCCTCCCAAGCGTGGGACAAGGAGGGTGGCGAGCAGGTCGCCGCGCCACAGCAGTTTCCGCCCCCGCCCCCGCGCTCGGCGAACGTCACGGAGTGGGCGAGCCGCGCGGGTCTCTTCTCGCGCATGCTCGCGCGCGCATACCCGTCCGGGAACGCGCCCGGAGAGATCCTCCAATCGCTCGCGACGTCCTGGGACGTCGCCGCGAAAGCGAACGGCCTCGAAGGCGAGATCGCGAGCCACACCCGCCGTCTGGAAGCGCTCGAGCGGCGCGGCCGAGCGCTCCGCGCGGAAATCGGTCGAAAGGTGGAGGAACTCGCCCAGGAAGAATCGCGAGCCCTCCGCGACGCGGCCACTCACGCCGAGGAAGAAGAGACCGCCCGCGCGGAGCTCCTCGTCGCCGAAAAGCAGTCGATCGAAGCCTCGGCGAAGGCCAATGAAGCGGAACGCGCCGGCAGAGGAACGCGTGCGACATACGAGCAAGCGGGCGCGGCGACGGCCCTCGTCGACGTCAAGCGGCAGCTGCTGAAGCAGCGCGAGACCAAGCGCGTGGCCCGCGAAACGACGGCCAAGGATCTGCGGCGTCAGATAGAAGAACTCCGCGCCCAGCTCGCTCGCTACGCCGAGGCGCTCGAGGAAGATCTGGCCTCGGGCCGCGAAAAGGTCGCCGCCCGCACGCGCGAAGGCCTGAAGTTCGAGGACACGTTTCAGAAGGCCACCGGCACCCTCATGACTCATCTGAAGGGCAAACCCGAGTGCCGCGAGCTCCTGAACGAGATCCAGCCGAACGGCGAAGGCGCCAACGGCGACAAGAAGGACTCGTCGGGACAGAGCCCCGCAGCCTGAAGGTCGCCTCGCAGGAACGAGCGCGGCTGGAGACGCGGACAGCACGAGGTTACGCGCTCCCGCCTGCTGCTGCTCCCGCTCCCCGCCGCCGGCCCGCCCGTCGACCCGTCGCCTTTATGAACGCCTGCGCCGCAGTACCTCGTCCCTCCGACTCCGCGTACACGTGATCGACTCGCAGTAACCCATCCCCGCGCCGCGGGGATCGACAACTCCGACTCGATCGGCAGTCCCGGCGGCGAGGATCATCGATTACTGCGGCGCAGGGATGGGTCACTGCGCGCTGCGATCGCGGCGGGTCCGTCGTCGTGGTTGCCCGGAACTGCCGATCGCGGTACCGAAGCGCCCGTGGCGGACGACGCTGCCAAGGACGACGGCGCGTCGACGACCCCGGACGGTGCCGCCACGGGGGACGGCCCCGAGAGCGTTGCGCCGCCGCACGCGGAGAATCCCGAAGGGGAGGGTCGTCGTTCGACCGAGCTTTCCGCACCGCACGCCTGGCGGCCAACCCGTACGATGGCGTTGTGCGCGGCGATCCTGGCCCCCGGTGCCGTGATTGTTCTCAGCGTGTTCTCGGTCGTGAGGGACACCGCTCGACGTGGAACCAACGCGACCTCAGCGCCGCCGGTCGAGACGCCTCGTGCCGTCGAGCTCCCGGCTTCCGGCACAGCGATGGGAGTCGCGAGCAGCGGCGAGCCGCCGGCCGAGACCGCCGAGGTGTCGTCACCCGTACTGGACGACGAGACGGATGACGGCGAGCCGAGGCCCGCGAAACGGACTCCCCCGAGACACTTCTCCACGGTGCAAGAAGCCGCAGCCGGGAGCTGCTCGACGGCGAGTGTCGAAGGCTTGAGCCGGCAGATTATCGAGCAAGCCCGCTGCATCAAGCCGAATGCTTTCGTGCCACTGCCGAGACGTCCGAACCTGGCGTTTGCCACGAACGTCTTCCCCTATCTCGAACTCGACGCGCGAAATCATCTCCTCCAGGTGCTCGATGCCCACCGCAAAGAAAAGATGACGATCAACAGCGCGCTCAGGACGGTCGCGCAGCAGTATCTCGTCTGGCGGTGGTCTGCCGGCAAGCACTGCGGGGTCCAGCTCGCAACGCTGCCGGGGGAAAGCAATCACGAGATTGGCGTTGCCCTGGACATCGCCGAGCACGCCCAGTGGCGGCCCGCCCTCGAGGCACAGGAGTTTCACTGGCTCGGCACGTCGGACCGCGTGCATTTCGATTACAAGGGCGGCAACAAATCGCCCCGTGGCGGCATGGACGTGCTCGCGTTCCAGACGCTCTGGAACCGCAACCACCCCGACGACCCGATTGCAGCCGACGGCCACTACAGCCCGGCCACCGAGGAGCGGCTGAGGAAGGCGCCCCCTGGCGGGTTTCCGATCGGTCCGACGTGCGGCAAGGCGAGCGTTCCGAAGCATTGAGGGCGACCCTTCGAGCGTCGTCACCGAACGAAGATCATCGAAGCGAGGATCCCGGGCGTCACCAAGGCGAGCGTCGTCGGCGAGATCATCGAGAGGCATCGCCTGCGGCCGTTGCTGTTCGGCGCGGGTGACGATCGAACCGACGAGGATCTGTTCGCGGCGTTCGAGCAAGGCGATGTCTCGGTGCGGGTCGACCCGGGCGTCTCTCACGCACGGTATCGGTTGCGGTCGCCCGCTGACATGCGTCACCTCCTGACCCGACTCGCCGACGCGATCGGCAACCCGGCGCGATGAAGGCCAGAGAGATCCTTGACGGGTTCGCGGCGAGAGCGTGCGCTGGGCAGCGAACCCGAGGACGATGCCGGCGACGCCCGCGAACGCGGTGACGCCCTGTTAGCCTATGCTCATGTACGTACTGCGACCTGCAACACTCGCGGCCGTTCCAACGCTCTGGCTGCTCGTCGCGTGCGGCGGCGCGACGAGTGGGAGCATCGCAGGCGCGGGCGGTTCCGCCAACACACGGCTCACCTTCAGCTGCGGCGACAGCCTGACGTGTCCCATCGCGACCGACTATTGCAACGTGACCGAGGGAGGCCCCTGCTGCGCGCCCCCGAACTACACCTGCAAGCCCATTCCTGCGAAGTGCTCCGACAACCCGTCCTGCGACTGCATCCAGGGCGAAACGGGCGCCACGCTTTGCACGGACGCTGGCGGCGTGACCGTCACGTTCGAGTATCCCTGACGGGCGCCTCGGTAGCGCGCGTTCACTCTCCGAATACTTCTCCGGCTTCGAGCGGCTTCAGCCGGATCAGTCGCGAATCCTCGACGGCGGCCTGCCGGTGCTTGACGGCTTCGCGGTAGATCGGGTCGCGAAGCATTTCCACGAACGCCTGCCCGCTCGGGTACTCGGCAATGAAGACGCGGTCCCAGCGCTCGGTGGACGGGCCAATCAGCATCTGTTCGAATCCCCCGACCCAGTATTGCCGCCCGCCGACCCGCTTGAAGACCGGGCCGCTCTCACGCGCGTAAGCGCGGTAGGCATCGTCGCCCGTCGCCTCGCGACCGTCCGGATATGCGGCCGCCGCGCGCAAGCGCACGAGGTTCAGCATGTGAATCCGCCCCTCACGCTTCAGGTCCTTGAAGGCGGCGAACTGCTCTTTCGTCGGATCGATGTGCTCGTCCATGAAAGGGAGCTTGCGCGCGGACGGACGTGGTGTGCAAGCCAGCGAATCGGTGATCACGCACTTGCCCGGCCTGCTCGCTGCATCGTGGACGAGTTTGCCGGCGCGACACGCCACCGGCCGCTCGCGAACGACGCTTGGTTCCGCGGCGGCGGCGCGGGCTCAGGGCGCTGCGTCGCCGCTCGGCGCGCCCATCACCCCGCCGTCGCCGGATGAAGACGGGGGCGCGAGATCGCCGAGATCGAGCACGTGGGTGTCGCCGGACGCGAGATCGTGGACGAGGATCCGGTGATGGCTCGTGTCGGCCACGTAAACCACGTTGCCGAGCCGCGACAGGCCGCGGGGCTCGTCGAGCGCGAGGCTCACCGGGGGCCAATCGACGGTCGTGACGGTGCGGGTGGAAGGGACCAGATCTTTGATCTTGGAGTTGTACGTATCGGCGAGAAGCAGGTCTCCATCGGCGAGCGTTTCGAGCCCGGAGACGTGCTGGAGCAACACCTGATCCCCGGTCCCGTCCCGGTCGCCGAAGTCGAACAGCCCCTGCCCGACCAGCGTCGAGCATGAGCCGTCGGCGACGTTCACGGCGCGCACGGAAGACGATTCGGCATCGGCGACGTACAGCGTCGAGCCGTCCTGGCTGGGCGAGAGTGCGCTCGGCTGCGCGTACTCGCACGTCGTCGCGGTACCGTCGACCAGCCCCTCGGCTCCAGTGCCCGAGAACCAGCGGAATCGCGCGCCGGCGGGATCGAACATGCCGAGCTGATGAACGCCGGCGAGTGCGACGGCGATCATCGAGCCCGCGGGCTCGAGGTCCCAGGGCGAGTTCAGACGCGTGGTCGTCGATGGCATCCAGTCCGTGGCAGTGGAGAGATCACCCCCAGGGGCTCCCGTGCCCGCAACGTTGGTGACCGTCCGTGTGGTCAGATCGATGGCACGGATCGAGTGGTTTCCAGAGTCGGCGACGTAGAGCAGCCCGCCTGCGAACGTGAGCCCCTCGGGCGCTGAGAATTCGGCGTCAGCCGCGGCTCCATCGACGAATCCCGCGGTCCCCGAGCCGAAGACGTCGCCGACCGTCCCTTCGCTCTGCATCACGACGATCCGATTGTGCGAGGAGTCGGAGATCGCGATCCTGCCGTCGGGCAGCGCGAGCACCGCGGTCGGAAAGAGGAGTGGCGTCGTGGCGCTCGCGTTCGGGTCCGTCAGATACGAGATCGGCGCTGCGGCCACGCCGAGGCATTCGGCTTGATCGAGAAGCTGTGTGATCCGCCCGGCGGCCGCGGACGCTGAATATTCCCCGGCCTGCATGTACCGAATGCGGCCTTCGGCATCGATGATGACCGCCGTCGGCCAGGCGTTGACGTTGAAGGCGTTCCAGATGGCGAGGTTGCTGTCGACGACCACAGGATGGCGGATGTCGTATTGCTGGATCGCGAGCTCGATGTTGTCCGCGTCCTTCTCGTTCGCAAACTTCGCCGAATGGACGCCGATCACGACGAACGGACGCCCCGCGAACTGATCCTCGAGCGCCGAGACCACCGGCACTTGATGCAGACAATTGATGCATCCGTAGGTCCAGAAATCGAGGAGAACGACCTGGCCTTTGAGCTCGGCGAGCGTCCACGGGTGATCGGTGTTCAGCCACGAGACTCCGCCGTTCAGCTCCGGCGCGGCAGCGGCGGTCGCCGGCTCCGCGGCACACGCTGGTGCGCTGGCTTCCGCCCCGCCCGTTCCCTTCGTGCCACTGCTGCATGCCGTGGCGAAAGCCGCGAGCAAGCCCGCGAGCGCACTGCCGCGGTAACGCCCGCTTCGGCGCCGCGCCACGGCTCTCCTTACGCCCATCGACGGGGTCACTCGCCACCCGTTGCCCGGATGGCAACCCAGGTGAGATAGAGAAGCCCTTCCCCTGCATCGAGATCGATACGAGCGCCGTCCGCCGAAACGCGACCCGTCGCGACGGATGTGAACTCCGCCGGTGGGATCCAGTCGGGATGCAGATAGGTTCCGAGTGCGAGAAACTCGACGGCCTTGCCCGGAGCGAGGCCGGCCGTGTTGGCGAACGTCAGGTGCGTGGGAACGACGTTGCTCCCCGCGTCGAACTCATAGGACTCGAAAGGACCGAGGGCGATGATCGCGTCCGCGTCCTGTGGAACGAAGCGGCCCATGAGGTGCGGGTCCACGGTGACGGCGCGGAACTCGGAGCCCGCGGCGGCTGCTGCGAGGTCGTCGAACTCGAGGTGGGTGCCGAGGCCCTGGGCAATGTCGAGCGTCACGGGACCCGAGGTCAGCGTCTGTGCCGTCGCGCCCGTCGGATCGATGGGCGCGCCGTCCTGGGGCATCGGGATGATCCGGAGATCGCCGAGATCGATCGCGGGTCCAGGCGCGTCCGTCGGCAGCGCGAAATAGAATCCGGCGATGTAGGGCCGCCCGTGGGGAAGCGCCGAGTATTGCGACAGATCGATACGCGCACCGATCGGGGTCGAGAAGCTGCCATCGGACGCCGAATCGCCGAAGTAACAGATGGGGCCACAAACGGAGACGGTGAAGTCCGCCGACGATGGCGGGTTTCCGTTCGGATCGAGAAATCGCCCTGTCACCGTCTTCACGAAGATCCCCGACGTGTCCGCATCCGACGGACCGAATCCAGGTGGCGCCGCGTCCGCCGCGCCGAGGGTCTTCGAGTCCCCATGGGTGTCCGAGCCGGAGCTACAGCCGCCGGTGATGAGAGGAGCGAGGGCGAGCCAGTAAGCAAGCTTCATGAAAAATTCCAACGTCACTCGGCGCGAGCCGGGGACGGCTCTTTCAGCACCTACGCGGCGACCAAGGATAAAGTGACACGCCTGACCCAACATTTCTCATCATCCTCCGGCGATTTTTCCTTCCGACCGAGACGGACGCTCGGCTCCACTCCAGGACGCTCGCACTCACTCCGGCGGCTGCGCCAGGCTGGCGTCGATTTTTGTAACAAGTCAGCGGGATGGCCGTATTCATGCGAGGTCTCGACGTGACCCCCGCCCGTTCCCTTCTGCTACTCGCCCTCCTGGCCGTCGGCTGCGGCTCGAACGACGCGGCCGTTCCGCAGGGCTTGCTCGACGCCATTCGCGCGGGGGCACGACCCGCGGACGGCGGCACATCGACTTATCCGGCGGGCCCCTATGGCACTCAAGTGGGAGACGTGACGAGGGACCTTTGCTTCCAGGGCTGGGAAGATCCGAAGGCAGCAAACTACGACATCACCCATTTCCAACCGATTTGCCTCTCGAACTTCCACGCCGATCCGGACGCCCGACTCTTGCTCGTCGAGTCGTGTGCCGTCTGGTGCGTATCCTGTCGCTCCGAGTACGGTGGCGACGGCGCGACTCAGCCTTCGCTCACGGCGCGCCTGGCGGCGCTGCAGGGCCAAGGGTTCCGGATTCTCGGCACCATCTTCCAGGACGCCGCGGCCAAACCCGCGACACCGGCTGACGCGGCGACCTGGGCCGAAGTGTACTCGCTCGACTTTCCGTTCGCTCTCGATGCCGAGCATCAGCTCGGGCTCTTCACGTCGACGGTCACGGCTCCGTTCAACCTGCTCATCGACACGAAGACGATGAAGATCGTGCTCGCGCTCTCGGGCAATGAACCTTCCGTGCTGTTCGGAGCCGTGGACACCTTCCTGGCCGGCACGGGTCCCTAGCGCGACGGCCACGGAGACCGGGTGAGCCGATTTCGATTCGCGTCGCGCTTTCTTTCGTTGATCCTGCTCGGCGCACGGACCGCGGGCGCCGTGGACACGGCGCCGGTCGGAGGGCAACCGATCCATCTCGACGTGACGGAGACGGCGAGCGTCCTCTACAACGTGGACAACCGGAACTCCGACCAGGCGAGCGTCGCGAGCCACGTCGATGACGACTGGGGCGTCTATTACAATCGCCTGAATGCGCTGGCGAGTTACGGCCACTTCCACGCAGGGCTTCGGCTCGATTCAGCATGGTTCTTCACGGCGAAGACTCCGACGGAGGTCGCGCTGGAGCTCCTGCGCGAACAGCACGGGGGAACGCTCCCTGCGACGTACACGCCCGAGGACGCCAATTCATTCGTGGAGAACACCACCGAAACGTCCAGGGAGCTTGCCACTCGCTACACGAGCTGGCTTTACCCTTCGAAATACTACATGGGGTACACGTCCCGCTACCTCGACGTGACCGCCGGAGACTTCTCGGCGCAGTTCGGCCGCGGCCTCGTGCTCAGCGTGAGGCAGCAAGACGCGCTCGCGAGCGACACCACGGTGCGGGGCGGCCGCTTGACGGGCCGCTTCCGCGTCGATTCGACTCGCTTCAAACTGACGGTCCTCGGCGGCACGATGAATCCGCTCCGCGTCGACGAGGCGAGCGGGCGCTATCTCGGCGTCACGTCGAGCGTGACTCGGGGAATTGCCGGGATCACCGAGGCGGGCATGCCCCCCGCGCAGGCGAGCCCGTTCGATGCGGCGGCCACTCCGACCTATTCGCCGGATCGCCTCGCGGGTGCGCAGATCGAAGGGGGCACCGATGACCTTCTAGTCGGCGTTCAAGGCTCGCTGCTCGGACGGACGCTGCTGGACGGTCCCTCCGGGATGCCGATGCCGCTCTCCCCCGGAGTCGTCCGTAGCGCCGACACCGTGCGCACGGGGAGCGTCTCCCTCTCGGCGCCAAACCTCGGAGGGCACGGCGCACTTTACGTCGAAGCGGCGTTGCAGGGCCTCTCCTATCCCGCTCAGGTCGCCGCCTCGTCCGGTTTACCTGCGGCGGGTCACGCCATTTACGCGAGCCTGAGCGGCCAGTTTGCACCCGTCACCGTCACCGCGGAGTTCAAAGACTACCGGCGCTTCTTCCCGCTCCTCGCGAACGTCGACCTGGCTCACGCGCCGGAGTTTTCAGCCGTACAATATAGTGCGCCGCCGACGACCGAAGCCCTCTGGGTCGACACCGAGTACGAGGGGTTCAACACCTGCGTGACCGGAGGGCGAATGAGGGCGGACTTCGAGCTATCTCGCCAGACGAGTGTGTTCGGCTGGGTCGGCCGCTACTCGAGCTGGGCCGAGTCCGTGTCGAACGAAGGCTGCGACGCAAATACCCAGAGCGAAGACCGCGTGTGGGACGTGGCCACCGGACTCCAGATGTCATCGAAGGATCATCGCAGCCACAGTACCGTCACGTCCGGCGTTCGGTTCGACGATGCTGCCCGACTCCTCACGGATGCGAGCGGCGCGCAGACCCACATCTTCTATCGAGAGGAGTACGTGCGGCATGATCTGGTCCAGTGGCTGGGCGGGCCTTTCACGGCGAAGCTTCAGGGCTACGCGAGACGGCGCTACTTCACCCAGGAGGGGCTCGCGACTCCCTGGATGGAGATCCAGGAGCTTCTTGCCGTCGAGTATGACGGCAAGCTCACGGTCGGGACGGGCTTCGATTATACGGGGGACCCCCAGTTTCCGCCGACCTACTTCAACGGCCTGGTCCACTACAATCTGAGCTCGTCTTCGAGCCTCTCGTTCTTCGCGGGGCAGCGTCGCGGAGGGCTCCTGTGCGTCTCGGGCGTCTGCCGCGTTTATGCTCCCTTCGAGGGCGCGCGACTCGACGCCACGGTGCGATTCTGAGCGACTGAACCGAAAGGCAAGGCCATGCGAACGACACGAAAGACGAGGGGCGCGTCGAACCTCGCGAGAGCCGTGGGGACCGCCGCTCTATTGGGCGTTTCGGCGTGCGGAGGGGCGGCTGCCTCCGGTGGCGCTGTGGCTTCACCGTCGGGGGTGACAGAAACACCGCCCGATTTCGAGCTGGAGACGCTGTCCGGGGGGACCGTCCGTCTCGGCGATCACATCGGCAAGGACGTCGTGCTCATCGACTTCTGGGCGACGTATTGCGACCCATGTCTAGCTTCCATGCCGCACCTGGATGCGCTGTACGAGAAATACAAGGACAGGGGCTTCGTCGTCCTCGGCGTCTCCATCGATGGGCCCGACTCGATCGCCCAGGTGCGCTCGGAGGTCCAGAAGCTCGGCGTCCACTTCCCGATCTTGCTCGATCAGGAGACGCAGGCCGTCTCGCTGTACAACCCGAAGACGAGCGCCCCGTACAGCGTGCTCATCGGACGTCACGGCCGTGTGCTCGCGAAGCAAGAGGGCTACTCGACCACGGGGGCTTCCAGCCTCGACACCGCGGTCGCTGCGGCTGTCGCCGCCAGATAACCGAAACCTGACGTCGGCGACGAGGCCCCTGGTCGGCGAACTCGCACGGGCTCCCGTCGAGTCACTGCTTTGCGAGAGTCCGTTTGAGTGACGGTGTCCGTCGGCCCGCTCACGCCGGCAGTTTGGTCGACAGGAACGAGCGCAGCTTTACCAGGTTCTTCGCGTCTCGCCCGAACGACGGCACGACGTAGCTGCCCGCCCAACCCTTGACGTCATTCACGAACGCGGAACGTGCGGCCGCATCGCTCATGATGTCGCTCACGGAGCGACCGCGGGACGCACTCTGATCGAGCCCTGCGACGAAGCGCTCCAGGCGCGCGTAGTCCTCGCCGAGAAACTCTTTCACGAGCTTCGCTTCCTCGACCAGCGACGCGAGTGCTGGCGCGGCGTCGTCTCTGGACGCCAGCGACGCCGCGACGCGAAAAACGAACGCGTCATCCAGGAATCCAAGGTCTTCGATGCCGTCCGGGATCAGAATCGAGCGACTTGAAAAGGTAGTTCAGCGCCGCCGTGACGTGGCGGCGAACGCCTTCCGACAGCGAGGTGTCGGACACCAGAGCGGAGAAGGCAAGCGCGTCCTCCGACAGCGAGCGTAGCCACTCCGGAAAGACGTCCAGGCAGCGACCATCGACGTTGGACATGGGGCGAGACGGTACTCGTGTCTCGCCGAGCCGTCTCCCGGAACCGAACGTCCCTTGCCCAGGCGAGCCCGGATCATCATGATTTTGGGACGCGCGCGCGCTCACACGCTATTTTTTCACCGTTGCCGAATCCCGCGGACACAATATCCGGAGCGCGTTCGCGCCGAATATCCGCGCGACGTCCCCGACCGACATCCCAGCCCGACGAAGCGCGGCGGCGAGCCTGGGATACCCGCGCACGCTCTCCAGTTGGCGAGGCGGACGGATGTCGCCCTCGAAGTCGGAGCCGATGGCCACGTGCTCGACGCCGGCCACGCGGACCATGTATTCGATCTGACGAACGACGTCGGCGAGCTTCGCGCCGCGCTTGCCCGCGAGAAAGCGAGAATGGAGATTGATTCCGATGACGCCACCCGAGCCAGCAATGCCGCGGATCTCGTCGTCGGTGAGGTTTCGTGGATGCGGTGTGATGGCTCGCGCGTCCGAATGCGTCGCGACGATGGGAACGCTTTCCGCGAGCGCCATGGCGATCATCTCGTCGGTGGCGGCGTCGGACGCGTGGGAGACGTCCACGACGCCCCCCGCGCGATAGACCCGCCGCACGAATTCTCGCCCGGCGTCCGTGAGCCCGGTCGTCGCCGGACTCGCGTCCCCGGACGATGTCGCGAGCGCGTTGTCCGACGTGTGCACCAGCCCGAACAGACGCGCGCCGCGCGATACCCACTGGGCGACCGCGTCCGGCTCGTTCGCGAGCGGCGCCGCGCCCTCGAAGGACAACCACGTCCGCACCCTCCCAGGTGCCGGGGCGCAGCCGGGCTTCGCGTAGGGCGGCGTCGCGGGGATCAATGACATCAGCCGCACGTACGACGCTTCGAGATCGCTCGCGCGAGGCCCCTCCGGAGAGACGTCCTTGGGAATGAACAGCGGAAGCACGACACCAGCGACGTTCGCCCGTGCGAGCTCGGCCGCGACGAACTGCCCCGAACCGTTTGCGAAGGTGCCGTGCCCGTAATTCACGCGATAAGAAAGATCGACGTGAAGATCGACCACAGGGGGCGAGGTGGGCTCGACGGCGGCGCCCGCGAGCGGCAAACGCGCGAGCACGAGTAGCAGCACGACGCACGACGCGACGGACTTACGGCTCGAGACGAGGCTCGTCACATCATGCGACCGAGCACGACCGGCAAGCTTGCCGAGAGCCCGCCGTCGACGGCCCATGCCTGGCCGTTGACGTAGCCGGATTCGTCGCTCGCGAGAAATAGCGCGACGCGCGCGATCTCCTCGGGCCGCCCGGCGCGGCGAAGAGGATTCAGCTGCCCGATCTTGCCTTCTTTGCCGGCCGCGCGCGCGTAATCGAATAGCGGCTGCGTCATTCCCGTCTCGATGAGCCCGGGACAGATCGCGTTCACGCGGACGTTCATGCCCGCGAACTGACAGGCTGCTGTCTGCACCAGGCTGATCACGCCGGCCTTGCTGGCGCTATATTGAGCGCCGCCCGCGCCGGACCGTAGCCCGGCAACGGAGGCGGTGCAGACGATCGAACCGCCGCCATGCGCGCTCATGTGGGCCCCCGCGTATTTGATGCCGAGAAACGGGCCGATCAAGTTCACCTTCAACACTTCCAGCCAATCGCTTGCCGTCAAGGACAGGATCGGCACGAGCCCGCCGGAGATACCCGCGTTGGCGTAGAAGACCTCGAGCCCCCCGTGCTCGCGCACACTCTCTTCGACGAGGGCTTTCACGGCGTCCTCGTCGGAGACGGTTGCGACTCGGGCTCGGGCCGTGCCGCCTGCGGAGCGGATCGCCTCCACTGTCGTGGCGAGTCCTTCTGCCGCGACGTCGCACGCGAGCACCTTGGCGCCCTCATCGGCGAACAAGATCGCGCTCGCACGGCCGATGCCGCTCGCGGCGCCCGTCACGATCGCACGCTTCCCGTCGAGTCTTTTGGTCGTCATCAGCGCAGGAAGGTATCGTGAACCGAGCCGGGTGACACGCGCGTTCCCCGGGGAGTATCGTTCGACGTAGAATGCTGCCTTCCTTGCCTCCTCCAAACCGCCTCGGGCAGGTGATCGGCGAGCGTTACCAGATCCTCGGCGTGCTCGGCGAGGGAGGGCAGAGCTCGGTATACCGCGCCCGGGATCTACGCGCCGGCGACGAGGTCGCGCTCAAGGTGCTCCGCGCGGGCTCGGATCCTGCTTCGACGGAGCGTATGTTCCGCGAAGCGCGCGCGATGGCGTCGCTGGCCGGCACGGCGGCCGTGCGCGTGCTCGACCAGGTATGGACGGAGGACGGCTCGATGTGCCTGGTCACGGAACTCCTCGACGGAGAACCTCTCGACGATGTCCTCACCCGGCTCGAAGAGGGCGGCGGGCAGGCCGAGGTGCGTTCCGTCGTGAGCTTGCTCGATCCCGTCGTCGAGACCCTGAAATACGCGCACGACATGGGCATTGTCCACCGCGATCTCAAGCCGGCCAACATCTTCGTCGTCTCCGAAGCTCACGGCGGCGGCGTTCGACTTCTGGACTTCGGGTTCGCCAAGTTCACGCGAATGCGCGGCGTCACGCAGGACGGCATGCTCGCCGGCTCCCCGAGCTACATCGCGCCCGAGAGCTGGCAAGGCCGGCACGACGTCATCGATCATCGCATCGACGTCTACTCGCTCGGCGCAGTCGTCTTCCGCTGCCTCGCGGGCCGTCCGCCCTTCGACGGTGCGGGCGATCTCGGAACCCTGCTCCGCGACGTCACGCGCTCCCCGCGCCCGAGCCTTCACGCGCTCCGGCCGGACCTCGGTCCCGAGGTGGACGACTGGGTGATGCAAACCCTGGCCATAGACCCGGTCGAACGCTTCCAGAGCGTGACCGCCATGTGGCGTGCCTTCCGGCACGTCACAGGAACATGAGCGAAGGAATTTCCGAGTCACGGATCGTTTGCGACGATGGTCACGAGCGGATCGTTCCAGAAGCTACGGCGCGAAAATCCCGGATATGGACCCACGACAATCAGTGTGTAGTTCCGGCCATTCTCGAGCGAGCTGACACCACCGGCCACGAAGGTCGTCGACCAGGGTTCGTCGTAGATGGGCGTCGCGCTGCCGTCGGCGTAGAGAAAGATTGCCGTGCCGACATCCGACGCGCCGATCTGGTCGGCGGTCGATGTCGCGAGAGGTGGCACGGGGCGAAGGGCGCCGGTGACCACGTTCTTGACGACGGGGAGCGTACCGCCTGGGGCCTGAAGCGTGAGGTCGGAAGCCCGGAGCGCGGGAGTGCCGCCCAGGTAAGAAAGGCCCACGTACCCGGCCTTTCCGGCACGCGGCAGTTCGACGACCATCTCCTCGAGCGTGGGAGTCGCCGGCGAATAGTTCTCGCCGCAGACCGAGAGCTCCGACGGATCCGTCACTCCAGGCCCCCCCAGACACCCACCGGCGACGATGAGGAAGCTCTCCGCCCCGGAGAGCGCGACGCCCGGCAGAACGGGCAGCGCGGCGGCGCGAATGGAGGGTATCGCCGGAACGATCGGCGGCGGCCGTGAAGATGGCGTCGAAGAAGCCGCGTCGAGCACGGCGCCCGCGTCGCGAGATGCCGATGCTTCCCGGGAGGCGTCGCGAAGACTCGACGCGTCCAGGCGAACGGCCGCATCGCGACCGGAGGCGTCCGTGACTCCGGCATCGACGACCGGTGGCGTGGCAAGCGCGGTCGCGGTCGACACCAGCATCGGGCAATCCATGCCGCGCGTGACGTCCGAGGACGCCGCCGCGATCACGTAGGGAAGGAGATCGTCCGTGCCGAGCGCGACGCCGGGAATGGCCTGGGCGACCCTCGTCTGCCCGTATTCGAGTCCGCCGCTCGGCCACGGCGCCCCCACGGGTGCCGCGGGCACGCCATCGGAGACCTTTGCAAAGCAGAAGGCGATCCACGGCGAGTCGATCACGCCATGAACGAAGGTGACGGTTCGTGGACCGGCATCGGCTGCCGGCTGGGCGTCATGCGGCACGGGCGTGTCCGCCTCAAGGATGCTTCCGCCGGCGCCGTCTGTCGCTTGCCCCCCCGAGGATGCTCCACCGAACCCCGGATTGCCGCCGGCCCCGAACGCCTCCGCAAGCGCGTCGTGGTTCGTCACGCACCCCGAGGCAAACGACGCGACAAGCGTCATGGCCATCATGGGCCTGCGCCCCTCCCACGACGATCCGCGGGAGATCGTCATGGTCGCAGAAGCATCTGCGCAGCATTGCGCGGTGGACCGAAGTCGCTGAAAGCCGCGCGCTCTGCCGGACCGCTGTCGTCTTCCACGAGCGCCGCGACGACACCTAGGACGTCACCGAGACGAAATGCCTGCAGCGCGACCCGCACGACATCGCCGGCAAACGACGGCTTTCGGTACCCGAACGACACTTCGCGCGAGAGCAGGCACGAGCCGAGGCCGAGGTCGACGAACCGATTCAGCGCCGCGCGCTCCACTTCGCGATGGTACATCAAGAAATTCACGTGTTGATTGAGGTCGGTATGCGACAGACCGAACACGATGCGCGCCGGATTGAGCCGCGGCGCGGCGTCGAGCGGGACAGCTCCCTGCGGCAGCGCGAGGAGGGACGTCGCTGGTTCCCAGACGGCCCGTCGTGACGGGACCTCGGACGCGCCGAGCCCCGGGAGTCGCGTCACCCGATGTTCGCCTGGGGCCGCATGCAAACGGGTGAACACGCGCTGCCCGTAAACGTGCGCCGCGGGATGCTCGCCGCCGTCGCGGCCTTCGGCCGAGGCGCGCATCCACGTCGAAAGGAGGAGCCGGTCGACGTGTTGGCCACCGTCGACCGTATGCTCGAACGCAAACTTCAGCTCGAGCTTCACTTTCGCCCGCGGTCGAAGTGACGCCTCGCTCGCCCGCATCGTGATCCGCGAGAGGACGTTGGTGATCCCCGGCGCAAGGTTCGAGAGCACCGCGGCGACCTCGGGATTTCGAAAGAGCACGCGACCCGTGCGGAGCCATGCCGACTCCAGCCGCAGGCGCCCGTCCTGAACGACATCGTCGTAACGCAGGCTTCCCGCGTCGGAGCCGACATTGCCGTCCGCCACCGGAGGCTCGTCCGGAAAAGAAAGAAGGGAGTTCATCATTCGATGCCGTGGACGTGATTCAGGACGCCCGAGCCGGAACCATACGGTGGCGCGGTCCGGATCGCCTCGAACACGAAATCGCGCGCCGTCTGGACCGCCCCTTCGAGCGTCATCCCTTCGGCGAGACCGACGGCGATCGCGGACGCAAGCGTGCACCCCGTGCCGTGCATCGGGCGACCGTGGATCCGCGGGCTCGTGAACCGGCGCTCCAGGCCGTCCGCGGTACGGAGCAAGTCCGTCACGGTATCGCCCGGGATGTGTCCCCCTTTGATGAGCACGGCTTCGGGGCCCATGAGCAGCAAGCGGTCGGCCGCGTTCTGCATCTCCTCGACGTTTCGGACTTCGACCCCGGTGATCATCCCGGCCTCGGGTGCGTTGGGCGTGAGGAGCGTCGCGAGGGGGAGCAGATGTTTCACGAAGGCGGCGCGCGCGTCGGGCTGGAGAAGCGCCGTCCCGCGGCCCGAGACGAGCACCGGATCGATCACAGCCGAGAGCGAACGCTTCTGACGGATCTTCCGCGCGACGGCCTCCACCACGAAGCGATTGTAGAGCATGCCCGTCTTGATCGCGTCGGCCCCGACGTCGTTGAACACAGCGTCCATCTGCATCTCGACGAACTCGGGATCCACCGGAACGATGCCGGCAATACCGAGCGTGTTCTGCGCCGTGAGCGCCGTGATGGCTGTCGCCGCATAGCCGCCAAGCGCGGTGATGGTCTTGATGTCAGCCTGGATGCCCGCGCCTCCGCTCGAGTCCGAGCCGGCCACGACGAGGACGCGCCCACGAGGGTCCATGATTCCAATTACCTCTACTCGCCCGCGGAGGGTCCCCGCGAGATTCCCGGCTATAGCGCCGCCTTCGGGCGCAGGTTAGCACCGACACGAAGCGCCCACTTGCCGCGCAGGAACACGCCCCCGCACACGGTCATGCGCGCCAGGTGATCGCCGATGAGCGCGGCCCACACGAGCACGATGTTGTGTCCGAAATAGCGCGTGAAGATCACGGCGAGTGGAACCCGGAAGCCCCAGTTGCCGAGCGCGGCGGCGACGAGCGGCGTCACGGTATCACCGGCGCCGCGGAGGACTCCGCCGAGCGTGAAATGCACGCCCATGAACGGCTGCGCAATGGCGAGCATGAGCATGAAGGGCATCAGATCCTCCGCGACGCGCACGTCCGTCGTGAACCCATGAGCGAGCGCGCCACGCAGGAAAACGAACACCACCGCCACCAAGCTCATGACGAGAAGGGCGTGCGTGACCGAACGAACTCCCGCGCGACGCGCGCCCGCCGAATCGTTCGCCCCGAGCGCCTGGCCCACGAACGTCGATGCCGCCGCCGCGTAGCCAAGCCCCGGCGCCCACGAGAACGAAAGCAGTCGCACCCCGATGGCATAGGCGGCGATCGCCGCGGTGCCGTAGCTCGACAGGATCTTGAAGTACGCGAGCAAGGCAAGGCTCATGACCAGACGTTCGCCCATGGACGGAAGCGACACCCACAGAACCTCGCCGGCGATCTTCGGTATGTCGCGGACGTCTCTCCAGCCGAACGTGACCGCAAGCCCGCCGCGTGACGCGACCCGCGAGGCGACGACGTACGAGACGAGCCCCACCGCGTGCGCACAAAGCGTCGCGATCCCGGCCCCCACGAGCTCGAGCCTCGGCAATCCAAAGGCTCCGAAAACCAGGATGATGCTCAGCACGGTCTTCACCGTCATGACGACGACTGCGATCATCATCGGCCCGCGGGTGTTGCGATTCGCGCGGAGCGCGCTCTCGAACATGAATGCAGCGGCGTAGAGCACCATGGCTCCCGCGAAGAGACGCAGGAACGGCACTGCGATTTCGATCACCGCGGGTTCGGCGTCGAGCGACCGGAGGATCTGCCGCGGCACGGCGATGACGAGCAGGAGCGCCAGCAGCGCGACGGCCTGGGCGACGAACACCGACGCGGCAATGGCCCGACGCGCGCGCGCGTGGTCATTCGCGCCGATCGCCCGTGCGACGAGCGCGACGCACCCGATGCCGACTGCCTGCACCATCGTTTCCACCAGGTGAATGCACTGTGCGGCGTAACCCCACGCAGCCACGGTCTCCCGCCCGAGCCGCCCGACGAGCCCGACATCCACGACATCCACGACATTGACGACGACGAACGACAGGATCGCGGGCCAGGCCATCGCCCAGATGTCGCGGTCGAGCGAACGATCGCCGACCGAAGCCGCGGCGGGAGTGGGCCCCCCACTGCGTTCGATCGAGCTGGCCATCGCTCGCGGCGGAAGCTAGCAGGTTCGACGGTTCTCGAGGTCCCGGACCTGGCGACGTGCCGGCGACGTCCTCGTCAGCATTCAGGAGATTTCGTTTGGCTTCTGCGGATTTGTCGACAAGCTAACCCATTGAATCGCATGCCCTTTGGGCCTCATGTAATCAATTGTCAGCCCGGAGCAGCAGGGAGCGACTGCGGAGGGTCGAGGGCTACTTTTGTGTCGGATGTATTTCCGAAAGGCAGCTTGGCTCGCGGCTCCCGCGCTGCTTCTTGCGTGCGCGGGACCGCTCGGCACCGGCGCCCCGCTCCCGCCGAAGAGCGAAGCGGACGTGACCATCACGCCGGCGCACGACAAGCTCGCGGCCGGCGAGCTGCTCACGACGCCCTTCGACTTCAAGCATGGCTCGGCTCACTACGTCGGCGGCGTCGCGTCGGGACTCGTCCCTGCGACACCCGAGCGCGTCCTCGCCGCGCTCGATGACGTCGGCGCACTGGATACCCTGTTGCCGAGGACGAAGCGAGCGACCCTCATCGACACCGATGGTAGCGAGCGGCGTGTCGAGCTCCTCCAGGGAAATTCGTTCATCACCGCAACGTACACGGTCGACATTTCCCCCTCCACCACACCTGGCGAGCTGACGTTTCGTCTGGACCGATCGCGCCGCCACGACATTGCCGACGTGTACGGCTACTTCAAGGTCCGGCGGTTCGACGATCGGCGGAGCGTCGTGACCGTCGCTGCCGCGGTCGACATCGGTTCCGGCCTCCCCGCGCTGTTCGCGGGGAAGCGAGTACAGGACATCATCTTGTCGGCACCACGCGTGATGCGGAATTATTTCGCGCGCAGGGATGGTGACACCCCGGGTCTGGTCGTGGCACGAGTCGAGCGTTGATCGCGTGCCCGCATCGTCCCCCCTGCCCCGGCTGTCCGCGGCTCGAGCTCCCGGGAATTGACGCGCGCGCACGAGATGGGCTCGAGTCGCTCGCGCGGCGGTACGGCGCTTCACCGCCGCGATTCGCGGAAGGACGGCCTCTCGCATTCCGGCACCGAGCGCGACTTGCGGTACGGGGGCGCGTCGCTTCGCCGAAGATCGGCATCTTCGAGCTCGGTTCGCACCGGCTCATCGACATCCCGCGGTGCCTTGTCCATCATCCGCTCGTGAACGCTGTAGCCGGTGAGCTGCGCCGGGCCATCGTCGCCTCGCACGCGACCCCGTATTCGGATGCGGCACACGAGGGGCTCGTGCGTTACGTGCAGATCGCGGTCGAACGAGCATCCACGAGCGCGCAGGTCGTCGTGGTCGCGAATTCGGACGATTCGTCGAGCTGTACGCCGCTCTTCGCCGAGCTCGGTGCAAGACTCGGCTCGCGCCTCCACTCGCTCTTCTGGAACGGCAACACCGCTCGAACGAACACCATCCTCGGCGGGTCGTTCGAGCGCATCGCGGGACCCGAAGCCATCGTCGAGCATATCGGCGGCGCGCGCGTCTTCTATCCGCCCGGCGCGTTCGGACAGAATCACCTCGATCTCGCGGATGCGATCGTGAGAGACGTGCACGCCTGGGTTCCGGACGGCACCAGCGTGGTGGAGTTCTACGCCGGCGTCGGGCCGATCGGGTTAGGGCTCGTTCCGCGATCGAGAACCGTCGTATTCAACGAGATCGCCCCCGAATCACTGCGGGGACTGTCGATGGGCATCGACGCGCTCGGTGCGACCGATCGGGCGCGAACGCGAATCGTCGCCGGTCCCGCCGGCGCCGCCGGGGCGTTGCTAACGGACGCGGATGTCGCGATCGTGGACCCGCCGCGAAAGGGGCTCGACCCCGCGCTCCGCGAGGCGATCGTCCGGGTCGCTCCAGGACGACTCATCTACGTGGCGTGCGGCCTGGTATCGTTCATGGCCGATACGGAGGCGATCTTGTCATCGGGCAAGTGGGCACTCAGGAGCGTGCACGCCTATGATCTGTTTCCGCACACGGAACACGTGGAAGTCGCCGCGCTTTTCGAAAGCTAACCCGGGATCCCCTGGGTCTTCCCGGCGTTTCCTCCCGCTCTGAAGCGAGGTGAAACGCAACCGGCGGCCTCGATCGAGCGTCGACCTGTCGGGCCCGGGTCAAGGCTCGGTAGGCCAGATGGCGCGCGCGGCTGCGGGCAAATACACGTCGACGGTAGTCCCCTTACCCACCTCGCTATCGAGGCGAATCATCCCTCCGTGAGAGCGGACGATGCCGTAGACGGTCGACAAACCGAGACCCACCCGGCGTGAAGGAGCCTTCGTCGTGAAAAATGGCTCGAACGCGCGATCTCGTACGGCGGGAGGCATCCCGATCCCGTCATCGGAGACGGATAGCACCACGTACGGGTTCCGCACCGCGCCTTCAGGTTCCTGGAAGAGATCCTCGGCGAGGGCGCTCCTCGCTGTGCGGATGGCGATTCGCCCGCCACGCGGCACGGCATCCCTGGCGTTTACGCAGAGGTTCAACAGGACGCGTTCGAGGAGACGAGGGTCCGCAGTGAGAGTCGCCGGCGTCGACCAGGGTGAAAACTCGAGCTTCACGTCGTGCGGCATTGCGCGACTCACGAGCCCTACGAACCTTTCGGCGACGTCGTTCAGATCGACGAGTTCGACCGTTGCGAGGGGCCTGACGCCGATCTCCCGAAGCCGCTGCGCAAGGTCAGCCACGCGCGTGGCCGACTCCCGAAGCCGCTCCAGGGGCTCACGCGCCTTCCCCGCCGCGCCGAGCCGGTCGACGGCGAGGGTGACTTCGGACACGAGAACGTCGGACAGATCCCCAAATTCCTCGGCCATGTGGCTTGCGAGACGAGCCAGCGCATCCAGCCGCCCACAATCGGCGACTCGTCCCTTGCGCGGCGGCCCGTCGAGCGGGGCGCCAGACGGCTCGTTGGCTGGATATTCGAGCCGGAACTCTTGGTCCGTCACCTGCTCGGGCGAACACTCGATCTCATTATCTACGTCGGTCCCCATGCGAAACCCTGGATGTTACCCTACTTGAAACTCCTGCCCGCCCGTGAGAGGAAGTGCGAGAAACGCGCCTCGACTTCGACGCATCGACTTCGGCCGACGCCGTCAACATTTCGATCACACGCTTTCACTAGAGCCGGGTGCCAACGCTCCGACGGGCCCGCGAGTCACACCATGCGGTCCGGCTTCACCCAGGCATCGAACTCCGTCTCCGAGACGAAGCCCGAGTCGAGAGCCGCCACGCGAAGCGACGTCCGCTGCAGATGCGCCCTCTTCGCGATGAGCGCAGCCTTGTCGTAGCCGATGTGAGGGACCAGCGCGGTGACCAGCATCAACGAGCCGTCGAGATGCTGCCGGATACGCCCGAGATCGGGCTGGATGCCCCCCGCACAATGCTCTCGAAGTCCGTCGCAACCGTCCGCCAGCAATCGCGCACTCTGAAGGAACGCATTCGCGATGAGCGGCTTGTAAACATTCAGCTCGAAATTTCCTCCGGCGCCCCCCACGTTGATCGCCACGTCGTTGCCCAGTACCTGCGCACACGCCATCGTCATAGCCTCGCACTGCGTCGGGTTCACCTTACCGGGCATGATCGAACTGCCGGGCTCGTTTTCCGGAATGCTGATTTCACCGATGCCGGCGCGCGGCCCCGATGCGAGCCACCTGATGTCGTTCGCGATCTTCGTGAGCGACACCGCGAGCGTCTTGAGCGCGCCGTGGGCGAATACCATCGCGTCGTGAGCAGCCAGGGCCTCGAACCGGTTGGCCGCCGTCACGAACCCGACGTTCGTGGCCGCTGCCAGCTTCCGCGCGACGCGCGAGCCAAACTCCGGATGTGTATTGAGCCCCGTACCGACTGCGGTGCCGCCGATGGCAAGCTCGCGAAGATGCGGCAGAGCCTGCTCGAGGTGCGAGAGCCCGTGGTCGATCTGGGACGCCCAGCCACTGATCTCCTGTCCAAGGGTGATCGGAGTCGCGTCCTGAAGGTGAGTGCGACCGATCTTCACGATGTCCGCGAAGACGGCTGACTTGGCGGCGAGGACGTCGGAGAGCAAGCGAGCCGACGGGATGGTCCGCTCGACGAGCGCAAGCGTTCCCGCGATCGCCATCGCCGACGGAAACACGTCGTTCGACGATTGCCCCCTGTTGACGTGATCGTTCGGGTGCACGAGACGCGCGTCCCCCCGCTCGCCTCCCAGGACCTCGCTCGCGCGGTTCGCGAGAACCTCGTTCACGTTCATGTTCGTCTGCGTTCCGCTTCCCGTCTGCCATACGAGCAGCGGAAATTCCTCGTCGTGCTGGCCGGCGATCACCTCGTCGGCAGCGTGTTCGATGGCCGCGCCGATCGTCGCGGGTATCGATGCGAGTTCGACATTCGCGCTCGCTGCGGCCTTCTTCAACCGGGCGATCGCGACGATGATGGCGCCGGGCATTCGCTCTCCGGAGATCCGAAAGTTCCGGCGGCTCCGCTCCGTCTGCGCGCCCCAGAGTCGATCCGCAGGCACCTCGATTGGACCCATCGAGTCGTGCTCAATGCGAGTCGTTCGTTCGTTCAATGCCTCTCTCCTCGGGCTTCGATCACGCGGGAGATGCTCTCGGGCACCCGGTCGAGGAAGTCGTAGCCCGTGGCTTCTTCGATCCGATCGACCGACGTCTCATATTCCAGAAAGTCGTGCTCGCCTACCCCGACGTCGTTCGGCATCTGCACCGCGAGAACGGGCGTCGTCGTCGTGACGTCCGAGGCACCCTGACCCGCCGGCAGGGCGACGATGATCTTGAAATTAGCAGCAGGCACGGCCACGCCGTGGCCGATGGTCGGTGGCTGCGCTTCGAACACGCCTCCCGCGACGATATAGAGGGTGGCGCGAAGGGCCCAAGCGCGTTCGTAGTCTTCGAGCTTCTCCCACGGTCCCGCATTCAGCTCGTGCAGCTGCGGCTCCACGTTGGTCATGAGGAACGTCACTGCATTCTCCTCGGTGGACCGAGTGCGATCGGCGGACGGACACATGTGGCCGCGATCATAGCCGCTCCGCGCGTAGTCCCCCGGGACGACGTGGTACATGCCCGCGGGGAGCAGGGGATCCGGGCGAAAGTCATCCCCACGTCTGGCATGCCCCAAGTCCGAGGCTCGAAGACGCCACGCCACCCAGTTCGGCTCGTTCAGCCTCGGATTGTACGAGAGAACGAACTCACGCTCATTCATCAGGTAATCGTCAGACGGATTTCGATCCTTCGGAATGCCGAGGAGCACGTTCACGCTGTCTCCGACGTCCTGAGGTTCCGAGGAAGGCTGTTCCGCCCCCTCGTCACCCTCGTACGCGCGGTGCCGCCGAGCATGGCGTCTCGCGCGCGTGGGCTTCGGGGGCCCGGACCTCGTCGTAGAAGGATGCTCGGGTTCCGCAGCCAGGCGCGCCGAGGGACGCAGCAGGCACGCGCCGACGATCCCGACAAGCAAGACGATCAGAAGGAAGATACCGAGCCCCGATGAAACTCTGGCGCGGCGCCGGAAGCGAACCACGGCGACATCCTAGCCCGGACCGCCGTTACGGCCGTCCTCTCCGTCCGGACATTCTATGTCCGGGTTAGTCTGCAGTTAGTCTGCGTGCGCATGTTCATCGTGAGCTTGCGCAGCGGCGCGAAGTTCCGAGGCCCGCGGTCTCGGCGGATTCGGCTCGCATCTTCGGAATAGGGGACGTTGAGCACCCAGTGGACGCTGTTCTCGATCCCCCAGTGCTGCCGAACCTTGCCAGCGCTCTGGCAGAGGGCCAGCGCCACTTCCGAAGGCACGCCTCGAAACGCTTTCGGGTCGAGCGCCGGGAGCACGCGCCGAAACGTGTCGGCGGTCGGGCTGCCGTCGAGTAGCTCGAGGATCGTGAGCAGCCATTCCTCGAGCCCATCGCCCCAACGTGCCAGCCCTGTGTAGCCCCTCCCGGACTCGAACCGGGATACCCTTTCGGGCCAGGGATTTTAAATCCCCTGCGTCTGCCATTCCGCCAAGGGGCCATTCGATTCGCCTTAATCGAGACCGGGCTGTGGCGGTATCGAGAACGAATCGGTCCGCTTGCCTCGGAGATCCCGGCCATCATTCCTTCAGGCGGCGCGACGATGTTCTGGGTCGCGATCGGGGGCGCGCCTCGGGCAGCCGGTCCGGCTGGAAAACTGTCCGTTTCTTTCACACATGCACGTCACCCACGCTTGTGTGTTCTCCAACTGTGTAGAAATACACACCATCTCCACAGACCGAGCCGTTTTGTCACGCCCCCAAGGCCGCAGCCCTCGAGTGACATGAGAAATCCGCTGGCCATGTCGGCCTTTTTGCTCCAAGTGGTAGCCTGCATGCGTGAGCCAGACGCGATTTCGATCGCTTCACCGATGGTGTACGGCAACTGTTGTTGTCACACAATCACAGGACAACCATGACTTTTCTAGCACGTCTCCTCGCGGCGGCGCTTCTTCTGCCGCCTCCCTACTATCCGCCAGGACACGAACCGGAGACCGCCGCCGAACGTGCGGCGCGGATAGAAATGATCGTGACGGTCGCCGTCCAGGAGGCGAACGCGACGGAAGATTGGCCAGGAACGCCCGAGGACCTCGCGGCAGCATTACTGACGGTGACGTGGCACGAATCACGGCGCTGGGCGCTCGAGGTGCACGAGGGCCGAGTCCGCGGCGATGGAGGCGCATCCATTTGCCTTGCCCAGATCTGGTCGCGTGATCGCTCGCTCGCAGGATCGTCTCGCGAGGCGACGCGTCGCTGCTTCCGAAAGGCCGCTGACATTCTCGTTCTGCACGCGCGGCGATGCGGCATCGTGCGCATGGATGAGCACGGCATCGCCCGCTTGCTCGGAGCGTACGGAACGGGGCGAACCTGCCACGTCATGCCCTGGGCTCGAAAGCGGGCCAGAATCTGGGCAAGATTGATGCGCGCGTCCGAAACCCCGCTGAGCGAGATGCCAACCGCGCATCGCGATGACACGGACCGCGCCCCTCACGCGTCTGCCGTCGACCGGCCTGGGCGCGACCAGAAATCCCCCGCGGCCCTACCCTCACCAGCGCCGTAGCCGTATCAGGCCGCGCCGACAGCCAGGTAACCCGTGTCGTTCGCAACGCGCGGCAGACTGCAGCCGTCCAGACAGCGGGCGCACAGCGAGGCGCCTTCTCTGGTGCCGAGCGGCTGTCTCGTTCCGCATGAACGACAGGTGCGCGGGCGTGCAACGCTCACCGCCCCGGCGCGGGCCAGGTCGCCACGGGTGACGATTCCGCGCAGCGCTCCCGACCAGTCGACGACCGGCAGACACCCGACTCCTCGGCGGTGCATCAGTTCCTCCGCGGCACGGACGCTTTCCTGGTCTTCGATCGTGACGGGATCGCGTCGCATCCAGTCCTTCACGACGCCGGCCACACCGGCCCGCTCGAGATCGCACCGGCACACGACACCCGCGAGGCGGTAGCCCTCGACGACCAGCAGCTCGTGTATGCAGCGTCGTTCCGCGAGCCGCTCGGCCGCTCCAGCAAGGGTGTCGGGCCCGACAGCGACGGGATTTGCAGTCATGATGTCGACGACGTATTTGGTCTCGGACTTCATGGTTCCTGGTCTTTAGTCAAGCAATAAGCGTGCCGCGCTGGTAGTTGCCTCCCAACCCTGGATCGACCGGTTTGCTGGAAAGCCGCGTAGTTTCAGTTGCCAGGCGAGGTTCGGGAAACCGGTCCGCAGAAGTGACTTGTCATCATTGAATTTGAAAACCGTTTTCAATTGAGCTAAGCCACCTTCCGTGGCCGTGACTCTCGGCGATCTTTCGATTGGCTCGTCGGCAACCGTGACGCTGGTGGGCGGCGAGCGCGTGTTTCGCAGGCGAATGATGGAACTGGGGCTCCTTCCAGGAACGATCGTCGAGGTTCGTCGAATCGCTCCGCTGGGCGATCCCATCGAGCTTCGAGTGCGGGGCTGCCGTCTTTCGATTCGCCGAACGGAGGCGAGGTGCATTTCCGTTGCACCGGAGCAATCCGCCCCGCGCGTGACGGAAGGAGAGTCGCAGATTGCCTCGCTCCATCCGGGAGTGCCGGCCTCGTCGTGAACGTCGCCGCGCCCAGGGTCGCGGACGACGCAGCGCGCGAAGGGGTGCGAAGTCGTAAAAGACGGATCGTCGTCGTCGGAAATCCAAATGTCGGGAAGACGTCGCTCTTCAACGCGCTCACCCATGAAGGCGCTCGTGTCGCGAATTACCCCGGCGTGACGGTGGAGCGCCGGGTAGGCGTGCTCGAGGACTTGGATGGACGACCGACCATCGAGCTCATCGACGTCCCTGGAGCGTATTCGCTCAGCGCGCGGTCAGCCGAGGAACAGATCGCCATTTCGGCGATCCTCGGTCTGGGGAAAAATCCCAAACCCGATCTGGCGTTGGTCGTCGTCGACGCGGGGCAGCTTATCCGAAATCTCTACCTCGTCCTCGAGCTCGCGGAGCTCGAAGTTCCGTGCGTGGTGGCGCTGAACATGATCGACGAGGCGCGTCAAAATCCACCGGTTCCCGCTGCGGTGGAACGTCTCTTCGGCGTTCCCGTGGTGGCCACGAATGGGCGCTCTGGAGCGGGCCTGGAGTCCCTCGCCGAGGCGCTGAGACGCGCCATCGCGACGCGTCCCCGCGGGTCGGTCGAAGTTCCGTACCCGCCCCTTCTCCGAGCCGACGTGGACCGCGTCGCAGACAGACTTCCGGCCGAAATACGTTCGACGGTCGAGCGCGATCGGGCCCTGTCCCGTTGGGCCCTGACGAGCATCGGCGATGACGACGAACTCGTCGATATCGACGGGCAGCTTCGAGAACGCGTGATGGACGTACGGGCCGCAGCCGGCGACCGCGATATCGATCACGAGATCATCGCCGCTCGTTACGCATTCCTGGACCGACACGCCGCCTCTCTGTTCACCGCGGGCAACGACGGTGCACCGATTCACCATCTGAGCGAGAAGCTCGACCGGGTGCTCATTCATCCAGTCTACGGCTTCGCCATCTTTCTCGCGGTGATGATGACTCTCTTCCAGTCGCTCTTCACGTGGGCAGATCCGGCGATCCACGTCATCGAGCGAATCATCGCTTGGATGAGTTCGCTCGTTTTCACGTACGTCCCAGCGGGTTTTTTGAGGGACTTTCTTGCTCGAGGCATTCTCGGCGGCGTTGGAAACGTGGTGGCTTTCCTGCCACAGATTCTCCTACTGTTCCTGTTCATCGGGTTGCTCGAGGACTCGGGTTACATGGCGCGCGTCGCTTACCTCATGGACCGCGTCATGCGCGCTCTCGGCCTGCACGGTCGCGCGTTCGTGCCGATGCTCTCGGGGTATGCCTGTGCGATACCGGCAATCCTCGCGACCCGCACCATGGAGAGCAAACGCGATCGGCTACTGACGATGCTCGTCGTTCCTCTCATGACGTGCTCGGCTCGCCTGCCGGTCTATACCCTCATCATCGCGGCGCTGTTCCCACCGACACACGTCTTCGGCTGGATCCCGGTTCAGGGGTTGTTGATGATCGGGATGTACCTGTTCGCAACGGTGGTCGCTCTCTTGTCAGCCGCCGTTCTCGGAAGAGTCGTCGTACCGGGTCGGAGGGTCCCGCTCATCCTCGAGCTTCCGCCGTACCGATTTCCGAAGCTCACGACGACGCTGGGGTTGATGAAGGATCGCGCTCTCTCGTTCTTGACCGAAGCAGGGACGATGATTCTCGCGTGCACGGTCGTCCTCTGGGTACTGCTCTCCTATCCAAAGCCGACCCACGTGGACCCGGGCGCGCCGCCGGCGGCGGTTGCGGAACAAACCATCGTGCATAGCTACGCGGGACGAATCGGCCGTGGCATCGAGCCCGCGATCGCGCCCCTCGGATTCGACTGGAAGATCGGTGTCGGCCTCGTCGGCGCTTTCGCGGCCCGCGAAGTGTTCGTATCGACCATGGGACTCGTCTACGGCGTTGGCTCCGTCGACAACACATCGCTCCGCGATCGAGTGCGCGCCGAGACGCGACCCGACGGGCGTCCGGCGTACACGCCTCTCATGGGACTTTCCCTCATGATATTCTTCGCCATCGCGTGCCAGTGCATGAGCACCCTCGCGACGGTCCGGCGGGAGACGAAGAGTCTTCGCTGGCCTGCTTTCTTGTTCGTCTACACCGGTGTACTCGCGTGGACTGCAAGCTTCCTCGTGTATCAGGGTGGACGACTTCTGCTCGGTGGCTGACGCTGGCGTCCTTCATCCACGGCCGGCGCGTCGAGGGCCTCCTCGCCGAGGAGGGCTAGAAGCGGCCGCTTGCCGTGCCAAAAGCAACGCCTGGCGCGGCTTTGAAATCGAAATTGATGCCGGTGCCCTGGTCCGTCGGGGGGGCCGATTGCTTGGGCTGGGAGAGCAGGAACAGCACGACACCCGCGCCCAGCCCTGCGACGCCCACGCCGAGCCCGACATCCGCAAGCAGATACTTGGTTTTGATCGAGTCGACCTTGTCCTGGGAGCAATTGGGGCTGCATCCGCTCGACTCGAGGCTGCTCTTCTCCCCGTGCCCGACCGTGCCCAGCACTGCGAACGTCAGCAGGCCCGCTGCGCCGACGCCCCCCGCGACGTACGAATACAGTCGGACCGAACTCGGCTTCGTGCTCGTCTGACTTGCGCCTTGATCCTGACCCTGATCGGACTTCGAGCCCGCGTAAGGATCCTCCACGGGGATGTCCGCCGCCTGCGGAGCAAAGCTCACCGCGATGACGCGGTCCTTTTGTCCCTGGCGAATAACGACCTGCTGCTCGATCGGATCGGCGCCCGTCAGCTCGAAGCGTAGCTTGTGCGGTCCGGGATCGATCGGGATCGCCCTTCCTTCCAGCTCCTTTGCGATCTCCTCTCCGTCGGAGAGCACTCGAACGGCGACGGTATCTTCTCCGTGCTGGTCCTTTGCGGCGAAAACGACCGTCGGTGTATCCCGCTGAACTTCGGTCAACCACTGCGCGCAGTCGGATTGAACGAACGCTGGACACGTCTCCTGAGCGCAAACATGGAGCTGGTCCATCGCGCTCTTCAGCTTCCCGCTCGCACGGAACTCCTGACTCTTTTCGTATGCCGACGCGCACTCCGTTTTGTTGGCCGGCTCGGCGCCCGCTCGGCTGGACGATGCGAGCGTCAACGCAACGATGCCGGCGAACGCGAAGCCGAGCCGCAACTTGCTCATCCCGCCCAGTCTAACCCGAGGCCCATCCAGGTCGATCACGGATCCGACTTTACCCATCACCACGCCCCGCAAGGTCCGATCCGATGGACGTTCGCGACGGCCTCGACCACCTTCACACACATTGCTCCCCGGGAAGCCAGGTGCTCAGAGGCACTCGGGTTTGATGTGTTTGATGCCGCTTCCATCGATCGTGAAAGGCGGATTGCAGTTGCTTGCCGGCGCCTTCGTCGCGGCTTTCGTCGCGACTCGATGCGCCGGCTCGCTGCGCCTGGCCGGCACCTCGTGCGGGGCCGGACGAGCGAGACCGGACCGCCTGCCCTCTGCCTCATCGTCGGGCGGTGCCGGGGGAAGATCCTTCACTTCCACGGTCTCGGTCGGCGGAGTGGCACGCGCAGATACGGCCGGTTGCGGCACCGGCGCGGGCGGAGCTGCCGCCACGACGGGCTGAGCCGGCGGCGGGACGACCTCCGGTCGAGGGTGCGACGTGGTGAATACGAGAAATGCCAGCACACCGCCGCCGAGGCATGCCCCGAGCGCAGCGAGTATCACGCCTCTCGACCCTCTCGACCGTGGTGGCGCAGCGAGCAAGTTCGGGACGATCAAATTCGAAACCTGAGAGGTCGAGGCGCCGGGACTGGATGCGGCGCTGCGTTCTTCACGGTCCGTCGAACTCGCGCCGCCCGGCGGAGGCATCCGCGGACGCGAACCGGACGCCGGCTGCATGGCGCTCGACACGCTCGGTCGTTCAATGGCCGTCTCCTCCAGCGTCTCGACGAACTCGTCCTCGAGTACGGCGAGATGTTCCGGATCGGTGGAGATGCTCTCGATCTCCGCCACCAGCTGCGCTCGTCGCTCGAGATCTTCGCCGGCGACCTGCTCGACCCATTCCCCGACCGTGCGCGGAGTGGCGAGCTGTGTGGCCGATTCGAGATCGATCGCGAACTCCCTTGCCGTCTGGTAGCGAAGATCCGGGTCTCGCTCGAGCGACTTCATCACGACCGCGTTCAGGGCATCCCCGATCCCATCCACCACGGTTTTGGGCTCGAGGATCTCCCCGGCGAGAAGCTTCGCGAAGATTTCGCCGGCGTCGGCTCCATCGAATAGCCGCTTCGCCGTTAATGCCTCCCAGAGCACGACGCCGGCCGCGAACAGGTCGGTTCGCCGATCGACGGCCTTGCCGTTCAGCTGCTCCGGCGACATGTAGCTGAGCTTGCCTTTCATCTGGCCGTCGCGAGTGGACTGGGAGCGCATGGCCGCCTTCGCGACCCCGAAGTCGAGCACCCGGGCTGCACCGTCGGTTCCAACGAGGACGTTCTGGGGCGATATGTCGCGATGAACGATGTTCAGCGGCTCGCGTCGTTCGCTCTTGGCTTCGTGCGCGGCGTGTAATCCGTGCAGCATCCCGGCCATGATGGCCGCGACGTGCCCCGGCGGAACCCGCCCGCCGCCCTTCCTCGCGTTGCGTATCAAGCGTGAGAGGCTCTCGCCTTGCACGTACTCCATCACGAGGAACACCTCGTTCGGCATGTTCACGACGTCGAGCGTCGTCACGACGTTCGGGTGTTGAATCCGCGACGCGAGCCGCGCCTCGTCCAGGAACATGGCCACGAACTCTGGGTCCTTGGCGTATTGGGGATGAAGCCGTTTGATCGCGACGGTTCGCGAGAAGCCGACGGGGCCGACGAGCCTGCCGAAATGGACCGTCGCCATGCCCCCGGCAGCGATCTCACCGAAGAGCGCGTACCGGCCGATTACTCTCGGCCTGAGCACCGGCTTCTGAAGTGCAGCCTCTTCCGGCATACGTTCAGAGCTAATCTACCAGATGGACGCCACTTCTGGTAATCGAGGACCCATGAAAGGGCTCTGGCGGTCGGGTTCCGCCGCAGCGCGGCGCGGTTTGCTGCCGCTCCCCCGGGCGTTCTATGCGCGGCCCGTCCTAGGCGTCGCGAAGGATTGCATCGGCAAAATACTGGTCCGGAGCACCGGGCAAGGCACTACGGTCGGGCGCATCGTCGAGGCGGAGGCGTACCGAGGGCCGGAAGATCTGGCGGCGCACAGTTCGCGCGGACGACGTACATCTCGCACCGAGGTCATGTTCGGCCCGCCCGGATACGCCTATGTTTTCGTGATTTACGGCCTCTACGCCCATTTCAATCTGGTCGTTGCCGCGACCGGGGAGCCGCACGCGATCCTGATCAGAGCGGTCGAACCGCTGAGGGGGATTTCGCTCATGGCGCAACGGCGAAACCTGGCGGAGGCGGACCTCAACCTTACGAACGGCCCCGGCAAACTCTGCATAGCCTTCGACATCACGCGCCGGGACTATGGCGCTGATCTCTGCCGGCCCGAGGCTCTTTATCTCGCGGACGGCCCGCGCATCGGCCGGGTCGCTCGAGCGCCTCGCATCGGCGTCGACTACGCGGGCGCCTGGGCCAGGAAGGCGTGGCGATTCTTCGACCCGGAGAGCCGCTACGTCTCGAGACGTGGGGCGAGGCCGTCGTGACCGGGCGGCTCTTGGAGCGGCGGATCACCCTCGCCGTCACGGGCTCCATCGCAGCTTACAAGGCCGTGCTCGTCGCGCGTTTGCTCTTGAAGGAGGGGGCACGCGTCGGGGTCATGATGACGGCCAGTGCTCAACAGTTCGTCGGCGCGAGCACGTTCTCCGGCATCACGGGCGAACCGGTCCAGACGACGATGTTCGACGCCAGAGGCGGAGAGAAACACGTTTCGCTCGCCGCGGAGAGCGACCTCCTCCTCGTCGTGCCCGCAACCGCAGACACTCTCTCGCACCTTGCCGCAGGGTGCGCCGACGATCTGCTGTCCGCCACGGTCCTGTGCGCTCGGTGCCCCGTGCTCGTCGTGCCGGCAATGCACCCGAACATGTGGACGCACCCGAGCACGACTCGCAATGTCGCCACGCTGATCGCCGACGGACGCGTCGAGGTTCTCGGCCCCGGGTACGGCGAGGTGGCGTCCGGAGAAATCGGCCCGGGTCGTATGCTCGAACCGGAAGAGGTGGTGTCGCGCGTCGTGAAGCGCCTCTCTCCGGGTGACCTCGCGGAGCGCAAACTCATCATCACCGCGGGCCCGACCGTGGAGGATCTCGACCCGGTGCGGTTCGTCAGCAATCGTTCGTCCGGGAAGATGGGCTTCGCGCTAGCCGAGAGCGCCGCGATGCGGGGCGCGGACGTCACGCTCGTCGCGGGTCCCGTGACATTGGCAACGCCGGCTCGCGTGAACCGCATCGACGTGCGCTCGGCACTCGAGATGCGAGCCGAGGTAAAACGAGCACTCGGAAAAGATCTCGCGGGTATCGACGCGCTCCTTATGTGTGCGGCGGTTGGCGACTTCCGTCCCGCGACTGCGCATCCAACGAAGATCAAGCGTCGGCAGAACGCGGCGTTCACCTTGAACCTGGTTCAGAATCCCGACATCCTCTCGGAAATTGGAGCCGCTCGGCGGGGTTCGGCGCCCGTCCTCATCGGCTTCGCGCTGGAAACCGGGGACGATGCGGAGATCGTCGAGCTTGCGCGGGACAAGCTCCGGGCGAAGCGTGTCGATCTCGTGGTGGCGAACCCTGCTTCAGAGTCGATGGGGCGGGACGACAATCGAGTGATGATCGTCGACAAGGAGAAGGCGGAGGCACTCGATGCAATGTCGAAGCGAGAGGTTGCCGAGCGCGTGCTCGATTGGCTGGTGAGTCGGCTCGCCAGCACGCGAGTATCGAAAAGGGCGGGCGGGCGGCGACGCGCGGCCGGGCCCGGCGTCGCCCGAGCGAAGAGCAAGCGATGAAGACCGCGCTCGCGGCAACCGCAATCGTTGCGACCGCAATCGGGTTCGCGCTTCGCGAGCAGATCGCGGGAACGCCCGCGGTGTGGTTCTCGCTCGGGGTGCCGTATACGCTACTTGCAGCCTACTCACTCCACCGCCTGCACACGGACGGGACCCTCCGTCAGACTTTTCAACTTCGTGCCGGCGACTTCACGATTGGATTCGGACTCGCTGCACTCCTCTTCGGGGGCACGTGGCTCGTCAAAAAATGGATGTTCGGCGGGGGATCCCCGCGGGTAGTCTGGCTTCTGCGTATCGCAATCGAAGTCGGCAACGTCCGACCTTCCCCCGGACTCCTCGTCGGGATCGCGATGATGGCGTCCCTGGAGGAGATCGTCTGGCGAGGTGCGGTGTTGAACGACCTGACGGACGCCATCGGGACCCGTCTGGCCTGGGTCGTCGCGGCGATCCTCTACGCCGTTGCGCATCTACCGAGTCTGGTGACGCTCGGCGATTCCGTGATCGGACCGAACCCCCTCCTCGTCGTGGCGGCGTTCGGTGCCGGTCTCGTGTGGAGCTTCGCGGCGTCGATGCTCGCGCGTCTCCCCCCGATCATCGTCTCGCACGCAGTCTTCTCCTACTTTGCGGTGACCGTCCTTCTGCCGCACTTCACCTGAGCAGGTCGCGCAGCGTCACCGCGGCAAACTGCCGTTCGGCGACAGCTCGCAGAATCCGCGGCAGGGCTTCGACTGTCGGCGCCCTCGACCCGAGCCCCAACGTCGAGCCCGGGGCTCGGCCGTCGTGGAAAAGAACGATCGCGCCCGCGTGGAGCCGGGGCACGACGTGCGACTCGATGGCGGATGCCGTCCGAGCCGTCGAGTCCTCCGAGCTGAACGTCCAGTGAAACGCCGTCATCCCGCGCCTCTCGAGATCGGCGCGCCGGACTCTCCCGCGATCCCCGAAGGGGAACCGGAGTGCCGTCGGACGATTCCCCAGGATCCGTTCGTGAACCTGGAGCGCACGCTCCAATTCGTCGTCGAATGCGACCAAGGTCCGCGTCCTCTCGCAATCGTGAGAATAAAGATGGGTCCCGATCTCGTGGGCTTCGGCGGTGCGCCGCGCGATGCTCGGAAATCTCTCCATCGCGGCCCCCGAGAAAAAGAACGTCGCGCGAGCACCCGCGGCGGCGAGCGCGTCCAGGATCGCCGGAGTGAATCGCTCGTCCGGCCCGTCATCGAACGTCAAGGCGAGCACCCGTCGGGTGGACGGCCCTCTACACACTGCTCCGTCCAACCGGACGCGCCTGACTGCGCGGAGCCGCGCCGCGTTGACGATGGCCCAGACCCGCGGCGCTACCGTCGCAAGCTCGCCGAGCGGATCGAGGAAGGCATCGCGGCTCATTCGTTCCTTCGCGTCGCGAGGCGCCGCTCGAAGAAGGAAAGCATCACTTTTGCGCGCGCCTCCCAGGTCGAATTCAGCACGAACTCACGGCCCCGTCTCGCGAGGCGTCCGGCCAGCGCGGCGTCCGACAGGAGACGATTGACCGCATCAGCCGCGATATCGAGGCGGCCTTCCGGGAACAGTAACGCGTTCTCGTCGTGTCGGAGCAGCTCTCGGTTGGTCGCTTGATCGGCCGCAACGATGGGCCGCTCGGACGCCAGGTACCCGTATAGCTTCAGCGGCGTCCCGGGGAGCACGTTCCCGCCGAGTCTTTCCGCGAGCCAGCCCGTGCGCAAGTTCCAGCGCAAATACGGCGAAAAGAGCACGTCCGCAGCAAACAGATACGACGCTATCTCGGAGGGCCGCCGGTGTCCGACGAGGACGACATTGTCGAGTCCGCGGCGATTCTTCTCGGCCGTGAGCCGCTCGACCTCGGCGGGTGTACCCCCGACGACGAGGAACGACGTCTCGACCAATCTTCGAGCGAGCTCGAGCACTTGGTCCATGCCCTTGGAGGCGTGGATGTTCCCGACGTAAGCTAAAATGGATCCGTGCTCGGGGATGCCGATCCGCCGGCGCGCGTCCGTCCTGGACTCCACCTGCGTGAAACGCTCGAGCGCGAAGCCGGGCCGCGCCGTCACGACAGCGTGGTTCGAAAACCCGAGCTCGATCAGGTCCTCGCGACACACGTTCGAGTGGGCAACGGCCCCGATGCCGCGGCCGAGACCAACGTGCCGGAGGAGACCCGGAAGCCAGGGCTTCTCTTCTGCGTGCCGCCGGTACGTCTCGAACGACCAGGGCAGGTCTCGTAGCCCGGCGACCAGGAGCGGCAGAATGTCGCGAGTATGGACGACATCAGCCGCACGGACCGCGGCGCTCCCGCCCGTCAGGAGCCCGTGAAAGACTTTCTCCACGCGCATGGCACGTGCCGGCAAGGGCCACCCGAATATCTCCTCGATGCGGAACGACTCAGGGACGCCGTAAAATGCGCGAATCTCGTCGCCGCGACCACGACGCCAGAGCCAGGGCACGACGAGCGTCACGTCCGCTCCCGCGACGCCGAGCGCCGCAGCGGTGTTGACGATGACCTCGGTGTCCGCGCCGGTGTGAGGGAAATGCTCGTCGCTGACGACGGCGATTTTCATCGGGTCACTCGACCAACCACTTCGAGATCGTGGCACGGAGGTCTCTCGGCTCCAGGATATCGTGGACGGAGCCGACGTTCTTCGCGCGCTCGACGGTGTGGACGGCGTCGAACTCCGCCGCGACCTCGGCCTGCTTCTCGAGGGTGACTTCCTCCATGACGCGATTGAGGTGCGTGCGGTACGCCGCTCGGGTCGTGGCGTCGCGAGCCCCGTCGATCTCGCTTCGCGCTTCGTGGACACGGGGATCCGCCAGCATCCGCTTGCGGACGTCGCGACCGAAGACGACGGCCGCCGCTGCGGCGCCACCGATAACCGACGCGTAGAATCCCGTGAGCGCGACCGTCTTCATGCCGTCGTTGAGTTCCTGCGAGAACACGACGTAGGCGCCGCCGTGGTAGCGAGTCACGACGACGAACGCGAGCTTGCCCTGGAAGCGGACGACGGCGCGGGCGATCGCCGCACCGAGCTCGAGCACCCCGCGGCGCATCGATTCCGGCGAGCCGTCGAATCCGGACAGGTTGGCGAGGATGACCGCAGGGCGGTTCCCGCTGGCCGCGTTCAGCGCGCGAGCCACCTTCTTCGAGGAGGCGGGAAATAGCGTGGCTGCCGTCCAGGCGTTGGGACCGTCGTTCGGCGTGTATCCGATGCGTAGCTGCTGTCGGCTCTCGATGCCGATGAGCGTCGCCGGAGAGCCACCGATGTGACAATCCCAGACGATCGCCGCCTGCGCATCGGCCCAGTCCCGCCACCGCTCCAGGTAACCACCGTCCGAATCGATCAGGGCTCGCATCACGGAGCGCATCGCGAACGGGCGCTTCTTCCCGGGATTCGACTCGTTCGAGAAGACGTCCGCGATGGTCTCGAAGCCCTCGTCCCCATCGTAACGCGCGGTCGTGAAGTCCCGATCCGCAGGGTCACGCGTCGCGAACCTCCGCGGACGGTCTTCACCCGGCGCGCGGTAGGTCACGGCGTAGTGTTCGAGGAGAATCGCATAAGCATCGGTCAGCTCTCTTGCATGGTACTGAGCCTCGCCGTTCGGTCCCATGATGCGCTCGTACCCGCCAATCCCGACTTCGTCCTCGGCGGCGACTCCTCCGGCGAATTGAAGCGCTGCCCGTCCGGTGAGCACCATCGACGCTGTCGGCAACATCACGAGAATCCCGCGCGTGGAGAGCCCCATCGTCGCGAGCGCGTCGAAGTAGCTCTGTGCGCCCACGTTCACGCCCGGCAAGATCAGATTCACCTCCCCGCCCTTGTCCGTGAACGTCACGAGACGGCGCACCACTCGTGCCGTCGCGTCGAGGTTCTCCGTCCCGCTATCCATCGCGATCCGCGCTCCTGCGGAAACGGCGACCCACTCGACTGGAATCCGATCGCGTTCCGCGAGATCCATCGCCGCGACGATGCGGTCGCACTCGGCGGCGGACAGGGCTCCCATATCGAGCGTGGGATCGCTCAACACCAGAACGCGCCGCATGCCTTCCGGAAATTTGCGGGTCGGAGTCGAGACGATGCCAAAGACGATCGCGCAGGTGTTCTCCCCTGGCGCTCGTTCGAACGGGACGGCCCGGCCGCCCTCCAGATCGTATTCGGTGAACGACCCGCGTCCCAGCGGTTGACCGATGGACTGAATGGACGGATCGGCGGCCGCGGTGAACAAGCGGACGATCTCGTACGGGTAGGTCAGTCCGCGCGCACGGGCCAGAGCCACACGACGCTCGTAAGGGCTCGCTGGCTCCAGCGGCCTGTCGTGGGGAACGCGGATGCTCCATTCCACTCGCCCACCGGTCGGGTTCCCGGCGAGAAGCTCGATCTTTCGTGGCTTGGGCTCCTTCCCAGTCGGATCGATACGCGCGATACGAACGATGACGCGTTCGAGCCCGAGGTGGCCGGTTTCCGGAGCCAGCCTTCGCATCCCGGCCGCGACTAGCCGCTCGTTCAATACCACCGGGGTGCGTACGATGAGATACAGGCGATTCCAGTGGAGCCGCTGGGCGTTTTCTCGCTGGCTCTGGATCGAGCGCATGGCCTCCACGGCGGCGTGGAAGCGCCGCTCGAAGATGGACAGGTCGGGCTCGGACGGCGCACCCGGACCGAGATCGAGGATCTCGGCGAAGACGAACAACCGTTCGTCACCGCGGCCCTCCCGAGACTTGCCGAACAGCGCGACGATGCCGTCGAAACCCGGAAGCTCGAACCGCTCGAGCTCGAAATTCGCGAGTCGCCAGAGCTCTAACCGCCGTGCTTGCTCGATCGTGAGGCCGAGCGGTTCGGCATACGGCGCCAGGTCCGCCCCGGCGGGCGGCTCGACCATCGTCAACTCGGGCGCGACGCGAAGGCCCCTTGCCTCCTCCACCGCCTGCGCTTTTCGGTCGAAAAGGAGGAATCTCACCTGCGCAGCGAGATCGGCGACCGTCGCGTTCACGGTTCCCCTCAGCATCCAGATTCTGTCCAGTGCGTCTCTGAGCGTGGTCGGGGCTTCGACATGTTCGCCCGCGTCGGCCAGGTGCATGGCGAGATGAAGCACCGCCGTTGCGAGCCTGTTTCGGAGCGCCATCGTCGTTCGCGTCGAGTAGAGACGAAGCGCCGCGCGTTCGAGAGTGTCCGTGGGCTTCAGCGACGAGATCCCGTAATGTTCGAATGCGCGCCGGAGCAGAGCGAGGAATCCAGCGTCGATTCCGGCGCCCTGGGCGGCAATGCGGCGTAGATACATCGCCATGCGCGCGTCGTTCGACGGGCCGAGTTCGTCGTTGTCGAGCCGCGTCGGGGCGCGACTGAACAGGAGCTCCAGATCGGCGAAAAGCTCGAGGCTCGCAGGCACGAGCGAGCCCAGTACGGACCGGAACTCCGACGAGATCCGCGCGACGCTGCTCGAGAGCGCCTGCACGAGATGCTGCGCCCGTGCAGGGCTCACGTCGTAGCCGAGAAAGATCCTTCGAATCTGGGCGCGTAGGGCCTGGACCGCCTCGCGGCGTTGCTCCTCCGAAAGGGCGTCCACGGGTTCGAAGCCGGCGTGCTTTTTCGAATCGAGGAAACAGTCGAGCGGGTGCGGCTCATCCGCGAACTCGACGAGAGCGCGGGCGCTGCGTGGGTCGGGCCCATCCGAGCTCGCTTCGATGACGACGATGACGTCGCCCGCGTTCAATCTCTCGCCGGGACGCGCGGCCACCTCGCGCACGAGGCCGGCGATCGGCGCGTGGAACGCCGTCTCGCACTTCATCGCCTCGAAGAGACCGAGGCGGTCGCCCACTTCCACCCGGTCGCCCGCCTTGACGGACACGTCGATGAGCAGCGAGGGCGCCGGAGCGCGGACTCGCCCGCCGACGTCGCATTCGACGCGGTGCTGCCGCCCATCGAGGTCGAGACGGATCTCCACGTCGGTCGCACTCACGAGAACCGGAAGACGGCGCTTGCGCGTGACGAGGAGACGAGCGAACGGTCCCTGCTCGAGCAACGTGACCTGCATCGCGCGCCCCTCATGGTGGATCCGGTAAGCCCAGCCTCCGAGGGCGAACACGTGGAGACGGTACGCGTTCCCGGCGTACACCAGACCGACTTCGGCGCCGGCCGACGGCGGGATGTTCATCGGCCGTCCGCGTGACGCCTCCGCGATGAAGTTGGCGCGCGCGGCTGCTCGACCCTTCTGGTACTGGTGAATCGCGGAGACGAGGAGGGCCTCGACCACCGGCTGAGTCGGTCTCGCGAGGCCCGCCGCGTCGAGCCAATCGGTCGTGACTCCACCCGCACCGAAGGCCGGGTGATCGAGTACGTCGAGCAGAAACCCCTTGTTGGTCATCCCCCCTTCGATCACGACGCGTGCGTCGAGCACGGCGCGCTCGAGGCGAGCCCGCGCTTCTTCACGCGTCGCACCTTGCGCCAGGATCTTCGCGATCATCGAGTCGAACTCGCTCGGCACGTTCATCCCCGCCGAGATGCCCGAGTCCACGCGTACGCCGGGCCCCGCCGGAAGATCCAGGAGCGAAATGTGTCCGGGGCTCGGCGCGAAGCCCGACGCCGGATCCTCCGCACACAGTCTTACTTCCATCACTGCGCCGCGCTCTTCGGGTGGGCGCTCCGGCAATTTCTCGCCGCGGGCGATGCGGATCTGAGCCTTCACGAGGTCGAACCCGGTGAGGATCTCGGTCACCCCGTGCTCGACCTGGAGCCGCGGGTTCACTTCGAGAAAGTAGAAGTGATTGCCTCCAGTCACGAGATATTCGCACGTCGCGACACCCGCGTATTCGACGTCGCGAAGCAGCTGCACGGAGGCCGAGCGCATACGCTCCATCAACGCGGGGGAAAGCCCAGGCGGAGGCCCCTCCTCGATGACCTTCTGGTGTTTGCGCTGCACGGAGCAGTCGCGGAGCCCGACCGCGAGCACCCCTCCGTGCCGGTCCGCAGCCATCTGAACTTCCACGTGCCTCGCGTTCGCGATGCGCGCCTCGGCGAAGAGCGTACCGTCGCCGAAGGCGCTCTTCGCTTCCGACGTCGCGCTGTCGAACGCAGTGAGCAGGTCCGCGGGCCCGTCCACGATGCGGATCCCGCGGCCGCCGCCCCCGGCAGTCGCCTTCAGGACGATGGGGAAGCCAATCTTCTGCGCCACGGCCGAAACGTTCTCGCGGGACACGGGGCCACCACTCCAGGGCGAAACGGGCACGCCTGCTGCCTCCGCGATCCGTTTCGACATGATCTTGTCGCCGAGTCGGCGCATCGTTTCGCCGCTGGGCCCGAGGAAGGTGATTCCTTCTCGCGCCAGCAGATCCGCAAAGTCAGGGTGTTCCGCGACGAATCCCCACCCGGGCCATACTGCGTCGGCCCGCACTGCCCGGAGGGCCGCAACCAGTCGGTCGTAGTCGAGATATACCGATTTCGGTTTCGCCGCCTGGCGTCATCTGGAAGGCGGGGCCGAGGCCGAACGCTTCGTCGGCGTCGCGCACGAACGGGGCGAGCTTGTCGGGATCCGTAAAGAGGGCGATGCCGACGAGGCTCGTCTTTTCCTCCATCCGCAGCTCCCGGATGGCGCGGAGGCACCGCGCCGCAGCTTCACCCCGGTTGACGATCGCAATTCTAGAAACAGGCTCGGAAATTCCCATGGCTGCGGTCGCGTTCCCTCGCGGCTATGTCCCGCCGGACCGGGACACTGCCTTTACTCCCGAGCGCAAAAACTGTCATGAGAATCCCATGCCGCCCGAAAGCTGGTCCAGCCTCTCACGGACCGCTGCAATGCGTCAGGTAGAACCAGTCGAAACTGCGGCCGTGCCGTCGGATTCGGATGGGGAGACGGCTTCCCGGACCGCCTCGTCCACCGCCGGCAGGAGGGCAGTGAAGGTCGTACCGACACCGAGCTGACTCTCGCAAGTCAAACGCTCCCCGTGGTCCGTCGTGATCGCGTAGGCTGTCGCGAGACCCAGGCCACTGCCGCGCCCGGTTTCCTTCGTGGTGAAGAAGGGCTCGAAGACCCTCGTGCGGATGTCCTCCGCGATCTCCGGACCATTGTCCGAGATACGAACACGTAGGCAGACGCTCGGACCGCAATCGTCTTCGGAGCGTGAAACGCTGTCGAGGAGTTGCCATGATATCGTCCCCCGTCCCAGGGAATTACATGCACAGATCCACGCATTCGGGGCGCGTTCACACTGTCCTCGCCATCGTTGCCGTGACCCTCCCGGCTTGTGGCACCAGCAAGGCGATCCGAGCGTCGGATGCCGGTGCAGAAGCGCTCACTTCGGCGGGGCCCGCGTGCAACGCCAAGACCGGAGCACTCGGAGAAACGACGGTGACCATCCCCGAACCCGGAACACCCGATGGCGGCCTACGAGGGGCAATCGTGCACGTTCCAGCGAGCTACGACCCGACGAAGCCGGCGATGCTCGTCCTGAACTTCCACGGCCTGCTGGAGCCGAACACTCTTCAGGAGACGGTGACGCACATGTCGGACACCTCCGACCAGCGCGGGTTCATCGTCGCTTATCCGGCCGGGCTCGACGTCGGCCTCGGCCTCAGCTGGAACGCGGGGACCTGTTGCGGCAACACGGCGAACGACGTCGGCTTCGTGCGCGATCTGGTGACGAAGCTCGAGTCGGATTACTGCATCGATCCGAAGCGCGTGTTCGCCACCGGGCTTTCGAACGGCGCCATGCTCTCCTACCGCCTCGCCTGCGAAGCGGCCGATGTGTTCGCGGCCGTCGCGCCCGTCGCGGGCGCCGTCGTCGTGTCGCCCTGTAGCCCGTCGCGTCCCGTCCCGATCCTCGCCGTCCACGGCACGGGCGACACGATCGTGCCTTTCAACGGGGGCCTCGACGGGATCGTTCATTTGCTCGAGTTCCCGCCCGTCTCCTACTCGATCGATCTCTGGAAAGATCTCGACGCGTGCCCGAACTCGCCGCTGCCCGACGGAGCGAGCGAGGTCCCGATGCCCGACGAGTCGACCTTCGATGGAGGCCCGAATCCCTCGCTCTTCGCCGGGTCGACCCTGGTCTCGCAGAAGGGCGACGCCGCATGCCATACCTGGTCCGGGTGCAAGGACGGCAGCGAAGTCGAGCTCTGCACGATCGTGGATGGTGGTCACTCCTGGCCGGGCGGTCCTGCGCTCGTCGGTAAATCGAGCGTCGACATCGATGCGACGAACACCATCATCGACTTCTTCGAGAAGCACCCGATGCCCTGACGGCGGCAGTGGGTGAAGGCCTGCATGAGCCCTCCGACCCGGTCTCGGCGAGAAAGGCGTGGGCCCGCGACGACTCGCTCGCACACGGCCGGCGACTCTCACAACTTCGGGCGGCGCGTCATCGTCGAAGCTCATGGGGTCACCAAACCTCGCACCGTCTTCTGGGAGTGGCTGCTTCTTTCGGCGGAGAGCCCGCTCCGGACGTTTCTCACCGCGGCCGCCGAGCGCGACGGCCTCGGGCCCGACACGTTCGGGTTTCTACCCGAGCTCGAGTTTTGGCTCTCACGAACCGGCGTAGCTGGCAAGGTCGAGCGCGTCTCGCTCGCACCATTGCCCGCCGCCTCGAACGAAGGCAAGCGAGCGCTCGCGGCCGTCGTGGGGCGAGCGCTGGCGCTCTTCAGCTGGCTGGGCCTCGGTGATCTGCACTGGGAAAACCTGGTGCTCGGTGTCGATGGTCGAGATCGCGTGGTCTTCGGGCCGCTCGACGTCGAGATGATCCTCGCGAACCTGTCGCTGCCGACGGAGACCAAGCTCTTGCCCGACGCCGATCCGGAGTACGGCGACGTCTGCCGGCATGCCTGCGGCGTTCGCCGCGTATTGCCCTATCTGGGCAAGCCTGTAGATCCTGCCAACCTGATCGCGATCGTCGCGGCCTATCGCGGCACGCTCGATCTTCTCGACCGGCATGCTCGCGACATCGCAGACGTCTTCTCCCGTCTACCGGCCCTCCGTACTGCCCCCATCCGGGTGTGCTTGCGCGGCACGGACGTCTACGTCCGCAGCCGCTCGGAGGAGCTCTGGCCGCCGCTCCTCGAAGCCGAAGCCGAGCAACTCGCGCGGGGCGACATCCCCTACTTCTTCCGGTTGTATGGACGGCGCGGTATTCACTACTATGGAGACCGAACGCTGCACCAGATCGAGACCCTTCCATCCCGGGGCGATGTGCCGCGGCTCGATCCGCTCATGAGCCTGGCGCGCGGTCTTCGGGCCCCGTCGCGCAAGAGTCTGCGCGAGCAGGGGCTCTTTGCCGTGCTCGGAGCGTTCGACCACGCTTCGTTTTCGGGACTCCACCTCTCCGACGGTTTCACGGTCATGTTCGGGCAGCGTCAGTTCGCCGTGACGCTGCCCACCGGAGAAGAGCTCCGCGCGCGACGGAACCTCGGCGCCTTCGTGAGCAGCATCTATCTCCCGTGTCGCTGCGGCGAGGTCCGCACCGTCTTCGTTCCGCCCGTCACGCGGTGCCGATCGCGACTTTCTGGATCCGCTCAACGGCGTTGAGCGGTAGCGTTTCGCGTGGCGCCCGTTTCCCTCACCTGCGACACCTGCCATCGTCCGAGCGTCGCCTGCGTGTGCGATCGGATCGTGTCGTACCCGACCGAGCGGCGCATTCTCATTCTTCAGCATCCACAGGAGCGCGACGCACTCCTCGGCACGGCGCAGCTCCTCGTCGCGTGTCTGCCGAAGGCGAAACTCGTCGTGGGCCTGAGCTGGCCGAACCTCGCCGCGGCCCTCGGGGAGGAGCACGTCGATGCACGACGATGGGCCGTCCTCTTCCCGAACCGCGACTCGCCTCCGGGCAAGGTGGTGGGTCGCGACGGCGGCGTCGTCGCGCCGAGCATCCTCGCCGGCCTCGTCGTACTCGACGGAACCTGGTCGAAGGCAAAGACCTTGTGGTGGCGCAACCCCTGGCTCACCAAGCTGAATCGACTGACCTTGAAGCCCGCGGGTCCGTCGATTTACGGGCGGCTACGCGCGGAGCCCAGGCGCGAATACGTGTCCACGCTCGAGTCGGTCGCCGGCGCGCTCACGCTCTGCGGCGAGGCGACAGAAGTCGAGGCGGGTCTATCGCGCGTCCTTCGAACCCTCGTGCAGCGGGTCCGTGACGCACGGCTTTGATCCTTCGGGGACGACGTCGTCGATGCGGAACTACCGAGGCCGGGAACTCCGCCCCGATCAGCGGGAATCAGCCGCCACTCAGAAGCGCGACGCGGTGAGCCCAGGCGTAGCGGATGATCGCGGCCCCCCCGATCGTGCAACCGATGTTGATGAACAGCTCGACACCGACGCTGCTGGCGTCCGCCGAACGGTAGATGCCGTTTTCGAGATCGAACAGGACGTCCATGCCGGCCAGGTACACGGCGGCGCTACCGGCGAGCAGCATCCAGAGCACCGACGTGTCGCGCCGCCGCTGGAGCGCTAGGGCCGCGAGAACCGCCGTCACGGTCATCCAACCGTCGGCGATCGGGAACGCGTTCTCGAACGTGTAGTACCAGGGTGCGTCGACCGTCGCGAGCCAGCTCCGAGCCACACCGAACCAGATGACCCAGTAGGCGATCGTCGCCGCCGCGCCGAACCAGAGTAAGCCGATCATGGCGCGCCTCCCCCCGATTGACGGAGGCGGCGACGCTCGAGGCTCCGGGTCGGCGGTCACGCCCGTGATGTAGCCCGACCCTGACTCCGGTTGTCAACTTCGCCTCCGCGAAGAGGAGCGCCTGGAGCCCGGCGAAGAGCAGTTAGGGCGCGCAGCCTTTCCCTGCCTTCATCGCACTCGGGAAGACCGGCGTTCACATCACCCTCACGATGAATACGACGACGGCCACCGTTGCCGTCAAGATCGTTCTCAGTGCCGGGTTCGCGGAGCGTGTGCTGGTCGCGCTGAATCCTCGGAAGGCGTCCATCGAAGCCGATGCACAGCGCTTTCGCCCATCGCGTCGCCCAGCTCGATCTTCAGAACAGTAATCCCGCCGGCGGATGCGTGAGCGATGGCGGACGGGTGCGGCGTCTGGCAAGCCTCCTGGAATGGCTAGCGGGCGTTCGGATTTGGTCGACGCTTCCGGCGCCTGGCGGAGTCTGCCTGGGGCACCGGCTGGTGCTCGGCCGAGCAGACCGCTCGCCTATCGAAGAGTGTCGAGTATTGCGGGAGGTTCTTCGTGGGGGAAGTGGACGTCCAGAAGGCGCTTCGGAAGCTCGTGCGCATCCTCGAGGCCGAGAACCTGCCCTACGCAATCATCGGCGCTCTCGCCCTCAACGAGTACGGCCACCCTTCTGAGGCGCGCACGCCTGCTCAAACCGGGATCACGCCTCTCTTGCGGTGCGGGCGTTCGACGTGCTTGTGGCTCGCGAGGTCCAGGCCCCACGCGATGGCACGACGCGTATCTCGTGGGTCGATCACGTCGTCGACGAGACCCCAGCCGCCCACCTTGTAGACGTCGATGCTCTTCTGGATCGAGTCGATGACCGCCTGTTTCATCGCGGGCTCGGGTTCGGCGCCTCCAAACAATTTCTTCCCCGCGATGCCGAGCATGCCCTCGGCGCCCATGACGCTGATCTCGGCAGTGGGCCACGCGACGATCAGGTCGGGTTCGTACGCGCGGCCACACATGACGTAGTAGCCCGCGCCGTAGCCCTTGCGCACGACGACCGTGATTTTCGGCACCGTTGCGGCGCTCATCACGTGAAGCATCTTCGCCCCGTGCCTGATGATGCCCTGGTGCTCCACCTTCGAGCCGACCATGAACCCGGGGACATCTTGCAGGAACACGAGCGGGACATTGAATGCGTCGCAGACCTGAATGAAGCGCGCGCCCTTGTCGGCGGAGTCGTTCTCGAGGATGCCGCCGAGATGCTTCGGCTGGTTCGCGACGATGCCGACGGCGCGCCCACCGATCCGGGCAAAGCACGTGATTAGCGATCGCCCGAACTTCGGTTTGACGTCGAGGTACTCGCCTCCGTCGACGATCGAGCGAATGAGGGCGTACATGTCGTACGCTTGCCGCGTGCTCTCGGGGAGTAACGTGAGGAGCGCCTCGTCTCGACGATCCACGGAATCGTCGCAGGGCACGATGGGCGGTTCTTCTTCGCAATGCGACGGCATGTACGACAGGTACTGCTTCACGAGGGCGATGCACGCGGCGTCGTCTTCCACCTCGACGTCGCCGACGCCGCTGACGGTCGTGTGCACCTTCGACCCGCCCAGCTCCTGTTCGCCGATCTCCTGACCGGTCACGGCCTTCACGAGCGGCGGACCGCCGAGCGCGAGCGACCCTACCCCCTTCACCATCGGGACGAAGTCCGCGAGACCCGGGATGTACGCGGTACCCGCGGCGCCGGGCCCGACCATCGCCGCCACTTGGGGCACGACGCCGCTCATGATCACCTGCTCCCGGAAGAGGTGCCCCGAGCCCGCGAAGAGGGAGATCTGGTCCATGTGTCCGCTCCCCGGGTCGATCCGCGCGCCCGCGGAATCTATGAACCACACGATGGGCCACCGTCCCTTTAGCGACATGGACCGCAGTCGCGTCACCTTCTCTTCGCCGACCTGACCGATGCTGCCGCCCTTCACCGTGAAGTCGTAGGCCGCGGAGCACACCATCCGACCGCCCACCTTGCCGAAGCCGCAGACGACCGCGTCCGCCGGCACGTCATCCCCGCCGCCCGACGAGAGCCCCATCGGGCGCCCGTGCATCCCGACCTCGAAATAGACGCCGTCATCGAAGAACGCGGCGAAACGCTCCCGGGCCGTCCACTTGCCGCGACCGTGCTGGCGCGCGACCTTGTCTTCGCCCCCCATGAGCCGCACGCGCGCCCGGCGCGCCTCGAGATCCTTCACGAGCTCATTCATGTCCATCGGAAGCCCTCCGTCGTACTCGCAGTCCGCCGATTACGTGCCGGTCCACCTGGGTTGTCGTTTCTCGAGAAAGGCGAGCAGCCCTTCTCTTGCGTCGTCCGTCCCGAGACACCGGGTCAGCCGGGAGGAGAGCACGCCGAGCTTCTCCGCCAGGCCTAGCTCGTCCACGTCCCAGATGGTTTCCAGGCCGAGGCGCACGGTGCTTGGACTCTTCGACGCGATCGTCGCGGCGTAAGTCGCGACGGCCGAGTCCAGCGCGTCCGGGGCGACGGCGCGATTGACGAGCCCGGCGCGTGCCGCGTCTTCCGCGGACAGCTTGCTGCCGGAGAGCACCATCTCGACTAGGGCACGCCGGTTCATGACCCGTTCGAGCACGGCGTAAACCATGAACGGAAAGAGCCCGACGTCGATCTCCGGCGTGCCGAGCTTCGCTTCCGTCGACGCCACGGCGAAGGTGCTCGCGGCGACGAGGCCGAGTCCGCCGCCCATCGCGTGGCCGTTCACACGCGCGACGACGGGTTTCGTCGAGCGGACGAGCGCAAGGAGCAGGTCCTTGTAGTCGCCCCGGGGCGGCAGCTTCGGGCCCTCCGCGCCGGCGGTCATCTGCGCGAAGTCTCCGCCTGCGCAGAACGCCTTGCCCGCGCCGGTGACGACAATCGTCCGCACGGCGTCGTCGTTCGTCGCGTCCTCGAGCGCCCAGAGCAGCTCGTTGACCATCGCCGGACCGATTGCGTTCCGCCGATCCGGACGATTCAGCGTGATCGTCGAGACACCGTCGGCCGCCGCGACGAGGATGGTCTCGTACTCGCGCCCGGGAGTCATGTCGTGTTCCTGAGCTTCAAGATCTTCCGCGCCTCATCGACGCTCGCCGGCCGTCGACCGATGTCTCGGCAGAGGCGCGCGGCCACTTCCACCATCTCGCCGTTGGATTTCGCCATCTGTCCGCCGGGCAGATAGAGATGATCTTCGAGACCCGTCCGGATGTTGCCGCCGAGTACGAGGGCCGTCGCGAGCATGCGCCAGTGACAGTGCGAGATGCCGATGACCTCCCACTCCGTGTCCGGGACGCGGATCTTGGCCTGGAGCTGCAAAGACTCGACCGTCGGCGGAATGCCGCCGAGCACGTTCATGATGAACGAATACTGGAAGGGCGGCTTCAGAATACCCATGTCGATGAGCGGCCAGAGCCCGTGCGTATGCCCCGAATCGAAACACTCGAGCTCCGGATTCACCCCCGCGTCGTTCATCGCGGTGAGCATCTGGATCATCTTCTCGTAAGTGTTCGGGAACACCATGTCGAAGACCATGTTCTTCTGCTTCGCGCTGTATTTCGCGTAGTTCATGGTCCCGGAGTTCATCGCCGCGATCTGCGGCTTCACGTTCCGGATGTACGTGCACTGCTCCGTCACGTCGCTCGCGATCGTCCCGGTCGAGAAGTTGAGGAGAATGTGGCTGCGTTTCCGGACCTCTTCGGCGATGCGCGCGAACACTTCCGGCGACGCCGTAGGCGTCCCGTCGTCCTCGCGCGCGTGGATGTGGGCGACGGCTGCGCCGGCCTCGTGCGCCCGGCGACACTCTTCCCCGATCTCGGCAGGCGAGTACGGGATCCCGGGGCTCTGCTTCCGGTTCGCGAGCACGCCGGTGACGGCGCACGTGATGACGCACAGATCCGGGTCTCGGTGAACGCTGTCGGGCATGTTCATTCCTCCATCGGTTTCTGGTCCGTGATCCCCTTCGATGCCAGAAGCTCGCGGGCCCGGCTCGCGAGCTTGATCATGACGCGCTCGAGATCGGCGGCGTCACGTGTGGACAGCTCCTCGAGCAACGTGCGAAACAGGTCCATCGGGTCCACGGTCGCGCCTCGGTCCGCGAGCTTCCGTCCCTTCGAGGTGAGCTCCAGGTTCACGACGCGCCGATCGTCGTCCGAGCGCTTCCGGACCACCAGGCCGTCCCGTTCCATGCGGTCGACGATGCCGGTGACCGTGCTGTTCTTCGCGCGAATGCGGCCCGACAGCTCCGAGAGCGAGATGCGACCCCGCGGGCCAATCATCTTCAGCGCGAGGAGCTGCGAGCCGGTCAGTCCGTACCCTTCGGCGACCGTGCGCGTCACGCGGCGGGATTCCGAATACAGATAGACCATCGCTTCGAGAATGGCGTCGAGGTCCGGGGTTCGCTTGCGTTCGGCAACCGCTTTCGGGGGCATGAAGGTATTTCGTGAGGATATGTTTAGCATGCTAACTATCTTCCCGAACCGGGCGACGGTCAAGCCATGCGTCGATTGCCCCATGGGACAGCAGGAAACTCGGTTCCGGCTCCTGCGGCGTGGCATATTGGCCACCCGGATGGCCACGAACGCCGAGCTTCTCGCTGACGTCCCCCTGTTTGCGTTGCTCGACGAGGACGCGAGGCGAGCGCTCGGCGCGCGCGTGGAGCGGATCACGAGCGCCAAGGGCACCACGCTCTTCGCGCGCGGCGATGCGGGGGACTCCCTCTACATCGTGCGGTCGGGCGAGGTGGAGATCTTCTTCAAGAACGATACCGGCAATCGGATCCTGCTCGACACCGCGCATCCCGGCGATTTCTTCGGCGAGATCTCGCTCCTGGACGCGGGGCCGCGAACGGCGTCCGCGGTCGTCACCGCCGATCTGGACGCGCTCGTGGTCGATCGCGAAGACCTGGAAGCGTTCTTGCGGCAGCAGCCGGTCGCCGGCCTGTCGCTGCTCACGGCGATGGGGCGGCGCCTCCGCGAAACCAACAAGCTCTTGCGCCACAGCGCCTCGCGCGACATCAACGAAGAAACCGAGGACAGCCGGACCCGGGTGATGAAGGTCGCGGACTGGATCTCCGAGTTCAGCGGGAGCCTGCCGTTCCTCTTCATTCATTGCGTGATCTTCTTCGTGTGGATCGTCTTGAACGTCGGTCCGCTGGGAAGGACCGTCATCGGCGGCTTCGACCCGTTTCCGTTCGGGCTCCTGACCATGGTCGTCTCGCTCGAAGCGATCATCCTGTCGGTCTTCGTGCTCCTGAGCCAGAACCGGCAGGTTGCGCGCGACCGCGTAAGGAACGACGTCGAATACCGCGTCAACCTGAAGGCGGAGCTCGAGATCGCGCACCTTCACGAGAAGTTCGACGACCTTCACGAGATGATCGCGACGGTGATGCCGCCGAAGCGCGACGGCCGCTAGGGACGATGCTTCAGTCCGCGTGAGAGGTGAACGCTCCGCCGGACCAGCTCACTTCGCTGACTTCTTCCGGAGCTCCGCCAGGTCGCCGAGACTCGCCTTGGGCCTGGGATCGGTCGGGTCGAGGGCGGCGGCTTTCTTGAACACCCGCTCGGCGTCGTCGAGCTTGCCTTGATCCACGAGCGCGTTGCCGAGGTTGATCCAGGCGGAACCGAGCTTCGGATCCTTTTCGGTCGCGCGGTTCAACGTCGCGATCGCGCCCGGGATGTCCCCGAGCTGGTGCTCGGCGTACCCGAGGTTCGAGAGGAACGTGGCGCGGTCCGGCGCGAGCGCCACGGCGCGCTCGAGATACGGCTTCGCATCGGCGGCGCGGTTTGCCGCGAGGTACGCGGTGCCGAGATCGCCCGCGGCGCGGGGCTCGTTCGGCTCGAGCTCGACGGCGCGACGGTAAGAGACGATCGCCGCGTCCACCTGTCCGCGCATCATCTGCGCCGTGCCGAGATTGGTGAGCCGCTCCGCATCGTCCGGGTCGAGCTCCGCGGCGCGCTTCAGTCGCTCGAGAGCCTCCTCGGCCTTGCCGGTCGCGAGGAGCGCGACGCCTAGCGCCGATTGCGCTTCGGGATCGTCCGCGGCGAGAGCCGCACCTCGTTCGAGAGCCGCGAGCGCGTCGTCGGGCTTGCCCTGGACGAGGAGCAAACGACCCCGCTCGACGTACGCAGGGCCGTAATTCGGGTCGCGGCGGAGGCAACGGGCCACCTCCGCGAGGAGAGCGCGGACCCTGGGGTCCTTTGGAGCCGCGCCGTAGTCCGTCGGGACTCCTCCGCTCGCGAATCGGACGCGCACGAGACCTATTGGACCCGCGACGTCCTGCGGCGCCAGGGTCGCGGCGCGCTGATAGTGCTCCTTCGCTTTTGCGAAATCGGCGGCGCGATACGCGTGGTCGCCGAGCAGGAGCTCGCGGTCAGCAGGGTCGTCCGTGCCGCGCGCGAGGCCGCCGGGAACCAGGGTCCCCGTCGCAGCTCTCACGGACGGCGCGGGCGTCGTGCTCGCGCTTCCGGACCCTTCCGAAGCATTGGCCGGCAGCGCGAGCGCGCCGAGGGCCCACGGCCGCAACGACAAAGCTCCCGAATCTCACGAGTCCTGCTTCGAGGTGTGCTCCCGTCCGTCGAAGCGGAGATTCGTCTTCTTGCCGTCGACGAGCGTCTCGAGACAAACAGGGCGTTTCCAGACGCGCACGAGCGCGGCGAGCGTCTCGCGTGCGTAGTCCGCCCGGAGATCGACGCCCTGGTGCTGATGGTGCAGGAGGAGCTCGCCGCGGTTCTGGTAGTTCGCGTCTTCCACGAGCACGTAGGGATTGCCGCGATTCGTGAGCTGGAAGAGCAGCTTGTCCTTCACCTTCCGGAACTCGCGCGACTCGACCTCGAAGCGGTCCGCACGATTGGACCACTCGAACGTGAAGAGCTTGTGGCGTATCGCGAACTCCGGCGTCAGAAACTCGTCGATGAACGTGACGTCGTTGTAGAGCGCGCGCACCTCGAAGAGCTTCTTCTTGCCGAGGCCGAGGCGCAAATCCCAGTGTTTTTTCACCTCGAGATCGTCGCAGTCTTCCCACTCCCGACCGAACTGGCCCTTGTCCCAGCGCTCCTCGACGTCCCGGAACAGCTCGACCCCGAGCTTGTACGGATTCAGATTGCCGGGGCTGGTCGCCATGACCGCGGCATTGTTGTCCGCGTAGTCGAGGATCTCGCTCGCATCGCAGACCTTCTCCGTCATCAACCGGGAGTGCCAGTAGCTCGCCCAGCCCTCGTTCATGATCTTCGTCTGGATCTGTGGCAGGAAGTAGTACGCCTCCTCGCGAACGACCTCGAGGATCTGCCGTTCCCACCGCTCCAGCGGCGCGTGCTCGACGAGGAACGACAGGATGTCCTGTACCGATTCTTTCGGGAATTTCCCCTTCGTCCGCTCGCGGCTCGCTTCGAGCTTCTTCTTCTGCTCCTCGAGATACTCCTCGGGGTTGATGAAGCTCTCCATGTATTCCTTGGCGCGGAGCCGCGGAACTTCCACTGGCGCCGGGGCGTCCTCCTCCTCCGGCTCGGGCCGGGTGCGGACGACGAACGGCGCCCAGGGATCGATCAGGTTCTCGACGGACAGACAGTGGTCGACGAATGCCTCGATCTTCTCGATCCCGTGGCGATCGACCAGACGCCGCACGATGGCGCCGTGGTTCGCCATCTTGTCGATCCATTTCCGGTTCGGGTCGTAGTCGAAGCCCCCCGGCCGCGACGGGTTCACGATCTTGCCGGTCGCGTCGAGATCCGTCGAACGGAACATGAAGTTGTTCTTGAAGAAGTCGACGTGACCGAGGACGTGACACATCACGAGCTTCTGGTCGGTGAGACTATTTCCCTCGAGCAGATACGCGACCGAGGGGTTGTTGTTGATCACGAGCTCGTAGATCTTCGAGAGCCCATACTCGGAGCTCTTCGCCAGGCGCTCGTATTCCATGCCGAACCGCCAGTGCGGATATCGGTTCGGAAAGCCGCCGTAGGCCGCGATTTCGTTCATCTGGTCGTACGTGACCATCTCGAAGACGACGGGCAGGAAGTCGAGGCCGCACTCGGCCGCGATCCGTTCGATCTTCTCCTGCTCCACCCGGAGATACCGAGGGATGCGCGACGAGGCTGCGAAGGAAGGCATCCTCGGATCACCGCCCCTTCCCGAGGAATTCCTTGATACTGCCGACCACGCCGTCCTTGTCACGGATCTCGCTGGTGACGACGCTCTCGTCTTTTCCGAAGTGCTCGCGAAGGTCCTTGATGAACTGACCCGAACCGTAGGGGCTCTCGACCTGCCCGTACGCGAACATGTTCACGCGCGGCAGGATGCCCTTCCGGAGGAGCTCCATGCACGCCAACGTGTCGTCCATGCTCCAGTTGTCACCGTCCGAGAAATGGAACGGGTAGATGTTCCACTCCTCGGACGAGTAGTGATCATCCATGAGCTGCGCGGCAAGCTTGTACGCGCTCGAGATCATGGTGCCGCCCGACTCGCGCGTGTGAAAGAAGGTATCGCGATCGACCTCGCGCGCAACCGCGTCGTGGATGATGTAGCGGCTCTCGAGGCCCTGGTAGTGGCGGCGGAGCCACGTGTCGATCCAGAAGCTCTCGATGCGCACGATCTCCTTCTGTTCGTCACCCATCGAGCCCGAGACGTCCATCATGTAAATGATGACGGCGTTCGCGACGGGCTCCGTGTTCTCTTTCCACGAGCGGTAGCGCTTGTCCTCGTGCTCGGGGACGATGATGGGGTTTTTCGCATCGTAGGCGCCGGCGGCGATGGCGCGCTTCAGGGCCTCGCGATAGGTGCGCTTGAAGTGCCGGAGGGACTCGGGTCCGGCGCGGCGAATCCCGGTGTATCGATCCTTCGCGCTCTGGATCCGATTGCGGCCCTTGTTCTCGATCGCCGGCAGCTCGAGCTCCTCGCCCAGGATGTCCGCGAGCTCATCGAGGGTGATGTCGACCTCCAGAACGTGCTCCCCCGCGCCCTCGCCGGCCTTGCCCGGGCCGCTCTGCGCATCCTCGCCGTCCTGACCGCCGACGGGGTCGCCCGGCTGTCCCTCGCCCTCGCCCACGCCACCGCGCTGCTTCTGGCCATAGACGAATCGCGGGATGTCGATCTGCGGCACGGGAATCGAGACGAGATCCCGGCCCTTCCGGCCGATCATCTCGCCCTGCGAGATGTACCGCCGCAAATTCTGGCGAATCTTCCCTCGAACGATGTTCCGGAACCGCGAGTGATCCTGATCGATCTTGAGGGACATGGTGCGAACGCGAGACGTTCACCATACCTGCTCTTCACTGCGACGACCAGGGCAGCACCCACCGACTTCTCCGAAACCGTCGAAGGAGCTCCCTTCCACATGCGTTCGCGGTCGCCCGTCGGGAAAAGCGCGTCATGGTGCTCCGGCACTCGGGCGGCGCATGCCGGTCTCTCGGGCGAGCACAGCCGTTGCTCGATCTACTAGGAAAGGGGGCCTTGCCCCCGCGGCTCGCTCCGCGCCCGCTCCCCCGCTGCCTTCGGCGGGCTCGCTCCGCTCGCGTAGTTCCGTACCTCTTTGATCCCTCGGGGACGACGCTGCTCGTCGATGCGGAACTACTGAGCCGGCCGCTCGGGTGCCGCGTGTACCGTGCGCCACGGACACTGCAACGACCAGCGTCACGGGCTTCCGTGCCCGGCGCATGACGACGACGCGAAGACGAGAATCGCAGCCATCGAGCGTCACGAACCTTTGGTAGATACGACGACTCAACTGTCGCTCTTGCTCACAAGGTAACGCAATTCCCTCCCTTTCGGCATGGAGCCCTGCTATGCGGGCGGGCAGCGGCGGCCATGGCTTTCACATTTCTCAAGTTCCGGTGTACCGGGTGCGGGAACTGCTGCAAGGACCCGCTCCTTCCTCTGACGCCCGACGACGTCCGCCGGATCTCGGCGCGAACGGGAGACGGCGCAAAGGACATCGTCCGCTGGGCGGATCGTCACGGAATCGATATGGATGACGAGCCCGAGGCGTTCGCGACGCTCCGACAGGGCAAGCGCGTCATGGTGCTCCGGCACTCGGGCGGCGCGTGCCGGTATCTGGGCGAGGACAACCGCTGCTCGATCTACTCGAGCCGGCCGCTCGGCTGCCGTGTCTACCCGTTCGACCCCGAGTTCACGAAGCAGGGGAAGCTCCGGCGCCTCAAGATCGTCGAAGCGACCGAGTGTCCCTACGAGCTCGACGGCGACAACGACGTGGACGAGCTACGCGAGCTCGACGAGAGTTATCAAGCCGCGCACGCCCGGTACAACGAGAAGGTCGCGGAGTGGAACCGCGAGCAGACGCGCCGCAAGCGGAGCGGCCGCGCCGCCCAGACGGCCAGCGAGTTCTTCGAATTCCTCGGGCTCTAGAAACGACGGGGGGCATTACTGATCGATGATCTTGAGGCCGTGGCTCACGAGCGCGGCGAGCGGCGAGGTGTCGTCTATCTGCGCGCCGCTAGTGTAGAGGAACTTGAGGTCGGTGAGCGGCTTCAGGGGGGTCAGATCCTTAACGTTGGTCCGCTGGATGCTGAGCCGCTCGAGCTTCGTGCACACGGAGAGGGGTTTGAGGTCCGAGACCTGGGTGTCGTCGAGCTCGAGCTCCGTCATGGAGACCAGGTTCGAGAGCGGCGAGAGATCGGTCACGCGCGTGTGGCCGAGATCGAGCCGATCCATCTTCGTCAGTTTCGACAGGGGCGTCAGATCCGACACGTGGTTGAGCGATGCGCGGAGCGCCTCGAGATTCTTGAGACCCGCAATCGGCGACAGATCGTCGAGCCGGCCCGCGCCGAGGAACAGATCCTTCAGCGAAGTGAAGTGGGGGTAGATGCACGGGTCGAGTGCGTCGATCTTCACCTGAGAAAGATTGAGCGACCGGACCTTCGCGAGGTCCGCGAGCGTGATCTCGCCCTCTGGCTTGCCGGCTTTCAACCGAACCTGAGCTTCGAGCGCCGCGTCGCCGTCAAAGTCGACGACATTGCCCGCCTTGCAGGATTTCGGATCCTTCTTCTTCACCGGCGCTTCCGGCTCGATGGGCGCGACTTCCTTCACCGGCGCGGGTGCCGGCACGGCCGCTGGCGCGACGGACGGCGCCGTGGGAGCCGGAGCCGGAGTCTTCTCGTCGCACGCGACGCCGCACAGACAGACCAGGACGCACCAGCGCGCGAGCGCCGAATCATTTCGCCTCATGGCCGCTCAGACTACGGCGACTTCAGCCGCGAGGGTCCACAAAAAGTCGGGGCCGAAAGTTTCGACCGGAGTGCACGCCGAGCCGGTAATATATCGGGAGTGAATTTGGGGCCCGCTCCAAGACGGATGGCGGCAGAGTGGGGACGCGCCGCGAAGGCCGTGATCGGCGCGATGTGGGAGCGAGACGCGCTGGTCGACGCCAGCGCCATGGCCTTCTCGCTCTTTCTCGCGAGCATTCCCCTGCTGGGGCTGGTCGGAATGCTCATGGCGTGGGTTCTCCGCGGCGAGCCTCGAGTCCTCGCCATGCTCTCGTCGACGCTCGACGTCACGCCGGACGAGGTTCATTCGCTCGTCGACCGCCACATGACGCGCGGCAGGAGTCACACCGTCGCCCCTGCGTTTCTCGGCGGCTCGCTGTGGCTCGGCGCCACGGCGTTTCAGTCTGCGATGACGGCGTTCGAGATCGCCCTCGGTGTCGAACGGCGTTCCTGGGTCCGGAAGAGGCTGATCGCGCTCGGATGCGTGATCGCGCTGCTCGCGCTCCTGGTCGCGGCGGGCTTCGGCATCGTGCTCCTCGCCGGAGGTCCGCTCGCCTTCGTCTTCACCGTCGCGGAGCGGGGTCAGAAGATAGTGCCCCGGTTCGTCACCGTGACCGCAGGCAGCTTCGCCGCGTGGATCGTCGTCGCGGCGTTCTTCCGGGTCGCCGTTCGACACCGGGAGAAGAACCCCGTGATCCTTCCCGGCGCCGCCGCGACGGTCATCATCGGAATGGCGGCTTCGTACTGCTTCACCGTGTATGCGAAATCGCTGGCCCGTTACTCCGTCTTCTACGGAAGCCTCGCAGCCGTCGCCGTCTTTCTGATCTGGCTCTGGCTCTGCTGCACCGCGCTGCTCCTGGGCGTCGAGCTGAACGCGTATCTCGCGAAAGGGCCGCGCCTCGAGACGGGGCAGTGACGAACCGCCTCGACCCTCGCTCAGCCGGCTTTGCCGCCCGCGAGCAGCCGCGCAGCCTCCACGGCGCCGTAGGTGAAGATCACGTCCGCGCCAGCCCGGCGGAGCGACAGGAGGCTCTCGAGGAGGCATCGGTCGTAGTCGAGCCAGCCATTTTTCGCGGCGGCCTTGAGCATCGCGTACTCGCCGCTCACGTGATACGCGGCGACGGGTAAATTCGTGTGTTCGCGCACGAAGCGCACGACGTCGAGGTACGGAAGACCCGGCTTCACCATGAGCCAGTCGGCCCCCTCGGCCTCGTCGAGGCGCACCTCGCGCAGGGCTTCGCGCACGTTCGCGGGGTCCATCTGGTACGTCTTCTTGTCGCCGCTCTTCGGCGCGGAATCGAGAGCCTCGCGAAAGGGTCCGTAGAACGACGAGGCGTACTTCGCGCAGTAGCTGCAGATGCCGACGTTCGCGAACCCGGCCTCGTCGAGGGCGGCGCGGATGGCGCCGACACGGCCGTCCATCATGTCGCTCGGCGCGACGAGATCGGCGCCGGCGCGTGCCTGCGCGACGGACATCGCGGCGAGGATCGGCACCGTCGCTTCGTTGTCGATGCGCCCGTCGATGACGACTCCATCGTGGCCGTCCGAGCTGTACGGATCGAGCGCCACGTCGGTGACGACGAGCAACCCCGGCACCTGCTCCTTCAGCGCCGCCACGGCCCGCTGCAAGAGTCCACTCGGATTCATGCTCTCGCGGCCGCGGGGATCCTTCAGCGCGTCCTCGAGCGCGGGAAACAGCGCGACCCCGGGGACTCCGACGTCGCGCGCCGCCTTTGCTCTCTCGACGAGTAGATCGATCGTGAGCCGGGACTGGCCGGGCATCGAGGAAATCGGCGTTTCCCGGTTCCGACCCTCGTGCACGAAGGTCGGCCAGATCAGATGCGAAGCCGTCAAGCTCGTCTCGCGGACGAGCCCTCGGACGGCCTCATTGACGCGATTGCGTCGCGGGCGCTCGAACATCGGATTCGAACGGTATCACGACTGGCCAGCACCCTCGATCCCGAGCACGCGCAGGTAAGCCGCTCGAATGCCGCGGGTGATTCCCGCGTACTCGTCGAGGAGGGCGTCCCCTTCCGCTTCGGTGTCCCGGAACCCCATCCGCCGGGCAAGCTTAGAAAGGCCCGGTCCGCCCGCGTCGAGGATCATGGAGCCGGTACCGTGGACGATCCGGATCCGCTGCTCCAGCCGCCGGAGAAACAGGTATCCGTCCCGGAGAGCCTCGAACGGCGAACGCGACAGGTACCCCGCTTCGCGGAGCGAGTGAAGAGCGGCGAGGACGTCCGGCGTGCGGACCCGGACATCGATTCCGTGTCGCATCTGGAGCCACTGAGTCGCAAACTCGACGTCGAGAAGTCCGCCGCGACCCGTCTTCAGGTCCCAGCGCCCCGCGCGCTCGCGCCCGAGCTCTTGCTCCATGCGCAGACGCATGCGGTGCACCTCTTCCGCGGGCGCGGCGCCCCGCTCGTAGGCGGCGGCGTGAGCGACGCGAAGGACTCGCGTACCCAGCGCTTCGTCACCGGCGGCGACGCGCGCGCGAAGGAGCGCCTGCCGCTCCCACGCCGCGCCTGAGGAGGAAACGGTGAGCCGATCGGGATCGGAGGCGTCTTCGAGGGGCACGCCGTGGTACCGCGCGAACGACGCGAGCGACGTGACGAGGAGCCCCTGGGAGCCGGAAGGCCGGAGCCGCGTGTCCAGATCGTAACCCGCGCCGACCGTGTGCGGCTCCGTGACGAGGCGGATGATGCGCTGGGCGAGTTGCGAGAAGTAGTCGAGCGCGTGCTGGCCCTCGGGGCTCGAGGCCGGATCGTAAATGAAGATCACGTCGAGGTCCGAGCCGTAGCCGATGTCGCCGCCCCCCAGCTTGCCGACTGCGATGACCGCGAGTCCCCGGGGCCTCGGGCCCATTTCGTATTCGACGGCGCTCTCGAGGATCTGATCGGCGAGCGCGGAGAGGACACGGGTGGCCTCGCGCGTGTCGAGCTGGCCCGCGAGGTCGGCGATAGCCACCTCGATGGTGATGCGTCGCTGCGCGCGCCGGAGCGCACCGATGAACGCCTCACGGCGTTCGTGCGGCTCTTGCAACGGCTCGTCGACGAGGGCCGCGATCTCCTGGCGTACGGCCAGATGAGCGTCGGCGACTGAAACCGCGCCGTCTCCGAAGAGCGCGACGTCGGCGAGATCCGGTCGCGCCGCTATCGCTTCCCCCACGAACGCACTGGCGCCGAGGACGGTGACGAGTCTGCGGACGGCCTGCGGCTCGTCCGCGAGCACGGCGAAGTATGTGTCGGGAGACGAGAATCGCTCGAAGAAGGAGCGCAGGTAGCGCGCCGCCTGCTCCGGGTCGGAAGAGGTTCGAACGGCCTCGAGCAGGCGGTCCACGAAGCCCGGGTAGCGATCACGCGTGACCGAGCCGAGCAACCCGTCCGGCCGCTGCGCGAGGCGAAGCAAGTGCTCGGAGACGTCCGCGTCGCCGAACTGCTCTTCGACGGCGGCCGATAGCGCGCCGGTGGGCTGCTCGAGCTCCGCCAGCAGGACCGTGTACCGCTGGGGGCTACGCGGAGTCTCGGGCAGCAACGATTTGAGCCGTTCCGCCACCTTGCCTCGGGCAACGGAGAGCGCGTCCACGAACGAGCTCTCGCTCGAGAAACCGAGGATGCGAGACAGAATGTCGAGCTCCGCGTGGTCCTCGGGAAGGTCGTGGGTCTGGACTCCGGTTCGCCACTGGATCGCGTGCTCGGTGCGGCGCAGAAGGACGTACGCGTCGCCGATGTCCCGCGCTTCGCGATCGGTGACGAGGCCCTTGCCTTGCAATCTCTGCAGAGCGGCGAGCGTTCCCGGGACGCGAACGCTCGGTTCACGTCCGCCCCAGATCAACTGGAGAGCCTGGACGAAAAACTCCGCCTCCCGGATGCCTCCGGCGCAAAGCTTGAGGTTGCGAGTCGCCTCGACACGAAGCTCCGTTCGCGAACGCTGCACGAGTTCGACGAGGAGCGTGGCGAGGGACGGATCCACGTGGCGCCGGTAAACGAACGGCACGAGAGTCTCGCGCCAGATGGCGTCGCCGAGCGCCAGATTGCCGGCGACCGGACGCGCGCGAAGAAAAGCAGCGCGCTCCCACAGACGTCCCCACGTTTCGTAATAGCGATCCGCGGCGGCCCACGAATAGACGAGCGGCCCTTGCGACCCTTCCGGTCTCAGTCGCAGATCGACGCGCCAGACGAAGCCGTCTTCCGTCGGGGCCTCGATAGTCGCGACCGTGCGGCGCGCGACGTGCGTCCAGAATTCGTGCAGCGTCACATCGCCGGCGGCGCCGTCGTCCGTGTCGTAAACGAGTACGACGTCCACGTCGGAGCCGGTGTTGAGCTCGATGCCGCCGAGCTTACCGAGCCCGAACACGACGACGCTCGACGGTTCGCCGGAAGCGCGACGAGGTTCCCCGAAGCGGGCCGTGACGTGTTGGATGGCTTCGGCGAGGGCGATCTCGAGGCCCGCTTCCGCGATGAAGCTGAGCTCGCGAGCCGTCACGTCCACCGTCGTGCCGCCGAGGGAGCGCGGCAGGACTTCACGTAACGCGACGCGGGCGCGGAGCGCCCAGGTGCCGCGGCGCAGCCCCGTCTTCACCCGTTCATGGTCGTCGATACCGCCAATCCGCCGGAGGAGACGGCTCGCCAGAAATTCGCGACTCCGACGGGATCGCAGGCTGCGCCGCGCCAGTCGATCGAGCGCCTCGAGCTGCCAGCCGTGACCCGGCCGCAGCGCGGGGAAGGCGGTGCCGAGCAACACACCGAGACCCCGCCCGTCCCCGGTGCCGAGGTCGCGCTCGAGCTCGGCCGCGCGAGCTGGGTCGATGGCGCGCGCAAGAGCGACGGGGCTGTCGGTATCCTGAGGACGGGCGCGCATCGGTGGGGGGCCCGCATACCATGCCACCCGGGTTTGGCGAATCCGCCGAAACGATGGCATCGTGGCGTCGAGATGCTTTGGCGACGACCGTTCGTCACCGCGGTTCTGGCGGTCGCGCCCGCCATGACAGGCTGCGTGCCGGGTTCACGACCGCTCGCGTCAAATGCGGCGAAACCAGTGCCCGCGACCGAGCCTCACACCGTCCCGCGCGCTCGGCCGACCCCGGCGGCGGAAGCTACCGCGGCGAGCGACAGCGGCGGCGAAGCGTTAGAAACGGCAAGCGAGGACGAGAGCGAGCCGCCCGAAGATTCCCTGGACGTCGCGCCGCCGCCCGACGCCACGGTGCACCCGAGCCCCCTGGACGGCGTCAGCGACGCCGAGCTCGATCGCCGGCTCCTTTCGGACCCGAAGTCGCTCGGTTCGATGTCGATCGGCAAGACGAACGCGGGGCTTCTCTTCAATGGCGTGCGAATGCCACCCGGCGACGCGTGGGACGTCGTCAGCCCCGATGAGGCGTGGGCAACGGAGGAGACGGTGCATTACCTGGAGACGGCCATCCACGCGGTCACGGCGGAGTTCCCGGATTCGCCGAAGCTCGAGATCGGAGCTATCAGCTCGAAGAACGGGGGGCATCTGAGTCCGCACGTCAGTCATCAAGCCGGGCGCGACGTCGACATCAGCTACTACTATCTGGGCGGCGGTCACTGGTACGAGCGAGCGAACGCGGAGAACCTCGACGTCGCGCGAACCTGGGCGTTCGTCCGCGCGCTCGTGACACAGACGGACGTGGAACTCCTCTTGATCGATCGTTCGCTGCAAACGCTGCTTCGGGCGGAGGCCGAGCGCATCGGCGAAGACCCGGGCTGGCTCGACACTCTGTTCCGCGGCAGAGGGAACCTGCCGCCGCTCATCCGACACGCGCCTGGCCACGCAACCCACATGCACATCCGCTTCTACAATCCGATCGCTCAGGAGACGGGCCGGAGAGTGCACGCGGCGCTCCTGCGGCGCGGACTCATTCGCGTGGGTGCGGCGTACGCGACGCACATCGCAAGGAAGGGGGAAACGCTGGCGCAGCTCGCGAGGCGCTATCACACGACGGTTCGCGTCCTCCGACGAGCCAACGGACTTCATTCGACCGTGATTCAGGCGAAGAAGAGCTACCGCATCCCGCTCTCGGGCCACGCCGTTCCGAGCCTCGCCAACGCGCCGGTCGCGATCCCGCCGCGCCGTCTCCCTCCGGCAAGACCGTCGAGTTCGAGCCCGCGAAGCGCAGGAGGATCCCCGGGCGAGGACTCTCGCGTTCATGGTAGATCGACCGCAGGCTGATGCGATTCCTCTGTCTCTCCGACATCCACGGACACGCTCGCGCGCTGAGAGCGATCCTCGCGGAGGGGAAGACCCGCGACTTTCAGGCGGTGGTCGTGTGCGGAGATCTGGTGTTCCCTGGCCCCGAGCCGCTCGAGACGTGGCACACGCTGCTCGAATATCGCGCGGTGTGCGCTCAGGGCCTGTCCGACCGGGCCGTCGCGAGCGTCAATCCAGCGAAACTCGTGCCAGCAACACCCGACCAGCGCGCGCGGCTGGAGCAGCTCGTCGCCGCAAAGCAGCGCTTGGGAGAGCTCATCGTGGCTCGCCTGGGCAAGCTCCCGCCGACCGTGCGGCTGCCCCTCGAGAACGGCGAAGAGATGGTCGTCGTTCACGGCTCGCCCATGGATCCGACCGAACCTTTCACCGCCGACATGACCGATGACGAATTGCTCGCCCTCGTGGGCGACGACCCCGCGGATCTCATCGTGTGCGGAGGGTCCCACGTCCCCTTTCATCGCCAGCTCGATGGCGTTCACATCGTGAACGTCGGCTCCGTCGGAGAAGCGCCGAGCGGCGGCGTCGCGCACGGCACGCTCATCGACGCGGGCCCGTTCGGCGTCACCCTCGAGCAGTTCGAGGTCGAGATCGGTTAGTGCCGGAGTCTGGCGCGCGAGACGCACGGTGACTCGACAGGACCCGTCGCGTCATTCCGCGGGGGCTGGAGCTCCTTCCTCATGGCGCATCGACACCAGTTCCGTCACCACGGCAAACTTGCCGCATGCGAACAGGAAGACCGCGACGGCGAGATAGCTCATCGCGACAAGGGGCGTTTGCCCGACGCCGATCGCCTCCCCGTGCATGAAACCGAAGAACGTGAGCACGCCGCCTGCGAGGGCAAACGCGGCGGCCTTCGCGAATTCGCGGTCGATCACGAACGCACCGATGGCGCCGAGGATGAGCCCCGCCAGAATCGAGCCGCCCCCGAGGACCGACAGACCGTCGTAGAGCACGCCGGTTTGAGCCAGCTTGTCGATACCGACGGCGTGCGCGTTCGTTCCCGCCGCGCCAAGGGCGTTGTCGATCTGGAGCTTCCCCCAGGCAGCCAGGTGCGGGGTGAGAGCCAGGATGATCGCGGGAGCGTGCTTCTTCGGAGTCTCCTGGAACGCCTGCGCGCCGATCAACATGCCAATGTAAAGAAGGATCGGGGATATCGCGACGACGGGAATGAGCGCGACCATGACGGAGAGCACGCCGAGCCATGAAAGGAGCAGGACCGTGATCCCCGTTGCGGCCGAGTACCCGATGCGTCCCCCCATCGCCTTCCACCCGGGGTGACCGATGTAGACGGCATTGATGAACGGGTTCCCCATCAGACACCCCACCAGGCTCACGACGCCGTCGGCGGTGAGCACACGCGTCGTCGGGAAGCTGTCGCCGGCAACGGACGCGCTCTCGACGTTGTCGATGGCTTCGACGAGATCGTAGATGCCGAACGGGATCGCCGTGACCAGGATCACGCCGAGAAACTGGAAGCCCGAGAAGACATGACCGAAGGCGGGCACCGGCATCGCGAACCCGAAATTGGCCACGGATTCGCCGAGCTTCGCGGCGGAGAGCCCCCCCATCGGATGCCCCACCGCCGTCGAGCCCCACGCGATGATCGTCCCCACGGCGATCGCGACGAGACCGGCGGGGGTCCCCTTGAAGTACCGGACGCCACCGAACCAGCTGGACAGGATGACGGCGAAGCAGATGACGCCGATGAACGGCGTCATGTACATCTCGAGGGCGGGCCGCATGGATATGAACGCGATCGAAACGCCGGCCAGCGTCCCCAGCAGGGCCGCGCGCGGCGTGATCTTGCGAATGATCGGCGCGATGAACCCGCCGGCCATGAGCACGAAGCTCTGGATGAACACCCACGTCAGGCCGGCTTCCCAGCCCTTGACGGGATCGCCCGTCTTAGAGGCGATCGGCAGCATGATGACGAATGTCACCACGAACATGTGCGGCACGCTGATTCCGGACGGCAACGCGCACACGTCGGTGCGCCCGGTCGCCTTCGCCAGCCGGTACGCGAGCCACGCGTAATAGAGCGTGCTCATGCAGAGCATCAGCCCCGTCGCCGGCAAGATCCGGCGGAAAACGAGCTCGTCGGGCATCTTGAGCACGAAGCGCAGGAGCCCGCTCAAGACGAGGAGATTGACGAGAATGTTGGTTCCGAAACCGAAGAAGGCGTTCCAATCTCCGGGCGTCCAGAGGGTTGGCTTGTGGGACGATGTCATGGGGCCTGCTCTCTCGGCGATGACCGGTTCGACATGTTTCAATCCAGGGCAAGAAGGACGCTCTTCGAATCCGACACCCAGCCGAAGATCCCGCCTTGCGCCTTGATCATGCGCAGGCCCACTTCATGGAACTCCGGGAAGTAGGAGCCGCAGCAGTCTCCGGGGACGATGCAGCGATAGCCGCGGTCATTCGCCTCGCGCACGGTAGTGTGCACGCAGACCTCCGTCGTCACGCCGCAGACGATCAGATTCTCGATCCCGCGATTGACGAGGATCGACTGAAGATCCGTCGCGTAGAATGCGCCCTTGCCGGGCTTGTCCACGACGGGCTCGCCGGCGATAGGATAGAGCCCCGGAACGATGTCGTGCCCCGGCTCGCCCCGGATCAGGATGCGCCCCATCGGACCAGGCGCGCCGATACGCACGCTGGGCGCACCGCGTTCGACCTTCGCCTTCGGCGCGTCGGCCAGGTCCGTTCGATGGCCTTCACGAGTGTGCACTACCATCATACCTTTCCGGCGCGCACCTTCGAGGAGCGCGCGACACGGCGCCACCGCGGCGGAGAGCAGCGAGACGTCGTTCCCGAGCGATTCCCCGAACCCACCCGGTTCGAGAAAATCACGCTGCATATCGATGATGAGCACCGCCGTCCGCGCCACGTCGATCGCGATCGGCTCCGGCTCTGCGCTAACGACGACCCTCGCCATGACTCGCTCTCCAGGGCCGCGCGCGCGGGCTCGCGCACCGGGGTCCTGGGGAGAGGCTATGAGCGCGCGAGTTTCCCGGAGTTTTCTCTCGCGTGAACTTCAGGAGCCGCCGTCCAGTCCGGCCCGCAGTTCACGGACGAGCGCCGACACCGCGCCGGCGCGGCTTCGCGTGTCCTTTCCCGAAGCGATCGCCTTCACGACGGCCGTGCCGACGACGATGCCCGACACCCCGTGCCGGTGAGCGATACGGGCCTTTTCGCCCGAATCGATGCCGAAGCCGACCACGACGGGGAGGCGGGCGCGGTCGCGCAGCGCGTTGGCCCGGGTCGATGCGTCTTCCATCGAAACGCCCGCAGCGCCCGTCACGCCCGTCAGGGACACATAATAGACGAACCCACTCGCCGTCGCGAACGCGGCTTGCTCGCGCTCGGGTCCGCTGGTCGGCGCGAGCAACGGAATGAAGGCGAGCCCGGCGGCCTTCGCCGACTTCCGCAACGCGTGGCCCTCTTCGGGCGGCAAATCCACGACGAGGAGCGCGTCCACTCCCGCTTCCCGCGCAGCCGCTGGCAGCCGTTCCTCGCCGAAGGCGATGATCGGATTGTAGTAAGTGAAGAGCACCATCGGCGCGTCGCTCTTCGCTCGTACGGCGCGCACCACCTCCAGCGCGGATCGCAGGGAGCCGCCGCTATGGATCGCGCGATAGGCCGCAGCGGCGATGACCGGACCGTCCGCGGTCGGCTCGCTGAAGGGCACGCCAATCTCGAGGATGTCCGCGCCGGCCTCCACCGCCGCGAGCGCGCACGCCGAGGAGTCCGCGACGCTCGGATCGCCGACGCACAGATAGGCGATGAGCGCGGTCTTTTTCTTCTCCGCGAGCGCGTCGAACACGCGCCGGACATTCTCTACCGTCACGAGTGCGCCGCCTTCCACGACTCCATCGTCGCGAGATCCTTGTCGCCACGGCCGGAGAGACAGACCGCGACGCGCACCGGACGACCGCGCTTGTTTCGCTCGGCGCGCGCGACGTCGGCCGACCCGCGCGAACGCGTGCGCCGTCTCGAGCGCCACGATGATGCCCTCGGTTCGCGCGACGAGGTCCGCCGCGGGCAGCGCCTCCGTCGTCGGTCGCCGACGAGGTACGTCGCGCGGCTCGTCTGCTTCAGGAACGCGTGCTCGGGGCCGACGCCCGGGTAGTCGAGGCCGGCGCTGATCGAGTGCGCTTCCAGGATCTGCCCGTCGTCGTCGGAGAGCACGTATCGTCCGTGCGCCGTGAAGCACGCCCACGCGTCCCGCGGTCAGCGTCGCCGCGTGCTTGCCGGTCGCGATGCCCTCGCCCGCCGCCTCGACGCCGTAGAGCGCGACGTCCTCCTCGGCGAATGAACGCGCGGAACATCCCGATCGCGTTCGACCCTCCGCCGACGCAGGCGACGACGGCGTCGGGGAGCGCGCTCGATTGCCGGAGGAGCTGCGCTCGTGCCTCGTCGCCGATCACGCGCTGGAGCTCCGACGACGAGCGTCGGATAGGGGTGCGGCCCCGCCGCGCTGCCGACGCAATAGTGAGTGGTGCGCACGTTCGTGACCCAGTCGCGCAGCGCCTCGTTCATCGCGTCCTTCAGCGTGCGCGAGCCGGATTCGACCGGCACGACCTTCGCGCCGAGCATGTGCATCCGGAGCGACGTTCGGCGCCTGGCGCTCCACGTCGACCGCGCCCATGTACACCTCGCACGGCAGCCCCAAGAGCGCGCGCGGCGGTCGCCGTCGCGACGCCGTGCTGGCCGGCGCCGGTCTCGGCGATGATGCGCGTCTTGCCGAGCTTCTTCGCGAGGAGCACCTGCCCGAGCGCGTTGTTGATCTTGTGCGCGCCCGTGTGACAGAGGTCCTCGCGCTTGAGCCAGAGCTCGGCGATCGTCTCTTTGCCGGGGTCGAGCGCGCGTGCGAGCCTCTCCGCGCGATAGAGAGGCGTCGGCCGTCCCACGTAGTGCGAGAGCAGATTGCGCCACTCGCTCTGAAACGCGGCACCCAGGACGATCTCGTGAAAAGCGCGTTCGAGCTCCGCGAGGGCCGGAACCAGAGTTTCGGCGACGAAGCGACCGCCGTACTCCCCGAAATAGCCGGGCCTCCTGGCCTCGGCGACGATGGCTTGCGACATGCGCGCGAACTATACCTCGCGTCGCGCTCGAGTCATCGGCGTTCGCAACGGGTGCAGCCCCTCGTTGGGGACGTTTTCGGCCTCCGGCGCGTCCCAATTTCGACCGGCGCTTGCTCCCGCGCCCGGGCAACGCCCGACTCAGGCTGAGCAATGCCCGACTCAAGCCGAGCAGGCATCGACTCACGCTGAGCACGCTTCGACTCACGCTGAGCCATGCTCGATTCACGGCGACGTTTGCACCACGTCGAGTCGGCGGGAAAGCGCTACGACGGACGATCCGTGAGGTCGGCCTTAGGCCTTATTCTCGAGGTCGCGACGTCACGACGCCCCGCGCGCGGCGTTCACGAACGCGCGAACCTTCGCCGCGTCCTTGATTCCGGGCGCAGATTCCACGCCGCTCGCGACGTCCACCCCGAACGGACGCAACCGACCAACCGCATCCCCGACGTTCGCGGGAGTGAGCCCGCCCGCCACGATCACGGCGCGGGTTCCCACCAGCGCGCTCGCGAGAGACCAGTCGAACGGAACTCCGCTGCCTCCCAGGATGCCGTCGACCTTGGCGTCCGCGAGCAGCCGCTCCCCGCCGAAATCGCCGGCTCTCCGGACGTCGGTCGCGTCGCGGAGCCCCACGGCCTTGAACGCCGAGGGCAGCACTGCCGCCAGGTCATCCGGCGACTCGGTGCCGTGCAATTGGAGCCATTCGACGCCAACGGCGGCGCGGAGCCGCCGGAGATCCGCTTCAGGAAAATCCGCCACTACCGCCACGATCTCGATGCGACCGCGCACCGAGTCTGCAATGCGCGCGGCCGTCGCTTCATCGACGCGCCGCTTCGACGACGGCACGAAATTGAGTCCAATCGCGGACGCCCCGGCCTCGACACAGAGCGTCGCATCCTCGACCCTCGTGATGCCGCAAATCTTCACGTACAGGGGCGTCATCACGCCGTCATGCCATGTCGAGCAGGCGTTTCACCGTCGCGATCACGTCGGGAGCCTGAATCGGCTTGGTGATGTAAGCGTTTGCGCCGAGCTCGAGCGCGCGATCGCGATCCTCCGCGGCACTCTCGGTGGTCACCACGACGATCGGCGTGTCCCTGTGGACCGCGTCGTTCCGCACCCGCTGGACGAGCTTGAGACCATCGAGGATCGGCATGTTGATATCGGTCACGATGATGTCGAAGGGCCCCGCCGCGAGCTTTCGGAGAGCCTCCACCCCATCGTCGACCTCCACGACGCGGAGCCCCTTCACCCGGGCGAGCGCGAAGGCCAGAAGCTGCCGCATCATCGGGGAATCCTCGACGAGCAGGCAAGTGAGCTTGGAGACGGCGGAACCTGACATTTTCTCTGGAGTTCGCTTCCGATGCGGGATGCCGGGGTGGACGCGCTGGCGAGGGCGGCCGAGCCTACGAGCGATTCGGACACCTGGGAAGAGTCCTGGTACCCTCGGCTGAATGGCCACCTTGAATCTTCCGGAACCCTTCGGCGCAATCGACGAAAGCATCGAGAAGGGTGACGTCGGGGCCGCTCGCGACGCCCTCGGAAAGCTGGCGCAGGCGAACACGAACCCGGCGCTCACCGAGCTGCTCGACGTCAAGATCGGGATCCGCGAAGGAGGGCTGGCGCCGCAGGTCGCGATGAACCGCCTGCTCACCCTCATGCGACAGAATCCCAAGTTGCCCGGCGCGCACGAGCTCTACAAGGAAGCCTCCGCAGCGTCTTACGAAGAGCGCCACTCGTCCCTCGCCTATTCCCACCCGCCGCCGCCCATGAAGCCGAAGGACGGACCGCCGAAGTGAGGCAAGGTCCGTTTCTGGCCGGGCTCGCCCTCGTCACGAGCGCGACGCTTGCGCTGGAAGTTCTCGATACGCGGCTCCTGTCCGTCCTGACGTGGTACTCGCTGGCGTTCTTCGTCATCGCGATGGGGCTGTGCGGACTCACCGCAGGCGCGCTGCGCGTCTATTTCGACCAGACCTCCGCCGACGAGGAGAAACTCGCGGCGACGCTCTCCCGCGCGGCCTTTCACTTCGCCCTGGCTGTGCCCGCAAGCTACGTGATCCTGCTCATCGTCCCGATCCGCTCGGAGCCGATCGCGACGACGGTCGTCCTGTTTCTGGTGTTCTCGGCCGCCATCGCCCTGCCCTTCTATCCCGCGGGCATCGCGATCGCGGGCGCGGTCACTCGCAGCCGGTTCCCCATCGGTCGCGTCTATGCCGTCGATCTGCTCGGCGCGGCGCTCGGCGCGCCCCTCGTCCCCTTGCTCCTGCATTACCTCGACGGCGGCAGTGCGATCTTCGTCGTCGGCATCCTCGCGGCTGCGGCTTCGTTCTCGTTCGCCCACGCGACGGCAAGTGGCCGCGCCGCTCGACGTGCCCTCGTCACCTGCGCCGGTCTCGCACTTCTCACGCTCGCGAACCGCTCGACCGATCGCGGCCTTCGGCCGCTGTGGGTCAAGGAGCGGCCCGAGCAATATGCGTACATCCAGGAAGAGCTCTGGAACAGCCACTCGCGGATCGAGGTATTCCGCGCGGCTCCGGCGCCGGCGATGTTCTGGGGGTTGGGTTCGAAGTGCGTCGCGCCGCAGGTGACCCAGAGGGTGCTCGTCATCGATGGACACGCGGCAACGCCCCTCTACGACGCGAACGGTGATCTCGAGTCGCTCCGCTTCATCGAATGCGACGTCACCGACGTCGCGAATCTGCTCCGTCAGGGCGGCCCGTCCGCCGTCATCGGCGTCGGGGGGTCGCGGGACGTCCAGGCGGCGCTGCTCGCGGGGCACTCGCCCGTCACGGGCATCGAGCTCAACGACAGGCTCCTCGAGATCCTGAACGGCCCGATGGGCGCGCCGACCCTCGTCGCCCATCGCCCCGACGTGCGCCTCGTCCACGACGACGGGAGAAGCTACCTCTCGCGGACGCACGAGCGCTTCAGTGTGATCCAGGCGTCGCTCATCGACACATGGGCGGCGACGGGCGCGGGCGCGCACGCCCTCGGCGAGAACTCGCTCTACACCGTGGAAGCGTTCCGCACGTTCCTCGGCCGGCTCGCGCCGTCGGGGATCTTCACCGTGTCCCGCTGGTCGACGGTCGAGACGGAGCGCCTCGTCGCGCTCGCCGAGGCGGCTCTCTTCGCGGACGGCGTCGAGCGTCCGCGCGATCACATCGCGCTCCTGGGCGCGGGGCTCGTCTCGACGATCCTCGTCGGCGAAGCTCCCTTGACGCCGGGCGATGTCGCGACGCTCCGCCAGATCGCGGCAAAGAGGGGCTTCGTCATCGTCGCGATACCTGGCGAACCGTCCATGAATCCGAGGCTCGAAGCACTGCTTGCCGCGCGGAACCGGGGCGAACTCGACCGGACCGGATATTCCCCGACCCTGGATCTGCGCGCGCCGACCGACGATCGCCCGTTCTTCTTCAATGTGGTGAGACTGTCCGCGCTCTGGAAACCCCTCCCGCAGATCGTCGAGGGGACGATCGAGGGGAATCTCCTCGCGACCCGCACCCTCGGGCTCACCGTATTCGCCTCGCTGGTGCTCGCGCTCGCGTCCATAGGGGTTCCGCTCGCGTATCGAGCGCGGCCGATGGGACGCGTCCCCTCGAGCCTCGTGGCTGGGTTCGCCTATTTCCTGCTCATCGGCGTCGGGTTCATGTTCGTGGAAATAGCGTTGCTGGAGCGGCTCTCGCTCGTGCTCGGGCAGCCCATCTTCAGCTTGATCGTCGTCCTCTCGACGCTGGTCGGCTCCGCGGGACTCGGGTCGCTGGTGAGCGACCGCTTGCCGTTTGCACGAGCGCCGTATTGCTTCGTGTATCCGTTGCTCATCGCGGTCGTGCTGTCGGTCTTCGCGATCGCGTGGCCGTCGATCGCCCGGCACGTGATCGCGGAGACGACCCTGGTGCGCATCGCGTCGGCGGCGTCGATCACGGCCGTCATCGGCGCACCGCTCGGACTCGCGTTTCCGGTTGGCATGCGGCTCTTCGCGACCTCCCACGGTGCCGAAACGCCGTGGCTCTGGGGACTGAACGGCGTTGGTAGCGTCGTCGCGAGCAGCGTGTCGGTGCTCGTGGCGCTCTCGTGGGGCCTCGGCGCACTCGTCGTCGCCGCGGCTGGCTGTTACGTCCTGCTCCTCGTGCCGATCGGCGTGCTGCGCCTTCGTCCGTCGTAGCGACGTCGCCGGTCAGCCGCCCTTGCGCTCGATCTTCGCCCAGCTGTCCCGGAGCCCGATGGTCCGGTTCCAGACGAGCGCGCCGGGTCTGCTGTCGGGGTCGGCGCAGAAGTATCCCAGTCGCTCGAACTGGAACGCGGCGCCGGCCGTCGCGCCCGCGAGGCTTGGCTCGAGCTTCGCGCCGCGAGCGAGTTCGAGCGAATTCGGGTTCAGGTGACGCGTGAACGGCTCGCCCCCGTCTTCGCCCTCCGACGGATTTTCCACCGAGAACAGTCGATCGTAAAGCCGGACCTCGGCGTCGACGGCGTGGGCCGCGGAGACCCAGTGGATCGTCCCCTTCACCTTGCGTCCATCCTTCGGCATGCCCCCGCGCGAGTCGGGGTCCCATGTGCAGCGGAGCTCGACGACACGGCCCGCTTCATCCTTCACCACTTCGCGGCACCGCACGAGGCACGCGGAGCGCAACCTCACCTCGGCACCCGGTGCGAGACGAAACCATCCCTTCGGCGGCGTTTCTCGAAAGTCGTCCTCCTCGACGTAGACGACCCTGGAGAACGGGATCCTTCTCGAACCTCGGTCGGGGAACTCCGGATGATTCGATGCCTCGAACCATTCGACTTCCCCGTCGGGGAAATTCTCGATGACGAGCCGGAGCGGCTTGAGCACGGCCATGGCTCGTGGCGAACGCCCGTTGAGATCCTCGCGGAGCTCGAACTCGAGCAGCGCCACGTCCACGACGCCGTCTTTCCGGGCGACGCCGATGCGGTCGCAGAACGAGCGAATGGCTTCCGCTGTGTAGCCGCGACGGCGCAGCCCGGCGAGCGTCGGCATGCGGGGATCGTCCCAGCCGGTGACGTGACGCTCCTCGACGAGAATCTGGAGCTTGCGCTTCGAGAGCACGGTAAATCCGATGTTCAGTCGTGCAAACTCCGTCTGCTCGGGCGGATCTTCCACGCCGATCTCCCGCAGGAACCAGTCGTAGAGCGGACGGTGATTCTCGAACTCCAGCGTGCAGATCGAGTGCGTGATGTGTTCGATCGCGTCGCACTGGCCGTGGGCATAGTCGTAGATGGGATAGATGCACCAGCTGTCCCCGGTCCGATGATGCTTCGCCTTCCGGATCCGGTACATGGGCGGGTCCCGGAGGTTCATGTTCGGCGAAGCCATGTCGATCTTCGCCCGGAGAACGTGCGAACCGTCGGGGAAGTCCCCGTCTCGCATGCGACGGAACAGCTCGAGATTTTCGGCCATCGGGCGCTCACGATGCGGACTCGGCGTCCCGACCTTGTAGAAGCTGCCACGGGTCTCCCGGATCTCGTCGAGAGATCGCGAATCGACGTAAGCCTTGCCCTGTTCGATGAGCTGCTCCGCCCATCGGTAAAGCTGCTCGAAGTAATCCGAGGCGAAATACAGGTTGTCCCAGTCGAACCCGAGCCAGCGTACGTCCGCCTGGATGGACTCCACGAACTCGATCTCCTCGGTGAGCGGGTTCGTGTCGTCGAAGCGAAGGTTACACGTCCCGCCGTATTTCCTCGCGAGACCGAAGTTGAGGCAGATGCTCTTCGCGTGTCCGATGTGAAGATAGCCGTTCGGCTCGGGTGGAAAGCGAGTCGCGACTCGACCGCCGCGCTTGTGGCTTGCGCGATCCGCCTCCACGAGCTCATGGATGAAGTTCGGAGGGTTCGCGTCGGTCGGTTCGTTGGCAGGGACAGAGGTCATCGTGGATTCCGGGCCCGCGAAGATGCGCTGAACGGAAGTCCGCTGCAAGAGCGTGGAAGTCCCGCGGCTAACGCGTTCTCCGAAAGAAAATCTCGAACGCCGGCGGTGGGTCCGGGACGGATACGAACCCGGCGCGGTCGCCATCGGCGGGGACGCGCTCGACCCGACAGGCGGGACGGCACATGAGCGCCGGGTCGAAATGAAAGCGGAGGGTCACGCGACCGCCCGTCGCACCTTCCACGCGAATGGAATCCAGACCGGCGCCCGTGACGCGGCCGGCTCCTTCGACGAACAGACTGGGTTCCGAGATCACTCGACGGACCCGAAACTCCGCAATGTTCGTCTCGGGCGCGAGTCCCGATACGTCGCCGTCGAACGGCCCTTTCGGCCCCGCCAGTACGACGAACCCGACGCCGTATCGGCGAACGAAGGCCGACAGCTCGGCTCGGGTCGGCTGGCCGTCGAGAAGCGGACTCGGATCAGCGGCCGCCGAGGCCGCGCCGCGCTCCGCGATTGGACCGAGGATGGAAAGCGGCGACGCGACGGCGAGAAATCCGGCCAGCGCCGGATCGTCCACCACGACGCGACCACGCGCCCCATCGTGGTCGACAAGGTAATTTGCCAGATCAGTGAAACGGAAGATGGACGTACCGTACGCCAGCGGGTCCGGCATCGGCTCGTTCAGACCGACGAGCGAGGAGACGCCGAGGTCCAGCGGTGATCGGATGACACGCGCGGGAAGTAGCTCCGGCACGAACGTCAGCACCGTTCTCCCGAAGCGCGGCAAGACCACGACGGCGGCGACCAGGAGCCCGGCGCGCACGATCGGAGAGCCTCGGCGCATGAGTCGGAAGAGATGAAGATCGAGGGCCAACTCCGACGCGGGCAACGCCGCGAGCAGCGCGGCGGGGACGGCGAAGAAATACGGGTCGAGGGGCCACGAGACTGGCAGAAATGCCCCCGCGTACGCGACAACGAGGGCCACGGCGAGCGGGACGGCGAAGAAGCGCATGCGCCGATCCCCCACTGACCTGAGGCGCGCGATCCCGAAGATGCCGCCCGCGATCGCGAGAACCCGCAGCATCGTGCGCGACGCTCCGGGAGCTCCGTAACCCGTCCAGCGGATCTCGAGCGCATCCCAGAATGCCGCTCCCATCCCCGGTCTGAACAGAGCCGAGAGCGGTTCGGTGGACAGGGCCGCACCTTTCCTGCAGGCCAGCGCGAGCAGGGCGACGGGAACGATGGAGACTGCAACCAGAGCCCCGCGACGACCACCGAGGAGCGTCGAGCTCGAAAGCGCGAGGAGCAAACACATTGCCGAGCCGAACACGGCGGCGACCGGATGGACGATCGCGGTGGCGACGCCGACGAGTGCGCCAAGAAGCGCCCAGCGCGCCTTGCCCATCGACGCGAACCGCCACGCGCATCCGAACATCGAAATACTCATGCCGCTTGCGGCGACCCAGCAGACACGCCCCGTGAACCAGGAGACATGAACCAGCGAGTCGAAGAACCAGAGCCCGGACCACCACGCCATGACGGCGCAGGCAGTCGCTCTGCGAAAGCCGAACGTTCGCGCCGCCGCGTAACCGATCAGCGGAAACAGCACGTGCAGCGCGAGGATGATGTCATTGAAGGCGCGCCCCGGAGCCACCTTCGCCCGCGAGAGCAGCGGCACCCCGAGCGCGAAGAGGCGCGTGCCGAACGCTTCCCCCGGTCCGGTGACCTGACCCGCGAGCACCCGCGGGTCGTAGGCCTCGAACCGGCCGTCTCGCGTCATCTCCATCCGGATGCGTGACGCGCGATAGACCTTGAGCGCGAACGAGCCCGTGAGCACCGGCGCGTCCGACATCATCACGCGACGCGGGGCAAAGTGCGCCACGAGCCCCAGATGCACGGCGAGGATCAGCGCCGCGGCGAGTGTCGTGCCGCCGGTCTCGAACGCGGGGATGTTGCGCGTCATGTTCGTCCTCATGCGGCCGGTGACGCCGCACCCGCGGGAGGGCGCGCCCGATTCCGGGAAGTGAGCGCATCCCGAGCAAGCAGCGCGGGCTTTTCGACAAGAAGGTGCAGGAGATACGCGATCCCGAGGGAGAGACCGAACACGATCAGCGTTCCGACGACGAGAGCGATCGCGGGGCTCGGTACCAGCTTCGCCGTGGTGAAGAAATAGCCGGCGAGGCCCGCCGAGGTCACGATCGGATAGTGAACGAGGTACACGCCGTACCCGAGCGTCGCGAGCCAGAGAAAGGTTCGAGCCCCGAGGAACCGTGCGAGAACCCCGTCGACCGTGAGAAGGTACAGGGTCAAGTTCGCGTAAAGCAGGCCCGTCACGGTTCCCGTGGACAGCACGCACCAGAGACCGAACGACGAATACGGCAGCTTCGTCATGAGCGCGGCGAGGAGCGCGGCGGTGAGCATGAGCGAACCGGTCTGAACCGCTCCACGAGACATCCATTCCCGCAGCGTGTCGCCGTGAGCGCGGAACACATAGGCGAGGAGTACGCCCGCGACGAGAATGTCGTACCGCGTATGCGTCGGAATGTACATCGCCTGGAAATAGTGAAAAAGGTCGAACGGCACGCGCTGGTTGAAGAGGATGGCGGCGCGGACCCCAGCTCCGCTCAGCCACAGGAACGTCAAGGCAGTGATCCGGGCGCGATCGGAGCGCAGGTAAGACACGAGGACGAGCAGGATCGGCACGGCCAGGTAGAAGTGTTCCTCGGCGGAGAGTGACCAGCCCCAGAACATCACCGTGTGCGACGTGTCAGAGTAATTGGTCAAGTAGAGGTATTCGCGTCCGAGCTGGCCCAGGTGCGTCGAGTTCCGGGGTTCGGCCAGTGCGAGAGCGGTCAGCACGACGTAGTAGAGGGGCACGATCCGGAACGTACGCCGCACGTAGAACCGGAGAATGCCGCGCGAGCCGTCGCCAGCCTCGGCGACGAGGAGCAGATTGCCGATCAAGAATCCGCTCAAGAAAAAGAACAGATCCATTCCGAACCAGATCCGCTGGGAGATCACGAAGACCGGGTCGGTGAGCGACAGAAGACCGTGGGCGGACGCCACCGACGCGAGGTGGATCTGGATGACGGACAGAATGCCAAAGACACGGAGGCCATGCAGCGGCGGATAGTGGTTCGCGAGCAGCGTCGGACGCAGCACTCGACGGAACCACCCCGGGCTTCGCAGAGCGGCTTTCGTGGGCCGCGGCTCCGCGGTCACGGCCCGCCCGCGTCCGTTGACGCCGTGGCTGGCCCGGGCTGCAGGGGTTCGGGATCATCCGCGCCCGCGTCTGCATCGGGCAAGATGGTCGAGTCCGTACGAATGAGCGACGCGCCGATTAACGTCGCGACGCCGTGCTTCCCCGCGACGTCGCCGCTCAACGTGAAACGGCATCGACCGGCGAAGTGGCCCTGGACGACGATGGCCGTGAGCCGATCGACCGTGAGCTCGCCGTCGCCCCAACCCTGGAACTGCTCGAGCATCGCTTTCTGACCCGGAACCAGCGGATGCGGCACCTCCTGGCGGGGGGCTTCCTGCCGGATCACGAGGCCGACCACGGCGAGGTTCGCATCGATCGACTTCAGTGACATTTCCGCGATCTGAAGGACCTGGGCGCCGTTCACGGTCACCTGCTCGTGAAAGCGCCATCGGGCTCCGGTTCCGACCGCGACGGGCGGAAGCCGAAAGGGGAAGTGCCTCTGGGTCTCGAGCGCGCCATCGAGCGCGGCACGCACGGCGTCGGGGGGGCGCTGACCTCCGAGCAGCTCGGTCTTCAGCCATGCGATGCCTGCGAGCTCGGTGACGCGCTGCTTGAACGCGGTGCCGCGAAGCGGGACAAGCGCCTGGTTCCAGAAATCGACGAGCGGCTTGGGCGCCGTGTCGAGGCTCACGTGAATGCCCTCGAGCACGGAGCGTTCCTCGATGAGGCGCATGATCGCCCCGTTCCGCCGCTCGACGATGGGGTCCGCGCTCCCACGCACGACGTCATTGTCGAACGTCATGGTAACGGTCGGCCCGAACACCAGGGGCTGGTTTTCGAGCCCGAGCGCCCCTGCGGATCGAATGACGAAGCGGTACCGAAGGCCAGGCCATCGAGCGACTCGTAACGTGACTCGCGGCGCGGACCCGTCGCTGATCATGTCGACGTCGGAGTAGCTGCGTTGGGCAGGTGCGCTGCGTTTCGCCCAGCGAGCGGCAATCCGCACCCACGCCGCCCTCACGCAGAACGCCGCGAACCCGAGAACGAGCAAGGTGACGAGGACGCGCGCGAGACGGGATCGGACCATCGGCGTCGTTCCGCTTGCCGTCCGCGGCGAGGTCAGCGGCCTGCCTGACGGAGCCACTCGGCGAGTTCGCCCACGACGAGCCGCGGCGCGCGTCTCAGATCGTCGACGGTACGACTGCCGGTGAGGAGCATGGTCGTCCTGAGTTCGAGCTCGACCCTGTCGAAGAATGCCGACGCACCGTCTCGGCCGCCTCGCTCCAGCTCCTGCAGGGCCACTCGCGCGAGCCCGGCCGCCGACGCGCCGAGAGCGATTGCCTTCGCCGCCTCGAGTCCGTTCGTGACCCCGCCGGTCGCAAAGATGGTCCGGAACCCTGCCTCGGCGACGAACGCCACGCTCGCCGCCGTCGGGATCCCCCACTCACGGAATCGATCGCCCAGCATTCGCTGGGTCCCCTGGGCGCGCTCCGCTTCGACGGCGACCCAGGAAGTGCCGCCCGCACCCGACACGTCGACGTGCCGGACGCCGGCGGCGACGAGGCGCCGCGCGACCCCCGCCGACAAGCCACAGCCGGTCTCCTTCGCGATGATTGGAAACGGGAGTTCCTCCGAGAAGCGCCGGAGCGTCTCGAGCACGCCACGAAAATCCCTGTCGCCATCGGCCTGCACGATCTCCATCGCGGGGTTCAAGTGGACGCAGAGGGCGTCCGCACCGATGGTCTCGACGAGCTCGCGGGCGGCCTCGACGGTCATCGCCGTCGCCTGCACTCCGCCGATGTTGGCGAGGATCAACGCCGTGGGGGCAACGTCTCGGACGACGTACGAGCCGCGCGTCTCCGGTTTCTTCATCATCGCCCGCTGACTACCCAGCCCGAAAGCGTAGCCACGTTCTTCGGCGATGGCGGCTAGCTCACGGTTGATACGTTCCGCACGTTCGGTACCACCGGTCATGGCCGCGATGAGCAGCGGCGCTCGCAACGTCTTCCCGAGCATTCGGGCCGACGCGTCGATGGCCTCGAAGGACAGCTCCGGTAATGCGTCGTGGACGAGCCGCACGTTTTCGAGCAGGGTAGTCGTCGACTTGAATCCAACGTTCCCAGAGGTTGCCAGGTCGAGATGGTCGGACTTTCGTGTCGAGATGTCGGCCATTTCACCCAGCAAAGCGCCCGGAGCATCCAGAGCGCAAGCCTCTCGCACCCGCCCGGCTGCGCGCGGCGTTGACGGCGCGCCCGCGGCCTCCTAGGCTACTGCCCAAAAAATGCCTGCGAAGACAAGGGCTTCCACGCGAAGCCGGAACCGGGGCGGCGCGCCTCGCAGGCAAGGGGCGAAACCCATTCGCGCGAATCCATTCATCGCGCTGATCGACACGGTTCGACGCGACGTCGACACGCGGCTCGCGGGCTTGCTCGACGCCAAGGTGGACGCCGCCAGGGAACACGGCGCTGACGTCGTCGAGATCGCGCTGGCGCTCCGCGAGCTCTGCCTCCGCGGAGGGAAGCGACTGCGAGCAGCACTCGTCGTGGCAGGTTATCGCTCGGCGAGTGCTTCCGCGGATCTCGAGCCGGCGCTCGACGCAGGGGTCGCGATCGAGCTCCTCCACGCTTACTTCCTCATCCACGATGATTGGATGGACGACGACGATATCCGTCGCGGAGGACCGACCGTTCACGTGATGCTCTCCCGGAAGTACGCCTCCGAGACGACGGGCGCAGCTTCGGCAGTCCTCGCGGGCGATCTGGGCGTTGCGCTCGCGACCGAAGCCCTCTCGCGAGTCGACATCGCGCCCTCCCGCCTCCATCGTGCACTCGCCGCGTTCGCTCAGATGCAGGTTGACGCCGTCGCCGGGCAGCAGCTCGATCTCACCGGGCGAACGTCCGACATCGAGAAGACCTACGTCCTGAAGACAGGAAGCTACACGGTCGCCGGCCCGCTCCGTCTGGGCGCCGTGCTCGCGGGGGCATCCGCATCCCTCCTGACAACCCTCGAGCGCTTTGCACTTCCCGCCGGCGTTGCGTTCCAGCTGCGTGACGATCTGCTCAGCGCGTTCGGCGCACCGTCGGACACCGGCAAGCCTTTCGCAAACGATCTCCGAAGCGGCAAACGCACCCTCCTCGCGCAGATTGCGTTCGATCTCGCCAGGGGTAAGGATCTCGAGATCATACGTCGAGCGTTCGGGAATGGCCGGGCCACCGAGGGTGAGCTGCGGCGAGCCGCCGAGGCCATGGCCCGCTGCGGCGCGAAGCTGGCCGTCGAAAAGCGCATCCAGGAACTCGCGGACGAGGCCCTCGCGGCCGTCGCGGAGGGACGGCTCTCGAACGGGCAACGGAAGCTGCTGGTAGGCGCGATCGACGCGCTGACGGATCGAACGAACTGATGGCCTCCTCGTGCGGAAAAGCGATCCTCCTGGGCGAGCATGCCGTCGTGTACGGCATGCCCGCCATCGCGGCCGGCCTCGATCGAGGCGCCACGGCGCATGCCACGGCGTCGTCGCGAGCTTCGCTTCGGGTCGGTGAACGTGCTGCCCATGCAGGTGACGGTTCGGAACTCGGCGCCGGGTTCGCGGCGCTGCTCGCCGCGGTCGGGTCGCCTCCATGCGACGTCGAGGTTTCGCTTCAGATTCCGCCTGGCGTGGGGCTCGGAGGGTCCGCCGCGATCGCCGTCGCGGTGGCGCGAGCAGTGTTCGAGTGGCAAGGCTCCCCGGACGCCGAGCTCAGTCGAATCGTCGATGCGGCCATGGCGTGGGAGCGGGTCTTTCACGGGAACCCCTCGGGCGTCGATGCCTGGGCGGCGGCTCACGGCGGGTGCGTCCTCTACACGCGCGGCGAGGGAGTGCGCCGGATCCGGCTCGCTCGTGAGCTGTCTCTGGCGATCGCTGTCGCCGGACCGCCCGCGAGCACCCGCACCATGGTCGAGGGCCTCGCTCAGCTTCGTGCACGAAAGAAGGACATGGTCGAAAAGTCGTTTCTCGGGATCGAATCTCTCGTGAAAAATGCGGCACTCTGCCTCGAAGCGGGAGACCTACCAGGCCTCGGAAAGCTGTTCGACTTCAATCAAATGCTCCTCGCGGGGTTGTTTCTCTCGACGGAAGAGATCGAGCTCGCGTGCAACTGGGCACGCGACGCCGGCGCGCTCGGCGCGAAGTTGACGGGCGGAGGCGGCGGAGGCTGCGTCATCGCGCTGGCGGATGGGCCCGCGGAGCCCATCCTGGCCGCGTGGCGCGCCCACGGGCTCGCCTGCTTCGAGACGGTGGTTCGAGACGTGCCCTCGCCGGACGGATCGCGGACGGTGGCGCCGTGAGCCGCGCGACCGCCGTTGCTCACGCGAACATAGCGCTCGCCAAATACTGGGGAAAGGCCGACGAAAAAAGGAACCTTGCTGCCGTGCCCAGCCTTTCGCTGACGCTCGATGCGCTCACGACACGCACCGAAGTGGCCTTCGATGACTCGCTCACAGAAGACGAAGTCTTGCTCGACGGTCGCAGTGCGCGCGAAAAGGAGAAGAAGCGGGTCGTCGCAATGCTCGACGGCGTACGGACACTCTCGGGTTCGTCCCACAGGGCGCGTGTGACGTCGCAGAACAGTTTCCCCACGGCGGCGGGACTTGCATCGAGTGCGTCCGGGTTTGCCGCCCTCGCTCTCGCGGCGACGCGGGCCGCGGGCCTCGCTCTTCCGATCCATGAGGTCAGCGCGATGGCGCGCGCGGCGTCCGTGTCCGCGGCGCGCTCGCTCTACGGCGGCTTCGTCGTCTTGCCGGCGCGCGCGGAGCACGCGGAGCCCCTGGCGAGCGGCGCTCATTTCCCACTCTCCATGGTCGTGGCGCTGACCCGCGCGGGAGAGAAAGAGGTCGGATCCACGGAAGGAATGCTCCGAACCGCCGCCACCAGCCCCTACTATGCAGCATGGGTCGATGCTGCGCCGCATCTGTACGAGCGCATTCGCCGCGCCGTGCTAGATGGCGATCTCGCCATGCTCGGCCCCGCCGTCGAAGCGAGCGCCCTCGCCATGCACGCTTCCATGTTCGCCGCCGACCCGCCCATCGTGTACTTCTCGCCCGTGACCCTCGCCGTCATGGAGCGGGTGCGCGAACTCCGCGCCGCGGGGCTGCCGGCATTTTTCACCATGGATGCTGGACCCCATGTAAAGGTCCTCACCTCGCCGGAGCGTGCGGTCGACGTGGCCGCGGCTCTCGCCGCAGTTCAAGGCGTTCTACAGGTCATCCAATGCAAGCCGGGCTCGGACGCTCGGGTCGAACACGAAACGGAAAAGAGGTCCGCTTGATCGCGCGCGCACCGGGAAAGATCGTCATCTCAGGAGCGTATGCCGTGCTCGAGGGAGCACCTGCAATCGTCACCGCAGTCGACCGCTACGTGACCGCCGATGCGTCGAGAACATCGGACTTCCTGACACCGGAGGTGCGGGCCGCGGTGAAAGACGGGAAGCCGCCGTGGTTCGACGCGGGCGAACTTCGGGCCAGGGACCAGAAGCTCGGGCTCGGGTCCAGTGCCGCAATTCTCGTCGCATCTCTCGGTGCACTCATGGCCAAGGATCGCGGTATCACGAAAACAGAAGACCTGCGTCGCGCGGTTTTCGAGCCGGCTCTCGTCGCGCATCGTTCCGCACAGGGCGGTGGCAGCGGGGTGGACGTCGCGACCAGTGTCCACGGGGGAACGATCATCGCCGTGAAGAAAGGGACCGGGCTGTCCATGCGAAACACGGCCATCCCCGAGGGGCTGCACATCAACGTGCTCTTCGCGGGCATGCCCGCGTCGACCTCGGAGCTCGTCGGACGCGTGCGCGCTTTCAAGGCGCGCTCCCCACATGAGTACGACGGAGTCATCGAGAACCTCCGGGCAGCCGCGGAAGATGCCGAACGATCGTTCGACGAGGGCGCCGCAGCCGATGTCGTGCGTGCACTGCGGGACCAACTCCGCGGCCTGGTCGATCTCGGAGAACACGCGGGGACGCGGATCGTGACGCGCGAGGTTTCGCGCCTCGCGGACCTGGCCGCGGAGGAGAACGCCGTCGTCGTTCCGGCGGGAGCCGGCGGCGGCGACATCGCCATCTACGCAGGCACCGAGCCCCCTTCACCGAACCTTGCGGCGGCGTTCATCGCGGAGCGGCAGGAGCGGCTCGCCGTGGGCCTCGGCGCGCCGGGACTCCATCTCGTCGACGACGCGAAAGCATGAAGACCCGGAATTCGCGCATCCCCGGCTTTTACAAGCTAAGCCTCCAGGAGCGACGGTCGCGGCTCGTGGAACTCACGGGCCTCGATATGGCAGAACTCGAGGCCGCGCTCGAGCAAGGCGGGCTGCGCCCCGAAACCGCGGACAAGGTCGTGGAGAACGTCGTGGGCGTCTATGGACTCCCGCTCGGCGTCGCGCTGAACGTCAGGGTCAATGACGTGGACCGTCTCGTTCCGATGGTCGTCGAGGAGCCGAGCGTCATTGCCGCAGCGTCCAATGCCGCCCGGATGGTGCGCGCGAGCGGCGGTTTTCATGCCGAGATGCTCGAGAACCTCATGACGACGCAGGTCCAGCTCTTCGACGTCCCGGATCCCGAAGGCGCGCGGGTCCGGCTGGTCGCAGCCGAGACGGAGTTGCTCGACCTCGGCGCGCGCGCGGTCGGTAACCTCATTGCGCGCGGCGGTGGTCCGAGGTCCATCGAGGTCCGCGATCTCGGTGACGGCACGGTGGTCATTCACGTCCATGTCGATTGTCGGGACGCCATGGGGGCAAACCTCGTCAACGGCATCGCGGAGGCCGTGGGCCCTCGCGCGCGGGAGATCGCCGGAGGGAGCCTCGGCCTCCGGATTCTGACGAATCTCTCGGATCGAAGACGAGTCCGCGTGCGAGGTCGCGTGCTGGACCGAGATCTTGCGATGAAGGAACGCGTCGCCACCATGCTCTCGAGCGGTGACGCCTCCCAGGTCGAACGCGGGATGGAACCCGCCGCCATCGTCGATCGGATCGTCCAGGCCTCGCGCTTCGCGGAACTCGATCCCTACCGGGCGGCCACGCACAACAAGGGCATCATGAACGGCGTTGATTCCGTCGTCATGGCGACCGGCAACGACTACCGTGCGGTGGAAGCCGGCGCGCATGCTTTCGCCGCGAGAAGCGGCAGATATGCTCCGCTCGCGATCTGGCGACGAGAGGGAAACTACCTGGTGGGTGATCTCGAGATGCCGCTCGCGCTCGGGATTGTCGGGGGGACACTCCGCGTTCATGCGGCGGCTCGGCTCGCCCTGAAGATTCTCGGCGTCACGACGGCGGACGAGCTCGCCATGGTCGCGGCGTCGACGGGGCTCGCCTCGAACCTCGCGGCTCTCCGGGCGCTGGCGACCGAGGGGATCCAGCGTGGGCACATGTCGCTTCACGCGCGTTCCGTCGCCATCGCGGCCGGAGCGACAGGCACGGAAGTCGACTCCGTTGCGCAGGAGATCGCGCGTACGTCGACGGTGACCCTGGAGGCCGCCACTCTGGTGCTCCTCGCGTTGCGGGAGCCAGCGTCGTCGGAGAATTAGGTGCGGCACCGGGTCCTCGGCGTCGTCCTGCCCTTTGCCTGCGCCCTCGCCTGCCACGCGGGCCCCGATGTCGCACGACTGCAAGATGGTCGATCCATCGATGGACGCTTCATTTCTCCCGAGGCGTATGCGCGATTCCTCGACGGAGCGATCCTCGAGGCCCAGGGCGACGAGACCCACGCCGCAGACACCTACGATGCCGCCCTGAAGGAGGACCCGAACGCACCGGGAATCCTCGCGCGCCTTGGAGTCGTCCTCTGCGTCGCCAATCCGGCGGGTGCGGATTCGGCGCTGACCCTTGCCCAGAGGCTCGCCCCCGACCTGGGGGATGTCTGGTCGGCGGCGGCGGAATGCGCCCTGAAGCGCGGCAACGGGGAAAATGCGGTCACGGCGGCGCTCCACGCCGCCGCCGTATCGCCCGACGACGCAGCGACCAGTCTGCTGGTCGTGCAGGCGTTCGATTCGGCAGGCGACCCCCGCACGGCGAGCAGGTGGTTGCGGGCTCTTTCATTGCGTCACGACCGGTTCATCGGGCACACCACGAAGCCCCTCTCCGCGGACGAAGCGCTCGAAGAGGCGCCCGTCGACGGCGACGGAACGACGATCAGGTCGGCCCAGGATTCAAGCGGGGCCGACGGCGCGGATCTGGCGTTGAGAGCGCTCATGGTCGGCAGAACCGATCTCGGCTCGGAGACGGCCGACCGGGTACTTGCGGCCGAACCCGGCAACGTCGATGCACGCATCGCCGCGCTCGTCGCGGCCGATCTGGCGGGACGCGAGGATCGGTTCAGCACCACGGCGCGGAGGCTACCCGCGGATCGAACCGCGGTCGGGCCGCTCGGGGCGCGAATGATGGAGAGCCTGCTCCGCCGTCGCTCGGGCGACCTCGCGGCGCGCGCGTGGGCAGCCGCATGGCTTGGCGAGCAAGGCCGACCCGCGGGGCGAAGCGCGGAGTCAAATCAGGCGATCCCCGGCGTCAGGGCGCGGCTGCCTTCGGGTTCTTGAATGGAATCACGAGATTGATAGTGGTCGCCTCACCGGCCACGATGTTGATGTGCTGACTCGCCTGCTGCTTGGCGGCCGGCAAATACGCGGTGATCACCGCGGGGCCAGCAGGGAGGTCCCGGATATCGAACGCGCCGTCCAGGCCCGTCACCGCGACCGTGGGGTACCTCAAGACGAACACGTCCGCCGTCGCGAAAGTCTGTGTCTGATCTTGAAGCGAATATTCCCCGACGTGATCGGGGAACAGCGGGATCGGCTCCCCGCGTGGTACGGCAACGAGCAATGCAGCTTCGCGTGCGCCAATGAGTTGCGGAATGAACGTCCGCGAGCTCTCATTCTTGACCATCAGCACCTGACCGAACGTCAGCGCGACGGTCCGCGAATCGAACGCGCACCCCCGCGCGACGACCGTTTTCGACATCGCCTTCGCCGGCAGGTAACCCTTGTAGTCGGTCACCGCGACGAGCACGTCTGCGAGCTCTCGATCAGGGCCTTCGCGAAACATCTTTCCGTAGAAGGCGCGCGCGTCGTTGCACTGCCCCACCGGGATCTTCGCGAGCACGCCGGGAAGCTCCGGTGCCGCGTCTCCCGTCACGTGCACGACCCCATGAACGCTGCCGATGGGGCCCGAATATGGCGCCTCGTGCGCGGGGTTCACGGCAGCCTGAATCTGCTCCGGCGCGATCGGACTCCGGACCGGCGAGGCTGAAGCGGAAGAAGCAGGCCTCTCCTTCTCGACGACCGTGGCTTTCGATCTACAGCCCGGGAAAAGGACGGAGGCCGCGAGGAGCAGGATGAGTCGGCAGGTCATCGGTGAAATTTCGAGTGGTGAGATCCGCGGGAAATGGCTCACCCGTGCCCAACATAGCAAGCAGGAAGCCGGTCGAGTCTCCTCTGCCGGCAGCGGACCGTCGTTTTCCAGCCCCGGTTTGGTACGATCTTGCCGTGCGGAACCTGGCAGCGCTCGGATTGGTTTTGGCCGTCGGATGCCGGGCGGCGCCCGCCGACAAGATCGCGCCGCCGGCCACTGCCGAGCCCGCCCCTCTCATAGGCGCCGAGGCCCGCGTCCATCCGGTCGGCGAGCTCGGGCACGCCCACGACTACCGAATGAGCGTCGAATCGGTGAGGGATTGCCCCATGGAGCCGCCCTTTGCAGCGAGACCGGGGTTCGCCAAGGTCGGCATCGAAGTGGTCATGGCCGGCACTTCGACCCTCGAGGTGCCGGCCAACCCATTTTACGCGACGCTCTACGACGAGGCGGACCGGAGCTATTCGAGCACCCTCGCCGGCTGCGAACCCGGCATCGCCCCGGTGCGGCTATCGCTCGGGCGCGAGGCTCGGGGGTTCGTCACGTTCGAGGTCCCGAAATCGTCGCGAAAGCTCGAGCTCCACTATGCGCCGCTCGTCATCGGACCGGGGCCCGAAGAACTCCGGTTCGAGGTGATACGCTGATAAAGTCGTCCTCGGGGGGAGTCAGAGGCCCGCCGTGCTCGCCATGTCGAGCAGACTGCCCGGCATGATACCGAACGCGATCACGAGGACCGCGGCGATGATCAGCGCGGAAGCCACGAGACCCGAACGCATCGGCACGGCGATCGACGCGCCCGGCGCGGGTTCACGCATGTACATGAACACCATCACGCGTGCGTAGTAGTAAGCCCCCACGACGCTGTTCAGGAGGCCGATGATCGCCACCGTGTAGAGCTGCGCGTCCATGGCCGCGTGGAAGATGTAAAGCTTGCCGAAGAACCCGGCCGTCGGCGGAATGCCCGCGAGCGACACCAGGAACAGCGAAAAGGCGAGCGCCGCGGGCGGGTGGCGCCGCCCGACGCCGGCAAGGTCTTCGTAGGTGACGGCCTCTTTACCGCGCGAGCCGCACGCGATGAGCGCGCCGAACGCACCGGCAGTCGAGACGGTGTAGGCGAGCAGATAGAAGAGCACGCTGGCTTGCGCTTCGCTGCTGGCGCGGACCGTTGCGGCGACGCCGACGAGCACGTACCCGGCGTGCGCAATCGACGAGTACGCGAGCATGCGTTTCACGGACTCCTGTCGCCCCGCGATGACGTTCGCGACGGTCATGGACAGGACCGCGAGCCCCGCGAGCACTGGCGGCCAGCCCGTGCCCCAGCTCATCAGCCGTTCATCCCCGAACCCGATGAGCAGAACGCGCAGCAGGACCGCGAACGCCGCGCTCTTCACTGCAACCGCCATATAGGTCGTCGTGGGGGTGGGTGCGCCTTCGTATGCGTCCGGCGTCCACATGTGAAACGGCACGGCGCTGACCTTGAACCCGAGCCCCACGAGCGTCAGCACGAGCGCGATGAGCACGGTCGGCGCGCTCACGGTGCTCCCCGCAGTGCCGATGCTCTTCACGGCCTCCCCGATGCCCTGGAGATCGGTGTGGCCGGTCGCCCCGTAGAGGAGCGCAAAGCCGAATAGCATCAGCGCGGCCGCGAAGCTGCCCAGCAAGAAGTACTTCACCGCGGCTTCGGCGGCGCGAGCGCTCCCCCGCCGCAGACCGATCAGGCAATAGACGCCCAGTGACATCGTCTCGAGCCCGATGAACGCGCTGAGGAGATCCCCCGACCACGCGAGCGCAATGGCGCCGACCGTCGACAGGAGGAGCAGAGGGAAAAACTCCGCGCGATCGATCTTGTGCTCCGGCAAATAGCCGCCCGCAAGCAGCGCCGCGAGCGCTCCGCCGATGCAGAGCACGAAGCTGAAGAACAGCGAGAAGCGATCCATGACGAGGTACGGCAGCACGGTCGCCGTTCCCTCGAGCTTGTCCGGTCCGATGAGCCAGACGGCGATGCTCATCACCGCACCGAGAAACAGGATGATCGCCGCGACGAGACCGAGCTCGGCGCTCCTGCCGGCACCGGCATCCACGACGAGATCCCCCTCCATGCCCGCCGGGTCCGTCGGCGTACCGAATGCTTCGGCAAGCATCAGCAGGATCGCCCCAAGCGCGATCACCAGGATCGGGGAAAGTGAGAAGGCGAGGCTCATCGGCCCACCTCGTTCGATGCGACCGCCGCGCTCGAGTCATGGGGGGGTTTGGGGTAACCCTGTTCGAGGGGTCCGCCGCGGTGGGGACGCATGCGCAGGGTCTCCTCACCCTCGTGCTGCTCGTACTGGAGGCGACCATCCACGTAACTGTCGAGAGCGGCGTTCACGCTGTCCGTCATGCGCGACAGGAGCACGTTCGGAAAGAGCCCGATGACGAACACCATGACGATGAGGGGCGCCAGTGCCAGCGTCTCGCGCGGGTTCAGGTCCGGCAGGTGCTCGTTCTTCGGATTGTCGAGCGGACCGAAGAACATCTTCTGCACGAGGTGCAACATGTAGACCGCGGCCAGAATGACGCCGAAGGCCGCAAAGGTCGTCTGAACGATCGACTGACGCTCGAGCACCTGCGACACCATGGTGCCCATGACGACCATGAACTCGCCGACGAAGCCGTTCGTGCCCGGCACGCCGACGCTGGCGAGCGTCACGATGACGAACAGCACCGCGTAGACGGGCATCACCTTCGCGAGCCCGCCGAACTCACTGAGCAGGCGCGTGTGACGGCGGTCGTAGATGACGCCGACGAGGAGGAACAGAGCGCCCGTGGACACACCGTGATTGACCATCTGGATGATCGCGCCGGCCATGCCTGCTTGAGTAGCTCCAAAAATGCCCAGCATCACGAAGCCGAGATGCGCGACGGAGGAGTACGCGATGAGCTTCTTCACGTCCTCCTGTCTCCAGGCGACGAGCGCGCCGTAGAGGATGCCGCCGACGATGGCGACCGTCCCCAGCGTCGCGGCCGCGGTCCATGCCGGACCCTCGAGCATGCCCATACAGAAGCGGATGTAACCGTACGCGCCGAGCTTGAGGAGCACGGCCGCCAGGATGACGGACCCACCCGTCGGGGCCTGCACGTGCGCGTCGGGCAACCACGTGTGGAACGGCCACATCGGCACCTTGATGACGAAGGCCAGCGCGAATGCCGCGTAGCAGAGCCAGGCGGCGGTGTTCGGCAGGATGAGCCGGCGGAGCGCGAGATAGTCGAACGTCAGGTAGCCCGCGACCTTGTCGTGCGCCCACACGAGGTAGAGGATCGCGCCGAGCATCAGCACGCTCCCGAACATCGTGTAGAGGAAGAACTTGTAGGCGGCCTTGATCCGCTCTACGCCGCCCCACACACCGATGATGAGGATCATCGGAATGAGCATGAGCTCCCAGAACACGTAGAAGAGGAAGAGATCGAGCGCCACGAAGGCGCCGAGCATGGCGCCCTGGAGCAGCAGGAACGAGAAGCAGAGATCCTTCGTGCGCTTCTGGAGGGAGCCGAAGGACGCGTACATCGCAAGCGGTGTGGTCAGCGTCGTGAGGAGCACGAGCCACAAGCTGATGCCGTCCACCGCGACGTGATAGCGAATGCCGAACGCGGGGATCCACTCGGTGACGTACTGGAAGTGCCACCCCTTCGACATCGGCGTTGAGAGCAGACCGAGGGACGCGACGAAGTCCGCCCCCATGAGGCCCATCGTGAACCGCCGGAGGAGCTTCGGCGTCTGACGAGGCAGGAAGAGCACCGCGACGGCCCCGAGGATGGGGATGAACACGATGACGTTCAGAAGCTGCGGCCACTCCGACGGCAGGCGATCTGGATCGACGACGTCCTTCCCCGGCCAGAGCCCGATGACGAACGCCGTGGCGAGAACGCCGACGACACCGAGCGCGACGCGTTCGGGCCAGCCCTGTCGCTTCGGAAGGAGCGTGCCCACGAGGAACGCGAGCAGATATGGCCAGAGGTCGAGTAGACCGGCGGCGAGCGGGCTCATCGGAGCGCCTCCTGACCGAGTGCGACGACCCCGGCCGGGTCGGTTGAATCCCGCGCTGCCGTCGCCCCGCTTTCGTCCGGGGCGGGTCGTGTCAGCTTGAACGTTCGCGCGCCGACGCGCCCGAAAGCATTCTTCACCTCGAGGCGGACATTGCGCGTCTCACCGATGCGAAGCGTGAGCTCCACGCTCTTCTGGTCGCTGAATTCCGGCGCGTCCGGCTTACCGTCCGCATCGGCGTCCCAGCGATAGCCGTAGTCGAGCCCCGGCGCGGCCGTGACGGTGTAGTGCCCGCTCGCGGCGTCGCTCTCCACGTGCGCCACGGCCTGCGGCATCGTGAAGAACCACCCGAGGCAAGCCGTACCGACGACCATGACGGCCGCGTAGGCCTGGACGCGGCCGGTCTGGACCATGCGGAGCAGATGGCCCGTCACCGCAACGACCCAGCTCGTGAAGCGCGCGATGATGCCATCGACGACCCACTTGTCGATCCAGACGCACACGTCGGCAATGAGGACCAGCGTCTCGATGAAGAACTCGTCGTAGAACTCGTCCACGCGCCACTTGTCGAGGACGAGCTGGTAAAGCCGCGGTGAACCCTCCGCGAGCTGCTTCGCGGGTGCGCCGCGCTGCGAGTAATAGACGTAGACGGCGCCGAGAAGGCCCGTGATCCCCGCGCCCGCCGCGAGCGCCTGGACGAAGCCACCCTGGTCCGTCGCGACGACGGCGTTCCGCGCCACTGCGAACACGGGCTCGAGCCACAGCTCGAGCGGGTGCATGAACGCGAAGCCGCCCACGATGGCCAGCGTGCCGAGTACCACGAGCGGCAAGTACATCTGCCAGGGTGATTCGAGCGGTGCCGGTCCTTCGAGCAGCCCTTCGTGCGGGTGGTGCCCGTGCGCGTCGTGGTCATGGGCGTCGTGCGCATCGTGAGCGTGCCCGTCGTGGCCATGGTCGTGCGCATCGTGGCCTGGGTCCACCGCGCCCTCGACGATTTTCCACCCGCGAAACTCCCCGAGGAACACGAGGATGTACAGGCGGAACATGTAGAAGGCGGTCATGACCGCGCCGAGAATCCCCGCGGCGAGGAGCACCTGTCCGCCCCACGTCGGCCAGACGAAGGAGTGCATCGACTCGATCATGCCGTCGGCGGTGGGCGGCTTCACGGACGACATGAACACGCTGTGAAGGATCTCGTCCTTCGAGAAGTAGCCGCTGGTCCCCGGAAAGCCCGCGATCGCGAGGCACGACGCGAGGAACGTCCAGTGGGTGATCGGCAGATGCTTCCAGAGCCCGCCCATGTTGCGGATGTCCTGCGAGGCGTCGTGGCCGTGTACGCGCGCGTGCATCGCGTGAATCACCGAGCCGGCGCCGAGGAACAAGCATGCCTTGAAGAACGCATGCGTGATGACGTGGAAGAACCCCGCCGTGAAAGCGCCGACCCCGACGCCCATGAACATGTAGCCGAGCTGGCTCACGGTGGAGTACGCGAGCACCTTCTTGATGTCGTTCTGGACGAGCGCGATGCTCGCCGCGAGCACGGCGGTCGCAGCGCCGATACACGCGACCGTGAACATCACCGCCGGGCTCAGGACGAACACCGGGGCCATGCGACACACCAGGTACACGCCGGCCGTGACCATGGTCGCCGCGTGGATGAGGGCGCTGACCGGTGTGGGGCCCGCCATCGCGTCGGGCAGCCAGACGTAGAGCGGGATCTGGGCGCTCTTCCCCGCGCATCCGAGGAACAGGGAGAAGCCGACGAGCGACGCGGCCGAGACCTGCACCGGCGCGCCGAGCGCCCCCCAGAAGCCGGACTTCCCGGCGAGCCAGGGGATCTGCCAGATGGTCACCGGGTGGAGGAGCTCGCGCGCCCCACCGGCGACACCCGTCCACGACAGCGAACCCGTGTACCGGAGAAGCAACGCCATCGCGACGAGGAGCCCGAAGTCCCCGATCCGGTTGGTGATGAACGCCTTCTTGCCCGCCGCGGCGTTCGCCGACTCCGAAAACCAGAACCCGATGAGCAGGTAGCTGCAGAGCCCGACGCCCTCCCACCCGATGAAGAGGATCGGGAGGCTGTCCCCGAGGATGAGCACCATCATCGAGAAGATGAAGAGATTCAAGTATGCGAAAAAGCGGTGATAGCTCGCGTCCTCGTCCATGTACTTCGTGGAGTAGAGATGGATGAGGAAGCCGATGCCGGTGACGATGAGCGCCATCGTCGCACTCAGGGCGTCCATCGAGAACGCGACATCGATCTTCAGCAGAGGGACGGCCGCGCCGTGGCTCAGCGCGTCGACCTCGCCCGGCGTCGAGAGCCCGATCCACTGCCAGCCATCCCACAGGAGGCGGGCCGGACCCTCGCCGGTCTGCAGCACGCGGAGCATCGAGAAAGCCGCGCAGCTGCCGATGAACGACGCCCCGACGGTCGCGAGCCCCATGAGCGTCACGGCGTCCTTGCCGAGCCGCGACCCGAACACCCCGTTCACGAACGCCCCGAGGAGCGGCAGAAAGATGATCGCGGCGAGCAGCGCACAGTCGTGCGCGGGGAAAATCGCTTGCAGGAGATCCATGGCCGCCTTCACTCGCGCAGATCGTCGGCTTCATCCGACAGGACGCCGCCGCGCAATCTGAAAAAAGAAAGAACGATCGCGAGCCCGACGGCGACCTCGGCCGCCGCTACCGCGATGATGAAGAACGCGAACATCTGGCCACCCAGGTTGCCCTGGTGCACCCGGTTGTACGCGACCAGGAGCAAGTTCACCGAGTTCAGCATGAGCTCGATGCTCATCAGCTGAATCAGCATGTTGCTTCGCACCAGAAAGCCGACGGCGCCGATCGTGAAGATGACGGACGCGAGAAGCACGTAGTGTTCGAGCAGCTGCCCCATCAGCATCATCGCGCCACCTCTTTCGGACGACCGGAGTCGTCCCTGGGAAGAACCGGACCGACGAAGAAGTCCCTGGGGTTCTTCACGGACGTGACTTTCTTGCCCGGCGAGTGCTTGCCGCGAGCGACCGCGATGGCGCCGACGACGGCGACGATCAGCAGCGCCGTCGCGAGTTCGAACGGGACCACCCCGTCGACGAAGAGCATCTTCCCGACGCCCTCCACGGTGCCGTAGTCCGGCAGGACCGCCGCGAAGCGAGTCACCTGGTCCGCGTGGGGTGCGAGCGCGAACATCGTCCCGAGCGCCATGAGCCCGAGGAGCACGCCGCTCACGAGCTTCGCGAAGCGGGCACGATCTTCCCGCACCGCCGCGGCGTCGGCGCCGAGCAGCATGAGCACGAACACGAAGAGCACCACGACCGCGCCCGCGTAGACGATGAGCTGAATCGCGGCGAGGAACTGCGCCGATAGCTTCAGGAAGAGCCCGGCGATGCCGATGATGGTCGTCAGCAAGCCGACCGCGGCGCGCACCGGGTTCCGGGCGAGCACGACGCCGAGCGCGCCGACGATGCACGCGATCGAACACACGAGAAACAGAAAGCCGCCGGCACTCATGGCGCGAGCCTCCCGGTCTGCGATTTGCCGCCCGTCGTCACGTAGTCCTCGAAGTGCTTTCGGTACCGCCTCACGAACGCGAGCGCGGGCTGGGCAGCGCCGTCCCCGAACGCACAGATGGTGTTCCCGGTGATGTCGTCCGCGACCTCGTGGATGCGGTCGAGCTCGGCCATCGTCGCGGTGCCGGCGACGACCTTGTCCAGAATACGAACGATCCAGCCGCATCCTTCGCGGCACGGCGTGCACTGACCGCAGGACTCGTGCTTGTAGAAGTCCATCAGGTTCTTGAGGGCGAGTACCGGGTCTGCGCCGTCGGAGAGCACGATCGCGCAGCAGGTTCCGAGCATGCTGCCCACCGTGCGGAACGGGTCCACGCCGAGCGGCAGGTCGAGAATGCTCTTCCCGTTGTACGGCTCGAAGCGCGGGTCGTTGGGCACGTTCACGACTTCGTCCGGCAAGTGGACCGGACACGATGAGCCGCCTGGGATGACGCCGATCATCTTCCGATCGCCGAGGATCCCGCCGCCGAGATCGTAGACGAGCTCCCGCAAGGTGAGACCGACGTGACACTCGTAGAGACCCGGTTTCTTCACGTGACCCGAGACGCCGAACAGACGCACGCCGCCGTCATTCCAGGTGTGCAGGTCCGACAGACGGCTGAAGGCGTCGCAGCCCAGGCTGAGCGCCGATGGCAAGATCGCGATCGTCTCCACGTTGTTCACGGTCGTGGGGCACCCGAACACGCCGGCCTGCGCCGGGAACGGCGGCTTGATGCGTGGCTCTCCGCGACGACCCTCCAGCGAATTGAGGAGCGCGGTCTCTTCGCCGCAGATGTACGCGCCCGCGCCCGTGTGGACGTGGACGTCGACGGGGTTCCCAGCGCCGGCCGCGCGCGCACCGAGATAACCCTTCGCGCGCGCCTCCTCGATGGCCCGGTCCACGCGCGCCTTCGAGAGATGCAGCTCGTCGCGGATGTAGATGTACGCCGTCTGCGCGCCGATCGCGTGGCACTCGATGATGCATCCCTCGACGAGCGCGTGCGGGTTCATCTCCATGATGGAGCGATCCTTGAACGTGCCCGGCTCGCCTTCGTCCGCATTCACGACCAGGTAGTGCGGCTTCTTCGGCTCCTTCGGCATGAAGCTCATCTTCGTGCCGCAGTCGAAGCCCGCGCCGCCGCGCCCCCGGATGTGGGCCTTCTTGATCTCCTCCACGAGGGCTTCGCGCGGCATCGTCACGGCTTTGCGCGCCGCCTGATAGCCGCCGTCCCGCTCGTAGAGCCCGATCGTAAAGGAGTCGGGTGCTCCGTAGTGCTTCGTCAGATAGTCGGATCGCTTCAGCATGTTCCCGAAAGACCCCGCTTCTCGCTCGCCTGCGTCAACCTCGGATGAGGCCGTCGAGGATCTCGTCCACGGACTCTTTGGTGAGGTTCTCGTGATACGTCTTGTCGACTTGCATGACGGGGGCGGTGCCGCACGCGGCGAGGCATTCCGCCGTTCGCAACGTCACCTTTCCGTCCTTGGTCGTGCCGCCGACGTGCACGCCGAGCCGCTTCTCGCAATGCTCTATGAGCGCTCCGCTCCCGCGAAGGGCGCAAGACAGAGTGCGGCAAACCCAGACCTGATGTTTGCCGGGCGGCGTCTCGTTGAAGAGTGAATAGAACGTGACCACACCCTTCACGTGCGCCGCGCTGAGACCGAGTCGCTCGGCGACGAACGCGATGACGTCCGTCGACACCCATCCCTCGTTCGCCTCCTGACAGAGGTGAAGCACCGGAATGCACGCGGCCATCCGGTTCGGGTACCGCGAAAGGATCTTCGCCAGTTCTCGGTCGCGTTCTTCGCTCAGGGCGAATGGCATCTTCGAACTATCCTCGACTCGCTCGGCCGGCGGGCGGCAACGGGCCGCACGACAGTCGATGTCCGGGCTTTCCAGGCGCACCGGCGTGCGCACCGTAGTGACGGTGAAAGCGACGTGTCAAGGCCACGGTTTCCGGGGAAAGTCGGCGGGTTTTCTGCAACCGACGGACACTCGTACCAGGGAGCCATGAAAGCAGCAGCGGTATTCGATGTCGTGCTTGGAAGCGCAGCCCCAGCCGTGTACGCTCGGGGCCCCGGTCTCTCTCGTGGAGGTACTTGCGTGTTTTGCCCGAACTGCGGTGCACAGAATGTGGATACGGCGACGGCCTGCGCCAAGTGCGGCTTCGCGCTGAGGGCCGCCGCGGCGGCGCCCAAGTTCAAGGGCACGATGCTGATGATGAACGCGCCGCCCACGGCAGCGAAACCAGCAGCACCCGCGGCCCCCGTCGCACCTGCGCCGGCCGCACCTGTCGCCCCGGCGGTGGCCTCGGCGCCGCCCGTGGCTGCGGCGGCTCCCCAGGCCCCCAAGCCAAAACTCAAGGGAACGATGATCGGCGTCGCGCCCCCCTCTCTCGGCTCGAACAGCCCGCTCGGAGGAGCGCCGAGCGCACCCCCCGTCGCGCAGCCACCCGCCGCTTACAGTGCCCCCGCGCCTGCGTACGAGCCGCCGCCCGCACCCGCTTACGCACCCCCACCGGCTCAATCAATTCCGCAACCCGTCTCGTCCGTGAACCCGCTCGGCGGCACTGTCGTCGCGGATGCCGGGGCGTTCGGAGGGTTCCCGCAGGCGCCGCCAACGGCGAGCGCACCGGGAAGTTACGACATCGGCGGGCCGCCCCCTGGTTTCGGCGCTCCCCCGCCGGGTTTCGGCAACTCCGACGCGCTCGGCGCGACGGCACCGGTGGCCTCCGGAGCACCCCACGCCATGGTGCCCGCGCAGCCTGCCGCCATGTCACCCGTGCCGCCCGCGCCGATGGCGAACTACGACGAACCGATGGATCCCATCCCCGGCACGGTTGGCGGCCCGAACCCGATCATCACGGTGCTCCTCATCGTCCTCACCTGCGGCATCTACGGCATCTACTTGCTCATCAAGGGCAAGAGGCAACCCCAGCAGTAGCTCGTCGAAGGGCCCGTCCTTCAGCTGCACGAAGTCCTTCCCGCGACGGACCTCGTCCGCTTCCGCGTCCGTCAGGCCGAAACCCAGTGCACACGCGGCATCGACGGCGCGGGCCCCGTTCTCGGGGTTCTTCTCGAGATACAGGTCCGCGTCCTGAGTCGTGTCGGGGAATCCGAGAAGAATGGCCCCAGATTTACCGATGAAGAGATCGTCCGGGCTAACGCCGAGTCGCATGCTCCCGTGACCCCCGGCGAAGCAGGCGCGTAGCTCCGCGGATCAGCCAACCCGTCAGGCTCGACATGAACGCTCGAGACCACCCAGCTGGGCACGTGCTCGAAGCTAGCGGACCCCGGCGTCAGACGTTGAAGCGGAAGTGCATCACGTCTCCATCCTGGACGACGTAATCTTTGCCCTCGACCCGCAGCTTGCCGACCTCGCGGCACTTGGCTTCGCTGCCGAGCTTCACGAGATCCTCCCACCAGATGACCTCGGCGCGAATGAACCCGCGCTCGAAGTCGGTGTGAATCACTCCGGCGGCCTTCGGAGCGGTCAGACCTTTCCGTAGCGTCCAGGCGCGACACTCGTCTTCGCCGGCGGTGAGGAACGTGAGGAGCCCAAGCAGCCGATAGCCGCTGCGGATCACCTCGTTCAGGCCGGGCTCGGCGAGGCCCGCGCTCGCCAGGAACTCCGGACGATCGGCGGGCTCGAGCTCCGCGATCTGCGCCTCGAGCTGCGCGCAGATGGGGACGATCGGCGTCTTCTCCGTCGCCGCCAGCTCGACCATGCGCTGGTAGTGCGGGTTCGCGTCCAGGTGCCCGAGGGACCCTTCGTCGACGTTCGCGACGTAGAACGTCGGCTTCGCGGTGAGAAGCTGGAGGTCGCGCAGTACCAGCTCTTCCTTCTCCCCCTCGACGGTGAACGTGCGCGCCGGCTTCATCGCGTCGAGGTGCGGCACGAGCCGCTCGCAGAGCGTGACCGCGATCTTCTCGAGCGGGTCCCCGCCCTTGGATTGCCGGCGCGCGCGGTCGAGCCGCTTCGTCGCGGTGTCGAGGTCCTTGAGGCAGAGCTCCGTCTGGATCGTGGACACGTCCGCGATCGGGTCGACCTTGCCCTCCACGTGCGTGACGTTGTCGTCGACGAAGCACCGCACCACGTGCGCGACCGCGTCGACCTCGCGGATGTGCGAGAGGAACTGGTTCCCGAGTCCTTCCCCCTTCGACGCGCCGCGCACGAGCCCCGCGATGTCGACGAAGCGGATGGCCGCCGGCACCTTGCTCTTGGTCTTGAACAGCGCCGCGAGCGCCTCGAGGCGCGGGTCCGGCACCGGCACGATGCCGACGTTCGGCTCCACCGTGCAGAACGGAAAGTTGGCCGCCTCCGCCCGCGCCGAGGAGAGCGAATTGAAGAGCGTGCTCTTCCCGACGTTCGGAAGCCCGACGATGCCGCAGGAGAAACCCATGGTTGCCTCGTGAAGAGGCGGCGCTTTACCCCAGGCAGCCCGGGCCGTCGAGCGTGGCCGCTCACCGCCCAAACCAGCCCCCGTGACATCCGACCCGACCCTCATGGTACTGTCCGCGCCCCGGCAAGGCGCGGCGGCCCGCTCGAAGGCTCGCTCCGATTGCCGCTCACGGAGAACCCAGGATGAGACCTTTCGTTTACGCCCGAGCAACTCGAGTTCCGCGATGAAGTTCGGGAGTGGATCCAGTCGGCCATGCCGCCGAACATCAAGGCGAAGGCCGCCGTAGACGGCGCGTTCGATCACGACGAGCAGATGGAATGGCACAAGATCCTCTACAAGAAGGGCTGGATCGCCGCTCACTGGCCGAAGGACGCGGGAGGCCCGGGCTTCGACGTCGCGAAGCGGTTCATCCTGAGCGAGGAGCTCGAGCTCGCGAGCGCCCCGACGCTCTCGCCGTTCGGGCTCGGCATGGTGGGGCCGCTCATCATCCAGTTCGGGAGCAAGGCACAGAAGGAACGCTTCCTGCCGAAGATCCTGAGCGGCGAGGAGGTCTGGTGTCAGGGCTACTCCGAGCCCAACGCCGGCAGCGACCTCGCCTCCCTGAAGCTCCGCGCCGAGCCCGACGGTCACGGCAACTACATCATGAACGGGCAGAAGACCTGGACGACGTACGCGCAGTACGCCGACTGGATCTTCGTCCTCGCGCGGACGGACGCGACCGGCAAGAAGCAGAGCGGTATCAGCTTCTTCCTCGTCGACATGAAGACGCCGGGCGTCGTCGCGAAGCCGTTTCTCACGACGGGCAACACGCTCGCCTTCTGCGAGACCTGGTTCGAGAACGCGAAGGTCCCCGCCGAGAACATCGTCGGCGAGCCGAACATGGGCTGGACGTACGCGAAGGCGCTCCTCGGCCACGAGCGCACGCTCGTCGCGGGCGTCGGTCGTTCGACGCGACAGATCGTCCGCATCAAGAAGATCGCTCGCGATACGATGATCGACGGCAAACCTGCGCTCGATCATCCCGGGTACCGCGGCCGCATCGCGCGGCTCGAGATGGACCTCGAGGCGCTCCGCATGGCGAACTACCGCACCGTCGCGAGCGCGCAGACGGGCAAGGCTCCGGGCCCCGAGTCCAGCATCCTGAAGCTTCGGGGCACCGAGATCCAGCAAGAGTGCTTCGAGCTGATGATGGACCTCATGGGCCACCACGGCCTCAACTGGTTCAACGCGGAGGGAACCATCCCCGCCCGTGAAGAGTCCGTCGCGTCCGAACACAACTACCTCCGCGCCGCCACCATCTACGCGGGCTCGAACGAAATTCAGAAGAACATCATCGCGAAGATGGTCCTGGGACTCCCGGGCACATGACGGCGCGAACCGCCGACCCGACAGAACGGAACCGCTGACACGGGGCAAAGCCCCGGAAGCCACGACGACCTGATCGGTCCCTGGAAGAGCAGATCACGATCCACCGAAGAGGCCCACAACACACCTGACATACCCGGCGAGGCCGGGCGCCCGCTGTTCGTCAGCGAACGATTGTCGCGTGACCGTCCAGTCACCCCGAACGAAGCAAAACTCTCCATGAACTTCCAGATCACCGAAGACCAGAAAATGCTGGTCGAAACCGTTTCGAACTTCACGAAGAAGGACTCGCCGGTCGAACGCGTCCGCAAGATTCGCGAGAGCGACGTCGGGTGGGACAAGCAGGTCTGGGCGAAGATGGGCGAGCTCGGGTGGCTCGGAGTGCCACTGCCCGAGAGCGTCGGCGGCATCGGAGGCACGTTCCTCGATGCAGGGCTCGTCATCGAGCGGCTCGGTGCGACGCTCGTGCCGGAGCCGTACATCCCGTCGGTCATCGTCGCGGGCATGACGCTCTCGCATTACGGGACAGAAGCGCAGCAGCAGAAGTACCTGCCGTCGATGATCGAGGGCAAGACGTCCCTCGCCCTCGCCTACGTCGAGAAAAACAGCCGCTACGAGGTTTCGAACGTCGAGACGCGCGCGGAAAAGACGGGCACCGGCTACAGGCTCACCGGCAAGAAAGAGTGGGTGCTGAACGGCCAGGCCGCCGATCACATCCTCGTGAGCGCGCGCACGTCCGGCGGACCGCGCGACAAGGAGGGCGTGTCGCTCTTCGTCGTCGATCGCGGCGCGCCCGGACTCAAGATCAAGACCGTCGCGTGCATGGACAGCCACAAGGCGGCGCTCATCGAGCTCGAGGGGGTCAGCGTCGCTGCGGACGCCCTCATCGGCGCCGAGGGCAAGGCCACGCCGATCCTCGACCGTGCGCAGGACTACGGCGCGGCCGCGTCGGCGTGTGAAGGCTCGGGCATCAATCAGGCGACGCTCCAGATGACGCGGGACTACCTCTGCGAGAGGGAGCAGTTCGGTGTCAAGATCGGCACCTTCCAGGCCCTCCAGCACCGGCTCGTCGACATGTTCGTGCAGGTCGAGCTCTGCAAGAGCACCGCGATCCTCGCGATGCTCCACGCCGACTCGAGCGACGATGTGGAGCGCAAGCGCTCCGTCTCGATCGCCAAGAAGCAGCTCTCCAGGGGCGGCTTCTTCGTCACGCGCCAGGGCATCCAGCTCCACGGCGGCATCGGCGTCACCGACGAGCACAACATCGGCCTCTACTTCAAGCGGATGCAGTCGCTCTGCGCCCTCTACGGAGACGAGGACCACCACGTCGACCGGTTCGCGACGCTGCCGTCGTTCTGAGGACGGGCCCGGGAGCGGGGGCGAGAGGCGGCGCGCAAGGTGCAGGGCGAAGGCGAGGGCGAGGGGCGCCGAGTTGGACGGAAGGGGGGTCGCTCGGCTTTCAACGGGGCCACCACACGCGAGGAAGGTGACGGCGTCCTTCGCCTGGGTCTGGCCCTACCGGGCACGCCTCAGGACGTCAGCTCGCGACGATGATCTCCAGAAACCTTGCCAGCGTCGCTCTGCCCGCGGGTGCATCGTCCGTGTCCGCGATGAGCCGGTCCACGTCGAAGCCTTCGCGAACGAGGATCTCGCGGCGCGCTTCGAGATAGCCGCGCACGACCTCGCCGTCCATCTCCGGGTGGAACTGGACGCCCCAGGCCGTCTCGGAGAACCGCACCGCGGCGTGAGGCTCGCGCTCGGTCGTCGCGAGTAGGGTCGCGCCCGGCGGAAGGCGTTCCACCGCGTCGACGTGCGTCGTATTGGCGCGACAAGGTGGGTGGACGCTCGCGAACAGGGGGTCGTCGCGCACGACGTCGAAGGGCACGGTGCCAATCTCGCGGCCGCGCGGGTTACGCGCCACGTGGCCGCCGAGGGCCTGCCCGAGCATCTGATGTCCGAAGCAGATCCCGAACGTCGGCACGCGGCGCCGGACGAGCTCGCGGAGATACGCCTCGCCCCGGAGCACCCACGGCTCGCGGTCCGTGACGCTCGACGCGGAGCCGGTGATGATCGCGCCCGAGAGGGTTTCCGGCTCCGGCAGCGCCGAGCCGTCGCGCAGCTCGACGTCCAGCCAGGGCCCGCCGAAACTCGCTCCGGCCGCGCCGCGGATGAGCTCCGCAAACCCGCCCCGCGACGCTCGAACGCCCGGCACGGGATCTCCGGCGACCAGGATGACGACGGGACGCATCGATGTGGGTCCTCGCAGAGGCTACCACGGTAGCAACGTCCGGCATGCCGAAGGGGAACTCGGCCGTGACCGCCCACGCCGCCGGCTAGCGTCGCCCTCCCATGCGGGTTTACCTTCGTGCGCCCATCCGCGACCCTCCCCCATGACCGCCCCCACACACATCGCCTCCGTTCACGCCGAGCCCTGGAACGTCGCGCTCTCGGAGCCGTTCGGGATCGCGACCGGCGCGCAACATGTCGCGGCCAATGTACTGGTCACAGTGCGGCTCGGAGACGGCACGGTCGGACTCGGGGAAGCCGCGCCGTTTCCGGCTGTGAACGGCGAGACGCAGGCCGACGCGCTCGCCGCCGTCGAACGGGCGACGAGCGGCCTCGTCGGCGAGGACGCGACGCGCTGGCGCCGGATCGCGGCCATCCTGCGCGAGGCGATCCCGGACGTACCGAGTGCCCGTGCAGCGCTGGAGTCGGCCGTCCTCGATGCGGTCACGCGCCGCGCAGGGCTCTCGCTGCATCGGTTCTTCGGGGGCGCCGAAGACGGCCTCGAGACGGACGTGACGATCGTGACGGGCACGACGGAGCACGCGATCGAAGCCGCACGCCGCTCCGCACGGGACGGCTTCCGGACGCTCAAGGTGAAGGTGGGGGGCGCGGACATCGAGCGTGACGTGGAACGGCTTCGCGCCATCCTGGAAGGCGCGCCGGGGGCACGGCTGATCCTCGACGCCAACGCGAGCCTGTCCGCGGAGGCCGCGGTCGAGCTGGTCGAGCGCATCGGCGCGGGCAACGTGGCGTTGTTCGAACAACCGACGGCCGCGGACGACCTCGATGGGATGCGCACGGTGAGAAAGCGCACGCGGGTGCTCGTCGCCGCGGACGAGAGCGTGCGCTCCGCAACCGACGTCGCGGTCGTCGCGTCGACGCGCGCCGCGGACGTCGTGAACGTGAAGATCACCAAGTGCGGGCTCGCGGAGGCGTGCGACATGATCGCGGCGGCCCGCGGCTATCACCTCGCGCTCATGATCGGCGGCATGGTGGAGACGAAGCTCGCGATGACCGTGTCCGCGTGCCTCGCGGCCGGAGTGGGCGGCTTCGAGTTCGTGGACCTCGACACGCCACTCTTCATGAAAAGCGACCCGACGACCGGCGGCTGGGAGCAACGCGGACCGAACATCCTCGTCTCGGGGATTCCGCGCCGGACACGGCGTGGGCGTGAGCTCGAAAGGCGCGTGACGCGAGGCCCGGGCGCCCCGGAAACATCTGCTAAACTGATCGTCTCTTGGACGGATCCGGTCCAGTTCGCCAGCTCCATTTACCGATGCCCCTCGGGGCCTCGCCGCACCCGGCGTCGTCGAAGATCCCCGAGTCGGAGCGGGTCTGGGTGAACCGGAACCTGAAGATGACGAGCGTGCAGTGGATGGGCTTCGACATGGACTACACGCTCGCCATCTACGACCAGTCGCGGATGGACTCGCTCCAGGTCGAGGCGACGGTCGAGCGGCTCGTGGCGCGCGGGTACCCGAGCGCCCTGTCGAAGCTGGTGTATGACCACCGCTTTCCGATCCGCGGGCTGCTCGTCGACAAGCGGTACGGCCACATCCTCAAGATGAATCGCTTCAAGGTCGCGCGGAAGGCCTACCACGGCATGCAGCCGCTCGCGAAGGACGCGCTGCAGGAGCTCTACACGCAGAAGCGCATTCACCCGCAGACGACGCGCTACCACTGGATCGACACGCTCTTCGCCCTCGCGGAGGTGACTGCCTACGCGGCGATCGTGGAAGCGCTCGAACGCCGCGGCGAGCGGGTGGACTACGGAAAGCTGTTCCCCGACGTGCGCGAGTGCATCGACGAAGCGCACCGCGACGGCACGATCTACGCGCACGTGCTGCCGGACCCCTCCAAGTACATCATGCGCGATCCGCACCTCGCCGAGACGCTGCACAAGCTGCGCTCGGCCGGCAAGAAGCTCTTCCTGCTCACCAACTCGCCCTGGGGGTACACCGAGTCGGTGATGAAGTACCTGCTCGGCGGCGCGATGAACGAGTACCCGTCGTGGCGCCACTACTTCGACGTCGTGATCGTCGCCGCGCAGAAGCCGGCGTGGTTCAAGGAGGGACGACCTCTTATGGAGCGCGATGGGGACGTGCTCCGGGATCTGCACGGACCCCTCGAGCGCGGCAAGGTCTACGAGGGCGGCAACCTGAGCGACTTCGAGCGGCTCCTCGGCGTCCCGGGCGCGAGCATTCTCTACGTCGGCGATCACATCTACGGCGACATCCTCCGCTCCAAGAAGGAATCCGCGTGGCGCACGGCGATGGTCATCCAGGAGCTCGGCGCAGAGCTGGAGGCGCACGGTCGGTGCTCCGCGGACATCGCTCGACAGAGGCAGCTCGAGGAGACCCGCGACAACCTGGAAGACGAGCTTCGCTTCTATCAAGCCAAGTTCAAGGGCCTCGGCAAGACGACCGGACGCGATGGCGACGCTGCCGTCGAGCGGGTACACGTGAAGCGGGCGATCGACCGGATCCGCGCCGAGCTCAAGGCGATCTCCGAGGAACACTCGAAGCTCCGGGACATCGTGGACCGGAGCTTCCACCCCTACTGGGGCTCCCTCCTGAAACAGGACAACGAGCTCAGCAGCTTCGGGCAGCAGGTGGACGCCTACGCGGACGTCTACATGCGGCGGGCGTCGTGCCTCCGACACTATTCGCCGATGCAGTTTTTCCGCTCCCCCCACGACCTGATGCCGCACGAGCTCTAGTGTCGACCCGGTCGTGGGCCCGAAATGGCTCGGTACCCCGCGGTGCCCGCTAGTGGGGGAATTCACCCCCACAAGAAACCTTTCTGACGGGAAACCAACTATTAGGGGAAGCTCTCAGCCTTCTGGACAGTTGTAGCAAGCGGCTTCAAGGCTAGCCCGGCTGAGCCCCGCTGCTTCTCGGTTTAGCCGTGACTCGGATTGGGCTACCCATGCGACCCACGAGAATCCGAGCTTTCGACCCCAAGCCGCGAGGCGAAAAGAGGAACGACCGATGAATCTGACCGCATGGCTCCAGCGCCTGATGACGAACTTCGGAGCCCAATGGGTGATGTGGCTCCTCATCGGGCTCAGCGTGATCTCGGTGGCGGTGATGCTTGAGCGCGCATGGTTCTACTGGTCGCTCCGCGACGATCTCACCCGGCTCGCGAGCGATCTCCGTGACCTCTTGCGCCACGGTGACCTCGAGGGCGCGAAGCGGAAGATGGAAGCGTCGCCGAGCGCGGAAGCCGCGGTCGTCGTCGCGGGCATCGTCGAGAGCGAGCGCGGCAAGGAAGCCGCCCAGGAAGCGATGGCCGGCGCGGTAGCCCTACAGCGCATGCGACTCGAGCGGCGACTCGCGTTCCTCGGAACCCTCGGGAACAACGCCCCGTTCATCGGGCTGTTCGGTACCGTCATCGGCGTCGTGCAGGCGTTCGCCGCTCTCGGACGGCAAGACTCCGTCACGGCCGCGACCGAAGCTGCCGCGGGCATGGCTCCGCAGGAAGTCATGGCCGCCATCGCCGAAGCGCTCGTCGCGACGGCAGTCGGGCTCATCGTCGCCATTCCCGCGGTGGCCACGTATAACTATTTCATGCGGCAGTTGAAGTCGACCCTCGCCAACACGGAGGTCCTGAGCAGGGTTCTCACGGCGCACCTGGCCGGGGTGGAAGCCGGCCAGGGTCCAAAGCCGAAGCGCGCCCGGGACGAGGAGAGCTGACATGGCCGGCGGCACATCGGACGACGACGAGGGGCTGATCGCCGGGATCAACGTGACGCCGCTCGTGGACGTCATGCTCGTGTTGCTCGTCATCTTCATGGTCACGGCGAAGATCATCGTGCAGCAAGGCATGCCGATGGATCTGCCGAAGTCCGCGACGGGCGAGAACATGCAGACCATCTTCAGCGTGGATCTGTCGGCCAACGGTGAGACCCGCGTCGATTCGAAGCCGGTCGCGAGCGACGAGGGTATTCTGCCGCTCGGGCGCACGGCCCGGGCCGAAAACAAGGACGTCCGCGCCGTGATCCGCGCCGACAAGAAGGTCGAACACGGCCGCGTGATCCACGTGCTCGATCTGCTGCGGCAGGCCGGCATCTCGAAGATCGCCTTCGCCGTTTCCCCTGGTCCGAAGGCGGACGCGGTCGACGTTCAGCCTCCGAAGTAAATGACCCTGCACTCGGCAAGCTCCCCCATACTCACGACGCCGGAGGACCCGTACGCTCGCGTGCTCGAACTCGACGGGCTCGACGACCGCCGGTTTCTGTGGAGCTTCCTCGCGACGGTTGCGCTCTACGTCGCCGTCTGGGTGCACGCGCTCGTCTTCTATACGAACCTCCGCGACTTCGCGCTCGGCGTCGACCGCGCGCTCACGCGACGGCACACCATGGAATACGAGATCCAGGTGCCGCCCCCGCCGCCGCCTCCGCCTGAACCACCACCGCCACCCGAACCGGAGCCCGTCAAGGAAGCCCCGCCGCCGAAGGCCGTCGCACCGGCGCCCGCGGCGCCACCGGCGGCAGCTCAGGCCGGAAAGGTGCTGACGGCGGCCCCCGATCCCGACGAACCCGTGGATCTCACGGGCGACGGCTTCGTGCAGGGGAACGGCGACTCCTTCGCTGGCGGCGTGACGACGAGCGACGGAACCAGCCGCACTGCGGTCCGCAACCTGCGCGCAGCGGGCCCGGGCAGCCCGGCGCCCGTTGCCAGCACGAAGGTGGCATCAGGGCCGAACCGGTCGCGCGCCGCGACGCCACTAAGCGGCTCCTGGGACCACTGCGGCTTTCCCGCGGAAGCGGACATCGAGCAGATCAACTATGCCCGGGTATCCATCGCGGTGACGATCGGCGCGGACGGTCATGCAGAGCGCGCGAACGTCGTCCAGGATCCAGGCTACGGCTTCGGTGCCCTGGCAAAGCGGTGCGCACTTCGTGAACCGTTCTCGCCCGCGCTCGACAAGGAGGGCGTGCCGATCACAGCGACACAGATCATCACCATCAACTTTCAGCGCTGATTCGCCGAGCGCGCGGACCAGCCGAGGTCCCGCCGGTGCGTCACCGGAAACCAGGCGGAAGCGCGGACCTCTGATATAGAGGGCGGGCGGTATCCGCGCGGCCATGTCCGATTACCTCGACCTGCTGAAGAAAGTCGAACTCTTCGCCGGGCTCAAACCCGAAGCCATCGGCTACATATCCAAGGTCACGACCGAAGAAACCCACGCCGTCGGCACCAAGATCTTCGCGCATGGCGACGCGGGGGATAAGCTTTACCTGATCATCGAAGGCCGCGTGCGCATCAGCCGTGAGTTGCCGGGCATGGGCGAAGAGGCCCTCGCCATACTCGGCCCGGGACAGGTGTTCGGGGAAATGGCGCTCCTGGACGAGTCCCCGCGCTCCGCCGACGCGCGCGTCCATGAGCGTTGCCGCGTGCTCGCAATCCCCAAGGACGGCTTCGACGACCTGCTTTTCATGCACAAGGATCTTGCTTATGAAGTCCTCTGGAGCATGGTGCGAATGCTCGTCGGCCGGCTTCGAGAGACGACGGACAAGCTGACGTTCCTGTCCGTCACGGGCCGTTTCTGACAGAACGGACGGTGACGGAGCACCGCCCCCGCCGGACCGCCACCGTGACGGACCGCTAGCCGCGCCGGACCGCAGCATGAGAAGCAAGCGAATTTCGACTTCCTAACACCCGTTCAGTAGGCTTTGCCCACCAAACATGCAGGGTCTCACGAAACGTCAAGAGCAAACGCTGGATTACATCCGGCAGTCGATCGAACAGCGGGGCTACCCGCCCACGCTTCGAGAGATCGGCGAGTACATGGGTATCCGCTCGACCAACGGGGTCAACGATCACCTCCGGGCACTCGAGCGAAAGGGTTATTTGCGCCGGGAAGACATGAAGAGCCGCGCGCTCCGCGTCGTCGACCAGACGGATCGCGCCGCGCCCGCGAAGCCGAGCGACGAGAATCTGATCGACATCCAGGTGGTCGGTCGCGTCGCGGCCGGCCTGCCGCTGCTCGCCGAAGAAAACGTCATCGACACGGTTCGCATCGACCGGATGATGGTCCGCGGCGGTCGCGAGGTGTTCGGGCTGCGCGTCACCGGTGATTCGATGGTCGAGGCCGGGATCTTGAACGGGGACTATATCTTCGTCCGGCGTCAGCCGTCCGCCGATCGCGGGGAGATCGTCGTGGCCCTCATCGGGGATGAAGCCACCGTCAAGTATTACTACCCGGAAAAGGACTACGTCCGGTTCCAGCCTGCGAACGCCCAGATGGCTCCGATCCTCGTGCGGGCGATGGATTTCAAACCGACCATGCTCCTGGGCGTGGTTGTCGGCGTCTTCCGGCGGCTCTGACTCGCCGCGGTAGCCCGCACATTTCCGGGCCCGCTGTTGACGCCCAAGTATGGGGGTTGATAGCGTCAGCGGGCGGTTATCCGATGCTCGAGCTCCTCACGCCGTTCCTTCGTCGTTCCTGGCGTCCGTGGCTTCTGGGGGTCGGTGCGGCCCTGGGGCTCGCGACCACCGGTTGCGGCAATGCCATCTATGCGTTCCAGGCAGGCTCCGCGTCGAGCAAGGTCGAGGAAGCGCACGAGCTCGGCGCCGAGAAGCTCGCACCGTACGAGTATTACTACGCAAAAGAGCATCTCGACAAAGCCTCGGAAGAAGCGTCGGAAGCGGATTACAGCGACGCGATCAATCTCGCGGAGACGAGCGAGGAGTACGCTGACAAGGCGATTCGTCTCTCGCGAGAAGCCGAACGCGGGGCGGGGCGATGAGAATCCAGGGACGGCTCGTGTTCGCTCCGCTGGTGTTCGTGCTGACCCACGGCTGTGCGGAGGCGCCGGTCGTCCGCGGGCAGATCGAGGGGCTCGAGAAGATCACGGCCCAGGCCGAGCGTAACGGCGCCATCCGGTGCGCGCCGCGCGAGCTCGCCATCGCGAAGAGCAATCTCGAGTTCGCGAAGATCGAGATGGAACAAGGGTCGCTCATCCGCGCCAAGGAACACGTCGCGATCGCGACACCGAACGCGGACGCGGCGAATTTCCTGTCACCCCCTCAGTACTGCGCCGAGCGCCAATTCGTCGAGGCGCCACCTCCGCCAGCGCCGGGCGACCGCGACGGGGATGGGTTCCTCGACCCGGACGACAAGTGCCCGGACGAGCCGGAGAACTACAACGGCTACAAGGACGATGACGGGTGCCCCGACGATCCGGACACGGACGGCGACGGGATCCCGGACTCCGTGGACTCCTGCGTGCTCGAGCCAGAGGACACCGACAACTATCTGGACCAGGACGGCTGCCCCGATCCCGACAATGACATGGACGGGATTCCGGATGCCGTGGACAAGTGCCCGAACGACCCCGAGGACCCCGACGGCTTCCAGGACGAAGACGGCTGCCCGGATCCGGACAACGACGGAGACGGCGTGCCGGACCTCAAGGACCAGTGCCCGAACACCATCGGGTCGTCGACGCAGGAGCCACTCGGCTGCCCGTCGAAGCCCGCGCTCGTGATCGTCACGGACTGCGAGGTGAAGATCACGCAGCAGATTCACTTCGAGTTCAACAAGGCGAAGATTCGCCCCGAGAGCTTCCCGGTGCTCGACGCCGTGGTGGACGTCCTCGTGAAGATGCCGAACATCGATATCGAGGTCCAGGGCCACACGGACAACAAGGGCAGCGCGAATTACAACAAGACTTTGAGCGAAAAGCGCGCTGCGTCAGTGAAGGAATACCTCGTGTCGCACGGCGTCGATCCGAGCCGCCTCACCTCCCACGGCTACGGATTCGACCGACCCCTGGTACCCAACGATAGCGAGCAGAACCGTGCCTTGAACCGCCGCGTGCAGTTCGTCCGCACGGAGGGCGCCAAGGAAGGCTGCCCCTCAACTTCCAAATGATCTCGGGGAAAAATCCCGTAGACTCCGCGCGCGACCGGGCTGTGCGGAGGTTCCCCTCCCGCAAAGTCATCCCATCGGAGAACGCACGTGCATCGTCGACTCGCATTTTTCTTTCTGTTCCTGGTCCTCTGCGTATCCGGAGCGGGTAACGCTCACGCCGCGCCGCGGGATGCCGCCGCGACGCAGAAGATCGACGAAGCGATCAACACTCATTACCTCGCGACGGAGTTCGACAAGGCCGAAGCTCTCCTGAAGGGAGTGATCGATGCTTGCGAGGACCGGTGTAGCCCCGGCGTCAAGGCTCGGGCGTGGATGTACATCGGCATCGTCAAGGGGAGCGGCAAACAGGATATCGCCGGGGCCCAGGGTGCGTTCCAGCAGGCGATGGCGCTCGACCCCACGGTGAAGCTCGACGATGCGCTCGCGACGCCGCAGGTCCGGCAAGCGTTCAGCAACGCGGCGGCGGCGCTCGGGCAGACGGTCGCTCCGACGACTCCAGACACCGGCACGGGCACGACGACGACCACGACGACCACGACGACGGCCGCGCCAGCCGCGCCGGGTCCGACTCTCCCCGGGAACATGGAGTGCACTCCGACCGTCACCGAGGTCGAGATGCAGCGACAGATCCCCGTCGCATGCACCACGGACGAACCCGCGGTCAAGGTCGTCCTCCGCTACATGGTCTTCGGCGGAGACCAGTGGCAGCAAGTCCAGATGACCCAGAAGGCGGAGTACTGGCAGGGCGCGATCCCTTGCTCCGACACGGGGGTCACCGGTGCAATCAAGTGGTACGTCGAAGCGAAGGACAAGGACGGCGAACAGCTCGACAGCCACGGCAACAAGAAGACGCCGGCCGAGATCAACGTCGTCACGAGCACGACCGAGCCGCCCCCGGCGTACCCGGGGCAACCTGCACCGCAGAAGTGCATGGCCGCAAGCGAGTGCCCCGAGGAAATGATCGGGACCCCGGCGTGTCCGACGGGCGGTGGCCCCAAGGCGCGCGGCGACAAGGGCTGGGGCGCACCGTGCGACACATCCCAGGAGTGCGATACGGGTCTTCTCTGCCAGCAAGGGGACTCGGGGCGAACGTGCGAAACCGCGCCGCGCTGCGACGTCACGAGCGACTGTCCGTCGGGGTCCGTCTGCAAGGGTGGCACCTGCGACGTCGGGGACGAGGACAGTGGGAGCAGCACGCCGTCGGGGCACTACAAGAAGAACCTCATCGGCCTGCATTTCGCCGCTGACTTCGCCTCCCTGAGCGGCAAGGACGTCTGCGACCCCGGCACCAACTTCAACTGCTATTACGCTGGCGGCGTACCCTACCCGAATACGCCATTCCCTGGTGCCGGCGGCAATCTCAACGGCGGCCTCGCGCCCGCTACGTTCCGGGTCCTCGCGTCTTACGAGCGCCTGATAACGCGCAACATCGGGCTCGAGGGCCGGGTCGGGTTCGCGTTCAACGGCGGCCCGAAGTCGGCGAACGGGACGGCGTTCCTACCGATTCACGTGGAAGCGAGAGCCAAGTATTGGTTCGGTCACGACCTCTTCTCGAGGAAGGGGATCCGCCCGTACGTGTTTCTCGGTGGCGGGATCGCTCAAGTGGATGCACGGCTCACCGTGCGTGTCGCAGACGCGCAGACCGTCAACACGCCTAGCAAGGAGACCAGTCTCGACGCTTACCGGAAACTCGGCCAGTCCTTCGTGGGTGGCGGCGGCGGCGTCATGTACGCCGTCGCGCCGAACCACGGCGTCGTGCTGAATCTGAACTTCGACTACATGCTCCCGTCGAGCGGGCTCGTCATCGAACCTTCGCTCGGCTACGAACTGGCGCTGTGACGGACCGCAGGGCGGAAGAAGGCGCAAACCTCTTCCACCTGCTGGCCGCGCGTGGGCTCGAGCACCCGAACCACGTCGCGACACGGACACGTCGGCGTGGTGCGTGGCAATGGTCGAGCTGGACCGACGTCCACGGTGCCGCGACGGCCGTCGCGGCCACGCTGCTCGAGCGCGGCATCGCCAAGGGTGAGCGGGTCGCGCTGTTCGCGGCGTCGCGCGAAGAGTGGATCACGGCGGACTTCGGGATCCTCGCCGCCGGGGCCGTCACCGTACCCATCTACCCGACTGCTACAGCGGAACAGGTCGCGTGGATCCTCGGCAACAGCGGAGCTCGGATCGCCGTCGTCGAGGGCGCCGCCCAGGTCGCCGTCGTTCTTGACGTCGCGAGCCGCCTCGCGTCGCTCACGGAGATCATCGTCTTCGAAGAGAACGCCGCCGTGGATTCGCCGCTGCGGGTGACGTCATTCGTCGACTGCGTCCGCGAGGGCCGCAGACTGCTGACGCCGGAATACGAGGCGCGCGTGACCGCGCGGGCGCGCGACGTCGGCCCGACCGATCTCGCTACCATCGTCTACACGTCGGGGACCACGGGACGGCCGCGGGGGACCATGCTCTCGCACGGCGCACTCGGCGCGGAGACGCGCGCGCTCCGGGAAGCCATGCGCATCGGACCTGACGACGAACAATACCTGATGCTTCCGCTCGCCCACATCCTGGGGCGGACGCTCGTCCTCGCTCAGATTGCGTCGGGATCGAGGCTCGCGTTTTCTTCGGGGCCCGAGCGCCTGATTGCGGACCTCGGCGAGACCGAGCCGACGTTCTTCGCCGCCGTGCCGCGCTTCTTCGAGAAGGTGCGCGCCGTGGCGAACGACAGCGCCGGCGCGGAGGGTCCACTCAAGGCGGCACTCTGGTCCTGGGCCGTCGGGGTAGGTACACAGGCCTCGCGCGCCAGGCGACAGGGCGCGCCGGTCGGCGCCATCATGTCCGCACGCGCCCGCTATGCGGACAGGCTCGTCCTTCGCCGTGTGAGGCGAGCGTTCGGCAAGCGACTCCGGTTCGCGATCAGCGGCGGCGCTCCACTGGCTCGCGATCTCGCCGAGTGGTTCCATGCTTGCGGCATCCTGCTCCTCGAGGGTTACGGTCTGACGGAAGTGTCGGGAGCGTCGCACGTGAATCGCCAGAATGACTTTCGCTTCGGCACGGTCGGCAAGCCATTGACGGGCGTGGAAGCAAAAACCGCCGCCGACGGCGAGGTCCTCCTTCGCAGCCCCGGGGCCATGGCGGGGTACTTCGGCGACGATGGCGCGACGAAGAGCGCGACAGACGATGATGGATGGTTCCGCACGGGCGACATCGGGCGCGTCGACGGGCAAGGCTTTCTCACCATCGTCGATCGGAAGAAGGACGTCATCGTGACCGCAGGTGGCTCCAACGTCGCCCCCCAGCGCATCGAAGGGATGCTCGCGGGGTCGCCCTTCATCGGCCACGCCGTGGTCTTCGGGGATCGGAGACCGTTCCTCGTGGCGCTCATCACCGTGGACGTACCGACGTGCGCGCGGTGGGCGCGCGAACGTAAACGTCCCGACGACGTGGCGAGCCTAGCCAAGGACCCCGAACTCCTCGCGCTCATCCAGCTCGACGTCGATGCAGTGAACCAGCGGCTATCGACCTTCGAGACGATCAAGCGATTCACCGTGCTCGACCACGAACTCGCCGTCGAATCCGGAGAGCTCACGGATACCCGCAAAGTCCGCCGCAGGTACGTGGGCGAACACTACGCCACGCTCATCGACCGCATGTACCTCTGATCGAGGATCGGATGGATGGTATGAGTGACCCCGTGCCCGCGTCGGATCCGCGCGAAGAGCTGGCTATTCTCGTCGAAGCGTTGCGTGCTCACGCGGAGATGTGCGCCGCGACCGGGGCGACGGGCCTCGAAGAGGCAACGGCGGACCTCATCGAAAGCCGGAGGAGCCGGGAAGAGTCCGCGGTCGCATCCCCGGCGCGCGCGGCGCAGGTCCCGCACGACGAACCTGGGACGGAGCCAGCGCCGGCGATCTCGGACCTGGAGGTCGGACCGACCCGAGACGGGGCGCGACGGCTCGCGGTGCTCGCCAACGAGGTCGCGGGGTGCGTGAAATGCAGCCTTCACGCCGGCAGGACGCACGCCGTGTTCGCCCGCGGCACGGGCTCGAGCGGGCTCTGCTTCGTCGGAGAGGGGCCGGGAGCGGACGAGGATGCGCAGGGCCTTCCATTCGTCGGCAAAGCAGGACAACTCCTCGATCGCATGATCGAAGCCATGGGCTTCGACCGAGACGAGGTCTACGTGTGCAACATCGTGAAGTGCCGGCCGCCGAACAATCGCAAGCCCGAGCCGAGCGAAGGCGCCGCGTGTCGCCCGTATCTTGCCGAACAGCTCGAGCTCGTCCGGCCGAGCGTCATCGTCGCGCTGGGTGCGACCGCCGTGGAAGGGCTGCTGGGTATCGGCGGCGGCATCACCCGCCTACGCGGAAACTGGCGGCTCTATCAGGGCAAGATCGCCGTCATGCCCACGTTCCACCCTGCGTACCTGCTCCGGACTCCCGCCGCCAAGCGCGACGTCTGGAACGATCTGCAAGAGGTGCTCCGGCACATGGGACGAACGGCGAAGGGTAAAGGGTAGTCGCGCGCGATATCACTCTTGCGCGGCGAGCCACCGCTCCGCTTCGAGCGCGGCCATGCACCCCGTACCGGCCGCCGTCACCGCCTGACGAAACGTCCAATCCGCCACGTCCCCCGCAGCGAACACGCCCTCCACGCTGGTTTGAGTCGTGCCGGGCTTCACGGCCAGATACCCATTCGCGTGGATGTCGAGCTGGCCCTTGAAGAGCTCCGTCATGGGCGTGTGTCCGATGGCGACGAACATGGCGCCGCAATCCACCGTCCGTACGTCGCCCGATCTTCAGATCCTTGACGCGCACGCCGACGACCTTGTCGAGCGCAGGGTCCAGCACCTCGACCACGGCGTGGCTGTAGAGGATGCGAATCTTGGGGTTCTGCTTCACGCGGTGCTGCATCGACTTGGAGGCGCGAAACTCGTCGCGGCGATGGACCAGCGTCACGCTCTTGCAGAGGCCGGCCAGGTACGTCGCCTCCTCCATCGCCGTATCGCCACCGCCCACGACGACGACGTCCTGATTCCTGAAGAGGGCGCCGTCGCAGACGGCGCACGCGCTCACGCCCTTGTTCTTCAGCAGGTCCTCGCTCTGCAACCCGACGTAGTTTGCCCTCGCCCCGGTGGCGATGATGATCGAATCGGCGAGATGGAGCACGTTCTCGTCCTCACCGACCCAGACCTTGAATGGACGTGTCGACAGATCCACGCGTTGCGCGTCCGCCGTGACCAGCTCGGTCCCCTGCCGCTCCGCCTGTTCCCGGAACCGAATCATGAGTTCCTGCCCGGACACCTTCTCGGGGAAGCCAGGGAAGTTCTCGACGTCCGTCGTGAACATGAGCTGCCCGCCGGGAATGAGGCCGCCAGCGTTGAATCCCTCCACGCAAGTGGGGCTCAGGTTCGCCCGGGCCGCGTAGATGGCGGCGGTGAGTCCGGCGGGGCCGGACCCGATGATCAACACCTTGTGGTGCGGAGGCTCGCTCATGCGGCCGCTTTTACCACCTCGGCGCGCCCGTGCACACCCAAGCACGGCTCGACGCGCGCTTCACTCGCGGATCGGGCTCGCCTTGAGCGCAGCCTTGCCGTCCTTCACGTACACGCTGAACTTCACCCGCTTCACGCCGTGACGCTCGATGATCGCGTCGCGGTGCTTCTTCAGCGTGTTCTGGAATTTGTCGAAGGTGAAACCCTCGAGCGACTCGCCGCAGCGCCCCTTCTCCGCGGCGAAGTCTTCGAAGACCTGTACCCATTCGGGGTTCGGCGCGTCTCCCGCCGAAGCCGAAACCGGCGCGGGCGCGGCTTGCGGCTGCGAACGCCGCGCGAGGCGGTGCCGCAGGGAGCCGCTTCGGCACCGCGGGCGCCGTGATGTCCGGAGCCGACGTGACCACTTCATCCGCCGGCTGCGGTGCCGGTGGACGCGGACTCCCCGCACCCGGGTGCGACGGGCTCGACTTCGGCGCCGGTGGTCTGGGTTTCGGCGCCGCGGGAGCCTCGGCGCCCGCCGCAAAGCTGAACGCACTCATCTGTGGCTCGGACGGCAGATCGCCGAGCACTTGCGATAGATCCGCGGCCCGGCGCGTGCCACCGGCCTTGCCTGCTGCAACGTCGATCCCGTCGTTCACGTCGGATGCGATCGTCCGGTACACGCCGCGGAACTTGGACGGCTGGAGCTGGTCGGTCTGGCCCTTCGCGAGCCGCCGCGCTTCGTCTCGGAACACGTTCAACGGTCGCGTATGTTCGACGAACGAAAATGCGAGGCCCACGCCCATGGCCACGAGCGCGGCAAGCACCACGATCAGAATGGGGACCCCGGACTTGTCCTTGTCGTCGGCCGCCCCGAAAAAGCCGAACGGGTTGTCGAACGCGGCAGTGTTCCGCCCGACCACGAAGCCCGCTCCGAGGACCCACGCCTCGCCCGGCAGACGGCTGTACTCGACCCCGAGTGTCTTCGCGATGGTGCGGACTTCGCTCCGGCCCTTCGACTTGTAGTCCGCGTCGTTCTCGACATCCTTGATGTCGTTCACGATCATGTCGAGCTGACTGCGATCGAAACCCTCGGGCGCCCCCGACGCGACACGCTCGCCCCCCGCGTAGAAGGCTACTGCCGCGCCCGTTCGAGTCGAGAGCTCACGGGCGAATCGATCGTCGATGATGCGCGCGCCGATGATCGGCCCCTGCCGGCAGCTGCCCGAGATCGTACTGAATTGGTCGGGCAACGACCCGGTACACGCGGTCGAGGACCAGCGTGTCGTCACGAATGAAGCCGTGGAGCGCGTCCGCCACGACGGGATAGCCGCCGAGCTCGAAGTCCTCCATCCCGTTCGCCTGCTCGTAGCCCGTGTGCGCGACCACACGCCCGTACTGGTCGACTGCGAAGATGGCGTCGAATCCCTGATCGTGCCGGGATTGCTCGCAGCGACCTTGTCCAGTCCCTGCTGGACGGTCGCTCGCACCTTGTCGGACAGCTTGCCTTCCGTGGCGCTCGCGTCCGCGAGACCCTTCGCGATGTTGCCGTCCGTCGCGAACTTGATGAGCTGCGCCGCGCGTTCGCGCGCGTCGTTCTTGAGGTACCACGAAACGACCTGGCTATCCGCCGAGAGCCCCTCGGCCATCGCCTTGGCTCCGATGGCGGTCGTACATGCTCGTCGCCAGATAGAGGACGAACACGAGCGCGCCTACGACCAGACCGAGGAGCACGTACCAGAAGCGGGAAAGGAGCATCGGATGTCCGTCCTCAGTTGTCCTTGTCGCCCTTGGGTTCGTCGGCGACCTTGAGCGGCTGTTTCGCCAGATCCAGGTCCTTCTCCGCCACGGTCACCGGCACCTCCGGGCCCGGCCTTCTTCCCGGCGAAGTAGGCCTGCACCCGGTACTCACCCGGCGCCGGGATCGACAGCGCGAACTCGCCTTTCGATCGACGGATACGCGACCGCCGCCAGGTTCGGCTCTCCGATGACCCACATGCGCAGGCTCGGCGCGGCCTCGTCGCGGATCTCGAACGTGCCCGGTCCCGGCACCGTCCACGCTCGAACGCCACCCTTGACGGTGTCCGAAGCGCTGAAGGTCGCCGATGCCGACCGCGATAGAGCCGGTGCGCGAACGGGTCGGTGTTCTGGAACTGCAGCTCCGTGCCCGGAGTGACGACGATCGTCACCGGGCGTCGTGCGCCCCCCGCCGACGCGGATCAGAATCGGCTTCTGGGGAGGCTGCTTCTCCGCCGACGAGCGCCGCAATGCAGAGTTCCTTGGGGATGAACGGGAAGAACCGCCGGAAATCGGCACGAACCGTCGGGTCGGGCTCGCGGAACGAAAACTCGTGCCGCTCGGGGTCTTTCGCCTCTTCCCAGACCGGGTTCAAGAGGTGCTGATAACCAACGACGGTCCCTTTCACTCCGCAGCCGAAGTGCGGCGGCCGCCGAAGCCCAAGCATCCACGCGCACGCCTCGCCTGCCATTGCCCATCTCGCGCCATCGCCCACGTGTCACGACCGAAAGCCTGAACGTTTTCGCAGACTCGCCCATCAGGACGGCACCCTAGCCGACGAGGGCCGCGAGCGGAAGCCCCGGCGCGCCGCGAGGCACCCCCCAACCTTTCCCCGACCGCACCCTTTTTTCTGACGAGTTAGCGGCTCCTTACCGCACGAGACGTGAGTCTGATCGCCGAGCATGAACCCCTAGCATCGCTAGGTGGGGGACTTGCGCCGACTTCAGGCTTCCCGGTGAGAATTTCCGGGCGTAGCTCAATTGTCGGGTCGCTCGTCTCCCGGGTTCAATGACTTGTACGGGATTCATTCTGGCGTACTACGCGCCTCAGCAGAGGGAGCCTTCGCTAAATGTATTTCCCCCGGAGCGTACCGTCAACGGCACCGATGCCCCGCTCCGGTACCGGCCGAGCCAGGGGACCGAGAGGGCTGGACCGATGACATGAGGCGCCAGCCGTCCGCCGTACGCGGGAATCCACGGCCCGCAAAACCGCAGAATTCTGGGCCCAGTTGGGGAAACTGCGCCAGTTTATGGGCATGTCCCCGGCAACCGCTACCGACGAATCTTGGCGAGACGGCGCTCGCCCGGCCTCCGAAACGAAGAAGGCGACATTCAGCAGCGAGGCCGCCGCCGCGGGCTGGCTCTGGGTCGACCTCGACGCTCCGAAGCGCGCGGTCCGCGGACGCCTCGGGCTATTCGTGGAGGGCGCGATCGAGCGAGCACTCGACGCGCGCGGCGCGCCGCCGTCGAACGCCGCCATTCGTTGCGACCGCGAAGTCACCGTCGCCGATCAGCTCCAGCGCGCCCGGGTATCGGGTGCGCCTGGCATCGCTCTCTGGTTTGCGTCCCTCGAGGGAATCGTCGACCCCGAAAACGCGCTCGACGCGAACGACAGTGCCGTCACTCAGGTTCTGGCTAGGGGCCGCCGAACGGAGCCCGGTGCTGGTCGCATTCGCTCCCGGAAACGAGCGCACTCGGCGTCTACGTCGAGCCGGAGACGCTCGCTTCTATTCTCGCGAAGCCGCTCGCGGAGCGAATTTCCCCGAGCAGACCGAGGAGACCTACTTGCGACGTCGTCCTCGGAAACCGCAGTCCGAAGACGACCATGCGACTTCGGCAGGGGCGAGGCTTTGCGACGGTCCCGTTACGGCACGAGGACGCCGGCGGATGCCGGAAACGGGTCCCCTCGCCGAGAGCGCCCGAGCGATGGCCGCCGCTCTCGGCGACGATGGGGACACCGATTGGTTGCGCGAAGCGCTGATCGAGCTTTCGACGCCCCCGCCTGCCCACGTTGCCGCGCCGGCCGTCGCGATGGACGAGACCCGTCGCAACGCGCCACGGGACCGCCCCGCTCTCGCGCCACCCGCGCTTCCCCGGCTCGATCTTCGATTCGCCGACGACATGGCCGACGAATCGCCGCCCGAGCTCGATCACGAGACGCGCCGCAAGCTCGAGGCGCACGGCCGCGAACTGGACGCCGCCATCGGGCCGAAACCGCTGGCCGTCGTGGAACGCCTGTTCACGAACGCCTACGTGCCGCTGCGACGCGCGCTCGATCGCGGCGTCGATCTTCCCGCGCTCCGGGAAACCGCGGACGAGTGGGCTGGGGCCTTCGAGCGAAGCTACATCGATGGATTCGACGCGCTCCGTGTCCGGACGAAGCGACCGCCCATGGTCGTGGATGTGCCCGACATTGCGCTCCGCGTGGCCCGTCTTCACGGTGCGAGATCGACGCAGCTACTGCTCGTCGATTCGATGCGCTACGACCTCGGCGACGCCGTCAACGATCGGATCCGTACGCTGGTTGGACAGCGAGCGGCCTGCGCCGAACGATTCCTGCTCTGGGCCGCCCTGCCGACCGTCACCGGGACGCAGATCGAGCTCATCGGTCGAGGCGCGTCGGGGCTCAAAGATGTCTGCACTGGCGTCAGCGAGGACCTCGTCGTGGCGCGCGGTCGAAAGGCGTCGGTGATCCGTCGTCTGAAGACGGGACACCGCGAGCTCCTGAAGCTCGACATCGTCGCGGCCCGCCTTGCGGAGCCGGGCGGCGCGGAACCCGGACGCTTCGACGAGACCGCAGACGAGGTAGCTCAACGGATCGTCGCCCACTTCGAAGGGCTCCAGCCCCGAACGTTGGTGATGGTGTTCGGCGACCATGGGTTCCGCGTCGGAGAACGGGGCGAAAATATGCCTCGCATTCGCGAGGGCGGCGCATCGCCGGAAGAAGTGCTCGTGCCGGCTTTCGCGTGGCTCGTCGGCGCGGTGCACTGAGGAGAGCCGAGGCCGAGTTCGGGGAAGCCGGTCGACGGCGAGAGCCGGGGGTCACTCGTCTTCGGTGGCCGTGGCTCCGCTCGGAAGCGGACTCTGTTCGCGTTCCAGGTACCGGAAGATTGTCCGTGGATCGACCCCGAGATCGCGCGCCGTCTGGGTGCGATTGCCATTGTTGCGCTCGAGCACCTCGAGCACGTATCGACGCTGGAAGTCCTCCTTTGCCTTCTCGAGGGGGACGATCAGCGATTGCGCTTCCGGACCGAGGTCCATGTCTTCCGGAGCGAGCAGCGTCTTTTCGCAGAGGACGAGCGCCTTCTTGATCCGGTTTTCGAGCTGCCGGATGTTTCCGGGCCACTCGTACTTTCGAATGGCGGCGAGCGCCGCGGGACTGAAGCCAAGCACGGCGCTCCCGAGCTCGTCCGCGTACTTCGACAGCAACGCCTTCGCGATGATGAACGTGTCTTCGCCCCGTTCGCGGAGAGGCGGTAGCCACAGGTTCACGACGTTCAGCCGGTAGTAAAGATCCTCTCGAAACTCGCCGGTCTTGATCATCGCCTCGAGGTTCCGGTTCGTCGCGGCGATGATGCGGATGTCGCACTTCTCGGGCTTGCTGTCGCCGACCCGGTAGACGACCCGCTCTTGAATAGCTCGCAGCAACTTCACCTGGAGCGCGGGCGTGAGCTCTCCGACCTCGTCGAGGAAGAGCGTGCCGCCGTTCGCCTGCTGAAATTTGCCCGGCCGACTCGCGATCGCGCCGGTGAAGGCGCCCTTCACGTGTCCGAACATCTCGCTCTCGATGAGATTCTCCGGAATCGCGCCGCAGTTCACGGTGACGAACGGTCCCTGAACCCGATTGCTGCGCCGATGGATCTCACGAGCGATGAGCTCCTTGCCGGTCCCGGTCTCACCGGTGATCATCACGCTGATGTCCGTTGCCGCGACCTTCGTGAGCTTCCGGAACACGTCCATCATCGAGGGGCAGGCGCCGATGATCTCTCCGAAGCGCTTGTCGGACAGCTCGGCAGCGAGCTTTTCCTTGTCCGCTCGCAGCGCCGTGAGGAGCACTGCGTTCTGCAGGATGAGCGAGGCCTGGCCGGCGAAGATGACGAGCAGGTCGAGTTGCTGGCGATCGAACAGGTGCTTGATCTCGTCGTTACCGAGATACAGCGCGCCAGCAACCTCACCCTGACTGACGAGCGGCGCACACATGACGCTCGACAGCTTGAGCGCGAGCACACTCTCGCTCTTGCCGAAGGTCGTGTCGCTGAGCGCGTCGCTGATGATGATGGGACGCTTCGACTCGATGACATGCTGGACGATGCTGTCGCTGATGGTCTCGCTCGCGTCCTCCATGCTCTCGCGATTGACGTTTCGAGACGCTCGCACCCGCGGAATCGCACCCGACGTGTCGCTCGGGTCGACGAGGAGCACGACGCCGCGCGAAGCGCCCGTCACCTCGATGACGTCGTCCAGCAGCGTCTCGAGGAGCTCGTCCACGGATGGCGTGCGCATCAGGCGTTCGCTGAACTGGAACAGCTTGCGAAGACCCGCCAATTCGCTGCCGCGCCCGTCCCCGTCCCCAGCAGGAGCCGCGGCGGGCAACTCGCTGAACATGCTGAACCCGAGCTGCGCGTCGCCGAGCGTGAGCCTGTCTCCGTCGCAGAGACGCGCGCGACGTTTCTTCTTCCCGTTGATTGCGATTTCCGCCGTTCGATCGAGCTCCTCGATCTGATAGTCGCGGCCGTTGAACACGATCTGAGCGTGATGCTCCTTCACGCTGCGATCCGGCAAATGCACGTCGTTCCCGGCGCCCCGTCCGAGCATCATCACGGGCTTGTGAACCGCGAAGAGAACCGGCGATCCCTCCTTCGGGAAGTACCGCAGCATGGCCATGGTGCCCGAGAGCGTAGTCGAGCAGTCCGAGGGCCGCGACACTTCTTCGCGGGCGCGGGCTGGGCCATGGGGGACCGCGCTTCGCGCGGCGTGCGCCCTCGTCCCCCGATTTCGGGCTCGCGCGCTACCACTCTTTCTTCAACGGGCGCTTGAGCACGTCTTCCACGGCGCGTTGCGGCGACTTGCCCTCGTACAGGACATTGTAAACCTCATTGCAGATCGGTAGTTCGACGTCGAGCGCTCGCGCGAGGTCGTGGGCGCTCTCTGCCGTGCGAACTCCTTCCGCGACGTGACCGAGGTTCGAGAGAACCTGTTCGAGCGTTCTCCCGCGGCCCATCTCGAACCCGACGGTGCGATTGCGAGAGAGATCCCCGGTACACGTGAGTACCAGGTCGCCCATGCCGGCGAGGCCCGCGATGCTGAGCGCGTTGCCTCCTTTCGCCAAGGCCAACCGCGCGATCTCGGCGAGGCCGCGGGTGATTAGTGCGGCGCGCGTATTGTGACCGAACCCGAGGCCATCGCACGCGCCTGCCGCGATCGCGATGACGTTCTTCAGCGCGCCTCCGACCTCGACTCCGACAGGGTCGTCGCTCGAGTACACGCGGAGTCGCTCCGTCGCGAACGCTCGCTGGACGTCGACGCAGAGAGACTCGTTCGTGGACGCGACCACGACGTTGGTCGGTAATCCCTGACCGACCTCCTTCGCGAAGCTCGGGCCCGAAAGCACGGTCAACCTCTCCGCCGCGTCCGGGCCGAGCACGTCCACGATGACCTCGCCCATGAGCATCACCGTGTCGTTTTCTATCCCCTTCGTCGCGCTCACGAGCGGAGCCCCGGTCCGAAGAAATGGGGCGGCGAGAACCAAGGTTTCGCGGAACGCATGCGACGGCACGACGAAAACGACGAGCGTCGCATCCTTCAGCGCACGCTCCAGGGAATGCGTGACGCGCACCCCGTCCGGGAGCCGAACGCCTGGCAAGTAGCGCGCGTTCTCTCTCGCGCCTTCTATCGCCAGCGCCCGTTCTTCGATGCGCGCCCAGAGGCGGACGGCGTGGCCCTTGTCTCCCAGGGACTTGGCCAGCGCCGTGCCCCACGCTCCTGCTCCGATGACCGCGACCTGTTGCATGCGAGAATGGTTGTCAGCTGGCAGACGATTCGTCGTCCCTGGCCCCTCTGTCAACGGGTCCGAGGGTCGACCGGCACCAGGCCGCTCCGCGCTCGGCCGAGTGCGCCTTTGCCCGCCCTGCGCGGACGCCCGGCACGGCTCGTGAGATCCGAGCTTCCCCCGGGGTCCTCCGGCGAGTAAGAGTGGCCGCGTTACCCTGACTTGACCGTGAAAGAGAACCCGAAAATCGTCCGCGTGCTGTTCGTCGGCGCGTGGTTCTTCGCCGCGCCGCTCGTGCTCGCCGTGCTGGCGGTGAAAGTGCTCCGCGCTCCGCCGGATATCACGGCCACCGATCTGATATCGCTCGCGCGAACCTTCGTCCGTGACCAGGAAGTGCCGGCCGGAATCGTACTCTTCACCCTCATCGAGTGGGTGCTGTGGTCCTTCCGCCATCGTCTCCCCTTCTCGGACCGCATCGGTGTGGCCGGGCGCCACGGCCTGCCGCGCGAGGTGCGGGACGATTTCGAGGCGGCCGCGCTGCTGGTCGACGAAATCGATCGCATCCTGTCGGCGCGCGCAAAGATCATCGAAAGAAACGTCACGGCCAACGTCCGCGAGGAGCTCGAGAGCGCCGTCAAAGACCTGCGCCTCGCGATGGCCGCCGAACCCTTCGACGAAGATGGCTTCCACGACGCCCACGATCGTGTCATCCGCCGCGGTCGTGCGCTCGAGCCGTGGCGAAAGAGCGAGCTGCGGGAGTACGTGGAGTCGATCGGGGTTGCGGTCCTCGTCGCAGTGCTGCTCCGGTCCGTGGTCGTCGAGGCGTTCAAGATCCCGAGCGGCTCGATGCTGCCCACGCTGCAAATTGGCGACCACATCTTCGTCAACAAGTTCCTCTATGGTCCCGTGATCCCGCTCACGAATACGCGACTCTTTCCGCACATGCCACCAGACCGAGGCGACGTCATCGTCTTCGAGAATCCCGATCGAGCGCCGAACGAGGAGCGCGAGGATTACATCAAGAGGGTGATCGCGCTGCCCGGCGACGTTCTGGAGGCGGACGGTGGCCATCCGATCATCAACGGCTGGCGCGTTCCGAGCTGCCGCGTCGGGGCGTACACGTTCTCCGAGCAGCGCGATGGCCCTGTCGATCAGGGCGAGCTCTTCGTCGAGTATCTGAACGATCGGTCGTATCTGACCTTCTACGAGGCGGGTCACTACGACCACCACGAGGGGCCGTTCTACGTGAAGCCCGGCGAGACCTGGGTCTTCGGCGACAATCGAAACAACAGCCGCGACTCGCGAGCCTGGTACGGCGGGCGCGGCGGAGGCGTCCCGTACGACAACATCAAGGGACGTGCGATGTTCGTGTGGCTCCCGCTCGACCGCTTCCTCGTGAACATAATGGGCTCTCCCCGGCTGCCGAATGCCGCACCCCCGGAGGTCGTCCAGGGTGTTGCCGACTGCCTGGCCAAGCGCCCGTCGATCACGGCGACGACCCCTCCGAGTCCGAAGACGACGAACTGACGCCTGCCGAAGGTCCCCGTGGACCGTCCAGGCGGCGGCCGATGACGATGCCGAGGCGTTGGGCCGCTCGAGCTACCTTCCTGCCACGACGCCAGGCGATCACGAGTGCGATCACCCAGCCGAAGAAAAGCAACGCGCCGACGGCTGCGAGCGGTCGGGGCGGAACCACGCGCCGAAACCCGAAGAACCATATGGAATTCAGCATGAACTTCGCGAAGCACGCGTTGACGGCCAGGTTCTTGGGAGCCAAGGCCGCCGTCTTCCACGACTCGAACACGGCGGGCGGGATGTCGGGAAATGCTCGGAAATCGGTCGCCCGAATGTCGCTGCGCCGCATCGCGTGGATGATCATCAGAATAACGGCCAGAACGTCCGTGGGATCGATCGGGCCGGCGCTCATGGCGCCCTCGTAGCACTTCGGCAGACAGGTCCCCAAAGCTTCCGCGGACGGGGGTGTATGCGAAAGTAGGGCATAGCACGCGGCACGCCGAGAGCCGGGGGCGCCTCGTCGCGGAGTTTGGCGAACGGCTGACGCGGTGCGTATGGTGGTCGGTTTTCAGGCGTTTCTGATTCCGAAAAGCTAGACTACGTCGTGAGCTCGTCGACAGGTTCGGCGCGTCGTCCGCACGTCCGAGCTCACGCTCCGATAGACAACATGGGCTTGGAGTTAGAGCGCGGATCGATTGTCGGCGGCCACGAATTGCTCGTTCGCGTTGGACGCGGGGGCATGGCGAGTGTGTGGGTCGCGCGCGGGCGACCCACGCCGGGCGCACCGGAGCAGCTCGTCGCCGTAAAGGCAATGCTGCCCGAGCTTGCGACGAACATGGAATTTCGGTCGATGTTTCTCGACGAAGGCCAGATCGTCCGCAGCATCGAACATCCGAACGTGGTGCGGGTGTACGACGTCGGGGAAGCTCACGGGGCGCTTTACATGGCCATGGAATGGGTGGAGGGAGATTCGCTCCACACCCTGATCGCCGAAGCCAACAAGCGACGCCCCATCCCGAGCGAAGTCGCGGTCCGGCTCATCGCCGATACGGCGGCCGGACTACACGCGGCGCACGAACTGCGAGGCTGGGACGGGCAGCTCAAGGAGATCGTCCACTGCGACGTCTCGCCTCACAACATTCTCATCGGCCTCGACGGCGTAGTGAAGCTCGTCGACTTCGGCGTGGCGGGCGCCATGAATCAGATCAGCACCGACGAAGAGGTGAAGATCCGCGGGAAGTTCGGCTACATGTCGCCAGAGCAGGCGCAGGCGAGGCCACTCGACCGCCGCAGCGACGTCTTTTCGCTCGGTATCGTGCTGTTCGAGCTCACCACCGGGTATCGGCTCTTCCGCGGCCGGGACGATCGCCACACGCTCGAGCTCGTCACATTTGGAAAGATCCCGAGACCCTCCCAGGTCATCGCGAGATACCCGGAGCGGCTCGAAGCCATCGTCACCAAGGCGCTCGAGCGAGACGTCGAAAAGCGATTTCAAACCGCGGACGAGTTTCGAGACGCACTCGAAAGCTATCTGGTGGAAGAGCGCATTCTGGTGCCGGCGGCGGGCGTAAAGGGGATGCTTCGCCGGGTCCTGGGGAGCAAGATCGATCAGCGTCGGCAGCAGATCCGCAGCGCGATTCGCTCGCTCGATGGCGCGTCGTCGACACAGACGCTCGTGTCCGACGAACCCCTGCTGGGCAGCGACGACGAAGCGATCAGCGTCAGCGTGTCGAGCGCAGAGCCGCCGAGCGACCCGAGCGTGTCTCAATCGAGGAGTGGTGCTCACCTGGGCGCCGCATTCCTGCCGGGCGACGGGTCGAGTGGCGTGCAGACGCTCAGCCAACCGTCGGCTGCCCCGGTTCGTTCGAGCCGGATGGTGCTTGGCGGTGTCGCGCTCGGCGTCCTGCTCACGGCAAGCGTCGTCGGGCTTTTCAGCTTGAAGTCGGGCCCCCCCGAGGTTCACGAAGCGAGCCGGCTCGTCGACGCGCCGTCAGGATCGGTCTCGGCTCCGGTGCATCGTTCGACGACATCGCCGAATCAGCCCAAGGGGCTCAGTATCGATAGCCTCCCCGAGGATCCTGCGGCCGCGGCCGCAGCCGCCGCAGAACACGAGCGGCCACAGACCCCGGCGCCCTCGCCCGCGGGCGCGCTCAATCCGGCGGGGCCCGCCCCGACAGCGACGAGCGATCGCCTCGCGGAAGATATGGCAGCGATTCGCGCGCAGCCCAAGGATCCGGAACCCGTCAAGGTCACGCTCACCGAGGAGAGCGAGGCCGACCGCGTGGCTGCCGTCGCCAAGTCAGTGAGCCTGGACGACAACGGCGGAGGCGCGAGCACGCATCCAGCGCCCGCGCAGCCCGTTCCGCCGGCGCCGACGTCCGGCGGCTTCGATCGAACCGCGGCACAGGCGGCGCTCGTGCGTGCCGCGAACCTGGCGCTGATCTGCCGGCGCCCCGGTGGGGACTCGGGTCCGGGCCGCGCCGCCGTGACCATCGGGCCGAGCGGAATCGCGCAGAACGTGTCGATCTCGGGAAGTCTCGCGGGAACACCGACGGCGGAGTGCATCGCGCGACAGTTTCGAACCGTGAGAATCCCGCCCTTCACGGGAAGCGCCGTGACGGTCTCGAAGGGTTTCCAGATCCCCGAGTGAAACCCGGGAGATCGCTACGGCGAATCAGCCTCCGTCACGCGGCGTCGTACAACCGTTGCCGTAGTCCACGCCGCAATGTCCGTCCGTAGTGCAACAGGCCTGGCCCGTGGTCGTCGGGAGCGGGCAGAACTGAACGCTGCACCCCTTGCCGGCATCGTTGAATGTGCCTCCGGGGATCGCCTCATCGGACGCGCACGCTGACACCATGCCGCCCACCAGCAGCAGGGAGGCAACGAAAGCCATAAACCGCTTCGCAAGTCGCATGATGACGTGATCCCAGGGAAAGTGCGCCGGCCTCGAAAAATACTCCTCCGGCGCGAATCTTCATGATGGTAGCTCCATCCCCGCGACACTCGCCACTACGCAAGAGCTCAATCGACAACCTCAGCGGTCGTGTCGCAGGTCCGCTTCGGATCGGGAAATTTTCCTCGCCTGGCGGATCGCGTCGAAAATGCCGACATGCTGCGGCTCGCCCGGTGGCCATCCCTCGACGGCGTGCGTCAAACGAACACGAGCGGAGCGCTGTGCGAGACGTTCGCACATTTCGCGCCGCGACCGCCGGCGATGCGCGGGCTCTCGGGAGCGGTGGTCCTCGACGACGGCACATCGGAGCTCTGGACGGTACGCATCGAGCACGGACGGCTCTCCGTGGAGCAAGGACGCGCCCGCGACGCCGAGACGACCATCACCGGCGATCCGCTCACTCTCGCGGGGATCGTCCGCGGCAAGCGAGGGGGCATCGAGTCGTTTCTTCGCGGACGGCTTCGGGTGCGGGGCAACCTCTCTCTCGCACTGAAACTGGACGGCGTGTTCGATCGACGCTCGCGCCCCTCGGACCGCGCAAAGCCCAAGCGCGTCGAAGCGGCGGGCATCGACACCTTCTATCTCGAAGCCGGAGCCGGTCCGCCCGTGATCCTCTTGCACGGGCTCGGCGCGACCAATGCCTCGATGATCCCGACGCTCGCGGCCGTCGCCGCCGAGCACCGCGTGCTCGCACCCGACCTGCCCGGCTTCGGTGACTCGGCGAAGCCGCACGCCGCGTACGATGCTCCTTTTTTCGCACGGTGGCTCCTTGCGTTCATGGACGCGATTGGCATTCACCGGGCGAGCCTGGTGGGCAATTCGATGGGCGGGCGCGTCGCACTGGAGACGGCGCTCCTCGCACCGGAACGCATCGATGCCGTGGCGCTCCTCGCACCGTCCCTGGCGTTCCGCCGCCTCCGTCACGCGGTTCCAATCGCGAAATTCCTGTCACCGGAGATGGGCGCGCTGCCGCTTCCCGCACTCGGTTCCCAGGCCCGGCATGGGCTTCGACTGCTGTTCTCGAATCCGGATCGCCTGCCCGCGTCGTGGCACGACGCGGCGACCGACGAATTTCTAAGGGTGTTCCGGACACCGAGCGGACGAGTCGCGCTGTTCGCCGCAGCGCGCCAGATCTATCTCGAGCAGCCCTTCGGTCCGTACGGGTTCTGGTCGCGGCTCGGAGGCCTCGGCGTGCCCGCGTTGTTCCTCTGGGGCGATCGGGATCGGATGGTTCCCATCGGCTTCGCACGACACGTGGAGCAGGCGTTGCCGTGGGCGGAGTCCGTCGTCCTCGACGACTGCGGCCACATCCCCCAGTTCGAGCAACCCGAGTTGACGCACCGCCTCGTGAAGGATTTTTTTGGAAGGTCCGTGCGTCGTGCCCGTCTCGGTTGAGGTCCGAGAGTATCATCCGCCGATGCAACCCCCGGGGAACGGCGCATGAACCTCGCGACGCTCGCGGATCGGAATCTCGAAGAGTACGGGCAATACGATTCGGTCATCTTCGAGGGACGCGCGTACTCGAATCGGGCGCTTCACGAACTCGGGGCGCGTCTGGCCGCGGCTCTCATCGCCCTGGGGTTGTCGCCCGACGACAAGGTCGTCGTGATGATGCCCAACCGTCCGGAAGTGTTCGCCAGCTACGCGGGGATCTGGCGCGCCGGTATGACGGCGATCCCCGTCCTGTTTCTGCTGGAGGCGGTCGAACTCGGTTTCATTCTCGAGAACTCGGGTGCGACGGCGATCCTCACGTCGACCGACGTGGTCCACAAGGTTCAGGCCGCGACGAAGACGCTCGGCACGCACGTGCGAATCATCGTGACCGGAGATCGAGCGAGCTTGCCCGAAGGGACGCTGTCGTTCGACGACCTGGTCGCGGCGCGCCCGCCTCTGTCGACCGTCGTCCCGCGCGGTCCTGCGGATCTTGCCACCATCCTTTATACGAGCGGCACGACGGGACAGCCGAAGGGGGTGATGCAGACGCACCACAATCTCTACTCGAACGCGATGAACTCGTGGAACAGTGCGGCGGATCGAAAACGCGGCGAGTCGAGCTTGCTGGTCCTTCCGCTCGCGCACAGTTTTGGACTCGGCGTCACGGTGAGCGGATATCTGTTCGGTAGCCGTTACGTGCTCATGCGCTGGTTCAATCCCGAAGAGGCGCTGGCGCTGATCGCGAAGTACCGCGTGAAGTACATGGCGGGAGTTCCGACCATGTTCGTTTACATGATGATGCATCCGAACGCGGCCCGTTACGACACGTCGTCGGTCGAACGCTGGCTCGTCGGCGCGGCGCCGATGCCGGTCGAGCAGCTCCGCGAATTCGAGGCGAAGTTCGGCGGGACGATGCACGTCGGTTACGGACTCACCGAGGCGAGTCCGGGGCTCGCCGTGGAGAGAGAGGGTATGCCGCGCAAACCCGGCTCGACCGGCACGGCCATGGCCGGAGTGGAGCTCAAAGTCATCGACGACGAAGGTCGCAACTTGCCGTGCGGAGAACTTGGAGAAGTGTGTGCGCGCGGCGAAAATATCAGCCCGGGTTATTACCGAAACCTCGACGCCACTGCCGAGACGTTCCGGGACGGCTGGCTCCACACGGGCGACATCGGGTACCTCGATGAAGACGGGTATCTGTTCATCGTCGAAAGAAAGAAGGACCTCATCATTCGCGGCGGCCTCAATGTCTACCCGAAGGACGTCGAGGAAGTGATTTACCGTCACCCCTCGGTGCAGGAAGTCGCCGTCGTCGGCGTTCCTGACGAGCGCATGGGCGAAGAAGTGTGCGCGTACGTGGTTACCCGGGCCGGAATGACGCTCGACACGGACGAACTGAGGACTCACTGCCAGGCGAACCTGGCCAGGTACAAGACACCCAGATACGTCGAGTTCGTGAGCGCGCTCCCGAAGACCACGATCGGCAAGATCCAGAAGAAGGAGGTGCGAAAGCTCGCGCGCGAGAAGTACGCGAGCTGAGAGGCTCAGCGCCTACGCTTCCGGACCGGAGGCAGGGCGCGCCCCTGCTCCACGGCCTCGCGGAGAGCTCGCTCGATCTCCTGCGCAAATACGAGGCGAACGGCTTCAGCTCCCGCCGCGCGGAGCGCACTCAGAGAGCGAGTGACTTCGTCCGGTCCGGCGGCATCCTGAACGCTGCGAATGAAGTACTCGACGAGATCGTCGGCGGCGCGACCGATCTGCTTTCGCAGGATGTCGTGAGCGATGTGCGCCGTTTCGATCCCGACGCCCGCCATTTCGAGGCTCAGCGCGATCTGGAGCATCGCCGGGCTCTGAATGAAATACGTCGTGGGCGAAGTTCCCGTCTCACGCCGCAGGAGACCGGTTCGTGTCAGGTCGGAAATGAGTCCGGGACGGAGGGGACCGCCGAGCAGTTGCTCCAACTCCTCTTCGGTGCACACTCGAGGACGATCGTCGGTCCAGGGGGCCCGGAGTTGTTCGCCCACACCGAGCCACTGGGAAACCGAGACGTCTCCGCCTTCGGTTCGCTGGAACAAGTCACGGATCGCCCGCAGGCTGAGCCCGCGATCTTGCATGTGTGCGACGAGCCGCAGCCGCTCGGCGTGGGATTCGTCGTAGTATGCGACGCGCCCCCTTCGAACGGGCGGAGCGAGCGCCCCCTTGGCTTGATAGAAGCGGATGGTCCGACTCGGCACCCCGGTCTGTGCGGCGAGTTCGTCGATCGTCAGCGCGCCCCCCGGTCGCTCCGAATCCGCACCGGCAGCGCTGGTCTGCTCACTTTCTCCAGGCATTCTCGCGAATTTACACCGTAACAGTCCGCACTGTCAAAGACGAGGCGCCCAGACTGGCGCGTGCCCATGGCTCCGGTCGAGGCGCACGGGGCCCTGCACGATGCCGGCTGACCCTCGAGCGGTCGCACTCTCGCAGGGCGCACGGGCATGCAAAGTGCTGGAGCGATATCGAATGCTCGATACCGGCCGTCCGAAAAGCCGAGGGAGTGTTGGAGTTCGATCCCGCACGCAAGGGGACCGGACGTCGCCACGATGCCCGGGGAAGCATGGACCGCCGGCGGCCCCGTACGCGTCCTGGGAGCCAGTCCCGGCAGCATCGTCCGAATCGCCGGCATCCTGGCCGGCGGCTTTCTTTCATACGTCGCCTTTCGCGGGATTGATCTGTCGCACGTGGCGAGACTGATCCGAGGGTTGGGACTCTCTGCCGCCGTCGTCATCCTGCCTTCGTTCGCCGCGCTCTCGCTCGAGGTGTTCGCCTGGCGGAGCGCGTTCTCGATTCTCGGGCCGCGCCCCACGTTCTGGGCGCTCGTTCGGGTTCGCGTCGCGAGCGAGTCCGCGGGATCGATTCTGCCGTTCGGTGCGGTTTGGGCAGAAGGGCTCAAGCTGCATCTTCTACCGAAGCACTGCGGCACGCCGACATCGACCAACGTCGTAGGCGTCGCTTCTCGCAGATACCTCCTGCTCCTCGCGCAGAGCGTGTACCTGCTGGCGGGATTCGTACTGGGCCATCACGCCCTCGGAGTAGGGTTCGATTGGCTGGCGGGCTCCAGCAACTGGGCAGTGCTCGTCCCGGGTGCGGCCCTGGGTCTTCTTCTTTCTTCGGAGGCGATGGCACTGTCGCTCCGCGGCAGCCTTGCGTTCCATGCCGCGCTTCGCGCACTCGCGAGGCTGCCGTGCCGCGCTCTCCGGGAGAAACTCGCTTCCTGGGACGCCGAACTCGCTCGTTCGGACGAAACCGCGACGCGGTTCTTCGGCGCGAGCCTCAACCTGCGACTCCGGCTCGCCACACCCTGCCTCCTCGCATGGCTCTCGGAAGCGACCGAAACGTGGCTCTTGCTTCATCTCCTGGGTTCGAACATCGCGTGGGGTGATGCCGTCGGCGTCGAAGCGCTCGTCGTGCTCGGCCGCAACTTGCTCGTCGTCGTCCCCGGCGGCCTCGGCGTGCAGGAAATAGGTTACGCCGTGTTCCTCGCCGGCATGGGCTGCGACCCGACCTGCTGTTGCGCGTTCATGGTGCTCAAGCGATTACGCGAGCTCTTCTGGGTCGCGACCGGCGGCGCACTCCTGGCCGGGCACTCCAGGCATGCTGCCCCGCCCTCATCTACATCGTCGGCGCTGGCCCGGGACGCGAGCCTGCGTCCACGAGGACCCGGCCTGGCAACGAAACGCAAACAATGCCGGACTTCCGCGGGTCGACGAGCGAGACGGATCACTGCGCTAGAACGAGCTCTGGCTCCAGCGAACACAAACGACGGACACTCTCGCGTAACGATCACGTAACCGACTCGCAACGTGGAACGTCACGAGCGGTCACGTTCACGAACGGCATCGTGGAACGCGCACAAAACTCGCGTGCACGAACACTGGCTTCGCTAAGTCGACGGCCGAGCACGCACGAGGATTTGCCGTCACGAGCGCGAGTATGTTCGTGTTACTAGATGAAGGTTGCTCGGAGCCGTATTCAAGGATCGACTGTGCACTCGACACGATGGACACGGAGCACGACGCACCTGATGGCGCGGACGCCCGGAGCGAGACCGGGCGAGTCGACCGTGCCTGGGAGGGTCCATGCGATCGACCGCTGACTCGGGTGCGGCGCGAACGCACGATGACGGTCTCGAGCGCGAGGCCGGCCGCGCGAGGCCCGTGACTTCCGGCCGCAGCAGCCACGTCTCGGTGTCCAGCAGACATTCGGCGGCACACGTTCTCTTCGTCGATGACGACGAGTCCAATCTCGTCGTCTGGGAAGCGGCGTGCACCGACCGGTTCCGTGCGCTCACGGCGAATGGGGCCGAACATGCCCTGGCGTTGATGCGCGAGCACGAGGTGGGCGTGATCCTCGCCGACCAGCGCATGCCGCGCACGACGGGCATTCAGCTGCTGGAACAGGTCCGCACCGAGTTCCCCGAGACGATCCGCATCCTGATCACGGCTTACTCCGACATCGACGCGTCGATCGACGCGATCAACCGCGGCCATGTGCGGCGTTACCTGAAAAAGCCGTGCACCCTTCCCGAGCTCCGCGCCGAGATCTCCGATTCCCTCGATCTCTACGAGCTACGGCAGCGCGTGCGGACGGCGGAGAAACGCCTGCTACTCACCGAGCGGGTCTACGCCCTCGGGCTGGTCGCAGCCGGGATCGGGCGCGAGCTCGCCCGGCCGGCGTCGTGGATTCGAGACTCTCTCGTCGCGTCGCGGACCGAGTTGCGTTCGGTCGCGAACCGTCTCGAACTGCAATCGAGCCCCGAGCTACGCACTCTCAGAACGAAGCTGCTCGAGGTCGAGCAGTTCCTGGAACGCGCTCTCCAGGGCTCGGACCGCGTGCTCGATATCGCGCACAGCGTGGAGCTCCCGGCGACGAACGGCGACACGGAGCTCGTGGAGATGACCGAGGTGCTTCGGGTCGCGCTGAAGCTCGTCCGGGCGGAGATTCGCCACGGAACCGACGTGCGTCTCGACATCCGGGCAGTGCCGAAGGTGCGCTGCACGAGCGCAAAGCTGAGCCAGGTCGCGTTGAACCTTCTCGTCAACGCGATCGACGCAGTCGGGGAGCGCGCGCCCGAAGATCGCTTCATCGTCGTCAGGCTCTTCGAAGAAGACGGGACCGTGCGGCTCGAGATCATGGACAACGGCCCGAACATCGAGGAAAAGGATCTGCTCGCGCTGTTCGATCCACTCCACGCGGGAACCTCCGCGCGAAATACCGGGCTGGGGCTCGCCATCTCCAAGGCCATCGTGGAGGAGGCCGGAGGCGCCATCGACGTCGCGAATCGTTCCGGAGGGGGTGTGCTGTTCCGAGTGGTGTTACCGAGCTGCGAGGAGAATCCATGAGCCGAGAAGCAACTGATGCGGAACTACTAACAAAGGGGGGCCTTGGCCCCCGCGGCTTGCTTCGCAACCGCTCCCCCCGCCGCCTTCGGCGTGCTCGCTCCGCTCGCGTAGTTCCGCAGCTCTTTGATCCTTCGGGGACGACGCTGCTCGTCGATGCGGAACTACTAACAAAGGGGGGCCTTGCCCCCCGCGGCTTGCTTCGCAACCGCTCCCCCCGCCGCCTTCGGCGTGCTCGCTCCGCTCGCGTAGTTCCGCAGCTCTTTGATCCTTCGGGGACGACGCTGCTCGTCGATGCGGAACTACTAAGAAAGGGGGGCGTTGCCCGCCCCCCGGGGCTTGCTACGCAACCCCTCCCCCCGGTACTCGCTGCGCTCGGTAGTTCCGCACCGCTTTCATTCCTCGGGGACGACGCGCGCGTCGATGCGGAACTACTGACGAGTGGCGCCACACGAGTTTTCGCCGCTTCACCTTCGCGCTGAGTGACGGCGACGTCGTCTGAGACACATTGTTGTCGATGGAGAATGTGTTCGATGCGGTCGCAACGTCGAGGAGATTCCTTCGCACGCGCACTGCGGGGTGTGCCCGCATGTCGCGCGAGAGCTCCTGATGAGCCTTGCGCCTGACGCTCATTGAAACTCCCATCCCTGCAAGGAGCCGTTGGTCAATGTCCATAGCCGAGCCCCCCTCACCTACGACCTCGGCGTCCGTCACATCGATTCCGCCGAAGAGCGATCAGCGCCTGCGTACCCGACGCATTCGAGTCGAAGACCTGAAGCTGGGCCGCATCACGGCACTGGCCCGGCGGGCCGAACTCGCGCTCGAGGCGGTCGTCGAGGATTCTGTCACCCCAGGGCGCCGCGTTGGTCGTTCCCAGCTCCCAGCTCTCGAACTCGCTCATCCTCGCCGGGGATAGACTTTCCGAGATCGTCATGAGGTGTGCGCGGGGGGTGCTCTATGAAGGGTCGGCGGTCGTTCGCCGCATCGCGGAGCGGGGAGCGCACGTCGTCGTCGGGGTGGAATTTGCATCCCATGGCGTGAATTTGGCGGAACTGTACCGTCACGACGCACGAAACGGGTTCGCTGAACGATTGCAGGCTGCCGAAAGCGATCTGCGATTGGATCAGATTGCGCCGGAATTCAAGGCATTCGTCGCCGACGTCCGCGCTTACCTCGATGCCATGAGGACGTTTCTGTCGAGGGAAGAGGCAGCGTTGCAAGGCGAAGATCGACTCACGCGCGAAGAAGGGTTGCGCACGTTCCTCGAAGAAGCAGCACCACTCGTCGTCTCCCGGCTCAATGGGTTCTCCGAAGAGCTAGGTCGACTCGTATCTCATCTGTCGGAGACGCAACACGCCATGTACCGCGCATTCCTGCGCACGCACTTCATGCCGCTCTTCGTCGAATCCCCGTTCATACGCCGCGCTTATCAAAAGCCCCTCGGCTACGCCGGCGACTACGAAATGATGAACATGCTGTATCGCGACCACGCCGAGGGTGACTCCCTGTTTGCAAAAGCGCTGAACCTCTATGCCACACAGGAAGGCGCGGCCCGCGCAAATATCAACCGCATCGCATACTTCGCATCAGAGATAAGGACGCTAATCGAAAGAAGCGAATGCGAGCGCGTTCGCATCGCCAGTATCGGCTGCGGACCGACGCGCGAGATCCGAAAACTGCTGGAAGACGCTCCGCACCTTGGGCGCCGCCTCGATATTGCACTCATCGATCAGGAAGAACGCTCGATCGCTTTTTGCGAACGGACTTTAGGGCCACTTGCCGTGGAGACGGGCGCCCGCGTCGACTTCATCCGAGAGTCCGTGCGGCGCCTCCTGACCACGCGCCGCTTGTCCGAGGCGCTCGGACGGCGTGAACTCATCTACAGCGCAGGACTCTTCGATTATCTGAGCGAAGCCACCTTCCCACGGCTTCTGTCGACCCTCTATGAAGCGCTGGTTTCGAGTGGCGTGCTCATTGTCGGTAACGTGGCCAGGCACAACCCTTCCCGCTGGGTGATGGAATACTATTTGGACTGGTTTCTGGTGCATCGCTCTCCGGAAGAGCTCGAAGCTCTGGGGCGGTCCCTCCTGCCCGAGCCGACGAGTATCGACGTGGGAAGCGAACCGAGCGGCATTAACTTGTTTTTGCGAATCGTCCGGTGATGGCCTCCGCAGCGTACAAGGATCGGACCTTCGAACAGCAGACCATCGATGCCACCGTCTCGGCCACACGTCTCGGGTCCGTACTTGCCGCGATTGCCATCCCCTCCGGGGTCATACTCGATGAGCTGACACATCCCGAACAGGTGGCGGACTTTTTATTGATCCGCCTCGTGTCGGCGATCTTGGCGTTGCTAGTCCTGCCACTGACGTACACGCCTGTCTTTCAACGCCACCCCGGTTGGCCCGCGGCGGCATTGTCGATGGTCTGCCAAGGCGGGGTTCTGGTGATGATGTGGCGCCTCGGAGGGTACGGCTCGCCCTACTACGCGGGACTCAATGCAACCATTCTCGCTTTCTGTCTTCTTTATAACTGGCATTGGAAGTACATGGCCTTCCTTTGTGGTTCCACGGTCACCCTTTGGGTCGGCGCGTCTCTGTTTGGAATCCGAGGCGCGACGTTCGACCCCCGAACGTTCAGCAACAATCTCTACTTCCTGGTTCTCACGTCCGGTCTTGCGATCGCGGCGAGCGCGGTCCGCTTTCGTCTCGCTCGAGAGGAGTTCAACGCCCGCTCCTCGCTCGCTCGCGCGTCCTCGGATCTGGTCGGGACGCTGGAGAGACTTCGCGAACTCGACCGCTTCAAGTCCGAGTTTTTCGCAAACATCACGCACGAGCTGAAAACTCCGCTGACCATGATTCTGGCCCCGCTCGAGCTCATGATCCAGGGCGAAATGGGAAAGTTGACCGAGCCTCAGCGCGGGTCGCTGCAGTCCATGCTTCGAAGCGGCGTGAAGCTCCTGAAGCTCATCGGGGACCTCCTGGACCTTTCCAAATTGACGGAGTCGCGCCTGCGTCTACGCGTCGCGGAGCACGATCTGGTTTCCTACCTTCGCGAGCTGGTTGGTCAGGTGCAACCACTCGCCCAGCGAAAGTCGATTGAGCTCAGCTTCGAATCGAACGTCGAGACCTGCCGGATTTTTTGCGACCTCGAGCGCCTCGAGCGGGTGTTCGTGAACCTCTTGTCGAACGCAGCGAAGTTCACGCACACGAATGGAAACATAGACGTCGTTCTGCAGGACAATGACGACTCGGTGGCCATCAGTGTCACGGACGACGGCACGGGTTTTCCGCCGGAGATGGCCGAAGCGCTTTTTGATCGATTCTTCCAGGTGGACATGACGGGAACCCGGAAGTTCGGCGGCACGGGCATCGGTCTCTCATTGGCGCGAGAGTTCGTTCTGCTGCACGGTGGCAAGATCCGTGGGGAGAATGCGCCCGTGCGAGGCGCTATATTCACGGTGGATCTGCTCAAGGGACAGGACCACTTCGACCCGTCCCGCATCGACCGCCGCGCCCGGCACGAAGATCGGGCCTTCGGGATGCGCGAGACGGATCACGACGTCGGGGACTGGAACGCGGAGGCGAAGAGTCAGTTTCGCTTCATCGATATCGACGAGGCAACCGACCAACGGGTCGTCGGGCGAGACGTCGACGAGCAGGAGCGGGCCCAGAGCGTCCTGGTCATCGAAGACACGCCTGACGTGATACGCGTCATCCACCTGGCGCTCAGGAATCATTTTCGAGTGCTCGCAGCCCCTCGTGGCGACAAGGGCATCGAACTCGCGACGAGATATTTGCCGAATCTGATCATTACCGACCTGATGATGCCTGGAATGGACGGGATGGAGGTTACTCGAAGGCTTCGAGCTGACGCTCGAACGCGGCACATCCCGATCGTGATGCTCACCGCGAGGGGCGATACGGAGGATCGCGTGGCGGGTCTCGAGGCGGGGGTGAGTGCTTATCTGACGAAGCCCTTCTCGACACGCGAACTGGTGACCACTGTTCGCGGTCTGGTGCGAATACAGGAAACCACGGCCGATTTGGTGCTGACGCACAGCATGGATTCGCTGGAGACGATCGCCGGCGGCTTGGCTCACGAATTGAACAACCCGCTCAACTACATGAAGAACGCGTTGTCTCTCATCGAGGCGGATGCGCAGGCGCTGGTCTCACTCGCGCAAAGAGACTTGATGAGGGACGAGAACAGCGAGCCTGCTCGACAGCTCTCGGCGGCAGTCACTCGAATGGGCAGAATGTTTCAGGTGACCGAGACGGGACTTCAGAGAATCGGCGCCACTGTAACCCTCATGCAGCGGTACTCGCGCGAAGGCTACTCGAGGGTCCTTCAGCCGCGCGACGCGTTCGAGGCCGCTCGCGATGTCGTGGCGGTACTACAGGCAGGGGTGGAACGGTCTCAGGTGCAGACGTCGTTCGATGGCGACGGCCGGGTCGTTTGCGTCCCGGAGGAATTCAATCAAATGCTGACCAACTTGATTCAAAACGCGCTCGATGCGATCCCGCCCGACGGGACGGGGAGAGTTCTCGTGAAGGGGTCGTCCAAGGACGGATCCTTGACGCTCACCGTGTCGGATAACGGCTCCGGTATTCGGCCGGAGGAGCGAGCGAGAATCTTCACGCCATTTTACACGACGAAGGACGTCGGCAAAGGAATGGGTCTCGGTCTGACGATCGTGCGTCGCGTGGTTGCGTCACTCGGCGGAACCGTGGAAGTCGGCGACCGCGCCGGTGGGGGGACGGAATTCACTCTGCGTATCCCCCAGGAGCGTCAGGAATCTCGTACCGGCGCGACCGTGCTCGAATGGACGTCCGGGGCCCATCCGTCGTGACGTGACGGCACCTTCAGTCGCTCGGGCTCTTCAACCGATAGCCGACGCTGGACACGGTCTCCACGTAGTCGCGCGCGGCGCCGAGTTTCCGCCTCAAGCGCGTCACGTAAGCGTCAACCGAGCGGGCTCCGACGTCCGCGCCGGACCACACGATTTCGAGGAGCGCAGACCGCGGCAAGACGCGATCTCGGCGCGTCATCAGTGCTTCGAGGAGCCGGAATTCCCGTACGCTGAGCATGACCTCGCGCGAGTCGACCCACACGCGATGCGCGTGCGCGTCGAGCAAGAGCGCTCCGACGCGAAGAACCTGCGCCGTCCGCGCGAGAGGGCGTGGACGCAGGAGCACCCGGACGCGGAGCAGGACCTCGCGTACGCTGAACGGCGCCGCGACGAAGTCATCCGCCCCGATCTCGAAGGCGACGACGCGGTCCATCTCGTCCGCCCGGGAGCTGACGACCATGATCGGGGTTGCTCGTGTCGCACGCTCGCTCCGCAGGGTCCGGCACACCTCCGTTCCGGGAACGTCCGGCAGCGCCAGATCCAGGATGACGAGATTGGGTTGCGTCGCCCTGAGCAGCTGCAAGGCCACCCGCCCTTCGCGGACGACTTGCACTTCGTGTCCCTCGCGCTTCAGGGGCTCGTCGAGCATGGGGCCAATCGCGGGGTCGTCCGTGACGAGCACGAGCTTGGCCTTGCGGTTCGCGACGATCGAGTCCTCGGACCCGGCGATCCCCTCGTCCGCAGGCGTCGGTAAACGCTCACGGCTCGACATCGACTTGCCCCTCGACCCAGCTCGACCCGCCCCGGTCGTCGCGCAGCACGACCCACAGTGGAACCGGACCCTTGTCGCCGGGTGCCGTCCACGTGTTGTCCGACGTGGTCACGTCGGCCTCCGCCTCGGAACTGCCGGTGCGGTCGTGCTCGAAGTCGCCGGCCGTCGAGAACCAGGAGACGCGAATCCCTTCCCGACGAGCGACGATCGTGTGCGTCACCGGATCCAGATCGACGTAAGGCTCTGAACCCGTGCAGCCGTGAGAGATTCCGCAGTTCGCGGGCTCGCCCGGTGCCGTGCAGGGCGCAGGGCAATCCGCCGGACAGAGGACGCAGGCCTTGTTGATAGCGGCGCAGAACGACGCCTCGTCTTGCCCGCAGATGCCATCGCCGCACGCGGACACCGTGGGGCATTTTGCCCAGGAAACACGCAACGTGACTTCTTCTCCCGGCGTGACCTGGATCGGCGGTGAAGAAGGGTCCGTCCCGAACGTCTCCTGTTTTCCCGAAGCGTGGATCAACACGAACGAATCGACCTCGGGGTTCTCGTTCGGGCGGTACCGATTTGCGTAGTCGACGCTTTGCTCCTGCGTCGCTTCGGGAAGCCCGCAGACCAGCCGGGTGACGCCTACTGCGTAGTCCGATGAACCATCGACCGGAAAAAGGACGCGGATCGGCTGGTAGTAACCGCCCGTCGTATCGGGGTCCACGGGTCTGGCCGGCGGTTGCCCCGCCACGGAGGTGGTGGGCTGCGTCGGACCGAAAACGCTGCACGCATCCGTTGGAAGCATCCCGTCGACGCTCACGCCTCGGTTCACGAAGTCGAGATCTTTGCTCGCCGGGACGAGACACTGGAGCGCGACTGGACTCGTGAGATCGATCGGCTTCCTCGCGTCGCAGATCGACCATTGGAGCGACGATGGCGCGGGGGCGCCATCCGGGCCGACGTAGAGGGCGTCGAAATGCACGGTGCTTTGCCCGTCGGGCTTCGCCTCGGCGGGCGTCGAACGGATCGTGAGGACTCGGTTCGCCTCGATGAGCGACGGGCGACCGGGAAGATCCGGCTTGCACGCGATCCCCGAGAGGCCCGCGAACAGCGCGACTAGAGCGACTCGCGCCGTCACCATGTGAGCTTTGCCCCGAGCACCGGAAGGATCGGTAGCCCCGTGATGTACGACTTCCTGGTGTAGTCGTTGTTGTAGACGATCTCCTCCGCGTTCCCGTGATTGGTGACGTTCTGGACGTCGAGATACGCCTCGAGCTTCACGTTCCCGCCGAACGAGAAGTGCTTCGCCAGGCGCGCATCGAGCGCATAGAAGGCCGGGATCCGGACGGAGTTGTGGGCTCCGAATATCGGCTCGTACGAATCGGTCCGAGCGTCGAACACCGTCCCGATGACGGGCGTTCGCGGAAAGCCGGTCGTGTATCGAAACCGACTCCCGATCTCGTATCCGCGCCCGAGATCGTAAGACCCGAGAATGGTGAACACGTTCGTCTCGTCGAAGTCGAACAAGCGGTAGTTGGAGGACCCACCGTCGGTGCGTTCGCTCCGCAAAAGGCTGTAGCTGACCCACCCGAAGAAACGCCCCGTGAGATCGTAGCGGACCAGGATCTGTGTTCCGTAGGTGCGTCCGAGCCCGTCCTGGATCAGCGCTTGAGCGGAGAGCGGCGTCGGTAGCGCGCTCCGCGTGACGAGGTCGGACTGGTGCGTGTAGAAGCTCGTCACTTCCACCGACACGGGTTTCGACAGCTGGTACGAAACGCCTGCGAGGTAATGCTCCGCCGTCGCGGGGCCGAGCGTCGGATTGCCGAAGACGGAGCTCAGGTCCTCCGGGTTCGGCGGCTGGTGATAGAGTCCGAAGGCTGCGTGGAGTCGGATGCGATCCGTCGCTGCCCAGCGAACGGCAATGCGCGGCTCGAACTCCGTGTTCTCGCGCTCGGTCCCCAGCGCGGGCTGATTGGGCGTCTGCGGTGACGTGCGACTCGCCGTCACGATCTGCGGTTCGATGCGCGCACCCGGAATGATGTGCACGGCCCCGCCGGCGAGCGCGAGGTCCCCCTGCACGAACGGCGCGAGACCTGCGGTCGTGGTCTGCCACTGATCGGCATTGACCTGATCGCTCGGCGTCTGACCGAAGACGTAGATATCGCCCTCGCGCGGCGGCGACGTGACCGAGCCCCGACGCTTGAGGGAGCTCGTGACGACCTCGGCATCGACCCCGACGCCGAGACTCAGGAAGTCCGCAGCCTGTCCCGTCCACGCGGCGCGAAAACCGTAGACCGTGGAGTCATTCGTGAGGTCCGCCGGAATCGAGCCGAAGACGTTCGTGACCTGGGACCGGTCGACGCCGAAGAACGGGGTCATGGTGACGGTGCTGCCGTCGTCGAGCTGCTTCTTGTAGCGGACGTAGACCCGATCGAAGCCGCTGTCGTTCGTCTCTCGCTTCGTCTCCGCCGGATCTGCCTCGACGAGAGAATTATCGATGTGATCGGACGACAGGAGCCCACCCACCTCGAGGCTCTCGCCTTCGTGTGGCACCCAGGCAACGCGGATCTGACTGTCCCAGTATTGAGGGATCGGAATGATGTCCCCGACGTCCTCGGTCGTGACGTGGGCAAGCACCCAGTCGAGGTGACTGCGACGTACGGCAGCCGCGAACCTCACGTTATCCCCGATGGATCCCCTGACGCTCGCCGACGCATCGATGGCGTCGAGGGAAACGCTGCCGTGATAACCGTCGGCGTCGAGCGGCTTGAGCCCGATCGTCACGAGCCCGCCCAGACCTCGACCGTACGCCGCGCCATAGCCCCCGGGCTCGAGCTCGATACTCTGGACGAGATCGGAGTTGACGACGGATCGAAAGGCACCCTGGTGATAGAGGGTCGGGATCCGAACGTCGTCCACGTAGACGCGCGTGTCGTCCGGACCCGCGCCCCACACGATCAGAGCTCCGGACCCGAGCGGCGAGCGTGCGACGCCCGGCAGGTTCTCGACGACCTTGATGACGTCGCCACCCGTGCCCGCGACGCGTGCGCCCTGCTCGGCACTGACGGTCGTCGCGACGACGGACTTCTCGAGCTGCGTGTCGATGACGACGATCTCGAAATCGGCGCGCTGGTCCGGCGGGACGTCCGCTGACTCCACGTCCACGTCGTACGTCGCGTCGTACTTGTGGCCGGCGGCGAGGGTTTCCTCGGTCCCCACGGGCGTGAAGTTCGGACCGGTGAGAGTCACCGCATGCACCCCGGGCGCGGCGTCCGGAAAGTGAAACCGTCCGCCCGCGTCCGTCTTCGACGTCTGATCGTCGAGCTGTACGGCGACGTCGGGGATGGGCTTCCCCGTCTTCCGATCCCGGACCACACCGCCGAAATCGGCCGTCTTCGGCACCACCGGGGCCGCCGGGGTCAAGGTGAAGTCGTAGCGATATTGAATGCGTACCGGCGACTTCACGCCGTCGATCTCGGCTGGCTCGAACTCGAACTGCTTGGCCGCGGCGATGGCGGCCTCGTCGAACGCATCGCCGCCCGACGTGACGACCGTCGCGCCGGCAACTTTTCCGTCGGCGTCGATGTCGATGTCGAGGACGACTGACACCTTGTCGCCGACGTGATGCACCGCTCGCTCCGACGCCGGGAAATTGGCTTCGTAGAATTTCACCAGGCGAGGCGGCTTGACGACGCGGCTCGCCGCTTTGCGACTCGCCCTGGTGCTCCCGGAGTTCGGCGCGGCGACGGACGTCGCTACCCAGCTCGTCGCGGCCGCCGCGATCAGGGCGGCGATTCGGTTCCGAAGGATCATTGGGAAAGGGCGAAGCGCATCCGGATGATGAAAGGCGCGCCGACGGCCTTTCCGCACCGCGTGGCGGGACTGAAATGAAACCGCTTCCCCGCCTCGACGGCCGCTTCGTCGAGGCCGTACCCGAGCCCCTGGAGCACGCGCGCCGACGTGACGTTCCCCTGGTCGTCGACCATGAGCTCGACCATGATCTGCCCTTCGATCTTCGCGCGCCGTGCCTGGTCCGTGTACGCCGGTGCGGCCCGGCCAATGACACGCGCTTTGACGATATCCTCCGAGCACGTGTCCTCCTCGGCCGCGTGATGCGCGACCAGGATCTTCGGCCTTTCCCGCCGCGCGACCGCGATCACCGGGGCGGGCGCCACGGGGGCGGGCGCCATGTTGACCGCGACACCGTCTTCGGAAGAAGAGTCGAGCGCGATTCCGATGTCCGCGAACGCCCCCGGGGCGGCCGCGGGAGCAACGGTCGCGAGCGCCGGATGGTAATTGTGGCCAGGCGAACGTACCGGGCGCGCTTCGTGATGCTCGGGAGGCTTGGGTGGCACCACCTTCTTCTTTTCAGGGGCCTGGTTCAGGGTGATGGCCACGATGTCGCGAAGCTTCTGCTGAGGGACGAGCGCGAGAATCGCTCCGACGGCGAGGTGAGCCCCGATGCTGATCACGTACACCGTGGAGACCTTTTTCTTTCGCCGTGCCATCGGAGTCCTCTACTGGGTGCGATCCACGGAGATGGCGAACTTCGTGATGCCTTCGATCTTCGCGAGATCGATGACGTGCATGACGTCGCCATGCAAAGACTCCCGATCGGCGGTGACGACGAGGCTCGCGTCCTTGTTCTTGGCCTTCGCCTTCTCGAACTCGGTGCGCAATGCCGTCTCTTCGATCGGCTTTTGATTGAAGAGATACGCACCGGCCTTGGTGATCGTGACGGATAGCGGCGTGTTCGCGGCGCCGTCCGAGCTCGCGGTCTTCGGCAGCTCCACCTTCAAGCTCTGAGAGACGATGTAGACGGCCGAGACCATCATGATGACGAGCAGCACGAGCACCACGTCCACCATCGGCGTGACGTTGATGCCCACGATCCCCCCGCGCTTTCCGCCTTTGGCTCCGAGTCCTGCTGATGCCATGCTCCTGTCCGGCCTTTCTCAGTTGGCTGCAGAGGAAGCGAGATCGCGAATCGCTTCCTCGACGGGTTCCGGTGACGACGACGCCACCTGAGGGACTTGACCGGGCGCGCCGCTCTTGAGGAGCGCCGTGAGATCCTTGGCGATCGCCGAGATGTTGCTCTCGATGTCGCCGATGCGCTTCTGGAGGATGTTGTAGGCGACGACGGCCGGGATCGCGACGAAGAGGCCGACTCCGGTCGCCACGAGCGACTCGGCGATGCCTCCCATGACGGCGTTCATCGACGCCGATGACTGACTCGCGCCGAGCTGGTGGAACGCGATGATGACGCCGATGACGGTCCCGAAGAGACCGATGAACGGCGCGTTGTTGCCGAGCGTACCGAGCAGGGTCGAACCGCGCTCCATGTCGAGGCGGGCGCGGATCATCGCGCTCTCGATGGCGTCCGAGACGGCGTCCGCGCCGCTGTTCAGATAGCGCATGGCAGCCGCGAGAACGGACGCCTCGACGGACGGGCTATTCTTGAGCAACGCCGTCGCGGCTTCCCGATCGCCTTGCTCGAGCAGAGCGATGAGCTTCTCTCCGAGCTCCTCGACGTCGTCGTCGCGCTTCCGGAAATACAAGGTGCGCTCGATCATCGCGCCGATCGAAAAGACCGAGAGCCCGAGGAGCAAGTACATGACCCAGCTCGACCCGAGCAGGGCGACTTTCAGCAGCTTTTCGATGAGCATGTCGGTTTACCCTTTCTCAAAACGTGTACGTGGTGACGTAGAGCCCGAGCGCGGTCCCGCCGTTCGCTTGAACGGCGAGGAGCTCCCCCGCTTGCGAGACCTTTTCCGCCAGGTGCGGGACGCCCCCGTCGGGGTTGGGGACCTGTGTGTACACGGACGCCACGAAGCGCACGGCCGGTTGCCCGCAAGACGAGAAGAGGTTCGCGTAGATGAGGTACCTGCCGTGCGGCGCAACGGTGTTCCAGGTCAGGTTTTCGGTGCGGATACCGTCGATGATGCACCCCGCGTCCGAGTCACGATCGAACGTGCCGGCCCACGAGGGCACCGTCCCTCCATCGGTCAGTGCCGCCGTCGTGAAGGGGTGCTTCGGACTCACGAGAGTGCCGTCGGGAGTGACGACCTCCAGATCGAGGTCCACGTTCGTGTCCCAGGTGAGCGAGATGACGGCCTTCGGCGGCACTCGCGTCGGCGAACACTCCTGCAGATTGTCCGGGACGTCGCTCTTGATGCACAGCGGCAGCGTCGTCTGTGGCCCGGCGACGCCCTGCGAGTCGATCGCGACGAAGCGCAGCACGTGGCTCCCTGGAGCGATCTCGGTGCCGAGATTGACCGTTACGGCCCAGTTCAGGTCGCCCGTGTTGCGGTCCACGCCCAGCTCGGGCGGAACGACCCAGTAGCCCGTCCCCGCTCCGTCGACGGCGATTCCGATGCCGGTAGTATTGGCCGTCGCCTGGCCGGTGAAGCTACCCGCCGCCTGCCCCTCGAAGAAGATAGTTTGAAAGCCGTTCTTGGAGGTGATCTGCGGGGGGCCGTTCGGGCCTGCGTCGGGCACGTGTTCCCCCTTGGTCAGGGGGGCGGTCCCGGGCAGCTTCCCGGAGACGAACTGCCCGCTCAGCTTCGCATTGGTGCCCCTGGGGTCGAGGTACTGAACCGTGAGCGGCTCGTCCAGGCCGTTCTGTGACGACGGATTGCTCCAGCATCCCCCTGTGAGGAGGGCAAACGACAAAACGACCGCAGCGCGCGCCGCCGTCATAGCGTCACCTGCATTCGCAGCGTCCACTGGTCGTTCTTGAAGTCCGTGGGAACGCCGGTGCTGCTGCGTGCCAGGTAGTCCATGACCTTGTCGTACTGAAAGATCAGGCGAGCGCGGTCCGGCAGGGTGAGCCCGACGAGCGGCGAGATCGTGTGGATCGTTTGCGTCTGCGGAACGAGCGAGCCGCTGCGGCTGTCGGTCGAATCCGCGTTCGGGTCGTACGTGTCGTACCGGAGGCCCACGATCGCATACGGCGTGATCTCCTGAGTGAACGCGATGTAGTAGCCGAACTCGCGCACGTTCACCCTGGTCAGCGTCGGGTCGGCGATGAAGAGGCCACGATCGAGGTTGCTCGCCGAGATCACCTCCGCGGTCGCGGTCGACCAACCGAGCAACGTCTTCAAACTCAGCTGAAGATCCGCGCCGACCCCCCAGCGGGAGAAGCTGCTCGATGGGAAAGCGGACGCGGCGCCCGACCCGGTGATCTCCCCCGGATCCGGAGTGCCGTTCGCGTTGTTGTCAATGAACGTGGCGATGTTCTTCGTCGCATCCGTCCCGGCGTGAAAGCCCTTCCCGCGGTTGAACGACACGCCGCCGGAGACGGCGAAGTTCTCGGTCCTCGTTTCCATTCCGAAGCGGCCGGTGATGTCCTTGTTGTTGTTCGGGTCTCGCAGGCCGTAGCCGCTCTCCTCGCCGAGGGGCTCGCCGTTCGTCACGGCGAGCGCGTAGCGAAAGAACGATATCCCGCCCTCGAGCCGCGCCCCGACGTCGGGCTCACCCGGCCAGAGCGCGCGCGACACGAGCGACCGCTCCATGAACCACCGCGTACGAGGCGATTGCACCAGGTCGAACCCGAACGGCAGATCGAACTGGCCTATCGTCATCTCCACCAGCGGCGGCGTGTACTTGTCGGGCGAGCGGCCGTAGACGAGCGTGAGCTCCGCCTTCTGGATGTGCATCGCCGGTCCCTGGACCGTGTTGCCGTCGAACTCGAAGGCGACCGACGCATAGTCCCAGTCCCGGGTGAAGCGCATGCGCCCGCGACGCAGCGAGAATCGATTCTGGTTCAGCAACGTGCCGTCGAGGATCTGATCGCTGGAATCCTGGTGCGCTTCGTACTGAGTCTGCACGTATCCGGAGATGACCAGCGCGCCGACGGGTCCGACGTTCTGAGGCCAGAGGCTCGCCGGAAGGTGGCTCGGCGGCGCGGTCGCGGGAGGGGGCGGCGTTGCCGGAGCTGCAGGTGCAGCAGCGGCGGGCGGCGGGGGCGCCGCAGCGGGAGGTGGCGCGGACGGCTTCGCGCTCGCTGCCGTAGCGCTCGGCGGCGCGGCGGGCGCCGCTGAAGCGCCAGGAGGCGCGGGGGTCACCGCTGGAGCGGCGGACGCGGCGGGCGGCGTGGCAGGCTGCACGGGTGTCGGTGCGGGCTGCGCGGGGGCCGGCGCGGCATCGATCGTCTCGTCCGCGTCCGGCGTCGGGGCAGCGGGCGGCGCCGACGGCGTGGGCTGCGCGAACGCCGTCCTCGCAAGAGGCGTCACCGCCATCACAAGTATGACAGAGAACCGACGTAATTGGTCTAGCTTGCGAAAGTTTGGTGACATAGGCCATTACACGTCACCGGCGCATCGGGTCGTCGCTGGACTCGCCGATGCACCGGTGAACGTCGCCAATCACGTTGTGGGTGGAACGTTCAGCGCCGGCAGAGTCGCCGGGATGCCGTGCGCCGTGTTGTCGTACTTGATGCAAGTCACGCCAGTGGCGCCGCAGTGGTTCAGGAACTCGACGCTGGTCGACGGGGGGCAAGTGCCGCACGTCTGGTTCGGATCCTGAGTGCACGGACCGGGGCCTGCGTCACCGGCGTCGGTGCCTTCCCCGCCGGTGCCGGCGCCGCCGGTGTTGCCGGAGCCAGCAGTGCCGCCAGCACTCGCGCCACCGGCGCTGCTTCCACCACCACCGGCCGAGGAGCCTCCTGCAGACGCTCCGGCGGTGCCGCCCGCCGCAGCTCCGCCAGTGCCGGAGTCACCCGTAGGCGGCGTGCTGTTCTTGTTGCTGCTCGAACACGCCGAGACCGCGATCCCTGCGCCGAGCAGGGCCACGACCGACGCGAGCGCGAAACGGTTCTTGATTGAGTAAGTCATCACTTCACCTCGCAATAGCCGCTGCCTGAGACAATGTTGTTGCACTTGCCCTGCGCCACGGTCCCGTCGGGGGTCGACACGTTCTTGCAGTCCGTGTCCGACGAGCACGTGGTGCAGTAAGAGGGCTTCGCGCTGGTCGCGTCGGTCACATACTGGCACGCGCACGAGCCTTCCGGAGGGAAGTAGCTCATGAGATCGCCGCCTTCACTGTCCCGGGTGACGCGCATCGCGCAGTCCGGAACGACGCCGTTCGACGCCTCGATCTGGATGAGATCCACTCCTGGAGGCGGAGGAGCCTTGGCGGTCAGCGTGTCGACGACGGTCTGCACGTCGGGGTTCGTGGGCTCGCCGTTGGCTCCCACGTGGGCCATCATGTGCATCGGACCCCAGATGAAGTAGTGACCGTCCCGGACGTTCTGCTTGTCGAACTTGGTCGGGTCCGAGTCGGGGTTGTAACCGCACGTCTGACCCTTGGCCTGGAAGGCGAGGGGGCGAAGCGACGAGCGGTTCTTGTCGATGTCACCGGAAACGAGGATGCCGATCGCGTTCTCACCGTTGCCATTGGCAAGGTCTGCGGCGAGGTTCGTGATGACGGCGTTGCTGCCCGAGGTGGCGTTCCCCCACCACTGGGTGCCGGGAACGCCGATGGCGGCACCCGACATGATGATCGTCCCGGAGCTGCTCTTCCGGACCTCGTAGTAGGCCGGGTTCGTCCAGGGCACGACGTTGACCCCGTTGGGATTCGTGGTCGCGTCGAGAGGGCCCACGCCGAAGATGATGTGAGCGGCCTCGTAGCTGATGGACGTCTGGTCGGAACCCCCCGTGCCGATCGGCACGACGAAGTTCATCGACTGAACCGGACCGAAGAAGTCCTTCACGCCCGTCCCGAGTGTGTTGGGCGTGGCCGTCGGACAGACCGCCGGGTAAACGTCCGAGAGACCGAGGTCCACCGGGGTGCCCGCGACGTCGAGATCGCAGCCGACGCCGTCGTCGTACAGCGTGCTCGCATTGGCGGCCGCGAACGTGATGCCGTGGCCGGTGATCGTGTTGGCCCCGGAGGTCGACATGTAGCCGACGCCGGTGCAGGAGCCCTGCCCCTGGTACACGACGTTGATCGGCGGGGTGAGCTGGTTGAGCGCAGCCGCCAACCCGCCGACGAACACCTCTTGTGCGGTCGAGCCCGCCACGTACACCACGTGCGAGAGGCTGCTGCACGGGTCCGCGTGAGCCGCGGACGCCGCGAGGCACGATGCCCCGAGGACGACCCCGCTCGCCGCGCGTGCGCCAAAGATTAAGCGTCGCTGCTTTTTCATTTTAACTGGTTCCTTCCTTCGAGTGACCTCCGTCGCACGCTCGTGCTCCGGCTGGGCCGTCGTGCGCGAAACTAGAAAGCGCCCAAGACGTCCCGTCGTCCATTCGGCGAACTTTTCGTGACAGCCGACGACAGCGGGAACCGCGGGAAGGTGACGTCGAGGTGTCTTATTTGGCAACGAACAGTGTCGCGACGGGGGGAAGGCATCGCGCCGACGATCCGGCGCGGGCTCCCGTAAGACGAACGCCCCCGCTGGCGAGCCACGCCGGATGAGGGCTGCATCCATCAGGCCGGCCCGCTCCGCACCCGCAATGCTTCAAGGTGTTCCGGCACTTGCCGGGAATCTCGCCGCGTAACGAGGGGTCCCGGGTCGCTCAGGGCATGATCTCGCCGAGGACGGCCGCGTCCTGAGCGAGGACGGCCGCGTCCTGAGCGAGGACGGCCGCGTCCTGAGCGAGGACGGCCGCGTCCTGAGCGAGGACGGCCGCGTCCTGAGTGAGGACGGCCGCGTCCTGAGTGAGGATGCAGGCGTCCTCGCCGCGGATGCACGCGTCCGGAGTGAGGATGCACGCGTCCTCGCCGCGGATGCCTGCGTCCTCGCCGCGGATGCACGCGTCCTGAGTGAGGATGCACGCGTCCTGAGTGAGGATCCACGCGTCCTCGCCGCGGATGCTCACGTCCTCGACGACATCATGGCCGTCCTCGACGCGGATGCCCGCGTCCTCGACCCGCTGTCCGTCGAATCGGGCCCATCGGTTCCAGCGCTGGTACGAAACCGCCACGTTTCTGTCACGACCCCCGCTCAGGATGGCGCCCATGCAACAGGGTGAGCCGGTCGTCGTGAGCGTCGAGATGGGTTACGGCCATTTGCGAGCCGCGTTACCGCTCGTCGACGCGTTCCAGACGACGTTACTGCACGCCGATCAGCCGCCGCTCGCCGACGAAGAGGAGCACCGCCTCTGGAGTCGCGTGCGGCGCGCGCAAGAGCTCATGTCCAAGCCCTTTCAGCTCGCGGGCAGCGTGATGGAGAGCGTGACGAGCATCCCGTCTCTCTGGGAGACGCGCGATCTGACCCGGCCTCACTTCGGCTCGCGCGCACTCGACTTTCTGATCGACCGCGGCCTGGGTCGCGGCCTGGTCCAGCACCTGCGCGAACGGCACTCGCCGCTCGTCACGACGTTCTATGCGCCCGCCATCATCGCCGATCGTGCCGAGTGTCCGAGTTATTGCGTCGTGACCGACGCGGACATCAACCGCGTGTGGGCTCCGATGAGCGGAGCTCACAGTCGCATTCAGTACTTCGCACCCAGCACGCGCGTGGTGCGCCGCCTGTCCGCCTACGGCGTCCCGCGCGAGCGCATCACGATGACGGGCTTTCCGTTGCCGAGAGAGTTGGTTGGTGCGGATCTGTCGACGGCGCGAAAGAACGTCGCGAAGCGACTCGTCCGGCTGGATCCCAACGGCTATTTCCGCGAACTGCATCGCGACGACGTCGAGCGCGCGCTCGGCACGCTGCCTTCGTCCGAGGAAGGAAAGCCGCCCCGGCTCGTCTTCGCCGTCGGCGGCGCGGGCGCGCAGGCAGAGATGACGTACGAATTCCTGCCGAGCCTGAGAGAGGCGATCATCTCGGGGCAAATGGCGCTCACGCTGGTCGCCGGAACGCGCCCCGATGTCGCGGATACGTTTCACGACGCGCTCGAGCGGACCGACCTCACCGGACGCGTGCCCGTCCTCACCGCGCGCGACTTTGCGAGCTACTACCGCCAGTTCAACGCGCTCCTCGCCGACACCGATATTCTCTGGACGAAGCCGAGCGAGCTCAGCTTCTACGCGGGGCTCGGCCTCGGGCTGGTCGTCGCGCCGCCCGTGGGAAGCCACGAGCGCTTCAATCGACGCTGGTTGCGCGAACAGGGCGTCGCACTGAAGCAACACAAGCCGCGCCACGCCGCCCACTGGCTCGACGAGTGGCTGAGGGACGGCACCCTCGCCGCCGCGGCGTGGACAGGGTTCGTGCGCCTGCCGAAGGACGGCACCGAACGCATCCTCGCCGCAGTGCTGGCGCGTGGCTGAATCCGACCTCCGGGGTCAGACCTCGACGGCCTGGGCGTCCGCCGGCTCCTCGGTCGGCAAGAGAGTCGAACCGGGTCCGATGTAAAAGACGTTGCCACGCCAGTTCACGGTGCGCCGGAGCGCGCCCGTGATCCAGACGCCGATCATCACGACGTCGCGAAGCGGCACGAGCAGCCACTCCTTGAGCTCGATGCCTTCCCCGCGAAGGATCTTGACGAGCCAGGCGTCGGCGACCGATTGCACCGCGATGCCCGCGATGGCGCCGAGCTCGATCAGACGCGCCACGTGCGCGCCGAACCCGCCAGCGGAGAGCAACACGAGCGCGGCGACGAACCACGCCGACGGAAGCATCAACGGCTCTCCCCAGTACAGCGCGCCCGCGAGGTGGCGTCGCATCTGGCTCCAGCGGATGTGCCGGCTCAGAAACTCACGGAAGCTGCGCGATGAGCTCATCGCGGTGATGACGTACGGCGAGAGCGCAACCGCGTGCCCCGCGTCGCGGAATGCTTGCCCGAGAACGTAGTCCTCCGCGAGCACGTTCTTGACGACGTCCCAGCCGCCGAGCCGCTCGAGATCGCCGCGACGGAAGAGCATCGATTTGCCGATCACACAGGGGTGCGACGCGAGGACGTCCGCGCCGCACACGGAGCGGGCAACGAACGTGTTGAGGTGCAGGTTCTCGAGCGTCGAGCCGAACGAGCGTTCGCCCGCGCCGGCGATGGGGTTCGACACGAGCCCGACTTTCGGATCCGCCATCTCGGCGGCAATTGCGCGAAGGTACTCCGGGCCGACGCGGACGTCCGCATCCGAGATGAGCAAGTGCTCGAACCGTGCGGCCCGCGAGAGGTGCCGTAAATTGTTCACCTTCGGGTTCCGCCCGAGCGGGCGGCCACCGGCGACGATCGTCATCGGAACCTCCGGGAACGCCGCGGCCACGCGTCTGGCCACCGCGAGAGCCGGATCCGAGGCGTCCTCGCAGCCGAGCACGAGCTCGAACGAGGGGTAATCCTGTCGCGCGAGGGACGACAGATTCTCGAAGAGCGCGTCGTCCGCGCCCTTCAGCGGTTTCAGCACGGAGATGGGGAACGTCGACCCCACCTTCGACTTCTTGCGCCTTACGACGTACACGGCCGCGTGCGTCACGAAAGAGAAGCACAGAGTGCCGAACCCCAACCCCAGCAGAACGATTACGAGACCCGCAATCATCATTGACGAGCATCGCAACGCAGAGTGGCGTGGCTGAAAGGCGCCCGTTACGTTGTGGTTAACTTGTGATGAATCAACCGATTCGTCACCGTGCCGCCACGGTCCGGTTTCGGATCTGACTTGGTCCCGCCGATTCAGGGCCCGCGCGCGCAGCGAGCCGCGGGGGGAGCGGTTGCGAAGCAAGCCGCGGAGGCCAAGGCCCGGGACCCAACCCCAGCTCCGAAAGAACGTCCCCCGCGTGAGGTGAATCGATGGGGTCGATGCCGATCACGCTGCGGATGGTCTGGCTCACGTCCGAAAGGTGTCGCCGCCGGAACGACGTCACCCGACCGCGCGCCTCGATGCCGGCGCCGGACGCCACGAGCCAGACGCGCGCCGACTCCGGGTATTCGCGCCCGTGCGAGGTGAAGGCATTCGAGCGGCCATGGTCCGTGGTGACGAACAAGGTGGCCGGATGTCCCGTGGCGTTCAGCCACGACACGGTCTCGTCGAGGTAGCCGATCTCGGTATCGGCCTCGCGCAGCGCGCGAAGGTACCCTCGATAGTCGTCACGATGGCCGTATTCATCCGTTTCGCCGAGTCCGACGAACAGGAACGCCGGCTTCGCCGAGGCGAGAAACACCCGTGCGATCGCCGCCGTGTAGACATCCGGACGAAAGTCGTCGTGGCCGGGTTCCGCGCTCGCCCGCGCGCCCAGATCCATCAGGTGCGAGATCGCGGGGTCCGCGAGGAACGCGGCCCGCCCGGCCCCACCGTGGCGGCCCGTCGTGGCGAGCACGTGACCCGGATACGCCGCCGCCGCGCGGTCGATCTCCTCCCAGGACGTGATGATGGCAGCCGTACCCAGGCCGTCGCGGACGACGTCCTCCGCGACGGTCGAAAACGGGACTCGGGAGCAGTCGTTGCTGGTGCATCCGGAGTCGCTGCGACCCGTGAGAAGCTCCATGTATCCCGGCAGCGAGACGAAATTGGGTCCCGACGCTTCCATCGGAGCGCCGGCTCCAGGCGCTCCGACCGCCGCTCCATCCGTCGTCATGAGTCGACTCAAATTGGGCAGCAGGTGGGTCGCGTCGAGGCGTTCCTCGGCGGGCACGTGATAGCGATCCGCGAGCGCCCCGTCGACCCCCTCGAACACGTCTTGCCAGCGCACACCGTCGAGCGCGACGAGGACGACGGTTCGAGAAGAGTCGCTGGCCGGCTCGGTGTCGACGACGTCGCGCCCGGCCTTCGTGGCCGGCAGAGAGGCGGAACTCCGGCGTTCCGGAGCAGAGACGGCCAGCGGGGTGCCCGAGCGAGACCGGGTCCCGTCGACCGCGCACGTTGAAACGCCCGCGAGCGCGAGGATCATGGCGGACGCGCGCGCCGCAACTCGGGAACCCCTCATGAGCGCCGATCGTGGCCATCGAGCGTGACGGTCGGCGCAAGAGCAGGTGAAGCGTCCGAAACGTTTCGCGGTCGAACGGCAACGCGAGTTGTCGATTCAGCGAACCGGGCCCGTGGATGCCGCGGCGAGGAGCGCAGCGGCGTGCGGCGTGCGGATCGCCGCGCGGTCTCGTCCCCCGCGAATGGAGTCCATCGCCAGTAACAGGCCGCCGATGACGACCCAGCAGAGTTCCCTCGTGCGCTTCAGGACCATGAAGGCGGCGCACACGCTCATGTCTGCACCAGCGGCGCCCAGAAAGGTTGCGTAGCCCAGCTCCTGAGCTCCGAGTCCTCCAGGCAGAAAGACGAGCACGTTACGCGCGAGCATGACGAGGGCTTCGACGCCGACGGCATCGCCCCACTCGAGACGAAAGCCGAGGAGACGCAGCATCAACCACGTCTCGGTGGCCTCGAAGAGCCACGCGCCGAGACACGGGAGCGCTCGCGCGATTCTCCCGGCGAGCGGCGTGCCGAAGAAGCGCGCGGCGGTCCCATCCGAGCGCGCGATCTCCCGAGACCATCGCGCGAGGCCCGCTCGCCAGGGCTCGGACGGCACCGTCGAGAGCGTCCGAAGGACGGCGCGGAAGGCGCGACCACCGCCGAGCGACGCGGCCATCACCTCCGAAAGCAGGCCGAGCACCAGGGCAGCGACGAGCGGCACGACCACGAGCGCCCGGCTACCACCCAGACGATGGAAGCCCGACAGCAACACTCCCCGGCCGAGGGCGAAGCCGAGGAAGAGATACCCTGCCTGCGAAAGCAGCAAGAGGTACTTTCTGGACGCGATACCGACGAGGTTCGCCGAGACGGGTGTCTCGCAATGCCGCGCGAGCAGAGCGGGTTTCAGCGCCTCCGACCAGAGGGCCCCGAGCGGCAGCAGGGCACCGACCGACTCGCTCGCCACGCGAACGCGCAGGAGCGCCCAGAAAGCGACGCGCTCGCCGACGAGCGAGAAGGCGCTTCGCCACGCGATCGTCTCGAGCGTGAGCGCCGCCATCGACGGCGCGGCGATGAGTACGGCAGAGACGCCCAGCCCGTGAATCAGCCCGGCGACGCGCATCACGTCCACCTGGCGGAAAGCCAGTCCGAAGAGCCCGGCTCCGGCGATGACGCCAGCACCTCGAAGAATCACGCGGGAGCTGCCTGAAGGAGAACGGAGGGTTCCGCCCGCGGTCAGTGCACCCGCGGACATCGTCATGTCCGTCCGGGCCTCCGAGGATCCATGGCTTCCATGGGGGGCGGCCCGTTCACCACGCCTGATGGACCGCGTAAGCCCCGCGCCCCGGGTCCAGGCTGAGAAAGGAGAATCTTCCGTCGGCGCAGGAGCCACTGTTCAAGAACAGGGCGTCTCGATGTTCGGTGCGGAGCGGGACGTGCGTGTGACCGGTCACGACGACATCGGCGCTGCGGGTTCTGGCGAGCGAGCGAGCCCAGCGCTGGAACGTGCAGTGCTCGGGCGCGACCGCCACTCCGGACCGAGCCAGGTCCAGTGCGTCGAAGAGCCGGTGGAGCGATCGCAGGCCGGCACGAAGAATCCAGCCGCCAAGCCACACCCCCAGCTCGGACAACCATCGCGCTTCCCGGATCAGGACGTCGTGGTGATGACCGTGGGTGAACAGCATCCTGGTCGTCCCGTGCGTCAGGATGAGCTCCTCCGGTACGTCTTCGACCGCGCCGGCGACCAGATCGTGGTTTCCGTGGATGTACGTGTATCTCGGTCGTTCGAAGCGCCGCGCGATCTCCGGATGGGCTTCACGGCTGCGGCGCAGTGCTTGTGCGGGCGCACCGGGCCAGGCGGGCGTCAGCGTTTCCCACACGTCCCCGAGCAGCACGACTCGTTCGAAGTTCGACTCGAGGAAGTCGAGAAACCTGAGGAATTGTCCGTCTTCATGTCGGAAGACGTCGGTTCGGTCGCCGGGACCGAGATGCAAGTCGGAGATGACCGCGATTGCCATTGTGTGTCTGACCAGTCTTTTGGTCGGATACATCTGTTTAGGCAAGCTCTCGCAGCGCAGTTGGCCGAGAAGTTGCGGTCGCCTTTCACTCCCGTCACACGGCTCCGACGTCCAGTGGTCGACGGCCAAGGCTTCCGTCTCGTTTCGGAGAGCCGCGCGGAAAGCGCTGGAGTAGTCGCAACAATGACGAACGAGTGTCCACATCTTCGCGCAGATGTTGCCAATGTGATGTGCCTCCTTGGGCAAAGTGGGCCTGGCCAGCGGCGAGTGGACCGCTGCAATTCACCCCCCTTTGGAGGCTTCCCATGCACGTTCGGTACTCCCCATCTAGACTCGTTTCAGTCGTCGCGCTGGCTCTGGCTGCCTGCTCTGGCTCGGACGGCAAGAACGGCACGCCGGGGGCAACGGGCGCACCGGGACCGAAGGGCGACTCCGGGATGCAAGGTGCACAAGGGGCGACCGGCCCCAGTGGCGGCGTTGGACCGGCGGGGGCAGAGGGCGCTCAAGGTCCGGCAGGCTCGCAGGGCGCTCAAGGTCCGGCGGGCTCGCAGGGCGCAACCGGGGCTCAAGGAGCGCAGGGCGCTCAAGGACCCAGGGGATACAAGGGCGACGCGGGGGTGAATGCCGTGGGCACGACGGACCTGGCCGCCCGGTACGCGACGGCGACGCCGATCAAGCACGTGGTCGTGATCTTCGGCGAGAACGTCTCCTACGACCACTACTTCGGAACGTATCCGGTTGCGCAGAACAACGCCGGCGAGGTCGCCTTCACCGCGAAGAGCAGCACGCCCGCGGTGAACAACCTCACCACACCGCTCGATCCGACGAACCAGTTCGCGGCCGTCACGGGCGTCGATCTCGTCAATGACAACGGGAACTTCACCAACACGGCGAACAACACGACAAAGACCGCGGGCGCGAACCCGTTCCGGCTCGGCCCCGCGCAGGCAGCGACCGCGGACCAGGGCCACAACTACATGCCGGAGCAAGAGGCATCGGACAACGGGGCGATGGACCTGTTCCCGCTCTACACCGGAACGAAGGGTCCGCCCCCGGGCTCGCCGCCAGCCGGCGCAACGACCGGCCTCGTGATGGCGTTCTTCGACGGCAACACCGTCACCGCGATATGGAACTACGCGCAGAACTACGCCATGAACGACAACTCGTGGACGACCACGTTCGGGCCGTCCACGCCGGGCGCGATCAATCTGATCAGCGGCCAGACGAACGGCTTCGTCAATCCGAACAAGAGCCCGCCGTCCACGAACCTCGGCCACGTCGTCCCCGACGGCAACGGCGGTTACACGATGGTCGGCGATGTCGACCCGCTCGGCGACGTCTGCTCGACTGCAGCCGACCAGGGTGTGATGCAGGGAAAGAACGTGGGCGACCTGCTCAATGCGCAGGGGATCAGCTGGGGCTGGTTCGAAGGGGGTTTTGACCTCGGTCTGACGAATCCGAACGGAACGACGGGCTGCAGTCGCTACTCGGCACCGACGGTGGCGGACTACCCCTACACCGACCCGGACTACATTCCGCACCACGCGCCGTTCCAGTACTACGCTTCCACGGCGAACCTGACGCATGCGCGACCGAGCTCCGTCGCGGCGATCGGCAACACCTTCGAGGACGACGGCGTGACGAAGGATCCCGCCAATCATCAATACGACAGCCACGACTTCTTCGACGCGCTGAAGATCGGGAATTTCCCGGCAGTCAGCTACGTCAAGGCGCCCGGGTACCAGGACGGGCATGCGGGCTACTCGGATCCGGTCGATGAGCAGGAGTTCATCGTCAGCGTGGTCAACGCCGTCGCGGACAGTCCCGAGTGGGGCTCCACGGCCATCATCCTTGCGTACGACGACTCCGACGGTTGGTACGACCATCAAGCGCCGCCGATCGTCAATCCCTCGAGCATCACCGGCGTCGATGCTCTGAACGGCAACGGCGTGTGCAATTCCGGCGCGCAGCAAACGGGCGCAGCCCCGAGCACGCCGCTCCTCGGCAACGACGGAAATCCCGCGCAGGGGCGCTGCGGCTACGGCACCCGCATGCCCCTGCTCGTCATCTCGCCCCTGGCGAAGAAGAATTTCGTCGACCACACGCTCACGGACCAGAGCTCGATCCTGAAGTTCGTGGAAGACAACTGGCTGAGCGGGAAGCGCGTCCAGACGGGCGGCTCCTTCGACACGATCGCCGGTCCCATCACGAATATGTTCTCCTTCTGAGGAGGGTCGGCTCTCCGCCAGAGAGCGACCGGAGACGCCTCCGCGAGCGTGTTAGCGTCGCGGGGGCGTTTTGCTTTCCGTCCATGACGATCAGCCGAAGACGATTCATCACCAACGGGACCCGCCTGGTGACCGCGCTCGCGGGTCCGTTGGTGTTACCCATGTGTCGGCGTTCAGGGTCGCACGCGGCACCTTCGAACTCGGGCGGGACGGGACGGCTTGCGTCGAGCGCGTGGCCCGCGGCCGCGTGCGGCGTTCCACGGAACCCGGCCGCGGTGCGGACCTTCCCCGGGCCGGTCCGGAACCCGCTTCACCCGGAGCATCTGGCGCGCTTCGTCGAGCCGCTCCCGATCCCTGCGATCCGAAAGCCGGACGGCGTGCGTCCCTCGCCCGAAGATCCCCGACTCTCGGTCGCGTACCACCGGATCTCGATGAAGCAGGCCGAGCTTCAGGTGCATCGCGATCTTCCGCCGACGAAGTTCTGGACCTACGACGGCACGCTTCCGGGGCCCACCCTCGAAGCGCGGTCGGGTCGGGGTTTGCTCGTCGAGTGGGTCAACGAGCTGCCAACGAAGCATTTCTTACCGATCGATTACACGCTCTGTGGCGCCGGCCACGATCGTCCGGACGTGCGCACGGTGGTCCACGTACACGGCGGGCGTGTGCCGCCGGAGAGCGACGGCCACCCGGAGCGCTGGTACGTGCCGGGAAAGAGCGCAACGTCGTTCTATCCGAACCACCAGGACCCCGCGACGCTCTGGTATCACGATCACGCGATGGGGATCGCGCGTCTCAACCATTACGCGGGTCTCTTCGGGTTCTACCTGATCCGCGACGAGGTCGAGGACGCGCTGACTCTCCCGAAGGACGAATTCGAGATCCCGGTCGTCCTCTGTGATCGGCTCTTCGACGCGGACGGCAGTCTCCACTACCCGACATCGGGCAACCCGGACACACCCTGGGTTCCGGAGGTCTACGGCGACACATTCCTCGTCAATGGCAAATTGCTTCCGTACCTCGAGGTTGCACCGACGAAGTACCGATTCCGGCTCCTCAACGCGTCCAATTCTCGATTCTTCTATCTGTCGCTCTCCGATCGTCGAAGTTTCCATCAGGTCGGGAGCGACCAGGGCCTCCTGTCGGGCCCGGCAGAGCTTCGGAGCTTCACTCTCTCGCCCGCGGAGCGCGCCGATCTGGTCGTGGACTTCGCGGGAGCGGAGGGAACGAAGGTGGTTCTCTCGAGTCAGTCCTTCGAGCTGATGCAATTTCGAGTGACGAGCGCTCGAACCAAACAGGTGGCCTTACCCGCCTCGCTTCGGAAGGTCGTCCCCCTCCAGCACTCGGCGGCCGTGAAGACGCGCCGGCTGACGTTGAACGAGTATCAGGACCCGAAGACGCACCAGATGCTCATGTTGCTCGACGCGAAGCGCTTCAGGGACCAACCGACGGAAAAGCCCGTCCTCGGTTCGACCGAGATCTGGGAGCTCGTGAACTCGACGGAGGACACGCATCCCATTCACCTGCATCTGGTCAGGTTCCAGATCCTCGATCGCCAGCCCTTCGACGCCGACGAGTACCTGCGTACGGGTTCGGTCCGGCTACTCGAAGCGGCGCTCCCCCCCGAACCGAACGAAGCGGGCTGGAAGGACACGGTGCGCGCCGATCCCGGAACGATCACGCGGATCATCGTTCGATTCGACGGCTACGCCGGAACCTACGTCTGGCATTGCCACCTCCTCGAGCACGCGGCAAACGAGATGATGCGACCGCTGGAGGTCGTCACGGGCTGACCGAGCACCGAGCTCTCACGGAGCTCGGCCCATCTTCTGGGCGTGTCGCTTGTCTTCCCCGCGCACCATGAAGACGACCATCTCGCCGAGGTTCGTCGCGTGATCGGCGATGCGCTCGAGGTACTTGGCGATCGATTGAAGCCGCTGCGCGGTGGACATGCTCTGCGGATCTTGCATCATATGGCCGAGGAGCTCGGGGAAGATGCGCGCATAGTTCGCGTCCACGACGGCGTCGCGCAAGATGACGCGTTCGGCCCGGGCGGCGTCGTTCTGGATGAAGGCGTCGAGCGCCTCGTGCTGCATGTCGGCGACCACCTGCCCCATCTGAACGAGTGATTGGCGGACGGGTTTCAGCGTGTCCGCGTCGAGGTCCATGACGCGCTCGCACAGGTTCACGGCGAGATCGCCCATCCGCTCGAGGTCGGTGACGATCTTGAGGGTCGTCGTGACGAACCGGAGATCCGACGCGACCGGCTGACGGCGCGCGAGCACCCGCACGCACCGCTCGTCGATGTCCATCTCGAGTCGGTCGATCTCCACATCCATCGCGACGGTCGCGCGAGCAAGCTCGATGTCGTGACGACCGAACGAATCGAGCGCGCTCTTCGTCATCTCCTCGACGCGCGCTCCCATCAGTAGAACCGCGTCACGAAGCTCCTGGAGCTCGTGCTCGTACTCTCTGTCAGTATGCCGCATTACCAACTCGGTCTCCCTCAACCGAAACGGCCGGTGATGTAATCCTCCGTCCGTCTCTCTCTCGGCTTGGTGAAGATGACGTCGGTCAAATCATACTCCACCAGTTCTCCCATGTAGAAGAACGCCGTATAGTCTGCCACTCGGGCGGCTTGTTGCATGTTGTGCGTCACGATGACGATCGTGTAGGCGTTCCGGAGTTCGTGGATGAGTTCCTCGACGCGGGCCGTCGCGATCGGGTCGAGTGCCGAGCACGGCTCGTCCATCAGGAGCACCTCCGGCTCTAGCGCAATCGCCCGCGCGATGCACAACCGCTGCTGCTGACCGCCGGAAAGGCTCGTGCCGGACCTTCCGAGCCCTTCGCGCACCTCTTCCCACAAGGCGACACGGCGAAGCGAGTCCTCCACCAGCGCGTCGGGGGATTCCACGCCGAGCCCGTTCAATCGAAGACCGGCAAGGACGTTGTCTCGAATCGACATGGTCGGGAACGGGTTCGGCTTCTGAAAGACCATGCCGACGCGGCGACGCACTCGAACCGCGTCCACGTCATCCCGGTAGATGTCGAGGCCGTCCAGCAGCACTCGTCCGTCGGCCCGGGCGCCGGGCGTCACTTCGTGCATGCGGTTCAGGCAGCGAACGAAGGTCGATTTGCCACAGCCCGACGGCCCGATGATGGCCGTGACCTTGTTTCGCCGGATCGGCAGGGTGACGCCCTTGATGACCTCAGCGCCGCCGAAGAAGGCGCGCAGGCCTTCGACGCGGATCTTGAATTCACCTTCCGTCGATGCCGCGTTCGTCGACTCCTGACCGCTCGCGAGCGCCGAAATGCGCGTCTGCGGCCCGTCCGCGGCGCCATCCCCGAGGAGCGAATCGGTCATGTGGGCTCCAGCTTCCGCGGTCATCTTGCCTTTACTCGAGGTCGAACGAGCAACTTCGCCGTCACGTTCAAGAGCAGGATCAAGGTCACGAGAACCAGCGCTGCCGCCCATGCCTGCCGGTGCCAATCCTCGAACGGCGAGACCGCGTACGTGTAGATCTGGACCGGGAGCGAGGCGACGGGTTGGTCCAACCCGTGGGACCAGAACCGATTGTTGAAGGCGGTGAACAGGAGGGGGGCCGTTTCACCAGCGACTCTGGCGACCGCCAGCATGACCCCGGTGACGATGCCGGGCGCTGCCGTACGCAGGATGACGCGCAGCGTTGCCCGCCACTTCGAGACGCCAAGCCCGAGGGCGGCTTCGCGGAGCGTCCCCGGTACGAGGAGTAACAGCTCCTCTGTCGTGCGCGTGATGGTCGGGAGCATGATGAGGGCGAGCGCGATGCCGCCCGCGATCGCGCTGAAGCGGCCCATCGACAGGACGACGATGCTGTAGACGACCATCCCGGTCGTGATCGAGGGGATGCCGGCCATGACGTCCGCCGAAAAGCGGACGGCAGTGGCGAACCGGCTCGACCGGAACTCGGCCAGATACACGCCGGCAAGCACCCCGATGGGCATGCCGAATAGACACGCCATCCCGACGAGCTTCACCGTGCCGTCGATCGCGTTGCCCATCCCGCCGCCCGTTTCACCCACGGGCTTGGGCAGCGCCGTGAAGAAGGCCAGGTTGATCCCGCCGAGGCCCCGCGACGCGGTGAAGTAGAGCACGCTCACGAGCGGTAACAGCGCGAGCGCGACGGCCGCGCCGCAGGCCACGCGGAAACCGACGTTCGTGAAACGCCGCCGAGCGTACTTGCTCGATCGCTCGGAGTTCATCTGGCCCCCGTCGGCGTCGCCACGCGCCAGATCAGAAGCCGGGCGACGATATTCAGCAGGAGAGTGACCACGAACAAGAGCAGGCCGATCTCGGCCAGGGCCGAGAGGTAGAGATCGCCGGTCGCCTCCGTGAACTCGTTCGCGATGACGCTGGCCATCGTGTACGAGGGGGCGAAGAGGGATGCGCTGATCTCCGTCCGGTTACCGATGATCATCGTGACGGCCATGGTCTCGCCGAGAGCGCGGCCGAGACCGAGGATGATCGCGCCGACGAGGCCCGAGCGCGCGACGGGCAACACCACGTCGCGGAGCGATTCCCACTTGGTCGCGCCAAGCGCAAGCGCACCCTCCCGAAACGAGTCGGGCACGGCTCGAAGCACTTCGCGACTCACGGACGCGATCGTCGGCAGGATCATGATCGCGAGAATGATCGCGGCCGCGAGCATGCCGTAGCCTTCGTGGGGGCCCCGGAAAAACGGCAAGAATCCGAACAGCCTGGCGAGCACGGGCTCGGCGTGGTCGCGCAGCAGCGGGGCAAGGGCGAAGATGCCCCAGAGGCCGTAAACGACGCTCGGAACGGCGGCGAGTAGCTCGACGAGGAACGCGAGCGGCTGGCGAAGCCAGACGGGCGAGAGCTCCGTCAAGAACAGCGCGACGCCGAGTGCGACTGGCACCGCGATCGAGAGCGCGAGAAACGACGAAACGACGGTGCCGAAGATGAATGGCAGGGCGCCGTATATGTCACGCACGGGATCCCAGTCCGTGCTCACGATGAAGCCGAGCCCGAACGTCTTCAAGCTGAGTGACGACGCGCGCGCCATCTGCACCGCCATGACGAGCAGGACGAGCAGCACGACCCCCGCGAACAGCGTCGTCGCGACACGGAAGGCAAAGTCGCCCGGGTTCGCTTCCCGGCCAAGGCGCCTCAAGATGCGCGGCTGCGCGCGTATGAGCGAGAGTTCGGAGCTGCTACGGGGCATCGCGTCTCATGGCCCGGAGAGCAACACCTTGCCCCCCGACTGGAGCGTCTTGAGCCGAGCTTCGACCTTGGCGACGACCGCGGCAGGTAGGGGGGCGTAGTACAGCGGCGCGGAGAACTTCTGTCCGTCGTGGATGGCCCACCACAGAAAATTCGCGAGCACCTTGCCCTTCACCGCATCGGGAGCGTCCTCGTAGACGAGGATATAGGTGAAAGAGGAGATCGGATACGCCACGTCGCCCGCCGCGTTGGTGATCGACACGTGCAGCGAGTCAGGCATCTCGACGCCGGCCGCCGCAGCAGTGATGGCCGCGATGTCGGGCGTGACGAACTTGCCGCTGGCGTTCTTCATGGCGGCCATCGGCAGCTTGTTCTCCATCGCGTACGCCAGCTCCACGTAGCCGATGCCGCCCGGACTCGTCTTGACCTGGCCAGTGACGCCTTCGTTGCCCTTGGCGCCGAGCCCGACCGGCCACTTGACGCTCTTGCCGACCCCAACCTTGTCCTTCCACTCGGGGCTCACCTTCGCGAGATAATCGGTGAACACGTCCGTCGTGCCGCTGCCGTCGCTGCGATAAGCAACGACGATCGGCGTCGCCGGCAGCTTCGTTCCCGCGTTCGCTGCCGTGAGCTTCGGGTCATCCCACTTGGTGATCGTGCCGAGGTAGATTCCGGCCAGTGCCGAGGCGTCCAGCTTGAGGCTCGTGACGCCGGGCAGGTTGTACGCGACCACCACGGCGCCGAGCGTCGTCGGAATGTGAAGCAGCTTGCCCTTGGACTTCGCCTCTTCTTCCGCCGTCATCGGCGCGTCCGAGGCGCCAAAGTCCACGGTCTTGGCCTGAATCTGACGGATACCGCCCCCCGATCCGATCGACTGATAGTTGATCTGAATGTCGGGGTGGACGCGGTTGTACTCGCTCATCCACTTCGAATAGAGCGGGTAAGGGAACGTGGCGCCGGCGCCGTTCAAGCTGACCGGCCCCGCCTTGGCGGGTTCGCTGGATGGCGCGCCAGACTTGTCCGGTTGACCTTCCCCGCCCTTGCAGCCTCCGGCAAAAAGCGCGCCGACGGCAGCCAACCACAGCAGAAGAAGATTGGATTTCATCTTGCAGGGGGTGTCTAACAAAGCTTGCCGCGGCGCTGCGCGTCGTGGCGGCAACACATGCGTGACGGTTGTGTGACAGACCGAAATCCCGGTTAAATCCGTCGTCTCTACGCGGCGTTCGGGCTCTCCTCTACGGCTCCGGCCGCGGACTTGAGGCGAACCGTGAAGCATGTTCCCTTGCCGGGCTCGCTGTCGACGCTGATGGAGCCACGCATGGCGTCCACGAGATGCTTGACGATCGACAGGCCGAGCCCGGTCCCGCCGAGCTGCCGGGAGCGCCCTGGATCGACGCGATAGAACCGCTCGAAGAGACGCGGCAAATGCTGCTTTTCGATTCCGGGGCCGTCGTCGTCCACTTCCACACGGAGACTCGCCCCGTCGGCATGGGTGCGGACGGTGATCGTACTGCCTGGGACGCAATACTTGACCGCGTTGTCGACGAGATTCGTGAGGACGTGCTCGAGCCCGCGACGATCGGCGAGAGCCCGGGAGTCCTTCGCGAACTCCGACGCGAAGCGAATGTCCTTCTTCGAAGCCCGCTCCCGGAACAGATCCACGACGACCTTGGAAACCTCGCCCGCGTCGACCTCTTCGAGCCGGACGGCGAAATCTTGCGATTCGATACGCGAGAGGTCCAGGAGATCGTCGACGAGGTTTCTCAGCCGCTCCGCGTTGCGCAAGATCATCTGCACGAAATCCTTCGCCGCGACGGGGTCGCGCGAAACGGCAGCGTCGAGTGTCTCGGCCGCTGAAGAGATCGCGGCAATCGGAGTGCGGAGTTCGTGGGACGCATTGGCCACGAAGTCGCGCCTGAGCGTCTCGAGCCGCCGCAGGTGCGTCACGTCGACGAACACGGCGAGCAACCCGCCCTCCTGACCTGGGATCCGAACGACGTGGACCAGCAAGCGGCGCGGCTTCAGACCGCCGACGTCCATCTCACCCGAGGCGGAGTCCTCCTCGTTCGCCTCGTCGAGGAGCCGGACCAGCTCGCCATGACGAATGATCTCGAGGGGCGACTTGCCCTCCACGTCCGCGCCGAGGAGAAGCATCTCGCGAAGCGCCGGGTTGACGAGCGCGACCCGGCGGCTTCGATCGAGAAGCAAGACGCCCTCGCGCATGCCGGCAAGAACGCCCCGCATGCGATCACGCTCGCGACGGTGATCGGCGACCAGCGTCGAATAGCCGCGCGCGAGCTGATCGAGCGCCGTGCCGAGCTCCCCGAACTCGTCTTCGCCGTGCGGACCGGCGCGCGTCGCGAGATCGCCCTCCGCCATCTTTCGGGCGGCTACCGCGAGCTGCCGCGCCGTTCGCGACGCCAGGTTGGCCGCGATGGTGGACATCACGAGCGCAACCGAGAATGCAACGAGTCCCGCGAGGCTCGCCATCCGGTCGAGCCGCTCCACCGCGGCTGAAACGTCCGCAGCGGGCAATCCGAGCCCGACCTCGATCTGGTGACGCAGATACGCGTACGCGAGCGCGAAAGCCGGGACCAGCACCCCCAGAGAAATCAGAACGAGCTTGCCTTGAATCCCAAGCTTCAAGCGATGGCCTCGGCAGGGGCCGCCACGAATCGATACCCAACCCCCCGGACGGTTTCGATGTAGTCGCGAGCCCCGTCGAGCTTCTCGCGGAGACGTTTGACGTGCGTATCCACCGTGCGGGTCGTGATATCCGCCGTGATACCCCAGACGTCGTCGAGCAGCGTGGCGCGGCTCTGCACGCGATCTCTCCGATCGTAGAGCGTCACCAGCAGCTTGAACTCGAGCGCGGTGAGCTCCACCTCCTCGCGCTCCACCCACGCGCGGTGCGCGGCGCGATCGAAGGTGAGGCAGCCGAATTGCACTCTGCCCTCCACCTCTTCCACGGGCTCCTGAACGCCACGCCGGAGAACGGCCTGGATGCGGAGGAGCAGCTCACGCACGCTGAACGGCTTCACGACGTAATCGTCCGCCCCGAGCTCGAAGCCGACCACGCGATCGATCTCCTCACCGCGCGCGGTGAGCATCACCACCGGAATGCCACGTGTGGCCGCGTCCGCCTTCAGCGCGCGGCAAACCTCGGTTCCCGCGATATCGGGCAACATGAGGTCCAAGAGAACCACGTCGGGACGCCGGGCGCGAACCAGGTCGAGCACGTCCTTGCCCCTCATCGTCGACACGGGCTCGTGACCCGCTTGCCTGAGGTTGTATTCGAGCACCTTTTGTAGATCCTGCTCGTCTTCGACCACCAAGATACGTGCCATGAGGCCCAGTAACCGCTTCCTGTGACGGTTCGGTGACGGCGCCGCGATTATCTCCGGCGGCGCGCCCGGAGGTCCTCTGGAGGCTCGATGTCCGGCTTGAACCGCCACTCGGACCGGCGTGGAGGCGGAGTGCCGCTGCCCTCGGACGGTGCCACGGCACCCCGCGTGACGAGAGAGAGCGCGAGCGACTGAGCCAGCCGGCGGAGCCGCGCGAGAAGCTCGCGATCCCCGTGCGCGTTGGCGATGCGGAGCGCTTCGATACGAAACGCCTCCGCGGCGGCGATGGAGCCTCGCTCGACGAGCGTGGCCACGAGCTCGGCGAGGATGCGGCCTCGCCCGAGCTCTTCCGCCTCCGATTGCGCGAGCGACGACCGGAGCATTCGCTCCGACTCCTCGAGCCGCCCGGCGTCGCGAAGCAGCGCACCGAGCCTCCTGCCGAAGACCATCAGCGCGGCCTGGCCGAGCTCCGGCTCGGCTGCGTCCAGCCAACGATTGCCGAGCTCGAGTCCGCGACGGAGCTCGACTTCCGCGTTCGCGAGCCGCCCGTGAGCGAGCTCTGCGTCTGCAGCACGTTCGATGCGCTCCGCAGTCGCGAAATCGATTGGCCGCGCGCCCGAGCGCGGAGGTACGCTGCTCGGCTGTGTCGAGCGGCGAGATTCGGCGAACGCGGCACGCTCCGACGCCAGCAATGGGTATGGGCTGCGTCGTGTCTCCGCCCCAGGTTCGATGGCTGCGATCGCGTCGTCCAGCGCCTCCGCGAAGGAGTCCGCACTCGGAAATCGATTCCGGACGTCCAGATCGAGTGCACGCAGGCAAACGCCTGCAAGCTCGTCCGAGCAGTCGTCCCGGGGCGTGATTTCTCGCGGATCGGGGCGGCGCGCGTAGAGCTGCTGCTCGAGCACCGCCGTCACGGTGTCGGCGTCGAAGAGCAATCGCCCGGTGAGCATCTGAAAGAGAGTGACGCCGACGGCGTACAGATCTGCGCTCACTTCGACCGCTTCGCCCCGGATCTGCTCGGGCGGCATGTACTGGGGCGTTCCGACGAATTGACCGACACTCGTGACCCCGCGCGCACCGTGCACCTTCGCGATGCCGAAATCGATGATCTTGACTCGCTCCGCGCGTCCCTCCGTCTGCTCCAGGATCACGTTGTCGGGCTTGGCGTCGCGGTGCGTGACACCGCGAGCGTGCGCCTCGCCGAGCGCCGAGAGCGCCTGCGTGAGGATCGAACGAATGCGCCCGAGGGGCATCGGACCGCCCTGGCGCAGGATGCTCGCCAGATCGGGGCCGGACAGAAGCTCCATGACCAGAAAGAACGCGGGCGCGTCCGGCGGTGTCGTTCGTGCGAAGTCGTAGATTTTCACGATGTTCGGGTGAACGAGCTGACTCGCGACGCGCGCTTCCTCCATGAAACGGACCAGCATCGGTTCGTTTGCCAGGAGATACGGGTGAATGCACTTGATCGCGACGGGTCGGTCGAGCGCGCGCTGCCGCCCTTCGTAAACGCGGCCCATACCCCCCTCGCCGATGAGCGAGCGGATCTCGTAGCGGTCCGCGAGAACGCGACCGATCATGGCGTCCGGCTTCGCGGGCGCGTCAGTTGCGATTGGCTCGAACCCCTTCATCCTCTTTTACACCGCACCATGAAAACTTCTCGATACCACAGCTGCCCATGCGGTGGTCTCCGGCCGCGCATTGACCCACTTGCAACTACACCTTCCGCGAGGGGGGAAGCCCAATCCGGCCTCCCCGCCTAAGTGGCTGTACTTTCAGTTTGTTTTGTGAGCTACATTTCTCGCGGCGCCGAGAAAATGCTCCGGGCGGGGCCCAGCTCGGGCCCGAGGTCGGGCCGCTTTCATGTCCGGATCTGGTGCTATTTGAAGCGCATGGAGTCCGCTGCTCGAGGCCCTCGCTATGACTTCGGGGGCGCCACCTTCGACCTCGACGCGCCGCGCGATCGGGAGATCGTCCGCTTCGTGCTGTCGCAGGCGCTGTTCGGCGAAGCGACGGGCGTTTATTGCGGCCGCTCGCTTTACGCAGCGCGTTCGCTCGAGGCCGCGGAGTTCTATGCCCGCCAAGCTCGTCAGGAGCTCGCTCATCTGCGGCTCTTCGCGGAAATCTTTCGCACGCTCGGACTCGAACCGATGCGAGAGCACTGGGTCATGCGCCTGCTTTCGTCACACAACGATTACCTCCCGCTGAAGGTTTTTCTCGAGCACGCCATCGGCGAGGGCATGGTCCTCGACGTGTTCAAGGACCTGCTCCTCGAGACCCTCCCGGACCAGCATCCCGGCGTGCAGCAGGTTAAAAAGAAGCTCCGCGTCGTATGCAGCGACGAAGCGGAGCACGTCGAGTGGGGCGAGAGGGAGACACGCCGGCTGCTCGCCGAGTCGCCGTGGCTGAAAACGCCCTTCTACGGCTTGTTCGAGCTCGAGATGGCCACGCTACCGCTCCTCGTGCGTGCCCTCCGGGCGCAAGCAGCCGGTCACCCCGTGCTTGCGCACCTCGATGGATTCGTGGAGCACGTCCGCAGTCATGCATACGAGCAGGGCAGGCGCATCGGCTTTGCACCTGAAAAGCGGCCGAGTGCCGCGGTGCGCGCCGTCGCCATCGCGTGCGGACTCGCTCTTTACGGCCGGAGCCGGTTTGCACGGAGCCGTTCCAAGCTGGACAAGATCTATCTGCGCGAACTCGGGTTCTCCGTTGACTCATGAGACGACGGGGAATCAACTTAGTGACGTTTCAGTGACACGATCGGCGGCTCTCTCGGAAACGCGTATCCATTTCGCGGGGTCCAATTCAATGCGCAGCTTGCTCGTGTTAGGGGGAAGGAACCACCGATGCCGAGCTCGATCCCCGACAGCGCGCACACCATCGATCACCTGCTCCCGCTGGCAGATCGCGTGAACGCCCTGACGCGCGCCAGCAGCCGGGCCGTTGCGTCGTGTGATGCCGCGCTCGCGAGCAAGATCCTAGCCACCGACGGCGAATGCGAGCGCTGTGATTCGGCGGTGCGCGACGCTTGGTCGAACATCCTCGGCGCGGCCGGCCCCAAGGGCATGGGCCAAGCCTCGGCGCTCGAGTTGCTCGTTTCTCTCGAGAAGATCGCAGGCCTGGCGGCAAGCCTCTGCCGGCAGGTCATTCGCCTGTCGGCCGAGCCGCCGATCGGCGAGCTCCCCTCCATCCGGAAGCTGACGGAGCTCGTACCGGAAATGCTCGGCGATGCGCTGAAGGCCGTACGCGCGAACGATCGTTCGTCCGCGCAGAAAGTGATGGACCGGACCATCTCGGTGGACGCTTGTTACGCTCAGGCTCAGCTCGACCTGCTGCAGGTTGCCCGGTCCGGCTCGAGCCCGTTCGGGGTCGTGCAGCATTTCCACGCACTCGGCCGCGCCCTCGAGCGCATCAGCGACAACGCGACCGAGATCGCGGCGAGCGTCCGCAACTCGGTGGCCGCCGTCGGCTGACGGCTCACTGCACTGACGCGGAAATACTGGACTTCCGGCAGCTGATACCCGGGACGCCCTCGCGGGCGCCTTCGTCTCCTAGTCTTGCTCGGCATGGGGACGAAGTGCGACACTGCGCGGTTCCCGCTCAGGAAATCCTTATCCTCGAACCCGGAGCGCCAGCCGTGCACATCAAATTCTGGTCCCAGCCTGGCCGCATTCTCATCCTTCAGCTCGCGGTGACGTGTGGGTGCAGCAGCAGTTCGACGAAGAACGAGGGTCCGACCTCGACTGACGCCGGTGACGCCGGTGCCACATGCACGATGACCCTCTCGCCGGGCGCCGACGATCAGAAGGACATCCAGGCCGCGCTGGATACTCGAGTGCATACTGGAGACATCGTCTGTTTCGCGCCGGGCACCTACGAGATCGACGATCAGATTTCGCTCTCGGCCGCGGCGAACGTCACGTTCCGAGGCACCGGCCCGACGCGCGAGGACGTCATCCTCGATTTCGCGACCCAGACGAGCGGGGACGCCGGCATCTCGGTGACCACCGACGGATTCACGATCGAAAACCTGTGGATCAAGAACACGAGTGCAGACGGCATCAAAGTTCAAGCCGACAACTCCACGTTCGACAACATCAAAGTCGGGTGGGACCAGACGATCGGCTCGAACGACGCGGGCCCCCTCAGCGGCGGCTACGCGATCTATCCGACGGGGTGCGTGAACACGGTCATCGAGAACTGCGAAGTCTACGGCTCCTCGGACTCGGGCGTTTATGCCGGGCAATGCGACCACGTCATCGCGCACGACAACGAGGCTCACAACAACGTGCTGGGTATCGAGGTCGAAAACTCGATCGGCGCGGACGTCTACGACAACGACGTCCACGACAACACCACGGGCATCCTGCTGGATCGATTGCCGTTTCTCCAGCAGAAGGTGGCCGAGGATTATCACGTGCACGACAACAAGGTGCATGACAACAACGGTTTCAACTTCGCCGCCAAGAACAACACGCTCGCCGCGACCGCTCCCACCGGCACGGGCATACTGGTATTTGCGTCCACTCAGGTGGACATTTCAAAAAATACCATCTCGAACAACGGCGGTGTGGCGGTGCTCATCGCGAGCTTCACCATCATCAACGACCTTGCGGCATTGAACGGCGGAACGCCATCGCAAATCGATCCGACGACCCCACAGTGGCCGTATCAGATCTACGTGCACGACAACGTCTTCACCAACAACGGCACGACGCCCCAGGGTGCGTATGCCCTCTTGAACCCCGCCGCTGACGGCGGCACGTCCAAAATCCCGTACGACGTAGCGTGGGACGGCATCCTGAACCCCGACGGCTATGGCGACGCGGGCGTCACGGGCGACGCGGCGGCGCAGATCTGTCTCGGCGCGACCGAGCAGCAGAGCTTCGTCAATTTCCACGGCGACACGTCGCTCGGTACACCCTCCGGCTACTCGACGGACGTCACGGCGCACAAGTGCACGCTCGATATTCCGGCGCTCTCGCCTTGACCATGCTCGCGACGGCCTGCGGTGCGTCAAGACATACTTCGGGGGATGCGCCCTCGGACGGCGGCGACGCCGCGGACCGCACACCTTGGCCGGTGACGGCGTTCCCTTCCCCGTCGGTCCCAGCGGACAATCCCGTCACCGATTCGAAGGTCGCGCTCGGGCGGCTGCTCTTCTACGACCCGATCTCATCCATCGATCAGCAGGTAGCCTGCGCGACGTGTCACAGCGAGTTCTGGGGTATGAGCGACGGGCTCCCGGTCTCGGTCGGCAACGGCGCGGGGCTCCTCGCGGGGCCGGGACGGGAAGGGGCCAACGAAACGCGTCGCAACGCGATGACGCTCTGGAACGTCGCCTTCCGCGGGACGGCATTCTGGGACGGCCGCGCCCAGTCGATCGAAGATCAGGTCCACTTCCCGTTCGACGCAACCGAAGAGTTCGATTCGGAGTCTCTCCGACGTCGTGGCCGACGTCGCTGCCACTCCGGCCTACGCTGCGCTGTTCGGGCAAGCGTTCCCGGACCAGGTCCCGGCGATTACCGAGACGACCTACGTGCAAGCGATCACGTCGTTCGAGAGGACTCTCGTGACGAGGCACTCGCTCTACGACGCCTACGCGGCCGGGGACGACGCCGCGCTCGACCCGCAACTCCGTCGTGGAATGGCGCTCCTCGGGAGCGAGGGGTGCGCGACCTGTCACGTGCCGCCGCTGTTTTCGAGCGAGCGCTTCGAAGATCGCGGCGTCGCCGCTATCCCGGGCGTCGAGGATATGGGTCGTTTCGAGGTCACCGGGCTCGAGTCGGACCGCAACCGATTCAAGGTGCCGACGCTTCGCAACGCGCACGACACGGGGCCGTTCTTCCATACCGGAGCCGTCACGACGCTCGCCGACGCGGTCGCCCACGAGGTGACGTTCAGTGCCGCGAATGACGGGGCCCTTCCGCTCGACGACGGTTCGCTCGCGGACCTCACGGCCTTCATCTCGAAGGGCTTGTTCGATACATCCCTCTCCCCGACCAGACCCAGCGAGGTGCCGAGTGGTCTCGCGATTCCGATCGATGGTTTCAGCATCAACAGGTAACGCTTCTCACCACATGAGCCGCCTGGCGATCACCCTCCTCGCAGGCATCGCGTGCGGGGGCTGCTCGTCGAGTCACACCTCGACCCTCCCGTCGGATGCGGGGCGATCCGGCGCATCGCCTGACGGCGGCGTCACGCCGGCCCCCGAGGGTTCCCCCTTCGAGACGCTTTCGGAGTGGCACCTCTTCCAGAATCTCGTACGGCAACTACCGTCGCAGCGAGTCGTTCCCTACCAGGTGATCTCCCAGCTCTTCGCGGATTACGCCACGAAGCGGCGATTCATCTACGTGCCGGCAGGGGAAACGATCGGCTACTCGCCGACGGACAAGTGGGCCTTCCCGGTCGGCACGATCCTGGTGAAGACGTTCTCGTATCTCGCGGATTTGCGCGACCCGAGCAAGGGCGAGACTTATCTCGAAACGCGGCTGCTGATCCACGAGTCCGTGGGTTGGACGCCGCACACCTACGTCTGGAATGCGGCACAGACCGATGCGACGCTCGAGGAGGGGGGCACGACGATCCCGAGCCACTTCATCGATTCTTCGGGGACGCCCACCGACAACGACTACGTCGTTCCGAACGAGAACGATTGCCGGACGTGTCACGGACGCCTCGGGTCGACGAACACGATCGGAGGCCGAACGCGGCAGCTCGACCGCGACAACGACTACGGAGACGGCGCGGAAAATCAAATCGACCATCTCGCAAAGCTCGGCTTCTTCGACGTCGCGCCCAATGCAGAGGCGTCGCGGGTCCGACTGGTGGATCCACTGGGTATTGCGCCGCTCTCGGATCGCGCCCGATCGTACCTCGAAGGCAACTGCGCTCATTGCCATCAGCCGGGTGATTCACCTGGCTCGTTGAGCGGGCTCTGGCTCGATTATGACTCGACGGATCCGGCGATCGCAGTGTCGGCGACGTATGGAGTCTGCAAGGTACCTGCGTCGGCCGGGGGCGGAACCTGCGGCCGCCAGTTCGATGTCGTGCCCGGACAGCCGGGCAATTCGGTCTTCAGCTGCCGAATGCAAGCAACGGACGCAAAAACGAAGATGCCGCCCCTCGGGCGGAATCTCGTCCACGAGGAAGGGCTCGCGGTCATCGAAGGGTGGATCGCCGCCCTCCCCGGAAGCTGCGGCTCGACCGAACCGGACGCGGGCCGACCGAAGGACCGCGGGGGCGCGAAGGACGCCGGCCTCGGCGAAGGTGGCGCGGCGGACGCCGGCCGCGACTGACCCGCCTGCGCGCGCCCTCGCCGTTTACCGGCGTCGGCTGGTCGACTATGAGATCACCATGGCGAGCAACGCGGAAAAGGCACTCGAGGTCCTGAAGAAGTTCGAAGGCAAGGCAGAAGGTCTTAGCGACTGGCACACGATCGATCAGACGGAGATCAATCTCTTCGGCGACGCGACCCTCGATCGGCAATTCATCCACACGGATCCCGAGCTCGCGGCGAAGATGTCTCCCTACAAGACGACCATCGCCCACGGCTTTCTGACCCTGTCGCTCATCCCGTACCTGGGCTCCAGCATCAAACCGGTCGACCCTGCGATGTACGAGGGGCTGATGATGGGCATCAACTACGGGCTCGATAAAGTACGCTTCCCGAACCCGGTGAAGGTGAACTCGAAGGTCCGCGCACGGAGAGAGTTGATCTCGGCGGACCTCGTGCCTCCCAACACCATCCAGTTGAAGCAAAAGGTTACCGTCGAAATCGAGGGCGAAGCAAAGCCGGGCTGTGTCGCAGAGACACTCTCGCGCCTCGTCTACGGCTGATCGCAACCGGTTCTTCGATGACTCGACGCCCGTTCATTTCCGTCCGCGAATCGTCCTCGTCCAGGTCGTGCACGCTCCTTGCGGCGCTGGTCCTCACCGCTTGTTCGCATGAGAACCAGGTGTCTCTGGGAGCTCCCCAGGCGCCAGGAAGCGCCGCGCCCCCTGCGCCGATCCTGATGGAACCCCCGCTACCGACAGCCGTGCCGACTCCCACCGCCGCGCCTGCTGCCTCGGCGCCGGTCGCCGAGCAGCCCGTGGTGCTGACGAACATCGGACTTCTGGCTCCGGAGTCGGCGCTCTACGACGCGGACCAGGACGAGTACTTCGTCAGCAACGTCAATGGAAAGCCGTTCGACGCCGATCATAACGGCTTCATCTCGAAGATCGGGCCCGACGGCAAAGTCGTCGCCCTCAAGTGGATCGATGGAGCAAAAAAGGGCACCGACCTCAATGCGCCGAAGGGTCTGGGCATCGTCGGCGACCTCCTCTACGTCGCGGATCTGACCTTCGTTCGGATCTTCGATCGCAGGACCGGGGCATCGAAGGGCAAGATCGGAATTCCTGGAGCAACGTTCCTGAACGACATCGCGACGGCTGCGGACGGCACGGTCTACGTCTCCGACAGCGGCATCAAGCTCGGGAAGAATGGGTTCGACCCGACGGGTAGCGACGCCGTGTACGAGATCAACTCAGGCCGCGTCAGGAAGCTCATAGCGAGCAAAGATCTCGGGCACCCGAACGGACTCGCCGCGGACGAAGCGGGCGTGTGGGTTGTCACCCTGGGCTCGGGGGAACTCTTTCACGTCGACAAGAACGGGAAGGAGGACGCCGCGCAGAAGCTTCCGGTCGGCTCCCTCGACGGACTCGCGCGGCTCGCCGACGGAACGGCGCTGGTTTCGAGCTGGGAGTCGTCGTCGGTTCTTCGCGGGACGCCGGGGGGAACGTTCATCTCCGTGATCCCCGGGGTGAAATCGCCCGCCGACATCGGGTACGACGCGAAGCGGAATGTGGTGCTCATCCCGATGATGCAGCTCGACGCATTGGGTTTGGCAAAACTTCCTGGTGGCCCGCCCGTCGCCACCACGCCGACCGCGCCGTCCCGAGCAGCGACGGCGGCCGCGACACCGGCAGCGAAGTGAGGGTGTGGACGGGTCACGCCTTTCTGTCGCGCAGCTGTGCCAGACGCTCGTCGACGTCGCGAAACCGTTCCGCGAGTGCCCGCACGAATGCACCGGACCACGACGCTCGGCCGAGTTCTCGCTCGAGGGCATCTCGAGTGACGATCTTCAACGTGACCTCGTCCACGGCCACGACGCTGGCGGTCCGCGGCTCTCCGGTGAGGACGGCCGTCTCCCCGAAGACGTCGCCCGGCCCCAGCCTTCGAAGAGCGACTCGGTCCGCGCCGACCTCGCGATAAACGTCACACGTCCCGCTCGCGATGATGAACGCGGCCTCCGCAGTTTCGCCCTGCTGCACCAGAATGGTCCCGGGCGGGAAGACCCGGGTGTCGAACCATCCGCCACCTCGCAGCAGTTCCTCCACGTCCTCACGCATATCTGCGACGCTGGGGTACCGCTCGTCGCGATTCTTCGACAAGGCTTTCATCGTGATACGACAGAGCCCCGGCGGCAGGTGCGGCCACGCGCGATGCGACTCCGGCGGATCGGCGCGACCTCGTTGGGCACGTTGTAGCGTCTCGAACGCGTTCTCGGCGGCGTTCGGACCTCGACCGGTGAGCAGCTGGTAGAGGATCGCCCCGAGACCGAACACGTCGGTACGCGCATCGATGTCGCGCGTGCGCCCCCATGCCTGTTCGGGTGCCATGTATTCGAAGGTGCCGACGATCGCGCCGGTCTCATCGCGCGTCTCATTCGACAGATCGCTCGACAACGTCACGGGGCTCGGGAGCGGCTCTCCGCGCGGCACGTCAGTCGCACGTGAGAGGAGCGCAACGCCCCAGTCCATCAGGTAAACCTGTCCATGGCTTCCGACCATGACGTTGTCTGGTTTCAGATCCCTGTGAACGACGCCGCGGCTGTGTGCGAATGAAAGTGCGTCGCAGATCTTGAGAAAGATCAGGAGCACCCGTTCGATCGCTCGATGATCGTAGTCCGCGCGATGGAGGTTCCGAATGTAGCTCGTGAGCGTCTCTCCCTCGACGAGCTTCATCGTGAAGAAGACACCCACGCCGTCGTTTCCCGTCCCCAGATCGTGGACCGCGACGATGTTCGGATGATCGAGCTGTCCGGTGATCTGCGCCTCCTCCATGAAACGCAGCGCCGTCTGGGCATACGAAGGGTTGCCTGGATCACCGATCTTCATGGCAACTTCGCGACGGAGAAGAGTGTCGTAGACACGGCGCACCGAGCCCATCCCGCCGCGAGCGATCTCGCCGACATCTCGAAATCGCGCAGGTGACGGGAGTTCGGGCCACGACATCGGCTCGCCTCGCTGCGAGCGGGGCTCGAGGGTCGGCGTCGTATTCCCGCGCGCCGCCTCCGGCGCCACGAGCCGATCGAGGGACCGCAGCGTTCCTTCGGCATCTCCGGAACGCGGTCCCTCGGGTCGTCGCTCACGCTTCATGCACCGCAGGCCAGCTTACACGACCTCGCGGCAGCCCGCAGCGGGGCCACGAGATGACACTCTTCGCGACCACCCAAATGACACGTATCATCCGCGTCGATGCGATGCGACGCGTGCGGCTTCGAGCTTTCCCCGGGAGGCAAATTCTGCTCGGAGTGTGGCGAAGCCGTAGGAGACGCCGGCGCCTCTTCGTCGCGCCGGGCGAAGTCCGCGGAGGGCGGTCCTCCTGGGTCGTCCGCGGAACGTCGACAGCTGACGGTGCTCTTCAGCGACCTCGTCGGCTCTACCGCCATGGCATCGCGACTCGACCCCGAAGACTGGCGCGAGATCGTCGGAGAATATCAGGGCGCGTGCGGCGAGGCGATCGAGCGATTCGGCGGCTACGTCGCACAGTATCTTGGTGACGGGGTCGTCGCGTACTTCGGATATCCGTCCGCTCACGAGGACGACGCGCTTCGCGCGGTTCGCGCCGGACTTCGACTCATCGATGCGCTCCTCGAACTCGAACCGGTGGTGTCCCGCCACGGTGTGCGCCTCGCGGCGCGGGTCGGCGTCCACACGGGAACGGTCGTCGTCGGCGAGATCGGCCCGAGCTCACGGAAGGAAACGCTCGCGCTCGGCGACACGACGAACGTGGCCGCGCGCCTTCAAGAGCTAGCTTCGTCGAACACCGTGGTGCTGAGTCATTCGACCTTTCGTCTCGTGCGCCGTCAGTTCGTCACGGAGGACCTGGGAGTTCGCGCGCTGAAGGGTATCTCGAAGCCGACGCCCGTCTACCGCGCGATCCGAGCGAAACCTGCCCGGACTGCCGCAGATTCTCACGACGCGCTGCTCACTCCGATGGTGGGTCGTCGACAAGAGCTCGGACTCTTGCTCGACCGGTGGGAGCTTGCCACTGAAGCGCGCGGCCAGGTCGTCCTGATCTGCGGGGAAGCCGGGATCGGCAAAAGTCGGCTACTGCGCGCGCTGCGAGACGAGATCGGTTCGCGAGATCATTCGTGGCTCGAGAGCCGCGGCTCCTCGTACACCGAGGATACGGCGCTTCATCCCGTCGTGGGACTGCAGGAGGATGTACTCGGGCTCGGCGCACTCGAGACCGCGGAGCAAAAGCTCGACGCGCTCTCTCGCTCGCTCATCCGGCTAGACCTCGGGTCATCCGAGAATCTGGCGCTCTTTGCCGGGCTTCACTCGCTGAATCCAGCTCCGCGCCTCGCGTCGCTCACCCAGACGCCGGAGGCCCTACGGCGAAAAACCCTCGAGCTATTGCTCGAATGGTTCGTTCGACAGACCGATGAGCGACCCGTGATCGCCTTGTTCGAGGATCTGCACTGGCTCGATCCAACGACGCTGGAGATGCTGGCTCGATTGGTCGAACGCATTGCCGACAGGAGGCTCCTGATTGTCGCGACGCATCGGCCAGGCTTTCACGTCAGGTGGGTCAATCTGCCACCCGTCACTCAGATCTTGCTGAGTCGGCTCACGCGGAACGACGCGGCCGACGTCGCGCGCAACCTCGAAACCACGCGCGGCCGCCTCGACGACGTCCTCGTACGAGAGATCGTCAATCGGTCGGACGGGGTCCCGCTGTTCATCGAGGAATTGACGAAGACCGTACTCGAGGCAGAACTCGGGCGGTCAGGCACTGCGAAGGCCAATTCTCGCGCCATCGTGCCCCTATCGCTCCGCGACTCGCTGATGTCTCGCCTGGACCAGCTGGGAACCGCGAAGGACCTCGCTCAGCATTGCGCGATACTCGGCCGGGAATTTTCGCTCGACCTAATCCGGGCTACTGCACCGATGGCCGAAGGAGAATTGACCTTCGCGCTCGACCGCCTCGTGGCCGCGGAGCTGTTCCAGCGTCGCGGCGATCCGCCGGTGTATGCCTTTCGCCACGCGCTCGTACAAGAACAGGCGTACGAGTCCCTACTCAAGGCCACTCGACAGACTCATCACCGCAAGATCGCTGAGGTACTCGAATCGCAATTCCCATTGACGGCGGCGAACCAGCCTGAAGTTCTGGCACATCACTACGACGAGGGAGGTATGCCCGAAGCAGCGCTTTCGGGATGGCTCCGCGCCGGACAGAATTCGATCGCGCGATCGGCGAACGTGGAAGCGAGCCGGCAGCTCCGCCGGGGACTCGACGCGCTCTTTCGGACGCCCGAGACGACGGAGCGCGATCGTCAGGAACTGTTCCTGGTCACGATGCGCGGCGTGGCGCTCATCGCCGTGCGCGGCTACGCTGCGACGGAGGTCGAGCAAGCGTTCGCGCGCGCGCGCGTCCTGTGCGACCATCTGGGCGACACACCGCACCTGTTTCCCGCACTGTTCGGGCTATTTCTTTACTTTCTCGTCCGAGGCGACGGGCGCTCGGCGCGCGAGCTGGTCGAGCAGCTCGAGGCGGCTGCGGCGAGTTTCGGGGAAGCCGAATACACCCTCGAGGCGCACACGGCACGGGCAGCCCTCGAGTATTGGCAGGGAAGCTTCGGAGCGTGCCACGAGCATATCCTGCAGGCGCGACTCCTCTATGATCCGCAGAAACACGCCCATCACCAGTTCGTGTATGGGCAGGACCCGCTCGCCTACGGCTACTGCTACGGAGCTCTGGTTTATTGGTTCCAGGGCTTTCCGGAGCAGGCGCTGGAGAGCGCGCTCAAGGCACTCGAACTCGCGGAACGGACGAATCACCCGCTCACATTCGCCGGTATCCTCAGTTTTGCAGCAGATCTCTACTACCATCTTCGAGAACCGGAGGCGGTCCTGTCGCTCGCGGAGAGGATGCTGGGGGTAAGCGCCGAGCAAGGTCTTTCGCTCTGGGAGGCGTGGGCCAGAACCATGATCGGGTCCGCGAAGTGCGAACTCGGCGATGTCAGCGGGGGAATTACCGAGATCGAAGCTGGGCTCGAGGCGTTCCTCGAGACCGGAGCCTCGCTGAATACCGGATATCTCTCCGCGCGGCTCGCGACCGCCTGTGCGCGCGCCGGAAAACTCGAAGAAGGACTCGTTCATGTCGGGCGGGCGCTCGAATCGATCGAACGTCAGCACGATCGGTATTACGCGGCCGAGCTCTACCGTTTGAAAGGTGAGTTCCTTCGCCTTTCGACGCCGTCGCAAGATTCCCTGGCGCTGACTGCGTTCGAGCGCGCGCTCGAGGTTTCCCGGACTCAGGGGGCCAAGTCGCTCGAACTCCGGGCCGCGATGAGTCTCGCGCGGATGAGACTCTCGGGAGGTGAACGAGACGCCGCGCGCGAGCTGCTCGCGGGCGTCTATGGTTGGTTCACCGAAGGACTCGGAACTCGCGATCTCATGGAAGCACGAGCGCTCCTACAATCACTCACTTGAGACGTGAGAGATAGTGAAGACCAGCCTGCGAGGGGGCGAAGAAGTAGGCCCCTCCGCGAACGGTCACGAACCTCGGAACACCCGTAACGCGACGGCGCAGGGGTTCTCCAGGAACGGTGAACAGGCCGCCGGTGTCCGCCGGATCTCCCATCAGCGGATCGACTTCTCCGTGCAGCCCCTGAAATACGGACCCATTCAGCCACGTCTGCTGCACGAATTCGAACTGGTTCGCGATGTCGGCGTTGAAGCACAGGAAGTGCAGACCGCGAGGGCCCGGATGTCCTTCACCTGCTTCCGCCGCGCGGATCAACTCCTCGGGCACCATCCGGTCGACGAACGGCTCTCCGTACGAGCGCCCGCGCCGCAGAATGCGATGCTTCTTCGACTTCGCGAGCCCCATGTCGGGATCGGTGGCAAGCGTCGCACGCGGGTTCGCTCGCCGGATGTGGGCACCGAAGGGGCACTTGTGCCCCAGCGGATCGTCGTGTGCAAAGTCGAAGTCCTCCGCGTGCCGTGGCCTCGGTCCGTCGGGGGTTCCACGCGCGACGAGCGGAACGCCGTCGGGCCACCGTCCGATCATCTTCGACGCCAGGGCGACACGGTCGGCGACGGTCGAGTCGCTTCCGGCGAGCGACATCGCGCGCCAGAATGCGGCGACATCCTGTTCGAGCTGCCGGACCACGAGATAGCTACCGTTCTTGCCGAAGTCATGGTCTTGCCGCGACAACCGGCCTCGCCTGCGTGCGGGCTCCGACAGCACCGGGCTTCGCTGGTAGATGTCCGCCTCGTTCGGGTAGCCCAGCAGGAATTCCCCGGCCGCAAGTCGGTCGGCCTCACGCGCGCCGGAGCGAAGACCGACGGGTTCGTCGCGAAATCGCGGCTGCGAGATGCCGTCGGCAAACCCGAAGTGCTCCCGCCGATCATCGAGTGGCCGAGCGGCGCCAAGGGCTTCCCCATCGGGCCCCCGAACCTCGACGAGTCCTGCTTCGGACGCTCGCGTCTGGTGCCGCTCCATCGCGGTGGCGAGGTCCGCTTCCGATTTCGCATACACCGCGAGAACGATATGGACCGGATTCTTGCCGGCCCCCCAGAGCCACCGCGATGGATCGCTCGCCCCCGTGTCGTGAAACTTCCGGGAACGAGCCGGTGTGACCAGTCCCTCGACGAACTCCGGGGAAAATCCTTCCAGGGTCTGGTCGTCCAGGCCGAGGGCACGCAACCCATCGCACGTGAACGCAATGCCCACTGCGGGCCCATCGAGGTGCTTCTCCCCCCAACCGAACGCCAGCGAGCCCTCGTCGAGAACCCCATGGACCCAGGGCGCGGGACGCGAGCCGTTCGTGATCCGGAGATACAGAAAGTGGGCCCACGGCAGCTTGAGGTATCCGCGCAAGACGAGACGCTGCACTTCGCCCCATTCGACCTGATCGCGGGTCACAGGAGCTTCAGCCATGCACGCGCCTCCTCTTCCGTCATGTATCCCGTGAGACCGTCGCGGAGACGCGAGTTGTCATTCACGTTGCGAATGGAGATGCCCGGGTTTGCCGCGTACCAAACCTGGGTCACGATCTGCCTCTCGCGTGTCCACGCTTTGAACGCGCGCTCCTCGGTGGCGCCACCCCAAAGCAGAAATCGCGCACGCGGAAACAGCACGGTGTTGCTCCACACGCTGGTCATCCCGCCGCCCGCCTCCTCGATGAAATCCCCGAGGTATCGCTCCCAGCTGCCGTCGTAGTTCGAAAAGAAAAGGAGCCTCGGCGCGCCCTCCGCGATCACCGCCCAGTGCGCGCAATGGATGGTCTCGATCCCGCCGAGATCGCCCTTGAAAAACTCGAAGCGGGCTCGAAATTCCACCGCGAAGAGCACTGCCCGCAAGAGCGCGCGCCGAAAGAAGGTTGGCTTCACGTCCACGATGTGGCTGAGCTGATTTCGCAGACCAAAGTCCTCGTCTCCGGCGTGCTCGAGCCCTTGTTCGACGTCGGAGTCCGTCTTCGCCGGCTCGAGCTCCTCGTGCGATCGCAACCTCCAGACCAGGAGACCCAGAGAGCCGACGAGAACGGCGACGTACACCCCGAGACCGATCACGCCACCCATGACGAACGTCGCGACGCCGCCCGAGAGCAATGCGAGTCCCGCGGCGAAGACGGCGACGATGTGGGTCCACCATTGCTCGACGCCGCTCCGCGAGATGCGCTCCGCACGCGGCGCCAGGGCCCACCGGAAGTCACTCGCCTGAACCCATTCCATGATTCGCGCACGAACGTCACGAGCGGAGCCGGAGCGGCACCACTCCGGCGGCGCCGCATCGAGCCGTGTCTGGACGAACCGCCTCAACCGTTCTTCATCGCGGATGTCCGCCACCCGCCGCCCGACGTAGCCAACGTGCATCGCCCCATATGGCACGCTCGATTTCGAAAGGTACGCCAGGAGCGTCGCGGGCGCCGCGGCCGCCCCGTCCGGGAACGAAACGCAATGTGCGTAAATCGCGCACAACCCCGCCGATGCCCGGAGCGCGAGCTCGGCGAGATGAAACCGAAGCGGACCATCGTACGCGGTCGAGAACACGAGATGCCGGCGGCCCTCGGAATTTCCGGGGAGCACGACGAACCGCGCAAAATGAACGGTGTCGAGGCTCCGAAAGTCGACGATCGGCTCCGCGCCCTCGCCGGTCAGCGCGGTGTCCAGCTCATCGAGCAACGCGACGAGCTGATCGGCTCGACCCGGCGTGATCTCCGTGACGACGGTGAGGACCCCCTGGGTCATGACACGACCCGTATCCATATCGCACCGGAAGGCACCCGTGAACCCGAAACGATCGATGTCCACTCGAGTGGACAGGACAAGCACGCACGATCCGACTTGATCGCATCGATGCGGACGGATACGAGAAGTTCGGGGACGCGATGGATCTCAGAAAACTGTGGTTGCCCCTGGCTCACCGCTTGTTTCCGACGATCGGCCCGGGCGGCGCCGCCAACGCGCTTTCCCTCGTGCTGCACTCCGACGCGAGCCGGATGGTGCACGTAACCAGATACATGGACGTCGCGGAAGTCTGGAGCCGTGACGACGATTTCTCCGTTCGCGGCTACGGTGAACGGATGGGCGCGACCACGGGGCCATTCATCCTCGGAATGGACGACCTCGATCGGTATACAAAGGACGCGACCGTCATCCGCAGCGCGCTTCGACGGGACGACGCGGCGTTGGTCCGTCGTATTGTCGCCGAAGAGACGGCGCAGGCCATGGACCGAGTGAGGAAGGTGGGACGGATCGATATCGTGCGGGACCTCGCCAACGTCGTCCCGATCCGGTTCTCCATGCGGTATTTCGGGCTCCCTGAGGAAGATCTCGACGAACTGCTCCGGCGGTTTCAGGTGGCGTCCTGGTACATCTTCTCGTTCTGGTTCGATCCGAGGATGCGCGACGCGGCGGTGTCCGCGGCGGAGGACGTGCGCGGCACCCTCGCGAAGTACATCGAGCAGCGACGTCGAGAAGGCGATATCGCTGAGCGCGACGTCATCGGACGCTTGCTCGCTGCAAGCAACGGCTTTGCGGATGGGGACGTGGGGGTTCTGCGCTCCATCGCCGGACTCTGTTCGGGAACGCTGAATGCCCCTATCGGACTGTTCGTGAACGGCATGAACAAGCTGGTGAGCCTGCCCGAACACGAACGGAGAACGCTGCACGTCATGGCGCGACGGGCCGTCGCAGGCTCCGAACGAGACGACCGCTCCTTCCGCGACTATCTCCGCGAAGCGGAACGGTTCGGCGTTTTTCCCTCCGTTCTCTACCGTCACGCGGAACACGACACCGCACTCGCGGCCGGGACGTCGCGCGAGAAGAAGATCCCCGCTGGCACAACCGTGGTCATCTGGCCCTCACTCGCCGCGTTCGACAGGGACGTGTTCGAGAGCCCGTTCGAGTTCATCCCGGGGCGGCCACGGTGGAAGTACATGGGCTTCGGACATGGTCGTCACGCGTGCCTCGGCGAGCACATCGGGCAGACGCTCCTTCACGAGATGGCGCGCGCACTCTTCGCACTCCCCCGCTTGCGCCGAGGTCCCGGGCGCGCTGGAACGGTCCGGACGCTCCCCGTGGAGCAGGCGAACTTCCCGTCGAGCTTCGTCCTCGAGTTCGATAAGGTGAGTTGAGCTCTTGACGCGCACGCGCGTCGTGGCATCGTGCGGTGCATGCTCGCGAGCACAGCTACACTTCGTGGTTGGCGTGGGTCGCTTTCGTAGGAGGCGGCCGGAGCACTTGCGTCACGAGCCGCCTCCGAGGCGGCTCGATTCGTTTCAGAAGCGCGCTGCCCGACGGAGGTTGTCCCAAACCCGAGTGGAGAGAGCGTGAAAGACATCATCGATCCGCGGTCCGCCTACGAGCGCTTTACGACTCACGGCGGTGTGCAGGTCTCCCGGAACACCGAGGAGCTGCCGCCTCACGCCGCAATAGAGGAGCTCATCGACAGGCTCGATCGCCAGCGCGGAGTCCTCCTGTCGTCGAACTACGACTATCCCGGTCGCTATACGCGGTGGGATCTGGGTTTCTCGAACCCAGCGCTGGAGATCGTCACGCGCGGGCGCCAGCTCGGCATCCGCGCGCTGAACGCTCGCGGGCAGCTCCTCATCGTTCCGGTGAAAGCCGCGGCCGAGCGCTCTGGCGTACTGGAAAGCCCGTGCGACGACGGAGCGTCGTTCACCGCGACGCTGAGGGCTCCGACGGCGCGCCTTCCGGAGGAACATCGGAGCAAGCAGCCGAGCGTATTCTCGGTGCTCCGCAGCATCATCGACCTGTTCCGGAGCTCCGACGACATCCATCTCGGGCTGTACGGCGCCTTCGGATATGATCTTGCGTTTCAATTCGAGCCGATCGCGCTCCGACGCCCGCGCCCGTCGGATCAGCGGGATCTCGTCCTTTATTTACCGGACGAGCTCGTCGTGGTGGATCATCGGAAAGAGCGCGCGATGCGCTACTCCTACGACTTCGACCTTCCGGGAGGCTCGACTCGGTCGCTTCCGCGGGACGGCGCGGAGGAGCCCTACGTCGCCGCCGACGGCGTGACGGCCGGCTCCGATCACGCTCCGGGCGAATATGCGGGGGCTGTCGAGAAAGCTCGGGCCGCGTTCAAGCGAGGAGATCTCTTCGAGGTCGTACTCGGGCAAACCTTTCGCGAACCGTGCTCCGTGCCGCCTTCGACCATCTTCCGGCGGCTCCGCGAGACGAACCCAGCGCCTTACGCGCTCCTCCTCAATCTCGGTGAATCCGAACACCTGGTCGGCGCGTCGCCGGAGATGTACGTCCGCGTGGACCAGAGCCGGGTCGAAACTTGCCCCATCTCCGGCACGATCCCACGAGGTCGCGACGCGGTCGAAGACGCGGAGCGGATCCGTGAGCTGCTCTCTTCGCGCAAGGAAGAATCCGAGCTCACCATGTGCACGGACGTCGATCGAAACGACAAGAGTCGCATCTGCGTCCCCGGCTCCGTGCGCGTGATCGGACGGCGGCAGATCGAACTCTATTCGCGCTTGATCCACACCGTCGATCACGTGGAGGGGGTTCTTCGACCGGAATTCGATGCTCTCGATGCGTTCTTGACGCACACGTGGGCGGTCACGGTCACCGGTGCGCCGAAGGCCTGGGCGATGCAATTCGTCGAAGACCACGAGAAATCACCGCGCGCCTGGTACGGAGGCGCGATCGGCGTGCTCGGCTTCGACGGCGGACTCAACACCGGCCTGACGCTGCGCACCGTGCGATTGAAAGACGGTGTCGCTGAAGTACGCGCCGGCGCGACCCTCCTTTACGACTCGGTGCCCGAAGACGAGGAACGCGAAACGCGACTCAAAGCGTCGGCGTTCCTGGACGCGGTTCGCGGACTGAGTCGAACCGGGTCGTCGTCAGCGGGCACGCCGGCACATTCGACGGCGGGCAAGGGCAAGCGTATCTTGCTCGTCGACCACCAGGATTCGTTCGTTCACACCCTCGCGAACTACCTTCGTCAAACGGGGGCGGATGTAGTGACCTTGCGCGCCGGCTTTCCTGCGAGCACGTTCGACGAGCAGAAGCCGCACCTGGTGGTCCTGTCGCCGGGACCGGGGTCACCGAAGGACTTCGACGTATCGGGCACGATCGCTGCGGCGACGGCGCGGGCGCTCCCGGTGTTCGGCGTATGCCTCGGTCTCCAGGGCATGGTCGAGCATTTCGGCGGGAAGCTGGGGGTGCTCGATTATCCGGTGCACGGCAAACCGTCGAGGATCCGTGTGCTCGGAGGCGTGCTCTTCGAAGGACTCCCCGCGACGTTCCGCGCGGGTCGGTATCATTCGCTCTATGCGCTACGCGAAGCGTTCCCGAACGTGCTTCGAGCGACGGCGGAGAGCGACGATGGTGTGATCATGGCGCTCGAGCACACGACACTGCCGCTCGCCGCCGTGCAGTTCCACCCCGAGTCCATTCTCACCCTCGACGGCGAGGTAGGGCAGCGGCTGCTCGACAATGTGGTCCGGAAGCTTTGTCTCGCGGGCAAGGCATGAAATGCATTCGGCGCGGCTCGCCTTCGCGATGCCGCGCCGTTCATGCGTACGTGAAAGACTCAGTGTCCGCCGTCGACCTGCGACAGCCCGGACGCGACGCACCCATTCCCGAAATCGGTGCCGCATTGCCCACTGGTGGTGCAACAGGCTGTGCCCGTGCCGAGAGCCACGCAGTACGCTGGATTACAGGCACCGGCGTCGAACTTGGAGAACGAGCCTCCCGATTGTCCGGAGCCGCAGCCCTGGAACATCATCACGCCGCCCACGAGCAGGAATAAGGCCGCTACCGTCCGCATGAGTTTTATTCTCGGTGAGATTGAGGACCGAGTCCAGTAGATCACCACACCATGAGCGCTGCCGTCGTTCGATTGAGCCGCTGTATCGGTCAGCGAACAGCAACGTTAAAAAATCGAACTACTACCGTATTCTTGCCTCGATTCACGGCTTACTCGAGACCGATGCGCTCACGAATTTTTCTTTGACGCTCACGACGTGCGACCCGACCTCGCAATACCAAGGAGACTCGCGATGTTCCCCCAGACCGATCGAGCAAGGGATTTCGAAGCTCGTTTGACGAGCTTTATGGACGCACACGTCTATCCCAGCGAACGTCGCTACCATGACGAACTCGCGGCGGCGGGCGACCGATGGCGCGTGCTCCCCGTAGTCGAAGAGCTGAAAACCAAGGCAAAAGCTGCGGGTCTTTGGAACCTGTTCTTGCCCGAGAGCGCGCGCGGCGCCGGGCTCACGAACCTCGAATATGCACCCCTTTGCGAGGTCATGGGGAGGGTCCCCTTCGCGCCAGAGGTCTTCAACTGCTCGGCGCCAGACACTGGAAACATGGAGGTGCTCGAGCGCTACGGCACCGAAGAACACAAGGTGAGATGGCTCGCACCTCTCCTCACTGGGGAGATCCGTTCTGCCTTCTGCATGACTGAACCCGACGTGGCGTCGTCGGACGCGACGAACATAGAGTCCGCGATCCGGAGGGACGGCAGTGACTACGTCATCAACGGACGGAAGTGGTGGTCATCGGGGGCCGGCGATCCGCGGTGCAAGATCCTGGTCTTCATGGGCAAGACGGACCCGGCTGCGCCGAAGCACCGACAGCAGTCGATGATCCTCGTTCCGAGGGACGCACCCGGCGTGAACGTGAAGCGCATGCTGAGCGTCTTTGGTTACGACCACGCGCCACACGGACACGCCGAGATCGAATTCACGAACGTCCGCGTCCCGGCGACGAACCTTCTCCTCGGAGAGGGGCGCGGATTCGAGATCGCACAGGGACGCCTCGGCCCCGGACGCATTCATCACTGCATGCGGACGATAGGCGTCGCCGAGCGCGCGCTCCAGGCGCTGTGCAAGCGAGCCCTGTCCCGCGTCGCGTTCGGGCAGCATCTCGCCGACATGGGAAGCGTGCGGCAGGACATCGCGTGGTCCCGGATCGAGATCGATCAGGCACGCCTGCTTACCCTTCACGCGGCCCACATGATGGACACCGTGGGCAACAAGGTGGCAAAGGCCGAGATTGCGTCCATAAAGGTGGTCGCGCCGACCATGGCACTCCGCGTTCTCGATCGAGCGATCCAGGTCCATGGAGGCGGCGGTGTTTCGCAGGACTTCGAACTCGCGGCGGCATGGGCCGGGGTCAGAACCTTGCGGTTCGCGGATGGCCCGGACGAGGTTCACCTCGAATCCATCGCAAAGCTGGAGCTCGCGAAACACGGCTGAACGAGAAGGAGCAATCCCAATGGAAACCCCCGCATCCAACCCGGACATGTCCCTGGAGGGCAAAGTCGCAATCGTCACTGGAGCCAGCCGAGGCATCGGCGAGGCCATCGCGCGCTGCTACGCGCGGCGAGGCGCCCAGGTGGTCGTCTCGTCCCGCAAGCTCGACGGCCTCTCCGCGGTGGCCGACAAGAATCAAGGCCGCGGGCGGCGACGCGACACCCATCGTCTGTCACGCCGGCAGGGAGGATCAGAATCGAGAACCTAGTGACACAGACGATCGCTCGCTACGGCAAGGTGGATATCCTGGTCAACAACGCCGCGGCCAATCCGTACTTCGGTCCCATGATTCACCTCGATTTCGGAGCGTGGGAAAAAACGTTCGAGGTCAACACCAAGGGGTACTTCATCGCAACGCGGGCCGTCGTACGGCACCTGACGTCGCGCGACGCCCCGGGCTCCATCGTGAACGTCGCGAGTATCTCGGGCATCACGGCCGCCGTTGCGCAAGGCGTGTACGGCATGTCGAAGGCGGCAGTAATCTCCATGACGAAGACTCTGGCCGTCGAGCTCGGCGGCACGGGAATTCGCGTGAATGCCATCGCGCCGGGTCTGGTCGATACGTACTTCGCAGGGGCCCTGATGGCGAACGAAGGACTGGTGAAAGCCATGACCGAACAAGCGCCGGTCCGACGCGTGGGCAAGCCTGACGACATCGCGGGAATGGCGCTCTTCCTCGGCAGCGACGCATCGAACTACGTCACGGGCCAGACGTTCGTCGTCGACGGCGGGATGCTGCTCTCGGGCCGTTGACCTCGGCGCCGATCTCCGGTGCGATTGTCTCGGTCATCGCCCCAGCCGAGCGACGGGTCCAGGTCGCCCCCCCCTCCGATCAATGCCCGAGCGCGCGAACGGCGAACACCGCGAGCATGACCAGAACCGCGCCGATGAGCGTCCCCAGCGCCACGGGCGCGATGGCGTCCATGCTCGGCACGGACTTCCGCGCGGAGCGCCGTAACTCCTCCGCACCGAGTCGAATCGACACCGATGGATCGCGGACCTTGCTGACGGCCGTGTCGTCCATGGCGACGTCCAGACGCGCCTGATACGGCGTGAGGGCGTACGAGTGTTCGCCGTCGGCGACCCGGTGGCGGCGACCCTGGGCGTCCTTGGCAGAAGAACGGCGAATGACAACGGCCGACGATGAGATCGGGGTCTCGTCGGGTCGATAAGATGACTCCACTCCGCCGCGCCGCGGAACGTTCCCATTGTCCGCCACGTTCAACACATACCGCGTCTCGGCCGCATCTCAAAGGACGGCGCGAATTACAGCAAACTCAGCGCACTGCGCACTGCGCCGTGGCCCGGAGCGAATGAAGCGCCGCTGGAAACCGTCCCGTCGAGAAACTAGAGCCTCGAGGAATCGCCAAGTCGAGTAATAACGCTGTCCATCGATGGACGGCGCCGATCGTAAGGCCCGACCGCACGGGCCCGCTTCGACTGGATCTTCGGCTGGATCCGCGACCGTGGCCGAGGACTCCGGCGCGGCAGGTCCAGGGGCTGCCCTAACGGACCGAGTTCGGAACGGCACGCCGCCGTTCGACGATGGGGTGGTCTCACCGGAGCGCTACGAGATCGGGGAAGAGATCGCGCGGGGCGGAATCGGCCGCATTCTGCGCGCGCGCGACGTCCGGTTCGATCGTTTCGTGGCGCTGAAGGAGCTCCGGGGCGACGGACCCGCCGCGACCACTCGCTTCCGGCGCGAGATCCGCATCACCGCGCAGCTCACCCACCCGAACATCGTGCCCCTGTACGACGCGGGACGATGGCCCAATGGCCAGGCATTCTACGCGCTGAAGCTCGTCGAGGGTCACACACTCGCGCGAGCGCTCGTGGAGACGCCTGATCTGCAGCACCGTCTCGCCCTCCTTCCAGTTCTCGTGGACGTGGCCGAGGCGATGGCCTACGCGCACAGCGTCGGCATCCTGCATCGCGATCTGAAACCGTCCAACGTCCTTGTCGGTCCCTTCGGCGAGACGGTCGTCATCGACTGGGGCCTCGCAAAACACGTCGATGAGGACGAACCGATGCCAGCTGCGGACGAGTACGAGCAAACGTCCGCGTACGTGACGTCTGCGGGCATCGTCGTCGGAACTCCGGCCTACATGCCCCCCGAGCAAGCGCAGGGGGAACGCGTCGACCGGCGCGCGGACGTCTACGCGCTTGGCGCGATGGTGTATCACCTCGTCGGCGGCAGGGCCCCGTACTCGGAGTACTCGAATGAAGAAATTCTCGCGCGCGTTCGCATCGAACCTCCCGCCCCTCTCCTGACGCTCTGCCCCGAGGCGCCGCGCGACCTGGTCGCGATCGCGCAAAAGGCGATGGCTCGGCGCCAGACTGAACGGTACCCGACCGCTCGCGAAATGGCGGAGGAGCTCCGACGCTTCACCACGGGCGGGCTCGTCGGCGCGTACCACTATGGACTGTGGGAGCTGCTCCGACGCTTCTTCGAACGGCAGCGACCGGTCGTACTGACCGCCCTGGCCGCGCTCCTTGCACTCGCGATTTCCGGGTCCATGAGCGTCGCCCGCATCGCCCACGAGCGCGATCTGGCCCAGCGAAGCTCGGTCGCCGAAGCCAGCGCGCGCAGCGATGCCGAGCATCGCGTGGACGAACTCCTGGTCGAGAAGGCGCGCGCGCTGCTCGATCGCGATCCGACCCTGAGCATCGCCTGGCTCAAGCGCCCCCGCTCCACGCCGCCGGGCGCCGCCACGATCGCAGCCTGGGCGGAAGAACGGGGCGTCGCAGAGCAGATCTTTCGCGGTCATCAGGGGCAGGTGACGACCATCGCTTACTCGCCCGATGGACATTTTCTCGCAACGGGCGGAGACGATAAGCGCGTCGTTCTTTGGAACGTCGCGACGGGCGCGGCGAGGGACCTGGGCGGACACACGGACCGCATCACGAAGGTCCTGTTCTCACCCGACGGGACGTTGCTCGCGTCGGCGAGCTACGACCGCTCGATCCGGTTGAATCGGCTCGATGGAACCCCGGTGGGCACGCTGCTCGGACATCAGGCCCCAGTAAAGACGATGGCGTTCTCCAGGGACGGCCGCAAACTCTGCTCGGTCTCGAGCGACGGCGAAGTGCGGATCTGGGATCCGTCGACCGGCGCATCCGAACACCGCGATGCATCGGCGGATCGCGACGTGTTCTGCTCGTTCTCGCCGGACGGGGCATCTCTCCTCTTCGGGAGTCACGCAGGGACGATTCACTTGTTGCGATTGCCGTCGGGACCCGAACGCATTTTCGGCGGGCACCGCGTGTCGGTGGAGAGCGCTCTGTTTTCACCCGACGGAAAGGCGATCGCCTCCGGTGCCGACGACGGTTCGGTTCGGCTCTGGCCCATCGACGGCCGCACCCCGACGGTGCTCGACGCCGCCGACGGGGCCGTCCAGGCCATCGCCTTCTCGCCCGACGGGACGCAGCTCGCCGCCGCCGGAATGAGCGGGCGCGTGCGCCTGTGGAACCTGGCGGACCAGTCGTCGCGTGTCGTGAGCGAACACGCCGAACGTGTTGCCGCGCTGTCGTTCTCGAACGACGGCCGTTATCTCGCGTCGAGCGGCTGGGACAAGGTCGTCCGCGTGCGCGATTCTGAAGACCGACGACAACGCCGTTTTCCGCGGCCATGGGGATGTGGTCGTCGCCCTTGCGTTCTCGCCGGACGGGTCGCATCTGGCGAGCGCATCGTGGGACAAGACCGCGCGGCTGTGGAGCACGCATCCGACGACGGAACGCCGGGTGCTCTCCGGGCACACGATCGGCGTGCATGCCGTGGCATTTTCTCCGGACGGCAAACTTCTGGCGTCCGCGGGCCACGACGACGCGGTCCGCCTGTGGAACGTGAAGACGGGCGAGTCTCGCTTGCTCGCTGGACACACGGATCACGTGTATCGCGTCGTCTTTTCGCCGGATGGACGGAGACTGGCTTCGTCGAGCGACGACCGCACGGTGCGAGTGTGGTCCGTCGACGGCGACGGCGTGCAGGTTCTCTCCGGGCACCGCGGCGACGTCGAGGAGCTCGCGTTCTCGCCCGACGGCTCGCGCCTCGCGTCGGGCTCGAAGGATCACACGGCACGGTTGTGGGCGTTCGACGGCTCGCCGCCCGCGGTTCTCGAGCACGATCACGACGTCACCGCCGTTGCGTTCGACCGGAGCGGCTCGACGCTGGCAACGGCCAGCCGCGATCACACGGTGCGTTTGTGGGACGGACACACGGGCGCGCCGCTCCGTGTCTTCTACGGACACTCGGACGAAGTCTGGGGGCTCGCGTTCTCGCCCGACGGAAGCTGTGTCGCGTCCGCGAGTCTGGACGATTCGGTCATCATCTGGGACCCTGAAACCGACAGTCGAGAGAACCTGTCGCCCCTCACGGGCGCGCGACTGCTCAAGTTCTCGCCGGACGGCAAGCTCCTCGCCGTCGCGGGCGACGCGCCGAAGCTCTGGGTCTGCCGCGTCGAGGCCGCGACTTGCGTGGAGCTGCGCGGGCATTCCGCGGTCGTGCATGACCTTGCGTTCTTGCCGGACGGCCGCGGACTCGTCACGGGCAGCGGCGATGGCACGGTGCAGATTCGGGATCTGGACACGCTCGAGCGGCGAGTCCTCGAGGGCCACGCGGCGCCGGTCTTCGGTATTGCGGTGAGCCCCGATGGGAAGACGATCGCGTCCGCAAGCGGCGACGCAACCGTCCGGCTCTGGTCCGTCGTGATGCCCCCGCGGCCCGAGAACCTGCGCACGTTCCTCGATGGGCTTTCGCACGAACAGCTCGCACCGGGTTTCGGCGTCGAGGACCTCGACGAGTAGCTTCGCCGCGCCGGACTCCGATGCCTTCCCCTCCCACGGCGCCCGCAGGCGCTTCGCCGAGGACGACGTCGGGGAGGGGCGCGCGGGCTCTTGCCCGCGCGGGGGTGGGCAACTCATCGCGATCCCTTGCGCGTTCATGATGCGCGTGCGAAATGTCCGGGCAGAGAAACGTCATGTTGCGCGTCGGATTCATCGGTTGGCGAGGAATGGTGGGCTCGGTTTTGCTGGAGCGCATGCGCGAGGAGCGCGACTTCGACGGTATCGAGAGCACCTTTTTTTCGACGTCGAACGCGGGCGCCTCGGGTCCGGAGGTCGGCCAGGGACCGAGCCCGCTGAAGGACGCGCATGCCCTCGATCAGCTCGAGAAGCTCGACGTGCTCGTGAGCTGCCAGGGCGGCGACTACACGACGGAGATTTATCCGAAGCTACGTGCGCGCGGCTGGAGCGGATATTTCATCGACGCGGCATCGACTCTCCGGATGTCGGACGAGACCGTTTTGATCCTCGACCCCGTCAACCGGAACGTGATCGAGGACGGCCTTTCGCGCGGCGTCAAGACGTACGCCGGCGCAAACTGCACGGTGAGCTTGATGCTGATGGCGCTGGCGGGGCTCTTCGAGCAGGGTCATGTGGAGTGGCTGTCGAGCATGACGTACCAGGCGGCGTCGGGCGCGGGCGCGAACCACATGCGCGAGCTCGTTCAGCAAATGGCGGCGCTCGGTGCGGCCGCTGCACCGCTTCTCGCCGATCCGGCGTCCACGGCGCTCGACATCGATCGCGCCGTGACGCGCGCGCAGCGCGACGGCAGCTTGCCGTTGCAATACTTCAAGCATCCGCTCGCGGGGAGCCTCTTGCCGTGGATCGACAAGCCCGTGGAGTTCGGACAGAGCCGCGAGGAGTGGAAGGGATTCGTCGAGACGAACAAGATTCTCGGACTCTCGCCGCACGTACCGGTGGACGGACAGTGCGTGCGCGTCGGCGCGATGCGATGCCATTCGCAGGCATTCACGATCAAGCTCAAGCGCGCGATCCCGATCGACGAGGTGACGGAGATTGTCGCAAAGTCGAACCCGTGGGTGCGGGTCATCGAAAACACGCCCGAGGCGTCGCTCGCGAAACTGACGCCGACGGCGGTGTCGGGGACGCTCGAGGTCGCGATCGGGCGTTTGCGAAAGATGCGGCTCGGCCCGGAGTACGTGACGGCGTTCAGCGTCGGGGATCAGCTGCTCTGGGGAGCGGCCGAACCGCTTCGCCGGATGTTACGCATCCTTCGCGAGCGCTGACCGACGCAGAGTTACGCAACTCTGACCAATTTGCGTAGATCGCTTCCAGTCGCACCGGACACGAACACACTGATGCCGGCGTAAGTACGCGGGACCGCGTCGACGCGAGCCGACTGGTACGCTGCGTGCAACTTCTGCGGGTCATGACGACCACGCACACCATTTCTCGCCGTCGCGCGTCAACGGATGGGCCCAGCGTCTCGGACCGTCGTGTGCACGACCGTGTCGCACTGGAAGTGCCGGTGCTGCTCGACACCTTCGATGCGTGGCGACGAGTGCGGTGCGAGAATGTGTCCGTCGGCGGGGTTGCGCTCGAATGCGAGGGTCGCGCACCGCTACCCATCGGCAAGGTGGTGGAGATCTACTTCGAGCTTCCGAGCCGGGTTAGCATCGAAACGAAGGCTCGAGTGCTCCGCGCAGATGCGCGTCACGTCGTGCTTCGATTCGAGTCGCTGGATCATGACGCGGAAGTGGCGCTGCGCGCGCACTGCCGCATCACGTCGGGGCGCTGACCGCGCCGCATCGCGGACGGCGAAGTCCGCGGGCGGCGCGCGTCGCCATCCGAACTAGTTGATGCCCTTCTCCTCGCAATAACCGGTGCCAGCGGTGAGGATGCAATAGAGGTTTCGGCCGTTGTCTCCGTTGTTGGGACCCGTGCAGCAGTCGGCGGTCGTGTTGCATCTCTCGTCCACGAGGGAGCAGGTCTGCGTCTCCACTTTTCCGCAGATGCCGGTGCCGTTCTTGATGTTGGAGCAGTAGCCCTTGCAGCAGTCGAAGCCCGACTGGCACGAAGAGCCGTCTTCCTTGCAAGGCGCGAGGGCCGCGAACGCTCGGATATTGCCGCTCGCCAGTTCCTGTCCCGGCAAGAGGAACGCCGGAAAGCTCGGGTCGGTGCCAGCTGGAGCGCCCATCTGGACCGCAGTCACCCAGATTTTCTTGGCCGTCGGCATCCCGGGGTCCCCGGGGTTCGTGGCACTGGGATCCATCACGTCGTTGCCGTAGGTGCGGCGGCTCGAGAAGAACACCCACGCAAACCCACCACCCGAGAAGGGACTCACGGTCGGGAAGAACTCGTATTCGTTGTCGCGACCCTTGCCCGCGGGCAAGTAACTCGTCGTCCCATCCGACTTGTAGCCGTTCGCGGCGTTGAGCGGGGTGACCTTGCCGCTCGCGAGATCCACTAGCATGAGGTGGCCATTGCCGACGCAGGTCTGCGGATCCGGCGTCGTGATGCACTGGGCAACCGTGGGCCATATGCCCGTGAGCGCATTCCCGCCGAGAGCGTCCGGAACCTGGCTCGAGAAATCAGGCCGCGAGTCCACCGCGAACACCACCTGGGTGGAGTCCGGCGTGAAGAATGGCCACGCCGCGTACCACGTGGGATCGCTGAAGATCTGCCGCGGATTCGAGAAGGTGTTCGTGTTCGGGTCGAAGTCCTGCACCCAGAGGGTGTGGCCGCCGACGGTCAGCGTCCCCGGATTCGTGATGTTCGTCGTCGGGCCCTTGTCCTCGTCGTTGTAGACGATGTGGAGCCCGTCGGGAGAGAACATCGGCATCTGCGCGTGCGTCACGTTCCAGCCGGTGGTCGTGATGGGTTGTCCCGTTCGGACGTCGAGCATCTTCGACGTCGATTGCACGAGCGCCGTGACGTCCCCGGGGGACGTCGGAAAGATCGCGCTCAGAGATGGATTCGGCGGACCATTCGTCATGAGCCGCGAGCCGTCGGGGAAGATGCCCGCGAAGCCCGCTTCCGGAATGTTGCTCTGGAGCAGATTCGGCGTCCCGGTGCTGACGTCGTACGATTCGCTCGAGTACGTGCTCGGGAAGCCGTAGGCGTGGTGGTTCACCGTCATGGTCGTGCCGTTGGCGGAAAGACCGTGACAGGACCGACACGGGCCGAGCGGGGCAACGCCGTTGTCGGTCAGGAACACCGTGGGCGCGGTGTCGCCGGGAATTAGCCGCATCACGGCGCCGTTGCCGTTGCCGGCCTGGGGCGAGCCGTACGTGTTGTAGTAGATGGCGCCCTTCAACGTCGTGAGCGCGAACTTGACGCTGAACGTGACGGGGCCCGTCGCCTTGCCGCCCGAGAGCACGGTCAGCTGGATCTGAAGCGGGTCGCCGGTGCCGTTGCTCCAGGATGCAGCGCCGGCCCACATGTTGGCCGGGAGCTGGTATCGAACGCCGTCAGGTGTCTGAGGGCAATCGGTGTACGTGTACAGCTGCGACTTCGCCTGGATGAGGATCTGCGTCGCTTGCTGGTCCCACATGAGGAGCGGACCAGCGAGGCCGCGCGGAAAGACGGTGCCGTCATACGGATAGACGACGCGGTTTCCGGCAGATGGATTCTGGAAGGGCGCCGTGTTTGCGCAGTTATTGACCGTCGAGGGACCGACGTGCGCGTCACTGACGCCTCCGTCGCTCGCGATGAGATAGCCGCCGTCGGTGAACACGCCGACGGCGCCACCCTGGCCACCGTTCCCCAGCGTGGGGATGAATTGGCCTCCTTCGCCGACGAACCCTCCGCCGTAGTTACCGACGCCCCCGTTCGGGTTGCCCTGGCCTCCGCCGGAGGACCCGAGACTCTTGCTGCCTCCGCCCGCAGAGCACGCGCCGACGAGCGCGCTGCCGGCAAGACCAAAAATTAATACCGTACCCAGGCCGACACGTAAGAATTGTTCACGTTTCATGATCACACATCTCCCCGCACGCCGCGGAGACCGCCGTTCCGGCAGAAATATTGCCACCCCGCACGCTTCCTGTCACTTCATAACGCTCCGGGCATCGCGCTTACGCCCCGCATTCAAGAATACGAAGTCATCAGAGTAAGCTTGGGCACCGCAACCGCGTTACCAACGCACTGCGACTTTCTCAACGCGGGCCCCTGACGCCGGGTCGAGTGCTACATACTGCGCCGTGAGCGTTCCTGAACGTCCCGACGTCTCGCGGATCCGGCACCACCTCAAATGGCTGGTCGCCGTGATCGTCGTCGCAGTCGTCGGTTTGTTGAGCCTGACGTTCTATCTTTACGACCGGTTCACGGCGAACGTGCAGGTCGCGGAATAGACGTGAACGCCGGTTAAAAGTTCGCCAATTGCATCGCCTTTGCGCAAACGGCGTCGTTGCCGCAGGCGGCGTGGCAGGTGTTGCAGCCTGCCGAGGCGCTGCCGGAATAGGTGTCTCCAGGCGGGGGCGCGAGCCCGTGCCAGACGATTCCGACGTCGTCCGCGCCGTCGTTGAGATTTTGAAGATCGAACCACTCCCAGCCCGGCGCGCCTGCGTTGAATCCCCCGCCGCGTTTCACCATCGCAAAGAGCTCGTGAGGGATCGTTCCCCCCGTCGCTTCCTTCACGATGATGGTGCCGACGGGAAATGACGTCGAGCCGGACGGCGGAAGCGCCTTGACGTACTCGGTCACCGTACTCCCGTCGTGGATGCCGGCCTGCGGCGCGTCAGTCGTGACGTCGAAGCTCTTCCACGAGTGGTAGCCCTTGAAGTCAGAGGCCAGAGCGACGAATTGCGGTTCGCCGCTGCCAGGATTTGCGGTCGGCGTGCCGCAGGCCACCTGGAAGGCGGAAACCACCAGGCTTATCATGAAAATAACTTTCACTTTCAGTCCGGTGAGACGGATTACCATTATTTTGGCTCCAACAGGGTCCTTCGTTGCTCTTTTTCTTGAAAGTGATAATCAGTTTCATTATATCGTCTCGGAGTGAAGCGCGGACTGAGTTTGCTTGGGGTGGTGCTGACCGTCAGCTGCGGATCGCAGCACCGCACCAGTCCCGCCGGGCTGCCATCGATCGATGGGGGTGTGACGCGGCAGACCAAGACCATCACCGCGACGGTCGGAAGCACGCGCTTCGTGACGCGTGAGCACTTCATCGCCGCCGGGGAAATGCAAGTCTCCGGCGAGCCCTTCGCCGAAGCGATGGGCCGCGACCTGACCAATTACAGCCGTGACCATCTGCCCCCGGATCTCTACTTCGACACCTCGCCGCTGGCGAACGGCCCCTGGATCGATCTGCCCGGCTTTTCCACGGCAGTGGAGTCGTACGAGTACTCGAAGCAGCCGATGAACAACGTGGCGCTCGAAGCCGGGCTCCGGGACGTCCCTCGCGTACGGCCCGCTCGTCGAATCCCGCGGGTGCGACGGGAACGGCGGCAACGGGGCTGCTCGCGGCGCTCGTTCAGCACTTCGCCGCCGGAAGCAACGGGCTCGGGCGCTTCGTCTTCCCGGCGGGAACGTTTCCCGCCAACAATCCACGCGCGGGGGACACGAACCCTCTCGGCAAGGGCCTCCCGGCGAATAACCCGCTCGGGTGGCCTGGCCTCTGGCCGACGGCCCACGTCTTCCGCAGCTTCGATCCGTCCATCGATCCTACGAGCGCAATCGATTCAGGGTGCGCAATAAGCTCGGACGACGACCCGGGCGCGTCGGGCTCACTCGGTTGCGCCGATTACGAGTGCGACGCGACGTCGCTTCACCTGCGGGACCGAACGTCGCAAAGCGAGTTCGTCGTTTCCCCCGGCGCCGACGGGTTCAGCGCGTGGAAGTACGGGCTCTGGGTTCTGAACTACCTCCAGACGATGCACGACTCGCAGGAAAATCCGGTGAGCAGCGTGCCCCCCTCCTCGCTCTCGAGCGTCGGCTCGGTGAATAACCAGATCGTCGGAGCGGATGACTCCGGCAACCCCACGCAGGCGGGCACCTTTCTCGGTTCGAGCGACATCGAGGGTTTTCAGGCCCAGATGTTCATCGAAGAAGTCGACGACCGCGCGCAGGACTGGCTCACCCGACTCACGACGACGGACGGCGCGACGCTGTCCGGCTTTGCCTCGATCGCCGATGCGCTCGCGTACGACTACACGTCGCCGCTCCGCTGGTTCCCGGGCGCGATCGCAGTGACGGAAACCGGCACGACGGCATTTCCCGCAGCCCTCGTACGCGCTCGCGTCGCCGAACAGCGACCTGCTCGACGCGATCGGGCTCGCCCTCGGCTACGCCGAGTTCTATGCACTCACCGACACGAACAACACGGATGTCGGCGGCTCACAGCCTGCGATGGCTTACTTCGACGGCGACCCGTTTCCCGCCGACGATCAGAAGGGCAACGGTGATCCGACGCTCCACGATCGCGCGCTCGCGATGATGCGGGTCGCCCTGGTCAACGCGGACCGACTGCACACGGACCCGGCTTCGGGCTATCTCGTGGACACCGTCACGATGTCGGGGACGACGGCCACGCGCGGCACCACAGCCTCGACGATCGACGTGGCTTATGCGCTGCTCGGCCTCCGCACGGTGCTGCGTTCCGTGAGCTCGCAGCTCGAACTCTATTCGAACAACACTCCCGACACGGCGATCGAGTCGACCCCGCTCGACGCGTTTTCAATTCACCGCGCCGGTGGAGCGGACGGCGGGGCTTCCGCGCTGACGGCCCGTCTTTCCGCGATCATCCGGAGCGAGGCCGACCTGCTGCTGAATCATCTCACGGGAGCAGACGGCCACGCCCTCGACGGCTGGGACGTCTCGAAGGGCGCACCGATCGACGCCCAGGATTTGCTCGACTCGCACACGGCCGCGGTGCGCGGGCTCTTCGCCGCGTATTTCGCCACAGGGGACGAGCGGTACCACGATCGCGCGATTGCCGTCTTCGACCGGCTAGAGTCCGTCTTTTACGACGCCGAGGCGCGCATCTACGGCGCGACGCCGGCACCCGTGAGCACCGTCGAATATACGCCGCTCCGGTTTGCCCTGCTGCAGAGCTGTCTTCGCGACATGTATGAAATCGTCGCGTCGCGACCGGGCGGCGAAGCGCTGGAACCGATCCTCGAAGAGCGCGTCGGTCGCTTGAACAAGCTCGTGCTGAACGGCTGGGACGATCGTGACGAAAATCGGTTCGTGACGTGGCCAGACGAATGCGCCGACGTCGTCGATGGCTTACCCCGCGGCGGGTTACAGATGGCGGAGCGGACGCTGACGGGAGAAACCGGGAGCCTGCAGGAGCAACTGACTCCGGACGCGGGCACGCGCACCGCGACGTCCGATCGGGAGCACGACTGCGTTCCGGAGATCGACGACGCGCACCTGCCCTCCGCGCTCGCGGACTCCGTCACCTTCCACGTTTCGCCATGACCTCCTGGATTCGCTCCGCCGCCTGCGCCTCGTCGCTCGCGCTGGCCATCTCGTGTGGCTCGAACGCCGGTGGCGGCGTGGCACCCGGCGGTTCGGGAGGAACGCATTCGTCGTCGATGGTGCTCGCTCCGGACGGAACGACGCTCTACGTCGTCAACCCCGAGGCCGATTCGGTGTCGGTGCTGGACGTGGCGGGTCGCACCTTGAGCGCAAGATCCTCCTGGCCGACGCGGTACCCGCGCCAGATCCGACGGGCGCGTTCGCTCCGGCCGTGATGCCACGCTCCGTCGCGATCTCGAAAGACGGCTCGACGCTGTATGTGACGGGCGAGCGCTCGAGTGCGCTCTACTTCATCGACGCGGCAACGAAGCAGGTGACTCGCACCGTACACGTGGGGAGCGAACCTGTCGGGTGGTGTCGTCGCCCGACGGTGCGTCGATTTACGTCGCGTGCTCGCAAGACTCGACTGTGGTTCGAGTCGACGCGACGACCGGAAAGGTCGAGGCGACGGCCACCGTCGCGGCGGAACCCTGGGCTCTCGGGTGGTCGAACGACGGAACGACGCTCCTCGTCACGCAATTCATGGGGCCGGGCGTCACGGCGCTGGACCCTCGGGCAATGTCGGTCCTCGACACATGGGCGGTGCCGGACATGGCGCCACGAGGCAACCGCCTCCTTTCGCACGGGCAAGTTCGCGGCCTCTACGACGTCGCAGCTCGACCCTCGACCGGCGAGGTCTGGGTGGCGCATGCACTCCTGGCGACCGATACCGCGCAGCCCGCGCTCGACTTCGAATCGACCGCGTTTCCGGCGCTCTCAGTGCTCCACGACGACGGGAAGTACGAACAGACTCTCACGACGGACGCCTCCGACGTCGCGGGCGTTGACGGCGCGTTTGCGGACGTCGTGTCCGGACCGCACGCCGTGGCGTTCACCCACGACGGCGACTTTGCGCTCATGGTCGCCGCAAACAGCGAAGACATCCTGATCGTCGATGCGAACACGAAAGTGGAGTCGGGGCTCGTGCGTCCCCTGCCCGGCTTCATGCCCGACGGCATCGTCGTGTCCGCGGACGACCAGTTCGCCTACGTCGATGAACGGCAGTCCGGCGATGTCGCCGTGCTTCGTCTCGCGCGCACCGGCAACAAGCTCTCCGCGTCGGTCGACGGCGCGACCATCCCGCTATGGACCTCGGACCCGATGCCCGAGACTCTCCGCCTCGGCGACCGGCTCTTCAATTCGGCGAACAGCACCGAGTTCCCCATCACGACCGATCACTGGATCTCGTGCGCCACCTGCCACATGGAGGGACGCAGTGACGCAGTGACGTGGAAGTTTTCGCAGGGGCCGCGCGATACCCCGACCAACGCCGGTGGCATGCTCGGAACGGGTTTTCTGTTCCGCACCGCCGACCGAACCAAGGTCGAGGACTACTTTCACACCATCAACGTGGAACAGGGCGGAAGATTCGACGCGACGGACCAGGCGACGCTCCTCTCCGCACTCGCCGATTACGTGAACTTTGGCCTCCCGCTGCCCATCCCGCCGACCACGAACGCGACTCTCGTCTCGCAGGGCCAGGCTCTGTTCCAGAGCTCGGGATGCCCGAGCTGTCACAGCGGCGAACGGTTCACGGATTCCGGCGGAGGCAATCCGACTCTCGACCTCGGCGGCGTGATCCTGCTTCACGACATCGGAACGTGCGTGACGTCCGGGTCGTTCCCGGATGTCGCACATCAAGACGTGGATGGTAACCCGCGCGCCGCCTGCGATTTCGATACCCCGTCTCTGAACGGCGTCGCCTCGACGCCGCCGTACCTTCACGACGGCAGCGCCGAGACGCTGCGCGACGCGGTGCTCGAGATGCCCAACGCTCCGACGGCACCCACCGAGCTCGACGCGCTCGTCGAGTACCTGAAATCGCTATGAGGTCCTCGCTGAAACGATTCTTCCGGGTGCTGGGCACATCGATCCTTGCCGCGCTCTTGCCAGCGGCGGCGGCAGGGTGTTCCGGTTCCTCGAGCGCGCAAGATTGCGCCGTCGAAATCGCTGGAGACACCTCCGAGACGGCGCAGTTGCCCGCTGACTGCGCGAAACTGGCACCGCCCGCCGACGCCGGAGCGGCCTACGTGCTGACCCTGAGCGCGAGCACGCCGGATCTCGCGCAGCTGACGATCGCCGTGCCGCTCGGCGACGACCCATCGGCGGGCGACTACTCTTCGGAAGGCTTGTCGGACTGGAGCGCGATCGCGACCGTCGCCGGGGACTCGAACTGTACGTACGCTGCCGGCACGCTCAGCGTCCCGACGGGCAGCATGACCCTGAATTTGACGTCCGCCGGACCGAACACGACGCCTCACGGCACCCTCGACGCCACGCTCTACGTGCACGCCCCGCTCGCGACGGATTGCGGACCGAGTGATACGGAACGCGTCGTGCTCGCGTTCTGACGTCCTCGGCATGCGGGACTCCTGCGTGGGAGTCCGTCGGGACCCCCACGGGTAAGGCGATCGGGTCGATTTCGTTCACCGTGAACGTTCCGAGACAGGTCACTTGCTCCATTTCGTTCACGACGAACCCTCCGGGGCAGCTCACCTGCTCCATTTCGTTCACGACGAACCCTCCGGGGCAGCTCACCTGCTCCATTTCATTCACGGCGAACGACCCGCGGCAGCTCACCTGCTCCATTTCATTCATGAAGAACGACCCGCGGCAGCTCACCTGCTCCATTTCGTTCACGACGAACCCTCCGGGGCAGCTCACCTGCTCCATTTCATTCACGGCGAACGATCCGCGGCAGCTCACCTGCTCCATTTCATTCATGAAGAACGACCCGCGGCAGCTCACCTGCTCCATTTCATTCACGGCGAACGATCCGGAGCAGCTGACCTCATTTACTGGACGGACGGCCGGTTCACGGAGTCGCGTCGGGTGAACGAAAATAAAAATTTTCTTCCGTAGGGAAAGAGTCGGGGCCTGCGTCTCATCATCGGAAGCACGGAGCAAGCGGCTCCGTGGATCAACCAGGAGACACGACCATGACAACGCACCTTCATCACAAGAACCCGAAGTCCAGCAACCGCAAGGCGCAGGCCCCGGGCGCATTCCGCGACAAGTCCTCGTTCCACGCGGCCTATGAGCGGCGCCTCGCCGACATCCAGGCCGTGCCGGAGAGCGCACTGCTACCGGTGAACATCGACATCGCCGGGGCGGTGACGACGATCCTCGGCGTCTTGGCGGCGGTGAACGCGCTCCGCAGCAAGCTCGCGAAGCTACCGGACTTCGACCTCGAAGACGTCGACGCGTTGCCGGACTACGCGATGGCGGCGTGGGAAGCGGACTCGCTGTACTTCATCACGATCGCGCCGCCTGCCGAGCTCGTAGCCTTGAACGAGCAGGCGGTCGCGCTGCGCGACACACTACGCACGGACGCGATGACCCTCGCGAAGCACGGACTCGTCAATCCGGCGCGGTTTGCGTCCTTCACCGGCCGCGTCGGCTACCGCAACGTGGCCTTCGAGCTCATGGCCTGGGCGAACCTGCTCGGTGAATACTGGCAGCAGATCCAGTCCAGAACGGCGCTCGTCGAAGCGGATCTCCAGAAAGCAAAAGAACTGGCCGAACAGCTCGTCGCGGCCGTCGGACAGAAGGAGCACAGTCCGGAAGCGGTCGCCGCCACGGCGCTCATCCGCCAGCAAGCATTCACCCTCATGGTGAACGCTTACGAGCGAGTGCGGCACGGCGTGGCCTTCATCGAGTGGCAGCAAGGAGCCTCGGACACCATCACGCCCTCGCTCTACGCCGGCCGTGGTCGCCACCCGAAGCCCGCGGCGCCGTCCCCGGAGCCCGCGCCCGAGCCCGCCCCCGTCCCGCCCGTCGTGAACCCCGTCCCCTCCCCCTCCGCGACGCGCGAACCCGCTGCGCACTGATGAGAGCAGCACGAGAAGAACCAAGCCGTCGAGCGGCGGACCAGAATCCGTCGCTCGACGGCCGGGGTCCCGTGAACCAACCCCCCGCTTGCTCCAGCCGTTCCACGGCGCCGAGCGCAGCGAGTACCGGGGGGCGCGGTTGCGAAGCAAGCCGCGGGGGGTGGGACACCCCCCAGGAACAAAACCCCACGCCGTCACTCCCGTCTCTGCCCCCGCTTGCTCCAGCCGTTCCACGGCGCCGAGCGCAGCGAGTACCGGGGGGCGCGGTTGCGAAGCAAGCCGCGGGGGGTGGGACACCCCCCAGGAACAAAACCCCACGCCGTATAACGTCTCTAATAGTGCCACGGGAATTTCGAGTAGTCCTGCGGCCGCTTCTCGAGAAACGCGTCGCGGCCTTCTTGCGCCTCCTCGGTCCCATAGGCGAGGCGCGTGGCTTCGCCTGCGAAGATCTGCTGCCCGACGAGCCCATCGTCGGCCAGGTTGAAGCCGAACTTGAGCATGCGCATCGCGGTAGGGCTCTTGGAGTTGATCGCGAGCGCCCAGTCGAGCGCTACGGTCTCGAGCTCGGCGTGCGGCACTGCCGCGTTGACCATGCCCATCGCGGCAGCCTCTTCCGCCGAATAGTTCTTGCCCAGGAAGAAGATCTCGCGAGCCTTCTTCTGCCCAATCTGACGGGCGAGGAGCGCGGAGCCGTAGCCGCTGTCGAAACTTGCGACGTCGGGATCCGTCTGTTTGAAAATGGCGTGCTCGCGGCTCGCGAGAGTCAGATCGCAGACGACGTGCAGGCTGTGGCCGCCACCAACGGCCCAGCCCGGCACCACCGCAATCACGATCTTCGGCATGAAGCGGATCAAGCGTTGCACTTCCAGGATGTGAAGGCGCCCGAGGCGCGTGGGATCGACGCCCGCTTCTCCTTCGTACTGGTAACCGTCCTTCCCACGAATGCGCTGGTCGCCGCCCGAGCAGAACGCCCAGCCGCCGTCCTTGGGTGACGGGCCGTTTCCGGTCAAAAGCACGCACCCGACGTCGCTCCACATTCGCGCGTGGTCGAGCGCGCGATACAGCTCGTCCACCGTGTGGGGGCGAAAGGCGTTGCGCACTTCCGGACGATTGAACGCGATGCGCACCGTCCCCTGGTCGTTCGCCCGATGATACGTGATGTCCGTGAACGCGACGCCATCGACGGAATGCCACCGCGAGGCATCGAAAATGGCGGAAGTCATGATTCTCTCCAGCCGAGAGTCGTATCAGGAGGGTGCATCAGGGACGAGCACGATCTTGCCGACGCTGCGCCCGTGCTCGAGCTCCCGATGGGCGTCGGCGGCTCGCGAAAATGGAAAGACGGCGCTGACGTGCGGCTTGATGCGCCCCTCTCGATAATGCTCGAGCACCGCCTCGCCTTCCCGGCTGAGGAGCGCGACCTGATCCCACAGGTGGCCCATGTTCACGCCGGCGACGCCCCGATTGTCGTCCATCAGCCGGATACAGTTGAACAGCGGCTGCCGGAGGATCTGCCCGGCCGCGCGAACCCAGCTTCGCTTCCCCGCCACCGCCGCGTTCGCGAGCCCGCAGGCGATCAGCAGGCCCCCCGGTGACAGCAGCGAATACCCTTTTCGCCAGTCCGCGCCACCGAGCGCATCGAGAACGAGATCGACTCCCTTGCCACCGGTGAGCGTCTTGACGGCCTCGACGTAGTCGGTGGAACGGTAGTCCACCAGGTGATCGGCGCCCTGGCTCCGCGCGTAGGCGTGCTTCGCGGCGGAGGCCGTGCCGATCGTCAGGACACCGGGAACCGTGCGACACAGCTGGAGCACAGCCGTGCCGACTCCCCCGGCCGCCATGTGAACGAGGATCCGATCGCCCGCCCGGATACGCCGGAGCTCGAACAGCATGTGGTACGCCGTGAGGTAGTTCACGGGGAGAGCCGCACCCTCCTCGAAGGTCATCCCCTCGGGCATCCGAAACAGCTGCTCGGCTTTGACGCACACGGTGTCGGCGTGACCGCCGAACCGCGACAGGAAGATCACCCGGGCACCGTTGCTCCACTGCGTGACGCCGGCGCCGACCGCGTCCACGACGCCCGCACCCTCGTAACCGACGACACACGGCGGCTTGGGAGCGTCGGGGTAGAGCCCCTTTCGAGCCATCACCTCCGCGAAGTTGAGCCCGCAGGCGCGGACCCGGACGCGCACTTCACCGGGCCCGGGCTCGGGATCTGCGCTGTTGCGAACCGCGAGAACCTCGGGCCCGCCGTACCTCTCAATCCAAATGGCTTGCATGAGCTGATTGTCGCCTCGCGTCGCTTCAGTCTCGGCCGGGCATAGTTCCCGGCATGCCGCGACGCAACGGCGGCGGGCCCAAAAAGGCGACTTGCAAGCCGATCCGCTTGCCGTTTATGACGGCAAGAATGTCCCTGTCGAAAGAGAGCCTGGGCGAGCTCGTCGCTGCGGTCGCGCGGTTCGTGAAGCAGCGCCTCGTGCCCATCGAAGGCGAGGTGGCCGAGAACGACAAGGTTCCGGACGACGTCATCGAAGAGATGAAGGCGATGGGGCTCTTCGGCATGTCCATCCCCGAAGAAAATGGGGGCCTCGGCCTCACGATGGAAGAAGAGGTCTACGTCGCGTTCGAGCTCGGAAGAACGTCGCCCGTCTTCCGTTCGGTGCTCGGCACGAACAACGGGATCGGCTCGCAAGCGATCATCATGTTCGGAACCGACGAGCAGAAGAAGCGCTACCTGCCGGGCCTCGCAACGGGAGAGATCATAGGTTCTTTCGCGCTGACCGAGCCCGAGGCGGGATCGGATGCCGGCTCGGTCCGCACGACGGCACGCCGGGACGGCGATGGCTACGTGATCAACGGAACGAAGCGGTTCATCACGAACGCACCGAAGGCCGGCGTCTTCACGGTCTTCGCCCGCACCGATCCGAATACCCCCGGCGCGAAGGGCATCAGCGCGTTCCTGGTTCCCGGAGGTCTTCCGGGGATCGAAATCGGCAAACCGGACAAGAAGATGGGCCAGCACGGGACCTACACGAGCGACGTCGTGTTCAATGACGTCAGAGTCCAAGCGAACGCCCTGCTCGGGGGCGTCGAGGGCCAGGGATTCAAGGCCGCGATGCAGGTTCTCGATCGGGGGCGCCTCCACATTTCCGCCGTGTGCGTGGGCGTCGCCGAGCGACTCATCGCGGACTCCGTGCGCTATGCGAACCAGCGCAAGCAGTTCGGCAAACCAATCTCTGAGTTCCAGTTGATCCAGGCCATGCTCGCGGACTCCTACACGGAAGCGCTGGCCGCGAAATCCCTGGTCCTCGAGACGGCCCGGAAGCGCGACCGGGCGGAGGACGTGAACGTCGATGCGGCAGCGTGCAAGATGTTCGCCTCGGAGATGGTCGGCAAGGTGGCAGACCGTGCGGTGCAGGTGTACGGCGGCGCGGGTTACATCGCCGACTACGGCATCGAGCGATTTTATCGCGACGTCAGATTGTTCCGACTTTACGAGGGCACGACGCAGATCCAGCAGATCGTGATTGCCCGCGGTCTCATCCGCGGCGGCAGCTGACCCGATCGAGCCGCGGCGCTCATGGCTCGGATCGCCGGGCCCCGTCCGGGCGCGGTGGCCAGATCACCGAAATGGCGACCGTCGCTCCGAGAACCAGAGCGATCACCAGCAACGAAATCCCCGTCGGCACGTGCACCCAGTCGTGCACCACCATCTTCCCGCCGACGAACGCGAGGATCACGGCGAGCCCCGTCTTCAGGTAAGCAAACTTGTTCATGACCGCCGCGAGCAAGAAGTACAGCGAGCGGAGCCCGAGGATGGCGAAGATGTTCGACGTGTAGACGATGAACGGATCTTTCGTCACACCGAAGACCGCCGGGATCGAGTCGAGCGCAAAGAGCACGTCCGAGGTCTCGACCAGGACGAGGACCGCGAGAAGGGGCGTCGCGAGCCACTTGCCGCCTTCGGAGACGACGAACCGGTTGCCGCGGAGTTCGGAGACCGCAGGGACGGCGCGCTTGAAGAGCCGGAAGACCGGATTCTGGTCCACCGGCGCCTCGCCATCACCTTCGCCGCGGAAGAGCTTCCACGCGGTGTAGAGCAGCAGAACCCCGAAGACGATCATCACCCAGTTGAAGCGCTGGACGAGCGCCGTCCCGACACCGATGAAGAGCCCGCGCAAGACGACGGCGCCCACGATTCCCCAGAACAGAACCCGATGCTGGTATGCGGTCGGTACACGGAAGGCGGAAAAAATCAGCACGAAGACGAAGAGGTTGTCGACGGACAGGGCCTCTTCGAGAAGATAACCAGCCGTGAATTCGAACCCCTCCTGCGAGCCGACCGTGACGTAGATCCCCGCGTTGAACAGCGCCGCGAGCAGGATCCATCCCACGCTGCGGACGAGCGCCTCGCGGAAGGACATCTCGGACGTCGAACGACGAAAGACCCCGAGGTCCGCGGCCAGCATGCCAACGACGAGCGCCGCGAAGATCGCCCACAGCGTGGGATTGCCGCTCGTCCTCATGCCGTTCGCTTCTCGGGCTTCTAGAGCAAAGCTCGTACCAAAGGCCACTCCCGGGGCAAGATCGAGCATGCCAAGATGACCCGAGGGGTGTTAGAAGGGAACCAATTTCGACATGATGAAACCGCGTGTCTTGGTCACGGGCGCACCCGGCTGGCTCGGCAGCAGTTTGGTGGAGGCGCTGGTTCGGGGTTTTCGTTCGGGCGCCGTCGATCAAAAACCCGAAACCGTCCGGATCGTGTCGCTGCCCGGGAGCGATGCGCGTCCCCTGACGGAAACCGGCAAAGTCGAAGTCGCGACGGCAGATCTACGCGATCGGCGGCTACCCGACGCACTCTTCGACGGCATCGATACCGTTTTTCATTGTGCGGGAGTGATCCACGCTCACCGCATCAAGGAACTCTACGAGATCAACGTGGACGGGACGCGCAACCTGCTCGACGCGGCGATCGCGGCAAAGGTCCGGCGCTTCGTGTTCGTGAGCTCGAACTCGCCGGCAGGGCTGAACGAGTCGCCAACTCAGCTCATGAGTGAAGCGGACCCGCCACGACCGTATTTGAACTACGGCCTCAGCAAGCTGCAGAGCGAGTGGCTCGTCAACGACGCACATCGGGCGGGCAAGATCGAAGCGGTCATCGTGCGGCCGTGCTGGTTTTACGGACCGAATCAGCCGCTCAGACAGACGACGTTCTTCAAGATGATCAAGAAGGGGAACCCGCCCATCGTCGGCAAAGGGGACAACCTTCGAAGCATGAGCTACGTCGATAACACGGTCCAGGGACTGATCCTCGCGCGAGACGTACCGAAGGCTTCCGGACAGACGTACTGGATCACGGACCGGCGCCCGTATTCATTCATCGAGATTCTCCAGACCGTGGGCAAGCTCCTGGATGTCTCGATTCGTCCACGTTACTTGCCGGGCTTCACCGGAGACATCGCACGACTTGCGGACTCGCTGCTTCAGATGACGGGGCTCTACAACCAGGAAATCCACGTTCTCGGCGAACTCGGCGAATCCATCGCCGTCTCGATCGAAAAGGCCCAGCGCGAGCTAGGCTACGATCCGCAGATCGACCTCGAGGAGGGCATGCGGCGCTCGATCGAGTGGTGTCGCTCGAAAGGTGTCGACGTCTGACGATGCGAACGCTCGTCACCGGAGGTTCAGGGTATCTCGGTGAGACCGTCGTTCGAAAACTGCGTGCGCGTGGAGATTCCGTTCGCGTCTTCGACCTGGTCGATAACGAGGACAGAGCCACTGATGTCGAGTTCGTGCGCGGCGACATCCGCGACCGTGGCGCCGTGGAGCGCGCGCTCGACGGCGTGAACGTCGTCCACCACGACGTCGCGCAGGTACCGCTGGCGAAAGATCGCGAACAGTTCTCGTCCGTCAACGTGGAGGGGACACGAGTCCTTCTCGCGGCAGCTCTCCGCGCGCGCGTCGAGAAGGTGTTGCTCGTCTCGTCGAGCGCCATCTACGGCGTGCCCCCCAGAAACCCGGTGGACCTGGACGTCCAACCGAACCCGCGCGAGGCGTACGGGGCAGCGAAACTGGCGGGCGAGCGGATCGCCGAGGAGTACGGGCGGCGCGGACTCGACATTTCCATCGTGCGCCCTCGGACGGTTCTCGGACACGGGCGGCTCGGCATCTTCCAGATCCTCTTCGAGTGGGTGCGCCGCGGACGCCCAATTTACACGCTCGGTGACGGCAGCAATCGCTACCAGTTCGTCCACGCTGACGACCTCGCCGAGGTGTGCCTGCGCGCGGACCGTATGCCTGGCCCGCGGATATTTCTCGGAGGCACCGACCGATTCGGCACGATGCGCGAGCTACTCGACGGCCTCGTTGCGCACGCGAAGACCGGAAGCCCCGTCCGCGCCCTCCCCTTCGGTCCTACGCGGCTCGCGATGGCCGCAACGAGCAGGCTCGGACTCTCGCCGCTCGGCGACTATCACACGCTCATGTACGGACGAGAGATGTTCTTCGACGTCTCCCGGACGAAGGAGATCCTCGGCTGGGCGCCGCGCTATTCGAACGCGGAAATGATCGCCGAATCCTACGACTGGTACGTCGAGCATCGCGAGGAAGTGCTGGCTCGCAAGGATGCCTCGCACCATCGCTCGCCGGTTCGCCTCGGCGTGCTCAAACTGCTGGAGTATCTGCCGTGAGCGGGGTCGCCGCGCTGTTCGCGACCATCACCGTACTCCTCAACGCCGGTGCGCAACTCCTGCTTCGTCAAGCCGCCATGACCGGCGCGACACCCGGAGCCCCTCTCACGCTCGTTCGAAATCTCTGGTTCCTGGTGGGGCTCGTCGCCTATGGGCTGAGCGTGCTCACCTGGCTCTTCGTGCTGAAGCGTGTGCCGCTGTCGGTGGCGGCGCCCTTCGTCGCGTTCGTCTACGTCCTCGTCCCCGTTGCGGCGCGGATCTTGTTCGGTGATGCGATCAGCCCGCGCATGTGGCTCGGCATGCTGCTCGTCGTGGTTGGGGTAACTCTGGTTGCGCAGGGCGCGCCCCGGACCCTCGAACCGCGCCAGAAGACGGCCGGCGGATAACGTAGTAGTCCACGAAAACCATGCAGATCGCGACGAGAGCGGCCGCCGGGATTCTCGTTCTCTCACTCGGCGCAAACGCGCAGGCAGGCGACGCACCGAAGACCACATCCTTCGACATCCCGTTCCAGAAGTACTCCCTTCCGAACGGGCTGGAAGTGATCTTGCACGAAGATTCTTCGCTACCTCTGTGCGCGGTGAACATCTGGTATCACGTCGGTCCGTCGAACGAGCCCCCGAAGCGGTCTGGTTTTGCCCACCTGTTCGAACATTTGATGTTCGAAGGGTCGAAGCACGTCGGACACGAATTCGATCACCTCCTCGAATCCGTCGGGGCGACGAACGTCAATGGCACCACGAGCTGGGATCGCACGAACTATTTCGAAACCGTCCCCCGTCAGGAACTCGAACTCGCGCTGTGGCTGGAGAGCGACCGCATGGGCTTCTTGCCGGACGCGCTGACGCAGGCCCGCTTGGACGTGCAGCGCGACGTCGTCAAGAACGAGCGGCGCCAGCACTACGAGAATTCGCCCTACGGGCCGAGCGAGCTTGCGATGTACGAGAATATGTTTTCCCCGGATCATCCGTATCACGGCGCGGTGATCGGCTCGATGGAGGACCTATCGCGCGCAAGCATGGAGGACGTGAAGGGGTTCTTTCGTTCGTTTTACGCACCGAGCAACGCGACGCTCACGATCGCGGGAGACTTCGATCCGGCGGTGGCAAAGGCGTGGGTCGAAAAATATTTCGGTACTCTGCCGACCGTCCCGCGGCCACCGACGCCCAACTGGGTGACTCCTCCACTCAAAGGACCGATTCACAAGGATGTCGAAGAGCCCGTGCAGCTCGCGCGGGTGGCAATCGGCTGGATCACGCCGCCCGCGTACACGCCTGACGACAATGTCCTCGACGTCGTGGCCACGCTACTCGCGGGAGGCAAGGCAACTCGCCTTTACCAAGATCTCGTGGTGAAGGAGAAGCTCGCGTCGGACGTCAGCGCGGACCTCGATTCCAATCGTCTGGCCAGCATGTTCGAGGTGGATGCCACGGTCGCTGCAGACGCGGATCCCAAGAAAGTCGAGGCGGCGCTCGACAGAACCTTGGCCCGGCTCGGTGACGACGGACCAAGTCCCGAGGAACTCGGTCGCGCCAAGCGACGAATCCGGCTCCACATCTCGACGGATCTGCAGCGGCTCGACGGAGAGGGCGGGGAATCCGGTCGCGCCGGGATCCTGCAGCGCATGAACGAATATCTCGGCGACCCCGGAAAACTGGGCGAATACGTCGCTCATATCGATGCCGTGACGAAGGACGACGTGAGAGACGCCATCCGCCGCGACCTGGGGAGCGCAGCCGAGGTCGTGATCACGACGGTCCCGAAGCCCGAATCTCCCGCACCCGAAAGGGGAGCCACGCCATGAATCGGCCTTGCACCATTCTCGCGGCGGCACTCGCCGTCGCGTGCAGCGCGAGCACGACGCGAACGGCGCTCGTCCCCGCAAAGCCGCCGACGGTGAAACCCGCGGCAGCGCCGATCCCCGATCCGGACGCCTGGCGCGACACGCGTCCGCCGACGGGCAAGCTCGTGGACCATCCGTACCCGGACGTGCAGACCGCGCGTCTGGACAATGGCTTGACCCTGTACGTGGTCGACAAAAAGGCTGGTGTCGTGACCATGTCGCTGGTCGCCAAGAGCGCAGCGAGTCGCCTGCCGGTCGGCAAGAGCGGACTTTCGGCATTCACGGTTCGTCTCATGACGGAGGGAACCGCGAAGCACGGATCGCTGGCGCTCGCGGAGGCCGTCGAATCGATGGGAACGACCCTCGAGGAATCCGCCGGCCGCGATTACGTGCGCCTTGGCATGACGACGCTGCGTGAAGATCTCCGGAACGGACTGTCGTTGTTGGCCGAGGTGGCGCAGAAGCCGGCTTTCGCGACCGATGAAATCGAGCGGGTGCGCCACGAATGGCTCGATTCGATCGAAGCCGAGCGCCAGAGTCCGGGCCGCCTTTCCGCGGTAGTGGGGCTCCGATTGCTGCTCGGAAAGGCAGTCGGCGCGCCGGTGAACGGCTCGCGCCACGACATCGCAGGCCTCCGGCGACGGGACCTCGTCGAGTTCTACGAGACACACTTCGTTCCGAACAACCTGGCCCTCGTGGTCGTTGGAGACATCACACTTGCGGACGTACGACCCATCGCGAAGGAACTCTTTGGTGCATGGCACGCCTCGAATCCGAAGCCCGCTGCGGACGCGAGCATCGGCGCCTCGCCCGCGCACGAGATTTTTTTCGTAGATCGGCCCGGTGCCGTTCAAAGCGCCCTTTTCGTCGCCCAGTCGTTCCCGAAGCGCTCCGCGCCAGGGTACGAGTCGCGCGAGCTCTTGAACGATTTGCTCGGCGGGGTATTCACGTCGCGGTTGAACATGAACTTGAGGGAGAAGAACGCATTCACCTACGGCGCGAATTCGCTCGATCTCGCGACACGCGACTGGGGGGCGTTCGCGGTCATGACGTCGGTGCGTACCGACGTGACTGGGCCGGCGCTGTCCGAGGCGCTCTCGGAACTGACCAAGGCAAAGGACCCCGCCCTCGGACGGCCGATCACGGACGCCGAAGTGGCGCTCGCGCGCGTGGACCTGAAACAGCACCTCGGCGCCACGCTGTCCGACACGGATGATGTAGGCGACCGCGTCGAGGATCTATTCCTCGAGAACCTCGACAGTGACTATTACGGGAAATATCCGGCACTGCTGGATGCGGCGACGCCCGTGACCGTGGCCGCGGAAGCCCGGCGGCTCGACCCCGATCACTCGGTCGTCGTCATCGTGGGAGATCGCAGCGCCGTCGCGGCTCAGCTCTCGAAAGTCGGCCTCAAAATCGAAACGGTTTCAGATTCGATGACCGACTGAGTCGACGGCGTAATTTCCCCCGGGTTTGCGCGCGGTGGTCTACTCGTCCTAGGATCTGGTCATCTTGCGTCCGAGCGAGCCGATCCTCGTCGTAGAAGACAGCCCGGCGAGCCGCCAAGTCGTCGTCGATTGGCTCGGACAGGCGGGGCTACCCGCGGTTGGCGTCTGCGATGGCCAGGCCGCCCTGACCTGGCTCGAAGGTGAGGTGCCTGCCGTCGTATTGCTCGATCTGATCTTGCCGGGTCTGGACGGTTACGCCGTCCTCCGGAAGATCCGAGAAAGCCCACGCCTGGAGGCGCTGCCCGTCGTCGTCATGACGGCCTTCGACACGGACGAGGAGGTCGAACGCGCCTTCGCGTCGGGCGCCGACGACTATGTCCACAAGCCGCTCCGGGCTTCCGAGCTCGTCGCTCGCGTGCGCGGGCAACTGCGGATCCGCGATTACGTCGAGCGCCTGTCGGAGCGGGAGCAGGACCTCAGAACGGTCGTGGAACTCATTCAGACGCTGGCGTCCCGCCTGGACATTCGAGAGATCTTGTTCACGCTCGTGACCCGCCTTGCGGCGATCGCAAAGGTCGATCGATGCAGCCTCGTGCTCCTCGGCGAGCGCTCCGATCTCGGATACGTGGTGGCGACCAGCGACGATGAACAACTTCGCGATCTGCCCATCAATCTCGCGAGGTATCCTGAAATCCAGGAAGCGCTGAGCTCCGGGACGACGCTCGTCATCCGCGACGCTGCGAGCCATTCGTTGCTGGACGTGGTTCGTCAGCGCGACGGCGTCGTCGGCTTCGCGTCGCTCGCGCTACTGCCACTGGTCCACGAGGGACGCGCCCTGGGAGTCCTCTTTCTGCGAGCACGACGGCCGGTTGCGTTCACGGACGACGAAATGACCCTGCTCCAGACGGTCTCGAATGCGACCACGATCTCGCTCCGCAACGCGAAGATATTGCAAGAGCTCCGAAGGGAAAAACAAGAGAACGTCGAGGCGCGCGAAGAAGCCGAGCACAGGATGCAGCTTTTCCAGCGCTACCGCGATTTCTTCGAGAGCGCGGCCGATGGCATCGTCGTCATCGCGCAAACCGGGCGAGTCCTGTTTGCAAATCCTCGGGCTCGAGAGATCACCGGCTTCTCGGAGACGGATCTCGCCGAGATCAAGATGAACGAGGTCCTCTCGCTGGAAGAACAGCGGCGAGCCCTGCGCCTCGCGCGAGGATTTCGCGAGAGCATCTATCCCCAGGGCGTGGACGTTCGCATCCGGCGCAAACAGGGTCAAGACGTGGTGCTGAGCGTCAATTTCAGCTCGGTGCTTCGCGAAGAGGGCGCAGTTCTCTTCACGTTTCGCGATGTCACGCAGGAGCGAAAGACGGAAATCGAGCTGAAGCAGACGAAGGAGTTCTTCGAGCGGGTGATCGAGAGCTCCGTCGATGCCATCGTATCCGCCAGTCTCGACGGCCGCGTCCTCCTCTTCAATCGCGCGGCCGCTCGAGTATTCGGTTACGAGCCGAGCGAAGTGATCGGAAAGATGTCCGTGGAGAAACTCTACCCGACGGGCGTCGCACGCGAGGTCATGCGGAAGATCCGGGACCCCGCGGTCTGCGGTCCCGCGCGCCTCGAGGATTACCGCGTCGACATGCTGAATTCCGCGGGCGAAGTCATTGCCGTGAAACTCTCGGCGGCGCTGATCATGGAGAACGACCATCCCGTTGGCTCCGTGGGGATTTTCACCGATATCCGCGACAAGCTCCGAATGGAGGCCAAGCTCCTGCGCGCGCAGGAGGAGCTCCGCGAGCGCGAGAAACACGCGGCCGTGGCGGAGCTCGCCGGAGCGGCGGCCCACGAATTGAATCAGCCGTTGACGAGCATCATCGGGTACGCCGAGTTGCTCTGCCGCCGGCTCGAGGCGGAATCGTCACTACACAACGCCGCAAATATCATCATCACGCAGGCCGAGCGAATGGCCGAGATCGTGCGAAAGATCGGGAAGATCACGAAGTACGAGACGAAGAGCTACGTCGGTGGCGCGAAGATCCTGGATCTCGACAAGGCCACGAGCGAGGGGGACGTAAAAGGGATACGCCGATGAAGATCGTTGCGCTGAACGTCACGGACCCGACGGAGAACCCGACCAGCGCCGTCGAGTCCACACGCGTCCGGGGCTTCGACGCCGAAGGCGTGCATGCGGATCTGCTCAGTCTGGTCACACGGATCCATCTGGAGGCCGGACCGACGGCCGTGGCGCGCCAGCTCGTCGACGCATTGGCTCGCGTCGTGCCGGATTGCGCCCTCGGCGTTTGTATCGGGGCCGACGACACGCCAATCGTCGAAATGTCGCTGCCCCCGGGCATGGCGGACCCCGGACGAGATCCGACGCGACTATTTCCGGCGTTGAATGCCGAATTGATCGTCGGATTGCCGGGTCTGGCCGATTCGACTTTACACGTCGGTGCGACCAGCGAAGACATCGCGGAGGATCCAGCGATACGACCGGTCGTCGAACGGGCTGCAAGCCTGATTGCGTTCTGCATCCGCACGGCGATCTCGCTGAAGAAGGCGAGGCCGATATCGGCCGAGCTGAAGGACCTTCGCGCCCAGCTCATTCAGGCCGAAAAGCTGGCGTCGCTCGGGCAGATTGTCGCGGGCGTGGTGCACGAACTGGCGAATCCGGTGACCTCCATCGTGGCGTGCACCGAGTTCTTGCTTCGACGCGCGACGGCCATGCCACAAGACGAGCTCGAACATCTGAGGCGCATCGGAACCGCGGCGGATCGCATTTTGAAATTCAGTCGCGACCTCGTCCAGTACGCGCGACCGGCAAGTGAGGAACCCGGCGCCGTCGCCATCCACGAGGTCGTGTCGCAAGCGCTCTCATTCACGGCGCACGAGCTCGAGCGTCACGCCATCCAATTTTCGGTCGATTATTCGGGTGGGGCGCCCGCACTATTCGGTCAAGCAGGGCCGCTCACTCAGGTGTTCGTCAACCTCTTCACGAACTCGGCTCATGCCATGACCGGGCGCGGCGGACGTCTTCTCGTGCGCACGCGGAGCGCCGAGGACGGCTCACGACTGTCGATCGAAGTCACGGACGACGGAGTCGGCATCCCCAGGGAGACACTCGAGCGGATCTTCGAGCCGTTCTTCACGACGAAGGAACCCGGCAGGGGCACCGGACTCGGTCTGTCGATCGTCCGGGAAATCGTCGAAGCTCACGGCGGCAAGGTCGAAGCCGTGAGTACACCGGGCGAAGGGACGACATTCACACTGACGCTCCCGGTCCCGACGAGAGGTTGAGCGCCCTATCGGCTCAGCTTGCTTCGTTCGCGATGCGTTCGGCGACGAGCCATGAAACGGCGCAGATCGAGTGTTGCGGATTCACACCCATGTTCGTGGGAAACACACTCGAGTCGGTGACGTAGAGGCCCGGAAGATCGTGTGCCTGGCAGTCCGGACCCACGACGCTCGCGGCGGGGTCCGAACCGAGAACCGCGGTTCCGAAGAGATGCGCCGCGATGCAATGAAATCTACGCGGGTCGTCCGGTAGATCGGGGAGCGCCGCCGCTTCATCCATGCTCCGAATGCGCTCTGGCAAACCGTGCACGCCGGGCAAGACCTCCCTCGCTCCCGCAGCGAACATCATCTCGATGAGCCGCTTCACCCCCAGCTTCAGATCGCGGACATCCTCGTCCTGGAGATCGAATTCGATCACCTTCGGCGTCAGCCTTCCACGACGGACTCTGCCGTGACTGCGGGCCCGGATCTGAACGCCCCAGATCGCCAGATTACCGTACGAGGACAGGTGCTTCATCAAATCCGCGCCAACCCCAGGAAGCCGAGCGGCGCCGAACTCCAAGGGCATGCTGACGGTCTCGAACTTCATCCGCTCGTTCCAGAAATGGGTCGACTCGTAACCCTGGGTCGCGCCGAACCACATCTCGACGGGTTCGTCGAAGACGCCCACGACGCCCGTTCCGGGATGGGTCTGGAGCCGCCTCCCGACCATGCTCGACTTTCGCCCGATCTTGTTGTCGATCAGGAACAGGGGTGACTGGATCGCGCTGGCAGCGAGCACCACCCCGCGGCGCGCGGCGACGGTCATGGCGGGACCGAAACGCCGCGTTGTACGATCCCGGAACCGCGCCGTGACCCCGCCGGCCCGTCCATCGCGCACGACGAGTCGCTCCGCACGACAGTCGGCGTAGACCCGCGCGCCGTTCGCGACGGCACGCGGGATGTACGAGTTGTTCATGCTCTGACGGCGAGCGGTCGGGCATCCTTGATTGCAATGCGCCGAGCCCTGGCATCCCTTGACGTTCCGGCGGATGCGATTTCCGGTGAGTCCGAGCCGTGCGATCGCTCGCTCCATCAGCGCGTTATTTTTTCCGAACACGTCGTCGGGCGCGGGGCCAACGGATAGCTCGTCGTCGAGGCGATCCCAGATTCGGTCGAGCTCGGCGTACGGGAGCCCATCGCCGAGCCCGTGCTCGGTACGCCAGGCGTCGTGGATGGCTTTTGGCATGCGATGAATGATCGCGCCGTTGATGGTCGTGGTCCCGCCGACGCACGACCCCTGGAGGATCGGCGTAAACGCACGTCCCTCGGCGACTTGAAAGCCCATGTCGCGCCACACCGTACGAAAACTCGTGTACATGTCGCTGCGCAGGGCTTCGGTCGGGACGTACGGACCTTCCTCGAGCACCACCACTTCGAGACCTGCCTCGGAGAGCACGCGCGCCGCCGTTGCGCCGGCGGCGCCCGAGCCGATGACGACGACGTCGGCCTGATCGTCGACGGATTTCTTGCTGGCCACGTCGGCGAAGCGAACGATGGCTCCCACGCTCATGTTCGCGGTCCCGCCATCGGCAGCCCACGCCGAGCCCAGGATGGCGGGGTCGCGTCAGTCGGATGAATACCGACGCGCCTCTGCACCTCCGGAAGCCCGCAATACCCGAGACAGGCCACGGTCTTGAAGAGCATGGGCATCTCACGAATGACGTAGATGTCGCTCTGTCCGAGTCGCTCGAGCAACGCCAGGCGTTCCTCGCGGGCAAGTGTCACGAACGACGCGAGACGTCCGAGCACGAACGGAGGCGCGAGCATCACGACCCAGAGGCACGCACGGAGGCCGAGCAGGAAGTGCGCAGGCGCGTTACGGACCAGGTCGTCGAGGAGCTCGCCCATCGGCACGTGGGTCAGGCCCGCAGTCGACCCGTCCCCTTCGAACGGCGCGACTGTCCTGAAGATGAGCAAAAGCCACCGGCGTTCGAAGCCGAGCAGCGTCATTCCACGACGTGTATCACGACCCGCGGCCCAATCTTGAACGATCCGGTCGTAACGACGGCCGCGTCGGTTTTCGTGGTCCGCACGGTCGAGGAACCGAATCGTTCAAGTATTCCGGCGCTCGTCGGCTACTCTCGCGACGGGAGGCATTGACTGCCGTGGACCTGAAAGCACTCGTGTTGGATGATTCCGTGACCGTCGAAGCGATCGCCGAACGGCTCGACTCTGCTTCACCGCAAGAGCGACTCGAAAGCGCACACTCACTCGACAGGAATGGGCAGCGCGCACTCTATCGCAAGGCCGCCTCCTCGAGGCCGATCACCCTCGACGACTTCGTACCGAGCGATCGACCGTCTCTCGAAACCGTACGCCACCGGGGGAGAAACACGCTCCCCATGCCCCGCCCGCTCCAGTTATTCGAGAAGCGCTTCTGTAGACCGGAGAATCGAGCGGAGTGCTTGTTCGGATATAACCAGTCGCCCTTCATCAAAACCGTCGGCCCGGGTTTCTTCGTCGCCGTTGGAACCAGCGGGAATCCGACCTGGAAGGAACGCGGGGCCGTCGTCGTCGACTACTTCCAGATCCCCGACGGAAAGGTCGCGCCCGATTGGCCACCGGTCATCCCCAACACGCAGGGGCTCCAAAAGTACGTCTATCACCGCACGCGAGATTTCATGCGCAGAGTGTCGAACCACGTGAGCATCGGCGCGGCATTCAAGGTCGAGAAGATGCTCGACCACTATTTCGTGCTCGTGCGCGAACCCTGACTTCGGCTCAGCGGATGACGCGCACCACCAAGAGCAGCAGACCCGTCTCGTAGCCCTGGCAGGGGATCAGGAAGGTTCGCTTCGGACCAACATCCACGTCGAACAGCGGCAGAGTGCCGGGTCCGTCGGAGCGGTCCACGTTCGCGGATAACGCAAACTTCATCGACGAACGGGCGGCGAACGACAGGGTTCGTCCATTCGGCAGGCGAAAAATGCTCGTCGCCAGCCCGGTCAATACGAGGCGCCTTTCTTCTCGCAGCCGGTACGTCTTGTAGCTCGTGAACGGTGCGACCTTGAGCTCTGGGAGATCGCGAAGCGACGCGTCGATTCCGCGGTTTCCATTGTTCGCGTAAAGAAGCCGGATCTCGAGCTCGTGAGTATGCGGCGCCTTCGACGCTTCCGAAACGGACGGGATGGGGTACGGTCGCTTCAGCGGATCGGCGGCGCTCGTTCGGCAGAACAACGCACTCGACAGCGCCAGCGAGACGAGCAGTCGTGACATCGATCGCTCGAGAATAACCGACAATGCCCTCGACTCGGTGGGCGATGTCAGTCCGGCACTTCGAGGCGAACAGGGCCGACTTGCTCTTCGTAACAGGGGGCTAGCGCCCGCTGGAGCTTTCTTCGGGCGTGAAAGAGGCGGCTCATGATTGTGCCCTTGGAAACGTGCATCGTCTCCGCCATCTCTTCGTAGCTCATTCCTTCCACTTCGCGCATCAGGATCACGCCACGGTGGTAAGGCGGGAGCGCGGCGAGCGCGGCGGCTAGCTCGGATCGAATCTCGATTCGCCGGATGGCGGCGACGGGATCCGAACCGTCGACGCGAGCCAGGAGCGGTTGATCGACTCGATCGTCGAGGTCGTCCGCGTCGAGAGACGCTGCTTCGCGACGCGATGGCCTTCGGGTGACGTCGATCGCCAGGTTCGTCACGATTCGATAGAGCCATGTGGAGAAAGCGGAGCCACCTTCGAAGGAGTCGAGCCCGCGATGAACACGAAGAAACGCTTCCTGGACGACCTCTTGAGCATCGCGCTCGTCGCGAACCAAATTCACTGCGACGGCGAAGGCTCGCCGCCGATGGCGCTCGACCAATGATCGGAACGCCGGGACGTTCCCGCTGCGCGCGAGAACCACCAGGCGACCATCCACTTCGGCCTCGACCTTTCGTGACACCGAACGGGATTCCACGGGTCGGCAGCCGCCTGGGGCTTCGGAGCGCGTGCACGCTGGGGTGATGGACACGCCCGATGCTACGGGGGCCTCATCCGATTCTCCCCAGCCGCTCGCGACCTTCAGGGCGCTTGCGAAGGTTCCTCAGGGGATTCCATGAGTTCCCCGAGGGTAACACTCAGATCCAGCGTGCGCCGTGCACGCCAGACTCGAACGTCTACCTTCTTTCCGATTCCCGCAACGCTCGTTTCCCAGCGGATCCGATTCGGTGATTCCACCGGGTCTCCCTGAAACGCCATGATCACGTCGTCGACGCGTACTCCCGCGTGATCACCGGGACCGCCTGCTGCGATACGCGTCACGATGGCGCCGGCTCTCGCGGGCAAGCCCAGTCGCGTGACGTCCTCCTCGCGCACTGATGCGACGACGATCCCCATGGCGCTCCGCCGCACCTTGCCGTGCTCGATGAGAGCCGGGAGCAGCTCCTTCACCATGTTGATGGGGATCGCGAAGCCGATGCTGTTCGCCTCCGGCTTGATCGCCGTATTGATACCGATGACTCTTCCCGACAGATCGAGCAAAGGCCCTCCGGAGTTTCCCGGGTTGATGCTCGCATCCGTCTGGAGATAATCGTAGTACCCGGACGGATCGAGCCCACGCACGTCGCTCTTGGTTCGCCCCTTGGCGGACAAGATCCCCGCGGACACCGTGTGCGCCAGGCTGAACGGATTGCCGATCGCGAGGACCCAATCGCCCACGCGACTAACGTCGGAGTCCCCGAGGGGCAGGCTCTGAAAGCCCCTGCCGTCGACCCGGAGCACGGCGATGTCCGTTGGCGCGTCGGAGCCCACCACCGTTGCTCGACGGCGATCCTCCTGCCCGATGACGACATCGATGCGCGTCGCATTCGCGACGACATGGTCGTTCGTGAGGATCAACCCGCCTGCGTCGAAGAAGAATCCGCTACCCACCCCGCCAGCGACGATCCGGCGTCCCCCACCGAACATGGCCTGCTCCGTCTCGATGAAGACGACCGACGGGTTCGCGCGGGCGGCGAGATCGGCGAAGGTCGACGGAGCGCCCGGGGGTGGAATGACCGGGACTGGACGGGACGGCGCGCGCAGCGACTCGACCGCCGTGGCGGGCAGCTCGATCTTTGCGCGATCGGGACGGTCGTGGCGCGTGCAGCCGGCGATAATGAACGTCGCAGCGGCCAGCGCGCCCCCCCTCGGAAATCTCACTTCGCCTTACTCACCTCGACGAACCGGAGCCGAAGGTCGTAGAGCGACAGGGACAGAATTCGCTCCTCTTCCCCCGTCAGGTTTCCCCGCGTCTTTTCTTCGAGAAGACCGAGCACGTCAATCGTCTGGCGGGCAAGCTCGAGATTGGGCGCCGATTCTGCGCCGGAAGGGTCAGCCGCGTCTCCCAGATGAACGAGTGCGCTGTGCGAAAGGGATACGACGAAAGTCGCAAAATCGAGGTGCGGCAGATCACCGTCGCCGTCGATTCCGCCGCTCGTCGCAGTCCCTTCAGCCTTGGTGCTCACTCTTCTTCTCCACGATCCTTCGCGGGCTCGGCCTCGGGCTTGGCCGGCTCCTTTGCGGCAACCTTTGGCTTCGCCGCGTCGACCTCGTCTTCGTCATCGTCTTCGTCATCGTCGATGTCGTCTTCGTCATCGTCGATGTCGTCTTCGTCATCGATCAGCGCGGGTGCCTTCGGTGCATTGAGCGGCGACAATGGGGCCGGCGCGAGCGGCCGGAGCACGACGGCGGATGGCCGAGGGGCCACGACGAGACGCTCGCGCTCCTCGGCACTCATCAGCGCCGGCTGCCCGAGCTCGATTGCGTCGAGGTTGCCCTGCACGTCGGCCACTTTGTCGAGGTGCTTCGTCACTTCCGCATCGGAGACGATGCCCTTCGCGAGCATGCGGTCGCGAACACGAACATCGAATTTGAAATTTTCCGGTACATCCATCTACTGGCTCTCCCTGTTTTTCGAGCGAGTCGACCCGCGAGGGGTCATTTCCGGCGCCTCCCGCTGCAGCGGAGACACGCCACGCACTCGTCTAAGCAATTGCTCGGCCGGGAGCAAGTGTCCGGGCGTCGGCCCCGCAGTTTCGACGATCCGCGCCGTCGCTTCCTCGATCTCCTCGGCCGTCGCCGGACGAACGGCCTGAACCACCACGCGTAGCCGCACCCGTTGCCCCGCGAGAGGATGATTCGTGTCGAGAACGACCGTATCTGTCGAGACTTCGAGAACCTTCAAGGGAACGCACCGTCCGTCGCGCTCGGCTTCGAATTCATCTCCCGCCTCCACGTCCGCGGGCAGTTCGGCGCGGTCAACCTCGATGATCGCCGCAGGATCCCGCGAACCGAATGCCTCCTCCGCGGGCAAGACCACTTCCCGGGAGTCACCGACCGAAAGACCGTCGAGCCCTCGCTCGAGCGCGGGGGACGCTTGCCCGTAGCCGAATAGCAGCACCAGCGGGTTGGCCGGCTCGGATGCTTCGACCCCCTCCCCTTCGGCATCGAACAGCTCGTAGGCGACGAGTGCGACGGTGCCAGGGCCGATCTGCGTGCCTCCGACGTTCCGGCGCCTCATGGATGCGGAAAGTATATCGGCCTCGGGCGCGTCGTCCCGGCCCAACTTTCCATCGATCGGCCCCGGGGGGAACGAGGGGCCGCCCCGGTCAGGGCTCAACGGAAGGATCTCCCGCGCCGCGTCGACGTGCTCGACGACGTTGAACGACTCGAGGGAGATACGCCCTTCGGAGAAGACGAATTCGGTGACGGATGCGTTCTTCACACGCCAGTTGAGTCGCAATGAAGACATGGGTGGCGCGTCGAGCGCGCGTTGCACGCCCACGCCGATCGGGCCTCCAGAAGTGAAGACGACCACCCTTCCCCTACCACTCGACGACGTCATCTCGTCGAACGCGCGTCGGACGCGCTCGTGAAAGGCATCGAAGGATTCGACTTGCACGTCCGCGACGAGCCCCTCCGCCCAGCTCTTCATGAGCACCTCGAACATACGCTGGAAGTACCGGTTTCGATCGGGGCGGTCGGCCCGCGTCTGAAAGTCTTCGACCAGCGCGGCAAAAGACGGCTCTCTCGCGGCAAGCTTTGGAGCCAGCGTGCCCAGCACGCCACCGGCGTCGTACTCGTTCCATGCCGGGTCGCGGTGGATGTCGGGAAAGGATTTCCCGAGCCGACGATATTGCTCGGCGACGAGCTCCGCAGTGAGAGTTTGTCGACCGAGCGTACCCGACCAGACGGCGTCGAACGACACACCGGCGCGGGCCCAATACTCGCCGAGGAGCCGCGCCTGCTCCGCACCCAGATCCGATAGGCGGTCGGAGTCCACATCGAACGCCCGCGCCTGGCCGTGCCGGACGAGAAAGAGGGAGCTCATGGGGGAACGATACGACATACGGTATAGAAGCCTCGTGTCGAAAGCGGCCATCTTGTCGGCCCTGCCGCGGCTCAGCGTCGCGGTATTCGCGACGTCGCTCGTCGTCGCGTGCCGGAAGGGTCCGCCCCGGTCAGGGTCAACCTCGGGAGTGCCGAGGACCGCCGCCACCGTAAATCCCGTTGTCGCGCCCCTCGCGGGCGAGCGCGTCGACGTGCCGGGAGGCTCGTTCCAAGCCGGAAGTCGTCCGGGCGAACCGGGCCGGCACCCCGAGATCGAAGGGCGCCTTACGACGGTGGAGCTCGGTTCCTTTCGGATCGATCGACTGCCGTATCCGAACGATCCGTCCCTGCCTCCACGCACCGCCGTCACCCGCGACGACGCGGAGCGGCTCTGCGAGGAACGCGGGACGCGCCTTTGCACCGAACTCGAATGGGAGCGCGCCTGCAAGGGACCTGCTAGCCGTAAATACTCGACCGGGGATCAGTGGGACCCGCGCTGCGAGCAGAACCCGCGCGCATGTGCATCTGGGTTCGACGTGCTCGGCCTCGGCGCGCTTCGAGAATGGACGGCGAGCGACGTCGTTCCCGAAGGCGACGCTCCTCGCAGGGCGGCCGTTCGCGGAGCGACGGTCGGTTCCCCCGCCGTCGAGCACCGTTGTGCGGCGCGCTCCGGCGAAGCACCCACCACGACGAGCGACACGCTGGGGTTTCGGTGCTGCAAAGGTGCGCGCAACGCCGCACTCGTCGTCGAGCCGCGTCTCGGGCAGACGTTCGTTCAAGCGACGATCACGGCCACGCGCCTGGCGGAGCTATTGAAGGCGAATCCGAACACGATGCGCCTCGCGAAGGACGTTCACTTCTTTCGCGATCCGGACGGCGCGGACACCGTGCTGGCACGCGGTCCCGGTGACAAGAAGGGCTTCTTCTTCACCGTTGCACCGCTCTTGTGGAACCCGGTTGCCGGAGCGGAGTTTCTCGTCCTTACCGGACGCTCGGGAGACACCACCTCATTCGTCGTGGCGTTTCACGTGGTCGACAAAGACGATTACGAGCTCGCTTCGAGCTTCATCATGGAAAATGAGCCGGGGCCCGTGGCGCTCGCGTACAACGGCTACATCCGCCCGAGACTACACTTCAGTACGTGCTGGGGATGCCCGGGCGAGACCGGAAAGATCCTCTACCGGGATCCGGACGGCGCCGTGATCGTGCAGCCGTAGCTCCCCGCGATCCGCCTGGGATCAGAACAGCATTTCGAACGCGTTTCCGGTGCCAGAAGGCGGATCGACGGCCCGGACGGCGGCGTGACCAGCGGAGGCGGCCAGAGACGCGCAATAGAGGCCGAGGCCCCGGCCGTAACGCCCGCGCGGGCCCATCTTCCCTTCCAGCTGACCCGAGGCCAGAAACAGCGTCGTGCGAGCAGAGCCCTGGATCGGCGCTCCGGCATCTTCTATCAGCACAGCCGCAGACGGCGAGCCGCGCACGACAACGCGAACGACGGCCTGGGCGGGCGAGTGCTGAATCGCATTCCGGAGCAGGTTCGCCAGAGATCGCTCCACGGCAACGCGACTCGACGACTCGACGAGGACCGGTCCCGCTGGGCTCGCGAGCTCGATGACCACCTCGTGGCTCTCAGCCATGGTCCGACACGACGCGACGACATCAGCTGCGAGAGCTGCGACGTCCAGCACGGTCTTCTCCACCAGCACCGCCCCGTTGAGCGATCGCGCGAGAACCGCCAGATTCTCGACGATGTGCCTCAGCCCGTCGCAGGACGCGAGGCTATCCGTGAGCGCATCGCGGGCATCCTGATCCGCTGCCGCCACCGTTGCCCAGAGGAATGCCAGATTGTTGGCGAGCGCCGCAATCGGGCTCTGCAAGTCGTACGCGACGAGCTCCAGCAAGTCGCCGAGTACGACCGGCTCCGGCGCTTCCGGCAAGTGAACCCCCTTGGCCGACTCAGCCCGGATCGGGCTCTTCGTCGTCCGCGATATCGTTCACGCTCGGAATTTTCTTTATCTCGAGCCGGGCAATTTTCCAAGCCCTTTGGACGATCCACGAAAGGGACCGATCGAGGCGCGCCGCCTCATCCTTGATTTCCTGAAGCATCGACTCCGGAAAGTAGAGGCTCTGCTTTCGCTTGTCGCTGCCCTTGGTGCCGCTTTGGTTATCGCCCATCAACCAGACCTACCCTGAGCCACATTGGGTAACATACGACGACGGCGAGAACAATCCTATAATGTTCGAAAGCTTGCCGACGACGAATGGCCGGGAGCCCGCCCATCAAGTGACCTCCGCGAAGACGGCACCGAAGGGGCGCTCCCCTCGACTGGGTGGCCTGTTCGAGAGTGGCCGAGGATGGGTCGCGCCCGGAGCTTTCTTCCTCTGCGCCGCATCGTTCGTCGCCGGCGGCGCTTTCGCGAAGCTCGCCGTTGCGGGAGACGGCCCTTACGACCTGGTCCGGCAACTGGGCCGCGTCCTGGTGCTGATCGAGAACCAGTACGTCGATCCGGTGGACCGATCGCGCCTCTTGGAGGGCGCGATCAAGGGAATGGTCAGCGAGCTCGACCCGCACTCCTCCTACATGCCACCCGAAGACTACCGGATGTTCGAGGCCGACACGAAGGGTGAGTTCGGTGGCGTCGGCGTCGAAGTCGACTTCCGAAATGGGGGCGTCGTCGTCATCGCGCCGATCGAAGGGTCGCCAGCCGAACGCGCCGGCATTCGCTCTGGGGATCGCATCGTCGCCATCGACGGCACGCCCGTTTCGGGTCAATCGACGCAAGATCTCGTGCGCGTGATGCGGGGCAAGCCGGGCACGCGAGTCGTCGTCTCCGTGGTTCGGGGCCCGACCGACGAGGTCATGCACATTTCGCTGACTCGCGAGGTGATTCACGTGGCGAGTATCGCGGGCAAGCTCCTCGCCGGCGACGTCGCTTACGTCCGAATCAAACAATTTCAATCCGGGACGCACGATGAGTTCCTCGACGCCGTCGGCAAACTGCGGCAGGAGGCTCACGGTACATTCAGAGGCGTTCTGCTCGATCTGCGGAACGATCCTGGCGGCCTGGTGGATGAAGCGAGCGCCGTCGCAGACGAGTTTCTGACGAGCGGAGTCATCTATTCGACACGCCACCGTGGAGACATCGTCGACGAAGTGCACGCCCATGGCGGCGGTGCGCTTCACCGGGAGCCCGCGGTCGTCCTCGTGAACGAGTACACGGCGAGTGCAGCGGAGCTCCTCGCGGGAGCAATGCAAGATCCCAAGCGCGCGACGATCGTCGGTGCGCGCACCTTCGGCAAGGGCTCGGTTCAATCGGTCATCGACTTACCCGACGGCGCTGGGATGCGGCTCACGACGATGCGGTACTACACGCCCGCCGGACATTCGATTCAGGCGCAGGGCATCGTCCCGGACGTCGTCGTGGCTGCCGGAGACCCGGGGCCATTCGGGGTCCGCCGTGAGAGCGATCTCGAGAATCACCTGGCCCCCGAGGGGCCCGAGGCGCCTCCGGCTGCCGCGGTCGCACCGGTCGAAAGCCCTGACGGCGGAGGCATCTCCCCCATCGACGTGCTCGGCACCACGAGTGCAATTCCAGTCGATCCGACGAAGGGCAAGGACGTCGCGCTCGCCACCGCGTACCGGCTCGTGCTCGGTCAACGAAGGTGAGCGCTCGCGCCAACGACACGCACGCCCGGGGGTGGACTTAGCTTCTCAAAAGCTCCCGAAGCACGAACTGAAGAATCCCGCCGTGCTTGTAGTACTCGAGCTCGACCACGGTATCGATGCGAACGAGGACGGGGATTTCCTTCTTCGAACCGTCGCTCGCGGTCGCGATGACGGCGATGCGCTTGCCGGGAGCCAGGTCCTTCGCGACGCCCCCGATGTCGAGGACCTCCTCTCCGCTGAGCGCGAGGCTCTCCCAGCCCTGCCCGCTCGTGAATTCGAGGGGCAGGACGCCCATCCCGATCAAATTCGATCGGTGAATGCGCTCGTAGGATTGCGCGATGACCGCGCGCACGCCGAGCATGTACGTGCCCTTCGCCGCCCAGTCGCGCGAAGACCCGGACCCGTACTCTTTTCCAGCGAGCACGACGAGGGGCACCCCCTCGGCCTGGTACTTCACGGAGGCTTCGTAGACGCTCGTCAGCTCGCCGTCCGGGAGGTGCCGCGTAAAGCTCCCTTCCTTGCCCCGCGCGAGGGCGTTGCGCAGACGTGTGTTCGCGAACGTCCCGCGCACCATCACCTCGTGGTTGCCGCGGCGAGCGCCATAAGAGTTGAACTCCAGCGGCGGCACGCCATGCTCGACGAGATATCGTGCCGCGGGTGAATCCTTGGCGATATTCCCGGCTGGGGAGATGTGGTCGGTGGTGATGGAATCCCCGAGCGCGAGCAACACGCGCGCGCCGCGGATGTCGGCGAGGGGCGCGGGCTCGCGCGAGAGCTTCTCGAAGAACGTCGGTTTGCGAATGTACGTGCTCGCGGCGTCCCAGCCGAATCGACTGCCCTCGGGGACCGCGAGCTTCTGCCAGCTCTCGTCGCCATCGAACACAGCGGCGTACTCCTTCCGGAACATCTCCGGAGAGAGGGCTCCGGCAAGCGTCCTGGCCACTTCCTCGGCGGGGGGCCAGATGTCTTTCAAGAAAACGTCCCGGCCGTCCTTCCCCTTGCCGATGGGTTCGACCTCGAAATCGATGTCCACGCGTCCCGCCAGCGCGTAGGCCACGACCAGCGGCGGGCTCGCCAGGTAGTTCGCGCGCACGTGAGGGTTGATGCGGCCCTCGAAATTCCGGTTTCCGCTCAGCACCGCTCCGACGACGAGATTCCCCTGCGTCACTGCCGCGGCAACGGCGTCCGGCAACGGCCCGCTGTTGCCGATGCACGTCGTGCATCCATAACCGACGAGGTTGAATTTGAGCGCCTCGAGCGCCGGCAGAAGCCCGGCCTTGCCGAGATACTGCGTCACGACCTTGGAGCCCGGAGCGAGACTCGGCTTGACCCAGGGTTTCACCTGGAGCCCCTTGTCCACGGCGTTTCTCGCGAGGAGCCCGGCCGCCACCAGCACCGAGGGGTTCGACGTGTTCGTGCAACTCGTGATCGCCGCGATGACCACGGAGCCATGCCCGATCTCGACCTCGTGTCCGTCGACGTTCGCGCGGACCTTCTTGCCCGTGTCCTTCGGGTCGCCCTTCGCGGCCAGGATGAGCTCGGGCAGGACTTTCTGCCAGCTCGATTTCATTTCGGTCAGCGCGACCTTGTCGTGCGGTCGGCGGGGGCCGGCCAGGGTCGGCACCACGGTTCCGAGGTCGAGCGAAAGCGTGTCCGTAAATTCGGGGTCACGCGCCCCAGGCTCGCGGAAAAGGCCCTGCGCCCGCCCGTAAGCCTCCACGAGCATCGCGCGCTCTTCGCGAGCCGTTGCTCTGAGGTAAGTGAGCGTCTCCGCGTCGATCGGAAAGATGCCGATCGTGGAACCGAACTCGGGGCTCATGTTCGCGATCGTCGCGCGGTCGGCGAGCGCCAGGCTGGCGATGCCATCGCCGAAGAACTCCACGAATTTGCCGACGACTCCCTTGTCCCGGAGCATGCGGGTCACGGTGAGCACCAGGTCCGTGGCGGTCGCGCCGGAAGGCAACTTGCCGAACAGGCGGAACCCGACGACCTGTGGGACCAGGAGGTTGATCGGCTGCCCGAGCATCGCGGCCTCGGCTTCGATGCCGCCGACGCCCCAGCCGAGGACCCCGATGCCGTTGATCATCGTCGTGTGGCTGTCGGTGCCGACGAGCGAGTCTGGATAGAGTAGCCCCTTCGACTCGAAGACCACCCGAGCGAGGTACTCGAGATTCACCTGATGAACGATGCCCTGATCGGGCGGCACGACGTTGAAGTTGTCGAACGCCTTCTGACCCCAGCGGAGGAGCTGGTATCGCTCGATGTTCCTATCGAACTCGAGCTTCGCGTTGAGCCCGAGGGCCTCCTTCGTTCCGAAGTAATCGACCTGCACCGAGTGATCGATCACGAGCTCCGACGGGAAGAGCGGGTTGATCTTTCTCGGGTCGCCGCCCATTTCGGTGACGGCATCGCGCATCGCCGCGAGATCCACCACGGCCGGGACGCCCGTGAAGTCCTGAAGGATGACGCGCGCCGGGTGAAAGGCGATCTCCTTGTCGGGGGCCGCTTTCGGGTCCCAGTTCGCCACGTCGAGCGCGTCGTCCTTCGTGACGGCCTTACCGTCCTCGAGGCGGAGCAAGTTCTCCAGCAAGATCCGCAGCGAGAACGGAAGCCGGCCCACGTCCAGGCCCGTCGCTTTGGCGAACTTTTCGAGGCTGAAGTACTCGAACGTCTTCGAGCCGACGACGAGCTCCGAACGCACCTTGAAGGAGTCGAGACCGCGATTGCCCATGAGTTCGCTCGTACCCCAGGCCGGCGGGCGCGGCAACGCGAGCTACCGCGCGAGCGTCCGGCGTGCGGCGGTGATGCCGGACAGCGCAGCCGCGAGCACCGTCCTGGGCTCGTCCGCCACGCAATCCCCTGCAACGAATACTCCGCAGCCGCCCCGCGCGACCGACGCTTCCGCGAGGATGCCGAGTCGCTCGAGCACCCGCATCCCGAACGACGGAAGAACGACTCCGTGCACCGACGAGAAATGGTCCAGAAATCGCCCTCCCACCCCGATTTCGAAACCGGCATCGATGGCGGACACGAAGGACGGCGCGGCGGACGAGCTCCCTCGTTCGAGCACGATCCCTCCGGCGAGGATGCCACCACTCGCGACGATGACCCCGTCGAAGCCGGCATCGTTCGCGGTGAGGCGGCCGTCAGGAATGCCCATCGGGAAGAAGCGCGAGCCGCGCCGGGACACGGACTTCACGTGCTCGTTCCGAAGGTGGACGCCGAGGCTCGAGAACAGCGCGTCGCGGGACGCCTCGAACCTGGCGCCCGCGGGCCCGCCCGGCGGAGACGTCGTTTCTCCACACGGCTTGCCCATCAGCCCGACGAGCCTTTCCGCCACGCCCGGGACGGTACCGAGCCAGGGCCCGAGCAACCACGCGTCGGGCTTCAGCCGCGCGGATGCGAGTCCATCGGCCAGGCGCGCGACGCTTTCCGGCGCTTCGTGCAAGCGCGCGATGTCGAAGGCCGGCGCGAGCGCTTCCGGCGGGTCCAGCAGCGGGGGGATCGACACCGGCTCGAACCGGGTCTTCGTAGATTGCGCCCATGACGAACTTCCGAGCGCACGCGCGAGCGCGGCCGCATCCCAGCCATCGACTGCCACGCTCGCGACGGCCACCACCGCACCTGCCAGCGGGGTCAGATCGAGCAAGGCGGAATCGAGTCCGCGAGCGGGACGAACGACGCCTTCGTACGTCGCGACGCGCGCGCTTTGCGTGCCGACCGACCACGCTTCGAGTGCCGTCGCGAACGCGAGCAAGTCGGATTCCAGGGGCTGATCACGACTCTCCTCTGCCCACGGCTCGACATCCAGCGCACCCGAGTAGAGGGACGTCGCGCCGGCGCGATCGATGGATACCGTGACGTCCGCGCCGGCCCGACGAGCCGCCCAGGCCGCGGCGGTCCCCGCGACGCCCCCTCCGATGACGGCGACCCTCATTCTCTGTCCTCGCGCTCTCGACGGACGCCGAGCGCGGAGCGAACCGTCGCAATCTGGAGAGCCTCCTGGCGAGCCTGCACGGGGCTCAACGTCGCCTGCCTCCGACGCGAAGCCGTGTCGAGAAAGTCGAACGCAAGTCGCCGGCCGTGTTCCGGGGATCGCTCCGTCATCTCGGCGACGATGGCACCACAGCGGGCGGCGCAGCGCATGCCTCCGCACGAGCCCAGGCCGAGCCGCGTTCTTCGCGACACGTCGTCCACCGAGCTCGCCCACTCGTTCTCGACGACGTAACGGATCTCCGCTTCGGTCACCGGCTCGCACGGGCACACGATCGCCGCCTCGGGGGGGTTTTGCTTCACGCGCTCCAGCACGCGCTCGGCGCGGCCACCATGACGATATTCGAGCCGCGCCGCGACCATGGCATCGACGCGAAACGACGTCGCGAGCGCAAGCGGGTCGACCTGCACGTCTCCGCCGGGTAGCGGCGCTACCTGGGTGCGCCCGGGCGTCCCATTTCCGAGGCGCCGCGCGATCACGTCCGTCATTTCCTCGGCGAAGAGGCGATAGCTCGCGAGCTTGCCTCCGACCATCGAGTAAAGGCCGTCCGCACCGTCGGCGGCGTGATCGACGATCCGATGGTCGCGGGAGAGCTCGTCCTCGTTCGGTCCCCATTCGTAAAGCGTGGGGCGCACTCCCGCCCAGGTCCCGATCGCGCGCGCCGTCGAGATCGCCGGGAAGACGCGCGCGACGGCCTGGACCAGGTAATTGACCTCGTCTGCGGTGGCGACGCAGTCGTCGAGATCGCCATAATAGTCGTCGTCGGTCGTCCCGATGACGCTCATGTTCTGCCAGGGCTCCAGGAATACCTGTCTGCCGTCGATGGCCCTCGCGGCGATCGCAAAGTTCGTCAGTCTGCGATCGTAGAAGACGTGAATGCCTTTGCCGGGCCGCACGCGAGCCGCGCGCGACGTCACCGCGCCGAGCGCGGTCGTGATGGGCGCCCAGGCCCCCGTGGCATTCACCACGACCCTGCCCGTGCGCTGCCCCGTCTCGCCGGTGATGCGATCGCGGAATCGTACGCCGTACGCCGCCCCATTTTCGCGGCGGAGAATCTCGGACACGGTGCAGTGGGTCCGGACCTCCGCGTCGTTTTCGCGCGCGTCCACGGCGCTGCCGATGCACAGCCTTGCTCCGTCGATTCCCCACTCGTCGAAACTGATACCGCCCTCGATATCGCCTGCGATGCCGGGCTCGAGCTTCCGGACGTCCTCGCCGCCGAGAAGCACGTGAGGCTTGCCGTGTTTCAGCGGCTGGTATTTGTCGTAAAGATCGAAGAAGGCATCCATCCCGAGGAGCGTCACCTTGGACCCCAGGCGGCGTTCGACGGGCATGAGGAACGGGATCCGGAAGAGCAGATGCGGCGCAATCCGCTGGATGTGCCCGGAATCGAGGCAGGACGTGTAGGTGACGTCGGGATCGTACGAAAGATAACGGGGCCCACCGTGGATCATGCCGCTCGAGTTGCCGCTGGCGCCGAACGCGATGTCGTTGCGTTCGAACAGCGCGACTCTCAGGCCGCGAAGGGCGCAATCCCGCGCAACGCCCGTGCCGTTGACCCCGCCGCCGATGATGACGACGTCGACGTCCGGCTGATCGACGGCGAGATCGGCGGACATGACGTCCAGCGCAACTTCGCCCTCTCGAACCTGGCCGTCAAGCGCCACTCTCGGGATCCAATTTCTTGCCCGGCCGAAGCGCCACCCCTAGGGTTCGGGCATGAAACGGCGCAGCGGCATCTTTCCGGCCGTCGTCGTCTCTTTGTTGGCGCTCGGGGCACCCGCATTCGGCAAGCTCGCAGTGCCTCCGAAGGGACACCCCGTCGTCACGCTCGATCGGCTGGATCTGTCGGCCGCGCCACTTGCCGCGGGCGAAGAGAAGTACCTCCGCGCGATGCTCGTCAAGGAAGCCAGGCTCGCCGATTGGGGCGCCGGGCGCGGCGCGCACATCGAGTTCAGGCTGCGCATCGACGAGTTCGACGAGGTCGAAGAGGGCGGGGTGCTGCACGTCGAGTGCAACGCCACGGGCTGGCTCCCCAGGGGTCGCATTGCCAAGAGCCACCTCGCGTTCGGCGGCGCTGCAAAGGACCGCACGCAGCTCGTCGAGCGCGTCCTCGCGATCATGGCCCGGGGCGTGGTGACGCGCCTCGCGGACCTAGAGCGGCGTCGGCGCGGGAGCTGAGTCGGCGCGCGAAGCGTCCTCCGCGCGCGGCAGGTAGACCGAGATGGTCGTGCCCTGCCCCTCCTTCGACTCGAGTTCGAGGAACCCGCCGCTCTGTCGGACGATACCGAAGACCGTGGAGAGGCCGAGCCCCGTGCCGCGCCCGCATTCCTTCGTGGTGAAGAAGGGCTCGAGCGCGCGCGTCTTCACCTCGTCGGACATCCCCGTCCCGTCGTCGGCGACCGAAAAGAGCACGTATTCGCCGAGGGTGGCGTCCGGATGAGTCGCGACGAAGCTGGGGCCGAGGACGACGCGTGAGGTCGAGAAGGAGAGGGTGCCGCCGTTTGGCATCGCATCGCGCGCGTTGATCACCAGGTTCAGGATGAGCTGATTCATTTGCCCGGCCTCGGCCCTGACGAGCCATGGCCGTGCGTCCAGCTCGAACCGGACGTGGATCGTATCGCCGATCAGCGGGCGCGCGAGCCGGATTGCACCGGCGAGCTCTCCGTCGAGGTCGATCAATCGGGTGGAGACGACGGAGCGCCGGCTGAACGCGAGTAACTGGTGGGTCAGCGTCGCGGCGCGATCCACCGCCTCGCCAATCTGCTGGAGTTCGTCCATCGGATTTCGCGACTGAAGCAGCGCCGTGTATCCTCGGATGACCATGAGGAGGTTGTTGAAGTCGTGCGCAACGCCACCCGCGAGCCGCCCGATCGCCTCCATCTTCTGAGACTGGAGGAGCTGCTCCTCGAGGCGCCTCCGATCGGTGACGTCGAGTACCGTACCCATCAAGCCCGAAACGCGGCCGTCGGCCTCCTCGATACGACGGGAGTCGATGCGAACCCACCGGACGCCGGTCCCGGAGCGCAATACCCGGTACTCGCTCGGAAGGTTGATCTCGCCGCGGGCCGCGAGAGCCGCCTCCCGGCGCGCACGTGGGCGATCATGGGGATGTACCGACTCGTAGAAGAGCTCGGGGGTCGGTACGACGCTGCGTTCGATGCCGAGAATGGCGTAGAGCTCTTCCGACCACTCGACCCGGTTCCCGGCAAATTCCCATCGCCAGCTTCCCATGTGTGCGATCCGCTGGGCGTGGCGGAGCAACGCTTCGCTTCTTCGCAGTGCGCGCGCGGCGACGTTGCGCTCCGTGACGTCGGTGACGGTGCCCACGAAGCCGACGAACCCACCGCTCTCGTCCTGCATGTACGTGCCGTCGAGAACGATCTCGCGCACCTCGCCGTTCTTGCGGAGTATCCGGCACTCTTCCGCGTGAGAAGCCCCCGTGCGGGCGTTCTCGGCCGAGACACCGCGAATTCGCTCCCGATCCTCCGGGTGGACGGCGAGAAAGAACGCTTCCGTCGATGGGCGGTCGCGTTCCGGATCGTAACCCAGGATCGTGTAGAGCACGCGAGACCACGTCACCGAATTCGTCTTGGTGTCCCAGACCCAGGTCCCCAGCTTCGCGGCGCGTTCGGTCTCGAGCAGCAATGCCTCTCGCTCCGCGAAACCGACGGGCGGCAACGGCAAACTCACCAGCGCACGAAACGCCGTCGCGTCGCTGATCGCGCTTTCCAGCTCGGCATCGAGCTCCGCGACCCGACGCTCGAGCACCGCGATGCGGTCTTCGAGGGCGCCCCGTTCCATCAAAAGCCCCAAAGCCTACAACGCGATCCGTGGCCCGTCACGCGAGGAGCATTGACTCCCGCTCCGCGCCTGCCAAGAATTTCACCGGATGCAGCTTCCGGACAGGCATGAACTCTCGGGCATCGTGGAGCGCTACGCTCGGCTGCGTTGCCTCCCGGGCGCGGGTCTCGACGCACGCCCGCTCGTGCTCCCGAACGGGACGTTCTTCCCGGATCGCTTCACGGGCGACCACGAGTCTGCCGAACGGCTCGTCGAACGGATGGCGATGCATGCCGGGATGGAAGACATTCCCCTGAACGCGGTCCTCGTCGCGGATGATTCTGGATGCGCACAGGGCGGCTGCTCGAGCGGCTGCGCGGTGCCGGCAGCGACCGACGGCTCCGGGCCGAGACTCGTGGACGATGGCGTCGGCTGGAGCCTGCGAATCCCGTCGCAAGAGCTCTCGCATTCGACGGTCCTGACGACGATGGTCGCCCGCGCCCTCGGGCACGTCTTTCTCGTCGAGACCCTGCCGGCCGGCGTCGCGCCGGACGCGCCGGCGGAGCTGACGGCGGACTACGCCGCGGTGGCGCTCGGATTCGGTGTGCTCCTCATGGAGGGCGCTTACATTTATTCGACTGGATGTGGTGGGCCGAGCGTCGCGCAGGTGACCCGAGCATCGTTGGACGAACTCGCGGTGCTCGCGGCGCTCTTCATCGCCGTCGGTGAACATCCGGCGCGAGCGGCGGCGCGCGAGCTCGGGGTAACGCAGAAGGCTCTCTTCACCGATGCGCAGGATTGGGTCCGATCGAACGACGCCCTCGTCGACCGGTTGAAGCACAATCCGGCGCGCGTCGCGGCGGGCGATTATTCGCTGTCCGAATCCAAGCCGCGGCTCTTTCGCTGGTTCGCCGAATCCCCGCGCGAGCCCGAGCTCGACGCCCGCCCTGTATCACGCAAGTCCGCGCTCCCCAATCCGAAGCACGACGAACTCCGAGCCCTGGTGGACGAAGCGCTCTTGGCCGAGCGGCTCGAGACGGACTAGTCCTGCCTTCGGGGAACCCCGGCGCCGTGGTCATCGGGATTGGGGGCGCGGGGCGGGCTCCGGCGGGTCCGACCGACCGACCAATCCCGAAGGCTCATCGCTCCACGGCCCCCCGAGGCGAAGATTCACCCGGTGCACTGACGGTTTTGCTCACGAGCGGCATTAACTCTGTCGCGAGACGAAACGCGCCTTCCCCCGCAAGGCGCAATCGCGCGACACCTGGGTCGGTGCGGCAACGCGCGCGATGTCGTCGCGCGCACGCGGTTCGAGCAACCTTTACTTCAGGGCTGGTCCGACATGATCCATTCGACGTCCTTGGTTCGATGCTGCTTGATCCTTTCTCTCCTGGCGGCGGGGTGCACTGGCCACCACAAGACGCAGTCTGGTTTCGAAACCGGCGGCGCGTTCTCAGGGGGACCAGACGCCAGTTCGGGCGGCGGCTCCGCGGAGAGCGGCGGGGCGGACACAAGCTCGGGAGGCGCCCTCGGTAACGGCGGCGACACGTCTGCGGGCGGCGCCACCGCCGCTTCAGGTGGAACGAGCACCGACGCCGGCGCGCATGACGGTGGGATGGCATTGGCAGACGGAGCCGTCGCTTTGCCACCGTGTCGCACGAACGCCGACTGCGCGGATGTGGCGGGCACCCCGCTCTGTCAGGCGATCACGGGCAAATGCATCGCGTGCCACACGAACCTGCAGTGCGGACCCACGGAGCAGTGCGAGAACACCATCTGCACCGGGTTACCCAAGTGCCAGAACAGCCTCGACTGCGCGTCGGCACCAGGAGGCGAATCGATTTGCGATCAGGAGAATGGCGTCTGCGTTCAGTGCACCGGCGACGCGGACTGCGGTGACGGCAAGGTGTGCACGAATCGGGTTTGCCACGTGTCTTGCAGCTCGGACAACGACTGCACTGCTCAGCACATGCTCTGCAATCAGGGCATCGGTTTCTACGGCCAGTGCACCCAGTGCGTCGCAGACTCGGACTGCAAGTCGGGCGAATACTGCGAATCAGGCGCCTGCGTGCCGGAGACCTGCAAGCCCGCGCAGCAATCGTGCAACGGTGACCTCGTCGTGCAGTGCAACGATACCGGGAGCGGAGTGACGCCGCTCACGCAGTGCACGTTGGTCCTGCTGAGCTCCTGCATCGTCCAGGGGGACAACGCGCAGTGCGTCGGTGCCTGCCAAAACGGCAAGCAAGACGGCTTCGAAACGGACGTCGATTGCGGAGGACCAGCCTGCCCGCGCTGCGAGCCAGGCAAGGCGTGCACGCTCCCGACCGATTGCTCGAGCAACAAGTGCACGTCGAACGTCTGCACCAAGTGAGGGCGGTGATGGCTCGCGGTCGTTCCCGAGAATTGGTGGCTGCGGCGCACCATCGCAGGCGTCCCTGGTCGAGGCGCTGAAACTCGAGACGCATACCGCGGACTCGCCGAGGCGATGGGCCGGATATTCGCCGCGGTGATTTGGTGCTAATCCACCGCGGATGCTCGTGGACGAAATCAAGACCCGGATGCTCGCGGCTCTCAAGGGCGGGCGCTCGCTGGAGAAGCAGATCCTCAGCGTGGCGCTGGGTGAGATTCAGACGCAGCAAGCCCGCAAGGGAGACGTGGCGGAACCGTTGGCCGACGCCGATGCACAGGCGTGCGTCCGGAAGATCATCAAGTCGAATCGCGAAACGCTAGAGGCGTCGCCGAGCGCCGAACAGCGTTCGGTCCTCGAGCAGGAGATCGCCGTCCTCGAAACACTGCTTCCGAAGGGGCTGGGCGAGAACGAGCTGCGGGCGGCGCTCGGGCCTGTCGAAGCCGCGATCCGGAGCGCCCCCGCGGATGGTCAGGCGACGGGCATCGCGATGAAGGCTCTGAAGGCGAGCGGCGTGGTCGCGGACGGAAAGCTCGTCGGAGAAGTCGTGAAGAAGATGCGTGCATGAGTCGAACGTTGCGTGGCCTTCCCCTGGCTGCGGCCATCGGAGTGGTCGCAGCAGCCACCTGGAAGGGAGGCGGCAGCGCGGCGGCCGATGATGGTCATGCAACGGCGTCCGGAGGGCGGACCGCGGGTCGGGTCTATGTCGTCGCCGCCATGGGGGATTCTTTGACGGATCCGCGATCACACGGGGGCCTCTATCTGCGCGATCTCGCCGAGCGATGCCCGAAGAGCCGTTTCGACAGCTACGGAGTGGGAGGGCAGATGGTGAACCAGATGCGCCGTCGCTTCGCCGCAGACGTTCTCGGCATCCCTCCCGACCCTTCGAAGCCGCGGTACACGCACGTCATCGTGTTCGGCGGCGTGAACGATCTCTACAGCGATCTGACGGCGGGTCGAACGGTGACGAAGATCGAGACGGACCTCGCTGCCATGTACGCCGCGGCACGCGAGCACGGCGTGAAGGTGGTCGCGGTGACGGTAACTCCGTGGGGAGGGTTTAGCCGTTACTTCGACCCGGCACGGGCCAGGACCACCGCCGAGCTGAATCGATGGATCCTCGCTCGACCAGAAGCGAAGACGGTCGACTTCGCCGTGGACGGCCATTCGCTGCTCTCGTGCGGCGATCCGGACAGACTCTGCGACCGCTATGCCGCACCGTTCAAGGACGGGATCCACTTCGGGCCCGAGGGGCACCGCCGGCTCGCCGACGCGCTCTTTCGGGCCGTATTCGGTGATTGCCGCTGATCCGATGGCGCCCCGGCCTTCGCGTGGATCGCCAAGCGCGTGACGCACCAGCGGGTTTTGGGGTATCAGAGGCGCGATGGCAGAGGGCACCAAGCCGATCCCGCCGCGGCCACCGGCACCCACCGGCGTCGAGCTCAATCCGATCCTCGGCGGCCGTCTGTGGATCGCGGTGTCGATACTGCTGGGCTTCGGGCTCATCGCTAACCCGAAGTTCAACGATTACGTGATGACGCATCTCGCGCCGCCGGACGACCTGCACACGGATTTCGGTCAGTGGAAAGCGGGCGGCGTCGCGAAGGTCCGCGTCACCGTGATCACGGCGGATTCGACGCGCCTGGCCTGCGGACAGGCCACGGTGATCGACGGCGCGCATTGCGCTTTCGGGGGCGACCGAGTCGAGTGGCCGCGCACGGGCGAAGTGATGGACGACAATCGCCCGGACATCATTCAGCCGTATCGGACCTCGCCGGAAAATGCGCTCATCCTCCTGGTCGGACTCTGGGCGCAGCCGGACGTTGCCATGCGCCTGCATCGCGAACCGCCGATTGGCACGCCGGTGAAGCGCCTCCAGCGGTTCGACGTCACCTGCAACGTCAAGTTCCTGACGCGCTTCGACAACGTGAGCCTGCGATGGGACGTCGGAAGCCCATGGCAGACGGAGCACAAGACCTGGGTGGCTCGCCCCCTGAGTTGCACCGTCAATTGACCATGACTCTGGCGGACCGCACGGCGTTCGTCCTCGGGACGTGGTTCGGGTGCGGTGAGTCGAAGAAGGCACCCGGGACGGTGGGCTCGCTGGGCGCCGTCCCGCTGCACTTCCTGCTGCGACGCGAGCCGATCGCGGTTCACGTCGCTTGGATCGCGGTCTTGACGGCCGTCGGAACGTGGGCCGCGCATCGAGTCGCGAAAGTGCTCGGGCAAGAGGATCCGCAGCGGGTGGTCATCGACGAGGTCGCAGGCGTGCTCATCGCGATGGCTTTCGTGCGAGGGAACGGTCCCTACGCGATGGTCGCGGCCTTCGTGCTCTTCCGGCTGTTCGACATCACCAAGCCGGGCCCGATCGGCGCCGCCGAGAATGCGAAGCCCGTGGGCTTCGGAATCATGGCGGACGATCTGCTCGCCGGCCTTCTGGCAGGGGTGATCGCGCGACTCGGTGTGTGGGTCATCGCCGCACTGTGACGGGTGCGAGCCCGGCGTCGCCGGTTACCCGCCCTCGGCCACGTCCTCGAGCATGTCGCGGATACCGGCCACGACCCGCGACATCCGATCGAAGTCGAGCCGGTCGGGAAGGTCCGTCTTCTGATGGTAATCGACGTATCTGAGCGGCGCCGTATCGGTGATCATGACGGCCGGGATCCCCACCCTCCAGAACGACCAGTGATCGGACGATGCGCTGAAGGGAGTCTCGGCGGCAAAAACGTCACCGAACACGGGGACCGCGGTGTGCTTCTTCATCGACGCCGTGACCCGCTCCAGAAACGCTCGAGACGGCTCGTTGCCGACGATCGCCAGGAAGTCGGCCGTCGACGGGTAGTGCGTCCCCGACTCTGCCGGCTCCCTCTGACTCCCGGGCGCGACCGAAAATGCGCCGATCCCGTCGATGTTCAGCATCCCCACGACCTCGAGACCTTGCGTGACGAGGTCTTTGGCGTACGCGAGGCTCCCCATGTGATCGGTCTTCAGATCCGGTTCTTCTTCGTTCGTGAAGAACACGAATCGGAGCGTACGCTCGAGCCTCTGATCGCGGAACACCCGAGCAAGCTCGAGCACTGCGGCGACGCCGCTCGCGTCATCGTCCGCGCCAGGCGTGCCAGGGTGAGAATCGAAGTGCGCCCCGACGACGATCGTCTGATCGCCGTGTTTGCCGCCGGAGACGTGGACCTCCACGTTCTGGACCACGGCGTCGTCGGCCCCGACGATGAGCCCCTGACGGCGCACCTCGTAGCCCATCTTCTCGAGCGTGCGCGCGATGTCATCCGTCGCGGTCGCGAGGTTCCATGATTGCGTGCCGTTGCGCTCGCCGACCTCGACGGCAAAATGCTGCACCGTCGCCCGCAGCCGCGCCGCGAGTTCCTGCTCGTCCGCGGTCGCGGGTGGCAGGGCCGCCGCGGGTGCAGGCAGGGCCACGCGGGTCGTCTTCGCCGGGACGACCGGAGCCGCAACGGACGGTGCTTTCGGGCCGCAGCCGGCGAGAATCACGGCCAAACCGACCGCGCGAGTTCGAGACGCCATTGCAAGAGGCACGACTTTAGCTTATCGCGTCCCCACGAAGGAGCGACCTCGACGGTGAAAGCGGAAAACAAACTTCTGGTGGCCGTGGTGATGGGCTCGAAGAGCGACTGGGAAACCATGCGCCATACGGTCGACACGTTGAAAGAGCTGAGCGTCGCGAACGAAGCGCGGGTCTACTCGGCCCACCGGACGCCGGACGCCACGATTGAGTGGGCCGCCGCGCTCGAAGGCCGCGGGGTAGAGGTGGTCATAGCGGCCGCCGGCGGCGCGGCGCACCTCGCGGGGGTGATCGCGGCGAAGACACGCCTTCCGGTCCTCGGCGTGCCGATGGAGAGCAAGCTTCTCACCGGGCTCGACTCGTTGCTGTCCATGGTTCAGATGCCCGCGGGCATCCCGGTGGGCACGCTCGCCGTCGGGAAGCCGGGCGCGATCAACGCGGCGCTCTTTGCCGCCGCCATGCTGGCGAACAAGTACGAGGACGTGCGTCAGGCTCTCGAGCGCTTCCGCTCCGCCCAGACCAGGAAGATCCTCGAGGGTTCCGACCCGACGGGCTAGGCGAGGCAAGGCAAGGCAAGGCAAGCTCAAGCTCAAGCTGGAGAGAGAGCTCCGGAAACCGCTCGCGTCTGACGGCTCCCCGCTGACGCGCGGACTCGTGTAGGCTGGCGGATTATGTCTTGGTCCGTTCCGAGGTTCGATCATCTCGTCGACTTTGCGGGCATCTCCCACATCGGACGAGTGCGCTCGTCGAACGAGGACGTGTGGCGCGCCGATCCGGGGCTTGGTCTTCTTGCCGTCGCGGACGGCATGGGCGGACATGCCGCGGGCGAGGTAGCCGCACGCGTCGCCGTCGATGAGGTCGGAAAGTCGCTTCGATTGACGGAGTCGCTGAAGGTGCTCGACGACTTCGTCCGGGCACCGACGCTCGACGCTCGCCGCGCCGTGTTCGGCGTGCTCGAGGCGGGCGTGGATCGCGCGCATGCGGCCGTCATCGAGAGCGCTGCGCGCGATGCCCGGCGACATGGAATGGGCTCCACCCTGGACGTCGCGCTGCTCCTGGGAACCAAGGCATTCCTGGTGCACGTCGGCGACGCGAGGACGTACCTCGCCCGTCCGACGACCACGATTCAGCTCACGCAGGACCACACGATGCACGGCTCGCTCGTCGCGCGCGGCCTCGTGTCACCGTCGGAACCCCCGGCGCCGCGCAACGTCCTGACGAACGCGGTGGGCGGCAAGAGCGGCGTCCGCGCGGAAGAAGTCTTCGTCGAGCTCGCGGAGGGCGACCGCCTGCTCCTGTGCACGGACGGCGTGCACGGAGAGCTCGACGACGAGAGCGTGATCAGCGAGCTGACGCGGAGCGGACCGACGGAAGACACGGCCATTGCGCTGGTCAACGCGGCCCTCGAACGAGGGGGCAGGGACAACGCAACGGCGCTGGTCGTCGAGATTGGCGCGCGGCGCACGGACCGGACGGCATCGGACGACGGACTCTCTGCGCGGGACGGGGCGTTCGCGGCGCACTCGGCGCTCCTCTCCGGTGTGTCGCGCGAGCTCGTTGCCCGAGCACTCAAGGCGGCCGTCGAAGTCGAATTCGACCCGGGAGAGACGGTTCCACGGTTTTTCACGGCCGATCGCGTCGGTTACATCGTGCTCGAGGGTCGCATCGACGCGCCGAGCGGGTGGACCCTCGGACCCTCCTCACTCGTCTACCCGGAGTCGCTCGCCGGCGGCGGCCAGGGAACGTCCCTGTGCCGTGCGGGTGAGCGGACGCGAGCGCTCCGGATCCGCGCCGACGATTTCCGCGAGGTCTGCGCGACGAGCACGGAGCTGGCGGCTCGGCTCTATCAACGGCTTGCTCACGTGCTCGCGCGCGTCAGCTGAGATTCCGGACGCAACGGGACGGCAAGACGGTATGATTGCCGCCGTGAAGACCAGAATCCTAGCGTACGTCCCGCTACTCCTCCTCGTCGGCTGCAAGAAGAGCGAGCCGGCGCCTGCGGAAGCCGTGTCCGCGACGGCCGCGGCCTCCGCGGCACCCACGAGCGCCGCACCCGGCGCGTTGAATGGCTTCGAAGGCGAGATTGACATCATCGCCAAGTCCGCGAAACGAGCGAAGCCGATCCCCCCCATCACCCTGTTCGTCAAGGGGGCGAAGATGCGGTTCACGGTCCCCGAAGGGCTCGATCAGGGGCCTCGCCTGGCCGAGAAGGCGTACGTGGTCGTCGATACGGGAACGAAGAAGCTTTACGCGATCATCGATGAGCAGAAGCAGGTCGTCGAGATGGATCTCTCGGGTATCGGAGATCGAATGAAGGGATGGCGCCGACACCAGACCGAGCCCGAGGCGCCGCCGCAGGTCACGAAGACGGGCAAGACGGAGACGGTCGCCGGCTACTCCTGCGAGGATTGGAACATCGTGAACACGAAGGGCGAACGCGCGCAGCTCTGCGTGGCCAAGGAGACCACGTCCTGGTTCTCGATGCCGACGCTCTCGCTGCCCGTGGATCAAGCTTACGCGAAAGAGTTGTTCGACGGACAGCACCTGCCCTTGCGCTTCGTCGGGTACGACACGTCCGGGGCAGAAGAAGATCGTCTCGAGGTCGAGAAGCTCGAGAAGAAGCCGGTGGAGGATTCGGTCTTTGCGATCCCCGCGGACTACAAGGTGATGGATCTCGGCGCGCTGATGCAGACGATGGGGGGCTTCATGGGAGGCGGGCCGCCTGGGACGATGCCCTCCGGAATGCCGCCAGGGATGCAACTCCCACCCGGCGTGCAGCTCCCGCCCGGAGTGACGCTTCCGCCAGGGGTCCAGATGCCGCCCGCCGCTGCCGCGATGCTCAAACAGATGCAGGAACGGGCGCGCGCGGGGCAAGCGCGGTAAGAACGCGCGCCATGCGCCGTCTGCCGATCCTTGCGAGACCGGAGGAGCGCCCCTTCGGCGGCGTCGAGATCTCCGCGGCGCGATGCGACGCGCGCCCGCTGCCGATGAGCCCCGGAGAAGTCCGTGCGCGCGGCTGGAGCGACGTGGACGTGGTCTTCGTCACGGGCGACGCCTACGTCGATCATCCGAGCTTTGCCATGGCCTTGCTCGGTCGTCTGCTGGAGAGCGCGGGTTACAGAGTCGCGATCTCGAGCCAGCCGGACTGGAAGACGGCCGAGCCGTTCCGCATGTTCGGCAGACCGCGCCTGTTCTTCGCCGTCAGCGCGGGGAACATGGACTCGATGATCAACCATTATACGGCCAACAAGAAGGTCCGGAACGACGACGCTTACAGCCCCGGCGGCCGTATCGGACGGAGACCCGATCGCGCGACGCTCGCTTATTCGCAGCGGGCGCGCGAGGCCTTTCCCGGAGTGCCGATCGTCGCGGGCGGCGTGGAGGCGAGTCTGCGCCGCATCGCGCACTACGACTACTGGAGCAACACGGTCCGGCGAAGCGTCGTCCTCGACGCGAAGATGGATCTGCTGGGCTTCGGAATGGGGGAGCGCGGCGTGCTCGAGATCGCGCGGCGTCTCGACGCGGGCGAGAGCATACGGGCGCTCCGTGACGTGCGGGGGGTCGCTTACCGTCTCGGCGCGAGCGAGAGCCCGCCGTCGGGGGCTTCCGTCGTCGTACTCCCGAGCTTCGAAGACGCCGCGAGCGATCCCATCGCGTTCGCGAACATGACCCGCCTCGCCCATCGCGAGACGAACCCGAAGAACGCGCGTACGCTCGTGCAAGCCCACGGCACCGAGCACGTCGTCGTCAATCCGCCGGCCGTGCCGCTCTCCGAAGCGGAGATGGATCTCGTCTACGGCCTCCCCTACACGCGAAGGCCGCACCCCTCCTACGGTAAGGACAAAATCCCGGCGTTCGAGGTCGTGAAGACGAGCGTGCAGATCATGCGCGGTTGCTTCGGCGGGTGTACGTTCTGCTCGATCACTGCTCATGAGGGCCGCGTCATCCAGAGCCGGAGCAAGGCGTCGGTGCTGTCCGAGATCGAACGAATGACGAGAGACGAGGGCTTTTCGGGCGTCGTGAGCGACATCGGCGGACCGACGGCGAACATGTACCGGATGCGCTGCACGGACGAAGCCGTGGAGAGCACGTGCCGGCGACAGAGCTGTGTCCACCCGACCGTCTGCAAGATGCTCGGCACCGATCACGGCCCACTCGTGGACCTGATGCGCGAGGCGAGGCGCGTTCCCGGCGTCCGCAAGGTGTTCGTCGCATCCGGCATCCGCATGGATCTCGCGCGACGCGATCCGACTTACATGCGCGAACTCGTGACGCATCACGTGGGCGGCTTGCTGAAGGTCGCGCCGGAACACACGGACCCGAAGGTGCTCGGGCTCATGAAGAAGCCGGGGCCGGAGGACTTCCTCGAGTTCGACCGTGAGTTTCTCGCCGCATCCGAGCGCGCGGGCAAGAAGCAGCACCTGGTGCCGTACTTCATCGCCAGCCACCCGGGCAGCGATCTCGGGGCCATGATCGAGCTTGCCCTCTTCCTGAAGCGAAACGGGTACGCGCCGGATCAGGTGCAGGATTTCATTCCGAGCCCGTTCGACATCGCGGCGTGCATGTATCACACCGGCTACGACCCGATGACGATGACGCCGGTGAAGACGGCGACAGCTCTGCGCGACCGCAAGATGCAGCGCGCGCTGCTCCAGTTCTTCAAGCCGGAAAACTGGTTCGACGTGCGCGCCGCGCTCGTGGCCGCGAAGCGAACGGACCTCATCGGCGACGGGTGTGATTGCCTGATTCCATCGCAGCCGCCGCGGGCCGCCCTGAACGCGCGTAGAAAGCGCGCGGACGCCGCCTTCACCGAGCAAACCTCCGGCGATCACCTCCGCGGAGCACGGCGCGACGGATATCGGCCCGGTCGAAAAACGGCAACGCGCCGCGCGCGCGGGTGACAGTGGCGACTGACGCCGAGGCGCGCCCCTACCTCACCCGATAAACCATGGTGGGCAGCAGGAACGAACCATGGTCGTCGTTGTCTGCGGGCGCTTCGTAGCGCACGAGCGGCTCGAGCCCAGACGTCTCGAGAAAACCGCGATCGGGGTCGCCGATGAGGACCAGCGTTCCGCGCTCGGCCAGGCGGGTGAGCCATTCGAGGATCGGACGCGACATTTCGGTTCCGTAAAAGACGTCCCCCGCAAGCACGACGTCCCACGTGCGCTCGAAGGTCCCGACGAGGTCCTCGGTGGTGGTTTCAATCGTGACTCCCGTGAGCTCCGCGTTCGCACGCGCGGCAACCACTGCCATCGGATTGATATCTGCGGCGAGCACGCGACCGCCGACCAGCGCCGCCGCGATCCCCTCGACCGCTCCCCCGGCACCGAAGTCGAGCACCGATTTGCCGGCGACGAGCGCGGGATGGTCCAGCACGTACCGCGCGAGCGCCTGTCCGCCCGCCCACGAGAACGCCCAGTACGGTTCCACGAGCCCCGCGAGCGCTGCTTGTTCCTCGGTCGCCCGAAAGAGCGGACAGGCAGCCGTGATGAGCCGCAGCTGAATTTCAGGGCACAGATGCGAGCGCGCGACCACCGTATGCGCGAAGATCGTTTCGAACGGGCTCACGGGGCTGCCTTAACATAGAGTCTCTCTCATGTTCTCGCGTCGAGCCATGGTCGGAATGGGACTCTTCTTTGCGGTGGCCGTCGCATGTGGCGGCGGCACCGTGTCCGTCCTTCATTCCGCCGGAAAGCCGAGCGGCGACGGTCCCGCACGCCTGACGGTGAAGAACTCGAGCGGCGTCACCATCGAACGGCTTTACGTGGCGAGGACCGCGGCGGTCGACGCGGCCGCGGCTGCGGGGGTGAAGCCGGGCTCGGACGAAGACCTCGCACTCTGGGGAGAGGATCAGCTCGGCAACGCCGGCATCCAGGCGGGCCAGACCTTCCACGGGCTCGTCTTCCAGGAAGCGCGCTACGACTTCCTGGCGGTGGCCCATGACCACCGCGAACAACTCGTGAAGGGAATCGAACTCCGCAGCGGGGGCAAATACAAGCTCGAGATCGGCGACGCCTGGGCAATGGGCCGCTGAGTCGCGCCCGCCCATCCCGTCCGTGAGTCGCTCACGGTCAGTGCTTTCCGGGAAATCCGCCGAGCCCGTGAAACGTCATGTACAGCGAATAGCCGCTGACGGCGATCGCGATGACCATCTCCGTGAAAAGCACCAGCACTCCATATTTGTACCAGGGCTCGTGGTGCACGGGTTCGCTGGATTCGGACGTCATCATGGGCAAACCTCTCCATTCCGTGGCGCTCCTCTCCGGAGAGCCAATCAACACTTCGACATTGTCCAAAGACCTAATCACTGGCGAGCATCTGCGTCAGCACGCCGTGCTCTTCAGGATGGCGCTCGTAGCGCGCCGCCCAGAAGTAGAAGCCAACGAACGGCAGGAACATGTAAAGGGCGACGGAGGCGTAACCCATGTGGATGTTGGTACCGCTGGCGAAGATCAAGGGATAGACGATGCCCGCCGCCGTCGATACGCCACCGATGAACCCGGCGGCAGTGCCCGGACGATCGGGAAACAGCAACGGCACCAGGGCGAAGGTACCGCCGGTCCCGAAGGAAATGAAGACTCCGAGCGCGACCAGGACGACCACCGAGGAATGCAGCGAACCGGAGAGCCCCGCGATGGTCAGGCCCGCCATCGCGATGGAAATCAGGATGAGTGAGATCCCCAGCCAGTGTAAGCGCGGCGCGTAGGGTAGATTCTTCGCGATTACTGGAAGCGGGGTCCACCCCTTGCGTTGAAAGAGATCGGACATGAACCCCGCGAAGGGGCGGAACAGGGAAGCGTTGAAGGACTGGACCGCCGCGAAGGTCCCGGCGGCGATCTGCAACCCTGCAACCCCCGTGAAGCCGAGGGCAAGGATCGCGTCGTGAAAGCCGCGCGTGAAGTAGCCCGGCAGCCATGCGTTCATCGAGATCTCGAGGCCGAACGACATCGCGTAGGCGAACATCAGCGCGATGGCGATATAGCGGCTCCAGACGAACACGGTGTCGCGCAAGTTGCTGCGCCGACGGACGAGCTCCCGCTGTTCCATGGTCCGAGCCGCTCGACCGCGCAGCAGATACCAGCCCGCGATGACGATCGCGATCACGCCGAGCCACAGAAAGGCGCTGTGATAATCCGTGCGAAAGATCCGTGGAAGGAGCAAGGCCCCCACGCCGGCACCGACGTTCCCCGTGCCCGCGTACAGCCCCTCGGCAGTGCCGATCTCGTGCGCGTTGAACCACTGGGCAACGTGCTGAATGCCGACCACGAAAGAGACACCCGCGATCGCAACGGCGATTCGCTCGGCAAAGAGAAGCTCGTAGTTCGTGGTGTAGGCCGACGCAATCGACATCAGGCCGCAGCTGGCAAGGATGAAGGCAAAGGTTCTCGGCGCGCCGAATCGGTCCGATGCCCACCCCGCCAGGATTCGACCGACGGGCGCCATCCAGATCGCGGAGCTTGCCAGCAACCCCAGGGCCTTGATGCTCAGGTGATAGTTCGCCGCGATGCTCGGGCTGAAGGCCGCCGTCGAGAACCACATGAGGAAGCACCAAAAGAACCCCACGGTGGCGATGACGAGCTGTTCCACCTTCTGAGCGTTCATCGTCGCCCCTCCGACCGCACGAGTCGCAGTGCACGCCGAAAGAAGCGGAACTTGGTGGCATCGAGGCGGCGCGGGCGCGCTTTGCGTGAGCATGGAGCGGGGAGCATGGACCGACGGGAGAGCAACGAATGTTCCATCCGCACGCCGACGCAGGAAGTTCGAGTGGGCTCCACTCGCGGAAACTGAAGCGAAACGAGATCCACCAAAGTTCATCGACAATTTCGTCGACGGCCCGGTGCGCGGCTTACAAACTTGTCGACCCTGTTCCGTCGTTTCGATGCCGTTTCTCACGCACGGTTCGGCGGGAGAGATCCTGGCGGTTTTCTTCGTTTCGCGTTCGACTCGGATCGTTTACTCGCTCGAAACGACAATTTCGTCGGACGGCCTCGACGCACCTCGGCACGGGCAGGGCGTTCGTCGTGAGACGCGGCCGAGGCCGGCTTACCGTGGTCGGCTGACGCGATGCGAGCCACGACGCGGGACGCGCACGAGCGCTCCAGACGGATCCACACGGTAGGTCCCGCGTCGACTGGCGCGCACGTCGATCCCCATCAACGCGATGAGCTCCGAGTTTCTACGCACGAGACGGCCCACCGGCACGATGTACGTCGGGACTGGGGTATCCCGGAGCAAGAGAGGATGTAGATCCGGTGGTGAGAGACGTCCGAGCGTCTTCTGGAGGTTCGTGATGAACTGCAGCGCAGGCGCGGAAGAGCCGTAGTTGCCCGGAATGTCGTACCGCATCGTGAGCTCGGATAATGCGCATGTCGCGACGAGGGCCGAGACGCCCAACACCGCCATCGATGAGACGCGCGGAGACGCGCGGCCCACAACGGAGGTCGGGCGCTTGCCGTTACGACGCCGAGGAACACGAAAAAAAGAAAAGCGCACTCGAAGTAGTAACGGTCCACGAGCAACAAAGACAGCCCCAGAAAGCTGGTTTTTGCGGCCGAAGCCGCGATGACCAGCATGCTCGCCGCGAGCGCGACGAGTCCCGAGAGGACTGCTCGCGCGGCACCTCGGGCGGCCAGGTAGAGGATCAGCAGCCCGACGCCCATGTTCGCCAGGAAGCGGGCCACAGGCGGACCACCGATCCACAGGCCCGTCAGGGTGGGACCGAAGGCCTTCAAACCAAAGAACGTAAACTCGAGCAAAAACCGGGGATGCAGGTTCACGGTTTGCAGCGACGGATCGGTGAACCGTCGCCACACGATCAGATACACGGAAACCACGGCGGCCGCGGCGACCACCGTGGAGACGTCCCGACCTCGCCGCGCGTCTCTCGGCATCCCAAGTTCGAGGGTCAAAAGGAAGAGCGGGGTCAGGACCCCCTTTTCATAGAACCCGAGCGCGCACGCTGTCGCGAGCATCACCGCGAGATTCCACCCCGGTGCGCGGGACATTCGATGCCGCAGGTGCGCGTAAAGCGCGACGAGTGAGAAGCACACCCACCCAAGGCGATGGATCCCGGACGTCCACCAGTAAAACAGAGGAGCCAGAGTGGCATTGGCCCCGTACAGGCAGACCAGCCAGATATCGAGCGCACGCGCTCGGATCAGCTGGAGGACCTGAAAGAGGACCCACATGCCCGCGCCGTGTAAAACCAGCAAGATGGCGAGCGCCGCGCCGAAATTCATGGGTAGCGCTCGAAAGAGCAGCCAGGTCACCAGGCGATGAGCCGGAACGAGGTGCACGTCGATGGGTATCAGGACGAACTTCGACAGCGACGACACGTGCGCCAGCCAGAAGCTGACGAGGTCATCGCCCATGAACTGGCCGCCGAGCCACGCCGCTCGGACGATCCTCGCCGTGTGCAGGGCGATCACGGCGACGCTGGCGAACGCGAGCACCGCACCGGGCGTGACCCGAGCGCGCCACGCCGATGGTCCTCCGCGATCGAGCCTCACTCGACTCTTGCGTATGCGAGCCGCACCGGCGACGCAAACGTTTGCACCGCCGGCGGACCGAGGACTCACAACACGGGCAACCGCACGCGAGCGTCGGGTTTCCAGTCGAAGCGAGTGATCTTCGGCGAGGGACGCACGCCGCCCGACTCGGGATCGGTCCAGTCCGCGAAGCGTTCCGGCAAGGGCCCAGGGAGTGTCGGCTGGGCGGTGCGCTCGAAGAGCTGAAACGAGTGGCCCGCGGTGAGCGCCGGCAGGGCCCCCTGCGCGCTGCCTCCGCGACGCAGGAATGAGTGAAAGAGCTCCGCGTTCTTCGCGACGAGCCAGTGCTGCGGATCGCGCCGGAGCGCCTGGCGCAAGTGCTCCTCCACGGCAATGTGATCGCCGCGCGCCGCCGCGATGCACGCGAGCGTGTTGTACGCGAGGCCCGGGATCGGGTACCCGAGCTCGAGCGCGCGGCGCGCGTGCTTCTCGGCGCTCGCAAGGTGGCCTTCCCGGAAATGAGCGTCGGCGAGATCCGCGTGAGCGGCGTGGTGCTCGCCCAGCCGTTCGAGGATCCCGGCGCACTCGCTCACCGAGGGGCGATACGCCTCGCGTAGCCCCTTGTTCGCGGCGAACCACGTGCTCATGAGCTCCGTGTCTTCGGGCGAAGCGTCGAACGGGGTCTTCAGCTCCTGGAAGTCGCCCGTGAAGTATTGCTCGCGGTCGAGCCAGCCCGCCTTTTCCGCATCCGTGAAGTCGAGGGTGCCCGGGTAAATGGACAGGCACGAGAAGATGTATTGGTGCGGCTTCGCACGCTCGAGAAAGGCGAGCGTCTCTTCGAACGTCGCGCGCGTCTCGCCGCGGTTGCCGAGCATCATGTAGTAGCGGACCTTGATGCCGTACTTCTTCGCGAGCGCGGTCGATTCGAGGATCTTCTCGACGGTGATCTTCTTGTCGATCGCGTCGAGGATCGCCGCCGATCCGGACTCGACGCCGAGGCTCAGTCGCTGGCAGCCGGCGAGGCGCATTTCGCGGAGGAGCTCGTCCGACAGCACGTCCACGCGCGTGTCGCAGCTCCAGAAAAACTCGAGTTTGCGTTCGCGGATGCCTCGGCAGATCTCGAGGACGCGCTTCTTGTTCGTCGTGAAGGTGTCGTCCTTGATCTGGATCATCCGCACCGGGAGCCGCGCGAGCGCGCGCTCGAGCGCATCGAGCACGGCGGGCACCGACTAGCCGCGAAACCCGCGGCCCCAGGTCGTCTCGGCGCCGCAGAACGTGCACTGCCACGGGCAACCGCGCGACGTCATCACGATGTGCGTCGCGAAGTAGTCGTGCGGCGACGCGAGCGAATCGAGGTCCGGGACCGACGGTCGCTCCGGTCCGCGCAGGATGCGAGTGCCGTCGCGATACACGGTGCCCGCGATACCCTGCGTCGACGCGCCCGCTTCCAGCCGCTCGATGAGCTCGAGGAACGTGACGTCGCCCTCCCCCGTCACGACGGTGTCGATCTCCGCATGGTGCTGGAGCATCTCGGGGGCGAGCGGCGTCGCGTGCGGACCGCCGACGACGATGTGCGCGCGGGGGTGCAACCTTCGAACGAGCTTTGCGACGAGCGCGACGCCTCGACGATTGGCCGTCCAGCACGACATGCCGAACACGTCTGCGTCGAGCGCCCCCACGACCGCTTCGACGTCCGACCATGCGAAGGCGGACAGATTGAACACCTTGACCGCGTGTCCTGCGCGCATGGCCTGAGCGCCGAGCGAGAACAAGCCGTATGGCGTCTGGTGAAAATCCGCGTCGAGATCCCCGTCGCGGTAATCCCTGGGAGGGCCGTCCTCGGCATCACGCGGCTCGCCGGGGCCAGGGATCTTCCAAGGCGGCGGATACAGCAGGACGACTCTCATCGCAGAGCCGACTATAGCTCACGCCTCCGGGACGACGGCTCGGAGTCCGAGAACCGGGGGCGAACGGCCGGGGATCGTGCGACAATGGTCGCATGAGTAGTGCAGCCCCGCGCCGGGCCACTTACGAGGATGTCCTCCAGGCGCCGCCGCACAGGGTTGCCGAAGTCATCGACGGAGTCCTCGAAACCCAGCCTCGACCCGCGGCTCCGCACGCCCTCGCTGCCACGGTGCTCGGGGAAGAGCTCGGTCCTCCGTTTCGGCGTGGCCGCGGCGGACCCGGTGGATGGGTCTTTCTGGACGAGCCCGAGCTGCACCTCGGCGCGGACATCCTCGTGCCCGATCTCGCCGGCTGGCGTCGCGAGCGAATGCCGGTCCTCCCGGATGCGGCCTATTTCGAACTCGCGCCCGATTGGCTCTGTGAAGTCCTTTCGCCCGGGACTCAGGTGAAGGATCGCACTCGCAAGCTCCCCGCTTACCGGCGCGAGTCCGTCGCGCACATCTGGCTCATCGAGCCGATCGCCCGCTTGCTCGAGATTTATCGCCTGGACGGCGCGACGTACCGGCTCGTCGGGGCTCATGCGGACGAGGCCGTCGTCCGGGCGGAGCCGTTCGACGCGATCCAGCTCGCGCTCGGACTGCTCTGGGCCCGCTGACCGTCAATACTCACACCCTTCGATCACGGCCCCATCGGCGGCAACGCCGAGTACGCGTCTTCCGTCGGAAAAGAGGCTGATGATCGGCACTTGCCAGGTCGTGTCTTCCCAGGCGCGCGACCAGCGCTCGGGCTCCTGCGGGGTCTGGACCCAGATGCGCCCGAGGCTCGTCGTCCAGGCGCGCTGATTGGGTTCGACCACGACTGCGGACAGATCAGGATTGCCGGGCACCGTCGATTCTTCGATCGCGCCGGCATTGACGCGCAGCGTGGCGCCGTCGGCGCCCACGACCACCCCGACGCCAACCTCCGCAACCGCGGCGCAGGCCGTGAAGGTCCGGACGTTCGCCGCGCGAAACGGATACGTTTCCCAGCGGAGCGGTGCGTAGAGCGCGCAGAAGGCACCGCCGCCACGTCGCCGCCCGACGATGATCCAGCGCTCCTCGTCGAAGCGCGACAAGCCCATGAGCGACGCGGCCTCGGGTATCGGTAGCTCACGGAGCCAGCGCTTGCCGGACATGCCCCAGAGCAGCGGCCCCTGGTCCTCATACGAACCGATGGCGACCGCGATGTCGTCGGGGTGACCGCTCACCGCCTCGAACGTCGCGGGAAGTCGCGGGCGCCTCAGCCGCGAAAAGCCCTCGAGCGTCACGTAGTAGCCGAAGAGGCCCTGATCGCCGCCGACCAGCCAATGTCCCGGGCTCACGTGATGCACGGAGCGCACCGCCTGCGCGATCTCGCGATCGAGCGGAACTTCCTTCCAGTCGGTACCGTTCCAGTAGGAGAGACCGCCCGTCGTCGCTGCCAGACACGCGCCCGCAGCGTCCCACGCGACGCTGCGAATCGTCCGATCGCTGCCCGGTGCTTGCCGCACCTTCCAGTTCCAGCTCGACGAGGGACGCACCGCGATGCGGTCGGCAAGGAGCCTTCGCGACGGAGGCGCTTCGCCACGGAGGCTGTCGCTCCGCAGCACGTTGGTGATCATGGCGCCGAAGAGCCCCGCCGTTTGCGGCCGATCACGCGCGTCGGGTGCCGTGCCGAGCGCGATCGCCGCGTCGATGGCGTGACACGCGTTCGGTCGCGACCGCAGCTCCTCGCAGAGTCCGGCGCAATCCCGGATGCTCCGCCGCTGGCGCGCACGCGCCCGCTCGAGGATGCGCATCACGTTGTCCCCGACGAAGAGCTCTTCGCCCGTCAGGATCGAAAAAGCCGTCGCGGCCAGGCTGAAGACGTCGGACGCGGGCCCGATGCTCTTCTCCTCCATCATGATCTGCTCGGGCGACGCGTACCCGGGAGTCCCCATCGAGCCTTGCATGAACGTCTGGCGCAACCCGACGGGACGCGCGACCCCGAAGTCGGAAATCTTGAACGCTTCGTCCGGAGGGACGCCGCAACAAAGAACGTTGTTCGGCTTGATGTCGCGGTGAATCACGTCCACCGAATGCACCGCGTCCAGGCCCGACGCGATGGCCTCGATGCAGGCCGCGGACCGTTCCGGATCGAACGCGACGCCGGTCTCCTGCACGCAGCGATCGATGCGGACTTCGAGCGTCTCACCGTGGACGTATTCCATGGCGAGCCACGGCAGCGTGAGCGCCATCGGTCCGTATTGAATGGCCGTCTCGCCGCTCTCGATGAACCGGACGACGAAGGGCGTCGGCGGCACGCGCTCGTTCAGGCGGCCGAGCGCGACGGACTCCTTGCGGATCGTCAGCAGCGCCGTCTCCGCGGCCGAGCGCACGAACTCGGGACGCGCCATCTTGATGACGGCCACGCCGGTTCCGTTCGGCGACCGTCGCTCGACGAGAAAGGCGACGGCCATGCTACCGGCACCGAGCGCGCGGTCGAGACGATACGAAACACCCTCGTACACGTTCGACGGCAACGTCGCGCCGGCCAGAGCGCGAAGCAGGTCGTCGCCGACGGGTACCCTCTGCACCACGCGGGTACCGTAACCCGAGGAGCCCGGCGAGTGGCAGCGTCCATCGTTCGACCGCGCCTTTTGACCCCTGAATCTTCGTCTCGGAGCCGCTCGATGTCCGAACGCATGTCCAATCGTCCGGTCCTGAAACCCGCGCTGGTCGTTGATTGTCCGGTCCCCATGCTTCGTGGGTGCTGACGGGGTGCGCCCTTACCGACGCTGGAAGATTCTCCCGCAGGGCGCCGCCGGGAGCTTGGCGACGCGCCACTCTGTCCCTCGGCGTCGTGGCGTGCGTCTCCACGATGACCCTTCGCGCCGTGGCCGACGAGAAGGACCGGAACGCAGCCGGCAACGAGATCGGGGCGTTTCCGATCGTCGGCGGCGACAGCGACATCGGCATCGGCGTGGGCGGCCTCGCGGCGATCGCGCACTACGACAAGGCCCACGTGAACTACCGGTGGAGGCTCGAGGCAGGCGCACTCATCACGTACAAGCCCGGAAGCGGCCACTCGCACTTTCCGTATCAGGACTTCTACTTGACCCTCACCGTGCTCGAGCTGGCGAAGGGCGTGCGCCTCGACCTCAGACCCTCTTTCACGAAGGAAACCACGCAAGGCTACTACGGGATCGGTAACGCATCCGTGCGATCCGACGCGCTCGATCACGGCGATTTCTATCAATACGGGCGCACTCATCCGACCCTCGAGTCCCTCCTCCGCTTCACTCTCGGATCGAATCTGTTTTTCCTGCTGGGCAACTACTTCACGTACGATCTTCTCGACATCTATTCGAACAGCAAGCTGTCGCAGGACCTGAACTCGACGGATCCGGAAGTGCGCTCCATCCTCGGCCATCCGGCGACGCACGCGGTCGACTTCGTGGAGACCGCGCTCCAATACGACACCCGCGACGACGAGTACTCGCCGGCATCGGGTCAGTATCATCAAGTCGAGCTTCGCTTGAGCCCCGGTGGGGGTGGACTCTTTCCGTATCGCTACGAACAGCTGAACCTGACGACGCGCTTTTATGCGAGCCCATTCGGCGACCGGTTCACGCTCGCGACGCGAGTGGTCGGCGACTTTCAGTTCGATCACCCGCCCTTTTACGAGCTCGCGCGGTTCGAAGACACCTTCGCGCTCGGCGGCGTGAACGGTGTCCGCGGCGTTCCCGGGCAACGCTATTACGGCAAGGTGAAACTCTTCGGCAACATCGAGGGCCGCTTCCGCCTCACGACGTTTCGCCTGTTCAACCAGCGCGTCCACTTCGGCTTCGCGACGTTCCTGGACGCGGGGCGGCTCTGGACCTCTTTCGCGCCGCACCCGGAGCTCGACGGCACGGCTCTCGGACTCAAGTGGGGCGCAGGAGCCGGCCTCCGCTTCCAGCAGGGCTCGACCTTCGTCGTCCGTCTCGACGCCGCGTACTCGCCCGACGCCAAGCCCATCGGAGCCTACCTGGGAGTGGGGGAGATCTTCTGAAGGCCAAAGCGTCAGACCGAGAGCAGGTTGACGAAGGGCTTGCGGTTCTTGAAACGATAGGCACCGAAGTCACGGCGGTCCGTCGACAGAATGCGCCCTGTGTCGACATGCTCGGCGAGAACGACGAGCGACGCATCCGCCAGGTCCATCGGCAGCTTCGCATACTTGAGCATGAGCTCGCCGATCCGCGGCAAGTGTTCACGAGCAAGATCGAAAATCTCGAAGGCACCGTTGGTCCCGCTATCGATGAACGCGCGCACCGAGCGCTCGCCCAGTCGAGCGGCGAGGAGATGGCACGTCTCCGTCATGACGGGCCACGTCGTGATCAACGGTTCGTCGATCACGGACAGCGCACGCTTCGCTTCGGCGTGATGCCGGTCCCCGGCGTTCGCGAGCGCGAGCCAGAAGCCGGTATCCGCAAGAATCATGAGTGCTTGCGACCGACGCCCGCGACGAGCCGTTCCTTGTACGTTTCGGAGAGATCGGCCGACCCTGATCCGCTTCCGATGAACCCTGACGCCTCGAGCAGATCGCGCGTCTTCACGCCGCCTGCGCGCACGGCCTCGTAATAATGCTCGATCGAAGCACGCACCACGTCACTGGTTGCAAGCCCCGTACGCCGGCGAAGATACGCGACCTTCCGCTGCAGCTCCAGACCGAGGCGGGCATTCAAACGGCCAGGGCTTGTCATCCAAAACGTATGACACATTTCGCCGCCGACCGCCAGACGTCGAGATGACGCCAGTCCGAACAAACGGCTCGGGGACCCACGTGATTTCCTGGCGGAGCTAGGCGCCCGCTGCCCCTCTCGTCGGAACTGTCGCCCGACGCCTTGCGAAACGAACCCGAAAAAAGCCGAGCGCCGAGATGGCCCCGCGCTCAAAGCAAGCGAGCCTTGGTCGCCGCGTGGACGATATTGCCTTCGTGGGTCAACAGCGTGCCGCTCGTCACTTCGTCCGTGAGGTCGAAGTTGAGCGCGCCTTCTTTCGTGATCACGTTCTGGAGCAGAGCGAACACGTTGCGCGCGTAGAGCAGGCTCGCGTCGGCCGGCATGGTCGCCGGCAGGTTCGGGTGGCCGACGATGAGGACACCGTGCTTGCGCACTTCCCTGTCGCGCTCGGAGAGCTCACAGTTGCCACCTTGCTCGACCGCGAGATCCACGATGACGGCCCCCGCCTTCATCTTCTCGACCATCCACGCGGGGAGCAGCTTCGGCGCCGGTCGCCCCGGGACGAGCGCGGTCGTGATGACCACGTCCGCCTGCGCGACGTGCCTCCCGACGATCTCTTGCTGTTGTTTGAGGAAGTCTGCACTGACCTCGCGCGCATACCCCCCCGCCCCGCTGCCACTCTCTTCCGACTTGGGCAGCTCGATGAACTTTCCGCCGAGGGAGAGGATCTGTTCCTTCGTCTCGGGACGGATGTCGCTCGCCTCGACGACCGCGCCGAGCCGCTTGGCGGTCGCGATCGCCTGGAGGCCCGCGACGCCCGCGCCCATGATGACGACGCGCGCCGGCTTGACCGTCCCCGCGGCCGTCATGAAGAGCGGAAAGTACTTCGGCAGATTCACCGCCGCGATGAGCACCGCCTTGTATCCGGCGATGTTCGCCTGAGACGAAAGCGCGTCCATCTTCTGCGCGCGCGTTATGCGCGGCACGAGTTCCATCGGCAGCGACGAGATCCGCTTCGCGGCGAAGCGCCGGATCATGTCGTCGTTCTTGTACGGCGCGAGGAAGCCGATGACGACGGCGCCGTCCTTCGGTGCCTCTATTTCATCGAAGCTCGGATGCTTTTCCGGAGCGCGTACCTTCAACACGACGTCCGCCGAAGCCCACGCCGCGGCCGCGTCCGGCATGATCTCGGCGCCCGCACCCTCGTATTGCGCGTCGGAAAAGAACGCGCGTTCCCCGGCCCCCTGCTCGACCGCGACGCCGAGCCCGGCCTTGATCATTTGCTTGACGGAGTCGGGCGTCGCGCTGACGCGCGTCTCTCCCTCGACCCGCTCCTTGGCGACCAGTACACGTAGCATGAGGCGCTCCCTTTCGGCGCGGCCCGTATAGCGCAGCCCGGCCTCGGTGTCGTGAAAAAGGCCCGGTTTGCGTCCCGCACCCCTCGTCCCATGGTCGAACCGACCAACCCTATCTCGTACCGAGGTGAAGGCCTTCGAGCGTCTCGATCGACGATTTGCGCTCGCCGCGCGCGATCTGCCACACGAGCGCGGTGGCCGCTTGGTTCACGGGCGTCGGAATGCCGGTCTCGGTGCCGTGCGCGACGACTTCGCCGTTCAGGAAGTCGACCGCGGGTGGTCTTCCGCGCTCGATCGCGGCGAGCATCGAGGAGCGCAGCCTGCGGTACCGGAGGCCGGCCATGACGAGCACCGCGTGCTTGGCGGCGAGGTGCCGCGACGCGCGCGACGCCCGATCGCTCGCGGTCAACGCGAGCCAGTCGAGGTCCACGGTGTTCGCGACTTTCTCGAGGCGCACGCCCTTCGCCCGCGCAACGAGCGTCGTCTCGGTCATGATCTCGAGCGCCAGCCGTCGCACGAACCGGCGCCGCATCAACGGCCCGATGCGATCGCCCCCGATCGTGCCGAGCGTCGACACCGCACAGTTGATGGCGAGCTTCGACCAGCGAGCGCCGAGCAGATTGTCGGTCGTCTTGACGGGACCGATGGTTTCGAGCAGTCGCGCGAGCTCGATCGCGCGGGCGTCGGGAACGCCGTCGAGACGGCCGATGGAAAACCCGCCGCGCGAGGTCTTCTCGTAGACGCCGGGCTCGAGCATCGACGCGCCCCACGCCACGACGGCACCGAGAACCCGTTCACGTCCGACGATGCGCGCGACGCGCTCCTCGCAAAGGCCATTTTGAAAACACACCATGCGGCCCTCGGGGTCGAGATGCGGCGCGGCGCCAGTCGCAGCTTCGTCGACCTGCGGCGGTTGCGTCGCGAGCAACACGAAGTCGTACACAGTCCCGGCGGCCAGCGTGGAGCGAACGTCGGGGGCTGCGACGTGCGACACGCGGGTCTCGCCGGTCAGCCGAAACCCGTGCCGCTCGATCGCCGCGTGGATCCTCGGGTTGGTCGTCAGCACCGTGACCGCGTGTCCGGTGGCGAGAAGATTCGCCGCGACCACGCTGCCGATGGCGCCGGCCCCCACGACGAGAATGCGCGGCGGCTCGCCAGACAGGCCTCCGGTGCCGCTCGAAGCGGGGCTCATGCCAGGCTATTTATCCCGAAATTTTCTTGCCAGGCTGATGAAGCGGGTGTAGGAGGCTTTCGCACCTCGTGCCTCCCTTCAGGCCGAGCGTGAACGGAGGACCGTCATGCGACGACTTCTGAAGATCCTGAGCCGACTGCGGTTCCCTGCTCCGCTAATTCTCGCTTAAGCGCGGGATTCGGACCGGTGAAGCTGCACGCCGCCCGGACGCCGTAAGGCCTCCGGGCGGTCACGTTTTCGCGCGAATCCGAGCGTCCGGGGCGGGACTCTCGACACCGCGACGCGCCAAACGTGACCCTGGCGTCATCTTTTGGTTGCGGCGTCACTGACACCGCGGTACACGCCAAAAACTAGCCCTCTGGGCGAAATTGGTACGGGGACCAGCCCCAAGCCGCCCTCAAGGAGACCATCATGCGCGAAGTCGTCATCATCGATAGCGTCCGTACCGGCCTTGCCAAGTCGTTCCGCGGCAGTTTCAACCTCACCCGCCCCGACGACATGGCCGCTCATTGCGTCAAGGCGCTCGTGCTGCGGAACAAGCTCGACGGCGCGACGATCGACGACGTCATCGTGGGCACCGGCATCCCCGAGGGACCGCAGGGCATGAACATCGGCCGCGTCGTCGCCGTGCGCGCGGAGCTGCCGATCTCCGTTCCGGGCGTCACCGTCAGTCGCTTCTGCGCATCGGGCCTCGCGTCCATCGCGATGGGCGCCGCTCAGATCGCCGCGGGCCAGGCCGACATCATCGTGGCCGGCGGGACCGAGTCGATCACGATGCTCCAGAACGACATGAACATGAAGAACCTCCCGAACCCGTGGGTCGGAGAGCACAAGCCGGGCATCTATCACCCCATGGGGATGACCGCGGAGAAGGTCGCGGAGAAGTACAAGGTCTCGCGCGAATACCAGGACCAGTACGCGCTCGAGAGCCAGAAGCGCACGGCCAAGGCCCAGGAGGCCGGCTACTTCAAGGACGAGATCGTCCCCATGACCGTCAAGATGGAGAAGGTCGACAAAGCGACCGGCACCACGAGCGAAGTCGAGGTGACGGTCTCCAAGGACGAGTGCAACCGCCCCGACACGACCATCGAAGGTCTTGCGCGGCTGCCGCCCGCGTTCGGTGGCAGCGTGACTGCCGGCAATGCGTCCCAGTTCTCCGACGGTGCGTCCATGACGCTCATGATGACCGCGGAGAAAGCGAAAGCGCTCGGCCTCGCGCCGCTCGGTGCATTCCGCGGCTTTGCCGTCGCCGGCTGCGAGCCCGACGAGATGGGTATCGGACCCGTCTTCGCCGTACCGAAGCTCCTCAAGCGCCACGGCCTCGCCGTCAAAGACCTCGACATCGTCGAGCTCAACGAAGCCTTCGCGTCGCAGTGCCTCTACTGTCGCGATCAGCTCGGCTTCGATCACGCCACGTACAACCCCGACGGCGGCTCGATCAGCATCGGCCATCCCTACGGCATGACCGGCTCGCGCATGGTCGGGCACATCCTCCGCGCGCTCCGTCGCGACAAGAAGAAGTACGGTCTCGTCACGATGTGTGTGGGCGGCGGCCAAGGCGCCGCTGGCTTGATCGAAGCGTTTAACTGACCGATACGTTTAGCTGACCTGATAACACCTGGGTCCGCTTGCTTCGAGCGTGGGGCCATCTCGGTGCTCTCGGTGCTCAGCGTGCGTTCGCACGCTTCCGCGCCTCACCCACCGAGCTGACCCCACGGTCTTCGCAATCGAACCCAGGGGGGCTTGGGTAGCAGGAGCATGATGCTCCCAGAGTGACGACCCGCGTTCAGCCGGTCTTCACGGTCATCTCGAAGACACGCACAACCTCGAGCAACTGCAGAGGTGGTCACTCGGATAGCGAGAAGCGGACGGGTATGACTACCGTGCTCGAAACGGGCACTCCGCCGACGCGGGCGGGCTCGAACGACCAGCCGCGCACGGCGTCGAGCGCGGCGCGGTCGAGCAGCGGAAAGCCGCTGCTGCGGTGCAGCGAAACCGACGCGGGTAGGCCGCTGGTTTGGACGACGACGGTGAGGAACACGACGCCTTCTTCACCGCGGCGGCGCGATGGGATTGGATACTCCGGAGGCGGGTTCGTCCGGTAGTACGGTGCGGCGGAAACGAGCTTCGTCCCGCGCGAGGGCGTGAGCGCTCCCGAGCGACCCGCTCGAGCGACGGGCGGAACCGCAGGCGAAGAGGGCCCCGGTTCCAACGCCGTCGCTGGCGTCACCGGCTCTGGTAGCACCGCGCGCGGCGGGACTGGAACATCGGCGACCGGGGGCTCGTCGTCGACCGCGGCTCTCAGGACTGCGATGAGCTCGCGCGGTGTCTGTTCCCGGTGCACGACGGCCCTCACGGTCGGCGAGCGCGCGCGCGACACCGCGGGCTTGTCGGCGACCGGCGCTGCCTCCGCGATGGGATCCGGCCGGGCCGCAAGCAGTTCGATTTCAACCTCGGGCTGAAGAGCAGCCGGCGCAGGCCGCGGGGATCCACGTTGCAGCCAGGCGACGCCGACTTCGTATACGGCGCCGTGAAGCGCAGCCGCGAACAGGAGGCAGTGGGCGAGTCTCATCGACAATCTCAGAAGTGAGCGGTGAAGCTCCCGCGCACCTGAAAGGGCTCGGTGGGATGGATGGCGAAGTCGTTCACGCCGGCCGCTGGCTCGGGGGGCAGTCCGCGTGCAGCGAGAAGCGCGTTTGGCAGGCGCGACGGGTAGTAATAGGCGATGTCGTCCGCCTTGGAGTCGAGGGCGTTGAGCACTTCGCCCGAGATCTCGAAGCGTCCGAAGCGGTAACCCAGCATCGCGTTGATGATCGCGGACGACGGTTGCCGCTCGCTGTCGTCCTCGATGACCGGCTGCGAGCTGAAATACCGCAGCCGCGCGCCGGCGAAGACGCCGCTCGGAGTCTCGACCACGGCGGATGCCGAGACGACGATCGGAATCGAGTTGGCGATATACAGCCCCGATGAGCCGATGACGGTCTCCTGCGGCTCGAGGTAGCGCGCATGAGTGAACGCGAAGTCGCCGGAAAGAGTGAGCCAGTGCGTCGGCTTGTAGAAGTTCGCCCACTCGATCCCGTAGCGGCGGGACGGACCATTCGCTTCCGTGTCGCCCGAGTCGCCGTCGAACGTGAGCTCGGAGTTCGATTGCAGCAACCAGAGCGAGACCGTGCTCACGAGACCCGGAAGCACCGACGTTCGGACTCCGACCTCGGCGCCCTTGGTGCGAACGAGCAATGGCACTTGCCCCTGCGGCGCGCCCGCCGAGTCGGCGGTGATGGTCACACCGCGCGCGTCGTTGCTGTGGAAGCCCATTCCGGCATCCACGTAGAACTCCGTCTTCTCCCAGGGTCCGAACACGAGCGTCGCCTTGGGACTCATGATGCCCGACGCCGAGCCTCCGGAATTGGCCGCGTTGGTGGTGCTGTCCACGTGCAGGGCAAAAACGTCCGCACGAAGCCCCAGATTGCTTCGGAGCCAGGGAGCCCACTCTATGAGATCGTTTCCGAAGAGACCCGCGTTCGCCTCTTCGATGTGGTCGTAGATCTCGACGTTCACCACGCTCCGCTCGGCCGTGTTGTTGAGGCCGGAGTCAGGGATGTAGTCGTTTCTGACCTGCAGACCCACGGTGTTCTCGACCTTCTTTCCGAACCACGTCGAATCCCAGGTCTGCTTCACTTGCACGCCAGAAACGAAGCGGCGGTCCACTTGCTCGAACTGATCGAGGTTGACGGGATCGGTCAGCGCGTAGTCGAAGTCCGACCACAGATTGAGCTGATAGTAGAACCCGTAAGCCAGTACCTCCGTCCTCGTGTCGTCGCCGTGTCGAACCCAGTCGAACGACAGAGCGTCGCGGCCCGTCCGCCCACCGTCGGTCGGATCGATGGCGCCGAAGCGGCCGATCACGTTCTCGTCGACCGCACGCAGCGCGACCTGATCGGTCGAATGCCACTGGGGAGCCCAGTAAACACTGCCCGTGATGCTGTACTCGTCGCGACCGGAATCCCAGTGGTACCGCAGCAGGCCGTTATAGCGGTTCGAATTCTCGGGAACGTCCCACGGCCCGTCGTAGTGATTGTATTCGAGCGCGTAGAGGAGCGTCCCTGAACCCACCTTTGGGCTGTCGGCGACGAGCATGCGCGCATACCCGAATTGCCCGAGCTGCAGGTTCGCGATCCCCTCGGGCAGCGTGTTCACGAGGCGGATGTTCGCTGCGCCGGCGCCCGAAAAGTCGCCGACGTCCGGATAGAACGGCCCCTTTCTGAAGTCGATGGAACTGACCAGCTCGGGGATGAGAAAGTTCAGGTCAGAGTAGCCCTGACCGTGAGCGTGGCTCGGCAGGTTGACGGGCACGCCGTCGACGGAGAAGGCGAAGTCGGTACCGTGATCGAGATTGAACCCGCGGAGGAAATACTGATTGGCCTTTCCGTCACCCGAGTGCTGAGTGACGACCATGCCCGGCACGCTCTCGAGCAACTCACCGCGGCGGAGAAGCGGCAGGTCTTCCAGGTCCGCCTCGCCGACCGATCCTTGCGACGCGCTGGTAGCGGCCCCCAGCAGATCTTCGGCCCTCCCATGCACGACGACCTCCGGCAACTGCGCGGCGAGCGGTCCGCCGACGGCCACGGACGGCAAAGCGACGGGCGCCAAGCCAACGGGCGGCAAAGCAACGGGCGGTGGCGCCTTTGCAACGGGTGCCGGGGCGGGCGGCGGCGCTGGAGCCGCCTCGGCCCGGGCACTTGCGGACGATTGCGGCGCTCCGCCATCTTGGGCCCAAACCGCGCGCGCGAAGCCGAGCACCGCCACCAGTATCAGGCTGCCCCCCTGAAGTCCCGCGACGCGATTCACGCCGCGCTAGTAACACGCACGACTAAACGAGTGCCACCCGGAATGTTACGATCGTGAAACTTCGCACGGCCGACGGACGCCTTCGCACGGCCGACGGACGCCTTCGCACGGCCGACGGACGCCTTCGCACGGCCGACGGACGCCTTCGCACGGCCGACGGACGCCTTCGCACGGCCGACGGACGCCTTCGCACGGCCGACGGACGCCTTCGCACGGCCGACGGACGCCTTCGCACGGCCGACGGACGCCTTCGCACGGCCGACGGACGCCTTCGCACGGCCGACGGACGCCTTCGCACGGCCGACGGACGCCTTCGCACGGCGCGTGAAGCGATCATCGCGCCCATGAGAACGCATCCTCACGGCCGACGGAGGTGTCCTCACGGCGCATGATCCACTTATCACGGCCGTCGGAGCTGTCCTCACGGCGCGTGAAGCGATCATCGCGCCCGTGAGAACGCATCCTCACGGCCGACGGAGGCGTCATCACGGCGCATGATCCACTTATCACGGCCGACGGAGGCGTCATCACGGCGCATGATCCACTTATCACGGCCGACGGAGGCGTCATCACCGCCGACGGAGGCGTCGTCGCGCTGTGTGATCCACTTATCACGGCCGACGGACGCGTCGTCGCGGCGCATGATCCACTTATCACGGCCGTCGGAGGTGTCCTCACCGCCGACGGAGGCGTCGTCGCGCTGTGTGATCCACTTATCACGGCCGACGGACGCGTCGTCGCGGCGGAGAATGCGGTTACCACGGCGGGCGGATCGGTTCTCGCGGCCGAGGGGCGGGTCGTCGCGTGACAGAAAACGAGGGGCGCAGGTTTTCCGCTCGTTCGTACTCGTCACGGTTCTCGGACGTCGAACAACGCCAGGGGACGAACCGGGGCGCTGGACCGCCGCCCGCGTCCCGCAGATGATTGCGTCGAACTATGCCGACCAAGAGGGACGTTCTCGCTCAGCTCGCTTCGCCTCGCCTCGTATTGCTGGAGAAGATCCGTGGCGTCGTCGCCTTCGAACTTTTCGACGAGATCGACCTGGCACAGCTCGTCGTCGCAGAACCGGAGCCGAGCGACGGGCGCGAAGGCGGGCCCGCCCGGCACGCCGCTGCAGCGGAGGCCGTCCTTCTTCACCCCGGTCAACCTGAAGTGCGCGTCGTGACAAGCCCGGGTCACGACCTCGCCTTCAGATGCTCGATGGCGCGGGCGGCCTCGTCGAGCATCCCGTTCACCCCTTCGCTTTCCACCAGGTGGCCGACCACGCGCGCGAACGACTTCTCGGCTTCGTCGAGCGAATCGAGGGTCGCGTGGGCGCGGGCGTGCCGATCGAGCACCGACGCGAGCACCAGGAGCGGGCGATCGAGCGGGACGGCATACCCAATCCCCTCCACCCCTTGCTTCGGATCACCGCGAGCGACGACGACCCCGAGGATCCGTTCGCCGTCGTCGACGAGCGGCCCGCCGGAATTGCCCGGGTTCACGGAGATCCCGAGGCTCACCGTGCCGTTTTCCGAGACGCCCGAGATGACCCGCGGGTGGACTGGGGCCGCTTCTGCGACGGGTCCATCGGATAGCCGACGGCAAAGACGGATTGCCGGACATGGATGGTCGGCAGCGCCTTCGGGAGCGGCACGAACGACTTGTGCGCCGCGAGGGGCACCGCGAGCGTGTACTTGTGCGCGGTCTTCTTCTGCTCCACCTCCTGCGTCCCCACGCCGTAGAGGGCGAACACCCGCACCGTTGCGAGGTCTAGCGTGGAATACCCGACGTCCGCGAGGCTCCGCGACGCGAACGCGACGACGAGCGCGACCACAGGCACGGCGAGCAACGGCAACCTGGCTCCCGGCCTGGTCCGGGATCTCGACGATGTGGGACGCCTCACTGCGCGGTCAGAGTAACATCGCATCCGCGGAGCGGAAAAGTGCCGCGAAGGCTCGCACAGCTCCTGCCCGGCCCCGAGCCCCCGCCGCGCGCGCCTGCTCGCGATACCCCGTTCTGGCAGAGCCGTGTTCAAGCTTCGGAGGGGATCGTGGGCGCTCGCCGCGAACGGCCCGGCGCACATGCTATGCTTCCCCCGTGCTCTGGATCGTCGCGGCGGGGATCGTCGTTGCGTGGTGGGCGACGTGGCCGAAGCGAGGGCCGCGCCGGCGCACGGGGCCCGAGGTGGACCGGCTGCACGCGCTGGTGGAGGAATACCGGAAGCAGTGCCGCGCCTTCGCGCGCGAGCGCGTCCGGGTGCGTACCCTGGTGGGTCCCGAGCGCGAGGAAGGGCTGGCGGACCTCGAGCGCATCGACCGCGAGCGCGAGCGCGTCGGCGGGATCATCGAGAACCTGCGCGAGCTCCTCGCCAGGCAGGGATTCGACCTGTCCGGCACGGAGCTACCCACGATGGAGCAGGCAGAAGCCGAAGCCTTCGCGGAAGAGGCACGCCGGCAGGTCGAGCAGGAGCTCGCGTAGGTCTCCGCGCGGCGCCGATCGCCCACCAGAGGATCGTGATGACGCCCGCGCAGCCCAGGCACTGCGCCATGACGGGCAGGAGGTTCTTGCGCCGGACGAGCCCGCCGTAGAAGAGCGCGAGCCCCGGGAGCGTCATGAACAGCACGAGCGCCGCCGAGGTCATGAGCCAGGCGTTGTGCCCGGGCCCCGAAGAAACGAGCTTCTTCGGAACGCCGTTGGTCACGTAGGCCTCGAGATCCGAAACCCGGAGCGCGAGCTCTTCGTTGCTCACCACGCGGCTCGCGGGCGCGGCCGCGTCTCCGGCGTGCGCGATGCCGGCACCGCCGAAGTAGATCGAGAACGCAACCACGAGCGCGGAGAGCGTTGCTCGACACGCCGTGACGGCGCGAAGCGACCTTGCACGGCGCCGCGTCGAGCACCGACACGAAACCCTTGAAACCTGACATCCTTTCAAAACTCGGGTTCGAGAAATTCTTTGCACGCGCGAAGACGTGCACCACGAATGACCCAGGTTCCCAGGCACTTCGCGATGACGCCCCGCGGCGCGCCCGGCTTTTCGCGGTTTCGCTGCGGTTCGCTCGTGTGTCCCGCCGGCAACCGCACGGTTTCTTGCTCGGACGCAGCCGGGGTCCGCGTAAGTCTTGGGAGGGGCCGCGCCTTGCCGTTCAGCCTCCCTCCTTTCGCGAGAGCGCCGCCGCGACTTGAGCCTGGCGTCGCAGGAGGTCCATCGTGGCGACTTTTTCGGGCAACCGACTCCAGGGGTGCCCCCAGTTGCGGTACATCGTGTACGCGCTCGTGACGAGCCGCTCTGGCGAGCCCCAGCGAGCGAAGGCAGAGCGTCGGAAAGCGTCGTCCGCGAGAACATCGCGAGCGGCTTCCGCGGGTGGCATCCCAGAACGAAAGCGCCGGTGGATCGCTTCGTGCGCGAAATCCCAGTAGTCGATCGCATCCTGGATGTCACCGCGTGTCGCGAGCGGACCATGACCCGGCACGAAGGCGATCGCGGGCAGCGACAGCAGATGCCGCAAGGCCGAGAGCAGATTCTCCACCGGGCCCGCCCACATGACGGGGGTCACGCCCACGAACAGCAGATCGCCCGCGTACACGACCTTCTCGCCGGGCACGTACACGAGGGCGTCTCCGTCCGTGTGACCCGGGCCGACCTCGCGCAGCACGATCTCGACGCCCCTGAGCGTGAGGGTCTTTTCACGCGAGAACCCTTCGCCTGGCTTCGTCAGCTCGATCCCGCTGAAATCGTAGGGGCCGAACATGCTCTCGACGTAGCGCCCGAGCTCGGCGACGCCCCCGAACGGAACGTGGCGCATGTGGCGTCCCGCGGCGGTGAGCGCGCGGACCGTTCGCGGCGTGACGTGGTCCATCCTGGCGATGCAGGCGTGCGTGCCGATGATCCTCTTGTTCGCAAATACCTGATTGCCCCAGCAGTGATCCCCGTCCGAATGCGTGTTCACGACGCACTCGACGGGCGATCTCGTCACCAAGTGTCGGGCGCTCGTCAGAAACTCGTTCGTGAAGGCCAGATCCCAGGCCGTGTCGATCAGCACGCTCTGGCCGTCGCAGTCCACGAGTCCCAGGTTGGTCTCGCCCCAGCACCCGTTGGGAACCATCCACGCATACGCTCTGAGGCTCAGCCGATGCAGCCCTTCCCGGTAGCGCGGCACTTCACCGAAGCGCGTCAGCCGACGCTCTGGACCTGCGAGCCACTCGACGTCGACGTTCATCACGGAGCCTCGTTTCAAAGGATGGTGTGGACGATCTTCGCGACCTATGTGCCGCAGCAATCGCGCGAATCTCGGTCGCTCGGCTTTGGACGACTTCGAGGGTGCTCACACTCGTCAGCGTAGCGTCGGCGATTGCATTATATTGTGAAATCCTGAGGCCAGGAGAAGCAAAGCCGTCCCCTTCGTCGACCCGCCGCTCCCCGCCGTCCACGACGGCCCCGGGCCGTCAGGGACGGGGATTTCCGGTACATTTTGAGATCTCATTCGTTCCCCGGCGCGTACTGCGTTTCCACGTCGACCGACGCCGAGTGCTTCTTCCCGGAGGTCGACGCCGGCACGACCGATGCTGGTCCAGATGATGCTGGTGCGGAGGCTGGTTCGACGTTCCGGGTGGACGCGGGATTGACCGACGGCGGCGACGGCGGTGATGCTAGAAGGCGACCCCGATGAGGCGCGTCGCTCGATGCCTGTGCGGAGCCGCGTTCCTCTTCGCTCCCGCCATCCTTGCCGCGCCGGCCACGCCCGGGACAGCGGAGCCGGTTCGTTTCACGAGCAGGCCGCTCACCTTCAACGCGATGCTCGGCGTGGGGACGCCGGTCGGCGGCTTCGGCGGCGTGGTGGAGTACAACCTCGGGTCACGCGTCGCGGTGGGCGCCGGCGTCGGCGCGAGCTGGCTCGGGGGCGGCAGTATTCCAGGGCCCGTCCAGGTCGCGGCGCTCGTCCGTTACCGGCTGGCGGTGCTCGAGGAGCGCAACATCGCGCATGCGTTCGACTCCACGATTGCGTTTGCATCGGGTCGATTCCGCTACCCGCTCATCACGGGCGATCAATCGTCCGTGAGCGAGCGCGCCTACTGGGTCCAGCTGGCTCTCGAATACGAGCTCGTCACGCGCGGCGGGTTCCGGTTTGCGACGGGTCCCGGAATCGCGCTACTGGCAGCAGCGAGTGACGTCCAGGACGACTACTCGGACTTCGCGCCGCTCTCGCGCTCCGACGTCCCGAGCTGGTTCGCTTCGTTCGATCTCACGTTTGGCTTCGGGATCTGAGTGGGCAAGGGGCGTCGTACTCGGACGACGCTCGCGATGCGCTACTCGTCAGTTGCAAACCGGCGCCGTCGCTGCCGCCGTGATCATCTGGATACGCCCGCCGCCGCCGCCGCCGCCGCCGCCGCCCCACCGAGGCCGCCCGCGCCTGGTCAGCTTGGTACGCTGGGTTGCGTGACCCTTCGAACGAAGCCCAGTGTGTACAACGTCGCCGAAGCGAAAGCGCACCTGCCGGAGCTGGTCGAACGGGCGAGCGCTGGCGAGACCATCATCGTGGCGCGAGCGATCGTGACGCGCGACGCGCTCGTTACCGCTCATGCGGTGCCGAGCGTATGGGCGCAGGGGTGCAAAAACGGACACTCCGCATCCCGGGGCGGCGTCGTGTAATCGTTCGAGGGCATGAATCCGGATCTGCTCATCGACTCGATCGTCCGACAGACGACCGTGCTCATCGCGCAGCTGGCCACGGCGACGGGCGGACGCGCGCCCCTCGCTCACACGGCGAACCAGGTGTTCACGGATCTGATCCGCGAGCTGAAGGAGCAGGGCGTCGGCAACAAGGTGATCGCCGATATGTTCGGCGACGTCGGCGCTCCCGACTCCGCTGGGCCTCCATCGATTACGTGCAGAGCGAGCGCCACGTTCGGTTCAATCCCCGAACCGGACAGCTCTCTAAACTGCTCCGTAATCCCAATTCCCACGCCGTCCAACGAGCTTTTCTACTGCTGCCCCTGCACTCCCTGACTCGCGAACCGCAGTGGAGACGATTTATCCACGCTCGCGACACGGACGTGTCACCGGGGCGAGATAGCGTGCTCGGTCATCCGCGCGTATCCGGAAAGGATTCGACATGACGAACCAGACGATGTGCTGCCGCCTCGGCATCCTGACCTCGCTCGCTCTCGCTGCCATCGGTTGCTCGGGCGACGGCAGTTCCGCCGGCAGCGAAGCGGGGGACGGTGTGGGCGAGAGTGTCGAGGCGGTCACGGCGGCCGCGACGCTCCTCGTCGACGGGGACTTCTCGGCGACGAGCTCCACCAAGGGCATCGTGCAGACGGAGATCGCCAGCAACTCGGCCGTGAAGCTCATCGCGGTGGGCGACATGTCCTACGCCGCACCCTATGCGAGCAACTACCCCTGGGCAAGCTGGGCGTCGCGCACGTTCCCCGTCATGGGAAACCACGAGTTCAACAGCGTCGCGGGCACGGGCGGGCAACAGCCCTTCGCCATGTTCAACGGCAACAACGCCGCCGGTAACCACAAGTTTTCCGCGATCACCGGCGACAACGGCGTGGCCACGTACGACTTTTCGTACTCGTACGAGATCACCCCCGGCTGGCTCCTGGTCGTCGTCAACACGGGCCTCAATTGCGCAGAGCAGTCATGCTCGGCGCAGGGCACCACCCTCGAGAGCGAGATCAGCACGTGGAGGACCAACCACGGCGGCCACGGCTGCGTGATCGTCGCGATGCACACCGCGCGGTGGAGCACGATGTTCAGCAGCGACGCCGACAACGAGCCCTGGGCCGCCGGCGTGGCACCGATCTGGACCGCAGCGATCGCCCAGAAGGCGGACATCGTGCTCCAGGGGCACGTGCACGTGTACGAGGAGTTCGAGAAGCTCGACGGCAGCGGCAACTACTCGTCGGTCGGCGCCAAGCTTTTCACGGTGGGCTCGGGCGGGCGCGGCCAGGTACAGCCTCCCCTGTCGAACATCGACGCGTCGAGACTCGTGGCGTCGCGCGCCTCGCCGATCAACGGCGTCCTGAAGCTCGGGCTCTACGCGGGCTCCTACGGGTATCACTTCGAGACGGCCGCCACGAGCGGGGCGCCGGCCTCCTCCAAGGCGTGCAACGTTCCCTGAGGCGCGCATATTCGTGCGTGCCTCGCGCCTCGTCATCGTCGCGCTCGCGGGTTTCGCGCTCGGCTTCATGGCACCTGCGGCCCCAGGCGAGCACGCGACGCTCGACGACGCCTGCGTCCGCGCCTCGAACCCCGGGAGCTGCGAGAGGCTCGGCGACCTGCTCGAACGAGGCGAGCTGCGGAGCCGGTATCCGGAGGAGGCCGGCCTCTACTTTGCGCTCGCCTGCGAGGGCGGTCTCCGAAGCGCGTGCTCTCGCGCCCAGCCCTGGGCGAAGCGCTATTCGGACTACGAAGCGTTCGAGATCGACGTCGGCTGCATGCTGAAGCACGACGCGTTCGCTTGCGAGGAGCTGGCGCAGACGCTGCGTGAGGAGGCGGAAGAAGGGAGCGCCGGGGCCGACGTGATCCCCCTGGCGCGCGCGAGGATGAGACGGGCCCTCGCGCTCTACCTCGATGCGTGCAGAAAGGACGACAGCGAGAGCTGCCTCGGCGCGAGCCGCGTCCACTCCTCCGGCTTCGGTGTCGCGTGGAACCCCCGCGGGGCGGCCGTCGAGGAGGCGAAGGCGTGCGCTCTCGGCCTTTCGGCAGCATGCGAACAGGAGGGCGACCATCGCACCGGGGCAGGAGCCGTCGCGCTCTATCGAAGAGCGTGTGAGCTCGCTCCCGGCGCGCCGTACCCGCACCTGAAGCTGGCGCGAGCAGAGGAGGCGGAAGGAGCGGAGCCGGCGACGATCGCCGAGGGTTACCGGACAGCCTGCGAGCTCCTCTCATTCGACGCCTGTCTCTGGGTGTCGCGGAAGGTCGAACGCCTGGACGGCGAGTCACCCGCCATGGCAGAGGCTTTCCGGCGCTGGTGCGACTCGGGTTCGCCGCGCGCGTGCGTGCTCGTCAATCGCCTGCCGGCGGAGTGAAGGCCGAGAGCTCCCCGACCCCGAGTGCCCGTTCGAGCTCGCGTACTTGCTCGAGCACGGTCTCGTAGAGGTCTTCGCCGAACTGCGCGCGCTCGTTCTTCTCGAGCTCGGCGCGCAGCCCCTCGTACTCCATCCGCGACAGGGCCTTGCGGAAGGCGGGGAAGAGCACGGTGCTCTCCCGCGCCGCGTGCGGCCTGTACATGCGGATGAAGAGGCGCATCGACTGGACGAGCCGCGCTCGCGTCGAAGGCTCCCGCACGCCCCCGACGGTGGCGAGATCGATCACGTCGCTCGTGAGGCGACGGCCGGCCGCGTGCTGCACACGCAGCGTCCGGACGAGCTCGACCTCGGCGCCGATCTTCTCGAGTCGAGGGAACACGTGGGTCTCCTCGTCGCGTTCGTGATGGTCCTCGATGTAGCGACGCACGATCCCACCGGCGGTGGCGAGCGTCTCCGGCGCGAGGTCGACGCCGGCTTCGAGCCGCCGGGCACCCTCCTCGTACACGAGGAGCACCCGCTCGAGCACTGCGTGCTCGCGCATGAGATCTTCCACCGGGGTGTCCTCGACCTCCACCCACTCGGTGCCCGCAGCAGCGCCGTTCTGGCTCGCCGCGTCCTCGCGCCGCCGGAGCGCGACGCGCTTTGCGAGTACACCGAGACCGACACCGACCCCCGCCGCCACGCCCGCTCCGCCCAGGTCCGCCAGGAATCTTCGCCGGGAGCCGTGCATGCCCTCGGTCACCGGAGCGTCTCTCGATCGGGTGAGCCGATCATGCGGTATCTACTCACGCGGCGGCCGAATCCGCAAGCACGCGAGCTCTTCGCGACTCGACGGTCCCCGGAATGCGGCTCCGCGGGATCGTGCTCGAACATTGCGGGCAGCGCTTGCAAGGTGAGCGGCTCCGCGGCGTTCGTCGCTGCGTGCGCGAGCGCACCGATCGCGGGCGTCTGTCTCGCGACGTGCGGGACCGACGGCTGCAAGGGACCGACGACGTGAGCACCATGTTGAACGGGGTCTCCATCGCGCGCCGGAAGCGGGTGAAGCCGCCACCGCCTTCTCGTTCTATTTTCATGGCAGTGCTAGGCTTTGAAGAGATGGTGCAATGGGATCGTCGGGGTGCGTCGATTGTCGTGGGCTCGCTCGTCGTCGCCTGCGCGGGGCGGGTGGTCGACGGATCCGGCGGTCAAGCCGAGACGGCGAACGGCGCCACCGCGTCGGGTGGCGCGTCCAGCACGGGTGGCAATTCCGCCGCGTCCGGCGGTGTGAGCGCCGGCGGCGCGTCGCAGAGCGGCGGCAGCTTTTCGGGCGGCGTCACCGGCGGCGGTGGGAGCACGCCCGAGGGCGGCCCGGGAGCGTCGTGCTGGTTCGAACCCCTGGGGTTCTGGAAGCGCTGCGCGGAAACCAGGAGCGGCCTCGATTTCGCATTCAAGACTCGCGTCGAATGCGCCCAAAATTGCGTTGCGACCGGCTGCACGTCGATCGTCGACTACACGTGGATTGCGCCCGACTTCGGGTGCGCCGTGGCATACGGGCCGTGTACACCGTCGACCGATATCAGTGACCCCGAAGACGCGGCCCTCGAGTATCGGTACGTGTGCGGTTCGCAGGCGCCGTCGGACGCCATCTTCGCGTTCGACGACCTTCCCGGCATCGCGCCCAGCGCCACGTCGCCGTGCCGGTTCGAGAGTATCGGCGACTTCAAGACCTGCGAGAACGCCGTTCCGTACGCCGCCGCGACGGCCACCGGCAAGACCCTCGAGGACTGTCTCCTGGCATGCGAGTCCCGGAGCGATTGCGTCGCCGTGGAAGACTACTGGAACCCACCGGGGGCGTACGAATGCACGCTGCACCTGTCGAGTTGCGACGCCCCGGCGGCGGACACGGGGGGCGATACCCTGTTTCGGTTCTACAAAAAGAACTGCGGCGCCGACCAGTGACCTCTCGGTCGTCTTCCTGACTCAGCGCACGGCTGGCCCGGACGAGCGGCGGCTGGTCCCCTGGCCGCGTACCGGTGAAAAATTTCAGCGCGCCTCGCCTGTTCCGGCGAACGGACGGGATTTACCAGGGGACAGGTTGCACCGAGGACGAGGTCGTGAGACGCGGGAAGAGTGACGGCGCCGCGGCGGGCGATGTGCTCGCCGCGCGTCCGAGAACGAGGGATCGGAACATGAACACGAGCTTCGAGTTTCCGAAGGTGGCCCAGAACGACCCGAGCGACGTCGCCGTCGCCATCGAGACGGCCCAGGTGCTCTGGCGACGCGGTGATCTCCAAGAATCACTCCGGTGGGTGCGGCGTGCAGCGGAAGCCGCCGAGACCCAAGGCGACGACATGCGCGCGCTCTCCCTCGCGCGCGCCGCTGCCGATCTGCAAGACCAGTTCCGACCGTCACGGGTACCACCGGCGCCCGCGAGCCAGCGCGCGTCCACGTCGGCACCTTCAGCCGAGCGTCCCGTCCAGGCCGTCCGATCGGCGCCGCCACCCGCGCGCATCTCGACCGTGCCATCGCGCACCTCGGCTGCGCCATCGCGCCCGGTCACCGAGCTCGCCGGCGCGGGCCTTGACATCCCGAATGCGCCGCTCGAACCCTGGGTGCCGCCCGGTGAACGCTCCGAGCCAGCGCCCGCGCGCACGACATCGCAAGCAGCGCCCAGCGAACGCCATCCACCGCCGCCCTCGGCCGAACCCGAGCGCGCCGCAGCTCCGGCGCAGGCAGCGCCCAAGGAGAGAGTCGCGGTCCCGCCTCCGGGCGACGTGCGCACTGCCGTTCGCGTTTCCGTCGATGCGTCGTCGAAGGACGGCGCGCTCCTGGTCCACATTCTCGACGAGGGAGTGAAGGCGCCCACGGGCACCTACGAGGCACTCCTCGTCCCGCTCGCCAAGGGGATCGATCCGCGGGACGCGTAGCGGAGTACCCGTCCAGGATAACTCCGCTCCACGGCCCTCAGACGACGGAACTCTTCGCGTAGATCTCGTCGACCGAGAGTTCCGCGTTCAGGCTCTCGATCGGGACACGCCCTCGCGCGATCGCAACCCGCGCGACCCACTCGCCATCCGCGGACCTCCGGTGCACCGTGATGCGCCGCTCGCGATGCGAGACGATGACGTAATCGCGGAGCGACGGGATCGTGGTGTAGTAGTCGACCTTGTCCCGCGTGTCGTACGCCTCCGACGAATCACTCGTGACCTCCAGCAGGACCGTCGGGTTCAGGGCCGTCGCCTTGGGGCTCGGGGGGTGCTGTTCGAGTGGACCGCAGATCACCGCGCCGTCCGGAAATGTGGCGAGCCCGACGGCCTCCACGTAGATCCTAGGATGTCAGCGACGCGCCGAGACGCGAGGGCCGGCAAAGGTCGCGGCTCGGCTCGGGCGCCCAGGGACTCGATCGCCGAAAGCTCGGTGCCGCCGGAAAAGACGGCCTTCGCCTCACCCGGTCGGGCAGCGCGGGACGCTCGAGGAACCTATAGCGGCGTGACGGCGGCGCACGAGCCGTTGATGCATTCGGCCGACGGCGACGGCGGGCAGTAGTCGTCCTGGGGATAGCAGCCGGTGCAGCTCGGGTTCGATTGAATGGCTTTGAGTAGCTCGTCCGCGATGCTGGAGTTGACGGCGGTCGAGCAAGCCGTCGGGCAGTTGGTGTTCAAGGACTCCATGGTGCAATCCCCGGCAGTCGTGCACTTGGTCGCGCCGGTTTGTGCGATCAGGTTGTCCACCATCTGTTGGTAGGCGTCGTTGTTGCACTGGTTGACCGACGCGTCTGCGGTGCTCGCGGTGCAGACGGGACAGCACCCTCCCACCGGGGTGACCGGAACGTAGCCGGGCCCGCAAGGAACCGGCACACAGTCCACTGCCGCGCAGCTGACGCCGCTGCACACCGGACAGCACTGTCCGGGCGGCGTCACGGGAGATTGCCCGGGCGGGCAGAACGTCCCTGGACAAGTCGTGGGCGGGCAAGGCTCGCAGGTCGTCACTGCCCGCGTAGCCGCCGAACGCGCCGTCACCGCCCGCGCCCCCGTCGCTCGCCCCCGCGCCCGATTCGAGAACGCGTCCGCCGCACGCCGCGAACGCGATCGAACAGACCGCCACCGACATCCAGATGAACCTGCGCGCCACGCGCCCAGAGTCTAGCGCGCGCGCCGCGCTCGTCCTGGCTACGTCGCCCACGGTCGACCATTCATTGGATCGTCATCGGCGGCTCTATGCAGAAGCCGATGTCATCGGGGCCCGAGTTGCCGTGTCTGCATTCCATCCATTTGTGGGAGCAATCGGTCGCCGACACGCAACGCTCCGGCATGAGAACGCATTCGGGTCGGGACTTCGGGGGACCGCGCGTGCCTCCGGCCCTTCTCGAGATCTCCTCCCACGTTTCGCAGCGCGTGCCATCGGGACAGACGCCCTCACGGCATGGGTCGCCGGGGAGCTTCAGTGGAGGTGAGGACGCGCACGCGAAGGGGAGCGCCGCCGTTGCAAGCACGAACCTTACGCGATGCGAGATCAGAAGACGCAAGAACTCGGACCAGTCGCGACCGAACTCCATCTTCACCGAACCAACTCCTCCGCAGTTCTGCCACCGCCGACACGCGTTCCGCGAAGCTCATGCGCGCAACGTCCTCGCGATCCAGCGCGTCCGCTTCTTCGAAGCTTGCTGCCACGCGGATAGTGCGCTTCATCTTCCCGGAATTGTCCCCTGGTGGTTCTCGTACCGCCGGCGCCGGACCGGCGCAAGCACCCCTCGATGCGGAAGCGGCGAGTTGCGCGACGTTCGACCGGCACCATGGGGCAACCGCGCCGGGCGCGAAAGGGGCCCGGGGCGTGTACAGGGAGCTGGCGCTCGACACTCCCAGGAGGCCGGGGCTGTCGTTGGTGCCGCCGTCGCAACCTGTCAGGGCGCTGTCGTCGTGGGCGCTCGACGTGGACCGGGTCGTCCCGTCCGGGCACCGCGCCGTCGGTGATGGTGAAATTGGAGAGCTGGAAAGAGGAGGACATGCACGCAAGGACGGGTTACCTCGGATTGTGATCAGGATGTCCAGGCAAGACCCGTGAAGCTGGTGCTCGTTCAACCTTTGCTCGCTTATGACGCGAACGCGGACAACGTCGGCGCGGTGGCGCGGCTGCTCGAACCGCATTCGGGCGAGCGCGAGCCGGACGATGTCGTCGTGCTGCCGGAACATTTCGATCTGCGTCCGTCGCGCGCGGCGTACGAAGACGGCGTTCGTGCTCTTGCGCGACGGCTGGGGTGTCACGTCGTGGGAGGGTCGCACCACGAGGCGCGCGATGGGTTTGCCGTGAACCGGGGCGTGGTCGCGGACGCGTCGGGCGGTGTGCTTGGGTCGTACGAGAAGCTGCGGCCTTATGCCGCGGAGCGCGAACGGGTTCGTGAAGGGTCGGGACTCGGGGAGTTCACGATCGGCGGGCGACACGTGCTCGTGCTCGTGTGCGCGGACTTCTGGTTCTCGGATCTGTTCTATCGGGCGGCAACGCTGCCGGAGCTCATCGTGGTGCCGGCACTGTCGGTCACTCGGAAGCCGACGCCGGACTACTCGCGACGGCTGTGGGGACACCTCGCCGTCGCGCGCGCGTATGAGTTCGGCGCCTATGTGGGAGTGAGTGACTGGGCGCACGTGTCGGGGCTCGCCGGCATGGGGCCGAGCGGGGTCGCAGGGTTCGCGGATCCGACGACCGTGGACCCGGAGCAGTTGTTCCAGCCGGTCGGCGATGCGACGCGGGTCTACGATCTCGACTTCGAGGCTCTCGATGCGTTCCGGAACGATCGATTGGCGCGTGGATTCTTTTGGAAGCAGAAGACCGACCAGGAGTGACAAGATCCGCTCCGAGAAGCGGCGGAAGATGATGAGCGAGAGTCCGAGACCGAGCGCCGAGGAGTCGCGGAAAGCCGGGCTCTGCGGACGGTGTCAGCACGCGCGCGCGGTCGTGTCGGCGAGAGGCAGCGTGTTCTGGCTGTGCGAGCGCTCGAAGACGGACGCGCGATTCTCGAAGTACCCGCGCTTGCCGGTGCTCGTGTGTCAGGGACACGAGCTCGGAGCACCCACGTGAAGCCGGCGCCACGGGTGGTGATCATCGGCGGCGGGTTCGGCGGCCTCACGGCGGCGCAGTCGTTCCGCCGCACGAACGCGCAGATCACGCTGATCGATCGCGCGAACTATCACCTGTTTCAGCCACTCCTCTATCAGGTCGCGATGGCCGGGCTTAGTCCGGCCGATATCGCAGTGCCGATCCGGTCGGTGCTGAAGGAACACGAGCGCGTGCAGGTGCTCCTGGCCGACGTGACGCGCGTCGAGCTCGCGGACCGTCGTGTCGTGCTCGAAGACGGAAAGAGCGTCGCGTACGACTTCCTGATCGTCGCGATCGGGGCGAAGACGAACTACTTCGGCAAGGACGAGTGGGCGAAGTGGGCGCTCGGGATGAAGACGGTCGACGACGCTATCGAGGTGCGCCGTCGCGTGCTGCTCGCGTTCGAGGCCGCGGAACGCGAGGACGACCCCGAGGCGCGCCGGCGGCTCCTGACGTTCGTCGTCATCGGCGGAGGGCCGACCGGGGTCGAGGTCGCAGGGGCGCTCACCGAGCTCGGCAAGTTCGTGCTCGCCGACGATTTCCGGCGCATCCGGAACGAGCGGCCGCGCGTCGTCCTGGTGGAGATGGGGGACCGGCTGCTCTCGGGCGGCTTCGCGCCGCACCTCTCCGAGAACGCGAAGAGCGAGCTCGAGCGCATCGGCGTCGAGGTGCGGCTCGGAACGCGCGTCACCGGGATCGACGAGCACGGAGTAGATATCGACGGGGAGCGATTGCAAGCGACGACGGTGCTGTGGACCGCGGGCGTCAAGGCGAAGAGTCTGACAGGGACGCTCGGGGTCGAGCTCGACCGAGCAGGCCGGGTGAAGGTGAACGCGGATTGCTCGATTCCGGGGCACCCGGAAGCGTTCGTGATCGGGGACGCGGCGCGCTTCGTCCCTGAAGGCTCGGACCATCCTATCCCCGGCGTGAGCCCCGTCGCGATGCAGCAAGGGCGGTTCGTCGCGCGGCTCATCAGGGCGCGCTCGGGCGGACCGAGTGCGTCCGAGAAGTTCGAGTACGTCGACAAGGGCAGCATGGCGACGATCGGGCGGTCGCGCGCGGTGGCCGAGATGGGAAAACTGCGGCTTCACGGCCTCATTGCGTGGCTCGCATGGCTGTTTGTCCATATCTGGTATCTGATCGGATTCCGGAATCGGTTCATCGTGCTCTTCACCTGGGCCTGGAATTACTTCACCTACAAGCGCGGCGCGCGGCTGATCACGGGCGCCTGGGCGTCGCGGCGCGCCATCGCACTGGCGGCGGTCGCGGAACATGAGCCCGAAGGGTCGCGCGATCTCTCGCTGAAACCATGACGGTCGCGCTCGCCGCAGATGACCGAGCTCCCGTGGCTCGGCTCTTTCAACGATCGCTCGCAGTCACGTTCCTCGTCGCGTGGGCCTCGCTCGGGGTGCAGATCGACGTGCTCATCGGCAGTCACGGACTGTTACCCGCGAAAGATCTGGTGGAACGCATCGCGGCGCGGCCGGACATCACGTTCCTCGACGCGCCGACTCTGTTGCGCTTCGACGCGAGCGACGCGGCGCTGCACATGGGTATCGCGGCGGGGATCGGGTTCGCGCTACTCGCGCTGCTCGGGGTGATGCCGCGGCTCGCGTTCGCCGCGACGACGTTGCTTTATCTGGGCTATGCGGTCGTCGCGCGCAGCTTTCTCGGGTTCCAGTGGGACAACCTGCTGCTCGAATGCGGCGCGCTCGGCGCGCTCCTGTCCGCGCGCAAGCCGCAGCGGTGGGTCTGGTTTCTTCTGCGTGTCGCGCTGTTCAAGCTCTACTTCGAGTCCGGCCTCGCGAAGCTCGGGTCGCCGCTCGGGGACTGGAAGGACGGCAGCGCGATGGCCTACTACTACGAGACCGCGCCGATCCCGACGTGGATCGCGTGGTACGCACACCATCTTCCGGCGGCGTGGCACGCGCTCGAGAGCCACGCGACTCTCGTCTTCGAGCTCGGCGTGCCGTTCTTGATCTTCTTGCCGCGCCCGGGACGGCTCATCGCCGTAGTCGTGTTCACGGGCTTCCAGCTTCTGAACATCGCGACGGCCAACTACGGCTTCTTCAGTTACCTCGCGCTCGTTCTCGGGATGACGTTGCTCGACGGGAAGGACGTGAAGCGTCTCGCGCGTCCCTTTGCGCCGCTGCTGCGCCGAACACGACGCGCGCGCGCCAGGTTCCGGCTCGCGAAGCGCCGTGCCGCGCGACCGTTCGCCCAACTCGTGCGCCGGGCGGTGACCGAGAAAACCGCGACGCCTCTGCGGATCGCGCGCCTCACGTTCGCTGTCGTCATCACGTCCGTCTACGTCGCGGTGTCGTACGAAGAGGCGGTTCAGACATTCTTTCCCGCCGCCCCGCGGAGCGCGATCGCAACGAGCATCATGGAGGACATTTACAGCCTGCGCCTGGTGAACACGTATCACCTGTTCGCGCAGATCACGCGCGAGCGCATCGAGCCCACGTTCGAGACGCTCGAAGGCGAAAAGTGGACGGAGCACGATCTCCACTACAAGCCGGGGGATCCGGAGCGCGCGCCGCCGTTCGTGGCGCCGCATCAACCGCGGGTCGATTTTCTTTTGTGGTTTTACGGGCTCGGGTACGAAAGAAGCGTCCCCGAATACGTCGGCACGCTGCTCGAAAAGCTGTGCACCGATCCTTCGTCGGTCGCGTCGCTGTTCGTCGGTCCCCTCCCCGCTTCGCCGGACGCCGCGCGCGTGGAGTTCTTTCAATACCACTTCACGACGCCCGAGCAGCGACGACGCACCGGCGCCTGGTGGACCCGCGAGCCCATCGGCACGCCGCGTACTCTGCCGTGCTCCGCAGTCCTCTCCGACGCGCGAACGCCGTGAGCTGCGGCGTCCTCCGTCACCTAATCCGGCCCGACTTCCAATCGGGGCCGTCGGGGAAGCGGGGTTAGCGGGGTTCCCCCCTGAGCGGCGCCTGGCGGCGCGATTTGGGGGGAACCGGCCGCCGTTGCGGCGGACGATGGGGGGCAGCCTCGAGCGGCGCTCACGCTTTCAGGACTTGATCGAGCGCGCCTCCGACAGTCGGGTAACGGAAGGCATAGCCGGCTTCGGTGAGCGCGCGCGGGATGCCGCGCTGGCCAGTGACGAGCGGGTCGGCGCCTTCGCCGAAGCGGAGCCGAAGCGCGACTGCGGGAACGGGGAGCGCCGAAGGACGGCCGAGTGCTCGTCCGATGGCCGTCGCGAGCTCACGATTCGTGACCGCGTTCGGTGACGTGACGTTCACGGGGCCGCGCAGGCGTTCGTCGTCGAGGGCGAGGAGCAACGCGCCGACGGCGTCGTCGAGGTGGATCCACGAGACGATCTGTTTGCCGGAGCCGATCGGACCACCGACGAAGAGCTTGAACGGCTTCACCATCTCCGTGAGCGCGCCGCCGCCCTTTCCGAAGACGACGCCGAACCGCGTGCAAACGACGCGCACCCCGAACGACTCCGCGCGGGCCGCGGCACGCTCCCATCCGATCGTCACATGAGCGAGAAAGTCACGACCCGGCGGCGTGGACTCGTCGAGCGGTTCGCCGTCGCGAGCGCCGTAGTAACCGACGCCGGACGAGCACACGAGCACCGCGGGACGAGATGCGGCGCGTTCGATCGCCGCGACGAGACGCTCGGTGCTCTCGACGCGACTCGCTTCGATTTCGTGCATGCGAGCCGCGGTCCAGTACGAGCCGATCGCGGGCTCCCCGGCGAGGTGCACGATGGCGTCGGCTTCGGGCAGCGCGAGCGGCTCGACGCCACGCGGATCCCAGTGCTCGAAGCGGACCACGCCGTCGGGCGTGCGTCGCTCACCCGAAGCACCGCGTGTGAAGGCCGTGACCGCGTCGCCGCGCGTGAGAAGCGCGCCGACGAGCCGGCCCCCGATGAACCCCGTGGCCCCCGAAACGAGTATCCGCTTCATTTGCATCCCTCTCCTTCTGGGTGCCGTCAGGTTTCGGACGCGAAGCGTCGCGTGGCAAGCCCGACGCGCCGCCGAACCTGGCGCCGAGATCCGGGGGATTGCGAAAAGCCGGCGAATGGCACACGCTGGCACAGCCCGAGGCGCCGCTAAACAGTTGATTAAAGCCGAATACGGATGGCACGAGCCGTGCTCTTGGGAACCGTAGGCCGCTCTTTCCCGAACCGCAGGCGGCCGGGAGAAAACATCATGAGAGCCCCCTTCATTTCCGGATTCTCGCTGCTCGCTTCAGGCGCCCTGATTCTCGTTTCGACCGCGGCTCGCGCCGCCGATTGCTCGGCGGACTCGGATTGTCCAAAGAGCTACACGTGCCAGGTCGTCGGAAGCTCCGGCGGATGCGCCGCGCCCGCGTGTCCGCCCGGAGAACCGTGCGCGCAACCGGATTGCATCGTCGAACAGGACATCATGGGGTGCGTGCCTTCGCCGTGCACGACGGACAGCGACTGCGCGGACGGCATGGTCTGCTACTCGCAAACGGAGACGGCCTGCCCGGTCTCGAACCAACCCTCTTGCCCGCCGGACTCGAACTGCGCGACACCGGCTGAAACTTGCACGTCGAAGACGGTGAGCGCGTGCGTGCCGAAGTACGTGCTGCCCTGCACGAACGACGCGGCGTGCGGCGACGGCTTCACGTGCGTACCGGATGAGTGCGCCTGCGCCGGGGGCTCGGCCATCGACGCGGGACCAGCACCGTCAGCGGGCGGCGACTCGCCGTCGAGCTCACCTCCGGCTCCCTCCGGATCCGGCAACACGACGCCACCGCCAGCACCCGGGGGTTCGGCCGACGCAATGGCGCCTTTGCCGCCGAGCTGCACTTGCACGTCGCAAACGTCGCATTGCCAGGCGACGAATACGCCGTGCACCGCGACGAGCCAGTGCCCGACCGGCTGGCTCTGCGAGCAAGATCCCAGCGCCACGACGGGCATAGGCGGCTGCGCCGCGCGCATGCTGCCGGATGGTGGCTTCGCCAGCGATTGCGGATCGGTGGTCACACCGCCGGTTCAGCTGGTGTGCGTGCCACCGTATTCGAACCTCGGCTACACATACGGCAATGGGACGCTCAGCGACGCGTCGGGCACGTTCTCGGGCGGCGCCGGAGCGCCGGAGGGCGTCACACCGACAGGAGGCACGAGTACCGGCTCCGCGGGCGGCGGCAATGATCTCTCCGCGACGCCATCAGCGACATCGAAGAGTGCCAGCAAAGACAGCGGGGGCTGCGAGATCGGCGTGGGCCACGCGCACTCGAACGGTGCGGCGCTGCTCGGCTTACTCGGCTTGCTCGGCCTGGCCCGACGGCGCCGCGCTGACGGGTGACCCGGCAAACTCGGGATCCGCTCTGTCATGTTCGAGGAACGGTGTTATGTTCCCCGAACCCAATCAGGGGCCGATCGGCTTCGACGTGGGGACTGAAGGTCAATCTGCGTGCAGTGGCTCCGGTCCACGTTAAAACCGGCACGTTATTTGCGAACGACAACGCAATCGCTCTCGCGGCCTAAAGAACCGCTGAGCCGTCCGGCGGTAAGGTAGTCCTCGTAACCGTTCGGGCGCGACACCAGGGCTGGGCAGCACGAGAACGTCTCTGATAGCGCTGCCGAGAAACAGTTGAGAATAGGTCGCGGCCGAATCCGCGAACTCGGTCGCCGGGGATACGGCGACTACGCACGTGAACGAAGGTCGATTGGAAGCCTCGCGGACCGGGGTTCAATTCCCCGCGGCTCCACCAGAAAACCCAGGAAACAGCCGGCGCGCCCAGCCGGCAAAGAGCGGCACGGAACCGAAGAGCAACGTGGCCCCTTCGGTTAGCATGAGCTGATTCCCGCCGACCGCGTGCAGCGGCCCTTCTGAGACCCACATGCCGAGCGTCATCAGGGCGAGAAGGCCGAAGTAGGCGCCGCCCATGGTGACCCTCTGGATGACAGGCACGTCGTAATACGCGGTGCGCGGTGCCTTGAGCGACTTCCAGAGCTGGAGCGCGCCGAGGAGCAGGATGATCAGGAGCAGCGGCGAGCGGGTCACGAAGAAGACGGCGATGCCGACGACGAATCCGACGGCCCAGAGCCAGCGACTGACGACGCCCACGACGCGCCCCCCGTCGAGCGGCGATACGGGGATCATGTTGAACAGGTTCAACATGAAGCCGGTCGAGGCGAGCGCGAACCAGAACGGCGACCCCGTGACGAACGCAACGACGAGACAGGCCGCAGCGCCCGCTGTGCCGAGCACGGGACCACCAATCCCCACGACGGCTTCCACCCAAGCGTCCCGCGGCATGCCGCGCATGGCGATGACGGCCCCGACGAAAGGGATGAACACGGGGGCGCTCGCGGGGATCCCTTCCCGGCGCATGGCGATCGCGTGACCCATCTCGTGCACGAAGAGCAGAGCCACGAATCCGAGCGCGAACGGGAGCCCCCAGAGCGTTGCGTACACGCCGATCGCGAGCAGCATGCTGGCGAGCGTCGCCAGCTTGACCAGCTTGAAGACCGCGAAGGCCCACTTCAGTTTGCCGGCCAGGAAGGCCAGCGCAACCGCCACCGGGCCCATCTTCTTCGTCTTGGTCCGACCCGCAGGGCGCGCAGGCGCTACCAGGTCCGTCTGAGCATCCATTTCCGCCAGCGTAAGGTCTCCCGGGGGCCGGGGCCAGCCACGGGACTCACGCGCGTGCCTTTTTGCATGAATGTCTCGGTGTACCGGCGCTTCCTCGGTGGGGCATCCGGGGACGACCTGGACCGATGCGCCGGCCCCCATGTTACCCCCGACCTACCGATGCACGAGTCTCCCGGTCGCGCCCTGGTACATCGAGTTTGCGTGCGCGGTTGGTCTCGACTCGACCTGTAACAGGATCGCCCCCTTCCCCGTACGCCAGTCATGTGGATCTGGTTCACCGGAACCGAAAAGGCCGTTCCTCGATTCCTTCGGCTGTTCAGCCTGCTCTTCGTCGCGCTTGCAACCGGCTGCGCACAACGCGCCGCACCTCTGCCGGAACCCGTTGCTGCGACCAGCACCCCGTCGCCCCCATCTGCTCCCACGACGGCCGCGGCTCCAGTTACCGTGACGGCACGCACTTATCGGAAGCCGACGGACGAAGAGCTGAAGCGCATGCTCGCGCCGCTCTCGTATGAAGTGACGCAGAACGCTGCAACCGAGCCTCCGTTTGCGAATCAGTACTGGGACAATCACGAAGAGGGGCTCTACGTCGATGTGGCCAGCGGCGAGCCGCTGTTCAGCTCGCGCGACAAGTTCGATTCCGGCACGGGCTGGCCGAGCTTCAGCCGCCCGGTGGACCCGGCGCACATCGTCAAGCACACCGACAGCACGCTCGGGATGGAGCGCACCGAGGTGCGTTCGCGCGACGGCCAGTCGCACCTCGGTCACGTGTTCGACGATGGGCCGCCGCCGACGGGACTACGCTACTGCATCAACTCCGCCGCGCTCCGGTTCATCCGCGTGAACGATCTCGCCGCGCAGGGTTACGGGGCTTACTTGCCGCTCTTCGGACCGAGTGCTGCGACGAACGCACCGGAGCCCCCGACGTCGGCCACCGACGGCAACAGCTGCACGACGCCCGCGCCCGGACAGAAGCCGGGATGCACCGCGACGCTCGACACGGCGATCCTCGCAGGCGGTTGCTTCTGGGGAATGGAGGAAATCTTGCGCAAGATCCCCGGCGTGGTCTCGACGGAGGTCGGCTACGAGGGCGGCAAGGCCGGCGTGACGTACGAAGACGTGCACACCGGGACGACCGGGGACGCCGAATCCGTGCGCGTGATCTTCGATCCGAAGAAGCTGTCCTACGAGGATTTGCTCGAAAAGTGGTTTTTCCGGATGCACGATCCGACGCTCCCGAACCAGCAGGGGAACGACATCGGGTCGCAGTATCGGTCGGCAATCTTCGCGACGTCGGCTGCCCAGCTCGAAACGGCGGAGCGCGTGAAGAAGAAGGTGGACGCGAGCCACGAGTGGCCCGCTCCCGTCGTGACGCAGGTCGTTCCCGCAGGTCCGTTCACGCGCGCGGAGGAGTACCACCAGCACTACCTCGAGAAGAACCCGGGCGGTTACACCTGCCACTACCTCCGAGATTTCTCGAAGACGTCGCTCTAGCGCTCGAGCCATCGGCGACGGCGGTGACGCAGGAAGGGGTGAACCCTGGCGCATTTCGGACAGCGCGGATTACCCTGGGGCAATGAGGATTCAGAAGGGCGCGCCGCTCGTTCACGCAAACCTGTTCGGAGGCCACGGCGCCGTGCACGTATGGAATCTCCTTTCCGTCGCAGCCCCCCCTTTCACGGCGGTCCTGTCGTGCGAGCTCGAGCCTGGAGGCTCGGTCGGTCGGCACGCGCAGCAAGAGTTCCCGGAGGTCGTCATCGGACTCGAGGGGCAGGGCGAGGCGAGCGTGGATGGAGGTCTCCATCCGTTGACCGCCGGGGAAGTCGTGTATTTGCCGCTCGGTTCCGTGCTCGCATTGACCAATTCATCGGAGACGGAGCCGCTCCGTTACCTGATCGTGAAGGCGCGCGGGTGAGGGCTCGACGGCATTACGCATTGCGGCGATGAGCTCCGGGGCATGGCTTCGGACGTGGTTCGACGTTCCCTGAGTGGGCAATTGGTGCCATGATCACCGATCGGGAAAGTTGAAGCGCTCCGTGTTGTCATTTCGCCATTTTGCTCCGGCGCTCGTCACGTTGCTGGCCGTATCGGCATGTGGATCGTCTAGCGGCGTAGGGCTCTTCGGAGGGTCCCCCTCATACGAGACGGATCCCCGTTCCGAGGGTGGCACATCAATGAGCGCCGGCGGCGCGGGACCGGACTTCGCAGGTGGTTCCAGCGGGTTCTTTGACGGCAGCGGGGGATTCGCAATTGCCAGTGGCGCAGGCGGCTTCTCGAACACGGGCGGGTTCACGAGCACGGGCGGGTTCACGAACGCGCTCGGCACCGGTGGAGTGTCGACAGGGACGGGAAGCGATGCGGGCGCGTTCAATCCTCTTCTCTGCAATTTCACGGGCACCTGGGCGACGTTCGGTCAGGTTCCGGTCACGTGGCCCGCCACGATCGCGATCATCGCGAGCCAGGGAACGCTGAACCAGTGGGTGCTCTCGCGCGAAACTCAGGCGACGCCCGGGGGATCCGTCACCGCATCCTCGGTGCCATGCGGCATCACCACCCCCGATTTCCAGACGAACATCTTCGGTGGGGCATCGGCCTTCGGTATTCGGTTTCCGGACACCATCTTCGACAGCGGGAACATCCCGCCGACCGCATTCACGATCTCGGTGACGATCACTCCCTCCGGGTTCGGTTTCACGACCAACCCATTTGCCTATCTGATCGGCTTGACCCTCGACAATGCCGCGACCGCGCAGTGGCCGGGAACGGCGTCGGTCAATGAAGTGGATGAGGACAAGGACCAGAACCCTGGAGTCACCATCATTCCCGCGACCGGCCCCGGTTACAGCTACCCACCGACGAGCATTCCCTTCCCCGGAACACCGCTTGCGGATCAACTTTACCTGGCGCAGCGAACCGTCATGTCGCTGAGCGGGACGCTGACGAGCTGCGACGAGCTCGACGGCGCGGTGACGATCGCCGCGCCCGGTGGCGTGGCGGCGATCGACTCGAGCATCATCGGCTGTCACGTCCAGGGCGGCACGACGTGCACGTCATCGCAGTCGGGGTTCATCGACGAGAACCGTCCGGTGTTCACGCCATCGGGACCCGGGAAAATGATTTCCGTCCGGATGCCGGACAATGCCACCTGCGCGGACGTCCGCACCCGATTGCCAGCGCCCTAGGCAATCGCCCGGCTGCGCAAGCGTCAGACCGACGCGACGAACGCAAGCTCGATCCACGACGTTTGCGACGCGCCCGGGTCGAGCCAGAGCAAGCGATCGCCAGTGTTGAGCGCGTTCCCTGGCATCGTCCACGGCTCGAGACAGACGAAATCCTTGCCCGCGAGCGTCCATACGACGAAGTGCGTGAAGCTCGACGACCCGGCAACGTCGATCCGCGATCCGTCGGGCAAGTGAAGCGCGCTCGCCGTGCTGCCGTGATCGAGGAGATGAATGTCGAGTTCGGGCGCGGTGAGCTCGAACCCCTCGAACGGGACCTCCGTCTTCGTGACGTTGTCGAACGCGCGCGTGGCCCGGGTGTCGATCCGAGCGTGCGCCTTATCCGACACGCCGAAGTATGGATGAAATCCGATACCGAACGGCATCCGCTCGCCGCCCGTGTTCGCGATCGTCTGCTCGACGCGAAGACTCGGGCCCCGCAGGACGAACGTGAACGTCGCCTGAAAGTCCCAGGGGTATTGGGCACGCGTAACGTCGGATGACGCCAGAGAGAGCGTCGCGAACGGCGACGGAGCCACCCCGGTTTTCTCGACCGTCCACGCGAGATTCCGCGCAAAACCGTGCTGCTTCATCGAGCCGCGGTGACCACCCTGGCGCCACTCGTCGTGGTCGAGCTTGCCTGGCGCCGGGAACAGGATCGGAATCCCTCCGCGAACGTTCTTCGAAAGGTCGTGCAGCGTCGAGGCGTCGAGATAGAGGAGCTCTCGGCCGCCGACGCGGAAGGACGTGACCAGCGCCCCGCGTCCCGGAAAAAGCTCGACGGAACTACCGCCCGCCGCGCCGTCCGTCAGCGTCAGCACGTCACCGAGCGCTGGATCCCTGGAGTGCCGTTTCGCGACGTTCAAACGCGACGGAGCATAGTCGCAAAAACAAACCCCAACAAATCGTCAGAAGCGCGCATTCTCCGTCTTCCTTTACGGCGAGTCGATCGCGGGCGCTTTCTTCTCGACTCCGGGTAGTCACTGCCGGTCGGAAGGCGCGTTGCGCTTCGCACGGATCGCGGCGCCGACGGCCTTCCAGGTCGCTTCCATCCTCGCGTCGTCGAAGTTCGCACCGGAGTCGAAGACGGTTTCGCCCCCGTGCGCGGCGCCCACGTAGTGCCCGACCACGTCCAGGTGGTCACCGTAGATCAAAGCCGCCGCGTGGCCATCGTGCGTCTGAGACGCGGCAGGAACGACGCCGTCCTGGGCGACGTGACGGAAACGGTCGAGGTTCTCCGGAATGCCGATCCATGGGGCATCGGGGAGCTGCCCGAATTCATCCGGCTCGAGCCGCGCCCCCTCGAACGACGCGAAATAGAGGACCCTCTGGATCGGTGCGACCAGCTGTCCAATCTTGAAGTCCGCAGCGTGGACGGAGGGTGGTGGCGCAACCGTGACGAAGTTGGTGACCTCGAGCTGGTCGTCGGCACCTTCGAGCTTGGCATTCAGCTTGCCCATGGCAAACGGGGTGAGCTCGTGAATCAACGGGTGATCTTCGACAATCTGCGCGAGAAAGTCCGCGAGCTCTGCACCGGCGCCGCCTGCCGCGGCCCTGAGCATTCTCATGTTCAGCGGTTTGTCGGAGTCGGTCGTGAGGGCAACCGCGAGCGCGGCTTCGAGCTCGAGATTCTTCAGGTGGCTCAGAAAGCCAGTGCCGAGCTTCGCGAGCACGCTGATCCCGAACAAGAACGGGATCGACGATTCCATCTTCCCACGAAACCTTCGTGCGATCGGGGTTCCCTGGTGGGGCGCGGAGATGGAGATGACCGCGCCAACCCGGTCGAAAAAGGCCGTCCGCGCCCTTCCTTCGGGCCCGCCGGGCCAGAGATACCTCGAGTTCGTGAGCAACCGGACATCCACGCCACCCGTCGAGTGCCCGACGAGATGGATCTTCGCCGCCTCGGCGCGAACCATCTTCTGGACGCATGCGTGGAGGGTATCGACGCGCCGCCAGAAGGATCCGGTGGGCGGCGTCGGTAACGTCTCGATGTTGGCGAGGGGTATCTCGCATGCTCGCGAGAGAATCTTCGCGGCTTCGGCGAAATAGTCGATACCCGCGATGCTCGAAAACCCGAAGAGACCAGGCACGAGGATGATGTGTTCGCCGCCGCTCATGTTCCCGCCTTTCGACGACAGCATAGACGACCGCGACACCGTTGACGAACAAGGAGCGAGGTTGTAGTCGACCTGGCGTGGAACATTTCGCAGCGTCGCCGATCGTGCTCGAAGGGCCGGAGATCGTGCTCCGACCGCTCTCGATGGCGGACGCCAAGCCCCTTTCCGTCGCAGCAGCCGAGTCGCGTGAACACTACGGGCTCAGTCCCGTCCCGGACGGCGTCGAAGGCGCGGCTCGCTACGTCGAACGAGCCCTCCGCGACAGAAGCGCCGGACTCCGAATTCCGTTCACGATAGTCTGGCGCTCACGAGTCGTCGGGAGCACGAGCTTTTGGGACCTTCAGTCGTGGGAATGGCCGGTGGATTCACCGTTCTGCCGTGTGAATCGACCGGACGTCGTCGAGATCGGCCACACGTGGCTCGCCGCATCCGCACAGCGCACACCTTGTAACACGGAAGCGAAGTTACTCCTCCTCACCCACGCGTTCGACGTGTGGGACGTGCATCGTGTGGCACTCCGTACGGACGCGCGAAACCAGCGTTCGCGGAACGCGATCGTCCGACTCGGGGCGACGTTCGAGGGGATCCGGCGCGCGGACAAGCCCGCAACGGACGGCATCGTGCGAGATTCGGCGTTCTTCTCGATCATCCGCGCAGAATGGCCGGACGTCCGCGCCCGGCTTGGTTCACTGCTCGCGCGCTGAGCGAGGCGGAACGGGCGGGGCCAGCGACGTTGCGCGGGGTGTGCCCGCGCGGCGCTGCGCGACACCCTCGAGACAGCCGACGACGAGGGCGGTCCACCCCGTCTGGTGCGTCGCGCCGACGCCCCGACCGTCGTCCCCATTGAAGTATTCGTTGAAGAGGAGGAGATCGCGAAAGTTCGGATCGGTGGCGTAGCGCCGATCGTCTCCGTGGCAGGGTCGCGATCCGTCCGCGCGTGGAAGAAAGATGTTCGAGAGCCGTGCCGCGATCTCCCCCGCCACCTGGTCCAGGTTCATCAGTCGACCGGATCCGGCGGGGCATTCGACGCGGAGCCCATCGCCATAGAAGTGGTGGTACCGCTCCAGGGCCTCGACCAGAAGGTAGTTGAGCGGGAACCAGACGGGCCCGCGCCAGTTGGAATTGCCGCCAAAGAGCCAGCTGTCGGAATCCCCCGGCGTGTACGCCACCCGGTGCTCGACGCCTTCCACGTCGAGAACGAATGGGTGCTCGAGATGGACGCGGCTGAGCGAGCGCACGCCGTGCGGTGAAAGGAATTCTTTCTCGTCGAGCACGTATCGGAGCACGCGTTCAAGCCGTTCCCGCGACGGGACGGCGAGAAGCCGGCGGCCGCAGTCTTCGTGATCGTGCTCGAGGTAGGAAATGTGGGCCGACAGATCACGGCGGTTTTCCAGAAACCACTCCAGTCGCTTCTTGAATCCCGGCAGGTGATTGATGACCTCGTCTTCGAGCACGCCGACCGCGAAGAGCGGGATCACACCGACCATCGAACGAGTCCGGAGCGGTATCGGATTACCGTGCACGTGAAGCTGGTCGTAATAGAAGCCGTCGACCTCGTCCCAGAGACCGGTCCCGCCGAACGTGTTCATCGCGTCGACGATTGCCACGAAGTGTTCGAAAAACTTCGACGCCATGTCCTCGTACGCACGATCGAACTGAGCCAGCTCGAGAGCGATCGAAAGCATCGTCGCCGAGTAGAACGCCATCCACGCCGTTCCGTCGGCCTGTTCGAGGTATCCACCGGTGGGCAATGGCTTCGAGCGATCGAAGATCCCGATGTTGTCGAGCCCGAGAAATCCTCCGGCAAAGAGGTTGTTGCCCTGCTCGTCCTTTCGATTCACCCACCATGTGAAGTTCAAGAGAAGCTTCTGGAAGGTTCGCGCGAGAAACTTCACGTCGCGATGCCCGCGCGGCGCCGACATCTTGTAAACTCGAAACGCCGCCCACGCGTGAACCGGCGGATTGACGTCCCCGAAGGCGAACTCGTAGGCGGGGATCTGCCCGTTCGGGTGCATGTACCACTCGCGGAGCAGGAGGATGAGCTGATCTTTTGCGAAGTTCGGATCCGTCCGCGCGAACGGCAGCATATGGAACGCGAGATCCCACGCGGCGAACCACGGGTACTCCCACTTGTCCGGCATCGAGATGACGTCCCTGCAGTAGACGTGACGCCACTGCTGGTTTCGAGCGAGGGGTCGCGCCGCGGGGGACCGGGGCCACGGCGGATCGCCGTCGATCCACTGATCGACGGCGTAGTGATAGAATTGCTTCGACCAGAAGAGCCCGGCATGAGCCTGTCGCGCGATCTCCAGTTCGTCCGGCGTCGCGTTCCTGGGCAGCACGGAGGCGTAAAACGCGTCCGCTTCGCTCTTCCGCGCGGAAAACTCGGAGGCGAACCGGCCGTCGAACGGCGCCGTGACTCCCGTGTGAGTGCTCGAAAGGCGCGCGCGCAACGTCATGGACGCGCCCGCCTGGAGCGACAGTCGATAATGCGCAGCCACCTTCGTGCCACGACCGTCGGCGTTGACGGCCTGGACGTCCTTCGCGACGACGTAGTCGTGAAAGGCGTCTTTGGTGTGCGGCGCGACCGAAACCGAGCCGAAGAGGCGCTTTGCATTCGTTTCGTTCTCGGTGAAGAGGAGCTCCGGAGCTGCTCCGTCGGCTAGATCGAAGCAGAGCTGCATTTCGTCGAACTCCGGATGGTGCGCCGTGACGCTCGTCGGACTCGTCCGGACAATCTCCGGTCGCGTCGAGTAGCCCTCCCCCGTACGTCCCCAGACCCACGTGTTCCGGAACCAGAGTGTCGGGAGCACGTGAAGCGACGCTCTCTCGGGCCCGCGATTCGAGACCGTGAGAGAAATCAAAATGTCGTCGGGGGCCACCTTCGCGTATTCGACGAGGACGTCGAAGTAACGGCTTTCGTCGAAGACACCGGTGTCGACGACCTCGTATTCGGGCTGCAGCCGGCTCCGCTTGCGGTTCTCCGCCAGGAGCAACTCGTAAGGGAACGCCGCCTGCGGGTACTTGTAGAGCGCCTTCAGATACGAGCTCGTGGGCGTCGCATCGAGGTAATAATAGAGCTCCTTGACGTCCTCGCCGTGGTTACCCTCCGGGCCGGTCAGCCCGAACAGGCGCTCCTTGAGAATCGGGTCCTTCTCGTTCCAGAGGGCGAACGCGAAGCAGAGTCGTGCTTGCCGATCGCAGATACCGAGCAGCCCGTCCTCACCCCACCGGTAGGCACGACTTCGCGCCTGCTCGTGCGGGAAATACTCCCACGAATCCCCGGCGTCCGAGTAGTCCTCGCGCACGGTGCCCCACTGACGTTCCGAGAGGTACGGCCCCCAGCGCTTCCAGTTCTTCTGGCGGGCCTCATCTTCCGCGAGACGTTCCCTCTCGCGGTCGTCCGTTTCTGGCGTCATCGAGAAGACTGCGATTTCGAGCGAGCGAGGGGCATGGGAACCCGGGAGCTTAGCCGTACTCGGCGGCATCCGTAAACGCGCACTCGCGGCGCATCCGCTGTTATGTTGATGGGGTGTGTGGTCGCTTCAGCCAGGCCGATCCGGCGCGCCTCCACCGCGAGTTCAGCATCACCGGCGTTCCGGCTCGACTCGACGTCCGCCCGAGATACAACGTTGCGCCGAGCGACATCGTTCCGGTGGTTCGCGTTCTGTCGGCAACGGAGGGTCGTCGCATCGATCTACTGCGCTGGGGCCTCGTGCCCTCGTGGTCGCGAGAATCGTCGATTGCCCACCAGCTCATCAACGCTCGCATGGAGACTCTCGCGGAGCGAAACACGTTCCGCGACCCCTTCCGCGAGCGCCGCTGCCTCGTCGTAGTGGACGGCTTTTACGAATGGCAACGGCGCGAAAAAGGGAAGCAGCCCTATTATGTCACGCGGGTCGACCGCGCTCTTCTCGCGATGGCGGGGCTCTGGGACCGGTGGATGTCGCACGACGGGGAGATTGTGGAAACGTTCACGGTCGTCACGAAGCCCTCCGTGGCACCGGTCGCGGAGCTCCACTCCCGAATGCCCGCAATCCTTTCGGAACCGAGCTACGACGAATGGCTCGCTCCAGGACCGCGCGATCCCGGTACACTTTCGCGGCTCCTCGCCGCGACGTCTCCTGAGCTCGTCGCCGTTCCGGTCAGCTCCTGGGTGAACAAGCCTGGGCACGACGGCCCGGCGTGCATCGAACCCATCGCGCTCGCGAGAGGGCTCTTCGATCCATGAACCACGGATGACGACGGCTGTTCTTGCGGGATCGCCCGCTGGCTCAGTTCGGAGTCGCGACCCAGCTCCCGCTTCCAGTTCCATCCTGGGGTGTGATTTGCACCGCGGGTCCGGGCGATTCCTGTTCGCTCCAATTTCCGGAGAGTGCCCCCGGACCGACGAAGCTCGCCGTGAAGGTGCCGACGAGCGTGATTCCGGGCGCGTTCACGATCGTGCCCGCGATGATCGAACCCGTAACCTGCTGCTTGTGACAATCGAGTGTGCCGACGAGAGTTTCTTCGAACGGGCCGCCCGGGAACGGACACGAGCCCGTCATCCCCGGCGTGCAGGTGCTTCCGATCGTACCGGAAAAGGTGCCCCTCACGTCCAGCTGCGGACTGCTGCCCGAGGCCGTGAGGGAGACGGTTCCGCTGACGGGAAGGGGAACACCGACGAACGTGATCTGCGGCGCGTGCGTTCCAGTGAAGGACCCCTCGTACGACCCAGGCTTGCAGCAACTCACGCAGCCGCTGTCGGCGAGCGCCCCACCAGCACCCGTGTCCCCGTCGGCTGGATGAGCGTCCGAGTCGACGCCATTGCCGCCGGCTCCGGCCGTGCCGCCCCTGCCGGCGTCTACAATCGCCGTCGCCGTGCCCCCCATGGCCGTATTCACGTCGGCTGCGGCGTCGGGCTCCGAAGGACCACCCGATTGCGTCGGATGGTCATCGAGCCCGTACGTCCCGTCGATGCCGAGGATCTTCGTGCAGGCAGAGACACCCAGGACGAGCGGGACGAGCCACCACGGCCTCCACGCTCGGGACGGTCCTCTGCTCCGCTCCATTGCCGGCCTTGTACCGCACTTTCGGCAGGAGCGCCGCCGAACGAATCGGCAGACACGCTCCCTGATACGCCCGCCCACAAAATATGAACCTGGGGCGTGCACAGGTGTCAGGGACGCTCATCGCCGGATTTCCCACTGACTCCACAGATCCTCAAGGGACGCGAGGAAGAGTAGGGGACCCATGAAGCCAATCGGTTTCCGGATGCACAAGCATCTGTCCGGGCTCGCGCTCGCCGCCGCGCTGGCCGCGACCGCATGCGGGGGCCAGCCGACTTCTACGGATGACGTCGGTGCCGTCGGCTCGGCGGAAGCGGCGTTGACCAATCCGATGCCGTCGGAGACCAGATTGGACGCAATCACCGAAGTCTTGCGCTCGGTCACGCTGACGCCGTCGCAGAAGGCTCACGTGGACGCGCTCACCGCAGCTGCACAAGCGCGTCACGCCTCCGTCAAGACCGCGGACGATGCGTTGCGCATCGCCATCGCCGGAGAGGTGCGTGCGGGCAAGATCGACCGGGTGTTGCTTTCGCCCGAGCTGCGCGCGCTTTCGACGGCGGCCACCGCAGCGCACCGCGCCGACCTCGCCGCACTCGTTACCTTGCACGATTTGCTCGACGAGGCTCAGCGCAATCAATTCATCGACGCGCTCGAGGCGAGACACGGTGCCCGGACGCATCGGAGGCATTTCAACCGGCGTTGGTTTGGTTTCTGGGGGAAGTTCCTCGATTTCGACGGAAGCGCAGCGTTCGGAGATTCGGGAGACCTTAGGGAGCACTTACGAGGGCGACGGAGGGGCCAACCACGAGCGCTTCCCTCCGCGGTCCGCCGGTCACGCCTTACTCGAGGCGTTTCGCGGGCCGACCTTCGAAACTGCAAATGTCACAGGTCTGCCTTTCAACGGCGCAAAACGTGCCGGATTCAGGCTCGATCTCCTCGCTGCGGCCGTCCCGGTGTTGACCGACTGGCAGCGCACGAAGCTGGCAGAAAAAATTCTGCACGGGAAGGGGAATCCTTAGCGAGGGTGGCGGGTTCATTCGACATGCCACGAGAAGAAACCGAATGGGTCCGGCTGCCGGGCCTCTTCCGATGGCAGGAGGTCTGCGAAGTCTTCGCCGCCACTGCCGGTTGCGACGATGACTGGCGATTCGCGGTCCGACTCGCGATACGTCAGTCCAAGACCGAGGCTCTCTACGTCGTCTTCGCGGCCTCGGGCGGTGAGCGCGCCGAGCACCGCCGCGCCGGCTGACGCAAGTTCCGCACAGCGACCCGGCGCGGTTCAAGCCAACGATCCACCGCCGAGCGTCAGTTGCAGCTCGTCGTATCGGCGATGCAAATGGGCGCGGAACCCGTACCAATGCCGGGACAACATGCGGTGAGGGCGCCTCGTGCGTCGCAGGCGTCGCAGGGGCACGTGTTGCACGGCGTTGCGGGTCGGTACGCATCACAATGTCCAGCGACGCACACCTGGTTGGCCGTGCACGCGGCGCCGCAGACACCGCAGTGCGCTGGATCAGTGGCGAGATCCGTGCACACGGCGCGCCCATCGACCTGGCACGTGTCTGGAACGGGAGCCTTGCACCCTCCCGCCGCTGCCACGCACTTGCCAGCAACACATAGGTCCCCGGCGGCACAGGCGGGTTTGCCACATCCTCCGCAGGCGCGCGGATTCGTCTGCGTGTCCACGCACGCTCCGTCACACGCGGTCAGCCCCGGCCGACAGGCACACGTTCCGCCGGAACAGTACTGGAGCGCCGTGCAGGGAGCGCCGCAGCCGCCGCAGTTCCGCGGATCGTTCTTCAGGTCGTCGCAGGTGGCCGCGAGCCCCGCGCCGCAGGCGGAGAGCCCCGCCGCGCAGCTGCAGACGCCGCCCTCGCAGGTGGAGCCGTTTTCGCACACGTTGCCGCACCGCCCGCAATTATCGGCGTCGGTGGTCGTGTCTACACAGGCAGCGCCGCAGACTCGTTGATTCCCCGCACAGGCGCACACGCCGGCAGTGCAGACCCTGCCACCCGTACAGTTCTGATCGTCGAGGCAGCCAACGCAGGTGTTCGTGGTCGCGCTGCAGTACGGCGTCGGTCCCGGACATTGTGCCTGCGACGTGCACTGGACACAGGTGTCAGTGGCCGTGTCGCACACCGTGGTGGGCGGGCATGTCGGACCTGCAGCCGAGCACGTTGGGGCGCACGTGTGAGTGGCAAGGTGGCACGTCTGGCCGGCTGCAGTGCAGTCCCCATTGCCGAGGCATTGAACGCACGTGTCCGTCGTGAGGTCGCAGTTCGGAGCGTTCGGGTTCAGGCACGTCGCGCCGGAGGTGCACTGGACACATTCGTTCGTGGTCGTGTCACACGCGGACGTCGGGAACGCGCAGTCCCCTGCCGACGCGCAGCCCGGCACGCACTCGTGCTGGGCATTGCACCGGAGGTTCGTCGCGCCGCATTGCGGGGTGGTCAGACACTCGACGCAGGCGTGGGTCGTCAGCTCGCAACGCGGCGCCGAGTTCGGGCAATCGTTACTGGACTGACAGCCCGAGCCTGCGTCCGTGCTGGCCGTGCCTCCGGTGCTGGCCGTGCCTCCGGTGCTGGCCGTGCCTCCGGTGCTGGCCGTGCCTCCGGTGCCGGAGTCGACGGTGGAGTTTCCACCGGCAGAACCGTCCGCAACATTCCCGGTGCCGCCTGCAGAGCCGTCCACTGAACCACTGTCGACCACAGGCGTCACGCCACCCGTCCCCTGGAGACCCCCGGAGCTGCTGACGAAACCGGCGGAACCATTGGTACCCCCGCTTGCGAGAAGACCACCGCCGTAGCCTGCGCCCGCCAGACCGGCGTCCTGCCCACCAGCTCCGGGCCCGCCGCCGATGTTGGTCGAGGTGGAGCCACCACAGGCGACCGCCGCGAGGAATACGAACGAGCAAGCAGCCGAAATGCGAAGGAACGAAGCTCTCATCGATGGATTCCCCGGATGCTGATCCGTACGTCAGTGGTCACCGGTGGCCATCCGGGGCAGGCACGGTACGTCTTTTTCGCTCGAGACGGCCGCGCAGCGACCGCGCCGATCGGAGCCCGCCTGCGGTTCGGCGCGTCCGCGCTGACGGTGCTCCCTACCCGATCGTTCTTGGACCTCCACCACTCAATTCTCGTGTGGGGCCTTTCGTCCAAAAGCTGGAGCGGGACACCGGATCCGTCAATTCGAGTTGTCACTTAGCTCCACGCGCGTTGCGCGTCGTCAACGTGCGTGAGGACGCGGCACAGTCGGCGCTTCCGCGCAAGGGCGAGTCGCTGGCGACACCGCGCGGACGCTTCCGTGACAGGATCCTGACGCTTCGGGAGCACCTACATCGGGGAAGACGGTACGGACGCGGCGCGGCGAGACATTTCGCCACGATCGGCGCGACTCCAGAAACGGGACGGGGTAATAACCACGCGGCACGATCATGTCCCCCATCCTCACAGGGCGCGGCCGCTTGCTGCGATACAAGGCCGACCGCGCGTCCGTCGCGTACGTCGTCCTCGCATTCCTGCTGCACGTGGCCGCCTTCGTCTGGGCGACGCCAACCGTCGCCATCCTCTGCGTGGCGCCGCTCTGGCTCGCGAGTATTTCCGTCGCACCGCTGAATCATCACCACCAACACCTCGGTGTGTTCCATTCGCGGTGGATGAACCGGCTCTACGATCTGATCCTCGCGCTCCAGACGGGGATCGGGCCGTACACGTGGGTCCTCCACCACAACTTGGGACACCATCAGAATTATTTGAACCAGCCACCGCACGGCTCGCCCGACGAATCGCACTGGACTCGCTCCGACGGGTCGACGATGGGGCGCCTCGAGTATTCGTTCCACTTGTTCCTTCATCACCAGGTCGATGTGTTTCGGGTGGGCAAAAAGCATCCGAAGATTTTCCGGACGTACCTGCTGATGAAGGTCCCGCTCTACGCTCTGCTCGCGCTCGGGCTCTACGTGAACCCGCTGAACTGCGCGCTCGCGTTCGTCGTGCCGGGGTTGCTCACGCTCCTCCACACGTGCTGGGCAACCTACGAGCATCACGCGGGCAACCACGCGAGCGATCACCTCGACGCGAGCGTGAACCGCGAGCACGGGCTCTTCAACGCGCTGAGCTGGAACCTAGGCTATCACACGGCGCATCACATGCGACCGGGCGTCCACTGGTCGTTGCTCCCCGAGCTTCACGAGTCCATCCGCGATCGGATCCCGAAGGGACAGATCATCGCGACGTTCTGGTGAGCGGGCTCACGCGAGGCCGCCAGAAATATCGGCGCCACAAGGTCGGCGGGTTTTGCCGACGGCCTGCCTCGCGCACCGCGAACTCAGCGGCAACTGAGCTCGCGGGCGCTCCCCGTCCTTCAGGGCCCGACCTGTTCGAGTGGCGTCGAGCCCGGAGCCTCGCTCGCGCTCGCGTCGAGAAACTTCTGCTCGAACTGCGCGAGGGTCTCGCCGTTCGTCTGCACCGTGCTGTCGTAGAATCGCGCCCGGACCCGCCGACGAACTGCTGCGGTGCGGTCTGCCCGGTCGCGCCCGCGGAGACCGTCGCATTCGGCTTCTTGCCGAAGAACACGTCCCCGGTGCAGTACGGCACATAGACGATGTTCCAGTCCTTGTATGGATTGGCGGTGTTCGTCGTGTCGAAGATGCCCTGGACTCCGGTGTTATCCGTGTAGACGCCCGGCTGCTGCCAGCCGGCGCCCGCACCGAACGTGGACCCGAGAACGCTCTCGCCATCGCCCGACAGAAGCGTGTTCACGCTCGACGGGTTGAACGCGCAGAAGTGGTCGTCGCTGCACGCGCCGCCGCCCTCGAGATAGATGAGCAAGCTGCTCGCAGTGCCGTCGTGCGTGTAAAAGCCCGTCGGGGAACCGTCGCGACACATCGCGCCGTCGATCGTGTGCCAGTTCCAGCCCGCGGGCGCGTTCGTGGGTAAGGCGGCGCCCAGGGACGCCGTCGAGACGGGGACGGGGTCCGCCGTGTCGGGATCGAATGCCGACAGCATCGCCGGAGCCAGATCGCAGAACCCAGGGTTCCGGTTCTGGTTGCCGACCGTGTCGAACTTGCAGTTCACGGATGAACCGCGGCCGGGGTTGGAGCCGCCTCCCGCAGCGAAGCCGCCGTCGGTCCCGGTCGTGCCGCCCGCGCCCGTCGCGGCTCCTCCGGAGCCGACGTCGCCGGTCGTCGTGTTGCCGTAACCTCCAGGGTTCGTCTCGAAACCGCCCGAGCCGACCGGGACGCTGCCGCCGGCGCCGAGCGGCGTCGATCCGTCATTGTCCGCCAATCCGGTGCCGTTCTTGTCGGACGCGCAATGGAGGCTGGCGAGAGCCCCGCATTGCTGGGCCTCCGCGCCGGCCAGCTCGTGGACCAGGGCGACCTGGACGTCCTCGAGTACGCAGCGCGCAGCGCGCCGAATCTCGGCGAGGCGATGCTTCTGATGGCGCGTTACTTGCGGATCATGCACGAAGCCGCTGAGGTCGAGATCTCCTCGGAGGGCGACCGAGCCATCTGGCGGTTCCGGATGAAGGACGGCGTGGTCGTCCCACCCGCAGTCAACGACTATGCGATCGCCATGTCGCTCGCGTTCTCCGAACGGAACGTGACGGTATACGAGCCGCCCGTCGAAGTCCGCTTCGCGCACGACGAGCCTCCCTACGCGGACGAGTACGAGAGATATCTGCGGACGACCGCACGCTTCGGGTTCGCGGAGAACGCGATCGTGCTCCGTAAGCAGCGCCTCGAAGTGCCGATGCTCCGTCACAACCCGCAGATGTCGACTGCGTTCGAAATCCAGGCTCGCCGCATCACCGAGAAACTGCGCGAAGAGACCGGCCTCGTCGCCCGTATTCGCGCCGAAGCAGCGGAACAATTTCAGACGGGATCCCTCAGCATGACGAAGGCGGCGCGTCGGGATGGGCACGGCCACGCTCCGGAGAAGGCTGGACGAGGACTCCACGTTTACCGAAATCGTGGACGATCTCAGGCGCGAAATGGCCGTGCGACACCTCGCAGGGGCGGAGCCCACGGTCAGTGAGATCGCTTTTCTCCTCGGTTTCTCCGACGTGCGCGCGTTCGGGCGCGCCTTTCGCAGGTGGACCGGTCAGTCGCCGACGGAATACCGCTCCTCGCGAGGGAGCTCGCCGCGGGCCACGGAAAAGTAGCTCTCCTCGCCGGTCAGAGTGTGAGGGTCAGCGCGCCCAGCAGCATCCCAGGAAACCGTCCCGTTTCGACGGAACGCTCCGAATAGGTCGAGGTGCTCATGATGAACTCTCGTTCGCGCGTCAGCGCGACGAGATTCTCGCCGAACATCCGGTGCAGCGTGTCGTCGAAACGCATGACGTTCAACGGCGCGACGATGCGCCCGCCCTCCACCCAGAACGTCGCGAACCGGGTCATCCCCGTGACCCGCGCGTTCACTCGATCGGAGAAGTTCAGGTACCAGAGGTTCGCGACGTACACGCCGGTGTCGAGGGCCGCGAGGACTTCGTCCACATCGAGCGTACCTGCCTCGAGCTCGGCGGAGCGGAGCGTCTCTTCGCCGTCCGCGTTGGCGTCGAGGCCGTACTCTCGCGCGGTGCGCGGCCCGACGAGACTCGCCGCCTGGACGCCGCCCACGACGAGGTCGACCATCGGCGGTTTTCGAAACCCGACGTCGTCGAACGACGGCGCGAGCCCCGCGGCGGTATTTTCGCGGAGCGTGAGCTTGGGAGACCAGGAGAGCTCCCCATCGGACAGCTTCTGGATCGCGCTCGTCTTCGTGCGACGCGCTTTCTCCGAGACGCCCCCCCAGTTCAACATCGCGACGAGCTCCGCGACGGCCGCGGGCGACAGGAACGCACGATACGCGCCAGGCGAGATCGTCCGCGCCGGACGCCCGAGTTGACCGAGCGTGGCGCGCGCCTGCTCTATCCGCTCCACCAAGGCCTTCGGCTCCCAGTCACGCGAGGCATGCGTCATGCTCACGGCCTTGTCCGATGACCGGTAGACGGACCAGTCGAACTGGAAACCGTCGACTTCGTGGAAGTGGCGGTGCCCCAGCGAGCTCGCGAACCCTCGCTTCATCGGACCCGACGCATAGATGCCGACGAGGTCAGTCCCGCGCGCGGCGTCGAGGATCGTAGCGAGCGCGTCGCTCGGTGACGGTAATCGCCCCCGCTCCACGCGATCCGACGCCGACGGTTCCGTCGAGTAGAGCAGGTACGGATCTTCGGGCAATCCTGCGAGCCCGTCGCGCATGGCGCGGAGGCTCGCAACCGCGGCACGTCCGTCTTCTTCGCGATCCCCGGAGAGCGCGATCGTGGTCGTGTCGCGCCGAGCGCCCTCGATGAGCGAGAGCGTGACGTACCCTTGACGGATCGTCATCGCTTGTCGGACGAGCGCGCGGTTGAATCGGACGAAATCCGACTCTTCTCCCGCGAAGGAAGCGAGCAATACCTCGCCGCCCTTGAGCACGTTCGTCACGCGCTCGACTAGGTGGAAAAACGTCTCTCGGCCGAGGATCGTCATGTCTCGGCACCGAACACGTCCACGCTCGAAAATTTGCATGGCGGACTCGCGTGGCCGACGCGCACCACCTGGTTCGGCTCGCCCTTGCCGCAGAACGGCGTCCCCATCACCTCGACGGTGCCCGCGTCTCCGACCATCTCGAGCGACCGCCAGAACGTCGCGGACACGCCGCGATAATTGGGATTGCGCACCACCTCCGAGAGGCGCCCCTCGCGAATACGCCGACCCCATTCGCACCCGAACTGAAACTTGTTTCGCGAGTCGTCGATCGACCACGACACGTTGGTCCGCATGAGCACGCCGTCGTCGATCGACGCGATCATGTCGTCCAGGCTCGTTGCCCCCGGCTCGACGTTGAGATTCGACATCCGATCGATGGGCGGTCGATTCCAGCTGCACGCGCGGGCGGTGGCGACTCCGGACATCTTCGCGCGCGCCTGCGACACCGCGCCGCCGAGCGGTCTCACGAGGATGCCGTCGCGAATTACGTGCTGTCGTTCCGCGAGCGCTCCATCGTCGTCGAACGCGAACGAAGCGAACTCCTCGGGAAGCGTCGGATCGTACGTCACGTTCAGGAGCGCCGAGCCGTACTGGTACGTGCCGAACATATCGAGCGTGACGAAGCTCGTGCCCGCATAGTTCCGTTCGTCGCCGAGGATGCGATCGAGCTCGATGGGGTGCCCGATCGACTCGTGGATCTGGAGCATCATCTGATCCGGCATGAGCACGACATCGAATTTCCCCGTCGGACAGTTCGGCGCGGCGAGGAGCTCCAGTGCTTCTTCCGCCGTGCGTCGTCCGGACCCCGCGAACCCGCCCCGTTCGAGCACCTCCAGCCCACCCTGCTGGCAGAACCCGTTGTAGCGCCCGCCCCACGATCGCGTTTGCGTCTGACCCCGCTCGAACGCCGTGACGTGCAGCCCCGGCACCGCGAACTCGAACTCCTGGCGCGTCTCGCCACCGTCGGCCGTGACGAGAAGCTGCCGCACGCGCGTCGTCGTCAGACTCGCCGCCGAGTCCACGATCCGTGGGTCGAGCTTCGCCGCGCGCGATTCGCGGAGGAGCATCTCGATCCGCTCCGCCTTGGAAAGACGGATCGGCTCTTCGACGCGCGACGCATGCTCACCCCGCGACGACCGCAAATCCGGACCGACCCCATCGAAGACGCTACGCCCCCGGACGAGCTTCGCCCAATCGTGCGCCCGCGCGAGCGCGCCGCGGAGTCCCGCGTCGGACAGATCGCTCGTCGCCGCGTACCCGATGCCATCCCCATCGACGACCGTGACCATCGCGCCGCGGTCACGGATCGTCCGCGGCGGTTCCGGCACGTCCTGGCGCACCGAGACGACTTCCGTCTCCTCGTCGACGAACCGCAGCGACACGTGATCCGCGCGCGGCGAGAGCGTGCGAAGCCGCTCTCCGAGCGCGTCAATCATGGCCCATCCACGGCATGCCGCACCGTAGCAAACGGTTCCCAGGATGCCCGCAAGCGAAGCGTCGAAACGCAGTCCGCGTCGATGCTGCGGGGCGAATTCATGACCGACACCGAGACACATACAGCGCCGTATGTTGCCCCCTCGCGCGCAGCCCGTATGTTGCCCCCTCGCGCGCAGCGTCGAAGCGAAGCCGTCCGTCCTCGCCAAGCCTGCGGGCGGCCGGGCTCCCCCAAATCGCTCCGCTCAGGGGAAGCCACCACCCATGACGGAAGTGAACGCTCGCGACGGATCGATGAACTGTGTGAACTTTGCGCGACCGCGATCACCTTGACGCGAGTCGTATTCCGAAGGAACAAATAGCATCGGGTTCAGCGCGCTGGGTCTCTCGCGCGACCCACCTTCCGCTTACTTTGGATTCGAGAACCGGAGCTCGCACGTTCATGCACGCGAAGAAAATCGTATCGTTCGTGACAATCGCCGTCGCCGTCGGCGCAATCCACTGCGCGTCCAGCAACGACGGGACCTCGAGCCTGGGCACTGGTACGGGCGGTGGCGGCAACATCGGCGCCGGCGGTGGGGGCGACCTCGGCGCCGGCGGCCAATACGGCCAACCCGGCGGTGGCAGCGGGAACTTGGGCACCGGCGGCTTCGGAGCCGGTGGCGACAACGGTGGCGGCGCGGGCGGTTCAGGAACCGGCAACGGGGGCAGCAGCGCGGGCGGCGGCACGGCCGTGAACTGCAACTTCGACACCGTCGGCAACAAGAACCGCAACCCGGGTTTCTGCGACCTCGCTCCGCCGATGCTGGCCGCGTTCGACCCCGATACCGCGGACACCGTGCCGATCAGCGTGGCGCCTTCTCCCGCGCCCACCGGATGGATCCCCGGCATGACGACGCCGCCGACCCCACCCGCTGGCTGGAACTGGCACACCATTTCCGGCGCGCTGTGCCGCGACGGTTCCCCGACGGGCTTCTACACGCACGACGGCACCGCGAGCAGTCTGTTCATCTATCTCGAGGGTGGCGGTGCGTGCAGCGACGACCACTTCTGCGCCTTCAATCCCCAGAGCGTGAACACGCTGCTGTCCGGGGACGGCGAGAGCGTGATCGGTTCGACCTTCGGCGCCGGCGCGGGGTGGCAGCAGCCCGGCGCGTATACCGACGCGAACGGTGCGCAGCCCGCGGGGTCCCCACAGGGCATCTTCGACACGACGAACGCTGCCAATCCGTACAAGGATTGGAACATGATCTACGTCCCGTACTGCACGGGAGATGTCTTCTACGGCAAAAAGCCGAACGGGACGGTCGCCGCCGGCACCGGGCAGACCGCGCCGCAGCAGTTCGTCGGCGGAACGAACATGGAGCTGTTCCTCGGCCACATCGTGCCGACGTACAAGAGCAAGGTGAACCGCGTCGTGCTGTCCGGCGCGAGCGCGGGCGGCTTCGGCGCGGCGCTCAACGCGAGCATGGTCATGGACGCGTTCGGCGACGCGGGAGACATCCGCGTCGACATCATGGACGACTCGGGTCCACCTTTCGAAGACGCCGAGATGCCCGTGTGCATGCAGCAGAAGTGGCGTGCGCAGTGGGGCTTCCAGTTTCCGCCGGACTGCACCGAGTGCCAGCAAGCGGACGGCGGCGGTCTGGTTCACCTCTCCGACTTCTTGCTCAGGAAGCACCCGCGCGGCAACATCGCGATCGTCTCCAGCATGAACGACGAGGTGATCCGGCTCTTTTATTCCGTCGGACTCAACGATTGTAACATCTACACCACCGCCGACCCGGTGTGCATCACGCTCGGCCAGGTGATCCCGTGCAACCCCGCGCAGCCGTACTACCCCGCGGATCAATACGCCACCGGCCTCACGAACTTGCGCGCGACCTACTCGACCACGAACCGGCTCGCGACCTTCTTCCTCGGAGGCGCGAACATCTCGAAGCACCAGCACGAGTTCCGCGCGCGCTTCTACGACAGCACCGTGCAGACGAGCGGCGAAACGCTCGCGCAGTTCCAGCAGAAGTTCCTGGACGCCAGCGTCAATCAGGCACCGGGCTCTCAGCCCCTGGAACAAGTCGGCCCCTGAGGAATCATGCGGATCCTCGATTCGAAGCTCACGGCCGTCGTTCTTGCTCTCGGGGTAGTGCACTGCAGCCACGGGCAGGACGTCCAGGGAATTTCCGGCACCGGCGGGTTCGACACGTTCGGCTCGGGCGGCAGTTCGAGCGGCGGCAGCAACAACGGTAGCAGCGGTTCGACGAACGTCGGTTCGGGCGGGTTCGTCGTGGCGCCGTCAACGGGCGGCGCGCTCGGCTCCGGCGGCACATTCGGCTCCGGCGGCGAAGACACGTCGTCAGGCGGTCTCGACGCGGGCGCGGGCGCAACCGGCGACGGGCCCGACTCTGGCTCCGGCGGCACGGACGGCGGGAACGCGATCGGCGTGGGCAGCGGCGGAACAGCGGCCGGCGGTAGCGGCGCGGGCAACGGCGGCGCAGGCGGCACGGGCGGCGGCGGCGCTGGCGGCACGGGCGGCGGCGCTGGCGGCACGAGCAGCGGCGGCGCCGGAACCGGCGGCACGGGCGGTACGGGCAGCGGCGGCGCTGGCGGCGGCGGTTCGACGCTGAACTGCAACTTCGACACGGTGGGCAACGTGAACCGCAATCCGAACTTCTGCGATCTGTCGCCGAAGATGCTCGCCGCGTTCGATCCCGATACCGCGGACACCGTCCCGATCAGCACACCGCCTTCTCCCGCGCCCACGGGATGGATCACCGGCATGACGACAGCACCAACTCCGCCCGCGGGCTGGAACTGGCACACCATTTCGGGCGCGACGTGCCGCGATGGCTCCCCCACGGGCTTCTACACGCACGACGGCACCGCGAGCAGCTTGCTCATCTATCTCGAGGGCGGCGGCGCGTGCAGCGACGATCACTTCTGCGCCTTCAATCCTCAGAGCGTGAACACCGTGCTCTCCGGGGACGGTGAGAGCGTGATCGGTTCGACCTTCGGCGCGGGCGCCGGCTGGCAGCAGCCAGGCGTATACACCGACAACACGGGTGTCCAGGGCATCTTCGACACAACGAATGCGGCCAATCCATACAAGGATTGGAACATGATCTACGTCCCGTACTGCACCGGCGACGTGTTCTACGGCCGAAAGCCGAACGGCACGGTCGCCGCCGGCACGGGACAGACGCCCCCGCAACAGTTCGTCGGCGGGACGAACATGGATCTCTTCATCGGCCACATCGTGCCAACCTACAAGAACAAGGTGAGCCGCGTCGTGCTCACCGGGGCGAGCGCAGGGGGCTTCGGCGCGGCGCTCAACGCGAGCATGGTCATGGACGCATTCGGGGACAACGGCGGCATTCGTGTCGACATCATGGACGACTCGGGGCCTCCGTTCGAAGACAACGAGATGCCGATCTGCATGCAGCAGAAGTGGCGTGCGCAATGGGGCCTCCAGTTTCCGCCGGACTGCACCGAGTGCCAGCAAGCAGACGGCGGCGGCATGGTCCACCTCTCGGACTTTCTGCTCAGGAAGCACCCTCGCGGCAACATCGGCATCATCTCGAGCATGAACGATGAGGTGATCCGGCTCTTTTATTCCGTCGGCCTCAACAGCTGCCAGAACTACGACATCGCCGATCCGGTGTGCATCACGCTCGGGCAGATCATTCCGTGCAACCCCGCGCAGGCGTACTACCCGGCCGACGAATACGCGACCGGGCTCACGAACCTGCGCTCATCGTACGTGAGCACGGGCCGCCTTTCGACGTACTTCCTCGGCGGCGCGAATATCTCGAAGCACCAGCACGAGTTCCGCGCGCGCTTCTACGACACCACCGTGCAAACGAGCGGCGAAACGATCGCACAATTCAGTCAGGACTTCCTGAACGGCACGCTCGAGCAGGTCGGCCCCTGAGTTCACCCCGCTGGCGATCTCAGCTTCAATACGAACCTCGCTCCGGGACCGAACCCGCTGTCGAGTTCGAGGTCGCCACCGGACGAACGCGCAATCTGCCGGGCAATGGCGAGGCCCAAGCCCACGCCCTGATCGCTCTCGCCACGATCGCGGGCGCCCCGAAAGAACGGCTCGAAAACGTGAGGACGCTCGAACTCGGGGACGCCGGGCCCCGCGTCTTCGACCGCGACCGCCACGCCCTCGGGCAATGTCGACACGACCACACGAACGGACGAATCGGGATTGCTATGGAAGACGGCATTGTCGAGCAAGTTGCGGAGCGCTCGGGACAGCTGTCGGCGGGCGCCGCGCACGGTTTTCATCGAAACGGCCACCTCATCGTCCTCTCGAACGATCTCGACGCGCCGCGCGTCGGCGCGACCTTTAGCGGCGTGCACGGCGTCCGCGACGACGTCCGCCACCACGGCCTCGTGAATGTTGGGCGCCGTGGATTCGACGCGGGCGAGCGTGAGCAGATCTTGCGCCAGTACGACGAGCGCCTCGACGTCGCTCAGCGCGTTGCCGATCGTCTCGGCGTGGTCCTCCGCGGTCCGGGGACGGCGTAGCGCGAGCTGTAGCTCGCCGCGGAGCGTAGTCAGGGGCGACATGAGCTCGTGCGCCGCGTGAGAGATGAAGTTGTGCTGCACCCGGACGAGCTCGCCGAGTTGCTGGATCATGTGATCGAGATCGGCGCCGAGGGCTACGGTCTCGGCGCTGCCCCTGACGCTCTCTCCGACGCGCGCCGCGAGGTTGCCATTCGCGATATCCCGCGCCACCTGCGCAATGTCCTGGACGTCGCTCGCGAGCCTTCGCCCGAGCCAGCGAGCGACCAGCGCGGTTGCCAGAGTCGCTAGCCCGAGCAAGATGGCGAGCACGCGGGCGAGAAAGACGACATCGGTGTCCACCTCGCTGCGCGACGCGGCATACAGGAGAAAATTCCCCTTCATGGGGATCACGACCCCGCGCAATCGCTGACCGAGCACCTCGAGATCGACCGCCACCCCCTCACGCAACATCGCTCGACCCAGGTGGAAGCGCGCGAGGGCAGGCGTCATGCCGCTGAAGCTGGGCGTCGACGCGAGCACCTGGCCGGCCGCGTCGTACACCGCGACGTACTGCATGCTCGGCTCGTAGTGTTCCGGCACTTCGGCGGGCCCGGCTTCGAACACGGGTCGCGTCGGATCGTCGATCACGGCCAGGCGCGCTGCAAGCCGCGCCTGGGTGAGCAGCGCGCGATCCAGATCCGCGAGCTCATCGCGGCGAACGAGGAACAGGGTGACCAGGGACGCGATGGCCAGGGTCACGACCGTGACGATCGCGACGGCGAGGGTGACGCGCGTTCGAAGCTTCACGGCGCGACGAGCCTGTATCCCGTGCCTCGAACCGTCACGATCATCTTGGCGTGAGAGCCCAGCTTTTCCCGCACGTTCTTGATATGAGCTTCGACGACGTTCGAGCTCGGGTCGAACGTCGTTTCCCAGACCCGCGAAAGAAGCTCGGTACGGGGCACCACGCGGCCAGCCGCGCGCGCGAGGTACGCCAGCAGAGAAAACTCGCGCGGAGTGAGCGTGAGAGGTTCGCCCGCGAGTGTCGCGCGGCGCTCGACGCGGTCCACCATCAGCGGGCCAATGAACAACGCCTGGGCTCCGGACTCCCTTCGCGCCCGCGCCCGGACGCGCGCCAGAAACTCACCCAGGTCGAATGGCTTGACGATGTAGTCATCCGCGCCCGCGTCGAGGCCCGTGATGCGCTCCGAGATCTCACCTCGCGCGGTGAGCATGACGATCGGTACGCTGCAGCCACGGCTCCGGAGGGTTCGGCAAACCGTGATGCCGTCGGTGTCCGGGAGCATCCAGTCCAGTACGATGACGTCGTAGCCAATCGTCTCCGCCTGCCGGAGAGAGGTAGACCCGTCCGGGACGAGATCCACGACGTACCCCTCCTCCTCGAGCGCGCGCTTGAGAAACTGTCCCAATCTACGATTATCTTCGACGACGAGAGCTTTCATGCGACCGCGCACTCGAACGTGCCGTTCCACCTCTGGATGACCGGAGCGCCGCCGTCGCGCCCGAGGACGCTGACCGAAGCCGGGTCGAGCGCGAACAATCGCCCCGAGCTCGGCGGCAGCTCGAGGAATCGAGCGGCAAGGATCCGGAGCAGGTGACCATGCGCAAAGAGCGCGACGTCTCCTTCGATTCCCGAAACCCGCTCGAGCACCCGGTCGACGCGAGACGCCACTTGCTCGAGCGTCTCTCCGCCCGGCACGGGTCCGTTCCAGATGCTCCACTGCGGCCGTTCCCTGCGAATCTCCTCCGACGTGCGGCCTTCGAACACGCCGTAGTCGTATTCCATCAGATCGTCGTCGGGTCGGGCGATTGCGCCGTAGCCCGCGAGCCGGCACGTCTCAGCTGCGCGACGGAGCGGGCTCGTCAGCACCAGGGCGAACACAGTGTTTCCGAGCCCGTGTCCAATGCGTCGTGCCTGGGCCTCGCCTGCCGAAGTGAGCGGTAGATCCGTGCGCCCGGTGTGCCTGCCCGACAAGGCCCATTCCGTTTCCGCGTGACGGATGATCCAGAGCGTCGTCATGGCGACACCCGACCAACGGGTGGCTGCGAAACTGGACCCTCGTACGACGCCCATGCGACGTGCGACTCGTGCAGGGTGACCTTCATCGAGGTGAGCGCGTCGCTGCCGGGACCGAGCGCGCCGGCCCCGACGCGCGCCACCATGCGGTCGAATACGGCCTTGGAGAGAAATTCCGTGGTCGTATTTTTCCCGGAAAGCTCGGGAACGTCATCCAGATTGCGGTAACTCCACTCGCCGACGACGCCGCGGAGTGCCTCGGCGGCTCTACCGATGTCGACGACGACGCCGTTCGGGTCGAGGGCTGCGCGGCGAAACTCGACGTCGACGACGTAGGTAGCGCCGTGCAACCGCTGCGCGGGCCCAAAGAGCTCACCCTGGAAGCTGTGCGCGATCATGAAGTGGTCTCGGACGCAAACGGTGAACATGACTCTCCTCAACGGTAACGGACACGATGACATAGCGTCGGGCTCGACGCGATGCGCGACATGGACCCGGGCAGTTCGTCGAAGGTGCCCTCGCTCGATACGAGCACGTCGAGCACTGGGTCGTCGAGCAGGGACAGCGCGAGTTCGAGCCGCCGCCGCAACGTCCAGCGCGCGCGCTGCGAGGCCGGCAAGTTTCCAACCTGCGACGACTGCAGACGAAGGCGGCGTGCGTGAAAGGCACGCCCTAGCGGCACTTCGACGTCATGATCGCCGAACCAGGACAGCTCGACGACCGTCGCTTCCCTGCCGGCGAGCGACAGGGCGGTCACGAGCCCCGCCGGGGCGCCCGTCGCGTGAATGACGACGTCGGCGTCGCCCCGAGCGTCCGCGGGCGACACGAACGTCACGCCAAGCACGCGAGCCGCAGTCGCCTTCGACGGCTCGATGTCGATGCTTTCCACCTCGGCTCCGGGCACCCGTCCCGCGAGATACGCGACCAATAGTCCCACGACGCCCGCACCGACGACCGCCACACGATCACCAGCTTTGAGCTCGGCGTCCCATACGGCATTCACTGCCGTCTCCATGTTGGCGGCAAGCACGGCGCGTTCCGGTGGAACGACGGATGGCACCAGGACCACCGCGCTTTCGTCCGCGACGTACGCGGTCTGGTGGGGATACAGGCAAAATACGTCGCGCCCGACGAGCGCCGAACTCCCCGCGCGAACACGCCCAACGTTCGCGTAACCAAATTTCACGGGCCAGGGGAACTGCCCCGCCTGGTGCGGCGCGCGCATGCGTTCGTACTCCGTTGGAGGGACGCGACCCGAAAATACGAGTAGCTCCGTTCCTCGACTCACGCCGCTGAAGTGCGTGTCCACGAGCACGCTTCCTTCGCCCGGCACCGGCAACGATTCGGCGCGAATCTCGACGTGCTCGCGTCCGGTCAACCAGAGTGCTCTCGCCGAATTCGTCACGTGGGCAGAGTCTCCCCTGTCGGATGGAGAACGTCCAGAATCAGGCCCGGAGCGTGCGTCGCCCCGCGAACGACCAGACGAACGAGCAAGCAAAGGATACGACGACCGACCCGGACGCGAACATCGCGAATGGCCGATAAAACGGCTCGAATGGCCACGCGCTGAGCGCGAAGCTCGACACCAGCACGACGAACGCATACCGCCCGAGTGATGAACGCGGCGCTTCGCGACGGTCCGCGGGCGCGAAGGACGTCACGACCACGTACGCGTACCGGAGAATGCCGGGGACCAGTATCCACGCTCCGAGCCGCCCGTCGACGGCGAGCCGCGTCGCGCCCGTCAGCACGAAGAGTGCATCGGTCTCCATGTCGAACCGCGCTCCGAACGCAGACGCGGTCGACTGCTTTCGCGCGAGCGATCCGTCGAGGCCGTCGAGTAAGAGAAACGCCGCGACGAGCACGGCCGCCGCAGGACCGAGCGACGGCAGCGCCACGAACCCCAGGACGACCGCTGCGCGGAATGCCGTGATCCCGTTCGCCGCGCCAAACCGTCCCTCCGGCGTCCATCGACTCGCGTGCCGCACCACGAAGATCGCGAGCGAGATGACGCCGCCCGCGGCGACGATACGCGCATCACGTCGCCACCACGCCAGCGCCGTAAGCGCCAGCATGAAGAGCGAATGGCCGAACGTCAGACGCTTCACGGCAAGCCTCATTGCGACGCGCCGGCATCATCGCCGAAAGCGGGCCATGCCCGTCGCACTTTCGGAGCACGGCGTCATGAGGGGCAGGCCCCCATTTGTCAGTAACAGATCGCGCCCGGAGCCCAGGTGCAGCCGCACGTGCCGTCGCTCTTGCAGCACCCGAACGGACCCACGGGGATGCACCCCGGACACCCGGTTGCGACGCACGTCGAAGCGGCTCCCCCCGCGCCCGGCGCTCCGCCGAGCCCGCCGCGCCCGCCGGCGCCGGTCGAGATCGGATCGCAACCGCCGTCATTCCCCGCAAACCTGTATCCCTCGTTGCACTGGTGACCGCAAAGACCGTCGGCAGTGCACGTCGCAGTGCCGTTGACCGGCGCTCCACAGTGCACGTCACAGCCGGGCTGCGCGCAACCCACGATCGGCGCCATCTGAACGCAGCTGTCGATCACGCCACCGTCGGGTTGCGGAAAAGTGCAGCACTTGGTCGCTCCGGAACACGCTGTGCCGCCGCAGGTCTCACTGGCGAGCCCGCCCGCCCCATCGATCGGAACTCCGCCGCCGCCGCCAAGCGCGCCGCCGCCCCCTTTGTTCAACGCGCCGCCGCTGCCGTGATGGGCTCCCCCGCTTGCAGTAACGTCCAGCGTGTACTCGCCATCGATTCCAAGCACCTGCGTGCACCCGACGAGGGCCGAGCACAGCGCGACCACGACGTTTTTCGGCCAGGCCAACACCTTCAACCATACGCCCAAGCCCGAACGCCGTCCAACTCAGCGACCCGGTCTCGGCCTCGCTTGAGGTTTTGCTTCAGACGGGCGCATTCGATCGGTTTCCAAAACCAATCCTTCCCGATCTTCCGCCTTACCTGTTGATTCTCCCCGGTCGAGGATCGACTGGTCGGGGCCGGAATGAAGCCGCACCTCTCCGGCCTCGGCACGCAATTGTCATTTGAGTTGGTCGTTGCGACTTTGTTCCGTCGGTGGCCTGTCCGGCCAAGGAACGCCCCGCCCCCGGTGTGCGGATGAAGGGATGTGTGTGCGGCCAGCGCTGTCGATGAACTCCGTTGCCGCGTCCTTCCACGTTCGGGTGCGGCGCGACGCCCAGGCGCGCCGCCGTCGTTCCGCGAGCGCCGCGGGGTCGCTCGCGAGCGCCACGAGCGCCGCGGCCAGAGCGTCGTCGTCCACGAACGAACTGCCGCCCGCGGCTTCATGGACGAGCGCCGGCGTATTTCCGGCACGGCGTGCAAGTATCGGGAGCCCGATCGCGCGCGCGTCGGCTAACGCCATCCCGAACGATTCCATGCGCGACGCCGAGACGAGCACGTCGCTCCCGGCGAGCCGCGACATCAGCTCCAGATGCGTGAGGGCGCCCACGAAACCGACGCGGTCGCGAAGCGACGGCGACGCCCGCACGAGCTCCGCGCAGCGAGCCGCATAATTCGCGTCGAAGGACGCACTACCGACGACGGCGAGTTCCAGTGGGGCGTCCGATCGCACCTCGAGCGCGCGCAGGAAAGGCTCGACTCCCTTGCCCGGCACCAGGTTGGCGACGATGACGGCGCGGAGCCGCTTGGAAGCGACGTCGCTGGGTTGCACCGACAAAACCTCTGCCCCCGGCTCGATGACGTGGATCGCGTCGCGCGGCACGTCGAGCCTCGCGAGTAGGTCGCCGGTCCAAGCGCTCGTGGCGAGAAACCCATCCGCGGAACGAACCGCGGCGAGCTCGGCGACGCTCAAGTCACCAAGGGACTCGATGGTACCCTTCTCGACGAGAGACGGCAGGTAGTGAACTATCAGACGGAGCGCTCGCTTCGCGACGTTCGCTCGTGAGAGCTCGGACATCGCGTCGAGAAACAATGTGTCGACCCAGAACGCCCCGTCCACGCCGGCACGGAGTGCGGCGAACGCGTCGTAGAGGTCCATGCGCCGGCACTGAACGCCGGCTTCGCGGATCGCGCCGGCGAGCCGGGCATTGTAAAGCGTGCCCCCCGTGACGGGTCCGTCGAACGGCGGCGCGACCCAGAAGTGTCCCGTCACGATCGCTCCGGCTCTCTCGCGAGCGCCGCGGAGAAGTCGCAGTCGAACAGAACGTCACTGCCGAGCAGGTAGCGCCGGCTCGGCGGAGCCGCAGCAGCAATGTCCGACGCCACTCGCAGCTCGAGGGCCGGAGAGCCGCACCCGATGATCCGCGACGCGATCGCGAGATGAAGACGATTGAGCGCACGAGCGTCGAGAAAGCGCGACACGGTGATGCCGCCTCCCTCGACGAACACGCGACGGAGCCCACGCTCGCGGAGCGCGCGCAGAATGGCCCACACGGAGAGGTCGTCACCGTCCAGCTCGAGAGGAAGCACTTCGACGAAGGAAGGCAACGCGCCGTGACGGCCCGCGTAATCCCGTCCCACGACGACGATCGACCGTACGACGCCGTCGGTGAAGATCCGCAGATCGCCGCGCAGCCGACCGCGTGGGTCGATCACGACGCGAACCGGATCTTCCCCGTCGACGAGTCTGGTGGTCAACCTCGGATCATCGACGTCCGCGGTCGTCGCGCCGATGAGAACGGCGTCGAACAGCGCACGCAGCCGGTGCGTATGGCGAACGTCCTCGATCCCGGTGATGAGCCGCGAGACGCCCTCCGGAGTCGCAACGCGTCCGTCGAGACTTTGCCCGAGGTGGGCAACGACGAGGTCCCGGGCTCGCTCGCCGATACAGAGCGGCACGCACAGCTCGAGGACCGTCCGCGCCTCGGGCGACACGTCCAGCGTCGCGCTCCACGGTGGGTCCCCGCACGGGTCGACAACGAGAAGCGCCTCGGCGACCGCACAGGCGACCGCGCGCGCGCCGACAAGCGTGTAGCCCTGGCGCTCGCTCGCCGGCCGCGGCATGCAACGAACGAGCGCCCACGCGTCGTCCTCGCCCAGGTGACGCCGCGTGGTGATGAAGCGTCGCTCATTACGCAAGTGACGTCCTCGGAGTCCGCGGGCAGTCTACCTCAAGGTCCATGCGGAGCTCGTTGGAACACCGTTCTCGGTCGAACGACCTCGTGCCGTGGCTCGCGCTCGCCCTCCCCTGGTTGCTCTTCGAGGTCCCGATGGCACTTGGGCCCGACCGGATTTCGCTGCTCTCGCTCCGCCCCACCGGAGAAATGCTGGCGACCCTCACCGTATTTGGAATCAGTTTTCGAATCCGGCGGGGCGCGTGGGTAAGGTGGATGCTGGTCGCCTTCGTCGCGGTGCTTGCACTCGTGCGGGTCGACCGCGCCATCTTCTTCGTCATCGCCCGCTCGGAGCCGCTCCTCTACGACCAGCTGTTCCTCGTGAAGCATCTGTTCGTGCTCGTAAACGATCTGCTGAGCGTCACGGCCGTGCCCGCGTTGGTCGCCCTCACCACCGCAATCGGCGCGCTCGTATTTCTTCTTCGCTGGCTGCTCCGCGCGACGCGCCCCCTCTTCGAGCCGGAGCGGCGTCGCACGACTGCCCTCGTCGCGCTCGTCGCCTGGACGGTCACCCTCCTCGCCACGGCGTTCGGACCGAGACCGCCTGGGCGCCCGTGGGTGCGCTGGATGCTCCCCGATCTCGTGAAGAACATCGCCGAGTCACGCCGCATCTACCTCGCCGTGAATGGCTTCGTCACGGAGTCGCCCTATCGACGATACGACGCCATCCGGCTCTCCCGGAGGCCGAACGTGCTCTTGTTCTTCGTCGAGAGCTACGGCCGGCTCATCGCGGAGAATCCAGCGATGCGGTCCGTCTGGGAACCCTCGATCCGCGGAATGGAAGGACGGCTCCAGCGCGATGGCTGGAGTATCGCGAGCGCCTTCGCGACCGCGCCCGTCAGCGGCGGGCGCTCCTGGCTCGCGGTCGGCAGCATCCTGATGGGCAAGCCGATCCGGTACGAAGCCGTGTTCCGGCAGCTCATCGACCATAGGCCGCGCGTCCCGACGCTCGTCGACTTCTTCGCAAGACAAGGCTACGAGACGGTGCATCTCGCACCCTCGGATCGAAAGCGCCCCGGCGTCGAGGACGAGAATCGATACGGCTACGATCGCTACCTCCGGTTCGACGATCTCGACTATCACGGAAGGCGGATGGGATGGGGCATCGTGCCGGACCAGTACTCACTCGGCTACGCCGACGAACACGTCCTCTCGAAGGTTGAACGTCCGCTGTTCTTTCACTTCCACATGGTCTCGTCGCACGCCGCGTGGATGGCCGTACCCGCTTTTCTCGACGACTGGAGAAAGGCGAACACCGGGAACGTCTCCCTCCCGAGCCTGCCGAACGGCGAGGAGATTGTCGAAAACATCGGCGCTTACTCGCGCGAACCGTCGAGCCAACCGTACATGGGAGCGCTCACCGCCGCGTTCAGCGAAGGTTACGTGCGCACGGTCCTCTACGACCTTCGGGTCATCGAAGAATTCTTGAAGAAGAGAACCGGCGACGACCTCGTCATCGTCATGGGCGATCATCAGCCGCCGGTCGTGTCACCCGAGGACGCGAGCTTCGACGTGCCCATGCACGTCTTTGCGCGCGACCGGAACCTGCTCGACGCATTCCGCGCCCGCGGCTTCACGGACGGGCTCGTCCCTCCGCGCGACCGGAAGCCCGCTGTCACTCACGCAGAAATCTTCTCGCTGCTCGTCCGCGCGCTCGGACAGACGGGTCATTCGGACACCGGCATGAAGGTCGGCGACTGACGTTCCAGGGACGATCGCGCGACCTGGCAGTCGCTCGGGAATCCGTGGCTCTTCTGCTCGCAGGAGGCGAAGTCCCGACAGTCCGAGAGCATGCCGCAGCAATGCTTGTCGGTCGTCACCTCGGTGCAACCGCGTTCGTCTTTCTGGCAGCGTGCCATGACGTCTTGCTTCGTCAGGGTCTGATCGACCGCCGGCAATGCGTACCAGCACGCGGCGAGCCGTTCGCAGAATTCCTCGCAGACCAGATTCTCAGGAAGAACCCCCCCGTTATCCACGTGGGCCCGCGTCCCGGGCTCGAGCGCCGCCGGTGGCCTCGTTGCCGAACTCGAAGAACACGCGACGACCACGCCGAGCCACGCGCTCGCAAACGCCACTCGTTCGAGGAAGCGGCGCTTCGAGAGCAGACCGATTGACGGCATCCATCGACCTCCGGCTTTTGTCTAGGTCGATGGTCATGATCCGGCAACGGTCGCTCCTCTGACGCTGGCGCCGGGCGGGCGTTCGGCTATTGTTCGCTCATGCGGGAAGTTCTGTTGTCATGGTTGTTCCTCGCGGCCGGGCTCTGGCTCACCGCACGAGTTCTTCCGGGCTTCGAGATCCCGACTTTCAAGGGCGCGCTCTGGGTTGGCGCATTGTTCGGCTTGCTCCACTTCTTCATCGGCTGGTTCTTGTTCGTGGTGATCGGGATCGGAACGCTGTTCATCGGGTTCATTTTTTCATTCGTGACGCGGTGGGTGGTCACCGCGATTCTTCTCAAGGTGACCGACGCGCTCACCGACGACCTCTCGATCAGAGACTTCAAGACCGCCCTGATCGCGTCGGCGATCCTGGCCGTCCTCGCGATGATCCCTCCGCACCTGCTCCACTGAGTCAGTCGAGTGCGCCGCGGTTCGTCTTCTTCTCGGATTGACGGCGCTTCGAGTCGAGGCGCCTCGCCTTGGCGGCGCGCGACGGCTTCGTTGGAATGCGGCGCTTGGGGGCGACGAGCGCGCTTGCCACGATGCTTCGTACCTTTTCGCGCGCGTCATCCAGATTATCGAACTGCGACCGCGAACGCTGGCTGGTGACGACGAGCCGTCCCTCCCGGTCTATGCGCCCGGCCGACAGGACGCGGAGACGCCTCAGCTGGTCCGGCGAGAGTCCCTCGACGGCCCCGAGGTCCACGCGGAGCTCGACCTTCGACGAAACCTTGTTGACGTTCTGCCCGCCCGGACCACCCGATCGAGCAGTATGAAGGGTCAGCGCCGTCGCAGGAACGACGACGCGTGAACTGACGGCAATGGGTTCCATGAGCGTGAAGGAGAGGCGAGAGCGAGCATCGCGGGCCCGGCCGGGAACGAATCTAGCACTGCTTCTGACCCTGCTGTTCCTCGGGGCGCGGTGCGACCGTAACGTCGAACATCGAGCGACCCACGCGCCTCCGACCACCGCCGCAACGGCGGCACCCGCGTCGAGCAATTCGGTGAGGCTGGTCTTCGAAGCGAACGACCCTCACGCGTTCTGCCGGACCGACGATTGCGGGGGCGTGCCGCCCATCCGCGTGCGCGGGGCGGGCTCGCCGGAGCCTCTGCTCCTCAGCGCCGGAGCATGCCCGGTTCGGTGTTCGACCTGCAAGGCAGGACCGTGCGCGAAGCCACACTGCACGCCGATGGGCGTCCCGGTGACGCGGGAAGAATTCGCCTGGAACGGGACATATTTCGAACCGGGACTCTGCAACGGAACGACCCCGTGCGTGACGGAGCGGGTCGTGGCGCCCGGACGCTACGTCGCGGAGCTCTGCGCGCCCCACGGCGCACGCACGAACGACAGCATCGGTGCGCCCGTGTGCGTCGAATCCGGCGAGCGCTCCTGCGCGAAGCGTGAGTTCGACTTCCCGGGTTCGGGCACGCTCATCACGCGCTTCTGATCGTTCAAGCAGGCGCGCGTTCCAGCTCCACGAACTCCGCCATGAACGCGAGCGCCGCCTCGCTCTCGGGGTCCTCCGCGAGCGCCTCGTCGATGAGCGTCCGTGCCCGAACGAGGAAGCGACGTTGAAAGTACAGGTCGGCGAGCGCGACCGTCTCCTCGACGAAGCCGGCGGAGTTTCCGGCAAGCCGTAACACCCCGCGGAGCGACTCGCGAAGCTCGGCGCACACCGGGTCGAGCGCGACCGCGTTGCGGAGAACGTATTCGGCCTTCGGGAACAGGCGGAGCGCCAGGAACGCCTCCGCGTCATCCAGGGCGCGGCGGGCCTCCTTCGAAATGACCGGCATCACCCACACCTCGGAGAGCTCCTCGAACGACAAATCGTCGAGAACGGAGCCGTCCGAGTGCGACTGCGTCTCGTGAATCGCTTGCTGCAGAGCATCGAGCTCTTCGTCGGTGACACTGACGAGGCTGCTCCGCACCGAGAGCTCCGGACCGCTGGAACCGCCGGAGCGGGAGCGCCCGCTGAGCGCGCGAACTCGCGGGTCGTCCGGCATGAGCTGGATGAGCGTGCTCGCCGAAATCCCGCGCCAGCTCCGTTTCTCCGACCTCCTTCGCGACGCGAGCCATCTCGATGCGCACCTGGACGGCCCGCGTCGCATGGCCCATCGCGTCGAAGGCCCGTGCGAGGAATCCGAGCGCGTCGAGGTGCTCCGGGTCGGCCGCGACGCACGCTTGCAGCTTCGCGACCGCGCGCATCGGATCGCCGGGATCGCCGCGCAGGAGGTATTGCTCGGCGGCGAGGAGCGCGTCCTCCGGATCGGTCCGGAGGTGCAGGAGGCGTTCGAGTACTCGGAGCGCATCGTTCGTCTTTCCGAATTCGAGGAGAGAGCGTGCCGCGATTCGAAACTCGGGCAGCGCGTCGGCGACCCGGGCCAGGCGGCAATACGCCTCCGCGAGGCGAGCATGAAAGACCGGGTTGTCGGGCTCGAGCGCCGTCATCTTCTGAAGGAGCTCCGCCGCTTCGACGTCCCGCCCGTTCTTTTCGAGCGCGAGCGCGGCCTCGTCGTAGTCAGAGAGCTTCGTGCGCTGCTCGGATACGTCGGCGCGGAGGCGAGCCACGCGCCCGGGGATCGCGCGATACGGAGTCTTCGATTCTGCCGGAAGGGGCTCGATGACATCGAGGAGCCGCCGGTATCGGTGGCTCGCGGCCAGCTTCCAGCCGCGGGCGACGAGCCGCTCCGCTATCTGCGCGAACGTTCTCGCCACGGCATCGATGGCGCCGAGCCGCTGTTCGAGCCGGGCAATCTCGTGAAGCGCAGTCACGTCGCGGAAGTCCAGCTCGACGATCCGGCCATACTCGCGAAGCGCCTCGGGGAACTTTTCGCGCTCCGCGTAGCGCGCTGCCAATCGTCGGATCCTGCCTCGGTCGAACATGGTGGTCCAGCCGGAAACGGCCAGGGGGATGTCGCCGAGCATATCACGACTCTCCGGCGCCCTTCCGCGACCTTCACTACCTGCGACGGAGCCGCAGTGCGTTCGCAATGACCGACACGCTGCTGAAGCTCATGGCCGCAGCGGCGAACATCGGCGAGAGGACGATTCCAGAGAGCGGGTGGAGCGCGCCCGCCGCGACCGGGATGCCGATCGCGTTGTAGCCGAACGCGAAGACCAGGTTCTGTCTGACGTTCGTCATGGTCTGCCGGCTGAGGCGGCGCGCGCGGACGATGCCGCGAAGATCCCCCTTCACGAGAGTGACACCCGCGCTCTCGATCGCGACGTTCGTGCCGGTTCCCATCGCGATGCCGACCGCGGCGCGAGCGAGCGCGGGTGCGTCGTTCACGCCATCTCCGGCCATCGCGACCTTCCGCCCCTCGCGCTCCAGCCGCTCGACCGTCTCGAGCTTTCGCTCGGGCCGTGCGGCGGCCACGACGTCCGTTATCCCCAGACGTTTCGCGACGGCGGCGGCGCTCTCGACCGTATCACCCGTGAGCATGACGACGTGGACGCCGTCTGCGTCGAGAGCCCTCAGTGCGTCAGGGGTCGTAGCTTTGATGGGATCCTCGACGAAGAGCACGCCCGCCAGGCGACGGTGGCGCGCGACGTAGAGCGGGGTCCGGGAAGCGTCTTCCGCTCGGATGGACCCTGCAACGACCGCCTCGCGCTCCATCATCGCGTGATTGCCGATCGCGACGGACTCGCCGCCCACGGTGCCTCGAACACCCTGACCCGGAACGTATTCGAAGTCGCTCACGGGCGAGCCAGCGACGCTTCGACTCTTCGCCAGCGCGAGGACCGCGGACGCGAGCGGGTGTTCGCTGACCGCTTCGAGACTCGCCGCGATGCGGATGACGTCCGCTTCCATCTCGCCGGGCTCGACGTCGACACGCACGACCTCTGGCTTCCCCTCGGTCAACGTGCCGGTCTTGTCGACGACGAGCGTGTCCACGGACCCGAGTCGTTCCAGGGCCTCGGCGTCGCGGAATAGAACCCCCTCCGTGGCGGCGCGACCGGTCGCCACGAGGATCGACATCGGCGTCGCGAGACCGAGCGCGCACGGGCACGCGATGATGAGGACCGAGACAGCACTGATGAGGGCATGCGCGAGGCGCGGCTCCGGGCCGGCGATCGACCAGGCGACGAACGTTCCCGCAGCACAGAGGATCACGCCGGGAACGAAATACGGACGCGATGCGATCCGCGAGCCGCTGCACGGGAGCGCGACTTCGCTGGGCCGCCGCAACCAACTTCACGATCTGCGAGAGGAGCGTCTCCTCGCCGACCTTCTCCGCCCGCAGGACGAACGAGCCTAGGCCGTTCGTCGTGCCGCCGATGACGGCGTCGGAAATCGTCTTTTCGACGGGAACCGGTTCGCCCGTGACCATCGATTCATCGACCGTGCTCCGTCCCTCGAGGACGACGCCGTCCGCCGGCACCCTGTCACCAGGCCGCACGCGCAGGCGATCGCCGACGTTGACATTGTGCAGCGATATCTCCTCGTCGGGCGCGCCGTCGCGCACGCGGAACGCGCGCTCCGGCGCCAGCTCGAGCAGGGAGCGAAGCGCGAGCCCCGTGCGGCGGCGCGCGCCGAGCTCGAGCACCTGACCCAGAAGGACGAGCGTGACGATGACGCCCGCCGCCTCGAAATACACCGGGACCAGCCCCCCGGGTCCGCGGGATGTCGCCGGGAACAGACCCGGCGCGAGCGTCGCGACGAGGCTATACAGGTACGACGCCGCGACGCCGAGAGCGATGAGCGTGAACATGTTCGGGCTCCGGTGTTTCACCGAAGCAACGCCACGTGCGAGAAGCGGCGCGCCAGCCCACCCGCAGAGGACCGTCGACAGGGCGAGCTCGATGAGCTGACCCGTCCCTCGCGACAGCCCGATGCGACCGGAAGCCCCGTCGGCCATCGACACGACGATGAGCGGAACCGCGAGCAGCGCTGCCACCCGAAGGCGGCGCGACATGTCGTCGAGCTCCGTCGTGTCCTCCGCCTTCGACGCGACGGTCGGTTCGAGTGCCATGCCGCACCGTGGGCAGCTCCCCGGCTCGGCGCGCCTCACTTCGGGATGCATCGGGCACGTCCATTGCTGGCCGGACGAGACGGGTGCTTCGATGGCGGACTCGTAACACGGAGGACACTCGGTCACATGCCCGGCCCGCGCCGCAATCGGCAACGCCCGAGACGGTGCGTCCTTCTTCGACGAGTAGCGCTCGGGTTCCCGCGCGAAGCGGTCACGACACCCGGCGCAGCAGAAGAAATACTTCTTGCCAATGTGCTCGCCGAAAAAGGGCGAGTCCATCCCGACCGTCATGCCGCAGACCGGGTCGGTGGCAACACTCCCCGAGTCGGCGACTGTCGTCGAGTGCTGCATTCTCTCCTTCTCGGTTGACGCGCGCTGCGAGGGAACAAATGGTCACCCTCATGCCGATTTGCAAGGCCTGTGGTGAAGAAGTCGACGAACTCGTATCCGTGAAGGTCGACGGCAAGGCGAAGAAACTCTGCGAAGATTGCGCCGACGCGGCGCGCGAACAGGAAGCCGTCGCGGAAGAGAGCGAGGCCGTCGTTCAAAACATGATGGGCTTCAAGGGGCGGCGGTAGCGGGCGGTGAATCCCCGGGATCGCTCGCGCGCTTCTCGAAGAAAACCTTGCCGCGGATCCCCATGATCCGGAACCGCTCGGCGACCGACGGGTCCACCGAGTATCCGCAATCGTCTTCGAGAACGAGAAACGTCGCGCGCCGGGTCAGTGCCAGGGGAACCCTGCCCTTTGGTGGCAACGCCACGAGCGGCGGGCCTTTCCCGACCGACGTGACGTCGTAGAGGCCGCTCGGAACGCTCAGATTGCACGTGGCGACGAGCGCGGTGCCGGCGGAGCGCACCGAGGGTCGGTGCGCTGGCATCTCCCAGAGCGAAAGCCCGCCGCGCCTCGCGACGCTCCGCGTATCGGTGGTCACGAAATCCCAGAACAGGAGATTGCCGGTGATGCCGTGATCTCCGCTGTCGCCGGGGCTCGTTCCCGTCACGATGTGAGTGACACCGAAACGATGGATCACGTCGTAGACGTCCGCCGTGCTCGAGAGACCCGAGTAGCGGATGCCGGCTTGCCACTGGGCTTCGTCCACGACGACGGGCGCGTCGAGGCCGAGCCACAGGCGATCTTCGTGCGCGAGCACTCGCGCGTGCTTCGGCAAGAGCTTGCCGAGCGCGGTCCACGACGCGAATTCCCAGTCGTCGAACGGCTCGAAGCGGGCGGCGTACTGCTTGTCGTAACCCTGACGGACGAGCTTCATCACGTCGATGAGCGGGTGTTCGCTCGCGATCATGAAGTACGAGGGGAGCAGAAACACGCCCGCGCCGCAGAGGAGCTGGACTCCCACGAGGGCCGCGACGGAGACCCTTCCGCGAGTGCCGTGCTGCGTCCATGCGACCACGATCCACGCGACCGTCGCCGCCGCGAACCACGGGACGCACGCTTGCAGGTACCGCTCGTGATGGTTCGTCCAGTACCAGACGAGCGACGCCGCGACACCGAGGGCGTACGAAAGCTTCAGGCGAGGGCCGGGACGGGAGAACGGGACGCAAAACAAAGTCGCGGCAAACAAAAAACCAAAGACAGGAACCCCCTGGTGCCAGCCGTCCGGCACGCGAAAGCCGACGGTGAGGCCCCCTCGGAGCGTATCGAGAAGCCCGGAGAGATCCTCTTTCGGACGGATCATTCCCCAGTTCATGAACACCCGGAGGGCATTCGAGGCGCGAGCATCCCAGGGATGCGCGGGGAACGAATCACCGAACAACGGATAGAACGGATCTCCGTACCAGATCGCGTTCTTCAGCCAGTGCGGAGCCCAGAGGACGACGAAGGAGAGCGCCATCGCCCCCACGCTCTCGACGGCACGCCGGACCGCTTTTCCTGCTCGAACCGCGACAGCCGCGCGAACGACGACGGCGCCGAGCAACGGAACGGTGACGCACGCCGCCGAATACTTCGTCAGCACGGTGCCCGCCGCCGCCGCGCCGACGAGCGCCGCGTGCCGCGGGGAGAGCGTCGCGAGCGCCGCAAAAAGCGCCAGCATCCCGGCGGGTGCGAACAGCGCCGCCACGTGATCGGCGCCGAGCGACAGGTTGGAGTCGTAGACGAAGATGGCCGGGAACAGGAAGAAGCCGGCCCAGGCGAACGGCAATCGAGTTCCGGGGACGATACGCCGGACGAGCGCCGGAATTGACGCGATCGTCATCAGGAAGATCACGAATTCCATGTGGGCCGCGAGCTCGACGCGATGCACGATGCCCGCCGGCAAGAGGAACGCCCACACGTACAGGAGGCTCGCGAGGTGCGGATACGTGCCGAGAAACCAGCCCTCCCGGAACGGACGGATCGCGCCCTCCGCCACGTACTGCTCCGCGATGGGCAAATGATACCACCGCGCGTCGTGCTGCATGTTGTGCGGCGTGAGGATCGGCAGATACACCGCGACGACGCAGCACGCGCCGAACACGAGTGCGAGCCGCTCGACGGGCGACGGAACCCACCCGCGCAGCGGCCGCCGCGAACGAACGTGACGCACCCACTCCCGGAGCGCGGACGAGCCGGCACCGACAAAAGCGAGCGGCCCGAGCACGAAGAACGGAAGTTGCAGCAGCCCCAGAACCCCGACGACGAACACGAGAATGCCGAACGCAAGAACGCCCATCGGGAACGCGACGAACGGCACCTCCGAGCACCGGTATTGCCGCGGCGCGACGCGACGCACGAGCTCGAGCCCGAGCGCGAAGCACCCGGCGCCCCAGTAGAGCGCGAGCGCCCAGTAGCCAACCACGCGAACGAGGAGCCACTGCCGGATCGGGTACGCCGCGTTGAACGTGGCGAGCACGGCAATGCCGGCAGCGAGCGCCACGAGCGGCAGGAAGGCGGACAGCTTCGACGAGCTCGGCTCGCGCAACGTGGGCGTATCAAAACGCGGGCGCGGACGCGGGGTCAACCCGCGAGATCGGGCAGGATTCGTGGGATGAATGTCATTGCTGCCCTCCCGGCGGGCCCGCACCATGCGGAACGAGAGCGCCGGTCCGACTGCCGGGACCGAATTCACGACGAAAGGAGCTCCGAGATGAATTTTGGAATCGTGCTCTTCGACGAGGTCGAGGAACTGGACTTTGCCGGACCGTTCGAGGTCATGGGCGTGACGGCGCAGCTCACGAACGGTGCCGTGCGCGTGACCACGGTCGCCGAGCACGACCGGCCCGTACGCGGCGCCAAGGGTCTTCGCGTCCTTGCCGATCACACGCTCGAGAATGCACCGGCGTTCGACGTCATTCTCGTTCCGGGCGGACGGGGAACGCGTCGCGAAGTGGACAACGTGAAGCTCGTCACGTGGATTCACGACACCGCGGCTCACTGTCGCTACGTCACCAGCGTCTGCACCGGCGCGCTGTTGCTCCACGCAGCGGGTCTCCTCGACGGCAAGCGCGCCACCACGCACTGGGCCGCGCTCGGCGAGCTCGAAGCGCGCGGCCGAGTGAAGGTCCTCACGCACGTCCGCTACGTCCGCGACGGCAACGTCGTCACTTCCGCCGGTGTCTCGGCCGGCATCGACATGGCCCTGTGGCTCGTCGGACAGCTCTTCGACCCCGCAACCGCGCGCCACGTCATGCGCGCGATGCAATACGACCCCGCGCCGCCGTACGCGGGGGAAGTTTGAAGCAGGCGGACGATCGCGAGGCGCTCGATCGATCCGTCGCAGGGTGAGGGACGAACGAAGACGGCCTTCGCGCCGTTACGGATCGCCGCAGCAACAGGCGTAGCTCGCCGAAGCATCGAACACGTCGGAACAGGTCCGGTTCTGATACGCCCCGGAGCAGGCATCGGTGCCGGCCCACTCGAGCGCGCCAGTCGCGTCGTTGGCTCCGCAGCCCTCGACGCACGCCTCGCCGCCGCCCTTGCAGTACGCCTCGCACGTCGTGACACCCGCGGCCGCCTTCAGACATCCTTCGGCGGCGGGCGTACACTTGCCGGCGGCGCAAGTGGAGCCCGAGTCACACGCGCGGCCGCACGTGCCGCAATTGCGAGCGTCCTCCTGCAGATTGGCGCAGCAGCCGGTCACGGACGAACCGTTGGGTTCGAGCGTCAGGGCCTGGAACGTCTGGAACGGACAGCAGCCACAACAACCACAATCGGTCGGCGTGACCGCGTGCACGTCGACGGTCCCTGGCTCGAAGCCCGGCGCCGACACGGTTATCACGTAGTCGCCGTCCGGGATGGGGCCGATCGAGTTACAGAACCACTCACAGGGCGACGAGCTCGCCGTGCAATCGAACGTGAGCCCATTCGCGGTGACCGACAGATTCGCAAGTACGCTGGCACCCGCGTCGACGTTGGGCGTGATGCTGAGCCGCACGCCCTCGGCGCACGCGATCGCCGGACAGAGCCCGCAGACCGCACCCCCTGCGCCGCCGAGGACACCGCCGCTGCCGCTTCCTCCAGCGCCCCCGGAATGGCCGCCCGCGCCACCCGCTCCGCCGTTCCCCGCGTCGGCCCCGGCGCTTCCGCCCCCACCGGCAGATCCCGAGGCATTGCCGCCGCAGGCGCTCAGCGCCGCGGGGCTGCCGATGGCACACCCCGCGATGAGCATCACGCGGCCAAAGCGCCTCAAACTCCCGAAATCTCTTCGATGCATCTGCTTCCCTGCTTCCGCGGCGTGGCACAGAAGGCCGCGAGTTCGTCTCTCAAGCACGAGGCATGCCGTTCAGGTCTCGCGGAATTCGACCACATCAGACTCGATGCGCGGCGCGCGCATCCTCATCCACCTCCGAGTGCCCTCGCCTCGACGAAGTCGAGGCCCTTGCAGTTTCCGGGCGACCGAGACCTCCTGCAGAAGGGTTGGTTGCTGCGACTTTGCGATGGCATTCCCGCGTGGCTCGAGCTTCGTTCGAGGCGAGCGGCTCGAGGTTCGTTCGAGAGCGGGAATAAACGAGAGAGGCCGTCGGTTCCTGAAGAGACGGCGGTCGCGCCGTGTGCGACAGACGCCTCCGCCCGCCCGAACCCAGAACCGGCTCGTGCGAACCGCCCGAGCCAGCATGGAGGTACCCATGACTCGACATGCGGTAAGGGCCCTCGCCGTCGCGGCCGGACTGTCCCTGGTGGCGGCGAGAGCGTATGCAGGGCCGCAACAGAAAGAAGACAGCCAGGGCGACAGCGCCGACGGCTACGGCTACACGTTCGACGACGACCCGCTGAGCGCCGGCGGCTTCGGCCCGAACGACGCCATCATCCGCGTCCGACCGCGTGCCGCACAGGCAACGCTCATCCGCCCCCGCACGTCCTTCGTGCCGGAGCTGTTGCGCTCGATCGAGAATCTCTGACCACGGGCACCCGAGAACGGGAAGCCCGATGCGGCCGTGCCGGCCTGCAATTCCGCGCAGGCGCGGCGGCACCTTCGGTCGCGACGATCGCGGCAGGGAGTGACGCGCAACGTCTTCTGCCGCGCTCGTTCCTTCGTGGCGCCCTCAACCTCGATCGATGGACGCGAATGCTTCGGCGAGCAGCGACGCCATTCTCCGGGCGTCACCCGCACTCGCGAGCCGCTTCTGATTGAACTCGATCTCGATGCCGGCATACCGCGTGTAGGCGCGACGGAGTGCCGTGGGAAAGGAGTCGGAGATGCCGAGGTAGGGATAGTTGCGGCGCACGACGAGGTCCGGCGCGAGCGACGCGAGGGCGAGATGCAGTGCGTCGCAGACGGAGCGCTCGGCGCGGTGCGACGGGTCGTAGAGCAAGCCGATGTCGGCGCGACGGACGTCGCCGTCGAGTGCGGGCGTGAACGAGTGGATCGCGAGGTGCACGACGGAGTGACCGCCGGCGCGGCCTCTCGCGACGGCGTGTTCGACGGCCGCGCGGTGCGGGACGTAATGCTCGTCGAGGATGCGACGGCGCTCGTCGACGGTGAACGCGCGGGTGACATCCGAGAAGAGCTTCGGATGCGACACGGAGCGATTCAGATCGACGACCAGGCGCGACGTGGTGGCGACGAAGAGCGGGGCGCCCACGCGGTCCGCGACTTCGACGGCGACGCGCGCGGCGCCGATGTCCCAGCCGCGATGGGTCGCGAGCAGCGCGTCCTTGCCCCGAAAGGCCCGCGCGTAACGCCGCGGGATGCGATTGCCCCCGTGCTCGCAAGTGACGATGACGGCGCGGCTCATGGGGAGAACGAACGATCCTCCCGGAGACAGTCGGCGAGCTCGCGGTACACGTCGCGGATCTTCGCGTGCGAGGGGTTCGCGCCGGTCGCGGCGAGAATGCGTTCCGACAGGGAGCCGTCTCGAACGATGACGTCGAGGGCCGCGCGCTGGCCATCGACCTGGACGTCGAGTGTTTCGATCGAGTGTGCCCAGAGCTCGCGGAGCGTGACCTTGCCGCGCGCGATGCCGAAGGAACGCAGGTAATCGGCGTCCTCGACGACCGCGGCGCCGCCGACGACCGTGGCTTGCGTGAAGAGCGGCTCGAGCCGCGACTCGTGCCACTCGCGTTGCTCCTCGAACGAGACCCACTTTTCTTCCACGAGCGCGCGCACGGCGGCGATGGCGGCGGCCGCGACCGCGACGTCCGCCGAGGCGCACTCCTGGGCGTCGATGACGCGGATCTCGACGCTGTCGCGCACGAAGCGGGCGATCGCGCCGCGCGAATTGACCCACTCGGGCTCGAGCACGCCGTCGGGATCGATCCGGCGAAGGTCGCGCGCGATGGGACGGAGCACGCGATCCTCGTACTCGGCGCGGGTGAACGCGCGCTCGGGGATGACGTCCCCGGTGATGCTCGGAACGAGGCGCTGGTTTCGACGGTACACGACGAGGCGCGTGTCGAGCGTGCCGGTGACGGCACCGTCCGCGATCGGTGTGCTCGCGGCGAGCGCCGGTAACAGCGGGAGCACGAGACGCACTGCCGCGTGCAAGCGTCCGAACTCTGCGTCGCCGGAGAACGGCAGATTGACGTGCACACTCTGGAGGTTGGACCAGCCGTGACCGCGACACCCGAACGCGCGATCGTAGGCACGGTAGACGTCACCGTAGCCGTGGGGCCAGAGGCGCGTGTCGCGCACCGGATCCATGAGCGGGTGCATGCCCGTCGGGAGCAGGCGACCGCCGAGCGGTTCGAGCAACGCCTCGATGGCGCGGACGTCGTTCGTCAGCGCGGCGGCGAGGCCGTCGAGCGACGGCCTCGGGCCGTGGGTTTTTCGCTCGATGACGTGGAGGACGAGCTCGTTCGACCACGCCGTCTCGCCGCGCGTCACTTCGCCCTCGGAACGGTCGCCCGCGGCGCGAAGAACGCGATCGCAGACGGGAAAGACGGCGAGATCGCTCGCGTGAACGAGCATCGTCTCGACCTCGATGCCGACCCCTTCGAAGAGCCCGAGCGTCATCGGGGGTTCATCCTCGTCGCGTGACGTGCAGGGCCTCGAGCCGCCGGGCGAACACCTGGAGCACGTTCCTGTAGAGGGCATCGCCGGCCACGCCGTCCTCGTAACCGACGTCGATGTTCGGATTGTCGTTCACCTCGACGAGGTACACCTTGCGATTGATCTCCTTGAGGTCGACACCGTAGAGACCGTCGCCGATGAGCTCCGCGGCGCGAACCGCGGTCTTCACGACGTTGCCCGGGACGCCTTCGAGCGGAAATGCCTCGACGCGGCCCGAGCGACGCTGCCCGCCGCCGAGGTTTCGCACGATCTGCCAGTGTCCGTTGGCCATGTGATAGCGGCACGCCCACATCGGCTGACCATCGAAGACGCCGATGCGCCAGTCGAAGTCGGTCGGCATGAAGCCCTGCGCGACGATGAGCTCGCTCTTCGTCAAGATGCGCTCCGCTTCGTCGAAGAGCGCCTGCTCGGTCTCCACCTTGACGACGCCCTGCGAGAAGGCGCTGTCGGGTTGCTTGAGAACACAGGGCAGGCCGAGCTCGTCGAGCACGCGCTGGACGCCGTCGCGCTGGACGACGAGGGTCTTCGGCGTGCGGATGCCGTGCCGGGTCATGAGCTCGGCGAGGTAGATCTTGTTCGTGCAGCGGACGATCGACTCCGGGTCGTCGACGACGACGAGCCCTTCGGCCTGGGCGCGACGCGCGAAGCGATAGGTGTGGTGATTGACGTTCGTCGTTTCGCGGATGAAGAGCGCGTCGTATTCGCCGAGACGGGCATAGTCGTCGCGGTTCACGATGGATGGCTCCATGCCGAACGCACGCGCGGCCTTCATGAATTTCTTGACCGCGCGTTCGTCCGAGGGCGGATCTTTCTCTTCGGGGTCGTAGAGGATCGCCAGATCGTATGGGGCGGCGCTCGCGCGTGACGGGTTCCACTTCCGGGTCGCGAAGTACTCGGTCGCCGCCTTGACGACGAATTCGTGATGGTGCGTCGGGATCTCGTCGGCGGAGATCGGCGCGACGCGCTGGATCTGCCACTCCCCGGACTGGCTCCGCGTGAACTGCGCCCGGACGAGCGGCGCGTGGAACAAGCCGAAGAGTCGTGCACACAGTCGCTCGTAGCGCCGGGCCACGTTGCGCCCGAAGTAGATGCTGAGCACGAACGTGTCGGACACGATGTGCCCGAGGCTGCTCTGGATGAGGCCCTCGAGATCGTCGGAGCGGATGCGGACGATCTCCGCTGCCTTCATGTCCTGGATCGTGGAAATGCTCGGCACCGGACGGTGACCGCGCGCCGCTGCGAGGAGCGACACGTAATACCCCATGCTCTGATATCGGTAGGACCGGCAGAGATTGAAGACCTTGGTGGTCCGTCCCTCCTGAGGCTCGCTCTCGGTCAGGTAGGCTTTCGCGCTCATGACCACCACACCGGGGATCGAGAACGGCCAGTCCTTCGGGTTACTGACGACGACGATGGTTCGCACGGGACTCGTCCTTCGGGCGGGTCGCGGCGTGCGCGTCCTTCCGCTCGATGATGAGGAGGTTTGCGTCGTAAGTGACGATGCCGAGGAGAATCGAGTTGATGACCCGGCTCATCGTCACCCAGTAGGTTCCGGTCTTCGACACGGGGTTCGGATGCCAGGGATCGGCGACGCGGACTTCCCGCGTCTCTTCGCGATACCCGGAGAGCACGACGAAGTGCCCCGAGGGACTCCCGAGCACGTCATCGGCCTCGTTCGTGCCCGGGATTTCGCGCGCGGACCGATACAGGAACGTCGAGGACAGGCCGGTCAACACGGGGATGCCGCGCTTCAGGTACCGCCGGAGGAGCTCCGAGGTGAGATCGCCGAACGTGAGCCTGCCGCCGAGCGCGAGGTAATTGACGTACGCGCGCGCGACCGACTTCAGCTTGCGATCCGTACGGCCCTCCGCGAGCGCGAACAGCTTTCCCGCCAGCGGTGGCGCTCCGTCTGCGAACCAGGTCGGATCGAAGACTTGCAGATTGTAGGTGTGGATGGTGACCTTGTACCCGCGGAGCAGCGCGTGGCTGCCGAGGAGCACCGCCAGTGTGCCCCCGTCGTCGAGCCTGGGCGTCTCCTCGACGACTTCCTCGAGCGGCACGTCGTCCCCGTGGAACTTGTAGACCGCATGAAGGCACGTCGGGCCGCACGTCGTGTCGTCGGGCTGCCGCAGCATCGGCACGTCGAGCGAGTGCTCGAGCCACGGGGCCGCGGTTCCGCCATGCGATTTCTTCTGGCGTCGTCGTCGCTTGCCTCGCGACTTCTTCAGCGCGAAGGGGCCTTCACCTTTGGGCGGCGGCGTGGTCTGGGCGAAAGGACGTACCGTCTCGCCGGATCCACCAGGAACCCGTAGCCGAGCGCCGAGCGGCCCACGAGGAGGCGGAAGATCATGTTCTCTCGATCGACCAGGCTGAGCTCGATTTCGCGCTCGATCGGACCGATGCGGAGCGTCGTCGCGACGAACAGACGGGTCTGCGCGTCCCCGCTCGACGGCCGCACCCGCCCGCGGCGGAGGATCTTCGCCTCGACGTGCACGGTTCTGTCCGTCTTTCTTCGGTGCAAGCGAACGTCGAAACCGACGCGACCGTTTCCGATCTCCCGGATGTTCGACACGTGAAGGGCGCTCGTCCTGGCGCCGGTGTCGATCTTTCCGCGAAGGCCGACGATTCCCCATTTAGGCAGATCCACGAATTCGGCGACGCCGATGACGGTGGAGGAGCGCTCCATTGGGGCTGGGCTCGAGCACGAGCGGCCACCTCAGGGTAACGCAGTCCGCGCTCTCATCGGGGTAAATCAGCACGCCGCGGGGGAAGAGGCCCTTCCGCGCGAGACGCCGTCACGGGGATTGGACCCTCACGGCATACGGGAAAAGGATGCGAGCGATCTCAGGGGTCAGCCGCGGGGGGTCAAATTCCCTGTCGCGCCCGCCCGCGCCGTGAGCGGCCGGTCGGTGGCGCGGGCACGTCGCGCGCATCGGGTTCCGCTCGCCCGTCGATTGCCGGCGGACGCGACCGGCGCCCCCGGCCGGGTGCGAGCGCTTTCAGGCTCGCCGTACTGCCGAAGCAGATGAGCACGTCGCCGGGCAGGATCGTGCAATGCTCGCGCGGGTTGGGGATGGTGGCTTCGCCGCGCAGGATGCTGAGCACGACGATGTCGCGTTCCCTGAAGCAAAGCTCTGCGAGCGTCGCGTTCGCGAGCTCGCTGCCATCTTCGACGCCGAGCTCGAGGATGCCATAACCAACCTTGAGGGTCAGACGCTGGCGGATATCGACGTCCGGGAAGAGCATCTCGTCCTCGACGTGTTTCACGATCGCGCCCGCGACGTCGATGCCCGTCGCGTGCTCGATGCCCTCGAGCCCGGGAGACGCATTCACCTCCGTCACGCTCGGCCCGTCGCGACCCTCGAGCATGTCCACCCCGGCGACGCGGAGTCCGAGGATCTGCGCGGCTTGAACGGCCGTCCGCGCATAGTCTTCGTCCAGATCCAGCCCTTCCACGCGACCGCCCCGGTGCACGTTGCTACGGAACTCGTCGCCTCTCGCGATGCGCCGCATGGCCGCCACGACGCGCCCACCGATCACGAAGGCGCGGATGTCCCGCCCGCGACTCTCCGACACGAATTGCTGGAGAAGGACGTTCTTCCCGCCGGGACCCTGCAGGGTCTCCACGATGGCCTGCGCGACGCGGGTGCTGTCCGCCAGGATCACCCCGATGCCCTGCGTTCCCTCGAGCAGCTTGATGACGATCGGCGGTCCGCCCATGCGCTCGATCGCTGGGAGCACGCCGTCGGGGCGGCGTACGACGACAGTCTTCGGCATCCCGATGCCGTGACGGCTCATGATCTGACAGGACCGGAGTTTGTCGCGCGAATCGACGATGGCCTGGGACGAGGCGAGGCAGAACACACCCATCTGCTCGAACTGCCGCACGACCGCCGTGCCGTACGCCGTCACCGATGCGCCGATGCGCGGGATCACGGCATCACAGGGCCCGAGCTCCCGGTTCTTGTGGAAGAGCGCCGGCTTGCCCTGCTCGAGCTCCAGCGAGAGATTGAGCGGCGAGAGCACCGACACCGCGTGCCCGCGACTCTCGGCAGCCTCTCGAATGCGGCGAGTGCTGTAGAGATCCGGGCCACGCGACAGGATGATGATCTTCATCGGAGACCTGGACGTGGAGCCGCGACCACGTGAAGGCTACGTCGCCTCGAGCCGAGCGCCCACCCCCTAGCGCCCGGCCGCGCGCGCCAGGGGGAAATTGCCGGGGTAATGAGCCTCGAATCGCCTTCGCCTCCCGTTTCCACCTTGAAGGCCGGACTTCGAGCCTGGTATAGCCCTTGGCGGAAATCATGGGGCTCCTCGAGCGAGGGCTGTTCAACGCGCTTCTCGTGGGTGCCGTTTCTCTCGGCACGAGCGGCTGCGTTCAAGAATACGCCTACATCCAAACGGGAATTTACCCGCAGCCCATGATTTACGAAGACGCGTTGCGTTGGACGCGCGAGGCAAGCGCGGCCGTCAACACGATGCACGACTTCGAGGACGCTCGCGATGCCGCCTACGGCAACATGGGCATGATCGAGGGCCTTCATAAGCTGGTTCCGGACGACCAGGACGGTCTCCTCCTGCTCGAGAAGAGCTGGGCCGGCATTTCGTTCGCGTTCATGGACGACGAACGGGAGAACGCGCTCGACAAGAAGGACGACCAGCTGGCGGACTACGAGGCGGCTCGAGCCCGCGCCGGCTTCAAGCGCGCGCGCTTCTACGGCGAAGAGCTCATCAATCTTCAGACCAAGGGCTTCAAGGACGCGCAACGAAACGAGGACACGCTCCGCGCCTGGCTTCAGAAGAACTACGACGACAAGAAGTATGCGGAGCAGCTCCTGTGGTTCGCGTTCTCCATCGTCGGCCGCGTGAACTTCGACATGGACAATCCGGAGACCGTGTCCGAGCTCTGGATCGGTATCGCGATACTCGAGCAGGTCGTGAAGCTCGATCCGAACATCGAGAACGGAACGCCGTACGCGATGCTCGGCGCCGCTCACGCGGGACTGCACGACTATGACTCGGCGAAGGCCGACTTCGATCACGCGCTTCAGATCGGCGGCGGCAAGCTGATGACCGCCAAGGTCACGATGGCGCAGTATTATTACTGCCCCAAGCGCGACAAGAAGGACTACTTCGCCGCATTGAACGACGTGATGGCCGCCGGTGACACGATGCCCGAGCAGCGTCTCAGCAACGTCCTCGCGAAGAGACGCGCTCAGCGGTACCTCGCGAATAAGTACTGGCAACAAGACTGCGCCTTCCAGTGAGGCGGAGGTGGTCGGCCTCGCTTCGAGGGCACGGCCATCTGGGCGCTCTCGGTGCTCAGCGTGCGTTCGCACGCTTCCGCGCCTCACCCGCCCAGCTGACCATGCCGTCTTCGCGATCCCGACCGCCTCCACTTTGGCCCCCTTGCTTCGTGGACATGGCCATCCGGGCGCTCTCGGTGCTCAGCGTGCGTTCGCACGCTTCCGCGCCTCACCCGCCCAGCTGACCCACGGGAACCCTCGGAAAGTCCCATTTGGGTTGACGCGGTCGGGGTCGCGGCATAACCCACGGAGCCTCTTGTCACGGGAGAAACGATAAATGAGCATCGACTTCAAGGGTAAGGTCGCGATCGTCACGGGCGCGGGCGCCGGACTCGGCAAAAACCACGCGCTCGAGCTCGCCAAGCGCGGAGCCAAGGTCGTCGTGAACGACCTCGGCAGCTCGGTCGACGGTTCAGGCGGTTCGAGCGCGGCCGCGCAAGCAGTCGTCGAGGAAATCAAGAAGGCTGGAGGCGAGGCGATCGCCAACGGCGCTTCCGTCTCCGACAGGAAGGGCGCGGAGAGCATCGTCGCCGACGCCGTGAAGGCCTTCGGCACGGTCGACATTCTCATCAACAACGCCGGCATCCTCCGCGACAAGTCGTTCAGCAAGGTCACGCTCGAAGACTTCGAGCTGATCCTCAGCGTCCATCTGCTCGGGTCCGTTTACGTGACGAAGGCCGCCTGGCCCGTCATGAACGAGAAGGGCTACGGCCGCATCGTCATGACGACCTCCTCGTCGGGACTCTACGGCAACTTCGGCCAATCGAACTACGGCGCGGCGAAGCTCGGCGTCATCGGCCTCATGAACACCCTCAAGATCGAGGGCGAGAAGAAGAACGTCAAGGTCAACGCCATCGCGCCCATCGCCGCGACGCGCATGACCGAAGGCCTCGGCATTCCCGAGGAGTTCTTCAAGAAGCTCAAGCCCGAGCTCGTGACCCCGGCCGTTCTGTTCCTCGCGAGCGAGAACGCCCCGACCGGGCTCATCATCGAAGCCGGGGCAGGGCACTACAGCAAGGTCGCCATCATGGAAGCGAAGGGCGCCAAGCTCGGGGACAACGTCACGCCGGAGCAGGTCGAAGCCGCGCTCGCCAAGATCACCGACATGAGCGGCGCGGATGAATTCACCATGGGCGGCGCCGCCTCGATGAAGATCTTCTCGAGCTGATCTCGCACGCTCATCCGAAGCGACGGGCTTCCGAGAGGAGGCCCGTCGTCATTTGGGGCCCGGGATCTGGAGCCACACCGTCAGCGCGGACGCGGTCCCCCGCCGACGGCCCGCGCCCCGTCATCCGCGCTGCGCGAAGCGGACGAAGCACGAGATCCGTCGTCCGAGGGAAGTGAATCACTTTTCGGGGGCGCTATCCGCACGGCGGCGCGCCCGGGTTCGCCGGCCTGCTCGACCGTGATACGCTGCGGGGTGATGCGTTCCTTGCTGGCGGGGCGCCGGCACTGGCGGGCGTTCGAGCATACTTCGGCGGCCCTCGTGTGGGCGGGGGTCGTCGCTACGAGCTGCGCGAAGAACTTCGACGGCCCATACGATTGTCTCCCCGGCTACGCGAGCTGCGTGAACCCCCGAGAGAATCTCTGCGAGACCGAGCTCGATGACGACGGCCTCAATTGTGGGTCGTGTGGCAACGTCTGTCCGCTCGGCGCGGCGTGCTCCGGGTCGGCGTGCGGCGCGGCCGCCACGACGCTCACCACGATTCCCGCGCTCGGAGGCTCACAGGACTCCCAGATCACGATCGCTGGCGGCTCGCTCTTCCTGGCCGCGAACGGCGAAAATGGGATCGGCTCGATCCCGACGAACGGAGGGACCCTGGTCCCCCTCGTGCAGAACGATGCGCAGATCTGCGGGCCGGGGTCCTTTGCGGTCGACACCGACCATCTCTACTACTGGTCGAACGGCTTCAACGGCGGCGACGGCGGCCTCACCCAGCTTTCGCTGACGGACTCTTCGCGCACCGTGCTCGTGCCGAACGCGAACTCTAAGTCCAGCTCCAACAATGGCTGCGGCGCGGTCGCCGTAGATGCGAGCAACGTGTACTGGCTTTCGAGCGAGCAAAACTGCGGGGGCAACTGCGCAGCGACCCTCAGCGAGATCCCCAAGGGCGGCGGGACGCAAACCACGCTCGGAACCGTGCAGACCGGCAACGACCGCCTGGTCATCAATTCATCCTCCGCTATTTTCCAGCTTTCCGAGAGCAACGGCCCCGAACGATTCGAAGTGCTTCCGCTCGACGGGAGTGCATCGAGCCAGATTGCGGTGACCGTGAACACGGAGGGTTCGAGCGCGTTCGCCGCGGACGATGCGAACATCTACGTTCTGGGGAGCGGATGCGGCTGTTGCAACTGCTCCGACAACTCGAACCAGGACAATCACCCTCCCACCGGAACGATCGCCAAGATCCCGCTCGACGGCGGCCCGCAGACCATCCTCGCGCAGTTCTCCGGCGAGTCGGGCGCGATCGCACTCGGCGCGAACGACGTCTATTGGTCGACCGACACCGCCGTGTGGAAGGTCCCGATCGCCGGTGGCCCCGCGGTGCCGGTCGCTGGAAATCTCACGGCCGGAACGCCCGCCTTCACGTGCACGGGCGCGTGCGGCAGCGGCTCGAACGGCGCGCCGAACGCCCTCGCCGTCGACGCAACGAGCGTCTACGTCGCCGACACGAACGGCTCCGTGAACGCCCTCCTCAAGGTCTCGAACTGATGCCTCCCGTGTCGTCCCACGAGATCGCCCCGGTCCAAGCGGGCGACACCCTCGACGGCAAGTACCGCGTAGATCGCGTCCTCGGCGCGGGCGGCATGGGGATCGTCGTGCTCGCGACGCACACACAGCTCAGCCAGCGCGTCGCGATCAAATTCCTGCTCCCCGCCGCGCTCGGCAACCCCCAGGTCATCGAACGTTTCGCGCGCGAAGCCCGCGCGGCGGCGCAGATCCAGAGCGAGCATGTGGCGCGCGTCATGGACGTGGGGACATTGCCGGGGGGCTGCCCGTACATGGTGATGGAGTTTCTCGACGGTCACGACCTCGCCGAAACGCTGGAACAAGGGGGTGCGCTCCCGGTGCAGCAAGCCGTCGGTTATGTCCTTCAAGCCTGCGAAGCGATCGCCGAAGCCCACGCGCTCGGCATGGTGCATCGCGATCTGAAGCCGGCGAATCTGTTCCTCGCCCGCCGGGCCGCCGGAGCTCCGACCGTCAAGGTGCTCGATTTCGGCATCTCGAAGACGAACGACAGCGGGCCCGGCGGCCTCACCCAGACGTCCGCGATGATGGGCTCGCCCTACTACATGGCACCCGAGCAAATGATGTCCGCCAAGGATGTCGACGCGCGGTCGGACATCTGGGCCCTCGGCATCATTCTCTACGAGCTTTTGACCGGAGCCCCGCCGTTCGTCGCGGACACGATGCCCGAGATCGTGTTCATGGTGACGCAGCGCGATCCTCCGCCGATCCTCGAGAAGCGTGCCGACGTGCCGCCCGAGCTCGCGGCGGTCATCGATCGGTGCCTTCGTCGCGAAATGGGGCAGCGCTTCCCCGACGTCGCGAAGTTTGCCGCGGCACTCGCGCCGTTCGGTCCCCCGCGCAGCGAGATCTCCCTCGAACGCATTTCCCGCGTCCTCGGCGCGTCCGTGCCGCCGCCCGGAGCCCAGGCGACGTCGTCGGGCCGCATGCAGGCGACGTCATCGACGTGGACCCATTCGCAGATGGGCACGCGCCCGAAACCGAAGACGCCCCTCGTCGCCATCGCGACGGCCGCGACGCTCACCGTCGTCCTCGGTGCAGCTCTCCTCTGGCGCACCCAGCATTCAACCCCCGCCTCTTCCCCCGCCCCCGCCTCTTCCCCCGCCCCCGCCTCTTCCCCCGCTCTCGCTCCCGCTCTCGCTCCCGCTCCCGCTCCCGCTCCCGCTCCCGCTCCCGCAGTCGTCCCCCCTTCCCCTCTCACTCCACCGACCCGCCGCGCTCCATCCCACTCCCACGCGAAACCTCACGCGATCCCCGCGCCCGTCGCCGAACCCGCGCAGCCGGCGAACCACGGTCTGAACATGGGGATGAAGGAATGAAGCGCGTGCGCCGCGCCGGCATCGCCCTTGCGCTGGTCAGTGTTGCCCTCGGCGTCCCCTCCGCGCTCGCCGCTCCGCACGCGAAGCCGAAGTCTCTTTCCCAGACACTGACCGGCGATGCCCGGGCGGATTTCGAAGCCGCCAAGCTCCTCGCGAACGACGGGGACTTCGCAGGCGCGCTCATCAAATTCCAGGGTGCGTACGACGCGTCGAAGGACCCACGCGTGTTGTGGGACGTCGCCTTCTGCGAGAAAAACCTGCGCCACTATTCGAAGGTCATCGCGACGCTCGAGCGGTACGAGAAAGAAGGCGCGACCGTCTTGTCCGCGAAGGACAAGACGGACGCCGCGGATCTCATCGCGACGCTCGCGCCGTTCACGACGCAGGCGACGTTTCGAGTAAACGAGGCGGGCGCGCAGATCTTCGTGGATGACGAGTTGATTGGCACCTCCCCGCTCGCGGCGCCCGTCGTGCTCGACATCGGCGAGCGGCACCTGCGCATCGTCAAGCCGGACTTTCGACCGTTCGAGAAGACGCTCCCCGTCGGGGGCAGCGCCAGCGTCACCGTGGACGTCGCTCTCGTAAGAGAAGTCCATCAAGGCAAGCTCATCGTCGACGCCCCGGCGGGCGCGGCCATCTTCCTGGACGACCAGCAGATCGGCACGACCAAGGTGGAACAAACGATCCCGAGCGGCGGGCATCAGCTGCGCGTCACCGCCCCCGGAATGCATCCGTACCAGACCGAGATTGTCGTCCAGGACAAGGAGACACGGTCGCTGAACGTTGTGCTGGAGCCCGAGGCGACCGCTGCCGTCGTGAAACCGATGTTGCGCGTCGCGGTGGGGTGCGGCGATGCCGAGCCGAGAGGCCCCGAGGATGGACTCGTCGTCTACCTCGACGGGCCGGAGGTGTTGCCGCCCGGTCCGGTCAAGCAACGTCTGAACGCGGAACTCGGCAAGAACGTCGTGGAGCACGTCGAGTATCCGACGGCGCCTGGTCCGCACACGATCCGTATCTCGGGTGTCGGCTGCCGGTCGCGGGACTTGAAGCTCACGGTCGACCCCGTGAAGGGCGCGGACGTGACCGGAGCGCTCGAGTCGAGCCGGTTCGTGTTGTTCCGTGGCCCGCAAGGCTCGCCGGGCTGGTTTCGCGCCGGGCTCGGGTTGTGGTTCGCGGGCGGAGACATCACGAACGATGTACCCGAAGAATATTCGTCGAACGGCGTGGCGGCCACCGGGGTCGCCGGCGAAGTGGGGGCGGTCGGTCGATGGTTCGGAGTCTGGCTGAACGGCTCGCTCGCGGCGGGGTCCATGGCGCGCCGGACGTTCCGCACGAACTACTCGCTTCCCTCGTCCGCGCACGTGGCGTGGGACCGCTTCGGCGCTCGTCTGGGGCTCCGGATCCCGTTCAACGTCGTCTCGTTCGGCTTCGGGCCGAGCGTGGCGCTCGAGGAGGTCAATCTCGACCAGGTGCGAACGGGGAAGCCCGAGGGCGCGTTCGGCGCCTACGCCGAGCTCGATATTCAGCCGCTCTGCGATTGGGGACTGTTCGCAGAACCCATCCTCGAGAAACCCACGAGCGATTGGGGGCCCTTCTACGGCGGGCAGATCGGCGTGCTCTGGGGACCGAGCCCCGAGTGCCACAAGGAGCGGGAGACCGCCTTCGGCCTCCGGAACGCGCCGTAGCGATCGCTACCGGCCCTGTTCGTCGAGCTCCACCGCGAGTGCCGCTTCGAGCGCGGGAAGCGCAGCTCGCGCGGGGGGAGCGGTCGCGGAGCGAGCCGCGGGGCGCAAGGCCGCCCTTTCCTAGTATATCGCGATCGATGCGGTTCGTTCTCGGAGTCCTGGCGGCGCTCGTCCTCGTGAGCTGGTGGCCTGTGCGGGGCGCAGCGGAATCCGCGAGTGCGGCGTCGGACGGCAGCGCGTGCCCGAGCGGCATGAAGCTCGTCGAGGGCGACTATTGCACCGAGGTCGAGCAGGAGTGTCTGAAGAGCTGGTTCGACGTGCCGAACAAGAAGGTCGTCTGCGAGGCGTTCAAGCCGCCGACGAAATGCGTCGGGGAGCGCGTGCACAAGCGGTTTTGCATCGACGAGTACTCCTGGCCGAACGTGAAGGGCGACCGACCGGAGGTGATGAACAACTTCTATCAAGCACAGGTGAAGTGCGCTTCGGTCGGCAAGCGCATGTGCACGGAGAGCGAATGGACCTTCGCGTGCGAGGGTCCGGAGATGAAACCGTTCCCGTACGGTTACGTGCGCGACCCGAACAAGTGCAACGGCGATCGCGAGTGGGACAAGCCGAACATGAAGAAGGTCGCCCAGCGTGACCCCGAGGAGCTCGCACGGCTCTGGCAGGGCGTACGTAACGGGGCAGAACCAGGGTGCGTGAGTGACTTCGGCATCGCGGATCTCGCGGGCAACACGGACGACGTGGTCTCGAGCGAGACGTTCACGAGCGACTGGAAGGGCAAGTTCGACAGCGTGAACACGGGAGGCCCCTGGTACAAGGGCGTGCGAAACCAGTGCCGCCCCAAGATCTACACGCACGACGAGGGGTTTTATTACTACTACCTCGGTTTCCGGTGCTGCGAGGAACCGGACGGGAAACCGACGGATCCGAGGACGCCGAAGCAGGTCAAGAAGAAGACGCCCTTCAGGACGATCGAGGGCTACGCGCGCTTCACGGTCGAAGAGATGAGGGAGAAACTCGCGCTGAAGAAGCGCGGCGCGTGCACCTGCAAGCCGAAGGACGCCCTCTGCAAGACGATGTGCGGGACCTTGCTCGGCCCGGGAGCGAAGGACGTCGAGCTGAAGTGACGCTCCGGGGAACGTGGAAAGCCTGGCGCCGCGTCCGTCACTGCCCCTGGGTCTTGCAGGGCGGCGCCGGAGTGCCGTTCGCCGTCACGCCACCCTGAGCGCACGGCTGCTGCGCGGACTGTGACGATGAGCTCGGTGGCTGAGGTTTCTTTTTCTGCTCGGGGCCCGCGGGCCTTCCGGCCGGCAAGAAGCCCTCCGAACCCACTCGCGGACCGCTGGCGAGCTTGTCCTGGGGCGACATCTCGTCCGCGCCGACGACCTGCCCGTTCGCCGTCTGGCTCGGCGGCGGAGGATAATCATAGGCACCCGAGCGCGGAGGAGCCTCCGCCGGCTGCTCCATGCATCCAGAAACCAACAGAATCGCTGCTCCTCCGAGGGTCTGCCAGCACCAGCGCATGATTCGAGCGTAAGCACCCCGGAGCCCGCCGTCGAGCCGGCGCGACGCTCCCACATTGGATACGCGCCCCCGTGCCCGGAACTCCGCGAACGCGCCGGGCGTATTCTGTATTAGCGTGAGGCTGACCGTTTCGAGCCGATGCTCCGCGTTCTCTTCTGCTCCGACGCTCGCGACGAACGCCTTTCGGGGATGCTCGGAGGGGCACACGAGGTGGACTGGGAAGGGAGCTACGAGTTCGCGAAGTCCGCACTCGAGCGCGACGAGCACGACGTGTATCTCATCGATGCGCTGTTCGGAAGTGGGCGCGGCGCGGGCCTCGCCCAGGCCATCGCGCGGCGCGGCGCGCGTCCGGTCATCGTGCTCGTTCGCCGGCCGGACGCTGCGTTCGAAGCCAAGACCCTCGCGCGCGGCGTGGCGGACGTACTCGTGCAGGGCGATCTGTCGGCGACCACGCTGGACCGCGCGGTGCGGCACGCGATCGCCCGCGCTTCCCGGGAACGCCGCGTCGAACGGACGGACCAGGCTGCCCCGACGGTCGGCGCCCAGGCGTTGCAGTACCGCCTCGAGAACGCGATCGCGCGGGCGCGGCGCGGTTTCGGGGGCGCCGGGTTGCTCGCGATCCGCTGGGACGGGGCGCGCTCGGAAGAAAAGCCGGACCCAGGCGTGGTGGCGATGCTCCAGGGTATCGCGCTCGAGCGCGTCCGGTCGTCCTTGCTGGACGTGGAGACGCTGAGTCGTTCGGAAAATACGTTCTTCGTGCTCGTGGAAGAGCGCGATCCGAAGTTTCGCGCCGGGCGCATCGCGGAGCGGGTCCTCGTCGAGCTCGGGGTGCCCGCGTCGGTGCGCGGCAAGCAAGTGGCTCTCGCGCCCAGTGTCGGGATCGCCGTGTTCCCCGAGGACGGCGAGGACGCCGAGCTTCTCACCCAGCGCGCCAGGGAGGCCCTGACCCTCGCCGCGGGAGCCGGGGGCAGCACGTTTCGGTTTCCGAGCTCGCCCACGACGGGCCTCGTGTCACGGCGAATGGCCCTCGAGCGCGCGCTCGAACGTGCGCTCGAACGCGAGGACTTCTTGATCGAGTATCAGCCGCAGATCGATCTCGAGACGGATGAGCTCGTCGGGGCCGAAGCGTTGCTCAGATGGCGCGACGAAGGGCTGGGCGTGATCGAGCCGTCGGAGTTCGTCCCGCTGCTCGAGAGCGCCGACTTGATCGAGGAGGTCGGCGAGTGGGTTCTGCGACAGGCATGCCGGCAAGCGGCGACGTGGGCTGCCGCCGGCGAGCCGCTCAAGATCAGCGTCAACGTGTCGGCACGGCAATTCATTCTCGGTGACGTCGTTCGCGTCGTGCAGAGCGCGCTCGCGGAAACGAAGCTCGACGCGGAGCTACTCACGCTGGAGCTCACCGAGGGAGTGATGCTGGATACGACGCCGGCCGTACGCGACGCGCTCAAGACCTTGCGCCAGAGCGGCGTCCGCGTCGCCGTCGACGACTTCGGCACGGGCTACGCGTCGCTCAGGTACGTGAAACACTTTCCGATGGACACGATCAAGATCGACAAGGAGTTCGTGCGCGGGCTGCCACTCAACACGGAGAACGCCGCCATCACGAATGCCATCGTCGCGCTCGCGCACAGCCTGAACCTGACGGTGGTCGCGGAAGGCGTCGAGACCGAGGCGGAGGCCGAATTCTTGCGGGATCTCCGGTGCACGATCGCGCAAGGGTTTCTCCACGCGAGGCCGATGCCCGCCGAGCGATTCGCCGCATGGCGCCGCGAGCGACGTCGCCCCGGGTGAGCGGACCCGATTCTCAGGAGCCAGGAACTCCCAGGAGCGCCGAGAAGTCCTTCACGAACTTCGCGAAGCCGTCCCCCGCCATCTTGTCGTAGACGTCCGACACCGATGTCCCCGGGTCTCGCAAGACCTGCGGGGTCGGCGCGCGCCACAAGGACGACTTGACCTCGAGCGGCTGGTCGTCACCTGGGATCTGGAACGACGCTTTGAACGTCATCCCCACCCCGACGAACACGCCTCGCGGCTTGGGACTCATGTAGCCGCCCGCCAGTTCCGGGGCGTATTCCACGCTGAGCGTGGGCTCCGTCGGGGCGGGCGGCGCGCCGGGATCGGTGAACGCGGGAAGCGTCGTGACGGCCAGCACGTCGGCCGGGAACGGATCGCCGATGACATGGGCGAGACGGTCGGCCGCAGCGGCTTCCCGCCGCGCCGCGTAATCGCCCACGAAGTACTGCGACGGCAGAGACTGCTTCCCCATGTAATACGCGCTCATCTTCACCTGATTGTCGGCGGCCCCGACCGAGTCGGTGATCCGGCGAACGAAGAGCACGTGCACGCCGGGGCCATGAGCCTTGGCATAACCGAGCAGGCGTTCGAAGAACGAGACGACGGCGGGGTCCTTACCAGCTGCGAAGCGAGCGAGAAGGCGGCGATAAATCGCGACGGTCGCGGCTTCCACGGCCGGGGCGGTGAAAGCGTACTTGCTCCTCTTGACGCGGAACGCGCGAAGGGCCGTCACGGTACCGGCGTGGATGGCGGCGTCGAGCTCCACGCCCACCGCGGCGTGGAGCGCCGCGTCGATCTCGCCGGCAATCTTCGAGTCCGGGTGCGTCGCCGCGAACTGCTCGATCGCTTCCACCGTACCCGCATGGACGGCCTCGGCGAGCTCCGCACGCGGCAATCTGACCTCCGCGACGTCCGCCCGAGGTCCGCCTCGCGCCAGGTATTCGCGATAGCTCGCCACATCGTTCCGATGAACCGCCGCTGCGTAGATCCGCTCCTCACTCACGACGTTCCGGACCTTCCAGAGCAGCGGCCCGAGCGCGGCTCCGAAGGCAAGCGCGATGACCGGAGCCACCTTGGCCCAGAGGGGCACCCGACGAGCGATGCGCATCTGCGGGGAAAACGGGCTCGAAAATCCGCTATCGACGAGAGGATCGAGCATCGCCTGCTCGCGCCGGTTCGCGGTCTGCAGGACCTGGGCGCACTGCTCGGCCGCCCGAGCGAAGGCCTCCTCGACTCTTGCCGCCATGCCGGCATCACCGGCATTGAACAGGAATGAGCCTCCACCCGTCACGAAGCACACCGCGTCACCGACGACCTTCGTTTCCTTTATGTCGGGGTGCAAGAAGACGCGGATGGGCTCGGCGCGAGCGTCGAACACGCCTGCGGGAAACAGGTAGAGGCCGGGGAGGTAGGGAATCCTCGCACGCCCATCCCGGATCGCGAAGAACCGGAGGACGCAATACGCCGCGGCTGCAACGACGACCGCCGAGACCACGGCAACACTGGGTCTCGCGATCGCCATCGAGCTGTCGAGATTGCCGAATCCGACGAGCGCGGAAAAGCCGAGCGCGATCAGCGAGACCGCCGCCCCGACGAGCCAGAAGACGTCCGAGTAGTCCTTCGACGCTTCGCGCAGTAGCGGCGTCGGCAAACCGATGCCTCGCGTCGCATCGGCAAAACGATCCTGAACGTGCCGCTCGAGCGTGTAGAAGTCGACGTCCATTTCCCTACGCCGGGGGCGCTCGCGCGTTCGCGCCCAAAGTCGGCCTGTATTCAAGCGGGTGCGGGGGTCGCTGCCAAGCGCGAAGCGTCCGAAGGGGCCGAATACGGTATGGGCCAGCCGCCACTGCTCTCCTTTTCCGTTCAGTGCGAGGGGTACGCGCCGCACGTCCAGGACCGGCGGCGGGCACCCGGGGCCCGGGTGCGCTAGGATTGCCCCTGCTTGCCGCGCGAATCCAAACACCCGTGAGCGAACATCGATCCTCATCCCCGCCCGGCCCGCGTCCGCGGCAGAGCCGCGCGCGCGATCCCCTCGGTCCGACGCACGAAGATTCGCTCAACGCGTATCTGAGCCGGATGTCGCGCTTGCCGCTCCTCAGTCGTGAGGGGGAAGTCCGCGTGGGTCAGGCCATCGAAGAAGGAACGCGACAGGCGCACGGAGCATTGTTCGCGTGCCCGACCGCCGCGCGGGGGATCTCCGAGCTCATGGACCGGGTACGGACACAGAAACTCCGCGTCGGGGACGTCGTGCGCGATGCGGAGGACGATCCGGAGTCCTTCGACGAGGTGGCGGCCGAGGAACGACTCGCGCGACTCGTCGCTCGAGTCGAGAAGCTCGAGGCGAACCGGTCGGCGCTCGCTTCGGAGCGCGTGCGCACGAGCGGAGAGCGCCGGGCGATCGTCGACGCCGAGCTCAGCCGCCTCGCTCAGGAGAGCACGACCGCGTTCGAAGAGATGCGCCTCACGGAAGGGGCGCTGCGCGGCCTGATTTCGACCGTGCGTGCCAGGCTCGACGAAGAGCGGTCGTCGCTCCATCGCCGCGAGCTACTCGAGACACTCCGGCTCATCGCCGAGGGAGAAAAGAAGGCGAACATAGCGAAGGCGGAGCTCGTCCAGGCCAATCTCCGGCTCGTCGTGTCGCTCGCGAAGCGATACGTGAACCGTGGCCTCAACTTCCTCGACCTCATCCAGGAGGGCAACATCGGCGTGATGCGGGCGGCCGAGAAGTTCGAATACCGGCGTGGGTACAAGTTCAGCACGTACGCGACGTGGTGGATCCGGCAATCGATCACGCGCGCGCTCGCGGATCAGGCGCGGACGATCCGCATCCCGGTTCACATGATCGAATCCTTGAACATGGTCCTCCGGACGTCGGCGCGGCTCGTGCAGGAACTGGGACGGGAGCCGTCTCCGGACGAGCTCGCCGCGCGCGCGGACGTGCCGCTCGAGCGCGTCGAGATGTTGCTCAAGCTCGCCAAGGAACCCGTCAGTCTCGAAACGCCCGTCGGAGACGAAGAAGACTCGCGGCTCGGTGATTTCGTCGAGGACGACCGGTTCCCGAGTCCGGCCGAAGACGTCATCCTGCGGGACATGCAGCACCGCGCCCGCGATCTCCTGAAGACTCTGACGCCCCGCGAGGAGAAGGTCATTCGAATGCGCTTCGGTCTGGACGAAAAAACCGAACACACTCTGGAGGAGGTCGGACGCGACTTCTCCGTGACGCGCGAGCGCGTTCGTCAGATCGAGGGACGCGCGCTCCACAAGCTCCGCCGCGCGAGCCGTTCGCGAAACCTGAAGAGTTTCGTCGAAGAATGAGGGAACGCTCGCCCGCTCGCTCTAGAATCTGGGGGCCTTCCTGGTTTGCGCGGCCTTCAGCGCGTCCGAGAGCTGGTCGTCCGAGCGCAGACAAGGATAGCAGTCGCCGAGACCGAGAAAGCCACAGCCGCGTCGAGTGGCGAGCTGGGTGAGCCTTCGCACCGACCGTTCGTCCGCATCGGCGAGAGCCGCCGGGAGCAGATTCTTCACGTCGTCGCACTTGGTGGCGCGACGCAGATCGAGCGCGACGCGGAGCGCCGGAGACCCGTGAGCCTCGACGTCGTCGCGGTCGAGGAGGGACTTGGCGAGGATCGTCGCCTGCGTCTTATCGTTCGTCGACGCCCACACGTCGAACAGGAGGTCCGCACCGCTCGCCATCAGGGGCCCTGCGGCGAGATCGAGCGCGTCCTTCTGCGCGGAATCGTCGTCCGCGGCCCGGCGCACGTCCGCGAGCATCCCGGCATCGGAGGCGAGAGGCGGGTCGAGGGTCACCGCATGGCGAAAGGCGAGGAGCGCGGGACCGTACTCGGCGAACACGGCGTGACCCTTGCCGAGCGCCATCCACTCCGCGGCGGTCCGCGTGGTCGCCGGCCGTGCCTCGAGCTGCGCGATCGCGGCACGGTCGCCTACCTTCGCACGCGCGATGATGGGCGCGAGCTCGACGGGCGGCGGCGCGGCACGATGTCCCACGGGCAGCGCCGTCGAGTGACGATGGTGAAGCGCGAGGGCCAGGGCGAGAACGACGACCGCCGCAGCGACGACCAGCCACCTCGGAACGTCGCGCCCCGCGAGACGTAATCCGCTCGGACGCGGGGCCACCGCCAGCACCGTCGCGAACAGCGCGCCCGCGCGAGTCGACGAAGGCGGCGCTCCGCCGCCGAGGGGTGGCAGAGGCGAGACGGGCGCGGGTGCCGCCGCCGGAGCCGGAACGACCCTGGCGCTGAATGGCCCGAAGGCGGAGCTATCCGGCGGCAACGCGAGAGGCCCGAGGCAGGCGTCGATGCTCACGACGAGCTCGGCGGCGCTCTGTACGCGATCCTTCGGGTCCTTCTGGAGCAATTGCATCACCAGCGCCGCGAGCTTCGCGTCCACGGTGTCCGGCAATGGCGGCGGCGGCTCGGTCAGCTGCTTCATCAGGAGCGCCACCATGTCGTCGGACTCGAACACCGCGTGACCCGCGAGCATCTCGTGGAGGACGAGGCCCAGCGCATAAAGGTCCGCGCGTGGATCGACGGCCTGTCCGGCAGCCTGCTCGGGCGACATGTAAGCGGGCGTTCCGAAGACGGCACCGAGCTGCGTCAGCTGATTGCCGCCCGTATGCTCCGAGCTCACCTTCGCGATCCCGAAGTCCAGGACCTTGACGAAGTCCGTCGTGCCGCCACGGTCGATGAGCATGATGTTGTCCGGCTTCAGGTCGCGATGCACGATGCCGGCCGCGTGTGCCGCACCCAGGGCGGACGCCACCTGGCGCGCGATGAAGAGAGCCCGCTCGGCCGGCAGCGCGCCTTCTGCGAGGACGTCCGTCAGACTCCTCCCCGGGACGTACTCGAGCACGAGGTAGAACGAGCCGTCCTCGAGCTTGCCGAAGTCGGTCGCGACCGCGACGTTCGGGTGCTCGATGCGTCCCGCCGCGATCGCCTCGCGCTCGAAGCGCTTCACGACCTCCTCGAGCGCCGTCATCTCGCGGTGCAACACCTTCACCGCGACGGCCTTCTTCATCAACACGTGCTCCGCCCGGTAAACGGCGCCCATGCCGCCGGTGCCCAGGCGGTCGTCCACCCGATACCGATCGGCGATGACCGTTCCGATGAGCGGGTCGGGGCCGGTTTCCGGGTCCTCGGGTCGTGCCGAGCCGTCGTTCATGAGCCGCCCAGCCTAGCGCGATTCCCGGGCTCGCAAGCAACGGGTCCGCGTGCAGATTGACGGCGGCGTCGAAGCTCCGCAAAGCTCGCGCGCGGAGGACCACGCGATGAAGGCCATTCTCTGCAAGGAATACGGACCCCCCGAGAACCTCGTGCTCGAGGACGTGCCCTCGGAGGCACCAGCATCGGGACAGGTTCGAATTCGCGTGCGCGCAGCGGGCGTGAATTTTCCGGACGTGCTCATCATCAAGGGCGAGTACCAGTTCAAGCCTCCGCCGCCGTTCTCACCGGGCGCGGAGGTGGCCGGGGACGTGCTCGAAGTGGGCGCCGGGGTGAGCGACTTTCGCCCGGGCGATCGCGTCATCGGCATGACGGGCTGGAATGGCTTTCGCGAGGAGGTCGTCATCGGCGCCGAGCGCTGCCTCCAGATGCCGGCGAAGATGACCTACGACGACGGCGCGGCCATCAGCATGACGTACGGGACGAGCTACCACGCGCTGGTTCAGCGCGGACGCCTGGCACCGGGCGAGACGCTGCTCGTCCTCGGAGCGACGGGCGGCGTCGGCTCGGCGGCGGTCGAGCTCGGGAAGCTCCTCGGCGCGAAGGTGATCGCGGCGGGCGGCGACGACGAAAAGCTCGCCGTGGTGCGCGACGCGTACCACGCCGACCACGTCGTGAATTACCGGACGGCCTCGCTGAAGGACGAGGTCAAGAAACTCGGCGAGGGCGCCGACGTCATCTACGACGCGGTGGGGGGCGATCTGTTCGAGCAATCGCTCCGATGCATGAACTGGGACGGACGACTCCTGGTAGTGGGCTTCGCAGGGGGTTCGATCCCGCAGGCCAGGGCGAATCTCATCTTGCTGAAGGGGTGCGCCGTCGTCGGCGTGTTCTGGGGCGCCTTTGCCGCGCGTGAGCCCGACGTCAATCGACGAAACTTCGCCGAGATCTTCCGCTATTACGAGGAAGGTAAGCTCAAGCCGCTCATCTCGCATCGCTTTCCGCTCGCGAAGGCCGCAGAGGCGCTGCGCGCGATCATCGATCGCAAGGTCGTGGGCAAGGCGATCCTCACGGTCGGAGCGTGAACGCCGGGCGCGCGCGCTCGCTGCTCGGGTTCACCGCGCTCGGCCTCGCCCTATCTTGCAGCAGGCGAGCGAGCCGCGACGATCGCGGGGACAGCGGTTCACCCGCCGGCTCGGGCGGAAACTCCGATCGTGACGCGGCGGTGTGCACGCACTGCTCCGACGGCGGACCGCGCGGGGCGATCGACGGCGCACCGGACGGAGCCCACCTCGGCCCGCCGCGCGACGCGGGCGAACGGGCACACGACGGCGGCCGACACGACGCGGCGGTGGCGAACAGGGACGCCAGCCGCGACGGAAACGTGCCCGACGCCGCGAACCGCGGTTCCGGCCTTTCCGAAGTCCTCTGCGCGACGCTCGAACGGGGACCTTGCGTGACGACGCCCGGTGACCTGGGTCGTGTCCTCACGGGAACCGTATTGACGCCGACCGCCGTCTATCGCGGCGGCCAGGTCGTCCTGGACGCCGCGGGCAAGATCGCGCAGGTCGGCTGCGCTTCGGCATGCGCATCCGGCTCCGCGTGCGCGGCGATTGCCAAGACTGCGACGACCGTCACGTGTCCGAGCGGGGTCATCTCCCCTGCGCTGATCAACACGCACGATCACCTCGGGTACTCGCAGAACCAACCGTTCGTCGACACGGGCGAACGCTACGAACAGCGCCAGGACTGGCGCGAGGGCGACAGCGGACACACGAAGCTCGTGGCCCCCGGCAGGGCCTCCACGGACCAGGTCTCCTGGGGCGAGCTGCGGTTCGTGCTGGGCGGCGCGACGTCGACGGTGAGCTCCGGGGGAGTGCCAGGACTACTCCGAAACCTGGACTCGACGGCTCTCGAACAGGACGTGACGGAGACCATCGTCTCGGCCACGTTCCCTCTCGGGGACACCGACGGAACGCAGCTCGCGACGGGCTGCGGCTATCCAAACGTCGTCGCTGAGGCGTCGCTCGACGCGGACGACGCTTATCTGCCACACGTCGCGGAAGGCATCGACGCCTTTGCCGAGAACGAGTTCAACTGTCTCGGCGCGGGGGATCCCGGACACGACGTGCTCGTCGCGAAGAGCGCGTTCGTCCAGGCCGTCGGGCTCACGGCGCGCGACTATGCCGCGATGGCCCGCGCCGGCACGTCGCTGGTCTGGTCGCCCCGTTCGAACCTGTCGCTCTACGGGAACACCGCCACGGTGACCGCCGCGGCGCGGCTCGGCGTGCGGATCGCGCTCGGCTCGGACTGGATCCCATCCGGATCCATGAACCTGCTGCGGGAGCTCGCCTGCGCCGCTTCCTTCGACCAAAGCTATCTCGACGGCGCATTCACGGATCGCGACCTGTGGATGATGGTGACGGCCAATGCAGCCGGCGTCGCCGGAATCGGTACGGTGCTCGGCACGCTCGCACCGGGAATGCTCGGGGACGTCGCCATCTTCGACGGCTCGGCGCGCGACGCCTTCGATGCCGTCGTCAGCGCGGAGCCGAAGGATGTCGAACTGGTGCTCCGGAGCGGCAAGGTCCTCTACGGCGACGCGAGCATCGTCGGAGCGATCCCGGATGCCACGGGCTGCGATGCGCTTGCCGTGTGCGGAAACACGAAAGCGGTGTGCCTATCGACGGAGATCGGCGAGAACCTCGCCGCACTCGAGACCGCCGTCGGCAACGGCGCTTACCCGCTCTTCGCGTGCGGCGCGCCTCCGAACGAGCCGACCTGCACGCCGATGCGCTCCGTTTCCGTGAACGGGTCGACCGTGTACGCGGGAACCGCCACGAGCACCGACGCCGATGGCGACAACATCCCCGACAATCGAGACGATTGCCCGCTCGTCTTCAACCCCGTGCGGCCGCTCGACGACGGTGTGCAAGCCGATGCCGACGGCGATGGCGTCGGGGACGCGTGCGACCCGTGTCCACTCGACGCGAACACGACGAGCTGCGGCTCGGACGGATGACGCTCGGAGCGGCGTGACCGTGTCGAAGTGGTTTCGGTGAGGACAACTCACTCCGGGGGCCTTGCGCATCGAACGCCTACGCCGGACTCACCCGCCGGGCTGGTGAAGCTGCGGCTAGCCGAGAGCACCTGCGATGCCACGACTTCGAATCCCCCGCCTCGGATGACCCGGGAGGTAGCGCTCGCTAGCTGCTAGTTCCTGGCAGGGGTTGAGACTGTCGAGGCGTCCCCGCCTCCATCAGATGCCCTCCCGGCATCGGTCGTTACGCCGGGAGTCGGCTCGCCCCCTGTCGGCGAGCTCTGACGCGGGTCCTCCACTCGGCCCATGAAGAGGATGCTGCCGTTCTTCGTGTCACGGATGAGGAACAGGAACGGGTGGTCGATTGTTACTATCTCGGGTTCGCTTGAGCCAGCCGACTGCGTTCCCGCTACGCAGTCGCGGCAGCAGCGACGGTTCCGTGCTCGTCCACCTGCACCAGCGCCTCCTGCACGACTGCGTTTACGAACAGGTCGCTCGCGCCGTCCATCCCGGAGAGGTCGGCCTTGGTCGGGTCGAAGACGTCGGGCATGCCCATGGCGGTGAGCACGGGAACGAGCGCCAGGCGATTCGTGAAGGAGAACTTGGGCAGCAGGAGAATCACTTGCGATGCCGAGCCTACCGAGGCCAGCGCGCCGGTCAACGAGGTATCCGTGAGGCCCGCCTCGAAGGCCGACAGCGCGCCGCTCGGGACGAGGAAGTCCATGACCAGCGACCTCCCTTTGTAGGGAAGCTCGTAGACGAAGAAGCTCCCTCCGCTTTACTGGAGCACCTACGTCGGAGGTACGATCCTGAAGATGCCGCTCGGAGGCGGCCCGGTGACGACGCTCCTCACGACGACCCTTCGACCGCTCGGGATCGCGGTGGACCGCGCCTCCCTTTATTTCACGACGTTCGACGGTGCGTTGATGCAGATGCCGCTCGAAGGCGGTTCGCCGACCACACTCGTCGCGAGCTCCGCGAACTCCTTTACGGCAGGCGTCGCCGTGAACGCCACCCTGTCGCATTCACGGCGGCGTGTAGAATGCGACGAACTTTGCCGGGCCGGTCCCGGTCAGCGTGAATCCGTCGGTGAGCGCGGACTCGTGCGCGGAATCCACGACCCGGTTCACGAATGGTGTGTCGACGTTCAGCTCGCCGAAGGCCGAGCAGGTGACGTTCTCACCTCTGCCGAACAGGCTGAGCCGGCCGCCGCTGCGGAGCGTGCTCGGGAAGCGCACGGTCTCCGATTGGCCCTTGTGCAACGTCACCGGTCCGAACGTCTCGGTGCGGTCTTCGTCCTTCACGAGATAATAGACGCGGATGTTGGACGTCATCACCGCGCCGATCATCCCCGAGCTGAACGGGATGACGTTGCCGCGCCGGATCGTCACGTCCTGATCGACCAGGATGTCGTCTTCTTCCGCCTTGAGTCCGGCAAAGATGGCCTGCCGCACCGGCGTGATGATCTGGTCGGCCGACGAGAGTGGCTCGGACGACACGCTCGCAAACGCATCGAGGCCCGCGGTCATCGAGGCCGCGAGGTTCGCCGGCTTGCCGTCATCGTCGTAGAACGCGAGGCGGACCGTGCACGCCGCGATGCGCTCTTCCGGCGGGATCACCGCGAGGAGCGGCATGTCCTTCAGCGACAGGTTCGTCATCCACTCGAGGGAGCCGACCTTGTGCGGCGGGCCGCCGTTCGGGAGCCCGTAGAGCCAGTCCTTCTGGACCTTGCCTTCCGCATCGAGGAGCGTCGGCACCGACCACCAGTAGACCTCCCCATCGCCCCAGAAATCGGTGTCGTTCACGACGTAGGCTGCGAGCAGGTACACGCCGAAGTACGACCGGTCCATGTCCGCAAGGGCCATCAGGCGACCCCGCGTCGCTTCTTCGGTCGTGATGCCGAGCTTCTTCGCGACCTCCTCCGTCAGTCCGATGTGCTCGCGATTCGAGAGGTGCCTCGCCAGATCGTCGAGCTTCATGATCGGGGAGAGTATCGCGTTTCGCGCAAGAGTTCGAGAAAGGCACGTCGATCCTGCGCGATGACCCGTTCGAGGATGCCGCCGTCGAACAGCGGGTCCACGTCGCCTTGAGGTTCTCGGCGCCGGAGTACCGGCGACGCCCCGAGCTGGATCGGCTAGCTTCAGCGGCCCCGTGACCGTCCTCGCCGCCCGCTTCCGCAACGCACGTTTCCCCGTCGGTGCCGCACGTGACCTGCTCGGCATCACGCGCGCGCTCTACCGAGCGGAGCAAGCAGGCGCGGGCAATCCGCTCGCGCTCGAGGACTTGAAGCAGATCGGCGAGAAACTGAAGACCGCGATCGATCTCGCGACTCGCGCGGATCCCGGCACGATCGGCCACTCTGCGGCGTGGAGCCACGCCGACGATGCGATGACGAAGCTCGGCGCACTCATTGGCGACGAAATGAACCTTGCGCCGGTGTTCGCCGCCACCCTGGCGCACGTTCAGGCCGAGTCGACGAAGACTCCAACGTGGGCGCCGACCGAGCGTGAGGCGAAGCGAATAGCGAGGAAGCGGCGGGGGTGAGAACGATGCAGCTCGGGTCCGCGCCGCAGCTCCCCTCGCAATCGGCGCTACAGCTGCTTCCATGGATCGTGCAGGGCGCGCCGTCCTGGCCCGTGGCGCTCCCGCCGTCCGACCTGGGTCCTGATCCGTTCCCGGCGGCTCCCGTCGCGGCGCTCCCGCAAACGTTGCTGGCGCACATGAGACCCGAGTTGCACGTGCCGTTGGGATAGCAGGGCGCGCCGTCGCTCCCCGCGGGCTTGGCGCTCGACGACGGGGTGCCACACCCAATCAGAGCCGCGCAAGCGCCGAACCCAGCGCCACTCGAGGGCGCGCCGAATTGGTCGTGTGTCCACCGATCTTCCCCCGACGTCCGTCGAAACTACCACACGCAAGACCTGCCAGGCGCTCGGAGGCGCTTGGGCTAACAGTAGACGCCCACGTTGCAGACCATGGAGTCCAGCGTCCCTGTATCGTCAGCACGCAGACGAACGGCGGTCGCCCCAGCCGAGCGCCGCGTCGAGTGCGACCTTCGATGCGCGAATCGCCGGAACTGATCCGGCGTGATGGGAACCACCTCGTCGATGCCGGCTCGGCGTACCTTCGAGCGCCCCGGTGCCGGTCACACCGCAGAATGCTTGATCGCATCTCGACGACGGTGCACTAGACCTGCCTCTCGACGCTCGAGACGTGCTCCTCGACGCTCGAGACGTGCTCCTCGACGCTCGAGACGTGCTCCTCGACGCTCGAGACGTGCTCCTCGACGCTCGAGACGTGCTCCTCGACGCTCGAGACGTGCTCCTCGACGCTCGAGACGTGCTCCTCGACGCTCGAGACGCGCCTCTCGACGCTCGAGACGTGCTCCTCGACGCTCGAGACGTGCTCCTCGACGCTCGAGACGTGCTCCTCGACGCTCGAGACGTGCTCCTCGATGCTCGAGACGTGCTCCTCGATGCTCGAGACGTGCTCCTCGACGCTCGAGACGCGCTCTCTCGACGCTCGAGACGTGCTCCTCGACGCTCGAGACGTGCCTCTCGACGCTCGAGACGTGCTCCTCGATGCCGACGGACGCGCCCTCGAGCCGCGTGATGCGCCTATCGACGCCGACGGACGCGATGCCGCCCCTACCCTTCGTCGACCGGAAACAGCTCCGCCACATCGATCTCGATCTCCGCAAACGGCTCGACCCTCGCCGGCGTCGCTCCACTCACGATCGCGACCTCGCGGTATTCTCGATCGACCAGCTGGTACGCTTCGGCGGCCAAGGAAGCCAAAGGCCGTGCCGGGTGGCGACATAGCGCCCGAACCGCGAACGAGCCTGGAGGCAACAGCGTGACCTTCACCGAACCGAGGGGAGCGGATACTCGGAGTTTCTGCGTGAATGACGATGGCCTTTGGCTTTTATCGGGTGCGTACGTCGTGCACGCCGTTCGGTGTCGGCGCCAAACCCGGCACCACGAGTTACGCCGAAAGTCCGGCCGGATAGCGGCGCCGCACGTCGCGCCCGCGAAGAAACGTGTCCCTACGGCTTGGGCTTGCAGAACTCGGGCGGGTGCGCGCCGAACGCCCCGGTACAACACCGGCGCAAGGTGTGGTCATAGGAGGCTCGCGATGGACCGCACGCGAACTCAGTCAGACACGCCGCGAATACGCGGGCGGCGCTCGCGTCGATTGTCGGCATCCGCATCGGCGGCAAGTGGCCTTCCGCCCGGCACGCGAGCAGGCTCCTGGTAGCGTCGGAGACGGAGTCCGTGGGCGCAAGTGTTCGAGTCTCCGGCGGCGCTCCTTGCCCGCTTCCGGGCAGGGACAGGCAATGAGACGTCACGAGGTAGCGAGAGAGCTCTGCGTCGGCGGGCGACAGCGGAAGGTGACTCGCTTGGAGCCACGTCGCGATGTCGACGCGCTCGCACGCCGGCGGATCGTCGCTCCGGAGCCACGCGAGGAGCGCGTCGATCCCCGGGGACCCGAGTCGAAAGAGGACGGGCATGAGCTCGCCGAGCCCGCCCGGGCAGCGCTTCAGCGACACCAGGACTCGGACGGCCGCCTGCGGGTCGGCGGCGCCCATCGACGCGACCGCTCGAACGAGGGGACGAAACGAGAAGGGCCGGGAGCACGAAGCATCGAGACGTTGCGCGGTCGCTTCGAGCGCCGGAAGCGTGCTGCGGCGGCGTGACGACGCTTGCCTCTCGCGAGGGCCCGGAGCAGCGCGGCCCGCGCCCGCGCACGGCGTTGCTCCCCGTGCGCGACATCGTCCGGATCGACACCGTACTCGTCGTACCGGACGCGACCGAAGCAGAGCGCGTCTACCAGGGCTCCCCTGGCGCCCGACGCGCGCGTGCTTGCGTCGTCGGCGGCGTCGGGCGGCTCGCCGGCTCCGACGGCGTCGAGCAGCTGCGGCATCGCTTCACCGGCCCGGGCCGCTCCCTCCGGCAAGTCCGTGAGCTCGTCAAACACGAGCCGACCGTTCGAAACTTGCGCCTTACGCGCGTGCCAATTGCCCTATGGTATGCGCCAACGCGCTACTCGGAGAAACCTTGCAGGGCTGCCTCCCGAAGCTCGCACGCCAGACCGGGCGCCATGACTGACCTCGTCGTCTGCGGCTTGTCTCGTCGCGTGCGAGGAGCGATGCCGCCCCTACCCCTCGTCCACCGGAAACAGCTCCGCCACATCGATCTCGATCTCCGCAAACGGCTCGACCCTCGCCGGCGTCGCTCCACTCACGATCGCGACCTCGCGGTATTCTCGATCGACCAGCTGGTACGCTTCGAGCCGCCGCGCGCTCGGGTCGAGGAGCCAGAGCCAGGGCACGCCCGCGCGCTCGTAGCCGCGCTTCTTCGGGCCGCGATCCCAGAAGGGCTTCGACGGCGACAGCACTTCGCAGACGAAGTCCGGAAGGATCGGCACGGGCTGCTCTTTGGGGATTGCGGGGACGCACTCTTTCCGCCAACCCACGATGTCGGGGCGATAAGCTTGCACGCCCGGCTCGATGACGACGTCGACTTCGTAAAGGATCCACCAACCCCCCGGACCGCCCCTCCCATGGCAATAAGCGTTCACGAGCTCCGTGCCGAGCATCGCCATGCCGAAGCCGTGCAACATGCCGGGCGCGGCGTGCATGACGACTTCCCCGTCCACGAGCTCGACACGGATGACTTCGTCGTCGAGCAAGCGGCGGTAGAGCTCGACCGGGTCCTGAACCGGATTGGGCTGCGCCATCTCGTCGACCGTAGCGCGTTCCTCACCTGCGGTCCGTCACCAAAGGCGTCCTGCCGGAAACGGGCGTGAATGTCCGACGCCGTGACTCGAGACGTCGCGTCCCAGCCGGCCCCGTCGCTGCACCCCGAAGCACGCGCCAAGCACCTGCCGGAGGGGCACCAGGATGGGCATCAGGACATGTCCCAGCGGTTGCACCGCATCATCATCGGGATCCTGGGCCTCTTCCTTCCCTTCCTCCTCCCGCGGGTCGCGGACTGGTGCCCGACCGACCACTTGCCGTCGAGTGTTCGCTTGGACTCGGTGAGCGCCTACTACTACACGGGGGCGGTCGGGCTCTTCGTCGGAGTCATCTTCGCGCTCAGCCTGTTCCTCATGACGTACAGGGGATACAAGGGGGTCTTCGTCGACGAGGGGGTGGGCGTCGTGGCGGGTCTCGCCGCACTCGGGGTCGTCTTCTTCCCGACGGATCCACCCGACCCCGTGCCGAAGCTACCTTGGTGGACTGAGACGACGGGCAACATCCACTACGGCTCGGCGATCGTTCTGTTCGTCTGCTTCTTTCTCTTCTCCTTCTGGCTGTTTCGGAAGTCGAACGTACCGAGCCGGAGGAACCGTCCTACGGAGAAGAACGTTCGGAACGACATCTGCCTGGTCTGTTCGATCGCGATCGTGGGCGGCCTCATCTGGGCCTACCGCGCTCATGGTCACCATCACCCGATCTTCGTTCCCGAGTCCCTGATGATCGAGGCGTTCGCCATCTCGTGGCTGACCAAGGGCGAAGTACACCGGGAGGTAGTCGCCTACGCCAAACGGAAAGTCTAGGGAAGTAGGTGGACTTGCCGCTGCCGGGAGGACCGGCAACGACGATCATGCGCGGGCGCGCCATCCGTGCTCAGCCGGTCTCGAGCGTCGTATCCGAATCGGGGAGCATGTCGGCGGGTAGTTCGCTCGATATCAGCTTCCCATCCTTGTCGACGATGCCGAGGCGCTCGAGCCGAGCGCGGGCCGCTGCGAGGCGGGCTGCGGCGAGATCTTCGATGCGTTGAGTCCATTCCCGACGATCGGCATCCACGTCGAGGTCGAGGTCGTCGAACGGGGCGCTCGGAATCGGCGACGTCGGGATCGCGGGCGCAGGCATGACCGTAGGATGCCTCACAAGCGACCGGGTCCGCCAGGGCGCGCAGAAGGCAGACTACCGAGCAACATCGCTTTACCGAAAGCAATCCGATATTCTGTTTCGATGAGTGGGTTGGTCGGGCTCCGTGGGGTCGAGAAACGTCGGGGTCGTCCTCGAGAGAGTCGCGCTGGTCGGGCGTGAGGAGCGCGGGGGCGAGAACCTGAGTCTGCGCTACCTGGTGGCGGCCCTCGAAGGAGCCGGGCACGGCGCGTTCATCGTTCCATTGTCCGGCCCGGATTCGCTGCCGCGAGCCGCGGATCGCATTCTCGCGCGGGGCGTGGAGCTCGTCGGTTTGTCGATGCCGGATTCGGATTCCACGATCGACGCGCTCGCGTTCATCCGGTACCTGCGTGCCCGCGGCTATGCGGGACACATCACGTGCGGCGGTCCGGTCGCCACGCTCGTTCGAGGCGAGCTGCTCGATCGCCACCCGGGTCTCGACTCCGTGATCCGACATGACGGCGAATTGCCGGTCACCGAGCTCGCACGTCGGCTGGGCGAAGGGGCGCCATGGCTCGATGTTGCCGGGATCACGACGCGCAATGGCGACGGCCCGCCTGCCCCCGTCGCCGACGCGACGCCGATGCAGATCAGCCCGCGGCACGCGGATCCAAGCAACTCGTCGCGCACGGCTTCGTCGCGACCTTCAATTCGCTCATCGTCCATCCGGACGCGACCGCCGAGGCCATCGAGAACGAGCTCGAAGCGCTCGCGACGCTGCCTCCGATTCATTTCGACGTGCTGTCGATGGCCGTCTACCCGGGAACCCAGTCCCATCGCGCCCTGCACCGCGAGGGTCGCGTCACGGGCGGCATGCTGGCGATGCGCTACGAGCCGAAGGACGTCGTCATCAATCGGTTTCGCGCGGCGCTCATCCGGATAAGATTGCAGGTCCTCGGGCGCTACGCGACGAACACCTTCCCCCTTCTACTCGGACGGATGAAACTCAGAGCGGCGTGATCGTGCGATCGTCGGTGACGGTACCGGCGCCCGCCAGCTGCACCCGAGCCCCGTCTTTCTTCGTCTGCCCGGTGGCGTCGAGGTCGCCGCTCATCGTCATGGAGAGGGTGCGGGCCGGCTCGAGTCCGACCACCGTGGTGCCCTTCAGATGCCAGGAGATGGTGAGCCCGTTGTCCTGATCCGTCGTCATCTCCGCGGTCCAGTCGATCACGGCGGCGTCCTGGCCGGCTTCTTTCTTTACGCCGGAGATGACGACATTGCCGTTCTTGAAGGCTCCCTGCGAACCCATCCCCGAGAGCGCACGGAAGAGCGGCTCCCGCAGCGGCCCGTACTTGCCGACGGGGATCGGCAAGGTTCCGAGCGCAGCGACGACAGGATCGTCCTGGCCGAAGTCGGCATGCAGACGCTCGATCGTCTCCCGCTCATCGGGCGGCACTGGTTTGCCATCAGGAGCCGCGACCACGAGCTTGCCGCTCGTGATGTCGAGCAGGTACGTCTTGCCTTCGACGCTCGAATCGGTGTGCGGAGGTTGTTCGGCGCGGATCTCGCTCAGGTGGTAATGGTCGTAATGAAGTGTCCCCTTCGCGGGATCGCCGCCGACGAGGCCGGCGACCTCGAAGGTGCGCGAATAGTCTTCCGCGCGGGACGAGTCGTTCGATCCGAGATTGTCGTTGCCTTGCCAGAACTCGACGCTCAGCTTGAGTGTGCTCTTGCGGACGTCGCGAAACTTGGACCCGATCGCTGCCGGCATCTCCACGAACTGGACCGTCGCGGGTTCGCTCGGCGTTGAAGCCGACGGTCCCGGGCTGGACGCCGAGGCGCTCTTCGAGCCCTTCTTGCAACCTCCGGCAAGGACGAGGGCAGCGGCTCCACAGATCGCGATCAGGATGGGGAATCGCCACCGCTTCACGGCGAAAAGCCTACACGTCCCTGTTGCGTCGCTCCACCCTCGTCTGAAAGGATGCGGGCCCCATGCGCCTCACCTCCCTCGGTTTGCTCGTCTCCATCGGCTTCGCCTTCACGGCTTGCAAATCGAAGGGACAACCCGCTCCGGTACCAGCACCCTCCGCGGCGGCGCGCCCGGCAGCCTCGGCGACACCGGGTCCGCAAGGCGTGCTCCTGAAGACGATCCCCGCGCCCCCGGACGTCGCGACACCGCCGGCGGATGCGACGAAGACCGCAACCGGCCTCGTGACGAAAGTGCTCACGCCCGGAACGGGCACCGAGCACCCGCGGGTGCAGGATCACGTGCGCGTGCACTACACCGGCTGGACGAAGAACGGCGAGATGTTCGATAGCTCCGTCGCACGCGGCCAGCCTGCGACGTTCGGCGTCGGACACGTCATCCCGGGCTGGACCGAGGCGCTGCAGCTCATGGTCGTCGGGGAGAAGCGCCGCGTGTGGATCCCCGCGTCGCTCGCGTACGGCTCGCAGCCACGCGGGGGCGCACCCGCTGGGGACCTCACGTTCGACGTGCAGCTCCTCGCGATCATGAAGGCACCAGAGCCGCCCCCTGTGCCCGAGGACGTGAAGGCCGCACCCGCGACGGCGAAGAAAACCAAGAGTGGCCTCGCGTATCGCGTGCTGAAGGCGGGGACCGGACCGCAGCCGAAAGCGACGGACACGGTGCTCGTGCATTACTCGGGCTGGACGACCGACGGCAAGCTGTTCGACAGCTCCGTCATGCGGGGCCAGCCGATCGCGTTCAAGCTGAACCAGGTCATCAAGGGCTGGACGGAAGGCGTTCAGCTCATGAAGGTGGGCGAGAAAGCCCGTCTCTGGATCCCGGGCACTCTCGCCTACGGTGATAAGCCCACGCGTCCCGGCGCGCCCGCCGGAACACTGGTGTTCGACATCGAGCTTCTCGGGATCAAATAAACCCGTCCCGCGGCGCTCATCCGTCGTCAGAGCTATTAGGCAAGGGGGCCTTGCCTGCCTTGCCCCCGCGGCTCGCTGCGCGACCGCTCCCCCGCCGCCTTCGGCGGGCTCGCTCCGCTCGCGTAGTTCCGCACCTCTTTGATCTCTCGGGGACGACGCGCGCGTCGATGCGAAACTACTTCGTCAGCACGACCTTCGCGTTCGTGATGACGTCGAGATCGCGCTCCTTCACTCGTGCCTTGCAGACAATCTCCGTGTCGCTCACTTTCCACATCTGCGACACGATGGTCTCGCCGGGAAACACGGGTTTCGAGAACCGCACCTGGATCGACTTGAACCGTTCGGGCGTGTTGTCGGTGAATGCCTCCAGGACGGCGCGGCCGAGGTTGCCGAACGAACACAGCCCGTGAAGAATGGGCACGTCGAAGCCGCCCATCTTCGCCATCATCGGATCGACGTGGAGCGGGTTCTTGTCTCCCGAGAGACGGTAGAGGAGGGCCTGCTGCGTCTCCGTTCGATATTCGACGACTGCATCTGGAGCGCGATCGGGCGGGTTGTTTCCGGGCTCCGGTGACTTCGCGTCACCACCGAACCCGCCCTCACCGCGGATGAACGCTCCCATCACGTTCTTGATGAGCGCCTTGCCGCTCTTCTTGTCGCGCGTGATGAAATCGATCGTGACGAGCGCGCCCTTGCCCTTGTCGAAGATGCCGCTGAGCGTGCCCTCGGTCACGACGTCCGCGGCGAGCGGCAGCGGCGGCTCGATGATCTCGGTGTACTGCTCTCCGTGGAGCAGCATCATCGGGTTGAAGCTGAGCCCCGGCACATTGAAGAGGGAGCCGACAGCCGAGAACATCGGGATCACGCCGTACGTGGGGAGCGCCTTCAGCCCGTTCTCGTACGCATACTGGAGCACTCTCTTCGGGTCCGTCTGGTTCTGGCCGATGCCGACCCCGACGCCGAGCGCGTAGAGGATGAGTTTGTCTTCATTCCAGGAGGAGTCGACGGTGTCGAGTTTGGCGCCGAGAGCTAGCTTCGGGTCGATGGGCATGCGTCCTCTATAAATGGGCTCGCGCGCCGGGGGCAATCCCTGCGTTGCAGTCGACTCCCCGCGGCGTCCTCGGGATGCCAAATAGATGAAGGCCGCCGGGGTTTCCGGCGGCCTTCCGATCACACTGCGTGTCTCGGTTCAGTGGGCGTCGTGAGCGTCCGAGCCCGCATCGAGCGGACCGGCGTCCAAGGAGCCCGCGTCCGCCTTCGCGTCCGTGCCGGAATCGGCGGGCTTGCCGCCAGTTGCCGCGCCACCCGCGCCGCCGGTCGCTGCGCCGCCGGTCCCGCTGCCGCCGGTCGCCGCACCGCCCGTACCCGAACCGCCCGCGGCACTGCCGCCGGCCCCCGAGTCCGTGTGGCCTGCATCCGTGGTCGCAGGGCTCTTTTTACTGCTGCTGCATGCAGCCGCAGAAGCCGTCGCGAGGGCAAGAATGAGAACCGACCCTGATTTCAATCGGACCATTGAAGTTAACCTCCAGTTAAGGGTTACGCAGTGCAGCAAAACATGGAAGCTGTCTCGCGCAAAGACTTTTTGTGACGAACCCGTGCCAAAGCCCAATAAAACAAGCCATCTGACGATTCACTGTTTCGTCACGATGTCCGTTCCCGCACGATCGAGACTTCCCGACGGCACTCCCCCCGACGTCCCCGGCGAGGGTCGAGCCTCGGGAGGATCAATCCATTCTCAGCGCCTCGATCGGGTCGAGCTCGGCGGCGCGGCGAGCTGGCAGGAAACCGAAAGTCAAACCGATGACCGTGCTCGTGACGATGGCAACGCCGAGTGCCCTGAGCGAGACGTGCATCGGCAGCTCGAGCAACCGACGCAGCGCGAGCACGCCGCCGGCGGCCACGACCGCGCCCCCGAGGCCGCCGAGCAGCGTGAGTACCACGGCTTCAATCAGAAACTGGGCGCGGATGTCCGCCGCGCGTGCGCCGAGCGCGAGCCGCACGCCGATCTCGCGGGTCCGCTCCGCGACCGACACGAGCATGATGTTCATGACGCCGATGCCGCCCACCGCGAGACTCACCGCTGCGATGCCGAGCAGGAGTAGCTGCAGCACGCCGAGCACCGCATCCTGCGTTCGACGGAACTCCTCCTGGCTCCGGATCTCGAAGTCGTTCGGCGCATCGTCGAGAAGATGGTGCCGCTGGCGGAGGACCGCCGTGATGCTGCGAGTCGCGTCGTCCACGAGATCCGCGCTCTTCGCGGACACCATGATGCGCTGGACCTGCCCGGGGCGCGCACGAACGAGCTTCGACGTCAGCGTGGATAGCGGCATCATGATCACGTCGTCTTGATCGCCGCCGAAGGGGCTCTCCCCCTTCTTCGCGAGCACGCCGACGACCCGGAACGTGAATTTCCCGATGCGCACGCTCCTTCCGAGCGGATCTTCGGGACCGAACAGCGCACCACGAACGGTCTCGCCGAGCAGGCACACGCGCTCGCGATTGGTTTCCGCAGGCTTCGTCCAGACGTCACCGAGACCGGTCTTCCAGTTCCGGATCCCGAAGAAGTCCCGCGTGGTGCCCACCACGGCAGTGGAGACGTTGGCACCGCCCATCACGACCTGCTGGACCGAGGAGATCATGGGGGCAGCGCTCTCCACCGCGGGAACGTCGATGGGCAGGGCCTTCGCGTCGTCTTCGTCGAGCTCGGACGGACGATCTTCGTCGCGGAGGCCGCTCTTCGACGACGGCCGGGGTTCGACCGTCAACGAGTTCGTGCCGAGCGCGTCGATGGCATTCGAGACGACCGCGGAGGCGCCTTCCGCCATCGCGACGACGACCGTCACCGCCGCGACGCCGACGAGAATTCCGAACGCCGTGAGCGCCGACCGGGCGGGCCTCCGACGGATCGCCGCGAACGCGAGCGGGATCGCCGTCCAGATGAAGCCCGTGACCCAAGCCTTCGGGGACGACGTGCTCGTCGATGCGGGACTACTCATGGCGCAGCGCCTCCATCGGTTCGACGCTCGCGGCTCGTCGGGCCGGAAGAAAGCCGAACAGGAACCCCACCGCGACGCTCGTGGCGAACGCGACGACGACGGTCGCTGCATCGACGCGCATCGACCACCCCAGCCCGTACCGGGCGGCGCCGACGAGCACGAGCGCCACGAGGAGCCCGAGGGCACCCCCCGCGAACGTCAGCGTGATCGCCTCGACCAGGAACTGGAGCTCTATGTCGCGCGGCTCGGCGCCGAGGGCCATTCGAATGCCGATCTCGCGACGGCGCTCCGTCACGGTGACGAGCATGATGTTCATGACGCCCACGCCGCCGACGAACAGCGAGACCGCGGCGACGCTGAGGAGCAGAACGGACAGCACCTTCACGATGCGCTCCTGCATCTGACGGAACTGCTCCTGGCTCCGGACGACGAAGTCCGGCTCCGCGCCGTCGGGGACGTGGTGCCGCTGGCGCAGGATGCTCTCCATCTCGGTCACGGCCTGGCCCGCGCGTTCGAAGCTCTTCGCGGACGCCATGATCATCTGCACGCGGCCGTTCTCGGTCTGCGAGACGTGGGATCGCCACGTGCCCACGGGCATCAAGATGCGATCGTCCTGATCGATCCCGAAGGGGGACTGGCCCTTCGAGGCGAGGGTGCCGATGACGAGGTAAGGGTACCTTCCGATGCGGAGTGTGCGACCGATCGGGTCGGCGGCCCCGAAGAGCTTCGCCTCGGCGCTCGGCCCGATGAGACATACCCGGGCCTTCGCCCGCTCTTCGAGGAGCGACCAGCGGCGTCCGCGCGCGAGCTCGAAGCCGCGGACCGGAAAATAAGAGAGGTCCGTGCCGACGATCGACGTCTTGCCGTTCGCGAATGCGGTCGTCACCTGCGCGTCCTTGCTCGAGTAGACCGTGACGCCCGCGATGGATCCTCCCTCGCGGCGCAGTGCTTCCGCGTCCGCGTCGCGAAGGCCGACGACGCCGCCCAGTCTCTTCCGCGCTCCGCTCAGTGCGATGGGACGCTCGAAGACGTACACGACGTTCGACCCGAGGCTCTGGATGCTGCCGCCAATGCGCCCGCTCGCGCCTTCGCCGAGCGCCGCCACGATGACGACCGACGCGATCCCGACCAGGATCCCGAGGATCGTGAGCGCGGACCTGAGCTTGGCGCGGTAGAGGGAGCGGAGCGCGAGCCGAACCGACGCGAGAATCATGCAGACTCACGGATCTCGCCGCGTACGTCGTTGAACGCGGTGTTCGGCGCGTCTTCTGCGATGCGTCCGTCGCGAACGGTCACGATGCGCGTCGCGCACGCCGCGATGTCCGGCTCATGCGTCACGAGCGCGAGCGTCATCCCCTCGTCGAACACGAGGCGCTGCAGGATACCGAGGATGTCGAGACTCGTCTTCGTGTCGAGATTGCCCGTCGGTTCGTCCGCGAGGAGGAGCGGCGGCTCGGTGACGAGCGCCCGCGCGATCGCCACGCGCTGCTGCTGTCCGCCGGAGAGCTGGCTCGGTGTGTGCCCCGCACGGTCACGGAGCCCCACCTGGGAGAGCGCACGCTCGGCGCGCCGGCGGCGCTCGCGAAGGGACACTCCGCGATACACGAGCGGCAGCTCCACGTTCTCGAGCGCGGTTGTCCGGGGCAACAGGTTGAATCCCTGGAACACGAAGCCGATGAGCCGATTGCGGACGAGCGCACGCTCGTCCGACGTGCGCTCCGTGACGTCGACCCCGGCGAGGCGATAGGTGCCGCGCGTCGGACGGTCCAGACAGCCGAGCAGATTCATCAGGGTGCTCTTGCCGGAGCCGCTCGCGCCCACGATCGCGACGAACTCGCCCGGGAGGACGCGGAGGTTCACGTCGCAGAGCGCGTGCACGACCTCGGGACCGCTGACGTAATCCTTCTCGATGTGGTCGAGTTCGACCAGCGAGCGCTCTCCATCGTCGAACGCTTTCGGCGACATGGTCAGAAGATACCGAGGAATTTGTCGGGGCGCTTCGCGTCGCGCTGGTCGATGACGACCGCCGCGCCGGCGGCTAGCCCGCTCCTCAACTCCGTGAAGCGGCCGTCCGTGATGCCAATGTCCACGACCTTTTCCGTCGCTTCGTTCGCGTCCGCCGAAGGGACGTAGACCCGGCCCTCTCCCGCCTTGAGCTCGGCGCCGAACACCTGGGTCGCAGGCGCGGCGCCTCCCGACGGGTCGAGCTGGGTCGGGCGGAACCGCAGCGCGGCGTTGGGCAGCGCCGGCACGTCGTGCGCGCGGCGCGTCTCGAGTGTCACGGTCGCGGTCATGCCGGGACGGAGCTTCATGTCCGGGTTCGCGACGTCGATGACGGCGGAATAGGTCACGACGCCCTGCACTTCGTTCGGGCTGTAGCGGATCTGCGTGACCTTGCCCTCGAACGTCTCGCCGGGGAACGCGTCCACCACGACGTCCCCCGTCATACCCTGCTTCACCTTGCCGACGTCGGCCTCGTCGATGTCGGCGAGCACCTGCATCTGCCGCAGGTCCGGCGCGATGACGAACAGCACGGGCGCCGCAAAGCTGGCTGCGACGGTCTGCCCGGGATCGATCGACCGGGTGATGACGATGCCGTCGATTGGAGACAGGATCCTCGTGTACTGGAGAGTCGTGCGGACACTGGCGAGCTGCGCGACGAGCGTCGCGAGCTGCGCCTGGGCCGCGGCCACGTCCGCCTTCGCGACGTTCCGGTTGCCCACCGCCTGGTCGAGCTCCGCGCGCGTGGACAGGTTGTCCTTTTGAAGCCGCTCTATCCGCGCGAGCAACGTTTCAGAGACCGCGAGGCTCGCCTGGGCCCGGTCGACCTGCGCCTTCGCGGCGTCGATCTGCGCGCGTGTCTGACTCACCTGCGCGCCAAAGACGCGCGGATCGATTTCCGCGAGCTGCTCTCCTTTCTTCACCGGACTGTTGAAGTCGACCGAGACGGAGACGACGCGGCCGGAAACCTGCGCTCCGACCTGCACTTCCTTCAGTGGCTTCACCTTACCCGTCGAGAGCACTTCCTCCGAGATGTCGTGACGGGCGATCTTTTCGGTGATGAATCTCGGCAGGGGCGCCGGCTCGTGGCGCTCGTAGTAGGCGTGACCGCCCCAGCCCGCGAGGGCGAGCCCGCCGAGAATCGATAGACGACCCGTCCACCGACGGGTGCCGCGGGTGCGGAGCGCTCGTTCCAGCTCTCTCGCGGTTTCTTCGGGAGACCGGCGCACGCGGCGCGCCGTCGTCGTGTCGACACCGATGGACATGGCGGCGCTTCGTATTAGCCCCGGAGATCGCCCGGGTCGACCCCGCGTTTCAGCTACCCCCCAGGGGCGATCACTTCGCCACGCCGCGGGCCCGACGATCGGGTTATTGTCCGCCGCACCATGACTCGCAGCGCTAAAGCCGTCGTTTATCGAGGCCCGGAGAAGGGCATTTCCGTCGAAGTGGTGCAGGTCCTCCCGCCGGGGCCCGACGAGGTCACCGTCAAGATCGGGGCGTGCGGCGTGTGCCACAGCGACCTCTCCGCGACGAACGGGACGATCCCGGTGCCCCCCGACACGGTCCTCGGGCATGAAGCGGCCGGTACGATCGTGGAGGTGGGCGAGCGGGTGACGGATCTCGCCGTCGGTGACGTGGTGGGGGTTTCCTGGATCCCCATGTGCGGCGTGTGCAGATTCTGTCTGATGGGTCGGCCATCCCTCTGCGATCGGCCAGGCAAGCACGGGCCGAAAATGCCGGACGGCACGACGCGACTCCGCGACGCGGCCGGCAAAGAACTGAACCACTTCATGAGCGCCGCCGTGATGGCGGAGTTCGCGACGCTTCACCGGAACAGCGTCATCAAGATCGCGACCGGCATCCCGATGGCGTCCGCCGCACTCGTCGGATGCGCCGTGACGACGGGTGTCGGTGCGGTCCTGAACACGGCGAAAGTGGAGCCTGGCTCCGTCGTCGTCGTGATCGGCGCGGGCGGCGTCGGGCTGAACGTGATCCAGGGCGCGGTCCTCTCAGGAGCGCGCGCCGTCGTCGCGATCGACACCGCGCCCGAGAAGCTCGAGTTTGCCAGGGTGTTCGGCGCAACACATGTCGTGAACCCCAAGCAAGACGGCGACCCCGTCGACCGCGTGAAGAAGCTCGTGGGCGCAGCGGACTACGCCTTCGAGTGCATCGGCTTCCCCGAGACGATCGCGCAATCCTACGCGGTGGTCCGAAAAGGCGGCATGGCGGTCGTGGTGGGCATCGCGCCGTTCTCGCTCAAGGTCGAACTGCCCGCGTTTCACCTGCCTGTGACGGAGAAAATTCTGACGGGATCGATGTATGGCTCGACGCGGCCGCGCGTGGACTTTCCGAAGTTCATCGAGCTCTACAAGATGAAGCGCCTCAAGCTCGACGAGCTCGTGACGACGCGATACCGCATCGAAGAGGCCCAGCAGGCGTTCGACGACATGAAGAAGAACGCCCGCGGCGTGATCCTGTTCGACTGATTCGAGGCCGTCACTTCGGCGGCGTGGAGTCCGGTTCCGGTGGGACGGGCTTCATCGGTTTCGGGAAGTCGACGACGAGGGTAGCGGTTCCGTCGGCGTTCTGGATCATGCGATGCTCGGGGTGCGCGGCCTCGCGCATCTCGACGACGAGTCGCGCGGAACCGCCTCGCTTCTTCTTGCCCCTTCCCTTTCGCTTGCCCTCGGGCAGAAGACGCGCGCTTCGAACCTCGGCCGCGAAGTGCTCGGCGAGGAGCGGGTTCTCGTTGTTCCTGGCGGGGATGGTGGCGCCGACGAGCCGATACTCGGCCGTCGCACCCTTCAGCGTCTCCTCGACGGCGACGGGCTCCGTGAGCTGGACGTAAACCCGCGACGTGCCGTCGTCGAACATCTGGAAGCCGGCATAGGTGATCGCCGCGTGTGCGTTCGCGTTGGCGCCGGAGGACTCCGCGACATTCACGGACTTCGGGCAGCCGTTCATCTTCGGGTCCGAGGATGCGGCGCCGGCGTCGTGAGGGCACGCGTCGTCCTTGTCCAGGACGCCATCGCCGTCGGCGTCGGCGATCTTCGGCGGACAACCATTCGTCTTCGGGTCCGACGTCGCCACGCCCTTCTGGTCGGGGCACGCATCGATCTCGTCGCGCACGCCGTCGCCGTCGGCGTCGGCGATGCGGGGTTTCGGGCAGCCGTTCGTCTTCGGGTCGTCGGTGTGATCGCCGAGCTTGTCGGGACAGGCATCGTCCGAGTCGGGAATACCGTCGCCGTCGCTGTCGGCTGGCGCCGCGGCGAGTTTTTCCGGCGCGGCCTCCGACGGGCACCCGTTCCTCGACGCATCGCTCGATTCGACTCCGGCCACGTCAGGACACGCGTCCCTCGCGTCGGGGACGCCGTCGTGGTCGCCGTCACGCGGTCCGCTCACGGACACCGGCGCGACCGGCGCCTCTTCGACATGGGTGTCCGGAGCGAGTGCCAGACTCACGACGAGACGCGGGGCAACGCCGGGCGCCGCGGAGAGCCCCGGACCGCCCGCGATCCCACCCACGAAGTCGCCAGCGCGAACCTTCGCGCCGAAGAGCGCGGAGATCGGCGTGACTTTGGAATCGTCGTAGTCCGGGTTCCTCTGGTGAGCGCCCCAGATCTCGGGTCCGATTTGCAGCGCGTCGTCGAACAGTGAGAGTCCGACGGCGGCCTGAAACGTGAAACCCGGGCCGTATTCGAGCGAGCCGGTATCGATCTTCTTCCTGAAGAGATAGCCGCCATTGGCGGAATAGATGAACACTCCCGCGCGACCCGAAACGCCGAGCCTCGCGTCGACCCGCGCCGATTCATCCCCCGCGAGGTTGTCTTTACTGCCCACCGGCACCCAGACGTCCACGGCGGGGCCGAACGCGACGGCCTCGATGTCGGGGTCGACGAGATTGGCGCGCAGGCCGACACGCGGGTCGCCGAACACACCGCCCTTGGGCGTCTCCGCCGCATCGCCCGTCTGGGATGCGACGAAGGGAATGTCCGCGTTCGCATGCAAGAAGTCCGTGATCGGGAACGCAACGCCCGCGTGCAGGTTGAGCTCGTGCGAGACGATGTTCACCGAGCCGCCGGTCGACTCGTCCGTGCGTTCGAGTGGCGGACGGAAGAGCGTGTAGTCTCCGACGAGGCCCAGGCGGACTTTGCAATCCGTCATGCTCGACGCGTCGGCCACGCCGAAGAAGCGATCGCCGGCCGGAGCGGGCTCGAACACGTTGAGGTCGAACTTGTCCGGGTAAAGCTGATTCAGCGACGCCTGCGCCGCCGCGGGGAGATTGGCGAGTAGCGCGCATAGTCCCACGGCAAGCCCGACGGGAAACGACGCGGGCGCCGGACGAGGCGCGGGCCTCGTGTGAGTCTTCCGAGTGCGCGCCCGAGGACCAGCGAACGCCTTGCCGAGAAAGGTGGCCACGACGCGATCTTGGCTCGACGGCCCGAACAGGGAAAAGTTTGGCGAGCCTCGGCCGCCGGCACTTACCGAAGGATCACCACGGTGAGACGCGTCCGCAGACCGTCGTAGTACGCGGCGAGCGCTGTTCCGAGCCGGCTCTCGACGTACCAGCGGCGCAGCGCCGGCTCGACCTCTACGAACGGCTTTCCCGAGAACGGCGTGCGCTGGGTCCGGTGAATCGCGCGGAGCTCGGGCTCGGTCGGGTTGAGCATGGGCGCGACCATTCGATCCAGGTACAGGCTCGCGAGGGCCTGACGCCGCAATAGTCGCAACAGCTCGCTGTCACCTATCCCCTCGGCATGCGCGGCTTCGGTGAGCGGGACGACTCCGCCGACGCGCTCGAGTAGCGCGAGCCGCGCCTGATCCATGCGCGCCGCCACGACGGGCTCCGTCGGCGCCGGATCGATGCCGAGGCTCTCGAGCACTGTTTCGGCAATGTGCCGCTCGAGCGCGGCTCGCACGTGGCGCGAGCGAAAAGGCTCGGTCGAATCGGTGGCCCCTTCCGCAAGGGACTCGATGCGCGCCTCGAACGCGAGCTCACGCTCGAAGATGAAGCGTGGCGCGGCGCTGCCGCCGGTCTCCCGCGTGACGAAGCGGACGACCGCGCGATCGACGAGCACGGGTGCCGCCTCGGCGCGGCGTGCCGAAAGCGCCGTCAGGACGACGATCGCACCGAGCGCCGTCCGTCGGGCGAGCCGCCGCCGCTCGGCCATCTCGGCTCAGCCTCTCGACGGGCGCTCGCTGTCCGGATCGTCACCGGGGTCGGAGCGACCGTCGGAGTCGGCGTCCAGCTGATCTCGGCGCCGCGCGAATGCGCGCGCCGCCCGGCGGGACTTCACGAACTCGGCGAACGCCGTGACTTTCTCCAGATCGCGGAGGCCGAGGGTGTCCGCGATGTCCTGGAGATGCCGCCGCAGCGCTTCCGAGCTGCCGACGCGCAGCGCGGCGGCGTCGCTCGGGGGCGCCTCGGGAGCCGGGGCCCCGCTGGCCGACGATACGGGACGTTCCGCGGTCGGCGCGGGCCACACGGGGCGAAGCACGGGCCGCAGCGCGTGGGCGCCGAGCCAGGCTTCCATGAAGACGCGAAGCCTCTCGCTGCGAAAAGCGAACCAGCGCTCGCGCTCTGGCCCGTGCGCCATCAAGACGTCCTTGAATCGGCGAAAGGCGCCCTTTCCGTCGATGGCGGTGGTCAGATTATCCCGCAGCTCCCCCTCCTCGAGCATGAGGATGAAGCGCTCCATCCATCGGTATTGTTCGCGAGAACTGACGGGGTCCACGCGCAGGTAGCTCGGGTCCGCGGCGATGCGGGCGTGCATCTCCGGATCGGCGATGCCGTCCACGACGCGCAGAACTTCCCCCGTCCCGAGGTGCAGATAACTGTGCACCTCGGGCGCGTTGTTTTCGAACGCGTCCTCGAGCGCTTCCCAGTCCACGGGGACGTCGCGAATCGCGGGAGATGCGGTCGCGCCGCTTCCCTTGTCACCGTTAGTCATGGTCGTCTCGCTCCTCGCGCCTCATCCGGAAGCACGGGTCTTCGCGCGCGACACCGCGGCGTTCCACGCCGCGTGCCTCGCTCGTCGCGCTTCCTCGGACATGGCGGGTTCGAATCTTCTTTGGATTTTTGTCATCTGGGACGCTTCCGCGCCGCTCTTGAAAAGCCCGATTCCGAGCCCGGCGAGCATTGCTGCACCGCGCGCGGTCGACTCGAGCTCCGTGGGCCGCTCCACGATCAAGTCGGATAGATCACTCTGATATTGCATCAGAACATCGTTCGCGGCGGCTCCGCCGTCAACCCGCATCCGAGAAAGGGATGCCCCGATACCCTCTCCGAGATCGGCCTTCATTGCCAGGACCAGGTCGTCGACCTGATGCCCGATCGCCTCGAGCGTCGCCCGCGCCAGATGTGCGCGCGTCGTCCCCCGAGTGATTCCGGTGATGAGGCCGCGTGCGTCGGGATCCCAGTACGGTGCCCCGAGACCCGACAGGGCGGGCACGAAGACCACCCCGTCGCTCGATGATACCTGGCTGGCGAGCGCCTCGACCTCGGCGGCGGAACCGATGAGACCGAGCCCGTCGCGGAGCCACTGGACCGCCGCGCCGGCCACGAAACAGCTGCCCTCGAGGGCGTAAACGACCTGATCTCCGATCTTCCATCCCACGGTCGCGAGGAGACCCGACCGGCTTCGTACGATCTCGGTCCCGGTGTTCATGACGACGAAAGCGCCGGTGCCGTACGTGCACTTCACGTCGCCGGCGGCGTGGCACGCCTGACCGAAGAGCGCTGCCTGTTGATCGCCAGCGATGCCGGCGATCGGGATGCCGTCCGGCAGCATCCCGAGCCCGCGGGTCTCGGCAATTCGCCCCGAGCTGTCCACTATCCTGGGCAGAACCGCGACAGGAACGCGAAAGAGCTCGCAGAGCTCTCTATCCCAGCGTAGCTTCCGTATGTCCATCAGTAGCGTGCGCGAAGCGTTGGTCACGTCGGTGACGTGCGGGGCCGCAGCCGCCGTCCCTCCAGCAAGCTTCGCGATCAAGAAGGAGTCGATCGTGCCGAATGCGAGCTCGCCTCGCTCGGCCCGACCACGAGCGCCTTCGACGGCGTCCAGCAACCACGCGATCTTGGTCGCCGAAAAGTAGGGGTCGAGGACGAGCCCGGTGCGGTCACGGACACGGCCTTCGTACCCTTGGCTCCGCAGACCCGAGCACGCTTCGGCCGTCCTTCGATCCTGCCAGACGATCGCGCGGTGGATCGGCCGTTCCGACTTACGGTCCCAGACGAGAGTGGTTTCGCGTTGGTTCGTGATTCCGATGGCGGCAATGTCGGTGCCGCGAACACCCGCCGCGCGGAGAGCTCCCGACACCGCTTCTTCGACGCTCGCCCAGATCTCGTCCGCGTCGTGCTCGACGTGGCCCGGTGCCGGGAAGTGCTGGCGGAACTCGCGATTGTCCCGACCGAGCGTCGCGCCCTCGAGCGACATGACCAGGGCGGTCGAACCCGTCGTCCCCTGATCGATCGCGAGGATGTGCCGCGCCATGATCTGCCCGAGGCAGCGTAGCAAACCCGAAGAAGATCGGTCGCGACATTCCATGTTCGCTTGTCGTCGCGCTGCGCGGACGGTAGCCTTCGGTCCCGATGGCCCGGTTGCTGCTAACGACCCCGGAAGGCCAACAGGTCGTCGATCTCGCCGTGCACAACACGCTCGGCCGTCATCCGACCAACTCGATTCAGCTTCTCGACAAGATCGTCTCGAAGGAGCACTGCGTCATCGAGCGACGTGGCACGCAGTTCGTTCTCAAAGACCTCGGGAGCCTGAACGGCACGTATGTGAACGGCGAGCGGGTGGTCGGCGAACGACCACTCAAGCACGGCGATGACATTGCCCTCGGGTCGACGCGCGCGCGTCTCGAGGACGTTCCGCAATCCGCGCCGGTCCTTCCTGCTCCGGCGGCCCACGCGCTGCCGCAGCCGGTGATCCCTTCGGCCCCCGCGACGGCGCGTGCGCCTCTACCCGCCGTCGAGTCTCCGCACGGACCAGTGTCGGGCGTCGCCAGGAGCCCCGCCGCGATGGGTGCCGTCCTCGCACCAGCGGCCGGAGGGTTCTCACCACAACCTGCGGGCTTCGCACCCATCGCCGCGCCGTTCATCCCGGGAGCTCCGGTGTCGGCGCCGCGCCCCAATCTCGGTTCGACGCGCATCGACGTCAACGACACGAGCCGCGCGATCGGCACGCAGATCGCCGCGACGCAAAAGGGCTTCCTCCCGTACGACCAGCTATCGACGAACACCCAGCAGCTCGTCGCAGACTACGAGCGCCTGCGCCTCTCGCACGAGCTGTCGCGCGAGATCGGCCTCGAGCGCGACTTGCCGTCGCTCCTCAACAAGATCCTGATCAGCGTCTTCAAGTTCGTCCGCGCCGATCGCGGCGTCATCTTCCTGAAGGAGAAGGACGACCTGATCCCGGGCGCGAGCCTACGGCGCGACGGCACCGGCGCGCCGATCAACGTCAGCTCGACGATCCTGAACCACGTGATCAAGGAGCGCGCGACCGTGCTCACGCACGACGCCGCGATGGATTTCGCCGCCTCGAAGGGCAAGAGCATGATCCTGAACCGGATCAGCTCCGCCATCGTCGCGCCGCTGCTTCACGACGACGACGTGCTCGGCGTCCTCTGGCTCGACTCCGAGACGCTCGCCCAGTTCCAGCAGAAGGATCTCGAGATGGTCACGCGCCATCGCCAACCAAGCCGCGATGTTCATCGAGATCAACATCCTCGGCAAGAAGATCGAGCAGGAGATCGTCAAGCGCGAGCGCTTCAGCCGGCTCCTCTCGCCGAACGTCGCCGAGCGCGTGATCTCGGGCGAGCTCGAGGTGAAGCGCGGCGGTCAGCTCGTCGAGGAGTGCACCGTCTTCAACAGCGACATCCGCGGCTTCACCGCGCATGAGCGAGAGCGCGGATCCGGCGCACCTCGTCGAGATCCTCAACGACTACTTCGAGCAGATGGTCGAGACGATCTTCAAGTACGAGGGCACGCTCGACAAGTTCATGGGCGACGGCATCATGGCCCTCTGGGGCGCGCCGGTTCCGCGCGGACGACGACCCGATCCGCTGTGTGTGCTGTGCCCTCGACAGATGGAGCAGCTCGGCAAGTTCAACAAGGATCGCCTGCAGGCGAGACGGGGAACCGCTCGCCATCGGCATCGGCATCCACACCGGCCCGCTCGTCGCCGGCTACATCGGCAGCTCGAAGGCGCTCTCGTACACCGTCATCGGCGACACCGCGAACACGAGCGCGCGGCTCTGCGGGGTCGCGAGCGGTGGACAGATCATCGTGAGCGAGCCGACGCTCGCGCGGCTCGGCGCCGCTTCGAATACAAGGAGCTGCCGCCAGCTCACCTGAAGGGCAAGGAGAAGCCGTTCAAGATGTTCGAGATCCTGAGAACACGGCTCGCTCTGCAGGTTCCGGGAAACATCGCGACCTCCTGATGTCGGTTCTGTCCGCGATCGTGGGGAACACGCGACGGCGTGTCGCCGAGCGGGAGGCCGCGCTACCGCTCGCCGAGGTGCGCGCGCGCATCGCCGACGCACCTCCCGTGAGATCGTTTCACGACGCGCTCTCGAACGGCTTCGGCGTGATCGCAGAACACAAGCGGCGGTCGCCGAGCGGAGGCGCGTCGCGCCCGGAGAACGTCGCTCGGGCCTACGCGACCTACGCAGAGACGCCGTGGGTCGTCGCCGTGAGTGTGCTGACCGACGAGGATTATTTCGACGGCAAGCTCGCGGACCTTTCCGCCGCACGCACGCTCGTGAAAAAGCCCGTCCTGCGCAAGGACTTCATCGTGACCGACTATCAGGTGGTCGAGGCCCGCGCGTTCGGCGCAGACGCGATCCTCCTGATGGCGTCGGTCCTGGCCGCGGAGCCAGAGACGATGCGGCGCCTCTACGCGCTCGCGCGCTCGCTCGACCTGGACGTCCTCGTCGAGCTCGGAATGACCGAGCGGCGCATCGAAGATCTCGTGGCCGTCGTTCCGCCCGAGGCGCGTATCTGGGGCGTCAACGCGAGGCAATTCGCGACGACCGGGCCCGCGGAACTCCGCCCCGGCGAGCGACACGATCTTCCGACCGACGTGCGGCAGCACCGAGAATTCCGGAAGCTCGTGCCCGCCGGGAAGCTGGCCGTCGCCGAAAGTGGAATCCATCGGGCCGAGGAGCTCGCGGCAGCGCGGAACGCGGGCTACGACGCTGCGCTCGTCGGAACCGCGTTTCTGAGTGGGCCACGTGATATCGGCGAGGTCGTCGGGGATCTGGCGCGCGCGTTCGGGCTTCCAGACTGAGCGGACGCCCACGCCGCACCGCGTGAAACTCCCGGGATTCGCGCGTCCAGCTCTCTTGACCAAGGGGGATCTCGACGCTACGGTCCCGCCGCCGACGGGCACCTCGACGCGAAAGATCCGCGCGAGCCGGAAACGCCCGGAGGTGAGTCTCGAACGGGGACTCGTGCGCTACGAGGAGTGAGAGTTCATGGCAATCAAGGTCGGTATCAACGGCTTCGGCAGGATCGGGCGCTGCATTCTGAGGACGCTCCTCGAACGCAAGGTGACGGACCTGGAAGTCGTTGCCATCAACGATCTCACGGACACGAAGACGCTCGCGCACCTGCTCAAGTACGACAGCATTCACCGTACGTTCAGGGCAGCCGGGGTCGCGTCGAAGGAGAAGGCGCTCGTCGTCGGCGGCAGGGACATCCAGGTGACCGCGGTCCGCGACCCGAAGGAGCTTCCATGGAAGAGCCTCGGCGTGGACGTCGTGCTCGAATGCACCGGGCTCTTCACCGCCCGCGCGAAGGCGGAAGGGCATCTCGCTGCGGGCGCGAGGAAGGTCTTGATCAGCGCCCCGGCGAAGAACCAGGACGTGACGATCGTCATGGGCGTCAATCACGAGCAGTACGATCCGTCCAAGCACCACATCGTCTCGAACGCCTCGTGCACGACGAACTGCCTTGCACCCGTCGCGAAGGTTCTCCTGGACACTTTTGGCCTCGAGCGGGGCCTGATGACGACCGTTCACTCGTACACGAACGACCAGAATCTGCTCGACCTGCCTCACGCGAAAGGCGACCTTCGGCGCGCGCGCGCAGCCGCTCTCAGCATGATCCCGACCGGAACCGGCGCGGCGAAAGCACTGAGCGAGGTCATCCCGGAGCTCAAGGGCAAGTTCGACGGTCTGTCGATCCGGGTGCCGACGGTCGACGTCTCGCTGGTCGATCTGACGGTCACGACCGAGAAGCCCGTCACGGTGGAGTCGATCAACGCCGCGATGAAGAAGGCGGCGAGCGCAGAGCCGCTCCGCGGCTTCCTCGACTACACGGAAGAGGAACTCGTCTCGAGCGACTACATCGGTAACCCGGCGTCGAGCGTCTTCGACGCGACGCAAACGAAGGTCATGGGCGATCGCTTCGCCAAAGTATTCGCCTGGTACGACAACGAATGGGGATTTTCGAACCGCATGGTGGATCTCGCCTTGCTCGTCGCGAAGAAGGGCTGAGCGATGCTCTCGCTCGACGGCATTCGCCGCATCGACGAACTTTCCCTCGAAGGAAAGCGAGTCTTGATCCGCGTCGATTTCAACGTGCCGCTGGACGACGCCGGCAAGATCACGGACGACGAACGGATCGTTCGCACCCTGCCGACGATCGCGCACGCGATGAACGCCGGCGCGAAGGTCATTCTCGCGTCGCACCTCGGGCGCCCGAAGGGGAAGCCCGAGGCCAGGTACAGCCTCGAACCGTGCGGCGCGCGTCTCTCGGAACTCACGGGGTACGAGGTCCTGCTGCCCGACGATTGTCTCGGCGACGCCGCGCGCAAGGTGGTGGCGGACGTGAGGAAGAATCAGGTCGTCCTGCTCGAAAATCTGCGCTTCCACGCCGAGGAACAAGCGGACGACGAAGCCTTCGCGCGGGAGCTCGCCGACCTCTGCGACGTGTACGTGAACGACGCGTTCGGCGCTGCCCATCGCGCTCACGCCTCCGTGCACGCGCTTCCGCTCCTGAAGCGCGAGCGCGCAATGGGATTCCTGCTCAGGGACGAGCTGACGTCCCTGAGCAGGATCGCGGATTCGCCCGAGCGGCCCTTCGTCGTCGTACTGGGCGGGGCCAAGGTCAGCGACAAGATCCCCGTCATCGAAGCGCTTCTCGACCGCTGCGACACGCTCTGCATCGGCGGCGCGATGGCGAACACGCTCCTTGCCGCGCAAGGCAAGGATCTCAGGGCGTCGCGCGTGGAGAAGGACAAGCTGTCGCTTTCGCGGACGCTCCTCGAGAAGGCGAAAGACAAGGGCGTGGACGTGCTCTTGCCGGTCGACGTCGTCACGGCGACGGACATCGACGCGACGAGCGGCCGGCGCAGGGAGATCGATCTCCTGACGGACGGCGAGATGGCCCTCGACATCGGAAGGCAGACGGCGGAGCGCTTTGCGAGCCGGATCGCAGCGGCGAAGACCGTATTCTGGAATGGCCCGATGGGGCTCTTCGAGAACGCCGCCTTCGCCGAAGGGACGTTCGCGATAGCCAGGGCGCTCAGCACGTCCGCAGCCTTCAGCGTCGTGGGCGGCGGTGACAGCGCCGCGGCGATTCGCGCCGCGGGCGACGACATCAAAACGAAGATCGGCTTCATCTCGACGGGCGGTGGAGCGGCCCTCGAGCTCATCGAAGGCAAGAAACTGCCCGGCGTGGAAGCGCTGCGCGTCGCGAGCTGAATCATGGATGCCTCGCGAACGCCCCTCATCGCGGGCAACTGGAAGATGTATCGCGGCGGTGCGGACGGCATTCGCCTCGCGCACGACATAGCCGTGCTCACGCACGACATGGCGGGCGTCGAGATCGTCGTCGCACCCCCGTTCACCGCACTCGCCGCCATTTCGCACGAGACCGAGGGCAGCCGCGTCGATGTCGCCGCTCAGAATCTCCATGCCAAGCACGAGGGCGCGTTCACTGGCGAGATCAGCGCCGGCATGCTCGTCGAAGCTGGCTGTCGCTGGGTCATCATCGGTCACAGCGAGCGGCGGCAGCTCTTTGGTGAAAACGATGTCTCCGTGCGTGAGAAGGTCATCGCAGCTCTGCTGGCGCACCTTCGCCCGATCGTTTGCGTGGGCGAGACCCTTGCGGAGCGCGAAGCCGGCCGGACCCTCGACGTCGTCTGCCAACAGCTCGACGCCTTCAGCGGGGAGCTCGCAAAAGAACCGGGGGCGGGCGTCATCGCGTACGAGCCGGTGTGGGCAATCGGCACCGGCAAGGTCGCGGGGCCCGACCAGGCCGAGGAAGCACACCGCGCAATTCGCGAGAGACTCCGCGGAAAATCCAAGGCGCTCGCGGACCGGACGCGGGTGCTCTATGGAGGCAGCGTGAAACCCGACAACGCCCCAGCCCTCCTGGGCTGCCCCAACGTAGACGGAGCCCTCGTCGGCGGCGCGTCGCTCGACGGGGAGTCGTTTGCCGCCATCGTCCGCGCGGCAGTCCGGGGCTGAACCATGCTGGACATTCTCGAAACTCCTCTCACCGTCCTGCACGTCCTCTGTGCGCTCGTCCTCATTCTGATCATCCTGATTCAACCGGGGAAGAGCGGCGGTCTCACGGCCGCCCTGGGCGGCGCGGGTACGCAGCAAGTGTTCGGCGGGCGCGGAGCCGGCAACTTCCTGACGCGCGCCACGTGGAGTCTCGCCACGCTATTTTTTCTGACGAGCATCGTGCTCGCGTACATTTCGTCGTCGACCGACGACTCGCTTAAGGCGAAGCACCCGCACAAGACCCACCACGCGCACCACGAGAGCCCTGCCAAGAAGTGATTTCTTCCGCGGCCGCGGCGCCGTCGCGCTCCTCGGAGCGATCAAGATTGCCGTCTCGCTCGGGGTGCTCGCGACGGGTTTCGTCGCGCTGAGCGACGACGCCTTCTCCCGCGTCGTCATCGCCGAAAGGTTCGTCGCTCACCCCACGCTCGATCCGAGCGGGACCAGCTGGCTCCCGTTGCCGTTCCTCGTGACCGGCGCATTCATGTCGGGTTTCGGTCGTTCACTCGGCGTCGCGCGCGCACTCGCCGTCGCGCTTGGAGTCGCAGCCGCGCTCCTCGTGCATCGGGCCGCGCGTGCCTCGGGAGCGTCTCCCGAGGGCGCCTTCTTCGGTGCCCTGGTAGCGTCGGTGACGCCGACCGCCGCGCGCCTGGGCGTCTCCTTCCAGCCCGAAGCGATCACGGCCGCGCTCGTCGTCTTCGGTGCTCTGGCAACGCGCGTGGACGGTCCGACTCGGGTCGCCGGCGCGTTCGCCCTCGGCGCCGCGACTCTCTGCCGATACGATGCGTGGCCCGCTGCCGCCGCGTTCGCCGCCCTTGCGCTCCTCGACGCCTTCCGTGATGCCTCCTCACGTCGAGCAGGCCGAGCGGCCTCCGCGCTCATCGCCATCGTTCCGGCCGCCGCGTGGATCGTCCACGGCGCGGTCTCCCATGGCGACGCTTTCTTCTTTCTCCATCGTGTCACCGCGTACCGTCGCGCTCTCGGTGACCACGAGGCGCTCACCGCGGCGCTCCTCGCCTACCCCATCGCTTTCTTCCGTGCCGAACCGGAGCTGTCCATTGCCGGCACCGTCGTCGTCGCGGCGGCATTCGTTTCCGATCGCAAGGCGCTCCGAGCCTGGAAGCGTCCCGCCCTCGTGTTCTCGGCGATCCTCGGATTCTTGTTGTTGGGGCGGATCATGGACGGCGCGCCCACTCATCACGACGAGCGCTTGCTCTTGCCGTTGTGGACCGGGCTCGCTCTGGTCGCATCCGAGTCGCTCGTCCTTGCAGCGAAATCGGCGCGCGTGGCGAAGCTCGCCGCGCCCACTGCGGTCGCGTGCGTCGTCGGGTTCGTCATCCGCAGTGAAGTGCCTGCCGACTCCCTGGCGCCGCGCGGACCCGAGCGAGCCATCGGCGCCGAGGCACATCGCCTGCTCCCTGCGGCGGACCGACTCCTCGTCGACACGCCCGACTATGGATACTTCGCCGTGATCGCCGCATTCGGCGCGCCCGAGCGAGCCGCCCCCTTCGACGACCGCGACCCGCGGCACGCGCGAGCGGCAAACCCATTCGTCGACGCGATGACCCTCCGCGCCCGGCTCTCGGCGAGCGACGCGACCTGGTTCGTGGCGGCGCGACCGCACGACGGCGTCGCGAGCGAGATCGCCGACGTCGTCGCTACCGACGCCGGCTTCGGCTTGTTCCGAGTACGGGCACTTCGATAACGCTGGGAATTTCGCCTGTCCGCAGCCCCGGACTACCATGCGCCCGTGCTCGGCATCTTCGGCCGAAGGGCGATCGATCTCGCCGTACTGTTTCTCGCGCTCTATGCGTTCGCGTTCGTGCCGCTCGGGCGCCACACGGGCCTGGAACACCTGCGCGCCATTCTCGGCACGCCCGCAGCGCGTGAGGCCGGCCAGGATCTTCTCGATGCCGCCGAGCGCCTCCAGCGCCGCCTCTTCGACGACGAACCCGCGCGACCCCACGGGAATCCCGCGATACCGCACATGCGCCGAGCGCGTTCGGAAGCCAACCTGGCGCTCGCGCCACTCGTCCTCGACGCGCCCGACGCGAGTCTCTGACGCAGCCCGGCATCGCACGCGGGGCCGCCCCGTGGCGTCGGGAGAGCCGCCTTGATAACCTGCGGCTCGTGCACGCGCACCGGTTTGCGACACTGACGCTGGTCATCTGCGTCGCCGCATGCGGCAACACGAGCCAGCCGGGCTCTTCGCCCAGTGGCTCGACGCCGACCGACGGCGGGAATGCGACGGATAGCGGGGCGCTGGCGGCGCTGACGCCGGCGTTCTCGCACACGTTCGACCCGGTCGTCGTCGACGCGAGCCAGGAAATCGTCGGACTCTGTCAGAGCTGGACGCTGAACAACGATGCCCCCTTCTACGTCAACACGATCGTGGAGAAGAACGGCGGAAAGTTCCATCACTCGAACTGGATCTGGGTGCCGGACACGATGTACACGGGTGCGGACGGCACGTGGAATTGTTCGGACCGCAGCTTCGACGAGGTAGCGGCAGGCGCGTCAGGCGGGGTGTTCTTCGCACAATCCACCCAGGCGTTATCGGATACGCAAGGGTTTCCTCCGGGCACAGCGTTTCAGGTTCCCGCGCACGCGCGCATCATCGGAGACGTCCACCTCTTGAACACCTCGGAGGACGACGCGACGACGAGCCTCCACCTGGACGTCTACACCATCCCGCAGAGTTCCGTCATCACGACGCTCCAGCCGATGGCCTTCACCAATCTCGCGCTCGACATCCCGCCCGGCATGCAGACCCAGGCACGCATGCAGTGCGCGACGCCGCAACCGAACTTCAACGTTTACTACATCCTTCCGCACTTTCACTCGTACGGACAGGAGTTCGTCATCGACGTAGCGGGCGGGCCGATGGACGGCACGTCCATCCTGGACTCCAAGGGAACGATCGGAAATAGCGTGGGTCAGACGTTCTCTCCGCCCATTGCGATCACCGGCGCGAGCGGGCTCGCCATCACGTGCGACTACCAGAACCCCACGAGTCAGACCCTCGTCTATGGCAATGGGAGCGAAGAGATGTGCGTCGCACTCCTTTACACCGACGGAGAGAAGGCCGGCGGCGAAGCGATCAGCAATCTGACGACGACGGATTCCGGCGGAGTGCACAGCACCGACGGCCTGTGCGTATCCGTCGGAAGTCCGTGAGCTCGAGCGCTGGGTCTATGCGAGGCGGCGCTCTCTAGCGGAGCGCTCGAACGGCGGCGACCACGCGCTCCGTCGCACGTTCGATGTCTTCTCCGGTCGTGAAGCGACCGATACCGAAGCGAATGGAGGAGCGAGCGCGTTCGTCCCCGAGCCCCATCGCGCGCAGCACGTAACTCGGTTCGAGACTCGCGCTCGTGCAAGCGGAGCCCGACGAGACAGCGACATCCGGGAGCCTGCCGATGAGCGCATCGCTCGACACACCAGCGAACGACACGTTCAGGTTCCCTGCGAGTCGATGCGTTGCGTCGCCGTTCAGCTCCACACCGTCGAGTTCGCGACGGAGGTTCTCCAGGAGACGATCGCGGAGCGCCGCCATGCGAGCGGATTCGCTCGGGTCGGCGTGCATCAACTCGCTCGCTTTCCCGAAGCCGACGATGGCCGGCACGTTCAGCGTCCCCGACCGCAGCCCGCGTTCGTGACCCCCGCCGTCCATCTGCGCGGTCAGATGGACAGTCGGAGCCTGCCTTCGAACGAACAGCGCGCCCACCCCCTTCGGCCCGTAGATCTTGTGTGCGCTCATCGAAAGCAAATCGACACCCATTGCGTCCACGTCGATGGCCACACGCCCCACGGCTTGCGCTGCGTCCGTGTGAAGCAGAACGCGGCGTGCTCGCGTGAGTCCCCCAATTTCGGCGATGGGCTGGACCGTGCCGACCTCGTTGTTCGCCAGCATCACGCTGACGAGCACCGTGCGCTCCGTGATCGCGGACGCGACCTTTGCCGGGTCCACGATCCCGTTCGGTTCGACTGGAACGACCGTGAGCCCGATCCCGAGCGACTCGAGCCGCCGGCAGGGATCCAGCACCGCGTGATGTTCGATGGCCGTGGTCACGACGTGCGCCCCAGCGCCGGCGGCTTCGACCACACCCTTGATGGCCAGGTTGTCGCTCTCCGTCGCGCCCGACGTGAAAACGATCTCCTTCGCGCGAGCGCCGATGCTCGACGCGATCGTCTCGCGTGCCTGCTGCACCGCCGACTCTGCCGCCCAGCCGAACGCGTGCGTCCGGCTCGCCGCGTTTCCGAACTTCTCAGTGAAGTACGGCAGCATCGCCTCGACGACGCGCGCATCGACCGGCGTCGTCGAATGTGCATCGAGAAAAATCGCCGCCACGAGCCCCGTATACCCCCGACCCGCTGCCGCGGGTCCAAGACGGTCCGAGGCCGTTCTGCGCCGCTCTCGCAGAAACGTCCGAAACGGCCTTCTGGAAGGCCGCGAACCACCCTCGCGTCCCGCAGGCGCAGAAGCCGCGTCTAACGCCGCGAAACCCTTGACACGACGGCCCCCCCGACTATCTTCCGCGTGCGCGGTGGAGCAGCCTGGTAGCTCGTCGGGCTCATAACCCGAAGGTCGGAGGTTCAAATCCTCCCCGCGCAACAAAGTAAGTGAGGAGTCTAACCCCTGGTTAAGCCAGGGGTTTTTCGTTTCTGCTTAGTGAAGCGTCGAACCGTCGTCGAGGCGCGTTCTCGCCGCCGTTGACGCCAGGTTGCCGTGACCGTTTTTTGGCGCTGATTCGTGAGGAGCCCGCGCCGGCTTGAGCGCCTCGACGAGACGGCGCTGAGCGCCGCTCCCGAGGTGCGCGTACTGGTGCGTGCTCTGCTCGGACCGATGCCCGAGCTGGGCCTGGACGGCCTTCACGGATTCGCCGCCCGTCACCGCTTGGCTCGCCACCGAGTGCCGCCCCAACTTGTGGTGGCTGAGCAATCGGAGTCCGAGCTTCTGCTGCACGAGCTTCAGTGGTCGCTTGTGGCTGTCGATGTACCGAGGGAAGGCGCCGTCCTTCGAGAAAAGAAATTCCTTTCCCGAGTAACCCGCCTTCACGTGCCAATCCACGGCGTCCAGAATGTCCGTCGTGAGATCGAGCACGTACGCCTCGTCGTTCTTGCGCGGGACGAGCATGGCGTCTCTCGTCTTGAGCCCGCGCTGCACTGCTTGATCCACCACGAGCCTGGGCGGCTCCCGGCGGAACTGACGATGCGCGATCGCGTACACCTCTCCCGTGCGCAGACCGAGCCGCGCCGTGAGATAGAAGAACAGGTACCACTGCGGCTCGAGGCGGAAGATCCCCGCGAGCAGTTGGTCCCTCTCCTCCTTGGTGTACCAGTCCACGTGCGGCCTGGTCACGGATTCCATCGGAACGTAGGGAACGTTCCGAAGCTGGCCGCGCTTCCACAGGAAGCGCAGCATTGCGCGGATGACTATCAGGTGATGATTGATCGACCTCGGCCCGAGGTGAGCGGGAAGCGCGCGCTTGAAGGCATCCAGCGCCGAGGTATCGATCTCCTCCACGTAGAGGTGGCCGAGCTCGGGCTCGATCCGTTTCCAGAGATGCTCGCAAGAATCTCTGGACCGGTCCTTCATTCGCGTCGCTGCCATGTACTCGGCGTACCCGTCGCGGAAGACGAGACGCCGAGCGCCCGAGAGAAGAACCTCCCGAGCACGCTTCTCCGCGAGCACCGCTTCGGCTTTGGTCGTGAAACCTCCTTGTCGCTGCCGTCCGAAGCCGGAGATGGTGAAGTCGAATGTCCATGACTTCTGCAATTTCCTAACCGCCATGCCGGTTCCTTTCCGCGCGGAACCTGCGCATCGCGGCATCTGGGTCTGTCAGGAACAGGTCTAGCATGTCCCGCCGGAACCGACGCACGCGCGGCTTGCCGTAGACCGGGATCCGGCCGGCGCTGACGAGATTTCGCAGGTACGCGACGGACCAGCGGCAGTGGACGGCGGCTTCGGCGTAGGTGAGCCACCGACCGTGGGGTGAGTCTGGCGTCGGCTCGTGCGGCGGCTGCTCACACATGATGGTCACCGGCATCAGGGGGCGACTGATGACACGATTCGGGCGCCTGCGTGACACGACGAATTAGCGCGCTCGGGCGAACGAACACGTACCGCGCCCCGTCGACTTTTTGCTCGTCGTTTGCCATCGACGCTCAGTCTGGCAACGCGCGACGTAGCGCGGGAGGTGCCAATTCAGCGGTGGGAGACCGTCCCTACGGGGACACTTTCGTTCTGGTGAATCGTCCCCTCGAACATCCGCATGAGCGCGTCGAGCGCCTGGCGCACTGGTTCTTCGAGTTGCCCGCGCCACGCGCGAGCCTGAGCAAGGCGTTGCATGGTTTCCGTCGTGGCCGGAGCGCGGTCCCGACGGTACCGTCCGCGAGTCTTCTTCATGCGTGACTGCGCTCTCTCGACGGCGCCGTCGTCCTGGGAACCTTGGTCGTACCCCATGAGAAGGCTGACAACGGCGAGTGCCCGGGGGGAGACCGGGGCCCGACGCGAAGGGCACAAGGCCCTCCTCGAAAGCCCACACCAGCAAGTAGCGTTCGTCGTGCTTTCGATCGGGAAGAAACACCGGTGGCAACTCCTCTCGGGGGGGCGGCACACCGTCCAGCATGCGCTTGAGCGCGGCGGCGCCGACGACCACACGCTCGATTTCACGGAACAACAGGACGGCGTCGGTGCGTGTGCGGACGGCGGCGAGAACCTGCTCCTTCAAAGATGCGTCCCATGCCCGCCCGAAGTGCGCTTCGAACGACTTCTCCCATTCCTCGTGCGAGGGCGACAGAGAGGTTCTGGTGCTGCCATCTCGCTTCGCCTCTTCCCGCATCGAGGTTCACGGTAGCGCGACGCGGTCGACAGCGCACCCATCCGTGCCGACCGCCGCGCCCCCGCGGAGGCCGGGCCCGACGACGGGGTGCTGCCCTTTCCGGGTTTCTTCTGTTTTGCGCGCTCTTCTCGTGCGAAGGCGTACTTCGCCACGGACAGCGGAATCGTGATGTCTCCCGCTCAGACAAGGCGCCCTTCCCGCCCGCGGTCGTTGTCCGAGAATAGATATTATCGGACAAGCGGCTTCCGGAGCCCGCGATACCACTTCACGCAACTTCTCCGAACCTTGTCCCGATAAGGGTGGTGCGTGCCGAGTGAGGTGGCAGGGGCAGTGAGGGAAAGGCGTGCAGTTCTGCGGGACTGCAGTGTCCAATAATATCCCGGTATCAGACAAAGTTTGCGAGCCCGATCGACCCACCTCAGACCGTCCTGAGGCTCGGGGCGTTATTTCGGTACTCGGTACATAGCGGGCTCTCGACCTGGCTACGGCGTGGGTACAGCGTGGGTACGGCACGGCTCTCTACCTGGCTTCTTTGCGGCGTTTTGGGGTAAACCGTTTCGGTACCGTTCCAGTACCTCAGGTACATCACGTCCCGGGTGTTCCCCGTTTACCCCCGAGCACGGGTCGCGGAGATTGCCAGAACACTGGGATCGAGGGAGCGGCCTCGACTTGAGCCGAATCTCGGGGGAGAGATTGCACGGTGCACCCGAACCGAGGCCGTCGTCGATGGCGCCATCGTCGAGATCCTCGACGGCTCGGTCGCGTACCAGCGGATCACCGGAACTTCCGGTGCCGTTCGAGCATCTCCCCGAGACTCTCTTCATGCTTCTTGGGAGGCTTCTCGTTCTTCTGAATGCGGGCGACGGCTGACGTGATGAGCGGGTTCGCCGGGTCGTCCACGTGACGAATTTCCGGAAAGTGAACGTGCTCGATCTTGAGGGTGGCTGCGTCGGCCATCTTCAGAGCTCTCTCGACGATTGGTGACCCAGGCTCGTGCCCTTGAGCGTACGCCGCCGCCTGCTTCAATTCTTCGGCGATCGTCCTGATGACCGCAAGACTCCGCGTGCTCGGGTTCCGCTTCTGTTTCTCTTGCCAGTACACCACCCGCAGGATCGCAACGAGGTCGTCCACTTCGTCGAACGGAAACGGACGGGCAGGACGCTCGGCCATCGAAGGGGCCGACCAAGATACAGATCCCCGAGCGGTCCGGAAGAAGATCCCGAAACTCCGAACGGGAACGGGGCCATGGAGAGAAGACCGCGCCAGAGCTAGTGGTGCCCCGCATCCTCAATACCGCCCGCCGTCGGACCGACGAGGCACCATGCCTGAGCATGGGTCGCGGAGAATACCAGAACACTCAGATCGAGTGAGCGGCCTCGACTTGAGCCGAATCTCGGGGGAGAGATTGCACGGTGCACCCGAACCGAGGCCGCTCGGTCCGGAGTTTACCTGATGGTTTCACTCATCCGTCAAGATGTGTTGCCAGGCCGCCGGAAGAGAGAGCCGCCCACGATCCTCGCACGCGATTCGGTCGCGTTCCTCCTCCTCGCTGCTGCGTCCCGCTCCTCTTCGCGTTCTCCCAGATTCGACCGCAGTTATTAGGAAAACTCTGAGCGCAGCTCAGCGCTCAAGCTGCGCGACGGCGTCGGGCACGTCGTCGACATCGCCGGCTGCATTGCCCGTGCCCGAGAGGCACCGCGCCAGCGCGCCGCTTGTCGAGCGCCAAAGACGACGGAGGCCGCGTGAGCGCAGCTCAACTACAGCCCCGCCCGTCACTTCTTCCGGGGTTTCGATTTGCCCTTTTCGTCTTGGCTCAGCACCGACGCCGCCAGTGTCCGAGAATCGGCGGCGGTCGGCCGCTTGTTGCCGCTCAAGACTTGGGACGCGAGCTTCGACATCTTCGGTGATGATTGTTTCTTCGCCATGGGTGCCTCCTCCGCCGCCGAGGAGCGGCAGCGATCCGAACAGCATCGCTGAACAGCTCTCTGAAGTCACGCGGACGCAGCAGGACGGACGGATCAATCAGCATCGTCATGCTGCTGTTGGGCACGGCGAAGCAGAGCTCCAATTCTCGACGCAGCGCTATAAAGGTCAGCCAGGACGTGCGCCGCGACGAACATGACACGCACCGGCGTTGTCGACTCAGCTCCGTTTCGCGAGCGCACGAATTACGGCGGCGACGTGCTCCAGGAGCGGCTGCGGCAGACTGCGCAGGTCGGCCTCCATACGTCGCATGACAGCGTCGAACGAGGGCGCAGTATGGGGCACGAAGTTTTCGATCGAGGTTCCGAGCGCTTTCGCGAGCCGTGTGACGGTGCGGAGCTCCGGCTCGGTTCGGCCTTGCTCGACACCTTGTACTGTTTTGACGTTGACTCCCGCTCGCTCGGCGAGCTGCTCCTGCGTCAGCCCGACGCCCCGCCGCTGAGCGGCGATTCTTCGACCAAGGTCCCGGGGGCTGCCCTTCATGCTGTGGAAAGGGCGCCACGGGGCGTCGTTGCGAGAAACCCATTGAACCGGGTAGAATGTTAGAAATAGTACCCATTCGAATGGATATTTCTTCGCACTCACCCGTCAGACGAGGGGCCGAGAAGAGCCGGAATGGGCGTTCTCGGAGAAAGCCGTCCAATCGCCATGGTCGTGAAAGCTCGAATTGCCGGCGGAGCTCCCTAATGAATCGGTCGACAAGGCTCCGAGGATGACGGCGACGGAGCATGACGACGACCTGACGCAGCTACCCGACCCGCTCGCAGCGCGGGCGCGCCAACGCGTCGGACAGGTGATCCGCCAGAAGTGGCGCCTCGACGTCCTCCTTGGCCTTGGCGGTATGGCGGCCGTTTACGCTGCGACCCACCGCAACGGGAGCCGTGTCGCGATCAAGATCTTGCACTCGGAGTTATCGATGAACGCGCAAGTGCGTCAGCGCTTCCTGCGCGAGGGCTACGTCGCGAACGCCGTCGCGCACGATGGTGCGGTGAAGGTCGCCGACGACGACGTTGCCGAAGACGGCGCTGCATTCTTCGTGATGGAGCTGCTCGACGGCGAAACGCTTGAGGGCCGCCGCAAGCGACTCGGCGGGACGCTCTCCGAGGACGAGGTGCTCTCCGTCGCCGACCAGATTCTCGACGTGCTCGTGGCCGCGCACGCGAAGGGCATCGTGCACCGGGACCTCAAGCCCGAGAACGTCTTCTTGACGCGCGACGGGCGCGTCACGGTTTTGGACTTCGGTATCGCTCGCCTTCGGGAGCTCTCATCCACCGCGAGCACGGCAACTCGGAGCGGCGCGACCATGGGCACGCCGCACTACATGCCCCCCGAGCAGGCGCGAGGGCGATGGGACGAGGTGGATGGGCGCAGCGATCTCTGGGCCGTGGGCGCGACGATGTTCGAGTTGCTCTCCGGTCGAATGGTGCACGACGCCGAGACTGCGAACGAGGTGCTACTCGCCGCCATGACGAGTTCAGCGCCGTCGCTGGCGTCGGTGGCGCCAACGATCTCGCCCGCGGTCTGCTACGTCATCGACAAAGCGCTCCGCTTCGAGCGCGAGCGACGCTGGCCCGATGCCGGCAGTATGCAGGAAGCCGTTCGACGGGCGTATGTAAACCGCCACGGAGCGCAAATCTCGACGAAGCCGAGGCTCACGGTTCCCGAGACGGTGCCAAATCGCACCCTGGCTAACGCGCAGGTCGAAGTGGTGACTCGACTACCGACGACAGCGCAACCGGTTGCTAATTCGGCACCAGGACTTTCCGCTGGCGCGCCTGCTCTGCTCTCGTGGAGAGGCCGGCGGCTCGCGCTCGTGGTCGCTGCTGCGGCGCTCGGTCTCTTCGGCGTTGGCTTCGCGGCGTTGTCCACGCGGTCGTCTACGAGCACCTCCGCCACATCGAGCGGTCCGATGGCGCCGGTGTCCGCAGCGTCGAGCGTACCGAGCGCGTCACCACTACCGACGGCACCCCCAGCGGTAGCGGCGACGGCGAAGCCGCATGTTTTCGAGGTCGCTGACCTGCCGACAGTAGCCACCGTCAACGCGCCTGCACTCCCGCCACCATCGCCTCCGCAGCCGGTGCACGTCGCGTCGCCACCACGGCCCGTGCCGGCGCCGACACCAGCGAAGCTCGACTGCACGCTGCCGTACACCGTCGACTCGACGGGGCATCGACACTGGAAGACCCAATGCTTGTGAACCGTGGTCCAGGGATCCTCGTGCTCTCCGCGATGCTCACGTCGGCGACGGCGTACGCGGCACCGCCCACGAAGCAGCAGTGCATCGCCGCGAATGAAGCCGAGCAGTATCTGCGGGAAGCGAACAAGCTCCACGAAGCACGCGACAAGCTGCTGCTCTGCGTCTCGGACGCTTGCCCAGGGCCGATCCGAGAGGACTGCGCGCAGCGTCTGGACGAGATCGCGAAGGCCATGCCGTCGGTCGTGTTCGAGGTCAAGGACTCGGCCGGCAATGCCGTGCCGGGCGTAATGATGTCCGTCGCGGGCGAGGGCGATATCGCGGGCACCGCTGTCGAGCTCGACCCTGGCGAGCACACGTTCACTTTCGAAGCGCCGGGGCTGAAGAAGATCGAAAAGCGTCTTGTCCTGGTCGAGGGAGTAAAGCAACGGCGCGAGGTGGTGATCATGGCTCGTGCTGAGCAGGCGCAGATCGCGGGCACGAGTTCACCACCTACCGGCGAAGCACCGGCAGAATCGGCTGGACCGCCGACTCTCGCCTGGGTGGCGTTCGGAGTCGGCGGTGCGGGGTTGCTGTTCGGCGTGACTGCGGGTCTCGTCGCTGGATCGAAGCACTCATCGCTTTCGAACCTCTGCGACAACACCGCCGGCACCTGCCCACCCGTCTACGCCAACGACCTCGACTCATTCCACACGTGGCGAACGGTTTCGACCGTGGGTTACCTCGTCGGCGGGCTTGGCGTCGCGGCCGGCGCGGTGCTCTGGCTGACCGCGCCAAAGGCGGCCAGCACGATGACGGCGCGGGTATGGGTCGGACCCGCGTCCGCGGGGATCGCGGGGAGGTTCTGAATGCGCGCCTCGCTCGCGATCACGCTCGTACTCTCCGTTGCGCTCACGGGATGCCCCGCGTTGCTCAGCGACTGGAGCGTAGCCGGCAGAGCGGGTGCGGGCGATGCTTCCGTTGACGGCCACAGGGCCCAAGCTGCCGGGGGCAGCTCCGGCGCCGGTAGTGGAGGCAGTGGCAGCTCGTCGGGATCGAGTGGCGGCTCGGGCGGCAAGGACTCAGGAGCCAGTGAATGTGTGCCTAAGACGAAAGATTGTCTCGGCGGGGGCGAGGCGGGAGCGGGGCTCGTGCCGCGGACTTGTCAGAATGATGGCACCTGGGTCGACGACAGTCGATGCTCGTATCAGTGCGCCGCGGGAACCTGCGTGAGCCCTACTTGCACCGACGGCGTGAAGAATGAGAACGAGAGTGGCGTCGACTGCGGCGGCGAGACGTGCCCGACCTGCGCGAATGGACAGACGTGCAATGTCAACGCGGATTGTCAGATCGCAAACTGTCTCCAGGGAGTGTGCACCGCGCCCGTTTGCGTCACGAACGGGATCAAGGACGGCACCGAGACCGGCATCGACTGCGGCGGCGGCTGCTCGACCTGCCCCATCGGTCAAGCTTGCATAGCCGGCACCGATTGCGCGACCTTCAATTGCTCCGGCGGCTCTTGTGTGTGCCCATCATATCTCCCGCCGTCGGTGAACGTCGATGTGTCGCAGTGGGCGGCGAGCTTTCCGACGTCGCCGACGTGGAACTGCAACGCCGCGGGCACGACGACAATCGACTCGAGCGCGGGCACGATCACCAGCACGAGCTGCACTCTCAGGACGCTCGACTTCACGAACAACGTAGCGCAGTCCACGGGCGGCCCGAACGTGATGGTGGTGCGGCTCCGAGGGCTCACAGTGAGCAACAACCACGTCCTCCAGCTCAGCGGCGACAAGCCGATCATCCTCCTGGTGGCAGGAGGCGTGGTGGTCGATACGGGCGGGAAGATCGATGCGAGCGCGGTGGGCACGACAGCGGGTCCCGGCGGTAGCATCGCTGCGCAGTGCACCGGCTCGACGGGCACCAATTCGGGTGCGACCAGCACGGGCGGAGGCGGTGGTGGCTTCGGGACGCCTGGCGGCGACGGCGCGAAGATAGACGGCACCAGCGGGAGCGAGGGCGGGGTCGTGAGCTCGGGAACCGACCTCCAACCCCTGCGCGGTGGATGTTCGGGAGGTACCGGTGGAGCCGCCCTCAACTACCCGGGCGGCGCCGGTGGCGGCGCGTTCGAGATCAGCGCATCCGGGACCATCACGATCGGTCACAGCGGTGACACCAGTTCGACGACGGGCATCCTCAGTGCAGCTGGTGGATTTCAGCCGGAGCGACGAACGCGAGCACCGCGGGTGAGAATTCCGGTAGCGGCGGCGCCGGTAGCGGCGGCGGGATTTTCGCTCGTTGCGCCCGCCGTGGCGACGTTCGGCACGAACGGCGCCGCACGAGCTCATGGCGGCGGCTCGGGATTGTCGCGCGGTGTCAACGGTGCTGGCAACTCCGGAACGAACGGTCACGCAGGGGACGACACGGCCGCCTCGGGTGGTGCCGCGCCGGACATCAACGGAGCGGTCGGCGCCACCGGCGGTCTGTGTTCGGGGAACGACTGCGGCGTCGCGTCGGCGTCTGGCTCGAACGGCACCCGCGCCGCGACCGGTGCGAACCTGGACGGCTCGGGCGGCGGCGGTGGTGGTGGCCGAGTGCAGATCGTGACCCACGCAGCGACACTGACGTGCCCATGACAAAACCCGCAAACAGGTCAGCTTCTCGAAGCCCAACGAATCGCACCTCGCCGCCCGCTCGGCGTCGCGGGTGGCGCAGCCTTCTGGTTGACGACACCGAGGGCACGCAACGCGACAGCGACGGGCATGTGGGTCGGACCCGCGTCGGCGGGGGTCGCCGGGAGGTTCTAGGATGCGCGCCTGGCTGCCCGTCGTCCTCACGTTGCCCTTCGCCCTCGTGGGCTGCCCCGCGTTGCAAAGCGACTGGACGATCAGGGGCAGCGGTGCGGTCGACGCCGGGATGGGCGCGCAGAGCAACGGCGGAGGCGGCTCTGGCGGAAGAAGTGGCGCGTCCGGTGGCGGCGGCAACAACGCGACCGGCGGGGGCACCGCCACGGGCGGCACGACGAGCACCGACGGAGCGACGAACAGTGGCGGGGGCACCGGCGTCGGCGGCGCGACGAGCGGATCCGACGGGGGCATTGTCGGGGCGTGCGAGTCGGGCCGGTACACAGGCTCCTTCTCCGGCCTTTACTCATCGGGGTTAACGTTCGTGGGCACTCCGATTCCCGCCGCCGGTAACCTGGAGCTGACGCTCGCCCCATCTGCCGACGGCGAGTTCTTCACGATCACCGGAGGTACGCTCTGCGGCTTGCTCAACGGGGATTTTCCCTTTAGCGCGGACATATCCGGCACGCTCGATTGCACGAAATTGGAGCTGGTAAACGGCGAGCTCTCGAACGGCAGCTATTGGCTCGGCATCGTGATCGGGCCACCGGCTGGAACCTTCAACGGGCCCTTCGTCGCTACGTACGACAAGGTGAAGCACTCGTTCACCGGCACGTGGAAGGTGTACGAGCCGGGGATGGCGAACCCCGAGCCCATTTACGGTGGGAATGGGCCCTGGAGCGCCAACCTCGGCGGAACGATATCCCAAGCGGGATGTGCGCCGGGCGCCGGAGCAGCACCGTGAGTAGCGCCAAGGGCCCGGTCGTAGAGTCGTGAACGATTGAAGCCGCAGTTCTTCAAACGGGGCTAACCGTCGGCGTTTCCTACTCGCGCTGAACCGAACATGCGGAGCGGCGAGCGCTTTGGAGAAGAGCGGCGCCCCATCCCTGAATAAGCACATCGCGCACGGGTCGGTGGCACGACGTCCGGTGACGGGAAGAACAACACGCGAGCGACGTACCACGGCAGGAAGGAATTCGATGAAGACGCCGCCGCTCGATCCCACCGACCCGACGGGGACGGCTGACGACGCTGCGAAAGTGGCCAAATGCAGCGTATCGAAGATACGGAAGCGACTGGTCCCAGTCTCGGTGTTGCGACGGCACGTTCGTAACAGAGGAGATATCGTCAGCTATCTTTATTCGCTCGACGATGCCCAGAGACTCGGCGCGGGGCTGCCACTGCCGAATCGGGAGCATCCCGACCCTGTTGTTCTCTCCAAACTGCGGAAACAGGCCACAGCAGGCGCGGCGCTGCGGGCTTTCGGTCGACAAGTTGCCGCACTCGGGCAAACGCTAGGGATCAGCATCCCGGCGAACACACCGGCATGCTGCCGGAGGCACGCCCGCAACCACGTTCGACACGAAGGCACAGGATATGACGGCGTGTTGGAAGACCGGCGTGACGCAAAGGGATTCAGTTCCGCGGATGCCGGCTACAGCGAGCTGAAGGCGACGATGGACTCTCGTATTGAAGCGGAGTTGAAGTTGGCTGGGCGCTGGCCGGACGTTGACGATTGCGGGAGTCGAATCTGATCTCTACGCACGGCAATCGCGTGAATAATCACCCACGAGCCCGCGTCTATCCATGGTCCATGATGCGTCCCGATCTCGACGGACGCACTGCGTCGCTGGCGCGCCGGGGAGAAACGATAGATGGATTCAGGTCGAAGGCATCCGAGTCTGGCTCGACGACGTCCGCGACGCGCCTGACGGCTGGACGCGCGTGTTCACCGCGCACGAGGCCATCGCACTGCTCGAGGTGGGCGGCGTCGTCGAGATCAGCCTCGACCACGACCTTGGCGACGACGAGAAGCACGGGACCGGGTACACCGTCGCGTGTTGGATCGAGGAACAAGTCGCGTTGCGCGGGTTCGAGCCGCCGACGCTCCACATCCATTCGGCCAATAGCGTCGGTCGCGCCCGGATGCAGCGCGCGATCGAGAGCATCGAACGGCTGCGACGCCGGGATCCGTCGCCATGACCACCCTGAAGACGGAGTTCACGAGCGTGCAGGGACTCAAGAAAAAGCCCGGCATGGCCGAGGCACTGAAGCTCTGCGGCCTCGAGCTCGAAGGCGCGCATCACCGCGGCATCGACGACGCACGCAACATCGCGCGGATGCTGCCGTGGCTCGTCGGCGCCAGCCGGATCTCGCGATGAACGTGAGCCGGGTAAAACGCGCCCGTCGCTCTCGATGCGAGCATTGTGGAGGTCCGCTCGGGGCCGCCCAAGCTATCATGACGGGCGGCGCGATGCGAGTCGTCGGATCGCAACCGGGGCGCGTGTGGGACCCCGCGACGGGCCGTGCCGAGATGTTCCACGCGCACGAGGCGATCGGATTTCAGCCTGGTGTGGCACCAAGAGATGACGCCGGAGGTGATAATCGTGGACGCCGAACCATGTGGCCAATTCGATCTGTACCTCTGCTCGATCGCGTGTCTGCGCGCCTTCATGACCGCTCGGATTGACGAGCTCGAGAGGCTCGCGACGAAGGAGAACACCGATGATTAACCGTCGGGACTTCTGTGCGTTGCTCGGGCTCGCTGGCCTCGGACTCTCAAGGCACGCACATGGGCATCCGCTATTCGCCGCCCTCGAAGCTTGGCCGCACAAGCGTTGCGCTGACGAGCTGGCGTACGAGGCCGAGATCGCAGACTACCTCGCGACACTCGGCTTCGACGTGCGTAGGGGCGTGAACGTCGCCGACCGTGAAGTGGACCTCATCGTGCGCGACATACTGATTGAGGTGAGGGCCCACCTCACGAAGGTCACCGAAAGGGATCGCGCGATACGTCTGCTCGAAACGTACGCGGCGACGTGGCCGGGATCGATCATCTTGATGATCTGCGGGGATTACCCATCCGATTTGGTGGCGCCGCCAGACGCGAAAGTGTTGAGCCTCCGTGCGCAAGGCCGGTCCGTCGCGATGATCGTGAAAGGACGAGCGAAGTAGTCGAACTCCGCCGCGGGGGCGGGTAGCCAGCGCCACGCGGCCCCGACAATCGCGTCCTGGGTCTGATCTCGACGGGGTCGTGGCTCCGCTGGTCTTGGGTCATCGGCCGCCCTGCGTGCGGGAGATGCAAAGAAGCACGATAAGAAGGACAAAGAGTCCCGGTGCCACGCTGTAGAAAGCGTTCGCGAAGGCCGACGTTTCCGACCACGCGGTCGTCCCGTGTTCGGTATCGAGCGACAGAAACGCCAGCGGTTCGGGCACCGTGCCTTCCCCGAGCGGGGCATGCACTTCGTCAACGACGGTGGCCGACGCGATACCTGCCAATGGCGACGGCGTCTCGACGGCTGCCCGCACCGCGGCGTTCGCGGCGGTGTGCCCACGCTTGATTCGGTTAGCGATCATCGCGAAATCCACGAACCAGAGGATCGGCGCGACAAAGGAAGCGAGCCCTAGAACCGAAAGCCAGAACAGGTGCCACGCACTGACCGGCGCGTGCCGGCCACACGACGGGCACCGCACGAGTCGAACGACAGCGCGTGCCTCTTTCATCACATTGTCGTGAGCTTTCGCCTCCGCGGTTGCGCGCGCTCGCTCCGGCGAATGCGCGCCTTCGATATAGTCGGTGTCGGAGCCTTGCACCGTGACGGTGCCCTCGTACCGGTTGCCGCAATGCGAGCACTGATTCCGGAAGGAAACGGACTCTGTGCGCTTGGCGGTGACGCTAGGTCTAAGCTCGAGTCGTCCGGCCATACATCCCGAATCATGTATTACTAGTCTGCGTCGTGCGGCTCAAGGCGTCGCGCGCGCAGTTCGCAGCCGTCGAGCCACACCGCGAACGCGCTGCGCCCGCGGGCGCAGACCTTGGACCTCCGCCGAGCGTCGTCATCCGCGCGTTGCGGCCAAAGCTCGAGGTGGTCGAGGTCGACGCCGTCACCCCACGCCTCGCGACCCGCATCGAGACGATCCTGAAGCATCAGTGGGACCTTATCGACGCGACGCCACGCCGACGGGAACGTTCACGACGACGCAACCCGATCAGCGCAAGCGCCGCAAAGACGGCCGCGTAACTCCCACGAGAGTCGGTCCCATTGGACACTCGGCACCCGCATCCGCCCGCGTCCTTCGACGTCGCATCGCCCGCTTTGCCGCCAGTGCCGGTTGGGGGTTGGGCTCCCGCGTCGGCGCTCGTCGTCGGCGTGCCGCCGGTGCTCGTCGCGGACGCGCCGCCAGAGCCGACGCTGGTGGTGCCCCCGCTGCTCGTGGTGGCGCCGCCAGTGGAGCTCGTCGTCGACGTTCCGCCAGTGCTCGTCGACGTGGCACCGCCGGTGCCTGTCGCAGGGCCTCCGCCGGCACCCGTGCCCGTCGCGACGCACGAGCTGTTCGTGCAGTCGTAGCTCGGCGCGCAATCGGCGCTCGTGCTGCACTGTTGCTGGCACGCGCCGGCCACGCATTGGTAGCCGTTGCACGAGCTCGTCGTGCCGTCGGACGCTTTCACGCTGTACGCGTCCGGGCACGTCGCGCCTGCCGCGTTGCACACGCCCGTGCCTGACGTCGTGTCGCAGACTGCGCCGAGACGGCAGTCGGTCTTCGTCGTGCACGCCGTCTTGCACGCGCCTGCGGTCGGGTCGCAGGTGAAGCTGCCGCAGTCTTGGAGCGCGCCGGCGGCGCAGCCGCCTGCGGTGTCGCACGTGCTCGCGGTGAGGATCGAGTCGTTCACGCACGTCGCGGGCGCACATTGCGTTGCATTGCCGGCATACACGCACGCCGCGAGCGTCGCGCCGTCACATTGTCCAGCGCACGCGCCACTGCCGGAACATGCGCTGCGGGTGCCCTTCGGCGGTTGTCCCGCGGGCGTCGGTTCGCACGTGCCGGGGTTACTCGGATTGGCGCACCACGCGCATTGTCCGTCGCACACGTCGTTGCAGCACACACCGTCCGCGCAATGGCCGCTCGCGCACTCGGCGTCCGCGGTGCACGCGGTCGCGAGAGCCTCCGCTCCGACGCACGTTCCGTTCACGCAGGCGTAGCCGCTCGCGCAATCGGTCCCGACGTTACACGTCGTCGGGCATCCGAGGTTCGTGCCGTCACAGACGTACCCCGTGCATGCGGGCGCGCCGGGACTTCCTTTGTTGGCGGCCAGGCACTGGCCGCCAGCGGCGCTGCATGCGGCGCAGGGTTGGTCGCAGGCTGTCTGGCAGCAGACGCCCGTCGCACAGAAGCCGGATTCGCAGACTCGGCAATTGGCGGCGATGCAGTCGCCGCCTTGTATCGGATTGCACGCTGCGGCGAGCCCCTTCTGGGGAAGGCATGCTCCGACGCCGCCGCTGAACGCGCAGTAGTAGCCGCTCAGACAGTCCAGGTCGGTGCCACAATGCGGTGCGGCGCAAGACACGTCCGTCCCGTTGCACGCGTAGGGCGCCGCGCACTGCAAGGTGTTCAGGCCCACGGGGACGGTCGCGCAAGTTCCGTTCGCCGATGCGCCGAAGGTCGTGGAACAGGCGTCGCAGGCGCCCCCACAAGGTGTATCGCAGCAAAAGCCGTCGGAGCATGTGCCGGTTGCACACACACGACAGCCTGAACCGTAGCAGTCCTTTCCAGAAGCCACATCGCACGCGGCAGCTTGGGCTTTCTGCGGCTGACAAGACCCGTTCGCGGCGCAATAGTCCGCCGACGAGCATTGGCCATCGGCCGTACATCCTTGACAAGCTGCGCTCTTCCCCGTGCAAGCCTGGGGCGCACACACGGGCGCTCCTATCGAACCAGCGGGGAGGATCGTGCAGGTCCCGTCCGCTGTCGCCCCGCGCGACTTTGCGCACACGTCACACGACCCCGAACACGCGGAATCGCAACAGACGCCGTCGGAGCAGTTGCCGCTCACGCAAAGCGATCCGAGGGTGCAAGCGTCGCCGTTCTGGAGCCCCCAGCGATATACGTACGCCGCGCCCCGGTTCACGTCGCCGCCGACCGCCTTCTGGTCCGCGCCTACGATTGCTGTGTTGCCGTCCGCCGAGATGGCAGCGGAGCCCCCAAAAACGTCTCCTGCCGCGCCGTCACTCGCGGTCAGTGCGCCCTGACGCGGGGACCACGTAGAGCCGCTCCGGGCGAACGAGTATACGCCCCCCTGTTTAGCGTTCGAGCCGACGGTTTTGAACGCGGCGCCCATGAGCGCGACATTGCCGTCGCCCGAGAGCGACGATGCACAGCCCAGGACATCGCCGGCGGCACCATCTCCGGCTACTAGACTCGTTCCTTGTTGAGCCCAAGCCGAGCCCGTCCTTGAAAAGACGTAACCCGCGCCCTGGGACGCATTCACAGCAGGCGAGCCAATGAGCGACGTACTCCCGTCGGCCGAAACCGAAGCCCAGTTCCCGGCCCCGCCTACTAATCCGTCGCTCGATGTGAGAACGGCTTGCCGACTCCAGGTGACCCCGCTTCCGGTGAAAATGTTCACCTGGCCTTTCGATGAAGTGACGAGCGCCATCGTGCCGTCTGCGGAGAGGGCAACGGATTCTCCGAACGTATCTCCGTTCGCTGGGCTCGCCGCACGCAGTGCAGGACCTGGTGCGTTCCACGCCGACCCGCTTCGAATGAAGAAATACGCCCCGCCTTCTGTCGAACTACCAGAAAATATGCCCGGGGCACCGGCGAGGATCGTAGCTCCGTCTCCCGATACGGCGACGGAGTAGCCGAGATTCGCTGCTGGTGGGGGCGGCGGAGACCGTGCTGGCTTGGGACCAACTGGTGCCATTCCGGGTGAATATGTCGATGCCCGCCAACGTCCCCACCACGGCAGTATTGCCGTCGGCGGAGAGCGCGACTGCCCATCCGAACTCCTCACTGTTGACGGTCGTGCTCAAATCGGCTCCCTGCTGACCCCAGGTCGTGCCGCTTCGGACGAAGACGTAGGCCGCACCTTTCGAATTGCTTTTCCCGCTGGCTCCGACCAGCGCGGTGCTGGCGTCTGCTGACAGCGCAACTGAGCCTCCGAAGTAGTCCTGGGCGGCGCCATCGCTCGCTACCAAATCCGGCCCCTGCTGCACCCAAGCCAGTGGATCGACGACGACGGGAAAACGCGCGCCGCGGGCGTCCACGTACAGCGAGATCGCATTCCCGACGACAGCAACCCTCGACGGCAACCGGACGCCGGCCGCGTCCTCTGCGTGCAGCTCGCCGTAGTGCATTTCCACGACGCCGGTGTCGTCCCGCAACTCGACGCGGCCGCCGCTCGCTTCTCGCGGCACGAGCCCATCCACGCCTACGGTGATGATCACGTCGTCAGCGCACGCAGGCTGCCGAGCGAGAGTGAACCCCTGCTCGAGTCCAGCCCGGCCGACGGAGTACCATTCCGTTACCGCGCCCCTTGCCGTGCGGTGTTTGTAGCTCACTCGATTGGGCGCGTCGCGCGAGAAGGACGGGGCTTCGGTACTCACTTGTTCGACGTCGTTCGAGCACCCATACCCCGCGAAACGGAACGTCTCCTGCCACGCGCCCGATCTTGCCGACACCGTCGCGCCCCGATGATTGAAAGACCACTCGACACCGTCGCGCCTCGTCACAGTCTCGAGCTTCGCGTCCGGCGCACCATCTTCGTATCGCAGGCCCGGGTGCCCTGACGACAGCGCCACGCCACGTTCGTCGAAGTGCCCTTCGATGCCGCGACTCACACTCCGCGCGACGAGCGGCGCGTCGGTTCCCGGCGTGACAGCGTAGCGGACGTCGCTCATCGCCTTCGTCATCTGCGCGGACAGGTACGCAGCCCTGACGGAGGCTTGTTGGTCCGACTTTGTCTGCGGCTGGGTCGTTGCCGTCGCTGTCGCCGCGTCGCTCGTTTCACCGTGTTCTCGCAGCGCGGCGAGGTCCTGTGGACCACACGCCGCGACACCGAGCGCGACGCTCGCGACCATGGACCACCGACATGCCGCTCGTACCGGCCCACACACCTGAATTCGACCCATGGCTCTTCCGCTTCTCGTCCTGACGCGCAAAAGCGGCGCGCTCCGGCCGGAGGGTCGGCGCGGTCGAGGCTTAGCGCAATAGTCAATTCGACTACTCGGGCCTAATCCTAGCGTTATCCGGAACCTGAAGAACGACACGCTCGTTGCCGAGTCGCCGACCTGTCCTCATCCGTCTGGGCCCCGTGGCCATGCCCTCGTCTCGGGCGCCAGTGCCGCGAGAGGCGTCACGTCAGTCCTCCCTGCTGGTCACTGAACTCGTCGGACTCGCTTCCCATGGGCCGCCCACGCTCGCGCCCAGGGTGACGAGAAGCTCGTCCAGTTGCTCGAACGTCTCGCGCATCCCGCCCGTCCATCCCGGAGGCGAGGGCACGCGTCGAGAGCTTCCTTCGAGGGATAGAGGTCGTGCATGACCAGCAGCGTCTTGCCGCCTTTTTCCTCGAAGGTCACCGTGGTGACGGCCCCGCCGTCATCACCTTCGTCGTTGGTCCAGACGAGGCGCGAGTACGGCGTCACTTCGATGTACCTACCGAAGAACTCCATGGGCTTTGAGGCATCCTCCGAAGACCGAACACGAAACGGTACTTGCCCCCGACGCGAACGTCCGCTTCGCAGGAAAGCAGGGACATGCCCAGTCGACTTCGGTGCCCACCACCGCTTGAAGCAGCTCGGGCTTGGTCCACGCCTCGAACACGATGCGCGCCGGGCCGTTGAAGGTTCGCGTGACGACCAGCTCACGCTCGGACTTCCGTTCCACCGTCGTGCGGTTCTTCATGGGGGTGGGCTCACTCTCTCTTTTTGCGTCCATCAACCTTCTCCTTCTTCCGTGTCAGTTCCTCGACAACCTTGTCCAGCTCGTCGAAGCGTGCGTCCCAGAGCTGGCGGTACCTCTCGATCCAGGCCGCCTCCTCCTCCAGCCGGCGCGGCCCGAGCCTGCAGGTCCGCACGCGCCCGACCTTCTCCGTGGTCACGAGCCCCGCCCGCTCCAAGACGCCGACGTGCTTCTTCATGCCCGTCAGGGTCATGTGGAACTTCTCGGCAAGGTCCGTGATTGAAGCGTCTGCACGTCCGAGCTGCTCCAGAACGCCGCGTCGGGTGGCGTCCGAGAGCGCGGCGAACGAGGCATCGAGGCGGGCTCTGAATACTGAACCATATGGTTCAGTATGTAACGCACGGATTGGCGGCATGCAAGGCGCTGCGTTGCCGGCCGCGTCTACGCGCGCGTGATCTCTCGTGGCCGCGGCGGAGGGATCGACCTCCTCTGGCTGCCACACGTCGGCTAGGATCGAGTGGTGAGCACTCCGAAGCGATGCGCGATCGACCTGATCTTCAAGCCGGAGGGCGCGGAATGATCGTAGCTATCTCCTACTTGCGCGTCTCGACAGACGACAAGGGCCAGGACCCCGAGCGTCAGCTTGAGATCATCCGTCCGTGGGCGAAGCGTGAAGGCGTGACGCTACTCGATGCGGTCATCGACGAGGGCACGAGCGCGAGCAAGACAGATCCCTTCGAGCGGCCGAAATTCCTCACAGCGTGCGAGCGGGCGCGTACCGCTGGCGCAAGCGCAATCGTGGTCGAGTGCAGCGATCGTTTCTCGCGGCAAGGCTCCAAGCTCGATAGCTGGGCCGAAGTCGAACTCGAACGGCGATACGGGTTGGCGCTGCTACGCTGCGACAAGTCCGTCGAGCAGCACGGTTCGATGGTCGGCGCCGTGACCGACACAATCCACGCCGAGGGCGCCCGTGCGTGGGTCAAAGCGCATGCGTCCAAGGTGCGATCCGGAATGGCGCGCAAGAAGGCCGAGGGTGCGCGATTCGGTCGACCGCCGAAGGCTCTCACGGCCGCCGAACTCGCTTTCGTCGAGAGCCTTAGAGCCAAGGGCCAGGGATGGCGACGCTGCGCACTAGCGGTCTCCGAGGCCCGAGGGGCATTCCGGATCGCCGACCCTGACAAGCGGCGAAGGGCCACCGTCAGTCATTCCCACGTCCGTCGCCAGCTCGAGGCCGCGAAGCGGAACAAAAGTCCGAGTGGAACAAAAGTTCGCCAAAACACCGGCGACCGCGCCGTAACTACAAGGGGTCCTGTAGACACGGGCCGAAACCATCAAACCGATTCCACAGCGTAGTCAATCGGCCCACCCAGGTTTCCGACGGCGGTACGCCGCGAGGTGTTCGCGCGCCGCTTCCCCTTCGGTCATCGCAACGACCCACGACGCGTCGTAGAGAGCGCCTCGGCCCCGCCTGCGGGGCGCAGCATTGGGCCGTGGCAACTACGCGAGCCCCACCTCAGCGCGCTGCCGGTGGAGCTGATCGTCGAGCGATTCGAGCCCGAACACGATCCCGAGCTGGCGGTATTCTAGCAGCCAGCAGGCTGGATTCGCGATCATGCCGTCATTCGAGAAGAACCAACCCTCTCCGTGAGGCAGCGTCGGCGGAACCCCGGATTGCTGCCACCACACGTGCAGCGCCCGCGCGCCCTCGGTCGGTCGCAGGCTGACGATCATCGGTGCACCTGCGCCGGGCAAGTAGACGTTCATCGCGCGGCCGGCGAGCACGACGTGCGCAGCTGCCTCGGCGAGGCAGTCGTCGAGGGGTTCGCCACGGATCGCAACGTCACCGAGCGCCTGGTCGTGGCTGACCGTGTCCACGGGAGTGTCCGCCAGCGCGACCAACCTGTGCAGCCTTTCGAGGTCAGCCCGTCGCTCTCCGTCTGTCCTCGGGGGCTCGTTCGGCAGTCGTTCCGGGAGGCCGTCCGGCAGTCCGTCTGCCGGTGCGACTCCCAGTCCCACTGGGGGTCGGACTGGCAGTCCCACTCCCAGTCCGACCGCAGTCAGGACCGCAGTCGGGACTGGGGAATCTCCCAGTCCAACCGCAGTCCCGAGCGTGCGTAGCACCCAGAGGTCGCCGACCTGCTGCACGTAGCCGACCTGCGCGAGCTGCCGTAGCAACGCATGACCGGATCGAGACTGCTGCCCCGGCGTGCGGTCCGCCGAGCGCTCGGGCCACATGGCCCTCGCGAACGCATCAGCTCGCATGGCTCCGGAGCGAAGGATCCCGATGGCGCGAGCGACGGTCGGCGGCGGAATGTCGAGCATGGTCGAATGGTACGTCCACTCAGCCCCGATGGAAAGGCTCGCCGGCTACTTGCTCGCCCCCGCCGCAACCGCGAGAACGCGCCTGGCACTGCGACGGTGAACGACTGCGTGGACGAGCTGCATCGCATGCAGCCGCGCGAACGGCGTCACCGGCAACGTTTGGCGCGCGATGGAGCAATTCCGAGACGTTAGGTCTTCAACGCACCGCGTCCATCCTCGTGGTCGGTTGTCACGAGGTGACGGCGCGGACGTCCCGTCGTCGAGCGCGACGGGCGGCACGAGACGAGCATCGCGGGCGGGAAGGTCTCTCCGTCGACCACGATCTCGCCGAGCGCGATCCCTCCCTCGTTCAGTTCGCCGCCGCCGTTCCCCGTCTCGCACACGGCCTTCTCCGAGGTCGTCGTGGCGGCTCGCCATCGCGACCCCGACGTTCGCCACCGTCACCGCACCGGAGACGTCGGAGAATTGCGGGCCTTGGCTCATGGCCCGGTCCTCGCTGTCGAGACCGGTCGTGCCCGACCTCGCCGGGTCTTCCGTCGACCGCCGGCAACGTGGCTACGCGCGCCACCGACCCGAAGAAACATTGCTCTACCGGGTCGTTGCCGAGCACCTCGAGACGTTCCTCGCTGAATCCCGCGAGAAACACGACCGGCCTCTTCCCCCTTACGTCGAGCGGGAGCTGCGTGCGTATTTGCGCTGCGGGATCCTGGCGCATGGATTCGGACGCGCCGAGTGCCGTGACTGTCACCGCCAGATCGTCGTAGCCTTTTCGTGCAAGATGAGGGGGCTGTGTCCATCCTGCAACGCGCGACGAATGTGCAACGCCGCGGCACACCTGACGGATCGAGTTCTCCCGAACGCTCCCGTCCGCCAGTGGGTGCTGAGCGTTCCGTTCGAACTGAGATTTTTGCTGGCGTCGAACGCGCAGGCGTTCACAGCGCTGACCCGCATCTTCATGGAGGAGACGCTCGCGTGGTACCGGCGGAGGGCGGTCGAGATTGGCATCTCGGATGGTCAGGGCGGCGCAGTCTCGGTGCAGCACCGTTTCGGTGGCGCGTTGAACTTGAACTGCCATGTCCACGCCGCCGTCATCGACGGGGTGTTCACGCGCGACGACGAGGACGACCGCGCCGTGTTCCACGCCGTTCCTGCGCCCGACTCGTTCGCGCTCGGGGACGTGATCGAGCGCGTCTACAAGCGGCTCGTCGCGTGGCTTCGTCGAAAGGGACTGCTCGCCGAGTACAACCACGAGCGGACGGAGCCGACGGACCCGAGCGCGATAGACGCCTGCGTGAGCACGTCGCTGAGTCAGACCGGGCTCGTCCGGCTCGATGCCCGGGGGCTCGCCGAGCTCGTGCAACCCGGCGGCGACGGTGACGCTACCGCGCCCCGCAAATCCAAGGGAAAGTACGGAACCGAGTCGCTCGGCTTCAACTTGCACGCAGGTGTCCGCATAGAAGCGCACGACCGAGCGGGCCGAGAGAAGCTGCTCCGATACTGCACGCGAGCCCCGCTGAGCCTCGAGCGGCTCTCGATGACGCGGGACGGACGCGTCGCGTACCAGCTGCAACGACCCTGGCGTCGCGGCGAGACGCACCGAGTGATGGAGCCGGTGGAGCTGCTCGCGAGGCTTTCGGCGTTGATTCCCCCGCCGCGCCATCCGCTACTACGATTCCATGGCGTCCTCGGTCCGCACTCGTCGTGGAGGAAGAGCGTGGTGCCGGAGCCTGCGGTCGCCGATGCGGCGAACGGTTCGGCGTGCCCAGCGACCACCGAGGTGGTCGGGAGTGTCGGGTCTGCCGTGACCGAGGCACCGTCCATCCCGGTGGTCGAAACACCGAGCGCCATGACGGCTGAGGGAGCTCACGGGGTCGACGCGCTCCGTCTCCCTGTGCCGCTCGGCGCCACGGAAGCGGTGCTCGACCCGGCGCGCCTCTTCGCGGTGCCGAAGCGCGCGCCGTTCGAGCCCGGGAAGGCGCGTTACACGTCGGGAGCCTGGAGGATCGACTGGGCGACGCTCCTAAAACGCGTTCACGACGTCGATGCTCTGGCGTGTCCGTGTGGCGGCCGCCTGAAGTTCGTGGAGCTCGTGACGGAGGCCGACCGCGCTCGCCACCTTCTCAGGGAGCTCGGCCTCGATCTCGCCGCTCCCATGGTCGCCCGCGCCCGGTCCCCCACCGACGACTTCGACCCGCCCTCGCCCGACGACTGGTGACGCAGCGAGTCACCGGCCAGCCAGCAGGAGCTCACCCGAGCGACCCCGGCGCGGAGGAGCGTCCAGGGCCGTTGGAATTGGTCACATTATACGGGAAATCCCCGGCGTTGACGGCTCAAGCCCGGCGCGGAGACGGCGGGGACCGGCGGGGGACGGCCAGGACGGGTTTGGAGGACCTGATCTCCCGATGGCGGCGCGCCCGGCAGCAAACCCGTCGGAGGTGATTCGGGCACCCCGTCCACGGCGTAGCGAAGAACCGGGATCGGCTCTCCGGTGTCCTGGGCGTCTCGCCCCACCTTCTGAGCGGCGGGAACCCACCCGCGAGGTCGCTCGGCCTCATCCATGGTGGACCAAAAGTCCTCCAGCTGCTGCAGCGTCCATCCTCTGAATAGGATGTCTACGACGCGGTGCCGAACCTTGTGCATCGCCCGCAAGGGCCGTGGAACCGGCGCGTCGAACGCGAACGTGGCGCGTGGGCCCCGCTGGAACGAGCCCTCGCTCAGCCGAACGCGCCCCAGCGTGCGCTGCTCGGCGACCTGACGGTACAGCTTCCCGAACGCGACCACGTCCTCCTTGGGGGGTGCGGTGATGGATGTGGCGAGCGTTTGGTACCGACCGGCCCGGTGCAGGTACCCCGCGCGCAGCTCCGGATTCGAATCAGCCCGCTCCGCCGCGCTGCACAGGCTCGCCGCAAGGTCCTCGATGGTGACGAAGGCGTCGAAGCAGCCTCGTTTCTGGTGGAAGTATGACTCGAACGACCGCGGACCGATCGTGAGCGTCAGGACGCTGCCCGCGCGTCGCTCCTCCGCGTAGCTCTCGGCTTGACCCGGCTCGTACTGCCCACCGGCCACCTTGTTCTCGATTAGCAGGGTGAGATCACCCGCGGCTGCCTCGACGTCGGTGGTCCGGTGATCACGACGCTTGGTTTGAAACCGGACGTTGGCGGGGGCGGCAACGCTCTGCTCAACTGCCTTCCAGATGATCGCCGCCGCGGGCGAGCCACTCGCCAGATCCACGGCGATGAGCGAGTCCAGATCTCGCTCCCGGCCCCGGCTTTCCTCGGGATCGACTTTCGTGTTGGGGGGAGTCCCGGTCGGCTTCCGCGGCTGTTTGCTCATGTCCCGTACCTCCTCACCCTGATCCACGTCCCGAAGCGTTCCTACTCGGCAGCCTCGTCGAGCCCCGTGTCGTGAGCCAATGCGCCCGATAGCTCCTCGCCCTCCTCGGCAGCAGGAACGCCGACGTTCAGCTTGTGGCCCGTTACCCGAGAAACCAGGTCGAGTAGAGACGCTTGCCTCGCCGCCATGAACGCCTTGAAGTCGTCGGCGCGAATCGCGTCCACCGAGATGCAGTGCGAACGCAGGTAGTTGTCCAGGGTGCCCCCCTCGATCGGCGGATCGACGGACAGGCCGCCGGACTTCGCCGAGCCCTGCTCGAGCTTCTGCAGGTACTTCGAAGGCGCCACTCCTCCGATGATTCGATTCGTGCGGTAGCTCAGGGGCGTCTTGTTGACGACGGCGTCGTAGACGTTGACGGGGATGCCCTGCTTCTTGCACCAGTCCTGCGGGAAGATGTGGTGAATGTCGACGCCCTCGTCGAAGAAGATCGTGTCGTTGAAGTCCTGCCCGCTCCTGAAGTCCTTCGCTCCCTCGCGCATCAGCAGCGCGTGAAGACCCTTGTATGCGGCGGATAGCCGAGTGCGCATGGTGAGAAGACGGTCGGGGCGAAGTGATCCGTCCCGAACCGTGATCGGTTCGGGGCCACCATCGAGCCACGCTGGGACTTCGAGGATATCTCGAGCGAATCGGCTTTCTGCCGCCGACCCATACAGCTCGCCGAAGATGCCGCACCAGTACCAGCGAGCGATCTTCTCCATGTTGGTCGCATGCTCCGAACGATCTCCGAGCTCTGCGAAGATCGCGGCAAGCGGGACGAGCTGGCTTTGATACGGCAAGTCGAGCACCCGGAAGATGTTCTGCTGCCGAAGGAACTTCCCGGCCTTGTTAAACCCAGCTTCGACGGCCTTGCGGTACTTCAGGTACGAGTGGAGGGGCAGGTCGAGAAGTGACTGCCGGGTCGCCCGCACCGCCGGCCAATCTCCCTCCTTCTTGGTCGGGTCGGCCATCGCGAGCAGACGGCACTCCTTGGTGTGCAGGAGGGCGATTGCCTGCAGGAAGTCGGTGCTGCTCACGCCGGCGAGCACACCAGCCTTCTGCTCAGCCGCTCGCCCAACGTTGACGAGGCGCCCCTGCAACCCGACCACGCCCTCGGTCCCAAGCCAGTCGTCGCGGAGCTTGTGGCCCTGTGCGGCATACATCGCCGTGAGGAGTTCGAACGCGTCGAGCGCCTTCCCACCGGTGTTCACCTTCTCGAACACGAGGCAAACCGCTTCGTGAGATGTATCGCCACCGAGGGCGATGACCGGCACCTGGTAGTCGTCGAAGTTCTTCAGCACCTCGTTCTTGAAATGTTTGAACAGCTGCCGCTTGGCGTCGTCGCCCTTGCTTGATCCAGTAGTCGCCGAACCCGTCCTGCCATTCGTCCCAGTCGAACGATCTGTTCAACGGGTACATCAGCTTCTCGAACTCCAGCTTGTCGCTCGACAGGTCCAGCAAGATGTCCTTGTCGAAGTTCGCCTTGAGCCGTCGGTCCTCCGGCACGCCGAAGATCGCCTGTTCACGGTCGGAGTCGGCGGCGAGCGCCTTCTGGATGTCGATGTAGAACCAGCGCTTCACGACCCGCTTCTGGGCTGTGATGGTCGTGACGACTTTCTGCCGCATGCAGCTCTGGTACAGCGAGGTCATGCGCTGCTGGCCGTCGAGCAGGAGTTGCTCCGGCGTGACGCTCGCGGCGATAGTTGGCGCGCCTTCGATGGGGCGACGAGCAAAGACGGTCGCACCGTCGGCCCTGGAATCGAGCGCCATCAGCGCGCCCATCGGGAAGCCGCGAGAGACGGACGCGATCAGGCTCTTGATCCGGTCCTCCTCCCAGACCCAGCTCCGCTGGAAGTCGGGGAGTTGTAGCTTTCCTTGTTCGCACGACTGCAGGAGCGACTTGAGTGAGATGGGGTTCGTCTTGAAGCTCGTCTTCGCCATCAGATCAATCCCTCGTCACGGTAGTTCGCAATCAGTCGCGCCATATGGCTCGCCCATCCGAATCGTACTCCGATCTCGTGCCTGACGACCATCGTGACGAGCGCTGTGAGTCGCGATCTATCCTCCCAGCGTTCGCAAACTCCTCAGCACCCCCACCGTCCCCAGCGTATCCCGCGCACAATACGCAAGCAGTGTCCGTCTGCAGCTCCGCCCGCGCGCCGTCGTCCTTCGGCTTCCCGTCCACGATGAGCGCTTCCAGCGCCGTACTCGCCGCGCCTCCGTCCCCCACGTCCAGATCCGCGTACGTGAATCCCGGCACGAGCGCCGGCGCGACGGTCTTCAAGCTGAAGCTGCCGCCGAAGTCGGGGTGGTAGACGTTTGCGCGCATGACGCGGAGCAGATCGACGAGGCGCGCTTCGATGGCGAGAAGGTCGTCGGCGAACTCCGGCACCGCACGGCCAGCTCGCGAAGACGGGTCGCTCTCGAACCAACGCTGTAAACGATGACGGAGCCCGTGCCGCGTAGCGCGTCGACGAGGGCTCGCGCCAGCGCGGGCCGCGGATCGGCGGACCGTCCGCGAGCCATCCGATCTCTTCCGTGGGCTCGCCACGCTGGCCCTCGATGCGCACGCTGAACTGCACGGGCACCTGCGAGTAAGGCGCGCAGCCTGGCCACACGGGGATCGCAGGGCCGACGGTCTCGAAGTCGAGGTGCGCGACGGGTGACGCGAGCGCGGCGAGGGCGTCGGCCAGGCCCGTCTCCACCACGACGCTCCCGGTCTGCACCGCTCGTCGCTGGCGATCCGCGACGCCGGTCAGGGACACGTCCTCCGTGAGATCGAGATCGTCTGGTAGCCCTCGTCGACGAGCGCCGCGCGCTTCTTTGCGCTCGCGAGAGGGTGCCGATGGCGTGCTCGGGCGGCGCGTGGCCAGCAGCGCCCCGTGAACGGACACTCCCGGGGCTCGAAGCAGTGCGGGCCGGGTGCAACCGCGGGCGGCTCGCGTTCGCAAGCATCCGAAGCTGTTTCTTCACCTCGCGAGGGATGTCGGCGACGGATTCCTTCACCGTCGCGTGACGTCGGTCGCGGACGAAGAGGTTCGAGAGGTCCGGGTGCCGGCACTCGCCGGTTCAGGTGCATGATCTCGACGCGCGACACGGGAAGGCCCGCCGCACGCACGACATGCGCCTGCACGCGCGACGTCCAGCACGTGCTCCTCCTTCACGGAGTTGGTCGACTTGACCTCCGTGACGGTCCACCCGTCGCTCGCCGGGCGCACGATGCAGCACGTCGACGGCGACGAACACATCGTCCGCGCTGAACGACGCCTCGTACACGACGGGGCCCCCGCGCGCGAGCGCCGCTGCCGTGGCTTCGATGCGCTCACTGACCTTCCAGTGCTCGAGATCGATCGAGCACCCCGCCCGGAAAGCGCTCGCGCGCCACCTCACCGACGCGATTGCCCTGGTCGAAGATGGCCTGAAGGTCCGGACCGACCACGAGCTCCGGCGCGTTGCGCTCGTGCACGGTCCACCAGAGCAGCCGATGGCACTGAAGCCCCACGGTGTAGCGGGACTTGGAGAGGCCGACGACCGGCAGATGCGTCGCGGCGCCTCAGGCGTGTCGATCGACCCCATACTTCAACTTGTACGGATGCGGAGCGCGGAACAAGGGGAGGGGGGACAGGGAACGTCCGGCGTCGAAAGAACCCGCTACGCAGCGACCCGTGCCGCTCGCGTTCCCTCGCGCCAGTCGACATCGCGCACGCGCCACAGCAGGACAACGGCGGTTCCGGCAGCGAAACCACCGATGTGGCAACCGAATGATACGGCCACCTCGCCCGGGCCGCCGAACGCATGCCAGACGTTGGCCGCGACGAGGAGCGAGGTGAACACGAGCATCGCCGGGCCGAAGAGCACCGCTGCGACGGCGAGGACGGCGAAGAGCGCGCCGGAACAACCCACGAGTGGCGCCGACGAGCTCGGGTCGACGACGATGTGCAACGCCGCGCCGGCGAGCCCCCCGGCGAAATAGAGGGCTGCGAACCGCGTCGAGCCGATCATGCGCTCGAGGCGCGAGCCGATCAGGATGAGGACCACCAGGTTGCCGCCGATGTGCGCGAGCCCCGTGGGGTCGTGGAGGAACAGGCTCGCGAGCGCCGTGCCGAAGCTCGGGTGCGCCGGCACCAGGCCGTAGGTCGCGCAGAGCGCTTGTCCATCGCCCGCGAGCTCGACGCCGTAGACCGCGAGAATCGCGGTCGCCAGAGCGAACGTCGCGAGCGGCAGCGGGGCTCGGGCGCGGCGCTTCATACCGATCAGCTCCGGCGCCGTTGCAGCTCCGCCTGCGCAATCCGCAGCGCACCGATCGCCCGCGCGCCCCGCGCTGCACTCTCCGCACTGCGGAGGGCGCGGTCGGCGTCCGCAGTGCGGCCCGTGCGCGAGTAGACGACTGTGAGGCAGGCGAGCACGACGCCGCGCTCCGGGTCCTGCGGCTCCAGAGTGAGGAGCAAGCGGCAGAGTGGGGCGAGCCCCGAACGGAAGTCACCGGTCGTGAGGCTCCCGCAGGCGCGTTCCTCGAGTCGTGCTCGGTCGAGGAGGTCGAAATCGAGCGGTGCACTCGGCTGGGGCATGAGATCACGATGCTGGAGGGGCGCTCGGCGCGCAAGGAAAGGACGGACAGGGAATGTCATGCCCGTAGGTAGCGGCGGCTCCGTAGCTGTGAGACGTCGAGCTACCCAATGCCCATGAGAATCGCTCCCCGTCGTGCACAGCCCGCGTCCCTCCTGAAGCAGCCGTGCTGCCAAGGCCAATGTCGATGAAACGCCTTTCATTCGCGTCGTGGTCTGCGATCGAGACTCGGGTAGCGGACGTGGCCGAGCACAACGGGGGCGAAGGCTACGTGGTCATGCTCGCGCGGTTCGACGGCAAGCCGTCGGTGATCGTTGACCAGGGCACGTTGGCGAATCTGCTCGACGAGGATGACCGAGTGGACGCGGTGCTCGTGCATGTGTTCGAGACGGATGCCGAGCGGGAAGCGTTCGTCGGAACGCTGGGGGGCGGTTAGTCGTACTTCTCGGTCATGCACGGCACCGCGTGCTTGCCGCCGCGGCGGCCTCAAGCCGGAACTGCGGGGCGTGGTGGATCGCATCGCCGACAATCTGTTCGCAGGTACGGCGCTGGGGCGGGGAGCTGGATGACAGGGAGTATCCGGGGGTGAACGGAGGTATGGTTGGCGGGCATATTCCTGCGCGGAAGACCAGGCAAGGCACGTTCACCCCTTCGTCGGGTTGTCAGTAGCAGCCCCTTGGCTTGTTCTCGCTTCCCGGAGATGCTCTGACCTTTCCACCGAGGGCGTGTGCGCCATCGACTTCTCTCAGTTCGCTGCGTACGTCGCTCGCTTCGACGACCCGTTGAGCAAGGCGTTTGCAAGCCATCTCCTGAAGTGGCGGTCCGTCCTGGACAGCTCCCCGAGCTGCGTTGAACAGCGAAGTCTCGGAGCGTGCGCGTGTCACGCCGCCGGACGCCACATCAGCCGAAAGCAGCGCGTTATCGGGGCTCGCTCCAGCCATCACGGGCAACGACCGCGCGCGCGCCGCGCGGTGCGCGTCGACTGAGGCGAGTTGGGCAATCTCGTCCCATGTACGGTCGTCGAGCACTGGGTGGTGGGGGAAAGGGCCGTCAGCCCTGGCGCGGGCGCGCTCTCCGCGGACGGGACGGCTTCGAGCCACAAGGTTTGCCGGAGTTTTCCGCGTCCTGATGAACAGAATCATCGGTCGTCCGGCGGAGCCAGCCGGCGCGCGCTATGGGCGCGCCGGGCTCTGACGCCGTTGCGGAAAACACGACCCGACGCGGGAAAACCCATGTTTGCGTGGGGTCCCCAGTGTACCCTCAGCGGCTCTCATGTCGGAAGGCTGGTCGAGTTCGGAATCGGATGGGCTGTTCCGCGACTATTGGTCGCGGGTGGACGTCTCTGCGTACGGAGCAGAGCGCCCGCGGCAACAGGCGCGGCGCCCGGCGGACTTCGAGTTCACGAACAGCCTGAGTCGATTCGAGCATCAACTCCCAGGCGAGCGAGAAGTATCTCGCGGGGGTTTTGGGACGTTGAACCAGCCGTACTGTGCGGTTCCGGGCACTCCTTTCGGGATTTCAGGAGCGATAGGCACAAAGTGACCGCGGCCACGTCGAAAGACCTGAGCGCACTCTGCGAGACCGCCGCGGCCCTCTACCATCGCCTTGTGCTCGTCGTGGGGCCGGCGCGCAGTGGAAAGACGCGATTGCTACAGGCCACCGCCGCCGCAAACAGCTGGCCCCTCATCAACCTGAACCAGCGCGTCAGCGAGCTGTTGCTGGAACTCACGCAACGACAGCGCGCCCTTCGGGTTCCTCGCCTTGTCGATGGCGTCGTCGCCTCCGCCGACGCGGACGTCGTGGTCATCGACAACCTCGAGCTGCTGTTCAGCCCTAGATCTCTCGCAGGACCCGTTGAGGCTACTTCAGGGGCTTGCCCGCAACCGCACGGTCGTGGCGTCGTGGCCAGGCGTGATGGTCGGCCGCAGCTGACCTACGCCGAGCCTGGCCACCCCGAGTACCGACGGTACCCGGAGCTCGACACGCTCTGGCTCTCGCTGCACGGGCGACGCTGCCTCCTCGAGACCCGCGCGCCCAAGCCCAGAGCTGACCCAAGGAACCCATGCGATACGCCGACCTCATCCACTTCGAACCGATCGAGTCCGTGGTCCAGCTGCGCGAAGCTGATGCCGCGGCGGAGGCACGTCGACTGGTGACGACGTTCGTCATCTCGGACCGGATGGTCGAGCAGCTCGTCGACCTGGTCTTCGCGCAGCTTCAGTTCGACAAGCCCAGCGACAACAAGGGCCTCCTGGTCGTCGGCAACTACGGCACCGGTAAGTCGCACCTCATGGCGGCGATCTCAGCGGTCGCCGAGCACGCCGAGCTCGCCAAAACGTTGACGAACCCGACCGTCGCCGACAAGGCTTCAGCGGTCGCGGGTCGGTTCAAGGTCGTGCGCGCCGAGATCGGCTCCACGGAGATGTCCCTTCGCGACATCGTGTGTGGCGAGCTCGAGGAGCACCTCGCGACGCTCGGCGTTTCGTACCGCTTTCCGAGCTCGTCCGAGGTCTCGAACAACAAGGACGCTTTCCACGAGATGATGGCGGCGTTCCAGCAGGTCTACCCGAACGCAGGGACTGCTGTTCGTCATCGACGAGCTGCTCGACTATCTCCGAACCCGCAAGGAGCAGGCGCTCATTCTCGATCTGAACTTCCTGCGCGAGGTCGGCGAGATCTGTCGAGGCACGCGCTTCCGGTTCTTGTCGGGCGTCCAGGAGAGCCTCTTCGACAGCACGCGCTTTCAGTTCGTGGCCGAGACATTGCGGCGCGTGAAGGACCGCTTCGAGCAGGTGCGCATCGCGCGCGAAGACGTCGCCTACGTCGTCTCGGAGCGCTTGCTCAAGAAGGACGCGAAGCAGCAGGCGCTGGTCCGTGAGCACCTCCAGACGTTCGCGCCGCTCTACGGCTCGATGAACGAGCGGCTCGACGAGTTCGTGCGACTGTTCCCGGTCCATCCGGCCTACCTCGAGACGTTCGAGCGCGTGTTCGTCGCCGAGAAGCGCGAGGTCCTCAAGACCCTCAGCGCGGCGATTCGGCGCCTCGTCGAGCAGGACGTGCCGACCGATCAGCCCGGCCTGATCGCCTACGACTCCTACTGGCCGTTCCTGAAGGACAACCCGTCTTTCCGCGCCATCCCCGAGATCAGCGAGGTGGTGCAGAAGAGCGAGGTGCTCGAGGGGCGCATCCAGCAGGCGTTCACCCGCCCGCAGTATCGGCCCGCTGCGCTGCGCATCGTGCACGCGCTCTCGGTCCACCGCCTCACGACCGGCGACATCTACGCGCCCATCGGCGCCACGGCAGAGGAACTGCGCGACGACCTGTGCCTCATCCTCCCGATGCCGGAGCGGGACGCCGAGTTCCTGAAGACGATGGTCGAGACCGTCCTCAAGGAAATCCTCAAGACCGTCAGCGGCCAGTTCATCACCTTCAACAAGGAGAACGGCCAGTACTACCTCGACGTCAAGAAGGACGTCGACTTCGACTCGCTCATTGAGAAGAAGGCCGAGGGCCTCGGCGGCGACCTGCTCGACCGCTACTACTTCGACGCGCTCACGCGCGTCATGGAGTGCGCGGACCAGACCTACGTCACGGGCTATCGCGTCTGGGAGCACGAGGTGGAGTGGAGGGAGCGCAAGGTCGGGCGCAGCGGGTACCTATTCTTCGGAGCGCCCAATGAGCGCTCAACGGTGACGCCGCAGAGGGACTTCTACCTATTTGCTCTGCAGCCCTTCGAGCCCCCGTATTTCAAGGACGAGAAGCGCAGCGACGAGGTGTTCCTCAAGCTGAAGCATCGTGACGCCGCGTTCGACACTGCGCTGAAGCTGTATGCCGGAGCGCGCGAGCAGGCGACGAACGCTTCTGGAGCGAACAAGAAGATCTACGAGGACAAGGCTGCGGACCATCTCCGCACGCTCACCACCTGGCTTCGCGAGCACATCGTCACGTCGCTCGAGGTGACCTACCAAGGGCGCTCGAAGCCACTCGCGGAAGTGCTCCATGGGAAGGCCTCGGTCGCCGCAGGGCGCAACTCAGTGCGCGACCTGGTCAACGCAGCAGCGTCCATCTGCCTCGGCCCCCACTTCGAGAACCAGAGCCCCGACTACCCGGTGTTCAGCGTTCTCGTCACGAAGGAGAACCGCGCTCTGGCCGCCCAGGATGGGCTGCGGTGGCTCGCCGGTGGCGTCAAGAGCAAGCAGGGCACCGCGGTTCTTGACGCGCTCGAGCTACTCGACGGCGAGCAGCTGAAGCCGAGGAAGTCCCGCTACGCGAAGCACGTGTTGGAGGTCCTTTCGCAGAAGGGCAACGGCCAGGTCGCGAACCGCTCGGAGTTCATCGATGACGTCGCAGGGATCGAGTACTGGACTCGCTTTCGACTCGAGCCCGAGTTCCTTGCGGTCGTCCTCGGGTCGCTGGTTCACAGCGGCGATCTCATCGTCAGCATCACCGGGAAGAAGTTGGACGCCAGCGCGGTCGACCAGTTCGCCAAGCTGAGCATCGCGGAGCTCGCCGGCTTCAAGCACATCGAGCGCCCGCGGACCTGCCCCTCGGCCCGATCCAGGATCTCTTCGAACTGCTCGCCCTTCCGAAGGGGCTGATCGTAAACCCGGCGAACCGCGACGAGGGCATCCAGCGCCTTCAGACCGAGGTCGCCAAGCGCTCCGAGCGCATCGCGATTGCCCTGCAGAGCCTGCATAGCGGCATCGCGTTCTGGGGCAAGCCGCTGCTTCTCCGACCAGGAGCGCGAATCGTGGCGAAAGCAGCTGAGCGAGCTGAAGGCGTTCCTCGAGGGGCTCGCGCCGTTCAACACGGTCGGCAAGCTCAAGAACTTCCCGCACGATACCGCTGTCATCGCGAACCAGCAGGAGCGCCTCGACCTGGTGAAGGCGGTCGAGGATCTCGTTGAGCTGGTCCGGCAGGTCGACCCGGTGACGGCGTACCTCGGTACGGCCGAGGCGGTTTTGCCGGCTGACCACGTCTGGCTCGGCGGCGTGAAGACGGCGCAAGGTGAGGTGCTGGCCAAGGTCGCGAGCCCCAAGCATCGGGCCGATCCGAGCTTCCAGCGTGGGCTCGGGCAGCGACTCGCGGAGCTGAAGGCCCAGTACCAGGATGCGTATCTCGAGCTGCACGGCCGCGCCCGCCTTGGTGCCACCGCCGACAAGAGGAAGGGCGAGCTCCAGAAGGACGCTCGTCTCGGCCAGCTACGCAAGCTCGCAGGCGTGGAGATGATGCCGACGCAACAGCTTACGGACTTCGAGAACCGCCTGCTTGCGCTGCGGTCGTGCTGGAGCCTGACGAAGCAGGACCTCGATGCCCGCCCGCTTTGCCCGCACTGCGGCTACCGCCCTGTCGAGGAACCGGCGACCACCGTTGGCGCTGCCGCGAAGGTGATTGACGACGTCGACGACCAGCTGGACCGCTTGCTCGAGGAGTGGACTCGGACCTTGCTGGGCAACCTCGAGGATCCCACCGTGACGGGCAACGTGGAACTGCTGACCGATGCGAAGGGCAAGACCGCACTTCGCGCGTTCCTAAAAGCCGCGCGTTGCCGACACCCGTCGACACCGTTTTCGTGAAGGCGCTGCAGGAGGTGCTCTCTGGATTCAGAAGGTCGTGCTCAAGAAAGACGACCTTCACGCGGCGCTGCTTCGCGGTGGCGTCCCTGCACCGTCTCAGAGCTTCGAGAGAGGTTCGAGGCCTATCTTGCGGAGTTGAACAAGGGCAAGGACAGCACGAAGATCCGCATCGTGTTGGAGGGGTGAGCGGGCATGACGAGCTTGGAACAACAGCACTGGCCGATTCGACGCGCGAGCCTTGTCTACCCGTCGCCCGTCGCGATCGCGAGCGGCCGGGTCCTTCGTGCACGTACTGCAGCGGAGACGAGTTAACGCGACCCTCAAGGCCGCAGAGATTCTCGCTCGCTACCTAGCAGCTGTCTCCGCGTCTTCCTTCGCAACCGCACAGAAGACGGTGCCGGACACCTCACTGCGCTCGAGGGCAACCTGTCATTTGGCCACTTCCTCAAAGTGGTGCAAGAAGCAGCGGTGGCACAATCCGCCCACCCGGCAACCCCGCTACTCGCGCAAGCGATTGTGCTTAACGCACTCTCAAAGTTGCCGAGCGCGGCGCTCCCGCTTCTTGAGCGGGAAACGGGGTTCTCGGTCGAACAGCTGGAGTCGGCCCTCGAGTTCCTCTTGTTGCAGGGGCTGGTGGAGCAAGACGAATCCAACTCAGAATCGCAGCTCCTTGAGGGAGAAACTGGGATGAAAAAGCAGAAGTCGCTCAACCTCCCCGCCTCTTCGACCGCTTCGGGTCCTGTGGAGTGTCTCGGCCACCAGTTCGAGAGCGACGCTGCTCGGCGCGACCACTTCATCGCGCTGCTTCGCGAGAAAACTAGGGATCCGAGCTTTCCGTCGGACCGAAGGATTTCCGGTGGCGAGGACGAAGACATCCTTCGCCTGTCGGACCCTCCCTATTACACGGCGTGCCCCAACCCCTTTCTGACGGAACTTGTTGCGCACTACGGGAAGGCCTATCAAGCCGGCGACACGTACCACCGCGATCCGTTCGCGATCGACGTGAGTGTCGGCAAGACCGACGCCCTCTACAAGGCGCACAGCTACCACACCAAGGTCCCGCATCTCGCCATCGTCCCGTCCATCCTCCACTACACGAAGCCCGGCGAGATCGTCCTGGATGGTTTCTGCGGCTCGGGCATGACCGGCGTCGCTGCGCTGTGGTGCGGAGCGGCTCCCGACGCCTACCGCAAGGAAGTCGAAAGCGAATGGAAGCGCGAGGGTCTTTCAGCTCCCAATGGGGCGCCCGCCAAGCCGTGCTGAATGACCTCTCGCCAGCGGCAACGATGATCGCCGCGGGCTATGCGCTCCCGTTCGACATGGATGCCTTCACCTCTCGTGCCCAGCAGTTACTCGATAGGTCGATGAGGAACTTGGCTGGATGTATGAGACGCACCACGCAGATGTAGCAAAGAAGGGTCGTATCAACTTCACCGTCTGGAGCGAAGTGTTCAGCTGCCCCGAGTGCGCACACGAGGTCGTGTTTGTCGACGAGGCGCTCGACAAGGACGACAAAGCACGTTCGCGACGAGTTTCCCTGCCCGTCCTGCAAGGCGAAGCTCGACCAAAGACAACCTCGAACGGATTTTTGAGACCCTGATCGATGCTGCGTCGGGCGAACCCTGGAAGCGAGCGAACCGCCCGGTCCTGATCAACTACAAGGTCGGCGATCGGGACTTCGAGAAACTGCCTAACGCCGCCGAGGAGGCACTGCTTGCTCGCATCGGGCGATTGCCGACGCCGGCCGCACTGCCGACCGCGGCCTTCCCGATCGACGCTAATGGCACACGGTTCTCGAATCGCGCCCGGCTAGAGACTCAGCGTGACCCACGCGCACCACTTCTTCCTGCCTCGTCCGGCGGTCAGCGCTCAGCGACGTTGTGGCCGGGAGGCCACGTAGAAGCGGACGACGCCCAACCCGTCGAATGCTGCTCTGGTTCGCAGAGCAAGCTATCTGGGGAATGTCGATTCTGGCTCGATATGCACCCACGCACTACTCGCAGGTGAATCAGTATCTGAACGGCGTCTACTACGTCGGCTCCCAAATCGTGGAGGTGAGCCCCTGGTACATTCTGGACGGAAAACTCTCTCGGCTCACCAAGGCATTTGTCGGAACGAAGCCTCCCGGCACCTCCGCGGCGATCACGACCGGCAGTTGCGCGGCACTTCCTTTGGCCTCGCAGTCGATCGACTACGTCTTCACTGATCCTCCTTTCGGCGAGAACATCTATCTACGCCGACCTAAACTTTCTGGTCGAGGCCTGGCATCGCGTGCGAACCGACGCGACGCCTGAGGCTATCGTCGACCAAGCAAGGAAGAAGGGCCTCAACGAGTACCAAGAGCTGATGCGCCGGTGCTTCGAGGAGTACTCCCGAGTACTGAAGCCTGGGCGCTGGATGACGGTCGTCTTCAGCAACTCCAGTAATGGTGTTTGGCGCGCGATCCAGGAGGCAATGGGTGTCGCGGGGTTCGTGGTCGCGGACGTACGCACGCTCGACAAGCAGCAGGGATCCTACCGACAGGTGACAAGCAGCGCTGTGAAGCAGGACCTCGTCATCTCGGCGTACAAGCCCAGCGAGGCACTCGAGAAGAAGTTCGTCCTCGGCACAACAACCGAGGAGACGGCGTGGGCCTTCGTGCGCGAGCACCTGAGCAACGTGCCGAAGTTCGTCGGTCGCGCCAGTGAGGGCGAGATCATCTCCGAGCGGACGCCCCAGATGCTGCACGACCGCATGGTCGCCTACCACGTGCAGCACGGCGTCAGCGTACCGATCAGCGGCCCGCTGTTCTTCGCCGGGCTCGCACAGCGTTTTGCCGAACGCGATGGGATGTTCTTCCTGCCCGAGCAGGTAGCAGAGTACGACCGCCGCCGCACGAGCGTGACGGAGGTGAAGCAACTGAGCCTCTTCGTCGTGGACGAAGCGAGTGCGATCCAGTGGCTGCGGAGGGAGCTCACGGCAAGGCCGCGCACAACACAGGAGCTCACGCCGGTCTAGCAATACGGGCCATGCCGCTGCAGCCGGTGAACGACTCGTCGTCTTGC
>CAWKKR010000006.1:0-269268 GCA_963850305.1 uncultured delta proteobacterium | reverse complement strand
AGTCCCGTCCGCCCCGCAATACTTTCGGATACTTGAGCGGCTTGTGACAGCTCCCGTGACAGGAGCTCTGTCACGGGCTCCGAAGAGTCCGACGAAGATCTGCCGTCGTCCTCGGGCTCTTTTGGATCGCTCGGCTCGCTCTCGAGCAACGACGGGAAACGGCTCGCCGAACCCTTCACGCACTGCTTCAGCTTCACGCACGTAACCTTGCGTCGTCTTGAAGTCGGCGTGACCCGCGCGCTGCATGATCTTGAGCGGGTCATCGCCGCGAACGGCCATCCACGTGAGACCCGTCGCGCGGAGGTCGTGGAACGTCATCGCCTTCTGGGTCGAGTCGCCCGAGTGGAGCTCCTCGCGGCCCCCCGCCGCCCATCCCGCTTCGCTTCGATTGTCTCTTCGCTCCGCGGTACCGTCGCGCGCGCGACGGAGACGACGAGGTCTCCCAGGTTCCTGGGGGACCCTTGCGCTCATGCCCTGCTCTCAGACCCCGGTGGAACCGGCGCGCCCTGACCCTTGAGGACGACCGAAGCTCGGGGGGAGTCGCTGTTGCCGGCGGCTTTCGCCTCTCGCCGGTGCCTCATTCCCCTGCATGGTCGCGGTCTCGCCGCCTCGCGGCGCGTCGATACTGCCTTCCGTGAATTCAAAAACGTCGGTTTCCACGCTGGCGTAGATTTCGGGGCTCAATCACACGGCCTGTTCGCTCGCTGTCTACGCTTCGCAGCTTTCCTTCCCGGTTGCCCGGTCGTACGGCCACGCAAGACTCGCTTCCGGCTGGTGGTCAACCTTTGCCGCACGGGCTCCGTCGCCCGCTCGGGTCCCTCGTGAGGTTTCGGCTTTCGTCTACATCGCTTCCTCCTCATCCAGGCTTTGCCTGGCGCACTGAAACACCTACGCCGTGCCCAGTCGCCACACTTCCACGGTCCCGCGCACTCGCCCTACTAACGCTACCAGGCTGCCGGCGCAGAAGCCGCCGATGTGGCAGCCAAGTGCGACGCCCGGCATCGCGAAAAGCGATTGTGGGAGGACGAGCCCCAGCAAGTTGAGGACGACGTAAGGGCCTATAAAGGCGAGCGTTCTCGGTCGAACCACGGCGGCGATTGGGAGCAACGCGAAGACCGCGCCGCTCGCGCCGACCATCACTGTTGTCGCCGCCGGATCGATGGCCACATGCGTGATCCCGGCAACGATGCCGGCGCCCAGATATGCCGAGAGGAACCGCAGGTGCCCCAACGCCCGTTCCGCAATGGGCCCCAGGAGCGCTAGGGCGACGAGATTGCCCGCCAAGTGCGTCAGGCTTCTTCACGAGCGCGATCAACTTCATCCGCCCTTTGCACTTGGGGCACTCGAGAACATCCACGGCGAACGTGCGGGCGAGAAGCTCGGCCCACGGGCGGTATGTTGAGCCGGCGCGTTTCGGTACCTGCTCGGGGATCGCGAGCGTCTCTTCGGGCGGCTCCTGGCCGTCCTCGGCCTGCGCCGGGCAGAGGTCGAAGAGATCGCCCACGCCGTCGCCGTCGTGGTCCGCGTTCACCGGGTCGAACGGGGTGCTCCCCTCGACGGCGCCGTGGCGTCCGCCCACGTTTCCGCCCGGCCCGTCGGCCGTGCCGCCTCCGCACGCGACTCCGGCCACGAGCCCGAGCGCCGCCCACCCCCCCCGATGCGCCATGCGCCGAGGGTGCACGGCCCGCGGGGCCGATGGCATCCCGGGGCGGGGGGGCTCGACGGCTCGGTGCTCCCTTCAGGGCGCCATCGTGCATTTATCGTCCGCGTCCGAGCAAACGCAGCTCTTTCGGGCGCTCACTCTCGCGATCTTCCACTGCCCGTCGCGCTCGTTCAGGAAGAAAGCGACCGGGGTGCTCTTGCCCTCGCGGGAGGTGACGTCGGTCCAGATGCAGCCCGTGGCGTCAGGGGAGTCGAGGGTCCAGTTGCGCATCCTCCAGTCGCCGCTCGCCGCGAAGAGGGCACGGGCCTCGTCGGAGTCGGCGTCGGGCAGGAGAGGCTTCGATTCTCCGCCTCCCTTCGCGGCCGCGGCATACGCCGTGACGATCGCTCGCGTGCCGCCCGCATAGAAGAAGAAATAGTAGATGCCCGCCGCCCAGAGCGGGACGACCACGAGCAAGGCGACGAGGACCTTGCGGACAATGCGCTTTCGGCGATCGGGCGACGGGTCGGGCACGCGCCCATCCTAGCATCGTGCCGAGATTTCCGGGCGGCGGAACCCACGGTCGGTCCCAGCCGTACATGTATCGAGACCCAACGACGGACCGGATCTTCTTCTCGACGACGGCGGGAGCCGGTCACGATCTCACCTTCGCGGACGCGAACGCGCTCGACGGCGACGGCGGTGGCGATTGGAGTTACGTGAAGGTCGCGGAAGGGTCCGTCGACTGGCTCAAGATTTATGCTGGCCCACCGGTCACGAGCGTCACGCAGGGGTACCCGAACGTCGTCTACCTGTCCGCACCGTCGCCCACGTCGACGCCGGTCCTCTCTGTCGTGCCCGACCATCAAGAGTTCTTCAAGTCGCTCGACGGTGGCAACACGTGGCAGGCACTCACGCCGGTGAGTCTCAAACCGGCGGACGTACCGGGCTGCGATCCGACGGAGTGGATCATCGCGGGTAACGGCGTCGTGGGGAAGGACGGGACCGTTTACCAGAGCTTCCGTCTCTGCACGCACCTCGGCATCGCCGTCAGCGCGGACGAGGGTCAGACATGGACGATGCAGGAGGTCGCGGGCGCGGAGTTACCGCCCGCTGACGTCTCGTCGATCGGAACCCTGGTTCACGAAAGTGGGCGCGGCGTCGAGCGCATTCGTGGACTCGGCGACGTAGCCGTCGAAGGTCGCTATTCCCGCAAGGGTTCGACTCCGGCTACGCGGGCGTGATCTCGGGCGGTGACCTCAACGAGATCATCGTGGTGAAATACGCGCCCGACGGGGACATCTGGGCGTCCTTCGTCAAGGACATGTGTCCCGGCACCGCCACGACCACGACGAATTGCACCTGGGACGTCACGACGCACGCCAACTCCATGTAGCAGGGTGCGATCGGGCGACTCGTTCACCGTTGACGAACGCCCGCGGCCTGAGCGCGAAGACCGTCAGCGTGCGAGTGCCGCGAAGAGCGTCCGGCCCGCCATGAGGTTCAGAGCAGCGCACGGGTGTCGCGTAGCCGTAAAGAAGACGCGCGCGAGCACGAGCGACGGATCGGTGAGGACGAACAGGAACCCGGCGACGAGGAAGAACGGGATGTTCTCCAGATCGTTCAGATGGATCCTCCGGATCCGTTCGACCGCCGCGTTCGGCAGGAGTTGCTTCGGGTCGGGGTCGGGATTGAACGGCGTCTTCTTGACGTCCCCGGGAGAGCGGAATCCGCGGTTTTCTCCGAGCATGCGAGCGACCGTCAGCCACGACATGCTCGCGGCCTTGAGGATCATGATCGTGGCGGCCACGACGTAGGTCGCAAAGAGCGGGTTTTGCAGGCCGAATGAGTTACCAGCGATGCTGGTTCCACTTACCACCAGCCGACGTATCAAGGCGGCGGGGTGCAGTACGTTGTCGTCAATCCCGTGAAGCAAATGGCCCGATCGGCGTGGGCTTTGAACGTCATCTGGTCTCGCCAGAAGCCTACTTGGGGGTCCGCCTCGTCTTCGTCGGAGGCTGAACGATCGGAAAAGCCCTGCGAAAAGACGTTCGAATGGCACGGCGAACCCAGTCAGAGACGCTGAGCCCGTCTTGCTCGGCCAGCGCAGCGAGCATGGTGGTCTCTTCTTCGGCCAGTCTGACGTTGAGTACTCGGGCCCGCTTTCGCTCTGGCATCGTCACGCCCCAAGTGTAGTGCCAATGGCTCGTGGTACAATGGCTCATCGTGCTTCAGCCGTCCGGTCCGGTCGGGGCGCAATCGAACGCCACGGTCGGCCCCGACGGCCTGAGCGCGCACACGATCATCGGGGCGTTGCAACGGCGGTCGCGTCCGCCGAGCGTGAGAACGGCTCGAGAACCACTCCTACGGCGCAAGGAGAACGCCGAGGGCGCACCGCGAGCGCCGATTCCCACCAACTCCGCTCATTCGACGACGATGAGTTCTTTTGCGTACGCGTGCAGCGCCTGCAGGCTCTTCGCCTGCCACTTCAGGTTCGGATTCGAGAGAAACTTGAGCTTGTACCGCTGCAGCTCGGCAAGCTCGAGCGCGCGGTTCATGAATCGTAGCAGCAAGGACAGGCACGACGAATTCATGAAGTAGAGATCCTTCCAATCGAACACGACCTCGCGCACCCGGGTCGCTTCTGCCGTAAGCGCGAGCTCGTCGAGAGGTGATCGACGATCGCGGCCTCGCCAGTCTGGCGCTCACGACGCATGAACTCCTGGAGAACGCCGCCAAGTACGCCTCGGACCGTTTCGGGTATCGCCGCCGCCACCGCGTTGTTGCTCGCAGCCTTCGGACGGAGGTGCCTGGCAGGCCCGCTGGCGCGCCTGGCGGAAGCGGCCAGCGCGCTTGCCGAACGAGACGTGGGGGTCACGGTCGACGGGCGGAGAAACGACGAGATCGGTGATCTGGCCCGGGCGTTCGACGTGATGAGAACTGCCGTCCGGTTTCGCGAAGAACAGCTGCACAAGGAAATCGATCTCGCGCAACGTATCCGGACGTCTCTGCTGCCTGGCGATGTCGCGATCCCTGCTCTCGACGTCGGCGCTCTGATGGCATCGGCGAGCGAGGTCGGCGGGGACTACTACGACATCCTGCCCGTCACGGACGGCGCGTGGGTCGGCATCGGGGACGTCGCGGGTCATGGACTCGACGCGGGACTCATCATGCTCATGATGCAGTCCATCGTAGCGTCGCTCGTCGCACGTGATCCAAGCGCGACGCCGTCGAGCATCGTCTGTTTGTTGAACGAGGTTCTTTAGGTCAACGTCCGGCAGCGCCTTTGCCGGGACGATCACGCCGCGTTTACGCTCCTGCACTACGACCGAAGCGGGCGGATCACATTCGCCGGCGCGCACGAGGACGTGATCATCTATCAGGCGGACGAGCGGTGTGCAGAGGTGATCTGGACGCCGGGGACCTGGGTCGGCGGTCGCCGGGATATCCGGGCCGGGACGGTCGACTCGACGGCGGCCCTGGGCGTGGGCGACGTCCTTTGCTTCACACGGATGGCGCGACGGAGATCCGCAACGAGAGCGGCGAGATGTTCGGCGACGAACGGCTCGTGGCAGAATTCGAGAGATTGGCGAACGAGCCGGCGCGCGATATCGTCGCATTGCTGTCGGCCACGGTGCTTGCCTGGGGCAAGGCGGAGGATGACGTGACGTTCCTGGCTTTCCGATACACCGGCGCCTGAGCCTGACTCGCGGACCCAGGCCGACCGGGGGACCCGCGAAGTCTCGAGCCTTGCCGTCTCGGCCGCGACGCGTTAGTCGGGGTTCCGCTTGCCAGCGAGCGATCCTCGACATGGTCCTTCCAATCCAAGCCGCCGTAAACTCGCTGGCCCGTTCCGCTGCGGAGCAGTCTGCGGACGGTCGGCTGCTCTCGAGGCTGAGTGAGCTGCAGCTTTTGCTCAGGGACGATCTGGCGTGGATCGATACGGCGCTCCTGGAAGCTGCCAATCGCAGCGAACGGCCGGGGCGCGATGCGGCGAGGCACCTCGCGGAACGCGGTGGCAAGCGCGTGCGGCCAATGGCGCTCTTGCTCAGCTGCGCCTGTTTTGGAAGCGTGACGCCAGTCGTGCGCGAGGCGGCGCTCGTTGCCGAGTTGGTTCACACCGCGACGTTGCTCCACGACGACGTCATCGATGACGGGACGGAACGTCGCGGTGCTCCGACGCCGCGTATTCTCTGGGGCAACGGGGTCAGCGTGCTCGCAGGGGATCTGCTTCTCGTTGACGCGCTCGAGAGAATCGGGCGCCATGTGCCCGCGGTCTTACCGAGCCTCTTCACGACACTCCGGGAGCTGGTGGACGGCGAGATCGTTCAGCTCCGCGGCCGTGTCGCCCTCGACGTGTCGCGGGACACCTACGACCGGATCCTCCGCGGCAAGACTGCCTCGCTGTTCCGCTGGGCGACGGGAACGGGAGCTCGCCTCGGCGGTGCGGGAAGCACGGACCAGGAGCGGCTCCAGACCGTCGGGGAGCTCGTGGGCATGGCGTTTCAGCTCGTGGACGATTCACTCGACTACTCGAGCGAGGTCAGCGGCAAGACGACGCTCGCCGACTTGCGCGAAGGCAAGATGACCCTGCCGCTCGTCCTGGCGATCGAACGGAGCCCGGATTCTCGTGGAGTTGGTCCATCGAGTGCGCGGCGGGGATGACGCATCGCTGTCGGAGGTGAGGAGCCGCGTGCTCGAAAGCAGGGCGTGCTCGGACGTCCGACGGCTCGCTGCGGAGAAGACGGCTCGGGCGCTCGACATCCTCCAGCTCGTACCCAAGAGCGAGGCACGGGGCCTCCTCGAAGACGTCGCCTCGAAGCTTTCAGAGCGGAGCACCTGAGGTCCGGCGTCACGGCTCCGAGCTGCGCTCAGCCGAACCACTTCTTCCAGAAGGTTCCTTCTTTCTTTGTCGCGATGGCAGTAGCCGCGGGTCGCGGCTTTTCTGCCGCTGCCTGGGGCGTGGGCGGGGCCGCCGCGGCCGTCGGAGGTGCCATCGGGCGCGCCGCCAGCGGGGGAACGACAGCCGCTGCCGGTGCGACGGGCGGCGGGGCGGGGGCCGTGGGTCCAGGCGTCGCGGGTCGCGCGACCGGCGGCGTGGCGGGGTTCGGGGGTGCCGGCTCGTCGAAGAGAGCGTCGAGCCCCCATGCGGCCGGGTCCACGAAGTCCTGCGTTGCGCTCTTCACGCCACGCGTGCCCAGGCGAGGCCCTTCGCTCTCCGGCATCGTGTCGATCCCACCCGAGAACTGGTGAATGGCGTCCAGGATGAGGTCGCCGATGACACCCGGGTTCTCCTTGCCCTCCGCCTTGCGCTTTCGGGCGCGATCGGCGGCCGCCTCGCGAACGAGCTTGCCAAGATCGAGATACGTGATGGGACGATCCGCGGCGATCAGTACGAGGCTGAGATCTCGCGCGAACTCGTCGGCGGTCGCGTAACGGTCCTTGGGATCGCGCGCGAGCGCTCGAATGACCACCTTCGCCAGTGCGTCGCCCACCTCCGCTCGAATCGTCTGGATATCCGGCACCACGGTGGCCCGGACCAGCTTGAACGTATCCACGTCCGTTTCTCCACGGAACAGGCGCCGCCCGGCCAACATCTCCCAGAGCAAGATCCCGGTCGCGAAAATGTCGACGCGGTGATCCGAGCCCTGCCCGAGCGTCACCTCTGGTGCGAGGTACCCGAACTTGCCCTTCACCATGTCCTCGTTCTCTTCGACGAGGTGCGAGCTTGCCTTGGCGAGTCCGAAATCCACGAGCTTCACTTCGCCGAATTTCGTCATGAGGACATTGTGCGGTGAAATGTCTCGGTGAACGATGTTGAGTGGAGTGCCGTGGTGGTCGCAGGCTTGATGCGCGTAAGACAGCCCCTCGCAGATCCCGAGCGCGACGTGACACGCGAACTCGATGGGCATGAGCTGGTCGCGAGATTCTGAGGAACTCGAGCACGCTCTGGAGGTCCGCACCGTCCACGAACTCCATCACGATGAAATGTGCGCCACCACCTTGCCCGATATCGAAGACCTGCACGCACTTCGAGTGGCTCAGGTAGGCGCCGAGCCGTGCCTCGTCGAGGAACATATCGATGAACTCGCGATTGGCCGAGAGCTGCGGGAGAACGCGCTTGATCGCCACCTTCTTCCGAAAGCCCTCCACGCCGGCACTCTCTCCTCGATACACCTCGGCCATTCCGCCGGCCGCGATGCGCTCGATCACCTGATAGCGCTGCTCGTTCATGGGACGGCCGCGTAGGGTAACCCACGTCGGGCGAGGCCGCGCGCTTCGGCGACGCGGCGCGCGGAACGAACGGAAAATCCCCGGTTCTCCCGCTGTTTCAGCGGTTCCGCTGCGGGGCCCCGGGCAGGCGGCTCGAGGTGAACAGCTTGCCCAGCACGTCACGCTGCGAATGGCGCCCCGTCTTCTTGAAGATGCGGTTCCAGTACGTCGCAATCGTTGGGGTCTCGCACCCGAGTATTTGTGCGATCTCCTTGTTGTTGTTCCCGGCGACAGCGTGATTGAGCACAGCCGTCTCCTGCAGACTCAAGTTATGCGCCAACGCGAACCGCGCGACGATGGACTCCGGCCGAGAATCGAGGAGAAACCGAACGCTTCGAATCAACGACTCCGGGTCGAGCGGCTTCGGAAGTGCGGCGTCGACATGAGGCAGCAACGCCGCCATGCGGGCGGCGGTGATGTGACTGCTCACCACGAGAATCGGGGGCGGCGACGCGAGCGCCTTGAACCGGGACGCGAGCGAATCCCCTTGACCGTCCGCGAGTTCGAGGTCCAGGACGACGAGTTCCGGCCGCCTCGTGTCATCGAGATACGTTGATGCCCCGGACAGAGTCGCCTCCACGGCGACGTCGAAACCCTCGGCACGAAGGAAACGGTCGTAATAGGGGGCGAGCAGCGGCTCGTCGTCGATGACGAGTATGAGCGCGGCCTTTCTATCCTTCACTGCCGATGGCCTTGGTCTTCCCTTTCGCTTTTCCCCGCGCAAGGAAAGGTTGATCGGCGGACCTTATGCGAAACGACAGCGCTTTCGCGAGTTCACACACCCTATGTGATCAAAAATAGGACATCCACACCGCTTACCCCCTATGCGAAGCCCCCGACGCAGTCGATCTCCGCCTGCAGTGCCGGACGGCTGCTACTTTCGCGCGGCGGCTTCCTGCGCGAGCTTTTCCCGGTACTTCTTAATCATTTCGTCCTGTTCCTGCTTCGGGACGGCCGCGTAACGAGAGAATTCCATCGTGAAGTTCCCTTTGCCCTGGGTGGCCGAGCGCAGATCCGTCGAGTAGCCAAACATCGCATTGAGTGGCACTTCGGCGACGATGGTGACGTTCTCGTCGGTGGTCGTGTCTTGGATGACGCCGCGTCTCTGGTTGATCTGCCCGACGACGGAGCCCTGGAATTCCGTCGGGGCCTCGACTTCGACCTTCATGATGGGCTCGAGGATGGTCGGCTTCGCCCCCGAATAGGCTTCGCGAAACCCCATGAGTGCCGCCGTCCGGAACGCCTGCTCCGACGAGTCCACCGCGTGCGCCAACCCGTCGTTCACGGTGCAACGCACGCCCACTACGGGGAACCCGATGAGTGCACCCTTCTTCACTCCCTCACGGAAGCCCTTGTCACAAGCCGGGATGAACTCACGCGGAATCGATCCGCCGACGACCTCGTCGACGAATTCGTACGTCTCCACCGCGTCGGGGGGCAGCGGCTCCATGAACCCGTTGATACGTGCGAACTGGCCCGATCCACCAGTTTGCTTCTTGTGTGTGTAAGCGATCTCGCTGCGCTGCGTGATCGTCTCGCGGTAGGCGACCTGCGGCTTCCCCGCGATGACGTCGCAGTTGTACTCGCGACGCATCCGCTCCATGTAGATGTCGAGGTGGAGTTCGCCCATTCCACTGATGATGGTCTGCTGCGACTCCTCGTCTTGATGGACTCGGAACGTCGGATCCTCCTTCGTGAAGCGGTTCAACGCCTTCGAGAAGTTGGCCTCCGCGTTCCGATCCTTGGGCGCGACCGCAAGTGAGATCACCGCGGCGGGCACGTGCATGGAGGTGAGCGTCACGTTCACCTTGCCATCCGTGAACGTTTCCCCTGAACTCGCTTCCACGCCATAAAACGCCACGATGTCTCCGCACTCCGCGGTCTCGATCTCCTCACGATCGTCCGAATGCATCCGGAACATGCGCGGGACCCGCACTTTGCGCATCTGGTTGCTCGTGTTGAAGATCGTGTCCCCGGTCGTGACGCGACCCTGATACACGCGGAAATAGGTGAGCTGACCGTACTTGTCCTGCTGGAGCTTGAAGGCGAGCCCGATGAACGGCTTCACCGGGTCCGATTCGATCACGATCTTTTCTTCGTTCTTGGTCTGGTCGTGCCCTTCGTTCACGACCTCCTTCGGATTCGGCAGGTAATACATCACGCCGTCCAGCAAGAGCTGGACGCCCTTGTTCCGGAATGCCGAACCGCACATGACGGGCGTCATCTTCAGCGCGAGCGTCGCGCGACGAATGGCGGCGCGGAGGTCATCGACACCGATGAGTTCCTCGTTCAGGAATTTGTCGGCGAGCGTGTCGTCGACATCGGCGACCTGCTGGATGATTTCTTGCCGAGCTTCGGCTGCCCTCTCCGCGTACTCGGCCGGAATTGCTTCTTCTCGGAGAATTTCGCCGTTGTCACCGTCGAAGAAGAACGCCTTCTCCACGATGGGATCGATGATGCCTGCGAATCGATCCTCGGCTCCCATGGGGACCTGGATCTTCACCGGGTGGTGTCCGAGTTTCTCCTTCAGCATCGTCGCGACGCGCTCGTAGTTTGCGCCGGGGTTATCCATCTTGTTCACGAACGCGATACGCGGCACCTGGTATCGCTTCATCTGCTTGTCGACGGTGATGGATTGACTCTGGACGCCCTTGCCGGAGTCGAGGACCAAGATCGCACCGTCGAGGACGCGAAGCGCGCGCTCCACCTCGATCGTGAAGTCGACGTGGCCGGGCGTGTCGATGATGTTGACGTTATGCTCTTCGAGATGCTCCTTCGAACCCTTCCAGATGCAGTACGTGGCGGCGGACTGGATCGTGATCCCCTTCTCGCGCTCGAGATCCATGGAGTCCATCTTGGCCCCCACGCCGTCCTTCCCACGGACCTCGTGGATCCGATGAATCCGCCCGGTGTAATACAAGATGCGCTCGGTGAGCGTCGTCTTGCCGGAGTCGATGTGGGCAGAGATACCGATGTTACGAATTCGCTCGAGAGGGATGCGGGTGACCATGTTTTCCGAAGCGGCCTTTAGCCAAACGGTGGGCGTAAGGGAAGCGCGATGACCGGATCGCGCGCCGGCCGCGCGTCCCGAGGCAAAAACAAGGGGTATCGAGTCCGGTCGTTCCACCCCGATTGGCATCGACCGTGCGCGGTATTGAGAAACTGCTGAGCGGCGAAAGCATCGCCGTGCCCGGTTTCGGTCGCCAACTAGTGTCGGGCTTCAGCGCAGGCCGCTCTCCCACCCTGGCCGGGCCCGAAGACGCGGGCTCCGCTCCCGGGGCCAACCTCCTCACACCGTGCGCTCCGGGAGCGTGTGCAGCGCAGTAGGCAACGCTCGTTCTCTCAACTCGGGAAGGCAAAAGACCTTCTCAATCCAGCCGATACGGGCTCTTGCGCCCGCGCAGAGGACTTCCTCGCACGAGGGGTCGCGCGCAGCGAAGGGATTCATCGAACACCAGCACCGCGTCGCGGCCGTCGAGGTCGTACGTTCTCGACGGACTTCGCGGCCGCAATCCTGGACGCGACGCCGTTTCTACCGCCACGGTGACGGACGGGACGTCTCGCTTTCGCGTCAGTGAAATGCAGGAAACCCCCTGAGCGTCTGTCGTCGCGACGCTCTTGCCATCCACGAATACGGGGAGATCGGCCCCGCCCGACGAGCGGACGACGATGACCAGGTCCATCCAGCGGCGTTCGCAGAGGACCGCCACGCGCTGCGCCATCAAATCAGTCACCTCCAGACCGTGAACGCGTGCGAGTCGGACCGACGGTCGCGGTGCTCGCAGCGAGTAGCCGTCCGGGCAGATCACATCGATGGTGACCGGATCGCCTTCCCGGCCCTCGCGGCTGAGGGTCAACAGCCCCGACGTCCCGGTGACGCCGAGGGCCGTGCCGTCTGCGCGCACGCTGGCGCCTTCGAGAGGTTCACCGCGGTCGGAGGTGACCGCGACCGTGATGCGAAACGGCGGGTCGGGTTGTTTTTCCACGATCCGACAACCGAGAGCTGGCATTGCCGCGAGAAAGAGCGCAAGGCCGCGCCGGCAAATCACCGCTGAACCTCCGGACAGGAGACGTCCCAGGTCTGTATTGCGCAAGCACTGGAGCCGTGCCGCTTCAGCAAGCGAGCCAGAGTCGCGTACGGCGGTGCGGCGCCAGGAGCCTTCGAGAGAGTGACGAAAGAGCACGCCGCTTCGCGCAGTCTTCCTTCGACTAGGGCGCGGACCGCTGTATCCGCAGGAGTGGCGTCGCAACCGGGACTCGCGGATTCGACCGGGATAACCTCGGGCACGTCGGCAGCGGATCTTGCCGTTGCGGGGGCGACCATCGCCGCCGCAAGCCGTTGCGGCCGTCGCTCGGACGACTGCAGTGGTTCAAGGTGTCGAGCGACCACCGCAGCGACCGTCACGATGAAGGCAAGGAACAAAAGCCGGACGCCCCGCGCCGCGCGCGTGCCGATGAGTCCCCATTCATGCGGCGCTTGCGCGCCCGCGCGTCGCACGACGACGTTGGACCCGTCGATGCGCGACGCCTTCATGCGGTCGGTATCGCGGTCGAACGCGAAGCCGACGGAGCCCGCAGCGTCTCCTGACGAGCGCGCCGGACTATCGACGACGGTCGGCATCTCGTCGAATAGCGTTGGGGCATCGTCTCCGATAGTCGCGCTGACGGGCCAGGGAATGCACCGATATTCGGCTGTCTTCGTTTCATCACGCGAGGGGGAGTACTCGAATGGGCCCAGCGTCGGCTCGTCGTCCTCCGGTCGTTCTCGCAGCTGCGTGCGACTCCTCATCATCACGACGCTCGTTCTGCCGCGCGCCGAGCGGCGGCGCGGACGCCTTCCGGCAGCGACAATCCGTGATCCCGCAGGATGTCCTCGCACGCTGGCAGGACCCCGGTAGGCAGGAGCGCCAGCTGGACGCCGGACTGTCCCTCGCGCCGCTCGAGGCGAAACAGGTCCCGTGTCTGAAATGCTCCCGCGGCATCAACACCCGATACTTCCGTCACGTGGGTCACGCGTCGTCGGCCGTCGCGGAACCGGGCGGTCTGAACGATCACGTCTATCGCAGCAGCGAGTTCGGCCCTGACCAATGACGACGGGAGTTCCAGCCCGGCCATGAGCGCCATCGTTCCCAGCCGGTTCAGCGCATCCAGGGGGAACGTCGCGTGAACGGTCGTCAAACATCCGCCGTGTCCAGAGGTCATCGCCTGGATCAAGTCCATGGCTTCAGCGCCGCGAATTTCCCCGAGCACGATCCGATCTGGTCGCATCCGCAGGCTCGCGCGAAACAGCTCCGCGACGTCTATGGCGCCGCGACCGCGGTCGTCGGGCGGACGGGTCTCGAAGCGCACGACGTGTTCGCGCTGCAGAGACAGTTCCCGCGTGTCTTCGAGCACGATGATGCGTTCCTCCGCCGGAACGAAGGCCGAGAGAACGTTCAGCATCGACGTTTTGCCGGAGCCAGTTCCGCCGGCGACCACGATGTTTCGCTTGCACGCTACGAGGATGCGCAGAGTCTCGGCCACGTCTCGCGTCAGTGCGCCCGACGCGAGCAGCTTGTCGATCGTGAGTCGTTCTTTCGAAAACCGTCGGATCGCGACGCAAGGTCCGGCGGGAGCGATCGGGGAAGAAGGGCTTCGATCCGTGCACCGTCCGGCAGCCAAGCCTCGAGGATGGGACGCCGTTCATCGAAGCTCCGGCCCGCGTACTGCGCGATGACTCTTAGCGCCGAGGTCAACTGTTCGACTGACTCGAACCGCCGCTCGGTGCGCCGCAGGACGCCCGCGCGCTCGACGAACACCTCGGACGGGCCGTTCACGAGGACCTCCGTCACGGAGTCGTCCTCTAGAAGGGGAGCAATGGGCGCGAGAAAGCCGCGGATGGCACCTTCGAAGACACCTAGTGGAATCATTGTCTGGCCTGTCCTCTCCGCGACCGGGAGACCTCGAGCTCGGCGATGCGACTCTGGACCTCCTCGCGGCGCGAGCCATGCGGAGCGAGCTCCAGGTACCGGACAAACTCGCGATGCGCGAGGCCCGCGTTGATCTCGACGGACAGAACCCCAAGCAAGAGATGGGCTTCCGCCATGCCGTCCTTCTCCTTCAAGACGCGTTCGAGTTCCTCCCTGGCTTCCTTGCGTTGCCCGAGGCCGACGTGGATCGTCGCGACGAGGTAGCGGAGCCTCGCGTCGTCGGGATGATCGAGCAGGTATGCTTCTGCGTGGTCGAGCGCCGCACGAAGATGCAAGCTGGACACGCAGGCTTGCAGCAGAACGGACAGGGCCGCCCGACGGTCATAGCCACGCTCTGCGGCGAGCGATAGATATTGCTCAGCCCGGATCGAGTCCCCTCTTGCCGCCGCGGCACGTCCCTCGAAAAAAAGGACCGCGCCAGGGTTCGGGTCCGAAGCCCCAGCGTCGAGCGCCGTCGTCGAACGAGCGTCTCTGGCGGCGCAGCCTCCAAGGAATCCGGCGAGCAGCAGAGTATGACACCGTGACACGACGACCTATCGGCACTGGAGACCGCGGGTTGCGAGCTTTTGCGACCCGCGCCAGTGCCCTCAATTCGCCCCGCTTGCGATACTCTGTTCGAGTTGCTGCCGGAGAGCCGCGAGCCAGTGACGATACGGATCGTCGCCAGGTCCCAGCAGCGCGTCGACGTCCCCCGCGGCCGATAGGGCCTCTGCTTGCTGGCGATGCTCCAGGGCAACTCGAAGACGCAGCCGCGCCGACGCGTAGGTGTCCTTCAGATGCTCCAACCAGTCGTCCCTCTCATGCGAGACCCGAACCGCGTCCGCTCGGAGGTGGGCACTGTCGAAGCAAGAGATCGCTTCCTCGAACAGAACGAGCGCTCCCAGTCCATCGCTCGGATCGAATTGGAATTCCTGAATTTTTGCTGCGGCGGCTCTGTCGGCGTCCCGTCCACGGTGTTCGGCAGCGGCAGCGTCCGAGTCCGGGCAAACCCGAGGCACGACCGCAAGTTGAGGCGCTTCCAGCCGCAGGCTGGCAGCGTCACTCGAGCCGGGAGGTTTCATCGCAACGACTCCGATGGCGGTTGCTACCGCGGCTCCGAGCACGATTTCCACGGTGCGATTCATTCAGAAGCCGACACCTTTCACGATCAACGGACCCACGAGTAGCAAGAGGACGGCCCCGACGAGCAGCATGAGTGGGATCACCATCAACACTCCAGCGCGAGCTGCGGCTTCTTCTGCCGCGACGCTGCGGCGAGTGCTGAGCAATCGGCCCTGGATGCGAATCGCCCGCGCCAGCGGATTGCCCTTCTGGTCCGCTTGAACGATCGCCATCACGAACTCACGGACGGGCTCGGTCGGCACGCGCTCGGAGAACGCAAGAAGAGCTTGCCGGCGGGTCCGTCCGAGCTCGAGTTCTTCCAGAACTTGCAAAAACTCGCGCGAGAGCGCGTCCGCGTGGCCGCGCGCCGAATCCGACAGGGCCCGGAGCGCACCGGGGAAGTCCAATCCCGCGTCCAGGCACATCGCGGCGATCTCGATCGCATGAGGGAGACCACGCGAGATCTCCTTCGATCGGCGTCGCGCGAGCTCGAGAACATGGAGCCTTGGCAACATGAACCCCAGCACTACGCCAGGCAGTGCCAATACCCAGCTGGCCCCCCCCGCGCGCGCAAGCGACCAGGCGACTGCGCCGACGATCGGAGCGGAAATCAGCCGAAGAGCCGTGTACTCGTCCGGCGCCAGACCAAGCCAGTGTTCGGCGCGGACGAGCTCGATCTCGATGTTCTCTCGCCGCTCCGGCGAAGCAACGAAGGCTACGAGGCCCGCGATGAACCGGATCAGCGGTTCGACACACGAAAACAGGCCTCCCCTGGCGAGGGCACGTTTTCGAGCCTTACCGCGACGACCGAATGCGGGGGCTCGAGCCGCAGGGACACCGGCAATTGCGATGGCCAGAGCGAGCGTCGCCAAGCCGAAGAGAAGCGACGCCATCACCTCCGCGGTTCTCGCCGTCATGCTCTCCTAAACGTCCACCGCGAGAATTCCTCGCGCCGTCGCTACCGCGAGGATCCAGAGCACCATCGCGGCCGCAGCGACGGCGCTACCGATGAAGGTCGTTTCGAGCGGGCGAAAAAAGCCGGGGTCCATGAACTCCGCGCCGATGACCATCGGAACCGGGACGAACCCGATCACGAAAGCTTGGGCCTTCCCTTCCGCGGTCTTCGTACGAACCACCCCCTCGAGCCGAACGAGCTCGCGCAGGGCTCCTGCCGTATGTTCGAGCATCTCCGTCAGGTTCCCGCCACTGCGGCGCGACACCTTCAGTGCGAGCACGGCCCCCGACACGGTCTTCGCGCCGACGCGCCTGGCGAGATTATCCAGTGCTTCGTCGAGTGGCGTTCCGAGATCGCATTCCTTCAGCAGCACGTCGAGTTCCTCGCTCATCGGCGCGGGGACCAGCGCAACGGAAGACCCGATCGCGTCGCCGAGCGATGGGCCCGCCTTCAGGGAATTGGCAATCGCGTTCAGCCAAGGCTCGACGAGAGCGTCGAGCCTTGCGATGCGGGCGGCGGCGACCTTCTCGAGGGAAAATGGTGGGCCCCATGGCCACGGCGACGGCTACCGGCAGTGCCGGCCACCTGCCCGACGCAGCCGTCATTGCGCACGCGGCGATCGTGACGATCTGTGTCGTCGCGATCCAGCGCCCAGAGATCGCCGAGCGTACGAATTTCAACCGGGAGTCGAGGCTCGAGACGTGCCTGGCAAGCGCGACGGTTCCGGGCGACTCGACGCTGCCGAAGAAGGCGTTAGCGACGGCCGCGACCGTCATCGCCATCGCGACCGTAACGGTCCACTCTACGACGTCGAGGGACGGCTTCATGGGAAGGCCCCATCGGTCGTGAGCCCTCGCGCGACGAATTCATCGAGGAACGACGGCAAGTAGCCGCTCGCGAGAAACTCGCCCTCCACGTTTCCAGACTCGCTCATGCGTCGAGCCCGAAATTGGAAAATCTCCCGCAGCGCCACCTCGCCGTCGAGGTCGAGTCCAACGACTTCTCCGATGCTCGATACGCGACGGGAGCCGTCCGAGAAGCGCGTCTGCTGGACGATCAGGTGAATGCTGGAAGCGATCTGGCGTCGGATCGCCTGCACCGGCAGATCGAGGCCGGCCATCAGGCACAGAGTCTCGAGCCGCGAAATCGCCTCGTGTGGGCTATTGGCGTGGGTCGTCGTCAGCGAGCCTTCATGGCCCGTGTTCATCGCCTGCAGCATGTCGATCGCCTCCCCTCCCCGGCACTCGCCGACGACTATCCGATCCGGACGCATCCTGAGCGCATTTTTTACCAGGTCCCGGATTGTGTACTCGCCCTTTCCCTCGAGATTGGCGGGCCTGGCTTCGAGCGACACCACGTGCGGTTGAGAGACCTTCAACTCGGCTGCGTCTTCCACCGTGATGATGCGTTCCGCTCCTGGGATCGCGGACGACAGGACATTGAGCAACGTCGTCTTGCCGCTGCCAGTTCCGCCGGAGATGACGATGTTCTTCTTTGCGCGCACGCTGCGCTCCAGGAAGCGCGCCATCTCCGCAGTCAACGACCCCTGGCCCACCAGATCCGAAAATCCGAGCGCGGTCGTCGAGAACTTGCGGATCGTGATGCACGGCCCGCGCAGCGCGAGCGGAGGGATCACGGCGTTGACCCGCGAACCATCGCCCAACCGCGCGTCCACGAGCGGCGTGGATTCGTCGATGCGCCGACCGAGAGGAGTCACGACGCGCTCGATCACCGCGCGGACGGCATCATCATCCGTGAACTGAAGACCAGTGAGTTCGAGCTTTCCCGCGCGCTCAGCGAAGATCGTACGTGCGTCGACGACCATGATTTCGCTGACGCTGGTATCTGCGAGGAGTCGCTCGAGCGGCCCGAGTCCGAGCGCCTCGTCGGCCAGTTCCTGGACGAGCACGCGACGAATGCCGGCGTCCGGCAAGTCAGCGATGTGCGTGGACAGGATCCGCTCGAGTCCCGCTTCGACTCGGGGCCGGAGCTCTGCCGCGCTCATCTTCGAGCGATCCAGTGCGGGAAGATCGAGCTCGTCGATGAGCGCCCGACGAATCCGTCGCCGCAACTCGAGCGACGCTTTCGGGGCCTCGACGGGCGCGGGGTTCAGGGACTCGGCAATCCAGACGCGGACGCGAAAGGTCCCAACGCGAAGCGTCGCCGAGACGTCCGGGAGGATCCTTGCGTCGCCGTGCAGGAGTTTGCCGTTTACGACGGTCCCGTTGGCTGAAGCGTCGACGACCCGAAGGCCGGAGGCCACTCTCTCGACGGACACATGGCGTCTCGACACGTTCGAAGCGGCGAGGAGCAGGTCGGCGCCCGCTTCTCGGCCAATCCAGATCACGCCAACGGTGTCCAGTGTCAGCTCCCGCTGGTCGCTTGCGGAAGAAACCTCGAACCTGAAGGTCGTGACGTTCACGGAGCCCTCCGACGTTCTCCGGCGTTCGGCTCGGGAACGAACTTCACGGCGTCGATGTCGCCGCTGAATTCCGAGTATTGCTGCAAAGCCGCATCGAGGCGTTGCTTGTCTTCCATCGACACCGCGTCGACGACCGAAGGCACGATGACGACGATGTTCTCGGATTCATCCTCGGTGTGTCCGTGGGTCCCGAACAGCAAGCCCAGGATGGGGATCTGGCTCAAGCCCGGGACACCTGCTCTCGAACCCCGCTCGTCTTTTTCCGTCAATCCCGCGAGGATGAGCGACTGCCCCAGTTCGATGTTGACGACCGTGTCGAGCGCCGAGGTCGTGCGCCCAGGTACCCCAGAGCCGCCGTCGTCCGTGAGTTCGGAAATGTCGGCGTGAAGCTTGAGTTCGATCCGTCCGCTACGCGAGTCGTAGTGCGGCTCGACATCGATGACCGAGCCGAACGGGATCTTGTGAATCGCGCTCGTGAGGGCCGTCTGGACGGCAATGTTAACCTCTCCGCCACCAGAAAATGACGCTTTCTCCCCGTTGGCGGTGACCACGGCCGCCTTGCGGAGGACCTTTGCGAAGCCGGCCGACTCCGCCATGTCCAGGCGTGGGAGCGCCTGGTCCGTGATGACTGCGGTGGCACTGTCCAGCGCGCCTGCCGCGAGATCATACGTGCCGGAAAACGTCGAGGCGATCGACGCGGGAAACGCCAGTCCGAGTTGTCGCGTATGGCTCCGGCTCAGCTGAACGAAGTAGAAGTCGAGCCGAACGTTGTCACGCGCTTCCACCACTTCGGGCCCGCTGCCCTCGGCCTTGGCTCCTCGCGGATCGGTGACGGTGAATCGGTAGCGGCGCTCACCTCCATCCACCATGATGAAGAGCAGTGTCGTGGTGCCGGGCGCGAGCGCCACGACGACGAACTCCGAAGCGTCTTTTGTCAAACGAACATCGACGATGCCTGGCGCTCCCTCCGAATAGCTCCGCACCTCCTCGCCCGAGATGACCCGCTGTTCGCCGATCTGAAGGGCTATGTTCTCCTCCGAGGAGCCGTCCGGTATCTCGCGAGTTGGGCTCGACCCACCTTGCGCGAAGGCGGGCGTTGCCATTAGCCAGGCCGCGAGGGCGACCTGAATTACTGCCTTCGGCCTACCGAACACGGTCGATTCCCCGAGCCCGGAGGCCATTCGATGGCGAAAGCGGCGTCGCTTCGCTCGGCAGTACGTCTTTCGCGGTCGACTCTCCTAGACCATCCACGACGGCAATGTCGTCCTGGTTGCGCAAGGTCAGCGAGAGGTGTCCGCGCTGCTCTGCCTGGGTCAAAAGCTGCGCTTGCTCGACCGTGGCCCCCAGGACCACTCCGGCTCGCCAGCGCGCATTGTCGGTTTTGTTCGCGCGATCGATGCTCCCACCGACGGAGAGCACGAGTATGTTCTGCAGTAACGTCACTGTCGCGCCCGGTGATTCGGCACCGTCCCCGGTCGTACAGAGGACGTCGACGCGATCGCCCGGACGTAGCAGGCCGTCGAAATCCGCGTCGCGACCGTCGATGGCCACGCCACGCATTCCACCATCCACGAGCCCGGATAGCACGCGCGCACGACCGCTGAACTTCGAGAGATCGGTCCACAGCAACGTCTCGCCGGCGCGAAGACCGGAAGCGACATGGGCGCCGAGCACGTTCTTCAGCTCCACTGACGGTACGCTCCTTCCTTCGACATACGCTCGCGGAATTTCGCGAACCGCGAGCGCACTTTCCGTGAGCAACCCCCCAGCTGGGACATCCTCGGCTGCGATCAAAATCGGGATTTTGGCCCCTCCCGAGACCTCGGCCTCGAGGCGCATGAAATAGAGATGGGCCAGGCCTCCTGCGCCCATCGCAGCGATGAGTGAAATGACCAGCGCCGGTTTGGTTGCTGGCGGTACGAGAACCCTCGGTCTTTCGGCGGCGTGCACTCGTACCGTTCGGACGCTTCGACTCGTCAGTTGCTAGCGCTCGAGAGTTCCACGATAGCAATCAGGATCGCCCCCGAACTCACTCGAAGGGTTCGTACGACGATTGACCTCGCGCCGCGAATCGCCAGCACGGCGCCGTCCGTGCCGACCGCCTTCAAAGTCCAGCCGCCGGACTCGAGAGCTTGTTGGTACGCATTTGAGGCGTCGCGAACGCCTTGAGCAGTCGTGGAGTAGACCGTGATCGCGTACGGCGTTTCTCTCTCCGCGGCGGACAGAATCCGGCGCGAATTCCGGGGACGAGCAATGCCGATTGGATCCCGACCCGGCGCGTCTCCCGTTGCGGGAAACGATCGGAACAACGCTGCAGGTCCTTCCGTCCAGATCACCAGCAGGGAGGTGGATTGGGCCGAGCGGCGAGCGAGGACGTAGCGGAGATTCCCGAGTTGCGAGAGGTCACCTGACCTCAGCATGAGACCAAGGCGAGCAGCTAGCTCGCGAGCCCCGAGCGGACGCCCGCTGTCGATGCATCCGAGGATGCCGGTAGATGCAGAGGCCGTCGAGTAGATGCCAAGACCGAGGGGCGCTCCATTTCGCTTGCCGGGCGACGCACTGAGCACAGATTGAACATCGACGCCGCCGTGCGCCGAGCAAACCGTGGCGAACCGGGCTAGGGCCTCCGCGACCGGCAGGGGCGTGCTCGTGGTCGCCAGGTGCAAGACCAGCCCGTTCAGCGAGAGTGCCCTGGCCGCGCCGTCGAAGTGCGCACCAGGCCAGGCCAGCAGTTCCTCACCGAAGTCCCGCGCCGCCTCCGCGCCGCGCGCTTCCGCAGCGCGGACCCCATACGCCGCGAGCACCGTAAAGATGACGAGTATGACCCCCAGCGCACGCAAGGCTCCAAAAAGTGTTCCGCCAGTCCCCTCGTCACGGCTTGAAAATGTGCCAGGCATCCTTCGCCACGCTTTCCGGGTCTTCTGGAGTCAGGTTGCAGGGCAAGGCGTACTCTCGCCCGATGGTTACGGATTTTCCGCCAAACAGCGGAGGGCGCGCCACGTTGGTTGTCGCGGTCGCCAGCAGAGTGCGGCCCTCCAGCACTTCGAGGCCGCGCGTCAGGATGGCGTCAATGACGTCCCCGATTGTCGAGCCGACCGTGCCGAGCTTGCTGGTACCTCCCGCAAGGGCGCGTTCGACCGCGTCCGAGCCCGACGTCGTTCCGATGGACACGATACCGATGCAATCGGACGGGACGGTGCCGCAGTTGTTGGCGGAGTAGCGGAAAGCACAGTTTCTTGCCTGCTGTTCGACGTCGAAGCGCACAGTTGCACGCTTCCCCAGGTAAACGATACCGACGAAGAGAATCACGAACACCGGGAGGGCGATGACGGCCTCGACGCTCGCAACGCCGCGCAGACGCTTTCTTCCGGTGAGGAGGGTCGGTCGAAGATGCTTGGCGCGCATGATGGCTCCTCAGTGGACGCTGACATCGGCGACCGACGACGCGACCGCTACCAAATCTCGACAAACGTCCTTGCCAAGAACCGAGGCGCACGCCTTGGTCAGGGCGTCCGTGCCGGCTCCGATCGGTAACTGGAACCGCACGAGACGCGCACGCCACTTCATGTTCCACATCCACGCGTCTCGCCCGTCGGCGCCGTCGTAGAAGTATTCGGCCTCGGCGACTGCGTTGCCGCCGAGGTCTCGCGTCCTCGACAGAGTTCCATCTTTGCCGACGCGACCCCAGGAAGACAGGCGCGCGACTACGTCGGCCGGATCCAGCGCCGATACGTCGCCATGCGCGAATGCGCGCACCTGAAACTGCTCGTCGCCGAGCGATACGCCCTTGTCGACCTTCTTGGGGACGCGCGATGCTTCTTCACTCTTGCCGCCTCCGAACGCGCCGTTCTTCGAGCCGATCGCGACGTTCACGGTTGCGACCTGGTGCTTCTTGCATGCAAGGATCTGCGATACCTCGGTGAACCGGACTTGCGCCTCGGTGCCATCACGAACGTAGTCCGATGCCGGGGCTTGTTCGTCGGAGCAAACCGGCAGCACGTCGTTGACGTCGTTAGTTCGACGCACGACCACGTTGTATGTGGTGGCGACACTGGGATGCACCGAGGCTGGGCCGCACGGCGGAGCCTCCGATTCCAGTTCCGAAGGGGCCTCGTACTGCGGCGGGCCCCGCACCCACCCAGCAGTCGTTCGTGTGTACGTCACGACGCCCGAACGTTCCTGGTACCAATAATCCGTTGGCGCTGGCGACGATGTTGGATCGCAGTCGACCCGCGCCGCCGCAATGCGCTGCTCGTACGGGCCCGTGAGAGAGCAATCCGCCCCGGGCTTGCAGTTGCCAGTGGTGGGGTCCGGCTCGGACTGCTGTTCGATCGTCTGGCTCTCGTCGCACGCGGACGTCGTTGGTGGCGCAGTCGAACTCGATGCGTTCTGCGGAACGGGATCGCAGCCGGTTCCCATCTTGGGGTACACTGGGTCCGTCGAATACTGGTAGCTCGGGGCCGGTACGCCGTTTCCGCAGAACCAAGCCGACAGCGACGAAGTAAGGTCGCTCATCGCGCCCTTGAGGGGCCCGAGGACGGCACCAAGCCCGAGCGGTTCGAGGACGCCCATGGCGATCCCGATGGGCATGGCGCCGGCCTTGCCGCAGAGTTCCGGGAACGTGTCGTCCGAGACGGGGAGCGACGTGGTCGATGGAACGGCAACCCCGAGCTTGACCGGCGCCGATTCGAACGAAACGACGTGATCTTCCGCCACTGCCGCCGCTGTCAGCGGGCCAACGTCGGTCACCGTGTCGGCGACGGTATGAAGGGCTTCGAGCGCGGTGTACACGGGCGGCCGCGTGGCGTCGTAGAGCGACTCCATTTCGAGTCTTGATCGCGTTCAGGGGCGGGATCGCGACGAGCGACGCTCCGGCCGTGAACCACGCAATCGCGCTCGCCACGGCCATACCGACGATGGCGAGCCCTTCCAGCAACTTGATCGTGACCAGGATCGCGAGCAGAGCGGCCATCACGATGTTGAGAAGCACCAGAAAGTTCATGGTGCGCGCCTCGGCGATGGCGCCGGACAGGGCCGTCGCGTCCGCGGCGTCCTGCATCCGTTCGCGAAACTGGATGGCGGCGGCGATACCGAGCACCGCGTACACCAGCGAAAGCGTGAAGACGGCGAACAGCAACGCCATGACCATGATCGCGCCGCGGTCGTCGGCTCGAACGGGCGCGACCGTGCTGAATTCTCCCTCGTTCAATAACCTGCCCCTTGATTCGGCAACGTGGCCTCGGCTGTGATGGCGACGAATCGGGTCGACGGGTCTACCAGTTGAGCCAGGTCGTTCGATTCCGCGTACTTCAGTGCGGCGGAGGATGTCGCGGCGCCCGCGCTCGATGAAGACGCGAGCACGGACGGGCACAGGAGAGTGCGGACGAGCGGCACCGTGCATGCGAACAGGTACGTGACGCGGACGGTGACGGCATCCGCGCGACCGACGGGCTCCGTTACGAGAGTGTCGCTTCCCGGCCCGGCCTGAATCGTCACGGCGGAGGCGGCGCGCGTGTAGTCCAGGCCGAATGCAAGTTGAGCGAGTCCGCCGCCAAGGCTGTCGAGCAGGGAGCCCTCGGCGTTCTTCGAGACGAGACGCCGACTCGGCGCCAGGACGAGGAGCGGCGCGTACGCCGCGGTGCGGATGGGAGCCATTCGCGCCCCGGCCTGCGGCGCGGTGGATTCCACGCCGCTCCCAACCGTTGCGGACGCGACTTTGCCGAGGACCGAGGAGGCGTCGTCCATGACGTCCGCAAAGAGACGCCCCACCATTTCGTCTGTACTGCCGCTCCCTTTCGACAAGGAGCCCCGGGGCGCGCCGTCATAACCCGCGGGCGCCTCGTCCAGCACGACGATCGCGGAGCGGGCCGCGGAATATGCGGCGTGCCGCACGATCAGGCGCGCCATTGTCACGAGCGAGAGCTGGCATATGCCGAGAAATAGGCAGAACAGCGGTGGAAACGCGATCAGGAACTCGACGTACACGACGCCCCGGGCGTCCCGAGCGAAGGCAACTCGGCGCGTCAGACGAGCCACTGCACCCACGCTGCTGCACGCTCCATGACGAGTGTCGTGACGACAGCAACGGCAATCGCCGGCCCCATGCGCATCTCCGTCAGCGCTTCTGGCGTTACTTCGATGCGAAGACGCGCGGGCAAGAACGGGTTCGCTGCTAATCGAGCCGCGCTCTTCGTGACTTGCCAGAGACGCCCGACGAAGGCGAGCCGCACCAGAGCGAACACACCGAGCAGCAGCACCGCCGAGACCTCCATTTCGAGACCGCGAGCAACGCCCACGATGGCTCCCAGCGCCGCGAACAGTTTCACGTCACCCCCCCCGATGCCGCGTCCCTTCGTCGTACGATAGAGAAGCCAGGGCGGCGTGGCGACCATGATGAAGCCAGCGACTCCGTCGGGTACATGGCCACTGCCCTCGCAGGCCCGTAGCGCGAGACCCGCGAGGGCGGCTGGCACGGTGACGGCATCGGGAATGCGGCCAGTCCTGGCGTCCGTGACTGCGGAGACGATCCCGACTCCCGCGGCGAGTGTTGCGAGCGCCATCGATGTCATCAGGGCGTGGGGACTGGAACCGTCGCCGAGAAGACCCCTTCTGCCGCGCTCAGACGAGTCTTGATGTCCGAGCCGACGCTGCTCCAGATACCGAGTGAAGCCACGCCGATCAGGCAGAGCAGGATCACGTATTCGACAGTGGACAGTCCCCGTTCGTCGGAGATGAGGGATGGACGATGTTCGACGTTGCACGTCATGAGCCGAGCCTCCTATCGACTCGGTTCGTGCCCACGGGGCTCGCCGGTCGATGGGGGCTTGTCGGGCACCTGCGAGACGCAAGTGCGGAGAAAGCGGGTCTCAACCGATCTTTTTCGGGAGAGAGAACGGCAGGTCCATCTGGGAGCCAGACTTGCTCGCCACCGCGGGACCGTCCCGGCCGAGCAGCGCCGCCTCGCGCGCCAGATCCATCTCGATCACCTGCTGATTGTCCCAGGCGAACGCGAGCGCATCGAAAATCTTCGCCGCGCCGAGCTGGGGATAGCGCTTGATGAGCGTCTCCACTCGCGCACCATTCCGATAAAATGCCCAGAGCCGGCGGACCGGTACGCGCGTTCCCGTGACGTACGGACTGCCGCCGAGCACGTGCCCGTCCACCCGCACGTGAGGATGCGGCACGAGAACGACGGGCAAGTTCCCGAGGGGTGACTTCACTCGCCGAGGATTTTCGCCGCGACCGTTGCGGCCGTCAATCCCAGGTGCTCCGCGAGGGCGCCTGCCGGTGCACTCGCGCCGAATCGGTCGAGGCCGATACACAGACCTCCCTCACCGATGATTTCGTGCCAGGCGCGAGTGCGCCCAGCTTCGATCGAGACACGACGAATGCCACGACCCAGCACGGCTTCTCGCGCCGTGGGCGACAGCCGCTCGAAGGCTTCGAGGCACGGCGCCGAGACGACTCGGGTGCGTCGCCCCTTTGCTTCGAGCAGCTTCTTGGTCTCGAGTGCGAGGCCAACCTCGCTGCCGGTCGCGATCAGCACCAGATCCGGATTCTGCGCGTCCGAGAGGATGTACGCGCCGTCGTAGATTCGCTTCGGGTCGAAGCCGGCAGGGCGCTCGAGGATCGGCAGATTCTGGCGCGACAGGGCAAGCAGGGTCGGGCCGTCGCGGCGCTCCAGCGCGTACGCCCACGCCGCCGCCGATTCCATCGCGTCGGCGGGTCGGAACACGTGAACGTTCGGAATGAGCCGCAGCGACCAGAGCTGTTCGATGGGCTGATGCGTGGGCCCGTCCTCGCCGAGGAAGATCGAATCGTGGGTGAAGGCGTAGACGAGCTGGAGCCCCATCAGCGCCGCGAGTCGAATGGACGGTCGCACGTAGTCGCTGAAGATCAGGAACGTGGACCCGAACGGAACGAACCCCGACAGCGCGAGCCCGTTGAGGATTGCGCCCATGCCGTGCTCGCGGATGCCGAAATGGAGGTTGCGGCCCGCAAATTGGTCTCGTTCGACGTCCCCGCCGTCCTTGATGTTCGTGTTCGTCGAACGCGCGAGGTCCGCCGCTCCGCCGATCAAGGTCGGGATCAGCGACGCTGCCTTTTGCTCGGCCGTGCTCGCGAGGACGCGCGTAGCTTTCACGGCAGGCGCCGTCGCCTTCACGAGCTGCTCGAGGATGTCCGCGGGCACTTCTCGCGTCTTGAACTTCTTCCACAGCGCAGCGCGCTCTCCGGTGAGCCCGGCTTCGAGCTTCTGCCAGGCGCCGTAGATCGGCTTCATCGCATCGGTGTGTTGCTTGAACGGCGCGCGCGCGGCTTCCGGGATGTAAAACGTGGGCTCGAGCGGCCAGCCCGCAGCCTTCTTCGTCGCGGCGAGCTCGGCCGCGCCGAGGGGCTCGCCGTGGGCGCTCGACGTGTCCTGTTTCGTGGGTGCGCCGATGCCGATGTGCGTACGGGCCACGATCAACGTCGGCTTTCCCTTGGTGGACTTCGCTTTCTCGACCGCCGCGTGGACCGCCGCAGGGTCGTGCCCGTTGACCTTTTCCGTCGCAAAACCGTACGCCTCGTAGCGCTTGGCCACGTCTTCGCTGAACGACAGCGACGTCGCGCCGTCGATGGTGATGCGATTGTCGTCATAGATGAGGATGAGGTTGTCGAGCCCGAGGTGCCCCGCGATGCTCGCGGCTTCCGCCGAAACGCCCTCCATGATGTCGCCATCCGACGCGAGGACGAACACGCGGTAGTCGAAGAGCGTGGTGTCGGGAGTGTTGAAGCGGGCGGCGAGCATCTTGCCCGCGATCGCCATGCCGATTGCGTTGCCGATGCCCTGCCCGAGCGGACCGGTGGTCGTCTCGATGCCGGGCAGGTGACCGTGCTCGGGATGCCCCGCGGTCCTCGATCCCCACTGGCGGAACTGCTTCAGGTCGTCCAGAGTGACGTCGTAGCCCGCGAGATGAAGCGTCGAATAGAGGAGCATCGACGCATGGCCGCACGAGAGCACGAACCGATCTCGGTTCGGCCACGCCGGGTCCGCGGGGTTGTAACGGAGTTGCTGCGTGAAGAGCTCCACCGCGATGCCTGCGAGAGCCATCGGCGTTCCGGGGTGCCCACTGTTGGCTTTTTCCACGCCGTCGACGGAGAGGAACTGGACGGTGCGCACAGCCTGGTCGAAGTCGCTCATGGACTCGCTACTAAGCCACCGGTGTCGATGCGGCAACCGCCGCGGTTTCGCGCCGCTACCGGGCTCGACCGATCGCGGTTTCGTGAGCTTCGAAGGTCTGGCTGAAGGCGTGACGCCCCTGGCCCGAGCGCACGAAAAACAAGTAATTCGTCGTCGCCGGCGCGAGGACGGACTCGATTGCCGACAGGCCGGGGTTGGAAATAGGCCCCGGGGGCAGCCCGGGGTGTTTGTAGGTGTTGTACGGGTTCGCGGCGTCGCGCACCATCGCCGGCGTCACGTGGCCCGAGTAGCCGGCGCACGACGCCAACGTGGGCAGAATCAGACAGCCGTAACCGGCAGTCGGATCGGATTGGAGCGTCTTCAGAGGACGGAAGCTCGGATCGTCTAGCCGGTTGAAGAACACGCTCGCAATGAGTGGCTGCTCTTCCGCGCGCGCGGCTTCTCTTTCCACGATGGACGCCAGCGTCAGGACCTGACGTTCGGTCCAGCCATATTTCGTTGCCAGGCGCGCGAAGTCGACCGCGTGGTCGGCGCGGAGCGCTCCGACCCGCTTCTTCGTCTCGTTCACCAGCTCGCTCAGGACGGCCGTGCCCGGCGTGTCGGCCAGCAGATCGTATGTCGCGGGGAACAGGTAGCCTTCCGCGGAGTCTCCCGAAAGACCGAGCGTGCCGAGGATTTTCGGATCCGTGACCGCCGCGTCGAAGGAGCGCCGGGAACAGACGCCTGATTCTTCGAGACGCGCGGAGACCTGGAACCGATTGAACCCCTCCGGGATCACGACCTTCGCGTGCGCACGCGACGACGAGCGCGCGAGACGCCGTATCAGTTCCCACGGCGTCAGGTCGTCGGCGAGCAAGTGCGGGCCGGGAACCGGGCTGACGAAGGGGGAGACCACGCCGAGGAGCGCGCGAAACAGCCTCTGTCGATCGACGAGCCCCGCGGCCACGAGAGTGCCCACTCCCTCTTCATGGTTCCCGGGCCAGAGAATCTCGACCCTCCGACCCGTGCCCGGACGGGGAACCGTGAGCCATCCCAGCGTCGCGGCGGTTCCGTAGGCGACCAGCGCGGCGAGTCCGGCGGCGAGCGCGCCCAGCGCGTACCGCCTCGACTTGCCGGGTGCAGGAGCGGCGGAGTCCGGCTCGGGCTTCTTCCGTCGTGTCGCTCTCCCCGAGCGCGGGCGGCGGCGCTTCTTTGCGGTCAAGCGTCGGGCCTCGCCTGACCGTCGAGCCACGATTGGAGGAGGACCGCCGCGGCGGCGCTGTCGACTTTCCCGCGCAGCTCACGTTCTCTTAGCCCCTGATCGCGGAGGCGGCCGCGCGCCTCGCGCGTCGTGAGCCATTCCTCGACGAGCTCGACGCGCCGCCCGGTGCGCGCCGCGAGCTGGTCGGCGAAGCGTCGCGCGCGGCGAGCGGGCGCGCCCTCGGTACCGGACAGCGCGCGGGGCAGCCCCACGACGAAGACGGCGATATCGTCGGATTCGGCGAGGCGCGCCAGGGTCTCGAGCAGAGCGCGGGGGTTCCGCCCGTCCAGATGTGGCCGGGGGTGCGCGAGGAGCCCGAGCTCGTCCGCGATGGCGAGTCCGACACGTACTTTGCCCAGATTGATGCCGGCGGCCCGCATGGTGTCGTCCGCGAACTCGCTCCGCGCCGAACCTAGCACGCTATTTTCCGGCTTTGTGGAGGCCCTTCGAGATGGCCTCTCCGAATGCGGGCGCGATCCTTGACCCGACCGAGCGCTTTTAGGATAAGGCTCCGGCTCGCCGCGTTCGGGACCCAAGGGAAACCCTCGAAATCGGCCCCCGACGACAGCCATGCAGTACCGCGCCGCCAAGGGGATGAACGACATCCTCCCGGACGAGGTTCGGCGCTGGCGTGCGCTCGAGACGGCCTTTCGCGAGACGGTCGAACGCCACGGGTACGGCGAGATTCGCACCCCGCTCCTCGAGCCGACCGAGCTGTTCGTCCGCTCCGTGGGGGAAACGACGGACATCGTTCAAAAAGAAATGTTCACGCTGGACCACCACGGGGACTCGCTCACGTTGCGCCCCGAGGGGACGGCTGGCGCCGCCCGGGCCTACGTCGAGCACGCCGTTCAGGCTCGGGAACCCGTGTCTCGCTGGTACTACCTCGGACCGATGTTCCGGGCAGAGCGGCCCCAGCGCGGGCGCTTCCGGCAGTTCTATCAGGCGGGCTGCGAGATCTTCGGCGACCCGGGCCCCGCGGCCGACGCCGAGATGATCGACATGCTGTACCGCTTCTTCCGAAGCCTCGGCATCGATGACGTGCAGGTGCTCGTGAACTCGCTCGGCGCCGCGGGGACCCGCGAGAAGTACCGAGACCTGCTTCGGGCACATCTGACGCCGCGGGCCGCGGAGCTGAGCGAGAGCTCGCACCGCCGTCTCGCCGACAACGCGCTCCGGATCCTCGACTCGAAGAACGAGCGCGACCAGGAGCTCGTCCGGGACGCTCCGCCGATCCTGGACCTGCTCGACGCGGCCGACCGGAAGCACTGGGACGACCTCCGGAGCCACCTGGACGCGCTCGGGGTGCCGTATCGCGCCGAGCCGCGCCTCGTACGCGGACTCGACTACTACACGCGCACCCTGTTCGAGATCCAGAGCGCCTCGGGCGGTCTTGGCGCGCAGAACGCCATCGGCGGCGGAGGGCGCTACGACGCCATGATCGGCGACCTCGGAGGACCGTCCGTGCCGGCCATCGGATTCGCGATCGGGCTCGAGCGCGTTCTCCTCGCGATGGGCGACCGCGCGATTTCGATCGAGCCGTCGGTCTTCGTGGCGCCGATCGGCGAGCGCGCGATCGGGGCCGGGCTACTACTGGCGCGCGAGCTGCGTGAGAGAGGGGTGCGCGTCGACCTCGACGGCCGCGCGGGCTCGCTGAAGAGCATGCTCCGTCGCGCGAACGGCCTGAATGCGCGCCTGTGCATTCTCATCGGCGATTCCGAGCTCGACCAGGGCATCGTGAAGGTCAAAGACCTCGCGTCTCATAGCGAAACGGCGGAACGAAGAGACACCGCCGTGGATGTGATCGCCGCGATGCTTGCAGCGATCTCCCACGAGGAGCCCCGTTGAGCCTCGTCCGGTCTTTCAGCACCGCGCTACTAGCGCTCGCGGCCCTGGCGTTCCTCGGAGTCCCCGATGCGTTCGCGCAAGGCTTCGGCGGCATGGGCGGCGGCATGGGCAGCGGCATGGGCGGCCCTGGCGGCTTTGGTCAGAGCGGTTTCGGCGGCGGAGCTCCGTCGAGCGGCAAGAAAAAGCCGAAGAAGAACCCGAACGAGCCGGAGACGCATGCCGCGTCCGGCGCGTCCGACGAGGTCCTTCCGTCGGGAAACGAGCCGACTCTTCCGGCAAAGCCGCTCCAGATCCCGAAGAGCATCGCGAGCCAGATTGGCACCGATTCGATGCCTGGCGAGCACGAGCTCGGCCGCGGCCCGACGGCGACGCGGCACTTCTACGGGCTCTGGTACGATGAAGAGAGCAACAAGTATCGGTTCCGGACGCTGTTCCCGCTCTGGTTCGAACGGACGCAGCCGAGCCTCGACGATCCGACCAAGACCGACCGCGCGTCGCTCTTCGGCGGGCTCTATTACAACCGCCGGAGCGCGTCCCGCTCGGACGACATTCTGTTCCCGCTCTTCTGGAACCTCTCGGACAAGGCGAGTCGGACGACGATTGTCGGCCCCTTCGTCAACCGGCGCGCTCCGGGCGAGAGCGACGATTGGTTGGCGCCGCTCTACTTCACCGGGACCCGCCCGCACGGGGGCTACACGCTCATCCCGCCGCTGCTCACATACCTGCACCACGACGAGCATGGGGGGTTCAACCTCATCGGGCCGGGCTTCTGTTCGTGGAAGGGCGGCGAGACCTGCGATACGCGCACCGCGACGAACATCGACCTCGGCCTCGTTCCGCTTTACTTTCACGGACAGACCGAGACGACCTCGTACGATTTGGTCCCGCCGCTCCTTCACTATCACGGTGAAGACGCGCGGGACTCGTCGTGGGTCGACGTGTGGGGACCGTATTACCGGCACCACTCCGAGACGCGCGACGCGCTCCACGTGTTCCCCTTTTATTATTCGCTCTGGGGCGAGCACGAACGGCACACGACGCTCTTGCCGTTCTTTCACTACGGCTGGTCGGGGAACTCGAGTCTGCTCATCACCCCGCTCTTTTTGCTCAAGAAGGGCGAAACCGGAGACTCGACGTTCATCACCTGGCTGTATGCGCGCCACCGCGGTCGCACGCAGCTCGATATGATCACGCCGCTGTACTGGCACTACCGGGACCCGGACATCGGGCTCGACGAGCAGCTTCTATTTCCGTTTCTGTATTCACGGACCAGCCCCCGTGAATCCAATCAAATGTTCTTCCCGTTCTGGGGACATTTCGAACGATACGGCATCAGCGACAGCACCTGGGTCACGCCCTTCTTCCAGCACACGAACGATCTCAGCGGCTGGTCGACCAACATTTATCCGTTCCTCTACATGGGGCGTGACGGCGCTGCGACCCACACGGTGGTCGCGCCGATCTTCTGGGACTTCGCGTCCCCGTCTTCGCGGGCGACCGTCGGCTTCCCTCTTTACTGGCGCTTCGCCGACGAGACCAGCGTCTCCGAACTCGTCGGTAACACATATTACCACGAGAAAAAGCTCCCCCGCGGGCTCGACTGGGAGGTCCACTTCTTCCCCGTGTTCAGCTACGGCGAGACACCGAACGGACACTGGTGGAACATCCTCTACGGCCTCGCTGGCTACACCCGTCGCGGGGATTTCACGCAAGTCCGTACCCTGTGGGTACCGATCACACTGTCGGGTGAGGACAAGTAGCGGACCTTTAGGCGGCCGCGACTCGGAGTCGAGCCGTCATGACGCCGAGCGAGATGACGAACATAGCTTCTAAGAGGTCACTGCGAATCCTTCTCATCGCCCTGCTCGGCGCGATGGCTTCCGCGTGCGCGAGCACGTCGACGGGGTCCGGAAGCGAGTCCCATTTCGCGCACTGCAAGACGAACGCAGACTGCGACAGCGGCCGCTGTGAAACCGGAACGTGCGCGGGCGCGACTGCGAACTCCGACTCGGGGAAGGACGCCAGCCACGACGCCAGTTTCACCGAGCCGGACTCGCAGCCCGTGAACGAGCCTCCTCCAGAACAACCAGCGAATTGCGTCCTCTCGAACACGTCCACGATCCCGCACGTGCACGTCGAGTTTCCGAGCCAGCCGTGCGCGTTCACGCAAGCGGAAGCCAGCGCCGGGATCCGCTTTTCCTACGACGTCGTGATCGACGAAGACGTCCCGGGCTACATGTCCCGCGTTTCGAGTTCGGGAGTCGTGTTTGTGCCGGGCGCCACGGTCGTCGGCCTACAGGTCGCGACCGTGATCCAGGGTGGGACCCAGCGCTATTGCCTCTGTGATGAGGGAGATCCGCCGGCCTTCTGTCCGCTGGGAGACGGCGGGTTCTCGTACCTGACCGGCAACGACACCTGCAAGCCCATCACCCTGACGAAGGGCGTGTACGCGCAGAGCTGGCCCTCGATACCCATCGGGTGGGATGGACGCAATTGGGATGGTCCTTCAGACACCACCAATCCCGAGGGTGCGCCGTTTCCTCCGGGTGATTACACGCTGGAGATCAGCATCGCCGGCCAGATCGTCGGGGACGCGGGCACGCGGGACGTCGATCTCGACGCACGGTTTCTCGTGCGGCTCGTGCCCTGACGGATTCGTCGTGGCGCGTCGTGCACGGGGTGCGCGACGGCGGCACAATGACCATCGATGAAGCGCTTTCGTGCCGTCATTTACGGGGGCTCTGGGTTCGCGGGCGCCGAGCTCGTGCGGCGGTTGCTCCTTCACCCCGAAGTGGAGCTCGTCCGGGTCTGCTCGCTCGATCATGTGGGGGAGCCTCTGTCGAGCGTGCACCCGCATCTTGAAGGGCGCACCCCTCTCTCCTTCGAAGATCTCCCGGCAGCCGAGGCAGTCCGCGACGCGGACGTCGTGCTGCTCGGGCTTCCGCACCAGGCGAGCGTGGAGGTTGTCGATGCGCTCGCCGGCACGAACGCGAGGATCATCGACATGTCGGGTGCGTTCCGCATCCGCGATCTCGCGGCGTACGCACGCTATTACGGCGGACCCCATCCGCGGCCCGAGCTCGTGGAGTCCTTCGTGTACGGATTGCCGGAGCTGAACCGCGAGCGCATTCGTTCGAGCCGGCTCGTCGCGTCGCCAGGCTGTTTTGCGACTGCGATCGAGCTCGCTGTCCTGCCGCTGGCCCGCGCGGGGTGGCTCCGGGGCGCGCTGGACGTGGTCGGCGTCACGGGCTCGAGCGGGAGCGGAGTGACGCCGAGTGCGACGACGCATCATCCGGTGCGCGCGCAGAATCTCCGGACGTACCGGCCCCTCGAGCACCAGCACGTGCCCGAGATCGAAGCGACGCTCGGAGCCGCAGCGGGGAAAGCTGTCAAGGTTCATTTCGTGCCGGTGTCGGCGCCGCTCACGCGCGGCATCTTCGCGACGGCCTTCGCCCGTATCCCGGCGAGCGTCACGCGCGCAGAGCTCGAGCGGACATTTCGCGAGCACTACGCCGGCGAGCCCTTCGTCCGGGTGCCCGCGGCACGACTACCTGAAGTCGTGGCGGTGTCCGGGTCGAACTACGCCGAGGTCGGCGCGGTCCTCGGTGACACCGAGGGCGACACGCGGCTCGTGACTTGCTTCGGCGCAGCGGACAATCTCGTGAAGGGCGGCGCCGGTCAGGCCATCCAGAACATGAATCTGATGCTCGGCCTCGACGAGCGATTGTCGCTCGAGGACGTCGGGGGCTATCCGTGACGCTCACTCCCGCACGATGACGGTGGTCCCCTCGCCCGTCTCGGGTGCGGCATTCACGCCTTGCCAGCCGTCGGGGAGCGGGGGATCGGTCCACTTGAAGACGAGGCGCGCGTCGATGGGGCTCAGGTTGATACAGCCGTGGCTGCGCGGGATGCCGAAGACGTCGTGCCAGTACGCGCCGTGAATGGCGTACCCGGACGCGAAGTATTCGATCCAGGGCACGTCCCGTAGCTCGAAGTTCTGTGAGCCTCGACGCATCGTGATGCCGTACTCGGGATGGCGGCCCTTCTTTATGTTCTCGAGCCGTCGCTGGTCGTCCTCACTCAGGTGTTCGCCGTTCTTCTCGGCGTCCTCCAGGCGTTCCACGGTCGCGGCCGCGTCTTCGGTCAGCCTGGGAGCGTGCCCTCCCTCACGAGCGCCGCCGAAGGCGCCGTGCTCTTCCGAATCCATCATCGCCGAGACGTGCTTGCTGCGGATATGAAACTCACCCCGCGGGGTTGCTTTGCTGGTCTTCGGATCGCCGAGACGGTCTTGCCCCGTCGACACGAGCGTCGCGTAGATGGCCCGCTTGCCTTCGTAGAGGACGAGGGTCTGCTGGACGAGCGAGACATCGATCCACTTCTGGCCCTTCTCGGCCGCGTCGGGCCACGCCGGCGGCGGCGACACGATGCCGAGTTCTTCTGCACGGAGCCAGCGCGTGGGGTCGCCGCGAGTCTGGTAGAATCGCTTTCCTTCCTTGATGCGCGCCCTGCCGCTCAACGGCACGATCGCACGCTCGGGGATCGCGTCCACGGGTTTGGCTACGTCCTCGCCCTTGAGCAACTTCCACGTGCTGACGCCGCGTTGATTCACGAACGCGAAGGGCATCGTCAACCGATCGGTGATCTCCACGCCGTGGAACATCGACGCCATGTCCGGCTTCACCTTCGTCGCCGGAACGAGCCGGAGATCCACGGTGACGGCGAACCGTCGCTCGAAATCTCCGTCCTTCGCGACGAAGCCGTCGATGAACGAGAGCCCCGTCTTTCTCCGGACGCGGTCAGCGAAGACCGCGTACTCGGGAGCGTCGTAACCAGAGACGTTCTTGACGCGCCGTCCGCCCTCGAGCCACCACGGGACGGGCTCGTCCGTTCTTCCGCCGAAGAGCTCGTCCAGGCTGAGCATCGAGGAGAGCTTCTGTCCCGGGGGTAGCGTGCCGCCGATGCGCGGAAAGCCTCTGGGATCCAGGGGGACGTCGTTCGCGCCGAGTTCGACGCGCTGGACGTCGTACTTGTTGTCCTCGTACCACTTGAGGTGCTCTTCGAGCTCCATCTCGCTCTTCAGCTGCTCGGCGTGCGTCGGGACGCGCAGGTAGAGCGGCGCGGTCGCGCGCACGAAGCCGTAGTGATACGGCATGGGCTTCGATAGATCCGGCCCGGGTCCCGCGGCTCGAACGAGCGGATCGTCCATGTTCGTGGTCACTTCCTCCGTGCACACGTAGCCGGTGGGATAGACGTGATAGAAGTTGCCCTTGCAGCCCTTGCCGTCGACAGGCTCCGCGTCGCGCTTCACGCGCCGGCCGAGACGGATGTAACCGAGCTTCCTCGAGCCGATTTCCGGCAGCTTGTAGATCGTCGCGGCGATGACGGTGGCCGCGACGAACGCGCCGTCACTCGTGGTCACGGCCGAAGCGCTCGACGACGGAGCTACGGACGGCAGCGCGCTCGGGCTCGTTGCCGCCGTGCCGGTGGCCGCCGGACTCACCTCGGCCCCGTGCGCTCGACCGCACGCGCAGACGAGCGCGCACGTTGCGATCGACAGGAGCCGATCCAGGGACGTGCGTGCCCACGGCCGGGCATTGCCGGAAGACATCTGGCGCAGCTCTAACACCGGAAAGAGAGGCAGGGTGCTACGCTCCGGGAGCCATGCGAGTGACGGTGAACGGCGAGGACCTCGACATTCCCGACGGCCTGACGGTCCGCGGACTCGTGGAACATCTGAAGCTCACGGACGGGCCCGTGGCGGTGGAGCGCAATCGCGAAGTCGTCCCGCGCGCAACCCACGCCACCACGGCTCTGATGCTGGGTGACGTGCTGGAGATCGTCCATTTCGTCGGCGGGGGCTGATTCCGTTCTCATACGCGATGCGCACGCGCGAGTTCCACATAGTAATGAGCGCTGGCGCGTCCCTGCATCCACTCCCCCTCCCCGAGCTCCCGCGCGACCTTGCCGGGCTGACCCCGGACCAGTGAACGGGCGGGAACGACGGTCCGCGGCGTCACGACGCTGCCAGCGGCAACGAGCGATTCGACTCCGATGTCCGCGTTATCGAGGATGATCGAGCCCATCCCGACGAGGCAACCGTCCCCGATCCTGGCGCCATGGATGATGGCGCCGTGTCCGATGGTGACGTACTCCCCGATGTCCGCGTTCGAGACGCCGCCGGTCGTGTGCACGCAGGCGAGGTCCTGCACGTTCGTCCCCGCACCGATGTGGATGTAACCGACGTCGCCCCGGAGGACCACCCCGTACCAGACGCTCGCGCCGGGGCCGACCGTGACGTCGCCGATGATCGTCGCGTTCTCGGCGATGAAGGCATCCTCCGCGATCTCGGGCCACTTTCCCTGATAAGGCTTGATGAGCGGCATCAGACGACCGGCAGCGAACGCCGCTCAATGCTCGCGCGAGGCGCGTGGCGCCGCTCGGAGAGGGGTTCGGCCTCGAGCGAATTCTTGAAGGCGCGACGAATCACGACGTCCAACATATGCCCGGTGGGATCCGAGTCCGAGCCGAGATGCACGATCTCGTTTCTCTCCGTCCGGCCCGTGTAAAGGTCGTTCTTGCCGCGCCCCTCGACGAGCACGCACGCGCGAGACCCGACGAGGCTCTCGAGATGCCGGAGCTTCTGAGCTTCCGCGAGACGAAAGAGTGCGGCAAGACGCGTCGCTTTCTCCGACTCGGGGACGTCATCGCCCAGCTTGAGCGCGGGCGTGTAAGGACGCACCGAATACTTGAAACCGAAGACGTTGACGAACCCCACGCGCTCGACCAATGCGAGCGTGGCTGCAAAGTCTCCATCGGTTTCACCTGGGAATCCGACGATCACGTCGGTCGACAGGGTCAGCGCCGGCAGCTCTTCCAGGAGCAAGCCGACGCGCTCGACGTATTCTTCGACCGAATAGCGGCGAATCATCCGCTTCAAGACGCGGTCGCTGCCGGACTGGACCGGCATGTGCACGTGGCGTGCGAGCACGGGAAGCTCGGCGTGCGCGCGGACGAGCGCGGGGGTGAGATGGCGCGGATGCGGGCTCGTGTACCGGAGCCGGAGAAGTCCAGGTTCCGCCCGCGCGATCGCGCGGAGGAGCGCAGGAAATTCGGTCTCGTCCTCGGGAGCGATCTTTCGTCGCCGCCGCGCGTCTTCCCCCGCGAGCGGCGCGACCGGAAGCGCATGCTCGGGGTCGCGATAGCTGTTCACGGTCTGACCGAGGAGCGTGACCTCGCGCACGCCGGCCGCGACGAGACGGCGCACCTCGGCGAGGATCTCGCTCGAGCCGCGGTACCGCTCCGGCCCGCGCGTGGTCGGTACGATGCAGAACGAACAGCGCTCGTTGCATCCTTTCATCACCGTGACGTAAGCGGTCGGCCCGGCTCTGCCCGGTTCCGGCGCCGCCTGGAGAAACTTCGGCGCGGCGAGGTCGAACTCGGTGCGGACCCGTGGCACTCCCGGTTCGGCATCCATGAGCAAGGCCGGAAGTTCCGCGATGTTGTCCGGGCCGACGACGAGATTGACGTGCGGCATTCCGCCGAGAAGCCGCGCCCCCTCCTGCTGCGCTACGCATCCCGCAACGCCGATGACGAGCCCCGGACGCTCGTGCTTCAGGAGCGATAGACGTCCGACCTCGCTTCTCAGCTTGTGCTCGGCTTTCTCGCGCACGCTGCACGTGTTGAGAAGAACGATGTCCGCGTGCTCGAGCCCACTCGCCTGTTCGTGGCCCGCGGAGCGCATGACCTCGGTCAGCCGCTCGGAGTCGTGCTGATTCATCTGGCACCCGAAGGTGACGATATGAAACCGCGCCATGCTCGCCCCGGGTGTACTACATCGGCGGGGCACGGGCAGCTTGCCGTGTTTTTTGGGGGTTCCCTGGATGCTCGTGGAAACGCGGGGCAGAGCAGTTGACCGTCCCGCGGCCGTCCCGTACGGTCGCGGACCCCGGGGGCCGCCCCGACGGTCGCGAGCCAGGATGGCAGAGTCGTTAACGAGCCTGTGGGACCTGTTCGAGAAGAGCACGCGACGGTTCGCGAACGCGCCCCTCTTCGGAACGAAGCTCGGCGGTGCCTGGCGCTGGATCACATACGACGAATTCCGGAAGGACGTGGACCGGTTCCGCGGTGCACTCGCGCGCCTCGGTGTCGGGCGCGGGGATCGCGTCGCGATCGTGGCGCCCAATTGCGTCGAATGGGCGATCGCCGCGTACGCAACGTACGGCCGGGGCGCGGCGTTCGTGCCGATGTACGAAGCGCAATCACCCGAGGAATGGGAGTACATTCTCACCGACTCGGCCGCAAAGGTCGTCATCGGTGGGGCCCGCCCGGTTCATGACCGTCTCGCGGCGCTGGTCGGCAAGGTGACGTCGCTGGAACACGTGCTCGGCATTTCTCTTGCCGACACGGACCCGAGTTCATTTCGTTTCCACGTGGTCCGGGGCGGATCCACACCCGTGGATCCCGTGCCGCCCGACCCCTCGGACATCGCCGCATTTCTCTACACGTCGGGCACCACGGGGAAACCGAAGGGGGTCCTGCTCACACACCAGAACATCTGCTCGAACGTGAACGCCGTGAACGAGCTGTTCCCGTTCGCCAATGACGAACGGTCGCTTGCATTCCTTCCTTGGGCGCACGCATTCGGACAGACGTGCGAGCTACACACGCTGTTCAGCCTGGGTTGCTCGATCGCGATCAACGACGACGTGGCGCGTCTCATCGAGAATCTCGCTGAGGTGCGCCCGACGGTCCTCTATGCCGTTCCGCGAGTCTTCAACCGCATCTACGACGGCGTACAGGCTCAGATCTCGGGACAACCCGCCGTCGTTCGCAAGTTGATCGACGCGGCCCTCCGCGTAGCGAAGAAGATGGCCAGCGAAGAAAAACCGACGCTCATCGAGCGCGGGGTGCGCGCGGCAGCGGACAAGCTGGTGTTCAGCAAGGTGCGGACACGTTTCGGCGGTCGCCTCAAGTGGGTCGTCAGCGGTAGTGCCGCGCTCGGCAGGGAAGTAGCGGAGTTCATCGATGCCCTCGGCATCGAGGTCTACGAAGGCTATGGCCTGACCGAGACCAGCCCGATCGCGACCACGAATATCCCGGGGCACAGAAAGATCGGCAGCGTGGGTCGCGCGATCCCGGGAGTCAGGATCGACATCGACACCGCGGTCACCGGCGACGAACGCGTGGGCGAGATCGTCATCCACGGTCCGAACGTGATGCGCGGCTACCACGACCAGCCCAGCGAAACCGCGCTCGCGCTCACGGCCGACCACGGGCTTCGGAGCGGCGATCTCGGGTATCTGGACGCGGACGGGTATCTCTTCATCACCGGGCGTATCAAGGAACAGTACAAGCTCGAGAACGGCAAGTACGTGGCCCCCGCGCCGCTCGAGGAGCGCATCAAGCTCTCACCCTACATATCCAACGTGATGATTCACGGAGCCAACAAGCCCTACAACGTCGCGCTCGTTGCCCTCGACCGGGCTGCGATCCAGAAGTGGGCGCACGCGCAGGGCATCACCGTCCACGACCTGGCTCAGGACGACCGCGTCCGGCACCTCATCCACGAGGAGCTGGAGAGGCTGAGCGCGACGTTCAAAGGGTTCGAGCGCCCCAGGAAGTTCGTGATCGCTGCCGAAGACTTCACGATCGAAAACGGCATGCTGACGCCGACGCTCAAGCTCAAGCGACGCAAGGTGTTCGATCGATACGGAGCCGACCTCGAACGGCTGTACTGAAGCCACGGGCCGAGAGGGCCTGTTCTTGACATTTCCGATGTGGAAATGCATACCCGAGGACGTGAAGCTCTCGAAGAAAGGCCGTTATGCGGTTCGAGCGCTCTTCGACATCGCCTTTTACAACGAGGGCCAGCCCACGCAGGTGAAAGACATCGCGGAGCGTCAGAACATCCCGCCACGGTTTCTGGAGCAGATCTTTCAGGACCTGAAGCGTGCGGGAATCGTCGCGTCGAAGCGAGGTCCGCAAGGCGGCTACAACCTGGCCCGCGGGGCGAATCACATCGGGGTCGGAGATGTGATTCGCGCCCTGGAGGGCCCGATCGCCCTGGCCGAGGACGGCGCCGGAGCCGACAGGACGTCCTCGTCGCGACGCGTGACGGACGCCGTCTTTCGCGAACTGTCGGGGGAGATCCAGCGCTGCTTCGACAAGGTGACGATCGCAGACATCTGCGGAAGGGCAGAAGAGCTCGGCGTCCCTCGCCCCGGGGCGAATCGGCAGGTCTATGTCATCTGAGGCGCCCCCGATGCCGACGTCACGATTGCCCCCCCTCCCCGATCACCCGTGTGTTTACGGAAGCTTGCTCGAGCTCGTTGGTGACACGCCGCTCTTCGAGATCCAGCTGGACCGGGAAGAGCCGCGTGCGGCGCTCTGGGCCAAGGGTGAGTTTTTCAACCCGGGCGGCTCGGTCAAGGACCGGATCTGCCTGGCGATGATCGACGAGGCTGAACGCACTGGGACAGCTGCGCAAGGGCGGGATCGTGCTGGAACCGACGAGCGGCAACACGGGCATCGGTCTTTCGCTCGTCGCCGCGCGCGCGGGGCTACAGCTGCGTTCTCACGATGCCCGCAAGCATGAGCCTCGAGCGACGCAGCTCTGCTCAGCGCGCTCGGTGCGGAGGTCGTGCTCACGCCGGAAGAGGATCAGATGGCCGGCGCCATCCAGCGGGCCGAGCAGATCGCGAAGGAGAGCAGCGACGTCTTCATGCCGCAGCAGTTCGACAACCCCGTGAACCCGGCCGCCCACTACGAAACGACCGGCGCCCGAGATTCTCCATGCCATGGGGGATCTCGCGTGGATGCGTTCGTCGCGGGCGTGGCACAGGCGGCACGGTGAGCGGGGTCGGCCGACGTTTGAAGGAAGCGAATCGCGCGTGCCGCGTCGTCGCGGTCGAGCCCGAGTCGTGCGCCACGATCTCGCGCGACGAACGCGGGCCGACGAAGATCCAGGGACTCGGCGGCGGGGTTCGTCCCGCGCAACTACGATGCGAGCATCGTCGACGAAGTAAGCACGGTCACCGACGACACTGCTTATCGAATGACGCGCCGTCTGGCTCGCGAACGCAGGGCTGCTCGTCGGCATCAGCTCCGGCGCGGCCATGGCCGTGGCGCTGGACGGTGGCGCGCGAGCTCGGGCCGGGCAAAACGTCGTCACGCGTGCCTGCCGACACCGGAGAGCGCTATTTCAGCCTCGATGAGTACTTCAGCTCGTGATTCGGACGCGGCTCCGGGCGACGAGCGTGCTCGTCGTCGGCATCGGCGGACTCGGCTGCCCGGCGGCGCTCGCGCTCGCTGCGCGCGGGCGTCGGGCGACTCGTGCTCGTGCGACGACGACCTCGTCGACCTCACGAATCTGCACCGGCAGATCCTCTTCGACGACGACGACGTCGGGCAGCCGAAACTGGTGGCGGCGCGAACGCGCACTAGCCCGGCGGTCTCCTGGGACCCGCATCGAGCTCGTTCGCGACGCGGCTCCTGCCGGAGAACGCTCGCGCGCTCGTTCGCTCGGTACGACGTCGTGCTCGAAGGCGCGGACAATTTCGCAACGAAGTTTCTGACGGCGGATGCGTGCCGGCTCGAGGAGCGCCCGGTGGTGCACGCGTCGGCGGTGCGCTTTCGCGCCACGGCGCTGGGCCGTCGGCGCACGCGGCGAGCCCTGCTACCGTTGCCTGTTCGAGGATCTGCCGGACGGAGAGGCTCAGCCGAGCTGCGCGGGAGCCGGGCGTGATGGCGCCCGTCGTCGGACATCGCCGGCGCGCTGATGGCTGATCTCGCGCTCCGGATCGCGGTCGATGATCTCGACGGCCGCGGGAACGATCCACACCTACGACGGGATCTCGGACCGCTCCGGGAGGTTCCGGTGACCGCTCGCTGCAACTGCCCGCTTTGCGGACCCGCGCGCACGCATTTTCGGCATCGACGAGACGAGGTACACGGGCGCAAGCTGCGCCGCTTGAGTCGATCGAACAAGGAGACAGCCCAATGGCCATCACGATTCGTATCCCGACGCCCCTCCGAACCCTCACCGGAGGCGAAGAACAGGTCACCACCGAAGGGACGACCGTCCAGCAGGCGATCGACAATCTCGAGAAAAAGCACCCCGGCGTTCGCGACAGGTTACTCGACGAAAAGGGCGTGCGACGCTTCGTGAACATCTACGTCGGCGACGAGGACATCCGCTTCCTCGACGGACTGGCGACGGCGCTAAAAGGCGGTGAAGAGATCAGCATCGTGCCCGCGATCGCCGGTGGCGGATGAACGACGACCGGTACGACCGTCATCGCCGTCTGCCTGAGGTGGGTGCCGAGGGCCAGGCACGCATCGAACGCACCCCTGCGATCCTCCGCGATCCCGAAGGCGGCCTGATAGCGCTCCTCTATCTCGAGCGTGCCGGCGTGCCGGCAGCAGAACTGCGACCGGCCCGTGGCGAGGACGCGTTCGTGCACGGGAGCCGGTTTCACTTCCAGGCGTCTCGCGAGATCGCGGCGGGCGCCTGGCATGCACTCCGACACCTGCGGCACACACTGAGGCTAGGCGTGCATTGAAACCGCGATTCGTTCGCTCGCGCCGCATGTCGTCGGTGATCGACGCGATCGGCAACACGCCGCTGCTGCGTCTCGAGAACATTGCCCGCAGCGCACCTTCGGTCGAGGTGTATCTGAAGCTCGAATTCGCTAACCCCGGGGGATCGGTAAAAGATCGACCCGCTCTCCGGATGATGCAAGACGCGCTCGAGCGCGGGCAGTTGACGTCGCAGAAGATCCTGATTGACTCGACCAGCGGGAATACCGGCGTTGCGTATTCCCTCATCGGTGCCGCGCTCGGGATGCGCGTGCAGCTCGTGATGCCGAAAAACGTGACCAAGGCGCGAAAGGACATTGCCCAGGCCTTCGGCACGGAGCTCATCTTCAGCGATCCGATGGAGGGCTCCGACGGCGCGATCCGCCTCGTGCGCGAGATCGTCGCGAAGAATCCGGAGAAGTACTTCTACCCCGATCAGTACTCGAACCCATCGAATCCCCTCGCCCACTACCACGGCACCGGCGTGGAGATCCTGGACGCTCTCGGCGATCGGATCACGCATTTCGTCACGGGACTCGGTACGAGCGGCACCATGATGGGGACGACGCGCCGCCTCCACGAGCACCACCGTCGCGTCCACTGTGTCTCGATCGAACCCGCCGAAGCCCTACACGGCCTCGAGGGCCTGAAGCACCTGGCTTCGAGCATCGTCCCCGAGATTTACGATCCTCACGTGCCCGACGAAATCGGCTTCGTGACGACGGACGAGGGCTGGGACATGACGGATCGGCTCGCGAGCGAAGAGGGGCTGTTCGTCGGGCACTCCACCGGTGCGAACGTGTTCGCCGCGGTGCGGATCGCGGAGGGTCTGCACGCGAATGGAGAGCCAGGTTGCGTCGTGACGATCGCCTGCGATCGTGGCGATCGCTACTTTGCTCCGATGAAATGGGAGAAGAAGTACGTATGGTGACGCCCAAGCCCCCATGGACGAACGGCGGCGTCCGAATCGTAGCGTCTGCTCTGCGTGCGATCGAACACGCAGGTCGCGAGGCATACGCCCGCGACGAGGAGGCGTGCGGGTTCGTGGCGGGCCCGGCCGAAGACGCGCTCCTTGCCGATCAGGCCGTGGAACTGGAAAATCTCGCCAACAAATACCACCGCGTGGACCCCGAATCTCACCCCCGGACGGGGAGGGAGTACTTCAAGATCAACGCGCTCAAGTTCGAACGTGCGCTCGCGGACGGCGTGGCCCGTGGACGACCGATCAAGGTCTTTTTCCACTCGCACCTCGACTGCGGCGCGTATTTCAGTGCCGAGGATGCGGCGAGCATGACCATGGGTGAAGGAAATTCGCCCGCGTACGAGCTTGCCTATCTCGTGACCGCCGTCGACCGAGGAGAGGTCACCGCGCATCGGCTCTTCATCTGGGACGAAGGAGAGCGGCGTTTCATCGAAGCTCCGTTCGATCGGGTCGAAGAGTGAAGACGGGGCGTCCGGTCGCCGCCGCGATCTTCCTGGCGACCGTGACTTCGCGCGCATCCGTGGGAATCGCGGACGACGTTGACCGCGTGGTCGCACGGTTTCGTGCCGACGCCGTGGTTCACGTGTTGCGGCCGCGCTTCTACGCGGGGGGCACCGTCACGCCGTTGCCTCTACCGCCGGAAGCGTCGGATGATCATGTCCGCGGCTGCACGACGATCGCCGTGTTCGGGGCGCTGTCGACGTCGTTCGCTCTGCGCCTCGCGACATCTCGAGATGATGACTTCTTTCCGAGCGCGGCGGGCGCTGCGGAGATATCGATGTGCGGAGCGGAGCGCGCGTCACTTGCAGACCTGTCGATCGAGATGCGTTCGCCGCGTGCCGTGATCGAGACGGTCGTGGCCCTGTCATCCGCTCCACTGCCCAGCATCCGCAACCTTTTGCCGCACCGCGACCTGGGGGCCGTCCCTCCACCGGTCGACCCCGGGCCGCTTCCTCTTCCCGCGCCGCTCTCGGATCGTGCCGATGCCGTGGAGCGAGCGTTCCGCGACGCGGGCGGAATCGAAGTGGAGCGGCGATTGGTCGACTCGGACCGCACAGGAGGAGGCCGGTTTTTGCTCGATCTTGCCCCCGGCTGCCACCACATCGCGGCGCTCGCCGTCGCCACCAAGGACGATTCTTCTCGGGATATAGACGCCGAACTCGACTGGACTTCCGGGGACACGGCAGCAGCCGACCGCACGGATAGTCCTGACGCGACGCTCTTCGCCTGCACGGCGCGTCACACCTTTGCGATGCTCTCGTTTGCGGGCAGCGCCCCAAAGGCTCCCGTGCTCGTCATTCGGGCTAGACAAGAGCTGCCCGTCGGGTTGCCTGAGCGCTGGGGCCCGGCACCACGAGCTCGCATGGCCAAGGCCCTCGACCAGCTCAACGTGCACTCGTTGAGCGGCTCGCCCGTGTTTGAATCCCTTGGCGCGGGGTTCATCGACCGGATCCGGATCGAAACGGTGCCCGGGGAATGCTACCTCGCAGGACTCGCGCCACTCGAAGATGGTGTGCGGTTCGCGTCGCTTCAGGCGACCGCCGGAGCGGCAAGCGCCATCTCCCACACGGACGACACGTCTCTCGCGGCGGTCGTGGCGTTCTGCGTCGGTGCCGAGGAGCACGCGAGCCTGGATGTCGATGTCCGTGGAGACGGAGTGCCGTCGTGGGTGCTCGGCATGTGGGCCGCCGGGCGAACCAGGCTGGGCGAGGTCGTTCCGTGAGACTCGTCGGCGCGATTGCGCTGGTCGCCTTCGTCGTCGGGTGCGCGCGACCCCGCGGCGCCACACTTTATCCGCGGGTTCCCGGACAGGAGCCACTGGAATCCGAAGGTGCTCGACTCATCGCCGCGGACGCCGCGAGGGCGCGCGCTGCCGGCGCGGGACCATTTGCGATCTTGGCCACAGGCGCCGGCGCGCCGGGCGACAATCTCGGCGGACGAGCGACCGTCACGAACGTCGATTGCGCTCTCTTCATGGCAAGAGGAGGGAAGGCCGTCGAGGATCTCGATCTGTTCGTCTACTCGGACGACGGCACCGTCCTCGGCGAAGACGAGACTTCGAACCGGACCGCTAACGTCGTGATCTGTCCTCCACACCCAGAACGCCTGTACGCTTTCGGACGGGTTGCGTCGGGGCATGGCCTGTTTGCCGTATCGATGCAAATGGTCGCACCCCGGTTGGCTAACATCGTGGCTAGCGCGATGGGCGTGGAGGGAACACCTGGCCAGGAGCGGCTGAATGACGACGGCTGGCCCGGCCTCGACGCTGCAATCGGCTTGCACAGACAACAGCTCAGAGGCCAGTTTCGCGACGTTCAGCGCAGTGCGGTGCCCGTCGACCCCAGAATGCCGACCCGAATTTCCGCGTCGGTCGGATCACACCAGTGCGTCGACATTCTCGTGGTTCCCTCGGACGAGGTAGCGTTCCTAGAGCTCACCGTGCTCGACTCCGAAGGCCGCATCCTCGGCCGCGCGCCGTCGGACGTCGGCGTGCAGGCAGCAGTCGTCTGCTCGGAGGTGCCCGCCGAGATCACGCTGGAGCTCCAGGCACGCGCAGGCCGCGGCCTCGCGGCGGTCGTCACGTCCCTCGTCGATGATCCTCAATCCCTGGACGCACCTGGAACCGTCATTCTCCGAAACCCGAACCCTCCGACTTCACTCGACCAGGCTGAGCGCACACTCGCCGGCGCGCTTTCACGGCAGGGGTATGCTCCTCCGGTTTCGATCCGGACGGGTACGACGGTCGTTGGAAAGCGATCGAGTCTGGATGTCGATTTGCCGGCAGGCTGCTCGCGCGTCGACGTGGTCCCGGGCGCGCCCTCCACCGGCGTCGAGGCGTGGCTATGGTCCGCGCGAGGCTCGCTCGTCGCCCACGATGATGGCGGGGCACGGGCCACGTTGTTCGGGTGCGAGTCCGGGCGGGCTCGCGTGGACATCGAGTCGGCTGTGCGCGCCGGGCCCTTCGCCGTTGAGGTCCGTCCGACTCTCGACGCCCCCGCGATTTTCCGTGACCACCCTGTTGCGGCGGCCCGTGCGCTGATGCGACTTGATGCGGCTGGACGACTGGATGTCTCGAGCAAAGCTCTTCCGGTTCGCGTGCTCACTCTCTCGCCGGAGACGACTTCTGCGGACGAGTTGCGTATCCCGGCGGGGCGATGCGTGGACGTCGCTCTCGGCTTGAGTTCAGGCGCGGAGGGCGCCGATTTGCGCCTCGTGAACTCGGACGACAAGAGCGAGGTAGCGTTCTCTCGGGGCACCTATTCTGCACTCGCCACCGCGTGTTCTCTCGGCACCACGACTCCCCTGGCAATTCGAATTGAAGCGCGAGCCAGCGCAGGGTCGTCGCAAGCGTTGCTCGTGTCACGTCAGCGTATCGAAACGCCCCCCTAGTAGTCGCGACTCGTCTACTTCGGGTGGCGGCGCCCGAGCGGCACCAGATGGCGCACGCTGACGCGCGATTGCTCGCCGTCTTCTGCGGTGATCACGGCCTCCTCCGGGCCGACGGCGTCGATGACGACCTTCATCCACGGCCCGCCCTCCGTGGCGGGACGGACGAGCGCGAAGTCACCGCTCGCGAACAAGTGGTCGAATGGAGGGACCGGCACGACCTTCGCGCCGGGCACCGTCTCCGCGCGGGCACTGCCTTCCCAAACGATGGTCAGCCCGCCATCGCCCGCGGAATGCGCCGCGTGCGCCGAGAACCAGTAGGGGCCTTGCTTTGCGATGACCGGTTCATGGGGAGAAGGGAACCATCCGCCCGGGCGCGTCGGGTCGCCCGCGGAGCGGGCCGCTTCCGCAAAGCGCCGCCGCGAGACCACTATTTCGAAGTATCGTTGGATATTCAGAGATGTGACGGGGGTTGCCGTGAGGATTTCCGTGTCATCGAATGTCCGCTTTTCGCCGGTCCCGAGCTCGGCGAGAACGTCCTTGCTTTCGGTCCCGACGACACGACACGCGACCCACCGCGACGGGCCATCCTCGCAGATTGCCGGCTGTCCGCGCGAGTAGGTGTGGCCGAGTGATGGAACTCTATAGGCGTCGCTGCGCGCGACCGTGGCGGGATCTCCCTCGTCCGACGTCTGCACTTTGAGCGACGATTCCGCGACGGAAAGCACGCGCCCTTCGAAAAACTCCGCGGCCGCCCGTTCAACGACCACGATGTCCCCTCGGCTGATCGGCGGGGCCGCCGCGCGTTTCGCCGCAGGCTGGTCGCGATGGCACCCGAATGGGAGCCCCGCCACGCAGGAGAGGGCAATTCCGAAAAAAAAATTCCCTCGGTAACCCGGTCAAGCTCGCGCAGCTTAGCGCCAACGGGCGGAATTCTTCGATAAGGAAGCACAAACGAAAGCACCCCGCAGCATGGAGCTTCGGGGCACTTTCGAGGTCGCCTTGCGACCTTCACTAGCCCGCGCATCGAGCCCGCTCGAGGATCTCTCCTGGAACGAATCACCGGCCGCGCGGCGGCGATCACGCGGGGTCGGCCAGCCCGATCCACGCGCGACCGCTCCAATGGTCACATCGCGGGTGGAGCCGCGGGTGCCTTCTTCTTCTTCCGACCCTTCTTCTTGCTCTTCTTGGCGGCCTTCTTGCGGGTCGCCTTCTTCTTGCCCTTCTTCGCAGCGCGCTTTGCGCCCTTCTTCTTTTTCTTTGCAGCCATGCGGTCCTCCTGGATGCCGGAACCGATCGATTGCCCTCGTTCGGGCCGGTTGCAGCACATATATTGCCATCTAGTGTCATGTGTCAACACTTGATGTTGTAGTCACGCACTAGATGTGCTCCAGCCGTGTCCACGGCATGTAGGGTGGTGTGCTCTCCTCCGAAGCGTCCGATGAACCCATGCAGCATCGTCCCTGCGGACAGACACGGGTACTCCGGGCCATTCTTATTTCTCGATTGAGCATAAGAAATTACTCAGAACACTGTTGAATAATTGCGGTTTCTCGAGATTGACGACGTGACCAGCGTCATGGATGACCGCCAGACGCGAGCCCGAGATTTGTCTCACCAGCTCATGCGAGACCCCGATGGATCGGTCGTCCCGGTCGCCCGCCACGACCAAGGTGGGGATGCGCAATCGCACGAGCGCATCTCTCGATGCCTCGAGAGTCGGGAGTCGAGCGAGTACCCCGCGCAGAGTCCACGCCAACGCTTCGGCGCGATGCTCGAGGAAGCCCTGCCGGATCCAATTCCTGGATGCGACGTCGAAATGTGAACCACCCCAAACGAAGACCTCGCCGGCACGATCGAGCCCATCCCGCTCGATCGCTTCAGCGAACGCCAGCGCCCACTCCTTCGATGATGCGGATGGGAACGAGACGATCACGAGACCACGCAGTCGCTCCGGTCGTTCGAACGCATATTGAAGAGCGATAGCAGCGCCCATGCTCGTGCCGCCGAGTACGACACCCTCCACCCCCAGGTCGTCGATCACCGTCGCCGCATCGGACACGAAGGACGCGACCGTGTAGGCACTGGCGTCCGCTGGCACCTTGCTGCGAGCGTGACCTCTCGCATCGAATGAGACGACACGCCGCCTGCTCCCGAGTGCCCTCGACTGCGGTCTGAAATTGCGGGCACTCCCTGCAAACCCATGCATCAAGAGGAGGGTGGGTTCCCCGAACCCGTACGACTCGACGTACAGCGAACCGCTCGCGACACCCATGCCCTGTTTCATCGTTGAGCGACGTGCATCGACAATCCAACATAGCCGATTCCGTCGAGCATGCCACGTCCTATCGAGCAGTCGCGCGTCCGCGTTCGCTCGCCATGCACGATCTCCTTGACCGAACACGGGGAGTCGAGCAACGAGCCGGTGCGAGAATGTCGATCCCGGATCTGAACCCCGAGCAGCGGCGTGCAGTCATGACTCGTCGAGGCCCGCTCCTCGTCCTTGCGGGGGCGGGTTCCGGAAAAACGCGCGTCATCACTTATCGCATCGCGGAATTGATTCGCGCCGGCACGCGCGGAAACCGGATCTTGGCGGTCACGTTCACGAACAAGGCCGCGCGAGAAATGCGGGAGCGCGCAGTTTCTCTTCTCGGTAAGCGCCGGACCAAGGAAAGCCAGCCCGAGATATCGACATTCCACTCGCTCTGCGTTCGCATCCTTCGCAGAAACATCCAGCGTCTCGGTTACCCAGCCGAATTCGCCATTTACGATCAGAACGAACAGGAGAGCATCGCCCGGTCGACCCTCAGGGATCTGCGCGTCGGCAACGAGAAGCTGCGACCCGGAGAGCTTCTGTCGATCATCGGCTCTTGGAAGACGCGGGGCGTGCGTCCGGACCAGGCGGACCAGATTGCGGAGAGCGATCGCGAGCAACTCGCGGCGATGGCGTTCGTGCGATACCAGGCTTCCCTCCGCGCGGCCGGCGCCGTCGACTTCGACGATCTCCTCCTGTGCACGGAGGAGCTCTTCAGCAGATTCGAGGATGTGCGACGCGCCGAATCACGCCGCTTCGACCACGTTCTGATCGACGAGTACCAGGACACCAACGCGCTCCAATATCGGATCGTTCGAGCGCTCGCGGAAGACCATCAGAATCTCTGCGTGGTGGGCGACGACGATCAGTCGATCTACGGGTGGCGCGGCGCGGAGGTCACCCATATCCTCAACTTCGCGAGAGACTGGAAAGGCGCGACGGTGGTGCGCTTGGAGGACAACTACCGGTGTCGTGAGAGCATTCTCGCGCTCGCCAACACGCTCATCGGTCACAACAAGCAGCGACATGGGAAGGTACTTCGCGCGGCGCGGCGCGGCGGCGATCCTCCGCGGTTCCTCAAATTCGACGGCGAGAGCACGGAGGCGACGGAGATCGTCAGGGAGATCGCGTCGAACGTGGTGCCGGAGAAACCCGATCGGTGGATGCTACGCGAGATCGCGATCCTGTTTCGGACGAACGAGCAGCCTCGGGCATTCGAAGTTGAACTCCGTCGCGAGCGAGTGCCGTACGTGCTCGTCGGCGGCCAGTCATTCTACGACCGGAAGGAGATTCGCGACGTTCTCGCGTACCTCAAGGTGCTCGCAAACCCTTCGGACGAGGTGTCGCTGCTCCGGATCATCAACACGCCGCGGCGCGGGATCAGCGACGGCGTCGTGGAGGCCCTCCTCAAGCGCGCCGTGGCCGCGGGAACGTCACTCTGGGCCGAACTGCCCGGCGCGATCACGGACGGTGACGTCCCTCACCAGGCGGGCGAGCGCGTCGAAGCGTTCCGCGGGCTCATCGATCGATACCGGGCGCGCATCGCGTCGGAATCCAACTGGGTGGACGTCGTGATGGAGCTCTTGCGTGACATCGATTACCGCGGGGAACTCGCGCGCGCGTACAAGAACCCCGGCGACGCCGAAGCACGGTGGGAATCACTCGGAGAACTCGTCAACACGATCGCTACATACCAGTCGCGAACGGAAAAGCCGTCGCTTCGCGAGTTCCTGGACGAGACCAGTCTCGTCGGCCGTGACGACCTGAAGAAAGACGACGAGCGCCCGGCAGCCATCACGCTGATGACGCTCCACGGCGCCAAGGGACTCGAGTTCGCTCACGTGTACATGGTCGGCGTCGAGGAGGGGCTCATGCCGCACCGGCGTGCGATCGAGGACGCTGGCGGCACCGGCATCGACGAGGAACGGCGACTCTGTTACGTCGGCGTCACTCGAGCGAAGGATCGGCTGACGCTCTCTTACTGCAAGGCGCGGATGAAATGGGGCACCGAGCGTCCGCAGATCCCGAGCCGATTCTTGATGGAGATGCGCGGACAGACCGAGATGGCCGCACGCGCCGCCGACGCCGCGCGAAAGCTCTTCGCGAAAGAGCCCCCTGAGCCTCGCGCGCGCGGGAAAGCCGAGCCCGCGAGGCCGAAGGTTTCCAGGGTACCCAATAAAAACCCCGAAGGCCGCCCGAAGACGAGCCGCCAGGTGTCGTCGACCGGTTCGCGGCGAAAGCCCGCGGCGCGCTGAATCTCAGTCCTCGTCTTCGAGCTCGGCGTCCAGACGCGCGTCCCACTCGTCGTTGGACGATGCGCCGGCATTCGGTGGAACGGAAGGCGGTTTCGAGGCTCGCTTCTTCCATCGAGCAACGCGGCTTCCGGCAAACACGCCGGCTCCGAGCAACGCTACCGACAGGATTGTTCCAATCCGTGACAGAGGATGGTCGGGCGGTACGGCGAGGATCCTCGTCGTGTAACGTCGCACGAGGTCGGCCTGGATGGCCTCGGGGGTTTCCCCGGCCTTCAGGCGATGGCGGATCTCGCGGCGTAGTTCGTTTGCGATCGGCGAGCCGTGGATGTCGAGCGTCTGGGTCCAGCAGCAGGGCGCGAGCAATCGTCCTTCGAGCAGCGCGGCGCCCGGCACGTATTCATTGAACGATTCGTCCGGGGTCGCGGCGACCTCGCGCGGCGCTGCTCGGGTCGGCAGCGCGACCGCCACGCAGGCCACGAGCAGCGCGGCGAGCGGCACCAGCCGACGGAATCGGCGAAGGGACGCGAACACGGGCCGACTATGCCATACCCACCCGTGCGGCGCCCTCTGCCGCACGACAAACCAGGCTTGATTGGAAGTCGGGCCGGTTGAGGTGAGGGGCGCGGGAGCGGAGCCGGAAGAAGATAGGGTTTTGGGATGTGGAGCGGGAACGCGCACAAATTCGCAGCGCCCGACAAGATTTGGTGGGACGCACCGGAGGGACGGGCGCGGCCTGAGAAGGTTCTCGCCGCTGGGCCAGCCTGACGGGCCTCGTGGCGAGATGCAGCCGCGCCTGCGCAGCGGGGGGACGGGGGATCGGGGATCGGTGCCGGTGTCGGTCTCGGTGTGGGGCCTCGGTTCTGGGAGCGGTGTCGGGCTCGGGGTGGCTCCTGCCTGGTGGCGCACGCCCCGCGCCAGCGGCGGCAAGGAGCGGCCGTGCACGACGCTTCGCTGTCACGGGTCCTGCGCCTGGGAGGGCATGAGCCACCCCGATCCCTCCGCATCGCTTCCCCACCATCGTCTCATCGCGTACCAGCTCGCGCTCGAGCTCGTGAAGCGCGTCGCGGGCACGCGCATCCGGGACTCGCAGCTCCGAGCGCAGGCGCGCAAGAGCGCCGCGAGCGCGGCGCTCAATGCCGCCGAAGGTGCCGCGCGGCAGAGCCTCGCGGACAAGAGCCGCGCCTACGCGATCGCGCTCGCCGAGTGCTGCGAGGCGTGCGCGGCGGTCGAGATTGCCGGCGCGCTCGGAGCGTGCGCCCCGGCAGAGGTCGCGGAGGTGCTCGCGCTCGGGGTGCGGCTGAAGAACGTGCTGAGCCGGCTCGTGCGCTGACGCCGAGCAGGCCAGGCACTGGGGCGTCGAGACGGCGCATCAGATCCTCGACACCGCCTTCGCCGAGGACGACCACCCGTGGATCGAGTCGAATCCGCGTGCCGCGCTCGTCGTCGCGATCTTGCGCCGCATCGCCTACACGATCCTCGCCCTCTTCCGCAGCATCACCCAGCGCTCGGAAGAGCGACGGCACGTGCCGTGGAAGGCGCTCCACGACGACGTCTTCTTCGCGCTCGTGTCCGCGACCGATGCCGAGCTCGGCCCACGCGCCGCGCTCGCCGAAGGCCCGGACTGAAGCCCGCATCTGCCGACTCCCGGGGCCGACGCCCGACGCCCCAAAGCTACTAATACGGGCCCGCGAAGGCTCGCTCGACCGGCACCGCCTCCGGCGGTCCCGCTCCCGCTTGCCCGAACCCCTCCCCGGACCCGATCCCGGCGCCGAAACCGTTGCCGGCTCTGCCAGCCGGAGGCTCGCTCCTGCGGTCACCGATCGAGAGTGCCGGACAATCGGCCGATCTTGACGCCCGCGTCGCTGCTTCCTAAAAGCGGAGGCGCCTTCACCGCGGTTCCCGGTGAGCGGCACTTTCGGCGGCAGATGTCCGGGACCGGCCGAAGAGACCGCGCGATGCCCCACGAGCCCGTCCTATCGAGCCAGAGCCCGGTGACCCGAGACGGGTCGGGGCAAATGTTCGATCGGATCGCCGATCGCTACGACCTCCTGAATCGGCTCCTGTCACTCGGCATAGACCAGGCGTGGCGGCGGAAGACCGTCGCGGCCATGGGGCTTCCCGCGTCGGGGCGGGCGCTCGATCTCGCCACGGGGACTGCCGACCTCGCGATCCTCATCGCCGAAACGCACCCGACCGTCCTCGTCGAAGGCGTGGACCCGTCGGTCAAGATGCTCGACGTGGGTCGCGGCAAGATCGCGCGGAGCGGTCTCGCCGAACGGGTGACGCTCCGGACCGGCCTTGCCGAGGCGCTTCCGTTCGACGACCGCTCGTTCGACGCGACGTCGATCGCGTTCGGCATCAGGAACGTGCCCGATCGACCGAAGGCCCTGCGCGAGATGGCCCGGGTGACGCGTCCGTCGGGGCGCGTCGTCATCCTGGAACTGTCGGAACCGCGCGGCGGCTTCCTGGGGCCGCTTGCGCGCTTTCACGTGCACTCGGTCGTCCCGTTCCTGGGCGGGCTCGTGTCCGGCTCGCGCGAGTACCGGTACCTGCAGCGCTCCATCGCCGCGTTTCCCCCGTCGAAAGATTTTGCCCGGACGATGGACGAGGCGGGGCTCACCGTACTGGAAAACGTGGCGCTCACGTTCGGCGTCGCCAACCTTTACGTCGCACAACCGCGGCACCCCTCGTGACGACCTCGGCTGTTTCGCTCGAACCCTCGCGGAGGCCCCTGCAACTCGGGGATGCGCTCCGCGACGCGCTCGCCTCCGTGCGAGACCCGGCCGCAGTCGCGGTGGTCTCGGTGCCCGCGCCCCTCGCCCCGCTGGAAGCATTGCTTGCCGCGGCGCCCGCGGAGGATGCCCTGCTCTTCGAGCCCATCGAGGGGACGGCGTTTTCCGCCGTCGGAGCCGTCGCGAACCTGCGGGGGCACGGGTCCGCGAGGGTCGCGCAGATCCGCGCGGATGCCGACGCCGTTTTTCGCTCCCTGCAGACGGTCGACCTCGGCGATACCCCTGCCCCATCGGTCCGATTTCTCGGGGGGTTCTCTTTTCAGCCCGGTGCGTCGTCGTCCGAGCCCTGGACGGATTTCGGCGATGCGCGCTTCGTCTTACCCAGGTTCCGGTATGCGCGTCAGGGCGACCACGCTTGGCTGAGCGTCGCAGCGCGTCGTGAAGACGTCGTGACGGACTCCGCGGTCCGCGAGCTCGTGGCAGCGACGGAGAGGACGTTCGCGACCCTGCGCGCGGCGTCGCACGACGGCCCGGTGGTGCGCCGTCGGCCTGCGCCCTGGACGGTCGCGAGCCGCGTCGAGGTGACCCTCCCCGAGTGGACGAACCTCGTGGAAAAGATCGTGACGCGGATTTCCCGGCGCGAGTTCGAGAAAGTCGTCATTGCCCGGCGGACCACGCTCTCGTTCGACGGCCCGATCGATTCTGCTCGACGTCGTCACGGAGCTCGGGCGCTCCGCGACGCACTGCACACGCTTCGCGTTCAGGTTCGGTCGAAGCACATTCCTCGGCGCGACTCCGGAGCGACTCATTCGCCGGAAGGGTCCCGAACTTGCCACCGAGGCGCTCGCCGGAACCAGCCGCGTCGGCGACGCGAGCAGCGCCGCGGAAATGATGAACAGCCCGAAGGAGCGGGAAGAGCACGAGCTCGTCGTTCGACAGATCGTCGAGACGCTCTCGCCCGTGTGCGAATCGCTGGAACATCCGCGTTCGCCCGAGGTTCGCGTGCTGCCGCACCTCGTCCACCTGACGACGCCGATCCGCGGCAGGCTCCATCGCCCCGTGCACGTGCTCGAGCTGGTCGAGCGACTGCACCCGACCCCCGCCGTGGGCGGCGTACCGACGTCCGGCGCGGTCCAGTTCATCCGCGCGGAAGAGCCTGCCGAACGCGGCTGGTACGCGTCGCCGATCGGCTGGTTCGACGCAAAGGGGGACGGTGAGTTTGCCGTCGGACTGCGCTCGGGGGCCATCGTCGACAATCGTGCGTACCTCTACGCCGGCAGCGGCATCGTGCGCGACTCCGATCCCGCGAGCGAGTACGCCGAGACGCGACTGAAGCTCGAGACGCTCTGCGCGGCCCTCCACGTCGTGCAATGAGCGCCGCGAACCTGCTGACCGAGTGGGCGCGCCTGCTCGTGGAGAGCCTCGCCGACGCGGGATTGACCGAAGTGGTCGTGAGCCCCGGATCGCGCTCCACCCCGTTCACGTCCGCGTTCCTCTCGTGCCGGCGGATCCGGTGCGAATCCATCGTCGACGAACGCGCCGCGGCCTTCTACGCGCTCGGCATCGCGCGCATCACGGGCCGTCCCGCCGCGGTCCTGTGCACGTCGGGATCGGCGGCGGCGAACTACTTCCCCGCGGTCGTGGAAGCCTCGCTTTCTCGCTCGCCGCTCCTCGTGCTCACCGCGGACCGCCCCTTCGAGCTCCAGGACTGCGGCGCGCCGCAGACGATCGATCAGACGCGGCTGTACGGTGAGTACGTCCGTCGTTTTGCGGACCTCGGCATGCCCGACGGCGCGGACATCGCGCTCGTCGGGCTCCGGCGCCGCGCGATCCAGAGCCTCTTCGAGACCCTGGGCGCCGCGCCGGGCCCCGTTCATCTGAACATCCGCGCCCGGAAGCCGCTCGAGCCGACGAGGGCGATGAGCTCCGACGAGCTCGATCTGGCGCGACGAGTGGACGCGTTGCTTCGCGAGCCCGCGACTCGCGCGGTGCCGCCGCTGTGCGTTCCGACGGACCCCGCTCTTGCGCCAGCGCTGCAGGATTGCGCTCGCGAGGAACGCGGCATCATCGTGTGTGGGCCCGCGCCGTTCGGAGGAGCCGCGCGGAGCGAGCGTGTCGCAGCGCTTGCGCGCGCGACCGGGTATCCCGTGTACGCGGAAGCGACGAGCCAGCTTCGGTTCGACGGCGCTTCCTTGTCGCGCGAACTGGTGCTGGACGGCCTGGACGTCTTGCTCCGCTCGCCGACGTTTCGCGAGCGGTTTCACCCGCGCGTCGTGCTCCAGCTCGGAGAACCTCCCACGTCCGGAGCGTGGGAACGCTGGCTCGGCGGACACCGCGACGTGGCCCGCCACGTGATCTCCACGCACGGCTGGCCCGATCCGCTCGGTAGCGCGCGCTCGATCGTCCACGGTGACGTCGGTACGACGCTCGAACGGCTCGTGGCGTCGCTGACGCCGTCGCGCTCGACACGGGCTGCTGGAACCTGGAGCAGAGTGTTGTCCCAGGTGAACGAAGCCGCATGGGAAGCCGTGACGCGCGTGGTGGAGTCCGAGCCGGCGCTTTCCGAAGGAGCCGCGGCGCGCACCGTCGTCGAGGCGTTGCCCGAAGCGTCCGTGTTCGTCGTGGGCAACAGCTTGCCGGTGCGCCACGTGGACTGCTTCTGTCGCGCGCATCCCTCGGCGCGCCTCGGAGTTTGTTCTCAGCGCGGGGCCAGCGGCATCGACGGCCTCGTCGCCGGCGCGGCGGGCAGCGCGCGCGCGGCGGGACGCCCCACGGTGCTGTTGCTCGGCGACGTCTCCGCGCTGCACGACCTCGGCGGGTTCGCGGCAGCCACTCCGATCGACGTTCCGTTCGTCGTCGTGATCTTGAACAATGACGGGGGTCGGATCTTCGAGCAGCTCCCCCTTGCCGATGCGGGTGAGCCCGAATTTCGGTTCTGGACCACGCCGCATGGACGTCATTTCGACGGCGTGGCCGCGCTCTTCGGCCTCGCGTACGCACGCGCCACGACGGTCGCGTCGCTGGAGGATGCACTCGCGAAAGCCCTGGCGCGTCCCGCGTGCACGATTGTGGAGCTCGTCGTGCCGCCGCAGGGAGCCCGGGCTCAAGCGGCGCGAGTCGCGAGCGCCGTCGATGCCGCGGTGAGACCCGTGCTCGAATCCGAGGCTTTTCCGTGACGCTGCCCGTCGCTGTCTTGCATGGGTTCACCGGGAGCCCGCACAGCTTCGACGGCGTGGTGAGCCGTCTCGGCGCCAGAGTCGTCTCCGCGCCGCCGCTCGTCGGACATGGCGCCCCCAATAAATCGCCCGAGAGCACGAGCTTCGAGCAAGAGGTGGATCGTCTGGCGGCACTCTTCCGCGCAGAAGCGCCGCGATGGCATCTCGCCGGGTACTCGCTCGGCGGCCGCGTCGCGCTCGGGCTTCTCGTCCGTCATCCCACGCTCTTCGCGAGCGCGACCCTCGTCGGCGCGCAACCCGGTCTTCGGACGGAGACCGAACGCGCAGAACGGCGCGAGGCCGACGAACGGCTCTGTCGTGTGCTCGAAGAGCGCGGCGTCGCGGCGTTCGTCGACGAATGGCAAGCGCTGCCGCTCTTCGCAACGCAGTCCGCGCTCGCCCCCGACGTCCTCGAACGTCAGCGAGCGGAGCGTCTTGCACACGATCCGCTCGAGCTCGCGCGGTCTCTGCGCGTCACCGGGCTCGGCGTCATGCCGTCGTACTGGGACGTGCTCTCGCGGATCGCGATTCCGGTCACCCTGGTCGTCGGCGAGCGCGATGCGAAGTTCTCCGCACTCGCGGCGGAGATGAGTCGACATCTTGCCCATGCGTGCGTCGAATCCGTCGCCGGTGCCGGACACAACGTCGTGCTCGAACGGCCCGACATCGTGTCTCGGTGCATCGCGCAGCACCCGGGAGACGGCCGGTGAGCGAGGCCGTGTCTTCGCCGAAGCCCGGCTCTGCACGTGCCTGGGTGCTCGCGTGCCGGCCACCGACGTTGACGGCAGCGGTGTCGCCGGTCGCCGTCGGCTCGGCGTGCGCGTACGCCGTGAACGGGTTCCGCGCGGGTCCTGCCCTTGCGGCGCTTGCCGGCGCGATGTTCCTGCAGATTGGCTCGAACCTCGCGAACGACGTCTTCGACTTCGAGAAGGGCGCCGACACGGAAGAACGCCTCGGGCCCGTGCGCGCGGCCCAGGCAGGGCTCCTGTCGCCACGCGCGCTTCGTTGTGGAATGGCCGTCGCGTTCGGCGCGGCGTTCGCAGTCGGCATCTATCTGACGATCGTCGCGGGACCCGTCGTCATCGCGATTGGCCTTTCGTCCATCGCGGCGGCAATCGCATACACCGGCGGACCGTATCCGCTCGGGTACCACGGTCTCGGCGACGTGTTCGTCCTGCTGTTCTTCGGCTTCGTCGCGGTCGCCGGCACGGCGTTCGTGCAACTCGGCTCGGTGCCCGCGCTCGCGTGGTTCGCCGCGATCCCGGTGGGCGCGCTCGCCACTGCGATCCTCGTCGTCAACAACGTCCGCGATCGCGAGACGGACGTGAAGGCCGGCAAGCGAACGCTCCCCGTGAGGTTCGGCAGAACCGCCGGGCTCATCGAATACGCCGGGCTCGTCGCGGCCGCGTATCTCGTTCCCGTGTTCCTCGCAGCCACGCGCGCCGCGTCGCCCTGGGTGCTCTTGCCGCTCGCGTCGGCGCCCATCGGTGTCCGTCTCACCCGCCGCGTGATGACGGACTCCGGCCGCGCTCTCAACGCCTCGCTCGTCGGCACGGCACGACTGCTGTTCGTCCACGCCGTACTCTTCGCGATCGGAATCGCCATCGGACGTCGGTGACGATTCAGTAAGCGTCGCCTGCCCCGGCGCATGCCGAATCCTGCGGCATCGTCCCGGGCACGGTGAAGGTGAACGTCGCGCCGCCCATGGTGACGGTATTTTGCCCGGCGACGAGCGTCGCGTCCGCCCGACACTCGGCCGTGATGCCGTCGCATGTCTCATCACAGCCCAGCGTGGCCTGGCGCTCTGCGGTGATATCCCGCAGGCAGAAGTCCGGTGTGACGACGTAGCTCCCCGCTGAACCCGAGACGCTGCAAGACTTCCGCGGCGTCTCCGTGCAGGCACCGTCGTGGCATCCCGCTGGCACCACGTCCACGACGACAGGGTCCCCAACCTGGAAGCTAAAGTCTTCTGCGTCGTCGCCTGGCGCGCCCGTACTGGGAACCAGAGTCCCTTGCAGACAGAAGCGCCCCCCGCGACCTGCGTGCACTGCCCGGCAGAGCCGTCCGCGACGCTCGCTTCCGACTCGACCGTCGGGGAGCGGGTAGCGTCCGTGGCGTTCTTCGTGGTGCACGCGATCGCCGCGCCGAACACGAGAGCGCCCCCCCATATGATTCGAATTCTCATGGGTGCGATCCCATTTTGCGTCACGCGGCCTCGCGTGATTGCTGAGGTTTCGCGTCGTGCGTTCGTGCAGGGATTGGCGTCGCTGCAAGCTTGAGCGTGCGGCGTTCCAGGAGGCGACAGAAGTCACCCCACTGCTCGTTGAGGACGATGCAGCGGAGGTGGAGGATCATCTCGGCGCGGTCGCGTCCCCATCGCATGCCGGGTCCATCGAGGCGGAGGCCGACGAGGTTGCGCACGGCGCCCTCGACCGCACCGGTGCCGATGTCGAGGTCGTCGCGACGCAGCGCCGCGTACGGCATCCGTTGCTCGTGCGCCGTGAGGTACTCGAGGATGGCGAGCAGTCGCTTGCGACGGCCCTTGTTCCCGGGGCCGGTCTTCGAGATCGCGTTGTGCGCCGTGGCCATGTCTTCGAGCACGTCGGCGACCTTGCCACGTCGCAGCTTGCCCAGTTGCTCGGTGACCCACTGCCGAAGTGGCGCGCTGCCCTCCGGATGGAGACAACCTCCAGCCTCCCAGAGCTTTTCGGCGACGTGGTACCAGTCGATGCACGCCACAGCCTTCGGGAAATAGATCTGCTGGTTTCTCCAGATGTGATCGGAGCCGTCGGCGAGAAAGAAGCAGCGCTTGCGACCGTAACCGCGACGCTCGGCGTGTACGGCGAGCCAGCGAAAGAGCGCCTCGTGGCTTTCGAAGGTCGCGATGAGGCGCTTGTTGATGGGTCCCTCCCATCCGTGGCGCGTCGCCCGGAGAGTGTAGATCACGCCGACGAAAGCAACTTTGGCGTTCTTGCTCTTGTCACCCTTCTTGCGGCGCGGCCTCGGATGTTCGCGTCGACGCAGACGGCGACCGTGTCGTTTCGTTCCCTTCGTCTTCCGTCGCCGCTGACAGCGTCGCGCGTGCTCCGTCGCGGAGATCATCGGTGCGCCGCGACCGTCGACCTGGATCACGAGGACTTCTCCGTCGTCATCGGGCGCAGCGTCCGCGTCGAGAAAGCCGCGAGCTTCGGCGCCGACAGCGTCGACCATGCGCAGCGTCGAACGCGAGCTCGGTGCCCACTCGTGAAACTCAGCGAACAGGCGACGCGCCGTCCCGAACGCCATCAGCGCGCAGAGCTGTACGACCGCCGTCACCGTCCCGAGGCTGAAGCCAGAGCACACGCCGAGCTCGCGATCGATGGGAAGGTCAGTACGACGACGACCGCCGATCGGGCGCCCGACGGCTCGTACGAACGCGACCTTGCCGAACCGCGTGCCAATCTCGCTCCGACGCCGCGTGTCCGTGTCGAGCGCGAATCGCCCGCCGTCGTGCTCGTAGGTCAAGGGTCGCGGACGGGCAGCGTATCGCACGAGAAACAGGGCCATAACCGCACGCCCGAGGTGAAGCAGCGCCGTCCAAAGCTCTCGCTCGACCGCAGCAAGTGTCGTCGTGTCCTTCGATTCCGCGCATCTACGAACGCGCTCGATCGCGCTCTGGACATCTCGTCCGGCGCGCTCGATAGTCGTCGCCATGGGGCTCCTTCCGGTTGGTGTTCTTGTTTCGCAACCGGATATCTGCCGCGAATGAGCCCCTTCTTTCAACCTACACGTCGTAACCGATCGATCTCGCTTTGTTTTTCGTCAGCAGATCGGGAACTGCACCCAATTCTCATCGCAGTTCTCCTCGCCGGGTGGGGAAAGGTCAGCCGCCGTTCGCATCATGCCCCTTCTGCTCCACACGTACTATCGACTAACCATGTGGTCTCTGGCAATCTGATATCGAGGGCCAACCTCGCGACATGATTGCCTGATGGCCTGCCCACCTGGTCCGCCGACATCGGTGTCTCAGTGCGTCTCAGCCGCATCCACGTCTTCGAATACTCCGGACCGACGCCGGGCGCCCGTGCGGGCGCTCGCGACACCACCGAGCGGCGCGGACTGCTCTTGCAAATCGTCACCCCGGATGGACACATCGGACAGGGCGAAGCTTCTCCCCTCCCCGGTTATTCTCGGGAGACGTTCGAGCAATGCGCCCGCGCGCTCTCGACTCTGGACTGGTCCTCCCTCCCCGAGCCCGGCTCATCGAACGAAGAAACGCTGCGGGACCTCGCGGATCGTTTGTTTGGGGTGCCTTGCGCGGCGCGGTTCGCCGCGGAGACGGCCTGGTTCGATCTGCTCGGTCAGCGGCTGAGTGCGCCGGTCTGCTCGCTGCTCGATCCCGGCGCGTCGCTCGCGGGCGCGCCCGTGTCGCTGTCGGCGTACGTCGGCAGTGCGAAGGACGAGAGCGTCGTCCAGCGCGCGCGCGAAGGGCTTGACCAGGGGTTTCGCACCCTCAAGGTCAAGGTCGAGGGTCCGTTGCTCGGCGCGCAGCTCGACGTGCTCGGCCGCGTTCGCAATGTCATCGGCGACGCTGCGCTGCGCCTCGACGCGAACGGCAGCCTCGAGCCGCGAACCGCGGAGGCGGAGCTCTCGAGACTCGTGCCGCTCGCGCCCGAGTTCATCGAGGAGCCGGTGCCGCCGGAGGCGCTCGGGACGTTCGCGAGCCCGCCCATCACGATTGCCCTCGACGAGTCGCTGCGCGACCATGCCGCCGAGTTCATGGCCCGCGCCAGCGAACTTCACTGCGTCGCGCTCGTGCTCAAGCCCATGTTCCTCGGACTCTCCACGTGCCTGCGCCTGGCCCTGGACGCGCGAGAGCGCGGCATCGACGTCACCGTCTCGCATCTCTTCGACGGCCCCGTCGCGCTGGCGGCGTCCGCGCATCTCGCGTTCGCCGTGGCGTCACGGACCCGCGCGAGCGGTCTCGCGCGACACGCGGGACTTGCGGCCTGGCCCGAGGTCGAACTCCCGATGATGAACGGGGCCAGAATCATCGCGCCCTCACGTCCCGGACTGGGACTCGCCCCGTTGCCCCACCCATGACGCTCTCCGTCCTCGACGCCGCGCGCGACGCGCCAGACCAGATCGCGCTGATCGTCGGTGAGCGGCAGATCACGTTCGCAGAGCTCGGGGCCAGCGTGGCTCGCCGGATCGCGTGGCTTCGAGAGCGAGGCGTGGATGGGCATGACGCGCGCCCGGTTGCCCTCGCGGGGACGAGTCGCTTGCCGGCGCTCGAGCTCGTCTATGCGCTGATGGAGCTCGGGCAACCCCAGGCACTCGTCCATCCGCGGCTCACCGAGACCGAACGCCGCGCGACGGCCGAGGTCGTTCAGCCGTCGCTCTACGTCGATGAAGCGACCGCAACGGAAGCCGCGGCGGACGCGGTGGTCACCGAACGCCACAGCACCGGTCCCGAGCAGCGCGATGGATCCCGAGCGCTGGCTCGCCGTGCTCTTCACGTCCGGCACGACCGGAAGCCCCAAGGGTATCGCCCTCAGCCGGCGCGCGTTTGTCGCTTCGGCGCGCGCGAGCGAAGCGAATCTCGGCTTCCGCGACGACGATCGCTGGCTCCTCGGCTTGCCCATCGCGCACGTGGGCGGGCTGTCCATTCTCACGCGCTGTCTGCTCGCGCGGAAAACCGTCGTGGTGCCGGACGCGGTCGCCGAGGGGCGCCGGCTCGACGCGACGAGCCTGATCGCGTCCATCGAAGCGACGCGCACCACGCTCGTCTCGCTCGTTCCGACGCAGCTCGAGTGGCTGCTCGCCGAGCCGGGATGGTCGCCGCCTCCCTTTCTCCGTGCCGTCCTGCTTGGCGGGGCAGCGGCGCGCCCGTCCCTCCTCGAGCGCGCCGCGGAGCGTGGGCTCCCCGTGCTCACGACATACGGCCTCACCGAAGCGTGCTCGCAGGTCACGACGCAGCCGGCGGGAACCGTGAACCGCGGCGAGCGCGGCGCAGGCGCTCCGATGTTCGGCACGGAGGTGCGAATCGTCGAAGGCGCCATTCAGGTCCGTGGTCCGACCTTGCTCAGCGCCCTCGTGCCGGCGGGCGTCGGCTCGGTGCTCGATGACGACGGTTGGTTTCACACCGACGATCTCGGACGCCTCGACGAAGTCGGGCACTTGCATGTCCTCGGCCGCCGCTCGGACCTGATCGTCACGGGCGGCGAGAACGTGTATCCCGCGGAGGTCGAAGCCATTCTCGAGCGCTGCCCCGGAGTCGACGCCGCGTGCATCTTCGGCGTCCCCGACGACACGTGGGGCGAGCTCGTGGCCGTCGCGCTCGTCCCCGGTGAAAGCGGAGCTCCTGCGGACGGAGACCTCCTTCGCTTCGTGCGCGAGCATCTCGCGCAGCACCGGCGACCGCGGCTCGTCGCGCTGATCAACGCATTCGAGACGACGCCGGCCGGCAAGCTCGACCGAAGAGCAACGGCGCGACGCGCCGCGCTCACGCTGCGAAAGCTCGGGTAGCCGCCGGGGCTGGCGACAGCCTCGATTGGAAGTCGGGCCGGTTGCGGGGACGGGCGCGGGAGCGGAGCCGGAAGAAGAGACGGGTTCGGGATGGGGAGCGGAAACGCGCACAAATTCGCAGCGCTGACAGATTTGGGGGGACGCACCGGAGTGACGGGCGCGGCGAGAGTCGGTTGCCGCCGCCGGGCCAGGCTGCGGGCCTCGTGGCGAGATGCAGGCGCGCAGGCGCAGCGGGGGGGACGGGAGAACCGCCTCCGGCGGTCCCGCTCCCGCTCCGCCCGGCTCCGCCCCCGGAACCGATTCCCGCGCCCGCAACCGGCCCCGACATCGCCCGCCGGAGACGCGCTCGACCGGTCACCGATCGAGAGTGGGGCTGACGAGGGGCGTCCGGACCGTAAGGGAGGTTCGGATCGGCGGCGCCATCGAGAATGATCGCGGTGGACGACGGACATCTCGGATAGCGAACCGCCGCTCACGTCGCACGAACCGCTTCGCGCGTGGAGTGAAGCGCCGCTCACGTCGCACGAGCCGCTTCGCTCGCGGGGTGAAGCGCCGCTCACGACGAGCAATGCGCCGCTCACGCGGGGTGAAGCGCCGCTCACGTCGTACGAGCCGCTTCGCTCGCGGGGTGAACCGTCGCTCACGTCGCACGAACCGCTTCCTTCGCGGGGTGATCCGCCGCTCACGACGAGCGACGCGCCGCTCACGCGGGGTGAAGCGTCGCTCACGATGAAGGAACGGCTTCGCGCGTGGGGTGATCGACCGCTCACGACGAGCAATGCGCCGCTCACGCGGGGTGATCGACCGCTCACGACGAGCAATGCGCCGCTCACGCGGGGTGATCGACCGCTCACGACGAGCAATGCGCCGCTCACGCGGGGTGATCGACCGCTCACGACGAGCAATGCGCCGCTCACGCGGGGTGAAGCGTCGCTTACGACGAAGGAACCGCTTCACGCGTGGGGTGATCCGCCGCTCACGACGAAGGAACGGCTTCGTTTGCGGGGTGATCGACCGCTCACGGCCGGAGAAGCGCCCCTCACAGGGAGCCTCGAGCCGCTCACGGGGCAATTTCGGCGGATCTGGACCTGATGCGCTTCGACGCCGTCGATTCCACGAGGGAAAACAACTCGGAGTTGCATCGCCGGGCCGGATCGAACGACGCTCTACGGCATGGGCTCGGGAAAGTCGTTCCTGGTGCGCGGCGCGCGGCTCGCTGCCGCCTGCGCGTCTCTCTCCATCGCGTGCGGTGGCGGCGGACACGCGACCCACGACGCGAACGCGGACGCCGCCACTGGCGGTGCCGGAGCCGGGACCGGCGGGAGCGCATCGATGGGCTCGGGCGGCAAGGCCGCCGGCGGGAGCGCGTCCAGCGGCTCGGGCGGCAAGGGCAGCGGCGGCGCAGCGACGGGCTCGGGCGGTGCGGGCGCGGAGGACGCGGGCTCGTGCGGGACCGACCCGCTGCGCACGGGCGACACACCGCCCGACGGCAGCGACGCGTTCGACTGCGACATCCTCGCCTCGACCAAGAAGTACGGGGAGCCTGACGCGATGATCTTCAAGGCGATCATCCACACCGAGTCGCGGTTCGCCGTGGATGCGGTCGCGTGCCCGAATCTTCCTTGTGGAACGCCCGCCGGCTGGACACAGGCCGAGTCCTATTGTTACGGCCTCATGCAGATCGTTCCCGCATGCCTCGGCGCAAACAAGGAAGGGCTGCTCTCGAACGGGCACCCGAACCTCACGACGGCTTCGACCTCCCCGGAGTGGGCGACGTCCACCTACAACCCCGCGATCAACATCGACGTCGGCGTGTACGGGATATCCGACAACCGGAAGCAGGAGAAGCAGAAGTTCTCCGGGTGCACGGAGGACGAGTACACGCTGATGGCAATCGGCGACTACAACTCCTACGGCAGCACGAAGAGCTGCACCGTGTACAACACCACGTACGACGACGCGGTTCTCACGACCTACACGCTCTACTCCCAGCAGTCCGGATGGGCCGCGCATCCGTACCCGAACTGACCTCCCGTCCCCGCGCCGCGCCTGCGCGGCTGCCCCGCCTCCTCGCGCCGCCCCACGCAACCTCCCAGCCGCCCTCCCGTCGCGAGGTCGCGCCCGTCCCCTCGTGGCGCCCCTCAATCAAACCAAATCGCCACTTTCTCCCGCATCCCGGAGGACTGTGCTAGCGGATGGGGTCCAAAGCCCATGCGACGGCTCTCTTTCTTCGCGACGCTCTTTGCGCTCGGCGCGGCCCTGGCGCCCGCGAGCGTCGGCGCGCAGATCCCCACCGGCGCGGACGCCGGTGCCGAGGGCAGAGCTGCGCCGCCGCTGGAACCGCCGCCCCCGGAACCCGCAGCGCCTGAACGCGTCTCGCACGCAAGCGCCGAAGAGGAACGGGACGCGCCAGGGCCGACGGAGCACGTCGTGCGCGCCCACGAGACGCTCGGCGGGATTGCGCATCACTACGGGCTGAAGACGTCGCTGCTCGCCGCAGCAAATGGCATCAAGAGGTCGGCGAGGATTCGCGTCGGGCAGAAGCTCACCATCCCGGCGAAGGACGAATCCGCGGAAGAAGCGCGGGTGCATCTGAAGCCGCTCGCGGAGACGGAGAGCGGCATACAGGAGCTTCCGATCCGGGGCTCGGCTCCCGCGTATTATTACGAACCCACCGGACCCGGTCGGCTGCGCATGCGGCCCGTCATCGTGTACCTCCACGGTCGCGGCGCGGAACCGAAATACTATTGCGAGCGCTGGAGTCGCGTCGCGCGGAATCTCGGGTGGCTCGTGTGTCCCTCGGGGCCCGAAGATCGCGGCGGTGGTAAGCGCGGCTGGAACAACAACTGGGTCGGCGGGCAGAACATCGTCATGGAGGCGATCGACGGACTCCGCCGTCGCTACGGGCGCCGGGTTCAGCTCTACGGCAACACGCTCATAGGGTTCAGCGAAGGGGCGTTCGTGGCGATGAACGTCGGTTTGCGCGAGCCTCACACGTTCAACCGATGGCTCATCCTCGGCGCGGATTCGGATTACTGGGGCGCGGCCGGGCTCGCGTCTCTGCCGGAAGCGCGCGGTCGGGTGCGCCGGGTGTATCTCATCACGGGCGAGCACGACGACGTCGTGGACGACGCCGCACAGGTCCGGCGCTGGCTCGCCGCAGCCGGTGTGCCCGTGCGCGTGTCGACCCCGAAGGACATGGGCCACGAAGTGGCGCTCGATACGAAGCCGGCGATGTATCAGGCCGCGCTGCGCTGGCTCGCTCAGGGATGATTCGAGCGCGCTCCCTCGGTCTCGTCGCCGCGGCGGCAATGTTGCTCGCCGCCTGCAACAAGAGCGGCGGACCGTCGTCGCCTGCGCCGAGCCCTTCCGCCGCGCCGCCCGGGACCGCGAGCGCCGTCGCGAGTGCGTCGGGTGCCCCCCCTTCGCCGAAGATGAACGCGCCCGAACTACCGAGCGAACCTCTGAACGTCATCCTGCTGTCGATCGATTCCATGCGGCAAGACATGCCGTGGGAGGGGTACGACAAGCCGATCGCGCCGAATCTGACGAAGCTGGCGGCCGAGTCCGTCGTCTATACGCACGCGTACTCCGTCTCGAGCTACACGGCGAAGAGCGTCGCCGCGTTCCTGACGAGCCGGTATCCTTCGACGCTCTACCGTTCGAGCTACTTCTTCACGGACTACCCGAAGTCCGACGTGTTCCTCGCCGAGGTGCTCCACGACCACGGGATCGAGACGCTGGGGATGCATGCGCATCTCTACTTCGGGCGCGGCAAAGGCTTCGACCAGGGCTTCGACGTGTGGAAGCTCGTGCCGGGCATCGAGTTCGACCCCACGACGGACCCGAACATCACGAGCGACAAGCTCACCGACCTCGGCATCAAGGAGCTCGGCGATCCGGCTCATACCGGGAAGCCGTTCTTCGCCTGGCTCCATTACATGGACCCGCACGATCAGTACATGCTGCACCCCGAGTCGCCGAACTTCGGGAAGGGTAACCGCGCGCGCTACGACGGTGAGGTATTCTTCACTGATCTGCACGTGGGAAGGCTGCTCGACTTCGCGAGGAAGCAGCCCTGGTGGCAGAAGACGGTCGTCATCGTCACGGCGGACCACGGCGAGGCGTTCGGCGAGCACGGGGTGTATCGTCACGCGTTCTGGCTCTGGGACGTGCTCACGCGCGTGCCGCTCTTCTTCCACACGCCGGGTGCCGCACCGAAGCGCATCGACGAAAAGCGCTCGCAGGTGGATCTCGCGCCGACCATCCTGGCTCTCGAGGGCATCCACGAGGTGCCGCCGTCCTTCGTCGGACACTCGCTCGTCCCCGAGATCTACGGCGTCGAAAAGCCGGCGGACCGCGATCCCATCGTCCTCGATCTGCCGGAAGACAGTCACAACCCGCAGATCCGGGCCATCATCCGCGGAAACTGGAAGCTCCTCGTCTACGGAGCCGCGCGAACGGAGCTCTACGATCTCTCGGCCGACCCCGGGGAGCTCCACGATCTCTCGAAGTCGAACCCTGACGAGCTGAAGAAGATGAAGGCCGACTTCGATGCCGTGTGGGCCAAGATCCCGTACGTGGCGCCCTACGACGGCGAGAAGATGCACGACGGGCACATGGCGAACGGCCCGATGGGGCCGCCGAGATAGCGACGAAAGGGCCGTGGACTGCGAGGGGCGATCTTGGCGGCCTATCGGTCCGATCCCAGAACGCGTCGGGCGGATGGCGGTCTTCTCCGAGCAATTGCGCGAGCGCGACCGACGTGTCGAGGTAGATCATCCGCGGTCCTCTCGGTCGCGCTGGAGCTCTTCGAGCACACTCTGGCTGCTGCCGACGGGCCTGCGCGGCGGGGGGCCCTTCGTTCGGAGCCTCGGGGCAGTCAGCAATCCGTTCCGCACGGCTTCGGCCAGCCATGCGTCGGCGAGTACCGGGCTTCGGCCTTCGCGCGGGGGTACGAGCTCGGCACCGTGCAGGCGCCGGGCTCGGACGTGCATTCCGAATGGTGCACTGCAGCTTCCGAGCTGCAGTGACGGAGCCGTCGTCGATGCAAAAAGCCGCAGCATTTCGGCTTCCGTGGTCCGGCACGGGTCGTGCGTAGGAGTCCTCGCGTCCGCCCCCGATGGGGTGGTCAGCAAAGGACTTCGAACATGAACGATATCGAGAAGACACGCGAGAGCTACGACAGCGTCGTTTTACGGCTGAGTCGCGCATCGGTGAAGAAGCACTTCGACGCCTACGCCGACGTGCCGTGGGAGAGCGAACAGTGCCGCGTGGATCCCGAGGATCCTCGCTGGGAAAGGACGTCGACCGATCCCCTCGGCGCGACGGATTGGTACCGGAATCAGCCGGCACGAACCCGCGCGCGCATCGGCCTTCATCTGTCCGCCTGTCAAATGAAGATGGGTATCGAGTTCGAGAACATTCTGTCGCGCGGGTTGCTGGAGTTCGCCGCGACGCGCCCGAACGGCTCCCCGGATTATCGGTACGCCTACCACGAGGTGATCGAGGAAGGGCAACACTCCCTGATGTTCCAGGAGTTCGTGAACCGGTCCGGCTTCGATGCGCCTGGCCTCACGTCCTTGATGAAACACGTGGCCCGCACGGTGCCACGCCTCGGTCGCGTGTTCCCGGAGCTATTCTTCATTCACGTGCTCGCCGGCGAGGTGCCCATCGATCACGTACAGCGCACGGAGCTCGAGCGCAGGGACGCCTTGCATCCCCTGCTCCGAAGAATCGTCCAGATCCACGTGACGGAGGAGGCGCGGCACGTGTGCTTCGCGCGCCGGTATCTCGAAGCTCATGTGCCTGCGCTCTCCCTCGCGCGGCGCTGTCAGCTGAGACTCTTCACGCCGTTCGTGCTGCGCGAAACTGCGGCGCTGATGCTCAGACCGCCGAGCGCCGTCTTTCGGCCAGCACGGGGTCCCGAAGAGCGTCGTCGCGGAAGCGTACGGTGGCGCGCACTACCGGAGGCTCACGTGCGACGGGCTCGCGCAGGTTCGCGAACTCTGCGTGGATCTCGGCATTCTGACGGCGACGACGGCGCCACTCTGGTCGGCCCTGGGGATATTGCCCGCGCGAGAGGGACGGAAGGCTCTAGTATCGGGAGAGGCTCACCTTCTCGCGAAATGAACCCCGCCGTCGCCACGTCGCCCGCCCGCTCGTCCGCGACTCTCGCCCGGAAGGACGAGAGTGCGACGGTCCGCGCGGCGCGGCGCGCCGCGAACCGGAAGATCGGCTGGCTGGGTCACGCCCTGGTCTACGCGATCGCCTGCGCGCTCCTCTGGGTGCTCGCCGGGTTCACGCCGGCTCTGGTCGTCGCTCTCGCGTGGGGGATCGCGCTCGCCAGCCACGGATTTTTCGGCGTGGTCGCGCCCGGACTGAGGACGCGGTGGGTCGCGCAGGCGGAACGCGCGGCGCCGAGACCGCCGCCCGAGCTGCAGATGACGGAGCGAGCGCACGCCCGCTCCCTCGAGGAATTGTCGGCGGCCATCGCGCACGAGATCCGCAATCCCATCACGGCCGCGAAGAGCCTCGTGCAGCAGATTGCGGAAGATCCGACCGCTCCCGAGTCCGTCGAGCAGGCGAGGCTCGCCGTCGGGGAGCTCGATCGCGTCGAGCGGTCGATCTCGCATCTGCTGCGCTTCGCCCGGCAGGAGCCGTTCACGCCTTCCGAGCTGAACCTATCCTCCGTCATCGACTCGGCCGTGGAGCTGATGGTCGACCGTGCGGAGAAAGCGCAGGTCCGCCTCCTGCGCGAGGTCGATCCGCTGCCACCGATCACTGCGGACGGTGAGCAGCTTCGAAAGATGCTGACGAACCTCATCGGCAACGCACTCGACGCGCACGCGGAGGGCGGAACGGCGGACGCCGTCATCGTCATCTCCGCGGGCCAGAACCTCGCCGGGACGGAAGTCTGGCTCCGCGTTCGCGACAACGGTCCCGGGATCCCCGCGGAGCGGCTCGAGAGGATCTTCCGGCCCTTCCACACGTCGAAGCCGCACGGCACGGGGCTCGGGCTCCCGCTCGCGCGGAAGACGCTCGAGCAGCACGGCGGGTCCATCGAGGTGACGAGCCGGATCGGGCAAGGGACGGAGTTCATGATCGTGCTCCCGAGGAGCGGGCCGACGGCGGGGGTGGGCCCTTGAAGGAGCGAATCCTCGTCATCGACGACGAGCGCGCGATTCAGATTGCACTCGGGTCGCTGCTGAAAAAGGAAGGCTACGAGGTCGTCGTCTCGAGCGGCGGCACGGATGCGCTCGCGAAGGCGAGCGAGGGCTCCTTCGACCTGGTGGTCACGGATCTGTCCCTCGGCGGCGCGACGAGCGGCATGGACGTCCTCGCCGCGTCGAAGGTCGCGCGTCCCGAGACGCCGGTCATCCTCGTCACTGCCCACGGCTCGGAGAAGGCCGCCGTGGAGGCGATGAAGGGTGGGGCCGAGGACTACGTCCCGAAGCCGTTCGACAACGACGAGCTGCGTCTCGTCGTCCGGCGCGCGCTCGAACGAACGCGGCTCGAGCGCGAGCATCGATTGCTCCTCGAGCGCATCGATCGTGAGTTTGGATTTTCGACGCTCGTCGGTTCCGGCCCCGCGATGAAGAAGGTGTTCGAGACCATCCGGAAGGTCGCGGACACGGATCTCACGGTGCTCGTCCGCGGCGAGAGCGGCACGGGCAAGGAGCTCGTCGCCCAGGCGCTGCACCAGGAGAGCGCGCGGAAGAGCCGTCCGTTCGTGGCGGTCAACTGCGCCGCCATCAGCCGGGAGCTCGTCGAGAGCGAGCTCTTCGGGCACGAAAAGGGCGCGTTCACGGGCGCCACGGCCCGGCGCGTCGGGCGCTTCGAGGCGGCCCACTCGGGCTCCATCTTCCTCGACGAGATCGGCGACATGCCGCTCGAGACGCAGGCCAAGGTGCTCCGCGTGCTCGAGGAGCGCACCTTCGAGCGTGTGGGCGGCGGTCGCCCCATCGACGTCGATGTCCGGGTCATCGCCGCCACTCACCGCGATCTGGAAACCGAGGTCCGTCGCGGCGGGTTCCGGCAGGATCTCTATTACCGACTCAAGGTCGTGGAGATCGCCCTGCCCCCCCTCCGCGACCGCATGGAAGATTTGCCGATGCTCGTCGAGCGGTTCCTTTCGCGCCTCGGCGAACGGCTCGGCAGGGCGAAGAAGAGCATCGGGAGCGACGCGCTCGCCACGCTCGCCCGGCACGCCTGGCCCGGGAACGTGCGCGAGCTCCGGAACGTCGTGGAACAAGCCGCCGTGCTTGCCCCGGAGGCCGTCATCGAGCGCGCCGACCTGCCGGCGCTCGCGGCTGACGGCGCGTCCGCCGCCGCACCGCGAACTCAGAGCGTCGCGGCGGCGTCCGGGCTGTCCTTCAACGAAGCCAAGCGCCGCCAGGTCGAGGAATTCGAGCGCACGTTTCTTCTCGCCGCCCTGAAGGAGCACGATGGCAACGTGTCGCGCACGGCCGCGGCGGTCGGGATGGTGCGGCAGAACCTGCAGCAGAAGATGCGGGAGCTCGGGCTCAGGACGGATGACGCGAGCGATGAGAAGTGAGCCCTCCGGTAAGTCCCGTTTCAGCAGAATCGAGACGAGTGCGGTCTAGGGATTCACGACCGACTTCATGTCCTGCTCGATCTGCTCGATCTGGCTCCGGATGACGCCCGCGTACCAGCGGGTCTGTTCCGTCTTCACGACGTAGTCGATCTTGTCCCCGTCGCCGTGCCGGCGAACGAGCTCGAGGAATCCGATCGGTTTGCGGGAGTCGAAATATTCGATGTGTAGAAAGACGTCACCGGCAGCCGGCGGCGGGTTGAGCGTCTGGCCGTCGTAGCTCGTCGTCCGCACCCGCTCGATCTTGGCGAGCCAGTTGGTCGCGGTCTCGTCCTTGTCGTTCGGCGCGCTCGGCTTGGTCCAGGCACTCTTGGCGGCAGCGCTGCGGATGAACTCCCGGGTGACGCCATCCGCGGTGATCTTCACCCGCTTGGCGTCGGAGTCGTCCCAGGCATGCAGTTTGTGCTCGACGAGGCGCTGATCCGCGTTCGTGAGATCCCGGACGATGGCCCCCGAGATGACGTAGGCGTCCCCGGTCGCCTCGTCCTTCGCGTAGTAGTCGCTACCGCCGGGCGTCTCGCCTCCGAATATGAGCGTGCGCTCCTTGTCCGTCACGAGGGTGAGCGTGCCCTCCTTCTTGTCGAAACCGAACTCGGCCTTGTCGGCGTCAGCAATCTTGCCGAGAACCCGTAGCGCATGGAGCGGCGCGAGAGAGCCGAGGAACGCCTCGCCGTCCTTGGTCGCGACGAAGTACGCCGTCTTCGGCTCGGCAGGCGGCGCGGCGGGCACGTCCTTGCCGCCGATCGATTGCGCCGCCGACGGCTTCGGAGGCTCCGGCGGAGCGGTCTTCTTCACCGTACCGACGAAATAACGGCCGTTCGAGTCCTGTCGAGGCACGAGCGAGAGGCTGCCGCCCTTCGTCTCGAACCGCACTTCGCGGATCTGATCGGGCGTTCCGGGCCAGAGTTCGGTCTCGCCGTGCTTGGGAGCCTTGCTCGCGTCGTAGGTCCAGGTTCGGTACGCAAACCCCGCGGCGAGCGCGAGAATCGCCCCGTGCATCCACAAGCCTCGCGCGATCATGACTTCTTCCCTCCGCGACGCTGCCGGCTACGACGGCTGTAGGTGAGACCGAGCCCCAGCACGAGCGCGGGCGCGCCGAAGATCGTCGCGTAAAACCAGACCAGATCCTTCTGTTGCGTGTGCTCGATCGGGACGTCTTCCTCGTTGTTCACCTCGCCCGCGAAGCTCTCTTCACCGCCGAGCCAGCGGAGCGCATCCATCACGAGAACCTGGTTCGCCATGAAGTTCGACATGGCAAGATCGGTGAGAACGTCCGCGTCCGCGATCACGAATGCCCGCATCTCGGGCGGCTCGGGGACGACGTGGATGCCCTCCTTCTTGTCGAGCGGGCTAGGCGCCTCGGGCTTGGGTACCGCGGCGGAGGCCACGGGTAGCGTCACCGCCGCGGCGATGCCGTAAGCGTCGCGACGCTCGGGGCCCCGATCGAACCGGTAGTTCCGGTTGACGTCCTTGAAGGTGCTCGACAGGCCTCGCACCGCGATGTCGACCTTCTCCGGCGAGTTCGGCAAGCGTTCGACGGAACCCGAGCCGGCGACGACGATCGCCGCGCGCGAGGCGTTGCGGCTCAGCGTCGATACGGAGGGATGCGACGAAAACCGATTCGTGACAAGCAGCGTCTTGTCGGAGTCGTTGTAGCGACGGCGCGCGAACTCCTTGTCGTTGACGAGCACCGTCGGATCGAACTTGACGCCCACGATGCCGGCGAGCGCCTCGAGCGACCCGACCAGCCCCTTGCCGGCTCCGATCTGCGCCGGAACCTCGGCCGAAGCGGACGCCGCGGATGCCCCGGGCTTCTCGTCGCTCTTTTTCTCGGCCGTTTTCTCGTCGCTCTTTTTCTCGGCCGTCTTCGCGTCGACGGGCTTCCCCGCCTTCTCGGACGGCGTGCCGCCGGGGCTCGGTTTGGCCGCGGAATCTGCCGCGCCCGGCTTCTGCTTCTCACCTTCCGTGCTGCTCGCCTCGTCCGGATCCACGTCATCCGCGGAGATGGCATCCGGATCGAGTGCCATGAGGAGCTTGCCGCCGCGCTTGGCGTACCGGTCCAGCGCCGACAGTTCTTCCGGCGCAAACGGCTCGGTCGGACCGAGCACCATGACGACATCCGCGTCGCTCGGAACATCCACGGCGAGACCCTGGGTCAGCCCGAGATCCTTGACGGTGTAGTTCTGCTTGCCGAGCAGCATCTTCAAGATCTGCGCGCCGCGGCCGGCTTTCTGAGCATCGGGACCGCCCGCCCGCTCCTCGTCGTTGATCTCGCCGTGGCCGACCGTGAGATAGATGTTCCGGCGCTCGCGGAGCAGCTTGAGGAGTCGCTCCTGGAAATCGCGATCCAGCGTCTTGAGCCCCTTCTCGGCGTCCTTGATGTCCGTACCGAGGACGATCATGCGCTTGGCGTCGCCCTTTTCGATGACGACCACGCCGTCCTGGACGATCTTCATCTCCTTCGCGATCTTCGGCGACAGGTAGCGATCGTGGAACTCGACGTGCATGTTCTTCGCGCCGTCGGCGAGCTTGGTCAGATAATTTTTGACCTCGGAGCGGACCGGGTTCACCTCGGGAAAGAACGCGACCACCCGGACGGGCTCGTTCAAGCCCTCGACCAGCTTGCGCGTGGACTCGCTGGGCTCGCTCGTCTTGAAATACGAGAAGTCTATCTTCCAGTCGGAGCCCGTCGCCGAGTAGACGAAGAACGCAGAATAGACGAGCGCGAGGGCGATGGTCAGGCCGGCGGCGGCGGCGGCCCCGACCCGGCGGCTCTCGAGCCGTTCCGCGTTTCTCTGCGGGTAGAGCGCCGCCTCCGCGAACAGCATCGGGAACACGCTGACGCAGACGAGGACGACCCAGGCGATGGTGAGCAGGCCCTGGGCGGCCTCCCGCTTCTGATCAGGGGCCGTCAGGAGTCCGAGCTTGTCCAGCCCGTAGTCGGTCGTGCAGGCGTAGAGGCCGAGCGCGACGACGCCGATGATGGACAGAATGCCGAGCAGTTTCTCGATACGACCGCGCTCTCCGCCGGCCTGCCACGTGGGAACGAACCGTGCGGCGGTCGCCGCGAGCACCGCGCCGAGACCGAGCCCGCTCACGATCCAGTGCACCGTGTCGAGGGTCCCGACCACGCGTTCCCCGATGTAGAGGACGACGAGGCCGCCGACGTACGCCGGGACGACCCACGCCGGAGCCCCTTCACGCGTGCCGGGCGTCTTCTCGCTTCCGCTCGAATCGGTCAGCGCCATCGGCGTGCCTCCAGGATCTTCGTCGCGGACAGGAGAAAGACGTAAGTGACCGCCAGGTAATACGCGACGCCTCTCGCTTCCAGGATCCCCTTCTGGAACCCGAGAAAATTCTGGTGATGAAACGCCATGGCCGCGATCACTTCGTTCAGCGGAGGTTCGACGGCCTGCGCGAGCATCCACAGGAGAATCAACGACGTGAGAATCGCCGCGCCGACGATGGCTGCGACGACCTGCGAGCGCGTCAAGCTCGACGCGAAGAGCCCGATGGAAATCGTGGCCGAACCCATCAGGAGCAGGCCCACGTAGCCGACGGCGATGTGCCCGACGCTGACCTTTCCGTTCACGAAGATCAGCGCCGGCATGTAGAGCGTCAGCGCCGTCAGGATGCCGATCATTCCCAGCGCCGACAGGTACTTCCCGAGCACGATTTCCCAATCGCCGAGCGGCGCGGTGTTGAGCAGCGTGAACGTGTGGGTTTGCCGCTCTTCGGCGATGAGTCGCATCGACAGGATGATTCCCGCGGCCATCGTCACGCCGCTCGCGTAATAAAAGAATTCGCTCAGGACTTCCGCCGAGAGCATCCGCTGGGACAGACCGAAGTAGTAAAAGAGGATGCCGTCGATGAGCAGCGCTCCGGCGATGATGACCGCACCGAGCGGCGAACGCGCGTAGGCACCCATTTCCCGGCGCGCGATGAGGAGGGCTTTGCTCACGACGCGACCTCGTTCTTCGGCTTGTTGCTCGCGCCGGCGAGCCGCAAAAAGACGCTCTCGAGTTCGTGTTCGAGGCGTCCGAGTTCCAGCAACTCGAATCCACCTTCGATGACGGCGCGCGCGAGCGCGGGTCGCACGTCGGTCGCAGCGTCGACCACGAACGAAGCAAAGTAGTCACCGCGTTCCGCTGTAGTCGCGGCTTCGACGCCGCGAGCGCCGGTGACCGAGGCGAGCAGCGTTCGCGCCCGTTCGACCGCGCCCTCTTGCTCTTCCCGCGCCCGGAGCGTGACGCGCACCCGCACCCCCTCGAGCAGCCGCGTCGAGAGCTCGGCCTCCGTCCCCGACGCGACGATCTCGCCGTCCTTGATGACGAGAATGCGATCGCAGGTCTCGCTGATCTCGGAGAGGATGTGGCTCGAAACCAGCACGGTGTGCTTGCCGCCGAGCTGCCGCACGAGCTGGCGCATTTCCACGATCTGCACCGGATCCAGCCCGGAAATCGGCTCGTCCAGGACGACGAGCTTCGGCTCGTGAATGATGGCCTGCGCGATGCCGACACGCTGCTGAAAGCCGTGCGACAGGGTGGAGATCGGATCGCGATCCCGCTCGCCGAGCGCCGTCAGCTCTTCCACCGCGCCGACGCGCCGCACGACGTCCTTGGACGGAACCCCTCTGAGCCGAGCGGCGAACGCCAGGTACTCTCCGACCCGCATGTCGCCGTAGAGCGGCGGGACGTCCGGCAGATACCCGATGCGCTCGCGCACCGCCTCCGGTCGCTCGACGACATCGATACCGTCCACGCGGACCGACCCCGACGACGGCAAGAGATCGCACGCGAGGATTCGAAGGGCCGTTGTCTTCCCGGCCCCGTTCACGCCGAGGAGACCGACGATTTCACCCTGCCCGATTTCCGCCGAAAGTGGACCAAGAGCTCGGGCTTCGCCGTAGTATTTGTAGAGTTCTCTGATTTCAATCACTGAGATCTTCCCCTGCGGGTCGAGCCGAAAGGCGCAGTACTCGTACTTGCGGGCATAGACCCGTAACTCGGCGCGGTTATTCCCCAAGGAGTCGACGGATCGCAAGCTTCGGTTTCCGGTGAGGCATCAAAAGTGGAAAATTCCGTGAATACGCCGCCTGGGCTCGCCAGGCGCATCACCGCGGAGGCGCTGGCGCTCGGGTTCGCCCGCGTGGGGTTCAGCGGGGCCACGACCCTCGACGGCGCCCGGACCCGGCTCGCCCATTGGCTCGATCAGGGACTGGACGGCGCGCTGGGTTACCTGCGAGGGCCCGAAGATCGCGCCAACCCACTCGAGCTGCTGCCGACCGCGAAGACCATCATCGTCGCGGCGCTGCCCTACCGGGGAACACCGGTCGCCCTCCGCCGCGGCCGGGACGCGCCGGAGCCGCTCGTGGGCGTCGTTGCGCGATACGCCCTGGGCGCGGATTATCACCGCGTCGTCAAAGACAAGCTGGGTGAGCTCGGTGCCCGGTGCCGCGCTCTCGTCGGACGCGACGTCGAGTGGCGGGCCTGCGTGGACACGGCACCCCTGCTGGAGCGCGAGGTCGCGCGTCGTGCAGGGATCGGCTTCACCGGAAAGTCCACGATGACGATCGCGCCGGGGCTCGGGACGTATTTCGTGCTCGGGGAGCTCCTGGTCGACTTCGAGCTCGAGCCGAGCGAGACCGTCGCCGAGGGCTGCGGCCGCTGTACGGCGTGCCTCGATGCGTGTCCCACGGGAGCCTTCGTCGGCCCATACGTGCTCGACGCCCGGCGCTGCATCTCGTATCTGACGATCGAGACGAAGGAACCGATCCCGATCGATCTGCGGCCGCTCATCGGACGGCGCGTGTTCGGCTGCGATGAATGCCAGGACGTGTGCCCGTTCAACTCCTCTTCCAGCGAGCGGCCCGCCGCGCCGGAGCTGCGTGCGCGACCCGAGCTCGAGACGCCGGAGCTCATCGACCTCCTGTCGCTGGGGGCCGCGGCTTACCGGAAGCTCGTCAGGCGGAGCGCTCTCCGGCGCGTCGGCAAGCACCAGCTGCAGCGGAACGCGGCCGTCGCGCTCGGCAACTCGCACGACGCGCGCGCCGTGCCGCCGCTCGTCCGCAGTCTCGAGAGCGAACGCAGCGCGCTGGTCCGCGCGCACGCCGCGTGGGCGCTCGGAAACCTGGGCGGCGAAGCGGCGCGCGCGGCGCTCGAGCGAGCGAAGGCAACCGATCCCGATCGAACCGTCCGCGACGAGGCCGCGCGGGCCCTCGACGCGATGAGATGACTACGCGATCGTCCGGCCCAAGAACTCGACCATGCGGCCCCAGGCTAATTTCGCGCACGCGGCGTCATAGACCTCGGGCCGGGCCTCGTTCATGAACGCGTGCTGGGCGTCGTAGCGGTGAACGACGTGCTCGTACTTCGACGCTTTCACGGCAGTCTCGAGCGCGTCGACGCGCTCCTTCGAACACCAGTCGTCGACTTTCGCATAGTGGTAGCTCATGGGGATCGCGATCTGGCTCGGGTCACCGACGGAGGTCGGTGGCATGCCGTAGAAGACGACGCCCGCAGAGAGCTCCGGCACCCTGAGCGCGGATAGAATCGTGAGTGCGCCCCCCATGCAGAAGCCGCAGGTCGCGACCTGCGGCGACTTCTTCTTCAGGAACTGGACGGCGCCGCGAATGTCTTGCTCGGCCGCGTCCATGAAGTTGAGGCCGTTCATCATGTGCCCCGCCTCGTCCGCGTCCTTCGCGAGCTTGCCGCGATAGAGATCCGGAACCAGCGCGCGGAAGCCCGCTTCCGCGAGCCGGTCAGCGATCTTCCGGATCTGTGCATTCAGGCCCCACCACTCCTGAATCACGACGACGGCTGGCCTGCTCTCGCCCTCCGCCGGATTGACCAGGTACCCCGCGCAGTCCTTGCCGTCGGGTCGCGTGAAATGAACGAGCTTTTCCAAGGCCGTATCCCCTTTCTCAGTTCAGGACGCTCCGGCGTGAATCTCCCCGGGCGTCGCGACCTCGCGCAACTCGCGGAGGGATTCCTGGATGCCGGTCGCCAACACGTCCAAGTCTGGCACGATGTCCCAATCGCCGCACAGGCCAAAGTTCAGGTGACCGTTGTACGAAAGGATCGCGATGCCGAGCGAGGCGGTTCCCGCGATCGGGACGCACGGGAACGCCTCGAGCATCTGGCCGCCCTTCAGGTAGAGCGGAAACTGGGGACCCGGAACGTTCGTCACGATCACGTTCACCATACGCTGGAGCGCAACGGTTGCACGCCCGGCGAGCGCGAGGATCGTCGGCGGCGCGTATTCGGACAGCTTCACCCAGAAATCCGCGCCGACCGCCTGCTTCGAGTCCTTCAGCCCCGCCATGCGAGATTTCACGAACGCGATGCGACGGCCCGGGTCCGTCTCGCCGACGGGAAGATCGGCGTTCATCATGGAGACCATGTTGCCGTAGGTCATGCGCTTCGACGGGTCCCGGACGCTCACCGGGACCATTGCCTTGAGCACGAGTCCCTCGATCTTGTCGCCGCGCGACAGAAGCAGTTTGCGAATGCCGCCGGTGACGATCGTGAGCACGACGTCGTTCACGGTACAGCCGTATCGGTGCTTCAGTCGCTTCACGTCGTCCAGGTTCATCCGCACCACGTCGAATCTCCGATGTGGGCCGATGGGCTTCGTGAGCGACGTGACCGGCGCGCGCTCGAGCGCCGCGCGCCCGAACGAGAACACGCCTTGCCCCACCTCGAGCGCCCGCCTGGCGAGCTCGCGTTGCGGCCGGGTCGCCGCGCGCCACGATCGGTAGATCTCGGCCGGCTTCGTGTAGCGCTCGACGACCGCATCGACGAGCAGGCGTTCGCGGCTCGGCACCGGCGCAGGATGCCACTCGGGCGGGGGATCCCCCGGGGGCGGATATTGCGTCAGGTCGAGGAGCACCGTGCCGATGTCGACCCCGCTGATACCGTCGATGAGGCAGTGATGCGTCTTCTGGATGAGGCCGAGACGGTTCCCGGGAAGCTCGAACCACCATAGCTCCCAGAGGGGTCGCTGCCGATCGAGGGGCCTGCTCATCACGCGCCCCATCAGCTGCAGCGCCTCTCGTTCGCCGCCGGGACGCGGGAGCCCGGTGTACCGCATGTGAAAGCGGATATCGAAATGCGGATCGTCGACCCAGACCGGACGCCCCTGGTACGCCGGGACCCACGCGAGCTTCTTCCGGAACCGCGGGACCAGATGAAGCCGGCTCTCGATGTGCGCGTTCAATTCTTCTTCCGAGACGCCGACATTCTCGAAGATCGCCAGCGAGCCCACGTGCATGTGCGACACGGGAGACTCCGCGTAGAGAAACGACGCGTCCTGGGCCGAAAGGCGTTCGTAGTTCGTCATCCTGCTCTCTCGTGGCGCGCGCAGGCTCGTGAGCCCTCTATCCTAGAGCGAGTTTCGGTCGCCTCGTATCGAAGAGCGAGGCAACCGAAGGGCACCGGATTCGACGCTCAGAGCTCTGTCCGGATGTGACGGCCGGCCGGCGCTTGTGCCGCCGGCGCCGCTGGTGCGGGTGCTGCCACCGGCTTCGGCGGAGCCGCGGGCTGAGCCGCTCGAAGGACTCGCAACCGTTCGCGTGCCTGCGCTGCCGCTTCCTGATCCTTGTCCTTGGTGTCGGCTTCGGCCTTCGCCGCGCGCGCTTCGGCTTCCTTGGCGTCGGCTTCGGCCTTCTTGATCTTTTCGTCCGCCTCTTTTTGCGTCGCGGCCGCAGCTTGTTCGGCGGCAGATGCCGCTGCGGCTGCCGCTGCCGCGCGGACCTGGTCCAGCGACGGCGGTGCGGGCTGGGCCGACGCCACGGGCGGCGCGTCGTGGCTCGACATTCGCGCCACGGCCACGCCGATGCCGCCGAGCACGAAGACTCCGGCGGCAATGCCCGCGATGAGGCCGAGGTTGCCCTTCTTTTCGGCGCCGCCTTCGATGTACGGTGCGGGTGTGTTGGCCCAGGTGCCCGGCGTTCCCGTCGCCGGTCGTTTCGACCCTGCCGCCGCGGGGTCGCCCGACGGTGTCGCTGACACGCTCGGGCCCGCAGCGACGCCGGCAGGGTTCTGCGGAGTCATTCCGAGTGCGGTGGTGGTGGCCGGCACGCCGGCACCGCTCGCCCATGCGTTCACTGCCGCCTGGAATTCCTTTGCCGTCTGATAGCGAGCGGCCGGTTCCCGGGCCATCGCCTTCTCGACGATCTTGTTGAACGCCAGATCGCTGTCGGGCACGATCTTCTCGATCGGCTGCGGCGTCTCGAGGACGATCTTGAACAGAAGCTCGTTGAACGTGTCCGCGTTGAACGGAACGCTCCCCGTGATGCACTCGTAAAGAATCACGCCGACCGCGTACAGGTCGGCGCGATGGTCCATGCCCTTCGCGCCCTTCGCCTGCTCCGGCGACATGTAATAGGGCGTTCCCATGACGGCCCCCGTGCGCGTCATGCTGAAGCCGCTCTCGCCCGAGAGTGCGCTGAACTTGGAGATCCCGAAGTCGAGCAGCTTGACGAAATCAGCCTGTCCGCCGCGAGACTTCAGCAGGAACACGTTGTCCGGCTTGAGGTCGCGGTGAATGATCCCGGCGCCGTGTGCGGCGGCGAGGCCCTCCAGGATCTGCCGGGCAACCGGGTACGTCTGCTGGGCCGTCAACCGGCCGCGGCTCTGGATGCGCGCCGAGAGGCTATCGCCATCCATGAACTCCATGACCATGAACCGATCGCCGGTGGGCAGGTTCCCGAGGTCGAGGACCTCGACGATGTGCTCCGAACCGATGCGTCCGGCAGCCTGCGCCTCGCGTTCGAAGCGCTGCACCGCGTCTTGATTCTCGGCGACCCCGGCGTGGAGAACTTTGATGGCCACCGTGCGGTGGATCCGGATGTTCTCCCCCTCGTACACGGCGCCCATCCCGCCCTCGCCGATGAGGCGGATGATCCGATACTTGCCGTCGATGACGTCGCCAGTCGAAAGGGACATGCTTGCCGTTGGAGTCCGCTGCCAGTCGAGGCTGCCAGTCGGAGAACGTTAGTCAGCTCCAGGCTAACACGCCCACTTCTTCCACGTCCACGTCCCCCGCCTCCGCCTCCGCCTCCGCCTCCGCCTCCGCCTCCGCCTCCTTTGCTGCATGGCGACACCGCAAGCTGCCCCGGGGGACACTGTCGGCACGCCTAGTCGACGACGCCGCGAAAAAGCGAATTGTGAGCGCGCGAAGCTGGGGTATTATCCGCGGCTTCACCCACCGAAACGCACTTAACAAATGGACTTTCGTCGCTCGCATGGGCTGGTTTTCGTAGCCGCCGTATCCGCAGTATTCGCATGCTCGAGCCATTCGTCAGGGCCCAGGGAGGGCACGGACGCGGGCTCGGGTGGCGCGGCGGGGTCTGGAACGGGCGGAAGCAACACGTCGGGCGGCCAGGGTGGAGTCACCGGCGGGGCGGGCGGCACCCTGGAGGCGGGTGGCAGTTCGGAAGGCGGAGCGCCGGATAGCGGCTCGGATGGGGCCCCTGAAGCTGGGCCGAGCGCGGGCGGCGCAGCGCCGGACGCGGGCAAGAACCCGCTTCAAGGTCTCGCCGCGTATCCCGTCGTTCCCTACACGGTCGAGAACCCGAAGGACGACAACAAGGCGATGCTCGGGAAGATCCTGTTCTGGGAAGAACAGATGGGTCAGCTCGACACGATGGCCTGCGGCACCTGTCACCGCGCGGAGGCCGGTGGCTCCGATCCGCGGGCTGCCATCCTTCCTGCAGCTCACCTCCCCGGGTACGATGGAATCCTGGATCCGAACCCTGGCCCGCTTTCCGACGATCTCCGGGTGGCGGTCGGGATGCCCGTGTGCAGTCAGGCCGGCGTCATCGACACCTCGCAACCCGTCCAGACCACGACGCGGAAACCGCCGAGTTACCTCGACGCCATGTTCGCGGATCAAGTCTTCTGGGATGGTCGAGCCGGCTATTGCAAGAAGCTTTCGGCCGACGCGGGCCAGCGAATCGACAGCGCCGTGGGAGGGTGCTTTTACGACCCCGACCTTCCCGCGGACGCGCCGCCGCTCATCGTGGACGAGCAGGATCCAGTGTCCGGTCGCATCGCGGGCGGCGCGCTCGAGGCGCAGGCGATCGGTCCGCCGGTGAATTCGCACGAGATGGCGTGCGCGAACCGGAGCTGGGCCGACATCGCCGCCAAGCTTGCGACGGTCACGCCCCTCGCGAAAGCGCGGGCCATTCCGCAGGACATGCTCGCTTTCCTGGCGCAGCACGGACCGACGTACCCGGATCTGTTTCAGTTCGTTTACGGGAATCAGTCTGGAACCAAGGTGCACCCCGCGACCGATGCGGACAACGTGATCAACACGCGCCGCGTCGTGTTCGCCATCACGACACACGAGCGGCGTCTAATCTCGAATCAAACCCCCTGGGACCTGTGGAACGCCGGAGACGACTCGGCGATGACGCCGCGGCAAGTCGAGGGGTTCGAGGTGTTCATGGGGAAGGCGCAGTGCAACCGCTGCCACTCGCCGCCGCTCTTCACGGACCTCACGTTCCATTACATCGGGTTCCACGAGCCGTTCTGGGACACCGGGCGCGAGGCGATCGTCGTTCCCGACGATCATACACTGGAGGGCAAGATGAAGACGCCCACGCTGCGGAACGTCGGTCTCCGCGAAGCCGGCGGTTTGCTCCACAGCGGCGAGGGTCCTGGCCACGATTTACCCACGGTGCTGTCGCTGTACGAGCAAGGTGGTCGCCAGGACTCCGCGGCGTTGCTCCTGCGCGATCCGACGATTCAGGCGTTCACGCTGACGGCGGACGAGCTCGCGGCGCTGACGGACTTCCTCAGAAACGCGTTGACCGATCCGCGAGTGCAGCAAGAAACGACGCCGTTCGACAGGCCGCGCTTGAGTACGGAATGAGGGCGCCGGAGATCCGCTCATGAAGAGTCGTTGGCTCGGGGTTGTGGCGCTGACCGCAGGCGTCGCGTTCGCGTGCAGCAGCGGCAAGCCTCGTCCCCCGCTCGACGAGGACGCCGGTGCGGGCGGACGCGCCGCGGCAGGCGGCTCGGGGTCCGGCGGCGGCGCCGCGGGCGGCACCGCCGGCGGCACGGGCGGCACCGACGGCGGCACGGCTACGCCCGCCGACACCACGCCGCCTCAGTTCGGCGGCATCACCGGCGTGACGGACGCCGGCAATGGCCGCGTCACCGTGACCTGGGCCGCGGGGACGGACAATGCAACGCCGGCGGCGAGCCTCGTGTACGTGATCTACCGCGCGTCGGCACCCGGCAAGGAGGACTTCACCGGGGCGCGTCGATGTGGCGCTCCGCTCCCCGATGCCGGCGCCATCGAGCAGGCGGATGCGGCTTGTTCGGTGGTCGCTCCGGCCGGGGCGACCAGCGGCGTGGTCGGAGACGTCATTCCCGGCAGAGGATTCTATTACGTCGTGCGCGCCGTGGACGACGCCGGCAATCGGGATTCGAACACGAAGGAGATTGGCTTCACCGCGGACGACACGACGTCGCCGGACTTCGGCGGGGTGCGCAGCGTGACGGCGCTGTCTCCGTTCTCCATCGGCGTCACCTGGGGCGCGGGTTACGACCTCGGAACGCCGGACTCGCTCCTGAAGTTTGCCGTTTACGTGACGGCCAACGGAACCCCGGATCCCGCGTCCGGATCGCCGGTGCTCACGACCGCGCCTGGTGTCCATTCGGCTACCGTCGCGGGCCTCCTTCCGCTGACGACCTACAGCGTGCTGGTTCGAGCGATCGACGGCGGCGGGAACCAGGACAAGAACGACCGCATCCTGAAGGCCGCCACGCCCGAGGGCATCCCGCCGGCGTTCGGCGGCGTGAAGCGCGGCGACGCGGAGGGCACCACCGTGCGCCTCTTCTGGACGCCCGCGACGGACAACGTCACCGAGCAGCCGAACATCGTCTACGACGTGTATCAGGCGCTCAACTCCCACGCGCAGAACTTCGCGACGCCCACGTTTTCGAGCGACCCCGGCGTTTCGTCGATCGCGCTCACCGGGCAGCAGCCGGGGACCGCGTACTTCTACGTCGTGCGAGCACGCGACGCCGTCGGCAATCGGGACTCGAACATCGTCCAGGTTCAGGTCAACACGCCGCTCATCGACAACACCCCGCCCCTCTTCACCGGCATCACGAGCGTCACGAGCGATTCCCCGGGCACCCTCGTCGTCACCTGGCCGCCGGCTCAGGACGACACTTCCACGCAGAAGCAGATCAGCTATGCGCTCTACCTTGCAACCTCGAGCCAGCTCCCGCTCTCGCCGACGGCGACGCCGACGGTGACGGTGCTTGGCACCACGACCGCACGGATCCCGGGGTTCGCGCCGGACACGACGCGGTTCGTCGTCGTCCGGGCGATCGACGCCGCGGGTAACCTGCAGACGGCGAACGACAAGGAAGCTTCGGGACACACGCTCGCCGCGGTCACCAGCGCCGACGGCGGGCTGGACACGACCGCCCCAGTTCTGAGCGCGAACCCCACGGTGACCCAGGTCATCAACCCCGCGTCGAAGCTCAACGTGAGCTGGCCGGCAGCGACCGACGACACGGACTCTGCGTCCGACATTCGCTATCACATCTGTGCGTCCGCGACTCCGGCGGACTGCCAGGGTGCAAACTTCGTCGATCACGTCATTGTGACCACGAACTGGGGCACGACGACGGCGGCGCTCACGCTGCTCACCCCCCGCACGGAATACTCGGTTTACGTCCGCGCCGAGGATCGGTCGGGGAACCTGGAAGTCGCGGACCACTTCGCCACGCAGAGTACGGCGACGTCGTGGTCGATCAACGTCGAACCCATCCTGTTCGATCGGTGCATCGCCTGCCACGACACGTTCGACAAGCCAGCGGCCATCGTGGGCATCGGCTCGGCCTTCGTGGAAGCGCAGGCCTGCGTTGGCCAGGGGACGTCCAACGTCGCCGACTCGGGCGCGTGTCTGGTCCTGCTCATCGACCCCGGTCGCCCCGAGTTCAGTTACATCTACCGCAAGATAAACCCGCTCAACCTTCAGACGTCGCCGTTCTCGTCGACGGTGCCGAACAACTACGACGGGCTTCAGATGCCTCGCGACTCGAGCGGCGTCATCGATGCGGACGACGACGACGCCGTCCGCAGCTGGATCGAGCAGGGCGCGAATGCGAACTAAGAATTTCTGGTCGGAGAATCACATGAGCAAGCGCATGACGAAGCTGAAGGAAGCCTTTCCGGCGAACCGCCCGGTAGCGACGTTGTTCCGGATGGCTTGGCCGGGTCTCGTGGCGGCCGTGGTCCTTTTTCCTGCGTGCAGCAGTGGCAGCAATCTTTCGTGCGGTACCGGGACGGAGAAGAAGGGAAGCACCTGCGTCGCGAAGCAAGCGGTCACGCCACCGACGGGCGACGCGGGCACGATGGATGGCTCCACGGGCGGCGCGACGGGCTCGGGCGGTGCGGGCGGTACGAATGGAGGAGGTGCGGCTGGCACCACGGACGCAGGATCGTCCGACAAGATCGACTTCGGAGGAGTGACGTCCGTTTCGCCATCCACGCCCGCGGACGGCGCCACGCCTCCCACGTCGCTGGTCGTGACCTGGGCTCCCGCGTCGCTGCCCGCATTCCCGGATGCGAGCTTCACCTACGAGATCTACACGGCCACCAAAGGCGGCGGGGAGAACTATTCGACGCCGGCGATCGTCACGCCGCCCGGAGCGACCTCGGCGTTGCTCGATGGACTTTCCAGCACGGCGCCGACGTTTTTCGTCGTGCGTGCCGTCGCGGACGTCGGTGACTCGAAGGACACGAACGTGCTCGAGCTTTCGGGAACTCCCGCCGTGGACAGCAAGCCCCCGACGTTCGCCGGGGCAACGACGGCGGTCGGAAAGACCGATTCGTCCGTCATCGTCACCTGGGCCGCCGCGAGCGACGATCTGACGCAGACACCCGGAATCGTCTACGACGTCTTCTGGGCCACGAGCGGCACCGCCCCGCAACAACTCGCGGTCGTGACGGATCCAGGAGCGACTCAGGCGCTGGTCACGGGCTTGCCGGCAGCCGCGACGCAATACTTCTTCCGCGTGGCGGCCGTAGACGCCGCGGGCAACGTCACGCCGACGACCGTGCTCGTCACGGGGACGACCGGCAAGGATACGACGCCGCCCGTCTTCGGCGGCTGTCGCGCCGCGGCCAACCCGACCGCCAGCGGCGGCACCATCGTGTGGGATCCCGCGGTGGACGACACCACCGCCGCCAGCGGCATCACGTACAACGTGTACGCCTTCGACGTCCCGGTGGACCGCGACACGCAATTCTCGCAGCCTGACGGCGTGTTCAAGGGAGTAACCCAGGGCCAGCTCACGACGCTCTTGCCGGCCGGCAACTACGAGGTCGTCTGCCGCGCGGTGGACGCGTCCGGCAACGAGGACACGAACCGACACACGGTCGCGCTGAACACCATCGACGACAGCCAGCCGCCGACATTCCCTGCAAGCGGGACCGCGACGTTCACGGCGGGAGCGACGACCGTGACGATCGATTTCCCGCAGGCGACCGACAACGAGACGGCAGAGTCGGCGATCCAGTACGTCATCTTCGGCGGAACGACGCCGGGCGGCGAGGATATGAGCACCCCGATCTTCACTGAAACCGGAGCCCTCGAAGCGCTCCTGATGCAGGCCGACCTGCTGAAGGCTCTATCGGGGGGCGACGCTGGCGCGGTCCAGTCGGTCAGCAACACCGACTTTTACTTCCTCGTCGAGGCGCGCGACCAGGCACAGAACCTGAGCGTGCCGCTCCCCGAGCTCCACGTGACGACGCTCATCAGCTTCGAGGGAGACGTGCAGCCCATCTTCACCGCGCACTGCGCGCTCGCAGGCTGTCACGTTCCGGGCAACCCCCCCGAAGGCCAGATTCTTCAGGACGGGTATGCGTACTCGAGCGTCGTCAACGTCGTTGCGACGGAATCGCCGCAGATCAGCCCGTCGGACCCTGTCACCCAAGCCGGGATCAAGAGGGTCGATGCCACGAGCCAGGATCCGACGCACAGCTACATATGGCGGAAGATCAACGGCGGCACCCAGGGGACCATCTTCGGAAGCAAGATGCCCCCGGCGTACACCACCGGCCCTCAGCTGACGGATGCCAAGGACTTTGCGACCATCCAGGGCTGGATCGTCCAGGGCGCGCAGAACAACTGAGGGCCGCGTTTCTTTACTTGAAGAGGGACCATGAAAAAAACGAGCGCAACCGGCGCCCTGCTGCTCCTCCTCGGAGGTTGCTCACTCATCAACAAGTTCGACGACGTGAAACCGCAGAACGACGGCGGCGGCGTCGGCGCGGGCGGCGCGCAGGGCTCCGGCGGCGCTGCCACGGGGGGTAACGGCGGCGGGGCCGGAGCGACTCTCGATGCAGGCTCGGGCGGCGCATACGACAGCGGCGCGGGCGGTGCAGGCGGAGGTGCGTCTGGCGGCGCCGGCGGTACGGGCGGCGGCGGCGGAGCGGGCGGCGCCGTCGTCGAGTCGGACGTGTTCCATCCGGGCGGGCCCGGAGGCGCGATCGTATCTTACCAATCGACGAAGACGCCCGCGACTTCGGTCATCTGGGTGCTCAACCCGGCCACGGGCGCCGAGGTGTCGAAGAAGACCGTCGGCAACGTCGTCGCGATCCTGAACGACCCCAATTCGGACAACTGGTACTTCTTCGAGACCGCGAGCCCGACCGCGGCAACGGCCACGCTTCAGGTCCGCGCGCTCGACGTCGAATCCGGGGACTGGCGGGACGTCGGAGCCGGCGTCACCGTGCCCGTGCCGTCGAGCAACGTCGTGTTGCTGAACGGAGGCATCGCGTACGTCTCGGGCTCGGCGACTTCCATACAGGGGACGCGTCCGGTCACGATCCTCGACACCGCGAACGCGGCGAAGGTGACGAAGTTTGCGGACGTGCCTCTGGATGCGGGGACCAATGCCGTTCTCGACAGCAGCGTGCGGCTCGGGGTGATCGCCCACCCTTCGTCGAAGGGCGGATCGGTGACGGTGGTGCTGGAGGAGACCGGGACGAGCTGCGTCGCTGGAACGAGGTCCGACCCGAGCATCACGCTGTGCAACATCGATCTGTTGCGCGTGAGTGTGGATTTGACCGCCGGGGGCAGCGGGGCAACGGTCGACACTTCGGCGCCGGTCGCGGTGGGCCAGGTGAACCCGACCGGGGGCTCACCCGGTTTCGCCGCGGACGACGGCAACGACGCCGACATCGTCGTGCTGCCATCGCTCGACGGCTCGGCAACGACGACCGCGACCGCATGCTCTAATCCGGCAGCGACGACGATGGGCTCCGTCCAGGAATTCAACCCCAATCAGAGCCACGCTTCCACCACTGCTCAGCTCCCATTCGTGATGGGCAGCACACGCATCTCGGCGGCGGCCTTCGACTACTGCCAGAACATCGCTTACGCGACGTCGCTCCTCGACCAGGTCATCTGGGGTGTGCCGACCTCCGGGAGCCCGCCTCCCGCGGCCGGGCAGATCTGCAAGACCTCCGGCGGTGGCGCCCTGCTCTACGAGCCGTACACGCGGTCTCTCCTGCGCGTGGCCAACGACTCCTCGCTCGAGTCTTACACCGTGACAGGTTCAGCCTCGGCCCCGCCGGTGTTCAAGAGCAACACGAACTTCCGCACTCCGACCGGCTACGCGGCGCCCGGCGCCATCGCCGTCCGCACCGGCTCCCCCGTCAGCGCCGACAACCCGCAGTGCCAGTAGTTCCGCATCGACGCCACCGTCGTCCCCCCCGATTCAACGAGGTGCGGAACTACGCGAGCGCAGCGAGCCCGCCGAAGGCGGCGGGGGAGCGGTCGCGAAGCGAGCCGCGGGGGTCAAGACCCCCTTGCGAGCACGAGCCCGCCGAAGGCGGCGGGGGAGCGGTCGCGAAGCGAGCCGCGGGGGTCAAGACCCCCTTGCGAGCACGAGCCCGCCGAAGGCGGCGGGGGAGCGGTCGCGAAGCGAGCCGCGGGGGTCAAGACCCCCTTGCGAGCACGAGCCCGCCGAAGGCGGCGGGGGAGCGGTCGCGAAGCGAGCCGCGGGGGTCAAGACCCCCGTTGGAAAACGGCGGGGGAGCGGTCGCGAAGCGAGCCGCGGGGGTCAAGACCCCCGTCCTAGAAGCGCATCATTTCTCGCGCACGTTGAGCGACATGAGCGTCAAGCTCTTCACGCGAGAGGGGTCGGCGATGCGACCGGTCACCTTGAGCGTCACGTCGCCCGGGGCGAGCTTCGGTAGGTCGCAGATCATGTGCACCTCGCAGTCTCCGTGGTGCCGCCCGCCGGCGTTCGACTCCACGCCGCAGACGCTCGTGCCGTCCTCCGTGTCGGTGTCGCACGACGCACGGCCCACGAGCTTGCCGCTCTGGGTGACGTCGATGTCGTAATGGAGCGGGAGCTTCGCCCACTCCGGGCCGAGCCACGTGCCCACGGAGTCGGACCAGAGCTCCACGGGCGCGCCGGCCGTGAAGTGCGCCTCCGCCGTGCCCGGCCCGGCCAGGTACGCCGTCGCGAGCAGCTTCCCGCGGCAGCCCACGAGCGCCCCGCAGAGCACGACGAGGATCGGCAGCGAGCGGAGGGTACCTTCCATTGTGGTGAATGATACCTTCCCCTCGTGGTGAAGTACCTGGTGGTGGCGGCCGTGGTGTTCAGCCCGGTTCTCTTTGCGTCGTCCTCGACTGCCGAGATGAGCGAGGCGCCAGAGAAGCCCGTCTACGCTTGGTCCCTGCGCGCGTCCTTGGGCGCCGGTGGGGGGAGTCTGGGCATCGGAGGTCGCGCCGGCGTTGCCAGTGAATACTGGCTCACGGACGTCTTCTCCGTCGGTGGCACCCTGACCGGGCTCGGTCAGACGAGCGCGTGGATTCTGGGCGGGGGAACCGACAGCTCGGCTTGGGTCATCGCGCCCGTAATTGGGCTCCGGAGTGACTCGATGCAGGAGTACTTCTTCGGCACGCTGGGAGCCGGGTATGCCCGGGTCACCCGGACGGAACTGCGCGGCTTCTGTCTCGACTTCGGAGGCGGGTGTCCGCCGAATCAGTCCACCGGGTACAACGGCTACGGCATCTCGGCAGCCTTCGGGTGGCTCGCTCACCCCGGAAGCTCGGGATTCGAGATCGGACCGGTTCTACGGTTCGAAGCAGTCCGGGACTTTCGTCACGAGCAGCCCGTGGACTCCCTGGTCACGCTGAATATCGAACTCGGCCTCGCATTCCTGCGATCTCGATGAGCCGCGAGCGAGCTCGGTGTCAACCTCGCGCGGGATGGCGCTGACCCCGGCGGTCGAAGGCACCCTGTCGACGAGATCGCGAGCAAGCGCGGCGCACGAGGCAGGTAACACGCGCAGCGATTGGCCCACCCCGCGATCGTGACCTCGTCGTAGTGCGCAGGCCGTAGTCCCCCCTCATTTCACCGCGAGCACAGTGAATGTCTCCCCCCCGGCGGCGAGCAACGCCGTGGGCGCGGCGACACCGGGGACCGGCTCGGAGTGCGGCTCCGACGTGCCGGCGAGGCCGAGCTGACCCCGGGAATCGTCGCCCCACGCCGTCACGGTGCCGTCGTAGCCGAGCGCGAGGCTGTGATAGTCGCCTGCGATGGCGAGGAGCGCGGGCGTCGTAACGTTGCTGTGTACAGGGGTCCACATGAGGCCGCGCGGGGAACCGTCGCCGAGCTGATCGGACCCCGATCCCCCGAAGGCCCAGACCTGGCCGCCGTCGAGGATGGCGAGCGTGTGCAGAGCTCCGGCGGACACGGACGCGACGCGGCCCAGCGCGACGGCGAGGGGGACGGTGGCGTCGCTGCGCCCGCCGTCGCCGAGCTGCGCGTCCTGGCCGAAACCCCAGGCGTGGAGGAGGCCCGTGACGTCGATGAACAGATTGTGGAAGCCGCCGGCGGCGATCTCGGACAGCGCGTAGAGTGACGGGACTTGCTGCGGCGTCGTGACGAGCGTGGCGCTCGGGGGCGTGCCGAGTTCGCCGTGGAGATTCTGCCCCCAGGCCCACGCCGTGCCGGTCGCGTCGAGGGCCAGACCGTGGCGTTCGCCCGCGGCGAGCGACACGATGTTCGAGAGCGACGCGACGCGCACGGGCGAGCTCGTCGAGGTGGTCGAGCCGGTGCCGAGCTGGCCGTAGGTGTTGTCGCCCCACGCGAAGACGGCGCCGTCCGAGCGGAGCGCGAGGCTGAAGTTGGCGCGCGCGACGACCTCGACGAAGCCCTGGGCACCGTCCAGCGGAATATCGACCGGAGCCGGCGCGAGGCCGGACGCGCCGGGGATGCCGAGCTGGCCACTCGAGTTGTCGCCCCAGGCCCAGACGGCGTGATCGGCGTCGAGCGCGAGCGCGTGGTGAAAGCCGGCGGCGAGCATGCCTACATCCGTGAGCCCGGGGACCGTCGCGACGGCGGGGCGCTCGACGGGCGCGGTGCCCGTGGCGGTCATGTCGCCCATGACGACCACGCCGGAGCTCGGCCGCGGCGACGCGAGAGCGACGGCGAAGGAGCTTCCCATCGTGACGGCGGTCGCGCCCGTCGCGCCGACGACCTTCGTCGGCAGGAGATGATCCGCGCGACCGTTGGCGCCGCACGTGCCGAACACGTTGCTGCCCCAGGTCCAGACCTCGCCGTTCGACTTCAGGGCGATCGAGTCGAGTCCACCGGCGGCGAGTGACGCCACGCCGCTGATGCCGGAGATCTTCTCGGCGGTGAGGAGACCCGTGTCGGCGGGCGTCGTGTCGCCGCTGCCCGTCTGTCCTTCGGTGTTGTAGCCCCAGGCCCACACGCTGCCGTCCGTGCCGCGCGCGAGCGAGTGCAGATCGCCGCCGACGACCTGATCGACGCCCGAGACGCCGAGTACGGGCTCCGGATCCGAGAAGCCCTGGCCGGGCGCGCCCTGTCGCCCGCTGCCGAGCTGGCCGAAGGCGTTCGAGCCCCAAGCCCAGACCTCGGCGTCGGTCCCGACCACCGCGAGGCTATGCGAGCCGCCGGTTCCAATCGCGATCGCAGGCGCGAAGAGCGGCACCGCCGTCGGCGTGGAGCGGTCGACGAAGTCGCCGAGCCCTAGCTGGCCGGCATCGTTGGCACCCCAGGCGTAAACGGTGCCGTCCGCCCCCAGCGCGAGCGTGTGCTGGCCCTTCGTCGCGATCGCCGTGAGCGCGGGCAGCCCTGACACCAGCACTGGCGACGTCTCCTGGGGCGTCGCTGGCGGCTCGCCCAGCTGACCATTGGAGTTCGAACCCCACGCCCAGAGCGTCGCGTCGGAGGCGCGGTAGGCGTAGCTCTGGCCGCCGCCCGCGGCGATGAGCGTGACGCCGATGAGCCCCGCTACTCGAACCGGCAGGATGCTGTTCTGGGTGGTGCCGTTGCCGAGCTGGCCATTCGAGTCGTCCCCCCACGCCCACACTTCGCCGGTCGCGGTGAGCGCGAGCACGTGATCGAACCCGGCCGCCACGGCGATCCAGTTTCCGGCTTCGTGAGTGGGCCACGGGATCGCGTGACTCGGCGGAACGCCACCGAGCTGTCCCGCGCTGTTCCGTCCCCAGCTCCAGACATCGACGAGGGGCGGCGGCGTGTCCGCCCGCACGACCCCCGACGTCCTGGCAAACGCGGCCACGGCGAGCGCGCCCAGGAACAGGAGACTTTGCGCGCGCCAGGGGTTCACGGAAGCGTCGAGCGTAGCAATGCGCCTCCGGGGTGCCAGACCTGCACGCTTCTTGCCGCCTTGGGCAGAGGGAGAACTAGAAGCGGCCGTTCACGACGAGCGCCGCGACGGACGGACCCACCGTGGGCACCACGTGAATGCGCGCCGTGTCGTGTTCCGCCGGAACTTCCGGACGATCGAGGAACAGGTACGTCGTGATCGCCGCGGCGACGACCGCCCCGCCCAGGAGAGCATCCCCGACGATGTTCAACGTCGTGCCGCTGTCGTGAAGGCTCTGGGCTTCCGACACGTGATGTCCGTCGTTCTTGTCCTTGAACTGGCTGTTCTTCGACAGGGCGAGCACGCCGACCACGGCGGTACCCACGGCCAGCGCGCCCGTTGCCGAGGCGCCGATGATGACGGGGACCGAGATCGGCCGTTCCATCACGGGCGGGGCCGCCGGCGCCGCTGCCGCCGGAGCGCCCGGCGATGGCGGGGCCGCCGCGGGAGCGGGTTTGGTGAGCTTGTACTCGTGCGTCTGGTCCGGACCCGGTTCCGCATCCAGCTCCCAGACCTGATCGTCGTAGCCGTCTAGCTTGGCCGTGATGCGATGGCTGCCGCGCCGCACGCCGATCCGGAGCGAACCGTCCGCCGCGACCTCATAACGATTGGTGACCGTCCGCCCCGTCAGAGGTTGCCGCTCGTCGACGATCAACGCGCCGGGCGGGGTGACCTTGATGTCGAGATACACCACGCCCGCCTTCGTGGTCATCAAGTCGCGCTCCATCTGCGCCCGCTCGGAGGGGTCGATCTGTGCGCCGCCCTGGGTGAGATACTTCTGGTAAGCGTCGACGGCCTCGCCGTCGCGCTCGAGCTTCATGGCCGTGATGCCGAGGTTGCCGAGGATCTTCCACGACGGAGAGTCGGCATAGGCGGCCTTGAACTCGTGATACGCCTCGTCGTACCGGGCGCCATCGGGATCGGTGAGGAACGCGACGCCGGTCTTGAAGTGCGTGCGCGCCGCATCGCTGACCTGGACATCGTCAGCGAAGGCGGGGCGTGCGAGGAGCGCAATGGCGAGTGCAGCGGGACCCAGGAGGGTTCTCATCTTCATCGATCCGATAGGGTACTCGAGAAGAAGGCCTTTTTCGAAGCGACATTTTCTCTCGAGCGGCTCATTTCGCGATCTTCTCGGCGCCGGCGACGCCCGCGCTCGCATTCGCCTTCTCCTCCGCCTTCTTCTGGCTTTCGATCTCGATGGCCGTCTTGCCGTCGGCGGCGGCCTGATCCAGGGGGCCGGAGCCCTTTTCGTTCAGCCGCGGAAACAAGGGGGCCCGCACGAGCTCGTTCAGGAGCTTGAGCGTTTCACGGCCGTGCGTGCCGGAAACGTCGCGCTCGTCCGGGTCGGCAGCCCGGAGATCGTAGAGCTCGGGGACCGCACCCTCGAGCGGGAGCACGAGCTTGAAGCGTGCCTTGGGGTCGATGATCCCGAGACGCACGGGCACCTCCTTGAGCGTCCCCATCAGCACCAGCGGCAGGCGCCGGGGCGGGTGGTTCGGGACGAGATACGACAGGAGATCCTCACCCTGATAGCCCTGGGTGTCCGCGTCCGGGACCATGAACCGCGAAAGGGTCGGCGCGACGTCCACGAGGGACACGACGTCGTTCACGACGGCCGGCGGCACCCCGGGGACGCGCAGGATCAGCGGGACGTGGATGAGCGCCTGCCACAGGAACACCGAATGGACCCAGAAGCCCTCCCGGCCGAGTCCTTCGCCGTGATCCGAGAGAAAGAGAAGCACCGTGTCGTCGGCGATGCCGAGATCGCGCAGACCGCCTAGGAACCGGCCGAACTGCGCGTCGACCTCGCGCGCCGCGACGCGATATCGCCAGACCGGGTCCGCCTCGTCGTAGAGGTGGTTCTTCTTGCCCACGTCGCGCGCGTACGCTTCGTCGAGCTCGCGCCAGTTGTGAACGTCGAAGTTGAACATCCACATGACGAACGGCTTGCCCGCGTGGTCGTGCAACCAATCGAGCGAGCGATCGACGATCCGCGCGGCCGTCGGCTGATCCGCGCCGTAACCCCACACGTTCTCGTTGCCGGGTGAATAGTCGGGCACGTCGACCGTCTCGTCGAACTTGAACTGCGGCAGGAGCTTCGACAGGAACTCGTGCGCGGATTGCGCGACCATGAGCACGGAATGGTACCCGGCCCCGTGCATGACGCGCAGCAGGTCGTTCGGCTGCTCGGTGAAGAGATCGTAGCTTCCCCGGTGAGCCCCGGCAACGCGTGTAATGTGTCCGAGCCCGTCGTGTAAGCGTTCCGGAAATCGATCGCGGTCGACGCGAACCGGATGGTGTTCGGCATGACCCGGGGGTCGCGCTCGACGTCCGCGCGCAGCGTGTCGACGTAAAAGATGATGATGTTCCGCGTCCCCTTCCCCCGAAGCGCGTCGATGCGTTGCTTCAGCCACGGGGGTTCCGCGAGCGGCTTGTCCCACGCCGGGCTCCGGCTCGTCGTCGCGATGTCGTAGCGTTCCCGCAGCGTCACCACGCTCGACATCGTCGCGCCACGCCAGCCGCGCGGGTCCCGGACGAACCCTTCCACGATCTGCATGCGCGAGAGCATTCGACCGACGTAGATCGGCTCGCGCCACGCGTGCCGGAGAGACTCGTCCACCCACGCGCGCGCCGGTTCGATCACGACGAAGAGCGCCGTGACTCCGCCGGCCACGACGGCGAATACGTTCGTCGCTCGCACGACCCGCGGCCGGCCGCGGATCAGGAATACGAGGACCAGGAACGTCGCCGCGCAGGCACAGCCGGCCGCACAGGATTCGAGCAGCGTGTGCAGCCGGGCGTAGAGCGAGACATACACGGTGAGATCGATCCGGACGAGCACCGCGGCGAGGGCGAACAGCGCCGCCGCCGTGACGAGAGCGCGTCGCCGTCCCGCTTGCGCCGCTGCACGCACGAGTCCGAAGAGCGCCACTACCCCGGCGCCGAACGCCCCGGCGAGCGCGATGAGCACCCATGGACCCGCGACGGCAAGCGCAGTCCCCCGCATTCGGTCGGCGGAGAACGTCCAGAACGCGGTGCTCGCCGAAGCCCCCATGGTGACGAGTGCCCCAGCGGCCGGGGGTAGCCAGGTAGCCGCTCGCGGAAAGCGAGGTGCGAGCCGCGCCGCGATCCCCTGGTAGGCGCGCACCGCGAGCGCGACGAGTCCCGCGAAGAGCGTCCCCGCAGCCGTGAAGAGCAGCAGCGCGGCCGCGAAGTGGGGCGCGCGCGCCACCCCGTCCCAGTTTCGGTGAACGGCATCGACGCCGACCTCGAGCCACTCGACGAGCACGGCCGCAGCGACGAGGGGTGACAGCCACCAGTGCGTTCTCTCGCTCGTCACGATGCGCCTTGCGGGGGTCGACGCGCCGTCCTACCACTGACCGGCCCGGATGCGCGAGACCTACTCATTGAAGCCCGATCCCGAGGATTCGCAAGGACCGCGGCAGCCGTCCTTTCGCATGTCCTCCGAGCAACTCCTGGTCATCCTGGGTTTCTGCGTGATCGGCGTGCTCTTCGCGGCGACCCTGGTCGCCTACGTCGTAACTCGCACGACCGTGAAAATCTGGCGGCCGGAGAATTCGCCTGGGTTGCCGGCGGGTCTCATTGCGAGCACGGCGATGATCTTCGGGGTGAGCGCGTCGATGCACCGCGCGTACCTGAGCGTCCGGGAGAACCACCAGGACTCGCTCCGGCACGCGCTCTGGATCGGACTTGCGTTCGCGTGTGCGTTCCTCGTGGGTCAGGGCTTCAACTGGTCGCACATGATCCACGCGCAGCAGGCGCTACCGCGACCGACGCTCTTCGCGTTCACGTTCTATCTCCTGACGGGCCTTCACGCGCTCCACGTGCTCGGCGGGTTCATCCCGCTGGCGATCGTGATCTTCCGGGCGACCCAGCGCGAGTACTCGAGCTCACGCTGCGACGGAGTGCGATTTTGCGTGTGGTACTGGCATTACCTCGGCGCCATCTGGCTCGTCCTGTTGTCGGTGATGTGGATCTCGCAATGACGCACGCAGTCGCGCCGTAAACTTTTGCCGTCACCGAATCAGGTCGCCCGGGGTGTGTGAGGAAGCTACAATGCCGGTCACGCGGCCGAAACGCGTCCTTTGTTCACGAACGAGGTTCATCGATGGCGCTAAGACATTGGGGCTTTCTTCTCGGGTTGGGCGCGCTCTGCGCATGTAGCAGCAAGACCGGAACGGGTTCCGGCGGGTTCCCCGCGCAGGAGTCGGGAGGCGACACCGGCGCCGGTGGCTTCGTGTCGCTCCTGGGGACGGGCAGTTCCGGCACCGGCGCGAACAACGGCGATGACGGTGGGTTGAAGACCTCGCAGGTATGCGTCGGGGAGGCACACGGGGCCGAGGCCGTGCCGGTCGACATGTACATCATGTTCGATCACTCCGAGTCGATGGCCGACGCCATTCCCGGAACGAATCCGCCGGTCACCTGGTGGGCAACGGCGCAACAGGCCATCGCGACCTTCGTGAACAACCAGCAGGCAGCGAACGCGCACATGGGCGTCGGGCTCCAGTTCTTCCCCATCGACGGCACCGCGCCCGCATCGTGCACGGCGGACTATTCGACTCCCGCCGTCGAGATCGGGCTCCTGCCGGGCAACGCCGGCGCACTCACTTCGATCATCAACGCGGAGCAGCCGAACGACTTCACTCCGACGGGCCCCGCTCTCCAGGGCGCCATCAATCACATGAAGACGTGGGGCCCCGCGCATCCGGGGCGCGCGCCGGTAGTCGTGCTCGTGACGGACGGCTTCCCGACGGAATGCACCCCGCAGGAGATCCCCGACATCGCCACGATCGCGAAGACCGCATTCACGACGGACCCGGTGGTCCGCACGTTCGTCGTCGGGTTCAACCTCGGCGCGGGCGGCACCAACCTCAACCAGATCGCGAAAGCGGGCGGCACGGGGCAAGCCACGCTCATCAACAACGGGGACATCGGGACGCAGTTCGTCAACGCGTTGCTTGGTATCGCAAGCACGCCGCTCCAGTGTTCATTCCCCATCCCGGCCCCGGATCAGCCCCCGGGCCAACCGCCGGTCGTGGTCAACACCGACCTGGTCAGAGTGGAATACACGCCCAGTACCTCCACCGTGAGTGCGGAGGTGCCGAAGGTCGGCGATCTCGGCGGCTGCGCCCTGAACGCGAACCAGGGCTGGTACTACGACGACCAGACCACACCGAAGAACATCCTCATCTGTCCGGGCACCTGCGCGAATTTTGCGGCCGGCACCGTGAGCATCCAGCTCGGGTGCAAGCCCACCATCATCCTGGACTGACCTCGTCGATCGCGGGGAAGGCGCTAAACTCCAGCACTCCGCCCGGTGACTACCCGCTCCCTTATTTTGCCGCTGGCACTACTGACGGTGCCCATGAGCGCCGTCGCGTGCGGCTCGACCAGCAGCGCAGGTCTGTTCGCGACGAGCGCCCCGCTGCCGGCTGGAAGCGGTGGTGAAGATGGTGCCGGAGGCACCTTCGGATTCCCACCAGGAGGCACCGGGGGGTTCGCCATGCCGGCGAGTGGCGGTTATCCCAACGCCGCTGGCGCCAGCGGTACAGGCGGGTTCGCGACGGGCGGCACGGACCCGGGAGGCAACGCCGGCGCGGGCGGCGCAGGCCTCGGTTCGCCGTGCGACTTCTCCGGCACCTGGGCCACGCACACGATCGTACCCGTGAACTGGCCCGCGACGGATCCCCTCATTCTCGACGCCGGAAATGGCAACGTCGAACAATGGAATCTGGCGATCCAGCACCAGGACGGAATCGACATCGACTCGACGACGGTGCCTTGCAGCATTCTGCTTCCGGATCTTCAAGGTGATCTGACGGCGGGCTACGCCAAGTTCGGGATTCGATTCCCGGACAGCGTCTTCGACGCCGGGGCCATCCCCTGGGTCCCCTTCGTATGGCACGGCAGCTTCCAGGCGAGCGGCTTCGTCATTCAAACGGATCCCTTCGCGTTCGTCGTCGGTGCGATCCTGGACAACGCAACCACCGCGCCGTGGCCCGCCGCAACCGCGCTCGATCTCCAGGATCAGGATCTCGATGGCGAGCCTGGGGTGACGGTCGTTCCGGCGACCGGCACCGGATACTCGTTGCCACCGACGGCTGTCTTTGGTCTCGGGGCCAATCTCATCTACATCGCGGAGCGCACAGTGTCGTCACTGTCGGCAACGGTCGTCAGTTGCGATGAGGTGAAGGGGACCGCGACGATCGTACCGGTGAACGGGCAGTCGGGCATCCAATCGACGGTAGTCGGCTGCAGAAAGACGGACGGCACTGCGTGCGACACGACCGAGGCCGCCTTCATCAACGGAATACGGCCCCAGTTCAGCCCGACCGGCCTAGGCACGTTCGACGCCGTTCGTCTTTCCGATGGAGCGACGTGCGCCGACGTACGAAACCAGTTCCCCGACTGACGGTTGCCCCTGCCACTTCGGCGAGACGCGGGGCGGGTCGCGGCTGCCCGTAGACAAACGTCCCACACGCTCGCACTCACTCGGAAAATTCCGGGCTCATGGCGTGCGCGCGCGCGCCGCTTCGTTTACTCTGCCATTGATGGCCGAGCTGCATGCCGAAACCGGGATGACGGTCGGCGCCTATGTAATCGAGCGAAAGCTCGGCGCGGGCGGCATGGCGGAAGTCTATCTGGCGCGACGGAGCGGTCCGCGTGGCTTCACGAAGCGCGTCGCACTGAAGCGGATACTGCCGGAGTTGTCCGAGGACGCGCAGTTCGTCCAGATGTTCTGCGACGAGGCGCGCATCGCCGCGACGCTCACACATCCCAACATCGCACAGGTCATCGAGTTCGGCGAGGACGACGGTCAGTTTTTCATCGTCATGGAGTACGTGGACGGAGTCTCGTGCTCGCTCCTCCTTCGAACCGCCGCGCAGCGAGGCGAGACACTGCCCATCGGCGCGGCGCTTTACGTCGCGCACGAGATGCTCACGGCGCTCGCGTTTGCCCACGAGGCGACGGACGAGAACGGGCGCGCGCTCGGTGTGGTGCACCGCGACGTCTCACCGTCGAACATCCTCGTGAGCCGCATCGGCAACGTGAAGCTCATCGACTTCGGCATCACGCGGAGTCTTCTCGCGGAACGGCGGACGTATCCCGGCGAGCTCAAGGGCAAGCTTCGATACATGTCGCCCGAGCAAATCCTCGGCGGGGACGTCGATGCGCGGAGCGATCTCTTCGCCGCGGGCATCGTGCTCGCGGAGATGATCGCGGGACGCACTCTGTTCGGGGGCAAGAGCGATCTCGAGGTGATCACGCGCATCTCGCGCGGCGAACTCGGGCTGGTGCGGGACGGCGGGATCCCGGCGGACGTCACCGGAGTGCTCGAGCGCGCGCTCGCGCACCGCCCGGCGGAGCGATTTCAGACGGCGCGCGAATTCGCGAACGCGCTGGCCGACGTCGCAGCCCACCGCTCGATTCGCCTCGACGACACGACGGTCGTGCCGTTCCTGCACAGGATGCTGCCCTCCTCGAGCGGGACGCGACCGTCCGCGTACTCGAACGCGCGCCCCCGGCGAGGGCCACCGCCGCTGCCGGGTCCGGGCGGTTCGCCGCCTTCGGAACCCCGGCACGAGCCGCCGGAAGAGCGGCGCCCCGAATCGGACACGCCACCCCAGCCCTCGGAGGTCAGCGAGATGCTCGTCGTTCGGTGTCTGCCGTCCGACGCCCCGGCAGCCAGAGCGGCAGCGCCCGAGTCCCCTCCTCCCGAGACCCCGTCGCCATCGTCCATCGCGGAGGGCGTCTCCAAGCGTCGACCCGGGTCGGCGACATATAGAATCCGTGCGCGCTCGGGAGCCATCGTGGGCCCCCTGTCGCGTGCCGAGATGCTCGCGCTGATCGCCACGGGGCGACTGTCTGCGCGCTCCAATGTTTCGATTCAAGCGGACACGTTCATTCCCGCGTCGACCGTGCCGGCACTCGCCGCACTGGCGGCTCATCCGGCTTATCAATTCCGCGACGATGAGCTCGCGTCGCCGGATTGGCTGCAGCGCATCGATGCAACCGCGCTGCCCTCTGCGCTCTATCGGCTCGCCCTCGGGCGCACGAGCGGCCTCCTCGTGGCGGTCGACGGCAAGCGGCGGAAGCGGATCTTCTTCGAAAAGGGCGACCCGGTGTTCGTCGCATCGACGGACCGCGATGAGCTCCTCGGACGAAGGCTGATTCAGTCACGGATCGTCACCGAGAAAGCGGTCGAGCTCGCGCTCGGGAGTCAGCCGCCATTTCGGCTCGGCGAGGCGCTCGTGTCGTTCGGCGCGCTCGGCGCAGCCCAGCTGGTCCGGGAGCTCGCGCGCCAGCTCGAAGATCGTCTCGGAGCCGTTTACGGCTGGCGCGCCGGAGAGATTCGATTCTTCGGCGGCGCGAGGCTCGACCAGTCCCACCACGTGCGCACCCGGGAACCGACACTGGAGGTCCTCACCCGACTCGTCCGTGAACAGTACGCGCCCGGCGATATCGCGACTCTCCTGCGACCGGTGACGAAGGAGGCTCTGCTCCCCGCTTCGCCACAGGCGGCGCCGACCATCCTCGGGCTATCCGCCGCGGAGACGGCGGTGCTGGCGCTCGCGGACGGTACAGCCACCGTGCGCGACGTCGTCACGCACGCAACGCAAGGCGGGATCCCGATGTCGGACGCGCTTCGCGCCATCTTCATCGGGCTCTGCTCGGGCATGGTTCGAGCCGCGTCGTGGAACCTCGTATAGGCCCGCTGCTTCGCCCGGGGGCGATCAGTGGTGGAAGAGCCGCAGGTTCGTGTGGACGAGCGTCATTCCGTACTCGCGGCAGGCACTCTCGACCTCCGCGTCTCGGGCCGAACCGCCGGGCTCCGCGATGAACCGGACGCCGTGCTTCGAGGCATGATCGATGTTGTCTCGGAAGGGAATGAAGCCGTCCGAGACGAGACTCACTCCGGTGACCTTCGACAGAAAGTCTTGCTTCTCGCTTTCCGTGAGCGACTCCACTTTCGCCGTGAGCACGTCCTGGAACGCCGTTCTTTCTTCACGCGTGAGGTCGCCCTCGATGTATCGAACGCGCCAGTTGATGCGTTCCTGTCGCTTCAGGTCCGCTTTGAAGGGCAATCCGACGACCTTCGGATGAAGTCCCAGGTTCCACACGTCGGCCTTGGCACCGGCGAGCTTCGTGCAATCCACCCGCGACTGCTGGCCCGCGCCGATGCCGATCATCTGCCCGCCGAGCGCGTAACCGACGGAGTTCGATTGCGTGTACTTGATGGTGATGAGCCCGAGGACGAGGTCTCGAACCGCGTCTTCCGTGAGCTCTCCCGTCCGCACCGAGGCGAGATCGGCCTTGCCGATCGCGTGCTGGTTGCGATCCTGCGTCAGGCGGACGCCGAAGAGCTCACGTGACTCGCGCGACGGGGGAACGTAGCTCGCGTCCGCTTCCATCACGATGAAGGCTCCCGCCTTTTTTGCCTTGAGGATCGCCAGCGCCGCTTCATCGAAGCCGGGAGCGACGATGCCGTCGGAGACGACTCCCTTGAGGAACTCCGCCGTCTCCCGGTCCACGCGATCCGAGAGCGCGACGAAATCTCCGAACGAGCTCTTGGGGTCCGCTCCGCGCGCACGGACGTACGCGACGGCCGCCGGGCTCAGGTCCTTGCCGCGCACCTCGTACGCACGCGCGAGCGTGTCGTCGAGCGGCACGGCGACTGCCGCGCCGGCGGGAGACACGTGCTTGAAGCTTGCCGCCGCGGGCAAGCCGAGTGCGGCTCGCGCTTCGTGAACGAGTTGCCACGCGTTCAGGGCGTCGAGAAAGTTGATCAGGGAGGGCGTGCCGTTCAAAATCCGCACCGGCAAATCCCTCGAACCCACGGGTTCTACGGATGCGTAACTCTGGTGTGGATTCGTTCCGTATTTGAGCTGCATCGCGGCCGGGAAGATGCCACGAATCGAGGCTTCAGGGGGGTCAATGACGCCGCGTCTGATATCGGGCAATGAGCGTGGTGGTCGAGGCGTCGTGGGTGCCTTCGAGTGCGGGCTTGCCGAATTCGCCGAGGATCTTCCCCGCGAGGACCTTGCCGAGTTCCACGCCCCACTGGTCGAAGCTGTTCACGTTCCAGATGGCACCCTGGACGAAGACCTTGTGCTCGTAGAGCGAAAGGAGACGGCCCATCGAATGCGGCGTCAGCTGGTCCATGAAAAACGTGCTCGTCGGCCGGTTGCCTTCGAACACGCGATGAGGAGCGAGCGCCTTCCGGGCTTCGACCGACATCCCTCCCCGCTCGAGTTCGGCCAGCACTTCGTCCTCCGTCTTACCGCGCATCAGCGCTTCGGTTTGCGCAAGGCAATTGGCAACGAGTTTGTCCTGGTGATCGCCCATAGGGTTGTGGCTCCGCGCGCTGACGATGAAGTCCGCCGGAACGAGGCGCGTCCCTTGATGCAGGAGCTGGTAGAACGCGTGCTGCCCGTTCGTTCCCGCGGCGCCCCACACGACGGGGCCCGTCGTGTACGAACGAACTCGCGTTCCGTCGCGCTCGACGCTCTTGCCGTCACTCTCCATGTCGAGCTGTTGCAAGAACGCCGGCAAGAGCTCCAGGTACTGGTCGTACGGGAGCACCGCGTGCGTCTCGGCCCCAAAAAAATTCACGTACCAGATCCCGAGGAGCCCCATCACGACGGGAATGTTCTTCTCGAGCGGCGTGGTCCGGAAGTGCTCGTCGGCCTCGTACGCGCCCTCGAGGAGCCGCTCGAACGCTTCGAAGCCGGCCACGAGCGCAATCGGCAAACCGATCGCAGACCAGAGCGAATACCGTCCCCCCACCCAATCCCAGAACTCGAACATGTTCGCCGGATCGATGCCGAACTTCTTCACGGCCTCGAGGTTCGTAGAGATGGCAACGAAGTGCTTGGCCACGGCGGCGTCCGACCCGAGAGCCTTCACCAGCCACCGTCGCGCGGAGTCGGCGTTGGTCATCGTCTCTTGCGTCGTGAACGTCTTGGACGCGACCGTGAAGAGTGTCGTCTCGGGCGAGAGGCCCTCGAGCGTCTCCACGAGGTGCGTCGCGTCGACGTTCGAGACGAAGTGGGCGCGAAGCCCTGCGCTCCAGTAGGGCTTCAGCGCCTCGCACACGAGGTGCGGGCCGAGATCCGAGCCGCCGATGCCGATGTTGACGACGTCAGTGATCTTCTTGCCGGTATGACCGAGGTGCGCGCCGCTCCGGACGCTCTCCGAGAACGTTCGCATCTTCGCGAGCACGCGTCGCACGTCCGGCATCACGTCCCGTCCATCGACGTGGATCGGACGATCGGATCGGTTCCGCAGGGCGACATGCAGCACGGCACGATGCTCCGTGACGTTGATCGCGTCCCCGTGAAACATGCCTGCCGCAAGGTTTGGGACCCCGCGGTCCTCGGCCAGACGGACGAGCAGACTCATCGTCTCACGCCGGATGCGATGCTTCGAGAAATCGAAGAGCAGATCGCCGAGCTCCAGCGAGAATCCAGAAACCCGTTGCGGATCCGCCAGAAATGCATCGCGGAGGTGATCGGCTTTCATGGCCCGGTGGTGCTCGACGAGAGCACGGAACGCAGGCGTGTCGGTGAGCGTCGTCATGGGCGCATTATGATGGAAACTGGCGTAGAGTGCAGCCCGTGACTGACCCGAGCCTGATCCGCTTCCTGGAACTCCTCGTTCGAGAACTTGGCGCTGCGGACGCTCGCGTCGAGCTCGGCGGGCGAGATCCCATCGACCCGCGAATCGTTTTTCGGATCGCACCGAGCGGCGGACGTGTCGTCGTGGTGTTCGACGAACCGCCCAAAGAACGCCCGGCCGTGGAGTCACGCCTCGAAGCGATGCTGGGGTCACTGTTCGGCAACGCGGAGCACGCGCTCGGCGCGCCGCCGTCTCAGACGCCCCCGGAGATCGCCGGCCGACGCCTCAACGACGAACTCGAGCGCCTTCGTGAACGGGTCGGCGCGAACGGCGCCGTGGTGTTCGATCTCGCCTCCCCCGTCATCTGGGGGGTATCGATGGGCGAACGGGCGAATGCCGACACGGTGCTCGAGAGCACGATCGTCCAGGTGCGTGATGCGCGGGCGGAGCTGCGGCCGAGTCACACCACGCGTCTACGGCTCGCGAACCGGATGGAGTGCCTCGCGCGTCCCTTCGCGGGCCTTTACGTGATCGCGGTGGTGTTCGAAAAGCTGGAGTCGGAGCTCACCGCTCTCGGCGCGCTGCTCCACGCGATGCCGATCGTCGAGAGACTCGTGATTGCGCTCCCCCCGGTGGACCCGCCGCCCGAAGGCGCCAAGGTCGTGCGTTTGCCGGGCCGGCTCCGCTGAGCTTCACCGGAGCGTGTCTTCGAAGAATTCGCAGAGCGCGTCGCTCTGGGCGCGCGCGTCCGACTCACCCAGCGCGATGAGCTCGGATGCGAACTCGCCGTCGAAGAGGATATACGATAGCAAATCGGCCTCTTCCATCCCCTCGCTCCGTGCAAGCCGCCGCAGGGCGCGGCCGGTCAGTCCCTTGCGGCTCCGTTCGAACGCCGGGCCTCGAACGAAGTCGCCGCAGAGCCGGCCAATGTCTTCCGACGCGCGAATGACCTTCGTGCGAATCCAGCGCAGCCCCGGATCACCCTCCGGCACCCCCAGTTGTCGGTTCAGGGCGTCAGGAAACCCGTCCCCGTATTCACGGCTCCCGGCGGCGAGAATGTCATTGATCCGCACCAGGCGCTCGACGTCCCCGTCCAGGCGATCGAGGAGGAGCGCATTCAGCGTCTTGCCGAGCAGGAACGCCGGCCCCGCGAAGGCCTCCTCTCTCTGACGCTCGATGGCGGGGTTCACCGGTCCGACGTAGTGTGGATTCACCACGAGCAGGCGATCGGCTCCCAGGCGGCGCGCGGGCGCAAGTGGCACGTTCTGCCGCAACCCACCGTCGCAATAGAGCTCGCCATCGATGCTCACGGCGGGAAAGACGAACGGGATGGCCGCAGACGCGAGCGCGTGGTCGAGCCGGATGTTCACCTGCCGGCGGACCATCGTTGCGTGCGGGCCCCATGCGGGAATGTGGTCATCCAGATGCTGCACGAAGACCACCGTCCGACCCGTGCCGACGTGGGTCGCCGATACGCTCGCCGCGCGAATTCGGCCAGTTGCGAAGTGTCCGTCGATGCGCTCGAATGGAATCGAGTCTGTCAGGACCTTGGTGAGACCCGCGGGGTCCACCAGGCCGCCCCTGGGCGCCTTCCCCAAGACCGCGCGCGTTTTTGCGCCGACCAGCTCGCGCATCAACGCGACGAACTCGATGGGGTCGGGCTTGAGGATCTGGTCGACCTTCAAGGCCCGCCAGCGATCGACGAGCAGCCTGGCCCGGAGCTGAGGGGCGTCGGCGTAGGCCGCCAGCAGACACACGTTGATCGCGCCGACCGAGGTCCCGCACAGAATGTCGAGCGGCACCTCCCGCCGGAGCCGCTTCGGCAGCTCCTCGAGAATGTACCGGATGACGCCGACTTCGTACGCACCGCGGGCCCCGCCGCCCGCGAGTACGAGCGCGACGCGCGGCGGCGACTCTTCGAGTCCGGCCGTCACGGCTCGGCCACGAAGGCGCTTCCGTCGAAGCGATAGCGCTTCGACGTCACGTCACCCCAGGGGACCAGCAGCGGTTCGAGCCCGGCGTAGGGATATTTGTCGATCGGGAAGGGATATGTCGTGTCCGTCCATCCGATGGCACGCCCGGCCTGCAGCTCCAACGCGACCGCCTTGCCGCGAGGAACGAAACGGACGTTGTCGACGATCCGGTCCTTTCCGAGCGCCCTGCCCGTCTCGGCCGCGAAGATGCGGTTGATGCCGGAGTCGCTCACCTCGTAGAGGTAGAAGGCGTCGCGATCGACCACTTTGCCCCCCATCGGGGCGCTCGCTTTGGCGTGCAATACGCCGCGGACGATGATCTCCGCTTTACCGTCTCCCGTGACGTCGCGGGCCGTGACGGACAGCACGTCCTTCGGCGATTCGACGCCGATGGTCGTGTAAACGTAACTCAAGCCCTCCTTGAATCCTTTGCCGAAGACGACGATGTCCTTGCCGTGCACGAGCACCCGCTCCGGCCTCGCATCCCCGGCCACGTCCGCCACGAAGTCGAACCGCGGGCGTTGAATGCCGACCCTGTGATCGCGCCTATATAGCGCATACACCCGTTCGAGAAGCTCGTCCGGAGATGGTGCTCGTGGCGGCGGAGGCGCCGCGACTTCTTCCTCCGCGGCTGCCACCGGTCGCGGCGCCGCCGGGGATGGCGCCTGCATCGTCGGCTGCCAGGTCTCGCTTCCCGCGGCTGCGAACTGCTTGCCGTCCCACTCGAACGTGCGGCTCCTCAGGGTTTGCCAGGGCAGGAGCGCCGAGTCCATCCCGTCCGGCATCGGCTCGTCATACGTCGCCGGATCGAATCCGACCGCTTTGCCCTGCGAAAAAACCAGATCGATCTTCGACCCGTTTCGCTTGAAGGAAACGTCGTTCTCGATCTCGCCCTTCTTCGTGACGATGCCAATCTCGCGCTGAAATGCCACGTAGGGCGTGTCGCCGCTCGATACGCGGAGCACTTCCAGCACTTCGCGGTACTGGTCCCGCGTGCCGATACGTTTGCCGACCACGATGTCGTCCTTGCCTTCACCGGTCAGGTCCACGAGGTCGAGGCGAGTCGCGCTCGCGTCGTCTCCCAGGTCCTGAAAGAAATACTCCTTGCCGCGGCGATACGCAGACCCGACGACGATCAGCGCGTTTCCGTAAACGGCGACGGCCTCGAGAGTTCGATCACCCGCGATGTCACCCACCGCAAAACGCGTCGGCATCTCCGGCAGGTTCTTCCTGCGGACGAGACTTCGGTAGAGTCCCTGCTCGGCCTCCAACAGCAACGGCGGTAGCGCCGCACCAGTGCCGCCGCTGGTCGCGATCACCGCGTGGACTCGACCTGGTGAGTCCGCGTCGTAGTAGCGGAGGGCCGCACGTATACCGACGCGGATCGCGTTCGATTCCGGAAAGGTGTTCCACGGCAGCGAGACCTCGAGCGTGTACCCCCCCTCGGCGGGTGCCTCGACGAGGCGCGCGCCGCGTACGACGTTACCGGCGATCTTCACGGCGCCCGCGCTACGACCGATCTCCCCCGCGTAGAGCCGCACGGAATAACCGACGAACCCCCGTCGCGTCGGGAAGGCGATCTCGAGGTCCCCGTAATCCTCGCCATCGCCGAACTCGGGCGTTCTTACGAGCTTGCGATCGCGAATCTTCATCGCGACGTAGAGGTTCCTGTCGTCGTAGCCAATCGCGCCGGTTGCGCTCGGGTCGCCGCTCGAGCTGCCTCGAAGCGCCTCGTCCAGAGCGTCCAGCCTCGCCGGCCACTCGCGAAGCAAGCCGTCGATCCGGACCTTCTCGCTCCCCGTGCCGAGCATCACGGCGTCGAGTGGACGCCCGCGAGCCTGGGCGCCGGACGCGCCGAGGCTCAGCACCGTTCCGAGGCAGATGGCGACCCTCCGCGCAGTCGGCGCCCGACGACGGTCCGACAGCCTCATCAGCGCTTCGCGGTGAGCTCGCGGCGTTCGCCGGCTTCCAGATCGGCGAGGGCTCTGGCGAGTTCGTCCTGCTCCGATTGGTCGCCCCCGGCGGGGGGCGCTTCCACGCGCACCGCTTGCGGAGCGACAGCCGGCGGCGCGAGACCCATCTTCTGCTTCAGAGCGAGCAGATCTTCGTCCGCTCCCGCGGTGCTCTCGAGGTTCTGGAACTTCTGGGCGACGACGTCCCCTGAATACTCCTTCGCAAGCTCGGCGCTCGCTTCGCCCTCCGCTTCCATCCGCTCGATGCGCTGCGACATCTCGTCGAACGCCTCGAACGCGCTCGCGCTCTTGATACCACCGAGGGTCTCCTGGATCGCCTTCTGTGCTTCAGCGCGCTTCTTGCGGGCGATGAGCAGTCCCTTCTTGCGCTTCGCCTCCTCGATCTTGTTGTTGAGGGCTCGAAGCGCAAGCTTCAACTGGTCGACGCCCGCTTTCTGCTTCTGCGACTGGGCACGGTATTGCTCCGCGGTGTCCGCGTGCTCCTTGCGGCGCGCGAGAGCCTCCTTCGCGAGCGCGTCGTCCCCTGCCCGCACCGCGAGCATCGCGCGCCGTTCCCACTCGGCAGCCGCCGCTGTCTCGGCCTCCACTTGCTTCGCCAGCCGCATGTCATCGGCGATGGCCGCAGCGACTTGCTTCTTTGCCTCCTCGAGTTGCTTGCCCATCTCGACGACGATCTGGTTCAGCATCTTCTCCGGGTCTTCGGACTTGCTGATCAGATCGTTGATGTTCGCCTTGATGAGGGTGGCCAGCCGCGCGAAAATTCCCATGGTCTCCGTCAGCCCTTCTTCACCAGGTCACGCAGATGTGGCACGTGCTCGGCGAGCGAGAGATCCAGGTTCGAGAGCAGGCGCTCGAGATCGTGCAGGCGCATCGCGTCGAGGTCCATCGCCGCATCGATGATGATCCGACTTCCTTCGATGCCGAACGCCGCGTAAACGAGGTCCGTCGCGTTCAATTCGAGGAGTCGGCGAAAGAGCCTGGCCTCGAGGGACGGGTTTTCGCTGGGAGCTTCCGCCACGTCCACCTGGACGACGAGGACCGGCGGCGCGAGCTTGAGGACCGCGGCAGGCAGGTTCTGCCCGAGGCTCACGAGATACGTCGACGCATCGACTTTCTCGAAGGCGCGATCGAGGCGCCGCAGGAACGTTTCCAGATCCTCGGGGGTCGTGGTCATGCGCCTCGCAGGCTATCACAAGGCTCGTGAATCAGGGCACGACTAGGGGCCGCCCGTCCCGGCTGGAGCGGAGGGGCACGACCTCTTCCGGTGGCGGCGCCTCGGGCTGTACGGTCACGTGTTCGAGCCCGAAGCCATCTTCGATTCGTTTCGCAACGTCACGGCAAACCTCCACTCCGTGCGCACCCTGCGTGAGGGTCACGTGGACGGTCAACGCGTCGAATCGATCCGAGATCCGCCAGACATGCAGATCGTGGACACCGCCGACGCCGGAACATTCGAGAATGGCGCGCTCGACTGCGGCGACGTCGATGTGGCTGGGCGCAGCCTCGAGCAAGATGGATGTGGTCTCGCGAAGCACGCGCCAGCCGCTGTAAGCGACGAGCAGGGCTATGCCGAGTGACACGCCGGCGTCGGCGCGCTTCCAGCCGAAGAAGAGCACCACGACGGCCGCACTCATCGCCCCGAGGGACCCCAGCGCGTCGGTTGCGACGTGCGCGAATGCGGCCCGGACGTTCACGTTGCCCTTGCCGGCGCGAGCGAGGATGACGGCCACGAGCACGTTGACGCCCAGGCCCACCGTTGCCGCGACGAGCATCTCGAGCGCCCGGATGTCGCGTGGCGCTTGCCAGCGCTCCACGGCTTCGACGATGATCGCCAGCGCGGTCACCGCGAGCGCAATGCCATTCACGAACGCGGCGAGAACCTCCGCGCGGAGGTGCCCGAACGTGGTGGTCGCCGTGCGAGGTCGCTTGGCCCATTCACTCGCGACCAGGGCGAGGCCGAGCGACGCCGCGTCCGCGAGCATATGTCCTGCGTCCGCGAGGAGCGCGAGGCCTCCCGTCCACGCTCCGGCGGCGGCCTCGACGAACATGTATCCGGTCGTGAGCACCAGCGCCCATCGAAGCGCGCGACCCGGCGCATCGGACCCGTGGCCGTGAACGCCGTGCGCGTGACCTGCGTGGTCATGGTCTCGATCGGGACCTCCGGCGCCGTGGCGATGCTCCCGAACCCCGTGGTCGCCGTGACCGCCAGCGCGGCGCCGCGACTCCGGTGGCGTTGAAGCGGAAACCCGTGACACTCGAGGATATCTTTATCACTCCTGGGACATGCGTGAGTCTTTCGCGACGCCGGTCGACGGCCCGAAGCGTCCAGGGTATGCTCGGCCATGTCCGACGAAAAGCTGCGCCAATGCCTGACGTTCGACGACGTCATGCTCGTGCCGGCCTACAGCGAGGCGCTGCCCGTGGAGGTCGATGTTCGAATCGCGTCTCACCCGGAACATCGAGCTCAATATCCCGCTGGTCAGCGCCGCAATGGACTCGGTCACGGAAGCGCGGGCCGCGATCGCGATGGCCCGGCACGGCGGCATCGGCATCATTCACAAGAATCTCTCCCCTGACGCACAGGCGGCCGAGGTGGACCGCGTGAAGCGCGCGGAGAGCGGCATGATTACCGACCCGGTGTGCGTCCGCCCCTCCCAATCCTTGAGCGAGGCGCTCGCCGTCATGCGCGAGAACGACATCTCGGGCGTCCCCGTCGTCGAAGGACAATCACCCGTCGGGATCCTGACCGCGCGCGACATCCGCTTCGAGAAGAACCTCGATCAGCCGGTGAGCGCGCTCATGACCACCAAGCTGGTCACCGTACCTCCCGGCGTGAGCACGGACGCCGCGAAGGAACTGCTCCACAAGCACCGGATCGAAAAGCTGCTCGTGGTCGAGAATGGACGCCTGCTCGGTCTCATCACCATCAAGGATTTGCTTCAAGCCGACCGAAACCCGCTCGCCATCAAGGACGACCGCGGACGTCTCCGCGTCGGGGCAGCCATTGGTCCCGGGCCCGAGCGTCTCGCGCGGATGGACGCGCTGGCAGGCGCGGGCGTGGATGTCATCGTCGTGGACACGGCGCACGGACACTCCCGGGGCGTGCTCGAGACCGTGGCGGAAGCCAAGAAACGTCATCCACGCATCGACGTCGTCGGCGGCAACGTGGCGACGGCCGACGGCACCCGGGCTCTCATCGAGGCGGGCGTGGACGGGGTCAAAGTCGGCATCGGTCCGGGGAGCATCTGCACGACGCGCATGATCGCGGGTGTGGGAGTGCCGCAGATCACCGCGGTCTGGGACTCCACTCGAATCGCGAACGAGCACGACGTGCCCGTCATCGCGGACGGAGGTATCAAATACTCCGGGGACGTCGTGAAGGCGATTGCGGCGGGCGCCTCGACCGTGATGCTCGGGTCCATGTTCGCCGGCACGGATGAGGCCCCGGGGGAGCTCATCCTCTACCAGGGACGCAGCTACAAGGTGTACCGGGGCATGGGCTCGCTCGGTGCGATGAAGCGTGGCAGCCGAGACCGCTATGGTCAGGCTGGCACCGCCGATGAAAAGCTCGTTCCCGAGGGCATCGAGGGCCGCGTGCCGCATCGCGGCTCGATGGGCTCCATCATCGGCCAACTCGTGGGGGGCTTGCGCGCCGGTATGGGGTACACCGGAGCACGGACCGTTCCCGAGCTTCACAAGAAAGCGAAGTTCATCCAGATCACCGGCCAGGGCCTCCGCGAGAGCCACGTGCACGACGTGTTCATCACCGAGGAAGCGCCGAACTACCGCGTTTGAGGCGGATTCGGATCGGGCAGCTCGAAGAGCGAAAACCCGATCGTCTCGAGGACCCGCTCCATCGTCTCGTCATCCCCGGCCCCGGGGGGGTCGAAATAGTCGTGCATCGCAAGACCGTCGAGCGCGCCCATCAGGAGCCGTGGCATCATGTGGATGGGGATCTTCGGAGTGACTCCGATCGCCCGCAGACTGTCTTCCAGGTACGAGACCACCTCTCGACGATTGGTCTCGAACACCTGCCCGAGCAGCCCCTTGAGCACCGGATCGTGGAGCCCCTGCGCGGCGAGATCCGCGAGCACCCGTAACTCGGCTACCCCACCCTTTCGCATCGTCCGCATCTCGTGCACTGCAGCGCGAATCTTCTCGACGGGCGAGCCGGCTCCTTCCCAGGCATACCGGACGCGGTCACGAGCAACGGCGGCACAGTGCTCGAGCACGCGTGCGATGAGATCGTCCTTGCTCTCGAAGTGGTAGTGGACCGCCCCTTTGCTCATGCCCGCCGCCCGCGCGATGTCACTCACGCTCGTCTTGGCATAGCCGTGCTTCGCGAGTGCTCGAACGGCCGCCTCCAGAACCTGGCGGCGGCTCACTTCGCTCTTCTTGTAAGAACCGCGAGCACGGGGTCGGTTGCTGGGCGGCATTTCCGCGACTTCTTCGGCCGCCACGGCGAGCACCGGCGTTCCGTGAAAAGCCTAGACTCGTGAGCCTAGAGCCACTTCCGCCCCAGGGGAAAGCTCGACTCCCAATACCGCGGAAAAGACGCTCCCAAACCGTTGACAGCTCGGATCATGGCTGCCAGATTCCGCCGCGGAGAGATGACCGAGCGGCCGAAGGTACCTGATTCGAAATCAGGCGTACCCGCAAGGGTACCGTGGGTTCGAATCCCACTCTCTCCGCCCGGAGCCAGTACGTGAGTGAGCTCATGCATGGCGACCGAAGCCGACCGCGATGGCGCGCGCCGGGGAGAGGTGACCGAGTGGCCGAAGGTGCATGATTGGAAATCATGTGTACCTGCAAGGGTACCGCGGGTTCGAATCCCGCCCTCTCCGCAAGTGATTCACGCGCACGAACACCCGCCCTCATAATTTCGCGGCCGAAGTGCCTCGAACGGGCATGCGTTCTCGACCTCTTCGTGGTCTCTCGGCCGCCGGGACATCGCTCGCGGCGGTCCTCTTCGCGTTCACTCCCGGGTGCGCCTCGTCCGACGGTCCGATCACTGGAACCGCCACTTGCGCGGGCGACTGTCTGTGCAGCGGGGGCGCGTGCTCGTGCAAGACGGGCGGGACGTGCACGTTCGGTATCGAGCCCGCGAACACGGGAGGCGATCGCGGCGCGGACGGCGCGTTCGTCGCGGTGGGGTCTCCGCCGAGCGGCGTCGCATACCACTGCGACGCGAAGGGGCAGTGCAACCTCACGTGCGGCACGGGGTGTACGTCGACGTGCGACGGAAAATCGACGTGCTCGGGTAGCTGTGCCGCGGACTGCACCTCGAGCTGCGCCGGCACGAGCCAGTGCACGCTCGCCACCGGCACGAACAGCGACGTCACGTGCGCGGGAGGCAGCGCGTGCGCCATCACGCTCGGCGCCGGGTCGACACTGTCGTGCACCGGGAACAGCGACTGCACCATCCGATGCCCGAGCGGCGGCTGCACCGCGAAGTGCGAAGGGAGCGCGAGCTGTATGGTCGAGTGCGGCCCGTCGGCAGCATGTCCCGTCGAGTGCAATGGCGGGACGGCGGACGCGTGCCCCGCGGCCTCCACCTGCACGGGCGTGTGCTCGAAATCCGGCGGCTCGGTGACACCGAACGGCGACGCAGGCGCGCGCGACGCCGCGACCGCCATCCACTGACGACGGTGCGCGACGTGGGATTGGGTCTGGGGGGTGTCTCACCCCCCGCAGCTTGCTTCGCAACTGCTCCCCCCGGTACTCGCTGCGCTCGGCGCTGTGAATCGGCTGGAGCAAGCGGGGGTCAGAGACGGGGGTCAGAGACGGCAGTGATGAGCCTATTTACGCGACGCGTCGGCGAGTTACTTGTCGTTGCTCGGCTGTGAGTCGCCGGGATCGAATACTCTCGCGGGTATGAGTGGGTTGGTCGGGATTCGCAGGGTCGACGAACGGCGCGGTGGTTCGACGAAGGTGGCGCTCGTCGGGCGCGAGGAACGCGGCGCGGAGAATCTGAGCTTGCGCTATCTGCTGGCCGCGCTCGAAGGAGCGGGTCACCGCGCGTTCGTGGTCCCCTTGTCGGGCCCGGATTCGCTCGCGGCGGCAGCGGACCGCATCTTCGAACGAGGCACGGAGCTCGTCGGCTTGTCGATGCCCGACTCCGATTCGACGATTGACGCGCTCGCGTTCGTCCGGTACCTGCGGGCTCGGGGATACGTCGGGCACATCACGTGCGGCGGTCCGGTTGCGACGCTCGTGCGGGGTGAATTGCTCGCACGCCACCCCGGTATCGACTCGGTGATCCGGCACGACGGCGAGCTGCCGGTGACCGAGCTCGCGAAGCGGCTGAGTGAGGGAGCCCCCTGGCTCGACATCGCGGGAATCACGACGCGGAACGGAGACGGTCCGCCGTCGCCCGTCTCCGATCCCACACCCATGCAGATTCGTCCTGTGCACGCCGAGCCGTTGCCGCGCTTGATCGGGGTCCCGACCGCGCGCCTGTCGGCGTCGCGTGGTTGCCCCGGACGCTGTCCGTATTGCGCGCCCGCCGCACTGCAGCTCGGAGCGATCGACGAAGGACGAAAGGCTGGCCTCTCGCGCGAAGCCCTGTCCGAAGCAGGCGTGGGAAAGACGAGATACCGCCACCACGTCGACCTGGCGGACGAGGTCGCGGAACTCTACCACGAGAGCGGCGCGCGCTTCTTTCAGGTCGTGGACGAGAATCTTCTATCGGGCGGAACGGCGCGCGCGACCGCGTGGCTGGAAGGCTTGATAGGAGCGCTGGAGCAGCGCGGCGTTCGAAAGACGGCCTGGTGCCTCCAGGCGGACCCGGAAACCCTGACGCCGCCCGTCCTCGATCTCCTCGAGAAACTCGGGGTGATCCGCGTGTCGGTCGGCATCGAGGGACTCACGTCGAAGCAGCTGCGGTCGCTCGGGCGCGGCGCCGGGGTCGACGAGAATCGCGCTCTCTTGAAGCGGCTAACCGAGCGTGGGATCGTCACGACGTTCAACTCGCTCATCGTGCATCCGGACGCGACGCCGGAGGGAATCGAGGACGAGCTCGAAGCGCTGTCGACGCTCCCGCCGATTCACTTCGACGTGCTGTCGATGGCCGTCTACCCCGGCACCCAGTCGTACCGCACGCTCCACCGCGAAGGCCGCGTCACCGGCGGCATGCTCGCGATGCGCTACGAGCCGAAGGACGCCGTGATCAATCGGTTCCGCGCGGCGCTCATTCGAATAAGGTTGCAGGGCCTCGGGCGCTACGCGACGAACACCTTCGCGCACGACATCGCGATCAATCTCGCTCTGGCCAAACGGCTCGGCCTGCCGGTGTATCGGCCGCATCTGGCCAACGAGATCCAGGAATCGCTCGGCGCGATGAATCGCGCGCGCGTGAAGGCCTACGGGCTCGCGCTGGCGCTCTCGAAGCTGGAGATGCCCGCTGCCGCGCGCGAAACGGCGATGAACGGCGTTCTTTCGGGCCTTGCCGGTGAGCTCGGCGCGTGGCGCGACCGACTCGTCCAGGTCCAAGCGTGCCTGGAAGGACCGACGCCGAGGGAACGAGACGCCCCTCCGAACCTCATGATCGCCTCGGCGATGGCCGCGAGCTTCGTCCTTCTGGCGGCGACAGGCTGCGGGGGCCGAGTTCTCCAAACGACCTCGGGCGATGGCGCGGGTACCGGCGGGAGCGCCGCTGGCGCGTCGTCGGGCGGCGTATCGGGCGCAACGGGAAGCGTTGCGGGCGGGGCGAGCGCCGGCGGCGGTGAGAGCGGCGGCGCAGGGGGGGATATCCCGGCGAGCGGCGGCGCAGGGAACGTCACTCAGGGCCCTTGCGTGGACGCGCAGACCCAGCTGCTGGATCAGGCTCTCTTCATGGCGTGCGGCGTACCTGACTGTTACCATAGTCCGGGTGCTCCTTATGCCATCGTCATCGACGGCCATGGAAACGCGGTGGACGTCGTTCGTGCGGACGGCACGCCCGCGCCAGCAGACATCCTCGACTGCTATCTGAAGGCGCTCGAGCCGGAGTCGTTCCCTTGCTTGAGCGGCGAGCAGATCTGGTACGAGTGTGTGACGACGCTGCTCTGAGCCAGAAGTGGCTGGAGCAAGCGGGTTCCAGAAACGACGGTGCGCGACGTGGGAGTGGTTCTGGGGGGTGTCCCGGGTTTCAGAGACGGCAGGGACGGCGTGGGATCAGTTCCTGGGGGGTGTCCCACCCCCCGCAGCTTGCTTCGCAGCTGCTCCCCCCGGTACTCGCTGCGCTCGGCGCCGTGAATCGGCTGGAGCAAGCGGGGGCAGCGGCCGTTACCGGCCGGCTATGGCGCGGAGGTGGTCGACGATGTTGCGCGCCATGACGCGCGCGTCGAACTTTTGCTGGGCGAGCGCCCGCCCGCGGGCACCCATGGCTCTCGCACGTGCTGGATCCGCAGCGAGAGCCGCAATGGAGTCGGCCAGCGCCTTCGAGTCGGAGGGTGGAATCAGGAACCCGGAAGCACCATCCTCCACTATGTCCGCGCCAGCTCCGATCCGGGTGAGGATCACGGGGAGACCGCAGGCCATCGCTTCGAGTGAGGCGATCGAGTGACAGTCCGCGAGCGTCGGGAGTACGAACGCATCCGCGCGATAGAGCAGGTTCTGCAGTGGCTCGCTGCCGGCGGTGAGTCCCCGGTAGACGCGCACACCCGGCTCCTCCGCAATCGGGTCGCGGGTCACGAGGGACAGTTCGCACCGTCCCCTGAGCGTTCGGCGGAACACGTCCAGGAGGAGCTTGCCGCCCTTCCGTTCGAAGTGGCCGCCGACGAATACGATGCGAAAGGGGCCGCTCTCGCCCGGATCTTTCGGAGGCGCGTTCCAGATCGACAGATCGATCCCCGGCGGGACCACGCCGGTGTTCTCCGCGGCGATGCCGTAGTCGTCGACGAACGACCGGCGTGCCCAATCGGACCAGCCGAGACAGCGTCGCGAAAGCTGAAACGTGCGTCGCACGGCCGCGTGCTTGAGCATCCGAAGAGGAACCGAGGCCGAGATGGGATGCTCGTACGCGTCCGCGAGCTGATCGAGCTGCAGCGGCGTCACGTCGGTCCAGATGCAGGTCGGTGTCTCCCGCAGAGCAGCGTGCCGAAAGACGGCCGGATTGTGCGTCAGAAAGAACAGGGCGTCGAAGGGCCCGTGCCTCAGGCCGTCGCCCGTTTGCCGGTACCCACGCAGCACGCCCTTTACCCGGCGCGGGAGGCGGAGTCGTTCGATCCGCCCTTTCTCCTGGTGGTAGGTCACGTCACACCAGGTGACGTCGACGTCGGATTGCGCGGTGGCATAGCGCTGCAAGACCGTGGCGACGCTGTTGATGCCGACCTGCCGCTCCGTGAAGAAGCAGACTCTGGGTTTTCCCGTCGAAGCCATGAACGACCGGATCCCACGACAGCGCGGATGCGGCCAGCACTTTCATGGACCCATCCGCCGCTGATCCGGCGCTATACTGATGCGAATGACGAAAGCACGCCGCGAGGGGTTCGGGTCGGTCGATGTCCGCTGAAACGTGCGGGGTCTGCGGCGGCGACGGGCGCGTCAGCAATTCGTTTGGTTTGACGACACGGTGCCCGAGCTGCGCCGGAACGGGGCGAAGGATGGCGGGACCTTCCGGAATGCGAGACGTCACGAAGACGAAGGCCTCGCACTACAAGCCCACCAACAAGGCAATCGTGGTCGCCGCCCCTCAGGTCCCGGTGACCGCGGAAGGCACGCGACTCGCAGCAGACGTGCGAGCCAGCGGCCACACCGCCGACGCGCAGGCGCGGTTCATTCGCGAGATCATCGAATACGAAGGTTCTCACGGGACCTGCACGCAGACCTTCCAGCGCAAGATCCGGAAGCTGCTTCGCCCAGGGTGAGTGCTCCCCGGCTCACCTGGTGATCGCACAGGGCTCGTCCCTTCATCGCGCGTGGGCGGCGCTTCCCCGGGGCGTGAGCACGGCCTTGCACGTCGTGAGGCTTCCGAGGGCGAGCGAGTCAGTCGAGCTGGACGGCAAGGCGGGCGTGCAGACTCTGAAAGGGGGTCTTGCTGGTCTGGCCGGGCTCGTCGTCGAAGGAGACGGCCGCCCGAAGCCGCCGGAGCTTCAGTTTGTCCAGGATGGACCCGTGCACGGGGACGTCCGGCCAGACGGGCGCGTTCGCCGACCCACGTGCCGGGTCGCGGATCCCGTCGGGGCCCCACGAGAAATCGAATCCGTCGACCGTGAGCGGCACGACGCCGAACGCTGCGCGCAGGGCGGCGCGGGCACGCCCGGCGTCATGCTCCGACTCGGGCACGCCGCGGAAGACGGCCTCCGCGAGGGCCGCGGAGTCGTTCGGGCTGTCGAGCGCCTCCGCCGTCGCACACCACACGAGCGCCCGATAGAGAGCTCCTGTCGGCGTTCCAGTGACGTCCAGACTGAGCTGTGCGGCGTCCGCCGCGTTCGAGCCGCCGGGAGCCGATACGGGCGGGGCATCGAGGAGCTGATTGATCGCGACGTGGAGCGTGCCTTCGTTCAATGAGACGACGAGCGCGCTCGGCAAGAGCGAGTAGTAGACGGTGATTTTCTGGTGCGCCTCGTCGTCGGTGACCGCCACGATGTCGTTGCCGCGGTAGCTCGCAGCTTTGCCCCATGTCGCCGCGCCGGGCGCGCTCTTGTCGGCAAGCTCGTGCAGTGCAGTGAGGGCCACCGCCGCGCCGAGCCTGCTGCGAACCTCGATCGCGGCGTAGATCGGCAGATCCGCAAGCTCCTCGAAGGTTTCCTCGTGCTTCGGGTGGGCCGGCTCCAGCGGCATCTCGATGTCGTCGCTGGCGAGCATGAGCGCCGTGTTCGCGAGCTCGTTCCGATCGGCGACCCCGACGACGCCATAGTCTCCGATCCAGTCGAAAGCGAGCGGTTGCTCGCCGCCGAACGAGCGCCCCGTTTCGGTCAACTCCCGCCGGAGCGTCGCGTCCTTGCCGATCCCGAGGACCACGCGCGCGCCGCTCGAGACGTTCGGGACGACCGTCTTCGCGGTGCCCGCGACGGAAAGGACGTCGCGATATTCGCGCCGGAGGAGAGGGAGTACGCGGAGGTCCGCCGTGAGCTTCGTCCGGCCCGCGATCTTCTCATCGCGGATCCGGAACGCCATGGGGTCGATCTTGTCCGACCAGAGCGATTCGTAACTTTGCGCGAAGGATTCGTACCCTCGCTCCTCGGGCTCCGTGACGAGCGTCACTTTCGGCAGGTCGATGAGCGGCTCGAGCGCCGCGGGGGAGCCCCACGTCGAATGGGCACCCGTTCGTGGTCGCCAGTCGATGGCCCCGCCGCCGGGATGCCTGAGTTCACTCGCGTCGAGGAGCTTCGAACCGACGAGTTCGGCGAGCGACGCGGGCGCATGACCTTCTATCCAGCCGTAGAGCAGCGCCGCGTACCCGGGCCGAGAGAGGTCCGCGAGCGCGAGCTGTCGCCTCGCCTCGGCGATCTTTTGCTGGGGACCGACGACGGTCGCGACGAACCGATCGCCGAGGTAGGCGAGCACGTCGTCCGGGGCCTCCGCGTCGCGAGCCAGCATGTAGAGAAAGTCAGGCTCGTCCGAGAGCCGCGGGTGGTGACCATGAATCGTCGAGATGACGCGCTCGATGGCGCCCGCGCTGTTGGACACGAGCTCGAGATCGCCGACGCTCGCCCAATGTTGACGGAGCCGGCCGTCGGCCGATCGCCGGACGATGACCGTCACTCCCTCGTGATCGAACTGAGTCTCGGTGACGGCGCCGTGGTTGGCACTCGACGCCGAGGCGAGTCCGGCGATGGCGGTTGCGAAGATCGCCGCGTCCGTGACGTGCAACAGGAGCGTCACGTCCGTGCCCTCGTGGATGTACGGATCGCTGCCGACGACGGCGAGGTCCGTCACGAGCTGCGGACCGAACATGCGTGTGGCATCCGTCCGCACGAGACCGAGCTCGGTCTCGTATCGCTCGAACGTGCCGCGATCTTCCGTGCGACCGTCGAGGGCATTCGCCGCAGGCTCGCCCCAGCTCTCGACGGCGTCCACGATGTCGAGCAATCGCCCGAGTCCGCGCGCTCGCAGGAAGTAGAACTCCGCCGGAGTCGCCTTGGCAAGCGGCTCTTCCGGCGGGCGCGCCGGAAGAGCGCGGGCAAGATCCGCCCAGGGGTGCGAGGTCAGCTGCGGCGGCTTCAGCTTTTCCACCGGGACCGATCGCGTTTTTGCCTCGGCTTCGATGAAGAGCGAGCGGTCGCGCTCGAGCGCGTCTTGCACGGAGAGCCGTCCCGTCGTCGTATCCATCAGATCTTCGAGCCCGTCGTCGCGGTGATAGCCGTCGCGAGGCGCATCTTTCTTCGGCTTCTCCCGCAGGTAGCGCTGTCGAACACGCTCCGACGCGAATCGATAAAATGCCGAAGACCGCGTCTCGAGATCCGTCGCGAGCGCGCTGGCCCACGCGCGCTCCAGGTCCGGTGCAGCGCCCGTGTCCTTGTCGGGACTCGCCACGAACGGCACCCGATGGCCGTGGGCGCTGCGCGACGCGGCCGTGTAGAACGTCCCTGCTAGTGCCGGTGACGTCACCGTCGCGGGGCGCCGCACCCATAGGCGGAGCTCGGATGCCCGAGCCGCCGCTCCCGGCACGGGCGCTGGCGGACTCCCTGCACCGATGAACGCGAGCGAACCCCCGGGCTGCGCCAGTTCGACGACCGTGGTCGAGCCGAGCGAGACGCTGCCCGCCAGTTCGGTCGCGGTGGGCAGTCCAATTTCGTCGAACTCGATGCCGTGCTTCACGTCGCGGCGCACGACGTGAAGGGATACCTTGGCGTCCTCGACGGGTTCCCACCTCCCGGTCCGGAGAACCGCGGCGGCTGGCTCTGGTCTCGGAGGAGGCGGCGCCGCCACCGAGACGGACGGCGGCTTCGGTTTCGCGGGGGGCAACGCGGCGGTCTTGGGGGGTCCCTGGCACCCCACGACGACCGCGAGCGCAGTCACGAGGCCTGGGATCGCGGGACTCGGTCGCATCGTCTCAACGTAGCCGATCCGGTGCCCCGCGAGGGTGTCCGTTCGCGCGCGCGGAATCCACGGAGAACGGCGCCTTTGGCTTTCTCGAATCGTCGAGGCCCCTCCTCGCCGCGGCGCGGCTCTGATAGATGCTCGAGCCCCATGACGATCGCCTACTACTGCGTCCTCCTCGGCGCGCTGATACCCCTGATGTGGACGGCCTACGCCAAGTTCACCAGTGGCTTCGGCGGCCGGGACAACCACAATCCCCGGGAGTTCCTCGAGCGTCTTTCGGGGGCGAAGAAGCGCGCGCACTGGGCACAGCTCAACAGTTTCGAAGCATTCCCGCCGTTCGCCGCGGCGGTGATCATCGCGACCCACATCGGCAAGCTCGATCACGGCACGCTCGACGCGCTCGCCGTAGCCTGGCTCGTCCTGCGTTTCGTCTACGGCATTCTGTACGTCGCGGACCGCGCCACGTTGCGCTCCGTCGCCTGGACTGGAGCGGTGGCCTGCTGGGTCGCAATGTTCCTCGGCAGCGTCTGAGCTCGCTGCGGTCCGAACCGGGCAGTGGAGGCCTCTGGTGTCTTCGTTCTCCGGGTAGCGTACGATGCGCGTTCCCATGCGCATCGCGATCTTGCACCCGTCGTACGAAGGCTCGTCCTCGCCCTGTGCGGGGCTGGACCCAGAGGTGGACCCGGGAAGATTTCTGCCAGAAGCAAGCTTCGAGTCATTCCGCCTGACGCGGCTCAACGCCGTGCGGATCGTGACGGAAGTCGCCCGTGCCGGCTTCGACGTCGTGATCAACCTGTGCGACGGTGCGTGGGAAGAAGACAGACCGGGGATCGAAGTGGTCGAGGCGCTCGAGCGGCTCGATGTCGCGTTCACGGGGGCCGGGAGCCACTTCTACGATCCGTCGCGAGAGGCGATGAAGATGGCGTGCGCCGCGGAGGGCGTCGCGTTCCCAGCGTATGCGATCGTCCGGTCGACGGCCGAGGTGAGCGCGGTCGTCGACGGCATGCGGCTTCCGATGATCGTGAAGCCGCTGAACGGATATTCGAGCATCGGGCTCACCCCAGCGTCGCGCGTGGAAACGATGTCTGGGCTGCTCCAGCAGGTCGAGGCCACCGTGGAGCGCTTCGGCGCGGCCCTGATCGAGGAGTTCGTCACCGGTCGCGAGTTCACGGTGCTGGTCACCGAACCCCGCGAGCGCGGTGGCGAGCCGTGGGTGCTCGCCCCGGTGGAGTTCGTCTTCCCGCCAGGAGAGTCGTGGAAACACTTCGATCTGAAGTGGCGTGACCACGAAAGTATGAGCGTGCGCGGCGTGGACGATCCGGCCCTCGACGCCGCGCTGCGGAACGCCGCCGCCCGCGTGTTCGCGGGGCTCGAGGGTAGCGGCTTCGGTCGATGCGACATCCGCGTGGACGCGCGCGGCCAGCCGATCCTTCTCGAGATCAACCCCAATTGCGGGATGTTTTACCCGGACAACGCGTTCGGCAGCGCGGACTTCATCGTGGCGAGGGAGCCAGGCGGTCACCGAGCGTTCCTCGAACATCTCATCGCCAGGGCGATCGAGCGCCGCGACCGGGCGCGTCGCGCATGGGCGCTCCGCTACACCAAGAGTGGTGGGTTCGGCATGGTCGCGGCGCGCCCCATTCGAATCGGAGAGATCGCCGTGCGTTATGAGGAGACGTCCGTTCGACTCATCTCGGCGGAGTACGGAGCGACGCGGTGGCGGGCCGACGCGCGCTCCGTGTTGGACGCGTATGCCTGGCCGATCTCACCGTCGGTATATGCCATGTGGAGCGAGGACCCGGCCGAATGGCGTCCGATCAACCATTCCTGCGATCCCAGCGCGTGGCTCGTCGGTCTCGACCTCGCGGCTCGTCGGGATTTGCCGGCCGGAGCTCCGATCACGGTGGACTATGCGACGTTCTCGGGACCCGAGATGCCCGAGTTCACCTGCGCTTGCGGTGCGCCGAACTGCAGGGGAATGGTGCGCGGCTCGGACGGCACGCGTGACGACCTTCGTGCCAAGTACGGCAATCACGTGTCGGATTACGTGCGCACGCTGGATGTCCAGCAATTCATGGGGCCCGCGAGCGTACTCGAGCGAGCGGGCCGGTTCGTTCTGGGCAAGAGCCCGACTGGCCACGGCCTGTTCGCCGTCCGGGCCTTCGACGAGGGCGAGGTCGTCTCGAACTTTCGATGTTCGCGTCCTCATGCAAAGCCGTCGCGCTGGACACTCCAATGCGGCGAGAGCGAACACGCGGACCTGTTGCCGGCGGAGCTATCGTTTCTGACTCACTCCTGTGACCCGAACGTCGAATTCTCGTTCGAGACGATGACGATCCGCGCACGCCGGACGATCGGTCGCGGCGAAGAGCTTTCTTTCTTCTACCCGGCGACGGAATGGGAGATGAGTTCGCCGTTCTCGTGCGTCTGCGGCAGCGTCGCCTGCGTTGGAGTCGTCAAGGGCGCCGCAACCCTGCCCCGCGAGACGCTGGAGCGTTATCGCCTCTCGCCCTTCGTCCGCGCGCGCCTCGCTGCCGTGGGGCGTCCCGGCGGCGCGTGAACGTCACGCCCAGAAGAGCAGGGTTCCCCAATCGAGCCAGAACTCGAGCCCACGAGCATCGAGCGCGCGAAATAGGCGCTCGCAAGTGTCCATCAGAATACGCAGATCGCGGAGCTCTTTGGGATCGAGCTTCATGCCGAGCCAAGCCGGTCGAGACGCGTCGGAGTGGGTTCTCGCGTGGCCGCGACGGCACGAGATCCGCTCTGCGCGGTCCATAGCCGGGCGTAAGCGCCTCGCCGCGCCAGGAGGTCGGCGTGGCGTCCCTGCTCCACGATTCGACCCTTTTCGAGCACGAAGATCCGATCGGCATCCACGATCGAGCCGAGGCGGTGTGTGACGGTGATGACCGTCCGGCAACGACGGGCGTGACCGAGAGCCCGGTTGACGATGGTCTCGGTGACCGGATCGAGCGCAGACGTCGCTTCGTCGAGCAGGAGGATGGCGGGATCCCGCAGGAGCGCGCGAGCGATGGCTAGGCGCTGGCGCTGCCCTCCGGACAGGCTGGCCCCACGTTCACCAACCCGAGTATCGTAACCTTCGGGAAGCCGTTCGATGAGATCATGCAATTCGGCATGGCGCGCCGCTTCGATGATCTCCTGTTCCGTGGCGTCGGAGCGACCGCAGCGGATGTTTTCCCTGATGGTGCTGTCGAACAAGAACGTTTCCTGGAAGACGACACCGACCTGATCCGTCAGCGATCGCCGTGTCGCGGAACGAACGTCACGGCCGTCCATCTCGAACGTCCCCGACGTGGGTTCGCGGAAGCGCAGGAGCAGGCTGAGGAGTGTGCTCTTGCCGGAGCCGGTTGCACCAACGATGGCAATGCGCTCGCCTCGCCGAATGGAGAAACTCACGTCGGCGAGCGCGGGTCTGCCGGGACCGTACGCGAACGCGACATGGTCGAAAGTGAGCTCCGCCGAGAAGGCCGGTAGCGGCGAGGCCGAAGGCGGATCCTCGATGGCAAAGGGCTCGGCGAAGAGACGTTCGATTCGAGCGAGGCCGGCGGCGGCGTGAACGTGGGTGTCCAGGAACCGCACGACGTAGCCGATCGAATACGTGAGCGACATGAAGAGCCCTTGAAACGCCACCAGCGTGCCGACCGTGCACTCGCGACGAAACACGAAAAGGCCACCGACGCCCAGCAGCAGGCCCTGAAGTACCAGCAGCCCTCCGCCCACCGAGCGATTGATGCTCAGTGACAGGGAATGCCCGAGCATCTCGAGACGGCGCAGAGCGCCGACGCGGAACCGGAATCGATCGGTGATGGTTTCCTCGAGCCCGAAGGCGCGAATGACCTCGGCTCCGCTGGCCACTTCTCGTACCTCCGCGAGGACGCCCGCTTCCCGAGCCTTCAGATCAGCGGCGGCTCGCGACACCCTGCGCGCCAGGATCCGAGGCCCGATGAGCGACACCGGCCACGCAAGCTGCGCGATGATGGCGAGCCGCACGTCGAGCACGAACAGCAGCACGACGTTCGCCACGATGTCGATGGCCGGAAGCACACCCCAGGAAATGGAAAATCTCGAGAGCGCTCTTCACGGCCCCGAGATCGGTCGAGAAGTGCGCCGAGATATCCGCGCCGGCATTGGCCGTGAAGTGACTCGTCGAGAGGCGCTGCAGGTGGTCGAGCAGCCTCACCCGCAGATCCCTCAGGACCCCCGTGACCATTCGCGCAAAGTAGTAGTCCCCCAGAAAGCCGATGAGGCTGATTGTCAGTGCGCCGCCCGCGAGAAAAGCCGTGATCCGGACGAGCAAGGCGGCGTCGCGCGGAATCAGAGCCCGGTCGATGAGCGCCCTCGTCGCGAGCGGTATCGACGCGACGAATGCCATCTCGAGCAACACGGCGGCGGCGACGACAACGATCGTGCGAGGGTAGGCGCCGAACCAGGAGACGGTGCGCGCGAGGGAACGCAAGAGGGCCAGTGGCAAGAGTTCCTCACCGTCGGCAAGGTCGCGCGCGGATGAGCCTCGTGTGTCCGTCATGGTTGGAACGACCTCGATCGTCGCACGGAGCCGCTTTCCCGGGGGAGCGCTTTTCCGGGCGCCAAGGACGTGACGGAGACGTCCGACGTCGCTTTATGTGCCACGAGCCGGCAGGATTCGCTCGGCGGTTCAGAAGGTGAGCCCGAACATCGGCGGTGCCCCGCCGCCGACCGCGACCCCGGGAGATCGCCCATCCGTGCCGAGCCGCGGCAACGAGACGGCGCTCCCGACCTTCACGTGAGTGCGATTGTTCAGAACCATGATGAGTCCGGCAACGCCCGCAATCACGCCACCAACCGTCATGACCGCGCCCGCCTCGATCAACGGGGGTCCGACGCCTGCCGTGCCGTCACCGGAGCTGTCATCGCCGTTCGCCACGAAACCAATTGCCAGCACCGGCAGGCCGATCGTCAGCGCAAGGCTTCCCCCGCCAATGGCCAGGACGGCACCCCAGACCGTGGTGCTCGTGCTCCCGGCCTCCGCCGTGACGGGAACATCTCGTTCGTCCTCGGGGAGTCGAAACGGCGTCGACCTTCGCACACCGTTGCCACCGATCCGATAAACGGCGTCGGCGGGGCCATCGACGGAACAGGGCCCCGGGCAAACCGCAATCCACTGGTCCTCATCGAGACGCTGTAACTCCGCGCGATCGTCGTCGACGTTGAACTCGATGTGCACGGTACGGCGCGGCTCGACAAGCTCCCCATGCCCAGCAGTCGACGCCTCGTCCGTCTCGCGCGCGATGGCACTCGTGGCGATGCGCCGCGTCTCGCCCGAGGCAAGCTCGATCGACACGTACTGCCCGGGGATCCGTTCCATCAGGCGTCCCCTGAATAGCGCCCCATCCTTCGTTTCGATCAAGACATCGCCCTCGTGTCCGCCTCCATCGGCGTGCGCCACTGCCGACCCACCGAGCATCGCCATCACGAGTGTGACCGAAACGAACCTCATCATGATCGAGAGCCTCCAGCCCAATGATCATGTAGCCGAACCCCCGGCTGGAAAGCAAACGCTAAGCCGCTCCGTCCTGACGCACCGGCAGGATCTGTCGCAGCCTCCAGGCTTGCGCGAAGTTCCGTCGCTCCGAGGCCACGAGGGCGTCCACGGCGCGGCCGACGCTGAAATAGGTCGCGACGATCGTCATGATGGATCCGAGCGCGAGCAACAACAGCGATGGCACGGGACGGAACTCGACGAGGTTCGACAGAATCCGGATCGAGCCGTCCTCGAAGGCGTACGACGCGGGCGCGAGGCCCAGGTACTCGAGAGCTAGCGGGACGAGAATCGCGCCGAGGCCGAGGAGCAAGAGGGCGCGTTTCGTCTCCTGATTGGCTCGAAGGCTCACGGCAAAACCAGCCACGGTGATGGCGGCGACCCCGGGAGCCATCACCAGGGGGCCGAAGATGCTCGCCGTCATGGCGACGACCAGGAAGCTCATGGGCACGGCCCACCGCATTCGCGGGCGCTGAGCATCACCGGTGCGCCACATCCACCCCTGATACGATACCGTGACGACGATCACTCCGACGAGCGCGGCGAAGAGCCACGGCCTCAGGATGTGCATACGGAGCACGATGGGCAGAGTCAGCGCCATCAGAGAATACGCGACCATTCCGTCACGCGCGGCACGGAGGCGGTCCTCGCGATCGATCATGCGAAGTTCCGCTTCCGCCTCCGGTGGCAGCTCGCCCGGCGCCTCGAGCAGGACGCGCATCAGCGTCTGGACCGCATCTTCGTTCGACGGCTCCAGCGCCAGCGCGGCGCCCAGCTCTCTCAAACCGCGAACCCGCCCGGTCTCGGCGTCCGCACCGCCCCGCGCGGCGTCTTCGAACGCCCGCCGCGCCGCGTCTGCGTGCTGGCGAGCTAGCTCCCTGCGCCGTTCCTCGTCGCGTTCGCCATCGAGGTACCGTTCGATGGACTCCTGCATGGCGCGCGCCGACTCGAACCGCGCTTCGCGAGTGGCAGCGGTGGCCCGGGCGCAGATGTCGTCGAGCTCCGGCGGGATCCCCAGCGCGTTCGCGCTTTCGCTCGGACGGCCTCCGGTGGAGGACAACGTCGCCGCCATCAGAGCCTCCGCGTCGTTGCCTGCGTGCAGAGGCGCGAGCGCCAGTAGCTCGAACAGGATCGCGCCGAGCGCGTAAACGTCGCTCGCCGGGCCAACGGTCTTGTCGCCGCGAACCTGTTCCGGCGAGGCATAACCCACGGTGCCCACGAGCGCCCCCGCTTGCGTCTTGCCGACGGGCGCACCGAGCGCGGTGGACGCGCGGTTCGCCCAGGCATCTTCGAGCACCTTCGCGACGCCCCAGTCGAGTACGTACACCTCGCCGAAGTCTCCGAGCATGACATTCTCGGGCTTCAGATCGCGGTGCACGACCCCCCGGCTATGAGCGAACGACACGGCGAGGCATACGTTGCTCATCGCCGACAACACGCGCCGCCGCGAGTACGCCCGTTCGATCGCCGGATCCTTCCGCCTGAGCCCGTCGATGATCGCCGCGAGCGTCAATCCGCGCACGCGCTTCATCGTGAAGAAGATCGCGCCGTCGGGACGCCGTCCGAGATCGTAGACGGGCACCACGCTCGGGTGCTCGAGCTGTCCCTGTACGAGCGCCTCCCGGACGAAGCGAGCGCGGAGGTGCGCCTGCCCCGCCTGCTCTTCGTGCGCGATCTTCATCGCCACGTCCCTGCCGATCCACTCGTCCGCGCACAGATACACTTCTCCCATGCCGCCTTGCCCGAGCAGGTTCTTCACCGCGTAGCGCGTGGCCGCCTCGCTGCCGTCAAAGGCCTCCGCTCCCGGAAGCGCTCCGACGAGCTCCGCCGCTTCCAGCACGCCGCGCCACGAGGTCTCCCCCACCCGACAGACGAGCGCGTCCTCGGGAACCTTTCCCGACCGGATGCCGAGGATGAGGAGCGACGTCGACACGGGTCCAACGGGATCTCCGTCCGGAACACACACGAACCATTGGTCCATGATCGGCGAATGTAATCGAACGGAGGCGCCCCGGAATCACCTGCTCGGATCGTTGGGCCCCGAATCTGCGGCGGCGCTACTAGGAAAGGGGGGCGTTGCCCGCCCCCCGGGGCTTGCTTCGCAACGCCTCCCCCCGGTACTCGCTGCGCTCGGTAGTTCCGCACCGCTTTGATTCCTCGGGGACGACGTGCTCGTCGATGCGGAACTCCTGACGATGGTGCGACCAGGCCGAATTTCAGGCAACATCCTCGTCACGCCCCGATGACTGAAATGGCGCCCGCGGCCATGGAGGCCCTATCGCTCCGGATTCGACGCCTGCGTTCCCTGCTCGAACAGGAGGAGCCGCTCGACGCAGATACTCGCGCTCGGTCCGACGCGGCCGCGCACACGGTGCTGGCGCTCGTCTTTCTTCGTCAGCTCGAAGCTTGCAACGTGGTGGAGCGACATACCCTCACGGGCGGCTGGCAGAGCCCGGGCTACCTGGAGTTCCGCGCATCCGAGCCCGACGTCCCCCTCGACGAGCACCGAAGCTACTCCGCTGCGCTGCAGCGTGCGTTCGACGACCTCGGTGTTCAGCTACCGGGCCTTTACGCCGCCGTGCCGCTCGGCCGTACATTCACGCCGTCGGGCGACAACCTCCGCGAACTGGTCGACGCGCTGAATGCGCCGGACCTCGACGCCGCGTGGCTCGACGACACGACCCTTGGCTGGGTATACCAGTTCTGGAACGACCCGCAGCGTGAGGCCATCGACGCGCGCGTCGGACCCCGAGGAAAAGTTTCCGTTCAGGAGATCGCCTCGAAGACGCAGCTCTTCACCGAACACTATATGGCAGAGTGGCTCCTCGCGAACAGCGTCGGGCGACTCGCAGCGGTGTCGCGCGCTTCCGAGCTCGAGATCCTCGATCCTGCGTGCGGCTGCGGACACCTGCTTGCGGCCGCGTTCGACCTCCTGGTCCAGCTCTATCGACAGGAGGCTCGTGAATTCTCCGACGCCGAGATCGCCGCCAGAATCCTCGGGCACAACCTGTACGGCGTCGACATCGACGCTCGTGCCGTGCAGGTGTCCGCGGCCGTGCTTTACCTGAAAGCAAAGCGCCTCGCGCCCCATGCGCTCATCCCGCCGATGAATCTGGTGGCCGCGACCTTCGACGTGGACGGTCATCCGGGGGTACGCGGTAGCCTCATCCGCTTCGGAGCCGGCAGGGCCACGACGCTGTTCGACGACGACGAGCGGCTCTTCACGCGCCACTGTTGCACGGACGATCTCGGCGTGAGATTCGACGGTACGCCAGCCGGCGCGGGCCGGCGATTACGCTCGATCCTGACGGACGGCCAGTACGACGTCGTCGTGTTCAATCCGCCGTATCTGGCCACGTCCAAGATCGACATGCCGGCCTCCGAACTCGCGAAGGCTTTCAACGGCGCGCCAGACATCTTCGCGGCCTTCGTCGATCGCGCGTTCGAGCTTTGCAAACCGTCCGGCCTCATCGCCTTCGTGGCGCTCTCGAACTGGATGTTTCTGAGCACCTATCGAGGCGTCCGGGAACGCATGCTTCGGGGGCACATCGTGGCCATCGTGGACCTCGGCAAGGGCGCGTTCCGGCGAGCGTCGAAGCTCATTCAAACGGCCATGGTCGTCGCATCGCCCACGCCCGCGCCCGGAGCGATATCGCTTGCCGGTCGTGTCGGGAGTCGCGACGCGATACCAGCGTCGCAGGTGACCGCGCTCGCCGCCGCCCTCGGCGAGCCCGATCTTCTGCGCCCGTTCGAGCCGGCCGTCTTCGCCGCCATAGACGGCGCGCCGCTGTTATTCTGGGTCGAAGCGGAGTTCATTCGCCGTTATGCGAGTCTGAAGAAGATCGGCGAGCTCGCGGATGGAGCCGGAGGCATCGCGACCACGAACAACGATCGGTTCCTCCGCGCGATCTGGGAACTCGCGCTCGAGGACGCGCGCGCCGCGGTGGACGGGCGGCCCGGCGCGAGGCACGTCCCTTATCTGAAGGGTGCCGAGGGCCGCGAGTGGATAGAACCTTGCCGGTGGCTGTTGCGGACTGCGGACGACGCGCGCGAGCTCCGCCAGCTGGTACCGAGCGTTCGCGTGGCGCGCCCCGACTCGCTCGGGGTGGCATACACGACCATCGGTCAGCGGTTTGGCGCAAGGTTACACTCGGTGGCGAGCGTGCGCGACGTCTCCGGAGCGTCCTTCTTTCCGAACGATCGCGTCACCGCCGCGGAGCTCGTCTGCGCTCTGAATCGCACCGCCGTGCGAGAGCTCGCGTCCGCCTTCAATCCGACGATCAATTTCCAGCTCGGCGATGTCCGACGCCTGCCGTTCGACCCCGTGGACTGCGCCGGCGAGATCGTCGGGGTGCTCCGTCACGCGTTTGTCGAATCCGAATGCGGCTCCGAGCTGGCACTCGACTACGACTGCCCCGCCTCGGACCCCTGGGAAGAAGCCCAGGCCTGGGCCCAGCGCGCCGTCGATCGACCGAAAGGTGAACCTCTGCCTCGAACCGGTTTCACGGGCAGCGGGATCTCGGCATGGCGGCACGTGTCCCATGCCGTCGGGGTTGCGCTCGGACGGTTCGGTCCGAACGGGGGTCTTGCGACTTCGCTCGAGCACGCTTTGCCGCACGGCATTCTATTTCTCGGTCGCGCGACATCGTCCCTCGGTGATCCCGCATGCGCGGGTCTCGTGGCAGCCTGGGGCCGGCACGGGGTGGACATCGATCCGGGCGCCGAGCTCGACCATTACCTTCGTCTCACCTTCTTCCAATCCCATCGCGAACTTTACGAAAATCGGCCGATTTATCTCCCGCTCGCCTCGAGCAAGAAGACCTTCGTCGCGCTCGTGTCGATCCACCGCTTCACGGGCGACACGCTGAGCACGCTCCTGACGGGGCACCTGATGAAGGAGAGCGCGCAGCTCAGGGCCGAACCCGCTTCGGGCGGGCAGAAGGTCCTGGATGAACTGAATGACTTCATGGCCAAGGTCCTTGACCTCGCCGAACACGGTCCGCCGCCGGCGGACGACAAGACGAAACCACGCGAAGCCGACGCTCGCTTCACGATGGACCTGGAGGACGGCGTCATGGTCAACAGCGCCGCGCTCTGGTCGCTCCTCGAGCCATCCTGGAAGGAGCCGAAGAGCTGGTGGAAACAGCTGGCCAACGCGGACGGAAAGAAAGACTTCGACTGGTCACGCGTCGCGGCGCGCTACTTCCCGGAACGTGTGCGCCGAAAATGCCGAGAGGACCCATCCCTCGCCGTTGCCCACGGCATCGTCGGGAGCGCGTCGTCGCCTCGACGCTGATCGGATGCTCACCGCTCGAGCCAGGTCAGCACACCCGTCATGATCAGATGCGCCGGAAGCATCGCGAAGAACGCGAAGAACGCGAACCGGATGAAGCTCGGCAGCGAGTACCCGGCTTTCTCGGCGATGCTCTTGATGATCAGATTCGGACCGTTGCCGATGTAAGTAGTGGCCCCCATGACGACGCTGCCGGCGCTGACGGACGCCAGCATCAACGGAGTGACGCCCGCAACGAGATGTCCGTGCCCGGCCGAAAGCCCGCGCGCCAGCGCCGTGAACGCGGCGTACGTCGGCGCGTTGTCCAGCACGGCGGACAGACCGCCGGAGACCCAGAACAGCTGCCATCCGTGCTGCAAAGGCAGGCTCGCGGCGCGAGCGCCCAGACCCGCCTCGATTGGAATGAGGCAGGCAAAGAGCCCCGAAAATACGAGCGCCACCTCGACGAGCGGCGCGAGCGAGAACCCGTTGAGGTCGTGCACCTCCCGCGAGGTGCCGAAATACGATGCGAGCCCGATCCCCACCATCGCGAGTTCGCGAAAAGGCCGCGGCAAGAACGCCGCGGCGATCACCGCCACGAGCCAGAGCAGGTTGTGCCACCCGCGAACGCTGAGTGGCGTGACTTCCGCGCGATCCCTGGCGATCGCGGCGGCGCTTTCGCGCGCATAAGCGCGCCGATCGGCGAGGTAAAGACCGACGGCGAAGCTGCCCACATAGAGGACCCAGACCGGAAGCAGCCGGAGCGTCCAGAAGAACGGCACACCCTCGATGAATCCGATGAGGAGCGGCGGATCGCCGAGCGGCGTGAGCAAGCCGCCCGCGTTCGCCACGGCGAGGATGAAGAATGGAACGAGATGTGCCGTGTGTTCCCGCTGGGAGTTGGCGCGAAGGAGTGGACGAATGATGAGCACGCTGGCGCCGGTGGTCCCGATCAGGCTCGCCAGCACGGAGCCAACCAGCAAGAAACCGACGTTCGCAGCCGGTGTCGCCTCGAGATCGCCCATCGCGTAAACGCCGCCGGCTGCGACGAAGAGCGCGCCCAGCGTGGTAATGAACGACGCATATTCGCCCGCCGTTTCGACGAGCGCACCCGTCTGGCCCATTGACGCCAGCTCGTAAACCACGGGCCCGGAGAGCACGACCAGCACGGCAATCTGGAAACTGCGCTTCTCCCAGAAGTGCGGAACCAGGATGGGCAGCGACGCGATGGCGAGAACCAGCGCCGGGAACGGCAGCATCGTCCAGGTAGGCAATTCCAGAGATTCCACGCTCAAGCCTCGAAGCAGAAGATGGTCGTCGTAGTTCGGCCGGAACGTCCCGGCGATGCTTCTCTCCGGTTTCCGAGCACTAAGGAACACATAATGGGGTCATTCACGAAATGAAAAACGGCTCGGTGCACGACAAAGGCTCGAGAAGCCAGGGGCAGAAACACCCGGGAAACCTGCGGCCACCGACGGCAGACACGAGACTCCTCGTTGTCGCCAAGCCAAGGCGCCTACCGCGTGTGATGCGGCCTGCGTACCACCATGACGGAGCACGGTGCCTTGCGAACCAGCGACTCGGCGATCGAGCCCAGAAGCAAGCGCTCGAACCCCATGTGGTCATGCGTGCCCACGACGAGCATGTCGGCGCGCAGTTCCTCCGCCAATCGGATGACTTCGGAGTTCGGATCTCCGACGGGCAGATGAGAGACGACCGGGTTGCGGCATTGCCGTCGCGCCGCGCGAACCTGCGACTCCAGGTATTCCTTCGCCTCTTCGAGGGCCTCGCCGGACTGTACGGGCGCGCCCGCTCGAGCGCGATCCAGACGACTCGCCTTGAACACGTGCGCCAGGTGCACCGTGGCCTCCGGAGCCGATCGCGCCAGCCGCGTGCCGGTGGAGATGACCCGCGACGCCTCGGAGGAAGCATCGATGGCGATCAAGAGAACGCTGACGGTTTCCCCGGAATTCTGAAGCGGAGCCTCGGTCTCGCCCATCGGCGCGGAGCATGTCATAGCGCCCTTTCCGTTGAAACGACATTCGGCGCGGCCGACTGCCGCAGCGCCCGGACGCTGGTGCAGGCAATGACGCCGAGTTTCAGCCGCGAGCCCGGACCGTGTCCATCGCGCGTTCGACGACCCCCGGGTCGTCCAGCAGCCTCGCGAGCTCCGAAAGCTTTTCGCCGGGAGGCACGCGCCACTCGAGATCATCGACGTTCTCGGTGAGCGGCACGTCGTCCCGCAGCGTCGCCAGCGTGCGATAAAGAAGCGCATCGGCTCGGCCCGACTCGAGCGCCGCGCCGAGACGCGCGGCTCCTCGGATCCTCGGCGTCCAGTCGTCGGCGCGCGCCGGGATCGCTTCCAACTTGCCGTAGACGGCGAGGAGCGCGCCTGCTGACTTCGCCCCGAAGCCGGCAATTCCCGGAATGCCGTCCGCGCTGTCCCCGACGAGCGCCAGAAAATCCGGGATGCTCCGGGGCCCCACGCCGAACTTATCGACGACGCCCGATTCATCGAGCTCCTTCTTCCGCATACGGTCGAGACAGATCACGCGGCGCCCCTGGACGCACTGTGCGAGGTCCTTGTCGGGGGTACACACCACGACCTGGGTGACACGACCGTCCGCCGCGGCACGAGCCGCCATCGTCGCGAGCGCGTCGTCCGCTTCGAATTCGATCATCGGCCACGTCGCGATGCCGAGCGCGCGGCAAGCGTTCTCCGCGAGTTCGAACTGAGAGAACAGGCTGGGTTCGATGCCATCGCCCGTCTTGTAGCCGTCGAAGAGCGTGTTCCTGAACGACTCGATGACGTGATCGAACGCGCATCCGATGTGCGTCACTTCCGGATCGCGAAGCAACGCGAGCAGACTGCGAACCAGGGTTCGCACCGCGCCGTTCTCGGTGCCGTCGGCGCCCACGGAAGGGGGTCCGCCGTAGAAGGCACGAAAGAGCTCGTACGTCCCGTCGACGAGGTGAACCTTCACGAACGTCCCGAAAGGACGTGAGGCAGCCCGAGCCGAAACCGGGTCCAGTCGAGCGCCTTCGCGGCCGTGTAAATCAGGGGCTCGTCCATCGGGAAGATTCGACACGGCGCGACGCGCGCGCCTGAACGCTGGATGATACCGTTCACGGCGTGCCGCGCGGCCTCGTTTGCGGCCTCCATCGTCGCAAGATCGGTGTGAGTGCGAACGTAGTCGGATGCGAGCACGAGATTCTGGATCTCCGTGACGGGGTCGGGCCTGTACTGGAGGCTGCCGGCGGTGTTCACGAGCAGCGGCGCCTCATTTTCCACCCCTTCTGGCCCGAAGCGCAACGACGGATCGATGCACCAGCCGAGCACTTTGGCACCCTCGAGCTCGTCCACGCCGTCTTCGCTGAGGTGTGCCTCGATCTGCGCCCATGTCTCTCGAGCAATCTCCTCCGCCGAACATTCGCGCGCCGGCTTCCGCGTCGTTTCCGTGCCGGGCAGCTCCCAGTCGGAGATATCGATGCTCAGGATCCCCCGCACCCGGCCGTCACCCAGCTGAGAGAAATCGACGTTGGGCCAGAACTGGCGCTGCGAGATGCTGGTGAGCGCCCACGACGAGTCCGTGTAGATCGTGTGCCCCCGGACGACCGACGGATCCCGGTCCAGATAAAACTGAATCCCGCTCATCCACTCGGTCTTCAGTTCGTGCAGATTGGCGAGCGACGGCGCGGCGGCCGCAATGTCGGGCGTGACGAGCTGGCTCATTACCTCGACCGGAACCGCAGCGACGAAGTAGTCCGCATCGATCCTGGAGGGCTGCCCCGCCTTCATCGCATGGGCGCCGGCGATGCGTCCGCCGTCGAGATCGAGCTTCGTGACGACGACGTCGTTCTCGAACGTGACGCCCTGACGCCGCAGGTGAGTCAACCATGGTTCGATCCAGACGTCGTTCGTCGGACCGCTGAGGAGGCGATCGCACTCCTTGAGGCGCAGGGTCGAGTCGTGCAAGAGCTGAAGCAAGATCAGTCCGACCGTCCGCGTGCTGGCCTCTTCCGCCTTCATCGCGACGAGCGTCCGCGTGAACCCCCGCGCGAGCAGTCGAGCAAAATCGGGGGACCGGTTCTGCGCATCGACGAAGTCCCACCAGGGCACGCGCTCCCACTCCGCCTCGCGACGCGCGTCACAGCTGGTCTGCAACGTCAGGAGGCGCAGGCCGAAGAACGCCAGATCCGCGACGGAAAGCTCGACGTGACGGAGCCGGACCATCGTCTCGGCCCACTCCCGGATTTCCGCCAGGCGCCCCGGCAATGCAAGCGGCAGGTAGACCTCGTCCTTCCCTTTTCGAGCAAGCTGCACGTGAGTGGCGGGCGTGAGATTGTCGAGCACTCCGTTCCGGTTGGCTGCGAACGGAGTGCGCTTCATCGTGTCGGGGACGTGCCTGTAAAATCCAGGGAAGAACCGGAACCCATGCTCGCCGGGGAGGTCCCTTCGCCCGTTCTTGCCCGTGCCGACCACCCGTATGCTCCGCGCCTTGCCGCCGAACAGCACCGGGTCCTTCTCGTAAACCGTGACCGCGAAGCCGCGCTCGGAAAGTTCGTGCGCCGCCGTCAAACCTCCGACGCCGCCACCCAGGATTGCGACTTTTTTCATCGTCCCGAAGGGAAACTCAAAGCCTGGAACGCAGACCGGCCGCGCGAAGGCGAGCGCCAATGCGCCGTGGCGCGTCCACCCTGACTCGGTTCCCGATACGCTTGCCGCCCCGAGAGCGCGCTCCCGCCAGGACCTGATCCACGACTCGTTCGATGTACGCCACGTCGATGGGGTCGTTTAGCACGATCGCGCGGTGAAAGACCGCGGCATGGATCAGCTCGCTCAGGAGTTCTGGATCCGTGTCCGCACGCAGCTCCCCTCGTTCCACCGCGCGGTGAATGATCGAGCTCGGCAACGAGTACCGGTGCTCGCGAAACGCTCGCGCGACTCGCGCGAGCTCCGGATCGTCGTCGAAACCGATGAGGGCCCGCGCAATCTTCTTGCCGCGCGGCGTGGCGACGCGCGCCATCTTCATGCGGATCAGTCTCACCAGATCCCCCCGGAGATCTCCGGTCTCCTCGAAGGGCGGCATCTCGTCCCGCGCGGCAAGGATCGCGGCGACGACGAGATCCGCCTTCGTGGGCCACCTCCGATAGACGGTGGTCTTGTTGATCCCGGCCGTTCTCGCCACGTCTTCCACCGAGAGCGCCGAGAAACCCCGCTCGCCGAGCTGTTGAAACGTCGCTCGCAAGATCGCCTGCACGATCTTCGCGCTGCCACCCACCGGCCGCCCGCAGGGCCGCGCGTGTCGTCCGCCCGTCGCTCGTCGCGTGGTTGCTTCCGGCACCGTTTCCCCTTTCAGCGGACCTCGAGCAGCGCCTTCGACGCTTCCTTCGACGCTACGTGCCGCGCGGAGAGGTCGAGCACCCAGCCAGCCACCACCGTGGCAGCGAGCGCGACGAGCCACCCCGCGAGTACGTCGAGTACCCAGTGATGGCTGAAGTACACCGACGCCAGAGCCATCCACGCAACGTAAGAGAGGTGGAGCGGGCGCGTCTTCCAGCCAATGTGCCTCCAGGCCGTCAGTAAGCCGAGCATTGGATATGCGCAGTGCATCGAGGGCATCGCGCCGAACACCGACGACGCGCGAGAGTAGAAGGAGTGAAAGTAGTCAATCCCGAGGAGCGCGTCCACTCGCCCGAGCCCACCCGGACTCGGGAGCGTCGCCAGGTCTATCGCGCAGCCGTGTGCGCGGACGTACCAGGGCGGCGCCGTCGGTACGAGGAGCCAGAGTGCGTACGAAGCAAAGTTCGCGAACGCGAACGCCCACAGGAAGTGGCGCATCCTCGGCCGGTCGTGGAAGTACAGGAAACAGGCGTACCCGAACGCGAGATACACGAAGATCGTGTACGGCACCGCGAGGAACAGATCGGCCGCGGGCGTGTGGTGCACGGCGAAGAAGTCCTGGATCGTGACGTTCGGCGCGACCGAAAAAAGCCGGAGCTCGACCTCCCGCATGCCGCAGCCGATCACGTCCTCCGGAGCGGCCCACGCGGCGCGTAGATACCGCACGGAATCGTACCCCAGCGCGACCGCGACGTACGGGTACGCGTCTTTCGCGAAAGCCGCACTCGACCGACTCGCGAAGCTCACGATCAGAACGATGGTCGCGATGATCCAGATTTCTGGGCGCACCGTACGTCCGAGCCCGGCGAGCAACAGAGCGTAAGCGAGCGGCAAGAACGGCAATGGCCACGCGACACCCCAGCTTGCCATTGCCCTGCCCGGCTCGACCCGCGTCACGGCGACACCTTGGCTCCATCCTCGAGCGTCCGGTTTGCTTCCGACGCGCCCTCGAGCGCCGGCAGGGTTCGTTCGCGGGCCGGAAACGCGAACCCGTTGAGCAACGGAAAGTTCCACGTCGCAAACACGAGCGCCCGCGTGATGACCCAGCCCACGCGGTAGTCCGCGCCTGGCACGAGGAGCGCAATCGCGACGCCGCCGGCATTCAGGAGCGCGCTCGTGCCCGAGACGAACGCATAGCGCGCGGCCTGTGCCTTCACCGAGCCCCCGCGGGCGCCGAACGCCCACTCTCGGGACAGGATGAATGCGATCACGCCGCCCACGGCACAGCCGACCGCCGTCGCAACCGGCGGCGAGGCGACGTGGAATTCGACCAGATTCCGCGTCACGAGATAGTCGCAGAACGTCGCGACGGCGCTCACGATCAGGGCGCGCGGCGCCCGGCGCAGAGTCTCCACCCCCGTCGTCGCCTTCCCGCCGAGCGCCCGGAGAAGGTGCGCCAGCCGCTGCAGGGCCGTCGCGTGCGACGTCGCGGCAAGGACGACGAGTGCCGCGATCGCAAGGTGGTACCGCGGGTGCGCCTCGTCGCCGAAGAGCAGGGCCTGCGGCACGGGACCAAACGCGACGCCCAGCCCGAGGAGCGCCAGCCGTTCTGGCCGCTGCATGAACCCCACATCCTTCATCTGAACGCCGATCGCTTCGCCGCGGGCACGAACGTAGGGCACGAAGAGCGACCCCGTCAGCGCGAGCAGCGCCGGCACCAGCACCCACGTGCTCCGGTAGTACCAGGCGAGCCCGACGAGCAGGGCGGACTCGCAATAGCGATCCAGCACCGAGTCGAGGAGCGCGCCGCCGCGCGTTGCCTTGCCGGTCTCGCGCGCAACGCGGCCGTCGAGGAAGTCCAGAGTGCCCGCTGCAATGAAGACCCAGCCCGCAAGCGCGAACCTGCCTACCGCCGCGGCGACCCCGGCCCCCACCGCCAGCGAGAAGGAGAGCGTCGTGATGGCGTTCGGCGGTACGCCCGCGAGCGCGAGCCCGCGCCAGAGCGGCCTCATCATCCACGCAAAGAAGTGCCGGAGGCCGGCGCTGGTGAGACCGCCCACCCCGCGATGATCCATCTCCGGGTCGTGAAAACGGCCGAGCGACAGCGACCTCACGGTGTACGCGATGAACGCCAGCAAGAGCAGGCTCGTGGCCGCCAGGGCTGGCGTGAGAGCGGCCAGCATCTCGGCTTCGGCGCTCGGCTGCACCGCGGAAGCGAAGGTCATGGCAGCGTGCTCCTCCGATAGGCGCCACGATGGCGAACGGCGTCGAGCCAACCCTCTTCCGTCGGCGCTTCGCGCGGCTTTGGGCGGGCACGGCCCTTCGTGGCGAACAACCATGCCGGAAGCACGAGCACGGCCGCCGTCAGGGTCGTGATCTCGCCCACCGCGCCGGCCATCCCGAAGCTCCGGACGGCGCCGTTGATCGACAGCGTCAGCGCCGCGTATCCGAGGAGCGTCGTCATCGAACAGAGCACCACGGCTCCGCCGGTCTCCGTGAGCACTCGCCGAAGGGCGCCCGATCCCTCGAGCTCGAAGCGCTTGAGGATGTTCACCGCGTAGTCGGCACCCACGCCCACGGTGATGGGCAGCGCCACGAAGTTCAGGAAATTGATGTGCGTCCCGCTCAAGCTCAGAAACCCGATGAGCCACGTCAAACCGAGGCCGATGCTCGCGAGCGCGAGAAGCCCCGAGCGCCGCCCGCGGAACGCAAAGAGCACCACTGCAATCGTCCCGAGGACGGCCTCGAGCATCGCCTTGGGGCCGTCTTTCCCCACGCTCTTCAGCATGTCGGAGAAGATGACGGGATCTCCGGTGCCACGGATGACGTCGCCGTTCGGGAGCTTCACTTTGCGGAAGCTGTCGGCCCATCGCATCAGATAATGAACGTCGTCCAGGCTCGCCCCCTTCGTCGGCACGAGATAGACGACACGCCCGCGAGTACCGTCCGACTCCTCGAACGGCCACGCAATATCCTCCGGCAGATCGGCGATGCCGAGGGCCCGCGGCTCGGCGGGCAACTCGCGCTCGATCTGCCGCCAATCGTCGTCCGATATGGCGCCCATCCCGTGCGCACGGCGCGCGCGATCCTCGATCGTCGCGAGCAGCGGGAGCTTCTCCGGTTGATCCTTCGGCAACAGGTCGAACGCGCTCACGACTCGATCGAATGGCTTCTTGTCCGCGGGAGCTTCGTCTCTCCGGCGTTCGAGCGTGGCTTCGAGTGGCGCCACCTGATCCACACGGTCGACGAGGATTGCTCGCCCCTCCCGCGTGAGCCGCCCCACGATGGGAGCGACGCGTTCGGTGAGCTTCTGAGCCGACGTCTGGCTCGAAGCGTCGTTGCGCACCTTCTTCATGTCGTATTCGAGCGGATCGCGCGCGAAGTAGCGCACCGTCAGCACGAGCGACAGCGCCAGCGACACCCCCGCGACCGCCAGCACCGCGCCCGAATAACGCGCGGCCAGGAACGCAAAGGGTCGGCCAAAGAGCCCGCGCACACGACTCCGCCAGGTACCCGATTCCGTGCGGAGCGGCGCGACGCGCTCGATCACCACGAGGAGCGCCGGCAGGAGCGTGTAACTCGCGACCCAGCAGAGCAACATGCCGACGCCACCGATGATCCCGAAGTGACGGAACCCGCGAAAGTCGGTCAGCGCAAGCGACCCGTACGCGACGCTCGACGTGACGGCCACGGTGAGGGTCCCGGCGGCGGTCCCCCGCATCGCGACGCGCACGGACTCGGCGGCGTCCCGCCCCTCGGTGCGACGCGCTTCCAGATAGCGCGCCATGAGCAGGATGCCGAAGTTGATGCCGTTACCGGCGATGATGCTGACGAGAAATCCCGAGGCGGAGTTCAGGTATCCGACCGTGAACCGCGCGACACCGAACGACCACAAGCAGCCGGTTCCGATCGTGAGGAGCATGGCGACGAGCACGCGGAACCGCAGGAAGAACGCGAACACCACCCCGAGAATGAGCAGGACGCCCGAGACGCCCACGTGCGCGAGATTCTGCCGTCACGGCGCGATGCTCCTCGGCGCTCGTGACGAGATTGCCCACGTAGTGAACGGACAGCGACGGATCCCAGGACTTCACGTCGAGCCGATTCACCAGGGCCGTGATGCGATGTTCGAGCTCGAACGCGCGCGGGTCGAACGCCTCGAACGGCGTCCGCACGACGATGGCCGCGAGATGCCCGTTCTCGCCGATGTAGTATCCGTCGTCCCCGCTCTTGTCGGCCTCCGCGGCCTTGCCCTCGAAGCGCTTGCGAATGCTCTCGGCCGTCACCGGCGGCGGCGCTCCGCCGGAGAGACCGAGATCGAGACCCGTACGCTTGCCGACTTCGTAGTCGTAGCGGGCGACCACGTCGTTTCGCAGTTGCTGCAGGTCCTTGGTGTCCGCGTAGAGGGCGCGATGGGCCTCGATGAACCGCCGTGCGTCCCGGCTTCCCTCGTCCACGCCGGTCACGAATTTCGGCCCCAGCCCGCGGATCTCGGGCGACAGCTCGTCCGCGAAGCGGCGGAGCGAGGCCGGCCCGCTGCCTTCTGCGACGACCACCAGCGTCGACGCTCCGGCGAGCCTTCCACTCACACGGTGAAGCTCGACGACGCTCGGCTGCGAGTCGGGCAGGAGCTCGACGAAGCTCGTGTGGAGCCGGAGGTGCAACGCCGCAAGGGTCGCCGGCACGAGAGTGCAAAGAACGACCGTGATCACGACCCAGGGACTCCGTATCGGCAGGCCACGAATCCACAGGTAAAGCAGGTGAAGCCCGCGATCGCGCGCGCGCGCATCGGGCAAGCCAGATGATTCCTTTTGCTGCCCTTTCTCCATCAACCCATGAATTTCTCCCGCGTGAGGGGCGAATAGTGTCCCGGGGGGCCTTGCGCAAGCAGCCCACGCGAGAAATCGCAACTCTCGTTGCAATCCGTTGGCAGGCCGACCGCATGAGCGTGGCCCTCGACGGTGAACCGCCTTCAGTTCGTTGCGACGACGCGAGCGCGCCCGATAGGCTCCGCTCCCTGTCCGGCGGAGCGAGCACTCGTGATTCTCGGGAAAGGATGGTAGGGAGCGCCACCATGACCCCAGCCGACTTTGCGGGCGTTCTCGGGCCGCAGCTCTCGGCGGCGCTCGCGCGCAAGGGCTACGCCGAGCTCACGGCCGTCCAGGCCGCCGTGCTCGAACCGGAGCTCGAGGGCCGTGACCTGCGCATCACGTCGCAGACCGGTTCCGGGAAGACCGTGGCCATCGGGTTTGCCATCCGGGTGCTCGCGCTGTCCCCGTCCCCCGCGCTGAAGGGCATTGCGCGGCCGCGCGCCCTCGTCGTCGCGCCGACGCGCGAGCTCGCACGCCAGGTCGAGGAAGAGCTGTCGTGGCTCTATGCCGACGCGCGGACGCGACTCGCGGCGACCACCGGCGGCGGGAGCTACCGGGACGAACACCGCGCGCTCGCAGCCGGACCGGCCATCGTGGTGGGCACGCCGGGGCGCCTGCTCGACCACCTGAACCGCGGCTCCATCGACACGTCCGAGGTCGGCGCCATCGTCCTCGACGAGGCGGACCGCATGCTCGACCTCGGGTTCCGCGAGGAGCTCGAGTCGATCCTCGAGCTTCTTCCGGAAGAGCATCGGACGCATTTGGTTTCTGCGACTTTCCCCCGCGACGTTCGCGCCCTCGCAGACCGAGTCCAGCAAGAGGCGGCGCATGTCGAGGGCACGCGGCTCGGCACTGCGAACGCCGACATCGATCACGTGATTCACCTCGTCGAGCCGCGCGCGAAGCTCGACGCCATCGTCAACCTGCTCCTCGCGAGCCCCGACGCGCCGACGCTCGTCTTCGCGCGCACCCGCGCGGACGTCGCGGACATCGCGGGCGAGCTCGCCGAGGCAGGGTTCGCGGTGAGCTCGCTCTCCGGAGAGATGGACCAGAACGCGCGCAATCGCGCCCTCGCCGCGTTCAAGCGCGGCGATCTCCAGGCCCTCGTCGCGACGGACGTCGCGGCGCGCGGCATCGACGTCCAGGACATCGGGCGCGTCATCCACGTGGATACACCGACGAACGCGGATGCGTACACGCACCGCAGCGGGCGCACCGGGCGCGCCGGCCGTCGCGGCACGAGCTCCCTCCTCGTCGCGCCGGCGCACCTCGGACAGGCGACACGGATCCTGCAACGCGCCGGCGTCCCTCATCGCCTGGAACCCATCCCCTCGGCGGAAGAGATCCGGCGCGCCGCCGACGATCGCGCCTTCGAAGCTCTCACGGGCGAAGGCGAAGGTGCCCCCGACGCCCGCGCGACGGCGCTGGCCGCGCGGATCGTCGAGCACGGCGACCCGGCGCTCGCGCTCGCACGCTTGCTCGCGAGGTTCACGAGTCGCGTCGAGCCGCGCCAGATCCGCCCCGTTTCTCCGCGCCCGACGCGCGCGACGCGGTCCGAGCCCGGTCCGCGAGGCGGCGCGCCGCGCCCGCCTCCCAGGGGGGATTTCGTGACGTTTCGCGTCTCCTGGGGCGGCCAGCACGGCGCCGACACACGCCGGCTCCTCGCGATGGTGTGCCGGCGCGGCGGCATCGCCGGCAACTCCGTCGGCGCGATCCAGGTCGAGAAGACGTTCTCCTTCGTCGATGTCGCCGCGAAGGATGCCGACGCTTTCGCGAAGGCCGCGACGAAGCCCGACCCGCGCGACCCTCGTGTCGTCATCGAACGTCAGGCGCCGCCGCACGTTCGTCCGCGCACCCAGGCGCACACGGACGCTCGCCAAGACGGACCGCGCCACGCCCCGTCGCATGTTCGTCCGCACGCCGACGCGCACCCGGCGCCGCGCCACGAGGGGCCGCGCCCCGCCTCTCCGCGCAGCAGCCCGCGCCACACCCCGCCGCATCCTGGACGGCACCCGAAGCGCCCCCCGCGAGATCCCAAGCGACGGCCGCCGAAGTGAGATGCGCGCGCTCCCCGATCGTCTCCGCGCCGCACTCGCACCGGCGATCGAGCGGCGGCGCGACGTCGCGCGCGACACGGACGCCCTTCGCGTCATCGACGATGAAGCCGACGATTGCCCCGGCATCGTCGTCGATCGCTACGGCGACTTCGCGACGCTCTCGCTGACGGACCCGGCGGCCATCGCCGCGGCGGACGACCTTTCGCGCGTGCTCGTCGAGCACGGCTTTCGCGGCGCGTACGTCAAGATCCGTCCGCGCGCGGACCTGCGACGCGCCCCGCGCACGGCCCTCGCCGCCACCGTCCCCGTTTGCGGCGAGCCGGCGCCGGCGGAGCTCATCGTGTCGGAGCGAGACCTGCGCGTCCGCGTGTTCCTCGACGACGGTCTCTCGACGGGCCTCTTCACGGACCAGCGCGACAACCGCGTCCTCGTGCGCGCGCTGTCCGGCGGCGCGCGCCTGCTCAACCTCTTCGCGTACACTTGCACGTTCACCGTCGCCGCGGCGCTCGGCGGCGCGCGCGAGACCGTGAGCGTCGATTTATCGCAGCGCGCGCTCGACCGCGGCCGCGACAACCTCGTCCTGAACGGCGTGTGGGGCCCCGCCCATCGCCTCGTCCGCGCGGACGCCGTCCCCTTCGCGGCGCGCCTCGCGCGTCGCGACGCCCCCTTCGACGTCATCGTCCTCGATCCGCCGAGCTTCGGCACGCGCGGCCGAGCCACCTTCAGCGTCGAGCGCGACTACGCGACCCTCGCGGAGCACTGCCTGCGCGCGCTCGCCCCCCGCGGCCACCTCCTCGCCGTCACCAACCACCGCAAAACGACGCTCGCGCACTTCCGTTCCCTCATCGCCAGCGCCGCCGCCAGCGCCGCCCGCACCCTCGCCGAAGTCCGCAACCTCCCGCCCCCCGCCGACCATCCCCACCGCCCCGGGGGCGCCGTGGCGACGAAGGCGTTGCTTGTCCGAGTGACGTGAGGTGCATCGCGCTGGAGCGTGCTCGAACGCATTCTGCCAGAGGCCGAGTCGGGCTCCGGCGCGGGCTTCGGGTCTCCAGCAGGCGACCCGGGAGACGGCGCTCCTCTTGCGACGGCGCGAGCGCGCTTCAGGCGATCGTGATGCGGTGCTTCGTCTCCGGGAAGACGAATACGACTTCGCACTCTGCGCCGAGGGCTGCGGCATACTTGCGCAAGGTCGAGAGCCTCACGTCTTCCCGGCGTTCGATGCGGCTGACCTCGGCCTGATCGATGCCCGCGGCGGCTGCCACGTCGGCCTGCGTGCGGTGCATCCCCTCGCGTACGCCGCGCAGGGGCAAGCGCGGCGAAGCTTTGCCTGCCGTCAATCCTCGACCGACGACGCGCGCGCGCGTCAGGTCGATCTCATCTTCATGTCTCCCGATGTCTCTGACCCTTCGATCCATGATGTTCACCTAGTGTCGTAGAGCGCCCCAGCGCGTCGAGACATCCGCTCGAGAACGGGACGGCGCAAAGGACTCATCGCGCGTGCTTCCACCGCTGCCCGCGTCCGACGCGCCGAGATGGTGCGGGCCCTGGCGTCCGGTCCGGAGTCGATACGGCACGACGCCAGGTCACGGAAGATCGACGCCACGAACGGGCATGCGCCGACGCGGAGGCGCAATCTCGATTCTGCGCGACGGCGACGCGCGCATGGCTTCGATGAGGGCGGCACCGGTGACCTCGCCTTTCAGGCGGCGGAACTCCTCCTCTGCAACGATGACCACTCCCGCGCGCCCGTTCACGGTAACGTGCTGCGGCCCGTCGCTCCGAGCTCGGCGCACGACCTCGCTGAGGCGCGCCTTGGCGTCCTCCGAAGATCCACGTGTCGGCGTGCCTCCGCTTCACGCCCATCCCCGGACGCCTCCGGGCGCCCGATGTTTCGACTCTGGTCACGCTGACCAGAGTAGCAAAAGAACGCTCGCGATCATCGCCGCTTATGTCCTCGCCGACGAGCTCGCGGCCGGTCCGACACATACAGTCGCGTTCGCCCGGTACGAGTCGCGCCTCCAGCCCTTCATGAAAAAAGCAAGACTCCGCGGTCCGCTTCGCGGAATCGTTCGCGCCGAAACGCGCCTCGGCCTCTCGTTGCGCGACGGGCTCACGCGGGCCCTGGCGATCCCAGGCGTGGCCCGGCTCGCTCTCGGCGCGAGCTTGCGAGACGACGTCGACCTCCCGGAATACGTCGGCGCGTGGACTGCCTGTGGTAACGGGCTGACGTCCGCCGCGTCATTTAGTCGTGTGAGCGCCCGCAACGAATGTTTCGTGCGCAGAGCGGAACTCGTCGATGTTGGTCGGCTTCGCGTACTTACCGCCGATGAGGAGGATGTCCTTGCCGGCCTGGCCACTGCAGACGTCAAGCACGGCCGCCTTCATCTCGCCGAAGCTCTTGAACTCGTGCCTCCGCCCCAATAACCAACGCATGCGACCGCGGCCAACGACACCCTACCTACCGACACACCCCGTTCTGGCAGATTCCAAGCCGCACAGCCGCCCCGCTGCCGCCGGGAACGGTCCAGCAAACGCTGCTGGCATGCACGGCGATTGCGTACGAGTACTGCCCGGAGCTTAGCGTAATGGGCGCCGCCACCGAGCGGAACCTTCATCACCGCGCCGCTGCCGGATTCCGTGCAGTAGACGCTCGTGGCGTCAACGGGGCAGGCCCCCCTTTCCTAGTAGCAGATCGCGCCCGGAGCCCAGGTGCAGCCGCACGTGCCGGCGTCCTTGCAGCACCCGAACGGACCCACGGGGATGCACCCGGGACACGCGGATGCGACGCACGTCGGAGCGGCTCCCCCCGCGCCGAGTGCACCTCCCGCTCCGGCCGCTCCACCGGTCCCGAGAGCACCCCCCGATCCGAATGCACCTCCCGAACCGATCCTCCAGCCGGATCCGATCACGCCACCGGATCCGCTCGATCCTCCCGAACCGATCGTCCCGCCGGATCCGATCACGCCGCCCGCTCCAGCCCCCCCGGTTCCAGCGTCCGAGCCCCTCGCTTCCAGGTTGCTGAAGTCCACGAACGCCGTGCAGGCGGTCGTGAGAGCGACGGCAGCGATGCAGGTCGTTGCCGCGAGCTTGAACATCAGAACGTCCCCGTGAAGCTCACGGAGCCCTGCGTCGGCCCTTCATGGCTCGTGCTGCCCCCTGCGGTGAGGACGAGGTACGTCCCGAGCCCGAGTCCCACGACTCCGACGCCCAGGGTGACGTCGGATACGAGGGCCAGCGTCTTGCCGGCGGACGCCGCGGACAGTCCCTCGGAATCGCAGAGCCGTGCTGGTCCAGAGGGGGCAGCCTGGCAGTGGTCATTCACGCTCGAGTTCTTGCCGAGGGCCATGAGCCCTGTGACCAGGCTCGTGGCCAGAGAAGCGAGGCCGACGCCTCCGAGGACGTAGCCAAGGGTGGACGAGCTGCCTTGATCGTGTTCGACGGGCGGCGGCGTTGGCTGCTCCAGTGGCTTTGGGGGAGTTGCAGCAGGAGCTTGCGGAATCGGTGCCGAGGAAGCGGCTTGGTTCGAGTCCCCGGGTGATACGGCAAGCTCGGCCTTCTCGGCGTCCTTCACGGTCGTGTCGAAGGTCTCCGTCTGCCGACCTGGGGAGCGAACGATCACCTCGTGCGGACCCGGATCGATCGGCACCGGGACACCGAGGGCCTCGACCGGGATCGTCACGCCATCGAGCAGCACGGTGGACTCCTTCGTCAGCCCGACGGCCCGCAGTGTCAGGTAGGCGAGCCTCGACTGGAGCGCATCGAGCCGGGTCTGGGCCGTGGCGGCCCTCGAGTCTCCCGGGGGCAGCTTGTAGAGCGCCTCACGATAGTTCGCCCACGCCGCGGCGAGCTTGCCCTGCATTTCATTGCAGTAGGCGAGGTTCAACACGGTCCCGACCGCGGGCTCCAGCTTGTTCGACCCGGCGAACCGCTCGCAGGCGGTGGCATAATCTTTCCGATCGAGGGCGGCACGGCCCGCATCGAAGAGGGCCTCGGCCTCCGCGCTGCTCGTTGCGGCCTGGGCGGCAACGTTGCCGGTGAACGAGAGAGCGGCCAGGAGAACCCCTGGCACGACGATGCGCCGGACAATCATCTGCACGGAAAACCCCTGCGTTGATCCGGAAGTACACGCCCGCCGAGCGCCATGGTCAACGGAAACCTCGGAGGCCGGGGCCGCGATAGAGTGAGCGCAACGTTCACGGCGCGCTCCTGGCGCACCGGGCACCGTACAAGTAGTGGGCCATGTCCGACGCGAGGACGTAATAGCGGTACGACGAAAGCAGGTAATTCCCTGGGTCCATGAAGGCCCCGCCGCGGAGGACCGGGACTCCGGGCTCTGTGGTGTCAGCACAGTTTGCGCATGAAGGAGAGTACGGGGCGTAGGCGTCCCGCGTCCACTCCCAGACGTTCCCGGCAAGGTCCGCCTGGCCGTACTTCCCATTGCCCGCACTCGCGGAGCCCACGGGAGCGATGTTCGACACTCCCGTGCAGCGCGTCCCTGTGCTGATTCCGTTGTAGTCGCAGTCAAACACGGCGAAGTTCGCGGTCGCCCCCGGAGCGGTCGAACCCCACGGGTATACGCGCTGCTCGCTGCCTCCCGCCGCCGCGTAGTTCCACTCCGCCTCGGTCGGCAATCGCCCGCCGTCCCAGATGCAGAACGCAAACGCTTGGTACCAGTCGATGCAGTTCATCGGCTGGTTGTCGTTCCCTCCTGTCCATGTCTGATACGTCGAGCTGCACTGCACCGCGGTCGACAGCGCCGTCGCGTCCGCGGGCAAGCTCGCGGTCCACGTCGTGTCCCACCCCGGGTCGCTCGGGTTGTTCGGGTTCTTGCCCGCGCCGGCCGGGATCATGTTCTGAGAGTACGCCGCGACGAACTTCCGGAATCTGCCGACCGTGATCTCGTACTTGTCGAGCCGGAAGTCGCTCACCGTCGCGGGGTACGCCTGGCTCGTGTAGCCCGACGTGACGCCGTCGTAGCTCCGGTAGAATGTTCCGCCCGTCACCAGCGGGCTCGTGCAGCACGACTCGTTCCCGGCGGGGCCGCACGTGGCAGGGAGGCCCTGGCAGCTCGGAGGTGCCGCACCGCCGTCGGTTCCACCGCTCGCCGTTGTGCCGCTGCAGAACGCGCCCGGCGCCCAGGTGCAGCCGCACTTGCCGACGCCAGAGCAGCACTGGATCGGTCCTGCGATACTGCACTGGTTCGTGCAATCCGTCGTCGTCTTGCCGTCGGCGCAAGGACCGGAGCTGGTCGAGCCGCCGCTGCCACCGTCGCCCGAGCCGCCCCCGGCAGCCTCACGACCGGCATCGCCCGCACCGCCACCGCTGATCTTCCAATCGCTGAGCAGCGCCGGGCACCCCGTGAGCGCAGCCGACAGAATGAAAACGATTGGTAGCCACGCGCGCATTCAATAGCCCTCCACATTTAGGGCCCGGCGTCTATTTGCGTGGCCGGTTGCTAAAAGCACGGGGCACCCGCAGACGCACACCCGCACGCGCCCGCTGCTTTGCAACACGCGCTCGTCGCCAGGCCGCATGCCGGACAGCCCGTGGTCGTCTTGTCGTCGGAACACGTGGACGCGCCGCCGCTGTCGCCGGTATTCCCGCCGCCCGTCCCGACCGCGCCGCCCGTACTCGAGGCTCCGCCGCTCCCACTCGCTCCGCCACTTCCGATCGAGCCCTCCGACACCCCGCCCGTGCTGGCGTCAACCGAGGCATCGCCTGCGCCGCTGCCGCTGATCTTCCAATCGCTGAGCAGCGCCGGGCACCCCGTGAGCGCGAAGGACACCGTGAGCACGACGGGCAGCCACGTGCGCATTCAGAACCTTCCCGCGATCCCCGCGAACGCGGGGCCAAGCCGCGCCGTCATGGTGCTGGACGCCGTCGGAGAAGCCGCTTTCATCGCCCTTGCGTGCTTGTGCTTCGGATTCGATCGACGCGAGCTGCGCGAGCAATCGCGGGCGTCCCTTTCTGTTTTCAAGTCCGCGTAGCTCATCGTCGTCGCTCGTCAGTTCCAATAACGTTGTTTCGTCTCAAAGCCGTTCGTGCCGGGATCGACGGGTTCAGGAGCACGGCTCTATGAAGAACGCCTGGCAGCCGCACGAACCGGCTGTCGTGCAGCAAGCTGTTCCAAGGCACGAGGGACACCGCGAGGCGCCACAAACGACCTCGCCTCCGTCCATGTCGACAGTTGCCGTGCCACCAGCGCTTGCCGAGCCCCCGACGACAAGTGGAGCCCGCCACCCGAATCCGTTCAGGCCGCCCAACGAGCCAATTGCACCGCCCACGCTGCTCGACGATGAGCCCCCACTCGGTCCCGATAAGCCGCCACTGTCTCCGCTGCCGGATCCGGAACTGCCCCCGGCAGCGGGACCCGTGGCGTCAATCGAGGCATCGAACGCGCCGGTATCGGGAGCGATGCTCCAATCAGAGAGCACCGCCGGGCATCCCGCGAGCGCGAAGGGCACCGTCAGTACGACGGGCAACCACACCCGCATTCAGAACCTCCCCGCGATCCCCGCCGACCCCGGGCCAACCCACACGCGCGCCGTCGTGGTGCTGGACGCCTTCGGCGCCGTCAGCCAGAGCGTCGCGCCGCCCGCAACGCCGAGCAAACCGACAACGTAACCAACGGTCGAAACCGTTCGCCACGTGTGGAAGGAGTCGAGGTCGTCGCTGTACGCCGGTGGGCAGGTGCCGGCGGTATCGTTGCAGACGTTCGAGAGCGATGAGTGCTTCGCTCCCGCGACGAGACCGGCAGTCATGCCGAGCAGCAACCCCGCACCGCCGACGCCGAACGCCACCCAGGCGAGAGTCGGCAGGGGAGCCGATGGCTCGGGCGCTTCGTCTGTTCTCGATGATGTCGTGTTCGCCGTCTGCGCCGTCTCGTCGCGGGCCATGATGACGACCTCGCGCCGTTGCTTCACGCCCTCGGCGATGACGAGTCGCTTCTCGACCTTCGGCAGCCCCGCCGCTTCGAAGGTGAACGTGTGCTCGCCAGGGTCGACCTCGATCGCGGTGCCGGCCGCGTTGCCCGCGCCCGCAACGGACTCCCCGTCCATCGTGATCGCTACACCGGGCACGTCGTTGCCCGCCGCGTCCTTCACGTCGAACACGAACGAGGGCATCGCCTTTCCGATCTCGTGCAGGCGTTGCGCACAGTCATCGCGGATCGGTCCCGGGCAACTCGCTGCCACACAGACCGCGAACTGCGTGCGGGCATCGTTGAGCTTCCCCGCGTGGCGCAAGTCCTGGCCAGACTCGCTCGCAGCGATGCATTCCGCCTTCGTCGGTGCCGGTTCGGCAGCGACGGCGGATCTGGCCGCGATCACCGCAGTGGCGGCGAGAAGCGCCGTTCGGGTTCGCGCTGCTAGAAACATGCTGGCTTCCATTTTTTCGTCCCAGTCACGGGGTCGAGTACGTACGGCGGGCTACAGTCGGGTTTTTTCTTCGCCGTTGTCGCCATCGGAGTCGCAGGCGCGGGAACCAGGACTCGAGGCTTTGGTGCCGGCTTCGCGGTTGTGACCGCCGGAGCTGTCTCCGGCAGGTCGGTCACCGCGAGAACGGGCGCAGCGGTCGGTTTGGGAGCTACCGACGGCGCGGGCGGCGCTGCCTGCGAGTTCGACACGGCTCTCGGGGCTGATGGCTCGAGTCTCGCGGCGGCCATCGTGGTCGCCCCCGCTGCCGGTGACGCCGGGGCCTTGCTCCCGCTGGACATGACAACCACGCCAACAACGATTGCAGCGACGACCACGGCGCCACCGACGCCAAGGGCGATCGGGCTCCGGCGTGAGAAGCGCGCAGCAAGAGACGCGAGCGACGCACCGATATGAGAAGTCGAAACCGCGCGGTTCGTCGTCGGTGCCCCGGGTGAGACGGCGCTCACCGCCGCCGAAGCCAAGGTCCGATTCACGACCGTCGGCGGGACCGTGAGCGACGAAGCCGTGGGGAACGGGGTGCCGTGCCAATCGTGATACGCGGACCGCACGGCTTCTTGCATCGTCGCGGCATCTTGCCACCTATGCTCGCGCTCGAACGCGACGGCCTTGTCCACGACGCGCGCGACTGCGGGGCTCACCGTCGGTAAAACCGACGCGAGCGGCGGCGCGGGCTGCGTCGCTGCCACGATGAGAACCTCGTTGGGGGTTCGCCCCGAATGAACCTCCGTGCCCGAAAGAAGCGCGAACATCGTGGCACCCACCGCCCAGATGTCGGACCGTCCGTCGACTTGATCCCACAAGGCACGGGCCTGCTCGGGCGCCATGAATGCCGGCGTGCCCATCGAGTAACCGGTGCGTGTCGCGTGGCTGGCGCCCGACATCTCCCGGAGGCGCGCGATGCCGAAGTCGAGAACCCTCACCCGGCCATCGCGGGTGACGAAGATATTCTCGGGCTTGAGATCCCTGTGAACGATACCCTTCGCATGTGCGGCCACGAGCACGTCGAGGAGCTGGTCGGCGACGGAGAGCACTTCGTCCTCGGAGAGCGTCCCGCCGAGTCGCTCCGAGCGGCCTTGAAGCGTTTCACCGTCGAGGAGCTCCATGACGAGGAATGCGGCTCCGTCCTCTGCAACGTCGTCGTCGGAGACGCGCACGACTCCGTCGTGACCGACGGCGTTGGCGGCATATCCCTCGCGCATGAAGCGCGTGCGAACGTCGGCGCTGACGCTCAGCTCCGGGTGGAGGATCTTGATGGCGACGCGACTGCCGTTGCGGTGCGTGGCCGCGTAGACGGCCGCCATGCCGCCGACGCCGAGCAGCACGTCGAGGCGCCACTTCTCCTTGAGCACACTGCCGATGCGCTGTCGCGCCCGCGCGACGAGCGGGTCGACGGGTTCGGTAAGGCCCTCCAAGGACATCGCAGCAGCTAATCTATACCAACACGAAAGGAGTTGTTTTTGTTCAGCGGTTCCGTGCATCGACAGCGCATCGCGGGTGCGGGACATCCACGACAGCGCATGCGTGTGCTCGGTTTGCTCGTCGAGCGCGTCCACGGGCTCACGCCTGCATCGCGCGGCTCGTCGCGAGCGAAAAAAAGCTCGTCTGTGCCCCCGCCGGCTCGAACCGAGGCGAGACGGTGCTTCGGTGAGCTCAGCATTGCTCGAATCGAGGTAATGCGTCGCTCGATTGAGCTCGGCGCGGCTCGAATCGAGTCGTGCGACGCTCGATTGAGCATCGCGACGGCTCATCTGGGTGGCAGAGCGCTCGATTGAGCTCGGGATGGCTCGACGAGAGCCGGATTCGAGCTTGGACGAGCTCGGGATGGCTCGACGAGAGCCGGATCGAGCTTGGACGAGCTCGGGCGCACAGAGCGCAAGGCCCCCCCGAACCCGCTCCCGCGCCCGGAACCGACCCCCGCATCGCCAACCGGACCCGCGCTCGACCGGTCACCGATTGACAGTGGCCCTTCGCCTTCGCCCTTCGCCCCGGCTTCGCTGATCGACTAAGCTCGTCCGATGCGCTCTACTTTCGTCGCGGGCGAGCCGGAAATCGACGGCAGTGCGGTCATCGTCCGCGTCGTGGTGGAAGATCCGGCTCTCGAAGACACGGGCGGCATCTTCGTTTGCCGCATGACCGGGTACGACGCAGTCTCGGTGGAGCGGTTCCCCGTCGGCGCAACAGCGTCCGCGGACGGTGAGCTACGGGTCGAAGCTGCCGACGCGGCCGTGCGCTACGCGCTCGAGAACCGGGACCAGTTCGACGCCCTCTTCGCCCGCCTCGAGCAGTGACAGCCTCGCAGTCACTAGCCCCGTCATTACAAAGGTTTACCGGCCAAACTTAACTCCGGATTCTAGGCAAACCTCAGTCCTCGGGCTGTCGCGCGGGCTTCGCGCCCTCGAGCACCACGATGGTGAGGCGCGGTTCGCCGTTCACGACGTCGTTCAGGAAGAGCGGCGCGCTCGGGTCCAGAGGACCGGGCACGCCGTCCGGGTCGAAGGCGGCCCGGACGCGCGCTTCGGCGCTCGTGCGCCATCCGTCGGAGGAACACCGCACGGCGCGCGTCGCGATCCACGTCCCCACGCGCTGGTGGTCGTTGATTTTTCCCAGGAGCCTCACGGGGGTCACGAGGCAGCGCCAGTTGCCGTCCGGGGCGAGGTCGAGCAGGCGGCCGTCGCGCGCGGCGAAGGTCTCCCAGTGCGGGGTTTTCTTCTGCAGGGGGTATTGCTGGACGATCCAGACGCGCCACGGACGCAGCACGGGATCCGGCGGCGTCGACGGGGCGCCTTTCTTGGGCGTCGCATCGAGCTTCACCTCGAACGAATCCAGAGGCGGCGGTCGCGCGCGACAACCCGCGGTGCCGACGAAGATCGCCAGGGCGGCGAACCCCGCACGCCAATCAGTCGTTCTGAGCACCCGCGGCGATCCAGTCGTGCACGAGCGTGATGAGATCCTGGCTCAGTGGCGTGCCGCTTCCCGGCATCGCGTTACCGCACGGGGGCTCTTGATTCAGCTTCAGATACAGCAAACTCTCGTCGGGGTTTCCAGGGACGACGCGGATGTACGAAGTGGGACCGCCGTCCGCGGTGGTGCCGCACAGCGTGCCGTCAGCATGGACGTTCACCAGCTGCGCATAGAGCTGCGCCTTGGTCCCGAGGATCATGCCGCCGGCGGACATCGTCCCGATGGCAGTGTGACACAGCGGCCCACCGCAATTTTTGACCGTGATGACGTTCGCGACGACGTTCGTGAAGGTCGGGTCGAGCGTGGCTGGCTTCCCCGAGCCGCTCGATCCGCACCCGACGGTCGCCAGAACAGCCAGCAGGGAACCGAAACCGCGCCAGCGGCTCATGGCACCTTCAAGGCGTAGTACTTGGTTCCTGCCGTCGCTTTATTCCAGCTCATGCCGCTCCCGAAAACGACGTAGCCGTTTGAAACGGCCGGCGCCGTCGCAATCGTCCCGTCGGTCGGATACTCCTTGAGCACCGCGCCCGTGGCGGTGTCGAACGCCTGCAGCGTTGTGTCCTGTCCGAAGAAGCCAACCCCGTTCGCGACGGAAATCGGGCTGTAGACGGGCCCGACGACCTGCCGCTGCCAGACGATGTCGAGCGTCAGAGGATCGAGCGCGTAGAGGACCGTCGACGTCAGGCTCTCGCCGCCTGCGGTGATGCTCGCTCCGTTGCAGGCCGTGAGAAGACGCTTGCCGTCCCACGCCACTGCGACGAAAACGCCCCCTTGCGACGCCGAACCGGTGCCGTCGAGGTGCCGCTTCTGGATAACGGTGCCCTGCGTCCGGTCGAGCACCCAGAAGTCGGCTCCCTTGTTGCCACCGGCCACGAGCTTCCGGATCCCTCCCTCCGAGGCGTAGTCGAACATGACGGGATTTGCCCCGAAGTCGTCGTCTGGAGAGGCGAGCGACGCGAGCGCCCACGTATCCCCCGCGAAGATCTGCTGCTTCCACAGAAGCGTCCCCCCGTCCGCGGGATCGCCGTCGAGCGGCATGGCGAGGAACGCGTCGGACGTGTCCGTCGCGGGCGGGCCATGGTTATTCCCGGTCCCGGCTATGACCATGCCGAGCGACTCATCGACCGCAACGCTCGACCAGAGGGTGGCACCGTGGGCCCCGCCGTCCACGGTGTACTTCTTCCAGGCGAGCGTGCCGTCCTTGTTGAGCGCCTCCACGAAGCCGCGAAACTTGTAGGGACCCGTCCCCAGTTCCTCGAGCGTGGAGCCGCCGATGATGACGTACTTGGAGGTGACGATGGGCGACGAGAAACCGACGAGGCTCGGATCCGTGTCGGTCTTGTAGGCCCAGAGCTGATGACCGTCGCTTGCATCCAGGGCTCGAACGGTGCCCCCCAAGTCGTGCAGGTACAGCACGCCATTATCGAGCGCGAGCGAAGAGCTTCCGCTCGGAGCCGGGCTCGAGGCGTCATAAAACGACTGCGTGCTCCATATCTCTGTGCCCGTCGCGAGATCGAGCGCGATGACCCCACCCCCGTTGGCGTCGACGTAGACGCGGCCCCCCGAAATCACCGGAGTGGCGGTGACGCCGACGCCGGTATCGTAGACCCACGCCTTGTCCAGCTTCGGGGCAGTCGTGGTGGAGATCAGCGTCTCCGCCTTGTTGAAATAGGTCGACCCCTCGTCATAGCCGTACATCGTCCAGTCATCGTTGGCGCTTGGTCCCGCCGGGCCAGAGTCGACGATGATCTTGGTGGCCTTCTTTGAACTGCTGCACCCAGCGGCCACCAAAAGGCCCATCAAACATGCCGACAGCGCGGGGCCACTCCCCGGAAACCTGGCCGAAGTCATGAAGCGTTCACCTTCCAAATTGAGCAACGCCCAGCGGGTCGCTTGGGCGAGATGAGCCTATCTCATTTCCGGTACCGATCGGTACTAGCGTTTTCAAGCCCTGGCTCCTCAAGGGGGCGAGCGCGCGCTTTTTCCGCAACCCGCGCTCGCCAGCGATCGACACGATACGGACGGACCGAGCACCAGAACCCGAGCGCGACGTCACAGCCGGCAGAGCCAGTTTCGGCCCGAGAGTCATGTCCACACGTCCGTCACGCGGTTTGGTCAGCGCCGCGAACCGGGTTATAGGAGCCGCGTCTGCACAGCGAGTCGGGTTCGTCTTCAACGAGCGTCAGGGGGCTTCGAGCCATGAGAATTGTTGGTTGGTTAACCTTTGTTGCGGTGGGTTCCGGCGTCCTCGGATCGGCCTGCGGCGCGACCTCCTCGACCTGCTCGGAGACACTCACCTGCGCCGAGGGCGCCATGCCCTCCACCGGCGGCCAGGACGCCGGGACGGGTTCCAGCGGCGGCACGGCCAATAACGGCGGCGCGGGCGGCTCGGGGACGGGCGCCACAGGCGGCAACAGCGGGGCGAGCGGCGCGGACACCGGCGGCAGCAGCGGAGCCGGCGGCGCAGGAGCGTCAGGCAACGGCGGAAGTTCGGGCGCCAGTAACGGCGGCGCGAGCGATGCCGGTCGGGACACGGGCCCCCGGTGCGACCCCACGAGCACTCCGGACGTCGAACCCTGTCTCGTCTCGGACGACTACGCCGTCTTCGTTGCGAACGGGCAACCCACCGGCACGGGCACCATGGCGAACCCCGCGCCCACCATCGACGCCGGCATTGCCATCGCGCGGCAGATTGGCCTCACCCGCGTCATCGTCTGCGCGACGAGTGGAGACTACACGGCCCCCGTCACCCTCGGCGCGACCGACGTTGCGGCTGCGGGCGTCCATCTGTTCGGCGGCTTCGAATGTGATCGAGACGGCTCGTGGAAGACGAACCCGCACCACGCCCTGGTTGCGCCCGCGTCGGGCGCGGCGCTCACGCTCGACCAGGTGACCGCACCCCTCACCTTCCAGGACGTGGACTTCCTCGTCAATGACGCCAGGGTCGCCGGCGCGTCGAGCATCGCCGCGATCATCAATGCCTCCACCAACGTCACGCTCCAGGACTCCGTCGTCACCGCCGGCAACGCCGCCAAGGGCGCCGATGGCCAAGACGGCACTGCCGGCGCCGACGGCGCCGACGTCACCGGCGCGCAGAGCGGCGCCGCGGCCAACTGCACCAACGCGCCGTCGTTCCTCAACGGTGGCTCTTGGAGCGCCAACAGTGCGTGCGGGTCGCTCGGCGGCAACGGCGGCACGGCGAACCGGAACTCGAGTGGCTCCGACGGAGTCTCGGGCTCACCCAGCACCGACACGACCGATCCCGGACAGCGTGAATGGCGGCTCAGGCTCCTCGAACGTCGGAGACCCCGGCGGTGCCGGCACGGACGGCGCGTCCGGCGCGGCCGGCTCTGTCGGCGGCGCGGCGGCGAGCGCCGGCACGTTCACGGCGAGTGGCTTCGTGCCCGCGGATGGCAACGCCGGCACGAGCGGGCACGCCGGACAGGGTGGCGGCGGGGGCGGCGCGAGCGCCGGTCAGAGCGGCTGTGTCGGCGCCAGCGGCGGCGCGGGCGGCATGGGCGGCTGCGGCGGTACGCTCGGCTCTGCCGGCAAGGGCGGCGGCGCCTCCGTCGGCATCCTCGTCTGGGACAGCGGGCTCACGCTGAACAACGTCGCCATCACCACCGCCAAGGGCGGCGACGGCGGCAAAGGCGGCCGCGCGGGCGCGGGAGGTAACGGCAAGTTGGGTGCCGGCGGCGGCGACGGGAGTGCAGGCATGGGGATCGGGCGCGGGGGCAATGGCGGGAGCGGAGGCAACGGCGGCAACGCCGGCGCGGGCTCCGGCGGCACGGGCGGTCCGTCGTATGCCGTCGTGTTCCATGGCACGGCCCCGACATCCGTGAATCCGCCGTCCCCGACGCTCGGATCGGGCGGCGCCGCGGGTCCGGGCGGCTCGCTGCTCGGCGCGCCCGGGACCAACCCCGCGCCCAACGGCTCCACGGGCGCCTCCGGCGCGGCGTTTCAAGTCACGCCGTGATTCACTCCACGCCGATCTTGCCGTCGCTCTGTCTCCGATCGGAGTTCCCCCTGAGCGGCGCGGCGTTTCAAGTCACGCCGTGATTCACTCCACGCCGATCCGCCCGTCGCTTTGCTGCCGATCGGAGTTCCCCCCTGAGCGGCGCGGCGGCGCGCCGCGATTTGGCGGGGAACCGGCCGCCCGCAGCGAGCGCGAGCGAGCGAGGACGGACGATGGGGGGCAGCGCGGGCTGGCTCCGCTCACTTGGCGCGGGCTTGAACGTCCTGGCGCAGGGCCTTGTATGCGGCCTCGTACTTGTCGTGCATCTGCTTGATGCGGTCGGCCATGGCGTCCGCGAGTTTCTTCGTCTCGGCGGCCTCGCCTGCGAGACGCTGGCGCGCAGCAATCGCTTGTTGCTCGCGTGCCTCAGCGCGGGCGCGGATCGGCTGCGGCTCTTTGTCGTCCGTCCCCACGCGATGCGCGTCATCGGCGACGAGGGCGAGGGTGTGGTCGACGTCCGACGCTTCGTTCGCTTGACGGACGAGGCGCTCGTGTAGCTCCGGGGCGGCGATGTACACCGAGTAGCTGGTCTGCGAGATCGCGTCGGCCTGGTCCTCCAGCTTGCTGCGGTTCTTCTTGCCGAGCGCGTCTTCGTGGTCCGCGATGTAGAGGAACGCGTCGCTGTGCTTGCGCACGCGGTCCCGGATGCGATCGTCGAACGCCTTGCCGAGCGCGTAGCTGATCGGGCCACTGAGCTCGACGTCGCAGTCCTTCTTCTGCTTGGCGGCATATTGCGCCGCGCCGCCCACGCGGCGATCGAGCTCGTCTTTCTCCTCGACGTAGAACTGAGCAACGGCCTTGTCGCGCTCGACTTCGTCCACGTAGTCGCTCGACCGGCCCGCGGCGTCGGCCGCGTCGTAAACGACGAGCACGTCGCGCCAGCTCGGAGTGGAGAGCGCGGCGGGATACGTCTGGAGGGCGGTCGTGCCGGTGTCCACCTGGGACTCGAGAGCCTGCTCTTCGGTGCGGGTGGCGCCGAGTGAATCGACGTAACCAAGGGCGTACGTGGTCTCGCCCGCGGACGACGCAGTGAGAGCGCGAGGTTGCCGGGAACACGCCCCGACGAGGAGCGCGGCGGTGAGGAGACCAGTTTGCGAAAGGCGTTGCACGGGCGCGCGAGTCTACACGAAACGCGTGCGAGTCAACCCGCCCCGAGCACAATCGTTCGTCCGAACCGTCGCGGCGCGACGCTCAGTCGTTTTTTGCGCCGGCGCTGATCCAGTTCGTGACGAGCGTGATCTGCTCGGCGGTCACCGGCGCGCCCGTGGGCGGCATGTGCGTCCCGCACGAGGGGTCACCGCTGATTTTTTCCACGATCAAGCTCTGCTCGGGGTGGTCCGCGACTACGCGGGTCTCGCCGCTCGCACCGCACGAGCAGCTCAGATCGTCGCCACCCTCCGGGCACATCCCGGCAGCCTGGATGCCGACGAGATTCGAATAAGCCGTCGTCTGGGATGTCATGACGAGGCCCCCTGCCCCGGATCCATGACATTCACTCGACTGGCAGTGGTTGGCGAGGATCACTTCCGTCCAGACGTTGGTGAACGTCGGTGCGTCCGGGTCCGGCGCGGAAGAGCCGCCGCCACACGCGACGAGCCAGCCGGCGAGCCAGCAGGAGGCGATTCGCGGATACATCGCGCGCATTACCGGCTACCGCGACTCCCACTCGAGTCGAGCCGACAACGGGTGAGGCCCGAGAAGGGCCGGCATCTGCTAGAGACGCGCAAGCGTCTTTGCCCCCCGATTGAAGTACGAGGCGACTAGGCTGCCCGGCTGCGCCCCCGGGAAGGAAGGTATTCGCACGGTGTTTCTCTTCGTGTCCGCGACCCGCGAGTCGCCCGGCAGCCAGGGCTTATCGGATTTCCGACGGTCACGGAAGGACCCCTTGCTCCGGCGCCAGCCGTCGGGCTCCCCGCGAAGGGAGCCCGCAGCGTGGGTCCGCGCGTCCCGCTCGGGCACGCTTGCGCTGATCCTCTGCGGGTCGACGACGGGATGCGTCGCGCCACGAGCGCGCGCGGCAGGAGCTCCGGCATCGCAAGCGGTGGCCCCGGCGCGGTCGCCGGCAACCGTCGCCGTCGCGCCGCAGCCCGTCGGAGCGGCGACGAGCGCACCCGATTCGCCCGTGCCGATCCTCGCCGACGATGCGACGTGGGGCGACGCGACGGCTCCGGTGACGATCGTGGAGTTCTCGGATCTCGAGTGCCCCTTTTGCGCGCGCGTGCAGCCGACGCTCGCCACACTGCAGGCGCACTACGGCCCCGAACAGCTCCGCATCGTCTTCAAGCACGATCCGCTTCCCTTTCATCCTCACGCGGCGCCCGCGGCGCGAGCCGCTCGAGCGGTGATGGACCTCGCGGGACCGTCTGCGTTCTTCGGGTTCGTCGGCGCTCTCTTCGGCGATCAGTCGCACCTCGACGCCGAGGACCTGGAGCGAGTCGCGGCGGCCTATGGCGTCGCGCCGGCTGCCCTCGAAGCCCGCGCGCAGTCGCCGGAAGTCGTCGCGCGAGTGGATGCGGACGTCACGCTCGCGAACCGTCTGGGCATCGACGGGACCCCGGGATTTCTGATCAACGGCATTCCGATCTCGGGGGCGGTGCCTGCCATCGAGTTCACTGGACCGATCGAGCGCGAGCTTGCGGAAGGCCGGCTCCTGGTTGCGAACGGCATGAAGCCCGCCGACGTTTACTCGGCGCGAACGAAACGGAACTATCAGGCGCCCGAAGCAGCCGACGCCCCGGACACGACCGTCTGGAACGTGCCCGTCGGGGACTCGCCGGTGCTCGGGCCCCGGGACGCACTGGTGACCGTCATCGAGTTTTCGGACTTCCAGTGCCCGTTCTGCAAGCGCGTCCAGCCGACGCTCGCGGCGCTGGAGCAGAAGTACGGCGCGGACCTTCGCGTCGTGTTCAAGCACCTTCCTCTCCCGTTTCACGATCGCTCGCGCCCGGCCGCCACTCTCGCGATCGAAGCCCGAAAGAAGCTGGGCGACGCTGGGTTCTGGAGGGCCGTCGACCTGATCTACGCGAGCGAGCCCAGACTCGGAGAATCGGACCTCGAGCGGATCGCGGTCGGATTGCACCTCGATTGGCCGACTGTCCGAACCGCGATCGCGGGCGACCTGGACGCGCCGGTGATCGACGCCGACATGCGCGTCGCGCAAGCGTTCGGCGCGGCGGGAACGCCGCATTTCTTCATCAATGGACGGCGCCTGGTCGGCGCGCAGCCCGCCGAGGCCTTCGCCGAAATCATCGACGCCTCGCTCGCCGAGGCTCGAGCGCTGGTCAACACGGGTACCGTCGCCCGCGACCGCGTGTTCGACGAATTGATGCGTCGGGCCACGACGCCACCGTGACGAACGCCCGACTCCGTTCGGTCCGTCGGCTCGCGTCGGTCGAAAAAGCATTCTCATCGACTGGACAGTTCCTGGCGACCCGCTAAATAGGGATGCGCCGAGGCTTCACGCTTCCGCGGAGATTGCCGATCGCCCTCGCGAACGATCATCGCTGAAGCTCGACTTCCCTTTTCGTAGACTTCGCTCCGTCCGGGAAGCGTGAAGCCAGTCGGCCATGGGCCACCGGTGAACGCCTCCGTCCCCGCTCGCCGCTGGTGAGCCCTCTCGTGGAAGGCCAATGGAAGCAAACAGCGACAACGACACCCTCATTTTCCGTGGAACGAGCTGGCGCGCGGAGCAACTGCGCGCGCAACGCGACAAGGCCGCAGAACTCGATACGGCGGTGCTCATCTCCGGCGAGCCCGGAACCGGCAAGGCGGAGCTCGCTGCGGCGATCCATCGAGCGTCGGCGCGCGCCGGTGGCCCGTTCGTCGTGTGCGAGCTCGGCAGTATAGAGCCGGCGGCGCGCGAGCTCGAGGTCCTGGAGAAGAAGCGCCAGGCGACGGGCGGCACGCTCTTTCTCGACGAGATCGGCGAGTTGCTCACGAAGAGCGAGCCCCTGCTGTCGAGAATCGTCGGGCGGCGCCTCGAGCTCGTCAGCAGGTCCGCATCGACGCGCGCGTCGTCCCCGAGGGATGAAAGCGGTGGGGAACTACGCGAGCGGAGCGAGCACGCCGAAGGCGGCGGGGGGAGCGGTCGCGAAGCGAGCCGCGGGGGGCCAAGGCCCCCCTTTCCTAGCAGCGTATCCGGCGATGTCCGCATCATTGCGTCCACATCGCTGGAGCTTCAGCCGACGACGGCGTCCGGCACGTCGAGGCTGGAAGCGTCGGAGCGACTGTTCGCGACGCGCATCGAGATGCCGCCGCTGCGTGAGCGCGCCGATGACATCGCGCTGCTGGTCCGCGACGTCATCGCGGATTTCGCACGCGCGCAGGGCCGACCCGCGCCGATGATCGCAGGTGACGCGCTCGAGGTTCTCACGCGGTACGAATGGCCCGGCAATCTGCGCGAGCTTGCCAGCGTCATTCAGAGAGCGATGTGCGTCGATCCGGCCACTGATTGTCTGGGCCTGGACATCCTCCGCGTCGAAAACCCGTCGGCGAGGTCCGGCACGCATCGGCTGAAGGCCGAATGGAAGACGTTCAAGGAAGCAAAGGACGCGCTCCTCGGCGAATGGGAGGCAGAATACCTCCGGCAAGTGCTCGAACGCTCCCAGGGGAACATGACGCTCGCCGCCCGTCAGGCGGGGATCGCGCGTGGTCATCTCTACCGACTCCTGAAGAAGCACGCGCTCTGCCGCTGAAGTAACCTCGTTCACCGGGGGCCGCGCGCCGACGCGGCCCGTGTTAATAGTTCCGCATCGACGAGCAGCGTCGTCCCCGAGGGATCAAAGAGGTGCGGAACTACGCGAGCGCAGCGAGCACGCCGAAGGCGGCGGGGGAGCGGTCGCGAAGCGAGCCGCGGGGGCAAGGCCCCCATTACGAAACGAGCGCAGCGAGCACGCCGAAGGCGGCGGGGGAGCGGTCGCGAAGCGAGCCGCGGGGGCAAGGCCCCCATTACGAAACGAGCGCAGCGAGCACGCCGAAGGCGGCGGGGGAGCGGTCGCGAAGCGAGCCGCGGGGGCAAGGCCCCCATTACGAAACGAGCGCAGCGAGCACGCCGAAGGCGGCGGGGGAGCGGTCGCGAAGCGAGCCGCGGGGGCAAGGCCCCCATTACGAAACGAGCGCAGCGAGCACGCCGAAGGCGGCGGGGGAGCGGTCGCGAAGCGAGCCGCGGGGGCAAGGCCCCCATTACGAAACGAGCGCAGCGAGCACGCCGAAGGCGGCGGGGGGAGCGGTTGCGAAGCAAGCCGCGGGGGGCAAGGCCCCCCTTTGTTAGTAGAGCGCGCGCTCATGGACGGCCCAGATGTGACGCGTTCATCGCCGAGCGCGGCCCTTCGCTATCGCGATTTCCGACTTTATCAGGCCGCACGGTTTGCCGGCGTCGTCGGCACCCAGATTCTGTCGGTCGCCGTGGGCTGGCACGTCTACGACGTCACGCGACGCCCGCTCGACCTCGGATACGTGGGGCTCGCGCAGTTCGTGCCGGCGTTCGCGCTCGCGTTGCCTGCCGGTCACCTCGCGGATCGACTCGATCGACGGGTGATTCTTGCCGCGTGCCAGGCGGCCTATGTCGTCACCGCGGGAGCGCTGCTCGCGGCGTTCGTCGTCGCGCCGCTCGCGGTGAAGCCGATCTACGGTGTCCTGATTCTCTTCGGGTGTGCGCGTGGCCTCGCCGGGCCGGCGGGGCAAGCGCTGATGCCAGACCTCGTACCGATCGAGCACCTGGGCAACGCCATCGCCTGGGGCTCTTCGGCATTCCAAGTCGCGATCATCGTGGGCCCGGCCGTCGGCGGACTCACCTACGCCTGGGGCGGCGCGAAGCTCGCATACGCCACGGCCGCGCTCCTGTTCGGCGCCGCGTTCCTGGCGTACGGGGCGATCCGCGCCATCCCCGCGCGGGCAGCGAAGAGCGACCGGACGCTTCGCTCCGTGCTTGCCGGGGTGGAGTACGTCTGGAGAAAGAAGGTCGTGCTCGGCTCCATCTCGCTGGATCTCTTCGCCGTCCTCCTCGGCGGCGCGACGGCGCTGCTCCCGGTCTACGCGCGCGACATCCTGCACGTGGGCCCCTCCGGCCTCGGCGCACTCCGAAGCGCTCCCGCCGTCGGCGCCGCACTGACGGCGGTGTTTCTCGCCTATCGTCCGATGCGGCGCCGGGCGGGGCTCATCTTGTTCGCGTGTGTGGGCCTGTTCGGGCTATCGACCATCCTGTTCGGGGTGTCGAGGAGCTTCGGGCTGTCGCTCGCCGCGCTCGTGGTTCTCGGGGCCGCGGATCTGGTCAGTGTCGTCGTGCGGCACACGGTCGTTCAGATCAAGACGCCTCCGGAGATGCGAGGGCGCGTCAGCGCGGTCAACGTGGTGTTCATCGGCGCGTCCAACGAGCTCGGCGAGTTCGAGTCGGGGGTCACGGCAGCGCTCTGGGGCACCGTACCGTCGGTCGTGATCGGCGGCATCGGCACCTGCATCGTGGTGGCCATCTGGGCCTGGCTCTTCCCCGAGCTTCGCCGCGTCGACGATCTGCACGCAACCGACGTCTGACGGTGATCTGAAAGCCGCGACGCCGGTCGTGGACGAGCGGCGGCAGTGTCCCGCCCGCGTCCATTACGCCGCTCGATCTGCTGGTGTTCGAGCGACCGGCGAGGAACGGTGGAAAGCGCGCCAAGCGCCGCCTAACGAAGGGCCTCGCAGCGTGACAGGCGACGTGCCATCGTCCGCTTTTACGAAACGTTTTTCGCCTCAACCAGCCCTGCCGATGCGAAAGTCTTGGCGGAACCCGCCCACCACCGGCATGCCTGTTCCGGACGTCGCCCCAAACTCATGATCAGCTTGAAGAGCGTGTCCCGCGCATATGGCTCGGGCGGGAAGGCCGTGGCCGCCGTCCGCGACGTTTCGGTCGACGTCCTGCCGGGTACCCTGGTCACCATCGTCGGCGCGAGCGGCTCGGGGAAGAGCACGCTCCTCAATCTGATGGGCGCGCTCGATCGCCCGACCTCGGGCGCCGTGTTGCTCGAGGGGCGCGACCTCGGCAAGATGTCCGATGACGAGCGCACGTACACGCGACGGGATCGCATCGGGTTCGTGTTTCAGTTCTTCAACTTGCTTCCGACGCTTACGGCGCTCGAAAACATCGCACTCCCCGCGCGCCTTGCCGGGCGCCCGGGCACGGCGACCAGGGCCAGAGCGAGCGAATTGCTGGAGCGCGTGGGGCTCACGGCGCGGGGAACGCACCGCCCGGACGAGCTGTCCGGCGGAGAGATGCAGCGCGTGGCGATCGCGCGTGCACTCATGATGGATCCTCCGCTGCTCCTGGCGGACGAGCCCACCGGAAACCTGGACTCGACGACCGGCGCGTCGATCCTCGAACTTCTCCGCGGGGCCGTCGATGCGCACCGGACGGTGGTTCTCGTCACGCATGATCCCGCCGTTGCGAGGAAGGGCGACCGCACGTTGACGATGGCCGACGGAGCCCTCGTTCGCGATGAGGCAATGTCCTCGTGACGGACCCCGCGAAGTTCGTGTGCAACATCTGCGGCGCGCGCGTCGCGTCGACGTCGGATTGCGAGCGCGCGGAAGTGTGCTCCAACGTCCGGCGCTTTCGTGAAGAGCCGTTCGGGCTCTGGCGCTGTCCGGCGTGCAGTTCGATCCACGCGACCGACGACGTCGATCTTCCGCACTACTACGCGTGCTATCCGATCTTCGCCGCGAATCTCGATTGGAAGCTCGATGTAGTCTACGGCAGCATGCTTCGGCGTCTGAAGAAGGCCGGGCTGTTGCCGGAACACCGCATACTGGACTACGGCTCGGGCTCGGGCAGCCTGGTCCTTTATCTCCGCTCGAAGGGGTACGAAAACGCGACGGGCTACGACGAGTACGCTGCAGCATTCCGGGATCCGAGCGTGCTCGAACAGCGGTACGACTGCATCATCTCGCAAGATGTCATCGAGCACGTCGCGGAGCCTCTGGAGCTGCTCCGTACGTTCGATCGAATGGTCGAACCAGGCGGGCTGGTATCGCTCGGGACGCCGGACGCCGCGGCGATCGATCTCAGCCGCGCGAACGACTTCATCCACACGCTGCACCAGCCGTATCACCGCCATATTTTCTCGGCGGTCGCGCTCCAGACCGCCGCGGAAGCGCTCGGGTGGAAGACGGAGCGATTTTATTCGACGATGTTCAACAACACGCTCGTGCCCACGATGAATCCGCGATTCGTCCTTCACTACGTCCGCTGCAACGACGACTGCTTCGATCTCATCACGGAGCCCATACGTACGCCGCTGCGGCTGTTCACCCCGCAGACTCTATTTCTCGCGCTGTTCGGCTATTTCTTCGATCGACACACGGATATCCAGTACATGTTCCGCACTTCGGATGCGGCGGGAAGGTCGCACCGCGATGTCCCCTGAGCACCGTCGTTATCTCTTCGTCGACAGCGCCATCGGTTCGGGGGTCGTCAACGGCCTGATAAATGGCGGGCTCGGATGGCTCGCCACGCGCGGGCTCGTTGCGTTTCCCGTCTGGAAGGCGCCCGGCGTTTTTCCGGACGTCCTGGCGACGGCCTTCGGCGTCGCGTTCGGCACTTGCCTCGGCGCCGCCCTCCAAGCCAAGCTCGACGTGGCACGCGGTCGCATCATTCCACCTGACGTCGCGACCGATGTCCTCGGCATCCTGGCGCTCCAGCGGCGCGGTCTGCTTGGCCGTGCGATGGTCCTCGGCCTGGTCTCGATGCCGTTCTTCGCGGGCCCGGTGCTGGCCGCGCTGGCTCTCTCCGGCGCGACGGCCCTGCCCCGCTTTTCGTTCATCGAATTGAAGACCAGTCTCTCCGCGATCGAAGGCGCTCTGGTGGCGCCGTTCGTCGTTCTCTCGGCCCTCATCCACCGCCGCGATGTTCGCCCTACTTCGTGAGATCAGCCTTCGTCACTGGACGCGGGCGCCCCTGCGCTCCGTACTCGTCGTCATCGGTATCGGTCTCGGCGTCGCCCTGTTCGTGGCCACCGAAGCGACGGCGCAAAGCATGATGGCCGCGTTCGCGGAGATCGTCGCACGAGTCTCCGGTCGCGCCGATCTGACGGTTCAGAGCGCGGGCGTCGGGGTTCCGGCGGATCTGGTCGCCACGATTGCGGACGTGCCCGGCGTCGCCCACGCGGCCGCCAGCCTCGAGGTGACCACCCAGGCCCCCGACTTCGGCGAGTCCCTCCTGGTTCTCGGGGTCGACTTCCTCGGGGACCTCCACTTCTTGCCGTTCAACGTCAAGGAGGGCGACACCCGAGCGATCGAAGACCCTCTCGCCTTCGTCAACGATCCGACCGCGTTGCTCGTGTCGGCGCGGTTTGCCTCTCGGCACGGTCTCTCCAAGGGCAGCCGGCTTCGCTTGCTCACGGCCAACGGACCCAAGGAGTTTCACGTGCGCGGCGTTCTCGAAGACACGGGGCCTGCAGCGTCGTTCGGAGGACAGGTTGCCGTCATGTTCATAGACGCCGCGGAGGAGTCGTTCGCGCGGGGCACGTTCGTGGACCGCATCGACGTCGCGGCCGATCCCGGTACCGATCTCGGGGCACTCGCGGATCGCATCCAGCAGAAGATCGGCGGTGGATTCACCGTCGAGAAGCCGGACCGGCTCGGGGCGCGCCTTCGCGCACTCACCTTGCCCCTTCGCTCGGCACTGAAGCTGTCCGGGTACATCTCGCTGCTCGTGGGGGCGTTTCTCGTTTACAACGCCGTCGGCATCGCCATCGTTCAACGGCGGCGCGAAATAGGCGTCCTCCGCGCACTCGGGATCACGCGAAATCGCACGGTACTCTTGTTCTGTCTGGAGGCGTGCCTGCTGGCGATCCCGGGCGTGGGGTTGGGGCTCGTCCTTGCCCGAACTCTCGCTCACTTTTCCACGGCGCGGATGCTGGACGCCCTGAACCGTCTCTTCGTGTCCGTTGCGCCCGTCGAACCGCACCTGACGCTGGCCCTCGCCGCGAAAGGAGCCGTCGCGGGACTCTGCACGGCGGTCGTCGCCGCCATCTGGCCGGCGCGTCGTGGAGCCTCTCTCGACCCAGCCATCGTGCTGCGCGGCGCGTCCTCGATTCGAACGATCGCAGGTACCTTACCTGCGTCTTCTCGGAGTCGGCGTCGTGTTTCTCGCCGGGTCCTGGTTGCCGGTTCTCGGAACGTCCATCATGGGTGGGGCCATTGCGCTCACGTCGGCCGTCGTGGGGGCCGCATTCGCGACTCCCGCGATCGTCGTGTTCGTCAGATGGGCCATCGTTGGTACGGTCGAGCGCGTACTCGGGCTTCCGGGCAGGCTTGGCCTCGACTACGTGGAACGCACCCTGGGACGGAGCACCGTGAACGTGCTGGCGCTGATGGTCGCGGTAAGCATGAGCGTCTCGGTCGGCGGCTGGATCTCGTCGTTCGAGCGGTCCATCGGCGACTGGTTCGATCAAATGAGCGTCTCCGACCTGAGCGTCACGGCCGGTTCACCCATTCTCGATCGGCGTCACGTCCTCCTGAGCCCCGAAGCCCCGGACGAGATCGCCCGGGTACCTGGCGTGGCGGCGGTCCAGCGGTTCCGGCTCGTCGATCAGGATGTCATGGGCAAGTCGATCAAGCTCGTTGCAACCGATACCAACGAGTTCATCGGGGAGGCCGGCCTGCGCGGTAAGCGCTGGCCCGTCGTGGATGGCGCCCCATTGCACAAAGGCGATCTCAGCTCCGCGCCGCGGCTCTTGCTCGGCGAGAGCGCCGCGCGACGCCTTGGGCTCCACGCCGGCGACACGGTGTCGCTGGCGACACCGCAGGGGCGCGTCACCTTCGACATTCGCGCCGTGATCGTGGATTACACGTCCGAGCGAGGGGCGGCGTTCATCGATCGAAGCGAATTTTTGAAATACTGGGCTGACCAGGCGGTGGACGCGGTGAACGTCTACCTCGCTCCGGGGGCCAACGTAGACACCGTCGCCGACGGAATTCGCGCCACCCTCGGAGGAGGTGACGCGGTCTTCGTCACGAAAACCGAGAGCATCAAGAGTAGCCTTTCCGATTCGCTCACCGAAACGTTTTCCTACTCGCGATCCGTCGAGATCGTGACGCTCTTCATCGCGCTGATGGGCATCGCGGGCACGATGATTGCAGCCGTCCTCGACAGGGCGCGGGAGATCGGCATGCTACGGGCGATCGGGGCCACGTCACGACAAGTAGCGTTGTCGATAGTGGTCGAGGCAGGTTTCCTCGGGTTTTGCGGAATGGTGGCCGGCGTGGGTCTCGGGGTGGTGCAATGTCTCGTTTTCTTGAAGACCGTGCTGCTCTCGGACACCGGGTGGCACCTCTATTACGTCTTCCCCTGGGCGAGCGCCGGCCGGATTTCAGGCCTCGTCCTCGCAACGTCCGCGCTCGCAGGAGGGATCCCCGCGTACCGGGCCGCGCGCACCGACGTCACCAGCGCCGTCCTGTACGAGTGACACGACGCGGTCACATCCGGAGCGTCGTGAAATCGAGCGCCGGCAATTCGACGTGGGCGCCAATCGCCGGGATCGCAAACGGAGCGTAGCCCTTCGCCGTCCATTTCAAGAAGACGAGACCAGGATCTTCGAGGGGCGCATCGAACGTGGCGATGATCTCCTTCGGTCTGAGGTCCGCGGTGACCTTGGTCACGCGGACGGTCATACCGGACAACGACACCGTGTAACCGACGAGCATCGGGTTTCCTGAACTTCGCTGCATCCTTTCCGATGCGAGGGAGAGAAATCCATCCTTCAGCTCGACGCGCAACGATCTCGTGTCAAGCCGCTCGACGACCATGTCGCTCGCCCCCGTCGCAAGCCAGCGCAACCTACCCGGACGCACGACACCGGTCGCGGCGCGCTTCATCATGACGTAACCCGCAAACGCGTCCGCCGGCGGATTCACCAGGACGACGGTCTTTCGCGCCACTGCCGGATCGCGCGGCAAAGTTCGGTCCGCGAGCGACAGCATCGAATCCACATCCGCGGGCCCGCGGGAACGCAGCGGCAACCAGAGGGGCGCGATCACGAGATGCAAGACCACGAACAGGGCAGCGACAGCGCCCGTACCCACGCTGGCAAGAGTGCTCGACTTCGTCCACGGTTCTCGGCGGAGCACGGCCGCAAGGAACCGCGCAACTAGTGCCTGCGCTCCCACGCCCGTGTACAGAAGGAGCCGATCGGAGGGCACCTGCGAGCACGCCGGCAGAGCCGCCAGCAAGGTCCCGAGTGCCCAGAAGCGAACCGCAGGCTCGCGGCGCATCAGCGGCGCGAGTGTCCACGCAATGCTCGCCAAGAGAACGAGCGCCCCGACGTAGACGACAGTTGGCAGCCACGGCGCGATCGTCTGGAAGACTTCCCAGAGATCCGACGGTGGAAGCGCAAACTGAGCGACGAGCAGTATCGGCAGCCGAACGGCGAGCGCGTGGATGAACGCGACAGGTTCGTGTATGGGATCGATGGCAAGCCCGGACCCATGGGTGCCGTATCCCAACCCCGCGTATATTACACGCCAGACGACGAACGCGACCATGTAAGGCAGGAGAGACGCCGCGCGACGTTTCCACGGTCCGGGTTCCAGGAATGCTGCGTACGCGACGAGATACCCGCCGACCGCGACCGCAGACTCGCCCGCGAACAGAGCGACGAAAAAGAGCGCCGTCGCGAACCATCGCGACGACGCTGCTCCCTGCCGGCGGCCACGATCGTGGAGCACCAGCACGGGCAACCCGAGCGCCAGCGTGATGAGCGCATTCCGGTTGGCGATCCACGAAACGACGAAGCCATGCGCATCGTCGACAGCGTAGAGAAGCAGGGCGAGGATCGCGACCCACGCCGGTTCCGCGAATCGTCGATAAACGCGCGACAGGGCGACGAGGCCGAGCACGAACCAGACCAGGCTGTGCACGTGCATCGCCCACGGGGCGTTCGGCCAGAGCCGATAGTCCAGCCAGTGCGTCGCGGCAGAGAGTGGGCGAAAATAGGCGAGCGCCGCGCCGGGATCCGCCCACCAGCCGATGAGCCCCGACTCCTGCTGCGCTCGCCCGACCGCCGGATTTCCGTCGGAGAATACGAAGAGATCGAGCGGTCGATGATGAACGCCGCCGACGGCGTTCGAGCCCGTGAGCACCAGCCGGTGAAACCAGTCGTCCGCGGCGAGGCCAGAGCCGATCGATGGCGCAACGAGCGCCCCCCCAAAAACGACCACGACCGTGGCCGCATATTTCCATGCAGCGAAGCGTTCGAGGGCGGAACGAACCTTGTCGAGCATGGAACGATCGCGGCTGATCCTGGGTCGTCCTAGGTTCTACGGAACACGGCCATCACGTCCGTATTGCGCGACAGGAATGACCCGAACAGCCCGTAGAAAAGTGTGAGGGGCGCGCGGAGCAAGAGGGCCCCCACGCGTACCGGTTCCATGAGCGCGTCGAGCGTCCCGTCCGCTATGCGCGTGTAATAGAGGTAAAAGGCCTCATTCAGAAACGGGACGCGCGTGTTGGAATACATCGTCGGATAGAATCGCGCGAGCGACCAACCCTGCCGTTCGCCGGCAGCGACGAGGGCGGTCTTCGAAAGAATGTGCCGATGGTACGGCGCATGGATCGTGTGAACGAAGGCGTCCGGACGGGCGAGATCGATGGCCGCCGCGTTGGGCGTCCCCATTGCGATGATCGATCCGACCTTCGTCAGCCGCTCGAATTCCGCGAACAGGCCCGCGGGGGACGGCACGTGCTCCACCACATCCTGCGAGACGATGCAGTCATAGCGATCGTCGAGGACGCTCCGGTCACCGAATTCCTCGCTGTACTCGTCGAAGCCGCGCACGTCGTCGAAGCCGCGCGACTTCAAAAACCGGACGAACTGTCCGCCGCCGCAGCCGTAATCGAGCACGCGGCTCGACCGCGTGACCCCTGCCCGCTCCAGCCGCGCGAGCTGCCCCGCGTACATGGTCTTGATCCGCCAGTCCGCAGGCAGGTCATGAAACGGATACTTCGCGTAGTAGTGCGCGAGGTCGACGTCGTCGCGGGCGTGGATGCTTTTGCAGTGAGCACATCGCCAGAACGCGAACGTCTCATCCCGAAAGGCGCGGACGTTGGAGCGAATGTTGGTTTCTTCGACTTTGTCGCCGTCCGTCACACCCTGGCAAACAACGCAGATCCGCGAGCTCATTTCCGCGCTCATCGTAGCTTTCTCGAGCGCGGAAAGCTTGGCTCAAATCGCGTCCATGGCAGTCTCGACCAGAATCTTGCCGAAGTCCTCCTCGGGCAGCGTCGCGTGCCCACCCACCGGCGGCAACGCGAAAGGCACGAAGCGGTCGCCCCGCCACTTCACGAAGACATAGGTTTCGGCAGGCTCGGGAAACGAGAAGACGACGGCGCTCGGACGGCGATCCGAGCCGAGAGCGCCGATGGTCGCGCTCATCGTCGAGAGAGCCACGCGGTCCCCGACGTGAAACGGCGCCGTGCCGCGATAGTGCCGCTCGAGCGGCGTGTACAGAAAGCCGTGCTCGGGACGGAGCGTCAAAGTCTCTGGGCCCGTCCGCTCCACGTCGATCTGCGAGCTCGCGCTCGCGAGTACGTAGAGGTGCGCGGGGCGCGGGACACCGGTGAGCGCGCGTTCGGCCTGGATGTAGTTCGCGAATAGCAGCGTCGGGGCGGCGAGGACGACCACGGTCTTCTCCCTGATCGACGCTCCAGACGGGATCCCCTCCGCACCGCGATCGTGGGCGACGCCGAACAGCTCCATCTGCGCGGCCCGCACGGGCAACAAAAGCGGCGCCAAGACGACGTGCCGGAGCGCGAGCAACGCGACGACGACCGTCGCGAAATCGAGTCGCCCGCGGCTGCCCGCTCGAGCGATCCACACCGTGAAGAGCCGAGCCAGAAGTGCCATCGCGCCGAGTCCAACGAACACGAGCAGACGATCGCTCGGAAACGTTGCGCCGAGCGGGACCAATGAGAGCGCCATACCAAGCGCCCAGAACCGGCTCGTCACGTCGCGTCGAACCAGCGGGACGAACACGACGAGAAGCACGAGGGCCGTGACGACGCTCAGCCCGATCAGAGCTGGCTGGACCGAGGGCGGCGACAGAAACGCGAGGTCCGAGGGCGGCCCCGAGAACTGCCCCTGGAGCAACACCAGAAGCTTTCCGGGCAGGACCAGCAAAAAGCCGAGTGGGTCGGTGAGTGGATCGAGGTAAGCGCCCGAACCTCTCGCACCGAACCCACCTCGAGACCACAGAATGCGCCACGTCACGATCGTGGCTAGGTACGGCACGATGCTCAAGGCTCGACGGATGGGACGGTCGCGATCCACGAGTGCCGCGTACGCGACGAGATACGCGAGCGCACCGATCGCGAGCTCGCCCGCCAGAAGTCCAACCGTGAAGGCGAGAACGGCCGGACCCGCCCACAGCGGACGCCGGCCGCGCCGCCAGTGGTCGTGCGCGACGAGGCACCAGCAAGCAAAGGTCGCCGCGATCAAGGCGTTGCGATTGGCGAGCCATGCCACGGCCGGGCCGTGCGTGTCATCGAATGCGTAAAGGAATAACGCCAGGCCCGCGAGCGCTGGCGATGCTTCCAGCCGGACGTACACTGCAGAGGCTGCCACGAGCAGGGCGCCGAACCAGAACAACGAATGCAGGTGCATCAGCGCCGCGCTCGAGGGCCAGAGTCTTTCGTCGAGCCAATGCGTGAAGGACGTGAGCGGACGAAAGAACGAAATCCGGAGGTGCGGATCGGTCCACCACGGCAGCATCAGCCCGACGTCCATGAGCCGACGATTGCCAGCGGGATCACCCGTCGTGAACGTGAACAGATCGAACGCGCCGCGCGGGAGTCCGACAGGGGCACCCTTCCCGCGCGCGATGAGGGCGAGGACGTAGTCGTCCAGAACGCGATGGCGACCCACGGACGTTGCCGCAAAAAGCGTAGCCACCCCGATCACGACGCACCGAGCGAAGCGCGTTCCAAGCCGCGATGCGAGGGCCCCGAGGTGGCGAGCAAGGTCGTTCAGGAGTCGCATGATGAAGCCCCCGCTGGGCATCGACGTCATTGACAGAGAAGGCCGGCATGGAGACTAACTCGGATGTTCCGGCATGTACGAATCGATCCGTCGCGTGCTGTCCCGCCCTCGGGCGGACCTCTGGCTCATCTTTCTCGGTACGTTGCTGGCCTCACCATCGCTCTTCTCGGGTCTCGGAGCCGACGATTACTTTCATGAACTCGAGCTTTCCTCGAATCCGCTGCCGGGTCTGAGCCGCTCGCCGCTCGATTTATTTCGTTTCGCGAGTCCTGCAACGAACCACGTGCTGGTCAACGAGGGCATCCTTCCCTGGTGGATCGACCCGAACGTGCGCTTCGTTTTTTTTCGGCCGCTGGCTTCAGCGACGCACTGGTTCGATCATCTAATTTTGCCAGGAAACGCCGTGTGGATGCACCTTCACACGCTGGCCTGGGCGGTCGTTGCGCTCTTCGCTGTCCGCCGCCTCTTCCTGGCGATCCACGGACGAGGGTGGCTCGCCGTGCTCGCGCTCGCCATCTACGCGCTCGACGACGCACGTGGAACGCCGGTGACGTGGATTGCGAACCGGCACGAGATCATCGCTTGTGGGCTCTCGATCTGGGCGCTGGTCTGGTACCGCGAAGGACGTGCGGGACGCCGCGCCGCGGCGTGGTTCGCCCCCCTGGCCTTCGCCGCGGCGCTGCTCGCGAGCGAGGGCGCCTTGGCCATCACGGCCTACCTCTTCGCAAGTGAAGTCTTTCTCGAGGAGGGACCTCTCACCCGACGGCTGGCACGGCTCTGGCCATTTGCCGGCACCGTACTCATCTGGGGGGCCACTTATCGGGGACTTGGCTTCGGCATCGCGGGATCGGGCCTCTACTTCGATCCTCTGCGGGACCCGGGCGACTTCCTTCGTGCGCTTCCCGAGCGCTTCGCGGCGCTCTGGTTCGCGCAACTCGGCGGCCCCTGGTCCGAAGGCTGGAACGCTTACTCCGTGTTGCTACCTGGACTTCAATATATCGTCGCCGCGGTTGCGGTCGCGGTGATAGGCGGCGTCGGAATCTTGTTCTGGCCCCTCTTTCGAACCGAGCGGACGGCTCGATTCTGGCTCCTCGGCGCGACCCTCGGAACTCTTCCTGCGTGCGGCAGCTTCCCCGCAGATCGGCTGCTGCCGTGGATCGCCGTGGGCGCTAGCGCACTGACGGCTCAGTTCTTCGTACGGTTCGTGGATGGGCCGTCGTTCGACGGTCTGCGCGGTCGCGTTGCACCGGTCGCGGCCTTCGCGGTGGTCGTCGTCCATCTGGTGCTCCGGCCACTCCTCTTGCCCTTTCGCTCGACGGGAATCGCCGCCGTGCGCGCCGCGATCGCCCGCGCCGACGAGACCATTCCGTCGACCCCGGACATCGAGCACCGCATCGTCATCTACCTGAACCCCGCTGCGGATCCCTTCGCCGCGTATATCCCCGTGACGCGGGCTGCACTCGGCGCGCCGCTGGCCCGGGCTCAGCATTGGCTGGCCACGAGCGCGGGCGTCGTCCACGTCACTCGCGTCGATGAAACGACCCTGCGCGTCCGTCAAGACGGCGGATACCTCGTACTCCCGAGTGAACGCCTCTTCCGCAACACACGAAAACGCCCGTTCGCCGTCGGAGATCGAATCGAGCTCGACGACTTTCGTGTGACCATCTCCAAAGTCACGTCCGACGGACGACCTCTCGAAATCCTCGCACGCTTCCATCGCCCGCTCGAGGATCCGAGGTACGTTTGGCTAAAGTGGCACGGAAGTGGCTATGCGCCGTTCGTGCCGCCCCATCTCGGCGAAAGCGACACGGAACCCAAGGCGGATTTCGTTCGTGTCGCGTACGGCCCCAGCAGCCTGCTCACGAAATTCTTCGGCAAACCGGTCGCGCGATAGCACCGCGACTCATGGCGTCCATCGGACACCCGCGTACACCTGATCGACGTCCGTGAAGAGTCCGCCCAACGAAACGAGGGACGAACCGAGCGGCGTCTGAGGACGTGGTCCACCGACGAACGCCCCCCCGAGTTCGAAGAACACCGTCGGCACCACCTCCCATTCCACGCGCGGCAACACCGCGTACGTGGGCCCGGTGAACCACACGCCACCGAGTTCGAGACGGAACCGCGCCCCGTCGGGAGCATAATGCACGCCACCCGCCACTCCACTCCAATAGCGCCCGTCTTGAAGCGTGAACCACTCGTAGCGCGTCGCCGTGCTCCCGAGCGTCGGCGGCAGATTCGGCGCCGCGGAGAGAGTCTCGAGCACGAAACCCTCGACCTCTGCGGCCCAACCGGACGCATCGACGAGTTCGGCGCGGAGAGCGCCCTGGACGACGTTCGTCTTGGCGCTGGCAGCTTCTGTCCTGGGTTGGTCGGGACTGGTCACGGGCGGGGTCGAAACCCGGATCGCGCCGAGGGTGCGGTTTGCCATGTACGCCGCCTCCGCACCGAACTGAATCGGCCCCACTCCAATAGCGCCGTCGAGGGTCGCGACCTCGTACCGGCCATAGTCGACAAGGGTGTTCGGATCCGGGCCGAGCGCGGGCAGTTTCTCGAGAGCCGTCCCGACGGTGCCCGAAAGCTCGCCAGCCGACCCGTGAAGTGTCGCGCGCAGGGCACCCTGGGGATGGGATAGATCCGGCGCAGGCCCGAGTGCCGAGAGCACCCCCGTGGACGCGTTCGCGATCTGAGATCGATTGAATTCAGAAGACGACCGAGGCGCAGCGCCGCCTGACGTCGCCGGCGTCAGGTAGCTCAACACGGACGGCGAGAGCAACGCGTAGTCGCTACCGTAGAGCGCGACGCGATCCGGCTGAAAAAATGGCACATAGTACGCCTGCAGCGCAAACCCCTGCACGCGATCGAAGTCGAATCGGAGCGCCGGCTGCGCAATGATGGATGCCTCCGGCATCGTGACGGGGCCGCTCTCGAGGTCGTACACCGCCAGAAAGTTCGTAGCGCTGAACACGTCGAAACGGCCCATCGCGATGTTCTGGTAACCAGCTCGAAAGTGGTAACCGTCCGCGGGCGTCACATCGACGAACGCCGACGTCGGCTCGAAAACGAGCTCGCTTCGATCCCCGCCTCCGCGCGCATGCGCGTACGAATGACGCGCGCGCATTCCCACCGAGAACATCAGCGCATCCGACCGTCGCTCCACGGCGTCGAGCGAAGCGACCGTCGTTCCTTCGACGATGTCCTCCGTGCTCATCGACCCGTGTGTGTCGACCCCCCATCGGCTGTGTATGGACGCCCGCCAGATGGTGTCGGAGGCGGCCGGCGCGACCGACGTGTCGATCTTCTTCGCGGGCGTGGAACCCGCCAGTTCGGGATCAGTGACCACGACGTCCGAAGGTTTGGCAGGCTCGTTCGCTTTGACCCCTTGGAGCTCCGGATCGACCACGACGTCATCCGCGAACACCGCCCGGGCTGACAGCAAAAGGGTCCAGAATACAGCCACGGCCCACCGGCGTTCGCGCATCTTGCCCCGCGATTTGATGTTAGAAGGGCGCATGGCTCGAAACGTCGATGAGACGCAGAGCGCCGACCCGGTAACCGCGGGCGAGCATGCCTTCGTGGAGAACTGGGGAGGGCTCGCGCAAGCATTCGGGATGGCCAGAGACCTCGGGCGCGCGCATGCTCTCATATACATCGCTCTCGAGCCCCTCGACGAATCTCGCGTAGCGGAGAGGCTCGGAATCCCCGTCGCCGACGCGTGCCGGCACGTGGACGAGCTCGTCGATTGGGGCGTCGTCGAGTCCCAGGAGAGTGCCGAGGGCCGACGATATCTCACCAACCACGACCCCTGGGTCTGGTTTTTGAGAATCGTAGCGGAGCGTCATCACAGAGAGTTCGTGCCGGTTCTGCAAGCGATGCGCCGCACGCGGGCGACGCTAGAGGCCGTAAAGGCTCAAACCGCGGCTGCGGCGGAGATTTGCGCCCGGGCCGATCGCTTCACGAAGTTCGTCGAGGATCTGTCGCGTCTCATCGAACTCTTTCTCCGCCTCGGTTCGAAGCCGATGGCCGCCGTACTTCGCACCCTCGCCAAGATTGCCCCGCGGACTTGATCTCAGCGGTCGAGACCGGTAGGCGAGAAGTCCGAATCGGGTAGATCGTCTTTTCGTTCGAGCGAATCCACCACGAGCTCCGTCGCGTGACCACTCTCGCTCTGCATACGTGCCTCGACGATCGTCGGCTTGCCTTCGAAATCCCGGATCCGCTTGACGTAGAGCGTCTTCGACGGCTTACCTGATGTGTCGAAGAACCGCGTCCGGATCGGAACGAAGTCCTTCTTCCGGATCCAGGTTCGTACCTTCGAATAGCCCGTGAGCTCGACGGACCCAGGCGTCGTTTCGAGGACGTAGGTCGCATCGCTGCCGATCATCTCGTCCGGCAGCCGGACGTGCTTCCCTCCCTTGTCGGACTTTCGCTCGAGATCTCCGTAGGTGAAATCGCTGCCCATGAAGCTTCCTTCCCGCTCTCGCCCGACTATGCGGCGCGTGCGATGCAACCCGGGCAAATAGACATACTGCTCGCTGCCGCCGCCGGCTTTTTCGAGAGTCAGAAACGTCGTCCCCGCAACGTCGGAAGGCGCCGTGAACCGAACCTTGCTCTCCAGCAACCCGTCCTTTCGACGACCGAGCACGGTCATGCTGCGCTCGCTCGTCCCACCATTCCGATCGATGAGCGTCATTCGGAGGCGCGTCTCCGCGCCCTCCCATGTGAAGCCGTTCCCCTGAACGATGTGCGCCGCGATCTGATCCGCCGTGAGACCGTCGTCGGCTCGCGAGACTGATACGAGCAGCAGACAGAAGAGCAATGACAGCAAGAACCTCGCGCTGGTTCGACTCATGAGTATTCCAATGTGTGACGACTCTCCATAATGGCCCATTTCACCGACATGCCCTGACTTTTGCGATTAAAATCGAAAAACTGCGAGGCTCGGTTCACTTGAACGAACATTGCGCACCTCTGGCCGTTTCATTGTGCAACGCCGGTACACTCGCGCCCAGATAACGCGACAGTGATCTCGGAAATTTCGACCTACCGCGGCGAGTCCTCGAATGCGCGATAAAATTGGCTCAGATCGTGGTTCCGCTGGCTCGGTGGTGTATCTTCGTGCCGTGCTCGAGTCCCGCAAATGGCACCGCGACACGGCACGAACCTTGTAACGGAGATGCCTCCGGCTGGAGGCGCGGCCCATGACGATACGACCAATAGCCCTCGTTTCTGCCGTAACTGACGACGTGAGAACCACTCCGCAGACTGCAACGGAAACAAAAGGCGGCGAGCCTCGCAGCGGCAGACACAGCCGCGGGCGCGCAACTGAAGTCGAGGGAACGAATCCGGTGGATTGGCCCGGCCCCGGCGTGATCGATCTGGCCGTTCACGATCTGCCGCACGCGTCGTCGACGCTCGAGTGGTGGTACATGAACACCCACGTGGTGACGACCGAGGGGCGCCACCTCTCACTCTTCGCCGCGTTCTTCCGGCAAGCCAAGCGACGTAACAACGACACCGGCGCGTTCGACTACGCGCACTCGGTCACGTGGGCCATCCTCGACGTCGAACGAAAGAAGTACGTCCACGTCTCGGGCGTCGATCCAAGCGCGCCCGAGGAGGGCTTGAAGCGACTTCGGCGCGGCTTCGGCTCGAAGATCCGCGACTGAATCGTGCCCTCGCCGAGACGCTCGCCCGAGGCAACGTACCCAGCCCGGACAAACTCATCAAGGGCCGCGTCTTCGTCGGCGAGCGTCGTCTCGACCTCGACTATGGCGGCGCTACGTTCAGGAAGCAGGACGACGGTTCGTATCGCCTACATCTCATCGACGCCGACTCGAACGTAGGGTGCGATCTGGTGTTCGAGCCGCAGAAGCGCCCCGTGCGCCACGGCGATGACGGCGTCGTCCGCGGCTCCGACAGCGAGCGAATGTTTTACTATTTCATCCCACGCTGTCGCGTATCGGGCTCCCTCACGAGCGGCGGGACCAAGCTGAACGTCGCGCAGGGGCAAGGTTGGTACGATCACGAGTTCGGCTACAAGCCCGACGGAGCGATGGACTCCGACGAGGATGACGTGCTCGAAACGACGACGGACCTGCTGGCCCTCGCCGAACGGCAGGAGGCACGTCGCGCGAAGAAGGAGAACGACGCGATCGGCTGGAACTGGCTCTCCGCGCAACTCGACGACGGCACTGACGTCACCGTTTATCCGCTCGTGAAAGTGAAGACGAACGAGTCAGCGGGCGCGTGGGCTGTCGTGATCGATCCCCAGGGCAACCGAAGTCTGCACCATGACTTGAGCTTCGAACCGCTCGAACACTGGCAGAGCACCCAGACGTTCTTCGATTACCCGGTACGCTGGCGCTGCGAGATCCCGCAGGCGGGCATCGAGCTCGACGTGAGAGCGACGCTCGAGGATCAAGAGTTCATCACGCTCGTGTCCAAGTCGTCCTTCTGGGAGGGCCGCGTACAGGTGGAGGGTCGCCTGCAGGGCAAGGACGTCCAGGGCACCGGGTTCGTGGAGCGCAGCGGCTTCACGCACTTCGACGATCTCGACAGCTACTTCCAGGCTGTTGGCCGCGTGGTGCGTAAATCCATCCGCGAGGTCATTCCGCTCGAACCGACGTATCAGCAAGCGCGCGACCTCATCGGGACACCGACCCGCGACCACTACATGGACGGGATGGACCTCAAGCAGCTCGGTCGCACGCTGATAAGGCCCATCCGCGAGATCACCGATCGAGGCGGCAAAGGCTGGCGGTCCTACGCCGCCCTCACGTGTTGCGACATCGTCGGAGGGGATTCACGTCGATTTGTGCGATGGCTCGCGCTGCCGGAAATGATGCACGTCGGCTCGCTCATCGTGGACGACGTGCAAGACAAGTCCGTCGTGCGTCGTGGCGGGCCGACCGCGCACACGATCTACGGAGAACCCCAAGCGATCAACTCCGGCACCGCCGCGTACTTCCTCGGCATCCACCTCATCAACACCGCGAGCCTCTCGGACCGGGATCGCGTGCGCACGTACGAACTCTATTTCGAGGCGCTCCGCACGGGTCACGCCGGGCAAGCCATCGATCTGGACGGCTTCGAAGACATTTTGCCGACGATCGTGGAATCCGGAGACGCGCTCGACCTGGAGCGACGGGTGCTCACGGTGCATCGTCTGAAGACCGCGGCACCGGCGGCGTGCCTCGCCCGCATCGGCGCAATTGCCGGCGGCGGCACCGACCAACAAGTCGAGGCCTTGGGCGGCTTCTTCGAGGCAGTGGGTCTCGCCTTCCAGATCGTGGACGACGTGCTCAACCTTCGAGGCTTCAAGGGCGATCTAAAGAGCCGGGGCGAGGACGTCTCTCACGGGAAGATTACACTTCCAGTGGCGAAGGCGCTGTCACGTCTGGGCCTCGAGGAACGGCGGACATTGCGGGAAATTCTCGCCGCGAAAACGACGGATCCTGCAGAAGTTCGCCGGGTCATCGACATGCTCGAGGAATGCGGCGCCGTCGAGGCGTGTGCGACGGAAGCGCGCGACATGGTCGAGGCCGGATGGCGTCGCCTGGAGCCGCTCATCGAAGACACACTCGCGAAGACGATGCTCCGCGCCTTCGGATGGTTCGTGCTGGAACGCCATTACTGATACACTCGCGAACGCATGATCCTTCCAAGCCTTAGACTGAGCGCAGGGTTCGGGCTGGTCTTTCTAGTAGCTGGTTGTGGCCCCGGTGCTGCCAACGCACCGACGGGCAACGGCGGCGCGCAAGCAGTCGGGGGGACGACGGGGCAGGCCGGGAGCGAACCGAACGGGGGAACTGGCGCCGGAGGCGCCCTGGCCGAGAACGGAGGCACCGGCAACACCGGCAACACCGGAACCGGCGGAGGCAGCAACCCCGGGAACGGCGGCGGCGGCGGTGCGCCAATCGTGTTCGATGGTGGCACGAACCCGGCCCGGAACTCGCCCCCGCCTGGCGACGTTTGCGATCGCGTCGCGGCAATACAGTGCGCCGCGGAGCAGACGTGCTGCAACAATCCAGGGCGCGACTTCGATACGTGCAAGGCTGCCATGAAGCAGGGCTGCGTCAGCGACTACCTGGACGAAATAACGTCTCTGACCACGATATCCGGCTACAGCTCCGCGGGAGCGCAGGCGATCTTCGACACATTCGAACAGAAAGCCGCTGCCTGTGACACCTCCGTCACCGCATGGGGCGCGTCGATAGCCGGGCTCCGCGCTTTGGCGCCGGGAACCACCAGTTCGAAGTGCGGCCCTGCCAGCATAGACGAACTGAACGACGCGGGGGACGACGCAACCCGACTCGCGTCTTGTACCGAAGCAACGCTCGCGTGCGTTCCCGACGTGCTTCCGATCAACTGGGCGTGCAAGCCACGCGCGGCCGCCGGCGGCACATGCTTCACGGACAACAACTGCGTGGACGGGTTGTATTGCGTCAACCCCAACCCCCCAGCGACCTTCCTGCTCACCAATTCGGCCTGCACGCCCCGGAAGGCCGTCGGACAGTCCTGCACGCTCGGCAACGAGTGTGCGACATTTCTTTGCAAAGGTGGGACTTGCGCCGACTTGAACCAACAGACTGCCTTCTGCCTCGCGAATTGAGCCCTCGAGTGCATCCCGGATGACTACGCGCCACTAGGTAAGTTGCGAATCCCATGAAGAGATCGTCCTTGGCCGCGGGTGGGCTCATTGGCGTGCTGGCGATGGCGAACGCCTGCAGCCCAAAGACGGTTTCGGCCAGTGACGGAGCGGGCGGACAAGCCTCGAGCGGTGGCCAGGAAAGCGGGGGTGGCACGGACAACGGCGGTGCGGGAGGCGCCGGCGAGGCCGGCGGCGCGAACGCAACCGGCGGCGGCGTCGAAACCGGCGGTTTCATCGGGACCGGGGGTACGGGGACCGGGGGTGATCTGGGTGCAGGGGGCGTCGGGACTGGCGGTGACACAACGGGCAACGGCGGCGACCCGAGCCTCGACCACAACACGGACGCTGGCTCGAACAACCTGGTTCAACCTGGATCTGTTTGCGATCGCATCGCAACGATTCAGTGCGCGAGTGAGCAGAAGTGCTGCCCCTCACCCACCGAGACTTTTGGACAATGTAAAGCGAACCAGCTCGACGCGTGCGCGAACAAGCTTTACCTCGACAGCGTCACCGAGAACCCGATCTCGGGCTATGACCCGGCAAACGCGGAGGCGACGTTCGCATACTTCGAACAGCATGCGCTCGCCTGCGATACGACGATCGCCGCGTGGGCCGCATTGCCAACCGGTCTCCGAGGGATCACTGCGGGCACCTTGGCTCCCGGCGCAAGCTGCACGCCGGCGTTCAATATCAATACGGACACCTACACGCGCAACGGCGCGGCGGCTCTGGCGTCGTGCACGAATCCCGCGGGTTACGCCTGTTTACCGCCGAGTTCCGTCACGAACCCCTGGACGTGCGCCGCGCGCAGTACCAGCGGGGGCCCGTGCTTCACCGACGTGAACTGCGTGGATCCGACGGGCCCCTCCGACCCGGGGCTCTACTGCAACGGCGCAACACAATCGCCAGGGATCGTTCTCGGGACTTGCACACCGCGCAAAGCGGACCTCGCCGGCTGCGGCGCTGCAAACGAGTGCGCGTCGCTCTATTGCATCGACGGCCAGTGCGCTGCCGCGACCGTGAGCGCCGCCTATTGCCTTTCCACCAACTGAGGCGTTTCCTCTGGTGGGCGGGACAGGTTTCGAACCTGCGACATCCGGCTTGTAAGGCCAGCGCTCTACCACTGAGCTACCCGCCCGATCAGTTACCGACTGTACGATGGGGTCTGGGGCGATCAAGATCTTCCGCGAGCAATTTTCGTCCGCATCGCATTTGGGCGGGACGAAAGCCCATCTTAAGTCCGGGGCGGCCGGAAAAGCATTGGCGTCGCCATTGGCGTCGCCACTTTTCACGTGCTTGCTGCGAGTTTGTTACTCGGTGCGAAGTAGGCCCCTGCTAGCCTCCGTCCCGTCATGGGGGAAGCAACCATCACTAGAACCGGCAGGGCGGCCACTGATCACGGTATTTACCAATCGACCTGCCCTTGCCGCACCGCGATGACGATGCTCACGGGACAAACATTGCCTCGCTGCCTCGGATGCGACGAAATGGTCGAATGGCAGCTCGTGCTGAAGGTCCGCTCCGCATCACCCGCGCTTCCGAGAGACCCCCGCCAGCACAGCGCTCCTCCGGGCACGCCGAGAGGCGCTTGATTGAATCAATCCCCGCCCGTGAGGATGGATGGGCCCTCATGCGCCCGGTTGATGTGCCGGGGTCCCCGCTGGTAACCCCGGGCCAACGTCTCCGGGTACCCTCGCGCGGTCGCCCTGCCATAGTTCGCCCCCGCGATATTCGAGTTCGAGGCGGCGGGTCCCGAAGTAATCTTCCGGCTTCTCCAGGACCAACGCTTCGCGGAGCACGTCGTCCATGTGCTCCACGAGCACGACACGGAGGGCTCGGAGGACTCGGCGAGGTATCTCACGCAAATCCTTCCTGTTCTCCTTGGGCACGATAACGGTCCGGATGCCTCCTCGATGCGCGGCTAGCAGCTTCTCTTTCAACCCACCGATGGGCATGACACGGCCGCGAAGCGTGATCTCGCCCGTCATTGCCAGATCATGACGGACAGGAACGCGGGTGAGCGCGCTGGCAATCGCCGTGGCCATGGTCACACCAGCACTGGGGCCGTCTTTGCGTACAAAGTCGGGAAAGTGAACGTGGACGTCGTTCTTCTGATAAAAATCAGATTCGAGCCGAAGCGCTCCCGCTCGAGAGCGAATGTAACTCGTCGCGGCCTGTCCGCTCTCCTCCATCCCCTTCTCCAGAAGCCCCGTGATGACGAGTTTTCCTTTTCCGGGAACGACCGTCACCTCACAGTCGAGGATGTCGCCACCGTAATCCGAGACGCTTAGTCCATGGACGAGACCGATTTCGTCGTGCTCTTCCGTTTTTCCAAGACGATGCTTCGGCACACCAAGGTATGTCGGGACATCCTTCGCCTTGACCTCGATGCGCTGTTCCTTCCCCTCCTTCACGACCTTGAGGGCGACCTTCCGGCACACGCTCGCAATTTCCCTTTCGAGCGACCGAACCCCGGATTCCTTCGTGTAGTGATGGATCACGGTGCGAAGGGCGTTCTCGCCCATCGTGAAATCCACTTCCTCTAGGCCGCATTCCTGCTTCTGGCGCGGCACGAGATACTTGAGGGCGATGTTGAGCTTCTCGAACTCCGTATATCCGCTGAGCTGGATGATCTCCATGCGGTCCTGCAACGGCAGAGGGATTCCGCCGAGCGTATTCGCGGTCGTGATGAACATCACGTCCGACAGGTCGTAGTCGAGATCGAGATAGTGATCGTTGAAGTTGTGGTTCTGCTCGGGGTCCAGCACTTCGAGGAGTGCCGCAGCTGGGTCCCCTCTGAAATCCGTACTCATCTTGTCGATTTCATCGAGCAAGAAGAGCGGGTTATTCGAGCCGACCTTCTTCAGATTCTGGATGATCTTACCCGGAAGTGCGCCGATGTACGTTCGCCGATGTCCGCGAATCTCTGCTTCATCGCGAACGCCACCGAGCGACACGCGGACAAACTTGCGTCCCGTTGCGCGGGCAATGCTCTTCGCGAGGCTCGTCTTGCCGACGCCCGGCGGACCTACGAAACATAAGATCGGGCCCTTCAGCTTCTTGGTGAGCGCCTGCACGGCGAGATACTCGACGATGCGCTCCTTGCACTTTTTCAACCCGTAGTGATCCTCGTCGAGGATCTTCTCGGCTTCCGCTATATCGTACCGTTCGTCCGTCTTGTCGAACCAGGGAAGCGCTAGCACCCAGTCGATATAGTTGCGGACCACCGTCGCTTCGGCCGACGTAGGATGCATCATCTTGAGCTTTTTCAGCTCTTTCTCCACCTTTCCGCGAGCTTCCTCACTGAGATGTTTTGCTTTGAGCTTCTCTTCGATCTCGGAGAGTTCGTTCTTGAACTCATCGCGTTCGCCGCCACCCAGCTCCTTCTGGATCGCCTGCATCTGCTCGTTCAGGTAGTACTCCTTCTGCGTCTTCTCCATCTGCTTCTTGACGCGGGAGCGGATCTTCTTTTCTACCTGAAGAATCTCGATTTCTGCCTGCATCAGCTCGTACAGGCGTTCGAGTCGTTTCTTTGCGTCGCTCATCTCGAGTAACGCCTGTCGATCCGCGAGCTTGATCGTCGGCAGGTTCGCCGCGATCGTGTCGCTCAGCTTCGAAGCGTCATCGATGCTTTGGACGCTCATGAGGACTTCGGGCTGAACCTTCTTGTTCAGCTTTACGTACACCTCGAACGTGCTCTGTACGCTCCTTATCAGAGCCTCGACTTCGACGTCGTCCGCGACGTCGTCCTTGACGACCTCGGCTTCGACGACGAAAAACTCCCGGCTGTCGGTGAACTTTCGCACGCGCGCACGATGCCGGCCCTCCACTAGGACTTTGACGGTCCCGTCCGCCAATCGTAGAAGCTGGACGATCGCGCCGATCGTCCCGAACGTATAGATGTCCTCCGGAGTCGGGTCGTTGGTCTTCGCGTTCTTCTGGGCAGCGAGGAAAATCTCCTTGTCGCGCGCCATCGCCTCGTCGAGAGCGGCAATGCTCTTCTCGCGGCCGACGAAGAGCTGCGACACCATGTGCGGGAAGACCACGATATCCCGCAACGGCAGCGCCGGCAGGGTCCGGCGCGGGCCCGGCGTTGCCGGCTTTTCGTTTTCGTTCTTGAAGAACATAGTGGTCAGCTGACCTCGGCTTCTTTTTCGTAGACGATCAACGGGAGGTCGCCCTTGACGACGACCTCCTCGTTCACGACGATTTCCTTGATATTCGCCTTCGATGGGACCTCGTACATGATGTCGAGCATTGCTTCCTCGAGGACGGCACGGAGCCCGCGCGCGCCGCTCTCTCGCTCGAGCGCCTTGCGCGCGACGGCCTGTAGCGCCCCCTTGGTGAACTTGCATTTCACGCCGTCCATCTCGAAGAGCTTCTGGAACTGCTTCACGAGGCTATTCCTCGGCTTCGTGAGAATGTCGATCAGCGCCTCTTCCGTGAGCTCGTGAAGTGTTGCGAGCACCGGCAAGCGCCCTATGAACTCCGGAATCAATCCGAACTTCAGTAAATCTTCGGGCTGCACCGCTTCGAGCAATTCACCGAGGCGCAGCTCGTCCTTGCTCTTGATATCAGCGCCAAAGCCCAGGCGAGACTGTCCGAGCCGACGAGCGACGATTTCATCCAACCCGACGAACGCACCGCCGCAAATAAAGAGAATGTTGGTCGTGTCGACCTGCAGGAAATCCTGTTGAGGGTGCTTTCTCCCGCCCTTCGGAGGCACGTTCGCGATCGTCCCCTCGATGATCTTGAGGAGCGCCTGCTGCACGCCTTCGCCCGAGACGTCGCGCGTGATGGACGGGTTGTCGCTCTTCCGGCTGATCTTGTCGATCTCGTCGATGTAGACGATGCCCCGCTGTGCCCGCTCCACATCGTGATCGGCGTTCTGTAGCAGCTGAACGATGATATTTTCGACGTCTTCGCCGACGTAGCCAGCCTCCGTGAGCGTCGTCGCATCCGCAATGGCGAACGGGACCTTCAAGATTCGCGCGAGAGTCTGCGCCAGAAGCGTCTTCCCACTGCCCGTCGGACCGAGCAGAAGGATGTTGCTCTTCGAGAGCTCCACGTCCTCCGCCGCGACGCGAGAGTCTATGCGCTTATAGTGATTGTAGACGGCGACCGCGAGAATCTTCTTCGCCCGCTCTTGCCCAACCACGTATTCGTCGAGGATCCCCTTGATTTCCTCTGGCTTCGGAATCGGCTCCGAGCCGCCGTGGGGCTCGTCCTTCTCGACCTCTTCGGCGATGATGTCGTTGCAGAGGGCAATACACTCGTCGCAGATGTAGACCGTGGGTCCCGCGATGAGCTTCTTTACTTCCTTCTGCGACTTCCCGCAGAAAGAGCAGCACAGATTGCCGTTGGACTCGTCACGCCGCCGTTCAACCATCTATTAGACCTACGCTCGAGAGCCTGTCCTCGACCAGCAAATATAACGAAAAGCCGACGATTCTTGAGCAAGTCTAGGTCGCCCGCCCGCGGCTAGCAAGCGACCGACGGGGCCTTCGCGCACTTCCTGCAGCGCGGACCCGCGCCTCGTCTAGGCGACCCTCCACTTTCCCGACGGCCGGCTCGACGCGGGGAGGATTCGTTCGCGGTTCAATTCCGGGCGGGACGATTGACTTGGAGGTGAGAAACGCGGGGTCCTCGGTGTGCGAGTACCTTAGTCCTTCTTCTTCTTATTCTCGAAGATCTCGTCCACGAGCCCGTACTCTTTCGCCTGGCCCGGACCCATGTAGAAGTCCCTGTCGATATCCTTCGTCACGACGTCTCGCGCCTTCCCGGTGTGGTCCACGAGGATCTGCGTGATGACGTCCTTCCAATGACGGATCTCGCGCGCTTGGATCTCGATGTCCGTCGCTTGACCGCGAGCTCCGCCGAGCGGTTGATGAATCATCACGCGCGAATGCGGCAGGGCGTATCTTTGCCCTTTCCTGCCCGCTCCGAGGAGAACGGCCGCCATGCTCGCGGCCTGCCCGAGACACAACGTGCTCACCGGGCACCGGATGTACTGCATCGTGTCGTAGATCGCGAGCCCCGCGGTGACGACGCCACCCGGCGAGTTGATGTAGAGCTGAACGTCCTTGTCCGGATCCTCGCTCTCCAGGAATAGAAACTGCGCGATGATGATGTTTGCAACGTCATCGTCCACGGCGCTGCCGAGGAACACGATGCGGTCCTTCAGCAGCCGGCTGAAGATGTCCCAGGTGCGTTCCCCGCGATGCGTCGTCTCCACGACATGAGGATAGATGACGGAGCCACGGGTCCTCTCGAGGACATCGAGGGCTTCTGCTCTGGTTTCGGGTCGCTTCATCGTGGTCTCTGCTCCCGGTTCATGCGTCGGTAATCTTGGACTTGGATTCGATGATGTCGAGGACCTTATTCTCGAGGATCATTCCGATGAGCATTTCGCGCTTTTGGGCGTCGCGGTACTCCGCCCGCAGTTTGGCGAGGTTCTTTCCGCCTTGCTCCGCCAGCTCTTTGAGTCCCTCCTCGATCTCCGGGTCACCAATCTTGATGCCTTCTCTTTTGGCGATTTCCGCCATGAGAAGGCCAGCTTGCACCTTCATCTCGCTGTCGGCCTGGATACGGGCGCGGAGCTCGGCAGGGATCGCCGAAGGCCTCCCCGAGCGGCGCGCCAGCTGGACGACTTCTTGCTCGGCCACCTGCATCTGACGCTGCACGAGCGAGGGTGGCACCTCGATGGGGTTCATCGATACGAGCTTTCGCACGAGTTCCTCGGCGAGCGCGTTATCGGACTCTTCCTTGAGTCGCTTTTCGACCTGAGAGGATAGGTCCTTCTTCAGCGCATCGAGAGTCTCGAAATCTCCCAGGTCCTTGGCGAACTCATCATCCACGCTCGGCAATACACGCTCCTTCACGTCCTTCACCGTGAAGGTGAAGGTCGAGCGCTTTCCGCGAAGCGCCGGATGCGGATGTGCCTCGGGCAAATCCACCTCGACCGGGACCAGGTCGCCGACCTTCTTGCCGGTCAGTCCTTGATCGATTGCGGTGAGAAGATCGCCATGCCCCAGTTCGGTCTGGAAATCGGTGGCGCCAGCGTCGGTGACGACCCTGCCGCCGACGTCCACGATATAATCGACGGTGACCACGTCCCCCGCGCGGGACGGGCGCTCTTCTTTCAAAGGCTCAAGCGTCGAATTTTCGCGCCGGAGAGAGGCAATTTCGTCATCCAAGTGCTTTTCCGTAACCGTCACCTTGGTCCGGGACACCTCGAAGCCATCGTAATTGACCGACGCGATGTCCGGTAACACTTCCACCCTGGCCTTGTACGAGAACGCCTGGTTCTCCACGACCGCGCTCGGCTCGATCGCCGGTTGATTCACGGGCTGCATATTTTGCTCGGTTACCGCGCGGGAGAAGGTGTCGTCGACGAGACGTTGCGCGACGTCCGCAGCAATGCGTGGCCCGAAGTAGTGAACGAGAACTTTCTTCGGTGCCTTGCCTGGTCGAAAGCCCTTCACACGGGCGCTCCTCGCGAGCGTCGCGTACGCTTTCGATATCTCGCTCGTCACCCGATCGGCATCGACGCTCACATCGAGTTCGACGAGGACTGGACTCAGCTTCTGGACCGTGACCTGCATTGGAGGGAAGCCTCCGTGCCATGCGGCGAAAGGAAGGTCAATCTCGACGCGTCCGGCCGCGATAGGCAAAAAAGGTTTGCGCCCCCACGGGTGGCAGTCCGTGGGGGCGCGACGGTCGGCCCCGGGAGGTCTGGGGCCCCGGCCTCCGTCATCTCTGTTGATGAAAACCGGTCAAGCAAAGCCAATCAAGCTCAGTCATCGGAGTCGTCGTCAGCGGCTTCAGCCGCCTGGAGCGCGGTCTCGAATGGGTCGAGGTCGAATTCCAGCTCCGCCTCGTGCGGGGCGTGAAGCTCGTCCATGGACCATCCGATTCGCATGGCGGGGCGTATCTCCTCGCGCTCGAAGTCGGCGAAGGTGCTGTAAGCTCTCGGAAGTGCCATTCGGGTTCTCCTTCGGGCAACGGATGTCGTGGGAGCTGCCGCAGCCGGACAAGCTCAGTCGTTCATAGGTAGGCTTTAGTAAGAGCAACACCTACATCTGACTACAGAGTACGATATGCCAAAGAAACCTCCAACAAAACGCCCGAATGCGGCTGAATTTCGATAAGGGACGGCTCGCGGACCGCAACGTTGACGGCGGCGACAGAACGAGTCGATACGAGGGAAGGCCCGAAGGAGAGCATTGACCAACGTCATCGCGATCGCCAATCAGAAGGGCGGCGTCGGCAAGACGACGACCGCGGTGAACCTCGCGGCGAGTCTCGCTGCGGCGGAGCACGCGACACTACTGGTCGACCTGGATCCGCAGGCAAACGCCTCGAGCGGCGTCGGGATTGCCCCGCGTTCCATGGAACGCACGATTTACGATGCGCTCATCGGCAATGCGTCGCTGGCCGACGTGATCCAGAAGACACAAATTCCCACGCTCGACGTAGCCCCGTCGAGTCAAGATCTGACAGCGGTCGAGTACGAGCTCTTCGAGGAAGAATCGAGGGGTCAGCACCTGCGTCGTGTGCTTTCGGAATCCGCGATCTCCAGATACGACTACGTCGTCATCGACTCGCCCCCGTCGCTCGGCGTTCTCACGCTCAACGTTCTTGTGGCGGCCAATCGCGTCATCGTGCCGCTTCAACCCGAGTATTACGCTCTCGAGGGCATAACCTACTTGATGGCCACGATCGATCGCGTGAAGGCCTCCCTGAACCCTGCGCTCACGGTGGAAGGCATCGTGCTCACGATGTGGGACCCACGGAACAAGCTGGCCCACGAAGTCGCCGAGCAGGTGCGCCGGCATTTCCGGGTTTTCGACTCGATCATCCCCCGCAACGTCCGGTTGAGCGAAGCACCGTCGCACGGCTTACCGGCGCTCCTCTACGACGTGCAATGCAAGGGGGCGCAGGGGTATCTCGGTCTCGCTCGCGAGGTGATCGAGGCGCGGACGTGAACGCGCTCGGTAAACCTCCCCGCGGACTCGGCCGCGGCCTGGACGCGCTCTTGCCGACGCGAAAAGAGCCGATCGCGAGCACGGGACAATCCTACGGGCGCGGCAACGTATTCGAGTGCCCGATCGAGAAGATCGTTCCACAGAAAGGGCAGCCTCGGCAGCACTTCGACAAAGAGCGCCTCGATGAACTCGCGCAATCGATTCGCGAGCACGGGCTCATCGAACCCCTCGTCGTGCGGAAACAGGGAGAGGCGTATGAACTCGTCGCGGGGGAACGGCGGTGGCGCGCCGCGCAGCGCGCCGGACTCCGTGAGGTGCTCGTCGTCGTTCGCGATGTGTCGACGAGGGATGCCTTCGAGCTGGCGCTCATCGAGAACATTCAGCGCGAAGATCTGAACGCCATTGAGTTCGCCGAAGCATTGCATCGGCTGGTCGCCGAACACGGGTACACACAGGAGTCCCTTGCAGATCGGATGGGGAAAGATCGATCGACGATCGCCAATGCCCTCCGGCTCGTCAAGTTGCCGGAGCGCGTTCGTCGCTTGGTCGTCTCGGGCGAACTCAGTGAGGGGCACGCCCGTGCTCTTCTCGGCGCGCCTGACGAAGCAAGCCTTTCAGCCCTCGCGGACAAGGTCGCAACGGGGCGGCTGAGCGTCCGGCAAACGGAGGGACTGGTCCGCGCCGCAAAGGGGGGCGCCCGTAACAGCTCATCCACCCCAGGGGCCAAGAGCAAGACGCCGGCAGTACGTGATCTCGAGTCGCGATTCGCCCGTCGCCTGGGCACCAAGTGCCAGGTGCACGATCGAGACGGGAAGGGCGAGATCGTAATCAGGTACTCGAGCTTGGACGAACTCGATCGTCTCATCGACCTTCTTCTCTGAACGAGCTCTCGCGCATCACTTCAACTCGGCAAGTGCTTTCTTGGCGGCAGCCCCGACACCGCCGGTCGCATCGAGTGCCGCTGCTTTTTCGAGCTCCGCCTTCGCTCCCCTCTTGTCGCCCGACGCGCGCTTGGACTGTCCGAGGTAATAATGCGCGGGAGCATACTTCGGGTCGGAAGCGATGGCCGCCGCGAAGTCCTCGTCGGCGCCTTTTTCGTCCCTGTTCCCGTGTTTGCACACACCGCGCTCGACTCGGAGTTCCGCAACGTCCTTTTGACCAATCGCCTTGTCGAGGGTCGCGATGCAATCTTGGAAGTCCTTGAGCTGTCCGAACAGACGTCCCGCCGACGCTAGGACCGCGAGATCGTTGGTACTCGTAACTGGCTTCAGCACGGCGAGGGCACCAGGTGCGTCTCCCGAATGAGCCAGCGTCTGGGCGTAGAGGAATTGAATTTCCGTGTCGTTCGGCGCCGCCTGGACGGCGGCCTTGAACGCGTCAGGCGCGGCCTTGCTGTCCGTCGCATCGAGCGCGACGGCACGATCGCGGAGTAACGATGGACTCTTCGGCGCATTCGCGAGCCCGGCGTTCGCAGCGGCGAGGGCGCCGGCAGGATCGCCGCTGTCGAGCAGGACACCCGAAAGGTTCGCGCTGGCTTCCGTGAGCTTGGGGTCCAGCATCAGCGCCTGCTGGTAGTGCTCGGCCGCCCCTTTCCCATCGCCAAGCCCCTCGATGGCCACGCCGAGATAGAACGCGGCCTGCGGATCTTTCGGATTCTGCGCAGCAGCCGCTTCGAGGATCGTCCTGGCCTTGGCAAAGTCGCCCGCTTGGATGGCTTCCGTCCCTTGCTTCACCTCGGCGCTCGGCGCGGACGCCGTGGCCTCGGCGGGCGAGTCATCGAGGGCGGGAGGGTTGTTGGAGCTCGGGGAGCTCTGCGCGGGTTGCGTCGAGCCGCCACAGGCTACGGCCGTAACCGACAGAATCAGGGCCATCACTGCGCAGGCACGCGGCGACCAAACACGGTGCGTCATCTTCATACTCCGGAGTCGAGACGGGCGATCATCGAGAGAATGCGCCGCGTGAGGTCGTCGGTGCGCTCGATGTCGAGAACCTTACCACCACTCTCCTCGGATACGTAAAACACGTCCGCCACGCGCTCGCCCTCGGTGTTGATTTTGGCAAACGAAATCGAGAGCCCCGCGCGCTGAATCGTGCTTGCGAGCCAGAACAGAAGTCCCCGGCGATCCCGCGTGATGACCTCGATGATTGTGTGGTTCGTGGCCGAGCGGTTATCGACGTTGACCTTCGTGGCCACGGGCGGCGTCGGCCGCATGCTCCACTTTGCCTGGGGTTGCGCGCCAGTGGCGAGTTCGACGGGGTCGATCTTCCCCGCTATGAGCAACTCGAGATCCCGTTCGAGGGCCGGCACCAGCCGCACGGCAAGGTCCGCCTCCTGGCCACTTCGCACCCAGAACATATCGAGCGCCCGGCTCCGGCCGTCCTGCCCGATCCACGAGTAGATCTGCGCGCTGAAAACCTTCAGCTTCGCGTGACTGAACGTTGCAGTGATCATGGCGAGCAGCCCCGGACGGTCGTCGGCCACCACGCAGAGCTCGACGTACGGATCGCTGGTGGACAGAACGCAGACACTGGCTGGACGCGATTGTGCGTCGAGCGCGAAGAGAGCTTGCGCCACGATCGCACCAGGCTCGTTCGCGTAGAGGTAACGCTCGGGAAGAGCGTCCAAGAAGTGCTCGAGGAAGCCAGTGTCCTGGTCGCCAGGCCACAAAGCGCGGACCTCCGCTTTGACCCCCTCGGAGCGACCAGGCCCGCGCGTCTCTGCACCGGCCAGGTACCGCTCCGCGGCAACGTAGAGTTCGTCGAGCATTCGCCGCTTCCAGCTCGTCATCGAGCCAGGACTGGTCGTGGTCACGTCCGCGAGGGTCAGGAGGTAAAGCTCTCGGAGCCCTTCGGGCCCCCTGACCTCCCCGCAGAACTCTTCGAGCGTGCGGGGATCGTCGATGTCCCTGCGCGTCGCCACGTGATACATGCGAAGATGCTTCAGCACGTGGTGTTGCACTTCGATGATATCCGCGTCGGCCACGCCGAGTCGTCCCAGGATCGTGCGACACATCTCCGCGCCGCGCTCGGGATGATGCTTGCCACCAAGGTCTTTGCCGATGTCGTGAAGTAGCGTCGCAAAGAACAGAACCAGGGGCCGCGGGAGCTCCGCGGCGAGACGACACGCGAGCGGATGCTCCGCAGCCAGGTCGCCACGACACAGAGCGCGCAGCTGATCCACGGCCGCGACGGAGTGCACATCGACCGTGTACACGTGATAAATATCGTGATGAACACGTCCGACGACAGGGAGAAACTCGGGCACCATCGCGACGAGGAGTCCGACCTCGTGAAGGTCGTGAAGGACCGACCCGCGGCGGAGCTTCGTTTGCTGGACGACGCACGCGAGTCTCGTGAAAAGCTCGGATGCTTCCTCGCTTTTTCTCAACCGTTCGCCGAATTCCGGGCTCGACACGGCGCGCGCGACCGCCTGGCGCGCGAAGTCGTAGACCGGCAGATCACGCCGAACAGCCTCGTCGTAGAGCCGAAGGGCGAGCGCTGGTTCATGATACAGCTCCTCGGGATTCACGAGAGACACCGCGTCGCGCTGGAGTTTCAGACCGCGACCGATCGGCGTCTCGCGCGGCCGCCGCCGGGGCGGCGGCTTCGCCCGCGCCAGAATCATTTCGCGACCCCGCGCGATCGCTCGAGCGTGTCGGTAGTAGTCGCTCATGAAACGCTCGACCGCAGGCCCCCCCGAGCCGTACCCGAGTTGCTCCGCGAGCCGTTCCTGTTGATCGAAGCTGAGACGATCGGCGCGACGACCTGCAGCCAGGTGCAACAAGTTCCGGACGCGGAATAGTAGATTTCGCGCAGCCTCCATCTCCGCCCATTCACGCGGCACCAAGATACCGATGCGGACCAGATCGGCGAGATCTGCGACGCGCCACCGCGCGCGGGCGGACCAGTGGGCGATGTCCATGTCTCGGAGACCGCCCTCTCCGTTCTTCACGTCCGGCTCGAGCAGGAACACCGATCCGCCGAAGCGTCCGTGCCGCTCGCTCGCGCTCAGGTCCAGACGCTCGAGGAACATGGCGAGATCGCCAGGACCGAAGACACCCTGGAAGGCGCGTTCCAAGAGTTTTGCCCCGAGGTCGGTGTCGCCGGTGATGGCGCGAAAGTCGAGCAACGACGTGGCCGTCGGCAGATCCTGCCGAGCCAGCTCGATGACGTCCTCCGCTGTCACCACCTGGTGCCCAATATTCAGACCAGCATCCCAGAGCGGGTAAAGAAGCGCTTCAGCCGCCGGGGCAGCGGACGCAGCATCTCGCTCACACAGAATGCGCACGTCGAGGTCGCTGTGCGGCGCCAGGGCACATCGGCCGTAACTGCCCACGGCCGCAAGCGAAAGCGGAGTCCAGTGCCCTCCCCGGTTCATGGCCGTTTTGGCGGCGTGGAACAGGGACGACAGAAGCCCGTCGTAAATTTTCGAATACCTACGGCCGGCAGGAACGCCCCCTTCGAGCGCCTTTCCCAGGATGACAGTTTCCACGGCCGCCCGGTGCTGGCTCAAATAGCGTCGCAGCTCGGGAACCAGCTGTGTCGACAACCGCTCGAGCAAGGGGCGGTCAGCGGATGCCTGGTGAGGAGCCGGATGCGCCATCAGCAACGGGCTCGCGCCCTCGGACACGCGTTATAGCGCAGCGGGCCGAGCGGGGAAGGAGAAGTCCCGAGAACCTGCCAACCGATGGGCAGAGTCCGCCGGTACGTCGGCCGAGTGTGCTAGCCTGGCCCCATGCTTTCGAGACGCGCGCTCCTGTTCGGGGGCCTGGCGGCCGCGTCGTGGGCTGCGCTGGCCAAACCCGCGCGGGCCATGATAGCTCGAGCCCTGACGCTTTCCGAGCTGGTCGCCCAGAGTCAGCACGCGCTCGTTGCCACACCGCTGGACCTTTCGTCGACTTGGGAGTCCGTAGGCGGACGCTCGCGGGTCGTCACGTATGCCCGTGTCCGCACGGAGTACTCAATCGACGGCCGGGCGTCGGCGTCACCCGAGCTGATGGTTCGTTCGCTCGGCGGCGTGGTCGGCCACATCGGTCAGATCGTTCCCGGCGAGGCGATTCTGCGGCGGGGCGCCACGGCCGTGCTTTTCCTTCAGGCCATCAACCCGGACGTATTCTGCGTGACGGCGATGTCGCAGGGGCACTACCCGGTCTTCTCTGACTCGAAGGGCGTGCGGCGCGTTCGCGCGAACCCCGCGGCAGCGGAAGTTTTCGGTCCCAATGCCGCGGTACGCTTGCTCGATCAACGCACACTTGGCGAAGTCGAAACCCTCGTGTTCGACGCGTTCACGCGCGGCACGCCATAGGGCAGCAGCTTTGCGCGACCCGCGATCGTTTCCGAGCCCGAGGAGGTGGACTGTACTCGCAGCCGTGACAGCCTCGCTCTTCGCTGCAAGCCGCGCGAACGCTTGGTGCCGAACGACCACGTGCAACGCACCGAACCCGCTTGCCAACTGTGACCTCGACGCGAACGGCTGCGCCACGGAAGGCCAGCCGCTCTTCTGGGCCCCCGAGTGTCTCTCGTTCGGGGTACAACAAGATGGATCGACCAAGCAACACATCAGCTATCAAACGTTCGACCACATCGTCGCGCTCGCCTTCGAACAATGGGCAGGAGCCGACTGCGGTGGCGGGCTCCATCCGTCGTTCAAGATGTGGGACATGGACCAATCTTACGGGCCGGTGATCTGCGGAGTGCCCGAGTTCAACGAGCAAGGCCCGAACGCGAATGTCTGGATGTTCCGCGATTCGAGCTGGCCTTATCAGAGCCCGGGCTCGACGCTGGCGTTGACGACCATCACGTTCGAGGTCGAGACCGGCGAGATTCTGGACGCGGATGTCGAGTTGAACTCATTTTCCCCCGCGAACAAACTCACGACATCGAACACTGACGTTCAGTCCGATGTGCAGTCGATCGTGACGCACGAGGCGGGGCATTTTCTCGGCCTCGCTCATTCCCTGGACAAGGCCGCGACCATGTTCGCAAACTATTCGCCGGGCGACATCAGCTTTCGGACCCTTTCCGCCGACGACGTCGCGGGGATCTGCAGCGTGTATCCACCCGACCGTGAGGCACCCGCCTGCACGGCCCCGAACCCCGTGCACGGCTTCACCCGCTATTGCGTGGGGGACGACCCAACCAACAGCCACGGCTGTTCCTTCACGGCGCGCCGCATCCCCGGAAGCCCGCGCGGTCTCGTCTCCGGTCTCGTGGTGCTCGCCGCAGCCCTCCGGCGTCGTCGCTCGCTGCTTTGCGCATGACGGCATTGCTCGTCGTCGCCGGGGAAGCGTCCGGTGACTCCCTTGCCGCCCCGGTCGTTGTGTCTCTCGGCGTGGCCAGTTTCGGCCTGGGGGGCGCTCGTCTGGCTGGCGCGGGGACCGAGCTGGTCGCCGATCTTTCCGCAGTGGCCGCCATCGGCGTCGCCCCTGCGATCCGTCGTGCGCCGGCGATCGTCTCGGCCGCGCTTCGAGTCCTCGCGTGCGCACGGAAGCGACGACCTTCGGCCGCACTGCTGGTCGGCTTCTCGGAAGTGAACGCGCGCATCGCGGCCGTGCTCTCGTCCTCCGGGACGCGGGTGCTCTGGTATGCGCCGCCGCAGGTCTGGGCGTGGCGCGCCGCGCGAGCGCGAACCATCGGCGCGACGTGCGAACGCCTCGCGGTGACACTCCCTTTCGAGCGAGTCGCCTGGGCCGCGGCGGGCGCCTCCGCGGACTATGTCGGCCACCCGGCGCTGGCGCACGCCTTCTTGCCCGCGCCCACGACCATGCCGTTGCGCGTCGCCATTCTCCCTGGAAGTCGCGCTCACGAAGCACGCGCGCATCTAGACGTACTCCTCGACGTCGCGAGCCGCCTGGCCCGTTCGCACGGGGCCGTGTCGACCGTGGTGCGTGCTCGATTGCTCGACGCGACGACGGCCGGCTGGATGCAGTGCGCCGCTCGGGCGCGGGGACTTGCCCTCACCGACGCCCAGCTCGGCGCAGCCCTGGCGGGTCATCATGTCGCGCTCGTCGCGAGCGGGACGGCAACGCTCGAGTGTGCTGCGGCAGGCGTCCCACCGGTCATCGTCTATCGCACGGATCCCCTCACCTACGGAGTGGCGCGCAGGCTAGTCCGGGTGAAGCACATCGGGTTGCCGAACCTCGTTCTCGACCGACGTGCGTTCCCGGAGCTCGTTCAGGCGGCGTTCACGCCCGAAGCCGTCGCTTCCGGCGCGTCCCAGATCCTGAGAAATCACGAGGCCAACGTCGCGGTCTGCGCAGAGGTCCGAGGCGTGCTGGAAGAAGGCTCGAACTCCGATGCCCCTCACGAGCGTGTCGCGCGCCTGCTCGGACCATGGCTCACGTGAAGACTGATTCCCACGACCTATCGCATGCATTCGCTCTGTCGATCGGGTTGTTCTTTGCCCGATGGCATCTTGCCGGATTGGTCGGATTCGGGGACGCGGAAGCGCTGTACGCCGCGTACGCTCTTCACCCACAACCCGCCTATCTCGATCATCCCGGTTTGATCGGCTCGATCGCGCGGCTCATCGGCGATGGCGGCGCGCCCACTCCGCTGAACGCGCATCGCGTCACCGCCGTCGCCGCGACGCTGCTCCCCTGGGTCGGCTTCGCCGCCGCGCGCATCTCGGGCAATCGCGACACCGCGCTCAGAACGTTCTTTGCCCTGGCGCTCGTGCCCGAGATGTCCATCGGCCTCTTCGGGCTCACTCCCGATCTCCCGCTGGCGGCAACCTGGCTTGCCGCCCTCGGTGCCGCAGCGCTCGCGCTGAGGTCCGAGCCCGGAACGCGCGCGGCCCTTGCAGGTGCGGTCGCCGCCGGATTGCTTGCCGGCGTCGCGATGACGGCGAAAGCCACCGGCTTCCTTCTCACGGTGACGCTGGTCGCCGTCTTCGCGAGTCGGGCGGGGCGCGCGCATCTTCGCACCATCGGGCCGTGGTGTGGGCTCGCAGTCGCGGGGATCCTCGTGGCACCCATCATCGCGTGGGAGCGGGCGCACGGATTGCCGATGCTCACGCACCGCCTCGTCGCCACGCAAATTCACGCTGGCCTTTCCCTGCGCAACTTGGGAGGGTTGGTTGGTGGCCAGCTTTTGTACGTCACTCCTGCGTTCCTCGCCGGAGCGTACGTCGTGTTCCGCGAACTCTGGAGACGCCTCGACGACCCCGTCAATCGACTGCTGACGTTCGCAACCATCGTACCAGGAGTTCCGCTAGTCGTCCTCTGTTCGTGGTCGCGTGTCGCGGAACCGCACTGGCTCGGGCCTGCCTATCTCGGACTTGCGCTCGGAGTCGCGCGCGTCCCTGCCCCGAGCGCGTGGATCCATCGAGGCGCTGTGGCAACCGGCCTAATCGCCGCCGCGCTCGGCTGGGCCGTCGTGGCTACGAACCTGTTCCCCAGGGTCGCCGGCTCGCGGTACGTCGCGCGGTACGATTTGGTCAACGATCTGTTCGTGTGGAAGCGCGTGCTCCCGGTCGTCAGAGAAGAACTCGACGAACTCGCGCGAGAGGGGGACCCGGGCGTCGTTGTCGGGCCGCATTGGGTCGTCTGCGCGCAGCTCCACGCAGGACTCGGCGCCGGCACGAACGTCGGTTGCCTGACTTCCGGCGGGGATGATTTTCAGGGATGGTACCCCCAAAAGACCTGGTCCAACGCCCGAAGCCTCCTTCTCGTGAGCGACGATCGATTCCCGGCGGACGCGGCCGCCGAATTCCCGGACCGCCACGTCGTGCGCGTGCGGCTCGTTCGCATCTTTCGGGCTGACCGGGCCGTACGAACGGTGCGCGTAGTGCGCCTCGACAGGACGGACCTCGCGCTGGCGAACGTCAGAGGAGCGCCTACTCCGCCGCGCTGGACTGCGCCGTGAGCCCCGCTGTGCGGAGCAACTCGGAATCCCCATCGGGACCCGGGTTCGGTGTGGTCAGGAGGCGATCGCCGTAGAAGATGCTGTTTGCTCCCGCGTAAAGGCAAAGAAGCTGAGCTTCGCGCGAGAGCGTCGTTCGCCCCGCGCTCAAACGAACTCGGGACGTCGGCATGAGGATCCGCGCGGTGGCGATCATGCGAACGAAATCGATCGGGTCGACCGGGTCCATCGACGCGAGCGGGGTTCCGGCGACCGGAACCAGAGCATTGACGGGCACGCTCTCCGGATGTGGAACGAGCGAGGAGAGCTCGACGAGGAGCGCGCACCGGTCGTCGACACTCTCGCCCATTCCGATGATCCCGCCAGAGCAGACGGTGATGCCCGCTTCGCGAACGCTCTTCAGCGTGCCCAGGCGATCGTCGTAGGTGCGCGTGGATACGATCGTGCGATAATGCGATCGTGAGGTGTCGAGGTTATGGTTATAAGCATCGAGCCCTGCCTCCTTCAGACGCGCGGCCTGATCGCCCTTGAGCATCCCGAGCGTCACGCACGCCTCGAGCCCGAGGCTCTTCACGCCGCGCACCATCTCGAGCACCCGCTCGAATTGCGGCCCGTCTTTTACTTCGCGCCACGCCGCGCCCATGCAGAACCGCGTTGCGCCGGCGTCCTTCGCGCGGCGCGCGGCGGCGAGCACCGCCTCGACCTTGAGTAGCGGCTCACCTTTGACACCCGTCTCATGATGGGCGGACTGCGAGCAGTAGCCGCAATCCTCCGGACATCCACCCGTCTTCACGCTGAGAAGCGTGCAGAGCTGTATTTCGCTCCTGCGGTGATGCTGGAGATGGACGGCTCGCGCGCTATCCACAAGCTCGAAAAGCGGAAGGTCGTGCAGCGCCCGGGCTTCACCGAGGGTCCAATCGTGACGAAGGGAGATGGTCATGACGGTCGCGCTCACATAGCAGATCGGCAGGTTGGCTTGGATATTGTCCATGATCGGACGTTCAGAACCCGATGGCGCCGCGCCCCGTCTCGCGATCCACCACTCCGTCTCGGACGAGTGCCTTGATGTGGGATTCGAAGGTTTGCATGCCGTACGGATGCGCGCCGCCTTCCATGAGCTCCTTCAGCGGAGGATTTCCGGCAGGACGCTTGATGGTCTCCCGGACGGAGCCGGTTGCCATGAGGACCTCGGCGGCAAGCACCATCCCCTGCCCGTCCGCCCGGGGAAGCAGTCGCTGGGCGACGATGCCTTGAAGAGCGTCTCCGAGACGTTCGCGGAGATCCTCGGCGCTTTCCCCGCTGAGGGAGATGATCCGGTTCATCGTGCGATACACGTCCGGAGTGTGCAGCGTGGATAGCACCAGGTGCCCCGTCTCGGCGGCCTCCAGCGCGATCTCCATGGTCTCGGCGTCGCGAATTTCACCGACCTGGATCACGTCGGGATCCTGCCGGAGCGCGGCGCGGAGTGCGTTCGCGAATGTCCTCGTGTCGGGGCCAATCTCACGCTGGCTGATGCTCGACCGGTCGTCGATGTGCAGGAATTCGATCGGATCTTCGATCGTGACGACGTGCCGCGAAAGATTCCGGTTCATGTGCCCGATCATTGCGGCGAGAGTGCTGCTCTTGCCGTTTCCCGCGGCTCCCACACACAGCACGAGCCCCCGGTCCTTCAGCGCCAGGTCCGCGCATGCCCGGGGCGCCCCGAGTCCCTCCAGGGTCGGAATTGCAATTGGGATGAACCGCATCACCACGGCCAGCGTCCCGCGTTGCCGATACACGTTGACGCGGAACCGCCCGACACCGGGCACGTCGTAGGATGTGTCGTACTCGCGCAGCATCGCTAGCTCTCGCAGCACCTGGGGCTCACCGATGACGTGGTGCGCCACGGCCACCGTATCCTCCGGTCGGATCGGATCGAGCCGAAAATAAATGAGCTCACCCCGGACCCGAGCCCCCGGCGGCTGCCCGACCTTCAGGTGCACATCGCGCGCGTGCGCGGCCGTCGCTTTTCCGAGCAGTTGATGGAAATACGCCTCGGACGCGAACTGGCTCACGCTGGATCCTTGCCCGGGCTGCATCGGTCCCCCTACGCGGGCGGCGTGGCCGCCACCGCTTGCCGGAGCCGTTCGGCGAGATCCGCGGCTTCACTCTGATCGATACTGCCCGCGGGCCAACGAATGCCGAGCCCGACGTCCGGATCGGGCTTCGGGATGACGTGAAAGTGCACGTGCGGGACGGCCTGGTGGGCGAGCGGTCCATTGTTCTCTAGCACGTTGAAGGCGTCGCACCCTGTCACGCGCTTCACGGCGCGGCAAATCCGGGGAAGTACCCGCCCGATGGCGGCGGCGGAGTCGTCCGAGAGCTCGTCTAGGGTCACGGCCGGCTCCTTGGGGATGACGAGCGTGTGCCCGAAGCTGAGCGGCGCGATGTCCAGAAACGCGAGAACGAAGTCGTCCTCGTAGACCTTGTGGCAAGGGATTCGCCCCTCGAGGATTTTGCCGAAAATCGTTTCCGCCATCCGTCCACATTAGCTGAAAATTGCCCTCGAATCCGCCAACCAGCACCGGGGCTGCCGCCCCGGCGTCGCGCGCCGCCGAAGACGCAAGATGACAACCCCCTGGCAGGCCCATAGACTCCGCTCGCCAACCCATGGTCTTCGCCGTCGAGTTCTGGGGGGTGCGCGGAAGCATCGCGTGCCCTTCACCGCGCCACGTCGCCTATGGCGGCAACACGAGCTGCATCGAGGTTGCCGCGAGCAACCAGCATATCGTCCTCGACGCCGGGACCGGAATTCGCGACCTTGGCGAGTCGTTCAACAAGCGCGACGTGAGGCACGCGCACCTGTTCTTGACCCATGTGCACTGGGATCACATCAACGGATTCCCGTTCTTCGGTCCCGGGTATCTGCCGAATCGGACCTTCGAGATCCGCGCGGCCCACCTCAAGCCGCTCGGGGGAGTCCGCGAAGTGCTCGCGGGACAGATGGGCCAGCCCACGTTTCCGGTCCCGCTCGAGACCATGCGCTCGAAACTCGTGTTCGAGGACTTCGATGTCGGCGACGCGTTCAAGGTCGGGCCCGATGTTTCGGTGCGAACCGCGCCGCTCAATCACCCCAACGGGGCGACGGGCTATCGGTTCGAAAGCACGGGAAAGTCGTTCTGTTACGTGACCGACACGGAACACGTCATCGGAAAGCCGGATCAGAAGATCCTCGGGCTAATCGAGGGCGCCGACCTGGTCGTGTACGACTGCACGTACACGGACGAGGAATTCACCAGCAAGGTTGGCTGGGGGCACTCGACCTGGCAGGAGGCCGTGCGTCTTTGCCAGCAAGCGTCCGTGAAGCAGCTCGCCATTTTCCATCACGACCCCTCGCACGAAGACGATTTCATGGCGGACGTGGAACGACAGGCGCGAGATATGTGGAGCGCCGCCATCGTTGCGCGCGAAGGCATGCGAATAGAACTCGCGTGACGGCGGCGCATGTCGACAGATGATAGAGACGAAAAGGTCAGGAGCCTCGAGCTCCTGTATCGCGTCGGCATTGCCCTGTCCTCCGAGCGGAACAAAGATCGCCTGCTCGAGATGATCCTGCTCGAGGCGAAGAGTCTCTGTAACGCCGATGGCGGAACCCTCTACCTCCGGACGGACGACGACCATCTCAAGTTCGCCATCATGCGCACCGACTCGCTCGGGATCGCGCTGGGGGGAACGACCGGGAACCCGATTGCGTTCGCGCCGATCCCGATGGTTGATGCCTCGAGCGGTGCGCAGAACCTGAAGAACGTTGCGACGGCCGCGGCGCACCTCAAGCGCTCAGTGAACATCCCCGACGCGTATCACGCCGAGGGCTTCGACTTTTCGGGCACGAAGCTATTCGATGGGCGAAACAACTACCGCTCGAAGTCGCTGCTCGCCATTCCGATGGTCAACGGCGAAGGGCGCGTCATCGGGGTTCTGCAACTCCTGAACGCTCTCGACCCGGCCACCAATACCGTCGTTCCGTTTCCAGTGGAACACCAGCGGATCGTCGAGGCGCTGGCTTCGCAAGCGGGCATCGCCCTCGACAACCAGATGCTCATCGACGGCCAGCGGGAGTTGCTTGAGAGCTTCATCAAGGCCATCGCGTCGGCGATCGACTCGAAGTCCCCTCACACCGGGGGGCATTGCGAGCGCGTGCCCATTCTCACGGAGATGCTCGCGGCGGCTGCCTGCGACGCGACGACTGGGCCCTTCGCCGACTTCGATCTCACCGACGACGAGTGGTACGAACTCCGGATCGCGGCATGGATGCACGACTGCGGCAAAGTCACAACCCCCGTCCACGTCATGGACAAGGCGACCAAGCTCGAGACAATCTTCGATCGAATCGAGCTTATCCGCGCGCGCTTCGAGATCCTCCGGCGCGACGCGGAGATTGAGTTCCTGCGCGCGTCCCAGGCGCCGGGCGCAGACGCCCCCGCGCTGCTCGCGGAACGCGACGCTCGCCTCGCGGAGCTCGAGACCGAGATTCGGTTCCTCGAGCGAGCGAACGTCGGCGGCGAATTTCTCGAACCCGAGAGGCAAGCGAAGATCGCGGAAATAGGACAGCGCCTTTACGTGCAGAGCGGCCGCGAACAAACCCTGCTTTCCGCGGACGAGGTTCGGAACCTTGCGATCTCGCGCGGCACCCTGACGAACGAAGAGCGGCTCGTCATCAACAACCACATGGTTCAGACCATCAACATGCTCGAGGCCCTCCCCTTTCCGCGATCGCTCCGGCGCGTGCCAGAGTACGCGGGCGGCCATCACGAGAAGATGGACGGCACGGGCTATCCCCGCGGCATCTTCGCAAACGACATGTCCGTTCCCGCGCGGATGATGGCCATCGCCGATGTATTCGAGGCGCTCACGGCTCAAGATCGTCCCTACAAGGCGGCGAAGAAACTCTCGGAGACCATGCGCATCATGGGGTTCATGAAGCGCGACAATCACCTCGACCCGCAGCTGTTCGATCTGTTCGTTTCCTCGGGCGTCTACCGACAGTACGCAACGAAGTATCTCTCCCCGGCCCTGATCGACGAGGTGAACGAGGCGGAGCTTCTGGCCATTTCGCCGAAGGCATTCCCGTTACCCGAACCCGACGCGCGCAAGAACCGCTCCCGCGAGTTCTTGCCCGAATATCGCACCAAGGAGCCTCTCCGTCAGAGCAGTCTCGCGCGCACGAGCCGACGCACACGGCCGGGGTGAGTCATCGAGCTGCCCTTTTCGACCTCAGACGCCCCCCTGTCACTCGATTCGATTCTCAGTCGGTTCGGTCGCGTCCGAAGGTGGTGACGCGGGCGCAGCAGTCTCCTGCGCGGTCTGTTTCGGCGGGCTCCCGAGATACCGCGGCGGCTCTCCCGGACCGGCTTCGTCGACCCAGTAGGCGCTCTCCTCGCGCACATCGAGGTGCACGTGCGTCGCGTTCGGATAATAGCCCACGCCAACATGGCGGAGGGTGCGGAGGTAATCACGCACGAGCGCGTTCGGGATGCCTGGAATGCTGAAATCGAAGGCTCGCCCGACCTTGTGCTTCGACTCTTCCGCGAACGAATGCTCCCGATACCCGGAGACGACACGGAGCGGCCGCCCGCCGAACGTGTCGCTCACGCGGACGACGAGCTGAATCAGCCGAGTGTCGATGTCATGCTCGACCCCGGTACGCCACGAGGCAAACATCCGTTCGATCGCGTCGCGCGCCTTCGGGATCAGCTTGCCGCGGGACGTGAGCACGTATCCTTGCCAGTGCTTCGTCGGTGCGACGAGCACGACGTAGCCTCTCCTCCGTGGTCGCTCCGCGTAGTCTTGCCACCGGTTTCCGCAGTGGGACGCGAGCTCGTCGGGCGCGTCGCCCTTCTCCGGAATGAGCAGCTTCTGTCCCGGCCGGATTCGCGCGCCACGGCGGAGCCCGTTCGCGGTGTACAGGGCGTCGACAGTGATCCCGTATCGCCTGGCAATCCGGGCCGGAGTCTGGCCGGCGTAAACCGTGTGGACGCGGTGCCCCTCCGCGTCCGTCTCGGCGTGTGATGGGCGGCCGAGCGACAGCGCAACGCCGAGCGTTGCGAACGCCATCAACCGAATCCCGCTCATCCGGGGCACGTTAGCATCAGAAGCCATGGGTGGCTCGAGCGCGCTCCCTGCCCGCCACGGCCCGGAAATAATTCGGCAACGCGCCTACATGAAACTACCAGATGAAGCGATTCTCCGAGCCTTCCCCCAGATGTCCATTCGCGTCGCCCTGCATCATCGCACCGCATATCAATACGACCGCGCCGTTCGCTTGGGGCCGCAGGTCGTTCGCCTGCGTCCGGCGCCCCATTCGCGCACGTTCGTCGAAAGTTACTCGCTCCGGGTGAAGCCCGCGCGCCATTACGTGAACTGGCAGCAGGATCCTCACGGCAGCTACCTCGCCCGCCTCGTGTTCCCGGAGGAGACGCGCAGCTTCGAAATCGACGTCGACCTGGTCGCCGAGCTCGGTGTCAGAAATCCGTTCGACTTTTTCCTGGAACCGGAAGCCGAAGCGGTGCCGTTCGAGTACGAGCCGTCGCTGGCGCGCGACCTGCTTCCTTATCGAAGAACGGAACCTCCGGGCCCCCGTCTCAGCGCCTTGGTGGACGGATCCCGTCGAGAAGGCGTCCGCACGGTCGACTTCCTCGTGGCCTTGAACCAGCGCCTGCACGACGCCATCAACTACGTCATCCGGCTCGAGCCCGGAGTGCGGACGCCGGAGCAGACGCTCGAGCTGCGGAGCGGGTCCTGTCGCGACACGGCGTGGTTGCTCGTGCAGACGCTACGGCACCTCGGCTTCGCAGCCCGCTTCGCCTCGGGCTACCTGATTCAGCTCGAGCCCGACGTGAAGGCCCTCGACGGCCCCGTCGGCGCGGATCGGGACTTCACGGATCTCCACGCTTGGGCGGAGGTGTATCTCCCTGGCGCCGGCTGGATCGGACTCGATCCGACCTCCGGCCTCTTCGCGGGCGAGGGGCATATCCCGCTCGCGTGCACGCCCGAGCCGACGAGCGCCGCCCCCGTCACCGGGCTGGTCGACGACGCGGAGGTCGAGTTCGAACACGAGATGACCGTCACGCGGATAGAAGAAGCCCCGCGGGTCACGAAACCGTACACCGAGGAGCAGTGGACCAGGATCGACGCGCTCGGACGCCGAGTGGACGTCGATCTAGAGGCGATGGACGTGCGCTTGACCATGGGCGGCGAACCCACGTTCGTGTCCATCGACGATCCCGACGGCTTCGAGTGGACGTACGGCGCCCTCGGTGCCCACAAGCGCGAGCTCGCGGGCCACTTGCTGCGGCGTCTCGGCAAACGGTTCGCGCCCGGCGGCCTGCTTCATTTCGGGCAAGGCAAATGGTATCCTGGAGAGTCGCTGCCGCGATGGGCGCTGTCCTGCTTCTGGCGAAAAGACGGCACGGCCGTCTGGGAAGATCCGGCTCTCGTCGCAGACGATACGCGTGAAGCGCCACTGACGAGCGCGGTAGCGGAAAAGTTCGCTCGGACGCTCGCACGAAAGCTCGGTGTGAACCCCGGTTATGTCAACGCCGCCTACGAGGACGTGTTCTATTACCTCTGGCGCGAACAGCGGCTGCCCGTGAACGTCAGCCCTCGGTATTCGAAGCTCGACGACGAGGTCGAACGAGGCCGACTCGCCCGCGTTTTCGAGCAAGGCCTCGGCCACGTCGTCGGCTATGCGTTGCCACTCGAGCCCGACGAGCCCGGCTCTGCTCGATTCCGTAGCGGGCTCTTCTTCCGGAGGGCCGAGCCGTTATTTCTCATCCCTGGCGATTCCCCGATGGGCTACCGCTTGCCGCTTGCTTCGCTCCCATGGGTCGAGCCGGGCGAACGGCCACTGCTCATCGGGCGCGATCCCTTCGAGAAGCGAGCGGCGCTCGGAAAGGGCTGGAACGAACCCGCTTTGCAAGATCCGCGACGCGAGCGCGAAACCCCGCCCGCTCGCAACGAGTCGGCGCCGTGGGCCGTGCGCATGGCAGTGTGCACGGAGGTACGGAATGGGCAGCTCTTCGTGTTCGTTCCACCCTTCGCAGCCCTGGAAGACTTTCTCGCGGTCGTCCGCGCCATCGAGTCGACTGCCGCCGAGCTCGGCCAGCCCGTGCTCGTCGAGGGATATCCGCCGCCGCAAGATCCGCGCCTCGTCCGGCTGTCTGTCACTCCCGACCCTGGCGTCATCGAGGTAAACGTTCACCCGGCAGCGTCCTGGGCGGAGCTCGAAACCGTCACGACGCATCTCTACGAAGACGCGCGTCAGTCGCGCCTCGGCACCGAAAAGTTCTTGCTCGACGGTCGCCACACGGGAACGGGCGGGGGCAATCATCTGACGCTCGGCGGACCCAGCGCGGAAGACAGCCCCTTTTTGCGCCGTCCGGATCTACTCCGCAGCCTGGTCGGCTATTGGCACGACCATCCGTCGCTCTCGTACTTGTTTTCCGGTCTGTTCATCGGCCCCACAAGTCAGGCGCCCCGCGTCGACGAGGCCCGTCACGAAGCAACCTACGAGCTCGAAATAGCGTTTCGCTCGCTCGATGACGTGCAAAACCGCCGGGCACCTCCCCCGCCCTGGCTGGTGGACCGAACCTTCCGCCATCTCCTCGCGGATCTCACCGGCAACACGCACCGCGCGGAGTTCTGCATCGACAAGCTCTATTCGCCCGATGGACCGACCGGACGCCTCGGCCTGGTCGAGATGCGGGGCTTTGAGATGCCGCCCCACGCGCGCATGAGCCTCGCCGAGCAGCTACTCGTCCGCGCGCTCGTCGCGTGGTTCTGGCAAAAGCCGCATCGGGCAAGACTGCCGCGCTGGGGTACCTCGCTCCACGACCGGTTTCTCCTGCCGCACTTCGTCGCGCGCGACTTCGGGGAGGTCGTCGCCGACCTGAGTACCGCGGGCTATCCCGTGGAACAGTCGTGGTTCGACGTGCACCAGGAGTTCCGCTTTCCGAGACTCGGCGTGGTTGCATACGATGGCGTGACGCTCGAACTCCGCCGCGCACTGGAGCCCTGGCACGTCCTGGCGGAGGACGCGGCGCCCGGCGGAACGTCCCGCTCTGTCGACTCGTCGCTGGATCGCGTGCAGGTGCTCGTCCGCGGTGCCATCGAGGGCCGTCACGCGCTCGCCTGTAATGGTGTTCGGGTTCCACTTCATCCGACGGGAACGCGCGAGGAAGCCGTCGCGGGGGTGCGCTACCGCTCCTGGGCCCTTCCGCACTCACTCCACCCCACGATCCCGCCTCACGCGCCGCTCGTATTCGACCTCGTCGACGGTTGGTCCGGTCGCTCCATCGGCGGCTGTACGGTCAATGCCGCTCATCCGGGCGGGCGGCACTACGAGACTTTCCCCGTCAACGCCTACGAGGCCGAAGCTCGCCGCGCTGTGTTATTTTCCCCGTTTGGACATACTCCGGGACCGATGCGCTGGGCCGACGACTCCCCAGCCCCCGAGCGGAGTCCGGATTACCCGCTTACGCTCGATTTGCGGCGTTATCATGCGCACGGCTGACCTCATCAGCGCGGCTTCCCCCCTTATTAGCCCGTGACGTCTTCGTTCCGCGCAGAGCTCGACGCAGAAGCGTCCTCGTTCGCCTACGCCGCGAATCGCGACGAAGTGTTCGCCCCCGACGGCGCTGCCAGGCCCACGTCTCGCGATTGGGTCAGCGCGATCCAGGAACTCGGCGTCCAGGAGATGGAGCGTCGCTGGGAGCAAGCGAGGCGGCTCATTCGCGACAACGGCGTGACGTACAACGTCTACGGCGATCCGCGCGGCATGGATCGGCCCTGGGAGCTCGATCCGATCCCTCTTCTCGTCGAGGCCGCGGAATGGACGACCGTGTCGCGCGGGCTCGAGCAACGGGCGGCACTCCTGAATCGCGTGCTCGTCGACCTTTACGGAGAGCAGCGGTTGCTGGCTCGGGGCCTGCTCCCGCCCGAGCTCGTGCTGGGGCTCCCCGGCTTCCTGCGGCCCCTGCACGGCGCAAAGCTTCCGGGCGGCGTTGCACTGCATGTCGTCGCCGCAGATCTCGCACGTGCGCCGGATGGCGCATTCTGGGTGCTCGGCGATCGAACACAAACGCCTTCGGGAGCCGGTTACGCGCTCGAGAACCGCATCGTCATATCCCGCACCCTGCCGAGCATCTTCCACGATTGTCGCGTGCAACGCCTCGCCGCATATTTCCGGACGTTGCGCGATTCGCTCCTCGCTCTGGCGCCGCGCGGCCGCGAGAGTCCGCGCATCGTCTTGCTGACGCCCGGGCCGCACAACGAGACATACTTCGAGCACGCGTATCTCGCGCGTTACCTCGGTCTTGCCCTCGTCGAAGGCGCCGACCTCACCGTGCGCGATCGACACGTATTCGTGAAGACGCTGGGCGGGCTCGAGCGTGTGGACGTCATTCTTCGTCGGCTCGACGACGCCTTCTGCGACCCGCTGTGCCTCCGGCCCGACTCGTCGCTCGGCATCGCAGCCCTGGTGCACGCCGTGCGCGCCGGGAACGTCACGGTCGCGAACGCCCTGGGGAGCGGGCTCGTCGAGACGCCGGCCATGCTCCCCTTCCTGCCGAGGCTCTGTCGCGAGCTCCTGGGAGAGGATCTCCTTTTGCCGAGCGTACCGACCTGGTGGTGCGGCGACCCCGACGCCCTGCGCTTCGTTCTCGAACATCTCGAAAATGTCGTGGTGAAGTCGACCGTAGGAGGGTTCGAGCCCGTGTTCGTCGGCAATCTCAGCGGGGCGGAGCGCGAAGAACTCCGCGGGCGGATCACCGCGCGCCCGGAGTGGTTCGTCGCGCAGGAACGCGTCGAACTCTCGACGGCGCCCGCATGGATCGCGGGCAGACTGACGCCGCGCCATGTCGCCATCCGCGCATACGTGACGTACTCGCGGCGCGGCTACGACACGATGCCCGGCGGGCTCACCCGCGTGTCCGCGACCCAGGATTCGCTCGTCGTCTCCATGCAGCGGGGCGGCGGAAGCAAGGATCTCTGGGTCCGTTCCGGTGAGGCCGAGGTGAACCCCGTGACGCTCCTGCGCTCTCCGAGGCAACCTGCCGACATCCTCCGGAGCGGAGGCGATCTGCCGAGCCGCGTCGCTGACAACATGTTCTGGCTCGGCCGGTATCTCGAGCGTGCCGAATGCACGGTCCGACTGCTTCGCGCGCTGTTCGCGCGGCTCACCAACGAGTCGGTGCCGGGACAGGTGCCCGAAATCGCGCCCCTGGTGCGTGCGCTGGAAGTCACCAGCGAGCTCGACCCCGGCGTCCTGTCCGACTCCATCTTGCGCAGCGGGAGCAGCCCCGATATCGAGCGGCTCCTTTTCGCAAAGCAGCACCCGAACGCCCTGCGCGCAACCATCACCGCCGCCCATCGCGCTGGCTCGGTCGTTCGGGATCGGCTGTCGAGCGACACCTGGCGCGTCGTGAACGACATCGAGAGACTGGTCACGGAAGCGAGCGCGCGAGGTTCCTTCCATCTCTCGGATGCGTTCGACCTCATCGCGCAGCTCGTGCTCCTCTTCTCAGCGCTGAGCGGGCTCTCACACGAAAATATGACGCACGGCCCTGGCTGGCGCTTCGCGGACATGGGCCGTCGCGTGGAACGTCTTCACCACACCGCACGCCTCCTTCGGTCGATCCTCGTGCCCGTCGACACGGACGACGCCCCGACGCTCGAGGCCTTGCTGGAGGTCGCCGACAGCGTGATCACGTATCGCACGCGCTACCTCGGGATGCTTCAGGTCCCGCTGGTCCTCGATCTCCTGATGACCGACGAGAGCAATCCTCGCTCCGTCGTGTACCAGCTCGCGGCCCTGAACGAGCACATCGAACGCCTTCCGCGCGCGGACCGTTCCCCGCTGCTCCCGGAAGAGGCGCGTATAGCACTTCGGGCACTCTCTCGCGTACGGCTCGCCGACGTCCATGCACTCGCTGTATCCGACCCGTCCGGACAGCGGCCGCTCCTCGACGCTCTCCTCGCGGAACTCGAACACGCCGCGCCGAGTCTGGCCGAGAGTCTGACACGGAGCTATCTGACGCACGCGCAGCCATCTCAATCCCTCGACGGATTGACCTGAGCCGCGGGCGGAGAGAATCCCATGCGCTATCGAGTCACGCACACGACGCAGTACGCGTACGAAGACGCCGTTTCGGTCTCGCACAACGAGGCGCGCGTGACGCCGCGGCGTACCGCAGGGCAGGTGGCGGAGCGAACGCAGGTACTCGTGGAACCCTCCCCTGCCGCGCTCGTGACGGACGTCGATTATTTCGGCAACACCGTGCACTTCTTTTCGCTCGAGGAGAGCCACTCGCAGCTCTCCGTCACGGCGGTGAGCGACGTGGACGTTGATGGCGTGCCCGCTCCCGCCTTCGGGCTCACACCTGCGTGGGAAGCCGTGTTCGCGGCCGTACGCCGCGACCGTTCGAAGAGCGGCCTCGAAGCCTTCGGCTACACCTGTGAGTCCCCTTATGTCCGGCAGGACGTTGACCTCACGGCGTACGCGGCGGAATCATTCTACCCGGGCCGCCCGGTGCTGGACGCGGCGTTCGATCTCACGAAGCGCATCCACCGAGACTTCGACTACGAACAGGGAACGACGTCCATCGCCACGCCCCTCGCCGAGGTGATGCGCACCCGCCACGGTGTGTGTCAGGACTTCGCGCATCTCGAGATCGCAATGCTCCGGAGCCTCGGTCTGCCCGCTCGATACGTGAGCGGCTACCTGCGCACGCGTCCTGCGCCCGGCAAGCCGCGCCTCACGGGCGCCGATGCCTCCCACGCATGGCTGTCGATCTATTGTCCGGGCTTCGGCTATGTCGATCTCGACCCGACCAATGGATCCATCCCCACGAACGAGCACGTTACCGTCGCGTGGGGCCGCGATTTCGGCGACGTGAGCCCCGTGAAGGGCGTCATTCTCGGCGGCGGCCACCATACGCTCCAGGTCAGCGTCGACGTCGCGGAAGCCTGAACGAAGGCATGGCGGTTGGGGACCGACCCACAGGTTCTGCCTGACCTGGAATGCCGCTCATTGCTGCTGCTGCCGCTGCTGCTGGACCTGAGCCTTGTTCCGGTCCTGCTGCTGCTGTTGCTGTTGCTGTTCGAGCTGATAGCCGGACGATGGGAATCGCGGGTTCGGCGCGTCGGCGTAGCTCGGCACGTGGAAGGGGGCGGCAAACGGCGCAAACGCAACCGGCGCATCGACGGGTTGAATCGAGACGGCGACGGCGATCTTTTCCTCTGCCTCGCCGCGGTAGACGCCTCGGTTCGGAGGGACGTCCGCGTAGCTGCGGCCCGCGGCGACGGCCACGTGGCGATCCCCCACGAGCTCGCCGTGCGTCGGGTCGAGACCGAACCATCCGACCGAGGGGATGAACGCTTCGCACCACGCGTGCGTTTCCACCTCCGCGAGGTCCGAACGGTAGAGGTAACCCGAGACGTACCGGCACGGCACCCCGACCAGACGGAGGAGCGCGATACCCAAGTGCGCGAAGTCCTGGCAGACGCCAGCACCCTGATCGAGGGCTTCCGCGAGCGTGGTCAGGGCATTCGTGACTCCCTTTTTGTACGAGAGCGCGTCGCGGGCGGCTTCGGTGACGAGCAGCACGGCATCGGCCGCGCGCGGCTGGTCGTAAAGACGGATGCGTTCGGCGAGCTCCAGAACCCGCGGGTCGCGCTGGACCGGGCCGTGAAAGGCCAGAAAGTCCATCAGCCGATGCGAGCGCGGCGTGGCGCGCAGATCCTCGACCCGAGCGAGCTCGATGCGCGGCGGGTGCGTTTCCACCGTCGCGGTCGAAACGATGACGACGCGATCGTGAAAGGCCACCACGGAGAACTGATGGACCGGGTTCCCCTGCCAGTCCACGTGGCTCGAGACCCGCGCGTCCGGACCGACGACGATGTTGAAGCGCCGGAGCGTCTGGTGCGAGTCCGATCGCGGCGTCAGCCGCACCTCCATCACGGACTCGCTGATCCGGTGGGAATACGTGAGCTCGGTCCGGTGCTGGATTTCGAAGAGCATGGTGTTCGCTCCTGGGTTCGCTTCTACTGGAGAAAATATTTACGCGCGAGCAGGGAGCTCGCGAGCGTCGTTTGCTCGAGGACGCCCTTCAGGAACGCGGGGACGCCCTGATCGACGAGCTCGTTCACGTCCGAGTATTCGAGGCGCGACGACAGCTTGCCGAAGGCGCGCACCACCGCGTCGTCCGGGCTCGCGTGGAGCGCCGAGAGCCGCTGCGCAAACTCGAACGCGACGCGCGTGCCGAACCGGACCGCGCGGGGGAATTCCCCATCGAATACGAGGAACTCGAGCACGCTCTTCGCGTCCACGCGCGTCGGATACGCCTTCCGATGCTCCTCGAGAGCCCCTGCGCTCTTGAGCAGCGTGATCCACATGACGTTCTCTTGTGAGCTCGTGGCCGAGAACTCCGACGAGGCTCGCTGACGTGCCGCGATGCGAGTGCCGATCGTGCGGCTCAACCGATCCGTTCGTTCGACGTACTTGCCGAGCTTCAGGAACAGCCAATCCTCCCCGCGCCGCATGGATGTATCCGTGACGCCATCCCATGCGAAGCTCGCGGTCTGGACATGCGTCAAAGCCTGGGCGAGACGCCCCTCGACGTGTCCCTGCGAGCGTGATTCCTGCAGCCACCAGTACGCCTCGTTCAGCTGTTCCCACATCTCGCCGGCTATGACTTCCCGCACCTGCCGCGCGTTCTCGCGCGCGAGCATGATGCAGGACACGAGCGACGTCGGCTCCTGTCGATCGAATACGATCGCCTCGACGCCGACGTCGGGAACGGCGAGTGTGGTGACCGTCGCTTGCCATTGGGAGGCAGCCCCTTCGGGGTCCACCTCGTTCAGATCGACCAGCAGATCGCGCGTCACTTCCAGGAGCCGCGCCATGTGCTCGGCCCGCTCCAGGTATCGCCCCATCCAGTAGAGCGAATCCGCAACCCGGCTCAGCATCGGCATCAGGCTTTTGCCTCCGGTGCGGCCGTTCCGCCTTCACCGGCGAGGACCCAAGTGTCCTTGTACCCGCCGCCCTGACTCGAGTTCACGACCAGAGAGCCCTTCCTGAGTGCGACGCGCGTGAGCCCGCCGGGGATGACGCGGATCTTCTCTCCGTAGATGATGTACGGCCGAAGATCCACGCATCGTCCGTCGAGCTGCCCGTCGACGACCGTCGGGTGACGTCCGAGGCTGATCGTCGGTTGCGCGATGTACGATCGGGGGCTCGCGACGATGCGCTGCTTGAAGTCCTCGCGCTCGGCGGCGGTCGAGTGGGGCCCGATGAGCATGCCATAACCCCCGGAAGCGTCGGTTTGCTTCACGACGAGCTCGTTCAGATGCTCGAGCACGTACCGCCGGTCCTCGTCGCGGGACAGGATGTACGTTTTCACGTTCGGCAGAATCGGTTCCTCGCTCATGTAGTAGCGGATCATTTCCGGCACGAACGGGTAGATGGCCTTGTCGTCGGCGACTCCCGTTCCGGGCGCGTTCGCGAGCGCGACGTGGCCGCTCCGGTATGCGCCGAAGAGCCCCGGACAGCCGAGGATCGAGTCGGGCTTGAACACGACAGGGTCCAGAAAGTCGTCGTCGATGCGGCGGTAAATGACGTCCACGCGCTGGAGGCCGTCCGTCGTCCGCATGCAGACGCTGCCGTCCTTGATGACGAGATCGCGCCCCTCGACCAGCGTGACGCCCATCTGCCTGGCGAGAAAACTGTGCTCGAAGTACGCGGAATTGAAGATGCCTGGGGTGAGGACGACGACGTTCGGCGCGTCGACCGCGCGCGGCGCGACGTATTCGAGCGCCTCGCGCAGCCAGCCCGCGTAATCATCCACCGGCCGCACGCCATAATGCTCGAACAGCACCCGGAAGACCCGCTTCATGACTTCACGGCACTCGAGGACGTAGCTGACGCCGCTGGGATTCCGCGCGTTGTCCTCCAGAACGAGGAACGTGCCGTCCGTGTCCCGGATGATGTCCGTCCCCACGACGTGGGTGTAGATCCCGCGTGGGGGCTGCATCCCGATCATCTCTCGCCGAAAGAAGCTCGCGCCATAGATGAGCTCCGGATCGATCAAGCCGTCGCGCAGGATGACCTGCTCGCCGTAGATGTCGCGGAGAAACAGGTTCAGCGCTTCCGTGCGCTGGATGAGCCCACGCTCGATGCGTTCCCACTCTTCGGCGGCGATGAGCCGCGGTATCGGATCGAACGGAAAGACCTTCTCGATCCCCGCCTTGTCCGAGTAGACGGTGAAGGTGACCCCCTGGTTCCGGAGCAGGAGATCGACGGTGCGCTGGCGCGCCTCGAACTCCGACGTCGGGACCTCCACCATCCTCTGGGCAAGCGTTCGATACAGCGGTCTGACGACGCCCGACGCCTCGAACATTTCGTCGTAATGGCTCAGGGGGTCGGTGACGTAGTCGTCGAATCGCACCCCTCGAAGAGAAGCGGACCCGTGAGTCACCCATGTTTCGTCAGGTTTTCTACGCGGCGGGAGCCGCAACTGGTCGTTTCCGCGCGGGCGACCTCCTGAGGCCTCGACATCTGCTCAGCGTTGAAGCATGTCGAGCGTCCGAGCCATGGCCGATCGACGCCTCCTGGTGACCAGCGCCCTGCCCTACGCGAACGGGCCCATCCACATCGGACATCTCGTCGAGTACATCCAGACGGACATCTGGGTGCGATTTCAGCGCCTCAACGGACGCCGCGCCGTCTACGTCTGCGCCGATGACACCCATGGCACTGCCGTGATGATCCGCGCGCGTCAGGAGGGGCGCACGGAGGCGGAGCTCATCTCCGGTATGAACGCCGCGCACCAGCGCGACTTTGCCGGCTTCCAGATCCGCTTCGACCACTACGGAAGCACGAACTCGGAAGAGAACCGGGCGCTGTGTGCGACGCTCTGGGCGTCGATCCGCAAGGCGGGGCTCGTAGCCGAGCGCGAGGTGAAGCAGCTCTTCGACGTGAAGGAGGGCGTGTTTCTCGCGGACCGTTTCGTGAAAGGGACGTGCCCGAATTGCCGCTCGCCGAACCAGTACGGAGACTCGTGCGAGAAGTGCGGCGCGACGTACACGCCCGCGGAGCTCATCGATCCAGTGAGCACGCTGAGCGGCACGACGCCCGAGCTTCGCTCCGCGAATCATCTGTTCGTCACGATCGAGGCGCTCCACGACTTTCTCGACGGCTGGGTGAGCGCGGGCCACCTGAACGCGGGCATCGCGAACTATCTGAAGGGCCACTTCCTTTCGAAGCCGCTCCGGGACTGGGACGTGTCGCGGCCCGCGCCGTATTTCGGCTTCGAGATCCCCGACGCTCCCGGACACTACTGGTACGTCTGGTTCGACGCGCCCATCGGTTACATGGCGGCCACGAAAGCCTGGTGCGACGCGAACGGCGAGCGCTTCGACGATTACTGGCGCTCGCCCGACACGGACATCGTCCACTTCATCGGTAAGGACATCGTCTACTTCCACGCGCTCTTCTGGCCGGCGATGCTCCAGGCGTCGGGCTTCACGCTACCGAGCCGCATCCAGGTGCACGGCATGCTCACGGTGAACGGCGACAAGATGAGCAAGTCGAAGGGGACGATGATCCACGCCTCCACGTACCTGGAACACCTGGACCCCGCTTACCTTCGCTACTACTACGCGAGCAAGCTCTCCGGAAAGCCCGACGACCTCGACCTGGACGTCGCTGAGCTCGTCGCGAAGGTGAACGCGGACCTCGTCGGCAAGGTCGTCAATCTCGCGAGCCGCACCGCGAAGTTCGTCGCGAACGGCCGTCTCGCGGAGGCGTATCCAGATGACGGCGGGCTCTTTGCGGCGGGGGCCGCTTCGCTCCCGGAAATTGCTGCTGCTTACGACGCTTGCGACAATGCGCGAGCGATGCGCGCCATCATGGCCCTCGCCGACCGGGCGAACGAATACGTGGACACGAAGCAGCCGTGGGCGCTGAAGAAGGACCCCGAGCGAGCCGCGGAGCTCCGGGACGTGTGTTCGGTCGCGCTCAACCTGTTCAGGCAGCTCGTCGTCTACTTGGCGCCGGTCCTGCCGAAGCTCGCGGAGCAAACTGGCGAGCTCCTCTCCGCGCCCATCGAGCGCTGGACCGATGCGACCAGGCCGCTGGTCGGTACCGCAGTGCGCGAGTTTTCGCATATGATGCAGCGCGTGGACCCGAAGAAGGCCGAGGCCGTCGTGGCCGCCAGCGTCACGGTCGAAGAAAGCGCGGCGAGGGGTACCTCGGTCGATGACGGCGCGGCGCTCGCGGCCGAGCCGCTGGCACCCGAGTGCACCATCGACGACTTCACGAAGGTCGATCTCCGCGTCGCGCGGATCGTCGCAGCGGAGGCCGTGCCCGATGCGGACAAGCTGGTGAAGTTGACGGTGAGCCTCGGCGGCGAGACGCGGCGCACGGTGTTCGCCGGCATCAAGGCCCACTACGCGCCGGAGTCGCTCGTCGACAGGCTCGTCGTGGTCGTCGCGAATCTGAAGCCGCGCAAGATGCGCTTCGGGCTGAGCGAAGGCATGGTCGTCGCGGCCGGCGGCGCGGGCGAGTCGTTCTTGCTCGCGCCGGACGGCGGCGCAAAACCGGGACAGCGCGTGCATTGATGCTGGCCGCCGCGGATTTGCTGGACCTCTGGCTCTCCGAGCGGCTGTCGAACGACACGCGCGCCTGGCTCGCCGCGGCCGTCGCAAGCGCGCGCACGAATGGCGACGGGCCCGCTTTTCTCCTGGCGTTCGGTGTCGTGCCGAGGAAGCTCGGGCGCTCGGATCTCGCTCTGTCGAAGGAGGCGCTCGCGGCCGCGGCCGCGGCACGGCGCGACTTCGATCCGTCGCTCTGGACCGTCGATCAGGCGGCCCGCACGCGGCTCGTGCTCGCCCTGCCCTCGGACGACCTCGACGCGTATCGGCGGACGCTCGATCGCCTGTTCGCCGACGCGGAGCTCGGAGAGCTGGTCGCTCTGTATCAGGCACTTCCGCTTCTGCCGCACCCGCACGAGCACCGGGCTCGCGCCGCGGAAGGGCTCCGCACCAACATGAAGGCCGTCTTCGAGGCCGTGGCGCTGCGTAATCCGTACCCTGCCGAGGAGCTGGACGCGGACGCGTTCGATCAGCTCGTCCTCAAGTGTCTCTTCGTCGGATGCAAACTGCAGCACGTCCAGGGCCTGGACTCCCGGATCACGCTGGCGCTCGCGCGGAAGCTCGCGGACTTTGCGCACGAGCGCTGGGCCGCGAAGCGCCCGGTGCCGCCGGAGCTCTGGCGCGGCGTCGGTCCCGTCGCGGACGGGCCTCTGTTGCTCGACCTGGAACATGCGATCGCCACGGGCAGCGACGTGGACCGCGCGGCCGTCGCGCTCGCGGCGAGGCACAATCCCGACGCCGAGGGCATCCTGGCTGTCCATGAGTCGGCGCTCGATCGTGCCCTGCTCGCGTTTCCGACGTGGGAGGCCGTGGCGGAAGCGGGGATGACGGGGACTTCCCCCTGAGCCCGCGCAGGCTTGGCGAGCAGGCGAGTTGGGGGAAGTCGGCGCGGCGATAGCCGCGACGGATGGGGGCAGCGCCCTTGCCGGTGCCCGGACCGCCCGCTCGGTGTGATCCTGCAGTCACCCCTGTGCCGAATTTCACGGCGGGATAGTGTGGTGCCAGAGGCACACTGTGCGTACGGCGAGGGGCGGCCGAGGGAGGCCGAATCGCTCGTTCGGCCATTTGCAGCGGCTTTCTGCGTCGGGCTGGAGTCCCTGAGCCGTATTGGCGCGGACGGCCCACTCTTTGCTGGAGGAGCCCGAGCGAAATCACGCAGGGAGAAGTACATGAAGACGAAGGCGCGATGGGTGGGAGTCGGGTCCGTGTGTATGGCCGCTGCGGTGGCCGGGGGGTGCAACTGGTATCCGGCGGCAGGCGGCCCGGATGGCCGTGCAATCCCGTCACTGCCCGACGCCGGGGGGTTCGTGATCTCGGTCGCCGAGGACCAGCGGCCCGTGGTGACGGCGCCGACCATCCCGCCCCCCATCAGCGGCGGCACTCTGCTCGTCACGCACGACGGCCTGACCGCAGTGGCCGCGGACCCGGATCGCGACCGTGTGTTGATCGTGGATCTCGCGAGCGGCACCGTGACGCACACGGTCACGCTGACTCCCGGGGACGAGCCGGGGCGCGTCGTCGAGGACGGCGCGGGGCGCGTGCACGTCGCGCTGCGCCGCGGAGGCGCCCTCGTGACGATCGACATCGCCTCCGGCGCGGTGCTCTCGCGACGCGCGGTCTGCGGCGCGCCGCGGGGCGTCGCGTACGACCCGGTGCTCGATCAGGTCCACGTCGCGTGCAGCGGCGGAGAGCTCGTCACGTTCGCGGCGTCGGGCGGCGACGCGGTGCGCAGGCTGAACCTCGGGGTCGATCTGCGCGACGTGGTCGTGCAAGCGGGACGCCTCGTCGTGAGTCGCTTCAAGACGGCGGAGTTGCTCCTGGTGGACGCCTCCGGCAATGTGACGTCGTCCGTCGCGCCGCACGCCATCCAGCGAATACCGGGCTTCACCGTGCTCTCCGGGCCCATGCTCAACGACGGCGGCACCCCACCAGGGGCACTTCTCGGACCGGTTGGCTCGGACCCCATCTCGCCCGGTGGCGCCTGGCGCACCATGGGATCGCCCGACGGCAACGTCTACGTGCTGCACCAGTACGGGTTCGACGGCGTCATCGATTTGACGACCGTGGACGGGACGACGCCCACTCCGAACAACGGTGTGTCGTTCCCCCCCTCGCTCGGTTCGACGTCACCCTACGGCGCGCCCCCGGGCGGCTGCGGCGGGCTCGTTCAAGCGGGCTTGAGCCGGCTGGGGACCGACGGCGTCTTCCACATGGGGATGCCCTTGACGCTGCCGCCACTGACGGTCGACGTCTCCGTGTCGTCGGATGCGGCGTGGGTGGCCTTCGTCAGCGCTGGCACGCGAGAATCCCGCCGCCCCGGTGACGCCCCTGGGCCCAGCGGCCTCGGGGTTCGGTCAGGTGTCGATCATGCCCACCGGCGGACCCGACGTCGGGGGCGGCGCTGCGACCGGCTGTACGTCGCCAACGAGCACGTTTTCTCCACCTGGACAGACGATCGCCGTCGCCTTCAACCCGTGCACCAGCGACGCGGCGAAAGCGACCGGCGTGTGGATCGTCGCCCAGTCACGGGAACCGCCCGCCCTCTTCCTCATCCGAGATCCCATGAACAGCGTTCCACGCGCCGTCGACCTCGGCGGCCCTAGCATGCTCGACACAGGGCACGAGCTCTTCCACCGCGACGCGGGCGGCGGCATCGCGTGCGCATCGTGCCATCTCGAGGGCGAGGAGGACGGTCGCGTCTGGCAGTTCGACCCGAATCGGGCCGAGGAGGACGCAATCCGTCGACGTCGGCCTCACCGGCACCGAGCCGTTCCACTGGGACGGCGACCAGAAGGACTTCCCCGCGCTCCTCGAGGAAGTGATGGTGCGTCGGATGGGCGGCGCGACTCAGAGCACGGACCGGGAGACGGCGATGCAAAACTGGCTGTTCTCTCTCCGTCCCCGCGCGCCGATGGTGGACTCGAACGACCCTGCGGCGGTCCGCGGTGCGGCCCTGTTCAACTCCCCCGCCGTGGGTTGCTTCGGCTGCCACTCGGGGACGAGCCTGACGAACAACCAGAGCCTCGTCGTCGGGACCACCGACGCTTCTCACCCGATCCAGGTTCCGTCGTTGCACGGCGTCGGCTACCGCGCTCCGTTCCTACACGACGGCCGCGCCGCGACGCTCGCCGATCGCTTCGACCCGGCCATCGGCGGCGGCAACGCGCACGGCACCACGTCGCAGCTGGCGCCCGCGGAGATCAGCGACCTGATCGCCTACCTCCAGTCGCTTTAGCGACGGGTCGCACCGCCTGATCGACGTGGTGGGCGACGCCGAGTCGCCCTATCGTCCCGGTCATGCAGTTCATCGACCCGCACATCCACATGCAGGCCCGGACGACCGAGGACTACGAGGCGCTCCGGGCGGCGGGCGTCGTCGCGGTGCTCGAGCCGGCGTTCTGGGTCGGGCAGCCCCGCACGAACGTGGGGGCGTTCCAGCACTATTACGCGAGCCTCGTCGGCTGGGAGCGGTTCCGCGCGGCCCAGTTCGGGATCCGCCACTATTGCATGATGGGGCTCAACGCGAAGGAGGCGAACGACGCGGAGCTCGCCGAGGCCGTCCTTCAGGACCTCTTGCCGCGCTACGTCGGCAAAGAGGGCGTCGTGGCCGTCGGGGAGATCGGCTTCGACGACATCACCGCGGCGGAAGAGAAAGTGTTCCGGGCGCAGCTCGAGATGGCGAAGACCGTCGACCTGCCCGTCTGCGTTCACACGCCGCACCGGAACAAGAAGCAAGGAACGTATCGGTCGCTGGACCTCGCGCTCGAGCACGGGCTCGACCCGAGCAAGGTCGTCATCGATCACAACAACGAGGAGACCGTCGCCGAGGTCTTGAAGCGCGGGTTCTTCGCGGCGTTCACCATCTACCCGAAGACGAAGATGGGCAACGAGCGCATGGTCGCAATCGTAAAGGAGTACGGCGCGACGAACATCATCGTCGACAGCTCCGCCGACTGGGGCGTGTCGGATTCGCTCGCCGTACCGAAGACCGCGGCGCTCATGCTCGAGCGCGGCGTGCCCGAAGCCACCGTGCGCGCCGTCTGTTACGACAACGCGCTCGCCGTCTACGGCAAGAGCGGCCAGATCCGCGAAGACGACTGGAAGAACCCGGCGCCGGTCGATCAGCGCCAGCTCTTCGAGGGCAACAGCGTGCTCCGCGGCCAGGACCCCAGGGTCGAGTCGCCCGAAGAGAAGCGAGCGCGCCTCGTCATCGAGTGAGCCCGTGAGTTCTCGCTCGTTGCTCGACGGCTGATTCGCGGTCAGCTCACCTCGTCGCGGAATGGCTCGGGGTGACGGCCGCGCCCTCGTGACGCACGGATTCGCGTTCGATTCGCGTTCCGACTACCCCCTACACCCTACAAGGAAGACGAGTCGCGCAGAGGATTTCGTGTAGACGTCGCAAGCATCCGGGCAAAGGGCGACGGACTTGGGATTCTCCGCATCGTCGTAATACCAACCGTCGGGGGTCAGGCTGCAGGCGGTGGCCCGGTTAACGTTGGGGAGACTCGTAGTGACTCCGCCGGCGCCCCCGGTCGCAGCCTGATCGATCGATTGGCCAGAGCACCCGACGCAGAGAGCACCGAGTACGAGGCACGCCCCTCCCATCATGACCGCTTCGTAAGCTTTAGCACGCTGACCGCGCTCAGGACTCGCACCGCAGGTCAGGGCCTTGGAACCCGGCGGGCACGGGTGGATACTCGCGCGTCCATGCGCGTCTTCGTCACCGGTGCGACGGGTTTCATCGGGCGGCACCTGTGCGAGCGCTTCGTCGCGCGCGGGGACCACGTCATCGCGCTGGTGCGCAACCCGGAGAAGGCGACGCGGCTGTCCGCAGCCGTCGAGGCGTTCCCGGGCGATCTGTCGGTGTTCGCCGATCCGAAGACGGTTCTGCCGGAGTGCGACGTCGTGGTCCACCTCGCGGGGGTCATCGCCGCGCAGCGAGAAGCGGAGTACGAGGCGATCAATCTGGGCGCAGTGAAAGATCTGCTCTCGTGCCTGGAGCGGCAGAGCTTCGCGCCGAAGCGGCTCGTGTTCGCGTCATCGCTCGCCGCGGCGGGACCCTCGGTGCCCGGCCGCCCGTGGACGGAAGCCGATCCGCTGGCGCCGATCGAACCGTACGGCGCCGCCAAGGCCGCGGCGGAGGCGGTCGTGCAGCAGGCGCCTTTCCCCACGACCATCCTGCGGCCGCCGATCGTGCTCGGGCCGCACGACGAGGCGAGCCTCACGCTGTTTCGCTCCGCGAGATCCGGCGTGGGCATGGTCGTCGCGGGCGGTCCCCAGGAGCTCAGCTTCGTCGACGTGCGCGATCTCGCCGACGCATTCGTGCTGGCCGCGGACGATCGGCGCGCCGGATCGTTCGTGTATTACGCGAGTCATCCGGCCCGCATCGACGTGCTCGAGCTGTGGCGCGAGCTCGAGCATGCCGTCGGACGGCCCGTCCGTGTCTTCACCGTGCCGCGGTTCGGCGTGTACCTCGCGATGCTCGGGTCGACGCTCGCCTCGAAGGTGTTCGGATTCAAGAATCAACTCGACGACAAGCAATACCGCCAGATGGCCGCGCCCGCCTTCGCGTGCTCGAGCGCCCGGCTCATCGACGAGCTCGGGTTTGCCCCCGCGCACGATCTACGGGATTGCCTGGCGCATGCGGCGGACGGCTATCGCGCCGCGGGAGTGCTGAAACCCGTCGCGACCGAGAGCCGCGCCGTGCCTCCGAGCTGAAGGACGAGCTATTAAGAAAGGGGGCCTTGCCCCCGCGGCTCGCTTCGCGACCGCTCCCCGCCGCCTTCGGCGGGCTCGCTCCGCTCGCGTAGTTCCGCACCTCTTTGGCGATCGACATTGCCTCGACGGCAGGGTGAGCGGGTCCACCCTGGGCCGCACCAGCAACCCGAGGGCGTGAGGAACAATCTGGTCCTTCGGGGGTTATCGGGCAGGCTGGGCAAGCAGCTCGTCGTGCGCTGCCGCAAGGACGGCCGCACCTCCCTGTCGGCGGCGCCGCGGTGGCGAGGGAGCTACGCGCCTTCGGCGGCGCAGAAGGCGCAGCAAGAGCGCTTTCGCCGGGCGGTCGCGTACGCGAGGAGCGCGCGGGGCCGCCCGGAATATCGGGAGCTCGCCGAAGCGCGGGGCAAGTCCGCGTACACGATCGCCCTCGCAGACTTCCTGCGGCGCGAGTCGCTTCCGCCCCTGCCGTCTCTCCCCCCGCCTTGCTCCAGCCGTCCCACGGCGCCGAGCGCAGCGAGTACCAGGGGGCGCGGTTGCGAAGCAAGCCCCGGGGGGTGGGACAGGTGGGACACCCCCCAGAACAAAACCCCACGCCGTCAGTGGTTCACGATGCGCTCGGTGAGCCGCTCGCCCGTCCGTGCGTCGGCGCCATAGAGCTCGACCCACTCGACGCGAGGTCCGAGGAAGGCGCCTTCCGTCTGGACCCAGACGTGATCGAGAACCGCGGATTTGCCCGCGACGAGAAGCGTCGCGCAGAAACGCGCCCCGCACCGTCGAACGTGCAGAGGGCGATGCGCGAGCGCGGTCAGCCGCAGTACGAGTTCACCCGGCTTCGACTGCACGCTGAAGCCGTAAGCGAACTGGGTTTCGAGCCACGTGAGCTCCTCGGCGCGGCCGTCCTCGGCGAAGAGGCGCCAGTAGGCGTGCACGGGGTGCGCAGTGTCGATCCCGCCGCTGCCGAGCAACCGGAGGTCATACACGACCACGTTGCGGTTGGTGCTCCGCTCGATGTGGAAGAGCTCCACGTGCCCGGACGCGACGCCGCTCGCCAGGGACGCGAACGCCAGCACGATCAGCGCGATCCGATGACCAAACGACCCTTTTCGTGGGAGGCCCACGAGCCCGGAGGATCGCGGAGCAACGTTACGCTTGCGAGGCGACTGCGCGAATTCTCAGTATCGGGACGGATGCCCTACGGAATCGCCCGCGCGAGCGGCTTTGGCGGCCCGTCGCCCACGACATCGTTCGGCTCGCGCTCGTCGTCGCCTTCGTCGTCTGCTCGCGGCGCCGGGAACGCGGCGCTCGAGGCCGGCGCGACGCGCATCATGGGCGTCGAGGCTGGCGCGGCAATGTGTCGTTCGCCGTTCGGCGCCGCGTCGCGACGGAGCGCGTCGAGCGCCGCCGCGAGCGCGTGCTCGGCCGGCGTGAGGCCCGCGACGCGGCGGGCGTAGGCGTAATCGGGGGGCTGGCCGGGCGCGGAGTAGTCGACCCAGTACGTCGGCTTGTCCCGCACGTCGAGATGGACGTGCGTCGAGTTCGGGTAGTATCCGACGCCGACGTCCGGGAGCGAGCGCAGATAGTCCTTGAGGAGTGCGTTCGGCACGCCGGGGATGCTGAAGTCGAAGGCCTGCCCGACCTTGTGCTTCGACCCCTGAGCCCAGGATTGCTCACGGTAACCACTCACGAGCCGGATGGGGCGGCCCCCGAACTCATCGGACACGTCGGCGATGAGCTGCATGAGGTGCTCGTCGATGAGCATCCATTTGCCCGTCCGCCAGGAGGCGAGTGCCTCCGAGAGTTCCTTCCGCGCGAGCGGCGGCACGTCGCCCGCGGCGTCGACGAGGTAGCCACTCCATTGCTTGCCGTGACCCACCACGGAGACGTAGCCGCGTCTCCACGGCGAGCGCTTGTACTTGAGCCAGGTCGCGTTCGGCGGATCGCGCCGGATGGGGCGGCGCTTCTTTTTCTTCTTCGGCCTGGACGCGACGACCCGGTGGTTCGAGGGCTTCGTCTTCGCCCTCGTCGGAGCATGAGCGTGTGCCCTCGCCCCACGCTCGGACGTCTCCAGGTGTTTGGCCAGCGCGCACGGCGCAATACAGAGCCAGGCCGCGGCAAAAAGCGCCGACCGCGCAGGAATCATCGTGCCGATTCAGCCGAGAGCGCGCCTCTGGGCCAACTAACGGGACTTATGGAAGCCGGGTAGGGGTCTGCATCCGCGTCACGACAATGGCGTCGCCGGGCCGACCCTCAACGCCACCGCGTCACGTGCCAGGTCTTTTTCCCTCGACGGATCAGCGCGACGCTGCCGTGCATCAAGCCGGCGCGGGTGAGCCGCGCGTCCGGTTCCACACGCTCACCGTTGAGGCTCACCGCGCCGTTCGACAGAAACTCCCGCGACTCGCGCTTGCTCCTGGCGACGCCCGTCGTGACGAGCAAGTCGGCGAGAGGCAGACCTTCCCCCCCCAGGTCGGCGACCAGGTGGTCACTCGACGGCACGTTGGCGAAGACCTCATCCAGGGTTTCCCTGGAGAGACCGGCCACATCTCCGGAGAACAGTGCACGCGCCGCCTGCTCCGCGTTCGCGCGCGCTTCACTCCCGTGCAGAAGTTCCGTGACGTGGTCCGCGAGCGCCCGATGCGCGTGGCGAGCGCCCGGCTCGCGCTCGTGAGCGGCCAGGAGAGCGTCGATCTCGTCGCGGGGGAGCAGGGTGAACGTGTTCAGGAACTTCGGCAGGTCCGCGTCATCGGTGTTGAGCCAGAACTGATGGAACGCGTACGGCGAGGTCCGGTCGGGGGTGAGCCAGACGGCGCCTGCTTCGGTCTTGCCGAATTTCGAGCCGTCAGCCTTGGTGACCAGCGGCGCGGTGAGGCCGAACAACTCCTTCTGCCGCGTCCGCCGGACGAGCTCGATGCCGGCAACGATGTTGCCCCACTGGTCCGATCCGGCCACCTGCACGGTCACGCCGGCCGCGTCGTGGAGGTGCTGGAAGTCGTAGGCCTGGAGCAGCATGTAGCTGAACTCCGTGTAACTGATCCCCTGCTCCCGCTCGTCGAGCCTGCGCCGGACGGAGTCCTTCTGGATCATCATGTTCACGGAGAAGTGTTTTCCGACGTCGCGGAGCGCCTCGACGAACGAGAGCTTTTCGAGCCAGTCGGCGTTGTTCACGATCGTCGCCGCGGTGGGCCCCGAGAAGTCCAGGATCCGCTCGAAGATCGGTCGCTGGCCGTCGATGTTGGCGCGTATCTCGTCCCGCGTCCGCAGCGTCCGCTCGGCTTCCTTGCCGGAGGGATCGCCGATCAGGCCGGTACCGCCGCCCATCACGACGACCGGACGGTGTCCGGCAAGCTGGAATCGCCGGAGGAGCAGGATCGGAACGAGGTTCCCTATGGTGAGGGAGCTTGCCGTGGGATCGAAGCCACAATAGAGGCGGCGGGACGCACCGACGCAGTGAGCCCGTAGACCCGCGGGGTCGGTTTCTTGATGAATGAGGCCGCGCGCGGCGAGGTCATCGAACAGATCGGTCATCGCGAGGCGGGATCTATACACTAGGCGTGCCTTCCATGCCTCGCGACGACGACTCGCTGCTCGCACTGGACCGTTCGCACGTCTGGCACCCCTACGCATCGGCCGTCGCTCCGCTTCCCGTATTCGGCGTCGAGAGAGCGCGCGGCGTGCGGCTACGGCTCACGGACGGCCGCGAGCTCATCGACGGCATGTCGTCCTGGTGGGCCGCCATTCACGGGTACGGCGTGCCGGAGCTGGAGCGCGCGGCTCGCGCGCAGCTCGAGCGCATGCCGCACGTCATGTTCGGCGGACTCACGCACGAACCCGCCGTGCGCCTCGCCGTGCGCCTCGTCGAGCTCACGCCTCCGCCGCTGACGAAGGTCTTCTTTTGCGATTCCGGTTCCGTATCCGTCGAGGTGGCCATCAAGATGGCCCTTCAATACTGGAAGGGCCGCGGACGACCCGAGAAGAACAAGCTCCTGACGGTTCGCGGCGGCTATCACGGCGATACCTTCGGTGCGATGAGCGTGTGCGACCCCGTCGGCGGGATGCATGGACTGTTCGCGGGTGTGCTGGCCGAGCAACTCTTCGCCGCCATACCCGGGCCGGCATTCGGCGCACCGTGGGACGACGGGCCCATCGCCGACCTGGCTGCTCGACTCGAAGAGCATGCCGCTCACGTCGCGGCGATCATCCTCGAACCGATCGTGCAGGGCGCGGGCGGGATGCGGTTTTATTCGCCCGAATACCTGCGTCGCGCGCGCGCGCTCGCGGACGCTCACGACGTGCTCTTGATCCTCGACGAGATCGCGACGGGGTTCGGGCGAACGGGGCGCCTCTTCGCGTGTGAACACGCGGGGGTCGCGCCGGACATCCTCTGTCTCGGCAAGGCGCTCACCGGCGGCACGATGACCCTCGCTGCGACGCTCGCGACGGATGCCGTGGCCCGCGGGGTGTGCGCGGCGGCACCGGGGGTGCTGATGCACGGCCCGACGTTCATGGGGAATCCGCTGGCCTGCGCCGTCGCCCTCGCGAGCATCGATGTTCTGCTCTCGTCGCCCTGGCGGACGCGCATCGAGCGAATCGAGGGCGAACTTTCCGCGGGTCTTGCCCCGGCGCGCGCGCTTCGAGGCGTCCGCGACGTACGCGTGCTCGGCGCGATCGGCGTCATCGAGCTCGAGCAGCCCGTCGACATGCGCCGCGTGCAACCGGCCTTCGTGGACCGCGGCGTCTGGCTCCGCCCCTTCGGTCGACTCGTGTACACGATGCCGCCATTCGTCGTCGACACGCCGGACTTGTCGGCAGTGACGCGCGCCATGGTGGAAGTCGTGCGCGACGTTCACTCTGCCTGAGAGATCGGGCCGCTGCGTGATAGATTGCCGCCGATGAAGCCCCTCGTGACGATGGCCGACTTCAAGGCCGCAATGGCGACATTCGCGACCGGCGTGACGGTGATCACGACGCTGGACGGGGCTGGACAGCCTGCGGCACTGACGGCGAACGCGTTCGCGTCGGCGTCCAAGAATCCACCCTTGTGTCTCGTGTGCGTATCGCACGACGCGGATGCATACCCGGCACTGCTTGCCGCCGGTCGGTTCGCCGTGAACATGCTGTCCCGCGAGCAACGCGACCTCGCCGCACGGTTCGCGACGCACGGCCTCGATAAGTTCGATGGCATTCCCTGGTCGCCCGGGAGCGCGACGGGGTGCCCCCTGCTACCGGACGTCCTCGCCGTCGTGGAGTGCATCGTGACCCAGCGCGTGCCCACGGGCGACCATGATGTCTTCGTGGGGGCGATCCAGCGCATCGCGCTCGGCGACGGCGATCCCTTGATCCATTTCCGTAGCGCGTACCGCGACGTCACCGGGTGAGCCGCAGGCTCGACGCCTGCGCACGTTCATCGGGCGCGCGAACCCGTGCGCCGTCGAACGACCAGCAGCGGGTCGAACGCGATGGCCTGCTTCACGACGACCGCCGGGTCGGCTCGCGCCGATTCGATGACGCGGCTCCCACGGAACAGGAGCAAGCTCACGCATCCGGCGGCCCCCCAATCCCGGCGCACTCGCTCCCAGGTGGCATGATCGTCGAGCACGACCCGAACGCTCGGCCTCGGCCGGAGCTGTGCAAACACTCCGTCGAGGTTGGCATCGTCGCTGCCCGGCTTCCACGCGCCGCGACAGACCGGGCCGCCCGAGTCGACTCCAAGGGTCCAGAATTTCGGATCCACCCAGGAGCGTGTATTGCGCGGATGGCGAACGTCGTAGACGTCGCCGTTACTGACCTCGGACAGGCGTCCAAGCGCCGTCCCGAGACCGTTCGCGTGAAGCGCTGCAATGGTTCCCTCGCCGACCGAGAACACGACCGCGACGCTCGACGCGAGCGCAACGGCGCGATCGCGTCCGGCACGGGCCAGCCTCTCGGCGCCAAGCGCGATCGCCAGAGCGCCTGCGCCCCACACCCACGCCGTGTAGCGAGGCCACCAGTTCATGGGTTGCACGACGAAGCAAGCGATGGTCATCAGGATCACGACAGCGCCTCTCGCCATGACCTCTCGACGCCGGAGTGCGTGCGCCAGCACGGCACCGATCGCCGGGACCCCGAGCAGGAGCCACAGCCAGCCGAGCCCGGCACGTCGATCGTCGCAATCGAGGGCGGGCCCTGCCGTCTGGAGCCACGTCCACCCGACGCGAGCGAGGTTACCGAGGTGCGAGTATTCCCTCGGAGTATTGTCTGCGATGTCGAGGAGCGCGGGCATCGTACGGACGCCGTGGAACAGCGTATGCCCGGCGACCCTTATATTCGCCGGCCAGAGCGGATTTCCGGTGTGTGCGACGTTTCTCAGCACCCAGAACGAACCCGGCGTCGCGAAAGTCGCAGCAACCAAGAGAAGTCGCCCCCGAACCTCTCTCCTGACGGCACGCACGCAAAGCATGAGCGCGACGATCGTGACGATGACGGGACCGTTCGCCTTCAACGACAACACCAGGGCTGCGGCCATTCCCGTCATCACGGCGGCGATGGGCCGCGAAAATCCCGGGCGGCCAACGAGCGCTGCCGAAACGAAGAGCGCTATCACGGAGCCGGCAAACGCCGCATCGACGTACCCGCTCGCCGCATTCAGGAGGATGACGGGCGTCAGCGCGAACAATGCCGCCGATGCCCGCGCAAGCGGGCGCCTGACTCCCTCGACCTCGGCGATCCACCAGATCGAGAACACGCCCGCGGCCACGAACGGGAAGCTCGTCGCACCGGCGAGGCGGAGCGACCCCGTGGCCGCCGCCACGACGGCGGAGACGACCTCTTGGCCAAACGGGTATCCATTGCGAACCGGATCGTCCGTCATCACCCAGGCGATGCGACCCGCGTCCAGCCAATCCGCAATGACCGGGAGGCGATAGCCGAGCGTGTCGTATGCAACGAGGGGAAAGACGCTGGATGCGAGACAGGCAACGCCTTGCGCAATCATGGCGGCGCAGGCGATGACTACGGCGAGGGCGCGGACTACGACGGACGATCCCCCACCGGCGGTGGTCGCGACCGCGAGCGCCGCAGCCCGACGAGCGACGACCACCGTGAAGACCGTCGCCGCGACGAGTATGGCCGTCGCTCGCAGCGGGCCAGCCAGCGGTCGAAGGCCGAGGCCCGACGTCAGGGTTGCGACGGTCTGAACGCACCACGGAAAGGCCAACGCCGCCGCGAGGCCCCACGCGGGCTGGAATCGGGCGTGGCCGATCCGCTGCTTCGCCGAATGGAACGGGACCAGGGCGGTCAACGAGCACCGAGCCTAACACCGTCCTCGAACCAATCCTGGGACACGCCTGACGCGGTGCCGCTATAGTGCGGGCATGTCCGAATCGAATACGCAGATCATCTTGAAGAGCCGTCCTCGAGGCGCCGTCACCCGAGACGATTTCGATACGAGGAAGGAGCCGATCCCGGAAATTGGTTCCGGACAGGCGCTCATCAAGACGCTCTGCCTGTCGATCGATCCGACGATCCGCGGATGGATGGAGCGCGACACGTATCTCCCTGCGATTCCCGTCGGCGGCGTGATCCGAAGCGCCGGTGCCGGGGTGGTTTTGAAGTCGAACATCGCGGCACTCTCGCCCGGAGATCGCGTGTTCACGCTGGTGGGGTGGCAAGAGTACGCGGTCGTGAGCGAGCGAGATAAACCGACACCGATCCCCGCCGGCATCGACCTTCGAGACGCGCTCAGCGTCTTCGGTGTCACGGGCATGACCGCGTATTTCGGGCTGACGGAGATCGGGCAGCCGAAGTCCGGCGAGACCGTGGTGGTCTCGGGCGCCGCGGGGGCCACAGGATCCATCGTGGGGCAGCTCGCGAAGAGCAAGGGCTGTCGCGTGGTTGGTATCGCCGGCTCCGGCGCGAAGTGCGCGTGGCTCACGGGCGAGCTCGGGTTCGACGCGGCCATCGACTACAAGAGTGAGGACGTCGGAAAGCGACTGACCGAAACGTGTCCGAAGGGCGTCGACGTGTTCTTCGACAATGTCGGAGGTCAGATTCTGGATCTCGTGCTCGCGCGGCTCGCCCTGCGGGCGAGGGTGGTGCTCTGCGGGGCCATCTCTCAGTACGACGACATGGAAAATGCGCGAGGCCCCGCGAATTACCTGAACCTCATCAGCCGTCGGGGCCGGATGGAGGGGTTCATCATCCTCGACTACGGACCCCGTTTCATGGAAGGTGCGATGGTGCTCGGCGGGCTCCTGGCGGAGGGTAAGTTGAAGCACAAGACGACCGTCATCGACGGCCTCGCGCGGGCGCCCGAGGCGCTGATGCGGCTCTTCTCGGGAGATCACGACGGCAAGATGCTCGTCAAGGTGAGCGACTGAAGCCCGGCGAACCGGCGTCTGCTCCGAGCCTGCCGCGGGGCAGCGTCGCCGGAAATCTCAGCGAGCAGCAGATCCGTCACCCGTACGGCAGCGATGCCGAGGAGTACGCCGCCCGCGACGTCCATGAGCCAGTGGATCTCGAGGTAAACGGTGCTGAAGATGATGCTCGTCGCGTAGATCGTCATCATGATGCGATAAGCCGGACTTCGCTCGCGTGCAGCGAGCACCAAGATCGCGAAGGCGACCGACGTATGCATGCTCGGAAAACAGTTGGCACCTAGATCGAGCCGCATCTCGTTGCTCCAGCCGCGATGGAGACGATCGGGATCGCCAAGCACGCTCCACACCTCGTCGGCGCGAATGGACGAATAAAACGGGAGGATGAGCGGAAATTGGATGAGGTGCGAACCGAGCGCGTAGCGCATCACCTTTCGCACATCGAACGCGAAAAGAGAGCGGACCACAGGAATCCAGACGACCAGATCGAAGCCGGTCCGGTATATCCAGCGCATGACGCGCGAGATGGGTTCGACGGCGTGTCCCCAGACGATACGGCCGTCGTTCCCGGGGAGGGCCCGCATCAGACGATTGGCGTCGAGCAGGTAGTGCTGGGCGTGGTTCAACCGGTATGCGATTGCAAACCAGAGATCCGGGAGATACGCGACCGCGAAGCTGATCGACGCAAAAGCCACCACGCCCATCGCGAGAGTCTTGGCCGAGGGCGTCGGAACGCGATCCGGGCGGACGGTTGCAACGAACGCAGCGAGGACCAGCCATGTGACGATGCTCCACTCGTCGAGATGAGCCAAACGGATGACCAGAGCCCCGACCGCGAACAGATAGGCCCCATGAGCGAACTTGCTCGCCTCGGGGTGCATCGGAGTCAGCGCGTTCACGTCGACGCCACCGACCATACAATCACATCATGCTTTTCCAAGTGCCTGATTTTATGACATATTCATGCCCAGAACGCGAACATTGGCCTCGATGGTGAACATCGGGACGTCACACGCCGTCAGAAGAGGAGCGTGAGCTCCGCAGTCAACCGCGAACCCCGGGATCCCGGGAGAATCCACCGGGCTGGAAGCGGCTCTGCGACGCTGGTAAGGCGAGGGCAACGTGAGTTGAGCTTCCGCCGTCCCCCGCGGGCCGGCTGCGACCCGGTCGACCCATGATCTTCGAAGACCCGTCACATCGCCGCTGGCGCCGCGCGATCGTCGCCTTTTCCATGCTGTCCGTCGCGGCGCTCGTGGCCTTCGGGATCACCCTCACGAGCGCCATCGTCCCTGCGCGGGTACCCAATCCCTTCGCGGCGAAATCGGAAATCCAGGCGACGCTCGTCCGCGCCTCGCTCGAACACGACGCCCGTCCGATCTACACGGCTCAGCAAAAAAAGCGCATGCAGGCAATCCGCGCGCAGGAAAAGCGGCGGCGCAACAAGCTGATCGGTTACGCGAAGGGAGCCGCCGTTCCTTTGCCACCCAATGCGGTCGTCGCGTTCGTCGCTCAGGACGACCCCGCATCGGTGGCGTCTCTCGAACGTCACGTCGCCAGCATCGACGTGGTCGTACCCGATTGGTTCAGTTTACCGGGCCGCGGTTGCGAGCTCGGTGAGCGCATCGACGACAAGACGCGCCGCGTCCTAGGCCGTTCGGATACGATCGTCCTGCCCCGCCTTGCCAACCTCGCCGGGGACGAGTGGCGCGGGGCCGAAACGTCGCGGTTCCTCAAGAACGACGCGGCGCGCGCCTGCGTCATCAAGAAGCTCGTCGCTCGACTCGTGGACCTCGGAGCGGAGGGGATCAATCTCGACCTCGAGGAGCTTCAACCAGAAGACTCCGAGCCTTTTCTCGAGCTCATAGTGGAGCTCCGCGCCGCGTTGCATGCAAAGTCTCTGCGACTGACGGTCGACGTCCCCTTCCACGATCCGGCCTTCGACTTCGAATATATCGGCAACGTCGCGGACGCGGTGATGGTCATGGCATACGACCAGCACTTCCCCAGCTCGAAACCGGGTCCGATCGCGGCGCGTACGTGGCTCTCCGAGTCGTACGACGAGGTGCTGCCGCGCTTGCCTGCCGATCGCGTGGTGGTGGTCCTGGGCGCGTATGGCTACGACTGGACCATCGCGGAATCCCCTCCGCCCGCCGAGGACCTCGGATTCCGAGCACTGATGGATCTTGCCCGCGCCACCGGTGCGTCGCCAGCTTTCGAAGAGCAAATCGAAAACGGCCACTTCGCGTACCTCGACGCAAGCAAGAAGACTCATGATGTCTGGTTCGAGGACGCGCTCGCTCTCTGGAATCAGATGCTCGAGCTCGGGAAACGTCACGTGACCCGCATCGGCCTTTGGCGCCTGGGCACCGAGGACGAAACCATCTGGTCCTTTCTCGGCGGGGATGCGCAGCCGGTCTCGCCGGTGATGCTCCGGAAGATTCCCCCCGTCAAAACCGTCGCCTTGTTCGGCGACGGCGAGGTCTACACGATTCGCGGGGAACCTCAGGGTGGCGTACGCGATCTGACGACCGAAGAAGACGGGCACATCACCCGCGCCGTCTATGCCAAGGTTCCGAGTGGATTCGTCGTGGAGAAGAGCGGCGCGCGCGGCAAGCAAATCGCGCTCACCTTCGACGACGGTCCCGACGACCGGAACACCGGAAAACTCCTCGATACACTCGAGAAACTCAAGGTACCTGCGGCCTTCTTCGTCATCGGCGACCAGGTGATGCGTGCGCCCGATCTCGTGCGCCGCGAAGTTCAAGAGGGTTTCCTCGTCGGCAATCACTCGTTCAGCCATCCGCACATGGGCTCGCTGACTCCGCGAGAAGCCTCGGCCGAGCTCGGAGCAACGCAGCGCTTGGTGGAAGGACTTACGGGGCGGCGTACGCCGCTCTTCCGAGCGCCCTACACGGCGACCATCGACCCCGACAATCCGGACGACCTTGCCGCGCTGCGAATCGCCTTACAGAACAATTACCTCTTCGTCGGCGCCAACGTCGATTCGGACGATTGGGATCCGAAGAAGATGGACTTCATCGCCGACAAGGTCATTGCGGGGGTGACGAGCGGCGAAGGTCACATCGTGTTGATGCACGACGGCGGCGGCGATCGCTCGCGCACCATCGCGAGCCTGAACACGATCGTGCCCGAGCTCCGGAAACAGGGCTACGAGTTCGTGTCCATCGACAAATTGCTGGGCGTGAACCGATCTCTGCTCGAAGAACCCGTGCCCGCGGGCGAGCGGATCCTGTCCACGAGCGACGCGGCGATGGCCTATTTCCGCGGCTGGGCGTGGACGGGGCTGTCGGTGCTCTTCTTCCTCTGCACGATGCTCTCGGTCCTGCGTATCCTGTTCCTCGGGGGATTGACGTTGAAGGATCTGCGCTCGCGCACCAAGAGCGCCGCGCTACCGAGCCCCCAACCTCTCGTGACCGTCATCGTTCCCGCGTACAACGAGGGCAAGGTCATCACGACGACCCTCCGCTCGCTCCTCGCGAGTCAGTACGAGAACCTCGAGATTCTGGTGGTCGACGACGGTTCGACCGACGACACGTCCGCCGTCGTCTCCGCTCTCGCGCTCCACAATCCGCGGATCCGGCTCATCCACCAGGCAAATGCCGGCAAGGCGGCAGCGGCGAATCACGCCCTGAAGGCCGCCCGTGGAGACATCGTCGTGGCGGTCGATGCAGATACGCTCGTCGCGCCGGAAGCCATTCCGAAGATGGTCGAGCACTTCGCGTCCCCGGACGTGACGGCCGTCTGCGGCAACGTCGAGGTCGGAAACGTCAACGGCTTCATCACGACCTTCCAGGCGATCGAGTACGTCACGAGCCAGAACTTCGACCGCCGGGCGTTCTCCGTTTTGAATTGCATCTCGGTCGTCCCCGGCGCGCTCGGGGCGTGGAGGCGCGATGCCGTGCTCGCGGCGGGCGGCTACAGTCAGGAAACGCTGACCGAGGACGCCGACCTCACGCTCACGATATTGCAGCGCGGCGGCCGCGTCGTTTACGAGCCGGAAGCCTTCGGTCAGACCGAGGCCCCGGAATCGCTGCGCGCTCTGCTACGTCAGCGGTTCCGCTGGACCTATGGGACCTACCAGTGTCTCTGGAAGCACCGGGCAGCGTTCTTCCACGGCACGCTGGGGTGGGTCGGTCTGCCGAACATGATCATTTTCCAGGTCGTGTTTCCGCTGCTGAGCCCGATTGGCGACATCATGATGGTCGCGTCCGTGTTCCGCGGCGATTGGCGGGCATTCCTCGCGGGCTACGTGGCGTTCCTCGTCATGGACATCTGCGGTTCTCTGCTCGCCTTCACGCTGGATCGAAAGCCGCTCAAATGGCTGCCGCTGCTGCTCGTTCAGCGGTTCTCGTATCGTCAGATCATGTATTACGTCTGCTTCAATGCGATGATCGCTGCGGTGCGTGGCGCTCGCCACGGCTGGCGCAAGCTCGACCGCACGGGCTCCGTGACGACGAAGGCCGCCGCGGCGTGACGCACGGCTCGGCCCGCTCGAAGCAGGCCGAGCCGGCGCCCGAAAGCCAACCGCGCTCAGCGACTGAGTAGGACGAGATTCACGCGACGATTCTGGGCGTGTGCTTCATGCAAATCCCCGGTAGCAACGGGACCCTCGGAGGCCAGGCCGACCGCTTCGATTCGGTTCGCAGCGACCCCGCGCGCCACGAAATACTTCTCGAGCGCCGCTGCCCTTGCGGTCGAAAGTTGCTGATCCGCGATCGGATTTCCGGTGGCGTCCGTGTGCGCCTCGAGGCGGATCCGAGCGTTCGGATGGGACTTCAGGGTCTCGGCGATCTCATCGAGCATCGCCAAGTGCGGAACCTCCGTCGCTCCGGACTGGAACTCGATGCCACGCATCACGAACTGCTTGGGCAGCGCGCCAGTTCCCGACAGGGCCGCCGCGAGCGGCGCGGCGCCCGAGCTCGGTGACAGTGCCGCGCCGGTCTCATCGAGATCGCCCGTGGCCGCATTCGGTTCTTCTGGCGGGGACCCTCGAGGCACCGCGGGTACGGTAGGCGCCGTGATCTTCGACCGCGTGAAGTCTGGCACTTTCGGCATATCGGGGGCGCTCAGGGGCGCCGGCGGCGCGCGGAACGTTTCCGCGCCGTGCGAGCGGAGGAGCATCATGCCGAGTGCGCCGACCGCCAGGAGCCCCACGAGGAGCCACCCTGTCGCTCTGCCAGATCCTCTCGCGACGTGGCCAACCTCGGGGGCCGATCGGCCGATCCGATTAGCGACCTTGCCGACTCCGTCTCCGGCACTTCCACCAGTGTAACGCACCCGGTGCACCGAAGCGTCCGCTGAAACACGGCGCGCGGCCTTCTCCGCGCTGGCCACGGCGCCGCTGGGCCCGACGATCGGTGCCCCGCCCCCGAGCGTGGCGACCCCGAGCACCGAAGACATCGACCCGGGGAGCACGCTGGTCGCCTTACGCCCCTGCTCCTTCATGAAAAGTGACAAACCGGGTGCGTCGAGATGCCGCTCTTCCGCTTCCTTGCCGACAGCCGCCAGAACCAGCGGCGCCGCCAGGCCCAGGAGCGTCGACGCCGACGCACGACTGACGCCAGACTGCCCGGCGAGCGCGTCCACGATGCCTCCGAGCTTGCTGCCGAACATATTGCTGAGAAACCCATGCCCCGATTCGGCGATGCGGGCGGTCGCGGCCGGATCGTCGACCATTCCCGATACCTCGGACGCCGAGACATGCGGATAATCCCCGCCACGAAACGCACCGAGAAGAGCGGCGGCGCCTTGCGTACTGGACGCTTGCGCGGCGAGCCCCGCCACGGAGGCGGGGACCGCAGTCTCGATGCCACGCTTTGTCGCGTTCAGCGTTTCTTGGAGCGCGGAGCTCAGCCGCTCAAGGGCGTTCCCCTGGAAGGCCATGTTCGTGATGTCCAGGATGTTTTCCATTTTTGCCTGCCCTTTCTCGTCACACGGTTTTCCTGGATGCTCGCAAGACCCGGACCATCCGGAGACGCTTGGTTTCAGGCGTAGTTCGCGATCGGTGCGGCCCGAACCGCGCGGACGGGACATCGAGCCTCGCATTACGGCCGTGATGTCAGACCGGATGAGCGGTCCTTTCGTGTCTTGCCACGGCCGAACGGATGCCGAGCTACTCGGCGCGGGCACCTGGGACCATGAGAGGACGGTGATGGAACCTCGACCGACGTTTCCTCGACGACGGGACCCCAATCTCGCGGCGGCCCAACAGCTCGTTCGCGACTTCGCCGACACGGAGTTCGACGACCTTGCCGCACTCAGTACGCGCGCGCCGTCCCCGAACGATCAAAGAGCTGCGGAACCACGCGAGCGGAGCGAGCACCGGACGGAGCAGTCGCGAAGCGAGCTGAGAGGTGATGGGGTGGCACCCAGCATGCGAACGAGCGTCGTCCCGGGACCCGCGCGATGCCCGAAACGTACTCGGAGGACTCGCGTCACTTGAGCACGGTCCAGAGGCTCGCGCGATCGTCCGTCCATCGCACTTCTCCACCAACCGAGAGAGCTTGCTCCGCATCCCTCCCCAGCGCGGCGATGGTGTCCGGATGGCGCGCCACGAGGGCCCACTCGACGTGGGATACGTGCCGCTCCGGGTCACTTGGCGTCTCCAGAACGGCGCAGGCAAGGCCCAGCGCGCGAGCACTCCCACGCACGACGCGATCCACGGCCAGGTAGCGATTCGAAACGTTCGCAAGCAACAGCCCGTCGGGAGCGAGGTCCCGCAGATAGATGGCGAACGCTTCGCGCGTCAGCAAATGAACGGGCACGGCATCGCTCGAGAACGCGTCCAGGACGAGCACGTCGAAATGGGCATCGCGCTCGCGCCCAAGCAAGAGACGCCCATCGCCGAGCTCGATCTGTACCCGCGCCCGTGAGTCCGCGATGAATGTGAAGTCCTTCTTCGCGACGTCGATGACGTTCGGATCGAGCTCGTAAAAGCGGATCAGGTCTCCGGGCCTCCCGTATGCCGCAATCGTGCCGACGCCGAGCCCCACCACGCCGATCCGACTCGGTCGACCCGATCGGCGGCGCGTCAACACGCGTGCGAGCGCGGTCCCGGGCCCGAAATACGCGGTCGGCAAGCGGCGCAGCGCCGGATCGCGAAGCTCCAACCCGTGCTGGATGCGACCGAGCGTGAGAATCCGGGCCTCCTTCGTATCGACGATGCGGAGCGTCCCGAGAAGGCTCCGACGTCGTTCCACGACTCGACCCTGGCTCGTCTCCACCCGTGCGCGCGCATATATGGAGCCGAGCAGCAACGGAATCACGACGCCGGCTCCGAGGAGCGTCCCCATTCGCTCTACGCGGCCGAAGGCGTGGCGTCCGCCCCGGTGGGCAGCAAAAAGGAGGATCGCCCACGTCCCGAGCGCGCCGAGTTCGAGCTCGTAGTAGTCGGTGAACACGAACGGCGCGAAATAGCCGACGAACAGTCCTCCGAGGACCCCGCCGGTCGCGAGGATCGAATAGTACTGCGTGAGGTGGCGCGGATGCGGGCGCGTCCGGGCGAGCTCCCCGTGCGCGAGCAAGGCCGCGGTGAACACCGCCGCGAACGTCGCTCCGAGCTGGCGACCCAGAGGGGCCCTGGCCTGCTCGAACCCGTCGAGCCCGACGCCGAGGGCCGCCACAAACCATAAGAGCAGCGCCGGGCGCCGCCAGAAGCGCGGCGAAACCGAGAAAGCGACGACGAACGAAGCAAGGTACAGCGACAGCGGCACGACCCAGAGGATCGGGGTCGCCGCAATATCCACCGTGACGTGATCCGTCGCCGCGAGCAGCACCGCGGACGGGACGAATCCGAGGACGAGCCAGGAGACCTTTCGTCCAAAGGCCGGACCGCCAACCTCTAGATCGGAGACGGTTCGAACGGCGGCGTCGTCGCGACGATCGACGGCCAGCACGACGAGCAGTACCGTGAAAGCCGCGAAGGCGACCTTCCATGCGCGGAGCTGATCGCTCAGGTCGAGATGCGGCTCGATGAACGCCGGATACGCGAACAGACCGATGAGCGAACCCGCGTTGGACAGTGCGTAAAGCGAATAGGGCGAGTGACCCGTCGCGCTGGACGCAGCGCGTTGAACGATCGGACCCGTCGCGGAGAGCACGAAGTACGGCAGGCCAATCTGGCTGAGGAAGATCCACGGTACGGTGAGCGAAGGCCCGAGCGCCCCCATCCCTGGAGTCTTCGGAACGCCCATGACCAGACAGAGACCAATCCCGGCCAGCGCCAGGCCCGCATGCATCGCCGTCTGGACCCGCACCGATAGACGATGCGCACCCGCGTCGGCGTACAGGTATCCGGCGAGAAGCGTGCCCTGAAAGCAAACCATGCAGGCAGCCCACGTCGCCGCGCTGCCCCCGAGTAGGGGAAGCACCCACTTGCCGAGCATGGGCTCGACGGCCAACAGCAGCAGGGCGCCGACGAACGTCGAAAAGGCGAAAAGCACTCGGTTCCCAGCATCCCGCACCCGGCCGCGAATTTCGAGGGCTTGCGTTCCGTCAGCGCCGACAGATGTTGTGCATATGTTCGAGCTGATCACCGCCCAATCCGGAAGCTACGAAGCGCGCACGGATGGCTCCCATCTCGAGATCCGCCGGAGGAACGGTGTGGTCGTCGGTGAAGGGCGCGTCGGCCTCGCTGACGGTTCGTTTTTCATCGGCGATTACGAGGGTGATGTGGACGAAGAGGTGCACCAGGCCGTGATGGCACTGCTGCGCGAGCACGAGGCGGACATCGTGGCGAGGTGGCTCCTTTCACGAAACCGCGGCGCAGAGGCCTGAGGCGCATCTCCTCACGTCATTCGAGGTGAGTGTCTGGCAGGATGCCGAGCCTGACGTAGACGGGGCGAATCAGATGTCGCAAGCCGGGTAGCGTACGGTAGAAGATCGCCGCGCCGATCATGCACGACGCACCGCCGACGAGGATGGTGTTTGCGGCGCCAAATCGGCTGGCCATCACCCCGGCAAACAGGCTGCCGAACGGCACCGTGCCGAAGAAGGCCATCGCGAAGAAGCTCATGACACGACCGCGCTTGTCCTCCTCCACGAGCGTCTGCACGATGGTATTGCTCGCGGCCATCTGAATCATCATTCCCATGCCGGTGGGAACGAGAAGAACGAAGGACAGCCAGAACCCGGTCGAACGGGAGAACGCGACGAGCCCGAGCCCGAACGTTGCCGCAGCAATCGGGATGAGCCGTCCGAGGCCCAGCACGGACTTCCGCGAGGCGAGATAGAGCGTGCCCGCGAGGGCGCCGACGCCGCTCCCCGCCATCAGAAAGCCGAGCGTGTGCGCGCCACCACCGAGCACGCGCGTCGCGATCACGGGCATGAGGACGGTGTACGGCATCCCCATGAAGCTCACGAGCGCCAGCAGCATCAGCACGTTCCGGATGGGGGTGAAGTGGTTCGCGTAGTTGAACCCCTCCGCCAGTTCCGCGACCAGGCGCTTCGGCCGCTGCGGACGTGCAGCCGGCGCGAGGCGCATGGAGAGCAGCGATACGATGACGGCGAGGTAACTCAGCGCGTCGATGGCAAAACACCACCCCTCCCCGAACGCCGCGATCAGCAGGCCGGCGGCGGTCGGGCCGAGCAATCTCGCCAGGTTCACCATCGACGAGTTGAGAGCGATCGCATTCGGCAGATCTTCACGGTCATTGACCATCTCGATGACGAACGACTGCCGTGCGGGCATGTCGAACGCGTTGATGAGCCCTTGAAAGACACTGAGCGCGACGATGATGTCGACCGTGATCGTTCCGGAAAGTGCGAAGGCGGCGAGAGCCGCGGACTGGAGCATCGCGAGCACCTGCGTGATCACCAGAACTCGATGGCGGTTGAGTCGGTCGACCCACACGCCGGCGAACGGCGCCATGAAGAACGTCGGGATCTGTCCCGCAAAGCCGACGACACCGAGGAGCAACGTCGACCCGGTCAGCCGATACACGAGCCAGCTCGTAGCGACGCGCGTGAGCCACGTGCCGATGAGCGAGACCGTCTGTCCGGCGAAGAACAGTCGGTAGTTGCGGTGCTTCAACGCGCGGCCAAAGAACGGGGGTGCACTCACCGATTTCGGCACTGGGTCCGGCATTTTTTCACATCGAGACGCTTCTTGAGGGGATCCTGATGCCGCCGCCGAGGGAGCGTCGCCAGTCCGGCGCGTTTCGAGCTGTTTTCCAGACGTTCCAGGCGGCTCCTGATGCTAAGAAACCATAAAAAATAGCCCGCGGAGCTTGCGGGTGTCGGCGCCAGGGGCGAGTCTGGAGCCGCGCCGAATGGCCTTCACCGGCCAGCGGGGGACCCACCCCCTATCCGGGGCTAACGCCGAAGAGGACACGCAGGTGCGACTCCGGCGGAGGCAGCTCTTAGAGCCTCAGCCCGTCAGCTAACCCCGCAGGCGAGAGAGAGCTCTCACCATGAAAAACATGTCGTCACCGGCCGGCGCGGCCGCGTCGCCATTGGAGCGACCAGTGACCACCGCCATCGCTTCCGTAGCCTCGTCGCCGTCGGCAGATGCGCATCCACATCCCACCGCGCCGCTGCGCGTGCTCATGTGGGCCGCGCTCGGTGTCGTCTACGGCGACATTGGAACCTCGCCGCTCTATGCCATGTCGGAGACCGTGTCGTCGCACCTGTACGCGACGCGCGGCTTGCAAGACAAGGTGACGATGGCGCTCGGCCAATACTACGGCCGCGCCGAAGTGCTCGGTTGGACGTCCTTGCTCTTCTGGGCCGTCGCGCTCGTCGTCACGCTGAAATACGTCGTCCTCATCATGCGCGCCGATAACGAGGGCGAAGGCGGGATGTTCTCCATCCTCGCGCTCCTGAAGGCGAAGGCGACTGCGCTCTTCACGCCGAAGGCCATGGCGATCATCGTTGCCATGGCCGTGATCGGCTCGGGGCTGATCCTGGGCGACGGCGTCATCACTCCTTCTCTTTCGATCATGAGCGCGTGGGAAGGGCTCGAGGTCATCACTCCACGGTGGTCGCCCTTCGTACCGTGGCTGTCCATCGGCACGCTGATCACGCTCTTTGCGATCCAGCGGGTCGGGACGGCGAAGGTCGGCGCCATCTTCGCACCGGCGATGGCCGTCTGGTTTCTGACGCTCTCGGCGATGGGCATCGCGAGTCTGCTACGCCACCTCGACATCCTCGCGGCCATCAGCCCGATCTACGCGCTGAGGTACGTCGCGCACTATCCGAGAGCGACATTCTTCGTGATCGGCTCCGTCGACCTCTGCATCACGGGCTGCGAGGCCCTCTACGCGGACATGGGGCACTTCAGCCGCCCGGCAGTGCAACGAGCGTGGTTCTTCGTCGTGTGGCCGGCGCTCATGTTGAACTACCTCGGCCAAGGTGCGCGGATGCTCGATCCCTCGCCCATCGTGAACGGCAACGTGTTCTACGCTCTCGTCCCGTCGACGCCGGGCTTCGTTTATCCACTCGTGCTCATCAGCTGGCTCGCGACGATCATCGCCAGCCAAGCGCTCATCTCCGGCGCGTTCACGCTCGTGAACCAGGCGATGCAGCTCGGTCTCTTCCCGCGCGTCCACGTCGTCCACACCAACGCCGAGATGGAAGGACAGATCTACCTGCCGGAGGTGAACTGGGTTTACCTCTCGCTCTGCATCCTCCTCGTCCTCGTCTTCCGCAGCTCGCACGCGCTCGCCCCCGCGTACGGCCTCGCCGTCACTGGAACGATGGCCTTCACGACGGTTCTCTTTTACCTCGTCGCGACCCGCGTCTGGCGCTGGAAGCCCTTCATCATCGGGCCGGTCTGCACGTTTCTGATCGTCGTAGACCTCACGTTCTTCGTCAGTAACGCGACGCAGTTCTTCGAGGGCGGTTACATCACCATCATGATCGCGGCGACGATGGCGTTCATCATGCTCACGTGGCAGCGTGGCCGCGCCCTGCTCGGGAAGAAGCTACGAGATGCCGCGCTTCCCCTCGATCTGTTCTTCTCGAGCCTGAAAGAAGAGAAGCCGCCGCGCGTGCCCGGCACGGCCGTCTTCATGACGAGCAACCCCGGCGCGCCGCCGTCGCTCATGCACTACTTCAAGCACGCCAAGACCCTGCACGAGACGGTGATCTTCCTCACCGTGCAGACACGTCACGTTCCCGAGGTCCCCGAAGCCAAGCGGTTTGCCGAGGTCACGCCGCTCGGAGAAGGGTTCTACGGTGCGACGGTCGTGTATGGCTTCATGGAGACTCCCGACATCCCGCGGATCATCGGGGAACTCCGCCAGTACGGAGTGCCCGTTGACCGCTCGAGCGTGTCGTACTTCCTCGGGCGTGAATCCCTGGTCTTCACGGGCAAGAGCGAGATGAGCCTTGCCCGCCGGGTCTTTTTCAAGCTTCTCAGCCAGAACGCCGTCGCCGCATCCACGTTCTTCAAGCTGCCCCCCGGTCGAGTCGTCGAGCTCGGCATTCAGATCGAGATGTAGGCGCGCAGCGAGGCCCGCTGATGCCCACTCATCCCGCACCTGGCGGAGGAATCCGGCCCAATCGCGCCGCGCCGCTCCGGATGCGCTTTTCTGCTGCGCGCCGGCCTACTTCGAACTAACTAGACGAGCCGTTTCGTCCGGGTAGCTCAGTCGGTAGAGCAGTGGATTGAAAATCCACGTGTCGGCGGTTCAATTCCGTCCCCGGACACTGCAGGAAATCATGATTCCCTGAAAAACAAGGGGCTCTGGAAGCGCGCCGGAGTGTCATGAGTCTCATGGGTCCCATGTTTCCCACTCGGACTATCCCACCGGCATCCCACCCCCCAAGGTAACGGGGCTTGCGCAAGGGGGGCGCGGATGCCATCCGTATCGCGTGACCGGACCCCCCCCATAAACGACGACCGGCCCGGGCCCCGTGGAGTGGGGATCCAGGCCGTACGGCTCGCCGGTCCCGGAGATGACGCTCGATGGACACACGGATCCTAGACCACACTGCGATTGTCGGCCACCCCCATCGCAGCCCCCGCGCCCGACCTACGGCGCCCACGACCTGGGCAGCGGAGCCCGCGCCGCCGTCAACGCAGGAGCTAGCTGCCCTCCTCGAGCACGCCCGAAAAATCCACGGACCGCCGTCGGCGGCGGCGGCCAAGGTCGCCCACGCACTCCGGCAGGGGTATCGATTAGATTCTGCTCGCCCGCGCGCGGGCCGCTGCACGATTGCGGTCGCAGCCGCCGGTCCCCACGCCGCCTCGACGAGCGCAGGGCCGCGCGCGGCGCACGCCCGTCCGGCGGGTGACGCCGACGGCGGGTGGAGACGATGCCGGCGACGATGGCCCATCCGACTCACCACCTGTAGAGCGCCCCGCCGTCGCCCGCGTCGCGTCCGTCCTCGTAACGGACGCACCCGCGATGTCCGATGTGCTGGCTGCGGCGCTCTCGATCACACCGAGGCAGCTCCGCGAGCTGGTCGAGCTCCACCACATCCCACACCGTCGGCGACACGAGGGCGCGCGGCACATCTACGTTCGCGTCGATGACGTCCTCGCGGCGCTCGACCTCGCGGCGCCCGCGACGACAGCGCCGGAGCCATGGACTGAGAGCGAGCCCGTGGTGCGCGCGGCGATGGAGGTGACGTCGTGAGCACGCTCCAGCAGAAGCTACGGGCGATGCTGGCCGCTAGCGCCGTAGCGCCAGGGGCACCGACGACACCGGACGCACCGCCGTCAAACGGAGCCGCGCCGTCAAACGGAGCCGCGCCGTCAGGCGGAGCCGCGCCGTCGACAGGCGACGACGCGCCGAAGTTACTGGACCGCATCACGTGTGCGGGGTTCGCCCGGACATGTGCTCTGAGTGAGCAGGACGCCGCGAACCTCCTCGCCGACTGCACGGGCACGATGCCCCCCCTCGTACGATGGTTTCAGTATGAGGGGGGCAAGCACGACACGATCGACGGCGCTCCCTTCTCCGTACCCTTCGCGGAGTTCGGTGCGATGCTCGTCAAATACGCGAAGCGTGTAGTGCCCAAAGGCACCGGACGATCGTTCATTGGCGCAGTTTCCAAAAATGGAAGGTGCCGTGATGTGGACATCGAAGAGATCACGATCATCACCCTGGATTGCGATGACCGGGGCGACTGGCACCGGATCCGCCGGATCCTCGAAGCCGCCCGAATCGGTTACGTCATCCAGCACTCGAGCAGTCACACGCCGGAAAAGCCGAAGTGGCACCTTTCGATGGTACTCGTGCATGGGTGGTCCGGCGTGAAGCCCGCCTGGCGCGCCATCTGGAGGTGGCTGGTCGGCGTGTTCGCGGGGGCGGCGGCGCTCACGTTCATCCCACCCCAAACGGCGGCCGATAAACCCATCTACGGCTTCGATCACACTACGGATCGCCTCGGGCAGCCGATCTTCTTGGCAGGGAAACGTACGAAGGATCAAGCCCCGCCAGAGACGGTAATCGTCCCAGGTAACGCCCTCGATCTCGACGTGTTCCTCGAGCGCACAGGGTTCGATCCCACGTGGTACGTGGCTCCGACAACGCACGAATCTCGCGCGGCGTCGAGCATCGATCCCGCCGAAGGTTTGCTCGCGCTCGCGTTCGCGAAGGCCGGCATGCTCGGCGACCGCATCGAGCGAGACAGCATTTCAGGCTACGCCGTCGAGTGCCCCCTGGAACGACATCACTCCTGCGGCGAACGATTCGACGGCTCGACGATGATCGCGGACCCGAACGAAGCGGGGCTCGGATACTTCATCTGCAAGCATTCGTGCGGCGATCTCGACGCGAAGAAGACGCTGAAGCTACTCGAGCGCGTCGACCCGAAGGCAGTGGAGTGGGCGCGAGCAGAGTTCGCGCGCGTCTCACGATCTCGGTTGCAATTCAAACGCGGGGATCACGCTGAAATCTCTGTCGAGCTGCTCACCAAGCTTCGCGAGGAGGGTCCGGATCTGGTCCACGACGAAGGGGCGCTCCACAAGTACGACGAAGACAGCGGTCTGTGGCGCCCCGTCGAAGTAGCGCAGCAGAGTCTCATCATCCAAGGATTCGCTGGGGCGTGGATCCCAACATCAAATGGCGTGAAACCTCTGAAAATCAATGCGGGCGAAGTCCGAGGTACGATCGAGCTCGCCGGACACCGCGCGGCACAACCACTCTTCTTCGCCGAGGCAAAGTCCGGCGTGGTTTTCCTGAACGGGTTCGCCGAAGTCACGGACGAGGGGATCCACATCCACCCGCACGCGCCGGAGCACCGCGCACGACATGGCTACTCGTTCGCGTTTCAGCCGGGCGCGGTCCCCGAGCTCTGCCTCACGTACCTAGATGATGTGTGGCGCGACGATCACGACAAGGCGCAGAAGATCAGCCTGTTCCAAGAGATGCTCGGCATCGCGATCATCGGAAAGGGCGCACAGCTCGAGCAATGCATCGTCGCCCTCGGTAAGACTGGTGAAGGCCAGGAAAACGGAAGCAACGGAAAAAGTCAGTGCGGCGCAATCCTGGAAGGGTGCATGCGGCCGGAGTGGGTGACTCACGTGCCTCCGCAGATGTTCGAGGATCAGTACCGGCGCGCGATGTTCGCGGGCAAACGGCTCAACGTAGTCGGTGAGCTGCCGGAGGCCGACATCATCGAGACACAAAGCTTCAAGGCGATCATCACGGGCGATCCGATCCAGGCTCGCATGATTTGGGAACGTCCCTTCGACCTAATGTGTCAGGCGCTGCACTACTATTCGTGCAACAAACTGCCTGGCACCAATGACCTCACACACGCCTTCTTCCGGCGGTTCATTATCCTCACGTTCAATCGAACGTTTAGCCCAACGGATCGTGGATTCATCCGGGAAGTCGGGCGTGAGATCGTCAAAATCGAGCGCGAGCTGATCGTCCCCTGGGGGCTCGAGGGTGCTGTGCGCGCGCTACGCCAGAAGAACTTCACGATCCCGGAGAGCCACGAAGAAGAGATGCGGGCTTGGAAGCGGACCGCGAATCAAGTGGCGCAGTTCGTCGAAGAGAAAACGTTTCCCGCCAAGGACCTGCGTCCGACAACAGGAGATCACGACTGGACGGGAGCGACCGACACCTACGAACACTACAAGGACTGGGCCGAGCGCACGGGGCACCGGCAGCTCGCGCAGAACAAGTTCGCGGAGCGGCTCGCTCAGGCGGGCTACGCCAGCGTCCACACCGAGAGGGGCAACTTTTATCCGCTACGGCTGCGGGCTCGCATGCAGGTCGAACATATCCGCGCCGCGGAGGCGGAGCGGACGATGGCGAGACACGCGGAGCGTGCGGCCCGCGCAAATTCCAGTGACAAGTGACGGCTGAAGGACTCGCTGGAGGATTTTGGGGATAGTCCTTCAGCCAGAAACATAATGTATTCAACTAAGTACAGACCGGCTGAAGGACCTGAAGGACTTCTCGTGGATCCCCCCTACGCGAGAGGTGAAGAGATCGATTTTGGTTTTGGTTTTTATGATCTTTCCCCCCGCCTACAAGTAACCCCCGAAAAGTCCTTCAGGTCCTTCAGTCGGAGAGTTTCCAGGTTAGTTTCCATTAGTTCGCCTCGTTCAGATCCTGAAGGGTGCCCCTTCGAGTCCTTCAGCTGGGGGCGCTGCCCTGCCTGGCATCGCCCCCGCCCGCGTCCGCTCCTCCTCGATACCCGGCCGGGGTCGCCGAGGCGCTCACGGGCAGTCCGTGCACGCAGGGGGCTGGTCGCGCGCCGCGCCGTTCTGGCCGAAGGAGGGACACCATGACTGAGCGACAGGAGCCCCTTGGCAACCGCGAGACCCCGCCGAACTCGACGGAGAGCGCCCCGCGCCGCGTCGCGGCGTACCTGCTCGCCCCCTGCAACGACGATGCGAAGGCTGCAGCGCTTCGGGAGAGGCTCCGCGCATTTCAGCGCTCCTTGGGCGTGCCAATCGGCATCTACGCGGAGCAATGCAAGGGCCGTCATGCGCGGCCGATGCGAGGCCGCCTCGTTCGGCGCGGGAGTCGCGGCGGGTTCGATCTCCTGTGCGTGCTCGCACTGCGGCATCTGGCGCCGACACGCGCCCGCGTCTGCCAGCTCGTCGTAAGGCTCGGCGTCTGCGTGGTCACGCCCACTGGTCTGCGTCTCGACCCCGCGGATCACGTTGTGCGATGGGTGGCCCGAGAGCGAGCGGAGCACCAAAGGCAAATCCGGCGCGGGCTCGCGCGGAAGCGTAAGTGCGGCGAACGCACGGGTGTAATCCCTGCGGGCTTTCGGCTCGCCGAGGACGGCGTGCACCTCGAGCCGGATCCTGAGGAACAGCGCGCCATCGCGACGGCGATCGAGCTGTTGGCCTCCGGCTTGGCGCTGCGGCAAATCGCAAAGCGGCTGACCGAGGCTGGGCACCGTTCGCGAAAAGGCGGACCGATCACGCACACCCAGGTGAAGCGATGGCTTCGCGTGGTCGCGATCAGGTGATGTGTTCCATGCGTCGGAGTAGTTCGGAATCGGGGTCGCGAATCGAATCACGACCTACTGTTGATCTCATGAACGACAACGCCTTGATGAGCACGACCGAAGTGGCAGATGAGGCTGAAATTTCCGAAACCGAGGCGCGAGCCTGGGCGGAGGACAACGGTGTCCAGCGAGTGGGTAACGCATTCGTTTGGTGCTCGACCGACGTTTCAGACCTCTTGGACGACTTGGACGACGAGGACGAGGACGAGGACGAGGACGAAGACGAAGACGAAGATGAGCTGGGCGACGGCGACCCGGACGACGACGACTGACCGCCTTGGCGCTTTTGCTCGACGATGTGAGCGTGATCGTGCCGGTCGACGATGACTCGCCGACGACGGCGCTCACGGTCGCTCCCTCGGTCTCGATCGAGCTTGCCGCGCTCGTCGAACGTACCCGCACGACGCTCGACGACGCGGTTCCCATAAATACCCGGCGCGCGTACGAAGGTGATCTGCGACGCTTCGTCGCATGGTGCAACTCGGTGGAGCTCACACCGATGCCCGCGGCGCCCGCGACGGTCGTGATGCACATGCGTTCGCTCGCTGACCAGGGCTACAAATACTCGAGCATCGAGAGGGCGCTCGCCGCGATCTGCACGGCGCACGTCCGAGCGGAACATCCCTCGCCCTGGAAACATCCCCACGTAGCGGACATGCGTGCGGGGCTCAAAAAGGAGCTCGGCGTTCGTCCAGAAAAGATGCGTGCCGCGGACGAGGAAGTGCTCCGCCGGCTGCTGGCCGTGGTCCCGATCGACGACCTGCTTGGATTGCGTGATCGGTCGCTTCTGACGCTCGGCTGGTGTGCGGCGCTCCGACGTTCCGAGTTGGTCGCGCTCGACGTTGCGAATGTAACTCGCGCGCCGAAAGGTGGCGTCGTGTTCGTTGCGACCAGCAAAACGGATCAGGAAAAACGAGGCGAGGAGGTGCCGATGTTCTTCTCGAACCTCGCAGAGCATTGCCCGATGAGATCGCTCGACGCTTGGCTCGCGGCGAGCGGCATCGTTGACGGACCGATCTTCCGGCGGCTCGGGCGGCAGCAGAGGCTCGGCGAGCGACTGTCTCCGCCGGCCGTCCTCGACCGCGTGCGCAGATATGCGAAGGTCGCCGGCTTGCCATTCGACGAGTTCGGCGCGCACAGTCTGAGATCCGGTTTCATCACGACCGCCGCTCGGCGCGGCAAGGACCTCGACTCGATCATGGTGACGTCGCGACACAAGTCCGAGCGCGTCGCTCGCGGGTACATTCAGAGAGAGACTTTGCACGAACGTGGAGCAGGCGAAGGGCTGCTTTGAGGGCGGGTTCATCGGGTCCAGCGCGGGCGACCTTGCCGATCGCGGCAGGGGCGCGCGTGCAGTACGCGTCGCCACCGCGCCTCCGCGCCCGGCGTGGCGCTCGTCGGAGCCGCGCGCTCACTCTCATTATCTGTACCGGCTCGACGGGCTCACCCGCACCGGCATCGCGGACACGCTCTCGACGCTCGACGATCCGCGCGGTCATGGCGTCGAGAGCGTGAGCGTCGCCGACGGCTTCGAGCCAGCTCTGAGACTTGACCGTCTGGCAATCGAAGGCATTTCGTGCATAATCGAAACCGATGGGTGAATTATTCACGCACCTCGAAATCTACGACGTCCTCACCAAGCAGGGCCGCGACGGAGACGTTGATCTCGAAATCGGCGTCGAGATCGCCGCTGCGCCGGTGTGCTACGTCGACTCAGGCTCGAACCGCACCGTCATGGCCGAAGGAGCGCTCGACGGCGTGCGCACACTGCCGTCACCCGAGCGAGCGAGACTCTTCGGTCAGTCTTGGCCTATCCGGCTCGTCTGGATGAAGCTCGCTCACCGGGGCTGTCAGCCTCGGTTGATTCAGGTGGCTGTGAGCTCAGAAATCATCGAGCGATCCGACGTCGACGAAGCGCTCGTCATCGTGGGGCAAGACTACTTGCAGCGTGACCGCGTAGGGCTGAGATTCAACGATGAGCTCGACATGCACGGCATTCGATGCGGGACCCGTCGGCCCATGAACCGCACGAACGTTTTCGCCATTGGCGTGTGCTTGTGCGCTTCGTGCGGCAAGACGAGTGCTGTCCCGCACGCATCAGGCGACGCGGATGCTTCCAGACTCTTGGATGCTCCGCCATTTCTGACGGCCAGGCCTGCGGCAGCGCCGTTGCCATCCCGCAAGCACACGGGGCGGTCGCGCAGAACTGCCCGCTGGAGCGAGGCAGCACCGTTCCGGTGGACGCGACGTCGTGCCTGAACACCACGGGCATGTTTTGAAAGAGCGACGCGGACTGCACGCCAGGCAGGAATGGACGATGTCTCGCGAGCGACGTCGAGCTATGTCTGACCGCCTGTTCCCACTCCTACGACGACGTTGCCGGCTCGAAACATTCGCTCGGGTCGAAGGGTGTTCGTCACCGCGACGCCACGGCGCCCTGCACATGAGAGCAGCGTGGGGCGCCATGAGTGTCCTGCTCGTTTCCGCGGCGTGCGCTGGAACGGGCGCGGTGAGCAACGCAGGCGCAAGCTTTGGTGGAACGTCGGCAAGCGGTGGCATGCCCGCGGTCGATGGGGGCAACGGCCTGGCGCGCGTCGCGGCGTGCCGGCACTACTTCAATGCGACGGAAGCGTGCGCCGGGAGGACCCCCTCCGACGCCGAGCTCGCGCGGCTCGCCGATCGGTTCGACGAAGGGTGCCTCGCACGGTTCGACATGACAGGCGCTGCCTACTCCGCGGCAGACCTCGAAGCGTGCGCGACGGCGCTCGACTCGGCCGGCTGCGGCTCGCTCGATGGTCTCCCACCCGCGTGCGATCTCCGCGGCTCCTTGCCGGGCGGTGCGCCGTGCATGCTCGCGCTTCAGTGCCAGAGTGGGATCTGCAGCGGCGGCCAGACCATCGAGCAGACAGCCGACCACCCGATCTCCATCGTCGCTACGTGCGGCACGTGTGCCAGCGCCGCTGCCAAGGACGCCGTCTGTTCAGGTGGCGGCTGTGCGAACGGATTGACCTGCGTCTCCGAAAACATCGTGACCATCGGGGCCTCCGAGTGCGAACCGCTCTCGCTCGGCGGAGCCGGCGCCGCCTGCGACCCCTACGTCCCGGCGCGGTGCCAGCCCGGGCTCTATTGCACCAACGAGACGTGTACGCCGCTCGGGAAGGTCGGCACCCCGTGCCAGGATCCCGGCGGCTACGGGTGCGCGCCCTCGCTCGTCTGCACCGGGGTCCCCGGAAACTGCGCCCCCCTCGGGGCTGTCGGCTATACGTGCTCGGGTCTCGGCGACCACGGCTGCGACCCGAAGCTCGCGTGCTCGACGGACGCCGTGTGTCAGCCAATCCAGTGGGAAGAGCCCGGCGCGCTCTGCGACGACGGGCTTCGGCGCTGCCGCGTCGGCACGTGCTGGCAGATGATCTGTCCCGACATCGTCCCGGACGGCTCGCCGTGCGTTGCGAGCGACACGTGCGACACGTTCTCCGTGTGCATGAACGACGCGGAGACGGGAGGCGCCGGGAACGGACTCTGCGAACCGCTTTCCGCCGCGAACTGCCGGTGACGCGACCCCGCGGCCCGAGGTTCACCGCGCCGCGCGCCCGCCCGATCGCGCACCAGTCCGCCGGAGGTCCGTGCATCTCGGTCTTCGTGCGGCCCGTCACGCGAAGAAACTCCGATACCGCGAACGCGATGGCGCCCGGTCGTGCCCGCGCGGTGACGAGGTCCCGATAGACGTGGTCCGTCACTCCGTCCATGGGCGCGAGCGCCATCGTGCCAGGGGGTCGTAGCCTGTCGAGGGAGGGACGCACGTGCACGAGAGAGAAAGTATCATTCGTCCGTTTCCCTCTTTCCTGCGGGAATAAATCTCGAGGTCGGGGATAAGAACCCTTATCGAGGGCATCCGGGAGCGTACGGCAGGCCCACGACCCCCGCGCTCACGCGAGCCCGGCCTCGGCGCGCTGTCGGCGGATGTGCTCGTGGACTGGTTCCATCCCGCAGAGCCACTCTTCCTCGTCGACATCCACTGGTTTCCAGTCAAACGGCGATGCGATCAAGCCATCGTCGGCGAAGAACCAAGCCTCGTCGTCGAGCATCACCGGGGGCACCCCGGACTGTCGCCATCGCACGTGGAGGGCGCGGGCGGCCTCGATCGGCGATAGCCCCACCAACATTTCCGTCCTGCCGATCGGATAAACGTTCGTGCGGATGCCGCGCAAGACCACCCAGGAGCACGCCTCTTCCAGCGGGGGATCGAGCGGCACGCCACGGATCTCGATATCGCCGAGCACGCGGTCATGCGTAACCGTCGGCACCGGCTCCGTCGCGAGCGCGACTAAGCGATAGAGTCGCTGCCGCGAGGCCACTTGATCTCGCCATCCGGGTGGCGCTCCAGCTGGCAGTGCGTCTTCCGGTCCGTATGCCTGTCCGACAGGGAGTCCGTCTGCCGGTGGGACTGGCAGTCCCACTCCCAGTCCGACCGCAGTCGCGTCTGCTGTCGGGACTGGGAAATCCCGCAGTCCGTCCGCAGTCCCGACCGTGCGGAGCGTCCAGAGATCGCCGACCTGCTGCACGTAGCCCACCCGACCGAACTCTCGGAGCAGCGCGTGGCCGGACCGGCTCTGCTCCCCCGGCGTGCGGTCGGCGGAGCGCTCGGGCCACATGGCTCGGGCGAACGCGTCGGCTCGCATCGCTCCGGAACGAAGGATCCCGATCGCGCGTGCGACGGTCGGCGGGGGGATGTCGATCATGGGCTGAATGATACGTCCACTCAGCGCCTATGGATAGGGGTCACCGGATGCCTGCGGGCACTGCGACGGTCGACGCCTGCGTTGCACGAGTTGCATCGCACGCCGCAGCGCGAGCGTCGTCACGACCAACGTTTGGCAGGCAATGGAGCAATTCCGAGGCGTTCGGTTTGGCGCCGCGTCCATCTTCGTGGTCGGTTGTCTTTTCCGAGGCGGCGTCGCCCGCGCCGCGTCGTCGAGCGCAAGGGTTGGCACGACAGCATCGCGGGAAGCCGTCTCCGACGACGATTCTCACCGAGCGCGATCCCGCCCTCGCTCAGTTCGCCACCGTCTCCGAGCTGGCGCGCGACGACTTTCTCCGAGGTCGTCGTGGCGGCTCGCCATCGCGACCCCGGCGTTGGCCACCGTCAGGGCACCCGAGACACGGGGGAATCGCTGACCTTCGTTCATGGCCCGGTCCTCGCTGTCGAGACCGGTCGTGCCCGACCTCGCGGGGTCTTCCGTCGACCGCCGGCAACGTGGCTACGAGCGCCACCGACCCGAAGAGACGTTGCTTTACAGGCTGGTCGCCGAGCACCTAGAGACGTTCCTCGCCGAATCCCGCGAGAGGCACGATCGCCCGCTTCCGAAGTACGTCGAGCGAGAGCTGCGCGCTTACCTGCGCTGCGGGATCTTGGCGCATGGATTCGGACGTGCCGAATGCGGCATGTGTCACCGGCAGATCGTCGTGGCCTTTTCATGCAAGATGAGGGGGCTGTGCCCATCCTGCAACGCGAGGCGAATGTGTAATTCCGCTGCGCATTTGACGGATCGAGTTCTCCCGGACGCTCCCGTCCGTCAGTGGGTGCTGAGCGTTCCGTTCGAACTGAGATTCTTGCTGGCATCGAACGCGCAGGCGTTCACGGCGCTGACCGGCATCTTCATGGAGGAGACGCTCGCGTGGTACCGGCGGAGGGCGGTCGAGATCGGCATCTCGGACGGTCAGGGCGGCGCCGTCTCGGTGCAGCACCGTTTCGGTGGCGCGTTGAACTTGAACTGCCACGTCCACGCCGCCGTCATCGACGGGGTGTTCACGCGCCACGACGAGGACCAGCGCGCGACGTTCCACGCCGTTCCAGCGCCCGACTCGTTCGCGCTCGGGGACGTGATCGAGCGCGTCTACAAGCGGCTCGTCGCCTGGCTTCGTCGGAAGGGACTGCTCGCCGAATACAACCATGAACGGGTAGAGTCGACGGACCCGAGTGCGATGGACGCCTGCGTGAGCACGTCGCTCAGCCAGAAGGGGCTCGTCCGGCTCGACGCCCGAGGGCTCGCCGAGCTCGTGCAACCCGGCGGCGACGGTGACGCCACCGCGCCCCGCAAATCCAAGGGCAAGTACGGCACCGAGTCGCTCGGCTTCAACCTGCACGCGGGCGTCCGCATCGAAGCACACGATCGGGCTGGCCGAGAGAAGCTGCTCCGCTATTGCACGCGAGCTCCGCTCAGCCTGGAGCGGCTCTCGATGACGCGCGACGGCCGCGTTGCATACCGACTGCAACGCCCATGGCGTCGCGGCGAAACCCACCGCGTGATGGATCCGGTCGAGCTGCTCGCGCGCCTTTCGGCTTTGATTCCACCGCCGCGTCATCCGCTACTACGATTCCATGGCGTCCTCGGCCCGCACTCCTCGTGGAGGAAGAGCGTGGTGCCAGAGCCTGCGGTCGCCGATGCGGCGAACGGGCAGGCGTGTGCAACGACCACCGAGGTGGTCGGGAGTGTCGGGTCTGCGGTGACCGAGCCACCGTCCATCCCGGTGGTCGAAAAGCCAAGGGCCATGGCGGCGGAAGGAGAGCAGCGGATCGACGCGCCCCGTCTTCCTGTGCCGCTCGCCGCAACGGAAGCGGTGCTCGACCCGGCACGCCTCTTCGCTTCACCGAAGCGCGCGCCGTTCGAGCCCGGGAAGGCGCGTTACACGTCGGGAGCCTGGAGGATCGACTGGGCGACGCTCCTAAAACGCGTTCACGACGTCGATGCTCTGGCGTGTCCGTGTGGCGGCCGCCTGAAGTTCGTGGAGCTCGTGACGGAGGCCGACCGCGCTCGCCACCTTCTCAGGGAGCTCGGCCTCGATCTCGCCGCTCCCATGGTCGCCCGCGCCCGGTCCCCCACCGACGACTTCGACCCGCCCTCGCCCGACGACTGGTGACGCAGTGAGTCAGCGGCCAGCCAGCAGGAGCTCACCCGAGCGACCCCGGCGCGGAGGAGCGTCCAGGGCCGTTGGAATTGGTCACATTATACGGGAAATCCCCGGCGTTGACGGCTCAAGCCCGGCGCGGAGACGGCGGGGACCGGCGGGGGACGGCCAGGACGGGTTTGGAGGACCTGATCTCCGATGGCGGCGGCGAAGGACCTCGGGCTCACCAACAAGACCCAGAACGGGTTCACGTTCTGGGGCCTCAGCAAGCCGCCGCGCCGGCCGAGCGATCCGCTGGTCGCGCTCGACCGCGCGTGGGAGCGCTACCACGGCAACGCCGAGGCGCTCGTGAAGGAGGGCGTCACCGACGAGAACCGGAGCCAGGTCGTCGCGGCCATCCGGAAGCACGCGGAGGTGATGGAGAGCCTGCGCGAGAAGGTGGCGTGACGCACGAGAAGCGACGGCTGGTCGAGTGGCTCCGGGCCAATCTGGCCCGGGCCACTGGGCCCATTCGGAGTCTACGTCAATTGGTCTCCAATTCCGCAGTGTAGTCGCCTCGGCGAGCGGCCTGGTTGCACTTGGCTCGATGAAACAAAGCTCGCTGTGCTGCCGGCACGCGAGCTTCCTCACCACGCCACATCTCCAATGCCGGCTGCTGAATTGCGCGGGCGAACGAAAACGCCAACGGCCAAGGCAGTCTCGTCTTGAAGCGAACGTTCATGGCATTTAGGCGAGCGGAGGCCAGTTCAGGGGACTGGCCTCCCGATAGAAAGGTAATCCCCGGAACGGCGGCGGGAACGGCTCGCAGGAGACAGCTCACCGTGGCGTCAGCAACCTCGTCCACCGATGCTTGCGCAGGGCAGGTCAAGCCAGGGAGCACCATATTGGGCTTCAGGAGCAAGCCCTCCAACTTGACCCGTTGTCGGTAAAGCTGGAGGAAAACCGTTCGCAGTACCTGCTCCGTTACCTCATAGCACCGCTCCAGCCCATGATCGCCCTCCATGAGCACTTCCGGCTCGACGATCGGGACAAGCCCCGCTTCCTGGCACAGCGCCGCATAGCGAGCCAACGTGTGGGCGCTGGCTTCGACGCAACCGCGGCTCGGAAGGCCATCGCCAAGGGCGATCACAGCGCGCCACTTGGCAAAGCGGGCGCCCATTCGAGAGTATTCAGCCAGGCGCGCGCGCAAGCCATCGAGACCTTCTGTGATGTGTTCTCCAGGATGACCGGCCATCGCTCCCGAACCGGTGTCCACTTTGATGCCGGGAATGATGCCCGCGCTGGTGAGAACGTTTACGAAGGGAGTGCCATCTCTTTTCTGTTGCCGGATCGTCTCGTCACAAAGGATCGCGCCGCTGATGCACTCGCTGAGCCTGGGAGTCGTCACGAGCAGCTCCCGGTAGGCCCGGCGGGTCTCTTCCCTTTGCGGGATCCCCAACGCCGCAAAACGCTCGTTACAAGTTGGATTACTTTCATCCATCGCCAGAAGCCCCTTGTCACCCGCGATGAGCGCTTTTGCGGTTTCAGCGAGTCTTGGATTCGTCACTTGGGCTACTGCTGAGATTGGCATTTGTACCCTTTCAGCGGGACATTGACTCGACGCAGTGGTCCGCTGCTCGATCGGGCCGGGGAACCACAGCGACCCGAGGCCGCCCTGCGCCGCACTCTTGCCGTAGTACCCACCGCCTCGTCCTCGAAGCAGGTAGGCGATCCCGACGGCAATGATTGAGCCAGACATCGGGCCGACGAGATACGCCCACCACGCCCGGCTCTCGCCCAAGACGAGCGCGGGCCCGAGTGAGCGCGCGGTGTTCATCGACGCGCCACTGATCGGCGCGGCCCACAAGCCGGCGAGCGCGATGTACCCAGCGACGGCCATGGCGTTCATCGGACCAACGTTCTGTGAACCCGACGCGCTGCCGAGGATCACGCTGACGAGCCCGACGGTAAGCACCATTTCCCACAGCATCGCGGTGGTCGGGCTGATCGAGGGACCGGGAAGCGTGAGCCCCGCGGTCCCGTGCGCGCCGATCAGTGCGACCAGTAGGAGCGTAGCCACGCACCCGCCCGCGAATTGAGCGACGACGTAGCCCGGTACCCGCTTAAGCGGGAAGTGTATCCGGTGCGCGGACCCCGTTGTTGAAGGGGCGATCGGCTGACTGAGGGGGACCCGATCCTTCGGACCATCAGCAGGGTGGCGTAAGGTGGAGCCTGCTCGGGTCTGAGATCACCAGAGAACACAACGTCGTCGTGGTCGTCAACCGGAACGACGCTTCGATCATCGAAAGTAGCCATGACGTTGCAGAACGCGTGCTGAGGGGGTCCAGGGGGAGACTGACAACTTGTGTGGACACTCCGGAAGCTGGGGACAACATCACGCTGCCCTGTGGGCGACACCGCGATAGAACACATCGGGTGTCTGGTAGCCGAGCGCCTGGTGCGGGCGTTCGAAGTTGTAGAAATGGAAGTAGCGCCTGATGCCGGTACGGGCCTCGCCGAGGTCGTCGTAGGCGTGCAGGAAGACTTCCTCGTACTTGAGCGACCTCCAGACGCGCTCGACGAAAACGTTGTCGATACAGCGCCCCCGGCCGTCCATGCTGATGGCGATTCCGGCCCCCCGCAGGACCTTCGTGAACGAGTCCGCCGTGAACTGCGAGCCCTGGTCGGTGTTGAAGATGTCGGGCTTCTGGAAGCGGCTGAGCGCCTCCTGGAGGGCCTCGACGCAGAAGCTCGACTCCATCGTGTTCGACAGCCGCCACGCGAGCACGCGGCGGCTGAACCAGTCGATGATGGCGACGAGATACGCGAAACCGAGGGCCATGGGGATGTACGTGATGTCGGCCGCCCACACCTCGTTCGGCCTGGAAATAACGCGGTTCCTGAGCAGGTACGGGTAGACCGGGTGCTCGGGGCTGGGCTCGCTCGTACGAGGCTTCGGCGCGACCGACACGAGCCCCATGAGCGTCATCAGACGCTGCATGTGCTTCCGGTTCACGTCGACCCCCTCGGTGTGCAGACTCGCACAGAGCTTGCGGCTCCCGTAGAACGGCCACCGGAGGTGGAGTTCGTCGATGCGCCGCATGAGAGCAAGTTCCTCGCGGCTGGTGCGCACCGGCTCTAGTACAGGCCGGAGCGACCGACGCCGAGAAGCTCGCACTGTCGCCGGATGGAAATCTGTTCCTGACTCTGGATCATGGCTCGACGCTCCTTCAGCGACGTCGCTCGAGCCCGTGCGATAAAAAATCGCGTTCTACCGTCAGCTCGCCGATCTTCTTCAGCAGCTCGTCCTCACGCTCCGTGCCGCCACCGGGCTCGCTGCCACGCTCGAACACGGTCGATGCTCGCTCCAGGAACTCCTTCTTCCACTTGTAGATCTGGTTGGCATGGACCCCGTGGCGTCGGGAGAGCTGCGGGACAGTCTCTTGCTCACGGATGGCGGCCAGCGCCACCTTGGCCTTGAATGCTGCGCTGTGACGGGTGCGGGTGCTTTTCATGATTTCTGCTCCTTTTTCGAGGAGCAGGCGCCACCTACACCACCTTAGCTGCTGGTCCGAATTTTGGGGTCCACTTCAGACGCGATAGTCGCGGGGTGACGGAGCGTGCGACTTCAGCCCGTGGACGATTGCTCGGCCGTGTCCGGCGAAGCCGGCGGGACGGTGACGTGGCCGAGCTCGAGGGCGAGCTCCGCCGGGTCGAGGCGTTCGCGAGTGCAAGCCCAGTAGGCGGGAGCAAGCTCGAGGTAGCGATCGCGGGGCCAGTACGGCATGACGCGGATCACCTCGGCGAGGTAGCGCTCGGGGTCGATGCCGTGGAGCTTACAGCCGGCGATGAGGGAATAGAGGTTGGCGGCGGCCTCGGCGTGGTCGTCGGAGCCGAAGAACAACCAGGCTTTTCTGCCAGAAGCGACGACGCGCAGGGCATTTTCACTCTGGTTATTGTCCATGCGAAGCCTTCCATCTTCGAGGAAGCGACGGAGGGCGAGCTCTTGTCTGAGGGCGTAGCCGAGAGCCTTGTTGACGACGCCGCGCTCGAGGCTCGTGAGGTCGTTTTGCGCGCGAGCCCACTCGAAGAACTCGTCGACGAAGGGCTTGAGCACGACCCTACGCTTCTCGAGTCGAGCGGCGGGAGGCAGATCAGCCCAAGCCTGATCGAGGCCGTAGAGTTTGCGGATCCGCAGGAGCCCCTCGCGACCGACGAGGAAGCCGCAGACGGCTGCTTCCCAGAACCGTCTTCTCAGATGCGACCAGCAGGCAACCTCGGTGGGCGCTTCCTTCGCGTCATCAACGGCGTCGCCGCGGAAGAGCGCGTCGTAGATGGCATGAGCGTCGGCCTGGACGTAGCCGGAGAAGCCGCGGAACATCTCGCAGACGGCGGCGCTCGTGTGCTTGGCCTGGTACTCGAAAAAGATGTGCTTCTTGTCGGCGAGGACGACGAAGAAGTGGCCTTTCTTGCAGGCTTGCCGCCGCCCGTCTGGAAGTGGCTCCGGGCGGATTGCGACTCCGGTGGCATCGGTCGAGAGACAGAAGGCGTTCTTGCGAGCGTCATCGGCGGTGGCGAGGACGATGGGGCCGAGCGAAGCGCCGACGTCCTCGACAGTGCGAGCCATGGTGCCGCGATCGAGATCGATGCCGTCGGCGGCGAGCTGCTCTTCCTGCCGGAAGTACGGCATGCCGAAGCGGAACTTCAGCGCAATGACGCGAGCGATCATGCTCGGAGCGAGCAGCCCGCGACGAACGAGCAAGCGTGGGAGCGGCGCCGTGACGATGGTGACGCGCGCCTCCGCTTGCTCGGTCGAAGGGGCGCCTTCGGCCGACAAAGCAACGGGGGTGACGTCGGGGGATGGATCCCTGGATGGATCCCTGGGGCTCGAGCTCTCCGCAACGGACACCTTGTACTTGGCTCGCGCGATGACGACGCGCACAGGTGCGGGGCGCTGGTGACCGAGCTTGTAGCTCTCCTCCCAACCGATGAAGATGCCTGTGCGCTCGAGTTCCGGGTCGCGGATCTCGATGCGGCGCTGGATCAGGTCGTGGGCATCGGCGAGATTTCTGCGTCCCCTGGGCTTGCTCTTGGGTCCGGCCGGCGGCTTGCCGGCGGGACGAGATCCCACGGCAGTGCCGGCGTCCCCTTGAGTGGCGGGAGCCGCGGCGACGACGTCGTCCGTTGCACCGAGCTTCGCGGCGAGCTCGTCGAGCTTCTGCTTGGTCTTCTCGAACTCGAGCTCAAGCTGGGTGGCGTCGACGCGCTCGGCCTTGGCGACGAAGATCCGCCGACGCAGGAGCTCGAACTGCTCCATGAGCTGCCGGTAGGCGCGCCGCAGATTGTCGCGCTCGGTAGTGATCGTCGCGAGCCGGTCGCTCGTCGCCGCGAGCTCGCTCTGCATGCGACCGATCAGAGCCTCGAGCTCCTGCACATGCGACGATGAAGGCTCCGTTTGCGCAGCGGTCACTCGTCATTGCTTTACAGAAGCGAGATCGATCTGTCGATCCCCCAATGTAAAAAACGCAAAAGCGCAGCGCGGCATCATCGGTGGCATCGCGCACACGCACGCGCGAGCGGGGCTCAGTGAACGCGTACGCGCGAGCGGGGCGCTCGCTTCGGCCCCTCGGTGAGATCGACGCCGTCGAGCAGCGCATCGAGCAGACCCTCGTCGAGCTCCACATGCCGGGCGTCGGGTGCGCACGCTTCTGGGAGCCGGAATACCTTTCGGTCGAGACGTTTGTAGAACAGGCACATTCCTGAGCCGTCGAAGAACAGGATCTTCACCGCGTCTCTCCGTTTGCCGAAGTAAATGAACAGCGCCCCGCTGCGCGCGTCGTAGCCGATGCGTTCGATCGCCGCCCCGGCGAGTCGATCGAACGACCAGCGCATGTCCACCGGCTCGAGCGCCACGAACACCTGCACGCCGCTCGGGATCATTGTGCCCCCCGGAGGACGCGAACGACCTCGGAGAGCAGCGCCGCGTCGAAGCCGCGAGCGACGACGATGCGCGCGCCCGACAGCTCCACGACCACACTCTGCGGCGCCGTCGGCAGGGGCGAGGACACGGCTTTGCGAGGCTGACCTCCTGTCACGACCCGAGCCATCCGGATCGTCCTCGCGGCTTCCACGGCCGACGCCTTTCCCTGGCGGTCGGCACCTCCCGCGCGGCGACGCAGCTCGGTGCCCCACCACCGCAACGTCGACGCCTTGTATGACCGCCCCGCCGCGAACTCCTGCGCCCCCTTGCCGCTGGCCCTCCACTCCCGGACTCGCTCAGACCACTTCGCTTCCGTCTCCGTCATGCCCCCGATCGTGCCGAGCTACGCGGCACGCCGGAAGAACGGGGTCTGCGCACCGGATACTCATGTCGCGGTAAAGCTCCTCGCCCTCACGACAGCGTTCACCAATTCCACAGAAGATACTGACGCCCTCGTGGTGCCCGATCATGTTGTGGATTATTTCGGTGAGGAGCACCGTTTTACCCACGCCCGCTCCCCGAAGAGCCCTGCCTTCCCGCCTCGCTCGAGCGGCATCAGCACATCGATGACCTTGATGCCCGTCTCGAAGACTTCGGACTTGGTGGAACGGCGGGCTAGCGGCGGTGGCGCCCGATGCACCGAGCGCCACGTGACGCGGGAGAGCGCCGCTTCGCGGTCGATCACGTTGCCGAACACATCGAACATGCGCGACAAGATCCCTCTGCCCACGGGCGCTTTCAGCGGCCCGCCCGAGTCCTCGACGGCCATCCCGCGCGCGAGACCTTCCGTCGGCGTGAGCGCTATGCCGCGCACATGACGCGCATCAAGCTGCGCCAGCACCTCGACCACGATTCGTCGGTCTTCTCCAGCGCGCAAGAGCGAATAGATCGGTGGCAAACACTTATCGAACCGGACATCCACGACGCTGCCTCGCACCGAGACGACTGCGCCGAGATTTTTCGAGGAGGCCTTATCGTTCATGGCCGCCCCGTAGATTGAGGTGAGGGCAAGGTCCACTTCCAGTTCCGGACCTCCGGCAAATCCTGCCCGTTCTTGTCGATGTATTGCTTGTGCTCGACCAGCTTGTCCTTGAGCTGCTGCTTCAGATAGACGCCCTTGTCCCCGGTCTGCGGCAGGCGGTCGATGGCGTCCATCACGAGATGAAAGCGATCCAGATCGTTCAGCACCGTCATGTCGAAGGGCGTCGTGATCGTGCCCTCTTCCTTGTAGCCGCGCACGTGGATGTTGTCGTGGTTCGTGCGGCGGTAGGTCAGTCGGTGGATCAGCCAAGGATAGGCGTGGAACGCGAAGATCACGGGCTTGTCCTTGGTGAAGAGTTCGTCGAAATCCGTGTCGCTCAAGCCCGTGCGGGTGCTCGGTCTGCGGCTGCAGCTTCATCAGGTCGACGACGTTGACCACGCGGATTTTCAGTTCGGGCAGATGCTCGCGCAGGATGGAGACGGCGGCGAGCGTCTCGAGCGTCGGCACGTCGCCGCAGCAGGCCATGACCACGTCGGGCGCGACGGCCTGGTCGTTGCTGGCCCACTGCCAGATGCCGATGCCCTCGGTGCAGTGCTTGACGGCGGCGTCCATCGTCAGCCACTGCGGCGCCGGATGTTTCCCCGCGACGACGACGTTGACGTAGTGCCGGCTGCGCAGGCAATGGTCCATCACCGACAGCAGGCAGTTGGCGTCCGGCGGAAGATAAACGCGCACGACCTCGGCTTTCTTGTTCACGACGTGGTCGATGAAGCCGGGATCCTGGTGCGTGAAGCCGTTGTGGTCCTGCCGCCAGACGTGCGAGGCCAGCAGATAGTTGAGCGAGGCGATCTTACGCCGCCACGGCAGGTGCGCCGTGACCTTGAGCCACTTGGCGTGCTGGTTGAACATCGAATCGACGATGTGAATGAACGCTTCGTAGCAATTGAACAGCCCGTGTCGGCCGGTGAGCAGATATCCCTCGAGCCAGCCCTCGCACTGGTGCTCGCTGAGCATCTCCATCACCCGTCCGGTCGGCGCGAGCAATTCGTCGTTCGGCACGGTCGCGGCGTCCCACTGGCGCTTGGTCACTTCAAAGAGCGCTTCCAGGCCGTTGGAGAGCGTCTCGTCGGGGCCGAAGACCCGGAAATTCCGCTGCTCGTCGTTCAGCTTTGCCACATCGCGCAGAAACCGCCCGAGCACATGGGTATCGCCGATGCCGCGCGCCCCCGGCGTGGGCACGGCCACCGCGTACTCGCGGAAATCCGGCATCCGCAAGTCGCGGAGCAGATGCCGCCGTTGGCGTGGGGATTGGCGCCCATGCGCCGGTCGCCCTTGGGCGCAAGCTCGGCCAACTCCGGTTTCAAGCGGCCCTGCTTATCGAACAGTTCCTCCGGCCGATAGCTCCTAGCCAGTCTTCCAGCAGCTTGAGATGCTCGGGATGCGCGGCCGGATCGGAGAGCGGCACCTGGTGCGCACGGAAGGTGCCTTCAATCTGCAGGCCGTCCACCTTCTTTGGCCCGTCCAGCCTTTGGGCGAATTGAGGACGATCATCGGCCAGCGCGGGCGCTCGAGATTGCCGTGGACGCGCGCGTCCTCGTGGATTTGCTTGATCTGCTCCACCGCCGTGTCGAGTGTCCGGCCATCGCCTCGTGCATCAGCCTTGGCTCATGCCCCTCGACGAAGTAGGGCGTCCACCCGTAGCCGCGCAAAAATTGTTCGAGCTCTTCCCGGGTAACGCGAGCGAGCACCGTGGGGTTGGAGATCTTG
>CAWKKR010000005.1:0-399640 GCA_963850305.1 uncultured delta proteobacterium | reverse complement strand
GAGACCCAGTGAATCGTCCCCTTTACCTTGCGTCCATCCTTCGGCATGCCTCCGCGCGAGTCGGGGTCCCAGGTGCACCGGAGCTCGACGACGTGGCCAGCTTCATCCTTCACGACTTCGCGGCACCGCACGAGGCACGCGGACCGCAGCCTGACCTCGGCACCCGGGGCGAGGCGAAACCACCCCTTCGGCGGCGCCTCTCGGAAAATCGTCTTCCTCGACATAGACGACCCTGGAAAACGGGATCTTCCTCGAACCTCGATCTGGAAACTCCGGATGATTCGACGCCTCGAACCACTCGACCTCTCCCTCGGGAAAGTTTTCGATGACCAGCCGGAGCGGCCTGAGCACGGCCATCGCTCGTGGCGAACGCCTGTTGAGGTCCTCGCGGAGCTCGAACTCGAGGAGCGCCACGTCCACGACCCCGTCCTTCCGGGCGACACCGATGCGGTCACAGAACGAGCGGATGGCTTCAGCCGTAAAGCCGCGGCGGCGGAGTCCGGCGAGGGTCGGCATGCGGGGATCGTCCCAGCCGGTGACGTGCCGCTCTTCTCAAAATGTACCGAAAATCCCCGTCCTTGACGGCCCGGGGCCGTCGTGGACGGCGGGGGAGCGGCGGGTCGACGAAGGGGACGGCTTTGCTTCTCCTGGCCTCCGACACGGTGGCGCGGCTTCACGCCCATCCCCGGACGCCTCCGGGCGCTCGATGTCTCGACTCTGGTCACGCTGACCGGAGTAGCAGATTTAAAAGAACGCTCGCGATCATCGCCGCTTATGTCCTCGCCGACGAGCTCGCGGCCGGTCCGACACATACAGTCGCGTTCGCCCGGTACGAGTCGCGCCTCCAGCCCTTCATGAAAAAAGCAAGACTCCGCGGTCCGCTTCGCGGAATCGTTCGCGCCGAAACGCGCCTCGGCCTCTCGTTGCGCGACGGGCTCACGCGGGCCCTGGCGATCCCAGGCGTGGCCCGGCTCGCTCTCGGCGCGAGCTTGCGAGACGACGTCGAGCTTCCGGAATCCGCGGGCGCGTACGACGCCTCCGCTCGAGCGGGACGTTTCGCTCTGCGGCGTTGTCGGCCGGTTGCCGAAAGACGGCCCCGCCTCCGGAGACTCGCGCGTCACCGTCGTCTCCCTCCGATCGACGTCACGTTCGACGGTCCCATCTACGTCACCGTCCTCTTCGCTCCGTCCGGATTGGGAAAGAGCACGACGCTCGCCGGGCCTCGCTGAGGCGCTCGTGCACGAGTCACGCGGGCCGCCACCCCGTGGGCTAGATTGCTCTGTAGGCGTTGATGCTCGAGACGCGGGCGTCGAGGTGGCAGGTCTGCCCGGGCCTGACTGTTCGACGAGTCGCGTCGCGCTGCACGTCGTTGCGCAGCTCCGGGCAATTGAGGCGTCGCGTTCGGGGCGCTGCTCCTCAGTCGCACGCGACCGTGACCGCGCTGGTCATCACCACGACGCGCCCGCCACCGCCGCCACCGCCGGACCCGTCGTGATCGATGCCGGAATCACCCGCGCCAGCGCCGTTTGATCCCGGCGCGGAAGCGATCGAGCAGTTGTTGCCGGCGCAGAGCCCGCCCTTGACGCCGGGGGCCCCGTAGCTGTTCGGCGCTGCACCCCCCGCCGCCGCCGTGTTGTCCGCGGTATGCCCGTTCGTCCCGTTGTTGCCGCCTGGGTCCGCGTCCGTGCCATATCCGGACCCGGACCCCCCGCCGTGGGCGCGAGCCGCACCGTTGGTGCCGAACGTGGCGGTTGCGGGTGACACGATGAGAATCCCACCGCCACTCCCCGCGCCGGCACTGCCACTATTGGGCGTATATTTGGGCGCGCCCAGGGAGTAACCGCCAGCGGCACTCAGCGTGCCGCTCGTTGTCGAGGTGTCGCCCGAGTGTCCGATGGTGATCGTTCCAGACGCGCTGATCTCGAACGCCCCACCGCCGCCTCCGCCCGTGAAGTTTTGGGACCCTCCCCCGGTCCCTCCGGAACATCCACCACGGAGAGGCTGAAGGTTGGTTATCGAGCTAACGGCTCCTCCCGCGCTGCCGCTCCTGCCAGTGAGATCGGCGCCGTACCCCCCCGCGGTACCGAAACCTCCACCGCCGCCGCCAATGCCCGTCTCTGAAGAGGGCGTGCCGGTCGAGCCGGTGCATCGTGTCGAGTCGCTACCTCCGGGCCCCGCTGCGGTGCCATTCGCGCTCGCGTCGATCCTGCCGCCCGTGTCGACGACGACATCACCCGCTACGAGGAAGACGATTGGCTTGTCGCCCGTCAGCTGGATCACGTGGCCGTTCGTCACGGTGAGTCCTTGTAGACGAACGACCATGACGCTCGGCCCGCTCGCGTCGAGTTGAGTAACGCCGTTCGTAAATCGACCGTGCCGAGGGCGCAGCTCGTGCTCGTTATCGTGCCCGCATTGGAGTCGATCGTCGTCGTCCCGCTCGCGTTGCAATTCCACGTGGGCGCCGTGAGGAACTCCGCCGTCCACTGCGATGCATCGACGTTGACCGATGGAGGCAGGGTGTGAGTCGCGCACCCCGCCGCGCCACCGGTTGCCGTCGCGCCACTCGTTCCGCCAGAGCCAGAGCCGGAGCTGCCCTCGGCGCCTCCCGAACCGATCGTCCCGCCGGCCCCAATCACGCCACCCAATCCCGACGAGCCGCCCGCGCCGGTGCCTCCGCCCAACCCCCCCGACCCGCCGCTCCCGCTCGACACTCCGCCGCCCGAGCCGGCATCCGCAGCACGTGTTCCCCCGGTTCCAGCGTCCGAGCCCCTCGCTTCCAGGTTGCTGAAGTCCACGAACGCCGTGCAGGCCGTCGTGAACGCGACGGCGGCGATCCACGTCGTTACCGCGAGCTTGAACATCAGAACGTCCCCGTGAAGCTCACGGAGCCCTGCGCCGGCCCTTCACGGCTCGTGCTGCCCCCCGCGGTGAGAACGAGGTACGTCCCGAGCCCGAGTCCCACGACTCCGACGCCCAGCGTGACGTCGGACACGAGGGCCAGCGTCTTGCCCGAGGCAGCCGCGGAGAATCCCTCCGAATCGCAGAGCCGTGCTGGGCCAGAGGGGGCAGCCTGGCAGTGGTCATTCACGCTCGAGTTCTTGCCGAGGGCCATGAGCCCTGTGACCAAGCTCGTGGCCAGAGAAGCGAGGCCGACGCCTCCGAGGACGTAGCCAAGGGTGGACGAGCTGCCTTGATCGTGTTCGACGGGCGGCGGCGTTGGCTGCTCCAGTGGCTTTGGGAGCGTCGCAGCAGGAGCTTGCGGAATCGGTGCCGAGGATGCGGCTTGGTTCGAGTCCCCGGGTGATACGGCAAGCTCGGCCTTCTCGGCGTCCTTCACGGTCGTGTCGAAGGTCTCCGTCTGCCGACCTGGGGAGCGAACGATCACCTCGTGCGGACCCGGATCGATCGGCACCGGGACACCGAGGGCCTCGACCGGGATCGTCACGCCATCGAGCAGCACGGTGGACTCCTTCGTCAGCCCGACTGCCCGCAGTGTCAGGTAGGCGAGCCTCGGCTGGAGCGCATCGAGCCGGGTCTGGGCCGTGGCGGCCCGCGAGTCTCCCGGGGGCAGCTTGTAGAGCGCCTCACGATAGTTCGCCCACGCCGTGGCGAGCTTGCCCTGCATTTCATTGCAGTAGGCGAGGTTCAACACGGTCCCGACCGCGGGCTCCAGCTTGTTCGACCCGGCGAACCGCTCGCAGGCGGTGGCATAATCTTTCCGATCGAGGGCAGCACGGCCCGCATCGAAGAGGGCCTCGGCCTCCGCGCTGCTCGTTGCGGCCTGGGCGGCAACGTTGCCGGTGAACGAGAGAGCGGCCAGGAGAACTCCTGGCACGACGATGCGCCGGACAATCATCTGCACGGAAAACCCCTGCGTTGATCCGGAAGTACACGCCCGCCGAGCGCCATGGTCAACGGAAACCTCGGAGGCCAGGGCCGCGAGGAGGCCGAGACAGCACCCGCGAGGGAACGGCAGGCTCTACGGCGCTTCCTGCGCTCGGACGCACGGAGCCGCGGTGACCCGGCTCGGCCTGGTCGGAGGGGATTCGCGCCCCCCAGGTTCTGCGGCGTCATCGCTCGCTCCGGACCACCTGGACGCGCTCACGGCGCACTCCTGGCGCACCGGGAACCGTTGCCGCTGCTGCGGCTCGTCGGGCCGCTGTAGATGCGGTTCGACGAGAGCAGGTACGACGCATGGTTGCTGAAGCTCCCGCCGCGGATGACCCGGTTCGTGGCTGCTGCCCGCCCCGCCCCCGCGGGACCGAAGGTACTCCATGAGATCATCATGGAGTACCGGCGACCCCGACGTTCTTAGATGCCGCGCGCGCATCGCTTCCCCGGAGGGCGCGCAGCCAGCCGCCTATCATGCGGCCAATCTCGCCCGACTCGCGAGCGAAGTGCGCCTCCTGATCGAGCGAGATGGCGCGGAGCGCGGCGGCCATCCGAGCGAGCACGCGGCCGCGCACGAGCGCCCGCGAAGCGCCGAGCAGGAGCCCGCGCTTGTCGCGGACGTAGCTCGCCTCGACGAGGCTCGTCTGCGCGTCGAGGCAGGTCTCTATCCAGCGGTCGCCGATGGTGAACCGGTGACTGCGCGGGAAAGCCTCCACCCGCTGCACGACCCAGAGCGAAACGCTTTCCATCCGGAGCGCCGCAACGGCGGGCGCGGAGCCGCCACGGCCCCGCGCAGGGCGAGCCTCGCTCGCTCCGCTCGCTCGGCTCCCGGACGAAGACCCGCCCGGCTCCTTGCCTGCGGCGACGTCATCCGACCCTTGCTTCGCATCCGGCTCGTGGCTCACGCTTCCTCGGAATTTTCAGGGGTTCAGGATTCAAGGGATCAGGGGTTGGTGACGATCCGCGCGAACAAGCAACATTCATGCCCGATCTGCTACGGGTGTCCTGGCGCACCGGGAACCGAAGTTGAAGCTGTGGCCCGTCGGGCCGTTGTAGCTGCGGAACGACGAGAGCAGGTACGACGCAATGTCGTCGAAGCCCCCGCCGCGGATGACCCGGTACGCGGCTGCTGTTGTATCGGCACAGTTTGTGCACGACGTCTGCGAGTAGGGGCTCGCATACCAGTCCAGCGTCCACTCCGAGACGTTGCCGGCAAGGTCCGCCTGCCCATACTTGCCGTTGCCGGCGCTCACGGAGCCCACGGGAGCGACGTTGTGACTCCCGAGCAGCTCCCAGCTCCGTTGTAGTAGCAGCTGTACACGGCCAGAGCCGCGTTCGCTCCCGGTGCCGTCGCGCCCCACGGGTACACCCGCTGGTCGGTCCCTCCTGCCGCCGCGTAGTTCCACTCTGCTTCCGTCGGCAGACGTCCGCCGTCCCAGATGCAGAAGGCGTTCGCCTCGTACCAGTCGATGCAGTTCATCGGCCGGTTGTCGTTCCCCCCTCGGGGTCCACGTCTGGTACGTCGCGTTGCACGCGATGGCGGTCTGAAGCGCCGCCGCGTCAGCGGGCAGGCTTGCGTTCCACGCCGTGTCCCAGCCCGGGTCGCTCGCGTTGTTCGGGTTCTTGCCGGCACCCGCCGCGATCATGCTCTGCGAATACGCCGCCACGAACTTCCGGAACCGCCCCACCGTGATCTCGTACTTGTCGAGCAGGAAATTGTTCACCGTCGCCGGGTACGCCTCGCTCGTGTAGCCGGATGTCACGCCGTCGTAGCTCCGGTAGAACGTCCCACCCGTCACCAGCGGGCTCGTGCAGCACGACTCATTCCCGGAAGGGCCGCACGTGGCGGGCAGGCCCTGGCAGCTCGGAGGCGCGACGCAGGTGCCGGCGCTGCACGCGGGAGTGGGGGCCGCGCAGGCCACGTTGGTCAAGCACGTCGTCCCGCACGTCGCGGGGTCGTTCAGGTTCGTCTCGCACCCGTTGCCGGTTAGTCCGTCGCAGTCGACGTACCCACTGTTGCAGCTCGCGACCACGCACGCTCCCGTGCTACACGAAGCCGTCCCGTTCGCCGTCGAGCAAGCCACCTTGTTCACGCACGTCGTCCCGCACGTCGCCGTCGAGTTCAGGTTCGTCTCGCAGTCCGTCGCGTTCCCGTCGCAGTTCGCCGTCCCGGCGCCGCACGTCACGCAGACACCGTTCACGCACGTCTGAGTGTCCGCAGCGCATGTGTCCACCGGAGTTGTCGTCACGAGGTCCGGGCCGCACGCGACGCGGTTCATGCCCTGGCACAGCACGTTTCCCGGTTGCTTACCGATGCACTCGGCCACGACGGGCTGACAAGTCCCGGCAGTCGCTCCCGGCGCGCTGTCGCAGTTGTTGTTGCCGGTGCACTTCCCGTTGCCGCCCCAGACGTGGTTCACGCAGACGAGCTGCTGCTGCTGCGCCTGGCCATTGCACGCGGTGGCGGCGTTCTCTGGACACGCGTCTCCAAGATTCCCAACCGCCGTGCCGTCTCCCGGGCCGCCATCCGTTCCACCGGTGCTGACCGCGCCTCCGCTTCCCGCGGTTCCGCCGGCTCCCCCCGTAGCGGTCGCGCCACCGGTGCTCGTCGCGCCACCGGTGCTCGTCGCGCCGCCGACTCCACCGTTGCCGGACACCCCACCCGTGGTGGTGTCAACCGAGGCATCGCCCGCGCCGCCGCCGCTGATCTTCCAATCAGAGAGCAACGCCGGGCATCCGGTGAGCGCGAGCGGGAGTGCGAGCGCGATCACGAGCGAGGCGCGCATCAGAACCTCCCCGCGCGCCCCGCGGACGCGAGTCCGAGCCTGCCCGTCGCTGTCGCGTCGCGTGCCGTCGGCGTCGTCAGCCAGAGGACTGCGCCGCCCGCGACGTCGAGCGCGCGCTCGCGTGTTCCGGATTCGACCAACGCAAGCGACCTGAAGCGCTCTTGCTCGTGCTCGGCCGCGAGCTTGTCAAACTCGCTCTTCATCGAGAGTCGCTCGGCTTCGATGGCGCGGGCGATGGCTTCGTCGCGTTCTTTTTTGAGGTCGGCGTAGCGCATTGGTTTTCAGTCTTCTTTCGCGAATCACGGACAGGCTTCGACAGTTCCGGTAGCCGTCAGCTGTCCCACCACGCCACACGTGAGGCCAGTGCTAGTGCAGTGACCGGGTTCTCCGCACAGACCCCATGCACTACCGCTTAGACAGTCCCATTGGGTGCTGGAGTTGGCGAGATCACACGACAGAACTGTCGTGTCGGTCGTAGACTTACAGCAAATGGCCGCGCACGCCCCCTCGGAGCACAACGGAGTCGCCGTCGGACAATCGGTGCCCGCCGCCCACGAACCGGATGCATCGCACGTCTCGGGCTGGGTCTGACTTGCACATGACCGACTGCCTGGATTGCACGTCACGCAGCCTCCATTCGAATTCAAACACACGGGCGTTGATCCCGAGCACGCCGCCCCGTTCGCGAGCCAAACGCCGCTCACGCACGTCTGCGGTTGCGCCTCCAAGCAACGAACTGTACCCGTCGCGCACGCATTGATAGAACCGCCAGCACCATTCGCCTCTCCGTCAAGACCATTCTCGCTGTGCAACAAACCCCCATCTACGCCGCCCGAGCTGGATGATCCGCCCGACGACGAGCCGCCATTCGATCCCGATGAGCCGCCGGCCCCGGGACCGGTGGCGTCAACGGAGGCATCGCCCGCGCCTCTCCCGCTGACCTTCCAGTCGCTAAGCAGCGCCGGACACGCCGTCACCACCAAAGGCAAAGCGAGCACGATCGGCAACCACAGGCGCATTCAGAACCTCCCCGCAATCCCCGCCGACCCGACCCGAGCCACACACGCGCCGTCATCGTGCTCGACGCCTTCGGCGCTGTCAGCCACAGGACTGTACCGCCCGCGACACCGAGCACACCGACGACGTAGCCGACGGTCGAAACCGTTCGCCACGTGTGGAAGGAGTCGAGGTCGTCGCTGTACGTCGGTGGGCAGGTGCCGGCGGTGTCGTTGCAGACGTTCGAAAGCGATGAGTGCTTCGCTCCGGCGACGAGACCGGCAGTCATGCCGAGCAGCAACCCCGCACCACCGACCCCGAACGCCACCCAAGCGAGAGTCGGCAGACCCGCTGATCGCGCGGGCTCCTCGCCCGTCGTTGGTGATTCCGTGTTCGCGGTCTGCGCCGCTTCAGCGCGGGATCCATGATGACGACCTCGCGCCGTTGCTTCACTCCCTCGGCGATGACGAGTCGCTTCTCGATCTTCGGGAGCCCCGCTACTTCGAAGCTGAACGTGTGCTCGCCAGGGTCGAGCTCGATAGCCGTGCCGACGCCCGCAACGGATTGCCCGTCCATCGTGATCGCCACGCCCGGCACGTCGTTGCCGGTCGCGTCCTTCACCTCGAACACGACCGAGGGCGTCGCCTTTCCGATCTCGTTCAGGCGCTGCGCGCAGTCGTCGCGGATCGGCCCCGGGCAGCTCGCCGCCACGCAGACCGCGAACTGCGTGCGGGCATCGTTGAGCTTCCCCGCGTGGCGAAGGTCCTGGCCAGACTCGCTCGCAGCGATGCATTCCGCCTTCGTCGGCGCTGGTTCGGTCGCGACCGCGGATCTGGCCACGGCCACCGCTGCCGCGGCGAGAAGCGCCGTTCGGGTTCGCACCGCTAGAAACATGCTGGCTTCCATTTTTTCGTCCCAGTCACGGGGTCGAGCACGTACGGCGGGCTACAGTCGGGTTTTGCCGTCTTCGCCGTTGTCGCTGTCGGAGCCGCAGGCGTCGGGGCCAGGACTCGAGGCTTTGGTGCCGGCTTCACGATTGTGACCGCCGGAGCGGTCTCCGTCGGCAGATCGGTCACTGCGATTGTCGGCGCGGCATTCGGTTCGGGAGCCGCTGCCGTCGCGGGCGAGCTCGAGGCGATTCTCGGGGCCGATGGCTCGGGTCTAGCGGCAACCGTCGTTGTCGCCGCCGCCGGTGGCGCCGGGGCTTTGCTTCCGCTTGACACGAGAACCACGCCAACGATGATCGCGGCGACGATCACAGCGCCACCGACGCCAAGGGCGATTGGGCTCAGGCTCGGGAAGCGCGCAGCAAGAGACGCGAGCGACGCACCGATATGAGAAGTCGCGACCGCGCGGTTCGTTGTCGGTGCCCCGGGTGAGACGGCGCTCACCGCCGCCGAAGCCAACGTCCGATTCACGACCGTCGGGGGAACCGTGAGCTGCGAAGCCGTGGGGAACGGCGTGCCGTGCCGATCGTGGTACGCGGACCGCACGGCCTCCTGCATCGTCGCGGCGTCCCGCCACCTATGATCGCGCTCGAATGCCACGGCCTTGTCCACGACCCGCGCAACTGCGGGGCTCACTTCCGGCAAGACCGACGCGAGCGGCGGCGCGGGCTGCGTCGCTGCCATGATGAGGACCTCGTTGGCGGTGCGCCCGGAATGAACTTCTCTGCCTGAAAGAAGCGAGAACAGCGTCGCACCGAGCGACCAGAGATCGGTTCTCCCATCGACTTCGTTCCATAGCGCACGCGCTTGCTCGGGCGCCATGTATGCGGGCGTGCCCATCGAGAAGCCGGTGCGCGTCGCGTGGCTCGCGCCGGACATCTCCCGGAGGCGCGCGATGCCGAAATCGAGAACCCTCACGCGGCCATCGCGGGCAATGAAGACGTTCTCGGGCTTGAGGTCTCGGTGGATGATCCCCTTGGCGTGCGCGGCCACGAGCACATCGAGGAGTTGGTCGGCGACGGATAGCACTTCGTCTTCGCTGAGGCGGCCTCCGTTACGTTGGCGGCGGTCCTCGAGCGTTTCGCCATCGAGGAGTTCCATCACAAGGAACGCGGACCCGTCGTCGGAGACATCGTCGTCGGAGACGCGGACGACTCCGTCGTGACCGACGGCGTTGGCCGCGTAGCCCTCGCGCATGAAGCGCGTGCGCACGTCGGCGCTGACGCTCAGCTCCGGGTGAAGGATCTTGATCGCCACGCGACTGCCGTTGCGATGCGTGGCTGCATAGACGGCCGCCATGCCGCCGACACCGAGAAGGACGTCGAGGCGCCACTTCTCTTTGAGCACGCTGCCGACGCGCTGGCGGGCCCGCGCGACGAGGGGGTCGAGCAGCTCGGTCGTGTTGTCGTCGTGGTCCGCCCGGGTCATCAACTACCTTCGGGCGCCCTTGAGTTCCGGGTACCCAGCAGACACGGGAGGATAACACAAGGATAACACAAGCCTTCGCTATGTATTCTCTTGGGTTGCGGGCTGGAACCGTCCGGTCCCGTGGCTCGTTACGCCCCCGACCGCCTTGTCCGCGACATCGGGCGCCGCGTCGCGGAGATTCGCCGCGAGCGGGGCCTCACCCAGCAAGCCCTCGCCAGCAAGCTCCGGGCGACGATGCAGTGGGTGCAGCAGATCGAGTACGGCGCCAACTTAACCGTTCACTCGCTCGCTCGCGTGGCCAACGCTCTGGACATCGACCTCGAAGCGCTACTCGTCCCGCCGCGTCCGTCAAGCTACGTCATGCGGCTCGGCCGACCCCCCGGAGATACGGAAGCGAAGCCAGCGCACCGCGAGCGCGTCCTTGTCGTCGCCGAGCCGCCGCGAAAACAGCGTCAACGTAAGCGACGCGCGACCAAACCGTGATCCCTCAGCAAGTTCGACCCGTTCACGTTGTGACAATCATGCGGCGAACGGACTGATCGCCGGCCCAGCTCCCCGAGGGATACCGTAGAATCCCGCCGGTTCTCTCTACTGCTTCGATCGATTGCATCGATCGATCGAGTTCCCCGTCCAATCAACAAACGAGCCGCATTTGCACGGCCGGGAGAACTTGGCTTAATGGACGATTTGCTCGGGAAGTTCGTCGAGCTCGCCGTCACGGTCTACGGAACGTATCTGCTCTACCGCTTCACCACTTGGTTCTTGAAGCGCGTCGGTCAAACCAGAAGCATCGGCAAATTCGTAAGCGCCGAGCAGGGCACTGGCGGTGAGAAATTCAGGCTTTCGCTTGGAAGCTTCTTTACCTGGAACGTCGCCGTGAACGCCGACAAGGGCACGGTGGGTGGGTCAATCCATGTCGGCACACGGAAAGGATGGTTCGTACTGAGCGCCATCGTGGCGCTCGCGGCCTCGTACGCCATCCCCGCGCTCGCATCATGGCTGTTACCGGCAGCTCTCATTGCGATCGCAGTCAGCTTCCTTCGCAGAAGCGTGTCGGAGATGCGGTGAGCAAGCCCCGAAGGACGGCACGTACATCTGCGGCACCGGAAGCAGCGGCCTCATGATCCGGGCGCACCCGAGCCTCGGCACGGCGCTTTCGAGCTTGTTCGTTCACGACCCGAGCGGCGTTCTCCACGTCGGCGGCAACGTCGCCGTCCTGCTCTTCGTCGGCTCGCTTGTCGAGCGGGCGATCGGCTCGACGCGGTTCGCGATGCTCTTCCTTGCCGGGGGGCTCGCCGGGGCGGCGCTGCATGTGGTCGTCGACCCGGAGTTCGACGGTGCCTCTGGTCGGGTGCAGTGGCGCTCTATTCGCGGTCCTCGCGGTCGCCGCGACGCTCTACGGGCCGGCGATGCTCGCGTTCGTCGCGGTGCTCGTCGCGAGCAACATCCTGCACGCCTTCGGGGTCTCGGGCGCTGAGGGCGTTTCGTTCGGGGATCACATCGGAGGCTTCGCCGCGGGCGCGCTCGTTGTCGTGCTGGCGCGGCTGCTTGGCGGCGATTTGCGCCTCGGAGCGTCACGGGCCGTTGCCGCCTAGCCATGGTAAAAAGAAGCCCCCGCGCGCTCGAAACGCCGGGGGCATGACCGACGAAAGGACCTCGCCGATGGATCACAACTTAGCAGAGAACCCCGCCGCTGCGACCGATTGGGCGGGGATCGATCTCGCGCCCCTTCCGGCGCACGCCGCGATCGCCGACGAGGGCGACGGCGGCATGTTCCTGGCTGCGGGAGCAGACACGGTCATCGCTGTCTTCGACGCGATCGATTTCGTGGGGGAATTCGTCGACCAGCATATTCGCGAACTCGAGCACGAGGAGGAGGCGAGAGTTCACGAGGCGATATTGACTGGTCGTGATGACCTAGCCACGGCGCTCGCGGCGAAGCTCGAAGGCGTGAAGAGCACGAAGGACCCGAACGACGTGTTCACGGGCGCAGCGTCGCGAGAGTTGCCGACGTTCGTTACCGATGCGTTGCCGACCGCCCCTACTGCACGACCAACGAGATCGCGCGAGCGTAAGGCCGACGGTGGACAGCAGCCGAAGCGCTCAGAGAGAACACCGCGTCTCTCGCATTACGTGGGCATGAAAGACGTCATGGACGCACTCGATTGCTCCAAGTCGACCGCATACCGTCATCTCCGCGAGGCATCGGGTCGGGTGAACGGGACAGGCAAGAGCCTCCGCGTACTCGTCGAGGTTTGGGAGCGTTACGCGAAAAGGACGTTCGACCAATGAGCGAGCACCTGTTTCGCCGACGCCCAGGCGGCGTTTGGTACGCCTGGGTCAACACGCGAGGCCCCAATGGGAAGTATAAGCAAGAGAAACGATCGACGCGCCAGACGAGGAAGGAAGCTGCCCGCAAGCAGCTCACTCAATGGGAGTTAGAAGCAGCCGATCCGACCGCGGCGGCCCAGAAGCGTCGAGAGCAGGGTGCGACGCTGAAACAAGCGATCGATCTACTCGTCGAGGACCGACGATCCCAAACGAAGCGGGCGAAAAACCCGAAGAGCGACGACACCGTGATCTTCTACGAAAAGAAGGCGAAGAGCTGGTATCTCTTCGCGGCGTACGAGGCAGCCGAGACGAAGAGCGAAGATCGAAGACCTCCGCGCCAGCTCACAAAGGAAGAGAGTGCGGGGCTAATCGAGGCGGGCCAATCGTTCTCGCTTGCGGGCGTCGACGCCGGTTTCGTGGACCGATTCGTCACATGGCGCCGCGGGAACGTGGACGACTACACGATCAGCAAAGAGCGCACGACATTGCGGCCGGCGCTGCGGCTTGCGAAACGGCAGGGTCTGTGGACGGGCGATCTAGATGTCGTTGTCCCTCCCGGCTTCGAGACGAACTACGAGCCCGGTGAACACCACCTCACGCACGAAGAGGCCAAGGCGCTGCTCGGGGGTTTTCTCGACGAGGCGCGGGCCGCGATCGCCGCTTACGTGCTCGCGACCGGAGCCGAACTGCGTGCCGTCCAGCGTGCCCTGAGAACGGACGTCGCCGACTCCAAAGCGCGGATGATTCCGATCCACGGAACGAAGCGACGTACACGCGAGCGCCTTGTGCCCTTGCTCTTCGATTGGCAGCACGAGCTGCTAAAGCTCGTGCGTACCCACGCCGATGGTGAGGACGGCCTGTTGTTCTCAGCCTGGTCGAACGCTCGGCGCGCGATGAACGAAGCCTGCAAGCGCGCGAAGATCGAGCACTGTACTTTGACCAATCTCCGACGGACCTTCGCCCATTGGTGCAAAGATGAAGGTGTCCGCCAAGAGGACCTTGCGGTCGCTATGGGACACACGTCGACCAGGATGCTCGACCAAGTCTACGGTCGGGCGACCAAAGGGGACGAACTCTTCCAACGCTTCGAGGACGCTGCGGCGGAGCGGAAGGTGGCTCTTCGGCTCATCCCGGGGGGCCGTGGACGCCGACTCGCATGATTTTTTTAGCGAGGAACTATCCCACCGGCATCCCAGCGTCTCGCGCGCTTTACGAGATCGAGCTGAAAACAAGCGGTACAATGGCTTGAATACTAGGATTGAAAATCCACGTGTCGGCGGTTCAATTCCGTCCCCGGACACCAGAAATTCAGGGGGTCTCCGCTTCTGACTCGACGAACAGCGCGCATCAACGTCGGAGGTCAGCGAGGAGCGCGTCGCGGACCTCGTGCCACGGGCGCCCCTTCGCTTCGCCGCGAAGCACGCGCTCGGCTCTCGCGCGAAGCTCCACGAGCCATGCCTCGTCGTCGGGCGTGTCGGGCGGCCCCTCGACGCTTCGGAGAAGGTCGGCGGCGAGGCAGACGCGTTGGTCCTCGGGCAGGCTCAGCGCTTCCGCGAGCATGTCCGCACTCGCGCGAGCCTGATGTCCGGTGCTCATCGACGAAGCTTCGCGCGCGCAGGCGCAGTTCGCAACTTGCGTGTACTTACTTTGTATGTACAATGTCGTGCGTGGCCGAACTGCGGTTCGAATGGGACCCCCGCAAGAGCACCTCGAATCGACGCAAGCACGGCGTTTCGTTCGAGGAGGCCGAGACCGCGTTCTCCGACGATGACGCTTTGCTGCTCGACGACCCCGAGCATTCGGACGATGAAGAGCGCTTCGTTCTGCTGGGCCTGAGTGCGACTCTGCGCGTCCTCGTCGTATGTCACTGTTACCGGCGATCGGGTGACGTGATCCGGATCATCTCCGCGCGAAAAGCCGACCGCGGCGAGCAAGCGACCTACAGAGAAGAGGCAAGACGATGAGAAAACATTACGACTTTTCCAAGGCTCGACCGAACCCTTACGCGAAGAGGTTGAAGAAACAGGTCACGATTCGAGTCGATCAGGAAACCTTGCGGTACTTCAAGTCGTTGTCCGAGGCGACGTCGATCCCATATCAGACGCTCATCAATCTGTACTTGCGCGAGTGCGCTGCGACCAAGAAGCGGCTACATCTCGAATGGGCTGTTTCGCGGGAGAAGGGAGCCGCCTGACATTTCGGTCTCCGCTTCTGACTCGACGAACAGCGCGCATCAACGTCGGAGGTCAGCGAGGAGCGCGTCGCGGACCTCGTGCCACGGGCGCCCCTTCGCTTCGCCGCGAAGCACGCGCTCGGCTCTCGCGCGAAGCTCCACGAGCCATGCCTCGTCGTCGCGCGTGTCGGGCGGCCCCTCGACGCTTCGGAGAACGCAACCCACGCTCCCCCTCAAGCCGCGTGCAGCGGCGCGAGGTCCGCACTCTCGAGCGGCGGTACGCCGATCTCGCGGAGAACGGTCCCATGGGCAGACGAGATCGCCGTCGCCGTAATGGGCCTTGATGCGCCACGAGTCCTCCACTGAGTGCCTCTCAGCCTCCGCCTCGGCTTTGCGCACAACCCTTCTACGCGCCTCCGGTCATTCTTGGGGGCGGGTAGGCAGGTGCACGACGGCAAGCACCGTCTCTTCGCACTCTACGAGCACCTCCTCCTTGCCGATCGCGTTGCCTCTTGGCCCTGAAGGACGGGACAGCCGGGCACACGGAGAAGAGACTGCGGCTGTGCCGGTACGACGTGAACAGGTGAGCGCCGCCGCAAATCCGTTACACGACCCTCCGCAGCTTCGGTTTTTCCGTAACCTTCCGCCCTCTTGCGGCCTTCGGTTCCGGCATTGAAAATCCACGTGTCGGCGGTTCAATTCCGGCCCCGGACACCGCAAATCGCGGGCCTTGGCCGGTGTACGAATCCGACTGGAGCCGCGGGTCGCTCGCGCCCGGTTTTCCCGCTCCTGGCTTCGCTCAATCGATAAACTCCGCGGGGACCCCGATGAAGACGGCCCGCCTCGAAGCGTTCAGCGATGGCGTCCTCGCGATCATCATCACCATCATGGTGCTCGAGCTGCAGGTCCCGCACCGGACGGATCTCGCGGCGCTCGAGCAGATCCTCCCGGTATTTCTGACGTATGTCCTGAGCTTCGTTTTCGTGGGGATTTACTGGAACAACCACCATCACATGCTCCAGCTGACGGAGCACGTGAACGGCGCCATCTTGTGGGCGAACTTGCACCTTCTGTTCTGGCTGTCGCTCACGCCGTTCGTCACCGGCTGGATGGGACAGAATCACTTTGCGCCCGTCCCGACCGCCACGTACGGCGTCGTGTTGCTCATGTCCGCGGTCGCGTACACCGTGCTGCAAGCCGCGATCGTCCACCACCAGGGGCCGGCATCGCGGCTCAAGGCCGCGGTCAAAGACGACAAGAAGGGCAAGGTGTCCCTGGTGGCCTACGGGGTGGCGATTCCGGCAGCCTTCGTACACCCGGTGATCTCGTGCGCTCTTTACGTCTTCGTCGCGCTGGTGTGGCTCGTCCCCGACAGACGGATCGAGCGCGTCGTGCGGCACTGAGTAGTTCCGCATCGACGAGCCGCGTCGTCCCCGAGGGATCAAAGAGCTGCGGAACTACGCGAGCAAAGCGAGCCCGCCGAAGGCGGCGGGGGGAGCGGTTGCGGAGCAAGCCGCGGGGGGCAAAGGCCCCCCTTGCGAGCATAGCGAGCCCGCCGAAGGCGGCGGGGGGAGCGGTCGCGGAGCAAGCCGCGGGGGGCAAAGGCCCCCCTTGCGAGCAAAGCGAGCCCGCCGAAGGCGGCGGGGGGAGCGGGCGCGGAGCGAGCCGCGGGGGTCAAGACCCCCTTGCGAGCACGAGCCCGCCGAAGGCGGCGGGGGGAGCGGGCGCGGAGCGAGCCGCGGGGGTCAAGACCCCCTTGCGAGCACGAGCCCGCCGAAGGCGGCGGGGGGAGCGGGCGCGGAGCGAGCCGCGGGGGTCAAGACCCCCTTGCGAGCACGAGCCCGCCGAAGGCGGCGGGGGGAGCGGTTGCGAAGCAAGCCGCGGGGGGCAAAGGCCCCCCTTTGCTAGTAGCACCTAGCGTCGTGGCAACGGCGCGTCTTCGTCGAGGTCCAGGCATTGCACGACGCCGGCGTGCAGCGTGTAGCGGTATTCGCTCTCGAGGCAACGGGCCGTTCCATCCTCCGCGAACTCGAGACGATGGCCGTGGCGGCTAATCCAGCCGACGTGGCGCGCCGGGACGCCGGCCAGCAACGCGTAGTCCGGCGCGCTGTGTGTGACCACCGCACCGGCCGCAACGAACGCATGGCGTCCGAGCGTCACTCCGCACACGATCGTCGCGTTGGCGCCGACGGTCGCGCCGCGGCGGATGAGCGTGGGTTCGTATGCCGTCCGTCGATCGAGCTCGGCGCGCGGGTTCGAAATGTTGGTGAGCACCGAGGACGGCCCGAGGAACACGTCGTCCTCGATGACGGTGCCGGCATAGATGGAAACGTTGTTCTGGACCTTGACGCCGTTGCCGATGCGCACACCGGACGCGACGAACAGGTTCTGGCCGAACTTGCAGCGCTCACCGATCGTACAGTTCGCGCTGACGTGGCCGAAGTGCCAGATCTCCGTGCCGTCGCCGATCTCGACAGGCTCGTCGATGACCGCCGTCGGATGCGCAAACCATCGACCGCGCTCGGACATTCGCTCACGTTAGCTCCGATGGGTCGAGTTGAGCCGTTCAGGGCTCACGGGAGCTCCCGACGGCTCGATTCGAGCCTTGCACGGGCTCACGGGAGCTCCCGACGGCTCGATTCGAGCCTTGCACGGGCTCACGGGAGCTCCCGACGGCTCGATTCGAGCCGGGCGCTCGCTTGGCCGAGCAAAAATTTGCTCACCTCGAGGCGCTGAACGCTCGGTTGAGCTCCGCGCCGCTCGTTTCGAGCGCCCAGAAGCTCGGATGAGCTCTCCGCGGCTCACTTCGAGCGAAAGCGGGCTCGGATGAGCTCTCCGCGGCTCACTTCGAGCGAAAGCGGGCTCGGATGAGCTCTTTCCAGCGTGAGTGGAGCCGTCCCGAGTGTACCCGAGCCCTCAGGGGTGAAACACGAGCGTGGTGACGCTCATCGGGGGCATCGCGTAGTGATAGGCGTTCGTCGCGACCTCGTCGATGACGGTGCCCTTGACGGGGGACGAGCCGGCACTCGTGAGCGTGTAGACGTCCGCGTGGGGCAAGTGGACGTCGTGGGTCAGCGTGATGCCGGCGGTCATCGCCGTCGTGTTCTTGTTGATGGCGACGACGACGACGTTCGTCGGCGCGGTCGACGACACGCTCGCATAAACGGAGCTCGTGTCGACCGCCGACGTGGTCGAATCCACGGACGTGTCGCCGAAGGTCGCGCCATTGCCGTCGTAATTCCGGTACATGGCGAAACCGCCGAAGATGTACGGACTCGTGGCCGCGAGCGGCCACATGGCGGCGGCAAAGAGCCCCTGGTAACCGAAGATGCCGAGCACGTCCGCTTCCGCGATGCCGCCCGAAATGTCGGTGCTCCCTCCGTAGTTGTATTCGCTGATGGAGAGCTTCGTGCCGGGGTAGTGATCGGCGATCTTTTTCGTCAGGAGCGGGATGAGCTCGATGGGGCCGTTGGTGCTGTCCTGCGTGATCCAGCTCGTCTCCGTGTAAGTCGGGTCCCAGAGGGAGCGCGGAGCCTGGATCCTCGCCGTCACCTCGGCGGCGGAGGTGCCCTGATCGGTGATGCGCGTGCCGCCGCCCGTCGCTTCCGGATACCAGTGCACGTCGAGCACGTCGAGCAAGCGCTTGCCGGCGGTGGTCGCCGCGGTCTTCATCGAGTCGAGATAAAATTCGAGAAAATCACGGTTGTTCGCGTCGGGCGCGTTCTGCAAGGTCGTGTAACCCTCCCATCCGTAGCTCACCGGGCCGAAGACGAGCGCGTTCGGGGCCACGGCTTTGATCGCCGTCGCGGTGGCCGTGCTCTTCTGCACGAGCTCCGCGTACGTCACGGCGTCGGGATGGATCTCGCTGTGCGTGCTCGACCAGAGATCGGGTTCGTTGTCGAGCATGTAGAAGATGCGCCGCGTCGCGTCCGTCTGCGCGTTCGGGAACTGCGACTCGAGCCACGACACGAACTCGTCCGCGTACACTTTGCCGTCGGTCGTGTCGGGCGGATACACAAACGCCGAGCCCTTCGCGGCGATGATCGGAAAGAAGTGCTGTTCGATGGTCGCCGTGTCCGGGGGATGCGCGTTACAGGGCCCGCTCTCGTCCGCGGAGACCCAGCCCGCCATCGGAACGGTCATGATGATGCTCGCCGCGGACGCGTTCGCCGTCTGAACTGCGGCCTTCATCGGCGCGCCGGCGGTCGTGCTCGCGCTCATGTAATTGTCGTTCTCGTACTGGTAGTCCGAGCCCGCATTCGAGGCGTTCGTTTCCCAGTTGTACGCAGTGAGCCGATTGCCGCCCATGCGCGTCATCGTCTCGCCCTTCGCTTCCTTCGTGAGATCGCCGCCGTTGGTCCCGTAGATGTACGGCGAGATCGGGTGCGCGTTCTGGGTTGTGTTGATGGTGAACTTCACGTCCGCGGTGCCCGGATCGCCCGGCGGTATGACGGTACCCGTGACGGGAGTGCCGCCGGCGCCTTGATTCGCCGTGCCCCCCGAGCTTCCAGCCGCCGCGCCGCCCGCGCTCGAGCCGCCGGAGCTGCCGTTCGCGACGCCGCCCGCGCTCGAGCCGCCGGAGCTGCCGTTCGCGACGCCGCCCGCGCTCGAGCCGCCGGAGCTGCCGTTCGCGACGCCGCCCGCGCTCTGATTCGCACCGCCCGCACTTGCACTTCCGGCTCCGCCATCGCCCGTGCCCCCGCCGTGCGACGAGGTGCACGCCGCCACGCTCGCACCGAGCACCAAAAAACCAAGACCGAGAACTTTCCGCATGACTCTGACCTCGTCGTTCATCCAGGCATCGACGCGACTCGAACCACCCTCACGCAGCCCGGTCACCGCAGCATGCACCTTCCGGGGACAAAAGGGGACCCGGCGGCAGCCTCGATTGGAAGCCGGGCCGGTTGCGGGGACGGGCGCGCCCGAAACCGACCCCGGCATCGCCAACCGGAGCCTCGCTCGAGCGGTCTGGGAGCCCGGTCAGCGTCGCGGTACCTTGACGGCCGCGCGGCACTTCTCCGAAGATTCGCGCCGTGCCAGGTGCTCGTCAGCCCCGGCCTCCTGAAGTTTGGTCGCTGCGGATTTCGAAACGAGCGTTTCACCGTGAAAGGCCGCCGTGACGTTCGCGTCGAAGACGCCTCGCGCTGGGTGTTCAATCGCGTGGCGGCCGGCTACGCGGCGCGACCACCCTACCCCGCGGCGCTGATCGACCGCATCGCGGAGTTCGCGACGGAGGGCGCTCGCGTCGCGGACCTCGGCGCGGGCATCGGGCACGTTGCCATTCCGCTGGCGGAGCGCGGTATCGATGTGACCGCGGTCGAGCCCGCGGACGCGATGCTCGCGGAACTCCGTGCCGCGGCCCACCTCCGCGGCGTCCGGCTTCGTGCGCTTCACGCCGCTGCCGAAGCGCTGCCATTCGCGGACGCCTCGATCGATCTCGTGGTCATCAGCGACGCGCTCCACTTCATGAACGCGGAGCTCGCGTCGCGGGAGGTGGCGCGCATTCTGGCGCCAGACGGCGCGCTGGCGGTCGTCATGGTGGCGCTCGCGGACACGGAGTTCATGCGCGACCTGCGCCAGCTCGTCGAGAATGCCTCTCAACGACGCGCACGCACGGGAGCTCCCGCGCTGAAGCAACTCGCGGCCATCACACGGATTCCTCTGACCCTCGTCACGACGATTCACGACGAGACGCGCGTCGACCACGACGGCCTGGAACGAATACTGCGCTCGCTGTCCTTCATCGGGCCGGCCATGAACGCCGAGCGATTCACGTCGCTCCGGACGCGGCTGCGCGCGCTCTCGAGCGAGCCCGTCTTCGCGCGCACCCTGACGCTCCACGCCGGCCGGCGCGTCACCGGGCTTTCCCGACGAGCTCGTCCAGCTTCCGTTCGACGGCGCGGGCGCTCATGACGCCCTTGTAGACGTAGAGCGCGGCGGCCTCCGCGTCGTCCAGGATGGACTCGCTCACGCGCAAGCGACTGCTCGCCGCGAAGAGAATCGGCGACGGGAGCCCGCGCTCCACCAGCTCGACACGCTTCCAGACCGCGTCACGGTTCCAGAAGCCGAGCGCCTCGAAGTACACCCGCGGCTTTTTGCGCCGTTCGAAAACGAGATCGGGAATGCAGACGCCGATGCCCGGCAAATCGAGCACGACGTCGCTCTCCGACACGGACCACGGTCCGGCAAGGTTCCTGAACGCGTCCGCGAGCGCCGCGATGTCCTCGCGCAGTCGCGGCGCCGACGCGCCCTGCTCCGTACGGTTCGAGCGGGTGCTTCGATGATGGAAAGAAAGGGCTTCGCGCTGCTTGCCCCAGCGGATCTCCGCCCGAAGCGACAGCGCGTCGCATGCTTCGAGCGCAGGGAGCACGAGCGCGAGCTGAAGTCCGTACTTCGTCACCGACTCGAAGAGGCTGTAAGGTCCGTCGATCTCGATGCGGTATCCTTCGGTGAGCCGCTCGATGCGGTGGATCAAGCGCCGGAACTTCAGCTCGCGAAACAGGGCTCGATACGCGGCCGGCGTGGCACACGCGACGTCGACGGTCAGCCGCACCGCGCGGAGCAAGACGGCCTGGACCTGCCCGCGGTCGTAATGCTCGACGAGAGTCTCCGGGCGCGCCGGAAGCGCCGCGAGCAGGAGCTGTTCGCCGCGCAGGTCCGCATATAGCGCACGCTCGAGCGCGTCGGGCGATATGCCGTGGCGCGCGGCTGCGGCTTGCACGAGCGGGCCACGCGCAAATCGCTCCTCGGGCGCGAGCGCCCCGCGCGCGGCGCTCGCGGCGAGAAAGAGGTCCCCCCGCAGGGCGATCGGGTCCACGCTCTCGTCCGCCGAGAATTCACTCGCGTCTTCGATGAGCTTGCGGAGTCCGTCGGCGAGCTTTCGATCGCGAACCGCCACGGGTACGGCAGACCAGGCCTCCTCGAGCTCGTCGCGGGTGCGCCCCACGAACTCGCGGGCCACGTCCAGATGAGCCGCGGCAAGCTCGAGCGCCCGCTCCGCGTCGCGACCATCGAGCGGACGAATGACGAGCTCGCCGTTCTTTTTCCTGACGCGAACGTGCTCAGCGGTAAGCATCGTGCTCCCGCCGCCGCTCGCTGGTGTACGCCTCGGCGGTGTCCGCGGAGACGATCTCGTACAGCGTCGCGCGCTTCCCGGCCTTGGGCCGCAGGATGCGTCCCAGGCGCTGAACGTGCTCGCGGACGGAGCCACTGCCGGAAAGGACGACCGCGACATTGGCGTCGGGAACGTCGACACCTTCGTTCAATACCTTCGACGTGACCACCACGCCGTAACGGCCGTCGCCGAAGCGCGCCAGGAGCTCGCTGCGCTCCGTGACTTTCGTCTGGTGCGTGATCGCGGGCACGAGGAACCGCCGCGACACGGCGTACGCGGTTGCGTTGTCGTCGGTGAAGACGAGGACGCGGTCGGTGCGATGGTCGTGCAGCAGGGTCTCCAGATAATCGAGCTTTGCCGGGGCCGCGAACGCGAGCTCGCGCTGACGCCTGTATGCCTGCATCGCGCGACGACCGCTCTCGCTCATGGTCGAGCGCATGATGAACTCACCCCAGCCGGAGGTGCTCGACATGCGAATCCCCTGGGAGCGCAGGAAGTCGATGTAGACGGCGCGCTCCGCCGCGTACTCGGCGCGCTCGGCCGGGCCGAGCGAGACCGTGATGCGCTCGACATCGTACTCGGCGAGATAATTTCCGGAGAGCTCGACGATGTCCTTGCGATAGACGACCGGACCGACGAGCTCCGTGAGGAGCGCGTCGCGCCCGTCCGCGCGCTCGGGGGTAGCCGTGAGTCCGAGCCGGAAGGGCGCGAGGCAGTGGCGTGCGGCAAGTGTGTAAGCTTCCCCGGGCAAATGATGACACTCGTCGAATACGACGAGACCGAACCGCGCCCCGAGCGTCTCCATGTGAAGATACGCGGAGTCGTAGGTCGTCACGGTGAGCGGTCGCACCACGTGCTCGCCGCCGCCGATCACACCGACGTCCATTCCGAACGAGGTGCGGAACACGTCGTACCACTGGCGCACGAGATCGAGCGTGGGCGTGACGACCAGCGTGCTCCGTTGCTTGTCCGCAGCGGCGAGGACGGCGACGTACGTCTTGCCCGCACCCGTCGGCAAGACGACGACCCCGCGCCCTCGCGCCTTGCGCCACGCATCGCACGCCTCCGTTTGATAGGGCCGCGACACCTTGGCGGCGCGAATCTCGAGCGGCACGTCGTCGTACCGACGAGCCGCGTCTTCGTACTCGAGCCCGGCGCGGACGAGCGCGCGAACCAGGTCTGCGTAGGCCACGGCCGGCACGCGATGCGACTTCGTCCGCCCGTCGCGAACGAGGGACGGCAGCGAGGCCGCGCTCGCGTCGTCGAGGCCGCGCACTTCCACGGTGCCCGAAGCGAACGTCAGCTCGATCGTCACCGCGCGAATCTACCAGCCTCTACCGGAACACTCCGGTGGATTCCGCGCCCGCGTCGCCACCCATCAGCTCGACGGGGACGTGCCACGCGACCTCGGCCATGTACGTGCCGCGCCGCTCTCTGAAGCGGAGCAGGCACGCGGTGCAGTTCCCCCAGTGCAGGATGCAGACACGCGGCACTGGAACGCAGACGGCGGCTTTCACCATCTGGAAGTTGATGCCCCCGTGGGCCACGACGAGCGCGAGCTCCGACGGGCCGCGGTGGCGCGCCTTGAGCTTCTCGAGCATCCGCGCGACGCGCATCTGGACCGTGTCGTAGCCCTCGCCGCCGAACTCGGCGAAGTCTCCGAGATCCGCGATACCGCGATCGATGAAGCGCGGAAACTTGCGGATCATCTCGTCGCGCGTGAGCCCCTCGAGCGCGCCCGCGCCGATCTCGCGCAGATCTTCGTCGAGAGTCGCCGCGGGAAACCCGGTGCGCTCGGCGATGAGCGCCGCCGTGTCCCGGGCCCGCGCGAGCGGCGAGGCGTATGCGGACGTCCAGCGAAGCCCGCGCGCGGCGAGCCAGCCGCCCAGGCGCGTCGCCTGGGCGCGGCCGAGCGCGGACAGCGGTGAATCCACGTGACCCTGGAGACGCCCGGCGAGGTTGCCTTCGCTCTCCCCGTGGCGGACGAGAAGAATTTCCATGAAGCTTCGCGACCGCTTCTAGCATCGAGAAGCGCGTTGCGTCTCGGTCAGACTCCGGTACGTTGAAGGCGAACCGAGGCTCATCCCCCATGGTCGAAATCGACATCCTGTACGAAGGTCAACTTCGTTGCACCGCGAAGCACGGTCCGTCGGCGACGACGCTGTCGACGGACGCTCCTCTGGACAATCACGGCCGCGGCGAGTCGTTTTCACCGACGGATTTGCTCGCGGCCGCGCTCGGCACGTGCATGACGACGGTCATGGGCATCCTCGCGCAAAAGCGGGGCTGGTCGATCGACGGCATGCGGGTTCACGTCGAGAAACACATGACGTCCACCCTGCCCCGGCGCGTGGCGCGGCTCGTCGTACGCGCCGATATGGCGGGCGGCGCCGCGCTCTCGGAGGAGGAACGCGGAGAGCTGGAGCACGCCGCGAACACATGCCCCGTGCGTCTCAGCCTGCTCGACGCGATCGAAGTGCCGGTCGATTTCCGCTGGTGAGCGTCACGGACCGCCGTCCGCCAGGGCCGCGAGATCCGCGCAGGAATTCGGGGGAATCGCGCCGCCGTCGGCGGGCCAAGGGACGGCATAGTCGAGATTGATGTTCACGCTGGGCGCGTAGTCCGTCGCTCCGACGACGAGCTCCTTCGGGATCATCGCTTTTCCGGCAGTCACGGTGAGTGACGCGAGACTTCCCGGGGGAAAGTCCCCCTTGCCACCGACATCTTTCAGGCTCGCCGTGACCCAGTGCGGACCGCCTGCCAGGATGAACCCCGTCACGACGGCGCTCCGAGACGCGGAGACATCGCCACACGTGACGGCGCCATAGCCGAACAGCGGCGGCTTGTTGCCTGGATTCGGATCTTCGACTGCGAGAAACGCGAGCGGCCCCTGGCCGTCGCCGATGGGGGTGACGCTTGCGTGAATCGTCGCCGTCAACTTACGAAGTGCGGTCAGCGGAATGGTGACGCTGTTCCCTGCGCCCAACTGCAGCGGCACCGGGAGCAGCGGCTGGTTCGTCTGAATCCCGTTGGTGAGATCCATGCCGCCGAGCCACGTGCCGTAGACCAGCGACGAGCCTGGCTTCTGATTGAGGGCGGCAGCGTTGTCCACGAAGAAGGCGCGAACGTAGACGGTCGCGGGCAGGACGGCGGCGAGTCGAACCGTCGGGATTGCGTCGACCGCGATCTCGTTCGCCGCGAGGAGCGGCAGTGTTCGCGACGCGAGTGGAGTGGCTCCGTCGGGTGGAGTCGGCGTGTCGAAGATCTGGAGGTAGTATTTTCCCTTCTTGTCCAGGGTCGGGTCGTCCTGGGCGACGATGCGCTCCGGCAATACGCTCACGCAGAGAGCGGTCTCGCCGGCGATCGGCCCGGCGCAACCTGCCGCATCGACTTCGCCGCCGTCGTTCGCCGAGCCTGCCGCGCCTCCGGTCGCACCCACCCCGGTGCCGCCCGCGGCGAAGCCCGCCGAGCCACCTGCCATCAGGTCGGAACCGCCGGCGCCGGAGCCGGCACCTCCGACTCCGCCAGCCGCGCCAGTGCCGGCATCCTTCCCGTTGTTGGTGAAGTTTCCAGAGGACGACTGCCCTCCGCAAGCTACCGCCAAGACCAGAGCCGCACACGCACCGCTCATTGCCCGCATCGAGGAAGCCTCCAAGTAAGAGTCGAGCATACGCCCTTGCAACACGTGCGCCAGCACCCGACCGCGCGCGGTTCGGCGTGAAACCGCTCTTCCTCCACGAGAACCGTGACCGTGCGTCCTCGGACGGGTGAGAACGGCCCGTCACGGTCCGGAGCGTGGTATCGGTGGCCAGCCGATGTCCCCGGCGCGCCTCTCCTTTTCATCGTGCCTGGCAGCCGCGGTGCTGGTCGCTGCGTGCGGAAGACCGGCAGCGGCGCCCGAAGCTCCGGCGCCCCCACAAACGGCGCCTGCGCAGCGCGCGCAACCCGCGTGGCCTGAGGGGCTCAAGCCGTGCGCGAAGGACGCCCCCGACGGCGGCGGCGGGTGTGCGGCGGGCGCCCCGAAGCCATCGAGTGCGACGAGCGCCGCCATCGGCGACGAGAAGACGGTCTGGAGCGTGCCGGTCGGCCCCGACGATCCCGTTCAGGGCCCGAACGACGCGCTGGTGACCGTCGTCGTCTTTTCCGACTTCGAGTGCCCATTTTGCAAGCAAGCGACGGCCACGTTCGACCGGCTCCGCGTGGAATATCCGATGGACGTGCGCTTCGTCTGGAAGGACCTGCCCTTGCCGGCCCACGACCAGGCCGAGCCGGCGGCGGAGGTGGCGCGTGCCGTTCGCGCCGCGAAGGGCGACGCGGGGTTCTGGCAAGCCCACGACCGCCTGTACGCAGTCCAGGCATCCCTCGGGGAAGCAGCTTACCGGAAGATCGTCGAGAGCTTCGGGCTTTCCTGGCCGTCGGTGCGGGCCTCGGTGCGCGCTGCCCGGTTTGGAAGCGTGATTCAAGCCGATGTCGCGCTGAGCGACCGCGTGGACGTCCCCGCGACGCCGACCACGTTCGTCAACGGCCGGAAAATCGTGGGTGCGCAGCCGTACGAAAGGCTGAAGGCGGTGGTGGACGAGGAGCTCGGGCGTGCCAGGAAGGGGGTCGCTGCAGGCATCACCCCGGACCGGACTTACGCGACGATTGTCGAGAGTGGCGTCCAGCTGAAGCCGCCGACCGACGCGCCAAAGTAGCCTCCGCTTGGTACTTCGAACCAGAACGGCCACCTCGTGGTAATGTCTCGCTGTTCTAGAGGGAAAGGTTTGATCCCATGACTCTGCCCACGGCCTCCGAACGGATCCTGATCGTCGATGACGAGCCGGTCATGCGAGACGCGCTCAGTCGCTTCCTGCGGCGGGCCGGCTTCGAGGTGACCGAGGTCGGCACGGTCGTCGCGGCGCTCGACGAGTTGATGGCGTCTGCCCGGTCGAACCAGCCCTATCAGCACGCGGTCGTCGATCTCATCCTCACGGACGGCGACGGGGAGGACGTCGTGCGCGCGTGCGAGTCCCTGTCGCCAAGGCCAAACGTCATCGTTCTCTCCGGAAACATCGATGCGCGCCGCGCCCTCGACCTCGCGGGCCGGTGTCTGTACTTGCCCAAGCCGGTCGGCGCTTCGACCCTCCTCGAAGCCGTGCGGAGAAAGCGAGACCCCATCGGGGCGTTCGTGGAAGCTAACGGACTCACGTCACTGGAGCGCGACGCGCTGCTGATGGCCGCGAACGGGCTCTTCAAGGACGAGGCGGCGCAGGCCCTCGGCGTGACCCGCGAGGGGCTGCGAAAGCGGTGGCGGCGTATCTGCGCCAAGACCGGCTGCCCCACGCCGCAGCGGGTGCTCGCAAAGATCATTCGCGAGCTCAGCGACGAACCGACGCCGAGCATCGTTCGCGCCCGCGTCACGAGCGGACGCCCCATTCCAGCGCGGGCGACGCGCCGGGCGCCGGCCGAGAACGGCTGACGCCGTCCCGGAGCGACCACGTTCGCTCGCCTCCCGGATACTCACTCGCCCCGCTTCTTTCGGTCGGACGCGGTCGCCTTCTCCGGCGTGTCCACGGCCCGGCGGATCGCGCTCCGCCCGAACCGGGACGTGATGGCGTCGAGGGTCGGGCCGAGGCGATCACTCCGCGGGCGAGCGGCGAACAGGTCGAGTTGCTCCGCCTCGCCGCGTTCGAGATTCGTCACGGAAATGCCGAGCAAGCGGACCCTGACGTCGAGCGCCGCCGCGTCCCACAGCGCGACGGCGGTGTCGCGAAGGACGGAACCGTCCGCGGTCGGAGCCGCCAGCGTCTTCGATCGGGTCAGTAACGGATAGATCGGTTCGCGAACGCCCGGGTCGGTTCGCGACACGCGGTATCCTCGATGCGCGCCGAGCTTCATCTTCAGGGTCACGGTGCGGCCCCTGAACCCGTCGTGACGCAGGCGTCGAGCAACGGCTTCCGCGTGAGCGGTGAGCGCTCCCGTGACGATATCGCGGTCCCCCACGTCGCGCTCGAAGGTATTTTCCTCGCCATAAGACTTCGGGACGAGCGACCCTTCGACCTCTCGATCGTCCTCCCCGCGAGCGAGCTGCTGGAGCTGCGCCGCGCGGTCGCCGAGGACCCGCTCGAGAGCGTCCGCGTCGTACGCTGCAAGGTGGCCGATGGTGTGAATCCCGAGATCGACGAGCGTCTTCTCGAGAACCGGACCCACGCCCCAGAGCCGCCGCACGGGGAGCGGCGCCAGCAGCCACGTCACGGCATCCTCCGGGACGAACAGAAAGCCGTCGGCCTTCGACAGAGTGCACGCCAGCTTGGCGACGAGCTTCGAGGGCGCGATGCCGACGGAGATCGGGAGCTCTAGCCGGTCGCGCACTTCGCGCTTGAGACGCCGGCCCATCTCGATCGGTCCACCGAACAGGTGCGCCGACCCGGTGATGTCGAGGAACGCTTCGTCGAGCGCGATGGGCTCGAGCGACGGAGAGAAGCCGAGCAGGATTTCGTGAACCTGATCCGAGACGCGCGAGTACTTCTCCATGTTCGACGGTAAGTAGACGCCGTCCGGGCACAGCTCCTTCGCACGAAAGCCCGGCATGGCCGACCGAATGCCGAACTTCCGTGCCTCGTACGAGGCCGCCGCGACGACGCCGCGCGACGACGTCGCCCCGACGATGACCGGCTTTCCGCGCAGCCTCGGATCGTCGCGCTGTTCGATGGACGCATAGAAGGCATCCATGTCGGCGTGAAGAACGATGCGCCCGTTCTTCATGCCAAACCCCTCACGGCTGGCGTTCTTCGAAGACGCTCGCCGCCGCAAGGTGGACGAGCGGCAGCGTCGGCGTCGGACCGAGCCGGTTCTTGTAGATGGCCAGATCCATCGGACGAGCCCCGAGCTGCATCTTCCTCTTTGCCCCGCCCTTCGGCAGCGGTTCTCGAATCGAACGCAGCTCCGCCGCGAGCGTAACCGCGGGGGAGAGAAACGTCGCGGAAGCCGCCTGGCACGTCGTCACGACGGCGCATCCCTGGCTCGCGAGACGAGACAGCTCGTAACCGACGAGCGACATCCTGCCGTCGTAGCTGGAGGCTCCCGCGTTGGGTGCCGAATACGCCTCCGCGCCGTCGACCACGACGAGCACTCGGTCATTCCGGGCCCAGAGGAACGCGGCGTGGTCGGCGAGGCTCGCGACGTCGAGCATCGGCTCTGCGGAATGGAGATGCAGGTACTCGCCGACCTTCTTGGCGACCGTGTTCAGGCAGCTCGAGAGCGGACCGCGAAGCGCGGGCTCCTGCATCGAAAGCCCGGACCAGATGGTCCCGTAGGTCGCGCCGACGTTCTGATACTCGCGGTGCAGAGCGCGAGCCGCCAGACGCGCGACGATCTCCGTCTCGTCGAGACCCACGCTCGTGAAGAGTACCGCCGCGCGCGCGCGGGCCGCCATGTACGCGAGCATCAGGACCAGGGCGGTCTTGCCGACTCCCGGTGCTCCGGAGACGAGCACGTGCGTCCCGCTACGGAGTCCGCCGCCGAGCAGCTCATCGAACGCGGTAAGGCCCGTGGTGGTCGTCGGCGCCACGGCGCCGAGCCGCGTCGTGACATCGACCTGGATGCTCGCGAGCGAGCGGGGTCCTTCGGGACCCTTCTTGGTCCGCTTGGCGGTCGCCATGACGCTCCAAGCTAGCCGAAGTCGGCTCGCCTTGTCTCGCTTCCCGCGGGCCCGGGGCTCCCGGGGCCCCGGGGCTCAGACCGTCGCGAAGGACTCGGCCGGGATCTCGATGCAGCTCGTGTCCGCCGCGCGAACGATGTCCGCGAGCGCGGGGACGCCAGCGAGCACGTTGTGCGCCCAGTAGACCGCGACGTGCTTCTTGCCCTCGTAGAACGCGAAGTCCGGGTGACCCTTGTCGAGGGTTTTCTGCTTTGCCAGAGCAATCACCGCCGCATCCAGCAGGAGCCAGCCGACCGTCAGCTCGCTCATGATCTGCAAGAACCGCGTCGAAGTCAGGGGCACTTTCTCGATCTCGCCGCCCTGGAACCAGCCGAGGAACTGCATCGCGCAGCTCCCGATGGCTTCGTGCGCCCTGGCGAGCTGCTGGACGGCCGCGCCGAGCGCTTCGTGCTTCCTGTTCTGCTCGATGAATGCCTGCACGTCGCCGAGGAACGCCTGCATGTTCGCCCCGCCGCGCTGGCCGAGCTTTCGCGCGACGAGGTCGAGCGACTGGATGTGGTTCGTCCCCTCGTAGATCGAGAAGATCTTCGCATCGCGACAGTACTGCTCGACGGGGAAGTCCTTCGTGTACCCGACGCCGCCGTAGACCTGGATCGCCGTTTCGCAGACGCGGAACGCCTGATCCGACGAGTACGCCTTCACGAGCGGCGTGAGGAGCTCCACCTGCCCGAGATCATACAGGGCACCGTCATCGTCCTTGCCCTTCTTGGCGTCGGCGCGGTCGTAGTGCTGCGCCGTCTTGAGGATGAGCGCACGAACGCCCTCCACGCGCGCCTTCATGTCGAGCAGCATCCGCCGAACGTCCGCGTGCTCGATGATCGAGACACGCGGCGCTTCGGGATCCTTGAAGTTGACGATGCTCGTTCCTTGCTTGCGATCACGCGCGTACTCGAGCGCGTTGAGATACGCCGTGCTGGCGACCGAGAGCCCCTGAACGCCGACGCCGATGCGCGCGAAGTTCATGAGCACGAACATCTGCTTGATACCCTGATGCTCCTGGCCTCCGACGAGGTGGCCGACACAGCCGTCATCTTCGCCGAAGTTGATGACGCAGGTCGCGGAGCCGTTGATGCCCATCTTGTGCTCGATGGACGGGATCTTCACGTCGTTCGGACCCGCGACCTTGCCGTCGGCGCCGACGCGGAGCTTGGGCACGATGAAGAGTGAGAGCCCCTTCGTGCCTTTCTGCGCCCCTTCGATGCGCGCGAGCACCAGGTGCACGACGTTCTCCGTCATGTCGTGGTCGCCGCCGCTGATGAAGATCTTCGTGCCCTTGATGCTGTACGTCCCATCCGCGTTCTTCTTCGCGCTGGTCGACGACAGCCCGACGTCACTGCCGGCTTGCGACTCCGTCAGGCACATCGTTCCGGCATAGGTGCCGTCGAACATCTTCTCGAGGAAGCGGTGCTTCTGCTCGTCCGTACCGAACGCGGCGATGACCTCCGCGGCGCCGAGCGTGAGCGCCGGATACATCTCGAACGCCGGGTTCGAGCCCGAGAGCATCTCGCTGACGACCGCCGAGACGACGCGGGGTGCGCCCTGCCCGCCGTGCTCCGGCTCGACGGAGAGCGTCTTGAAGCCCTGTTCGTAAAGCCCCTTCCACGCTTCCTTGAACCCGGGCGGCGTCGTGACCTGCCCGTTCTCGAGCTTGCAACCCTTGTCCCCGACGGCGTTCAGCGGACCGGTGACCTCCGTCGCGAAACGGTAAGCCTGGTCGAGCACCATGTTGATCTCTTCTTCGCCCCAGTCCGCGTACGGCTCCTTGCCGAGCAGCTCGCCGAGCTTGAGCTGCTCGAAGAGGGTGAAGCGGTACTCGCGGAGATCGGCCTTGTAACGATTGATGGGCTGCGACATGGCGTCGTTGTGTAATTAAGGAAAAATGACGGGCGCGTCAACATCCCCCGTCCGGGTCTCGCGGGTGGAAGCTCCTGGATTTACTGGTTCAACCTATTGCTCGCGCCGCCACGCAGCGCGTCGTTTGCCGAAACTTCGCGGAAGAGCGACGGAACCGACGCATCTTGGTTTTGCAACGCCCCGCGAGCGCACCCGCTGCGATGCGCCGCGCACCGTCGACCGCTCCGACGGTCCGCGCTCAGCCGCGCCGCTCGAGCTTGAACACGCGACGTCCGTCCTGAAGCGCGGGCCGCCCGACGGTGACGGCCCCCAGATGAATCTCGCGGAGCTTGCCATCCCCCGTGGCCTCCTTGATCTTCATGCGCCCTTCGCGGACGACCATCACGTCGCATAACCCGAACACGAAGTGCTCCACGCGATCGCCGTAACGGGGCGGTGCGGTGTCCGCGTCCACTTCGCGCCCGGGCGTGCGTCCCTCGGCCATCGATCCGTTCTACCAGGAAAGGGGGCCTTGCCCCCGCGGCTCGCTCCGCGACCGCTCCCCCGCCGCCTTCGGCGTGCTCGCTCCGCTCGCGTAGTTCCGCACCTCTTTGATCCCTCGGGGACCACGCTGCTCGTCGATGCGGAACTACCAAGAATCCCGCTCGCGCACCCCTACTCCGACCGCCGACGGCGCGTGCCGCGCCGTGTCTCCTCGCTGTTCGGTGCTCCGGGTCGGGGTCGAACCGACACACCCTTGCGGGCACAGGAACCTGAATCCTGCGCGTCTGCCAATTCCGCCACCGGAGCGAGTTGAGGGAGAGCGGGTCTAACTCGATCGGGCGGACTTCGGCAAGGCTTTACCGCGACGCGGTACCCGGCACGCCAGCACGCCGCACGCGGCACGCCGTGGACCCAGCTCACCCCGCGCGTGCGCTGCTCGCGACGCTCACGGCGTGGGCGTCGCGGTGCACCCGCAGAGATTGTCGCAGTTGGGTCCCGTGCCGCAGGCCGCGAGGCACGTCTGATCGCATGTGGTCGAGCCTCCGCCGCCCGCGCCGGTCGCGACGGCCGTGCGGCACGCACTGCCGGACACCTGAGCGGCCTGGTCGCAGAAGTCCTGGGACGATACGTTGTTCGTCAGAGCTTCGGTGAGCTGAGTACAGCTCGTCCCGACGGTGATGGGGCAGAGGAAGTTCCCGCAGACGCATTCGACGTCGAGCGTCGCGCCCGGGAGGTAGCCGCAGCCCGCGTACGCGACCGCATCGATGGTGACGGAAGGGCAGAGCAGGGAAGCGAGACACGTCGTCCCGCCCGTGGTGGGGTCCGTCGTGCACTGCGAAAATGTACCCGCGTCTTCGGGCACGAAGGTGCCGCCATCCGTGAAGACGCTCCCGCTACCCCCATCCCCGCTCGGCCCCCCGGCGCCGACCTCCGTCTGGCACGCACCCGTGCAGTCGTTGGCCGCGTACGGGCTGTGCTCCGGCGTGCTCGAGCACGCGAGCGCCGCCACCAGTGGCGGCAAAAAGAGAAGCCTCATCCCGCCTACTCTAGCGCGCATTCGTCACCTGTTAAGTCCCACTCCTCCACGAGCGTCGAGAGCACACGGTGACCCCGGCTCGTGCTCGGCCTATAGGCGTCCGGCGAGACGCTCGGCGCGGCGCCGAACACGGCCGCGCCGTCGAGCCAGGCGTCGATATCCCACAGGAAGGCTTCCATCGTAGCGTAGCGATTGTCCGGGTGTTTCCGGGTCGCCGAGAGCACCAGGCGGTCGACCTCGTCGTCGACCCCGTCGCGCAGCCACGAGACGGGCGGCAGCGGGCTCATGAGGTGGTGCGTGAGGATGCCGCGGCGCGCGCAGGCGTCGAACGGGAGCTGCCCCGTGAGCGCGCGGAACAGGACCACGCCGAGCGAGTACACGTCGGCGCGTCCGTCCACGACCTCGGCCAGCGCTTGCTCGGGCGCGATGTACTCGAGCGTGCCCATCACGCGTCGCTCGGCGTCCGTCGGCGCGTCCACGCGCGTCGAGAAGCCGAAGTCGATGACCTTGAGCGCGACGTCGTGGCCGTCGCAGAGGAACAGATTGTCCGGCTTCACGTCGCGGTGCACGAACCCGCGCCGGTGCATCGCCGAGAGTCCGCGCGCGGCTTCGCGCCCGAGGACCAGAGCTTCGCGCACGGGCAGCGCGCCGTCGCGGCGCAGCCGGTCGCCGAGCGTCTCACCCGCGAGCGCCTCGATCACGACGAAGGGCTCGCCGAGCGCCGAGGTCCCGGAGTCGAGCACGCGCGCGACGTTCGGATGGGGCACACCCCGTCCGACCCGGACCTCCGCGTCGAACCGCTCGGGCGTCACGAGCGGCGACGCGCCGTACCGCGGCATCACCTTGACCGCGACGAGCTCGTCCTCGTACTCGTCCTGGCCGAGAAATACGCGAGCCGCCGCTCCTCGGCCGAGCGGCGAAAGGAGTCGGTAGCGTGCCCCCAATCTATCGCCTGCGATCGATTCGGGGCCGGGGTCTTCGACTACGCGAGCGCTCGAGGGACTCATGCGACTCGAGACGTAGTCCGGCGCGCGAGGACCGGACAAATCCCGAGCGATACGGAACTGATTGGCACGAAATACGGACCCGTCTCCGAGAGTGAGCGCGCCGAGCAGGCTTCTGAGCGGTACCGACTCTAGCCGACCCGCTGGCCCTGTGCTTTTTTCCCACATCCGAGTTCACGCCGATGCGCTGCATCCCGCATCGCTCGAAGGTCACCGTCACCGCATCCGAAGGGTCGTTCATGAAGCGCTTCCTCATCGCCGTCGCCGGTCTCTCGCTCGTCGCCTGTGCGGGCGGCTCGACGCCCTCGGGAACCCAAGGCGCCGGCGGATATCCCGGCGCGGGAAGCGCATTCGGCTCGGGCGGCTTCCCCCAGGGAGGCAGCGGCCCCGGCGCAGGCGGCTTTCAGACGAACCCCGGAGCGGGCGGCTCCTCGCAGGGCAACGGCGGCTTCTCGCAGAGTAACGGCGGCGACGGGAACGGCGGCGCGGCACAGAGCAACGGTGGCGCCGGCAATGGCGGCACGTCAGGGAGCGGCGGCTCCGCGGGCGGCACGGCGATCGGCTGCTCGGGCGACAGCATGCTCCCCGTTCCCGACGACCCGTCGGTGCGTGGCCCCTGGGTCGTCGGCGTGCAGACCGTCACCATCGGGCGCTTGACGGTGGAAGTCCTCTATCCGGGCGCCCCCGGGAGCGGACAAGGTCAGCCGGAGGTCACCTACGACGTCCGCGATTGGCTCCCGGTGGCGGAACGCTCCAAGATCCCCGACTCGCAGTCGCCCGCCGTGCAGCCCCTCGGAGGAAACCTGTTCCGCGGCATTCCGATTGACGCCGCGCACGGCCCCTACCCCGTCGTGATTTTCATGCACGGCACCGCCTCGTTCCGCATCGCCTCTGGCTCGACGATGACGCTCTGGGCGAGCCGCGGATTCGTCGTGGTCGCCGCGGATTACCCGGGCTTGTTCCTCGCCGACCAGCTCTGCTCCACGGGCCAGTGCAACTGCACGCCGAGTGGCAGCGCGGACTACTCGGGAGACATTCAGACGCAGATCACGGCCCTCGATAATCCGTCGGGCAGCATTGCGTTCCTCGCCGGGCACGTGGACATGAACCGCATCGCGCTCGCCGGACACAGCGTCGGCGGGTGCACCGTGGCGGGCCTCGCAAGCGACCCGAACGTCCAGGTCGTCATGCCCCTCGACAGCGCGGCGCCGACTCCGGCCTCGTCCACGCTGAAGTCCACGCTCTACTTTGCCGGCATGTCCGACACCGTTTTCGGTTATTCGGCGGGCCTCGGCGTGGGGGACGTGGTGTGCCCGAACGCGAACGCCGGCAGCATCACCGACGCGTACAACAACTCCGCCGGACCGCCCGGCACGCCCGGCATGAAGAAGCGTCTCGTCGGCGTCACCAACGGTGGCCACCTCACACCGACGGATCTCTGCCAGACGAACGCGCAGGGCAACAACGCGATCCAGGTCGCGCACAACGACGGGGTCTGCGGCGTGGATGCGGTCGCGGTCATCGGTCTCCCCGCTCTCTTCGACTGCGGCGCGAACGGCTTCGACTGGCACACCGGCGTGACCGACCTCGATTACGTCGGCACCGCCGTCCTCGAAGAGACCCTCATGTGCGCGAACCGCGACGCCCAGTTCGCGAGTCTCCAGTCGAACCTCCCGAGCGTCGGAGACTTCCACGAAGACAAGTGAAGGTGGGCACGCGCGAGCCCGCGCGCCGGAGCTCGACAGAAGCGCGCCAACGCGCCGCGCGGAGCGAGGGCCCGAGCGTCGTAAGCGATGAAACGAACGGCACTACGCGAGCGAAGCGAGCCCGCCGAAGGCGGCGGGGGAGCGGGCGCGCAGCGAGCCGCGGGGGTCAAGACCCCCTTGCGAACACGAGCCCGCCGAAGGCGGCGGGGGAGCGGGCGCGCAGCGAGCCGCGGGGGTCAAGACCCCCTTGCGAACACGAGCCCGCCGAAGGCGGCGGGGGAGCGGGCGCGCAGCGAGCCGCGGGGGTCAAGACCCCCTTGCGAACACGAGCCCGCCGAAGGCGGCGGGGGAGCGGGCGCGCAGCGAGCCGCGGGGGTCAAGACCCCCTTGCGAACACGAGCCCGCCGAAGGCGGCGGGGGAGCGGGCGCGCAGCGAGCCGCGGGGGTCAAGACCCCCTTGCGAACACGAGCCCGCCGAAGGCGGCGGGGGAGCGGGCGCGCAGCGAGCCGCGGGGGTCAAGACCCCCGTTGGAAAACGGCGGGGGAGCGGGCGCGCAGCGAGCCGCGGGGGTCAAGACCCCCCACCCTAGTGAATCGGCACCGGTTTCGTCGGGCAACCGAGCTGGTAATTAACGCTCCCGCCGCCCTGGGTCACCGTCTGGCAAGTGGCGTCGCACAGAGTGATCTTCGTCGGCGCGGTGGGATTGTCGTAATACCAGGCCAGATCCGTCGGGTCGCACTTGGAGACGTCGGGGGTGTTGTAGATGTACTGGGATTGGCCGTCTGCCGACGAGTAAATGACGTTGACCTGGCTGTAGTTGAAGGTCTGTCCCGCCGCCGGCGTCGGGATCGTAAATTCACAGGGGTTCACCGCCGAGCCGCGGATCTTGTTCAGCTGCGCGACGACGGCGTCCCCAACGCCGCTCGCGCTGCTCACGACGTATGCCTGTCCGGTACCACCCGCGGCGGCGACCGTATTCAGGTCGGTCAGCGACGGCCCGACGCCGAGCACGTACGTCGGGATCGACGGCGTTCCGGACACGCCTGAGGCCGCGATGCTGGCGACGCCCGCGACGGTTCCGGTGTCGCAGGTGTCGGGCTCTCCGTCCGTCACCAGGAGCACGACCACCGTGTGACCTGGGTGCGACCCCTTCCAAGCAATGGCATGGTTAATCGCGCCTTGAAGGGCCGGCTCGGACGGCGTGGTCGACGAGGGCCCGTGATTGCCGAGGGAGGTCACGATGTTGGCCGCATTGCCCGGCAAGGGCGCAATCTCCACCTCGGGGTTCGCGTAATCGGCCGGCGTGCACGACGCGAAGAGTCCGCCGAGCCCGAAGTACTGCACTCCGACGCCGATTCCCGCGCTCTGGGGAGATTGCACGAACTGCGTGATGGCCGAGACGATGCCGCTCCAGCGAGTCCCTCCGCTCGGATCCGACGCGGTCATCGAGAGCGACTGGTCGATCATCATGTACACGTCGACCGGGATCTGCTCGGCGCCGACGCCGTACCCGCACGAGCCCGCGTCGATGGAGGTCGGGATCGTCGTGACCTCGCCGCCGAATCCCGTGAACGAGCCGCTGCCGGGCGCGTCTCCGGAGCCGTTCCCACCGGTTCCGAACAGGATCCCGGAACTTCCGCCCGTCCCCGAGAGGGGTGTGCCGCCCAGCCCCGTCGAGGACGAGGCGGAACATCCGGCAAGCGCCGGAATCAACGCCGCCAGGATCAAACCTGCCCGCGTGCTGACCAAGCCACACAAAAGCTGCTGCATGATGGTCCCAGCCTAGTCCGGCCAGCGAGCCGCTCCAATCACCGAGGACGCCAGACTCCTGTCCTCGAGCGTCACTTCGCGGCGAGCGAAGAAGTGATACCGGAAAGTTCCGACAAGGCACGAATGTGACCACGCGGGTATGAAAGTTGGCGTCGACGGCGAAGACAGCGGGCTAGACAGAGACCTGGCGAGAATGGCACACGGCGATCTGCAATCGCTTGTGCGCTTGCACTTACCGGAAGAGGGAACTCGATGAGAACGCGTCTTGGCATCTCGATCGCGACGGTCTGTACGATGGGCTTCATGCTCCCGGCCTGCAGCAGCAGCAGCAACAAGAACGCCGGCAACGGCAAGGACGCGGGCGGCGAAAAGGACAGCGGCGCGCAAGTCAAGCTCATGGACTGCGATCAGAGCAGCGAAACCAGCGCGCACCCCATCACCCAGGCGTGCGGCACGTTCACCACGCTCCCGGGTACACACCTCCAGCTCGGCCAGTACGGCGCGAGCATGGACGTGAACGTCGGCGCCGGCTTCGAGAACACCGACCCGATGGACGACGCGATGTGCATCGGCACCGAGACGGTGCCAGGCTTCCTCTATTCCGTCTTCCACGAGGATCCCACACAGACTGCTCAGCTAGCCGACACTGGACCGCAGCCGTGCAACGCGACGGCGCCCAACACCGGCGACTGCCTCGATTACAAACTCTACACGGTCTATCGCCCCGCGATCTGGCCGTCGGGGACGATCCCGGTGCTCTCCTGGGCCAACGGGACGTGCGCGCAGCCCGAGTCCTACGGCGGCCTGCTGCGGTATGTCGCGTCGCAGGGCTTCTTCATCGTCGCCGCGAACTCGCGCGAGGTCGGCACCGGCGTCGAGCAGACGCATGCGATCGACTTCGCCGCGGCGGCCAACGACGATCAGTCGAGCCCTTACTTCGGACACCTCGATCTGACGAAGGTCGGCGTCATGGGGCACTCGCAGGGCTCGGTGTCCACAGCCATCGCGGCCCAGGACAGCCGCGTCACGGCAGCGATCCTCTTCAACGCGGGCGACACGGCTCCGAAGCCCTACCTCGCCGTCTCCGGCGACATGGACGTCACGAACTACACCGCGGACCAGATGGCGACCGCCATCGATGCAGCGCCCAAGGCCGCTTATCTCTTCTATCACAACCCCGTCGGCACGGCCGCCGACACCCTCAAGGGCCACCTCGTGCTCATCCTGACCCCCGACCGCGTCACGCAGCCGACCGTTGCCTTCTGGAAGCTCATCTTCGACAACGATCCGGCGGCGCGCGCCCTCATGGTCGGCTCGAACTGCGGCCTCTGCAACGACACCACGGACTACGCGTACGGCGAGAACGGGCTCTAGCCCCAGCCTAGAACCCGCCCGTGAGGTTCGCGCCGAACACTAGCGCGATCGTGTCGTCGGGTTGCCTGCCGGCCCACGTGAAGTCCTCGAGGTACGTCTTCAACAACGTCGCGCCGAGAGACGCATCGAAGTCGAGGAACAGGTGCAGCACGCGGGCACCGGGATGCCCGTGCCACTCTCCCGTGAACCGCGTCCCCGCGAGCACGCTGCGGAGCGGCGACGTCTCTCGATCGCCGGAGAAATATTGCCCGCGCGGACCGTCCTGCGGCTCGCCGCCGGTGTAGTCGTCGCTCCAGAACACGGCCCCCGTCTGCGTGTAATACCGGCCGTCGACCTCGAACCGGAGCCAGGCGTTCAAGCTCTGCTCGTAGTCGAGCTCGTACGTCTGGCTGATGATGCCCCACGAGTCACGGTAAGCACGGCCGCCGACCCCGAACGACGCGTCCCATGGGCGCACGAAGTACTTGAGCCGCAGCGCGACGGCCCCTCGTGAACGATTGTCCGGGAGATGCTCCTGCGCGGTCTCGCCAGACGGCCCGATCACGACGGAGCGATACGGATTCGACAGGAGCCCTTGCTGAACGGCTCCGGTGAGCACCACCTGCGACTCGAACACCGGTGTCCAGCTCTCGGTCCACGCGCCCTGGAAGTTGTCCAGCGAGACGCCGATCGAGCGCCGCGTCTTGTCGCTCGTGAAGCAGCCCTTCGATTGGTCGAGCGCCTGGCGCGCCGTGACGGCCTGCAGCGCGTTCGCGGCGAGGTCGCACACGTCGTCGAAGCCGTGCGAGTAAGCAAACTCGAGCTTCGTGTTCCGCTCGAAGAAGTCGGTCCCGGCCGTCGCCGTGATCGCGTTGGATCGGTAGTCGTGCTCGGTGCCGTAGCTGTACGTCGCGCCGAGGTCCGTGTGCGCGCGGTGCAGCTCGAAGCCCCCGGTCGCGACCTGCCGGAAGTCGTGGACCGAGGCAGCCGAGACGATGTCCGGCGTGTCCGCGAACGTTCGCCCTGCCTTCACGGACTCGCTCGCGCCGGAAACGATGTCCGCCGAGTAGCCGCCGTGCAGCGTGAGGAAATCGGCGGGCGACGCGCTGACCGACGTGGACGGCGTGATCACGGTCATGTGGCTCGTCTTGGACGGCTCGAGGAACAGGCTGCTCCGCATGTCGAGCTCCGCAACCTGCGCGGCCGCAATCGGGGCGACGAGCCCGACGACGAAAGCCGCGCCGAACGCCGATGGGAGACGCGGCGAACGCATCAGTTGCAGCCGCAGCCGCCCCCTTCGACGGTACCGCCGCCGAAGGAGCCTTCACGATTGTCGAGCACGTGATCGAGCTCCGCCGCCGTCCGCGGGTCTCCCTGAAAGCGCATCTTCGGATCGGCGAGGATCGCGCGCTGCTCGGGCCGCACGGTGACGCACCCGGAAACCAGGACGAGGCTCACGAGGCCGCCGACGGTGAGAAGTCTCTTCATGCCGCTCTTGCCTAGAAGTACGTGCCGAGCCCAGCCGTGTAGCTTTGCGCGGTCTCCTTGAAATCCGGCTCGAACAAGACGACCTGCATCACCTCGAGACGAAGCAGGATCCTCCACCTGAGCGAGATGAGCAATCCTCCGCCGGCACGCGCATGAGCCATGGTTCCGCCGCGGAGCACCCGTGCGTCTTGGTTCGGGACCGTCGTGAGGCCCCCGGCACCGAGATGCACGTACGGCGCGATCGCCCAGCTGGGCGCGAAGTTCAGCGTCCCGCCGCCACCGTACAGGAAGCGGCGTCCCTCCGCCGACAGGACCACGCCCGCGTACGGCTCGATCGCGATGGACGGCGCCAGGACGATCGCCGGCTTCAGCTCCGTGTAACCATTTCCGCCGAAGAGGCCCAAGGTCAGCGCGAATCCGCCGTGCGCCCCTTCGAGCGCCGGCGGCGCGAAGAACCCCGGGCGTGAAGGGGCGTCGGGGGCGTTCGAGTCGACGGCGATGGGCTCGACCGTGTCGCCGAGCACGTACGCAATGCCGCCGTCCGGCAGAACGACGCGAAGCCAGAACCCCGTCCCCTCACGACCCTCGATACCGAACGTGTCCCCGCGATGCGCGACGTAAACGACGCGCGAACTCACGTCGGGCCCCGAGCGGAGCTCCGTCTCCCCGACGGCCACGCGGGCAAATGCGTCTTCGTCCGCATGCGCCACTGCCGTCCGGAACAGTACGGCAGCCGTGACTGCGATGACGAGGAGCTTCATTGGCTCGTGTAGTCCGTCGCCCACTGGCGAATGAGGTCTGCCTCGGGACTGTCGATGTCGAATATCTTGCGGGGGTGCGCTGCCTGCTGCGTGGGACGATCGAGCAGCGGCGCGCGGTCGGGATCGGCCGTCATCTCGCGCTCCGCCGCCTCGTAGTTGCTCTGAGCTTCGGCGGGAATTCCCAGGTTCTTCGGGACGATCCCGGTGCACGTCACGGGGGCGTGCGCAGTGAGCCGGAACGTGGTCACGTTGTAGTGACAGCCGCCCGTACCATCGTGCCGAGGATCGCCCGGGCCGCAGCTGTCGGCAAAGAGCATCGGCTCGACTTTGCAGTAGAAGAAGCCAGAGTCGTACGAGATCTGGGCGAACTGGAAGTCTTGCCCCGGATCCACGGTACCGCAGGCGCACGCCAGGAGCGCCAGCAGGGCTGAGCGCGCGTCGACCCGGAGGGACACGCTTTCACGCTAACATTAGTCGCGCCGGATGTTGGTAGGTCCCGTGACGTGACAAGCTCCGTTGACCGGGAGGCCCGGGTCGGACTAGGGCCGGAGCGCCAAGCGTTCGCTCTATGAGACGATACTGACCGAGTTATCGAAGCTGTAACTCGAGAAGATCACTGAGAACCCTCTGAAACCAGTGGCCAAATTCTCATGTAAGACCCAGCGCACCAAGGTCCCACTTTTTTGACGCGCACGTGACGCTCTAGCTTGAACCGCGAAAGAGCTCCGGATAACAGTTGGCCCTTCTCGCCACACCGTGGGACCTTGCCTACATCGGACTACTTGGCCCTACCTCGCCACGAGCGGGACTGAAGGCCGCCCTTGAATAACCGCCAGACCTGGAGCTCCGCCGAATGAAGTCGAATGCCTGGTACGTGGCCCCCGCGGCCCTCCTGGTCGTGCTCCTCGCGTCCCAAGGGCATTTCACGGCGCAGCTGGGTGTGATTGGGCTTACCTTCGGCATCTTTTTCGGCACCCTGTCGCTGAGGCGGCCAGGGGGCGACGCGACGACGACCCACCCCGGCCACGGCTGATTGCCTGACCCTCGCGGTCCCGTGCGATCGGCGATGGCTCGACGATGGCAATGAGCACCGACAACGAGGGGCCTCCTTCCGGAGAACGCCCGCCGTCCTTCAGCGGCGCGCTGCGACTGAAGTCGACCTACGAATTCAACCTGCACGACCTCGAGTCCGTGCGGTTGATCCTCCGCGGCGGCTCGGTCATCGATTGGCATCGGCTGAATTTCGACGACGCCGAGCACGTGCGCCGGTTCATCCGGGATCACGAGTTCGACACCGACGACCCGAACGATCGCGCCTACACCGAGAGCATCAAGAGCCAGGCGATCGCGTACCTCAGACGGAACTTCGCGTTCGCGATTCCGAAGCCTGTCGAGACGGCGCCGCTCGAGGAGTTGCTGCTCATCGCATCGGGCCACGGGCATCGTCAGCAGTGCGCGTGCGCGATCCTGAAGGTGATGCACATCATCAATCACCTCGCGGGCCGCGAACTCCTCTTCCGTCTACCGGTCAGCGACCGCGACCTCTTTCACCTGGTAGAAGAGAAGGTGTACCGCATCGTCGGCACGATGCTGAGCGAGGGGTTTCCGATCACCGAGTTCGTGGGTGGCCGAAAAAACCTCGATTCGACGTACACGAAACTCCTGTCGAAGGCCGAATCCACGGCCGCCGCCGTCTACGACAAGCTCCGATTCCGCATCGTCACGCGGACGCGCGAGGATCTGCTGCCGGTACTCCTCTATCTGTCCGAGCGGCTCTTCCCATTCAACTACGTGGTACCGCAGGAGAGCACGAACACGATCTTCCATTTCCGGAGCTATTGCGAGGGGCACCCTCACCTTCGGTCGATGGTCGACAAATTCCAGGGTGACATCGACGACACACTGACCCCCGGAGACAACCGCTTCAGCGCGCCGACATACCGGGTCATTCATTTCGTCTCGGACGTTCCGGTGCGAGTGCCGCCCTCGTTCATGGAACTGGCTCCGCCCGGCTCCGAGCCTCTCGGACCGGTCGTGTATTTGCTCTGCGAGTTTCAGCTCGTGGACGCCGAAACCGAGGCTTCCAACGAAGCCGGCGACGCGAGTCACAGCGCCTACAAGGAACGGCAACGGGACGCCGTGTTCCGGCGACTCCGGCTCGGTTCACGCGAACCGGTGGACCCTCGGAAGCCAAAGCTCTAGCTCGAGCCCCCGATTTGTCGGTGCAGGCAGGCCTGCGACGCGAAAGGCCGAAAAAACGGCCCCGGGGGCGTCTGAGATCTCGGGAATTCTCGGGCTGACAATGGTAGGGATCGGCCCCATGTGGCTGCATCGGGCGAAAATTCCCCAAGTCGCCGGGGAGATGGTGCGCGCCCTGACGGATGGCGGCGACATCGAGACAGAGTCGCCCCGCGAGGTTCAGGCGGACATCGAGGCGGTACTGGCGCAGTATCTGAACGACGATCAGGAGATCGCCGATCGCGCCAAAGACCTCGTCGCCGCGCGCGGGCTGCCGCAGTCGGAACTCGGTCGCATGCGAAAGCTCGTCGCCGAGCAGAAACATGTGAAGATCGGCGAAGACGCCATCGACTACCTCCTCGACCAGCTCCTCGAGATCCTGATGCACTCGAACAATGTCGATGAGGTCTTCGCGCAGGATCACGTCCTGCGGCTGCGCATGCGCGAACCCCTCCGGAAGCAATTCGCCGCGGAAGAGCAGCTCGAGCAGGAGGTGCGTGGACGCCTGAAACACGTGCAGGAGGGCACGCAGGTGTGGGAGGTCGAGTACCGGCGCATGATGGACGACATCAAGCGGCGCAAAGGGATCTGAACGGGACCAGGCCCGGCCCTCGTCACGGCAAGTCCGCAACCACTCGGCCAGGCGATGACCCGATGAACAGTATGACCGGGTTCGGAACGGGGGAGGCTTCGCTCGGACCCGGACGGGTCGTGGTCGACATTCGTTCCGTCAACAACCGCCACCTGGATGTTCGCGTGCGGGTTCCGGCTGAAATGGCCGATCAGTCCTTGTTCCTCGAGCAGCGCGCCAGGGAGCGGCTGACTCGCGGCCGCTTCGAGCTAACCGTGCGTTACGACGGACCGGCTCTGATGCCGCATCTCGACGCCGACCGAGTGCGTACCGTCTATCGCGAGCTCGAGCGCATCCGGGATGAACTCGCGCCAGGGACCGACATTCCGCTGACGGCCATCATCGGCATGCCCGAGCTCTATGCTGCGCCCGCGAGTGTCGGTCACGCAGCGACCCAGGAGGCTCTCGCACGGGCACTCGACGACGCGATTCCGAGCCTCGACGAGATGCGACGACGCGAAGGCGACTCGCTCGCCGCCGAGCTGAAATCACGGCTCTCGGCTTGCCGCCGGTTGCACTCGGCGGTTCGCGACCGCGTCCCGGAAACCCTTCGCGCCGCTGAAGCACGCCTGCGAGCCCGGATCGCAAGGCTCTCGAGCGACTCCGGTGCGACACTCGACGCTGGGCGTCTGGAGGCCGAAATCGCCGTGCTGGCGGATCGGACCGACATCACCGAGGAACTGGTCCGCCTGGACAGCCATTTTTCACAGCTCGCGGCCTTGCTCGACTCGAGCGAGCCCGTCGGCAGGCGCCTCGACTTCCTGATGCAAGAGATGGCGCGCGAGGCCAACACGGTCGGTGCTAAAAGTCAGGATGCGGAGCTGAGCCATCTCGTGGTCGAATTGAAGAGCGACATCGAGCGGATGAGGGAGCAAGTGCAGAATGTCGAGTGACTCGCCGCTCCTGCTCATCGTCTCATCGCCATCCGGCGCGGGTAAGACGACCCTGACGAACGCGCTCCGAACGAACATTTCTGGACTCCTGTTCTCGGTCTCCCACACGACGCGGAAGCCCCGCACCGGTGAGGTACACGGGCGCGAATACTATTTCGTCGATCGGTCGGAGTTCGAGCGCCTCATCCGTGGCGATACGTTCCTCGAGTGGGCCGAGGTACATGGCAACCTCTATGGCACGAGCCGCGCCGAGATCGAGCGCGCGGCCGGCGCACGCGGCCTCATCTTCGACGTCGATCATCAAGGGGCGCGACAGATCAAGAGCACTCGCCCCGATGCCGTCGCGGTCTTCATCTTGCCGCCGAGCATGAGCATTCTCGAGCAGCGCCTGCGCGGCCGGGCGAGCGAAGACGAAGCGACCGTCCAGCGTCGTTACAAGGTATCCATTCAAGAGATCCAGCACTACGGGCTCTTCGACTACGTCCTCGTCAACGACGTTCTCGAACACGCGGTAGAGAACTTGACGAGCATCTTTCGTGCGGAAGAATGCAAGCGACAACGGGCTGCCCGAGAAGCGGAGCGCCTCATCGCCGAAGGTCGCGGCTACGGAGGCGTGAAGGCGCCCGGCGCCGCGCGCGGACAGGACGAACCATGACGGCCCCCCCGCCGTCGCGGGTGCTGGGCGTCATCGGCGGCAGCGGCATGTACGAGGCGCTGAACCTCGAACGGGTAACGGCGCATCGCGTGGACACGCCCTTCGGCGCGCCGAGCGACGCCGTGGCCGAAGGATATCTCGGCGCGACGAAGGTCCTCTTTCTCCCACGCCACGGCCGCGGCCACGTCCATGCGCCGCATCGAGTGAACTACCGGGCGAACGTCTGCGCACTGAAACGTCTCGGCGCGACGCAGCTCTTGAGCCTGTCCGCGGTCGGTTCGATGAGGGAGGACATTGCTCCCGGAGACGTCGTGGTCGTCGACCAGTACATCGATCTCACGCGATGTCGCCCGGCGACGTTCTTCGAAGACGGCATCGCGGCACATGTGGGCATGGCGGATCCCGTGTGCCCGGATCTCGCTGCAGCTGCATCAGCGGCGGCAAAGCACGCCGGCGGACGCGTTCACGAGGGCGGCACCTACGTCTGCATCGACGGCCCACAGTTCTCGACTCGTGCGGAAAGTCTGCTCTACCGAAGCTGGGGAGTCTCCGTCATCGGCATGACCGCAATGCCCGAAGCCAAGCTCGCGCGTGAAGCGGAGCTCCCCTACGCGACGATCGCGTTTGCGACGGACTACGATTGCTGGCACGAGGACAAGGATGCCGTGTCGGTCGAGACCATCGTTGCGGTCCTACGAAAAAACGCCGACCTCGCCATGCGGATCGTCGTAGAGGTTTCGAAGGATCTACCCGACCCTTCGAGGAGCCCCGCGTCGTCTGCGCTGAGGCACTCGATCATCACCCCGAAGAGCCAGGTCTCGCCCGAGGTGCGTGCGCGACTCACATGGCTGCTTGCCCCTTACATCGAGGAAGATGGAACATGAATGACGACCCGCGGTTCACGGAAACTCCCATCCTCATCGTCGGTTCGCTTGCGTTCGACGATCTCGACCTGCCCTCCGGGGCCGAAAGAAACGTCGTGGGCGGCTCGGCGAACTATTCGGCGATCGCGGCGAGCCTGTATTCGGCGTCCCGGATCGTTGCCGTGGTTGGTGCGGATTTTCCGGAGGACGCCGTCACCCTGCTGGAAAAGCGCGGAGTGGACACGGCCGGCCTCGAACGCGCCGCGGGAAGGACTTTTCGCTGGGCCGGCCGCTATGCGGCGAACCTCGCAACCCGCGAAACGCTCGACACGCAGCTCAACGTGTTTGCCGACTTCCGCCCCAAGCTGCCGGAGCGGTTTCGGGATTCGAAGATCGTGCTCCTCGGCAACATTCATCCGTCGCTCCAGATCGAGGTCCTCGCTCAGGCGCGCGCGCCGGAACTGGTCGTCGCTGACACGATGAATTTCTGGATCACCGGGGAGCGACCGACGCTCCTCGAGGTCTTGAAGAAAGTCGACGCCCTCGTCGTGAATGACGAAGAGCTCCGACAACTATCGGGCGATCACAATATCCGACGCGCCGCGCGCGGGGTGCTGTCCATGGGTCCGAAGCGCCTGGTCGTGAAGCGAGGCGATGCCGGCGCGATGCTCTTCGACCAGCATGGCGTGTTCTTCGCGCCGGCGTACCCGCTCGAAAACGAGGTCGACCCCACGGGCGCGGGCGACAGTTTCGCGGGCGCAGCGCTCGGCTTCCTTGCGCGCGCGGATAGGCGCGATCACGCGACGTGGTGCCACGCGCTGCTCGTCGGCGCGACCGTCGCGTCGTTCTGCGTCGAAGGCGTCGGCGCGAGCGAGCTCACGAAACTGACGCCCCAGGTTCTCGCGCATCGGTTACGCGAGCTGAAGCAACTCCTGGACGTCGGGCTCTGAGAAGTCAGGCGGCCGCTTCGGACTCCAGTGCCTGCGTGGCGGGGCCGTCAGCGCGTACGCGCTCGCTCGAAACCAGCGCGAGCAATTCCTTGCGCGTCACCAATCCCGACTCCAGAAGCACACGCATGTACCCGTCGACGTAGCCGTGCGCCCGGGCCAGCCGGGCGTACGTCGCACCCTCTCTCCGTAGCTTGAAGACGTCCCTCAACATCCCCTGGAGGTTCTCGAGCATCACGTTCTTCGAAAGCTGGTCGGACATCGGCAAGATTTCCGTTTCTCGGCCCCGCATCGGGGATGCCGTGAATGCGATTGGTATCGGCAACGCGTGAACCGGGCCAAATAACGGAGCGTTCGCGACTGGCAGGGCTTCTGGCGCCTCCGCCGCGCAGGCCGCAGGGTTTCCGCCCGACCGCCCCTCCGAACGAGAATGACGCGTCGCGACCAAATCAGCCTCGCGCGAAGCCCCCTTGGTCCCCAAAAAGAGCCGCGCTATATTTTCGAGGGTTCGGCAGGCGGACCTCGTCTTTCGTAGCCGCCATGCCGTGAACACATCAAGGCATCCATGCGACTCAACGTTTTCAAGTCCAAGATCCATCGGGCCACGGTCACCCACGCGGATCTCGAGTACGAAGGCAGCGTCACGATCGACGCCAACCTGCTCGAGGCAGCAAACATCCTCCCTCACGAGGCGGTCCACATCTGGAACGTCACCCGGGGAACCCGTCTCATGACGTATGCGCTCGAAGGGCCGCGCGGGTCCGGAGCCATTGCGGTCAACGGAGCGGCGGCGCACCTCAACAAGCCGGGGGATCTCGTGATTCTCGCGACGTACGCGGAGATGAGCCCTGAAGAGGCCCGCGACTACGCACCGGTCGTCGTCCGGGTGGACGCACGAAACCGCCCCACGGATGACCGCAGCCTCGAGCGCCCCGGACCAATCCTGAACTCGCTCAATCAGTTCACCTCTTGAGGCTCTATTTCGTAACCGTCGGGCTCGAGACGGTCGCGTCGAATCGCCCTTCGATGTAGGAAGGCGCGGATGTCCGAAGGAGGCGCGGAGAGTCGACTGTCCGGAGAACTGAGCGCGTCTCGACGCGGTTTCGCCGTGACGATCCTGATGGCTCTCACGGGAATCACCTTCGTCCGCAGTGCTGCGCGCGTCATAGGCCGATTCGTGTTTTCGTACCGCAGACCTGCCGACGTCACCCTGAGCGAGCGCGGACTCCGGATTTCGTCACGCACGGAGCTCCTCGGAAGAGTGCTCCGGGAGACCGAGACGGTCATCCCACTCGCCAACCTGTCGAGCGTGTCGCGCGAGGTGAAATACCCGCGACTCGGGATGTCTGCCGGCATCCTGGCACTAGCGGTCGGGACTTACGTGGGGACGGGCCTACTCGTCGATGGAGTGCGCGTCCCGGGGGGCTCGCCGTCGCTCCTCGGACTCGGGCTCGCGGCGATCGCGCTCGGCGTCGTGATGGATTTCGGATTGAACGCCATACCCGACGCCATCCGGAACACGTGCTGCCTGGTCGTTGAACCGTACCGCGGCGCGGCATTGTGCATCCAGGGGCTCGAAAGGGAAGCGACGGATCGAGTCCTCATAGAGCTCGCCACGGCAACGGCCGAGAACGGCTAGGTCAGGGCCGCCGCTCGGGTACCGGCAACGTAGCGGGGCCCATCACCGCGTCGACCCAGCCCTCCGCAAACGCGAGTGCTCGTTCGAGCTCGCGCGGAGTGACTCGCGCGTCGCCGCGAATGACATTGCCCATCGCGCGCAACGCAATGGGCTCGATCAGACTGAGCTTCTCCCCGCCGAAGAGGAGAGCACCCAGCGCGCCGACGTCCCGCTGCGTCCCCAGATTGATCGCGCGGGTCAGCAGATCCGCGTCTGCTCTCGCGGCCTCCTTCGAAGCGTCCACAGCCTCGACATGCAGCAACGCACCTCCGTCGTCCGAAGGCGTCACGGCAACCGAAACGGACGCGATCGATTTCGGCACGTCGACCGGCACATTCAGCCCCGAGAGGGCGCGCCAGGGCGTGGCCACGAAGGCCACGACCGCCGCGTTCCCCCCCAGCCGCGGCAACTTGAGACCTGGGGCCTTCGCAATCGCGTCTTCTTTCAGATGCGGCGGCACCATGAGAAGGAGCTTGCCCTTGGGCAAAACAAAAATCCTGTCCGCGTGATCTGCATGAGCGCTCGCCGCCGGGACTTCCGAGTCGAACCACTTACCCTTCGGCGCGCGGTCGACGATGGAGTCGAGCGCGCGACGCATCGCGCTTCGCGAGATTCGATATTCGAGAACGGCAACGACTTCGCCCGACGAACGAAACTGCGGTCCAGCGACATACATTCGATCAATGTCCCGGACCGGATCGAGCCCGGTCGGCCCAAAGAAACTCTGCCATTGCGGTAATCTCGCGATGAGGCGGCCAATCCGCGGACCGAGAGGAAGGTCGCGAATGCGGTCGTTCATGAGCAACAGCTTCACGTTCGCATTCGGATCGGCGACGGTCGTTGCTCTTCCGACCAGGGCCAGCGGATCCGGCGTGGGGCGCCGTTCAGCGGACAAGGGCGGCGCTCCCGCATCGCGCTGGAACGACACCACGCGCTTTGCGGCGGCTCTCGGACTCTCGCCGGCGTCAGCCACCTCGGCACCGCCGTCCGTCGTAGTCGGGGGCTTCGGCTTCGGCTTCGGCTTCGGCTTCGGCCGGCGCACGACAGCCCCCGGCGGGGGCTCCGCAGGTGCCGGTCCGGACTCCTCGGTCTTCGGAGATCCAGGCGGCGGGGCGCTAGCGCCCCCAAGTTGAGCCATCTCTTCGGGCGAAAGTAGCGATACCGGAATCGCATTGAGCGTGTCGGGAGGCGCCTCGGCTCGGGGCCGGTGCAGCAGCGCGACGAGCCCGAACAGTGCGCCAAGCGGAGTGAACGGAAGGTGGATGACGATGGCCAGCGCCACGAACCAGCCGAACTTCACCGGATGTGTGTGCGCCCGCCCACGCCGGCGCGTCTCGGCTGCCACGCTCTCCGCCATGGGGTATGCCCTCTCTAGATGAAGCTCGGCACTGATGCACGGCGCGACCCCTCGAAAATCCGCCAACCGGGCACTTTGGTTCCGTAAGCGACTCCTGGCACGTCTCTCGCACCTGCGGAGAAGTGGATCCCCAGCGTTCCGAGCGAGTAGTCAGAAGACCGTCCTCGATGAGATTTCCTCGATTGACTGCTTTCTGGCTCATCGCTGCGGCTCTGGTCGCGGAAAGCGCCTGTCATCAAGAGCCTCCGCCCGGCGCAGACCAGCGAACGAACGCCATCCCTCCACCGATCGCCCCGCCGCGTCCGCCCTCGAGCACAGCCACGCCGGCGGCATCCGTGGCGGAGGCTCCCTCGGCCGCCCCAGAACCGAGCGCCGCCGCCTCGAGCGCGCCGCCAGAGCCGTACGCGGGCCCCTACTTCGTTGCCACGGAGGCTTCGACGGGTATCTACGCCACGACGTCGCCTTCGAAGCGGGAGAAGATTGGCTATCTCAGAAGTGGTAGTCGCGTCCCCGTCTTGCCCGACACGATCCCGGGAGAGGATTGCTCGCACGGGTGGTACCAGTTGCGCGATGGCGGCTTCGTCTGCGCCAATGCCGGAACCACGAACCCGTCGTCTCCCGAAGCGCGGTTTGCGATCCGGGCGCCCGACCTCGCTGCGATTCTCCCCTATTCGTATGCGCGAAACGCAAAAAACGGCACGCCGCTCTATCGCTCCGTCCCGACCCCGGAGCAGATGCGGCAATACGAACCTTATCTCGTGCCGAAAGCGGACGACTCGGCCTCGAAGGTCGACGGTACGGCAAAGGCGGAGCAGGCCGCGCTGCCATTCTCGAAGGAAGCACTCGAACACCACCGTGACCCGGCGAGCGAAGGCAAGGTCGAGAAAACGGGAGCCGAACTGGAGCCTCACCCCGCCGATACCGCGGATCACCCGGACGATGAGAAGACCCCCGCGCTGCTTCCGGACGGCGGAATCGACGACTCCGCGAAGCCGTGGTGGCAGCGACACGACGTCGACAAGCGCCTGAACGAGCTGAAGCTCGACGAACTCGAATCCGACGCCGACGCCATCCTGGCCAAGAGAATGGTCAAGGGTTTCTACGTCGCCGTAGACCGCGAATTCAACTGGAACGGACGCCCCTGGTACAAGACGACGAAGGGACTGGTCGCACCGGCGGATCGATTCTGGACGACGACCCCATCGAACTTTCAGGGCACGGAGATCGACGGCGATCACGTCGCCCTGCCTCTCGCGTGGACCTATGGCTGGCATAAGGGTCGCACGAAATACCAGATCGACGCGAACGGGAAGCTCAAGCCATCGGGCGGCGTTCCCGACCACGCACTCGTCCCTCTGACGGGCAAGGACTCCACGATCGCGGGCAAGAAGTATCTCGAAGCGAAAGACGGCTCGTGGATGCTCGCATCTCAGCTTCGCGTCACGGCGCCCGGACCGCCGCCCACGGACATCGGGCCCAACGAACGTTGGGTGGACGTGAATCTCAAGACGCAAACGCTGATCGTCTTCGAAGGAACGCGCGCGATCTACGCGACGCTGATCTCATCGGGCAAGGAGAACAAGGTCGACAAGGACAAGGATCACAGTACGCCCACGGGCGACTATCGCATCCGAGAGAAGCACGTCACCACCACGATGGACGGGGACGGCACCGCCGCTGGCGATCTTCCATACAGCATCGAAGACGTGCCGTACGTGATGTACTTTCACAAGGCGTATGCGCTCCACGGCGCGTTCTGGCACTCGAACTACGGGACGGAGATGAGCCACGGTTGCGTGAACCTGTCACCGCTCGATGCAAAGTGGGTGTTCATGAACACCGACCCGCGGCTGCCAGAAGGTTGGCACGGCGTTCTGGCCACGCCCGAGCACCCCGGTAGTCGCGTCGTCGTTCACGATTGACCCCACGCTGCGGCGGGTCCTTGACTCGTCGGCGAAAACGGACCACTAACTGTTCTTCCGGCGACATGGATCAGTTCTCCGCTCACCTCGACCGAGGCTGGGATCTCGTGCAACGCGGAGACTCACGCGGAGCCGAACTCTCAGCCCGCCGCGCTCTCGAACTCGATAGCCAATCGCCCGAGGCGTATAACCTGCTCGGCTACGTCGCGGCCCTTCAGGGAGAGTTCGAAGAGGCCATCGAACACTACCGCCAAGCCATCGCGCTCGACGATACCTACCTCGAAGCGATGCTGAACGCAGCGGAGGTCTACATTCATCCACTCGCAGAGTTCGATGACGCGATCCTCATGTGCGATCTCGCCCTCGAGCTGGCCGAGACGGATGACGAGGTCGTCGACGCCCTGCTTCTCAAGTTCGACGCGTTGCTCGGTCAAAATCGGATCGAGGAAGCGAAAGCGCTATCTGCTCGATTTCCGAAGGGGCCATTCGACAACCCGAATCACGCCTTTCTCGTCGGGCGCGCCTTGTTCGAGGTTGGAAACGTGGAAGAAGCTGCGCCTCTCGTCGAGGACGCGGCGAAAAGCAATCCGCACAACTCGGAAGCCCTCTATTACCTTGGACTCGTTCGCGACGACCGCGGGGACAGCGCGGGGGCGACGCAAGCCTTTCTGCGTTCCCGGGAAGTCGACGCGGAGCAGCCCCCGCCGACGTGGGCCCTGTCCCGCGAGGCGTTCGACCAGGCCGTCCGCCGAATCGTCGATGGTCTGGACGAAAAGCTGAAGCGCCACGTTCGCTCGAACGAGATTTACGTCAGCGACGTACCCGGTCTGGAAGTGGTCGTTGACGGCGTCGATCCTCGGGCTTTGCTGATGCTGGACGCGATCGGACCGGGCGTCGCCGAAGGCCTTCCCGCCGCGCGCATCTTCGTTTACCAGCGCAACGTGGAGCGCATTGCCGGCGCAGTCGATCTCGTCGAGGCGGAGGTCAAAGCGGCTCTCGAGCGCGAAATCCGGCTAACCTTCATCGAACCGGAAACGCCGCGCCCTCAGGTTCTCAACTGAGCTGCGGCGGAGGCGCCCCGGACGCTCCCGGTGACCATTGGTCCTAGCATAAACGTCTCGGTTCACCGGCGCGGGCGCGCGATCGGTATTGCCTTGTTTGCCGGGATCGTTACGACCTTCACCGCCGTTTGCTCGGTCGAGATCATCTACCAGGCTTGGCAGCCGCCTGTGCCTCCTGTCTCGACGGAGTGTCGAACCGGAATCCGCGCTCTCGTGACAGCCATTCGGCGAGCCCGTAGGGCAGCGACGGCGGCGACCGGTGGCGAGCGCGAGACGGTCGGCGGCTTCCAGGCCGCCCTCCAGCCGGAATGGTCGATGAGACCAGGCCTGACCGGCCGCTGCGCCGGAGATGAACTCGCCACGCGGGCCCTGAGCGACGTCGATCGGCTGCGCTATGCCGAGGAGCGCTCGGTGAGGTACGAGGCGCTCGATGTGACCGAGCGCCGGAGAATCGTCGCGGACATCGAGAAGAAACTCGGTGAACCTCGCTGATTTAAGTCCGCCGGAGCGCCTCTCTGCTAAGCTGCCCCGCCGCTGAATGCCCGACGAACCCGCCTCCCCGCCGCCGCCGCCACCCACGTTCGATGTTCTGAAGCTGTCCGCTGAGGTGCGCCGGGCCGTGGACGAGCTCGGTTACGTACACCCCACGCCCGTACAGCGGGCCGTCTTCGACCCGGTCAGCCGCGGCCTGGACCTCGTCGTGCAGGCGCGGACCGGCACGGGGAAAACGGCAGCGTACGGGTTACCGGTGGTCGATGCCGTCGTTCGGAGGAACACCGCGGCCGTACAGGTGCTCGTGCTCTGCCCTACACGCGAACTTGCGCTGCAAGTGGCGCGGGAGCTCGAGTCGCTTGCGAAATATCGCGGCACGAAGATCGCGGCAGTCTACGGCGGTGCGCCGATGCCGGCACAGATACAGAAGATCAACGCTGGCGCTCAGATCGTCGCCGGCACTCCGGGTCGCGTTCTCGACCACCTGCGCCGCGGGACGCTCGATCCCAAGGGCGTGCGTGCGGTCGTCCTGGACGAGAGCGACGAGATGCTGTCGATGGGGTTCTTGCCGCAGATTGACGACATCCTGGCCTTCCTACCGGCGACCCGTCAGACGCTCCTGTTCAGCGCGACGCTCCCTCCAGAGATCCAGCGACTCGCGGAGACTCGCCTCAAGAATCCGGAGTTCGTCACGCTTAGCGGGGATCACGTCGGCGCGCTCGAGATCAGCCACTGCGTGTACATCTCCCGAGGAGACAAGACGAACGACCTCCTGCAGGTACTGGAGGTCGACAATCCGGAGAGCGCGATCATCTTCTGCAATACGAAGGAGTCCACGAAGCGTGTGGCTTCGACTCTCCAGCAGCAGGGGTTCGACGCGGAGTGGCTGAACGCCGATCTCGGGCAGGCGGAGCGCGAGAAGGTCATGGAGGCCACCCGCAAGGGGAAGCTCCGCTTCCTGGTCGCCACCGACGTTGCTGCACGGGGGATCGATATTTCGCATCTGACGCACGTCATCAACTACGATTTTCCAGAATCATGCGAGCAGTACGTGCATCGCACGGGGCGCACCGGACGCGCAGGCAAAACCGGTACGGCCATCTCTCTGGTCGAAGCGTCGGATATCGGCAACCTGTACATGCTCCGGCTCACGTACAAGATTCGGCCCGTCGAGAAGGAGCTACCGACTCCACGTGATCTGAAGACGCGTGCTGAGACGGACATCGTGCAGATGTTCGCCGAGCTCTTCGCCAAGCAGCCAGCCCACCCGGACGATCTGGCTCTTTCGCGTCGGGTCCAGACGCACGAAAATGCCGAGGCAATCATCGCCGGCTTGCTCCGAGATCACCTCGGTGCCCGTCCTGCGGCGGCCGATCAGGCGGCAGCGGCGCGTCGATCCATGGTACCTCGCCCAGTCGCCGACGGCGCCGCGCCGCAACCGACGGGTCCAGGGCCACGGCGCGAGGCTCGGAGAGAAGCCGCCTCGAGGCCGAACCGAGAGCATCCGAAGAATACCACGAACGGCATGACGCCGCGCGAACCCATCGAAGACGTTGCGGCCGCCACACCGCCCTCCCCCGGTCGCAGCGAGACCCGAGCCAGTCCCGAACCGCGGCAGGCACCTGAGCCCCCCCGAGCCGAGATGAGTGGCTCAGTGCGGGACCCGGGCCGGGGCACGAAGCCGCAGCCCGCCGACCGGCGAGACGCGCCGGGCTCGAATGACCCGGGGCGCTCTCCCGAGAGCGTGGAGCTGTTCGTGGGGATTGGCCGAAAAGATGGCGCCCGAGCCAGCGACTTTTATGCAGCGCTCGATCAACTTGCCGGGATAACCATCGACGATACAGAGTACGTCAACGTTCGGCAACGCCACACGTTCATCGGGCTTCGTCAGAATCTGGTGCAACGCGCGCTCGACGCCCTCAACGGCGCGGTCATCGCCGGACGACCCGCAGCACCCGAACTCTCGCGATCGCGCTCGTAGTCGCGCGGTCTCGAGAAGCGAACATGCTCAAGAACCGTGCCGCGTGACCGGCGCGCTTCTTGCGTAAGCTCGCCTTTTGCGGATTAGCAGTTACGCATCATCAAACGAAGAAAAAACAATGCTAAGTTGAGCGCTGGGCAGGCGATAGAAGTCGAAAAAAAGGATCCGACAAAGACCGATGAAGAAGGGCCGCGCCGTCGACATCCAACGCCTCCAGAGCGACGTCGAGTGGGCTCTCGAGAAAGGTCTCGGTCCGAGGGATCTGGTGCCGATGCTGGAGCGCCTGAACAGCCACGCCCCGAAAGGCTCGGCCGCTGCGTGCTTTGCGGGCAGAGAGCTCGCTGAGCTCGTCCTGGCAACCTCACCCTGGCGCTCCGCGGTGCTGGCGCGAGAGGTACTCCAGCATGAGGATTCCGATCGGACCTGGGCGGTGCTGGGCCTCGCCCTCTCGCTTCTTGGTCATTACGCGAGCGCAAAGAGCTGCTTCGCCAAGGCACTCGCTCGCTCCCCTGCGTGCGCGTCGTACGCTCACAACCTCGGGCACATTCTCGACGCAGGGCTCGGTCGTCCGGCAGAGGCCGTTCCATGGCTTGCTCGCGCGTTCCGTGCTCGCCCGCGAGACGCCGAGGTCGCCGCGTCCTATGCCCATGCCCTCGTTCGCGCGGGCCGCAAAGCGGACGCACGTCGAGTCCTGGATCGCGCACTCGGGACGGACTCCGATCTGGCAGCTTCGCTTCTCGAACGCTGGTCCACGAGCATCTGATCCGACGATTGGTGGGGCGCCGCTGGGCGCGCGAGATTTCGCGCGAATGCCCTTTGCCGCGTCCGTCTTCACCGCTATCTCACCGGCTCATGGGACGGATGAAGAAGTCGATCGCGTCGCTGGTCACCCTGTGTGCCTTCGCGACTTCCGGGTTCGGACAATCTGGTGCAGCGCCTGCCGGCGCGACCCCATCCGACGGCATCACGATGCCCGACGTGAAAGATCCGATGCTCGAGCCCGTCCCGCCGCCGGCGCGCGAACTCGCCTCCTGGCGGCAAGCGCTCGAACTCGTACACGCGCGATCGACCGCCTTGCACATCTCTCAGGCGCAGGTCGAGCAGAGCCGTGCAGCCACGCGGCGCGCGCTTGCGGGTGCCCTGCCGCAGCTAACGGGGAACGCAGGCGTTACGCGATACCTGCTCCTGGGTCATGGTCTGACCTTCGACACGACAGCGAGCTCCATCAACAACGCAGCTGGCATCGGCAACTTACCGGACCCAGCGACGCAACTCACCAGCTCGCTCGATCTGCGGGTTCCTGTGATTGACTTCAGCACCTGGTACACCGTCGGGACATCGAGAACACGCGAGCACGTGGCGGATGAAAACGCACTCGACACGCAGCGGATTCTGCTCGGCACGGTCGCTCAGGCAGCGGTCGGAGTGATCACTGCGAGCCGCATTGCCGAGTCGAGCCGGGTGTCGCTCGAGTCCGCACTCTCGACGTTAGAGCTCACGCAACGCAGAGCCGACCTCGGCGCCGCCAGTGCGGTCGACGTCCTCCGAGCGAAGCAAGAAGTCGCCTCGAGCCGCGCACAGATCATTTCAGCCAACGAATCGCTTCGTCAGGCGCGCGAATCTCTCGGGGCCGCCCTGGGGGACACTGTCGGATGGGGCGTGGCTACCAGCATCGGAGTCGACGACCTCGAGCGGACCGCGAGTTCGGTCTGTCAGGTCGTTGACCCCACCGAGGCCCGCGCCGACATCCGGTCTGCCTCGATGGCGGTAGCAGCCGCGGAACGCGATCGCACTTCGGTCGACTACAAGTATCTCCCGAGCGTCGACCTCGCGTCGAGTCTGAGCTACGTGAATTCGACGCTCATATCGCCGAACGGCAACCACGTGAACTGGACGCTCGGCGGACAGCTCACATGGTTGCTTTACGACGGCGGAGATCGTTACGGTCTCCGGCGTAGTAACGAAGCGGCGCTGACCATCGCGCGGGAGACGCTCACCCAAAAGAAGCGAGACGTAACTCTTCAAGTCACGCAGGCGGACCGCGCCATCACCGTGGCCCAGGTCAACCTGGCGGTCGCGCGGACGGCCCGCGACGTCGCCAAGGAACAGGCGCGCCTCTCCCGGCTCGCCTTCGTGAACGGGAGTGGCACGAGCTTCGATCTCATCGACAGCACGAGCAAGCTGCGCCAGGCGGAGATCGACCTGCTGATCAAAGACTTTCAGGTATTTCAGGCCCGACTGACCGCCTTCCTGGCGCGAGCGAACTGCATGATTTGAGCCGGGAAAGCAGTATCGCGCTTCAAATGGTAGCCTCGGCCCGCATGAAAGCCTCCTCGGCGCATCGCCTTTTTTCGACGCTTCTCGTCGCCGCGGCAGCCGTGTTTGCTCTCCTCATCTTTCTGATCTTCGAACTCACACCGACGGCCCAGCTGGCCGCGGGAGGTATTGCTCAGAAGATTTTCTACTTCCACGTCCCCTCCGCATACGCGATGTATCTATCGGGCTTCGTTTGCTTTCTCGGAAGCGCAGCGTACCTGGCCGGTCCGACGGATCGCCGTAACTCCGTGGCGCGCGCTGGAGCCGAGTGCGCGACGGTCTTTGGCGCGATGGTGCTGATGAGTGGCCCGCTGTGGGCGAAGAAGGCCTGGGGCGTTTATTGGACTTGGGACCCCCGCCTGACGACCACGCTCCTCAGCGTGATGGTGTACGTCGCCGTCGTAGTCTTGCGCGCGTTCACGGGCGACGGCGATGCGGAACGCAAGTTTGCAGCTGCCCTCGGCGTTCTTGGCACGGCGAATCTGCCAATCATCCATTATGCGGTCGTTCTCTGGGGCGGCAATCACCCAACCGTCATAGGGCGTGGAGGCGGTGGACTCGGAGACCCTATGATGCGAGTGACACTCGGAGTGGGCTTCCTGGCGATGACGATGCTGGCCACGTTGCTCATCTGGCTGCGTTCGCAACTGGCAAGCCTCGAGACGCTTCTCGCACGTCTCGAGGAGCAAGCACTGACTCTTCACCCTGAGGAAGAAGACGCATGACGAATCTCCTGGCCCACGTTCCCTTGCAGGGCACTCCGGCGGAGCGGGCCACGCAGTTCATTCCGGTCGCCGGCGGGGGCGAGGCTTCGAGCGCGACGCACTTGCTGGTGGCTGCATACCTACTCATGTGGGCTGCTCTGATTGGGTTCCTGTGGCTCACCTGGCGGCGTCAGGTTCGCATCGAAGAGAAACTAGCGACGCTGGACAAGGCGGTGCGCAACGCAATGGAAAAGACCTGAGCGTTGCCGACGGTCGAGCACATCGTTTACATCCCTGGCGTGCTCCTGGTCGGGGTGATTCTTGGCTACGCGATGGGCTCGCGCGCCGTTCGCGCGGAAATCGATCGCTTGAAGAAGCGCGCAAAGCGCTGAAATCCCCCCGAGAGACATATCTGGCTCGTCGCGTCACAGATTGCTCCATCGCGCGTCGCGAGGTAGCGTTCGCGCGTGTTCGGTGTCTCACTCGGTGAAGTCGTGCTGATCGCGGTCGTCGCTCTGGTCGTTGTTGGCCCGCGGCGGCTTCCCGAGATCCTCACTACGCTCGGCCAATGGGTGGGCCGCCTTCGGCGCATGACGACCGAGGTCCGGCGACAGACGGGTATCGATGAAATCCTTCGCAGCGAAGGTCTTGCCGGAGGTCTCTCCGAACTCCGCGCCATGATCCAGGGCGACGTCATCGGCATGCACCGGTACACCGCGGCCGATGCCGTACGCCCGACAGACGGAGCCCTCGACGCCTACGGCGAGGCAACGGCCTTCGATCGGCTCCGCGAGTACCCGGTGGAAGGCCCTGACTCCTACGGCGCCATCCCCGAAGACCTCGTTGCGATCTCCACCTCCGCTGACGAAAGCGACACGTCCCGATTCACGGCGCCTGTTCCCGACACGGCGACGGGCACGTCTTCGTCGAGTGCACACGTCGGCAGCGTGAAAGAATCCGTGTGAGCGCAGAGTCTCGAGACGCCGCGCCGCCCGCGGAAGGCGCGATGACGATCTGGGAGCACCTGGAGGAACTCCGCCAGCGACTCATCTACATGGCTTTCTCCTTCGTGACGGGCGCAGCGCTCGCGTGGCACGAGCGCGAGCGAATGCTCACGTGGTTGACGCGACCGTTCGTCCGGGCATGGAACGGAACGACACTCGGTGGCAAAGCGGAGCTTCACTTTCCCGCGCCGCAGTCGTTGTTCGTCGCTTACGTGAAACTGGCCGTCATCGGCGGGCTGCTCGTCTCGCTCCCCATCATGCTCTATCAGGTCTGGGCCTTCGTCTCTCCCGGCCTTTACAAGCGAGAAAAGCGTTATGCCATACCCTTCGTCGTGAGCTCCTGCGGCTTGTTTGCCTTCGGAGCTTGGTTCGGATGGCGCTTTGCTTTTCCCGTCGCATTTCAATATCTGCTGAGCTTCAGCGGAAAGATCGGTCCTGACATCGTCGTCGAGCCGGCGGTCATGGTCGACGAGTACATCGAGTTCGTCTCCCGGATGCTCGTCGCGTTCGGAGCGGTATTCGAGTTGCCCGTGCTAGTATTTTTCCTCTCGATCGCTGGGCTCGTGACGCATCATCATTTGATCAAGTTCACGCGCGTCTTCATCGTCGTCGCCTTCGTCATCGCGGCGATCATCACGCCTCCAGATCCGCTGAGCCAGCTGATTCTCGCCGTTCCGTTGTGCATGCTGTACGCCATCTCCATCGGCGTCGCTTACGTCTTCGGCCGGCGCGACGCCCCGACGGGTCATTCTCGTGCGTAGGGTTCCCCTCGAAGCAGGGTCATCGCACGGTAGATTTGCTCGGCAAGTATCACGCGGACGAGACGATGTGGCAACGTCAGCGTCGATAGGCTGACTTGTGCATCCGCTCGTCGCGAGACGCCCGCGGGGATCCCATCGGCACCCCCGATGAGAAAGGTGACGATTCCCTTGTTGCGACGCGACCATTCGTCCACGCGCCTGGACAGAGCGGTGCTCGTCAAGGATTCACCGAAGATCTCGAGCGCGACGACGGTTGAACCCTCCGGGATCTTCGCCGCCAGGCCGTCGGACGATTTCACCTCGCGCTCCTCGCACGCCGTGTAGCGACGAATTCGCGCGAAATAGTCGTCCGCCACGGCACGGAGCGGCGCTTCCCGCAGCTTGCCGACGGCTACGATGACGATCCTCACGTTTCGTCGGCGCGCAAACCTGGAAGCGGCAATCGACTCGCGTCCATCCAGAGTCCGTCGAGATCGTAGACTGCACGCGCCTCGCGCTGAAACACGTGCACGACGATGTCGACGAAATCGATGAGCACCCAGCTCGCCGCCATGCGGCCCTCCATCGAGATGGACTGCGCGCCGTGCTTGCCGAGAAATTCCTCGACCGCATCAGCAATGGCTGCGACGTGACGATCGCTCGAACCCGTCATGAGCACCAAAAAATCTGCGTAGTCCACCTTGCCGCAGACATCCACGATCTCGATCGCCGCCGCCTTCTTGTCGAGTCCCGCTTCGGCGGCGAGCAGCGCAAGCTTCGCGCTCGCGTCGCGACTTCCGACGGGACGCGACGACTCCGGGCGCGCCTTCCGCGGTGGGCGCGGGATCCCCCGCGGTCGAACGGACGCGGAGCTTTTCCGCAACGCTTTCTTGGTCGTCACCAAGGGCTCAACCTCTCACCTGCCCCTCGCCCAGCACGATCCACTTTTCTGCAGTGAGCCCCTCCAACCCCATCGGTCCGTAGGCGTGCAACTTCGTGGTGGAAATTCCGATTTCCGCGCCGAGCCCGAGCTGGCCACCATCGTTGAAGCGAGTGGAGGCGTTGACGAGAACACAGCTCGCGTCGACCTCTCGCAAGAAGCGCTGCGCCCGCGAGTGACTGTCGGTGCAGATCGCCTCGGTGTGATTCGATCCGTATCGCTCGATGTGTTCGATCGCGGCGTCCAGACCAGGGACGATGCGGACGGCAAGAATCAAATCCAGGAATTCCCTGCCCCAGTCTTCTTCGGAGGCGCGAACGGCGCCAGGAACGAGCTCGACCGTCCGCGGGCACCCTCGAATTTCGACGCCGCGATCGATCAGCGCCGCTGCGACCTTCGGCAGGTGCGACGCGGCGACGCCCTCGTGTACCAGCAGGCATTCGAGCGCGTTGCACACACCGGGCCGCTGCGCCTTGCCGTTCAGGGCTAGCGCAACGGCCATGTCGACACTCGAGCCATCGTCGACGAACAGGTGACAGACACCTTTGAAGTGGTTCAGAACGGGAACGCGTGCGTTCTCCGCGACGAACCGGATGAGACCTTCCCCACCGCGAGGGATCACGACGTCCACGAGCCCGGAGAGACCGATGAGCTCCTTGATGGACCCGTGATCCCCGGCCGGCACGATGCCGACGGCGTCCGCTGGAAGGCCGGACGCTTCGAGCGCGCCGCGAAGAACGTCCCCGAGAACGGCGTTCGTTTCGACCGCCTCCTTGCCGCCCCGCAAGAGCACCGCGTTGCCTGCCTTCAAACAGAGTGCCGCTGCGTCCACGGTCACGTTTGGACGAGACTCGTACACCATCGCGATGACGCCCAGTGGGAGCCGTTGCTTGCCAACCAGCAGACCGTTCTCGAGGCGTTGCATCCCGGCGCGACTCCCGACGGGGTCGGGAAGCGTGATCACGTGCTCGACCCCCTTTGCGGTGGATTCGAGCACCTTCGGTCCCATGTCGAGTCGCTCGAGCATCGCCGCGGGTAGCCCGGTTGCCCGAGCGCGCTCGATGTCGCGCGCGTTGGCCTCACGGATCCGTTCTCGGCTTTCGCGTAACGAGCAGGCAATCGCGGCCAAGGCGGCGTCCTTCGCTCGCCGATCGAGACGACCCAGCCTTCTCGAGGCAGCCCTGGCGCGCTCGGCGAGCGTTTTGACGTCGATCGCAGAAATCATGACTCCGCCCATGAATGCTAGCTCAACGCACCCCGACGACAAACCGCGCATGGTCGAATTGTGTTTGCTTCTGCGCGCTCCCGCCGTCCCGGGCCGACTGGGGCGGCTGCCGCGCCCCTCCATCCGGCACCGGTACCATCGGACGCTCGTATTCGGGGGATGGTCCCGGTGGGAGACCGAGCGCGTGAGGCGCGCAGCCATAGAGGGAGCAACACGCAAACACCACCGCTCCTCCTGAGCCGAACGCCCGGAGGTTCACAGCCATCGCTCCTGATCCACGGCGCGCAGCGTTTCTTCGATTCCATGACCGTGGACGTATCCGAGCACCTGACGTGCGCGTGAGTCGTCCACCATACAAACATAACGGATGAAGTCGAGCTCTGGCGCCGGAAACGAGGTAAGACGCATCTTCCAGAGTCGATCGAGCGTCACGCGCGCCACCGAGTGTGGCACTGGTAGTTGCCCGCGCTCGAGCATCTGAACCGCGTGCGAAAGGGGCAGCGGCGGCGGTCCGGCAACATTGAAGATTCCGCGAACGCCAGGCCGGAGCGCGAGGCGAATCGCAGAGACGACGTCGTCCTGATGGACCGCCTGCATCATCGGGTCGAAGCCCATGAGAGTGGGGACGACTGGTAGCCGGAGGTAGTTGCTCGGCGCGTTCCTCACCGTTCCGAGAATGTGAGCCGGCCTCAGAATCACCGTCTCCGTGTTCGGATGCTTCCAGAAGAAGGACTGCGCCAGCATGTCGAGTTCGACGAGATCGCGCATTTCGCTGAAGGCACTCGCCGCCAGGAGGGGTGCGTCCTCCGTCAGAAACTGTGGATTGTCGGGGCGCGGGCCGTAAACGTTCGCGCTCGACAGAAGGACGACCTTCGGCACGTCTGACTGCCTCGCGTATTCGAGCAGCTTCTGGAACCCGACCACATTCCACGTGTGATGGTCCTCGCCGCTGTCACGGGGATCGTGCATCACGCCGAGGTGAACGAGAGCCGCAATCTTGCGGTTTCTGAAGACCTCCTTTGCCTTTTTTCGTCGAAGATCGATCTGACAGTGCTCGATATCCTTCGGCCGATCGGGGAATGGACGCCGGTCGAGGCCGATGACGGCGCGGTCTCGATGCAAGAAGCGCGCGACGCGACGGCCGAGCCGACCGCAGATACCCGTGACTACGACGGCCCCGGTGCTCATACGATCCAACAGCTCGGGCGCGAGCAGGTCGGAACTTCGTCGAGACCGTCTCTGCCGCCGTTCGATCGCCCGCGGCTCGCCTTCGGTGGGCTCTCCGTTGTCGCCTTGATCTTCCATCAAAAGAAGAGACTCTTTCGCTCTTTGAGCCCACGGTTGATCATGCTCTGAATCGTCTGGCGCACGAGCCACACCTTTTCTTCGATTATCGAGTCATCGTCGTCCGCGTCGCCGTCAAAATGCATCGGTTCGCCGAAGTACACGTGGTATTTCGTCGGCAGGGGCATCATCCCTCCGGGAATCAGGAACTGCGGGACGATCGGCAGCACGGGGACGCCGAGCGCCCTCGCCAGCCAGTCGAGGTTCCCGACGTTGATGAACTGCTCCTCGGCGCCAATCACGGCAACGGGAACGATTGGCGACCGCGTCTCGATCGCCAGCCGCATGAAGCCAAGGCCGAACTCCTCGAGCTGGTAGCGTCGAGTGAACGGCTTCGAGATGCCGCGTGTTCCCTCGGGGAAGGCGAGAATCAGCTCCTCCTGCTCGAGGAGCCGCGCGCAGTTCTCGGGCACACCCACGACCTGCCCCGTTCGATTGAACAGCATGGACACGAAGGGCAGTGTCTGCACCCACTTCTCCACCATCGCTCGAACCATCCGGGGAGGTTCGGCGTCCATGAACATGGACATCCCGATGATCATGCCGTCGATCGGTAGTTGCCCGGAGTGGTTCGAGATCAGGAGCGCGCGACCCTCCGGCACGTTGTGCGCGCCGTGCACCGTCGCGCGAAAGTAGAGGCGATGAAAGACGGCCGCTCCCATCGAGATGTACTTGGTAAAGTCGGGGTCGAGACCGAATGGATCGCCTCCCATCCGATCGTAACGGGCGCGAACGCGCGCGGCGCGCTCCTCGAAATCAGGACCAAGCGTCCGCAGCGCGAGGTCGTCGACCGCTCGCCGCGTCCGCCGTACGAGCTGCCGCGCGAGCGGAAACACGTCGTTGACCGCGATGTTCGAGAGACGTGAAATGGCGCTCTGTCGATTCATCGGACCCGCCGACAATACGCGGCTTCTTTGCCGGATGGGACGCGCTTGGCGACGATCGGCAAAGTGATGGTTCCTGACGCCCTCCGCCCCGGAGACCGCGTGCATGTGGTAGCACCCTCGGGGCCTTTCGACCGCACGCTCGTGCTTCGGGGCCTCGGGTGGCTCGCGGAACGGTACGAGGTGCGATTTGGCCAAGGGCTCTTTGCCCGCGAGGGGTTTCTGGCAGGCTCGGATTTCCGCAGGGCCTCCGAGCTCGACGCGGCGCTCAGGGACCCGAAGGCGCGCGCCATCGTAGCCGCTCGAGGTGGGTACGGCCTCACGCGGATCGCCCATGCCGTTGACGTGGCGGCTCTGCGTGACCACCCGAAGTGGATTGTCGGCTTTTCCGACATCACGGCTCTTCACGTGGAAGCTAGCCGAAGGTGCGTCGCGTCGCTGCACGCTCACAATCTCGCGGGCCTCGGCCGCGAAGACGGCCAGGCCCGGCAGGATTGGGTTGCCGCCATCGAACACCCCGAGCGCCTCAGGTCCTGGTCGAACCTCGTGCCTTACCGCGGAGGCACGGCGGTGGGTCCGGTATTTGGGGGCAACTTGACGGTCCTTTTCACTTGCGCCGCGGCGGGAAGGCTTCGGGTCCCACGGGGCGCCGTCCTTTTCATCGAAGATATCGCCGAGGCGCCGTACCGCGTCGATCGCATGTTGACTGCATTGATCTCCGCGGGAGCCTTCGATGACGTGGCCGCCGTCGTCGTCGGTGAGTTCACGGACGCGGCGCCTGGCAGACACGGGGTGCCGATCGAATCAGTGCTGCGCGAGCGGCTGGAGATATTGAGAGTACCAGTCGTTGCCGGGTTCCCCGGGGGCCATGGTCGGTGCAACGATCCGCTACACCTCGGTATGCCCGCCCGGGTGGACGGCGGAGCAGGAGCATTTCAGGTCGGCTCTGCGGAGCGCTGAACCAGGTCACTCGAAGAGTTCGTCGTCCTCGATTTCCTCGGCCTCTTCTTCCGACTTCCGAAGGCCCGGAGGCAGCCTGACCTCCGTGGCATCGCTTGGTCGATCATCGAAATTCGTGGAACCGAGGGTCTTCTCGATGGACGCCAGCGGGGGGGGCGCCGGACGAGCCGAAACAGGCCCGACTCGCGACGGAGGCACGGGCGGACGCGACGCCCGGAGCGATGGTGGAGGCGGCGGTGCAGAACGGGCCGGTGGCGCGAGCGGCGTGCGCCCGGAGATGCCCGGCCCGCGTGGCGGCGGCGGCGGCAACGATCCCGTTCGACTCGGAGGCGGTGGAGGCCGCGACGCGCGAAGGGGCGGCGGCGGCGGTCGCCTGGACCCGCGGGACACGGGCGGGGGCGCTGGCTGCGCCGTCTCCGAGAAGTCCACATCCGTCTCGTCGGATTCAGTCGCCGCTGCGCCGTTGGGTTCGGACGGGCCTGGCGCGGCTACCGCCGCAACAACGACCGGAGGCGTTGGCGACGGTGTCCCCCCACGCGGGCTTGCTTCGGTCGATGCGGATGCTTCTTCTTCAGGCGGCGTTGGCGCCGGCTCGGGTTCGTTCGCTGGAACCGGGCCGCTCCCGCCTTCCGACACGGCGGCAGCGCCAACGGGCGCGGGCTTTCCTTCGGGCGACTCCTTCGCCTCCGGCACGGCCTCGGAGCTCATCGCGGCGACGGGCGCCTCAGGAACACGATCCGTGGAGGGAACGGTCTCGACCGACGTTGCGGCCTTCCTCGTCGGCGCCGGCTCGCCGTCGTCCGGCGACGGCTTTTTGAGCATGTTGGACTTCGCCCGCTCGAGCCCTGCGGTTGCCTCCGCGTCTCCAGCCTTCATTCTGAGAACCCGACGCCACGCGTCCGCCGCCTCGCGAGCGTCGTCGAGTCGCTCTTCCCAAAGCCGAGCCACTTTACGAGCGAGCTCCGCTCGCTGGCCCTGATCACGACCTCGGAGGATCTGATCCTCATACAGCTGGACCATTCCGCGGTAGTCGCCGAGGTCCGTGTAGAGCGCCGACAGCTTGTCCATGACGTCAGTGTCTGCCGGCGAAAGCTCGTGAAGCCGCTTCAGGTCCTCCGCGGCTCCCGGTTTGTTGTCGAGGGACTCCGTGCGCAACGCCGCGCGACGCCCCAGCAGTTTGCGAACCAGCGGCCCGTCGAAGACCTCGCCGAGCGCGCGCGTCAGCACGGACTCCGCGCGCCCCAGATCGCCGACTTCCGTCGCGAGATCCGTCAGGGCATCGAGAGCTGCGTCCTCGACGTGCGTGACGAGCGCGTCGCCGAGCCACGCAAACGCACGCTCGCGATCACCGAGCTCCCGATGAACCATGCGCGCCGCGCGCCTGAGCAACGCGCCACGCGTGCGCCCGCCATCTCGCGATCCCTGCCCGCCCGCAGCAAGCGCCTCCGCGAGTGTCGTCCGAAGCGTCGTGCTGCGGCGGGCCTCGTCGGTAGCGCGCGCGGCGTTTTCGAGCGTCCCGAGGGTTTCTTCCTGAACGCCCGCAGCCAGTGCAATATCGAAAAAGCCGCGCGAGCGGTCGAGCGCGTCACGTTCCGCGGCGATCTGCGCCGCTCTCGCCAGCGCGTTGAGGCGATCCGTCGGCGCCTTGCATCGCGCGACCTGACGCTCGTACAGGTCGATGACGTGCCCGGGAGCGTCGACGAGCTTCCCGAGACGCGCGAGGAGCGCACCGACATCATCGGGGGCGACACTCGTCAGCGCCTGTTCCCCGTGCTGCACCGCTTCGAGGGGATCGACTCCTGCCCGCACGAGAACCTCGGCCTGACGGACCATCTCTTCCGCGCGCGACGCTCCGCTGAGCTCGCGGACGATGAGGTCGTGACTCACGGCCAGGGCGTCCAGATCCCTGAGGCGCACTGCGATTTCTTCGAGGCGTGCCGCGACATCCTTTCTGGCCACCCTCAGCCGGGCAAGCTCCTTGCCGATCGACGCCGCCTCGGCGTCCGCCCCGACCTCCACGAAGCGATCGAACGCCCCATTCAGTTCCTCGTCGCGCTTTGGAGACGGCGGGGCATGGCCGAACCACTCGACGAGTTTCGTCGCGACGAGCTTCTTCTTGTCGAGCCGATCTCCGAGCTCGACGAACGCCGCGCGGCACTCCACGTCCCCTTGTTCGGCGACGGGCGCCAGCGCCAGCATGGCTTCTTCCCCGCGGTCCAGCTTGTCCGCAAGCACTTCGGCGAGGTGCCGCGTCATACGGCTCACCTCTTCGTCGTCCCCTTCGACCTCGACGAGACGCGCGGTGTGCTCGGCGACGATCCCCCATTCTTCCAGGCGCTCGGCGAGGTCGACGATGCGCTGCACGGCCTGAAAATCGTCCGGGTCCGCGTCGTGAACGATATTGAGCGCCCCGAGGGCCGACCGCGCGTCGCCCAGCTCGTTCTCGTAAAGTGTCGCGAGACGTCCGGCGATCTCTACTTTCTGCTCGGGCCGTGCGGCGATCTTCAGCAGCTGCTCCAGCGCGCGCGCCGCGTCTGCATGGTTCCCTCGCTGCTCCTCCAAATTGGCTAGCGCGCCGAGCGCTTCGACGTTCGTCGGATCGAACTCCTCCAAGACGCGCCGATAGTGCTCGACGGCAGCGTCGGCATCTTTGACCCCCTCCGAAAGGATCCGCGCCTGCTGGAGAACCACCGGGATCTGCGCCTTGCGATCCGGCGTCGCACGCACGAGACGGGCAAGATAATCGACCGCGTCCGAAAGCTCGCCGCGCTCCTCGGCGTCCTCCGCGAGCAGGGAGAGGGCATCGGCATCGTCACCATCTTCGAGCAAGAGCTCCAGGCTCTCACGTGCAAGCGTTGGATCGCCGAGGGTCTCCCGCTGAATCTTGGCGGCCCGCTTCCGGAGCTCGACCCTGGCGGCCTTGTCCGGATGCTTCTGCGCGCGACGGAGCAATAGCTGCGCGACGTCCCCCGCACGCTCGGCGTCATTCAGCCGCTGCTCGAGCCGCGCCGCAATCTCATCGCTGGTCGGGTCGACATCGACGGCCTGATCGAGGCGAATGATCGCCGCCTCCACGTCCCCACCGCGGACGAGATAGTCGGCCTCGACCGCGTACAGCGCCGCTTGCTGCTTGGGAGACTTCGCGAGCTGCGCTCGTTCGTTCGCGGCGGCGCCAGCTTGCACCCATGCTTCAGCCGCTGCGTACGCTTGCTCGGCCGCTTCCCAGCCGGCAGAGTCGGGTGCGACGCGTGCCGCGTCGGAAAACGCGTCCCCTGCCCCGACCAGATCTCCGCTCGCTCTCCGCAGTTCTCCCAGCTTTCTGTACAGCCCCCCCCGCGCGGTCTCATCGGAGATACCGCCCACGTTGTCCGCGATGACCTGCGCCGCCAGATCCAGCCGCTCCGCCTTCTCGAACAGCTTGAGCGCCGTCGTGACGGCCGCGTCGTCCTCCGGAGTGAGCGTCGCGATCCGGGCCCACGCGCGGCCCGCCGCGGTGACGTCTTTGCGTTTCGCCTCGTGCAGCTTCGCGAGCTGCTTTTCGAGCGCGATGCGCACTTCGACGTCTGCCTCCTGGTCCGCTTCCTGTTCGAGCAACTGCGTCAGCTCGTCCCAACGATTCGCGCGCTCGAGCAGGCGACGCAGCTGCTCCCTCGCCTGGGGTTCCGCGGGATCCAGCGACAAGAGTTCTTGCCACGCTTGAATGGCCGTATCGAAGTCGCGGAGTTGCGTCTCCGAAAGTCCGGCGATCTCCCGGAACCAGCCAACTCGCAACTCGTGGTCCGCATCCTTGGATCGCGTCGCGCGGAGCAGAAGATCTCGCAGATCCCCGAATTTTCGAGACTGTTTCAGATGACCCTGGAGGAACGCGAGCGCTTCCGAGTTCGTCGGATCGGATTTGAGGACGTCGCGGTAAATGCCCGCGGCCTCGTTTTTCCGGTTCTTTGCGGCGAGCTGTTGCGCCTTCGTGACGAGTGCGTCGATCGCATCGACATCGGGCTCCGGCGGCTCGGAGTCTGCCTCGATTTCCTCCTCGTCGTCCTCCACGGCGTCGAGATCGTCGATCGTGCGATCTGCAGCCGAAGGGGCCGGTCGGGAAGCAGTCCTGCGGACCGCTGCGGCCTGGTGTGTGCCCGTCGAACGTCCAGCTTGAGGGGCCCCCGCTTTCGCGACCGGCACGGCGGCACGCGGGGCGCTCCCGCCGGCGGCGCGGCGCGCCTCGGCGGCCAGCGCTCCATTTGGATTCGCCTTGAGATAGCTCGCGGCGTGCGGAGCCACCTCGCCGCCGCGACCAAGCTGGTCGCCATAATAGATGGCAAGCTGAACCGCCCGGTCGTGCCCCGGCAAGATCTCGAGCGCGCAGGTCGAATAGGCGTACCCGTGCTCGCCTGGATACTCCTCCGAAAGCTCGACGAAGAGCTGCGCACCGACGGCCTTCCAGTTCTCATCGACGGGCTCGCCTTCGCGCACCCGTTCGAGAACCAGGGTGGCGAGCTGCTGCTTGAGAGCCGGATCGCCCGGCTCTACTCGTCTCGCATTCTCGAGCGCGGCCAGCGCGCCGTCGATATCGCCGATCGATTTCCTCGCTTCTGCTTCGTCGGCGAAGAGGGAGACCTTTCGCTCCGGATCATCGACGAGCGACTGCTCGAGCGCATAGTACGGGATGGCGTCGGCTGTTTGCCCATCCGCCTTGTAAGCCTCCCGGATAGCGTAGATGGAGTACTGGCTGCTCGGATCGTAATCGAGCGCCCGACGGTAGTTCTCGATGGCCTTCGATGGGTTCCCCAGCGGCGGCTCGGACCACAGACGTCCGAGCTCCTCGTGAATGCTGGCCACGTGGGCCCGCATGGACGGATCCCTCTGCGACAGGGGCGCGAGAGCTTTCGCGCGGCGTTCGAGCAGCGCGGCCAACGCCTTGGTATCCCCCTTTTCCTGGTAGAGCTCGGCTAGGCGCTCGGCCGGCGCTGGCTGAGTGGGGTCACGGTCGATGGCGATCATGAGCGCCCGAGCCGCACGATGTGCGTCATTGAGCGACAATACCCACACGTTCGCGGCCTCGGTCAGCCAGTGGCTGGCGAGCGCCGGGTCGGCCGTGGCCGTCCCGACCTTCTCGAGCAACATCGCGTAGGCACGCGGGTCCTGCTGCCCGGCGCTATGCGCGTACAAGATCGCGTCCTGGTCGTGGGGGTTTTGGACGAGTCGCTGTACCAGCGCGTCCATGTCACGCGGATCCATCCGCGTCGAAGCTAACACGGGCCGTCCGTGAGTCGCAACGCGCGGAGCCTGATTTCACCGGCCGGCGCGCGAGTCCACCACGACGCGTGCCGCGAGCGTCCGCGCACCTCTCACACTATACTTTTGGCGTGCGCCGAGAATGCCGACCCGACCTCACCGCTTCGGAGCGCACGCTCTCGGGTGCACGATTGACGACCATCTCCGTTGCGGCGGGTGTGCTGGCGACCCTGGCGTCCCTTTTCGGCGTGGCGTTCGTCGCTGCGGTCGGCTCGGCGACGACCCGCCGCGAGCACAGGGCGGCCCTCGCGTCGCGCTCCGCGGACCGGAGCGTGGCGGTCGTAAATAGGTTGGACGACGGCCCGGGTGAAACGTCGCTCGCCGTTCAGGAACGCCACTTCGGCTATCTCACGCTGGTGGACATCGGAGCCCAAATCGGGTCTCTCGACGACGAGCTTGCCAGACAGCGAACGTTCGCTGCGGCCGAGCATGAAAGATTCCTCGTCTGGCTCGTCGTGGACGACTGCAAGCCGTGCAGCGCCGTCGAGGCCGCCCTGAAGAGTCCACAGGTCCAGCGCGCGCTCGGCAGCATCCGCATCGTGCGACTCAACGCCGTCGAATTCCTGGCGGAGCTCTCGAGACTCGGAGTTCCCATGAATGCCTTCCCGGCCTTCGTCCTCCTCGGGCCGGACGGTCATGCCCTAGACTACGTTCATGGCGGCGAGTGGGAGGACGACACCCCGGGAAACATCGCACCTGTGCTGAAAAGTTTCGTCGACGGCACGTATGTCCACCGTCGAAGCCCCTGGCACGGCGGCCTTCACGAGGACGAAACGCCGATTTGACCCAAAAAAGGGCGCGGCGCGCGAAGCGCCGCGTGACAGGGAAGAGCGCGGGCTTCATTTCTTTCGTGGGGAGCCGCCGCCGCGCTGTAAACTGCTCGCCCCGTCCATGAATCCGGCCGTCTCGAGTTCGGTAACCGCACGAACGTTACGCAATCAGATCGACGAACGACGCGCGAAGGGAAGAGCGTATGCGTTGAGCGAGGCGACCGGGATTCTGGTCCCGCTTGCGGTCGAGCTTGCTCAGCGACACGCTGCGGGGGAGAGATTCTTTTTGCATCCGTCGAGCATCGTGATGGATGGCGACGGAGGATTTCAGCTCTCGACGGCGCAGTCTCGCAAGCCGCCGACGACGCCGCGCGATCTCTCCTGCATGGCGCCCGAGGAGCGCGATGGCCGGCCCGGTGACGCCCGCGCCAGCGTCTACGCGATCGGCGCGCTCCTTTACGAGCTCTGCACCGGACAGAACGTGGGCCCCGGCATGCGGCGCCCGAGCGATATCGTGCCCACGCTCCCCGCCGAGCTGGACATGATCCTTGCGAAGGCGCTCGTCGTGGACCCCACACACCGACCGGACGATCTGAAGGCTCTCGCCGTTGCGTTTCACCAGCTTTCTCCGACCGGAAGTCACCCGCCACCATCCGGCGACACTTCGCACCTCGATGGCGACGAGAACTTCGAGGTCGATGTCTCGATGTCGATGGTGCCTCCCTTGCCGAAGAAGAGCATGCCCGCGTCGGCGCCGCAGTTCGGCGCTGACGTCACGGCGTTACCGAGCCGACCGACGGGAGTCGATCAAGCAACGGGCGCTCTGACCGAGCTGAAACAACGCCTCGAGAGCGACCCACGGCCGCGCTACGTGGTGATCCGCGAGGGTATGGATCACGGTCCATTCAACGCCGTCGAACTGTTGCAACAGATCGCGAACAACACCTTCACGGAGAAGGATCTGCTTCGCGACGCGTTCTCGCAAGCGGAGCGCCCGATCGCGAACTGGGACGAATTCGCGCCCTTCGCCGAGCACGCGCGCAGGCACCGGGACATCGTTGCCGAAAAGGTCGCTATCGAGAAGACCGTCGAGATAGAGAAAAAGAGCACCCGTGGCAAGGCATTGATCGGGCTCACCGCCATCGGCGTCCTGATGATCGCCGGTGCCACGTGGTTCCTGGTGAAAGCGGGGACGCGCACGGACGAGGTCGCGGTGCAATCTGACACCGTGACCAACGTCGAGGCAGAGGGGAACCTGAACATCGGCAAGGGACGCGGTCACAAGGGCGGGCACCGCGTCATCGGCGAGCAGGGAGGCGTGCCGATCCTCGCGGGCGGCATGAGCTGTGAGGCGGCACAGGCCGCGTACGTCGAGGAGATCAACATCGGCGGAGCGAAGGTCCCCGCCGACATCACCCAGTCCCAGTACGGGGCGATCTTGAACGGCGGCTCCTACCTGAACGGCTGCGGACTGCCGTCGAGTACAGGAGTAGATGTGTGCGTCGCGGTCCAGAATGGGCGCGCCGTCGGCGTGAGCGTTCGCACGAGGCCGAGCAGTCCGGCCGCAGCGTCGTGCATCGCTTCGCACGTGCGTGGGATTTCGTTTCCCGTCAACGCGAAGCTCGACGTCACCCGGACGAGTTTCGCGCCACAGTGATCACCGCGCGCCTCGCACGCACGATCGGGGCTGCGCTCCTCGCGGGGACGGTGCTGGCGGCGTGCACGGTCCCGATCGTCGCCGACGTCGACGAAGCGAAAGCGAACCACGTCGTCGCTGCGCTCGATGCGAGCGGCATCGTCGGAGAGAAATTCGCACAGGCCAGCGGCCCGAACCAATATCGCGTCGAGGTGCCGCGGGACGACGTTGCGCAAGCGGTTCGCATTCTCCTCGACGAGGGAGTGGCCGCACGCACCGGCGCGACCCGCGATACCGGTGCGCTCGTCCCCAGCCGTGAAGCCGAGCACGCACGCTTGATGGACAACGTCGCCACCGCTCTCGAGCGATCGCTCGAGGCTACCGACGGCGTGATCGCGGCCCATGTTCATCTGGCAGCGCCCGCAGCCGACGCGCTCGCACCAGACGATGTCGTGCCCAGGCCCCACGCATCGGTCTTGATTCGATATCGTGGCTCGCGGCCGCCCCTGGTCGACATGGACGTGAAGCGACTCGTTGCTTTCGCGGTAGCGGGGCTGTCGGCGGACGATGTCGCGGTCGTGAACACGCGCGCAACCGGCTTCACTCCGCGCGACGTGGCGTACGTCGGTCCGCTCGCCGGCACCCGTGAAAATGCGAAGCACGTTCGGATGGGAGTCGGAGTCGTCGCGATTCTGGACCTCGCGCTGGTTGCCCTCCTCCTCACGTTCTGGCAACGGTGGCGAAAGCTCCGACCGAGACCCTCCGGCCCCAGCTGAACGCCTCTCTAGGGTTGTTGCCGCTGAAGGCCACTCCCGGCGGGCGCTTCTGAACACCAGGCATAGCAACAGTCCGCCTCTCCTTTGCCGCGATGGCTCGCCGTCAGCTGAAAGTCGAAGGGCGCCGCCGGAGGAACGGCGAAGACGGCGCGAGCGGGCGGGACAATGGCCGCTGGACACCGGTTGAACGGGGCCGCGGCGGGAAGCGTCGTGCCGCTCTCCGGTTCCGCCATGCAATATTGCTCGCGGAATGCGGTCGCCATTTGACACGCCTGTCGTATCGACGGAGCTCGCGGATCCGCGACCTTCACGTGGCTGCACCAGCTGAAGCAACATGCGTGACCCGGAGGCGCACGCTTCCGGATGTACTCCGTATAGCTCGTGTCGAAGAGGCCGATGGTCGCAGGCGGATCGTAAACCCCGGAAGGTTCATCGATACTCGCGGGGCACGCTTGATAGGGTGATGGCGCCGGCATGCTCGAACTCAGCGGGAGCAGGTCTTCGCAATAGTACTCGCGCGTCTCGTCAACACCGCAGATGGCCGCCTGCCCTGAACCTGGCGCGCGCGCCGGCGACCTGGGCGAACTGCAGCCGAACCACGACGCGCCAAGAACCGAAGCCCCCACCACGAGAGCCGCACGCATCCCTCTCGACTTGCGCATCGCGACTACGTTTCGGCGGCCGTGGAGGACGGGTGTGCGGGTGATTGAGAGCGCCTCCAGGAGCGCGGTTACCATCGATGACGTCGTCTGTATTCGGTGCTTCCGTACGCCCTTAGCCCGCGTCGGCGCCGCCCGTGGCTGAAGTCCCCCCGGACTCCGCACCTCCGGTTCCCGAGCTTCCCCCAGTATCCAGGGTGCCACCGGTGCCGCTCGCTCCGCCGCTACCGGTCACGCCACCGGAGCTCGGTGCTCCGCCTGCACCCGGGATACCGCCGCTGCCGCTGGCACCGCCGCTGGCGGGGGTTCCCCCGACACCGGTCGCTCCCCCAGCAGGAGCGGCACCGCCCGTCCCGCTTCCGCCACCTCCCGCGGTCATGCCGCCCGCACCGCCGGAGGCGCCCGAGCCTCCCGCCGCCGGACCGGATCCGTCGAGCGACGGGGCGCCGCCGAGCGAGCTGGCGTCGGTCTCGGCCGCACCACCAGTCCCCTCGGCCGGCGATTGCCCGACGATCCCGGAGTCTCGGAGATTGTTCGTACAGGCGTTCCTGACGCAAACGTATCCCTCCCTGCAGTCTTCGAAGCGATAACAGGCGGCCCCGGGTCCCCCGGGTGTCTGGGGCGACGCGCACGCGCCCATCGCGACCGCGACGAGGATTACCGATGTTGCGGAGCGCATCATGTTGTCTGCCAATCTCTTCGACGCTACCGGCCGGCCATCGAACGTCAAGACCCCGGCGGAGCCGTCACTCCAAGATCAAGAGCACATCCCCTTCTTCGACTGCCTGGCCCTCCGCCGCGACAATTGACGCAACCTTCCCGGATACCGGCGACTCGACTGGCATCTCCATCTTCATGGATTCGAGAATGACGAGTGGTTGTTCCTCTTGCACCTGCTCTCCCACCTTGACCTGGATCTTCCACACGGTTCCGGTGATGTGGGCGGCAACCTCGACGGCCATCGGACGGCGACTCTACACCGACGAGACCGCCCCTCGCCAGTCGGGCGCCGGCGAACCGGCTCACACACGGCTGGGCTCCCGAGGGAACTTCGAGTACAGTTGTGAGCGAACGACGGCGCGCCCGGGTATGCTATCGGCCTCGATGGAGCCCAGGGTTCTCTCTTTTTTCACGCCCCAGGAGTGATGCTGACGAATGGCCGAACAGAAGGAAAGCTCGGTTCTCTTCTCCCTCAAGGAGCTGATGAACCTCGAGGAGGACAGGATCCGCGAAGAGGAAGCGGAGAAGGCGAAGCGGATCCGGGCGGACTTCGAGGCAAAAGAAGCAGCCGAGCGTGCATCGCGTGACGCAGAGGAGCGGCGCCTTCGCGAAGAAGAAGAGCGACGCCGCGCGGAAGAGCTTCGCAAGCGCGAAGAAGCGGCCCGACTCGAAGCAATCCGCCACGCCGAGATCGAAAAGGCGAAGGCCGACGTGGAGCACCGGAGCCGGCTGGAGACGATGGCTCAGCAACAGGCGCACGAGGCGCAACTTGCTTCGATCAACCAGGACGAACACAAGAAAAAGCTTCAGATCACGATTGGCGTCGTCGCGTTCATCCTGGTCGCAGCCGTCGTCGGCGGCGGGATCGCCTTCAAGAAACACAACGATCAGGCAAATCTGGAGAAGGCGGCCCTCGAAGCCCGCGCCCAGGCGGCCGAGCAGGAGAAGGACCGCCTCGAGGACGCCGTGAAGCAGTCCGAACAGAAGGAGGCCGATCTGAAGTCTGCGTTGAACAACGCAAAAGACGAGGCAGATCGGGCTCGGATCCAGGCCGAGCTCCAGAAGGCCCAGGAAACCACGAAGGCGGCCCAGAAGGGCCTCAGGAGTGCAGGAAGCAGCAGCAGCGGTAGCAGCGGCAGCAGCTCCCCGAAGCCGAAGGCAGCCTGCAACTGCACACCCGGCGACCCGTTGTGCTCGTGTTTCTGAGGGTGCTTCCAGCGCACTCGTCTCGTGTCCCAGGGCGATGAACCGTGGCGACCGGCGGGGCGCGCCGCTTCAGGCCCGGGCGCGAGCAGTGGTCGAGTCGCCTCATCCGGCGGCACCGCGACTGGTGCTCGGGTTGCAGCCTGTGCGCGAGGCCGTACGCGTCCACGGTCCGGCCCTTGGCGGCGTTCTCGTCGAGCACCCCTCGGGTGACGCCGGGGGTCGCCTCGACGCCTTGGCGCGGTTCGCCGAGGCCCAGCGTGTGCCGAAAGTCGAACGGGTCACGCGTGGGGTACTGGATGAGCTGGCCGCTGGAACGGCTCACCAGGGGGCAGCCGCATGGGCACCAGCGCTCTCGATGGCCTCTTCTGCGCAGGTGCTCACGGACCCGAATCTGCTGGCCGTCGCCCTCGACGGCATTCAAGATCCGCAGAACTTCGGCGCTGCCATCCGAAGCGCGGTCGCGCTCGGGGCAACGGCAATCGTTTGGCCGGAACATTCGTCGGCGCCCTTGACCCCTGCTACGTTCCGCGCATCGGCAGGCGCCGTCGAGCACGCGCGACTTTGCAGGGTGCCGTCGCTGGTCCACTTCCTCGATGACGCCGCGGCTTCGGGCGCTCACGTCGTGGGTCTTGCCGCAGATGGCCCACTCCCACTGCATGAGGTCGACCTGGGAGCTCGGACCGTGCTGGTTGTGGGCAACGAGCACGAGGGGCTTGGTCGCGCCGTTCGGGGTCGGTGCAACGCTCTGGCCCGGCTGACGTTGCGAGGTCCCATCGACTCCCTCAACGCCTCTGCAGCGTGCGCCGTGGCCCTGTATACGACACTCATTCATCGAGTTAAATCAATGGGTTCTGATACGCCTTAAAGGCATCCTCGGAGATCCTTGGAATCACTGAACGCCTGCAATGTAGGCATCCAGTTCGTTCCATTGAGTGGAATCGACGCAGCATCCCAGGGCGCCGACCCTTTCGGAAGCAATTCTGCTTGGTTATGCGAGAATATCGGAGGTGACGCTCAGACCGGTGGACAAGACTTCGCGTGACGCCTCAGCCAGCGGATGGGTGTCCCGTAACAATTCGAACCAACAGCGAAATCGCTAGATCCACGTTTTCCGAGGTTGTCTCGTCGCCTAGGCTGATCCGGATCGCACCTTTCGCGCGCTCCGTCCCTGCCATCGCCGTGATCACCGGCGATGGGCTGGATGTCCCCGCGCTGCACGCGCTTCCGGCCGACACCGCGACGCCGGCAAGATCGAGCGCGGCGACCAACTCGTCCCCGGACCAGCCGTGGACGGAGAGATTGGTGACGTGGGGTAACCGCGGCGCGACGCCGTTCACGTCAGCCAGCTGCGAAACTGCCAGCTCGACCCGATCCCGCAGGGCACCGAGGTTCGCGTGGCGCTCCGGCCCCCCTCGAACGAGGCGTCGGACCGCCGCTGCGAAGCCCGCGGCGCTCACCGGATCGACGGTACCGGGGCGCAGGCCCCGTTCCTGACTCCCGCCGAGTAATACCGGCGCCGGAAGGATCCCGGAAGCGATCACGAGCGCGCCGATCCCTTTCGGTCCTCTGAGCTTGTGCGCCGCCAGACTGAAGGAATCACCATGCCGCCACTCATCGGGGGTGACTTTGCCTGCCGCCTGGACGGCGTCGACGTGAAGCCTGGCTCCGGCCTCCTTTGCGATGATCGCCACTTCGCGAAGCGGCTGCAGCACGCCCGTCTCGTGGTTCGCCGCCATGAGGGCGACGATCGCGTCAGAGCCAATACGCAACAGGGCCGCACGAACGTCGTCGGGCTCGATTCTGCCCGAAGGGGGGACTCGCACCCACGCGACGGGGCGTCCCTCACGTTCGAGCGCCTCTGCGACGCGAACGACCGAGGGGTGCTCCAGCCGGCTCGTTATCAGCGCGCGCGCCGACCTGAGCGCCAGATTATTGGCCTCTGTGGCACCCGAAGTGAAGACCACGTCCCGCGAGGGGACGGCCAGCAACCCGGCTACCACTTCGCGCGCGCTTTCGACGACGTCGCGCGCTCGACGGCCGTCGCGGTGCGTGCTTGCCGGATTTCCCCATGCCGTCCGCGCTGCTGCCTGCATCGCGTCGATGACATCCGGATGCGGCGGTGTCGTCGCATTCCAATCCAGATAGATGCTCGTTTTCGACAAGCGACCGCTCACTGAGCCGGAACGATGGGCTCCGGGGCGGACTCGGCTATCACCAGATAAAATGCAGCTCCCGTGAATCGAACCCCGCCAATCTGCTCGTCGGCCGGCGACGCGACCCGTACGTCGCCTCCATGGCCGTCGGCCACGCCCCGGACGATGGCGAGCCCCACGCCGGCGCCGCCGTACGCGCGAGTAACAGAACCGTCGGCCTGGTAGAAAGGCTCGAAGAGCCTGTCCGCGGCGGATTTCGGCACACCCGGACCGCTGTCCGCGATGCACAGCTCGAACTGGTTCGACGCGCGGCGGCGGAGGCGGACCCCGACCGCTCCTCCTTCCGGCGTGAACTTGCCGGCGTTGTCCAGCATCTCGCTCACGGCCCGACCGAGGCGCGCCGCGTCGCCGAAACCGGCGAGCGCCTCGGGGACCTCGAGCGCGAGGCGCAGGTTCCGCGCCAGGAACGCGCTCTGAAAGCGACGAAGCGTCTTCCGAACGGTGTCCGCGAAGTCGTACTCCCGCACCAGAAAGCGCATGCGCCCCGTCTCGAGCGCCGTGACGTCGAGCAGGTTATCGATGAGACCTCGCAGACGTTGCGCGCATTCATCGACGGCGCGAACCGCCTTGAGCTGCGGCGGAGTCAGCGAACCGAGCTCGCCGTCCGAGAGCAACCGCACGTATCCGACGATGGGGGTCATGGGCGTGGCAAGTTCGTGAGAAAGGTTGCGGTAGAACTCGCGTCGCGCCTGATCGAGCTCCCGCAGGCGACGATTCGCGTCCGAAAGCTCCGTGATCTTCTCCTCGAGATGGGCGACTATGCGCTGGCTCTGGGCCCGCAAATGTTCGTCCGTAGACCTCGCTCCCGCCCGCTCCCGATGGCCGCTCAGATAGCCCTCGATCGTCGCAGCGAACGTGCGCGCAGCAATGGGCTTCTGCAAGAAGCCGTCGCAACCGACGGCCAGGCTCGTGTCCCGGTTTCCCTCCGCCGTGATGGCCACGATGGGAACGTGCTGAAGCGATGGCTCCGCGCGAAGGCGAAGGGTGACCTCGTATCCGTCTAGCCCTGGAATCGCGATGTCGACCAGGACGAGACTCGGTTTCAGGTCACATGCCTTCCGGATACCGTCGACGCCGTCGACCGCATCCACCACGTCGTAGCCGGCGGCGGTCAATAGCTTCCGGACGAGCAAACGATTTGCCGGATCGTCTTCTATGTGCAGGATCGTTGCCATTCCGGGGGATGCCGATGATCCCTTGGGTCTAGCCCAGGGGGCAAGGCCGCGGCGCGAAATACCTTGCCACGCCTGTGGGCCGCGCCGTACGAGTAGCCCCCGATGACGACGGGTCGCCTAGCGTTTTCACTCGCGTGCCTGGTGTGCAGCACGGCCTGCGCTGACTTGACGGAACCCCCGGCGCCGGTAGGCGTCGTACCGAGCGAGGAACCCGCGGAAGCTCCGGCAGCTGCTTCGGCCGCCCCGGAAGCGACTGCGGCACCGGCCGCGACCGCCGCAGCGCCCGCGAACGACACGGTGACGGCGGCCCATATCCTCGTCGCGTACAAGGGCGCTCTTCGCGCCTCCCCGGGCATCGAACGCTCCAAGGACGCCGCGAAGGCAAGAGCCGAGCAAGTGCTCGCTCGAGCGCGGAAGGGCGAGGACTTCGGCAAGCTCGCCGACGAAATGTCCGACGATCCGTCCGCCAAGATGAATCACGGCGAACTCGGGAAGTTCACACGGCAGCAAATGGTCAAGCCGTTCGCGGACGCTGCCTTCGCCCTGCGGCCCGGGCAGGTGAGCGACCTGGTCGAGACGCCGTTCGGCTTTCACGTCATCAAACGTACCGAGTAGCTGACGCATTTCACATGGACGGCGTGCCCAACAGTTCGGACGACCCTCGAACGAAGCCGGACACCCTCCAAAGCTCGGCCCCCTCGGTCGGTGCGGCACCCGCGCCGCTCGGGGCCCCGATCGCGTACGCCCTCGCCGTTCTTTCGGGCTTTCTGTACTTCCTCGCATTCCCGGGCATCGATTGGTGGCCGTTGTCCTTCGTGGCGTTGGCGCCGCTGATCGTCGCCATGCGGCATCAGAGGACGCGCCGCGCCGCGGGTCTCGGCTGGGCCGCCGGCTTCACGATGACCATGTGCGGCTTCTATTTCCTGGTCGGCATGCTCGAGACGTTCAGCGGCTTCTCGGCGCCGGTCTGCGTGCTGTTCGTGGCGATTCTGTGTGGCTATCAGGGTGGTCGGATCGCGTTGCTCGGTTTCCTGTCTGGACGCGCGACGACGCGAGGGTGGCCGGCCGGCACCTCGTTTGCCCTGGCGTTCGTCGCGAGCGAGCTCGTCTTCCCGCTCCTGTTTCCGTGGTACTTCGGAGCGACCGTTCACCAGGTACCGGCGCTGACACAGGTCGCCGAGCTCGGAAATCCGATCCTCGTGGGCCTGGTGCTGGTCGCGGCAAACCTCGCGGTTGCCGAACTCGGCCTGTCACGGCTCGAGAAACGCGCGGCGAACCTGCGACTCATCGGCGCGCTGCTCGCCGTTCCCATCGCCTCCGCGGCCTACGGCGCGATCCGGATCCCCCAGGTCGATCGGCGCGTCGCCAGCGCGCCCAAGGCCGTCGTGGGCGTCGTTCAAGCGAACATGTCGTTGATGGGAAAGAGGAACGACCCCGATGAGGGCCTCCGGCGACACCTCGAGCTCACGCGCGAGCTCGAGTCCCAGGGGCCGCTCGATCTGGTCGCCTGGAGCGAGACGTCCGTCATGGAACCCACGCCAGAGGCGCTCACGGGGCTCATCTACCCGGCGAAGTTTACGCGTGCACTCCACGTACCGACGGTCTTCGGCGCGGTGCTCTACCGCGAAGTGCAGGATCAACGGAAGTACGTGCTGTTCAACTCGGCGTTGCTTGCCGACGCCAACGGCGAGATCCGCGGGCGTTACGACAAAACGTATCTTCTCGCGTTCGGCGAATATCTTCCCCTCGGTGATACCTTTCCGATGCTCTACGATTGGTCGCCGAACACGGGTAAGTTCGAGCGGGGGACCTCGCTCAAGGCGCTCGAGCTGGGCGCTCACAAGCTGAATGTTCACATCTGCTACGAGGACGTACTCCCCTCGTTCGTGAATGATCTGGTGCGAGCCGATCCCGGTGACTTGCTCGTCAACATCACGAACGACGCGTGGTTCGGTGACACGACCGAACCGTGGATCCACCTGGCACTCTCCGAATTTCGCGCGATCGAACAGCGACGATTTTTGGCCCGCGCGACGAACAGCGGCGTGAGCGCCATCATCGACCCCGTCGGTCGCGTGGTACGACACACCGAGACGGGCCGCGAGGAGGCCATCCGCGCGCCGATAGCCTGGCTCCGGGGGAGGACCCCTTACAATGTGTGGGGAGACGGCCCGTGGTGGCTCGCGACGGCGGCGATCGTGGCGATGGGGCTCGCATCGCGGAAAAGAGCCCGTCCGAAATCGTAGCGGGGCCAATGTGAATATTCGTGAGCCGCCACCGTCTCACTGAGCGGACCGCATCGGGCGCCCACTTGGGTCGGGCAAGTTGACCCCTCGACGGCGGTATGGCAAAAGCGCGGTGACACTTAATTCTGCCTGTTCGGCGAGCGGCCGGGCGGCTTTTGACCGAGGAGACAGAGATGGCTTTGCATAAACTCTATGTTTTGGGCGCTTTTTTGGCCGCATCGGCCGCTGCCGCTTGCTCATCCAGCACCTCCAAAGGGACGGCTGACGGGGGCACCGGTGGAGCGGACTCCGGCACCATGATGAGCGCCGGCGGCCAGATGAGCATGGAAGCGGGCATGAGCATGGACTCGGGGAAGTGCGCTCCCGACACGGACACGAGCCAGTGTCACACGTGCATCACGAGCACCTGCGGCGACGAGTGGCACGCTTGCCTCTGCAGCACGGCATGCACCCAGGAATTTCCGTGTGTTGCCGCGTGCCTCGCCGGCAACGACGCGGGAGTTCACGGCACCCTCGACGATTGCGCCTCGAATTGCTCAGCCGACGGGTCCGGCGTCCTCGATAGCACGACCAGCGACCTTTTCAGCTGTACCCGCGGCTCCGGCGACTCCGGCGCGAACTGCCAGGATGATTGCTGGGGGTTCGAGCTGCCGTCAAACTGAACTGACGTGCGGCGTCGAGCCGCGTGATCGTTGGCCCGAATCCCGGCGGAGACGCCGGGATTCGTCTTTGTGGCATCGGGCCAGCTCACATCCCGTAGGCTTTTTTGAAGCGCTTTGCGTCCGCGAACATGTCGACGTTCGCGAACACGTAGTGGGCGGACTCGTTCCTGGCTTCCAGGGCGATCGCGGCGAGTCTCTCGATCGCTGGGTCCTCGTACCGAGATTTGTGGCCGGCAGGACCCGGGAGACGATAATACGCGATTGGACGCGCTGACGCGCCATGTCGTAACGGGTCCCGCGCTGCCAGTGTTCCGGTCTCGTCCGCCAGCGCATCCGCGACGTCGGCATCCCAATCGAATCCAGGCTCGAAGACGACCAGGTCGAACTTCGGCCGGGCCATCTGCAGGAAGTCTTTCAGCGCCGCCTTGTTCGGCCGCGTGGGCGCAAAATCGGGCGCGGCGACGAAGACGGCAGTCTTCGCGTCGAGTTCGGCGGCGACCTCGAGCAGACCAAGGAGCGCGGTTTCAATAACCTTGCCGGGACGGAATCCCTCTTGCGCGACCTCGCGCGGGCCTAGCACGGCAAAGTTGAAATCGTCCGGAGCTTCCCGGCGCCATCGGCGGATCGTGCCCGGTCCCGGTGCAGATCGGTGCGTTTCCTGGATCTCGACGAACCCGTATTCCTTGAAGTACCGCGTGGCGGGTACCGCGAAACCTGCGCACCCTACCGTAATCATGGCCGCAGGACCGTAACACATGCAGCGCCGCGCTTCACATCGGCTCAACGCCCGGCTCGGCGATCCCGAAGATGCGAAGCACGAGTGCTCTCCCGACACGGTTGGCTGCCGCGCGCGCGGCCTCGTCGAAAGCGTAGCTGCCGCTCCGTGGATCCGCACCCTGGGCGACGGTCTCGACCCGACGCACGTCCCCCGTTTCCCTTTCTGGCGGGGCACCCGGACCGCGAACGATCCAGCCGCGCGCCGTGACCCCGACGGCAGATCCCCTCGCCAAAGGGGCTGGGCTCGCTTGAATGCCCGCCGCGACTTCGTCGACTCGGACGAGTTCCACCACTAGCCTCGCATATCCGCTCCCGTCCGCCAGGGCGCCCTCCCGACCCAGCTCCGCCCGTGCACCCGCGAGAAGTTCCTGTTCTGCCGCCAGGTCTGGGGTTCGCAGCGGCGCCAACGCAACGCTCAACCTTTCGTCTTCCGGCGGCACAGGCGAATGGTAGCCGCACCCAGCGGCGCCGCAGACGACGCAAGGGATCAGGAAAAGGCCAAGTTTCACGGGAAACAACAGAATTCCCACAGCTCCGCGCACGTTCCGTGCGAGCCCGTTCAGCCTACGATGACGTTCACGATCCGACCAGGAACGTAGACGACTTTCCGCAGCTCCTTGCCCGCGATGTGCTTCTGCACGTTCTCATCCGCTAGCGCGGCCAGGCGCACGACGTCCTCCGTCGCGTCTCGCGGCAGCGTCACCTTGCCGCGCACCTTCCCGTTCACCTGGACGGGCAGTTCCACGACGTCATCGACGCAAAGGGCCGCGTCGAAGGTCGGCCAAGCCACGTAACTCACGCCTCCGAATCGACCCTGATGGTGCCAAAGCTCTTCGCTGAGGTGGGGTGCAAACGGGCTCAGGCAAAGAACGAGCTTCTCGGCCGCCTCGCGCGGAACGGCGTCGAGCCCGTGCAGGTGATTCGTCAAGATCATCATCGCGCTGATCGCCGTGTTGTAGCGGAGCGCCTCGATGTCTTCGGTCACCTTCTTGACGGTCTTATGGACCAACTTCGCGGTCTCGGCTCCCATCGTTTCGGTGACGGGACCGCTCGCCACCGCGTGAACACGGTCCAGAAAGCGCCGTACACCCTGGATGCCGCTGGTCTGCCAGGGCTTCACCTGCTCGAGCGGTCCCATGAACATCTCGTAGACCCGTAAACCATCCGCGCCGAATTCGTCGACGACCTGATCCGGATTGACCACGTTTCCTCGAGATTTGCTCATCTTCTCGGAAACCGCGACGAGTTTCACGGCGCCGTAATATGGCGTCGCACCGTCCCAGCAGACTTCCCCCGAACCGACCCATACGGCCTCCACGGGCTCGCCTGTCCTGACGAAATGATATTTGCCGCTCTCGCGATCGTATTCGACGTCCGGATCATCCCCATCAATCAGCGGGTCCAGGGGGCCCCCCGTGACGAGCTTGTAGTACCGGAACGATTGCCCGAGCATCATGCCCTGGTGAACCAGCTTCGTGAAAGGTTCCGGGTCCTTCACGATGCCGATGTCGAAGAGCACTTTGTGCCAGAAGCGCGCGTACAAGAGGTGCAAGACGGCGTGCTCGGCTCCCCCCACGTAGAGATCGACGGGCATCCAATCGTCGTAGGCGCGGTCGTCGAAGATCCTCGTCGCGTTGTGGGGGTCCAGATACCGCAGGTAATACCAGCACGAACCGGCCCACTGAGGCATCGTGTTCGTTTCGCGCGCGAACCAATGGCCGTCGCGCCGGAAGAAACGCCAATCGAGCGCACGGGCAAGCGGACCCTGTGGATCTCCGGGCAAGTAGTCGTCGAGTTCCGGCAGGAGCAACGGGAGTTCTGCCGGATCGCACGCGATGGGACGGGAATAGTCGATCGTATGCGGGGACCCTGTTCGTGGGTCGCCCGCGCTCTCCACGGGAAAATAGATCGGGATCGGCTCTCCCCAGTACCGTTGACGGCTGAATACCCAGTCTCTCAACTTGTAGTTCACCTTGGCGCGCCCGATGCCGGTCTTCACCAAGTGGGCCGTGATGTTCTTCTTCATCTCAGCGCTCGGTTGACCGTCGAACGCGCCGGAACGCACGCCAATCCCCTCCCCCGTGAACGCGCTCTTCAACTCGTCATGGAGCTGCCCGTCAGGACTGATGACCTCGACGATCGGTAATCCGAAAGCGCGAGCAAATTCGAAGTCGCGCTCGTCGTGCGCCGGCACGGCCATGATGGCGCCGGTGCCGTACGCGCCGAGGACGTAGTCGGCCGTGTAAATCGGAATCTCCTTTCCCGTGAGCGGATTCTTCGCGAACGCTCCCGTGAAGACGCCCGTTTTCTCCTTGTTCAGCGCGGTTCGTTCCATGTCGCTCTTGCGCGACGCGGCGCCGGCGTAGGCCATCACCTCCGCACGCCGATCCGGAGACGCGAGTTCGAGAGTGAGACGATGATCGGGAGCGATCACCATGTACGTCGCGCCGAAGAGCGTATCCGGGCGCGTCGTGTAAACCACGAGTTCGTCCGTTCGCCCGACGAGTTCGAACGCGACCTCCGCCCCCTCGCTGCGTCCGATCCAGTCGAGTTGCTTCTGCCGCGTCTCGGGCCAATCGAGAGGTGCGAGATCGTTCGCGAGCCGATCGGCATATGCCGTGATCTTGAGCTGCCATTGCCGGAGCGGCTGACGGACAACCGGGTGGTTACCGCGCTCGCTCCGACCGTCGATGACCTCCTCGTTCGCGAGCACGGTGCCGAGCGCCGGACACCAGTTCACCGGAATTTCAGCCTGGGAGGCGAGCCCCCGCGAAAAGAGCTCGAGAAAGATCCACTGCGTCCATCTCACGTATCCGGGGTCGGTCGTATTCACCTCGCGCGACCAGTCGTACGAGAAGCCGAGCATCCTGAGCTGACGCCGGAACGTACGGATGTTCTCCGCCGTCGTGACCGCCGGATGAGTACCCGTGTTGATCGCGTGCTGTTCGGCGGGCAAACCGAATGCGTCCCAGCCCATCGGGTGCAGCACGTCGTAGCCGCGCATCCGCTTGTAGCGGGCCATGATGTCCGTCGCGATGTACCCGACGGGATGTCCGACATGGAGCCCGGCTCCGGACGGGTAGGGAAACATGTCGAGCACGTAGTACTTGGGCCGCCCAGGGCGCCGCACGGTTCGAAACGTGTCGTGCTTCTCCCAGTAGTCCTGCCAAGTGCGCTCGATGACCCGGTGGTCGTAGGGCATTCGGGCCGTTTAGCATTCCTGTTGCCCAATCATCAATCGAGCCGGCACGATCGACTCACGAGCGCCCGTCGCCGGCGCCAATCTTGCGTTTCAGACGGGAGCGCCGGCGTGTCGCGACGTCCGGACGTTCGCCAGTGCCTCGCTCGACGAGTTCCAGTGCCCGCGCGGGTTCCTTGACGAAATGCTCGTAGAGCTTTGCGAGCTCGAGACGTGCGACGGGATCGTCCACCACGGCCGCGAACGCTTCGAAGTCACGAAGCGCGCGGGCGCGGTCGCCCCTCGCCTTTGCGACGTCGCCCCGGACGCGCAGCGCTTCGTGTCCCGCACCGCGGACGATCGCGACCTCGATGGCAGCGTCGGCGCGATCGAAGGCGCGCGCTCTGCGGTAGGCTTGCGCGAGCCCCACGAGGTCGTCGCCGTGGAGCGATTCGAGCGGCTCGCCATACAAGCCGACGAGCGCGGCCATCGATGCGACGTCCCATGCGTTGTGATCCACGACCGTGACGAGCGCGCTTTCGTCCCCCGTCCGAAGAAAATGTCCGTAGCGCGGGGCAACGTCCGCGCCATCGATATCCGCGTCTCGCACGAAGCCGAGGACCCCGGCTTCAATCGACTTCAGCGTGCAAGAGCGGAGGCGCCTGCGGTGCACCCGGCGCGCGACGTGCAGCAGATCCAGGTGCGGCAATCTCGGCGGCACCTGCAGTCGATTCATCACGAAGCGGCTCTCGAGCATGGGAACGTCGAACGCCTTGCCGTTGAACGTGACGACCATCGACGCACTCGCGAGTCGCGCGGCGACTCGCCCCAATAGCGGGGCCTCTTCGTCCGGCGTGCGCAGAAGGAGCTGTTCGAGGACGAAGTTGCCGCCGTCGAATGCGCCGAGCCCCACGAGGAACGCGACGGTGCCGGAGCCGCCAAGGCCCGTCGTTTCCGTGTCGAGGTAGAGAGCGCGCGCTGGATCCGCTTCGGCGAGGAACGGATCCAGCGCCACGAGCGATAACACTTCCGCGCACGCCGTGGATGCCGCATCGACCGAGATCCGCCCAACGGCGTGCGCTCGCCCGTAGCGTTCGAACCGCCGAAAAATGGGTCCGTCTTTCTCCTCCACGCGGGCGAACGGGAGCTCCGCGAAGTCGCGCTCGGGGAGGGTGCGCTTCTTCTCGGGCCGCTCGCGAACCAGGATTTCTGCCATCCGGCGGCGCAGATCGGCAATCGGGTCACCGCGCTCCGTCGGCGTGGCTGCGGGCGACGCGAGGCGTTCGAGCTTCCGCTTGAGGTCCACGGTCATTCACTGAACCTGAGTGCGACGAGCGTGCCGTTCCCCGCCGCTACGAGAACACGATGGCCGGTGACGTCAACGACGGGGCGTTTCAGCGGAGCATGAGCGATCGAGACGCGGCGAACGTTGCCTTGCGGGTCCACGATCGCGAGCTCCCCCGAGTCGGTCGGGACGAACACGGTGCCGCCGGGAGCGATACTCGGCGCGTCGCTTGCCCGTGCACCGAGGGACGTACCCGCCGTCTCCGTCCCGTCGTCCCTGAGGCGCACCAACCAACCTCTCGAATCGATGGCGACCGAACGACCGCGTTCAGACGCGGCCCACTCGACATCGTCCCGACGCCACGCGACGTGTCCTCGGGAATCGATATGGACGAGCGCGTTACCGGCGATCACCGAGACGGAATCGTCCTGGAGGACTCCGACGATGCTTTGGACGCGCGCTCCGAGGCGCACGATGGCGACTCTGACCGCACCGTCGAGGAGCCAGGTGGCGCCTGACATCGTCGCGACGACGATGCGACCGTCGCGCGTAACGGGCCCGTCCACGATCGGGGAGCCGAGCGGCACATGAAAGAGGGCGTTCGCGCGCAGCGAGTAGGCCCAAACGCTGGTGTCGGCGCCGCCGAAGAGGAGCCCCCACCGCCGTGAAACGACCGGATCCGTCGCGACGAGAGCCGGCGTTCGAATTTGCCAGGCCATGACGCCCGTGGGTCCGAACGCGTAGAGCCGCTGAGCACCCGTGGCGACGTAGAGGCGACCCGCGGCGTCGAGCACGGGTGCCCACCAGATGGACCCTTCCACCATGTAGCTCCACTCGAGCACGCCGAGCGGGCTGATTGCTTCGACGGAGCCATCCCCGGTGCCAACGTAGCTAGTCCCGTCCGATGCCAGGGCGGGCGGCGCATGAAGGGTGCTGCCCGCGCGGAACCGCCACTCGATTCCCTGGACGTGCTCCGCTTCGGTGAGTGGCGCGGCGCAGGCCGGCAACGTCCCGAAAATCTGGGTCGCTGCGACGAAGAAAGCCAAGGAGGCGCGCACGAGCGGAGAGAACATCGGTTCAGCCCTTCCGATTACCCCCGGAGGGCTCCGCTGCGCAAGGTCCGGCATCGAGTAGCCTCCTTGTCGTGGCCCTTCGTCTCTTCGGTCTGACGGGCGGCATCGGTTCGGGAAAGAGCACGGTGGCGCGGAGGTTCCGCGCGCGGGGATTACCGGTGATCGACGCCGACGAGCTGGCTCGCGAAGTCGTGCGAAAGGGAACCACGGGCCTCGCTGCCATCGTCGAACGGCTCGGGCCGGATGTCCTCGATGCACGCGGTGAGCTCGATCGGAAGCGGGTGGCTCGTCTGGTCTTCCACGACGATGAGGCGCGCCGCGCGTTGAATGCGATCACGCATCCTCTCGTCGCAGCGCTCCTCAGCGAGCGTTCCTCCGAGCTCGATCGGCTCGGAACGCCCCTCGCCGGCTACGAAGTGCCGTTGCTGTTCGAGGCGCACATCGAGGGCGCATTGAAGCCGGTGGTGGTCGTCGCGGCTCCGACCGAGATTCGAGTTGCGCGCGCTGCCGACCGAGACGGCGCTTCGCGCGATGAGATCCGCGCCCGCGTGCGCGCCCAGATGCCGCTCGAGGAGAAGATTCGTCGCGCCGACTACGTCATCGAAAACGGGGGAGCGCTCGCGGCGACGGTGACGCGCGCGGACGAGGTGCTCGACGCGATCTGTCGAGGTTTCGGGATCGACCCGCTCGGGTACCCCGTTCCCCACGAGTGATCGAGCCTACGCTTTGCGGGCCTCGGCGGCTCGCAGGGTGTTGTCGAGCAGCATCGCAATCGTCATCAGCCCCACCCCGCCAGGAACTGGCGTGAGAACGCCGGCAACCGGCTCCACCGCGGCAAAGTCGACGTCGCCGCACAGCTTACCATTTTCATCGCGGTTCATCCCGACGTCGATGACCGCCGCGCCGGGCTTCACGAATTCCGCGCGAATCATCTTGGCACGACCTACCGCGGCAACGAGTACGTCGGCTTCGCGACAGACGGCAGCGAGGTCCAGCGTGCGCGAATGGGCGATCGTGACGGTCGCGTTCGCAGCCAACAGAAGCGCCGCCACGGGTTTTCCGACGATGTTGCTGCGCCCCACGACCACGGCGCGCTTCCCCTCGAGAGAGACACCCGCCTCTTCTAGCAAGCGAAGACAGCCCCTCGCCGTGCACGGAACGAGTGCGCGTCCACCGGACCACAAAGCGCCGACGTTGACTGCGTGAAATCCGTCGACGTCTTTCGCCGGGTCGACGGCCTCGAGAATCGGCGCCGAGGGGACCCCGGACGGCAGCGGCAATTGAACGAGAATGCCGTCGACGTCTTCGCGTCGATTGAGCTCGGCAACGAGCACGGAGAGCGCGTCCGGCGTCACCGATTCCGGCAACCGATGAACCATGCCCGCAAAACCGGCTTCCTTCGCGGCCTTCTCCTTGTTCCGGACGTAGACCATGGAGGCCTGGTTTTCTCCGGCGAGAACGACGTGGAGCCCCGGCGGTCTGCCGTGGCGTGCTCGGAATCGCTCGGCTCCGGCCGCAGCCTCGGCCCGGACTCTTTCGGCGATCGCCTTCCCGTTCAGGACAGTCGCGGCCACGTGACTCGGTTACCAGAGCGCGACCAAGAACGACAGCGGTTCGGCGGCGAGGTGATTCCGCGGCTAAAAATGCGGTTCAAGGAGAAGGTGTCACCGAGACGACCGTGACGGCACCTTGTGCAAGGTAAGCGTCGAAGGTACCGGTGACCGGCGGCGATCCCGACGTGAAGGCGATGACCGCCAGACCGCCCGGAAAGGGGGCGGCGGTTGCGTTCAGGATCAGCGCAACGCCGCGGGTGCCCGTCGTCCCTCCAAGGTGATCCGCGTACGCGGCCCCGCTGTCGTACGCGACGTCGGAGCCCTGCGGGGTCTGGGTGATGACCACATCCGATAGCGGACCGCCCGACGCTGCGACGAACTCCACGATGAGCTGACCGCGAGCGGCGTTCAGGGTCTGAGGGGCGCGGGAAAGCTCGGCGAAGATCTGATTCATGGCGCTCACGGACGCGAAGGCAACCGTGCCTCCGGCAGCGGCTCCGGAAATGGCAACGAGCGTGGGCAGAACTTCGGCGGTCGTGTCAGGCAACAGATCCGCCCATAAGACGCTTGAGAGCGGCGCGTCGGGGATCACGTAGGTCGATCCGGAAAAGGCTGCCGACGCCTGGTTGGGCGGCCCCACCGGCCCAAAGACACCGATCGTGCCGGACCCAGCGTACGGGGCGACGTCCACGAACCCGGTGTCAGTGAACACTCCGACGCTCCCGCCGAGCGTCCCTTCTCCACCGTCGAAGATCGTTGACCCTCCTCCGCCACCAGTGTGGATACCCGTCTGACACGGCGGTTGATCGCAATCTTCGCTGGCGAGCGGCGGAGCCTTGGTTCCGCTCGAACATCCCATGAGGCCGGAGAGACCAAGGATGACCGACAATCGCATTTGCCGAACCGTAGCGCCGTCAGGCGTGGGGGGCTAAAGATCGGAGGCTCGGGAGTGTCGGGGGACGGGTGCCAAACCGTCGGTGGAGAACCAGGACGAGCAGGATCAGGCCGAGCCCGATGATCTGAGACGTGCTGAGTCCCATGAGCCCGCCTCTGTCGTCGCTCCGCACAAACTCAATCAGAAACCGGGCAAAGGCATACAGGGCTATGAAAGATAGAAAGACCTGGCCGTCGTACCGCTTCCTGCCGTGGACGTAGAGAAGGCAGAACGCTGCAATCGCCAGGCAAGCCGCCGACTCGTAGATCTGAGTCGGGTGCACCGGAAGCGAGGGCAGGAACTTGGATGTCATGAGACCATGCTGGGCCTCCCATTCGCTCGCCGGGCTGTCCGGCGGGAACACCAAGCCGAGCCTCGTGGTGGTCGGGGTCCCGAAGCAGCACCCTGCCAGCAAACAGCCCATCCTCCCGAACCCGAGACCGATCGGAATGGTCAAGCCGGCCATGTCGGCGCCCTTCCAAAAGGGAAATCGATCGTGGCGCAGGAGGTACCAGGCCGCAGCGGAGGCGCCGATGAAGCCGCCGTAATACGTGAGCCCGCCGTTCCAGAACTTTGCCCATGCAAAGCAATCCGCATCTCGCGCGACACAGATGCTTCGCGTGACGTCCCAGATGCCGTTGTAATCGGCGTTCGCGCACTCGGCGTGCGAGAGGTGTAGATTCGACGAGCGAGGGGTTCGTGCACAGATGGACGTAGTCCCAGAAGAACCCGTCGACCAGCACGTGCAGGATGCGCGCACCCGCAACGCCAGCGATGAGCATCGCGAGACCGAGGTCGACCACGACGTCGGGGTCCTGTCCGATCCGCCTCGCCCATAGCGTGCCCGCCACGGTCGCAAAGGTAAATCCAGCGAGCAGCAGGACGAAGTAACTCGGAAATCCTTGAGCGAAGAGCGAGAAGAGCTGCGCGTGCACGGATTCAGCTCGAGTCCCGCGCGGCAGAGGGGTGCTTGGAGCCGATCATGTCGATCGCCATCAGCGCGACCCCCGCGCAGATGCACATGTCTGCCACGTTGAAGGTCGGCCAGTGATCGGTGATGTTCCACGTCGGAACGAGCGCGGCGATGCCTTCGTTCATCTTCGTGATCCAATTGGCGCGAAAATCGATGAAGTCCACGACGCTCGTCCGAACGACGCGATCCGTGAGATTCCCCAGCGCGCCACCCAGAACGAGCGGGAGACCCCACTTCAGAGCGCGTTGACCCGGAGCGAGGCGGCTGTAAAGCGACACGATGAAGACGACCGCAGCCACGCTCACACACAAGAAGAATGGACGGCGGACGAACTCGCTCGCATTCTGCAGGAGACCCCAGGCCCCGCCGCGGTTGTACGCAAGATTCAGGTCCAGATGGTTTCTGACCAGCACTATTGCCGGATCTTCCGTGCGTGCGCTCAGCGTGATCTCGGCCCACGCCTTCGACGCCACGTCCGCGAGCAGCGACAGGGATGCGAGACTCCCGAAAAAAACGTACGAGGGACTCCCGTCGGAAGAGGTGGCCGACGGCAGCTCGGGCTCGGGCGGCGCGGAAGATCGGCGTCGGGAGCGGCAGGCGCGAGCGCGGGTTCTGACTCGGTCATGGGCAACGCGGTTTGATACCCGCGATCGCGGGCCTGGTCGAGGTTTACAACAGCCGCACATTTGTTTAGTGTTTCGAGCCGTGTCCGAAGCTCCCTGGGTCAGACCAACGGGCGTCGATGCCGTCGTTTCTGGCTGGCTCGCGTCTGGAATCGTCCGACCGTGCATTGCCGCGGAGCAACTCATCGGCGAATCGGCTGCACGGCACGCCCCCCTTCCCGAGGGCCTTTCGGCCTCCATCCGTGGCGCGCTCGGTCGCCGCGGCATCGGGTCCCTATATACGCACCAAGCGGAAGCCATCGACGCTGCTCGGGGGGGCAGATCCGTCGTCGTTGCAACCCCGACTGCCAGTGGCAAGAGCCTCTGTTTTCATCTCCCGGTGCTCGAGGCGCTCGAGCGAGACAGGACGGCGACGGCCCTGTACCTCTATCCGACGAAGGCGCTCAGCCGGGACCAGGAGCAGGCGATTCGGGGCCTCGTCACCGATGCGGGGCTCGGCGTTCCAGCAATGGTCTACGACGGGGACACGCCAGGGGATGCTCGGCGCAACGCGCGCGAGCGCTGCCGCATCGTGCTCACGAATCCGGACATGCTCCACTCCGGGATCCTACCGAATCATGCTCGCTGGGCGTCGCTGTTCCAGGGCCTTCGCTATGTCGTGCTCGACGAGCTCCATACGTACCGGGGCGTGTTCGGCTCGCACATGGCGCACGTGGTCGCGCGACTTCGCAGAATCGCGAGCTTTCACGGCTCGCATCCGACGTTCGTGTGCGCGACGGCGACCATCGGTAACCCGCGCGAGCACGCCGCGCGTCTGATCGGTGTGCCGGAGAGGGACGTCACACTGGTCGATCGTTCGGGCGCGCCGAGCGCGAGCCGGCAGTTTCTGCTCTACAACCCCCCCGTCGTGAACGCGGAACTCGGCGTGCGAGGGAGTGCGCTGAAGCACGCCGTCCGGCTTACGTCGGATCTCGATCCGCGCTCGCGTGTCGACCCTCGTCTTCGGGCAATCTCGGAGCAGTGTGGAGGTCATGTTGAAATACCTTCGAGAAGAGTGCAGGGGGATCGTGCCCCCTGACGCGATCATGGCGTATCGCGGGGGCTATCTGCCGGATACGCGAAGGCGCGTGGAACAGGGGCTACGCGAAGGGGCGATCGGCTGCGTGGTCGCCACGAATGCGCTGGAACTCGGCATCGATATCGGAGATTTGGACGCGGTCGTGTGCGTCGGCTATCCCGGGTCTGTCGCGGCCACATGGCAACGCTTCGGCCGCGCGGGGCGGCGCGGGGGTCGGAGCATCGCGCTCATGGTGTGTTCGAGCGGGTCGCTCGATCAATTCCTGGCACGCGAGCCGGGATACCTGCTGCGCGCCGGCGCAGAGGAGGCGCGCATCGATCCCTCCAATGTCGAAATTCTCGTGCAGCATCTGAAGTGCGCCGCATTCGAAGCTCCATTCGCGAGGTGCGCGGGGGACGGGCCTAAGGCCCGGTCGGTTGCCGCGTCAGGGGAGACTTACGCGACGCTCGGCGCGGCGGCCACGCGAGACGCGCTCGAATACCTGGTCGCCCAGGGCCTCGTTCACGCGTCCGGCAATCGCTATCACTACGTGAGCGATCCCTATCCGGCGACCAACGTCTCGCTCCGAAATGTGGGGTGGGATAATTTCGTGATCGTGGATCTGGAGACCCGAAAATCTCTCGCGGAACTCGATTGGCGCGCTGCACACACCATGCTCCACGAGCAGGCGATCTACCAGCACGACGCCGAGCAATATCAGGTCGAAAAACTCGACTACGACGACCACAAGGCGTTCGTCCGCAAGGTCGAGCCGGACTACTTCACCACGGCGCTCACCTACCGAACGGTAGAGGTGCTCGAAGAAGCGGAAACCTCATTGCTCCGACACGCGTCGATTGGATGGGGCGAAGTCAAGGTCGTGGAGAAGGTCACCGGTTACAAGAAGGTGAAGTTCTTTACGCACGAGAACGCCGGCTACGGCGACGTGCATTTGCCCGAGATCCAGATGCACACGACGAGCTTCTGGTTGACCATCCCGGAGACGGCGCTTTCGGATTTCCGCGGATCGAGGGCCGAAGCCGTGGCCGCACTCCGGGGAGCCGGAGTCGCTCTCGAGACCGTCGCCACGCTGGCGCTCATGTGCGAACCCGCGGACATCGGTCGGACTCTCGGGGACGGCGCGCAGGACGCTGCTGACGGCGGTGAGTCCGTGCCGGCAGGGCGCAACCCGCACATGGGGCGCACCGGTCGCTTCGACCCGACGATCTTTCTCTTCGATGCCGTCCCGGGTGGAGTGGGCCTCGCCGAACGCATCTACGTGCGAGCCGCGGCGCTCATGGAGGACGCGCGCTTGCTCGTCGCCGGATGTGCTTGCTCGGCGGGCTGTCCAGCTTGCATCGGCCCCGGGGAGAGCGAGGGCCGAAAATCGCACACGCTGGCCTTACTGTCGGGACTCGTGGCAAACGGGGCTCCGCCAAACCCCGAGCGGCCCGGGCTTCGGCTCGCGCAAGCGTGACGGACACGGCGCCAGGAAGTGCCCTCCCCGCGGCGCCGGCATATACTACCCCCGTGCGCCGCCGCCGATGGTCACTCGCGCTCGTCGCACTCGCGCCCTGGTGTGCGGTCGCGTGCCTTGCCGTCGCTCAGGGCTTTTTGCCCACGGTCCATCGACCGCGAGCAACGGACGCGGGCGTCGCGCCCATCGTCATCATCGACGGGAGCTTCGATCCGTCCGCGCTGGACTCGAGCCTCCTCACGCCCCCACCGCACTCGGTTTCGAGCGTCAATCCGTCGCACGGGCCGTTCGACGGCGGACAGCAGGCCATCGTACACGGCACCGGGTTTACGAGCGCTGTGCGGGTCTGGTTCGGTCCGAACGAGGTGGCGCACGCCGCGGTCGTACCGATCGATCCCACCCGCGTCCAGGTGACCGTACCTGCTGGCGCGAGCGGCAGCAGCGACGTCTCCGCACAGAACGGCGACGACGCGTCGACCCGAACGACGCTCGCGGACGGGTACTTCTACGATTCGTTTTACGTCACGCCGTCGAGCGGTCCCGACGCTGGAGGGACGGTGATCACCCTCTTCGGCAATGACACCTCTTGGGACGCGACGACGCGCGTGCTGGTCGACGGGATCCCCTGCCCGGTCACGGCCGTGCGAAATCCGGCAAACCAACCCCAGCAACTCGATTGCACGACGCCCGCGGACGCACCCGGAGCGAAGGGCGTGCGCGTCGTCACGGAGGGCGGCTCCTCCGAGGTTCTCGATGCGTTCACCTACGGCGACAGCAACAACGGGTTTCATGGCGGCCTGAGCGGGCAGAATCTACCCGGGCAACTCCGCGTCATCGCCTTGAACAACTTGACGGGGACAGCCATCCCCGGCGCGACCGTCATCATCGGCAGCGATGTGACGGCGGACAGCGTGAAGACCGCGGACTCGAACGGCGTGGTCGTCGCGAACTCGACCGCCACGACGGAGACGGTCACTGTCTCCGCGCACTGCTTCATGCCGACGACGTTCGTGAACGTCCCCGTCGACACGGTCACGGCCTACCTGGATCCAATCCTTTCCCCGGATTGCGGCTCGAATGGGCACCCCACTCTCATCGGCCCAGGCGGAGGGTCCAACACGACCGGCGCGCGGATTCAGGGCGAGCTGATCTGGCCGAGCACGATCGAATTCCGGCGCGGAGCCTGGGACGTTCCTACGCCGGAAGGTTTCCCGGACGCCGATCCGAATCTCGAGGTCGTGGCGTACGTGTTCCAGCTCGCGGACGCCGCCACGACTCCATTTCGACTTCCGGCGATCGGTCACGCGACCACGCCCTCCGACGTTGGACACGTCGGGTACACCTTCAACGTCACGACCAGCGTTGGCAATCTGACGCTCTACGCCCTGGCCGGCGTGGAGAACGTGGGAGTCACTCCCCCGCTCTTCACGGCCTACTCGCTCGGGGTGCTCGGCGGGGTCGCCGCGGTTCCCGGCGTGACGACCACGGACGTTTACATCCCGATGAACATTCCGCTCGATCACGCCCTCACACTGAACGTTTCAGGGCCGACCCCGACGTCACGCGGTCCCGATCGCGTGAGCACGACCGTCGGTGTCCGACTGGGAACGCTCGGATACGTCACACTGCCCGTAGGCACCAACAGCGCACTGCTCCCCGTGTCGTCGCCTCTCTCCGTCGTGGGCCTGCCTCCGCTGATCAACGGACTCGCGGGGGCCGAATACGTGACGACCGCAACGGCGTCGACGGGCGCGACCAATTCGGTACCCATGTCGGTCCTGGGCTTGACAGGCACGGGCGCGGCGGGGACCGTGGTGAATCTCGACGGCTTCGTGGAGGTGCCGCATCTGGACGTCCCCGCCGAAAATGGCGCTTGGGACGGCCGGACACTCTCCGCGAGTTCTCTCCCCGGGGGACCCACACCCGATCTTTCGCTCTTCCAGATCGAGAGCGGCGGCGGTTTGTCGACGTGGACCGTGGCCGCGCCGAAGGGCGTCACGTCCGTTATCTTGCCGGATCTCTCCGCGGTACCGTCGCTCGAGGGTCCGACTGGACCCGTCTCGATCACCGTCACGTTCGCGGAGATCGACGGTTTCGATTATGGAACCCTCGCCTACTCGGAGCTCGCAGCGCGCGGTTGGGACGCTTATGCGACGGACACGTTCCAGGCGCATCGCTAGGTTCATTGCGATGGCGGCTGCGGCCATTCCCGTCGGCGCGTGCTCCTTCGACCGCGGCGACCGGTGGATCACCGCGGAAGACGGCGGCGCCCCGGTCACCTGTTCTCTCGGCGCTCGCCGCTGCACGACCGTGCTGGAGATTTGCCAGGATGGTCTCGGGGGCCCGACGTGGGAAACCGCGGATGACTGCGCGGCGCGAGGGCGCGTCTGCGCGCCCTCCTTGCTCGAGTGCACCGTCTGCAACCCGGGGGATGCTCAATGCAACGGAGCCAGTACCGAACAGTGCTCGACGGATGGAAGTGGGTACGTCGCCGGCCCCACGTGCGATACGTCCTCGGGGGTGGTGTGTCGCGCGGGTGGCTGCGTCGCTCTCTGCGCTCAAGCCGCCGAGCAGCGGAGCAACGTCGGGTGCGAGTACTGGGGCGCCGACCTCGACAACGCGGACATCGACGCTTCCGAGAATGCCGCGGCCCAGCAATACGCCATCGTCGTGAGCAACCCTCAGCCGGACATCGCCGCGACCGTCACCGTCGAACAGGACGACACGTCGCCTGGCGCACCGGGAAACCCGACGGAGATCGCCACGACCGTCGTTCCGCCGATGAGCCTGCGCGTGCTCAAGCTCGGCCCCCGCGAGGTCGACGGCTCGCCTCCAGGAACGTTCAACGATGGGACCAACACTGCCCTCACGCGCGCGGCATACCGCGTCACGAGCACCGTGCCGATCATCGCCTATCAGTTCAACCCGCTCGACAACGTCAACGTGTTCTCGAACGACGCCTCGCTCCTCAAGCCCGTCGAGGCGCTCGGGTCGAATGGGGGAACGCTCGCGCCTTCGTACGTCGCGCTGGGCTGGCCGCAGACGATCGCGATCACCGACGACGCGACGACGAACTTCAGCTCCGACGACCCGATCAACCTGCGTGAGTTCCTGACGATCATCGGCACGCGCCCGGGGACGCACGTCCGTGTCCATACGCAGGCGCACGTCGTAGCGGGGAACTCGATCGCCGACACACCGATCGGCGGGACCATCGATCTCACGCTCGACCCCTTTGACGTCGCCAACCTGGAGACGGGGGATTTTCATGCCGACTTCTCGGGTCGATCATCGAGTCCGACCTTCCGGTCGTGGTTTTCAGCGGGAGCGAGGCCGCGGATGCGCCCGCGTGGGATCGCCTCGCCGATCGGAGCTGTTGCGCCGACCACCTCGAGGAACAACTCGATCCAATCCGCACCGCCGGAAAAAATTTCGTCGCGACGGTCTCTCCGAACCGGACCGACGCGGTCCGACGTGCCGGCGCGACATCGCTCGGCCACTTCGACGCGCCGCAGTTTTTTCGAATCGCCGCCGCGACCAACGCCGGCGCAGTCATCACCACGTCGCTCCCGTCGCCGAATGATCGCATCACGCTCTCCGGCATGGGGGACTTCGCCAGCATCACGTCGACGACGGACTTTCTCGTCCAGAGCAGCGACCCCATCTTCATGCTGAGCGTGTCACCGAGCCAGGGCGCCTCGGGCGTGCCCTTTTCTCTCCCGGGCGGAGACCCGAGCGACATCGACCTTCCGCCCGTCGAGCAATTTCGTCAGAACTACGTTTTTTTGACGCCCGACCAGTACAATTTCGATTTCGTCCGTATCCTTTCGCCGCCGGGCGCCGAGGTCCTGCTCGACGGAGATCGCGTGGACGGCATCGCGAGCTGCGAGCAGACGAGCATCCCGGCAATCGCCGATGTGAAGAAGGTCGCCTTCGTCGTGTACACGTGCCAGCTCGGCTTCCCGGTGATCGACACATCCACCACGGCGACCGCGCTCATCTCTCCGGGAATTCAGCTCGACGGCGTGCACGAGATCTTGAGCAACGCCAAGGTCGGCGTGCTCGTCGATGGCTTCGACAGGAACGTCAGTTACGCCTACGCCGCCGGCACGGAACTCACGGAGATCGTCCTCCACTAGGAAAGGGGGGTCTTGACCCCCGCGGCTCGCTTCGCGACCGCTCCCCCGCCGCCTTCGGCGCGCTCGCTTTGCTCACGGGGGTCTTGACCCCCGCGGCTCGCTTCGCGACCGCTCCCCCGCCGCCTTCGGCGCGCTCGTGTTCGCAAGGGGGTCTTGACCCCCGCGGCTTGCTTCGCAACCGCTCCCCCGCCGCCTTCGGCGGGCTCGCTGTTCGCAAGGGGGTCTTGACCCCCGCGGCTCGCTTCGCGACCGCTCCCCCGCCGCCTTCGGCGGGCTCGTGTTCGCAAGGGGGTCTTGACCCCCGCGGCTTGCTTCGCAACCGCTCCCCCGCCGCCTTCGGCGGGCTCGCTGCGCTCACGGGGGTCTTGACCCCCGCGGCTTGCTTCGCAACCGCTCCCCCGCCGCCTTCGGCGGGCTCGTGCTCGCAAGGGGGTCTTGACCCCCGCGGCTTGCTTCGCAACCGCTCCCCCGCCGCCTTCGGCGGGCTCGTGTTCGCAAGGGGGTCTTGACCCCCGCGGCTCGCTCCGCGACCGCTCCCCCGCCGCCTTCGGCGCGCTCGCTGCGCTCGCGTAGTTCCGCAGCTCTTTGATCCCTCGGGGACGACGCTGCTCGTCGATGCGGAACTACTAGGAAGCTCTACGCCGCATGAGGTTTGATCTCGACTTCGCAGCCGAGGTCGGTCAAGCGGCGGACGAGGCGTTTGATGGTCTTGCTCTGGTCGCGGCGGTCGAAGTGATGGGGTCCGAGGTCGCGGTAGGGAGTGCCGTCGCGGAGCATGTAGAAGGCGGCGGTGAGCATCGATGCGGCGACGGCCAAGATCGCCTTCTTTGCTCCACGGCGGGACTTGAGCCGGAGAAACTGGGCTCGAAGGTAGCTTTCCTTCGTGCGCACCGCGGCCCAGGCGGATGTGACGAGCGTCGTCTTGAGCCAGTTGGCGCTCTTGCGGACGCGCGTCGAGCGACGCTTGCCGGCGCTCTCGTCGTTGCGGGGGCAGAGGCCGGCCCAGGACACGAGGTGTCCCGCAGACGGGAAGCGCGACATGTCGACGCCGATCTCCGCCACGATCACGTTCGCGACGATGTCACTCACTCCCGGCATCGTCGTCAGGATCTCGGCGTGCGCCCGGATCGGCTCCAGCGCTTTTCCCGCAGCTGCATCGATCTCGGCCAGGGCCCCTTCGAGCGAGCCGATGACGCCGAGATGCAGCTTCAGCATGGCTCGGTGATGAGGGGTAACCCGCCCGCGCAGCGCTTCGATCAAGTCGGCCCTCTTCTTGCGCGCGGTACCGACCGCGAGATCGGCAAGGCGCTCGGGGTCATCTTCTCCGGCGATGAGAGCGGCGAGCATCGCCCGGCCGCTGGTCCCGAGCACGCTGGACAGGACGCTCGCGACCTTGATGTTCGAGTCCTCGAGCGTTTTCTGTATGCGCAGCGTGTGCTGGGCGATTTCTCGCACGAGCTGCTTGCGCGTTCGAGTGAGATCGCGCAGCTCCTGGATTCGCGCAGGAGGCACGAAACTGCTGCGGATCAGCCCGTGCGCGAGCAGATCGGCGATCCACGTCGCGTCGTTCACGTCGGTCTTGCGCCCTGGCACGTTGCGAATGTGCTGGGCGTTCGCGAGCACGAGTTCGAAGCTCCCTTCGAGCATGTGCCAGACCGGCTTCCAGTACACGCCGGTGGCCTCCATCGCCACGTGGGTCACGCCGTGCTCCTCGAGCCATTCCGCCAGCTCGAAGAGGCTACGTGTGGTCGTGCCGAACGTTCGGACCTCGCGCCGCGTTGGTTCGCTGACGCAGCGCACGCAGGCAACGACGCTATCCTTGTGGACGTCGAGGCCCGCGCAACGGGGATACATGACTTCCATGACCATCTCCTCCTTTCGGCGCGTCGAGAGGAGCCCTCGTCATCGAAGTCTACTAGGCGTGCTCCCGGATCTTTCGACCCGCGGTCACAATTCGGGGTGCTCGCAGGGCTCCGGGTCCATCTACTGAACGGGTTCTTGGCACCAAGTCACGGCCGACCTCGTTCCCGACGCCGCGGCAGGATACACTCGACTCCACCGTCCACGCGACGACCCGAGCTTCATGCTTCGGGGAAGGCGCTCTCGCCGATGGGCATCTACTGACGGGTCATCAGGGTTGGTTGGGAGCCATTCGAAGCGGCACGGGACGGAGCAACGGGGCCGTCGCGTGAGGCCCGCTCTCGCGGATGGCCCGCTCGCAGTCGGCGAGAGATAGCCGGCGCGGGCCCAAGACGCTGCCATCCGTAGCGTCCGCGTCCATCAACATCCAGGGCCGATCCACGCCGTAATCGTCGGGATGACCGGGCATATCGAGCAGCACGTGACCGAGCTCGTGCGCTAGCGCGTAAGAGCGCGGCCCCGCCCTGATCCCGGCTCGATCGACGAGAACGACGTTTTGAATCGCCGAACCGTCCGAGTCGATGAACGACTCTCCAATCCGGCCCGTCTTCGAAAAGCTGGGAATGATGAAGACGTCGATCGTCGAGGGATCGTCGTCCTGATACGCCTTGATGAGCGTTCGCTCCTCGAGCGTGCCGGCGGCCGCGTCGAGGTCATCGAAGTGCGTCAGCCCGTCCGCTAGGTTCACTTCTCCGACGCAAACGCCGAGCGTCGCGTCGGTCGTCGGGGGCTGCCCGTCGATGCGAGCCACCGTGGCGAGAGCGCCGTCGGCATCTCGGATCAGAACGTCCGCCGTGCGCAACGCCGCCGGCGAGATCCGTGCGTTCGGGCTGACTACGGCAGAAAATCCGGCCTTCTGGGCGGCAAGCGCGAAGGACTCCGCCACTCGAACCGGTTCGTCGCCAACCCGCGTGGCCGCGCGGACCTCCTTCCCATCGACAGCGAGGGCGACGTCGCCTCCGCTCGACGGTAAACCCGCATTGCAGCCGAATGCGACGAGAAACGACGGCGGCGGATCGACCACGTCCACCGCAACCTCGTCGTCGCGCCCGAAGGTGATGCCGCACTGACCCCAGAGCATGCTCGCCGTTCGTGCCTCGGCTATCGCGACGGCGCGGGCCCCCGCGTCGGTTCCGCCGACCGGCGGCGCGCCCCCCCGCGATGTGCGGACGACGTGCAAGTGGAGCGTCCCCCGGTACGAATCGATGGGACCCATGGCGCTCTCGCGGGGGCCTCCCACTGGAATGCGGGCGAGCACGCCTCCCTGATCGACGACCTCGAGCGCTCCCCCAACTTCTCCGAGCAGCGAGTGCGACGCTGACGGCGCGTACGAGCGATCGACCGCGTCGACCACGATGCGGATTGGACCGGTGTCGGCGCACGTTGCTCCCGCGGGCGTGCCACTGGGACACGAAGCGGCAACCACGCTGAGCGGCTCGAGCACGTCCAGAAACGATCCGTCGGGACGTCGCGACTCCAGACGCAAGCCGGCCGGCATCTTCCCCCGGGGACAGAGAAGGCTCCACGAAAGCGCGTCGTGGTCTACGCTGCCGTCAATCTGCGCTGCCAGAATTGGCGGCAATGTCCGCGACGGAGAGGCGTGTGAGGTCGCAGCGCGGACGATATGTCCTTGGTCGTCGTGTGCGACCGTGAGACACGATGGTGCAGCTCGAACTGCGTTGGACTCGGCGATGGAGCTCTGCGCCCACGCGATGATCGCACCGATGACGAGCATCGGTCGCGACAGGTGGCTCATTCGAGCCAGCCGAGTTGAACGCGCCGGTAGGTAGGCTCCGAGACGACGCGGTCCAGCCCTCCGGCGCGGGCTACGCGAAGGAGCGCTCCCCATGCGAGCGTCGTCAGCTGTCGACTCACCACGAATTCATCGGCCAGCACGGACGCACGCGCGCGCTCTCCAAGATCGAACAGCGCGGCGGCAGCCATCCCCCGGAGCGCATCACGCCGGGGATTGTCCATCACGGCGGCCAGGGCGACGCGCAGATCGTCGCGTCCATGGTCGCGAGCGAGGTACATTGCGGCGCGCACCGCAACGTCGGTCCGCAGCGGTCCGCGAGCCAGGCTCTCGAGCATCGGCCGCGCCGACGGCACTCTGGCCTCCGCGAGCCGATAGAGAAACGTTGGATTGCGGTCTCTACTCGGTCGGTCAGAGAGTCGCGAAACAATCTCCACCGTCGGTCTCACCGTCGGCGGCTCGCCTTCCGCGAGCGCCCATGCAACGAGCGCCCACGCCGCTCGGGCCGCGGAAGGTCCGGCCACGGCCCGGGACCTCGCCTCCGCGAGCGGCTTTGGATCGCCGGCACGGGTGGCCACCTCCGCGAACACGAGCCAGCGGCCGAGGTGTCGCTCTGCGTCGCGCAGGACGGCAAGCGCCGGGGCGACCGCCAGCGGCAGGGGGGAGCCGCGGAGCAAGGGCACGAACACGTCGACGCAAAGCGCGATGCGGTGACTTTCCTTGATCCGCGGCGCTAGCTCTTCGATGCGCTCACCCCCCGATTCCGAGCGCGCGATGCGCGCTACTTCGGCGGCAAACGCCAGATGCGAATGCCTCGACCCCGCCACCTTTGCGAGAGGTTCGGCGAGTCGGCCGCTCCCGATCCGACACGCCGCGGAAAGCGTGGCGAGCCCTCCCGCGTCGACGCTCCGCAGCGCTCGCTCGAGCACCAATGCAGCCGCGCTCGCGTCGACATCGCATAGCGCCCGCACCGAGCCCACGTACAGCGAGCGCGCGAAGCTCCCCCGCTGCGTCAAAGTCTCGACGGTGCGCCGGAGGAGTCCGGATAACCGCCCGGAGTGGGGGCAGAGCGCGCGAAAGGCCCCCGCCAGCTTGGCTTCGCCGCCGGGCTTCCGTCGCAGCGCCGCAAGCACGACCGCCTCGAGCCGTTCCACCGGTTCGGATCCGAGAAGCTCTCCCTGCTCCGACTTGCCGGTCATGAACGTGAGAATCGGGAGGATACCACGCCGCCCGCGCCTCGCTTACCGATGTATCATCGACCAGTGGGGTGGTAGATTGATTTCCCTCGGAGTTTTCATGCGTCAGGATCGTCTCGTCTTCGTGATTTCCATCCTGGTTCCTTTGCTGGCGACGCTCGCCTGCAAGAAGAACGAAGAAGACGCGCCGCCCGCTCAGGGTGGGTACGGTGGACAGACACCTTGTGGTCGCTACGGGCAGCCGCCGCCGTACGGGCCACAACCCGCCTATGGACAGCCCCCACCGCAACCAGGGCCCTACGGACAGCCGCCAACTTACGGTCAGCAATCTTACGGTCAACAGCCGCAGTACGGCCAGCCTCCTCCGGGTTACCCGCCCCCGTACGGTCAGCAAGGGGATGGGCAGCCGCCTCCTGGTTACTACGGCCAGCAGCCGCCTGCGTCCGCACCACCACCCCAGGGTTACGGGCAAAGGGCGCCGTCCCAGTCCTACGGTCAGTACCCGCCCTCGCCAGCCGGCCCGTCCCCGAACGCCAGTGCGTCGCCCGGCAGCTGGAACCTCGGAAGCGCCCTGCCCTGTCAATCCGACGCGCAATGCCGCTCGCACAGATGCAACACGCAGGTGGGTCGCTGCGTTTATCCCTGCATGAGCAACAACGATTGTCAGCCAGGGTTCGCGTGCATGTCGCCCGTCTGTTTGCCCGCTGGCGGAAGCGCACCCGCGCCATCACGCTGAGGACGGTCGCCCGATGGCGGCGCGTGCGGTAGAAGCGACGCGGTCGAATGTCCCGTCCGCTCTTCGAAAAAGTTCCCTCGCAGGTCCACTTCCCGGCCTTGGAAGAGGAAGTGCTCGCACTCTGGCAACGGCTGGACGCGTTCGCCGAATCGAATCGCCGGCGCGCAAACGGGACACCCTTCGTATTCTACGACGGCCCGCCGTTTGCGACCGGAGCGCCGCACTACGGGCATCTCCTGGCGGGGACGATCAAAGATATCGTGCCGCGTTACTGGAACATGCGCGGGCATCCCGTCGAGCGCCGCTTCGGGTGGGACTGTCACGGTTTACCGATCGAAGCGCTCGCCCAGGAGGCCATGGGCCTGGCCGGTGCCGCTCAGATCTACGAGCGCGGCGTTGCCGCTTTCAACGAGCAGTGCCGTTCCATGGTGCTCGCTTATGTCGCCGAGTGGCAGAGGACCGTCACCCGAATGGGGCGCTGGGTCGACTTCGACGACGACTACAAGACGATGGACCCGGACTTCATGGAGTCCGTGTGGTGGGTGTTCAAGCGGCTCTGGGACAAGGGTCGGGTCTACAAGTCCTACCGGATCATGCCCTACAGCTGGAAGCTCGGGACACCCCTCTCGAACTTCGAAGCGAACCTGAACTACAAGGACGTCCAGGATCCGGCAATCACGGTACGTTTCCAGATCACGCGCGGCGCCGAGCGACTCCTCTCCGCCGCTCCGAAGGACGCAATCACCGATAACGAGCCGGTCTGGCTGCTCGCGTGGACGACGACACCGTGGACATTACCGTCGAACCTCGCGCTCGCGGTCGCGCCCAACGTCGAGTACGTGCTCGGCCGATTTACCCCTGGATCGCCGCTGTGCGTACTCGCTGCGGCACGCGTCGCTCATTATTCGACCTCATTTTCGGAACTCGCGCGCTTCGACGGCGCCGAGCTCACGACTCTGGCCTACGAGCCGCTGTTCCCGTACTTCGCGGAACATGCAAATAGCTTCGTCGTACTGGCGGACGCCTTCGTCACGACGGAGGACGGCACCGGCATCGTCCATCTCGCTCCCGCCTACGGAGAAGACGACTTTCGCGTGTGCCGCGGGGCCGGCATCGAGCTAGTCGATCCGCTCGATACCGAGGCCCGGTTCACCGCTCGTGTGCCGGACTTCGTGGGCCAGCAATGCAAGGATGCGGACAAGGCGATCATCAAGAAGCTGAAGGAAGATGGCCACCTCGTTCTTCATTCGACGCTCGTTCACAGCTACCCATTTTGCTATCGAACCGAGACCCCGCTCGTGTACCGCGCGATCGACGCCTGGTACGTCCGCGTCGCGGACATCCGAGCTGATCTCGCGGCGCAAAACAGCACGGTGACCTGGATCCCGCAGGCCGTGGGCGAAAATAGGTTCGGCAACTGGCTCAAGGACGCGAACGACTGGAACATCAGCCGCAATCGTTTCTGGGGGTCGTGCATGCCGCTCTGGATCAACGAACGAGATCCCGCAGACCGCATTTGCGTCGGTTCCATCGCGGAACTCGAGGCATTGAGCGGCGTCCGGGTGACGGACCTCCACAAGCACGTCGTGGATCAGGTCGTGATCCAGAAGGACGGCAAGACCTATCGTCGCACGCCGGAGGTGCTGGATTGCTGGTTCGAGTCGGGGTCGATGCCCTACGCCCAGCAGCACTACCCGTTCGAGAATGAAGACCGCTTCGAGTCGTTCTTTCCGGCTCATTTCATCGCAGAGGGGCTCGATCAGACTCGTGGCTGGTTTTACACGCTGCTCGTCCTCGGGACGTCGCTGTTCGACAGGTCACCGTTCCGCAACGTCGTGGTGAACGGGCTCATCCTGGCCGAGGACGGCCAGAAGATGTCGAAGAGCAAAAAGAACTACCCTGACCCGAACGTCGTCATCTCCACGTACGGTGCGGACGCCGTCCGCGCGTACATGATCGATTCCCCCGTCGTTCGCGGCGAGCCGCTCCGTTTCTCCGAACGCGGCCTCAAGGAAATCGTGCGGACCGTCGTGCTGCCGTACTGGAACGCCCTGAGCTTCTTCACCACGTACGCCATCGTCGATGGGTACGACCCTGGGGCGACACGGCCCTCGTCGCCGGGCGAGCGTCCCGCCATCGACCGATGGATCCTGAGCGTCCTGCAGAGCCTTCTGTCCGACGTGAATCGCGAGATGGAGGGCTACCGGCTCTACAACGTCGTGCCGCGCCTGGTGGCGTTCATCGACGATCTGACGAACTGGTACGTCCGGCGTTCTCGACCGCGGTTCTGGAAGTCCGACGACGATGCGGACAAGACGAATGCCTACGCGACGCTCTACGACGTGCTCGTCACCTTCGCCAAGGTGCTCGCCCCGTTCATGCCATTCTTGACCGAGACCGTCTATCAACGGCTCGTGGTCGCGGTCGACGCGAGCGCGCCGCCGAGCGTGCACTTCTCGGATTTCCCGCAAGCGGACGTCACGCTCATCGACGCCGCACTGGAAGAACGCATGGGCGTGGTGCGCGCCGTCGTCGCGCTCGCGCGGAAGATCCGGGAGGACCACAAGATAAAGGTTCGCCAGCCTCTGTCGAGCCTCACCGTTGCGCATCGCGACGCGCGCGTGCGCGAAGCAGTCCTGGCCTCGGCCGAGCTCATCGAGGACGAGATCAACGTGAAGCGTGTCGGCGTCGAACTCGACGAGACGACACTTGCGTCGGTGACCGTCAAACCGAACTTCAAGACCCTCGGCAAGAGATGCGGCCCGAAGCTGAAGGAGATCGGGGCGACCCTGGCAGCGTGGGGTGCACCGGAGGTGTCCGCCCTCGAAGCCGGACAGTCCGTCACCGTCGAAGGCGTCGACCTCACGCTCGCAGACGTGATCCTCAAGCGCGAGTCCAAAGGCCATGCCGCAGTCGCGACCGACGGGCACGTAACGGTGGCGCTCGACCTGCAGATTGACGACGCGCTTCGCCGGGAAGGCATCGCGCGCGAGTTCGTCAGCTTGCTCCAGAACGCCCGCAAAGAGGCGGGCCTCGACGTCAGCGACCGCATCGCAGTGACATGGTCCTCTGACGACGTCGACGTTTCGACCGCTCTGCGGGAACACGCCACTCCATTTCGAAGGAAGTACTCGCCGTCCAGTTCGTCGAGGGTCCAGGGGCCGCCGTCCTGGAACTCAACCGAACGAAGATCGTCTACTCGCTCGCGAAGCGCGAGGCCTGACAGTCGTTCATCTGAGAATTCGCAGCGCCGCGAGCAACGGCCAGGGCGCCGCATCGCCCAGAACGCTGCGGACGACCGCGACTCCGGCGGCGCCATGCTCGAGACAGCTCGCGGCATTGGACGCGTCCACCCCGCCAAGGGCATAGAGCTCGGCACCGCGGCGCCCGGCGTCGAGACTCGCTCTCGCCGCGGCGATGCCGTCGACCCCGAGCGGCGCATTGCCTTTTCTCGGTGCCATGATCGGCGACACGACGACCGCGTCCGCATCGAGCCGTCCGGCGCGGCTCGCCTCGTGGCAGGCAACGGAAACCCAGACGCCCGGCCCGAGAAATGCGCGCGCATCGTGCACATCGACGCTCCCTTCGCCCAGATGGACGGCATCGGCATCGAGCAGCCGGGCCACGTCCAGCCGATCGTTGACGGCGAACCACTGGTCGTATCGCCGGCAACATTCGCGGAGCCGGGTCCCGAGTGCGAGGCGTTCACGAATACCGAGCTGCCTGTCGCGAAGCTGAATGATGACCGACGCCGGCTTCGAGCGGGCCAGAACCTCCTCGATTCGAGCTTCCAAGAGCGGCGTGGCAAGGACGGTGGTATCCGTGATCACCATCAGCGGCGGAAGCACCCGTCGCATCGTCGAACGCGCGCCTCGCGACGTCACGCTCGGGCTCGAACCGCGTAGACGACGAGCCAGACACCGACGCCAGCGACCACGGGTAAGTCCCGAGTCGAGTCCGGAGCCGCTCCAGTCACAGCGCCGACGTTTCTTCGAGCGACATCCCTTTGGTCTCCGGGAACAGCCAGTAGACGAGTCCAATGCCCATCAGTGGGAAAATCGCCAGGGTTCGGATCACCGGCCCCCAGCCGAATCGGACGGCGAGGTGGCCCACTACGATCGGCGACAGGACGTACCCGATCCGCCCGAGCAAGCTATTCGCCCAGGCAAAGCCGTCCGCCCGCATGTCCGTGGGAAACAGCTCCGTCGAGAAAGCGTTCAGGACCGGTAGAAAAGCGCTCGCGGAGAAGATGCCGAACACGAGGGAGACGGTGAGCAGACCCTGACCGGCGACGGTGTACGAGCACCAGGTCCCGATGGCGCCGGCCGTGAAGACGATAGCCGCCGCGGGCCGGCGTCCCAGGGAATCGAGCATCTTCCCGACGTAAAACACGAGCGGCAGCGCCACCAGCGCCGCCACGCCGATGGACAGGCCAACCTGCTTGTCCGAGAGACCGCGCTCGTTGACGGCAAAGTCCTTGAAGAACGTGACCGTGTTCTGGGTCGCGATGTACGCAACACACCACACGACTCCCAGTTCGACGACCCTCTTCCGGTGCGGCGTCCTCCAGACGTGAAAAAAGGACCTCGCGGACGGCTCGGCGACCGTTTCCGTGAAGCGCCGCGTCTCCTTCAGGCCACGCCGCGCGTACGCCACTCCCAGAAGCGGGATGATCGCGACCAGATAGACGGTGCGCCACCCATAGCGTGACTCGAGCAGGAGCGGCACCAGTCCCGCGCACACGATCGCTCCGAAGCTGGAGAACGCGGCCACGACGCCGATCGCTGTGCCGCGCCGGGTTGCCGGAAACTCCTCGGAGATGACAATCATGCTCGTCACATATTCAGTGACCAGAAAAATCCTGGCGAGCATCTGACAGACGGCGAATGCCCACGGCGTCGGGGCGAGGCCGGACAGAAACGTCATCGTCGTGTACCCGGCGATGGTCGCGGTGAGCACGCTCTTGCGACCGAACCGGTCCGCGCTGCGAATGAACGCGAAGGCGACGACCGTGCCCAGGTTGATGAGCGCGAGCATGTCGCCGATCGTGTCCTTCCCGACGCCCATGGCTGCCCGGAAATTCGGCAAGATCTGCGTGAGGGCGATGAAGTCATACCCTTCGAAGAACGACGCGGCGCTCAGGAAGACGAAGAGCCGTCTCTGATACGAACTGAAGCGTTCCGGCGCGACGGCAGCCCTCAAATCAGGCCCGCTTCCGGACTCGAAGCGCTCGCGTGCAGGCGGCGCGGCATGCGCCCGGCCAGGAACGCCTTCCTGCCGGCGCCCACCGCAGCACCCATTGCCTCCGCCATGAGCACGGGGTTCTTTGCTTGCGCGATGGCCGTGTTCATCAGCACGCCGTGGCAACCGAGCTCCATCGCCACGGCCGCGTCGCTCGCCGTTCCCACACCCGCGTCGACGATCACCGGAACTTTCGCTTGCTCGAGGATGACGGCGAGGTTGTATGGGTTGCGGATGCCGAGACCGGAGCCAATCGGCGCCGCGAGCGGCATCACCGCAGCACATCCTGCATCCTCTAGCTTTCGGCAGAGGACGGGATCGTCCATGCAATACGGCAGGACCGTGAAGCCGTCCTTCACGAGAATCTTCGCCGCTTCCAGCGTCTGCTCGTTGTCCGGATACAGCGTACGCGGGTCGCCGATCACCTCGAGCTTGACGATGTCCGCGATGCCGAGCTCCCTCGCGAGGTTTAGCGTCCGCACGGCTTCTTCCGCGGTGTAGCAACCGGCGGTATTGGGCAGGATCGTCCAGCGTTTGCTGAGCACGAGCTCCATCAGCGAGCCGCGGCCGCGGTCCTTCAAATCCACGCGGCGAAGGGCCACGGTGACGATCTCCGCACCGGACGCCTCGAGAGCGCGCCGCGTCTCGTCGGCGTCCTTGTACTTCCCCGTCCCCACGAGCAGTCGGGATTGGAACGAGAGGCGCCCGATATGCAGAGAGTCGTCCGCCGACATCGAGACCAGATAGCCTTACGGGGAAACGCCGGCAAGGTGGCCGCCCCGTCGGGACGGCAAGCCATCGGTAACCGGGGCATCCTTCCAGCGCCGATGCATCCATAGCCACTGCTCCGGATGTTCCCGGACGAACACCTCGAGCAAGCGTGTCGCCTCGCGCATGGTCTCGATGGCCCAGACCCGCCCACCCCGGCACGGCGGCTGGAAAACGCCCCGCACTTCGATGAGATGCGAACCGTCGGGAGCGCGAAGCGGAAACGCGACGACGAGGGGCGCGCGGACGCGAAGCGCCGTCAGCGCCGGCGCCAGGTCCACCCACGCATCGGCCTCGAGAAACCTCGTCCGGCTCACGCCGCGCCCACGCTCCGGCGCTTGATCGATCAGCATCGCGGCCAGCTCGCCCCGGCGGACCGCTCGAGCGATCCCGCGAGCCGCCTCACCAACCCCGACGAGCGTCACCCCGCGCGCCCGGCGCGCCTTCTGCCAGAATCGATCGAGGAGCCCCACGCTGAGTCGCTTCGTGACGACCGTCAGCGGCGTGTGCATCGCGATCGCGCAGGCGGCAAGGTCCCAATTTCCGGTATGCGCCGTCGCAATCACGGCTCCGCGCCCGTCCCGACGGATCACGTCGATGACCTCGGACGGAACTCTCACGTCGATGACGGCATCGGCCGGCCTCAGCGACATCGCGACGAATTCGACCATGCTACGACCGAGAGAACGGTACATGCGGCGTGCCGTCCGCGACGCGTCGTCGATCCCGGCCCGACGCATCGCGCGTTCGACGTGATCGCGACGCACACGAAGGACGTCTCCGACGAGGAAGCCCAGCACCGTCGCCAGGATTTGCCCCGTGCGTCTCCCGCGAACGACGACAGCGACGGCGACGAGCGCTGCAATCGCTCCGAGGAGTGCCTTCATCCGAAACCGGCGCGCCGCGCGCCCTGCGCCAGCGGCTCGACGGCGCCCGCGAACACGTCCTCGCGAGCGAGGATGTACTCCTCGCCCCGCACGCTGCGGGCGCGGATCAGCTCTCCATCCACACGGAGAGCCTCCACGCGACTGACCGTGAGGCTCGAACCGCCGGAGGACGCGTACAGCGTGATGTATCGCCCTTCCGTGGTCGCCCACCAGCCCTGGTTGTTCTTCTTGGCCTCGGCGGCCGCGACGACGGCGGAAAAGTGCTCCTCGGTCATGCCGGCGGTTTGTCTCGCCCGCCGCTCCGGGTCAAGGCATGTCCGCGCGGACGCGGGTCGGTTATCCTCGGCAAGTTGGAAGCGCCCATCGCCGAGCGGCCTTTTCCGCCGAAAGAACATCTCGTCTGCCGTCACGTCACGAAGGAGTTCGGCGACTTCGTGGCACTGTCGGACATCAATCTGACCGTCGGCCGCGGGCAGGTGGTCGTCGTCATCGGCGGGTCCGGCGCCGGCAAGACGACGCTGCTCCGCCTGCTCATCGGTCTGGACAAGCCGTCTTCGGGGTCGATCCTGGTCGATGACGTCGACATCGTCCCGCTCGGGGATCGGGCGATGAACGAGGTCCGGCGAAAGTTCGGAATGGTCTTCCAGTATGCCGCGCTCCTCGACTCCCTGAACGTGCTCGACAACGTCGCGTTCCCGCTCCGCGAGCACACGAAGCTGCGCGACAACGAGATCCGCGACCGCGTCTTCGAGAAGCTGAAGCTGCTCGGGCTCGAAGGCACCGGCGCGAAATTCCCGAGCCAGCTCTCCGGCGGCATGCGGAAGCGAGTCGCTCTCGCGCGCGCGTTGATGCTCGACCCCCAGATCGTCGTCTACGACGAGCCCACGAGCGGCCTCGATCCGTTGACGAGCCGCATGGTGGACGAACTCATCCTCGAAACACGCGAACGATTCGGCGTCACGAGTGTCGTCATTTCCCACGACATGACGAGCGCGCTCAAGATCGCGGATTACATTTTCTTCTCGCCAAGGGCAAGCTCGTCGGCGAGGGCACCCCCGACGAGCTCGTGAAAGGTAAAATCGATCTCGCCAATCAGTTTCTGGCGTCGAGCGGGATCGCCGCGGAAAGGCTCCTCGCGGAACGACGGAAATAGGTTGCAAGCGACACCCCAAAACCCCGGGGAGCGCGGCACTACGCGAGCGGAGCGAGCACGCCGAAGGCGGCGGGGGAGCGGGCGCGTAGCGAGCCGCGGGGGTCAAGACCCCCTTGCGAGCACCAGCACGCCGAAGGCGGCGGGGGAGCGGGCGCGTAGCGAGCCGCGGGGGTCAAGACCCCCTTGCGAGCACCAGCACGCCGAAGGCGGCGGGGGAGCGGTCGCGCAGCGAGCCGCGGGGGTCAAGACCCCCTTGCGAGCACCAGCACGCCGAAGGCGGCGGGGGAGCGGGCGCGCAGCGAGCCGCGGGGGTCAAGACCCCCTTGCGAGCACCAGCACGCCGAAGGCGGCGGGGAGCGGGCGCGTAGCGAGCACTAAGTAGATGAACTCGGCGATCCAACGAGTCTGTCGCCGAAACTGAGACGCAAATCGAGGGGAACGCTCGCGACGATGATTGCGTCGTCGATGGGACCTGTTTCGATGTTGAAGGTGTACCGCCCCGATCCCGCCAACGGAAACCCATCGCCTACCACGCTGCTACGAAGCCTGCGTTTATCGGGATCGCTGAATTGCCCAGTATTCTCGACCCGGAGCAATTCCCCCCCATCTGGCGCTCGAATAATCAGCGTGATGCGAAAGGAGGACTCGGTCTCGGTCTCTCGCTCCCAAAGAGTCACCACGCGCCAAATAAGGGGCATCGCCGCGTTTGGTGCCGCGACGACGGCCTGATCAGGAATGTGAGCAGTTATCTGCTCCATGACGACCAAGCACACGTTGTTGGTCTGGTCGTCCGTGAGCATTCGTTCGCAAAGGACACTCCAGATGTGCCTAGCCAACGGCTCGCTCCCGCTTCGAATCCCGTTGCGGAGTGGGGATCACGCGCGGCGCGTGGCTTGCCTGAAAACGACGAACACCGAACTCCACGGCTTTGACGATGTCCTCCGTGTCAGAGCCCTTCACGTCGTCGATCAAATAGCTTCGCGTGACGGACGCGCTCGTGGCAATCATGCCGCGCTCGTTCGTGGACTGGGTTCGTGTAGGCGGACGGCTGGCCATGGGGGCGACGCCGCGCTCGTTCTCCCAGGCCACTCCCATTGCAGAAATCTTGGCGAGCTTCTCTTTGGTCAACATGGTCATGCTCCCGCCAGCAGTCTCGCCGCATCGGCCGGACTGGTTTCGAAGTATATCCAATCCCCGTCGTCTGTCGATTCCCTAGTAAATTCCGTCAGTCGGCCGCGGTAAAAATCGACCGCCTGGTCTTTTGCGTGCAGCCCTACGGCTTCCAGGTTCGCTCCCACGTCTCAAAATCGCCCGGGACGGCTTCGCGTAAAAGCCCGACGATCTCACCTCGTTCTTGATGAACGAGAGAAGCTTCAATCGCTGGAAATCGAATCCCGAATGGCAGAGCGGCCCCAGCACTCCGAGTAGCCGACTGTGCCGTATCAGGCAACCGCTCTTACGGGGCTTAAAAATAGCTACTTCACCTCGGCGGTGGCGAGCATTATCCGCCTGGCCCATTCCGAGAGCTTCATGCCGCAGCTCGTGGCGGCACGGTTCAGAAGGCGCCTCTCATCCTCCGAAAAACGGACCGACAATCCGGCCACTACCGTCGGGTGCACAACGACCTGTGCGTCGCGAGGCCGCGCGGACGCGAATCAATAAAGCACTCTGAACGCGTGAGCTGCCTCGGTCAGTGTCACGAACGAGTAACCCGCGCGCTTCAGCGTGTCGACGGCGGCCGACAACGCTTCGAGCTTCCGCGCGTGCGGAATGGCCGCGTCGGGTTGCTGCCCGCGAAGCTCCGGAAACCCGTCGTTCGCGTCGAGGACGTCGATTCCGTGGAGCTCCAGGTTCACCAGTGGCTCGCCCGTCACGAGTCGAGTCAGCCACCGTGCGCGGGACGGACCCGCCATCGTCAACGTTGTCCCGATGAACGGAAGCCGCGCGCCGCGCGTGACCTGGACCGGGAGCTCGAGCATCCCCTCGCCGCGCTTCCAGTACGGCCTTCCCACACGATACGGTCGGGTCGGCGCGAGCAGCACCGCGGGCGTATCGAGCACCGAGCGCGAGTGCCGACCCTGAAGTCGAATGCCGGCCATCTTCGCCGCCTTCGCGAGGTAATACGGCGGGCAGGGGAACACCGAAGACCCGTAGCCGACGCCGAGCTCGCGCAGCACGTCGAAGACCTCGTCGGTGACGGTGTACCCCGGCGCACGAAAGCCGACCGGCTTTCGCCCCGTCGCCCGCTCGATGGCGCGCGCACCCTCCTCTATTTGCCGCCGGATCTCGTGCGCCTCTCTGCGCGTCAGATCGTACAGATGGTCCAGGGTGTGATTCGCGATCTCGTGTCCGGCGTCCGCGGACGCCCGGAGCGCCGTCGCGCTCTCGGCTCGGTCGAGGTCGGAGCCGATCGCGAAGAGCGTCAGCGGCACTTCATGGGAGCGAGAGAATGCGTCGAGGCGTCCAAGCGCCACGTCGTAAACCGCCGTCGCCCCCGGTCCAATGGGCGCCGGGAGACCGTGGATGGCGTAGTAGTTCGGGATCTCGTCCAGATCCACGGACACGGCGCACAGCGGCATCGGCGTGTAGTAGAACCACGCCACCTGCATGGCAAACAAGACCCTTCTCGTCACGGGCGCCGCCGGCTTCATCGGCAGCCACACCGCCGAGGCCCTGCTCGCCCGCGGGGACCGCGTCGTCGGGCTCGATAACCTCAACGACTATTACGACCCGGCCCGGAAGCGCGCGAACGTCGCCGAAGTCCGTGACGGCGCTCGAGACCCGTCAGCATACGAGTTCGTCGAGGGCGATATCCGCGATCGCGCCCTGCTCGATCGCCTGTTCTCGACGCACCGATTCGATGCCGTCATCAATCTCGCCGCGATGGCGGGAGTGCGGATCTCGGTCGAAGATCCCTGGCTCTATTACGACGTGAATCTGACCGGCACGTTGAACCTCCTCGACGCGTCGCTGCGGCACGGAAATCCGAATTTCGTCCTCGCATCGACTTCGTCCGCTTACGGGAACACCGACGCGGTTCCCTTCGTCGAGACGGATCCTGCCGACAGGCCGCTCGCGCCGTATCCCGCGAGCAAGCGATCGGCTGAGCTCCTCGGTTTTTCGTACCATCACCTGCACAAGGTCGACTTCACCGCGCTCCGGTTCTTCACCGTTTACGGCCCGCGCGGGCGCCCGGACATGATGGCGTACAAGGTCCTCGACAGCATCTTCGTGGGCCGCGAAGTGCCGCTCTACAACGGCGGCAACATGCATCGCGACTGGACCTTCGTGACCGACATCGTCGCGGGGATCGTCGCCGCCTCGGACGTCCGACTCGGCTATGAAGTCATCAACCTGGGACGCGGCGAGCCGGTACTGCTCAAGGACTTCGTCGGGTGGATTGAAGAACTCGCCGGCGCCAAGGCGAGGCTCGTCGACGAGCCCATGATGGCCGCTGACGTGAAGTACACCTACGCCGACATTTCCAAGGCACGGCGCCTGCTCGGCTACCACCCGAACGTTTCGGTGAGAGACGGCGTGGAGCGATTCTGGGAGTGGTACCGGAGAGTCGTGAAGCCGAAGTGAGCGCTGCGGGGGCTCATCGGAAAAATGCGAGGACGGCGGCGACGACATGCTCGCGCTGCTCGACGGTGAGCTCCGGAAAAATCGGCAACGAGAGCACCTCCGCTGCTGCAAGCTCGCTGTTCGGGAACGCCCCCGGCGCGAGCTTCAGATGTGACAGTGCCGGCTGCCGGTGGAGAGGCGTCTCGTAATACACCGCGGTCTCCACGCCTGCTTCGCGCAGATGCGCGCGAAGCGCCTCGCGACGACCTTCCAGGACGCGCACCGTGTAGATCGCGCCGTTCCACCCTTCGCTCCGATCGACGAGCGCGAGACCGTCGACGCTACGAAACGCGTCGTCGTACGCTGCTCCATGCGCGCGGCGCGCTGCAATCCAGGTGCGCACGTGTCGGAGCTTCACCGACGAGCGCTGCGGCCTGGAGCGCATCGAGACGGAAGTTACCGCCTGCCTCGGCGTGACTGCCGCGGCGTTCACTGCCGTGCTGGCGGAGACTGCGGCAACGCGCGCTCAGGCTTCGCGTCATCCGTCACGATGAGCCCGCCATCGCCGAGCGCTCCGAGTACCTTCGTGGGAAAGAAACTGAAACAGCCGAGCGTCCCCCGCGTGCCGGCGGCGCGCCCCCCATCGGACGAGCCGAAGCTTTGAGCCGCATCTTCGACGATCGGCACCCCTGCGGCGCGCGCCGTTTCGGCGAGCCGCCCGAGCCGCACCGGAGAGCCGTAGAGATGAACGGGAAGGATCGCTCGCGGGTGTCCGGAAAGCGCGTCGATGGCTCGACCGGCGTCCATATTCAGCGTTTCGAGCTCGACGTCCACGAAACGCGGAGTCGCCCCGAGCCGGAGGATCCCTTCCACCGTCGCGAAGAACGTGAACGGCGTCGTCAGCACCTCGTCTCCGGGCCCGACGCCGAGTGCCGTCAGCGCAACCAGAAGCGCGTCCGTCCCGCTCGAGACCCCGACCGCGTGCTTCGCGCCGACGAACGTGGCCGCCGCGTGCTCGAACGCTTCGACTTCAGCGCCGAGCACGAAGGCCGACGCATCGATCACGCGCTCCACGGCGCGCAGGAGCTCGGCTCGCAGCGGACGATGCGCCGCACCGAGATTCACGTAGGGCACTCGCGCGGTCACGGGGCTCGTCCAGCTTGCCATCGGGATCGGATCCCGAAAGCGGCGCACCCGCGAGTATCGACGACGATTCGCGCAACTTCAACAGCACGTTGTTGACTCAGCCAAGTGGACAACGAAGAGTGCGCTCGAGAAACCGTGACCGCCCGCGCCCTGATCGAAGGTCCGCTCAACGTGGCCGTGGTTGGAGCCGGGCGCTGGGGCAAGAACCTCATCCGGGTCTTCGGCGCCGCCGAGCGGTGCCGCGTCGTGGCCATTTGCGATCCCGACCCCGCGCGCCTCGCGGACTACGCGGCGCACCCGACCGCGCGCTGCTACCCGAGCGTGTTCCGCGCAATCAACGAGACCGTCGTCGACGCCGTCGTCATCGCAACCCCGTCCCCCAGCCACTTTCAACTCGCCGCCACGTGCCTCGAGCTCGACAAGCACGTGTTCGTGGAAAAGCCCATGACGCTCGCCTCTGCCGATTCCGCGACGCTCGTCGGCATCGCGCGACAGCGCCGCCGAAGGCTCATGGTCGGTCACGTGCTCCGGCATCACCCTGCGGTTCTCGCTCTGGGTGAACTGGTAGAAGACGGCGAACTCGGTGTGCTTCGGGCGATTCGCTCCGAACGCCGCGGTCCGCCGCCGGAGTGTGCCGAGGGGCTCTGGTGGTCCGTGTCCCCGCACGACGTGAGCGTCGCGCGATGGCTCCTGCGCGAAGATGCACGGACCGTCTCCGCCCGTTCGTACGGTTCACGAGCCTCGGAGCGGATCGAAGCCCGTCTCGCCTACTCCGAGGGTCGCTCGGCCATCATCGTCGCGTCCTGTTCCGATGGGGAACGCTCCCGACGCACCGAGCTCACCGGAACACGAGGCACGGCCGTGCTCGAAGATTCCGGCTCCGGAGCGAAGCTGACCGTCTTCCGCGGTGCCCCCTCGCTCGCCAGTGCGGCCGAGTCCGTCGCGACGCCAGCACGAGAACCCCTCGCCTGCGAAGCCGAGCATTTCGTGCGCGCGATCCTCGATGGAAGGCCCCTCACGACCGACGCCCACGAAGGGCACCGCGTCGTGCAGACGCTCGAGGCTGGCTCGGCGTCGATGGCCCTTGGCGGGGCGGCCTGTCAGATCGGAGCGGGAGTGCAGGGGGACGCGGCGGTGGTGGCGGGCGCGTGAGGGATGCGCGTCGGAAGAAGGGACAATGCCCGTCGACCCGAAGACACGCATTCCCTCTTGACGATCTCGAGCGTTCACGGCAGACGGCAGGTAAGTGTCGAGTCAACGCACTACCGCGACGAACCGCCGGCGCGTTCTTCGCTTGGTCCCCGTCCTCGACTTCGGCGGTATAGAGACGTCCCTGGTCGTCCAGGCGGCGCTGCACGATCGCAAGCGCTTCGAACTGCGCGTTTGCACATTTTGGAGTGACGGGAGAGGGGCGGAAGCCGTGCGTGCAACGGGCGTCGCCGTCGACGTCCTCCATACTTCACCGGCGATTCGCAACCCCAAGGCATCGATGGAGCTCGCGCGCTACCTAGGGCTCCACAAGCCCGACATTTTGCACGCGAGCGTGCCAGAGGCGGACTTCCACGCGGCTCTGATCGGCCGCATCGCGGGCGCTCGACGCATCATCGTCGACGAAGGCGGGATGCCCGATCGAACGCTGTCTCGACGGCTCGTGTTCAGCGTGCTGCACCGACGCGTCGACGCACATGTGGCCGTCTCGACCGCCCTGCGCGATTACCTGGTTCACCGAGAATTCGCCTCCGCCGATTCGGTTTTCGTCGTGAACAGCTGCGCGTCCACGGAGTTTTTCGAACGGCCCAAGGAAAGCTATGCACTACGGGGTGAACGGTTCCGACTGATCAGCGTGGGGCGCCTCGTGGATGTCAAAAACAAGGGCATCTTGGTCGACGCGGTGGCGCGATTGGCCCTGGGTGGAGTGGACGTCGAGCTGCTCCTTTTGGGCGATGGTCCCCTGCGCGCAGATATCGAACGCCGTGTCGCGATGGCACACCTCGCGGACCGGGTTAGAGTCGCTGGTTTCGTTCCCGAATCTTCTTTCGGAACTCCGCGAGGCAGACGCTTACGCCCTTCCTTCCCACTCGGAGGGGTGCAGCCTGTCGCTCGTCGAGGCAATGGCGATGGGTGTACCCGTGATCGCTTCGCGCATCCCCGGCAACGAGGAAGTCTTGAACGGACTCGACCCGTCTTGGCTCGTCCCCCCAACCGACGTGGATGCTTGGGCACGGGCCATCAAAACGATGAGCGACCTATCGCCCCGGGGTCGCGCGGAGCTCGGTCGTGCCGCACGCGAAAGGGCGTCGCTTCGATTTTCACCAAAAGCTTATGTATCGGCCCTGGAGCGACTTTACGAACGGGTCTACGCTGGGGGCAGATGAACGGACCCGTTTCGAAAGCGCTCGTGCTCTGCGGCGGAAAGGGAACCCGGCTGCGTCCCTACACGACGGTGATACCGAAGCCGCTGATGCCGGTTGGCGACTACCCGATTCTGGAAATCCTGCTCCGCCAGTTGCAGAAGGCCGGCGTCGAAGAGGCGGTTCTCGCCGTCGGCTACATGGGGCAGTTGTTCCAGGCGTTCTTCGGAGACGGCGCGCGGATCGGTTTGCACATTTCTTACTCCTTCGAGGAGCGCCCGCTCGGAACCGCGGGTGCCGTAGCTTCGGTCATCGATCGCTTGGGCGAAGATTTTCTGGTGACGAACGGGGATCTTTTGACGACCCTCGACTACGGAGGGATGCTCGCTGCGCATCGCTCGTCGGGGGCAGCGGCGACCATTGGTCTCTACCGGCGTGAAGTTAAGGTGGACTTCGGCGTCGTCGAGACCGACGAAGCGAGCAGGTTGATCGAATACCGCGAAAAACCAGTTTATCGCTTCGACGTCAGCATGGGAGTAAATTGCCTGCACAGGGACATCGTGAAGCAGTACGTCACCGAGCACGAGTACCTCGACATGCCGGATCTCATGATGCGTCTCGCCAAGGACGGGCACGTCGTTCGCGGCTTCCGGAGTGAATGCTTTTGGCTCGACATCGGGCGGCTTGACGATTACCAGCAGGCGCAGGAAATTTTCGACGCGCGACGCGGCGAGTTCTTACCTCCATTGCCCTCGGAGCGATGATCGCGCTCGTCACCGGATCGACGGGGTTCTGCGGGAGTCGTCTCGTGGCCGCGCTTCGCGCTAACGGCCACACGGTGGCTCGCGTCAGCACGAAGGCGTCCGCCGCGGACGTCGACGTCATCGATCTAACCGACGTACCTTCCATCGTCGCCGTCCTGGCCCGCGTACGCCCGACGGTAATCTTCCACTTGCACGGGGCAACCGCGGGAGCGAGTTGCTCGACGCTAGTCCGCAACAACGTTCTGGTCGCGGCCTCGCTTCTGGACGCCGTTCCACTCGCCGGAATTCCCGAACCGACGGTGGTGGTCGCCGGCAGCGCGGCGGAATACGGCGCGCTGGATTCGACAGCACTCCCGGCGACGGAAGACACGCCGCTAAACCCCGTCACACCTTACGGAATCTCGAAACGCGCTCAGAGCGACATCGCTTTGGCCGCGGGACGACTCGGACGGCGCGTCGTCGTTGCTCGACCCTCGAACGTAATCGGACCGGGAATGCCCCGACACCTGGCGCTGGCAAACTTCGCCAATCAACTTGCGTCGATCGAGGCAGCACGCGCGACCCCCGTGCTCTCCGTGGGTCAACTCGAAAGCGTGCGCGACTTCATCGACGTCGACGACGTCGTTCGCGACCTCGTCGAGCTCGCTTGCCATCCCGGCGCCGTGGGCCGCGTCTTCAACGTCTCCTCCGGGCGTGGAGTACGTTTGAGAGACGCCCTCGACGCGATGATTCGCGAATTCGGGCTGTCCGTCGACGTACGCGTCGAACCTTCGATCCATCGCGCCAACGAAGTCCTCGAGTTCCGAGCCAGTCGCGAGCGTATCGATCGACTCCTCGAACCACGCGCGCTCATTCCGTTCGATGCAACGGTTCGACGCGTCGTTTCGGACGCCCGACGAAGAGCGCTCGAAGAATCTCCCCGCGCAACGTAACTTTGGTTGGCGGCATCGTTACCGGGCTGATATCCTCTTTTCACGGGTTTTGCATGGACTGGGACAAGCGTGTCGTTCTGATTACCGGCGCCGCGGGCTTCATCGGAAGCCATCTCACGGAACAGCTGACGAAACTCGGAGCCCGAACCCGCGCGTTCGTTCACTACAATTCCTCCGGTTCCGCGGGCTTCCTCGACGCTTCGCCCGTCAGGGACGACGTCGAGATTTTTCAGGGCGACGTCCGAGATGCAGATAGCGTCGACGAGGCAACCAAGGGCGTCGACACCATCTTCCATCTCGCTGCTTTGATCGGCATCCCTTATTCGTACCGAACGCCGCTGGCTTACGTTCGGACCAACGTGGAAGGTACGCTCAACGTTTTGGAGTCCGCGCGTCGTCGCAACGTTCGCCGGGTCGTTCATACCTCGACGAGCGAGGTTTACGGAACGGCTCAGTTCGTGCCGATTACGGAGCTGCACCCGCTGAGGGGCCAATCCCCATACTCGGCTAGCAAGATCGGGGCCGACAAACTCGCGGAAAGCTATTATCTGTCATTCGATCTTCCCGTCGCAACGTTGAGGCCCTTCAACACGTATGGTCCGCGACAATCCGCCCGCGCGGTCATCCCGACCATCATCAGCCAGGCCCTCCGCGGCGCCAAAGTTCGCCTAGGAAATCTGTCGCCAACTCGGGACTTCAACTTCGTAACCGACACCGCAGACGCGTTCGTGCGCGCCGCGATTGCGGACGCGGCGGTCGGCAAGACGATCCAGGTCGGAACTGGTCGCGAAGTGAGCATGGGCGACTTGCTCCAGCAGGTCGAACGCCTCGTCGGGAAACAGCTCGCGGTGGAGTCCGACGAGGCGAGGGTTCGCCCGCCCGGAAGTGAAGTCGACCGACTAGTATGCGACCCAGCCGTCGCCCATTCCGTCCTCGGATGGCGGTCGAAGGTTACTCTCGAGGACGGCCTACGTCAGACGGTCGAATGGATCCGCGCTCATCAGGATCGTTTCAGGCACGCAACTTACGCGGTCTGAACGAAAGCACCGCGATCGCCGGGTCGACGCTGCTTGGCAAAATGGCCTTCAGGTCCGCCCACATTTGATCTCGACGAGGTCGTCACACGTCACCGTCACCTCCACGATCCCCATCGCCGCGGGGAGCCATTGCTTCGAGACTCCCCGCGGCATTCCGCGCGCTTCTCAATGCGCCGCTCCGTTCATGACGACGCTGGCCGTCGGTGCGCCGTTCGCGCCTCCGTCAGGGCGTCGCGGGTGGCGTGGGACTCACGATCGGTGCGGGGCTCACGGGCGTCACGACGATCGGTGCTTGAGTCACCGGCGGCGAGACGACGGGTGCGCCCGGCGTGGGCGACGTCGGAACGGGTCCGTTCGTCGGTACCACACCGTGTATCGCCGAACGCTGCACCTTGCCCATCGTGTGACGGGCCACGCGGGTTGCGCGCAGCTTCTCTGCTGCCTCCACCTTCGACAGGGGCGTCCGCTGCGCCACCTTCCTCGGCTTGAGGCCGAAGGAGGCGAACTCCGCGCTGTTCTCTCCGTAGAGTCCAGCGGCGTAGCTCCGGACCGCATCGAGGATCGGCTTGATGCCGGCCCGCTGCGATTTGTCGAGACCGACGAGCTCGAGGAACTTCGCTCGCGCGTCGTTCGACGAGTTCATCGTATCCACGTGAGCTTGAATCTGCGCTTGCAGCTCCTTGCTCGTGACGAGCTTGCCCGCCACGGGCAAGCTCACGTCGGGCGCGAGCTTCGCGAGTCCCGAGATCAGGTTCTCCTCCATATTGATGAGAACTACTTTGCTTGGATTCTGGGCCATGACACATATTCCTGTTCTATTTGTGGTTCGACGCTCGAAATGAGCGCCGCACACCCCATTGCAAACCCGGAGCCACTTCAAATCTTCCGGATCAATCGCTGTCGGCGCTCCCGGGCCCGCCGGACAAGTGTGAGTGGCGTCCCACACCGACGCATTTCGACGACACTTCTCACGCGTCGGCCACGCGGTCGCGAAGCAGCCTGCGCACTGCGACGAGGTCACGATCGATCGCGATGCAGGGTGGACCGATCGCTGCGCGCGTTACCTGCCTCGCACGCCGCGCTTGCTCGCGACCTCGTCGACAGGGTGCCTTCGACCGCCGGGGCCAGCGCCATCCCGCGCGAGGTCGACGCCGATCTCGCCGCGATGACCGACGATCCCGCGGAGATCAGCGCCGTTGCCGCGCGGGATCATCGACCGGCGCGGCGGCACGGGCGCCGGTTCTCCCGGCATCGGCAGCGACCTCACCAGGGTAACCGACGATCCCGACGGGATCGTCGGTCCTCCCGCTGGGTTTGTCGCGTGATCCCGACGGGAGGACGCGTGATCCCGACGGGAGGACGCGTGATCCCGACGGGAGGACGCGTGATCCCGACGGGAGGACGCGTGATCCCGGCGGGAGGACGCGTGATCCCGGCGGGAGTGTCGGTGATCCCGGCGGGAGTGTCGGTGATCCCGACGGGAGTGTCGGTGATCCCGGCTGGGAGGACGCGTGATCCTGGCGGGAGGACGCGTGATCCGGGGCGGAGGACGCGTGATCCCGACGGGAGGACGCGTGATCCCGACGGGAGGACGCGTGATCCCGGCGGGAGTGTGCATGATCCCGTGAGCGACCGGGTGCCTGGGTGACGGAATAGACCGGGACCCTTGGTTACAGGTCCGGCTTCTCTTGAACCACAGAATCGGTGCTTGATGGACGTAAACCGGGGGTCTATACCGTCGGAGTGGCGTCCGCCGCGAACTTTGCGTACGCGCGCACGTCGATGCGGGACGCGGGCTACTTGGAGCGGGAGTTCTCCCCGGGCATCGGCTTCCAGTGCGCGTACAGCTCCCCGTGAATGCGATCGGCGCGGCGACCCTTTAACCGGCATCCCATCGACGTGCCGGCGCTGAGCCGCGAGCGAACGAGCACAGCTCCGTGCTCAAGCGTCGCTCCCGCAGCCCACCGTCCCCATTTACCGGCGGCGCGCCTCCCATCGGACGAGCCGAAGGCTTGAGCCGCGTGGCGAACTGGTGGAAGATGGCACGCTCGGCCTACTCCGCGGGATTCGCTCCGAACGCCGTCGCTCGAGAGCTCCGAAGAGGCCATCGAGACCTCGCGAAGGGAGCCGCTCGCGTGCGAAGCCGAGCACTTCGTGGACGCGATCCTCGACGGCATATTCCGTCATGACCGACGCCGAAGAGGGCCACCGCGTCGTTCAGACGCTCGAGGCCGGGGCGGCGTCGATGGGTCTTGGCGGGGTGGCATGTCAGGTCGGCGGCGGGCTGCGGCTAGGCGCGGCGGCGGGGGTTTGAAGTAAACGGGCGGAATGAACCAGCAAAGGTCCTGCTCCGCCGCAGCTGCCTGCGCCGTTCGGACACTGGCTTGCCGGGGGGAAATTCTGGTACCGGGCCATTCGAGCGGAGTGCCATGAAAGTCGTGATACTGGCAGGCGGGCTCGGAACGCGGCTCGCCGAGGAAACGGCGGTGCGTCCGAAGCCAATGGTCGAGATTGGTGGAAAGCCCCTACTGTGGCACATCATGAACGGCTATGCGGCCCATGGCTTCGATGACTTCATCGTCTGCCTCGGGTACAAGGGGCACGTCATCAAGGAGTTCTTTGCCAACTACTTCCTTCATACGTCCGACGTCACGATTCGACCTGAAGCGAAATAGCATCGAGGTCCACGCTACGAAGTCGGAGTCCTGGCGCGTCACCCTTGTAGACACGGGCGAGGTCACCATGACAGGTGGCCGACTGAAGCGCATCGGGCAATACCTGGAGGCGTCGGAGCCATTCTGCATGACCTACGGCGACGGCGTCAGTAACGTGGACATCCGCGCTCTCGTGCGATTCGCACGAGAACAGGGGACGCTCGCGACCGTGACGGCGACGAGACCCCCGGCTCGCTTCGGCGCCCTGGACCTGGAAGACACGAAGGTGCGATGATTTCTCGAGAAGCCGCTAGGCGACGGTGGATGGATTAACGGCGGCTTCTTCGTCCTCCGTCCCGAGGTGCTCGACTACATCGAAGGCGACTCGACCGTGTGGGAGCGGCAGCCGATGGAACGGCTCGCGCGGGAGGGGCAGCTGTCCGCGTTCCACCACCCGGGCTTCTGGCATCCGGTCGACACGCTTCGCGATATGCGCGAACTCGAGGCTCTCTGGGCAAGCGGAGCGGCGCCCTGGAAGGCGTGGGCGTGATCGGCCGCCTGAGGACCGCCGCACGCCGGGACGCAAACGAACACGGAGGTGGACCATGACCGACACCGGCCTGAAGTGCCGACTGTGCAACAGCCCTCTCTCCCGCATCTTCGTCGACCTCGGGATGTCCCCTCTATCGAACTCTTACCTGCGAGATGACCAGCTGTGCGCGATGGAGGCGTTCCTCCCCCTTCGAACGTACGTCTGCGATGAGTGCAAGCTCGTCCAGTTGCCCGAGGCTGAGCGCCCGGAGCATATCTTCGCTTCCGAGTACCTCTACTTCTCTTCGTACTCGGTGTCCTGGCTCGAGCACGCGAAGCGCTTCGCTGAGATGGCAGCGGAACGCTTCGGCCTCGACTCCGCAAGTCTCGTCGTGGAGCTTGCGAGCAACGACGGATACCTGCTTCAATACTTCGCCGCCCTGGGGATCCCGGTCCTCGGCATCGAGCCAGCAGCGAACGTCGCGAAGGTGGCCGTCGAGCAGAGGCATATTCCGACGCGCGTCGAGTTCTTCGGCCGGGAGTCAGCGTCCGCCCTAGTGGCGGACGGCAAGCGAGCGGACCTCATCGTCGGCAACAACGTCCTCGCTCACGTGCCCGATTCTCCTGAGCTTCCTCGGGGGCATGAAGACGTTGCTGGCGCCCGGCGGAGTGATCAGTCTCGAGTTTCCCCATCTCGAGCGGCTCGTCGGAGGGAATCAATTCGATACCATCTACCACGAGCACTACAGTTACTTTTCATTTCTGCCGCAGAGCGGGCCTTCGCGACGGCCGGGCTCACGGCATTCGACGTCGAAGACCTCTCGACACACGGCGGCTCGCTGCGGGTGTTCGTGCGGCACGAAGGAGGATCGGAGTAAGGAAACCTCGGGTCGGGTCCGCGCTCTCTTGGATCACGAGCGCGCAGTCGGATACACGGGGGTCGAGGTCTACGAGAGCTTTCGCGAGCGCGTCGAGAAGGTGAAGCGAGATCTGCTGCGGTTTCTCATCGAGGCCAGGGAAGCCGGGAAGCGAATTGCGGCGTATGGCGCTCCCGCCAAGGGCAACACCCTGCTAAACTATTGCGGGATCCGGGAAGATTTTCATCGAATTTACCGTGGACCGGAGCCCGCACAAGCAGGGTCGCTTCCTTCCCGGACGCACATTCCCATCTTCGCTCCAGACGCGCTTGAGCGGGCTCGACCGGATTACGTGCTCGTGCTCCCCTGGAATTCTGAGGGACGAGCTCCTGTCTCAGCTCGATTACGTTCGGGCCTGGGGGGGCAACTTCATCTTTGCGGTCCCGGAATTCGAGATTGTGAAATGATCTTCACGCCGACACCGCTACGGGGAGCCTTCTTGATCGACCTCGAATGGCGGAAGGACGACCGAGGCGGTTTTGCCCGGGCTTTTTGCGTGGAGGAGTTTGCCCGGATGGGGCTGAATCCTCGCAGTCGTCCAGGCGAACATATCGTCCAACGATCGCCGTGGAACGCTGCGCGGGCTGCACTATCAGCGTGATCCACACGGCGAAACCAAGGTTATCCGGGTCACCCGCGGCAAGATATTCGACGTGATCGTCGATGTGCGCCCCGGTTCGGCCACATACACGAGGTGGTTTGGTGCGGAGTTGGACGGAGGGACGCACCGTGCGCTGTACGTGCCGGAGGGGTTCGCACACGGATTCGTCACCCTCGAGGCCGAGACCGAGATCCTTTATCTGATGGGGAACGCGTTCGTGGCTGAGGCCGCCGCAGGGTATCGGTACGACGATCCGGGATTTTCCATACAATGGCCGGAGCGCCCGACCGTCGTATCGGAGCGGGACCTGGGCTTTCCGCCGTTCGTCGCCCTCGCATGAACCGCGTTCTCGTCACCGGAGCGTCCGGCTTCATCGGACGTCGCACCGTGCCCCTCCTGGTGGAGCGCGGATTCGAGGTTCATGCCGTCGGAGCAACGAGAACGGTGCCGGTCGCAGGCGCGACATGGCACCGCTGCGATCTCCAGGACTTCGCAGCCCAAGCCGCGCTCGTGGAGAGCGTTCGAGCCACCCATTTGCTGCACCTGGCCTGGTACGCGGAGACAGGCGCGTTCTGGACTTCGCCGCAGAACCTCGCGTGGAGCGCGGCCACGCTAGAGCTCGTCCGTCGCTTCAGAGAAGCCGGGGGCCTGCCGAGCGGCGTTCGCCGGCAGCTGCGCAGAATACGACTGGGCGTACGGGTGGTGCAGCGAGAACACGACGCCGCTGAACCCGGCGACACCCTACGGCGTGAGCAAGGACGCCACCCGGCGGATTCGTCATGGCGTACGGCGCCACCACGGGTCTCGAGGTCGTCTGGGGGAGAATCTTCCACCTCTACGGACCGGACGAAGATCCACGCCGGCTCGTTGCCTCCGTGGTCCGCGCGCTGCTCGGCGGCAAGGAGGCCCCCACGTCGCACGGAGAGCAGGTGCGAGACCTCATGCACGTCGACGACGTTGCGGGCGCGATGGTGGCGCTCCTCGAGTCGCGGATATCCGGCGCCGTCAATGTCGCATCGGGAGAGCCCGTACGACTCCGTCGCGTCGTGGAGTTGCTCGGGGAGCTCACCTCCGCGAGCCCGCTGCTTCGGATTGGCGCCGTGCCCGCCCCCCAAGGGGACCCGCCCTTTCTCGCGGCGGACATCCGACGACTCCGCGACGACGTGGGGTTCCGTCCGCAACACGACATGGAAAGCGGTCTGAGGGACGTTGTCCGGTCTCTCCAGAAGGAAGTGGGGGGCTGAAGGAAGTGGCTGCCACCAGACGCAAGGTCGCCTACGTCCCGAACCGGCCTGACCTGTCGGCTCCCGGCGACCGGCGAAGGTTCTGCCACTATGCGCGTGCGCGGAAGCTCGACTGGGAGGTGTACCGCGAGGGCCAAGACTACGACGTCGTGGTGCTGAGCCCGCTCGCGGATTTGACCCGGTGGAGCCGATTGCCTCGCGGGGGCGCCCGCCTCGTGTGCGACATGCCCGACTCGAATCTCGACATCGACGACCACCTGTGGAAGTCGCGCCTCCGTGGAGCGGCAAAGTTCGCGTTCCGGCAACACCGCCACCTCGAGTGGGACTACAAGGACTCGCTCCGCCGTATCTTCTCCCGCTCGGACGCCGTCGTCTGCAGCACCTCCGAACAGAAGAAGAAGCTCGACGAGCTGAGCCCGAACGTCCATCCGATCCTGGATTTTCACGTGGACGACGTTCGCCGGACGAAGGACGATTACCGGGCGGCCGGCGAGACCCTGCACCTGTTCTGGGAGGGGATCGGCGGCAACCTGGTGGTGTTCGTCGAGGTTCGCGATGCGCTGCTTCGGCTCTCGAGACGCCGTCCCGTCGCCTTGCATCTCTTCACCGATACATGGCAGAAGCCCTTCAATGCGCCCGTGCCGGAGCTGCCCACGCGTCGGCTGCTGAGCGGCCTCGACCGCCACGTCCCGACGTTCATGTATGACTACAACCCGATGATGCTCGCGCACGTCGCTACCGCGTGCGATCTGGCCTTCATCCCCATCCTCATGAGTGATCCCGTCTACGTTGCCAAGCCAGAGAACAAACTTCTCCTGTTCTGGCGCATGGGGATGCCCACCATCACGTCGGCCACGCCAGCGTACGTCAGAACGATGGATGCCGCCGGGATCCGGATGTACGCGAGGACGCCGTCCGAGTGGGAGTCGTTGCTCGAGCGATTCGGCGAGGACGAGACCGCCCGCAGGGAGGCCGGCATGGCCGGAAGACGATACGTCACGGCCGAACACTCCGAGGAGCGTTCACTCGCCAGGTGGGACGCCGTCTTCGAGTCGCTCCTCGCATCGCAATGAGACGCGCGTCCTCAGAGCCGCCCCTCGCTCGCCCGAGCTGGCCCCGCGGCTATTCGGACTCGGCCAAGCGCCCGTCCACGGGTTCGAAGTACGCGTCGATGTCCTGCATGCAGGCGTCGTACGCCGAAAATCCCGGGACCTCGTAACAGCCCCGGTACCAGCCTGCGGTGCGTGCGATTGCCTCGTCGGCGGTCCACTTCGGCGCCCAGGGAAGACCGCTGAGCGCCTTGTCGATGCTCAACCGGAGGATCCCGGCTTCATGCGGCGCTCGCGCGTCGGGCACCTCGTCATAACTCCCACGCCCCCAGACGGCGCAGAGCCGGTTCACCAGTGTCCGCACGGGCAATTCGTCCCCCGAACGCGGGCCGAAATTCCAGGAGCTCCCCGGGCCGTGCTCCCATTCGCCCGACATGGCCGACGCCAGCGCGAGGTACCCTGCCAGCGGCTCCAAGACGTGTTGCCAGGGTCGAATCGCGGTGGGATTTCTGATCTGAACACGCTTTCCGGAGGCGATCGCCTTCACGATGTCCGGGACTAGCCGATTCGCCGCCCAGTCGCCGCCGCCGATGACGTTGCCGGCCCGCGCGGTCGCCATCCGGATGCCCGCCTGGCCCACGCTCCCTCCTTCAAAGAACGACCTCGCGTACGCAGCGGCGGCGATCTCCGTCGCGGCTTTGCTGGCGCTATACGGATCGGCGCCACCGAGCGGATCTTCCTCGCGGTAGCCCCAGACTACTTCGCGGTTTACGTAGCACTTGTCCGTGGTGACGACGACGATGATGCACGGCCGTCCTGCCCTGCGTATCGCCTCGAGCAGGTTGACCGTGCCCATGACGTTCGTAGCGAACGTCTCCGCCGGAGCCTCGTATCCCCGAGGACGAGCGGCTGAGCTGCCAGATGGAAGACTATGTCCGGCTGGGCCTCGCGCACGGCGCGGTCGACCGCGGGCGCGTCCCGGATGTCGGCTCGATAGTCTGCTTCAACCAGTCGCCGCACATCGGCGGCTTCGTAGAGACTCGGCGTGGACGGAGGCGGGAGCGAGTACCCCGTGACCCGCGCGCCGAGACGGCTCAGCCAGATGCCGAGCCAGGAGCCCTTGAAGCCCGTGTTCCCGGTCACGGAACGCGTTTCGATCCGAAGGCGGCTGCGAGGGAATGGTGCATATGTACCGTTTCGGCCGCGACACGACCCCGGCCGCGTGAAGCTCACGAAGCCGAAACGTCCTCGGAGTCTCCGCCCTGTCCGTTCCGAGGCGGAGGGGGAACTTGGGACGCCGCCGCGTACCCTTCCCTCTGATAATAGTAATATCGGTAGCCGTATTCGTGCCGGTTGAGGTCGACCGAGTTGAGGATGCCGCCGATGATGTGGGCCCCGACGTCTCCGAGGGAACGTGCGGCCCTGCGGGCGAGGTCCTTGGACGTCTGAAAGGCACGGACGACGAGCAACGTCCCATCGACGCTGGCCGAGAGAATCGTCGCGTCGGTCACCGGAGTCACGGGGGGGCTGTCGATCACGACGCAATCGAACTGAGCCTTGAGCCCCTCGAGCAGCTTGGCAAACGCCTCGCTGTGGAAGATCTCCGACGGATTCGGAGGCAGAGGTCCCGTCGTGACCACGGAGAGCCTCGGGACCTGGGTCTCCTGCGCGATCCGGGAAACGATGGGATTCGCCTCGAGGATGGCCGTCGTGATGCCGACCTCCTGGCTCTTCCCGAAGATGCGGTGAAGACGCGGGCGCCTCAGGTCGCAATCGAGGAGGACGACGCGGCGCCCCGCCTGCGCCATGGCGATCGCGAAACAGCAAGCGACCATGGTCTTGCCCTCGGAGGGGCCGGCGCTCGTCACGAGCACGGTCCGATAAGGCCGGTCCGGTGACATGAACATCACGTTCGTACGGATGGCCCGCGCGGCTTCCGCGATGCCGCTCGTCGGTTTCTCGTGCAGGATGAGCTCTATTGCGCCGTCGTCCACATCCACCGCAGGCAGCAGCCCGATGAACGACAGCCCGAGCTCCCGCTCGAGGTCGTCGGGAGTCTTCATGCTGCGGTCGAGCTGTTCTCGACCCACCGCGACCCCTAGCCCGAGCACGAGCGCCGCCGCCAGACCGACGAGGCCGTTCAAGAGAACGTTCGGCACGACCGGCTGCTGCGGCCGAGAGGGTCGCTCCACGATCCGGATGTTGTTGATCCGGAGCATCTTCGTCGAGATCGCTCTCCTTGCTGCGCTCCATGACGAAGGAAAACAGCTTTTCGTTGTTCTCCTTGGTTCTACGCAGCTTGTCGTATTCGATCTCGAGCAAGTTCAGGTCGAGCGCATTCTGCTGGGCTTCCTCGAAGAGCCTCTTGAGTCCGTCTTCCTCGCGACCCGCCGCTGCGAGATCGCCGGCAAGCGCACCTTTGAGATTGTTGATTTCCACCTGAAGCGCCGCTCGGACGTTTTCCAGGTGAGCGGTCGCCGCTCGCACGTCGGGGTGATTGGCTCCCTTGCCCGAAGCGATCAGTGCATCCAGGTTGCCCTTCGCGCTCACGTACTCTCCCTCGAGCGCTTGCACCGTGGGACTGTTCAGAACCTCGCTGACGGGGAGATTCAGTCCATCGTTCGCGGAGACCTTCATGATCTGGTCCCGCCGGGACGCTATCTGCTCCGCCTTCGCGCGAGCCGTCGTCAGGGCGGTGCTCAGTTGCTGCATCTCGTTACGCAGCATGTTCGACTGGTCGTCCATCGACAGATACAGGATATTTTTTTCTTTCTTGTACTGGTGGAGTGCCAGCTCGCTGTTGTCGAGGTCCTTGCCGAGGGTGTCCAGCTGGTTCCGCAACCAATCGGCCGCGGTCACCGATGCTGCCGTCAGCTCGTCGAGATTATTCTGCACGTAGGTATCGATGAGCGCCGTGAGGATCCGCTGCGCGCGTTCCGGATCCGCGTCGCGGAACTTCACTTCCGCGAGGCGGCTCTCCTTCACCGCGTCCACGGAAAGCGACGCGGACAAGATCCCGGCGGCCGCGCTGACCGAGACCTCCTTCGGCAGACGTCGGGCACTCCGGGGTAAGCCCTCGAGGAACGTTACGTCCTTGTTGAGGTTGAGCTGCTGAACGACCGCCTCGAGAATCGGCGGGGACTGCAGCAACCACATCTGCGTCTTGTAGTACTCCTTGTTATTCCAGTACTGACCGCCGGTATCGACGATCGTGAACTGATTGCCGAGCGGGTGCGGATCCGACGGATCGAACAACACGACCGCGCTCACCTCGTAGATGCGCGTCTGGCCAATGGTGAAGAACGCCACGCCCAGGATGACCGCCGTTGCCGTCCCGACGGCGAGCGCCCAGTTCTTCCGGAGAGCGAACCAGACTTCATCGAAAGCAGAACGCGTACTGCCGAGCTCGGCCCGAGTGGGACCGTTGGAGGGGGTCGGGATGTCCGTCACGTTCCGAATGCCGCTTGCGTTACGACCATCTTCGCGGTCCGAGCTCCGATCAGCCTCGCGAAGCCTTTTCGCACGAAATCGCGGCTCCGCTCAACACAAACCGGGCCAAAATCCCGCTCGCAAGGGTTCGCTGGCTCGCACGATCGCGCCTTCGGGACGGTCATGACGGCCGCGGGCGAGCGATGATCGACACGCCCATGCTTACCGAAGCGGGCAGGCTCAGGCGCCTGTCTCCCTCGACGCTCTCGATCACGAACCGGCGCTCGAGCCTCCGGACCATGGCTTCGTAGTCGAAGCCCTTGTGGTTGTCGCGGGCGACGCGAGTCAATCTCCCGAGAGCCGCGTTCACGACCTCCGCCGGCGTGTACGGATGACCTCCTCCGGCGAACGCGTGATAGACATACTTCGCGAGAAACGGGAGGTGCTTTTCGTTCGGAATGGTCACGTACAGGCGACTCCGGACGAGGGTCGCGAGCGCGTCGATATATCCGTCCACCATCGGGTCGGGGATGTGCTCCAGAGTTTCCATGCAGACGCCGATGTCGAAACGCTCGCGGAGATCGATGTCCGCCGGGGACTCGGCAAATCGAAATTCCCGCTCCGGGTGACCCGACCACTTCGCCCTCGCGAGGTCCAGGCCGCCCTCCCAGTTCGCGTCGTAGCCTACGTAGCGACGCGGCTTTCGTCGAAGATGATCGAGAATCCTTCCGTCGTAGCAGCCGAGTTCGACGACGGTTTCGGCTTCCGGATCCAGCCGAGCGACTCTCTGCGCCAGCCAAACGAAGCGCCCCATGTGCAAGAACCGCCGCACGCCTCCACGAAAGAGACGGTCGTTGTACGTATCGTTGAACATGGACGGGGTCAGGAATTCTGCGCCGTAGCAACCGCGCGAACCATGCTCGTCGGCGACTCTACGTGAATGCGAACCAGGGCACCCTCCACGACATCCGCGATAATCTGGAGGAGAATCTCCACCTGCGGGGCGAGATCCGGCTCGTCCGAGATACAGCCAAATCGAAGTGTACCCTCCTCGACACCGGGGAAGACTCGAATCGGGAAAGAGCTCTCGAGCAGCTTTCCTTCGCACCGGCGATCATTGGGCCGGTCCCATTTCCAAACCGGGGCTTCTCCCGCCGGACAGTACTCCGCGTAGGCGAACTGCCCGGCTACGAGTAGCCGTTCGAGGGCCGCCCAGACCGCGGTCGGCGATCCGGCAGCCTCCGTCGTGACCACGATCGACGGCACCGCTCTGCGGAGCGCACTTGCGGACGCATTGAGCAAGGTTGCCCGCTGCTGGCGCCTGAGGAGCATCACCTCGAACAGGCGGGCGAAACGCGTCACGCCGACCATCGACAGCACGGCAGCGGTAATGGCCGCTCCCACCTGCCAGTTCCGTCCGAGCGCGACGGCAAGTGCGGCGGCACAAAGAAACAGACTGCAGCCGTAGAGCAGCAGTACGGCGCGGCGGTGCGTCAGACCGAGATCCAGCAACCGGTGATGCAGATGCTGGCGGTCCGCCGCGAAGATCGATCGCCTCGCGATCACCCGCCGGATGGTCGCCAGCAACGTATCCGTGAACGGAAATCCGAGCGCGATGACCGGGACCAGCAACGAAACGACCGTGCTTTCCTTCTGACGCCCCGTCATGAGAGCGGCCGCGCCGAGCGCGTAGCCCAGGAACATGCTGCCGGTGTCCCCCATGAAGATCGTTGCCGGGTTGAAGTTGTAAAATAAAAAGCCCAGCACCGCCCCGCCGAGCGCCGCATTCAGTACTGCGGCCAGCCCATTTCCCGTGACCACGGCAACGACGAGGTTCGTCACGGCGGCAAAGAAGACGACGCCGCCCGCCAGACCGTCGAGGCCGTCGATCAAGTTGATGGCGTTGATGAAGGCCACGATCCAGACCACCGTCGCGAGGTAGCTGGCCGGTCCCCCGATGACCACGTGCCCGAGTCCCGGAACGAAAATGGCCGAAGCGATGCGGACACCTCCGAGCCAGGCGCACGAAGCCGCCACGCACTGAACGAAGAGCTTCCGCTTGGCGCCGAGCGCGCGCACGTCGTCCATCGCACCGGTGCCGGCGACGAGGAGTCCGGCGCCAAGGAACGTCCAGAGAGCGGGCCAGCTCCAGATCAGCTTGCCGATCAGTCCCACGCTCAGACTAAAGAGAATCGCAACCGAGTACGCGACGACGATGGCAACGCCACCGAGACGCGGGGTCGCCGACACGTGAACCCTGCGGCCTCCGGGGATGTCCACCGCTCCTATAGCCAGCGCGAAACGCCGCACGACCGGCGTCAGCAGGGCGGCCACGAAGATGGCCACCAATCCAGCAAAAAGTGCTCCCATCATGAACCAGAACCCATGCCGTGCTCACAACGGATGCCCCGACGGGGCCGAGCATTCACCCAGGCGGCGCGGAAGTCCACCCCCTACGAGCTGCCGGCTCGGGCCCGCGTGGCGTTTCGGTGACTCGTGGATCACGATCGAATTTGTGTCCGCACGGGTCCGCGATAGCCTCGATAATCCCGCGTCCGCTGAATGGATCGGACGTGGGGTACCCCCAAGCGCCAAATGAGCAGCATCGTTCCCTTCCTTCTGGTGCTTGTCGGCGCCTTCGCGGCGCTGATCCAGGCGTCAAAATTCGCCCCCTGGGAGCGGACGCTCCTGATCCTGAGCTTCGTCGCGCATGTTTCCTCCGCATTTCTACAGGTGTGGCTCACCCGAAGCGTTTATGGAGGAGGGGATCTCTTCAACTACACCAACCTCGGCGAGACGCTGGCCGCCTTACTCCGCGTCGACTTCTCACATTTTGCGCCGGAAGTCCTCCGGATCCTTCTTCACGGCACCGGAGCCCTCCCCTTTCAGGTCCCGGGCGTCGGCTCTTCCACGGGGTCGATGATCGCCCTCGCGGGGTTCCTGAGCTACCTCACCGCCGGATCCACGTACACCCTGTGCCTGCTCGTGGCCCTCGGCGCGTATTTTGGTGGCGTCGCTCTCTACCGGGCTTTTTCACTCACGTTTCCTGCGGTCCTCCACCGCCGGCTGCTGTTCGCGGCGACGCTCGTGCCGTCGATGGTGTTCTGGACCTCGGCGCTGCTCAAAGAGGGGATTGCCATGTCGGGGCTCGGCTACGTCTTGCTCGGTCTCGTGCGGGCTCGTCGCGAGGGTGGCGTGATGCCGCTCTTGGAGCTCCTCGGCGGCGCCTTCATCATCGGGCTCATCAAGGCGTACATCCTCTTCCCACTCGTGCTTGCCGGCACCGTCTGGTTTTACTTCGACATCGGCCGGGCGAAGGGGCGCGCCTTGCGCCTGGGCCATTTGATCTTCGGCGGCCTCCTTGCGGCGGGGGGCGTGGTCGTGCTCGGCCAGCTGTTCCCGCAGTACGGGCTCGACAATCTTGCCGAGCAGGCGGCCACGCAACAAGAAGTGGGCCAGGTCGTAAGGGGCGGATCGACGTACGCCATGGGCGATCCGACACAGACCACTCTCGTGGGTCAGCTTGCATTCGCGCCACTCGCGCTCGTGACGTCGCTGTTCCGGCCGTTTCTCTTCGAAGCGGACAGTTTCCTCGTCGCCGTCAATGCGCTCGAGACGGCGGCGATCCTGTTCCTGACGATCCGGGCGCTCGCGCGCCGCGGTTTCGGGGGAGCCTGGAGGCTCATCTCGGAATCGCCGATGCTGGTGTTCTTCACGCTGTTCACGCTGGGTTTCGGAATCGCCGTCGGCCTCACCACGACGAACCTCGGAGCTCTTTCACGCTATCGGGTTCCGCTCGTCCCCTTTTTCTGGGGGCTCGTCTTGATCCTCGACTCGCGCGAGTTCGGAGCCGCCGCCGCTCGCGGCGATCGGACGCGACCGGCTCTCGCCGTCCGGCGTGACGTCCGTCGCCCCCCTCTTGCCCACGCGGCGGCCGTGGCGAAGTTCCGATGACCGAGCCGGCCCCGGGTCGGTCAGGCAATGGCCCGAGGCGCGACAAGCTCCTCTTCGTGGTCAATGCGGACTGGTTCTTCGTCTCTCATCGCCTCCCGCTTGCCCTCGCGTGTCGCGACGCCGGCTTCGACGTCGCGGTCTGCGCGGGGGAGACGGATGCCCGGTCGCGGATCGAGGATGCCGGCTTCCGGTTCCATCCACTGCCGATTCACCGCGGCGGAACGAGACCGATTCAGGAACTGGAAACGGTAGCCGAGCTAGTGCGCGTGTATCTGCGGGAGCGACCGGATGTCGTGCATCACGTGACGATCAAGCCAGTGATCTACGGCTCGCTCGCGGCACGAGCCCTCGGCGTCAGGGGGATCGTGAACGCCGTCAGCGGGCTCGGCTACGCATTCATTCCGCGCGCCGAGGACGACCCGACACACCGTCTCCTCGGACGGGCGCTCTGGGCCGCGTATCGACTGGCGCTCGACGGAAAGCAGACGAGGGTCATCTTTCAGAATGACGACGATCGATCGACGTTCGTCGCGCGGAACCTCGTGGCTCCCAAGCGTACCGTCCTGATCAACGGGTCGGGGGTGGATTTCGACAAGTTCACGCTGCAACCCACACCCGCGGGAGACTTCGTCGCTCTCTTACCGGCGCGCCTGCTCTGGGACAAAGGCGTCGGCGAGTTCGTGGAGGCCGCGACGCGCTTGAAGGAACGCTGGCCGAGGGCGCGTTTCGTTCTACTCGGTCGCCTCAATCCGGGAAACCCGGCGGCCATCACAGAGCACAGGTGGACCGATGGGTCGCTAGCGGCGCCGTCGAGTGGTGGGGTGATTACAGCCACGACGAGATGCCCGACGCGTATGCGCGAGCGCACGCGGTCGTTCTCCCGTCCTACCGGGAAGGCCTGCCCCTCGCTTTAGCGGAAGCGGCCGCAGTCGGACGCCCCTGCGTCACGACGAACGTACCCGGTTGTCGGGACACGGTCATCGAAGGGCATACAGGATGGCTCGTCCCACCCCGGGACTCGAGGAGCCTCGAAGCAGCGCTCGAAGCCGCCTTGAGCGATCCGCGAGACGCCGCCGAGCGGGGGCTCCGCGGTCGCGATTTCGCCCTGTCGCGATTCGGCGTCGACTCGGTCGTCGAACGAACGATGGGCGTGTATCGCGACCTGCTTGGGCCGCAGCCACCCGGGCAGAGATCCGGCCTGAAGCATCCCCGGCGTTTTGCTAAAGTACGTCCGCCCACTTCGGTGAAGGCCAGCTCTACTGGTGCGCACTCGGCGACAAGCGAAAGGCTGAGCGCGCACCAGAAGTGCCGCCCCGCGCTCTCCCCGCGCTCTCCGCCAGTGCTAATAGCTAGTCAGCCAACCCCAAGTTCGGCTCGCATCGATGCCAATGAGCTCGTCCAGTCCCTCGTTCTCCCGCTGGTAGTAGGCATCCAGTCTCGCACGAATCTCGGCACCCATGGGCACGTACTTCGAGGCCCTCAGGTTCATGGATCCGAGAGCGCGCAACGCGCCGCTCGTCGCCACCTCCCATAATGCACGTGGCTCCGACAGGTTGTACTCGATGGTTTCGCCATGACTCGGGTAGGTGCGCTCCAGTGCGTTCAGGATCCGCTGGGTTCCCGGGGACCATGGTATTTGAGCCGCATTTCGGCCCCGGGATTCGGATCCCGCGGAGCGCGACGTAATCCCGAGGAAGCCAAACAGGCCGGCCAGCACCCGGTCTCTATCGCGCACGTAATCTTCGAACAGGACAACGTGCAGTTGCTCCCTCCGAAACAACCTCAGGTACCCTTCCAGCTGCTCCCGATAGCGACCAAACCTCAAGGTGCCGCCATTTTCATAGCGCAAGTGGTTTTCGAAACTCTGCGTGCTGCGGCGCATCTTGACGTGGTGCCAGTAGGCCGAATATGCCGATCGGTCGGGTTTCGGAGAATCACGATGAGTCGCACCTCGGGGTAGGTTTGGTTGATCCTCGTGGCCGCGCGCAACGACGGCAAATAGAATGGAGAGCCCTCTCCACAAAGTTGACGCTCCGTCTTGGAGAATCGTCGCTCGTAAGCGGAGATAAGTTCGACGGATCTCCGGTTCCAATCGAACGCTCTCATTCCGACTCTCGCTCGAAAAATGGATACGGCAAAACATCCATATCGTCGCGACAGAAGAAGTAGAGCTCCTTGGGCCGCGAAAAGCAGACTTGCGGATGAGCTGCGATCGACGCGCAAAGCTCGGTCGTGCCGCACTTCTGGGCTCCGATTACGAGAAAATCTGGCTTCGCCATTCCGCGATGGTCTCGTTGTGTCGTCGAGCTACCTTCCTCACCCCCGTCCGCGCGAGCAGCTCGGTCGAGTTCGGAGAGGTAGAGGGCCCGCACGTCCGCAGCGTATCGCTCGGCCGACAGGTGTTGGACAGCGTGCTCCCGCGCCCGTGCTGCGATGCTCTGCCGCAAGACCGGATGGCGCGAGGAGGCAATAGCGGCCGCCAAACGCTCGACGTCGTTCGGCGGGACGAGGAGCGCGGTCTCACGATCGATCGCGATGTCCTCGACTCCGCCCACGGTAGTGGCGACGGCGGGTAAGCCGGCCATCATCGCTTCCATCAGGGCGAGGGGTGCCGCTTCCGTGGCAGAGCTCAGGACGAACGCATCCATCAGGCCGAAGAATAGCTCCCTGTCCTCGCGCCGGCCCGCGAACACTACGTGTGTGTCGACGCCAAGAAAGCGCGCACGGTCTTTCAGCGCCGGAAGATCCGGACCGTCACCCACGATGATGGCGCGCACTGGATGCGCCTCTCGGAGCCGTTTCACGGCTTCGAGCAGGTCTCCGAATCGCTTGTGTTCCTCATGGATGCGCCCCACCGCCCCCAAGACGAAGGTACCCTCCGGAAATCCGAGACGCTGTCGTTCCGCGCGGACGGCCTCCGGACTTGCGACATCGAAACGATGGATCCCATTCAGGATGACGTGCCGCGGGAGCTCGGGACGCCAACCTCCCGGATGAGGTACTCGCCGATCCGGGGAGCCACGGCGACAATCCCCCCGGAAACCCGTTTTGCAAAGAACCGGACCGCCGCATCGCCCCGCGGTGAGCGGCGCATGGACTCGGGTGAAGTGCCGTTCGGATGCGACGTCTCCTCGAGCAAGACAACAGGCGTCCGTTGAAGGAGGCCGCCGAGCGCGCCCCAGGTCATACCCTCGAAGATGGCGCCGTGCAGAATTTGGGGGCGAAAGTGCCGGATGAGGCGGTGCAGCCGCAGATGCAACAGGGGATTGGCGATGCCCTCGCCGCCGGTTCCAAGCTGATGGACTTGAACATGATCGTCCAGGAGCTGCTGGTAGATCTCACCGGACGCCGACAGGCACGCGATCCGCTGCTCGAAGTCACCGCCGAGCAACCGGGCGAGTGTCACCCGTCGCCTCTCGACACCGCCCATCATCACCCATGGGAGGACATGTAGCACTCGAACTCGAGCGCGGCTCCCGTGGGGCGCTGGCGTGCTCGCGAAGGGGCGCTCCGGAACAGTCATAGCGGCCGTGCTAGTCGCGCAGGGCGGGGCTGGCGTCAACCGGAAAATGGGTCGCTGCAAACGGCGTCAACCGCGGATCCGCCACTCGCCAGCGACAAGATGACGGTTCCGCGTCTTGGCGCGCTCGCTTCTCCGGCGCTCACCCCGCCCGAATGTCCTATGACTCGGGCGCTCCCGGCGTTGGTTTCGTTGCGACACGACCAACGAAAGGTGCCCGATGAAGACGAGAGCTACACGACGCGTGGGATCGAGTCCAGATGTGAGCGCGGCAGCCGATGCTGTTCAACGCGAGCTACATCGTACGTTCACGCCAGAGACGATCGACGAGTTCCGCGAGGGCACGGGCTACAATCCCCGCCAGCGAATCGCGACGCCGCATCGGGTCCTGCTCACGGTCGTGGAGGCGTTTCTCGTCGGACAGACCCTGAGCTTCGCGTCGCTGCGAGCCATCTTCGTGCGGCGATTCGGCTTCGTTCGCTAAACGATCGGGGATGTCCTTTTCCCTGCCCGACTCTTCGGCGATCGGGCTACGGTCGCCTGGGATGCTCTTCAACTCGTCTGCATTCTGGGTGTTCTTCACCGTTGTCTACGGGCTTTATTTGTCGCTCCTCGCACACCCGCGCGCGCAGAATGCAGTGTTGCTCGTCGCGAGCTACTTCTTCTACGGGTACTGGGACTACCGGTTCTGTTTCTTGCTCGCGGCAACCACCGTCACCCAGTATTTACTGGCGCAAGCGATCTACCGCGCCCCGTCCGGGTCCCGCAAGCGCCACGCGCTGGTCATTGTCGCGGTTTCCGCGAGCCTCGCCGCGCTCGGGATATTCAAATACCTCGGGTTCTTCGCCCGGTCACTCGACGACTTGCTGACGCTCGTTGGCGCCGCGCGAAGCATTCCGATCTTCCATGTCGCCCTGCCGGTGGGCATGTCGTTTTACAGCTTCAAGGAGATCTCGTACGCCGTCGACGTGTACCGAGGGCGACAGACCCCCACTCGCGATCCCCTTGTATTCTTGCTCTATGTCTCATTCTTTCCGCAGCTCATCGCTGGCCCGATCGAGCGATCGTCCGAGATGTTTCCTCAGCTTTCGCGCCGACGGACTATCACCCCCGGCGACATAGAGATAGGCGTTCATCTCGTTTGCTGGGGGCTCCTCAAAAAGATGGTCATCGCCGATAATCTCGGCCAGATCGCGGACTTCGCATTCGTTCCTCATGCGTCACGCGCGGGGCTTGACCTCGCGCTCGGTGTCCTCGCCTACTCGTTCCAGATCTATTGCGATTTCTCTGGTTACTCCGACATCGCGCGGGGGATCGCCCGATTGATGGGGTTCAAGCTGCCCCTCAATTTCAGACTTCCGTATTTCTCGGCCGGGCCCAGCGAGTTCTGGCAGCGGTGGCACATTACGCTGTCGTCATGGCTGCGTGACTACCTTTACATTCCCCTGGGGGGAAACCGCGGCGGCAACCGAGCCACCATGCGGAACCTGATCCTCACGATGGTGCTCGGCGGCCTGTGGCACGGCGCCTCCTGGAACTTCGTCTTCTGGGGTGCCTTCCACGGCGCGCTCCTCATCGTGTACCGCGTGACGCCACTCTCGCGCCTACCTGAAACCACTGGAACTCGCCGGATCGGCGCCATCGCGCTGATGTTTACGTTCACCACCGCCGGCTGGATCTTCTTCCGCTCGAACTCACTGGAGCAGGCCTTGCACATATTCGGACACCTCTCTCTGTCGAGATCCGTTCACTCGATGCGCAACGCGGCTATTCTTGCCGGCCTGCTCGGGCCGTTGCTCCTGGTGGAGTTCATCCAGGAAAGGGCTTCCGACCTACTCATCCTCCTGCGCACTCCCCCCCTTCAGAGAGTGGCCGTGTACCTCGGGATCGTAGGCTGCCTCGCGTTGTTTGCCGTCCGCGGGCGTACTGAGTTCATCTACTTCAGGTTCTAATTCGCAAAATGAGCAGAGAACTTGTGCTGCCCCGGGAACCGATCCGAAAGAGCCGCTGGGCGGACGTGTCGAAATTCATCGGCGGCTGCGTCTTGCTTTTCGTGCTGGGGAACGCGCTCGCGCGCCGGTACCTGAACGCTCACACGCCAAACTTCGGATACGCGGTTATCCGCACAAAATGGAAGATGGCCCTGGCACTGAAGCGTCCACCCGACACTCTTGTTCTGGGCGATTCCAGCGGATTGCACGGATTCGATCCCCAGATCGCGACGCGCCTTCTGGGAGGCCGTGTCGAGAACTTATGCACTATAGGGGACGCCTTGGTAGTCAACTCCGCCGCCATGCTGGACCACATCGTCCGCAATGTCGGGGCGCCAAAGCGGCTGTTTCTGGTCCACGTGTACGATGTATGGCACCGAACGGCATCCGGATACGTCGTGGCACAAGCACCGTTGTCGCTGTCGACAGCGCGCCAGGACTTCTCGATGCTTCAGTGGAATGCCGAGCTGACGAACCAATGGGTGACGGATCGTTATCTGCCACTCGTCGCCGAGAACGAGAGCATTCTCGATCTCTTGAAGGTTCTCGCTCGCCGCGGTGCTGACCTAGTCATCCGCGGCGGCGGAGACCGCAGCATGCGGACAGCCCTCGCGGCAGCCAAGTCGGGTATACCCGAGGCGCATCGCCTATCGCCGTCAGGCTACTTGCCCATCGAACATGCTGACGTCCAGCAGGTTCGCGAGGATCTAAGAGAGCACCTCTCGTTCGTCCGTTCCAATACTCCCGAGATTTCTCCCGAGAATCTGGCTGCGCTCAGGGGCATCCTGAACGTCGCCGAGCGCAATGATATCGACTTAACTCTGGTTTTCGCCCCCGTCGCAGAGGACCTAGCTCGAGACGACCGTTTCCAGGCGTACTACCTGGGCATCCGGAAGCTGTTGGAACGCGAGGTGCGCGGGAAGGCACACATCCGAATCGTTCCCGACCAGCCCCTCACCTACCCTGCCACGCAGATGCAGAACGCCGATCACCTGGTGCAGTCCGCGGCGCGCTCATGGACTTCGAGTATCATCCACGACACCCTGCTCGCCGCATCGAGTGGTGAGGACATGGGGTTGCAGGTTACCTCAAACCGCAGATAAGGTGAGCCGGCACCACCACCAACTGTGACCACCGGCCAGCGTGAGATCCATTCCCGCCACCCCGCCGGTGATCCGCTGAGTGACCCATCAGCGACGGCGGGATGAATTCGGGCGGGGCGGGATTCACGCTGGATCGCAACAAGGAGGTTGCGATGTGACCGATCAGCGACGCCGGGATGCGATGCCTCGAGGGTAGCGTCTCGCCGCACCCCGTCCTGACATGACATCCGCGCCGTGCTGCGGTCGTCGTCACCATGGACGAAGCACGATTTCTGCGGCGCGAGCTGGATCGGATCGGGACACGACGGCGACGCGGTTCGTGTGCTCAGGGAGCTCGAGCCCGAAATGGGCGTTCAACCCGTCGCCTCCTTCGCTGGACCCAGCCCGGAGCGGAGCACACCTAGCGCGGTGCGGAGCAATGGGCCACGAGTCACCAGGGCGACCAAACAGAAGACGACCGAATAGGTCGCGATTTGAAGCGCGCCACCCCACCGGCCCAGAGGAACAGTCAAGGGTCCCAAGCCGCGCGCGATCGCCAGCGAGACGCATGAAATCGCCGTCGTAGTCCCGAGCATCCGCGCGAGCGACAATCCACGAATTCCGATATGTCGCCGCAGAAATTCGAGTCGTAGACCCGCCGCCACAACGTACCCGACGCCGGCACCGAGCGCGACACCCACGATGCCTGCAGTCTTCACGCCAATCACCACACCCAACATGAAGAGCGCCGCTTCGATGCCCTTCACTTTCGACGTGAAGTCGTAACGGCCCGTGGCCAGGATGATGGGCGTCGTCATCCTAGAGATCGCTCGGCCTGTCATTACGAAGAACAGCGCCTCCAGTACGACCGTTGCCGGTGCGAACGGCGCGCCGTAGAAAGACCGAACCCAAAATGCGGCAAAGCCCACGAGCCCCGCGGCCACTCCTCCGAGGTAAAGCAGCTGAAGCTCGATCAACATCGCCACGGAGGCCAGAAATCTCGGGTCTCCACCTCGAAGCCGACTCAGCACGGGGAACACGACCCGATTCGCCACGCTCGTGAGCGTTGCGAACGCAAGCTCGGTGAGTCGATGGGCCGCGACGTAGAACCCAAGAGCGACAGTGCCAAGCTGGTTCGCGACGGTCAGATTGTCACCGTAGATCATGATGTAGCCGCCCGCGGAGATAGCTATGAAATGCGCGCTCGCCCGCAAGTATTCGCGAGCAGGCTCCCTATGCAGAGCCGGACGGGGGGCCAGGGGAAATAGCGCGTAGGAGCCAGCGACCTCCATTGCCGCACGCGCCAGAGCCCCAATGGCGAGCGCGGCTGCGCTGCGAAGCCAGATGGCGATGCCGAGCACGACGAGGAGCTCGGTGGTCGCTCCTACCGATTCCAGGAAGGAGATCCGCTCGAACCGCGCTTCGCGTTCCGCGAGGATTCGACCGGGGTTGGTGATCCCGGGTAACAGCACGGAAATTGCCACCAGAAGGCCGAGTCGAAGTGCCCGGCCCTGCATGCTCACGTCGACCGCGAACGGTGTCACCGCGATCACGATGAGAGCCGCGGCCAGGGCCTGGAGCGCCTCGAATGCCCAATAGGTGGCGAGCTCCGGCTCGCCGATCTTCTCCCGCTGGATGAGCACGGCGCCGGCTCCGAGCATCGTAAATGCTCGCGCCGCCTCGGCAACGACGGCAAGCACTCCGTATAGACCAAGCTCAGCTGGGCCGAGTAGCCTCGCCACGAGCGCGACACGTGCGATGCTCAGAATCGCAAAAAAGGCCGTTCTAATCGCAAGCGTGGTCGCGCCACGTACGGCCAGGGCGCCTAGATGTGACGACGTCATTCACATGCGGCTATGCTCGGGAGCCGCATCCATCGGCGTGGAAGGTCGACAGCTACCTGCGGATCCGCGTCGTCGACCCCGGTCAGCGACGACCCGCAGTGTGCGCACTCCTTCGGGTAGTCGTCCTGGATTCCAGTAAGCATCTCGCAGCCCAGCGGCTCATGGCCCATCGTCCGCGGCGCTCGGGGATGGCACCTTGCAGTTGTGCCCGCTCCGGGCAGCACTCCCCGACGAGCAGCCTAGTCTAGTCGGCGCCAACGTGTAACGACTCCGACCAAGAAGGCATTGTAATCATAGCATTAGCTGCGAAACGAACGCGTCATACGCGCCGGGCGCCGTGTTGGAGAAGGTCTGTCCTCCGAGAACGATCGAGTCACTCGAGAACTCGCCGCCGACCACCACGATAGCAAGAGACCCCGCATCGACGGCCGCCGTGTGCGGAGTTTCATTACCCGTGCCGCCGTAAGTCTCGTCCGTGAGGTAGGTTCCGGCGGAGGACGACGAGTCGTAGAACACGTTGAACCCGTCCGTGGCCGTCGTGCTGCTCCCAGAGGCCGTACTGCGAGTTCCGCCGCCGAAGTTGACGGTCTGGGCGAACTCACCCCCGACCAGGATAGTACTATTCGTCGCCCGGGCAGCGATCAGGGTGACTTGGTCGGCTCCTTTTCCACCCAACGTCGTGCTCCAATTATATGCGTGGCTCGTCGCGTTCAGAGCCACCACGAATCCATCGTACGAGCCGGCGCTCTTGACGTTACCCGCCCCGAAGTTCACTGTGGAAGCAAAGCGACCGCCGAACACAGCCTGGTTCGTTGTGCGAATCCATTCGACGGCGTTGGCACGGTCAGCCCCTGTGCCGCCCCAGTTCACTGCCCAAGCCGGCTTGCCGGTTGAGGGAGAGACCCGCATCCCCACCGCGTCGGTGTTGCCCGCTGACGTCAGATTCGTTGAGCCGAAAGTTACTGAATCCGAGAAAAGACCAGCAAGGTAGAGGTACCCGCTTGAGTCGAGAGCGACCGAAAGGCACTGGTCGTCATCAGCGCTCCCGAACGAGCTGCTCCACCGGTAGGTACCGGTCGAGGTGTACGAGGCGACGAACATGTCATAAATGCCCCTGGAAACACCGTTCGAAGCGCTCGCCGCCGTGAACGTCGAGCCACCCAAGTTGACCGACGTCTGGTACGAGCCGGCCACATAGATGTTCCCTGACGAGTCCGCTGCAACGCTTTGCGTTCTCGCGGACCCCGTGCCGCTCCCGCTACCGTAATGGTTCGCCCACTGACAGGCTCCGGTGGCGTCGAACTTGGCGACGAACACGTCCGCCTCCGTCGTTCCGCCCCCGGGAATCGTCAGGGTCCCGCAAGTGCCGCCAAAGTCGACCGTTTCATACATATCGCCAACGAGGATCACATTGCCGCTCGCGTCCGTCGCCACCCCCACGCCGCTGTCACCGTCGTTCGAGGGGCCCCCGATCAGCTTGCTCCACAGATTTACTCCGGTCGGATCGAACTTTGCCAGAAACACGTCCTGACCACCCGCTGAGGTCAACGTGCCCGTGCCGAAATCGATTGTCGCATTCGACGTCCGACCAGCGACGTAAAGGTTGCCGCCCGAATCGTATGCGGTGCCCAGCACGACGTCGCTCTTTGCTGAAGCGCTCGAACCGCCGTAGGTTGCGTTGAGGACCGAGCCCCCGAGACAGGGGACACACGACCCGCCGCAATCTACGCCTGTCTCGTCGCCGTCCTGCGTCTTGTCGGAGCACGTGGTCGGGACACACACCCGAATGGTGGTCTCCATCCCGAAGTAGGGGCCGTCCGGCGGCGAATTCTGACAGACCAGACCGCTTTGACATTCGCCGCTAGTGGTGCAACCTCCCTGGTCCGCCGCGCACGGGCAGTCGCTCGTACAGTGCCCGGCGACGCCGTTGGCCGGAAGCGAAGCGCACGAACTGGCACCACAGAACGTGCCGCAGGATCCCCCGCAGTCCGGCTGCGTTTCGTCCCCGTCCAGCTTCTTGTCGCGACAGTGGGCGGGCGCGCACACATCGACCTTGGTCGGGAGGCCGAACTGAAGGCCCTTCGCGGGGCAGCAGACCGTGCCCCCAGTGCAGTTAGCGTCGTCGTCGCAGTCACCCTCACCCTGGGAGCACGTGCAGGTGTCGCTGCAATAGTTGGTATCGCCGTTCGTGCCACCATTGCACTTTAGCGCACCTTCGCTGATAGTCCCGACCCCGCCGTCGGCGGATTCTAACCCGAGCTCATTCTCGGCAGGGCCGCAGCTCACGGCGGCTATGACGACCCCCGTCACCACGATCACCCCGATGCCCATCGTCAACGCCCGCTTCGCCATTTATTCTTCTCCTATCGTCGGCTTTGGATGCACCCGCACCGGTTATCGTTCAGCCCCTGCGCTCGCATCGCCTTGCCGCCGAACAATTTGGGAGCGTATCATGGGGTAAGCCATGCCGTAAAGCGCACGTTTCCGGAGCGTTCTTGATCGGTGACCGGTCGAGCGTGACCGCGACTGCGGGCAATCCTGCTCCGAGCAGGGCCGGCATCACGGTCCGTTGATAACCTCCCGTGGCCTCCATGCGGCTCACGTTTCTGCGTCTGAGCTCATCAACGAGCTTGGCGATTCCTTCCTCGTCGTTCACGAAGCGCGAGGGCGCTTCGGCGCCAATGGCCAGATCAAGGTGCTTCGCCTGCGCGGCTGCACACTCGCCACGAGGCCCCGCAGGCTGGCCTGGCGGCGAGAACCTTCTCGGGCCGCTCCCGTTCCTCCGGTGCGACGCCCAAATCCGCCGGCGCCGCGAATTTGTGCGCCTGCCCTCACCCCTCTCGAATCCCCAGGCTTCCCCCGGCGCCTCTCCCGCCGCTCGAAAACACGTTTCGCGCCGTCAATCGGCCCCGTCAACGAGGTCGCGATCATAAGTGTTTTCGAGGTATTCTGACCGCCATGGCCCCCTCTGTTCCGCGCGTGGCGCTGTGGCGCTAGACGAGACTGCGCCCGTTGAGCCCGGGCACACTTCGCTTTCCGGTGTTGCCGGTGGAGAACTAACCAGGGTTTCGGGCAGCCGGCTCCTGGCGATAGACGTTCTGCGAGGCACGGCGGTCCTTGCCGTCGTGATTGCTCATCTGCCGTTTTCAAAGGCTCTCGCAGCCACCGGCCCGGACGAGTTGGGCGCCCACGCCGTCCTGACCCACACCCAAACAGCGCTGATGGACTACGGCCGGTACGGAGTCCACCTCTTTCTCGTTATCTCTGGCTTCTGTATCCACTACCCCTGGGCCAGACGCGCGGGACCTGCCAGGCTCGACATGGGAGCGTTCTGGAAGCGGCGTCTGCGGCGCCTCTACCCACCCTACGCTTGCGCCGTGGTTCTATCTTTGGCCGGGCTCTTTTTCTATCACTCGGTGTTAGCGCACCACACCGGGCCGCAGTCGTTGGCTGACAGGTTTGGATTTTCGAGCAACGGCCAACTCGCATTCGATATTGCCACGCTCGCTCTCCTCGCCCAGAATCTTACGAGCGCGAGCTGGCATATCGGTAACGGGCCACTCTGGACCCTCGCGCTCGAAGAACAACTCTATGCCCTGTACCTCCCACTCGTGCTCTTGCGCCGGCGATTCGGGTGGGGCCTCACGTTCGCGGCGATCCTGACTCTTACCCTCCTGTCGCGCAGTGTTGGGTTCGGATCGGTTGACCACCACGGAGCCTGGTTCCGAGCGGGGCCTTGTCGTTGGGCCGAATGGGCGCTCGGCGCCGTCGCCGTGGAGGCGCATCTAGGTCACGTGCGACTGCCGCGGTGGGCTTCGTCGCCGTGGACGGCGCTCGCCCTTTCACCCCTCCTGATCCTACTTGTTCCGCCATCGGGAGCGTCTTTGATTCCCGCGGCATGGCTGTTTTCCGATCTGGCGTTCGGTGTGTTCTTCTTCGTGATCGTAAACTGGATGTGTGCGCTCGAGAGAACCGGCAAGTTGCCCCGAACGGGCAGCCTGAGGGCACTTGGGTTCGTCGGGTTCTTCAGCTACAGCGTCTACCTGACCCATGAGTTCGTCCTCGTGGGAGCCAAACAGGTTGCAATTCGTGTCGGTCTTGGAACGATCGGCGTTCTGGCGACGCGCCTGTTTGCATCCTTTGGCTTTGGTTATGTGTTCTTTCGCCTCATCGAGCGTCGCTTCCTTTCGTCTCGAAAGGTGAAGTACACCGCATCTGCGCTCTTCGTCGAAAACCGGGCCGCATAATCTGCTCGTGATCTCGCGAGCGTATGGCGACGGTGATGAGCGCCTTTTGCGCTTCAGCCTTCGGCGCCGCGGAGAACTTCCTCGTACATGGCGAGCCACGTCCGCGACGTATCGCTATCGCCCCCGTCACCGACGATGAAAAGATGGATTTCGGAGTGAAGCGGCCGCAACCTCTCGACGCTACGAATGAGGTCCCGTCATGGATCCGGCTCACGCTCCCCACGACGAAAGCGTTGGCGGGAATTCCGAGCTTGCGACGGATGCGCGGCCAGTCCGCGCGCGGCGGCACGGCGGGCAGTTACAGTAATGGGCTCCTTAGTTAGGCCGGAGGTCGGCAAGCTCTCCGCCTCCTGATTCGTGCCTTGCCACGATTCCCGCGAGGCGGAAATCATGCGTATCATCCGCCGGCCCTACGCCGACCATGACCGAGGTCCTCTTCGTCACCTGGGACGGCCCGAACCTCCCCTATCTCGAGACGCTCTTTCTTCCGATCTTTCGAGGGCTCGCCGGACACGGCTTTCGCTTTCACGTTCTGCAGTTCACCTGGGCGTCCAGGGAGGAGCGTCGGGTTCAGGCGGCCGCAGCCTCCGACGCGGGCATCACGTACTCGGCCTTTCCCGTCCTGCGGGGCCCGGCCATCCCCTCCACGGTGGCGATGATCGCGGCCGGTGTCGTCGCGGTCAGACGGCAGATCCGACGACATGGGGTGAGCCTGATACTTCCACGGAGCATCCTCCCCGCCGCCATGACGCTCGGGGCGCTCCCTCACTCCGGATTACGCTTCGCCTTCGACGCGGACGGGATCGCCGCTGACGAGCGCGTCGACTTCGCGGGGTGGCGACCGACCGGCGCGACGTATCGCGTCTGGCGCGAGATCGAAGCGCAAGCGGTTCGCTCGGCGGACGCCGTGCTGACTCGCACGAAAGCGTCCAACCCGATCCTGCTCTCTCGAGGTGGCGCGGGCACGTCTCCCGAAAAGTTCTTCGCCATCCCCAACTCGAGAGAATCCGGGGCACTTCAGCACGGGAACGGCCGGCACGCGCGCGGCGGTACGAGCCGCGTGGGGCGTTGCCCCGGACGCGCCCTGTCTGCTCTTCGTGGGCTCGATCGGACCCCAGTACTATCCGGACGAGATGCTCGACTTTTTCCGTCGAGTGTTGCGCCGCCGCGCGGACGCGCGGCTCGTGCTCCTGACCCCTGCCCTCGACGCGGCGCGCGCCGTGCTCGAGCGCTCGGGGATCGAACTAGGTCGCGTCGTTCTGCGCTCCGTGAGCCCTTCGGGGATCGCATCCCAGATCCCGGCGGCGGACCTGGGCCTTGCGCTCCGTGCTCCGACATTTTCGCAACAGGGCATCTCACCCGTCAAGATCGCCGAATACCTGCTCTGCGGAGTCCCGGCGCTCGCGACCCCCATCGGAGACCTCGCGACGCAGCTCGAGCCGGGCTCGGGCCTGCTGATTGACGAACCGCGTGCGGAGGAACTCGAGCGCGCCGCTCGCTGGTTCGTCGAGTCGGTGCTGCCGGAACGCGACGGCTTCCGGGCACGCTGCCGGGAGGTCGGGCTGAGCCATTTTGCGCTCGAACAGGGCGTCCGCCGCTATGCCGAAGCGCTGAGGTACGCCTGTTCGAAGCCAGGGGGCTCACCCTCGGCGGCACCGCGGGCATAAACGTAGTCGCGCACCCATGGGTACGGTGATTCCGCCCGTGATTGGGCGAGGGTGAACCCACGCTCCTTCAGGAGCTCGATGACCCTGGCTTTCGTTCGCATGGCCGCCGGACCACCGCGGTCCGCGACGAAGTCATGACAGGAAATGGCGACGTGTCGGACGAGCGACACCGAGTCGCGCATGCCCTCGAGCGCAGCCACTTCCGCGCCTTCGATGTTCATCTTCAACAGGTCGATCCGCGTCAATCGGAGCTCCCTGACCAGAGAATCGATGGAGCGCGAAGTGATCCGGACGCCGGTTTCCGTCGGATCGAGCACGGTGTTTTCGACGTGTGCAGGGCCGTCGCTGATCGTGATGTGGCCGTCGGAACTGAAGAGCGCGCAGTCGAGAGGCAACACGTTCGAAAGGTGGCTGGCGCGGACGGTCTTCGCGAGGCACCGGTACGTCCTCGGGTGTGCTTCGATCGCGACGACGCGGCCCTCGGACCCGACGAGGCGGGAGAACGCGAGACTGTCTTCCCCGATCCCGGCGCCGACGTCGAAAACGACGTCGCCGGGACGCGGCGTGTACCCGTGCATCCAGAGATCGGCAACCTCATCAACGATCGCGTGCACGTCCTTCATGTGCAGCTTCGGGGAAGCGATCACCAGCCGGCCTGCGCGGTGACGCCAGTCACCGTCCCCGTCTTTCCGGATGATGGTCAGCTCGCGCGTCTTCACCGTCTTGTATGCCGAAAGGCCAGCGGCGAGGATGTACCGGTAGCGGGAATCCTGGAGTTCGAGCAGCCGAGTTTTCACCGAATCGAGCATGGATTATCTCGTTCCTATCCGACCTTGCGGCGCGTGTCTCGGAACTGGAGGAGAAGGCGCCGGAGGCTCCCGGGACGCCGGGTTTTCCTCGAGCGCCGAGACCTTGCGCCAGCGATCGAGGGACGGGGCTTCACCGGCAGCGCGCTCGTAGTATTTGATCGCGCCGGGGGTGTCCCCTTTCGCGAGACGCTGGTCCCCGATCCCGGTCGCCGCGTCGGCGGCTCGGTTCCACCGTATGGGGGTCGGCTCCTCGCGCGCGGCTCGCTCGTAGTAGGCGAGCTCCCCCATCGGGTCCCCCGCCTGACCCAGGGTCTTGCCGATCAGCGTGTAGGTGCCCGCGCAGCGATGCTGTCCGGAACAGCCGTCGAGCTCGAGCGCCTTCGCCGCGCGGCCAGCCATGGCTGGATCTCGGGCATTCGCCGCTGCTTGCAGCCACGTGCGCAGACACTGCTGTCGCTCGTCGAACTGCTCGCACGCGGTGGCCAGCATCCGGGCGGCGACCGCCGGACGGCCGATGGCCATGAACAGGCGCGCCCTGAAGACGGTGGGTTCCTGAACGCGCGGCTCTTGCAGTTCGTCGAGCGCCGCGCAGTGCGCCAGGATCTCTCGCGCGCACCGGGTTTGATCCGCGTCGACGCACCTGCCGGTGCCGTCCGGCGCTTCGAGCGCTGCGAGCAGGCGCTGCACGGCCAGCGTTCGAGCGGCCACGAACTTCGGATCGCGCTCCGCGGCGTCCTTCAGGTAACCGTCCTGCAGCCGAAGGAACGCGTCCGGCAGCGGCTCCTTGGCGAGGGCGTAGAGCAACGGCGCCCCATTGATCCCATCCGGGACGACACTCCGCAGGAGCGCCGGATCGTGCGTCTGGGCGAGCGCGACGTAGGCCACGTGAGACGAGAGCCCGGGGGAGTAGTCGGTGGCCATCCGTAGCTCCATGAGCGATTGATTACGAAGCCCTCGCCTGGCAAGGTAGACCGCGAGAAGATAGTTGGTCCGCCCGCTCATGGGGGCCCGCTCGAGCGCCAGCTCGATCCACGGCAGCGGACTTTCCCGGTGACCTCGCCAGGAAGTGACCGCCATCGTGCGAGGGAAGTACGGGTCCGCCGGATGTCGCTCGATGTCTTCGCGTAGCTGCTCGCGGTAGCTCGCGTAGATGACCGGGTCCCTGGGCTTCGCGGGTTCGTCGATGAGCGCGTCGTCGCGATCCGAAACCAGCGTTCGGGCTCCGCGCATTCCCACCATCACGGTGAGTGCGAGACCGAATGCTCCGAAACAGACGGCGCGAGCCATCCACGGCCAAGGGCGGCGGTCGCGGCTCTCGACGCACCGGCGCCCTCTCTCCCCAGAGGAAACCCGCGGCAGTGGCAGCGGCGATGGCCACGCCCGGCACCTCCAGCGATAGATCCACCAGGTTCTGGGCGATGAGCACGATGAGGCCCACGAACAGCGCCCTTCCGACTGGATCGTCGGGAGAGCCCATCCGGCTTGGTCGAAACAGCCAGGCGACGGTGCCGAGGCCGATGACGCCGACCGGAAGGCCCCATTCGGTCGTCCATTGCGCGAGAAAATTCTCCGGATGCGTGAAGATCACGTCGTCTTGCCCGACGAAATAATGGGCGAACACGGACTGAAAGGCGCCTCGGCCCACCCCGAACCACGGATGATCGCGCAGCATCGGGACCATCCAGGCAAGCAGCTTGATCTTTTCGATGTCCTTTTGAAGCAGGGCATCTAGCGTCTGCTGGTCGGCCGCGACGAGCGCCAGGACGATACCCGCCACGACGGCGCCCAGGACCGACGGCACGATCCGGCGGAGCGCTCGCCCGTCGCTCGCGCTACGCCGCAGGCGGCGTAGCAAGATGGAGAGCAAGACGAGCCCCACCAACAGCGTGCCCACGCCGCCGCGTGAGCTCGACAGGATGGAAGCGGCCAGCGTGGTGGCCACGGCGAAGGAGATCACCCAGCGGGGGGCCGGCGGGCTCTCGGCGGCCAGCAGGCCGAGCCCGCCGAGGGTCGCCAGGTTCAGATACCCGGCGAGGTTGTTCGGGTTCAGGAGCGGTCCGATGTGCCAGCGCTCTCCACCTGCCCGCGGCTCGTAGATGCCGTACACGGTCGTCGCGCCCGCGGCACCGTGGGCGATGGTCATCAGTGCCACGAGGGTCGCACTGACGAGGAGGAGCACAGCTCCCCAGCGAACGCCACGGCGCCTCCCGGCGCTCGCGGCGGCAGTGAAGATGGCCGAATAGGTGCACCACTTGAGTGCCTCGACCCACGAGGCTCCGGGATCGAGGGACAAGGTCCCCACGCGAGGTGCCGCCTCTCGCACGAGGGTGCTCGATCGCCTCCACACCGCGGCGGTCACGGGGTCCAGATGCGCGAGCCACGGCAGGGGCATCGGAATCGCCTGGAGCACCGTGTAGACCGCGAGGGCAGCGAAAACGAGTGCGGGCGCCGGGATCCCCGACTGCTCTCTGGAATCGGCCCACAGCGTCAGCACCCCGGCGGGTACGGCGACACACGCGACGATCATCAGCACCGGCACGTGAACGGAGCCGATGGCCAGCACGGAGCCGATCACCGAGAACGCCAGCAGCTCACGCGCGACCCGATTGATCGTGGGATCCGAACGAACGGGCCCCAGGCGCCGGCGACGACGCTTCCGGAGCCGTCCGCCCGCCACCTGCGTTGCCCCGCCCGATGATTCCTCTGCCGAGGCACGCGAAGATGACCGCACCGTTCCGCGGAGGCTAGCCCGAAGCCGATCTCGAAGCCAGAAGCGCCCCACGCCCTCGACCGTCGAACCGAGCGCTCGTACGGTCGACGACGGTCGGTCGGGATCGGGTACACGTCGACGGGACGCGCGAGATCCCCAGCATGTGCGGCATCGCAGGACTTTGGAGCCCCGAGAGTGGGTCGGCGGAGCGGCTGCTCGAGGTCGTCCGCTCGATGACGGACGCCCTGGTCCATCGGGGCCCCGACGACTCCGGCACGTGGGCGGACGCCGATTGCGGGATCGCGTTGGGCCACCGCCGGCTCTCGATCCTCGATCTGTCGCCGGAGGGTCGCCAGCCGATGGAATCGAAGAGCGGGCGCTACGTGATGACGTTCAACGGCGAGGTCTACAACTACCGCGACATCCGGCGGCAAATAGAAGCATCGCGGGCGGCGACGCTCGAGCTCCGCGGCCATTCGGACACGGAGGTGATGCTCGCGGCGATCGACGAGTGGGGCTCGAGCGAGCGGTCGAACGGTTCGTCGGCATGTTCGCCTTCGCGCTCTGGGACAAGCGAGCGTCGGCGGCTGAGTCTCGTCCGCGATCGGCTCGGTATCAAGCCGCTCTACTACGGCGTCGCCGGCCGGACGCTCGTCTTCGGCTCCGAGCTCAAGGCATTGACCGCGCACGAGGGCTTCTCGCGTGAAATCGATCGCCAGGCCACGACGTCTTATCTTCGATTTGGATATGTCCCTGCACCAAGCTCGATCTACGCGTCAGCGCGCAAGCTTCCGCCGGGCTCGATCCTCGAATTCTCCCGGCCACGCTGGGATGCCGGGAAGACCCTGTGTTACTGGTCGCCCCTCCGCGTCGCGCAGCAGGGCCTGGCTCGACCTTTCTCGGGTACGGAGCGAGACGCCGTGGACGAGCTCGAGCGGCTGCTCGCCGCGGCAGTGAAGCTCCGCCTCGTCTCCGACGTCCCGATCGGCGCGTTCCTTTCGGGAGGCATCGATTCATCGACGGTCGTGTCGCTGATGCAGCGCGCGAGCCAGTCTCCGGTGCGCACCTTCTCGATCGCCAACGAAGGGGCAGCGTTCGACGAATCCGAGTCCGCCGCTGCCGTCGCCCGTCATCTGGGGACCCGTCACACGAGTCTCACGGTGACGGCGGGAGAAGCGCAGTCGGTGATCCCGCAGCTCCCCCACATGTACGACGAGCCCTTCGCCGACACGTCGCAGATCCCGACGTTTCTCGTGTCGCGCCTCGCGAGGCGCGACGTCACGGTGTCGCTCTCGGGCGACGGCGGGGACGAGCTCTTCGGCGGCTACAACCGTCACGTGTGGGGACCCGCGATCTGGAACGGCTTGCAGAGGGTGCCTCGACCGGCGCGTGCCGCTCTGGCGCACCTTCTGGTCCGGGCGTCTCCGCAGGCCTGGGATCGACTGTTCGAGCTCGGGCACGCCTTTCTGCCCGCCCTTCGGACGCCCGGGACGAAAGTGCACAAGCTCGCGCGGATTCTCGACGCGCCATCGGCGGACGAGCTCTACCGGCGCCTGACGTCCCTCTGGGAAGCGCCCGAGCGCCTCGTCCGCGGCGGGCAGTGAAACGTGGGAGCCCTTGCCGGAGCTGGGCGCTCGACGGCGCAGCTACGATGATGCTCCGCGATCTCGTCACGTACCTGCCGGACGACATCCTCACGAAGGTCGATCGCGCGAGCATGGCGGTGTCCCTGGAGGCTCGGGTCCCGCTGCTCGACCATCGCGTGGTCGAATTCGCGTGGACTCTTCCGGGCGTCGCTCAAAGTCCGCGGCCGCCAGGGCAAGTGGATCTTGCGCCAGGTCCTGGCGAAGCACGTGCCCCCTGCGTTGTTCGAACGGCCCAAGATGGGCTTCGGTGTTCCGCTGGGCGACTGGCTGCGGGGACCTCTGCGAGAGTGGGCGGGCGATCTCGTTGAGCACCGACTCTTTGCGACGCACCGGCTACCTCGAACCTGCTCCCATCGAGCGCGCCTGGAGCGAGCACCTCTCTCGCGGCGCGCGACAACGAGCACGCGCTCTGGAGCGTGCTCATGCTTCAGGCATGGCACGCGGCGTCGCAGCCGTGAGCCCGGACGCATTCACTTCCAGGTGCCGTACAGGATGTCCGTCGATTCCAGCGGCAACGACACCTGCAGCGCCTTTCCCGGAAGCGCTCGCGCCACGAGCTTGCCGCGGCGGGAAGAGAACACGCCCGCCGTGGGGCGGCCCGGGGACAGCACGACGTCGAGCTTCTCGATGGGACTGCCGGAGACGTTCGCGAGGGGCACCGCCCACCCGTCCTTGCCCTCGAGGAACGCGTCCACGACTTCGGGCTGCGACGCGGCCGCCGGTCGAGACACGTGAGCACTCAGGGCCGGCGCCACGATGAAGTCGCGAAGCGCCGCGGGGTAGCGAAACGGCAGGACTCCCATCTCGTCCGCCCGGCTCATGCGCACCGATTCCGGCTTCGGATGAGCCGGGTCCAGCACGGACTCCGCTCTCGCAAGGATGTCGATCGGTGCGACCATTTCCGTGCTGTCGTGGTCCTTCCACGACCGGTACGCCTCGCAGCCGTAGTCGAGCGCCGGAAAGAAGCCTTCCAGGACGACCCTTCCCTTCCCGCGCGGGATCGCGACAGCCGCGGGCTCCTTTGAGTCCTGGAACCGCGCGAGCACCGTGGCGTCGGGCGAAGGCGTGAACGTCTGCCGCGCCGATACGATCGTCGCGTCGCCCGTCGGGTGTTCCGCTCCGCCCGCGCTCGAGGTGAGGAGCTGGACGGTGCCCTGCGGTTTGACCGTCGTGCAAAAAAGGGCGCTCGCCCTCTTCAGGGTTTCCAGGACCTCGACGTCGTGACGGGGCAACCGAAGTGCCTGATCGAGTGCGGGGTTCGGGCGATTCCATTCGTCGCGCGCCCCTGCCCCTGGTCCGAGCACTAGCGTACCCGCCCGCGTTGACCCACGCCGCGAGCACGGCAATGTCCCGCCGGTCGACTTGTTCGGAGGGAAGGTAGACGACCTTGTACCCTCCGAGCGCGCCCCCGCGCGCCTGCTCGTCGCTGACGATGTCGACGGGGATCTGGGAGTGCCGGAGAGCCAGGTAAGTGTACATCCGCTCGAATCCGCGCGCGGAGTCGAACCCGGTCGTCCAGATGTCGGCGGGGATGGAATAGTAAATGGCCGTCTCGGCGTGCCGGGGCATCGCGCTGACGAGGACGTCCTCCGCCGCCCCGATTTCATGGGTGAGCTCGGCGATGGTCGGAAACATGATCGGGGTCTCCGCCCAGCCCGGGGTCTGCTCGAGGTACTTGGGCATGTAGTCGTAGATGATACAGGAGCTTCGCGCCCTCGGAGATCTCCTCGATGCCCTTGATCTCGAGCTCCACCGGGCGCCTGCCGGAGTACGCGATGACATACATGTGGATTGGCTGACCCTTGGCGAGGGTCGCCGCCCGGAGCAACGCAACGTTCCACCCGGCGAGCTCGCGCGTGGCTCCGCCGTCCGTCCAGTCCTCGCTCAGGGCCACGTCGAGAGCATCGTTCTTGAAATAGTCGAAGTAGTCGTTTCCCTGGAAGTAGAGGTCCGGACCCAGCACCGCCCCATCACTGAAGTTCTGCGTCGTTCGGATCCCGGAGGATAGGCCTCGTGCGCGAGCGTCGTGAGCCGGCGGAAGAAGTCGACGATGGTCGACGCTCTGAAGCGCTGGCCGTAGTAATAGAGTCCCGGTAGGTCCGTCGACCGGTCCGCGACGAGGCGGGTGGCCGCGTCGACACCCCCGGGACCCAGCCGCGCGCGGTCCTCGGGCGAAAACGGATCGAAGTGATTGTTTCCGCAGCCACGTTCGGAAGGCCTGCTGCGCGACGTCATCTGCGGCGAGTTTCTCGAGCTTCCAGGCGGAAGCCTCGTCGATGAGCTTGAGGTGCTGCACGCGGTTGGCGTTCGGCGAGGCCGCGGCGATGCGGCCCCCTTGCTCGAGGTCCTTCTTCTCCGCTGCGACGTCGGGGTCGAGATGGCCGTGCGGCCCCACGTAGTAAACGACATTGTAGAGTCTCGACTGGACGAGCCCGTGGGCGAGGTCCACGGCGTCGAGGAGACCCGTCCGGCCGTTGATCCCCACGTAGTCCATTACCCTCATCTCGTCGGTTCGCACGTTCGGGGCGATATCCAGGCCGGTGAGCACGGGAAACTTCGTCGGGCGCCGTCCAAACGTGACGGGGGGCAGGCGCGCCGCGAGCTCGGCGCGCTGGCGAGCAAGCTCGAAGTCGGCCATCGGCGGCGATCCGTCCGCCGGAACCACGATTTGCACATCCGCGCCCGGTCCCGTGCGGTTCACGGCCTTGAAGATGTCCGCGTCGGATGGAGCCGTCGCAAAATCGACGACATAATCCGCCTCGTTCACCACGGGCGCCGTGGTCAAGTCGAGACGATCGTTGCCTCCTCCGGTGAAGAATCTCGTGATGTTGAGCCACGCCGTCGACTGGCCCGGCGCCAGTCGAGGCGTGAAGGGCGCCCTTCGGACCCGACCGGTGGTGAGCTGATGAGCCAAAGCAACCGGCTTCGGCGCATTCCGGACCGTGAAGCGCGCATAGAGCTGGGGCGCGAAGTCCCGGTGGTCCGGCTCATAGGAGAGATCCTCCGTGAGCAACAGGCAGTCCACTTTCTGCTGATTCTGGTCATCGGTGACGCCATCGCCGCGTCGGAGCGTCACCGTATTTCGTCCTGCCTTGAGGGGCACTCGGGTCGTGACCCACTGGAACCAGGACCAGAACAGCTCCTTGTCTTTCGGAACCGTCTGCTCCAGAGGCCAGTGGTATTCGACCGAGTCCCCTTGCCTGACGGTAACGTCCAGGGACTGGGATGGCGGCTTTCCCTTCAGGGGCGCTCCCACCCGGATTGCCAGCAGGTACGTCCCATCGGCGGGCACATCGACGTTCGCCACCGCGTCCCCCGGCTCTTTGCCAATCCACTCGATGACCTTGCCGCCCGATGCAAGCTTGTGATCCCGCGAGCCATCCAGCGCCTCCACGACGTGCCAGTGGCGCGAATCGAAAGCCATGGACTCGGCTTCGTGAAACTCGTACCAGCCCTTCGGTCCCGGCCACGGATCGGGGGGTCGTTGCCGTGTCGGATCGGTGATGGCTCCGGCGCGGGTCCCGATGAGCGGGGCCGCGGCGCCGCTCCGATGTCTTCGGGAGCACGAGCTCACGCTCACCGCCGCCGCGATCGCCGCCATGCCAACCAGACACGTCAGCGTAGTCGAGCAAAAAGTCATGGTGATTCCCGGGGATTCCTGCTGCATCGCGAAGGCCGAAGGGACTCTTTGGTGGCGGTCGGTGGTCGGGCCGTTCACCGCCTGCGCACGAACCCGAGCTCCTCCAGGCGCGCGAGGATCTTTGCGAGGCTTTCCTCTTTCGTCTCGAGATCCGTCCGGAGGTGTACGGCTGGCGCATCCGGGACCTCGTACGGATCGGTGATGCCCGTGAAGTTCTTGATCTCGCCGGCCATCGCGCGCTTGTAGAGGCCCTTGGGGTCGCGCGCGGCGAGCACGGCGATCGGGCACTCCGTGTACACCTCCACGAAGTTCACGACCGACTTTCTGACCTCCTCCCGCACCGACAGGTACGGGCTGATTGCCGCCGTGATGGCGCACGCGCCGCATCGTTCGACGAGCTTCGCCACGAACCCGATGCGCCGGATGTTTTCGTCGCGATCTTCACGGGAGAACCCGAGCCCCTTCGACAGGTGCGTCCGGATCTCGTCACCGTCGAGCAACTCGACGTGCACGCCGCGGTTCTCGAGCTCCGCGCGAACCATCTTCGATAGGGTGCTCTTGCCCGAACCGCTCAAACCCGTGAACCAGAGCACGAACCCTCGAGACATTCGATCTACCCGACCTCGCTCGTGGTTAAAGCGTTCGAACGGTCCTGTGATCGCCGGCCGTGCCCCGCAGTGCGTCTCTGGTGTCCACGACGAACGGGGCCTCCCGGAGCAGCCTCTCACGGTCGAGGGAAGCGTGATCCGTCACGACGACCACGACGTCGTAGAGTGCGAAGCTCGAGGCTGGGTCGACCGCGCGCATCGAAAGGCCGTGCTCGCTCACCTCTGGAACGTGCGGGTCCATGTACGACACCACCGCCCCGCGCCGCTCGAGCCCGAGGATCACGTCGAAGGCCGGCGATTCGCGGACATCCGTGACGTCCTTCTTGTACGCGATGCCGTACACGAGGACGCGGGAGCCGCGGACGGCCTTGCCGACCTCGTTGAGCGTGTCGGCAACGCGCTCGATCACGTAATCCGGCATGGCGCTGTTGATCGAGTCGGCGAGCTCTATGAACCGCGCCTGGTATTTGAGAGTACGAAGCTTCCACGAGAGGTACAGCGGGTCGATGGGGATGCAATGCCCGCCGAGCCCCGGACCCGGATAGAACGGCATGAAGCCAAACGGCTTGGTGGCCGCCGCGCGGATGACCTCGAAGGCGTCGATGCCGAGCCGCCGGCTCATGATCGCCAGCTCGTTCACGAGCCCGATATTGACGGCGCGGAACGTGTTCTCGAGGAGCTTCACCATCTCGGCGGCCTCGGTGGACGAGACCGGTACGACTCTCTCGATGATGTGTGAATAGAGCCGGACCGCATGCTCGAGGCACGTCGGCGTGGCGCCCCCGATGACCTTCGGCGTGTTCCTGGTCTTGTAGACCGCGTTTCCCGGGTCCACTCGCTCCGGCGAGAACGCCACGAAGACGTCCTTCCCGAGCTCGAAGCCGTTCTCCGTGAGCTTCGGGACCAGCACCTCGGTCGTGGTGCCGGGGTACGTGGTGGATTCGAGCACGATGACCATGCCCGCGTGCTGGTGCCGGGCGATCTCTTCGGTCGCATCGACGATGAACCGCATGTCCGGGTCCTTCGTCTTGTTCAGGGGGGTCGGGACGCAGACGATCACGGCGTCGGCTTCTGCGAGCACCTTGGGATCCGTCGTCGCGTCCAGACGGCCTTCCCGCACGTGGGGCAAAAGGTCTCCCGATGGGACGTCCTGGATGTACGACTCACCCGCATTGAGCGCGAGCACCTTGCGCTCGTCCTTGTCGAAACCCGTCACACGGAAGCCGGCTCGGGCAAACTCCGCGACGAGCGGCAGCCCCACGTACCCGATGCCCATGACCACGACTCGCGCGGATTTCGCGGCCAGCTTGTCGGCGAGTGTCTGCATTCGGAGGAACCCTGGTGTTTGGAGACCGCAGAGAACCTACTTCAATTCCCTGCCATCTTCGCGACCTCGTCGGCGAAGTCCGCGCCCTTCTTCACCTCGACGCCTTCGCCGCGCTCGTAGCGGATGAACTGCACCAGGTCGATGGTTCCGCCCGCGGCCTTGGCAACCGCAGCACGGACCTCGTCGACGGACTTGTCGCTCTCGATCACGCTGGGCTGCTCGAGCAGGGTGATTTCCTTCACCCACTTCTGGACCTTGCCCTCGATGATCTTGGGCCACTGCTTCTCGGGCGGCGGCTTGTCCATTTCGCGCATCTGCGCCTCGAAGATTTCGGCCTGCTTCGCTCGCTCGGGTTCCGGAACCTCGCTGCCGCCCAGATGGAGCGGCGCCATCGCGGCGATCTGCATCGCACTGTCCTCGAGGAACTTCTTGACCCCGGGCTTGCCAAACACGTCCGCCGCGCTCGCCCTGGCGGCCAGGAGCACGCCGATCTTGCCGCCCATGTGGACGTATGACTGGACGATGCCGGGACCATCGACGTTGAGACGCGCCCAGCGGCGCACGGTGACGTTTTCACCGAGCTTGCCGACGAGCGCCTGGCGGTTCTCTTCGACGGTTCCCTGCCCGCCCGGGTACGATTCGGCTCCGAGATCCGCTCCCGCCTTCGCCTTGCCGGCCGCGGTCAACGCCGCCTGGACGAACATCTTGAAATCGTCGTTGCGCGCGGCGAAGTCCGTCTGGATGTTCACTTCCACGATGACGGCGCTCTTGCCGTCCGGCGCGACGTGAACGGCGACCTCGCCCTCGGTCGCGACGGCGCCGGCCCGCTTCGCGCTTTTCGCGAGCCCCTTCTTCAAGATGACCTCGACGGCCTTTTCCATGTCCCCCGCGGCTTCGACGAGAGCGGACTTGCAGTCGTTGAGGCCCGCCTGGGTTCGATCGCGGAGCTCCTTGACCTGCTGCATGCTGACCTGACTCATCTGCGTCTCCTCAGGCTCCGCGGCCGCGCGATTGATAAACCATGGGTTCCGGCTGCCGCGGCCCGCCGCCCTCTCGTTCGCGGTTCGCGCTGATGTCCTTGCGTCGCGCGATGCCATGAAGGCAGGCGTCCGCGACCGCGCTCGTGATCAAGCGAATCGAACGGATGGCGTCGTCATTTCCGGGGATGGGATAGTCTATGACGTCGGGGTCGCAATTCGTGTCCGTGATCGCCACGATGGGGACGCCGATGCGCCGTGCCTCGGAAACCGCAATCGTTTCGTTGGCGGGGTCGACGATGAAAACGGCGGCCGGATGAGAGCCCATCCCCTTGAGCCCGCCGATGTATTTCTCGAGCCGGGCGCGCTCCTTCTCGAGCTGCGAGATTTCCTTCTTGGGCAGCTGCTCGTAGGTGCCGTCGTCCCGCATCCTCTCGAGACCGCGGAGGCGCTCGAGGCCGCCCTTGATGGTCCGAAAATTCGTCAGGGTGCCGCCGAGCCAGCGGTTGATGACGAAATACATCTGCGCTCGTTGCGCTTCTTCGCGCACGATGTCCTGGGCCTGCCGCTTCGTCCCGACGAAGAGCACGTGACCACCCCGGCCGACGGTCTCCACGATGAACCCAAAGGCGCGCTTCAGCAGGCGAGCACTCTGATCGAGGTCGACGATGTGAACACCGTTGCGAGCGCCGTAGATGTACGGGCGCATCTTCGGATTCCAGCGCTTGGTCTGGTGACCGAAGTGGACGCCCGCGTCGAACAGATCTCGGACCGTGAGCGGCTCGTCGGGGCTGCACAGCGGGCGGGAGCTCGATTGTCCCGGCGTGGGGTTTGCCAGGAGGGCTTGGGTATCCGGTCGAGGCTCGACGTTCTGCTGGACGAAATTTTCGGACATGGCGCTCTCCTTTTTCGGTTCTTCCTCCGCCCCGCCGCCGGACCAACTCGCTCATCACGAGCAAGCACCGGACCCGGACGTTCGCGCGCGGGACGTGTGTCGTTGTTTAGGGGGCCGGGAACCTACGGCAAGAGGGCTCGGTCGTCCAGGGCATTCCCGCGCCTGTCAGAGCCCGGATCCTGGCAGTTCCTCGGCCGAAAGTGAGTGGCTACGCGATCCCTCGATGGGTTTCGGAGGATGCACGCTCTCCGCCCTTTTCGGCGCGGATGGTTCCGTTGAGCCCGAAACGCGTCCACCGACGACTCCCGAGCGCGGCCGGGGCCCGTCTGCGGCTGCTGCGCCTGCTAGCGGAGGGCCGCCTGCGTGTTTCGGTTCGTGTGCACCGGCAGATGCGCCCCGCGGACGGGCCGGTTCCGCCAGGGAGGGGCTCGCGCTCAACATCGCGGACGCCACCGGGAGGGCCAGCGGCGTGGACTTGCCCGGGGGAACAAAAGGCTCCGTAGCCTCCCCGCCAGCCACCCGGGGAGCGTTGAACCACGCGGCCCGCTGATGCCAGGAAAGTCCGACCAGCACCGTTGCCGTAGCTACGGCAATGGCGACCCTCGCCAAGCGCGGGCGAGCGGTATCCGGCTCGTCCGGTGTGCTCGACGCGCCGGAGGACACGGGCGGCGGCGTTCCGGGGCCGGCCGGCGAGGCGGTGTGCGTTACAGCCTCGTCCACATCCACCACTTCGAGACGGAGGGTCTCACCGGTATGGGTGACGAGCGCGACGCTCATCGCCGCAGGCGGCGAGCACGCCTCCGTTTTCTCCTCCCGCGCGACGGAGCCGGGCACCGCCGGGATGGGCCCGATTCCGGTTCGGGTCACCGGCTCGGGCCGCGTGCTGGGCACCGTGGCCGCCCCTTCGATCGTGTCGAACGGCCCCCCTGCACACGTCTGCTCCTCTGAAATGGCCGCGAGCGGGACGTCATCCTTCCTGGCGATAGGCGCGGCGAGCTTACGAAATGCGGCCGCGACGTCCGCGGCGCTCGAAGGACGATCAGCTGGCCTCTTTGCCAGCAGAAGCGCGAGCCAATGATCGATTTCGGGTGAGACGCCGACCGCAACGCTCGAGAGTACCGGAGCGGATTTGGCCAGATGCGCGAGAAAGAGTTCGTTCGAATCGCGCGCCGAATCGAAGGGGCCCACGCCTGCGATCATTTCGAACAAGATGAGGCCCGTCGCGTAGATGTCCGTTCTCGCGTCCACCGTTTCCCCGGTGGCTTGCTCGGGAGCCATGTAACGAGGCGTCCCGATGGCGATCCCCTTGCCCGTGATCTGCGACGCCTTCGGGTCGAGCATCTTGGCGATGCCAAAATCCAGGAGCTTCGCCGGTCGATTCGAGAGAAGAAAGACATTGGGCGGTTTCACGTCGCGGTGGACGACACCGATCCGATGTGCGGCATGCAGCCCGTCCAGCACGTCGGCGGCGACGCTCAGCGCCTCATTCAGCGGCAAACGACCCTCGCGACGCAGGCGCGAGGAGAGCGTCTCTCCCTGGAGCCGTTCCATCACGTAAAAGGGAACGCCCGCGTCCGTGACCCCCGCATCCGTGACGCTCACGATGTTCGGGTGCTCGAGCTTGCCGAGGGCGCGCCACTCGTTGCGCAACCGCTGCACGAGATCCTCCCGATTCGCCAGATTCCGTAGGAGGGCCTTCAAAACGAAGCGTTTGCCGAGTTCGACGTGCTCAACCTCGTACACGGAGCCCATGCCGCCGGATCCGATCAGAGAGGCGATGCGGTACCGGGTGCCGGCGATGACGTCGCCGTCGGAGAACTCTCGCTGAGCAATCATGAATCCCCGGTCCCGCCTCCGCGGAACGAGGGCGAGCATATCGGCGTGCCGGCCGGAGGTCGAGGGAAGTCCGCGTTCGTGATCGGTCGACCCGAGACGGTCTCCGGCCGTCACGTCTCGAACCTCAGGCGCGTCGCGCCGACGAGCACGTCGTCGCCGGGACGAACGGTGCGGCTCTGGCACGGAGCCGCATTGACGAACAGACGGTTCTTGCTCCCGAGAATCCGTGACCCGGAGCGACCCGTCCGTGTCGCGCTCGACGACGAAATGCTCCCGAGACACGTCCGGATCGGAGACGACGAGATCCGCGTCGCGTCCGCGACCCACGATCCATTTCGAGCGCCGGCGGTCGAGCGAGAGCTCGCGCGGGGCGGCAACGCCGCGCGTGACCCGCAAGCGTCGGGGCGAAGACTCACCTCCGTCACGGAGGCGAACGGTGTGGGGATCGGACGAGTCCAAGCCGTCCAGGGGTTCCACCTCGAACGGCAGGACCTCGACCGTCGGCTCTTCGTTCCTCACGCCCTGGGACGACCCCGTGTTTCGCCTCGCCCCGTGGGCGAGGCGGGACGAAGCTCCTGGCACCGATCCGAGCTCCGGTAGCGATTGTCCCCGTCGCGCGAAGCCCGCTGCCACGGTAAAGGCGAGCTCTCGGCGAAACACCTCGGCGTTCGCCGGTCGCTCCGCGGGGTCGGACGATAGCGCGCGTAGTACGAGCGCGACGACGCTGGCATCGATCGCGCGCGCGCTCGTACGCTTCCCCTCGCGCCCGCGGTCCGGATGTCGCCCGAGCGAGACGAGGTCCCAGAAGAGCAGCGCGAGGGTATAGGCCTCCGAACGTGGGTCGCCGACTCTTCCCTGCACGACTTCAGGAGGGAGGTAGCGCGACGGCGAATCGTCCGTGTTCGACCCGAGCCGACGGGGCGCGCATGCCGCCGTGGGCAACAAGAACACGCCGCCCTCTGCGGTCATCCAAATCGAATCCGGACCGAGATTGCACAGCGAACACGAGCGCGTGGACCGAAGGAGCTCCACGCCTTCCGCGATGCGGCTGACGATGGAAGATGCGATGCCCAGGGGCGTCGGCCCCGATGCCCGCGGGCGCGCCAGGTACCGGCCGAGCGTCGTGCCCGTGAGCGGGCCGGTGACGACCAGGGCTCCGGCGGACGACTCCGCGAGGTCATCGATTCTGAGCAGCGACGGGTCGCGCAGTCTCGCAAATGCGGCCGCGGCTTCCGTGAACTCGACCGCCTGAGCCCGTCGATCGGGAATGTCCGGCCGGACCGTGAGGATGGAAACGGGCCGTCGAAAGTCACGAGCGCCGCGACGAATCCCGTCGCGAACGTGAAGAACGGGGGTCGTGCCGACGACGGGACCAAGCTCGTAACTGGGCGGCGGTCGCGCGGAGCAGACCATTCCCGGCGACGTTCGAGGCGGTTCTGACGGCGGCACGACGCTCCCTCGGTACGGGCGCGTCACGCGCCGCTTGCGGCGACATCGGGCGGCGCTCACCCCAGGTTGCGACTTCTCGTCAGACTGCGTCGAGGCGAGCCCCGATGAACCGCAGCTCGGGTTCGGAGAGGTCAGTGCCGATGGTGGCCACGGTTTCCCCGTCCGCGCGGAGCGTGAGGGCCCATCCTTGCTCCGAGATCCCCGTGCCGAACGGGTCTGGGTCGCTGGTCTCGACGAGCTCGGCCGTCAGTCGACCCGGGCCTCCGGTCGACGCCAGGGTGCGCCCGCCGGAAGAAATCCGCAGCGACCAACCCTTCGAGCCCAGCACCAAGCGCGTCGTGCGCGCACCGCTGAAAGGTCCGCCGCGGGAGCGCCATTCGAGCACCGTTTCGTCCTCCGCGGGCAGACGTTCGATTGCACCCTGGAGAGGCGCACCGGCGTCCTCGTGGTGAACGCCGGTTTCGGTGAGCAGCGTCGTAACTTCCTCTCGGAGGCGGCGCGCCGCCTCCGAGCCGTCGACGGAAACGACGAGGGCTCCGTCCGCGCCGACGATACGGACGTCGACACGCGCGACGCCGCCCACCCATGTTCGCGACGGCACGACAGCGACGAAGAGACCCGAACCCGCGGCGATACTGCCAACGATCACATCGCCCCAGAGCCCGCGACGCACCAGGGAGACGACGCCCGACTCGAACCGGAGGAAGCGTCGCCGGAAGGGCGCGAGCAACCGCCGGAAGAGTCTTCCACCGCCCAGGCCGAAGGGAAGAATGATGGGCAGGAAGAGGAAGTGCAGTCCTCCGCGCCACAAGAGGAGCGTGAGCAGCACACCGGCGAACAGCACCGCTGGTGTGATCCACCCCGCAGCACCTGGCCCGCGGTCGGTCGCGCCAGGCTCGTCGACGAGGATTTCCTTGCGGGGAGACGGCGCGTCCATGTCGTCGGGGGCGAGTGTAGCAACGGCGCTGCGGCGCGAGCGGGGGAGCGATCGCGAAAGTCGGCGCCGGAATCTTTTCGGGCGTTTCGCGTCAGCGAAAGACGCTGTAGTCTCCGCGGGCTCCATGGCCATCACGCGCAGCGACGTGCTTCACATCGCCAAACTGGCCCGGCTCGAACTTTCCGAGCCGGAGGTGGAACGGATGGTCCGCGATCTCGACGGGATCTTGGCGCATGTCGCGGAACTCTCCGGCGCGGACACGGCGGGTGTGCCGCCGACATCGTACGGCGCGGTCGCCGCGGCGCCGTTTCGACCGGACCGCGTCGTCTCGGGGGTGCCGCGCGAGCTCGCGCTCGCCGAGGCACCGCGCAGCGCGGAAGGCGGATTCGCGGTTCCGGGGTACGTCGACGAAGGATGATTTGACCGACGTGCTCGCTCTATCGGTCGCCGAGCTCGCGGCGCGCGTCGCGAACGGAGACGTCACCGCGGAAGCCGTGGCGTCCGCGAGTCTCGCGCGGATCGGCGAGGCCGCATCGCTGAACGCGTTCTTGCACGTCGCGAAGGACGCCGCGCTCGCCGCCGCGCGCCGCGTGGACGAAAAGCGCGCGCGAGGCGAACCCCTGGGCGCGCTCGCCGGCGTCCCGATTGCCGTCAAGGACGCCCTCTGCACGTCGGATCAACCGACGACCTGCGCGTCGAAGATCCTGGTGCGAGCCGACCGCGGCGCACCCGCGTCGTCGCCTGCCGGCGGATGGAGGCCGCCCTACGACGCCACGGTCGTCGCGCGTCTGCGCGCGGCGGACGCGATCCTCGTCGGCAAGACGAACATGGACGAGTTTGCGATGGGCTCGTCGAACGAGAACAGCGCGTTCGGACCGGTCCGGAACCCCTGGGACCCGACGCGTACGCCTGGAGGGTCGAGCGGCGGCAGCGCCGCCAGTGTCGCGGCGCGGCTCGTCGGCGGCGCGCTCGGCAGCGATACGGGCGGCTCGATACGTCAGCCCGCGGGACTCACCGGCGTCGTCGGCGTGAAGCCGACCTACGGCCGCGTTTCGCGGTACGGACTGGTCGCGTTCGCGTCGAGTCTCGATCAGGTCGGACCGTTCGCGCCGGACGTGCGGAGTGCGGCACGGTTGCTCTCCGTCATCGCGGGACCCGACGCGCTCGACTCGACCGCGTCGTCGTTGCCCATCGGCAATTACGAAGCGGCGTGCGACCGGCCGGTGCGGGGCGTCCGGATCGGCGTACCGCGGGAGTATTTTGCCGCGGGACTCGATGCGGACGTGGACGCGAGCGTGCGTGCGGCGATCGCGGCCCTCGCCGCCGAGGGATGCACGCTCCACGACGTGGACATGCCGCACACGCGCTACGGCCTTGCGACGTATTACGTCGTCGCCACCGCGGAAGCGTCGAGCAACCTCGCACGCCTCGACGGCGTGCGGTTCGGCCTGCGTATGGAGCGACCCGGCGCCGATCTGGCGACCCTGTACGCCGAAAGCCGTGGCGGCGGCTTCGGACCCGAAGTGAAACGGCGCATCATGCTCGGCACGTACGCGCTCGCAGCCGGCTATTACGACGCGTACTACAAGAAGGCGCAGCAAGTCCGCACGCTCATCAAGCGCGACTTCGAGCGCGCGTTCGCGGAGGTCGACGTACTCCTCACGCCGATCAGTCCCACGCCGGCGTTCAAGCTCGGCGACAGAGTCGACGACCCCGTGAAGATGTATCTCTCCGACGTCTACACGCTCCCCGCGAGCCTGGCGGGCGTGTGCGCGGTGTCGGTGCCCTGCGCGCCGGCTCCCGCCACGAACGAACGGCCCGTGCTCCCGATCGGTCTCCAGATCGTCGCGCCGGCTTTTGCCGAAGAGAGGATGTTTCAGGTCGCCGCGGCGTGGGAACGGCTCTCGCCCGCGCGAGGGCAAAGACCTCCGACGTGAACACCGTGCGCGTCGTTCCGGCGAGCGCGGTGCATGCCCCGCTCCTCGCCGCGCTCTTCGAGCGGGCGGGCGTCGCGTGTCACTGTCGTTATTTTCACTTCCGGGACGTCACGAACGCCTGGCTCGATCGCTGCGCTCACCACCCGGACAGGAATCGCGCGGAGATGTTCTCTGCGCTCCGCGACGCCAATGACGAGATGTCCGGGGTCGTCGCCCTGGACGAGGCGGGCGCGGTGGGCTGGCTCAAAGTCGCACCAGCAAACTCTCTCCCCAAACTCTACGAGCAGCGGATCTACCGGAGGCTGCCTTGCTTCGATGGCGACCGCGCGGGCGTCTTTGCGGTCGGCTGTCTTCTCGTCGATCCCGGTGCGCGTCGCCGCGGGACGGCACGGGCGCTGCTCGAGGGCGCGATCGCGTTGGTGAAGGATCGCGGCGGCGGCGCGATCGAGGCGTTTCCGAGGCGAGGCGACGGACTCCGCGACGACGAGGCCTGGACGGGACCCTTCGCGCTCTTCACCCAGCTCGGGTTCCAGGTGGTCCACGACTTCGCGCCGTATCCCGTCCTGCGCTTGAAAATGCGCTGAGGTGGCTCGCCACGAGTTGCAGGGGGGCACCATCCGCGCAACGCTGCGTCGCTGTGAATGCGCGCGCGTTCTTCGGCAGCTTCGGCGTCGCTTTGCTGCTCAACGGCTGTCATCGAAAGACCACGAACGACGAACCGCCGAAAAGGCCGGCACCGATCGCGAAGACCCTGGATGCGACGCTGCCGTCGGCGCTCGCGCCGTTCGCGTGGTCACCGCTCGAGGATCTCGGAAGCATCGGGCTCCCGCAGGGCTGCATCCTGAAGCCTCCCGTGCAGAAGGCCCCACTCCCCAGGGGCGCCGTACGTTTCGTGACTCCCGCGGGCTCGTCGCGACTCATCGTCGCGGTCGACGAGGACGGGGATGGGGTCGTCGATTGGGACGGCGTGCTCGACGACCGGGGTCGGCCAGGGGAACGTGTGCCGTGGCAGGAGCTCGACGCCCCGCCCATCTTCGCGAAAAGCGACGCGGGCTGGGTCGTGTTCGACGTCGAGGACGGCGGCAATGGAGCACGAAGCGTGGTCGTTCGACATCCGTCGGGGCTCATCGAGCCGCTCGTGACGGGGGACCATCTCGATCTCGCGGACGCCACGTGCACGGGGAAGACGTGCGCCGTGCTCACGAGCCTGGCCGCGATCAGCGCGGGACCGGGTGCGACGGTGTTGATCGGAGGCGCCGACGCGCGCGCTTCGGAGTGGAAGCGCACGGACGTGCCTCCCGCGGACGGCCTCGCGCCGTTTTCGATCGTACGACTAAAAGACACGACTACCACGGTGGCCACGTCGACGCCGGCAGGCGTGTCGATCTGGGGACTGAGCGCGGGGTCGGCGAAAGCCGTCGGACACATCGCCTCGCCGTTCGGCGTGTACGATGTCGTCCTGGGCGACGCGCCAATCGCGGTGGCCCCGGGGTCCAGCATCGATACCAAGTGCGTGGAGGACGGCTTCACGGTCCGGATGCTCACGTCCGGCGGTTCGCACTTCGATATCGATGGACAGGTCCCGCCCTCCAACGTGCTCACACGGCCACTCGAGACCGGGTTCTTCGTGGGCTGGCTCGCGCCAATCAGCTGCCGGCACGAGTCTCGCGAGACGGTCCGGGCGTTCCTGATCGGCCAGGACGGCGCGCCGAGAAGCTCGACCATGGCCGTCGCCGACGCCAGAGGCTTTGCGGTGGCCACGCAGGGGAGCACCGTCGACGTCTGGCTCGCCACGCGAGAAGATCTGATCTGGGTGACAGCCGACTGCCGGCCAGGTCCGCCAAGCCCTGGTCCGGGAGTCCGTTGATAGGTCGGCGAGGCGCCTTCATTTTTTCCGGGTTTCGACTACGTTGTGCGGCGACATGAGCGCGTCGCATGACGGCCCCGGGCGACCGGTGGGCGGATCGCACGAGCTCCGCCGGGGCGGCCGCGGCGGTGACGCCCTCGCACGCGTCGGCGCTGCGCTCTCCACGCGCAGCCCCGCTTCGCGCGTCGTGGCAGTGACGGGCGGCATTTCGCTCCTCGGTCGAAATCTCGTGGGGCTTCTCGAGGAAGACGACCGCGTCCGCAGGATCGTCAGCATCGATCTTGCCGCGCCGAATACCGCAGGGCAGAAGACGCGCACGTACGACGTCGATCTGACGGCTGCCACGACCGAGGACCGGATAACGGAGATCCTCGGCGCAGAGGGCGTGGACACCGTCGTGCACCTGGCGTTCCTGTCGTCCCCGGCGCATGCGGCCGCGTGGGCACACGAGTTCGAAAGCGTCGGGACGATGCACGTGCTCAACGCCTCGCGCCGCACGAACGTGCGCAAGATCGTCATGCGAAGCCACACGTTCCTCTACGGGGCCTATCCGACGAACCCGAACTACCTGACGGAACGACATCCGCTCCGCGCGCGGAGAAGTGAACCCTTCTTCGCGGACAAGATCGCGGCGGAGAATGACGTGCTCGGCTACGCTGACGCGGAAAAGGGGCGGACCGTGACGGTGCTCAGGACCGCGCCGATCCTCGGACCGACGGTGCGCGGGTTCCTGGCGCGGTACCTGGGGCGCCGGGTGGTGCCGACCATCCTCGGGTTCGATCCGCTCTGCCAGTTGCTGCACGAGGCCGATGCGCTCGCCGCGCTGAAGCTCGCGATCGATCGCGACGCGCCCGGCGTGTTCAACGTCGTCGGCGACGGCGTCTTGCCGCTTTCGACGTTGGTGAAACTCGCCGGCCGAATCGCCCTACCCCTGCCCCGGCCGATTGCGAACACGATCGTCGGAGCGCTCTGGCTGACCCAGGTCGCCGAAGCGCCGGCGACCATGCTCGATTATCTGCAGTATCTTTGCGTCGCGGACGGGGAGCGCGCGAAGCGGGAACTCGGGTTCGCCCCGGCGTACACGACGCGGGAGACGCTGCTCGATTTCGCCAGCGCGCAACATCTCCGGGACGCGAGGCTCCTCGCCGAGGTGAACCCGTGAACGCGGACGAGAAAGACCGCCTTCGACTCCTGGAAGACCGGCTCGAGCGGCTGACTCGAGCGGACGTCGACGCGGAGGAACCCGCGCCGACCTCTATCCGCGAGCACGTCTCCGTTGCGGCGCGCGAGGTCGTGGACCGACTGGCGGCTCCCGTGGCGCGAGTGGACGAGGCGCACGTCATCGAGACGGTGCGCGACCTGCTCTCGAGCGATTATTACCTCCGACAGTGGGGTCGCATCGGCATGAGGAACCGGTCCGAGGAGGTCGACGACTTCGGGCTCGACCCCGTTTACGAGGAGCGCCTGCTGCCGCTGGCCGACTTCCTTTACAAGCGCTACTTCCGGGTCGAAGTGCAGGGGATCGAGCACGTGCCCGATACGGGACGATGCCTGGTCGTCGCGAATCATTCCGGGACCATCCCCCTCGACGGCCTCATGCTGAGGTCCGCAATCCGGCTCGAACACGGCGGAGCGCGCGACCTGCGCTGGCTCACGGAGGATTTCGTCTATTACCTGCCCTTCGTCGGCTCGTTCATGAGTCGCATCGGGGCGGTCCGGGCTTGCCAGGAAAATGCCGAGCGCCTCCTCGCGAAGGAGAGTCTCGTCGCGGTGTTTCCCGAGGGCGTGAAGGGGATTGGCAAGCTCTACCGCGACCGCTACCGGCTCCAGCGATTTGGCCGCGGGGGGTTCATCCGGCTCTGCCTTCGCACCGGAACGCCGCTCGTGCCCTGCGCCGTGATCGGGGCCGAGGAGGCCAGCCCGATGCTTCACCGAGACGAGACACTGTCGAAGCTGCTCGGGCTCCCTTATCTGCCCGTGACGCCCACGTTTCCGTTACTGGGGCCGGTGGGTTTGCTTCCTGCGCCGACCAAATGGCGGATTCGCTTCGGGGAGGTCATCCCGTTCGACGGCTATGGTCCGGAGGCGGCCGCGGATCACGTCCTCGTCGGACGCCTGGCGGACCGCGTCCGGGTCGGCATCCAGCAGATGCTCGATCAGGAGCTCTCCGAGCGGAAAAGCGTCTGGTTCGGGTGAGCGTCGACGGACTGCTGGTCGTCGACAAGCCGCGGGGGCCGACGAGCCACGACGTCGTTGCCGCGGCACGCCGCCTCTTCGGGACGCGAAGCGTCGGACACGCGGGCACCCTGGATCCCATGGCGTCCGGGGTCCTCGTCTTGCTCGTCGGACAGGCGACCAAGCTGTCCGGCTACGTGACGCTGGACGAGAAAGAGTACCGCGCGACGGTCGAATTCGGACGGTCGACGGATACGCTCGACTCCGAGGGCCGCACCCTCGAGGAACGCGCGACTTCGATCGACGAAGCGGCGCTCCACGCTGCCCTCGACGGGGAGCGCGAGCGCGCGGCGCAGGTGCCGCCGGCGTTCTCGGCGATCTCCATCGACGGAGACCGCGCGCACCGCCGGAGTCGCCGCGGGGAGACGGTCGTCCTCCCGCCGAGACCGGTCGGCGTGCGGTCGCTCTCGATCGTCAGCTGGGACGGGCGGCGTGCCACCTGCGATCTGGCCGTATCCAAGGGCTACTACGTCCGCGCCTTCGCGCGGGACCTCGGGGATGCCCTCGGAGTCCCGGCGCACCTCTCGGCACTCGAGCGGCGGGCGAGCGGACCGTACCGGCTCGAAGAGGCCGTGCAATGGCCGGCGGTCGTGGCGCCAGCCTTGATGCCACTCGAGGACGTCGCGCGCCGCACGTTCGGGTGTGCGCGGCTGACCGACGTTGGTGCCGGGCGGGCCGCGTGCGGCAAGGAGCTGACCGCGGAGGACTTCGTCGGACCTCCGCCCGGCGCGGAAGTGGCGGCCTGGCTCGACGGCGCCGGAGCGCTGCTCGCGCTCGGGAAGCTCGGCCCGGGCGGGAGTTTTCGCGTCGTCCGCGGCTTTTCCAGATCCGCCTCAACCCAATAAATCTAAAGCGAAAACCCCCGACACGACAGGGTGACCGAGCGACCGGAACGACCCCGCGGGTTGCAGAGAAACCGCCCTACCCCTAACCTCACCGAGGCCTCCCCCAAGGGCTCTTGGAGGAGGTGGACCGAGACCTGTTGGACCCAAGTAGCCCCCCCGCCATTGCAGCGCAGCTCGCTCTGGCTGCGCTTCCGGCGCTGTTTGCGGCGCTGTTTGCCACCGCGAGCGCGGTCCTGTCCTCGGTCCCGGATGCGCGGAAAGCCGCGCTGCGCAACACGCTGCCGCCGCAGACGCAGCCCGCCGTCGACCGCTATCTCGCGAGCCCCCACACCGTGGAGTCGCGATGGCTGGTGTTGCGCATCCTCGGACTCGCGGCGTGCGCCATTCTCATTGACCGAGCACTGCCCCCGCGGATGGGCGAGGGCCGGCACGTGCTCGCGCTCCTCGGAGTGCTGGTCGCTTACGGAACTCCGTCGTACCTGGGGATGGTCCTCGCTCGCCACAGCGGGGAAGTGACCCTGCCGTACCTGCTCCGGGTTCTCCACCCCTTCGAGTTGCTCATCGCGCCGCTCGCCGCACCGTTGATCTGGCTCGGACAGCTCGTGACGGGGCTGGTTCAGCGGTCGCGACCGCCGAGCCCGAGCCTGGCGGAATCAGAGGTCGAGATCCTGGTGACCGAGGGGGAGCAAAACGGGTCCCTCGGGCACGAACCGGCGGAGATGATCCGGAACGTTCTCGACTTCGGCGATCTGAAGGCAGCGGACGTGATGATCCCGCGCACGCAGGTGCATGCCATCGACGTTGCCGCGCCCGCGGAGGAGATCCTGAGCCAGATAGCGACCCGCCCGCACTCCCGTTACCCGGTGTATCGCGAGCGGATAGACAACATCGTCGGGATTCTTCACGTGAAGGATCTGATTTCCTACGCCGCCACGACCGACCTGCGAACCGTGCGAATCGCCGACGCGATGCGGACCCCCGTGGTGTTCGTCCCGGAGACGCAGTCAGCGTCGAGCTTGCTCAAGGACATGCGCTCGGGCAGGCGGCACCTGGCGGTCATCATCGACGAATTCGGCGGGATGAGCGGGATCGTGACGCTCGAGGACATCGTCGAGGAGATTGTCGGAGACATCCGCGGCGAGCACGACAACGACGAGCCGCCCATCGTCGACCTCGGAGACGGCCGTCTCATGGTCGACGCGGGCGTGCCCATCGGGGACTTGAGCCGCTACCTGGGCGTCGAGCTTCCCGAGGACGGGGACTACAATTCCCTCGGCGGTTTCATCGTCGAGCGCCTCGGCGAGGTACCGGACATCGGGGATACCATCTCGGACTCTGGGCTCGACTTCGTCGTTCGCGACGCGGACGAGCGGCGCGTGTCCAAGGTGGAGGTTATCCGACGAACACAGACGCCGGGCCCCGGCCCCGAGTCAATCCCGCCGCAAACGCCCCGACGCTCGGCGGCGTGAAGCGAATTGCGGCCGCGCCGCGGCAGCGGCTCAGGCCGTCTGCAGTAGCTTCTTCAGTGACGCGACCACCTGATCGCCCATCTGCATGAAGCCCGTCTTTTCGGCGCCGGGGGTGTCGTCCCCTTTGAGCAGCGTCTGCATCTCCATGAGCTCACCGCGGATTCGGACGACCGTCGTCGACGGGCACACCATGCCCTCCGTCTGGGGAGCGACCGGAATGAACTGCGGGTCGCCCGAAGAAATGTCTCCGCTCTTGTAGCGCTTCAGGGTTGCGGTGCTGGTCCCGCGCCGGAGAGCGATCTCCGGCGGCCACTCGTAGTCCGTCTCCTTGCCGTCCTTGTCCTTGACCTTCTGACTGCTCTTGACGAGGAACGGCGAAGACAGCGGCTGCATGTTCGCCCACGGTCCGCCGGGCCCGGGCTCGACCCAGACGGCCCAACGGACCTTCGGGTCGGTCTTCTGCTGCAGCAGATCGGTCAGAGCGGCCTTCGTACCCGTGAGGAGGTTCTGGATCTTCTCCTTCTGGTCGTTCGCTTTCTGCGCCGTGTTCGCATACGTGAGGAGTTGCGTGACCAGATCCCGCTTGAAGCGCCCGATGCCCTTGTCCGTCAGGTGGCCACCGTCGAACGGGATGTTGATGGCGCCGAGCTGGTTGATCTCCTCCTCGGGGTATTCGTTCTTGGCGAGGCGCTGCGCCGCCTTCTCGAGAACGTCGTTGAGATCGCTCGCGACCTTGTCGGCGGCCTCGACGTCCTTCACCAGATCGCGGGCGCCTTCGATGGCGGCATTCGCGCCCTTGTTCGCTTCGGAGCGGCTGCCAAAGGTGAAGCCGATACCCCCGACGACGAGTCCGACGACTCCAGCCAGAACGTAGCCTCGGCGCTGAATCTTCTTTTGCTGCTCGATGACCTCCTCGCTCATCTCCACCATGATCGCCTGCGGCGGCGGGGGAGGCGGCGGAGGCGCAGCGGCGACGGCTGCGTAGGGGTTCGACGCGCGCGGCGGCGGTTGCGATGGCGACGACGGCATGCCGCCCATCGCCGGTGGTCTTGGAATGCCCACGGGCGGGGGAATGGCCGGGCCGCCTGGCGCCGCGACGGTCTTCTTACCGAGGCGTGCTTTGAGATCGATCTTTGGCTTCTTCTGCTCGGACATCGAATCTCCTCGCCGAACCGATTGGCGCAGATTCCCCGCAAAAACTGAGGCGGGGCGTCAACGTACCTGCCCGCCCTCGCTTCGGCAAGATTGAAGTGCGCGCGCCTCGCGCAAGCGACAAACGCGAAGGTTAGGCCGGGATCGCTTGGAGATATCTATCGAGCGCCAGGCGGTCGTCGGCATGGAGCGACAGGAAGCGGATGGCCTCTCGCTTCCCTTTGGCCCGAACCTTTCGGCCCCAGACCCAGAGACTTCGGTCTTCACCGGGAAGGCGGAGCTCGATCGGGAAGGACTGGTGAAGGGTGGAGGGCTCGGTGAACACGTCGCAGGCAAGTCCAGTCCCGGAGATGTCGACGGCCCGGCAGAGATACGGATGTCCGTCCAGGAACTTGTTGAAGAAGACGTCGAAGGATGTTCGGCGCGCGCAGCGGCGTTCTGACATGCGCCAAATCGTATCGGGCCGACGGTCGCCACCCGAAATTTTCGGTCGACCGAGTGCGACCGTGTTGACCGCATCTGCGCGGGGTGACACCTTCGCGCGAGTGCGGCGGCGGGTGCTCGTGATCGATAATTACGACTCGTTCACCTATAATCTCGTCCAGTACCTCGAGGAACTCGGCGCTTCGTGCAGCGTCGAGCTGAACGATCGGACCACCATTGAAGAGATTCGTGCGCGGACGCCGCACGGCGTCGTGCTCTCCCCCGGACCGGGCACGCCGGACGACGCCGGGATCACCCTTTCGGCCATCGCCGCGCTGGCGGGAGAGATCCCCCTGCTCGGCGTGTGCCTCGGCCACCAGGCGATAGCCGCGCACTTCGGCGGCACCGTTCGTCGCGCGCTGCGCCCGGTCCATGGCGAAGCGACGCCCGTGGAGCACGTGGGTGACGGTATATTCGGCGATCTGCCCTCCCCTTTCTCGGCCGCGCGGTACCATTCCCTCGTCGTGGACCCGACGACGCTGCCCGCATGTCTCGCGCAGACGGCGCGTACCGCCGAGGGCGAGCTGATGGGCCTCCGCCACCGCGAGCTCCCCATCGAGGGCATCCAATTTCATCCGGAATCCGTGCTCTCGGAACACGGTCACGCGCTTCTGGGAAACTGGCTTTCATCGCTATGACCGGCTCTGCCAAGTTCGTCGACGTGTACGCGGAGCTGCTCGAGGGGCGGCTCTCCGTTGCCACCATTCGAGGCGTCTTCGACGCCATCTTCGCGGGCGCGTGGACGCCCACGCAGATCGCCGGCTTCGTCTCGACGCTCCGCGCAGTCGGAGAGACGCCCGCGATCATCGGCGCCGCCGCCGAGGCTCTGCGAAGTGCCATGGTGAAGGTCGACCACGGTCTGCCCATGGTCCTCGATACCTGCGGCACGGGCGGCGACGGTCTCGGCACGCTGAATCTCTCCACCGGCGCGGCGATCATCGTCGCGTCGGCGGGGATCCCCGTCGCGAAGCACGGCAATCGCGCGGTCTCGAGCAGCACCGGCAGCGCGGACGTCCTCGAAGCCATGGGCGTGCCCATCGATCTCCCGGCGAGCGACGCCGCGGACATCCTGCGCGAGGCGGGCATCGTGTTTCTGCTCGCCCCGACGCACCACCCCGCAATGCGACACGCGGCCCAGGCACGGCGGGAGCTCGGCATACGAACCATCTTCAACTGCCTCGGACCGCTCGCGAACCCCGCCGGCGCGTCCCATCAGCTCGTCGGCGCGCCCGAGGAGCGGATGCGCCCGATTCTCGCCGCGACGCTCGCCGCGCTCGGGTCGTCGCGGGCGTGGGTCGTCCGCGGCGTGGACGGGCTCGACGAGGTGAGCCCCTGTGCCGCGACGAAAGTGTCCGTCGTGACGTCCACCGGCATCGCCGAGCTCGAGGTCGCGCCCGAGGACTTCGGGCTCGAGCGGATTCCGCTCGCCGCCATCCGTGGGGGCGCGGCCGCGGAGAACGCCGCGACGCTTTCACTCGTGCTCTCCGGCGAGCCGCATCCGTCGTTGAACGGCTTCGTGCTGAACGCCGCGGCCGCTCTCGTCGTTGCGGACGACATGGCGCCCCGGAGCGCGACGGATCGCGTGAAGGAGCTCCTGTCGTCCGGGGCCGCACGCCGGACTCTGGACCGCTGGCGCACGATCGTGCAGCGAAAGAAGTCGGCCCAGACCGCGCCCAGCGGGTAATCTCCGGACATGCGGCTCGACACGCTCGTCGACTCGTACCTTGCGCATCTACGCGTCGAGCGCGGGCTATCCGCGAACACCCTGTCCGCCTACGGCTCGGACCTCGGGGGCTTTCTGAAGTTTTGCGACGGGCGGGGACTGGAGTCGCCGGCGCGCGTGGATCTCGGCGTGGTCAGCGCTTACCTGGCGGGCTTATCGAAGCAGGGACTCGGCGCGCGCTCCCTCGCGCGACGTCTGTCGGCCCTGCGCGGGTTCGTGAAGTTTCTCGTGCGCGAGGGGGAGCTGTCCGCGGATCCGACCGCTCTTTCGGCACGCCCGAGAGTTGGAAGAAGACTCCCGCGCCCGGTTGCGCGCCCCGACCTTCAGCGGTTGCTGGACGCCCCCGACCGGACGTCTTTACGCGGGCTCCGGGATCGCGCGATGCTGAGCCTCGCTTATTCCGCGGGTCTACGCGTGAGCGAGCTCGTTTCGCTGCGCGTCGGCGACGTCGATTCGCAGCGCGGCGTCGTGGCCGCATTCGGCAAGGGACAGAAGCGCCGGCTGGTACCACTCGGTGAAGTGGCCCTCGACGACGTGAAAGCGTACCGAACGGCCCTCGACGCGTTACCGGGAAAGCGCCCGGGCACACGGACGGATCTTCTGTTCCCGAGCCCGCGCGGACCCGCGCTCAGCCGGCAAGCGTTCTGGAAGATCGTGCGCCGGTATGCGCTGGCGCTCGGCATGCCGGAAGCGATGCATCCGCATCGACTCCGCCATTCGTTCGCGACGCACCTTCTCGCCGGGGGCGCCGATCTACGAAGCGTTCAGACCATGCTCGGGCACGCGGACATCGCGACGACCGAGATCTATACGCACGTGACACGAGAACACGTGCGCCGTGCGCACGCCCGATCGCACCCGCGCGCCTGAGCGACACCGCGACGTCGCGTCGAGAACTGCGCCGCCGAGCCGCGCGCACCTCGTCGAAATCGGGCGAAGATCGGTCGCCGAGCGCCGGAGGCTGAGGTACAGGTTACCCCGTGCACTTCTCGGTTCGTGAACCCGAGGCCAGCGAGACGGCCGTCATCGTCGAGATCCCGCACGCGGGCGTCTTCGTCGACCCGGTCTCCCTGGCGACCCTGGCCGCGCCCGCGCGCGCGATCGGTCAAGATGCGGACCTCTACGTGGACGATCTCTACGAGCGCGCACCCACCCTGGGCGCGACGGTCCTCGTGGCGCACGCGAGCCGGTACGTGTGCGATCTCAACCGGGATGAGTCGGACCTCGACGGGCTCGCCGTGCAGGGTGCGCCGGCGCGCTCCGCACCGCATGGCTTGATCTGGCGCGCGACGACCGAGAACCAGCCGGCGCTTCACGCCCCGCTGTCGCACTCGGAGCTCGAGCGCCGCCTGGAGTCCGTCTACCGGCCCTACCACCGCACCCTCGCTACGCTGGTCGAGCAGAAGCGCCGTCGCTTCGGGTTCGTCATCGTGCTGTGCGCCCACTCGATGCCGAGCCTGGGGCGGCTCGGTCACACGGACGCCGGGCAGGAACGTGCCGACGTCGTGCCCGGGAGCCGCGGCCGGACCACGGCGGCTCCCGCCGTCATCGACGCGCCCGACGTGCTCGCGCGGGAGTTCGGGTGGACCGTCACTCACGACGACCCCTATCGCGGCGGGTTCTCGACGAGCCACTACGGCCGGCCCAAGACCAAGGCCCACGCCATCCAGGTCGAGCTCGCCCGCCGCCTTTACATGGACGAGCGGACCCTCATCAAAAAGCACAATGAGTTCGATGTGGTGAAACGCTACTGCGAGGCCCTGGTGCTGCGTCTCGGGAAGATCCCCTTGGCGTGAGCTCGGGAAGCCCGGGGGGGACGAACCTGCACGCCTCCCTTGAAGGGAAGACCATCCTACGGTAGGTTCCGCGCCCCGTCATGGCCAGAAGCGAGATCACCGGGAAGCGAAAGCTCCACGCCCACAACGTATCGCACTCGAACATCAAGACGAACCGCTGGCAGCAGGTGAACATCCAGCGCCGCCGCCTCTGGGTTCCGGAGCTCGAGCGTTTCGTGACGTTGAAGGTCTCCACGCGCGATCTGCGGAGCATCACGAAGCTCGGGCTCATCGCTTACGCGAAGAAGCACGGCGTCGCGCTGCGCTCGTAGCTGCACTCGTTGCTGGATCGGCGCCTGCTCGCAGGAGCTCTGCGGCGGCGAGGGCCGTCGCGGTCAGCGCACGAGCTCCGGGCGCCTCGTCTGTGCGTCCCAGCGCAGCCGAAGCTTCGCCGTCGCAAGGGTCTCGGCGCTCGGACGGAGGGCGGACGGGGCCGCGGCGAGCTCGAGTGGGAGCCCGGCTTCGTCCACGCGTATGCCGATGGGCGCGGGCGCCGGCAGGGGGCTCCCGGGGGCGACTCGCGTGACCCCGCGCAGCACCGGCTGCGCGACGGGCGGCGCTTCGACCTCGATCTCGTCGACGGCAACGCCGTTTCTCACGCGGCGGTACGAGAGCACGGCGAACAGCCCGCGCACGTCCACAGCGCCGATCGCGTGCCCGGTCCCCATCTCCTCTGAAACCACGTCGGCACCCGGGGCGTCGGCCCAGGGCGCGATCACCCATCTTGCCCCATTTTCCTCACGAACGACGGCGGCCGTGTCGATGTCCCGGATCGATCTCAGGTCCGTGGCCGTGAGAAGGCCTCCACCGCCCTCCCCTGCCACGTGCAAGAGTGAGCGCAGGAAGGGGTTCTCGGTGATCGCGCCGGCGCCGACGGCGCGCACCCGCTCGAGCATCTCCGCACGTGCTTCGGCGCCCGAGTCCCGCGCGCGACGGATCCCGGTGCGGACGACCCGGCTCACTTTCGTCTGCTCGTCGTAGGCGAGCGCGACTGCAAGCGCGGTGACCGCCGCCGGCACGGCGACGCGCGCGGCTTCCGGGATCTCCTCCGAGTCCTTGAACCCGCGGGGCCGCCTCGTGCCGAGGCCGGGCTGGCGGCATCGGCCGTCGAATGCGCGAGCACCCAGGCCGCCCCCCACCGCCAGGAGCGTCATGGGCGAGAGCAGGACGCCGGAATGGGCACCGGCCACTGCGAAGAAGCCTGCAGCCACGGCCCCGAGGGCGGAGCCGCCGGACAGAAGCACGTCCTCCGCGGCCTCGGTGGCCACCGGATCGTCCGCGACGGCGAGGCTGCGGGTCACGACTCGTCCTCCTCGTCGTCGGAGTCTTCGTCATCGAACGCCTCTTCGTCGTCCTCGGAGTCTTCGTCTGCGTCCTCGTCAGCGTCGCCGCCCTCCGTGGCCTCGGTGGACGCGCCGAGCATCTCGCGCAGCACCTGCCGAACGCGGCCGGCGCCCGCGCCTTCCACGACGACGAACGCGTCCGTCGCTCCGGCGATGCGCTCTGCGACGCGCTCCGCCGCGGCGGCGCCGATGCGCGCGCCTTCTCCGAGCGCGCGGAGCCGCGTGTAGATGACGTCCACGCCGTCCACGGGTTCTTCACGGGCCAGGTCGCGGACGAGATGCACGTCCAGGTGCGCGGCGGTGCCGCGCGCTCCCTCATCGCCCCAGACTCCGCGCGGTTCCCACGCGACGGCGCGGCCTTCCGCTCGAAGATCCGCGACGAGCGCTTCGAGCTTGCGCGTCGCGCGCGCGCTCGGCGTGACCATCGGCGGCGTCCGGAGGAGCCACCACGTTGCCCCGAGCGCGTCCGCGACCATGCGGGCGTGAGATAGCAACCCCGGCGCATCCTTGCCCGCTTCGAGGCTGGCCAGTGTCGAGGGGACGACCACGCTGAACACGAAGTCCTCCTGGACCGAGCGCCGCCACTCGAGCAGGCCCGGGCGCCGCGGATGGCGTCCGGCTTCCCCGGATACCTCCAGCAGGTCGAACGCGCGGGCGTAGCGCGCCATGCCGCCCTCGAGAGAAGCCCTGCCTACGTGAACGCGCGCCGAGACTTCAGTCGATTCCATGCACGCTTTCCGGAAAAAGTGCCCTCGCGCAATAGCTCCAACGACACTCGATTGCCACCCGGATTTTACGTTCCGTTCGATGAACGCTCCCGCGGACTGCTCACGAAGTGAAACCATTGCGTCGGGTTTCGATGCAGAAACCGGCCCATTTCTTCGGTAGCCCGCGCGGCGGCCTCGAGCATGCGCTCGCGCCCGTTCCCCGCTGCAATCCTGATGGGCGGACGGATCTCGACTTCGTAGCGGAAGTACCCGAGCCGGCGGGTGAACACCGGCACTATCGGCGCTCCGCCGAGCCGCGCCAGGTGGAACGGACCGGCCGGCACGGCGAATCGCTCCCCCAGCAGGCTCGTGTCGATGGCGGTGGCACCACTCGAGACGCGATCGAGTTGCAGGGCGACGATCCCGCCCGCGCGAAGATGTCGGAGAACGGGGAGCGCCTCGAGCGGGTGTTCGCCGACATGCGCGACGCTGACCCCAACCCTCTTCCGCACCTCGTCCTGGAGCGCGCGCGCGGCGGGGTCGGCCTCGCGGGCCATGACGAGCAGTACGCGCCCCCGGTGATCTCGCGCGAGCCAGCGCGCCGCGGCGTCCCACGCGCCGGTGTGCGCCGTCACGACGACCGCGCCGCGGCCATCCGCCAGCGCGGCCCGGAGGTGTTCGGCGCCTAGAACCGTCGGTTGCGCATCGCGCGCTTCGGAGCGGTCCGCGGCGAGCGACTCCGCGAGACAGTGCGCGTACGTCACGAACGTCCGGAGAACGTCGGCATGCTCGAGCAGTCGACCACGAACACCCCGTGTGAGCCGAAGGCTCGCCCGGATCCGCGCGCGATCATCGGCGAGCAGGCACGCGAAGAGCGCACCGAAAAAGACCGGGCTGTACGCGACCCAGAAGTTCGGGCCGTAGCGCGCGCCGCCGTAGGCGAGCCTGCGCCACGCGGAGCTCCGGACGTTCACCGGAACTGTGCCAGCTTGCGGCGAATCTCGTCCTTGCTCGCCGAGTCGTCGCCGCCGAGCGCCTTGCCGTACGCTTCCCGCGCCAGCGGCGCGTCGTGCAGCGCCGCTCCGACGTCGCCCTCGGCTTCCCACGCGGCGCTCGACTTCGGAAAGTCCTCGGTCGCGCGATCGGCGAACGCCTTGGCCGTCGTGTATCGGTTACCCTTGATGCACGCGTGCGTCGCTTCGATGAGCACCGTCGGGTCCGTGCGCGCGGAGGCGCTGTAGGCGTCCTGAAATGCCTCCATCGCGAGGTCGACGTCGCCCTTCGCGGCGAGCGCCTTGGCCTGCAGGAACTTCGCGGGGCCGTGGTTCGCCACGATCTTGAGGGCTGCCTCGGCGTCCTGAAGCGCGAGATCGGCTTCTCCCTTCGCGAGATGCACCTCGCCGAGCGCGGCGCGCCAGTCGGCTTGCCGCGGGTCGGTCTTGAGCGCCGCGGTCAGGTCCTGCTCGGCCTGGTCGAGCGAACCGAGCTTCTGCAGCACCTGGCCGAGGCGTGCCTGCGCGGGCGCGAAATCGGGCCGCACCGTGAGCGCATGCTCGAGCACGTCGCGGGCTTCGGGACCGGCGGGCAACCTCGAGCCGACCAGCAAGAGCACGTCCGGGTCGTCCGGGTCGGCCTTGCGGGCGTCGCGGAGCGCCTGCTCGCCACCCGCCTTGTCCCCGTTCGCTAAGAGCACTTCCGCGAGGTGAAGGAACGCTTCCGGGCGCGACGGATTCGCCTTCGCCGCGTCGCGTAGGGTCGCTTCGGCTTCGGCGGGCCGGCTGAGCTGCGAAAGCGCTCGCCCCTTCGCGACGAGCGCGTCGTAGTCGCCGGGAGAGAGCGACAATGCCTCCTCCGCCGCGGGGAGCGCCATGCTCCCGCGCCGGCCGAGCAGCTGCGCCTCCGCCTGGCAGAGCTGCTCCTTGAACCGGGAGTACTTGTGGATCTGGTCGCACTCCGCGAGCGCCCGCTTCGCGAGATTCTGGTCGATGTACGTGCGCGCGAGTTCGAGCCGGATATCCGCGACGGCGTCGTTGCCGCGCGCCTTCGCGAAGGACCGCTCGAGCGTCACCTTCGCCTCGGGCAACAGGCCCGCGCGCCGGAGCTGCCGCGCGAGCACGAGGGCCTCCGCAGGATTCGGCACGGTCTTCGCGCGCGCCCGGAGCTCCGCGACCGAGTCCCCGAACGCGGACGCGGCGAGGCTCGCCGCGACGAGCGCCGTTGCGGAGCCCTTCAACCAGCTCGTGAAGCGTGACATCGTCGGTGTTCCCTGGTGCGCGACGCCTCCCGCCGCGCGACGCGAGAGCATCCTACAATGACACGGTCGCGTCGCGCCGACGATTCCGACGGACCAGAACCACGCTGGGCCGCCGACGCGCTCTTCGACGGCGCCGTGTCGCTCCTGCAGCCGCGGGCCGGCAAAGGGTACCGGGTCAACGTGGATACGTTGCTCCTCGCCGCCTTCGCCGCCGAATGTCGTCCCGAAGCGCGGACCGTCGTGGACCTCGGCGCGGGCGTCGGGGCGCTGTCGCTCGCGTTCGCGCACTTCGGAGCGGCGCGCCGCTCGGTGCTCGTCGAGCAAGACCCGTCCCTCGCCGAGCTCTCGGAGCGCAACCTCGCCTCGGCTGGCTTGTTGGGGCACGCGGTCGTCGCGGAGCTCGTTCGACAGGGGCTGCCCGCGGCCCTCCGCGGCACCGCCGACGTCGTGCTCTCGAATCCCCCCTTCTTCACCGGCGACGAGAGCCGCACCGCGCCGGCCCGACGCGCCGCTCGCGTCGGGCCGCTCGCGCCGTTCCTGCTCGCCGCGGCGGACGCGCTCGGCGCGCGCTCGCGAGCCTTCTTCGTCTATCCCGCGCCGACGCTCCCGGAGTTCTTCGCCGCGGCGACCGCGGCGCGTCTCGTCGCCAAGAGGTTGCGCATGGTGCACGCGTTCGCGGCGTCGAAGGCCCGCCTCGCGCTCGTCGAGCTGCGGCGCGGGAAACCCGGCGGCCTCGTCGTGGACGCGCCCTCCGTGGAATGGACGGCCCCCGGCGCTCGAACGCCGGAGCTCGAGGCGATCGTGCGCGGGGACCTCGGGGCGGCGCTCACTGCACGCCGAGGAGCCGGTCGAGCAGGATTGCCGCGGCAGCCCTGACGCTCAGGTGATTGTACCCGTCGGCACGGGGCGAGCGGATCGGCGAGAGGCGCCGCGCCGCGCGCTCCATCACTTCGGGAGCTAGCCCCCAGCCCGTGCCGAAGCACAGCACGATCGGCGGCCCTGCGCTCGCGATGAGCTCACGGGCGGCGGAGTGCTCGAACGTGCCGCCCGGTGCGGCGCTGGTGACCCAGAGCTCCGCGCCGGGCAGCGCCGCGGTGACGGCCTCCAGCGACTCGACGATGCGCGCGAGCTCCATCGCCGGTTTGCGATCGGGGATCCGCTTGCCGCCGGAGCCCTCGACCCAGTGATCGCGGATGCGCGTGACGAGCTCTCGCTGCGCCGCGATCGGATGAACGACGAAGAAGTCGGACGCGCCGAACGTGTGGGCGCTCCGGGCGATGTCGTGGACGTCGAGGTTCGTCACCGCCGTCGTGACGACCGCGCCCTGTCGATCGACGACCGGGTGATGCAAGAGCGCCACGGCCAGCCGGCGAGGACGGCTCACTTTGCCCCCTTGCCGGGGAGCGGACGGAGGAGATCCGGGCGGCGTTCTCGCGTCCGCTCGGCGGCGCGGTCGCGACGCCAGGCCGCGATGCGTCCGTGATCGCCCTTCGTGAGGATCTCCGGAACCTCCATGCCGCGGAACGAGGCGGGCCGCGTGTACTGCGGATACTCGAGCAGAAGGCCGTCCGGGTCGCCGAAGGATTCCTCCGAGACGGACTGGTCGTTGCCGAGCACCCCGGGCAAGAGGCGGATACAGGCCTCGATGATCGCCATCGCCGGCACCTCGCCTCCGGCGAGCACGAAGTCGCCGAGGGAAATCTCTTCGTCGACGAGCGCACGCACGCGCTCGTCGAAGCCTTCGTAGCGACCGCACACGAGCGTCACGTTCTCGCGCGCCACGAGCGCCGCTGCCATGGCCTGCCGGAGCGGCGCGCCCTGGGGCGTCAGCAAGACGCGGTGCGAGCGCCCTGCCGTCCCTTCGGCGGCTTCGATGGCCGCGGACACGCAATCCACGCGCAGCACCATGCCCGCGCCTCCGCCGTACGGCGTGTCGTCGACGCTCAGGTGCTTGCCGATGCCATGTTGCCGGAGCGCCTCGAGGTGAACCCCGAGCGCTCCCGAGACGATCGCCTTCTTGACGAAGCTCGTGTCGAGGAACGTCGTGAAGAGCTCCGGGAACAGAGTGACGATACGGATGTGCATGCGCGCGGCCCTCAGATGAGACCGTCTGTGGTCGACAGCTCGACGACCTTCGCGACGGCATCCACGTTCGCGATCCACGGGTCCGCGAGGGCCTGCTCCAGAAGCCGCCCGTCGGGCGTCTTCACGACGAGCGCGTCGACGGACGGATGCACTCGCACTTCGACCACCTCGCCGACGTCTCCGTCGGGCCCCACGACGCGCGCGCCGATGAGATCACACAGGTAGTACTCGCCGTCTTCGACGGGCGGCAGGACGTCGCGCGGGACGCACACGCCCGCGCCGCGGAGCGACTCCGCGCCGTCCCGATCGGCAATGCCTTCGAACCGGAGGAGCATCGCCTTGTCCGCTCGCCGCGCGGCGAGGACCTTGCGCGGGACCGACTCCCCGCGGTGTACGAGGGTCACCGTCTTCACTCGGTCGAGCGTGTCGCTCCCCGCGAAGTGCAGGTGCACACGCACCTCGCCGCGAACGCCGTGGGGGCGCGTGACGCGACCGATCTCGACCAGCGTCAATCGACGATGTCGAGGTGCGCGCGGCGGCCCGCCTTCGTCGAAGCGGCGGAGAGGATCGCTCTCATCGATTGCGCCGTTCGACCGTCCTTGCCGATCACCTTGCCGATGTCGCCCTTCGCGACCCGGAGCTCGATGAGGCAGTTCCGATCCCCCTCCACCTCGTGGACGTCCACCGCGTCAGGCTCGTCGACGAGCGACTGCGCGATGATTCGAATCAGCTCTTTCAGCGCCATGCCGAGATCCTCCGGGAGTCGCGAACGGGATCAGGTCGCCGCGGCGGCAGGCGCCGGGTGTTTCCTGAGCAGTCGAACGAGCGTGTGCGACGCTTCCGCGCCAATGCTCCTCCAGTACGAGAGGCGATCCCGGTCGAGCACCAGAGCGCCGGGGTCCGGCGTGGGCGTGAACGTCCCGATGTTCTCGATGAACCGACCGTCTCTCCGGCTGCGATGGTCCGTGACCACGATGCGATAAAACGGGAGTTTCTTAGTCCCGTGACGGGAGAGACGAATGTGAACGGCCATGGATGAAGCGTTTCCCTGCGGTGATTGTCGCGGCGCGCGGAACGTAGCACCGGCGACAGGCGGCGCCAGAGGGCCCGTGAGCGAGCAGTTATGCGCCACGCAGCGGCTCAGGCGGGCCGGAACCTAAATCAAGGCGCGCCGTTCGGCAATGCGGATCGTGATCGGGCTCGCCAGGGCCGAAAGCTCGTGACGCCGGGCGAACCGGATGGGTCCCGGGCTGTCGGGCGTGGCGGATCCGGAGCGCGCCGATCTGATACAGTGGAGTTGGTATGACCGGCTCCCGGGCTGAGATCGTCAGGGTCGTACGAGAGATCGTCGGGCCGCTCATCCGTGCCGACGGAGGCCGGCTCTACCTGGTGGACGCGACGGATGAGGCCGTGAGCCTGCACTTGACGGGCCGGTACTCGGGGTGCCCGGGCAATACCCTGGCCACGCGCCGCGTGATCGAGCCGGCGTTGTTTGCCGTCGCGCCGAACGTCCGCATCACCGTGACCTCCGGCGCGTTGCTGCCCCCCGGCGCGGAGCTCGTCGCGGACTAGTGCCAGATAGCGGCGCAGACGGAGCGCGCGGGCGTCCCCACGTGGGGCTCGGCCTGCGCTAAAGAGCGTCAGTGGCGACCCGCCATGTTGGGCGGCTTCGGCCCACCCTCGTTCGTGACGGCGGAAACGTCCTGGTCGAGGCCGTTGCCGTTGCTCGCCTTGTGCGTCCGGTAACGGTCGAGATGCTCCTCGGTCTTTCGATCGATGTACGCGATCACCATCTGATCGCCACCATAGTCGAGCGCCCGGACGATGGTGTCCTTGTCCTGCCAGTCCACCTGATCAATCTTTCGCCCGGCGCCCGGATCGGCTTTTCGCACACGCGGCGGCTTGCCGAACTCCTTGGCGAGCTTCGCGACGGCGGAGTCGAAATCCGCGCCGAGCTTGCTCTTTTCCCCGAGCTTGTGGATGTCGTAGACCTTCCACAGCCGGTTCCCCATGAAAAAGAAGTACCGGTGCACACCACCGTGGACCCTGAGATGGGTCATGCTCTCGCCGTTGTTGTAGGTGTATTCGTCGGAGAGCGGCGTGTCGTCGAGCCCGCTCGGCAGGGAACCGAAGTCGAGCTTGTGCCTGAGGATCAGGGCCTTCTTGTCGGCAAGCTCCGCGTCGAGCTCGGCGGTTCGCGGACCCGGGTCCGTGTGCTCGTAGAGCGGCACGTACTCGTCGTCGAGGACCTTGTCGTAGAGCTTCGATAGCTCCTCGACGGTGATCCCGAACGCCAGGCCGTCAGGGGACAGTTTGACCTTCTTCGTGACTTCCGGGGGACCGGGCTCTTTCCCGACCTTGCCCTTCTTTGCGCTGGGTCTGCCCAGGACGACGGGGCGAGCCTGAACGGAGCTCGTGGCGAGGCCTCCGAGCAAGAGACCGACGATGAGTGCAGCTACCCTCGTTTTCATGGGCGTCAGGATCTACTCCGAGAAGCCCTCAAATGACAGACCGTGCCGCGAAGTGCGGGGGGAAAATCCGGGTCGGTGCTAGTTGTGCGGGGAGATGCAGCGCTGGCTTGCTCCTCTTACCCTCGCGGCTGGGTGTCTCTTTTCGTGCGCGGAAGCGCCGGCGAGAGCCGTTTCCGCCGTGAGCGGGCTGCCGCCGTACACGCCGGAGGAAGCGTCCATCTTCGACGACGTGCTCGCCCCCACGGTGTTCGGACTTCCTCCTGAGACCGCGCTCGAGGACGACCCGAAGCTCCCGGTGCGGATCCGGGCGGCGGATTCGGTGGTGGTGGTGCGGATCGCGACGGTCTCACAGGAGCTGTCCGACGACACGAGGGAGTACACCCTGGGGCTCGTTCCAGAGGGCTCCCCGCTCCTCGGGCGCGTTCCGGATCCGCACCTCGAGCTCGATATCGAGACGGACAATCCGTCGCTCGGCTCGGTCCAGGCGCACGGCGACCGCCTGGTCGGAACACGATTCGTCTTGTTCCTCAGGCACTTCGTGCAGGCGGGGGAGCCGCGAGTTCACTGGTACGGCGACGGCGACGTCCCAGGATTGACGGCACTCCTCGGACACGCGAAGGCCCTCGACGGCAGGCGCACCGGGGTGCAAACTGCGCGCTGAACACCGATGCACTTCCGTCCAAAGACCGTCCAGATAAAGACCGCCGGAGAAATCGACATCATGCGGGAGGCCGGGCGCCTCGCCGCGGAGACCCTCTTCGCGACCTGGGAGCTCGTGCGGCCCGGCGTGACGACCGACGAGATTGACGCCTTCGTCCACGCGGACACGCTGAAGAAGGGCTGCCGGCCCGCACCCCTGAACTACCTCGGCTTCCCGAAGAGTGTCTGCACATCGATCAATGAGGTGGTGTGCCATGGCATCCCAGGGCCGCAGAAACTGGTCGATGGGGACATCATCAATATCGACGTGACGCATATCTACAAGGGCTTTCACGGCGACACCTCGGCGACGTTCTACGTCGGAACGCCGGGCGAGAAAGCCAAGAAGATCACGGAGATTACTCGCAAGTGCCTGGACCTCGGGATCGCCGAGGTCAGACCGGGAGCCCGGCTCGGCGACATCGGCGCGGCCATCCAGGAGTTCGCCGAGGGGCTCGGCTGCTCCGTCGTCACGGACTTCGTCGGCCACGGGATTGGGCGGAAATTCCACGAGGAACCGAAGGTGCTGCATGTCGGGATCCGGGGGCGGGGCATCCGGCTCAAACCGGGCATGACGTTCACGATAGAGCCCATGATCAACCTCGGCGTGCCGGACGTGGAAGTGCTCGCGGACGAATGGACGGCCGTGACCGCGGACGGCGAGCTTTCGGCTCAATTCGAGCACACCGTGGTGGTGACGGACACGGGTTGCGAGATCCTCACGAGGCGCCCCGGTCCCCTGCCGCGGAGCGAGATTTTTCCCGACTACTGGACGACGCCCGGCGCTCCGACCGCAGCCTGAGCCGCTCGGCGGTGACGGCGGATGTGACCGCGCCGCTTGACGGAATACGCCTGACGCGACTAGCTTCGCGGCTCCCGATTTCCCGGGTTGCGCTCCGTAGGCAAGCCTGAAACGGTCAGGCGCCGGGCGGTTTTTGGTCGACCCCCTGGGGTTCGCGATTCGGGGGTCGGACCGTGCGTCGAATGGCGGGTCATAGCAAATCGAAGTCCCGGAAAGCCCACGTGAAAAAGCAGTCACGAGGGGGGAAGCGTGCGAATTCTCGACGGCCCCGAACAGAGGGAAGTCGAGCCGCGGCGAAGAAGCCGTCGGGCTCCGCGGCCCGGAAGGCGAAGAAGGCTGGCAAGAAGCAGGCTCGCAAGGCGAAGGAGGCCGCCGCAAAGCACGCCAGGGCGAAGGACAAGGCGGCAAGGAAGCTGAAGCGCCTCGTCGAACAGAAGCGGAAGCGCGCCCAGGCGGAAAAGGACCGGGTGCGGGCCGAGGCCGCAAAGGCCCGTAAACATCGGGAGGCCGAGAAGGCCAAGCTGCGGGCCGCAAAGGAGCGCGAGCGCCGGGAAGCGGAGAAGCAGCGCAAGCGCCGCGGGGCCGAGGCAAAGCAAGCGAAGCTACGCGCCGAGAAAGAGCGGAGGCGCCGCGAGGCCGAAAAGGAAGGCAAACGCCGCGAGGCCGAGAAGGCCAAAAAGGCGAAGCTACGCGCCGAGAAAGAGCGGAAGCGCCGCGAGGCCGAGAAGGCCAAGGCGAAGCAGCAGGCCGAGCGCGCAAAAGCGAAGAGCCTTGCCCTCGCGGAGAAGGAGCGAAAGCGCCGGGAAGCGGAGAAGGCCAAGGCGCGGCTCCAGAAGGAGCGAAAGCGCGCCGCCGAGCGTCTGACACGCGAGCGCGCGGCCGCGAAGAAGGTCAAAGAGAAGGAGTTACTCCGCATCGCGAAAGAGCGGGAGGCCAAGCGCGCCGCCGAACAGAAGGCGAAGGAGGTCGAAGGTGCGCGGCTGAAGGCCGAGCGAGAGGCCGAGCGCGTGCGGTTGAAAGCCGAGCGGGAAGCCGAGCGGGACCGGCTGCGCGACGAGGCGCGACGCAGAAAAGAGGAGGAGCGCGCGAAACGCGACGCGGAGCGCGAGGCCTACCGGAAGGCCAAGGAGGCCGAACAAGCGCGGCTGCGAGCCGAGCGAGAGGCCGCACGAAGAGCCCTCGAAGGTCGCGTGGTGCGCGCCACGCGGGCGAGTCGCGCCGCGGCGAGCGGACGCGCCGTCGCGACGACGCGCGTCTATACGCCGTCGTCGATCCCGGATCAGTCACGGACGCGGCGAGCGGCCGACGCCGAAGCCGACGAGAATCGATTCGCGAATCTTCGCATCCCCAAGGCCCCGATGCGCGCCGATGGTGAACCGCACCATCCCATCGTCCGGACCATTCCGCCCGCGCCGCCCGCGCCGCCACCGGCGTCGATCGAAGAACGCTATGCCCTGATCAACCAGCGGCTCCGCCAGACGGACGACGCGTTCCGCCACGAGTACGAAGAGAGCCTCCTGATGTCGTGGATCTATCACGACAGCGCGCTCGAAGGCGTCGTCTACACGTACGACGAGCTGCGGATGGCGATCAATCCGAACGTGGCCGTCGTGCCGGACTCGAGCATGCAGGCCGTCTGCGACGAGATCCGTCGTCACAAGGCCGCCATCGAGTACGTACGCGAGCAGGCCGAGAAGAAGCGCGTGCCGGTCACCATCGACACGGTGAAGCGGATTTACCTCATCCTGCACCCCGAAGAGGGGGATCTGAAGACCGTGAAGTACCGGAAGGACATCCCGCAGCACCGGCTCTACTTCCACGAGTATGCCGCGCCCGACAAGATTGCCTACAAGGTCCGCCAGGTGTTCGACTGGATGAACGGCCCCGAACCGAAGAAGCTGAAGAACACCGTTCGGATCGTGGCCCGCGCCCACTACGATCTCCTGCGCGTGTTCCCCTTCGCTCTCGACAGCGGGAAGGTCGCTCGTCTATTCATGAACTTGCTGCTCATGCGCGCGGACTGCCCGCCCGCGTTGATTCATTCGACCGAGAGACAACGGTATTACGAGGCGTTGCGGGGTCAGCTCCCGGTCATCATCACGATGGTGACCGAGGCGATCACGAACGCCCTTTCGAGCATCGAGAAGAAGCTGGACGAGCGCGATTCGAAGGCGCACTCCGTCTGATTCACTTACCTGGAGGCGTTGCCCGCGCCCGTGGTTTGCTTCGCAGCCGCTCCCCCGCCGCCTTCGGCCGGCTCGTTCCCCGAGCGGGCCGTGAATCGGCTGGACCAAGGACCAAGCGGGGTCGTTGATCACACGGTGTGGGATTGTGGCGCGTTCACTCTTCGGGCGCGACGGCGTCCCAGCCCGTGGCGAGCGCGAGCTTCGCCATCGCGACATTGTAGTCGAGGATCGCGCTCATCTGCGCGAAGCGGCGGAGTGCGTACTCCTTCGCCGGATCGACGATCTCGTCGTCGTCGAACGTCCCGACGTCGATCCCCTCCTGGACCTTGACCAGCCACTGACGCGCGTAGCGAACGGCTTCGGTGAACGCATCGAGCCGCCGGCTGGCGTCTTGCGCCTCGGCGAACGCGGTCTCTACCTCGACGCCCACGCCGCCGAGGGCAAAGCGCTCGGTCGCCCGGATCTCGTCCAGCTGCGCTTCCGCCTGTTCGACCTTCGCGGCGCGCGGCAGGAAGTCCAGAGTCCAGTTCACGACGAGACCGAGGCCGTATCGCGTGTAGTTCGCCTGGTCATAGACGAACGGATTCAGCTGGTCGGCGATCTCGGGGGCGTACGAGCGCGACGCGGAAGCCGCGAAGGCGATGTCCGGATAAAAACGCGCCCGTTCGAGGTCGAGCTGCGCCTTGCGCGCGAGCACGCCGGCGCGAGCCATGTTGATCTCGGGACGGAAGAGCCGAGCAGCGGCAAGATACTCCGAGACCGGGCCGAGCGGGCGCGCCACTTTCCGGAGCGGTTCGTCCGGGACATCGAGCGACGAGCCTTGCCCGGTCAAGAACCGGAGATTCGCGAGGGCGATACTCTTCTCCTTCGTCGCCTCGCTGCGACGTGCCTCGAGCTCCGCTCGATGAATCTTGAGCTTCAGGAGCGGGATGTCGTCTCCGTCGCCGGAGTCCGACTTCTGCTGCGCCTGCGGGAGATACTTGTCCACCCGCCCGATCGCCTCGTCGAGGAGCGCCAGTGCGTCGCGCGCCAGGAGAACGCCGTAGAACGCCTGCCGAACGGACAGATCGACCTCGTTCTTCGCTTTCCGTACGTTTTGCTCGCCGACCTTGGTTTGGTCGTTCGCGGCTTCGATGGCGCTCGAGATCTTTCCGAAGGTCCAGAGCGGCACCGCCCCCTCCACGCCGACGCGCCACGCCAGCGCCATGCTCGAGGTGATGGTTGCGTCGGTGTTCGGGCTGTAAAGAGCCGTGCCCTCTACGGTCGGCGCGAGGGTTACCCCCGCCTGCGCGGAGAACTGACTGAACGGCGCGGTCCGCGCTTCGAACACCTGGGCCCGCATGCGGGCGAGCTGCGCGGCGGCTTCGTGAACCTTCGGGTAGTTGTTCTCCGCGAACGCGAGGCACTCTTTCAGCGTGTAGCGGTGCGTCGTCGACGGTGGAGCGACGTTGACCGGGAGCGTGGTCACGGCGGCGCCGGCGCTTGCCACCGCGACGGGTGCTGCGGCTCCAGCACCTTCGGCGCGCGCAACGGCCGTGTGCCCGACGGCCATCGCCACGAGAAGAACCGAGGCCTCGGCTCGCATTTCGGGGGCGAGCCTAGCGCGATTTCTGGGCGTCGACCGTCGAATGTCCCCCGTCGATACCGAATCAATCGCGCGACGTGACGCCGGCGCGCCGCGCGGCACGCCGGAAGTTCGAACGGTCCAGACCGGCGCGGCGCGCCGCCTCGGACACGTTGCCGCGCGTGACCCGGAGCACGGCTTCGAAATAGGCCATCTCGAAGGCCGCAATGGCGCGACGCTTGGCCTGGCGATACGGCAAGCCCAGGGGCCAGTCAGCCGTGGTCGGGGCGTTCAGGGGCGGCACCCCGGAAGGCTCACCGCTGTGCTCGTCGAGCCGCTCCGCAAGCGAGCGGTTACGAAGGATAAGGGTGCGTCGCTCTGCGGCTTTCTCCACGACGAGCAACACCTCGTCGCTCGACCGGAAGGGCTTCTCGACGAAGTGATACGCCCCCGCACGAACGGCCCGGACGCCCGCTCGTGCGTCACCCGCCGCCGTCATCGCAACGACCTGCAGGTCCATGCCCGCTGTCACGATGCGCTCGAGCAACGCGCTGCCGCCAGCCTCCGGTTCCGTCAGGTCGATCAGCGCGACGTACGCATCGCCCGCATCGACCGCGTCGACCGCGGACGCGGCATCTTCCTTCGCCATCACATGGATCCCTCGCCCGGACAGCCACTGCGACAGCGTGCGACGGACCATCGCATCGGGCTCGACGATCAGCACGCGGACCGGGCCGACCACGAGGCGAACGGGAGCCGTGTCTGCCCGCTCTTCCAGAGCGCCACCGGTGCGGATCCGAGAGTTCGACACGAACTTTCTACAGTAACCGATTGCCATGTCGATCGCGACATCCATCACGGGCGCTCGAGATCCACCGTGAGCCAGGAATCCACTCCGCGCCTGCCGGCGCGGTGGCCACCCCACATCGTCACACCCAGACAACCACACGGATGGCGATACGCCAGCGTTCCGCGCGTTCCGAGCCACACGTGATCGGCGAGGTCGTAGTCCGCGTCCACGCCGGTGCTGAGCCATTTTGTCCAGGGGAACCCGATTGCACCGCCGACGGACCAGCCATCGTTCGGAGCGAGCCACGATGCCCCGGGAGCGTCCCAACCCCCGGCGAGAATTCGACCCAGGACGGGAACAGCCCCTTTTTGCTCGGCGGCCCGCGTCGCCACGAAGGGCCCCGCCAGGTCTCCAATCCGGACATTGAACAGCGCGATCGACGCTGGCGAGCCTCCAACGACGACGCCCTGGCTCTCGAGAGCGAGAAGGCGAGTCTGGCCCCCGGCGGCCCAGGCAAACGCACTCCGCGCTCGACTATCGCCGACGCCGAGAGCACCGCCACGCAACGACGCGGTGACGGCGTCGCGCGAACCCCACGCTTCCCCGAGGGTCGTGCGAAGCCCGGCGGACGCGGCATAGAAAGGGCCATTGTCGGAGATCGGCGTGGCGATGGACGGAGAGCGAGTCTCGGAGAACCCGGAGAAGCCCGAGATGATCGGCACGATGAAGTGCTGGAGCGATCCGTCGCCGAAGGTTCGCATCAACGGGAGTTCCGCGTCTGCTCCGATACCGGCCGCGCCGGAGTACCCCGCCCTGACGTCGTCGAGGGTCGCGATCCCTCGGGCGTTCCCCGAGAGCCCCAGGAGCAGCGGGCCCTCGCGTAGGTCCGCGCGTACCTGCCCATGCGTGGAGAGCAACGTCGTGGCGAACGGCGATGCCCCCTGCAATGAGACGACTCCGACGTCGAGCTTCCCCTGCCCGAGCGGGCCGATGGCCCCCCCAATTCCCGCAAAGGCTCCGGGCCCGACCGACCCCAGGCTGTCCGCCGCGCCGCCGCGAACGGCGTCCGCAACGAATCGAACCCCCGCGATCGTCGCGCCATCGGTCCACCCCGCGGCGACGCGCGCCCGATCTTGACGAAGCGCGACGTCCTCCAGCAGTGATGGTCCGGTCAGGGCTCGAGCCCCGCGCAGCGCATCGACGCTCCACGCAACCGTCGCGCCCTCGACGGCCTCGCTCGACCCTCCGAGATCCGCGGCGAGCGCGCCCTCGCGGAGGTAATCCCAGCGTACCACCGTCGACGTCCGCGGAGTCAGGAGCCGCGCCTCTACGTCGGCGCCACCCTTGGCGTAGAAGGCCGCGCTGAGGTCGAGCGCCGTCGCTTGCGACAGCGGCACATGAATGCCCGACCCGAGCAGGAGGCCATCCTCACCGCGCCACGCAAGTGTCAGCGGCAGCACACCGACGCTCGCCGGTGAGCGGAGCCAGAGATACGGGAGCCACAGCACTGGCACCCCCGCGACGCGCACGGTTGGTTGCGTGAGGAACAAATCCGTGGGCGGCGCGACCCAGGCGGAAGCAAAGCCCAACGTCACGGGCGGGTTCGGACAGCCGCAGAGCGCGACGCTACCGCCCCCGGAGATCGCGATGCCTTTCGCGCCGCGCGCGACATCGAGATGGTCACTCGTCAAGCGATAGCGGTCGACCGCGATGACTACGTGCCCGGTCAGGGTCAGCCGGGAGAGGCGCGGATCCAGCTCGAGACGGTCCGCCCGAAACTCTGCGGCGGAGCTCGCGACGCCAGAAACGGTCGTCGGTTCCACCGGTGCCGCTTCGACGCTGGCCGTCAGGGCGACGGCGAACGCGACGCTCACGCCGGACGCGCGGAGCACCAAGCGACCCGGGCGAAAGACATGCGTCACGATTGTCCATCGAACCATTGACGCTGCACAGGACGAACTGTTGTAAGCTGCGCGCGAAATGGCCGTGTCGCTCCCTGCAACCGAGATCACCGCGCTCCTCGGGACCGGAACGAGCTTCGAGGGAAAGCTCCATTTCGAGGGCCGGGTGAGGATAGATGGGCAATTCCGGGGTGAAATTCGGAGCTCGGATATCCTGGTCATCGGCGACGGTGCGGAAGTCGATGGCGAGATCGACGCGGGGAGCGTCATCATCAAGGGCGGCGTAGTGCGTGCGAACGTCCGCGCGACGCAGTCGATCGAGCTCTATGTCCCGGCGATCGTGAACGGGACGCTCCATGCGCCCGAGATATTCATGGACAAAGGCGTGCAATTCTCCGGCACTTGCTCCATGGCCCCCCCCGATTCAGCGGAGCCCGGCACAGCGGCACCGGTATCCGCGCTCGTGAAGTGACGCCCACCGGGGCGAACTCGCAGAGCTGACATACCGTGTCCCCGTCCCTTGAAGGGGAGGGCTGCACGACGTATCTCGGGCAAACCCTTGTTCTTCATTCACCGCAGCAACCGTAACGAAGAGCTCGTCCGCGCACTCGCGGACGTGGTTCGGACCCCACTCGGCTCGGCGCTGACGACGGAACACATCGTCGTGTCGAGCCAGGGTATGGAGCGCTGGCTCTCGCAGGAGCTCTCGAACCATCTGGGCGTCTGGGCAAACGCGCGCTTTCCTTTCCCTCGCGCCTTCGTCGACCAGCTTCTCGTCGAGGCGAACCCGGATGTCGAGGCCGCCGAGGCGTTCGCGCCGGCGTGCCTCCGCTGGTCGATCGCCGAGCTCCTGCCGGACATCGCGCAGAGACCAGGCGCCGAAGCGCTCGCCAATTGTCTGCGCGGGGATAGCGCGCTCGATCGATTCGAGCTTGCGAGTCAAATCGCGAACGTGTTCGACCAGTACGCCGTGTATCGACCCGAGCTCGTTCTTGCCTGGGAGCGCGGTGCAGGTCGCGGTTTTCAACCCGATCTGTGGCGCGCGCTGATCGAACGGCACGGTTCCTCGCACATCGCCACCCGAGCAGCGCGCTTTCTCGCCTCGTCGATTCCGAAGACGGCACCTCCGCGGGTCTCCGTGTTCGGCGCCTCCGCGCTCCCGCGAATCTATCTTCGCGTTCTTTCCCATCTCTCCCACGAGCGCGACGTTCACCTTTTTCTGCTCCGTGCATCGCACGACCGAAGGGCGGAGCATCCGCTCGTCGCATCCCTCGGTTCGATGAGCAAGGATTTCGAGCGGCTCCTCCGCGAAGAGGCGCCGCACGCGGCGATCGTAGATCACTTCGTCGAGCCCGGGGCGCGATCGATACTCGCCGTCTTGCAGTCAGACCTTCTGGCGGGCCGTCCGCACGGCGCGAAGTCTCGAGGCGGCACGCCGATTCGCTCCGACGACACGTCGCTCTCGGTCCATTCGTGCCACGGACCGATGCGGGAGGTCGAAGTACTCCGGGACCAGCTGCTCGCAGCCTTCGAGGCAGATCCGTCTCTCGAACCGCACCATGTCATCGTCATGGCGCCCGACATCGACGAGTATGCGCCCCTCGTCGACACCGTGTTCGGCACCGACCCGACCGCACCAGGCTTCATCCCATACCGCATCGCGGATCGGAGTATGGCAGCGGCCAATCTCGTCGCGGAAGCTCTCCTGCGCGTGCTCGAAATCTCCGACGGACGATTCCGGGCAAGCGACGTCCTCGACCTGCTCCAGCTCGAACCCATCTGCGAGCGGTTCGGGATCCAGGCGTCGGAGCTCCCGGAGGTTCGTCGTCTGGTACAGGGCTCCGGCATCCGATGGGGAATCGACGGCTTCCATCGAGAGGAGAGCGGTCAGCCGAGGCGGGCGGAGAACACCTGGAAGTTCGGGCTAGAGAGACTGCTTCTCGGACAAGCAGTGGGAGCGGAGGGCAAGCCGTTCTGCGACCGTTCGCCGGTTGCCACGGGGACGAGCGAGTCCGCCGATCTCGTCGGCAAGCTGTCGGAGTTCGCCTCGACGCTCTTCGAGTGGCGACGAATCCTCGGCGAGATGCGCTCTCCCGCGGAGTGGAGTGTCGTCCTGGGCCGCCTCGTCGATGCGTTCGCGCCTTCCGGGGAAGCTCGCACCGCGGACGTGCGCAGTGTCCGACGCTGGCTCGACACGCTCGCGCGACAGGTCACTCGCGCCCGCTACGATCGCCCGATCGACTGTCGCACCGTGACGCTCGCTCTTCGCTTCGAACTTGGCTCGAAGCAAGCCGCACGCGGCTTTCTTTCGGGGGGCGTCACGTTCTCCGCGCTCCTTCCGATGCGCAGCATCCCATTCAAGATGGTGTGCATTCTCGGCCTTTCCGACGCGCAGTTCCCGCGGCGCGATCACGCGCCCGCGTTCGATCTGATCTTTTGCCAGCCGGAGCCGGGCGATCGCTCCGCCCGCGACGAAGATCGCCAGCTCTTCCTCGACGGCTTGCTCTCTGCGCGAAGCCGCCTCCTCCTTTCGTACGTGGGGCGCGCAGCGCACGACAACGCCACCTTGCCGCCCTCCGTCGTCGTCGCGGAGCTTCTCGACTCCCTTCACGCAACGTACGCCACAGGCGACCCTCGCCGACAGCTCTCCTTGTCGTTCGCCGCAGAGCTCGACGGAGATGACGTCGTCCAGCACGTGCTCCTCGGGCACCCCCTGCAAGCATTCAGCCCACGCTACTTCGGCGCCGACGACGACACGCGACTCTTCGGCCATGATCCCGCCGACGCGGAGGGTGCAAGGGCATTGCTCACATCCGCGGGAGCAACTGCGCGCTTCCATGTTGCACCGCTCGTCGCGCCCGAAACGGGGCCGGTGGATCTGGACGCGCTCGCTCGATTTCTCGAGAACCCGGCGCGCGCGTTGATTCAGCGCCGTCTAGGCGTGGTGCTGACGGACGACCCGCTCCTGATCTCGGATCGCGAGCCCATCGAACTCGCTCCGCTCGGTGCGCACGAGGTCGGCGCGCGGCTCTTCGAGCGCGCGCTCGCGGGCGAATCGCTCCGCGAGGCGTGCTCCAGCGCTCGGCTGCTCGGTCTCCTACCCATCGGTACTCCGGGAGACGTGGATGCCGAGCACGTCCTGGCGGAGGTCTTCGCGCTGCACGACGCCGCACGGCTCCGGCGCGACGGCGGGCGCGCATCGCCAACGGAAGTCGCGCTCGACGTCGACGGGACATTGCTGACCGGCGTGCTCCGCGAGCTTTACGCGAAGGGACAGGTCTTCGTACGATTTGCGCGACTCAAGCCGAGAACGGAGCTCGCGGCGTGGGTGAGACATCTCGCGCTCGCGTGCACACCAGCGGCCCGTGAAACGGTCGTGCTCGGCCGCGCTGCTCATGACGCCGACGGAATAGTCGGGTCGCGTGTGTTCGCCAAGGTTCCGATGGAGGAAGCGCGTCGGTACCTCGGGACGATCCTGCACCTTCACGCGCTCGGCCAGCGGGCGCCGCTCTGCTTTTTTCCGGCCGCGTCGTTCGAGTACGCCAAGATCTGTCTGGCGGCCGGAGGCAAAGAGGACGCCGAGCGTATTGCCCTCGACGGTGCACGCAAGCTGTATACGGACAAACGGAATGCTTTCCGCGACGGCGAGGACGTGTACGTCCGCCGGCTCTTCGAGTTCGAGGATCCGTTCGACGCGCGGATCGTTCCCTTCGACGCCGAGAAGTCGCTCGGTCTCCCTTCCTTCGCGGAACTCGCGATCGCGATATTCGAGCCGTTTCTACGCTGGTCGCAGAGGGAGCAAGGATGACTGCCCTGGACCCGCTGGCGATCGAGCTCACGGGCACCCGACTGATCGAGGCCAGCGCCGGCACCGGCAAGACGCACACGATCGCGACGTTGTTCGTGCGCTTGGTGCTCGAGCGACGGCTCGAAGTCGACCAGATCCTCGTGGTGACCTTCACCAATGCCGCAACGGCCGAATTACGCGACCGGATTCGCCGAAGGCTGCGTGAGGCAGCCATCGCCTTCGCGCGAGGCGCTTCAAAAGACCCGTTACTGGCGGCGCTCCTGTCTCGGAGCCGTGATCCGGGTGCCGATCAGCAGCGGCTCGCTCGCGCACTATCGGGAGTCGACGAAGCCGGTATCCTCACGATTCACGGATTTTGCCAGCGTATCTTGGCCGAGTACGCGTTCGATGGCGGGGTCCGCCCCGATGTGGAGCTGATCGCCGACATTCAACCCGTCGTGACCGATCTCATTCACGACTTCTGGAACAGCCGGTTCGAGAAGGCGCGCCGCCTGGAGGTCGAATATGCGCGGGCCCACGGGCTGGGAGCGGAAGACCTGGTTGCGCTCGGCATGCTCGCCGCTCGCTTTCCGGACGCTCCGGTTGTCGCTGCCACAGGGCCGATTGACGTACCGGGCGATTTCGAACGGTATCGAGCCATTCGTGAGCGCATGCGCGTGGAGTGGGCGGCGAGCCAAAATGTAGTCCTCGACCTTCTTCTTTGCTCCGAAGCCTTGAAGCGAGTCGAGTACAAGGAATCGATCTGCCGGCGCGCGGTCGCGGCAATGCGGGCGACGCTCGACGCACCCGAGGACTCGCTCGATGGCTGGTCAGCAGACGTCGTGAAGCTGTCGGAGAGCGCGATCGTCGCGGGGACGCGGAAGGGCAAGATCGCGCCGACGCACGCCGCGTTCCGGATCGGTAAGGAGCTCGTGGATGCCCGCGCGACGCTGGAGGCGACACTCGAACGCTGGGCGCAAGGGATGCAGCAGGAAGTGATCCGGCACGTCCGCGCCGAGCTACCGGGTCGGCTCCGTGCACTGTCGGCGCAGTCCTTCGACGACGTGTTGCACGCCCTTCGCGACGCGCTGCGCGGACCCCGCCGACGCGCACTCGGGGCCGCGATTCGACGTCGGTTTCCCGCTGCACTGATAGACGAGTTTCACGACACGGACCCCGTCCAATACGAGATTTTCCGCACCCTCTACCGCGCGAAGAAGACCAGTCTGTTCCTCATCGGGGATCCGAAGCAGGCCATCTATGCGTTCCGTGGCGCCGACGTGTTCGCTTATCTCGGCGCGGCGAAAGACGCCGACTCCCGCTCCACGCTCGACACGAATTACCGGTCGGATCCGACGCTGGTGAGGGCCGTCAACACCGTGTTCGCGAGCAACCCCTGCCCATTCTTGCTCGACGCGATTCGCTTCGAGCCCGTGAGGACGCCGCGCGACGCAGGCGATCGCCTGCGGCTTCTAGGCTCTAACGGAAGCCAGCTTCAGTTGCTTCTCACGCTGCGGGATACGAAAGAGAACGGACGCCTTCGAGCGCCGAAGCCCGAGCGGGTTCCTGCTCTCGTCGCTGCGGAGATCGCTCGACTACTCTCGAAAGCCACGGACTCGAGTCTGAACGATCCGGAGGAGTCCGGCGGGGCCCGCCCGCTCCGACCGGGGGACTTCGCCGTGCTGACTCGGTCCAACGTGGAGGCCCACGACGTGCAGGCCGCGCTGCGGACCCTCGGAGTCCCGAGCGTGCTGCACGGTGATACGAGCGTCCTCGATACGACCGAGGCCCGTGAGCTGGCTCTCGTCCTCGAGGGCCTCGCGGAGCCGACCAACGCCACCGCCGTACGATTGGCGCTCGCGACGTCCTTGCTCGGCCTGGATGCGACCGAGCTGTTCCGTCTCGGCGACGACGAGGACGGCTGGGAAACCTGGCTCGGCGATTTCGCAAGCTGGCATCGAGCATGGAGCGAGCGCGGCTTTCTCATCGCGCTCCGTCGACTCATGCGCGAGCGCCACGTCGCGGCGCGGATCCTCCGAACCGTCGGGGGCGAGCGCAAGTTGACGAACTTCCTTCATCTGACGGAACTCTGTCACCGGGAGGCCACCGCGCGTCATCGGGGCATCGCCGGGCTCCTGACGTGGTTCGCCGACGTCCGCCACGATGACGAGGCCCGCGACGGCATGGCGGCAGAGTCGCAGCAGATTCGCCTGGAGAGCGACGAACGCGCCGTACAGCTCACGACGATGCATCGGAGCAAGGGGCTCGAATACCCGGTCGTCGTGCTCCCGTCGCTTTGGCGGAGTTCGGGGCTCTTCCCAAGGGAAATGAAGCGCCTGCGCTACCACGATCCCACTCGAAGCAACGAACTCGTCCTCGACGTGCGCGCGGAGGACGACAAGACCGAAGCTCTCGCCCACGCGCGAGACGAGGCTCTCGCGGAGGGCTTGCGGCTCGCATACGTGGCGCTCACCCGGGCCAAGCACCGGACGATCGTCGTCTGGGGACCGTATCAGTACTGGCAGGAGTCCGCGCTCGCCCGTCTGCTCCACCCGCAGCTCCTCGGCGGCAGCGGAGCCACTCCAGACGACGACACGATCGTCCGCGACCTGGAGGCGCTCTCGCGCGCATCGGACGGCGCGATCTGCGTCGAACGCGCGAGCGAGGCGCCTGCCGAACCGTACCGCCTGGAAGGTGAGGCCCACCCGGAGCTCCACGCGCGCGCGGTGAGGCGACGACTTTCCACGACGTTCCGGACGTCGAGCTTCAGTGCTCTCACGAGCAACGGCGAGGCATCCGCGCCCGAAGACCAACGGGAGCCGGATCCCGAGACGGGGGATACGGCAGCGGGAGGGCCTTTGCCGGGGGACGCCGCGGCCGAGACCGCGGTCCTGCTTCGACGATTTCCCGAAGGGGCCCCGCGCGGGGGACACATTGCACGCGATCCTCGAGGAAGCGGACTTCGAGCGACGCGATCCGGAGGAGCTCCCGCGCCTCGTCGCGACGCACCTGGGTCGCGGCGGGTTCGACGTGAAGCGGTTCGCGGATGTCGTGACGCTGGCGCTCGACGACGCCCTCGCAACGCGGCTCACCCGCCGCGAGCCGGAGCTCGTCCTCGGACGGGTCGCGACGGAGCGCCGTCTCTCGGAGCTCGAGTTCACGTTCCCGACCGCGAACGTTGCCGACGCGGCCGTCACGGCGAGCACCGTCGCCGCCGTCCTACGACGCCGCGAGGGCAAGGGCTTGCCGATGGGATACGCAGACCGCGTCGGGGCGCTCGAGTTCACGCCGCTCGCGGGGTTCCTGCGTGGCTTCATCGATTCTCGTGTTCGAACACGAGGGTCGCTTCTACCTCGTGGATTACAAGTCCAATTACCTCGGGCCATTGCCGTCGAACTACGCGCCCGCGGCGCTCCTCACGCCGATGGGGCACCACCACTACTTTCTCCAGTATCACCTCTACCTCGTCGCGCTCCACCGTCACCTCGCGACGCGCGTACCGGCGTACGACTACGACCGGCACATGGGCGGCGCGCTCTACCTCTTCCTGCGCGGCTTGTCGAAGGCGCGAGGCCCCGACACCGGAGTCTTCTTCGACCTGCCGCCGCGCGACATCGTGGAGCAGCTGTCCTCGGCCCTCTCCGGCGGTCCTCCCGGGGGGCGCGCATGACGCTCGCGGAGCTTCGCGCAGCGGCGGTCCTGTCGGCGCTCGACGTCGAGCTTTCGCGCGGGCTCGGTGGTCTCGCGGGCGAGACGCGCGAAGACGTCCTGCTCGCCGTTGCCCTCGCCAGCCGCGCGACCAGGGACGGCCACGTCTGCGCGGACCTGGGCCGCCTCGCGGGCACCGAGCTCCGCGGTCCGACCGACGGCGAAGTCCTCGGACACTGCCCGGCGCTGGAGGGATGGCGTTCGCAGGTCGCGACCAGTCCCTTGGTCGGACAAGGCGGGGATGAGACACCGCTGGTTCTCGATGCCCGCGATTGGCTCTACCTCCGGCGCCTCTGGGTGGACGAGCAACGGCTCGCTCGGGCGCTCCGCGAGCGAAGCGGGCGACCCGTCGAGCCGCGTAACCCGGCCGCCCTCCGCTCGCTCCTCCGTTCCCTGTTCGAGAACCCGGGCGCCGCTCCGGACTGGCAGCGCATCGCGGCGACGGTTGCCGCGGTGTCGTCGCTGACCGTCGTCTCCGGTGGACCCGGGACGGGAAAGACGACGACGGCGACCAAGATCATCGCGCTGCTCGTTGCGGACCTTCTTTCTGCCGAGGGTCACAGACCGCGCGTCCTGCTCCTCGCGCCGACGGGCAAAGCCGCTGCGCGGCTCGCCGAATCCGTGGCGGCTTCGAAGGCGAACCTCCGCTGCGACCCGGAGATCCTCGATCGCATCCCGGCCGAGGCGAGGACCGTACACCGCGCCCTCGAGGTGGACCGCGAAGGCCGATTCCGCGTCGACCGCGAGCGCCCGCTGTTCGCGGACGTCGTGGTCGTCGACGAAGCGTCGATGATTGACGTCGCGCTGATGCGCCGGCTCGTGGAAGCGGTGCCGCCGCGCGCCCGGCTCGTCCTCCTCGGGGATCGATACCAGCTGTCGTCGGTCGAGGCCGGAGCCGTCCTGGCCGATATCTGCGGGGACCCCGCGCGAGCGCACTATTCGCCCGAGCTCGACGCGCGCCTGACCCGGACATTCGACGAACCCCTGCCCGCCGCGAACGTCGGCGCGAGGCCCTTCTCCATCGACGACTCCGTCGTCACGCTCAAGAAGAGCTTTCGCTTCGACGAACGGAGCGCCCTCGGCGCTCTGTCGGTGTTCATCCAGCGCGGCGACGTGACCGCGGTCCTGACCGCGCTCGAGAGCGACGGCGCGGCCCTCCTCGTTCCGGCGGGGGACGGCCTGGACCCTCGCCTCATCGAGCTGGCGGTCTCCGGCTTCGAGGCGTGTGCGCGGAGCTCGACGCCCGAGCAGGCACTGGATGCTCTGTCTCGATTCCGCGTGCTCCTCGGCAATCGCCAGGGCCCGCTCGGCGTGGAGTCGGCGAACGCCGAGATTGAACTCGCGCTGCGGGAACACGGCCTCCTCGGTCGCACCGGCGTCGTTCACCCGGTGCTCATTCACCGGAACGATCCTTCGCTCGAGTTGTTCAACGGCGACGTCGGGATCGTTTTCAGGGAGGGGGGAACCTTGCGCGCCGTCTTCCGGCGCGGAGACGGCACGCTTCGCTCGCTCTCGCCGTCGCGACTCCCGCCCCATGAACCGGCGTTCGCGATGAGCGTGCACAAGAGTCAGGGCTCCGAGTTCGACGAAGTGGCCGTGGTGCTCCCGCGCGAGGGGTCGCCGCTGCTGACGCGGGAGCTGCTCTACACGGCCGTGACGCGGGCTCGCCTCCGCGCCGTCGTGCACGCGACCGAAGCGGCGGTCCGCGAAGCCGTGGGGCGCCCCGCGCTCCGCGCTTCCGGGCTCGCCGAGGCGCTGCGGTTCAGCGCCGATTGAGCGACCACAGGACCGCACCGTCCCGCGCGACCGTCGCCATCGCGTGGTCCCGCGCCCCCCGGGCGACCACCACGGCCGGCTCGCCCCTGCGGCCGCCTTCGACGTGAGCCCGCATGCGGCCGGCCGCGTTCAGGAGCGACCAGTAGGATCGCGGCACGTCCCGGGACTCGATGTACACGCGCGGTCCGAGAGCATCGATCGAAGGCGCGAGCGCGGCGAGCTCGCTGCCGTCCCCGACCGCCCAGAACCGACTCGCCACGGCGCCGCGGGTGCCTCCCCCGAGCAACCCGAAGGACGCACTCGACGTCGGAAGGCCGGACAGGCCGAACGCGAGTAGCCCGAGACAGACGGGGCCCGCAATCCACGCGCTCCGCTTCAGCCCGACCAGCCTCGTGGCCATGCCGTCGAGGGCAATTGCCGCGAGACAGGCAATGAACGGAAGCGCGAGTTCGACGCGAGGCGGAAACCGCGTGAGCACCGCGGGCGTGACGATAGGCCCGAGGGTGACCCCCGCGATCACGAGGAGCGCGAGCCACCCGAAGTGCGTCGCATCGCGACGGGCCGCTCCGCGAGTTACCGCGATGCGCTCGGCGAGCAGGATGCCCCCTCCCCCGATGGCGAGCGCGAGAATCCCGATCGGCAGCGTCGCGGCCAGCCAGTTCACCGAGTAACTCCACGGCACGTCGCGAACCGATGCCACTGGACCCCCGTGATAGAGCACGGGTTCGATCGTCGGGGCGAGCGGACCGAGGAGCCACTCCGCATCGGACGAGGCGCCGCGCCAGAGCGCCGGCGCCGCCGCGAGGAGGACGATTGGCGTGATCAACACCGCCCAGAGAAACGCGCTCGGCACAGGCGTCAGACCGCGACGCCACGAGCGCCACGTCGCCACCCCGCGCGTGAGGAAATAGTGAACCGCGATCAGAGGAATGACGCCGATCACCGCCAGATCCGTCGCGATGCCGAGCCCGAGCACCATCGCGCAGAGCGGCGCGAAGAGACGGAACCGTCGCTCGACGCCACGCCGCCGCTCCTCCGACGACGGCGGAATCGCTCGCAAGTACAGAGCGATCACGACGAGCCAGATGCTCGTCACGACCGCCGGCTCGCGCGCCGTGGCGGCGGCGTACACGAACCGGGGCATCGCGAACAAGGCACACGCCGATATCGCCGCCGTGCGCCGCCCGCGACTCGGCTCGACCATCAGATAGACCGCGGCCGGGGCGAGCCCGGTCCACAGCAGCCACCCGATGCGCGCGCCCGTCAGACGATCGATCATCCCGGCAGAGGCAAAGACCTCGCCCAGCCACCCCGAGAGGAGACCCGGGAGCACCCCGAATGGAATGAGCTCCTCGAAGATGGCCTTGGTCGAAGGGGCGCCAAGCGCCCGGGGGCCCAGGCGTGTCACCGCGCGCGCGACGTCCGTGGCGTGATACGCGACGGTGATCCGCCGCTCCTCGTCGAAAGCCGGGCCGATCACGCGGGAAGCCGCGACGGTCAGCACGAAACCGCCCGCCAGGACGAGCCAGCCGAGCGCGGCGGTTCCGCGAGGGACCCTGGATGAGGGGGAAGCGCGCACGGGCGCGAGAGGCTACCCCGCCGCCCCCTGGGTCGGCGACCGTTTCCAGGCAGAGGGACGAGGACGAGAGGTAGACCAAAGGCCCGGGTCGTCCCCTTCCTTGGCCGAAAACTTCGCCCATCTCGGCCGACCAAGTAAGCCGAGCCTGATGGTTCGAAGGCTCACCCGAGCCGCCGCCCTGCTCGCGGTGAGCTGTGGCACGGTTCCGCCGTCACCGAGCCCCGAACCACCCCAGAAGCCGGCCCCGGCCTCGACCGGCCCGAGGGCGAGCGTGGCGCCCGGCCCCGCCGCGCCCATGCCCGTGGCGTGTCCCGGCGACATGGTCCTGGTGGAGGGGCGATTTTGCCCGGACGCTGATGAGCAGTGCGAGGCGCACGCGGCGGGGTACGTAACCAATCCGAAGAAGAGCGAGCGCTGTCTCCGTTTCTCGGAGCCCAGTCGGTGCGTTTCCGAAAAGCGGGTGCTCGTCAGATATTGCGTGGACCGCTACGAGTGGCCGAACCGCGAAGGCGAGTTGCCGCATGTGCTCGTCGACTGGGGCGGCGCGAAGGCATCGTGCGAGTCCGTCGGAAAGCGGCTCTGCGACGAGGACGAGTGGCTCTTCGCCTGCGAGGGCGAAGAGATGCTGCCGTACGTGAACGGGTACACGCGCGACCCGTCGGCGTGCGTGATCGATCGGCCTTACGTCGAACGGCCCCGGAAACTCGAGCTCTGGGACGAGTGCATGGCTTCGGCTACGTGTCGTGCAGATTTCGAGCGCCTCGACCAGCGCGAGCCGTCAGGGGCGTTCGACCGATGTATCTCCCCCTTCGGAGTCCACGACATGAACGGAAACGTCAACGAATGGGTCAACGTGCCCGGCGAGAAGTACCCGCATCGATCGGCACTGAAAGGCGGATGGTGGGGCCCTGTTCGCGATCGGTGTCGCCCGACCGTGCGCTTCCACGACGAGTCCGACTGGGGCTACGAGATCGGTTTCCGGTGCTGCCGGGACGCCCGTCCCTGACGTCGCAATTCAGCGACACGGGACGGTACCCCCGCCAGATCCCACTTGCGAGTCCGCGGGCCTGCGTACAGAATCTCGAAACTGCCATGCTCCAGGTGGCACGTCGCGTCCCTCGGCGATCGACACGGGATCTTCGAGCCGGCCGTGACCGTTTCCAAAGTTGTCCCCGCGTCGGCCCGCGCTCCTGGAGCCCGGGCGCGCCCCGGAGCGCAACCCCCCGACCCAGCTGCCCATGTTGCCGTCAGGAGCCCCACGACGATGAGCTTACCGCGAAGGTCAGGCCTCTACGACCCGCAGTTCGAGCGCGATGCCTGCGGAGTTGGATTCGTCGCGAACATCAGGGGCGAAGCGTCGCACCGGATCGTTCGTCAAGGCGTCGAGATCCTCTTGAACCTCGTCCACCGGGGCGCGTGCGGCTGCGATCCGCTCACGGGAGACGGCGCCGGGATCTTGCTCCAGATGCCGCACGAGTTTTTCCTGAAGGAGGGCAAGCGCCGAGGCATCCGCATTCCCGCCCGGGGAGAGTATGGCGCCGGGTGCGTGTTCCTGCCCCGTGACCCGCAGGAGCGCCGCCGCTGCCAGCAGGTCGTGGAGGACAAGATCCTCGCCTCGGGTCAGCGCCTGCTCGGATGGCGGGACGTGCCCGTCGACGAGAAGGCGCTCGGTCCGATGGCGCGGCATAGCGCCCCCGTCATCAAGCAGGTGCTCGTCGGCTCCGCCGGGCTCGATCGGACGACGTTCGAACGAAAGCTCTACGTCATCCGCAAATGGTCGGAGCGCACGATTCGCGAAAGCGACATGGCCGAGGCCGATCGCTTTTACATCCCGAGCCTTTCTTCGCGGACCATCATCTACAAGGGTCTTCTCCTCGCGGAGCAGCTCTCCGGGTTCTACCGAGACCTCGAGGACGAGACGCTCGTGAGCGCTCTGGCCATGGTGCACCAGCGCTTCAGCACCAACACGTTTCCGACGTGGGAGCTCGCGCAGCCGTTTCACGTGCTCTGCCACAACGGCGAGATCAACACCCTCCGCGGGAACACCGCATGGATGCGAGCCCGCGAGCAGGTGTTCGACGGCCGCGTCTTCGGAGAAGACACGCACCACATCCTGCCGATCATCACCCCCGGCGGCAGCGACTCGGCGATGCTCGACAACGTCGCGGAGATGCTCGTGCATGCGGGCCGCTCCCTGCCCCACGTGATGATGATGCTCGTGCCGGAGGCCTGGCAGAACGACGAGCAGATGCCCCAGCACAAGAAGGACTTCTACGAGTACCACTCGTGCCTCATGGAGCCCTGGGACGGCCCCGCCGCGCTCTGCTTCAGCGATGGGCGCAGCATCGGCGCGGTGCTCGACCGCAACGGCCTCCGGCCGGCGCGATACCTCGTCACGAAGGACGGCATGATCGTCATGAGCTCCGAGACCGGCGTGCTCGACATCGCCCCGGAGAACATCGAAAGAAAGGGCCGGCTCGAGCCGGGCCGCATGTTCCTGGTGGATCTCGAGGACGGACGCATCGTCGAGGACGAGGAGATCAAAGACTCGCTCGCCGCTCGAAAGCCCTACGGCAAGTGGCTCAAGGACAACAAGATCAGCCTCGCCGAGCTCGAGGACGTCGACGACGCGCCGCTGAGCGTCGAGAAGCTGCCCCTCCTGACGCGACAGAAGATGTTCGGCTACACGCTGGAAGATCTTCGGCTCTTGATGGTCCCGATGGGCGCGACGGGGCTGGAGGCGGTCGGGTCGATGGGCACGGACACGCCGCTCGCCGTGCTCTCCGACGAGCCGCAGCTCCTCTACAACTATTTCAAGCAACACTTCGCCCAGATCACGAACCCCGCGATCGACTCCATCCGCGAAGAGCTCGTGATGAGCCTGAAGACGTACATCGGTGCGGAGGGGAACCTGCTCTTCGAGCTCCCCGACCAGGCGCAGATGCTCGAACTGCCGCACCCCATCCTCACGAACGAGGACGTCGCGAAGCTCCGCCACGCGAACATCATGCACCAGCGGAAGCCGCCGACGCTGCCGATGCTCTTCCGCGTCGCCGAGGGCGGCGCGGGGCTCAAGGCGGCGCTCGACGAGCTGTGCCGTCTCGCGTCCATCGCGGTGAAGAACGAATACGGCTTCATCATCCTGAGCGACCGCGGCGCGAACGAGGAGCTCGCTCCAGTGCCGGCGTTGCTCGCGACGGCCGCGGTGCACCATCACCTCGTCCGCAACGGCACTCGTACGAAGCTCGGCATCATCGTCGAGACCGGCGAGGCGCGTGAGGTACATCACTTCGCGCTGCTCACCGGCTACGGCGCCGGCGCCGTGAACCCGTACGTCGCATTCGAGACCCTGGACGAGATGGTTCGCGACGGCACCTATCCAGGCATCAACGACGCCGAGCACGCACAGACCAAGTACATCAAGGCGATCAAGAAAGGCTTGCTCAAGGTCATGAGCAAGATGGGAATCAGCACGCTCCAGAGCTACCGCGGCGCGCAGATCTTCGAAGCGCTGGGACTCTCGGCCGAGCTAATCGACCACTATTTCACGGGCACGGCGTCGCGCATCGCCGGCATCGACCTCGACGTCATCGCGACGGAGTGTGTCATGCGCCACGACCGCGCCTTCCCGAAGCGCACCCAGCCGATCGGGCAGCTCGAGCTCGGCGGCAATTACCACTACCGCGCCCAGGCGGAACGCCACCTGTGGAACCCGCGGACGATCGCCGCACTCCAGCGCGCCGTACGCATGGAGGACGTCAAGAGCTACGAGGAATACGCGAAGCTCATCAACGACCAGGCATCCGGGCTGCTCACCCTGCGCGGGCTCTGGGAGTTCGCGAAGAGCGACGCGCCCGTCTCCATCGACGAGGTCGAACCCGCGAGCGCCATCGTGAAGCGGTTCGCCACGGGCGCGATGAGCTTCGGATCCATCAGCGCCGAGGCGCACGAGAACCTGGCGCGAGCCATGAACCGCATCGGCGGCAAGAGCAACACCGGGGAAGGCGGGGAGCGCGAAGAGCGCTTCCTCGACGACCGGCGGAGTGCCATCAAGCAAGTCGCGTCGGCTCGGTTCGGCGTTACGCCCTATTACCTCGTCAGCGCGGACGAGCTCCAGATCAAGATCTCCCAGGGCGCGAAGCCCGGCGAAGGCGGCCAGCTCCCCGGGCACAAGGTGGACGCGATCATAGCGAAGACGCGGCACTCGACGCCCGGAGTGACGCTGATCTCACCGCCGCCGCACCATGACATCTACTCGATCGAGGATCTCGCCCAGCTCATCTTCGACCTGAAGATGGCGAATCCGCGCGCGCGGATCAGCGTGAAGCTCGTCGCGGAAGCGGGCGTCGGCACCGTCGCAGCGGGCGTCGCGAAGGCGCACGCGGACGTGATCCTCATCGCCGGTCACGACGGAGGCACGGGCGCCTCGCCTCAGACCAGCATCAAACACGCGGGCGTACCCTGGGAGCTCGGGCTCGCCGAGACGCACCAGGTACTCGTGAAGAACGACCTGCGGAGCCGGACCGTCCTTCAGGCGGACGGCCAGATGCGGACCGGGCGCGACGTCGTGCTCGCCGCGCTGCTCGGCGCGGAAGAGTTCGGCTTCGCGACTGCGCCGCTCGTCGCATCAGGGTGCATCCTGATGCGCAAATGCCACCTCAATACCTGCCCGGTTGGCATCGCGACGCAAGATCCCGAGCTCCGGAAGAAGTTCACGGGCCAGCCCGAGCATGTCATCCGGTTCATGTTCTACGTCGCGGAAGAGGCGCGCCGTTACATGGCGGAGCTAGGCTTCCGCACCGTCAACGAGATGATTGGCCGTGTCGACAGGATCAAGGTCCGGAGCGACATCCCCCACTGGAAGGCCGCGCGGCTCGACTTCTCCGACGTGCTCAAGCCCGCCGACCGCGCCCCCGGCGTCGAGGTGCACAAGACGATTCAACAGGACCACGGCGTGGAACGCTCCCTCGACGTCGAGCTGATCGAGCTGTGCAAGGAGACTCTCGAGACGAGGAAGCGCGTGGACCTCACCGTCCCGGTTCGCAATGTCCACCGCACGGTCGGGGGCCAGCTGGCCGGCGAACTGAGCCGGCGCTTCGGCATGAAGGGATTGCCGGCAGGAACCGTACGGATCCGCTTCGAAGGCACCGCGGGACAGAGCTTCGGCGCCTGGATGGTGAGCGGGATGGAGTTCGCTCTCGTCGGCGACGCGAACGACTACGTCGGCAAGGGCATGGCCGGTGGGGTCCTTGCCATTCATCCGCCGAAGGGCACGACCTTCAAGTCCGACGAGAACATCATCGTCGGCAACGTGGTGCTCTACGGCGCTACGGGCGGCACTGCGTTCTTCAACGGCATGGCCGGCGAGCGTTTCGGGGTACGAAACAGTGGCGCGACCGCGGTCGTCGAGGGAGTCGGGGACCACGGGTGCGAGTACATGACCGGCGGACGCGTGATCATCATCGGCAAGACCGGACGGAACTTCGCCGCCGGCATGAGCGGCGGCTTCGCCTACGTCCTCGACGAGGATCGGCAGTTCGAGAAGCGCTGCAACCTCGAGATGGTGGAGCTCGCCGGAATGAGTGCAGACGACGCTTCGCTCGTCGCGGACCTCCTCGAACGGCACCATGAGCTCACCCGCAGCGAGAAGGCCAAACGGCTTCTCACCAAGTGGGAAGACACGCTGTCCAAGTTCGTGAAGGTCGTGCCCATCGAGTACCGGCGCGTCCTCGAAGAGCTCGAGCGACAGCGCGCCGAGAAGTCGTCGCCGCGCGCCTCTTCGCCGACGGCGGTGGCGACCTCCTGACCCCGTAACCCAGACCCCCCTTTCGCGAATCAGGCCAATCTCGTGGGAAAAGTCACCGGATTCATGGAATACGCGCGCACCGACGCGCGGAAGCGTCCCGTCGCGGAACGGGTGAAGGACTACCGGGAGTTCGAGCTGCCCGTGATCCAGGAGGATCTCCGGAACCAGGCCGCGCGCTGCATGGACTGTGGCGTTCCGTTCTGCAACACCGGGTGCCCGCTCGGGAACCTGATTCCGGATTGGAACGACCACGTGTATCGCGGCGACGTCCGAGCGGCGATCGAGTCACTCCACGCGACGAACAACTTCCCGGAGGTGACCGGGCGCATCTGCCCCGCGCCGTGCGAGGCCTCGTGTGTGCTCAACATCAACGACGACCCGGTGAGCATAAAGCTCATCGAACACGCGATCGTCGATGAAGCCTGGGCGAAGGGGCTCATCACTCCGCGCCCGGCGCAGCGGAAGACGGGCAAGACCGTCGCCGTCGTGGGCTCGGGGCCCGCGGGACTCGCGGCAGCGCAGCAACTCGCCCGCGCAGGGCACAGCGTGACCGTACTCGAGCGCGCCGATCGCCTGGGCGGGCTTCTGACGTACGGCATTCCCGACTTCAAGATGGAGAAGCACCTCGTCCACCGGCGCGTCGAGCAGATGCGCGCCGAGGGCGTCGAGTTCAAAACCTCCGTTAATGTCGGCGTGGACGTCACGGCCGAGGATCTGAAGAAGAACTACGACGCCGTGTGCCTCGCGGGCGGCTCGCGCAAACCGCGCGATCTACCGGTTCCCGGGCGCGAGCTTCGCGGGGTGCACTTCGCGATGGAGTTCCTCGAGCAGCAGAACCGTCGCGTCGCGGGGGACGTGGTGCCTGCCGAAGTCGGAATCCTCGCGACGGGCAAGAACGTGGTCGTCATCGGCGGCGGAGACACGGGGAGCGACTGCATCGGCACGTCGAACCGCCAGGGCGCGACGCGCGTCATCAATTTCGAGATCATGCCGAGACCGCCCGAGGAACCGAGCCCCACGACGCCGTGGCCACTCTGGCCGCTCATGCTCCGTACCTCGTCGTCGCACGAAGAGGGCGTGAACCGCGACTTCGCCGTCTCGACGGTCCGCTTCACGGGGAACGCCGAGGGCCGCGTCACCGGCATCGACTGCATCCGCGTCGAGTTCAAGAGCGGTAAGTTCGAGAACGTCCCGGGCTCCGAGTTCCACATCGAAGCCGAGCTCGTCCTCCTCGCAATGGGCTTCGTGCATCCGGAGCACGACGGGTTGCTCACGGACCTCGGCGTGAAGCTCGACGCGCGCGGCAACGTCGCCATCGACGCGAACTTCATGTCGAGCGTCCCCGGCGTGTTCGCCGCGGGCGACATGCAGCGCGGCCAATCTCTCGTCGTCTGGGCCATCGCCGACGGTCGCAAAGCTGCGGCGGGGATCGATCAGTACCTCGTCGGCCAGACCGAGCTCCGGACACCGAGGGTCGCGGGCATCCTGAGGTAGCGCGTCCCCGCGGGACTTCCCCCCAAGCCCGCGCAGGCTTGGCGAGCAGGCGAGTTGGGGGAAGTCGGCGCGGCGAAGCCGCGACGGATGGGGGCAGCCTAGGCTTCTGGTCGCTCCGACGGGCAGAGTTGTTTGCTGGTGCGGATCAGTCACGGAGGTCGGGCGGTAGCGCCTTCACGATCGCCTGGCGGACCGCGCCGACGAGCTCCGCGATGCGCTCGCTTCCGAAATCGGTGACGGCGATCGGGCTACCGACGGTGACGCGCGCGAGCGCGCCGCGAGTGACGTGAAGACCGCCTGCGGGAAGCGCGAAGCGAGTGCCGTCGATGGTGACGGGCAGGATGCGGAGACCGGCCTTGAGTGCGAGATGGAAGCCGCCCTTCTTGAACGTGCCGAGGTGGCCGGTCTTGCTGCGCGTGCCCTCCGGCGCGATCCAGAGACTGACGCCGCCCAGCCGTTCGTGCGCGGAGCTCAAGCTCCGGATCGCGGTCTGGCTGTTCTTTCGGTCGACCTCGATGAAGCCGGCGGCGCGCATCGCACGGGCCATGAGAGGGATGCGAAAGATTTCCTTCTTCGCGACCATGCGCATGGGGATACCGAGCGCTTGATACAGAACGGGAATGTCGTAGTGTGATTGATGGTTGCTCATCACGACGAACGACTCGCCGGGGACGATGTTCTCGCGCCCGCACGCGTCGATCCGGATCCCCGCCTGGCGAACCAGCTCTCTCGACCACGAATCGAGACGCTCATCGCAGATCCGGGGGGTGAGCGTGCCCACGGCAGCTTCGAAAATGGTCGGAACGCTGATCCGGGCCGTTTCCATCGCGACTCGCGCGAGCACGTCGAAAGAAGGGGCGGGCATGGGGAGCGCGGGCGCCCGAGTATATCCAAGCGGCAGGGTTCTTTGAGGAAAACACGCGAGGATGATACGCTGCCCTCCTCCCCCGCTCCGCCCACCCGCTCGTCCGCTCGCCCCGCTCACTGGCCACCATGAACGTCGCTTGCAGTAGTTGCCCCGCCAAGTACGCCGTCCCGGACGAAAAAGTGCGCGGGCGGAAGGTCCGCATCACTTGCAAGAAGTGCGGAGCGGCCATCATCGTCGACGGCACGGAGCTCGCCAGCTCGGCGGCCGCGGTTCCGGCTTCCGGCGCGCAACCCGCGGCAGGAGCCCCCGAGAAGAAGGCCGAGGTCGAGCGTCCGCGCCAGAAGACGATGCTGGGCGGACTCCAGGCGGCACCGCAAGCGGTAGCCGGAGCAGCGGCAACCTCGAAACTTGCAGCCGCCAAGGCGGCGGCACCGGCGGGCGCCTTTCCGGCCGCCGCGAAGGCGGCCGTCGCGAGCGCGGTCAAGGCCCCGGCCGCAGCGGCAAAGCCACTGACGCCGAAGGCCGTCGTTGAGAAGCCGTGGACCGTCGCGGTCACCGATGACGATCATCGCGACATGCCGACGGCCAAGGTGGTCGAGCTGTATGCGGCGCGTACGATTGACGCGGAAACGTTCATCTGGCGTGAGGGCATGGAAGACTGGCTCACGCCGTTCGAGATCCCGGAGATCGCCTCGGCGCTGAAAGCCGGCGGGCTCGAGCCCCGTACGAACGAGGTTCCGGAAGACAACGCGGACACGAGCGGCACTCCGTCCGGCGGCTGGCGTGAACCCGGCAAGTGGGACGGCGGGGAGCAGAAGCCCGGCCCGAACTACGACGAAGTCACGGTCGCAATGACGGCGCCGAAGGCCCAGGCCTTGCTCGACGCCGCCATTTCGGCCGAAGAAGCTCATTCGTCGGCGCCGAAAGCAGCCGAGGCGTCGCCGAGGCCCGCTCCCGTCGCGGAAGAAGAGGCTGGTCCGGTGGCGGCCCCGAAAGAGGAGCCGGTGGCCGCGGCTCCCGCCGCGGAGGCACCGCCCGAGACGAGCCCCGAGGAGCAGTTTCGGTTGCCGTTCGAGGCGCCGGAAGAGAGTGAAGTCGTCAGCTCGGCGGAACCACGACCGGTCGCCGCACGCCGCGCTGAACGGACGCGCGAGCGCGGGCAAGATCTCTTCGCAAAAGTGGACGCCGATGAGGCGGCTCAGCGCTCGAGAATGCCCAGCATTTCACCCGAGACCGGTGCGGGGCACACCCTCACCGGTGCGAGGAACGAGAGCTCGGTGCTGTTCTCGCTCGACGCCCTCGCGGGTGCCGCGAAGCCAAAGCCTGCACCCAAGAAGAGCGACAAGGCGGCCGCGGAAGCGCTGCTCTTCGGCGGCCAGAGCGACGAGGCGGCCCCTCCGTCGGTCGCGAATCTGGGCGGCGGAGCCCTGTTCGGGGCCGCCGCCATGGCCGCACCCGATTTCATGGCGCCGCCGGCCGCATCCGCGCCGGTGCACTCACGACCGAGCTCGGGGCCGCCAGCCACCGCACCGGCGAAAGGCTCGAAAGCGGGGCTCTTCATAGGAATCGGCGCGCTGCTCCTCGTGGGGGGCGGCGCCGGGGCGTTCTTCTTTCTGAAGCCGACCCCGCCGGCACCGGCACCTGCAGTGACCACTCCAGCGGCCCCGCCACCGGCGGCGACTGCGGTCCCGCCAGCGCCCAGTGCGGCAGTGCCGTCCGAACCAGCCGCCACGACCTCCGCAGCGGCCTCCACCGCGGCGGCAGTGGCGGGCAGCGCCGCTCCTGCTCCGGCAACCGCTCCCTCTGCGGGCGAGGTACATCCTGCTGCCGAGGCGCATCCCGTTGCGGAGGCGCATCCTGCCGGCGAGGGGACGCCGAAGACGCACGCCGAGTCGAGCCCGGCAGCCGAGACGAAAGCTGCCGCGCCCGCTCCGGCCGCCGCCGGACCCGAGTTCAACAAGGAGGCGGCTTCCGCAGCCCTCGGTGCGGCGACGTCGAACGCCGAAGGCCAGTGCGCGAGCCAGCCCGGCAATCACGGCGTCGGTAAGGTCACCATCACGTTCATGAACGACGGGCGCTCGACGAACGCCGTTGTCTCGGGCGACTTCGCCGGCAGCCCGATCGGCGGGTGCATTGCCCGCGTATTCCGGGGCACACACGTGCCGGCGTTCTCGGGTGAACCGGTGCGCGTCTCGAAGACCGTCAGAATTCCCTGAGCGCCCGGTCCGACGGCCCCCGCAGGCTGCCGTCTGTGCTCACGGATGGATGTCGACGAGAGTGCCGTTGCCGAACGTGTCGCCCGAATACGCGGCGTGCCAGTGCGCGGGGACGGCGGGATCGGTCCAGAAGAAGACGTAGCGGGCGTCGATCGGCGAGAGGTTGACGCAGCCATGAGAGCGAGCACGTCCGAAATCGTCGTGCCAGTAGGCGCCATGAAGAGCGTAGCCCCCCTCGAAGTACATCACCCAGGGCACGTCGCGGAGCTCGAACTCGTGGTCGGCTACATCCGAGTCCATCGTGGTGGTCACGTGCTTCTGGTAGATGCGAAAGATACCTGTCGGCGTGCTGTGGGTGGTCTTCGGATCGCCCAGGCCGTCCTTACCCGTCGAGACGAGTGTCGCGTAGACGGGCGTCGAACCCTCCCACAGCACGAGTGTCTGCGAGAGGATCGAAACGTCGATCCACTTCGTCTTGCCTTTCGCGAACCACGGGAGATCGCCGGGCTTGGCCGCCGTGCGAAGCTCGTCGCTCTTCGCCCACCGACCGTCCTTGGTCTCCACGAATCGCTCGTCGTGGAACATGCGCACGCGACCGGTCAGCGGCACGAGCGACCGGAACGGGATCGGAGCGCCCTTCTCGAGTTCGCTTCCCTCGTAGTAGGTGGCTCCGTCGCGGGCGCCGAACGCGACGGGCAGACCGACGCGGCTGATGTCCTCGCCGTGGAACGGTGACCCGGAGTCGGCCTTTAGTTTGTCCGCCGGGATCAGTCGTACGTCGGTCGTGACGGCGAAGCGCCGGTTCTGGGCTCCGGGTCCCGCGACGAAGGTCCCGATCAACGCCACACCGGCATGACGCTTGATCCGATTGGCCATGACGGCGTATGGCGGCGCCTTGAACGAGGAGACGTTGGGGATCCGTCGTTCGCCTTCGAGCCACCAGGGCAGCGTGTCGTCACCGTTGCCACCGAAGCGATGGTTCACGTCGAGGGGCGCCGCGCGTTCGGGAATCGGCCCCGCGGCGAAACCGTTGGCGTCGAGCGGGACGTCATTCGCGCCGACATCGAGGTCGTCCCACTTCTTCGACAGCCGAGTCCAGCTTCGGAGATGCCGCGCCAGGCCCATCTCGTACTTGACCTGTTCGTCCTTGGTCGGCACGCGGAGATAGTTTGGCGCGATGGCGCGCAAGAAGGCGTAGGCATACGGCATGGGCTTCGCGCGATCCGGCTCGACCGCGACGGCCCGGACGAGCGGGGCGTCGAGCTTCAGCGTCGCGTCCGCCCCGACACAGACGAAGCCCGCGGGACGGACCGCGTACCAGCCCTCGGGGCAGCCGTCGCGCGAGACGGGCTCGGGCGACCGCGGAACCCTGGAACCAAGCCGCAGGTAGCCGATCGTCGGTGCGCCGCGCGTCGGGGTTGCCACGACCGGAACGACCAGCGCGGTGGGCGCGAGCGCCGGGCCGTCGGCAGCGGGCATGGGTATCTCGGAAAACGGCCCAGCGGCGATGACGCCACCATTCTCCGGCTTGACGCGCGACAGTGACGGCGTTTTCCCTCCGTTCGATGATCGTAGCCTGCAACCCGTCGCCGAGGCGACCAGGGCCGAGAGCGCGATCCATCCAACGAGCTGGAATGCCTGTCCGCGCATGGACCGAGGAGTGCCAAATCCCCGGAGATTGGCCCAGAAAGCGGCTATCGAACCGACATCGAATCCGGACCAACCAGCATCTCTCCGGGGACCCCGCGCTCGACGTTCCGATGCGCTCTCGAGCAGAGGGGCTGGTTCGGAGCTCGCGGCTCAGCAGCCCTGAACCGCCCAGGCGGTACTCGACGAGCTGCCGCGAAGCGCCGTACAGGAGGCTGGACACAGCCCGAGCAGGCCCGTGCCCGTCGGAAATACGCCCGGGCGAGTGCCGCACGCGGACGGCTCGCCGACGTTGGGCCAATCCGTTCGGGCTTTGCCGGACGCAGCTTGCCATTCGATCGACGCGGCCGCCGCACGCATGCCCTCGGGGACGACGTACGTGCACGGTGACGCAGCGTTCACGACTTGATCGAGAGCATCGGTGAGCGCGCCGTTGCCGCTCGCGTTGACCTGAACGACGAGCGCCTGATCGGTTCCACCCGCGACGGCGACGGAGTCGAGAGGGCTCATGTCGACGACATCGCCGGGATTGATGAGCGTGGGTCCGGGGTCGAGTCCTATGACGTACGTCCTGACGGACGGGCTGGCCCCGAGAGCCGCGCCCGCCTCTTGCGCGGCACTGGTCTCGGTAGAGCCGCAGAGGGGATCGATGATGCCGTCCGTCACGAGCAACAGCACGGTGTCGCGATCCGGGCTCGCGACGATCTCGTTGGCCACGTACGCGACTGCGCCCATCATCGCGGGTGTGATGGCCTTGCCGTTGATGGGGAGCGGATACGAACCCGTGATGGCCGACGCCTGGCCAGGTAACACGCCGATCGGCACCGTCGGGACCGCGTAGAACTGCGACGAGCACGAGGTCCCGTAATAGGTGACGCCCACCCCGAGCCCCGCGTTCCGTCCTTCGTCGACGAACGCGGTGATGGCCGCCGTGAGCTGTCCCCATTCCGGTTGGAGCACGACGGACAACGAATCATCGACGAGCAGGAAAAGATTCAATCCGCGACGAGTCGCGGGAGCGCGTGACGTCGGGCAAGCGTCCAAGCCCGGCGGCGCGGCATCGCCGAGACCGGCTTCGACCGTCGTGCTCGCGTCACCGTCGGACGCAGCGTCGAACAGGCCGGCCTCCTTGGAGATCGCCGCGCACTCGGCGTTGCCGGCGCTCGAACGAAGCGTGCTACCGTCGGTGCAGGGCGCCGCGGGGCCCGCGTGAGCCAGTATTCCAAGGGTATTTACGGCATCCGTACACCCGGCTCCGGACCAGAGCAGACCGAAAAGGATCCCCATCGAGCCCGCAGGACGCATCGGACCCCGAGCATGGCGCGAGTCGCGCTTGCTGCCACGGTCTTTCGGCGGTGCACTGATGGTCGCAAACCTTTGCCGCGTCGCGCCGGCGTCGGCGACGACGCGTCCGCCCGAGCGCGACCTGTCCTCGGCCGTGCGCGTCTTGACGCTGAATCCCTGTCTCGAGCAAACCGCTCTCGTCGACGAGATAGAACACTGGCTCGGCCGGAGCCGTGTCGATGCTCGGCTTTCGATCGACGTGCGGGAATCGAACGAGGCGGTATCGTTCTCCGTTCGCATGGCCACCAAGGAGCCACTGACGCGCGCATTCTCTCATCTGCCCCCGGATTGCGAGGAGCAGCGAGCCGCAATTGCGCTTTCGGTGGCTCTCGCCATCGACGCGGTGGCGCCTCGGTCGCGGTTGGCACGGACCACTCCCATCCTCGTCACGGTGGACGGCGCGGTCACGACGTCCCTGCCGAGCCGCGTTGGGCTGGGCGGAAGCGCGGACTTGTATGTGCCCCTGCGGGACTGGTTCGTGCCTCGGGTCGGGTTCTTTGCGGCGCAGACCGCGGAGCAGTCGCTGAGCGCGGAGCTTCCCGCCCGCTTCGACACGCGACTCCTCGCGGGGAACCTAGATGGCTGCGTTGCGACGTGGCCGACGCCGTGGCTGTTCGCCGTCGGGTGCATGGGCTTCCGGCTCGGCGCGCTGTCGACGTCCGGAAGCGGCCTCGCGGAGAACCGCACGAACGCCGCCTTGTGGTCAGCCCTGGGAGCGGCACTCGAGTTGCATGCGCGTTTCACGCCGGTGCTCGGACTCCACCTGGCCGTCGACGCTCTGGTCCCCTTCAGAGACACGGATGCTCAAATACTCGATACTCAAAAGCAAATCGTCGTCTCAAAGCAGGTTGGGGGGACGATGGGCGTCGTACGGTTCGGGGCCACGTTCTTCTTTTGAGCAAGGTTCGGGTGAGCCTCGCGCAGAAACCATGACGGAAGTGGTGCGTCGCGGCATTCATGGAAGAGCGGTCCTTGGCTGAAGAGCAACCGCTGGATTCGGCCGAGCTGTTCCGGCAGCACGCGCCATTCGTCGCGAAGTTTCTCCTTCGCATGGGTGCGCCGCGCGCGGACCTGGACGACCTCATGCAGGAAGTCTTCCTCATCGCGCACCGCAATGGCGGGTACCAACCGGGCCCGGCGAAACCGACGACGTACCTCGCGAGCATTGCGTTCAAGCTGGTTCACACCGAACGACGAAAACGCCGCGTTCGAGCGTTCGTGGAAGCGGATGACGAGAGAGTCGCTAGGGCGAGCGGGGGCGCCAACCCGGAAGAAGCCGCCACGAATCGGCAACAACTCCGCCGATTGCAGCACGCGCTCGAGGCCCTGGACGAGGACAAGCGCGCCGTATTCGTGCTCGCGGAGCTGCAGGGAGAGAGCATCGTGTCGATAGCCAGCGGGCTCGGGATTCCGACGGATACGGCGCACTCCCGTCTGCGAGCGGCGCGGCGGCTCTTCCGAGAAGCTGCAGAACGCGAAGAGGAAAGCGCGCCCACGGTGAGGATGAAGGCGAAGCAGCGCGTTCAGGTGGCTCGGTGAGTGATCCCGCCACTTCGGAGGATTTCGCGGCTTGCCCGCAAGTCCGCGCACTGCTCGCTGCCGGAGTCGCCGAAGAGGTCGATTATGACTTCGCCAAAGGCTTACAGCTTCATCTCGCGGCAGTTGGGGTCGCGCCGGTATTGCCCCATGGTGGTCCCGCGGCTGAAATGTCCAAAGTCGCGGCAAGCATTTCGGCGAAAGCAGTGGCCTCGGCGATCGCGCTTCCAGTCGTGGTGGCCTCGCTGATCGCGGGGCTGGGTTTCGCTGCGAGGGCGCACGTTCCTGTCGGACGAGTTCGCACGCCTCCATCGATCTTCATGGCCCTGCCCGCCAAACCAACGCCTCCACTGGCCTCCCATTCGGCAGGAATCGAGGCGTCCAGAACGACGAGCGTGTCCCCCGTGCCTGCCATCGAGCTAGAGGCCCCGGAGATCGTACCCGTGGAGCCGCGGGCCGCCGCGAAATCGCGCTCGACCGTTACCTCGGTGGCATACGAGGCTTCCCCACCGAAACCCGTGCCTGCGGAGGAGACGACCGCCGCGCAGGGCACATCACCCGCGACAATCACGGAGCCGCCGCCGGGAAGCACCTCGGCGGTAACGTCACACGCGGCTGGAAATTCCGTCGGATCGGTCCGTACGCCTGCGGTCGCGAAACCCTCCGAACCCGCTCGTGCCCCAGACGACGAGCTGGCGCGCGAGATGGCGGACCTCGTTGAGGCGAAGCGCGCACTTTCGAGCGATCCGCGTCGTGCACTCGAACTCTCCGAGCGCGGGCAACGAGAGTTTCCTCACGGCCTCTTCCATGAGGAGCGCGTTCACATCCTTCTCCTCGCGTTGATCGAACTCGGCCGCGTGGACGATGCGCGTCGACTCGCCGCCCCCTATCTTCGCGAGCATCCGGACAGTCCGTTCGCCCAACGTGTGCAAAATGCGCTCGACTCGGCGGCCCACGCGACCCGGCCATAGTGCTTGCCGCAACGTGAGCTGCGTACACGCGACGCTCTTCGGCAGTGATTGAGCCGAACCCGCGACGACCACACGAGCCGCATCGTCGTGACCCTGGCCTGCGCAACGGTCCGCACACAGTGTTCGATCGCTTCGCACTGTGCAGCTTGCGAGACATTGGACGGGCTGTTGCGCAAGTTATGTACACGCAAGTGCGCGAGATAACTTGAAAAAAATATCGCAAAGCGTGACGGATTTGGGTTTCGTCGACATTAACGAACCGAAGCGAGACGCAACCTTCGCGAAATCACCGGGGGCCCAGCGGTCACCCACCAGGAGACGGAAAATGACGATCAAGAACATTCAGAGCGTGTTGATGTTGGCCGCGGTGGGGACCTTGGCGGGTTGCGGTGTCAGCCCGAGCCAGGGCTCCGAAGCGGCACCGAGCCTCAATGTCGGAACGACGGCACAGGCCGTGACACTCACCGACTGCCAGAAGCAGGCGGCAACTTGCGTTCAAGCAGCCAAATCGTTCGCCGCAGTGGGCGCCTGCACCACGACCTTTACGGCTTGCTCGGTCCAGGCCGCCAAGGACGCCGTTGGCCAACCAAACTTACTCGCCAACTGCACGTCGAAGGCGAACTCGTGTCTCGATGGTGCGGTCACGCTGAGCGACATCACTGCTTGCCGGACCGTCTACGACGCTTGTGCGTCGGACATCGTGTCCACGGCCGGCGATGCGCTGACGAACGCCGTTTCTACGGCGAAGAGCGCTATCGATAAAGCGACTCAGGTCGCTCTCACGACGCTTCAGGATGCGTCGGGCGTAGCGTCCAGCGCACTGGACGCGGTTGGCGCCTGCGAGTCGACGGCTGATTCGTGCATCAAGGGCGCGTTGAGCGTGACGAACGTCAGCTCCTGCCAGGATATCTTCGAGACCTGCCTCGGCGGCGCCGTGACGGTGGCCGACAAGGCCGTCGGCGACCTCCCCGTGCCGACGCCGTCGCAGGTTGCGACGGATTTTACCGCGTGTCAGAAGCAGGCCACGAGCTGCCTGGACGGTGCCGTGAGCATCACGGACATCAGCGCGTGCAAGGGCACCTTGCAGACCTGCGTGAACGGCGCGACCACGGTCGTCGACCAGACGGTTGCGGACATCAACAGTCTCCTGCCCCCGATCATCCAGCTCCCGACGGCAACGGGTGCACTGACCTGCAGCCAGACGGCAGCCCAGTGCCTTCTGACTCCGGGTGCGAATCCGGTCACGTGCGCGACGCAGGCGACGACCTGCCTCGGTCAGTGAGCACGCGCACTGCTTGCAAAATTTCTGCTTGATGCAAACGGGCAGCGGCTCCAGAAAGGGCCGCTGCCCATGGCTTTTGAGGGAGATCCCATGACCCGCCGGTACCACCTTGGTTTTGTCGCGCTGATTCCGTTCTTGTTTGCGTGCTCATCCAGCAATGGCGGTTCTTCGGGCGGCGAGAGCGGGGGCGCAGCCGGTGTGACGACTGGAGGCTCGTCGAGCGCGGGTGGCTCGTCGAGCAGCAACGGCGGTTCGAGCTCTGGAGGTGCCGTAAGCGCTGGCGGAGCGCCAATCGGCGGCGCATCCGCTCTTGGCGGGATGCCGAACGGGGACGCCTCAACCGGTGGCGCCGGAGCGGCGGGAGGCGCGGGGAGCGGCGGCGGTTCCGGCGGTGGCGGGCGCGAGCAAGCAGATTCCGGCGTGGGGACAGGGCCCTGCTGCACGGCCCACGCATCGCGCGGCTGTAGCGACACGACGATCGAGCAATGTGTGTGCGATCAGGTCGCCGATTGCTGTGAGACCGGGCAGGACGGGTGGGACTCGACTTGCGTCACGCTCGTTTCCGCACTCGCTTGCGGAACGTGTCCGACCAACGACTGCTGCACCGCTTCGGGGAGCCCTGGTTGCACGGATTCGACCATCCAGGCGTGCGTCTGCAAGAAAGATAGCTCCTGTTGCGACAGCGCCTGGAACGCCCTGTGCGTAACCGAGGTCAGCATAACGGCGGGTGGTGGCCCCTGTGGTGCCGCTTGCCCATCGAACTGAAAACGGCCCGACGCAGCGCGTCTATAGTTTGTCCAACAAACTAATTGCTTGTCGGATTGGCACGTCCTAAACGGACCTCGGTGTCCGAGGCTTCGAAGAGAACGCTCGCTCATCGCGTGGCGGCTCAGATCCGGATGGAGATTCTGTCCGGGATACATGCGCCCGGCGAGAAGCTCCGGCCCGAGTTCGAGCTTGCCTCGCACTTCCGCGTGAATCGATTCACCGTGCGGGAGGCGATGAACAAGCTCGAGCAGATGCACCTCATCGCCCGGCGGCCCGGCGCGGGAACGGTAGTTCTCGACTACAGCGAGCACGCGAGCGTCGATGTCATCGAGGATCTGGTGATTGGCCCCGATGGGCGCGTGAATCCCTTCGTCCTGAGCAATCTCCTCGAAGCCGCGCGCGTCCTCAGCACGGAAGTCTCGGCGCTCGCCGCGGAACGGCGCAACGAATCGGATCTCGTTCGCTTGCGCGCCGTGGTGGCGGCGATGCGAGCCGAGAACCGGCTCTCGAAAATCTCCGCGCTCGACTTTGACTTTCACTGGGCGCTCGCTGGCGCGGCCGGAAACATCGTGCCGAGACTGGTGATGAACTCCGTCCGCGCTCTACTCAGGAAGTACGCACCGCTCCTCGAGACCCTCTACGTCGCGCCGGACTCCGTGGTCGAAGGCTACGATCACGTCGTTGCGGCGATTGCCGGCCGCGACGCCGAACGTGCCCGCTCGCTCGTCCGATGGATCTGGACGTGGCGTCACCAGCAATTCGTCGATCTGCTCGAGCAGCACGGCAGGGCCGAACCGCCCCGACCTGCTTGAAAACATCACACGCGCCAGAGGGCCTCGCCCGACGGCACTCCCGGTCAGAAGACCATCGAAACAGGAAGAACACAGGAGAGAACGAAAATGGCAACAGCCAAAGAGCTGATGAGTACGGCAAAGACGAAGATCGAGGAGAACAAGGCGCAGGCGAGCCAGATCGGCGCAGTCTACAAGTTCGTCCTCGATGGTGATGGCGGCGGTACGTACATCATGAACCTGAAGGACGCTCCCGGGGTCACCGAGGGCGACGGCGCCGCGCAATGCACGATCAAGATGGCGGCGAAGGACTACGTCGACATGGTCGAAGGTCGCGCCAATGGCCAGCAGCTGTTTTTCACGGGCAAGCTGAAGATCGAAGGAGACATGGGTCTCGCGATGAAGCTTCAGAAGCTCACCGACATGATCAAATAAGCACGCCCTTGGGCCTGCAACGGGTGCCACGAGCTGACGCTCCGGCACCCGCTTTCTTTTTTACCCCAGGAGATCCTCGACAATCATCCGAGCGATCGAATCGGGCGAAAAAAACCCGACGTCGACGGTCGAAGACGGATCCTATGGAGGTCAAGGCGAGGCCACACTGGTGGACACTCGACAAAGGATGATACCGTGGCGATTTCGGTCGGGACGACGGTATGGCGGACATCAAAAAGACGCTGCATCAGGGGACGCCGACCGTGACGGCCCACCGAATGGTGTCGCCCTCGCCGGCCCGCACTAATCCTGCACCGCCGCAGTCGGGACCGGCTTCACGGCGTTCCGCGAGACCGCCAGCGCAGTCGTCGCCCGTGGAGATGGCGCCGCCCTCGTCCAACGATTATCAGCCCCCACCTCCTGACCCGGACGAATTGCGCCGCACCCGGCCACCGCCCGGGAGTCGGACCCCCGACGCGGCGCGCACGGCGCCCGATTTTGGAAGCCCGCTTCCCGAGAACGCGCCGGGATGGATGCTTCGCGCTCGCAGGATGTCGCTGGCGCTGGAAGCGGCGATTCGCGACGGACGAGTCGCGCCGCTCCTCGAGGCGAGCATCGAACGCGCATGGGCTGCGTGGGAACTCGATGGGTCGGGCGACAAGAACGTCGCGCGGATTGCGCGCCTAATCGAAAAGGCTCATTCGGCAATCCGCGAGACACCTCAGGCCGAGTGTGAGCGCGCATACGGCGAGTGCGCGCAGATCCTCTGGGCGAGCCTTCCCAGACACGTGAAATCGAAGCAGGAATTCTCGCAGGTCGTGCATGTCGTTCGCGAATTGCGAGGCGAGGCGGACGCGTGGGCGGCCGTCGTGGACGCCACGGCGAAGATCCTCGGCTGGCCAAGGGCCGCGCGCGCGCACGCCGCGCACGCGGTGCGGGTCGCACTGCTCGCCGAGCGCGGGTGACCGTGCGGGCCCCTCCCAAGTCGTCCGGGCATCGCGCACCCTCCGTGCGGCCATCGCGCACGAAAGCGAGGGACGTCGGACGCGAAAAGACGGTCGCGGAGCTCAGAACCCAGATCGACAAGATAGACGACGAGCTACTCGACCTGCTGAATCGACGCGCGCACCTCGTTCGCGACGTCGGTAAACGCAAGCGCGACACCGCGCGAAGGATGCACGACCCCGAGCGCGAGCAGCAAATCTACGAGCGTCTCGAGCAGAGGCTCGACGAGACCCAGGATCCGGCGTTTCCAAGCGAAGGCGTCCGTCCCGTGTTTCGCGAGATCATCAGCGCCTGCCTATCGCTCGAGGAGGGAATCAGCGTGTCTTATTTCGGCCCGCCTGGCACCTTCACTCACATGGCCGCGCGAAGTAGCTTCGGCACGGCCGCGCGCTACGTCGAGTCCGCGACGATTCCGGCCGTATTCGATGCCGTCGCTCGCGGCACGACGACGTACGGCGTTGCGCCGATCGAGAATTCGACGGAAGGCGGCGTCACGCACACTCTCGACTGTCTGCTCGAGACGTCCGTGATGGTGCGCGGCGAGGTCGTCCTCGACGTTTCTCAATGCCTGGTCGGCTTGACCGACGACCTCGGCAGGATCGCGCGCGTGCACTCGCACCCACAAGCACTGGCTCAATGCCGGGATTGGCTCGCGAAGAACCTGCCGCAGGCGCAGCTCGTCGTTTCGCTGTCGACCAGCAGCGCTGCGCGAGAAGCCGCAGCGGACCCCTCCGCCGCGGCCATCGCGAGCCGGCTCGCCGCGGAGCTGACGGGGCTGACGGTCCTCCGCGACAGCATCCAGGACCGGAAGGAAAATGCGACGAGGTTCGTGGTGCTCGCGCAACACGACGCCCCTCCGACCGGTGACGACCGAACATCGATTCTATTTTCTACCCGCGACGAACGCGGAGCTCTGCGACGCGTACTCGAGATTTTCGACGAAGAACGCATCAACCTCTCTCGCATCGAATCCCGTCCGCGTCGTGGAGAACTCTGGCAATACGTGTTCTTCACGGACCTCGAGGGTCACCGATTCGACGTTAGCGTGACGCGCGCGCTCGCTCGGCTCGAAGCCCAGTGCGACATGGTACGCGTCCTCGGCAGCTATCCGCGGACCAAGTAATTCCGCATCGAAGAGCAGCGTCGTCCCCGAGGGCTCAAAGAGCTGCGGCCTAGCTCGCGGAGCGAGCCCGCGCAAGGCAGGCAAGGCCCCCTTTACTCGTAGCTACTTGATGGCAACGAGCTCGACGTCGAAGACGAGCGTCGCGTTCGGCGGGATCTTCGGCGGCGAGCCTCGCTCGCCGTAGCCGAGCTGCGACGGAATCGTCAGGCGTCGCTTTCCGCCGACTTTCATCCCGAGGACGCCCTGATCCCACCCCTTGATCACCATCCCGGCTCCGAGCGTGAAGTCGAACGGTTCGTTGCGGTCCAGCGAGCTGTCGAACTTCGTCCCGTCCGTGAGCGTGCCCGTGTAGTTGACGACCACGTGATCCCCGTTCTTGGCTTCCCTGCCCTTGCCGACCAGAACGTCTTCCTTGACGAGCTCCGCGGGCGCGGGGACCTCGGAGATGCTCTCTCCCGACGGCGCGGGGACCTCGGGGCGCGATTCGGGCTCGGGCACTCTCTTGTCGCAAGCGACGAGGCAGAGGGACAAGAGCGCGGCGCGAACGACGAGACGACAATCGAACATCATCATGGCGCTCGTGTACCAAAGACGAGCCGACGAGAAAAGGCCACGAAGCGTGTCCGGGCCACGAACGTCCGAGATAAAGTGGCGATATGGCCCGACGGAAAATTCTGGCCGCGGTTGCGTCGACCATCGTGGTGGCCAGCCTTCTCACGGCGCTCCTCCCGATCGCGCGCCGCAGACAAGAGCGGTCGAGCATTTCCCCGGATGCCCGGCACATCCCCATGCTCGACGCGCACGTCCATCTGGCGGTCGGCGGGGACATCCGACTCCTGGCGCTCATGAAACGTTACGGCATCGCTCACATCGTGAACCTGTCCGGCGGACATCCGATGGGCAGCCTTCCGAAGCAGATGGCGGCCGCACGAGCATCGGGCGGCAGGATCACGGTGTTCACCGGGCTCGCGTACGAGCAGGCGCAGGCCCCGGGCTACGGCCGGCGCATGGCGGAATTCGTCCGAATGGGCCACGATCTCGGCGCGAAGGGGCTGAAGATCACGAAAGCACTCGGCCTCGGGCTCACTGGTCCCGACGGGAAACTCGTTCCCGTCGACGACGCCGAGCTGGACCCCGTGTTCGAGATGGCAGGCGAGCTCGGCATGCCCGTAGCGATTCACTCGGGGGATCCGCGAGCCTTCTGGCAGCCGGTGGACGCCCACAACGAGCGTTATGCGGAGCTCACCGCTCACCCAGGATGGGCACTCTACGGCCGCGACGTGCCCTCGTTCGACGAGATGTCCAAGGCGCTCGAGCGCCGCATTGCGCGGCACCCAAGGACGAAGTTCATCTCCGTTCATTTCGGCAATTGCGCGGAAGACATGGATCGCGTGGCTGAGATGCTCCGCCGTTATCCGAACATGTACATCGACACCGCCGCGCGAATTCCGGAGATGGGCCGCCACCCGGCCGAGAAACTGCATGCGTTCTTCGAGGAGTTCCAGGACCGGATCCTGTACGGCTCCGATCTCGGGGTCGGTCCGGATCCTGAACCGCTCTTCCTCGGCTCATCGGGACCGAAACCACCGACCCCCGCCGAACAGGAGCTGTTCTTCAGCGCGACCCATCGCTTCTTCGAGACGGGCGACCGCGGCTTCGCTCACCCGACTCCCATCCAAGGGACGTGGACGATCGACGGGATCTACCTCACGCGCGACGTGCTCGAGAAGGTGTACGCAAAGAACGCCATGCGCTTGCTTGGACTCGACAAGATCTGATCCTCAGAGCTCACCGATGGAGCCACGCGACACCAGCGACGAGCCCCCGTCGACGACGAGCGTCGTCGCAGTAATGTACGCGGCGGCATCCGAGACCAGATAGATGACGGCGTCCGAGAGCTCCTGAATTCTTCCCCAGCGTCCGAGTGGAATGTTCTTCTTCATGCGCGCCTGAACTTCGGGGTCGGACGGCCCCAGGCGTCGCATTCCCTCCGTGTCCTCGGTCGGTCCCGGCACGACCGAGTTGACGCGGATCCCGACCCGGCCCCACTCGAGAGCGAGGTCGCGCGTGAGCTTCTCGATGCCCGCCTTTGCCGCACCCACATGGACCTGCGCCGGAGTCGGCACGAAGGCCTGCGGCGCGGAGATGTTCACGATCGAGCCGCCCTGGACCGACAATGGCGCGAAGGCAGCCCGGCAAGCGTTGAACGTACCCAGCAGGTCGATGCCGACGACCGCCTTGAACCCGTTCGCGCTGAGCTGCGCCGCGGGTGCGACGAAGTTGCCGGCGGCGGAGTTGATCAGGATGTCGAGCCGACCGAATTCGGCGACGGTGCTCTCGATCGCCTTCTCGACATCGCCGTACTCGCGAACATCCGCTGGGGTCGCCAGGGCCGAGCCCCCGGCATCGCGGATCTCCTTCGCGACCGCCTCGAGCATCTCGGCGCGACGCCCCAGGACTGCCACCTTCGCACCTTGCGCCGCGAGCCCTCTAGCAATGCCAGATCCGATCCCCGAACCGCCACCCGTGACGAATGCAACGCGACCCGCAAGTAGCCTGTCCTTGAAGATAGTCATGTTCAGTCGTCGAGCGGCTTGGTTCCCAGGTTCAAGACTCCGTCCCGGGTCGCGTCGATGATCTCGTCGGCCTCGTCGCGCGAGAACCCGAGAAGATCCACCAATTCGTCGAGCAACTCTCGCTCGCCGTCGCTCTGCTCACCGTCCGCCTGGGTGAGGAGCGCCGCGTTCGAGAGCAAAAGCTCGCGATCCTCGTCGCTCAGATCGGCAAACGGGACGTCGTGCTCGATGCTCCGCGGGGTCTTCGCATACTCGAGGATCTCGGTCTCCTCATCCTCCGTCGCATCGAAGCCCGCCAGCAAACCCTCGATGACACCGAACTCGCCGTCGGCGATCTGCCCGTCCGCCCAGGCAACCGCGACCAGCGACTTCAACACGTTCTTTTCACCGGGAGTCATGGAAGCCCACTATATCGCACGAATCCGGCGAATCACGGAAGCCAATCTCGGTCCTTCAGGAATTCATGGAGGCCCGGGTCGTCGAGCGCCATCGGACGGAGATATTCTCCGACGAGCGTCCGTTTCCACCAGCCGTCTTTCCGGTTTCTCGTGAACTCATAGCGATAGAGCAGCGCGCGCACGTAACGCGGGGGACGCCCCGGGAACGGGTTCTTCGACAGGAGCGCCAGGACGGTGGAGTTTCCTCTCAATAGTTCGTAGACGAGCTTCACGATCCAGGGTTCGCGCCGGTAGTTCGAGAGCCCCGCAAACCACATCTGCCAGTCCAGCCGGTAGTGATACGGCGAAACGAAGCAGGGGCGTCGCTTCGGATCACCCGGTTTGCACGGAAACTCGTACTCGAGCCATCGCGCGGAGGGCGAACCGGGATCGTCGTAAGTGCCCTCCAGAACGACCTCGTCGCGTTCATGCTCCACGCTCCCGAAGGCGCCGTAGGTGTTGACGAGATGAAAGGGTTCGAAGGACCCGTTCATGCGCTGATCGGGGGAGATCATGTTCACGGCGGGAAAGATGCTGAGCATCAGGATGACCACGGTGACGCCCGTGACGACGTACCGGCGCGCCGTCGTCGGGGTAAGGTCACGCAAACTCGCAATACGAGCCGCTACGCGAGCGCGAGCGGGCAACAGCTCCTCGAACGCGCCGTCGTCGAACGCCGACAGGGCGACGACTATCGTGAGCCAGTTCAGGAATGAAAGGTTACCGCTCAGGATGAGCATGACCTGAAAGAGGATCGTGAACACGCCCGCCGCGTGGCGGATTCGACGCGTCCCGAACAACCCCCAAGGCACGACGAGCTCCACGAAGTGATTGAACAGCGCGCCCGCCTTGTGCACCCACATTGGGAGCGCATGGAGGTAGTAGCTCAGAGGGTTCGGAATCGGCTGTGTTTCGTAGTGATCCGCGAGACACGTAAGATGGACCCAGCACGGATCGCCACGCAACTTGATGAGGCCGGCGCCGAACATGACGCGGAACAGGAGCCATCGATAAAGCCACACGATGGCCGTCGGCGGAGGCGATCTGCGGCCGCGCGGATCCCAGGGTGGCGCCAGAAAGACCGCCAGAAACCCCGCTTCGAGCGTGAGAAGCTCCCAGCCGTATCCGTAGAAGACCTGTCCCACGTTGACGAACGACGTGTAGAGCACCCACAGCGCCGCCATGACGACCGAGTTCGCGAAGCCTGCGCACGCGATCACCGAGAGCACGAGCCCCGCGTCGCACGCGGCGCGGAGAGCGGCGTCCGAGCTCGAGAACCAGAACAGCGTCGGTTCGAACGGCGCGCCGTTGCCGAAGCTCCGGAGCTCGTCCAGATAGCGACTCGCGGGCAGCAGCCCGTGGCTCCCGATCAAGCCCATGAGCTGGTTCGACAGCGAGAAGAACGCGACCGCGTAAACGAACCCGAGCCCGCGCAGCAGCGCGCCCCGGGTCAGGACATAGCTTGCCGGTTCGCTCCACGGGAAGCGTCGCTTCCCGACTTGCTCCGCGAGCGCGACGTTCTCCGGCGACGCCATCATCCGGACACTATCCCCAAGAACTGGGCTCCGCCGTCAGCTCGGTGACAACGCCGAAGTGGTCCGAACACCAGAGTGGGCCGTCCGCCTTGGGGACGTGACTGGCAAAGGCGAGGCGCGTCTTCCGCGGCTCCCCGCGAAGTTTTCCGTCAGGACCCCGTACGAAGATGTAGTCGATGCGTCGCGGCGGCTCGTGCGCGAGCGCGGCGAACCGATTCTTACGGTCGAAGGTGTAGCCGGGAGAGCCGTCCCCGCCGTAAATCCACGCGTCCGCGAAATAGACGCTCTTGTCTCCAATCGTCGCAAGTCCTCGCAGGAACCGAATCTCGTCCGAGTCGGGCTCCGCGTTGAAGTCGCCCATGAGCAGAGGGGGCAACCGCGACTCGTCCAGAGGCGCGAGCCGCTTCACATGCTCCGATATTGCCACCACTTGCCGCACTCGCACGGAACCGTGATGGAGCTTCCAGTTCAGGTGCGTGACGAAGACCGGCAGTCGCCCCAGAGGATGCTCGACGAGAGCGTAGAGGAGCGACCGCGACTCCCCCGTCTCGCGCCCTGGCAGCTCGAACGCCGAGTGCTCGACGATCGGATGGCGACTCGCGAGGGCGTTCCCGAAGAGCAGCCCGTTGCCGTAGTCCGCGGCGGCCCCGTAGGCGACGTGGGGATGCGTCGTTGCGCAAATGGCGCTCGCCTGATCCGCGGAAGGGTCCGTCAGTGCCGTTTCCTCGGCGATCCACATGGCGTGCGGCGAGGCTCCTGGCGCGGTCGGGCGGAGAACCTCCTGTAAGCCGATGACGTCGATGTCGAGGCGGGCGAGCTCCGCTCGGATCAACTCAACGCGGTCCGACCAGGGTCCGGACCGGTTCCATATGTTGAGGGTCGCAACACGAAGAACGGAAGGCATGCCGCCTTCGTAGCACTCCCGGTCCGTGACGGCGCCCGACCGGGATTCGTCCGTAACGGGCTCGTCGAAGACCGGGTCTCTGGACTATGATCTGCCCCCACCGTCGCGAGACCCATGGCCGATCAGCTCTCCTCCGACCTGGCTTCGCTGCGGATCGATCGAACCACACGTAAGCCGTCCGGGCGGTGGCCGTTCGGGGCGATCCTCATCGCGCTCGGCATCGCGGGGGCCCTGGGGGCGACCTACGTCTATGCGCGGCCGCGGCTAGAGGCCGAGTTCTTCAAGACGGAGGTCGACGTCACGGAAATTGCCTTGGTCTCACCGGCGCAAGCGTCGATCGAGCTGTCTTCGACGGGGTACGTGGTGCCGCAGGTGCACTCGCTCGTTGGCGCGAAGATCCCGGGTCGCGTGACGCGAATCTACGTGAAGGAGGGGGACTCCGTGAAGTCCGGCGATCTGCTCATGGAGCTCGACAGCGCGGACTATCGAGCTCAGCTGAGCGCGGCCGAGACGCGCGTCGCGTCGGCCCGTGCGAAGACACAAGCCGAGCGCGCGTCGGCAGCCGAGACGCAGGTCCAGCTCGACCGTGAGACGCGCCTCGTCGCCGCCGGCATCTCCCCGAAAGCCAACGCCGAGAACCTGACGGCGCACCTCGCCGCCCTCGACGCAAACGTGAAGGCGGCACAGGCAGAAACCAGTGCCGCGCTTTCGGAAGTCGCGGCCGCACAGGTGAACCTCACCTACCTTACGCTCCGATCTCCCATCAATGGCGAGATCATAAGCAAACCGCCGCAGCTGGGCGAACTGGTCGGCGCCCTGACGCTGACGCCGCTCACCATCGAAATCGCCGACATGTCCACCCTCGCGGTCGAAACCGACGTCCCCGAGTCACGCCTGGCGCTCGTGAAGCTGGGGGCCCCCTGCGAGATCGTGCTCGACGCTTACCCGAGCCGGAGGTTCCGCGGGGCCGTCCTCGAGATCAGTCCGAAGATCAATCGCCAGAAGGCGACGGTGACCGTCAAGGTTCGGTTCGTGGATTCGACGGAAGGCGTGCTGTCGGACATGGCGGCGCGGGTGAGCTTTCTGACCAACGCACTCGACGCCCGGGCGATGCAAGAACCGCCAAAGCTCGTCGTTCCGGCGTCCGGAATTTCCGACCGGGCCGGGGCGAAAGTCGTGTATGTCATCGACGCTGGTGCCGTGCGGATGGTTCCGGTGAAGCTCGGCGAGCCTTTCGGATCCGGATTCGAGCTGGTGAGCGGGCCCGCCGCCGGAACGCGCATCGTGAAGGATCCGCCGCCCCAGCTCGCGGATGGGCAGCAGATCAAGGAAAAGGGTCAGGGATGAGCGACGACAGCAAGCCGATCATCGACATTCGCGGAGTCACCAAGAGCTATACGCGCGGCGGCGAGACTCTCGACGTCCTGGTGAATCTCGATCTCTCCGCGCCTGAAGGGTCCTTCGAGGCGCTCATGGGGCCCTCTGGCTCCGGCAAATCGACCCTGCTCCATCTCATCGCGGGACTGGACCGCCCCACCTCCGGCGCCGTGCACGTCGCAGGCGCGGACCTCGTCGCGATGTCCGAAGGCGATCGCGCCGCGTGGCGAGCATCCACCATCGGCTTCATCTTCCAGACCTACAACTTGATGCCGGTCCTGACGGCGCTCGAGAACGTCGAGTTACCGTTGCTTCTGACCAACTTGCCGTCGACCGAGCGGAAACAGCGCGCGCAGACCGCCCTTCGCGTCGTCGGCCTCGAGGATCGCGGGGGGCACCATCCGCGCCAGCTCTCGGGCGGGCAAGAGCAGCGGGTCGCCATCGCGCGCGCCATCGTGACCGATCCGAAGATCATCGTCGCGGATGAACCGACCGGAGATCTCGATCGCAAGAGCGCGGACGAAATCCTGGAACTTCTGGTGCGGCTGAACACGGAGTTCAAGAAGACCATCTTCATGGTCACGCACGATCCCGCCGCAGCCGAGCGCGCGACGATCATCCGGCGGCTCGACAAGGGAACGTTGAAGTGACGATTCTCGGCATCGGTCTCCGGAACGCCTGGCGCAACAAGGTGCGCGCGTTCCTGACGATGCTCGGCGTCGCTGTCGCCGTGATCGCGTTCCTGTTCTTGCGGACCATCCTGTCGGCGTGGACGGCCGGCGTCGACTATGCGGCGAAAGATCGCCTCGCGACACGCCACAAGGTGACGTTCGTGCTCCCGCTACCGTTGCGTTACGTGGACCAGGTCCGGAACGTCCCGGGCGTCAAGGCGGCGAGCTGGGCGAACTGGTTCGGCGGCAAGAATCCGAACGCGGAGGATACCTTTTTCGCGACTCTCGCCGTCGACAGCAAGACGTTCCTGAACGTCATGGACGAGATACAGGTTCCCGCCGCGCAGCGAGAAGACTGGCTGAACGATCGACGCGGCGCGCTCATCGGCGACGTGATCGCAAAGCAGTTCAAATGGAAGGTGGGCGACAAGGTCACGCTCGCCGGCACCATCTATCCGGGCGACTGGGATTTCATCGTCGACGGGATCTACACGGCCGCCCGGCGGAGCATCGACCGCTCCACGTTCTTCTTCCACTGGGACTACTTGAACGAGTCGCTAGACGCTTCGCGGAAGGATCGCGTCGGCTGGATCACGTCGCGCATCGACGACCCCGGACAAGCCGCGACCATCGCCAAGCGCATCGACGACGCGTTCTCGACCCAGGACACGCCGACGCTGACGATGAGCGAGCGCGCCATGAACACCTCGTTCCTCGGCATGTTCTCGGCCATCCTGAAGGCGATGAACTTCGTGTCGATCATCATTCTCGTCATCATGGCGCTCATCCTGGGCAACACGATTGCCATGGGGGTGCGCGAACGAACCCACGAATACGGCGTGCTCCGCGCGATCGGCTTCCTGCCGAAGCACCTCGTCGCGTTCATTCTCGGAGAGGCGGTCGTCATCGGTGTCGTCGGCGCCGCGATCGGACTCGCCGTCGCGGTGCCGCTGATCGATCACGGCGTCGGGCGATACCTCGAGGAGAACATGGCTTCGTTCTTCCCCTATTTCCGGGTCGCAGCCAAGGACGTCTTCCTGTCCGCAGCCCTGGCCGTCGGACTTGCCTGTGGGGTGGCGGCGCTGCCGGCCTACCAGGCCTCGAAGCTCAACACCATCGACGCGCTCCGCCGCGTGGGCTGAGAACCGGACGACATGATCCCCGTCTCTTACAACGTGCGCAGCCTGTTCGTCCGGAAGACGACCACGCTCGCGACGATCTTCGGCGTGGCTCTCGTCGTGTTCGTGCTCTCGGCGTCGCAGATGCTGGCGCATGGCATCAAGAAGACGATGACCCTCTCCGGGAGCGACGACAATGCGCTCGTGCTGCGCAAGGGGTCGGACGCCGAGCTGGCGAGCAACATCGAAAATAACGTCGTCGGCATCATCGAATCCGCTCCGGGCGTGAAGAAGAAGCCGGATGGGACCCCGCTCGGCGCGGGCGAGCTCGTGATGGTGATCTCGGCGGAGCTTGCGGAATCACCGGGGCAAATCGCGAACGTCCTCGTCCGGGGCATCGACGGAGGGAGTCTCGACGTGCGCCCGCAAGTTCACATCGTCGAAGGTCGATCCGCGAAGCCGGGGACGAACGAGGTCATCATCGGCAAGCGGGTCATCGGACGCTTCAAGGGGATCGATCTCGGCTCGACCTTCGACCTGAACAAGAACCGCCCCGTCACCGTGGTCGGCGTCTTCGAGAGCGGCGGCTCGTCTTTCGAATCGGAGATCTGGACGGATCTGGACTTCATGCGTGCAGCGTTCGGCCGACCGGCGGCCGTGTCTTCGGTGACCGTCCGGCTCGCGTCGCGAGGGAGTTACGACGCGTTCGCTGCGGCGATGGAGCACGACAAGCAGCTCGGGTTGAAGGTACAGCGGGAGAGCACGTACTACGAGAAGCAGTCCGAGGGCACGGCGGACTTCGTTCGCTTCCTCGGCAACGCGATCGTCTTCTTCTTCTCTCTCGGCGCCATGATCGGCGCCATGATCACGATGTACGCGGCGGTCGCGAACCGGCAGCGTGAGATCGGCACGCTCCGCGCACTCGGCTTCTCGCGTACCCAGGTGCTCGTGTCGTTTCTGCTGGAGGCGTTCCTGCTCGCCGTGCTCGGCGGAGCCGTGGGCGCGCTCGCGTCTCTTTGCATGATGTGGGTGAAGTTCAGCATCATGAACATGACGACGTGGTCCGAGGTAGTCGTCACCTTCGAGCCAACGGCGAAGATCATCGCGACGGCGCTGATCTCCGGTGGCCTCATGGGGATTTTGGGGGGCCTCTTGCCCGCCCTCCGCGCCGCGAGAACGTCGCCGCTCGTCGCGATGCGGGACTGAGAAGAAGCCCCGCCCCCGCGCTACGGGGGGCGGGTCCGCTCGAGCACGCCGTCCCTGAAGCATCAAAGAGCTGCGGAACTACGCGAGCGCAGCGAGCACGCCGAAGGCGGCGGGGGAGCGGTCGCGAAGCGAGCCGCGGGGGTCAAGACCCCCTTGCGAGCACGAGCACGCCGAAGGCGGCGGGGGAGCGGTCGCGAAGCGAGCCGCGGGGGTCAAGACCCCCTTGCGAGCACGAGCACGCCGAAGGCGGCGGGGGAGCGGTCGCGAAGCGAGCCGCGGGGGTCAAGACCCCCTTGCGAGCACGAGCACGCCGAAGGCGGCGGGGGAGCGGTCGCGAAGCGAGCCGCGGGGGTCAAGACCCCCTAGTACCGGTAAAGATCGGCCTTGTATGGGCCCTCGACGGAGACGCCGAGGTACTCCGCTTGCTTCGTCGTCAGCTTGTCGAGTTTCACGCCGAGCTTGCCGAGGTGCAGCCGCGCGACCTTTTCGTCCAGCTTCTTCGGAATGAGGTGCACGCCGATCGGGAATTTCTCGTTGAAGAGCGCTATCTGCGCCACGACCTGATTCGTGAAGCTCGTGCTCATGACGAAGCTCGGATGACCCGTCGCGCAACCGAGGTTCACGAGCCGTCCGCGGGCGAGCACGATGAGTTTCTTGCCGTCTGGGAAGGTGAAGTGGTCGACCTGGGGCTTGATGTTCTCTTCCTTGATCCCCTGCGTGCTCTCGAGGAATCGCATGTCGATTTCCATGTCGAAGTGGCCGATATTGCACAGGATCGCCTCGTTCTTCATGGCGCGCATGTGGTCGCCGCGAACGACGTCGAGGCACCCGGTCGCCGTGATGAAGATGTCGCCAAGCGGGGCCGCCTCGTCCATCGTGACGACCTGATAGCCTTCCATCGCCGCCTGGAGCGCGCAGATGGGATCGATCTCCGTGATGAGAACACGCGCCCCCTGCCCTCTCAACGACTGCGCGCAGCCTTTACCCACGTCGCCGTAGCCGGCCACGACCGCGACCTTGCCGGCGAACATGACGTCGGTGGCGCGCTTGATCCCGTCGATGCCCGACTCGCGGCAGCCGTACAGGTTGTCGAATTTGCTCTTCGTGACCGAGTCGTTGACATTCATGGCCGGACACTTGAGCGTGCCCTTCTTGAACATTTCGTAGAGCCGGTGCACGCCCGTCGTCGTCTCTTCGCTGAGCCCGCGGATCGGATCCACACCCGCGAACATCTCAGGATATTTGTCGTGCACGACATGGGTCAGATCCCCGCCGTCGTCGAGGATCATGTTCGGGGCCTTGCCGCCCGCGAACGCTTTGAGCTGCCGCTCGATACACTCGTAGTACTCGGGCTCCGTCTCCCCCTTCCATGCGAACACGGGAATTCCGGCCCTCGCGATCGCCGCGGCCGCATGATCCTGTGTCGAGTAGATGTTGCAGGTCGTCCATGTGACCTCGGCACCGAGGTGCTTCAACGTTTCGATGAGCACCGCGGTCTGGATGGTCATGTGCAGACAGCCGGCGATGCGGGCGCCCTTGAGCGGCTGCTTCGCGCCGTACTCCTCGCGGAGCGCCATCAGGCCCGGCATTTCGGTCTCGGCGATCTGGATTTCTTTTCGGCCCCAGTCCGCAAGACCGAGATCCGCGACGTGGTAGGTGCCGCCGTCGCGGGTCGGAACCGCGGTGCTCTTGCCGGTGGGGTCGATGTTCGTTTGAGCCATTGCTTCAGCTTCCTTATTTTCCGAGCCCGCGGCCCGGCCGCGGGGGATTTCTGGCAAACGCGTTCGCCCCGTGATCTCACACCTTGGAGCGCGACGCCCGCTGAACGCGCCTCGCGGGCTTACTTCGACGACGGATGCGCCGACCGGGGCGCGAACGGGAAGAATATATAACAGCAAGTAAAGTTCAACACTTGCGAGCGACGCCCGCGGCAAACGCTCGAAAACGACGGAACCATGGCGCAACGGCCCGGGATGCTTGGCACTTCGGGCTAGACTCACCCGCATGGACCGGTTTCGCCGCTTCGACGAAGCCTATTATCATCGCTTTTACGAAAATCCCGCGACGCGCGTGCACTCCGCCGAGGAACACGCGCACCTGGCAGACTTCGTCTTTGCCTTCGCGAAGTGGAACAAGCTCGAGGTGAAATCCGTGCTCGACATCGGCGCGGGCGTCGGCCTCTGGCGAGACTACATCGCGAAGCACGAGAAGTCGGCGAAGTACACCGGCACCGAGGTCAGTCAGGCGATGTGCAAGAAGCACGGCTTCGAGCACCGCGACATCGCACGGTGGCGCGACCGGAAAAAGTACGACCTCATCGTCTGCCAGGGCGTGCTCCAGTACTTGCCGGATCCCGACGTCGCTCCCGCCGTGGCCAACATCGCCGCGATGGCCAAGGGGCTGGTGTACCTGGAGATCACCACCCGCGGCGATCTCCGGGAGAACACGGACAGAACGCGGACGGACTCCGACATCTTCGTGCGCAACGGTTCTTACTACCGCGGGCTCCTCGCGAAACATCTGCTCATCATCGGCGCTGGACTCTACTGGCCGAAGGATCGGGAAGCGCCGTTCTACGAACTCGAGATCGGAGGAACGAAATAGTGTCCGAACCCGGTGTCGTGCGTCGCGTCCTGTTGCCGCTGGTGGTCGTGGTGCTCACCACCGCGGGGCTCCTGAACACGTATGGCGACTCCACGGATGTCGAACGCCTGGCGATGCAGACGGCGTGCGGCGGAACTCCGTGCCCCGCCCAGATGACCGAATTCCAGCGCTCACCGTTTTCGCACGAGTATGCGTACCAGCTCGAAAAGGGCGGCCACGTCGCCGTGAAGTGCGCGCGGACGGCGATCTTCTTCGGCGAGTACCACTGCGAGAAGCAGTAGTTCCGCATCGACAAGCAGCGTCGTCCCCGAGGATCAAAGAGCTGCGGAACTACGCGAGCGGAGCGAGCCCGCCGAAGGCGGCGGGGGAGCGGGCGCGAAGCGAGCCGCGGGGGTCAAGACCCCCTTGCGAGCGCGAGCCCGCCGAAGGCGGCGGGGGAGCGGGCGCGAAGCGAGCCGCGGGGGTCAAGACCCCCTTGCGAGCGCGAGCCCGCCGAAGGCGGCGGGGGAGCGGGCGCGAAGCGAGCCGCGGGGGTCAAGACCCCCTTGCGAGCGCGAGCCCGCCGAAGGCGGCGGGGGAGCGGGCGCGAAGCGAGCCGCGGGGGTCAAGACCCCCTTGCGAGCACGAGCCCGCCGAAGGCGGCGGGGGAGCGGGCGCGAAGCGAGCCGCGGGGGCAAGGCTGGCAAGGCCCCCTTTCCTGGTAGTCCCGACGCCGGCCGTGAATCAGTTGGTGGGCCTTTCCTGGTCCCTCAGCTTTTCGACCATCCGCCGGACCTCGGCGATGTCCGATGCGTCCGGCGAAAGCTCCGCGTAGCGGGTCAGATCGCTCTCGGCTACCCGGACCGATCCCAATCGCATGGCGACGAGCCCGCGATCCCGGAGGTCACTGGCGGAATCCGGACAGAGCTCGAGCATGCGGCTGGTGACGACGAGCAACCGGGACAGCTCGCCCCGGGACGCGTAGATGCCCTTCAGGTTGGCGAGCATGCGCGACAGGATTACCCGCGGCGACGTCGGCGAGAGCAAAGCACGCAGGCCCGGTTTCACGTGCGGGCCTCGTTCGATGAGCGCCTCGAGCGTCCCGCGCCCGACGATGCGCCCTCCGCCGAAGGGATCGATCATGAGCGGCTCACCCGTGTGGGTCTCGATGCGCACGAGGAAGTGGCCGGGAAACCCGACCCCGCTCGCGCGAACGCCGGCGCGGCGAGCCACCTCCACATAGACGACGGAGAGCGAGATGGGGATGCCTAGCTTGCGATCCATGACCGCGTTGAGAAACGAGTTCCGCGGATCGTAATAGTCGTCCGCGTTGCCGCGAAAACCGCCGTCGCCGAACAGGCCTTCGGCGAGAAGGTTCGCTTGATCCGCGGCGTCGAGCCCGTCGAGTCGCCCGAGCGACGCGGCCAGCTCGTCCACGCGCCGTCGCTCGCACCCGAGATCGAGCGACGGGTACTCATCCTTCGCTATCAGCAGCGCGCCGGTGAGCACGTCGATCCGATCGTCCGGGAGCGCGGCAAGGTCGGCGAAGTCCATGGTCGCGAGAGCGCTTGAGGCTACCACCATCCCACCTCTCGCGCCGGCCGGCCCTTCAGCGTCGGCGCGAGTGCGGGTGACCACCGAGGCCCCGCGGACGAACGGGCCGATCCGCCCCGAACCGAAACCCGCCGAGCATGGCGCCAATGGCAGCGGCGACGAGCAACATGCCGGCTGGCAACTGCCAGGACTTCGGCAGCGCGCCCAGCGTGATCGCGACGAGGGCGGCCACGCCCACGGCTCGTTCGCACTCTCGCAGGGGTCGCGGGCGCATATCCGAACAACCCGCGACGAGGGGAAAAGCTTCCCGTACAATCTCCTTTCATGCAGCAGCGTCGACGCGCGGGTCGGTGGCGGCTCGTCTCGGCACTCGGCATGTGCGCGTGCAGCCCTGCGGCATCGACGAGGTTGCCGCACTTCGACGACGTCGAGACGGCGCCCAGCGCGATTCGGACGGCCGCGCGCGCAGTCGTCCGGGTCGGGACCTCGGGTCAGGTGGCGACGGGCTCGTTCATCTCTCCGACGGGTCTTCTCCTGACCAACAACCACGTCCTCGGGGTGCCGATTTGTCCCATCGAGGGCTGCTCGCTCGAGATCACGCGGCTCTACCAGCGGGGCTCACCGCCGCCGCAGGCGGAACGAGTGTTCGGGATCCCGACGTCCGTCGACGAGGGCCTCGACATGGCGGTCGTTCAGCTCTTCGACACGCGCGCCGGAGCCATGCTCTCCACACCCGACTATCTACGCTGGGCGCTCCATTCCCCGACGGCTCTGCTCGGGAGCCACGTCACCATCGTCGGGCACCCCGAGGGCGGGTTGAAAAAATGGACCGACGGCATCGTCTACGACGTCGAAGGGGACTGGGTCCGGTCCGACGCGTACATCCTTCCCGGCAACAGCGGTTCGCCTTTGCTCGACGACGACGGAGAGCTCGTCGGGCTGGCTCATCACGCCGTCTCCGGCGAGGATCTCATCGCAGGGGACGCGGTGAACGTCGCGCTCGACGCCACCGCGTCGGCGCCACTGCACGCCGCGCTCGGAAACCCGCTGCCCGCGTCGATGATTTCGGTCGGCGAAAGCACGACGGCGGACCAGGTCCTCGCCAACCAGGCCGTTTACCTCAACGCAGATACCGCCACTGCGCTCGTCGACGGCAATCCCGACGGCATTCTCGATCTGCTGAGTACCGCGTGCGACGCGGCACTCGCGGCCCCCGCTACCGAGACGATCGATCAGCTTGCGGGCGTTCTCGCCCCGTGCACGGAGGCGGCCTCATGGATCGAGTGCCGTTCCGACGCCACGCCCACGTCATCCGCCGAGACGTGCCCGGCCGTTCCCGGCGACTGGGCCCGGCGATACCAGGAGGTCGACCAGACGGAACTCGGCGACGATGACCAGCCCGACCTTTACCTCGCGTCGTTTGCGACCGCGGCGCTCTCCACATCGGTCGCAGCCGGGCTCGCCGCGGGTTCGTCGGCCCTGGTCGCGATGTTGACCACGGCGGGGGCGCCGCTCGACTTCAACGTGGCCAACTACCTTGCCGCATTTCAGGTCCGCACTTACGGCGGGCAGGACGTTGCGGCCTATGTCGAAGGCTACAGGGACGTGCCGGATTTCCGCTCCTCCGCCGCGACGATCTTCTCCGCCGGTGCCTGGCTATCGAATCAAGGCGTACTGTCGGCGAGCACGCTGCAGGGCATCTGGGCGAAGCTCTCCTCCGATCCGGAGGTCGACGTCCATGACGAACTCTACCTCGAGGGATACGCCTACCGCGCTGGTTGGATTCGCTAGCCACCGGCTCCCGGGATTGCACTTCGGACGGCATTTCACACCAGCACGCCCTCGCGTTGCGCTCCGCTGAAACGTCTCCGCCGTCACTGTCGTCCCGAAGCAAAATTGGATTTGTCGATGTCGGATCAAGCGATGGCTCGCTAGAGTCGGGCCTCTTCTTTTGCCATGAGGTGTGTGATGGCGCAGACGTCTCGACTGTGGTGCGCGGTAGTGGCCGCCGGGTGCACTTTGGGCGCCGTCGCGTGCAGCGCGGACGGCGCGAGCCCGCCGCCATCGCAACTCGGGAACGGAAGTCAGGGCGGCGCGATGGTGTTCGGTGGAAACGGGGGCGCAGTCGGTAATGGTGGTGCGAACGCCTCCGGGAACGGCGGCGCGATCGGCAACGGTGGCGCGATCGGCTCCGGCAACGGTGGCGCGATCGGCAGCGGTGGCGCGATCGGCTCCGGCAACGGTGGCGCGATCGGCTCCGGCAACGGTGGCGCGATCGGCAACGGCGGCGCGATCGGCAACGGTGGCGCGATCGGCTCCGGCAACGGTGGCGCGATCGGCAACGGTGGCGCGATCGGCAACGGTGGCGCGATCGGCAACGGTGGCGCGATCGGCAACGGTGGCGCTGGGGCGGGGGGTGCCGGCACCGGCGGGTCGAGTGGCGGTGATCCCGAAACGGGACGGCTCGCCGGTATCACGGCCGCACACAACGCCGTGCGCGCGGCGGTCCAGACTTCGACACCGTTGCCACCGCTCACGTGGTCACCGACGATCGCCGCGTATGCACAGCAATGGGCCGATAGCCTCGCGCAGACCGACTGCGCCAGCCCGCACCACCGCACGGAGCAAGAACTCGAGCAGGTGGGGTACGGAGAAAACCTCGCCGTCTTCAGGTATGCCGGCGGCAACGGAAGTACGGCGCAGCAAGCCGTGAGCGGCTGGGCCGCGGAGGAGTCGTGCTGGACGTACGGGACGATCTCCGGGACCGAGCAATGCAATCCGACGTGCTACGAGGCGCTCAACAGCGACGGGTGCGGCCATTACACGCAGATCGTTTGGCGGAACAGCACCCAGCTCGGCTGCGGCGTCTCGACCTGCCAGGACGGCGCGTTCCAAGAAGACATCTGGATCTGCAACTACAGCCCCGCCGGCAACTACATCGGCGAGGCGCCGTACTGAACTGCAGCGAGGTCCTTACCCGGCCAGGGCTGCTCAAGGGGGGTCTTGACCCCCGCGGCTTGCTTCGCGACCGCTCCCCCGCCGCCTTCGGCGGGCTCGTGTTCGCAAGGGGGTCTTGACCCCCGCGGCTCGCTTCGCGACCGCTCCCCCGCCGCCTTCGGCGCGCTCGTGTTCGCAAGGGGGTCTTGACCCCCGCGGCTCGCTTCGCGACCGCTCCCCCGCCGCCTTCGGCGCGCTCGTGTTCGCAAGGGGGTCTTGACCCCCGCGGCTTGCTTCGCAACCGCTCCCCCGCCGCCTTCGGCGGGCTCGTGTTCGCAAGGGGGTCTTGACCCCCGCGGCTCGCTCCGCGACCGCTCCCCCGCCGCCTTCGGCGCGCTCGCTGCGCTCGCGTAGTTCCGCAGCTCTTTGATCCCTCGGGGACGACGGTGCTCGTCGGTGCGGAACTACTAGGAAGCTCTACGCCGCATGAGGTTTGATCTCGACTTCGCAGCCGAGGTCGGTCAAGCGGCGGACGAGGCGTTTGATGGTCTTGCTCTGGTCGCGGCGGTCGAAGTGATGGGGTCCGAGGTCGCGGTAGGGAGTGCCGTCGCGGAGCATGTAGAAGGCGGCGGTGAGCATCGATGCGGCGACGGCCAAGATCGCCTTCTTTGCTCCACGGCGGGACTTGAGCCGGAGAAACTGGGCTCGAAGGTAGCTTTCCTTCGTGCGCACCGCGGCCCAGGCGGATGTGACGAGCGTCGTCTTGAGCCAGTTGGCGCTCTTGCGGACGCGCGTCGAGCGACGCTTGCCGGCGCTCTCGTCGTTGCGGGGGCAGAGGCCGGCCCAGGACACGAGGTGTCCCGCAGACGGGAAGCGCGACATGTCGACGCCGATCTCCGCCACGATCACGTTCGCGACGATGTCACTCACTCCCGGCATCGTCGTCAGGATCTCGGCGTGCGCCCGGATCGGCTCCAGCGCTTTTCCCGCAGCTGCATCGATCTCGGCCAGGGCCCCTTCGAGCGAGCCGATGACGCCGAGATGCAGCTTCAGCATGGCTCGGTGATGAGGGGTAACCCGCCCGCGCAGCGCTTCGATCAAGTCGGCCCTCTTCTTGCGCGCGGTACCGACCGCGAGATCGGCAAGGCGCTCGGGGTCATCTTCTCCGGCGATGAGAGCGGCGAGCATCGCCCGGCCGCTGGTCCCGAGCACGCTGGACAGGACGCTCGCGACCTTGATGTTCGAGTCCTCGAGCGTTTTCTGTATGCGCAGCGTGTGCTGGGCGATTTCTCGCACGAGCTGCTTGCGCGTTCGAGTGAGATCGCGCAGCTCCTGGATTCGCGCAGGAGGCACGAAACTGCTGCGGATCAGCCCGTGCGCGAGCAGATCGGCGATCCACGTCGCGTCGTTCACGTCGGTCTTGCGCCCTGGCACGTTGCGAATGTGCTGGGCGTTCGCGAGCACGAGTTCGAAGCTCCCTTCGAGCATGTGCCAGACCGGCTTCCAGTACACGCCGGTGGCCTCCATCGCCACGTGGGTCACGCCGTGCTCCTCGAGCCATTCCGCCAGCTCGAAGAGGCTACGTGTGGTCGTGCCGAACGTTCGGACCTCGCGCCGCGTTGGTTCGCTGACGCAGCGCACGCAGGCAACGACGCTATCCTTGTGGACGTCGAGGCCCGCGCAACGGGGATACATGACTTCCATGACCATCTCCTCCTTTCGGCGCGTCGAGAGGAGCCCTCGTCATCGAAGTCTACTAGGCGTGCTCCCGGAATCTTTCGACCCGTGGTCACAATTCGGGGTGCTCGCAGGGCTCCGGGTCCATCTACTAGGAAAGGGGGGCGTTGCCCGCCCCCCGGGGCTTGCTACGCAACCCCTCCCCCCGGTACTCGCTGCGCTCGGTAGTTCCGCACCGCTTTCATTCCTCGGGGACGACGCTGCTCGTCGATGCGGAACTACTGAACGGGTTCTTGGCACCAAGTCACGGCCGACCTCGTTCCCGACGCCGCGGCAGGATACACTCGACTCCACCGTCCACGCGACGACCCGAGCTTCATGCTTCGGGGAAGGCGCTCTCGCCGATGGGCATCTACTGAGCGGCGGGCGCGGGCGCGGCGGCCGGCGGGGGCGGCGGTGCCGTGCCTGGCGCCGGCGACGGCGACGGCATGGTCGCCGGCAGCTCTGCGATGGCCTTCGGCGACAGCGTTGGCCCCTTCTTCAATCGAACGATCTGCCCCCAGACCGTCGCGCAGAGCTTTTCCGCCGTGTCCGAGGTCAACGACGATCGCGTGACGAACATCAGATCTGCGCCGTTCAGCTTGCTGAGCGCGTTGAACACGGCCGCCGACTCCGCTTGCCGGACGAGGGGATCGTCGCTGTCGAAGGTCGCGCCAGCGACCGCGGCCGTGTAGATGGCCGGGTGTCCGTCGACGAGGATCTGCCGGAATCCGAGCTTGTTCATGTCGCCCCATTCCGCGCAGGCTTGTCCCTGCGCATCGCCGAGCAAGTCGAAATCATACGTCCCCACGAGCGGCGGCGACGACCCGGGCGCCACATTCACGACGGATCGCGCGGAAAATACGCGTTCCTCCTCTGTTGCTAGACGCGGCACGCATCCCCACGTGCCCCCAATCACACTCGCCAGTACCGCTCCCACCATCACTCTGTGCATTGCCAGGGCTCCTTGATCCGATGCTAAAGACGGACTCTCGAGCGTAGCCTGGCGAGGCGGCCATTTACTAGGGCTCTTTGGCTCTTTGGCTCTTTGGCTCTTTGGCTCTTTGACTCTTTGACTAGCCCGCATCGCGTCGTTCGCTATCTGCGAGCGGCCCTCGCCGGCCATGCCGGCATTTCTCACGCGCCCTTTTTTGGCCGATCGTGGTCTCGGCGGCCGACGGGGCCCTGCCTGTCGGCTCGCGTGGAGCGAGGGTTGGTCTAGGACCGCAGGAGCTTGAAGGCGTGGGTCCAGCCGCCGCCGGTCATGCCGGGGATGCACCAGAGGATGCACAAGGGCTCTATGGCGCGCGCGGCTTCTATCGCACCCATGTCCGCCGTTTCCCACCCGAACTGGGTCAGGAGCTCACGCGCCGTCGCCTTTGCTCCGGGGTTGCTGCCGCAGATGAACATCGTCGGAGGTCCACCGGAAAGGACGGGGTCGACCATGAGCGCGCTCCCCACGCAGGAGAAGGCCTTCACGAAATGTGCGGCGGGGGCTTTTTTCTGAAGTCGCTCCATGAGCGATTCGTCGAGGTTCGTGAAGAAGCGGAGGACGCCATTTTGCGGCGGCGATTCGGCAATGGGGTTGGTCGTGTCGAGAACGACCTTGCCGGCGAGGTTCCCCACCCCCGCTTGCTCGACGACCTGCTCCGCAGCGGCGCCTTTCACGGCGAGCACGACGAGGTCGCCCCACTTGGCCGCTTCCGCGAAGGTGCCCGTGCTCGCCTTCGCTCCTGCTCCCGCTTTCCACGCCGCGAGCTTCGCCGGATCCCGACTCGCTCGCATCACGGCGTGCCCGTGCTTCAGGAAGCCATCCGCAAGGACCTGCCCGACCTGCCCGGAACCCAATACCGCGACTTTGCTCATGTCACTCTCCCTGGTTGAGAGGAGTGCCTAGGGCATCGACGAGCCCACGACAAGCGTGGCACAGGCTCAGCCCCAGGACTTCCAGGCGCGCCCCTCGTGCTCCGGGGGGAACGCCCCGGGGTGAAGGATCTCCGCGAGAATCTCGGCGGTCTCGAAGACGCTGGGACCGGAGCGGTTGAAGTAGAGATTGCCGTCCGCGACGAACACGCGCTTCTCTTTCACCGCTCGAAGCTCGCCCCACCGGGGCTGGCGCTCGAGCAGCGGCATCTCACGGAGCGCGCGCTCGAGACCGAACCCGCAGGGCGCCAGCACGAGCACATCGGGGTCCACATCCGCAACGGTGTTCCAGGGAATCGTCGTGGAATGGGCGCCGGGAGCGCCGAGCGTGTTCTCGCCCCCTGCGAACTCGACGAGCTCCGGTCCCCAGTTGCTCATCGCGAAGACGGGGTCCGCCCACTCGAGACAGACGACGCGCGGCCTTTCGAGCGAGCGCGTGCGCGCCTCGACGGCTGCGAGACGGGCGCGCTCTCGCTCGACGAGCGCGCGTCCGGCGTCCACCCGGGCGAGCACTCGCGCCACGTCCATGAAATCGTCCAGGATGCCGTCGAGCGTGCTCGCGTGAAGCGCGACGACGCGCTCACGCACGAGCCGGGGCGCGCCGCCGTGCGCGAGATTGGCGGGACTCACGGCGCAGACCTCGCAGTGCGTCTGCGTGATGACGACGTCCGGCGCGAGCGACGTCAGCAGCGCCTCGTCGACGACGTAAAGAGGGTCGCCCGCATGCAGGCGCTGCCGCACGAGCTCGTCGATGTCGTGGCTCGAGCCGGTCACGTCGAACGTCGGCCGGCTCACCTGCGGCAGGCGCTTGACCCACTCCGGATGATCGCACTCGTGCGATCGTCCGACGAGCTTGTCCCCCAACCCGAGCGCACACACGAGCTCCGTGCCGCTCGCCAGCAACGAGACGATGCGTTCAGGGGCGCGCGGGCTCGGCTTCATTCGCCGCATCCAGTACGCGAGCGCCAGAGAGGCGGCAATGGATCGAAGCTCCAGTCCATCGCGCAGGTGACGGCGCGCGCGACTTTTTCTCGGGTTGTGGCACGCGATGCGAACGGATACCGTCCTGCGCTGGAGGCTCCATAAATGGCGATGCGTGTAGTCGGCGCTGGGCTAGGACGGACTGGAACTCACTCTCTGAAGCTTGCGCTCGAGCGGCTCCTCGGTGGCCCCTGCTATCACATGGTGGAAGTGTTCCCGCACCCGGAACACGTGCCGGTCTGGCACGCGGCCGCGCGCGGCGAAAAGGTCGACTTTCCGGCGCTGCTCTCCGGTTACGTCGCCGCCGTCGATTGGCCGGCGTCCGCGTTCTACGAGGAAATGGCGGAAGCCTTTCCGGACGCCATCGTCCTTCTCTCGCTCAGGGACGCGGCGAGCTGGTGGAAGAGCGCGGACGCGACCATCTTCGAAGGATTGCGTCGGCAGATCGCCCGAGGCGAGAACACGCCCTGGCTGGGCATGGTGACCGATCTCCTGAACCGGCGCTTCGTGGAGGGCGCGGTGGACAATCGAGCCGCCTCGATCGCGGCGTTCGAGCGGCACACCGAGGAAGTGCGCCGTCGCATCCCGGCAAATCGACTGGTCGAGTGGCGCGCTGCGGACGGCTGGGGACCGCTCTGTACCGGACTCGGTCTCCCGGTTCCGGAGGAGCCGTTTCCGCACGTCAATACGACCGACGAGTTTCGCAAGCGCCTGATGCCGCCGACATAGGCGCGACCCGCGCTCCGCTCGACCGCCGCGCTAGTGCAGGATCTCCCCGCAGAATCCGCTGATGCACCGGTCGCTGGCGGTGCAGCAGTCGCTCTGCGTGGTGCACTTCTCGTCGGTCTGGGCGCACGGAGGCGGTCCGCTCACCGGCGGCGGTGGAGCCCCACAGACTCCGTCCGTGCAGAAGCCACCGCAGCAGTCGATGCCGGTCGTACAGGTGGCGCCATCGGTCTTGCACGGATCGAGCGCCGTGAACGCGCGATGGTTGCCGCCGACGTCTTCTTGACCCGTCAGGTAGAACGCCGGGTGACTCGGGTCCGTCGTGTACGTGCCGTTCGCCGAGATGTCGAGCGCCGTGCCCCAGAGCTGGCGCACGAGGCCATCCGAGTGGTTGCCGTAGTGACGGTAGGAGTCGAAGAAGATCCAGAAATAGCCGCCCGCAGCTACCGGCGACACCGTCGGGTAGAACGTGTGGTGCAGCTCTTCGGCGCCGAACGGCAGGTACGTGTTTCCGGATTGCGCGTCCTGCGCGGAGCGGAAGCCCATGGCGTTGGCGAGTAGCGTGGAGGTGCCGCTCGCGAGATCCAGGATGAAGAGATCGCTGGTTGCATTGGCACCGGAGGGAATGCCCGCGACGTCGATGCCGGTGGCCATGCCCGAGAAGTCGCTGGCGCTGCCCACCGCGAACACGAGGCCGTTCTCGTCCGGCAAGAAGAATGGCCAGCCGGGAAACTTCGTCTGGTCGGCGATCTGGAAGACCTGCTTGTACCCGCCGAAGGTGCGCGCGCTCTGGTTGAACGTCATCGTGGCCAGGCCGTGCCCGTTGCCGATGGCGTAGTCGTTGAACGCGATGAAGTTGCCGCTCGGTGAGAATATCGGCGTCATCGCGCCCACGGGGAGGCCCGAGTTCAGAACCTCGTTCCCGGTGTCCGTCTCGTACAGGGATGCGTTGGCCGCCCCGATGCTCGCACCCGTGCGTGTGCCCATGCCGTTCGGATGCGCATTCGACAGATAGAGTGAACCGTCCGGCGATACCCCGACGAAGCTGCTGCTCACCGCATTCGGAACCAGTTGCGGCGGGGCCGGGGGCGCGCCCACCGGAATCGCATACGTGGAGCCACCCGTCGTACTCGGTCCGCCGATCAGGGACGCGACCATGCGCGTGCCGTTCGCCGACACCGCGTGGCACCCCGTGCACGTCGTTTGCCCGAGGAACACGTCTGCTTGCTGGCCGGGCACGAGACGAAGCACGGCACCCTGTCCACCGGTGAACGCGCCGATGAGGTCCGTCGGCTGCACGAGCTTCGACTTGTAGCTGTTGTAGAAGATCGTTCCCTTGAGCGTCGCCTGCGCGACGATGATCGTCTCCGTGACCGGGCCGGTCACGGTGCCGCCCGCCGACGTGGTGAGCTCGAGCGTGAAGGGATCACTCGGGCCCCCGGTGTGGGCGCTTGCCTGGTCCCAGACATCCTGCGGGATCTGGAGCTGGCCCGGCGCGGTCGGCACCAGGCACCCCTTGTATTCGAAGGTACTCGACTCGATGTGCAGGTAGACGACGTTGGCGCCCGCCCCGCCGTTCCACATCAGGAGCGGCGCGATGAGCCCGCGCGGGAGCACCGTGCCGTCGTACGGATTGAGGATCTGAAGATCCCCAGGACCGCCGCTGCCCGCCTCGAGGGTCTGAACCGCCGCCGCGCTCATGCCCGCGGCGTTCGTCGGCGAGCAATCGTCGATGTTCACGGGCGTGTTCGTCGGCGGGAGGACCGTGGCCACGACCCCCGGCGACTGGCCTGCATCGGTGGGCGTGACAGTGACGAGGTTCAGGCCTCCGCCGTTGCCGGACGGGAACGAAGTGCCGCCGCCGCCCGAGCCGGCCGTGGCCCCGCCGTAGCTGCTCCCCACCCTCCCCGGAGCCGAACTAGCGTTTCCGGGTGAGCATCCGAGAGCCAGTGTCGCGCCGAGCGCACTGAGAGTGATGTGGAGGGTGCGCATGGTAAGCGTCGCTTTCAGGGGGAAGGCCCCCCTGATGAGTGGCGCCATCGACCCAACTTGCTGAACCAACCTTTGATTCTATCACATCGACACCCCCTCGGCGACGCTCGGCTCCCCCTCCGCCCGAGGGATCCGGTGTTTTTTCCGAGCGCCAGGGTGGTCGGGTCACATGCGACTTCGAGACGAAGCCCTTCGTTTGCAAGCAGTACCGGGATCCGCGTCCCCTGTGCGGCGACGGTATCGTGGAAGCAGGCGAGACCTGCGACGACGGCAAAGCGACCGCGACCTGCGACGGCGACTGTTCGCCCGTCGTCTGCGGCGACGGCGTCGTCAACGCCGCGGCGGGCGAGAAGTGTGACGACGCCGGCACCGGGCAGTACTGCGCCGGGGATTGCTCGAAGTACCTGTGCCCGAGCGGATGTCATTGCTGCCCTGATCCGCGCGAGCCCGGGAGATGCTTCCCGCGCCCCGCTGCTCGGTCAGTCTCGGTGGGCTCGTCCAGGATGAAGCGGTCGTTCTGGAGCCCCTCTGAAACGCGGGGGATACGTTCAGGTCACGCATCGGGCCGACCATGACCGCGTGGCTGAACGCGTTTCGACGGCTTGCCAGATCGGGAAACTCGTGGGAGCTACTCCAGCAGTCGAAGGAGCCCGGGGACGAAGCTCGGATGATTCGGCGAGCGGACCACTGACGTGGAGCACACCAAAGGAGACACGCGGATGTTGAACGGATCGATGAAAACGTTGAACGAAGCAGTGAGCGAGCTCGATGGCGCCCGCAATGCGGCTCGAGTCAAGCTCGAGGTGCTCTCGATCCAGGCGCGCCGTGCGCTGGGCGATCTCGAGGTCAAGACGCAGGCGCTCCAGCGGAAGGTCACGAAGCGGGCCGAGAAAGTAACGGCGGCTTCGGCGAACGCCGCGCTCGACGTTGCTCGTTCGATCCGGAAGTTCGTCGAGAAGCAGGTGTGACGGCGTAGCGGGGTCCGCGACGGGCGAAATCCCTCGTCCTTGAGGCGCCGAAAATCGGTCGCTCCCCTTCCGGTGGATTGGACGATCTCGTGGGCGCGATGTGCCCCCGCGAGCGACATTCGCAATTAGCGGCCATGGCGTGGCGCGCGCCGCGACGCAGGTCCCACCCGGCACGTCGCCGCGTCTTCAGCCCGGCGAGGTCGGGGCGCGCGAAGTGACGACCCGCGATTTTTCGGCGCCACGAGACGAGGGACCATCACGCGGCTGAAAGACCAGGCATCACCGCACCTTGGGTGGGTCGTGCGCCGGTGGAAATGGCTCGCACGTCTGCGTCGGTCGACCCGGCGTCTTGCCGTCCAGCCGCCAATTGGTCTAACAAAGTTCTAAAGTTTCGAGGGGATCGATGACTGGCGGAGCCCTCAACGGAGAACAGGCATGTCCCATCCGCACCAACCGCGCCGCATCCTCGTCGTGGAAGACGATCCGGATCAGAGAGACGGCTTAAGCGAGCTACTCGAAGAAGCAGGATACGCCGTTGCCGCCGTCGGTGACGGCGCGCGTGCCCTCGAATATCTCCGGAACGTCGGCGATCGGCCTTCTTCACGCCCCGATCTCATCCTGCTCGACATCCAGATGCCGAACATGAACGGCAGAGAGTTCCGGCAGAAGCACCTGACGAGCGGTTCCGATGCGACGATTCCCGTCGTCGCAGTCACGGGAGACCCGACCGTGAAGGACGACGCGGCGTCACTCGAGCTCACGGCACTCCTCAGCAAACCCCTGAATGTCCCGACTCTTCTCGAGGTGATCGCGCGAGCCCTCGACGCAGGGAGAGCGGATCATGACCGCTGACAAGGGGCGTTCGAGCGAGGACCTTTCGCGCGAGCTCGAACAGGAGCGTCGCCTGCGGAACCGCGTGGTGCTCGAAGCCGAGCCTGACGCGTCCATCGCCCGGGCATTCCAGCAGCTCGCGACCGTCGTGACTGCACGCGCGACCCTCGAGGAGCTTCTGCAAGACCTGGTCCGACTGTTCGTGGAAGCGGGGCGCGTGGACGTCGGCGTACTGCGGCTCTGCGAAAACGATCGACTGGTGTCCCGCGCCGCGCTGGGGCTCGAGGAGGAGGTGCTGAACGGCTTCTCGCTCCCCATCGCGGAAGGCCTTCCCGAAAGGACGCCGGGAAGCCCCGCGCCGCTCATCTCGGCCGTCAGGCTGGAGTCAGCGGCAAGAAGCGACGCCATCCGAGAGAAAGGAGTGCGCGCGCTCCATGCTCTGCCGCTGGTCGACGTCGACGGGACAGTAGGGGTTCTTTACCTCGGCACATTCGCGGAGCACGACCTTCCGGAGCAACGAAGAAGCCTCTTGGTCGCCCTGTCCACACCGGCCGCGGCAGCGATCGTCCGACGGGCAGACCACGAAACCCTGGTGCAAGGAGTTCGGTCTCGCGACGACGTACTGGCGGTCGTCGCCCACGATCTGCGGAACCCGCTCCACGCCATCTCGATCGCGGCCAATACGCTCCTCCTCAGGTTCCCGGACTCGACGACCCGGCGATCCATCCACAGGATCATGCGGGGCACGCAGAGAGCGGACCGGATCGTTCAGGACTTGCTCGAGATCAACGCCATCGCGACGAATGGATTCACCATCGACACGCGACCGGTCGAAACGGCAGAATTGGTACTGACGGCGCTCGAGTCGCAGCATGGCCCTGCCTCGGAAGCGTCCGTCATCGTCGCAACGGATCTCTCACCCGACCTGCCGCGTCTCGAAGCAGACGAGGAGCGCCTTCTCGAGGTGCTGGAGAACCTGATCGGCAACGCCCTCAAGTTCACGAGCGCCGGGGGAACGATAGTCGTGGGGGCAGCGCGCAAAGAGGGCGAGGTGCTCATCTGGGTGAAGGACAGTGGCTCGGGCATCGCGCCGGAGCAGTTGCCTCACATCTTCGATCGATTCTGGCAGGCGAGGAAAAAGGAACGGCGCGGCACCGGACTCGGGCTGACGATCTGCAAGGCGATCGTCGAGGCCCACGGTGGCCAGATCTGGGCCGAGACCACGGCCGGCGCGGGAACGACCCTTTTCTTCACCGTCCCGAGCGTTGCAGAGACACCTCCCCGGCCGAAGACGAATTCGGTTTCGAACATCCTGCTCGTCGATGACCGTCCCGAGAACCTTCTCTCGCTGAAGGCCATTCTCGAGCGCCCCGATTACCGGCTCGTGACCGCGGACTCGGGAGAAGAGGCGCTCCGGCTGGCGCTGCGCGAGGAGTTCTCCGTGGCCCTCATCGACGTCGCGATGCCCAGAATGGACGGGCTCGAGGTCGCCACCCACTTGAAGGAGCTCGAGCGGAGCCGCGACATTCCCATCATTTTCATCACCGCGTACGGTGACGACCCCGAACAGATCCATCGAGCCTACGCGGCGGGCGGCGTGGACTATCTGGTCAAGCCGCTGGATTCCGAGATCGTCCGGAAGAAGGTCGCCGTGTTCATCGACCTGAGTCGACGCCGGCGACAGGACGAAGACCTCGCGTCTGACGGCACTGACAGAACCTCGGAACGGTGAGGAACGACCATGACCACGTCGACGGGAATCACGACGGTTACCGATCCCCAGAGCGAGCTTCGCGAGCTCCTGCAAGTTCTGGTCGCGGTGCGCGACGGGGATTTCTCCGTTCGCGTTCCCGACCACTGGACGGGCCTGGTGGGAAAAATCGGCGACGCTTTGAACGAAATCGTGGCGTCCAATCACATCATGGCAGAGCAGCTCGAGCGCGTCGGCCAGGTCGTCGGCAAGGAGGGCCGAACCCGACAGCGCATCCGGTTCCCCCGGTCCGTGGGCTCCTGGGCGGAAATGGAGGGGTCGGTCAACACTTTGATCGACAATCTGCTCTGGCCGACCTCGGAGATCACGCGCTCGCTCAACGCCGTGGCCGAGGGCGATCTGTCCCAGACGATGCGACTCGACGTGGACGGCCGTTACCTGGAGGGAGAATTTCTCAGATCCGCGACGATCGTCAACTCGATGATCAAGCAGCTCCAGGTCTTCACCTCGGAGGTGACGCGGGTCGCCCGCGAGGTCGGCACCGACGGCAAGCTGGGTGGCCAGGCCGAGGTTCCGGACGTCAGCGGTGTCTGGAAGGACCTGACCGACAGCGTCAACTCGATGGCGAGCAACCTGACGGGACAGGTGCGAAACATCACGGAGGTGACGATCGCCGTCGCGAGCGGCGATCTGTCGAAGAAGATCACGGTCGACGTCCGCGGCGAGATCTTGCAGCTCAAGGAAGCCATCAACACGATGGTCGACCAGCTCCGAGGTTTCGCGAGCGAAGTGACTCGCGTCGCGCGCGAGGTCGGCACCGAAGGCAAGCTCGGCGGGCAGGCCATCGTCCCGGGCGTTGCCGGAACCTGGAAAGATCTAACGGATTCCGTGAACGCCATGTGCGGCAACCTCACGGATCAGGTCCGCAACATCGCGCAAGTGACGACGGCCGTCGCGCGCGGCGACCTCTCGCGCAAGATCACGGTCGACGTTCGCGGAGAGATCCTCGAGCTCAAGGACACCATCAACACGATGGTGGACCAGCTCAACGCCTTCGCGTCGGAGGTGACGCGCGTCGCGGGTGAAGTCGGCACCGACGGCAAGCTCGGCGGGCAGGCGGCGGTACCGGGCGTCGCCGGCACCTGGAAGGATCTGACCGACAACGTCAACTTCATGGCGAGCAACCTCACGGCGCAGGTCCGCAACATCGCCGAGGTCGCCACCGCCATCGCCAACGGTGACCTCTCCCGCAAGATCACGGTCAACGTCAGCGGGGAAATCCTTCAGCTCAAGGAGACCGTCAACACGATGGTCGACCAGCTCAACGCCTTCGCCGGGGAGGTGACCCGCGTCGCACGCGAGGTCGGGACGGAGGGACAGCTCGGCGGTCAAGCCGTCGTACGCGGCGTTGCCGGCACCTGGAAGGACCTGACCGACAGCGTCAACTCCATGGCCAACAACCTGACGACGCAGGTGCGCAACATCGCCGACGTCGCGACCGCCATCGCCAGCGGCGACCTGTCGAAGAAGATCACCGTCGACGTGAGCGGGGAGATCCTGCAGCTGAAGCAGACCATCAACACGATGGTCGATCAGCTCAATGCTTTCGCCGGCGAGGTCACCCGCGTTGCGCGCGAGGTCGGCACGGAAGGAAAGCTGGGCGGTCAAGCCGTCGTACGCGGCGTTGCCGGCACCTGGAAGGACCTGACCGACAGCGTCAACTCCATGGCCTCCAATCTCACCGGGCAGGTCCGCAACATCGCGGAAGTGGCGACGGCGGTTGCCCGCGGCGACCTTTCTCGCAAGATCACGGTCGACGTTCGCGGAGAGATCCTCGAGCTCAAAGACACCATCAACACGATGGTCGATCAGCTCAACGCCTTCGCAGCGGAGGTCACTCGTGTGGCCCGTGAGGTCGGCACTGACGGCAAGCTCGGCGGGCAGGCGGCCGTACCGGGAGTGGCCGGGACCTGGAAGGACCTCACCGACAGCGTCAATTCCATGGCCGGGAACCTCACCGCCCAGGTCCGCAACATCGCGGAGGTCTCGTCCGCCATTGCCGGCGGCGACCTCTCTCGCAAGATCACCGTCGACGTCCGGGGTGAGATCCTCCAGTTGAAGGAAACCATCAACACGATGGTCGATCAGCTCAACGCCTTCGCAGGAGAGGTCACACGCGTCGCGCGCGAGGTCGGAACCGAAGGGCGGCTCGGCGGGCAAGCACAGGTCCCGGACGCCGCGGGAACCTGGAAAGCGCTCACGGACAGCGTCAATTTCATGGCCGGCAATCTGACGGCCCAGGTCCGCAACATCGCGGAAGTGACGACCGCGGTGGCCCGCGGGGACCTGTCCCGCAAGATCACCGTCGACGTGAAGGGAGAGATTCTCGAGCTCAAGAACACGATCAACACGATGGTCGATCAGCTCAATGCCTTCGCCTCCGAGGTGACCCGCGTGGCTCGCGACGTCGGCACGGAAGGCAAGCTCGGCGGGCAGGCGGAGGTGCCGGGCGTCGCGGGCACGTGGAAGGACCTCACCGACAACGTCAACTCCATGGCCAAGAACCTGACGGCGCAGGTGCGCAACATCGCCGAGGTCGCGACGGCCATCGCCAGCGGCGACCTGTCGAAGAAGATCACGGTCGACGTCCGCGGAGAGCTACTGCTCCTGAAAGAAACCCTGAACACGATGGTCGAGCAACTTCGCTCGTTCGCCGGTGAGGTCACCCGCGTCGCCCGTGAAGTCGGGACCGAGGGGCGGCTCGGCGGCCAGGCGAACGTTCCGGGCGCGGCGGGGACCTGGAAGGACCTGACCGACAACGTCAACCTCCTTGCCGGGAACCTCACGACGCAGGTGCGCAACATCGCCGAGGTGACGACCGCCGTCGCGCGCGGCGACCTTTCACGCAAGATCACGGTCGACGTGAACGGGGAGATCCTCGAGCTCAAGAACACGATCAACACGATGGTCGATCAGCTGAATGCATTCGCCGCCGAAGTCACGCGCGTCGCGCGCGAGGTCGGCACCGACGGCAAGCTCGGTGGACAGGCGCAGGTGCCGGGCGTCGGCGGGACGTGGAAGGATCTGACGGACACCGTCAACGTCATGGCGGCGAACCTCACCGAGCAGGTGCGCGGCATCGCCAAGGTCGTCACCGCCGTCGCGAGCGGCGATCTGAAGCAGAACTTCATGGTGCAAGCGAAGGGAGAAGTCGCCTCCCTGGCCGACACCATCAACAACATGACCAGCACCCTGGCCACATTCGCCGAGCAGGTCACCACGGTGGCACGAGAAGTGGGAGTCGAAGGTCGTCTGGGCGGACAGGCACACGTCCCCGGCGCGGCAGGCACCTGGAAGGACTTGACGGGAAACGTGAACCTCCTGGCGGCAAACCTCACCACCCAGGTGCGCGCCATCGCCGAGGTCGCCACCGCCGTGACGAAGGGCGACCTGACCCGATCGATCCAGGTGGAGGCGCGGGGCGAGGTCGCCGAGCTGAAGGACAACATCAACACGATGATCGACAACCTGCGGCTCACGACCGACAGGAACACGGAGCAGGATTGGCTCAAGACGAACCTCGCTCGTTTCACGAGCATGCTGCAGGGGCAGCGGGATCTCGTTCGAGTGGGACAGATGCTCCTGTCGGAGCTGGCGCCGCTCGTCGGTGCGCATCTCGGCGTGATCTATCGGACCTCGGCGGAGCCGAAGGACGAGGGGGCGAGCGAGCTCCGTCTGCTCGCTGCGTACGCCGACGATGGACGGGACGGTTACCTGCGGACTCGCCAGATCGGAGAAGGGCTGATTGGACAGTGCGCGGCGGCGAAGCGCCGCATGTTGATCACGGACCTTCCGCCCGACACGGTCCGGGTCGGCTCGGGGCTCTTCACCGCGCTTCCGCGGAGCGTGATCGTGCTGCCGGTGCTCTTCGAGGGTCAGGTCAAGGCCGTCATCGAGCTGGCTTCGCTCAATGTTTACACGGCGTCGCATCTCGCGTTTCTCGATCAGCTGACGAGCAGCATCGGCATCGTTCTCAACAGCATAGAAGCGACGATGCAGACCGAGGGGCTCCTCGAACAATCCCAGAAGCTCGCTGCGGAGCTGCAATCGCAGCAGACGGAGCTGCAGCAGACGAACGAGCAACTCGGGCAGAAGGCACAGCAGCTCGCCGAGCAGAACGCCGAGGTCGAGCGCAAGAATCAGCAGATCGAGCAGGCTCGTCGCGCGCTCGAGGAGAAGGCCGAGGAGCTGGCGCTGACGTCGAAGTACAAGTCGGAGTTCCTGGCGAACATGTCCCACGAGCTCCGCACGCCGCTCAACAGCATCCTGATCCTGGCCCAGCAGCTCAGCGAGAATCCTTCGGAAAATCTGACGGCCAGGCAGGTCGAATTTGCCCGCACCATTCAAGGCGCGGGCACCGATCTCCTGAACCTCATCAGCGACATCCTGGATCTGTCGAAGATCGAATCGGGCACCGTCACGGTGGAAGCTGCCGAGCTGCTCTTCACCACGGTCGTCGAGACGGTCGCCCGCCCCTTCCGCCATGAAGCGGAGAATCGCGGCCTCACGTTCGACATCCACATGGATTCGCGGCTGGGTCGAAGCCTCGTCACCGACGCGAAGCGGTTGCAGCAGATCCTCAAGAACCTGCTATCGAATGCGTTCAAGTTCACCGAGCAGGGCGGTGTGCGCCTCCAAATCTCACCCGAAGCAGCAGGTTGGTCGTCGGATCACCCCGTCCTCAGCCGGGCCGGGGCCGTCGTCGCCTTCGAAGTGTCCGACACCGGCATCGGCATCGCCCCCGAAAAGCAGAAGATCATCTTCGAAGCCTTCCAGCAAGCCGATGCCGGGACGAGCCGGAAGTTCGGCGGAACGGGGCTCGGTCTTGCCATCAGCCGCGAGCTCGCGAGCCTGCTCGGCGGTGAAATTCAGCTCAGAAGCAGTCCAGCCAAGGGCAGCACCTTCACGCTGTACCTGCCGCTCACGTACGGTGGGCCCTCGCTGATAGCGCGTGAGGCAGCTCGCCTGCCGCCCGCTGCATCGCCGCTGGCCCTCGTGGTTCGCACCGCCGGCTCGCCCCCCGAGCAGATATTGGACGACCGCGATCACCTCGAGGCGGGGGATTCGACCCTCCTCATCGTCGAAGACGATCCGCACTATGCGAGGGTGCTGGCGGATTCTCGCGCGCCACAAGGGCTTCAAGGTGCTCGTCGCCACGCGAGGGGCAGAGGCGCTCGAGCTCGCCCGAGAGTTCCACCCGACCGCCGTTTCTCTCGACGTGTTTCTCCCGGACATGCTCGGGTGGGCGGTTCTGAGTCATCTGAAGCGGGACCCGAACCTCAGGCACATTCCCGTGCAAGTCGTCACGCTCGACGAGAACCGCCAGCACGGGCTCTCTCACGGGGCCTTTTCGTTCGTGACCAAGCCGGCGACGACCGAGGGTCTGGAGGCCGCGCTCGATCGCATCAAACAGTATGCAACCCCGCACCGCAAGCGTCTCCTCATCGTGGAGGACAACGAAGCAGAGCGCTTGAGCATCACGGAGCTGCTCGGCCACGACGACATCGACATCGTCACGGCAGGCACCGGCGGCGACGCGATGCTGTTGCTTCACGAGCGGCCATTCGACTGCGTGGTGCTCGATCTGCGGCTGCCGGACGTCTCGGGATTCGAGCTGCTCGGTCGGCTGCGGGATGACCCCACGGTGGCGGAAGTGCCGGTCGTGGTGTTCACCGGCAAAGAGCTGTCGCCCGCGGAGAACGAGCAGCTTCAGGAGCTGGCGCGCAAGGTCGTGCTGAAGGGCGTCGAATCGCCGGAGCGCTTGCTGGACGAAACCGCCGTGTTCCTCCATCGCGTCACGGCGTGTCTACCCTCCGACAAGCAGCGACTGCTCGAGCGGCTGCACAAATCCGACGACGATCTCCACGGCCAACAGGTCCTCATCGTCGACGACGATGTCCGCAACATCTTCGCCCTGGGCAGCGTGCTCGAGCGCCATGGCATGAGGATCATCACCGCGCAGACGGGTCAGGAAGCCATATCGACGCTCGACGCGACCTCCGACATCGCGATCGTCCTCATGGACATCATGATGCCCGAGATGGACGGCTATCAGACGATCCACCTGATCCGGCAACAACCGAGCTTGCGGCGGCTCCCCATCATCGCGCTCACCGCGAAGGCGATGAAGGGCGACCGCGAGAAGTGCCTCGAAGCCGGAGCATCCGATTACCTGGCGAAACCGGTCAATATCGAGCAGCTCCTGGCCACGCTCAGGATGTGGCTTCATCGGTGAAGCCGGTGCCCGCCGTTCAGCGCTTGCTCCTGATCGCGTTCTTCTCGAGTACGGCGATCAGGATGAACAGGTAGGCGACGAGCCGGAGCAGGTAGATGGCCGGGTTCCCCTCGTTCGGCCGCTCGAGGAGACCCAGCGCGGCTCGATCGACTCCTTGCAGAAGAAATGAAAGCGCGAACAGCAGGAAGAACCGATCCTGGCTCTGCCGCCAGAAGCGAACGAAAAATACCCCCGACACGAGAAAACCCATCGCGATGGCACCGAGCAGGGTCCGGTTGAAAGCGTCCATCGTCACTTCGCCTCCCAGACGAGGCCGTAGAGCATCGATCCGATTGCCAGGAGCGCGCTCAAGTTCCGCACGAAGAAGATGTCCGTGTCGGGAATCACCAGCAGGTCCACGGTGATGAGCGCATTGTTGAGCGTCAGGAGCGAGAAGCAGAGGCCGCTCCAGAACAGCAAGCGCATCCCCGAGCGCCGATATGCGCGCAACAGGACGAACGCGCAGGTGAAGGCGGCCAGAGCACAGACGGAGTAGATGAGTGCGGCCACGCTTACTTGTCCTTTCGGATGCGAAATGCATCTGCGAAGGCGAGAACATTTGCGCCGGGCTTCGCGTGAATGAGTCGTGTCAGCGGCAGGAGATGCGTCATGTACGAGCGCGCAAGCTGGTCGACCGCGGCGGCGAGCTCCGGCGTGCGAGGGGCATACAGAAACTGGTCGCCGGCGGTAGAGGCGACCAGGCCGCTCTCCTCCAGTTGCGTCAGCACGATCGCGGCGGCGGGCTCGCTGACGAAAATCATCCTGGCGACGCGCTCGAGCGTCATCCGTTCCGGCGCCGCGGCTCGCAGTAGCAGCAACGTCTCGAGCGCCGGCACCGACTCGATGCACTGGGCCACTAGCGTCCTGACGACTTCTGGAAGGCGATCGTCGGCCATTCTAACGGGAATGACGCCGGGGGGAGAGCCCCGCGCCGTGCCAGTGTCCACTGGCGTGAACCGATCGGAAACCTAGCAAGCCATTCGCGCTTCCGCCCACGGTTTCGTCAATCCGGCGTCAATCACGTTCAGTGCGCGATCGCCGGCCCGAATCTCGGGCGGCCGGAGAAGCTCCGCCCGGAGTCGGTTACAGGTTCTTCGTCTCTATCGACGACCAGTTCGGGTCCTTGCACACGCCGCAGCTCTGTCCGCCCTTGAACATCGCGCAGGCGTTGGCGTCGTCCGCGAGAAAGCAGCGGAACCACGCGGTGTAGAAGCGCATGAACTGGATGGTGCCCGGGTTCTGCTGGGCCCAGCCAGCGAGGGTGGGTGTGGTGACATGATCGGCGCCGGTGTAGATCGCGAGCATGGATGGACCGGTCGCCGCGGCGTAGCTCGCGGTGGGCGGTCCCGTCGTCACGACGTTGTCCGCGGTTCCGGAGAGGGCCAGGAACGAGATGCCGGCTTTCGGGTTTCCGCCCCCCTCCACCTGCACCTCCGAGACGATGTTCGGGTCGCTCGTCGCGACGGTAGCGCCGAAGGCGCCCTGGGAATGCCCCGAGACGCCCGCCCGCGTGCCGAGCTTTTGATAGAACGGGCTCGTCGGATCCCCGTTCTCGGCCATGAGGTAGTCCACGCCTGCCGTCTGATACACGCCGCTCCCGACGTTCGAATTGTCCGAAGCGATGACGACCATGCCCCAGCTCGCCGCATTGTTGTTGAAGAAGCCGTACACCTGGGAGCCCGTGACTCCGGTGCCGTTACCCCAGGCGATCACGGGGTGCGGGCAGTTTGCTTCCATGTTGGTCGGGTAGAAGATCGTATAGGTCGTCGGCGTCGCGGTCCCCGCCGGTAGTACGCTCGCCAGATCCACGTTCGCCATCGTGCTCACCGCGTACGGACCCGCTTTCGAGTAGTCGCCCGAGCCAGCTTGCAAGCAGAATGTTCCCGGTTGCACCTGAGTCGCGCCTCCCGCGCCTGTCTCCACTGTGCCGCCCGTGCCGCCGCCCGTGGTGCCTCCGCTTCCGCTCGGCTCGCCCCCGTTGCCCGCGAGCTCGCCGCCGCTGCCGTTGTCCGTGAAAGAACCTCCGCTGGCGACGTTGCTGCCCCCGGCGGCCGCACCGGTGCCGAGGTCGTTACCCCCACCCACCTCGCCGAACGTGCCGCCGTTACTCCCGGAGGTGCCGCCGACGCCCGAGTTGAATTGACCACCGGCCTCGCCGCCCGAGCCGCTTCCGCCGCTCGACGCCGAGCACGCGGCGCTGAGGGGCAGCGTCAGCGCCAACCCGATAAGCATGGAATCAAGACGTGCCCGCGGTGCGCCGGTGTGAGTTTTCATGTGCCGCTCGCTCCCCTGTGCATACAGTGTGATCAGAGTAAACCCCTCGCTCCGCGGGATCGCAACACTCGACTCGATGTATGAACCGGTTGGAAATCTACGTTCCTAGTAGTTCCGCATCGACGATGCACGTCGTCCCCGAGGGATGAAACAAGCGCGGAACTACGCGAGCGGAGCGAGCCCGCCGAAGGCGGCGGGGGAGCGGGCGCGAAGCGAGCCGCGGGGGCAAGGCCCCCTTTACCTAACGAGCGGAGCGAGCCCGCCGAAGGCGGCGGGGGGAGCGGGCGCGAAGCGAGCCGCGGGGGCAAGGCCCCCTTTACCTAACGAGCGGAGCGAGCCCGCCGAAGGCGGCGGGGGGAGCGGGCGCGAAGCGAGCCGCGGGGGCAAGGCCCCCTTTACCTAACGAGCGGAGCGAGCCCGCCGAAGGCGGCGGGGGGAGCGGGCGCGAAGCGAGCCGCGGGGGCAAGGCCACCGGCGCATTTCGACGACACTCTCGCGCGTCGGCCACGCGGTCGCGAAGCAGCCTGCGCACTGCGACGAGGTCACGATCGATCGCGACGCAGGGTGGGCCGATCGCTGCGCGCGTTACCTGCCTCGCGCGCCGCGCTTGCTCGCGACCTCGTCGACAGGGTGCCTTCGACCGCCGGGGCCAGCGCCATCCCACGCGAGGTCCACGCCGATCTCGCCGCGATGGCCGACGATCCCGCGGAGATCAGCGCCGCTCCCATACGGAATCATCGACCCGCGTCGCGGCACGAGCGCCGGTTCTCCCGGAATCCGGAACGACCTCACCAGGGTAACCGACGATCCCGGCGGGATCGTCGGCACTCCCGTCGGGTTTGTCGCTTGACCCTGCCGGGAGGACGCGTGATCCCGGCTGGGAGGACGCGTGATCCCGACGGGAGGACGCGTGATCCCGGCGGGAGGACGCGTGACCCCGGCTGGGAGGACGCGTGATCCCGACGGGAGTGTCGGTGATCCCGGCGGGAGGACGCGTGATCCCGACGGGAGTGTCGGCGATCCCGGCCGGGAGAGTGCATGATCCCGATGGGAGGACGCGTGATCCCGGCGGGAGGACGCGTGATCCCGACGGGAGTGTGCATGATCCCGACGGGAGTGCCGGCGATCCCGGCGGGTTTGCCGCATGACGGGGTGAGCGACCGGGTGCCTGGGTGACGGAATAGACCGGGACCCTTGGTTACAGGTCCGGCTCTGTTCAATCACAGATTCGGTGCTGTGGGGACGTAAACCGGGTGCCTCTAAGACACAGACCGGGAAGCGCAACGACACGGACCGATCGCGAAGAGACAAAGCCTCAGCGAGCGAAGACGCTATCCGGGCGCAATCCGGGTTCGGGCTGACGGAGCCGGAGGCGACGGAAGCGCAGTCCGGGAGCGAGAGACGGACGCGGTAGATGGAGGGGGGCGGCTGAGCTCTGGGCTACGGCCGCTCGAGTCGCAGCTCGCCGTTGCGCAGGAGAACATGACCGAGGAGCACCGGGCCGTAGTGAAGGTCCCACTCTTCCTCGTCGACCCGCTGAAGACCGAGCGGCTGATCGGTGAAGAGTGTGCTGACGGTCAGCTGCTTGCCCTTGAACTTCAGAACCCCGCTTGTGTTAACTCGCCGCACGTCGAAATCGTCGCCGTAAGCGGGAGCTCGCAAACGCTCCGGCATGGGACGCAGCGACGGCTCGTAGTGTCGCGCAGGCGGCGTGAGGCCGAGCGCTTCGTGCGGACGATGGTCGTTGTAGTCGGCGCGAAAGCGATCGAAGGCGCGTTGCTGATCAATCGGCGTTGCAGCCGGTGGATTGGCGGTCTGCTCCTTGAGCGTCTTGTGCATGCGCTCGTGACGACCATTCTGTTGCGGTTGCCCTGGCTCGATGCGCTCGGGCACGATGCCGAGCTGAATCCACCACATGCTGAGGCGGGAAAGTCCGCCTAAAGCCTTGCTGGCGAACGGCGACCCGTTGTCCGAGCGAATGCGACGGGGCACTCCGAACTCGCGGAACGCGAGCTCGAACTGCTCACGCACCGGTCCTTCTTTCTCACCGGGTAGCCCCTCGCATTTGACGAGGTACCGGCTCATCGCGTCGGTGATGGTCAACGGGTGGCAGCGGGTGCCATCGCCGCAAGCGAAGTGCCCCTTGAAGTCCGTGCACCAGACGTCGTTGGGCAGCTCGGCGTGGGCCAAGGGCTCCGTGCTCGGCGGAACACGAAGCCGCGAGCGGCGCGGACGCACGAGCCCGTAGCGATCCAGAATCTCACCGATCGTGCTCGCTGCGGGGAGAGCGAAGTCAGCACCATCGATGTCTCGGAGCCGGACGCGCAGCTTCTTGGGACCGTCGAATGGAAACCGCTTCCGCAGCGTGATGATCCGGTCGACCACGTCATCCGGCGTGCGGTGCGGGCAGCTCTTCGCGACCGACCTTTGGTCCTCGAGCCCCGCCGGGCCTAGCCGCTCGTACCGCTCCAGCCATTTGTAGCCCTTCGCCCGGCTGATGCCGAAGCTGGCGCACAGGCGGGTGAAGTTTCCCCTCGGGTCCTCCGCGACAGCCGCGATGAATCGAACTCGCTCGTCCACGATCCGGGCTTCCTTCCACGGCATGGCGGCAATTAGCCGTCAGCCCGCCGTCAGGCAGACCCGTCACCCAAAAAGTGTCACCCAGGGACCCGGTCTAAAGTGTCACCAGAGCACCCGGTTTGCACCTGACCCTGACGGGAGGACGCGTGATCCCGGCGGGAGGACGCGTGATCCCGGCGGGAGGACGCCCCGCTATGCCGCGACTGATGGCTTCAACGCCGCGAACAGCCCTTCCCTCACCGCCTGGATGCGCCCCGCCGTCTCGAGGCGCTTGCCGTCCAGCTCCGTGACGTAGAAGACGTCCACGACGCGCGTTCCTTCGGTGTTGATCTTCGCGACGACTATCGTGAGGTCGAGCTGGTGGAGCGCTTGCGAGAGCATGTAGAGGAGGCCCGGCCGGTCGCGCGTCACGACCTCCACGAGGGTGTGGCGCGCGGACGAGCGATTGTCGACGACGATCTCCGTGCTCACGGCGGGGAGAGGGCGCTCGCTCCAGCGGCAGACACTTCGCTTCCGGATGAGATCGCGTGCCGGGACGGATCCGGTGATCACTCGCTGGAGATCCCGCCGGAGCCTGGGAAGAACGAGGCTGATGTCGCCGGGTTCGTCGGTGCGGTCGGTGATCCAGAACAGATCGACCGCCTGCGTGCCGCCGTCGGCGAGCTGCCGCGTATGGATCTGCGCCGCGTGGACCTCGAGCCCGTTCGACGCGATGGCGGCCGTGATGGACGCGAGGAGCCCCGGCCGATCGCCCGTCACGATGCAGAGCCCCGGCGCGCTCGCAACGTCGCCCGTCACGACGCAGAGCTCTGCAACTTCCGGATGGCGCGACGGAACGAAATCCGCACTGACCACACTCTCCCTCCCCTCGAGCGCGACCCTCGCATGCGCGACGATCTCGTCCGCGGCGTGGGACAGCAGATAGCGCTCGGGCATGGAGTCGAGAAACTGGTCCAAAAAGCCGTCGGCCTCCGGCACCGCCCATCGTTCCTTCACCTGCTTGCGAACGCCCGAGAGGCGCTGCGCATCGAGCCCCGACGACCCGGAGAGCATGTCGTCGGTCGCGAGAAACAGGTCGTCGAGCATGCGGGACTTCCATTTGGTCATGGACGTCGGGCCCGTCGTGGAAAGATCCGCGACCGTGAGCAGGTAGAGATCCCGGAGCCCCTCGCGCCCGCGCACCTCTTTCGCAAATTCCCCGATGGTCGTGGGGTCCTCGAGGTCGCGACGCGCCGCCACCAGGTACATGACCAGGTGCTGGAGGATGAGATGACAGCCTTCCTCGATGTCCTCGGGCGAAAATCCGAGCCTCGCGAGAATGTCCTTGGCCATGACCGCGCCACGCCGCGAGTGATCGCGGCCGCCGATGGCTTTCCCGACGTCGTGAAGCAGCGTCGCCAGGCACAGGATCTCCGGGCGCAGGACCTCCGCCGCAAGCCGCGACGCCAGAGGATACTCGTGCACGAGATCCCCCCGCATGAGTGCGCGCAGACGATCGACCGCGGCCACGGAGTGAACGTCGACCGTGTACACGTGATACACGTCGTGGTGCACGCGCCCGACGACCGGAAAAAACTCCGGGACCATAGCCGTCAAGAGCCCGACCTCGTGGAGGGCCGAGAGGACCGAGCCGTTGTGGAAGACGGTCTCCTGGGCCGCCGAGACCAGGCTCACGAAGAGCGTCGCCGCTTCGGAGCTCTCCCGCAAGCGCGCGCAGAAGACGGGCTCGGACGCCTTGCGGATGACCACGTCACGCGCGAATGGCAGGACGGGAAGCCCGCGCGCGACGGCCTGCGCGTACAGACGCAGGATCAGCGCGGGTTCCCTGTCGAGCTGGCTCAGGTCGCTGAACGTGAGCTTTCCGTCGAACACCTGCACCCCGTGCCCGATCTCCTCTATGTGAGGCCGCTTGCGACCTGGGTGCGGCGTCGCACGCGCGACGATCTGCTCGCGCGCCCGCATGATGACGCGGGCGTGCCGGTAGTAGTCCGACATGAACGCCTCCACCATGGCACCTTGAATTTCGTCCTCGGTGGCGGACGGCTGCCGGCCGATACGCTCGTCGTAGCGGAGATGCTTCGCGATGACCTCCTGCTCCTCGAACGTCAGTCTGTCGCTTCTCCGGCTGGCGTCGCAGTGGAGATGATTCCGGATCGTCCAGAGAAAATTCGAGGCTTCCTCGAGCTCCGCGGCTTCACGAGCACCGAGCACGCCGACTCGAAGCAGGTCGTGGATCGACGTGACGCGATAGCGCGCGCGAGCGGCCCACAGCGCGATGTCGAGATCGCGGAGCCCGCCCGCGCCGCTCTTCACGTCGGGTTCGAGCAGATAGACCGAGTCGCCGAACCGGCGGTGGCGCTGGCTCACCTCGGCTTCCAGCCGCTCTATGAAGGCCGGCAGTTCACTCTCGCTGAACAGGCCGGCAAAGGCCCGCTCCTCGAGCTCGTTCGCCAGTGCTGCGTCACCCGCGATCCGGCGTGTATCGAGCAACGACGTGGCGGTGGGGAGATCTTGGCGCGCGCCCTCGATCACATCGGAGACCCTGGCGACCTGGTGTCCGATGCTCACTCCGGTGTCCCACAACGGATATAGGAGCGCCTCCGCGAGGGGCACGATAAGCTCGGGAGCTTCGTTCGTGACGAGCCGCACGTCGAGATCGCTCTTCCAGCCGAGGACGCCGCGCCCGTAGCCGCCGACCGCCGACAGCAGCACCGGGTGCGGACGCTCCTCGGCCTTCAGGCTTGCAAGCACGACGGGGAAGAGCGTCATGAGCAGGCCGTCCATGATCTTGGCGTGGCGCCTCGCCAGCAACTCGCCGGACGAGCCGTTCCCGTCGAGCATGGTGACGAGCTCGGTGCGATGAAGACTCAGGTAAGCCGCAATATCGACGCTCTTCGCGTTGCGAGCAGCGTTCGGGAGAGAGGCATACATCTGAATCGACCGAGCCGACACGACCGCTCCGACAGCGCCCGGACATCCGATGGTTGGGCGCCCCCGGTGACGCCGCTGTTTCCGAAGTGTTTACGGGGCGGACGATTCGGCGCAAGGTGGCTCCGTCTCGAGCTCGAGCCTCAAACGATCCTCGGCGAAGGCCGTGCCCGCGGATCTGATGTGCCTGGTGAAGTCGGCGCCGGAACTGCGGGAACGTTCACTGTGCGTGGCTTCGGCAAGCACCCGTGTCGCACGTCGCGATGAATGACGACCCCGTCTTCCCCTCTTCATCCACGTCGGCGTGAAAACAGCCACGGAGGCCGCAGCCCGGAATGCAGGAAAGTGCCTGCTGGTTGGCAGCTACGAAGGCGGCCTCGGTGCCCTTGCGGACCCCCACCTCGGTCGTGCCGCAGCAGTCACCACTATCTGCGATCACGCAGTCGGCATCAGAGGCGCATGTCTTGTCCGGCGTATAGCTCGCCGCTGCGTCGCATCCGGTCAGGGTGCCCGTGGCTCCACCTGACCCGACGCCTCCTGCTCCTCCGTCATGCGTCGGGCCACACGCCGTGGGGCAGCACTGTCCGGGTGACGTGATCGGTTGCTCGCCGGGACCACACGCCGGCATGTTCGGGCAGTTTACCGCGCCGCAGGGCTGGCACGACGGACAGCACTGATCGGGTACCTGCACCGAATGGGTACCGGGAGCACAGGGTCCGGCGAAACAGTCGCAGTTCGTGACGCTGGCTCCACCCGTCGCCGATCCGTCGATGCTCCCCGCTTCGAGACCGCCCGCGCCTCCTCTGCTGGAAGCGTCCGCGGTTGTCGCACCCGATCCCGCGCCGCCGACGACGTTGGACTTGGTGCTGCCAGTCGTCTGGCCACCGCATCCGGTGATGAAGGCCACCGCCGTGAGGACCACGACGACCATCCCCCGTGAACGCTCCGTGTGTGCCATGCGACCAAGGAAGCCTAGCACCGTCGGGGCCGGCGGCACCGATGAGCGTCGCCGTCGGACAGGGAAATGCCAGGAGAAGCATCAAGGCAATGCGGATTTGCTTCGTGCGCCGGATGCCGCCAGGCTAGCGTTTCGGACTATGATCTTTGCCACCAAGCCTCCGCCTTACAGCTTCGTGGTCGGGGTTAGCACGGTGATGATGCTGGTCGTCGGCTGCGGCGGCAGCACCTCAGACAGCGGGGAGACGGGCTCGGGAGGTTCTCTCGGAACAGGCGGCTCTCTCGGAGCCGGAGGTAGCAGCACGGGTGGAGCTGGAGGAAGCGGGGGCGGGACCTCGCCCGGGAAGGCGTCCATCGAGTTCACGGCGGTCGGTGGCCCGTACTGCATGACGTCCACGTGCGGCCAAGGACCGTCGATCGACGTCGAGGACTCTTCGGGGCATTCGCTCTTCAGCATCGTCTCGAGCTGCTCCTCGGTCTCGTGCGGGACCTGCATGACATCCCCCTGCCCCGGTTACGCTTGCCAGGTCAGAGGCATCGGGGTGACCGGCGCAACGCTCGACTGGGACGGGAGCTACAACACGACCTCGACGTGCGGCCCTGGAACGACGTGCGTTCAGTCCGTCTTTGCGAAACCGGGCACGTACACGGCCAAGATGTGCGCCACGCCCGGGGATCTCACGGGACCCGATGGCGGCTTTCAGCAACAGTGCGTCAACACCGGCCCCCCGAAGTGCGGCTCGGTACAGTTCGATTTCCCTTCGAGCACGGTCGTGAAGGGAACGGTGGGACCGTGAGGTCCGGGGCTGGGCACGCGGTCGCTTCCGATTTAGAAAGCCGGGATGAGCGACCTCAAGACCTACGCGGGCGGCTGCCAGTGCGGCAAAGTGCGTTACGAAGTGAAGGTGGATCTGAGGAAGCCGGTCATCGCTTGCAACTGCTCCATGTGCGGCAGAGCAGGCACTCTTCTCGCTTTCGTGCCCGCGTCGGACTTCGAACTGAAAGCCGGTGAGGCTACGCTGAAAGACTACCAGTTCAACAAGAAGCACATTCACCACCTCTTCTGTACAGAGTGCGGCATCAAGTCGTTCGCGAGGGGGGAGAAGGCGGGGCAGCCGATGATCGCGGTGAACGCGCGCTGTCTCGACGGCGTGGACGTGAACGAGCTGACGGTGATGCAATTCGACGGCCGGAGCATCTGAGTGCAACGCGCAAGGCGTTTTCACGGATGGTGGCGGACCCCGATTACCAGGCATTCACGAACCTGAGAACCGAAGCGCTCACCGAAGCCGTGCTCCAGGCGACGACGCCGTGGAGTTTGTAACGGGCACCGCGACGGCGCTCGCGTTTGGTCGTTCCGCGGTTCGGCAAGGAAGGGCCTTCGTCACCCGCGCCGTGCTGCCTCGATGGTGGCGACGTCGATCTTCTTCATCGACATCATTGCCGAGAAGGCTCGCTTGGCGTCGGCTCCACCCGCGGCCAGGGCGTCCGTGAGCGCACGCGGCGTGATCTGCCAGGAAAGGCCCCAGCGGTCCTTGCACCAGCCGCACTGACTCTCCACGCCGCCATTGCCGACGATCGCGTTCCAGTAGCGGTCCGTCTCTTCCTGATTGTCCGTGGCGATCTGGAACGAGAATGCCTCGCTCTGCTTGAACTGCGGGCCGCCGTTGAGACCCAGACAGGGAATTCCCAGGACGGTGAACTCCACCGTCAGCACGGTGCCGGCCTTGCCGCCCGGAAAGTCGCCCGGCGCCTTGTGAACGGCGGTGACTTCACTGTCCGGGAAGGTAGCGGCGTAAAAGCGCGCCGCGGCTTCCGCGTCCTTGTCGAACCAGAGGCAGATTGTGTTCTTCGCTTTCATTCTGGTCGGCTCCTTGAGTCGGCATCAGTAGTTCCGCATCGACGATGCACGTCGTCCCCGAGGGATCAAAGAGGTGCGGAACTACGCGAGCGGAGCGAGCCCGCCGAAGGCGCCGGGGGGAGCGGTTGCGAAGCAAGCCGCGGGGGCAAGGCCCCCCTTCGACGTGGGGCCTTCGTTGCGCGCCAACGAAGCCCGCTACTTCAAGAACAAGTATGACCACGTCTTCACAGTGGAGCCGGCGAGCAAGGCGAAGGATATCGTCGCGTACGTGCACCGCATCCTCGAGGAAGAGCGCGACATCGTCATCGCGTCGCGGCCCCTGGAGGCCACGTCCTTCGAGGTCGACGGCACCCGCTTCGCCTATGTGTTCTACGAGAGCGGTCTGTCGATCAACGTGATGTACGGCCTCGATGGCGCGAAGAAGCGCGCCGTCGGGTTCGATTTCGAAACTGCGCGGAGCCGCCTTCGCGAAACGAGCCTCATGGGCGCAGTTCCGCAATCGCTTCATCCCCCAGCGCCGAAGTTTCCACCTGACCCGCCCGAACCGAAGGTTCCGCCGGAGCCGCCCGAGCCAGTGTGTCCGCCAGAGGCGATACCACCGCCGGCACCGACGCCTCCGCCCGCGCCGCCCGAGCCGGAGCCAGCGTCGGGGCGAACGGAGCCGCCGCTGCCGCCCAAACCAGTCCCGCCACCACTGCCGCCCGCGCCGTTGGTGCCTCCGAAACCGCCCGAGCCTGCGCCGCCATTGCCGGTGGTACACGTCGGTGCCGGCGAGCTCGGTGCGGCCGTGCACGTGTAGCAGTTGCTGAGGCAAGTGACGTCCCCGACGTCGCACGAGCTGCCGCACGTGTCCTGGCAGGTAAAGTTCGTAGCGCTCGCGAGGCAGGCGTTGAACGCGTCGTCGGTGAGGAACTCCGCGCAGCGACCCTTCAAGCCGATGTCGTTGATCTCGCAGCCGAACAGCCCGGTGTGGCACTTCAACGTATTGGCGAACGACATGTCGCTGTCGCACGCGTCGCACGTCGGGCTCGCCACCTGAATGCCGTAGCTCGCCTTCAGGGCCGCCTGCTGGTCCGGAGCAAGGGAGCTCAGGATGGAGCACTGGATGTCCGCTGCGAACACGCAATCGGTCTTCGTCGCGTTGATCTCGTAGCCGGGCAGGCAATAGCAATGATTGTCGGTAGAGAGCGCCTCCGTCGCCGAGCACGCGAACTGGCAGTAATTCGACGTCTGCCCACTGACGGGAGCGCACGCATAGCCGCGGGCGAGCGTGGTCGACTGGAAGACGGTGGGTGTCGGCGAGCCGCCCTGGGGCGTGACGGTGTCCGGGACCTGAATGTTGAACGATGTCTGCGCGAAAGCGACGCAGTCACCTTGCTGCGCGCACGGGGGAGCGCAGTACTTGTCCGTGCCCACCCCGAGGCCGGGAGAAAGGCACAGTTCGCCGCTCGGACAATCCGAGTCGACCTTGCAGAAGCCGCCCATCGTCGGCCCGGCGCTCGTGGCTCCGCCGCTTCCGCTCGCCCCCGAACCGGTCGATCCCCCGCCGGACGCGTTCGGGCCTCCGTCGAGCGCACCTCCGGTCGATGCATTCGGCGAGCTCGAGCACGCCGCGAGCCATGCCGCCAGAGAGACGAGAAGGTACTTCGAGACTTGCATCCTGACTTCCTTCGGCTCGCGCCAAGCCCAATTACCCTGTCCTCGCGGGTCGGCGAGAACGACCGTCTCACCGTCGTTCGGTCGAGTCAAGCCGGCTGCGACACGGCATCGAAGAGCCATGGCCCGACGTGCGGCACCACGCGTCGCTCGATGAGCCCGACGCCGCCGACACCTTTTGCCGATGGCTCGCCAGCGGCGCGGTCTTCGAGAGCACCGCGTTGCTGTGATGCTCGGTCGGATGGCCAGGTCCAGACGCCGCCCCGCCGCCGTCGAGCGGACCTTCCTCGGCATCCCGCTCGCGTGCGGCAGCGGCGTCGATTGTGGGTGGATCCAGTTTTACACGGCGATCGTAGTGCCGGGACACTGGGTCTCCGTGAACGTCTGGGGCGCGTCGTCGTACACCGGCGAAATCAGCGGGGCAGAGGGCAGCACTCAGGTCAGCATCGCCGCACGGCCATAGAGTTGGACGCCAGCGAGGGCTCTCAGCGGCTCGAGCTCGGACGGTCTCGCCGTCCCCGCGTTCAGACCACGGGTGTCCGCGTGCTCGGCGAGACCTCGGAGTTTCCGTCGATGGTGATGTTGCCGCCCGCGGCGACGGCGACGGTGAAGTGCGTGAGGGGCGATCTGGCGGGGCCGTGGATCACCGCTCCGTTACGATCGAACTGGCTTCCGTGGCACGGACAGACGAGCATCGCCGCATCGCCGGTGCCGACGGGCTCGACCTCGCATCCCTGGTGCGTGCAGGTGAGCGTCCTGGCGTAAAGACCTCCGGAGTCGCGGCCCGAACCTTCACGCCGACCGCGAGAGACGTTGCGGTTCGCAAGTCGGGCTTCGCGTCGGACGTGCGCCATTGGGTGCACAATGTCTCCGGACGGCATGCGCCCGCTTCGCATCGTGCTCCTCGTCGTGGCCTGCGCGCTTTCGTCGCGCGAGGCGTCAGCCATCGATCCGTTCGAGATCCAGGTCTACGACGCGACGGCGGACGAACCCGGCACCCCAGGGCTCGAGCTCCACCTGAACCACGCCTTCGGTGGCGTGAAGACCGCGGACCCTCCCGAGCTCCCGATGGAGCATCAGACTCACTTCACGCTCGAGCCGTCGATCGGCGTGACCCGCTTTCTCGAGCTCGGCGGGTATCTCCAAACGGCACTCCTCGGCGACGGCACGTTCGAGTACGCGGGCACGAAGCTCAGAGCGAAATTCGTGACACCCGCGGGCTGGCGCGAGCACCTTCGCCTCGGGCTCAACTTGGAGGTGTCGTTACTGCCGCAGCATTACGACCGAAACCGCTGGGGCGGCGAGATTCGGCCGATCGCGGCGTGGGAAGATGAACACTGGCTCTTCGCGATCAACCCAATCGCCGACGTGCCACTCGCCGCGCCCGGCGCGACCCAAGGTCCATCGTTCGAGCCCGCGGGGATGGCGAAGGTCAAGATCGTGGGCAAGGTGGCGGTCGGCATCGAGTACTACTCGTCGTTCGGGCCAATCTCGTCACCTTTGCCCTGGGCTCGCGAAGCCCAGTACGTCTACGAAGCGGTGGACGTGCTCGCGATCCCCCGCGTCGAGCTGAACGCGGGGATCGGCGAGGGGCTCACGAGCGCGAGCGACCCCTTCGTCGCAAAGTTCATCGTGGGCTATTCGTGGGAGAACGAAGCGCCCGACGCTGCGCCCGTTCAAGCCCAATGAGCTACGCGCAGGAGACGAGGGACGTCAGCGTGCCGAGAGCGAGCGTGTCTCCGTGATCGCTCGCACCCAAGGCGAACTTGTCGACTTCCTCGAATCCTGCTCTCGGAGCGAGCTCCGTAGGCTTCTGCGCGACCCTGTTTTCTTCGAAGCGATGGACGCGGCAACGCTCGCGGCATACCGGGGGGAGCAGCCGCGAAGCTCGGGGGGCAGGAACAGCAGGAACGCCCCCCAGAGAACTCGATCAGAACAGCACTTGCCGGAGCGCTAGCCATGAGGCCCCGAGGAGAACGGTGAGGACCGCCGTGGGCACGCCGACGCGCATGAAGTCGAGGAACGAGATGGTGGTCCGCTCCTTCGCGCGTTCGACGACGATGATGGCGGCGAGCGATCCGGGGAGCGTCAGGTTGCCGGCGAGCGTGGACGCCATTGCGAGCGTCAGCCAGGCGGTTTGCGGATCCGGGAGGTGAGGGATCCCCGCTTTCAGCACCATGACCGCCGGCACATTGCTCACGAGGTTCGACAGCATCGCGGTGACGACGGACAGGCCCCAGATCGTGTCGGTCCGGAACGCCGCCAGAAATCCGAGCAGGTGGCCCGCGAGTCCCGCGTGTTCGATCCCGCGAATGACCACGAAGAGCCCCGCGAACAGAGCGAGGAGTGTCCAGTCCACCTGTGCATAGAGGCGCTTCGGGTCCGTGGCGCGGGTGACCAGCATCGCCGAGCCGCCCAGAATCGCCGCGATGGGCGGCGGTGCGCCGGCGAGGAATGCGAGGAGCACCGCGACGCCGACGACGCCCCCTTTCCATAGGCCCGCGCGGTTCGTCACGGGTCGCGGAACGGCGTCGCGCGCGGTGAAGGGACGCGACAGGTCTTCGCGATAGACGAGCGAGATGACGGCGATATTCACTCCGAGCCCGATGATGGCGACGGGCGACAGCGCGGCGGCGAAGTGCGCGTAGGTGATGTGCGACAGCGACGCGATGAGGATGTTCTGAGGATTCCCGGTGATGGTCGCGACACTGCCGATGTTCGACGATGTCGCGAGCGCGATCAGGTACGGCCTGGGCTCGCACTCGAGTGCGTCGCAGACATGGAGCAGCAGTGGCGTGAACGCGAGACACACCACGTCGTTGATCATCACCGCGGAGAGGAGAGCCGTCGCCGCGGATACGGCGACGAGCAGCGTCATGGGCTTCCGTGCTCGGCGCATGACGACCCAGCCGAGCGTCTCGAACGCGCCCGAGACGTCGAGAGCGGCCGAGATCAGCATCATCCCGAAGAGGAGGGCCATGGTCGCGCCGTCGACCGCGCGCTCGGCTTCGCCGAACGCGAGCACGCCGAACGCGATCATGAGCGCCGCTCCGATCACGACGGCCGCGACGCGGTCCGAGCGAAGACCGGGGATGCGACCCAACGCGAGGGCAACGTAGGTGAACGCGAAGATCAGTATCGCCGTCATCGAGCGCCGCGAAGCCTAGGATGAATCTCGCACCGGGAGTCGCGCAATTGACGACGGCAGGAAGCGGCTCGTTCGATTGCGACATTCGAGGGGCGGCACTACCACGATCGAGTCAGGTTCCCCCAGATGCCAACGCGCTGCGCTCACCTCGATCACGTCCGCAAAATCGCGCCTCGCACGCCGCGCGGCTGCGAGGAGTGCTTGAGGACGGGTGGCCGGTGGGTGCACCTCCGGCTGTGTCTGGAGTGCGGGCATGTTGGTTGCTGTGACAGCTCACCAGGCAAGCATGCGACCGGGCATTATCACCAGACCGAGCATCCCGTGATGCGGAGCTTCGAACCCGGGGAGGACTGGGGATGGTGCTACCCGGAGGAAATCCTGATGGAGCCGGCGCCGAGCGCGCCGGGCGATATTCGATGAACACCGCGACGCAACTGGAACGAACTCCGGGCTCGGAACCGTGGCCGGCGCTGCCCCTCGTCGACGGCTGGGAGGACACGTATGAAACGGTCCACCGCTGGACGCAGATGGTGGGCAAGACGCGGCTCATGCACTCGCCGATGGTGAACCACTGGTGGCACGTGACGCTCTACGTGACGCCACTCGGATTGACGACCTCGTCGATCCCTTACGGGACGCACACGTTCGAGGTGGAATTCGATTTCGACCATCATCTCCTGATCGTCCGGACGAGCCGCGGCGAAGAGGGATCGATGGTGCTCACCGCCGAACCGGTAGCCTCGTTTTACCGGGAGTACGTGGCGCTGCTGCGGTCGCTGGACATCGAACCGAAGATCTGGCCCGTCCCGCGGGAACTGAACGACGCGATCCCGTTCACGCAAGATCACACGCACGCTTCCTACGACTCGGAGGCCGTGCATCGTTGGTTTCGCGCCACGGTGCAGGCCGATCGCGTGATGAAGGCATTCCGCGGGCGATTCTTGGGCAAATGCAGCCCGGTCCAGTTCTGGTGGGGCGCGTTCGATCTCGCCTGTACGCGCTTCTCGGGTCGAACCGCGCCGAAGCACCCGGGCGGCGTCCCGAACTGCCCCGACTTCGTCCAGGAAGAGGCCTATTCGCACGAGTGCATCAGTGCAGGGTTCTGGCCGGGTGGTGGCCCGGTTCGCGAAGCCTCGTTCTACGCCTACGCGTATCCCGAGCCGTCGGGGCTCTTCTCGGCGAACGTCGGTCCGCGCAGCGCGTTCTATCACCCGGTCCTGCGGGAGTTCGTGCTGCCGTACGAGGCCGTACGCACGGCGCCGGACCCCGACGGCGTCCTCCTCGAATTCCTCGAGACCACGTACGACGCCGCGGCGGACCTCGCCGGGTGGGATCGCGCGGCGCTTTCCCACGCTTAGCACTGCTCACGATATTACGAAATTACCCGTCCCTGACGGCTCGGGCCGTCGTGGACAGCGGGGAGCGGCGGAGTGAAGGCGGGGACGGGTTTGGAACCTCGTCTCGAACGCGTTCAAGTTCACGTTCGAGGGCGAGGTGAGCCTGACCATGAGAATCTTCGGGCGACCGTGTCGTCCTTTCGGTTCGCGACACGGGTACCGGCATCCCGGCGCAAGAACTGCCGAGAATCTTCGAACGTTTTCATCGTGTCGAAGGAGCGAGCGGACGAAGCTTCGAGGGCAGCGGTATCGGCCTGTCCCTCGTGCACGAGCTCGTGCGGCTCCACGGCGGCACCGTGGAAGTGACGAGCGAAGTCGGGCGGGGCACCTGCTTCGCGGTCTCGATTCCGAAGGGGCGCTCTCACTTGCCCGCGGATTGCATCGTCTCGGGCGCGTCCCCCGCCGCCTCTACGGCGTCGGCATCGAGCCGAACCGGAAGCTCTCGACCTGGCACCCGGACGTCGGCGTCTACGACGTGAAAGACGAGGACGGGACGTTCCTCGCATCGTTCTACGCCGATTTTTATCCGCGAGAAGAGAAGCGCGGCGGCGCGTGGATGAACGGCCTCGTCACCGGCGTGGCGGAGGGCAGCACGGGCAGTCCGCACCTGGGGCTCATCTGCGCGAACGTCACGCCGCCCGTCGGCGGAAAGCCCGCGCTCTTGACGCACCAGGAAGTGACGACGCTCTTTCACGAGTTCGGTCACCTGATGCATCACTGCCTGAGCCGCGTCGGCGTCCGGAGTCTCGCCGGCACGAACGTCGCGTGGGACTTCGTGGAGCTCCCGTCGCAGATCATGGAAAATTGGTGCTGGGAGCGCGCCGCGCTCGACACCTTCGCCGAGCACTTCGAGACGGGTGCGAAGGTCCCCGAAGAGCTGCTCTCGAAGATGCTGAAGGCGCGAACGTACCGCGATGCGACGGCGATGATGCGGCAGCTCGGCTTTGCCGCCGTCGATCTCGCCCTTCACGTCGACTACGACGCCGCGCGCGACGGGGACGTCCTCGCGTACGCGCGACGCATCATGCAGGAGTACGCGCCCGCGGCCTTCGACGTCGACTACGCGATGATCGCGTCGTTCACGCACCTCTTCTCGAGCGCGGTCGGCTACGCCGCTGGCTATTACTCGTACAAGTGGGCGGAGGTCCTCGAAGCGGACGCGTTCACCCGGTTCAAGAAGGACGGCGTGTTCAGCCGCACCGTCGGCAACGAGTTCCGTCGCAAGGTCCTCGAACGCGGCGACAGCGACGACCCCGAGAGCCTCTACCGCGCCTTCATGGGCCGTGAGCCGTCGCTCGACGCCCTGCTCGAGCGCTCGGGGCTGAGCGTCGCCGCCGTGGGTTGAGCGCCGGCGCGGCCCCGCGCGACGGTCTGCGCAACTGGCCCACACTGTAGTACACACGCAGCATGCGGGTCGCGTCGGCCACGGTTGGCCAGCATTGGACGTCGAGAGCGGCGCTGCTCGCGTGCCTCTCGGCGACGGCCTGCACGTCGACCGTTCTCCTTGCCGCGCGTGATCGCGCCGTCACCGATCTCGGGTGTCCCGCGGAGGAGATTCGAACCTACCGCGCGAGCGGCGGCGTCATCGTCGCCAGGGGTTGCGGACACTGGCTCGAATACGGCTGCATCCGTGGCCGCGACACGGCCGTCTGCATGCGAGACGGCCCCCTGCACGAACTGCCGCCCGAGCCGCCCACGGACGTCAAGCCACGCGCGGCGGATTCTGGCGCCACCGCGGTGAAGCAGGAGGGACGCCTGCATCCCGAAGTGACCTCGTCAGTCCGCTCGTGCGTTCGAGGGGTGGAAGTCACCGAGTTCGCGTCCGTTGCCCTCGAAGGCCACGAATTCGGTCCCGCGAGCGTAGATTTTCCCGCACGTTCCCGGCTGACCCAGTTCCGGTTCAATGCAGACCTCGCCACCATCGGTAACGTGAAATGTTCCGCGAAAGACCTTGTCGCCGAGCCAAAAGGAATACGTGCCAGCCTCTCGAAACAGCGCTCGAGCCGGCATTGTGCCAAACATGAGTCCCTCGAAATTCCGTCGCGCGAGGACCGTCTCGACTTCGGACCTGGTGGCGCCGTGCTGCGCGAGACCACGCTCGAGAACGACGTACCGTCCTCGCGATCCTAGCGGCTGGAATCCCCTGACCTCTAGGCGTGACAGGTCATCCGTATCGCCGAGCGAAGTGACGAAGAAGCGAGGCGCTCTCGGACCGAACAACGCGCGATCGTGCTCCGCGTTCCAGCCCGACGCGTAGCTCAGCAAGTACGCATTCTCCAGTGGCGTTTCCATCAAGAACCGCGACGGGGAATGGAGCCCCGTCAGCACGTAGATGGTCGGATCGAATCCACGAACCTGCAGGCCGTCCGTCGGCGCCGGGTGGCGACTCTCTACGAGCTCGGAGACCGCCACCTCTTCCGTATATCGGTAGTCGAACGGGCCGTTGAACGCCTCGTCGAACGTCGCCCTCGAAATCCGTCCGAACGCCAGGGGCCAGAACGAATGAAGGACGTACGAGCGGTAAGTCGTGAACTCCGTTCCGGTCCATGGAGGCGAACCCAAAAAAGCGCCGACTGCTAGAATTGCTGCCGCTCCCGCGGCCGTCGAACGCCCCCTCGTCACGATGACTTCGCGAATGCCGCCCGCGGCGCAAAGGACGAGCGCAGGGCCGAGGCAAGCCGCGTGATAGCTGAAATAGCGGCGTTGCAGCACGATTCCGAGCGCAGTCGCCGTCAGGAGACTGATGGTCCAGAGGTTTGGCGCGAAGACCCAGATGCCGAGGAGGATCCCGATGGCGGCGCCCGAGCGAGCAAGGAGTAGCTCGGGGCCCGTCCAGTGCACCCAATCTGGGTCGAGCGGCGCCGCAGCGTAGTGAGGGACGTAGCCGATCCATTCCCGGAAGGCAGCGCCAGCCCCGACCAGGTGGAAATAGCCGACGGTCAGAAGTAACGGCACGACCAGGCCGATCGAGAAGGCCGTCAGCGCGGACACCCGGCTCTTGCCGTCCGACGTGTGCACCGCGCGGAACGCCAGGATCGGAAGCGCCACCACTGCAGTGGGCTTCATGAGCGTGGCAATGGCCGCCAGCGTCCCGGCGATTCCGCGCGAGCGGCGGGGATGCCCGTCCGCGAGCAACGCTGCGTAGCTGGCGACGACGAAGGCGGACTCCCAGAACTCCGCCTGCGCGGTGTCCCAGAATCCGAACAGGGTCGCGTTCCACATCGCAAGCGCCAGGGCGGATAGCCCGAAAACCCCGTCGGGAGGGTTCTTGCCCACCGTTCTTGCGACCATCGCCGCCGTGGCCAGGATCCCGAGAAGCTCGAGGATGCGAATCGATGATTGTCCAGGTCCGAACAACGCAATCGCAACCGAGTACACCGCGTAGATGCCCGGCGACTTGATGTCGAAGGCATCTCGATATGGGACTCTGCCCGCGAGCCAGCCTGCGCCGACGTAGTGATAGAGCGCCTGATCGATGCCGTAGCGGTACCAGCAGGTGGGCAGCACCACGAAGATGGCGGCGCAGCTCGCCGCGATGTCGAGCCAGCGCGTCCGGAGACGCCCGACGACGCTCGCGACGGAGATCATTCGTCGCTCGCTCGTGTCCTGTACCGGATGGTCAACCATGAAAGCTTTCCCGCCAGTCCGCGATCCGTCGTACATTCTCGCGGTTTTTCGAGGTCGCGTCCCGGACGCACGATTTGATCGAAGTGAGGGTTGGCTGATATCCGGGCGAGACCACTTGGACTTCGACCTGGCCTTCGAGGCCGTTCAGGCTCCCGAGCAAGAACGAGCACGTCGGCGCCCCATCGGGCTCTTCGAGCTGCTCCCGCGGGTTCCCGGTCGGATAGCAGATGACTCCGGCGTCCGCCGTCACCGTGAAGCTCGGATCGCAGATCACCGCGCCCGTATCGCCGTCGACCACCGTAACCATCGGCGAGCCGCATTCAGTGCCGCCTTGGCCGCCGAGCCAGTCAAGGCATCCGCTCGGCAGAAGGCCGCCCGTCCCGAGGCTTCCCCCCGCCCCTGCGTTGTTGCTGCCGCCCGTCGCTAGGCTTCTCCCCACCCCTGAGTCGTCGCTTACGCCGCTCCGCGAGCTTTCGAGGGTATCACTGGCGCAACTCAGCTGTAAGAAGACAACGTGACGGGTGCAGATCCCAATTTGCATCACGCGGCCTCGCGTGATTGCTGAGGTTTCGCGTCGTGCGTTCGTGCGGGGACGGGCGTCGCGGCAAGCCTGAGCGTGCGTCGTTCCAGGTGGCGACAGAAGTCACTCCACTGCTCGTTGAGGACGATGCAACGGAGGTGGAGGACCATCTCGGCGCGGTCTCGCCCCCAGCGCATTCCGGGCCCGTCGAGACGAAGGCCGACAAGGTTGCGCACGGCGCCTTCGACGGCGCCGGTACCGATGTCGAGGTCGTCACGGCGGAGTGCACAGTACGGCATGCGTTGCTCGTGCGTGGCGAGGTACTCGATGATGCCGAGCAGCCGCTTGCGACGGCCCTTGTTGCCCGGGCCCGTCTTCGAGATCGCGTTGTGTGCGGTGGCCATGTCTTCGAGCACCTCGGCAACCTTGCCTCGTCGCAGGTTGCCGAGCTGAGCAGTGACCCACGGACGAAGCAGCGGGCTGCCCTCGGGATGGAGGCAGCCTCCGCCTCCCACAGTTTCTCGGCGACGTGGTACCAGTCGATGCAGGGCACCGCCTTCGGGAAATGGACCTGCTGGTTTCTCCAGATGTGGTCGGAGCCATCGGCGAGGAAGAAGCATCGCTTGCGACCGTAACCGCGGCGCTCCGCGTGCACGGCGAGCCACCGAAAGAGCGCCTCGTGGCTCTCGAATGTCGCGATCAGGCGCTTGTTGATAGGTCCCTCCCATCCGTGGCGCGTCGCCCGGAGTGTGTAAATCACGCCGACGAAAGCGACCTTGGCATTCTTGCTCTTGTCGCCCTTCTTGCGACGAGGACGCGGATGCTCGCGTCGCCGCAGACGGCGCCCGTGTCGCTTCGTTCCCTTGACCTTCTGTCGCGCCTGACAGCGTCGCGCGTGCTCTGTCGCGGTGATCATCGGTGCGCCGCGGCCGTCGACCTGGATCACGAGAACTTCCCCGTCGTCCTCGGGCACAGCATCCGCGTCGAGAAAGCCGCGAGCTTCGGCGCCGACCGCGTCGACCATGCGCAGCGTCGAACGCGAGCTCGGCGCCCACTCGTGAAACTCCGCGAACAGGCGACGCGCTGTCCCAAAGGCCATCAGCGCGCAGAGATGCACGACCGCCGTTACCGTCCCGAGGCTGAAGCCCGAGCACGCGCCGAGCTCGCGATCGATGGGAAGGTCGGTGCAGCGGCGACCTCCGATTGGACGACCCACGGGTCGTACGAACGCGACCTTGCCGAACCGCGTGCCGATCTCGCTCCGACGCCGCGTGTCCGTGTCGAGCGCGAATCGCCCGCCGTCATGCTCGTAGGTCGATGGTTGCGGACGGGCAGCGTATCGCACGAGAAACAGGGCCATTACCGCACGCCCGAGATGAAGCAGCGCTGTCCAGAGTTCTCGCTCGACAGCAGAAAGCGTCGTCGCGTCCTTCGTTTCCGCGCATCTACGAACTCGCTCGCTCGCGCTCTGGACATCCCGTTCGGCGCGCTCGATAGTCGTCGCCATGGGGCTCCTTCCGGTTGGTGTTCTTGTTTTAGCAACCGGATATCTGCCGCGAATGAGCCCCTCCTTTCAACCTACGCGTCGTAACCGATCGATCTCGCTTTGTTTTTCGTCAGCAGATCGGGAACTGCACCCCAACGTGACCCACCACCGCCAAGGAGCCCAAGAATCCAGCAGTCCGGGCCTTCACCACTTCCACCTCCGCAAGCTAAATACGATAGAACAATTGCACCCGGGGTCGATGGGGTCAGCGAGCGCGACGGCCGCGACGGTCGCAGCGAGTGCCGCGCGGAACGAGTGAACATCGACGAGGCGAAGAACGGTGTGAAAGGGGGGCATGGTTGTCTGGGTTGTCACACGAAGCACGGTTCGTGCCGGCTCTCGGATTGGCCATTTTTTGCCTCCGCATTCATCAGCGCGTCCAGACCTTCCCGCCCCCGATGACGACGAGGTGGGCCCCGTCCGCGCTTGACGCGACGACCTGCCACTCTCCGCTGGCCGAGGGATCGCTCGTGGTCACATCGGTCCAGGTCGCGCCGCCATTGGCCGAAGTCCAGACGTCGCCGTTGTAGCCGTGCACTAGGGCGTCGGTCGCAATGAGGTTCGTTCCAGTGGAATCCGAAGCAACGGAGATCCAGACCTGGTCCGATGTCGGGCCCGACGGCGTGGTGTCGATCCACGTGACGCCGCCGTCGGTGGACGTCCAAACGTCGCCGGTGTTGACGACCGCGACGAGCTTCTTTCCAGTTGCGTCCGACGCGACGGACTGAAAGCCGAACCCGCCGATAACTTGAGCGGAAGCGGGCGGCGTGTGGTCGGTCCAGGTCGCGCCGCCGTCGGTCGAGGTCCAGATCGCGCCGGTGCCGACTGCGACGAGGTTCTGCCCGGTCGCGTCCGAGGCGACGGCTTGCCACGCCTGCGACCCCGTGGGGCTCGTGACCATCGTGCAATCGGTCCAGGTCGCGCCCGAATCGGTGGAGGTCCAGATGCTCCCCGTCGGTACGAGGACGCCTGCGCTCGAGGCGACCGAGACGAGATTGGTCCCTGTCGCGTCCGACGCGACTCCCCTCCACACCAGGCCGTGCGCGGCGCTCGACGCCGTCCGGTCGGTCCACGTCACGCCGCCGTTCGTTGAAGTCCAGACGTCTCCGCTGAACATCGCAGGATCCTCGTCGGGACCGTCGTAGAAGCCGTTGACCAACGCGACGAGCTTCTGCCCCGTCGTGTCGGATGCGACCGACGTCCAGTCCTGATTGTGCGCCGGGCCCGAGGGAGTCTGGTCGATCCAGCTCGTCCCTCCGTTCGTGGACGTCCAGACGTCGGTGTCCACGACGACGAGGTTCATTCCCGTGGAGTCGGAGGCGATGGCGCGCGCCCCGGGCGGTAATGCGCTCGAGATGGGACCCGGTGACCCATCGCCCATCGAATCCGCCGCTGCCCGCATCCAAGCCCCCGGGCGCCGATGTTCTCGGTTTTTCCTTCGAGCTCGATGTGCTCGGCGACAGTGTGCCGCCGCTCACACGCCCATCGCAGCCAAGACCTGAAACAGCCGTTAGCGCCGACAACACGAAAGCAAGGTGGATCTTCATGGACCGCGCCAGCTAAAGCAAGACGCGAACCAATCGCAGAAACCGTGGAATAAGCACCTCAGTGGGCCAAGCTGTGCCACCCCGAAGCTGTGATTTCCGGGCGAGTTTCCCCTGGCTTGAAGTTGCTCACGCAGCAATTGGAGATGTTACCTCATACGACGTGGACGTCGGTCAGGCGACCAGAGATACGCGGAATGCCGTAATTCCGGGAGGCCAGGAGAAGCAAAGCCGTCCCCTTCGTCGACCCGCCGCTCCGCAAGTGGATGCGCGAAGCCGGGCTTGACCGCGCCGACCTCTACAGCGTCGGCTCCAACAAGGGACGCTTCGGGAGCCACTGCTTCCGGCGGAGCATGGTTACCCGGAACCTGGCGCTCGGAATGAACGAGGACACTGTGCGGCGCCGCACGGGACACAGGGGCGATCAAATTTTGAAATACCGCCAAGCAGCCAAGGCTCTCGAGGAACTCGCCATGGGCGACGTCTGGCCCCTCGTGTTCTGCATTCCGGAGCTCAACCCCATCCCCGCCTTCGAGGCACTCCTGCGGAAGCTATCCGCGCATCCGGAGAAGGGGCCGAACCCGCCCGACCCACACGGTAAGGATCGGTCACGGTCACGCGGCCGGGTGGGCCAAAGGTGGGCCAGAAATGGTCGGGGCGGCCGGATTCGAACCGACGACCCTCAGACCCCCAGTCTGATGCGCTACCAGGCTGCGCTACGCCCCGAGACCAACCCGCTTCGAGCTTCCATGGGCTCTGGCGAGTGCCGGGGACCGTAGTCGTTCGGAGTCTGAATGCAAGGAGGTTCGTCGCGACGAGCCGGCGGCAATCAGGTTTGCGGGGGGTTTCCGGGCTTTCGAGGCACGGGGCGCTGGCGCGCGCGCGCGAGATGGACGGCGAGGCGACGATGTAGCTCGCACGAGAGCGACCGATCGGCGGCACAGACTTCGGCGAAGTCGTCTGCACGGAGACGGAGCAGGCGCGCACGTTCCGCAACGATGGGAAGCTCGCCGACGACCGGAACACCGACGAGGGATTCGGGGAACAGGAGGGCCCCGACGGTCACGACGCGATCACCGTCGCAGCGGACGAGGCCGTCGAGGACCACGTAGGCGACGAGATCGCTCGCGACGACCTGCGGCACTTGCAGGCCGGCTTCGAATTCGATCTCGACGGCTGCGGCGAGCGCGGCCATGACCGAGGGAAGCGGGAGATCGGCGAAGATCGGCGCGAGCTGGGCTCGCTCGACGTCGCGCGAACGAAAGCCGTGATCTTCGTCGTTGCGCTTGACGAAACGATCGGCGACTTCGATCACGAGCGCGGTGGCATTGTCGCGGCCCTTGAGGGCCGCGCGGGCCACGAGCGCGCGTGATGCAGTGTCGGCATTGCCGGTGCGGAGGAGCTCGCCGAGCTCCGCCTCGCTGTCGAGCTGCCCGTGCACGCCGTCGGAACAGAGGAGCAAGCGGTCACCCTTGGTGAGATCGACGAAGAGTGTGTCCACGTCGACGCGCGGCGCGATGCCGACCGCATTGAGCAAGCGGCTGTTCCGGCTCCGGTTGTGTGCACTGAGGACGCCGGTCGCCTTGAGCTTGTCGACCTCGGCATGATCCTGCGTGAGCTGGAGCACGGCGCTCGGACGGGCGAGGTATACCCGGCCGTCGCCGGCATGCGCGACGAAGGCGTGGTCGCGTGCGAGCCACACGACGTCGAGCGTCGTGCCCATGCCGTTGCGCTCCGGGTCGACCCGCGCTTCTTCGCGCACGCGGTCGTTCGCGTGCTCGATGGCACGGCGCAGGCGTGCGAGTACCTGGCGTCGCGCGTTCGGCGTGGGCTCGCGGACGTACGCTTCCATCGTTGCCTGCGAACGCTGGGATGCGATGGACTTTTTGACCTCCGCGACGGCGACGCGCGACGCAATTTCTCCCGCAGCGTGTCCGCCCATCCCGTCGGCCACGGCGAAGAGTGCGAGCCCCGGCTCGACGAGGTGCGCGTCCTCGTTCGTTTCGCGGCTCCGGCCGATGTCCTCGACGACCTTGAATGCGACGCGAAAGTCGAACCGCGGCACGATCTCCGACTGGGTTTGCGACACGACGAGCCCAGACTAGCGCGCCCCTTCGCGAACTCCAAAGACCCGGCGTGCCTCGGGAATCGTGATAGACGCGGAGGAGCCGTGCGAGTCCTGGGCATCGAGACGTCGTCGCGACGCGGAACGGTCGCCCTCGTGGAAGACGGACGCGAAGCGATCGCGCTCGCGAACGAGGGCGAAGTCCCGCACGGCGAGCGCCTCTTGCCGCTCATCGACGAGGCTCTCGGGCGCACGGGGTGGTCGAGGACGAGCCTCGATTGCATCGCCGCCGGCGTGGGGCCCGGCTCGTTCACGGGACTCCGCGTTGGGCTCGCGCTCGCGCAGGGGATCGGCCTCGGGCTGGGCCGTCCCGTCGTGGGCGTGGGCTCGCTCCGGGCGATGTGCGCGGCGGTGCCCGACGAGCTCGCCGGACCGCGGTGCGCCCTGCTCGACGCGCACCGGAGTGAGCTTTTCGGCGCTGTTTACGATGCCGATGGGACCGAAATCGTCTCGCCGCGGGCGTTCCCTCGGACCGAGCTTCAGGATTGGCTGCGGCGGCTCGGGGACGGACCTCGCGTGCTCGTCGGCGAGGCCGCGGCAGAGTTCGAGGTGGCGTTCCGGTCGGCCTCGACGGACCTTCCTCATGCGACGGCCGTGGCGCGCGTCGGCGGGAAGCTCTCGGGGACTCACGCGGGCGCTCCGCCAGCGGCCGAATACGTGCGCCCCGCGGACGCAATCCGTCCCAAGCTGCCCCGATCTCCGCTATCTTCGCGCGAGCCGACATGACGATCGACGCCGGTCCCGACGAACAGTCGCGGCTCCTGACTCGGTTCGGGCGGCGCTTCACGGCCGGCGAGGTCGTGTTCGAGGCCGGAGCCCCCGCGAACGAGGCGTACCTTCTCCAGGAAGGCCGGGTACGGCTCATCAAGCGCGCCGGGGCGAGCGAGCGCAGCCTGCGGGTGGTTCGCCCGGGGGAGCTCTTCGGCGAGCAGGCCCTCTCCGCGGGGAGCACACGGACCTCGACGGCCGTGGCGCTGGTCGAAAGTGCAGCACTCGTCCTCGCTCAGTCGACGTTCGAGCATCTCCTCTCGGGGAATCCGGCAATTGGCATGCGCGTCCTTCACCAGCTCGTACGCCGGCTCCACGATGCCGAGGACCAGATCGAGCTCCTCATGCTCCGGGACGCACAGGTCAAAATCACCGCCGCCCTCCTTCAGTTCGCGCAAGAGGCCACCCGCGGCCGGCCCACGAGCGCAGAATCCGTAATACTTTCGGTCTCTCCGATGGAGCTCTCCGCGCGGGTGGGGCTCGACGTCGAGACCGTCAAACGCAACGTGCAGCAGCTCCGGACGAGTGGCCACGTCCGCGTCGACGGGGAGCAAATCCAGATCCCCGATCCGGAAAGTCTGCGTGAGCTCCGCCGCTTGCTCGAGATGAAGGACGAGATCGTCGGCGGCAGTGGGAGCGAGCCCGGGCGGCCCGCGCGGAGGCAAGACTAGCTTGACCCATCGAGGGTGGTTTTTTGTTGCGGCGACTTTGTTTACGGCGTGCGCCCCCAGCGCAAACAATGGAATGCCCCCGAAAGACCCGGAACGCGAGAGCGTCGCCGAGCAAAACCTGGCCGCCGATATCTGGCTCCACCATGACGAGCCGCGAGTCGCTCTCGGGCACGCACTGAAGGCAGTGGAGCTCAACGACGAGAACGCCCAGGCGGCCCACCTCGTGGCGCTCCTTTACCTGGACTTCTGCCGCCGGAGCATCGATGAATGCCGGCTTTCGGAGGCCGAGCGCTACGCGCGCCAGGCCATCGCCATCAAGCCCGACTTTCGGGAAGCGAAGAACACTCTCGGCGTGATCCTGGTCCACGAGAAACGGTACGACGACGCCATCGCCGTTCTGCGCCCCCTCTCGCAGGATATCCTTTACCAAACCCCTGAAGATGCTTGGGGAAATCTGGGCTGGGCTTACCTCGAAAAAGGCGATCTGGACCCGGCCATCGACGCGCTGAGGCGGAGCGTGGCCGCACAGCCGAACTTCTGCGTGGGAAACTACCGGCTCGGCCTCGCGTACGAGAAGAAGCAGTCCCCTGCCGCCGCGGTCGAGGCATACACCCGCGCGCTCGAGACGGACCACCCGGAGTGCAAGGGTCTCCAGGTGGCCTACGCGGGGCGCGCGCGGTGCCTGCTGGCCCTCGGTCGCCCCGACGCGGCCCGCCCCGACGTCGTGCGATGCGTTCAGCTTGATCAACGCACCGCCGCCGGACGAGAATGCAGCGCGTTACTCGAGAAACTGAAGTAAACCCGTCGCTACATGGAACCCGTCGGACAATTTCTTCGTCGCTGTCGCGAGGAGCGCCAGATGAGCGTGGAAGAGATCGCGCGCTCGACGCGCGTGCCGATGGACAGCGTGACGCGGATCGAAGCAAACCAGTTCGACGAACTCCCCGGCGAGGTCTTCGTGCGCGGCTTCCTGAAGTCGTACGCGCGGGCAGTCGGCGTCTCGACGGAAGAAGTGCTCGCCCGCTATACCGCGAGCCGGCGCGTCGCGTGGGTCACGCCGTTGCCGATTTCGAGCCCGTCCAAGCCGGCTCGGAGCCGTCGGTTCGGCGTCGCGATTGCGTTCGTCCTTCTGCTCATCCTGTTCACGCTCGCGCTCAGCATCGTGCTGAAGCCGCGCGGCCACGACATGCCGCAAGAGCTCTCGTCGCTCCCCGGCGATCCGACGATCTTCGTCGCGTGAGGGGCAGCCGCGCGGCGCGCCAGACGCACCGCACGCGTGCGTTCCTGCTCCGTCGCATCGAGCACGGGGAAGCGGATCTCGATCCTCTCGCTGTTCACGGAGTCCCTCGGCCGCGTGTCGGCGCTCGCCCGCGGCGCGCGCAAGAGCAAGAAGCGTTTCGGCGGCGCGCTCGAGCCCTTCCACACGGTCCGCGTCGAGTTCGACGAGCCCGCGTCCGGCGAGTTGTTCCCGCTGCGCGACGCGGCGCTGGAGACGACACGGCTCACGCTCACGTCGAACCTCGCGCGCATGGACGCCGCGGGCCGCGCGCTCGGCTGGATCCGCGTTGCGACGCCCGCGCGAACGGCGGAGCCCGCCGTGTGGCGAACCCTCGTCGAGTTGCTCGACCGCCTGAACGACGCCGTCGCCGTCGATCAGCGCCAGGTGCTCGCGGAACAGGGGCTCTTGCTCCTCGCCGCGTTCGGGTGGGCCCTCGAACTCGAGCGCTGCGTGCGCTGCGGCAAGCAGTGCGCTCCAGGCCGCGCGGCGATGATCGACGCGGATCGCGGCGGTCTCGTGTGCCGCGCTTGCGGCGGCGCACGTCTGCGAATGAGCGGCGCGACGCGCGCGCGCGTCGCGCGGGGAGCACTCTTGCCCGAAGACGTGGACGCGGCGCTCGGGCTCGTCGAGCAGGCGCTCCGGTCGCACGCAGGTACCCCGTGACCGACCTCCCCGCGACGAACGACGCCGAGAAAGAACGTCACGCGCTCACGGGCCGAGCGGGCATCGTCGCGCTCGGCACCCTGACGAGCCGCGTGCTCGGACTCGGCCGCGATCTCGCGCTCGCGGCGCTCTTCACTCGCGGCGCCACCGACGCGTTCATGGTCGCGTTCACGATCCCGAACACGCTGCGACAGTTGCTCGCCGAGGGCGCCGTCCAGACCGCCGTGCTCCCCGTCCTCACGAAGACGCGCGAGCAGCAGGGCGCCGCGGAAGCCCGGCGTTTCTTCGCCGCGGCGCGGGGCGTGTCGCTCCTGACGCTCGCGGTCGTCAGCGTCGCCGGCGTCGTCTTTGCGGGGCCGCTCGTCGACCTCTTCGCGGGCGGATTCCGCGCCGTGCCCGGCCAGCTCGAGCGCACCGTCACGCTCACGCGCTGGCTCTTTCCGTACATTTTCTTCATGGGCACCGCCGCCCTCGGCGCCGCGGCGCTCAATTCAGCGAAGGAGTTCGCCGTCACGGCGTTCGCGCCGGCGCTCCTCAACGTGTCGTGCATCGTGTTCGCGATCGCCCTCCCCTCGTGGCTCCTCGCTCACGGCCGGGACCCGATTCTATCGATGGCCGCGGGAGCGCTCGTCGGCGGCGCGCTCCAGGTAGTCGCGCAATGGCCGAGCCTGCGCCGCACCGGATTCTTCGAACGACCGCGGCTCGACTTCCGTCATCCGGGCGTCCGCGACGCGCTTCGCCGCATGGGGCCGACGGTATTCGGACTCGGCATCTACCTGGTCGACGTTGTCATCGCCCGGCGCTTTCTCTCCGAGCTCGGCGTCGGCGCCCAGACCTACTTCGGCTTCGCGCTCCGGCTATGCGACTTCCCGCAGGGGATCTTCGTCATGGCCATCCAGACCGCGGCATTGCCGAGTCTCGCGGCCCTCGCGGCTCGCGGGGACCGCGCGGAACTCGAGGCGACGTATGCCTTCGGGGTGCGACTCACGCTGTTCGTCGCCATCGCCGCGACCACGCTCATGGTCGGTCTCTCGGAGCCCGTCGTCGCGCTACTGTTCCAGCGGGGCGAGTTCGGCGCGCACGCGGTCCACGAAACCGCGCGCGCACTCGTTGCCCAGGGGCTCGGCATCTGGATGGTCGCCATGGTGCGTCAGCTCGTCGCCGTGTACTTCGCGGTCGGCGACACGCGGACGCCCGTCATCGTCTCGCTCATCGATCTCGCCGCGTTCATCGCGCTCGCGATCGGCCTGCGGGGCAGACTCGGACACGTCGGGATCAGCCTCGCGGTGACCGGATCGAGCGCGGTGCAGATGGCGCTCCTCTGGTGGCGCCTCGGCAAGCACGTCCCCAGCCTTCGCTTCCGCGAGATTGGTACTTCCGCGGCGCGCACGCTCGGTGCCGGCATCACCGGCGCGCTGGCCGGCATCGCGACGGCGCACACCGTCAGGATCGCCACGGCGATGTTCCCCTTTTCATCGGCGCTCCCGGGCGCCGCAAGCGCCATCGTCTTCGTCGTCGTGTTCCTGCTGGCCGCACGCGCCCTCGGCAGCGAGGAACTGCGAGCAATCCTCGCAACCGCGTCGCGACGTCGTGCCCATGGGTGACACCCGACCCCGATGCTCGCCGAAGTTGACCGCAATGACGGTACGCGCTTCAATTTCGACGTGCCCGACGTCCTCGCTCCAGCACCGAGCGGCCGCGCCAAATGTCGCGGCTGCGGACGACCCATCGCCAAGGGCGAGCTCCGCTTCGGCGAGAGCTTCGCGAACCCGTACGCCGAGGGCGAAGCGCAGAGCTGGTTTCACGTACCCTGCGCGGCCTTGATGCGCCCCGAGAGGCTCTTGCCGGTCCTCGACGCCGCAGGGCAGATCGATGACCGCGAGTGGCTCAGAACGACCGCGGAGTTCGGCGTCGCTCACCACAGGTTGCCGCGGCTCGCGGGCATCGAGCGGGCGAGCTCGGGTCGCGCGACGTGCCGCTCGTGCCGGGAGCCCATCGCGAAGGACTCCTATCGCCTGCGTCTCCAGATGTTCGAAGAAGGCCGGGTCAACCCGATCGGGACGATTCATCTGACGTGCGCCGGGGCGTACTTCGGCACGCGTGACCTCATCGACCGCCTCGCGAAGCTCGCCCCGGAGCTCGACGCGGGCACGCTCGCGAAGGTCGGAGACCTTGTTCGAGCCGCGCCGCTCGCGAAGGCGGAGGCCCCGAGGGACGCCGGCGAGCGGAAGTCCGGCTGACGCGCTAGAGTCGCGCGATGACCCTGCCGGCTCAGCGCATCGCGTCTGCCCGTTTCGTCGCGAGCGCGCCCGAAGCGCGGCTCTTACCGCCGCCCACCGGCGTCGAGATCGCCTTCGCCGGGCGCTCGAACGTCGGAAAGAGCACGCTCCTGAACGCGCTCCTCGAACGCAAGGGGCTCGCGCGCACGAGCTCGACGCCCGGGTGCACGCGCGAGCTCGTGATCTTCGAGGCGAGGACCAGCGACGCCGCGCTCATGACGTTCGTCGATTTGCCGGGCTACGGGTACGCCAAGCGATCGAAGACCGAGCGCGCCGCGTGGGCCGGGTTCATCGAAGACTACCTGCTCGGACGAGCCACCCTGCGCGCGGTCGTGTTGCTCGTCGATGTTCGCCGAGGGATCGAGGAGGACGACCAGGGACTGCTCGATCTGATTGCTTCCCCTGCAAGCGTCTCGCGACCGACGGTGAACGCGATCGTCGTCGCGACGAAGCTCGACAAGCTCGCGGCGTCCGCGCGAAAGCCTGCGCTCGCCAGGCTCGTCGCCTCTGCCGGCAAGCGAGTCATCGGCTTTTCGGAGTCGGACCGACAAACTCATGCGGACCTCTTTCGCGAGATCCGTCGCACCGCCGGCGTCGGAGCGGATCAGGGGACCGACCCGAACACGTCCCTGCCCGTGAGCTCACGCACGCAATCCCCGTAGAGCACGAACGGCGCGGATCCGATTTGATTGAACCGCCACGCGGGACCCGCCACCGACCGGAAGTAATCGATGTTCGCGGGGCGATTGGTGGGAACACCGTGACGCACGGCCACTTGCCAGACTTCTTTGGGACCGCAACGGGGCTCCGGAAGCGGCTCGCCCAGGGGCGAACACGGTGCCGTCGCCTGATCCGGATCCGCGACGATGCCGTCCGGACGAACGTGGATATTCTGCCGCCCGCAAAACGCATGTCGCGCGAGCGTCCCGGGCGGGTGCGGAGGCTGCGGCCCTTCCCCGCGAGCGCTCGAGAACGCAAACCGGATGCGGTGCCCGGGCACGGACACGTCCACCATCCCGTTGCTCGCCACGCCGTAAAGTGCGATGCCGCGGAGGTCCGCGCGCTTGGTCATCCCCCGTGCCGTCTCGAGCGTCGCGATCGCGTCCACTGCGTGCGGGTACCCAACGACGCCCTCGGTCGTCGGCGGCGCGGGCGGCCCTTCCTCCTCCGGCGCTGCCTTGCCGCGCGCCCACCACGAGACCGACAGTGCCGCGACGAATGCCGTCCCGACGATGAGAAGCCCCATCCAGCGGTCCCGGCGACGAGCGCGAATGTCCGTTTCCAACGCGGCGACATATATCAGACGTCCGCGATTGCGGAACCCAGAACCACGGGCTAAAAAGCGTTTCCTCAGCCGGGCTTCCGCCCGGCGTCCGCATCCGGGCGCATAACTCAGCGGTAGAGTGCGACCTTCACACGGTCGAAGTCGCAGGTTCGATCCCTGCTGCGCCCACCAGAAATCCTGCCAGTTAGTGAATCGTCGGGCGCTCTTGAGTACCACTTTCGGGGTGCCAAATCGCCTTGAGTACCACTTTGAGTACCACTCGGCGCCTTCTGACGGGGCGGTCATGAGGTCCACCACGCGCGCGATCCCGTCGCGCTGCTCGGGTCCCCGGACCGTGCTGTAGTGGTTCTGCATTTCTTCGGTTAAGTGCCCGCTGATCGAGCGCGTCACGATGGCCTCGACGTTCGAAGCACGCGCCAGGTCGTTGAACGTCCTCCTCATCCCCCGCGGCGAAAACGGGAAGGGCAACTTGATGTCCTTCGCGACCGCCGCGAACGGCTTGCAGAGCGACGTCACCGCCCGGAAGCTGCCCTTCACGGACGGAAACAGGAGTTCTGACTCCTGCTGCTCCGGCGTGTCGAGCTGCGTCTGGACGTGCCACCGGAGCACCTTCATCACCTCGGCGGCACCTCGATCCGATACCGGACCTTCTGCTTGGTGGTCTCCTTCACCTCGTTCGGGCCCGTTTGCGAGCGTCGGACGAGGATCCGGTCCTTCGTCCCATTGCACGTCTGCCGAGGGGCCGCTGCGCCGCAGAGGGCGAAGCGACGACGGACGTAACCCGGTGGCGAAACCGAGAAACACCATCGCGAAGTGCTGGGGGAACATCTCCCGCATGCGATTCAGAAACTCCGGTACCTGCTCGGGCGCGAGCGCGTTCGGTGACTCCTCTGTGTAGACGACGTGCGTCGACAAATCGAAGTCGGTGACGCCCTCGGTGACGAGCCGCGGAAGCTCGAACTCCCGCTTCGCCGCCCTCATGATGGTGCGCAAGATGCGCGAGCCACGAGTTCGTGGTCGTCGGAGCGAAACGGCCTGCTTCTGGATGAGCTTGCCGACGTCCGCCTTCCACTGCTCGATGTGCCCGACGCGGATCCGGTCGAGGTAGATCTCGCCGAAGCCATGCACCGCCACCTTGCCGTCGGAATCACGGATTCCGTCGACGAGGTGCACGAGGGTGGACTTCCAGCGATTTCTCCCCTGCTTGCCGCGGATCGATTCCCGCGGCGAGCTTCCGCTCCATCAGCAAGGCTGCGAATTCTCCGAAGTGCAGCCTGCAGTGGCGGGGCCGCCACTTGGCCAGACTTCAGGAGTGCTCGCTGCTCCTCCAGCCACTGGTACGCCGTCGCTTCGTCCGCGAGCGGCAGCACCTTTCGGATCTCTTTCGTGCGCCCCGTGCTGGATCGACTGCTCGGGCTCGCACTAGATGACCTCCTTCCTTTCTTTCCAGATGCCGCGGCGCCCCGTCGGGGCGACCAGGCTGTTCCAACGATTCTTCCACTTCACCTTGTCCATGATTTGCTCCTGTGATGAGGGGCAAACGCGGACGATCCAAGGTGACCGTACCAGGCGGATCCCCGCGCAGAAAGCGATCGAGCTCTTCGATCGCAAACATCCACGTTCCCGTCCCTCCGCGGCGCCCGACGGGAACGAGACGTCCCTCCGATTTCGCCTTGCGGATCGCGCCGGTGGTCTCGAAGCCACAGTAGGCAGCAGCTTCTCGCGACGTCAGTACGCGGCGCGCGCCGAGAACGAACTCCGTCCGGATGCCGTCCACGACGGCAACGACGAGTTGACCCCTTGCGGACCCGGGTTGTGTCGACTCGCCATCGCTCCTCGGGCCGTCGCTGCCGCCCGAGCAGCTTGAACTCGGTGAGCTTGTCGATGACGACGATTGCGAGGGCGCGGGGGTGGCGACTCGACGCGCCATCCGGTCTCGCCAGCCCTCATCCACGTCCTCGCGCGGGATATCGGTCGCGCGGATGAACGCGAACTGCGTCCCGTCCCGTTTCTGCTCGTCGTGCGCCATCGACGAGCATTCTCGCCATGCTCGGCGTAGCGCGAAAGATGACGGTTCAGCTCTGAGAAACTGTCCCTACAGGGACACTTTCGCTCTGGTGAATCGTCCCCCCGAACATCTGCATGAGGGTGTCGAGCGCTTGGCGCGCTGGCCCTTCGAGGGCACGCAACGCATCAGCCTGAGCAACGAGTTGCTTGGTTTCCGGAGTCGTCGGAGCGCGCCCCCGCCGGTATCGTTGGCGAGTCTTCTCCATGCGCTCCTCGGCTCTCTGAAAAACGCCTTCCTTGAGGGAGTCAGGCTCGTACCCCATGAGCATGCTAACGACGGCGAGCATCCGGGGTGAGACTGAGACAGGGTCGGACGCGAACGGCACGAGGCCTTCCTCAAACGCCCACACCATCAGGAAGCCCTGGCTGCGCTTTCGATCGCCGCCGAAAACCGACCGCGGCTCCTTGCCGGGGGGAGGCACGCCGTCCAACATGCGCATGAGTGCCGTGGCGCCGGCAACGACGCGTTCGATTTCACGGAGCACGAGGAAGCCGTCCTTGCGTATGCGGACGGCGGAAAGAACCTGCTCCCTCGTAGATGCGTCCCATGCCTGCCCGAAGTGCCGTTCGAACAACCTCTCCAGCTCCTCGCGCGACGAGAGCCGGGTTTTGGTGCCGCCATCTAGCTTCGCCTTTTCCCGCATGCGGTCCACGCTAGCGCGACGCGATCGACTACGCACGCCAGCGGCGCGTCCTCGGTAGTTCGATCAAACGTCCGGGATTCTCACGCGAAATGCTGCTTCGCCACCACGGCGTGTCCAGTAATGTCCCCCTCTCGGAACGTAGGCGTCGCCCCGCACCCCGCCTATCTGACACGCTCTAACCTTATCCCGCTAACACTACTGCCAGAGATTCCGTCATGCGGCACGGGTAGATTGCTCCTGCGGGCATCGTGATGGGGCATGGGGGCGGTGGCAGAAGGGGCAGCGTGGGAGCCAGCGGGTGAGGAAGAGGGCGATGGCGAGGCGGGCGGTGATGAAGGAGTCGGCGAAGTGTCGCTCAGGCCGCGACGGAGATCTGACGGTCGGGACGGCGCCTTCCGGCCGAGGGGGGAAAAGCGCTGACGCGCTCGGCAACGACGAAGGCGTAGCAACATAAGACGACGGAGACGTGATGGTGCCAACCGGGGAACGATCGACCTTCGAAGTGGTCGAGTCCGAGCTCGCCCTTGAGGTCCTCGTACATGCGCTCGGTGCGCCAACGCTCCTTGAAAATCCTGACGATCTGCTTCCGGCTCATGCGCCGCGGCAGCGTGGTGAGCGTAAATTTCGTGGGCTTGTCCTCACCGTCGAGCCACTCGGCTACGAGCCAGAGCGGCTCTCGATCGGCAACGGTGAGCCCGTCGTCATGCATGGTCTTCACGCGCACGAAGCAGAAGTGCGAGCTCAGTTTCGCCTTCGATCCGTGACGCCAGGTGATCTTTCGGAAGGCCTTCCGACCGAGCGTCGTTACCAGATCGAGGACGGTGGTCGTGTCGCCGCGAGCTCGATCGAGAAGATCGAGCCGCACCACGCGCACGGTCGACTGGATGCCGACGCCGAAGTCGAATCCCAGCGAGCGGATGGTGTTCCTGAAATCGGAGCTGTCGCCGTACGCTCCGTCGGCAAGAATGATCTCCCCCGGGAGCTCGGCAAGCGCGGCCCGTTCGATCATCTCCAGCGCCAGCTGGATCTTCGTCTTGAATGTGACCGTGTCCGGGATCTTCGCCTCAGCTCGAAGCGCCGGATCCTCGGCCCACGTCTTCGGAAGGTAGAGATCGAAATCGACGGGGATCTGCTCGGTGCTCGTGGCCACCGCGAGGCTCACCCCGATCTGACAGTTCGTGATCTTACCCGCCGAGCCCGTGTACTGCCGCTGCACGCCAACGGAATGCGTTCCCTGCTTGAGAAAGCCCGTGTCGTCAATGATCCAGGTCGTGATCGGCTCGCGCTTCTGGACCGTGTCGATCGCGTACCGAGCGGCCTCCAGCCGGACCTCTCGGTCGTCCCACTCGCTCTTGCCGAGGAAGTAGCAGAGCTTGCTGTGCACGTTGTTCGTCTGGCTCGGGTCCGCGCACGCCCGCGCCGCGATCGGCTCCGCGCTCTTACGCTCGCCGTCTCCAAGGATGCCGAAAGCGTACATCGCGAACGACTCTCGCTTCCGCCAGTCCTTCAGGTGAGTGCCGATGCGGCCGAAGAACTGTTCAAGCCGAGCCGCTGCTGCGATTTCCGAGACTTTTTGGGCCATGACAGCCCCGTCTCACGAAACTCGACCGATGGAAAACTTCCTGGCAGTAGTGCTAAGGTTGGCGGAACGTCAGAGCTACGGGCAGACGAAACGCGAACTCTCGTGCGCAACGGGGCGTGGCAGAGCCCGAACGGCAGAAAATCCCACTGTGATAACCGCAACTTAGAAAGATAGGGACCGAGGCATGGAGCCACAACCGGGACCGCGCTCGCAACTTGCACACGAAATCGCGGGACGAGGTTACGTGCCGGCATTTGGCACGGCTCTCACACGGCGTTTACACGGCTCAAGCACGGTAGACGACAGGGAGATCTCGCCCGAACGTTCCCAGACGCACCCTCAGGCGCATCTCGGCTCGTTCGCGTATCGCAGAGCCCGAACGCCAAGCGACGGGGGCTTCGCGTCCACAGTGCACGCGACACAGCGGCTCGGACCGGGTGAAAACCGGTGTGATGACAGTACATTATCCAGAAAGCGGCTCGGCGGACCAGACTGGAAGCACAGCACGCTCGATGCCTTCCGCAGCCCCGCGTACGCGGCCTCGTGGGATCCGTACCCCCCGGTCTTTTGTATGGAGGTTGAGCGGTAGTTGCACGGTAGCTGTGCGGTCTTTGGCATGGGCACCGAAGGCGCCCAACTCAATGAACGAACAGCCGCCACCCTGGTACGTGAGATGGCTGCCCGATCGCATGAATATCCGTGAGTTCACGGTCAGTCGGTCGTGAGTGCACGACGGCAGCGAGATACCGAGCACCACGAGAACGGCGTGGCCCGACAAACGCCGGAAGCGGCGGACGAAGCGTCCGGTGCGCGACCTGCCTGTGAAAATCACGGCCCGACCGTTCCCTTCACCACACTGCTTGAAGGAAGATCGAACTCGACTGAACCGCACTTGGCCGCGCCGCTTGGTACGCACTGCTGAAAGCCGCCATCGGGTCCTGTGAGTCTGCCAGGCGTTGTGCAGAAACTCGCCGTGTACTTACCGGGCGGTGCCGCTGCCGGTTCGAGGCACGACGTCCCCGCGCCGCAGGTTGAAGTCGCGAGGTAGTTGCCGTCCCAATCCAGATTCGCTCCGGTCACGATGCCGTCCTGGGAGCAGGGGCCAGGCGGGCAACCTGAGATGCTGCACGTCTTGCAGTCCGCGTAGCAATTGCTACCCAGTTCGAGCCCGTGCCCCGCCGAGTCCACGACGTTGATCGACGGCGGTCCATCGCAACCGTGATGGCAAAACGGACCGCCCGTAACGGTGAACTCGATGCGTGCCTTCGCCGGCGAGACGCCATCGGTTCCTCCGCTGTTCCCGCCGGAGCCGGTGGCGCCACCCGTTGTCGTGCTGCCGCCAGATCCAACGGAGCCACCGGTTCCGCTTCCTCCACCATTAGGGCTGCCACCAGATCCAACGGAACCGCCCGTTCCGAGAGAGCCTCCCGACCCTGTGGAGCCGCTGCCTGAGGTGCTGCCTCCGCAACCGAATACGATGAACGCGATCAACGTGCTCGCCCCGACGAGGATCACCCTGCCCATGACGGTGAAGTGTGCGGGCCGGCGATGACGGAAGCAAGCGAGGGCCCCCTGGGGACTGCTACTCTTGGGTTCGTCGCATGGCACGCACGCGAGTTTCGATGTGGATGATCGCCGTGATCGCGACGGCCGTCGCCGGATGCGGTGGTCAGACGACCGGGATCAGCAAGCCCGGCGTCGTCGGAGGAGGAGGATCGGGTGCGGCACTCACTGACGCTTCGGGCGTGGGAGGGTCGGGTGGTCGCGCAGCGGGGGGCACCGGCGGATCGGGAACGGGCGGCTCCAGCGTTACGACCTGCGAGTGCTTCGCCGGAGAATGTGCTCCCGGTACCCGTTCGGTGCAGTTACCCGATCAGTGCTGTCCCTCATGCCAGCCCTGCGGCGTCGTAAACTGCCCGAACCTGCCGGCGTGTGGTCCAGGTGAGCAGCCGGTCACGTCGCCAGGCCAGTGCTGCCCAACTTCGTGTGGGCCGTCGCACGACGCGGGCGGATCGGATGGAGCCGGGGGCACCATGACTGGATGCGACGCAGCGGCGAGCTACACGCCGGACAAGAGATGCGCATCTGATGCCGACTGCGTGATCGCAGATCGTGGTGACTGCTGCGGCACAACCAAGGTGGGCGTCCGCAAGGGCACTGAGACCGCCTTCGTAGCCGCGAACACGCAGGCACTCTCCTGCATCCCGGGCTGCGGTCTACGCGGCTGTTTTCACGCCGACGTAGATGAAGAGGGGAAGACGGGGTCGTCATTCATCGCGACATGCGACACGGGCGCTTGCCGAAGCCACGCACAGTGACTGTTCCCGCAGAAGCCTTTTCCTGGCTCGTCGTGGCCTCACTCGTCGCGGGATGCGGTGGTCAGACGACCGGGACCGGCACGCACGTCGATGTCGGCACGGACGCATCGACCGGAGGATATCGAAACGGCTCGGGGGGAGCAGGGGCATCAAGCGGTGGTTCCAGCGGCTCCGGCCTCGTCGACGCCGGCATTGCTGCCAGCTTTGATGCGGGTCCTTGCCTCCGAACTACTCCACCTGCGTGCTCGCAGAACACTTACCCGCCCTGTGCCCCCGACTGGCCCTCGGCGCTGTCGTGGTTCACCGCGTGCGGCTTCACGACATCGGGGGCAAGTGTCGCTCACTGCGGCCCCTACAATGCCGTGGTTGTCACGGGTTTCGACAACGGCAACACGTACTTCTACGACGCCCCCGGGAAGCTCATCGGATCGCAGAACTCGTATTCCTGCGAGGCTTATGGTGCTTCCTTCGTCCCCCTCGCACCGCTTGCTTTGAACAGTTGCTCGCCGCTGCATCCGTGCCCGTCCGATGCGGGAACTCTTCCTTGCAGCAGCCAGACCTGCGGCATGAAATAGGTCTGCGTGCAGCAGATGTGCGGCGGCGGGCCGAACCCGTGTGTTCCCCTTCTCGATGCCGGCACGTGCCCCTCGCCTGGCACGCCGAGGACCGGTCATCGATCATAAGAATCCTTATCACGCACGTTTTGATTGCCTAGATGACGCAGAACGGGGCGATCCAGAGCCTCTACGGCGCCCGTTCGACATCGAAATTCGAGGTAATGCGCGAGGCTTAAACGTGGCTCGATGCGTGGCTCACGCGTGGTAACAAGCGTGGCTTTTCGTGGGTTTTTGCCACGAATTGTCCACGGGTCGCAAGCATGCGTGCTCGACGTCATCGTGATCGCGAAGCGGCGGCGCACGCGCCGCGCATGGCAGGGAGCTTTCTCCGCCGCCGACGATCACGGTTCCGCCACATAGATTTGTCGCGGCCACCTGCTGCACCCATCCAGATTCTCAGGGATTACGTTCAGCAGCGCGCGACCCGATCCCGCGTCGGACGACGTAGTCGCCACGCAAACGCGAAAGACGGCATCCCAGAGCCACTGTTTGACGGACGCCGAGCGGAGCCGTCAAGATGACGAATCATGGCTTACTTCGGCGCTCGCGCGACGCTCGCAACGGTCACGTTGTCCCTCCTCGGTCTCGCCGTGGCTCCGGCATGCGGCTCGAGTGGTTCTTCCAAGAACGGCTCCGGCACCGGAGGAGGGGACGCCGGTGGCGCGCGAGGCGGGACGGACGCGGGCATCGCGGGGGCGGGTAACGGCGGATCGACGTCGAGCGGTGGTTCCGGCGGCATCGGTGGGACGACGGGAACCGGAGGCACCGCGGGCGCGGGCGGGTCGTCGGGAGCGGATGCCGGGACCTGCGTCGACCGCAGCACGCTGCCGCCCACTCCGAAGACCGGTCTCACGTACAGCGACACCTGCCCCGCCCCGACGGCGTGCAGCGGCAAGCTCGACGGCACGAAGTGGGGACTCGGCACCGTGTGCGCCTCCGCCGCGCAGCTCTTCGGTGACCTGTTCACGCACGCGCGCTCGGTGTGCAGCACGGCCGTGTTCGGCGTGGCGCCCGAGTCCACCACCGGGTCGCTCGAGCTCGCAAACGGACAGCTTAGTCTCTCGATGCAGGTGAAGGTCGCGGGGCTTCTCACGCTCCCGGGCGACTGCGCGGCCTGCCAGTGCTCGAAGATGGCAGATCAGCTGAACTCCGCGGGCGTGAAGGCGACCTGCGATCCGGTCTGCGACCCCGACGGCGACTGCGATTGCAACATCGAAGGGACCCTCACGGTCGACGACACCGAGGCGGCAACGGTCTCCGGCACCCAGGTCACGACCGCGTCCGGCATTGCGTTCGACTACTGCGTGAATTCGGACGGGCTCTCGCTCGCGGCCACGGGCTCGTCACCGGCGTTCGGAACAGCGACTTTCTTCGCCGCCTCCCCCGAGGTGTGCGACGGCATCGACAACGACGTGAACGGCAAAATCGACGACCATCCCGTCGACTGCCCCTCGTGCAAGACGGACGGCGTGTGCGCGGGCGCGACGACCGCGACGTGCAGCGGCTCGTCCGGGTGGACCTGCGCGTATACATCGCCCGACTACGAGGCCACGGAGACGAAGTGCGACGGCCTCGACAACGACTGCAACGGCGTCATCGACGATCAGCCCGCGGTGAACACGACGTGCCTCGGCGTCAATCCGCTCGCGACGTGTCAGGCGGGCGTGTGCACCTGTCCGGTGATGTGCCACGACGTCTGTTCGCACCCGGACACCGACGCGAAGAACTGCGGCACCTGCGACCACGCGTGTGCCGTGGCGTGCAGCAACTCGACCTGCGTGACGGCGGCGGCGCTCTCGGTGAACGGCGACCCCTTCGTCACCCTGAACGACGGCACGGTGAGCACCTGGGGCTTCGACGGGAATGGCGAGCTCGGCGACGGCACGACCAACAACCGCGCGAAACCTGGGCTCGTCCCCGGCCTGACAGGCGTCACGCTCATCGCGGCCGGCGCGCAGCACACGTGTGCACTCATGAACGACGCAACCGTCCAGTGCTGGGGTACGAACCTGGACGGGCAGCTCGGCGATGGTACCGGGCAACCGCACGGCACGCCCGCGGTGGTACCGGGATTGAGCGGCGTCGCACAGCTGACCTCGGGGTTTTATCACTCGTGCGCGTTGCTCACGACGGGCGCAGTCGAATGCTGGGGTGACAACAGCTGGGGCCAGGTGGGCGACGGCACAGGGCAACCCCACCTCGCGCCCGTGCCCGTCACCATCACCGGCACTGTGAAGACCATCGTCGCGGGCGGGTCGAACACCTGCGCGCTGATGAGCGACGGCACTCTGCAATGCTGGGGTCTGAATTCGTGGGGTCAGATCGGCACGGGCGTCGCTGGTTCCAACGCCCTCGCGCCCCAGGCGGTCCCAGGTCTTACCGCCGTGACGCAGGTGGCGGTGGCCAATCACATCTGCGCGCTCCTCGGCGACGGGACCGTCGACTGCTGGGGTCTGAACGCCAACGGCGAGCTCGGAAATAACTCGACGAGCTCCGCGTACGCGCCCGCGGCCGTGCCCAATCTGACCGGCGTCAAGCGCATCGCGGTCGGGGACGAATTCAGCTGCGCGACTCTGACGGACGGGAGCGCCGAATGCTGGGGGCACAACAACCAGGGACAGCTCGCGGACGGCACGTTCACCGACCGGCACGTCCCCACGCCGGTGTCCGGGCTCGCCCCGGACGCGCAAATCGTGGGAGGCATCGGCATGGCGTGCGCGCTGCTCGGCACCGGCAACGTGAGCTGCTGGGGCGCGAACAACTACGGTCAGGTCGGCGACCGCACCACGACGAACCGGGACGTGCCGACGCCGGTGGTGTGGTGATGCGCGGGAAGCGTTATGGGCCCGAGGCCGTCTGCGATTCGCACCCGGCCATCAGTCCGACCACCCCCGCGTACGCACCGCCGCCACTACCTGCAGCACACGGTCACCTGGCTCGTGGTGACGGAACCCGACACGACGCCCCCGTCTGGCGTGCAGGTTCCGGCAGTCGCAGTCGCCTCCCTGTACAGGTTCACGTACGTGGTTGTGCCATGGTTGTGCCAGGATCGCACGCCACACCGTTCATGTAGCAGCCGATCTCGGATCAGTTCACGTATGCGACGCCGCGGTAGCAGGTCCCGTGACGGTGACGCGAAACGATTCTTCGAATCGCTTAGCGCGATCAAGCCTGCGTTCATCCATGGGATATCCTCGAGCGTCGATGATGCACTCGAATTTCGTCAGGTCACGAACGCACGCGCGCCCAGCGGGCACTCAGCAGTCACTCGCGGCGAGCAACCATCAACCGGGCACGGGCTGGTAGGCTCCCCACGAGCACGCTCATGACCGCCGCACCCTTATCGCCCCTCGCCGTCCGCGACGTCGAAATCCCTCCGTTTCTTTACGGCACGGCGTGGAAGGAGGAGGCGACGGAGAAGCTCGTCACTCTCGCCATCCGCTCGGGCTTTCGCGGCATCGACACGGCCAACCAGCGCAAGCATTACTTCGAGGCCGCCGTGGGCGACGCGATACGAAAGAGCGGCATCGACCGCGGCGAGCTCTTCATCCAGACCAAATTCACGTTCCGTGCCGGACAGGACTCTCGCCTACCGTACGATCCGACGAGGGACATCGCGACGCAGGTCCAGGAGTCGTTCGAGAGCTCCCTCGCGCATCTGCAGACGACGATGCTCGACTCCTACGTGCTGCACGGTCCGTCGATCCGCAGCGGCCTCGCCGCAGACGACTGGTCCGCGTGGCGTGCGATGGAGCAACTGGCCCAGGCGGGCCGGACACGCCTGCTCGGCGTGAGCAACGTTTCCGTCGAGCAACTCAAGCTGCTCCATCGCGACGCGACAGTGAAGCCCGCGTTCGTGCAGAACCGGTGCTACGCCAGCACCGGGTGGGACCGGGACGTCCGCGCTTTCTGCCGCGAGCACGATATCGTCTATCAGGGCTTCTCCCTCCTCACCGCGAACGCCCGCGTGATGGATTCGAAAGCACTCGGGACCGTTGCGCAGCGGCTCGGCCGGACGCGGGCACAGATCGTCTTCAGGCTCGCGCTTCAGCTCGGCGTGCTCCCGCTCACGGGGACCACGAGCGAGGATCACCAGCGAGAAGACCTCGCGTGCACCGGGTTCGAATTGACCGACGACGACGTGCGAGGGCTGGAGCGGCTGGCGTGACCTCTTCTGCCGTTGCGGCCTGCACACGTACAGGCGCACCAGGGGACCTTGGATCATGCTTTCTCAGTCGGGCGGCAGCGGCGGCATGGACGCTTCGACGGACACCGCGGGCGACAGCGGGGCGTTAGGCGGATCGACGAGCACGGCGGACGCATCGGACGACGGCACTTGTCGCACCGTCGTTGCTTGCGCCTACGACGAAGCGAAAGGCTGCTACGGGCCCGAACATCCTCGAAGCCCGCCGGGAGCTCATCATCGTCTCACCGTGGCTCCGCACAGCAGCCGTGGACCACGAGCTTCTCGGGTGGCTTCGAACGAGCCTCGACCGGAACAAGGACCTCCGGATCACAGTCGGCTACGGCATCAACGCGACGCCGCGTCGAAGCGGCAGGACCCAGCGGTGCGCGATCAAGAGGAGGCGCTTCGACGGCTCCGAGAGATGGGCAGCCGAGCGCGGAATCGCCTTCGCGTCGTGGAGGTCGGGAACACACACGAGAAAATCGTGATCTGCGACGACCAGTACGTCATCCTCACGAGCTTCAACTTCCTGTCACTTAACCCGAAGCCAGGCAGGGGCTCGAAGAGGGAGATGGGCTACCGGATTACGAACGCTGCCATGGTCGCGGACGTGCGCGCGCGCATTGGCAAAGCCCTCATGGGCTGACGAACAACCGGTACCTCAACGTGCGTCGAAGCTTCATGACTCTCCGAATCCCATCCTCCGCTTCCCCGCCCCTGGCTTCACCCGGCGCACGAGAGCGGAGGCGTCGGGTGCGCCCCCAAGAATCCGCACGCGCCGAACGACCGCCGCGAAATCCCCCGGCGTGAGCGAGTCGAGACGTCCCAGCTCGGCGCGCACGCGGCGCGCGTCGTCTCCCGTTTGCAGCGTGACGCCCATGCCGTCGAGGACCGACGCGAGCAGCTTCCATCGCTGCTCAGGGGCTCGAAGCGGATCTTCAGCGCGAAGCGACGGAAGACGGCTTGGTCGAGCGTGTCCATGAGGTTCGTTGCGCACGCGAAGATGCCGGGGAAGCGCTCGATGCCGACGAGCAGCTCGTTGACCTGGGTCACCTCCCACGTGCGAGTTGCGCGCGAACGATCCTGAAGAAAGCCGTCCGCCTCGTCCAGGAACAGGAGCGCGCCCTGCGCCTCTGCCTCCCGGAACATGCGGGCAAGGTTCTGCTCACTCTGGCCGAGGTACATGCCGAGAAGGTCCGACGCGCGCCGCGTGACGAGAGGAACGCCGAGCCGTTCGGCAAGGTGCGTGACGAAAGCGGTCTTCCCTGTACCCGGAGGTCCGTGCAGGCAGAGCGTGCCCGCGCGGTTCTTCTCCAGCCCTTGAACGACGCTCTCGAGGTCGACGCTGGCGTTGATCAGACCGAGATCGTAGCGAACGGCGTCGTGAGCGGACCGGCCCTCGCCGGGGCGCGCGCCCTCGGCCGCGAGCGTGCCGTCCATGACCCGCGAGAGAAGGTGTTCCGTCTCGGCCGCGCCGTTCGACCCCGCGAGCCGTACCACTCGCGACGCGCGCTCGATGTGACCAGGGCGAAGACGCTGATCGCTGGCCCGGCGCGCGATCCAGTCGTTGACCGGGGAGTATCCTACCGTCTGCTGCTCGCATCCATTTCCCCGATCGACGGCAGGCGCACGGTCCCGAAAATGGCTCGAATCCCTGCACGCGCGCACCGCCCCCTTCCCATCCAGCGCCGCGGCGAGCACGTGCGGGAAGCGAGTGTCGGCAAACTCGAGCTCAGCAACGGCCAATCTCACCATGCGTGCAGAGTCAAGAACAACGCCGCGCCGCTGCTGCAAGATCTGCTCGATGCAGCACTTGCAAACTATCGAGACGTGCGGCCATCGCGTGATGGATCCGGTCGAGCCGCTCGCGCGCCTTTCGGCTTTGATTCCTCCACCGCGTCATCCGCTACTACGATTCCATGGCATCCTCGGCCCGCACTCGTCGTGGAGGAAGAGCGTGGTGCCGGAGTCGCCGGCCACCGTAGCCGGGAACTCCGCGTGCACGACGACCACCGAGGTGGGCGGGAGTACCAGGCGTGCGACCACGCCACCGTCCATCCAGGTGGTCGCAAAGACAAGGGCCACCGCGGCGGAAGGAGATCACGGGATCGACGCACCTCGTCTCCCCGTACCCCTCGGCGCCACGGAAGCGGTACTCGACCCCACACGCCTCTTCGCTCCGCTGAAGCGCGCACCCCACGCACAGAACACCGAGCAGGAGGCGCGCCCGTTTCAGAAGCCCACCGTGCCTTCATGCCCTCGTGAACTCTAAGCCGCGCTCTAAGCGACGCTCCGATGGCGTGCCATCATACCTCAGAAACACCCTCAAACTGCTCACTGACACCAGGTGTGGTGCTTTTACCGGCTCGAGGTTGGTTTGTCATGTGTCCCCGAGCCACCACGCTACCAGCGCGTCCTTCTCGATCGACGAGAGAACGTGCGCGCCGGGAAATGTTCGGAAGACCACGTCGAAGCCTGCTTGCTGCATGCTGTTGAAGTGCCCGAGCACGTGGGCGGGCGGACGCGCGGGGTCGGAGTCACCGGTCGAGAACCAGCCCGGGACCTTCCGCGGCCCGATGCCACCTACGAACACGCCGCCGTGGAGCACCGCGAACTCCGTGAACGGCTCGGCGTTGCTCGCGATGTACGGCGCCGAGCTCGCGCCGCCCGAGAAACCGGCGATCAGCACGCGCGCTGGGTCGATCGACAGATCCCGGCGCGCTCGGATCTCCGCGACGCACGCCAGCACGTGATCGTAGTCGTCGCTGAAGTCCCTCGGGTGATCCCCCACGCGCCAGTTGAAGGCATGCCCTTCCTCGACGTAGTCGGAGGACGGTGCGGCGAGCACGAACCCGCGCTCTGCCGCGAGATCTCGGAACGCCGAGATCATGTCGCGCCCATCGCCTCCGGTGCCGTGTAGCAGCACCATCAGCGGCAGTGCCCCGGTGCTTGCCCGCGCCGGGACGAAGAAGTAGCCGGACCTTCCGGAAGCGTTCCGCGCCGTGAATTCGCCGCCGAAGGCGGGCAACCGAGCCGCACTGGTGGCACTCGGCGGGGCGGTCGGCGCCAATACCGCATCGAAGACCGTCGCAACGCGCGGCGCGTCGACATTTCCCCAGATCCCCTTCGAGTAAGCGAACCACGTCCCCCCGAAGATGACAGCGAGCACTGCGACGAGCGCCACCGCACTGGACGTGCGCCCACTCGCGTTCGGCGCCGCCTTCGAGCGTCGCTCCCGCTGGCAAAGGACGCACCCCGCCGCGACGCGCGGGTCGTAGCTGAGCCCGTGCGCGGAACACCGCGAAAGCGCGCGCTCGGATTCGACCATGCTCTCGAAGCTCTACTCTATGAAGGGGGGCTTGGGCTCACCGTGACAGGGGGCGTCGCGGATCAGCGCCCCGGGGGGTTCGTGACGTCCTTGGAGATCTCCGCCAGCTCCTTGGCGACGTTGACCTTCGGGACGCACGTGTCGGCCATCTCGGATCCTGACCGGCGACCGCAGACGAGAGCCACGCCGAGCCTCAATGACGAAGCCAACGGTGGAGTCGATCTCGAACGGGTGTCGCGCGACGACCTGGAGTGGAGTCAGCCGATCGGCTAACTCCCGCTCTTCGTCGAAAACCGGGCCGCATGATTTCGAGTAGTTGCGGTTGGGGTGGCGTGTTTTTTTGGGATCGTCTGACGTCCAGGCGTTGAACGACAGGATTCTCACTCTCGCCGCCGTCACGATGTCGTGGACGCGGTAGGCCATCTTGCCGACCCTCATCACCGATCGAAGTACCAAAAACGGTACTGAGAGAGACAGAGAAGTCCCATTTGCGGCACTCACCGTTCCCGAAGCCGCCGCCGACCCGGTCCGGACAAGGAGATCGCTCGCTTAGTTCGGGCGTGCGACGGCGCCGATTGTCCTCGTTGGACGGAAGTGACCGGTAGTGCCCGATGACCGGGCAACTGCGCAACTACCGAGCGCTGAACGTCGGCCAAGTGCGCCGATGTGCGCGTGCTTTCCGAAGACGTCGGACTTCGTCATCGAAGCGTCGAACAGCGTACGCCTTCAATCGGGGAGCGTCCTCCACGCGGGCGACATCGGGGCGCTCGGTGCAGGCGCGGGGCCCTTCCTGTCAGGTGGCGTCTCGATCGATACGCTCGCAGGGGCTGTCGTCGATAAGACGCAAAATCTCATCGCGAATTCAGTCCACCTCGGATCAGGGGCGGTCGTGGGTGACGTTCAGACCGCTCAGTTTTCTTCCGCCGCCGGCTCGATTCACGGTGGAGTGACAGCGCTGGTGCAGCTACCGGCATTGCCCGCGGTCTCAGCGGTAACGGCGGGAACCTCGAACTTGATGGTCGGAAGCGGGACCGTCGTCGCGTCACCAGGACGCTACGCAGACGTCACGGTGAACGCTGGCAGTACTCTTGGACTCGGACCAGGGCTCTACGAGGTCGCAAGCGTCACGGTTGGCGCGGGGGCTCGCGTCCAGGCTCTGGGCGCCGTGCAGATCCACGTGGCAGGTCGGTGGAGCATGGGCAGCGGCGCGTTCCTCGGCCCGGCGTCGCCAGCACTCAGTGCGAGCGGTATCCAGGTCGAGGTATCGGGCATCAACGGAACAAGCGGCACCCTTTCGGCGACACCGAAGGCGGCAGCGTTCGGCGACGGGAACCAGGTCCAAGCGCTGGTGTTGGTGGCGAACGGCACGTTGGTAGTCGGTACGGGCGACGTCCTGACGGGCGCGTTCTTCGCTCGCGATGTCGACGTGGGCACGGGGTCGGTGACGACATTCCAAGACGGTTTCTCGTCCACGACCTGCGGCGCCACGTCTTGCGACGATTCGAACCCGTGCACAGTAGACACGTGTGCGTCGGGGGCCTGCGCGCACGCGCCTGTCGCTACGGGCACGTCGTGCTCGGATGGCAACGCCTGCAACGGAGCAGAAACGTGCGGTACGACGGGTCAGTGCGGCGCCGGTACGCCGCCCACGGTAGATGACGCAAATCCCTGCACCGTGGACGCTTGCGACATGACCGTCGGAGTCACCCACACCCCTGTGTCCGCCGGGACCTCTTGCTCCGACGGAAACGCCTGTAACGGCTCCGAGACGTGCAACGCAACGGGCACTTGTACCGCTGGGACGCCACCCGTCGTTGACGACGGCAATCCATGCACGGTCGACAGCTGCGATCCGGCGACCGGCGTCACGCACACGCCAGTCTCCTTCGGAACCTCTTGCTCCGACGGCAATGCCTGCAATGGCTCCGAGACGTGCAGCGCAACCGGCACTTGTACGGCCGGGACGCCGCCGGTCATCGATGATGGAAACCCCTGCACCGCGGATTCGTGCGACCCCGTGATCGGAGTCGCCCACGTGCCTGTCGCCGCCGGGACGTCGTGCTCCGACGGCAACGCGTGCAACGGCCTGGAACTCTGCGATGCGAACGGCACGTGCGAACTCGGCACTCCCGTAGCCATCGACGACGGCAATCCTTGCACGGCGGACTCGTGCGATCCCGCGACGGGCGCGATGCACGCGCCACTTGCGAATGGGGCGCCGTGCTCGGACGGTAACCCGTGCAACGGGAGCGAGTTCTGCGATCTGACCGGCGAATGCCTCTCGCTCGGCGCTGTGAACACGGACGATGGTAACCCTTGTACCGCCGATGCGTGCGACCCGGCGCACGGCATCACGCACGCGCCCCTGCCTTCGGGCACGGCGTGTGGCCTCGGCCGCACGTGCGATGCTTCAGGCATCTGCCAGGTGCAGGCGGGGTGCTCGTCCTTGTGCTCGGCGGTCGCGTCCGCAAACTGCGGCGCCGGTCTCGACGCGAACGGATGCCAGAGTTCGCTCTGTCCTGGGACCGAAGACGCCACCTGCGCCGCGCCGCTCTCGGATTCCGTTTCCTGTGCGGGCTCCTCGCCGACAGTAACGTGCGGCGGGAGCTCCGGGTTCACGGTGACCGGTTGCGACGCGAAGCAATTCGCCCTGACCGCATGTCAAAAAGAAGGGCGCGTCGCGACCGGGGCAACGCTGTGCAACGCCGTCGGGAGCGCCGGATGCTCGACGACCGGGCTCGACTGCGAAGACGTGCTCGACTCCCAGCAGACCGCCGTGCAATGCGGGGACGACATCGCGGCGCTCGTCGCCTGTGCCGGAACTTCCCCCGCGATCTCTTGCAGCGGCGATCTGGGGTTCTCGGTCACCGGCTGCGAGCGTGAAGCCGCGGCCGTGCATGCGTGCCAGGTGCTCGGCGGCGACGTTCCGGGCTGCGCGGATTCTGTGCTCGGCGGAAGCGGTCGCGAACTGCGGCCTCATGACGGACCAGTGCCTCGGCGAGTGCGCCACGCTCCCAGCAAGCGGCACCTGTCAGACCGAGTTCGCGGCCCTGACGGCTTGCACGGGCTCGACCCCGACCGTGACGTGCACGACTGGGGGGAGCGCGCCGTTCACGGTGGTCGGGTGCGAACAGCAGCTCCAGGCGAACCTTGCGTGCGACGCCGAAGGAAATCCGTGCCCGGTCTTCGGCGACGCGAACCCTTGCACGCTCGACACGTGCGACCCCGTGAACGGCCCGCAGCATTTACCAGTCGCGGCCGGCACGTCCTGCGGCGACAACGCGACCTGCGACGGCGACGGCGACTGCAAGAACGTCCCCGGCTGCAAGACCACCTGCACGGCGATTGCGGCCGCGGGCTGCCCCGGCGTTTTCTCGGAGTCCGACTGCGAAGCGTCGCTCTGCCAGGGCTCCACAGCATCGAGTTGCGGCAGCGCGCTGACGGCATTGACGACGTGCGCCGGGTCGACGCCCGCCGTTGCGTGTGGCGGCCCGCTCGGATACACGATTCAAGGCTGCGACACGAGCGCGCTCGAGCTCGCCGCGTGCGAAGACGGCGGGCCCGGCGCTACCGGCTGCGCCGATCTCTGCACGGCCGTCGCCGCCGCCGGCTGTTCATCCGAGACCGATTGCTTCAACACCTGCGTCGGTCCCGCGGCGAGCGCGCCGTGCTCGAGCAGCCTCGGCGCACTACTTCAATGCGCCGGCTCGGCGCCACAAGTGACCTGCGCGTCGGGCGGCGTCGCGTCCTTCTCGGTGAATGGCTGCGCGACGCAGGTCCAGCAAACCTTCGCATGCGCGACCGGCGCTTGCACGCCTGCCGACGACGGCAACCCGTGCACCGTCGATACCTGCGATCCGACCAGCGGAGCGACGACGCATACACCCGCTGCGACCGGCAGTCCCTGCCTCGACAATCGTGTCTGCGACGCCACGGGCGCGTGTGTCGACATAGGGGGGTGCGATGGGATCTGCTCCGCCGTCGTCGCGGCGGGATGCGTGCCGGGCCTCACTCAGGCTGCGTGCGATGCCCAGTATTGCTCGGCGAGCGCGTCCGGCGCGTGCGGCAGCACGCTACAAGAATTGAACCAATGCGCGGGCGTGACGCCGGCTGTCACGTGCACGCCCGGAGGTCCGGCGCCCTTCACCGTTGCCGGATGCGACGGCGCGTTCAGCGATTCTCGCGACCTGCACGACGAGCGGTGGGTGCGTCGCGGTCGACGACGGCAACCCGTGCACCATCGACACCTGCGATCCGACCACGGGTACGACCCACGCGCCCGCTTGCGTGGGGACCGCGTGCGGCAGCGACGCGGCTTGCGATGGCGATGGCACCTGTACTGAGCTCTCCGGTTGTCCGAGCTTCTGCTCCGACCTCAGCGGATCTGGATGCCTCGGGCTCACCCAGCAGGACTGCGTGTCCGAAGTGTGCTCTGCCGCGACCGGTTGCGACAGCGTCTTCGCGGCGCTCGACGCTTGCGCGGGCCCCGCGCCTCGGACGGAATGCACCGGGGAGCTCAACTTCGCCGTCAACGGCTGTGAGCAGCAGTCGGACCGCGCCTTCGTCTGCGCCGAAGCAGGTCCGGGAGCGGTCCCGTGCGTCGACCTCTGCGCGTCACTCACCCAAGCGGGCTGCGCACCGGCGAACTGTCTGGCGACTTGCGTGCAAGCGACCGAAGCCCCGGGCTGCGCGGATGACTGGAGTTCATACTTCACCTGCGCGGGGCAGAACCCGCAATGGGAATGCTTCCCCGGACAGACCTTAAGTGTCGCAGGCCATTCGATTCCGCTCTTCACTGCGAACGGCTGCGAAGACTCTCTCGCGCGCGCGCTGACGTGCACCGCCGGGCATTGCGTTCCCGCTCCCGACGGAAACCCATGCACCGTCGATGCCTGTGACGCCTCCGGAGTGCCGACGCACGTCATCACTCCAGGGCTTCCTTGCAACGACCACTCCGTCTGCGACGCCACCGGCGCCTGCGTGCCCGCTACGGGTTCCGCGTGTCTGACAGCCTGTCAGGGACTCGCAGCGGCGGGCTGCGTGGATCCCTCGGAGTGCCTGCGCGACTGTAACCTTGCGACGGGGGCGTGCGCGACGCAGTCGACGTCCTTCCTGGGCTGCGCGGCGGCGTCGCAGTTCACGTCGTGCGACATGATCTTCGGCGCCTGCTCGTCGCAGGACGACGCTCTCTTCCAGTGCCAGCAGGTTTGCGCTGAAGACGACAACCCGTGCACCACCGTTTCCTGCAACTGCACCGCCGATAGTTGCGACCCTGCCTCCCGTGCTATCGCTCTCGCCGACACGGGGGCGCCTTGTGCCAGCACCGACGGCACCTGCAACGGCACTTGCACCGTGGGTGCCGGCGCCTCCTTCCCGCCCCAGTGCGTAACGCGCGCCAATTCCGGCTCGTGCACGGGCACCTTCTGCACCAGCACCACTTCGGGAAGCGGTGCTCTCCCCGACGGCACCCCGTGTCCCGATAGCGATGCTTGCAACGGCGTCGAACTCTGCGCCGACGGCGCCTGCACCGCCGGCACCCCGCTCAGCATCGACGACGGCAACCCGTGCACGGCCGACGCGTGCGACCCCGTCAGCGGCAACGTCACGCACGTTGCCGTTCCTGATGGCACCGCCTGTCCCGACAACAACCTCTGCAACGGCACCGAAACCTGTGAGTCCGGCGTCTGCCAGGCGAGCGCCGAAGCCACCCCTGTCGACGACGGCAATCCGTGTACGGCGGACGCTTGCGATCCCGTCAAGGGCGTCACGCACACGCCGTTCCCGGATGGCTCGGCGTGTAGCGACGGCAACTTCTGCACGACACACGAACGCTGCACGAGCGGCCTTTGCTCGGGTACGCCCCTCGACGTCGACGACGGAAATCCCTGTACGACCGATGCTTGCGCCCCCGCATCGGGAGCGGTCACTCACGTACTCGCAGCGGCCGGAACTTCGTGCTCCGACGACAACGCCTGCAACGGCCTGGAACTTTGCGACGCGAGCGGCGATTGTCTGGCGGGTAGCGCGCCGGTCATCGATGACGGGGATCCGTGCACGGTGGATAGCTGTGATCCGGCGCTCGGCGTGACGCACACGCTCGCACCTGCCGGCGCGTCCTGCTCGGACGGTAACTTCTGCAACGGCGCCGAGATCTGTGACTCGCACGGCCTCTGTTTGCCCGGCACGGCCCCCATCCTGTCCGACAACAATCTGTGCACCGACGATTCTTGCGATCCCATCAAGGGCGTCCTGCATTCTCCGTCCGCAGCTGGCACGAGCTGCGCCGATGCGAACCAGTGCAACGGAACCGAGACGTGCAGCGGCACTGGCTATTGCCGGGCCGGCACACCGCTCGACTCGAACGACGGGAACCCCTGCACAATCGACTCGTGCAATCCCGCGACCGGCGTCGTCCACGTCGCGATTGCAGACGGCACCTCGTGCTCCGACGCCAACGCGTGCACGACGAGCGACGCGTGCGCAGGCGGCGCGTGCACGGGTCAACCCGTCGCGATCGACGACGGCAATCCGTGCACCACGGACGCCTGCGATCCGAACGCGGGAGTGACGCACGTCGTTTTGCCCGCGGGCAGCTCCTGCTCGGACGGCAATGTCTGCAACGGGAACGAAGTGTGCAGCGCTGCCGGTCAGTGCCAATCCGGCACACCTGTCGCCACGGACGACGGAGATCCGTGTACGCAGGACCTCTGCGACCCACTTCGAGGCGTCTCGCATCCCCTGGCCGCGAACGGGACTGTCTGCGGCCCGTCGGCGTATTGTAACGGTGCCGACGCCTGCGTCCCCGTCGTGCCGCCCGATCCGGCAACGATCGCGCCGCCGGTCAACCTGACCACCAATCTTTCGCTCCTCGATCGCGTCTCGTTCCTCATCTCGGGCGATCACCCGATCCAGACGGGCGTTCTGCCCGGTACGATCAACCCTGTCCGCGCTGCGGTAGTCCGAGGCCGCGTGCTCGACGCCAACAACGCGCCTCTATCCGGGGTTGCCGTACAGATCGAAGGGCATCCGGAACTCGGCGGCACGCGCACGCGCGCCGACGGCATGTACGACCTCGTCGTGAATGGCGGGGGACAATCGATCGTCCAGTTCTCGAACCCTGGATTCCTGACCGCGCAGCGAAAGGTTTCGCTCCCTTGGAACGATTCGGTCGTGCTCGAGGACGTTGTGTTGGTTGCGGTAGACCCGGTGGCTACGGTCGTCACGCTCGGAAACCCAGACTTGCAGGTCGCGGCGGGAAGTCCGGTGTCCGATGACGACGGAACGCGGCAAGCGCGCGTCTTCTTCGAACCGGGAACGAATGCCACGATGGTGCTCCCAGACGGCACCTCGCAACCGCTCGACTCGATCACCGTGCACGCGACCGAGTTTACCGTGGGCCCGGAGGGTCCGGAGAGGATGCCGGGGGTCCTGCCTGCAGCTTCAGGGTATACCTACGCCGTCGAGCTGACCGCCGACGAGGCCGTTGCCGCGGGCGCCACGACGGTAACCTTCGACCGCGCCGTGCCCCTCTACGTGGAGAATTTTCTCCATTTCCCTGTCGGCACCATCGTGCCCATCGGGACATACGATCGCATCACCGGGTGCTGGGTGCCGCAGCCAAACGGTGTAGTCATCCAAATCCTTGCAGTGATGAACGGGCTCGCCGATCTGAGCGTCGATGGATCCGGCTCACAGGCGAGCGACGCGGAGCTGGCCACGATGGGGATCACGGACGCGGAGCGGCAACAGCTCGCGCAGACGTACGCGCCGGGCACTCAGCTCTGGCGAGCGCCACTGTCGCATTGGACCGGCGCGGACGCGAACTGGCCCTACGAACCTGACGATCCTCCTGGAAACGGTGGGACCGGCAGCGGCGGCGGCCCCGGCGGCTCGCCCGGCCCTGGCCCCGGAGGGGGAGGCACTGGGGCCATGTGCAACGAGCCGGGCTCCAGTCTCAGCATGCAAGACCAGACGATGGGCGAATCGCTCCATGTCGCCGGAACGAACATGAACCTGACCTACCGCAGCGACCGAGTTCCGGGGCGGCGGATTGCGCGCACGATCAACATTCCGATATCGGGCTCCGAGATTGGCAGCACGACGGTCGGATTCGATCTGGAGGTCGATGTCGCGGGGCGCACGTTCCAGCAGAGCTTCCCGGCCGAACCCAACCAGAACTACGTCTTCGAGTGGGATGGCCAGGATGCGTACGGACGGGTGCTCACTGGAAGTCAACCGGCTGTCGTGCGCGTCGGGCGGATCGTCCCCGCCGTTTACGCTCCGCCGTCCGATGTCGCCAACGCATTCGCGCAGTATTCGGCCCAGCCGAACGTCTCGCTCACGACGGACCGGGCGCGCAGCGAATACATCATCTGGACGACGACGAACATGACCCTCGGAACCGAGGACGCCCGCGAAACCGACGTCGCTGGGTGGACGGTCGACGTCCACCACTGGTACGACCCGTACGGACCGACGTTGTACAAGGGAGATGGAACGACTCGAAACGTCGCCGCCGCCGGAGCCGTCATGGAACGGTTTGCGGGGATACCGTACTTTGGTGCAGGCGTAACCGATGGTGTCCCTCGGCTTTACTCCGAGATGGCCCCCACGTCCGTTGTCGCGATGGCGAACGGCGACGTCTACTTCAGTAGCGCGACCGGCGTGCACCGGATCGACGCTCAATCAGGACTGGTTTCGCTAATCATGCCTTCCGCAGGAGCGTCCTGCGACGCGGGCAGCCTGCCTCCCAACGGCGCGTCAGCGAGCGTCGCCGGGGTTTGTGGTTCTGCACTTCTGACCGGTGAGCAGGCTGATACTCTGCTGGTGGCCGACCAAGTCAACTCAAGAACCACGAGCGTCCCCATTCCGCGCCTTCGCCGGCTTCAGGCGGACGGAACCATGATTACCATCGCTGGCGGCGTCGTCGATCCCAAACTCCCGAGCAACGGCTGTTACTCCGGCGATGGGGGACCTGCCACGGCGGCGACTTTCTGCAGCATCGTGGCCGTCGCTTCCGGTCCGGACTGCTCGGTCTACGTGCTTGACCAAGATGGGCTCGTGCAAGGCGGTTTGAGGCAGATCGCCTGTGACGGCACGATCCGTACGCTGGTCCCGAACCTGTCGAATGTCGTCAACGACAGCAACCTCGACGGCGGGCTCGCCGTCGGCGCGGACGGAAGCGTGTACTTCACTCAGAGTGCGCGCGCCTTGATAGGACGCCTGTCCCCGGATGGGAAGGTCTCCATCGTTGCTGGCGTGTACCAGGCTGCCGGGCCTGGGTACTCTGGAGATGGTGGGCCCGCGACCGAGGCCCTATTGGCTTTGCCGGAGCACCTGGAGATAGGGCCCGACGGCACCCTCTATTTCGAAGACTGGGGAAACTTCCGTCTTCGAACCGTCTCGCCGAGTGGGATCATCAACACGCTGGTCGGTACCGGGGACGTGGCGCACGCGGCGGTACCGGACAGCGTTCCGGCAGGGCGGGCGCCCATCGGACATTTTTTCAGCTTCACCCTCGCTCCCGATGGCTCGCTCCTCCTGAGTCTCGAGGATGACACGATCCGCCGCATCCATCCGCCGCTGCCGGGAGGTGTCCTCTCCGCGGACATTCTCATCCCTTCCGAGGATGGCGAGCAGGTGTACGAATTCGACGCCAACGGCCGCCATCTTCGCACTCGGAGCGCCCTCACGGGCGGCACCTTGTTCAGCTTCGGATACGATTCCGACGGCCATCTCGTCAGTGTGACCGACGGCGACGGCAACCAGACTACCATTCAGCGCGATCTCGCCGGCAACCCGAACACCATCGTCGGCCCGTACGGCCACACCACCTCCCTGGCGCTCGATGACGATGGATTCCTCTCTCAAGTCACCGACCCGGCTGGCGCCGTGAGCCGGTTTACCTACACGCCAGATGGCCTGATGACCCAGATGCAAGACGCTCGCGGCGGCGTCCACCAATTCGACTGGGACCCCAACGGCTATATCATTCGGGACCAATCCCCCGCTGGCGTCGTCAAAAACCTCACCCGCACCACCGACAGCAGCGGCTTCACCGTGACGCGCCAGACCACGCTCGGCGTCACCGCCACCTATTCCACCGAGACGCTTCCGACTGGCGATCTCGTCGACACCAACGTCATCGACGACGGCCTCCCCATCGTCCGGCAGCGTCACGTGTCCACGCAGACCAGCACCACGACCGTCCCGGACGGCACGACGACGACCGCCGTACTCGGCGCCTCCGCGCGCTGGGGCATGGTCGGACCCATCGCCACCAGCACCACGCTCACGACGCCATCCGGCGTCACCCTCGCAACCGCGGACGCGCAATCCGTGACGACCGTCAACAGCGATCCATTCAACCTCCAGAGCTACTCCGACAGTTCGGCGATCAACGGCCTTCAGAGCGTGGCGGCGTTTACCGGACCATCGAAGACAGAGACGGCAACGTCCGCGGCCGGCCGCATCACGACAACCGCGGTGGACGGACAGGGTCGTCCACTGGAAGTCACGACTGCTGGCCTCGCTCCCGTCGACTTCTTCTACGACCCCCGAGGCCATCTCCAGGCCATCACTCAAGACACCCGCACCACCACCAACGCCTACGACTCTCGACGGCAACCTCGCCTCCGTCACCGACGCCCTCGGCCAGACCGAAACCTACGACCACGACGCCGTGGGCGCGTCACCGCCCACCACCGCGCCGACGGGACGGTCGTCGGCTTCGGTTACGACGCTCTCGGCAACCTCACGAGCGTCACGCCGCCCGGCAAACCCTCGCACCTCTTCTCGTACACGCCGGACAACCGACTCGAGAGCTACACCGCCCCCGACACCGGAGACGGCAACGGCCCTGCCACGACGAGCTACGCCTACGATCTCGACGGCCATCCGACGGAAGTCGATCGTGCCGATGGCTCCGCCGTCACGATGGGCTACGATTCGTCGGGCCGCATGCGGACCGTGACCCTCCCCACCGGCACCGAGACGCTCGGGTACAGCGCGACCACCGGCAGGCTGACCAGCGCTACTGGCCCGTACGGCGTCAATCTCGCCTACGCATACGACGGAAAGCTCCTGACGGGCACCACCTGGAGCGGCGCCGTGAGCGGCAGCGTCGCGCGCACCTACGACCATTTCCTCCGAGTCGCGACAGAGACCATCGACGGCGACGCCACGACGAAAGCTACCCTCGGCTACGACAACGACGGCCTCGTCACCAGCGTCGCGACACCGGCGGGTTCGATGGCGCTCACGTACGATCCGACTGCGCCGCGCCTCCAGACCACGACGCTCGGCTCAGTGACGGACGCCCGCACGTACGACCAGTTTGGAGAGGTCGCATCCTACGACGCGAAGTTCGGGTCGAGCGACTTGTACAGCGTCTCGTACGCGCGCGATGCGCTCGGACGCATTCAGCAGAAAACCGAGACCATCCAGGGCACGACCACCGTCACCGAGTACGGGTACGACCAGGTCGGACGCCTCATCAGCGTCGCCGAGAATGGCGCGGCGGTCAGGACGTATGCGTACGACGCCAACGGCAATCGGACGCTGTTCACCGACGTCGAGCACGGGACGACCAGCGCGGGGACATACGACGCGCAGGACCGGCTGCTCACGTACGGGACACTGACGTACACGTACACGACGGACGGCGCGCTCCGGACGAAGACGGATACGTCCTCGGGGCAGACGACGACGTATACGTACGACGCGCTCGGGAATCTGACGCACGTCGATCTGCCAGATGGGAGGGCGATCGATTACGTCATCGACGGCATGGGGAGGCGGGTCGGGAAGAAGATCGACGGCGTGCTCGTGAAGGGATGGCTCTACGCCGACGATCTCAGGATCGTCGCGGAGACTGGATGGGGCGGGGAACGTCGTGAGCAGGTTTGTTTGGGCGGATGGGACGGGGAGTGAGGAGAGCAGCGTCAAGACGGTGCTCACAAGGCTGGGGCTCCGTGTGCCGGACATCCTCACGGAAAGGCTTCGAAGTGCCGACTCGCGGATTCCGTTGGATGCCCCGGCCTACATGGTGCAAGCCGGAAATCTGTACCGAATCGCAACCGATCACATCGGGACACCCCGATTGGTAGTGAACGTGGCAACGGGAGCGGTTGCCGAGCGGTTCGATGTTGATGAATGGGGCAGGGTTGCTGGCGATACGAGTCCTGGCTTTCAGCCGCTTGGCTTTGCGGCGGGGCTCTACGATCCGGACAGTGGCCTCGTTCGATTTTCAGCGAGAGACTACGAGCCGGAGACTGGCCGGTGGACTACGAAAGATCCGCTCCGGAGCTTGAACCGGTACGCTTATCGAGGTGACGACCCCGTCAACGGTGCGGATCGGTCGGGACTCTGTCCCACCGACGATCTCTGTGCGGCTTGTGCTGCTTGCTGGAAGGCGTCGTCTGTGGCGGTGGCCAGATGCATCGCGCTTTCTTTGGGTGAGGGTGCCGGGGCGTGCAATGCCATTCGGCTGGGGTGCGTCCCGATCTGTGCCCTCTGCGGACTCGCTCCGAGCTGCGATCCTCCCCCGAGTCCGCCTCCCCCAGGTCCGCAATGTGGGGCCGAGGGGACAGGTTCTCTCGGTGGATCTGGTGGAGCCTCGGGCGGCGGACAGGGTTTCTGACGTGTCCGACGGGAACCGAGACGGCGGATCGGGCCAACCTTCCGGCCAACCGGTCCTCGTGATCGTCGTATTGTTGAACGCCGCCTTGCTCGCCATTGCCTGGAGTCCGTATCCGCTCACCTGGCGTTACCTGGCTTCTGTTGCAATCGGCCTTGGCATCGGCGGTGCGATCTCGGTCGCTTCGTCTGCCGCCGCCTTGAACATTGGTTCCGTCGTGGGTCTGGTCGCTGGGCTCGGCTGGTTCTTCCACGAGCCGAGTCGGTCCATGGGTGTGGTCCTCTTTCTCGGAGCCGCTTCGTGCATGGCGGGGTCACAGGTGCCCAAGCTGTTTCGTCGGCGAGCGCACAATGGTTCGACGCCCAGACCGATCTCAGGAGTTACGCTTCTGATCGAGCTGCTGGTGTTCCTTTTTTTCGTGCTTCCGTTCCTGCTCCGTCGCTGATTCCCACTCCCAACGAACCTATGATTCTGACTGATCGAAATCACCCGGTTTGGTGGCGAGCGATCACCTCCGTGATCGCCGGTTCGCCCATCGGGATACTCTTCGTCCCGGTCGCCTTGGTCGCAGGATGGATTCGAATCGCCTTCCGTCCTCCCGAACGGAGCCAGGACGAAGAAGGCCACGAGAAGGAAGCCCGGAAGGATGGCAGCCCTCGTTGACCGACCAGCCGTCGGCCAAAATCACCTGATTCTGGTCGGCTCGATCCGAGATCACGCCACCCGAGAGATCATGCCGGTTTCGATCACGGCTTCCGAGGGGGATTCTGGTCGGCCCATTCCTGCCCCTCGGAGGGCTCGTGAGAGGGTGCTCGTGCCAACGCCGAGCTTCCGGGCCACGGAGGTACGAGAGGTCCCTGGGCGGGCCAGAAGCTCACGAGCACGAGCTACGTCAACGTGAGCACGAGGACGGCCGAGACGTGCTCCACGACGACGAGCTGCATCGACTCCGGCCTGGACTCGGGAATCGGATCACCTCGGCCTCCATCTCGGCCAGGGCGGCCACGAGATGGAACGTGAACCTTCCCGTCGGGGTGCTCGTGTCGATCCCGTCCTTCATGGAGACGAACTCGATCCCTCGAACCCGGAAATCTTCGAGGGCCGTGACGAGGTGCCGGACGGATTGGGCGAACCTGTCGAACCTCCAGACGACGACGATGCCCGGAGCGTTCTTGCCGCCCTTCCGGATGTCGGCCATGAGCTTGTCCAGCTCGGGCCGCTTGTCGGTGGTGCCGGAGACGCCGACGTCCATGTACTCCCGGGTGATCGTCCAGCCTCGCTGGTCGGCAAGACGGCGGAGGTCGTCGAGCTGCATGGCCGGGGACTGATCCCTCGAAGTGCTGGTTCGGACGTAGATCGCAGCTCGTTTCGCTCGGGCCGTTCCGAAGGTGTCCATACACTTGATACAGACGAGCCGGGTTCGGATCAACCGCCGGGAGTTCGATTCCCCGTCATCCCGATCCGAACGCTCGCCAGATCGACATCCATCGTGCGGGAACACGACGGACGACGTGCTGTCGTCCACGACGGTGAACATGGACGAGCCCGACCTCTACGAGGCGGCCGACGTGGTACGAGGCCGTTGCCGGGCTCACGTTGGCCTTGCAGGCGAGCTTCCCGATGGGGAGGGGCTCGTCGAGGTAGAGCAGCATCAGGAACCTCCTCGGGTCACCGAGGACGGCGGCGGTGGCAACGATCTCGGACGGCGTGGTCATCACGCTTCGATTTGTATCGAAGCTTCATCGGCGGTGCAGCGGCACATCCGTGAACGGTTTCCGGAGCTTCGGCAGTCCGGCGGTCGTTTCGAGCTTTTTTTGACGTTGCCCGACCGGGTGCCAGTGCGTGTTCGGTTTCCGGGTCGGCGGAGCCGGTACAAGCCGAAGTGACCACCGACGTAGCCGGTGCTGCCGGTGGCGGGTGTCTACGTGTCTACGCCGTCTACGCCGGTTTCAAGAGATCCAGGGATCGATCTCTTTCTTCATCGTCATCGATCCGATCAACGAGATCGAAAACACGGATTCTCTACATGTGATCAAGATCCCGTAGACACCGTAGACATGTAGACAAGGCCGGAAAAGATGCCGCTCCGAGTGTCTACGCCCTCCGGCACGTGCCGTAGACGCCGTAGACACCGAGGTGCTCATGCTTGGTGAACGTGAACTCGAACGGCTCGTGCAGTTCGCCCCTTGCGACGAACGGAAGCGTGTGTATCATTCAACGTCAGGAGCACACGGCTTCCCGTCCACGCCAGCTCGGGCAAGAGCTTCGTGGATCAGTCCTGCGGCGGCAGGGCTGCCTAGATGTGGATGTGAAGAACTCCCTGCCGAACCCCGCTCGCCCAGCGGCTCGGCAGGAGCCTCGGTCTTCCGACCGGGGTTGGTTCTGGAGACATCCGCCGTGGAAGACAGCTCCGTTTCCGTCGTCGTGGACGACGTTTCCGTTCATCCGGGCACGCCGACCACCACCCCGTGTCGAGCCAGTCACGAAGCCGAGCTTCGAGGCTGGCTCACGTCGTTCCTGACGACAACGAGGGCCGAGGGGATCGACCCGGCGAAGATCCTCGCCGGGAGCTTCAAGAGGCAGCACCGGTTCCTCGGGCTGGCCGAGGGCGAACGCTACGAGCTTCAGATCGTCGAGCCCGACCTGAAAGACGAGAGCCGGAGGTTCGACGAGCAGAAGCACCGGTTCGCTTACACGGACACGTTCCGGGGTGGCGTCACCCTTCTGCTGTCGGCTGCCCGGGAGTACGGCTACCAGGGGCTCTACGTCATCCCGCAGCTCGTGAACCCGGCTGCGTTGTCGAAGGCCGCTCCGGATGCGTGGCACGTCCTCGGCTCGGGAGCGGGCACCACCGAGAAGGACATCGTGGCCTTCCTCTCCGTGTACGCCGACCTCGACACGATCCGAGAAGGCGGTGCCAAGAAGGTGTCGGCCACGACCACCGAGCTGATGACGTCGTGCGAGAGGGGCATCCAGCTCTTCGGTGATGCCGCCGAGATCCTCGGATCCGCCAACGCACTCGCCTTCCTGTTCAGCGGAAACGGCTGCCAGGTTCACGTAGCCCTCGACCGGCTGCCCGTGAACCCCGAGGTTAAAGCTCTTCGAACGGCGTTCGTGCAGCTCGTCGGCGTGATCTACAGCGACGAGCACGTCGTCGGTGACGACAGCGTTGTGAATCCGAACCGGCTCTGCCCAGCCGCCGGGACACTCAAGAGGAAGGGATACAACGACATCGGGCTTGGCCGTGTTCACCGGCTCACCGGGATCTACTGCTCGAAGACGGTCGAGCGGCTGTCTCTTAAACAGCTCCGGCATCTCGTCGAAGGGCTGAAGCAGAAGCTCACCGACGAGCAACGACAGCGGTTCCAGGCTGCGGTCGAGGTGGGCACCAAGAAGGGTGTCGGCAAGCGGCCTGCCACGACCACGACGAGCGCCAGAAGCACGAAGTACCAAGGGCCGAATCCGTTCGAGCTGGCGAACACGATCCCGATTCGTGACGTGTACGCCGAGCTTGGTCACGACCCGAGCCACCCCCAATGCCCCGGATGCGGTGCCGACGACACCACGGACTTTCTGGACGAGAAGCTCGGGGTTCAATCCCTAAAGTGCCAGCACGCCACGTGCGGGGCTCGTTCGTGGAAGAACATCGACCTCGTCGTGACGCTCGGCCTTCATCGGGACATCGACGACCAGGACGCCCGGCGTGAAGCGGTGAACTGGCTGTCCGGAGAGTTCCCGGGATTCGACATCCCGAAGGTCGGGAAGGGAAAGAAAGCCAGGAAGGCCGAGGTCGAGTCGAAGCTCACGGAGAACCCGAAGTTCATCGACGACATGATCGAGACGTGCTCCCCCACGTCGAGGGACGACGAGCTTCGGGAGATTGTCGAGGTGATCCTTTCGACGGATGCAGGTCCGGCAGCGACGTCCATGAAGGCGCTCACGAAGAAGACGGGGATCCCGAAGACGAAGCTGCTCGCCCTCACGAAGGAGGAGAACGACGGCTCGGGGGACGTGTCGCCAATGGACGAGGACTACTCGGATGCGGAGTGGCGCACGAAGCTTCACCGCACGAAGAAGGGTGCCGTCCAGTCCACCTTCTCGAACGCCGTGACGGTCGTGTCCCACGATCCCCGGTGGGCGGGTCGTCTTGCGTGGTGTGAGTTCACGAGCAGGATCGTGTTGATGGCGGCGGCACCGTGGCCGAACGAGACGTCTTCCTCGGCACCGTTCACGACGATGGATGCTTGGGTCGAGCCCGACGACCACCGGCTCGTCGATTACCTTCAGCGGTTCTGGGGGATCACCGTGACGCCGAAGCAGGCGTACCAGGCGGCCCGTCTCGTCGCGGACAAGTGGAAGGTGCATCCCGTTCGTGACTACCTCGGCGGGCTCGTGTGGGACGGGACTCACCGGCTCGACACGTGGTTCACGACGTACCTCGGCTGCTCCGACGGCATCTACACGAGGAAGGTAGGCCCGTGGACATTGATGCAGGCCGTGAAGCGCATCTTCGAGCCCGGCTGCCAGGCAGACTACGTGCCCGTGTTCGAGGGCGACCAGGGGATCAAGAAATCGTCCGCCGTCATGGCGCTCTGCCCGGACCCGTCGTGGGTGTCCGACACCATGATCACCATCGGGACGAAGGACGCCATGGTGGCCCTCCGAGGCCGGTGGTTCGTCGAGTTGCCCGAAGCCTCGTCGTTGCTCAAGGCCGAGCATGCGACGAGCAAGGCGTTCTTCACGTCGAAGACCGACGACTACCGCCCCCCGTACGGCATGCACAACGTCCAGGTGCCGAGGCAGGTCATGTTCTTCGCGACCATCAACCCCGAGGGCGGCTACCTTCGTGACCCCACCGGCAATCGGCGCTACTGGCCCATCGCCTGCGGGGAGACCGGCAAGATCGACATCGAAGGCATCGAGCGGGATCGGGATCAGCTCTGGGCCGAAGCCGTCCATCGGTATCGAGAGCACGAGCGGTGCTACCCCGACCAGGAGGACGAGCACGTCCTCTTCCGGAACGTCCAGCAGCAACGTGGCGAGCAAGACCCGTGGCACGAGGCCATCGAGAACAGCGTGGCCGACTTGAACGAGGTCACCGTCAGCTTCATCCTGAACGAGGTGCTCAGCATCGAAACGTCGAAGCAGGAGACGCGGGATCAGAACCGGATCATCAAGGTGCTCACGTCGCTCGGGTGGTGCTTCAGCACCGTCGGGAAGGTTACGGAGAACGATCCTGCGAGGACATCCGCACCGAAGCGGAAGTCCGTCCGCATCTACGCCCGGAAGGAGCCCATCGAGGACGCGATCCTCTTCAAGCCCGGGATGACCTCAGCCGATCTGCACTGCCTCCGGCATCCGATCACGCACGACGACCACGCCGACACCATCCACCGGCTTCTCGAAGAAGCGGTGTAAGGAGACGAACATGCAGAAGCGAACATTTCGAAACCGTGGAGCCGAACGGCTGGCGAGCTTCCTGCAAGCTCGGGCGTGGACACCCCGCAAGCTCGCCCGTCTGCTCGACTGCGATCACTCGTCGGTGATCCAGTGGAAGGAAGGCCGCACCATCCCCACGCTTCATCGGGCCATCGATCTCGAACGGGAGACCGGCGTCGATCCCCACGACTGGCTCGTGCCAGTGCCGTCTACGATCCCGCCAGGATCCGACGAACCGACTCCGGACATCGGCCCGGAATAACTCGGCCTTCGACCATCCCGCCCGAAGCGGGTAGACTCCCGTCACGATGCACGCCCTCAAGGCCCACGTGAAGAACGGCCGCCTCGTTCTGGATGAACCGACCGATCTACCGGAAGGCAGAGAGGTTGAGCTAGTCGTGCTCGACGATGAGGAGTTCGAGCCCGAGGAGAAGGCTCGGCTGCTCCAGGCTATCGAGGACGGCGTCGAGGACATCGAGAAGGGCGACCACATGGACGGGTTCGAGTTCATCGCTCAGCTCCGAGCCAAACGTGAAGCTGCGAGTCGGTAAGAGGGCTCAACGCCAAGCCGACCAGATCGAGGATTGGTGGGTCGCGAATCGGACGGCAGCACCGAGCCTCTTCACGGACGAGCTGGAAGAAGTCTTCCGCCGGATCTGCGAGATCCCGGGTGCCGGTGTTCGATGGCCCACCTCGAAACGCCCCACCCTGCGACGCATCCTGATGCCCCGGACGTCGAACCACATTTACTTCCGAGTGGACGAGACGAACGGCGTCGTTCACGTCCTCGCTGTCTGGGGCGCTCCCCGTGAACGAGGGCCGAAGCTCTGACGCTGCCCGGCAGGTTCTAGAAATCTCCGGCCCCCAAAAAATCTGGATCGCGAGATCGCCCCCGACAAATCCGATTTCGACCCCCTCACGATTCATGAGCGTGTGTCCGTTTGACACGGCCTTCTCGGTAGACTCGGGGAGGTACGAAAAGTAACGAAGCGGTTCTGCCGGAACCGCCACCATGGACGTCATGACGCTGATCGTGATCGGCCCGCTCGAACACCCTCGTCGAACGCCCACCTGATGAGCACGTTCGTCTCGGCCAGCACCCGGTCGATGACGGCCTCTTCGAGAGCCATGTAGACCCGCCACTGCCGGTTGTTCAGCACCTTCCGGAGGGCTCGTTCACGACAGCGGACGTCCTTCGTGTACCTGGCCAGCTTCGGTGTTTCGGCGAGCACGGGGCCGATGGCTTCACCGAGGGCGTCGTCGTCCCCGAGGATCTTCACCGTCAGCGGCACGCAGGGAGACGAAGCAGGACGACGGCGGCTCACGAGCTTGCCCTCCCCGGCCCGAGCCTCTCCATCACGTAGCCTCGTAGCTCGGAGAGGGCCTGCGTGGCGGCCGTGAGAGCTTCCTCGGCCGCTCGAACCCGGAGATCAGAGATTGGCCCGACGAGCTTCCCTGCTTCGACGTGTCCGGCATGCCGACGAGCACGTGATGGCGTTCTTCCGGCGAGCTGGGAATTCCCTCCCGCAGACGGAGCAGGTGCAGATGCCGTCCACGTGACCGCTGGGAGCGTCGTCGGTGACGGGGGTGGGCTCGGCACCAGGAACCACCCGAAGAAGCGTGCGACACGGGACGGCGGGCGTGCGTAACGGGTTCATGTACGGAATACAGATCCGGCGGCTCCCGATCAACTCGACCACATCAGAAAAGTGCTTCGGCGGAGTTGATCGACGGGGGGTGATCTCTGTATCCGGTGGATGCACTTCACCACCGCCATCCATCACGCCGTCCGAATTCTGACCGAGCCCGATCCGAAGCCGAAGGAACGGGAGGTTGCAGCGGCAAGCCGTTCCTCGCTCTGGCGCGTCTCGACGATGCCGGCGCCTTCACGCGACACCTTCGGAACACCCTCGAATCGACGAGTCCCGTTACGACCGAGATCGGCATCTCGACCGAGCAGCGGGGACGGATGGCGGTTCAGCTCGTGAGCGCGGCCGTGAATAGCTCGCTCGTGGCGGCACCGACATCCTGCCGCACGGCTCTGCTCGATATCACTGAGCTGAGGTCCGCAGAGCGCGAAGCGAAACTCGCGGCCGAACGCCTGGCGAGCGCGGTCGAGAGCGTGCAGGATGCGTTCGCGCTCTTCGACGCGAGCGACCGACTCGCCCTCTGCAACAGTGTTTATCGCCACCTGATCGGTCCGGGGCTGCCCGGTGCAGTCGTCGGTAGTTCCTACGAGGAGTTGCTCGACTCGTGGATGGGCACGCTCGCCTTCTCGGACGATCGCGAGGGTGCTCTCTTCCGCAGGGCGCGGCTCTCGCAGCGACACGAAATAGGGACGACATTCGACGTCCGAACCCGCGACGGCCGGAGCCTACGTGTCAGTTACCAGCGCACTCCGGAAGGGGGCACCGTCGAGACGATCTGGGACCTCACGGGGGACATGGATCGTGAGGAGCAGTTGAAGCAGGCGCGTGCCACCGCCGACAGTGCCAACGCCGCGAAGAGCGAGTTCCTTTCTTCGATGAGCCACGAGCTCAGGACGCCGCTCAACGCAATCCTCGGATTCGCGCAACTCCTCCAGCGCGACAAGAAGGAGGCCCTTTCCGCACGACACGTAGAACGCGTCAGGCAAATTCTCAAGGGCGGCGAACATCTGCTCAGGCTCATCGGTGACATTCTCGATCTTTCCCGCATCGAAACGGGCGGGTTCTCGATGTCGATGGAGCCAGTCGCCATCTCCGAGGTGCTCGACGAGATCAGGGAGACGCTCGAGCCCGCTGCAGCCGACGCCGGGGTGAGGCTGGAGATCAGCTCGCCGGCGAACCTCCCAGAAATCCGTGCGGATCGGACGCGGTTCGCGCAGATCCTGTTGAACTTCGGCTCCAACGCCATCAAGTACAACCGTCCGAACGGGAGCGTGGAGTTTCGCGTCTCGGCCCCGAACTCCGCGGCGTTGCGCGTGACGGTCACTGACACTGGGTTTGGGATCCCGTTCGACAGGCAGGAGAAGCTCTTTCAACCGTTCCAGCGCGCAGGGCAAGAGACGGGGCCGATCGAAGGCACCGGGATCGGTCTGACCATTTCGAAGCGCTTGGCAGAGCTGATGCACGGGAGCGTCGGGTTTCGGAGCGTCCCGTCCGAAGGTTCCGAGTTCTGGGTCGATGTTCCGATTCACGTCGAGCGATCGGCTTCGAGTTCTCCCCCAGCGCCGCGGGACACCCCGCCACGGCTCGCCCACGACCGGCGCGGCATCGTCATGTATGTCGAAGACAACCCGGCAAACGTCCGATTCATGAGCGACTTACTCGAGGTCTTCGAGGGGATCGAGCTCATCGTCGCGCCGACGGCGGAGATGGGGGTGGAGCTCGCGCGTGCAAACCCGCCGACCGTCATCATGATGGACATCAATCTGCCCGGGATGAGCGGGCTCGACGCGCTGCAGGTTCTTCGAGGATGGCCGGAGACCGAGCACATCCCGGTAATTGCACTGACGGCTGCGGCTTCCCTTCATGAGCGTCAGCGGGGCGAGCGGCTCGGATTCCATCGATACCTGACGAAGCCGGTCGAAGTCGCGGAACTCGAAGCGACCCTCGAAGAGCTCCTCTGCGTCCCGCGGTAGCTGGGTGAGAAAAGGGCGCGGCCGAATACGCTTCTTCACGCGCCCCTCAGGTCGGTAGCGGCCTCGACAACCCGAGGCTTCCCTGCGGCGTTGCGCGCCAAGAGCAGCGCGATAGCGCAAGAGCCGAGTCTCGCGAGCGTCCTGTCGGCGCGGCTCGTGAGGATGATCGGAACGCGGGCGCCGAGCACGATGCCGGCGACCTGCGCGTCCGCAAGGTACTCGAGCTGCTTCGCGAGCAAGTTCCCTGCCTCGAGGTCGGGAGCCACGAAGATGTCGGCGCGACCGGCGACCGGCGAGATGATCCCCTTGGTCTTGGCCGCCTCTGCCGAGACGGCGTTGTCGAAGGCGAGAGGACCGTCCAGGATGCCGCCGGTGATTTGGCGGCGATCGGCCATCTTGCAAAGGGCCGCCGCATCGAGCGTGGAGTGGATCTTCTCCGTGACCATCTCGACCGCCGAGAGGATTGCGACCCGAGGCTCGGCGATGCCGAGCGCGTGGGCCAAGTCGATCGCGTTCTGGACGATGTCGCGCTTGTCGGCCAAGGTGGGGTAGACGTTGATCGCGCCGTCCGTGACGAAGAGCGCTCTCGGATAGGCGGGTGCGTCGATCGCAAAGACGTGGCTCATGCGCCGGGCCGTGCGCAGACCGCGAGTGGCGTCTACGACTGCGTGCAGGAGTTCGTCGGTATGGAGCGCGCCTTTCATCAGCGCTTCGACCCTGCCGGAGCGAGCCATTGAGACGGCTTCTGCCGCTGCCGCGTCGCTGTGTTCCGTCGGGACGAGCTCGTAGTGCGCTAGATCGAGTCGCGCCTGCGCGGCAGCTGTACGGATCTTGGCCTCCGGTCCAACCAGCACCGGCGTGATGAGCCTAGCCCGCGCCGCTTCCACGGCGCCGAGCAGGGATGGCGTGTCGACCGGGTGAACGACGGCCGTGCGGATCGGGTTTAGGCCGCGGGTCATCTCGATCAGGCGTTCATAGCGTCGCCCTTTGCTCTGCAACTCGAGGTCGGAGAGAACGACGCGCGGGCGAGAGACCTTCTCGGTCGGCGCGACGACTACTGCGGTGCCGCTGATGACTTCTTCGCCGGTTTGGTTCGTGCCCCGACAATCGAAGACGACCTGGTGCGTTTCTTCGGCCTTCTTGGTTACCGTCACTGTCACCGTAATCGTGTCCCCGAGGCCAACGGCGCGGCGAAAGTGAAGCGACTGGTCGACGTAAACCGTCCCCGGACCCGGGAGCTCCGTTCCGAGCAGCGCGCAGATGAGCGCTCCGCCCCACATGCCGTGCGCCGCCACCCTGTGGAACATGTCACTCTTCGCGAAAGTCTCGTCCAGATGCGCGGGATTGACATCCCCCGACATGATCGCGAAAAGCTCGAGGTCCTTGTGGGTGAGGGTTCGAACGAGGCTAGCCGTGTCTCCCAGCTCGAGCTCGTCGAACGTGCGGTTCTCGATGCGATCCATTCCGAGCGCCTACTGTACCGGGCTCCTGCTCGTGGTTCTTTGCTAATTCTCCCCCGGCGCGTCACCGGCGGCTATTTCTGGCCGCTCCTGCTCTCGAACTGGCTCAACGCTTCGAAAGCGTCGCAGGCGTACATCTCGGCAGCGCCGCCGCCCATCATGATGGCGACGCCCAGGGCTTCCAAGATCTCGGCGCGCGTTGCTCCGGCCTTGAGCGCGTCATGGACATGAAACGCGATGCATCCCTCACACCGCGTGGCGACGCCAATGGCCAGCGCCATGAGCTCTTTGATCTTCGTACTCAGGGCCCCTTCGGCGACGGACTCTCGATGCAGGCGCGCGAACGCGCCCGTCGGTCCGGGCAATGTCTTGGCCATCTGCGCCAAGAGAGCCTCCAATTGCGCATGCCGTTCCGGATAGTTCGCGCTCATTCGTTCCTCCTTCTTCTGGACAAGCGGCAGCGACCGGCCGTTTCCGCTCGCGCCATCGGTCATGAGTTTCTTCGGGTCGGACAGCCACTCACCGAGCGCCGTCAGAAAGCGAGCGCCATCGGCGCCGTAGACGACGCGGTGGTCGCAGCTCAACGTGAACCTTGCCCCTTCTGCTCCGGCCGCGGCCACGGACAAAATCGCGGACGCGCCCAGAGGGACGATCGAGTCGAAGCTCTCCACGACGGGAAAGACGCCGAGATCCGAGAGGTAGAACGTCGCCCCCCTGTAGTCCCGTGCGTCGAGTCGCCGCGTCTTCAGCTTCTCGCGCAGCGACTTCCAATCTTCGACGAGGTCGCCGAGCGGTCTCCGTCCCACGTCACGGAGTACGGGCGTAATCAGGCCATCCGGAATCTCCACCGCGATGCCGATGTCGACCTGTTCTCGTCGTGCAAGGCCGTCCTCGGTGTAGGCCGCATTGAAAGCCGGAAAGCGATTGATGGTGAGCGCACACGCCCGGGCGAGCAGGAGCGTGAGCGACATATTCTCGCTCCTGGCCGCGGATTGCAAAGGCCCGAGAGGCAAAAGCGCGGTCACGCGGAAGGTTGGCGTGCCGGCGCTGGCGACCATGTTCCGCGCGACGGCTTCGCGAAGGCTAGAGATCCGCTCGATGCGATGAGGCGGTCCTTCCTCGAGGTGCGGCTCCGGTGTCAGGCGTGCCATTCGCAGCACGTCCGCCGCGCGCAGTGGGCCGCTCGAACCTCGCGGAACCTTCGTCAGATCGACGCCGAGGTCCCGCGCGAGGGCACGGGCGTAAGGTGAAGCCCCCGCGGCGGAGGACAAGAACGGTGCGATTGTCTCGGAAGACGGAGGAGCGGCGGTCGGAACCGTCGGCGGCTTGGGAGGAGCGGGCTGAAGCGCCGCCGATTCGCTCTGCTCGGCTCCGTCCCGAACCTCCTCCACAGTATCGACGATGTTGGCGATGGGCGCGCCGACCCGGAGATCGCTATCGAGCTCTGCCAGAGGCCCGGCCAAATACCCGTCATGAAACGCCTCGACGTCCATGACCGCTTTATCGGTCTCGACTTCGGCGATCGCCTCGCCTCGGTTCACGCGATCGCCGGGTCGCTTGAGCCATTTCGACAGGCGACCGACCTCCATGGTGTCGGAGAGCGCAGGCATGGTGACGGTCTGCTTCATCCCGGCCTCCTACTTCTTCGGCACTACCCGTTGCGGCGTGGCGTTCGGTGACGGCGGCCGGCATAGGTCTCGAGCAGCTGTGACGATGTCCGGCACGCGTGGAATGCTCGCGGCCTCGAGCGCTCCGTTGAAGGGCGTTGGCATATCGAGAGCGGCGACACGTTGCGCCGGTGCGTCGAGCAAGAAAAAGCAACGCTCGGCCAGCGTTGCCACGATCTCGGCGCCGGCGCCCGCGAAACGGCAATCTTCTTCGACCACGAGCAACCGGTGCGTCTTGTCGACCGAGGCAACGCACGTATCCCAATCGATCGGACTCAAGCTCCGCAGATCGATCACCTCCGCGAGAATACCCTCCTTGGCAAGCGTCGCGGCGGCCTCTTGAGCAAGCAGCGCCGAGCGGGAGTAACCTACTATCGTGAGATCGCGGCCTTCAACGCGCACCGCAGCGCGATGCATCGGCGGCGCCTCCCCGGCGAGGTCGACCGGCCCTCTTGTAAAATAGAGGAGCTCATGTTCAAGGACGATGACCGCCTCATCGCTGGCTATGGCCTGGCGCAGCTGCCAGTAGGCATCCTGCGGCGTGGACGGAACGGCGATGCGCAGACCAGGGACGTTCATCACCGTGTGCTCGAGACGCTGCGAGTGCTGCGCTCCCAGCTGTCGGGCCACCCCGCCGGGCATCCGGATGACGAGCGGCATGGAAAACTGACCGCCAGACATGAACGGAATCTTCGCAGCCGCATTGATGATCGAGTCAAGCGCGAGGAGAACGAAATTCACCGTCATGATCTCGACGACGGGCCGTGCCCCGACCATGGCGGCCCCCACTCCGAGGCCAGTGAAGCTACCCTCGGAGATCGGCGTGTCGCGCACGCGCCACTCGCCGTATTTCGCGTATAGGCCCTCCGTGACTCGGTAGCTGCCACCATAGAGACCGACGTCTTCGCCGAGGGTGAAGACCGCCTCGTCTTCCGCCATCTCGAGATCCAAGGCCCGGTTCAGAGCCTGCCAATAGAGCATTTCCTGCACCGTGAGGCTCTCCTGCTAGACGAGGGTTTCATTCCGCCGGTTGTTTCGAAAAGCCCGCCACGCATCGTCCATGCTTGGTTGGGCACTATTGAGCGCGAACTGGACGGCATCTTGTACCGTCTTCTCGACTTCCTCCCTGATGCGCTCCACCTCTCCGTCTTTCGCGTGTCCGGTATTGACCACGTGCTCCATCAGTCGTGAAATGTTGTCGAGCCCAGCTGCCGCAAGCTCCTCGGAGCGCGGGTAGCCGTACTCGAGCTCCCTGATGGCCGCGGACAAGGGATCATGAGCTTGAAACGCCTTGAGCTCGACGGCCGGCCGATATGTTCCGGGATCGGCCATCGAATGCCCGCGATATCGATACGTTTCGCACTCGAGAAATTGCGGCCCGCCACCTTGCCGGATGCGCGCCAACGCGTGAACCGTCGTGTCGAATACATTGAGCACGTCCATGCCGTCGACCTTCTCTGCGCCGATGTTGTAGGCGGCGACGCGCTTGTGCACCTCGGGTACGGCCGAGTGACGATGAATCTCCGTGCCGATGGCGTAGTGGTTGTTCTCGCACACGAAGAGCACCGGCAGCCGCCACAGCCCAGCCATGTTGAGCGACTCGTGGAACGTGCCCTGGTTCACCGCGCCGTCACCCAGGAAGCAGACCACGACCTCGGGCAGATTGCGCATGGCGATCGCGTAAGCGATGCCGATTGCGATCGGACAAGTTTCCCCGACGATTGCGTAGCCGCCCATGAAACGCCGGTCTCGATCGAACAAATGCATCGAGCCACCCATGCCACCGCTCATGCCGTCGACGCGCCCGAACAGTTCGGCCATCACCTTTCCGGGCGGCACGCCGCGTATCAGAGCGTGGGCGTGCTCGCGATACGTGGTGACGACGTAGTCGGATGGGCCGACGGCATTGATGACACCCGCGGCGACCGCTTCCTCTCCCGGATAGAGATGTAGGAAGCCGGCGATATTGCCCTTCGTGTATTCTTCCGCGGCATGCTCCTCGAAGGTCCGAGCCAGCAGCATGTCGCGGAGCAGCTTATACAATTTCTCTCGTTCCATCGTGTTCTCCAGACATCGAGCGTTACACTCGGTGCCGAGAAGATTTTGCGTGCAGCTCGTTCGTCGTCGTCGGCACTCACTGTGCGCCGTGCGCGACGGTCGGGAGAGCTTCGAGCGCGGCCTGCGTTTGTGCGAGCTCCTTCTCCATCGCCAGCACCCGTAGCGTGGTGCGCACGAGCGCGTCGGCGTTCAGGCTGATCGAGTCGATCCCGCGCGCGACGAGAAACGCCGCGAAATCGGGGTAGTCGCTCGGCGCCTGGCCGCAGATGCCGACCTTCCGATGCGCTTGGTGCGCGGCTTCGATGAGCCGCGCGCAGGACCACTTCACGGCTTCGTTCCGTTCGTCGAAGAGCGGCGCCACCGTCGTCGAGTCACGATCGACGCCGAGCGTGAGCTGCGTCAGATCGTTCGATCCAATCGAGAAGCCGTCGAAGATCTCGGCGAAGCGCTCGGCAAGGATGATGTTCGAGGGGATCTCGGCCATCACGTACACCTCGAGCCCGCGTCTCGCCGCGAACGAGCCCCGCTTCGCGCATCGTCTCGAGCACCTTCTTGCCTTCCTCGGGCGTGCGGCAGAACGGGATCATCAGCTTCAGGTTCGTGAGCCCGAACTCCTCGCGCACGCGCTTCACCGCCGCGCACTCGAGGAGAAAGCCCTCCTTGTAGCTCGGGTGGTAGTAGCGGCTCGCGCCACGCCAGCCGAGCATCGGGTTCTCCTCGCTCGGCTCGAACGACGCGCCGCCCGTGAGCTTCGCGTACTCGTTCGTCTTGAAGTCGCTGAAGCGGAGAATGACGGGGCGCGGGTGGAACGCGGCGGCGATCGTCCCGATGCCCTGTGAGAGGCGCTCGACGAAGTAGCGCGTCTTGTCCGCGTATCCGGCGGTCAGCGTATCGATCTGCCTCTGCACGCTCGCGGCAGCGTCGGTAGCGCGTGAGCGCGAGCGGGTGCACGCCGACCCAGCTCGCGAACACGAACTCCATCCGCGCGAGCCCGACGCCGTCGCTCGGTAGAAGCGATACGTGGAGCGCGTGCTCGGGATTCCCCGCATTGAGCATGATCTGCGTGCGGGGTCGCCCGAGCGTGCGCGGATCGATCTCCTGGACGTCGAAAGGGATCGTCCCTTCGTACACGCGCCCGGTCTCGCCCTCTGCGCACGAGAGCGTGATCGCCGTGCCGTCGCCGAGGCGCTTCGTCGCGTCGCTTCGTTCCGACGAATGCCGGAATGCCGAGCTCGCGGGCGACGATCGCCGCGTGCGAGGTCCGACCGCCGCGGTCGGTGATGATGCCGGCGGCCGTCTTCATGATCGGCTCCCAGTCGGGATCGGTCATCTCGGTGACGAGGATCTCGCCGGGCTTCATTGCGCCGATCGCTCGGGGATCGTGAAGGACGCGCGCCTTGCCCGACGCGACTCCGTCGCCGATCGCGAGCCCTTCGAGGATCGGCGTGGCGCGCCCCTTCATCGCGTAGAGTCGGACCGTCGGATGCGCACGCCGGCTGTGCACCGTCTCGGGTCGTGCCTGGACGATGAAGAGCTCGCCGCTCACGCCGTCCTTCGCCCACTCGATGTCCATCGGCGTGTCGGCGCCATGCTTCTTCGTGTAGTGGTCCTCGATCTGGAGCGCCCACGCGGCGAGCGCGAGCACATCGCTGTCCGGAGAGCGACCACCGCGCGCGCTCCTCGACGGGAACGGGCTCGTTCCGCACCTGCTTGTGGCCGTCCGGGTCGTAGACGATGCGGCACCTCCTTCGTGCCGAGCTTCTTCCACACGAGCGGGCGCGAACCCTTCGCGCAAGCGTCGCCTTGTGAACCACGAACTGATCGGGCGCGACGCGCCCCTGGACGACGCTCTCGCCGAGCCCGAAGCTCGACGTCACGAGCACGATGCCGCGATGGCCGGTCTCGGGATCGAGCGTGAAGATCACGCCGGCGCTGGCGCGATCGGAACGCACCATCTTCTGCACTCCGACGGAGAGCGCGACCTTGGTGTGCGCGAAGCCCATGTCCTCGCGATAGCTGATCGCGCGCGCCGTGAAGAGGCTCGCGAACGCCTTTCGAACGGCGTCGATGACCGACGCGGCGCCGCGCACGTTGAGGAAGGTCTCTTGCTGCCCGGCGAAGCTCGCGCCCGGGAAGATCTTCGGCGGTGGCGGACGAGCGCACGGCGACGTCGGTCGCGTCTTCGCCGTAGGCGCGGGAGAGTCGCGCGATAGCTCGCCTCGATCTCCGTTGACGAGATCGCCCGGCATCGGCGCGTGCGCGATCCGATCGCGGAGGCGTTCGGCGCGGCGGACGAGATCGTCGACGTTGCGCTTGTCGAGACCGCGCAGCTCTTCGTCGATCGCAGCCTCGAGACCGGCGCCGCGCAAGAAGTGCCGGTAGGCATCTGCGGTGACGGCGAACCCGTCGGGCACCTTCACACCGAGCGGCGTGAGCTCGCGAAGCATCTCGCCGAGCGATGCATTCTTGCCGCCGACGATCGGCACGTCGTCGAGCGTCACGTTCTTGAGCGGTCGCGTCCAAGCCATCGGGAACCTCCGTATATACAACATTTGCTTCGTATCAGGTGGTGCCTCGGTTCTTGGCGGGCTGAATTACCACTTCGCATCGAAGAAACTCGTCGCTACTCACTTCGCCATTCGCATATCTCTCGTTGCGAATGCCGCACCACGCCCTTCCCCGGGCGACCCATCGCCAAATTTTCGATGAACTCGCTCGTGAATCGCGCCAATTCCCCATGTCTTCGAGAGAAGCAGCAGCAGATCCCGAACCATCAAGAACCAACCCCTTCCAGAATACCAATGTTCTCAGTAGCCGTTCATCATCGCCTCGCTCCATTTCTGTTCAAACACACAATGGCAAGCAGAATACGTCCGTGTCGCCAGCATCGAGCGAGCGCCCGCGGCAGGACGTTCACCCCGACCGTCGGTCAGTTTCGCGGAATACAACAGGTCAGGCGTGATGCTGAACCGCGGGTTCGGGCTCCTTGCTCGCGCCGTTCTTTCCCAAGCCCATCGATAGTGCCGTTATTCCAGCGAGATTGCCGAGTTGCATCGTGTCCAGGGCAGAGCTCGGCACGAGGACGATCGTTGCGTTCTGCTTGAGTCCCTCGTAGAGCATGTTCATTGCGCGGAGGTGCAGAGCGATCGGATCGTCGTGGTAGGTCTTCGCCGCCTCGCCGAACTTCTCGGCGACCTGACGTTCCGAGTCCCCGAGGATCACCCGAGCCTGGCGCTCGCGCTCTGCCTGCGCCTGCATCGACATCGCATCCTCGAGAGCCGGCGGGATCAATACGTCCCTGACCTCCACGTTGATGACGTTGACGCCCCAGGGCTCCGTGCGCTGGTCGATGATTTGCTGCAATTCACCGCTGATCTTGCCTCTGCCCTCGAGCATGTCCGATAAAACCGTCTTGCCGATGACGTCGCGAAGCGCCGTCTGCGACGCCCAGTTGATCGCGGTCGTGTAATCGGCCACTGCGAGAGCCGCCTTCTCCGGATCGATGACCTTCCAGAAGAGCACGGCGTCGACATCGACGGGAACAGTGTCCTTCGTCAGGGTCTTCTCCGCCTTGAATGAGGACGTGATCACGCGAGTGTCGATCCAGTATGGGATGGTGTCGACCACCGGGATGATGAAGAACAGACCGGGTCCGCGGAGCGCCCGAAATTGCCCCAAGCGCAGCACGACGGCCTTATCCCAAGGCGCGGCAATCTTCACCGAAACCGACACGGTCAGCGCCAACGCCAACGCCACGGCGAGAACCGCAGCGTTCGCGAGAAGCTCCGGGCCGTTGAGCGCGTACGCGACCGCCGCTCCGGCCGCGAGGATTAGGAAGAACAGCATTGTCGCAAATGAATTTGTCCTCAACATCTCTGCACCTCTTGCCGGAATTTGGTTCCGATGTGTGCATCTGGCGTGCCGTACTTCGGGTCAGTTCACGCGCTCGGTGAAGAAGTGGTTCTTGACGGAGCGGCCGGTCTTGCGGCGGGTGCTCCTCTCAGCCGAACAGGGAGAGAAGCTCTGTACGTGCTCCAAAAGGCGATGGCGCGAGACCGACGGCGACGGGGTGGCGACGGATGCTCCCTTCGGTCGGCCGCAGCCGGGTCGAGAGCAGAGCCAGCGATTTCGAAGCTCACCCCATCGCTCTCGCCCTTGGACGGCGCAATCCGCGCGCTGGTGCGCAAGCATTGCGCCGTCGTCTCTTTCGGCGAGAGACCGAAAACGGTCCACCCTCGCCTCGAGGATACGAGCGCCCGCCGTGGCGCGGACGTTGCCTGGAGGCTGCGCTGAGGCAGCAGCCATGAGTCGTAGTGAAGGAACCGTCGGTCGCGGCGTGCAAAGCGCGCCGGGGTCCGGATCCTCGATCATCTTCGTCGGTACGCGCGTGATTCGGTCTCGTCAGCCTGATTCGGCTCGTGGCAGGATTCGTCGAACTTTGCCCCCTCAGACTAGCACTACTGCCACGGACTCTTTCAGCAGAGTCGTGTGAAGCGTTCGATCGAGCAGCGTGACGGTGCATGGGGGTGATGGCAGAGCGGGCAGCGCGGGAGCCAGCGGGCGAGGTAGAGGGCGATCGCGAGGCGGACGGTGATGAACGAGTCGGCGAAGTGGCGTTCAGGCCGCGACCGAGAGCGCACGGTGGCGACGCGCCCCGGAGGCCGAGGGGGGAAAGCCGCGGGCGCGTTCAGCGACCACGAAGGCGTAACAGGCAGAGGACGACGGAGACATGGTGGTGCCAGCCGGGGAACGAGCGACCCTCGAAGTGGTCGAGCCCGAGCTCGCCCTTGAGGTCCTCGTACATCCTCTCGGTGCGCCAGCGTTCCTTGAGGAGCCGGACGATCTCCTTCTTGCTCATGCGTCGCGGGAGCGTGGTGAGCACGTGCTTGCTGGATTTCTCGTCGCCTTCGGGCCACTCGGCGACGAGCCAGAGCGGCTCGCGCAGCGAGAGAGCGATGCCGTCATCGTGCGTGGTGTGCACGCGCACGAAGCAGAATCGACCACTGAGCTTGCCTTTGGTGCCGTCGCGCCACGTGACCTTGCGGAAGGCCTTTTTCGGCAGCGCCGCGACGACCTCGCCAACCGACTGCGGCTTGCGTGTTGACGCGGTCATTGCGATCGAGGCGGAGGACGCCGAGCGTGTGGTGCACGCCCACGGCGAAGTCGAAGCCGAGCTCGCGAACGCTGTTCCGAAAGTGAGTGCTGTCGCCGTACGCGCTGTCGGCCAGCATGATGTCGCCGGGGATGCCCTGCTCCTTCGCGCGCCGGATCATGTCGAGCGCGAGCTCGATCTTGGTCTTGAACGGAACGTCATCGGGGATGCGAGCTTCGCGTCGTCGCGCATGGTCCTCCGTCCACGACTCCGGAAGGTACAGCTCGAAGTCGACGGGCAATCTGCTCGGTGTGCTCGCCACCGCGAGGCTCACGCCAATCTGGCAGTTGGTGATCTTGCCTGCGGAACCGGTGTATTGCCGCTGCACGCCGACGGAGTGCTCGCCCTGCTTGAGAAATCCGGTGTCGTCGATGATCCATGTCGTGATCGGCCCACGCTCCTGCACGGCGTCGATCGCGTAGTGAGCGGCGTCCACTCGGACCGCGCGATCGTCCCAGCGGCTGCACGCCAGGAAGTAGAGGAGCTTCTGGTGCACGGCGGCCGTGCGGCTCTCGTCGCCGCAGGCGCGCGCGGCGATGGGCTCGGCGCTCTTGCGCTCACCGTCGCCGAGGATCCCGAGCGCGTACATCGCGAACGACTCCTTCTTGCGCCAATCCTTCAGGTGCTTGCCGATGCCGTCGAAGAACTGCTCGAGGCGGTACGCCGTCCCGATTTCCGAGGTCTTTTGGGCCATGCCCCGTGGATCTCACGAATGTGGGCCGATGGAAAAGTTTGTGGCAGTAGTGCTAGACTTAGACTAGGAATACGCGCATGTCGGTTCAATCCGTGAACACCTTCGCGAGCCGGTTCTCTGTGCACCTGGAACAGGTCGATGGGTTCGAGTTCCGAGTGAAGTTCGACAAGGAGCAGTTCGCTCCTCTCCTGCTGGACGAGCCTCCACCCCTCGGTCGCGACACGGCTCCCAACGCGGCGCGTCTGCTTGCTGCGGCAATCGGGAACCGTCTCTCCGCGAGCCTTGTCTTTTGTGTGAAGAAGGCGAACCAAGCGGCAAGCGGTGTGAGCGCCGACGTCGCGATGGAGATCGTCCGCAACGAGGCCCGGCGTCTTCGTATCGGCGAGGTGCACGTCACGCTTCACATGGACGTCGCCCCCGACGATCCCGCGCTCGCAGCCTGCATCGGCACGTTCGAGGACTTCTGCATGGTCACGCAGAGTGTGCGGCACGGCATCGATGTCGTGGTTCATGTCGAAGGGCGCCCATGAACATCACGAACGAGGAGTGAGAAGACGACCACCAGGACCGGCGGCGAGCTGTCCTCTGTCAACACTGAGGTGAACCCATGGATCACAAGATGAAGATCGACATCGGCATCGACGCTAACAAGCGAGAAGAGCTCGCGGGAGGGTTGTCTCGTGTCCTAGCGGACACCTACACGCTCTACCTCAAGACGCACAACTTCCACTGGAACGTCACGGGGCCGATGTTCCAGACCCTGCATCTCATGTTCGAGACGCAGTACAACGAGCTCGCCCTCGCGGTCGATCTCGTCGCCGAGCGCATCCGCGCGCTCGGGTTCACGGCGCCCGGCACGTACAAGCAGTTCGTCGAGCTGTCCGCGATCAAGGAAGAAGACGGCGTGCCGAAGGCCGAGGACATGATCCGCCGGCTCGTCGACGGCCACGAGACGGTGGCGCGCACGGCACGCGAGGTGTTCAAGGCGGCGGAGGGCGCCAGCGACCAGCCGACGTGCGATCTGCTCACGCAGCGCATGCAGGTGCACGAGAAGACCGCGTGGATGCTGCGCAGCCTGCTCGAGTAATGCCCCACGAACGCATATTTCGACACGAGCATGCAGACCGGCTCGATGGTCCCGAACGCCAGCGATGGTTGCCCGCGGCCGGCGTGGTCGAACGCCTCGCGCTTCGCCCTGGGATGACAGTCGCTGACGTGGGTGCCGGGACAGGATATTTCGCGCTGCGGATGGCCGCTGCCGTCCTGCCTGGTGGCCGCGTTTTTGCGATCGATCTGCAGCCCGAAATGCTCGAGATCCTCAGAGCCAGAGTTGCGGACCTGCCAATCACCTTGGTAAACGCCGCGGCGAACCATACGATGCTGCTCGACGCCAGTGTGGACCTGGAGCTGCTAGCGAACGTGTGGCACGAGCTCGACGAGCCGGCGGCCACGCTCGTCGAGGCGAGGCGAATCCTCCGCCCCGGAGGTCGCCTTGCAATCGTCGACTGGAGAACGGACGTAGAGCAGCCGCCGGGGCCACCGCTTTCGCACCGGGTGCCCGTGGCCACAACCGCTGAGGCCTTGCATGACGCGGGCTGGAGCGTCGAACAGCAGGAAACGATCGGCGCTTACAGCTACCTGTTGCTCGCGACGGACCGCCGCGATCGCGTATAAGTCGGGCCGCATGGAGAGTGCGACCGTTCCGAACGCTCTGCACGTCGACCGTCTGTCGGTGCGCTTCGGCCGAACGAAAGTACTCGACGCGCTCTCGTTCGACGTCCCGCGCGGAAGCTTCCTCGCGATCATCGGCCCCAACGGCTCGGGCAAGACGGTGCTCTTCCGGGCGCTCATCGGCGCGATCCAGCACGAAGGGAGCATTCGCTGGGCGCCGGGAACGCGCGTCGGCTACGTGCCGCAGAAACTCGACATCGAGCGCGATCTGCCGGTGACGGGCGACGACTTCCTTCGCGCGAAAGTGGCGGTGACTCGGGCGACGAGCGTGACGCGTCACGTGCGCTCGATCTCGTACGCCTCGGCACCCACGTGCAGCAATGCCCATCGGGACGCTCTCCGGTGGACAATTCCAACGCCTGCTCGTCGCCGTGGCACTCGTCGGCGAGCCCACGGTGCTCCTATTGGACGAACCGACAGCGGGTGTGGATGAACCGGGAACGGAGACGATGAACGCGACAATCGAGAGGCTGCAGCACGAGCAGGGGCTCACGGTCATCTCGATCTCGCACGACTTGAGCGTCGTCTACCGGTACGCCTTCAGGGTCCTCTGCCTCGGGCGTGGAACCGCCTGTTTCGGGGCCCCCAGGACAATCCTCACGCCGGCGATGCTCGAAGAACTCTACGGCACGCCCATCGGGTACCACCTTCATGACCGCCCCTGAGCTTGGCGCCCTGGCTCTCGCGATCGGCACGGGCGTCGCAGCGGGTCTCCTCGGTTGCTTCGCGGTCATGCGCCGGATGACCCTTGCGGCCGACGCTCTCTCGCATATCGCCCTGCCAGGCATCGGGGTCGCGCTGCTCCTACGGATCCAACCGGTGATCGGTGGCCTCACCGCCCTCCTCCTCGGGGCGTTGCTCGTCTGGGGGGTCGAGCGCAAGACGCGCCTCGCGACCGAAACGGTCATCGGCGTCGTGTTCTCCACCGCGCTCGCGGTCGGCAGCCTTCTCACGACCGGAGACGAGCTGATCGAGGCTCTCTTCGGGGGCACTGGCCAGCTCACGAGCGTCGAGACTGCGATCGGACTCGCCGTGGTCGTCGGCGTCGTGAGCTTCGTGATGCGCGCCAAGCATCGGCTCGTATTGACGCTCGTGTCGCCGGAGATCGCTCCGACCTGCGGCATCGACGTGTCGCGCTTGAATCTCGCGTTTCTGCTCGTCTTCGCGCTGACGATCGCCCTCGGGCTCCGGTACCTCGGCGTGCTACTCATCGGCTCGCTCGCGATCATCCCTGCGGCCACCGCGAAGCGTCTGGCACTCAGCCTCGACGGAATGTTCGTCATCGCGGTGGTGGTCTCGGTCGTCGCAACGACGACCGGCACCTGCGTAGCAAGCGTCCTTCATCGTTCGCCCGGTCCGCTCGTGGTGCTCGTCGCGAGCGCGTGTTTCATTCTGAGTCTGTGTTGGCGCCGCGGCGAAGAAGGCAGGAGCGCTACGAGGTAAACCCCAGGTAAACCCAGGTAAACCCCATCCCCGGCATCTTGAGCGACCACGCACCGCTCCGGTGCTCGCCCGGGCAAGGCTGCAAGGGGGCGCCACGGGCGCCCCTCGAGGCTGCGGTCATGCGCCTCTCCCCCGCCCCGGCCGGCAACCGGACTTGATGGGCGGGCGAGCAAGAGGTTCTGGCGATGGGTAGACCCCCGGCTCACGGCTTGAATTGTCCAATGAGAAAGCCGGAATTGTGCGCACCGCGGGTTCGGGCGAAATGGTACGAGTGTCGCCTGCCGTGAACCTCGGAGTGCTGCTCGCACCACAGCTCTTTTCCCGCGGTTCGCGCTCGCACCTCGGCGCAACGCGAACAAGACGCCTCGATCTTGGGAACGGACGGCTCGTCAGAGTAGTCCTTCGGGCGGACGATCAAGACGGGAGCGTGAGCCATACGGACGACCTTGTCCGCGACCGAACCGAGCACCAGTTTTCGAAGGCCCCCGCGCCCGTGGGTTCCGACGACCAGGAGGTCCGCTTGAAGCTCCGCCGCGAGCTCCGTGATTTGCGTGGCTGGATCTCCAATCCCGAGGTGCGTCACGACGTGCTCGATGTTTTCAGAGGGCTTGGACTGCAGTCTCTTCAGTTCCTCCTCGACGTACTGCCGGAGTTTCTTCGCGGTCAGATCGGCGGACAGTTTTTCGCCAGTATCGCCCTCGCCGACCTGGACCTCATCTTCGCTACCCGCTCCAACCAGAATGACGTGCATCTGTGCGTTCGGCTGGCGCTCGGCGAGTTCGAACGCGCGTTCGAGAGCGAGCTCGGATGCTGGTGAGTAATCGATGCCGACAACTACTAGGTAGGGCGCTCTGGCTGCTGACATAGGGGTTTCTCCAATCTAGAAGGTTTTAGCTTTGCTCACTCTCGGTGTGTTCTAAAGCATTCGCGGTACCAGGGCCACCAGCCGACCGCCCCCCAGGCGACGCGGCACCCGGAACGCCTGCCTCGACGGCGTCAGGAATGACGAATTCGACCTGGCCCACGCGACCGGCGAGCAGGAGCTCCGCTGCCAACACGACACCGTTGCCGCCCACGAGGTCATAGGAGAGAACTGCTCGGTGGAACCGCTCGTCGAGCGGGACACGTCTGCGCGGCTGTCGTTGCGATGACTGCCTGGATCAAGGCTCGCCTGAACTCGAGCGCCGACGCCAGAGAGCGATCGACGATGAGCACGCGCTCCCAGACGCGCGGGCGGCCGGCCGGATGTGTGAGGAGCTGACGCCGTCGGACCAGCTCGCGTGGAACCACCAGATTGGCTTGCCCTTCCACAGATGGATCACTCGGGGGACTGCATAGGTCCTTCTGCGGGCTCCGAGTCCGATGAGGAGCCCCCGCCGCTCGATGCCGCCGAGTACGCGCCAATCTTTGCTGGGGGGTGTTTCAGATTCGGCGCGCCGATATCGCCTTCGCTGATGCCGAGCTCTCGATCCAGGCGCCGGTTCTTTGCGGCGAGCTCGATCGCGTTCGACTCGGCGGCACCGGATGCCAATACCCCGACCACGCCGCCGATCACTGCCCCGGCCACCGTGCCCGGTGGGCCGGCCATCGAGCCCATGGCAGCACCTGCGATCGCGGCGGCCGCACCTGCCTCCGCCTCGTGGCGGTGCCGGCGTGCCGAGTCCCTTTGGGCCTTGCTCGTCTTGAGTTGTTTGGTCTTCATTGTCGATACCCTCGCTGGGAGGTCTTTGAGCATCTCTCGTGCCACTGCGGAACGCGGGCCACCGCACTGCTGGGAGCCGGGCTCAGCAGCGCGGGACGCGCAGGTTCTGCGCCTCCACGCGGGTTCTGCCGAAAGCTCGCCCAGGGCGCGCGCGAGCCGAGGCGAACGAGATGTGCCCGGTGGTCGTCGCGAAGGCATTCGCGGCCCTAAATGGAACAGGCGAGCTTTTGTGTACCTTCCGGTGCGCGAGGCGGCCACGTAGCGTACCGTGAGCCCCAGCCACTTGTCGCTCGCAGCGGGCGTGACGACGGAAATCAGCTCAGGGATCCCCTCATATTTCGAGCCGAGCACTCGATCCAGCTGAATTTCCACCGGATCAGCATTCTTACCGACGAGGCGCTCGCGAGGCGCTCGAACGTCACGATTCAGCGTGATTCGAGTGGTTTTGCGAGCGCTCACGAAGACATGAGGGGATAGCTGAGGGAAATCAGAGGAGCATCCGCGACGCGGTGGCGACGGAGCTATCTCGGTCCGGAAGTGCTTCCCGAGGCTGCACCGGTATCGAAGTCACAATGGACCGGGCTTTGCAATTGACCGCGAGGTGAACGGAGCATGAGCAGCCTCAGGGAAAGCAAAGTGAGCTCATCTGCAAATGCCCGGTGGACGATCGTGCTTGCGGGCGGTGATGGTAGGCGCTTGCACCCTCTTACGCGGGCCTTGCACGGCGAGGATCTGCCGAAGCAGTTCGCCGCGATCCAGCCCCGCCGCTCGCTGCTGCAGACGACGTTGGACCGCACCCGGCGATGGTGTCCTCCCGAACGGACGATCGTCGTCGTCGCGGCGAACCGAGAATACCTCGCTCGCAAGCAGCTCGTAGACGAGGGGCCGGTCGACATCGTGGCCCAACCGCGCAATCTCGGAACGGGTCCGGGTATTCTGCTTCCGCTATCGCGAGTCATGGCGCGGGACCCAGGCGCAAGCGTCGTGGTCGTCCCTTCGGACCACTACGTGCGGGACGTAGAGCCGTTGGTAGACTCCGTGCTGCGGGCGGAAGCGACTGCCCGTCGTCGGGGCTCCATCGCGTTGGTCGGCGCCGTACCGGACAGAGCGGAGACACAATACGGTTGGATCATCACCGCTAAGAAGACCGGCGCCGACGTCATTTCACGCTTTTGCGAGAAACCGTCGCCAGAGGTCGCCGACATCCTGCTTCGCCAGCACGCGCTTTGGAACACCTTCATCATGGCGGGAGCGGCAGAGGTCTTCTGGTCCCTGGCTCGAAAGCATCTTCCCGTACAGACGCAACTCTTCGAGTCGTACCGCCGGGTCGTCGGTGAAAACTCCGAAGAGGCGACCCTCACGCGCTTGTATGAGAGTATGCCTGCCGCGGACTTCTCGCGCGACGTACTGGAACGAGCTCGGGGACTGCGGGTTGTCTCATTGCTGCCGTGTGGGTGGTCGGATTGGGGAACGCCCGAGCGCGTGTTGAACAGCCTCCGGGGGACCGACCAGTTCCGGTCGCTGGTCGCACGCCTCAAAGGAACCGCCGCAGCCCCTCTCCCCAGCGCGACGAACCCACGAGATGCGAGCTGACGTTTGCCGCGTCACGTACGGAACGCTGGCCTGTCTCGGTACCGTGACGGAGGTAGCCGGTGAGGCGCGCCCTCATCTCCCTGGCGGTGCTCGCGGCTGGCTTGATCGTCGCACTCGCGGTCCGCGTGATTCAATTGCGCTCCGCAGGGAACAGCGCGCCCGGCGGGAGTGGTGTGATTGAAGGCGTCGACGTCGATGTGACGAGCCGGCTCGCCACTCGCATCGTCAAGGTCGACGTGCGCGAGGGCGATGTCGTGAAGCGGGATCAAGCGGTCGTCGAGCTCGACTGCACTGACCAGGACGCCGCCCTCGCGCAGACGCGCGCGGAGCTAGCCGCCGCGGGCGCGACGGTCGATGCTTCGCGCGCTACCGCCACTTCGGTCGGGCGCTCTGCCCTCGCCGCAGTGAGCGACGTCGCCGCGGCTACGTCGCAGCTTGCCGTCCTCGAGTCGCAGGAGCGGCTTGCGAAGATCGAGCTCGGTCGCACCGAGCGGCTGGTAGGCACCGGGGCGTTGGCCCCCGCCGCGCTCGACGCCGCCCGCGCACACACGATACGCTGGTCAGCCAGATCGCGGCGCAGCACGCAGCCGAGGCCGCGACACGCGACCAGGCCGGAGCAGCGAGGACCTCCGGTACTGCCGCGAAAGCGCAGACGATCGTCGCCGAGCACAACGTGGACGTCGCTGCGGCGGCGGTGTCGCGCGCCGAGCTCGCGGTCCGCGAATGCACGCTGCTCGCGCCGCGCGGCGGGCATGGTCGCGACGCGCGTCCACGAGCCCGGCGAGGCCGTCCAGCCCGGCACCATCGTCCTCACGATCACCGACCTTACCGAGGCGCGCACGCGCTTCTATCTCCCGAACGACCGAGCTCGCCGCCGCGGCGCCCGGGCGCAAAGTGCGCGTTGTCGCCGACGCGTATCCCGGGCACGTCGTTCGAGGGGACCATCTACTACGTCTCGCCGCGCGCCGAGTTCACGCCGCGCAACGTCCAGACGCGCGAGGACCGCGAGCGGCTCGTCTACGCCGTCGAGGTCCGGATCCCGAACCCGGACATGCGGCTGCGCTCCGGGATGCCGGTCGAAGTCGCGATCGAGGGAGCCGATGACCGCCGCGCGCATCGAGGCGATCGCGCTGCGCAAGAGCTTCGGCGCGCCGCGCGCTCGTCGGACGCTCTCGCTCGCGCGTCGCCGCCGGCGAGATCTTCGGGCTGGTCGGCCCCGACGGCGCCGGCAAGACGACCGCGCTGCGGATCCTCGCGGGGCTGCTCGATCCGGACGCCGGTCAGGTGCGGCTCGTCGGGCCGGACCCGTTCGAGCCGAGCGCCGCCGTGCGCGAGGCGCTCGGCTACATGCCGCAGCAGTACAGCCTCTACGGCGACCTCACCGTCGCCGAGAACCTCGCGTTCTTTCGCGAGATGTTCGGCCTGCCCGCGAGGCGTTCCGCACGCGCGCGAGCGCCTGCTCGCGATCACGCGGCTCGCCGCCTTCGCGACCCGCCGCGCCGAGGCGCTCTCGGGCGGCATGTACAAGAAGCTCGCCCTCGCGTGCGCGCTGCTGCACGAGCCGAAGGTGCTTCTTGCTCGACGAGCCGACGAACGGCGTCGATCCGGTGAGCCGGCGCGAGTTCTGGGACCTGCTCCGCGAGTTCCTCGCCGAGGGCATGGCCATCGTCATCGCGACGCCGTACATGGACGAGGCTGCGCGCTGCCACCGCGTCGGGCCTGCTGCACCAGGGCCGCTTGCTCGAAGAAGGCGCGCCGCGACGACTTGCTCGCCGCGTTCCCGCACCCCGTCTTCGCGCTCCACGGCGATCGCGACCGCGCTCGAGGCGGCCATCGCGCACGACGACGACGTGCTCGCGTTCACCGCGGCCGGCGAGCATCTTCAGCGTCGTCGTGCGCCGCGGCAGCGAGGACGCGAGTGCTCGCCGAGCTCGCGGCGCTCGGCGCGCACGGCCTCGCCCGCGGCCGCGACGTTCGAGGATCTGTTCCTCGTCGCGCGTGCGCGACGCCAGGCCGCGGAGCGCGCCGTGAGCGCGACGCTCCGGCCATCTCCGTGCGCGGGCTCGGCCGCGCGTTCGGCGACGTTCGTTGCGGTGCGCGACGTGTCCTTCGAGGTCGCGCGCCGGCGAGATCTTCGGCTACCTCGGCGCGAACGGCGCCGGCAAGTCGACGACGATCCGCATCCTCTGCGGCCTGCTCGCCGCCTCCGGCGGGCGAGGCGCGAGCGTCGCCGGGCATCGACGTCATCCGCCATCCGCGCGCGGTGCGCCGCGCGATCGGCTACATGTCGCAGCGCTTCTCGCTCTACCTCGATCTCATCGGTGCGCGAGAACCTCGCGTTCTTCGGCGGCGCCTACGGCCTCCTCGGCGCGCGGCTCGCGCGCGCCGCGACGAGGTCGTCCGCGCGCTCGAGCTCGGCGCGCTCGCGCGACGAGATCACGGGCTCGCTGCCGGGCGGCCTGCGCCAGCGCCTCGCGCTCGCGTGCGCGATCCTGCATCGAGCCGCGGATCGTCTTCCTCGACGAGCCCACCGCGGGCGTCGACCCGGACGCGCGGCGCACGTTCTGGCGGCTCATCCGCCGGCTCGCCGCGAGCGGCACGACCATCTTCGTCACCACGCACTACATGGACGAGGCCGAGTACTGCGATCGCGTCGGCCTGATGGTCGCCGGCCGCCTCGCGGCGCTCGACACGCCGGCGCGCTCAAGCGGACGTTCGTGCCCGGCCGCATGCTCGAGGTGCGCGGCGTGCGCCGCCGAGGACGCTGCGCGTCGCTGCCCGGCGTCTCGGCGTCGAGCCGTTCGGCGCCGCGCTCCACGTGCGCGTCGCGCGAGGACGGCCCGGACGCGCGCGCGTTGCCGCGACGCCTCGCGCGCGCGGCGTCCCCGCGAGCAGGCGTCGACCGACGCGGACGTCACGCTCGAGGACGTGTTCCTGCGCCGTCGTCGGAGGCGCTGCGTGAACCGCGGCCGTGCGCCGCACGCGCCGCCATCGCGCACAAGGAAGTCCTGCACATCATCCGCGACGTCCGCGTGCTCTACCTCGCGCTCGGCCTGCCGGTCGTGATGCTCCTCCTGTTCGGCTACGGGATCTCGACCGACGTCGATCACATCGCGGATCGCCGTCGTCGACCAGGACCACACGCGCGCGTCCCGGCGACTCGCCGAGGCGCTGGTCGCCGGGGGCCAGTTCGTCGTGCGCGGCTCGGCTCGAGGACGCGGACGCAGGCCGAGCCGCTGTTCCGCCGCGGCCGCGCGTCAGGCGGCGCTCGTGATCCCGCGCGACTACCAGCGCGACCTGCTGCGCGGCGAGCCGACCGGCGCGCAGCTCCTGGTCGACGGGCGCGACAGCTCGACGGCGACGATCGCGCTCGGCGACGCGCTCGGCATCGCTCCAGTCGCTCGCCGGTCCGCGGCGCCGCGCCGCGCCACTCGGCCGCGATCCGCACCCGCTTCAACCCGGCGATGCGGTCGGCCTACGGCATCGTGCCCGGCGTGATCGCGCTGATCCTGTCGATGGTGTCGGCGCTGCTCACGGCGCTGACCGTCGCGCGCGAGTGGGAGCGCGGAAGCATGGAGCAGCTGTTCGCGACGCCGGTGCGGCGCGCCGAGATCATCGTCGGCAAGCTGTTGCCGTACGCGGTGCTCGGGATGGTGCAGACGCTGCTCGTCGTCACGCTCGGGTCGTGGATGTTCGACGTGCCCATCCGCGGCTCGCTCGCCTTGCTGTTCTTTTGCTCGCTGCTTGTTCCAGCTCGCGATGCTCGGCACTCGGCCTGCTCGTCAGCGTCGCCACGAAGAGCCAGCTCCTGTCGTCGCAGTTCTCGATCATGATCTCGATGCTGCCGACGACGCTGCTCGGCGGGTTCATGTTCCCGATCGCGAACATGCCGTGGCCGCTCCGGGCGCTCTCGACCGTCGTTCCCGGTCGCTACTACATCGTCGCGCTCCGCGGCGTATTCCTCAAGGGGAACGGCATCGCGGTGCTCGCGCCGCAGCTGCTCGCGCTCGCCGCCTTCGCGCGCGCGGTCCTCGTGCTCGCGGTGCGACAGGTTTCGGCGGAGGCTCGCATGAGCGCGTGACCGCCTGGCTGAGGTCGCTCTGCAACGTTGCGCAGAAGGAGCTGATCCAGACGCTGCGCGACCGCCGCATGGTCTTCACGTCTGATCGCCGCGCCGGCCATCCAGCTCGTCGGGTTCGGCTATGCGGTGAACCTCGACGTCGACCACATCCCGACCGTGGTGTGCGACCAGGACCGCACGCGAGTCAGCCGCGCGCTCGTCCATGCGCTCTTCGCGGAAGGCACTTTTCGCGAGCAAGCCGCGGTGCTCGACCCGGACGCCGCGCAGGTCGAGCTCGAGTCCGGCGACGCCGCGGCGGCGATCATCGTGCCCCGAGGCTACGCAACGCCGGCTCGCCCGCGACGAGGCACCCGAGGTGCAAGTCCTCGTCGACGGCACCGATTCGCGTGCGCGCCCAGGTCGCCGCGGCCGACGCGACCGAGTTTCTCGGCGTCGCCGAGGCCATGCCCTTGCGCGGCGGTCGCGCCGGTCGACGCCGCGCATTCTCTACAACCAGCGGCTCAAGACGCCCGTCTACATGGTGCCGGGCATCCTCGCATCGCTGCTGCTCAACGTGAGCGCGATCGTCACCGCGATGGGACTCGCGCGCGAGCGCGAGACCGGCACGCTCGAGCAGATCATGGTGACGCCGATCCATCCCGCGACGCTGCTGACCGGCAAGTGCCTGCCGTTCATCCTGTTCGGCCTGATCGACGTGCTGGCGATCCTCCTGCTCGGCTCGGTGCTGTTCGACGTGCCCATTCGCGGGTCGCTCGGCGTCGTCGGGCTCGGCGCGCTTCCTCTACCTGTTCTCGACGCTGGGCATCGGAATCCTGATCGCGACGCTCAGCGGTTCGCAGCAGCAGGCCATGCTCGGCGCGCTCGCCTTCATGCTGCCGACGATGCTGCTCTCGGGATTCATGTCGCCGATCGCGAGCATGCCGGGTTGGCTCCAGCCGCTGACGCTGCTCATCCCGATGCGCCACTTCATCGAGATCCTGCGGGGCTGCTTGCTAAAAGGTGCGACGCTCGCCGACGTCGCACCGCAACTGCTCGCGCTGGCGCTCCTCGGCACCGTGATCTTGAGCGTTTCCGTCGCGCTGTTCCGACGACGCGTTCGCGTGAGCTCGCTCTCCGGGCCGCGCGGCCGCGACACGAACGACTCGACCGCGACGGCGGGCTCGTGATGGCTACTCGGACGGCTCGAAGTGCTCGGCGGGGATCGCTTCGACGTCGTGCGCATGAGCAACGAACGCGATATCCGCGTAGTGGCTTCCGAGATGCTTCAAGATGCGATCGCAGACTTCCGGAGTCACTATCGCTTCCAGGCGGACGTTCGCGCCGTCGGTCAAGCCATATTTCCGCGCTCCTCGATTGCCGAAGCCGTCCACCCTCATCGTCGTGTAGCCGGACGCGCCGAGCTGCTTTGGGTCTTTGGTGAGTCGCGCACCTGTGCCGAAGGGGAAGACGATCGTGACGAGTTTTGCTTTGACGATTCTCATCGTGGTCCTGTTGTCCTCCGCCCTTGACTAGCAGGCGCGGCTGGGCACGCTCACTGCCCGGAACGGAGCGCGGCAGCCACTCTGCAGAGCGCGTGCCACTGCGACACGCGCTGAGAACTGGTGCCCCCCGTCCGAAGCCCCGCTGAGGAGTTCGGGCGCCGGCTTCGCCGCGAGGCCCCCCCGCCCCCGCGGTAAGCTCCGCGCGGCGCTAGTGGCTCTCCCACGCGGGGCCGAACCCTCGGTGAACGGCACGAGCCGTTGCAGCGACGTTCATGAATGCCTTGCGTCCGAGTGCAGTTGCTGCGCGCCGGTCTATCGCTACGGGACGGCCTCCGCTGCACGCTTGGCTGCGCTGCAAGGCGACGCCGTAGAGGCTCGTGGACGACACGCGCCCCCCGCCGACACGTCGCGGCCCTTTCCGCCCTGGGGCCAACAACACCATCCGCTGCACCGGGCACCGCGCCTGGCTCGTTCGGATCGCGGAGCAGGCCCCCACGACGCGCCATGGCATGCGTACTGCAAGCGGGACGGACCTCCGGGGAAGAAGGGAAACGGTCTGATGCAACGAAACGGACGAGCGGTGGCGCACCTCTGGACAATCGTTCTTGCGGCCGGAGACGGAACGCGCCTCCAGTCACTGACGCGCGCCCTTCACGGCGAAGCTCTGCCCAAGCAATTCGCCATTCTCCAGGGGCAGCGCTCCTTGCTCGAAACGACACTCCTCAGAACCGCTGAGCTCACTCCGCCCGAACGAACCGTGGTCGTCGCGCAGGCAGAGCGCGAGGGCCTCGCGCGCACCAGGGTGACGGGCTTTCCGGGGATCGATGTCATCGCCCAACCGATGAACCTCGGAACGGGGCCCGGCCTGCTGCTCCCGCTCGCACGGGTCATTTCGCGCGACCCGGAGGCAATCGTCGTCGTGACCCCCTCGGACCATTATGTCCAGGACGTCACGCCGTTCATTGAATCGGTCCGACGCGCGGAAGCGGTCGCCAGGAGCGGATCGGTCGTGCTGCTGGGCGCCGTTCCGGACGGACCGGAGACGCAGTACGGATGGATCGTGGGCTCTCCGGATGAGTGCCCGGACTCCCACCGCGTCTGCAGGTTCGAAGAGAAGCCTGCCGCTCGAGTAGCAGAGGCACTCTTCGACTCCGGCGCGCTCTGGAACACGTTCGTCATCGTCGCCCAGGCCCGCGTCTTGTGGGATCTTGCAGGTGAGCACCTCCCCTCGCAGACCGCGAACCTCAATTGCCTTCGCGGGACATCGTTCGCAAATGACGTCCTGCGGGACCTCTACGCGCGAATGGCGCCCGCCGATTTTTCGCGCGACGTTCTGCAAAACGCTCGAAAGCTTCGGGTCGTTCGGCTGTCGCGGTGTGGATGGTCGGACTGGGGAACCCCGGAGCGTGTGATCGACAGCCTGCGGGGAACGAGCGATCTGGAGATCCTCCTGGAACGCTTGAACGGTCGCCCGGGAGCGTGGCTCCACCGCTCGCCACCGGAGTCTCGTGACGAACGACTTCCAGGGCACGTCAACGGCGTTGTCCGGCGTGCCCGCGCCCAGGAGCTCCGTGAATTGGGTCTCGAGCCGAGCTCCCACGGACACCTCGTTCCGGCCGAGTGAGTGCCTCGCCGATGAACGTGACGACAGATGGCACGGACGATGTAGCCTGCGCCCTGCTAGAGATTTCGGGGCAAGTTAGAGGGTTTCGAGATGTTCCACAGACACCAAACGGATGCACTCGTCGTGGGCGCGGGCCCCGTGGGCCTTTGCGCAGCGGCCTCTCTCGCACGGGCTGGTCTTCGGCTCACAATCGTGGATCGGAGATGGCAGGTAGAACAGCGTGCCGGTGCAGTGCTCTTGCACCCGCAGTCGCTGGCCTTGCTGCACGAACTCGGTACGGTGTACGGGTTGCTCGGGGTCGGCGCGCGTATCGAGCGTGTCGGCTTCTGGGACGAACAGGGGACGCGTCACGCGCTGCTGGAGCTCTCCCAGCTCGAAGAACCGTATCCCTTCGCACTGGTGCTCCCTCAGCGGGCGCTCATCGACCATCTGGTCGACGTGCTGGCCTCGCGGGACGTCTTCGTCAGCTCGCATCAGCGGCTGGCTTCGCTCGAGCAAAAGGGCGAGGCATTGATCGCGCGGGTCGACGAGCTGGATCGCGAGTCCACCGGTTACGCGATCGCGGGTGTCGAGGAAATGGTAGCGCGATCGCTCTCTTACGAGACGCACGGGGTAATCGGGGCGGACGGCGAGGACTCGATCGTGCGGCTCTTCCTGGGCGGCAGGTACGAACGCGCCGGGACGACGGGGGTTCGAGTCGTCTTCGAGCTCTCGTCTTCGTGGACGCCGGGTGACGAAGCGCGGGTAATCGTGGGCGAGCACGGCATCTGCTCGGTGTTCCCGCTTCCGCACGGCATGCTGCAGTGGAGTTTCCATCGTCGATGGTGGAACGTATCCGGAGGACAGACTCACGCCTGAGGGCTTGCGCGATCTCCTGCGGGCGCGCGCGCCGTGGTTTCAAGCACCCATCGGCGACATCGACTGGGCTGCCGTCATGCCGTACGCGAGCCAGGTCTCGACGCACCGTGGCCGCGGCAAGGTCTGGCTGGCGGGCAGCGCCGCACACACCGCACTTTCGGCAGTCGGCTTCTCGCTCAACGCCGGCCTCGCCGAAGCACGCGCGCTCGGAACGGGTCTTGCCTCGGCCATCAGAGGGGAGACCGCGACCACCGACATCGGTCGTATGGCGGACGATTTTGCTCTCGAAGCGCGTGCGTTTCTCGAGCCTCGAGGACGCTATGTCGTCGAGGACGGGGGAGATCCCTGGATACGCGCCCATGCGAGCCACCTCTCGCTGGCATTCCAGCGCGGGGTAAGGAGTATGACGCGCTCGCCGCGCAGATCGGGCTGCGAGCTGCGAGCCAGGGAGCGGCTGTATAGGATCCCCTATCGACGTCGTGGCCCCGTCCGTTCCGGCGCGGAACGCTGAATTCGATCTTCTCGGCGGGCAGTGCGGCGTGCCCGCCGCGGAGGCCCTGCTCACCTAGCAGATCCGAGGGAGCTGCTCGCCGGAGAGCAGGTCGAGAAGGCGGCGCGAGCCCATCCTCGTCTCGAGCGTCACGCGCCCGCTCGGGCTCGCCCCGACGTGCCCGATACGGACGGCCTGGTACCCCAGCGGACACGAGCGGAGAGCCACGAGAGCACGGTCCAGGTGTGGCTCAGGAACGAACGCGACCATCCGCCCTTCGCACGCGACGTAGAGGGGATCGAGCCCGAGCAGCTCGCAGGCCCCCGCGACCGCGTCCGATACCGGAATGGATCGCTCCACCACTTCGATGCTGACACCCGCGTCCAGCGCCAGCTCGTTGAGTGCGGTCGCGAGACCGCCGCGTGTTGCGTCACGGAGGCAGTGCACCTCGATGCCGGCATCGAGCAGCGCGACAACCTGCGGCGCGAGCGAGGCGCAATCGCTCTCGATGGATCCCTCGAACTCCAGCCCTTTACGCACCGACAGCACGGCGACTCCGTGCCTGCCCACGTCCCCCGAGAGGACGATCGCATCTCCTGGCCGGATGCGGCGGGGGTGGATCGCCACGTCCGGGCGCACGACACCGATCCCCGAGGTGTTCACGAAGAGGCCGTCTCCCTTGCCGCGATCCACGACCTTCGTGTCCCCCGTGACGAGCTCCACGCCGCACGCCTCGGCCGCGGCGCGCATCGACGCGACGACGCGGCACAGATCGTCCATGGGTAGCCCCTCCTCGAGAATGAAGCCGGCGCTCAGGTAGAGGGGGCGTGCTCCGGCCATCGCCAGATCGTTCACGGTGCCGAACACGGCCAGGGTGCCGATGTCGCCGCCCGGGAAGAACAGGGGCTGGACGACGTAGCTGTCCGTCGTAAACGCGAGGCGTCCGCCACCGAACGGGAGCACGGCGCTGTCGTGACGCTCGCGGAGAGCGCCGCCGTCGAACGCGGGCAGAAACAGCTCCTCGATGAGTTCGCGCGTGAGCCTCCCGCCGCCCCCGTGAGCGAGCTTCACCGTCTTGTGTAGCTCGAGGGGCGCGGGACACGTCAGCGCGAAGTCGAGGGGGGACATGACTCGGGAAGCCTCCGGTAACGGTAGTAAGCGGCGCAGGCGCCCTCGGAGGAGACCATCGTGGCACCGAGCGGATGGTCCGGTGTGCACGATCGTCCGAACGCGGGGCAATCGGGCGGCTTGAGCAGCCCCTGGAGGACGAGCCCGCTCCTGCATTCCGGCGATTCCCGCCCCCCCACGTCCTCCACGTCGAACTTCCGTTCGGCGTCGAGGTCCGCGTAGGCCGCCCGGAGTGAGAAGCCGCTCTCCGGGATGCTGCCGATACCCCGCCAGACCCTCGGGACGATTTCGAAGACCTCGCGAATCATCTCCTTCGCGAGCGGATTCCCCGACGCGCGAACCGAACGCTCGTACTGATTCTCCAGCTCGGCGCGCCCCTCCTCGAGCTGGCGCACGCACATGGTGATGCCCTGGAGAATGTCGAGCGGCTCGAAGCCCGTCGCGACGACGGGGACCCGGAACCTTTCGACGAGCGGCCTGTACTCGGTGAGACCCATCACGGTGCAGACGTGCCCTGCGGCGAGAAAGCCGTCCACTCGGCAACTAGGCGACGAGAGGATGGCCTCCATCGCCGGGGGGACGGTCACGTGCGCGACGAGCAGCGAGAAGTTTCGAACGCCGCGGCGTCTCGCCTCGAACGCCGCCATGGCGTTCGCCGGAGCCGTCGTCTCGAACCCCACGGCGAAGAAGACGACCTCGCGGTGGGATTCTCCTCGGCGAGATTCGAGAGCGTCCATCGGCGAGTAGACCACACGGACGTCGCCGCCCTCCGATTTGACCGCGAGGAGGTCCCTCCCCGAGCCAGGCACGCGCAGCATGTCGCCGAAGGAGCAAAAGATGACGCTCGGGACGGCCGCGATGGCGAGCGCCTTGTCGATCATCGCCACCGGGGTGACGCACACCGGGCAGCCCGGGCCGTGGATGAGCGTGACCTCTTCGGGAAGCAGCTCGTCCAGCCCGAAGCGGACGATCGCGTGGGTCTGGCCGCCGCAGACCTCCATGATGTTCCAGGGGCGAGTGACAAGGGCGCGCAGCGCCGAGGTGTAGCGCCGCGCGACGTCACCGTCGCGATACTCGTCGATGTACCTCATGGTTCCTCCTCCTCGACCTCGCTCATGGCACCGACCTCCTCCAGGTACGAGAACACTCGCTCGGCGCGCTCCGCGTCCAGAAGGCTGATCGCGAACCCCGCATGCACGATGACGAAATCGCCCACGCTGGCCTCGGGGACGTAAGCCAGACACACGTCCTTGAGCACGCCGCCAAACGCCACCTGGCCGGTGCGGAGCGGACCCTCCGTGATGCTCTTCACCTCACCCGGTATGCCGAGGCACATCGCCCGAGTCCCTTCTGCACGCAGCGACGTGGAGCTGCCCCAGCGAAATGCCACCGTCGTTGGGCGGATACTTCCGCGGTGAACGAACGTCGAATCCGCGTGCAGAGAGACGCTGCCGCACGGACTCGATGAGGCGGAGATTCTGGAAGCACCCTCCCGACAGAACCACCTGTGGCAAGCCCACCCGAAGCGCCACGCTTTCCGCCAGGTCGACGAGCGCGTCGTGGAAGCGGGCCGACATGACGCCCGTCGGGACGTGCCGCGCGCGATCGCGGAGCAGCGCGCGCACGAGTGGCTCCCAGTCGGCGACCGCCGGCTCCCCGGGACGGAGGAGGAGCGGGTATGCCACTCGATCCGTGACGCCGTCTGCCGCGTGCTCGAGCTCCACCGCCGCCTGACCCTCGTACCCCGCTCGCTCACGCACCCCCGTCAGGAACGCCACGGCATCGAACAGCCGACCCATGCTGGAGGTCCGCGGGCAGGCCACCCGAGCATCGAGCATCGACAGCAGGGTGCGAGCGCGAGACGGCTCCATCTCGACGTGCTCGACGGCACCTCGGCCCGAGATCTCGAAGAGCAAGCCCAGCGCGGATCGCCACGGCTCGCGCATCGCAGCCTCACCGCCGGGCAGCGAGAACGGACGAAGGTGTGCGACGCGACGGCACGACGCACCATCGACGACCAAGGCCTCGCCACCCCAGATGGTCCCATCGGTGCCGAGCCCCGCACCATCCCAGGCAAGGCCGAGCACCGGGCCCTTCAGGCCATGCTCCGCGACGCACGCCGCGATGTGCGCGTGGTGGTGTTGAACCCGCTCGACAGGCACGCGAAAGAGCGAGCTGAGCTTCTCCGCGAGACGCGTGCTCGCGTAGTCGGGGTGGAGATCGCAGGCGATGAGCTCGGGCTCGGCGTCGAAGAAGCGCATCAGATCCAGGGCCGTGCGCTCGAGCAGAGCCACCCCCTCGGCAGTGAAGAGATCTCCGAGATGTTGACTCACCACGACGTCTCCGCCCGTGGCGAGCGCGACCGTGCTCTTCTGCTGCGCCCCTGTCGCAAGAATGCAGCGCGAATCGGCTCCCGGCAGCCGCAACGCAAGAGGCGCGAAGCCGCGCGCCCGGCGCAGGATCTGGAGACCGCGGCTGTCGATGCGCGCGACGGAGTCATCGATGGGCCGAACGATGGGGCGGTCATGCACCAGGAAGCAATCGGCGATGCCATCGAGGCGCTCCCGCGCCTCGCGCTCGTCGGTACACATGGGATCTTCCGAGAGATTCCCGCTGGTGCAGACGAGCGGGCAGCCTGTCGCGGCGAGCAGCAGCCGGTGGAGCGGCGTGTAGGGCAGCATCACGCCGAGCCACGGGTTTCGAGGCGCGACTCCCGCTGCCACCTGACACCCCTCATGGCGTCGGCGGACGAGCAGGATCGGAGCTTGGACGGAGCCGAGCGCCGTCTCGTCGTCCTCAGAAAGAAGGCAGCTCTCGCGAGCGGCCTCCGCGGACGGAAACATGACGGCGAACGGCTTCTCTTCGCGTCGCTTTCGTTCCCGGAGCTTGGCGACGGCAGCCTGACTCGTCGCATCGACCAAGAGCTGGAATCCCCCGAGCCCCTTCAGGGCGAGGACATCCCCGCGAAGCAGCATCCGTGCCGCTTCGTCGATGGCGGCCCGACCGTCTGCGAGGTCGGCACCGCTGGGGGACACGAGGCGCACGCTCGGTCCACAGGCGGGGCAAGCGATGGGCTGCGCATGGAACCTGCGGTCTCGGGGCTCGGCGTACTCCGCCACGCATGCGGCGCAGAGCTGGAACCCCTTCATCGACGTGTGCGACCGGTCGTAGGGCAACGCGAGAGCGATGGAGTAGCGCGGCCCGCACTGCGTACAATTCGTGAACGGGTAACGGTGGCGGCGTGCGCGCGGGTCATCCATTTCCGCCGTGCACTCTCGGCAAATGCCGAGGTCTGCAGGGAGAGTTGGGCGTGTTGTTCCTTTCGCGAGCGCACTCGCGAGGATCTCGAAGCCGCCGGGCAATCCAACCGGGAGGTCGTGTGCGTCGATTCGGTCGACTCGTGCCGCCGCCGGGGGCGACCGAAGCGCGTCCAAGAAGCCTTGCACCTTCTCATCGGGGCCCTGGACTTCGAGCCGTACGGCATCCGCTCCGTTCCGGACCCATCCCGAGAGGCCTCGTGACGTGGCTGCGGCGTAGACGAACGGGCGAAACCCGACTCCCTGCACGGTGCCCTCGACGGTGACGGCCAGGCGACGCACGTCAGTCGACCTCTAGCGTCTCGATGCCGAGCCCGGTCTTGCCGAGCTCCTCCCCGTCCGTGCTGCCGCAGGCGGGGCACAGGAGCAGATGGTGATCCGGCGCATACGTCGTCTTGCAGGCGAGACACCGTGCCTGGATGTGAACGAGCCGGAGCTCGAGCTCGGCACCTTCGGCGAGCGTGCCGCGCGCATGCGCCGCAAAGTGGAAACCGAGGCTTCGCGGCGACAGGGCCTCGGTCTCCGCTATCCACCCGCGAACCCGTCGTACCCGCCCCGCCTGGGCGGTACGGGCGCGATCGAGCACGGCATCGAGGATCTGCTTGGCCAGGGACGACTCATGCACGGTCCACCTCGAGAAGCGCGAGCACGCGATTGGCAGCCGCGGGCACGGCGGCGGACACTTCGGGTGAGAGGCCGACGCGGTAGCGATTCGGCCGAGCGATGCTGACTGCCACGACCCTGAGGTGCGGCGCCGCGTCGTCCGACGATAGGGCTCTGGCGAGTCGAATGGCCTGCGCTGCTCCGAGCCCGTGCGAGGACGCGGGGTGAGACGCGCGCGCCGACAGCTCCTCCGGCTCGAGCTCCACCACGACGCCGGGGGGTGAGCCGAGGACGGCGTCCACGAGCACGACCCGCTCCCCGCGCTCCAGAAGGGTGACGAGGTCCGTCGGATCGACGAGATGAAGCAGCTCCGTTCCTTCCGGCACGTCTCGTCGCCCGAGCTCATCGAGCACGGCGATGCCGACGCCATCGTCTCCCGCGGCCCTCTGCCCCACGCTCACGACGAGGGTGCGCGTTCTCATTCTCTCTCCACGTTCAGCGTGAGGAAGTGCGTCGCGCAGGAGATGCACGGATCGTAGTTGCGGATGGCCTGCTCCGCGCGCTGCGTCGCCTCGCGCTTCGGGAGCCGGGCGAGCTCGGCCGCCAGGGCGAAGAGGTCCTCCTCGATGGTGCGCTGGTTCTGCGACGTCGGCGGGACGATCTTCGCGTCGGTGATGTGCCCGTCATCGTCGAGCGTGTAGCGGTGGTAGAGGAGCCCGCGCGGCGCCTCGGTGGCGGCGTAGCCGGTGGCGGCGCGCGGCGGGGCCTCGACGAACGGCGTCGGCGGCGGCGCGTAGCCCCGATGATCGCGGCCGGCGTCCTCGAAGGCGTGGATCATCTCGACGAGCCGCACGAGGATGCTCTTGAAGGGGTTCTTGCACGGTACGGCGAGAGCCCGATCTCGGCCGCCTCTGCGAGCGTCCGGCGAGAGGCGGTCGAAGTTGAGGTTGAAGCGCGCGAGCGGCCCGCAGAGGTACGCGCCGCGGCCCTTGAATGCGCGAGTGGAGCGCGTTCGAGTGGGGCACGTGCTCCTCGACGAAGTCGCGTCGTAGTCCCGCAGCGGCGATGTCGAGGCCCTTCGACGACACGATGCGGCCCTCGCACATCGGGTACTCGTCGCGGGTGGCGGAGCGCGACGATCTCGTAGTCGCGCTCGAGGTCGGGGAAGGGGAAGCGCGGACACCCACTCAGGCAGCTCGCCGCGGCGCCTCGCGGCCCACGCAGCTCGGGCAGCAGCGCGCCGAGCTCGCGCCCTCGTCGGCGCGCGGTAGAAGCCGCCGACGCGCACGTTGACGGGGTGGATCTCCCGGCCGCCGAGCAGGCGCACGATGGCGTTGCCCGCCTTCTTGATGCGCAGGCCGTTCTTCACCTCGTCGCCGTGGTCCTTCGCCATCGCGATGGCGTCCGGGTAGCCGAGGAAGTCGGGCGCGTGGAGCATCACCACGTGGAGCACGTGGCTCTCGATCCACTCGCCGCAGTAGAGCAGCCGGCGGAGCGCCCGGAGCTCGGCCGCCGACGCGGATCCCGTGCGCGTCCTCGATCGCGTGGCAGGCGCTCATCTGTAGGCGACCGGGCAGATGCCGCAGATGCGCGAGGTGATGTCGCGGCGCCTCTCGATGAGCGCGTCCGCGCAGGAGCGCCTCGAAGAAGCGCGGCGGCTCGAAGATCCCGAGGCGCACCTCGGCCTCGTCGCCCTCGAGCCGATGGTGAGCGAGCCCTCGCCCTCGACGCGCGCGAGGTAGTCGACCTTGATGGTCCGAGTCGCTGCCGGCGCGCGGCCGTTCGCTCTCGGTCTTCTGCACTCATGCCTCTGCGCTCTCCTCGCGGAACGCCGGCGCGTTGGCGTTGAAGGTGCGGAACACGCGCACGAGGTCCGCGCTCGACACCCCGGAGCGCGCGAACGCCCGGCCAGCGAGCCGTGTTCGGCGCCTCCATCGGCCCGAAGCAGCCGTAGCAGCCGCGGGCGTAGCCCGGGCAGAGCGCGCCGCAGCCCGCGTGCGTGACCGGGCCCAGGCAGGGCGTGCCGCGCCACCATCACGCAGACGTTGCCGCGCAGCTTGCACTCGACGCACGCGCTGTGGGCGGCGATGTTCGGCTTGCGGCCGTGCAGGAAGGCGCTCACCACCTCGAGCAGCTGGCGCTTGTTCGGCGGGCAGCCGCGCAGCTCGAAGTCGACCGGCACGTGGTCGGCGATGGCCGTCGAGCGTCGCGAGCGAGTCGATGTACTCGGGCCGGGCGTAGACGAGCGACGTGAGTTCCTTCACGTCGCGGAAGTTGCGCAGCGCCTGGATGCCGCCCGCCGTGGCGCAGGCGCCGATGGTGACGAGGTGCCTGGAGCGGCGCCGCACCTCGCGGATGCGCTCGGCGTCGTGCGGCGTGGTGATCGAGCCCTCGACGAGCGACAGATCGTACGGCCCCTTCGAGCTCCTGCTCGTCGCCTCGCGAAAGTAGGCGATGTCGACGGCCCCGGCGACGGCCAGGAGCTCGTCCTCGCAGTCGAGCAGGCGGAGCTGGCAGCCGTCGCACGACGAGAACTTCCAGACGGCCAGCTTGGGCCGCTTGCGCTCGGCATCGCTCAGACCTCTCGCACGCAGAACAGAGGCCGATGCGGTCGAAGCGGAAGACCGGCCCGTCCTTGCAGACGAACTCGGGCCGTACTGGCAGTGGCCGCAGAGGCCGACGGCGCACTTCATGTTGCGCTCCATCGAGAGGTAGATGCGTTCGTCGCCGAGCCCAGCCGCCCGAGCTCGCGCACGCAGAAGCGCATCATCACCTCGGGGCCGCAGACGAACGCGACGGCGTTTTCTGCCGCGATCTCGACCTCCGAGAGCAGCGCCGGGACGACCCCCACCCGACCTTCCAGCCGACCGCCGCGCGATCGACGGTGACGAGGACCTGAGTGTCGAGCTCGGCGCGCCAGCTGCTCCAGCTCCTTGCGAAAGAGGATGTCCTCGGGCGTCCGCGCGCCGTAGAGGAGACGACCTGCCGTACGCCGAGCGGTGCTGCGAGGGCGCGGATAGACCACCGGGCGGAGCGGCGCCAGGCCGAGGCCGCCGGCGATGATGACGAGGTCCTTGCCGTGCGCGGCCTCCAGCGGCCAGGCGCGCCGTACGGCCCGCGCACGCCCACGACGCCGTCGCGCCCGAGGTGGCACAGCGCCTCGGTCACGGAGCCCACGGCGCGGATGGTGTGGACGAGCTCGTCCGACCGCCGCGGATCGCCGCTGATCGAGATGGCCACCTCGCCCGACGCCGAAGGCGTAGAGCATGTTGAACTGCCCCGGCGGAAGGGGCGGCCGTGCCCCGGGCGAGCCTCGAGCGTCAGCGTGACGACGTCGTGGGATTCGCTCCGGGCTTCGAGCACGCTCAAGGGCTCGGGCACCATCGGGTGGGAGCGAGAAGTCACCGCTCCGTCGCCGGTAGACGTCGAGCCGCTGCAGGCGGACGCGCTCGAGCCGCTGGCAGAGCTGCTGGATGACGTGCTTCGCGACAGCGTAGCCGAGGCTCGGGTCCGCCTCCATGCGCGCCGGAGGCAGTTGGCGTCGAGGGCGAGGGTCTCGGTGGGCTCGACCGCCCGCGCGTCGAGCTGCCATTGCCGCCAGGAGACAGCCAGGACAGGCCGAGGATGTCGCCGCCGTCAGGCTCTCGAGCTGGACCTCACCTTTCCCCGGCACGTGCTGCTCGAGCACGACGCGCCCGCTCGCGAACCAGATAGAACGCGTTCGCCACGCCGCCCTCGCGGAAGATGACGGCTCCCGCCGTGAGCAAATCGCACGAGCGCAGCACGCCAGCTGGTCGACTTGCGCCTCGGACAGCCCCCGAGAGAACGGATGATTCTTGAGGAGCTCCGCTTCGGTCATTGGCCCGCTCCGACGCCGTCGGTCGCTCGAATGGCGGCCACCTCCTCGGTGATGTCGATGCCGACCGGGCACCACGTGATGCACCGCCCGCAGCCGACGCAGCCGGACGTCCCGAACTGGTCGATCCAGCTCGCCGAGCTTGTGGGTGAGCCACTGGCGGTAACGCGACCGAGTGGACGCGCGGACGCTGCCCCCGTGAAGGTGGGAGTGGTCGAGCGTGAAGCACGAGTCCCAGCGCCGCAAGCGCTCCGCCGTCTCTCCGGAGAGATCCGTCGTGTCCTCGACGGTTCCGCAGAAGCAGGTGGGACACGCCAGCGTGCAGTTGGTGCAGCCGAGGCACCGGGCCGCGACGTCGTCCCAGCGCGGGTGCTCCGGATTTCGATACAGGAGCTCCTTGATGTCGGTCGTGTCCAGCTGACGGCCCATGGACCGCGCCGTCGCGTCGCTGACGGCATCTGCTGCCAGAGCGTCGGCATCGGAGAGCGGCGAGGCATCCAGAACGGCGAGCACCTCCGCACCCCGCTCCGTCCCCACCTCGACGACGAAGCGGTGGGGCTCGAAGAGCTCCGTAAGCGCGAGATCGAACCCGGATGTGGCCTTCGGTCCCGCCTTCATCGAGACACAGAAGCACGTGCCCCCGGCTTGTCCGCACTGGACCGCCACGACGAAGACGTCGCGCCGACGGGCAGCGTAGTCGGGATCCACATGAGGACCCGAGAGGAAGATCCGGTCTTGTACCTGGATGGCGTGGAGGTCGCACGCGCGAGCCCCGATGAGGGCAAGGCGCGGCGGCGGAGTCGCATCCTGCTCCACGGTGAAGCTCTGCTCTTTGCGTCGCAGCTTCCACAGCCGGAGGCGCGGCACGAAGAAGAGCTGCTTCCAGGATTGCGGCCCAACCGAATATCCGAAGAAGGCGCGGTCGGACCTCTGCTTCAGCCGGTACGTGCCCGCCTCCTGCGCCTCCGTCCAGCCGATAGGAAGATCCTCGATGCCGGAGATCTCCGCGTGCACGATGGCACCGTCACGAACCGTGGGACCCACGAGCTGGTATCCATTGTCGCGGAGGCGGCGGAGGAGCTCCCCCAGACCCTCGCGGGACAGGAGCGAGCGGTCGCCCGGCTTGTGACGATGCACCACACGCGTATCGGACGGGTGGCGAGCCCGGTCAAGGTCCAGAGGAATGGACGGGGACATACACAGCTACGCGGAGTGCCACGGCACCACCACCACGGGCACCGTTGTCCTCTGGAGAAGTTCTCGCCCCACGCTGCCGAGGAGAAGGTCGTGCAGCGCTCCGCGCCCTCGCGATGCGACGACGAGGAAATCTACGTGCAGCCGCTCCGCGTGCTCAAGAATCCTATCGGCGGCGCCGCCCTGCACCGTGAGAGGGGTGACGTCCAGGCCCTTCAGGCGAACTTCGTCCGCGAGGCGCTGGACGGCAAGATGCTCCCGTCGGAGGTCCTTGGCGATGTTGTCGCGCACGCTGCCCGGCCCCGCCCGGTAGCCGACGAAGTCGGGCTCGCCCATCGCCACGTGCAAGATGACCAACCTCCCGTTGGGCGCCGCGAGGCGGCGAGCGCAGGCAGCAACGGCGCTGCTCGACTCCGACAGATCTACGCAGGCTAGGATCCGACGCGCGGGCGCTACGCCTTCCTCGGCCTCACGCATGCGGATTCTCCTTTACGACCACGCCGATCGAGCACCGGACCATTGAGATGTGGACGGCCGGACCATGCGATTTCACCGAGAAACGGGCCCACGCGCAGCCCACCGGTTCACGACCGCCGTCGTGACTAGCCAGCAATTTGCATGCCGCAGAAGTGACGGGGAGCGAGACCAGATCTCCTGGATCGAACACCTCCGTCATCCCTCGCGGGGAGCTGCCAAGTCGCCGGCTGATCGAGAGACGCAAACGGCGCGCAGCCGCGCAAAGGCTGCGTCGAGGCCCTGCGGGCGCGGCATTCTTTGCCGCGCTTACCCCATCGAGGTCCCAGGTCGGTCGATACGGGAGACTAGTTTGGTGGGAGACCGTGGGCGCCGCTGACATAGTACCGCAATCTGGTCACGGTGCAGCTCATCAGCTCATCGTCTCCACGCTCGAGGACCTTGGAATGAGCTATCCAAAAGTCGACAATCGAATTAGCGACCGTTCACCTCGAGTGACGCACTCGTGAACCTGGACGAAGATCGCGTGAGCGCAGCGGACGGGACGGCGCCCATTGCCCGCGCGGCCGAGCCAATCCTGCGAGATGAATCGTTCCCGGGGCGCGGCAACGGCGTGTGGGGAGTCCCCAACTACCACACGATCCTCGAGCAGCGCGCCATCTCGGGCGCCACTATGACCGGTGGTTATCTGGCGATGGTTGTCGTCGCTGCAGTGATGGCGACTGCCGGGCTCCTGCTCGACAGCGCGGCGGCCGTGATCGGCGCGATGTGCGTTGCTCCCTTCATGGCGCCCTCCCGCGCGGTCTGCATCGGCGCGCTGTTCCTTAACTGGGGAGTGCTCGCCCGAGGCTTGCTCAAGCAGCTCGTGGGACTGCTCGTGATCGGCACGGGCGTCGCCATCGTCATCACCACGATTCTGCACCAGAGCGTGGACGGCATTGCGATAACCCATGAGATCCTCTTGCGCGCGATGCCAACCCCGCGGGACGTCGTGTTGGCGGCGATCATTGCCGTTGCCGCGGGCGCGGCAGCGTCCCTGGCGCTGACCGCACAACCTCACATCGTCGAGACGCCGTGGGGCCAGGTGATCGACGCCGTGATTGGCGTCGAGATAGCCATCTCGCTGGTCCCGCCGGCCGCCGTCATCGGCATCGGTCTGGCGCTCGGCAAACCCCAGCACAGCTTGGCGGCGTTCTACCTGCTGCTTCTGAACGTCGCGGGGCTCGATATCGCGGGCAGCCTCGGAATTCTGGCAATTCGCGGAATTCGCCCGCGACACCTCGCAATGGAGAAGCGGATCCGTGAGACGGTGGCCGAGATGCTCGATGTCGTACCCGGGTTCGTCTCCGTCGGCAGCACCGTGAACGTCACCTTGCTCGACGACCACCAAGTACGGCTCGAGGTCATCGTGCGCCGCCGCGTCGGAGGGCAAGTCCCAGACACGCTGGCCGCCACAATCGGCGCCGCGGTTGCCGAGAGGACCTCCTGTAGATGCGAGGTCACGGTCGAGGTGATCCCGTTGCTGACTTACTTGGCGCCCGCAAAGCCTTCCATGTAGTTTAGTCTTAGTCTAGCCAAACCGAGAGAGACTTCAGCGAGGGTTCCGATCCAGCGCGCGGGCACCTTGCGTCAGCGCTGGTGGACCTGCACCCGTCCGCCGCGTTCGGCGAGGATTGCGCGAGTGCCTTCCACCTCGGCGGCGGTGCCGCTGGCGATGAGCAAGAACTTGTTCGACTTCAAGTCGGCTTCGTACTGGATCACGCTGTCCTTTGGGATGCCCAGGCTGGCGAGCGCGGCGGCGAGCACGCTCGTGCCACGCTCGTGCCTCCTCCGACCGCGGCCCCGACGGCGGCACCCTCGACGGTGCCCGTGCCCATCAGGAGGGAGCCGATGAGGCCCCCCTTGTCAGGATAGGGCCGACGCCCGGAACCCAGAAGAACGCGGGCGCAAACAGTATCCCGAACACGCTGCCCCAGAAGGCTCCGAGCTTACCCCAGTACCTCACGCGGTCGCCTGCGTTGTAGAAGTCGACGGAGTGCTCTTCAGTGTGGTAGTCACGACCGACAATCTACAGCTTCTTCTTCATGTCGAAGCCTCCGTGTTGGAGCTCGCCGATCGCAAGTTCCGCGTCCTGGTGATGATCGAAAATGGCGACGCAATTGCTCTCTGGCTTCGCTTCCATGGGTGACCTCAGGTGTGTATTGCTTGTGATAGGCTCACTATTCGCTCTCACGAACCGATGAGAAGCCTTCGGATGCCCACGCGATGAGTGAGCATTCCGCAGGGATCCGCACGTCGCTGTGAGCGGGAACGATCCTCGGCGTGAAGTCGCGGACGTCACGCTTCGTGACCACGGTCGTTGCGAAGAGGCGCTCGAACGACGTGCCTTCGCGAACCACCTCCTGCATCGTTTGGCGGAAGGGCTCTTCGTCGCCGAGGGGCTCGGCAAAAAGTTCGACGCGGACCATCTCCGGTTCGATCACGCCGAGATGCACTTCAGCCAGGAACTCCGTGGCGGCCTCTCGTCCGGTTGCGGTCTTCGCGTCGACACGCACGTCGCTCCATTGCGCCGCCAAGGTCGATTCCCACGTGCAAAGGTCCCTTGCGATCTCCGCTCCATTTCGCGCACGGAGACGGAGTGCTTCGCCGGCATCGGCGTAGAAACGCTCCGCGTACTCCAACGCCATTCGGTTGCTGCTGAACGTCGGCGCGAGCTGCGCCAAGCTGGCCCGGATGCGCGCAAGCCATCGGCGCGGCACGCCGCGTCCGTCGCGCTCGTAGAACGCGGGCGCAACCTGCTGCTCTAGCAGCGCATACAGATCCTCGGCATCGCGCGCGTCGTCGGGCGCGCCGGCGCCCGCGCCGAGCGCCCAGCCGACTTCAGACGTATACGCCTCTGCCCACCAGCCGTCGAGCTCCGAGAGATTCAGTCCGCCGTTGGCGAGCACTTTCATTCCGCTCGTTCCGCACGCCTCCCACGGCCGGCGCGGCGTGTTGATCCACACGTCGATGCCGGCGACGAGTCGGGTCGCGAGCGTGATGTCGTAGTCCTCGATGAAGACCGCCCGGTGCCGCACGTCCGCGCGGTTCACGAACGTGATCCAATCGGTGACCATCCGCCTCCCCGCCTCGTCGGCGGGATGCGCTTTTCCGGCGATGACGATCTGTACCGGGCGCGCCGAATTGTTCAAGAGCCGGATGAGGCGATCGGGATCACGCAAGAGTAGCTGGGGGCGCTTGTACTCGGCGAAACGCCTGGCGAAACCGAGAGTGAGTACGGCGGGATCGAGGACGTGCGCCGTCGTGGCCGCTATGCCGGGTTCCGCCCCCCGCTGCACGAGCTGACGGGTGAGCCGTTCGCGCGCGTACGAGATCAGCGCCGCGCGTTCCTCGTTGCGCATTTTCCACAGTTCGTCGTCGCTTATCGTCGCGATCACGCTTCGCAGTCGCTCTATGGAACCGCTCCAACGCTCCTTCCCACACGACCTCGTCCAAATCGCGTCGGCGCCTCGCGAATCCCACGTCGGGACATGAACGCCGTTCGTGACGTAATCGACCGGAACTTCACGCTCGGGCCACCGGGGAAAGAGATCGACGAAGAGGCGTCGGCTCACCGAGCCATGCAGTCTGCTCACGCCATTCGAGCGTGCGCAGCCTCTCATGGCGAGGTACGCCATGTTGAACAGCTCATTCACGTCGTCGGCGTTTCGGCGGCCGAGGGCGAGGAGATCGCGCGAAGAGATTCCCAGCTTGCCCGGATACCCGAATGGCGGGAAATATTTTCCCACCAATGTGGGCGGAAACACGTCGAATCCGGCGGCGACGGGCGTGTGCGTCGTGAAGATGTTTCCCGCCCGGGTCGCCCAGAGTGCCTCGCGGAACGACACGCCATGCCGCTCCATGAAGCGCCGCGAGCGCTCGAGGACGACGAATGCAGCATGTCCTTCGTTCAGGTGAGCCACGCTCGGCTCGAGCCCGAGGGCGTGGAGAGCACGCCATCCTCCGATTCCGAGAACGATTTCCTGAAGGAGCCGCTCTTCCTTATCGCCTCCGTAGAGCTTACCCGTGATCGCACGGTCCACGGCGGCATTGAGCGGCTCGTTGCTATCCAGTAGGTAAAGATCTACGCGCCCAACGTTCGCGCGCCAGATCCGGAGCCACAGCGTCCGGCCTGGCAGCTCGATCGGGACGCGCAGCCAGTCCCCGTCCTTCGCCGCGACAGGCTGGATCGGAAGGGTATTGGGGTCATTGTATGGGTACGATTCGCGTTGATGGCCGGCGGCGTCGATGGCCTGTCGGAAATACCCTTCCTGAAAAAGGATCCCGATACCCACGAGCGGAAGCGCCAGATCGCTCGCTGTCTTGAGATAGTCGCCCGCGAGAATGCCCAACCCGCCCGCGTAGAGCGGAATCGCCTCTCCCAATCCGAATTCCATGCTGAAATATGCGATGCGCTCGTTCTTCAACCTCGCGCCGTTCGTGGTGAACCACGAAGGTCCGGTCATGTACTCGCGGCGCTCCTTCGCGCGCTCCGAAAGCTTCGAGCAGAACTCCGAATCGCGCGCGAGCTCCTCGAGCCGGCGCTGAGGAATGGCCTGCAAGAGGGACCACGGATTCTGCGTCTGCTCCCAAGTCGCGGTGTCGACGGTTCGCCAGAAGGTGTCGCCAGCGTGGCTCCAGGTCCAGCGCAGATCGAGCGCGAGCGACGTGAGCGCGTCGAGGTTCTCGGGGAGCTTGCGTGGCAGTAGCCTGTTCATCTCTTCCTCCGGCACCGGGCAGCGTGGGTGCGCTTCACTTGCCGAATACCTGTAGCGGCTTCCCGACTCGCGCAAGGTGTCGAGCTTGCTGTGAAGGCTCGAGACGGAGCAGGCGATACACGCCCATCTTCACGACGCTGTTCACGAAAAGCCAGAGGATCGCGTAAGCCCACACGGCGAGCGCGTAATTCCAGCCGATGGGCGACACGAACCATCCATAGACCGCGCCCAGCGTCCCAATCACTTGGGTGCTCTCGGCAGCGACGACCAGCCTCCAATTGGGCCACGGCCTTTGCCAGAGTGGTCCGCTATTGCGAGTGAGATAAATCGTCATGTGACCCGCGACGAGGAGCTTGAGAAACACGACGGTGCGGACCATGTCGCGCGAGAGGTGAAGATAGTCGCGCGCGAACCAGAAGACGCCGAACGACGCAACGACTCCCAGCACGCCGAGCACGATGCTCATCGTCAGCACGCGCTGCATATCCCAGCGCACGGGTTGCGGCGCGACGGGCGCGTTGTCGTACGCGATCATCATGATCGGGAAGTCGTTTAGGATCGCGAGCAGGACGATCATCACAGCCGTCACGGGATAGAAGTCGAACACGAGGATGGAGAGCGTCATGAAGAGCAGGACGCGGATCGTCTCGGCGATTCGGAAGACCGCATAGGCCGTCATGCGCTCGAAGATGCGGCGCGCTTCTTCCACGGCGCGCGTGATCACGGAGAGTCCCGGTGCCGTCAGTACGAGGTCCGCCGCCGCGCGGGCGGCGTCGGTTGCTCCGCTCACCGCGATACCGACGTCGGCCTGCTTGAGCGCGGGGGCGTCGTTCACGCCATCCCCCGTCATTCCGACGATGTGTCCCCGCCTCTGGAGCTCCTTCACGATCGCGAATTTGTGCTCTGGGAAGACCTGTGCGAACCCCTCGGCGTGCTCGATCGCATCCGCTGCCTTCGCGTTGCCGTGGACGTCGAACACCTCTCCCGCCACGGCGATATTCACGCCGAGGTGGAGCCTCCTCGCCGTCTCGCGCGCGATGGCGACGTGATCGCCGGTCACCATGCGAATGGAGAGACCCATGGTGCGCGCCTCATCGATCGTCGCGGCCGCGTCATCCCGCGGTGGGTCAAAAAGCGGCAGCAAGCCAAGGAACTTCCACCCGTCGCATCGATCCCGGGCAACGCCGAGCACGCGATACCCGGAGGCCGCAAACGCGTCCACGCGCTCGGCAACCTCGTGGCGCAAGGCGTCGCTTGCGCCAACGAGTTCGAGGATCGCTTGCGGAGCCCCCTTGCTCACCCGCCATTTCTCGTCGCCCCTCCGGACTTCCGCGTCGGCGCGCTTGCGCACTGGATCGAATGGCTCGAAGTGGACGACCTCGAACTCCGCGTGGGGCTTCGCGTGCGCGAGGATTGCCGCGTCGATCGCGTCTCCATCGCTCTCCCTCGAGGCGAGAGCGGCGGCAAGGACGAGGTCGTCCGTTTCGCCCGTGCCCGTCGCGACCGGGTCGCCGAGAGTGAGCTGGTTCTTGGTGAGCGTCCCCGTCTTGTCGCTGCAGAGAATGTCCATCCCCGCCAGTTCCTCGATCGAAACGAGACGCGAGACGATGGCCTTCATGTTCGCGAGCTTCGACGCCCCGGCCGCCATCGTGACGGACAGGACCGCGGGGAGCGCGACCGGGATCGCAGCGACGGTCAGGATGAGCGCGAAGAGCAGAGTCTCGAGGAGTGGCGCGTGCCGGAAGAGCGCGACGGTCAGGATGAGCGCGACGAGCGCGCCCGTGACGCCGATGAGGAAGTTGCCGATCCGCAGGACCGCCTTCTGGAAGTGGGAACGCGTTTCCGCAGTCTGCACGAGGCGGGCCGTCTTGCCGAAGTACGTCTCCATACCGATCGCGGTCACGAGGCCACTCATCTCCCCCGTGCGCGCGACGGAGCCGGAATACACGACGTCCTCCGCCTTGCGGTCGACGGGGAGCGATTCGCCTGTTAGCGCGGACTGGTCCACGGTAAGAAACCCGTCTCCGAAGAGGCGCAGATCGGCCGGCACGATGTTTCCGAGGCGAACACATACGATGTCGCCGGGCACGAGCTCCGAAGAGTCGATATCGCCCCACGCGCCGCCGCGGAGGACACGCGCCCGAAGTGCGAGCCGCGCCTTTAGCGCGGCAATGGCATTGTCGGCTTTGAACTCCTCCCAGAACCCAACCGCTGTGTTGATGAGCAGCATCGAAACGATGATGATCAGGTCCTCCCATTTGCGGGCCAGCGCCGAAAGAACTGCAGCGCCTTCGATCATCCACGGAATCGGGCCCCAGAAGAACGTCAGCAAGCGTCTCGCGACGGAGACACGTTCTTCGACCAGCGCATTTGGGCCGTATGCGACGCGCCGGCGCGTCACCTCTTCGGGCGCGAGGCCGACGCGCGGGTCGGTTGCCGGAAGAACCGGTTCGGACGAATCCTCGCCGGAGCGCACGGCGTCCGTGGCGGCGCTCATGTGGGCCACCGCCAATCGAGCACTTCCGGCAGATCCTTACCGTGCTCCGAGATGTACTCGCGATGCTCCACCAATTTCTCCGTCATCCGTTGACGGAGGTGTGCCGCGTGCGAGCCCAGCGATGGCACGCGATCAATCACGTCTTGCACCAGGTGAAAGCGGTCGAGATCGTTTCGGACGACCATATCGAACGGTGTCGTCGTCGATCCCTCCTCCTTGTAGCCACGCACGTGCATGTTCTTGTGGTTCGTTCGGCGATAGGAGAGTCGGTGGATGAGCCACGGGTAGCCGTGGTACGCGAAGATGATCGGCCGGTCCTTCGTGAACATCGTGTCGAACTCGCGGTCGGAGAGCCCGTGTGGGTGCTCGCTCGCAGGCTGAAGCTTCATCAAGTCGACGACGTTGATGACGCGAATCTTGAGGTCCGGAAAGCTCGCCCTGAGCAAGCCAACCGCTGCGAGCGTCTCGAGCGTCGGCACGTCGCCGGCGCATGCCATGACGACGTCGGGGTCGTCCCCCTCGTCATTGCTTGCCCACTCCCAAATGCTCGCTCCCTCGGTGCAATGCTTGACGGCAGCCTCCATCGTGAGCCACTGCAAGGACGGCTGCTTCCCGGCAACGATCACGTTCACGTAATTCACGCTGCGGAGGCAGTGGTCGGTCACGCAGAGGAGTGTGTTGGCGTCCGGCGGAAGATAGACCCGAACCACGTCGGCCTTCTTGTTGACGACGTGGTCGATGAAGCCCGGATCCTGGTGACTGAAGCCGTTGTGGTCCTGACGCCAGACATGCGACGAAAGCAGGATGTTGAGGGACGCGATGGGTCGGCGCCACGGGATCTCGCGCGTCACTTTCAGCCACTTGGCGTGCTGATTGAACATCGAATCGATGATGTGGATGAACGCCTCGTAGCACGCGAAGAAGCCGTGACGTCCGGTGAGGAGGTAGCCCTCGAGCCACCCTTCGCACTGGTGCTCGCTCAGCATCTCCATCACGCGGCCGTCGCGCGCGATGTGATCGTCGCCCGCGACGATCTCCGCGACGGAAGCGCGGTTCGTCACCTCGAAGAGCGCGTTCCAGCGGTTCGAGGCCGTCTCGTCGGGGCTGAAAACGCGGAAGTTCCGCGCGTCAGCGTTCGCGGTAAGCACGTCGCGCAAGAGCCGTCCTTGTACGCGCGTCGCCTCGGCTTCGGTCGTCCCGGGCGCGGGTACATCGACCGCGTACTCTGCGAAAATCCGGCACGCGGAGCTCGACGCGGAGGAGCCCGCCGTTCGCGTGCGGGTTCGCGCTCATGCGCCGCGCGCCCTTCGGCGGCAGCTCCGCAAGCTCGCGAACGAGCCCGCCACGTTCGTCGAAGAGCTCCTCGGGTCGATAGCTCTTCATCCAACGTTCGAGAAGCCGGAGGTGCTCCGGCTTCTCGGCGAGCGCAGCGAGCGGAACCTGGTGCGCGCGGAACGTCCCCTCGATTGGCACCCCGTCGACCTCCTTCGGCCCGGTCCACCCCTTGGGTGTCACGAGAACGATCATCGGCCAGCAGGGGCGCTGCGGTGATGCCACGTTGACGGGCGTCGCCCTGGATGCGACGGATCTCGTCGAGCACGTCGTCGAGCGCGCTCGCCATCTTTGCATGCATCTCCGCCGGGTTGTCCCCCTCCACGAAGCGCGGCGCCCATCCGTATCCGCGAAGGAGCGAGTCGAGCTCCGCCCGCGGAATGCGCGCCAGGACGGTGGGGCCCGCGATTTTGTATCCATTCAAATGGAGGATGGGCAGGACGGCGCCGTCGCTCTCGGGATTGAGAAACTTGTTCGAATGCCAGCTCGTCGCGAGGGGCCCGGTCTCGGCCTCGCCGTCGCCGACGACGCAGCAGACGAGCAGACTCCGGGTTGTCGAACGCCGCGCCGAACGCGTGCGACAGAGAGTAGCCGAGCTCGCCGCCTTCATGGATGCTGCCCGGTGTCTCTGGAGCGACGTGGCTCGGGATGCCTCCTGGAAACGAGAACTGCTTGAACAGGCGCCGAATTCCCTCTTCGTCCCGCGAGATGCTGGATAGACCTCGCTGTACGTCCCCTCGAGATACGCGTTCGCGACGATACCCGGGCCGCCGTGACCGGGGCCGATGACGTAGATCGCGTCGAGGTCGCGCTCGACGATCGCTCGGTTCATGTGCACGTAGACGAAGTTCAGACCCGGCGTGGTCCCCCAGTGACCGAGAAGGCGCGGCTTGACGTGCTCGAGGCGAAGCGGCTCGCGCAGGAGTGGGTTTGCGAGGAGGTAGATCTGGCCGACCGAGAGATAATTCGCGGCTCGCCAGTAGGCGTCCATCTTTTTGAGCAACTCACTCGAGATCCCGGTGGCCATCAATTTGCTCCTTGGCGAGAGGTCGCACTCTCTGCGACGACACTGAGCGCTTCGCGCGCGATGATGGACTCCTCGTCGGTCGCAATCACGCGCACGACGCACGCGCTCGAATCCGGGGAAATGACCGGCGCGCTCGAAGCGTTGGACCGTTCGTCGATCGCGATGCCGAGGTGTTCCATGCTCTGTCCGACCCGCGCGCGGATCACGGACGCCTTCTCGCCGATCCCGCCCGAGAAAACGAGCGTGTCGAGGCCGCCGATGGCGGTCGCCAGGGCACCGATCGCCTTCCGCACCTGATAACAGAACAGCGCGACCGCCTCTTGGGCACGCGGGTCGTTTGACTCGCACGCAAGGAGAGTACGCATGTCTCCCGTCGTCTCGGAGACTCCGAGGAGCCCAGCGCGGTGGTTCACGAGATCATCGAGCGCATCGACGGTGAGGCGTTCATGTCGGAGGAGCCAAACGAGCAGGCCTGGGTCGAGGTCCCCGGACCGTGTCGCCATCATGACACCCGATGTCGGCGTAAACGCCATCGTGGTGTCGACGCACATCCCGTCGCGCACGGCCGCGAGACTCGCGCCCGCGCCGAGGTGCGCCAGCACGACTCGCCCACGCGCTGCGGTGTCCCCGGCGACACGGGCGAGCTCCTCCATCAGGAAGGTGAACGAGAGCCCATGGAAGCCGTATCGCCGAACGCCGAACGTCTCGTACCTTCTCGGGAGCGCGAGCATCCGCGCCACGCGCGGCATCGTCCGGTGAAAGGCAGTGTCGAAGCAAGCGACCTGTGGAACGGACGGCGCGCGCGCGGTCGTCGATTCGACGATCGCGAGCTCCGCCGGTAGATGATTGGGGTCGAGGGATGCAAGTGCCCGAAGCTCCTCGAGGAGCTTCGGAGTGACGCGGGTTGCGCCATCGTGGTTCGGACCGCCGTGAACGATGCGATGCCCGACCACCGCGATTCTCCCAGGGCCGCCGTACGGTCCGAGCTGTGAGAGGACGATGCGGGCAGCCTCCGGGTAATCGATACCCGGCACGGCTTGCGACTCCATCTCACCGCCCACCCTCTCGAGAGAGAGCGTCGCCCCTTCGGCACCGATTGATGAGACGACCCCCCGAAGCAACCGTCGCGGCGCGCCGGCAGCAGTGGTCACGCTGAACTTCAGGCTCGACGAGCCACCGTTCATCGTGACGACCACGCGCGCGTCCTTGTCGCTGTTCATACGGTGCGCGGAGGCTCGTTACCGCTCGCAGAACCGCTCGCCCATGCGATCGCTGCGTCGAGCTCGCCGTAGCCGAAGCCCCTCACTTCCGCGTGGACGAAGTGCTCGCCGAGGTGAGGCGCCAGGGTGGCCAACCTGCCGTCCACTGCAAGGGCGATCCGTTCGATCTTCCGATGATGGTTGCGCACGAACTGGACGTGGCGGAGAAAGCTACCCACGTTCTCCCAGCCGGGGAACTCGCGGGCGTGCATGACTAGCCCCTGAAGGGTGCCGTGGGCCTCGATCCACGCGTCCGCCGTGAGCGCCATGGCGTCGAAATCCTGTGCCCGCAACGGTTTCGTCAACTCGACCACCATCACGCCAGCGTTGGCCATGAGACGGTGAGTCACGGCGGCGCCCTCGGGGAGCGAACGGAGCCACTCGATCGCCTTATCGCGCTCTTTGTTCCCAAAGACCCGGACCGGGCACGGCATCATGAAGCCTGCGACCTTCGTCGCGTCTCGAATCCAATCAAGATCGGTGACGATGGCGCATGCCTCGAAGAGCCTCAGGTATTGAAGACCTACCTTCGCGTCTTCCCACGCCGCGCCTGCGGTGAATCCCTCGAAGTCTGGACCGAGTTCGTAGAGGAACCGAACGCGACGACCGACTTGTCGCGCCTCGCCGAGAAGCGGCTCGAGCACCTTCTCGTAGTCCTCCTTGGATAGCCTTCCGACGGCTCTCACGCCGTCGAGCCCTTGCGGGATATCGCTCAGTTTCTCGAGCATCGCAGACTCCTTTGCTGAGTTCGGGCGTCACGCGGACCGCACTGGGATGACGGCTCCGCTCGCGCTTCGTCTTAATCCGTCCCGACATGCGCTACACCCACGGTGCAAGGAGGATACCGCTCACTCGAACCGACAGGGCTCCTCACTTCTGCCGACGGCGTTCTCGACTGTTCGAGGGCAACGCGCAGATCGTGCACTCTAGGCGCCACGATTGCGGCCGACCGATGGGCCGCTCTACGGAACGTCCACCGCGAACCATTGGCTGCGTCCGAGCCGCCAGAGTGACTCGCAGATGTCGTCGCGAAAGTAACCGTGCAGATTCGGACGAGCAAACCGTTCGTCGTTGCGTTGGATTGTGGCCCCCTGTACGGCCGAATGTGAGCCGCTTCTAGAACGTCGGGGCAGTCATTCCCGGTGACGGCGCAGCGACCTCGGTACGCAACGATACGGATTCAGCGCTCCTCGACGATCGGTTGGTGTGCGGCGCTTCGACGACGCCGAACTCGTTGCGCTCGAGTGCCGACGTCACACGCGCGCCGAAGGGTGGCGTCGTGTTCGTCGCGCTGAGCAAGACGGACCAGGAACGCCGGGGCGAGGAGGTTCCGATCTTCTTCACAACCTTCTTGAGCACTGCCCGATGCGGTCGCTCGACGCCTGGCTCGCAGCGAGCAGCATCGTCGAGGGCCCGATCTTCCGGCAGCTTGGGCAGCACCAGCAAATCGGCGAGCGGCTTTCGCCGTCGGCGGTGCGCGACCGCGTTCGCTGTACGCGAGGTTGGCGGGCCTCGCTTAAGCGATTTCGGAGCGCATTCGCTCCGCTCGGGTTTCATCACGACCGCCGCCCGGCATGGGAAGGATTTGGACACGATCATGGGCACGACCCGACACCGGTCCGAACGGGTCGCACGCGGGTACATGGAGCGCGAGACGCTGCACGAGCGCGGTGCGGGCGAGGGATTGCTCTTAGAGGCCCTTACGGCCACGGCGTCGTCCGCGTCGACGAGGACGCCCCTCGGGCGCGCCGTCTTTGTCGGGGGTTCGAATCCCCAAGGAGACGCCTTCAGTTGTAAACGTCGCGGAAGTGGCGGGAATCACGACTTTCACCGTGTCAGAAACTGAGCGCACGGAGTCGAACCGCCTACTAGACGTGCACTTGGCCGCGACCGCTCACGCACTCCCTCGGGCACCACAAAACGCCAGCAATTCTCCTGCTTCGCGCTCAAATTCGACGTCTGCCCCGGTTCGAATGGCCTTCTTTAACAGACCCTCGGCCTCCCGCCATTACCGTTCATCAACAGGTACCGGCCCCGCTCAACAAGCATCTTCTCTTCGATTCGGTCTGCCAGATTTCCATGAGCTTGCCGCCGGGCTATCCATAGAACCGCATGCCTTCATCGAATGCATTTCACGAATCCGCAGCAATCCCCACGTCGCCCGCAGCAACACTCCTACCGGATGCGTCGGCATATCGATTTGCGGCTTGTGCGGTTCCAGCACTGCTCGGCCTCTGGCAGATTCCCCTTCTTTAGCAGGGCATAGGCGAGATTGTTGACGATACTCAATCCGCCGGATGCTTTCTGTTCCCTTCTGACAGCAGCGAGATCGCAGCGTCCAGCTCGTTCACGCGAGAGGCCAACAAGAATCCCAGCCATGTGATGAGCCTGGGTCGTCCGGGAATGCATTCCTTGCATCAACCAATTCCCGCTTTGCATCTTCGCATGCCCCATGACACACCAACGCGTTAACGAAGCAACACCGGCATCAACATTCCCGCGCATCTCCTCTGGCGACGGAAGCAGCATTAAGACGTCTGCCCACCTCTGCCGCGCCGCCATCAAATAGGCATAATTCAGCCGAAAATCCAACTTCACCGCATCCAACTGAATTGCCTTGCGATATACAGGCTCGGCGAGATCCAGCCGACTTTTTGCCCACAGCGCTACGCCGAGATTGTTAAGCAGCGTCGGATTTTTTCGCTGCTAATTTGCACGCCTTCACGCAAAAGGCTGATCGCTTTATCACGACTCCCCAGACACCCATGCGCCCACGCCAGCCGCTCCAGTACGCGCATGTCCGCTGGATGCCGCTTCCTGTACTCATCCAACAGCCCAATGGCTGCGCCGAAATCCCGCTCCAAAATGTACGCCTCGGCAATATTATGTACCGCTGACACGCAATCAGGGTCGGTATGCAATGCAGCAAGATACAGCCGCTTTGCCTTCTCTTTGAAACCCTGCAACTGATAGCATACTGCCGCATTGTTGAGCGCTACCGTGCAAGCATCATCTATGCGGAGAGCACGCCGCAATAGTCTCAAAGCCCCGCGCAAATCCCGATTCTCGATCGCCGCGACGGCGCAATCATTGAGCGTGAATGCATCCACATCCGGCTTCTCGCGAGCGCGATCCAAAACCTCTTTTGCCTCCACAAATTTCCGCTGCTGCATAAGTCCGCCCCCACGCCTGAAACGGTCGATGGTCCAAGGCTCTTTCCGTTGCCAATTTTTGAACGCCGACTCGGCCTCGCTCCACCGCCCAAGCCTTGCCTTTGCAATACCGCAATAGTGACGCACCCAATAGTCGGAGGTCTCACTCAAGGCTCCAGAACCTCCAGGGCCTTTTCGGCCGAACCTGTCGCTAAAAATCCGATAGCCACCCTAACGGCACGAGACGGGTCCAGCGGCGCCCTCTTTAGTGCCTCTACTTCGTACCGCACGAAGTGTTCTTCAAAAAATGCGCGCTCCGCCGTCTTCGAAACGAGACCGTCGGGACTCCCGAGAACAGTCAATTTCGACTCGGACACGATATTGAGCTGTGGGCCGCCCACAAGCAGTGGCTCATCCTGCTGGAACACTTCCTCCGTGTTCGGGCTGAGTGCAATACGCGGCTCGGTCCCCGAGTGGGCACACGATGAGGCTGCGGGTTCGCAGTGAGGGTTTCAAGCATCGACCGTAGCTCCTAGCGACTGTTCTCGGCGAAGTCTTCTCGCGCGTCGTCGCTCTTCTTGCAGTAATAGTAATTCACAAATGCGCGTCAACCGATGCACATGGGTGAGCCCCAGTTCACGCTTTCGAAAGTCGAGTTGAGCCAATTCCGCAACCACCTGATTCTAATTGGTGGTGCACACATCGGGGTATGTCCGGATTCAGCGCCCGTACTTGCGGGATCGACCATGACGTCTTGTCAATAAGCCCCAGAAACACCTTCTCCCTCTGTTGCTCGCCGACCGTCGCCATAGAGAGCGAGAACTGGTGAAGCTGGCCGATATTCCGCCATATCTCTTCAAAAAGGGGTCGCCCCGTCAGCATCTCGAAGAGGATCGCGCCCAGGGCGTAGACATCGGCACGCTGCGAAAACGCAGTGTTCACGTTTAGACACGCAAGAGCCTCCGGTGCGGCATAACGCAAATCGCCAACCGGACCGGCGTACATCTGGACGAGAGACGGTTCCAAGGGAGTGAAAAGTCGCGCTGTGCCAAAGTCACCGAGTTTGATTACGTCGCCTGCACCGACAAAAAAGTTCCCGGGCTTCAAGTCTCGGTGCCCGCACCCGAGATGATGCATCCTCGAAACGCATCGACACATGCGACGAAAAACGCGGAGGCGCCGTGAAATCTCGTGAACGGACGTAGGACGGCCGCAGAACTTCTCAACGTTCCCGTTCGGAATCGCATTCGAACGCCACATAAGGCAGATCCCAATTAACGTTCCCCAAACCGGGGAAGGGAACAGTGAGAACTAGATTCTCCTGGGGACGCATGGCTTGAACGAACAAAGGTTCTCCGCGAAATATGGTCGACAAGAGTCGCGCTTCGCGATCGAACGAAGCCCTTCTGTAGGTGTCATTCCCATCTACAAAAAACTTGAGAGCAACTTGGCGTCCGGTCACGCATTCGGTGCTCCGGAAGACCACTGAAAAAAAGCCCGTTCCGCCATTCCCGTCGATGGCAGAAATATTCTCGTAGAGCCCGTTCACAGGGGCACAAGTCGGCACGTACGCAAGGATCTGGTTACGGGCTAGAGCCAAAGCGCGCCCTCAAGTCAGTGATCGCGCCTTCCGGGTCCCCTTCCAGAATTTTCACGACATCGTCGGGGAGACGTCCAGCCAGAACTCCAAGCATTTCGGCATTCAGATCGTAATATTCCGCAAGCTTGCCCACCGTCTCTTCCGACGGCGTTACGAGGCCATTTTCCAACTTGCTTAAGTAGGAATAAGTGACTCCGATCTCCGGGGCGGCACGTTTTATCCCGAGACCTCGGGTCTCCCGAGCACCTCGAAGAAACGAACCAAGCTTGGATGCCACGTCCAGAGCTTGCAGCGGGTTTCCTGACTTGTCAACCCCACTATTTCTCGCAAAAAGTGCCCATCCACCTCGCTTGGTTTCGCCGAAACGCAGTACCGACAGCGTGCCATGGCTGCGGCGCTTCGGGACCGACGTCGCTCGACCCTCCGGTTCGCGACGAGCACCGTCATCGCCGTCGCGAGCTCGGCGAGTGCCGATGCACAGCTACGGAGGGCGGCTGCCACGGCGGACCAACCGTCGGAGGGCAGATCACTCTCGTTGGTCATGGGCCTCGTGTGGGAAATGCCTCGGGAGTGATCGTCCGGGCGCACCTGAGAGGGTGTGTCAGTCTCCCGAGGCGGGGGGAGCTTTGCTCGGGTAGGTGTCGCCAGGTTTTCGAGAACAACTTCACGTCGTGTCCGAGCTCCCTCGGTACCTTGCCGACGCGCGCCTCGGAGCGCACCGGTCGTCCGGTTACCGTGCCAATCAATAACCACACCGAACGACTGCTGTTCAGGCCGTCTTATCCCAGCAAGGACGACACAGAGGCTTCGCCACCGAAGTGCCCGACTCTCGGCCGCACAGGTGGCAGAAGTGTTCCGCATAGTCCTCGTTCTTGTACTCTGCCCACAACCCGAAGCAGTCTCGACAGAGGGGCTTCTCAGGATTGGGTTTGACGGACTCTCCGCACCTAATGCAGTGACCGGCGGCGCTCCCCTGGCTTCGTTTCGAACGCTGGCGCGCGGAGGCTGACGCGCCTGTCACCTCGGACGTTCCTCGCGACCTCATGCCTTCCGACGTGGCCGGAAGGTTTATTCGTCTGGAAGAGGCCACCCGCCAGCGCCGCGATCTCCTGGTAGCTCGCGGCGTCCTCCGTCGCGTCGAACAGGGTGCCAGCTTCCCAAGAGTCTCGCGACGACTTGAGGAGGTTCATCGATGTGAGAAGGGCTTGCTGCTCGCTCAAGTAGACTTTGGCGTGGAGACGATCGAGAAACTGCACGCGGGCGCCCCGTTGAACGAAGTGCTCCGCGGCTGTCGCACCCTTCTCCCGGTCCTCACCACCGCGGAGGAGCATATCCACAGGGACCTTCCGATCCAGCTTTTGGAGGAGGATCTGGGCGAGATGCGGCCACGGGTCGAAATACGGTGTGACGATCACAATCGTGCGCTCAGCACGATCGACGATCTCGTCGAAGGCGGCGACTACCTTGAACCCCGAAAGCATCTTCATGGATCCCTACCTTTAAACCCGCTCATTAGCTTAATAGCCTCTCCTCTATACGCTGACATGCCTTCGCCGCCCCCCGATAATCCAATGCCTCACCCAAGAACTCATTGAGCTGCGCTTCCGGGAGGCACGGCTGAAACTTCGAGAGCCGCTGTTTACCGAGACACGACTGGGCAAATCGAAGCGCGTCCTGAAGATTCGGTCGGCCTTCCACCGCGAGCTTCCGGATGACTTCCTCGAGTGCGACTACGCTCCGCCCCGCTTCCGCTTTGCAAGTGATGCTGCTGTTGCGCACGACGCACTGCCCGCCGAGCTCGGTCTCCACGAGGCGAGCAAGGAGGAGATTGGCTTTGCCGCCAGCGTAGTTCCACCACGTGAGAGCGTCGCTCTCGCTCAGTATTGGAGACACGTGGTCGTGCAAGGAACGAGACCAGAAGATCGCTGGTCGGCTCGTCGTGATGCGCCTCCCGGAGCCGCAAGCCGAGACGGCTCGCGCTCGACTCGTTCGCGAGCGCGGCACGAGAGTCTCGGACCTCGACCGAGAAGCGGCAAGCTATGTTGTCTTGTTCACCACGGTGCCGAAGTCCCGACTCGACGCCGAGCGTTCGAACCGCCGACGATCAAGATCCACTCGGCGAACAGCGTCGGGCGCGAACGAATGCAACGCGCGATCGAGAGCATCGAGCGGCTGAAGCGGCGGGAGCCATGACCGCCCCGCGCTTCTACCTCGTCATCGATCTCGAGGCGACGACCAGCGACGACGGCTCGCTACCGCCCTCGCAGATGGAGACCATCGAGATCGGCGCCGTGCTCGCGGACGCGCAGACGCTAGCCGTCGTGGACGAGTTTCAATCGTTCGTACGTCCAGTCCGGCGTCCGAGACTCCTCCCTTTCGTGACCACGCTCACCGGCATCACGCAGGCGATGGTGGACGGGGCGCCGCTTTTCCCCGAAGCCTTCGCCAGCCTGCGCTCTCGGCTCATCGATCACCGGCATCCGCTCGTGTTCGGATCTTGGGGCCGTTTCGACCGCATCCAGTTCGAACGCGACTGCACGCTGCACGGCGTGCCGAACAACATGCCGCCGCACCTGAATCTGAAGACGGAGTTCACGAAAGTGCAAGGGCTGAAGAAAAAGCCCGGGATGGCTGAGGCGCTGAAGCTCTGCGGCCTTCCGCTCGAGGGCGCGCATCACCGTGGCATCGACGACGCGCGTAACATCACGCGGATGCTGCCGTGGATCGTGGGCGAACGGCGGATCGAGCAAGGCAAACGATGAGCGCGGCGACGACCCTTGCGGAGCGGCGGTCCGGCAAAACCGACGAACGTCTCGAGCAGCTTGAGCTGTGGTGAGCGGAGAACCGCGCCGCGCACGCTCCCGAGGCACACGCAGTGAGGAGGGGGTCGGCCTCGGGAGCGGAGCTCGCGTCTTCGAGCTCGGCCTAAGGGGGGTGGGGGCGGCCTGGCGCTACCGCGAGCGTAGCGCACGAAGAAACGCTGCGCCGATCGCTTTGGAGGACGACACGCGGGCCCAACATTTCGGGCGTTGAGCGCGCGTGCGCCTCGACAGGGTTGCTCAGCGCGGCCCGTTGCCGCGCCCGCCACCCGACGGGTTGCCCGTCGTGCTCGGGTAGTTGCCGCCCGAGCTCCCGCCTCCGCGCGTCCCTCCGCCGCCGGAGCCGCCCTTGCTCCCGCCGCCGGAGCTGCCGCCCTTGGAGCCACCACCACCCTTGCCACCGCCGCCGCCTTTTCCGCCGCTCATTTGGACCGATCCTTTCACGAGGGCAGAAAGCCCGCCCTGATACCGGTCTGACGGTGCGTCACGGGCACGGATTCACCGATGCGGCCCAGCGCGCTTGCATCGCGACCGCTGGCGTCCCGATCCGAAAGCCGTCGGGGGGCGGCTGGCTCCGGGATCCGGGCACTCATAGTTAGCTCGTCGAGCCCGAGCCCAGAAGACGGCCTGCTTGTGCCCGAACAAAAATCGCGTACAGTAGTGAATGTCCGGCGCGAGCGCTCCGTCGTACTGATTGCCCGCGGAGAGGCTTCGTATCTCCGATGAAAAGCCCGCGGAGAGGCTTCATATCTCCGACAAAGCCCGCGGAGAGGCTTCGTATCTCCGACAAAGCCCGCGGAGAGGCTTCGTATCTCCGACAAAGCCCCCGGTCGGCTTCGGTCGAACGGGGGCGCACTTTTGCGTGCTGGAGTTGCGAGTTGCGATCGTCGTGAGCTCGAGCTCGGCGAGCGTCGTCCGCGTGCGCGGTCGCCCCGGACCGCGGCGTTCCGAGCCGTCATACTTCGCAGCCACCAGGTTCCGGTACCAGCCGAGCAGAGTGTCCGGGCGAGCAAGTGCTCCAAACCCCGTCCCCGTCGTCGACCCGCCGCTCCCCGCCGTCCACGACGGCCCCGGGCCGTCAAGGACGGGGATTTTTGGTACATTTTGGCCTCTCGACGAAGAGCGAGCCTTCCGACCTCCGCGTCTCTCTGTTACGCTCGCACCCACGCCGTCACGTTACCGGGGAACCAATACAACGGCAAATCCGGCATAGGAGCGACCGCTCCGTGCTCAACACAAGGGAGTTTGTTCCGATGATAAGCAAAGAGCGCGCGAGACTTTTGGCGCCAATGGCGGTGGCGACGTCATTTCTATCCGCGTGCTCCAGCATTGACTCGGGATCGACCGCATCAGTCGCTCCCGTGACCAACGCTCTGATGAGTGTCGACGCATCGTCTTCGGCTCCGCTTCCCAGTGCGGATGACGGTCAGGGACCGAAGTCGGCGATCGCGGTGACTGTTCTCCCGAACGCTCGCTGTCGGATCTCTCAGCAGGGTACGGCGTCAGCGCAAACCGCGACAGTGAACGTCGAGCAAGAAGGTGTCTTGCGTTTCTTCAAACCGCCGGTCTCGTGGGGCAGCTCGCTCAGCATTGAGTGCAGTACGTGGAGTAGCGGTGCAAGGGCGACGTACACTATCGATCTCGACGACCCTTCGACATTCACGCTCGACACCGCGTATCAGAACCCGGCGCCGGTCGTGGGAGCCCGACCCGCACTCAGCGGCGATCCCCTCGCGCTCACGCAGGCGCAACTTCACGCGCAAGGTTACCCGCCGCGGCCGGACCCGGGCGCGGAGCCGCAGCGGTTCGCGGAATGGCAAAGATGGGTGTCGAAGCCGTTGCAGATTGTTGATCCAGTCTGGGTCGCCGATTTGAATCGGAGTGGCGGACCGATGGTAACCCAGGACGAGGTCATCAATACTCTTTGGACCGGTCCAGTTATGGTAAATACCGGCGTGAACCCACAGCTTTACTACTGGCAGGGCGTATCCGCATTCCAGGCCCCCTCATTCTATGCGGCAAACAACACCTATATCTCCCTTATTTGGAGCGGCATCGGCGGCACCGCGTCCACGCTGACCGCTTCCGAAACCGACAGGCAGCCAGACAATGCAATCATACAAGCCGGCTTAGCGCTTGCCTTGGGGTGTCCGAACAATTCGGCCTCCATCTACACGCAGTACTTTCCAGCAGCGGCGTCAATGACCTGCGCCTTCCCTGTGAAGCCCGGAGATGAGATTGTCGTGCAAACGGGCGACGACGATTGCAATGGGAACTTCCCCCCACCATACGACGGAATCCCCCTCGCGGTCTGTGGGAACGTATGGGTCGTCGACTTTTCTACAGGGTACAGCGTGCATCAGATCATTCATTACGATGGCAATACCATTACGACGTCGCACTCGTTCGAATACATCGTAGAGCGCCCGGTGTGCAACAATCCGTGTGGCCCGTGTGGTCCGCTCACTTGGAACACGGACGTCACCATGGACGGGTACGGACTCGACAACCCCAATCTCCAGACCACTCATTACATCTCCGATACAGCGTATTCGTTGCGCTGGGGCTATGGCATAGCCTCAGGCTGCCCATGGGTGCAAGGACAGAATCCGCCACCGCCACCCAATAGCGGCTTCGGCAACCAGCTTTACACAATGTCACTGCAGGGGGGCGGTAGTATCTACAATGCCAATACTCCTTACGTCATCTTCCATGAGTTGAGTCTGCAATGAGGAAGGCGCTTGTTGGGTTGAGTTGCCTGACCCTACCGCTCCTTGCGACGACCTGCGGGCGCGCGTCGGAGCCGGCGCACGCGACGGATGCCGGGCCAGGTCGTGCCATGTCCACGGGTGGTAGCGCCGGTGCGATCGGCGGCGATCGCGCGCAGGACGCCTCGTTCGCGAACGGGGGCCGCGCGGCCCGTACCTCGACGGCGCCCGACGGCGAAGCTGATGCCGGCGCGCTCGACGTTCGGCGCTGCAGGCGCACGGATCCGGCGCGCCCCGACGACTGTGACGGTGTGTGCACGAGTGTCGAGACGGACCCGGGTAATTGCGGCGGGTGCGGCGCGGCTTGCAGCGGGGGCGCCGTGTGCCTCCGCGGCCGCTGCTCGCCGACATGCGCCACGGACGCGGGCGCCCCCTTGACTAACTGCGACGGCGCCTGCGTGAGCCTTGCCAGCAACGCCGACCACTGCGGCACGTGCCGCAACCCTTGCACCGGAGGTCAGATCTGTGTCGAAGGGCAATGCGCGTGCCCCACGGCGAGTCTCCCTTCGGTGCCGGAGACGCTCTGCAATGGAGTGTGCATCGACACGCTCGCCAATGCCAGCCACTGCGGAGGCCTTGGCGGAATTGGGGGTCCCGGTGCTCCATCTGTCCCCTCGTATTGCAATAGCGTCTGCCCGCCGGACGATGGCGGGCCGCCCCTCTGCGTTCTTGGGGCATGCGCGAAGGGGGTGTCGTGTGCCTTGCGGGGCGAGTCAGTGTGCAACGGCGGGTGCGTCGACTTCTCGGTTAACAACGCCAATTGTGGCGGATGCAATAACGTCTGCGCAGGCGGCTCGACCTGTGAGCTTGGCCGCTGCACTTGTCCCGGCGGCGACGCCTATTGCCACGGAATGTGCCTGCCGGTAAGCGATGACGCCCAGAACTGCGGAGCCTGCGACGCCAGGTGTGGGGCCGGGACGGCGTGCGTCGGTGGGAAGTGCAGGTGACGAGCGTTGGCGGCCCGCGACGCGTTCGTGTCATCCTTCGATCCGTGAGGAGACCAGGGCGACCAACCCCGTCCTCGTCGTCGACCCGCCGCTCCCCGCCGTCCCACGACGGCCCCGGGCCGTCAAGGACGGGGATTTTCGGTACATTTTGAGTGGGTCATGCTGATCACCCCGGTGTGTCATATTTTCACCCCGGTGTGAACCTGATCACCCCGGTGGGTCATGCTGATTCCTGCCCGCGCGGCGTACCACTGGAACGCTGGGGCGGATCGACGCCCGTTCCCGCAGCTCGCTTCGCGACTGCTCCGTGGAACGGCACTGACGGCGTGGGTTTTTTTCCTGGGGGGCGTGCCCGAGTGCCCGCCCCCCGCGGCTCGCTTCGCGACTGCTCCCCCCGGTACTCCCTCCGCGCTCGGCTCGCCGCACGACCCGCGGCCGCTTCCTCGCCGTCTTCCGGGGTCGCGAGGCTTTCGGTGCGACCTCTTCCAGCAGCGCGAGGTCGAGCAAATCCTGGGTCGCCCGGACGCCGTCTTGTTCCGGACGAACTCTGCGCCCCCAGGAACCCGACTTCGAGTCCGTCGAGGATCGCCTTCACCCGGCCGCGCCATGCCTGATGAAACGAGACGCCGCTGATGCTCGTCATGACGTAGATGCGTAGAGGCGGCTTTCCCAGCGTCGCCATTCAATCGGGTGTTGCGAACGCGTCGACCTCCTTGGCGAGCGCAGTGAATCCAAAGTCGGCGAGTGCGGAGCACACGCGCCGGGCGTTCGCTTTCGTCGGTGCGACCAGAATGTCGATGTCCTGCGTCGCGCGAGGCCTACCGTGCGCTGCCAGGGCGTGCGCGCCGACGACGAGGAACCGCGCGTGGTGCGAGCACAACAAGCCGATGAACTCTCGCCATTGGGGGTTAGCTTCATCGTAGATGCCCAGGCTCGCTTCTCGGATGGTTTCGACAGCCGACACGCGCGCCGCAATGCTCAGTCTGCGCCAGTATCGCCCTTGGTCTCGATGGCCTTCGCAGGGGTCGACCAGGCGAACGTTTTCTTCACTCTGTCACTATCGCCCAGGTGTCGCGGACGGCCAAGCCAATCATGCCCTCTCCGAAAATGTCCCGAAAATGCCGTCCTTGACGGCCCGGGGCCGTCGTGGGACGGCGGGGAGCGGCGGGTCGACGACGAGGACGGGGTTGGTCGCCCTGGTCTCCGGCACGCCGGAAGAACGGGGTCCGCGCACCGGATACTTTCCCCGACACGGCTTGGCGGTTAGGTGCAAGGCGCGCGCGATCGATTCAGTCGCAATCGCCTCGTTACTCAGAATGTTACCCGTGCAGCACTGGTCGGCCCCGTTCGGCGAGAAAAACCGCTGCATTGGGGTCCGCCGCATTGCATGACCCCGCCGTTCATGCATCCAGTATTGCAGCAGACGCTGGTGTTGCAATTGAGCGCGCACGGCGCGTTCGAATCGCGGAGTTGCACGCAGGCGGGTGGTCCCCCTGAATCGTTCCCACGCAACATTGAGAGGCCCCGAGTGGAGCGCTGGGTGGAAGGTCGCTGCAGTTGGGGCCACCGCACAAGAGATTGTTCGAAGAATCGATGCAGCCCATCGCACAGCAGACGCCGCCAGCGCTAATCGCGCAATTGTTCGGCGCCATCTTGGTTCTGAAATTGTTCCGATCGCTCTGAGTCTTGGGCGTGGCCGAATTGTCCGGGAAAAAACCCGTGAGGAAAATGGGTTGCTTGGTGGGTAATCATATACTGAGAAATAACCAGCTGCGTAGATGTTACCGCTGTAAGTCGCGAGGTTTTTGAATAGCGAGTCGACGAAAGCTTTCTGGGTGGCCGCGGGCGTAGGGCCACCAGGAAGCGCCGCCGTGGGATAACCGGCCTCCTGAAGAACGACTCCGCGGTTGAGCACTTGTCCAATGAACGCGAGGCCGCCGAGATCGCTCCCAATCCGAGTATCGAGATCCGTAGAGTTCGGGTTAATGACTGGGTAGGGGTAGTAAGTGAGCGTCATAAAATCCGTTTGAGCCATCAGGCTCACGGCTTCTGTCTGCATTGCCGCGGTGCAGGTTCCTCCCACGGCGTCGCACAGACCACATCCTCCAAAACACTGAGTGCTCACGGTTTCGGTCGTATAGCTATTGGTTGAATTTATGTGGGCGATCACATCGGTCAAGAACTGGCTGTATTGGGCCCAGGTATCCGTGACGCCTGTCAGGTTGAGGTAGGCGTTGACCTCATTACCAATGGCAATAGCTGCCACGTTGGCTGAACCGGTAATATTAGTATGTTGGGCGATCTGCGGAAGTATCTGATCCCACATTCGGTTGTACTTCGTCGACATCGTCTTGGTCGGCTCGTCGAACAAGACGGTCGAAAGGTACGGAGGAGTCACGCGATGATCGAAAAAGATCGGCGCGAGCTGAATTTCGAAACTTCGGTATGCGGTGCGCGACCCGTAAGGATCCACGTGTGTGTCGAGGTACGCGTCCAGATACGCGAAATTGAAGTTGCATCGGTACGAATCCGCGCCGAGCGTCTCGAGGTGCCGACCCGAGACGTCGTTGGCAGTCGGCCAACCCACCGGCCAGCTCACGGGGGGATTCGTGCAATTGCCACCGGGGCATTTGTTGCATGGTTCGACATTGTCCCAGTCGGCGGCAAGGCCGAGCGCGACCACACCGTTCGAATGTGTCGAAGCCATCACGTTCGTTTCGACATATTGAGCATTCGTGCGAAACTTCGTCGCGTTGAAACTCGCGTCGACATTGTAAGGCGCCGGTGGGCTGACGGGCCAGTTCGGATAGACCGACCTGCAGAGCGGCGCCATCAGTAACGGCGTGGTCGCCATGACGGCGACTTTCAGAGAAATGCGATAGCCCATGTGGTCCTCACTTTCGGCATCAAACTGCCGAACCCAACGATGCCCCTGCCTTGCTTTTCCACGCTCTGATCACAAGGTGCTCGGATCTATGTGGCGAACCTGGTCGTCGATCCAATATACGGCGGTGTCGTTTGCAACGAGCAGATCCCCGAGGGTTTCCGCGCTGCACGCGAGGATGCTCGGCATTCCTCCGGTCAACGGTTGGCTCCAGACCTGTGTGCACGGCGAACCTTCTGCCGCCGCTTGGGTCCAAAACAGGCGCGTCGAATTGACGGCCATGTGGCACACTTGGATCCCCGGGCCTAGGGCGAGGGTCACGGCAGCCGCTCCCGTCTGGAGATCGAGAGCACAGATTGCTCCAGCTGTGGGGCTCTCCTGATTATAAGCTACGAAGGCGGCGCTGCTCCCGATTTCCAGCGACGTGTACTCCGAACCGGAAGGGAGCAGCACGACGTATCGACGATTTCCCGCTAGGTCGCCGACCACGATGGTATCTCCGGCGAGACCCTCGGCCCACGCGAGCGCTTGGCCATTTGTTCGGAGAGAAGCGGCGGGACCTTGGATTAGGAGCAAGGGCGCGGACGAGCCCCAATGGCCGTTCGCGGCCATGTCGTCGCGGTACAGTGCAGACGAGGACCAGTCCGATGCGGAAGTCATCGAGAACAAGGACGTCGGCGTGAGTGCGAGCCCGGTCGCGTATCCCGCAGTCGAAATCGTCGACGCGGTTACGGCGGTGGACGAATTCGCGACCGCCTGGTAAATGGGCTCGCCGGCCGCTACGAGGTGGGGTGTCGTGCGCACCCAGAGGGCGGAAGAACTCGACGTGGCCAGTATGACGCGGCCGTCGTTCGGGAACACGGTTTGCCAACCGGTGCTGCCGTCGGTTCGGTAGACCCCAGCGGACGTCGAACAGCCTGCGTGAGCGCACGTGGTCCATTCGAACCCCGCGTAGAGCGTGCCTCCCGATAGCGCGGCGGCGGTAACGGTTGCTGTGGGACCCAGTCCCACCGACTGCATCGGAGGGAACGTCGTCGTTTGAGCGAGCGGTGCAGACCTGCAGTCAGCATCCGCATTCGCCACCGCTCCGCCCGGCGCACACGTTGTCAGCTTCGCTGCAGAAGGAGCACCGAGCGTGGCTGTTGATGTAGGCGCCGTCGCGACGGATTGGCCTGGAGTGATGGGCGGCGGACTCGCATCTGGCGCAGTGCTGGCGTTCGCCCGCGCGTTCGCCGGCTGGGTCGTCGTCGCTCGTCTGGTGCGACCACTGCACCCTAGAAGCAGGCTGGACAAGAGGGCGCATTCAACCCAAGGTCGTCGTCGCGAAATGGACATCCCCGTACCTCCAAGACGCGCGTCAGTGGACTCGCGCGTCCCTAAAACTGCGTGCAGGCCCCGAGGACCCCCGAGGAGTATCTCAGAGTGTCAGCACTCAGTCCACCGTGCTCCGATTTCCGCGAGCGTGTGGATCCATCTGAGCGGAACCACCGGGGGCACGACCAAGCACTGGAAGCTGTTACATATTTTCGCTTCGCTGCGGCGGTGCAACGCGGGGTTCCGACGCGCACGCCGAGAGTCCCGCGCGATGCGCGCGTCGGAGTGCCAGGCGAAGCTGGTGATGCGAATCCGCGGAATTTGTTCCATTCACGATCGCCCTCGCGTCGCTCGCCGCTGCAAAGGAGCCGCGCCCTTTCCATGAGGGCCACCGAGTTGAACAAGGAACCGATTTCATCACCACGTCCCGGTGGGTTCGAAGCCTCGTGCTAACTTTGACGCAACGGGATCGGCAACTCTTGGGGGCACCATGAAAGCCACGGGGCGAGTCGAGTGTCTGTGGTTCGCGATACCTTTGGCGTGCTGGTTGTTCACCGCGTGCGGCGGCGGCGCGGCAGGGGACTCCAGCGGGGACGCGACAGACAGCGGCGCCGGTTCGGGAAGGAGTTGCCGCGGTCTAGCACCCACGTGCGGGCCGAACGGGAACACTGACTGCTGCAGTTCGTCCGTCGTGCCGGGCGGCACCTTCAACCGCACCAACGACCCGAAATTTCCTGCGACCGTGAGCGACTTTCGGCTCGACACTTACGAGATCACCGTGGGCAGATTTCGGAACTTCGTAGCGGCGTACTCTCCGGGAATGATCGCGCCGGGCCGCGGGAAGAATCCGAACGATCCGACCGATCCCGGATGGGACGCGGCGTGGACCGCGGATCTGCCGGCCGACAGAGTCGCGCTCGCGAGCGCGATACAGTGCGACGCTCAGACGCAGACCTGGACGGAACAACCAGGAGCCGGCGACTCACGGCCGATCAACTGCATCACGTGGTACGAAGCCTTCGCATTTTGCGTTTGGGACGGCGGACGTTTGCCGACCGAGGTCGAATGGGAGTACGCCGCAGCGGCGGGGAGCGAACAGCGTGTCTACCCGTGGTCGGACCCGCCGAGCGCCGAGATGGTCGATTGCACCTACGCGAATTACGGCGGTGAACGCTATCCAATCACCGCTTGTGTCCAGGGTGGCACGAACGCGGTCGGGTCCGAATCGCCGAAGGGGGACGGCAAATACGGCCAGTCCGACCTCGCAGGAAATGTCCTCGAATGGGTGCTCGATTGGTACGTGGATCCGTATCCCCAGGTTCCGTGCGTCAATTGCGCCAATCACGTGGAAACGTCCAGGCGGGCCGTTCGCGGCGGAGACTTTTCGGACGGCGACACGTTGGCGATGCAGTCGCCCCATCGCGGAGCCGCCGACCCGGCCGCTCGTTATGACGTTTCTGGCTCCCGCTGCGCGAGA
>CAWKKR010000004.1:0-630509 GCA_963850305.1 uncultured delta proteobacterium | reverse complement strand
ACGCCGTCGCGATGTCATCCTCGGGGGCGCTCGTCGTGCCGGACCACCCTATCCTCCCGTTCATCGAGGGCGACGGGACGGGCCCCGATATCTGGCGCGCGAGACAGGCGCGTCCTCGATGCGGCCGTCGCAGAAGGCCTACGGCGGCAAGAAGAAGATCGCCTGGTACGAGGTCTACGCCGGCGAAAAGGCGATCGAAGCAAGTTCGACAACTGGCTCCCCGACGGCGACGGTCGAGGCCTATCGCAAATACCTCGTCGGCATCAAAGGCCCGCTGACGACGCCGATCGGCAAAGGGATCCGCTCGCTCAACGTCGCGCTCCGCCAGCATGCTCGATCTCTACGTGTGCCTGCGCCCGGTGCGCTGGTTCACGGGCGTGCCCTCGCCGGTCAAAGCACCCGGGCGACGTCGACATGGTGATCTTCCGCGAGAACACCGAAGACATCTACGCCGGCATCGAGTGGCAGGCCGAGACGCCCGAGGCGAAGAAGGTCATCGCGTTCCTCCAGAGCGAGATGAAGCGTGAAGAAGATCCGGTTCCCCGCGACGAGCGGCATCGGCATCAAGCCCGTGTCGCGCGAGGGCACCGAGCGCCTCGTGCGGGCGGCGATCGATATGCGCTCCGGTACAAGACGCAAGAGCGTGAACCTCGTCCACAAGGGCAACATCATGAAGTTCACCGAGGGCGCCTTCAAGGACTGGGGCTACGCGCTCGCGACGCGCGACTTCCGCGACAAGATCGTGACCGAGCGCGAGTCCTGGATCCTCGGCAACAAGGAGAAGAACCCGAGCCTCTCGCGTCGAGGCAACGCCAAGCAAATCGAGCCCGGGTACGACATGGCGCCCCCCGACAGCGCAGGCCGAGTTCCGCGCCGAGGTCGAGGCCGCGCCAAGCTCTTCCCCACGCACGGCGGCGGCAAATGGAAGAAGCTCCTCCGCATCAAGGACTCGATCGCCGACATCACGCTCCAGCAGGTCCTCACGCGCCCGAAGGAATTCGACGTCATCGCGACGCTGAACCTGAACGGCGATTACCTCTCCGACGCGCTCGCCGCGCAGGTCGGCGGCATCGGCATCGCGCCCGGCGGCAACATCAACTACGTCACCGGCCACGCCATCTTCGAGGCCACCCACGGCACCGCGCCCAAGTACGCCAACCTCGACAAGGTGAACCCCGGTTCGGTCATCCTGAGCGGCGAGATGATGCTCCGGCACCTCGGCTGGACGGATGCCGCGGACCTCGTCATCAAGGGGATGGACGGCGCGATCGGCGCGAAGACTGTCACCTACGATTTCGCGCGCCTCATGGAAGGCGCAAAAGAAGTGAAGTGCTCGGAGTTCGGGCCCGCGATCATCGACCACATGTGAGAAGGCAATGGCAAAAATAGCTCTGATTGGCGCAGGTAACATCGGCGGGGAACTCGCGAACCTCATCGTCCAGAAGCAGCTCGCCGACGTCGTGCTGTTCGACATCCCCGCGAAGGAGAATTTCGCGAAGGGCAAGGCGCTCGATCTGGAACAGTCGACGGCGCTCTCCGGCAAGCAGACCCTCGTCAAGGGGACGTCCAACTGGGCGGACTGCGCGGGCGCCGACGTACTCATCGTCACCGCCGGCATCCCGCGCAAACCCGGGCAGTCGCGCGACGACCTGGTCGCGACGAATCTGCCCATCATCCGCGACGTCGCGGACAACGTGAAGAAGCACTGTCCGAACGCCTTCGTCGTCGTGATCTCGAATCCCCTCGACGCGATGGTGTACGAGCTCAAGCGCCGCACCGGTTTCCCCGCCTCGCGCGTCGTCGGCATGGCGGGCGCGCTCGACAGCGCGCGGTTCGCGCTCTTCCTCGCTCGCGAGGCCGGTGTCAGCGTCTCGGACATCCGCGCCATGGTCCTCGGCGGCCACGGGGACGACATGGTTCCCGTGCTCAGCTACACCACCATCAACGGCGTTCCCGCGTCGCAGCTCGTCGCGAAGGACAAGCTTGCCGCAATCGTCGAGCGCACCCGCAAGGGCGGCGGCGAGATCGTCAACCTCATGGGCACGAGCGCCTATTACGCCCCCGCTGCCGGCGCCATCGCGATGGCCGAAGCGTACCTGCGGAACCAGAAGCGCCTCTTACCCTGCGCAGCGTATCTGGACGGCGAGTACGGCTACAAGGACCTCTACCTGGGCGTTCCCGTCGTCATCGGCGCGGGCGGCGTCGAGCGGATCCTCCAGATAGAGCTCAACGCCGAAGAGAAGGCCATGCTCGAGAAGAGCGCGAAGTCCGTGCAGGGCATCGTGGACGTCGTGAAGAAAGCAGCCGGCTGACCCCCTCGACTTTCAACAGAACGGAACCCGCCGGCTGCAGGCCGGCCCAGCTAGACCTCACCATCCTCGGAAGAACAGATCTCGATCGTCACGCAGGGCCACGACCCAAGAAACAAACCGGCGAGGCCGGCGGCGCACTCCTCCCGAGTTGGAAGGGCCGCGTGACCCCAGCCGATTCGACAAGCACAAACAGACTCATCCCATGAAAATCCACGAATACCAGGGCAAGCAGATCCTCGCCAGATACGGCATCCCCATCCCGAAGGGCGTCCCGTGCGTCACCGTCGATGATGCGGAGAAGGCCGCGAAGAAGCTCATCGACGAGACCGGCATCCCCGTCGTCGTCGTGAAGGCGCAGATCCACGCGGGCGGGCGCGGCAAGGGTGGCGGCGTGAAGGTCGTCAAGGGCGGCCCTGCGGAAGCCAGGAAGATCGCATCGCAGATCCTCGGGATGCAGCTCGTCACGCATCAGACGGGTCCCGCGGGACAGAAGGTGCGCCGCCTGTACGTCGAGCAAGGTCTCGACATCGCGCGCGAGCTCTACCTCGGCCTCGTCGTGGACCGCGAGAAGCGGCGCATCGCGGTCATGGCCTCCACGGAAGGGGGCGTCGAGATCGAGAAGGTCGCCGAGGAGACGCCCGAGAAGATTCTCACCGAGCACGTCGACCCCGTCATCGGCCTCGGCGGCTTCCAGGCGAGAAACCTCGCCTACGGTCTCGGCATCGGCAAGGGCAGTCCCAAGCCGAAGGACACCATCGCGCAGTTTGCCCAGGTCCTCACGAAGATGGCGACACTCTTCGAGAAGGAAGATTGCTCGCTCTGCGAGATCAATCCGCTCGTCGTGACGAAGGCGGGTGACGTCCTCGCGCTCGACGCAAAGGTCACCTTCGACGACAACGCCGAGGGCCGTCACAAGGACTGGGCCGAGCTCATGGACAAGGACGAAGAGGATCCCGTCGAGCTCGAGGCCAAGACGACCGGACTCAACTACGTCTCGCTCGACGGAGACATCGGCTGCCTCGTGAACGGCGCCGGACTCGCGATGGCGACCATGGACATCATCCAGCACGCGGGCGGCAGCCCCGCGAACTTCCTCGACGTCGGCGGCGGCGCGACGAAAGAGCAGGTCACCAAGGCCTTCAAGATGATCCTCTCGAGCCACAAGGTGAAGGGCATCTTCGTCAACATCTTCGGCGGCATCATGAAGTGCGACGTCATCGCTGACGGCGTCGTCGCGGCGACGAAGGAGCTCGGCCTCAAGGTGCCGCTGGTCGTTCGCCTCGAAGGTACGAACGTCGACAAGGGCAAGGAGATCCTGCGAGCCAGCGGTCTCAAGATTCATCCCGCCGACGACATGCTGGATGGGGCCAGAAAGATCGTGGCCGCCGTGAGCGCCGCCTGACGCGAAGGCGCGCTCACGCGCTCGACGCGTCCTTCGCTAGTTCGCGTCCTTTGCGTAGCGGGCGGAGTCGGCGACGAATTTGTCTCGGCAGGATTCGGAGCAGAAGTGATAAGCGTGGCCGCGGTAGTCGGCCTCGGGAGTATCCTTCGTGATGCGGACCTTCATGCCGCAGACAGGATCGACACCGAGCGTCGGCGTTGCAGCTCCAGCGCTCGACGGCGCCTTCGCGCCTGCGGAAGCGACGGCAGCCGTGACCGTCCCGTCGACGCCGACCGCCGGCATGGCCGACGAGCCCGGTGCGGCAGTCGCTGGCCCGAGCGCGGCGACGTAGTCCACCAGACGCTGCAGTTGTTCGCCGGACAGATGACCGTCATAAGACGGCATCAGATTCAGATACCCCGCCGCGATCTTGGCGCCGGGGGACAGGAGCGACTCGCGAATGTAAGCCGTGTCGGCGAGCACGCTGCCCCCGCCCTCGAGCGCGACGGTACGGCCCTTCATTCCTGCGAGCGACGGCGCGATCTTGTCCTGGTCGTGACACCCGGCACAGCCGAGTGACGAGAAGAGCGCCGCGCCCGTGTCTCCCGCGTTCGCCTGCGCGCCGACCGGCCCTCCCACGAGCTTCCGCGCGTCCCGCTTCAAGCGAGCGAGCGCCTCGGCGTCCGAGCTATCGTAGATGCCACGCACCTTGCCTTCGCGGTCCACCAGGAAGAGCAGCGTCGTGTGCAGGATCGGGTTCCGTGCGTCTCCACTCGCGTCGACCGAGACGCGCATGCCGGCGCTGACGCTGGCGAGCGCCACCGGGGTCGTTTGCAGCAGCATCCACCGCGGATCGTCCCTGCCCCATTCCTTCCGGTACGCGGCGAGCGCCCCCGGCGTGTCGTGTAGCGGATCGACCGAGAACGACACGAAACGCAGGTTCCCTTCGGGGAGCTCGCGCTGTAGCAGCACCAGCTTCGCCGAGAGGGTCGGGCAAGCGCTCGTGCACGTCGTGTAGAAGAAGTCGGCAATCCAGACGTGCCCGGCGAGGTCCCGCTGCGTCCGGATGTGGCCCTCCTCATCGGAGAGAGAGAAGCTCGGCGCGCTCCAGAGGCTCGGCAACCCGCCGTCCGCGGGGCCGTTGCGGTAAGAAAACGTCTCGGCCTCCGCGCCCGAACCACGCGGCAACGCTCGGTACACAAAGAACGCGACCACGGCGAGCATCGAGAAGACCGCAAGCGGAACGACCACCCACGCGCCGCGAAAGGGTCGAGGGGGTGGCGGTTCGTTGGGAGCCGGGTCCGTCATCGCGCGCGACGCTACCCCCCTCGGAGAGGTTCGCAATCCGCATTTCGTCGCACCCCCCCTCAGCTCGGGGAAGCGGTCCGGGTAGTGGGAGTCTTCGATAGCTGGACTTCCTGGTCTTGCACGGCTCGCGCGCGCGCCGGAGCGACGGCCACGTCGGACTGGGACTTCGCCTACTCGACCACGAGCGCGTTCGAGCTCGCCGGGCTCGTATCTGAGCTCGCGGAAGTGTTCGGCACCGATCGCGTCGACACGGCGGACCTGTCGCGCGCCTCGGCCGTCTTGAGATACCGCGCTGCGCGCGACGGTGTACTCCTCTACGAACGCACGTCAGGCCTGTTCGATCGATTCGTCGTCGAAGCGAGCTCGTTCTGGTGCGACGTGGGCGGCATCGTTCGAGCGGCGTACGGGACGCTGCTCACGGAGCTCGACGCACGAGAAAGCGACGGCCGTCGAACGCCATCTCGCGCGCGTGACCGCGCGCCTTCCAGCCGACCCCGTCGACCTTCAAACGGTTACCGACGCCTCGGACGCGATGATCCTTCACCTGTGGCAAGCGACGCGAATCGTGGACGTCGCGATGTCGGCCTGCGTCGCGCTGAAGCTCGGAGCGCCGGGGACCTACGAAGAAGCGTTTCGTCGGCTCGCCGACGCGGGGCATCTCGAGCCGGCGCTCCCGTCCCGGCTGGTGCGCGCCGCAGGGTTCCGCAATGTCATCGCTCACGCTTACGAAGCCGTGGACCTCGGGCGGCTGGACGAGGCCGCGTCGAAGGGACCGGCCGACCTGCGAGCATTCCTGCGCACCCTCACGAGCGCCGGACCTCGACGTCCGACCTGACGTTGGCGAGCCCCGAACCGCGCCGACCCCTGGTCGTCCGATCAGACCGGGCGACGCGCACGCTTCGGGTCCCTCGCGCGGCGCCACGACCGGAATTAGGGCTTCCTTTCTCGGCGCTTTGGTTGAAGAGTCCCCCGCCATGTCCGTACTGGTCGACAAGAATACGAAAGTCCTGGTCCAGGGGATCACGGGCGGCGCGGGCTCTTTCCACGCGGGGCAGTGCATCGCTTATGGCACGCAGATCGTCGCTGGCTGCACGCCCAATCGCGGCGGCGAGACGTTCGAAGCGATGGCGCCCGACGGGAAGAAGGTCGGCGTGCCGGTGTTCGATACCGTCGCCGAAGCCGTGAGGCAGACGGGCGCGGACACGTCGTGCATCTTCGTGCCGGCGCTCGGCGCCGCGGATTCGATCCTCGAGGCGATCGCCGCGGGACTGAAGCTGGTCGTGTGCATCACCGAGGGCATCCCCGTCGTCGACATGATCCGCGTGCGGCGCGTGCTCGAAACGTCCGGGACGCGGCTCATCGGGCCGAACTGTCCGGGCATCATCACGCCGGGCGCGTGCAAGATCGGCATCATGCCGGGCCATATTCATCGGCCGGGTAAGTACGGCGTCGTGTCGCGCTCCGGCACGCTGACGTACGAGGCCGTCGGACAGCTCACCGCGCTCGGTCTCGGGCAGTCAACGTGCATCGGCATCGGCGGCGATCCCGTCGGCGGCATGGACTTCATTGACTGTCTGAAGCTCTACAACGACGACCCGGGCACCGCGGGCGTGATCATGATCGGCGAGATCGGCGGCAACGCCGAGGAGCGCGCCGCCGCATGGATCAAGGCGAACATGAAGAAGCCGGTCGCGGGCTTCATCGCCGGCACGACGGCGCCGGCCGGCAAGCGCATGGGGCACGCGGGCGCCATCATCAGCGGCGGCAAGGGGACCGCGAAAGACAAGATTGCCGCGCTCGAGGCGGCCGGAGTAAAGGTCGCGCCGTCACCCGCCGAGATGGGGACGACGCTCCAGAGCATGCTCAAAGGTTGAGAAATGGCCATCGAACGCACGCTGTGCATCATCAAGCCCGACGCCGTCGAAAAACGGGCCTCGGGTCACATCATCCAACGCCTCCTCGATGAGGGCTTTCGCATCGTCGCGCTCCGGCAGACGGTGCTCTCGCGGGCCACGGCGGAAGGCTTCTACGCCGTCCACCGGGAACGCTCGTTCTTCGACGAGCTGTGCACTTTCATGACGCGTGGGCCGGTGGTGGTCATCGCAATCGAGCGCGAGAACGCGGTGCAGCACTACCGGAACGTGATTGGCGCCACGGACCCCGCGAAGGCCGCTCCTGGTACCGTGCGCAAGCTGCACGGCTCGAATGTCGGTGAAAACGCCGTGCACGGGTCCGATTCCGTGGACAACGGTCGCCTCGAGACCGCTTACTTCTTCGCGGGGCAAGATCTGCTCTGAGCACGCACCCGGCGTGGTGATGGGCACCACGAGGTTGCGAGGCGTGAAAACGCGGTAGGCTTTCTTCGAATGGGGCCACCACCGTCGCGATCGGTCGATCCGCGACTCGCCAGCGCGAGCGGCGTGATGCGCGACACGCTGGGCGCGATTCACAACTTGCAGCACCTGCTCGGCTCGGTCCGGGTGGGGCCGAAGGCCTTGGCGCACGTCATCCCGGACGTGCGCGCGTCGTGCAAACCCATGGCAATAGCCGCGCGAGAGCTCGTTGCCGGAGCGGAGGGACGAGGGATCGGGGCCGCGTCGGCGAGAAGTCTTGCCGAGCTCATCACCCGGCGCATGGACGAGCTCGACGCGGCGTTCGGCGCGACGAAGCGCGGCTCGCTCCGCGCGGGCGACCGCCTGCGGCTGGAGACGTCCATTGCCGCCGGGGTGCGCGATCTCGATGGCTCGCTCGAACTTGTGGAGCTGATGGTGGAGGCTAGCGCGCCCGGACGCGTCCCCGTCGATGCGGTAGACTTGCTTCGTGAGAGTGCTCTCCGGACCGATACGGGCTCGGGCCGCGGACGGCGCGTGCGCGTCACGCATGACTCCGCGCCGCCCATGATCTCCGTGCGGGTCAATCCCCGCCTGGCGGTCCGCTTGCTCGCGTTCGCGGCGGCGCTGGCCGTTGGACGCGGCGCCGGATTGCACGTGAAGATGGCGCAGGAGGCGCACGGATGCCGGATCGGAATGGCCGTGCCAGCGGGCGCCGGGGAAGGCCTGCTCGTCGCCATCCCGCCGCTGATCGACCTTTCGGAGCGGTGCGCCGCGGAGGTCGCGCTCTCCGCCGGAATCATGCTGGAGACGATTCATGAGGCCCACGCCGCGGTCGTCCTGTTCCCTTTCGGTCCGACGGACTAGACCGTTGGGGTCATGAACGACTCCGAACTCAGACAGGCCATCGAAGCCGCCTTTGCGGACCGAACGCTCCTCGAGAAGGAGGACACGAAGAGCGCCGTGCTCGAAGCGGTCGCGCGCCTGGATAAGGGTACGCTCCGCGTGGCGACCGAGGACGCACCCGGCAGGTGGACGACGCATGCCTGGGTGAAGCAGGCGGTGCTCCTCTACTTCGGCATCATGAAGATGGAAGTGACGCACGCGGGGCCCATCGAATACTTCGACAAGATCCCGCTCAAGCACGGGCTCGACCAGGCCGGCGTTCGCGTCGTGCCTCCGGGCGCGGTCCGCTACGGCGCCCACGTCGAAGCCGGCGCGATCGTCATGCCGGGCTACGTGAACATCGGCGCTTACGTCGGTTCGGGCACGATGGTCGACACGTGGGCCACCGTCGGGTCGTGCGCGCAGATTGGCAAGGACTGCCACCTGTCTGGCGGCGTCGGCATCGGCGGAGTGCTCGAGCCGCCCGGCGCGCAGCCCGTCATCGTGGAAGACGGCTGCTTCCTCGGCTCGCGCTGCGTGGTCGTCGAGGGCATGCTCATCGAACGCGAAGCGGTCGTCGGCACCGGCGTCGTGCTGACGTCATCGACCCCCATTCTCGACGTCACGGGCACCGCTCCGGTCGAGATTCGCGGGCGCATCCCCGCGCGCAGCGTCGTGATCCCGGGCGTGCGCCCGCGGAAGTTCCCCGCCGGGGAATTCCTGGTCTCGTGCGCGCTCATCATCGGGCAACGCAAGGAGAGCACCGATCGCAAGACGAGCCTCAACGCCGCGCTCCGCGACTTCAACGTGCCGGTATGACGCCCATGGACGCCGGCCTCACCGAAACGTTGCTGTGGCTCTGCAAGATCCCGTCGCCCATCGGCGAAGAAGCGGCGCTCTGCACGGCCGTCGCGGAGCGGCTCGGTCGCGTGCCGCTGGCGGCGCCGATCCGTCGCTACGGCGACTCGATCGTCGTCCCCCTCACCCGCGGAACGAAGAGCCCCCACGTCGCGCTCGTCGGGCACCTGGACGTGGTCAGGACGGAGCACGACGCGCCGCCGCGCGTCGAGGGCGACAAGCTCTACGGCCCCGGCGCCTCCGACATGAAGAGCGGACTGGCACTCATGATCGACGTCGCGGAGAGCCCTCGGCGCCCCCCGCTCGACCTCACTCTGGTCTTTTACGCGCGTGAAGAAGGTCCGTTCGTCGAGAACGAGCTGGGCCCCGTGCTCGACTCGGACCCGGAGCTCAGGAACGCATCGATCGCGGTGTGTCTCGAGCCCAGCGACAACCGCCTTCACCTCGGGTGCGCCGGATCGCTCCACGCCAACGTCCGCTTTCTGGGGCGCACGGCCCACAGCGCGCGACCCTGGGAGGGCGAAAACGCCATTCACAAGGCCGCCGGATTCCTGACGCGGCTTTCGTCCCTAGCGCCCGAGCGCAGTCAGAATCGACGGCCTGGAGTGGTCGCGGGTCACGAGCGCGACGCTCGCCAAGGGCGGCCGCGCGAGAAACATCGTGCCGGATCTTTTCGAGGTGAACGTAAATCACCGCTTCGGCCCGGACCGGACGCTCGAGGAGGCGAAGGCCCATCTGCGGGAGCTCGTCGGCGGGGACGCCGAGATCGACATCGTGGACGAAGCGCCACCCGCCCTACCCTTCCGTAAGCACCCCCTCGTCGAAGCCCTTGCCGCGAGTGGCGTGACGGCTGTCGAGCCGAAACAAGCGTGGACGGATGTCGCTCGCTTTTCCGCGCTGGGGGTTCCCGCGGTAAACTTCGGTCCCGGCGTCAACTCCCAGGCGCACCAAAGGAACGAGTGGACGAGCCTACGGCTGCTCGCGGACGGAAAGGAAATCCTTTCCCGCTGGCTTGCACGCAATTTCCGGCTGAAGAGCGTCCGGGGCGTCGCACGGCGCGCCTTCCTCGTCCTTCTGGCTGGCACGGCGGCGACGGCGTGCAACCAGCGCGCGGTCGAGTCCTGGCTCTCGCAGATCGGATGCACCCGCCCCGGGCCCCTCGCTCTACGCCGAAGCTCCCTTCGTCAAGGCGTTCGCCGAGACTCCGGCGGCATGTCGCGGCGCCCATTCAAGCACTGTCGCTCCTCGTCTACCCGGACCACATCGTCCTTCAAGCCCAGGATCCCGCGGCTCCGAAGAACATCCTCCAGTACGTCTATCGTGCCGGCGTCCTCTCGGCGCCAGCGCCCGTGAAGCTCCTCGGCAAGGGCAAGCTCGACGACAACCTGTTCCCCCTCGACGCGGCCAAGGTCGGCGCAGTCCCGGCGCTCGCCCGCCTGGCGAAGACCAAGGCAAACATCCCCGAAGGCGTCGTCGCGCGCGTGCTCCTCAAGCGCAACCTGCCCGAGAGCATGGACATCCAGTTCCGGGTATTCGTCACCAGCCAGCGCCGCGACGCCTACGTCGAGGCCGATCAGAGCGGCAAGCTGCTCGAATAAAGGCCTTCCCCACGACGTGGGACGTCCTCCTCGCGCCGCGTGAAGCGATCCTGGCGCGCGATGGGCTCGTCATCACGGCGTGGGGTCCGCTTCCCACGCCTGAGCAGTCGTCACCACCGGAACACGACGTATGTCGCATGTCCCGCCTGCAACGCGATTGCGACCACGTCCTTAAGCGGCGCGATGCCCATTTCGACCACGGTCGCGTCGATCCCTGACGGCAGAGACGTCACGCGATAGACGGACCAACCACCGTTCACGTTGGGCCGACCCACCGCACCCGCCCCTCCTCCAGCCTCGCAGGCTCTGCGTGCGGAACTACTGGCACACGGAGCCGGTGCAGACGCCGCTCGCGCAGTCCGTGCCGGTACTGCACGACGCCGCCGACTTCCGGCGGCATACGCCCGCGCCGTCGCACGCACCCGCGATCTGGGAGACGATGACGTTGTCGTAGTACGCGGTCGCGGTCTGGCTCTTCGTGTCGCTCTCATCGACGAGATCGACGTACGCGATCGTCTTGCCCACGTAGCTGGTCGCTCCCTGCGGCACCGCCAGGCGGCGGTGATACCAAGTGTTGAGCGCCCGCGAGGTGATGTCGGTCGCCGGGTGCCCGCCGAGCCCGTTCTGGTCCTGCCACGTGCCGCACGTGGTCGAGTTGCAGTCACGCCAGTACGTGTTGTCGGTGTCGTGAATATCGATGCCGCCCATGCCTCCGACGCTGCTGGTCAGAATGACGTCGTATTCGACGGAATCCGCGGCAGCCATCGCACGCGGAGCGCTGCCCGTCGTACCGTTGCCCCCGAGGGTCTTCCAGTAGGCGTAGGCGGCGCCGCTCGAGTTCGACGTGGCCGTGAACTTCATCATCTACCAGAGCGCCGCGCCCGGGTTCAACACGGGGGACAACGGAACCAATGGCCCGAACCTATCGGGATACACCGCGGCGAACGTGTCCGCCACGAACGCAACGAGCGGCATTCCGTTCACCTGGGACGGCAACGCGCTGAAGTTCACGGCCACGTCGAACTCGAGCGGCGCCGCCTACGCCTACTGGAAGACCCTCGGGGGCAACGGTACGACGGGCAGCGCTCCGCGTGCGATGGCTGCCGCGGATTCCGTCGAATACGACGTCATTCTGACCAGCAGCGTCGGAGGCATGGGCGGCATCGATATTCACGACACCGACAACACGTACTGGCGTGACTGCAACTCGACCACGTGCGGCACGTGGCAGGACCAGAACGGGCTCGGCGGGCACCCGGCGACCGACATCACCTCGCGGGCGCTCAACACTTGGTATCACCGCCGCCTGGCGGTGCCGCAGGGAGCGACCAGCTACGTGGGCAAAACGATCCCGCGTACGTCGATCTCGTCGATGAGAGCGACACGAACAGCCAGACCGCTACGGCGTACTACGACAACGTCATCGTCTCCCAGATCGCGGGTGCGTGCGACGGCGCGGGCGTATGCCGCCGGAAGTCGGCGGCGTCGTGCAGTACCGGCACGGACTGCGCGAGCGGCGTCTGCACCGGCTCCGTGTGCCAGTAGTTCCGCACGCAGAGCCTGCGAGGCTGGAGGAGGGGCGGGTGCGGTGGGTCGGCCCAACGTGAACGGTGGTTGGTCCGTCTATCGCGTGACGTCTCTGCCGTCAGGGATCGACGCGACCGTGGTCGAAATGGGCATCGCGCCGCTTAAGGACGTGGTCGCAATCGCGTTGCAGGCGGAACATGCGACATACGTCGTGTTCCGGTGGTGACGACTGCTCAGGCGTGGGAAGCGGACCCCACGCCGTGATGACGAGCCCATCGCGCGCCAGGATCGCTTCACGCGGCGCGAGGAGGACGTCCCACGTCGTGGGGAAGGCCTTTATTCGAGCAGCTTGCCGCTCTGATCGGCCCGACGTAGGCGTCGCGGCGCTGGCTGGTCACGAATTCTCGGAACTGGATGTCCATGCTCTCGGGCAGGTTGCGCTTCAGGAGCACCCGGGCGACGACGCCTTCGGGGATGTTCGCCTTCGCCTTCGCCGGCGCGCGAGCGCGGGGAATGCGTCGACCTTGGCGGCGTCGAGGGGAACAGGTTGTCGTCGAGCTTGCCCGTTCCGAGAAGCTTCACGGGCGCCGGCGCCGAGACGACGCCGGCACGATAGACGTACTGGAGGATGTTGTCCGGAGCCGCCGATCCGCGCCTGGAGCACGATGTGGTCCGGATAGACGAGGAGCGACAGCGCCTGGATGGGCGCCGCGACTCGCTTCCGGACTCCGCGACGCCTGGACGAAGGCGCTTCGGCGTAGAGGGAGGGGCCCGGGGGGGTCTCCGTGCGACAGCCAGGACTCGATGGCGCGCTGGTTGCAGCCGTGCCGCCGTGCCAGCCAGAAGGACGAGGAACGCGCGCCGGGCGACGCCCCGGACGCGCTTCAGCCGGAAATCGCGTGAAGCCAGCGCGACAGGATCTCCTTTCCGTCGGCGAGCTGCGCGATGCTCGTCCACTCGTTGCGCTGGTGCGCCTGGGCGTTGACGCCGGGGCCGAAGTTCACCGCCGGGACGCCGATCGCGGCGAAGCGGGCGACGTCGGTCCACGCCTGCTTCGGCTCCACCGCGGCCACGCCGCGTCGCGCAGCGCCGCGACGAGCGGGTGCGTGCGCGAAGGGCGGGGCCGAGGGGCGAGACGTCCGCGAGGTCGATGCTCGGCGCGCCCGCGACGAGGCCCTCGATGGCGCCTGGGCCTCGTCGAGCGTCTGGTCCGGGCGAGAAGCGGTGGTTCAGGTTCAGCTCGAAGCGTCGGGGACGATGTTCCGCCCGCGGCCGCCCTGGGCGAGGGTGCGCTCGTCACGGTGCGATAGACGAGGCCGTCGATGACCACCTCGCGCGGCGCGAGGGCGGCGAGCTCGCGTCAGGAAGCGGCCGGCCTTGTGGATGGCGTTGTCGCCCTGCCACGGGCGCGCGCTGTGGGCCGTCCGCCCTCGAAGGTGACCGTCGCGTGGATCGAGCCCGACGCCCCGAGGCTGAGCTTGTTGTCGCTCGGCTCGAGGCAGACGGCGAGGTCGACGCGGCCGAGCTCGGGGTCCTGCGTCGAGCACGGGGCCGAGCTCGTTCTCGAGGAACGGCCCCTCCTCGCGCGCGTAGAAGACGAGCGTGAGGTCGACGCGCGGGCCGCCGCGCGGTCGTGCTCGACGAGGTCGAGCATCAGCGCGAGCCCGCTCTTCATGTCGGACGCGCCCGGGCCGTAGAGCGGTCGCCCTCGCGGCGCGGGGGCCCGTCGTGCGCGGTGCGCACCACGTCGAGGTGCCCGGCGAGCGCGATCGTGGGGCCGCCGTTCCGCGGGTGACGGGCACGACGATGGAGTCGCCGTAGCGGCGGATGGGCGCGGCGAGCGGCAGCGCGGGCGAGGCGCTCCGCGACGGCGTCGCAGAGCGCCGCTCCTCGCCGATGGGGGACGGGATCTCGCAGAGCCAGAGCAAGGTCTCGGCCAGGCGCTCGGCGTGCGCGTGTCGCGTCACACCGGCACCCCGAAGTCGCGGAGCGCGGCGTTGAGGCTCGTCTTGCGGTCGGTGGACGCCGTGCGCTTGCCGATGATGAGCGCGCACGGCACGCCGAACTCGCCGGCGGGGAAGCGCTTCGGGCGCATGCCCGGGATGACGACGCTGCGCGCGGGGACCCGCCCTCGTGCTCGACCACCTCGGGGCCCGTGACGTCGAGGATGGGCGTGATCGCCGTCAGCACGACGCCGGCGCCGACCACGGCCTCGCGCTCGACGACCATGCCCTCGACGACGACGCGCGCGAGCCGATGAAGCAGCCGTCCTCGATGATCACCGGCCGCGCGCCGGGCGGCTCGAGCACCCCGCCGATGCCGACGCCGCCGGAGAGGTGCACGTCGCGCCCGATCTGCGCGCAGCTCCCGACCGTGGCCCAGGTGTCGACCATCGTGCCCGCGCCGACGTGGGCGCCGATGTTCACGTAGCCGGGCATGACGATGGCGCCGGCCTCGAGGAAGGCGCCGTAGCGGACGGTGCCCGGCGGCACGACGCGCACGCCGGCCCGGTCGAGGCCGTGCTTGAGCGGGATCTTGTCGTGGAACTCGAAGGGGCCCCTCGATGCGTCCTTCCATCCGCAGATGCGCGAAGTAGAGCAGGATCGCCTGCTTCACCCAGGCGTGCGTCGTCCACTTGCCGGCGGCGTCCCGGGTCGCGACGCGGAGCGTGCCCTGGTCGAGGCGAGCGACCGTTTCGAGCACGGCGTCTTCGTGTCCTCCTTCTCGAGGAGCGTGCGGTCCGCAAAGGCTGCTTCGACGGCCGCGAAGTTCGGAGTCGTTCATGGCCCCAGGTCTAGTCCGCCGGACCGAAAGGGAACAGTACGACCGCGCGCGGGCCTCAGAATCGTCTCCAGCATGATTCGGCGGAGTGCGCGACCTCCACGGCGCACCGCTCCGAGAGGTCGATCAGCGGCGGGACGGCGACGAGCAGGCCTTCCGGCGCCCGCTGGCACGGCCATTCCGATCCGGCATCCGTGCGCCTCCGCGCCATCTTCACGTGCAATCCGGCGCCGCGCCAACGGCCAGCGCCGCGGCGAACGCGAGCAAGCGGACCGCCAGGCGGGGATTGACCCGCACGGAGATCAGGGCGGCGCGGAGTCATGCGTGACGCGCACGCGCCGGCCGCGGCCCGAGCCCGTATCTGTCCGGACAGCACTCTCACGAAGCACGTCTATCGCATCCACCGGGACGCGTCCGGGCGCGCTAGCTTCCACCATCAGCTCCACAGTTCGAGCGCGCCATCCAGATCGCGCACCCCGGCGGCAATGGCGTCTCCAGCCGCAGGCGATCGCTCGCGCGGAGCGAGCCGCGCTTCGTCGCGCCGAACGCCGCGTCGAGCTCGTCCATCCGCCGGGTGATGAGCTCGGCAAGACTTCTCGCCGACGCGGCCCCGATCCCCGGCCCTCCGCTCCGTCAACGAGCTCTCGCGCGGCGATCGCCATGGGCCCGCACGACGCGTGCACGTCCGGGATCACGTGCGCGAGGCCTTCGGCCCGACCCGGACCGAACCGAGCAGGTGCTGCAAGTTGTGAATCGCGCCGAGCGTGTCGCGCATCACGCCGCTCGCGCTGGCGAGTCGCGGATCGACCGATCGCGACGGTGGTGGCCCCATTCGAAGAAAGCCTACCGCGTTTTCACGCCTCGGAACCTCGTGGTGCCCATCACCACGCCGGGTGCGTGCTCAGAGCAGATCTTGCCCCGCGAAGAAGTAAGCGGTCTCGAGGCGACCGTTGTCCACGGAATCGGACCCGTGCACGGCGTTTTCACCGACTTCGAGCCGTGCAGCTTGCGCACGGTACCAGGAGCGGCCTTCGCGGGGTCCGTGGCGCCAATCACGTTCCGGTAGTGCTGCACCGCGTTCTCGCGCTCGATTGCGATGACCACCACCGGCCCACGTGTCATGAAAGTGCACAGCTCGTCGAAGAACGAGCGTTCCCGGTGGACGGCGTAGAAGCCTTCCGCCGTGGCCCGCGAGAGCACCGTCTGCCGGAGCGCGACGATGCGAAAGCCCTCATCGAGGAGGCGTTGGATGATGTGACCCGAGGCCCGTTTTTCGACGGCGTCGGGCTTGATGATGCACAGCGTGCGTTCGATGGCCATTTCTCAACCTTTGAGCATGCTCTGGAGCGTCGTCCCCATCTCGGCGGGTGACGGCGCGACCTTTACTCCGGCCGCCTCGAGCGCGGCAATCTTGTCTTTCGCGGTCCCCTTGCCGCCGCTGATGATGGCGCCCGCGTGCCCCATGCGCTTGCCGGCCGGCGCCGTCGTGCCGGCGATGAAGCCCGCGACCGGCTTCTTCATGTTCGCCTTGATCCATGCGGCGGCGCGCTCCTCGGCGTTGCCGCCGATCTCGCCGATCATGATCATGCCCGCGGTGCCCGGGTCGTCGTTGTAGAGCTTCAGACAGTCAATGAAGTCCATGCCGCCGACGGGATCGCCGCCGATGCCGATGCACGTTGACTGCCCGAGACCGAGCGCGGTGAGCTGTCCGACGGCCTCGTACGTCAGCGTGCCGGAGCGCGACACGACGCCGTACTTACCCGGCCGATGAATATGGCCCGGCATGATGCCGATCTTGCACGCGCCCGGCGTGATGATGCCCGGACAGTTCGGCCCGATGAGCCGCGTCCCGGACGTTTCGAGCACGCGCCGCACGCGGATCATGTCGACGACGGGGATGCCCTCGGTGATGCACACGACCAGCTTCAGTCCCGCGGCGATCGCCTCGAGGATCGAATCCGCGGCGCCGAGCGCCGGCACGAAGATGCACGACGTGTCCGCGCCCGTCTGCCTCACGGCTTCGGCGACGGTATCGAACACCGGCACGCCGACCTTCTTCCCGTCGGGCGCCATCGCTTCGAACGTCTCGCCGCCGCGATTGGGCGTGCAGCCAGCGACGATCTGCGTGCCATAAGCGATGCACTGCCCCGCGTGGAAAGAGCCCGCGCCGCCCGTGATCCCCTGGACGAGGACTTTCGTATTCTTGTCGACCAGTACGGACATGGCGGGGGACTCTTCAACCAAAGCGCCGAGAAAGGAAGCCCTAATTCCGGTCGTGGCGCCGCGCGAGGGACCCGAAGCGTGCGCGTCGCCCGGTCTGATTGGACGACCAGGGGTCGGCGCGGTTCGGGGCTCGCCAACGTCAGGTCGGACGTCGAGGTCCGGCGCTCGTGAGGGTGCGCAGGAATGCTCGCAGGTCGGCCGGTCCCTTCGACGCGGCCTCGTCCAGCCGCCCGAGGTCCACGGCTTCGTAAGCGTGAGCGATGACATTGCGGAACCCTGCGGCGCGCACCAGCCGGGACGGGAGCGCCGGCTCGAGATGCCCCGCGTCGGCGAGCCGACGAAACGCTTCTTCGTAGGTCCCCGGCGCTCCGAGCTTCAGCGCGACGCAGGCCGACATCGCGACGTCCACGATTCGCGTCGCTTGCCACAGGTGAAGGATCATCGTGTCCGAGGCGTCGGTAACCGTTTGAAGGTCGACGGGGTCGGCTGGAAGGCGCGCGGTCACGCGCGCGAGATGGCGTTCGACGGCCGTCGCTTTCTCGTGCGTCGAGCTCCGTGAGCAGCGTCCCGTACGCCGCTCGAACGATGCCGCCCACGTCGCACCAGAACGAGCTCGCTTCGACGACGAATCGATTGAACAGGCCTGACGTGCGTTCGTAGAGGAGTACACCGTCGCGCGCAGCGCGGTATCTCAAGACGGCCGAGGCGCGCGACAGGTCCGCCGTGTCGACGCGATTGGTGCCGAACACTTCCGCGAGCTCAGATACGAGCCCGGCGAGCTCGAACGCGCTCGTGGTCGAGTAGGCGAAGTCCCAGTCCGACGTGGCCGTCGCTCCGGCGCGCGCGCGAGCCGTGCAAGACCAGGAAGTCCAGCTATCGAAGACTCCCACTACCCGGACCGCTTCCCCGAGCTGAGGGGGGGTGCGACGAAATGCGGATTGCGAACCTCTCCGAGGGGGGTAGCGTCGCGCGCGATGACGGACCCGGCTCCCAACGAACCGCCACCCCCTCGACCCTTTCGCGGCGCGTGGGTGGTCGTTCCGCTTGCGGTCTTCTCGATGCTCGCCGTGGTCGCGTTCTTTGTGTACCGAGCGTTGCCGCGTGGTTCGGGCGCGGAGGCCGAGACGTTTTCTTACCGCAACGGCCCCGCGGACGGCGGGTTGCCGAGCCTCTGGAGCGCGCCGAGCTTCTCTCTCTCCGATGAGGAGGGCCACATCCGGACGCAGCGGGACCTCGCCGGGCACGTCTGGATTGCCGACTTCTTCTACACGACGTGCACGAGCGCTTGCCCGACCCTCTCGGCGAAGCTGGTGCTGCTACAGCGCGAGCTCCCCGAAGGGAACCTGCGTTTCGTGTCGTTCTCGGTCGATCCGCTACACGACACGCCGGGGGCGCTCGCCGCGTACCGGAAGGAATGGGGCAGGGACGATCCGCGGTGGATGCTGCTGCAAACGACCCCGGTGGCGCTCGCCAGCGTCAGCGCCGGCATGCGCGTCTCGGTCGACGCGAGTGGAGACGCACGGAACCCGATCCTGCACACGACGCTGCTCTTCCTGGTGGACCGCGAAGGCAAGGTGCGTGGCATCTACGATAGCTCGGACGCCGAGGCGCTCGCTCGCTTGAAGCGGGACGCGCGGAAGCTCGTGGGAGGGCCGGTCGGCGCGCAGGCGAACGCGGGAGACACGGGCGCGGCGCTCTTCTCGTCACTCGGCTGTGCCGGGTGTCACGACCAGGACAAGATCGCGCCGTCGCTCGCAGGAATGAAGGGCCGTACCGTCGCGCTCGAGGGCGGGGGCAGCGTGCTCGCCGACACGGCTTACATTCGCGAGTCGCTCCTGTCCCCCGGCGCCAAGATCGCGGCGGGGTATCTGAATCTGATGCCGTCTTATGACGGTCATCTGTCCGGCGAACAACTGCAGCGTCTGGTGGACTACGTCGCCGCGCTCGGGCCAGCGACTGCCGCACCGGGCTCGTCGGCCATGCCGGCGGTCGGCGTCGACGGGACGGTCACGGCTGCCGTCGCTTCCGCAGGCGCGAAGGCGCCGTCGAGCGCTGGAGCTGCAACGCCGACGCTCGGTGTCGATCCTGTCTGCGGCATGAAGGTCCGCATCACGAAGGATACTCCCGAGGCCGACTACCGCGGCCACGCTTATCACTTCTGCTCCGAATCCTGCCGAGACAAATTCGTCGCCGACTCCGCCCGCTACGCAAAGGACGCGAACTAGCGAAGGACGCGTCGAGCGCGTGAGCGCGCCTTCGCGTCAGGCGGCGCTCACGGCGGCGACGATTCTTCTGGCCCCATCCAGCATGTCGTCGGCGGGATGAATCTTGAGACCGCTGGCTCGCAGGATCTCCTTGCCCTTGTCGACGTTCGTACCTTCGAGGCGAACGACGAGCGGCACCTTGAGGCCGAGCTCCTTCGTCGCCGCGACGACGCCGTCAGCGATGACGTCGCACTTCATGATGCCGCCGAAGATGTTGACGAAGATGCCCTTCACCTTGTGGCTCGAGAGGATCATCTTGAAGGCCTTGGTGACCTGCTCCTTCGTCGCGCCGCCGCCGACGTCGAGGAAGTTCGCGGGGCTGCCGCCCGCGTGCTGGATGATGTCCATGGTCGCCATCGCGAGTCCGGCGCCGTTCACGAGGCAGCCGATGTCTCCGTCGAGCGAGACGTAGTTGAGTCCGGTCGTCTTCGCCTCGAGCTCGACGGGATCCTCTTCGTCCTTGTCCATGAGCTCGGCCCAGTCCTTGTGACGGCCCTCGGCGTTGTCGTCGAAGGTGACCTTTGCGTCGAGCGCGAGGACGTCACCCGCCTTCGTCACGACGAGCGGATTGATCTCGCAGAGCGAGCAATCTTCCTTCTCGAAGAGTGTCGCCATCTTCGTGAGGATCTGGGCAAACTGCGCGATGGTGTCCTTCGGCTTGGGACTGCCCTTGCCGATGCCGAGACCGTAGGCGAGGTTTCGCGCCTGGAAGCCGCCGAGGCCGATGACGGGATCGACGTGCTCGGTGAGAATCTTCTCGGGCGTCTCCTCGGCGACCTTCTCGATCTCGACGCCCCCTTCCGTCGAGGCCATGAGCGCGATGCGGCGCTTCTCGCGATCGACGACGAGGCCGAGGTAGAGCTCGCGCGCGATGTCGAGCCCTTGCTCGACGTAGAGCCGCCGGACCTTCTGTCCCGCGGGCCCCGTCTGGTGCGTGACGAGCTGCATCCCGAGGATCTTGGAGCGATCTTGCTGCGCCTCCGCGGGGCCGCCCTTGACGACCTTCACGCCGCCACCCTTGCCGCGACCGCCCGCGTGGATCTGCGCTTTGACGACGACGACGGGAATTCCGGTCTCGTCGATGAGCTTCTTTGCGGCCTTCTCGGCATCGTCGACCGTGGTGCACGGGATGCCCTTGGGGATCGGGACGCCGTATCTGCGAGGATCTGTTTGCCCTGGTATTCGTGGATTTTCATGGGATGAGTCTGTTTGTGCTTGTTGTTCGGCGCGGGGTTGCGCGGCCGTTCGAAGTCGGCAGAGTGAGCCGCCGCCTCGTCGGTTTGTTCTCTTGGGTCGTGGCGCCTGCCTGACGATCGAGATCTGTTCTTCCAAAGATGAAGAGATCTCGCCGGCCGGCCCGCAGGCGCGGGTGCCGACCCGGAAAGTCGAGGGGGTTCAGCCCGCTGCTTTCTTCACGACGTCCACGATGCCCTGCACGGACTTCGCGCTCTTCTCGAGCATGGCCTTCTCTTCGGCGGTGAGCTCGATCTGGAGGATCTTCTCGACGCCGCCCGCGCCGATGATGACGGGCACGCCCATGTAGAGATCCTTGTAGCCGTACTCGCCGTCGAGGTACGCGGCGCACGGGAGGAGGCGCTTCTGGTTCCGGAGGTACGCTTCGGCCATCGCGATGGCGCCGGCGCCGGCGCGTAGTAGGCGCTCGTGCCCATGAGGTTCACGATCTCGCCGCCGCCCTTGCGGGTGCGGTCGATGATGGCGGCAAGCTTGTCCTTCGCGACGAGCTGCGTCGCGGGAACGCCGTTGATGGTGCGTGTCGCTGAGCACGGGAACCATGTCGTCGCCGTGGCCGCCGAGCACCATCGCGCGGACGTCCGAGACGCTCACGCCGGCCTCGCGCGCGAGGAAGAGCGCGAAGCGCGCGCTGTCGAGCGCGCCCGCCATGCCGACGACGTGCGACGCGGCGAACCCGGTGCGGCGCTTGAGCTCGTACACCATCGCGTCGAGCGGGTTCGAGATGACGACGACGAACGCGTTCGGGCAGTGCTTCTTCGCGTTGTCGGCGACGTCGCGGATGATGGGCAGGTTCGTCGCGACGAGGTCGTCGCGCGACTGCCCGGGCTTGCGCGGGATGCCGGCCGTGACGATGAGGACGTCGGCGCCCGCGCAGTCCGCCCAGTTCGACGTCCCGCTGACGAGCGGTCTGGTTGCCGGAGAGGCGCCGTCGCCTGCTCGAGATCGAGCGCCTTGCCCTTGGCGAAGTTTTCCTTCGCGGGGATGTCGAAGAGCACGACGTCGCGCGAGCTGCTTCTGGACGATGAGGTTCGCGAGTTCCCCGCCGATGTTTCCTGCGCCAATCAGAGCGATCTTTCTTTGCCATTTCCGTTTGCCTTCTCACATGTGGTCGATGATCGCGCGCCCGAACTCCGAGCAACGCACTTCTCTTGCGCCTTCCATGAGGCGCGCGAAATCGTAGGTGACCGTCTTCGCGCCGATCGCGCCGTCCATCCCCTTGATGACGAGGTCCGCGGCTTCCGTCCACCCGAGGTGCCGGAGCATCATCTCGCCGCTCAGGATGACGGAGCCGGGGTTCACCTTGTCGAGGCCGGCGTATTTGGGCGCCGTGCCGTGGGTCGCCTCGAAGATGGCGTGACCGGTCGAGTAGTTGATGTTGCCGCCCGGCGCGATGCCGATGCCGCCGACCTGCGCGGCCAGCGCGTCGCTCAGGTAATCGCCGTTCAGGTTCAGCGTCGCGATGACGTCGAATTCCTTCGCGCGCGTGAGGACCTGCTGGAGCGTGATGTCGGCGATGGAGTCCTTGATGCGAAGGAGCTTCTTCCATTTGCCGCCGCCGTGCGTGGGGATGAGCTTGGCTGCGGCCTCGACCTCGGCGCGGAGCTCCGCCTGGGCTTCGGGGGGCGCCATCTCGTACCCGGGCTCGATCTTGCTTCGCGTTGTCGACGGCGGAGAGGCTCGGGTTCGCTCTCGAGGTTCGCGAGGATCCAGGACTCGCGCTCGGTCACGACCTTGTCCCGGAAGTCGCGCGTCGCGACGCGCGTAGCCCCAATCACGGAACGCGCCTTCCGTGAACTTCATGATGTTGCCCTTGTGGACGAGGTTCACGCTCTTCCGTTTGAACCGGAGCGCGTATTCGATCGACGCCCGCACGAGGCGTTCGGTGCCCTCGCGCGACACGGGCTTGATGCCGATGCCGCTCGTCTCCGGGAACCGGATCTTCTTCACGCCCATCTCGTTCTGGAGAAACGCGATGATCTTCTTCGCCTCCGGCGTCTCGGCTTGCCACTCGATGCCGGCGTAGATGTCCTCGGTGTTCTCGCGGAAGATCACCATGTCGACGTCGCCGGGTGCCTTCACCGGGCTCGGGCACGCCCGTGAACCACCGCACCGGCGCTGAGACACACGTAAAGATCGAGCTGCTGTCGGAGCGCGACGTTGAGCGAGCGGATGCCCTTTGCCGACCGGCGTCGTGAGCGGCCCTTTGATCCCGACGAGGTACTTCCGGTAAGCGTCGATCGTCGCCTCGGGGAGCCAGTCGTCGAATTGCTTCTTCGCCTTTTCACCGGCGTAGACCTCGTACCAGGCGATCTTCTTCTTGCCGCCGTAGGCTTTCTCGACCGCCGCATCGAGGACCGCTTGTGACGCGCGCCAGATATCGGGGCCCGTGCCGTCGCCCTCGATGAAAGGCAGGATAGGATGGTCCGGGACGACGAGCGCCCCCGAGGATGACATCGCGACGGCGTCCCCCGATTTCGGGGCTTCGAAAGTGGGCATCCGGTTGGACCTCGATCTCGGCGATTACGCCAGGTGAAGGGGCGCGGGTGGCGCGCCCGCTCGGGAAGCGACGTAGACTAACGCCCGGGGCGCGGCAACGGCCGGTAAATCCGGGTGTTCGTCGACTGAACACCCGTCGAGCGGGAAGCGCGCGACGACGGGTGCGGGCGAGGCGTCCCAGAGCCGAGCATCCTGCAATCCGCGAAGCGCGAGCGGCCATCCGCTTGACGGGACGGGCGTGGTCCGCCATAAGTCCGCCCCTCCCATGTCCAAGATGAAGACGAACCGCGCCGCCGCGAAGCGTTTCAAGGTGACCGGGAAGGGCCGCGTTCGCCGTCCGAAGGGCGGCGCGCAGCACAACATGATCGGCAAATCCAGGAAGCGCCGGCGTCGCCTTCGCGACAACGATATGGTGGACTCGACGTTCCAGAGGCGCGTGAAGTTGCTTCTGCCCTACGGCTGATCGACCAAGAGGAAGAGCTCCCGATGTCGCGCGTGAAACGAGGACCAGGCCCCCGCCGCCGCCACAAGGCGGTGTTGAAAGAGACCAAAGGCTTCTACGGGAGCCGCCACAGCCGTTACCGGGAGGCGGTGAAGACGCTCCGGAAGGCGTGGGAATACCAGTACACGAGCCGGAAGCTTCGCAAGCGCGACTTTCGCAGCCTGTGGATCGTGCGCATCAACGCGGCGTGCCGCGCGAACGGCACGACGTACTCGCGCTTCATGGCCGCTCTCTCGAACGCAGGCATCGATCTCGATCGAAAGATCCTCGCGGATCTCGCCGTGAATGACCCGGGCGCCTTCAAGAAGCTCACCGATCTGCCCGCCGCTCCGCCGAAGTGAGCGTCGCGGGCTCGAGGTCCCGGCTGAGGCCATGAACGCCGACCCGGTTTCCGATATCGAAGCCGGGCTCGCCGCGCTCGGCGTCAGGTTTCAGGCGACCTTCGCCGAAGCCGTCTCCGAGACGGAGCTGCGCTCAGCAAGGGCGCAGATTCTCGGCAAGAAGGGCGAACTGACGGCGGTGCTGAAGCGGCTCGGGGAAGTGCCGGCCGCGGAGCGGCGCGCGATCGGCGAGCGTGTCAACGGCGTGAAGGCGGATGTGGAACGTGCGTTCGAGGCGAGGCTCGCCGCTATCCATCTCGCCGCCCGCGCCGCGGAGCTCAATGCCCGGCCATTCGACTTGTCACTCCCTGGGCGGAGCCCCGCGCCGCGCGGCCACCTGCACCCCCTCACCCAGGTGCGGTTCGACATTCTTGATATCTTTCAGTCGCTCGGCTTCGAGCTAGCATGGGGTCCCGAGGTCGAGCTCGAGTCGAACAACTTCACGAAGCTCGCGTTCCCGTCGGACCATCCGGCGATGGACATGCAGGACAGCTTCTGGGTGACCGTGAAGGGCGCGGAACCCGCGCGGACGTTGCTTCGCACCCACACGAGCAGCGTCCAGGTGCGGGAGATGAGCACGCGCGCGCCGCCCATGGCGGTCGTCAGCGGCGGCGCGACGTATCGTCGCGACGACGACGTGACGCACTCGCCGATGTTTCATCAAGTAGAGGGGTTTCTCGTCGACGAGGACGTCTCGTTCGCGGAGCTCAAGGGCGTCCTCACGGCGTTCGCGGAGCGATTCTACGGACGCAAGGTCTCGGTCCGTTTTCGGCCAAGCTACTTCCCGTTCGTCGAGCCGGGCGCGGAGATGGACGTCGAGTGTGTCTTCTGCACGCGAGGCGACGCGAAAGATGTGTCGCGTCTGCAAAGGGACGCGCTGGCTCGAGGTGCTGGGCGCGGGGATGATTCACCCCGACGGTTTTCGTGCACTGCAACATCGATCCCGAGCGGTACACCGGGTTCGCGTTCGGCATGGGCGTCGAGCGCGTCGCGATGCTCCGTTACGGCATCCCCGACATGCGACTTCTCTTCGAGAACGATCCGCGCTTTCTCGCGCAGTTCTAGGCTCACTCGGCCGCGAGGGAATCGTCCGCGCGCGCGCCGATTCGAACGACCCGATCCGCGACGGCGACGAGGTCTTCGCGGTGCGTCGCGATGAACACGGTCCGCACCCCTCGCAGCCGGAGAATGGCGTCGCGCACGGCTCGCGCGGAATCGGCGTCCAGGCCCTCGGTCGGTTCGTCGAGCAGGAGGATGGGCAAGCCGCTGACGAGCGCACGAGCGATGGCAACCTTTCGCCGCTCACCACCGGACAAGGCGCGGCCGCCGGGTCCGACGATTCTCTTCCGGCGCCGCGGCCCGTCGTGCCCCGACGACGTCGAGGGCCGCGTCCGCCGCGGCCGCGGTGCCGCCCATCAGCAGCACGTTGTCGTGCAGCGTTCCCGTGACGAGGGGCGCGTCTTGCGGGACCCAGGCAAAGGGTCGCGCTGCAGGCCCGGATGGGGCGTTCGTGGCGTCGACCCCGTCGATGCAGAGCACGCCCGCCGCCGCCTCCAGCCCGAGGAGCACCCGAAAGAGCGTCGTCTTGCCACTTCCGGTGGGTCCGACGAGGCAGACGATTTCGCCGTTGTCGAGGCGGCACGTCGTCCGCGGTCCACGATTCGCGGCTCCGACCCCGCGAAGGTCCGCGATCGGTGCGCGACCTTCCACAAACGATCGCGCTCGAGACCTCTGCGGACCCGCGCCGACAGGTGGTGGTAGCGCCGACAGCGCCACCGTTCCACGACCGATCCAGCCGCGCGCGTCCCCGAGGTCGCGGAGAGGCCGGTAGGCCATGAAGAAGACGGCCGCGAACGGCAGCAGCACCGGAGTGCGGTCTTCGACGCCGAAGTGCCGCGCCAGCGCGAGGGCGCCGACCACGGCGAGCGCTCCCATCACTTCATTTGCGCCCGACAACGCGGCGCGCATCGTCTCGACGTGGGCGGTCGACGCGGCGGCCGCGTTGCCAGATCGTTCGACGGCGGCGACCACGTCCGCGCCAGCGCCGTAGGTGCGGAAAAGGTCGGCGTTGCGGACAAGCTCGTCCACGCCGCATTCGAGCTCCTCCATCTGGGTCTGGGCGCGCTCGCTGGCCTGACGGGAACGCCCGCGCATCGCGGTGAGCAGGACCGCGAATGGCGTCACCACGAACGCGGCGGCGAGTGCGAGCTGCGGCGACAGAGCCACCAAACATGCGCCCAAGGGCACCAACTGGGAGATGGAACGGAGTCCAGTCACGACCCCGCGCGTTACGGCCGCTTCGACCTCGCGGATGCGCACGGCGAGCAACGCGAGCATTCGCGGCGCCGGAAGCGGAAATCCCTCGTTCAGGAGCTGTCGGACCACGTCGAGCCGAAGTCTGCCCGCCACGGCGGCCCCGAGCTCCGTTTCGGCGCGCGCGAGCCTAGCACCGGCCGCAGCCTTGACGAGTGCGGACGCGAGACCGACATATGAGAGTGCCGAGAGCGAATCCGACCATCGGCCTAGCCACGCGATCCCGTCGAGAGGACCGATTGAATCATGGGAAAGCGGCGTTCGTCCGATCGCTTGGGCCAGCGCCCCAGCGGACAGCGCCAGCCCGGCATGGCCGGCTGAATAACCGACGACACCGAGCGTCAGCCCGATCCAAATGGAGCGGCAGTGAAGAAAATCGAAGAGAACTTCGCGCTCGAGTGTTCTCACCCCAGACGATCGCCGCGACGTTTGAGAGGTCCATTCAGGCTGTAACGACATTCGATGACCCGCGAAGGATGAGCGAGCGCACTTATTAGGCTGAGGACGTGAATTCGCGGCACGTCAAAAACGGACGACAGGAAATGAAGCTTCATCGCACTTTTTTCGTAGCTGGCACATTCGCCCGCGGCCTGCCCGGACCGCGTCGGGGTCACTATTTCGACCATGAGGCGCGTGGCGGTGGATTCGGGCGCGCATGACGACCTGGAATCGTGCTGCCGCACCGTCGGCCGGAGGGGCACGGAGTTTGCTTTGATTTTCCACCACCCGTCGCGAAATTCGGATGAACCCAAATGCTCGTAGAACCCAATAAAGGCACTCGATCGAAGCGGCTCTCGCAGCGCGGGGCTCGTTTCAATTCCCCTCGGAAGATGGCGTCTGCGACGCCAAGCTTCGGGTCGTTCTGCGCATCCAACGAACGATCGATCGATGACGCAGACCGCCGAAACCGCGAACGAAGACTTCCTCGCAGACGAACCCGGGGAGGAGAGCGCCGTCCGCGTGAGTTCGAGCGGCTTTGCGCCCGCGCCTGAGGAGCCGACGGACGAAGGAGCATTTTTCGAATCTGCGGCGCCGACGGAGGCGCCCGAGTCGGTGCCGCCGGCGGTCATTCGCGACGATGTGTCGGGCGACTCCACGCTTTCGCGGTACTTCCGCGAAATGGCGACGCACCAGGTCATGGGCCCGGACGAGGAGCTTCATGCCGCGCAAGGAGTCGAGGACGCCGAGATTGAGCATTGGGTGGCGCTTCTCTCGTACCTCCCGGTGGCGGAGGCGGTCCTTGCCGGTCTCGAGCACGACGTTCTCACGATGAACGAGCAGGAACGCCCAAACCTGCTCGAGGTTCCCGAGCTTCGCCGTCTCCTCAAGGTGTTCAAGAAGCAGCGCTCCAAACTGAATGCGTCACAGGTGCGCGAATGGACGGACTTGAGCAGAACGCTCGCGACATCCGTGCGCCTGCCCGATTCGGATCGGATCTGGATGTACAACGCCGACCACCTCGTGCGTGCGATCGGTGATCTGGATCCGGACGTCGAAGGGGTTCTCGCAGGCGTGGGCACCACGTCCGCCTACCGTCGATTCATGGACCGCATCAAGACGACGGATGCGATCCAGCGCGAAGCAAAGAACCATTTCGTGAAGGCCAACCTGCGTCTCGTGGTGAGTATCGCTCGCCGCTACAACCGCGGTCGGCTGCCCCTCATCGACCTCATCCAGGAGGGCAACATCGGTCTGATGAAGGCCGTCGAACGATTCGATCATACGCGCGGCTACCGCTTCTCGACGTATGCGTCGTGGTGGATCAGGCATGCTATCAGCCGGGCGCTTGCCGACAAGGGGCGCGCCGTTCGCATTCCGGTTCACATGCTGGACACGTACAATCGCGTCGCCCGGGCAACGCAAACGATCATCGCGCGTACCGGTCGCGAGCCTTCGTTCGAGGAACTCGAGAAGGAGACTGGAGTTCCGCGAGAGAAGCTCGAGAAAGTGCGCGAGCTTTACGCCGAGACGCCGTTCTCGCTGGATCGTCCCGTCGGGGACGAGGACGGCCGTCGCTTCATCGACTTCCTCGTCGAGGACAACGCAACGTCGCCCTACGACAATCTCGCCGCGTCGCGCTGGGCAGAAGAAGTGCGCCGATTGCTCGGGACGCTCACGCCGATCGAATCGCGCATCATTCGATGGCGGTTCGGTCTCGACAACGAGGACGAGCTCACGCTGAAGGAGATCGGCGACAAGTACAACTTGTCGAGGGAGCGGATCCGTCAGCTTCAGGAGCAAGCCATCGGTAAGATCCGGAAACAGATCCGCGACACCTGAGTCCACCCGCAATGGGCGAGCCGCAGCTCGGCGCGTGAGACGCCTACGTCGCGACCGCAACGGACGTCAGCGAGGGGACCGCCCGCGCACTTCCGCGCTCGCCCGGAAATATCGCTAGGCTCTGAGGCCGGCCTTCCACGGATGGAGCGACGGATTTGCCGATTGATTTCGGCATCTTGCGTCATCCAGTGAACGCGTCATTTACTTTTTTTGCGGTTGGCGTCATTAAGGCACGCGCGTTCGCCAAGGACGCGAGCCTTCGATGCGCTGCGTCCGCGAGATCGCAGCGCGATTTGCAAGGGTTCCTGAACGGGACCTGCGTGAATCGAGGTTGCACAGCACCCGTCCCCCGAAAGACGGGCTCGGCACCTCCCACGATGTCTTCAACCACCGCTGCCCCAAAACTCTTCCAGCTCGCCGCGCTTTCGTCGCGACGGGCAGGGCGAGGCGTTTCGGATTTCGGTCCGAAATCTCCTCGCGGGGGGATGGGACTCGTTCGTGTCCGGAAGTTCCGAGAGTCGGGTTTCTTGAAATGAAACGATTCGTATTCCCTAGATGGGCGAACAAGACGGTTCAGCTCGCGGGCGTCGTGCTCGGGCTCGCGCCGGTTTATCTGATCTGTCTCGTCTGGTATGGCGCGTCGCCGAAGACGACCGACGTCGGCTTCGAACCTAAGCAGCCCGTGCCGTACAGCCACGCGCTGCACGCCGGCGAGCTCGGGATCGATTGTCGGTATTGCCACAACACGGTGGAGCGAGCGGCGCAGGCCGCGATCCCACCGACCGAGACGTGCATGAATTGCCACGCTCGCGTTCGCACGAAGAGTCCCAAGCTCGCATTGATCAGGGACAGCTGGCAGAACGGCACTGCGGTCGTGTGGAAGAAAGTCCACGACCTCCCCGACTACGTCTACTTCAATCACAGTGCTCACGTGACGCGCGGAGTGGGATGCGTCACGTGTCATGGTCGGATTGATCAGATGCAGGAGGTCTACCAGTTCGCTCCGCTCAGCATGGGCTGGTGCCTTGATTGTCATCGCAACCCTTACAAGAACCTGAGACCGCCGTCGGAGGTCACGAACATGACGTGGACGCCGCCGAATGGTGCGGACCCGGTTGAGTACGGCAAAATGCTCGCTCTGAAGAACAACCTCCACCCCTCGACTGACTGCTCCACATGTCATCGGTAACCAAGAAGTCCGAGAAGTCCCGCTACTGGCGCAGCCTTGCGGAGCTCGAGGGCAGTCCCGAGTTCGAGCGCTTCCTCGAGCATGAGTTCGCCGACTCCGTTTCGGATCTGCCGCCCACTTCGGCCGAGCGACGGCGCTTCATGCAACTCATGGGCGCATCGTTCGCATTCGCGGGCCTCGCGACAGGATGCCGCTGGCAAGAGGACCACATCCTTCCGCAGACGCGGCGGCCCGAGGGGCTCATCCCGGGCGAACCCAGGTACTTTGCGACGTCGATGGACGTCGCGGGGTTTGGCGTGGGTCTTCTCGCGAAGAGCTACGACGGTCGCCCCATCAAGCTCGAAGGCAACCCGAACCATCCGGACAGCCGCGGCGCTTGCAACATCTTCCACCAGGCGAGCGTTCTCGAGCTTTACGATCCCGATCGCAGCAAGGGGTTTGCGACGTTCGCCGGGGGCAAGCGGGCGGACGCAACACTGATTGACTTCAAGAAGGCGGTTCGTCCGCTTTTCGACGCGCTCTCGGATACGAGAGGTCGGGGGCTCCGGGTGCTGTCCGAGTCGAGCTCGTCGCCCAGCTTCGCGGAGATGAAGCAGCGTCTTGCTTCGGCTTTCCCTGCAGCCAAGTGGTACGAATACGAGCCGATTTCCGCGGACAACGTGCGGGTCGGCAGCGACCTCGCCTTCGGCGCCGCGTATCGCCCCTTCTACGCGCTCGACAAGGCGAACGTCGTCCTCTCTCTCGACTCGGACTTCCTCGGAACCGAGCCAACGGCGCTTCGTCTCGCGCCCGACTTCATGCAGGGTCGTCGTCCGGACACGGGCGAGATGAATCGGCTCTATGTGATCGAGAGCGCGCTCTCGATGACGGGCGGCGTCGCAGACCATCGCTTGCCTATCCGCTCGGAGCTCGTCAAAGCAGTGGCGGCCGCGCTCGACAGTGCGATCAGCGCGGCTGCCTCGCCGAATCCCCAGGACGGCCCGGCCCAACCCCGGCCCGCGGCGCCGTTCCTCGACGATCCGAAGGTGTCCAAGTTTCTCGCCGCGGTCGTCAAGGATCTGCTGGCGAACCGCGGGAAGAGCGTGATTCTCGCCGGTACGCAGCAGCCGCCGGAAGTGCACGCGCTTGCTTGCCGGCTCAACACCGTTCTCGGAAACCTCGGGACGACGGTGAGCTACGTGCCGGACTTCACCGCGGATCGGCCGACGCATCAGGACGCGATCGCCGCCTTGGTCAAGGAGATGAGTGCCGGCACCGTCGACACGCTCCTCATCATTGGCGGTAATCCGGTCTTCAATGCGCCGTCCGATCTCGCGTTTGCTACGGCCCTCGGCAAGGTGAAGAACACGATTCGCGCGGGTCTATACGAAGACGAGACGACGGAGAAGTGCTCCTGGCACGCGCCCCTCGCCCACTATCTGGAGTCCTGGGGCGACACGCGCGCGTATGACGGTACGATCGGGCTCCAGCAGCCGCTGATTTCCCCGCTTTATGACGGGCTCTCCGTCCTCGAGTTCATTGCGCTCCTTCTTCAGGACAGCACCAAGGAGGGGGTTGACATCGTCAAGCGGACGCTGTCCCGGCATGTCAGTGATGAGCGGCTCTGGCGAAAGGCCGTTCACGACGGCCTTCTTCTCGGTTCGGGTCTCAACCCCGTTCAGCCCCCGTTGAAGCCGCTCGCAACCATGGCGCTCACGGATCGCGAGCGCGGTGGAATGACCGTCGCCAATGGACAGCTAGAGCTGACTCTCGCGCCCTGCCCGAAGATCTATGATGGTCGATGGGCGAACAGCGGGTGGCTCCAGGAGTTACCGGATCCCGTCCTCAAGCTCACATGGGGCAATGCGGCGCTGATCAATCCGGCGACTGCGGCGGAGCTCGGGGTCAAGGATCAGACTCTCGTCACGCTGACGGTGAACGGCAGCAGCGTTTCGATTCCCGCCCTCCTGGCACCCGGCCAGGCGCGGGGATCGGTTCGTGTGGTGCTCGGGTACGGTCGAACCGCGTGCGGCGTCGTCGGCATCGGCAGCCGACTCGAGCATTCGCTCGTGGGTAACCTGGAGCGCGAGATCGCGGACGGCGACGTCGAACTCATCGGCGCGAACACCTACGTGTTGCGTTCGCAGGCCCTGGCGGCGTTCGGGGGCGGCCTCAGCGTTCAGTCCACGGACAAGGCCTTCAAGCTCGCGATGACGCAGAACACTCACGCGATCAAGGACGCTGTTGGTCGCGAAGAGGTGCAAGAACGCGTCGTCGGCCTGATCCGCGAAGGCACGCTCGAGGAGTTCAAGAAAGACCCGAACTTCGCGAGGGAGATGCTCGAACACAAGCCCCTCCTTTCGCTCTGGCAGGATCCGGTCTCCTACGACGAGCACAAGTGGGGGATGAGCATCGATCTCAACAGGTGCACCGGGTGTAACGCCTGCATCGTTGCCTGCGCCGCGGAAAACAACATTCCCGTCGTTGGTCGTTCGCGCGTCATCGACGGTCGCGAGATGCAGTGGATGCGGATCGACGTCTACTTCAAGGGCGATGCGGAAGAGCCCGACGTCGCGTATCAACCTGTCACGTGCCACCAGTGCGAGCACGCCCCCTGCGAGCAAGTGTGCCCCGTGGGCGCCACCATGCACAGCCGCGAGGGGCTGAACGACATGGTCTACAACCGGTGCATCGGGACGCGGTACTGTTCGAACAACTGTCCCTACAAGGTCCGAAGGTTCAACTACTTCAACTTCCACGAGGAGATGAAGCTCGAGAAGAACGAGACCAAGATGATGGTCCACAATCCGGACGTCACCGTTCGTTTCCGCGGAGTCATGGAGAAGTGCACCTTCTGCGTCCAGCGTATCCAGAACGTGAAGATCAAGGCCAAGAACGCTCGCCGGGCCATCGAAGACGGCGAGATCAGGACCGCTTGTCAGCAGACTTGCCCCACCGGGGCGATTATCTTCGGTGATCTGAACGACCCCAAGAGTCGCGTGCGAGCGCTGCAGAACGGTCCGCGGTCCTACGCCATGCTGGCGGAACTCAACGTTCGGCCGCGTCTCCAGTATCTCGCGAGAATCAAGAATCCCAATCCGGAGCTCGTCTGATGGCCGCGGCAGACTACGAGAGTTGGTACAAGCCGCCAAAAGGCGACAATGGGCTCGCGCACATCACGGACACGGTGCTCCGCGTCTCGGAGGCTCAACGGCCGCCGGTCGGGTGGTACATCGCGTTCACCATCGCGCTCGGGATGCTCTCGTTTCTCGGGATTTCGATCGCGTGGCTCTTCTGGACTGGCATCGGAGTGTATGGAAACATGCACCCTGTCGTCTGGGCATGGCCGATCACCAACTTCGTCTTCTGGGTTGGTATTGGTCACGCTGGAACGCTGATCAGCGCGATTCTCTTCCTGCTCCGCGCTCCGTGGCGCACCGCGATCAACCGCGCCGCGGAGGCCATGACCATCTTCGCGGTGATCTGCGCGCTCATCTTTCCGGGTATCCACATCGGTCGCCCGTGGCTCCCGTACTGGATGCTGCCCATCCCCAACCAGATGGACATGTGGCCGCAGTTCCGCAGTCCGCTGGACTGGGACGTCTTTGCAGTCAGCACCTATTTCACGGTCTCGTTGCTCTTCTGGTACGTCGGGCTGATTCCGGACATCGCGTCCCTACGTGACCGTGCAACCTCGACGGTACGACGTTTCGTGTACGGGCTGCTGTCGATGGGGTGGCGCGGGTCGTCGCGACAATGGCACCGGTACGAGCGGGCGTACCTGATTCTTGCGGCGCTCTCGACGCCCCTCGTGCTCTCCGTTCACTCGGTCGTGTCGTTCGACTTCGCAACCTCGCAGCTGGCAGGTTGGCACACGACGATCTTCCCTCCCTACTTCGTCGCCGGCGCCATCTTCAGCGGCTTCGCGATGGTCGTGACGCTTCTCGTTCCCGCGCGCGAGTTCTTCGGCCTCAAAAACCTCATCGAGCTCAAACACCTCGAGGCGATGAACAAGGTCATTCTCGCGACCGGTACGATGGTTGGTTACTCCTACGCCATGGAGTTCTTCATCGCCTGGTACAGCGGGGACCGGTACGAGGTCTTCGAGTTCATGAATCGCGCCTTCGGACCTTACTACTGGGCGTATTGGACGATGGTGTCGTGCAACGTCATCATTCCCCAACTCTATTGGTTCAAGAAGGTCCGGACGAGCCTTTTCGCGATGATGATCATCAACATCCTCGTCAACGTGGGTATGTGGTTCGAGCGGTTCGTCATCATCTGCATCTCGCTCCACAGAGATTTCTTGCCGTCAGCGTGGGGTTATTTCATCCCCACGAAGTGGGACTTCATGACGCTGATGGGCAGCTTCGGCCTGTTCTTCACCCTCTTTTTGCTCTTCTGCCGATATCTCCCCATGGTTGCGGTCTCGGAAGTAAAGGCAGCTCACGCTCACAGCCACGGGGGCCAGTGAGGTCAACATGAGCCACGAAGCAACACCAAAGGCTCCCTCCGGCGACGCACCCCTCCACGGGCTCCTCGCCGAATACGACTCGGCCGACGCGCTGATCAAAGGCGCGGAAAAGGTCCGGAACGCAGGGTTCCGAGATTGGGACACGTTCAGCCCGTTTCCCGTCCACGGCATCGACGCGGCAATGGGTGTCAAGCCGACGATCTTGCCGTGGCTCGTCCTCGCCGGAGGTCTCACAGGGTGCACGGTAGCCGTGGGGTTTCAGTGGTGGGCGAACGCGGTAGATTTCCCGTTCCTGATCAGCGGCAAGCCGTTCTGGAGCCTACCCGCGAACATCCCGATCACGTTCGAGCTCACCGTTCTCTTCAGCGCGCTCACGGCAGTGTTCGGCATGCTCGCGCTCAACAAGCTGCCCATGCCGGCGCATCCCCTCGATCTCAAGGAGCGCTTTGCGCGGTCAACGGACGACCGCTTCTATGTCCTGGTGCAAGCCAGCGACCCAGTATTCGACGAGAAGGACACTCGCTCGCTTCTGGAGACGTCGGGAGCCACGGCCGTCGAAGCCGTTCCCGAGGATGTCCATTCGCAGGCAGAGTTACCGCGCGGCATCCTCTACGTGCTCCTCATCCTTGCCGCCGCTTCGACTCTCCCGTTTGCGATATCGGCTTATGCCCGGGAATCGAGGACGCCTACGCCGCGGTTCGACATCGTTCAGGACATGGATTTCCAGGAGAAGTACCGGGCGCAGCGCGAGAATGACTTCTTCGCCGACAAGCGCGCAGACCGGCCGCAGGTCGAGGGAACGGTCGCATGGGGGGAACTTCATGACGACCAGCATCTCTACGCCGGCAAGGTGAATGGCTCGTTCGCTCGTACCTTCCCCGACGCTATCAAGATCGACGCGGCGGCCATGGCTCGCGGCAAGGAGCGGTTCGGTATCTATTGCACGCCCTGCCACGGCCAGGCAGGCGAGGGCGATGGAATGGTCGCACAACGTGCGGCCTCGCTTGCAGAAGGAACCTGGGTTCCCCCGGCGAACATCACCGAGGAGCGCGTGCGACAGTTCCCGGTGGGACAGTTGTTCGACACGATCACGAACGGCGTGCGGAACATGCCGGCGTACGGACGCCAGATCCCCCCCGAGGATCGCTGGAAGATCATTCTCTATGTTCGTGCGCTCCAGCGCAGCCGGTCGGGCACGACTCACGACCTCTCCGCAGAGGAGCGTGCCTCCCTCAAGTAGAGGCGGCGAGAATCAAGATGTCACACGGTAAAGAGATTCACCTCGACGATAACATCCAGATTGGCGACGAAGCTTCCAGCTTCGGCAAGAAAGCGATGGGGATCGGGGGCGTCGCCTTGATCCTTGCGCTCGTTCTCGGCGGTGGACCCTTCGCGAAGCAGTTTGCGTCGTCTTATCTGGTCGCGTTCATGTACGGCCTGGCGATCGGGCTGGGATCACTCTGGTTCGTCGCGATCCAGCATCTCACGAATGCCCGCTGGAGCGTCGTGGTTCGACGGGTTGCGGAGATCATCGCGGCCAACATGCCGATGCTCGCGCTGCTGTCCCTGCCGGTCATCGTCCCGGTCATTCTTGGGCGGTCCGAGATCTACGAATGGTCGGACGCTGCCAAGGTGGCGGCCAGCGCATCGCTTGGACACAAGGCCGGTTATCTCGGGATCAAGTTCTTCCTGGTTCGGATGGTCGTCTACTTCGGGTTCTGGGCGCTTCTTTCTCGCCATTTCCTGAAGCAGTCGGTCGATCAAGACGCGTCGGGTAAGGCGGAGATCAACGCTTCCCTGCAGTCGTTGAGCGCGCCTGCCATGGTCGCCTTTGCGATCACCCTCACGTTCTGCGCCATCGATCTGATCATGACGCTGGATCCGGACTTTTTCTCGACGATCTTCGGTGTCTACTACTTCGCCGGCTGCGTCTCCTCGGCATACTCGTTTCTCGCGCTGGCGCTCATGTGGCTGCAGGGCAAAGGGCGGCTCACTCACTCCGTGAACCGCGAGCACTTCCACGATCTCGGGAAGATGATGTTCGCGTTCGTCATCTTCTGGTCCTACATCGCGTTCTCCCAGTTCATGCTCATCTGGTATGGCGACATGCCGGAGGAGACCCACTGGTTCAAAGATCGCTTCACCGGGGAGTGGGGCGTCGTGTCGTGGGCACTCCTGGCCTGCCACTTCGTGCTGCCGTTCTTCGGGCTCCTGTCCCGTCACGTCAAGAGGAACCGGAAGACTCTGGCATTCTGGGCCTTCTGGCTGCTTATCGTCGAGTGGGTGGATATCTACTGGCTCGTCATGCCGAGCCTCAGCCACGGCGTGGTTCCATTCCACGTGGTGGACGTACTCTGTTGGGTCGGTGTGGTCGGTCTCTTCGTCGGAGGTGCGGCCATGCGTGCCAAGGGTTTGAATCTGGTCCCGACCAAGGATCCACGCCTCGCGGATTCGCTCGCGTTCCAGAACCTCTGAGGAGTAGCCGTCGATGAGTTCTCCCACAGCCCAGGAAACAACGGAGCCAGATGACATCAACGTCGGGCTCGTCGCCACCATTGCGATCGTCGGTGCGTTGCTCGTGATCGCGATTGCAGCTTCGCTCACGGCTCTCGTCCGGTCCGAATCGACCCGCTACGGGCAGGAGGTCGGCGCGTACGCGAACCTCGGTGCCGTGAGACGTCTGAAGGCGGAGCAAAGCACAACGCTCGAGGCACCACCCAGCTGGGTGGATCGATCCAAGGGACTCGTCTCGATTCCGATCGATCGCGCGATGGAGCTAGTCACCACCGAGATCCAGAAGAACCCCTACTCAGCTTCGGTGGCGCCGCCCGCACCGCCTGCCGCCGTCGAATCCGCTCCTCCGGCCGAGAAGAACGCGGGGGCTGCAGGTCATAATGAGAAGGACGAGACGCACGTTGCCGCGAAGCCCGGAAACAGAAGCGGGAAGAAGTAGAATTCGCGCCGATGTTCGCCGTTAGCCGCTCTGAGTGCATCGCCAGCAGGTTTCTAGCCTGCCTGGCAGCGTCGTCGCTTGTCGGAATGGCGTCAGGGGCGGCTGCAGCCGCGAAAAGTAACTCCTCGGCATCCCCGAGCGAGGGCTCTCGGAGCTCACCATTATGATGAACCCGTTCTCTCTTTTGTCGTTCGCTCCCTACACACAACCTGCGAACGCGCCTCACCTCGCGCCCTCGCCCTATTTCTGGCTACCCGTTGAAGGGTCCGTGACGGCAGCGCCCGTCGACCGCCTCTTCGATTTCATCATGTGGGCCAGCGTCTTTTGCGTCGGGCTCTTGATGGCGTTGATGATCTTCTTCATCGTCAAATACCGGGCAAAGTCGAGACACGACAAACCGCAACCGAGTGCCGGGCACCACACCGGTCTCGAGCTCGTTTGGTCGATCGTGCCGCTGCCGATCCTGCTCGCGATGTTTGCCTGGGGATTCCAGGGGTTCGTCGAGCTCCGCACGACGCCGAAGGACGCCTACGAGATCCGCGTCACCGGGCAGAAGTGGAAGTGGTTGTTCGAGTATCCGAACGGCTATACCGATGACGTGCTTCACGTTCCGGTCGGTCGGAAAGTGCGGGCGGTGATGAGCTCGGTCGACGTCGTACATAGCTTCGGCTTGCCGGCGTTCCGTACGAAAGAGGACGTGGTTCCCGGTCGCTATACCGAACTCTGGTTCGAGGCGACGCAGCCGGGCGAGTACCCGGTCTTTTGCGATCAATATTGCGGCACGAACCACTCCGGGATGATCACCAAGGTGATTGCGCACACCCCCGAGGACTTCCAGAAATGGCTGGTCGAGGCCGGCAAAAAGCTCGAGCTGATGCCCCCAGTGCAGCTCGGTCAGCTCATGTACAATCAAAATGGCTGCTCGGGGTGTCACTCCATCGACGGCTCGGCCAAGACCGGTCCGACGTGGAAGGGCATGTTCGGACGAACGGAAACGTTCTCCGTCGGAGGACCGCCAAAAGTGGTCGACGAGGCCTACATCCGCGAGTCGATCCTCGACCCACAGGCGAAGATCGTTCAGGGATTCCCGCCGGTTATGCCGACCTTCAAGGGCAAGCTGAGCGACAAGAAGATCGACGGTATCATCGCCTTCATCAAGGCGCAGAAGTAAGGGAAGAGCCATGGCGTCCACCACCACCACCGCCGCTGCCGCTCCAACCCCCGGGAGCGCGGACGACAACTACCTGACCCACGACAAGGGGTTGGCATCGTGGCTGTTCACCCTCGATCACAAGCGGATCGGGGTGATGTACTTCTGTTGCGTCATCCTGGCTTTCGCGTTCGGCGGAACGTTCGCACTCCTGATGCGCACCGAACTGTGGGCACCAGGTCGCACGATCATGGATGCGGACACCTATAATCAGGTGTTTCACGTTCCACGGCGCGGTCATGGTGTTTCTCGTCATCGTGCCCGGGATCCCTGCCGCGCTTGGCAACTTCGTACTGCCGCTCCACCTGGGCGCGAAGGACGTCGCGTTTCCAAAGCTCAACTTGATGAGCTGGTACATGTGGATCATTGGCGCGTGCTTCCTCCTCGTTTCGCTCTACGTGAGCGCGGCGGACACGGGATGGACCTTCTACACGCCCTACAGCACCACGACGCCGACTGCCGTCATCCCCGCCCTGACCGGCGTGTTCATTCTCGGGTTTAGCTCGATCTTCACGGGCCTGAACTTCCTCGTGACGATTCACAAGATGCGCGCGCCGGGGCTGACGTGGTTCAAGCTACCCTTGTTCGTCTGGGGTTTGTATTCCACGGCCATCATGCAGGTGCTCGCGACGCCGGTTCTCGGTATCACGCTCCTCATGCTCATCGTCGAAAGGGCCTTCGGCATCGGCATCTTCGACCCGTCGCTGGGCGGCGATCCAGTGCTGTTTCAGCACTTTTTCTGGTTCTACTCGCACCCGGCCGTTTACATCATGGTCGTTCCGGCGTTCGGCGTGATCAGCGAGATCATCCCGGTATTCTCACGAAAGCAACTCTTCGGATACAGCTTCATCGCGCTGTCGAGCGTTGCGATCGCGATCCTCAGCTTCCTCGTCTGGGGCCACCACATGTTCGTTAGCGGCCAGTCGGTGCTCGCAGGAAGTATCTTCAGCGGCATCACGTTTCTGATCGCGATCCCGACGGCCATCAAGGTCCTGAACTGGATCTCGACAATGTACAAGGGCACGATCCACCTGGAAACGCCGATGCTGTACGCGTTGATGTTCCTCTGGGTCTTCACCATCGGTGGAATGACAGGGCTTTTCCTCTCTACGATGAGCACGGACGTGCACTTGCACGACACCTACTTCGTCGTAGCGCACTTTCACTATGTGATGATGGGCGGCGCCATCACGGCATTCTTTGGCGGTCTGCACTACTGGTGGCCGAAGATGTTCGGGCGCATGTACAACGAAAAGACGGGTCAGTTCGGCGCTCTTCTAGTGTTCGTCGGGTTGAACGTCACGTTCTTCCCCCAGTTCATCATGGGTGCTCGCGGTATGCCGCGCCGATACTACAATTACATTCCGGAGTTCCAGCCGTTCCACCAGGTATCGACGATCGGGGCATTCATCCTGGGCATCGGCTTCCTCATCACGACCGTGTCGCTGCTCCGGACTTTCAGGAAGAAGCCGGATGCGCCCGCAAACCCGTGGGGAGCGAACACGCTCGAGTGGACACTGCCGTCGCCGCCCGCGTACTACAACTTCGACAAGATCCCTCACGTGACGGAAGGTCCGTACGATTACGAGAACTGGGAGTACAAGGACGAGATCGGCGGCTACGAACGTAGCAAGGCAGAATCATGACCGACACGACTGCTGAAGCCATCCACGGTCACGGCGGTGGCCACGCCCAGGACGCAGCGCACGCGGAAAACCCGTTCCTGGCGCACCACTTCGACACAGCGAAGCAGCAGTTCGAAGCTGGAAAGTTCGGAATCTGGCTCTTTCTGGTCACCGAGATCCTGTTCTTCAGCGGGCTCTTCTGCGCCTACGCGGTCTACCGGACCCTCGATCCCGATGTGTTCGAGTGGGGCCACTACTTTCTCGATACGAGGCTCGGTGCGCTCAACACGAGCGTGCTCATTTTCAGCAGCTTAACCGCAGCATGGGCCGTTCGGAATGCCCAGCTTCAGCAGCACCGCCATCTCATGGTTAACATCGTGCTGACGTTGCTCTGCGCTTCGACGTTCATGTTCGTGAAGTACACGGAGTACCACCACAAGTTTCACGCGGGACTGCTTCCAGGGCACTACTTCCACCCGACGGAGGAGGTCTGGGAGCAGCCGTCTTACGCGCGCAAGAACGGGCCCCCGCCGGATGGCTTCTTGCAAGGCACGCCCGCGGGGATCGCGGCAGCCGAGAAGCTCGTGACGCGCGGTCATCCGTACAAATTCGAGCCACCCCGGAACGCGGCTCGGTTCTTTGCACTCTATTTTTGCATGACCGGCTTGCACGGCATCCACGTGCTCGTCGGGATGGGTGTCTGGATCTGGATGCTGATCAAGGCGGGCAAACGTCAGTTCGGTCCAAAGTATTTCGGACCGATCGACTATGCGGCGCTCTACTGGCATCTCGTGGACTTGATCTGGATCTATCTATTCCCGCTCCTCTATCTGATTGATTGATGACCGGTAAATCCATGGCTCACGACGAGAAAACCAAAGCGCACGGCGGCCACGGGCAGGCCCATGGCGACGAGATCGCGCACACCATGAGCGTCCCGATGCTGATCGGCGTCTGGGCTGCATTGATGTTTTTCACCTGGCTCACGTTCTGGGCCTCGCAACAGGGGCTTGGCAGTCAGACCAGCTTCATGGTCGCGATGGTAATCGCGAGCGTCAAGGCGAGTCTCGTGCTGGCGGTGTTCATGCATCTCTGGTGGGACCGCCGGATGCATGTCTTCGTGTTCCTCGGGTCGTTCCTGTTCGTCATGCTGTTCATAGGCATGGCGATCACGGACAAGAGCGAGTGCACACCGGACATCAATCGCAAAGTGGCTGACGATATCGCGGCGTCCGCGAAATAGCGCTACTTCCATAACGTCGCGGCGAGGCTTTCCACGGCGCGATCGATGCGAGCCCGCGCCTCGTGGTGGCGCCCGGTCACGCCTTCGGCGATGAACGAAAACGCTAGGGGCGACACTCCTGGTGGGGCGAGCACGTAGCCACTCAGAGCCACGACGTCATCGAGCGTGCCTGTCTTGGCGCGCACGACGCGCCTGCCTGCGAGCGAACGAAATCGCGAATACAGGGTACCGTCGACGCCGCCCACTGCCAGCTGGGCGACGAAATCCGGCCCGATCCGCGGACTCACGTAGGCGACGCGCAGCGCCGTCGCGAGCTCGAACGTGGTCAGGCGATTCGCATCGAAGAGCCCAGAGCCGTTGACGATCCGTGTTCCGGGCTCGAGGGCGCCCGCTGCTTCCTTCAGCCATTCGATCGCCGTGGCGGCTCCGTCTTCCGTTCGCGCTGGCCCGGGATGTTCCGCGGCGCCGAGTGCCTTCAAGAGCGTTTCTGCGTAAAAGTTGTCGCTGTTCTTGCCGAGCTCGCGAACCAGGACCGACAGGGCGGGGGACTCGACGTACGCGATGCGACGGCGAGCGGCGCCTCCCCCGAGCGCGACGCTCCCACGGACGTCCACGCCGAGGTCGCGAAGCAGGGCGGCGAGCGCGTATCCGGGAAAGAGTCGAGGGTCGTCGACGCGCTTGGCGAATCGCAGGCGCGGCGAGCTTTCGCCGACAAAGCCGGCAACCGTGGCCGAGAGATGATCGCCCTTGGGCGATAGTGAAAACCTCACTCCGTCGCCTTGCCCGGGGTGCGTGGCGACGCTTCCCAGCACGTCGACGAAGCCCGGCGGGTCGAACCACACGGTGGCTGGAGTGCCCACCTTTCGCGGCGCGACGTCGAGCGTCACCGAGTTTCGGTCGAGCGAGACGGCGCTCACCGGTGCGCGGAAGGGAGCCCATTCGTCCGGCTGCTGTCCGAACGCGGGCGGCACGAAGTGGTCGTCGAAGCGACTCTGGTCGACGAGGATCCCGTCCACGTGCCGGACGCCCTCGGCGGGGAGCGCACGCGCCAGCTCGAGGAGTCGAGCCGTGTCCAGTGAGGGATCGCCGTCTCCGCGCAGAACGAGCGACGACACCGTGCCATTCTCAACATTACCGAAAAGGCCGGTCGTGAAATGGAAGTCCGGTCCAAGTCGATCGAGAACCGTGGCGACCGTGAGTATCTTGGTGTTCGAAGCGGGGTTCATCAATCGATGTGCATCGGCTGCCGCGCTCAGCGCGCCGGTCGCGACGTCGATGACCGTGGCGGAAACGTGGGCGTTCGCCGTCGCTCCCCATGCGACGAAGGCCGAGACTGCGCCGGTGACCCCCGCACCCGGCGCGAGCGCGGCTCGCGTCGCCGCGGGCGCACGTATCTGGTCCCGCGCTGCCGGGTCAGCGGCGGCCGCCATGGCCAGAACGAGGATCGCGCAGCTGAAACGCAGCGAGAGACGGTGACGAAATCGCGCGAACGATCCCGCGGCCTGTCGGAGCATTCGACCAGCGTAGAGCGACTGGCCCCGGGTGGTGAGATCGGAACGCGCTGTAGAGATTGGTTGCGTTACCGACGCCCCCCGCGCCGACGGGTCGGTGCGCGAAGGAGTTCCCCCGGCCGGACGACGACGGGAAGTCGACTCTCGAGCGGCTCGAATGATGCGGCTCCGTGCCAGTGCTTGCGTTCGGGCTGGAGCATTGTCATACGGCCGGTGGGATGCCGTTCGCCAAGACGCTCCAGCGGCTGATGTTCGCCGGCCTCCTTGGTTCTCTTGTATTTGCGCCGCGGACAGTCCGGGCGGATGAGCCCGTGGTTGCCGAGGTCGATGCGAATCCTTCGACGTATCCTCCGCCCGCAGTCCAGACGAATCTCCTGCTAGTGGGCGCTGCCGTGACCGCGGGATGGTACGGTGCGGCGCTGGCCACCTCGTTCGCGTGGCGTGATGCAGACAGCGCTGCCGCTCTGCGCTTTCCCGTCGCGGGTCCTTACATGGCGCTCGCGAAGACGGGTTGCTCCACCCGCGAATCCAGCTGTGACGTTGGAGTCGTGATCACTCGCACCGTGATCACGAGCCTCAGCGCCATCGGACAGGTTGGGGGTCTTCTCGGATTGCTCGAAGGCGTGTTCCTTCCGACGAGCGCCGCGCCGGCCAGCGCTCATGGGCAGGATGCGGCAGGAGCCGATCCGGGCGTCGAGCATGTCGCAGTCGTACCCACGTCTTTCGGGCCGGGCGGTCTCGGTATTGGAATCGCCGGTGACTTTTGATCCTGTGCTTGCTCTCTCTGCACGAAGATCGAAGATGAAGTTACGATAACCGCGCATCTGAACGGGCGTCACTGAATACCTGGTGCAGTTTATCATGGATCATGCTACGAGAAATCAGCATGGAGACGCTCCAGTGAATCGACGAACGAAGTTCGTTCTCGTCACTGGAGGGGTGGTCTCCTCGATCGGCAAGGGTCTCGCGTCCGCCTCCATCGGCGCCCTGATGGAAGCTCGTGGCCTTCGCGTCACCCACATGAAGCTCGACCCGTACATCAACGTCGATCCCGGGACCATGTCCCCGTATCAACACGGAGAGGTGTTCGTCACGGATGACGGTGCGGAGACGGATCTGGATCTGGGACACTACGAGCGGTTTGCGTCTTCGCGGTTGAGCAAGAACGCCAACATCACGACAGGCCGCATCTACGAGACCGTCATCTCGAAAGAACGCCGAGGCGAATATCTCGGTGCGACGGTTCAGGTAATCCCGCACATTACTGACGAGATAAAGGCTCGCATCAAGGCGGCCACCGACGGCGCGGACATCGCGATCATCGAAATCGGGGGCACGGTGGGGGATATCGAGTCTCTGCCTTTTCTCGAAGCCATTCGCCAGCTCAAGGTGGAAGTTGGCCAGCAGAGCGCGGTGAGCGTGTTCGTGACGCTCGTGCCATACATTGCGTCCGCCGGCGAGCTGAAGACCAAGCCGACGCAGCACTCCGTCCGCGAAATGCGGGAGATCGGAATTCAGCCAGACATCTTGCTCTGTCGCTGCGATCGCCCGATACCTCGCGGCTTGAAGGAAAAAATCGCGCTCTTCTCGAACGTCGATGTCGACAGCGTGATCGCCGCGGTGGACGTGTCGTGCATCTACGAACTACCCCTCGTGCTGCATGCCGAAGGGCTCGACGAGGAAATCGCGGAACGATTGAACATCTGGTCACGTCAACCGGAGCTCGGTCCGTGGAAGCGCGTGGTGGACAAATTCAAGAAGCCGGCGAATGGGTCCGTCAAGATCGGCGTCGTAGGGAAATACGTTCACCTGCAGGATAGTTACAAATCTCTTCACGAATCGCTCGTCCACGGCGGGCTCGAGAACGACGTTCGCGTCGAGCTCGAGTACATCGACTCGGAGCAGATCGAGCGGACTAGCGCGCAAGCAACTTTGACGGGGCTCGACGCGATCCTCGTGCCCGGTGGGTTCGGCGACCGCGGGGTCGAGGGAAAGATCGCCGCCATTCGATTTGCTCGCGAGCACGACATCCCGTTCTTCGGGATTTGTCTCGGAATGCAGCTCGCCGTGATCGAGTTTGCTCGAAACGTCTGCGGTCTCAAGGGTGCAAACTCAACGGAGTTCGCGCAGGACGCGCAGCACCCGGTGATCGATCTCATGCCGGATCAGCGCGGGTTGCAGGAAAAGGGCGGGACGATGCGGCTTGGTGCATATCCGTGCGTGTTGAAGAGCGGGAGCTCGGCCGCACAGATCTACGGCACGCACGAGATCAGTGAGCGACACCGTCACCGCTACGAGTTCAACAATGCTTACCGCGAGCAGCTCGCGCGGGCGGGTCTGATCCAGAGCGGAACGAGCCCGGATGGCCGTCTCGTGGAGATGGTAGAGCTCGAAGGGCATCCGCACTTCGTGGGTTGCCAGTTTCACCCCGAATTCAAGAGTCGGCCGATGTCCCCGCATCCGCTGTTCGCGAAATTCGTCGCGGCGGGCATTCGTCGTCGGGACGAACTTGCGCACTCGGCGGGTGGGGTTGCGCAAACCGAGGCCAAGGCCTCGAGCAATCTGAACTGAGTCCGAGCGGCCGTTCCGCCGCAAATCGCTCCTTGCTCCCGAGCTGAGAGATATGGCCGTTCGTTCTTGGTTTTTGGGTGCCGCGTTTCTCGCTGCCGGCTGCTCGCTGCCGGGCTACGTGAAGACCGCGTACCACGGAGATCTACCGGCGCTCAAATCCGAGATCCGCGCCGCGTCTGCGTCCGGACACATGGCCCGGGGCAACGTCGTGGCTTTGGCGGAAGCCGTCGCGAGACGTGAGGTTCGCTCCGCACGAGGCGACGACGTGCTGCCCAGGATCCTCTCGTCCATCGGCTGCGTGAAGGACGTCGAGACCGAGCTGCGAGAGCGCGCGCGCGCATCGGACGATGCCGGTGCGGCAGCGATGTTGCTTCTGGCCGACGCAGGTGCGGTCAATCGCGGATCGCTCGTCGAGCAGTATGCAAGGTCGCCCAGCGGGGCGTGGCGCGCCGTCGCAGCCGGAGGCACGGCGTCGTCATCGCTCGCCGGACTGCGCCGCACCTTCTACGTCGATGGTGACGAACGCGTCCGTCGCGAGGCCCTGCGGAGCGGGCTCGAGGCGCGCGACCCGGCGGATCTCGGCCTCCTCCTCGAGACCGCACGGCTCGATCCGGATCCGCTGAGTCGTAGCATCGCCACCCGGGCCTCCGGAGCGATCGGCGGCGTGCGCACGGTACGGGCGCTCGGCGATCTCTGGCCCGGAGCAGACGCGGACGAGAGGCTGGCGATAGTGGATGCGTGGAGCATGCCGAAGACGTTTTCCGCGGGCGGTGCGGATGAACTCCTGGGGGTCGTGGAGTCGGGTGGCAGCATCCCGGCGGTCGTCGCGGCGAGCGACCTGTCGCGACTCGACGGCGATGGAGCGCGTGAGGGCCGCGCTGCGCTCGCTCGAGCGATAACAGAGGGAACGGCCGACGAGCGGCGCGTCGCGATCGAGCTTGCATCCCTGGACGACCCGGAGGCTCTCGCCGCGGTCGGCATCGCGGCGACGTCCGACGAGCCCTCCGTGCGGATCTCTGCTCTCGGCCGATTGGCGGAAATTGCAAAACGCAGAGCAGCCGCCATCACCGATCTCGAGTCCCTTGCCCACGCCGACGACAGCGCAGCGCGTCAGGCGCGCCTGGCGCTTGTCGCCGCCGGCGATTCTGCGGCAGTTCCGCTCCTTAAACGGGACTTGGCCACCGATGGGCCTACTGCCAGGGCGCGCGCGGCTGTGGCGCTCTTCAAGCTGGGCCATCCGAGCGAGATGGCTGAGGCGCTGGCGGATGCCGATCCGTCCGTGAGAATGAACGTCGCTTGCTCGGTCCTCGGCGCAGCGGGCTCGTCGGGATAGAGAGGTCACCCTCTGTTTGGCGTCCGCTCGTCGGACATTCGTTGAATCCCGATCCGAACGCCGGTAAAAACGCGGCCCATGAGCTCTGTGCGAGGGATTGTCGGGGCGCTCCTTTCGGCCGTGTTGAGCATGTCCGTCACGGGTTGCCTGAAGAAAGTCCTGATTGACGGACAGATCAGCGGGACGCGTGAGGGTGCGGACGCGGTCAGTACGCTCCAGGACTTCGAGGTCGCCCGGGCGGTGGCTCGCGCCGGACTCGGCCAGCTCGAGGGGCTCTACAAGATCGCGCCGTACAACGAGGACAATCTCTTCTTGCTGACCAAGAGCTGGGCCGGCGCCACCTTCGGCTTCACCGAAGACGAGTTCGAGCTCGCGGAGATTGCCAAGGACGACCAGATGTCCGCCTACCATCATGCGCGCACGATTGCCGGCTTCAAGCGAGCTCGCTTCTTCGGGATTCAGCTCTTGAACAAGGAAGCCGAGGGATTCGACGCCGCTCAACGCAACGCGGACACGATGAACGCGTGGGTCACGAAGAACTTCAACGACAGGAAGGAGGCCGAGGATCTCCTCTGGATCGCGTACGCATGGCTCGGCATGGTGGACGCTGCCAAGGACGACCCCTCGGTCGTCGGAAACCTATACGTTGGGGTGGCGCTCGCGGAACGCTCTCTGGCCCTCGACGAGAACCTCGAGCATGGGATGGCGCACATCCTGCTCGGCGCGTATCACGCCCGAACGGCTCAATCCGAGCTCGACCAGTCGAAGCAGCACTTCGACGCGGCCATGAAGATCAACGGTGGCAAGTTTCTTCCGACGCAGCTCAACTACGCCACGCGCTATTATTGCGCAAGAAGCGACCGAAAGAACTACGAGCGCCTCCTGAACGAGGTTCTCGCCGCCGGCGATCCGATTCCCGAGGCGCGCCTACAAAACCTGATTGCCAAGAGGCGAGCCCGAAGGTACCTGGACAACAAGATTTTCCAGGAAGATTGTGGTTTCACCGATTGAGCTGAACGGCGGATCAGCTAAGCCGCACGGATCTTTGATTCGAATCCGCCGCGGACTCGTCTCACGCTGGGGCGCGCTCGAGGCGAGCTCCGCGCAAGTCAGCGTTCGGTTAGCGCTCAAGCTCGAGTCGACAATGATGGAAGGATCAACGACATGAACCGGAAGCTCCCCGCCGCCTTGCTCGCGGCAACATTCGTGACCCTCGGGATGGCTGGAACGGCGTCCGCGAAGACGACGATCCGGATCGCGACGCTGGCTCCGAAACACAGCCCGTGGGGCAAGGTGTTTTCGGCCTGGTCGAAGGCGGTCGACGACAAGACCAAGGGCGACGTCGATGTCGAGTGGCTCTGGAACGGCACGGCGGGCCCGGAGGCAAATACCGTTGGCAAGATCCGGAGCGGTCAGATCACCGGTGCCGCCATCACGGCAGTCGGCCTTTCCGAGATTTACAAGCCAATCGTCGCCCTACAGATGCCGGGCGCTTTCCAGACCTGGGCCCAGCTCGATAAAGCACGCGAGCAGCTCCGTCCCGAGTTCGACAAGGCGATGAACGAGGCTGGATTTTACGTCGGCGGCTGGGGCGATGTCGGCATCGCTCGTACGTTCACCCGGGGGTACGAAGTGAAGGTGCCCGAGGATCTGAGGGGCAGGTCCCCCGGGCTCATCGCCCAGGACATCATTGGCCCCAAGGTGTTCGAGGCGATCGGCGGCATCACCCCAAAGCCGGCCGATGTGAACGAGTTTCTTCCGCTCCTCAACTCGGGTGCAATCGACGAGCTTTCGGTACCGGCACTGCCCGCGGAGCAGCTTCAGTGGACGTCGCGGCTCGATCACGTGAACACGGGGGTCGTGGGATTCGGCGTGGGTGCGGTGGTCCTGTCGAACAAGGAGCTCGAGCGGTTGCCCGCGGACGAACGGGAAATTCTCGAGAAGACCGGCGCGGCGGCGTCTGAAATGCTGACGAAGATCATCCGAAAGGAAGACGACGAGTCGCTGGCGCGGCTCGAACAGAAGATGGCCGTGCACAATCCGACTCCGGCCGAGCACGACGCGTGGGACAGGATCTTCAAGAAGGCTTGTCAGCGGGTGAAGGCAGCACTTCCCGGCGACGTGCTCACGAGGATCGGTTACTGCTGAGGCCAGAAGAACGCGACGCGACGCGACGCGCCAACCGAGCTCGTGCGGACGAGCGAGCGTGAGCGCTTTCATCGTTCGTTAAGGCCTCCGAGCCCGCGTCGGCGCGACCCTTTCCAGGTGACGGCACCGTTCGCTTGGCCTAACTTCGCGCGCGGCCATGTCGAGCGAGGTCAACACGAGCGACGGCGGTGGCGGCGCTCATCGCGAGCCGGAAAAAAAGGGCGCGCCTTGGGCCCTTCCGCTGGTGCGGCTCGACACGGCCTGGACGCGCTTCGAGACGTGGCTCGCAGTGCTAGCGCTCGCGCTCGAAATCCTTTCCATGTCCCTCTGGGTCTTCCTGAAGGGATTCTCGACTCCGCCGGGCGGCGAGAGCTCAGCAGGCATCGTCTTCCGTTCCTTGGTGGGGGCAATTGCGCTCGGCATGCTTGCCCACTTCGGGCTTCGCAAGCAGTCGGAGGCGCTTCGCCGAAATCTCACGCTTGCCGCGGTCTTCTTGGGGCTCGCCATCGGAAAAACGTGGGCCAATTTCGGCGTGGGATACACGTCGAATCTCCTCAATTGGTACAATCAAGCCTGCTTTCTCACTTTGCTCGGCGGCCTCCGGGGCGTCGGTACGCGCCTGACGTTGTTGCTCGCACTCGTGGGCGGGTCGCTCGCGACGGCCAAGGGCAAACACATCATCATCGACATCGCCACGCGGTTCGTCAGTTACCGCCCCCGGGTGGCGATGGTCATCGTCGGTTGGCTGGTGTCGGCACTGGTATCCGGTGCGGCCGCCTGGGGCTTTTTCGACCACATTGCGATCGAGAGCTTCGGGGCAAACGCAGATGCCAGGGCAGGAGCCAAGGTCAGTCGCGTCATCCAGCAGCTTGGGGAAGACTTCTTCATCGCCAGAAAGCAGATCGAGCTCGACTTCAAGAGCGCGCCGCACATCCTCATTCGCGGTCAGGCGTACGCGGACTGGCTCAAGGGCAAGGAGTGGAACGCGTGGCTCGAAACTTCGGGGCTGGTCCAGCGCTACGGCCAGGAGCAGGCTGACAGTCTGAAGATCCCGGACGACGAATCGCGGGCGCCGTTGATCGTGATCCCTGGGCGTGGCGAACCGCGGGGCGAGCTCATCAACGCCGCGAACCTGGTGTTTCCGATAGGGCTGCTCATCATCGCGATCCGATTCGTCGTGCGATCCATCCTCGTCCTGACCGGCCACGCGAGCGTGGACCCCGACGAGTCGGATGAATTTCCGGCGGAAGAGCCGACCCCGGCGGATTCGAAGGCCTGAAGTTCATGTTCGGTCTGCTCATCTTCATCCTCGTCATCATCGGCACTCCGGTGTTCGCCATCATGGGCGGATGGACGGAGATCGCCTGGCTCACGCATCACAACCCCGATATGCGCGTCCTGCGGTTCCTCGCGCCGGACGTCCTTGACGAGCGATTCGCGGGCTCTCCCGTCCTGGTGACCGTGCCGCTCTTCACGTTCATCGGCTACATGATGGCCGAGTCGAAGACGCCGGAACGCATCGTGCGCGCGGCGCAAGCGTTTCTTGGATGGGTCCCGGGTGGCCTAGCGATCGTCTGCATCATCGCCAGTGCGTTCTTCACGACGTTCACCGGCGGAAGCGCGATCACCATCGTTGCGATAGGCGCTCTGCTCTACCCCACCATGGTTGCGAGCGGCTATCCCGAGCGGTTCGCGCTCGGTGTCGTGACCACGAGCGGTTCCGTCGGACTTCTTCTTCCCCCGTCGCTGCCGATTCTCGTCTACTCCCTCGTCGCGGGGATCGACTTCAACAAGGCGTTCAAGTCGGGTATCGCGCCCGGGCTCTTCATCATCGCGATGCTGAGCCTTTACGCTGTCTTCGTCGCGCGGCGAAACGAGATCCCTACCCAGAAGTTCGACGCGAAGGAAGCCGGCGCTGCGCTCTGGGAGGTCAAGTGGGAGATCGGCGTCCCCTTCCTGATCCTGGGGGGGCTCGCGACGGGGCTGACGCAGATCGACGAGGCAGCGGCGCTGGCGGCGTTCTACGCGATCATCATCGAGGTCTACGTCTACGAGGATCTCGACTTCAAGGACTTCCTGCGAATCGCGCGGAACGCGATGGGCCTTGCGGGCGGGCTTCTGCTCATCATGGCGTTCGCCATGTCGCTGACGAACTACATGATCAGCGAGCAGATCCCGGACAAGGTCTACCAGTGGATGAGCCATGCCGGGATCAATCAGCGCTGGGAGTTCCTGTTCGCGCTGAACTTGTTCCTGTACGTGATGGTGATGGACGGGATCAGCATGATCCTGGTCAGCGTGCCCCTGATCACACCGTTCGCGGCTCGGTTCGGCATTCAGCCGTTCCACATGTGCATCATGTTCCTGCTCAACATGGAGGTGTGTAACCTCCTGCCACCCTTCGGCCAGAACGTGTTCGTCGCGAGTTATCGCTTCAACCGCTCGATGGTGGATCTGTACAAGTTGACGTTCCCCTTCGTCGCGATCATGGCGCTGGGGCTGATCATCGTGGATGCGGTCCCCAAGATATCGACCTTCGCCGTCGATAACGACATCCTGATCGCGAAGGCCAAGGCCGCCAAGTTCCACGAACCGCCTCGCGAGGCGTGGATGATGGAGTGCGTCCAGGAGGACCGCAACAATCCGCTCCCCTGTACGGAAGAAGAAAAGAAGAAGTGGGGGACCGGGCAGGATGTCGACGACGACGAACCGACGCTCGATCAAACCGGGCCAGCAGGTTCGGCGGCGCCGAGCGCATCTGGCGCACCATCGGCGGAGTCCGAGGAAGACAAGGAAGTCGACCAGCTTCTCAAGGGCCTCGGCGATGACGCGGGTCCGCCTTCCGCAGCTCCCGCCGGCAGCGCGGGAAAGTAAGCGTCCGTAGCTCCCGCTGGGAGCGCAGAAAGCAAGCGTCCTCCGGTCCGCCGATCGCGGGGGTTCGGGACCGCCTCACACGCGGTGCCGCCTCAGATCCGGATGCTCTTCCAGCCGCCCATCGCGAATTTGACGCTGGTGGCCGTCGCCAGAAGCACGATGTAGCTGATCGCGGCGCTCCAGATCCCGACGAGGCCGTAGCCCATCGTGATGCCGAGAAGCCACGCCAGAGGGACCAGGCACGTGAAGTGGAGAATGAGTTCCACGATCATCACGAAGACGGTGTTGCCCGCACCGAACAGCGCCTGCGACAGGATCATGGCAACCGCGATGACTGGCGTGCAGATGCCCATGAGCCGGAGGGGCATCATCGCCGCGTGCGTGACGGCGCTGCTGGAGGTGAATATCGCGAGCACATGACCCGGAAAGACCACCCCTTCCAGCAGACCGATGATGCCGAAGATGAAGATGCCCAGTCGAACCGAGGCCCAGCCGAACTGCGCGGCGCGTTCGCCGTCACGTTCGCCGAGCGACTGCGATACGAGAGTCGCGGTGCTGGTGCCGAACGCGAGGCACGCCGTGAACGTCAGCTTCAGGACGCCGACGATCACCATCGTGGCGGCGCTATTCACCGCCTCTGCGTGCCCACTCGGGCAGTTCGAAACGACGGTGGCGGCGCCGGTCATCGTGTCGAGTCGGCTGACGATCATCGAGAAGAGGGCGAAGCCCGTCATGACGGCGATCGTCGCCACACCACTCGGGATCGACAGGCGCAAGATGCTCCAGGTGGTCGAGCGATCGAGCTTCGACAGGTCGAACGGTCCGTAGCCATGCCGGTATCGTCCGAGGGTGGCCCACGCGATCATCACGGCGAGGCCGATCCACGTCGCGATGAATCCCGCGAGTCCGGCGCCTCCGGCGCCCATCCGCGGTGCTCCGAAATGGCCGAAAATGAAGGTGTAGCAGAGCAGAACATTGAGAACGTTCATGATTACGGCGGCCACCATGTGCACCCCAGTCTTGCCGATGCCGTCGAAGAACGCCTTGAACGAGAAGGTGATCGCCATGCTCGCGATACCGAGGAGCCGGTAGCCCATGTATGCCCGTGCGGCGGCACGAACAGCGGGGACCCGAATCAAGAACCGCAGCACGAGCGGCAGGCAGGCGTAGCCGATCACCGTGAACGCGATTCCGGCGAGCAGGGAAAATACCCATGAGTTCACGAGCACGGCGCCCGCGTCGCCAGGCTTCTCTTCGGCGATGCGGCGGGCGGCGAGCGCCTGCGTGCCCACCGAGATCGCGCTGAGCGATCCGCCGAACATCCAAAGCAGGATCAACGATGGCAGGAGCGCGGCCTGCGCGTTCGAAGACTCGGGGCAGGGAAGTCGCGAGAAGAAGACGACGTCGATGTCGTTCACGACGCTCTGACTGAGCATCGCGAGCACGGTCGGCGCGGCGAGCTTGAGGATAACGGAGTAGGTCGAGCCGTGAGTCACGACCGCCGCGGAGCGATTGGGGACGTTTGCCATCGGGGCTCAAAAAAGCGGCCGACTCTACCGCTTTCGTGGGAGACCCGCGCTATCTCGAAGCGATCTTCTTGTCTTCGAATCGGTCGAGCAAGGTCCTGGCCTCATGGACTTCCGGATGCTGATCGATGAGACGCGTCAGGGTGGCGACGGCTCCGTAGCGCTGGCCGGCGGATCGCTGAATTCGTGCCAGGTAGAGCTGCGCTTCCGGGCTGGAGTCGATCGACGCCCAGCTGATCGCGACGCGAAGCCCTTCGCCCCAAGCCTTGGTCTTCACCGCAGCCTCCGACCACCCGTGCAGAACTCGGCCGTCCCTGGGATGACTCGTGCCGAGGGCCCGGTACGCGGCGAGCGCCTGCAGGGGTTCGCCCTTCTTGGCGAAACTCTCGGCGCGCGCGAGATTGGACTCGAAGGAGGGGTCCGGAGTCGCCGTCGTTTCCGGCGTTTCCGACGGGGCCGTCGACTCGGATGGATGGGCGGTAGCCGGCGGCTCCTTCGGGTCGGCGTCGTTCGAGTGCGCCGCGGGCGTGTCACTCGCCGGCTTGGGCGCTTCGTACAGGATCGCGACCGGGGGATCCTCGGGCGCGCGCGCGGCCGGCGCGGCTGGTCGATCCCAGGGAAGATGCCGTGCGAGACTCTCCACGCTGGGCCCCAGAAGAGCCGCGGCACGGAGACGCACGTCGGCACGGTGGGCGCTCTTCACGACGACCACCCCGAGCAGCATGGCCGACGCCAGCACGAGCGAGCTTGCCACCCTTCGTCTCACCGCGCGGGCCCGCGCCGGTCTGGTGAGCGCCGCTTCGAGCGCCGTACGCATTTCGGCCGCCGACGGATGCCGTTGCGACGGAAAACGGCTCGAGTGCTCGCATGATCGCGCGATCGAGTGCCGCAGGGACTCCGCGGTCCGGCGCGCGTTCACGCGTCGACTCTGGCGTCGCACGCAGCTTCTTGTCGATCAGCGAGACCGTCGTCGATGCGACATGCGGTAGTCTTCCCGTCACGAGCTCGTACAGCACGGACCCCAGCGCGTAGAGGTCCGCGCGTTCGTCGAGTGCTTCTCCCGCGGCCTGCTCGGGGGCCATGTACTCGACAGTGCCGACCAGCGTGACGTTGTCCGCGTCCTCGGCGCGTTCCTCGGGCGCGACCTGGACGACGCCGAAATCGAGGAGCTTCACCTTGCCGTCCCGGGTCAAAAAGACGTTGCCTGGCTTGATGTCCCGATGAACGAGCCCCGCGGCATGAGCCGCCTCGAGCGCCGAGCAAGTCTCGATTCCGATTCGCGTCGCTTCACGCCAGTCCATGCCCCGTTCGCGTTCCAGGAATTGCTCCAGGGTCTCGCCTTCGAGGAGCTCCATCGCGTAATAGGGGCGCCCGTCGGTCGACACGCCGAAATCGTGGAGCTGCACGAGATTCGGATGGCGGAGTCGCGCGATCGAACGCGCTTCGCGTCGAAACCGCGTCTCGAATTCCGTGCTGCGGCATCTTTCCTTGGGGAGCACTTTCAGCGCGACGACCCGACCGAGATCCACGTGGTGCGCCTCGTAAACGACGCCCATTGCGCCATGTCCGAGCTCGCGCAAGATGCGGTATCGCGTACCGGGGAACAACGACTCGTCGACCGCAGCAGGGTGGGGGCTCGGAGCGGGAGGCGGCGCGTTCGTCGCGGGTTCGGCGTTGCGCGCCGTCGCGAGAAGCCGGCCGAGTTCCGCGCGCGAACGAGCGGGCTCCGCAGGGTAGAGGCGCTCCATCGCGTTCGCGATGCGAGCACGGACGCCGCGCTCCCCGTTCGCGAGGCTTGGTGCCTTCTTCAGCACTCGAACGAGCTCCGTGCTCGCTTCCCGCGCCGATGCGAAGCGATCCTCGATGCGCGGCGCGGTCAGTCGCGCCAGCAACGTATCGAGCTCGAGTGGGGCTTTCATGAGTTCCGCGATCGGCGGTGGGTTGCGGCGCCCCGCGGCGACGGCCGCGACGTGCGCGGATGCCTCGCCCGTCAGGAAGCGCCGGCCGGCGCTCAGCTCCCACAGAATGATGCCGAGCGCATAGAGATCGGCCGCCACGCCCCCGGGTTGATTGTTCGCTACTTCCGGCGCGACGTAACCCGGCTTGGCGAGCACCACGCCGCTCACGGTGTGGCACTTCCGGTTTTCCCCGCGCGCCGTCCCGAAGTCGATGAGCTTCACGTCGCCGCCGTAGCCGACCATCACGTTCTGCGGAGACAGATCGCGATGCACGATGCCGAGCGGCGCGCCGTTGGCGTCCGTTCGCTCGTGGACATGAGTGAGAGCCTCCGCGAGCGCGACGCCAATCGCCACCGCCTCCGCCCACCCGATCGACGCGTTCAACTGTGAGCCGCGGTTCCGAACCTCGCCGAGATTCCGTCCCTCGATGTACTCGACCACGACCAGTGGTTTGCCCGCGGGATCGGTCGTCGCCTCCAGAACACGCGCGACACCGGGGTGATCGAGCTGCGCCTGGACGCGCGCCTCGTCGAAAAACCGAGCCAGGAAGGACGGATCTTCCGCGTACTCGCGCCGGATGATTTTCACCACGCACGGGCGCTCAGCCCCCTCGATACCCCCCGATGTCGCGAGAAACACTTCGCCCATCCCACCCCTGGCGATCGGCTTGAGCAGCGTGAGCCGGCCGAGCTTTTTTGGCAGATCGCTCTTCGGTCCCTCAGGCAACGGAGGCGCCATCGGTTTGGGCGGCGCCATTTCCTTGAGTGATTGCGGGGCGTTCTCCGTGCTCGACACGTCGTGCATGGTGGCATGGTGCCAATGTAGGCAACTGTGGCCAACTAATCGGACGGGCCAGCGAACCGGCGCCGGCAGGCACGAAACCGAGCCGACTCGTGGGAATTGCCCCGCCTCCCAATTGGTTCTAAACCGGCATCGACTTTCAGCGACACCATGGTTTCCACTCGCGCCGTCCGGCCGCGCCCTTTCCGCGCTCCCCAAGCCCACGGGATTTCCGTGCTGCTCGCCGTGGTCATAGCGCTCTTTGCGCCGCGGGCGTTCGCCGCTGCGCCGATGTGCGACCCGAGCGGAGCCTCGGTGGTGGCGCCCGTCCCAGCTCTTCCGAATATGACCGGGAGCCTGACGAATCCAAAGCCCTGTGATGAACCGGGTCACCGGTGGGTCGACCCGGGACCGCCTCGGCATGACTCGCCCGATGTCGCTTCGAACGATCCTCCGAAGCGAATCCTCGCGGTTTCGCTCGGGCTGCCTGCGCCAAAGGGGCGCCTCCTGCCTGCGGCGGTAGCGATGAGAATGCTGCTGCCGCCTGGACACGCTGTTTCCATTTATCGCCCTCCGCGGGGCTGAGCGTTCGCGGCGGAGTGGAAGGGAACGGCGTCGCGCAACCGCTTGGCGCCCGTCCAGGTCTTCAGCCATCGAAATCGACGGAACTCCGCGCGAGTTTCGTCAGGCGCGCGCCCCGGGGCGCGCTGCCGAAGTCACGGAATTTCTGCGAGATACATTCGGGTCCAAGAGGGACCATTCAGGGAGAACAAGATGAACAAGGGAACCGCAATAGTTGGGTTCTTTCTCTGCTTTTTAGTGGGGATGGGATTCATGTATGGAGTCGACCACCGAAACGGTAACGTCGACATCGGCGCCGAGCCGACCGCCGCTGGCGGCGATCAGAGCGACTCTCCAGTCCCCGTGACGGACAAAGATCCGCAATGGGGAAAGGCAACCGCGCCGGTCACGATCGTCCAGATCAGTGACTTTCAATGCCCGTTCTGCTCGCGCGTCGAGCCGACGATCAAGCAGATCCGCGACACCTACGGGCCCGACAAGGTCCGCATCGTGTGGAAGAACGAGCCCCTTCCGTTCCACAACCACGCGCGACCGACCGCCGATGCCGCGATGACGGTATTCGGTCTCGGTGGGAACGACGCGTTCTGGAAGTTCCACGATCTCGCTTTCGCGAATCAACAGAACCTCACGGACGAGAACTACGAAAAGTGGGCGGCCGCGTCGGGCGTCGACGTGAACAAGTTCAAGGCGGCTCTTGCGTCGAAGAAGTTCACGGCCAAGGTCGATCAGGACATCGCCCTGGCGGCGAAGGTCGGTGCGAACGGCACGCCAGCGTTCCGCATCAACGGCGTCACCGTGAGCGGCGCGCAACCCTTCGAGAACTTCAAGAAAGTGATCGACCAGCAGCTCGAAGAGGCGCAGACCCTGCTCAAGCAGGGCACGAAGCCGAGCGATCTGTACGTCGCACTGTCGAAGAAGTTTTACCAGGCGCCCGAGACGCCGACCGCGCAAAAGGCCCAGCAGGCTCCGGCGGAAGACGACAAGACCGTGTGGAAGGTGCCCGTGGATCCGAAGGATCCCGTGCGCGGTCCTGCGGACGCGCTCGTCACGATCGTGGAGTGGTCGGACTTCCAGTGCCCGTTCTGCAAGCGCGCGGAAGCGACGCTCAAGCAGATCCGCGACACGTACGCCGCGGACGTTCGGTTCGTATGGAAGGATAACCCCCTTCCGTTCCACAACCGAGCCAAGCCGGCGGCGACGCTCGCGCGGTTTGCCTACGAGACGAAGGGCGACAAGGCTTTCTGGCAGGTCCATGACGCCATGTACGATCCCAGCGGCGACATCGAGGACGCGGGTCTCCAGAAGATCGCCGAGGCGGCCGGGCTCAACTGGACGCAGGTGAAGAATGCGATCGACACGGACAAGTACAAGGACCTGTTCTCGGCCAGTGCCGATCTCGCCATGGACTTGAACGCGCGCGGCACGCCGCACTTCTTCATCAACGGGCGCAGGCTTTCGGGCGCGCAACCCTTCGAGAACTTCAAGAAGCTCATCGACGAGGAGATCGCGCACGCGAAGGGACTCGTTGCGAAGGGCGTTCCCCGCGCGAAGGTCTACGACGAGATCATGAAGGACGCGAAGGGCCCGCCTCCCCCCGAGAAGAAGGACGTTCCAGCGCCGGGCAAGGACAACCCCTTCAAGGGCCCGGCCAACGCGAAGATCGTCATCCAGCAGTTCTCGGACTTCCAGTGTCCATTCTGCAAGCGCGTCGAACCGACCGTCGCTCAGATCATGCAGGAGTACGCGGGCAAGGTGAAGATCGTGTGGCGCAACACGCCCCTCGACTTCCACCAGGACGCGCCGCTCGCTGCGGAGGCGGCGTACGAAGCGTTCGTCCAGAAGGGCAACGACGCATTCTGGAAGTTCCACGACGAGCTGTTCGAGAAGCAGCCGGACATCAAGCGGCCGGCGCTCGAGCAGATTGCGCAGGACGTCGGACTCGACATGGCGAAGTTCAAGGCGGCGCTCGATAACCACACGAACAAGGGTGCAGTCGACAAGGACAAGCAGATCGCGGATGCCGCCGGCATCCGCGGGACGCCCGGCTTCACGATCAACGGCTACTTCGTGAGCGGCGCACAGCCGTTCCAGCAGTTCGACAAGCTGATCAAGCTTGCCCTGAAGGAAGCGAAGTAAGAAGGAGCTCGGCTCCCCCCGGGGAGCGAGTCTCTTGAGCGCGGGGTCGACATCGGTCGGCCCCGCGTTTTTTTTCAGCGGTTATTCAGCGATGCCAGGGCGCGCTTGGCTCGCGCGCGCACGCCTGCCCGCACGGCTCGGGTCGTCACGAGGTCGTTTAGGATGGATTGGCCGCGCTCGCCCATCGGGCCTTCGAGGAGCTCGAACGCGCGCGGCGAGCTTTTTCTGTTCTGCACGAGAACCCAGAGTGCGCTCGCAACTCGTGCATCGCCGTCGAGATCGGGGTCGAGCGCGAGCGCCTCGGCGAGTGCCTGGACCGCCGCGCCGGGATCCTTCTCCTTCAACCGGGCGCCGACGAGCGCGACTCGGACGGACGCATCGTTCGGATACTTCAGCTCGAGGGCGGTAAGGGCGGTCGAGCCTTTCGAGGACGCTTCCCCCAGCTCCGCCGCGGTCGGCTTCGTCGCGGTCGGCGGTACCACTGCGGCCGGCTCCACCGCCCGCGCGGGCGAGCCCATCGATACCGCTGCGCTCGAGATTGTGACTGGCGCCAGAACGACGGTCGGGTGTCTCGTGGACAGCATCCTCGTGATCGCAAATCCGAGCAAGAATCCCGCGACGCCCAGTGGCACGCTGACGAGCACGGGCGCAGGCCAACCGCGTAATGCTGCCGGGAGCAGCCGGCGCCTCGCGTCGACGAGGTGGCTCAATCGCGTCAGGGGCGCGGGCGGAATCGAAGTCGACATCTTGCGCGTGGGGAAGCCGTCCTCGTCGAGGCTCGACGGGCGCGTCGTTCCCGTCCCCAGCTGCAACGTCGGAATGCGCAGACGGCCCGGGTCGATGCCGAGCAGCGCGTCGATCTCGGCCGCGACGTCTTCGGCTTTCGGCGGTCGCTCGGAGGCTTCGCGCGCCAAGAGCCTCTGGATCAGCCGCTCGACGCGTGGCGGTACGACGACTCCGGGCGCACGCTCCGCGATCTTCGGCGCGTCCGTTGAGAGCTGCTGTCCCAGCACGCCGACCTGACTTCGCGCGACGAACGGCCGGCATCCGGCGAGCATTTCGAAGAGCATCACTCCGAGCGAGTACAGGTCCGCTGTCCTGTCGACGTCCTGTCCGAGCGCTTGCTCCGGGGGCATGTACTCCGGCGTCCCGAACACCATGCCGGCCTTGGTGATTGGCTTTCTGGTGAGCCCGTCACTCAGGTCAATCTCTCCGATCGGAACCTTCGCGATCCCGAAGTCGAGCACCTTGACGAAGTCCGCATCGCCGCCCTTCTCGACGAGCATCACGTTCTCCGGCTTGAGGTCCCGGTGCACGATTCGAAGGGCGTGTGCCGCCCCGAGGGCGACGGCAATCTGGCGCCCGATGTGAAGCACGCGCGCGACCGGCATGAGTCCGGCAGTCATCTCGTCGCGCAGATTCTTTCCCTCGATGAACTCGAGCACCAGGAACACGGCACCGTCCGGTAGCTTCCCGAAATCCGTCGCCGCGACGACGTGATCGCTGTCGATGTTCGCTGCCGCTCGCGCCTCTCGCTCGAACCGCGCCACGAACTCCGGCACCATCGTCAGCTCGCGGTGCAACACCTTGATCGCGACGCGCTTGTGCATGAGCACGTGTTCGGCCGCGTACACGGAGCCCATCGCGCCGCGATCGACGAGCGCGTCGATTCGATATCGCTCCGAGAGAAGCATGCCGATGCGCGAATCCCCTCGTCCCTCCCGCAGTGCCATCGAGTCGGGGCTATCGGGCATCAGCCGCCTCTACCTAGCGCGTCAGTATGGATTGTCGTCGGCTGGCTTCGGGGCAGGCTTTGGAGCGACGGGAGCTTTCGGCGCGACCGGCCGCGGTGCCGGCGGTGCCGCGTTCTCCGGCGCGGGCGCTTTCATGACAGCCGCCGCGCGAGCCGCCGCGGCGGCCCGAGCCGCTTCCTGAGCCGCTTTCCGGTCCTGTGCGGCCTGCTCTGCCGCGGCCTTCTTCGCCTCCGCTGCGGCCTTTCTTTCGTCGGCTGCAGCTTCCTTGGCGGCGGCCATTTCGGCCTTCTTGGCCTCGACCTCGGCCTTTGCGTCTGCAGCCTTTTGAGCCGCGGACTCCGGCGGTGCCGCGGATGCGATCGGCGCCGCGCTGGCCGTTGCCTCGGCGCTCGCGGCAGGTTCGGCACTGGCCGCAGCACTGGCCGCGGGCGGCGCAGTTACCGTCGGTGCCGCCGGCGTGACCGCCGTTGCGGGCGTCACCGTCGTCGTCGCTGCCGTCGGCGCGGTTTCGTCGGACTTGTTCGGCTGCGAGAAGTAGAAGATCCCGCCGGCGACCGCGGCAGCGCCGAGCACCACCCACAGCACCGGTCCCATGCCCTTCTTGGGCACTCGAATCGATTCCACGGGTGGTTCGGAGCGTGGCGGGGGGCTGGAGGCTACCGGCCGCTCGCTCGCCGCCCGCTGGACCGGAGCATTCAGCGCTGCCGGCGCCTCCGCCGCGGCGGGCGGCGTGGACTTCACTTTCGCGGGCGCCACGTCGGGCGGCGACGGCGACGCAATCTTCGCGATGGCGCCGGGCGGTGTTTCCACGGCAGGCGCCGTCACGATCGGTGCAGCGCCGGTCGCTCCGATTTCCTCCATCGAGCTGCCGGCCTCGCGGAGCGCCTCGCGAAGGAGCTCCGCCGCCTGCCGCATCACGGTCCGGTCCTCCGGTGCGGGTTGCTCCGCCGGGGCGCTGTTCGGAAAGAAACCGCCGGACGGGGTCGCCGCCGTCGCTGGAGTCGCTGCGGGTGTCTCCGGTACCTTCACGGCACCGAGTCCAATCATCGTTCCCTTGCGCATCGGGATCGGCTTGGACTCGGCGGGCGTTGGTGCGGGTGCAGGCGCGGGGGTCGGCGCCGGAGCCGCCGTGCTGGCTGCGCGCTCGCCCGCATCGAACGTTCCCTCTTTCTCGCCTCGGGACCCGACGAGGCGATCGATGATGTGCTTCGAGTCGTCGTCGAGCTTGATGAACTTCACGCCCATCCCCGAAGGCGATTCCGACCCGGTCGTCGATTCCCGCTTCCACACGACGCGGCCGACGCCCTGCATCACCTTTTGCTCCTCGGCGATGCGGACCTCGAACTTCAGCAACGTGCCGGCTGGGAACGGGGTCGGCGTCTTGATGAACATGCCGCCGCGGCTGACGTCGTGCGAGTGGTGCTCGATGAACTCATCGACGTTGGCGCTCTTGTAGCGCACCGTCATTGACAGCACCTTGGCACGAGGATCTTTTCGAGTTTCTGGGATCATTCTCGGCCCTTGAGCGACGGGCGCCTGTGAAAGCACGCCAGGGAAACCGACAACATATCGTAGCTACGAGCCCCCGGATACCCAAGTAAACTGGCGCGCGGCCATCCTTATTCGAGACTTTACCGTCGCCTCCGGCTCCCGGCGCTCCTTTCCCGGTGGCCCCGGTGGCCCCGGTGGTAGCGTTCCCGGAAATGGCGGCGCCGCGGCATTTTCGGGCCTTTGCCCGTCGGGTCATCAATCTTCCGGTCACCATCGCGACGCAGGCCCAGGGTCCGAGGCCTGCGCGCCTCGTCAACCTTGGCCTTGGTGGGGCCTGCATCGAGGTGCCCGCGGCACCGTCGTTCGGCGCGGGCCACCTCGTTACGCTGGAGGTGACCGCGCCGAACCTCTGGGACCCCCTCGTCGTGCCGGCGACGGTGGCCTGGGTTCGGCTGGCGCCTGCCGGGAACCAGATAGCGGGGCTCGCCTTCAACCACGCGACGAAGGGCGTTGCCGCGCTCCCCGCGCTCGTCGAACTCCTCCTCGCATTCCGTTACGAATGACGCTCGTCCCGCGCCCCTTGCCCGACCTCGCCGACCGTGCGACAAACCCCGCTCTCATCAAGCGCCACTAGCTCAGCTGGATAGAGCGACGGCCTCCGGAGCCGTAGGTCGCAGGTTCGACTCCTGCGTGGCGCGCTTCACAGGCCGAACGGGTACGTGTCGGGTAACTCGCCGCTCGGCGGACGGCGCAACTCGCCGAGGGGACTCACCGCGCGCGTTTCGTCGAACCAGATGTATTCGTCGAACTGGCGCGGGAGGCTCGCGGAAAAGTAGTGGCTCTGCAGCTCCGTCTGCGGTCGATATACGACGCCGATGGCGCGTTCGAGGAGGGACGGCATCAGCTCGTCGCGTACCGCGCGGCGCGCCGGTCTTCGCAAGGGAAGGGCGAATGCCGGCACCGCGCTTTCGTGGAAGATGCGCTCGTAGCTTCCGTTCCGGGCCGGCAAGACGCGCATGCGCTCCATCGGTTCGTCCCAGTCGGAAGCCGCCGCGACGGTGCCGTGGTCTGTCCCGAAGCCGATGATTTGGACCCGTTCGCCGAATGCCACCCTGCAGAGCTGCCCGACGTTGTGCTCGCCGCGCGCGCTCATCTCGGTGGCCGTCGCGTCGCCCACGTGCGAGTTGTGCTCCCAGACGATCCCCTTGGATTCCGGACCGTAAAACCCGAGTAACGACTGCAACGTCTCGAACATGTGTGCATCGCGCAGGTTCCAGGAAGCCGCCGCACCGTAGTACATCGCCCGGTAATAGCGCTCCGCATCCGCGACGAGCCGCGCGTTCTGCGCCGCATCGAAGAACCGTTCGCCGTCGCGAGCGGCATAGTCCATCCGGCGCTCGAGCAGATCGCGAAGCATCGCCACGACCTCCAGCTCGGAGCTCTCGTAACGCCCGGCGAGGACCGCCCGACCATAAGCGGCTGGATCCTTCTGCCAGGGCGTCAGCGCGCCGTAGCGGTGACGCGCGACCTTCGCGGCGTCGGGGTCGACCTCGTTCAGGTAAGTGAGGACCGCCGCGATCGACGTGAAGAGGCTGTAGAGGTCGAGCCCGTGGAAGCCCGCGTGCCGGCCCTGCTCGGCGTTGTACGCGCGGAGCCATTCGACGAACGCATGCACCTCTTGGTTGCGCCACATCCAGGTGGGGAATCGAGCGAACGGAGTGAATTCTAGCTTCGAATCGACGCTCGCCGCCGAGAACGTAGTCGTCGATGCGAGCGGCGTCGGGCCAGTCGGCCTCGACGGCGACGAACTGAAACCCGCGTCGCAGGATGAGCTCCCGTGAGAGGCGCGCCCTCATCCGGTAAAACTCGCTCGTGCCGTGGGTCGCCTCGCCGAGCAGGACGACCCGCGCGTCCCCGATCCGATCGAGGATCGCATCGACCGAACCGGTCTCGATGTCGTCGATTGGCTCCGCGGTTTCACGCACGAGTGCGGCGAGACCCGAGGAGCCTCGAGGGCGGGGCGGGGACGCGATGACGTTCGAGCCTTCCTCGGCCCATGCCTGTTCACCGACGAGCGGCACGAACCGGACACCCGTGAGAGGCTCTTCTCGATACCGATTCTCCCCCTCGCGGGTGATCCGTACGAGCACTTGCGAGGAGATGTCTTCACCGACCGGAATCACGAGACGACCGCCGATTGCCAGCTGCGACAGGAGCGCGGGCGGCGGCTTCGGCCCTCCGGCGGCGACCGCAATCGCGTCGTAGGGTGCGTGCTCGGGCCAGCCGAGAGAGCCGTCCCCACTCGTGACATGCACGTTGGCGAAGCCGAGACGTGAAAGCCGTTCCGCTGCCGCCTCCGAGAGGAGCGGACGGCGTTCGATCGTGTAGACCTCCCTCGCCACGCGACCCAGCACGGCCGCGGCGTACCCGGACCCGGTTCCCACTTCGAGGACGCGCTCGCCGCCGCGCAGACCGAGCTCCTCTATCGTCAATGCGACGATGTATGGCTGCGAGATGGTCTGCTCCTCCCCGATCGGGAGCGGCGCATCTTCGTACGCGAATTCTCCGAGCTCCGCCGGCACGAACTCTTCCCGCGGGACCGAGCGAAAGGCGTCCAGAATCCGCGGGTCGGTGATGCCGCGGCGAGCAAGCTGCAAATCGACCATGCGTGAGCGCAAGCGCTCGAACTCGGACATGGGAGTTCGAGCCAGCAACAGGCGTGCCACCGAATACGTGCGGCGGCGCGCGCACGGCAGCGTCGCCGACCCGCGCGCGTTGGCATGCGGGTTGCTCCAGCGAGGGTTGACCCCGTCCAGAGAAACCCCAGGGGCGGGTAGCTCCGGCGAGGGTGATCTCATTCAAATGGAGGAATGAAGAATGGCAAATATCACAGTCGACAAGCACACCAATGACAACCGGAAGCTCGCCGCGCGAGCGACGTGGGATCCTTTCACGGCTTTCCGCGAGCTCTTGCAGTGGGATCCCTTCCGGCAGGGCGCGTCGCTCGAAGGCGTCGCCTCGTTCGCGCCCGCGTTCGAGATCAAGGAAACGAAGGACGCGTTCGAATTCAAGGCCGATGTGCCGGGTGTCGATGCGAAGGATCTCGAAGTCCACATGAACGACAACCGTCTGACCGTGAGCGGCAAGCGCGAGGCGGAAAAGACCGACAAGAGCGACACGTACTATTCGTACGAGCGCTCTTATGGCTCGTTCACCCGATCGTTCGCGCTCCCCGAAGGCGTCGACGCGGATTCGGTCCGAGCCGATCTCAAGGACGGCGTCCTCAAGCTGGTTCTGGCGAAGAAACCGGAATCCAAACCGCGCGAGGTGAAGGTCCGGACAGCGTGATTTCCCATCGGATCGCGCGGTGCATGCGGCGCTTCGCTCCGCGCATGCACCGGCGACCCGAAATTAACTTTGCGCGGGCGGCAAAGCGCGTAGACGCGGATCCCCGGGCCACGAGCTCCGCGGGTAACGAACCATGACTATCGATCGCTTTCGTCCCGAATACCGGGACGCCTTCGTCGCCTTCTCGCCGGATTCCGCGCGACGCTTGTATGCAGCTGTCACGTGGGTTTCGCGGCGGCTGAAGGTGGAGATCGAAGGACTCGAGAAGGTCCCCCGCGGCCGGGCGCTTCTCGTCGCGAATCATGCGTTCGGCTGGGACGTGCTCTTTCCAATGGCGGCCATCGGCGAGGAGCTCCACCGAACGGTCTGGGCGCTCGGCGAGCACGCGTGGTGGCGCGTGCCCTTTCTGAGACGGATTGCCGCGGCGACCGGCACGGTCGACGGCACTCCGGAGAATGTCGATCGGCTACTCAGCCGTGATGAGCTCGTACTCGTCTTGCCCGGCGGGCTTCGCGAAGCCGTCAAACCGCGGGAGCTCCGTTATCGCTTGCTCTGGGGGAATCGCTACGGCTTCGTGCGGGCGGCAATCCGCAATCAGGCTCCCCTCGTGCCGCTCGCGGCCATCGGCGCCGACGATGCTTTCGACTTCGTGGGCGACGCCTACACACGCGGCCGGCGATGGCTGCATCGGAACGACTTTCCAATCCCGTTGCCTTCGCGAATTCTTCCGATCCCCCATCTCGTTCGCTTGCGCTACCTGGTGGGTGACCCGATCATGCCGCAGGCCCGTCCGGATCAGGCCGAAGACCCGGAGGTGGCCGAGCGGCTTCGGCACGAGGTGGAAGGAGCCCTCCACGAGCTCATCGATCGAGCGCTCGCGAAGAGGGCGGGGATCGACTCCCATTGAACCGAACCCTGGCGTCAAGCAGGGGGAGGGAATTGCTTAGGCGTCGATGCTGAACTAACGGGGCGCACTCCGTGCGCGGGAGCGACGGAATTGCACCGTCATCGGACCGAAAGAATCACTTCCGGGGCGTCCCTCTTCACCGGGAACCGCGGCCGCCCGATTGGCCCATTGCATGCATCGAAAGCGGCAGGAGGCGATATGACCCAAGCCAGCCGAGAAACGAAGCCTTTCACGATCGTCGTCGGGATCGACTACTCCGATCTCGGCAGTGGAGCTCTCGATTACGCCATCGACATCGCAGGAAGGCACCAGCCGACCCAGATTCACGTCGTTCACGTCATCGGAAGGGTCACGGTGCTCCCGGTGGGCGCGGTGACGGCGCCCGACCTGTCCGAGGAATCCCTGCGCTTGCAAGCCCATGTGGAGGAACTGCTGGCCCGGCATGCGGACCGCTTCAGCAGCGGCGCCCCGTTCGACCGATTGATGACCCACATCGGCCTTTACCACCCCGCAGAGGTGATCTCCCAGCTCGCCGCCGATGTCGAAGCCGACCTCGTGATCGTGGGAACCCATGGTCGCCGGGGCGCGGGGCATTTCTTCCTCGGTTCGGTCGCGGAGGCGACGATCAGGCTGGCTCCTTGCCCCGTCCTCGTGTTCCGTCCCGCCGGATCGGTTGCCGGGATCAAAACCCCCAAGATCGAACCACCCTGCCCGCGTTGCCTCGAAACGCGTCGAGTGACCAACGGCAAGGAGTTCTGGTGTGAACAACACGCGGAACATCATCAGCGGCCACACACGTACCATTTCAACCCTCAACGATCGGGTCATCAGTCCGGGTTTCTGATCCCGTTCAAGTGAGTCATTTCACCGCTCGAAGCTCGCTCGACTCGACTGCCGGCGACGGTCGACGATATCCAGGACGAGGCGAGCGGCGCGCTCCGCCGCGTCTCGTACCGGCGGCGAGAGCCCGATGACCGCGCGCTCGGGTTCGGCGATGCAGAGCGCAACGATGTGGATCTCCCTGGCGACCAGGTTCGGCGACAGGATGGCCGACAGCTCGATCGCTTGACGGACGCCGAGCCCATGCGTCGAGAGTCTCGACGGGGGCGCGTTCGCGAGCGATGCGGGTGTGACGACGAGGATCTGCCCCGGAGGCCCCGCTCCAACGACCGCGTCCACGACGATCACGGGAGCCGGACACTCGAGCAACACGATGAGGTCACTCGCGTCGTCCGTGACGACCAGATCGAGGTCGCGCGCTTCCGGATACTGCCGCAGAGCCTCGATGACGGCGAGCCCCGCCCCGTCGTCCCCCGCCGATTGCTGACCGATCCCGATGACGCGCCCTCGCATGCGGAGGTCACTCGTGCACGATGTCGAGCTTCAGGAAGTGCGTGGAGCAAGAAATGCAAGGGTCGTGGTTTCGGACGGTCTGCTCGGCCAGCGTGCAGGCGGCCGGATGCGGCATCGCGGCGAGCCGAGGTGCGATCTCGAAGAGGTCGCGCTCGATGGATTTCTGGTTCTGCGACGTCGGGGGGACGATCTTCGCGTTCTCGATCGTGCCATCGTCGCGGAGCTGGTAGCGGTGATAGAGAAGGCCGCGCGGCGCCTCCGTGGCACCCCGACCGATCCCTTCGTGCATCCGGACATCAACACTCGGCACCGCGGGCACCGTATACGAAGCAACGAACCGAAGGGATTCGTCGAGAGCGTGAATGATCTCCAGCAAGCGGGCGAGCAGGCTCTTGAACGGATTCATGCACGGCACCGAGAATCCGACGGCCCCGGCGGCTTCCCGTGCCGCAGGCGAGAGACGCTCGAACGCCAGATTGATCCGTGAGAGCGGGCCGCACAGGTAGGCGTCACGCCCACGCAGGGTCGAGTGGAGCGCCGTGGAATACTCCACCTGTTCCTCCGTGAACCACTCATCGTAGTCGGTCACCGCGACGTCGAGACCCTTGTTCGACGCGAGTCGTCCGCCGCACGTCGGGTAGTCGTCACCACTTCGCAGCGCGACGAGCTCGTAGTCCCGCTCGAAGTCCGGGAAGTCGAACCTTGCCATCCACTCGAGGCTCTCGCGCGCCTGCTTGCGGGCGCACTCGAGCTCCGGCACGAGTGCCTCGAGCTCGCTTCGCGACGGCACTCTATAGAATCCGCCGACTCGCACGTTGATGGGGTGGATCTCGCGGCCTCCCAGCGCGCGCACGATGGCGTTCCCCGCCTTCTTGATGCGGAGTCCTGCTCGTACCGGTTCGGGGTGATCCTTCGCCATCGCCACGCCGCTCGGGTACCCGAGAAAATCCGGCGCGTGCAGCATGAACACGTGCAGGCAGTGGCTCTCGATCCATTCACCCGCGTACAGCAAGCGGCGGAGCGCCCGGATGTCGGCGCCCACGTCTACGCCCAGAGCGTCCTCGATCGCCGCGCAAGCACTCATCTGGTACGCGACCGGACAGATACCGCAGATGCGTGCGGTGAGGTCGGGGGCCTCGAGACACGAACGGCCCCGGAGGAACGCTTCGAAGAAGCGGGGCGGCTCGAAGATCCTGAGCTCCACGTCTTTCGGTCGATTGCCCGAAAAGCGGATCGTCAGCGATCCCTCGCCTTCGACGCGAGCGAGCTGGTCGATGCGAATGGTCCTAGCCACCTCGAGGCTCCTTTTCCCGCGCGCTCCCGGCCGCCGCCTCGAACGCGGGGGCGGCGACGTTGAAGGTCGAGTAAAGGCGCTCGATCTGACGCGGCGACGTCCCCAGCCGCAAGAGCAAGGGTTCGAGAGAAGCCGTCTGCGCGCCGCGGACGGGTCCGAAGCAGCCGTAGCAGCCGCGGTCGAAGCTCGGGCAGAGCGCGCCACAGCCCGACTGAGTGACTGGACCGAGGCACGGAGTGCCGCGCGCGACAACGACGCACGAGGTGCCGCGGCTCTTGCATTCGACGCACACGGGAGTCGATGGAACGGACGGAATGCGGCCGTTCACGAGCGCGGCGAGCGCCTCGAGGAGCTGCCGCTTGTCGATGGGACAGCCGTGGAGCTCGAAATCGACCGGCACGTGTGCCGCGATCGGCGTGGAGGTCGAGAGCGAGTCGATGTATTCCGGGTGCGCGTAGACGACGGAGAGGAACTCCTTTTCGTCCCGGAAGTTCCGCAGTGCCTGAACCCCGCCGGCAGTGGCGCAAGCGCCGATCGTGACGAGCTTCTTCGATGCGCGCCGGATCGCCTGGATGCGTTCCGCGTCGTGCGCCGTCGTCACCGATCCCTCGACGAGAGAAACGTCGTACGGGCCCCTCACGGTGGCGCTCGATGCTTCCAGGAAATGCGCGATCGTCACGTGCTCGGCCACCGTGAGCAGCTCGTCCTCGCAGTCGAGCAGCGACAGCTGGCACCCATCGCAGGAGGCGAACTTCCAGACGGCGAGCTTCGGACGGCGCGGGCTCACCTAGAGCTCCCGCACGTGAAGATACCGGTTCACGCGATCGTACCCGTAGACCGGTCCGTCGCGGCAGATGAGGGTCGGTCCGAGCTGGCAGTGGCCACAGTGTCCGAGCCCGCACTTCATGTTGCGCTCGAGGGAAACGAAGATCCGCGTCTCGGCGACACCGAGCCGCGAAAGCTCCCGCGCCGCGAAGCGCATCATCACCTCGGGGCCGCAGACGAACGCCGTGGTTCGCGGCGGATCGCGCACGGCCCGCGGAAGCAGGCCGGTCACGACCCCCGTGGCCCCCGTCCAGCCTTCGTCGGCGCTATCGACCGTCACCGACACATCGAGCTTCTCGCCGAACCGGGCGAGCTCGGTCTGGAACAACACCTGGTCGGGAGACCGAGCACCGCACGCCACGGCGACGTGCCCGAACTCGGGGCGGCGCCGGCAAAGTTCGTAGATCGCGGACCGGAGCGGCGCGAGCCCAAGCCCGCCAGCGACGATGACCACATCACCCCCGACCGCCGCTTCGAGCGGCCATCCATGGCCGAAGGGACCGCGCACTCCGACCTGGTCTCCGCGGCGGAGGGCGGTGAGCCCGCGCGTGGCAGTGCCGACCGCACGGATGGTGTGCACGAGGCGAGCGGGCTTCGAGGGATCGCCGCTCACGGAGATCGCGCTCTCTCCGAGGCCCGGCGCGTACAGCATGTTGAATTGCCCCGGCAGGAAGGAGAAGCCGGATTCCGAAGTGTCGATCTCGACCGTGCGCACGTCTTCGGTCTCGCGACGAACGCGCAAGACGCGCAGAAATGCTGGGACCATCGGGTCGTGTGGGGACCCGAACGTCAAGCGCGCGCCCCGTACACATCCGCTTCGTGGAGACGGGCGCGCTCGAGACGTCGGTGCACGACGTAGAGCAAGCGCCGCGTGAGGGCATAAGCGAACGGCAGATCTTGCTCGACCTTTTGCCGCAGGCAGCTCCCGTCGAACAGGAGGGCGACGCACGTTTCGAGGACGCGGCAGTCCGTGTCCCATCGGTGTGGAGGGAAGAGCACCGACCACCCGAGCACGTCCCCTTCACCGAGGCTCTCGAGCTGGGTAGCGCCGCTTCCCGCGGCGTGTACCTCCAGAGTGACGCGGCCCTGGCGCAGGAGGAAGAGCTGGTCCGCGGCCTCCCCCTCGCGAAACAGGTACTCGCCGGTCCGGTAGCGCACGTTCTTCATGCACCCGAACATGAAGCGCACATGGGCGTCCGACATGCCCTCCGTGAAGGAATGCTCGCGGAGCAAGCGCTCGGTCGATTCGAAGGTCACGGTGTTTGCTCCCGCGCGGTGGGGACGGGCCTGCCCCGGATCGCGGCCACCTCTTCGGTGATGTCGATGCCCGCAGGACACCACGTTATGCAGCGACCGCACCCCACGCAACCCGAGCTTCCGAATTGGTCGATCCATCCGGCGAGCTTGTGCGTGAGCCACTGACGATAGCGCGCCCGCACCGATGGCCGAGCGGCGCCGCCATGCAGGTACGAATGCTCCTCCGTGAAGCACGAATCCCAGCGTTTCCTGCGCTCCACGACGTCCGGCTCGAGCGACGCGACTTCGTCGATCGTCCCGCAGAAGCAGGTCGGGCAGACGAGCGTACAGTTCGTGCACGAGAGGCAGCGCGCGGCGACGTCGTCCCACCGCGGGTGCTCCAGGTTGTCGAACAACAGGTCGCGGATGCCGCGGGTGTCGAGAGAACGGCCCATGGTGTCGCGCGCATGCTCCACGGCCCGGTTCGCGGCGGCGAGGTCCCCCACGTTCGCAGCGCGACTTCGCACGGCTGCGAGCAAGCGCGCGCCTTCGGCCGTGGCCGCCTCGACGACGAAGCGGTGTTCGCCGTCGAGGACCTCGGTGAGCGAAAGATCGTAGCCGTGGGTTGCCCGTGGACCCGTTCCCATCGAAGTGCAGAAGCAAGTCCCACCGGCTTCGCCGCAGTTCACCGCGATGACGAAGGTATTCGCGCGCCGCGCGGCGTACCGCGGGTCGGGGAAAGCCCCCTCGACGAACACCCGATCTTGCACCGCTAGGGCCGCGAGATCACAGGCCCTGGCCCCGATCAGGGCAAGCTTCCGCCCCACCGTCGGTTCCCCGACGGCCGACCACCCTTCGCCACTGCGCCGTAGCGTGACGAGTCGTTCCACCGGCACGTGGAAAAAAGGCCTGAACGATCTGCCGCTCGACGCGAAGCCGAACAAGGCTCGGTCCTTCCGTCGCTCCAGCCTGTAGCTTCCCGGGCTCTGTGAGGCAGTCCACCCCTCGGGTAACTCGGAGAGCCCTCCGATCTCGTCGTACACGATCGCACCGTCGCGGACCGTGGGTCCGATGAGCGTACGGCCCTCGTCGACGAGCAGTGCGAGCAAGTCGCCCAGTGCGCTCGTGTCGAGTACCTCTGCCACGAGCCCCATCGTAACGCGTCCGATGCCGCGGGGGGGCGCCGAAGAAGCGAGGGGGGCGAAACCGATTGGCCAAGCTAGCTGCGGACCGCGAGCACCTGCACGGTGGCGCTCCGACCCGAATGAAACGACCCCTCCTCGATCTCCCGATCGACCTCGCGCCCGATCTCGAACGACAGGGGCGCAAGCTCGGTCTTCAGGGCATCGAGGGTCATCAGCAGAGCGGGATCGCGGGGTCCGCCCGTGCCGTACGCCAGCTGCTCGGGCCGGTACGCCTCCAGCAGGAAGACGCCGCCGGGGCGAAGGACGCGGGGCACCCAGCCGTGGACCTTCTTTCTAACCCCCGGCGGCAGGTGCGCGAAGATCGCGACCACGCCCGTGAAGCTCCCGGCCTCGGGCTCGTACGACGCGAGGTCGGCTTGCACGGTCTCGATCGCGACGTTGCGCTCGCGGGCGAGCCGCTCGGCTTTGTGCAGCCCTTCCGCGGAAAAGTCGACGGCCGTCACGCCGTGGCCCAGCCCCGCGAGGAACACCGAGTTTCGCCCCTCGCCCTCTGCGAGACACAAGACGCGCCCCTCGGGGATGCGATGCGCCTGTTCCCGGAGAAAGTCGTTCGGTTCACGCCCATAAGCAAAGTCTTCACCGCCGTAGCGCTGGTTCCAGAATTCGGCGCCTCGGAGCGGAGCGGGCTCGTTCATGTGCAGGTCCGCATACGTACCGGCGCTGACCTGCGGGCGCAACGCAATGGCTCGAACTGCAGGGCGCGGCCGATCACGACGCGCGCCATCGGGCGCGTGACGCGGCGGTCTCGGGCGGGTGAACCCGAGCCGGCTGCGGCGTCAGTTGGCGTCCGTCCTCGTCCTGCCCGCGGAAGCTCCCGCCCAGGCGACCGCGTCCGCGAGCTGGTCGTATCCGAATGCTTTCACTTCCGCCTTGACGAAGTGCTCCGCGAATCCAGGGCCAAACTTTGCGAGGTTTCCTTGATCGACCGCGAACGCGACCCGCTTGACCTTCCGGTGATGGTCATGAACGAAGCGCACGTGTCGAACGAGGCTCGACAGATTTTCCCAGCCGGGAAATTCTCGCAGGTGGACGACGACGCCAGCGAGGGAGCCGTGCGCTTCGATCCAGGCATCGGCCGTCGCCGCCATGGCGTCGAAGTCTTGCGCTCGCACGGGTTGGTCGACCTCGATCAACATGACGCCGGACTCCGGCAACATGCGATGCGCGAGCGCCGCCTTTTCGGGGTGCGAGGACAGCCACTGAACGGCCTGAGCGCGCTCCTTGTTGCCGAACACGCGCACCGGACACGGCATCAAGAATGCCGCGAGCCTGATCGACTCCCGGATCCAGCGGACGTCGGTCACGATCGCGCAGGCGTCGAAGAGCCGCAAGTATCGGAGGCCGACCTTCGCGTCTTCCAGGGCTGCGCTCGGCTCGAGACTCTCGAAATCCGGACCTAGCTCGAAGAGGAAACGAACGTGACGCCCCTCCTGTCGTGCCTCCTCGAGAAGCGGCTCGAGCACGTTGATGTAGTCGTTCTTCGACACCGTTCCGACCGCCTTCACGCCATCGATCCCAGGAGGCATTTCTTTGAGCTTTTCGAACATCGCAGGCTCCTTCTGGATGGTCTCATCGTCTCGGGGGCGCGCCATCTTTCACGCCGCAGGGTGGATTGTTCTGCAAACACCGTGCCCGCTGGCCGGTCCCTGGGCGTTCGACGCGTTCGACGCGTTCGGCGCGGGCGACGCTTCCAGCGACCACGCTCGACTCATGCGCGCTGCGCGCTCCTCCGTGTTGGTTCGCGACACCGGGGTTGCGTGGCGGGTTCACGCACCGGCGAGGGCGGGATCGGCCGCTCGACGGGAGTCGTCCCACGGACGACGAGCGAGTCCCCATGGTGAACCAATTCGAGCGCCGCGCCGGGATCGAGGAGTCGATACACGGCCGAGCTGGGGCTAACTCGAACCGACAATCTGAGCCCGCGACGCACGATGGTGAACGTCAGGCCCGTCAATCCATCCGGCAGCCGCGGCGCAAACGACAGCGTGCTCTCGTGGTCGCGCATGCCGCCGAAGCCGAAGGTGAGCCCGATCCATGTGCCTGCCAGCGCGGCGATGTGCAATCCGTCGCGGGTATTGTGCTCGAGATCCTTCAAGTCCAGGAGCGCCCCTTCGGCGACGTAGTCGAGGGCCAGTTGCACGTGGCCCACCTCGGCTGCCAGAACCGCGAGGGTGCAGGTCGACAGAGAGGAATCCCGCACGGTGATACGCTCGTAATAGGCGAAGTTGCGAGCCTTCTCTTCGGGTGTGAACGAGTCGCCGCAGAGCTGCATCGCCAGCACCAGATCGGGCTGCTTCACGACCTGCTTTCGGTACAGGTCGAAATACGGGAAATGCAGCATGAGCGGGTATTGGTCCTCGCCCGTTCTCGCAAAGTCCCACACCTCGTGAGTCGTGAAACCTTCGGATTGTTCGTGCACGCCGAGCCGGGTGTCGTACGGAACGAGTACGTGTTCGGCGGCAGCGCGCCAGCTCGCCATCTCTTTGGGCGTGGCCCCGAGTTCGCGAGCCTGGTCCGGGTACTTCGCGCAGGCGTCGGCGGCTCCGAAGAGGTTTCGCCGAGCCATGAGGTTCGTGAACAGGTTGTTGTCGGAGATGGCGCTGTACTCGTCGGGACCCGTGACTCCGTCGATCCGGAATGAGCCTTGAGCGTCGTGGTGTCCGAGACTGCGCCACAACCTCGCCGTTTCGACCAGGATTCCCAGACCGATCTCGCGCTCGAATCGAGCGTCCGTGGTGGCACGAACGTAGCGAAGGACCGCGTCGGCGATGTCCGCATTGACGTGAAAAGCCGCGGCTCCGGCGGGCCAATACCCGGAGCACTCCTCGCCGCGAATCGTTCGCCAGGGAAACGCGGCCCCCTCGAGATGCAGCTCGTGCGCGCGTGCTCGCGCGGTCTCGAGTGTGGAGTGCCGCCAGCGTAATGCGTCCGCGGCCGCCTTGGGGACGGTGTGAGTGAGGACGGGTTGGATGAACGTCTCTCCGTCCCAGAACGAATGCCCGTCGTAGCCCGGCCCGGTCAGCCCCTTCGCGGGAATGCCACGGCCTTCCGCGCGGGCCGTCGCTTGCAACACATGAAACAGCGAGAAACGGACGGCCTGCTGGAGTTCGGGATCGCCTTCGAGTGCAACGTCGGCGCGCGACCAGAAGTCATCGAGGTACCTTCGTTGATCGGTGAGAAGGCCTTCCCACCCGGTGAGGCGCGCAGCTTCCAGCGCTGCAGCGACCTGATCGCGTAGCGCCGGGATGGTGCGGTTGCTCGACCAACCGTAGGCGACGAGCTTGATCAATCGCAGCCGCTCGCCTGGCGCGAGCAAGTCCACCACGGAGACGCGAGCGGAGTCTTCCGTCGCCGCCGAGGCGACATGAACCCGCGCTGAACCAACGACGACGTGGTCCATGGCGCTCGCGACGCGCAGGCCGCTTTGACGGGTCCGATGGATGAGGAGGCCGGACCCATCGGAACAAGAGTGCTCTTCTGCCTCGAGCGGCGCCTCCAGGACGGCTGCCGCACGAGGGTCCGAATCGGCCGTCGGGAGTTGCTCGTTGGCAACGAGCTCCGACTGCACGACGACGTTGATCGGAGCGTCTAGTGGCTCTATTTCGTAGCAGATGGCGACGATTGCCCGCTGCGTGAACGACACCAGCCGTTCGGAGGTCACGCGGATGCTCCGTCCTGCGGGCGAGACCCACTCCGTGCAGCGTTTCAAGGTGCCTGTGCAGAAATCGAGCTTTCGCTCGTGTCGGCGGAGCTCGCCATAGCGCACATCGAAAGGCTCGTCGTCCACGAGCAAGCGGAGCAGTTTGCCGTTGGTGACGTTGATGACCGTCTGACTCGACGTCGGGAATCCGTAACCGCCTTCCGCGTACGGCAGCGGCCGCAGCTCGTAGAAGCCGTTCAGATAGCACCCCGGAAGACCGTGTGGCTCCCCTTCGTCGAGGTTCCCTCGAAGCCCGATGTGCCCATTCGAAAGAGCGAAGAGCGACTCGCTTTGGGCGAGAATGTCGAGATGGAGCTCGATCTCGTGGAGGCACCAAGGCTCGACGCGAAACGCGGCGTGGCGGATCATTCGACCTCGAGGAGCTCGCTCAGATCATCGACCACGACGTTTGCACCGTGGCGCCCGAGTTCCTGCGCCTGGCCCACGCGATCGACGCCCACGACGTAGCCGAATCCGCCCGCGCGCCCGGCCTCGACGCCGGCCAATGCGTCCTCGAAAACGGCTGCGTGTGACCCGGCAACGTCCAGCATTCGCGCTGCCGCAAGGTACGTGTCGGGCGCGGGCTTGCCGGGAAGGTTCTTCTCTCTGGCCACGACTCCGTCGACGATCGCGTCGAACAGGTCGGTGATTCCGGCCGATGTCAGCACGAGCCGGCAATTGCGACTCGACGAGACGACGGCCGTGCGAAGTCCACCCTCGCGAACGGCCCGAACGTAACGCACCGATCCCCGGTACGGCTCGACGCGCTTCTCCGCGAGCAAGCGCTTCACGGCCTCGTTCTTCCGATTCGCGAGCCCGAAGATGGTTTGCGCGTCGGGCGGGTCTCGGGGGCTGCCTTCCGGGAGCTCGATGTTTCGCCCCATGAGGAACGATCGAGTGCCGTCCAGACGCGGCTTTCCGTCGACGTAGCGCTCGTAGTCGTCGAGCGCGTCGAAGGCGACGAAGGGGGTGCCGGTTGCCGTCGCGCGGGCGACGAGGAACGCATCGAACGTCTCCTTCCATGCGGCGGCGTGGACCTTCGCGGTGAGCGTGAGCACGCCGTCCAGATCGAACAAGCAGGCGCGGACACTCGCGGGTAAGCCGAACCTGCCCTGCGCGATCCGCTCGCGCGGCGTAGCCAACCCGTCGAACGCGCCTCGATTCGCCATATCGTTCTTGGTTTCCAAGCAATCCGCGTGCCCACCCGCATCCCCAGCTGAGGTGCACGCCTTGCACCAAGACGAAGGTGCTGCACGGCGCGAGCGCAACGGGGGGAAGCGTCGACCGTCTTCACATCGGTTTGCCCGGGCCGAGCCGAGAGCGCACGGAAACGACGCGAAAAGACGCAGGTGCGTGCATTTCGCGCGCGGCATCAGCCCGATGCCGCGTGAAGCGAGGGCGGAACGGTGCCTGGACCGCTTGATGCAGGGCCGATCGACGAGTCGGCCTCGTTCACCGCAGGAACCTGCCATGCCCATGATTGGCCCTTCGCATCGGACTTCCGCAAGCGGCACCACGATCGCGTGGTCCGACATCGGCACGGTGAAAGCTGCATGATGATGCCTGCCGAATACGACGATCTCGTCATCGGCTCGGGTATGGCGGGCCTCACCGTCGGCGCGTTGCTCGCTCGAGCGGGCAGGAGGGTGCTCATCCTCGAATCGCACGAATACCCGGGCGGGTACGCCCACACGTTCCCCATGGGGGACTATCGGTTTTGCGCGCAGGTGCACTACATCTTCGGGTGCGGCGAGGGGGAGCCGGTTCACGATTTCCTGTCGCGCATCGGCGCGGACGTCCGGTTCCGCCGGCTGGATCCGGAGGGGTTCGATCGAATCGACCTCGCCGGTGAACGATTTCGGATCCCGACGGGGCTCTCGAAGTTTCGCGATCGGCTAATTCGCCGATTCCCGGACGCGGAAAAGCCGCTGAGGAGCTACTTCGCGACGGTCATGGCGATCCGTGAAGAGATCTCACGCTTGCCCGGATCTCCGGGCTTGCGGGACCTGGCGACGGCGCCGCTGCATTTCCCCCACCTCATCCGCTACCGGAACTGGACGCTCCAGCGCCTCTACGACGACTTGCACATGCCGCGACGTCTCCAGGCAGTCCTTGCGGGACAGGCTGGTGACTATCTGCTGCCGCCGGAGCGCGTGTCCCTGCTGCTCCACGTATCGCTGGTGTCGTCCTATGACTGCGGCGCGTACTACCCAGAGAAGCACTTTTCCCATCTCATCGACCAGGTCGTCGAACGCATCGAGGCGCAGGCCGGTTGCAAGGTCTTGCTGTCTCACGAGGTCGCTCGGATCGTCGTGGCGGGGGGGCGCGTCGATCGCGTCGTGACGACCAAGGGCGAGACGTTCCGCGCGAGGCGTTACGTTTCCAATCTCGATCCGGCGCGCACGGTGGAACTCAGCGGCGCCGAGTACTTTCCCGCGGCGTACCGCAAAAGGCTCGAGTACGAGTACTCCTGCAGCACATTCACGATGTACCTCGGCGTCGAGGAGTGTGACCTCCGAGAGCACGGGTTCGGCTCCTTCAACGTGTGGCGCTACCCTCACGACGACCTCAATCGCATCTATCGTGATCAGCTCGAGGGCCATGATCTGTCGAATCCGTGGCTGTTCCTCGCGACGCCGACGTTACACACGGACCAGCCCGGCATAGCCCCTCGGGGTCACCAGGTGCTCGAGGTCGCGACGAGCTGCGACTACGCCCAGTTCGACGCGCTCCGGGGACGAGGCCGGAGAGCGTACAACGACGAAAAGACGAAGGTCCGGAACACCATCCTGGACATTCTGGAAGCGGAGTACGTTCCGGGCCTCCGCAGTAAATTGGCCATTCGAGTGGTCGGAACGCCACTCACGAACGAGCATTATTGTTGGTCGCCGCGCGGCAACTCCTACGGCGCGGCGCTGACCCCGGAGAATACGCGCTGGCCGCGCGTGAGCTTCGACACGCCGCTCGATAATCTGTTTCTCGTCAACGCCACCGCAGGCTACCCGAGCATCGGTGCTACGGTCGCGTCGGGAATTCGGCTCTATGAAGAGCTCATGCAGAGGGACTCGTGAACATCGTCGTCGTCGGTGCAGGCATTTCCGGGCTCACCGCTGCATTCCGAGTTCGGCAGGCGGGTCATACGGTTCACGTGCTCGAAGCGGCGTCTCACCCCGGTGGCCGGATGTGGACGACTACGGCGCTCGGTCTCGATATCGATACCGGAGCCCACATGCTCCTCGACAGCTACGAGCGGACCAGGGCGCTCGCCACCGAGGTTGGCTTGGGTGACCGCTGGACCGAGCTTCCTGACGGAGCCGAGGGCGGCGTCGTGCATGATCGCGAGCTCGCGTCGTTCTCTCCGGGCGGCCCCGGAGACGTCCTTCGGTACCGAGGCCTGTCGTTCGAGGCGAGAATTCGACTCTTCCTGACGCTCCTCGAGGCCCGGACGTGGCAACACCAGGTCGACTTTTTCGACCTCTCGGTCGGCAGCGACTCATTCGACACGGAGGATTGCGAGACATTCGCGCGGCGACACGTCGGCGACGAAGCCACCGCATACCTCGTCGACGCGTTCATCCGCACGTTCCACTTCCACGGCGCGAACAAGATGAGTGCGAAGTATTTCGAAGCACTGGCCGCACTCCTGCTGTCGCGCGGTCGGTTTCGGCTGTGCGCGCTTCGGGGGCACATGCGAAGTCTGCCGTCGGCGCTAGCGGCGAAACTCCCGGTCCGATACGGCGTCGAGGTACGGTCCGTTTCGGCGCTGTCCGGAGGCGGGGTCGATGTCGAGTGGCCGGACGGAAGCGCGCGCTGCGATGCCGCCGTCGTCGCGACGACGGCGGAGGTGGCTCGCGCTCTGCTGAAGACGCCGACCGCAGCGCAAATGCACGTGCTCGAGCGGGCCGTGTCGTCTCGGACGATTCTGTGCGCCTACTCGGTAGCCATCGAACACGCAAAGGCCTTTGAAGGCGCCTGGATCCCGTTCTGCGAGAGTCGGCTGGTTTCCGGGGTGTCCAACGATCTGTGCGAGCCCCTGGACTCGGGAGCGCGACGCGTACTGAGCGTCTGGCTGCACGAGGAGGGAGCGGACGATCTATTCGAGGTCGAAGACGGGGCGGTATCGCGCATCGTGGCCGGTGAGGTCGGTCGCTTGATTCCGAGGTTCGACGGGCACCTTACCTCGCTTTCTGTCGAACGACTGCCCCGGGCGATTCCGGTCTACGGGACGGGTCAGGTCACGCGAGTGAAGGATTTCTGGAACAAGGGGCAAGGCGAGGGGGGGGTCTGGCTCTGTGGGGATTATCTCAATCACCCGTGGGTGGAGGGCGCGGTGCGGTGCGGGGAGAAGATCGCCGAACGTCTGTCGAGCAACCACTCCGTTCAGCGTGAGCACTTCGGACTTGTCGGGAAGGAGCAGCCTTGACCACGTCGCCGCGCCATCGAACCGTGGACGCCAACGAGGCCGTCGCCGACGTTGCGTATCGAGCGAGCGAGGTCATCGCCATTTACCCGATCACGCCGGCCTCCGTGATGGGTGAGCACGCGGATGCCTGGTCCGCCGACCGTCGGCCCAACGTGTTCGGGGCGATTCCGACGGTGACCGAAATGCAGTCCGAAGGCGGGGCGGCGGGCGCGATTCATGGGGCGCTCCAGGCGGGTGCGCTCGCGACCACGTTCACGGCGTCGCAAGGGCTTCTCCTCATGCTTCCGAACCTGTTCAAGATCGCCGGCGAGCTCACGTCGTTTTGCATGCACGTGGCGGCTCGCACCGTCGCGACGCACGCTCTGTCGATCTTCGGAGACCACTCCGACGTCATGGCTGCCCGCGGCACCGGAATGGCGCTCCTTTGCTCGGGTTCGGCCCAGGAGGCGCAGGACCTGGCAGCCATCGGTCACGCCGCCACGCTCCGCGGACGAATCCCGGTCCTTCATTTCTTCGACGGGTTTCGCACGTCGCACGAGATCACGAAGGTTCTCCCCCTCGAAGACGAGGCGTTGAGAGCACTGCTCGGCGAGGACGCCGTTCGATCGCATCGCGCTCGTGCGCTCGATCCCGATCACCCCGTGGTCCGCGGCACCTCGCAGAACCCGGACGCTTACTTTCAATCGCGCGAAGCGGTCGAGCCGTTCTACGCGGGATTCCCGGCCGTTGTCCACGAGACCATGGAGCGCTTCGCCGAGCTGACCGGACGTCGATATCGGCCGTTCGACTACGTCGGTCACCCCGAAGCGGACCGCGTGGTCGTTTTGATGGGATCCGGCGCCGAATGCGCGCACGAAACGGTGGAACGCTTGCTCGACGACGGCGAGCGCGTGGGAGTCGTCAAGGTTCGACTGTTTCGTCCTTTCTCCGTCGACCACTTCCTGGCTGCGCTCCCGCCCAGCGCGCTCGCGGTCACCGTGCTCGATCGAACGAAGGAGCCCGGTGCATCCGGCGAGCCTCTTTTCCAGGAGGTAACGTCTGCCCTCGTGGAGGCCGGGGCGCGTGGGACCCTGCCCTCGCTCCCGCGACTGCTCGGCGGTCGCTACGGCCTGGCATCCAAGGAGTTCTCTCCGGCCATGGTGAAGGCCGTGTTCGACAACATGAAGGCCGAGCAGCCGAAGCGACATTTCACGGTCGGCATCCGAGACGACGTGTCCGGCTCCTCGCTCGCGGTCGACTCCAGTTTCGACCCCGAGCCGGACGACGTCTCGCGCGCTCTCTTCTTCGGGTTGGGCGCCGACGGAACCGTCTCGGCGAACAAGGCGACCATCAAGATCATCGGCGAGGAGACGTCGCTCTTCGCTCAAGGATACTTCGAGTACGACTCGAGAAAAGCCGGTTCCACCACGACGTCGCACCTGCGCTTCGGGCCCCGTGTCATCCGCTCGACGTATCGCATCCGGCGCGCGCAGTTCATCGCCGTTCATGACCCGGGGTTTCTCGAGCGGAGAGACGTACTGTCCGCGGCGATGGAAGGGACGACGGTGCTCTTGAACACGCCGCTTCCCCCGGAGCGTGTCTGGGCTTCGCTGCCGCTGGAGGTGCAGGGGCAGCTCGTACGCTCGCGATGTCGCCTGTTCGTCATCGACGGCTATGGCGTCGCGGAGCACGCAGGACTCGGACGACGAATCAATACGGTCATGCAAGCCTGCTTCTTCGCGCTGTCGAAGGTCCTGCCTCTCGAGCAGGCCATGATGTTCGTGAGGCGCTCCATCGAGGAGACCTGGGGACGGCGTGGTCCCGGAGATCGTCAAGCGCAACATGAGTGCGGTCGAATCCGCGCTCGCCGAGCTGCACGAGATAGCGGTACCCACGGAGGTCTCGACCGAGCGCCAGCGAGCTCCCACGGTGCCGGTGCAGGCGCCCGAGTTCGTTCAGCGAGTGACGAGGCTTCTGATGGAAGGCCGAGGCGACGATCTACCCGTGAGCGCCTTCCCGCCCGACGGCACCTGGCCCACCGGGACGAGTCGGTTCGAGAAGCGCGCCCTCGCCCTGGAGATCCCGATCTGGCAACCCGACGTCTGCGTCCAGTGCAACTTCTGTTCGATGGTCTGCCCGCATACGGCAATCCAGACCAAGGTCTTCGACCCCGCGCAGCTCGCACGGGCCCCGGCGAGTTTCCGTTCGGTCCCAGAGACGTTCGAGTCGTCGTTGAAAGGGCTTCAGTACTCCGTTCAGGTCGCGCCCGAGGATTGCACGGGCTGCGGGCTCTGCATCGAGGTCTGCCCGGCGAAGGACCGGCTGCAACCGCGCCGCAAGGCGCTCGTCTCGGGGCCGCTCGAGGCGAACCGCGACGCGGAGCGGGAGGCCTTCGCATTCTTCCTGACGCTCCAGTCTGCGCCGCTCGAGGGGCTCGCGCAATCAACAAGCGAACGGCGGCGCTCCGCGCTGCCGCTGTTCGAGTTCTCGGGGGCGTGCGCCGGTTGTGGCGAGACGCCGTACCTGCGTCTCCTCACCCAGCTCTTCGGCGATCATCTCCTGATCGCCAATGCCACGGGCTGCTCGTCGATCTACGGCGGGAATCTGCCGACGACTCCGTACACCAAGAATCGCGACGGCCACGGCCCGGCGTGGTCCAACTCGCTCTTCGAAGACAATGCCGAGTTCGGTCTCGGTATGCGCCTCGCGCTGGACGTCGCGCGCCGAGCGCGCGAACGCGCTGCCTCGGTTCGATGGCGGGGCGTCTCGGCGCGGCGCTCGTCGAGGCGCTCCTCGATGTGGGAGCGAACGACTCGTGGCTCGACGCACAGCGCGAGCGCGTGGCGCGCGCTCGTCGCGATCCTCGAACACGACGCCTCTCCCGAGGCCCGGGCGCTTCGAGAGCTGGCGCGCCGCCCTCGTGCCGACGAGCCGTCTGGATCGTGGGCGGCGACGGATGGGCTTACGATATCGGCTACGGCGGCCTCGACCACGTGCTCGCTTCCGGCAAGAACGTCAATGTTCTCGTCCTCGATACCGAGGTCTACTCCAACACCGGCGGGCAGCAGTCCAAGGCCACGCCCCTCGGCGCGGCCGCGAAGTTTGCGACTGCGGGCAAGTCGACACGCAAGAAAGACCTGGGCCTGCTCGCGATGAGCTACGGGCATGTCTACGTCGCGGAGGTCGCGATGCAGTCACGCAGCGCCCAGACGGTGGAGGCGTTCCTCGAAGCCGAGCGCCACCCCGGCCTTCCCTCCTCATCGCCCACAGCCCCTGCATCGCTCACGGCTACGACCTCGTTCATTCGCCGTCACAGCAGAAGCGGGCAATCGACAGCGGCATGTGGCCGCTCTATCGGTTCGATCCGCGACCGGATCGATCGCAGGTGAGGCCCCGCTGATCCTCGACTCGGGCCCGGCGAAGCTCGACGTCGCGAACGTACATGGAGAACGAAGCGCGGTTTCGGATGGTGGAGCTCCGCTCGCCGGAGCGATACGCGGCGCTGCTCGCCGCGTCTCGCGTGCGCGGTGAAACAACGGCGCTGCGCTCTACGAGCAGCTCGCGCGCATCCACCTTCCCCTCGCGGAGACGTACCAATGATTGACCTGGCCACCGACATGGCTCGGACTCCCCTTGCGAAGCCCGCTCGTCGTCGTCGGCGAGCCCGCTCTCGAAGGATCCCGAGGCGATCGCCGCTGCCGTCGAAGCGGGGGCCGGCGCCGTCGTGATGCACTCGCTTTTCGAGGAGCAGCTCGTTCACGAGCAGATGGCCGCCCATCGGTTCTTCGACGCGCGAGTCGACCACGACGCGGAGGCGACGAGTGTCCTCGGTCCGCAAGACGTGTTCCCCGTGGACGCCGAGCCGTACCTCGCGGAGCTCGAACGTCTCAGAAAGCGCGTCGACGTGCCGATCGTCGCTTCGCTCAACGGGACGACCCCGGGCGGGTGGACCTCGTATGCCAAACGGCTCGAGGCCGCCGGCGCGAGCGCGCTCGAGCTGAACCTTTACGAGGTCGCCACGTCCGCGGACGAGACGGGCGCGGCGGTCGAACGACGACAGCTCCACGTCGTTCGAGCAGTGGTCGAGGCCGTGGCTCTACCCGTGAACGTGAAGTTGACGCCGTTCTATGCATCCGTCCCGTCGTTCGTGGCCCAGCTGGAACAGGCGGGTGCCCGTGGCGCCACGGTCTTCAACCGCTTTTACCAGCCCGACATAGACCTCGACACGCTCGACGTCGATCGGCGGCTGGTCCTGTCGACGCCTGCCGAACTGCCGCTCCGCTTGCACGCCCTCGCCGTGCTTTCCACGACGTCCGGGCTGTCTCTCGGGTGCACGGGCGGAGTGCACTCCGGGCGGGACGCGGCGAAGAGCATCTTGAGCGGCGCTCACGTCGTGCAGCTGGCCTCCGTGCTGCTCGTGCACGGCCCGCGATATGCCGCCGTCATTCGAGACGAGCTCGTGAGCGTCCTGAACGAAAAGGGGTACCGGTCGAGCGCCGAAGCGCGCGGCGTTCTCGATCTGCGCTCCGCGCCGGATCCCCACGCGTGGGAGCGGCTCAACTACGCCCGCATGCTCGGAGAGCAGCGATAGCCATCCCCGGGGCTCGCCTCGATCGGTCCTCCGCTTCGCTCCGCTCGGGGAGCGCGCGACCCCTCAGTGGCCGATCGGGGCGCGGTCCGACTCGAGGACGGGAACCGAGTCCCCGAACTCGATGCCGATGAGTCGCGCGGCGCTTACCAGCGAATCGGTCGTGGCAACCCGCTTGTGCGCGATGGGCTCCGACAGCGACAAGGAAGCGAGTTCCCCGTCGCGCGTCACGATCCGGCGGCCGAGCTCGCCTCTGTGGCACAGCTCGGCGGCGTAGGTGCCAAGTCGCGTTCCGAGGTTGCGATCGAACGCGGACGGCGAGCCTCCGCGCTGGAGGTGCCCCAGGACGGTCAATCGCACCTCGTGTCCGAGATGGGCTCCTTCGAGCTCGGAAACCAGACGAGCTCCTGCCCCACCGAGGCGCGGAAGGTGGCCTGGGCGGCCCTCTTCGATCTCGAGGATATGGCCTCCGGCAGGTGCTGCCCCTTCAGCCACGACGATGATCGGAAAATCGCAATCCCAGGGCCTCGCGTTCGCGAATCTTCTCGACGACGCGGTCCAGACGATACGGGATTTCCGGGACGAGAATCACGTCCGCGCCGCCCGCCAGTCCCGCATGCAGCGCGATGAATCCGGCGTTTCGCCCCATGACCTCGACGAGCATGACGCGCGCGTGGGCTTCGGCCGTCGAATGCAAGGCGTCGACCGCGGCGGTCGCGGTCTCGACGGCACTGTCGAAGCCGCACGCCGGGTCGGTCTGACCGAGGTCGTTGTCGATCGTCTTTGGAATGCCCACGCACGGCATTCCCAGCTCGGAAAAACGTCCGGCGGCCAGCATCGTCCCGTCACCGCCGACCAGCACCAGCGCGTCGACCCCCGAGGACCGCAGCCGATGGACGATCTCTGGACCCAGATTGCGGGTTCCTTCGTGGGGCGTGGAAACGAAGAACGGGTTGGTGCGGGTCGAACAACCGAGGACACATCCGCCCCTGGGCAAGATCCCGCGGATGTCCGCAAGGGAAACGGGCGCGATCCCCGCCGGGTCGATCATTCCCTCGAAGCCGTATCTGCTGCCGAGCACCTCTATCGAGAAGCGACGGGCCGCATGCGTGAAGCCGCGGATCACGGCGTTCACTCCGGGGGCGTCCCCTCCTCCGACGACCAGGCAGACACGCATCGGTTTGCCGCGTTCTCGTGTCATGAATCACCGGACTCGTGCAGCTGCCTCGCGAGAAGGCGCAGCGCGTCGGTCGTCGTGAAGAGACCGATCACCTTGCCGTGCTCGACGACGGCCACCGAACCGTATCGGTGGTCCGCCATCTGCGTGACTACGTCCTCCACGCGGGATTCCGGCGACACGCAATAGACGTCCTCGTGCATGCCGCGCTCGACGGCGACTTGCTCCAGATCCACGCCTGCAACCGAGCCGACGAGGTGAACATCGCGCTCCGACAGAATCCCGACGAGCTTGTTCTCATCGAGGACCGGCAGGTGGCGAATGCTGTGCAGGCGCATGACCCGGCCGGCAACGGCGAGCGGCTGATCTTTGCCGATCGAGTGCGGCGCAGCGGTCATGCATTGCTTGATGCGGATCGGCGGATCCAGGCGAGGTGGCAATTCGGACCGAGAATGGATACCTGCGGACATGCAAGGTGCAAAAGCAATTTAACGGCCAAGCGCCTGGGCAGCGCCGCCGGAGCGCGTCCGCAGGCCATGCGGTCGGCATGCTTCGTTGCGACCTGCCTCGAGAGCGCTCGGGGATCAAACGCGGAGGCGCACGGATTGCGCCCCGGCGCAGAACGGGCATTCGGATTCACCGCGAGCCCCGGGGGTTTGCCAGCGGACCTCGGCGCTTCATCGAAGCTCCCGTCGCTCACGGGTCGGTCGTCACGCTGGTCCCCTGAGAATTCGCTCGGTAGCCGCGGCACGCGCCTTGCTCGGACGTGGGACATGTCCGACTCGACCAAGATTCGCGAACAGCTGCTCTCCGACCACAAACGGTTGGAGCGTCTTTTCGACAGTCTGATCGCGGCGTTCGAGGCGGACGACCGCGAAGGCGTGTGTGCTACCTGGACCAAGTTCGACTCCGAGTTGCTCGCCCACATCGACGTCGAAGAGCGGTACCTGATTCCCGCACTCCTTCGAACGAACGAAGTCGAGGCCCGCGCCATGCTCAAAGAGCACGAGCTCATTCGCAAGCGCTTGCTCGAGCTCGGGACGTGCGTGGATCTGCACGCGGTCAGAGCAGAGACGGCGCGCGCCTTCATCGACGAACTCAGAGCGCACGCGCACCGCGAGGACCAGATGCTTTACGCGTGGGCCGACGAACACGTGCCGGAGTCCGAACGTGCATCACTCATCGACTCGCTCTTCGGCGCAATCACGGCGCGACTGCCGAGAACCCACCACGAGTCGCAGTCCGCGGTCCACAAATGAACTGTCCACGACGACAGCGAGGACAACCCTGATGGTCGATATCAAGCGCATCCTGGTTCCGACGGATTTCTCCGACTCGTCCGAGCAAGCACTCGAGGTCGCCATCGACCTTGCCACGCGATACCAAGCGTCGTTGACGTTGTTTCACGCCGTCGAGCTGCCCCTTTACGGATACCCCGGCATGACCGTGGGCCCCATCGACGTCTTGACGCCCGTTCAAGAGGCCGCGCAACGACAGCTCGATGCGACGCTGGCCGCCCTTCGGAAGCGGTTGCCTTCGGTACAGGCCGTTCTCCGCATCGGCGTACCCTGGAGCGAAACGCTCGACTGCGCGAGGGAGGTGCGTGCCGACCTCATCGTCATGGGGACGCATGGGCGGCGAGGCTTCGAGCGCGCCCTTCTCGGAAGCGTTGCAGAGAAGATCGTACGAACGTCGCCCGTTCCGGTCCTGACGGTCCGCGGGGCGAAGTAGCTACGGATTGCGGCGGGGGAACGGCGTCCTCCAGTGCCACGCTCCTCCCATCCTGGAACCCAAGGCTGGGACTCCGCAACTGACGCAGGTAACGTCGATTCCCTGGTTCATCGCGGGGCAGTCACGCCGCTACGAAACCATCCACCCAGCGGGCAAACGCCGGTTCCGGCAGGAGGCCAACCTGCCTGGCGGCCTCGACACCGTCCCGGAACGCGATGAACGCGGGGATCCCCTGGACCCGGTGCCGCGCAGACACGGACGGATTTTCGTCGCCGTTGATTTTGAGCACGAGCAACCGACCAGCACGCGCGCGCGCAATCCGCTCGAGGATGGGTGCGGCCATTCGACACGGGCCACACCACGGCGCCCAGAAGTCGACGAGCACCGGGATCGGCGACCCCGCGATGGCGCCCGAGAGCTCTCCTTCGTTCACGGCTTGCGGAGCGCCCGACACGTCCAGTCGCTGCTTGCAGCGGCCGCACACGGGCTTTTGCGCCAGCTTGGCCGCGGGAACACGATTCAACCCGCCGCAGGACTCGCATCGGAATGTCAGCACGCCGCAAATCTGCGTACGTGCGGGCGCCTGGTCAACTCGCCCCTCCTTGGGAAGCCAACCAGGCATCGGCACACGCAGAACCCGCGGAGCGGTGCACGAAGTGCAGTCCGGGCACCAGGCGGCGCCAGGCTTTCTCCAGTGGGTCCAAGTTGGCCGATTCGTTGCAATGAAAGCCCCCGAGCGCATGAGGCGCGGCCAAGAAAGGAAGTCGAGATGAACGATCATGGACAGGACAGACTGGAAAATGCGGGCTACAGGCTCGTCAGTTCCTCGCTTCATTCGCGGCAGACCTTGGGAAAGGACAGCCTACGGATTGAGTTCGTCGCGCCATGCCCGTTGAGCGGATCGCATACCGCCCTGGATGCTTGCTTCGACTGCTCCCGTCATGGCGGGCTCCGCACGAGTCCCGACGCACGGGGGGTGCTCATCTCGTGTCGCCTTTCCGACGAAGAGGCCGTTTCCAGTCGATCCGGCAACGTTTCCCGTGCGCCCACGAAAGCAGGGAGCGCTGACTTTGCTCTCGTTTCGGAGATCATGACCAGGCACGTGATCTGCGTCACGGCGGACCTCGGCGCTGAGGCTCTGGGGGCCCTGTTTCTCGAAAGGGGGATCAGCGGCGCACCGGTCGTCGACGACGAGGGGCGTCCCCTCGGTGTCGTCTCCAAGACGAACCTGATTAGGTTGTCGTACGGCGACCTCGCGGCTCCCTCGACACCAACCGTCGGTGACATCATGATGCCGATCGCCTTCTGTCTTCCCGTCAACGAGACGATCGCAAAAGCCGCGGCACTGATGGCGTGCGAACACGTGCACCGCCTGCCGGTCGTTTCCGCGGCTGGCCGCGTCGTCGGCATCGTCTCGACCATCGACGTCCTCGCCTGGCTAGCGCGCAGTCACGGGTACGTCCTCGGCGACGGTCCCTCGTAGCAACAGGAGAACCCAATGAAAGCCATCATCGAATCAGCGGGTGGGGTCGCGAGCTCTGTCCATCTCGGAAGCCATGAGCTGCTATTCGACCAACCGAGCGCCGTCCCGGGCGGCGAGGATCGTGGGCCGTCCCCGCTCGACGTGATGGTAGCGGCGGCCGGGGCTTGCGCGCACTACTTCGCCGCCGCCTTCTTGCTCGGACGGAAGCTCTCGCCGGAGGGACTCCGCGTGGAGGTCGAAGCTCGCAAGGCGCGCGACCCGACGCCGCGTCTCGACAAAGTGACCGTGCACGTCGCCCTTCCTGCGGGAGTGCCCGATGACTATCTGCCGGCAATCGAGCGGTCGGTGCGGGCCTGTCCAGCCTTCGGCACGTTGCTCCGCTCACCCGAGGTCGAGCTCAGCTTTTCGAAGCAGCGCGCGGATGCCAGCGCCCCCGCGGCGTGAGGACCTCGCCCTGGCGAGCTCGGATCGATTGGCCATTCTTCCTCGACGCGGAGACGAGAAACATCAGCTCTCGATCCCGATCCGGATCCGCGCGTCGACGACGACGACACCCCTTTCGGGCATCAGCACCTTGATGGGGTTCAGATCGATCTCCGCAATTTCCGGCACGATGTCGACGAGGGCGGACACCTTGCAGATCACGTCGACCAGTGCCGCCCGATCGGCAGGGGGGGCGCCTCGAAAGCCGTCGAAGAGACGTTTCGCCTTCAGGTGATCCAGCATCTCTCGTGCGTCGAGGTCGGAGATCGGAGGCAGCCTGAACGCCACGTCTCCGAGCAATTCGACCTGAACGCCTCCGAGGCCAGCCACGATGACCGGTCCGAGTGCGCGATCTCGCGTGACGCCGACCAGTGCTTCGATTCCGCCGTCGATCTGGCGTTGAATCAGGAAGCCTTCGAGGGTGTGGTCGCCACCTTGCATGCGGGTCTTCATCTCTGCGGCAGCGTCTCGAAGGGCCTCTCGCGAGCCCAGTCCGAGCGACACGCCTCCGACGTCGCTCTTGTGAATGAGGGTCTTGGCGACAGCCTTCAAGACGACCGGATACCCGAGGGCGTCGCCGGCGGCGCCAGCGGCGTCGGGGTCTGGCAAGGTCATCTTGCTCGGAGCAAACGGGATCCCGGCGAGGTCGAGGAGGGCCGTGAGGTCCTGCGTCGAGAGCCAAACGCTAGCCCCGCCCGAGGCGCGCAAGGCGTCGTCGACGAGTCGACGAATGCGTCGCTCGTTCTCGCGCGGAATGGAGACGAGATTGCCCCGGGGGCGCTGCTGGAAACGCGAATGACCGAGGGCAGCGGAGAGCGCCAGCGCCGCGTTCTCGGGAAAGGCGAACGAGGGGATCTTGCCGCGTGCGCCCTCCGCCAGCACGGGCGGCGCGCCCTTCGAAGACATGAACACCGTGACGATCGGTTTGTCCTTCGGAATGGCAGCGGCACCGCGCGCGATGCCTCTCGCCACCTCCTCGGGTTTGGTGACCAGGGGCGGAATATAGATGGTGACGACGGAGTCCACGAGCGGGTCATTCCCCACGAGTGCAATGGCTTGCTCGAACTGGTCCGGGCTCGCCGACGCGATCATGTCGATGGGATTCGAGAGGCCGGCTTGTGGCGGCAGAATCCGTCGAAGCGCCTCGAGCGTCGACGGAGACAGCGACGGAAGGGCCAGTCCGTGGGCCTCGCAAGCATCAGCCAGCAAAATGCCCGGACCGCCGGCGTTCGTGACGACCCCCACGCGCGGCCCCTTCGGAGAAGGTTGCGTCGACAGCAGCGCGACCACGTCGAAGAGCTCCTCGAGTGTGTTCGTACGAATGACGCCCGCCTGCGCGAACAGCGCGTCGATGCCGACGTCCAGGCTGGCAAGTGCCGCCGAATGGCTGCTCGCTGCCCTGGTCCCCGCCGCCGAGCGACCGGATTTCACCGCGACGATCGGCTTCTTCCGTGCAACTTCCGGGGCAAGGCGCACGAACTTGTGCGTGTTCCCGAAGCTCTCGAGATAGAGAACGATGACCCGCGTTTTCGGATCGTCCGCCCAATATGAAAGCAGGTCGTTGACCGAGACGTCCGCCTTGTTCCCGACCGAGACGAATCCAGCGAGGCCGATGTTCAACTGTCTCGCGTAGTCGAGCATCGCGATGCCGAGCGCGCCGCTCTGGGAGAGCATCGACACGTTACCGGAGGGGGGCCACACGGGTGCGAACGTCGCGTTGAGGCGGATGTCGTCGGCCGCGTTGAGGACGCCCATGCAATTCGGGCCAACCAGGCGCATCCCTGCGTTTCGCACCTGGTGCCTGAGCCGTATCTCTCGGGCCTTGCCTTCCGGAGACATCTCGCCGAATCCCGAGGACACGACGACCACGCCTCTCGCGTGAACGTGGGCGCAGTCGGCGACCACGGATTCGACCTGCGCTGCCGGAACGGCAATCACGACGAGGTCGATGGGCTTGCCGACTGCCAGGAGTGACGAAAAGCAAGTCAGGCCGGACACCTCCCCGAGGTTCGAGTTCACGGGGTAGATTGGCCCGGGAAAGCCCGCTTTCACGAGGTTCTCGACGATGGCGCGGCCGATGCTCCCTTCCTTCCGCGACACCCCGACGACGGCGACGGATCTCGGCTCGAAGAACACCCGCACGCTTTCGCGTGCCGCGAGGCGCTCTCGCTCGAGGCTCGCCGCCACGAATTGCTCGGTCTGCGCGGTTTGAAAGACGACCTTGCATTGTTCGTGGTCCCGCGACCCCTGGATTTGAAATCCACTCTTCGCAAACACGTCGAGCATCTCGGCATTGTCGGCGAGCACGTAGGCCTCGAGCTCGTCGATTCCCGACCTCTGAGCGGCCGCTGCCGTCCGCTCGAGGAGGAGCGTTCCGATGCCGCGGTCCTGATGGTCGTCGGCGACTGCGACCGCGAATTCGGCTCGATGTGGGTCCTGCGACGCCGCCGGGGAGCCGTCGACACGAGGACGCGTCGCGAATTCGGCGATGCCAACGATGTCCTCGTCGCCGTGGCTGTCGTCGATGGCTGCGAGCGCCACCGTCCGACCGGGGTCGAGCCCCGCGATCCTGGACACCTCCGCTGACGGAAGAGACGACACCGCTCCGAAGAAGCGATAGCGAGACGACCTCGGGCTGAGGCGGTCGAAGAACGCACGCACGCGCTGCCGGTCAGGCGCCCCGACGGCGCGAAGACGGATGGAGCCACCGTCCTTCAGGATGACTTCCTCGCCGTAGGCGGACAGTTCGGCGGCGATCGCCGCTTCCGGGTCCTTCTGCGTTCCCATCACACCTTGAGGATCTCTTTGATGGCTGGGAGCGCGTCGGCGGTGACGGAGATCGAGTCGATGCCACACGCCGCCAGGAACACGGCGAACTCGGGGCGATCGCTGGGCGCTTGTCCGCACAAGCCGACCTTGCGTCCCTTGGCGTGCGCCGAAGAAATGACGCTCTGGATCGACCGCTTCACGCCGGGATCGGCTTCGTCGAAGATGTGCGAGAGCAGTTCCGAGTCTCGGTCCACGCCCAGTGTCAGCTGTGTGAGATCGTTCGAGCCGATCGAGAAGCCATCGAACAGCTCCGCGAACTCGCTCGCGAGAATGACGTTGTTCGGGATCTCGCACATCACGTACACCTCGAGACCGTGCTCGCCGCGGCGAAGGCCGCTGGCGTCCATCTCCGCCAACACTCGGTGCGCTTCGGTCAAGGTCCGGCAGAACGGCACCATGACGACGACGTTCTCCAGGCCCATCTCCTCACGAACCCGCCGGATCGCGCGGCATTCGAGCGCGAACCCCTCACGATAGCGCTCGTCGTAGTACCGCGAGGCGCCGCGAAATCCGATCATCGGGTTGTCCTCTCTGGGCTCGAACGTGGCGCCTCCGAGAAGCGATGCGTACTCGTTCGTCTTGAAATCGCTGAACCGAACGATGACGGGGCGTGGATAGAACGCCGCACCGATGCGGGCGATGCCGGACGCCAGGCGTTCGACGAAGAAGTCCGAGGGGTTCGAGAACCCCGCGGTGCGCTTGCGTATCTCCGCCAGCGCGACCCGATCGGTGACACGCTCCGGATGAACGAGCGCCATCGGGTGAATGCCGATCGAGTTGGAAATTACGAACTCGAGCCGAGCCAGACCGACCCCGGCGCTCGGGAGCTGGCCCAGCAGGAATGCGGAATCCGGGTTGCCGACATTGAGCATGATCGGCACCTTCGACCGAGGAAGCGCCGCCGCGTCCACTTCGGTTCGGTCGAATTCGAGGAGCCCGCGGTAGACGCTGCCCTCGCTGCCGTCGGCACACGAGACGGTGACCGCCTCTCCGGACGAAATCGTCGTCGTTGCCGAACCCGTGCCCACGACGCAGGGGATGCCGAGCTCTCGCGAGACGATGGCCGCGTGACAGGTTCGCCCGCCGTGGTCCGTCACCACCGCCGAGGCGCGGCGGAGGATCGGCTCCCAGTCGGGGTCGGTTGAAGCTGCAACGAGAACCTCGCCTTCCTGGAACGAGGAGAGCTCGGTCGGCGAGTGGACGACCCGCGCCGTTCCGCGGCCGATGCCGCTCCCGACGCTCTTTCCGCGGAGCAGGACGTCGCTCTTCCCGCGCAGGCGGTAGAAAGCGAGCTTGGGAATCCCGCCGTTCGAGTGAACGGTCTCGGGTCGCGCTTGCACGACGTAGAGCCCGCCGTCGCGGCCGTCTTTCGCCCACTCGATATCCATGGGCATCGGCCGCCCGGCGACGGCGCTGTAGTGTTCCTCGATCCGCATTGCGGCGCGTGCGAGCTCGAGCACCTCGTCGTCCGTGAGTGCGTAGCGCAGGCGCTCGTCCCGGGGAACTCGTTCCTCGACGACCTCGCGAGCGGCCGCTTCGGCGTACTTCAGACGGATGGCCTTTTCTCCGAGCTCGCGCCGAAGGATCGGCCGAAACCCTTTCGTCAGGGTCGGCTTGTGGACCCAGAACTCGTCGGGGTTCACGCGGCCTTGTACGACCATCTCCCCGAGTCCGTACGCGGCGGTGACGACGACGACGTCGCGAAATCCAGACTCGGTGTCGAGCGTGAAGATCACGCCCGCGGATCCCACGTCGCTGCGGACCATTTTCTGAACGCCGACGGAGAGCGCGACCTGGCGATGGTCGAAGCCGCGCTCGGCTCGATAGACGATCGCGCGATCGGTGAAGAGCGACGCCATGCAGTCGCGGACTCGCGCGAGGAGGCGCGCTCCCCCGCGGACGTTGAGAAACGTCTCCTGTTGGCCCGCAAAAGACGCCCCGGGCAAGTCTTCCGCGGTCGCGCTCGATCGCACGGCCACGTCGGCCTCCGCCACTCCGTACTCCGCACACAGATTGGCATATGCAGCGAGAACCTCTTCGGCCACGACCGTGGGGAGTGGCGCCGCGCGGATCAGCTCGCGAATGCCGAGCGCCTCTCGCTCCAGTGCTTCCACGTTCCGGACGTCCAGCCGCTCGAGAGCCGGATAGATCCGCGATTCGAGATCGTTTGCGGCCAGATGTTTTCGGAATGCATCGGCCGTGACGGCGAAGCCTCCTGGGACCTTCACTCCGGACGTTCCGAGGTGACGGATCAGCTCCCCGAGCGAGGCGTTCTTTCCACCGACGCGGCTCACGTCGGAAAGCTCGACTCGATCCAGCGGAATTACGAATTGTGCGCTCATAGGAATTCGCAGAGCAACGCCCATGCCAGGCACGGTGGCGTCACTTCGTTCGCGTTCGTTCTGTCCGAAGGCTGCTCCGCGCAAGCCGGCGGCCCGCCATGATGGTTGCTCATGGCAGACCTCGTCGCCGTCGCCCCCCGTGCATTCAAGGCGCACGAGCGCAAGGCTTGCGTCTCGGGAGTTATAGACGGTGCCTCTCCCCACGGGTGAATCGTCACACGCGACTTTCCGTACGGGGCGAGCCCGGGGTTCGGCGCTCGGAACCCTCGACGACTCCTCACCGTCATCGCTCGCCACGAGCATCACCGGGACGTTCGTATCGGCCGCGAGCACGTTCGCGAAGGGCCGCTCTCCGCGGGGGTGCGCGAACCGGCGCTCGGGTAGGAGAGTCGAGCCCTTCTGATTAGTTTGTACGCAAACGGATTGTACGCAGACGACGTGAGATCCGCGCGTAAGCGCGCCGTGGCCACGTGCTAAACCATCAGTTGCGTCTCATCGCGCGCCCTCGAAGGAGTTTCGCATGACTCGGTCGTCTCTGGTTCAGAAGAGGCTCTCCGCTATCGTCGTGGTCGCCCTCGTGGGCTGGTTTGTCGGGTGCAGCGGCAACCCCGAGATCATCCGCGAGAACGATCAGCGGAACGGAAGCGGCGGACAGTCGACCGTCTCCGGAGCGGGTGGCACGAACTTCCTTTTCGTGGATTCCGGAGCCGATACGGGCGCCATTTCTTCGTGCAGCGGCGCAAGCTGCGGACCTTCGGTCGTGTGCGGTGACGGCAAGATCGGCGGGGCCGAGCAATGCGACGACGGGAATTCGACGCCGGGGGACGGCTGTTCCGGTGTCTGTCGGATCGAACCCGGTTACACGTGCCCGACCCCCGGTCAGGCATGCGTCTACACCATCGTCATGACCTGCGGGGACGGCAAGCTCGAGGGGACCGAGGTGTGCGATGACGGGAACGACAAGGGGGGTGACGGTTGCAGTGCGGATTGTGACGCCGTCGAACCGGGTTTCGTCTGCGTCACTCCCGGCGATGCGTGCGTGGCGTCGAATGCGCCCGCGGTTTGCGGCGATGGCGTCCTCGAAAGTGGCGAACAGTGCGACGACGCGAACACGTTCGACGGGGGCGCGTCCGGTGGCGACGGATGCACCGCGGATTGCCGGCTCGAGCCGGGCTGGACCTGCCCAACGCCCGGACAGTCGTGCGTCCCGCTTCAGTATTGCGGAGATGGGATCGTCGAGCCGAGCCTCGGCGAGACCTGCGACGATGGGAACGCGGTTCCAGGGGACGGTTGTTCGGGCATCTGCGCGCTCGAGCCCGGGTACGCCTGCACGACGCCGGGGCAACCTTGCGCGAACCTCTGGGTCTGCGGCAACGGCAAGGTCGATCCGGGCGAGTCGTGCGATGACGGCAACACGAAGAGCGGCGACGGATGCACCGCGAACTGCACCGTCGAGCCCGGATACACGTGCCCGAAGTCGGCAAACGGAACGGGCGGCAGCTGCACCATCGCGAAGGCAAAGTGCGGCAACGCGATCCTCGAGTCGGGCGAACAGTGTGACGACGGCAACACGGCGAGCAACGACGGCTGCAGCTCGACCTGCGTGGTCGAGACAGGCTGGACGTGCCCGACGCCCGGGGCCGCGTGTCAGAAGACGGCGTACTGTGGAAACAGCGTCGTCGATCTCGACATCGGGGAGGGATGCGACGACGGCAACACGACGGGGGGAGACGGGTGCAGTCCGCTCTGCCAGATCGAGGAGGGGTATGCTTGCCCGACCCCTGGAAAGCCGTGCGTGTCCACGGTCCAGTGCGGGGACGGCAAAATCGGCGGAACCGAGCAGTGCGACGACGGCAATTTGACCGCGGGGGACGGCTGCAGCTCGACCTGCACCCTGGAGAGCGGCTGGACCTGTCCGGTTGCCGGCGGAAGGTGCGTCGCGAAGGACTGCGGCGACGGGATCGTCGCTGGCCTCGAGCAGTGCGACGATCACAATACGAAGAGCAACGACGGTTGCAGCTCGACGTGCAAGCTCGAGCCGGGCTACGCCTGCACGACCGCCACGGGCAAGGCGAGCGTGTGCCACAAGACGAAGTGCGGCGACGGGGTCAAGGAAGGCTTCGAGCAATGCGACGACGGCGGCCTCGTCCCGTACGACGGCTGCTCGCCGACCTGCACGCTCGAACCCCAGTGCTCCGGCGGTAAATGCACGGCCGTCTGCGGTGATGGCCTCAAGTTCCCACAAGAACAGTGTGACGATGGCAACACGACGAGCGGCGATGGCTGTAGTTCCACTTGCAAACTGGAGAAAGGCTTCACCTGCAAGGTCGTGACGCTCGCGCCGCCGTCCCAGCTGGTGATACCGATTCTCTACCGGGACTTTCGCTATCGCGGCACGACGAACGGCCACCCCGACTTCCAGTGGAACATCGCGACCGCGACCGGTCTCGTGAAGTCGCGTCTCGACGAGGAAGGCTTGCCGCTTTTCGAGTCGTCGACGGGAAGCGGCGGACCCGGTGGGACGCAGCTCATCACGAGCGCAAACTCCTTCTACTGGTGGTACCATGAGACCGAGGGCGACGGGAGCGAGCTACCGGACGGCGGCGCCACGGACGGCGGGTTTGCCGCGACACAGAATCCCTACGACAAGCTCGTCTATCTGGATCAGAACAGAAAGCCCACGACGCTGACTCTCGTCCAGATCGCGAGTGGCGCGTATCAGTTCGACAACCAGAGCTTCTTCCCGCTCGACGATCTCGGGTGGAACGCGCTGCCGAACCCGCAGGTCGATACGGCCGACGACGGCCTGTCGCATAACTTTTCGTTCACCAGCGAGCTCAGGTACCAATTCACGTACGAGGGCGGGGAAGTTCTGGACTTCACCGGTGACGATGACGTGTGGGTGTTCATCAACGGACGCCTGGCGGTCGATCTCGGCGGCGTGCATGGCGCCCTCGACGGCTCGATCACGCTCGACGCCACCGCTGCGAAGAACCTCGGCCTCGTGAAGGGGGATATGTACGAGATCGCGGTCTTCCAGGCAGAGCGACACACCACGGCGTCCACGTACCGGCTCACGCTGACGGGCTTCGTTCACGCGATCACGCAATGCACGTCGGTCTGTGGCGACGGCATCGTGACCGAGGACGAAGTCTGCGACGACGGCAAGAACGACGGATCCTACGGCGGATGCATGCCGGGGTGTCAGGCGTTCGGTCCTTATTGCGGAGACAGCAAGGTTCAGACTCCGCCCGAGGCGTGCGACGACGGAACGAACCTCGGCAGCTACGGCAAGGCCCAGGTCTGCGCGCCCGGTTGCCAGTGGGCTCCCTACTGCGGAGATGGCGTCGTGTCGAACGGAGAGAAGTGCGACGACGGCGCCAAGAACGGCGCGGGGTACGGCTACTGCACGGGTTCGTGCACGCTCGGCCAGCGATGTGGCGACGGCGTCAAGAACGGCCCCGAGCAGTGCGACGACGGGATCGACAACGGTTCGACGAGCAGCGGTTGCTCGTCGACGTGCACGCTGAAGTGCGGCAACGGAATCCTCGACCCCGGCGAGCAGTGCGATGACGGCACCTCGAAGAACACGGGCGGCTACGGAAAGTGCAACGCCGATTGCACCCTCGGCCCGCGGTGCGGCGACGGGATCAAGACGGCGCCCGAGACGTGCGACGACGGCAAGAACGACGGCAGCTACGGCACGTGCACGCCGGATTGCCAGCTCGCCGGTTACTGCGGCGACAAGGTCGTCCAGAATCCGCCCGAGGCGTGCGACCTCGGTAGCCAGGATAGCGCCACGGCCTATGGCAAGAACCAGTGCACGAACCGGTGCACCTTGGCGCCCTATTGCGGTGACAAGCAGGTGGACGGCGCGGACGGCGAGGTTTGCGACGACGGCGTCAACAGCGGAAAGCCCGGATCCTGCACGCCGGATTGCAAGTCAGCGGTGCCGCTGACCTCGTGTGGTGACGGCACCATCGAGCCGCCCGAGGTCTGCGACGATGGCGCCAAGAACGGCACCGTCGACAGCACCTGCGACGCAAACTGCCGGAAGAAGTGCGGCGACGGCGTCAAGGACCCCGGAGAGCAATGCGATGACGGTGTCGACGACGGCAGCTACGGCACCTGCAATTCGAATTGCACTCTTGCGGCGTACTGCGGGGATGGCACGAAAAACGGTCCCGAGCAGTGCGACGACGGGTCGCGAAACGTCAGCCTCGCCACCGCGTACGGTCAGGGGTTGTGCACCACGGCCTGCACGCTGGCCCCCTATTGCGGCGACGGCCGTATCCAGGCCCCATACGAGACCTGCGACGGCGGGCCGGGCTGCAACGCCGATTGCCAGCTCATCTCGATCCACTGACTGGTTAGTACACCGACGTCGTCGTCGGTCGTCCCCTTTGACGTTCGAGCTTTGCTTCGAGGATGCGTAGCCCTTCTTCGAGCGGGTCACGCCGGTCCGGCTTCCGATCGCAGCCGGTTCGGTTCACGCCGCCGGTAACTTGCCCGTACGACCGCGCACGCCGTCGTAAGCGCCGCGCATCATGTACGCGAATTTCTCGACGCGCTCGTTCTCGAAGACGAGCACCGCGATGCTCCGTTTCACGATGCTGCGGACTCGGCGAATCCCCCATTTGGGGTCCGCGCTCCAGTACCTGGCGACGAGGACGATGCCGTTGCGCACGATATAATAGTGCCGCCACGGAGCATAGTGTGGCGTCACGAAGTCCCGATGGAGCCACCGATGTCGCGCGGTGCTTCCCGTGCGGTGAAGGATGAGCGGCGTGCGCGAAAGGATGACGCGATACCCCGCTACCCGGGCGCGTTTGCAGAATTCGTTGTCGACGAAGTAGATGAAGAGATCCTCGCGATACGGACCGATGTCTCGAAATACGGCGAGCGACTGCAGGCAGCCGGACGTGATCACCTCGTCCACTTCGATCCACGATGTGCCTGCGCGCCTGGCACGCTTCGGCGTTCCCGTCGTTCCCGTCGTTTCCTCTTCGTAGTTCGCGCCGATGATCGCCGTGCGGTCGGCGTCCGGGTAGTCCGCGTACACTTCGAGGAGCTTTGATACCAGCGCATCATCCGCCACGCTGTCCTGGTCGAAGGTTAGCCCCCACGTGAACCCGCGAGCGATCGCCAGTTCGAGCCCGCGGTTCAGCGCCGCGCCGATCCCGAGATTCTCCTCGAGCAGCACGAGTTCCACCACCCCGCGGGCGCACAGTTCATCGAGGGGCCGTCGCGAGTCCGCCGATGATGCATTGTCGACCACCACAATGTGCGCGACCTGGGGCAGGATACGCAAAACCCGGCTCTCGAACGCCGCGTCCGGGTGGTACGTGACGATCACCGCGCAGATGTTCGTGCGCGAGGGACGTGGGATCGCCACCATCACGTCGAGCGCGCCCGCCCGGACGCCCCTTCACTCACTGTCCGGCTTCTTCGACTTCTTCATGACCGACTGCTGGATGGCGGCGTTCAGATCCAGCGTGGGCGCCGTGTCTGCCTTGGACTTCTTGCTCGAGCTATCGTCGGAGATTGCATCGTCCGCGTCCGCGGACTTGTGCCGGTGCTTCTTGGACGGCGCGGGCGTGCTGTCGTCCGCAGCGGGAGAGTCGTCGTCGGCCGCCCTGTGTTTGTTTTTCTTGGGGGGCGCGGCCGCGCTGTCGTCGTCATCGGCCGTGGGCGCGGTTTCTTTGGGCGCCGCGTGCTCCGCTCGGCGCGCCATCGCCGCGTGCCTGTAGACGAACGCCGCGTGGCGCGTGACCCCGGCCGGTTTCGCTTTCTCGTCATCCGAGGTGTCCGCGGGCGCCGTGTCCGTGTCAGCAACGGCTTTCGCCGTCGCGGGCTCGGGTTCCACCGCCCGCGCGCCGGCTGCGGTGGGGGCGACCGGTGCGGGGATGGCCGCCGTGGGTGCCGGAACCGCTTCCACGAGCGCGTCCAGCGATTGCGGCGTCCCGAAGCCCGGCGAGCCGAGCGCCGCCTCGAGGTGCTGGTAGCTAGCTCCTTGATGCAAGCCCTCGGCGAGATTGAAGAACACGTCATTTCGGTAAAGAGTGACGAGGACACCGAGGCCCGCCGCGATCGCGAGGGCCACCGTCGCGCCGCGACTGTGCGCCGCTCTGGGTACGACCATCGACGTGGTCGCTTCCAAGGCGGGGGCATGGACGCTCGGCGCGATTGCCGGGACGCTGTAAGCGGGCACGCCCGGAGCCGTCGGCGCGATGCTGTGGGCCGGCGCGCTCGACGGTGGCGCGACGCCGTGGGTCGGCATGCTTGACGGTGGCGCGACGCTCGGGTTCGAGGCCATGCTCGGGTTCGAGGCCACGCTCGGGCCGGGCGCGCCGGGCGGTTGACTCGGCACGGACCGGGGTGGCGGCATCGTCGAGGGGCGTCGCTTGGGAGCCCCCGCGTTGGCGCTCCGGGCGATGTCGAGGAGGCTGGTGTCGGGTGGCGCTCGCCGGTCCATGCCCGAACCGTAGCAGCGTCCGAAACGGCGTAAACCCGGTCGAAAATTCTCGCGAGGCGGTTCTTCGACGAGGCCGCCGCCCGGCGGCGGCGGAGTCGGTTATCGTCCGTCCGGGATGACCATGTGCCCGGAGTTCGAGGCGAGATGAAATCCGACGGTAAGGGCCGCTTCGCGGCACGAATATTCACGGTGGCAGCCCTGACCCTCGCGGCGGCGTACTACGTCCCCCTCTACCGGACCCACACCCAGCTGCTCGCCGATTACCATTCGCTCGCGGCGCGGGTGACGACCTCGGAGCAAGCGGCGGCGAGCGCGCAGGCCGCCCTCGCTGCAGAGACGGCCAAGGCCGGCGCCGCTTCCGCGGCGCACGAGGACGACGAGGCGGCCAAGGGGAAGCGGGATGCCCGGCTCGGGCAGGCCGAGCAGGCGTGTCGCGCGCTCGCGTCGGAGCGGGACGTCACCGTTGCGCGGCGGGGCGAGCGCGTCGTGATCACGCTCTCCGGCGCGGCCCTCCGTCCATCCCACGACCACGTGGACGTCATACCCCTTTCCGCGCTCTGCGACGCGACGGCCAAGGTCGCCGCGCCGTTGAACATCACCGTCGTGGCCGGGGTCGGCGGGGCGAAGGGCCGGCACGACCCCTGGGAGCTCGCAGCCGATCGCGCGGCCCGCGTCGCACATCTCCTCGAGCAGAGCTGCAAGGTGCCGGCTTCGCGGCTCTCCGCGACGGCTCGCGTATCGAAGGACAGCGACAGCATCGACATCGAAATCGACTGACGGCGGTACCGTCCCTACTCGAGCAGAATGGCCGCGCCGTGGGCGGCGACGTTCACGGACGTCACGCTTGCCGTCGCGATCGTCCCGGGCTCGTCACCTTGCGCGTCCACGGCGCCGCCGCCCGAGGGCGTCACGAGTTGCATCGCTGCGGCGAGCGTCACGTCCACGTCGGCGTCCGTCGGATTGACGAAGACCGAGCCCTTCGCGAAATCTCGCCGGTAGACGCCGTCCGTTGCGAGATTGTCCACCGTGGCGCCGGTCGTCGTCGGTGCGCCGAAATCGAGCGACCACTCGGGGTACCACTCGAGCGGACCGTTCGCGAAGTACTCGAGGTACGTCTTGTCCCCCTTCACGAGCAGGTAATTGCCCAGGTAAAAGAGCCGCGTTGCGACGTCCGTCGCGGCCCCGAGGTAGTTCTGCAAGATGAGGATCTTGTGCTTCGCGGCGAGCGACAGGAGCTCGTTGGTGGACGCCTTCCAGTCGGCCGTGACGAACGACGTGCTCGCGAAGCCTTCGACGAACGCGCCGGCCGTCAGGCTGTAGTCCGTGTCGTCCCAGCCCGTCACGAACGCGCTCGTGTTCGGGATGAGGGGGATCCCCTTGGCGGCGAGCGTCGTGTCGAGCGCACTCATCCACTCTTGCCATGCCGAGATGAAGCTCTGATTGCCGAGCTCGGGGATGACCGAGTCCTTCGCGCCCGTCCCGGCGAGCCGTGCATCCTGGTCGCCGACCTCCGCTTGCAGTAGCGCGGGCGACGCTGAATCGAAGAACACGCCGTCGTAGTCCCCCGCGGCAACCTGGGCCTCGAGCGAGCTTGCCCAGTAGCTCTGAAAGTCCGGTTCGGAGATGTTCATGAGCAGCTTCTGGTCCGCAGTGCTCGCGACCCTCTGGTTCGAGGTGTTGTGCCAGAACCAGCTCTCGTGCGTCGTCACTTCCGGGTAATCGTTGCCCCAGCTCACGCCGTCGATGATGAAGTCCGTGCTCGGCGCGGACTGCCACATCGACAGGTGATAGTGGAGCACGAGAAAGTTCGGAGCGAGGGCGCGGAGCGGCTCTGACTGGGCGAGTGTCTGCTTCTCGGTTCCCACGTAATGCGCCACGACGAACCGTTGCTGCGCCGCGGTCAGGTTCGGCAACTGATCCGTCAGGATCGCGATCGTCGAGGTCGTGTCGGGGAACGGCCGCTTCGATCCGACGGACGTTCCACTGTCCGCAGCGACGCCGCCGTCACCGCCGCCAGCGCTCGCCCCGCCGGTCGCGCCCGAACCCGAAGCGCCGGCCGTGCCCCCGCTTGCCGTGCTGTCGCGACCTCCGGCGCTCGCCGAAGCGCCCCCGATAGCGCCCGTGCCGTTGCCGCCGTCTGCTGCTGAATTCCCGCCACTGGACGAGCTGGCGCCGCCGTTCCCGGCGAGGCTCGCGTCCTGGTTCGCGGCGGAGTTCTTGCCGCCGCTGCATGCCGCGAGCACGACGCAAAGGGCGGCAACGATTCGTGTGACGGAGCGCCGGCGCGCGTTGCCAGCGGCGTCGTTCACGGTCGTTCCCGCTTGCTGCACCACGGCATCTGAGTCTCCTCCGAGAGGCCAACCTTACCCGGGCCGAACACCCACAGATGACAAAAGTCGCGAGCGCGCCCCAAATCCCTGGATCCCTTCGTGAAGTGGTCGTGTGAAGACTGACCGAGAGAGTGTGATACACTTTTACACTCGATGTACGTGCGGCGCGGGATAGCCACGAGCAGCGCGGCAGCTTGTGCTCTCTTCGTGCTCGCGAGTCCGGCGTCATGTGCGGTTGGACAATCCGTGGGCGGGGTCGACTCCTTCGACGCTGGGTTCGGCGCCCTCGGGGGTAGCGGCGCGGATGTCGCCACGGGCACGGGCTCCGACACCGGCGGCGAGAGCGGCGGCGCGAACGGCATTTCCGGCACCGGTAGCGGTGGCTTCGTCGCCGGGAACGGCGGCACGACCGTTGCGGCAGGGGGAGCCGGCAGTGGGGCAGCGAGTGGTGTCGGAGGGTCGGACCGGACCAACGACACGGGCGGTGCGAGCGAAGCAGGCGGCGCGACGGCCACCGGAAACGGCGGGTCCGGGGAGTCAGCAGCAGGCGGCGCAGTAACGGGAGAGGGCGGAGCCGCGAGTGGCGGGGCAAAGAGTGCGGGTGGCTCGATGGGCACCGGCGGCATCGACGGATCAGGCGGAACAACGGACAGCGGCGGCGCGACGGCAGCTGGCGGAGCCGTCGCCTCGTCCGGAGGCGCGAACTCCTCCGGGGGCGCGACGGGGACGGGCGGTGCCGCGACTTGCCAGGCGTCCTCCTGCACGGGCTGCCAGATTCTTCTCGTCGGATGTTGCAAGTCGAACGGCACGTGCGGTTGCCAGGACGCGCTCCGTCTGCTCCCCTGCCAGTGAACCGCCGCTGCTGTAGCCGAGCAGCGCGTGCGCTCGGTTTGCTCGTCGAGCGCGTCCAAGGGCTCACGCCTGCGTCGCGCGGCTCGTCGCGAGCGAAAAAAAGCTCGTCTGTGCCCCCGCCGGCTCGAACCGAGGCGAGACGGTGATTCGGTGAGCTCGGCATTGCTCGAATCGAGGTAATGCGTCGCTCGACTGAGCTCGGCGCGGCTCGAATCGAGTCGTGCGACGCTCGATTGAGCATAGCGACGGCTCACCTGGGCGGCAGAGCGCCCGATTGAGCTCGGGATGGCTCGACGCGAGCCGGATCGAGCTTGGACGAGCTCGGGATGGCTCACCGCGAGCCGCATCGAGCTTGGACGAGCTCGGGGACGTCGTCGACAGCGAGTGAGGATGCGTGGCACCATCGCTCCGGAGAGTAGGGCCCGTGAAACGGGCGTTCGGCTTCACTCAACAGAGGCTTCTTCGATGACCTTGAACCTTGCCACGATCCTTCGCGACGGCGCGTCGTCGTTCCCCGACAAGCCCGCCATCATCATCGGCGATCGGGAGCTGTCGTACTCGGCGGTGCACTCGGCGGCGCAGCGCCTCGCGGGGGCGCTCGCGAAGCTGGGCCTGAAGCGTGGCGAGCATGTCGCGCTGATGATGCCGAACGTGCCGCAGTTCACGATCGCGTACTTCGCGGCGCACTACCTCGGCGCGCCGGTGGTCCCGCTCAACGTGCTGCTCACGCCGGACGAGATCGCGTACCACCTGTCGGATTCGGATGCTGCGGCGCTGGTGGTCTGGGAGGGGTTCGTGGACGCGGCGCGCGCCGGGTTCGACCGCGTCCCCGGTTGCCGGCACCTCGTCGTGGCACGCGCGGACGGGAGCGGCGTGGGTCTTCCGAGCGGTGCTCACGATTTCTCGACGCTCGTCGCGGGCGGGGAGCCCGTGACGGAGCTTCCTGACACGATGCCGGACGACACCGCGGTGATTCTGTACACGTCCGGCACCACGGGGAAGGCGAAGGGCGCGGAGCTCTCGCACTTCAACCTCTTCTACAACGCCGAGTACACGACCTCGCGGTTGATGCCGCTGCCGCAGGACACGGTAGCGCTGACGGTGCTGCCGCTCTTTCACAGCTTCGGTCAGACCGTGTTCCAGAATGGCGTGCTCCGCGTCGGCGGCACGCTCGTGCTCCTCCCGCGCTTCGACGCGAAGGCGGCCTTCGAGCTGCTCCAGAAGCACAAGGTGACGTTCTTCGGAGGCGTGCCGACGATGTACTTCGCGCTGTTGCACTACCCGCGCGCGGCCGACTACGACGTCTCGGCGCTCCGCTTTTGCTGCTCCGGCGGCTCCGCGATGCCCGTGGAGGTCATGCGCGCGTTCAACGAGAAGTATCGCGTGAACATCCTCGAGGGCTACGGCCTGAGCGAGACGTCGCCGGTCGCGAGCTTCAACGTGCTCGATCGACCGACGAAGCCGGGGAGCGTCGGCGTGCCCATCCGGAGCGTCGAGTTCAAGCTCGTGGACGAGAAGGGCCGCACGATCACGGAGACGCTCGTGCCGGGGGAAATCTGCATCAAGGGCCCGAACGTGATGAAGGGATATTACAAGCGCCCGGAGGCCACGGCCGAGGTCATCAAGGCCGGGTGGTTCTCGACGGGGGACGTGGCCCATCGCGACACGGACGGGTACTACTTCATCGTCGACCGCAAGAAGGACATGATCATTCGAGGCGGCTTCAACGTGTACCCGCGCGAGATCGAGGAGATCCTCTACGGGCATCCCGCCGTGCTGGAGGCCGCCGTCATCGGCGTGCCGCACGCGAGTCACGGGGAAGAGGTGAAGGCCGTGCTCTCCTTGAAGCCCGGCCAGAAGGCGAGCAGCGAAGAGATCATCTCGTTTTGCAAGCAGAAGCTCGCCGCGTACAAGTACCCGCGCACCGTGGAGTTCCGGGAGTCCTTGCCGAAGACCGCGACGGGCAAGATATTGAAGCGCGAGCTCCGCGGCTGATCGGCCGCGCCGCGCTCCACGTTTCGCTCATTGCAGATCGAGCGACGCTTCGATCGACTCACCCACGGCGAGGAAGGCAAGCGTCCCGCTCTGTGCGAGATTGATCGGCGACAGCTTTGCGTCGAGGCTCGTCACGCCCGTCGGAAACGCGGCGAGGGCGGCGCCCGGGATCGTCAGCTGGCCGCCCGTGGCGTCTCCCTGGCACGCGAGCAGGAACGTCTGTGCGCCGTTGCTGGCCGATACGCTGAACGCGACTTTCGTCGCGTTGCTCCCGGCGAACGTGAGCGCCGCGTCGGTTCCGCGCGTGAAGCCGGTCCGCGTCGAGAGATCGCTGGACGTGAAGGCGGTCGGCACCTCCAGCGGCCCCGCGTGAACCGATCCCTCGGTGACCGAGAGTTCGTCCCCGACGCGCCAGGGGTTCGACGCGCCGTCGAGGAAGTAATCCCCGAAGTGCGGGTCTCGCGTGAGAAGCTGCACGCCGCTGTCCGCGCCGCCCGTGACCGTCACGGGTCCGACGTCGAGGCCACCCGGTTTGCCGGGCGCGGTGCCGAACGCCATGCAGCCGCCGCCGACGTAGGGAACCGAGACGGTGGCCGGGTCCCAGAACATGCCGAACGCGATGTCCGACGGCGAGCCTGAGTCGTCATGGTTTTGAAGGCCCAGGATGTTGGGTCCCCACGGCGGACTCGCGGGCAGCCCTGGCGATCCGGGAAAAGTCCAGACTCCAGCGTCCGCACCACTCGAGCCTGCATCCATGCCGCCCGTCGCGGCTCCGCCGGCACTCGTCCCGCCGGTGCCGGTCCCGCCGGAACTGGCGCCGCCCGAACCTGAATCCAGAGAGCTGGCGTGCCCACCCGCTCCAGCGTCGGTCGTGCCGGAGGGATGGGTGTCGGAACTACAAGCGACGGCGAGCGAGAGTGTTGCAATGAGGAAGGGTCGTTCGAAGGACATGGGCGCGCCTCCAGCAAGGGACGTACCACGAGCGGGCACAGGCGTCTCCACGTGCAATCCGACCGCCGAGCTTGTCGCTGGAGCGGGCTGCTGTGGCTTTTTCCCGACACGTGTGGGGCGTCGCGCACAGCGAAGGGACCGACGCAGCCGAGCGCGTTCGCAGACCTCGACGACACCGACCTGCCGCCCCGGCGCTATCCGTCGAGTGGCTTCGGACAGACGCTCCGCAGCCGGCAACCGCCGCATTCTCGACCGCTCCAGATGCGGTCGAAGCGCGACTGGGCCTGGTCGAGAAGCACGTCGTCGTCGGTGCCGAACCCGAGCTCGAAGTTCCGCCGGCCGTCGCCCTTCGCGCCGAGTCCCGCGCCGGTGAAGTTCGCGCTGCCCACGTAGAGGTACGCGCCGTCCACGACGATCACCTTGAGGTGCACGCGCGGGCAGTGCCTCATCTCGAACGCTGGAGGGACGAGGACGCGCTGTCGCCTCAGGGACTCCCGGTACGGGCGTGAGGGCGTCGCGCCGTGGAGGATACGGATTTCCACGCCGCGCCGCACGAGATCCGCGAAGCGCTCGGTCATCGACAGATATCGTCCGCGGGCGCGCGCCGCGGTGCCGACGGGAGCTTCGACGTGCATGTCCTTCACGTTCGCGGTGCCGATCCAGACCGACACCTCCGCCTTCGGTAGCACGCCCGCGATGATGTCGTCGTAGTGACGGCGATCGGCGACGAGATCCACCGCCGCGAGCCGGCGCTCCGATTCCGGGATGGGCCCGCGCGGCACGATCGACATCGTACGCCCGGCCAGGGCGGGGTCGTCAAATCCCCGGTGAACTTCTGGACATCTGCCGCGTCCCGGCGAACCCGGGTACACATCGAAACTCGATGGATGCGAAGCTCCTCATCGACGCGATCGTCCGGCAGACGACCGTCCTCATCGCGCAGCTCTCGACGGCCGCGGGTATTCGCGCACCGCTCGCGCACGTCGCGGACCAGGTTTTCCTGGATCTCGCCGCCGAGATCGAGTCGCAAGGCGTCGGGCGCAAGCTCGTGGCGGACATGTTCGGGCTCGCGCTGCGGAGCTATCAGAAGAAGGTCCAGCGATTGACCGAGAGCGCGACCGTCCGCGAGCGGACCTTGTGGGAAGCCGTGCTCGACTTCCTGTCCGAGGAGGGCGGCGCCTCGCGCGAGCGCATCTTCGAGCACTTCCGGCGTGACCCGGAGCACGACATCGCGGCCGTGCTCGCGGATCTCGTGAGCCAGGGGCTCGCGTATTCCACGGGGAAGGGAAAGACGGCCGTCTACGGCGTCTCGTCGGAAACCGACCGCGGTCGCATCGCGGAGCACGCCCGGCACGACACCGCGACGTCGATGGTCTGGGCCGCCCTCTATCGACGCCCGCGCACCCGCGCCGAGCTGGTGCAGAGCTTGCCCTTTGCGGGATCGCTCGTGGACGGTGCGATCGCGACGCTAATGGCCGACGGCCGGATCGAGAACACGAATGGACGCCTTTCCGCGGAAACGTTCCTCGTCCCGGTCGGATCGGAACAGGGATGGGAAGCGGCGGTGTTCGACCACTTCAGCGCCGTCGCAAACGCCATCATCTCGAAGCTCCGCCGCGGAGCGCGCTCCGACGCGAAGGATGTCGTCGGCGGCGCGACGCTCACGTTCGAGGTCGCGCCGGGTCACCCCCACGAGGACGAGGTCTATGGACTCCTCGAGCGCGTTCGCAAGGACGTGAACGACGTGTGGGCGCGCGTGATGCAACACAACGAGAAACACCCCGTCGATGACTCGACCAAGGTCAAAGTGACCGTCTACTTCGGGCAAAATGTGGAGCGACCGGATGACCCTGGTCGCGAGGAGGCACCGTGAAGATCGCTAAGCTCGTGTTCCTGGGATTATTGGGGGGAACCCTCGCCGGCGCGTGCGGCGGGGCGACGGATCGAACCGGAAGCAACTCGAACTGGCTCACGACGTGCGTGGCGGACTCCGATTGCACGAATGGCTTTCAGTGCATCTGCGGCTCCTGCACGAAGCCGTGCGCGAGCGCGTCGGATTGCAGCGCGCTTTCGAGCGCCGCAAGCTGCGCGGCTCCGGTGTCGACCAGCGTGTCGTGTGCCGCCACGAGCCGCTCGTGCGCGCTCGCGTGTTCGAAAGACGCGGACTGCGCCATCGCGGGGGCGGCCCTCACCTGTTCCGGCGCGCGATGCCAGAACACGACATCGACTCCGCCGGCCGACGGCGGGTCGCATGACGGCGCCTGGTCATCCGTGTGCCTGAGCGACGCGGACTGCGGAAGTGGGCTCCGGTGTTTTTGCGGCCTTTGCACGGCGCCGTGCACCGCGACGACCGACTGCACCAGGTTCTCTGCGCTCGCGACCTGCCCGACCGAATACAGCATGACGTCCGCGTGCGTGAACAGTCAGGTGACGTTTCAAGGAGAAGGTTGCGCCATCGTGTGCACGACCGATTCCGATTGCGCATCGCTCGGGACGAACTCCGTTTGTACGGGCGGCTTCTGCAAGGCGCCGGTCCTCGTGTCGCACGCGGACGGTGGCGTCGTGACGTGCGAGGACCGAACCGCGGAGATGAGCCCCGAGGTTGCGGCGGTATTTGCCGGCGCGGATCGAGCCTGCAAGGCCGACGCCGATTGCACCGCGATGACGCTCGGGAATGAGTGCTACGGCGATAGCTGCACCCAGGTTGCCGTCGCGGCGTCCGGGTCGGCGTCCATCGCCGCGCAGCTCTCGGGAATTGCGCAGCAATATTGCGGGGACTTCTTCCAGGCAGGTTGCGTTGGTCCGGGTCTCTCCGGGTGCCCGGCGGAAGGCGTACCCACGTGCGTCGGTGGGACTTGCGAGATCCCACCGATCAACGTCCAGGGCGGCGGCACGACGCCGCCGACCTGCGACGATCGCACGACGCAGATCGAGCAGGCCGTCGGCGGATACGAGGCGAGCCCCGGCCGTTCGTGCACGCAGGACTCGGACTGTGCGATCCAATCGCTCGTGTCGTGCGAGGGCGGGTGCGGCACGCTGATCTCGAAGTCCGGCCTCGCCGATCTCGCCGTGGAACTGACGGACATCGAGCAAACGCTCTGCGTCCCATTCGTGGACGCCGGGTGCCACACGCTGGCCTTGCCCTGCGCGTTCCCGGGCATGCCGAAGTGCATCGCGAACACGTGCAAGGCCGTGATCCCTGGCATGCCGGACGCAGGGACGCCCTGACGCGACGGGTCCGTCGTTCCCGTCCGGGCGTGACGATGCTAGACGCCGGCCAGCGTCGCATTCGGCGCGGCTCGGAGGGACGGCTTCATGATCCGGCATGGCTTCATTTTCGCAATCGGCGTGACGGTGCTCTCGGGGTGTGGCTCGAGTTCGAAGAGCCTCGGGACGGAAGGAACGGATTCCGGCGTGCAGCCCTCGATGGACGCGGGCGGTCTGGACGCCGCGTTCGACGGCGCGCCGCCGAAGGTCGACCGGAGCGCCGTGACGGCCGTCGGCGACGCGCCGCTCGACTTCAGCGATCCCGCGGCGTGGCTCTGCCTGCCCGGCACGAGTCCGAACGAGTGTCTCGTGGACCTCGACGCGACGGAGTTCCTGAAGGACGGCTCGAAGCGGCTCGATCGCCACGTCCCGGCGAAGGATCCGCCGTTCGATTGCTTCTACGTCTATCCGACCGTCGATCTCTCGGGGGATGGCAACATGACGGATTTCTCGGACGCCAACGTGGACTTGATCCTGGATCCGTTACTGAGTCAGGCTGCGCGCTTCACGCGGATCTGCAAGGTGTACGCGCCGCTGTATCGACAGGTGTCCCTGTCGCTCACTGCGCCGGCGGCCGGGACGGCCGAGGGCGACGCCGCGGCGAGCGGGGGCGAAGCAGGGGTCGGCTTCACCGGCAACTCGGCCCTCGCGTACGCCGACGTCGAGGCCGCCTTTCAGTACTACCTCGCGCACTACAACAACGGCCGGAAGTTCGTGCTGATGGGGCACTCCCAGGGCACGTTCGTGCTGACGACGCTGATGCAAAATCTCTTCGACAATGACCCGACGATGCGATCGAACATGATCTCCGCGCTGCTCATCGGCGGAGCCATCGACGTGCCCGTCGGCAAGGCCGTCGGAGGGACGTTCGCGAACGTTCCGATCTGCACGACCCAGGGGCAGGTCGGATGCATCGTCGCCTACAACAGCTTCGCCAAGGACGCGCCGCCCCCGCCAGACTCGCTCTTCGGGACCGCGGCTGCGGGTCAACAGGACGCCTGCACGAATCCTGCGCTCCTCGCGGGGAACTCGGGCAACTTCGCCGGCAGCTACTCGCCGACGAAGTTCTACGACGTCGGGCTCGCACCGAATGAGCCGGCGACGACATTGCCGCACGTGAATACGCCGTTCACGATGGCGAGCGATCTCTTCGCTGGAACCTGCGTCACGAGCGGCAAGTACACATTTCTCCAGGTGTATCCGAACCAGAGCGCGGGCGACGAACGCGCCATACCGGCTTACCGAAACACCCCGAGCGAAGCGCTCGGCTTCGGGACGCATCTCGCCGATTACAATCTCGAGCTCGACGATCTCATTGCGACGGTGAGCGCCCAGGCCGCCGCCGCACTGAAGTGAAGGTTCTTTCCGGCATCCGGGCGCCCCGCTGGCTCGCCTTCCGACGGGTTTAGCTCTAAGAGAGCCCCATGATCGCGTTTTACGGAATGGGTCTTCTCGGGTCGAACTTCGTGCGCGCTCTCCGTCGCCGGGGCGAGGCCGTCAGAGTCTGGAACCGCAACCCGGAGCGCGCGCGGGCCCTCGTCGCGGAAGGCGCGACGCCGGTCGACGATCCTGCCGAGGCGGCGCGGGGCGCGACACGCGTTCATCTGACGCTCTCGGACGACGCGGCCGTCGATGACGTGCTCGAGCGGCTCCGCCCCGGGCTGTCGGCGAGCGCCGTCATCGTGGATCACACCACGACGTCACCGACGGGAACCCGCGCGCGCGCCGAACGATGGAGCGCACGTGGCATCCAGTTTCTGCATGCGCCGGTGTTCATGGGTCCGCAGAACGCGCTCGAATCGACTGGCGTCATGCTCGGGTCGGGCGACAAGCCGCGGTTCGACGCGCTCGCTTCCGTGCTCGAGAAGATGACGGGGCGGCTCGTGTATGTCGGCGCGGAGCCCGAGCGTGCGGCGGCCTTCAAGCTGCTCGGCAACTCCTTCCTGATGTTCCTGACGTCGGGGCTCGCCGACTTTTTTGCGCTCGGAAACGCCGTCGGGGTGCGGCCCGAGGAGGCCGCGCGGCTCTTCGAGTTCTTCAACCCGGCCGTGACCATGCAAGCGCGCCTCGAACGGATTCTCGGAGCGGACTTCGACCACCCGTCGTGGGAGCTCCGAATGGCCCGCAAGGACGCGCGGCTGATGCTGGAGGAGGCTGCGGCGCATGGCGCTTCGCTCGCCGTACTCCCGGCGATCGCCAAGGTAATGGATCGTTTCATCGAGTCCGGGCATGGCAAGAGCGACTGGACCGTCATCGCGAAGGACGCGATCGTCAGGGGCTCGTGATGAGCGAGAATCGGATGGTGAGGACGGCTCCGGGGTCGGCGCGATGGTAGCGGCGCGGATGCCCGTGATCTTCGCCGCCCACGGCGCGCCCGTGTTGCTCGACGACGCGGAGTGGATGGCGGAGCTCGGAGAGTGGGCACGCGCGATGCCGACCCCGACGGCGGTCCTCGTGGTGTCCGCTCACTGGGATCAGCGGCCCGTCACGATCGGAGCGACCGCGACGGTGCCACTCGTGTACGACTTTTACGGCTTTCCGCCGCGCTACTACGAGACGCGCTACGCGTCACCCGGAGCGCCCGGCGTCGCGTCGCGGGTTCGCGAGCTCCTGAAGGCTGCGGACGTCGCGGTCACCGACGAACCGCGCCGCGGACTCGACCACGGCGCTTACGTCCCGCTCGTCGCGATGTATCCGCGGGCCGACGTTCCAGTGCTGCAAATATCGATGCCGGGGCTGGAGCCGCAGAGACTCGTCGCGCTCGGCGCGGCGCTCGCGCCGCTTCGCGACGAGGGCGTGTTGATTTTCGGGAGCGGATTTCTGACGCACAATATGAGCTATGCGTTCAAGAGAGGCGTCCCCGCGTGGGCTCGTGAGTTCGACGCCTGGGCCGCCGACAACCTCGCGCGTCTCGACGTCGACGCCCTCATGGATTTTCGGCGTCGCGCGCCCGCCGCGGCGACCGCGCTGCCGACGTGGGAACACTATGCGCCCCTGCTCGTCTCCGCCGGTGCGGCGGCCGCGCACCCGACGCCAGTGACGTTTCCCATCACCGGATTCTGGATGGACGGTGCGTTCACGCGACGGTCCGTCCAGTTTGGCTGATGCCCGTTACCGCGTGCCGCGCCGCCGGCCTCGGGTCGCCGTCGAGTCGGCCTCCGAAGTCGTGGAGCGCCGGCCTTCCTCATGGGCCCACTGAGCGACGAGCCATAGCCATCGCAAACACCGTCGCGATTGCGCGTCCTCCAGCAGCAAATATTCGCGCCAGGCGTCCTCGGTCACGATTCCCTGGAGCACCGCCTGCCGTCGCGCGATTTCTCGATTCCGGGTGCGACTCGGCCCGTCCCGATCCAGCAGCGCGTCGATCGCACGCCAGAAGTCCTCGCCTGTTTCCGCGGCGGGCCATGGAGGACGAGCGGGCTCATTCACGAGAAGGCAAAGCTGCGGCGATGGTGTGGCGGACGGTGTCGCGAGGGGCAGCATGCTGAATATTCAATCAGTGCTCTCGCTCCGCCGCAACGCCTCCGAGCTCGGTCACTTGCGTTTTTTAGGGACGGCGCGAAGAAGCCGGAGAAGCGCGTCCTGGACTTCTCCCGCTGCGCCGTCGAAGAGAGCAGCGGCTTCGACGGCTGCTCCCGAGAGTTTCGGTGTCCCGCCTAGCAGTTCGCCAGGTGCGATGGAGAGGCCGCGGGCGAGAGCGAGCACGGTGCTGAGCGACGGATCACGTTGCCCCGCTTCGATCGTGCCCACGTAGTTGGGCGTCAGCCCCGACTGTTCGGCGAGTTGTTCGATCGTCATGCCGAGTCCTTTTCTCCGTCGCCGGATCTCTTGTCCGAATTTCACGGCGACGAGCTATCGCGACTTCCTTACCGCCGAGGAACATCTTATAGCATTGACAAAGGATTCGATAGTGTTGAATCTCGGTGGCGTTCCGAGGGAAAAAGGGGGACTTGTGCAAGTAAACGAAGGTTCGGGGCGCGAAATTGCCGCTCGTCCATTTCGAATCCTGGTCGTCGATGACAATGAGCTGCTCGCCGAGAGCCTCGCCCGATTTCTCGCGCGCCGTGGCTGCTCCGTTCGCACCGCGGAAAGTCCCGAAGAAGCGGAAATCGCGTCGCGCGAGGAGCCTTTCGACTGCGGGATCTTCGACATCCACCTCGGCTGGCGCGACGGAATCGTGCTCGCTGCGCGCATGCTCCGCACGAGACGCGTGCTGAGCGCTATATTCTTCAGCGCTACCGCCGACAGATTCGAGCAGACCCGCGCATCGGCTCTTGGGATTTTCGTTCGCAAGGACGTATCTTTGGAAGAGCTCGACCGAGCCGTTCGCGAGCTTGTGGCGCAGACCCGCCAGTGAGCAGTGTAGGGTCCCGACGCTGGCAGATCTCGCGCCCCCGTGGCGTCAGGAGTACGCTCGGTGCGTCATGCTTCGCCTCAGCCCGGAGAAGATTCAGGCATTGAGCGAGCGACTCCGAGAGCGAGGAGCGCCGCCGTCCGTCGTCCGAGCACCGGGCGACGACGCGGAATCGGAGATGCTCATTCAGGAGTATGGCCCGCTCTGCGAGGTCATGTTTCTCGCCATGAGCGCCGATGGCGCCATCGAGCAGGCCGAGATCGATGTCCTTCGCGGCGCGCTGCGCGAGCTCGATTCGCGAATCCACACTCGTCACTTCGCGGCCATGCTTCGCTCGGCCGAAGAGCGACACGCCGTCGACGGCGGCGCGGCGCGGATCGCGGCCCTCGCCCGCGAGTTCTCCGAAGATCCCGTTCGCGGGGAAGTGGGGTATGTGCTCGCGTCTGCGATCGCTTACGCGGACAAAGACGTATCGATGTCGGAGAACGTGTTCCTGGACGATCTCGCCGCCGCGCTCGGCATCGACGACGCGCGCTCCGAGGAGCTGCAACGACTGCTCTTGTGAACGATGCGCGACGTTTCGATTGCGGGGCTTCGGGTTACGTTGAATGACGGGGCGCCGCCCCGCGAGACGCCCCTGGTCGTGCTTTTGCATGGCTACGACGGGTTTGCCCGCGACCTGTCACCGTTTGCGGCGTCGTTCGGCCTGCCATTGCTGTTTGCGTTTCCCGAAGGGCCGCTCGCTGCCCATCGGGGTCCGCGCGGAGGCCGCGCCTGGTGGTCGATCGACGAGGAGGGCCGGGCAGCGGCGATGGAGCGTGGCGAGCCGCGGGACCTCTCGGACATCGATCCGCCGGGGTTGCCCGCGGCGCGGAAGAGGCTCGAGGGTGTGCTCGATGCGCTCACGGAGACCTACCGACCGCCGTGCGTGATCGTCGGCGGATTCTCGCAGGGCGCCATGCTGAGCTGCGATCTCGCGCTCAGTTCGGAGCGCGCGCTTGGCGGCGTGGTGCAGCTCGCGGGTGCCCGGATTCGCAAGGACGTCTGGGCAAGCCGATACGAGACACGCCGCGGCTTGCCGGCATTCATCGCGCACGGGCGCGCGGACCCCGATCTGTCCTTTCACGCTGCGGAGCGCCTGCGAGACGATCTCGTCAGGGGCGGCCTGGCCGTCACGTGGGTCCCCTTCGATGGCGGACACGAGATCCCGCTCGTCGCGCTCCGGGCGCTGAAGCGGTTCCTCGTGACGATCACGACGCGGTGCTGAGCAACCTCCAGGTTACAGCGAAATTCAAGCTGATCTTTGGAAACCGTGGCGGCGACCCGGAGTTCGAGCAGATTGCTGGCCCTTTTCGGCCCCCACCCATTGGGGGCCGAACGGCGTCCGCTCAACTCGAGTGGGAGCCGCCGTGACCGGCGCCTTGACGGATCTTCACGACGCGGTGCGCGTTCAACGCCTTCGCACTGCCCTGAAGCTTCGCCGAGGGTGACGTCACTTCGACGCGGACCCGATGACGGTCGCCCGGTGCGAGGTGAAAATAGTCGTCCTCGGGGACGCCGCCGCGAACATCGAGCGAGACTGACTGCGCGAAGCGCTTCGTCGAAACCTCGACGAAAAACGACGTTGCGCCCGCGGGTTCGGCGAACGCGTCGAGGCCGACGTCGGGTTCCTGTTCCTTTGCGAACCCGAGGGGGCAGTAAAAGGCCGTACCGAGTCGTTCCCCGGTGGCCGTGTCCGACAAAGTCGCCGCGACCAAATCATGACCGGGAGGCCCGAATCGATAAGCGTACGTCGTGTCGACGAACGTTTCGAAGAAGTCGGACGGACCGAAGCTCGACCCGCTCCGCGACGGGATCGTTCGGCGCGACGTGCCCTCGGTGACGAGCGTTTCACCGTGGCGATACAGGCTCATTCGAACCTCCGCATCGAACGGGGCGTCGCGCTCGTTCACGATGTGCGCAAAGAGGCCATCGAGCCCCTCGTCGGAGAGGACGATGACACGTGAGGCGAGTACTCGCCGCAGGTAGAAGTACGCGGCCTTCGGACGCCCCATCGAATCCACGACGCCCCAGCCAGCGCCGGGCCACAGATCCCGATAAAACCAGACGAGCGCGCCCCGCGTGACCGATGCGGGCCGACGCCACTCGGAGAAGACGCGCTCCATGGCCTCGCCAGTGGTCACTCGCGCGAGCTCGAGGTAACGCTCCGGATCGCCATAGCGCACGCCTCGTGATGCTTCGCCGAAGAGGAGCGCCATGTAATGATCGCGCACGTCGTCGAAATCCCAGCCGGGGCCTCGGTCGCGCGGCACCCGCGCTTTCCAGCGCGGGTCATGGACGGGCGGGATGCCATCGGGCGCGAGCCGGTCGAGCGTCGATGCTTCCGGCACGTTGGCGAACGCGAGACACTCCGCCGTGAAGCGAACGCGACTCCGGCGCGCGTCGTCGAAGGGGCGCTCGTAGGCGCCGACGCCGTAATAATGCGAGACGCCCGCGTTCACCTGGAACGGCAAGGCCCCGCCGCTCGGTGTCGAGGGTAAGTAAGGCACCGCCGGACACGAGTCGCGAACGAGCTCCGGCAAGATGCGAGCGAACAGTTCGTTCGACCAGACGTCTCGCGGGAGGCCGAGCATCGCGGCCTGTTGCTCGACCTCGCTGTTGCCGCAAAAGGCGGCCGTGCTCGGGCGATGCTGGAGCCGTCCGAGGATCTCGAGCGCTTCGCGACGGACGTTCGCGATGAACGTGTCGTCGGTTGCCGGGTAGTCCATGTTCGCGAACATGAAATCTTGCCAAACGAGCAGTCCGAGCTCGTCACACAGGTCGTAGAAGACGTCGGCTTCGTAGATCATGGTACCGCCTACGCGGATCATGTTCATGCCCGCGTCGCGTGCGAGGCGCAGCGCACGCCGGCATTCGTCCGGATTCGTCGCGAGCGTGACGATGTCCAGCGGCGTCCAGCACGCGCCGCGACAGAAGACGGACGTTCCGTTCACCGAGAGCGAGAAGCCGCCGTCCGAAGTGTCGAGCGAGAGATCCCGGAACCCAACGTGGCCGAGTTCGCGACGCACCGTGGCGCCGTCGTCGAAGTCCACGACGAGCGCAGTCGTGAACAGCGGTTGCGCTCCGTGCGTATGTGGCCACCAGAGCGGCGCGTTCTCCCGGCGAAGCTTGCCCGATAGTACAGCCGTACCGAACCGCGTATCGACGGAGAGCGACAATTCTCGATCGCCCACGACGAGGCGCGCCGACTTCACCCGTGCCTGGCCGACGAGCGAGAGCTCGAGCCGTGCCTCGACCACGCCCGCTCCGTCGTCGATGCGGGTCCGCAGAGCGCGAGCGGCGATGAATGCGCGACCTTCGACCTCGAGCCGGATGGCGCGAAGCGGGCCCACGGGTGCGACCGGCGGACTCCAGCTCGGAATGCGCCCGAGCAGCGTCGTGCGGATGAACCGGAGCTGCTGTTCGGCTACGAGCTTCGTCCGGAATCGCGGGCGGAGTTTCTTCTGTTTCAGCTCGGGCGCGAGCGCGCGAAATCGGATGATGAGTTCGTTGTCGTCGCGGAGCGCTGCCGTGACGTCCGCCGCGTGGCGCACGAACTGGTTATCGGCGGACAGCAGCGGCTCCCCGTTCAGGAAGACGTCGGCGAGCGTGGCGAGGCAATCGAAGCAGAGCCTGAATTTCGAACCGGGCGGCGCGTGAGGTCGCGCGAATCGACAGCGATAGAAGACGTCCTCCGCGTCGAAGTCCCTCGGCGCTTCGAGAGACCAGGCGCGCGCCGCTCGGAGGGCCGACGCGATCGTTCCCGGGACTTGCGCTGGGAAGAATCGCTCGCCTGCGAGCGCACCGAGGTCCGCGGCGGCGCCGGGAGGCGTGAGGCATGCTTCCCAACCCTCCGTCAGCGCGTGACCATCGCCGGAAAGTGCGAACTCGTGCATCGGGCCCGCATTATTCTCGGAAACGCTGGTGTTCGCCGAGATTTCGGCGTCAACCGCCGAAGCGCGGAACCAGGACTCCCATCAGCTCGTCCCACGCGCGTTCCATCTGGGACAATAGCTCGCTGAAATCGGCGGCGCGCTTCGCGTTCACGGCGCGGGCACCCTTCAGGATCAAGGCTTTCGCACCGGATGTGATCACGTCACACGCTCTGGCGGCTCCATCGAGCGCCGGCGTATCGTTCGCCTCGAGCCAGCGAAGATACGCCGCGCCGAGCTCGAACGCCGCTCCCAGTTGCCGGAGCGAGGCAAACGCATAGACGTGATACGTCGGAAGTCCCTCCGCCTGGAGCCACTCGAGATCGGCGGGTAGCCGCGCCGCGAACCGAGCGACCGGATTCGTACCGGGCCGGCGACGGAGGTGTTCGCCGAGGAGCTCGAGCGAGAGCGCAACGAGCTCTGCCGCGGGCAGGCGCTTCACGCGCCGGAGCCGCGCGAACTCCGCGAAGAGCGGCAAGAACGTCGGATCCGGGGGCGCATCCAGCCGGAAGAGGTCGGCGAAATCCGCGCCTTCCAGCCCATGGTAGCCCGCGTTGTGAAAGTATCCGAGTCTTCGCGCGGCGACGTCGATCTCCTGGAGAGCGATCGTCGTCTTCACGTGGTTTCGCCGGTAGTCCGTCCCGGCCGTGTCCGGCAAAAAGAACGAGTCCGCTTCCGTGAGAACGATCTTTCCCTGGCCGAGCTGCTCCACGGCGTGGTCGGCGAGCGGACGCCAAACCGTGAGCTCATGGACCTCGATCCCGTAGAGCCGGGCGAGCTCTCCGTGGGGCGGCTTGAAGAACGTCCACTGATCGCCCTCGAAATCCGCGGCCAGGGTGAATGGCGCACATGCGAGCGGCTCGAGTTCGAGCGCGTGGAGCACCTCCAGCCAGACGTCGATGTAGCAATTGGACTCGGGGAACGCCCGCTCGCACCGGTGAAGGGTGTGCGGCGTGTATCTCGCCGGATCGATGGCTCTGATCGCCGCGACGTTCACGGCCAGAGCAGCTTCTTCGCCGTGGTGGGCCACTGTGCGGTATCGACACCGTGCGTCTTGAAGAGCGCCATGCAGACGCGCTCCATCCCGAAGCCGAGACACGCAGTCTGTGCCGTTTCCCCCGACGCCGTCCGGATGCCGAAGATCTTGCCGAAGTGATCCTGGTGATAGTTGAAGGAGCACACGGCCGTCGGCTTCTCTTCGGAGCAAACCGGAATGACGACCTCGAACTTGAGCTGCATTTCCTTCTGACTCGCCGCGAGCATGCGTCCGCCCCGCCCGAAGAACGGATCGGACGCGACCTCCGGCCGCGCGGGTAGTCCGAGCGACAGCAGCAGTTCGTGTCCGCGCTTCAGCCACATGTCGCGCCACCCGACGACCATGTCCGGCGTGCCCACGCGGACGAACTCGCGCACGCGGAAGCACTGCATCCGGGTGGGCTCGTACGACGGCTCGTGCCGGAAGACCCACTCCTCCATGTCCACGAGGCGGCCTTCTTCTGGCAGCGTGCCCTCCATCGTCGGGTACACCGGGTAGCAGGCGGCGGGGCTCAGGACGACGTCCGTCATCACTTGAAGATCCGCCCACGGCTTCTGGTCGTGAATGCGCGCCGTGAGTTCCCGGTGCTGAGCGTCGGTCCCGTCGAAGCTGAACACCGAGCCGGCGAGCTGCGGAAATGAATTCAAGAACTCGCTCTTCTCGAACACGCGGCGGCTCAGAGTGGGCGGGAAGAGCATTCGCTCCGCGCCGTCTTTCTCCGCCACCTTGGTGATCAGTCGATTGAACCGCTCGAGCACGTCCTCGAAGACGGCGCCCCGCCCGAACACGCCCGGCACGCCCGTCGGGATGACGAGCCGTGCGCTCACCAGGTCTTCGTAAAAGGCCTTCTCCACCGCCGTCGGCTCTTTGACCATCGTTCAGTCCTTGTGGACGAGGAGCAGCGACGCGCTCTTCGCGTAGATACGATCGTTGTTGATCATCAATGCCGCGGAGTGCGAATCCCGGAGATGACGTCCGAGGCTGAACGGGCCGTCGTTCTTGTAGCCCATGATGCCGCAGATCAAGAGCGCGCGGTGCACGAGATCCACCACGGTCTCGGACGACGACGTCTTGAGCTGGTTCATCTTCAGCGCGAAGCCGATGGACGACACGGCGTCGTTTCCCTCCGGGGAAGCGAAGAGAGTCGCGCATTCCTCCGCGACGTCCTTCACGTGCGTGCGCATCGTCTGGAGCACGGTCGACAGTTCCGCCAGGCGAACGGCGCCGGCCGGAACCGTGCCTGGCTTCCGTCGCGCCTCGGCACGCACGTAGGAGCTGGCACGCGCCGCCGCGTCCGACGCGATACCGAGCCAGCACGCCGACCAGAGCACGTGCGAGAAGGGCACCATCGTCTGACTCGACGAGTCGGCGAACGACCCCGGGAGGATCTGTTCGACGTGCCCCGAGGAGGTGAGCTTGTACCCGGGGCTGCATGTGCCGCGCATGCCGAGGGTGTTCCACGAGCCGTTGCGGGCGAGCAGATAGTCGTTCTTTCGGAGCAGCACGAGCACCTGGTCGCTGCCCGCCGCGTCGGACGACCGTCGGCAGGTCACCAGCAGATCGTCTGCAGCCTCCCCGTAGGAGATGGTTGTTGCGTCCTTGTTGAGCACGAAGCGATTATCGGTCTTCTCGACCGCGCAGACGCTCGTTCTCGTGTCGCCCCCTACGCCGGCCTCCGACGTCACGGACGCGATCAGGAGCTGCTTCTGCACGACTTCCTGCAGGTACGCCCTGAAGTACGACGACCCGAGGCCATGACGGACGATGCACGCCACCTGGATCTGGTGCATCGCGAAGACCATGGCCGTAGAGGCACAGTGCTGGCCGAGGGCCGTGCACATCCGCGAAAGGTCGGCGATCGAGCAGCCCTGGCCCCCGAGGTCCTTCGGGATGCCCGCTGCGAGGAGTCCATCCTTCCTGAGCGCATCGATCGCCTCGGCCGGAAATCGGGCGCGGTCGTCCACGTCGGCCGCAGCGGGTCCAGCGATCTCGGCGGCAATGCGCGCGACGGTGTCGATGAGTGTGGGCACCGTCAACGGGCCCCCGTGAGTTCTTCAATCGCACCGCGGATGGCCGCGACGCTCTCGAATACGCTGCGTCGCAGCATCCGGTCAGGGAATTCCACGTCGAATTTGGCCTCGAGCGCGAGCATGACATTCACGCTGGCGTGGGAGGTCATCCCCGCCTCGTAAAGATCGCCATCCTCTGCGAGCGTCGTGGCGTCCGCGTTCAGCCTGCCGTGTTCCTTCAGAATCGCTCGGATCTCTTCGGTCATGGGTCCTTTTTGCGGAGCGCTGCGGCGACCGCAGCGGCCTGGTTCCCGTGATGAGTCAGACTCACGGATATTCGGTCGATCCCGGCCTCGCCTGCGAGAGCGAGCGCCATACCGGTGAGCTTGATGTCGCAGGCACCCGAAGCCGTTTTGAGGACCTCGATATCGCGCCACGGTACCGGTCGGTCTGCGGGGCGGAGCACCTTGATTACCGCCTCCTTCGCAGCGAATCGAGCAGCCAGACGGGCCGCGCCCTGCGCATCGCTCGTCCTCGCATAAGCGCGCTCGCCTTCGGTGAAGACCCGCGTCAGGTAGCGTTCCCCGAACCGCGAAATGGATTGCTCGACTTCGGCGATCTCGACCCAGTCGATTCCGACGGCGACGGCTTCCATGCGTGGTCCGTACTATATTTTTGCGTTCGCGTGCCCGCAAGGGAACATCCCGACTTCGTGCATTCCCGCCGGGCTGAATCGGCCGTGGCGGGCCGCAGTGGACAGTCGGTGATGACCGTGGTTCGCGCGGTCGCTTTCCCGAGATTTATGCAAAAGATACGGTGTGGGGACCGAGCATGGGCGAGCATGGGCGAAGCTGAAACAGCGGGCCGGGATGCCGCCATCACTCCGGGCGAGCGTCGCTCGGAGGACGTGCGCGCCTGGCGCAGCTCCTTTCGTGATACGGCTTGCAGCGCGACGTTGATATGCGAGTGTTCACGCCAGCTGGAGCATGGGCGAGCGACGAGGGTGATGTGAGTGGCGTAGGGCTTCAGGTCGAGGCCACATCTCGCGCCACGACTGGAGCGCGCGCTTCGGGGCAACCGATTTCGTTCGGGACGGACCCCGTTCGAATCTTTGGCTTTCACCATCTCCCCGCCGCAGCGGAGCCCCGCGGTGTCGGCGTGGTCCTCTGCAACCCGTTCGGCTACGAGGCGATGTGCACGTACCGCCCGTACCGGGTCCTCGCCGAACGGCTCGCGGCGGCTGGTTTTCACGTACTCCGCTTCGATTACCGCGGTACCGGCGACTCCGCGGGCTATCCGGACTCCGAGCAGCGCGTCCGCGCCATGATGGACGACATCCATGCGGCCATCGACGAGCTGAAACGCCGCGGCGGCGTTTCCAGCATCGGGCTGTTCGGGACCCGACTCGGTGCGCTCCTCGCGGGCCACGTGGTTGCCGAACGCGATGACATCTCGAGCTTGATGTTCTTCGGGGCCGCCCTCTCGGGACGCAGCTATGCGCGGGAGCTGCGCGCCTTCCAGTTGCTCAAGGACAACGGTGGCCCCGAACTCCAGGTGGCGGGTTACCTCGTCACATCCCCGATGATCGAAGACCTGAAAGGGCTCGATCTTCTGAAAACGAGAGTCGCTCGGATTCTCCGCGTACTCATCGTCCCGCGCGACGACGTTTCGGGTGAAGAGCGCCTCGCCGAGTATTACGAGAGCTGCGGGCACGAGGTGGAGTTCATCGCGACGCCTGGCTATGCGGCCATGATGCGTGACGTCGAGTTCGCGACTCTGCCGGCTCAGGCCATCTCCACGGTGGAGAGCTGGGCTCGTGCGGCCTACGGCAACTCGTCGAGGCGCGGGCAGCGCGAACCGACGATCCCGCCGCCGGCGCCACCGCTCGTTGCCACGACCCGCGAAGGCGTCCGGGTATCGGAGCAACCCGAGCGATTCGGTCCCGACGATCGGTTGTTCGGTATCGTCTCGACACCGGAGACGCCGGGCGCGAAGCGCGATCAGGCGGTCCTCTTCATCAACGTCGGAGCGAACCACCACATCGGGTCGAACCGCCTTTACGTGACGATGGCCCGGGATTTCGCTGCGCGTGGTATCACGTCGATGCGCATCGACGTGAGCGGTCTCGGGGAGAGCTACGCCGCGCCGGGCAAGCAGGAGAACCAGATCTACTCGATAGCCTGCGTCGCGGACGTGCAATCGGCGATGTCACTCCTGGCGCGAGACTACGGTATCGCGCGATTCGTCCTGGTCGGGATCTGTTCGGGTGCCTATCTCGCCTTCCATTCGACGGCGACGGATGCGCGGGTCGTGGGCCAGGTGCTCATGAATCTGTCCGCGTTCGAGTGGAAGGAGGGGGACACGCTCGAGTCTCGCGCAGCAGATCGTTTCAAGGCGAGCCACGTCTATGGTCGGTCTCTATTCAACCAAGATACGTGGATGCGTGTCTTGAGAGGTCGAGTGGCCGCAGCCGGCATTGCGCGTTACTTGCTCGCGCACGGCTCGCGCGTGGCCTTCGCGACGACCAAGGCCGCTCTCAACGCGCTCGTCTCACCGCACAAGCCCCTGAACCCGGTGGAGCGAGATTTCTGGCGCACCTCCGATAGGGGCACGAAGTCCCTGCTCGTCTACAGCGCTGATGATTCGGCCCTGGACACGCTCGCTTCCTATCTCGGCCCGGGCGCGCGGCGCATGCGCGGTCGGGCCAATTTCCAGATGCAGATCATCGAGGGGGCCGATCACACGTTCACCGAGATCTCGGCCCAGCGTCGCGTCGCGCAGATCGTCTCGGACTTCGTTCACGCGAACTTCGAGGACTGAATCCTCGCTGCGACATCGCGCGGAAGCCAGGTTCGATTCGATTTCGATTCAATTTTCCCTTCGTACTCGCACGAAGCGCGGACGCTCATCGAATTCGACCTCGCCGGCTTCGTCTTTGAGCTGGATGGATAAGCGGGCCCGCCTGGGTGTGTGGCATCCCACTGTTGGATTGGTGGATTTCGGAATCGGTTTCGATGAGGTGGAAAAATGCTTCGACGATGGACGGCCCTATCAACACTAGATCCGCGGATGTACGTGCCGCTGGTTGCAGTCGCTGGGCTTCTCGGATGTTCTTCCGGGTCGGGCAGCGGTAGCCAGGCTGCCCACTGTGGCGATCTGGTCGTGGAGCAGGGGGAACAGTGCGACGGCCCGACGCCGCCGTCGTGTGCCGAGGCCACCCTGAACCAGGCCCCCTACGGTACGGCTCAGTGTATCAACTGCCAGCTCGACGTCAGCGGATGTTCCTCGTCGGCGCCGGGTGCCGGCGGTTCGAACGGCCAGGGCGGGTTCAGTACGACTCCCAATGGCGGCGCGGTGGGTACCGGTGCCGCGCCGTCGACGGGTTCCGGCGGTGATGGCACGGGCGCGGGTGGATACGACACGGGTTCCGGCGGCGACGGCACGGGTTCCGGCGGAACTTCGACGGGGTCCGGCGGTGACGCCACGGGCTCCGGCGGAACATCGACGGGAGGGCCGACGCCGACCGCACTCCCGACCGCGACGAGCTGTCCGACGTTCCCGACGAACGCAACCTCCGGCGGCACCGTTCAGATCCCGGGGGCGAGCGGCAGGACCATGCCCGTCGTCATCTACATGGACCCGTCGGCGAAGAGCAAACCGGCGCCCGGCGGCCCGCTCATCCTCTACTACCACGCGACCTTCTCGAACCCGGCCGAGGTCGAGTCAGGGTTCGGCGCCGCGAACATTGCGGCCGTCACGAGCGCGGGCGGCGTCGTCGCGGCGTTCACCGAGACGACGTGTACCGGCTGCACGACGACCGACGACGGCGTGTGGTTCGTGGAAGACCTGCCGATCCAGGACACGGTCGTCGCGTGCGCTATCCAGCAAGCCAACATCGACACCCGGCACATTCACGCGCTTGGGTGGAGCGCCGGCGCGCTCCATACGATGTACGTCTCCCTGGCGCGCTCGAACTACATGGCGAGCGTCATATCGTATTCCGGCGGTCAACCTTTCGGCGCGACGGATCAGGATCCGTCCAACAAGGTGGCCTCGATCCTGACGTACGGCGACTCGGGCTCGGACGTCGTGGTCCTGGACTTCAACCAGAACAGCCACACGTACTATTCGAATTACCAGCCGCAGGGTTACTACACGATGATGTGCCACCACCCGGGTGGCCACGAGGTCGACCCCGGCGTGGCGCCTGTCTCGCTCCAGTTCTTCACGGCGCATCCGTACAAGGTGTCGCCCGAGCCGTATGCGAACGGGATCCCGTCGGGGTTCCCGAGCTATTGCTCGAACACGCCGGACTGAGCTCGGCTCGGTGTGCGGCGCGCCGCCGTGACGCCTCCCGACGGTGCGGCCGTGTGGCCGAGCGTCTTTGGAGGCCCTTGTGCACTCGAGCTGCGCGGGGCAGCCCCCTCTTGCCGATGCCTACATGTAAGTAGAGCTCGCATCTATCGTGGCCGGGTGAAAGACGAGAATTTCGCGCGCGGCGCGCGAACCCGATATTCTCCGCGTTCGAGCGTGCGGCTCTCGAACCTGGAGATTCAAGCGTGAAGCGTTTCTTACTATCTGCTCTGGCCTTGTCGGCGGTTGCCGGATGTTTTTCGGCTTGCGACGACGGCAGCATCATCATTCAGCGATATGACGGCGGTCAGCCTGCCGGCGTGTGCAACCCGTCGTTGTGCCCGGCGCCCGCCACCGGTTCAGCCTGTTGCGCGCCGGATGGCTCGTGCGGTACGGATTCCCACCGGGCTCCTGCTCGGTTGCACGCCGAACTCGGCACCGAACCGCGTGTGCGTCGAGAAGGACTGTCCGACGCCCAAGAACGGCTACAAGTGCTGCACGCCGGCCGCCGAGTGCGGCACGGACCCGTACGGCAACGGCGTCTTTTGTTTCCCGAATCCGGCCACGAACGTGGACGCAGGGCCACCCTGCGACGTGGACAAGTGTCCGACCACCAAGGGGGGACCGGCCGCGTGCTGCCAGCTGAACAACAAGTGCGGCGTCGACACGCTCGGCATCGGGCTCTGTTTCGCGCCGCCCACGCCGCTCTGCGACCTCTCGAGCTGTCCATCGACGGACGGCGGCCCGGCGCCTTGCTGCTTGGCGAACGGCCAGGGGTGCGGTTTCGACACGCTCGGCATCGGGGTGTGTTTTGCGCCTCCGCCGAAGACCTGCGATCTGAAGAAATGCAAGGGCGACGGCGACATCAAGGCGTGCTGCTTGCCGAACGGCGCGTGCGGTCTAGATTCGCTCGGGATCGGGTTCTGCTTCCCGCCGCCGCCGCCTGTCGTGGACGCGGGACCGCCGGTTCAGACCGTCACGGGGCCGCCCGATGATCCGTCGGTCAACGGGGAGTGCCCGAGTTACCTCGGCCTGGTCGGCCCGATCTGGGGCTGCTGCAGCGGCTACGGCGTCTGCGGCACGTTCACGGACGGCGAGTGCCTGTTGCCACTCGGTGCACAGCTCCCCGTCGGTCCCGCGCCGAAGGCGGACTCGGGCAAGACCGAGCCGTTCCTTCGCTGTACCCCGCCGCCGCCGAAGCCCAAGGGCAACGCCGACGCGGGCACGAACTGACGCGAATCGCTCAACCTGGCACGGCCCTGCGCTTCGCGCGGGCCTTGCCGGGCCGCGCGCCGTCATGGACCCGGACGGCGAAGAGCACGCCGAGGAACGCCGCGTACAGATAGGGCTCGCGAGTGTCCGCCTTCACCCGCATCACGAAGTGAATGATCGCGAGCACCGCCGTCACATAGACGAGCCGGTGCAGGAGCTTCCAGCGCGCGAACCCGAGGCGCTTCACGGAGCCCTTCGTCGAGGTGAGGGCGAGCGGGACGAGGAGCGTCAGCGCGGCGAAACCGACTGCGATGAACGGGCGCTTGGTGACGTCCCGGACGATGACGCCGAACGCGAAGCCTTGATCGACGGCCACATACACCGTGACGTGCGCGAGTGCCGTGAAGAAGCAGAGGAGACCGAGCGTCTTTCGCAGGCGCATCGGAAAAGCAAGGCCGAAGAGCGTCTTGAGCGGGGTACACGAGAGGCACGCGCAGAGGAAGATCAGCGCGAGCAGGCCGAGTTGATTGAGCGCGGTCGCGACGGGGTTCGCGCCGAGGCGGCCCGCCGCCGCGCGATACGCGAGCGCCGCGAAGGGAACGAGCGAGCCCACTAGGACGGACGGCTGGAGCCACGAAAGGGGCGGTGACCTCGACGGCATGCTCAGAAATTCTGGAACAGGTTCATGCCGGCGTAGAGGTGCGCGACGTATTTCGCGTACCCGTTGAACGGCAGCGTCTTCCGGCGCGCGAGCTCCCCGATGCGGCGCTCGGTGGCCTGGCTCCAGCGCGGGTGATCCACGATGGGGTTCACGTTGGCGTAAAAGCCGTATTCGTTGGGAGCGATGCGGTTCCACGTCGTCACCGGCTGCGACTCGGTGAACCGGATCCTGACGATCGATTTGCCGCCCTTGAAGCCGTACTTCCACGGGACGACCAGCCGCAGCGGCGCGCCGTTCTGCCCCGGCAGCACGCGTCCGTAGAGTCCGACGACCATGAGGGTGAGCGGATTCGTCGCCTCGTCGACGCGGAGTCCTTCGACGTACGGCCACGGGAGTACGTCCCGGTCCTCGCCGGGAAGCTGCTCGGGGTCGAGGAGCGTAGTGAACTCGACGTACTTCGCGCGCGACGTCGGCCGGAGCTTCGCGACGAGGTCCGCGAGCGGAAACCCGACCCAGGGGATCACCATCGACCACGCTTCCACGCAGCGCATGCGATAGACGCGCTCTTCGAGGCCGAACCACCCGATCAGCGTGTCGATGTCGAGCGTCCTCGGCTCTTCGACCTCGCCGTCGACGCGAACCGTCCAGGGCCGTGGCCGGAGCGAGCCGGAATTCCGTGCGGGCGCGGACTTGTCGACGCCGAGCTCGTAAAAGTTATTGTACGTCGTGACGTCGGCGAACGGCGTCTCCGCTTCGTCCCCGGCGTAGCGTCTCCGCGCGACGATCCGCAGGCTCGGGACGTCCGCTCTCGGTGGGGGCGGCGCGGGAGGGTCGGCTGCACCGCGCCCGGAGAGCACGACGAGCCCTGTGCCCCAGGCCGCGCTCGTGGCCGCGAAGAGCCCGGCCTTGCGCAGGAACTCGCGGCGATTCTCGTACGCCGAGGGTGGCGTGATCTCGGACGACTTCGGCTCGTCGAACCGCACGCTCCGAGTCTACTCGATGCGTTACGCCGACGCGGACGGCACGCGCAGCTCGAAATCCGCCTCGCGCAGGAACTCCGCCTCTTCCTGGAGATCCGCCTGCGTGAGCGGCTGCGCCTCGAGCCAGCCGGCGGGAAACTTGAGCTCGAGCCTCCGCCTTCCGGGTAGGAGCGAGAGGTCCGGGACGTCGGCGCGGCTCCGGTGCAGGAGCACGGAGAGCCGGAGAAGGACGGCGAGGTGTTCCACGACGCGCGCCTTGGCGGGAAGGCTCCTGAAGGTGCTCACCGGGAACTTGCGACGGTGCGCGCGGACCAGCGCCGACAAGAGCCTCTGTTCCTGGAGCGAGAACCCCGGCATGTCCGCGTTCTCGAGCACGTAGGCGCCGTGCTTGTGATAGTGGCTGTGCGCGATATCGAGGCCGATCTCGTGGAGGCGCGCCGCCCACGAGCAGAGCTCGAGCGACCGCGGGGAGGGGAGATCCCAGGCGGTCTCCACCTGCGGGAGTAGCTTGAGCAGGGTCTTCTCGACTCGCTCGGCTTGCTCGCGATCGACGTGATACCGATCCATCAGGGCGGTCACGGTCATGGTGCGCACGTCGCGATGGAAGAAGCGCCCGACGAGGTCGTTCAGCAGCCCCTCGCGGAGCGCGCTCTGACTCACCTGCATCTCGTCGATCTGCAAGCTCTCGAAGATGGCCGAGAGAATCGCGAGGCCGCCCGGGAACACCGCCGCGCGTGACGGAGTCAACCCAGGCAGCGAGAGCTGGTCGACGTGTTCGGCCGCGAGAACGGTGGCGCGGAGCTTCTTCAGCGCCTCTCGCGTGATGCCCGGCTTGCCCGGTGTGCTTTCGTGGATGACGCCGCTGACGGCGCGGATCGTGCCGGACGCCCCGATGGCCATCTTCCAGCCGATGCGCCGGAACCGCTTCTCGACACGCTCCAGTTCCTGAAGGGCCGCGACTTCCGCACGGCGGAATCGCCTTGCGGAGAGTCTTCCATCCGGGAAATGGAGCTGCATCATGGCGACGCAGCCCATGTACAGGCTCTCCAGATCGAGCGGCGAGAATCGCTCGCCGACGACGAGCTCCGTGCTGCCCCCTCCGATGTCGACGACGAGGCGTCGCTCGTCACTGGGCCCGAAACCGTGCGCTACTCCGAGGTAGATGAGCCGTGCTTCTTCGATGCCGCTGATGATTTCGATGGGCTGCCCGAGTGCGTTTTCCGCCTTCTCGAGAAACGGGTCGGCATTGCGCGCGAGCCTAAGCGTGTTCGTTCCGACGGCGCGCACACTCTCTTCCGGCAGGGAGCGCACGCGCTGTCCGAACCGCTCCAGGCACGCGAGCGCGCGTTGCTCCGCCGCGGCGTCGAGGCGCCGGCTGGCGTCGAGCCCGGCACGAAGCTGCACCATTTCCTTCATCCGGTCGACGATGACGAGCTGTCCGTCCATCACCCTTGCGACCACCATGTGGAAGCTGTTCGATCCGAGATCGATCGCGGCCAGGGTCTGCCCGCGCGGGTACGACGGATTCGACGCGCTCGCCATCAGCCGCATCTTCCGCGCATCAGTGCCGGCGACAAGAGCCAAATCAGCCGTCCCTCGCCGGCGCGCGGCGCGCCCTCGAAACGGAGCAGGCACGTGCCCGCCTTTCTTAGCTCGATCACGGAGCGACGTTCCCCCGTCAGACTCCATCCGACGAAGCAACCGAGATGCGGCTCGTGACCCACGACCGCGATGGTTCGCGGAACGGTCCTCTCCGAGAGAAATTCCGCGAGCTCCCGCGGGTCCGCGTCCGGCAGGAGCGACGTCGTCTCGACGCAGTTCAGCCCCCCGCAGGCGTCCGCCAGGAGCTCCGCCGTCTCGCGCGCGCGGCGGAGCGGGCTCGTGAAGATCGCGTCGAGGCGCGGCTTCCGCTTCGCCAGCGCTTCCGCGACGAGCGTCGTCCGTTCGCGCCCGCGGCGCGTGAGCGGTCGCTCCCGATCGTCGAGCTCCGCGGCGGCCGCGTCTTCACGGCCGAGCGCGATGCCGTGACGCACGACCAGGAGCTCCGTCATTCACCCCGCCAGGTGCCTCCCTTGGCCATCAGACGCTCCTGCGAGTTCAGCGGCTCGGCATCGCCGACCTCACGGCGCTTGTAGGAACCGTCCGGGTACAGCTCCCAGCACTTGACGTTGTCTCCGAGCGACACCTCGAGGATGCTGTCACGAACCGCGGCGCGGAGCTCCGGATCTTTCACCGGGACGATGACCTCGACGCGGCGATCCAGGTTCCGGCGCATCATGTCGGCACTGCCGATCAGGAGCTCCTCCTTCCCTCCGTTCGCGAAGTAGTAGATGCGTTCGTGCTCGAGGAACCGGCCCACGACGGAGGTTACGCGGATATTCTCGCTTAGCCCGGCTACGCCAGGCCTCAAACAGCAAATGCCTCGCACCACGAGATCGACGCGCACGCCGGCCTGCGACGCACGGTAGAGCGCTTCGACGATGGGCTCGTCGGACAGCGAGTTCAGCTTCCACGCGATCCGTCCCTGCCCGTGCGTACGGTGTGCTTCGACCTCGCGCTCGATGCGCGCGAGCATGTGATCCCGCATGGATCCGGGCGCGACGATGAGCTCGTGATAATCCGTCTTGCCGGAGTAGCCCGTGAGCCCGTTGAAGAGGTCCAGCACGTCCCGGGCGATGTCGGGGTTACACGTGAGCAGACCGATGTCCGTGTAGAGCTTGCCGGTCACCGCGTTGTAGTTCCCGGTGCCGAGGTGCACGTAGAGACGGAGCCGGTTGCCCTCGCGCCGGACGACGAGCGCCATCTTCGCGTGCGTCTTGAGACCGACCACGCCGTAAACGACGTGAACGCCGGCCTGTTCGAGTTCCTGCGCCCAGACGATGTTGTTCTCTTCGTCGAATCGCGCCTTGAGCTCGACCAGCGTCGCGACTTGCTTCTCGTTCTCGCGCGCTTCCTTCAGATAAGAAACGATGGGAGACGCCGGACCGACGCGATAAAGCGTCTGTTTGATCGCGATGACGTCCGGATCCTTCGCGGCGGTCGAGAGAAACTCGAGCACCGTATCGAACGAGTCGTACGGGTGATGGAGGATGATGTCGCGCTTCCGGATCGCGCCGAAGATCCCCTCGGGGCCCGGGAACCGTCGCGTCACCGGCGTGAATGGCGGATACTTGAGCTGAGGGCGGTCGATCGACGTCAGCTGCGCGAGATCGGCGAGTCCGATTGGCCCCAGCGCCGTGTACACCTGATACGGCAAGAGCTCGAGGTTCACCGTGAGGATGTCGCGGATGCGCTCCGGCATCTGACTGTCGATTTCGAGCCGGACCGCGCGCCCGAAGTAGCGCCGCTCCACGACGTGCGAGATGGCCGTCAGGAGGTCCTCGGCCTCGTCACTTTCGATCTCCGTGTCGGCGTCGCGCGTGACGCGGAACGGATAGCACGCGACGACCTCCATCTTCGGGAACAAGAGATCGAGGTTCGCGGCAATCACCTCCTCGAGCCACACGAAGTTCGGTTCGACGATGTTCTGAAGCCCCAGCTCGTCGTATTTCTCGGCCTTCTCCTCGTCGGGGATCCGGACGAACCGAGCGAGACTCGCCGGTGCACGCAGCCTCGCGAACTTCTCCAGCTGGTTCGGCGCCCGCACGACGACCGCGAGATTGATGCTCAGGTTGGAGATGTGCGGAAACGGGTGTCCCGGGTCGAAGGCGAGGGGCGTCAGGGTGGGGAAGATGTGCTTCTGAAAGTGCTGGCGGAGGAGATGTCGCTGTTTCTTCTTCAGCTCGTCGTATCGGAGGATGCGGATGCCTTCCTGCGCGAGTCGCTTGAGCAGATCGTCCTGCCAGCACGCGGCCGCCCGATCGAGTGTCGGCGAAAGGTCGCGTCGAATCGCGGCGAGTTGCTCCGCGGGCGTTCGCCCATCGGACGACCGCTCGTTCGCCATCGTCGCCATCTGCGCACGCAGCCCCGACACGCGGATCATGAAGAATTCGTCGAGGTTGCTGCTGAAGATCGACAGAAAGCGAACGCGCTCGATGATCGGGAGACTGTCGTCCAGCGCCTCGGCGAGGACGCGGCGATTGAACCTCAGCCAGCTCAGCTCGCGGTTGATGAACGGTGTTCCGGCCTCGTCCTTGGCCTTCGCCTCGTCCTTCGACGCTTCGATGACCGCGCGGCTGGGTGCGGGTTCTTCGGCCAGAGTCACTGCGCTTTCGTCCATTCGCGGGGCGGCCACACTTTGCCATGTCCGTGTCGCAAAGGTGAGCTCAGGGTGAGCTTTGCGTGACGACTCCGTTCGCCGGACATCGAAGATGGACCGAGCGCTCGCCCAGGCGGCGAAAACCGGCCTTGGTACGGGACATGCTACGCGGTCTACCAAACGCCCGAAGGCCCTCGACGAAACGGGCGACCGGTGGTGCACGCACGGAGCGCATTGCCTGCCGCACACGGAGGAACCGACATGGAACCCGATTCAGCTCGGTCCACTGCTTCGAAGTCGGAGTCGGTCGCGAAGACCACCCACCGCGCGAAGCGCGGCTCCGCGCCGCGGACGAGTCCCCACGGCGAAACCTCGTCCGAGGCTTACCCCGCTGACGTTCTGAAATCCGTACCCATGCCGGGGCTTCAGCAGCGGCTCGGGTCGTCATCCGATGGGCTGACGCTCGCCGAAGCTCGGAAGCGGCTCGCCGCATACGGGCCGAACGAACTTCAGGAGCGCAAGACGAGCGTGCTGCTCCAGGCTCTCGGCTACTTCTGGGGTCCCATCCCGGGGATGATCGAAGGGGCGGTGATTCTGTCGGCGATAGTCCGGCACTGGCTGGACCTGTGGATCATTCTCGTCTTGCTGGTGTCCAACGCGCTGGTCGGGTTCTGGGAAGAGCGGCAGGCAGGCAACGCCATCGCCGCGCTCCGGGCGAAGCTGGCGCTCCAGGCTACCGTCAAGCGCGACGGGAGCTGGAGCAACCTGGAGGCGCGCGAACTCGTGCCCGGCGACGTCATTCGCGTGCGCCTCGGGGACATCGTGCCCGCCGACGTGCGCTTGCTCGGCGGCGATCCGGTGCAGGTGGACGAGTCGGCGCTCACGGGCGAGTCTCTGCCGGCGACTCGGAAGGCGGGCGAAGCGCTGTTCTCGGGTTCGGTCATGCGCCGCGGCGAGGTCGAGGCGATGGTGTACGCCACCGGTGCGCAGACCTATTTCGGCAAGACCGCGGAGCTCGTGAACGAGGCCACGACGGTCAGCCACTTTCAGCGAGCCGTCCTGAAGATCGGGGACTACCTCATCCTTCTCGCGGTCGCGCTGGTCGCGGTGATCATCGTCGTTGCCCTATTCCGTAGCGACCCCGTCCTCACCACCTTCCAGTTTGCGCTGGTGCTGCTCGTGGCGGCGATCCCCGTCGCGATGCCCACGGTGCTGTCGGTGACGATGGCCGTCGGCGCGCGCCTGCTGGCGAAGGAGCAAGCGATCATCACGCGGCTCGCCGCAATCGAGGAACTCGCAGGGGTGGACATCCTGTGCTCCGACAAGACCGGAACGCTAACGCAAAACAAGCTGACCCTCGGAGATCCGTTCTGCGTCGGCGGCGTCGCCGCGGAGGAGCTCATCCTCTGTGCGGCGCTGGCCTCGCGCGCGGAGGACCACGACGCGATCGACCTTGCCGTCATCGGGGGACTGAAGAGCGATCGGGACACGGAGAGCTACGAGGTTCTTCACTTCCAGCCCTTCGATCCCGTCCAAAAGCGGACCGAGGCTTCCGTCGATGGCCCGGACGGGAAGAAATTCAAGGTCACGAAGGGGGCGCCCCAGGTGATCCTCGACATGTCGGCCGACGGTGCTGACGTAAGGCCCATGGTCGAGCAGGCCATCGACGAGTTTGCCCGCCGCGGCTTCCGCTCGCTCGGTGTGGCTCGCGGCCAGCAGGAAGGCCCGTGGAAGTTCATCGGGGTGTTGCCGCTGTTCGATCCTCCGCGCGAACAGGCGAGGGCCACCATCGCGAGCGCTCGCCGGATGGGCGTGGAGGTGAAGATGGTCACGGGGGACCAGGTGGCGATCGCTCGCGAGACGGCGCGGCAGCTCGGGATGGGCGCGAACATTCTCGACGCCAGCGGTCTAGGTGACACGAAGCATCACGAGTCGGCGCGTTCCGCCGAGTCCATCGAGAAGGCCGACGGCTTCGCCCAGGTGTTCCCCGAACACAAGTTCCACATCGTGGACGTGCTCCAGCAGCGCGGACACATCGTCGGCATGACCGGTGACGGCGTGAACGACGCGCCCGCGCTGAAGAAGGCGGACTGCGGGATCGCCGTGTCGGGCGCCACGGACGCCGCGCGGGCGGCGGCGTCCATCGTGCTCCTTTCCCCGGGCCTCTCGGTCATCATCCATGCGATCGAGGAAAGCCGGAAGATCTTCCGGCGAATGAACAGCTACGCGATTTATCGTATCGCCGAGACACTGCGCGTGCTCCTGTTCATGACCCTCGCGATCCTGGTGTTCAATTTCTATCCGCTGACCGCGGTGATGATCGTCATCCTCGCGCTCCTCAACGACGGCGCGATCCTCTCCATCGCCTACGACGACGTTCGTTACGAAAATAGACCGGAGGCCTGGAACATGCGCCTCGTGCTGGGGATTGCCACGGTCCTGGGCGTCGTCGGTCCGCTGGCTTCGTTCGGTCTATTCTACCTGGGGGATCGTGTTTTTCATCTGTCTCATCCGCGCATCCAGACATTGATGTACTTGATGCTGTCCGTGGCGGGCCATCTGACGATCTTCCTGGCGCGCACGCGGGGCCCGTTCTGGTCCACACGCCCGGCACCCATTCTCTGGATGGCGGTGCTCGGGACGCAAACGTTGGCCACACTGATTGCGGTCTATGGGTTGTTCATGGCGCCGCTCGGCTGGAACTGGGCGTTCTTCGTCTGGGGCTATGCCATTACGTGGGCCGTCGTGAGCGACCGCGTGAAGTTGATCGCGTATCGCGTGCTCGACCCGACGGCATCTCCGCTCCTGGTGAGGGGAGCTCGGCGACTCCGCGCCACGAAGTGACGGATCGCCGAGCGGTCCCGTCCACGCCGCGCGCGCGGAGGTGGCCGGGAAGGCCACGTCGTTTCAGACTGGCTCGAGGCGAGCAGGAGACCCAGAGATGCAGACCACCGTGAAGACCAAAGAATTTCGCGTGACCGAGGGAGCCGCCGTCGATCTGGAGAAATGGCCGACGAAGGTCGCTCCCGCGTACCGGTCGAAGGAAGAATACGAGACCCTCCTGAAGGAGCACATCGAACGGCTGAGCTCGCAGCAGGAGTTGCTCTACGCCACGAGCGGCCACGCCATCCTGCTGATCTTCCAGGCGATGGACGCCGCGGGGAAGGACGGCGCGATCCGGCACGTGATGTCCGGGGTCAATCCGCAGGGCTGCCAGGTGTTCAGCTTCAAGCATCCGAGTGCCACCGAACTCAAGCATGACTTCCTCTGGCGCACCACGCGAGATCTCCCGGAACGCGGGAGGATCGGCATCTTCAATCGCTCCTATTACGAAGAGGTGCTGATCGTTCGCGTCCATCCGGAGATCCTCCGGAACGAAGGGCTCCCGGACGCGAGGCTCGAGGAAAAAGCCGTCTGGCGCGACCGGTACCGATCCATCGTGGACCTGGAGAGGCACCTCCATGCCAACGGAACGCGCATCGTCAAATTCTACCTGCACCTCTCGAAGGAGGAGCAGCGGCGGCGCTTTCTCGAACGCATCGACAAGCCGGAAAAAAACTGGAAGTTCAGCGTGGCGGACATCCAGGAGAGGGAATTCTGGGAGCAGTACATGACGGCCTACGAGGAATGCCTCGGCGCTACCAGCACTCATCATGCGCCCTGGTACGTCGTCCCCGCCGACGACAAGGAAAACGCCCGGTTGATCGTGTCCCAAGTCGTCCTCGATACCCTGGAAGACATCGGGCTCGCGTATCCCAGAACGACTCCCGCGCGCCGCGAGGAACTGCTGGCGATCCGCAAACGGCTCGAGGTGTCGACGTGAGTCCCGTCAAAAATACAACGCCGCCGTGCCGAGCACCGTGAGCGGCGGGGCCGCGAACAGGTGCGTCGCTGCCGATGCGAGGGCGGTGCCCGGTTTCACGCTGAAGTTGGATACATAGTACTCTTCGTCGTCGGCGTAGCGCAGGTTCAGCAGGTTGTACGCGTCGACGCCGAGTTCGACGCTTCCATAACGGAGCGCGGCGTTCGCGTTGAGCACGTTGTTCGATGGGCCGACGATGGCGTCCGTCAGATGGCGCCCGGCGAGGAACGTGTATCCGACGCCCACGCGACCGGTCAGCGGCCGATCGCGGAGCGTCGCGAGCGCGCCGTGTGCCGTCACGTCCACGCGCAGGAGCACCGGCGGCACGTTCGGCACGTAGTGCGACACGCCCGGTACGAGCGTCGTGAACGTCGCCGAAGAGACCGAGAGGGCGGCCGACGCGAGAATGAAGTCCGCCGGTTTCGCCACGACCGAGCCGACCACGCCGCGGCGCACGCTGGCGCCCTCGGTCGTGAATCCCCCGGACGTCGCTTCGAACACGAGCTCGTTCTCGACGAGCGTCTCGAACGCCGAAGCCGTTGCCGTGTAGCGCTCGTTCGGCGTCTGCACGCGGAGCCCTCCCTCGAACGAGCGCACCTTGGAATACGGCTTCGCGCCTTCCTGGATGCTGGGCCCCGAGCCTTGCGTCGCGGCAACCGTGGCGACGCTCGCGGTCGCGTCGAGCGAACGAAATCCTTCGCCGTACGAGGTCACGACGGCAAGCTCGTGCGTCGCGTCGTATTCGATCGTCGCGCGCGGGCTGACGGCGACGCCTTCCGTCGCGCGAGTCGAGCCCGGAATCGCGTCCCCGCGCTCCGCCGGTGGCACGTCGTAGCCCAGACGATCGTCGACGCCCACGTGAAGCAGATCGGCACGAACGCCGCCCGAGACGCGGAGCCGCTTCCAGAAGCGAAAGTCGAGATCGACGTACGCGCCGGCGTCCAGGGTGTCGAGGCCCGCATCGAGCCGCCGGTCCCACGCCACGAGCGTCTCGGGATTCAGCAAGCTCTTCGTCTGATCCGTGTGACCCGCGCGGACGTACACGCCGGGTTCCGCGACGAGCTCGCCGAAGGTTCCGAGCGCCACCGGCGCCGTGTGATAGCGAGAGGTGACGCCCATGGCGGTCTCGACGTTCGTGCTCTCCCAGAGATCGCCCTGTCCGCCCGCGAGCTCCGGATTCAATAGGGAGCCGTAGATGTTGCCGCTCAGGTTCTGGCGGCCACGGAAATTCGTCCACATCGCCCAGGGCGCGAACTCGAAGCGCGCGCCGGTCGACTGAACGTGGTCGAAGTCCGCGCCCAGGATCACGCGCGACGTCTGAACGCCCTGGTTTTCGGCGTAGTTCGGGTAGCTGTCGTAGAGCCCGATGCGCCCGGCATCGAGGTCGTCCTGTCGCACCACGCCGGGCAACGCTGCTCGTACGCCGTACGCCGTCCCGAGCAATCGCAGATGGTCGTGCGCACCGAGGTCGAAGCCGTACTGTGCGTTCACCGTTCCGGATTGCGACGCGCGGTTCTCGCCGAATCCGTCCGTCTTCCGGAGCGCGAACGCCGCGAACGTCTCTTCGTCCGCGCCTTCGGGCGCCGTCACGCCGACGACGCGCATCTGATCGAACGAGCCGTACGACAGTTTCACGAGACTCCCGCGGTTCGGCACGCCGAGGTCGAAATACGCGCTGCCGACGATCGCGGCGTCACCCTGGCGCGGGTCGTACGGCCCTTCCAGCACGCGAATGCTGCGCACGACCTCGGGGATGATGAAGTTCGCGTCGGCGTATCCTTGCCCCTGCACGTGCACCGGGTTGTTGATCGGCACGTTCCCGACGCGCATCTCGATGCCCGACCCGTGGTCGAGATCGAACCCGCGCAGGTACACGTCGTTGCCGAGCCCCTCGCCGTCCTCGTGATCGACGAAAAACCCGGGCGCCGCGGACAGCATCTCGCTCGTCTGTTGCCGCGGCGAAGCGTTCAGCAGCTCTCTCTTGATCCGCATGTCCCCGAGCCCGCGCGGCGAGGACCACCCCACTCCATGCACCTGCACGACTTCGCGGTAGTCCTCGTCTTGCTCCGTCGTCGACAGGGCTCCGTCCTCGGTCGATCTGGAGATTTTGGGGGGCGGGTGCGCCGGAGGAGCACCGAGTGCCATGGGCGCGGCCGGCGCAGGGGAAGGAGCGGCGTTCGCCGGCGGATGAAACACGACCACGTATTCGACGCGGGAACGAAGCGCGTGCCCGTCGCGCATCGACGGTCGGAACGACGCGGCCTTCGCCGCCGCGACCGCCGCGTCGCCGAACGCCGCCGGCGCGTCCGCAGGCGCTCGCGACGTCACTACCGCAGACTCCACGTGCCCGGCCGCGTCCACGACGAGCTGCAGCACGATTCTGCGTCTCGACCGGCGGCGCCCCCGCCGGGAAAGGCACGAGGATGGGAGCCGTCGGTTCCGCGCCGACGAGGTCCGCCCGTGCCACGGCGCAGATGAAAAGCGAGGCGAACCCGAGCGTCGAAGCCCAGCGCGAGAGCAACGCCACATCACTCCAGGACGAATTCCGCGGTCAACCCGGAGAACCCGCCGTCCGCGTCCTTCTGCGAGTCGCCCTGGACGTCGGACCGTATTTCGTACGCTCCCTCGACCGCCGGAGTCATGAACGTGTGAGTCTCGGTTTCTCCCGGCGCGAGCGGAGCAAAGTTCGCATCAGCGGGGAAGCAGGACGTCTGCGGGCACCCATCGGGGAGCCCCGTGGGCCTGCACCCGATCGCGAAGTCGTGCGGCTTCGTGCCGACGTTCGTGAGTCTGAACGTGACGGTACTCGAGTTCTGCGTCGTGAAGTTTCGTTCCGTCGACCCGCTGTCCACGCCGCCTTCGGCGAACGCCGCGTCACTGACGGTTGCGAACACCGTCTGCGGCTGCTCGTTGATGCCGTCTTGATCGCCCGGAGTGCAAGGATCTCCGGTTTGCTTGCTGCTACAGGCGCCGAGCAAGACGGCCAGGCCCCCGAGGACGCAGAAACGAAGGTTCGAAGCCATGGCCGCGCAGGCTAGCGGGCCACCCGCGAGAACGGTATCCGGCACTTGCCGGAGATCGCCGCCGACGGAGGGCAGCTCGTCGAGGACCAACCCGAGGGCGTGCAGGGGGTCGTTGAGCTCGTTGAGCTCGTCCGTCATCGGGCACAGCGTACCCTACGCGCACGAGTTACCCGAACCGACACGCAACGGCCGTCGCGGCCCGGAACCACGACGGCAGGACTGGCTTCAGGGCTTGAAGCAGGTCCACGGCGTGCCGAGACCCGGGGTCACGAAGCCGAAGACGTTGCACATTTCCCCGGTGTATGCCTGATTCGCGAACCTCAGCGACGTATCGAGCTGGTTGTCGATGTCGCACTCCCATCCGAGGGTGTCGCCCCGGTTCATGTAGAGATCGCCCGTGAACGCGCCGTCCCTCGTGGGGCTGCCGACGGCGGGATTCGTGTGGGTAGTATCGAACTGCGCGTTGATCGGGTCGGACCAGGTGTAGGTCTGATAGATGAGCTGCTGACTGCCGGCGCCCGCGTCGCCGCCCGCGCCCGCGTCGCCGCCGCCCGCGCGGTCGATGTAAGCGAAGAACTTCGTCGACGAAGCATGCGTATGGCCGGTCATGCCCAGGAGGCGGATCTTGTCGGGCTGGGCGTCGCTGAGCCCGCACCCTGACACCTTGATGGCTTGCTGCGTGTGCGGCGGGACGTTCATCGCGAGACCGCCGATGAAGTAGATCGGATCTTCGACGGCCTTCACGGCCGAGGCCGGCGTGTAGATGACGTTGATCCAGGCTTCGCGCAGCATGGGGTCTTCGGACGTGTTGATGTAGTGCATCTCGACGACGGCCTTCGTGTTGGCCTTCATCTTGGACGCAAGGCCCTGGTCTTCCGGCGCGATCGCCCGACCCGGCAGCGGGACGTCGAGCGTGCCGCCCGCCGGACCGAGTGCTGCCTGAGAGCCCAGGGTGAAGGCGAAGCTCGGGTCGAGATTGCAGGCGCCGAGCGTGCCGTCCGGCGGCGTGCTCGCCGGCGCGTTCTGGCTCGTGTACGTAATCATGTGGTGCGTGCCCGAGCGAAGCCGCGCGTGATACTCGAAGTACCACTGGTCCGTCGTGTTCGGCGTCGTGAAGTTCTCGCAGATGACCTCCTCGCCGCTGGGCGCCAGGACGAAGGGCGCCACGTTTGCCGGGTCGGTGTAATCCGTGGGTCCGAAGTGGAGCTGGAACCCAACGTCCGGAGGTGGTGGATCGATGCAGAGGTTGTCGTCGAGGTATTGGGTGTGAATCGGGGTCTTGCAGGGATCCGCATGCCCTGCTGCGATATCGGAACCCGCATCCGTCGTTCCCACATCGCTCCCGCTTTGGTCGGTATTCGCAGTGCTGCCACAGCCGACCAGGCCGAGGGAGCCGCCAACCAGGAGTAGGAACGCGCCCGTGCGAAGCGAATTTTCTAGCATTTCCAGGATCTTTCTCGCGCCGGGGTCGGCCGCGGGTTGCACCCCCGGGACATGTCCATCCAGTAGTGGGAATGCCTATGCAAAGCGGACGGAACTTTTTGAGTAGTTCTTCGATCTGGGGCAGGGTGCCAGCGGCGCTCTTCGAAGATCCGACTGAGGCGCTAATTTCCCGTACCACTGTGGTCGTCAGCGATGCCGGTAGCCGGACCTTAGGGGGCGAACCCGTCATCGACGCGCGCGTCGTCCCCGAAGGATCAGAGAGGTGCGGAACTGCGCGAGCGGAGCGAGGCTGCCGAAGGCGGCGGGGGCAGCGGTTGCGAGGCAAGCGGAGAGGGCCAAGGCTGCCAAGGTCCCCCTTTCCTAAGTATTGCCTGCACGGTTCGCTCGATCTGCCGTTCGTTCCGCATCAGGGCCCACGTCGCGACATTCATCGGCAGCAAGATGAACCCCCACGCGACGAGCGCTGCGGCGGCGTAGACCGGCGTCAGACACGCGGCCGCGAGCAAGAGGCAGAGGTGCGTGCCGAGGCCGTTCCACGTCCAAAGGCGCATCGTGCGACCGAATTCGGCTCGGTATACGGCGCGTTCGGCCGGCGTTCGCGTCCCTTCCACGCCGAGCCCGATGCGACGCTCCTGCCAACCGCGACGCTGGGATTGCGTAAATCCGGCGAAGCCACGCAAAATCAACGCGCCGACCCAGTCCCCCTGGCGTGCGAGCCGATCGCGCTCGCTCAGGATCTCCTCGATTGAGGGGAGAGGGTTCGCGTGGGCGGACGACGGAAGGCTGTTCCGGAGATACAGGTTCTTCGCATGGTCGTACGCATGCACGTGCCATTTCATGCTGTAACCCGCCGCGAATCCGACGGCGATGAGCGGCCAGAACGGATATCCCGAGCGATACAGATAGGCCGCGAACCCCACGAACGCCGCCGCCGTGGGAACGACGTCGATGCAGCCGTCGAGCATGCGGCCGACCATCGACGTTTCCCCGCGCAGGCGCGCGAGTTGCCCATCCGCGCAGTCGAGGAGCACCGACAGATACAGTAGCGCTCCACCGATCGGCACGTGCCAGGAGTGCGACAGCGGGGAGGTCCCGATCACGAGCCCCGCTGCGAGTCCGGCCACGCCCGAGAGCAGTGTCACTTGATTTGGCGTGATCGGAAGCGGCGCGAATACCGCGACGAGTACGCCTGCGAGCCGTCGATTGATCCAGAAATCCACGGGTTCCTCGACGTCGCGCGGCTTGAAGGTCGCTTTTGCGGAGCCTTGAAAGCCATGCGTCTCCAATTGCGCACGGGAATCCATGGCCCCGGCCAAGCAAGCCGTGTGCCGCTTCCCCCGGAAACGGCGGGGCCGTGAATTGCCTGTTCACTCATTCCGGTGCGGCTCCCGCGACCCTCGCTCCCTCGGGGACGTCCTCGTCGATGCGGGACTATTGATCCAGGGTCGGGTTGCAGAAGGCGGTCACGTCGGAGAATGGAAACACGGGACCAGGGCCGACCCTCAAGAAGTACTGGCCGAGCCGATGCCCTCCGCCGCCGGTCGTGGCCGCGTCCGGAAAGGATACGTTCACCGCGAGATCGAAGCCGACGTGCGCGCCGGGAACGAGCGACAGACTGGGGAGTCCGAGATCCGCTGCCGTGACGAAGGCCTCGATGGTGTAGCCGCCGGTGTGAAGTTTCGAGACGAGCGAGTTCGTTTGCCATGGGCCTTGCAGCGCCTGCATCACCCATATTTCCGCCCGGGGAGCCGCGTCGGTCGGCTGAGGCGCGGCGACGACGAACTGGTCGGTTCCGGGGACATCGTAGCTCGGTGACGCGGTGTACGTCCCGTCCGAGTCCACGTAGAGTTCCACGCCGTCGCCCATCCAGGCATGATCCGTGGCGTTGGCCTGCATGACGTCCGGGTCGGTGACGTCGATGAAAAAGTAGATTCCGTCGGGGCGCCACCCGACGACGTAGCGTGCGTTCGTGTCGATCGGTGCGACGCCGGCGTCCGTGAGCGGTCCGTTCCAGCCATCGGGCACCAGCTCGGACAGTGACAATCCGCAGTCGAGTATTCCGTCGATGACCGGTGCGTTCAGGAGCGACGGGAGATCGAGACAGTTGTCCGCGACGCCGCCGGTGGAGAGGCCGCACCGCTCGCCCGCGTCCGTCCCGGCGCCCGCTTCGCCTCGGGATGCGAGGCTTCCGTCGGTGCCTTTCGTGTCGCGTTCGAGCGACGTCACTCCGCCATCGGTCGATGCGCCGCCGGTGTTCGATGCGCCGCCGGTGTTCGATGTGCCGTCGGTGTTCGATGCGCCGCCGGTGTTCGATGTGCCGCCGGTGTTCGATGCGCCGCCGGTGTTCGATGTGCCGCCGGTGTTCGATGCGCCGCCGGTGTTCGATGCGCCGCCGGTGTTCGATGCGCCGCCGGTGTTCGATGCGCCGCCGATTCCACCGTCGCCGGCGCCCGTCGCGGCGCCCCCTGCGCCCGAGTCGTTCGTCGCGGGGACGACGCCGCCAGGTGCGCCACCCCGACTCGCCCCGCCGGGCGTCAGGTCGTAACCGACGCGCCCGCATCCATAGAAGAGGACCGCGGACAGGAGCGCGAAGCGATGCGAGCGCATTCGATCGTCAAACGTATCACGAACTTCGGCTCATGCCGCGCGCGGCCCGATTTCTCGCAAAGCCGCAACCACCGGATCGTCGAGATGGACGTCCATCTGAGGGAACGCCATCTGAATTCCTTTCTCCGCGAACGCATTCCAGATCGCTTCACGAAGCAACGACGCGGTCATCCGGAGCCGCCAGGGGTCCTCGATCCAGATCGAAACCTCCCAGTCCACGGTGGAAGCGCTGAAGTCCGTCAGCATGATCACCGGCTCGTTCGCCTCGTAGCGCGACTCGATGGAACGGGCGACGTCTTCCAGTGTCGCGCGAACGACGCGCATGTCGCTGGTGTAGGCCACGCCCACGCTCACGGGAACGCGGCACAGGGTATCGAGCAGGGTGAAGCTCCGCACGGTGGATTGCACCAGCGTCGAATTCGGCACGATCAATACCTCGTCATGGCGCGAGCGGACCCGGGTCGCGCGGATCCCCATTTCCACCACTCGCACCTGCTTGTCCTCCACCTCGAGGATGTCGCCGGGACGGATCGACTGCTCGACGAGCAAGATGACCCCCGAGACGAAATTCTGCGCGATGTTCTGCATCGCGAACCCGATGCCGACCGCGAAGACCGCGCCGGCCGCGAAGAGCGCGCTCAGGTGGATCCCCGCCGTCTCGAGCGCGATCGAGAGCCCACTACCGATGATGGCGTAGTGCAGCAGCCGGGAGACCACCGGAACCGATTGTCCGCCCTTCCGCCCGATGGCACGCGCGACCCCCCGCTGAACGAGCAGCGAGAATCCGTACGAACACACGACCACGAGCGCGATCACCAGGACCGTCCCGAGCGTGATCGATTGATCGCCGATCTGGAAGAGATGCACGTCGATCGTCTGGAAGATTCGGAAGAGGGTGCCGTGTTTCATCGGGGTTCCTTGGTCGGGCCGCGAGCGCATTTCGCGGACTGTCACCCATAGCCGCAGGCGAATCCTTCGCGCAACCGATGGCGCGCCGGAGCCGAACAGCGCCTCGTGCGGTGTTTGCTTTTCCTGCTCTTGCTCGAGGGCTGCGCGCCGTCGAGTTCCGCCACCATCGGCGCCATTCGGGAGGACGCCGTTTGCACTCGCCCGAGCTCCGTCGAAGGGGTCGACGTCTCCTATTATCAGGGCGCCATCGACTGGACGAAGGTCGAGAGCTCCGGGATTGATTTTGGGTTTGTGCGGATCAGCGATGGACTCTCCCACCCTGACTCGCAATTCGAGCTCAACTGGGCGGGCGCGCGGGATGCCGGCCTCCTGCGCGGCGCGTATCAATATTTCGAACCAGGCGAAGATGCCGTTGCCCAGGCCGACCTGGTCGTCGAGCGCGTCGGCGAGCTCGGTCCGGGCGACCTCCCCGTCGCGCTCGACGTGGAAGCGCTCGGCGGCGCTCTGCCGGATGCCGCACCCTCCGCGGTAAAAGACTGGATCGCCCGTGTCGCGGCCGGAACGGGGAAGCCGCCGCTCGTCTACACCGCGCCGAACTTCTGGGACGAGTACTTCGGTACTCTGGAGCTCGCGGATTGTCCGCTCTGGGTCGCGGATTACGGGGTCGCGTGTCCGACGCTGCCGTCGGGGTTCGGCGCGTGGCTCTTCTGGCAAACCGGATATCGCGACGACATCGGTGGCGTCACGGGCGACGTGGACGTCGATGTGTTCAACGGCTCGGTCGAAGAGCTGCGGGCGTTTGCGGGCCTTCGTGACGCCGGCACGGCGCTCGGGCACGCCAGGCGCGGCGAGACCCAACGTTCGCGCCGCGCTGCTGCCGACGCCTCCGACGTTGCTTTTCTCGATGCAGCCGCCGTTCGCGTCGCCGAGCCAGACGCGGCCCGCGACGCGGCCCTCCTCGAACCGAAGATTCCCACCGGAGACGCCGCCGCCCGCGGCACGGTGCACTCGGAACGTCGCGGGGGATGTGCCACCACGGCCGGCGATCTGAACGGGAATGGTGGAGTCTGGGCGCTCTTCACGGCGCTGCTGTGCGCCTCGTGGCGGCGAGACAGGGAGAGAACACAGGGAGAGGTCGAAGGATGGAAGCCGCGGAGGAGAGTGTCGAACGTGAGTAGTCAGCGTCGCGGGAGTCGAATATCAACGGCGCCTTGTCCCAAGAGCGCGCTCCCGCGGTGGTGTCCATCGAGACTGCGGCCACTGAACGTGCACGCGGGCTCGCCGCGTTGATATGCGCGTTCCTCGTCTGGGGCGTGCTGCCACTCTACCTCTATACGATCGCCTCCGTGCCGCCCGTCCAGATCATGGCGCATCGGGTGGTGTGGTGTCTCGCCTCCGTCTTCGCGTGGCTCGCCGTTCGTGGGCACCTCGGGAGCGTACGCGAGGCGCTCTTCCGTCCCTCGACGCTCAAGCGGCTCGTCCTGTCCGCGACCTGCCTCTCCATCAACTGGTTCGTCTACGTCTGGGCCGTCGGCAACGGTCACGTCGTCGACGCGAGCCTCGGGTACTTCATCAACCCGCTCGTCAACGTGCTGCTCGGCGTTGCCGTCTTGCGCGAGCGGTTGAACCGCGTTCAGTGGCTTGCCGTCGCGATTGCCGGCGCGGGCGTCGCACACATCACGTGGCTCGGGGGGCATCCGCCCTTCATCGCGCTAGCGCTCGCATTCGCGTTCGGCGCGTACGGCGTGATCCGCAAGACGGTCGCCGTCGATGCTCTCGTCGGGCTGGCCGTCGAGACCCTGCTCATCGCGCCCTTCGGGGCGGCCTATCTCCTCTTCGAGGAGGCCACCGGTCACGGCAGCTTCGGCGCGGGGAGCACCGGCCTGCGTGCGTTGCTCCTCTTCGCCGGCCCGCTCACCGCGATCCCGCTCGGACTCTTCACGTTCGGCGCGCGCCGGGTTCGATACTCGACCGTCGGTGTCGTCCAGTACATCGGTCCGACGCTCCAGCTTCTCTTCGGGATCTTTCTCTTTCACGAATCCTTCACGGCGGCGCGCGCCGTGGGCTTCGGGTGTATCTGGGCCGCGCTGATTCTCTACATGTGGGACGGCATCACGAGGACACGGGGTTTGCTCGCGGTCGCGCGTGCAGAGTGAGGTCACGGCGCCCGCGAGCCTCCCGACCCGGAGCCCGGGCCGCCATTGCATGGGGCGGCTCGGGCCGCGTCCATCCGCGTGCTCGGGACAACTTGCTACGGGAAGCTCGCGACCACCGTCCGGACATCCACTCGATGCACGCGAGAATCGTTCGTGTCTTTTTGCGTTCCAGCGCGGAGAACCGCGCGGCAGCGCGTGGCACCGGGCTTGCTCTTCCCGGATGCATGGACGCACGGCAATTTACGCAGACCGCGACCTTACCGATCGTCTTGGCGGTCGCTCTGGTGGTGGCCGGGTGTGCCACGACCGGCGCCGAACCGTGGGCCGTCGCAGCGAGCGTCCCGTCCGACGCCGTCACGTATCCGCAAACACGTCACGACGGCAGGGAGGTTTTCCTGATCGACAATCGCTGGTACTTTCGGTCCGGGTCGGTCTGGTTTTATTACCGCCAGGAACCGGTCGATCTGTACGAGGAACGGCTCGCGATCTATCGCGAGAAGCCCTATGCGAAGCCGGACGAGTTGCTGTACCAGCGGCCCCCGCCCGGGCCCGAATACGGGTCGTACTTCCTGCCACCTCCGCTGCCGCATCCGCCGCTCGAACCCGCATTTCACGAGACGCCGTTCGCGATACGGTGAGCCCCTGGTGCCCGGTCAGCGGTGCGCCCCCGGCCCCCGCCGCGCTCTTTCGCGTACAGCATTCGGACCCACTCGAATGCGGGTCGCGCCGACCACGCGCTCACGGCAGGTGCGATCACCTCGCGATATTCGGTCTGCCCATACACCGGATGTTCCGACGGGCAGGCGAGGGGCGCGAGCAATGCGGCCGCAGTGAGATCCGCGGCGGTTAGCCGTTCGCCGATGAGGAAGCGACGGCCGTCCGCGACGCGGCCATCGAGCCACGCGATGCCATCGTCGATGACCTGTCGCGAGAGCGCCACGGCATCCGGCGTGATCCGAAACCGCTTCCGGAAGAGCGGCTTGATGACGGGAAACAGAAGCGGCAGAAACACGCGCTCGAGGGGCTTCGCGTCGAGGAGCCACATCCTCTGTACCGCATCCGGATGCTCGAGCGCGGTCCCGTAAGCGTAGCGAATCACGTGTTTGCCGACCTCGTCGAAGCGCTTCTCGATCTCGAGCACTTCGCGACGCGGCTCCGGATCTTCCGGTAAGAGCGGGAACGGCGCGCGCGTTCGCGAGAGCCAGTGGAGAATCGCGGTGCTGTCCTGGATCACCTCCGTGTCCGTCTCGATGATCGGCACTGTCGTCCTCTTCCGGCTCTTTCGCCGCGCGAGGGGCGCGTGGAACACCGGCGTCCAGCGGATCTCGCGATACGGGATCTCTGCGGCGTCAAGGGCCCACCGGATCTTCTCGCTGAAATGGGAAATCGAGAATGTATAAAGACGCAGCTCGGGATTCATTTGCGAGCCATCGTAGTACGGCCCAGGTTGGCCGTGGTGCCGGTGGCGGTCAGGAACGACGAAGGTTGGCGTCAAGCCCACAGGTCGCGCGCGAGCCCGGCGATCAGCCGTGTCTGCGTCGCGGCGTCCGGCAAGCCCGCGACGGTGACGAGCTCGTCGGGGGGCTCCGCGATTTCGTCGTCGAGGGCGGCGGCGGCTTCTCTCACGGCGCCTTCGACGTGACGGCGCTCGGCCGCGGAGAGTCGAGGCGCTGCCCACCTCGCGATGGCCCAGGCGAGCGCCGCGTGGCGTGTTTCGTCTCGGGCAATCGATCGCATTGCCGCCGCGATTTCGCCGTCGGCGGCGTGAGCGGCTTGCCACGACGCGAAGACGGCTCCGTATGTTTCGCGGACGCATCCCTCGACGGCGTTCTCGATGGCCACGTCGTGGAGGGAGTCGCGCGCGCGTGCCCGCCGAACCCGCGGACGTCCTGGGCGGGCGCCGAATCGACGGGCGAGCCCGGCGGTGAGCCGGGCGTGGCGGACCTCGTCCTCGGCTGCAGCCCGCGCGGCGTGGAGGAACTCCACCGGGGCGCGGAGGTTGGAGAGCATGGTCGCGAGCTCGGAGAAGGCACGTACCGAGGCGGCCTCGAGACGCGATGCTGCGGCAAAGAAGACGCCGAGAGCGCGTTCCCCGGCAGGTGCCGCGCTCGGTAGCAGCCCGCGCGGTCGGCGGCCGATCGCGCCGCAGTAGTCGCAGACGACGGTGAAGCCGTTCGAGGAGAGTCGCCCCTTCGGACAGGAGGCGTCTTCGGCATGACATTCGGCCGCCCCGTAGCCGGGGCATAGGGTCTGGCAGTCGATGGTCTGGAAACGGCAACCGCCGTCGATGGGCTCGATGAACGAGGGGGGGCCGCACGAGAGCCGCTCGAACGCCCGGCAGTCGCCGGCATCGGAGTACGGAACGGCGCGCAGGAACTTCGGCGCGCACGGGTCGCTCGGTGCCTTGTCCACGACGCCCGCGTCGACCGCGTGCGATGGGGGCGACGAGCATGCAGCGGTCTCCAGCGGGAGAGCCAGGGACAGCACCAGCAAGCGCGCGAACAATCGCTCCAGCGACGCTTCGTCGCGCTCGGTAGTTTTCATGCCCGCCCGAGCGTAGCCCGAGCGCCGTCACGGCGTCAGCAGCCGCAGGCCGTCAGACACGTCGGGGCGTTCGCGCAGTCCGACGCGCAATCCGTGTCGCAAGTGGACGACGCCCCCGGTTGCCCGCCAGTCCCGGTGGTGGCGGTCGTCGGGCTGCCCACTTCGAGACACGTCCCGGAGCCGATCTGATTGCAGATGTCCGCGACGGTTCGACCGTTGAGCAGCGTCGCGATGTCACCGCACGTTGCCGCGATGCCGATCGGGCACAGTTCGTTGCCGTCGCAGAGACACTCGAGATCGAAGCTCGGGGAGATGGTCCGGAAGCCGCAGCCGGGGTAGTCGTCGGGGTTGATCTCGTCGCTCGGGCAGACGCTCGAGCCGACGCACAGGGTGACGCCGGAGGTCGGATCCTGTCCGCAGTCGACACCCGTGGGGGTCGTGGTCGCGGGAGTGCCGGTCGTGCCGCTCGTCGTCGTCTGGGTCGTGCTGTCGTCGGCACTGCCTTCATCCAGCGGATTGGCGACACAGCCCGCCGCAACGGGCGCCAGGAGGACCCCAACCCAGAGACGGAAGCCCGTAACTTTTCGTAGATGATTCATGGCTCGTTCCTGGCGGTCCTTCGCCGCTACCCCCTGGCCGTTGCCACGAATCCTGCGCCGTGGACAAGGAACCCGCGAACCACCGGGTCATCGGGGGCCGTCGCCGCGCCCGGTCGGAGGCCTCCCGGCCACGGTTCGTCGGCAGAAGGTCACGGTTGGTCGCCGGAATGGGTCTGACCAGGGCCCGGGCCACGGTCTTTTGCAATTTGTTATGTGCTCCGACGATTCCACGTGTTCCTGAGCCGCGAAAAGCGCACTAGTCTCCCGCCCGCACTCGCCATTTTCGTTCAACCCGGGGAGACCCCAAAATATGCACCTTCAAATCAGTCAACGAACCGCCATCGGATTGGTCCTCGCCCTCGTCGTCGGTTGCGGCGGAAGCCAGACCGAGCCCGCCGCGCCGCCTGCACCGAGCGCGTCGGCAACAGTCACCCCTCCTCCGCCCGCTCCGCCCGCATCCGCGACTGCCGCACCGACCGCGGAGGCAGCGCCGTCCGTCGAGGCGCCGCCGCCTGCGCCGCCGCCCGAGCATCACGGCATGGCGCGGATGTTCGCGAAGAGCCTTGCTGACGTCACGCTGCGCCCGGAGCAGAAGGCAGCGGTCGACGGCATCCTCGCGGACATGGACAAGGCTGCCGATGCGCCGAAGGACGCCCGCCATACCCTGGTGGGCGACATCGCCGATGGCGTTGCTGCCGGAAAGATCGATAAGAAGAAGACCGACACCGACGTGAAGGCCCTGTCGACCGCAGCCGAGGGGGCCGTACCGGCCATGCAGGATGCCATGACGCGCCTCCACACGACCCTCGATGCCGGTCAGCGCAAGCAGTTGATCGACTCGCTTCAGGCACACGCCGAAGAGATGCATGAACAACACGAGCACGAGCACGGCGCGCACGGTCCTGGCGCGGCCGGAGCACCCGCAGCGTCGGCCGCGGCACCGGCTGCCGCCCCTGCGCCGGCTGCAGGAGCCCCCTCGGACGAAGACCGCGAGAACGCGGAGCATGAAAAGCTCGCCGATGCGCTCGGGCTTACCCCGGATCAGCGGACCAAGCTGCACGCCAAGATGAAGGAAGAGATGAAGGCCGAGCACTCCAAGATGAAGGCGCGCATGGAAGCCATGAAGGCGCACCTCAAGGCGCTGGGCACGGCGTTCGAATCGGACAAGTTCGACGCGAAGAAGGCGGGCGTTGGCGACAAAGCCGGCGCAATGGCCAAGGAGATGGCCACCGGCCGTATTCACATGGCTGAGACCATCCTCGGCATTCTCACGCCGGAGCAGCGCCCGAAGTTCGCGGATCACATCCGCGCGCACATGGAGGAGGAGGAGCGCTGAACCGACGCTGCTCCAGCCCATCGGCTCGCGGCCAGAGCTGGCCCGACGCGAGCCGATGGGGCAGGGGGCCCCATTTCTCTCAGTCTCCGCAGCCGGCCGGTTCTGCCGAGATGTCCACGCCCTGGTCGCACAGATCTTCGCGACCCTGTCCGTAGTGCTTCTCCGCGAACGCCTTGAAAGCGACGGGGTCGTAGCATCGTGCGCGCAGCGTCCAGCCCCACGCGCTCGCCGCGATCGGGACGTCGAGCTTCGGATCCGGCGTCACGATGTCGCGATGGCGGACGCCGTCGCCCGTCATGTCGCACGTGGGATCGTCAGGGAGTGTGTCGAACAAGCTCGTCGCGGCGGCGACGTCTGCCGCGCACCCCTCCCGGCAGTTGTAGGAAATGACGATCGCGCCGTGCTCGAGGTCGTGGACCCAGAACCCCTCGGGGACCGGCGTATCGTACGCCTGAAAGGCAGCCCAGACCGGATAGTGATCGCCCGAAGAGGGCGGCCTGGTTCCGTACGTCACCGCCGAACAGACGGCGACATGGTTCCACCCCTCGATGCTCTGCTGCTGCTCGACGGCGTCACAGCTGCCCGTCGGTGCGCCCGCTTCGAACGGTGACGGCCCCGCATCTTCGCCCGCCGCGAGGCCCAAGCCAGTCCCGCCCTCGTTCGACGGACTGGTGCACGCGCACGCCAGAAGCGTCGCAAACCAAACGGCGCGCCGGGGCATCTCCGGATGATCGCACTCCGAGCCGGGTTTCGTAAACAACGTTACGCACGTCCCCGGGGCCGCTAGGGCGTCGGTGTGCGCGCCGCGACACACGCTCCGAGTCGGCACGTCGGTGTGGCTGCAGGGCAGTCCGTGTCCGACTTGCACTCGACGCAGGTGCCGACCGCGACGGCGCAAAGCGGGCGCGCCGCGGCCTTGCAATCCGCGTCCGCGCCGCACTCGACACAGGTTCCCGCAGTCGCCAGGCACACGGGTCGGCCCTGGACGTTCGCACATTCGTCGTTCGTCGCGCACTCCACGCACGTGTCCGTCGTGGTCAGGCACTCCGGCCGGCCCTGGACGTTCGCGCAATCAGCCTTGGACGTGCATTCGACGCAAGCGTCCGTGGCCGTGTCGCACTTCGTTCGCCCAGCGGCACGAGTGCAGTCGCCGTCCGCCGTGCACTCGACACAGACGTTCTGAGGACCGCAGATGGGCGTCCTGAGCGCGCATTGCGCGTTACCCGTGCAGATCGGGACGCACGTGTGGTCCGCGGTGCAGGCCTCCCCCTTCTGGCAATCGTCCGTCGTCAGGCACGCGACGCATCGTCCTGTCGCGGTGTTGCACACGGCACCGCCAAGCGCGATGGAGCAATCCGTGTCCGCCGCGCAGGCGCCGCGATCGCGGCCGCCGTCCGGACCATTTGCGATTCCACCCGCCCCGGTCGCGAAGCCACCCGAACCCGCGCTCGTGCCCCCCGCCTCGGATGAGACGGCTCCGGAGCCGCCTGCGCCGGGCCCTCCATCTCTGTTCGTCCCGCCCGTGCCGGAGCTCGTGCTTCCGCCGCAACCGGTGATCCCGCCTGCGAAAATGGTCAGACCCAGCACGCCGATGATCAGTGAAAGTCTCATGTTCGCCTCCGTTGAACCGGATGTGGCGCGCGCCACGCATCGATCTCCCTGTCGGTGCTTAGGTAGCCGCAGCAGGTAACCGGCAGGCAGAGAGTCCAGCTCGACCGGATTTCAGTCCGGGAAACTGGCGGTCGGAGGCGAGTGGGGTTCAGGGTCCGCGCCCGTGCCGGATTCCCTGGTAGCGCGCTGAGCGGGTGCCGCCACGTTCTCTTCGGGGGCCGGTCGAGCTGTCCGGGTCGGCCTTGGCGGGGTCGAAGCGAGGACAGCCGGGCTTTTCGCGTGCACGCCGGCGCTCACCGCAGCGGCGGCAGTCCGCACGCTAGGCGGTGGCCTCACGTTTGCGTTCGGTTCGTCGGTCTTGGCAGCACCAAGGTCTTTCGCGGGCGGCGTCGCAGGTGCAGTCGCCGCCCCAGTCGTGCGGGTGTCGACTTCGGAGCTCGGCGCCTGGGCAACTGGCACTAGCGCTGGAAGATCCTTGGGTACAGCGTTCGTCACGACCGGTGCCGGCACGACCGGTGCTGTCGCGCCGAGCAGCGCCGATGGGCGGGCCATAACGAGGGTCTGGGGCACGCCGCCGTCGCTGCGTGTCGCGCGACCGAGCCGGTACGCGAACACGAGGAGCGACGCGCCGGCAAGCGATCCGACCACCGTCGTCACCAGCCGACGAAGCCGTTCTCGACGGGCCAGCTGCGCAGGCGTCGCGAAATGTGACGGCTCGTCTTCCTCCGTCTCCAGGTGCACCGGTGCAACCGATTTGGCCGGGCCCCCGGCGTAGGTTCCTTCGTCGCCCGCGCGGAAGAACGAGTCCGCGTGGGGCTCTTCGAGATCGCTCGCCATTGCGTTCTTCATGGACTGCCCTCAGTTCGAATCGATTTGCGAGACCAGCGACTGTGCTTCTGCCCGTGCGAATCCGTGCGGAAAGTCCGACAGATAAAGCCTTGCTTCGCGCGCGGCTTCGATCACGTGTCCCGTTCGCTCGAGCGCGCGCATGCGTTCGACGCGCGCTTCGGACGCGAGCGGCGCGCTCGGATAACGATCGAGCAGCTCCGTGAGCCGCGTGATCGCCTCGTAGTCGTTGCCCTGGTTTCTCGCCTCGACGGCGGTCTCGAACAGGCGGTTCTCCTCGGCGAGCGTTCCCGCGACGTCGTCCTTCGTTGCGGGCGCGGGCGCAGCCTCTGGTTCCTTTGCCTCATGCGGGACCACCGCAGCCGTCGGCCTAGTCTTCATGGGCGCCGCGCTCGGCGCGGGCGCGGCGACCGCCGGCGGTGGTACGAGCGGCGCACGGGCCGTCATCGTCGCCGAACTCCAGCGCTGTCCCGCCGTGACGGCCGCGATCTCCGCCCCGTCGCGGCGCACCACGATGCGTCCCTTCGTCACGGTGACGACCGTCGTTGCGTCCGTGCCCATCGCTGCCGGCGTCACGTCCACCTCGAAGATCGTCCCCGTGACGACGACCTCCGCGTTCGGCGTTTCCACGATGAGCTTTGGCCTCGGGCTCGGCCGATCGTCCACCTTGGCGTGGATCTCGCCGCGGTCGAGCCGCAGCCGATGCGTCGACGTTCGAGGCGTCATGAGCGAGAGCTCGCTCGAGCTCCCCACCTCGGCGACGACGAGGTTCGACAGCCTGATTTCCGCGTTCGCCTCCGGTCCGGTCGAGACACTGTCTCCCAGCTCGAACGCCGCGCGCTCGATGGCGTGAGCCTCCGCGCCGTGGGTCAACGTGACGCTACCGTGGGCGCTCACCGAGTTCATGGTTCCCGCCATCGTCGCGACCGCTCTTCCGGGCGAACGTTCGGAGTAGTGGCCCAGCGCGAACGCAGCGAACACAGCGGCCGCCGCGGCAACGAACGCGACGCGCTTCGTGCTCCGCTCCCACCGCCGTCGCGTCGCGGCCTTCAGAATGGCGTCCCCGATGCGCGGCACGACGCGCGCGCGCCGAGCGCTCTCCATTCCATCGTCTTCGACGGATACCCCGGCTTCCTGCCACAGCCGCGTCAAATCCCTAGCTCGCTCCTGATCGTCTCGGCCCATCATGAGTCGCTCCTTGTGCGAGCGTTTTTTTCCTCGCGGTCGAGGCGTCTGAAGAGTTCTTTTCGGCCGCGCACGAGCCGCGACTGCGCTGCCGCGACGGTCGCCCCGGTCATCATCGCGATCTCCGCCAGGTCGTGGCCGAGACCGTCGTGCAAGAACACCGTCTCCGCTTGCTCCGGCTTCATGGCGACGAGGTGGCGCCTCACCTGTTCCAGCTTCGCGCGAGCCTGCAGGAGGCGGTCCGAATCGTGTTGAACGGGCCGCTGCTCGGACGCGACGAGCGCGTCCGACTGGCGATCGACCCAGCGCCTTTCGCGCCTCCGCGCGCGAAGGGCGTTCAGAGCCACGTGGGCCGCAACACGCGACGCCCACGTCTCGAGACTGCAAGCTCCGGCGAACTGCTGCCGCGACAGAGTCTCGACGACCTGCTCGAAGGCCATCTGGACGATGTCGTCGTGGTCCGATTCGCGTCGCCCGAAGATCTTGTACAAGGTCCGATCGACGACTCCCGCGAGGCGCCGGTAAAGCTCGTCCGCCACGCGGCTGTCGCCCTCCCGAACCGCCTCGATGAGCTGCTCGTCGCTAATGGCGTCTTCCGCCCGCCCTCGGCCCGGGACGGCTCGCAGCTTGGGGCGCTGGATTCGGGCGATATTTTCCGGCACGAGGACTCCAGCATAGTCACCCGTCGGCCCCGAGATTAGGCAGCGGTTTCGCGCCCCATCCTCTCCGTCTTTTCACGGACTTAGCGGCGATTCCGTCCCCTTGCCCGCCGTGCTGCCCCGTGGCAATCCGGAAGGCGAGGTCGTGTTGAGGTCGCTCGGTCGCGCGCTGGTTCTCGTCGCCCTGGTCATCTCCGGCTGCGGGAACGACACCATTCAACTCGCGTCGAACGCGGACGCCGGAGCGCCGGATGCCGGCCGCGGTCGCGTCGACGCGGGGAGGGTGCCAGTGTGCCAATCGAACGCCGACTGCAAGTCGGGACCCGCCGTGTGTGACGTCGAGCTCGGGCGTTGTGTCGAATGCATGAGCGACACGGACTGTCTGGGGTTCCTCGCGCCCCGGTGCGAGACCGCTTCGCACGCCTGCGTCCAGTGCTTGACGACCAACGATTGTCCTGCCGCGACGGTCTGCGATCAGACATCGAACCAGTGCGGCGTGCACTGCGGCGGAGAAACCGGATGCTTTCCGCCCTTCTCCATCTGCGACGCCGCGAGCGGCGTCTGTGTCGAGTGCGAGACGGACGCGGACTGCGCCAATCAGAGGCTCGTCAGCGCCGAGGCGCGTCTTTGCGTTCTCGGGTCGTGTCTGGAGTGCGTCAAGGACTCCGATTGCGGGGCGGCAAAACCTTACTGCGCGTCCTTCGGTGGCTGCGTCGAGTGTCTCCAGTCCACCGAATGCGAAGGCGGTACGTGCGATCCATTCGAGCACGAATGCAGGGCCGGGTGACGTTCGGTCAGAACTCGTAGCGCATCCCGATTCTGACGGTGTAGCCGAGCGCGGGAGCAATACCCACCAGCTTGTCGCCGGTGCGAATCGTCGTCGTGCCGAAGGTGACGCTGCCGCTGCCGCCCGCGAAAAACGCGATGGGCTCGGCGCCGCGGAAGACGAGATCCGCGCCGAGGCGCGCGCCGCCTGCGAGCCTTCCACCATCCGTGGGCGTCTCGTCGCCCGCGACGCGCACGTCCGCCGAGAGCTCCTCGCAGAAACCCTCGGCGTGGACACTCGCGGCGAACGACCCGCCGACGTCGCGCTCGAACGCCGTTCCCCCGAAGGCCTGAACCCAGGTGGTGCGAACACTCTCGAGCCTCGCGGCGCTTTCCGAAAACGCAAACCCGGCCGTCATGAACCAGCCCGATGGCTCGATCTGGACGCGGCCCTCCAGTTCGGCGCCGACGCGTAATGGCCCTCTATCGAGGGCGGAACCGGCGAGCCCTGCGATGGCGAAGGAGCCACGACGGGCCTTCGACGGAATGCTGGTCGAAGGCGGCGCCGGAAGATTGTCGCGCTCGGAGGCGAACACGGGCGGCTCGTCGGAGTCGTCGCCATGAGCCGGCGTCTCCGCCGTTGCCGTACCGGCGCCATCGCTCGACGATTTACCCGGCGGCGAGAGGACGCTTGCCAGGGTGCCGACGACGAGCCCCGCCGCGCGGAAGCGTTCGTCGGGCGGGTCGCCGGCCCCGAACGTCAGATCGCGGACGACGACGCCGGATTCGCGGCGGCGCGTGACGCGGATCTCGGCATGAGCTGCGTCCTTCCACGTCACCGTGGCGACGACGAGCGGCGCGGTGTCGCCCGGCGTGGCGGCGTCGACGCAGGACGTGCCCTCCGCGGCGCTGCTGCACGCATCGAGCAGCGTGGTCCGGAGCTGGGCGGCGGTGTCCGGTGGGACGAACTCCACGACCACGGGCGCGAACGGCACCAGCTCCGCCTATCCCAGCCGTGCCCGCGACGAAATGCCAGCTTGTTCGCGCCCCGCATCGACGGGAAATGCACTCGCGACGCGCCTCCGTCTCCGGTGTCCTCGCCGCCGTTCGAACGCCGCCCTCGCGTCGGTGCGCGCCGCCGGGGTAAAACGGGCTCAGCGTCACCCGACGCAGGAGGCCGACGATGAACCCCGAGGTAGATGCATTCCTGAAGCGGCAGGACAAGTGGCGCGCGGAGTTCGAGAAGCTCCGCAAGATCCTCCTCGACAGCGGCCTGACCGAGGCGCTGAAGTGGGGCCAGCCTTGCTACGCGCTGGATGGCAAGAACGTCGCGCTCATCCATGGTTTCAAGGAGTATTGCGCCATCCTGTTTCACAAGGGCTCGCTGCTCCCGGACCCCAAGGGCGTTCTCATTCAACAGACGAAGAACGTGCAGGCAGGCCGGCAGATCAGGTTCACCAGTGTAAAGGACGTGATCAAGCTCGAGAAGACGGTGAAGGCCTACGTGCGCGCCGCGATCGAGATCGAGCGCGCGGGGCTCAAGGTGCAATTCAAGAAGACCGATGAGTTCGAGCTGCCCGATGAGTTCGAGCGCAAGCTTGCCGCGAATGCCAGGTTGAAGGCGGCCTTCGCCGCACTGACGCCGGGTCGGCAGCGGGCCTACATCTTCCATTTCTCGCAGCCGAAGCTGGCGCAGACGCGGGCCGCCCGCGTGGAGAAGCACGTCCCGAGGATCCTCAAGGGCCTCGGATTGGACGATTAGTTAGGGAGCGACCCAAATCGGAGCCGCGGGGCCGTTGTCCGGGCTGGGCATCGAGATCGACCGAGAGGTAGCGGTAGCGCGGTTGCTCGGAAAACGATTCAGCGCCCTCGACCGCCGCCGCGGCCACCGTAGCTCCGCGATTGAGGACCGCCGCCATGCATGGGTGCCGTCCGGGGCGCGGGCGGCGCGACGTGCGTGGCCGGGGCGCGTCGCATCATGAGGTTCCGGGGGGCAACGACGCGTGCCATCGGACGGGCGACCCGCGTCGCCGTCATCGCGTACGTATTGCGGCTGATACGGGTGACCGCCGGGAGCACCGTCCGCGTGTGGCGCGCGATGCTGCGTGCGTCCGCGGTCGAATGCACGACGTACAGGCCCGGCGAAGCGGCGTAGACGAACGTACTCGGGCAAAAGATCCAGTAATAGGAGGAGCGCCACGAGAGCGACGCGGCAGCGTGGTTCACCCACACGAAGTCCGGAGGGAGTGGGGCCCAACCGTAATAGGCGTACGCGTCGGTCGGCACGCGCCACGCTACCCACGCCGGCGCGTATCGATAGCCCGGGATCCACGACCAGCCGCGCGTCGCCCAGACCCAGCGTCCGTAATGGAAGACGATGTCTCCGAACGGATAGCTGCTCACCCAGTTACGACTCCCTCCCGCGTCCAGAATCCAGTGGCCGCCCGACAGATAGGGTGAGAACCCGCTACCGACGATGCTTTGATCCGGCGTCCAGACGGTGCCGTAGCTCGCGTCGTCGGACCAGGTGCCGTACGGACTGAGCCGCGGCCCGAACTCGTCCAGGCTGCGTGGATCATCGTCCAACGGCTGCTCCGGCGCCGCCGGCGGAGTATCCGCGACGTCGACCGGAGGCGAAGCCGGCGTCACGTCCGGGGGCACGTCGTCGGATGCGGTCGAATCGTCGCCGTCATCGGGCGGTGGCAGAGGAGCCGCGGGTGGTGGCGCGGTTGCGTCCGGGGCGGGATCGATCACGACGGAGTTCGCGGGCGCGTCGCCGGGCTCGATCAAGTAAGCGGGACCTGCGGGATCGGCGAGGGCGAGTCCGGATACGGCAAAAACGCCCGCGAGCCACCGCCCGGTGGCTCGACGTAGCGCGAGAGAGAGGAGGGACATGGCGTGTGCTACCGGCGACAGGGTGCACCCGGATTCAATCCCCGTCGAGAGCGGCGGGGATTTTGCCGACTCCTTTACCGTGCCGCGAGCTCCTGCTCACAGAAACGTCCCGATGTTCCCGATCGTGATGCTCGGGCCGAAGACGAAGGCCCAGTGATTGAGCACGGCGGTCCCTTCGACGGCGCCCGTGACGGGGTTGACGAGGTCGCCCTCGCGCTTGCCGATGGTGTACGAGACCCACGCGTGGATGTTCACGGCAGCCTGGGAGGGCTGATTGATGTTGCCGAGGGGGATCGAGAAACCAGGCCCCGCTACGATTGCCAGCTGACGGTCCTTGTCGGTCGCGAGCCCCATCGCCATGACCCCGGCCTCGAGCCCGAGGAGACCCTCCTTCCCGTTCGAGTCGAGCCAGGTGAGCCGGGAGAGCACGCCGAAGTTCACCGTCAACGTCCCGGTGCCGAGATCCTGGGGGTCCTTCGAGAAGCGGTAGAGGCTCGCGGGGATCGCGGCCGTCGCGTAGAATTTGAAGTTCGCGTCTTCCGTCACGACCGTCCATTGTGAACTCGGAATGTCGGTGCGACCCGCGCCGCCGATGTACTGAGATTCGTCGATCACCTGCGTGACGTGGACGTTGATGTGATCGAACTGCTCCTTCGCGCCGCGGATCCAGATGATGTCGTGATCGTTCCCGTGCCGGAGCAGGAAGTGTTGCGTCAGCTTCGCCTCGGGTCGATCGGCGCCTCCGGACGTCGTTACCGAGACGTCGATGTCGATGCGCTGCTCGCCGCTCGATTCGGGGATTCGATCGCGATGGATCACGAGCCGGCAACTGTCGCGCTCGGCGAACGGAATGTGCGGCGCGGTCCCCGGTGCGATCGTGAAGAGCTTTCCGTTGCTGAGGATGCAGGACAATTCCACGATGGGGAACTTGGTCACGCTGGACGCGCCGAGCGGCGCGGGGATGTTCGCTTCCTTGATCGGGCGCTGCACGGGATCGTCCAGGGTCGCGAGGTTCGTCGTGCTGAAGGAGTCGGGGAGTCCAGGGAAGCGGTAGGCGAAGCGGAGTGCGGTGTAGCCGCCCGACGTGAACTCGCCGCGGATGTGAAAGCCGTCCTTCTCCTCGGTTGCCGTGTAGGCGCCGGGGACCGAGATCGGAACGATCCGGCCGATGCGCGGCGCGGGAGACACGGACAGGATCGCGTCGCGGTTCTTCGGGATGAATTCGATCTCGCCGAAGGTGGGCAGGGTGAGCGAGGTCCGAAGCGGCGGCGCTTGCCAGGTGTGTTCGGTGTCGACCGCGACGACGGAGCCATCGTCCGCCCGCGAGGCGACGATCGTGAGCCGGTCGTTCTCGACGTGACCGACCCAGAGCAGGACGTAGACGGCGTCGGGCGCATTCTCGGTCCGCACGACGCTGGCGGGCTCACCGGCGGCGGACCACCTCAGTTGATCGACGCCACTGGCGCAACTCTTGTCCAGCTTCATGAGGACGCTGAGATCGTCGACGTCGCGGAGCGGCTCTCCGGAGACCATCGACAGGGGGCACCTGAGGACGGAGAGGCTGTCGGACGGAACGTTGTCCATCGTGTCGCCGCGCCTGAGAAACACGCGCGGCAAGAGCCGGAGCTTGGTCGTGATGGACGTGATGGTGGCGGGGACGCCTCGCACGACCAGCCCCGTCTCCGTCGCGTTGCATCGTGCGGCGCCGCAGTCCGCCGAGGAGACGGCTTCGGGGTGCGTGAGATCGACGCGCCCTTCGCCGCTGGCGAGGTCGACGGTGTGGGAATCCGGAAACAGGCGGTCGATGACGATGCGCGCGATCGGCAGGCGAAACTGATCGTCCGCGAGCGCCGTGCCCGTCCGGTCGAACATGACGACGTCGGGTCCGTCGCGGCCTCGCGCCGGGATGAAGTGAAGGGAGAGCCGTCGCGGATCGGCCGGCAGAGAGCGATCGATGTTGATCGCGCACAGATCGTGGCCCTTGTCCTTCGTGACGTTCAGGCAGACGTCGCTGCCGGTCTTGCCCTCCGCGCGCCACGCGATGCGAACGCCCTCGAGTCCGTCTCCGTGCGCTTCGAGCCGCCCGGAGTCGATCTCCACCGTGATGCTGGCGACGTCGAACGTCGGGAGGTTTCCGACCGCGACGAGCGTGACCTTCTCCGTCGGGGCACCGGCGCACGCGGTCGCGTTCTGCGCGACGAGTACGGTCACGGAAAGCCCTGGCGTCCCCGCCGCCGGCGTGTGCATGCGCCGCCGGTTCGAGTCGACGGTCCAGCCGTCGGGAGGCGTGCCGCAGAGAACGCGATCCTGCGGGAGGTCGAGTGGGTTTCCGCCGATGGGGGCTTCCACCACGGCAGCTCGCGCTCCGGTCGGAAAGCAAAGAAGAACGATGACGATCGCAACGCCGAGCCACCGTTCGAAAAGGAGGGGTGCTCGACGGATATTGCGGAAGGGGCGCATCGGCATCGGGCGCATCTTAGTCCACGCCCTTCGGCCAGACCGGGAGCAAAGGATCCGTCCCGTCGTTCGCCTTGCGCATCGCGATCGTGGCGCCTCTCGGGAGATCGGCGAGCTTCTTCAGCTCGCGCCCGTCGCCGCCGATGGCGACCCAGATGGGCGGCTTTCGGGGTCGCGCCTCGAAGTAGAGCACCAGGATGCGAGGGTGTCGTCTCGGGGCGCCCCAGAGATCGAAGGCCGCCGCCTCGTCGGATTTGAAGAACTTCGAGAGTCTCGTGCGGGCAAGCTCGAGCGGCACCCCCTCCACTTTTCCGTCCCCGTCGAGGTCGTGCATCTTGACGAGCTGGTGCCACGCGATGCGCGTTGCTGCCATCATGGCCTTGTGTGCGGACCTGGGCACGGCCTTCGTGCGGAGCCGGACACGATCGCGCGTCGAATACGAGACAACGGGATCGCGACGGAGCGCGAGGCGCCAGACGGCAATGGCGGTGGACAGGACACCGGTGACGAGCAGGATTGCCAGTGCTCTCCGATGCCCGCTCGAGTGATATGAAATGACGGTCGTCGCGATCGGCATGAGGAGCGACAGGACGAGGAACGTCTCGACGCCTAGGGTGAGCCCGACCGCGGGAAGAAAGGCGCGTAGCCCGAGGTCCGGGGACCAGTACTGGAAGTACTGCACGACCAGCGACACGACGAGGATGAAGAACGCGCCCGCGGTGTAGCCGCGGAACGTCCAGAACTCCGCCCGCGCGCGCCGGTTCACGAGCCAGTAAGGGAACAGGAGCGGGTACAGGAGATAGTAAAGGAAGGGCTTCGGCGGCTTCTCCCGGTAGAAGTCATCGAACCTGAGCGCGCCCGAGAACAGCCACCTGATGGGCCTCACGCGGATCACGCGTTCTCGCGCGGCTTCTCCCGCGACGAAGACGCCGAGCGCGAGGCCGCAGTCGATGAGCGCGCCGCGCATCGGAAAGAGCGCCGCCGCCGCGACGATGGCGAAGGGAGCCCCAGCGAAGAAGATCATCCGGAGAACGAAGCCCGTGATCGAGAGCGGCGCAGGGCCGGCGATGGAGCTCGCGGGGCTCACGGTCCAGGGCGCGGCTCGAAACCGGCGGCGGAGCTTCCCATCATGTCGAGGAAGTTCCCCGCGTAGAAGGCGTCCTTCTCGAGCGAGGAGCGACCGCCGAGCGATTCTTCGAACCGCTTCAGCGGATTGCGGCCGCCTTCGACGTGAGGGTAGTCGGAAGAGAACATGAAGAGCTCCGGCCCGGCGAGCTCGATGAGGCGCCCGACGTTCTCCGTCGGGTACGGCGTGACGCGGATCTGTCGTTTCACGTATTCCGACGGGCGCAGCGAGAGTCCTCCGATGCGGCTCTCCGTGCGGCCGAACGTATCCTTGACGATCTCGAGTCGCTCGAGCCACGCTGGCACCCAGGCCGCTCCGAGCTCGATCACTCCGACCTTGAGCCGCGGAAATTTCTCCAGCACGCGATCGAAGATCAGCGCCGCAAGCGCGATCTCCACCCACTGGCTGACGGCCATGTAGAGGAGCCCCGTGAAGTTCTCACCCCCGCCGTGAAAGTCCGTCTGCCCCGTCCAGCCATTCTCCGAGAACCCGCGCGCGACCTTTCGCGGCGCGTCCCCCTCCACATGGAACAGGAGCGGCACTCCGCGCTCCTCGAGCAGAGCATAGAGCGGGTGCAGCGAAGGATGCGTGAGCGAGTGAGTCTCGGGCGGAAGGGGCGAGAGCGTGACCCCTTTGATCCCCGAATCGAGTGCAAAGCGCGTCTCCTCGATCGCGCGTCCGGGCAAGGTGATGGGGACGAACGTGACGGGCAAGAGTCGCGGGTCGGCCGCGCAGAAGTCGAGCATCGCCCGCGTGTGCGCCCGCGTCGCGGCGTAGCTCGTGTCGGGGTCCGCGGCGTGTTCGGTCTGCAGCGCGCCGAACGTCGAGAACACCAGCTGCGCGCGAAAGCCGAGCCGATCGAGCGCGAGGCGTCGATCGTCCGCGTGGAAGGCGCCGAACGCTTCCCAGCTCTTCCGCGTCATCAGCTCGGCCTCGTGGGCCGCGCGCTCGGACGCGACGCCCGCGCTCTGCTTCCCTCGCGCAATCATCGCCTCCACGCGCGCGACGGAACCGCTCGACCCCAGAGAGAACCCGGGGATCCGATCCCGGAATTTCGGATCCGCGTGCGACGCGAGCCAGCCCGGGAGCTCCATGACGTGCGAATCGGCGTCGTAATACGCGCGGCCTTCGGCGTACGGCATGCCGCTCAGTCAACCGAGGCGGCGCCAGGCCGTCAAGGACGCCGGATCTTCACCGAAATCGGCCAGAATCCGCGCGTCGCCCGGCCGACCTTGCACACAAGCTTCGACGCGGGCGGCCGCCGCTGGTAAACGGGGGGCCGCATGGCAGCCGACGGCGCAGGCGTACAGGACACCACGATCCCGATCCACGACGACCGCGAAGCGACGCGTCCCTGGTACGCGGCGTCCGTGGAACGGATGCTGAACGATCCTCGCGACGCGCAGTTCATCGGCCTCATGACATCGTGTCTGATCCTCGCGGTTGCCGGCGTCGGGCTGTTCTTCTCCGGACCTTGGCTCTGGTACCTGGCCCCCCTCTACTGGGCCGTCCTCGTCTTCGGACTCCTCGACCGGTACACGTTGATGCTGCACTGCACCTCGCACCGGCAGCTCTTCAACCCCAGGTACCGGCGGCTCAACCAGGTCATCCCCTGGGTCATCGGTCCGTTCTTCGGACAGTCGCCGGACACGTATTTCGCCCATCACATGGGCATGCATCACGCCGAGGAGAACCTGGAAGACGACCTGAGCTCCACTCTTCAGTACCAGCGGGATCGCTTCGGCCACTGGCTCAGGTACTGGGGTCGGTTCCTCGGGTTCGGTCTGTTCGAGCTCTCATTTTACATGTTCAAGCGGAAGCGGACGCGGCTCCTCAAGAAGATCCTGGTCGGGGAGGGTCTGTACTGGGGCACGGTGGCGGTGCTCGCGTATTTCCGTCCGGGGCCCACGCTCGTGGTCTTCGTCGTCCCGCTGCTCGTCATTCGCACCCTCATGATGATGGGGAATTGGGGGCAACACGCGTTCGTCTCCGCGGGCCACCCGGAGAACCCGTATCTGGCGAGCATCACCTGCATCAATAGTCGCTACAACCGCCGCTGTTTCAACGACGGTTATCACATCGGACACCACCTTCGCGCGCGTGCGCATTGGACGGAATACCCCGTCGAGTTCGAGACCAATCTCGCGGAGTACGCGCGCCAGGACGCCATCGTCTTCGAGGGCCTGGATTTTTTCATGGTGTGGCTTCTGCTGATGACGGGACGCTGGGCGCGCCTCGCTCGCGCGTTCGTGCATCTGCCCGGCGCGCCCGCGCGTACGGAGAACGAAGTCGTCGAGCTCTTCAGGGAACGCCTCCGTCCGATCGTCACGCAAACGCGGGTCGAGCCCGTGGCGACTCAGGTCGCGTCGTAACTCGCCGGGGCTCGCCGACATGGCCCCGTCGGCAACGCTGTATCATCTCGAGATCGCGCTCTCGGACGTGGATCGTGGCGTTTACGAGACGCTGGATCTCCGTGCGGCCCAGCACCCGTCGGAGACGCTCGCGTATCTCCTCACGCGGACGCTCGCTCTCTGCCTCTTCTGGGAAGACGGTATCGCGTTCTCGAAGGGGCTCTCCACCAACGACGAGCCCGCGGTGTGGGTCAGAACGGGAGACGGCCGTGTGCGGCTCTGGATCGACATCGGACATCCGAGCGCGGAGCGGCTCCACAAGGCGAGCAAGGCCGCCGAGCGCGTCGTCGTGTGCACGGCGGACGATCTCCGCAGCGTGCGGCGCGTCGCCGAGGGGGCCCGGATTCACCGAGCCGAAGATATCGAGGTCGTCGTGATCCCGCGCACGGTCCTCGGCGCGCTCGAGGCGACGCTCGACCGTCACGCGCTGTTCGAAGTCGTACACACGGGCGGACGGCTCTACGTGACGGTGCAGGGCCGCACCGCCGATGGCGAAGTCGAACGCGGGCCTCTGGTCGAGGGGTGAGCGACCAGACCGGCGCCGTCGACCCGAGGATCGAGCTCCTTCCACGCCGAGCAAGCGTCCCCAGCGTCCGGTCCGTCGTCCCAAGCGTCCGGCGGGCGCTTCCGCGTCCGCGGTCGGTCGTCCCAAGCGTCCGGCGAGCGCTTCCGCGTCCGCGCTCCGTCGTTCCCTGCACGCGGAGCGTCGACACGAGCGTCGGGAGCGTCGACACGAGCGTCGGGAGCGTCGACACCTGAGCCTGACATGCCGCGCCGGATGCTGGTGTCGACGCTCCGCGTGCCTGACATGCCGCGCCGGGTGCTCGGCGAGCGAGGGCCTCCTGTCCCCGTGTCGTGAGGTTCGTCAGCTCGCCGAGAGCACGCAGCGCAGCCAGTCGCCCGCGACGTCGACGAGCTGCGACGCCTTCGCGACCTTGACGTAGAGCGAGCCGGTCGCAGGTATCGTCGCCGTCAGGGATACGGGCGCCGTCGCGGTTTCGGTGCCTTCGTCGAGCGTCGTGTCCGAGGCGTCCACGGCGGCAGGTAACCCCACGATGCCCGAACCCTGTTCCGCTGCAGTGCAATGGACCGAGGCGGTCTGTCCCCCGACGCCGTCGAACCGGAAGTATTCGACGGCCCCCTCGCCGACGTACGCGGTCAGGTAGGCGAGCTCTCCCGTCGTCTCGTCGGGGTCGTTGGCAAGCGGCTGTGCCGTCGCGACCGTCTCGTTCGAAGTTTCCATGCTTTCCGGACTGTCGTCCGCGACCAGCGCCCGGATCGCGAAGAAGTCATTCGAACCGAGCGGCGCGCCCGGATGTGCCACGTGGAGCACGTAGGAGCCCGCCGGCAGGGGCGGCGTGAGCATCGTCTGGCCAGTGGAATTGTCGATCTCGCCGATCGTGGAGTCCGCGGCGTCCGTGACCCAGATTTTTCCCGCGGTCGACGTCGAACCGTTTCCCGCGGCAGTTCCAGCGGCGACCTCGGCGTCGAGGAGCTTGGCCGTCCCCGCCGCGACGTCGAAGGAAAACGTCCGGACGTCACCCGCCGACGAGAAGGCGCCGAGCAGGAAAGCATCCTTCACCGCGTCGGTGCCCGGGATCGACCGCACGAGGAACCGAACGGGCGTCGCGTCCGTGGGGCCGTCGCCGACGACGTAGCCGTCGGCTCCAGCGACGTCCACGACACTGAGCTGGTAGGATTGAACGAACCCAGAATCGAACGGCGGCGCGGAGCCGTTCGCAACCTTCACGTAATAGGTTCCCGCGACGGGCAAGCGCATCACGACGCGCGCGAGCACGTTCTCCCCCTTCAGCGTGTCGACGTATTCATTCGACGCGAACGGTTGCCGATCGGATCCATAGACGGTGAGCGGCGTATCCGCGACCGAGAGCGCGCCCGTGTCGTTCGACTGGATGGAAACCCACTCGCCCGCGCTTCCATCGAAGGAAAAGAAATGGACGTCGTCCGGCCCGAGGATGGTTCCGAAGACGCCTGGAAAGTCGCCGACGTGGAGCTTCTGGGCCGTCTCGAATGTCCCGCTGGGGTCGAGATAGCCACCGTCGTTCGGCGTCGGGCCAGCGCCCCCGTCGCGCTCCCTTCCGGACGGAGTTCCGCGTCCACCGCCGCAAGCCGAGACGAGCACCAGGGCGCCGATCAGGATCTTTCGGCCGAGCTCACCTTCGAAACCTACCATTGCAGGCGACCCCCGAAACCGTGGAAAGTAGCTGCTGTGGAGCGTCGAGGGAACGAGCGCCGGATTGCCGCCCTGCTCGCGGTCGTGGCGCTGCTCCTCGGGGCGACGCTGCCGCTCCGGGCGGAACCCTCTCGGGCGCCCGTGCCGAGACCTTCTTCGAGTGCCGCGCCCGCGGCATCGGCCCCGATCGCGGCAGCGATCGACGCCAGCGCCAAGATCCACGACACCGTCGTCTTCGTCCTCCGGCACGGCCACGGCGCGAGGAGCGCGGAAGACCGAGCCCGGAGTGCGAGCGATGCCCTCGGGCATGCCGTCGACACGCCGGGTGCAGAAGACGTCAAGGTCGTGCGCCAGGGTCCGGCGGAGGTGGTGTTTGCGGGGCCGGTTCCCATCGTGGAGATTTACTCCGAGGACGCCGAGTCCTCGGGGTTCTCGAACGCGGAGACGTTCGCCGCGGCCATAGCGGGCCACGTTCATGCGGCCGTGGTCGCGGAGAAGAAGCGGAGCGCGATCGCCGAGACGGTGTTCTCGATTTCGCTGCTGGTCTTCGTCGGCCTCGTCGCGTTCTACGTGCTGCGTAAGATCGGAGAATTCTTCGAGCGCGTCCGGCAGTGGACGCTCGACAATCCCGATCGGATCACGGGGCTCAAGGTTCAGTCCCAGGAGGTCATCGGCCCGACGGCGCTTCGCGGCGGCGTTCTGGTGACGTTGATCGTCGGGCGGTTCGTCGCGCAGCTCGGCGTCTTCTATCTGTGGCTCGTCTTCTCGCTCTCGCTCTTCGAGAGCACGCGTTCGTACACGGAGAAGTTGACCGGGTTCGTCGTGACGCCGCTCTCCGATCTGGCCGAGCGTCTCGCCGCGTCCTTGCCGCTCGCGGTGATGGCCGCGTTCTCGGGCGTGGCGATCTACGTGCTCATCAGGTTCGTGCAGCTCTTCTTCGAAGGCGTCGCGCGCCGGCAAACCGTGCTTCCCTGGCTTCCGCCGGACCTGGCCGCTCCGACGAGCTTGCTGGTTCGTGTCGGCATCGTCGTGGCGGCGCTCGTCGTCGTGGCGCCCCTCGTGACGGGCGACGCGAACGGCGCTCTCGCACGCGCCGGGTTCCTGATGCTGATCGCGCTCGGGCTCGCCTCCACGCCCCTCCTCGGCTCGGCCCTCGTCGGGGTGGTCATCGTGTACGGACGTCGTTTGCGCATCGGCGAATACGTCGAGCTCGGCGGCCGCGTCGGGAAGGTGCTCGCCGTCGGCCTGATCGACGCGAAGCTCCGGGACCGCGACGGCTGTGAGGTCCGGGTTCCCCATCTGCTCACACTCGTACACCCCACGCGCGTGTTCGGCGTGCGCCAGCGGCTTTCGGTCGAGCTCTCGGCCGGCGTCTCGTTACCGGTGCGGGAGATCCGCGACCTTCTGCGCGAGGCTGCGGGCAAGCTCGGCGACGCCCCCTCGGTGGAGCTTACCGGGCTCGATGGCGAGCATGCGCTGTTCCGCGTCGCTCTCTCCGTTCCGGGAGACCGGACCGAGGGCGATCTGCGCGTCGCCCTCGCGGACGCACTCGAGACGTCCCGGGTTCCGCTCGGTCGCTCCCGGAGTCCGGCGACGTGAGCGCCGTCGCTCTGCTCCTCGGGCTCTTGCTGGTCGCCTACGTCGGAAGTCAGCTCATGAGCAGCGGTACCGGCGGGTACCGGCTGGCGTCGGGCGCGGAATATCTGCTTCTGGGGCTCGCCCTCGGTCCCCTCGCGCTCGGCCTCGCCGAACGGTCGACGCTGCACGCGTTCGAGCCCGTCTCGGTCGTCGGGACCGCGTGGTTCGCGCTCGTGGTCGGCGCCGAGTACGGTTATCGCGACGGCGCTCGCGTTCGCTTTCGCGGCTTCACGCTCGGCGTTCTGCTCGCGCTCGCGACGATGGGTTCGATCGCGGCCCTCATCTACTTTCTCGGCCCGCGCTTCCTGTCGTTCCGCGGACGGGAGCTCACGCTGGTTGCCGGCGGAGTGGGCATCGTGGCGTCCGAAACGACGCGACACGTGGTGCGGGTCGTCGCCGGCCGAACGTCCCCCTCCGGGGATCTGTCGCGCCTCGTCGCCGACATGGCCGACTCGGACAATCTCGCGCCGCTCCTCGCCAGCGCCCTGTTTTTTCCCGCCGTCGATTCACCGATGACCACGCTCCACCTGCCGTTCTGGGCGTGGGCCGCGGTCACGTTGCTCGTCGGGGTCGTCCTCGGAGGGACCGCGGCCGCCTTGCTGCGTTCCGAGCCTCGAGCGAGCGACGGCTGGGGGGTGCTCATCGGCGCGACGCTCCTCGGCGTCGGGATCGCCTGGAGACTCGGACTTGCGCCGCAAGCGACGACCTTTGCCCTCGGCTTGTCGGTCTCGTTCTTCTCGCGTCACGGCAAGGAGCTTCGAGCCATGCTCGCCCGCTCCGAGCAGGCCGTACTTCTTCCGACGCTGCTCCTCGCCGGCGCGGACGTCGATCTCGGAGGGGGCGTTTCGCTGCTCGTGCTTCTGGCGTTATCGCTAGGCACGCGCGCAGTGCTTCGACTCGCCGCCGGCCCGGTGATCACGTGGCTGGCCCCGGCACCGGGTGGCGCCGCCTCGTCGGTCGGGCTGGGTCTGCTCACCAGCGGCGCTCTGAGCGTCACGGTGGCCCTGTCCTTCGCGAATCGGTTTCCGGAACCCGCGGGCGCCGCCATCCTGACCGTCGCGGTCGGGCTCGCACTCGTCGGGGAGATCTTCGGACCTCCCGGACTCCGGCGGGCGTTGAAGCTTGCCGGAGAAATTTCGGAGCCCGCCGCGCTGTCTCCCGGCGTTGCCGAGCGAGGATCCGGGGAGGCGTCGCCATGAGCGGCGGGCGGAAGGGCGGAGCGGGTCAGCGGATCGCACAGTTGCTCGCGCTGCTGGTGGTATCGGGTGTGATGTTCGGCGCGACCCGCGCCGTCACGCCCTCCGAAGGCACTTCAGGAGTCCTCACGGCGATGGGCTTTCTGCTGCTCGCCGGAATGCTCGCCAGCGGACTTCTCGAGCTCGTCGGATTACCGCATCTCACCGGGTATCTTCTCGCGGGCGCCCTGGCTGGCCCGTACGTGTTCCGGCTGGTGGACCATCACGCCGTGCAGCGGCTCGAGCCCGTCAACACGCTGGCGCTTTCACTCATCGCGCTCGCCGGCGGGGCTCAGCTTCGGATCGACCTCCTGAAGCAAGTGCTCCGAAGCTTGGTCTCGGCCATCCCGCTCCAGTGCGGCTTCGGGATGCTCTTCAATGCGGTCGCGTTCGTCGCGATCACGCGCTTTCTTCCCTTCACCGCGGGTCTCGGGCTCTCGTGCCGTCTCGGGATCGGCTTGCTCTGGGGCACTCTCGCCGTGTGTCACAGTCCCTCGGCGACGCTCGGCATCTTCTCGCAGCTTCGTCCGGACGGCCCGGTGTCGCGCTTCTCGCTGGCCCTCGTCATCTCGTCCGACGTCCTCGCCGCTGTGTTGCTCACCGTGGCCATCGCCCTGGCGCGCCCGCTCGTGGATCCCGGTGCCGGCCTCTCTCTCGCCGCGTTTCGTGACCTCGCACGGGAGGTCCTCGGCAGCATTTCGCTCGGTACCACCCTGGGCCTCCTCCTTGCAGCTTACCTGTGGCTCATCGGCGGCGGACTGTTGCTCGTCCTCATCGCTCTCGGATTCGGGCTCACCGAGGGGCTCCACTACCTGAGATTCGACCCGCTCCTGGCGTTCATGATCGCCGGCTTCGTCGTCGCGAACTTCAGCGAGCAAGGTCCAAAGCTCCTCGCCGCGGTCGATCGCACGGGCAACGTCGTCTACGTGGTGTTCTTCGCGACCGCGGGCGCACACCTCAATCTCGATCTGGTTCGCGAGCTGTGGCCGATCGCGGTCTACCTCGGGGTTGCCCGCGTTTGCGTGATCTGGGGCGCGCACCGGCTGAGCACACGGCTGTCCCGTGAGGATCCTCCGGTGCGAAACTGGGGGTGGGCGTCCCTGGTCTCGCAAGCGGGGCTCACGATTGGCATGACGGTCGTCATCGAGCGCACGTTTCCGAGCTTCGGTTCGGAGTTCCGGTCCCTCGCGATCGCGAGCGTCGCACTGAACGAGCTCGCCGGTCCCGTGCTGTTCAAGTTCGCGCTCGACCGCACGGGTGAGTCAGGGAAGGGGATTCAAGAAGAGGCCTTCCACGCCGCGGAAGGAGGACCCCTTCCCCCGGCAGAGCTGGCGTGATCTCCGTCGACGGCCATGGTCTCCCCGAGGACGGACGCGTCCGTGGCCAGGTGAGATTCGCTCTCCCCGGCCTCGCTGAGGTAAGCTCCTGGTCTTGAATGCGGGATGCCCTTTCGTATGTTGCGTGTCTTCTTCTCCTGTCCTGCAATCGGACGCCTGGCCCCGGCGACTCTTGCAAGAAGACCGACATCCGGTGCGTGGACGGAAAAACGGAGCTCGCGTGCGAGGACGGGGTCTTTATCTCGACGCCGTGCAAGGGCCCGATGGGCTGCCGGGAGGACGCCAAGCGTCTCACCTGCGACGTGACCGGCAACGCCGACGGCGATCCCTGCTCGAAAGACGAAGAGGGTGTCGCCCAGTGCATCGGCGACAAGGGACGCATCACGTGCCGCGATGGGAGGTATGCGATCGACGCTTGCAGGGGCGAGCAGGGGTGTCGAGGCGAAACCGGCGTCATTCGCTGTGACCAGTCGAAGAGCCAGGAAGGCGACCCATGCCACGGTACGACGAACTCGTGCAGTCTGGACGCGAAGAGCGTTCTGACCTGCCATGACGGGAAGTTCGCGGTGGCCGCGCAGTGTCCCGGGGCGGGGGGATGCACGGTGGCGTCCGGCGAAGTCAATTGCGACCTCGGCAAAAAAGACGAGGGCAAGACGGCGAAGTCGAGAGGACGCTGAGCGTTCTGGCCATTTGCCTCGGTCCGTGGACGGGGCTGTGCTAGACGCGCGGAGACTCTTCGCCCGCCTGGTGCCGACGCCGGGCACCCGAGAACATGCCTCGCCGCGACGACATCCAGAAGATTCTGCTCATCGGCTCGGGACCCATCGTCATCGGGCAGGCGTGCGAATTCGATTACTCCGGGACCCAGGGGGCGAAGGCGCTCACCGAGCTCGGTTACGACGTCGTGCTCGTCAACTCGAATCCGGCGACGATCATGACGGACCCCGAGCTCGTGCGGCGGACGTACATCGAGCCGCTCGAACGCGAGTCGCTTCGTGCGATCATCGAGCGCGAACGCCCGGATGCGCTCTTGCCGACGCTGGGCGGCCAGACCGCCCTGAACCTCGCGCTCGATCTGCACGAGAGCGGGGTCCTCTCGAAGCACGGCGTCAAGCTCATCGGCGCGCAGGTGGACGCGATCCGCCGGGCCGAAGATCGACTCCTCTTCAAGGAAGCGATGACGCGCGCCGGGCTCGAGTCTCCGCGCTCGGGCTACGCGCGTAGCGTGGAGGACGCACGCCGCATCGTCGAGGAGACCAGGTATCCGGTCATCCTGCGTCCGAGCTTCACGATGGGCGGCGCCGGCGCTGCGATCGTGGACCGCCCGGAGGAGCTCGACGAGAAGGTCGAGTGGGCGCTCCACAATTCGCCGACGCGTGAGGTCCTCGTCGAAGAGAGCGTCCTCGGCTGGAAGGAATACGAGCTCGAGGTCATCCGCGATCGCGCCGACAACTTCATCGTCATCTGCTCGATCGAGAACATCGATCCCATGGGGGTGCACACCGGAGATTCGATCACGGTCGCGCCGGCCATGACGCTCACCGACCGCGAATATCAGCGGCTCCGCGACGCCGCGCGCGCCGTCATGCACGAGATTGGCGTCGAGACCGGCGGCTCCAACGTCCAGTTCGCGGTCAATCCGAAGGACGGCCGCGTGCTCGTCATCGAGATGAACCCGCGGGTGTCGCGCTCGAGCGCGCTCGCATCCAAGGCCACCGGCTATCCGATCGCGAAGATCGCCGCGAAACTCGCCGTCGGGTTCACGCTCGACGAGCTCGAGAACGACATCACGAAGACGAGCGCCGCGTTCGAGCCGACCATCGATTACGTCGTCGTGAAGTGGCCGCGGTTCGCGTTCGAGAAATTCCCTGGCGCCGACCCACGTCTCGGGACGCAGATGAAGAGCGTGGGCGAAGTGATGGCCATCGGCCGTACGTTCCCGGAGGCGTTGCAGAAGGCCGCGCGTTCGCTCGAGACCGGCAAGGAGGGGCTCGTGAGCCTCATCGGGCGCGTCGACTACCGGACGATCACGTCCGTGCCGAAGCCCGGGCGCGACCTGACGTTCGAAGCGCCGCCGGAAGTGAAACCCCGCGCGACCTTGCCGCCCCTCGCGCCCGGTGAAGAGAAGGCCGCGATCGCCAGGCTCATCGGCATCGGCACCGCGGAGCGCCTGTTCTACGTGGCCGACGCGCTGCGCGTGGGTTTCTCCGTCGCCGAGGTCCACGACCGTACCGCCATCGACCCGTGGTTTCTCGAGCAGATCGAGGAGATCGTCCTCCACGAGCGGGTCATCGCGGAGGCGAAATCTCTCGACGTCGACCTCCTTCGCGTCAGCAAGCGGCTAGGATTCAGCGACGCGCAGATAGCGAAGCTGCGCGGCGCGACGGAAGCGGAGATCCGAGAGGCGCGACGGGCGACGGGCGTGCTGCCGACGTTTCAGCGGGTCGACACCTGCGCGGCCGAATTCGTCGCCCACACGCCGTATCTCTACTCGACCTACGAGACCGAGACCGAATCCGACGTGAGCTCGAGGAAGAAGGTCATCATTCTCGGCGGGGGCCCGAACCGGATCGGGCAGGGCATCGAATTCGACTACTGCTGCTGTCATGCGGTCTTCGCGCTCCGGGAGCTCGGGATCGAGACGATCATGGTCAATTGCAACCCGGAGACGGTCTCGACCGACTACGACACGTCGGACCGCCTCTACTTCGAGCCGTTGACGCTCGAGGACGTGCTCGCGATCGTCGACGAGGAGAAGAAAAAGGGAGAACTTCTCGGCCTCATCGTCCAGTTCGGCGGTCAGACGCCGCTCAAGCTTGCCGTCCCGCTGGAGCGTGCCGGGGTCCCGCTGCTGGGCACGTCCGCCGACGCGATCGATCGCGCGGAGGATCGCGAGCGGTTCGACGCGCTCCTCGGAAAGCTCGGCCTGTCACGTCCGGCCGCGGGCATCGCGCGCTCGGTGGACGAGGCCGTGAAGATTGGGCACGGCATCGGGTTCCCGGTGCTGGTTCGTCCCTCCTACGTTCTCGGAGGGCGCGCCATGATGACGTGCTTCAACGAGGATGAACTCCGCGCCTACGCCGAGCTCGCGCTCGACGCCGCGCGCGAAGCCGGCACGAAGACCCTCCTCATCGACCAGTTCCTGAAGAACGCGATCGAGGTGGACGTGGACTGCGTCGCGGACGGCCGAACCGCCGTCATCGGCGGCGTCATGCAACACATCGAAGAGGCAGGGGTGCACTCCGGCGACTCGACGAGCGTCCTCCCGCCGCACTCCCTGGATCTCGATATCGTCGCCGAGATCGAGGAGTCCGTCCGGCGGATCGCGATCGAGCTCGGGGTCGTGGGGCTCATGAACGTCCAGCTTGCCGTGAAAGACCGGCGGATCTTCGTGCTCGAGGTGAATCCTCGCGCGTCCCGCACCGTCCCGTTCGTGTCGAAGGCGACGGGACGTCCGCTCGCGAAGATCGCGGCGAAGCTCATGGTCGGGCACTCGCTCGAGGAACTCGGGGTCCACGACGTTGCCCTGCCGACTCACGTGTCCGTCAAGGAATCGGTGTTTCCGTTCAGCAAATTCCCCGGCGTCGACACGATCCTCGGCCCGGAAATGAAGTCGACGGGCGAAGTCATGGGCATCGCGACCGACGTCGCGGTCGCCTTCGGGAAATCGCAGCTCGCCACGGGCTCGAAGCTGCCGCGCGGAGGTACCGCGTTCGTCAGTGTGAACGACGATGACAAGATCGCCGCATGCCACGTCGCCCGGCGGCTCCGGAATCTCGGCTTTCGGATCATCGCAACCCGCGGCACCGCGACGGTGTTCGAGCGGGCGAGGATCCCGGTGGAGATCATCAACAAGGTCGCGCAGGGGTCACCGCACATCGTCGACGCGATCCGCGCGGGTGCGGTTCACCTGGTCGTGAACACCACCCAGGGCACGAAGGCCATTCGCGACAGTTACGCAATCCGAAGGGGCGCGCTCCTGGCGAACGTGCCGTACTTCACGACGATGTCCGCCGCTCTCGCCGCCGTATCGGCCCTCGAGGCCTGGGCGCTCGCGGGCGGCGCCACGCAGGTTCGCAGTGTGCAGGAATGGCACGCGCGCGCACGGTGATGCGACGACGCTGACGGGAGGTTCCCGCGCTCATCGGCGAGTATGGTCGGTCATGGCCAGCCTCCTCGAGTGGCCCGAGATGCGGTCGACCGTCGTCGACGACGCCGACGTCGAGGGGTTTTTCTCCGAGCTTTCGCTGGAAACCCGGGTCATCGGGGTCCTGATTCGAGGCGCAGCCATTACGGTAAGCGACCTGCCGACCTTGCGCGAGGCGCGGGATCTCCTTCTGTCCGGGCGGGCCACCGGCGTTCAGATTCGCTATGTACACCTCGGAGCGGAGTGGTCGGACACGATCATGCGGACGGGTGCAGGGCTCAGAATGGTGCGGGTTCGAAAGTGAGCCGGGCGGCGTGAACGGGCCCGCGTCCTGGGGTACCGTGTCTCTGCCGTGGGCCGTTCGAAGCCACTAGAGTTACTCCGAAAGCTTCGCACGACCGTGCGGGAGCAGAGCGCGACCGAGTTCGCGGCTGCTACCGCACGGAAGCGAGTCGCGGAGACCGCCGCTCTCCAGGCGCGCGCACGTCGCGCAACCGAGCAGCAGAGGCTCGAAGAGACGCTTCGAGGGGACTCGCTGCAGGACGGGCTCGGGAAGGTGAGCGTCGCAGCGCTGGTCCACGCCGATGCGTTCCTCGCGGAGGCGGAACGTCGGGTCGCCGCGACGGTCAGTGCGGAACGTGCGGCCGCGGAGCAGGTGCGAGGGGCCGAGCAGGAAGAGCTGAGGGCCGCGGCCCGGCTTGCAGCGGCGAGCACGGCGGAGAAATTGGTCTCGGACCACCAGGAACGGGTTCGCGCGAGCGACCGCGCGTCGGCTCGCGCCCGCGAGGACGAGGATGCAGAAGAAGGGTGGCGATCCCGGGTGCGCGGCAAGGTCCAGCCGCGATGAGGGCGCGCTCCGCGGCGCCCTTCTGTCTCGCGTTCGTCCTCGGCTGCTCCGCGGAGCCTCGCGGTGTTGCGACCATGAAGGTGGCCGTACCTCCCTCGCCAGCGCCTTCGGCCGTGGGCACGGCCACGAGATTGGACGTGGAGCTCTTCTCGCCGCTCCTGTCGGCCCCCGAGCTGCGCACGGCGGCAGAGGCGCTCGAAGCGGGCGACGCGGCTCGTGCCGCCGTCGCCGTCGAGAGTGTTCTCAAGGGGCGACCGCCCGACGACAAGACACGAAGCTTCGACTTTCTCCTGGGGAGACTTCGCGAGGCGGCGATGGACTTTCCGGGAGCTGCGACCGCCTACGAGGCTGCGGCCGCCCCTACGTGGGCGTTGTCCGGCTACGCCTGGCTCGCGGAGGGGCGTGCTCTCCGTCTTGCCGGACGTTCGTCGGAAGCGTTGAGCGTGCTTCGAAAAGTGCCCGCGGACCAACCGATCCACGAGGATGCGCGTCTCGAATCCGCCGAGGCAGCACTGGCACTCGGGGACTCGAGCCTCGCTCTGGTCGTGTGGCGCGAGCACCTCGCGAAGGAGAACGCGTCGGACGACGTCATTCCTCTTTCCCTGCGCCTCGGCGAGTTGCTCGTGGCGCGCGCGCTGGCCGCACCCCCCGGCGATCCCGGGGTCCCCGCCGCGGGCCGGGAAGCCTTATCGCTCGCGCGCCGAGCCCTTGCTCGCGTCACGGAGCCCGTCCAGACGGCACGCGCAAGAGCGCTCGAAGCCAGAGCGCTCTCGATGCTGCCGGAACCAGAGCGGACGGCCCACGCACTCCCGAGCCCGGAGGAAGATCTCGAACGCCTCGCCGCGCTGGTGGACGCGAAGCAGTTTCTCGACGCGGTTCCCCTCGCGAACGGGCTCGTGGCGGCGCTCGGCAGCGTCGCCACGCAACAGAGCTGCGCCGCGTGGCTACTTCGAGCGCGCGCCCTGGCGGGGGTCCACGACTTGCGAGGGGCCGAGACAGCCGCGGCAGACGTGGGACAGAAGTGCGAAGACGTCGACGACCGCGCCCAGGGGCTATTTCTGGCGGGGAAATATGCGACGGAGGACAAACGCTTCGCCGATGCGATACGCCACTACGAGATGCTCGAGGCCAGCTGTCCGGGGAACCGTCTCGCGGACGATGCCCGGCTGAAGCGCGCGCTTTGTTGCAAGGAACTGGGCGCCGATGACCGGTTCACCGAGTTGCTCACGCGCATGCCGGATGATTATCCGAGCGGCGACATGGTCCTCGACGGCATGTTTGCCCTCGCGACCTTCCGGATCGAAAAGGGGGACTGGGCGAGCGCGGCGACCGTTCTGGAGCGCGCGACGTCGATGGCAGAGCCCAACGACACGAAGCGCGGGCAGGAGTTCGCCGGGCGCGAACGATACTTTCGCGCCCGCGCCTGGGGCGAGCTCGGCGAGAGGGAGAAGAGCCTGGCGGAGTACGAGGGCATCATCCGGGAGCTGCCGCTTTCGTATTACATGCTTCACGCATATTCCCGACTCGCGGCGGTGGACGCCCCGCGCGCGGCCCGCGCCCTCGAGGACGCCGAGAAGCGTTCGGCCGCGGAGGCCTTCACGTTTGCGCGCATCCCCGCGTTCGATTCGCCCGGGTTCAGGCGCGCGCTCGAGTTGCTCCGGGTGGGCGACGTCGCGAACGCGTCCCGCGGAAATGGACGCGCTCGGCGTGCTGAAGGCAACGACGCTGCCGCGGATCCTTTGGGCCGTCGCACTGCTCTACGCGCGCGCCGGCGCGGCGAAGCTCTCTCACGATGTCACCGACGGCCTGTTGACGGACTGGCTCGGACGCTGGCCCTCCGGCGACTGGTCCCGCGCATGGCAGGTCGCATTTCCGAGGCCGTATCACGACGTGGTCAGTCGCGAAGCGAAGCGTAGCAACGTTGCGGAGAGCCTCGTCTACGCCATCATGCGCGAAGAGTCGTCGTTCGATCCCGAAGCGGAGAGCCCGGCGAAGGCTTACGGGTTGATGCAACTCATCGAACCTACCGCGCGACAGTACGGTCGGCCCCTAGGCCTCCGTCCTACGCCGCTGCTTCTCCTTCGCCCGTCGGTCAACATCGCGATCGGGTGCCGCCTCCTCGCGGAGCTCGCGAAGACATTTCCGGAAGACACGCTTCTGGCGATCCCCAGCTACAACGCCGGCCTGGCTCGCTCGCGCCAATGGGAAACGGAGCGTCCCGCGGTCGACTTCGACGTCTGGGTCGAATCGATTCCGTATCTCGAGACACGCCGATACACGAAGCGCGTCCTCGCAGCCCGCGCCGCCTACGAGTTCCTGTACGACAAAGCTCCGCCCGACGACTCGCTACGCCTCCCCCTCCGCCTCCGCGCTCCCTAGACAATCCCTACCGTACGCGGCTCTTGAAAAACGCGACGGTCGCGCGCAGGCCCTCCTCGAGGGGCGTCGTCGGTTTCCATCCCGTGGCCGTCTTAAGCGCCGTGGCGTCCAGCGACGAACGCATCTGCTCGCCGGCCTTGCCCGGCACGTGCTTCACCCGCGCGCTCGAGCCCGTTGCGACGCGGAGCGCCTCGTAAAGCTCGTTGACGGACGTCTCCACGCCGGTTCCGACGTTGAAGGCGCCCAGGAGATCGTGATCGAGTGCGGCGAGATTCGCTCTCACCACGTCGCCGACGAACACGAAATCCCGCGTCTGCTCGCCCGTTCCATTGATCACGGGTTCCTGGCCTGCGAGAAACTTGTCGGTGAAGATCGCGACCACGCCTGCCTCCCCGTGCGGGTTCTGACGCGGGCCGTAGACGTTCGCGTAGCGGAGCCGTGTGGGGCGAAACCCATGCTCGACTGCGTAATAGTGCAAATAATGCTCGACCGAGAGCTTCGCCACGCCGTAGGGCGACACCGGTCTCGCGGGGTGAGCCTCCGTTGCGGGAAACGCATCTTGCTCCCCGTAGATGGCTCCCCCGGTCGACGCAAACAGGACGCGCCGTGTCCCTACGGCGCGGCAGATCTCGAGCAGCCGGACGGAGCCCACGACGTTTACCTCGGCATCGAAGGCCGGATCGGCGACGGAGCGCCGAACGTCGATCTGCGCGGCGTGGTGACAGAGCACGTCGGGTTTGAACTTTTCGAAGATCGCGCGCACCTCCGGCGAGGACACGTCCAGTTCCACGAGCCTGGCCTTTGCGGGAACGTTCTCGGTGCGCCCCGACGACAGGTCGTCGAGGACGAGCACTTCGTGCCCGCGCTCGACGAGAGCGTCGGAGATGTTCGAACCGATGAACCCCGCCCCGCCCGTAACCACGATGCGCATCGCTCTATGCTCCCGGGATTGGTTGGAGTCCAAGCCCGCCCCCTCATAGCATGGCCCCCGGCGCTCTTCCCCACCGTGCGGTCGAGCGTGTATAACCTGCCGTCGCGAAGTTACCGGGCAAAGTCGCGCCGGTCGATCGTTCAACACCGATGACGAAGCGCGCGCTCATCACGGGAATCACGGGCCAGGATGGCTCCTACCTGGCCGAGTTCCTGCTCGAACGGGGGTACGAGGTGCACGGGATGGTGCGGCGGGTCGCGTTCGAGGCGCCACAGCACCGGCTCTTTCGACTGAACCACATCGTCGATCGTGTCAGCCTGCACGCTGCCTCGCTCGAGAGCTATGCGAGCATCTTCGCGCTCGTCGAGCGGCTCAAGCCGGACGAGTGTTATCATCTCGCCGCGCAGAGCTTCGTCAGCTACTCGTTCGAGGACGCGTTCTCGACGCTCGACACCAACATCGACGGGACGCTGTACCTCCTTTCGGCGATCAAGGAGCGGAGCCCGCACACTCGGTTCTACTTCGCGGCGACGAGTGAGATGTTCGGGCTCGTCAACGAGAGCCCCCAGAACGAAGAGACGCCCTTTCACCCGCGGTCGCCCTACGGCATCTCGAAGGTCGCAGCATTCCACCTCGTGCGAAACTACCGGGAAGCCTACGGTCTTCACGCCACGGACGGCATCCTCTTCAATCACGAGTCGCCGCGTCGAGGGTTCGAGTTCGTGACGCGGAAGATCAGCACCGCCGTCGCACGCATCAAGGCCGGCAAGGAAACGGAGCTCCGCCTGGGCAATCTCGACGCCCGCCGCGACTGGGGCTTCGCTGGAGACTACGTGCGGGCGATGTGGCTGATGTTGCAGCAAGACACGCCGGACGATTACGTCGTCGCGACGAACGAGACGCACTCCGTCCGGGAGTTCGCCGAGATCGCGTTTGCCCGCGCCGGGCTCGACTGGAGCAAATTCGTCAAGATCGACGAGCGGTTTTACCGGCCCGCCGAGGTCTCGCTGCTTCGAGGCAATTACGGCAAGGCGCGTGACAGGCTCGGGTGGCAGCCTTCCGTCGGCTTCAAGGAGCTGGTCGAGATGATGGTCGACGCCGATCTTGCTGGTATCGCGCGCGGGCAACTTTGAGGCCCGCGTTTCCGGACGCCCCCCGCATCATCGCCCAATGACGAACGCCCCTTGAGAGCGAATCTCGAGGGGCGTCGTTTGCTCTCGCGGGAGTCCCGCGGAGCGCTTCGGTGCAGTCGCTTAGTTCGCGGCTCCGCCGGAACCGCTGTCCATCTTCATGCCGCTGTCCTTCATGCCGCTGTCCATCTTCATGCCGCTGTCCATGCCGCCGTCCATCTTCATGCTGCCGTCCATGCCGCTGTCCATGCCGCCGTCCATCTTCATGCCGCCGGTGCCCGCCCCGCCGGTGCCCGTGGCGCCGCCGGCCGCACTGCAACTCGTCGTCGTGATCGTCTTGCAGTCGGCGCTGCAGGTCAGCGTTCCCAGGGTCTTTGCGTTGGTTGTTTCGCTGCTGCAAGTCTTGCCGCCGAACAGAGCGCCATCGCACACTTCCCCTGTATCCAGCTTGCTATTGCCACATTTCGCGCCAGAGTCGGACCCGGCGTCCGCGGTGACCTTCTTCTTGCTGCTCGAACTGCAGGCCGCAGCGATGAGGGCCGCAGTGACAATTACCATCGGGCGCTTGGTCCAAGACATGCTGCTCATGATTCACCCTCCGGGGCGGCGAATGCCCTCGAAGTAACGGGGTTGGCGGAAGCCCTCCGAGCCGTCCCCTCGACCTCAGAGGATCGAAAAAGGAAATGACGGGTTCAGCACGAAAGGATTGTGACTTGCTATCATACGAATCGTGACAAGTAAATCCTTCGAGCACGATCGGTACAGAGCGTCCGACGACTCGCTCGGTTCGCGATTTGGTTCGGGAATGGCGGCACAGGGGGCGGATCCACCCAGAATCTTGGTCTTTTTTCCGACGTTTAATGAAGCTGGAAACGTCGAGCGCCTCGTGAGGACGGTCCGCGATTTTTCTCCCGATTGTCACATTTTGGTCGTCGACGACGCTTCGCCCGACGGCACGGGCGCCCTGCTCGACCGCCTGTCGGTCGAGCTGCCCCGGCTCTCCATCATCCACCGCCCCGGCAAGCTCGGGCTGGGCTCGGCCCACAAGCTTGCCATGCTGTATGCACGCGACGCCGGGTTCGACGTCCTCATCACCATGGATGCGGATTTTTCACATCATCCCAGATACTTACCCACGTTCCTCGAGCTTCTCCTCGGGGACCGCGCTGACTTCGTCACGGGGTCGCGTTACATGGCGGGGGGTAAATCCGACTACGGCTTCGGGCGCACCCTCATCTCCCGGACCGCCAACTTGTTTGCCAAGGCGGCGCTCGGGTTGCCGCTCGAAGAGAACACGACGATGTACCGCGGCTTCACTGCGAAGTTGCTGCGTCGCATGAACATCGAGGCGATTCGCTCCGAGGGATACTCCTTCGCGGTCGAATCGCTGCATAGGGTGTCCCAGGTGACGGATCGGCTCGCCGAATTTCCGATTCACTTCGAGAATCGCGCTACGGGCGCGTCGAAGATCTCCGAGAGCGAGATCTACAAGGCGGTCCTGACGATCCAGCGCCTCGGATTGCAGCGCCTGCTGCCGTTCCTGCACGACCGTGAGTTCCCTGCGCCGGCTCCGGTTGCGTGCTGCTCCTGCAGCGGGACGCACCATCTCGAAGTGTTTCCGGCGACCGAGGAACGAAAAGGCGCCACGGCTCGCGACGTTTCTCCGTACAGCTGCGCCACGCATTCGAGCCGGTCGCACGGGCAGATATTGCGCTGCCTCCGCTGCGGGCTCATCTTCATGCGCCCGAAGCTCTCCTCGGACGAGCTAGTCGGCGAGTATGCTCACGCGGTCGATCCCGTCTACCTCGAGCACATCCAGGCTCGCGAAACGACGTTCCGGTACAACCTCGACCAGGTCCGTCGTCACTTTCGCGCCGCGGATCGCGTCCTCGAAATTGGAAGCTACTGCGGCGCGTTCCTGAAGGTCGCGCGCGAGGCCGGCCTGAACGTCGTGGGCGTCGAACCGAGCGCGTGGGCCGTCGAAGCTTCGGCGAAGGTCGTCGATGCGCCAGTCTGGTGCGGCACGGTCGACGATCTGCCCAGCGCGGAGCGCTCGTTCGACGTCGTCGTCGCGTGGGACGTGCTCGAGCATTTCGCGAATCCGGTCGATGAGCTCCGCAAGATCAACGAACTCCTTCCGAGCGGGGGAACCTTCTTGTTCTCGACGCTCATGATCGACAACTGGTTTCCGCGGGTCATGGGCAAATATTGGCCATGGCTCATGGATATGCATCTCTTCTATTTCACCGAGACGACCATCCGGAACGTGCTCGGCGACGCCGGGTTCGAGATCATCGACGAGGGCAAATATTGCCACGTCGTGACGCTCGACTATCTCCTCGCGAAGCTCGGGACGCTCGGCATCCCCTTCGCTTCCACGCTGTCGTCCACCATGGCCCAGAGCGCGCTCGGGCGCGCCGAGATCCCGTTTCGCTTCGGAGATATCAAGCTGTTCGTCTGTCGCAAAGTGGGTGCGGCGAGATCGCGGCGGGCGACGCCAGTCCACCGTCCGGACGACGCCGTCACGGCCTTCGCGCGATGACCCGTTGATTGGACGTCTCGTGGCCAAGTCGAGCGCGCGCCGCGTCGACGGCGACGAAGAGCGCGAGGAGCGCGGGATTCTTGTAATTGAAGAAGCCCGAGAACCAGCGCGGATACCCGCGGTCGAGAAAGTAATTGCCGAGAGATATCGTCCAGGCGCTCGTGCTGATGAGCTGGTCACTCTTTTCGACGACGAAGCCCGCTCGGGCGAGCATCGAATGGAGTGAGTGCGCGGAAAACAGGTTCCAGTGTCGAGGGAAGTGGTAATGGCCCCACCACCGTCTTCTGAAGAGCGCGTAATCCCAGCCGGCAAGGTTCGGTGTTTCCACCACGAACACGCCACCCGGTCGCAACAACGCGAAGACGCGCTCCGCGAGCGCCGCGGGATCCTCCACGTGTTCGAGGAGCTGCAGCATGACGACCGCGTCGAAACTGCCGTCTTCGGATCTCCAGATCTTCCACGCGCTCGGCGAAGGCGTCGAAGCCGCGGGCGCGGCACCGTTCGACCGCCACGGGATCGAAATCCACCCCGACGAGCTCCCATTCGTCCGGGCCGAAGTCGCGGAGCACCTGCAAAAAACGGCCGTCCCCGCACCCCACGTCCAGGATGCGCTTCTTGCCATCGCCGACCGCGCGTCGATACACATCCACCTTGCGGCCTTCCCACGCGCGCCGCATCCAGGCGACCAGGCTCCCCGTGCCCGAGAGCGTGTAGTAGCTCGCGGGATAGATCACCCCGAGGTCCGCCGGGCCCGGCCTCGGATGGAGGTACACGTGACTGCACGCTCTGCACCGCACGAACCGGAATGGGTTGTTCGCAGTGTTGTATTCGAAGTCGTAGCCGTACGCTTCGGGCGTCGCATCCTCTGCTCCGCAGAGCGCGCAGCGCGCGTCCACCAGCTCGAGCTCAGCCGCGGTGGAGCCGTGAGGGTTACGCCCGGCTGCCGAAAACTCTTCTCTCGATGGGGACGCCATTACGCTCCAGGTAGTCGCGTTTCTTCGCGTAGATCTGGCGGTACCGGTGCCACGGTACCGTCGGCCAGAGGTGGTGAATCGCGTGATAATTGTGATTCAGGACGAGCGGCGTGAACCACGCGACGGCGATGATGCGAGTGCCCTTGAATCGATCGGGCGGCAGGCCGCGGTGCGGTAGGTAATTCACGTACCAGTCCATCACGAGTTTCGCCAGCACGACCGGGATGAACCACAACAGGACGATTTCCTTCGTGTGTCCCGTGACGAGCGCTGCGGCATACGTGGCAAGGACCAGGAGCGTCGTCGTCGTGTCGCTGATCTTTTCGGAGCGAGTGCGCGGGTCCCCGCGCAGGAGCTTCTTGCCGTACGCGAGCGCACGCGGATAGCGAAGCGGAAGTGAGAGGAGCGAGCCGTCCGTGTAGATGAAGTTCGGGTCCTCCACGAGGTTCAGCTTGCGATGATGCTCCAGGTGCACCCAGCGCTGAATGAAGTAGGGCGTCATGTACGGCAGCATTCCGAGCACGCCGACCACATCGTTGACGCGCGGTTTGGAGGACAGCGTTCCGTGGACGGCTTCGTGCCAGATGGTGAAGGCGAGATGAATGGCCACCGCCGAGATCAGGACGTGCAAGATGGGGTGCACGGGCCGGACGAGGTACAGCCAGACGTTGCCGAGAAGAAGCGCGTACATCGCGCCGAGGAGCACCAGGGTCGGGTAATCCGTTCTCGTGCGGGCCATTTTACTGGATGCTCAAGGTCCGGTCAGGGCCAAAGATGCTCTTCGGACTACGCGCGTGGCAGCTGTACCGACGACCGCCAGCACCGCGCCGACCGCGAATAGCACCACCGCGTACACCATGCGACCGTTCTCGCCGACTCGCTCCGGAGCGAAGCCCTTCAGGTGCAGGATCTCGTGGAAAAGGAGGTGGCCGAGGTAAATGCCCCAGGACGACAGACCGCACCACGCGAGAAAGCGGGTTAGCGGCGCCAGCGGCGCGAGGCCGCGGATGAGCCCGAGGAGCGCGACAGCGAGCGGCGCGTCGAACAGATACTGTACGATCTGCTCCTTGATGGGGCCGATGATCGAGTGATCATTGGCTGCCTGCGCGGCGAACACACCGCCGATTGCGAGCACGAGGGCCCCGAACGTGACCAGCGGCGTCGGTCGGCCGCCCCAGCGTCTCGCGACGACCACGCCGACCGCAACGTCGTAGAAGAGACGCGGGGAGAAGATCCAGGAAATAATACCACCCCGGGTAGGCCCCGCGAGTCCCGAAGCACGCATTGCCGGCAGCGACGATGTCGTACACGTGCCAGACGCAAAAGGCGCAAAGCAACCCCGTCGACCACACGAGGCTGAGTGCGCCCACGCGATCATAGAGCCAATGAAACACCGGGAAGACCAGGACGAGCTGGAGGATCACGCAGATGAACCAGCTCGTCCCCATGCTCGGAGCGAACCCGACATAGGCCGCGAGCACCTGGCTCGAGCCGAAATGAAGGGCTCGCGCGTCACCGAGCCGCACGACGGCGAGCCACCAGACGGTGGCCAATGCCCACACGGGGACCAAGAGTCGCCGCGAGCGACCCCGGTACCACCGGGCGAGCCGTTGCACGGTCGCCTCATCGCTCGGCTGTTGCCACCAGAACTCGGACGTGACCCCGAAGAGGACGAGGAAGATGGGGACCGCTCGATTGATGACGCGGTCGTAGAAGATCGATCCTTCGTAAACCTTCGCGTGGATGCATACCACCGAGAGGATCGCGAACCCTTTCAGCCAGTCGATCTCCGGAACGTGAGCGACTCGACCATCCGCCATTGGCACTACCGTCAGAGCGTCCGGCGAAGCGCGCGGGCACGAGACAGGCGCAAGTTACCACGCGGCGGACGCGTCGTGTGATACACACGCCCGGGTTCGAGATGGCCCGAAAGCTGCCCTTCTTCGAGATTTTCGCGACTTCGCTCGGAGCGCTGCTCCTCGAGATTTCGTACACGCGCATCTTCTCGTTCAAGGTTTTTTACTATTTCACGTACCTGATTCTCGGTCTCGGCTTGCTCGGGATCGGGTCCGGCGGGATCGCGATCGCGACGTCCGAACGTCTGCGCCGGATTCGTCCCGAACGGCTCATCTCCGTCGCGAGCTTCGCGGCGGGCGCGAGCGTCCTCTTCTCGTACCTCTGCATCGCCAGGATCCAGCTCAACATCGCCGACTCGATGAACCAGCCGATCGAAGTCCTGAAGCTCATCGTCGTCGCGTTGCTCCTCACGAGTTCGTTCTTTGCCGTCGGGCTCGTCCTCTCCACGATCCTGAGTCGTGACCCCGAGGCCGTGCAGCGGCTCTACGCTGCGGACCTGTTCGGGGCCGCGCTCGGCTGCACGCTTGCCGTGCCGCTCGTCTCGGTCCTGTCGCCTCCGAGGACCGTGATCCTGGCGGGCATGGTGCTCGCGGCGGCGGGGTTGCGTCTCTCTCGCGATTCACGTGCGCTCATGGCGATCGGGTGGCCGCTCGTGGCGCTGCTCGGCGCGGTCGTCGCGACCGGCGCGCTGCTCACGGATCCGGTCGTCGCCAAGAGCAAATCGTACGAATCCTTTCGGCGGAGCGTCATCTTCTCGAAGTGGAGCCCGGTGTTCCGCATCGACGTCGCGAACCATCCGCTCTTCCCCGGCGACCTGTTTCTCGTGTTTCACGACGGGCAACCGGGGTCCGGTCTTCGGCGCTTCGACGGCACCTTCCAGCGATTCGCCTATCTCGAGCACGACCCCCGCGCGCTGCCATTCGACGTGCTCCCGAAGCACCCGAAGGTCCTGATCATCGGCGCCGCGGGCGGGCACGAGGTCGTGGCTTCCCTGTATTTCAAGGCCAGCCACGTCACGGGCGTCGAACTGAACCCCGTCACCTATTCGCTTCTGACGAACGTCTTCGCCGATATCACCGGGCACCTCGCAGAAAACCCGAAGGTGACGCTGATCAACGGCGACGGTCGCTGGTTTCTCGGGCAGAGTAAGGAAAAATACGATCTCGTATGGTTCGTAGCGCCGGATTCCTACGCTGCGATGAACGTCGCGACCTCCGGCGCGTTCGTGCTCTCGGAGAGCTACCTCTACACGACGGAGATGGTCAAAGCGAGCCTCCGGCATCTGACCGACGACGGCGTCATCTGCACGCAGTTCGGAGAGCTGGATTACGACCGCAAACCGAACCGAACGACGCGCTACCTCGCGACTGCGCGTGAGGCCTTCCGCGAGCAGGGCGTCGACGACTTTTCGGACCGCGTCATGCTGGCGAGCTCCGTCGGGTATCCTCCTTTTCGCGAGGTCGCCATTCTGCTCGGAAAGAAGCCATTCACGCGGGCGCAGAGCGCCGCGTTCGACAAGCGTGCGCGCGGTATGGATCAGGGAGAAGTCCGGTATCTCCCGGGGAACGCTCCGGACGCGACACCTCCGAATCAGGTGATCACTCTCCACGACGACGAGCTTCCCGGCTTCCTGAAGAATTATCGGTATCAGGTGAGCGCCGTGCACGACGATGCGCCGTTTTTCTGGCATTTCGCCAGATTTCGCGACGCCGCGTTCGCTCCGCTCCCGTTCGGGAACGTCGTCGTCGATCAAGAGGACTCGATCGCCGAGCAACTCACGATGGGCTTTCTCGTCATCGTGACGATCCTTGCTGCCGTGATGTTGCTGCTCCCACTCGTCACGATCCGGAGCGCGTGGTCGGAGATGCCCCGCAAGGGGGCCGCCGGCATTTACTTCGCCGCGCTCGGCCTCGGATTCATGTTCCTCGAGGTGGGGCTCATCCAGAAGCTGACCTTGCTACTCGGATATCCGACGTACTCGCTCTCGGTGACGCTGTTCGCGCTCCTCCTGTCGTCCGGTGCCGGGAGCTTCCTCTCGGGCCGCCACACGATCGCGCGAAACCGCGCGCTGGTCTTCCTGCTCCTGTTTCTCGCCGTGCTCGTCGCGTTCGCGGAGTTCGTGCTTCCGTCCGTCGTGGCGGCCTTCCTCGGGTGCTCGCTGATCGTGCGGATTGCGATCACCATAGCGATTGTCTCCCCCGTGGGTCTGTGTCTCGGCACTTTCATGCCGCTAGGCCTCCGCACGGTCGCGAGGTCCACGCCGCGGCCTCGCGAGTACGTTGCATGGGCGTGGGCGGTGAACGGCTTCTTCTCCGTGATCGCGTCGATCCTCTCGACGATTGTCGCCATGGTCTTCGGCTTTCGGGTGCTCATCGTCCTTTCGCTCGCGGCTTACGTCGTGGGAGCCCTCGCGTTGATGAGCTTTCCAGATGCACCCGCACGCGAGGCGTCGTGACTCCCTCGGCGAGGTCGGGCGAGCTCCGGAGGCGGAGCTGAACTTTGGCTCGCGGCCTCTGGGCGAGCGCGACGTTTCTGGCGTCATTCATCGTCAGTGCGGGGCTAGTGATGGCGGCTGCCGACGCCGCTCTCGCGGTGTCGGGCATCGCCAAGGTCACCACCGTCGTCGGGCTCATGTCGGGCGTGGAATCGTGGCGACGCGAGACCGCGGGGATTGTCGCCACGCGCGTCTCGCGATGGTCGGGGACTCGAAGCTCTGGGCAACCGGACGCAATGAGTCACTTCCCGCTCTGCTCCAGCGGGCGCTCTGGCGTCATCGCGGTGGTGTCCGTCATCTGGCCGTTCACGCGCTCAGCTGGCCCGCGCTCGGCATCGCCGGACACTACTGCCTCGTCGACGAGGTGCTAGCGCCGCACCCGGATCGCGTGGTTTTCGAGCTCAACCTGCAGCTCTGGGGCCCTGCGCCGCCCGGTTTCGCGTCGTTCCCCGAGCTGGCCGGGTTGATTCACGGCTCACGCCTGTGGGAGGCCGCCTGGCTGCCGCTCTCGTACACGGGCATCACGTTGAATCGGCTTCTTTCTTACCGACTTCTCATCGACCTCGGCCTCGAAGACGAGTGGGCGGCGCTCGTCGAGCGCCAGGGGCGGATCTTCGATCTGCGAGCATCTTTGGATCGGCGACTCGAGCGCGCCATCGACGGTCCGACCGGGCTAGGCACGACGGCGTGGCTCTGGTCGGCCCGATTGGGTCTCGAGCAGCTCGTCGTTGCGCCCGGCGCCAGACCGCGCGACTCGAGGCTGTACGCGGAGCAGCAACTCGGCAACGTCCTTCGCGGCGTCGACCCGAGCTCGCCGCGCGTTCGTGTCTTCGCGGCCCTCCTGGACGATTACCGACGCGCGGGGGTTCCGTTGCTCGTGTGGACCACGCCGCTCAACGTCGACCATCTGCGCGCGCTCGGGTATTCGCTCGACGGGCTGGACCGCACCATAGCGACGTTTCGCTCGATGACCGAGGCGAGCGGCGCGACCTTCGTCGATTTCCACGCGCGCTTCCCGGACGCGGCGTTCCTCGACCCCGGGGATCACTTCACCACCGCGGGCAAGTCCAGCGCAGCGCACATTCTCGGCGGGGAGCTCGCGGCGGCCGTGGCGAAAATGAGAGGGCGCCACCCGTGACGCCACCCGAGGAGCCGCCTCGCCATGTTTGCTGCGCTGTGGCATCGGTCACACTGTTCGCCGCCTTCGCGTGCGGCGCCGCCGGCGCCTACGACGGCGCGGAGATCGTCGGCGACGCGCTGGCCCGCGCCATCCTGACGAACGCGCCGCGATTCCGTGCCCCCCCGCCTCGCCGCCGCCCTCGCCCACGACGTCATGCTGTTCAATAGCTTCCAGTTCGCCGCGTTCTTCGCGCTCGTGTTCGCCGCGTTCGTGGCCGCTCCGGCGCGTTATCGCACCGCGGTACTCCTCGCCGCGAGCCTCACGTTCTACACGCTCTGGGTTCCGAGCTATGTGCTTCTGCTGGTCGGCACGCTTGCTGCGAACTTCCTCCTGACCAGGCAGATGAGCCGCAGCGCCCATCCTCGGCGCTACCTGATTGCGTCCATCACGTTGACCCTCTCGATCCTCGCGATCTTCAAGTACGCCGCCTTCGGACTCGGGCTCGCGATGCCGATCCTCGCGCGCATCGGCAGGATGCCGCGCATTCCCGAGATCACGCTCCCGCTCGGGATCTCCTTTTACAGCTTCGAGATCATCAGCCTCGCGGTCGACGTGTACGGGGGTAAGCGACCGTGCCCGTCGTTCGGGAAGTACATGCTCTTCGTCACGTTCTTTCCGCATCTGATCGCCGGTCCGATCATGCGCGGGGACGAACTGTTGCCTCAGCTCGAGCAAGGTGGACGACGGACGCGCGAGCGGACGCGCCGCGGGCTCTGGCTCTTTTCGGTCGGGCTCGTCAAGAAGGCGATTCTCTCCGACTACCTGCTGTTGCCTTTCGTCACGGAGATCTTCGGCGTTCCGGGCGCGACGAACGCGCCCTGTCATCTCATCGCCGCGTACTCGTTCGCATTCCAGATCTACTTCGACTTCTCCGGCTACAGCGATATGGCCCGCGGGCTCGCGTGTGTGCTCGGGTTCGAGCTTCCGATGAACTTCGAAGAACCGTATCTGTCGCGTAGCCCTTCGGAGTTCTGGCGGCGCTGGCACATCACTCTGTCGCGATGGCTGAGGGACTACCTTTACATTCCGCTCGGCGGCAATCGTCGCGGCGGAGCTCGCACCCTCGTGAACCTGTTCGTCACGATGCTCCTCGGCGGACTCTGGCACGGCGCAGGGCTGAACTTCGTCGTGTGGGGCGGCATCCACGGGGTCTTGCTGGCGCTGGGCCGCCTCGTCCGGAAGCACGGGATCGACGAGAATCGACCGATCACTTGGTCGGACCTACCCGCGATCCTCTCGATGTTCAATCTAGTGAGCCTCGCCTGGATCCCGTTCCGTGCAGGCAGCTGGGCCGATTCGACCGCCTTCGTGCGCGGCCTGACCCACAGCAGCCTGCTTCATGGCTGGCCCATATTGCCGACGATCACGGTCGTGGTCTGCTGCGCTCTGCACGGTGCGGAGCGCGCGCTCCGGACGCACCTGCCTGCAATTCACGCGAGAGTCGCCGATGCGGCGTGGGGTCCCGCGCTCGAAGGCAGCTTGCTCGGTGTCGTTCTCGCCGCGTCCGTGCTCGCGTCCGGCGGCGGGGTCGAGTTCATTTACTTTCAGTTTTGACCTGACTCTTCTTCCGTACGGGCGCGCTCGCAGGAGGCGTCGGTGTGTTCCCTGACGCCGCCACGGCCGGACCGCCCGACGCTGCTGGCGTCGACGTTGCCGATGGCGCGGGCGATGCGGCGCTTCCCGGCGCCGGAGGTGCGCCGAGTGCAGCCGCCGGCTTCTTTTGCCACTTCACCTCGATCAAGAAGAATCGGAGCATCGCCGCAAGGACTCGGGGCGCCAGATCGTCAGCGTCGTAGTCGACGATCGCCGTTTGCAGCGCAGGCCAGGCCCGCGCAACGGAGTCGGTCGTCGGCTTGAAATCCGGTTGACACATCTCGAGGTCGACCGCAGCCGGCAGAGCCCGGCAATAGACCTGCCGGCATCCGTTGGCGACGATCATCGTCCGCGCAGCAGCGTCGGCGCTCGCCGCCGTGACCATCGCCTTGCTGCACGCGGACTCGGCGAACACGTTGGCGCACCCCGTGTAGAAGGCGGTCGCGGCGGCCTGTTCCGACTTTGCATCGTTGGCCTGGGCGACGCCCTGCTCGCAACGCTCGACATCCGCGACGTGGATTCGAGGCGGATCATCGTGACACGCCACGAGCGAGAAGGTCACGAGCGCCGCAAAGGCGGCGATTCGGGTGGATGTCCCGGAGCGAGAGCTGCGCATGCGCGTCGGAGCTTACTACCGCCGTGCGTTCAATCAACAGACTTGGCGCCTTGCGCTGGCTGTCGAGGAGGGAGCTGTCCATCGGTTCTCAACTCGTAGACCAAGATGTGGCGGTAGTGCCGGGTCAGGACGTATCGATGATCGCGGAGATCTCGGAGCTCGGGGAACACGACTTCCAGGGGCGCGCCTCCGTAGGCGCTCACGAGGACGTGGGGTGGATGTTCCAGGATGTCCTGCAAGACGGCTTCAGGCACGAGGCGGTCGAAGCCTTCTCGATCGATGAGCCCGACGCTCGCGAGATAAAAAAAGAAATGATAACGATCGCCCACCGGGCGCGTCCCGGTCGCGACATAGAGGATCCGATCCGCCGTGAGCATGAGCATCCGGTCGTTCGGTGACGAGACGCTTTTGATGTACTGCGCGGTGCGGTCCATCGCCGCGTCCCACGCGCGGTCGGTGAGGCTAGGACTGTCTTGCTTGACGTAGCGATTGGAACCCCGATACCTCAGGTGCTCCAGCGCAGGGGAGCTCCAATCCCCCTTTCCGATCTCGAACGCGGCCGCCGTGGGGACCACGAACAGGCTCTGCGCGAAAAATATGCCGACGCCGACGACCGCAAGTCGAAACGGGGGCTTCCTCGATGGAAGTCGGCTCGTGACGAACGCCTCCAGATGCGCGACGAACACGGTGATGGCGGGCACCGCGAGCACCAGAACCTGGAAGATGTGCGTCTCGTCGCAGCGCGCGTACATTCCGAAGGTGTGGAGCGTCACCATGACGAAGAGGCCGCCGACCTGCGCGCGTCGCTGCCGCCAGGCCGCCCCGAAGGCGTGCGGGCCGGCGCGCCGCGAAGAACCGATCCAGACGACGAAGAGGGTCGTTGCGAGCAGAGGAAGCTGCAACCAGCCGTACTCGTTCAATCCGACGTAGTGACCCGGCACGAGGAGCGCCGCAAACGGCGCTGTGTATTTCACGACGGCCAGGATCGTCGCGAGCTCCGAGAGGTACTCCTTCGAATGGGATCCGTAGTACCCGACGAGCACCATGAGGGATACGATTACCGTCGTCGTCAGGTACCGGAGCCATGGGGAGAGGTATCGAGACGGGCGCTCGTCATCCGACGTGCTCGGCATCACGCGGAGCGTCCACGCGACGCCGAGTAGCAGCGGGACGAACAGGTACAGGAAGAACCAGACGTCGAAGTAACGTCGGATCATGAGGGAGAACATGAGGACGTATGCAGCGCCTCCCGCGTACCTCATTCGTCGGAAGGTGCGCGGGGTGACGACTTCGCGCCCAGGCTCCCGCGTGGGGTCGGCGGGGTACGGCGTCAGGAAGAAGTACGCGAAGAGCCCGGCGGCGAAGAGGTACATCCCCGTGTTGAGCTTCGTCCAGATCGTCGCGGCCGTGAGCAGGGCGGCGAGGGTCACGTTCTTTCTCGGTGTCGAGAGAGGCGCGCACAGCACGAGGTACCAGGTCGAGAGTACGAGTGGCATTACCGTCAGGAACGCGTACGCCGTCTCCAGCGATTGCCATCGTGCGCCGAGCAGGATCGCAGTGAAGAAGCCCCCGACTGCGCCGTAGAACGTTCCCTCCGGGAAAGGGGGGCCTTCTTCCTTCGCCGCGTGCGGTGTCTGCGACAGCCGCCGCACGAGCACGAACGTGGCGACGACCGTCACGACCTTCATGAGGACGAGCCACATCCTCACTCCCCAGACCCTGTCGCCGAACGCTCGATAGAACGCGACCGGGAAGACCCAGTTCAACGGGCCATAGGCGTCCGCAAAATCATAGAAGGGCCGCTGCCCGTGCGCCATGCCGTCGATGTACTGGAGCAGCAGCCCGCCATCGGCGTGGTTCGGCGCGAGCGTCGCGGATTGAAAGAAGTACAGAGTGACGAGGACGAGCGCCGCGGCGTAAGCGGCGAGCTCGAGGGTCCGCCGCGCCCGTTCCATCAGTGAGCGCCGGTCGGCTCCGCCCCTTTCGTGGTCGAAAGATACGCGAGGAGCGCTGCGCCGTAACACGCCACGCCCATCCAGAACGATGCGGCGATCCCCGCGCCGAGCGCGACGACGATCGCCAGCACCGAGCAGAGGACCGACGCTGCCCCGTTCACGCCCCAGAGCCACGGTACGAGCAACGGGCTCCTCTTGGCGGCGCGGAGTCCGAGCGGAAACGGCATCCCCATGAAAAAACCGAGTGGGAGCAGAGTGCTCCCCGCCGCGGCGATGCGGACGGACGTCGGCGAGCCGGCGAGCGCGCGCACCACGAACGGTGTCGCGAGGCCAGCGACCGCGAGCACGCCCAGGAGAATGATCAGCGCCAGAAGACCGTTCTTCGGTCCGTGCTCCGTCGAGATGCGCGCGCTCGCGAAGCTCCCGAGCCCGCTTCCGACGAGGAGCGTGAACAACACCACCGACAGCGCGTACGTCGGTTTCCCGAGGAGCACCATCAGTCGCTGCATCTCCGACACTTCGACGAACATGAAACCCAATCCAATCGCGACGAAGAACGAAAGGAGCGACATGGACCCTGGCGGCAACCCCGTCCGGGCCCGGAGCGCGAGCGGCATCCCGATGCACAGCACCGTGAGCACGGTGACGATTCCGAGCAGCACGACGAGGACCCGGATGGCCTCGAGGTTCGAGCGATTCGGATCGAGCCAGCTCACGGAAAGGGACTTCATCACGTCGCGGAGCCGGAGCATCTGGAAGAAAAAGGGACGGTCGTCGGTCGGCGGTGAGACGTCGAGCGAGAACGAGCGATAAAACGCCGACGGGTCAGCGCTCCCGAGGATCGAGCCGTAGGGCCCGGGTTCCTTCACTCCGGGGCGGGCGATGTATTCGAATCCCAGGCGTGCCGTCTGTGCGTCCAGCGTCGCGAGATCGGCGGCGCTGAAGGCCGTCGGGCTCACGAGGATCGTCGCGATGCCGTTCCCGAGCGCGCCCGGTACGCCTTGCGCCTTGGGCGCGAGCACGAGGGCCACGTGCGAAGCGGGATCCTTCACTCCGATCGCCTCGAGTCCGGCGCGCGCGAGCGCGGTGATGCGGATCGCCTCGGCCGGGCGGTTTGGGTAATACCAGCGGCTCACCGTCAGAATGCCGCGCGGCGTGAGGTGCGAAAGGAACGTCTTCCATGCTTCGACCGTGTAGAGCGAGTTCTCTGTCAGCACGAACGCGCCCGCGGCCGTCGCCGCCCAGGTATCGATGAGCGACAGCTGGATGATGTCGAAGTGACGATCCAGCCGCGTGAGATAGCTCCGTGCCTCGTCGACGACCAACGTGACCTTAGGGTTTCGATCCAGGTGTCCCGCGAAGTCGCCGAATACGTCCGTCGTCGCACGGAGCACGTCCCGGTTCACTTCCACTCCCGTGACCGATTTCTGGTCGAACACCAGCCCCGCGAGCACGTCCCTGCCGCCGCCCACGCCGACCACGAACACGTTGGAATTGGGCCGCAGGTAGTGCGCGATGTTCGTCACGTCGTCGCGCAGGTACCAGAGCGGAGCCGTGTCTCCTCTGAACTCCGTGATGATCGTGCCCGCCCAGGTGTCGATGTTCATCCCCAGCTGGCGCACACGGACGTCCGTGGCCCCGGTCTTCCAGCTGAGTCCCCAGCCCGCGGCGAGCGACGTCCGGAGGGGATTTCCGGAGACCGTTACACGCGAGTGCGAGTTCCAGCGGACCCATCGGTAGGCGTCGTTCGAGTTCGACGCGGTGTCCCTGATCGGAATGAGAGAACGATTTTCACGCGTCAAAATCGTGTTCGCGACGGCGGCCACGGCAAGAACGCTCACGAGCGACACTGCGGTCCACAGCCGCGCCGAAGGGTTGCCCAGGGCGAAGCAGGCCGCGCCAACGGCCGCCAGCGCGCCGACGATCAGCACCACGCTCGCCGCGTCCGTCATCTCGAGGGCGACGACGAGACACACGCACCCGAGCGCCGCGCCGAGCAGGTCGGTCGCGTAGAGCGAGCTCACACGCTTCTGGAACGTCGAGAGCACGAGCGCGACCGTCACGCCGCTCCACACGAACGGAATGGCGATGACCACGTAGCTGAGCGTGAGAAAGAGGATGCTCTTCGGCGTCGCGTTGCCGATGAACGGGATCCGCAGGTAGACGAGGAACCCGACGACGATCGACACCGCGTAGGCGAGAGCCGTCGAGGCGAGGCGCGCTTCCAGCGCCTCCCGTTCCGGGGGCTTCGTCAGGAACACGACGATGGCCCCGACGGTCATCCCGAACATGGCGATCGAAATCGCCATGAACGCGAAGTGGTACCACATGGTCACGCTGAAGATCCGCGTGAGCAGGATCTCGTGCATCAACGTCGCGAGCGTGACGAAGAACAACCCCGCGTAGATTTTGGGGCGCGGTTCACCGGGCATCGAGAGACGCTTTCTAGACCAGAGTCCCACCCGGAAACGCGCATTTCGCATCCGACGGACATTTCTCGTAGAGACGCCCGTGTGATACACGACCGATCCCGGTATGGCGCAGGCGTCACGGCACGGCAGACGGGCAACTGCCGTCGCTTTCGGCGGAGTGGCTCTCGCGATCGTCGTGTACTTCATTCGAACGCGACGCCTCGGGCTCGGCTATCCCGTGCCCTGGTCCGACGAGAGCTCGTTTCTCTGGCCCGCGCTCGCGTTTCGCGACACGTGGTCGTTGTTCGCTCCCGAGATGAATCCGCATCGGGATCTGTTCTGGATGCCGCCGGGGTTCATGCTGCTTCACGGACTGCTCCTCAAGGTGATGGCGTTCTCCCTCTCCCGTGCGCGTTGCGTCTCGGCCCTGTGCATGAGCGGCGCGTTCGCGTTCGCCTTCGGGTGCGTCGCACGGTCGCGGGCCCGGCTCGCGCATTCCTGCGTCATCGCGGCATTCACCTTCTGTCCAGTCTTTCTCCTCGTCGGGAACGTTGCGCGGATGGAGAGCCTCGTATTGCTCCTCGGAGCTGCCGGCTTCTTCCTTCTGACTCGCGGTCGCGTCGCCGGGCTCGGCCTTCTGGCGCTTGCGCCGCTCGTTCACCCCAACGGGCTCTTCCTGCTGCTCGCGGGCGTCGTCTACGGCGTCGCTGCGCGTCGCGAGCGACGTCCGATGAACGGGGTGGACGTCCTCGTTCTGTGCGCGGCGGTCGCGGCGTGGGCCGCCTACGCGGGGTATGCGGGCACGCACTTCGCCGCGTTCCGCATCGACATGGGCAATCAGCTCCGGGCCAAACGTGGGATGTCCGCGCTCGACGGCGGACCTCTCGCTCGCGCGTCGCACGCCGTCGTGTACGTTCCAGCGCTGGCTCTCCTGGTGGCGCTCTTCGCCGCTCGCCGGGTCGGAGCTCGTGTTTTCGCGCTGGGAGCGCTGGCCGCGAGTCTCTTCGTCCAGACCGCAGCCACCGTGGGCTGGCTTTACGAGTCGTATACCGCCTTCGCGATTCTCGTGACCGCGTTCGTCGTCATCGAGGTGGTGTCGGCGACGGTGGAGGGGTGGGGCCCGCGCCGTCGCGCCGCCGCTCTCGCCGTCTCCGGGCTTGCGTTTGCGCTCGGTGTGCTCGGGTTCGTGGATCGCGACGGTTATCTGAGTCGCTCCGTGGACCGCGCCACCGTGGCGCGGACGGGTCATCTCGCCGTTTACGCGACGGACGAAGACGTCGCCGTCGTCTCGGCGGGGCTTCGAGATCTCGGACGGAGAGAGCCGTCGTCGATCGTGCAGTTCGTCCCTGCAGGCGAAGCGCTGCTGTTCGAGGGCGCCCGCAGCAAAGCGCTCCGATACACCCAGCCGACGTTCCTTCGGTATCGCCCCAGCGCCGTCATTTATCATGACTCCGCGTGGCTTCCCCGGTTGGTCGCCGGCTACGAACTCTTCGGCGTGTTGATCCCGAACAAGGTTCTGGGAACCCCAGTGCAGACGACCTTGCGCACCAGAGGCACCGAGAAGTGGGTGCTCTACACGTGGCCACGATCACGCGGCGATTCGAGCTCACGACCGCGCTTCGGTTCGGTTTATTGAGCGCGGTGCGGCGCGGGCTCACCCGGGTGAATCGGCGCCCTGGTACTCGAAACGGGGACTTCCAGAGGGAACGCGAACCCGAGCCGGCTGGACTGTGCGATTCTCCGTCGGCCTCGAAATGCCCGGTGTCATCCTGAGAACCCTTCCGAAGGGCCGTGCCGCGTGGCTCTCGTTCGCGCTCTTCGTGGCGGTGTGCGGCGTGTTCGTATGGGAAGTGTGGGGCGCGCCGCCGTTCGCGGTCGACGACGCGTACATCACCTTCTCCTTCTCGAAGAACCTCGCGCGTGGCCTGGGACCGATCTACGGCAACGGCGTTCGCGTCGAGGGGTATTCGAACTTTCTCTGGATGGTCGTCGTCGCGGTGGAACTCGTGTTCGCGAAGGCGACCGATCCACTCGTGCTCGCGCGGATCGCCACGGTGCCGTTCGTCGTGGTGCTGTTCGCGTCGACGTATGGGCTCGTGAAAACGCGCGCGAACGCGGTCATCGCGATCGGTGCGGCGCTCGTGCTCGCGGTCAGCACGAACGTGGTGCTGGCGTTCGAATCCGGGCTCGAGACGATCCCGTACGTGGCGCTCACCACGACGGGGTTCTTGCTCTACGTGCGCGGGCTCGACAGCCCGCGCGCGAAGCGGTGGAGCGTCGTCGTTCTCGGCGCCGCGGCCCTCACTCGAGTCGACGGCTTCATCCCGCTCGGGTACGTGCTCGTCGTCGAAAAGGTCGCGGCATGGACCGAGCGGCGGCTCGACGTGCGTGCGTACGTGAAGTGGGCCCTGCCCGGCGTCGTGCCCTGGGTTGCGTGGTTCGTCTGGCAATGGGCCTATTACGGCTTGCCGCTTCCCGCGACGTATTACGCGAAGGCGCTCATTCCCGAGCTCTTGCCGCGCCACGGCGCCGAGTACGTGATGGATGAAGTCGCGAGCGCCGGCCTTTACCTCGCGTTGCCCGCGTATGCGTTCTTGCTCTGGCGCCGTCATCGCCCGGCCGCCATCGCGGGCACTTTCGCGTTGGTGCAGCTCGCGTACGCGGCGCGCGTCGGCGGGGATTGGATGCCATCCGGACGCTTCGTGTTGCCCGCGGTGCCGCTGCTGATTGCCCTGATCGCGTGGGCCCTCGTCGAGCTTCGGTCAGTCGTCGCCGAGCGAGCGCTTCCAGTTCGCCTCGCCGTGAGCGCGGCCGGCGTCGCGACGTTCGCGTTCCTGGTCGAAAAAGCCGAGCCCCACCTCTCGGACGACCCCTATGTGCGAGGGAAGCTCGCGCTCGCGGCCGACCAGACCCGGCACGTCGCCAGTCTGAAGGAAGCCGCGAGTTACCTTTCGCTCGTGGTGCCACCGCACGGCCGTCTCGTCACGGATTACGGCGGCGTCATGGCCTATTACACGGAGGCCGCGCCCATCGAGATGTGGGGCCTCTGCAACGCCATGATCGCGCTGCGCGGCTCGACCGCCGGAGTGAATCCGATTTACGGAAAGACCTGCCCCGCGTGCTACCCGGAGCTTCATCCGGAATACTTCCACACCATGCAACCGCTCGTGCGCCGGCCGAACGCGTTCAGGAATCACGCGGACGTCGTTCGCGCGGTGTGGCAGACGGACGCCATCGGCCGGTACATGGACATCGTCCACGGCTTCGTCAGTGGTCGCATCGTGGATGCCCGGCGCGGGCGCGCGGTATGGTTTCTCGAGCGACGACGTCCGGGGGAATCGTTTCACGCGCGGACCGTCGGGGCCGCGCTGCGCATCGAGTACCCGTTCGTGCCGGGGGGAACCGAGGAGTAGGAGCGTGGGATTGGGTTCCGGGGGGCCTTTGCCCCCCGCGGCTTGCTTCGCAACCGCTCCCCCCGCCGCCTTCGGCGGGCTCGCACCGCGAGCGGGCCGTGAATCGGCTGGACCAATCGGGGTCGGTGATCACGGCGCGCTGGGCGGTTCGTCGATCGACCCGAGCTGCTTCACTGCCGCTATCCGCCGTCCATTCGGATAATCTTTCACGTACTCCGCGGCGCGGTCGTGCGCGACGGACGCCTCTCCGGCGCGAGACCAGCCCTCGACCTCGCGTGCGAGCGCGTCCTGGGCGAGCGCACCGCGGGGCGCGAGGCGGCGCGCGGTGGCGAAGGCCTGGGCGGCTTCGCGCGGTCGTCCCAGTTGATCGAGGAGCGTCCGACCGAGCGTGAACGCGGCGAGCGGCGCCCGTGAATCGTCAGCGTGGGCGCTGACCACGCGCTCGAGGGGCGGCACTGCCTTCTCGGGATGACCGCCGAGGCGCGCGACGTCCGCGGCGAGGAGCAGATCGCCGGGTTCGTCATGGACGGCACTCGGTCCCTCGGCGTCCATCCGGGCGAATGCGCGCGCGTAGGCGCCCTCATCCGCGAGCGCGCGCCACGACGGTTCCGACGGCGAATGGACGGCGTTGCGCCCCGTGCGCGCCATGGGCGTGGCGGCGGCGTCCGGGGGCGGCGTCGCGTCCGCAGGTATGGGGCTCGACAGGGCAGGTTCGGGCTCGTCGCGCACGAGCATGCGTTCCCCGACCGCGAGCACGCGATCCCCGGACGGCCACGCGACGTGCACCTTGCCTCGCTCCACACCGACGCGCACCCCTCCCGCTTCGAGGTCGACCGTGAACACCGTGCCCAGCACCGTCACGGTCACGTTCTTTGCCACGACGCGGAAGGTCCGCTCCGGATTCGGCGTCACCGAGAAACGCGCGCCGCCCGACGCGAGCCGGACCGCGACCGAGTGTGGAGCGACTTCAATGGGTTCCACCTGCGCGCCGCTCGTCGTCGCGGTGACGACGGTGCCGTCTTCCATGTGCAGGAGGTCCGGCGACGCGGGCGCGACCACCGCGACCGGCGGCGCTTGCGGCGCCCGACGCACGGCGTGATTCCAGACGAGCAGGAGGCCGACGGCGCACGCGACCAGCGCCGCGAGCGCGACGCCGGTCGCGCGTCTTCGCCATGCGCGTCCGAGCTCGCGTTCCGCGCGGTCGCGCACTTCTCGCTCACGCGCGGGCGTCCATTCGGGCACGACGTGCCCGCGCGCTTCCTCGACACGCTTGGCGAGCTCAGACATCGGCAAACGCCCCTTCGATCGTCCTCGACGCGGACGCAATGCGGCGCTTGGCCGTCGCGAGGGAGCACCCGGAGAGCTGCGCCACGTTTTCGAGCGGTTCCCCTTCCACGAAGCGAAGCGTCCAGGCGATGCGTTCGTTCACCGGGATGCCCTCGAGCACCCGGTAGACGCGGCTCAGCAGCGCCTTCTGCTCCGGATTCGCCGAGCGGTCCGTGACCTCGGCGTACACCGACGGCTCGTCGAGCCCGAGAAACGAGCGCACGCGGCGCTTCTGGAGCCGTCGCCGGGCCGAGCGAACCGCAATGCGCGCGAGCCACGCCTTCACGGCGTTCGGGTCCCGGATGTTGTGCAGTCCGCGCACGGCGGCGACGAACACGTCTTGAACCGTGTCGTCCACGTCGTCGTCGCGGCCGAGGAGACGGTGTGCGACGGCGGCGACATACGACGCGTACCGGCGAAACAGGGCGTCCAGGTCCATCGCGGAATCGCCCGCCGAAGCGTCCAGCGACGCGACGACGTGGAGGGCCGGAGGGTCGCCGGGCATGGGTCCGTCTCTCAGTGGACGCGGGTTCCGGAAACGGCTCATTCGTCGTTCTTCTGCGCCGAAGACGGCGTCTTTTGTCTCGCCGGGCGCCTAATCTTCCGGCGCGTCCGCCGAGGACGCCGACGCCGGTGGGAAAGGCACGAACCCGAGGCCCGCCTGCAGCGAATACCATCCGCCCGAGAGACTGTGCTCCGCGTTGTCGCCGAGCGGCAACACAGCGTAGCCGCCCTCGCCCGCCAGATCGAGGACCAACGAGGATGCCAGGCGGAATGAAAGCTGAGCACCCCCGAGCGGCCAGCCCCAGGGCACGAGCGCGGAGCCCGCGCTCGGATCGCCGCGGAGCGTCGCACTCGCCGTGCCCAGCCGCAGGCCCGCACCGAGACGCGCTGTCACGAAACGAGTTTGCAGCGCCGCGAACAACCCGCCTCCCAGGGTCGTGGTGAACACGTCGTAGGGGCCATCGGGACCGGATAGAGTTCCACGCTCGACCAGGAGGTCAGCGGACCAGCCGACGAAGCGAAACCGTTCTTCCCCGACCCGAACGCCGCCGCCCCAGAGCGCGCCGCCATGTCCGAAGAACGACCGCGTCGAGACCAGGCCGACGATGCGGAACATACGGTCCGCGGGGGTCTCCTCGTCCGCCCAGGTGATGATCTTGGGCACATAGGGAACGCGTTCTTGCGCGATCCTCTGCGCAGCGTGGACCGTCGCGGGCGGAGGTTTCGGTCCTTCGGGCTCGACGCGAAGCTTGGGACTCGCTTGCAGCTCCGCCCAGCTCGCGAGAACGAGCTCCGTCGCCGCCAAGGACACGAGCCGGTCGCGTGCCCGCGGATCCGAGAGCTCGAGGTCGAATGACCTTCGCACGTTTTTTCGGCTCAAAGGGTCATGCACCCGGATCGTCACGCGCGCGCCCGTGCACGTGACGTTGACCACCGTCACGTCGAGGCCCGGCTCCGTCGTCGGGCGCGCCCCGAGCTCGGCAGCGGTGATCCGTCGCACGTCCGCCTCGTTCAGTTCATCGCAGGTGTCGAGCGCGATGAGGAAAGGCGGCTCTTCGTCCGCGCGTCCTCTCTTTTGCAAGGAGAACACGACCGCGCACCACGCGCTCACCGCGAGCCACCGCCGCATTCCACCTGGCAGCATACCGCGAATGCCGCCAGCGCCGGCTCAACTTCTCGCCCCGCGCTTCCGGTGTTCCGACGGCGTCGTCCCGGTCCAGCGCCGGAACGCGCGGTGAAAGCCGCTCGCGTTCGAGAAGCCGAGGAGAAAAGCTATTTCGGCGACCGACACGCTCGGTTCGTGCAGATATCGAAGCGACAGCTCCCGGCGCACGTCGGACAGGAGGTCGGTGTAGGTGGTGCCCTCGTCCTTCAGCCGCCGCCGAAGCGTACGCTCGCTCACCTTGAGACGAGCGGCCACGTCGTCGGCGCTCGGTTCGCCGGCTTGTAGCACCGCGATCACGTGCTCGCGCACGCGCGTCGAGAACTTGCGTGACGCGGCGAGGTCGGCGAGGAGCTGCTCGGCGTGTCGGTGCAGGGTCGCGGAGAGCGCCGGGTTCGCTTGCGCGAGCGACCAGTCGAGCTGCGTGGATTCGAACACCAGGGACGTCTCCTGGGCGTCCCACTCGATGGGGCAACGGAACAGGCGCTCCTGCTCCGCCGTCACGGCGGGCTTCGGGAAGGCGAGGCGCACCGCCTTTGGCGTCTGGTTGCGTCCCGTGACGGACCTTCCCGTGAGAATGATCGCCGCGAACGCGTACTCGGCGGCGACGCGCGGGTGCCCGGCGGGGAGATGCAGCGTCCACACCTCCGCCTCCCCGGCGCGTGCGAGCGAGCAGCTCGCCGCTTCGTGCATGAGGCGGATGTAGCGGCCCACCGTTTCGAGCGCGCCCCTCAGCGTCTGACTCGATCTCGCCACATACTCGAGCGCGTCGAAGTCACCAGGGCGCAGCAGTTCCGCAGCATGGATGCCGATGGCGTCGTCGCCCGAGGCTTCGACGGCGCGCTCCAGCAATCGCATCGCGAGCTCCTGGGAGATCCGTCCGTCCGGGTCCAGGAACAGCGCCGCGTCGAGGGGCAGCCCCGCGAGCAGCCTGGAAGGGTCGATGCCAGCCGCTGCGAGTGCCCGCGTGAACGGCTGGACGAGACGCAGCGAAATCGTCTCGAATTCGCCGCGATCCGATCCGATCACGGGCGCCACGCTACCGGTCCGTCTGGCTGTCGTAAAGCCGAGCTGGCCGCTCGGGGTTGTCGATTTGGCCGCGACGGCACTCGCTCGCAGGCGTAGGAAGGGTCACGGTTTTGCCCCCGCGCCCAGGCGCGAATCCAAACAGGAGACCCCGATGACCGCCATCAACGCAGCCGACATCAGCACCCCGAAACAACTCGCGGCCCTCATCCAGGATCGTTCCGACACCGAGATCAACGACGCAGTGGCCGCCATCGGCGTCGAGGTCGCGCTCGCGAAGGTGTTCGAGGGGATGAAGGACCAGTTCTTGCCGAACAAGGCCGCTGGTCAGAGCGCCATCATTCAGTGGGATGTCCAGGCGCAGGGCCAGAGCCACAAGTACCAGGTGATCGTCGCCAACGGCACTTGCGACGTGAAGGCAGGCTCGGAGCAGCCGTCGCGCGTGACGCTCACCCTCGCGCTGCCGGACTTTCTCAGGATCGTCACCGGGAAGCTCAATGGCCAGCAGGCGTTCTTCAGTGGCAAGCTGAAGCTCGCGGGCGACATGATGTTTGCCCTCACGCAGCAGGGCTGGTTCAACATGAACTTCAGCTGATCGATTGGTTTTTGGGGGGCGTGACCCACGTGACCCGCCCCCGCGGCTTGCTTCGCAACCGCGCCTTGGGTCCCGGGGGGGCCTTTGCCCCCCGCGGCTTGCTTCGCAACCGCGCCTTGGGTCCCGGGGGGGCCTTTGCCCCCCGCGGCTTGCTTCGCGACCGCTCCCCCTGCCGCCTTCGGCGGGCTCGCTGCGCGAGCGGGCCGTGAATCGCCGGGACCAAGCGGTTTTCATTCATGACGGCACTGTCGTCGATGCGACTACTTTGCGGCGGCCTTTTCTTTCTTTTTCTTCTTCTTCTCGTCGATGCTGAGCTTCGGCGCGTTGTTCTTTTTCTTTTTCTCTTGTCCCTTTGCCATCGTGAACCTTTCTTCCTGAGACCCTCGGAGATTCGAGGGTAACCTATCTCCGTTCGGGCCAGAATGGCCTTGTCGGCGATGAGCGAAGACCCGAGTCCCCAGGATCATGCCCTCGTCGGCACCGTGCTCGCCGGCAGGTACCGCGTCGAGCGACTCCTCGGGTCCGGCGGCATGGGGTCCGTCTATCTCGCCGAACACGTCCTGATGAAGAAGGCCGTGGCGGTGAAGGTGCTGCACGCCGAGATGAGCGGGAACGGCGAGATCGCGGCGCGGTTCGAGCGCGAAGCGGTCGCGGCCGCGCGCATCGACCACCCGAACGTCGCGGCAGCGATGGACTTCGGGCGTCTCCCGGACGGCTCTTTTTACCTGGCTCTCGAATACGTCGCGGGCCATAGCTTGCGGTCGCTCGTCGAGCAGGGGCCGCTCGACCCGGCACGGGCCCTGGGGATTGCGCACCAGGTCGCCGAGGCCCTGGTCGCCGCCCATGCCGCGGGCGTCGTTCATCGCGACCTGAAGCCCGACAACGTGATGCTCGTCCCGCAGCCCGACGGCCGCGAGGTCGTGAAGGTGCTGGATTTCGGGATCGCGAAGGTGTCCGGCGCTCCGGAGGCAGCGGAACCGGCACGCAACCTGACCCGGTTCGGGACCGTCATGGGAACCGCGGGCTACATGGCGCCCGAGCAAGCGCTCGGGCTCGCCGTGGACCTTCGTGCCGACCTCTACTCGTGCGGCATCGTGCTCTACGAGATACTGGCCGGGCATTGCCCCTTCACGGCAGAGGAGCCTGCCCAGATCGTCGCGAAACAGCTGACCGAGGCCGTCCCCCCGCTGCCCGGCGTGCCCCCGGACGTGTTCGAGCTCATCCAGCGACTGCTGGCGCAGAAGCCGGATGCACGCATTCAGACGGCTGCCGAGCTCTCCGCGGAACTGGGGCGGCTCCGGGGGAGCATGGGCGTGTTCGAAGCGCACCCGGTATCCGTCGTGGGAGTTCGAAGCTCGCCCCTCGGCGGGCCGCCAGCCGCGCCGCTCGCGACGGCAGCCACGACTTTCGACGCGTCGTCCGCGGTGGCCCCACCGGTGCATTCGAAGCGCAGAGGGGCGCTCATCGCCGCGGGTGCCGTGGCGGCGATCCTCGCGCTCGGTGCGATCTATCGCTCACGCGGCGCCGCTGGGCCGCACGAGGGAAGCGCTGACGTCGCGCCGACGTCGAGCGCGACCGCCGCGCCGGTCCTCGAGCCCTCGGCGCCCGTGCCGTCTGCGCTCGGATTGCCAGCTCCGTCCGCCGAGCTAGCTCCCTCCGCGAGCGCGACCGACTCGACGGCGCCGAGTGCGGCTCCGAGCACGGAGTCCGAGACCGCCACGGGGCGACCGCGCCCCGACAGAGCGCACGCCCGGCGCTACGAGCGCCGTCAGGAAGACCATCATCGGCGAACCGGCCCCGGCGGGATCTACATTCCACCTCCGAGTCAGTGGTTCAGGTAGAAGGCGCGCGCCCCCATGTCTCCCTCGTCCAGGCAGCGCTCCATCCGCGCGTCCGCGTTCGCGCTCTCGTCGGCCGTGATCCTGGTGCTCGCGGCGAGCCCGTGTCGGGCGCTCGACAAGCAGGGGAGCGCGCACGACGGGGATATCGCGGGCTCGAACTCCGGCTTCGACGTCAGCGGGTCCGCGACGCTCGGCGTCTCCCTCTACAACCCGACTTACGCGGCGCGCCCCGACAACACGGGGCTCACGCTCATGCGCTATGCCCTGCACTCCGACGTCGATCTCATCGGACGCCGGCTCTCGATTCCCATCGACGTCAACATGTTCACCGACCGCAAGCTCGGCGGCGCGAAAGCGCTCGTGCCGACGGAGCTCGACTTCATCAGCGGCGTCACGTCGACGTGGCCGCTCGGTCCGGGAGCGCTGGAGCTCGCGAGCCGTCTGGAACACGATGCGCAGGTAGGGCCCACCCAGACGTCCGAGCTCGCCAGTGTGGGCGGCGTCGCCTGCGGTCGGGGCGGCCTTTGCACCCAGACCTACGTGGATGCTCGCGCGCGATACCTCTATTCGCTTTCGGCGCTCGCCCCCGATCTGCGACGGGCTCTCGCTCGCGGCGATATTTCAGGGTGGCTCATGCTCGGCTATTTTGCCCTGAATCCGTCGTACGCGGCACGCCCCGACAACTCCGGGCGGGCGCTGTTTCGTTATGCGATTCACTCGCAGCTCTCCGTTTACGACGATGTGCTCGCCGTCGCGCTCGACGCGACGATGTTCACCGATCGCGGCGATCGTCCGTTCGCGCCGTCGGAGCTCGACTTCACGCCCGAGCTCATCTTTCATCGCGCGCCGTTCGAGGTGCACCTTGCGTACGAACGCGACATGCCGCTCAGCACCACCGCGGACGACGAGGCGCCGGTGGCCCCCGAGGCGCGCGGTGTCGTGCAGTCTTTCGTGTACGCCCTCTTCGCGTGGAACTTCGACCTCCACGATTCCACCAAGACGGAGCCGCTCGAGGAACGCGAGCGGATACCTTCGCCGTAGGGCGGCGCCGCCTGACCCTGGGTCCAGCTTCAGCGCTCGGCCTCGAAAAATGCGTAGACTTCGCCGCCCGGGGGCGGCTCGGGGCCGATGAGGGCTCGGTAGAGCTCCTCGCAGTTCGGCCCCGCGTGCCCCCTCCATCCGGATCGGGCGAAGGCCTCGGTGAGAGCCGCGACGCTGTGTGAATAGATGGAATGATTTCCGATGAAGGACGAGCCTGCACCCGAACGGAGCCCGGTGCGCTCCGCGAGATCGACGACCGCGTCGGGAGAGAGGTACCCGAGGAGTCCCTCGCACACCCAGAGGATGCGCGTGCCGGCACGCACTCCCGCGGCGTCGAGCGCGCGTTCGAGCTCGCCTGCGACGGCCAGATCCGCGGGCGCCTGCACGACGTGGCTCGGAAGCGCGACGCCGGCCGCAGTCAGACGACGGCGCTTCTCGTCGAGCTGTTCCGCGTGATCGATCTCCACGACACGCGCACCCGACGCCGCGACTTCCGGCAAGCGCAGGGCTCGCGTGTCGAAGCCGGCGCCCGGAAGCACGATGTCGCGAACGCCGTCGGCGAGCGCGCGCCGCACCGTATCGTCGATGTAGCGCGTGCGAACGCGGATGTGAGGTCTGAAGAACGGCAGCTGATCGAACATCTGGCCGGCCTCGCTATTCGCCTCGTCATCGAAGAAGAGCTGGGCGTAGGGATCCGTGAAGAGCTGTTCGCTGGTGGGCAAGAGCCGCTCCTCGGCGCGTATCCGTGCGATCGGAGCTGCGGTTTGCATCGGATGCATGGCGCCGATGTTAGCGCACGATCCGGCCCCTGGGTCCGGTAGTCCCCGCAATCTTTCCTGCTGGACGGGGCACGACTCGATGGGCAATGTCGAGCGGCCACCCGAGCGGTATCGGGTCTCGAAGGAGAGGGACAGATGGGTTCGCATCGAGAGGTGAAGTTGGGGAAGCTTCCCGCGCGTCACGACGCGCGCACGTTGATGATGGCCAAATACGTCACGCCCGAGGTGCCCGCACCGCCGCCCGCGGTCGACTACGGCAAGGCCGTGAAGAAGTGGCCGATGTACGACAACGACAAGATCGGCGATTGTACGTGCGCGGCCGTCGGTCACATGATCGAGGCGTGGACCGCTGCCGCACAGAAGACCGTGGCGGCGATCAGTGACGCGGCGGTGTTGAAGGCGTACGAGGCCGTGAGCGGTTACGACCCATCGACCGGCAAGAACGACAACGGTGCCGTCGAACTCGACGTTCTGAAGTACTTCCGGAACACCGGATTCGGGGGACACAAGATCGGGGGCTTCGTCGCGGTCGAACCGGGGAGTCATCTGCACGTCAAGCAGGCCGTGGACCTCTTCGGCGGAGCGTATATCGGCGTGCAGCTACCGATCTCGGCGCAAGGGCAGACCCTGTGGGCCGTGCCGGCGGGCGGAGCGACCGGGCAGGGTGCGCCGGGATCATGGGGTGGTCACGCCGTGAACGTCGTGGAATACGACGTGCACGGGCTCACCGTCATCACGTGGGGTGCGCCGCTCCGCATGACGTGGGCATTCTGGGATGCGTACTGTGACGAGGCCTACGCCGTGCTCAGCAAGGACTTCATCGACAAGGCCACGCAGAAAGCGCCCGTCGGCTTCAAGTTCAAGGAGCTGATGACGGATCTGGGAGACCTTTAGACTTCCTGGTAATCTTTGGCTCATGCCCGGAGGTCACCGGTCGATCTTCAGCCGCGATCTATTCCGTGATCGGGTTGCGATCGTGACCGGCGGCGGATCGGGTATCGGTCTCGCCATTGCCGAGGAGCTCGCGCAGCTCGGCGCGAAGGTCGTCATCGCGTCGCGGAAGCTCGAACGCCTGGTGGTCGCCGCGCGCGGACTCTCGGTGGACTACGGCGCCCAGGTCGTCCCGATCCGCTGTAACGTTCGCGAGCGTGCGGAGGTCGACGCACTCTTCGACGAGACGCTCACGCGGTTCGGCAAGGTGGACTACGTCGTCAACAACGGCGGCGGACAATTCCCGTCGCCCGCGGAGAGCATCTCCGAGAAGGGCTGGCGCGCCGTCATCGAGACGAACCTCACCGGCCCCTTCAACATGGCCCAGGCTGCGGCCGTCAAATGGATGCTCGACCACGGCGGAAGGATCGTGACCATCGTCGCGGACATGTGGGACGGCTTTCCGGGCATGGTCCACACGGGCGCCGCGCGCGCCGGTGTCGTGAACATGACGAAGACACTCGCCGTCGAGTGGGCGCGCCACGGCATCCTCGTGAACGCGGTCGCGCCGGGAGTCATCGTGTCCACGGGCATGCACAACTACCCCAAGGGCCTCCCGGAGCACGCGCAGAGTCAAGTTCCCTTGAAGCGCCTCGGACGGCCGGAAGACGTCGCGTGGGCCGTCGCGTACCTGCTCTCGCCCGCGGGCGACTTCGTGACGGGTGAAACGATCCGCGTGGACGGCGGCGGCTCACTCTGGGGAAGCTCCTGGCCCATCCCGGATCCCGAGCCGATGCCCGAAATCCGGATCCAACCCTGGCCCGAAGAGCGCTGGCCAGAGCACGCCGCAGCGTTCTCCGCCAAGGGCGACCGAGACTGAAAGAGAGGGAGGCCTGACGATGAACGTAGCCAGCGCCACACGGAACGCGGCCGTGCTCCTCTCGCTGGTGGCATCCGCGTGCACGTCGTCCACCGACGCGGCTCCGGCAGGAGCGATCGCGGCGATCGCGTCGGAGAGCCTGGCCGTTCGCGCGCCGAGCTCCGCGACGGCGACGCCGCCCGCGCCCGAGAAACCCGGGCCGCGACGCCCCGGCGACTCGAACGACCTGATCCTCACGCCCTCCATCCGCGCGAGGCTCGAACATTTCGCCCCGGAGGCGCGCGGATTCACGACGAGCCTGGCCCTCGAGGAAGCGCTGTACAAGCTCCAGCTCAAGCGCGGCGTGGACGCGGATGCCGTGAAAGCGCTCGACCGTCTTGCCAAGGGGAAATGGGTCCTCTTCACGGGAAACATCGGCGGAGTGACGCCGGGGACGTTCCAGCTCCCGATCCGCTACACGCCGAAGGACCAGAACGACCCTCTCGGACTCACGAGCGTCTGGGTCTCGATCGAGTTCACCAACATCAATGGCTACGACTCATCGAAGTACCAACCCGGGGAACTCACCGCGATCCTCGCGCGCTACGACGGCAAGCTGAAGGCCACGACGGGGTACGACACGATCCTCCTCGATCACTGGTTCGAGTGAAGCGCTGCAACCTCGGTGCGCGCGACGTCGGAGGCGGCGCCTCCACACTTCGACGGCGCGGCCTGCCGTCCGGTTGCTCCCGGTCTGCGTGACATCTTGGCGCGGATCGTGCTCGAGCCGTCGCGAATGGCCATGTCCGCAGCGCGGGCGCGTCCATCCTGAGCGAGGACGTCGACATCCGCGCCGAGGACGCGTCCATCCTGAGCGCGGACGTCGACATCCGCGTCGAGGACGCGTCCGTCCTGAGCGAGGACGCGTCCGTCCTGAGCGAGGATGCGTCCGTCCTGAGCGAGGACGCGTCCGTCCTGAGCGAGGACGTCGACATCCGCGTCGAGGACGCGTCCGTCCTGAGCGAGGACGTCGACATCCGCGCCGAGGACGCGTCCGTCCTGAGCGAGGACGCGTCCGTCCTCGCCGAGATCATGCACGTCCTCGATGAGATCATGCACGTCCTCGATGAGATCATCGTGGATCACGTCTCGATCGTTCGTGATCTTGGCGGGATCATTCGCGATCGCGCCGCGGGCGTCACGGACAGCCTGCGCGTGCACGTCGAACACGAGGGATCCGGCTGCTGGGTCTGGATTGTGTGTCGTAATTAGAAAAAATAAATCTTGGAAGAATTCGTTGTGCGTGGGGGTTTAAGCAGGGAACACGGCGCTCATGTCGGGCGTCGTGAATCGAGAAAAGGAAGTTAGCATCATGAACACCAGCAAAACGGATCTCCTCAATCTGGAAGGGAGCGTGATCGCGGCACTCGCGAAGCTCGCTCCCGACGCCAGCGTGCCCATCGCGGGCAAGCCGGTCGCGAGCAAGGATCTGCAAGCGCAGCTCCAGGCCCACGTGGATACGATGAACTCGGTGAACGACGCGCATGCGAAGTTTTCGCAGCTCGTCGGTCTCGACAAGTCGAGCCGCGAGGACCTGGCACCCGTGCTTGCAGCCATCCGGAGCTACGCGGCCGGGACGTTCGGAGAGACCAGTCCGGAGTTCTCCTCCTTCGGCTTCGCGCCGAAGAAGGTCGCTCACCGGACGGTCGAATCGAAGGCCGAGGCCGCGGAGAAGCTGCGCGCAACGCGCGTTGCCCGTCACACGATGGGCAAGCGCCAGCGTGCAGCGATCCACGGCGTCGTGCCGACGACTCCGACGGCGAACGTCGCCGTCGCGCCGGCTTCCGCGGCGAGCCTCGCGCCCGCCGCGAACGCGCCGCCATCCGTTGGGCCTCCCGCTGACGCGGGGACCAACGGCGCGGCGAGCACCACGCCGGTCGTGAACGGCGCGACGCATTGAGTGAGTGAATGACCGAAGTCGCGGGGGGCTCCGCAAGGAGCTCCCCGCGACGACCTTCGGGGATGCGGCGGGCAGCCGTGAGGAAACCGAGGTGGAAGTGTAGGACCCACTTCCAGTAGCCTGGCTCACCACACCGCGCGCGTGAGAAAGTCCTTCATGGCGCGCGTGATCTCCGGGAGGTGCAACGGGAACGTCATGTGTCCGCCCGGGATCCAGTGAATGGGGGGTCGACCCCAGGCGTTCCATTGTTCTCGCACGAGGTCGGGATCGATGTGCGCGTCCTCGCGCGCCTCGACCCAGAGCTGTTTCGACGGCGGGAGCAGTGGCTCGGCCGTGTCGAAGCCCAGGCGCTGGAAGATCTGGCGGCGCTCCGCTTCATGAACGCCGAATCGTTCGAGGTCACTCTTCATGCGCCAGAGGATGGACGCGTTCTCGACGGCCTCGGCGAGCCTCAGGTGGGCGACGATCGGAATGATGTAGTCCGGAAGCGGCGCAAGGCACCCGAGGAGCATCGTGAGCGACCCTCCGAGGCTGATGCCGGTGATGCCCACCGTTCGATATCCCTGCCGGCGCAGCCAGTCGACCGCGGAACGTGTGTCGTGGAGCGCCTGGCGCGTGCCTTCGAACGAACGCACCAGATCGGCGGTCCAGAAGTACTCGCCCGAGAAGAGCGCGCCGCGTGGATTGCGCCGGCCGTGAAAGGGCAACGCGACGTGCATGACATCCACGTCGAGCTCGCGGACCCAGCTTGGAAACACCAGAGCCTCTTCGACCCAGGAGCCCGGCTCGAGCCAACCGTGGACGTAGACGAGACAGTCGCGTCGCCGCACCCCGTCGGGGCGGAGCCAGCGCGCCCACACCGTCAGGTTCCTTCGATATTCCTTTTCGTGGCGTCGCTCGTACGCGGGCGACAGGATCCGATGCGTGCTCGTCCATGAGAGCGTGGTCGTCGAGCGAAACGGCGACGCGACGGAACGGTGGACGGCCACGTTCGTGAGAGGCGGCGGCGCGGGGTTCAACGTCGCGAGATCGAGGTCGAGATACGGGCCCAGATCGCCGGCGGTGTTGATCTTCGGCCCGCGGAAGCCGTGAAGGATGTGGGACAGCTTGCCCGCTGCGAGGTCCACGTCGTGGCCGAAGCTCATTTTCCTGGAACGTAACACTACTCGTCGGGAGCGCGAGGGGCCGGCGCATCACGGCGCGGCCTTCGGTGTTATGGTCCCGGGGCATGGTCGAGCCACTCTCCGCGGCGGACGGCTCGGCTGCGGGCCTCGTGCTCGCGCGCGCGTTTCGGGACAACCCGGCCATGACCGCGGTGCTTGCCGGGGATCCTCCCGAAGTGCGACTGCGGGTACTCGAGCGGGCCATGATCGGGTTCACCGAGGCGGTTCGCCGGTATGGGGTCGCGGAAATCGTGAGGGTAGAGGGGAGAGTCGCGGCGGTCGCGCTGTCCTTCCCCCCGGGCGGGTATCCGCCCCCGATCGTCGCGCAGCTCATCGGTGCGCGAGGTCCCATCGCCGCCGGGTTGCGGCGCGCGCTCCGCTTCGCACGGATCGATCACGAGATGCGCAAGCGGCATCCGAAATACCCGCACTGGTATCTCTGGATCCTCGGGGTCGAACCGGAATGCCAGGGGCAGGGACTCGGTTCGGAGCTTCTCCGGTCCCTCAGCGCGCGCTCTCTGAAAATGCCGTGCTATCTGGAAACGGACAAGGCAACGAGCGTTCGTCTGTACGAGAAACACGGCTACGCGGTAACGTCCGAGGAGACTTTGCCGGGCGTCGAGGTGAAGCTCTGGTTCATGAAGCGGCCCGGTGAAACGGAGCGGGATTCATGATTTCACCGTGGGCGCTGGAGTGCCTGTCGCGCCGGGATCGCGAACGAGAAACGCTGGCAGACGTACTTTCCGTCGGTCTGTCCATCGATGGAGATCGGGTCGCGATCTATTTCGAGGAGCGTCGGATCACGTACGCGGAGCTCGACCGCGCCGCGAACCGCGTGGCGAACGCGCTCGTCGATCTCGGTGTGACACCGGGAGATCGCGTTGCGATCCACGTGGACAACCGGCCCGAGTTCATCGAGGTCTACCAGGGCGTCATGCGGGCCGGGGCGACGCTCGTGGGGACCAACGTGATGTACACGGCCGAGGAGATGGCGCACATCCTCGCGGACAGCGGCGCCAAGGTCGTGTTCACCCGTGCCGATCTGACGCCGAAGATCGCCGGACTGCGCTCGTCGCTGCCCGAGCTTCGCGAGATCGTCGCCATCGGCAAGGAGGCGACACCGGGTGTCGTCGGCTACGACGGGTTCAAGGCGCGAGCCGCGGAGTCGCGTCCGTCAATCCCGGTGGACAAGCACGCCATCGCGTTCATCCAGTACACCTCGGGAACCACCGGCAAGCCCAAGGGGGCCATGGTGTCCCACGCGAACGTCTTGGCCGTCATCGACAACACGCTCGATCTGCCGGGCGTGCCCCCTGCCACCGAAGAGGATGTCGCTCTTCTCGTGCTGCCGCTGTTTCACGCGTACGCTCTGAACCTCGCTCTGAACCGCGCCCTGCTCGGGGCGACGCCGTTCGTGCTCGTCTCGCGTTTCGATGCGGCGCGGGTCTTCTCGCTCATGGAGCGGCACCGGGTGACCGTGTTCTACGGCGCGCCTCCGATGTACTTCGCGTTCGTCAACACGCCGGGCCTCGAGGACGTCGACGTGTCCTCGCTCCGTCTCGCCTTTTCGGGCGCGGCCCCTCTACCCGTCGTGATCCTGGAGCGTTTCAGGGCACGGACGGGCGTCGAGATCTGCGAGGGCTATGGCTTGAGTGAAACCGCGCCGACGCTCTGCTCGAATGCCGCCGGTCCCGTGAACAAGCCCGGCTCGGTCGGCCCCCCCATCCCTGGCGTCCAGTTGCGCCTCGTCGACGAGCAGGGCAGGGACGTCGCTCCCGGCGAAGTGGGCGAGATCCTCGCACGCGGTCCCAACGTCTTTCGAGGCTACTGGAAGCGCCCAGCCGAATCCGCGGAGGCTCTCGGTGGGGGATGGTTCCACACCGGCGATCTCGGCCGGGTGGACGCGGACGGGTATTACACGATCGTCGATCGCAAGAAGGACATGATCCTCGTCAGCGGGTTCAACGTCTATCCGATCGAGGTGGAGAACGTCCTTCTCCGTCACCCGAAGGTGCTCGACGCCGCGGTCGTCGGCGTTCCCGACGAGTATCAGGGTGAGTCCGTGAAGGCGATTCTCGTGCTTCGACCGGGTCAGAGCACGGAACCGAAGGAAATTGCGGACTTTTGCCGGGAGCACCTCGCCGCGTTCAAGGTGCCGCGACACGTCGAGACGCGTGCGGAGCTCCCCAAGAATGCGACGGGCAAGATATTGAAACGCGAGCTTCGCGCGACGTGACCGTCTTCGACCGGCTCCGGACCGCCCTCGGCGACGGCAAGGTCGTCGTCGACGCGGCCGTGACGCAGGCGCGCCGTCACGACTACTGGATGCTCTCGCAGCTGGAGGATCTGGTGGGTGCCCCGCCGCCTGCCCCGGCCTGCGTGGTCCGGCCGACCGAGACCGCGGACGTCGTTGCGACCGTGAATGCGTGCAGGGAGACGCGCACGCCATTGATCCCCTTCGGACTGGGAAGCGGGGTGTGCGGAGGCGTCGTGGCGTCGCAGGACGCGGTCGTTCTCGACCTCGGTGCCATGTGCCGTGTGCAGCGCGTCGACGGCGAGAATCTCCTCGGGACATTCGAGGCCGGCGTTCGCGGCACGGACGCGGAGGCGACGCTGAACGCGCACGGACTCACTCTCGGGCACTACCCGCAGTCGATCGGTGTGAGCAGCGTCGGCGGCTGGGTTGCAACTCGTGCGGCGGGCCAGTTCTCGACGGGCTACGGCAACATCGAGGACGTGCTTTTCTCGCTCCAGGCCGTTCTCCCGAGCGGCGACGTGCTCGAGACGCGGGAGACTCCCCGCGCATCGACTGGGCCCGACCTGCGACACCTCCTGCTCGGCAGCGAGGGGACGCTCGGGATCATCACGCGCGTCACTCTGTCGGTCCGGCGCATCCCGGAGAAACGCGCGCTCGCGGCCTTTCACGTTGCGGACATGGATGCCGGCTTCGCGCTTCAGCGCGAGATCGTCGCGCGAGGCTTCCGCCCCGTCGTGCTGCGCCAGTACGATTCCACCGAGGCGCAACGCATGTTCTCCGCTCACGCGCGCGGCGACGACGCACTGCTCCTCGCCGTCCATGAGGGGCCCGCGGTCTGCGCCGAGGTCGAAGCGCGCGCCGTCGCGGAGCTCGCGGCCGCCATGGGTGCAGTTCCAGCGTCGCCTGGAGCGACGGAACGTTGGCTCGCGGAGCGCAACCACGTGCCATCGTTCCTCCAGTTCCTCGAAAACGGGGTCGTGCTCGACACCGTCGAGATCGCGGCGACCTGGGATCGCATCGGCGCCATCTATCGCGACGTTCTCGCGTCGCTGCGCGGCGTCTCCGGCTTGCTCACGGCGTCCGCGCACAGCTCGCACGCGTACCGCTCGGGCGTGAACCTGTACTTCACGTTCGCCGCGCACCCGGCCGCGAAAGACGACATGCGCGAGACGTATCTGGACTGCTGGCGCCGGGTCATGGCGGCGACGATCGATGGAGGCGGCGGCATCGCGCACCACCACGGTATCGGGCGCATCCGAAAGGAGTGGCTCGCGAGGGAGCTCGGCGGGCCCGGGCTCGCCGCACTTCGCGCGGTGAAGGACGCGCTCGATCCCGTCGGGTTCATGAATCCCGGGGCGCTTTATCCGGACGGGTGACGGATCGATGACATCGCGCGGGCGGGCGTTCCGGCGCGTCGGAGACGAGCTATAGTCCGCGGAGAAGAAATGGCCGATCGGCTCGTCACTCATTCTCCGATCGACGGCAAGCCCTACGTGGAGCGCCGTTTCGCGTCCTCCACCGAGGTGAAGCGTGCTCTCGACGCCGCGGTTCGAGCTCGCGGCGAGTGGAAGCGTGTACCCGTCGCGGAACGCGCGGTGCTCGTCTCGAAGGCCGTCGACGCATTCGTGTCGAAGCGCGACGCGCATGCCGACGAGATCACGCGCCAGATGGGACGTCCTATTTCGCAGAGCCCGGGCGAGATCCGCGGCTTCGAGGAGCGCGCACGTTTCATGATCGCCGTCGCCGAGCAGGCGCTCGCCGACATCGACGTCGGTCCGAAACCCGGGTTCCGGCGCTTCATTCGTCGAGAACCGCTGGGCGTCGTGCTGGCGATCGCGCCCTGGAACTATCCGTATCTCACGGCCGTGAACTCGGTCGTGCCGGCGCTGCTGGCGGGAAACGTGGTGCTTCTCCGGCATTCGCCGCAGACGCCGCTGTGCTCCGAGCGCCTCGACGAGGCGTTTCGTGCAGCGGGACTCCCGCCGGGCGTCTTTCAGTTCCTGCACACCACCGACGACGACACGGACCGGCTCATCGCGACGCCGGGGGTGGACTTCGTCGCCTTCACGGGCTCGGTGCGAGTCGGACACCTCGTGCAGCGGTTCGCCTCGGAGCGATTCATCGGGGTCGGCCTCGAGCTCGGCGGCAAGGATCCGGCTTACGTTCGAGGCGACGCGAAGCTCGATCATGCGGTCGAGAACCTCGTCGATGGCGCGTTCTTCAACAGCGGGCAATCCTGCTGCGGCGTGGAACGCATCTACGTCCACGAGGACGCCTACGATCGGTTCGTCGATGGCTTCGTCGCGTTGACGAAGGAATACCGACTCGGTGACCCGCTCGATCCCGCGACGAACCTCGGCCCTCTCGTTCGCTCGTCCGCCGCGGATTTCGTCCGCGGGCAGATCGACGAGGCGGTTCGGGGCGGCGCGCGTGCGCTGCTCGACCCCGGATCCTTCCCGGCGAACGCTCCCGGCACGCCATATCTCGCGCCGCAGGTGCTGGTCTCGGTCGATCACTCCATGCGCGTGATGAAGGAAGAAAGCTTCGGCCCGGTCGTGGGCATCATGAAAGTCAAGGGCGACGAGGAAGCAGTCACGCTCATGAACGACAGTCCCTACGGACTCACCGCGTCGATCTGGACGCGCGACGAGCTCGCCGCGATCACCCTCGGCGATCTCGTCGACACCGGAACCGTCTTCATGAACCGGTGCGACTATCTGGACCCCGCGCTCGCGTGGACGGGCGCAAAGGACTCCGGGCGCGGCTGCACGCTATCCCGCGTCGGTTTCGAATCCCTGACGCGGCCGAAGAGCTACCATCTGCGCGCGGTGTGAGCCCGGAATTTCTCGCCTCCGCCGCGAGGTTCCGTTCGCGCGGCGCCGGTCCCGAAGATCTGTCGCCGCACCCCTGATGCTGTTGTAGAGTCGGAGCAAATGAGCACCGTCAAACTGACCTACGAAGGTAAAGACTACGATCTGCCGATCGTAGAAGGGTCCGAAGGCGAGCGCGGCATCGTCATTGCCGATCTCCGGAAGCACACGGGCCTCATCACGCTCGATCCGGGTTACGGCAATACCGGATCGTGCGAGAGCGCGATCACGTTCATCGACGGCGAGAAGGGGATCCTCCGTTATCGCGGGTATCCCATAGAGCAAGTCGCGGAGCGCGCGCGCTTCACCGAGGTCTGTTTCCTGCTCATCTACGGCAAGCGCCCGTCGGTCGAGGAACTCAAGGAGTTCCGCGACAAGATGAATCGCCACACGCTTCTTCATGAGGACATGAAGAAGTTCTACGAGGGCTATCCGCCCGGCGCACACCCGATGGCGATCATGGCGGCGATGGTCGCGTCGCTGTCGAGCTTCTATCCCGAGACGGAAGAGACGCTCGACCGGAACATCGTCCGCATTCTGGCCAAGGCAAAGACGCTCGCCGCGTTTGCGCACAAGAAGAGCGTCGGTCAGCCCTTCGTTTATCCGCGTAACGACCTTTCGTGGCCAGGCAATTTCCTGCGGATGATGTTCGCGGTGCCTGCCGAGGATTACGAGGTCAACCCCGTTCTCGAGGACGCCCTCAACCTGCTCTTGATCATTCACGCCGACCACGAGCAGAACTGCAGCACGTCCACGATGCGCATGGTCGGCTCGAGCGGCGCGAATCTCTTCGCGTCCGTCTCGGCAGCGATCTGCGGCCTGTGGGGTCCGCGGCACGGAGGCGCGAATCAGAGCGTCATCGAGATGCTCGAAGCCATTCGGAAGGATGGTGGCAACTGTGAGAGGTTCCTCGACCTGGTGAAGAAGGGCGAGTCGAAGATCCGACTCATGGGATTCGGACACCGCGTCTACAAGAATTTCGATCCGCGCGCGACTCTGCTCAAGAAGACGTGCGATCGGGTGTTCGAGCAACTCGGCATCCACGATCCGCTGCTGGATCTGGCCAAGAAGCTCGAGGAGCACGCGCTCAAGGACGAATATTTCGTGAAGCGCAAGCTCTACCCGAACGTCGATTTCTACAGCGGGATCATCTATCGCGCGATGGGCATTCCGACGGAGATGTTCACCGTCATGTTCACGCTCGGCCGCCTTCCAGGCTGGATTGCTCACTGGATGGAGCAGCGCCGGGATCCCGAGGATCGGATTCATCGTCCCCGGCAGATCTACACGGGTGAGACGGAACGGGTGTTCGAAGACCGCGGCACGAAGCACCTGCCGACCGGCAGCAAGTAGGTTCCCGTGGAGCCGGCTCTCGCGAGCGGAGCCCGCGGACGAGCCGCGCCGGTCACCGGCCTCGTCCTCGCAGTTTACAATCTGTTCTACTGGCCGTACCTGTTCTCGACGTGCGCGCTGTTCTTCGTGCCGGCGCTGGCCATCTTCGTCGTGACCGCGCCGTTCGACCCGAAGCGACGTGCGCTCCATGCTTACACGTGTCTGTGGGGCGCCCATTATCTTGCGTGGGCGCCGTTGGCCGGTGTGCGGGTCGAGGGCATCGAACGCGCGCGCGCGGCGGGGCCCTGCATCTACGTCTCGAATCACCAGTCCATGGTGGACGTGCTCGCCGTGTTCGCCCTCCGAACGCCATTCCTCTGGGTGAGCAAGGTGGAGAACTTTTACGTGCCGTTCCTCGGATGGAACATGTGGCTGAATGGGTACGTTCCCATCCGGCGCGGTTATTTGCCGAGCATCATGCGCATGGTCCGGCAGTGTCACAGGAAGGTACGGGCGGGACATAGCCTGTTCGTGTTCCCGGAGGGCACGCGCTCGAGTTCCGGCGAGCTCATTCGCTTTTATCCCGGGGCATTCCGATTGGCGGTCAGAAACCGCATTCCGATCGTCCCCGTCGTCATCGACGGCACGCAGGAAATTCTTCCGAAGAATCAGTTCTTCATTCGACCGCGCCCCGTGCTGCTGCGTGTGCTCGACCCCGTTCATCCCGAGTCGGTCGACAACGATCACAAGCGCTTGCTCGAGATCGTTCGCTCCAACATGCAGCGCGAACTTCACGCCATCCGAGGTACGGCTTAGCGTGGCTCGCGTGGCCGGGGCTGTCCGTGGGCGCCGGGCGGCCGCTGGAACGACCCGGGCTCGCGGCGGCGTGCATCTCCGCCGAAGCGGGGAGTGATATAGAGCGACCATGAGTGCGGTCGGAACGAGCGACATCCTCGTCATCGGCGCGGGGCCGGCGGGTTCCGCAGCGGCGATCTCCGCGGCGCGTGCCGGCGCGCGAGTCTGCCTCGTCGACAAGGCTCATTTTCCGCGCCAGAAGACCTGCGGCGACGCCATCCCGAACGCGGCGCTCCACATAGCTCGGTCGCTCGCGGGAGAGGACGGCGTCGCTCGGGTTCGGCAGGCCACCGTGCGCGGTGCCGCCGCGATCTTCCCGGGCGGCAGTCGCGTCCGCCGGAGCTATGGCTCGGAACCGGGGCTCATCGTCGAGCGAATCGATTTCGACGATCTGCTCCGTCGCGCCGCCGAACGGGAAGGGGTCGACGTTCGCGAAGGAGTCACGATTCGCCGGCTCATCCGGAACGGCGATCATTTCGACCGCGCGGAGGGTCCTGGGTTCGAGTGGAAAGCCGGCGCGATCATCGTCGCGGACGGAACTGCGTCGCTCGCGTGGAACGCGCTCGGGCTGCCACCGCCGGGCGCGACCGCACTCGGGATCTCTGCGACGGCGTACTACGAGCAAGTCGAAGAGTCGTCCGACGCCGGCTACAGCGAGCACTTTTTCGAAAAATATCTACCCACGGGATACGCGTGGATTTTCCGCCGGTCGAGGGCCGGTCCAACGTGGGGGTGTACTTGCGCGTCGATCGCTATCGCTCCGGCGCGCAGCGTCTGCCCGAGCTGATGCGTCGCTTCGTGGAGGCGAACCCGGCGCGGTTTCGGCACGCGCGAGCGTGCGGCGTCACGAGGACCTGGTCGTTGCCCCTCGCGACCTTTCGCGGTCCGCCGTGCGCGCCGGGGCTCCTCACCTGTGGCGACGCGGCCCGTCTCATCGATCCGCTCACCGGGGAGGGCATCTGGCACGCGATGCATACTGGTTGCCTTGCGGGCGCGGCGTCGGCATCGGCGCTCGGAGCTTCGGGATTGGACGAGGCCGCCGTTCGCAACTATTGGCGCGAGGTGCGCCGAACGGTGAGCGTGCCGACCGCGCTCCGGCGCGGACTCGAAGCCGCCGCAACGTTCGTCGTGAAATACGATTTCCACCGGTCCCGCGCGCTTCGTCGCGCTCTGGAGTGGGGATATAATCAGAGCCGTCTCGAGGTCAGCAAGACGACGAACTTCGGTCGACCGCGGGCGTCCTGATCGACTTGGGGAGAGGACCCAGCGTAGGCTCGGCGGCAAACCATGGCTGAAACACGACCCTCACGCACGACCGCGCGCTCGATCTTCCTCACGGTGCTCGTCGCGGCCCTCGGTTATTTCGTCGATATCTACGATCTCATCCTGTTTCTGATCGTGCGCGTGAAGAGCCTCAAAGGACTCGGCGTTCCCGCGCCGGCGATCCTCGAGCAAGGCGTGGATCTCTTGAACATGCAGATGATCGGCATGCTGCTCGGCGGGATCTTGTGGGGGATCCTCGGCGACAAGCGCGGACGCCTTTCGGTGCTGTTTGGGTCGATCTTTCTCTATTCGATCGCCAACATCGCGAACGGCTTCGTGACGACGGTCGAACAGTATGCGGTCATGCGGTTCCTCGCGGGCGTCGGGCTCGCCGGCGAGCTCGGCGCGGGGATCACGCTCGTCAGCGAGGTCATGGATCGGGATTCGCGCGGCTACGGGACGACGATCGTCGCGACGGTGGGTGTGCTCGGTGCGGTCATCGCCGCCCTCGTCGGCGACACGTTCTCCTGGCGCGTCGCTTACTTCGTCGGCGGCGGGCTCGGCATTGCGCTCTTGCTTCTGCGTATCGGGCTCCTCGAGTCGGGCATGTTCGACAGTGCCAAGAACCGCGCCGCGCCGCGCGGCCAGTTCCTTCGACTGCTCACGTCGTTACCGCGCGCCAGAAAATACCTTGCGGTCATCTTCATCGGCGTGCCGATCTGGTTCGTGGTGAGCATTCTCATCGGCCTCTCCCCGGAGATCGCGAAGGACATGGGGATGAACCCGCTGCCCACGGCGAGTCACGCGGTCATGCTCACGTATATCGGGCTCTCGGTCGGAGATTTCGCGAGCGGATGGCTGAGTCAGCTCCTTCGCAGTCGAAAGAAGGTCGTGGGGCTTTTCCTCGGGCTGACTGCCTCGGGAATCGTGGCCTATTTCACGATCGCATCCATGTCGCTGACGGTCTTTTACGCTTGCTGCTTCGCGCTCGGGGTGGCCGGCGGTTACTGGGCGGTCTTCGTCACCGTGGCGTCGGAGCAGTTCGGTACGAACATTCGCGCGACCGCGACCACGACCATTCCGAACTTCGTTCGCGGCGCGGTCGTGCTTTTGACCTCCGCATTCAAGCTCTTGAAAGGCGTGCTCGGCGTCACGGGAGGGGCGATCGCCGTGGGTGTCGTCACGATGCTCATCGCCGCCGTCTCGCTCGGGTCGCTCGAGGAGACGTACGGCAAGGATTTGGATTTCGTGGAATGATTTCGAATGGTTCCGTGGGTACGAGCCGCGGCGCTCGGGGAAATCGACGGGGCGAGCGTAGGGAAGCCGGTATGACGAGCGTCGAACCAGGGAGATGAGCAGCGCCCGCTCGGAGAGTGCCATCGGGACGTTGCCGATCGATCAGCAGACGGCATTGATCCTGAGGTCGGTCGAGGGCTTCAGCTCGCCGGAGATCGCCGACATCCTCTCGTCGGGGAACGTCGTCGGCTCATGAACGATATGTACGATCGATGCGGGCAGGAGCTCCGCGCGAAGGAACTCGAGGTCGATGCCGAGGTGCGCGACGTGCTCGATCCCGACCAGCGGCGCCTGTACGAACAAATGATCCGCGGCCCGCGGGGACGGGGGTTCCGGTATTGAAGTACGAGCTTCGTCTCGATCCCGGCGGGCCCGAAGACGAAGGTCGTCTCGGCCGCGATCCGGTGGTTCGTCGCGCTGCCGGACGGCCCGCCGATCTTTCGCCTGTCATTGGTCCCGCGTAACTGGGCCGTGCTACGCGTGCGCGATGCAGCTCGCGCCAGGGGCTTCGATTGCGGAGCGCTACGCCCTGGAACGGGTTCTCGCGAGCGGCGGTATGGGCGTCGTCTGGCTCGCGCGGCACGTCGAGCTCGGGCAACCGGTCGCGCTCAAATTCCTTCACCCGGAACTCGCGCGGAACGCGGCGCTCGTAGGGCGCTTCCTCGAAGAGGCTCGCGCGGCCGCGGCGCTTCGGGGCGAACACGTCGTGCGCGTGATGGATGTCGGGCAGCTCTCCGATGGCGTTCCCTACTTCGTCATGGAGTACCTCGAGGGAACCGATCTCGAGGCGCTCCTCCGAAAGGAGGGGCCGTTTCCGCCGGATCGCGCCGTCGATTACGTTCTGCAGGCGTGCGAGGCTCTGGCCGAGGCGCACGCCGTATCGATCGTCCACCGCGACATCAAGCCGGAAAATCTCTTCCTGGTTCAGGGACCGTCACGCCGGTCGATCGTCAAGGTGGTCGACTTCGGGATCGCGAAGCGCCTCGACGCGAGCCGGGCGAAGATCGAGACGGGGCCGCAGGAGAACATGGGCTCCCCTTGCTACATGTCGCCCGAGCAGATGAGCTCCCCGCGAACGATCGACAGCCGGACCGACATCTGGTCTCTCGGGGTCGTGCTCTATCAGTTTCTATCGGGAGAGCTGCCGTTCGACGGCGACACGGTGGTGGAAGTGTTCGCGCGTGTCGCCAACGCTGCACCGCGACCGCTGGGAGAGCTCCGGCCGGAGATCGATCGACAGCTCGACGGTATCGTGCGGCGGTGTCTCGAGAAGAATCCGGCGGATCGATTTTACTCGGTCGGGGAGCTCGTCGATGCCTTACGTGTCTACCGTGCGGCGGCGCTCCTCCGCACGAGTCCCGCAGTCGCGCCAGCGCCGAGCTATTTGCCCGCCGTCGAGCTGCCTGACGCGCGCACGCCGGAGCCACGTCGCGTGCGGAGCGACGCGCCCGTCGCCATCCCGTCGCGTCCGCCCGTCCGCGTTCGCGCGGTTCCGGTCGCGGCCCTAATCGCGTGGCTGGTCGTCATCAGCGGCGCCAGCGCGATCGCCAGATCGCGCGAAGGGACGTCCTTTTGGCGCGCCTTCGCACGGCAAGCACACCTGAATGCGAGCGAGGAGGGCTCCGTCGAGCCGGCGCGGTGGGCGGAGCCGTACTTCGTCGGTCCGTTCGGGGAGATTTCCCGGGTGCCGGACGTGCCGTTCGTTGCGGCCGAACCAGAGCCCGAGGCAACCGACGACGACCTGGACGACCCTGTCGCCGTCGCGGGGCGCTCGGTGTCCGACGAGAAGCCGGCGGTCCCCCAAAAATCAAGCCCCGCCTCCCGGGCTCGACCCCCGCGAAGGGCGAGGTCGCGCCTGTCGATGCGGAGGCCGAAGCGGCGCGACGCGAGCAGGGTTACAGGGAGTATTTGCGACGGCACGGCTGGCGTCCGTTGAAGGACGTGCTGATGGACATGCGACGAGGGGACGGAAATACGGCGTCCCCCTCGAACGGGAGCCCGAGTGGGGCGAAGGCGCAGCCCAGCGCGTCGCCCGATCCGAACGCGTACGATTCGCCATATTGACGTCTACCGTCGGTGTCGTCGAATGCCCTCACGACACCAGGCGAAGGCACTCCGCGGCGACGTGCTCGAGCGACGCTGGCTCACGATAGACGAGCCATTTCTGGGTACTCGGCGACGCCGCGAGCACCACTTGCTCCGTCGCGGGTGCGGCGCGGCACAGCACGACTTCGGCGTGTGGCAGATCTTCGAGCAGTACGACCGCCGCGGCGGGCCGGATCGACGGACTCTTGCCGTCCAGGATCACGATGCAACGGTGCCCGTTCGCACCGTCGAGGTGGCGCACCAGAGCCGACGCTGACCGCACACGACACACGCGTGCCCGTTCGCGAAACCAATCGCCCAGCGTTTCGAACAGCGCGACGTCTTCGGTCGACACGATGACGAATGGTGCGTCTGCAAGCGACCGCGGGGGCCGCGAGGAACTCGTGCCGGGCGTCATTCCAGGCGGCGGCGGCTCGGAGTCGCTGCAGCGCGGAGTGTTCTGCCGGATGTGCGACCCTCTGCCGGGCGGCCACGCGGGGTCCGTTTGCAGCGGCACCCTCGGGGTCCTGCGCGCGGTCACGGGTGGCGTGGAAGTTCTTCGGAAACCGGGCGACGAGGGGCGCCGCTCGCGGGGCAGAGGGATGCGGGGGGTCTTCCCGTCCGGACCTTCCTCGCGGGGGCGGATGACGAGCAGGATCTCCTCCGTCACGCATCGAGCAAGCTCGATGCCGAGTGCGCGTTCGGTCACGGTTCTGAGCGCGCCGGTCGCGAACGATCGGATCGCCGTCCCCTCTTCAGGGAGGTTGCTCATGCGCGCAAGGATCAGAGCGTCGTGAATCAGCGCGTCCCGAACGACCGGCGCGACGAGCGCATCCAGCGTCTCGCGCACTGCACGAGAAAATATCGAATCCTTTCCGCGACCCGGCGACATCATGTGTCCGCTGACGTCGACCGACGTATCGCGGTCCGTCGTCCCTGGCAAGATGCACTATGCGCGCTGATGCCTCGGCCTCATGGTCGCGCAAAAGTCGAACACACCGGATGCCAGCGTCACGAGATCACTACAGTCTGTCGAAACCGATCGCGCTGATCGCGTTCCAATCCGGTAAAATTCGGTGAGCCCCGGCGCAATGCTCGATGCCGAGCTCCGGATCCGGAATCGCAACGACGCGCATGCCCGCGGCGAGCGCGGCCGTTACGCCCGCGGGCGAGTCTTCGAACACGAGGCATGACGCGGGTGCGGCGCGGAGCTCGAGCGCGGCCACGAGGAAGAGCTGCGGTGACGGCTTCTTGGCGGACACGCGCGGATCGTCACCGCACACGATCGCCTCGAACGCTTCGAAGAAGGAGTGTCGCGCGCTCTTGAGGTCGAACAAGTGTCGCGCGCTACTCGTCGCGACCGCCATCGGGACTTTGCGTGCGGCGAGTCCGCGCACGAAGGTTTCCACGCCGGGCATCGCGGGCGCGTTCGCGAGTAACTCCTCGAGAATTGGGCGCTGCTGCGCGAGAAATTCATCGGCGCTGAGTGGGATCCCGAGCTGCTCCAGCAGGTAGGTCGCGCCGACGCGCGCATCCGACCCCATGATCCGTCGCTTGATGGACCAGTCGAACGTTTTGCCGAATCTGCCGACGATTGCCTGCGTTGCTCGGGAATACAATGGTTCGGTGTCGAGGAGGACGCCGTCGAGGTCGAAGAGAACGTGCGTGAGCGCCATCGCAGGGGAATTCGTGGTCCGGAAGTGTCGAGGCTCTCGCTTGAGGCGCCCGGCCGTCCGGGGTACGTACCACACCGAGCCTCGATGAAAAACGGAACAGCCAGGTCGGGAGAGGTCGAAGTCGCCTACATCGTCGAGGGGAACGGCGCCGAGACGGTAATCCTCATCATGGGTCTGGGTGGACGCGCCACGGATTGGGGCGCTTCGCTTCCCGCGGCGCTCGCCGAACGCTATCGCGTCGTGCGAATGGACAACCGGGGTGCGGGCGCGTCGCCGCCCGCGTCCGGCGGTTACTCGCTGTCCGATCTCGCGCGGGACGTGACTGCGGTCCTCGACGCGGTGGGTGCAGCTCGCGCGCACGTCATCGGTATTTCCATGGGCGGCATGATCGCGCAGCTCGTCGCGATCGAACACGCCGCCCGCGTGGATCGACTCGTGCTCATGTCCACGCATTACGGGGGTCATACGGTCGAACCCCCGCACCCGGACGCGATGCGTCTCTTCGATCCAGCCGAGTTTTTGAGCCGTGGCCGAGATCCGGAAGCGATGATGCGCTTCACGCTCAGCGTCATCGCCGCGCCCGGATTCGAGCAACGCGCGCCGGAGATGTATCGCATGATGCTCGACAATGCGCGCGGCCAGCCTACGCCGGCGAACACGTTCATGGCTCAAGTTCAGGCCATCCTGACCAGCGACCGATCGGAGCGGGTCCGCGAGATCCGGCGGCCCACGCTGGTTTTGCACGGCGCGCTCGACAAATTGATCCCTCCGTCGAACGCGAAGGCGCTTGCCCAGCGGATCCCAGGGGCACGACTGGCCCTCCTGGAGGGCGTGGGTCACATGCCGATGCTGGAGGCCCCCGCGGAGACAGTGTCGGCCATCATGCCGTTCCTGGCGGGGGCCTGAATCAGGGCCAGCGGTTCGCGAGTTCGGTCTTGGCTCCGGAATTGCTCCGCGCCACTTCGAGGAAATTCCTTCCGATGAGATCGCCTCGCGCGTCGCGTACTTCCGCGCGCACCACCCATGGTCCCGGACTCGTGCCGGCTGGCAACGTCGCGCGAAGAATGTGTCCGGTGCGAGCCCAGTTCGCGTCGATCGGCTGCAGGTTCACGGTCACGGACGGCGTCACCGGCGCATCGTCGGGAACGGCGCGTCCGCTCGCGTCGTAGAGGTCGATCCGGATCGCGACGTGATCGACGGGCCATCGAGCCTCGTGCGGACCGATGTCGATCCTTGCACGCAGGCCCTTGGGCTCGAAGCGGAGGAGCGCTTCCTCGCTCGATCCGCGAGCGCGGAGCCGCACGGTCGTGGCCTCTCCGTGAGCGAGCCCGAGCGAGCCCGGTGCCCCGCCGAACACGGACGACCCGCCGTAGCTCACCTCGAGTCCACCGGCTTCCAGCAGCGAGACGCGGTCGTCGGCGCCGAGAAGGATAGCGCCGTCCCTGGACAGCTCCGTGCCTGCGGGGAGCGCGACTCCCACGACACGAAGGCTCCGCGGCGAGGAGGCGACGCCCGGCAAGCCACGACGATCGATGGCAACCACGCTCGCGAGATACGATCCCGGAGCAAGGACCCCGAGCGACGCGCTCGTTCCGGATGAAACGATCAGGGACGTCACGTCGCTCGACGCGCCGGTAACGCGGCTCAGAGTGATTTCGTAACTCGTTGCGTCCTTCACCGCCGACCATCGTACGGACGCGGGCGGCGCATCGTCCCCCTCGCGCAGGACCAGCGCGGGATCCACCACGACGCCAGGTGCCGCGAGGATCGGATGAGGAAACGCCGCGGGGTCGTCCGGCGCGAGCGAGCGGGCCATCCCTTCGTGGAGCGGCTTCCAATCGTTCCCGATGCCGACGAGCATCTCCCCCTGTCGCGAAGCGGCCGTCGTCTGATCTCTTCCCACGACGAACACGCAGACACCCTCCTTGGCGACGGCGCTCATCTTTCCCGGCCCTCGAAGCAAAACCGCGGTTAACTCGCGCGCGGAAGCAGGGATCGTCACCTCGGCACGCCCGCGAACCACACGGACGACGCGGGCGGGCGTCTCGGGGTCTCCCGGCTTTCTGATCTTCAGATGCGTGGATGGCTCGAACGCAAACTCGGCCCCCGGCGAGAACGCCACGAGGGCGCCGCCGCGAAGCTCGTAAGTTGCGCCGTCCTTGCCAGCGAGGATGGTCGCGGCGTTCGCGTTGACGCCTCCCGACGTCACGTGGTCCACGACGCTGGTTGCACCAGCGGTTCCGGCAGTGCCCAGCACCACCGCGAGCAATCCGATCGAAAGATGTCTTCTCACGACCTAGATCATGGCTCGGACCCCGACGCTTCGTGAACCCAAACGTGACCGCTTTCGTATTTTTGGACGATGATGTACGACGCTCACCGCGTCCGCCGCTACTCGGCGCCGGGCGACCGAGGAGGCACGACTTCCGGCTTCGCGGCGCCGCGCGGGCCCGGTCCGCGTACCTGGTACGGCACACCGCGGAGGCGCTTGGCCATCGTCGACGTTCGCCACGCAAGGTAGCTGTGCACGAAGCCGAAGTTGTTGCCCGCGTCGGTGTAGGGGTTCTTCGTTCCGCCCAGCATGGATAGAAGCAGCACATGCTCGGCAACGCTCACCGGGCAACCCTCGAAGCGCAGAAAGTCGATGCCTTCCGCGTTCTGAACCTGCTTTTTCACCTTCGCCAGTTTCACGAAAATGTCCTCTGCTTGGGCCGAATACGGGTCTTTCGTCGACCTGTCTTTGTACAGATTCGGTATTTCGATCAGCTTTCCGTTCACTTCGCCCTCGAAGTGGACGCAGTCGCCGATGAACACGACCTTCTCGCCCGGCTGCGCGTCGATGGGGCCCTTGTAGGCGCCGAAGACGACGTGCATTCGCGCCATCCTCGAGTCGCACTCGGCATCGTAGAGACGCAAGATTTCGATTGCCTCCTCGATGGCGCCCGGGCATCCGCCCCAGCAATAATCCGTGTATTCGTTCTCGGGAGGTGGCCCGGCGTAGGCGCTGATGTGGGTCCCCTCGAAATACTTCTCGACGCGGATGAGCCCGGTCCGGAAATTCTTCCCGCGCTCACGCGCGCTTTCGAGCGCCACGTCGCCGGTGATCCGGATCTCGTCCAGGTTCATGGTGCCGAACCCGCGCTCGGCGGCGAAACGGATGTGATCGACCTCGTGCGGATCCACCCCGATGATGTTGCAGCATACGGTGTCGAACGCCACCTGGTTGTTGCCCATCACGATCAGGTGAAGGTCGTAAGGGATCGGCGTGAGCATTCGGCCTTCACCGGCGGTGATGGCGTCGATACAGATGAACTCCGGTTGAATGACGTACTGGAGGTCGGCGATTTTTTCGTTCAACCGGTGATCGTGATCGATGAGCCGATGCCGATCGTCCTGGATGCCGATGTAAGCCTTGTTCGAGAACGTCACGGTGGTCCACGGGTGCGCCTTGAACTTCGGACAGTTGACGAAGAAGTCCGCCCGCGCGACGGGTTCCGGGGTGAAGATGTAGTCGCGGAGCCGCTCCTCGTGAGTGAGCCGGATTTCGACCTGGGGCTCCTCTTCGAAGAAGTACTTTTTGACGCCCCCGACGCGATCGAGCATCTCGTTGTAGCCCGCGCCCCGGAACGCTTCCCGCGTGGGAACGGTGATGCCGCAGCGTTCACCGACGGCCAGTTCCTCGACCTGGCCGTCGTCTCGGTCGCGGAGTGCGCGGAGAACGCCCTCGGTGAATTCGGGGCGGGTGAAGGCGTGTGGGAACAGCGGGCCCGACGCGACGAGGTTCGGCTTGAGCAAGGTCCGTCCGAACGGCTTGAGTCCGAGTTCGTCCAGTCCCTCCCGAACGATCTTCCGGATCACCTCCGGATCGTACGAATCGCAGTGCCGGATGATGACGCGCGGCTCTCGTGTCGGGTGCATCCCACGGAGAGTAGCACTACCTTCTTCGCTGAAAGCAGCCCGCCCGCCACGGGTCGTTTCATCGCGCAGGCTTCGGGCGATTCGACGGCGGGATCGCCGCATCTCCCGTGATCTGCGCGAGCACCGCGTCGAGGAGCACCTCGTCGCGACGCAGCATGGCCGACGACAGGAGGCGCGCGCGTGGATCCGCTGGCGGAATGCGCTCGAGCACTAGCGTCGCGATCGTGATCTTCCGATCGATGCGCATCGTGCGTTCCCCGACGCTCTCCGGCCAGGCCGTCGCCGGCATGACCGCCGAGTGCGTTCCGGAATCCGACGATCGCTCCTGCGTCTCGCCGCGGGCGCGCACGTGGCTCTCCTCCTTCGGAAATTGCGAATCGAAGGGAGCTCGCGGGGGCCGATCGCTCTTTAGGTTGTCAGGCATCTCGTCTTCCAGTCCCTTCGACAGCAGCAACAACGATGCCGCGCATCTTGTTCCCGTCCTGCTTAAGACGCGCGTTGCCCTACGAAGATTTGAATGGAGCTCGGATCTGCTGTAACCCCGCGAAAGACCAGCGCTGTCAGGCGCGTTGACCCCCGCAAAGTCATTTCTCCGGTCGCGTTCCCTCGTCCTCTGCGGCTGGAACGGCCTGCCGCGGTCGAACCGGGCCCTGACATCCGTGTCAGGAGGGTGGTGAATTCCGTGCGCTAACGCGACAAACTGACCATGAGTGCACGGCGTCCGGGCCGTCGCCCGCTTTTCAACGGATGCGCGCCGTTCTATGGTCGGAGCGGCCTTCGTTGCTTACATGTAGGATAAAGGACCGATGCTGCTCAAGGCGACCCCAGAATCGCCGCGGATGTTCGAGAGCGATTTCGTCGATCTCTTCTCCCGGACTCACGCGGCCATCGTGCCGATCCTGTTCGTCCCGGCGTCGTTCGCCCTGGTCTGGTACAGCATCGCGCGCGCGGCAGTCAGCCCGCTCGAGACGGCGGCGCTCTTCGCCGGCGGCTTTCTGTCCTGGACGTTCGTGGAGTACTGGCTGCATCGAACCTTCTTCCACTGGATCCCGAAGGGCGCGTGGGGCGACCGGATGCACTTTCTCGTGCACGGCGTCCACCATACCTGGCCCCGGGACAAATACCGGCTGGTGATGCCCCCTGCCGTCAGTATTTCCCTGTTCTGGCTATTTCTCGGGCTCTTCCTCGTGACGCTGGGCCACACCCTGACCTGGGGCTTTCAAGCCGGGTTCACGGCCGGCTACATGTTTTACGACCTCACGCACTACTACATCCACCACTTCAGCCCGAAGACCGAATACGGGCGGACCCTGAAGAAGCACCACATGCTTCATCACTTCAAGGACCATGGTTCGCGCTTCGGCGTTTCGTCCCGGCTCTGGGACCATGTGTTCGGTACGCTCGCGCCTCCCGGGCAGTGACGAGAGCCCCCGCGCGAGCGGACGCGGAGCGCCGCGACTGGACGATCCAGAAGGTCGTCCCGGGCGGCGAGGGGATGGCTCGGCTCGAGGATGGTCGCGTCGGATTTGCGGACGGAGCGTTCCCGGGAGACGTCATCCGTCCCGTCGCGATCGAGGCCAGAAAGGGTCACGTCCGTGCCACGCGGTGGTCGCTCGTCGTCGCCGCCACGACGAGGGTAAACCCACCGTGCAAGGTGGCGGCGGACTGCGGAGGGTGCGACTGGATGGCGCTCGACTGCGGGGCACAGCGCGTTGCAAAGCAGGCGCTTCTCCGAGAGGCCCTCGAACGAACCGCGGGCGTCCGGCTCGGGGAGGACGTCCGCGTCGATGCGTTCGGGCCGGACCTGGGCTACCGGAGCCGCACTCGCTTTCACGTCGATGCCGGCGGCGCAGTCGGCTACTTCGCGCGCGGCACGCAGAAGCTCGTCGAGATCCCATCGTGCATCGCGTGCCGGAGTGAGATCTCGCTCGCCCTCGACGCGATCCGTCGCGTGCCGAGAGCATCGCTCTCGGCATTCTCGGAAATCGACGTCCGCGTGGCAGAGCGAGGACCTCGCGTCGCAGTGCATCTCGTCTCTCGCGTCCCCGGCGGCGCCGCACCCGCGGTCAAGGCAGTGCGGAACGCGCTACCGAGCGACTGGACTCTCTGCGTCGACGGAGTGAGCGGCACCGTGGGTCGCGAGCAGCGTTACCCGTTGCCTCTCGACGTCGAGCTTTTCGCGCCCGTCGGCGTGTTCACGCAGGTGAACTGGGACGTCAACGTTGCGCTCGTCGAGGCCGTCATCGACGGCGCGAGGACGCGGAAAGTCCGTCGCTTCCTCGACGCGTACGCGGGCGCCGGCAATTTCTCGCTCCCCCTGCTCGCGGCCGATATGTCCGGCATCGGCGTGGAGCGCGACGCGCGCGCCGTGGATGCTGCGCGTCGCGCGGCGGCCGCCCGCGGGCTTCCGAGCGACGGATTTCTCGAGGGCGATGCCGCGACGCGCCTCGCCGAGTGTGTCCGTGCGCACGAACGGTTGGACCTGATCCTGCTGGACCCGCCGCGGGCCGGCGCTCGCGAATGTCTCGCGAGCGTGGTGGCTCTGTCGCCTCCTTTCGTCGTGTACTGTTCGTGCGACCCCGCCACTCTCGCGCGCGACATCCGGCTACTCCGTGACGCCGGTTATGGGCTCGACGAGATTCGCGGTTTCGACATGTTTCCCTCGACGCATCACCTGGAGACGCTCGCGTGGCTCTCGCGCCCGGGGTGAGCGTCGTGCCGGCACGCGGACCGCGCACGGCGCCGGACCCCTTCACCACGGAGTGGCCGCCGGGTGTGCCGTACATCGTCGGCAACGAGGGGTGCGAGCGTTTCAGCTACTACGGCATGCGATCGATCCTCTACGTGTACATGGCGGGTCAGCTCTACCCGCGCCATCCGGAGTACGCGGCACACGTCGCCGACGTCGCGACCGCGCACTATCATCTCTTCGCCGCCGGGGTCTACGCGCTCCCGATGGTCGGCGCGATCGTCGCGGACCGCTATCTCGGAAAGTACCGGACCATCCTGTGGCTCTCGCTCGTGTACTGCGCCGGCCATGCGGTTCTCTCGCTGACCGAGGGTTCGCTCCTCGGGCTGTGGGGCGGGCTCACGCTCGTCGCGATCGGCTCTGGTGGCATCAAGCCGTGTGTGTCCGCGCACGTCGGTGACCAGTTCGGCAAGAACAACTGGTTTCGCCTGCGGACGATCTATCAAATCTTCTATTTCATGATCAACTTCGGCAGCACGCTGTCGATGTTGCTCATCCCGTGGGTGTTCGACTGGCACGATACACGGACGGATTTCTGGGGGCGACACGCCATCAGCGTCGCGTTCGCCATCCCGGGCGTGCTCATGCTCCTGGCAACGATCGTATTTTTCATGGGACGGAACGTGTTCGTGCACGTGCCTCCCGCACCGGGCGGCTCCCTCGGGCTCCTCGACACGCTGTCGTCGTTTGCGCTGTTCATGACGTTCGGGCACCTGTTCTTCACCGCCGATCTGCCGGCGTTCGTCATCGTGCTCGTCTCGCTCGGCTTCCTTGCAACGGGGCTTGGCCTCTTCGCGATCCGACAACGCCGCGCACCTGACGACGGCTTTCTGGCCATCGTGCTGTGCGCTGCGCGAGAGTGGCTCCGCGGTCGCGGCACCGCCTCCGCGGAGCCCGGTGAGAGTCGCTTCCTGCAACCCGCCGTTCGGTACTTCGGCGCGGAGACCGTGCGCGGCGCGCACGCGGTTCTCAAGATCATGAGCGTGTTCGTTCTCGTGAGTCTCTTCTGGGCCCTCTTCGACCAGAGCGGGTCGTCGTGGGTCCGGCAGGCGGAGATGATGCGAAGCGCGCGCTTTCTCGGTTTCGAGATCTTGCCGGCTCAGCTGCAGGCGCTGAACCCGGTGTTCGTCATGCTCCTGATTCCCTTCATGAACTACGTCGGATATCCCGTTGTAGAGAAGCTCGGCGTTCGCACGACGGCCCTGCGCCGCATGACGGCCGGGATGATCGTCGCGTCGCTCTCGTTCGTGGCCGTCGCGCTGATCCAGGCGGCAATCGATCGGAGCGGACCGGGGAAGGTGAGCATCCTGTGGCAGGCCGTGCCGTACGTCATCATCACGGTCGCGGAGGTGCTCGTGTCGATCACCGGTCTCGAGTTTGCGTACTCCCAGGCGCCGAAGCGGATGAAGTCGACCATCATGGGCTTCTGGCTGCTCACGGTGGCGATCGGCAACGTGCTCGTCTCGGTCCTGGCGGAGCTGTCCAAGCTTCCTCTGGTGAGCTTCTTCTGGCTCTTCGCTGGACTGATGCTGCTCGCCGGGATCGGCTTCGGCACGCGCGCTGCGTTTTACGTCGAAGAAGACTTCGTTCAGGACTGACCGCGACGCTCCCGGGCGCGACGGGCGGTCAGTGACTCATCAGATCCTGAAAGGTCGCCTGTCCCGACCAGGGCAGGGGTTGCATCAACGATGCGCAGGCGGCGGGGCTGAAGCATTGACGAAAATCTCCGGGGTCCGGGCTCGAGGTCATGACCGAGGGGTAGCCACAGGAACCGAGCCCTGCCGGGCCGCCACTGTTCTGGGGCCAGAGCGCCCACGCGGTGTACGAGATGTCGTACGCGTTCGCGTAGTCGAGCAGCGTTGTGACGAAGGGCGAGCTGCAGTCGAACGAGCCGAACTCCGTCGCGATCAGCGGACCGAACTTCGCCATCGGAAGGACGTATTGCGACCAGCCTCCGGCGGAAGGTGAGCCCCGGTCCACGGCCAGGCACTCGGCCTTGTTCTTCGACCCGCACGCGGTGCGATCGCCCGCGCACAAGCCGAGCGACTGCGTACTGGGATTCCACGCGGCGTCGACCCAGGTGCACGGCGGCATCTTCTTGTCCTGCGTCGACGCGTAACCGACGTTGCTGCAGGAGTTCCCGCCTGGCAAGGCGGCGCCGCTCGCCGTTCCCCACGTCGAGCCGTCCTCGTAATAGGAGCAGAAGCCGGACTCGTACGGATCGCTCCGGCTCAGATCCGTGCCGGAGGTTCCGATCTGGCCGCAGCACGCACCGTGCTGGTACGGATGAAACGCGTACGCGATGTTCGGATACGTCGCGGTCCAGGGCAGGTACTTCCCCGGATTTCCGATCGGTCCGTACACGGGGCCGAAATCGTAACCGAAGTCGAGCCCGTTCACCAAGACGATGTTCGGCGCCTTCGCCTGATCGCGGATCGCCTGGATCTGCGTCATCATGTAGGACGTCCAGAGATCCCACGGGTAGTCCTTCTCGTCCTCGTTGACGCCCGAGCTCGGAAACGGCGTGGTCGCCTTGCGCGCGTACGGCTCGTTGAATACCTCGAACCAGACGCCGCTGTCGCCCTTGTAGCGCGTCGCGATGTCCGCCCACATGGAGCCGATTGCGTTCTCGTTCTTGTACCCGTTGTAGATCGACACGCCGTCCGCGTTCGCGATCGGGCACTCCCACGTCGAGGGATCGCCCGTGTACCAGTCGGACGGCGCGCAGCTGTCGACGCCGGAGGTCGTGTTGACGCCCGTGCAGCCGTCTTCGAACTGGGAGTACTGATACGTCTGTCCATTGCTCGTGAACGTGCCCCGATCGACGTCGGTGCCGTCGCCCATCTTGGCGATGGCCCAGAGATGGTTGTCGATGATCACGACCGCTCCGTCGCTGCGTGCCTTTTGCACGGCGAGATCGACCCAGTCTCGGTACGTGGCGATCTCCGCGTTGCCATAGTCGTGCACCGTGTAGTTCTGAGCCCACGCGGAGCCGCAGATCGGGATGCGGACGACGGTCGTCTTCCAGTTCGTGACCAGCGTGTCGACCACGTTGCCGAGCACCGTCTTCGCGTTCGTCGATTCCGGCGCCTGTCCCGAGTTGAAGAGCCAGAAGCCGCCGCCGGAAGCCGTCTCGCGCGTACCGGTCTCGAATCCCGTCATTGAAACGCCACGGAGTACGGTGGGAGTGCCGTCGGGCGAGATGAAACGGAAGCGACCCGTCGCGGGGTTCAACGCGGTTCGCCAACGGCCCGGTGTAGTGTCCACCGCGACCGGTCCCGTGCTGGCTCCGCCGGTCCCGGGCGTTGGGCCTCCGTCGAGGTTCGTCGCGAAGCCGCCGGCGCCAGGACCCGCGCCGCCTTCGGTTCCCGGCGCGCCTCCGCTCGAGCCGGTGCCGGGGCCTCCGCCCCCGCTCGACGAGGCACTCTGGCCCCCCGAAGCCGAGCCGCCTGTCGAGCCGGCGTCATTGCGCCCCGCGCTCGTTCGGCCGTTGCTCGCCGAGCAAGCAATGGCGATGACCGCCACGAGCGACGAAGTGAACACGCCAAGCCAGCTCTTCGGGGACATGCCTGCTGGTCGCCCGGGTCTGCCGCCGAGGCTCAGCAATCGACCTGGCAGTTATTTCGCGAGCGTCGGCGCCAGTCCCTCGATCACCGGCTCTCTCACCGTCGTCCAATCGCTCTCGAGGATGCCTCCGGTGCCGCTCGAGTCCGGGTTGAGACTCCAGTACCCGTAACTGAGCTCGTGCGCTGCGACGTAACTCGTGATCGACGAGAACCATTCGTCGTCGGACTCCGTCTGCAGCAGGGAGCCGAACTCGGCGAGATAGACGGGGGTCGTGTCGGTCGTGACGAGGTACCCCCAGGTCGCGTCCCACAGCGCTGGCAGATTCGCGGGATACGAGGCATCGTGGAACCACGGCTGGTCGGAGACGCTCGCGGGATAGTCCGTCGTCGCGTACACCACGTGATCGGGGATCTCGAGCGTGACGGGGCTCCGGCCCGCGGCGCGGAGGTTGCCGCCCCACCAGTAAGAATTGCCATCCACGGTCTGGATGCCTTCCACCATGACGAGGAGGTTCGGATTGGCGTCCAGAATGACGTTTCCCACGCGGACCGCCATGGCGGCGAAATCGGTCGTCGGACTCCCGTCACCCCAGGTCGCCGGATCATGCGGGTCGTTGTGGAGGTCGAACGCGACGACGTGGGGTTCGTCGAGGTACTTCGACGCGAGCATCTTCCAGTCGGCAATGAAGCGCGCCTCGTCATACTGCCCGTCATACCAGAGCGCGGACTGGGCCCCGGCCTCGATGTCGTGGCGATCGAGGATCACCGCGAGGCCGCGGGCAGTGGCAGCGCGGACGAGCGCGTCGAACACGCCGACTCCGTCCAGGCCTGTGAGGTCTGGGTTCTTCGTGTAATCGATGCCCTGCGGCTGGCTCGTGGGGTCGAGGAGCTCGGTGCTGAATGGGATGCGGAGGGAGTTGAACCCGAGCGCCCGGATCTGATCGAGCAGGGACGTCATGGAGCGCGTCCCGAGGCCACCGGGCGCGTAGCTCGGCGTCTCGAGCCCGAACCAGCTGACTCCCGTCAGCCGCACCGTGTTGCCCGAACCATCCACGATGCGGCTGCCATCGGTGTGGAGGGGCGCCGTGGGTCCGCCTCCGTCCGTGAGTCCCTGACCGGGCTTGGAGACGGCGACGAGCGTGTCGGTCCCGCACGCGACGGCGAGCACCGCGGCGAATCCGGCGAGCGCGCGCCCTGCCGTCAAAACGACCCCCGGAGGCCGAGTGTCGCGAGCTCCATGGGGCGACGAGCATGTTCGGCGGCGTCGCCGAGCTCGACGTCGAGTGACTTCGCGAGGACCACGGCGTGCATGTCGGCGACGAGAGCCACCGACGGTCCGAAGCGCAGCATGCCGCCGAGGCCCGCGTCCCCCGCGAAGCTCCAGTCGTCGCCGTGGTGCGCGACGTACGGCGCCTCCGCGGAGCCCACCACGTGCGTCTCGGCGGCGCCGGCGCCCAGCGAGCCGCGGATCGCCCCGGGGCCGCGCCTCGGCCAGGCGGTGGTGATCTCGACGAGGCCGAGGGCCTGGCGCAGCGTCGCGGAGCCGTCCGGGGCCGCGACCTCGGCGCCGACGGCGGGAGCGACGATGGAAATCCGCACCGACAAACTCTCGGATCCGTAACCCACGCGCAGGACCGGCGCGAACGCCGGAGGAGAACCCGAGAACCCGATGAGCAAGCCCGCGCCGATCTCGGCACGGACGACGGCGCGATCTTTCGGCGGCATCGAGGGCGGTGTCATCCAGCGCGCGACGTCAGTCGGCACTGGCCGCGGCGTTGGCGCCTTCTCCGGCGTCTCCGGTTCGCCGGCCGTCGTGGCCTCGAGCAAGCTCGCGCGCAGGAGCTCGACCGTGCGGACGGCGAGGACCGTCGGGGCGCGCTCCCGGCTCACGTCGTTCACGTCGATGCGGCGCACCAGGGTCTTTCCGGTCAGTCGATCCGCGACCCAGATGTCGACTGCGGCCGCGCTGCTGGTGCGGAGGATCGCGAGGGTCGCGACGGGGGGCGGGTCGAGACCGGCGGATTCGACCTCGGCTCGCGGATCCGCGCCGGGCGAAGCCTCGAGCAGCTCCACGTCGAAGCCGGCTGCCGCGAGCTCCGCGCGGACGCGCATCGTGGCCTCTGCTAGCAGGGCGTCCGGCGACCGGCTTTCCACCAGAGCAACGCGTGATGGCTGCGGTTCCGCGCCGAGCGCCGCCCCCGAGAGCAGGATCAGCGCGAGGATCACCCACGACGTTCCGGGGCGGCTACTCGGAATCCACGAGCCTTCTGGCGGGATCCGCATAGGGGCCTCTCGGGAAGCGTACCAGGTAGTCGCGTGCGATCGTGCGCGCCGCGCCCGCTCCGTCGCGCGCCTCCACTGCTAGCATCTTTCGCCCGAGTGCCTCCGCGACGAACGGACCGCGCGGTGATTCGGAGAGGTAGCGATCGTAGAGGGCAATGGCTTCGGAGCCGGCGCCGCGTTTCTCTGCGATTCGGCCGCGGAGAAATGGGGCGGCTCTTGCGTCGGGCGACCCGGGGAATCGCCGCATGACGGCGACGAGCGCACGATCGGCGACGGTCGTGTTGCCGGTGTAGCGAGCGGCGTCGGCGAGCGCCGTGAGATCACCGCGCGAACCCGTCGTCAGGGTCGCGTCGAGACCGAGCGCCTCCGCGTCGTGCACGACGCCGGTGAAGTCGCCCTCACGTACTCGTTTTTCCCAGCTCATCTCGGGCGCCGGACCGGGCGCGGAGGAGGGCGCGCTCGACGGCGGGGGGAGCGGGTTTTCTTGGGGCACGCGGGTCGGCTCGTCCGGCGCGGTTCCCGGCGCGGAGGGCTCCGGCGTGGTCGGCGTGGCCTCCGGCGTGGTCGCTTCTGCCACGTCGGGAGAGGCCCCGGCGGCGAGCCCTGCCCGGGCTCCGACGCGTGCGGCAACACCGCTGGTCGATTCCTTGCGGGTGAGCGGCTCGATGTGGAGCTGGCCGTCGCGGACGCTCGCGACGAGGCGCTGCCCGGCGGCGAGACCGATGCCGCTCACCGCCATCGGGCCGCTCACGACGACGGCGCCTCTTCGAAGCTCCACGACGAGCCGCTCGTCCGGGCCCGACCACTCCGCATCGAACTCGGTGCCGGTCACGGCGATCGTGTAGGGGCCCGCCTCGACGGACCAGTGCGCGCCCGGGCGGTGCACGACGTCGAGCATGGCGCGGCCCTGCTCGAGCGCGACGCGTGCGCCGTGCCGATCCGTCTCCACGACTCGCGCGCGGCCGCCCGGCGCGACGCGCACGAGCGTGCCGTCGGTGAACCTCGCCGTCGCCGGCGCGGCGTCCCCCGGCTGCAAGTAGCCACCCACGCTCGACGACGAGCCCGCGACCACGTACCCGAGCGGGGGCGACCAGAAGAACGCGAGGGCGAGCGCGACGGCGCCCGCGACGACCGCCGCGAGAGCGAGCCTGGCTAAGCCGGAGCGCCGCGTTTTGCCGAAGACGAGGGCGGCCTCGAGCCGTGCACGCCCGGTCGCGTCGGCCGCGGGGGAGACGTCGTCGGACCACGTCTCCCTAGCTATCGCGCCGACGCGCTGCAGCAGTGCCTCGCGATCCGGTTCGGGCGTTCGTCGATTCATGACGTCTCTCCGGGCACGTGGAGCCCGCGGGACAGATAACCCATCAACACCTCATCGCGGCGGGCCATCCGGAACACGAGCTCGCCGGCCTTGGCGATGCGGCGCTTGATCGTCGCGAGCGACACGCCCAGGGCTTCGGCGATCTCCGTGAGCTCTCTGCCCTCGACGTACCGCATCGTGAAGAGCAGTCGCGAGTCGGGCTCGATACGGTCCAGGATTGCGTAGAGCCGGACGACTCCCTCGCGGGCGACCGCGTCCGGAGGTGGGGAAATGGCGGAGGGCACCTCACCCGACGCCGTGAGGCCGAGGATGCGCCGCACACGGCGCCGCCGGAGCTCCGTCCCCGCGACCCGGTACGCGATGCCGATGAGAAACGCGCGCAGGGCCGAGGGGTCTCGGAGCTCCTTCGCGTGACGGAAGAAGCGCAAGAAGACCTCCTGGACGTGGTCGTCCACGTCCTGTGCGCCGAGCGAGCGCCGCAGCGTTCCTCGGACGAGACCGGCGTAGCGTTCCCAGGCCGCGCCGGCGGCCCATGTCTCCCCGCGCGCCGCGGCGACCGCGATCGTGGCGTCGTCCGCCTCGCGTGCCGCAGCAGGGGTCGTGTCCCGCACGACGTAGAGCTTCGGCTCGGACGGCTGACGCATTTCCGCAAACGGTCGTAGCGTTACGGGCTGCCGGCGGCTCAAGTTTGAGGGGTCGCCCGGGGAAAAGTGCCGCGGTCAATGGATCAGAGGGACCTGCGGGATGTTCGCCTCGTCCCACGCTGGGGTGAGGTTCGTGGTGGAAGGCTCCTGATTCCACAGATAGACAGCGTCGTAGGTCGTGAGCGCGCCGGTCGCGTCGTCCCGGACGATGGCGGCCATGTAGAGCTGCGACGCCCGCGTGTCGCTCGGACTGTACTGATCCGCCGGTATCCGGAAGGTGCCCGGGTAGTCGCGCGCCGACGAGAAGATCAGGAAGTAATAGTGCTTGCCGGCAGTGCCGACGACCGACGGCGACCACTTGGCCCAGCTGTTGATCACGCCCGGGCTCACCTCTCCGCCGCACGCGGGAGGATCGTTGGCGGCGAGGCGCGTCGGCGTACCGCCCGTGGCCGGCACGACGAAGATCTCCGCGTCCGGTCTGTAGTATATTTTCCCGCTCGTCGAATCCGCGCGATTGAACGCGACGAGCGCGTCATCGGCGGAGAACGCCGGGTAATATTCGGAGATGCCCGGCGAGGACGCGCCGGCGAGCGGCGTCACGGTGCCGCCCTGGCGGTCGCCGTACGGGACGATGTGTACGTCCGTCTCGGAGTTGTCCCCGATCCGACCGTCCTGCGACGAGGTGGCCGACGTGTACGCGATCCGCGTCCCGTCGTGGCTGAAGTTCGGCGTGAGCGCGGTCCGTGTCTCGCCGTCGAGCGAAAGGAGTCCCCACGACGTTCCATAGGCGCTCTGGATCGCCGCGTTCGTCGAGTCCGGCTGCCCGCTCTGCCAGGAGATGGTCGCGGTCGTCTCGAGGTCGAACCAGGCGAGCCTGTCACCGTCCTGCTGGTCGCTGCCGGCGAATCCCACGCTGTCCGCGTCGTTCACCTGACGATGTGAGTACGACGTCACGAGGATGCGATCGCCTACGCTGAAGTGAGCCCCGGAGAAGGTGACCATGCCGAGCCATGGTTGATCGAGCAGCAGCTCTGCGCCCGCGGTGAGATAACCCGGCACGGCTCCGACCGACGTGGCCTCCACCGACGAGACGACCACGTTCCATGGCCAGTGATCGGTGAAGCCGACCGCGTTGCCGTCCGGTGTCGTGGCGTGGCAGCCGATACACTCCACCTGTCCCGGGGGATCCCGGTGCCGTCCCCGTATTGACCGCGAAGGGTCTGGCCGCTCTCCGCGATAAGCCCTGACTGCTGCACCTGCGGAATCGTGAGCGCGTCCACGACGCTCTCGTCGCCCACGCGAAAGCCGACGAGCTTGCTCGTGGTCGCGTTCACGTCGGAGGACGTCGCCGCCCAGTAGATCATCGCGCCGCCGGCGAGCACCGGAGCGATCTGGAACGTGCCGCTGGTGCCCGAGGGACGCCCCGGGGCGTTGGCATCGATCGCGCGGATGGTGACGGTGATCGGCTGATCGACCGCGTTCGCGGCGAGCTTCTGCCAGATGTCTCGCGGGATGGCCCACGAGGTACTCGTCGTGTACGCGACGAGCGCGTCTTTCTCGACCGGCGCGCTGATGCGGATTTCGAAGAGGTTCTCCCCGTTCGCGGGAACGAAGCGGAACCGCGGCCGCAGCCAGTTGGACGGAAAGAGCGCGCCCGGACGCGAGCCGCTCGCCAGCCCAGGTTCAACGACGCACGGCCCGCTGGTTGCGTCGAAGTTTCCCGCGGGGCCGAACAGTGACGGTGCGTTCGACGGCACCGGCGTGGACCCAGCCATGTCGAACACCGGACTCGACGGCAAGTCCGTGCAGCCGCTGGTGCACGCCGGCACGACGACGCCGGTGTCCGTCGAGTTGACCCCCGTGACCGGATCGAAACCGAACTCACCCCCTGCGCCACTGAAGAGGGAGCTCCCTCCGCCGGAGCCCGGGGAAGGGCCGGATGCGTCCGTGGCACAGGCGGCCGCGACGGCACAGGCCATTGATACTGCGAAGAGCAGAGACAAGCCGCGTGAGCGGAGCGCGTCTTGGGTTCGCGGGTCTGTCTGCTGCATGTGTTCGAGTAGTCGCCGGGCTCCCCGCTCGCGGCTCAAGCAAGAACGGGATCCGCGGCAATCAACCAGCATCAAAGAGGCGGGTAGGCGTTCTGCATGAGTGTCTGGAACTCGGCGGAGAACCAGGCTCCGGCGAGCGGTGCGTTCGCGAGCGCGCCGGTCGGGTTGTTTCCGTTCCGCTCGTTGCCGTCGTAGGTGGGATCGCACATCCGGTCGAAGCCCTTGCCATCGCTGTTCGCGATCGCCGTGCTCGAGCCGTCGGACTCTCCGGGCGGCTTGATCCAAACGTACGCGTCGACGCCGTCCGCGGGATCCGCTCTCGGCCGTTCACCTATGCCCGCTCCGGTCTGATTGCACCAGTTCCCCGCCTGGATCCGCCGGTCGATGCGCGAGTCGTTCACGAACGTGTCGACGTCGGTCGAGGTGCTCGCTGCGGTCGGGCGATCCGGCCCGCCCCAGCCGTTCCGGGAGGTGTCGATGAGCATGCCGATCTTCGAATCGAACCCCTCCGAGACGAGCTTCTGCCGGAGCGCCTGAGCGAACGAGAGCTCGTCGACGTACGTGTTCCAGTCCACCCACGTGGACTGCCTCACCGTCGTGCCGTTCACGGTGGTGGCAGCCGTGAAGTACGGCTCCACGAGCGCCGAGTAGTTTGCCGTGTTGGTGATGAACCCCTGCACCGTCCCGAGGCCGGCGATCCGCGCGGTCTGCGTCAGGAGGTCCGCGGTGGGGCCAAAGTTCGAATCCCAGCCGACCCACCCGTGGTGCCCCGCGTCGAGATAGTTGTACACGTTCGCGATCGCGCCGAGCTTTTCGAGCGCGTAAGCGACGCCCTGCACGTAGTTGCCGTTGGCCTTCATGGTCGCGCACTCCGCTACGTCGGTGTTCGTCACCAGATTCGGCAAGGAATCCGGCTCGATCACCGTCACGATGCGGAGGCTCGCGTACGTCGGGTCGCTCATGATGGCCGCGATCGGGTCGATGTAGTCGGACTCGTACGTGGGAAGGTCGGTCGGGCCGAGTTCCCCGTTCGACGCCAGCGCCGCGCAATCCCGCCCGGGCAGATCGTAAATGACGAACTCGATGTATCCGGCGCCCTGGGACAGCGCCGCGTTCAGATGGTCTCGCAGCCCCATGGCGCCGTTCGACTCGCTATCCGGCGTCCCCGCGATGCTCGCGATCCGATCGAGCCAGACCGCCGTCGGCGTGTCCGAGATCCTGTTTCCGCCGGGTTCCCCGTTCGCCTTCGCTTGCCACTCGGGGTTCACGTAACCCGTGATGCCCTCGAACGGATTGTCGACGTGCACGATACCGGTCGCGCTGCCCGCGTCCGAGGTGACCGCGCTCCCGCTTCCGCCCGAGCCGATCGTCGATGCGCCACCCATCGTGTTCGTCGCCGTGCCTCCCGCACTCGCACCGCCTGAGCCCGTGACGTTCTGGTCTGGCGCTTCACCTCCGGAGCCATTCGTGGGTCCACCAGTCGTGAATCCACCGGACGCTTCGTCGCTGGACACGTTGCCGGCGGCTCCACCGTAGGTTTCCGTTCCGCCAGTGGAAGTCGGACCGGGGGAAGCGGCGCTGCCACCCGAGCATCCGACGACCGTCAGCGGTACGAACAGCAAGACCTGACGCGCGACCCGCACGGGAAACATCAATTCGATCGGCATTTGCCCGGATAGTCGCGAGCCCCCCGTTCGACGGCTCAGCAATTCGCGCCCGGACGTCTTCGTTCAGGACCGACCGCGACGTCTCTTCAAGAGGCGGCGTGCGGCGGTGATGGCCGCGAACGCGAGCGCGCCGGCGAGATCCGTCGCGTCCGGCGTCAACTCGAGCCGGGTCGTTCCGATGGCGTCGGTTTTCGACTTTCCTGGACTGTTGCAGCCGCATCCACCGCTCGAAGTCGCTCCAGAGTTCGCGCCCGCGTCGCCATCGTGACAGGATGCGAGCGACCCGCAGGTGTAAGGCCAGGCCGGGACGCACTGCTGCGCCTGGCTGGTCGAAGGAGCGCACGCGAGCGGGCCTTGAACGTCCCCGTAGTCGAAGAGGCGCGTCACCGTAGTTCCGACGTCGGTCGAGACGCCCAGCTCGAACCCGTCGCTGTCGTGACCGCCGCACACGTAGAGTTTGCCGTCCGCAAATCCGAGACAACCCACCTGTCCCTGAAAAGCGCGAGAGAAACCGAGTCCCGGGGCGGTTGCACGATAGATACCGAGCACGGTCGTATCGACCGGACGCAGGGGGTCATGGGTATCGCCGTAGCCGGCGAGCACCGTGGCGCCGTCCGGAGAGAGCGCGAACCCGAGGATGTCCGCCGGCTCGACCAGCACGGTCTTCCAGCTGTCTCCCGCGTCATCCGAATAGAGGAGCGAGCTCTGCACGTTGCTGACGCCGTTGGAGCTGCCCTGGATGCGCGCGTAGAGGACGCCCTCGTTCGTTGGATGAACCGCGGCAATGAACGGTGGATTGAAGAGATCCGCTCCGGGGATCGAGCGACGCACCCAGCTCTTGCCGCCGTCGTTCGAGCGGAAGAGCACGCCCACGCCGTTCGGCGCCGAAGCGTCCGTCGCTCCGGCGTCCGAATACCCGGGCGACTCCACGCCGGTCACGTAAATGCGGTTCGGATCGGACGGCGCGGGGTCGATGGTTTCCGGAACGACGCTATCGGACAGCGGAGGGCCGACAGTGGCCCACGTTGCGGAGCCATCCGTCGAGCGCGATACCTCGACCTGGTAGGCGCCGTCCGGCTGGACCGTGAAGGTCAGGGCGAGCACGTGCGAGACGTCGCTCTCCGTTGCGAGATCCCGGACCTCGCCCGTGAGGGTTGCCATGGGCCAGGTGCAACCCTGGTCGCTGGTGACGAAGAGCCCCTCCGATGCACCCGCGAGCAACACGCTGCCCGTCGTGAACGCCATCATCGGGTCCTCGGTGGCGCCGTAACCGACCGCGGCGTCGCAGAGCCACGACCAGGTCGTGCCGCCATCGGGCGACGTGAGCAAACCGTATGTGGTGCGAAGCCAGAGCCGCGACGCTGTCCGCGGGATCCACCAGGACCTGCTGCGAGTACGGATAGCGCCCGTTTGCGAACGCAGTGCCGGTCATCGCCAGCACCAGGAGCGCCATCGGCGCGGCCCACCCGATCCGTCGCGTCAGGCGCAAGAACGAAGCCACTGCGGCTCTTTTAGCACTGCCGCTTTGCTCGTTCACGGACTCCGGAGCTCGCGCCGGATGTCGGCGGCCCTCGAACACCACGCACTGACCCGCATATGAAGTGACGCGAACTAGCACGCGTTCGGCAAGCACTCCCGCTCAGCACCGGAGCTCGCGTCCGACATCGACTGCGACTTCCTCGGCGGTACGGCGGCAGGCCCGGGACGCATGCGTCATGCCCACGAAGCCATGCACGAGCCCGGGAAATTCACGCTGCATGACGCGGGTGCCTGCTGCGCGAAGCCGCTCCGCGTACGCCTGTCCCTCGTCGCGCAGCGGATCGAAGCCGGCCGTGTAAACGAGTGCGGGCACGTCCGAGACGTCCGGCGCCAGGAGCGGCGACAGGTCCGGATGGCGACGATCACAGTCGCCCGCGTAGTGGGCGTAGTACCAATCGCACATGCCCCGCGTGAGAAAATAGCCGTCGGCCAGGGTCTGGTGCGATGGCAATGAGTACGTCGCGTCGAGGGCGGGATACAGCAATACCTGTAACGCGACCCGTCGCGAGTCGTTCCGCGTGCGCCGCGCGACGACCGCGCTCAGGTTACCGCCCGCGCTGTCTCCCGCGACCGCCACGCGCGCCGAATTGATTCCGAGCGCATCGGCGTGCTCGAACAACCAGCGCGTCGCGGCCAGACTGTCGTCGACGGCTGCCGGAAACCGGTGCTCCGGCGCGAGGCGATACTCGATGGACACGACGCGGCAGCGCGCGCCGATCGCGAGCGCCCGGCAAATGCCGTCATGCGTCTCCACGCTGCCGGTGACCCACCCGCCGCCGTGGATGAACACCACTGCGGGTGACGGTGCTTCGATCCCGTCCGGCACGAAGACGCGTGCCGGAATCGAGCCAGCGGGTCCGGGGATCTCGACCTCTCGACTCGCGACACCGGCGGTCGCCATGGGACCCACCACGCGGATCTCCGCCGCGACGCGTTCGCGCGCGCGCACGGGCGACAGCTTCCGCAAGTCAGAGCGACCCACCAGATCGTCGAGCGCGAGCATCGCAGCCACCTGCGCGTCGAGCGTGCGGCCGTCGATCGGCTGTCCGCGCCGTGCTGCGAGCCGATTGCAGAGCCACGGCGTTTCCAGGATCGCGTGCGCCGCGCGTCGCTCGGCCGCGGAGTAAAGGTGCTTGAAGCCGTCGAACAAGGCGACCGGATGTTTATCATGGCCCCGCCGCCGCGGGAGCGGCGAGTCGCCCGCGCCACGCGATCCCGAGGTTCGGGTGTTCGAGGCTCGACGACCTGCTAGGATCGCGGATGTGTCCGACGCAACTTCCCGAGCCGCTGAACGCCGCGGAACGCGGACGGGCGGTGTCGTTCGGGTTGTCCGGCGAAGGGTTTGTCCTGTTGTGCGGGGGATCGACGGCGCGCCGCCTGCGATGCCCGAGGAGACCGACATGAGCGAGGAAGCGTTGACTCCGTGACGACAGACGTCGATCACGCGGCTGTCGTGCTCGTCGTGGAAGACGAACCGCAGATGCAGCGCTTTCTTCGAGCGTCGCTCACGTCCCACGGGTTTCGCTACATCGAAGCCGGGACCGCGGCGGAGGCCGTCGCCGTCGCGACGACCCAGAACCCCGAGATCGTCCTGCTCGATCTCGGCCTCCCGGATCGCGACGGGATTGAGTTGACGCGCTCGCTTCGCGAATGGACCCGAGTTCCCATCATCGTCATCAGTGCACGCGGCCGCGAGGAAGACAAAGTCGAGGCGCTCGACGCCGGCGCCGACGACTATCTGACGAAGCCCTTCGGCATGAACGAGCTCCTCGCGCGAATCCGCGTCGCGCTCCGGCACGCGGAGCTCGCGGGAGCCCCGGAGGGCTCGCCCGTCCACGACTTCGGCGCTCTCAAGGTCGACCTCGAGCACCGGCAAGTGACTCTTTCCGGGCGCGAGGTGCATCTGACACCCATCGAATACAAACTGCTCGTGCTCCTGGCGAAGAACTCCGGAAAGGTTCTGACCCACCGGCAGATCTTGAAGGACGTCTGGGGGCCGGCCTACGTCGGACAGACGCACTACGTGAGAGTTCGAATGGCCGAGCTCCGGAAGAAAATCGAGCTCGACCCGGAAAGACCGAGGCTCATCGTTACCGAGCCCGGCGTCGGATACCGGCTGAAGAGCGAAGCGTGACCGCGGAGGCGTTCGGCAGCCGTCCGCGCGAACGGCAGACTCAGCTGGTGGCCCTGTCCCCTCGAACGGGTGAGGCCGCAGTTCGGGTGTGGATGACGGCTTCGATGTCGTGGCCGTCGGGGTCGAGCACGAACGCGCAGTAGTAGACGGCTGCATCGCTCGCGCTTTCCGTTACGTTGTTCTGTCCTACCTGCTCTGCTACCAACCGACATGGCCAAACGAACGAAGCGTACCCACCGTGCCGGCGCCCGTCCTGGCGCAAGCGTGGCGGGGCGGTGCGAAGGAAGCGAGCCTGTCGCGCCTGCTCGCGCTCTGCGAGGTCGAGCCCATGAGCGAAGCGCAGGCTCGCTCGGTGGGTCGTCTCGCGAGCCAATCGCAGCATGATGACGTTGTCGATCTCACGGTCGTCGAGGGAGCTCTGCGCCGGCGGGACGCCATCGTGACGTCGGATCCGCGGGACCTTCGCCGCGTAGCGGCTGCTGCCGGCAGTGACCTCGCGCTCGAGACCGTGTGACTCGAGGTTGGACGCGCGCGGGTTTGTCCTCGGGGGCGCAGGCAGCCCGCCGCAGCTTGCTGTCCGGAGACGGCACTGACGGCGTGGTGTTCTGTCCTGGGGGGTGTCCCACCCCCCGCGGCTCGCTTCGCGACCGCTCCCCCGGTACTCGCTGCGCTCGGCGCCGTGGAACGGCTGGAGCAAGCGTGGGGTTTTGTGCCGGCCCGCGGGTCGCAACAGTGTCGCACACCGACCACACGTGCACTTTATTCCCGTGCCGCTCCGTAGCGCGCCGCAGGTTGCTCCGATGTTCGTCCGACCTTCGTCCGACGTTCGTTCGAGGTTCGTTCGACGGAGGGGGCTCGTCGGTGCGACGGCGCCGGGCGGGGGGCGGGTTGGCCCTGGCCTTGCATCGGCGTTCGTCGATGGGCGAAGGCTCGAGCACGCGCGGAGAGTGCAATGGCAACGGTAGTGAACAATCTGATTCTTCAGGGGCTGTCAGGGATGCTCGGCAGGCAGCTGGTGTTGCGCCTGCAGAAGGACGGGCGGTGCATCGTGGCGGCTGCGCCGCGCCGGCGCGCAGGGCTGTCGGAGGCGCAGCAACGCCAAGTGGAGCGCTTCCGGCGCGCGAGCGAGTACGCGAGGGCCGCGCAGGCTCGACCCGAGTATCAGGTCGCCGCGAGGGCGCGCGGGATCACGGCGCGGAACGCTGCCATCGCGGATTTCTTGCTGCGGCTCCATCCGGAGCCGGCTGCGACGGCTGCGCCGCGCACGACCGTAAGTAGTTCCGCATCGACGAGCAGCGTCGTCCCCGAGGGATCAAAGAGGTGCGGAACTACGCGAGCGGAGCGAGCCCGCCGAAGGCGGCGGGGGGAGCGGTCGCGCGGCAAGCCCCGCGGGGCGGGCAACGCCCCCCTTTCTTAGTAGGGCCCCGACCCTCGAGCTGGTCGGTTCGGACTCGGGCCGGCGTCGCGTCGAGGGCGCGCGCGACGGACGCGGCGAAGTCTCGCAGGTCGCGGGTTTCGTGGAGGGCAGCATGGACCGTCCGCCCTGCGCCGCTCGGTGTCCTCGCCTCGGACGAGCGTCAGTCCCGATCACATTTCGCGCCACGTTACGTCCGGTCGCCGCTGGGCGGCCGGACGCGAGACGCGCGCCAGGTGAAGCGCAAGGCGATGCGCGGCGTCGTAGTAGGTCTGCTGGAGTCGAAAGTGGCCCGCGGCAAGGAGGCGCTCGATCCGAGGAAGATCGTATTTTGCGCTCGATTCCGTATGGATCGTCTCGCCCGCGTCGAAGCGTAGGCGGAGGGAGAGCCGATCCACGCTCACCTCTTGCGCGACGGTGCTCTCGAGGTGCATCTCGATGCGCGAGACAGCCTCGTTCCATCGCGCGATGTGACGAAAGCGGTCGAGGTCGAAGTGACCGCCGAGCTCCCTGTTGATTCGCACGAGGAGGTTCTTGTTGAATGCCGCTGTCACCCCCGCGTGGTCGTCGTAGGCTGCCCGAAGCACGCTCGGGCTCTTCCGGAGATCGGTCCCGAGGAGCAGCCAGGTGTCGCCGCGGAGCGCTTCGGTTATTCGCCCTAGGAGCGTCGCAGCGTCGTCGTCCGGGAGATTGCCGACGCTGCTGCCGATGAAGAGAAAGAGCCGAGGCGGCGGTACGTCCGCGAGCATGCGGATCGACTGCTCGTAGGTCATCGGCAGGGGGCGAACCGTCGCAAGCGGCAACCGGGCGCGAAGACGACGCCCGGCCTCTGCGAGCGCCGTCGTCGAGACGTCGACCGGGTGATAGAGGCAGTGCCCCTGTTTGTCGAGCACGGCGCGAAGCAGAACCTCTGTCTTCGACGCGCTCCCGGCACCCAGCTCGACGACGCTCAGCGGACCGGGCGCGTCCCTCGCGATGCGAGCGACGATCTCCGGCGCGCGCGCCAGGAAGATCTCGCGCTCCGCGCGCGTCAGGTAATACTCGGGGAGCTCGGTGATGCGCTCGTAGAGCTGCGAGCCGGCCTCGTCGTAGAAGAGGTAGGGCGGCAGCGTCTTGGGGAAACTCGTCAGCCCTCTGCGAACGTCGTCGGCGATGCTCATGGGAGGTTCCACAGGCAGGCGCTGGGGAGCCGGTTCAGGATTTTCACGAACGCCTCCGTTGCCCCGCGGGCGTCTGATTGCATGGCCGCCGGAGCTCGTGGAACGGGGATGCAGAGCCCGTGCCAGGGCTCGGCGGGTTCGGCGCGACGGGCGAGCCGACCGTGACCGGATCGCACGTGCTCCTCGCGATCGGCAGGCAACCCAACACGGACGATCTCGGTCTCGACCGGCGCGGCGATCTAGAACCCGTACTTCGCCTTCATCTCGGGATCGCGGGTGGCGATGAGCTCGGCGAGGGCGACCATGACTTTGCACTGTTTGACGGTCGCGTCGTCCTGCATCTTGCCGTCGATCATCGTCGCGCCGGCGCCGTCGGCGGGCATGGATGCGATGACCTTCCTGGCGAAGGTGACCTCCTCCGGGGGCGGGCTGAACACCTTGCGGGCGATGTCGATCTGATTCGGGTGGAGCGACCAGGCGCCGACGCAGCCGAGCAGGAACGCGTTGCGGAACTGATCCTCGCAGCCAACGAGGTCGGAGATGTCGCCGAAGGGGCCGTAGAACGGAAGGATGCCGTTCATGGCGCACGCATCGACCATGCGGGCGATGGTGTAGTGCCAGAGGTCTTGCTGCGCGGTGATGCGGAGGGCGTCCGGCTTCTCCCTGTCCGGATCCGTGCGGACGAGGTAGCCGGGGTGGCCGCCGCCGACGCGCGTCGTCTTCATGCGGCGCGATGCGGCGAGATCCGCGGGGCCGAGACTCATGCCTTGCATGCGCGGGCTGGCCGCGGCGATCTCCTCGACGCTCGCGACGCCGCTCGCCGTCTCGAGGATCGCGTGGACGAGGAGCGGGCGCTTGAGTCCGGCGCGCGCCTCGAGCTGCGCGAGGAGCTGATCGACGTAGTGAATGTCTTCGGGGCCCTGCACCTTGGGCACCATGATGACATCGAGCTTGTCGCCGATCTCCGTGACCAGACGGATGAGGTCGTCGAGGGCCCACGGGCTGTCGAGGCTGTTCACGCGGGTCCAGAGCTGCGTGTCTCCGAAGTTCGTCTCGCGCGCGATCTTGATGAGACCCTCGCGAGCGTCGAGCTTCTTGTCGGAGGAGATTGCGTCTTCGAGGTTGCCGAGGATGATGTCGACTTTCTTCGAGATGTCCGGCACTTTCGCCGCCATCTTCGGGTTCGACGGATCGAAGAAGTGAATCATCCGCGAGGGCTTGAACGGGATCTCGCGTGCAGGCGCCGGCGCGCCGATGGCCAGGGGCTGAAGAAACGCTCGGGGGGTTCGCATGCCCGCCTTCTTACCTCTACTCGGCGGGCCAGTCACTTCCCGAGGAGGGTGTGCATTTCCGCCGCGGCCGCGACGATGCTGGGCGGCTGGGTGCCGGTGACGTCGCCATGGACCAGCCACACGATCTGCATGCTCGGGACCTGAACGATGAACGCGGTCTCGCGAACCGTGGCGACGTTCAATGCCCCCATCGGGTCGCTATCCGCGTCGATGAACGCGTCGACGTCCTCGTTGGCCGTCGTGATCCAGGCGTTCAGTTCGTCCTCGGTGGACGCGAAGATGAGCGCGTTCGCACTCAGGATGTCCATGACGCCACCGCCGGCGTCGAGGATCCCTTTGCCGTCGATGCCGAGCTGCTTCGCGGCGTGCTGGCAACCCGGGCACGAAAAGTCCGAGACGTGAATGAGCAGGTACGGCACGCATGTTTTCCGGACATCCTGCAGCGAGTAAGCGGCGGTCCACGGGAGCGTGTTCGAGAGCGCGTCGCCGGTCGCGTTCACGTAACCCTGTAGCGGCAGGTTCGTGATCGTCGCGCCGACTGTGTTGCCGTAGGGGCCCGCCGGGTACGCGCCGGGATCGGGGCACGCCGTGACGTTGCCGCCCACGCCGGAGTCGCTCGAACCCGTGTCGCCTGCGCCGGTTCCGCCGTTACCTTGTGCGGCGGTTCCGCCCGAGCCAACCACTCCGGTGCCCCCCGAACCAGGCGACACGCCACCGCTGCCGGCGGTGACGCCTCCGGAGCTGGTATCACCGCCGGTTCCAGCGGCAGAACCTGCGGAGCCGCCCGAGCCATCGCTGGGCGACTGGTTCGAGCCGGTTGGCCCGGAACTGCCGCAGGCGCTCGCTAGAGCGAGGGTGGCCGAAAGCGCGACGAGGTGAATTCTCATGGTGTGCTCCTCAGGCCGACCCACGTGAGGTACGGCAGTCCTTGATCCGGATCCAGCTCGATGGTGTTTCCGTCGGTAGAGACGTGGCCCGTCGCCACCTTCTGAAACGTGGCCGGCGGGATCCATTCGGGAAACACGTAGCTCCCGAGCGCCATCAGGTCGACGGACGACCCGGCAGCGAACTTCGCGTAATTCACGAACGAGAGCCGCGCGTTGGTGAGCACGTTCGGCTGCCCGCCGACTTCGAACGACGCCTCGAACGGCTCCATCGCGTACAGCACGCGAATGCCGGTCGACGGCGGCGCGTACTCCGGCAAGAACGCGTCGGGGATGCGGAGCGCGCGAAACTGGGTGCCGAGCGCGCCCGCGAGATTGGCCTCCACGTCGAGGCGCACGTACGTGCTCGCCGGCACCTCGAGCGTGACGTCGCCGCTCGTGACCGACTGTGCCGCCGAGCCCGCGCGATCGATGACGAGCGACGGCCCGCTCGCTGGCATCGGCAGAACGCGCACGTTCCCGATGTCGATGTACGGACCCGGCACCTCTGGCAGCCGGTAATAGAACGCGGCGAAGTTCGGCCTCAGGTGGACCTGGACCGAGTACACGTCCGGGACGATGTCGAGCCCGACGCCGATGCGAAAGTGCCCGCCGGCATCCGTGATACCGGGGTTGCACTGCGCCGGACCGCACGCCGACACCAGGGACTGCGCCGCGACGGGTGCGCCGTTCTGGTCGATGGCGCGCCCCGAGACGTGAAGAATGCACACGAGGCCCGCATCCGCCGGCGCGCCGCCCGCGTCCTGGCACGTAGCGAAATCCCCAGCTTCGACAAGCGGAGTGGTCGCATCCAGGCCGGCGGTCGACGCCCCACCGGAGCCGCTGCCGGGTTTTGTTGGTGCGCCTTTGTCTCCGGCGCACCCGACGGCGGAGAGCAAGGCACACGTGGCCGTGACGGCTTTAAGGATGTCCATGAAGCGGGTGGTGGCGTCCTAGCATGTAAGAGGGGTTTTGTTCTTGGGGGGTGTCCCACCTGTCCCCCCCGCGGCTCGCTGCGCGACCGCTCCCCCCGGTACTCGCTGCGCTCGGCGCCGTGAAAGGGCTGGAGCAAGCGGGGGGTTTTGGTTCTGGGGCGCACCCGATTGCGCCGGGGGCTCAGAAGGTTACGCTGAAGCCCGTGCCTATCTGGCCTGGGCCGGGCGTCAGTGCGAATTTCGGGCCGTCGTTGTGGCCGAGCGAGCGGGAGGTGGGCTTGTCGTATTTGCCCGGGTCCCCGCCGGTAACGAGCAGAATGACGCCCGTGACGACGGCGGCCCCGCCGACGCCGATGCCGACGTAGCCGATGATGTCGCGATTCTTCACGCTATCGAGCTTGTCGGAGTAGCCCTGCACGTAAGCGTCGCAGGCCGCCGGGCTGTCCGTCGTGCCGTCTGCAGCGGGGGCGAAGGTCGCGCACGGGTGCTGGGGCGGCGGGTTGGTCGCCTTGCTGTTCCCGTAGGCCTCGACCGCGCGCGCCTTGTCGTAGTCGGACTGAGCGCTCGATTTGCGCTCTTGTTCACGACCAGGTACGCGCCGCCCACGCCACCGATGACTAGGCCGCTCGCGACGCCGATCCATCCCCAGGTGCGATGCAGGCGCGCGCTGCTCTCGTAAGCCTCGCGCGTCTCCGGCGTCGGATCGTACGCGAGGCGGACGATGTTCGTCTGGCCCGCGTCGAGCGTGACGTCGCGCTCGACCGGGTAGAAGCCTGGCGCGACGGCGCTGATGTGGTGGGTGCCGCGCGGAAGCCGCAGCGGGCTCTCGTACGGACCGCGGTGATCGCCGTCGATGGTCAGGTCCGTGCCCGACTCGCTGGCTTCGATCGCGAGCTCCGCGCCTTCGGTGCCGAGAGCGGAGGGGTCCACCGGGAGAGTGAAGTCGAGCTCGCCCGTCGCGCCTTCGCCCACGTCGACTTCTTTGCGCGACGTGGAGTACCCGGGGCGCGAGAGCTCGACCTGGTGATGCCCCGCAACGAGCGTCAACGACGTTGCGAGCGGCGTCTTTCCGACGGCCTCGTTGTCGACGCGAACGGTCGCGTCCGCGATGTTCGAGTGCACGGTGAGATTCGCGAGCGCCTTGCCTTGCGTCGGCACGAGGTCGAGGTGGAGCGTGACGTCCTGGTTACCCGCGACGACGACTTCCTTGCGCGCCGGCGCGAAGCCCTGTGAAACGGCGCCGACGATGTGATTGCCCTCGGATACGCGGAGCGGCGCCGTCAGCGGTGTCTTGGCGACCTCGACGTTGTCGATATCGATGGTCGCACCGTCGGGCGTGGTCGTCACGGTGAGGCGGCCGATGCGCGCCTCTTCGTCGACGAGGGTCTTCTTCGCCCGATTCGAGCTCGGCCCCGGAAAGGCCGCCGGCCTTCACCGCCGGGCCGAGCGCGTCGACGGCGTCGACCGGGCGGCCCATGGCCGCATAGACGAGGCCGATGTTGTAAAGCACCACCGGGTTCGGAAAGAGCTCATACGTGCGCTTGAACTCCGCGAGCGCGCCCGCGTTGTCGCCGTCGTCGAAGAGCGACAGACCGCGATCGAAGCGCTGTGCGGCCTCGGCCTTCTTGGCGTCTGGAGGCGAGTCTGCGAGCGCGATCGAAGAATGGAGGAGCGCGAGTGCGCCGAGGAAGGCCCACAAAGAAGATCGATGCCCAAGCGTCATTTAAATGGATTGTCCTTCGCGAGCCCCTCCGTGTCCGCGCGGCGGGCCTTGTGTTCCGGAGCAGGGGCTGGACCCGGAACGGCGGGGGGGGCGATTACCACGGGAGGTGCCGGCGGTGCGAGAGTCGGCGAGACGACCGGCGACGGGGCGTGAGCAGAGGGCCCCTTCGCGAGCGCGAGATGCGTCGCTGCGCTCGGCGCCGGGCGAGCGACGGAGGGTGCGGGCGCCGGAGCGGCCACGGGTTCGACGGGGGTCGTGTCAACCGGCGGCGGCGCGACAGCGGCCACCGGAGCGACCACCGAGGGCGCTGGGGGGGTGTCGGCGCTCGGCGTCGTGCTCGAGCGATGGAACATCACCGCGCCAATCGCCGCTGCCGCAAGGATGCCGAAGCCTGCGGCGATGGGGACCCCCTGAGATTTTTTCCGAGGTGGAACGGGCGTGACCGGGCGCACGGACACGGCTGCCGCGCTCGTAGCGAGCGAGCGCGCTGGCGCGGTCGGCGGGGCCATCGCCATGGAGGGCGACGGTCCGGTTCCCGTCGTGCCGCGGAACGAGATCGAGCCGAACTTTTCGAGTTCGGCTCGCAGTCCACGGGCGCTCTGGATTCGCTGCTCGCGGTCCGTCGCCATCGCCATCGCGACGAGGTCGGAGAATCCGGGCGGCAGATCCGAGCGGATTTCCGAGAGCGGCTTTGGTTTTCCGGTGTGGATGAGCACCGCGAGCTGCGTGAGCGCGTCGGCCTCGAACGGCCGAAACCCCGCCACGCACTCGTAGAGAATCACTCCAAGTGCGTAGACGTCGGTGCGCGCGTCCAGGTTCGCCTCGCCGCGGATCTGCTCGGGGGACATGTAGTAGGGCGTGCCGAGCGCGGCGCCTTCCTGGGTGAGCGCCATGCCGCCGGTCTTGCCCGGATCGAACTTGGAGATCCCGAAGTCGAGAATCTTGACGAATGGACGCCCCTCGACGTCCACGACGAAGAGATTGTCCGGCTTGAGATCGCGATGCACGATGCCGGCTTCGTGGGCCGCGTGCACCCCCGCGGCGGCCTGACCGATAAGGTCGACGACCTCCGCGATGGGCATGGGCCCCCGCTCGATGCAGCTCGCGAGAGTCTCGCCGCGCAGCATCTCCATGACCAGGTACGGCTCACCGGTGTCGAGCGTGCCGGCGTCGAAGCTCTCCACGATGTGCGGATTGCCTACGCGGCCGGCCGCCGAGGCTTCCCTCAAGAAGCGCTCGACGACGCCCGGAATCGCCGCCATGGAGGCATGAAGCAACTTCAGCGCTCGACGGTGCTTGGTGAGCTCGTGCTCGATCTCGTAGACGGCGCCCATCCCGCCGACGCCCATGCAGCGCACGACGCGGAACCTGCCCGCGAGTACCGAGCCTGGCTCAAGGGCGGAGGGGTCGTCGTTCATGGCGAAAGTAAAACGGAATCAGCGAACCGATCGACGCCCTCGCGGTCGCCGCGGTCACCGGTCAGCGTATCATGCCCGGCGTCCTACCCAAAAGGGGCGCGCTTTTTTCCTTCCGGGCCCGCGCACTCCGCGCGGTCCGGCTCTCGTCCGGTCATTCCCCGCTCGGGTTTTCCGGCCCGGTTCGTGGAGCAAGCCACACGCTTGCGCCGGGAAGATCGACCAATCGACGGAACCCCGCACGGGAAAGTGCGCTCGCGGTCGCCGGCACGACGAAGCTGCCCACGACGAAAGCTCTGGCCTCGCCGCCGAGGAGCTCCGCGCGAAATTCCGCCTCCGTGTAAAGGTGATATCTCCGACGGTCCGCTTCGGGAACGCGGTCGGAATAGAGGCGGGCGAACTGGTTCAGCGAGGCGTCGATCGGCCACCGCTTCGACGCGACGAGGTAGCTCGGCCAGTGCGCCGCGACGCGGTCTCCAGCGTTCGTCAGGGCATCCAGCGCGACGCCGACGGCATCCACCGCGGACGAGCGCAGGGCAGGGGGCTGAACGACGAGGCGATCCCGCCACGACGGAATCATGACCACGACGTAAGCGACGATGGCGCCGGTCGCGACGCGCCGAAGACCGCGACGCGACGCGAGCCAGCACCCTGCGACGATGCTCGCCGGTGCGACGGCGGCAGCGAAGTACTGGACCCAGACCGGCGAGGGCAGAAATGCCGTTGCGACCGTGGCGAAGGTCGCAACGGCGAACGGCACGAGCCGCGCGCGCGCTCGGGCGTCCAGTCCGTGCGCGCGCGAACCGATGGCCATCGCGACGGCAACGAGCAGTGCCGTCGTCTGCACGCCGGTCGCGTCCGGGCGCCATGCTCCCCACGGCGAGAGAAAGACCGCCCGCGCCGCGTCGAGCTTCTGCGCCGCGTCCTTGACCAGGCCGATGCCGGGGCTCCGGAGCGCATGGTAAGTCACGTTGTCGAACCAGAACGCCCGGGGATCGAGCGCCGCGAGCGCGAGGGCTGGCGCGAGTCCCAGCGTGAATCCGCCGAGCCCGGCTGCGATTCTCTTCCCGCGCGGCCCGGACGCTTCGCCGTCCTTCGCGAGCGCGGCGAGCGCAACCACGGCAATCGGCAAGGAGAGAGCGCGCGCCGCCACCGTCGCGCCGGCCAGGGCTCCGGCGACGAAGGCACGTGTCCGCGTCAGGCGCGGGTGCGTCGCGACGACGAGCGCCGCGGTGCCGCACAGGAGCCCGAGCGGGAACGTCTTCACCGTCGTGGCCCACTCCCACACGAGCGTGTGCGCGGCGAAGAGCGTCGCAGCGAGGATTCCCGCGAGGCGGCCATCGGCTCGCCGCGCGGCGTGGTGGACGCAGAGCGTCGTTCCCGCCGCGCAGACGGCGTCGAGAAGCCGGAGTCGCGCGAGGCCGGCACCGAGCAGGGCGCGTGCCACGCCGTAGAACGCTGCGCTGAGCGGCATCTGTGGAAAGAAGAAGTCGCGGTAGGGAGCTCGCCCGCCCATCCACGCGCGACCGGCGAGCGCGTAAAACCCCTCGTCGTCGTCGACGATGCGAAGCCTGGCGACGATCGTGAAGTACGCGAGCGCGACGATCGCGACGGAAACGTATTCCGCGATCGGAAAGCCCTCTCCGCGGTCGCTCGATCTCCGGGGCGACGATCCGAGCACGCGAGACCGGACGCTACCATGTTAGGTTCCGCGCGGTCTGGTCCGCTGACCCACCGCCCGGAGGAACCTCGGCACATGGCGACACTCGAAGGCAAGACACTCTTCATCACCGGAGCGAGTCGCGGCATCGGGCTCGCGATCGCGCTCCGAGCCGCGAAGGACGGGGCCAACGTCGCCGTGGTGGCGAAGACGGCCGAGCCCCACCCGAAGCTGCCGGGCACCGTCTACACGGCCTGCGAGGAGATCGAAAAGGCAGGGGGCAAGGCACTGGCGTGCGTCACGGACATTCGTTTCGAGGACCAGGTGGCGAGCGCCGTGAAGCGCACGGTCGAGACCTTCGGCGGCATCGACATCCTCGTGAACAACGCGAGTGCCATCCAGCTCACGCGCACTCCGGACACGCCGATGAAGCGCTTCGATCTCATGCATCAGATCAACACGCGCGGTACGTATGCGTGCACTCAAGCGTGCTACCCGTTCCTGAAGCGCGCGGAAAACCCGCACGTGCTCACGCTCTCGCCGCCGCTCAACCTGGAACCGCGCTGGTTCGGGCCGCACACGGCTTACAGCCTCGCGAAGTACGGCATGAGCCTGTGCGTCCTCGGGCATGCGGAGGAGTTCAAGAGCGACGGCATCGCCGTGAATGCGCTCTGGCCACGCACCGTCATCGCGACTGCAGCCGTGAAGAATCTCCTCGGCGGCGACGAGGCGATGAGGAGATCGAGGAAACCGGAGATCATGGCCGACGCGGCGTACGTCATCCTGACCCGCCCGAGCCGCTCGTTCTCCGGCAACTTCTGCGTGGACGACGAGACATTGCGCTCGGCGGGCGTCACGGACCTGGAGCAATATTCATGCGTCCCTGGCGGTGAGCTCGCGCCTGACTTCTTCGTCTGACATTTTCGGCTGGCAGGGCTCGATTCGAGCGCTGCCTCTTCCCACTTCGAAGTTAAAAGGAGTATCTCAACATGTCCCCCATCATCCTCGTCGGTGTCGACTATTCCGAGCCTTCGTCGACTGCGCTACTCCGGGCGTTCGACTATGCGGAAGCGCGGTCCGGCGAACTTCACGCCGTGCACGTCCTCGATCCTTCCGACCGCGTTTCGGATAGCAATCTGGTCGGCGAGAACGAGGATCCACGGCTGCGCGAGTTCGTGGGCAATCAGCTGAAGTTCTGGATGGAGTCCCATCCGGCGTCCAAGATGAGCACGATTGTCCTTCACATCGTCGCCGGTCGCCCCGCGAACGAGATTGTCGAGCTCGCGGCGGACCTCAACGCGGAAGTGGTCGTCGTGGGTACCCACGGTCGCAACGGCGTCAAGCGCATCCTCCTGGGCTCGGTCGCCGAACGGCTGGTGCGCCTGTGTTCGACCCCGATCCTCGTCATCCCTCATGCGGACGCGGTCGACACGGCCGTGCCCGCCATCGCTCCCCCATGTCCGCAGTGCGTCGAGGCGAGGCGTGCGAGCGGCGGCAAGGAGCTGTGGTGCGAAGAGCACAGCGGGCGTCACGGCCGCCGGCATACGCATCACTACGTGGACCGCAACGTCGAGGCGAACGCGAGCGACAGCCTCCTGATCCGCGTCTAGCGCGCCCACTCCGCGCGCGACCCCGATGCCCGTACCGGCCACGACCGTCACCCAGCTCAAGGTGGGTGCTGCGGGGGGTTCGTCGCGCCCCCCGCAGCGATTGAGCACCGCTCGCAAGGGGATTGGCTCCGCTCGGTTCGCGCTGCTCGCGGTCGCGCTGGGTATCGTCGCCGGCTGCGGCGCGTTCGGCTTTCGGGCGCTGATCGCGTTCTTTCACAATCTGCTCTTTCTCGGCCGCTTCTCGTTTTTCTACGATGCCAACGCCCATACGCCGGCCGCGCCGTGGGGGCTCGCCGTCGTCCTGGTCCCGTCGCTCGCCGCCCTTGCCGTCGTCTTTCTCGTCAAGAAGTTCGCCCCGGAAGCGAAGGGCCATGGCGTCCCGGAAGTCATCGACGCCATCTATTATCAGAAGGGCGTCATCCGCCCCGTCGTGGCGGTCGTCAAATCCTTCGCGTCGGCGATTTCAATCGGCAGCGGAGGCTCGGTCGGGCGAGAGGGGCCGATCATCCAGATAGGGGCCGCGTTCGCGTCGTCGGTCGGCAGATACGCCGGCGCGTCGCGCTGGCAACTCGTCACGCTCGTCGCCGCGGGCGGCGGGGCCGGCATCGCTGCGACGTTCAACACTCCGATCGGCGGCGTCCTCTTTGCCGTCGAGGTCCTCATGCACGAGGTCAGCGTGCGGACCCTCGTTCCCGTGGCGCTCGCCACCGCCACCGCGACGTACGTGGGCCAGTTCCTCCTCGGCAGCCATCCGGCGTTCGAGGTCCCCGCGCTGACGGCACCGGCCGCGGCTCAGGTTACCCTTCTCCCGCTCTACGTTCTGCTCGGCTGCATCCTCGCGCCCGTGTCCGTCCTCTTCATACGAGGCCTTTATGGCGCAGAGGACGGGTTCGAGAAGTGGATTCCGGGCAGGCCTTACCTGCGTCACTTCGCGGGCATGCTCGGCGTCGGCATCGTCGCCGTCGCGCTGATGCACTTCGCCGGTCACTATTACGTTCAAGGGGTCGGCTATGCGACGATCCTCGACGTCCTTTCCGGGGCCATATCGAGCGTACCGTTTCTTCTCTGCTTGTTCGCGCTGAAGCTACTCGTGACGTGTCTCACGCTCGGCTCCGGTGCGTCCGGTGGAGTCTTTTCGCCGTCGCTCTTCATGGGAGCGACCATCGGCGGCGCCTTCGGCCTCGCCGTTCACGCGCTGATCCCCCAGCTCGACATCGATCCGGCGGCCTTCGCGCTCGCAGGCATGGCTGGTGTCGTGGCGGGCGCGACGGGTGCTGCGCTCACGTCGATCGTCATGATTTTCGAGATGACGCGCGACTACTCCGTGGTGCTCCCCATGACGTTGACGGTCGCGCTGGCCTACGGCCTGCGCCGCGCGCTCTGGGCCGACAGCATCTACACGATGAAGCTGACCCGTCGTGGCCATTACGCCCCCCAGGCGCTTCAGGCGAATGCCGGGCTCGTGCATCATGTGTCCGATATGGTCCTCGAACGCGCCGTCGTTCTCGGCCCCGACGCGCCCGCGTCGCAGATCGTGTTCGGGTCGGACCCGGACGCCCCGAGCTGTTTCGTTCTGGTCGGACCGGGGGACGTCAAAGGAATCATTCCGCGCGATTGGAGCTTCGAGCACCTCGACGCAATTCGGGCGGCGCGTCTGGCCGCCGACGTCGCGCGGAGCGACTTCGTGACGGTGTCCGCGGAAGACACGGTGGCGGAGGTGTTGATCCAGATGGCCGCCGCCGGCGCGCGGCTCGCCGTCGTCGTCGGAGAGCCGTCGACCGGGCCCCCGGAAACCCCCGAGATCCTCGGCGTCATAACCAAGGCGCACATGGCCGAGGTCCTCGCCGAGGGCATGGAGCTCTTCGGGGATTGATCAGCCGCGTCGGGCTGGAGGTGCAGGGGGGTTTGCGGCCGGCGTAGCCGGCTGCGGCGCGTCGTTGTTGCCGCCGAGTCCCGTGCCCGTGATGACCTTTGCGGCCATCAGCGTCTGGACGACGCGCAGCACGTCGTCGGTGCCGGAGCTGACGGCTCCGTGGTCGCCGCCAGCGCCGCCCGTCGTGCCGAAGTTGACGAACTGGCTGCTCGAGAGCGCGGCGGCGATCTGCGCCGTGAGCTCCGGAGCCAGCTCGAGCTTCTTCAGGTCGAGATACACGCCGCCGGCCTCGGCCAGCGCCACTGCTTTCATCCGAATCGCCTCGGCTTCGGCCTGGGCGATCGCTCGAATGCGGGCGGCCTGCGCGCGGCCCTCCGCCTCTTGCTGGATGACGTTCTGCTCGGCGTCCGCACGCGCCTGGGTGATCTGGTTGGCGCCGAGCTCGGCCTCGCGCTTCTGGCGCACCGCGGCCTGCTTTTCGGCTTCGGCGCGGGCAATCGACGCCCCGTTGGAGGCGATCTGCATGTTCAGCGCCTTCTCCTGGTCATTGATCTTCTGAGCAGCTTCGAGCTGCGCGATGCGGGCGCGCTGTTCCTCCTGCGCTTGCACGACGTCCGCATCGGCTTTGGCGCGCGCTGCGGATTCGCGCCTCCGCGCTTCGGCGACCTCGCTGAGCACGGCCTTGATGTTGAGGCTGTTGAAGGACAGCCCGAGGTCCATCAGCTCGCGTGAACAGGCATCCTTGATGATCACCGCGAGCTCGTCGTCTTCGCCCCGGGGCACGGTGAGATCGGCACGCCCCGTCGTCGCGAGCGTGGGAGTCGGCGCCGCGGCGCCGGAGCGGGCGTTGAAGAGCTGATCGTGCTTGAGCAGATTGATGGCTCGCCGGCCCGCGGACGACAGCACGTCCGTCAAGGTCGACAGTTGCTCTCCGCCCGACTTGGAGAAGAACTTGTTGGCGGCGGTATTCACCATCGCCTCGTCCTCGCCCACGCTGACGATGGCCGATGCGCGCACCGTGACCTTGACGGGGGCCGAGCGCCCCGAGCCGTCGATGTCGGCGGTCTGGTCGGTGATCTCGATGTCGACGTTGATGGCCTGTGCCGGGATGAAGCGGACCTGCGTGATCACCGGCACGATGAGCGCCTTGCTCGGGCCGCGGTAGATCTTCAGATTGCGACCACGGCTCGCGAGAAGGATCTCGCCCGCGTCCACGCTCCTGAGGAACGTCGTGATGATGAGCGACGTCAGTACGAGGACGATGACGACGACCGCGCCCGCGATGATCAGCGAAGGTTCAATCATGCCCCCGCTCTACTCCTACCCGTCGAGACTAGCTACCGCGTCGTCGCGGCATCTCCGGGAAGGTCAATTCCAGGCAATGGACACCGTGACGCGTTCGCGTGCGCGGTCGACCGCCTCGATGATCAGGCGGTCGCCGACCCGCACTGCGAGGGTCTCCTGGTCCTTCCGCAGCTCGGCTGCGAGCTGCACGCGCCTGCCGTCGTGCACCGTGGAGACGATGCCCTTGCCGTTGCGAAAGGGGACCTCGGCGCGCGCCTCGGCCAGGACGAGCTGATCGAGTGGGGAGCTCGGATCCGCGTGAAGGCGGAATAGCATGTTCCAGAGCGGTCTCACCAACACCCACTCGACGAGGAGCGCCGGCACCAGCGCCAGGGGTGCTGCGATCGGTCCCGGCAGATGAAACGCCTTGACCCCGGCATTGCCGAACGCGCCGAAGAGGGCGAGCACGCTGAAGATCGCTCGCGGGGAAGGAACGAAGCGCAGGAGGCTTCCTTCCCCCGCGTCCGCGGGGACGAGCTCCGACCGCGCACGTGCGGCGCCGGCCCTGTGTGGCGCGAGCCCGCGGACCGCGCGCAGACCCGGCCCCGGCGCCGCGTGGTGCGCTCCGCGACCGAAGAGCGCGCCGTGGTGCTTTCCCATGGCGGGAAGCGCCATCGCCGCGAGACCGACCAACCCGATGACCATCAACGTGACGAACACGTATGCTCACCAGCAGTCTAGCGGGCGCGGCCGGGCGACGCTCGGTCCTCGCTCGGTCTAGCGGTGCTTTTTCTCGACCGCGGGCGGCGAGGCCGGCCTTTTCTCGCCTGGGAGTTCGGCTTCGAAGTCATAGAAGACGTCGCTGCCGGCCTCGTTTGCAGCGATCACGCCGCGGAGTGGGCGCGACCCGGGTTTCGGCGTTTCGTCGTAGGTGAAGCGAAGCTCGCCGTCTCCCGGTGCGATCTTCGACGGCTCCGGGTGGGCCGTGCCGTCCGGGAAGAAGTCCCGTACCGTCGCGCCGGGAAGCCTGGCGACCAGCGTCGCGTCGCGATCACCCACGCTCCATTCCTGGGTCCCCTCTTTCGAGCTCGCGAAGGGTGCAGGCACGCGCGCGCGAAAGGGAGCCAGCGATTTCTCGACATCTGCGGCGCGCGCCGCGCCGTAGGTCGTCGCGAGCTCCACGAAGGCCGACGTACGCTCGCTCGCGCACTCCTTCCTGCAGGCGACCCAGCTGGCGTCCATGTCGAAACGACTCACCTCATCGCTCCGGAGGCCGCGCTTGGCGGTGATCTCGGCGAACACCGCCGTCTCGTTCTCGTAGCCGAACCCGACGTAGTTGCCTTGGGCCGTATACCGCTCCGGTGCAGGGAACTCCGAGGGTCCTACCTCGAAGCCGGGTGGAGCGTGGAAAGTCACCGTCGTCGCGGACCCGACCTCGCCCGGGAACTTCCACCCGATGCGATACCCCTTCGCGATCCGGAAGTGAGCGGCGATGGCGAAGTGCCCGCCGGGGTGAATCCCCGTGACCAGCGGCTCGAGCGACACCTGCACCATCGACTCCGGTATCGACTCCGAATCATCCACCGGCGCAATCGTCGGAGCAGTCTCGAGGGCGGGCCGAGACGTCACCGTCGATTCCGCAGCCGGAGCCTCCGGAGGCGCCGTCACCTTCGCGCTCCCTCCGCAGCCGACCACACAAAGAAGACCCACGGAAGTAAAGCGAAGCATCAGCGTCGCCTAATACCCCAACCGCCCCCCGTTCGACACACCCACGAAGCGCCGAGGTGGTCCTCCGCGAGGCGCGCTACGTCGTGCAGACGCCCGTGTAAGGGGGTCCGAGATTCGCGCCGGGCGAGCAATGCGGCGTTGCGACGCCGAGGTAGCCGGTGGACGTCGTGCAGTCCGCGTCGGTGGTGCAGGGGTGGCCACAGACGTGTCCGCACGTCGGGCACTGGAGCAGACACACGAAGTTGCAATCGCACTCGTCGCTCGAGCCGCACGCCTGACCGTACGTGTTGCACGCGACCCCCGTCGTGATTCCGATGCTCGTGGCGCCACCCGCGCCCGCGGCGTTGGCCGGCGTCCACGTGCAACCCGGCGCGATGAGACACGCTTGCTGCGTGATGGCCGAGCAGGTGCCGTACGGGGTTCCCGTGCAGTCCGTCGACCAGTAGCAACCCGGGTTGCTGTTGCAGGACTGCGGCGAGGGTTGCCCGTCGCAGGTCTCGCCGATCGTCAGCGGGTAGCCCGAGCACGAGCCGTCGTCGGTGCACCCGGGTGTGGAGCCGCAGTCGTTCGTCCCGAGGGCACTGCAGGGGAGGGGGGAACCCGAACACGTGCCCGGCTCCGACGCCGGCACGCCGCTGGTGTTGTTCTGTTCTTTGTCGTTCAGCCCGGGCCAATCGCTGCAAGCCGAGGGTAGCGCGACGATCACGGCGGCGAGGACCACCCATGCGCGGACGATGCGGAGCATCGGCGTAGTTTCAGCGCGTTCACGAGGCCCGTGCAAGCCGAGGGACGCAATAATCGGACGAACCGTAACCCCGCGCGAGGGCACCGTTCTTTTCGGCCTACGACTCGCCCACGGAGATCGACACGATCTCGAGCTCGAGCTCCCCTGCCGGTCGGACCACGACCACCACGTCGCCGACTTTCCTTTTCAAGAGCGCGCGGCCGATCGGCGACTTCCACGAGAGGCGTCCCTGCGCGGGCTCCGACTCGTCCGCGCCGACGAGCGTGTAGACCGCGCGCTTGCCGTCCTCGTCTTCGACTTCGACCGTCGCGCCGAAGAACACCTGGTCGCGACGCACGTCCTCTGGCCGGACCACGACGGCCGCGTCGAGGCGCTTCGTCAGGAAGTGAATGCGCCGGTCGATTCTCGCGGAGCCGCTTCTTGCCATAGATGTACTCCGCGTTTTCGCTCCGGTCGCCCTGCGCAGCCGCGTCCGACACTTCCTGGACGACTCTCGGACGCTCCACTTCGACTAGGCGCCGCAGCTCGTCCGCCAGACGCTTGGCCCCTGCGGGGGTCATGTAGTTCTCCATGCGACGTCCGGGCGCGAGCGTACCTCGAAGGGGGGCCCGCGCAACGAATCCGCCTGCCGGGGACTCGAGCTTTCGTGCGGCGCTCGGGCACCTTGAGCCGGATGGGAACGGATGCGACACTCAAGGAGGATGGGTCCTTCCAAGAGCGCGTGGTTCGTCGCGACGACGTTATTGGTCGCGTGCGGCGGCGTCGTCGAGAACGGTCCGGCGAGCCCTGGCGACGCCGGCGGCGCGTCCGCTTCGAGCGGCGGCTCCTCCAGCGATAGCCTGCCGGGTAGCGGGGCCCCGTCGGGGGGCTCGCCGACTTCGGTCGCTCTGTCGGCGTGCAAGCTCGGGTTCCTGCCGGCCTCCGAGCCCAGCGCCGCGTGCAACTTCGTCTACGACGGACGCTGCTACGACGACAAGCTCAGCGCTTGCGCTTGCGCGTGCACCAAGAAGTCGGGCACCTATTGCCTGAGCAACCTCCCCGTGCCGAACGGTAAAGTCGCGGTTTCCTGCGATTGAACGGGATCACGCGTTGCGTCTCGTCGCCGCGTCGAACCGCGTCGCGACATGAGCACTGGTCGGTTGCGCACGCTTTGCACACTTCTGGCAACTCGCATTGCACGCTACGGTCCATGTCATGACGCTTTCGTTCAGAGTGGGATGCTGGGTTGCGCTGTGCTCGGTAGGTCTCGGCGTTGCAGCGGGCTGTTCGAGTTCGAGCAGCTCCGGCAACTTCGGGAACGAAACTCGTGACGGCGGGCCCGACGCGAGTGCGGCGAGCGGCGGCGCGGGTGGCGTGATCGCCGCTTCCGGCGGCTCAGGAACGGGCGCATCGGTCGGCAGCGGCGGCACGGCGGGGGTGGGTCCCGGCGGAAGTGGCGGCGATGCCGGGTCGCTTCCGGCCTGCGCCGTGGACGGCGGCTGCGCGTCGGGGACCCGCTGCGACAGCACGACCGACCGTTGCGTCGATTGCCTGTTCGACAACGAGTGCAGCGGAAACGACCGGTGCGTCGCAGGAGTCTGCACGCCACCCGAGAAGTGCTCGACGAGTCGCGACTGTCGCGGCAACGGCTCGGGCGAGACGATCTGCGACTCCAGCACGGGGGTCTGCGTGCAGTGTGCCGCCAACGCGGATTGTCCGGCTCACCAGGTCTGCGCGGGCGACACCTGCGTGAACTCGGGAACGTGCACGCCGGGCGATGCGGGCGCGGACGCCGGTGCGCAATGCAGCTCGGGCCAGGTCTGTAGCGCCGCCGGGAAGTGCGTGCAGTGCGCGCACGACACGGACTGCACCGGTGGGGAGCAGTGCTTCTCCGGAACTTGCCGGACGCCGTGCGCGTCGGACAACGCTTGTGTGGCCGGCAATCAGCTCTGCAATCGCACCCTCGGCGCGTGCGTGGACTGCACGAGCGACTCGCAGTGCGACTCTCTCCAGTACTGCAACGCGGGCTCGTGCGTGAAGGACGTCTGCGCGCAGGGTGTCGGGTCTTGCGTTGGCAACGCGGTGGTCCTCTGCACTGCGAACGGCAGTGGTATCGGGGCACCGGTGCCGTGTACGGGCGGCAAGCAGTGCGTGAAGAGCGGTACGACGGCCTCGTGCGAGATCCCGCGCCTCCCCGACGGCGGGCTGCCTCCGCCCGCGACGTGTAGCGACGGCAAGAAGAACGGCGATGAGACCGACGTGGATTGCGGCGGCTCATGCCCGAAGAAGTGCGCCGACGGCGAGGGCTGCTCCATCGGGACGGACTGCGCGGACAGCGTCTGCGAGGCCGAGTGTGACGGCCTCCTCTGCTTCCCCGGGACCCGGGACAAGACCTGCCGCCCTGCGGAGTGCAGCGACGGCCAGAAAAACGGCAACGAAACGGACGTCGACTGCGGTGGTACCACGTGCCCCCAGTGCGCGGTCCAGCAAGCGTGCAAGGTGAACGGAGACTGTCAATCCAACGTTTGCACGGCAAACAAGTGCGTCGCGGCCGCGTGCTCCCCGAACCAATGTTCGCCGTGTCTGTTCCCCACCGACGCCCCGTGCTGCAAGGCCGACGGCATCTGCGGTTGCGCGACGGTGTTCCCGTTTCAGTCGGCGTGCAACTGAGCGGCGACGCGCCTTCGGGGGGCGCCTTCGGAGTCCCTGGTTGGGATTGACGGCTTGAAGGCACTCCGAGGGCGCGCGAGATGCCGTCGCAGCCGCCGACCCCGGGTCCCGCAGCGCTGCACGACGTCGGCTTCGCCAGGCAGGGCTCGAACCGCTTCGACGGGTCTTCGAGGGCCGTTCGAGCGATGCGGGGGCTCGGACGGGACCATCGAGGTCGTGGGTCCGGACGCGATTCGACTAGACTCGCCTGGATGTCCGAGCGTGCCCGGAGCCGGTTCGCCGCGACGCTCGTCGCGATGGTCGCGATCGGGTGCCGTCACGAATCGCCGAAGCCGGGCCCGACGAAGGCGGAGCTCGAGCGAAAGATTGCGGAGGTGGAACGCCGGATCGAGGCGGAGCGGGCCCGTGCCGCTCGCGCGGCGGTCGCGCGGCGGCGACGAGACCGCGACGGCGGCGGTGAGAGTGGCGCTTCCACGACGCGCCAACAAACCCATCCACCGAGCCCGGCGAGCTCCGCGAAGGGCCCTCATGTGCCGACGCCCTTTCTCGCGGACGAGCCGCTCGAGGTCGGACCGGCGGGGCCCGCCGCGGCGACACCGTTCGGCGTGGTGTGGGATACGCCGGACGAACGGCTCCTGCTCGCGCCTCTGGAACGGTCCCCCCGCGGGAGCGCTCCCGGAGCGACGCCAGTGGCGCCGCTGTCCCTGGACTCCGCGCCGCTCGGTCTCGCGATCGGACCGAGCTACTTTCGCGACTACGTTTACTGGATCGCGCACGGCAAGCTCGTGCGGCGTCGCGCGCCGGCGAGCGGCGCGTTCGGGCCGCTCGAGATCCTCGCACGCGATGCTTACGACGCGACGCGGGTGGGTGTGCCGGTCAGAGCGCCGGGAACGACGGTGGCGAAGATACCGGCGACCGTCGCGTACATCGTGCGGCCCGAAAAGGAGGACGCGCCACTCCGCGCAAAGCTCTGGACGGAGGGCGCCGACTCGCAGCTGCTCACGCCGGAGGGGAACTCGGCGCACAGCGTGTCGCTCGTGCAGACGGAGGACGGCGTGCTGGTCCTCTCCGTGCAGGCGCGCATGGCGCTCACACCCGTGCACGTCCGCAGGGTGCGCTTTCCCGACGGCAAGCCCGTGCTCGGCGACGATCTGGTGGCGTGGGTCGGCGGCGGGATCCAGCCCCTGACGGAGATGTCCGTCCTGCGCCAGGGCGCGCACGATCTGTTCGGCTTCATCCCCCAGGAGCGCTCGATCAGCGAGTTCGGCATTGCCCGGCTCGACATCGGGATGAACCCGAGCATGGACACGAAGACGACCTGGACGCTTTACCCGAACGGCATCGACCCCGCGCCGGTGGCGGCCGGGCATCTCTGCGCCGAGCCCGTTCTGGTCTACGCGGAGCCGGAGACCGCAGCGCCCGACGTCGAGCAAGAGCTCGTGCTGCAATCGCTCGCCGACCCGTCGGGCGCGCGCCGCCAGACGCTCGCGACGGCCAAAGCGTTCTATTTCGTCTCCGTTGCGTCCGTCGACCATGGCCTGCTCGTCGTCTGGGTGACGGACGAAGGAACGTGGGCAGAGACGGTCCGATGTGTTGCGTCGCGGAAGTGATTCGACGTCGCGCTTCTGGTGTAACCTGCCGCGCCCATGCCCAAAGTGCGAAAGAAGAAGCGCCCGCTCACGGCCAGGAACTCGGACCGTCACTTTCTTTATCAGGAGTCCGTGCAGGACGTGGAGACGGAGGCGGCGTTCCTGTCGCGGACGTTCCGGAAGGTGCGCGGGCGTCGAGCAGAGACGCTGCGAGAAGACTTCTGCGGCACGGCGCTCCTCTGCGCCGAGTGGGTGAAGGGGAGGGGGCGCACTGCCGTCGGGATCGATCTCGACAGAGAGGTGCTCGCGTGGGGCACGAAGCATAACCTCGCGCCCATCGGCGAACCGGGAGATCGCGTGATCCTGCGCCGAGCGGACGTGCGCGACGTCTGTCCGGGGCGCTTCGATGTCTCGGTTGCGCTCAACTTCAGTTACTTCGTCTTTCGTACGCGGGACGAGCTGCGCGGGTATTTCGCGCGCGTGCGTCGATCGATGGCGAAGGACGGGCTCTTCTTCCTCGACTCTTACGGCGGTTACGAGTCCTGGCGCGAGATGCGCGAGCGCCGCAAGCTGAAGGGCTTCACCTACGTCTGGGACCAGAACGTCGTGGACCCGATCGGCAACTTCGTGACGAACCACATTCACTTCGAGTTCCCCGGCGGGTCGAAGCTGAAGAACGCGTTCACGTACGAGTGGCGTCTCTGGACGTTGCCAGAGATCCGCGAAGTGCTCGCCGAAGCCGGGTATTCGCGCTCGACCGTGTACTGGGAGGACGGCGACGAGGACGGCGAGGGCACCGGCGTCTTCCGCCCGCGGGCGCGCGTCGGCCAGGACGCTGCGTGGGTCGCGTACATCGTCGCGGAGCGGTGACGATCGGGGGCTGCCGCGGCCGCCCGCCCTTCCATGGTATGACGAAGGCCGTCGTCGACACGAAAGGAGTCTCGTCATGGGTCGCAAAGTGTTCGTCGTGGGCGTGGGCATGACCAAGTTCGAGAAGCCGGGCGGGCGCGACTGGGATTACCCGGACATGGTGAAGGAAGCGGGCGGCATGGCGCTCGCGGACGCGGGCGTCGCATACTCGGCCATCGAGCAGTGCGCGGTCGGCTTTTGCTACGGGGATTCCACGGCGGGCGAGCGCGCGGTCTACGAGCTCGGGCTCACGGGGATCCCAATCTACAACGTGAACAACAACTGCTCGACGGGCTCGACGGCGCTGTTCCTCGCGAAGCAGCTCGTCGAGGGTGGCCTCGCCGAGTGCACGATGGCCGTCGGGTTCGAGAAGATGGAGAAGGGGTCGCTCGGCGCGAAATTCATGGATCGCACGAACCCCATGGACAAACACATGCTGCTGATGATGACGCTCCGCGAGTACGGCGCGGCGCCGCCTGCGCCGCAGATCTTCGGCAACGCGGGGCGCGAGCACATGGAGCGCTACGGAACGACCGCGGACCACTTCGCGAAGATCGGGGAGAAGAACCATCGTCACTCGGTGAACAACCCGTATTCGCAGTTCCAGGACGAATACACGCTCGACCAGATCAAGGCCGCGAAGGTCGTCTACGACCCGCTCACGAAGCTCCAGTGCTGCCCGACGAGCGATGGCGCGGGAGCGGCCGTGCTCGCGAGCGAGGACTTCGTGAGAAAGCACGGGCTCGAGAAGACCGCGGTCGAAATTGCCGGCATGGCGATGGCGACGGATTTGCCGAGCACCTTCGACGAGAAGAGCTGCATCAAGCTCGTCGGGTTCGACATGACGGCGAAGGCCGCGCGGAAGGCGTACGAACAGAGCGGGCTCGGGCCGGAGAACGTGGACGTCGTGGAGCTTCACGATTGCTTCTCGTGCAACGAGCTCATCACGTACGAGGGCCTCGGGCTCTGTCCCGTGGGCAAGGGCGGCGAGCTCATCGACTCGGGCGCGGTCACGTACGGCGGCAAGTGGGTCGTGAATCCGTCGGGCGGCTTGATCTCCAAGGGACATCCCCTCGGCGCGACGGGCCTCGCGCAATGCGCGGAGCTGAACTGGCAGATCCGCGGCCTGAGCCAGAAGCGCCAGGTTCCCGGCGCGAAAGTCGGCCTGCAGCACAACCTCGGTCTCGGCGGTGCCGCGGTCGTCGCGGTGTATCGGAAGGCCGAGCTCGCGCCGAGCTGAGCGTCGCTCCGGCGGGAAAAGGTTGCGGCTCGTCGCGCCGGCGGCGAGACTCGCGCGATCGAGGTCATGGTTCCCGTCGGCGGAGCCCCGCACTGGAGGGGCGCCCTCTGCGTGACCGCGCTGCTGCTCTCGAGCGGCAGCGCCCACGCGACGGACGGCTTCGAGCTGCAGCCCGTGCAGACGACGCTCGCGGGGGACCGATTCTTCGTAGCGCCCGACGGCAACGTCGCGGGTGACGAGGTCTGGTACGCGAAGGCCTATGCGAGCGAGGCGTACCGGCCGCTTCTCCGCGAGGACACGCCCACCGGGACGCACACGCTCGTCTCGTCGCAGCTCTACGTCGATCTGGGAGGGGCGTACGCGATCGGGAAGAGAGGGTTGGTTGGTGCGGATTTGCCTTTCGTGCCCTTCCAAGGTGGAAACGACCCGGCGAGTCCCCCGCATGCCGGCCTCGGCGACGCGCGAATCGCGGGGCGCGTGCGCCTGTACTCCCTGCCGCATCTCGACGTCGGGGCGGAGCTCCGCGTATGGCTCCCGACGGGCAGCGCGAGCGCGCTCACGGGCGACGGCGCGTTCCGCGCGAGCGCCCACGTCGCGGCGAGCGGGCGCTACGCGAACATCGTGTACGCAGCGAGCCTCGGATTCCTCGCGCGCGAGCGTCGCGTCATCGTGGACGCCCAGGTCGGCCCTGCAATTCCGTTCGCCCTCGCCGCGGGCATCGAGCTGCTCGACGATCGACTGCAGATTGGCCCCGAGCTCACTGGTTTCACTGTCCTGGGCGGCGGCGCGTCGTTCTTCGGCGCAAGCACGACGCCGATCGACGCGCTGCTCGGCGCGCGCTATCGCGAAGGCGACCTCGTCTTCGGCGCCGCCCTCGGCCCCGGCGTGACCACCGCGCTCGGCGTGTCCCCTCGTGTGGCCCTCAGCGTCGCGTGGGAGCCGCCCGAGAGCGAACCGCCGCCCCCCGTCCTCCCGGAAAGCCCACCCGCAAATCCGCACCAGCAAAATCCCTCTCCCCCTCCCATCCCCGCAACCGCACCCTCTGCTCCTCCCCCTGCCTCTGCCTCTGCCCCTGCCTCTCCCGTTCCGCCCCCGCCCCCCCGCTTCCCCTCTGCCTCTGGCTCTCCCGTTCCGCCCCCGCCCCCGCCCCCGCCTTCCCTCACCAAACCCCCCCCCGCCGCTCCCGTGGACCCCGCCGTCGTCCGCGAACAGGCGCGCGACCTGTTCAAACGCGGTGTGACCGCCTACGACGCTGGACGCTACGCCGATGCCGCGGATCTCTTCGGACGCGCGTATGCACTGAAGCCGCATCCGACGGTCCTCCAGAACCTCGCGCAGAGCGAATACATGGCGGGCAAGTTCGAGGCCGCGTGCGCGCACTTCAAGTCCTGGCAACACGACGAGACACATCCAACCGCGGCCGAGGCGGCGCGCGTCGCGGAAGAGCTCGAGAAGGCATGCCGCTGAGCCCCGTCGTCGGCCGGCTCGCGCCCAGCCCCACCGGCGCGCTGCACCTCGGTCACGCGCGGACATTCTTGCTCGCGTGGTGGCATGCGCGCTCGCGCGGCGGGCGCGTCGTGATGCGCATCGAGGATCTCGACGCGCCGCGGGTCGTGCCGCACGCCGCGGAGCACATCCTCCGCGACCTCGAGTGGCTCGGGCTCGACTGGGACGGCCCGGTCGTCGTGCAGTCGGCGCGGCTCGATGCGATCCGCGACGCGGCGGACAGGCTCGTCGCGGGCGGCATCGCGTACCCGTGCGTGTGCACGCGGGGCGATCTCCGCAGCGCGGCGAGCGCGCCGCAGCTCGGCGACACCGAGCCGCGCTATCCCGGGACGTGCAGAGGCCGCTTTACGACCGTCGCCGACGCGGAGCGCGCATCGGGCAAGGCGGCGGCACTCCGGTTTCGCGTGGAGGGCGGACCGATCCCGCTCGTGGACGGCTTCGCCGGGCCGCACGTCACCGACGTCGGCGCCGAGGTCGGGGACTTTCCGATCGCGCGCAAGGGCGGGCTGCCCGCGTATCAGCTCGCCGTCGTCGTCGACGACGCTGCCGACGGCATCACCGAAGTCGTCCGCGGGGACGATTTATTGCCGAGCGCGGCGCGCCAGTTTCTGCTGCGCCGGGCGCTCGGCCTCGCGCAGCCGGAGCACTTTCACGTGCCGCTCGTGGTGGACAGGTCGGGCCGGCGACTGGCGAAGCGCGCGGACGATCTGAGCCTCGAGGAGCTCCGGAACCGAGGCGCTGACCCGCGCGCCATCGTCGGCTGGGCGGCACGAACAGCCGGCTTCGCGGGAGCCGAACGCCCGACCGCGACGGAGGTCGCGCCTTTGTTTGCGATGGCCCGCGTGGCGCCTGGGGCCGTCGACGCGGATGCGGCCGTGAGTGAAATACTCGACTGACCATTGGCGCACGGTGGACGATCCGTGTGAAACTCCGGAGTCCCGATGGCGGAACGACGCTCGTTCAGGCACACGAAGATTATCTGCACGATAGGCCCGGCCTGCGACACTTCGCAGACGCTCCACGAGATGGCGGCGGCCGGTATGAATGTCGCGCGACTCAACATGTCGCACGGCACTCATGAGTCGCACTTGATGGCCATCCGGCGCATCAAGAGCCTGAACCAGAAGCTGAACCATCCCATCTCGATCCTCGTGGACCTCCAGGGCCCCGAGATCCGCACGGGCGAGCTGACCCACGCGGTCGAGCTTCAGGTGGGGGAGACGTTCTCGCTCTCGGTGAGTCCAGTGAGCGACCCCGAGGAGCGGAGCGTTCACGTCGATTATCAGAGCCTCGTGAAGGATCTGAAGGCGGGCGACAAGGTCACCGTCGACAACGGGCTCATCAATCTTCAGGTGCTGGAAGTGAACGAGAACCGGCTCCTCTGTCGCGTCATCGACGGCGGGAAGCTCGGCTCGCGGAAGCACATCAACTTGCCCGGCATCCGCGTGAACCTGCCGTCCATCACCGACAAGGACCGGCGCGACATCGAGTTTGCCGTCAAGCACGAGCTCGACTTCATCGCACTGTCGTTCGTACGCTCGCCGAGCGACGTGCTCGAGGCGCGGGCGATCGTCGACAAGGGCGAGGCGAACATCAAGCTCATCGCGAAGATCGAGAATCAGGAGGGCGTCGACAACTTCTCCGAGATCCTGCAGGTCGCCGACGGCATCATGGTCGCGCGCGGTGACCTCGGCGTGGAAGTGGATTTTCGGGAGCTGCCCGTCATCCAGAGACGCATCGTGCGGGAGTGTTCCATGGCAGGAAAGCCCGTCATCGTCGCGACGCACCTTCTCGAGTCCATGCGCGACGCACCGATGCCGACGCGTGCCGAGGTCACCGACGTCGCGAACGCCGTCTACGAGCAGGCCGACGCGATCATGCTGAGCGGCGAGACGGCGAGCGGCAAGTATCCCGTGCGCTGCGTCGAGGTGCTGGACGGGATCGCCAAGCGGATCGAGCGCGAGCCGGGTCTCGACTTCTACCTCGATCGACGGCCGGCCGGAGCACGCGAGGAGATCGCCCGTTCGGCTTGCCGCGTCGCGGATTCGCTCGGCTCGTCCGCGATTGTCGTCGTCACGCGCCGCGGCCTTCTCGGTCAGCTCGTCGCGAGCTACCGCCCGCGCACGGCGATGATCTACGCGTTCACGAACATGAGCAGCGTGAGAAGAAAGCTCTGGCTCAATCGCTCCGTCGTGCCGTTCGTCATCGATTTTTCGAACACGCCCGAGAAGACCATCCAGACGGCGCTCGAGAAGCTCGCGCAGCGCAATCGGGTGCTCCCCGGCGAGCCCGTAGTCGTCATCACGGACGTCACAGGCACCAACGTGAGCATTCCGGGTCTCCAGGTGCGCGAGTTTCGCGACGGCATGATCGTCCCCGAGGCCGAGTCGAAGTCGCTGCATTGAACGACCGATGGCGGCCGTGAGAGCCCGCGACACACGCCCCGTCGCGCGCCGCCGATGGCGCCGCAGTCTCGTCGCGCTCGCGGCGCTGGCGCTCGGTTGTCGGTCGGCTCCAGGCGCGCCTTCGTCGAGGGCGAAACCTGCCGCGACGCCACCAAGTCACCGAACCGGCGCGCCTCTCCCGCTCGCGTTCGTCGAAGTGACGACCGGGGACGTTCATGGAGACGAGCCGGCGCCGCTCATCGTCGCGCTCCACGGGCTCGGCGACACGCCCGAGTCGTTCGTCGGTATCTTCGACGGGTTTCCCGCGGACGCTCGGGTCGTCGCGCCGCACTCGGCTAGCCGTTACTCGAGGGGCTGGGCCTGGTTCCCCCCGCGCGGGCCACCTCCATCGGACGATTCCGCGAGCGACATCGCGGCTGAAGCCGACGTCGTTGCGGACTTCGTCGATCGCGTGGCGCGGGCGCGCCCGACGGTCGGAAAGCCGATTCTCATGGGGTTCTCGCAAGGCGGCGCGTTGACTTTTGCGGTCGGCGTGCGGCACCCGGGGTCAATCGGTGCTGCGTTCCCGGTCGGTGGCTGGCTGCCGCACGCGCTCTGGCCATCGACCTTGCCGAAAGATGCACCGCCCATCGTGGCGTTTCACGGCACCGTCGACGCGCGGGTTCCGCTGAGCGGCACGCGGCTCGCCGCGGCTCGCCTCGCGGCCCTCGGATTCGCGATGGACCTGCGGGAGTTCGACGGCGTGGGACATGGCATCCCGCTCGTCGTGCGCCAGGCGCTGTGGGGCGAGCTCGCGAAGGCCTGCGCCGCAGCAAGCTCGCGCTGATCATATCGACGCCCGTGCCGCGATGCGCGAGAGTGGCCACGTGGCGCGGCCGCTATTCCTGTTCGCGCCGGGTGCGGGTGCGCCCTCCACGTCGGCGTGGATGACGGCCTGGAAGGAACGACTCCAAACGCTCGGTCGAGTGGCGCCGTTCGATTACCCGTACATGCACGAGAACCGGCGCTCGCCGGATCCGCTGCCGAAACTCGTCCGCGCGCACCTCGAGGCGCTCGAGGGCGCGGCCAAGGGACATGACGGTCCCGTCGTGCTTGCGGGCAAGAGCATGGGCGGTCGCGTCGGGTGCCACGCGTCGCTGGAGGCGACGGTGAGTGGGCTCATCTGCTTCGGATATCCGCTCAAGGCGGCGGGGCCGCGCGGTGCCGTCCGGGACAAAGTGCTCGTCGCGCTCCGGACGCCGGTGCTGTTCATCCAGGGCACCCGGGACCCGCTTTGCCCACTGGAACTGCTCGGAGCCGTTCTCCCCAGGATGACCGCGCCAAACCGGCTCTTCATCGTGGAAGGGGGTGACCACTCGCTCGAAGTGACGGCCACCCGCCTCCGCGAAAAAGGAACGACCCGGGACGCGCTGAACGCCGAGATTCTCGCCGAGATCGGTCGCTTCGTCGCGGAGCTCGGCTAGGGGAATCGCGAGCAAGGGTCGCCGCGACGTCTCGGTGGGCCTTGCCAGCCTTACCCCCCGCGGCTCGCTACGCGACCGCTCCCCCGCCGCCTTCGGCGGGCTCGCGCTCGCAAGGGGGTCTTGACCCCCGCGGCTCGCTACGCGACCGCTCCCCCGCCGCCTTCGGCGGGCTCGTGCTCGCAAGGGGGTCTTGACCCCCGCGGCTCGCTACGCGACCGCTCCCCCGCCGCCTTCGGCGGGCTCGCGCTCGCAAGGGGGTCTTGACCCCCGCGGCTCGCTACGCGACCGCTCCCCCGCCGCCTTCGGCGGGCTCGCTTCGCGAGCGGGCCGTGACGAGCGGGCCGTGAATGGGTGGCGGCGGCTTGGGCGATCCGCGGGATTCGAGCTAGGTTCACGGCATGGCTGGACCTGGATATCGGAGCCGAACCTCGACCGCGGGACGAAACATGGCCGGTGCGCGAGCGCTGTGGCGCGCGACGGGGATGACCGACGCGGATTTCGAGAAGCCGATCGTCGCGATCGCGAACAGCTTCACGCAGTTCGTGCCCGGACACGTTCACCTGCACGACATTGGGCAACGGGTGAAGGGGGTCATCGACCAGGCCGGAGGCTGGGGCGTCGAGTTCAATACGATCGCGATCGACGACGGCATCGCGATGGGCCATGGCGGCATGCTCTATTCGCTGCCGAGCCGGGATCTCATCGCCGACAGCGTCGAGTACATGGTGAACGGTCACTGCGCGGATGCGCTCGTGTGCATCTCGAACTGCGACAAGATCACGCCCGGGATGCTGATGGCCGCCATGCGGCTCGACATCCCGACCATCTTCGTCTCGGGCGGGCCGATGGAGGCCGGCAAGATCGTCGGGACCCACGACCGCGACGGCAAGCCGCTCATCCGCAAGCTCGATCTGATCGACGCGATGATCGCGTCGAGCGACGACGCCGTCACGGACGCCGATCTGGCGAACCTGGAGCGCTCCGCATGTCCCACGTGCGGTTCGTGCTCCGGCATGTTCACCGCGAACAGCATGAACTGTTTGAACGAGGCGCTCGGCCTCGCGCTTCCCGGCAACGGGACGCTCCTGGCGACGCATGCCATGCGGTGGGAGCTCTTTGCGGACGCCGGAAAGCGAATTGTGGACCTCGCGAAGCGCCGTTACGTCGAGGGTGACATGAGCGTCCTGCCGCGCAAGATCGCGACGTTCGAGGCGTTCGAGAATGCCATGGCGCTCGACATCGCCATGGGCGGCTCCACGAACACGGTGCTGCACATTCTCGCCATCGCGCACGAGGCCGGCGTGGATTTTCGTATGGAGCACATCGATCGGCTTTCGCGTCGCGTGCCGAACATCTGCAAAGTCGCGCCGTCGTCCCACTATCACGTGGAAGACGTGCACCACGCCGGCGGTATCTTTTCCATCCTGGGCGAGCTCGACCGGGCGGGGCTCGTTCATCGCGGCGTCGGCACGGTGCACGCGGCGACCATGGGCGAGGCCATCGACGCGAACGACATCCGACGCGTCGAGGTCACGTCGAAGGCGGGACGGCGCGCGCTCGCCGCGCCCGGCGGCGTGCCAACCAAGGTCGCCTTCTCGCAAGACAAATACTTCGCCGAGGCGGATCGCGATCGCGAAAAGGGGTGCATCCGCGACGTCGAGCACGCCTACAGCAAGGACGGGGGTCTCGCGGTGCTCTACGGCAACGTCGCGAAGGATGGGTGCATCCTGAAAACGGCGGGCGTCGACGCGCACATCCTCGAGTTCGAAGGCCCGGCGCGCGTCTTTCACTCTCAGGAAGCGGCGTGCGGCGCGATCCTCGCCGACGCGATCCGGCCGGGTGACGTCCTCGTCATCGTTTACGAGGGCCCGAAGGGCGGACCCGGGATGCAGGAGATGCTTTATCCGACGTCATTCCTCAAGGGGAAGGGGCTCGGCAAGGCGTGCGCGCTGATCACGGATGGCCGCTTCAGCGGCGGCACCAGCGGGCTCAGCATCGGCCACGTTTCTCCGGAGGCCGGGGAGGGGGGAGCGATCGGTCTCGTCCAGGAAGGCGACCGGATTCGCATCGACATCGCCGCTCGCTCGCTCGACGTCGTCGTCGAGGACGCGGAGCTCGAACGGAGGCGCGCCGCCATGGTCGCGAAGGGCGCGAACGCGTGGAAGCCGAACCGGGACCGCAGCGTGTCCGTCGCGCTCCGCGCCTACGCGGCCATGACGACCAGCGCCGCCCGAGGCGCCGTCCGCGACGTCACGCAGATCGAAGAGTGACGGCAAAAGTCTCCCGACTTCCGGCTTCCTTGTCGCCCTCGCCTGAGGCCATGCCCGGTACCGAGCTCATGGGCCGAGAACGCACGCGCCCAGCGTGGCCGCGCCCGCGTCCGTCGCGAACGCGCAATGCGCGTTCACTGGTGCCGCGCAGTTGCACCGAGATGGGCCGGGATTGCATTGGACACCTGCGACGGCGCTCTCGTAGGTCGCGTACGACGTCAGATTGACTGCGGCGGCGCTGCACGCACACGCGCTGCAGACCTCGCCCGTCGGGATCACCTTGCAGTCCGAGTCCGCGCGACAGGTCGCGGCGTAATCCTTGGCAACGATGATGAGCGGAACGCGTGCGATGCAGGCGCCGTTCGCGCACGCGGCGAGCTTCTGCGGGCACGGCGCCGACGGGCCGCACGCCGGGCAGTGCACGCTCGCTCGATCCGCCGCCCAGAGACTCTCGGCGGTCGTGTCGATGGCCGCGTTAGGGCAGGCGCCGCAGTCGCAGATGGGCCCCTCGGTGACCACGCTGCAGTCGCCGTCGAAGGTGCACGCCTGATCATACGCGGATGCGATCTGGGTCCCGTCACTGAGCCGGCTGGCGGCGCCGCCCGACCCCAGGGCACCGCCCGCGGCCGATGTGGAGCCGGCCCCGGCGTCGTCGCTCGAGGCGTCCATCGCTCCGCCGCTGCTCGCCCCCGCATTGCCCAGACCGCCCGAGGCGGCGTCGCTCGATCCGCCTCCAGCAGCGGCATCGCTCCGATCGCCCGCGGCGAACTCCTTGCCGCTGCACGCGATGACGATCGCGCACATGGCCCACGCCCAGCGACCTCCCGAACGAACCCCGTCTCGCGCCAAAGTCATGATTCGCGACTGATACTACTGTCAAAAAATGCCGTCCGTGCAGCAATCGGTTCGACCACCTCTGGCGTCTTAGAACGCTGGATATCGCAGTGTTACATTGCGGGGCGGAACGGATTGCCGGTTTGGTCATGTCTCGAGAGCGAGAAAAGGAAATCTCCATTCGTCTGGTGTGGCCGTTTGCGCGGATCACGGCGACCTCGGCGGAGACCATCGGCATGCTCGCGCGCATGGGTGTTCCCGCGTCCGCTTTTGCGAACCCGGACACGCGATTCCCGTATCGGCTCGCGATGCGCATGCTCGAGAACAGCGTGAAGATTACGGGCGACCAGGCGCTCGGGCTCCATGCGGGCGAGCAGATCGAGCCCGGCGACTTCGACGTCCTCGAGTACGTGGCGCGGAGCGCCGCGAACCTGCGCGAAGCGATCGCCGTCATGGCGCGCTACTTCCGTCTGCTCAACGACGCCGCGGAGATCTCGCTCGCCGACGACGGCCCGAACGCCGCGCTCTGCTTTCGGCTCGCCGACGACGAGCCATCGCCCCCCGCGCTCAACGACTTCATGCTCGCCGCCGCCGTCGCGTTCTCCAAGCGGAACACCGTGTACGAGCCGCCGATCGAGGTGCGCGTGATGCACGCCCGCCCCTCTTACGCCGCGGAGTACGAGCGGATCTTCCAGGCTCAGGTTCGTTTCGGCGCGCCGTGCAACGCGCTCATCGTGCAGCGCTCCCGCCTATCCGCCCCCATGCTTCGCGCGAATCCCCGCATTGGCGCCGCGTTCGAGCTCCACGCACAGCAACTCCTCGACAGACTGCGCGAAGGGGACGGCATCACCGGCCGCGTGCGCGACACGATCGCGTCGCGGCTCGCAACGGGCGATGTGAACATGGTGTCGACCGCGCGCAAGCTCGGCATGAGCGTCGCGACGCTCCGGCGCCGACTCGAGGTGGAAGGGACGAGCTTTGCCGACATCGTGGATGATCTGCGCCGCAAGCTCGCCGAGCGACACCTCCGCGAAACGACGCCGGCCGTGAGCGAGATCGCACTGCTGCTGGGCTTCTCCAACGTGACCGCGTTTCACCGCGCTTTCCGCCGCTGGACGGGCATCGCGCCGACCGAGTTCCGGGCTCGGGCCAGAGGAGCCTGAGCGAGAGGCAGAGTTTTTGATGGTGCGGATTTGCTTCGTCTGTCTCGGGAATATCTGCCGTTCGCCCACGGCAGAGGCCGTCATGCGTGCCCTGGTCGAGGAGAGCGGTCTGTCGGCGCACATCGAGATCGAGAGCGCTGGCACCGGGGACTGGCACGCCGGGCATCCTCGCGACTCGCGCTCCGTGGCGGCGGGCGCCCGTCGCGGCTTTTGGCTCGAAGGGCGCGCACGACAGTTCTCGAAGGGAGACTTCGAGGAGTTCGACTACGTGCTCGCGATGGACCGAGCGAACTTCGACAATCTCGTCGCACTCTCGCCGAGCGAGGCGGCACGGAAGAAGATCCACCTGTTCCGCTCGTTCGACCCTGCATCGCCTCCCGGCGCGAGCGTTCCGGACCCGTACTACACGGACGGCTTCGACGATGTGATCGACATCTGCGTCGCGGGGTGCAATCGGTTGCTCATGCACATCCGCGACGCTCACGGGCTCCGATGAACGCCGCGCTCCGGCGCGAGCTCGAAGCCGCGCTCGGGGCAGGCGTGACACGAGCGACGCCCCTTTCCGGCGGTGATATCAACGATGCTTTCCGCGTCGAGCTTGCCACGGGGCGCGTCGTGTTCGTCAAGGCGAACGGGCACGCGCCGCCCGCGATGTTCGCCGAGGAAGCCCGCGGTCTCGCCTGGCTCGCCGAGGCACACGCCCTGCGCGTCCCCGAGGTGATCGCATCGTCAGGCGCAGGCCCCGTGGCGTATCTCGTGCTCGAATATCTCCACCCTGGTCCCCGCGTTACGGACTTCGATGAGCGGCTCGGACGCGGCCTGGCCGCGCTGCATCGTCACGGGGCACCTGCGTTCGGCTTCACATCCGACAACTTCATTGGACGGTTGCCACAAGCGAACGGGCCGCTCCCGCGCTGGAGCGATTTCTATCGCGAGAGGCGCCTCTCGGCGGAGCTCCGTCGAGCGGTGGACTCCGGCGCTGCATCTCCCCGTATGCGTGCGGGGTTCGATCGACTCTTCGCGGCCCTGGACGAACGCGTTGGACTCCCGGAGCCCCCCGCACGGCTGCACGGCGACCTGTGGGGCGGCAATCTCCACATCGACGATCGCGGTGAACCCTGTCTCGTCGACCCTGCGGTCTACGGTGGTCACCGTGAAGTCGATCTCGCCATGATGCGACTCTTCGGCGGCTTCGGCGAGCGCACGTTCGACGCTTACGAGGAAGCGTATCCCCTCGCGCCGGGGCACGAGGAACGCGTCACGCTCTACCAGCTCTATCCGCTGATGGTTCACGTGAACCTGTTCGGCGGCTCGTACGTCGGCGCCGTCGAGCGCGCCCTCGACCGGCTGGCTTGAGCTCGAGCAGGCCCTTGCTCGGCGTGGGCCCGACTGTCGCTACGCGAGATCCGCGGTCTGCCGTGGTCAGTTGTACGCGAAGGAGAATGCCACCGTCGGCGCGACCGCGTGCTCCGAGAAGCTCACGCCGTCGATCGTCAGCTTCATGGATCCGTAGGTGAGCCGCGCGAGGACTCCCAGGCTCCATTCGTCCGAAACCCACCAGTCGTAGCCGACGCCCGCGCCGAGGCTGAAACCCGTTGCCGAATTGGTCGACGTGTTGCCGTCGCCATCGCTGACGTCAAGCTCCGCAAATCCGAGTGCGCCGAGCACGTGGAGGCCCGAGGTGGGATCAGGGTAGTAATCCACGTAAGGCCCAATGGTGACGAAGTTGAGGGTCGAGTTGCTGTTCGAAGCGGAGTACTCTTGACCATCAAGCGTGAGCGAAACCGTGGGGCTGGTCGCCGCCACGGCGCTGATGAAGCCGCCGATGGCCAGGCCCGGCACCGGGGTCCCGCCCACGAACACCTCGAAGGCGCCTGCGGGTCCGTGGACCGACGCCGACTCTCCGGACGCCGATTCCGAATCGGAGAGATACCCGAACCCCGCTGCCCCGCGAAACTGCAGACCGTCGTGGGTCTGCGGCGCCGCCGACGCATTGCGCCCCATCATCATGATCCCGCAAGCAACCAGAGCCCCGCCCACGTTGATGATTTTCACCGAAACCTCCAACGTAAAGAGAGACCACGACGTCTACTATTCTGTCAACTGAAGATGTCAGTCTTGGTCGGCGGGCGGCCACCGGGATCCAGGGCGGGCTTGCCGCCGGCGGGGCGACCCAAACCCAACCTCCTCGCGAATTTGCGCTCCCTACCCGCTCCCCCGTCCGATCCCCTCTTCTCCCTGTCCCGATGCCGCTCCCGCCACCTCGCCCGGCCCGACCTCCAATCAGGGGTGTAAACTGAAGATGTCACGGGCGGGCTCGGGTATCGGGAACCCGGTGGTTCCGGAGGCCTCCGCTCCTTGCTCCTCTCCTTGGGGTCGGCATCGCAATGGACCGCGCGACCCGTCACCAGAGGATCCGAGGTGCACCGACTTTCGATGCGACGAGCACGACGCTCCACCCGATGACGAGCGCGGCGATCGCACGGAGATTCGTCGTGACGAACCGGGCGCAACGGACGCGGTCCGTGGAATCCGCCGTGGCGAGCAGCGATACGTTCGGCCGGAGGGTGACGGCCGCGACGGCGGTCACGAGGACCCATCCCAGCACCGGTACGCCGGGAGCGGCAAGCGGAGTTGCCAGTGCCGAAAGGGCGATGGCCATCAGCGCCACGCGCCGGGCAGCGGGTTCACCTCGCCTCACGGCGAGAGAGCGCTTGTCCGTCGCTGCGTCGGATGGCGCGTCCGCCAGAGCCAGCGTCACGTGGCTCGCGTAACCGAGAACGAACGCGGGCAGGAACGTGGCGGGCGAGAGTCCGACGAGGGTACCGGCCTGGGCGTAATAGGCGCACACGGGTAAGAGCAGGCCGAGCCACGCGCCCTGGACGAACCCGCCCCCGCCGCGGTACGAGAGTCGAAACGGCGGGAAGCAGTAGATCCAGAGCATGTGCGCGCCCATGGCCGCCATGACGACCATCCACGCCCGGCGTTCGCGAAAGACCAGGTCAGCTGCGACCGCGCTCATTCCGATGAAGGCGAGCGTCGCGGCGCGCGCCAGATCGAGCATCGTGAGCTTCCCCTCCGGCACGACCCGCGACCCGCCCGACCAGCGATTGAACGTCGTGTTCCGCGCATCGCTTGCGGTGTCCGCGAGATCGTTCGTGAAGACGACCAAGAGCAGGTCGAAGAAACCGAACAAGTGTACGAGGACACACAGCTTCCAGCTGAACTCGCCCGTTCTTCGGTACGCGAGGGCCTGGCCGTAAATCAACGGAACCGCGACCAATGCCTGGGCGTGGGGCCGAGATGCCTGGACCCAGGCGCGGAGCCGTGCCATTGGGCTCCCGTAACACTACTCTTCGAGAGCGTCAGGGCATATGAGCACGGTCAAGAAGTTCATCCAGAAGCACTTCCGGCACTTCAATGCGGCCGTCGTCGTCGACGCCGCGGAGGGCTGGAAGAAGCATCTCGAGGGCGGGGGCAAGATGATGCTCACGATGGGCGGTGCGATGAGCACGGCCGAGCTCGGCATCGTCCTTTCGGAGCTCATCCGCAAAGGGTTCATTCACGCGATGACCGTGACCGGCGCGAATCTGGAAGAGGACATCTTCAATCTCGTCGCGCACGATCACTACGTCCGCCTCCCGCGCTACCGTGACCTGTCGCCCACGGACGAGCAGGCGCTCCTCGAGCGCCATCTGAATCGAGTGACGGACACGTGCATCCCCGAAGAAGAGGCGATGCGCAAGATCGAGCGCAAGTTCATCGACCTCTGGGCTGCGGCGGACAAGGCCGGCGAGCGGCTGACGCCCCCCGAGTTCTTCTATCGTCTCATCCGGAGCAAGGCCCTCGAGCCCGAGTACCAGATCGATCCAAAGGACTCCTGGCTCCTCGCCGCCGCGGAGAAGAACCTGCCGCTCTGGGTGCCGGGCTGGGAAGACTCGACGCTCGGCAACATGTTCGTGTCGAACGTCATCAAGAAGAAGGTGGGCAGCTTCGGCGTGATGAAGAGCGGCCTCGAGCAGATGGCGTCGCTCATCGGCTGGTATCAGGAGAACGCGGCCAAGTCGTCGATCGGCTTTTTCCAGATCGGCGGCGGCATCTCCGGGGACTTCCCCATCTGCGTCGTGCCTCTCATCGAGCAGGACCTCGAGACCCCCATCCGGAAGTGGGGCTACTTCTGCCAGATCTCCGATTCCACCACGTCCTACGGCTCCTACAGCGGCGCCATCCCGAACGAGAAGATCACCTGGGGGAAGCTGGACGTGACGAGTCCGAGCTATGTCATCGAGTCGGACGCGACCATCGTGTTCCCGCTCGTTGCGGCGTATCTGCTGGAGATGTGAACGGATTTTCTTGAGGTTCCCCGGATTTCAGCCTTTCGTGTGACACTCCCGGCACCTCAATCATCTCCCACCGTAGGGGACCCAAAGGCGCGTGGCGGCTAGCTATTTCGATGTCGACGGGACTCTCGTGTCCACGAATCTCGTGCACCCGACGGTCTTTTACATGCTGAACCAGGCGACTCCCGTGCAGACGTTGCGGAAGCTCGGCCGGGCGCTCGTGCGCGCTCCGTCGATGGTCGCCGCGGAGCTCGTCGATCGCAGGACCTTCAACGAGCTCCTCTTCGCGTCCTACGAAGGGATGAGCGAAGACCGCCTCGTCCTCCTCGCGGACGAGGTGTTCGACAAGGTCATCCGCCCGTCGATGTACGCGTCGGCGCTCGATCTGGTGGAGAAGAGTCGCGCAGCGGGACACGAGATCGTTCTCGTTTCCGGCACGCTCGAGCCCATCTTGCGTCACGTGGGCGACCATATCGGCGGCGCTACACTGATCGGAAACCGTCTCGAAATGAAGCACGGCGTCGCCACCGGAAAGCTCTTGAAGCCGGTCATCGCGGGACCGGAGAAGGCGCGCATCATCCGCGAGCACGCCCGGGCGAACGGGCATGACCTGGATGAGTGTTTTGCGTTCAGTGACAGCTATTCGGATCTTCCGATGCTGAGCGTCGTCGGTCATCCCGCCGCCGTGAACCCCGACAAGAGATTGAAAATCCTCGCCAAGGCGTACGCCTGGCCCACGTTCGAGCTGAAGGCTTCCTGAATCATGAACCACCCGTGCGTCGTCACGCTCGAACGAAATAGCCGGCCGCGGGTCATCTTCGCAGGCGACCGCCTCGTGGAGGTCGATCTTCCCGCCGGCACGCGCTGCATCTATCCGAAAGCGCCGCTCGCGCCGCTCAAGAATGTCGACGCGGCGATCCGTTACGCGATCAATCACCCGCTCGGCTCCGATCCGCTCTACTCGCGCCTCCGTCCGGGAATGAAGGTGACGATCGCGCTCGACAACATCGCGCTGCCGCTTCCGCCGATGAAACGACCGGACATTCGCGAGCGCGTCCTAAACGTGGTGCTCGAATTACTCGCGAACCACGGGGTCGAAGACGTCGAGATGATCATCGCGACGAGCGTGCACCGGCGCATGAAGGCGTACGAGATCCGCCACATGGTGGGCGATCGGATCTTCGGCGAGTACTACCCGGACCGGCTCTACAACCACGACGCCGAGGACGCGGCGAACATGGTGGAGATCGGGACGACCGAACTCGGGGAAGTGGTGGAGCTCAACCGCCGTGCCGTCGAGAGCGACCTCGTCATTTACGTGAACCTGAATTTCGTGCCGATGAACGGCGGACACAAATCCGTCGCGGTCGGGCTCTGCGGGTACAAGAGCCTGCGCGCGCATCACAACCCGAAGACGATGCGCGAGTGCCACAGCTACATGGACCCGAAGAAGTCGGCGCTGGCGACCAGCATCCAGCGCATGGGACGAGTTGCGAACGCCGCGCTCAATGTTTTCACCATCGAGACCACGATCAACAATCGCATGTTCGATCGTCCGCTCGAGTTTCTCGCCAAGAACGAAGACGATCTGGACAATCGCGAGTGGGGGCTCCTGAAAGCACTCGTCGCGACGACGGCGCGGCTCCCGCAGCCGGCGCGCCAGGCGATCTTCTCGCGCGTGCCGTCGCCGTTCGGCGTCACCGGCGTGAACGCTGGCGAGACCGAGGCGGTTCACGAGAAGACGATCGACCGCGTGTTCGAGCAGTATCTCGTGCCCATCACGGGGCAAGCCGACGTGCTGGTGACGGGCATCCCGTACATCTCGCCGTACAACGTGCACGCGTTCCTGAATCCGCTCCTCGTGCAGGTGCTGGCGCAGGGGTACCTCTTCAATCTGTACCGGGGCGCGCCGCTCGTGAAAAAAGGCGGGACGCTCATCATCACGCATCCCTGCACCGACAAATTCGACCACGAGCAACACGCGCCGTACGTGGACTTCGTGCATCGGCTGCTCCCGGAGACGCGCGACGCGCTCGAGCTGCACAGGCGCTACGAGGCCAAGTTTGCCGAGAACCCGGCCTTCCTGCAGATGTACAGGACGGGGCACGCCTACCACCCTTCGCACCCCTTTTTCATGTGGTACTGGGGCGAGGCAGGCCGCCAGCATCTCGGCCGGGTGATCGTCGTCGGGGCGGACAACGAGTACATTCCGAAGCTGCTCGGTTACGAGACCGCGCCGACGATGGATGAGGCGCTCTACCGCGCGAGGGGCGGTCAGGCTCGCACGCTGGACGTGACGCTCCTCCACGCGCCACCGCTCGTCATGGGCGACATGACGATTCCCACGGACGTACCGACCGGGAGCGCCGGTGACTGATCCGCACCAGCAAAATGGAAGCCGACCCCAGTACGGGAACGGCGCCTCGAACGGTTCCAATGGTTCGAACGGCCACGGCGTGACGACGCAAGGCAAGCCCCTCCTTCCGGCTCAGGTGCTCCGGGGCAGAAAGCTCGTCATCATCGGCGGAACGGGCTTTCTCGGTAAGGTTTTCTGGGCGCTCTTGCTGTCGCGCTACCCGGTGGTGAGTCGCATATACCTGCTCGTCAGGCCGAAGAAGGGGCAGACCGCGGACGAGCGATTCTGGGCGGACATCGCGACGAGCGAAGCCCTGCGTCCTCTGCGCGAGGAGTACGGGCCCGGCTTCGAGCTGTTCCTGAAGGACAAGATCGTCCCTGTTCCCGGGGACGTCGCGCAACCGCTCTGCGGCCTCGACGCGGAGCTGCGCGAGGAGCTGCGGGGCGAAGTGGACGCGGTCGTCAATGCGTCCGGCGTGATCGATTTCGATCCACCGCTCGACGTCGCGCTAGAGGTGAATGCGTTCGGCGTCCAGAACCTCGTCGCGCTCGCGCGCGATCTCGGGGACGCGCCGCTGCTCCACACGAGCACCTGCTTCGTCGCGGGAGAACGCCAGGGCTTCATCGAGGAACGCGACCCGCGCGAGCACCCATTTCCCCGGAGCGGGGAGCTCGAGCGCGCCCACTGGGAGCCCGATCGCGAGATATCGCGAGTGTCTCGACATCATCGAAGAGGCACGGCACCGCGCCAGCGACGCGTTCCGGCAGAGTCACTTCCTGGACGAGGCGAAGCGCAATCTCACGCGGCGCGACGAGCCGTGCTCCGGCGCGGTGCTCGAGGCCGAGATCGAGCGCGTGAAGCGTAAGTACGTCGAGGCCCGGCTGGCCGAGATGGGTACGGAGCGCGCTCAGTTCTGGGGCTGGCCGAACACGTACACATACACGAAGAGCATCGGCGAGCAGATCGTGGCCGGCTCCGGCCTCAGGTTCACGATCGTGAGGCCCGCTGTGGTGGAGTCGAGCGTCGCGTTTCCGGTGAAGGGCTGGAACGAGGGCATCAACACGAGCGCGCCGCTCATCTACTCGGCTGTGAACGGCCAGGCGCAGATCCCCGGTTCCGACCATTTCCTCGACGTGATCCCGTGCGACATGGTCGCGGCCGGGATGATCCTGTCGCTCGTCGAGCTCATCGAGGGCACGGCGCCCGCCGTGTACCAGTACGGCTCCAGCGACACGAACCCGTTTCGTATGTCGAGGTTTGCGGAGCTCGTCGGGCTCTACAAGAGGAAGAAGTGGCAGCGCACGGGGAAGGGCGGGCCCGTCGTGAGCTTTCTGCAGGCCCACGTCGAGGTCGCGATCCTCGGCGAAGAGATGTTCGAGAACTATGGTCCGGGCTTCGTCGCGCGGGGAGCTTCCTCCATCGCGCGCGTACTCGGCGCCGCAGCGAAGGGTCCGGCCGCGCCCATCCTCGGCCCCGCGCAGAAGATGCTCGGGCAGTTCGCCGACGCGCAGCTGAAGATAAAGGGGGTGCTCGACAACTTCGTCCCCTTCGTCGCTCGCTACGACTACGTGTTTCGCACGGACAACACGCGAGCCGCCTTCGCGCGGCTCGACGCGGCGGACAAGAGGAAGCTCGCGTGGGTGCCGGAGACCATCGACTGGCGCGAGTGGTTGTTCGACGTGCACATGCCAGGGCTCGAGAAGTGGGTGTTTCCCGAGATCGACGAGCGGATCCGGCGCGAGGTCAAGGCCCCGAAGCGTCACGAAACCCTCGCATCCTTGCTCGACGAAATGGCGGCGCGGTTCGACCTCGCCGTGGCGCTCGAACGCACCGAACCCGACGGGATGAGCCGCATCTCCTTCCGCGAGTGGCGGGAGCGATCTCGGGCCTGTGCCGAGCGGCTGCGTGTCGCCGGTATCCAGAAAGGCGACCGCGTGATGATCGCGGGGGCGAACCATCCGGCGTGGCCCATTGCGTTTCTCGGCATCCAGCTCGCGGGCGCGACGGCGGTTCCCGTCGATGCGGCGATCGAGCCGGCCCCCGCGGCCAACGTCGCCCGCGCTTCGTCGGCCAAGGCGTTTCTCTGCGATGAGCCGGTAGCTCGCGCCGTCCGCGAAGCCGTCGGCGAACGACTCGCCTGGATCGATCTCCATGCTGCGGCGGAAGCGGGTCCCGCAGCAGCGCCCGTCGAAGTGAATCCGAACGATGTCGCCGCGCTCATCTACACGAGCGGTACGACGGGCACGCCGAAGGGAGTGATGCTCTCGCATTACAACCTGACGTCGCTCGTCGCGTCCCTCGCGCCGCTGTTTCCGCTGAAGAAGCACGACCGCGTGCTGAGCGTGCTCCCGCTTCACCACACGTTCGAGCTGACGTGCGGTCTGCTCTTGCCGCTCTCCCGCGGCGCCCGCGTCGTCTATCTCGACGAGCTGACGGGCGAGCGCCTGGAGCACGGACTGAAGGCGGGTCGTATCACGGCGATGGTCGGCGTGCCCGCGCTCTGGGAAATGCTCGAGCGGAAGCTCTATGCGCGAGTTGCGGAGCGAGGCGCCTTCGCCGCCAGGGTGTTCGACGCGGCGATCGAGCTGAACCGTGCGATCGGCAAGTCGATGGGCATTGACGCGGGCAAGCTCCTGTTCGGGCCCGTGCACCAGGGGCTCGGCGGACATCTCCGCTATCTCGTGAGCGGCGGCGCGGCGCTACCGGCGGACACGCACCGGCTCTTCGCTGGGCTCGGGCTGCACTTGACGGAAGGCTATGGTCTCACGGAGGCGTCCCCCGTGCTCGCCGTCGCGTCCGCTGGGCCGTCCGCGAAGGCGGGCAGCGTCGGCCGTGCGATCCCGGGCGTCGAGCTCAAGATTCATGAGCCGAACGCGGAAGGCGTCGGCGAGATCCTCGCTCGCGGTCCGAACGTGATGCTCGGATACGCGGATGACGAGGAGGAAACGCGGCGCACCGTCGACGAGCAGGGGTGGCTGCACACGGGCGACCTCGGCAAGCTCGACCGCAAGGGGAACCTCGCAATCGTCGGGCGAGCGAAGGATACGATCGTCGCATCCAACGGCGAGAACGTCTATCCCGACGACGTCGAGGCGCGGCTCGCGCAGATCGAGCGCATCACCGAATATGTCGTCCTGGGCGTTTCGGACCCACGCGGTGGCGAACGCATCGCGTGCGTCGCGGTGCCCACCCCCGACGACGCCCTGACACGGGCCGAGCGCCACGCGAAGGCGAAGGCCGCGCTCGACAAGGCTCTGGCGGATTTGCCGAACGGAATGCGCCCAGCGGTCGCGCTTCTCATCGACGTCCCCTTGCCGCGCACGGCGACGCGCAAGGTGAAACGCCCGGAGGTACGGCGGCTCGTCGAGCGCGTGATGACCCCCGCGCCGCGAGACGAGGTCACGAAGGAGAGCGCGACGGACGCGCGGCCGGGCGGTGCGGCGCGGATGGTCCGGTCCGCCATCGCCGTCATCGGGCGCAAGACGCCCGCCGAGATTCTGCCGGGCATGACGCTTCGCGGAGACCTGGGGTTCGATTCGCTGATGTTGCTCGAGTTGCTCGTCGCGCTCGAGAATCAGGTTCACGACGCCGTGGACGCGGACCGTCTCAATGCGGCCGAGACGGTGGCAGACGTCGAGGCGCTGCTCCGGGACACGGGCGCCGCGCGACGCCTCTCCCGTACCACCGCAACGGTCGAGTCGCTCGAGGAGGCGCCCATCGAGCTGTCCCCACCGCTGCGTGAGGCGGCCATGCACTGGCTCGGTCGCGCGCAGATGGGCTTTTACCGCAGCGTGATGCGGACGACGGTCACAGGCGGCGCGTTCATTCCGCAGAATCGAAACGTTCTGGTCGCCGCGAACCACGCGAGTCATCTCGACATGGGCCTCGTGAAGTACGCGCTCGGCGAGTACGGCCAGGGCATGATCTCGCTTGCAGCCCAGGATTACTTCTTCGAAGGCGGCAAATGGCGAAAGGCCTACTTCGAGAATCTGACGAATCTGGTACCCATCTCTCGCACGGGCTCGCTCCGGCAGAGCCTCCGGCTCGCGGGTTCGCTGCTCGACGAAGGACAGGTCGTGCTCATGTTCCCCGAGGGCACGCGGACACCGGACGGCGCGGTTCACGAGTTCAAACCGGCCGTCGGACACCTCGCGCTGCAGCATCGGATCGACGTGCTCCCCGTGTGGCTCGGCGGCACGCACGCGGCTTTGCCGAAGGGTGCGACGGTCGTGAAGAGCCGCGCGCTGAGGGTCCGGATCGGGCCGCCGCTCGAGGGCGCGGAGCTCCGGAGGTTGACGCAGGGCCTCGGCATGTCCGAGGCATCGCGCGCCGTCGCAAAGCTCGTTCGCCGCGCGGTGGTGGCGCTATCGCGCGGTGACATCCTCGACACGCGCACGCTGGAGCCCGCCGATCTCCTCGACGCCGACGACGAGCAGTCGATGACGGATCTGTTCCGCGAGCTCGAGCACCGGTTCGTCGCGGGCAGCGTGAAGGATCCGATAAGCTTTTACTTCGCGCTCGGAAAGCGCGAGCGCTGGACCGTCAAGGTGACCAGCGACGCCTGTCAGGTGACGCCCGGGAAGGGCAAAGACTCGGCGGATTGCGTGCTCAAGACCTCGCCGGCCATGTTCACCCGCATCGTGAAGGAAGCGTACACGCCGACTCCGGGAGAGTTCATTGCCGGGACGGTGAAGAGCAACAACATCGCTCTCCTTCTGACCTTTCAGAAGGTGTTCCAGCTTTCGACCGAGGAGCGGTGAGCCGTGCGATACTGGGTCGGCGGCGCCACGGGTTTTCTCGGTTCGCACCTCGCCGAGTACCTGGTCCGTCGAGGCCACGAGGTCGTGGGCGTGTCGCGCGGTGGCGGTGTCGCAGCGAAGATCCCGGTGCTGAGGGTCGATGTTCTCGACGCAGAGCGCGTCGCCGAAAGCGCACGCGGCCTGTCACACGCGTTCCTGGCGACGGGGAAGGTATCCCGCGATCCCGCAGACGCGGATGAGCTCCGGCACATGAACGTGCTCGGAACGCGGTCGGCCCTCGCCGGGCTGAAGAAGGCCGGTGTACGTCGCGTCGTGTACGTGAGCACGAGCGGCACCATCGCCATCAGCAGCCGCGCGTCCGACATCGCGACGGAAGCGACGCCACCCCCGCACGAACTTCTCTCGCGGTGGCCGTACTATCGAACCAAGTACTACGCGGAGCTCGAGGCGCTCGAGGTGAACGATCCGCCGAACTTCGAGGTCGTCGTCGTGAACCCGTCGTTATTGCTCGGCCCCGGGGATCTTCGCGGCTCTTCGACCACCGACGTTCGAATGTTTCTCGATGGGGAGATCCTCGCGACGCCGCGGGGCGGCCTCGCTCTGGTCGACGTGCGCGACGCGGCCAGCGCCATGCTCCTGGCGATGGAGCGCGGTGAAGCGGGTGAACGGTATCTCCTCTCCGCCGCCAACCTCACCCTGGCCGCATTTTTCGATCGTCTGTCGCGAATCTCCGGCGTCCCGGCGCCGAAGATGATGCTTCCGCGGTCCCCTGCAATCGCCACCTATGCGACGCGGTTGTTCGGCAAGGTCGTGCAGAAGATCGGCGGCGAGCTGCCCATGGACCCCACGAGCGTCGAGATGGCGCAGTATTTTTGGTACTGCGATGCCTCGAAGGCGATCGACAAACTGGGCTTCGCTCCGCGCGACGTCGCGGAGACGCTGAGAGACACCGTATCCGACCTCATCGAGCGCGGGGTCGCTCATCCGCACGTCGGGTCCGACGCTGCTGCGGGGCCCGTCGGCGCAATGTCCGGTTTCGACACCGACGGGCCATGAGCGAGGAGACCGAGCCGCTCTCCGTGGCGCTCGAGGCAGCCGCGCTGCGAGCGATCCGGGCGACCTACGGCGATCTCAACGCGACGTTCTTCAAAGGACGCCTGAGACGCCCGACGCTCGAGCTCGGACCGGCGACCGCGAGGCTCGGTCGCTGGATCCGTGAAGAGCGACGGCTCGAGCTCTCGCGAGTGTTGCTCGTTCGCCATGGATGGGGCGTCCTGGTGGAAGTGCTGAAGCACGAGATGGCGCATCAGTTCACGGACGAAGTGCTCGGTGCGACAGACGAGCCGGCGCATGGTCCGACGTTCCGGAAGACGTGCGAGGAACGCGGCATCGACGCGCGCGCGGCGGGACGTCCGGAAGCGACGGAAGAGCTCGCCCGGGCGCCGGTCCTCGACCGGATCGCGAAGCTCCTGGCTTTGGCCGAGAGCCCGAACGAGCACGAGGCACAGGCCGCGATGAACGCGGCCCAGCGCTTGATGCTGAAGCACAATCTGGAGGAGCTCACCCGCGGCCCCGGGCACGCGTGCAGCTACCGCCACCTCGGGCGGCCGACGGGACGCGTATCCGAGGCCGAGCGCGTCCTGGCAAATATCCTCGCGGAGCACTTTTTCGTCGACGCCATCTGGGTGCCGGTGTGGCGAGCCGCCGAGGGTAAACGCGGCAGCGTGCTCGAGATTCTGCGGGCGCCTCGAGAACCTCGAGATGGCCGAGTACGTACATTCATTTCTTCTTCACACTGCGGCACGCCTCTGGGAAGAGCACCGCAGGGAAGCCAAGATCAGGGGGAATCGCGATCGCCGGGCCTATCTCGCGGGCGTGGCGTCGGGGTTTCGCGCTCAGCTCGAGGCGCAGGCTCGCGCGAACACGCAGGAGGGATTGGTGTGGGTCGGCGATCCGGACGTCGCGCGCTACTTTCGCGACCGCCATCCGCACATTCGCTGGACGCGCCACGTGTCGAGTCGAGGCACGCGCGCGCATGAGCACGGCCTCGCTGCGGGCCGTCGGATCGTGCTCCATCGCGGAGTCGCGGCAGGTCCGTCGCGTGTAGTGCGGCTCCTCAAGGGGCGCGGGTGATGCCGGGACGACGAACCTCTCCCCGCGCTCTTCGGCTCAGGCCGTGCTCTTCGCTTCGCGACGTTTTCTGAGGAACCTTCTTCCGAAGAAGAGGACCAGCGCGAGTCCGATACCCCCGAGCGCGGCGCAGCCGAGTTGCACCTTGACGAACTGAGAAAGGGCGGTTTGCACCGTGCCGGCGCATGAAAACGCGTCCTTGCTCGGCGGTTCGTACAGAAGCTTGATGAGCGCGGGCCCCTCGAGCGTCGAAAGGACGAAGCCCAGGGTCGCACCGACGGCGACCTCAATCAGGAGTCGCGAGAAAGGCTTCGGTGCTGTTGCCGACATTTCGCGGAGGATTAGTGGCCATACGGTCCAGACGCAATGACTCGCGGAGTCGACCCTGGCGATTCAGGGCAATCAGTACCGACGCACGGAGGGGTCCACTTCCACCGACCAGGCATCGATGCCCCCCGAGAGGTTGTGGACGTTCGTGAACCCCTGGGAGAGGAAGAAATCAGCAGCTTGCTGGCTTCGTCCCCCGTGGTGGCAGTGAAACACGAGCGCAGTGGCCCTCGGTAGCTTCAGGATCTCGTCCTGCGCCGCTCGATCGAGGACCTTCGCACCCTCGATGCTCGCGATGTCCCGTTCCGCCACGCTTCGCACGTCGTAGAGCACCAGCTCCTCCGCTGCCTTCAGGCGTGCGGCGAGATCCTTCGGCGAGATTTGTCGCACCTTTGGGGGCTCGTTCGGGTTTTCGATCTTGAACGCGGCGCCTTCCGGCGTCTCGACGTAATCGATCGTGGTCCCCGAGGCCCGCTGCGCCGTCGCGCGGTTCAGGAGGAGCGTCACGCCCGCGCTGACCACCACGACGTCGTTCGCCTGGCGGGCACCGATGGAAAGTCCGTAGTTGAACCTTCCGTCGATCTCGAACCTCACGCCTTCGCTCTCCGATTCGACCGCCGCCTTCAGCGCGGCGGCTGCTCGCTCCGTTACGGTGATGGTCGGTGGCGCGACCTCCGGAACCTCCGCGCCGAGCTTCTCCGCGAGCTCGCCCGTTCCGTACATCTCCTTTACGATGTCGCAGCCCCCAAGGAACTCTCGTTTCACGTAGAGCTGCGGGATCGTCGGCCAGTCCGAGAACTCTTTGATGCCCTCGCGAATGGCCCCATCCGCCAGCACGTCGACCGCCGCGTACTTCGCGCCGACGGCGTCGAGGATCTGAATGACCGTTGCCGAGAAGCCACAACGGGGGGCTTCCGGGGTACCCTTCATGAACAAAACGACGTCGTCTTTTTCGATCGCTGTCCGGATTCGGTGGCGGGTTTGCTCATCCATGAGTGAGACAGATGACGCCAAAACGCGAGCGCGTCAATCGAGCCTCCGCGTTTCGGAAGCTTTCGGTTACCGGCAATCCACCGGCCTCCGGTTTCGCCGAATTCTGGCCAGCGTCTCGCGAACGAACCGCGCCCGGAGCCCAGGAGGGGTGCTAGGTTCCGGCGCGTGGCGGAACTTCACTCATCCCCTGGCGTTTTCGGCGGCTGGGGCTCGGCCATGGGCCTCGAGCTCGTCAGAATCGACGCGGACGAGGTGATCGTCGAATGGACGGTGGACGAGCGGCATTGCCAGCCGTACGGGATCGTCCACGGCGGCGTGCACACGGGCGTCGTGGAAACGGTGTGTTCCCTTGGAGCCGCATTTCACGCTGCCCGGAGCGGGCAGACCGTGGTGGGTGTCGAAAACCACACGAGCTTCGTCAGGGCCGTCCGGGAGGGGCGACTCCGGGCGGTCGGCAAGCCCGTTCACGTCGGTAAACGCGCGCAGCTCTGGGAAGCAACCATCGTCGATGAAAGGGGACGGCTGGTCGCCACCGGCCGGGTACGTCTCTTTGCCCAGGAGCCGCGCGAAGGCACGGCTTGAGCCGGAAAACCGCGCACTCCCTCTTTTCGGACCGACGGCGCGGGGCGTACCCTCGAGAATCCCATGGTCGTCTACTGGTTGCGTCACCGCGGCACGGCCTATCCGGTTCACCGCGGCGATTGCGTGATCGGGCGCGCGCCGCATTCGTTCATCGTCCTCAGCGCCGAACAGGTGTCCCGCGAGCATGCCGTGGTGCGGCTCGTGGGGGACACGCTCGAGATCGAGGCGCTCTCCACGCGCAACGGCACGCGAGTGAACCGTCGAGTCCTCGACGGGAAGAAGCGGCTGGAGCCGGGTGACGTGATTGAGGTGGCGGGCGAAGAGCTGGAAGTCCTCCGTCGCGTCAGCCGTGACCAGGCCGCGACCGAGCACGGCGAGCCCGCCGAAGATCCGGCCGCGAAGGCTCAGCGCAACATTCTCGAGCTCATCGAGGAACTCGCGGCGCGGGCCGCCGAGCTGAGGGATCGCGCGCCTCTCGTGAACACGATTCACGGGCTCATCGACACGCTGGTTCAGAGCACCGAACGCAGCGGGCGCGGCCTGTCTCGCGGGGAAGCCGTGCGACTCGTCTCGGTCGCGAAAGTGGTGGTCGGCTGGTCGCGCGACGACACCATGGAGGCCTGGGGCCAGAACGTCGCGCGTGTCGTCGGGGGCTGAGTTCCCCCCGGTACTCGCGGAGCTCGGGGCCGAGAATCGGCGGGACCAAGGCGTGATCACGGCGCGGCGCGCCACACGCGGAAGGTTCGCTGGAGTCCTTCATCGGTGCAGACCTTGGGGCGGCCGAGGAGCCGCTCCATCTTGTCGATGGCGGCCACTCGCCGGGTGCCGTGCGTGTCATCCGCGGGCTCGAAGCGCGGACCGAGCGACGTGCCGGCAACCCGCTGCATCCGCTCGACCCAGTCACGAACCGTGATCGCCATGCCTGAACCGACGTTGACCACCTCGTTGCTCACGGGTACGGCCATTGCTCGCGCCGTCGCCTCCACGATGTCGTCCACGTACACGTAGTCGAGGATCTGCGAGCCGTCGCCTCGAATCACGGGCGCCTCTCCGCGAGCAAGACGTTCCAGCGTCTGCCCGATGAACGAGGGACGCCCGCGATCCTGCTCCGGCCCGTACGCGAAGAAATACCGGAGCGCGACGAAGCTCGGCCCTCCGCGCCGCGCGAGCCGTGCGCCGAGGTGTTCGCCCGCGAGCTTGGAAATGCCGTAAACGGTATCCGGCACCGGCGTCTCGGCTTCTGCGAGCGGTCCGCCGCGATCACGGCCGTAAGCGTACAGTGACGACGCGAACACGATCTTGCGAACGCCCGCGAGCGCGGCGGCCTCGAAGAGGCGCTCGGTGCCGAGCACGTTGGTGCGCAAGATGTCGCGTGGTCGAGCGCGCGCCGCGGCGTGCTTCTCGGCCGCGAGGTGGAACAAGAGCTCCACCCCGTCGAGGGCGCTCCGTAGGTCCACGTCGTCCCCGAGCGTGATCGTCCGACGGACGACGGGCGTTGGCGCATCCGAGCCCGGCGAAGACTCGTCCCGATCGAGCACGACGATGCGGGACGCCCCGAGCGCACCCAGGTGTTCGACGAGCCGCCGCCCGATGAAACCTGCGCCGCCCGTCACGGCGACGACCCGCCCTTCGACCGATTCCGCGCCCATCGGAAGCCAAACTTACCACGGCAGAGAACTAGGGTTCGGACCCGAGCCGGGTCTCGAGCGCCGCCGCCCGATCCGAACGTTTGCGTCCCCATCCGGGTCCGCGCTATCTTCCGCGCGACTCGCGGCGAATCGCCGCGCGCCAAGCGCGAAGATAGGACGCTAGAAGAGGATAGAATGACCTTCGTCGTCACCGATAACTGCAAGCGATGCCGCTTCACGGATTGTGTCGCCGTCTGCCCGGTGGACTGCTTCCACGCGGACGACGAGATGCTCTACATCGATCCCGACGAGTGCATCGACTGCGGTGCCTGCGTTCCAGAGTGCCCGGTGGAAGCCATCTACGACGAATCGCAGCTGCCCGACGAACTTCGCGAGTGGGTGCCGGTGAACGCGGAAAAGGCGAAGAAGCTCCCGGTCATCAACGCGACCGGAGACGCTTACCCCGGAGCCGAGGAGCGCAAGAAGCAGCTCGGTTTCTGAGCCGTCGCGACAGGCCCTTGTCGCAACCGAGGCTCGCGACAGGGTTCGCCCGACCGAGCGAGGCTGTGTTCCGGGAGGACGACCGCCAGACGGCTAGCGTGGTGGACGGCTGTCTCGCGACGTCCCGGTCGCGCGGGGCGCGTCCGTCCGCCTCCATCCTTCGCGCTCGCGCGTGCTGGGCGGTGCGCTGTGACGACCTCGGCCCGGTCGTCGGATCTCGCTCTCGCGCGGAACGGCCACGGCGGGCGGCTCGCCCGTGCGCGCGGGGCTCATCGGAGTGGGCGTCGCATCGACGAGCATGACGTCTTCGAGCATCGATCGCGCGAGCACGAGATCTCCCCGGAGGATGTCGAGTTGCGCCTGCAGGGCCTCTCGCCCGGCGATGGCAGCATTCAGTTCGGCGCGCATCGCTTCACGTTGCTCCAGTGCTCGTTCGACTCGCACGCGCGCCGCATCGCGTTCCTCACGAAGGCGCGTCACGGTCGACTGCTCCTTCGAGACTCTGTCCTCGAGTCTCGGGAGCAGGGTCCTTGCCTCGTCGAGTTCGGCGCGGACCCTCCGGAGCTCGCGCTCGTGCGTGACGAGGAGTCGCGACACGAAACGATCTTGCTCCTCCTCGAGCAACCGTCGTTCGCTCGCCATCTGCGCGGTGCGGCGCTCGAGCTCTTCGACCATCGCGTCGCGGTCGGCGAGTGCGGCTTCGAGTTCTGCGCGGAGCTTCAAAGAATCGGGTTCGTCGCTCATCGTGATTGGGTCCGGGGCATTTCGGTCGCCTCTCGAACCGTCCCAAGCCTAACGAATCGTGGCCCGGAGAGAAGAGCGAGAGGCTCATTTTCGTGCGAGCTTGTGGGAAGGGCGAGCTACCGACGCACCAGCACCCACGTTGGGGGACCAAGAGCAGACGACCATCGCACTCCGTGCCAGTTTGCGGGCATCACCGGCTCGGTGAAGCCGAAGAGCCAGTGTGCGTCTTCTGGTGACAGGTTCAGACACCCGTCGCTGACGCGCTCGCCCCAGGCGTCGTGCCAGTACGCCGCGTGGAGCGCGTGCGCGCCGAAGAAGTTCTGGACCCATGGCACTTCCGCGTGAGTGTCACCATGCGGCCCGTCCATCGTCGCCGTGACGAACTTCCCCGTGATCGCGAACTGTCCGAGCGGGGTAGACGAGAGAGTTTCCAGGTGCTGTGCACTGCTCCGCGCGGCTCCACCGCGTCCCGGGGAAACGAGCGTCACGTAAACGGGTCGCGTGTCCTCGTAAGCAACGAGCCAACCTCCATACACGCTGGCCTCGAGCCAGCGCGCGTGGCCCCGCGGCCGCGACGGCGCATCGTCGGGGATGCCGACCCGGGCACCCCAGGGCGTGCGTTCACGCAGCTCCGGCTGGACGGCATCGGCGTCGAGCACCCATGCGCCGTTCGCGCGCGTTTCGAGGTAGGTGACGCCGTCCATTTCGGCGCGCCGTCCAGATAGGCCCACGCAGCTCAGCCGCGGAAATATCCGCGCCGTGGGCACGAGCTTTCCCGTCGCATCCATGCGGAACGCGGGCGCGTCGTGCTCCCGGACGAACGCGAGCGGTAAGTGCACGTCGTCATCCAGCGCCACGCCGCGGAAGGTCGTCGGGCGAAACGGCACGACCCGATCTTTCGGCACCCACACGAAATCCGAGGTCAGCAGGAACGCTCGCCCGTCGTGATTGAAGTCGCCCACGAAGGCGAGGGTCGAGTCCGGCGGCACGGTCCGGCGCTGAATCTGCAGCTCCACGGGCAGCCGCGCGAACGCGACGGCGTCGTCGGGCGCGGCCGTCAAGTCCACGCCGTCCAGCATCGGATCCAGCGACCCGCCTCGCGCCGCGCGTTCGACGAGCTCGAGGTGACGTTCCAGATCCGGCTCCCGTGCCTGCTGCGTCTCCCGATCGGGCAAGCTGTCGTAGCGCTCCGCTCCCAGCGAGCGAGCGTATCGGTACGGCTCGGTCTTCGAGAAGTCCGCGCTTCGCGCCTCCACGGCGACGAATTCGGGGTCCGTGGGATTCGAGCGTCGCACGCCGATGATCGACGCAGACGTACCCGCGCGGAACCACCGCGTACCAGGCATCACAGCCGCGAGCATAAATGGGTCTACCGTCGGCGAGCGCGACCGAAGTACCAGCGACGAGATAGCCCAGCCACTCCGAGCTCCAGGCAGGGTGAGAGCGAATCCACACGATCCGCGACTTGGCGTAAACGCGGGGCTTTGCCTCGTCCGTGCGCGGCATCTCGACGGTTCTCGGCGCGAGTCGTGCGACCCCGAGCGTCCGGGGTGCCGATGCAGTGCGGACCGGCGGCCGTTCCATCGAGCTTTGGGGCGGAGGTCCAGCATTCGAGCGAGCTTCCGCACGCGCGCAAGCCGCGATGGCCAGGGGAATGGCGCCGCAGACGAGCTTCGTGCGGGGCCACTCGCGGACGGACGACGGGAGCATCGACGTGACTCGCACGGTGTACCATGACCCTCGAAATGCGGCTTCTTCTTGGGCTCCTCTCGTTTCCGTTCCGCCTCGTCGCGTGGCTCTTCCGGCGGCTCTACGTCCTGGTCCGCGGGTACGACGTGCTCACCTTGCGTCTCGACGGAGCCATCCGGGACAAGCGAGGTGCGGCGTCGTTCGCGACGGCGTTGCTGGGGGAGTCGCGAGGGGCGGCGCTTCTCGATTTGATCGTCGCGCTCGAACGCGCCGCTCGAGATGACCGACTGCAAGCGGTCTTCGTCGAGATCGGCCCGCTTTCCGCCGGGCTCGCGCGCGCAGACGAAGTCCGAGCCGCGCTCGCGCGGGTTCGGGACGCCGGCAAGCGCGTCGTCGTTTACATGGAGGAGGCGGGGCTCGGTGCTCATTTCGTCGCGCTCGGCGGCACGGAGATCGTCCTGGCGCCCGGGGGCGCGCTGAATCTAACGGGCGTCGCTTCCGAGGTGGTGTTTCTCAAGGGCGCCCTCGATCGCATCGGCATCCGTTCGTGGCTCCGCGCACGCGGAAAGTACAAGAGCGCGCGGGAGACCTTCGGTGAGAGCGAGATGACCGCCGCGAACCGGGAAATGACGGAGGCGCTCGTCGGTGATCTCTACGAGCAACTGGTCGGCAGAATCGCCTCGTCGCGCCGGCTCTCGCCGGACGACGTCCGCGCCCGGCTGGACACCGGACCGTTTCTGGCGTCGGAAGCCCAGGCTCTCGGATTCGTCGATACCGTCGCTTACAGGGACGAGGTCGAGCAAGCGCTGAAGGAAAGTGTCGGGAAGTGGCGGTCCCTCTCGCTCGACGCGTACCTCCGCCTGAGCACGCATCTGATGAAGCGCGGGAAAGGGCTCCGCGTTGCGCTCGTCGACGTGAAGGGCGCCATCAAGAGCGGCGCCAGTGTCCCTGGGCGGAGCGGAGTGCGCGCGACAGGCTCACGCCACTTCATCGAGAGCGTCGACGCCCTTGCCGAAGATCCTCGCGTGCAAGCCATCGTCCTCCGCGTAGATTCACCGGGCGGAAGCGCGCTCGCGAGCGATTCGATGTGGCGCGCGCTCACCCGCGCGTCGAAGTCGAAGCCTCTCGTCGTCTCGATGGTGGACGTCGCGGCCTCCGGCGGCTACTTCGTGGCCGGTATTCGTGGCGCGACGATCTTCGCATCGCCCACGACGATCACTGGCTCCATCGGCGTTCTGGCCGGGAAATTCGACGCAAGCCTCCTCTACGAGAGGCTCGGCATCAAGAAAGAGCTCGTCGCACGCGGGCGCCGCGCCGGATTCTTCTCGGAAGCCCGCCCGTTCACCGAGGACGATCTCGCGAAGCTCGAGGCCGATCTCGACGCGCACTACGGTCACTTTCTCGCGCGCATGGCGGAGGGCCGGGGGCGCACGGTCGAAGAGATCCGTGCCGTGGCGGAGGGCCGCGTGTGGACCGGGCGTCAGGCTCTGGCAAACGGCCTGGTCGATGCCCATGGCGGACTTGCCGAAGCGCTCGCGAAGGTGCGGACGATACTCGGCAAGGATCCGGACGCGCCACTCCGCATCGTTCGCCCGCGAGTCGGGCGGCGCGGCTTGCCCGTCCGGATCGCGTGGCGGGGAGCGAACGGCGGGCTCCCCGAGCTCCTGGCCCGACCCCTCGCGCTCGCAGAATACTTCTCCGGGGAGCGGGTGCTCGCGCTCCTTCCGTTCGACATTCGCCTGGAATGAGGATCGCCCCCGTCTTGAACCGCGTCGAGCCGCCCCGGTCGGAAGCGGAACTCCGCGACCGCGCCGATGCGCTTTCCGGGCTTTGCCTCGCCGACGTCGCCGCCCGCTTCGGCGTCGCGGTGCCCCCGGATCTGCGCCGCGCGAAGGGGTTCGTCGGGGAGCTCGTGGAGCGCGCGCTCGGTGGCAGCGCCGCGTCGCGTGCGGCCCCCGATTTCGAAGCGCTGTCCATCGAATTGAAGACGTTGCCCGTCGGCACGTCGGGCGCGCCCCGTGAATCGACCTTCGTCTGCACGATCGATCTGCGACGGATCGCCGACGCCGACTGGGAATCGTCGCTCGTTCGCCGCAAGCTCGCCCGCGTGCTGTGGGTTCCGGTCGAGGGCGAACGGGCCCTTCCCGTCGCTTCGCGCCGGATCGGCACGCCCTTCTTCTGGAGCCCGAGCGATGCCGAAGAGACGGCTCTTCGCGCGGACTGGGAGGAGCTCGCGGGCATCATCGGGCGCGGCGACGTCGAGCGGATCAGCGGGCACCTGGGGCAATTTCTCCAGGTCAGACCCAAGGCGGCCAGCGCCGCCTCGCGGCGGCGCGGCGTCGACCCGGACGGGGTCGTCTTCGCGACGCTCCCGCGAGGCTTCTACCTGCGAACGCAGTTCACCGCGCGGCTTCTGACGGCGCGGTTCGGCTGATCTGCAGCCGGGTCGACTCCGCTCGACTCGCGGCCGAGTTAGAGCGGCGCGATCGCCAGATGTACGTGATCGCGGTGATCATAATTATCATCGGGGGTCAGCACTTGTTGGAAGAGTCCGGTGCGATCGAGCTCGCACGCGAGACGGTTGAGGAGGGGGGCACTCGCGGCACAGTTGGAGGTTTCGCCGCGAGCGTAGTCGTGGAGGACGTTCAGTCTGTGCGTTCCGACGCGGACTTCGTGGACGTCGATGGCGAGTCCCCTGGCGTGGAGACTCGGCCCGCCGCGCTTCGTCGTTCGATAGACGTAGGCGCCGGAGTGCCGCACGGCTTCCACGCCGAATCCACGGAGCTCGGGCCCGATCTCGTCGAGCGCAACGGCCAGCCGGCAATCGCACACGAGAGCGCCGTTGCCGTTCATCTCGTAGCGCACGCCGCCGATCGGTCCGGTCACCGCAACGGGCGTCGTCATGCCGGCTCGCGGAGCGAGCTCGTGGAACGCAATGTCGTCTGCCTCGAGCTGCTCGAGGCACTCGGGTCCGTCCGGGATCTGACGACTCTTCTCGCCGCGATGCCCGCGTCGCGCGACCCGGGGTGCTCCGTGTGCGGCGCGCGCTTCCGTGAGCGTCGTCCCGATCCCGGAAGGCGCGGCCGCCGGCTGGGCCGCGCGCGTGCATCCCGACAGCGCGTAAGCGGCTGCAAGAGCGAGTGGTGCCGTCCGGGATCGTGTCATCGCGGGAACGAAACGGTGGCACGACGCGCCGCGACGCCCCAAGAAACCGGCATTCCGCGAGCGAACGTCACTCGAGATCGCGCCGCGCTGGTATATGAGCTTATCGAGGCGCGACCACGAGTTCATGGATCGATTCGACTACCTGGTTCTCGGCGGCGGCAGCGGCGGCGTCGCGTCGGCGCGTCGGGCAGCGTCGTACGGAGCGAAGGTCGCGCTAGTCGAGGCCGGAAAGCTCGGCGGCACGTGCGTCAACGTCGGCTGCGTTCCAAAGAAGATCATGTGGACGGCCGCGACGCTCGCCGAAGCGGTCGGGGAAGCCGCGGAGTACGGCTTCGACGTCTCGCCGGGTGCGCTCGACTTCGCGCGCCTCAAGGCGGGCCGCGACGCCTATGTCCGCTTCCTGAACGCGGTCTACGCCCGCAACCTGGAACACGAGGGCGTGACGCGCATCGAAGGACGCGGATGCTTCATCGAGCCGCACGTCCTCGACGTGGCTGGCCGCAAATACTCGGCTGATCGCATCTTGCTCGCCACCGGTGCGCGTCCCCGCCTCCCCGAATTTCGGGGCGCGGAACTCTGCACGACCTCCGACGGCTTCTTCGAGCTCGAATCGCTACCGGCTCGGGTCGCCGTGATCGGGAGTGGGTACATCGCCGTCGAGCTCGCGGGCATCTTGCAACGGCTCGGATCCGACGTGAGACTCCTCTTCCGCGACACCGAACCGCTGCGCGGGTTCGACCCGACGCTGCGCGCCGCGCTCGCCGAGCATCTGACGGACGCCGGCATCGCGCTCGAACGCAATACCCGCATCGCGAGTCTCGAGCGCGAGCGGGGCTCGGCGCTGAGCCTCGAGCTCGCGGACGGTTCGCGGCGCGGACCTTACGACTGCGTGATAGCTGCGATCGGCCGCACGCCGAACTCGTCGGGCATCGGCCTGGATGTCGCGCGCATCGAAACGACGGCAGAGGGTCACGTCGTCGCGGACGACTTTCAGAACACCACCGCGTCCGGCATTCACGCCGTCGGAGACGTTACTGGCCGCGTGCAGCTCACGCCCGTTGCGATCGCCGCGGGCCGCAAGCTCGCCGATCGCCTCTTCGGCGGCGAGACGGAGGCGCGTATCGACTACGAAGGCGTGCCCACCGTCGTCTTCAGCCAGCCGCCCGTCGGTACCGTGGGCCTCCGTGAGGAGGCCGCGCTCGCCAAGTACGGCTCGAGCATGAAAGTATACATCCGCAAGTTCACGAGCCTGCACTACGCGCTCACGGCACGAAAGCCGAAGACGACCGTCAAGCTCATCACCGCGGGTCCCGAAGAACGCGTCGTCGGTATTCACGTCATCGGCATCGGTGCCGACGAGATGATCCAGGGCTTCGCCGTCGCGTTCCGCATGGGCGCGACCAAGGCCGATCTCGACCGCACGATCGCGATTCACCCGACGTCGGCGGAGGAGATCGTCACGTTGCGGTAGGAGAGGGGGAGAGGGCTCCGGTCTCCCGCGACTTCCATTCCGATCTCGATTGGGGCACCCGGAGCGCGCGCTCCGTCACGCAACAGAGGCTTACCCTCGGCACCCCGGCGCGACACTCCTGGTGCTGGCATTCCTCGTTTCGTCTCACTCGCGGGTCACTTCATCTCGCGCGTTTCGAGTCTCGTGGCACGTCGCGTGCTCGTGCGATTGCCCCATGTCGATCATTCGCAACAGTGCTGCTGGTCTCCCTGGTTTGGTCGTGGCCACGCTGATCACGGGCTCTTCGAGCGGTTGCACGGGCGTCCCACCAGGCGACGGGTCGAGAGATCCGATCCCGGTGTCCGAGTCGGACGCGGGCACCGGCGCTCGAGGGGCACCCGCCGGAACCGTGTCAACTGCATCCTCCGGCGTGGATTCGGGTGCGGGAAATCTCGCATGCAGAATGACGTCGGATGCGGCGTACATCGACCTCGTTTCGAGCGACGCTGCTCTGAACGCGGGCGACCCGACGTCGAATGCCGACTTTGCGTTCGACGGTGAGGTGGACGCCGTCGGCATTTCGCAATTTTCGATCCGCCCAGTCGGCGAAAGCTCCGATTCGAGTGTGACCATCGATGCCCTGGGGCTAGACCTTTCTGAGGCGATTATGCCCACTGCGCTCGCGCACGTGCATTTCGTGCGCAAATGCTCGACCCTCGGGTGCTCGACGGACATCGTCGTGTCGAGTCTCGATGCACTCGGCGGAAAGCAGAATCCGGCGAAGGCCGCGTCGGGACTGTACGTCGCCGCCGACGACGGAGGCGGTCTCGCGGCGGATCTGGGATACAGCGTCGACCACGTGCGATTGCCGTGCACGACCGACCTGCCGGGCGGCTGCGGCGGCACCGTCCCGGGCCTGTACGCGATGAAATTCTCGACGACCAGCGGGTTCGTGGTCGTCGACATGGGGGATACCGGTCGCCTGGCTCTCGGGAGCGGCTCGGTGTCCGTGCACGATCTCCGCAGCTACATCGAGGGCTATTGCAACGAGAACACGAACTGGGCCGACTGGGTCGCGGACGCGCGCTGAAGGACGATGCGTTGGAAGCCCGGACCCGTTACTTCGAACCGAGGACGACCTGGTAACCCGCGTAGAGCACTTCGAAGCCATGGTCGCATAGGTACGGAATCGAGTACTTGCCCTTGCCGTAGTGTAAATGGCCTTTCCCGACGAGCCCGCGAAAGATCCGCGTCGCGCGTTCACGTACGGGTCCGTCTACGTGGATGTCGTCGATCAAGATCGTCCCATCCCCCGCAATGAGCGCTTGCTCGACGATGAGCTCGGCGTCCATCTGATGAAGCAATGCGCCTTCTTCGCAGGTTTCGTGGTGATCCATATAGAGTAAATCGATCGGCTCGCCCAGCGAGCGCAAGAATTCCGTCGACGTCGTTTGATGGAACGAAACGTTGGCGTCGATGCCGCTCGTGATCATTTTCGAGATGCGCATGGCTTTCGGAGAAGGGTCGATCGAATGAAGCGACGCACCGGTGCCCGCAATCACCTCGGCGCAAACGCGACTAAAAATCCCTGCGCCCCAGTCCCATCGCTCCGGTCGAGTGGAATCCCAGTACTTTGGGTCATCGTCCATGCAACCTTCATTTCCGCCGCTGACATAGCTGCGAGACGCGCCGAGTTCGACGATGATCGGGTTCTTCTTGGTGGCAATGCGTTCGAACGCGAGGGCTACGCTCGGACGACGTTTGCCGAGGAACGGAGCGTATCGATCGAGAACGGGTAGGTTCAGTTGCATGATCTTCCCCTCGCGGACAGCTCGTCGCAGCTTTCGTGATGTTCCTGTCTTCCGGCGAGCAACGGCATAGGCTCATTTTTCCACTTCCACGTGCGCAGGCCGGCCGTGGGAGCACGTGACCCGATCAGAACATCCGCGGCCAGGTTGCGAGCGACCTCCGACTCTTGCCGCGGTCGCCACCCGGGCCGAGCGCGCGGGTCAGGGATTCGCTCAGGACGCGGCGCGTGTCCCGGGGATCGATGACGTCGTGGAAGAGGCCGAGTCCGGCGGCATCCCACGGCGCGTTGAGGTGCTTCATTTGCTCGACGAGCGCGGCGCGCGGGCCGTCGGGTTCGGCAAAGTCTTCCACTTTGCGGCCGAAGACGACGTTCGCCGCGACCTCGGGCGCCATGAAAGAGACATCCGCGGTCGGCCAGGCGTAGAGCGCGTCGCTGCGCATGTTGCCGCCGCTCATGTTGCAGTGGGCCATGCCGTAGGATTTCCGGATCACCACCGAGAGCCGCGGCACGGTGCTGTGATGCAATGCCTCGATGAACGTCATGATCCGCAGCGGCATCTTCTTTTCTTCGGCGGCCCGGCTGACGAAAAAGCCCGGTGTATCGTGCAAAAACACGAGAGGGACGTGGAAAGAGTCGCACAAGCAAATGAAAGCCGCGGCCTTTTCGCAAGCGCCCGGACCCATCGCGCCCGCTCGCTCTCTCGGGTTGTTCGCGAGGACGCCCACGGTGTGTCCGTCGAGCCGCGCGAGCGCCGTGATGAGGCTAGGATCGTAGAACGGCTTCAGCTCGAGCACGCTATCGGCATCGAAGATCCGCGCGACGAGCTTGTGCATGTCGTAGGCGACCTGCGCGCGCTCGGGCAGCACGCCCAGGATGTCATCGAGACGGCGGTCGGCGGGGTCTCCCGTTTTCACGACCGGCGGTAGCTCGTCCGCGTTGTTCGGCAGATAGGAGAGCACGCGCCGCACCAGATGGAAGCAATCGGCCTCGTCTTCGGCGAACAGATCGACCTCGCCGGTGAGCTTCGCGTGGAGCTGCCAGCCGCCGAGCTCTTCCGGCGTCGCTTGCTCACCCGTCGCGGCGGCGAGCACCGGCGGCCCCGAGACGGCCATGACGGCGCCCTTCACCTGGATCACGATGTCGGCGACGGACGCCTTCCACGTCGGGCCGCCGTAACACTCGCCGAGGATCGTGGCGATGAAGGGCACGTGACGATCACGCGGACGTCCGGCGACGGGATAGACCATGCTCATCATGCCGGTCGCACCCATGATGTCGGGGATGCGCGCTCCGCCCGCATCGCCGAGCGCGATGCACGGATAGCCTTTCTCGGCCGCGTATCTCATCCCGTCGTGATCTTTCTTGACGCCGACGCGTCCGCCCGAACCCGCGAGCACGGTGACGTCGTCGCCCGAGACGTAGACGGTGCGTCCGTCGATGCGCGCGAAGCCGCAGACCTTGCCGTCGGCCGGCGTCTTGTGCCGGGCGTCGGGCAGGTCACTCGTCGTGAGCAGGCCCGTCTCGCGAAAGCTCTCCGCGTCCACGAGCGCGGCGATGCGCTCGCGCACGGTCAGCTTGCCGTTCGCGTGGACGCGGTCGACTTTCGCTGCGCCGCCCATCGCGAGCGCCGCCTCGCGTCGCTTCGCGAGCTCGTTCGTGCCGTGCGACGGAAGGTCCTTGGCCATGCGCGCGTCAGCGGCGCGTGAGGTCGCTGACCATGTCGGCGGCGGTGTCGCCGTCGATATCGAGCGCCGCGGCGGTGTCCATGATGAGCTCCCGCTCGCTCGTGCGGACCACGCCATCGGCGGCGGTGATCTGGATCGCGAGGGACAGCGCGAGTCTCCGCGCGCTGGCGTCGGGCAGGCGCGCCTTCACGGCGGCGAGGCGTGCGTCTCGGCCCGATTCGTCCAGATCCTTCTTTGCGCGAACGAGGAGGGCCTCGAGCTGGTCGCTGGTGAGCTGCCGCGCCGTCAGCTCGCTCGCGCTCGTCACGAACTGCTGGTGTTCCGCGTCGGAGAGCTCGCCGTCGGCGGCGGCCGCGAGGAACATCATCTCGACGAGCGCCTCGAGCTTCTCGTCGTTCAGGTCGCGCACGAACGCCGGATCGGTGTTCCGCATGTCACGCACTATACCGGAAGAACGGCTCGCGCGTGAATTCGCGCACCAGCTCGGTCGCGTAGCTCCCCGACGGCAGGAAGAACTCGAGTACGAGCGCGTCTTCGGTCGTGCCGTCGCGGAAGGCGCGTAGTCCGCCTCCGTCACCAGTGGCACGTGCGGGCCACAGCAAAAGGTCGCGTCGTGTGCCGTCCGCAAAGCGGGCGAGCGCGGCGCGCGCCACGTCGTCGAGGCCCAGGCTGAGGATCGCAGCTTCTTCGAGTTCGAGCGCTCTCCCGAGCGCGGGGCGCATCTTCGGGCCGATCATCGGGCCTGTCGGATGGATATCGCGCGAGGTCCATCGCGAGAGCTCCCGCTCAGGATCTTCGACGACGAACTGGGCGCCGCTGCCATCGAGGCGTACCACCTCTCCCTCGAGCGGCCGGACGAGTCCTTCGGCGATGCGCGCCGTCACGTAGCGGTTGAAGATCTCCGACTGAACGACGCTCGCGAACAGCTTCCGCTCGAACGGCGCGAGGCGTTTCCGCGCGCGTTCGTCGACGCCGCCGAGCCACGCGAGGGCGGCCGCGACGTTGTCTCCGTCGCGCCCGAAGCGTTGCGCGCCGAAGTAGTTGGGCAAGCCGCGCTCGGTGAGCGCTTCGACGATCCGCTCCGCGAGGGTGAGGGCGTCCGCGCTGGTTTCGACGAGCCGGATCTTGAAGTGGTTGCCGAGGAGATGCCCCGTGCGCAGCTTGTTCTTGTGTCGCGCCGACTCGACGACGCCGAGCTCACCCGGCAACACCCAGGCCTCGACCGGTTTCGCGCGCCGAGCGGGCAAGCTGATCCACTGGGTCGTCAGGGCGTGCTTGTCCTTCATGCCCGCCGTGCCGATTTCGGAGGGCGGTACGCCCGCCGCGTCGGCGACGATGCGCGTCGCGTCACGCGTCGTCATGCCCCGCTTTCGAAGACGAACATAGAGGTGCTCGCCTTCCCCCGACGGCGCGTAGAGCGGCACTTCGTCGACCTGAAAGTCCTCGGGCGCCGGACCAATTCTGCCGTCGGTTCCGCGCAGATCCGAACAGGTGATCGGCGGGAGGGATGGTGAGTGCGTCGTGTCTTCCATCTTGGATCGCATCGATGAGATCGGGTGGCGCCCGGACGGTTCGCGACGGCGCGTCTAAGGGGTGAGAGGCGTCCTTCGTTGACTTGTAAATCCAGGAGTCAACGTGCAGTCACAGCACAAATCGCTAAGCTATTGACGCCATGGCGCCTCTCGCCAAGGCTTCTACTGCGAGGTCCGTTTGTAAAGATGTAAACGCGCCGACCGATTCCTCGGCGGCGACGTTCGAAGGAGCCCCGTTCATGACCGCGAAGACCGTCACGTCGCGAAGTAGATCAGAAATCAACGACCTGCTGGGCAGCCGTCGCATCGAGCACGTCGTCGTTCTCGGCGCGAACGGCGCAATGGGGTACGGCAGCGGCGCACTTTTCACGACCGTCGTGCCGAAGGTGACCTTCCTCGCTCGAACGAAGGAAAAGGCAGAGCAGGGGCTCAAGGCTGCGATCAACGCGGTGCGGTCGTCGACGGTCGGAAATCGGGTCGAGACTGGAGACTACGACAAGGACTTCGACGCGGCGGTCGGCAAGGCGGATCTCGTCTTCGAGGCCGTCACGGAAGATTTCGACGTCAAGCGCCGGCTGTTCGAGCGGATCGACAGGGCCCGGGGCGCGGACTCGATCGTCGCCACCGTCACGAGCGGCCTGTCGATCAATGCGCTCGCCGAGGGCCGCAGCGAAGCTTTCCGGAAGCACTTCCTCGGATTGCATTTCTTCAACCCGCCGAACGTGATCGTCGGAACCGAGCTCATCGCGGGCAAGGACACCGACCCCACGCTCGTCGACTTCATCGACGTCTATTCGACGAAGAAGCTCGGGCGCGTGATGATTCGCACCGCGGACACGGCGGGCTTCGCAGGCAACCGCGTCGGCTTCAAGGTCCTGAACGAGGCGGCGCAGCTCGCCGAGGAGCACGGCCCCCTGCTCGTCGATCGCCTCATCGGACCGTACACGGGTCGCGCCCTGACGCCGCTCGCGACGATCGATCTCGTCGGATGGGACATCCACCGCGCGATCGTCGACAACATCCACAAGAACGCGCCCGACGAAGTGCACGCGACGCTCAAGCTGCCCGGCTACATGGCGCAGCTCATCGAGAAGGGCACGCTCGGTAACAAGAGCGGCGGCGGCTTTTTCAAGGTCGAGAACAAGGTCAAGCTCGTCCTCGACCCGAAGAGCGGCGCGTACGGGCCCGAGGCCGAAGTGAAGGTCCCCGACCTCGGCTACATCAAGGAAGTCGCGAGGCTCCACCACGACGGCCGTTACAAGGAAGCGATGAAGGTCTTCGTGGACGCGCCAGGAGAGTATGCCGCCCTCGCGAAGAAGGTGGTTGCCGGCTACATCAGCTACGCGTTCCACCGCGTGGGTGAGGTGACGGACACTATCACCGGCATCGACGACATCATGGGCTTCGGCTTCAACTGGGCGCCTCCGAGCGTGCTCGTCGACACGATCGGCGTGAAGGAAACCGTCGCGATGATCGAGAAGGCCAAGCTGCCCGTTCCCAAGCTTCTCGCCGACGCCGTGAAGAGCAGCGCGCCGGCGCGCTTCTACGCGAACCCGCACGTCGGACGTTATTTCGTCGCAGGCTGAGCGTCCCTTACCGTTTCACCCGATCGATTCGAGGAGACCCCGCATGGCACCAGCAGTTTACGTTCTCGGTGGTTACCAGACGGATTTCGCCCGCAACTGGACGAAGGAAAAGAAGCACTTCGCCGCGCTGATGCGCGAAGGCGTGGGCGGCGCGCTCGAGGCGACGAGCATCGACCCGAAGGACGTGCAGATCGGTCACGTCGGCAACTTCGCCGCGGAGCTTTATTGCAAACAGGGCCACCTCGGCGCGTTCTTCGTCGAGACCAATCCGGCATTCAGCGGTGTGCCGACCGCGCGTCACGAGGCTGCGTGTGCGTCGGGGAGCATCGCGCTCCTGGCCGCGCTCGCGGAGATCGAGGCGGGCTGGTACGACCTGTCCTGCGTCGTCGGGATCGAACAGATGAAGACCGTGCCGGCGTCCGAGGGCGGGGACTATCTCGGCACCGCCGCGTGGTACGAGCAAGAGGCCAAGGGCGTCGAGTTCCCGTTCCCCAAGCTCTTCGGCAAGCTCGGAGACGAGTATGACAAGCGCTACGGTCTGAAGGACGAACACCTCGCCGGCATCTCCGCCTTGAACTACGCGAACGCGAAGCTGAACCCGCTCGCGCAGACGCGCACCTGGTACATGAACAAGGCGCACGCGTGTTCGCGCGACGACTTCAACGCCGCGGTCGGCGGGCGCGTGCGCATCGCGGATTGCTCGCAAGTCACGGATGGCACGGCCACCGTGTTCCTCGCGAGCCAGAAGTACGCCGAGAAGTACGCGAAGGCGCGCGGCGTCCCGCTCGAGTCCATTCCGCGCATCAAGGGCTGGGGGCACCACACCTCGCGCCTGCGCTTCGTGGACAAGGTCGCGGAGAGCGCCGGCGCCGAATACGTGCTCCCGCACGTGCGCAGCACGATCACGGACGCGCTGGCGGCGCGCCGGCATGGCGAACGTCGACGCCGTCGACGGCATCGAGACGCACGATTGCTTCACGACGAGCGAGTACATGGCCATCGACCACTTCGGCATCACGAAGCCGGGCGAGAGCTGGAAGGCAGTCGAGGAAGGCTGGCTCGAGATTGGCGGCAAGCACCCCATCAACCCGAGCGGCGGGCTCATCGGAGCGGGCCACCCCGTCGGCGCGACGGGAGTGAGGCAACTGCTCGACTCCTACAAGCAAGTGACGGGCACCGCGGGCGACTATCAGGTGGAAGGCGCGAAGAACTTTCAGACGCTGAACATCGGTGGCAGCGGAACGACCAGCGTAAGCTTCGTCCTCGGCCTGAACTGACGTCGGGGCCCGCTTGCTTCGAGCACGGGCCCATCTGGGTGCTCTCGGTGCTCAGCGTGCAGGTGCACGCTTGCGCGCCTCACCCACCCAGCTGGACCCGCGGTCTTCGCAATCGGGCCCCGACGTGTCATTGAGGGGTTCGAGCACGGGCCCATCTGGGTGCTCTCGGTGCTCAGCGTGCAGGTGCACGCTTGCGCGCCTCACCCACCCAGCTGGACCCGCGGTCTTCGCAATCGGGCCCCGACGTGTCATTGAGGGGTTCGAGCACGGGCCCATCTGGGTGCTCTCGGTGCTCAGCGTGCAGGTGCACGCTTGCGCGCCTCACCCACCCAGCTGGACCCGCGGTCTTCGCAATCGGGCCCCGACGTGTCATTGAGGGGTTCGAGCACGGGCCCATCTGGGTGCTTCTGGCCTTCTTTTTCTTGCTGTGATTTCCCTTTGAGAAGCCGGCAACGACGCTCGGCGTTGACCTGTGTTACACAGGGCCCGTTCCGAGGGGCCCAGGATGTACGAAATCGAATTATCGACCGAGATCGGCGCGCCGGAAGGGCGCGTGTGGGACGTCATCACGGCGTTCCGCGAGTATGACGAGTGGAATCCGATCATCACGCGAATGCGCGCCACGCTGTCCGAAGGGAGCCCCGTGTCGTTCATCGTCGCCGTCGGCGGGCGAGAGCTGAAGATCAACGCGCGAATGCTGAAGGTCGACCCGGGGCGTGAGCTGCGCTGGCACGGCCCGACGTCGTGGGTTCTCGCGCAGGTGTTCCGGGGCGAGCACTTCTTGCGCGTCGAACCTGCGGGTGCCGGGAAGAGTCGGCTGATTCACGGCGAGCGCTTCGGCGGCGTCTCGCTCCCTCTCGTGTGGGGGAAGGTTCGCCCCGACCTCGAGCACGCTTACGGCGTCATGAATCGCGCCATCAAGGGCCGCGCCGAATCCGGCGTGGGCGCGGTCGTGGCATGAGCGCGCTGCTCATTTATGGGGCGAACGGTTTCACCGGCAAGCTCATCGCCAAGCGTGCGAAAGAGCGCGGCCTGTCGCCGATCCTCGCGGGACGAAGTCGTGATGCCGTGGAGACGCTCGCGCAGCGCCTCGGTTTCTCCTCGCGCGCGTTCGATCTCGGGTCACCCGCCGCGATCGGCGCGGGTCTCGAAGGCGTATCCACCGTTCTGCACTGCGCCGGACCGTATTCCGCGACGAGCAAGCCCATGGTCGACGCGTGCCTCCGCGCGGGCGCGCACTACCTCGACATCACCGGCGAGTATGCGGTGCTCGAGGCGGTCCTCGGGCGCGACGCGGAGGCACGCGAACGAAAGGTCGTCCTGATGCCGGCGGTCGGCTTCGACGTGGTGCCGACGGACTGCATGGCAGCGACGCTTCACGCCGAGCTACCGGACGCGGACCACCTGGAGCTCGCGTTCTCGGGCGGAATGCAGCCGAGCCCCGGAACGGCGAAGACCACCGTCGAGGGCCTTCACATCGGCTTCAAGGTTCGCGAAAACGGTGTGCTCGTCGCGCTCTCGTCGCCACGCACGCGCGAGATCCCGTTCGCGAGCGGCCCGAAGTTCGGCATGTCCATTCCGTGGGGCGATCTCGTAACCGCGTTCCACTCGACGGGCATTCCGAACATCACCGTGTACACGGTGGTGCCCAGGAACGTCGCGCGGTCCGCGGAGCTCCTGCGCTTCGCGGCGCCGCTCCTCCGGTCGAAGACCGTCGTCGATTTTCTCAAGGCCCGGGTTGAGAAAGTCGCGCACGGTCCGACCGAGGAAGAAAGAAAGACGTTCCGGATGTCCATCTGGGGCAAGGTCACGAACGCCGCCGGCAAAGTCGTGGAGGGCCACCTCGACGTTCCCGAAGGGTACGAGCTCACCGTCGTCGCCGCGCTCGCCGCCGCCGAGCGTGTGCTCCGTGGAGACGTCGCTCCCGGTGCGACCACGCCGTCCAGGGCATTCGGCGCGAATTTCGTGACGACTCTTCCCGGTGTCGGCGCGTTCCGCATCGATCGCAAATTCTGAGGCGCGAGGGAGCGGGGCAGGGGCGCTACCGGGTGCTATCCTGAAACGGACATGCGACTTCTGCCCCGTTCGCCGGCTCCGCTTCCCTACGACATGTTCGCTCTCGCCCGCTCGTCGGAGGAGGCCAGGCGCTACGCGAAGTGCGAGCGCATCTATCACAAGGGGCAAGAGCTCGCGTGGGACGGCAAGGAGATCCTCGCCATGCTGATCGAGAAGCATGGCGGGATCCACGTCGATCCGGCGCGGCGCGAACCCCTGAAGCGGATCTTCGCCATCATTCTCTGGGGCGAGCTAGCCGCGTGGAAGATCTCCGCGCAGCTCGCGGACCGGCTCGAGCCGCTCGAGGCCAAGATGGCCGCGACGAGCCAGGCACACGACGAGGCGCGGCACTTCTACACGATGTACGATTACCTGTCGGAGCTCGACTATCTCCCCGAGCGGCTCGATCCCGCGCCGGAAGCGCTCCTGCGCCTCGTGCTCGACACCGACGATCTCGCGTCGAAGTTGCTCGGCATGCAGCTCATGATCGAGACGATCGCGCTCGCGATCTTCCAGGAGGTCCGCGAGAAGCGCTTCGAGCCCGTCCTCGCCGAGCTGATGGCCTATTACGAGCGCGACGAAGCGCGCCACGTGGGGCTCGGCATGCAGTATCTGCCCGAGCTGATGAAGAAGATGACCGTCGCGCGCATCTGGCGGCTCTTCTTGTTCCAGGCCGAGCTCGTCGGCTTCGCGCTCTGGGAAAACAAGGTGCTCGAGCGCGAGTTCCGGTCGCTCGGTATCGAACCGCGCGGCATCATCGAGCGCACGAAGGCGAAGCAAGCATTGGCTCTGCGCACCGCGCTCTCTGCGCTCGGCGTCGACGTCGACAACGAGCGGAATCCGATCTTCCAGACCATCTCCGCGATCGTCGAGTTCGTCTTCCCGACGGAAGAAACGCGCGGCGACGTGCCCGCGCAAGCTCGCGCGGCGCTCCGGGCCTTCCGCCAGGTGTTCCAGCCTCCAGAGGATGCGCTGTCGGTGCACGCTCAGCACACGATTCGCACGGCGCGCGGACAAGTAGCCGGCGCCGACGCCTGACACCGAGGGCCGATTGCTTCGAGCGTGGGGCCACCTCGGTGCTCTCGGTGCTCAGCGTGCATCCGCACGCTTCCGCGCCTCACGCGAGGTGCGACGCCGGCTCAGTGACACTGGATGCCGAGCGTCTTTTGCGCCGTGTACACGTAGTAGCAACCGGGTGCATACGCGCAGAGGTTCGTGTTCACCTTGCACTGGTTGTCGCAAGGGAGCGGCCCTGCCGCGTAGGGCACCGTGTTCGAGAACGGAAAGACCGGCGATGGGTTCGTGAAGCTCGCGCAGGTCTTCCCGGCATACGTCGGGCCGAGGAGTGGCCCGTCGCAGTCTTCGCCAGGGTCGAGCTTGCCGTTTCCGCAGGCCGTGATGCAACTCGAGACGTCGTAGGTGCAGTCGCTCTTGCACTTGAGCTGGCCGCCCGTGAAGGCACCCGCGGCGACGTTGTCCTGGCAGGTCTGAAATCCTCCGAGAATCGCTGCCGTCGCACTGCTCCGTGCCCTCGGCCTTGCCGTCGCCGCAGACGCTCTTCCGGCAGGCGGAAAAGTCGACCTTGCAGTCGGCGGTGCAACTGACGTTACCCGCGACGTACTGATCCGAATACTGGGAGCAGGCCGGGGTGCCGCCGGCGGGTGCCGAGCCAGAGGGAAACGCCGTGCCGTCGCAGGCTTCCGCGGGAGACTGGAGAATGCCATCGCCGCACACGGACGCTTCGCAGAGCGACGCGTTCGCCGTGAAGCCACCACCGGTCTTCGGATAGAGCGTCACGGTTTGGGTCGGCGAAGACCCGATGAGCTCGGTGCCTCCGGTGGCGTAATAAGCCGGCAGCGTCCAGATGAGGAACTGCGTGTCCTGCTCGAACGCGCGACCCGCGGCCACCTGATCGCTGATCGTCCCGACGAAGCTTTGACAGCCCGTTGCCGCACTCGTGACCTCACTGACTGCCGGCAACTCATTGCCCTCCGTGCCGGGGTCCGCGCCGCATCCGACGAACACACCAAGCGCACACGACAGCCCCAGGCTCTTCCACCACATGCGGCGGAGATTGCCCGGACACACACACGATTGCGACCGGAATTGCGGTTCTGACCGCGTCGCGACGTGTGCAAAAACCGAACATGCGCCGAGCGGCGTGAACGGCGCGCTCATCGACTCGAAACAGCGTGGCGGCAAGCCTGCCCGGTACGTGGTGACCCTTTCATGAGGTGCTACTTCAGCGTTAAAGTGGCAGCTCGGCATGTCGGTCGAAGAAGTGATCCGTGAGCTCTTCGCGACCGAGACGGCGAGCGCACGGGCTGTCCTTTCCGAGGCGCGCGATCGCAACACGGCGGTGAAGCTTTCGGTCGGAGCGGGACGGCGGGCGGACCGGACGTTCCTTCCATTGTTCCAGTCCATCGCGTGCAAGCCCGGCTGCGCGTCTTGCTGTCGTGGGGTTCGGGTGGACGTGACCGCGCCGGAGACGCTGACGATAGCCCGCGGTTTTCGCGAGACGATGCCGAGGGAGCACGTCGCCGTGATTCTCGAGCGGGTCAAGCGTCACTCCGCAGCGATCCGATCGATGACGCTCGACGAACGCCGCCGCGCGCGCACCCCTTGCCCGATGCTGGACGAGGACTCGGACCGATGCGCAGTGCACGACGCGCGCCCGATGCGCTGCCGCGCGCATCATTCGCTCGATGTGACGGACTGCGAAACAGCGAGCTTGCGCCCGAGCGAGTCGAGGGGGATCCGCCGATACCCGGCCGTGATGAACGCATCCGAAGCCATGATTCTCGGGCAGCGGCGCGCGCTCGGCGCGGCGAGACTCGACCTTCGCTGCTTCGAGCTATCCCTGGCGCTGGAAGTCGCTCTCGAGCACGAAGACGCCGCCGAGCGCTGGGCGAATGGAGAGCGGCTCTTCGACGCCGCCGTTTTCGAGTGGCCCGACGAGGAGCCGGCGCCGGGATCCGACGTGCCGGCCATCTTGCTCGGCGAGGGGCCGCCGTGAAACTCCGGGCCTCTCGCTGTCCCGCGCCCCGCGTCTTCAGCTCTACCGGATTCGGTCGAGAACGCCTCCGTGGTAGCGTGCCGCCCAAAATCCGTGACGGCACTTCCTCGCCTGTATCACGCTGCTCCATCGTATTACTCGATGATCGCGCGACTCGCGCTCGTCGAGGCCGGCGTCGCATTCGCGTCGACCATCGTGGATATTCATCGACGCGTGCAGCAGTTCGAGCCGGCGTACGCGCGCATCAATCCGAACATGACGGTACCGTCGCTCTCGCTGCCGGACGGCAAGCTGCTCACCGATAGCCGCGACATCGTGTACTTCGCGTTCGGCGGCGTCGAGCGGTTCGACGGCGCCACGCATGGCTGGGTCGATCGTCAATACGGGTTTCCCATCGAGGACCTCACGTTCGGCAAACTGCTGACCTCGAAGCCTTTCATGGGTCGATTCGTCTCGAAGACCCTCGCGAAGAGCCAGGCGCGCTTGCTCGCGCTTGCGAACGAGAACCCCGATCTTGCCGAGCGGTACCGGGCCCGCGCCGAAAAGTTTGCCGGCCGACGCAAGACGTTCGACCCCGAAGCCATCGTGTCGGGCTATGCGACGCGCCTCGGGGAAGCCCGAGGACACCTCGACGCGCTCGACTCCGCGCTTTCGGATGGCCGCTCGTTCCTTGCGTCGACGTCGTACGGACCCGCCGACGTCGTCTGGACCGCATTCATCGCGCGCTTCCATTTCATAAAAATGGGTAGCGAAGTCGATCGACGACCCGCGCTGGCTCGCTATGCGAAGGAGATGTTTGCGCGTCCAAGCTCGAAGACCGCAGACATCTGGACGAAGTTTCATCCGCTGAAGATGCTGAAGCAGGTCTTCTGAGTCGCGCGCGGGAAAGCGAGGACAAGCGGGGCTTTCGGATGGAGGGGCGCCACATTCGCACGGGCGCGGCGTGCGGGGGTCGCGTCAGAAGCTCGGTGATTTGCGTCGAGGACGGCGCGCCACCGCGCCTGCGCGACGTGGAATCGCGAGAAAACAGGCCTTTCCCGTCTTTGCTGCCGCACGCGGAGAGGCGCTGGTTTATCGTTACGGGCGTCCATGACGGAAGCCGACGATCTGCGTCCGCCGAGCTCGCTCATCGCGGGGAAGTACCGCGTCACGCGGTTGCTCGGACGCGGCGGAATGGGAGCGGTGTGGGAGGGGGTGCACGAGAGCCTCGGAACGCGCGTCGCGATCAAGTTCATCGACGCGGAGCATGCGGGCAGCAAGGAGATTGGGGAGCGCTTCGTCAACGAGGCCCGTGCCGCCGCACGGCTCCGGAGCAAACACGTCGTTCAGGTCTACGACCAGGGCGTCGGGGACGACGGCCGCCCGTACATCGTCATGGAGTTTCTGTCCGGCGAACCGCTCGATCAGCGGCTCGAAAGAAATGGACGGATCGCTCCGCTCGAAGCGGCGCGAATCACGCTCCACGTCTCCCGGGCGCTCGCGAAGGCGCATGAAGCGGGCATCGTTCATCGGGACCTGAAGCCCGAGAATGTCTTTCTGGTTCGTGACGACGAGGATGACGCTGACATTGCAAAGGTCGTCGACTTCGGCATCGCCAAGATCACCGACCCCGGGTCGCCGAGCTCCTCGAGCACGCGCACGGGAGCCGTGCTCGGCACGCCGCAGTACATGAGCCCGGAGCAAGCGAGGGGTCTCCGCACCGTCGATCGCCGCACGGATCTGTGGGCGCTCGGCGTCATCGTCTACCGCGCGGTCGTCGGCGCGATGCCGTTCAAAGGGGAAGCGCTGGGCGATCTCCTCGTGAACATTTGCACCTCGGATCCGCCCGTCCCGTCGTCGATCGCGAGCGACGTCCCGGCGGGCTTCGACGAGTGGGTGCGGCGCGCTCTCGCGCGTGAGCCCGACGACCGTTTTCAGAGTGCGGGGGAGCTGTCCGATTCGTTCGCGGCGCTGTGCGGGCTCGATGCGAAGTTATCCGCGGCAAGCTCGCAACACGATCCACCGAGCTCGAGCCAGGTCGCCCGGACGCCGGCAGTGACGGCTTCTCCGTTCGCGACCACGCCCATGCCTTCGGTTCCGAGCCGGCGATTGCCGTGGGTGGGCCTGGCCGCACTCTTCGTCGTCGTGCTCGCGATCGCGGTGTTCGGGGCCCGAGCCGTCCTTCATTCCAGCCCGGAGGTCGCGATTCACGCGGCGGCCGCGGAGCCCCAGCCGTCTGTATCCGTCTCCGTGCCCGCGTCTGCGCCGCCCGCGCCGGAGGTCGTCCCTGCCAGTGCCCCCCCGCCGCCGGTGGTCAGCGCGGCGCCGCCCGAGCATCGCCCGATCCCGGAAGGGACCCCGCGAGCGAGCCACGCACGTCCAGAACGGCCTCCGGAAGCGGAGCCATCGAAGCCGGCGCCGACCCCAGCGCCTCACCCGGCTCGCCCCGCGGACTTGCTGGGATACTGAAGGGCGCCGAGGTCGCGCGAGGTGGCGGTGGGTCTTGACCGCGAACGCCCCCTCTGCGCTACTTCGAGTCTATGCGCTCACGGCGCACTTGGCTTTTCTCCGCGCTCGGCGCGTTCCTTTTCACGGCGCACGCAGGCGTTGCTGCGGCTGAAACAGCGGCAGACAAGGCGACGGCGCGTGAAGCCGCGACCGAGGGCATTCGGCTCTTCCGCGCCGGCAAGTACGCCGACGCGCTCGACCGGTTGAAACGGGCCGAAGCCCTCTACGACGTCCCAGTTCACCTGCTCTACATCGCGCGGTGTCAGAACAAGCTCGGGCAGCTCGTCGAAGCCGCCGAGAGCTACCGTTCGATCGACCACTACGAGCTTCCGCCGGGCGCTCCGGAAGCGTGGATTTCCGCCGTGAACGAGGGGCGTAAGGAGCTCGCGGCGATCGAGCCCCGGGTCCCATCGCTGCGCATCATCGCGGTTCCGGCGAACGCGCCCGAACCCGTTCTCCAGATCGACGGCGCGCCGGTCGCGGCCGCCGTCATCGGCATTCCGCGTCCGATCAATCCAGGGAAGCATCACGTCGAGCTCGCGGCCACGGGTTACGCGAACGCGACGGCGGATGTCGACGTTGCGGAAGCGACCCAGAAAGATCTGACACTCACTCTCGTCGCACAGAGCAATCCGTCCGCGGGAGCGAACCCCGGGCCCGCGCCGGCCATGGATATCCGCACCGCGACGAGCAGTAGTAACCCGACGCTCTTCGGGTTCATGTTCGGACTCCGGCTCGGCGGAGCGCTGCCGACCGGGAAGATCCTCGCGTACCGGGATCTCAGCGGGAACACGAGCGACCTCAACGTCAGCGACGCCTTTCAGCCGGGAGGGTCGCTCGAACTCCACGCGGGCGTTCGGATTGCGCAGTACTTTACCCCCGTGCTCTACCTGGAAGGAGAAACGCTGGCGTCTGGCAGCGGATTCGTCGGCGCGAATGACGTCAAGAAGACGACTGCGACGGCAGTTGGGCTCGGGCTCATCATCGGCACGCCGCCTGGAAGGATGGGTGGCTTCGGCGAGGCAGACGTCGTGTTCGCTCAGACGTTCGCCCTGACCACCACCATCGGCACGAAGCCGGACGATTGCGATCTCTCGGCGACGGGGGCTGGGCTCCGCTTTGGCGGCGGAGGCGTCTTCCCCGTTGCCGACTGGTTGCAGTTGACCCCGTTTGCGATGGCGACCATCGGCCGGTTCACGACGACGAGCGCGTCGTCCGGTTGCTCCGTGCTCATTCCGGGCGGCGACATCGCGAGCGGCGATATGCGCACCCACGCGATGGTCGTGCTCGGTGTCGGCGGGGACGTCGTTCTCGGCAAAGATCGGCGATAAGTGTCCGCCGCTCCCGCTCGCTTGCGCTGATCATCCGGCTAGTGCCTCGATTCACTCGAATCGAGGCACGTCAGGACAGTCAGTGGTCGATTCAGACAGGCGCATGGCGCAGGAATTTCGAGGCCCTCGCCCAGTCGGGGGACTCGAAATTCCCATCGCTTCGATGGGATCGACGCACTAGTAGCTTCCGTCTCTCGCCTGGCGCAGCGCGGCGTGCCCTTCTGCTTTGGGCGCCGCGCCGGGCGCGGTACGGTCGCTTGTTCTCGCTTCGTCCGGCGCGACGACGCGAAGAGCCAAAGGGACATGGCTGACACTCCGAATGGCGACCGTCCGAGCCTTCGCCCGAGTCTGCGACCATCGCTCAGGTCGGAGCCCCTTGCGGCTCTGCTCGGTCGTCCGATCGAGGACGAGGGCAAGGTGCTCGACGCGCTCGTCACGGGCCTGGCGTCTGGCGAAGCGACGCCCGAGCTCTTCGCGCGATTTCACGACGCGGTCGTTGCGCAGGAACGCGTCGCAAATCTGAGCTTCGCTTACGAACGCGTCGCTCGGGACAATCGCATCAAGCTGCTGGCAAAGCCGAAGCAAGCCGATTTCTTCCTCGCGGCGGCTCGATTCTTCGGCGACGTGTTCGGCGACGTGGAGGCGGCGATCGGGTACGGCGAGCGCGCGCTCGCGCTGTCCCCCGACGATGCCGAGATCTTCGATCAGCTGGAGACCCTGCTCGCGAGCGCGCAGCAAGGGACGAAGCTGGCGAAGCTCTATACGGATAGCGCCGGCCGGACGAAGGACAGGAAGGACAGGCTCAGGCTCCTTCGCGCCGCCATCGAGCTCCTCGAGACGTTCGGCGGCACGGGCGACGAGGTCGCGTCCCTGTACCGGCAGGTGGTCGAGCTCGATCCGGAAGATCGGAGCGCGGAGGAGACGCTCGAGCGGCACTACCTGACCGCGCGGCGTCTGCGCGAGCTGGCCGAACTGCTCGAGCGGGCGGTCACGCGAGCATCGGGCGAGGCCGCTGCGGACGAAGTCCGTCTCAGGCTGGTGGGGCTTTATCGCGGCGAGCTGCGGGACCCTGCGCGCGCCGCCCCGCACGTCGAGGCTCTCCTTTCGCGCGATCCGATCGGGTCCGCGGCGCTCCAGGCGGCGGAGGCGCTCATCGATCACCGGCCTGTCGCCGCTCGCATCGCGCCGATGCTGTCGGACGCTTACCGCAGACTCGGTCGTCTCGAAGACGAGGCCAGTACACTTGCGCTGGAGCTCAAGGTCGCGAAGGCGCCTCGCCTTGCGCACGTGCACCGGCGCCTCGCCATCTTGCGGCAAGATGTGCTGTCGGATCCATCGGGCGCCCTCGAGCTCCTGGAACCGCTCGTGGCGCGAGATCCGGGTGACGACGAGCTGCGCGCTCGTTACCTGCAAGTCAGCACGACGTTTCATCGGGAAGCCGAGGCCGCAAAGCTGCTCTCGCGCGCGGTCGGAGCGGCCAAGAATGCCGATGTTCGGGTCAGCGTCAGCCTGGAGATCGCAGGCCTCTATGCCAAGCAGGGGGATGCGCGCCGCGCTCGAGCCGCGCTCGAACCGTTCGTCGAAGACGTCCCGAGTGATGCTGCGCGACTGGCCATAGTGAAGCGAGTCGTCGAGCTTCATCAAGACGGCTCGGACGCGAAGGGACTCGCCCGACTGCTCGAGATCCTGATTCGAGCGGATCCGGACCTGGATGCCCGCGTTGCGGCGGCCAAACGTCTGGCGGAGCTCTGCGATGGCACCCTGGACGATCCTGCTCTCGCGATCGTAGCTTGGCGAGCCCTCCTCGGGTCGGCGCGGGGAAGCGAGGCACTCGATCGTCTCGAGGCGCTCTACGCGTCGACCGGCGATGACGCAGGCACGATCGACGTCCTCTCACGTCGCGCGGCGCGCGCGAAAGATCCGGAACAGACGAAGGCCTTCGCGCTCCGCGCGGCCGAGCTCCGTGCGTCGCGCGCGCCGGACCGGGCGGCGGCGATCCAGGCGTACCGCGACGTCCTGTCCGCACACGGGCCCTCCGCCGAGGCGCTCGTCCGGCTCGCGGCCTTGCTCGAGCAGCACCGTGACTTCGATGGTCTCGCGGGGACGCTGTCCGAGCTTTCGAAACATGGCCTCGCCGAGGGGCGCGCCGCGACGCTCGCCAGACTCGCGCAGGTTCGGCTGGCCGAGCTCGGAGACGCGGAAGGCGCGCTGACCGCGCTCGAGGCATCGCTTGCGTCCGACCCGAAAGAGCCCAACGCTCGGCGCCTGCTCGAGAAGCTCCTGGGCGATGGAGCTCATCGGCTCGAAGCAGCGCGACTGCTCGAACCGGCATATCGCGACGAAGGGAATCACGCGGGCCTCGTCCGCATTCTCGAAAGCAGAGCCGAGCTCGCGGAGGATGCGACGCGGCGACTTTCCGCCCTCGAGGAGGCGCACCGTCTCGCCGACGCGAAGCTGGTGGATCCTCGACGTGCGCTCGACCTTGCCGGTCACGGGTTGAGCGAAGCAGTGAAGCGATCCTGGAACGACGTTCCTGGCTGGCTCGCTCGCTTTCGCCAATCATCGGCGCGCGCGGGGGATCCGTCTCGCCGGGCGGCGCTGCTCTGGTCGGCGATGGACGGGGTGCCGATCGACAACGTCCTCGCTGGTGAGCTGGGACGCGAATCAGCCGAAGCGCAGGTCACCGCTGGCGAGCTTGGACGCGCGATCGAGACCTATCGCCGCGTGCTCTCGTTCGAACCTTCGTCGTCGGAGGTTCTCCGTCGCGTGGACGAGCTCCTCGTCGAACAGGGCAGTCCCGGAGAGCGACTGGCGCTTTATCGAGGTGCCGTCGAGCGCGAGCGCGACCCCGGCCGGCGGCGTGATCTGTTGCACGCCATCGCCAAGATCCAGCGTCGGGATCTGGGCGACCTTCGCAGCTCGGTCGAAACGCTGCGGCTGCTCGCCCTGGAAGGCCCTGGCGACGCCACGGTTCACGAAGCGCTCGTCGAAGCCTACACCTCCCTCGATGATCGAGCCGCGCTCGTCCTCGAGTTCGAAGCGGCGCTCGGCTGGGCCACCGGGGAGAGACACGTCGGGATTCGGGTCCGATTGGCAGAGGAGCGGCTGCGCGGCGGTGAACGTGCGCTGGCGCTCACGCTGTACCGGGATCTCCTGGCGGCCGACGAACTTCCACCGTCGAGCTTCGCCGAAGTCGAGGCCGTCGCAACCGAGCTGGGCGATCTGCCGACCGCCGCCGCCGTTCTCGAGCGCCGCATCGCGCGCGCGGTGGATCCCGCAGATCAGATGCGGGGTCTGGAGAAGCTGGGCGCGGTCCGTCTCGAACTCGGCGACTCGGTCGCCGCCGCCGACGCATTTCGACGTGGCGCGCGTCAGTCGCGAGAGCTCGGCGGTGCGGGCGACGGACCGATGCGACTCTACGAACGGCTGCTCGAGACCGATGCCACGGATCGCGAGGCCGCTCGCTACCTTCTGGACGCATACGTGGAGCGCGGAGCTTGGTCGAAGGTCCCGGTCGACTTCGCCACGCTTTTGCGCCTGGATGCATCCCATGAACCCATCGACGCCCTCCTTTCCATCGAAGAGCGAGCGATAGCGGCCGGCGCCATCGACGAACTGGTCATCATGGCCGATGAAGCCATGTTCGCCCAAGGTCCGGACGCGGCTCGTCGCTCGCGCGAGCTCATGGCAGTGAAGGCGCGTGCGCTCGGAACCATGGCGGCGCGGCGCGGCGTCGCGTCATCCATCTGGAGAGGCATCGTGGAGAGCTTCGGCGACAGCTCCGACGTCGAGACATTTCGCAGGTTTCTCGGCGCGCATCGAGAGGACCCCGCGACGTTCGACGATCAGCGATGGCTCTATTCCTATCGGGCGGGGAGAAGCTCGATTCCGGTTTCGGTGCTCGCGGAGTGGGCAGATGCGGAGGAGCATTCGATGGGCGACCCGGCGGCAGCCGTCCGGGTCTACGAAGAGCTGCTCGCCCTCGATCCTGCTCACGTCGTCGCGCGGGACGCCGTCTCGCGCGTCCTCCTGTCCCGCGGAGACGCCGCGGGCTTGCTGCGCATATTCGAGGGACTTCGAGAGCGCTTGCCTCCCGATGATCGAGAGGACATCGAGCTACGGATCGCCTCCGTCCTCGTCGAACATCTCGGACGAGCCGCGGACGCGCTGGTTCTCGTGAGGGGCGTGCTGGAGCACGCTCCGGCCAACGCCGACGCTCTCCGCACGGCGCGGGAGCTCTTGCACCATCCCGAGAGTCGCGTCGATGCGGCGGCATTGTTCGCGAACGTCGTATCCCGCACCGATGGCCCCGAAGGCGAGGCGTTGCTTGCGTCGCTGCTCGAGGAGACGCGCGGGGCGTCCGATTCTGTCGTCGGCGCGATCGGAGTGGTTCGCCCGTCGCATCGAGCTCCTGTCGGCCGAGCCGGCGCGCTCTCTTCGAGTTGCCGTGCAGGCGGCCGAAGAAATGCCTGGCGAGTCGTCGCTCTGGGATGCCGCGGAGCGGCTCGCGCGGCGCGAGGGCGATCCGAAAATCGTGACGGACGCGTATGCCCGCGTGCTCGCGACCACGGAGGTGGCGGCGCTCGGTGAAGCGGTCGGGCGGCGCTACGTCGAATTCCACGAGGAGTGGTTCGACGAACCCGAGGCCGCACTCGGACTTCTCGAGCGGGTACTCCGGATCAGTCCCCGGGCGCGCTGGGCGCTCGATCGTATCAAGCTGTCCTACAATGCCGACGCGAGATGGACTGAGCTATTCGCGCTCTACGATCGCGCCATCGAAGGAGCCATCGACGCGCGCGAACAGGAGGATCTCCTCGACGAGGCGGCACTCGCTGCAAAAGATCTCGCGAACGATTCGGAGAGGGCGATCCGTTATCTCGAGCGACTGCAGGCGCTCCGACCCGAGGCACGAGTCGAGTCCATGCTCGAACGTCTCTATGACCGCTCCGGCCGGGCGCGCGAGCTTCTCAACCTGCTCGAACGCCGCGTGGAGACCGTCAGCGGTGTGGATCTCGTGCGCCTGCAGTCACGCCTGGCGCGTCTTCAGCTCGATCTCGGCGAAGTGACCGCTGCGTTCGGATTGCTCGAGAAGGTCTTGAGGGCCGAGCCGAACGACGTCGTTGCCTATTCTCTGTTGGAGCGGCTCGTTCGAATGCCGCTCGCTCAATCGATTCCCCCGAGTGGAAAGTCCCTGCCGCCTCCGCGGCGGTCCGTACCGCCGGGGGCCAAGAGGGCCCGCAAGAAAGGCGTCCCGAAGGACGTGCGTCACCAGGCGGCTCGGCTCCTCGAACGCCACTATCGCACCATCGGCGATCTCGAGGGACTCGCGCGGGCTCTCGAGGCGGCGTTGGACCTGGCGGAGAACGCCCGGGAGCGCCGCACGCGGCTCGAAGAACTGCTCGCCTTGTACGAGCGCGATCCGGCTGCCCGAGGTCGCTCACTTCAGCACCTTGCGACCCTCGTCGCGCTCGACCCTCGGTCCGCCGAATACCGGGGGCGCTTTGCCGAGCTCTCGCGTCTCGAGGGCACCGAAGCCAACCGGGCCGAACTTCTCGTGAACGTGGCGGGTGCCACGACGGATCTGGACCTCCGTATCCAGCTGCTTCGCGAAGCCGCGAGCGTCCAGACCGAAACGGGCCAACGCGATCTGGCCATCGCTACGTATCGCCGCGTGCTGAGCGCGTGCGACGGCGACGCCAGATTGACCCTGGAAGTCGCCGCGACGCTCGATCCGCTGCTGGCTGCTGCGGGCCGCTCGGTGGAACGGTGCGACGTGCTCGAACTCGCGGCTGCCGTCGAGAAGGAGCCGGAGCGACGCCGCGGCCTCCTCGCGAAGCTCGCGAGCATCGCACTGGACGAACTCGATGACGCCGATCGGGCCGCGGTGGCGTGGCGCACGGTGCTGGGCGAGAATCCTCGTGACCTCGACGCTCTCCGCGGGCTCGAGACTGCGCTCGAGGGCGCAAACCGCTTCCGGGAACTGGTGGACGTTCTCGCACGTCGCGCCGAAATCGTGGGTGGAGCCGCGGGTCGTGCGGATCGCGTTCGTATTGCGAGGATCTTTGCGGACAAGATCGGCGACGCCTCTCTCGCCATCGATGCCTGGCGCGCCATCGGCAATGACTTCGGTCACGACGAGGAGACGTTCGAGACGTTGTCGGCTCTCCTCGAGGGCGATGGTCGCTGGGAAGAGCTGGCCATGCTGGTGCAACACGCGGCGTCGTCCTCTGAACGCCCCACGGAGCGGATCCGACTCTATCGGATGCTCGGCGATCTGCATCGCGATCGAACCGGTGCTCCCGTGAAGGCGCTGGAGGCCTACGTCGAGGCCGGCGACTTTGCTCGCACGACGACGATCGCCGACCGGATCGCCGATCGCGAGTCCGTGTTGCTCGTTGCTTCGACTCTTCTCGACCTCACCGTCCGCGAGTGGGGACGTGACGGGCCGGCGACGAACGCCGCGATCGCGGACGCGGCTTCCTGGGCGGTGGAGACGCTCGTCAGACGGTATCTGGAGGCGGGGCAGCTCGAGCGCGTGGTCGAGACCCAGCTTCGCGGAGCCTCACTCCCCTTCGAGCGATCTCTCAGGAGAAAGCTGCGCCGCGACGCCGCCTGGACATGCTCCGATCGACTCGAAGATCCGGATCGCGCGATCCAGATCCTGGAGGGCCTGTTTTCCGAGGATCCGACGGACGAGGTCGCGCTTGCGTCGGTGACGCGCTTCGCCCGCTTGCTCGACGAGGCGGGTCGTCACGCCGCACTCGCAACGCTGTGGGAAGAGCAGGCGCGTTGCCGTGCGGATGCGGGAGACCGCGCGGGCTCCGCCGCGCTTTGGGCGCGTGCCGCGCGGATCTGGGAAACGGAGCTTGGTGATGTCGAGCGCGCCATCGCAGTGCATCGGCAGGGGGCTGCGCTCGGCGGGGAGACGTCCCTCGAGTCTCTTGCCCGCATCTACGAGGGTCGGAAGAATCATCGTTCAGCGGCGCTCACGCTCGAATGGCTGTGCGCGCAGTCGGGACGTGAGGAGCTGGGTGAACGAATCCTGCGACTTGCCGACACGTATCTTGCTCTCGGCGATTGGGAGCGGGCGCTGGCGCGGCTCGAATATGCGGCCAAGGTGGCCATCGACGCGGGCGCCGTGCGAACGCGCCTGGCCGAGCTCTACCGCCGCCACGGTGCATGGGATCCGCTCTCTCTGCTCCTCGTTGCCGAAGCGGAACGGGCCTCGGACGACAAGACGCGCCTCGGGTTGCTCCGGGAAGCCGCCTCTCTCCACACCAGCGAGCGAAACGATCCCGCGTCCGCGGTACCGCTGCTGGAACGCGCCATCGAGATTGACCCCGACGATCCGAGCTTGCGGCTCGCGCTCAGCGAGGCCTTCCGCGCTTCGGGTCGGTACGACGCCGCGGCTTCCGTCCTCCGAGCCCAGGTCGATCGATACGGTCATCGGCGCCCGAAGGATTGAGCGCTCGTACATCTCTATCTCGCGCGCGCCTATCTCGGCGCCGGCAAGCGAGTCGAGGCGCTCCTGGAGCTCGACATCGGTGCGAAGATCAACCCGGCTCACCCTGGAATTCTCTACGAGCTCGGAAAGCTGGCGCTCGCCGAAGGACAGCTCGCGCGGGCGGAGAGAACGTATCGTGGCCTGCTCCTCGTGCTCCGCAAGCCGGACGAAGACGCGGCGGAAGCGCCAGGGCGCGCCGAAATCTACCTCGATCTGAGCGAGATCGCGGCGCGACAAGGCGACCCCGAGCGTGCGACGGAGCTCGTCGAATCGGCGTTCGAGGTCGCCCTGGACAGTCTCACGGACGCGACCTCCCTGGAGCGGGCGCTTCGGAAGTCAGGCAGGTACACGCTACTCGCGCGTGCCATCGAGACTCGGCTCGATGCGGCATCGGATCCCGCGGTGGCTGCCCGGGCTCTCTCGGATCTGGTCGTCCTTCGCGCCGAGCACCCTGACGTGATGCCGGACATCGACGTCCGTGTTCAAGGCGAAGCGGGACGGATTCATCGCGATCTCGAAGCTCATCAGGTCACGGATGCGATGGCCTGGGCGGCAATGACGAGCGTGTATGAATGGCTGGGCGATTCGGATGCGGAAGCAAGAGCCCTCGAGCGTCGCGTCGACGCCGCTTTCGAAGCAGGTGGCGAGATCGCCGCCGAGCCCGTTCTGCGGCTCTCACGCATCCAGCTCGCGAAGCCGGAATTGCGCGAGGGGGGAGTCGTTCTCCTATCGAAGGCGCTGGACGCCGGTGCGGATCCGGACCGCGCGTGGCAGCTCCTGCGCGACGCACTCGTCGCGGAGCCCGGTCACCCGGGCATGCTCAAGCTGCTCGAGCGCATCGCACGTGAACCCGGACGCGAACGCGCGTTTGTCGAAGTGATGGCCCGACAAGCCGAAGTGCTCCGGATCCCCATTGAGTCCGTGCGCGAGGCAGTGGCGCTGGCACGCCGGTTCTCCGAGCGCGAATTCGAGTCCATGATTCTGCGGGGAGCGCTTGCGCGCGGCGACTACGCCGACAGCGACGCTGCGTGGCTCGAGGAAACCCTTGCTCGAATCCTGCTCGACGCCGGATTGCGGTCCGAGGCCGTGGTGCTTCTCGAGAGCGCCGCCGACCACTCGGGCGCGAGCGGGCGTCGGGAATTGATTCTGGAGGTTGCTCGCCTTGCGGCGTCCGAACTCGGCGATCCGAACCGTGCGGCCCGCCTTTATCGTTCCTTGCTCGAGCACGACGCAGCCGACAGGGAGGCGTGGGAGCCGCTCCTCGAACTCTACCGTGGAACCGGCGAGCGGGAGCTCCTCATTCGGCTCATCGAATCCACCGCTCCGCACGTGGCATCCGTCGCAGATCGTTGTCGTCTTCGGTTCGAAAAGGCAACCCTCATGCTCGCCGAGAAGGACCGCGTCGACTCGGCAATCTCGCTTCTGTCCGACATTCTCTCCGAGGAGCCAAGCATGAAGGACGCGGTGACCCTGCTCTCGTCCTTGCTCGCGGAGCGAGGACGTACAGGTGAATTGCTCGACCTCTTGCGCGCGCAGCTAGATCTCGCGAAGTCGAATGCGGCTTCGGAGAGGGTGGAAGATTTGTCGATGCGCCTCGGGGGGCTGCTCGAAGAACACGGGGACGCCTCCGAGGCCCGGCTGGTCTATTCCCACGTGCTGGACTGGAACGCCACCAGCCGTGACGCACTCCGGGCGATCGTGCGGCTCGACGCTCACACGTCGGTCGATCGAGTGGAGGCGGCGGACGCCATCGAGCGGCTCATTGCCGTCGAGGAAGGTGCCGAGACGGCCGGACTCGCGTCGCGCCTGGTGGAGCTGCGGACGGAAGCGGGGGACGCGGTGGGGGTCGAGAGGGCCCTCGAGGTTGCTTGCAAGGCTAACCCGATGGATGCGTCACTTCGAGAGCAGCTCGTGGCGCGGTGTCTCGAGCGGGGCGATTGGATCCGGGCCGCGGAGGTTCTGCGTCGGGCCGCCGATGCGGACAGCGTGGATTTCGCATTGCTAGTGCGCTCGGTGGAGGCGTACGAGAACGGCGGGCGCCTGGAGGATGCGGTGGATGCTCTCGGCGTGGCGATAGACCGGACCCAGGGAGACGCGGATCTTCACCTCGAACGCGCGCGCCTTCTCGAGGCGCTCGGGCGACAGGACGCGGCTCTGGACGACATCGAAGCGGCGCACGCGGCGAGCGGTAGCAAGTCCGCAGAGCTCACGAAAGCACTGGAGTCCGCGATTGCCCGCACCGAGGGCGAGGCCCGGGGACGCCACGCCCTTCGGCTCGTGGACCTCCTCGAGAGTCTCGGAGAAACCACGGCAGCACGGGAACAGCTGGCGGAGCTGGTGAAAGCCCAGCCCAAGCACCGCGACGGACTCCGTAGGTTGGCGTCGCTGGCTGCAGCGGAAGCCCGCTGGGAGCAGGCCGCGGCGACGTACCGGCGTCTGGTGGCCATCGAGGAGGGGGACGCGCTGGAGGCCGCTGCCATGAACCTTGCCGACGCGTGCGAGCACAATGGCAATCTCGCGGATGCGCGGGGAGGTCTAGAACGAGCCCACGAGGCGTTGCCGGATCACACGGATCTGCGCGTCCGATTGCGGCAACTGTACGAGGCGACGGGCGCGACGAGAGAGCTGGCCCACTTGCTTCTCCGGGAAGGGCATAGGGAGTCCGACGTCGCCACGCGAACGAACGCGTTCCTTCGCGCGGCGGAGCTCCTTCTCGATCGCGAAGGTGATGCGAGCGAAGCAATCTCGGTCCTCGTCGAAGCGCGGCGCATGAGCCCGGAGAACATCCACGGCGCGGTGCTCCTGGCTCGGGCTCATTCATCGCTGGGTCAGCCTCAGGAGGCCATGGCAGCGCTCGAAAACGTCGTCACGGCGCACCGCGGTCGACGTTCGAAGGACCTTGCGCTCGTCCACCGTGAAATCTCTCATATCCATCTCGAGTCGGGCAACCTGACCCAGGCGCTGGAAGCTCTGTCGCGCGCATTCGATCTGGACATGCGAAACGGAGAGTTTGCAATGCAGCTCGGTCACCTGGCCCTCGAGGTCGGGGACACGGAAACTGCCGCGAAGGCGTTTCGTTCAGTGACGATGATGCGGCTGAAGACCGTCGGATCCGCGGAGGGCGCGAGCGCAGAGTCGAAGGCGGTCGCCTACTACCATCTCAGTCGTCTCGCCCAGGCGCAGGGGGACGTGCGGAAGGCGCGTCTCATGGCGTCGAAGGCAGTGAGCGAAAACCCCGGCCACGCCGAAGCGCAGGCGCTGCTCAAGGACTTGCGGGCGAGCTGAAGCTTGCTTCGTATCTCGGATCTTCGACGTTGTGCGCCTGGACGGTTGGCGCGAGCCGCCGCTCGCAGTCCAGCATGACAGCCACTTCCTCCGTGCGACGCGCGCCCAGGCTCCCCTCATAGCGACCGGGATGGGGACCATGCGGCAGTCCGGCGGGGTGGAGCGTGATACTTCCGACGCCGACGCCGTATCGCGAAGAAAACTCGCCGCTCACGTAATAGATGACTTCGTCCACGTCGACCGAGGTATGTGGATACGGGCACGGGATCGCATCCGGATGAAAGTCCAGTGGTCGCGGGACGAAGCTCGATATCAACGCTCCGCGAGCCGCGAAGGTGCCGTGCGTGGTCGGCGGAAGGTGAAGGGCTCCCACCTTCGGCTCGAAGGCGAGGATCGGGAACGCCCACGGGTACACCGCGCCGTCCCAACCGACGACGTCGAGCGGCGAATGCGCACAACGAAAGCCGTGATACGCGCCACCGTGCTTGAAAACGACGTCTCGAATTTCTTCATCGAGGGGTCCACGGAATTCGGGTCGCCGGAAGTCCCGATGCGAGTAGGGCGCGTCCATCCGTATCTGACCGACCGGGTTGCGAACCGTCGAAGGGAGACCGACCCCGCCCAGGCACTCGACCAGCAGCGCGTCCGCTTCGGTGCTCTCGAGAATGATTCTGTAGAGGCAGCCCTTCGGAACGCAGACGTAATCGCCGCTCGCGAACGCAAGGTCTCCGAACGGGCTGCGGATTGTGCCGCATCCTGCCCTGACGAAAAAGAGCTCGTCGGCTTCCGCGTTCACGAAATACGAAGGATCGCTGAGCTTCGGTTTCACCGCGGAGACGAGCACGTCGTCGTTGAAGAGAAGGGGCACTCGAGAGTCCATGGCGGCGCCGACCGCAGGGAGTTCCGCGGTGCGGTAGTGGTGCCGGGCGAACGTGGAGACACGATCCGGTTCCGCGGTTCGTGACATGCTCAGCACGCTCTTGGCGGCAATGGGGGCGTGGGCCGTGGGCCAGGGGACGACGGCATGGGGGCGATGCTCGTGGTAGAGGATCGTGTACGGACCGTCGAAGCCTGACCGCGTGAAGCATTCCTCGTACAGGAGCGCGCCAGTCTCGCTCCGGAGGGCCGTATGGGGCTTTCGAGGGAGCAACCCGACGGCCATCCGATCCAGCATCAGCGGTCTCCCCCGGTGACCTGCGTCCGCTCGATACTCTCGAACAGGGCGCGAAAGTTTCCTGCGCCGAAACCTCGGTCGCCCTTGCGTTGGATGATCTCGAAGAAGAATGGGCCCGCGTCGGGGTTGCCATAGAGCCCAGCCGAATCCCTCAGGAAGATCTGGAGCAGATAAGCGTCCGGGCCGGAGCCGTCCACGAGAATGCCGAGTTCTTCGAGCGTTGTCAGGTCTTCGTCCACGTGACCCACGCCGAGGTCGTCGAGCCGCTTCGGGAGCGCCTCGTAATAAGCATGTGGCGTCGGCATCGTCTCGACTCCGCGCGCTTTCAGACCTTTCACCGTCTCGATGATGTTGCCGGTGGAAAGCGCGACGTGTTGTATGCCATCCCCTCGATGTTCCTCGCAGAACACGTTGATCTGCGAACGCCGGAACTGGGGTCGATACGGCTCGTTATTGGCGAACTTGATCCCCGTCTTCGGCTCCCACATCACCTTCGAGCGGAGGCCCGACCCTTCTCGGACTTCGTACTTGGCGACGTCCCGCGTGTGAAATGCCAGCTCCCACAGTGGCTCGAATCCGAGGACGTGTTCGAGCCACAGGAGGGCGGGCTTCATCGTCTGGAAGTTCGATGTGACGTGATCGATCGCGCGGAAGCCGAGCGCGTTCTCGTCATCTCCCGGATCGCCGTGAAGCTCCATTCCCGGAAATAGCTCCTCGTGTCCCTGTCGCTCCATGAAGCGGAATGTGGTGTCCCCGAACGGCGTCGTGATCGAGAACGTGGAGATGTGCCCCCGACCATCCGAGAGCGTCTGAATCTCGGAGATGGGCGTAGCGCCTCTCTCCTCGAGGAGCGCGAACGTACGAGCGATGTCGTCCACCTCGAAGGCGAGCGTTCCGATGCCATCGGGGTGCTTGGACAAGTACCGGAAGGCGCGCCCACCTTCGCCCACCGGTGCGGAGCACGCGACGACGACTTCGCCCGCGCGGAAGACGAGCGACCGCTGGTGACCCCTCTCCTCGAGCTCGGGAACACCCCCGCCGATCTCCGAGAAACCCATCCGGTCAACGTAGAACCCACGACTCCGCGCGAGGTCACGAACGTAATAGTGAAGACCGAGGAGTCGTCGGATTCCGAGGTCAAGGCGAGGAACGACAGGCGGACTCATTGCGGCGCATCCGGCTGTCGCTCGGGGCGCGCGGACTGGAACGCCTCGAGCTCGGAGGCGTGAGTTTCGACGTCGCGGAGCTTCGGGAAAGGGTTCAGGTCCACTTCGAACCGGCGGGCATTGTAGAGCTGCGGAACGAGGTACATGTCGGCAAGCGTCGGCGCGTTGCCGACGAGGAAGACTCCGGCGTCGTCTCGCGAGAGTGCTTCTAGCGCCGCGAGGCCGCGGCCGATAGCGGTTCTCGCCCAGGCGAGCACCTCGGGCTCGCCGGTGAGCTCACGAAGGTTCGCCATCGTCGTCGAGTTTTGCAGCGGTTGAATTCCGGAGTTCACTATCTCGACGGACTGGCGAACACGTGCCCGCGCAAGCGGCTCGCGGGGAAATAGCGGCGGATTGGGATGCCGTTCGTCGAGATACTCGGCGATCGCGACGGATTGCGAGAGACGCACGAGGCGGTCGCCTTCGGGCCATTCCAGTGAGGGCACTTGACGGAGCGGGTTCACGACCCCGAACTCCGTTGATCTCTGTCCGGCCACGTCGGGTGCGAGGTTCACGGGGATGCAATCGTATTCCAGGCCTTTCCACGCGAGAACGATGCGCACCCGCCATGCGGAAGTGCTCCGCCAATACGAGTAGAGCTTCATGCTGTCACTACCTCTTGTTCTATGCTGCCGAAGACGTTCTCGCCATCGGCGTTCCGCATTTCGATCCGCACTCGGTCCCCGGGCTGCAGGAATGGAGTCGTCGCACGTCCGCCTTCGAGCACTTCTCGCATGCGAAGTTCAGCGAGGCACGACACCCCGCGCGCGATGTCTTCGTTCGCGACGGTGCCGCTCCCGAGGATCGTCCCGGCCGTGAAGCCCCGTGTCTTCGTCGCGTGCTCGATCAGATCGAAAAAAGAAAAATGCATCGGGTCACCAGCTTCTGGATCTCCGACGAGCGCACCATTCAAGTACGAACGAAGACGCAAATGAACCCGTCCGCCCTTCCAGGCGCCGTCGAGTTCGTCGGGGGTCACCGCGAACGGAGCAAACGCCGTCGCTGGTTTCGAGCAAAAGAACCCGAACCCTTTGGCCAGCTCCGAAGGCACCAGCTCGCGATAGGTGACGTCGTTCGCGAGCGTCAGGAGGTGCACATGACGTTCCGCGTCCCCTGCGCAGACTCCTCGCGGCGTATCCCCGAGCACGACGGCGACTTCGGCCTCGAAGTCCAGCCCCCACGCTTTATCGGGTAGCTCGAGCGGAGAGCGTGGACCAAGGAGGATCCCCGAGCCGCCCTGGTAGACGAGCGGGTCGGTGAGCAGCGTCGCCGGCGGCATGGCGCCACGCGCCTTTCTTACCAGCTTGATGTGCGACAGGTAGGCGGAGCCATCCACCCATTCGTACGCACGCGGCAAGGGTGCGAGGAGCCGGGAGAAATCCAGGGGCTCCGCGTCCGTCCGCCCGTCCTCGAGCGCGGCGAACAGACGCTCGAGTTCCGGGGCTGCTCGCTGCCAATCGTCGAGGGCACATTGCAAGGAGTGCGCGACGTCGACTGCGCGCGCGAATCGCGTTCCGTCGCGGCTTGCGACGACGAGCGCTCCGTCGCGTGTCCCGTCGCACAAGGTTGCAAGCTTCACGCCGAGCCTCCTGGGTCCTCCGCATCGCCGAAGGTCGGTCGGCTTTCGGGCTTCGCGTCGGTCATCAGGGATCTGATGTAAGACAACCCCGTGGCGATGGGTTCCAGGTGGTCGAATCGAATCTCGAGTTGCTCGAGAGCCGCCGCCAACCTTCCGGTTACGTGGGCGCCTGCACCGAGTTTGACCAGGCTCTCGAGCAAGTTCCACCGAAGCAGCCAGTCGTCCGGAAAGGCGGCGTCGAGTCTGTCCACCATCCGTTCGATCCGAACGGCCATCCGCGAGCCATCGGCCTCCCGGAACGTCTCGAGAGCGCGATCGTAGAGTTCGGCGAGTTCACCGGCCTGCGCGTTCAGCGGTCGCGGCCGGGGAACGGCGACGCTCGAGATGCCGGTAGACGGATAGTACCCCTCCGGAACTCTGGCGCGTGCGGTGATCACGTGCGCGCCGAGAGCGAGCGGATAGGGCAGGATGCTGCGAAAGAGGACCTCGCCGTGGCGAAGCATCGTTACCTCGTCGAGGTGAATGAGCCCGTTCGTCACGCGGGCCCGCAGGTGACCGCGGACCGTCAGTCCCGAAGAAAGACGCAGCTCCACGACATCGCCGACCGTTCTCCGGGCAAGCGCGCCGTCGGACAGCGCGGACAGCGGAGTCCCGTCGTCGAGCGTACCCAGCGGGATCACGTAGCCGTCCAGGCGCGGCATCGCGTCCAGCACGCGGCCGCCGTCGGCGAGGGCGCACGGACCACGAAGGCGGATCAGCGAAGGTTTACCGGCGTGACGCTCGATCTCAGTGACGACGCCGGTCACACATGCACCCGAATCGAGCTCGAGCGTCGAAACGTCGTCGCTTTCGAGCGCCGCCGTGAGCGCGCGCTCCCCGCCGATCCGGAACGAGAGCGACATCGTCACCTCGTCGAGGATTTCGTCCAGAGCGTCGAGGTCGCGCACGACGAAGAGCTGGGGCTGGACGCGCGTGATGTCGTAGTCCGTGTCGATGCACCCCGCACCGAGCGGCACCTTCCGCACGCCCGTTGCCTCGCAGGAATACCCCTCCCCCAGCGAAGACAGCAGGCCCGCGCCGTAGAGACGAAAATTGTCGAGCGCGCCGACCAGGCCGTATTCCGCGGTCCACCAGTACAATCGCGCGAGCTTCGCCGACTCGCTCGGCGGGCCCATCCGTCGCATCGCGCGTTCGATCGAAAGCTCCGCCCGCGTCACCTGCGAAGGGGTACTCGCTGGGTCTTCCTTGATCTCCGAGAGCGCGAAGATCGCTTCGTAGAGCACGCGGTCCGATGGGCTCGCGAACGCACTCTCAGCCGCTTCGCCGATTCTGCGGACGAAACTTGCATAATGAGGCTCCGTGAGGAACGGGGCATGGCCTGCGGCTTCGTGAATGATGTCGGGGGCCGGCGTGTAAGTGAGGTGCCTCGCAGAGCGAATGTCGGTCGCGACGGGCAAGATGCTGCGCGCCTGAAAGGCCTGAAACGCTCGCGGCGGGATGAACCCATCTACAGGTACCGCGCGCCAGCCGAAGCGGGACAAACGTTCGTCCATCTCGTCGATGCGCGGGATCCGATCCACGGAGATCCCGGCGGATTCGAAGCCGGCAGCGTAGGCGGGATGTGCAGTGCGGAGCAGGCGCGCGTGGCTCTGAAGCACCACGAAGCGCCACACGGCTTGGTCTTCCTCCGTGTACGCCGCGTAGTTTTGGTTCACGACGAACCGTCGGAGATGTGGCGGGATTACGCTCTCCGGAGTCATGGCACCGCTCCATGGAAAGCTTACTGCTCATCAGGGCCGACGCCCGTCTCGTTGCGTTGTGGGCGACGCGATGCGGCGCTGAGGAGCAGGGGGACCTCGGCGTTCTTCGACGTCAATCCTCATTCCGGCGGCGTGATGACGGGCTCCGGCGTTCTCGTTCCGGCGACCATTGTCACCACGAAGAGCTTCTTCAGCGGTTTGCGCTCTTCGTTGTCTCGCGCGAGCCCCCAGAGCCCGACTTGAAGCTTGAGGGTTTGGCCGGATCTGATGACGGCCGACACCGTTCGGTCGACCGCAGTGGACTCGCCCGCGCGGAGTAGCAGCTCGTCGTTGCCCTTCCGTTCGTCGCCTACATGGTTCTTCCTGCCGGCCCCCTCAATCTCCTCGGCGATCATCAGCGGGCCATGTTCGGGGTTCATCAGGTGGTGTGTGTGTTCGTCGGTGACGTGCACATCGACGTGGAGCCTGACGCCGAAGCCACCGGCCATCCTCTGCGGCTTCACCCTGGGTTCGAGTCTCAGTCCTTCCACTTCGATGACGAGCCCGCTCGGCGTCACTCGGTACGTGATGGTCTTTCCCTTGAGCCGCGCGGGTTCGTCCGTTGTCGGGCGCGCGGTGCGAGCCGCTCCGCCGTGCGGAGCCACTCCTTCCCCGTGACCCGTCCCGGCGAGCAGCAACGCGACTCCACAAATCCGCGCAAACCAACCCTTCATTTCGAGAAGAGTAGGGGTCGCTCGAGCCGATCGCCACGCGGTTCCAGCGCCGGAGGGCGCGCCGCACTGCGGCACCCGTGCCGTTCCGCCGAGTTTCTGTGGGGGTCGTGACGGCATCAGACAAAAATTGTTTCCGGTGTGCCATGATGAGTGGGAGCATTCTAGTCCGGCTACCGAACCATGAAGGTCTCCAACCTGCTGCCGCTCGCCTGCATCGTGCTCCTCGGAGGGTGCGCCAGCGTTGAAGAGCTCGACGTACCGGAAGGTGGGTTCGGCGCTGGCGTCGGTATCGGCGGTGAGCAGTCCGGCAACGGCGGTTCCGGCGGGCCCGGAGGCAGCTTTGGAAATGGCGGCGACCAGTCGCAGGGCACGGGTGGCGACTTCGGCAACGGCGGAGATCTGGGCGCAGGTGGCGCGTTCGGCAGTGGCGGCAGTTTCGGCAGTGGTGGCGCATTCGGCAGTGGTGGCGCATTCGGCAGTGGTGGCAGCTTCGGCAGTGGCGGCGCAAGCTCCGGCGGGAGCTCGGGCAGTGGCGGCGGTTCCTCGTGCAACGCCTCGAGCTGCGCGTCTTGTCTCGGAACGGCGTGCTGCACGAGCGCAGGCGCCTGCGGATGCATGGCGTTCTTCATCCTACCCTGCAGTTAGAGGGACGCCCCGTTTGGAGCAGCGCTCAGAACCGGCCGCGGACGACCATGGATCGCGGTCCGACGGCGAGTTCCGTCACGGCGCCGTCCGCGCGCTCCGTCGCGTGATGCGCCGGTGCGGTGAGAAACAGCGCGGCGCTCGCGATCGCGCCCACGATGCCCACGCCGAGTCCCACATTGGCGAGCGCCTGGTCCGTGCGCCCGGTGCCGATATCGTCCACCTGCGACGAGCTGCACACATTGTTCGGGCAGCTACTCCGAAGGTCGGAGTACTTCTTCTGCTCGAGTAATCCAAACACGGTGAACGTCGCGAACCCGGCGACGCCTACGCCTCCAACGACGGTCGCGAGCACACGCTGATCGATGCCGCTCGGTTCCGGCGCCGGGGCCGCCAGTGGACAGGGTGCGGTGCCCGGCGCCGCGGCGACGACGGGCGCGGGTGAGGGGGGCGCGACGTCCACCTTCACCGTCTGGCCCGCCTGCACGTCGACTTCACTGTGTACCTCTTGCCCACCCGGCAGCCTGAGCACGACGTCCGTCTTCCCGGGCACGACGACGATCGTTCCTCCCAATGCGTTCGGGAGTGGACGCCCACCTGCGGTGATGACGGCCTTCATTTCGACCTCGACGATGCCGAGCTTCTTGCGCAGTTCGGCGCCTTCGACGCGCGCCGCGTCCGCCGTGCGCTTGTACCTTTCGTTCTTCTGCGCGGCCGCGGCCGCTTCGGTGACAGTCGCCTCGAATTCGGCGAATGCCTCGGCCGTTTCGTTCATCTTCGAGAGCGTGCGCGCAATCATCAGATGCGAGTTCGGGCTCGCTACGACCGCGTAAGATGCGCGAAATAGTGCGAGCGCTTCGGAATACTTTTGCGCCTCGAATGCCTCGGTTCCAGCACGATACTTGTCGCTCGCGCTCGATTCCTGCGCGGCGCTGGAGCGCTCGTCGGACGTCTCTCCCGCCAGCGTTGGCGCCGCGAGCGAGCACGTAAACGCGATCAGCGCGATCGCAATGTCCGATCGCGGGACGAGTGTTCGCATCAATGGTTCTCCGGCATGTCAGATGTCGTCGGGCACGAAGCGTGCGTGCTTCTTTTTCCCGCCCGCGCGCGGGGCACTCCCTCCGTGCGAGGCGCGCTGGGTCCGTGCGGCGATCGGCGCCTTGGGCGCGGCTGCGACCATGGCAGGCCGTGGCGGTGGCTCACCGGCAGGCACCGAAGCACCCTGCGGAGGCGCGCTCGGCGGAGGGGCGACCGTCGTGCTCGGCGCTGGTTCCGCGACGGACGCGGCGGGTTCCGCCGCGGGCGGCGCCGCAATCGCGGCTGCGGCCATCGCCGACGGTACGGCGAGCGACGCCGACGTCACCGCCGGCACTCCGCGGCCGCGGAGCGCGACCATGCCAAGCATCGCGCTGACAACCATGAGCCCGAGGCTCCCGAGAATCCCCAGAGCAAGCCCTTGGCGGAATTTGTTCGAGGATTTCACTCGGGTCGGCGACCGCCGCGCCCGGGGGTCGTGCATCAACGGAGGTGGGATCTGTGACGGAATGAACCCGCCTCCCCCGCTCGAGGGAGGCCTTTTCGAGAAGCTTCTCTTCTCCGGTACCTTTGGAAGCGATGGTTCGGGCTGCGGTGCTCGCGACTCGATCGGCGATACCAGGGAGTCCGGGAAGGTCTCCGCAAGCGGCTCTCGCGCGGGAATGACCGTTGCCGGAAGCTCCGGTTCTGTCGGTGACATGGCTCTGGCGGCATCGATCGGCACGGGGTCGTCCAGCCAGGCGTCCTCTTCGATGCGACCGAACGCGGGAGCACGCGGCTCCGACGAAAATCGTCCCGTAGGGCGACCGACCAGATCGTCATCCCTGGGATCCGTTCGGGGTTCGGGGAAGTCCGTCGGTGGCCGATCCGCGCGATCGCTTCGGCGCGCAAGTTCCTCTACTTGCTTCAGGAGGTCATGAGCCGTGTACTGCCCGGTCGGTTCGTCGATGCTGTCGTCGGGCAGAGGCGCCGGGGGCGGCGGTGTCTCGCCAAAGGTGTGCGGAACGGGCGGAATGGACTCGAAGCGATCGTAGGCGCGAGGCTCGGGTTCCGGGGCGACCGTGGTCGGAGCGGACCCTATCGGCTCAGCACCGTGGGTCGGTTTGGGCGGCCCCCGGTGCGTCGGTTCGGATTCGGCGGCTTCGGGCTTTGCGGCGAGGACGGACTCCGGAGGGGTCGGCTCGATTTCCGGGAGCGCAGGAGGTGGCGCAGACCCCTGTTGCGCGAGCGCTGCGACGGCGCGGGCGGCTGCCTCGGTCTCCAGCCGGGCGGGAGGTGGGATGCCGATCATCGTCGGCTGGTGGGAACGCGCGGGCGTGGTCGCGACGGGTTTGCGGAGCGGCGGGACGGTACTGAGCTTGGGTTTCGGTCCGGGCTTGTCGGGGGCAATCGAGCCGCCCACACGGGCTCGCCCGGGCGGGATCTTGCTCAACGAGCCTCCGGGCCCCGCGGTCGTCGCAGGATCTTTCAGCGCATCGCGAGTGCGTGAAAGCGCGCCCTCGGCGACCAGGGCGAGGTATGCGGTTACCTCGGACGGATCCGACGCGACGATGCCAGTTGCGTCGATTGCGTGGGAGAGCTCGGTCGCGGACTGAAAACGTCGGGTAGGGTCCCGATCGAGCGCACGGGTGACGATCGCGGAGAGTTCGCTCGCGATCTCGGGATCACCCTTGCGTCGTAGCTCGTCGATGCGCGGGATTTTCGCCGCGAGAACCTTCTGGACGATGGCCTTGTCCGCGCCGACGAAAAGCCGTCGCCCCGACAACAGCTCCCACGCGAGCACGCCGATCGTGAAGACGTCCGTACGAGCGTCCGCGTGAGGCGGCTCACTCAGCTGCTCCGGTGCGGCATAGGCGACGCGCTCGGGATTGCCGCCGAGCGATTCGACCGTGCTCGCGACGCTGCCGACGGCGACATCCAGGACGGTCGTTCGTCCGTCGGTCCCGATGAGGATACTGTCGGGCGACAGGCCACCGTACAGCGGAACGGCTTCATCCCCCAGTTCGACCGTCGCCCGGTGCAACGCTTCCACGCCTACGAGTAAATCGGCGATGATGCGGAGCGCTACTCCGACCGCGAGTGGCTTGCGCCGCAAGCTGGAGAGACCCTGCAGCGTGCGGAGGGGAACCCCTTCCGTGTAATCCGAGACGATGCTCAGCTCACCGTCGCTTGCCACGACGTCCGTGACGGAGCAAACGTGTGCATCGCGGACCTCCATGGCCTGCCATGCCGCCTCCAGGAGTCTCACGCGAGTGTCCGCGTCGAGCCGCGCCAATGATACGAGCCGCAGCATCGCGAGCTGTCCGGCGACGTCCGAGCCGTCGACGCGAGCCGCCCACAGCGGACCCAGGTAGCTCGTCGCGAGCTCGTGCGCGAGCTGATAACGCCCGACGAGCTTGTGGGGCTTGGTCCGAGCAAGGGCCATTGAAATCAGAGAATTTAGCCTGTCAAGCGGGTCACCGTCCAGGGATCGGGTTGCGATCTGCCGTCTCGTTCAAGAAGCAGCGGCTCGAGGCTCCGCCTCCCAGCTGGTAGAAGTGTGGCTCCTCCCGAAAGCAGCGGTCGAAGGCGTGCGGGCAGCGAGTGTGAAAATGGCACCCCGTCGGCGGATCTGCCGGCGAAGGGACGTCTCCGCGGACGCGCAGCGAGGCTCTCGCCCCGGGCCTCGCCCGGAGGGACGGCACGGCGGAGAGCAGTCCCCGCGTGTAGGGGTGAGCAGGGCGCTCGAAGACGCCTTCCGTCGAGCCCACTTCGACGAGCTGCCCGAGATACATAACGGCCACTCGATTGGACAGATGCCGGACGACCCTCAGATCGTGGGTGATGAAAAGGTACGAGAGCCCAAACGTCTCGCGCAGCTCCACCAGAAGGTTCAAGATCTGCGCCTGGACCGACACGTCGAGCGCCGACACGGCTTCGTCGCAGACCAGCAGTTCCGGTCTCACGGCGAGTGCCCGCGCGATGCATACCCGCTGCCGCTGGCCTCCGGACAGCTCGTGCGGATAGCGACTGCCGAGCTCCGGATGCAGGCCGACGCTGTTCATCAACGACGAGATTCGGTCACTCATCTCCGCACGCGCAAGACGGGGGCCGTTGATTTCGATGGGCTCTGCAATCGAGCTCCCGATCGTGAATCGCGGATTCAGACTCGCATCCGGATCCTGGAAGATCATCTGAATCTTCGTCAGGAACCTTCGCCTCGCCCGATCGCCGAGTGGCGACAAGGGGTGGCCTCGGTAACGAATGGACCCCGACGTCGGACGGACGAGACCCATCACCGCTCGGGCCACGGTGGATTTGCCGCAACCCGATTCGCCGACCAGAGCGAGTGTCTCTCCCGGCGCGACCCGCAAGCTCACGCGGTCTACTGCTCGTATGGGATGGGGTTCCGCAGCGTAAAGAACGGAGACATCGGCCAGTTCCAGAAGGAGAGCATCGCTCATGGCAACTCCTCTTCAGGGAGGATGCAGCGTCGCGCGCGGTGCAGCCCAGACGGGATCAGGTCGGGTTCTTTGGCTCGACAGGCGTCACGGACGAATCGGCAACGCGGTGCGAAGGCGCACTCCTCGAGCGGGCGTGCACCCAGTCGCGGCGGCATTCCGGAGATGCTCTCGAGCCGGCCTCCTCCCGCCCGGTCGACCCTCGGGATGCTCGACAGGAGCGCGAGCGTGTACGGATGTAGCGGGCGCTCGAGGACACGTGCCGCTGGTCCGTATTCGACGACGCGACCTGCATACATGACGAGCAAGTGGTCGGCGAGCCCCCAGACGACTCCGAGGTCGTGGGTGATCAGGATGACCGCCAGTCCCCGCTCGCGGGCGAGTTCCCGGAGCAAGTCCAGAATCTCCGCCTGGATCGTCACGTCGAGCGCCGTGGTCGGTTCATCGGCGATCAGAAGCTCCGGATCGCACAGGAGCGCCATCGCGATCATCACCCTCTGGCGCATTCCGCCCGAAAGCTCGTGCGGGTATCCGCGCGCGCGCGCGCGTGCGTCCGGAATCCCGACCCGATCGAGGAGTGCGACGGCTCGAGCGACCGCCGCCTTTCTGGAGAGACCGAGGTGGAGAATGGGGCCCTCCGCCAGCTGTTCTTCGACGCGCATGTACGGGTTCAGGGACGTCATCGGATCCTGAAAGATCATCGCGATGCGACGGCCGCGGACGCGCCGCATTTCTTCGTCCGAGAGCGTCGTCAGGTCGACTCCGTCGAAGAGCACGCGACCGCCCCGGATCCGCCCTCCTGGCGACAGGAGCCGCAAAAGCGAGAGGCTCGCGGCGCTCTTCCCGCAGCCGGATTCGCCGACGATGCCCAGGATCTCCTCCCCTCGCAAGCGAGAACGAGAGTCCGTCGACCGCACGGACGGCCCCCCCATCGCTTTCGAACTCCGTGTGGAGATTCTGAACGTCGAGCAGCGGGCGCGTTCCGGGACCGGTCATCTGCGCGCCTTCGGATCCACGGCGTCCCGCAGGCCGTCTCCCAGGAAGTTCAGACTGAACAGAGTCGTCGCGAGGAGGGCGCTCGGAAAGACGAGCAGCCACCAGTACGATCTTATCGGGTTCACGACCCCGACTGCCTCGGCGACGAGCTGTCCCCACGACAGCTTCAAGCCGAGCCCGAGAAACGACAGAAATGATTCGAGAATGATGACCGACGGGATCGTCAGGGTCCCGTAGACGATCACGACGCCAGCGATGTTGGGGAAGAGGTGACGCACGATCACGCGTCCGTCGCTCGCGCCCAGGAGTCGCGACGCGAGCACGAACTCCCGATCTCGGAGGGTGAGCACCTGCCCGCGCACCACGCGCGCCATCGTCAGCCACTCGACGAGCCCGAGGGCGAGGAAGACGGGAATCGGATTGCCTCGCGCCGTCTCCGAGAACAGGAGCATGATCAAGATGACGAGGAACATGTACGGGATGCCGTAGAGGAAATCCACGATGCGCATCATGATGTCGTCTATCCGACCACCGTAGTAGCCAGATACAGAACCGTACAGGACCCCGATGAACCCCGAGGCGACCGCCGCGGTGAACCCTATGAGGAGCGACGTCTGGCCGCCCATGAGCACGCGGGCGAGGTAGTCGCGCCCGAGCGAGTCCGTCCCGAGCACGTGCACAGCGGAGGGCGGGAGGTGTTTCGCCGCCGGATGCGTCGTGTTCGGGTCGAGCCCCATGAGTCGCGGGAGCGTGAAGCACGCGACAGCGATGACCGTGACGGCCAGCGCGCCCGAGAATGCAAGCCTGTTCCTGAACAGGCGAGCGCGCGCCCCCTCCCACGGGCTGCGCCCGGGGCTCACAGTTGGCCTCTCACGCGAGGATCGAGCCACGCGTACGCAAGATCGACCGCCAAGTTGAATCCGGTAACGAGGCTCGCATAGAGAATCGCCGTGCCCAGGACCACGGAGTAGTCGCGATTGATGGCCCCCTTCACGAACCACTGTCCGACTCCCGGAATCCCGAAGAGAGTCTCCACGACGAAGGAGCCCGTCAGGATCCCGGCAGCGGCCGGGCCGAGAAAGGACACGACCGGGAGAATTGCGCCACGCAGCGCGTGCCTCAGGACGACGTCGCGCTCGCCTACACCCTTGGCGCGCGCGGTCCGGATGAAGTCCTGCTGCATCACCTCCATGGTTCCGCTGCGCGCCAGACGCGCGATGTACGCCGAGTACGGCAATGCTAAGGTAATCGCGGGCATGACGAGATGCCGGTAGTCCCCCCAACCAGCGACGGGCAGCCATCCGAGTTCGAGGGCGAACACGATCATCAGCGCAGCGCCGATCACGAAATTCGGCAATGAAATGCCCAGCATCGAAAGTGCCATGCTGCCGTGGTCGATGGCCGAGTTTGGGCGAAGCCCCGCGATGACACCGAGCGTGAGGCCCGACGCCGTGGCGATGACGAGCGCGAGCAATCCTAGCGTGATGCTGATCGGCAACGCAGGCAGAAGCAGCTGCTCGACGCTGCGTCCTTGAACCTTGAGGCTCGGTCCCAGCGTACCGTCGACGATCAGCCGCCGCATGTAGATCGCGAAGAACTCGTTCGCATTCTTCGGAACGCCATAGTGTGCACGGAGCGCGGCTTCCACCTGCGGGCTCGCGACCCGCTCCTGCGGAAAATGGGCTGCCGGGGGCCCGGTACATCAGCAGCGTCGTGGTGAATACGAGGAGCACCAGCGAGGGAAGGAGAAACGCGATCCGCCGGAGGACACGCACGGGGAGTTTCTGCCATGCCACCGCGCCGAGGGTGAGCGAGAGCACGGCTCCGATCACGGAGCCGAACGCCGCGCGCCCGAGTGCAAAGATCACCAGGGCGCCGCAGATGCCGCCGACGACGCGCGCCGAGCGTGGGCCGAGCCATGCGGTCGACGAGACGGCCCCGATGCCCGCCGCCAGCGCGAGCCCCTGGGAAGGGCCCAGGGCAGCGCAAGCGACCAGCAGCGCAAAGGCGCTCCCGGTCCCCGCGATGGCGATGCGCGCTCCGGTCATGGATTCCCTGCCGCTCCTCCGGCGATCGCGACGTCGCGCAGCGGGTGGAGGTCCTGGAGATTGGGCGCGCTTTTCCCGTCCTCGAACAGGAGCGTGGAGTAAAAGCCCCGAACTTTCGGCGATACCAGCCCACTCGCGACGTAAAAGTAGAGGGGCAAGATGGGGAACTCGTCCTGGACGAGAATCGATTCTGCTTCGCGGAACAGCAGCATGCGCACGTGTGCCAGCGCGTCACGCTTTTGCGAGCCGCTCGTCGCTTCACCGGCGTCGTGCAACGCCGCGCGGACGTCGTCCGGACGCTTCATGCGTGTCAGGAGCGCGTCGGGAGCGCTCGCGAAAGCGCCCACGTCGGCGGCCGCCGCGATCAGGGAATCGTACAGCGGGGAGCTGAAGCCGGTCTCGTTGTTGCCGCCGTTCGTGACCCACATGTCGAGGAACGTGTTCGGATCTGCATAGTCGCCGATCCAGCCGCCCCTCGCGATCGCGTAATCGCGAGTCCGAACCGTGTCGAGAAACGATTGCCACTCCTGATTGTAGGCGTTGACCCGGATCCCGAGATTTCGTCGTAGTTGATCCGCGATGACTTCAGCGACCTTCTTGTGGCTCTGACTCGTGTTGTACAGGATCCCGACTTCGGGGAAGCCGATGCCGTCGGGATATCCGGCGTCGGACAACAGCTTTCTCGCGCGAGCCAGGTCGAACCGGATGTCGCTATCGGGCGCGACATAACCGGGCATTCCGGGCGGGACGAACGTCTCAGCCGGGATCTGCCCGAGGCCGAGCACCTGCTCCACGATGAGCTTTCTGTCCACCGCGAGGTTCAACGCTTCACGCACCCGGCGATCGTCGAAGGGCGGGGCTGTGGTGTTGAATCGGTAGAAGTAAACCATGAGCCCAGGGTTTGCATAGAAGTCGGGGCGCCGCCGAAGCTCGTCCACCAGATCGAGTGGGTAGGATGACGGCAGCCAGTCCACTTCGTGCGTCAGATAGAGATTCAGTGCGGTCGTGTCGCTCTCCGTCGCGAGGGCGTCGATACTCCGGAGCTTGACCTCCGCGCGTCCCCAATAAGAGTCGTTCCGGACGAGCCGTATGTGATCGTTCAAGAGCCATCTCGACAGGCGGAATGGACCGTTCGTGACGATGTGCTCCGGCAGGAACCAATCGTCGCGTCGTCCCCTAGCTTCGACGACCCAGCTCGGCACGGGCAGGGTGGAGAAGAACGACGTGAGTTGCAGGAAGTATGGCGTCGCTGCGCGCAGTTCGACCACCAGCGTCCTCGCATCGGGGGCGAACACCCCACCGTCCTTCCCGAAGTGCACGCGAGCATCGGCGGCCGCAGCACGCTGTCGCACGGCGACGGCGCCGACGATTCCTCGAAGCCACTCGAGATCCACCGCAGTGACCGGGCGAGTTCGTCGTGACAGAAGTTCATCCAACCGCGGGTCGTGTTCGTTCCGAAGCGGCTCGTTCAGGTGATTCTTCGACACGAAGACCTGCCACTCTCGACCGCTCAGCCCGTTCGCGTGTTCGCGCTTCAGTTGCCCGAGCGCGCTCATGACCGGGCCCGACAGGGCATCTGCATAGCCGTCGGCCGTGTTCAAGGCTTCCGCGTAGCGGATCGGAAACAATATATATGCGTATTCCGCCGCCGTCGTCGGGTCGAGGAGGCGCTTCCAGGCGTAGACGAAGTCCGCTGCGGTCACGGTGCGGCCATCCGTCCAGCGCGCGTCGGGCCTCAGGTGAAAGGTAAAACGAAGACCGTCCGTGGATACGTCCCAGGATGTGGCTACCCCTTGCACTGGGCGCAGCGTTTTCGCATCGAGCCGTGTGAGGCCTTCGAAAATTTCCTGCGCGATTCGCGCCTCGGGTTGCCCGGTAATGAGCTGAGGATCGAGGGTTTTGGGCTCGGTCCCGTTCACGAACCGAAAATCCGCACGTCCCTCCGACGAACGCGAAAAGGTCAGTCCAACGAGCCCGAGTGCCGCGCTGAATGCGACCACGATCCCGAGGAGCGTTCTGTCCATGAGGGCTAGACGTGGGACCCCCGAACGACGATGATGCCGGGGATCCAGGGGTCACTTTACCTTCTTGACTGAATGAGCGGGTGAGCCAAGGCTAAGCGCCGTATGAAGAGGACGCTCCTACTCTCTGCCTGGTATTTGCCCATGCGCGTCCTCGGTTGGCAGGACGCCATCAAGCTCGTGTACCTGGACAATGTCGACGTGCTGGCCGAGTACGACGAGGAGATCCGTTCGCCGTCGATCACGTGGAAGCTTCCGGCGGTGGTGCGCCAGAGGCGCGTTGTTCCGACTCGTGCGCTTGGCGTCAAGTTCTCGCGCACCAACGTGTACCTGCGTGATCGCTTCACCTGCCAGTACTGTGACCGGACCCTGGCTGAAAAGGATCTCACTTTCGACCACGTCATACCGCGCTCGCGCGGCGGACGGAAAACGTTCACCAACATCGTGACGGCGTGCCGACCGTGCAATGCGCGCAAGGGCCATCGTACGTGCGATCAAGCGGGGATGTTTCCCCGACGCGAGCCCTACCACCCCAAGGCCCTGCCACTCGGGAAGACGCTCGCTGCGGAATACGGCGCTCCGGCCGAATGGGTTCCGTACCTCGGCATCGACGTCGCCAGCTAGCGTTCGCGGGGTCGCCCTGGGCGACCTTGGGGCCAGGATTGCTCTTGTAGTCTTTGGCCCCCGGCGAAGCTCGAGTCTCTAATCGCAGTGCTACGAGCCGCCGTCCGAGCACGCAACGCCGCTCGCAGGGGTGCACGAGGTCGTATCTGGCAACGCGAAATCGAAATCGAAGGAGCCGCAAGTCAGGGATGAGCCGACCGTGGTCTTCCAGCCGATGAGATCGCCGGTCGTGCGCGAGTAGAAGCACCAACTCTCGGAGCTCGGATCATTGGAAATTAGCGTGTCGTAGGGGGCGCAGTTCGCGCGGTATGCTCCAATCCGCAGGCTGCATCCGCGGGGATTGGTCGATGACGTGTGGGCCCAGTCCTGCAAGCACGGCAGCGGTGCGCTGCTAAAATTGGAGAATGGACACGGTAATCTCCCCGAGTCGGTGCCTGGCGTTCCGGCGGTGCCGAGCGAAGAAGCGTCCCCTTCGGTAGCAACGCTCGGGCCTGCATCGCCGCTCTGTCGACCATGAGGGGAACTGCTGCACCCCGACGAAAGCGCGAGGATCACCACTGGGACGAGGCGATGCATCACGGCATGATAGCCGGGGAGGTCAGCGGGGAACACGCCCAACGTCATCGCCGCTTGGCACGCCGTCGGGGCCCGTGCTGCCGAGGTCGAACGACCGCCCGTCGCTCCCCGTCGCCGCGTGGCTTCGATAGCGCCAAGGTCGACCCCACGGATCGACCGGTCTGCCGCCTTCGAAAATTGGATAGAGCCGCCATCCGAGCTCCCCGAGTTCCGATGGAAGTTCGCCAGTGAGCCGTCTTCGTGCGGCGATTTCAGCCGATAGCCGTGCAAACTGCCACTCGGCCAGCGACCGCTTTCTTGCCCGTGCTTCGACATTGCCGATCGCCAGGCATCCCACGAACGCCACCGCAAGTGCGACGTCGGTCCGGGCACGGAGAACCAGACGCGGTCGTACGAGCGCGAAATAGCCGCCCGCGGCGAGCAGGGTTCCGAGCGCCCATCCATAAAGCGTCGCCAGGGCTCCAATCCCGAGTAACAGGAACCCGAGCCCCCTGAGATCCAGGGGCGCGTCCTCCTCGTCGGGCCCCGCCGACTCGTCCGGCCTTTCGAGGGAATCGACCTCCATTCTGCCCTGGACGGGCTCGTCGGCCGGCGTCGAACAAATCGCTCGTTCAATGCCGTTGTCGGCAGTGGCTCGATCGATCCGTCCACTCATCTGGTCGAACCAATCGGATGCCCCGGCGAGCCCGTCCGCGTGGATGCACTTCACCCCATGTCCTGGCTCGACCTGCACGGTCCGCGGCTCTTCGGCGCGGCATTGATCGCGCACCGCCGGACACCGCGTGTGGAAGCGACACCCGTGCGGAGGATCGAGCGGCGTTGGCACATCCCCCTGGAGCACGATCCGGCGCCGTTCTCGTCCCGGGATGGGAACGGGATCGCCGAGAGCAACGCGCGGGTGTACGGATGCGCGGGCGCGTCGAAGAGACGTTTTGCCGGCGCGAGCTCGACCAGCTGCCCGAGATACATCACGGCGACGCGGTGCGATACATGCCGGACGACCGAGAGATCGTGCGCGATGAACAGGTACGAAAGGTTCATCTCGCGCCGCAGCTCGATGAGCAGATTGATGACCTGTGCCTGGATCGAAACGTCGAGAGCGGACACCGCCTCGTCGCAGACGATGAGCTTCGGCTGCGAGGGCGATCGCGCGCGCCACGCCGATTCGCTGTCGCTGGCCGCCGGAAAACTCATGCGGGTATCGGTTGAGCCAGCCGGGCGAAAGCCCAACACGCCGGAGGAGCTCCTGGACGCGCCGTTCCATCTCCTGGCCCCTTGCCAGGTGCCGTGGATCTCCAGTGCTTCGCCGATCAGGTCCACCACGCGCATCCGTGGGTTCAGTGAGCTGAATGGGTCTTGAAAGATGACCTGGAGCTCTCGCCGGAGGCCGCGCAGTTCCTTGGGGGAAAGTCGTGATACGTCCCTTCCTTCGAAGAGCACGCGGCCGGACGTCGGGCGAACGAGCTGGAGTACGGAGCGCCCGACCGTCGTCTTGCCGCACCCAGATTCGCCTACCAGTCCCAGCGTTTCGCCTGGTGCAATGTCGAAAGATACATCGTCGACGGCTTGCACCTGTCCCACGACTCGACCGAGGATGCCGCGAGTCACCGGAAAATGCTTCGTGAGCCTCTCGACGCGGAGCAGCGGACTCCGTCACGGGTCATCCTCGGCCGAAACGCGGAACCGGAGCAGGTTAGCCTCCGGGTGCTCGTCGACGTAAAAGCAGGCGGACCAGTGTTCTTCCTCGCCGCTCGCCGCTCGATTGACGAGCGGCGGCGTGCACTTCCGACATGCGTTCATCACATACGGACAGCGCGGATGGAAACGACACCCGTCGGGGAAATGAAGCGCATCCGGCACCGCGCCGTCGATGGGCCGCAGCTCTTCATCGCCACCCGATAGACGAGGTAACGAGCGAAACAACCCCGCCGTGTACGGATGGCGGGGGCGTGTGAACAATGCCGACGCCGTCGCACGCTCCGCGACGAGGCCGGCGTACATCACGACGACTCGATGCGCCGTTTCCGCGACGACTCCGAGGTCGTGCGTGATCAGCATGAGGCTCATCCCGAGCTCGCCTTGAATTCGTCTCAGCAAATCGAGAATCTGGGCCTGCACGGTGACGTCCAGAGCCGTCGTGGGCTCGTCCGCGATCAGGAGCTTCGGCCTGCAGGCGAGAGCCATGGCTATCATCACGCGCTGCCGCATTCCGCCCGACAGCTGATGCGGATATTCGTCCACGCGTAGCTCGGGCGACGAAATCCCGACTACGCGCAGCAGCCGGATGCATTCTGCGCGCGCCGCCTCCTGCGATAGTCGCGCGTGAATCACCAAGCACCTCGCCGATCTGGTCGCCGACGGTGAACACGGGGTTCAAGCTCGTCATCGGCTCCTGGAAGATCATTGCGATTTCATTGCCGCGGATTGCTCGCAACCGCGCTTCGGTGACCCGTTCCAGGTGCTCGCCTTCGAATTCGATGACGCCGCGCACGACGCGTCCCGGCGGAGACGGAATGAGTCGGAGGATCGCGAGTGCGGTGACGGACTTGCCGCACCCCGATTCTCCGACGACCGCGAGCGTCTCGCCGCGACGGATGTCGTACGACACGCCATCGAGTGCGTGCACTTCACCGGCGTCCGTTCGAAAATGGACGGCGAGGTCGTCGATCCGGAGGAGGGGAACGTCGGCCGACGACATTCAGCGTCTCTGCTTCGGGTCGAGCGCGTCACGGAGACCCTCGCCGACGAGGTTGAATACGGTGACGACGAAGAAGATCGCGAACCCCGGCGCGAGAATGAGCCAGAGTTTTCCCTCGAGGCGCCCGGCGTTCAGCGTCTCTCCCCAGCTCGCAACCGTCACGTCGCCGATTCCGAGGAACGCCAGACTGGATTCGACCAAGATCGCCGAAGCGATCCCGAACGTCGCACTGACGAGAACCGGAGCAATCGCGTTGGGCAATATGTGACCGAAGATGATTCGCCGCTTGGGGATGCCGAGAGCAAGTGCCGCCTGCGCATACTCGAGTCCCCGGTGCTTCAGGAACTCGGCACGGATGAGGCGCGCAACGCCGGTCCAGCTCGTCATGCCTATGATGATCATGACGTGGAAGATGCTTCGCTTTTCTATCAGCGCCGCCAGGGTGAGGATCAAGAAGAAGCTCGGAAAGCAGATCATCACCTCGATGAACCGACTGATGAGGCTGTCGATGAAGCCGCCGAAATATCCCGCGAGCGCGCCGAGTACGACGCCGATGACGACGTAAATGGCGACAGCCACGACGCCGATGGTCAACGAGATGCGGGTGCCGTAGATCATGCGCGCCAGGACGTCACGGCCCTCGGTGTCGGTTCCGAGCCAGTGCCTGCGGTTCGGCGGCTCGACGCTCTCCAACGGATTGGTCTCGCGATATCCGTAACGGTGCAGCGGGAACAGCGCGGTGACGGAGCGCCCCTGGGCCTTCAGTTGCTCGAACTCCTCTCGGTAGTTCACGACCGACGTCGAGCGATGAAGCGGGTTCGACCAGGGACCGATTCGCTCGGGCGCGACGGACGCAAAGAGGAGAGTGTGGACCGCGGCAATCGACAGCAGGAGTCGAACGCGCTTCGTCGGTGTCCGCTTCGCGAGGAGGACATAGACCAAAACGTAAATCGGCGCGGTCACCAGCAGCAGATTGAAGAGGATATCGATGGAGTTTTCGAACAGCAGGCGATTGAAGAGGGCAGGCAGGAGCGGCGCGGTCCACACGCCGCCGGTGTTCCACAGCAGCGGCTGGTTCAGCGATACGAGCGGCGCGCACACGGCCAGCACGAACAATACGAGGATGCACCAGAGCCCCGCCATTGCCACCCGGTTCCTCCGGAGTTCGGCGAACACGAGCGCGGAGTAAGAGAGCCGCGCGGCTCCGTCGTCGTCGTGCCCTGCCGTCATTCGTAGCGAATCCTCGGGTCGACGAGAGCGTACGAGAGATCCGTCAGCAGGATACCCACGAGCACGAGGATCGTCGAGAACAACTCGACGACGAGGATGACGTTGTAGTCGCGCTGGTAAATCGCGTCGACGACCCAGAGCCCCATTCCGGGAATGCCGAATATGTATTCGATGATGACCGACCCTCCGAGGATCGCCGGTAGGAGGCTCGCAAGCAACGTCAAGATCGGCAAGAGACCGTTCCGGAGCGCGTGCTTGCCGATGACCGTGCGTTCGGGAAGCCCCTTCGCTCGCGCCGTGCGAATGTAATCGGCGCGAATGACGTCGAGGAGTCCCGTGCGCATGTACCGGCTCAGCGCCGCCAGCGATCCGTAGGTGAGGCAGAACATCGGGAGAACGAGGTGCCACGCAAGGTCGCGCAGCGCCCCGATCGTGGTGAGATCGTCGTGGGTTGGACTCTGCCAGCCCCCCGTCGGGAATAGCCGCAGACCAGGCAAAATCGGAGCCCTCGGACAGGAAGTACAGAAGGAGCGTCGCGACGAAGAAGCTCGGCAGTGAATAGAGCATGAAGAGCACGAGCGTCAGTGCTCGGTCGGCCTTCGAGTCCTTGTTCACCGCCGAGAAGATCCCGAGTGGGATTGCGATGACGTACGAGAGGACGAGAGACCCGACGGACAGTGTCAGCGAGTACTTGAGCTTGGAGATGAGCGTTGCGAGGACCGGTTCGCGGGTCACGAGCGACACGCCGAAATCCAGGTGGACCAGGTTCCGCCAGTACTTTGCAAAGCGCGTATCGACGAGCAGAATCCGGACCTTGTCTCCGAACGAGTAGCGAAAGCGGGAGGCGTGCTCCGCGTACCAACCACGGAAGCCCCGAACGACGACTTGCTTCTCGGACTCGGGTGCGTCCAGGGCGTAGCGAAGTCGGCGGAGGCGGCCATTTTCGGCATCGATTTCACGGTTCTCCGAACGCACTTGCTGGCTCGGCGATCTACCGAACGGCTCGACCAGAGGTCGCAGCGAGGCGAGTCTCAGGAAATAAACGGCGGCGTCTCGCACCCTGGTGTCATGTGTGCGGTCCGCATCGTTCATGACGGCGACCAGGTGCGGTACGGCGTACTGGCCCCAGTCTTCCAACTCTTCTTCTGCGTGGATCCTTTCGGCGGCTGCCGCCTTGCCAACCCCGGCGGTGATCTCGACGTTCTTGCGCACCTCTTCCGTGCCGAGCGCGAAGCGCGTATTGAAGAAGACGGGACGGTCGAGATTGAACTGCTCGCGAAAGATCCGGTAGGACTCTTCTGTCTGTTCGTTCTTCGCACTCTTGGCGAGGTCGGTTGACTGCTGCGCGCCAGGACGCCCTGGTGCAAGGTTGAGGACACCGAAGATGACCAGCGAGATCCCGAAGAACGTCGGGATCATGAGCAGGAGTCGCCGGATGACGTAGGCGTTCATCGAGGCGAATCTCCCCGGGGCGCTCTAGAGCGCACCTTCCGCGACCGACCAGGGCAACGTGTTGATGACGGGTCGTACCTTCGCGAAAGTCACGTTCTGGACGTCGTTCCAAACGCACACGACCTCCCGTCGATCCATCACGAAGGTGTAGGGCTGCTCGTCGTGCACGATTCGATGAAAGGCGCGAAATAGCTTGGTGCGCTCGTCTTCGTCGAACGTGACGCGCACTTGCTCGATGATGCGGTCGGCGTCCTTGTTCCGGAACCCGATCCGGTTGGACCCCTTCGGGATATCGGCCTGTGACGAGTGCCAGACCTGGTAAAGATCCACGTCCCACGATGTGGTCCACGCCGCCGCGTAAGCGTCGAAGCTCTTTTCGTCCATGCGCTTCTGCATGAGGCTCCATTCGGCGGAGTCGATGTCCATCTTCACGCCAATCCTCAGGAGATCCTCCTTGAAGATGTTCGCGAGCGCGCCCCATTCCTTGCTGCCGGAGTAAAGGAGCAGCGTGAATTCGAACGGGGTTCGCTTCTTGTCGCCGGGCCGCAGTTGCTTGTCGACAATCCCGTCTCCATCCGTGTCGACCCAGCCGGCGTCCGCCAGCAACCTCTTGGCTGCGGTGAGGTCGAACGGAATGGCCTGCACGCTCGGGTCGTCATACGGGGAACCGGGCGGATAGGGGCCGGTCGCGAGCTCCCCGAGCCCGACGAACACGCTCTCGATGATCTGCTTCCGGTTGAGAGCGGAGGTCATGGCTTGCCGCACGCGCTTGTCGGCGAAGAGCGGGCGATCGGCGTTCCACGCGATATAGGAATAGGAGAAGCTCGGGACCTGCTGGCATTTCAGGCGTCCGTCGAAGAAGGGGCTTCCGGCGGGCTTGGTGGCGTCGTGGTCATACCGCTGGATCTCTTCTCGATACTGCCCGGGGGTGAGTACTCCGACGCCGAGTTCGTGTGCCTTGAGCTTCAGGAGTGTCTTCTCGGGGTCGGTGTAGATCGGATACGTGATCTCGCGGATCGCGGGCTGCTCGCCCACGAATGCTTCGTTCCGCACGAGCCGGATGCGCGTTCCTGGCTCGTAGGAGACCATTCGGTACGGCCCCGTTCCGACGTAACCCTTATGGTTGTACCAGTGTTGATTAAACCTGAGGCCGAGTGTCTCCTGCGGGATCGGAGTTCCGTCCTCTTCCCGGGAGAACAGGAACTCCGGGAGCGGCACGATGCCCAGTGTCGAAGCAACGTTGGTGTATTGCTTCTTCTTCCACTTGACCACGAGCGTGTAGTCATCGAGCGCCGTCCATGAGGACAGTTCGCTGTAATAATTCTTTGCCGCTCCATCTTCGACCTGCGGGTTCGTGATCATGTTCAACGTGAACACGAGGTCCTTTGCGGTGAAGTCGTGATCGCCGCGAAGCCAGGCGTGCCTGGGATCGTCGAGGTCCACGTTCGGCACCGGGTGCCATTTGACGCCCCTCCTCAGATAGATCGTGAAATCCTTGAAGTCATTGGTGATCTCGACGCGCGTCGCGAGTTCCCCATGCCATTGGTTCGGGTTCGTCCAGTCATTCCGGTCGGCGATCGGGAGGTTCGTATATTGCTCGAGGAGCTCGCCGATCTCGGCGCCGTTCTCGAGGAGCGAGTTGAATCCCTTGGGATCGCCCGACGCCCAGCCGCGCGCCAGGATCCCCTCCAGCGAGGCGCCCGGAGGGGGCCAGTGCTGGTCCCTTGGCTTCAGGAAATTGGGCACCTCCGGGTGCAGGGGGTGTCCGGGCTCCTCGGCGGTCGTCGCGGGTGAGCGTGGACTCGCCGTCATGGGACGGGCCAGCAGCCGATCCGTCTCGTCCCCGAGCGCGCGCAACTGTTGGCTCTGCACGACGAGGCGCTTTTCGACGTCGTGAAGCTGGAGCGCTACGAAGCCGACGAGAGCGGCGAGCCCCAGGAGCGCCACCGTGGTGCTGGGGCTTCGGTGGCGACCGTTCGGCATTTGGTCGAGCCTTCCTCAGCGGAGTTCACGCGGCAATAGCCGCGCGCTTCGGCAAAGTCCCGTTCGCGAGGCGAACGGGGCCGCTTGACAGAGCGGTCTGGGTGCGCACGTTTGGCCGTGCCAGAGGCTGAGAAGCCGCTGTTTTGGCCACCGAGTGAGCCCTCACGCCACGACGTGGCCGCCCAAGGGGCGTGCGTGTCGCCCGCCCGTTCTTGCGCTCGTCCGAGCGTATCAAGGAGGATTGTCATGTTCGAATACACAGGCCTGCTGGATCGCCCGATCCGTGAGCCGATCGGGCTCGGTGATTTGTTCCGAGGGTTCGACCAATTTTTCCGCGAGTTCGACCGAGAGACGCCGCTCACCAGCTTCGGCTACGCGCCCGCCGAGTTCGCGGAGAAGGACGGCCAGTTTGTTCTCCGGCTCGAGGTCCCCGGACTCACCGAGAAGGACGTCCGTGTGGACCTCAACGGTGGCGTCCTCACCGTGAGCGCGGAGAGATCAGTCGCCATCCCCGAAGGGTACGAGGCTCGCCGCCGCGAACGTGCCAGCACCCGGTTCTCACGAAGCTTCGTGCTCGGGAGCCACGTCGATCCCGAGAAGGCGACGGCTCGAATGAAGGACGGCGTGCTGACCGTCGAAGTCGCGAAGGCAGCCTCGGCCCAGAAGAAGACCATCGCCGTCAGGGCGAGCTGAAGAAAGGAATTGTCATGATCGGCATTGGAAAGAAGAAGGACGAGCGGACCGAGGAAGCTCGCGTATCGAGTCCGCCCATCGACGTTTACGAGAACGACGGGGAGTTCTTGCTCGTCGCGGATCTGCCAGGCGTCGCCCAGGACGGTGCGGAGGTGACGATCCACGAACAACGCATGGTCCTACGAGCGTCCGCGACCACGAAGAGCTACGAGCGAGAGTTCATCGTCCCGACGAGCGTGGATGGGGAGCGGATCTCCGCGGCGATGACGGCGGGTGTTCTCACCGTACATCTGCCGAAGCGGGCAGCATACCAGCCGCGCCAGATCCCGGTGCGCGGCGCGTGACCGCATGACGAGGCACCCTGAGGGAGAATTCGTTGCGAGAAGTCGCTACGCGTTCTCCCCCGGGGTAAACCGTCGCCATGCGAATCCGGGTGGTCAGTTGGAACATCCACAAGGGGATCGGGGGCGTCGATCGGAGGTACAGTCTCGATAGGATCGTCGGTGTGCTGGCGGCGCTGGAACCCGATCTGGCGCTGCTGCAAGAGGTCTCCGACGATCTTCCGCGTTCTTCTTTTCACGACCAGGCCGAGATGCTTGCTGAGACCCTCTGCATGCCGCATCTGGCTTTTCATCCCGAGCACCGGTTTTCCATGGGCGGCTACGGCAACGCGATCTTGTCACGCTGGCCGCTGTCCGAAGTGCACCACGTCGATCTCACGATCGGAAAACGGAAGAAGCGCGGCGTCCTGCAGGCTCGCGCCCGGGTGCGAACGCACCGAACGTCACGAACCCTAGTCATCCACAACATGCATCTTGGCCTCGTCGGTGCCGAACGGGAAGCGCAGCTCCGGCGGTTTCTCGCCTCTGCGCCGTTCGGACGTCTCCATGAGCGAACCCCGGCCATTGTCGGAGGCGATCTGAATGACGTTTGGGGAAATCTCGGAGCCGAGTTCCTGGTGCCGCGCGGCTTTCGCCGCGCCGGGCCACCGGCGTACACGTTCCCCGCAGCATTGCCGATCCGAGCGCTGGACGCGCTGTTCGTGCGAGGCGACCTTCATACGTATCGTGCGGCGCATCCCGAGAGCACCCCGCTCACGCGGCAGGCTTCCGATCATCTGCCGCTGGTCGCCGATCTGTCGTTGCAACCGGACCCGAGTCGAGCGTCACGAGCACCGGCAAGGTAAACGGTGGTTGTGCGAGAGGGCTTCCATAACAGGCTCGGACGGCGGCGCGACGTCGAAGCGCGGGTTGTGAGCCGATGGCCTGGTCAAATGGGGCTCGCGTGGGCGATGATGGGCAATCATGCCCGGATCCTTCGACGTCGGGCCCGGCGCTCGCGCAGACCGGGAGCCCGGGCTGGAGCCGACCGTCCTCTTGGTCGGCGCCGATACGTCGTTTCACGGCGCGATCGCGTCGGCGCTCGCGCACCACGGGGTGCGCGTGGAAACGGCTTCGCCGAACGGCGTAGTCGACGGCGTGATCGCGACGGCGCCAGATTTGGTGTTGCTGGTGGGAGACGCCACCAATGACGGCGGGTCGAGTGCGCTCGCGCAGCTCAACGCATCCCCGCACAGCTCCGTAGTTCCGGTCGTTTTGCTTGCGGACGAGGTCGCGCTCGACCAGCGGTTACGCGCTTTCCGTCACGGAGCGGCTGCGGTAATTCCCCGGTCCGCGAGCGTCGATGCGATCGCGGACCGGGTCGGGAAGCTCGCGCGCGAAATTCCGGACCGCGGAGGAGGGACGATGGGCTACGTTGGCGAAGCGACGCTCGACGAACTCGTCCAGGCGTTCTCCAAGGAGCTCCGCAGCGGCATCCTGTCCGTGAAGAGTTCCCGTGGCGCCGAGCACGACGCGATCCGGGTCGTGCTCGGCGGCGGGCGCCCGCTCGCCCAGACGATAGACGAGTTCGTGTCGAGGCTGCGTAAGCACGTCGTGCACGCCGAGCCGCTCGAGTACGAGTTCGACGAGCGCGCTGGCGGTACGGTCCAGCTTCTCGGTACGGACGCGCTGGACCAGTTTGCCGGTGCAGGTGACGTTTCCGGATTACGTATTCTCCTGGCGGATGAGGACGCCGCCCGCTCCGATTCGATCGCGCAGGCGCTGCGCGCGCACGGCGCGACCGTCGTCGTCACGGATTTCGAGCCGCCCGAGCCACGTTTCGCGCGGCTTCGGCAGCTCGACCCCACGATTCTCTTGATCGACGAGGAAGGGCTGCGCGGGCGCGGTTACCAGCTGGTCCGCCGGTTGCGCCGGGATACGCGGCTCAGATGGGCCTCGCTGCTGGTCGTGCGGTGGGACGAGATCTGGTCGGATACGGAGGGTGCCGCTCGGCTGTCCAGGACCCTGGGGACCCTCGCGGCGCTGTCGGAACCCGAGAGGGCGCTGCGCGAACGCGTGGAGCTGGGCGCGACCTTCGACACGCGACTCGAGATCACGGGGCCCGCACGTCTCGTTCGAGCGCTGGCCACCTCATCGCACCCGGTGCGCGCGACGGTTCACAATCCGCGCGTCCAGATTCGCCTGGAGGTGAGCGATCACTTGATTGCCGGCGCGCGAGCAACTGCCGAGGATTCGTCCGCGCTCGACGGAGCCGTGGCTCTCTCGGCCTTGCTCGTGCTCGGTTCGGGACGCGTCCATATCGAACGCATCGTCGAACCGGACGCGGTGAACATCATGTCGCCCGTCGACGTCGCGCTGGATCTGGCGGACAGCGAAGCCGCGCCGATTCAGCCATCGATGCCCGTCCTCGAATCGATCCATCCAGACGCGTTCGCGTCGGCACCGCCGGACGCACGCTCCTCGCGTCGCGCGCTCGCGATCTGGTCGTTGATCGGTGTAGGTTCGATCATTTGCGGTATCGCGATTGCCGTGGGGGTCGTCTCGTTCGGCAAAGCGCGGGCCCCCGCCCTTGAGCCTCCAGCCGCGGTCGCGGCGCCCCACGCCTTGCCGGTTGCACCCGTCGCTCCGACTTCGCGGGCCCACCAGACGCGCGCCCTCGCCGGGTCCGGAGCGGCCCCGCCGACGGGCGCCGCGGCTGCGGCGACCGAGTCCCCCGACGCGACTGGCGAGCGGATTGTTTCGACGCCCACGTGCGAGCAGCGGGTGGGCCCGAGCTGGTCGCTTCTTGGCAGCGATCAACCGGGCCGAGCTCTCGTGGAGGTAGGACTCGGGCGACGGGCACTGATGCTGGGCAAACTCGACGACGCGCAGCTTTCCTTCTGCCGCGCCGCGGTCCTCGATCCGACTCGACCCGAGGCGTTCCAGGCACTCGTGAGGATCTTGCTCCTCCGGCGCGATGCGAATCAGGCGCGGGACTGGGCGGAACGCGCCGCCAAGCAACATCCGGAGAGCCAGGAGATTCAGTCCCTCTATGCGGACGCTCTCGCGCGCGCCGGCGACGTCGATCGCGCCAGAACGATCTGGCTCGAAGGAGCCCATATCGACCCTTCCGACGCCGCCTCGGTGCGCGGGATGGGTTACACGTACATTCACGGAGCGGAGCGTGCGGTGAAGGGAGCCGACTATGCGCAAGCGGATCGGCTCTATCGGCGTGCCGTATTGCTGGACCCGGTCAACGCCACGGCCGCCGCAGGACTCGCCCGGGTATTGCTCGTCGAGGCAGAGATCCCAGCCGCATTGAACTGGGCGAAGCGTGCGGTGCGGCTCGATCCGCACGACCCGGAGCTTCACGTACTGCTCGGCGATGTCGAGGACAAGGCAGGCGACCTGGACGCGGCACGGATCGAGTGGAAGACGGCTTACGACATCGATCCGCACGACTTCAAGGCGGCGAGTCGCATGTTGCGCGCCAAGTGAGACGAACGCCGCTCAGAGGTTTCGGGGCCGGCGGACACTGATCGGCGCGCCGAGGTAAGCGAGGACCGCGACGCCGAGCTCGGCCGCGACCCGGTCATCCGTCTTTGCGTCGTCCAGTCCTCTGTGAATCATCGCGCCGTACTCGAGACTCCCGAGGATGATGCGGATCGCGACTTCGCTGGCGAGCTCCAGGTCCGGATGAGCGACTTCATCCTGACGGTCTCGAAGGAAGGCGTGAAAGAGTTCGGCCATTTTCTTCTCGAGCACCGCACGACGTTGTGCGAAGTGGGCGTGGCTCGCGGCCATCGCGATGAAGGCCATGAGCAGTCCCCGGCGCTCGCGACACAGTGCGGCAGTGAAGCGCACGAGCTCCGTGACCGCGCTCGGCAGATCCGCGAATCGCCAGCGCGCCGGATCGAGCGCGAGCTCGGCCGTGGCGAGGGCCTCGCCACATGAGCGCTCATGAAGTGTTGAAAGCAGCGCGTCCTTGTCGGGGAACCGAGCATAGAACGCACCGACGGACGATTCCGCCCGTCTTACCACCTCCGACACCGTGAGCGCTCCGGCGCCACGCTCCGAGATCACCTCTTCTGCCGCGTCGAGTACTCGCTCGAGCGTGCGCTGGCTGCGAGCCTGCCGAGGCGGCTTCACCCAGTGAAGAGGGGGAGGCGCCGACTGGGATGACGGAAGAATGGACGCCATGGATCAGAACCAGAATTCTAGTTCTTTCATGCCGCGACGCAACCTCGCGTCTCGGATTCGATTCAAGCCTGCTGTACCCATCGGTACAGGGGAGCTATAAGCTGCTCGCCAGGGAAGCCAGATTCCAACTTGACGAAACATCTCCGTACCCACGCCACATCGGAGCGATGAATGGCGGCAGATCCGGCACCGCAACCTGCCCCGCGGCAAGGCACCACGCGCCAGCGACTGCTCGAAGCTGCGATCGAGATGTTTGCGGAACGTGGTTACGCAGCGACCGGAGTGGATGCCCTCTGCCGACGAGCTGGGGTCGCGAAGACGGGCCTTTACTGGGAGTTCCAGAACAAGGTTGGTCTCTTGAACGCCGTCATCGATCACGTCGTGGCGGAGTGGGTCGATCAAATCACGGAAGCGGCCCGCGGTGCCGGCACTCCTCGCGATCGCCTCGATCTCGCGCTTGCGGCGATGCGCCACCGAGTCAAAGAGCGGCCCGAAATCTTCCGCGTGTTACTCGTCGTCCTCGCGGAACGCACGCAGATCGACGAAGAAGCGCGCCAGGCGCTCCGTCGTTTCTACGACAGCGCACACGGCGCGCTGGCGACGGGGATCCAGGAGTCGGTGGGCAATATCCTTCCCGGGGTCGAGCTGGGCACCGCCTGCGATCTCGTCCTGTCGATGATCGAAGGGGTCTTCGTCCGCGCGCAGGTCTATGGTGACGCCGACATCGACCGGCTCTTTGCCATGATGCGCTCGACCATCATCCTGCTGGTCCGCGAGCTCGTCGCGAATAGCCAGGGCCACACGACGCTCGCGGTGCGCATGACGGACGTTCTGCGCGCGCGCAGCGACGCGAAAATCGATTGAGCCGCCCGTCAGGGTGCTGCGGATGGGGGTGGCGCCGCCGCCGAATTGGACGGCGCGCCCGTCGTGGCGTGCGTCGGGGATGCGGTCCGTCCGACGAGGGAATACACGAGTGCGCCGAGGAACAGACAGAGCCCGAGCAGCGGCAACCATAGCGGTGTGCGAGGCTCGTCAGAGTCATTTCCCGAGGGTTCGTCGTGGCCTGAAGAACTCATTTCCCAGCAACCTAGCGCAGCCCGGGCCGCTTGGGCACTCTTCAGCGCGTCCCGTCGTCTTCGATCACTGAAACGGGTTCTTCAGTGCACGACGGGGCCCACTCGAGCCATAGGGGTCCGACGTGAAGATGCCTCGGCTGGCCGAGATCGCGATGTGCTGCCGCGGGTGCTCGGCCGCCGCGTGTGGAGTCGGCGCGGGGCTCGCAGCCGACGGCGCACCGGCGAGCGCTTCTTCCACTGCGAGTTCGTGAGCGGAGTCCTCTGGAGCCGGTGGGGGCGACGGGAGCGCGACCGCAGTCGCGGCTGCCACGGGGTTCGGCTCGGCTGGCGGCGGGCTCTCCGCATGCACGGTGGGCGCCTTGCGCAACAGTACGACGGTCAGCACGCCGATCAGCAGCGCGGCGACGCCCACGGCAACGATCAAGTAAAGGGACTCGTGGCCGTGCCGCAGAGTGCGCTTCGTGATCTCGCGCTCGCGAACCTGATCGGCCATCGGTGACGGCGCGATGTGCGGAACCGGGGGCAGTGCGCCAGGCGCGTCGTCGTTGGGGGGTGGCGTCGACGATCCTGGCGCCAGTTGATCCTCGTCGCGCTTCCACTGAAACCATGTCGTCTGAAGGGAAGCCCCCGTGATGTCCTCGTGCACGTCGCGATCTTCGAGCCACCTGGCGAGCGCCTCCCCGAAATCGCGCATCGAATACCAGCGACGGTCAGGATCCTTCTGGAAGCCGCGATCCAGGATCGTCCACAGTTCCGCGTCACCCGTCTCGAACTCCGTGATCGGCGTCGGGAAATTCGCCGTGATCGCGTAGAGGACCGCGTTGTAGTTCTTGCCCTCGAACGGCGGACGACCCGTGATGGTCTCGTAGAGCACGACGGCGAGCGCCCAGATGTCTGCCCGATGATCGACGTCGTCGCCGCGGGCTTGTTCGGGCGACATGTAGAGCGGGCTGCCGAGCAGCGCTCCGGTCTGGGTCAATCTTTGCGAATGCTGCTTTTCGAGTTTTGCGACGCCGAAGTCGACGAGCTTCGGCTGAATCTGTCCTTCTTCGTTCTTCGCGAGAAAGACATTCTCGGGCTTCAGGTCCCGGTGAACGATCCCCTTGTTGTGGGCGACCGAGAGCGCGTGCGCGATCGGCAGCAGAGTCCGGACAGCCTTGATGGCGCTGATTTTTCCGCGCTTCGCGAGAGCGCTCGCCAGGTCTTCCCCGTCGAGGAGCTCCATCACGATGAACGGGTCACCCCGGCTCGTCTTCCCGAAGTCGTTCACCCGGACGATGGCCGCGTGCCCAAGCCGCGCCGCGGCGCGGGCCTCGTGCAGAAGCCGGTCGGCCATTTCCGCGGTCGCGACCTCGCCTCGGATCAACTTGATCGCTATGTCGATATCGAGGGTCTCGTTGTGCGCGAACCAGACCTCGCCCATTCCGCCCTCGCCGAGTTTCCGCCCGAGCCGATACTTTTCGGCAATGACGTCACCGGCACCGTAACGGGGGCGGCTCGAGGCCATCGGGCTCGACACCGGCGTCGCCCCGCCGGGGCGAGTCTCGGGTGACAGCACACGCAGTCCAGACGCGGTCGTCTGTTTGGAATCGTCAGTCTCGGATGCCATGAGGGGCGGGGAGCATCAGAATTTACGGGCTAACGGCCGGGCAAACAAGGAATCCCTGATTTTTCACGGGGACCCCGCCCTCATTTACGTGGATTGTGCCTGAGACTCCGCTGTTTCCACGCGGTTTTTCCGCCGACGCTCCACTCCCACGCGTCCATGCGCCCACCGGCCGAGCCTCTTTTTGTGACCCGGATCAGCCAAAAGTCTGCGGCTTCCGCATGAAGCGGCTAATCTACCCGCGACCTCCGAGCGGGTGGGGCGTCACCCCAAAGGGCCGCCTGGTCCTTGGCCGCGGATTTGGCTGATGGCAAGCAACCTGCCCGACGACTCGCACGACCCCGCGGCCCCTCGACCCTCGCGAGCTCCAGGGGGTGGACGGTACGAGGTCGTGTCGTCGATTGTGGCTGGCGCCATTGGTGACCTCTTTCGTGCCCGGATTGCGACGGGCGCGGAGGAGGGACGTACCGTCGTCATGCGGCGGATTCGGCGAAGCGAGCCGCACGAACCTGCCGTCGTGGAGCGAGTCGCGAAGGCCGGATTCGCGGCGATGGAGCTCCGGCATCCGAAAATCGCCGCGGTGCTCGACGTCGCAATCGGCGAAGCGGAGATTGCGATCGTCAGCGAGCACATCTCCGGCGCGCTCGTGCATGTTCTCCTGCGCCCGCCGGGCGGCAAACGCGCGAACGTTCCACCACCCGTGGCGATGCGCATCGCGGTCGATGTTCTGGAGGCGCTGAACAGCCTCCGCGCCCCCTGGGCCGAGCTCTTTCCCGTCCCCGAGACCGAGGACGAGCGAGTGATGGCTGCGGGCCTTCACGGCGGCCTGTTGCTGGACGATCTGCTCGTCGCCACGTTCGGCGAAACGATCCTGCTCGAAGCAGGGTTTTCCGGATCGGTGCTCTCGATTCCGCAGTTTGCGAATCGGCCTGACGTCGTGGCCTACCGCGCCCCGGAGCAACTCGAACCAAAGGGTCCGGTCGACGAGCGGGCGGACTTGTTCACGGTCTTCACCATCGTATGGGAGCTCGTCGCCGGCCGTTCGCTCTTCGGGCCATCGATCATGCCGCGGCCGGCCGCGGCGGGTGCCGTCAAGCCGAAGCCGGGATCCGACGCGCTCCAGGCGTCCACCGCGCGTCACAAAGTGCTGACGACCCCGATCCCTCGGCTGGACTCGCTCCCGCTTCTCAAGGGGAAGGTCTCGAAGGAGCTCGCAGACGTCGTCGCGCGCTGCCTCGAACGAGACCGGGACGCGCGCTTTCCGTCCCTCCAGAAGGCGGTCGATGCCATCGTCGCGCTCGGGCCGGCCGCCGTCGCATCGCACGAAGTCGTCGCCAGGTTTCTCGCGTCCCTCGACACCGTCGGGGATGACGCCCGCGATGCTGCTCCCGCCCGCGGTGCGGCACCGTCGAATCGCCCAACCGTTCCACCACAAGGGGATGATCGCGACACGGCACCGCCAGCCCCCGAAAGCGGCGAACGAACGGCCGTCGTCGTCGCGCCGCCGCTTCCGCCCGACGCTCCCGTTCTCGTCGATGACGCTCCGACGCCGGCCGCCAGCGCGAGCGAGGCGGCAGTGTCCGCGACGATCACCGCGCGACCGACGACTGAAGAGGCGCGGGTCGCGATCTCGGCGTCGCGGGAGTCTTCGTCGGACGCGCCGCCGACCGTGGAGTCCGTGACGACCGCGCCGTCGATGTCCGACGCACCCCCGACGGAGGCCGCCGCGACCCTCCCATCGAACATCGACGCCGCGCCTCCAGAGGGCGTGCCTGCACCCGCGCGGCACGCCGTCGAGCCGACCTCCGACGCGCCGCCCGAGAGCGTCGAGGCCCTCAGCGTCCCCTCGTCGATCGAGGATACGCAGATCAGCGCCGATCCGGATGGCGCCCCGGTGAGCCTCGACGCGGACAGTCTCGCGGCGGAGAGCCTTCCGCCGTCCGAGCCGATCGCGGAACAACCGAAGCCGATCGCGGAACAACCGAAGCCGATCGCGGAACAACCGAAGCCGATCGCGGAACAACCGAAGCCGATCGCGCGGCGGATGGGCGCTGGCGCTCCGGCAGTCGCGCCGCAGCGGCCCGTCGCTGCGCGCGAGGTTGCCCCGTCGGACGCGGAAGAACTGCGCGTTCCGAGGTCGAACCGAACCGGTTTGTTCATCGCGCTTGCCGTCGTGGCGGCGATTGTCGTCGCCGTTCTCGTTCGGGTCATGACCTCGAGCGCAAAGACGGAAAGCACGGCTGCGGTCGCTCCACCGACGCCAGTTGCGGCTCAGCCTGGGCCACCCGCGAAGAGGGCTCCACCCGAACCGAGCGTCGCCCTGCCCGCGCCGGTCGCTCAGAAACCCGTCGAGCAACCGCCCGCTGCGAAGGCGGTCGCGGCCGCGTCGAAGCCCCCTCGGCCGGGTGAAGAACCTGCAACCGCACCTCAGGCGGCCAGCAGCGGACCCGCACCGTCGCTCGCCGACCTCGTGAAGAAGGCACAAGCCCAGTCTGCTGCCGCAGCTACTTCGAAGCCGTAGCATCCTGTGACCGTCCCGGAACGAGTACACTCGGCCGTCATGAGAACCAGGTTTGCCCCGCTGTTCTCCGCGTCCCTACTCGCGATCGCGTGCACCCAGAACTTCGGCGTGTTCGACATCGCGGACCTCGGCGGGCGCGTTCATGCCGACGCGGGGAAGGACGGCGGTGATGCGGCCGTGATTTCCTCCGGGTCGGGAGGCGCGGGTGGCGCGGCGGCAGCGACCGGGTCGGGAGGCAACGTCGCGACCGGATCGGGCGGCGTTGCTGGCATTCGCGACGCGGGTTCCTCCGGCGGCGCCGATGCGAACGCGCCCGACGCCCGCGCGAGCGACCTCGATGCCGCAAACGGAGACTCGAGCTTTGCCGACGCCGGAGGCGATGCGGCGAGAGACGGAAGCGCGACGTGCGCGGACGGCTTCGGCGATTGCAACGGCAATTCCGCGGATGGCTGCGAGACCGACACCGCGTCGAGCGTCCACGAGTGCGGGAGCTGTGCCAATGATTGCTCCGCCCAGAGGATTGGCTTCGTCTGCACGAACTCGCTGTGCGGCTGTCGCGCCGATCCCGATTGCCACGTCGGCGGCGGCGGGCAGGGGACGGTCACCTGCGACACCGGCACCGGTCTCTGTCATTGCGATACGACGACCACGTGCGACCACGGCGAGGTGTGTCGTCAGGGCGCGTGCAGTTGCAACGCCGGCAAGGCGTGTTCCTCGGGGCAGACGTGTTGCGACGTGCCGGCGGGCTGCGTCGACCTCACGGCGAGCACCTCGAGCTGCGGCGCTTGCGGTCGTGCCTGCCCTCGGAATTTCACGTGCGACCAGGGCGCCTGCGAGTGCACCGATGACCCGAGCTGCAACGCCGGCAGTCCGGGCTCGTGCGCGTCCGGGGTATGCACCTGCGGGACGACCTCCTGTCCGAGAGGTCTGCGGTGCCGGGGCGACGGAACGTGCGGCTAGCGCTTCGGGCCGATCGCGTCGGTGGTCAGCCGGGGTTCACATCCGCCCGCGCCAGTACGGTTCGCGAAGCTCCCGCTTCAATACCTTGCCGATGGCGCTCTTCGGCAGCTCGCTCCGGAATTCCACGCCCGACACGCGCTGCGCCTTGCCGAGACGAGCGTTCGCGTGCTCGACGAGTTCGCCCTCCGTCACGACGCTGCCTGCCTTCACGACGACGATCGCGAACGGCGTCTCACCCCAGCGCTCGCTCGGTACGCCGATCACCGCAACCTCGGCGACCGCAGCATGAGTCGCCATGGCCGCTTCGAGGTCCGTCGCGAAGACGTTGAAACCCCCCGAGATGATCACGTCCTTCTTTCGGTCGAGCAGATGCAGAAAGCCATCTTCGTCGAAGCGTCCGATGTCCCCTGAGCGATAGTAGAGCGCGCCGGCTTCGTCCCGAAAGACGAGCGCGGAGGTCTCGTCGGGTCGATTCAGGTAACCAGTCATCATGTTCGCAGACCTTCCGACGATCTCTCCGGCATGGCCGCGCGGAACGTCGCGCGCGTCTTCTCCGATCACGCGAACGTCGCAGCCCGGCGTCGGCACTCCGACGCTCGCCAGCTTGTCCGGATGGCGTCGAGCATCCAGCACGGTGACGGGTCCACCTTCCGTGACGCCGTAGATCTCGATCAGATCCGCCGGGGTCTCGTCGAGGATCCGTTTCTTCGTGGTCGCCCGGAGCGGCGCGCTCGTCGAGAAAAGATAGCGGAGGCTCGAGACGTTCGAGTCCTGGAACTTCTCCGAACCCAGGATCCGGTCGTACTGCACGGGCACCAGCATCGCGTGCGTCGCATGATGCCGCTCGACTGCGCTCAGAAATGCGTCCGGAGAGAATTTGCCGAGCAGCACGTTCGTGCCGCCAGCCGCCGTCGTGAGGAGCCACGTGATGCAGGTGGTGTTGGAGTAAAAAGGCGTCGCGACGACGTTCACGGTGTCCGGTGAGAAGTAGGCCGCGCGGGAACCGGCGTAGCTCGCCTTTCGAGCGCCGTGCGAGTGCACGATCCCCTTCGGGATACCCGTCGTGCCCGAGCTGTAGATCACGTCGAATTCGTCGTCGGCGCCCAGAGCCGGGAACGCTGCGCCCGGTCGTCCCGCGCGGAATGCGGAGAGAGACGTCCAATCACGGTCTCCGAGATCCAGCCCCACACGGTGAGGAGTACGAGCGCGATCTGCCTGCTCGAGCGCGTCGTGATACGCTGCGGACGCGAACAAGACACGGGGCGTGCAATCTTCGAGCATCGCGCGGAGCGCGTCGACCGAGCTCAGCGTCGGCAGAGGCACCACGGAGGCTCCTGCCTCGAGGGCACCCAAGAACACCTGAACGTATTCCACCGAGTTCGTCGCAAGCAAGGCCACCCGATCTCCGCGGCGGACGCCGGAATCGACCAGAGCGCTTGCCACCGACGCGGCCGTCTCGGCGAGCTCCGAATACGTGATACTACGCTGCTCGTCGGCCAGCGCGGTCCTTCCGGGACCGAGTCGCGCGATCCGATTGACCCGCGTCGTTATGTCGTCGCCCCTCTCGAAGACGACTCCAGGTATATCGCCGTTCGATATATTTTCTGGTCTCGGCATCGGATTGCCCTTCGGTCCTTGACGGCAGCGTGCAGAGTTTGGCATGACCGGCCCGCTCTCCGGCCGGTGAAGGACTCATCATGAACGTTTACCCGAAGATCCGCGCTTCGACCCTGGCCCTCGCCACCCTCGCCTCGGCGCCCGCTGCTTTCGCGGACGCCGTCCCCACGGGCGCCGCACCGCAAACTGCGGCGACCACGGGAAGCACGGACGTCGCCAGTAACGGCAAGTTCGAAGCAGCCGCGAAGCCCGATGCGGCTGCAAAGGACTCGACGGCGGCGCAGATCCTCGGCGGCGGTCTCCTTTCGACTGGCAACGCCCGCGCCCTTGCGGTCACCGGCTCTGGGCAATTCAAGATGCGTCGAGAGGAGAATGAGCTCTCCATCATGGCGGCGGCCAACTACGCGCGGGCGGCCGCATCACCCACGGCCGACGTGGAGCCCACCGTCGAAAATTACCAGGGGAAGATCCGCTACGACCGGTTCATCGCGTCCGAGTTCGCGCTGTTCTTCGCGGCGTCCGCGCGTCGTGACCGGTTTCAGAAGTTGAATCTCCGGCTCAATCTGGATCCCGGAATCGCCTACTATTTCGTGGACGAGCCGGCTCAGGCGTTCTGGGGCGAGCTCGGGTACGACTTTCAGTTCGACATGAACGACCAGGACGCTATCGATGCCGGCGCATCGTCCACGACCGTCGCGCACAGCGGCCGTGCCTTCCTTGGTTATCGCAACACGTTGAACGCGGCCGTCGCGTTCACGACTGGCGTCGAATATCTGCAAGGCGTTTCCAATACGGACGAGTACCGTGTCAACTTCGACGCGGGCCTGACGTCGAGGATTGCGGGTCACTTCTCACTCGCGACGACCTTCGGCCTCCGCTACGACCACGATCCGCTGCCCGGCGTGAAGGACACCGACACGATGACCGCCGTGAGCCTCGTCTACACGCTGCTCTGAGCGCCTCGGCGACTCCATGAGGAGTCGTTCAGTCGGCGTAGTAACTGGCCAACGCGGCGTGCTAGTCGAGTCCCGCGGCGGAGTGATCGGTCCACGCGCTCGTGAGATGTGTCCTCGCGGCGCGTGAGGCGGTTTACTACGGCCGACGGGCGCGTCCTCGCGGCGCGTGAGGCGGTTTACTACGGCCGACGGGCGCGTCCTCGCGGCGCGCGAGTCGGTTACGACGGCCGACGACGTGTCGTCGCGCCCGATGGACGCGTTCGTCGCGCTGCGTGATCCAGTTATCGCGACCGACGGACGCGTCCTCGCGGCGCGTGATCCAGTTATCATGTGTCTGCCACGCGCGGAGCTCATCGGTGATGCTGTCGGTGGCTCGTGAGAGCCTTCTCGATCCCGAGGAACCTGGATTTCGACCGGGCCCGAGTCGGTCTGCACCGTCTTGGGCGTGTGCCCATTGCGCGCGTTGCTCGACCGTCGGCGTCCCTGCGGCTCGTGCCCCAGGTGCTCGGTGATCTCGGCCTCGAGAAGCCTCTCCATCACCGCTCCCGGCGCCCCTCGACGCTCGAGACGTGCTTCTCGACGCTCGAGACGTGCTTCTCGACGCTCGAGACGTGCTTCTCGACGCTCGAGACGTGCCTCTCGACGCTCGAGACGTGCCCCTCGACGCTCGAGACGTGCCTCTCGACGCTCGAGACGTGCCCCTCGACGCCGACGGACGTGTCCTCGACGCTCGAGACGTGCCTCTCGACGCTCGAGACGTGCCCCTCGACGCTCGAGACGTGCCTCTCGACGCTCGAGACGTGCCTCTCGACGCTCGAGACGTGCTTCTCGACGCTCGAGACGTGCTTCTCGACGCTCGAGACGTGCCTCTCGACGCTCGAGACGTGCCCCTCGATGCTCGAGACGTGCCTCTCGACGCTCGAGACGTGCCCCTCGATGCTCGAGACGTGCCTCTCGACGCTCGAGACGTGCCTCTCGACGCCGACGGACGCGTGAGCGACCGGGTGCCTGGGTGACGGAATAGACCGGGACCCTTGGTTACAGGTCCAGCTCTGTTCAATCACAGATTCGGTCCTGGGGGGATGTAAACCGGGTGCCTCGAGGACACAGACCGGGGAGCGCAACGACGCGGACCGAGCGCGCAGAGACACATCAGTCGGACTGTCTCTTCTTCCGGCTCCGCTCCCGACCGGGGCGGTCGCGCGGGCGGCGGACGCGGGGATCGGCTTCCCGCCGGAGACCGTGCCGCGTCACCCTGACGTAGGAAGCCCCAGGCTGGTTAGCCGCGCAAGGTCTTCAGCGCTTCGGTCCAGCGATGGAGCTCGTCCAGCATCTTCTTTGCGGAATCATCGAGAGTGCTGCCGGGCTTGAAGACGCCCTCGTCGATCGACTTTGCGACGAACGGGATCGCGACCGCTTCTGGGATGGGCATCATCTTCAGCGTGGTCAGGATCTGCTTCGACATCTGCACGGAGCGGAGCCCGCCCGATATCCCTCCGTAGCTCACGAAGGAGGCGGGCTTGTAGTGCCACTCGTGATAGAGATGATCGAGAGCGTTCACCAGCGCGGGCGGCAGCCCATAGTTGTATTCCGGCGTGACGAAGACGAACGCGTCGGCAGCGCTCACGACGGCGCTCCACGCTTTGGTGTGGTCGTGCTGGTACTGCCGGCGCATCGGGTGGTGGGGCTCGTCCAGAGCGGGGAGATTCACCTCCTTGAGATCGACCAGGGTGACGTCGAAGTTGCCGTGGCGGACCGCGAACTCGTGAAACCAGGTACCGACGGGCACGCAGACCCGGCCTGGGCGAGTGCTGGTCAACATGACGATGAGCTTGTTCACTCGAAAAATCTCTCCGCCCCCCGGAGTTGGTGTGCCGATGCAACATAGCCTTCCACGCCGAGAAGGACCAGGTCGCCGAGTGGAATGGACCGCTTCCGGGCGCGATTCACCGGCGCCGCTACTTCGACGGACCGTCCGGCGGACTCGACGGTTGCCACGTCACGTCGATGGACAGGCGTCCGACCGCGAGCTCGTCGCGCGCAGCTGCTGCCTTGCCGAAGTAACCCACATAGGACAACGCGGCGTCGCAGTTCGCGACGAAGGACTCGATCATGCCCTCGCTCTCCGCGATCACGCGGGGCAACCCTTCGAAGCGCATGACGGCTCGATGCGTGCCCACTGCATCCATCCATGACTTTCCGCAGTCTCGAAAGACGAGGGACCACCCCTGCGGCGTCATGCGCATGATGCTGGAAGGGCTTCTCCCGTAGAGTCGCAGCGCGCTACCGACGAGCGGGCGCAACATGGCGCGGTTGAAGGCTCCGAGCATCACGTCGCGCCAGGCCAGTCGTGCCTCGCGAGCGCCGAACGTGGATACGGTCGCCGCGGCGACCTTGGCGTGGGTCTCCGCCGGAAGGAACGCGAGCGCGCCGGCATCACGAATCGCCGCGAGCGTGGCGCCGCCCACGCTCGCGCGGATCTTCTCGTACTCCTCCGGCGTGTGCTGTTTGAAATGGCGGAGCGCGAGCTTGGTGTAACTCGCGCGAATCATCGAGCTCATGTGCCCACTCGGCGTCGACGAACGCCGCCGTTACGCATGCTAGCACCGCCGTGCGACCGCGCGAGAGGCGAGACTAACCGGACGGCATGCAGAGCAGGCCCGTGCCGCCCGAGGCAAGCAGCTTGCCCGCTCGCGAAAACACGCGCGCCCGCCCGCCGATGGTCCCCCCGTCCGCGACCTCCGAGGTCGCTTCCGCGAGAAGCCAGTCCTCGTCGGGCGCGGACCTGTGAAACCAGACTCCGACGTCGAGACTCGGAGCGAAGAACGCGGGGTTCGGGTGCGCCATGACCGTCGCGGGCCAGCACAGGGTGTCGATCAAGACGAGGCTCCGTGCTGCATCGACGAACGGATCGGCATGGCTGTCCGCGGAACGAAACCGGTACCACTCGAGGAACGTCGGCGGCAGCGTCGGTCGGGGTATGGCAAACCGTTCGGGAACGAGCACCCGGACGTCCAGGTTATCGAAGAACCGTGGCGGCGGAGGACCTCCGGCGGGGCGCAGATTCGCGACGTCCGGCGCGTCCTCGGGCGAGCACACGGCGGGCGCGGTTACCACGTCGTGGACGAGGCCGGGCGCCGCCGCCGCCGTCCGCACCATCGCGACGAGCACGGGTTTGTCGCCCTGGCTCATGCGTACTTCGAATGCCTCCGTCCGGCGACCCTGCATCAAAGTGTCCACCGTCAGGGTCACTTCTTCGAACCTCGGGCTCCGGAGGTAGTGTGCATAGAACGCGACGGGGCGCGGGATCCTGGCCTTCGCAGCGGCAGCGCGGAGCGCGAACGTGCACAGATATCCGCCGTTCGGGCCCCAGAATCTCCCACTCCTTGCTCACGACGGCGCGGAATCCAGTCGCCGTTTCCTCGACCCGAGTGTCCCTTTCGAAGTCTCCCATGATGGCCCCACTCAAGCAGATTCCTGGGTGAAGATCCTCGTAGCGACGTACAGGCCGCTGCCGGCGAGCAGCAGGGCAGCGGCGAACCCGGCGGGGAGCGAGAAGTCCGAGAAGTCGTCGCGGAACGCAGCTCGCGCGCCGTCCACGACGTAGCTGAACGGGTTCAACCGCGACAGCAAGTACAGCCACCGCGGCGCGAGCGACATCGGCAGGAGAATGCCCGAGAGCAGGAGCGCGGGGATCGAGATCGTGTTGAGGAGCTGAGCAAGGACGTCCTCGCTCTTGAGGCGCAGCGCCGCCGCATACGAAAATGACGAGAGCGACATTCCGAGGAGCATGATGATCCCGAGTGTCGCGAGCGCCCCCGCGAGCGGCACCCGCAGTCCGAATATCGCCGCGACTAGCGACAGGAGAATGGCCTGTGCCGACAGGACGAGCGTGTCGCGGAGCACCCTTCCGAACAGCAGCGCGAAGCGACTCGCCGGCGTCACGCGCATCCGCTCGACCACGCCGTCTCGGATCTCGCCGATGAGCCCGAACCCCACGAACAGGCTGCCGAAGATACCGAGCTGGATCAGCAACCCCGGCACGAACACTTGCCAGGAGTTGCCGCCCGGAAACCCTTTCACGCGCGTCAGCGGTTCGAGGAGCGGACCGAACAGCGCGAGATAGAACAGCGGTTGAACGAGCGCGATGGCGACCCAGATGGGCTCTCGTACGAGGAGCTTGAAGTGATACCGAAAGACCAGGACGGATTCCGATAGAACGCGCATCTCGGCCTCAGTCGTTCGTTTCACGGAGCGAATGACCGGTGAGCGTCAGGAACACGTCGTCGAGCGATGGGCGCGACATGGCGAAGCTCTCGACGGAGATGCCGGAAGACTCGAGCGCGCGGAAGAGCGAGGGACCTTGCTCTGCGCCGCGGTCCACCGTCGCGCGCACCGCGCCGTCCAGCACCGTCACGTCGCGGACTCCCGGTGTGCCGACGAGCAGCTCCCGCGCGCGCTCGACAGGGCCGCGCACCGCGAGCGTCACGAGATCGCCCGAGATGCGTCGCTTCAGCGCGTCGGGAGTGCCCTCGGCGACGATGCGACCCTGGTCGATGATGAGGATCCGATCGCAGAGCGCGTCCGCTTCCTCGAGATAATGCGTGGTGAGGAAGACGGCCGCGCCGCGTTCGTCGCGCAGGTGACGCACGTGCTGCCAGAGATTCGCGCGGCTCTGCGGGTCGAGCCCCGTGGTCGGTTCGTCCAGGAACACGAGCGACGGGCGATGGACGAGCCCGAGCGCGATGTCGAGCCTGCGCCGCTGCCCGCCGGAGAGCGTCCCCGTTTTTCGATCGGCGAGCCCCGTCAGCTCGAGCATCTCGTAGAGCTCGGTTGCGCGGCGGTCCGCGTCCGCTCTCGGTACCCCATAAAGCTGGGCCTGGAGCCGGAGCTCTTCCGCGACGGTCGCGGAGGGGTTCAAGCTGTGCTCCTGCGCGACGTAACCGATACGCCGTCGAACACCGACCGGATCGCGTCTCAGGTCGCAGCCGGCGACGCGCGCTTCGCCGGAGGTGGGGGTCAGAAGCGTCGCCAGCATTCGCTGGGTCGTGGTCTTGCCGGCGCCATTCGGACCCAGGAAGCCAACGATCTCTTCCTTCGCGACGTGGAAATCGACGCCGCGCACGGCCTCGACCGGACCACTTCGCGCCTGAAAGGTGCGAGCGAGGCCATGCGCTTCAATCATCGATGAATCCATGCGCTTTTGCCGTGTCGACCTTCATCCTCCACCATTTCTCGACCGATCGGTGCCGGCAAACGCGCCGTGTCACGAAACGGCCCTGAACGCCGCGGCCGTTGCCCGCGCGCCGGGCGTCATCTAGCCTCGCGCGCATGGGGAAACCGGTCCTGGTCGTGTTCCTTGGCGCTATCCTTGCCGCGAGTCTCGGGCCCGTCGCTTGCGGCGGACATTCGGAGAACTCGACGTGCGCGGCCGGGAGATCAATCTCGTGCGTGGGCCCGGAGAATTGCCTCGGACGCCAGATCTGCAAGTCGGACAGTTCCGGTTACGGCGACTGCACGTGCGATCTCGACTCCGGGACGTCGCACGGCGGTGCGTCCGCAGGCGGCGCGTCCGCGGGCGGCTCATCCGCGGGCGGCTCATCCGCGGGCGGCGCCGGGAATGGCGGTGCGTCGAGCGGAGGCTCTGTAACGGTGGACAGCGGGCCCTCGTTTCCAAATTCGGGTCCAACGTCGGGGCTGTTCGGTGCGTCGTGCAACACGAATCAGGATTGCCGGACCCCGCTCTCGTGCGTGCCGAGCTCGTCGACCGCGTTTTCCGGCGAAGGTCCCGCGAACGGTGTGTGCACTCTCGACTGCTCGAACGACCCGACCACCTGCGGCAACCTCGACCCGAACACCGAATGCGTGATCGTCGGGGCGGGCACGCGTGCCCTCTGTTTGCCGGGGTGTGCTCTCGGGGATCCGGGCGCCTTCGAGGACAAGTGCCGCTCGCGCGCGGACATGTCGTGCAACGACGACGGATCGGGTACGGGCTTCGGTTACTGCTTTCCGACATGCGGAAGCGACGCGGACTGCGGGTCGGAGCACTGTGATTACGGGACCGGCCTTTGCTCCCCGACGAAGATCGGCGGCGATCCCGTCGGTACGCCGTGCGACCCTTCCGGATCCACGTGCGCCGGGTATTGCATCACGTCCGGAGGCGGCGCCGAATGCAGCGGGTATTGCACGCTCGGGACCGCGGGCTGCGGTGCGGATACGAGCAAGGGGCCGCCCTACGACACTTACTGTGTCTTCGAGAACTCGGTTCCCGCTGGTCTGGACGACTCGGGCTCCTGCGCGAAGCTCTGCGATTGCGACGCGGACTGCGGCGACGCGCGAGAAGTCTGCGTGCCGTACGCACCCGGCCAAACGCTCACCGGACGAGCGGGCTTCTGTGACTCCGCGATCGCTGCGGACGGCGGCGTCGCGACCGGCATGGCGTGCGACTCCCGGGATCATTGATCGCCGCGTCGTCGACCGGTACCCACGGGATGACGTCGGCCATGGCGAGGCTGACGTTCGCCGCCTGATTCATCGCGGTCCCTCGCTTCTTTTCGCGCGGCACGACGCCTGCATCGTCCCTCCTGCCCGCCTCGGGCGCGAAGGAGTGGACCGATGTCCGAAAAAATCAACGATGAGAGTCTGAAGAGCGCGATTGGCAGCATCGAGAAAGCGTTCGGCAAAGGAGCCGTGCTGTGGCTCGGGGACGGGCCCATCACCGACGTCGGGGCCGTCATCCGCTCCGGGTCGCTTGCGCTCGACGAGGCGCTCGGTATCGGGGGATATCCACGCGGACGCATAGTGGAGGTATTCGGCCCTGAATCGAGCGGCAAGACGACCCTGACCCTTCATGCGATCGCGAGCGTTCAGCGGGCAGGGGGCGTGGCCGCGTTCATCGACGCGGAGCACGCCTTCGACGTCGCCTACGCCAGGGCCATCGGCGTCGATCCGTCGCGGCTTCTCGTCTCGCAGCCCGACTTCGGGGAACAAGCGCTGGACATCGCCGAGATCTTGACCCGCTCCGGCGCGGTCGATCTCGTCGTGGTGGACTCGGTGGCCGCACTCGTCCCGAAGGCGGAGATCGAGGGCGACATGGGAGATGCCCACATGGGATTGCACGCCCGCCTCATGAGTCAGGCGTTACGGAAGCTCACTCCGGTGACCCACAAGACCGACACGACGCTGCTCTTCATCAACCAGCTGCGCCAGAAAATCGGTGTCGTCTTCGGAAATCCCGAGACGACGACCGGCGGCAATGCGCTCAAGTTCTTCGCGAGCGTGCGACTCGACGTGCGCCGCATCGGGAAGGTGAGCGTCGGGGAGACCACCGTCGGGAATCGAACACGCGTGAAAGTGGTGAAGAACAAGTGCGCCCATCCTTTTGCCGAAGCGGAGTTCGACATCCGCTGGGGTATCGGCATCGACGCGCCGACGGACTTGCTCGACGTCGCGGAGGGCTGCGGCGTCGTGGAAAAGAATGGCTCGCACTACGCGTATGCCGGCAAGAGTTTCGGCCAGGGGCGGGACAAGGCGCGGGATGCGCTCCTCGCGTCAGGGGAGCTCTGCAGAGCGATCCTCACTGACGTCTGCGGCGCGCTCCCTTCGCTCGCGAAGAGGATCGAGGCCAAGGCCGCCTGACGGACGGGGCTCAGCGCAGCGAACCCGTCCACTCGAAGCGACGCTCATGGGTCGGATCTATGCCGGCCTGGATCCAATCCATGGCTTCGTTCGCGAGACGGTCGACATGGTCGTTGCCCTCGTGCCCCGAGTGACCCGCGACCCAGCGAAAATCGACTTTTCGGGGACTCAGCAGCTCGTCGAGCTTTTGCAGCAGGTCCAGATTCTTGAGCGGTTCCCCCTTCCGCCTCCATCCCTTGGCCTTCCAGCCCGGCATCCATTCCGTACAACATCCGATGAGATATTTGCTGTCGCTCAGCACCAGCACGGAGGACTCCTCGGGCGGAACTTCCATCAGCGCCGCGATCGCGGCCCACATCTCCATGCGGTTGTTGGTTGTCTTCGGCTCGCCCCCTGCGCGTTCCAGGGCGCGTCGCGTCTTCGGGTCGACGAGGACGAAGGCCCAGGCGCCGACGCCGGGGTTACCGCGACACCCTCCGTCAGTGAATGCAATGAGGTCCGTCACCGCGCGGCATGCTCGCTCACGTCGCGATCAATCGCAACACCAACGCGTGCCCGTGGACGAGCGAAATGTCGAGAGGGCGTTTCTGGGTTAAAAGAACGCTCGATGTCCTCTCGGACGATGGCGCGCGGCGTGATTCTCGTCGGTCTCTCTCTCGTCGCGGCGTTCGCGTTGAGTGAGCCTTTTGGGAATGTGACCAGGCGGGGCCCGTCTTCTTCTTCCTCACCGCCGCGTCCGCTGGGAGACGGCCTGGTGCCGGTGGACGGCCCGACTTTGCTGGCGCACGTTCGGCAATCGCGGGCGCGAGGGATCGTCGTGAATGCTTGGGCGAGCTGGTGCGGCTCGTGCAAGGGCGACATGCCGATGCTCCTCGGGCTCGAGAAGACTTTCGGGACGAGCATCGACATCTGGTTCGTATCGGTGGACGAGCCCGAGACCCGCGCCGCCGCCGCGTCGATGCTACGGGAACTCGGTGCGCCCCTGCCGAGCTACATCGTCCAGGGGCCGCTCGGGGCGTTCAAGTCCGCCATGAACCCACGCTGGCCAGGCATGCTCCCGGCCACGTTTCTCTTCGATCCAACTGGCAAGCTTCGTTTTTTCTTCGGAGGACCGGTCCTCGAGACGGAAATCACGTCACTCCTTCGTCGCTACCTGGCGGGCGAGCACATCGACGGTGAGGCGAACTTTGCGCTGGCGCCCGGAGCGGTCACGCGTTGACCTACCGCGTTCGGTTGGCATTGGTCGTCTCCGTGGCGCTGATCGCGCGCGCTGCGGCGGCCGACCCGCTCGAATTACCGCCTCCGGCGGAGGCGCTGGCCTCGCCGGCGAGCCGTTACGCGAATCTGTCCGACGCCGACGCCCTGGCAGAGCTCGAACGCCGCCACATCGAGTTCGAACGCGTCGCAGAAGCCAAGGGTGTGCGCTTGCCCATCCGGCTTGCCGGGAAACTGCACGGTGTGTGGGTCCACTCGAGTCTGCCCGCGGAACAACGAAAGTCGACGCCGTTCGAGATCCTCGACGCGCGTCTGGCGCTCGCGCTCGACGACTTTGCCCAGGTGCTCTCGAATCACGACGTGGTGGAGGTCATTCACTTCACGATGTACCGCCCGAACGACGACGTCGTGGAGGGTAAGGGGGGGGTGGCGCTCAGGCATCCCGGCGGCATGGCCATCGACGTGGGCGCGCTGAGAAAAAGCGGCGGCGCGCTGCTTTCTGTCCAGGCAGAGTGGCCGCCTTCCATCGGTGCAAGGACGTGCGGGAAGGGAGCCCGGCGGCTGGCGAGCCGCCGCGGCCGAGAGCTCCAGAGTATCCTTTGCGAGGCAAAAGACCTGCGGCTCTTTCATTGCATGCTCACGCCGCACTTCAACCACGCACATCACGACCACCTGCACCTGGAAATCAAGCCGGAAACGAAGTGGTTTCTCGTGCGATGAGAGCAGGACTACACTCGCGGGAGATGGCAGCCGTGAGCCTGCCCGCAATCCGCATTCTCGATAGCATTTCGAAGATGAAGCCATGGGCAAGCTGAGCTCGGCGATCGTGCAGCGGAAGCTGGCGTCGCTTCGAGACGTGGAAGAAGCTCTCGCGCGCCAGGTGCTCTATGGTGGTGATCTCGCGACCAACCTGCTCGAGCAGGCACCGCGCACGGACGAGCAGGCGCTGATCGAGTTGCTCGCCGAGACACATCAGCTTCAGGCGGCGCCCGCGGGCGAGCTGCCGCGCGCTTCGGTCGAGACTCGGAGCCTCGTACCCGGCGACGTCGCCTTCCGGCACGGGCTCTACCCGCTCGAGCGAGCTGGCGACTCGCTCGTCATCGCCGTGAGCGAACCCATGCGTCCCGAGGTGGAACAGGACCTTCGCTTCGGGCTCGGAGTCAGTCTCGTTCAGAGGGTGGCCCCGCTGGTTCGCGTGCGCCAGGCGATCAGCCGGGACTATCGCTTACCGCTGGATCGGAGGACGGAGAGAGTCGTCGCGAAGCTCGAAGGGAAGCCCGATCCGAGTCCGAGCATGGTCCCCTCGGCGTTTGCCGCGGTTCCGGACATCACGTCGTTGCCCCGACCGCCGTCCATTCCGGCGCTCGGACTTCCCGGTGAGACCTCCCCCTCCTACGGCGCCATAGGCTTGCGCGCGCCGCAGCTCGTGCTCAAGGCGCCCGTCACGATCCACGCGCCGACGATCCTGACGGCTCCTGTCGTGGCGGTTGCCGAGCCCGAGCCGGCGGACGAGTCGATCCACGAACGGCTGACGGCGCCCGCGCCGGCGGTCGCGCCGCGAACGGACGAGGGTACCCGTCCGTGGCCCGTCGTGATCGAGCCGAATGCCGCGTTATTCAGCCGCGTCACGGCGCCCACGCCGCCTGGAGATCCGAACTCCACGCCGCCCGCGCCGGACGTGTCGAGACCGCCGGCGGTCGCGCTACCCTCCGAGCCCCCACGCCTCGCTCCGCATGCGCCTCCGGAGCGGCGTTCGGAGCCGCCCCCGACGACGACCCGTGGCCCGTCGCCCACGTCGGTGACGCCGCATCCGGGGCCCCCGCGAGCGGCAGTGGCCGTCGCGAGCCCCTCGCCGTCACATGCGCCATCCGTGCGACCCAGCTCGATTCCGCCGGGCGCGCCCCGCAGAATGGCTGGCTTCGTGCTGGCTCCGACCGCGGATGAGGCGTCGCGTCGCGGACGATCGCGACACCGTGGCCCTTACACCGCCGCCGAGGCGGAAAAAGATCTTCTCGAAGCCGACGGCCGCGATGGTGTGCTCGCCGCGTTCTTCGATTTTTGCTGCCAGTATTTCGAATACTCGGTGCTCTTCGCCGTTCACGGGGATCTCGCGGAGGGTCGCATGAGTCGCGGCCCGGGCGCGGACCAGGCGAAGGTGAACGGCATCGGAGTTCCGCTCGATCTGCCGGGCTCCCTGGCCACGGTGCGGGCCGAGGGTCGCTTCAACATCGCGCCGCTTGCGAAGGACGGCCTCGACGCGCGACTCGCCATCGATCTCGAGCGCCGCGCGGACAAGAAGGTGTTGCTCTTGCCGTTGACGGTGCGTGACCGTTGCGTGCTCATCCTTTACGGGGACCACGGCGCGGTCGACGTCGCATTGTCGGAGATCGGCGACGTGCTTTCATTTTCCTCGCTCGTCGCCACGGCACTCGAAAACGTCATCTTGCGAAAGAAGACCGCCGTACGGCGGGCCGTGGACGGCGATCACTCGGCGGCGAGTATCCGCCCATCGCTGCGGCCGCGTTCCTTGATGCCATCCCGAGAGGAACGCGTGGACGCGCTGGCGCAGGCGCTCGAGACGACCGTCCGTCCAGTGACATTGCCGGAGCCGCCTCGGGCAGAAGCCGAGTCCACGTCGAAGCGCATCGATACCAAGCGGGGGATTCCGAGCCCGGCTCAGCCGCCTCCCTTGCCCATTTCGAGGCATGCCACTCCGGCGCAGGGAACTCCCCGCCACGCGTCCGTTCCGCCGCCCGCGGAGCTCGGTACCCCGGTCTTCGCGCTGAGCAAGCGCGTGACCCCGGCTTACGCGTCGACACTGCCGGATGGTGCGCTCTCTCTCAAGCCCCCCCGTCCCACGCCCAGGGTGAGGGCTGTAGATGACGGGCCCGCGATCGAATCGCAAGAAGTCGAGTGGTCTGCCGACGACGAGGACGTCGTGCGGGGGGTACCGGACTCGCAGGTCGTGGTTGCCGCGAAGCTGCCGGTGAAGCCGCACAGTTCCGAGGAACTCCGCCTTCCAACGGTCATCCTCAACATCGACCACGACCTGGACGCGCTCGTCAACCGCCTGCTCCGCGGCGACGAGGGCGCAATCGACGGACTCGTCCAGCATGGTGTCAATGCCGCTTCGCTGCTGGTGTCGCAATTTCCGGGGCCAGTCACCGAAGATTCGGATCGCCTCGCGGCGAAGGAGCGGGCGTCGGAGCGTGGTCCCGTACTGAAGGCGTTGGCGCGTATCGGGCTGCCGGCAGTGCCGTTTCTCGTCGTCCGCAGCAACGACAGGGAGCCATCCGTTCGAGCTTGGGCGACCCAGCTACTCGGCGAAATCGCGACCGTCGACTCGGCGCACGCGGTCGCGAGACGCGTGAGCGATGCGCAGTCGGACGTTCGCCGCGCCGCGATCGAAGCGGGTCGTCTGCTCCAGGCCGACGAGGACGCGCGGACGGCACTTCGAGACGCCGTTCTGGCGATCGCCGAAGACAAGACCGGCTCGGTCGACACGCGGGTCGCCGCTCTCGAGGCGCTCGCGCATTTTCGCGACGGCCGCGCCGTGCCGCGGCTCGTCAAGCTGGTCGCGGGCAACGACGACATCGGGCAATCGGCGCAGTGGGCCCTCGGCCTCATCACGCGACAAGCGCTCGGCCGAGACGTCGAAGCGTGGGACACGTGGTGGCGGGCCAACGCCGATCGGCACCGCATCGAGTGGCTGATCGACTCGTTGATGCACGATGACGCCGATATCCGTCGCGCCACCGGCGAAGAATTGAAGACACTGACGAAGGAATACTTCGGCTATTACGACGACCTGTCGGCTGCCGAGCGCGGGAAAGCGCAACGCCGCTATCAAGAATGGTGGGAGTCCGCGGGCAAGGCGCGCTTCGGTCGGTAACCTCCAGGCTTTCGCGCGGGCGCGACGCCTCGGCTCAGTAAAACCAGAGCACGAGGAGCGCGACCACCGTCAGTAGCCCGAGCGCCGTCGACAGCAAGACTTCCCAATGACTCGTCCCGCGCTCCGGGTCGGGAGTCCTGAGTTCGACCGACGCGAAGCTGCTCGCTTCGCGCCGGCGCCGGCCCGAGAGCGCGACGTTGGCGGCCTCGAGGGCGGTCTGGACTTCGGACGGATCCATCGCGGGACGACGGTTTTACCTTCCCTCGCGTGTTCCACAAAGTCGCAAAAACAAAATCTCGATCCCCCGCGGACGCGAGCAATGCCTCGCGCGACGGAGATCAGTTCTTCTTCTTCTTGTTCTGGGCGCCGCTGTCGTCGCCGGGCTGATCCTTCAGCGTGAGATCCCAGTCCACGATCTGATCCCCGCCGCTGAAGGGGGGTACGATGACGGCCTTGTAGGCTCGCAGAACGCAGTCGCCCACGGGGGTACCGTCGAAAGGCGAGGGGACTTCCGCGCTCTTCACCGTGCCGTCTTCTTGGAACGTGACGGTGACTCGTGTGTCGCCGCGCTGGCGGTTTTCCTTGGTTTCTTCCCCGGCAACGACGCCCGGGCAGCTTTCGGCCGACCGAGTGGCGCGTTCCAGTTCCATCTTGACCTGCTTCTTGTCGAACTCGCGCTTCTTCTCCGAGTCGGTCTCCTGGTTCTCGTAGGCCGCGTCGTCGTCACCACGCGCCTTGTTCGCCTTCTCCTCCTGTGCCGCGATCTGCTCCTGTTCGTCGACGATCTGATCCGGAGTCTTCACGTCTTGGCCACCGTAAGAGGGGCCGCATCCCGCGATGGCGAGCACCAGCATTCCCGTGAGCGCGCATTTCATGGCCTCATCGTATAGCTCTTTGCGCAGTGCTTTCCAGCCGGGCGGAAAGGACGGCCGCGAATCGCTCTTACACGGTAAGGTTGCAGCGTGATTCGATCGGCCAGATCACCTGGAAGTCCGCACCGCCCTGCAGGTCGAGGAACTCGACGCCGTCGCCGGGAGAGCTCACAGGTCCGTCACGAGATAATCTTTGATCTTGTAGAGGAGTGCGCGGTGGCTGATCTCGAGGAGCTCGGCGGCGCGGGTGCGGTTGCCGCGGGTTTTCTGGAGCGCGCGACGGATGAGAATTTCCTCGATGATCCGAGTCGTCTTTTTGACGCTGAGCTCGCCGCTCGCGAGCTGCATCTGAACGGGGTCTTGCGCTTCCCGGACGCGCTCGGGCAAATCGGTGGTCACGATCCGATCTCCCTCGGAGAGCACCATGGCCCGCTCGATGGTGTTCTCTAGCTCGCGAACATTGCCGGGCCAGCCGTATTCGAACATCAGGCGCCGCGCCTCGGAGTCGATGTCGACGATGTTGCTGCGAAGGCGTGCATTGTTGCGCATGACGAAGTGTTCGATGAGAAGCGGGATGTCTTCACGTCGATCGCGGAGCGGCGGAATGTGGATGGGAAGCACGTTGAGGCGATAAAAGAGATCTTCCCGGAAGCGGCCCGCCTTCGTCTCCGCGTCGAGATCGCGATGCGTCGCGGCGATGATGCGCACGTCGACCTTGATGTCCCGCGTCTCGCCGAGCCGGCGAATGAGCTCGTCCTCGAGCACACGCAACAGCTTCACCTGGAGCGCCAGGGGTAGCTCGCCGATCTCGTCGAGAAAGAGCGTCCCGGTGGTCGCGTCTTCGAAGAGGCCCCGCCGATCGCCGACGGCGTCCGTGAAGGCGCCCTTCTTGTGGCCGAAGAGCTCGCTCTCGAGCAGGTTCTCGGGGATGGCGCCGCAGTTGACGGCGACGAACGGTCCGCCACGCCGGCTCGAACGCCGATGGATCGCCCGCGCGACGAGTTCTTTGCCGACCCCGCTCTCTCCGGTGACCAGCACGGTCGTCTTGTAGTCGGCGATCTTCGAAATCGTCCGGAAGATGTCCTGCATCTTCTGGCTCTTCGCGAGGATGTCCTCGTACCGGCTCTCCTTGCGGATCTCTTCCCGGAGTGCGCGGTTCTCGCGGCGAAGTGTTTCCCGCTCCTCCGCCTTCTTCAGGGCGAGCACGACCTCGTCGTTCTTGAATGGCTTCTGGATGTAGTCGTACGCGCCGGCCTTCATCGCATCGATGGCCTGGTCGATGTTGCCGTACGCGCTCATCACGATGACCGTCGCGTCATGGCCCTTCGCGCGCAGCATCGCGAGCAGATCCAGACCGCCCATCTTCGGCATGCGGACATCAGCGAGCACCACATCCGGGCCGAAAGATTCGACGAGCGGCAGCGCCTCCTCGCCGCTCGCGGCCGCTTCGACCTCGTAGCCGTGGCGCTTGAGCAGCGTGCGCAGCACCAGGCGAATGTTTTCTTCGTCGTCGACGATGAGGATGCGGCGCACTGTGCAAAAAATGCTAACCGAGCACTGGCCCAATCGCAACGACTTGCGTAGTGCGCTTCACCCAGCTACTGTTGTATAACCATTCGATAAGAAAAGGATTATTCGATGCTCTGGGGAATTGATCGGCTCTCGGGCGGCCAGCTATCGAACCTCCGACGCCGGCTACGCGGCGCCGATGTTGCCGTCCTCACGCACGCGGCCGCGGTCGATCGTCGCGGTCGTCACCTGCTGGTGGTGCTCGAAGAACTGGGGATCGTGCCGCGCGTCGTCTTCACGCCGGAGCACGGCTTCGAGGCGGTCGCGCAGGCGGAAGAAGCCGTTCCGTCGCCGGAGGTCACGCCCGACGGTCCGACGGGCGCACCGATCGTCAGTCTGTACGGAAAGACGTTCGATTCCCTCGCACCGACGCGGGCGCAGCTCGAGGGCATTTCCACGCTCCTCATCGACCTCGCCGACGTCGGGAGCCGCTACTACACGTACGTCTGGACGGCGCTGCTGAGCGCTCGTGCCGCAGCGGCGGCGGGAGTGCACACGGTAGTGCTGGATCGACCGAATCCGATCTCCGGCGATCCCTCCTTGCTCGAGGGAAAGCCGCAGAGCGAGGGGCTGTTGTCATTCGTCGGGCTCGAGCCGCTCCCGATCCGGCATTCGATGACCATCGGAGAGATTCTCGCGATGTTCTTCGCGCGTGACGCGCAGGCCCTCGGGCAGGACGGTGCTCTGTCCGTCGTCTCGGTGCTCGGCTGGGAGCGATGTCGCACCGCACTCGCATGGGATCGGCCGTTCATCATGCCCTCTCCGAACATGCCGACGCCCGAGACGGCGCTGGTTTATCCCGGCGCCTGCCTCGTGGAGGCCACGAATTTGTCCGAAGGACGCGGAACGACGGCGCCGTTTCAGCTGGTCGGCGCGCCGTTTCTTCGCGGACCGGAGCTGGCGCAGTCGCTGCTCGACGCGGGGTTGCCGGGCGTTCTCGTGCGACCGGTCGCGTTTCGTCCGACGTTCGAAAAGCATGTTGGGGAGGTCTGTCGGGGAGTGATGTTGCACGTGACCGACCCGACCCGCTTCCGTCCCGTGACGACGTATCTGACGCTTCTTGCGCTCGCGCGCGCGCAGGCTCCGGAAGACTTTGCACTCCGTACCTCGCCCTACGAGTTCGAGACCCGGGCTCCCGCGATCGATCTGCTCACGGGTTCGAGCGAGGCACGTGACGCGCTCGCGGCCGGCGCGCTGGCGAGCGTGCTGGTCGACCTCGTGACGCCGGTGCCGCCGGAGTGGACACAGCAAGTGCTCGAGGCCGAAGCCAGAGTCGAAGGTCTCGCGCGAGCGTAGCGGCGATCTCCGGGTTAGCGCTCCACGTCGGCAACGCGCTTCGGGATCTCCCGGGTGAGCACTTCCGCGCCTCCGGTCGTGACGAGTACGTCATCCTCGATCCGGATGCCCCTTACGTCGGCGAACTTCGCCAGTGTGGGAGCATCGATCACGTCCTTCAACGCCGACGGCGCGAGCGGGTCGTCGAGGATCGATGGTATCCGGTAAAAGCCCGGCTCGATGGTGACGCACATGCCAGGCTCCAGATCCCGATCCAGCCGCAAATAGCGTTCGGCAGGACCCATCGCACGCGCGCGTCCGGGCGCATACCCGGCCCGGTCCCCGAGATCTTCCATGTCGTGAACGTCTAGTCCGAGCAGGTGGCCCACGCCGTGCGGAAAAAAGAGTGCCGCGGCGCCGCTGTCGTGAAGTTCCTCGGGAATGCCGCGCAGAATGCCGAGCGCGACCAGCCCTCGCGCGAGCTCGAGTCCGGCGACTCGATGAACGTCGCGATACCGCACCCCGGAACGTACCGTGCGAATGGCCGCTTCCTGTGCGCCGAGAACGACCTCGTAGAGTTCGCGCTGCGTCGTCGAGAAGCGTCCCGAGACCGGCCAGACGCGCGTCACGTCTCCAGCCCAGCCTTCCGGCGTCTCGGCTCCGACGTCCGCGAGCAACAGGTCGCCGCCCCGAAGCTCGCGATGGTACTGGTTTGCGTGGAGGATCTCGCCCCGGACGGTGACGATGGGAGCATACGCGGTCGTCATGCCGCGCGCGACGATCGCGTGTTCCATGGCCGCTCGAACCGAGGCCTCGCGAACGCCGGGTCGCGTCGCGTCGCGGCCCGCGCGGTGCGCCGCCTGCGTCGCTTCGGCGGCGAGCCGGAGTTGTGCCACGGCGGCGTCGTCGTTGAGCAGACGAAGCGCGATGACGGCGTCGGCGAGCGCCGCGTCGAGCCCATCGAGAACGTCCCCGCCGCAGGATTCGACGTCGCGTCCGACCAGATCCGACAAGAAGAATGCCGTCTCGGGATCCTGCGGCGGCAATAGCGCAGCTCCCTCGCCGGGCGAAAGCTCGTCGAGTGGCCGCACGTCCATTTCGAGAGTTCGTGCCAGTTCATCGAGCCGAGGTCGCGGGCCGAACCACAGGGCATCGTCCGGATTTGGCGGGTCGACGTAAACCGCGGTGTCGTCCCCGTCGACGAGGAGCGCCGCGCCCTCGAGCGCCACGCCGACGAAATAGAGGAAGTGGCTTTCTGCGCGAAACGGATATGGGTTGTGAGCGAAGTTTCTGGGCCGTGAGAACCCGGATGCGAAGAGCTTCGGCCCGGGGAGTCGGCGATCGAGCCGTTCGCATCGCTCACGAAACGTCGCGCGGGGACTCGGATATGGCCACATCCGTCACTTGCTCGGGGGCGTCGACGGCCCGTGCGAAGGAATAACGACGGGGGGAGTCGCCGATGACGGCGGAGGCGAAATCGAGTCGCCGGCGCGCGCAACCTGAAGAGGAACCCCGAATTCCTCGGCTTGCTTCGCCTGCCATTGATACTTGATGCGATGGTGGTTCATGTTCACGAGCGTTTCCGCCATCCGCGTGACGAGCGTTCGGAGGTCTTCGATGGTCAGTGCGCAATCGTCGAGCTGACCGCTCTTCAGTTTCGTGAAGATGATGCGCTGGATCATCGTCTCGAATCGGTCACGCTCTGGTGGATCGATGGTCCGCGAGGCGGCTTCGATCGAATCTACCAGCATCAGGATGGCAGTCTCCTTCGTCTGGGGCTTCATCCCGGGATAGCGAAAATGCGACTCGCGCAGATGCTTCGGATTGCCTTGCTCGTTGCACTTGTTGTAAAAATATTCGACGAGCTGCGTGCCATGGTGCGTGTAGCAGAATTCGACGACCGGTTCCGGAATGCCGCCCTCACGGAGAATCTTCGCGCCGACGACGACGTGCGACATGATGGCGTCCGCGCTCACTTCGGGGTCGAGCGCGTCGTGAGGTGATGCTTCGTTAGGACCGAGATTTTCCACGAAGTACTTCGGCTGCGTGGTCTTTCCGAGGTCGTGGTAGTAGGCGCCCACCCGAGTCAGGAGCGCGTCCGCCTTGATGGCGCTTGACGCGCCTTCCGCGAGATTGGCCATCGCGCGCGAGTGTTCCCACGAACCCGGGGCCTCCCGGGCCATCTTCTTCAAGAGCGGCTGCTCGAGGTCCGTGAGATCCAGGAGCCGTTCGCGTGATACGTGACCGAGCAGGCGCTGGACCCAGCTTCGGAACACGGCGGCGATGACGCCCGCCGCAGCCCCCCCTCCCAAGCACGCGACGAGTCGCGAATCGGACAGGTGCGAGAGGTCGGCACGCACCTCGAAGTTCCCCTCGATGACGGCCGTGACGGCGACGAGCACGGCCGCAGCGCTGGCGCCGCTCACGAGCCCCGATACGAGCAGATGTCGCGAACGCTTCCGGTCGAACAGCGTGAGCGTCGCGGCTAGCCCCTGGGCAGTCATCGTCGTGAGGAGCAGCAGGTCGAACCTCAGGAACGACGCAACTATGAAGGCGAGGACGATTGTCAACACGACGCCTGTCCGCCGGTCGAAGGCCGTCGACACCCAGAGCGGCGCGGCTGCCAGTGGAATCCAATATTCCGGTAGGGCCGTGAACGCGAGCAGCAGCTTGGCGGCGATGGCGATGAGCCCCATCGTGAGCAGCACGCCGACCTGGCTGCGCGCCAGCCGCAGTCGGGCCTGCCCGAACTTCCGCAGATACGCCGTCAGCGCCATCACGAGCGTGAAATCGATGACGAAGAGCCCGCCCAGCCGTTCCCAGGTCGGGCGTCGCACCCTTTCGTACAGGTATGCGGCGCGATGATCCTCGCGCGTGGGCGAGAGGATCGTGCCCGGGGGGACGACCACGCGGAAATTCTCGAGTCGCATTTCCGCATGCCCGCTCGACCAATCTCTGACGATGCGCGGCCCGTAGGGAATGCGCAAAGCGGTTCGCACTGGCTCATCGAAGGTCGGCGTGAACCCGCTCAGGAGGAGATCGCCGGCTTGCACCAGTGTCAGGATGACAGCCGCCACGAGGCTCAGAATGAGCCCTGCGATCGGCCCAGCTCTCACGCGGGTCCGCAGCATTGCTCTTCAAAAGTAGGCGGAGCCGGCGCTCCCGCGCGTACAACGTAGCCCGGCAGGCTCGCCCGCGGCAACGCCGCGCGTCAGCTAGGGCCCCGGGTCTGCGAAAAGCGGACAGAAACCTTTGCTTAACGGCCCGGCTCTTGCTAGCGCTGGGAGGACGGCCCCCTGCTCGAATCGCGTCGGCGCTCAGCGCTCCGGGGCGACCCGTGGTGCGCGTGCGCGCGTGACTCCGGCGGGCGGGGATCTCGTCGAAGGAGCGGATTGGCGGAGCTCTATGCAATCATCGAGGCGGCGGTGCGCACCCAGGGCGCGGCCATCATGGGCGTCGTGAACGTCACGCCGGACTCATTTTTCGACGGTGGGCGCTATCTCGACCCGGCGGAGGCGGCGGCTCGGGTCGACGCGGTGCTCGACGCAGGCGCCACCATCGCCGACGTGGGCGCCGAGTCGAGTCGGCCGGGCGCGGTCGAAGTGTCCACAGCCGAGCAGATCCGTCGCGCTCAGCCCGCGCTCGACCGGGGGGTGGGACGGGGCGCGGCGGTGTCGATCGACACGACGGATCCCGAGGTCGCAGAATTTGCGCTGCGACGCGGTGCGAAGATCGTGAACGACGTATCGTGCCTTCGAAACGAAGAGGTCGCGGCGATCGCGGCGCGTCACGACGCCATCTTGGTCGTCTGTCATTCACGCGGCCCGATGTCGACCATGAGCGGTTTCTCCGCGTGGCCTGATCGAGACTACGGTGACGTGGTCGCCGACGTCCGGGCGGAGTTGTCGAGGGCGCGCGAACGGGCCGTGTCTAGGGGCATGCGCCCCGACCGGATCTGGTTCGACCCGGGGTTTGGGTTTTCGAAGAATGCGCGCCAGTCGTTCGAGTTGCTGGGCCGGCTCGACGAGCTCGCGTCGGACGCCCCGATCGTCGTCGGACCCGGTCGCAAATCCTTCATTGCCGCCGTGGATCCTGCTCCGGCCGAGGACCGACTCGGTGGCACCATCGCCGCGTGTCTCGCGGCGGTGGATCAGGGGGCTCGCGTCCTCCGCGTGCACGACGTTCGCGAAGTGCGCCAGGCTCTCTCGGTACGCAAGGCCGCGCGGGAGCCTCGAAGCCTGACGGAGGCCGCGCATGTTCGGTAGCGTCCTCGATTACTTCGCGAGCCACCCGTTCGTCGATATCGCACGCGACTTCGTAGATGTCGCGATCGTCTATTATCTCGTCTATCGCGCGCTCCTCGTCCTTCGTGGCACCAGAGCCATGCAAATCGGCATCGGTCTCCTGTTCGTGTTCGCGCTTTATCTGGTCGCGTATCAACTTCACTTTGTCACGTTGCTCAGCGTTCTCGGTGCGCTGATCCCCGGCGCGGTCATCCTGATCCTCGTGGTCGTCTTCCAGAACGACATCCGGCGGGGCCTGATGCGCATGGGGAGTCAACCCTGGTTCGGCATCGCACGTGCGAGAGAATCCCAGGCCATCGACGAGGTCGTCGAGGCATCGACGGAACTCGCGCGTCACCGTATGGGCGCCATTATCGCGTTCGAGCAGGACGCGAACCTGGACGAGTTCGTCGGCCTCAACAAGGGTCACTCGCTGGACGCCGCCGTTTCGAGTGAGCTTCTTGTTTCCATCTTCGTCCCTGAGGGGGTGAACAAGCTCCACGACGGTGCGGTCATCATTCGAGATCTTCGCATCGCGAAGGCCGGCGTGTTCTTTCCGATGCCGGAGGGTCGCGTCCTAGACGCAAGCTTCGGCTCCCGTCACCGAGCCGCTCTCGGAATCACCGAAGAGACGGATGCGGTCGTCGTGGTCGTCAGCGAAGAACGAGGAACGATAAGCTTCTGTTTCAACGGGAACATCGTCGGCAATCTCGACGGCCCCGGGCTGAGGCGCGCGCTCGAGGGCGTGTTCGCTCCGCGACGCCGACGCCAGAAGACGTCCGCCAAGCGGGAACCGGTTTCTCACCGCCTCGCCGCCGAGCAGGTGCTCGTGATCCGAGCGCCCGAATCGCCCCGGTCGCGCGCGGAACCATTGCGCCAGGCGGAGCCTGCGGAAGACTCGACGCTCGTCTCGGTGCCAAGTGATCACGGCGAGACGCCGACGACACGGATCCGCACGGCCGAAACCGAGGGCGAACGCGAACGCCCGCCGAGTCAGCCTCCTGCGCCATTGCGCCGCGCGAAACCGGACAAGGACAAGAGTGAGCCCGACGCGCAATCAATCGTGATCCCCGGGGCGGGGAGCGTCCAGCGCCTGGCGCCGCTCACGACGCCGATGCGGGCACCCTCCGGACCGCGTGCGGCGCGCCCTGCTACCCAGGAGGCCAGAGCGACCCCATCCGAAGACGACGGCCGTGCTCCTGACTCGAACGATGGTGGCGCGTGATGGAGATCGAGCGGTTCTTCAAAGCGGTGAGCGCTTTCGTTCACGACGCGTTCACCGAGAATGTCGGGCTAAAGGCGCTTTCGTTGGTCGTGGCACTCGGGCTTTCGGCTTATACGCGCGGGCAGCTCGATCGGACGCAACGCACGATCCCGGTCGGCGTCGTTCTGCGCCTCCCCCAGGACCGAGCGCGTCGTGAACTGATGACACCGATGCCCGCCAACGTGGACGTCACCGTCGTGGGCACGACTCGTGCCATCGATCGGCTGATCCAGATCGGCGTATCGCCCGTGGAGCTCGATCTGCGCGACGGGACGAGCGACAATGTCGTGTTCGACAAGAGCCTGTTCTCACTGCCGCCCGACGTCGAAGTGAAATTCGTCGACCCGCCGAGCATCAACCTGGAGTGGCAGGACGTCGTCACGCGCACGCTGCCGATCCAGGCATCTCGGGCCGGACAACCCGCGAAGGGGTACGAGATCCGCGACACCCTGCAGGTCGATCCCAAGGAGATCGACGTGAAGGGCCCGTCTAGTCTCGTCGAGGTCCTGCAGTTCGCGCGCCTCGCCGCCTTCGATGTCACCGGGCTGACGGAGGGCGTGTATCGGAGGCGCCTCGCGATCGACGAGCCTCCGCCGCGGGTTCGATTTCTCGGCTCGAAATCGGCGATGGTGACCGTGATTGTCGTTCGACGCGAAACGGAGGCAAGGTTCGAGCGAAGGCCGGTCGAGGTCGTCGGCGTTCCGCATGCCCGCGCGATCCCCTCGGCCGTGGACGTCACCGTGACGGGCGTCCCCGAGGCCGTGGCCGAGCTCCGAGCGGAACAGGTCGTTCCCCGGGTCGATCTCGCGAGTGCAGGTATCGATTCTGAAGACCGAGCCCCACGGCTCGACGACGCTCAAGGCTCGCGTCGAGCTCGCGAATGCGGAAGGCGAGTGCCAACCGCCGACCGTTACGGTCAGATGGTAGGCTCTTCGATCTGCGGGCACGCGAAGGTGCCGCTTCGTGATTCAATCGCAACGATGTAGGCCCGGCAGGGCCGTCGAATCGATGCACGTCGGCGCGTCCGCCGGGCAGTCCACGTCGGTCTCGCACATGATGTAGAGCCCCGTGCCCTCGCACGTCGTCGCGCACTCCGTCTTGCTGGCTGTGAGACCGAGAACCGTTTCACAGCAGACCGTGCCGTCAGGGCAGTTCTCCGGTCCCGAGCAACCAACCGTGGCGGCCTCACACGCTGCGCGGCACGTGTAGCTGGTCGACGTAGACAGCAAACCGCTGGCGGCGTCCACGCGACAGCAGCGCTGCCCGCTCTTGCAGTCCTCGTCGCCATCGCAAGAAACCGAGACATCGCCCCCGGTGCACGGCTTGTCCGAGCAGGTGTACTGGCTCGTGGTGCCGGGCGGGGGGAAAGTCGTTGCTGCCGTATAACAACACACCTGCGACGTCGTGCACGACTTCCCCTCTGCACAGGCTACGACGTTCTTCGTGGCGGGGCGCGGCGCGAGCCCGTCCAGTGCGCCTCCGCGGTCGGCGGTCGGATGCGTCGCGACCCTTGTGGTTCCCGCGTCGGCGCTCGCTTCCTCGACCGTTGCACCCCCTGCGCCATTTGCGAATGTGCCCCCCACGCCGGCAGACGAGCCGCCGGCGTCGAACGTCGCGCTGTTCGGATTACCCGTGACGCTGCCTCCAGCGTCCTCGTCGTTCGGCGCCGACTTGTCCTGGGCCGAACCAGCCGTGCACGCGACGACCGCGGCGCAGACCGCAGCAATGATCAAGTTTCGCATCGACGTTTACTAAGTCGTGGAGGAAGGGGACCAATTACATACTAGCGCGTTCCGCGTCCGTGGCGAGAGCGGGGGGTCCCCCAGCCCAAGTCGCCTGTGCGCCCTCGCTCCTCCACCGTCGAAGTGAAGGGCCATGAAGCCCCGCAGGTTCTCCCAGTCCACGTCAGGCTAGCAACTCCCTGTCGACCAAGCGAGCCTGGATCGCTTCCGCGACGTGTACAGCTTGCAAGCGTTCACTTCCTTCGAGGTCTGCGATGGTGCGCGCAACGCGGACGACCTTCGTGAACGCGCGCGCGGACAATCCGAGCCGCTCCACGGCGCTTTCGATGAGTCGCTCGCCTGGCTTGTCGAGCGGCGCGATGAGGGCCAGTTCTCGGGGCGGGAGCGCAGAATTGCAAGTCGCGCTCGTCGTGCCGCTTTCCTTGCGCCAGAGTTGCACGTTGCGGGCAGCGACGACGCGCGCCCGCACGGTGGCCGAGCTTTCTCCGCGCTTGTCTCCCACCAGCGCACCGACTTCCACCGGCGGTAGCCCGACGTGGACATCCAGTCGATCCAGCAGCGGGCCCGAAAGTTTCGCCAGATACGCCCGGCGCGACTTTTCCGAACATCGACACGAGCGCGACGGATGTCCGAGGTTGCCGCACGGGCATCTATTCATCGCGGCCACGACCATGGCCCTCGCCGGAAACCAGGCGCGCGCACGAGCGCGAGCGATGCACACGCGCCCGTCCTCCAGTGGTTGCCGTAGCGATTCCAGGGCGTCGCGACGAAACTCCGCCAGTTCGTCGAGGAAGAGCACGCCGTTGTGTGCCAGGCTGACCTCGCCGGGGCGCGGGAATTCTCCACCCCCGACGAGTCCGGCCTCGCTCACCGAATGGTGGGGGGCTCGAAAAGGCCGCCTCAGGACCATCCCCTTTTCGGGTTCGATGAGCCCGGCGACGCTGTGAATGGCGGTCGTCTCTATCGCTTCTTCATGGGTGAGCGGGGGCAAGAGGGTCGGGAGCAACCGAGCAAGGAGCGTCTTCCCGCCTCCAGGCGGTCCGAGCATCAGCAAATTGTGGTTCCCCGCTGCGGCGACTTCCGCCGCACGTCTCGCGGTGGCTTGACCGCGCACGTCGGCGAGGTCGCCGCCGGTCCAGCTGGCTTCGGGCGTGAAGACCGTCCTTTCCACGTGGGGGAGTCGACGCTCGTCACGGAGATGCGCGACGACGTCTTCGAGAGACGTGGCCACGAAGGTGGTCAACCCGGTCACGAGGCCCGCCTCCACCCGATTGCCCTCGGGAACGATCGCGGCGCGCAAGCCACGGGAACGTGCGCCATCGAGCTGCGGCAGGACGCCGCGGATCGGCCTCAGCGTGCCGTCGAGTGACAGCTCGCCGAGAAAGAGTACGGCGTTCAGCGCATCCGTCGGGAGCCGCCCCACGGCGGCGAGGACCGCGGTGGCCAGCGCGAGATCGAGCGCGGCGGCACTCTTCTTCAGATCCGCGGGTGCAAGGTTTACCGTGATGGCGAATGCGTCGAGCAGCACCCCAAGACGAGCGAGGGCGCTGGCCACGCGGACTCGAGATTCCCGGACCGCGGCTTGCGCCAGCCCGACGAGCTGGAAAAATGACGGACCCCGTGTGCAACAGACCTCGACCCGGATAGGACGCGGCTCGAGGCCGACGAGCGTGCTCGTATCCACCGCGGCGATCCCGAGCGGCGCGCCGGAAATGGTCGTCGTGGCGTTTGCGGCGAGCGGCATCCCGAGAACGCCGTTGCAGCTCGCGTGCCGCTCGCGGCGCGTGCAAAATCGTTGCTCTGTGCGCGACTCAGGCGGCGAAGACGAGCTTCGCCGGGCGAGCCGCCAGCGCGAGCGCGAGTTCAGTTGATGCGCTGCGGACAACCCTCGGTCACGATGACCTGAGCGCCCTGGTCGTGGAGCACCGTATTACAGACGTCCGGGCAGAGCTGGATCTGCGTATCGGTCGAGTCTTTGAACTGCCAGCCGTTCGTGCCGGAGCAGGTATCATCCCTGCCCAGATCCGTGTTGGCCTTCGTGCTGCCCGAAATGTAGTTGACGTTCAACAGGCTCGTATTGATCGTGCCGCTCGCGTCGGTCGGGACGTCGAACTGGCACGTGAGCGCGGCAGTGCCCGTGATGCTCTGAAGCGCCGCAGCGAGCGTGGAGCCCAGATTCGACTCTGTCGAGCCGGACATGTCGAGGTGACACGCATTCCCGGGCGCTGGATTGTTGGTGTGATCACAGGTGGGCGAGGACGGAGTGCCCCCCGCGAACGCGAGCTGCGACAAGAAGCCGCGGTTGGTCTCGCTTCCAGGCACGCCGATGACGAACGTGCGGATGTTGACCGCGAGAGCGTTGGGAACCTCCTTGTTGAAGAGGTCCCCGACGGGATCCGCTGGTGTGCCCGGATAATCGGCGTAAGTGGTATGGCCGGCGTCCGTGCCGGGCAGACAGCTTTCCGAGCCGTCAGTGATCAGCACGACGAATCGGTTACCTCGCGCCTGGACGACCTGATGCAGATACTCGTAACCCGTGACCACTGCACCGATGATTGGCGTGCCTCCCGCGGGTTTGACGTTCGCGTAAGCGTTCTTGAGCGCAGTGACCTGCGTCGCATTGAGGAGCTGCAGCGGCACGCTCGGCGTGTCCGATACGCCGCACGTGTCGTCGTTGCTGAAGAAATTGAGCCCGATGGCCGTGTTCGGGAGCAGAGCAATCTGGTCGATCGCGTTGTCGATGGCGGAGCTGATGACCGACCACTTCGTTGGATCCGAAGGGTTCGCCGCGACAGGGTTCGCCTCGCACGCGGCTGACTGCGTCTCCGGCGGCAGGTTGCAGTTCATGCTGCCCGAACGGTCCTGCACGAACAGGATGTTCGAGGGCAGAAGCTTCCCCTTGTATTGCGCTGTGCCGCAGTTGCCGGCGTCGAAGGTGTTCTGAATGACCGATATGCCTTGGCCGCCATTGCCGTAGCTGACGCTTCCGCCCAAGTTCGAGCCGCCGCCAGCGGAGTAGTAGCCCCCGCCGCCACCCGCTCCGGATCCGGAACCTCCTCCCCCTCCGCTGGGTGAACATGCCGCGAGGGCACACGAGAGGCCAACCGCCGGGACCATGGAGCTTCGATATTTAATCATGTTGAGACCCTGATTCCGCGTCCGGCTCTGGCCCTTTCAGCCGCGCAAGTTGCGGAAAGACTTCGACGTTCTCGGTTCGCGCGCCGTCGGGGTGAGCTTGCCCAGGTGGACCCGTGCCTGCGCGGAAAGGAGAAACCGGGGCATGCTCCCATTGAGTCGCATCATGCGCCACGGGTGATGAAGAGTCTAGCCCGCCGAGCCCGCCGATGACGGCTAAGCTCGGGCCGTTGCCCCCTCGAGCTTCCGGCCCGATTCAGCCGAGTCGACGCGGTTCCGCCCCGCGCGTCGCGCTAGTCCTGGGCGCCATGAACTTCGGCAAGCGCACGCCCGAGGGTGAAGCGCGGTGCGTCATCGACAGGGCTCAGGAGCGGGGCATCGTCGCGATCGACACCGCGAACGTGTACGGCGGGGGCGAAAGCGAGCGCATCGTCGGGCGCGCCCTCCGCGGCCGTCGGGACGCATTCCTGATCTCGACGAAGGTCGGGCTCGCTCGCGTCGGCGGGGAAGCGTCGGGCTTGGTGCAAGCCGGCGGCGTCCCCGAAGGGCTGTCGCGAGCGCGCATCCTCGCCGCCTGTGATGAAAGCCTCGCGAGGCTCGAGACCGACTACGTCGATCTTTACTACTTGCACGCGCCGGACTCCTCGACCCCCCTCGAAGAGAGTCTCGGGGCCATCGCGGAGCTCCTCGGCGCCGGGAAGATCCGCTCCTGGGGCGTCTCGAACTACGCCTCCTGGCAGATCCTGGAGATGGTGGGTTGGTGCGACTCTGCGGGCGTCGCTCGCCCTCTGGTCGCGCAGCAATTGTACAACCTGCTCGTGCGCCAGCTCGACGTCGAGTACTTCGCGTTCGCTCGCAAGTACGGGCTCGACACCGCCGCGTACAACCCCCTCGCCGGTGGTCTCCTCGCGGGGCATCACCCGGCGGGCTCGCCCGTCCCTGGCTCGCGCTTCGACGGCAACGCGATGTACGTACGGCGGTACTTCAGCGAGCGCATGCAACTCGCCGTCGAAGACTACCGTGGGCTCGCGGACGCGCTCGGACTCAGCCTGATCGCGCTCGCTTACGGCTTTCTGGCGTCCCGGCCCGGCGTGGACTCGATCGTCATCGGGCCCGGGACCGTCGAGCACCTCGACGCCGCCGTGGACGCGTGCACGACGCGGCTCGAAGACGCGACGCTGGCGCGGCTCGACGAGCTCCATCGCCTGCACGAAGGCACCGACGCCACCTACGCGCGATGCTGAGGTTCAGTCCGCGACGCCCGCGAAGAATGCCTTCCGGATCTGGATTCCGCACTCGACGGACTGGATGTACGTGTCGGCGCCGAGACTCTGCCGCGCGACGATGCCGTAATAGGTCTTCGTCCTGTCGATCCACGGGTAAAAGCCGTAGGCGCCCGGGCTGCTGAAGCTGCCGTCGCCTGTCGCTGGATCGTCCTCGACCCAGTGCGCGTAGGAGTAGTGCCAGGCGGCGGGTGCAGGGCTGTACGCGGCCGTCCGACAGGACGACCCCGGCAGCGTGCAGACCGGGTTTTCGCCGAGGTGCGCCGAGAGCGCGAGCCCACCGGAGAGAATCTTTCTCAGGAACTTTGCGTAATCGCCCGCGGACATGCGCGCTCCCCCGGCGAGTTGCGGCGAAGAATACGCGATGCCGAGCTCCGTCCCCAGCATCTCCGACACATCGCTGCCGAGCGCTGCGGCAGAGTCCGCCCCGAGCCCGAGATCCACGGCGTACTTCTGGAAGTGGCCGCCGTTGTAATAAAATCGTTCCACGTCGGCGGTGGTCATGGTGTCCGCGGTCTCGAAGCAAGCATTGACCGTCGTCGTCGTGAGGCAGCGGGTGTAGTCGAGCCCGATGTAGCCGCTGAGCATCCTCATGGCGTTCAGATCGATCGCGCCCAGGTCGTCCTTGAATCGCTCCACGACGTATGCGCCGAACAAGAACTTCGACGCCGAGGCAATCCCCATAACGGTGTCGACGGTGTAGGTCGTGCCTCCGACGGATGCCCCGCCCAGCGATCCTGTCGCGTCTCCAATCTCCCAGTAGAACGGCGAGATCGCCGAGCAGAGGGGGTCGCTCTGCGCCGTCTCGGTCGCCGCCGCCACGCGCGTCGCGAGCGTCCCGGCATCGAGCGGAACCGCGCCGGCGGAACCGTCGCCGCCGGTGTCGGTTCCCCGGTGCGGGGCGCCACTCGAACCGCACCCCATCGTGAGCGCGGCGAGCCAGAGCCAGGGAAGGCAGCGAAGGCGGCGAAAGCGAAGCGTCGTCATCGGCGACCGATTCAGCAACTATCATGCCCGGAGCTTGACTCGGACCGCGCCGTCGCGTTTCGCTGGGATTCCATGGGCGACCGACGCGCCGAAGTGCGCGCCGTGTCCGCCCGGCGACACACACCCGTAACCCGACGTTCGCGTGCAGGATCGAACGAGAACGAGAGGGCATTGCCGGCCGTGGGCGTCGCGTCGTGGTCTATGCTGCCGGCGAGGCCAATATCATGATGCATCAAATCGTATTGATTCCCGGAGACGGCATCGGGCCAGAAGTGTCCGACGCCGTTCAGGCCATCCTCGAAGCCGCTCGCGCCCCCGTTCGCTTCGTCGTGCATCACGCGGGCGAGGCCGCCCTCGCGCACGGCCACGCCGACGTGCTTCCGGAAGAGACGCTCGAGGCGATTCGTCATCATCACGTCGCCCTGAAGGGGCCGTGTACGACGCCCATCGGCAAGGGCTTCCGCTCCGTCAACGTCGCGCTCCGGAAGACCTTGAACCTCTACGCCGCCGTGCGCCCCGTACGCACGCTCCCCGGCGTTCGCACCCGCTACGAGAACGTCGATATCGTCATCGTTCGCGAAAATACCGAAGGGCTCTACAGCGGCATCGAGAACCAGATCACCGACGGCGTCGTCGCGTCCATGAAGGTGGCCACGCGCGCGGCGTGCCATCGCATCGCTCTCTGGACGTTCCGCTACGCGACGCACCGGAAACGGAAGAAGGTGTCCGTTCTTCACAAGGCGAACATCATGAAGCTCACGGACGGCATGTTCATCGACGAGTCGCGCCGGGTGCACGCACACGACTACCCGAACATCGAATACGAAGAGACGATCATCGATGCGGCGTCCATGCGACTTGTGCAGGATCCGTCGCAGTTCGACATCCTGCTCTGCGAGAATCTCTACGGCGACATTGTCTCGGATCTGTGTGCCGGCTTCGTCGGCGGTCTTGGCGTGACCCCTGGCGCGAACATCGGCGACACGGACGCCGTCTTCGAGGCCGTCCACGGCTCCGCGCCCAACATCGCTGGGCAAAACGTCGCCAACCCGCTCGCGCTCCTCATGAGCGCAGTCATGATGCTCAACCACCTTGCCGACGAGCGCGACGACCCGGCCTGTCGGCTCGCCGCCGACCGCATCAAGGCCGCCTACAACCTCGCCCTCGAAGAAGGCCAGAAGACGAAGGATCTGGGCGGCACCCTCGGCACGAAAGAATTCACGCAGGCGCTGGTCCAACGGGTCACGCCGTAGCCCCCGTTCAAGCGTTCTGTTCGAGCAACAGAGTCGTCGCGAACAGCAATATCCTGTCCCTCGCGGTGGGGTCGCGAAAAGTCACTTCGCAGAAGATCGTTCGTCCACGCCGGTTGACGATCCGGCTCTCGATCAAAAATCGAGGTCCACTCACCGGCTCGAAGTACTCGACGTTCAGGTTCATCGTCAGGAGCCACCCGTGCGGTCGCTCGCCGGTACCCGCGCTCACCGTCCGGAGCGCGATCAAGTCCACGTACGCCGGCGCGAACCCGCCGAAGAGATGACCGCGAAAATTCTTCGCAGCATCCACGAGCGGCACGTCCACCAGCAACCGTCCATCCGATTCCTCGAGCACGAGCCAATCCGGTCCGTTCAAAAAGTCGCCTGCTGGATGTCCGGGCCCCATGAGCTTCCCGGGATCGGGATTGCGCCAGATGGATCGCACGTATTCGGGGATCGACATCCGAGCACGATATCAGCCAGCCGCCCGCGCCTGGGTGCCAGGATCATCTGAGGCGCGCCCGCTCGCCAGGGAATGCGGATCGCGCGGCGTCGCTTTGTCAGGCGACCACGCGGACCCAGGACACCGTCCCTGAAAGTCGCGAGGGGAATGAGGTCGGAGGAAGCGGCGCGAAAGACCGACCGTCACGCCGCACGCTTCACGAGGTCCAGACGAAAGGCGACGCGGGTCGCGAGGGCCATGACGGTAAGTTGCGGGTTCACGCCGATGGCCGTCGGAAACAGGCTCGCGTCCGCGATGTAACAGCCCGGCAAGGCCCAGCACTCCCCGGTGGGACCGACGACGGAGTCGTTCGGGGAAGCGCCCATGCGAGCGGTCCCCATGAGGTGCACCGTGAACAGGTCGAGCGCCTCGCACGGGACGCGCTTCTCGTCCAGCCCGCGGAGCTGATCGACGCTCGTCAAGATGGGCACGTTCACGAACGGCAAGAGAACCTTGTCGGCGCCGAGAGCGAAGTGCATCTCCGCGAGCAGCTTGGCTCCCCGGAGCACGCGCCGATGGACCTCCGCCGTCACGGTGTAGTGGACTTCCGGCACGCCAAGGAAGGTTCTCGCCACCGTCCCGCTTCCCGAATCTTCGACGAGCACCCCCGACAGCAGGATCTGGTTCAATCGTCCCATCAGATCCCACGCTTCTCGTCCGTGGAACGGCAGATGCGCCCCGAGCGCCCCCGGCGCGACGAAGTTCTCCGCCATCACGATTCCGTCGTCGGTAAACTCGTGGATCTGCCCGTTCTGACTGACGCCCTTCCACCCTTCCACGTCGAAAGGATAGAGGGCGATAACCTTTGCGTTCGGATGGCAGGAAAAGTTCCGTCCGAGTTGCCGGCTCTTTCTACCGAGCCCATGGCGGAGTAACAAGTAGGGAGTCTGGACCGCACCGCAGGCGATGACGACTGCTCGCGCTCGCACGATGATGGTGCTGGACGGCGCTCGCGTCGCCGGATCGATCGCGCGGCCTTCGACGCCGACGCAGCGACCGTGCTCGATGAGTAGCTTCTCCACCCGGACGTCCGTCAAGCAGCCGGCGCCCGCCGCGAACGCGTGCGGCAGGTAGCTCACGAGGGTCGATTGCTTCGCGCCCGTGGGGCATCCGAAGCCGCAATTGTTCGTCCCGACGCAATCCCGCTGGCTGCGGCGATTGACGGACATCTTCCAGCCCATCTTCCTTGCGCCACGCGCCATGAGACGACTGTCTTCGCCTATGCTCACTTCGTCCTGGGGTGCGACATGGAGACGGCGCTCGACGCGCTCGAACAATGGCTCCAGCTCGCGTGGTCCGAGCTCACAGCCTCCATGTCCCCATTTCGTCGAGCACGCGTTCGGGCGCCCGATACGCCATCCCACCGTTGATGACGGTGCTGCCGCCGACCGTGCGTCCTTCGACGTAAGGAATCATCGGACTGCCGAGGATCGCTGTCGCGGCGCCGTCCCGGTAGAGTCGCGGAATCGACTCCGTCAGGTACGGATTGAAGCTCGACGTGGGGTGGTAGCTACCCTCTTCCACGAAGAGCACGCTGCGTCCGCTCTCGGCGAGTTCCGTGCCGGCGACGGCGCCACCCGCACCGGTGCCGACCACGACGATGTCCGCGGCGAACTCACGCGAACGGCGATAGTCGTCGTGGCAGAGGAGCATTCCGTTCATCCCGTTCTGCCGGAACCCGGCGCGAGTCCAGTATGGTCGGAAGTTCTTGACGGTGGGCGCCGCAGCGGCGTGGGTGCCCCATGGTGGGCAGCCCGTTGCTCGCGAAGTCGGATCCGATCGCGCATGAACGGTTCCGGGGCGTAATGCATCGCCGCGTGCACCTCGCGCTGATCGAAATAGACGCTCAGCACCATGGCGCGAAGACCCTGAATCAAGAGCCGCAGCGCACGAACCCCGCTTCGAGACCAGCGTGCGAGCAGCGCCGAGCCGTGCGTCCCGTCCAGGACGTGGAACCGATGTCGACTCTCGAACGTCACGATGGGCAGGAAGTCGAGCAGTACGAGCCCTATGCACAGCGCGCGCGCGACGACCGGCTGCATGTAGCGGAGCAAGCGGCGCGAGTCCGCCTCCACTTGGCGGGCGAGCGCTGGCGAGAACAGTGCGGGTTCCGGTGGACACAACGCGCGGATCACTGCGCGGAGAACTCCTGTCTGGTATGCGCCGAGCGGGTACGGATCCGCGAGCCGCCACCCGTCGTTGGGATGGCGCGCGAGCGTGGGCGGGCCGACCTGTGCCACCGCGAGGAGAGACCGTCGTCCCGTCCTCGGGTCAGCAGCTGTCAGCCGCAGGGTCACGCGGGACCTCTCCTTCTTCTGAGCGGCACGACGGTGCCGTCGGTGACGGTCGGCGCGCCTTGCGGTGTGCTTGCGGGCTCCGCGGACGAGCGCTGCAAATGGCCACGGAGGGCACCGTCGACGCGCACGTAGTAGGCGCGCGTCGCGTCGATCGCCGCTTGTTCGTCGCCCTCGGAGATGGCGCGGATGACGTCACGCAGATGCTTCGGAAAGCTCGGTTCCAGCACCCAGAGCGACGGATAGCGCTCGACCATGTCGCGGTAAGCGTCGAGCATCGGATTCGCGAACCAGCGCACGATGAGCGAGTGCCCTGCGTCGATGAGCGCGTCGAGCCAGCGCTGAAAGCCCTTGGCCACGACTGCCGCGTCCCCGCCGTCGAACGCCGCGATGAGAAGGTCGTTGATATCCGTGAGTTTCTCGATGTCTTGCTTGTCCGCCCGGCGCACCGCGAGGCGTGTTGCATGCTCCAGCAACAGAACACGCGGCTCGAGAATGTCTTCCATGACATGGGCGATCTCGCTTCCGTCGAGACTCGCTTGCAAGAATGGTGACAACAGATCCAGCGTTCCGGTCTTCCGGAAGTCGGCGACGGTTACTCCCTGGCCGTGCCGGACCGTCACGAGCCGAGCCTGTTCGAGCTTCCGGACGGCTTCGCGCAGCGTATTTCGATTCGTGCCGTACTTCGTCGCGAGCTCACGCTCGCCCGCCAGTCGTTCACCGGCTTTGAGCTCGCCGCTCAAGATCTTCCGTCTCAGCTCTACGAAGATAGTGTCGGCGATGTTCGCGTTACGGGCTTCCTCGTGCATGTCAGCTCCAGGGATGAAGCGCGGGGTAACCGGGGATTGGTTCAACCAATCGTGCCCCACGCCGCGTGTTCGTGCCAGGAATGCTACTCGATTGCCGCGCTTTCGTGCCTGGAGATCCGGTCGCGGAGTCCGGCATCGACCTCTGACAGGAGGGCCGGCGCGGCGGCGGCGATGTCGAGCTGCGCCTCGTTTGCCCACGATTCGACGATCCGCTCTCCGCCAGCATCGAGGCGAAGGCGTGGGCGAGAGGCGAGAGCGCTCGCCACACGAAATGCCGTCGTGCGCGCGTCACCGTCTCCGGCCGAGACCCCTCGCGCGGCGAGAATGGAGCAGAGCTCCTCGAATCTCTGCCCGAGTTCACCCGCCTTCCATGCGATGTAGGCACCGAAGGAGGGCCCTGACTGCAATGCCGCAAGGTATGCCGCGACGCCGCGCGTGTCCTCTGCGAGGACTCGGTCGAGCAGCATCTCCACGCCGATGTGTCCCACGGCAAGCGCGCCCGGCCGCGGCAGGCCTCGCGCGCGCAGCGCGGCGCGCGCCTCGCTCTGGAGTGCCCTGAACGTCGGTGCCTCGTGGAATGCCTTGTCCGTCGCATGATGAAACGCGACGCCCCGCTCCATGTCCGCGTTTGTCACGACTGGCACGCGCGCCCCCAGCATCGTCGCGAAGTCTGGAAGCATCGCCCCGAGGACGAAACCCGCGGAGGCGCTCCGCCTGCTCGCAATGACCGCGTGTCCGAAGAAATTCACGGGCGGGCTTCCTTCGACAGGAGCCGATCGGGACGGTCGGACATCAATCCGTCGACCCCGAGCTCGAGCAGCTCGCGCATCTCCCTCGTTTCATCCACCGTCCAGACATGCACCTGCGCCCCGTGACGATGCGCCGCCCGGACGAATCCTCGGTCGACGACGCGCAGTCCTTTATACGTCGTCGGGACTTGGAGCGCGTCGAATGCGATGGGGAGCAATCCATCGACGCCGAGACGTGACGTCGCCCAGAACCGAAGCGCCTCGCGCTGGCTCGCGCTCGTCGCAACCCGCTCGCTCGAATATCGCCGGAAGCACTGCACCTGACGGTGGTGCTCGGACGCGACCAAGATCCGATCGTGGAGTCCGAGCGTGTCCACGAGCTCCCAGAGCTTTCGCGCGACGGACTCTTCGAGCGGCTTGATATCCACGTTCACGCGCACCTCGGCGGAGAGAGCGAACACGTCGGCGAGCGTCGGGATCGAGACACCCTTGCCGCGGTACGGATGGGTCATGCCGTCACCGGTGTAGTGGTAGCCGGCGTCCAGTCGTGCGAGTTCCGCGTAGCTCATGTCGCGAATCGAGCCGCTGCCGCTGGTGGTTGCGTCCACGCGCGCATCGTGATGCACGACCAGCACGCCGTCGCGCGTCGCGTGCACGTCCGTTTCCAGATACCGCAGGCCTAGACCGATGGCACCTCGGAAAGCCACCAGCGTGTTCTCCGGCCACAGCTTGGCGCCCCCGCGGTGCGCGAAACAGAGCGGCCGATCGGCATCCAGAAAAGGGCGGCGGCGCCGTGCGGAAGCGGACATGCGCGTCTATTGTGGATACTGACCTCCAGGGACGGGATCGACCAGCGGAAACCGAGCTCGGAGCGTCCAGCTGTGACGCGTCGACCGCCTGCGTGAAACTTTGCCGCGAATCGCCGATCTCACCGTATCTTCTCGCGAGAAGGTGGCTCCGGTCCGCGTCGATCAGTGGCTCTGCGCTGCGCGTCTCTTCAAGTCTCGCACTGCCGCCCGCGACGCGTGCGCCGGCGGCCACGTCAAAGTGAACGGCGAGACTGTCAAGCCGAGCTACCTGCTTTGCGCCGGGGACGAGGTGCGCGCCACGGCGCCGCGAGGCGCGATCGCCGTTCGAATCCTGGCTCTCGCCGACAAGCGACTCTCGCCGCCGCTCGCCCGCGCCCTCTACGAAGATCATTCGCCGCCGCCGCCGCCCCGAGGAGAAGCCATGCCGCGGCGGGAGCGCGGTGCCGGTCGGCCGACGAAGGCGGACCGGCGAGCCCTGGAGCGGCTCCGGGGGACCGGGCGAGAGTGACAGCGCGCTCACGCATGAGCCCAAGCCTTTCCAGACTCCCGTTGATTTCGCCCCGGGCCGAGCGACGCGTTGCTCCTGGTCGTCAGCGACGCTTCAGGGCATCGAGCTCGGCCGCCCGAAGGCGAGCATAGACACCCATCTTCTCCCCCCGATCGAGGTGCTCGGTCTTTGGGGTCGCACCGCGGGGACGAGGCGCGGCTTCAGACTCGCGACGGCAAGAGGCCACCGCCGGCGGCGTGCCGCGAAGTGCAGCCGCGCCGGCGAGCCGAAGAAACGGGGTTCAGTCACCCCCCTTCGACGTGACTCTCCTCGACAGGCGGCGTCGCGTCTTCGAGATCATCCAGATAGCCGTGGGGCAAACTGACGTCCTGGGTGCCCGAGCTCTTGCCGCGCGGCACTCGCATCGCAGAAGGTGGGAACCGCTCCGAGCGATCCACATCCGCGACGATTCGCCTCAGGTCGGCGAGCGACATTACCTGCATGATGTCCGCCCGAAGCTGCGCGCTCCGCCGAAAGCCTTTCGTGTACCAGGTCGCGTGGCGACGGAACGCGCGCAGCGCCCGGTTCTCGCCGCACCACTCGGACAGTAGCGTCGCGTGTTCGAGCATGACGTCCGTGACGGCGCCGAGTTCCGGCGGATCTTCGGGTTCGCGACCGTCGAAGACGTCGGCCAGATCGCGGAAGAGCCACGGACGACCCAGACACCCGCGTCCGACGACGACCCCGTCGCAGCCGGTTTCGCGCATCATCCGGAGCGCGTCGCCGGCTTCCCAGATGTCGCCGTTGCCGAGCACGGGGATGCGAAGCACGCTCTTCAGTTCGCCGATGTGCGCCCAGCGGGCCTCGCCGTCGTAGAGCTGCGCCGCGGTCCGCGCGTGCAGGCTCACGGCGGCGCAGCCCTCCTCCTGTCCGACGCGTCCCGCCGCGGCGAACGTGAGCAAGTCGTCGTCGATGCCGAGCCGGAACTTGATCGTCACGGGCACTGCTCCGGCGTTCGCGACCGCCGCGCGGACGATGTTACCGAGGAGCCGCGGCTTCACCGGGATCGCAGCGCCGCCGCCCTTCCGCGTCACCTTGCGCACCGGACATCCGAAATTCATATCGACGTGATCCACCCGCCCCTCGGAGACGAGCCGTTTCACGGCCTCACCGACATAATACGGATCGACCCCGTAGAGCTGAAGGCTCCGCGGCGACTCCTCTGGACCGAAGTCCGCGAGCCGCAACGTCTTGTCGCGCCCCTCGACGAGCGGTCGCGCGGTGATCATTTCGCTCACGTAGAGTCCGGCGCCGAAGCGCCTGCAGATGAGGCGAAAAGGATAATTCGTCACGCCCGCCATCGGCGCGAGCACGACCGGCGGCCAGACGCGGAGCGGTCCAATCGCGAGCGCGGCGAACTCACCGGGTCGTGCGGCGGGAACGTCGCGATTCAGGCCGCTCTTGTAGACGGGGTCCATTCCCGAGGTCACTCCTCGCGGGATCTGCGCGCCCGTTTGCTCTCGAGCACGGCGCGGACGGCCGTCTTTGCGAGCAGCGGAGTCGCGAAGATCGTGCGGGCGAGGGAAGCCGCGAGCTGCATCGGTGTGGTGCCGCGCGCTTCGACGGCGACACGCTCGCCGCTCGCGATGTCTTCCATTGCGCCGCGAGCGATCGTCTGCGAGCCGTCGGAGCGAATTTCGACCATCAGTCTTGCCACGACTGGGGGCTCTTCGCCCGGCTTTGCCGGCACGTAGCCCGGGCTCCGCGTGAGCGCCGCGGTCTGCGCTTCTCCGAGCTTCTTCCCGACGCGGGCGCGTAGATCCGCAAGACGACTTTTGATGGGCACGTGGCGAGTATAGCCGGCCACGATCACGGCGCGAACCGCGGCGAGAGCGGGGGCAGGAAGAGCAGGAGAAGCCTTGCTCGGCGCTGACGGCTCCGGACGCCGTCGTCATCTCGCGGCCGTTTGCGCGGCGTCATCAATTGGCGGTCAACGAAAAGTCGTTGACCTGGAACGTTGCGTCGGCGCCGCCGGTCGATACCAACTCGACGCCGTAGTCGATGGCGCCGATCGTGGAGGTGGAGGGGATCCAGCCCTTCGCGATGACGTGGTTGAAGAAGGATAAGAGGTTGACCGTCCCAGAGGTCACGTTGGTTGTTTCCACAAATGCGATGTAGCTGCCGCTCTTGTAAACCTTGTAGCTTTGACCATCGAAGGTCACGGTCTCGAGCACCGAGCCCGACGGAACCTGGTTGTAGTTGTCGGTCCAGATCATCACCTCGGTTGAGCCGTTGCTGGCGACGCCGTTCAGCCACATGTCGTAGGCGTACTCGTAGATGCCGACGTGCGGCGCGGTGTGGGCGAAGCTGCTCGAGATGATGGTGAATGAACTGATGGCGGGAGCGTTGTCGAAATCCTTGTGCACGTTCGGGTATGTCTTCACGGCCCCGTCGCCGGTGTCGTCGTTCATGTTGGCGACCACGTACCAGTTGTCGTAGTCGCAGACGTACATGGTCTGGGTCACAGGGTAGTTCGCCGCGTTCCACGTGTCCGTGTCCACGTAGAAGCCGTTGAGCGTGATGCCGTCCTGAGCGTTCGAGCGATTCAATGGCAGCACGTGAGTGGGATTGGTGCAGGTCTGCGACACGATGGTCGCACCACCAGCGCCGTTCGCTCCCCCCGCAGCAGTGGTTCCCCCCGCAGCAGTGGTTCCCCCCGCAGCAGTGGTTCCCCCCGCACCGTCGCCGCCGGCCGACTCCAAGTTCCCACCTGCTGCCGTCCCCCCTGCTTCGCTGGGATAGCCCCCGGTCGCGGCGCCGCCCGTTGCGGTGCTACCCGTGACCGTTCCCGCCGCACCACCTCCGTTCGCCGCGGCGCCGCCGGACACGCCCCCGCTCGACGTGCCGCCGCCGCTCGCGGAAGACGTCGCGCGCACGCTCGCGTCCCCGCAGCCCGACAGAAGACCGAGTCCGGTGAGGAGCAACGCTGCGGTGTGACCCCCCAGATCGTGACGGAGATCGCGTGGTCTCGAGTTCATGCCCTGGGTAGTTGCCGATGGGGGGTGATCGCTCGCGCGAAATCGTACGCTAGGCCCGAGGACCTCGAATCCGAACACACGTCACATCCAAGGGCCAGGTCACCATTCCGGTCAAGTTTCGCGAAAAGCTCAGGCTATTGCCGGACACGGAGGTCGGCCTCACCCTCGAAGAGAGCGCCGTGAAGATCTTCGCATCGCACCCTGAAGCGCGGCAGGTTCGCTATTACGGGGTGCTCCAACGTTCGGGAAGACCGCCGCACGAGCCCGACCCCCGCGCCACGCGGACTCCTGCGTCCAACTCTCGTCTCCACTCCGTCGCGTGCTCACCCAGGCCAGGAGACGGGCCCGGAAGAAGTACGTGATCTTGCGCACCCGACCCGAGGATTTTTTGTAACCGAGTTCGAGCGCGCTCACTACACGAGGGGCCACGAGGCACTTACATCGGGTCACGACCGCCGAGGGCCGAGCGACGGCGCGGTTGGGTGCGGTTTCACCGGAAGGAGGAGGGCTATGACTTTCATGAGCAACATGGAACGTGGGGCGACTGTGTTCGGAGCGACGCTTTGCGCGGTCGCGATGGCGGCGTGCGGCAGTAGCAGCTCGAAGAAGGGCGGGACCGATGCGGGTCCCGGAGGTACCGCATCGGAGTCAGGCGGTGCGACGGGTACCGGCGGATCGAGTGCAGGGGGCTCGTCCTCGGGCGGCGCCACGGATACCGGGGGATCGAATGCCGGGGGCACCGACGGCGGCGCAAAGCCGGTGACGCTCGTCGTGACGCAGACGAACCTCGTTGCCGACCAGGCGGATATCGCGCCCACCGTCGATCACGACTTGTTGAATCCGTGGGGCCTGATCGCGAATCCTACTGCCGGATTTTTCTGGGTGTCGGACAACCATTCCGGCCTCGCCACCGTGTATTCGCCGACGGGTGGCGCGTCGGTGCTCAACGTGAAGGTGCCGGGGCCGGCGGACCAGGACGGCGGGTTCATGGCTTCACCCTCGGGTCAGGTTTACAACGGCACGGCTGCGGACTTCATGGGCGACAAGTTCATCGTGGATACCGAAGATGGAACGATCTCCGGCTGGCAAAGTGGCACGGCCTTCGTCCGGCGCGTCGATGCGTCGGCCACATCGGAATACAAGGGATTGGCGCTCATCGAGAACGGAACCAAAGCCGAGCTCCTTGCGACGAATTTCGAAACCGGAAAGGTGGACGCGTTCGACGGCACCTATGCGCCCGTCGCGAGTCCCGGGTTCGTGGATTCAGGGATCCCAGCCATCCCGGGTGATTTTGCGCCCTTCAACGTCGCCTCGCTCAACGGCAAGGTTTACGTGGCCTATGCCAAACAAAACGGCGACGGCGACGATCAAGCCGGTGCAGGTAACGGGTACGTCAGCGTCTTCGATACCGACGGCGCGTTCGTGAGCCGCCTCGTCTCTCAGGGTGTTCTCAACTCGCCGTGGGCACTCCAGATCGCGCCGGCGAGCTTCGGCGCCCTCGCCGGCACGTTGCTCGTCGGCAACTTCGGAAACGGTGCGATCAACGCCTACGATGCGACGACGGGCGCGCCCCGCGGTTCACTCTCGGATGACAAGGGGGCGCTCTCCATCGCCGGGCTCTGGGCTCTCGTCGTGGGTCCGAAGACCGCGACCGCCGATTACAGCAGCTCGGTGTTTTTCACCGCCGGTCCCGGCGGCGAGGCGCACGGCATCTATGGCAAGCTGGACGTCGCGGCGCAGTAACGCGGGTAGCGTCAGAGCGGGCGGAACAGCGGCTGGAGTGGGATCGACAGTTCCGGAAACGCCGGACAGGTGAGCGTTGAAGACGAACGCGAGACCGCGTGTTCGAGCTGTTTCATCAATTCGAACTGGAGCCGCGGCGAAACGGTTTGATGGCCGGTATTCGGTGAAGGCGACACGAAGAGAGCCCCCTCAGTGAGCTCGTAGCGCTTGCCGTCTTCCGGCAAGAGCCGGTGGTCCTCGTACGTGAACGGCTGCCGCGTTGCGTGTGTCACGAAGGGAATGCTAACTCCGGAAGCGAGGCGCACCGCGCGATTCGCGGTCGCGCGCGGAGCGGCTATCCCTTGCCGGTCGCGTCGCGGTCGCCGGGTAGCGTCTTCCTCGGCTGTTTGTTCTTCCACGGCTTCCATGGCGCGCCATCGCCCCCGAGCGCGGCGTCGCAGGCCGGCGGATGTTCCGTGTCGAGGTACGGTGCGGGCGCGCCGCGGGGCGAATCGAGGATGAGCAGGCGCTCGTGCTCGTCGGCGAAGAAGATGGTGTTCATCCCCGTCGCGGCTCGCGTGGGCCACGCGTATGCGATGTAGCGGCGCTCGGCGAGTTCGTCATCGACGGGGTCGTCCGGGCGGGCCGTCCAGCCGCCGGCGGGCGTCGGAAGACAGACGATGAACAGATAGCCTTCGACCTTCACGGCGGGGCCGATGGACGTCTCGACGGACGTGCGGAACGCGTAGTTGAGGAGTGGCGTTTCGAGCCGGGTGCTTCCGCGCACGGGCTCCTTGCCGATGAGCCCGAGAATGAGCGACGCAGATCCGACGTGATCGCCGTCCGGATCCCAGGGCGCGGCGCGGCGGACGTCGTCTTCCGCGGTGACTACATCGCGCAAGCGCCAGAGCGCGCTGAATGCGGCCGCACTCTCTCCACTCTCGACGATGCCGAGCATCGCCTTCGACATCGCGAACCGGCAGAGCCCGACGAGCGCGCCGAGTGCGGCCAGCACCGTGGCGGCGCGTGCGAGGAGGCGTGCACGCCGTGGGGCATCCGACGGAAAGCTGAGCGCCCCGATGAGAGTCAGCACGACCGCCGGCACGGACGCGGGCGGGTACGCCGCTGCCGCGATGCCGATGATCGCGAAGCCAGCCACCCACGCAATGGGTGGAATTTCTCTGGAAACGGGCGCGAGGGCTGTCACGGCGGCCGAGCGTAGCCGTCCGTACGCCCCCGCGCTATGAAGCTCCCATGGTAGCTCCTGCGTCTCTCGAAGCTCTCGGGCCATCGGCGGGTCCTCTGGTTGCACCCGGATTCGACCCGACGCCGCCGACCGCCGAGCAAGACCTCGACCGTAAGTTGCGCGGCCTCCGCGAACACGCCCGGGAGTTCGCCCGGCTGAGCGTCGGGCAGAAGCTCGACCTGTTGCACGATATCGGTCGTCGGACGCGTGACGCCGCTTCGGACTGGGTACATGCAGCGTGCACGGCGAAAGGGATCCCCGCGGATGCACCGGTCGCCGGCGAGGAATGGATCGCGGGCCCAGGGCTCACGCTGCGGAACATTCGCTTCCTGATCCGGTCGCTCGGAGAGATCCGGCAGCGCGGCGTGCCAGTCATCGAAGACAAGCGCGTCGCCGATTTGCCGCACGGTGCCGTGTCCGTCAAGGTGACGCCCTACGACGGCTACGATGCCGCGCTCTACGGTGGGATCGTAGCGGAGACGTGGCTCGCCACGGGAATCCGGCGCACCGACATTTCGTCGCACCAGGCATCCTTCTACAAGAAGAAGGATCCCGAAGGCGGGGTGTCGCTCGTGCTCGGCGCAGGCAACGTCGCGTCGATTCCGCCGATGGACGTCCTCTACAAGATGTTCGTCGACGGAAACGTCTGCATCCTCAAGATGAACCCGGTGAACGAATACCTCGGGCCGTTCATCGAACGGGCGTTCAAGCCGCTCATCGACAAGGGGTATCTCGCGGTCGTGTATGGCGGCGCGGAAGTGGGCGCGTACCTAGCGCATCACGAGCTCGTGGATGACCTGCACATCACCGGTTCCGACAAGACTCACGACGTCATCGTCTGGGGGCCGCCGGGTCCGGAGCGCGAGGATCGCAAGCGCAGAAACGATCCCCTGCTCAAAAAGCCGATCACCAGCGAGCTCGGCAACGTGAGCCCGGTGCTCGTCCTACCCGGGCCGTACACGGACGACGAGATCGGGAGCATGGCCGCCAACGTCGCGGGCATGGTCTGCAACAACGGCTCTTTCAATTGCAACGCAGCGAAGATGCTCGTCGTGCCGAAAGGTTGGGACAGGCGCGAGCTCTTCGTTCGAAAGCTGAGTGAAATATTGGCGCACGTGCCGCCCCGGAAGGCCTATTACCCGGGAGCGTTCCAGCGGTTCGAGGCACTGACCGACGGCCACGCTGACGTCCGCAAGATCGGGCAAGTGACGAGCCAAACGCTGCCGTGGACACTCGTTCTCGGACTGGATCCGGAGGACCGGCAGGAGAAGAACTTCACCAACGAACCGTTCTGCTCGATCCTGAGTGAAGTCGCGATCGGGAGCATGGACCCCCTCGCATTCATCGAGGCGGCGGTGCCCTTCGCAAACGATCGCCTCTGGGGCACGCTGAGCGCGATGCTGTTCGTTCACCCTACGCTTCAGGCGGACTCGGGAACGAACCCCGCCATCGAGGGTGCCATTCGCGATCTTCGTTATGGAACCGTCGCCGTGAACGTGTGGCCGGCGCTGGCTTACGCGCTGTGCTCGACCCCGTGGGGCGGACACCCGAGTGCGACTCTCTCCGACATCCAGAGCGGTCTCGGGTGGGTGCACAACACGGTCATGCTGGAGGACATAGAGAAGTGCGTCGTGCGAGCGCCGCTGAAGCCGAAGCCGAAACACGTGTATTTCCCCGGGCACAAGACGCTGCACACCCTCGGCCGGCGCCTCGTCGCGTTCGAGGCAGAGCCGAGCTGGTTGAAGGTGCCCGGACTCGCCCTGGCCGCGCTCGGCGGCTGAAGCACACTCGAAGCAGCGAGAATCCCCCGCGCTCGTCCTTCCTGGTAGGATGGATCAATGCGCTTCGTTCCCGCTGTAGCTGCGGCCGGGTTGACCGCGCTGGCATGCAATGGACGGCACGGGCCGAAGGGCGCGACCAGGGGCGTCGAGCCCGTGGCTTCGGCGTCCACTTCGGCCGCGCCCCCGGAGAAACCCAAAGAGCCGCCGACACCTTCCCAGGCGATCACGTTCGAGACCCGCGACAAGATCCCGCTGTCGGGCACCATTTATCTAGCGAAGGACGAGACGGCGCCCGTGCTGGTGTTCGTCCACCGGTACCGCGGCGACCGGCAAGAATGGGCGCCACTGGCAAACCTTCTCGCCTCTGCGGAGCACCGATACACGATCGTCAATTTCGATCTGCGGGGCCACGGGGAATCGAAGTCGGCGAGCGGCAAGAAGCGGCTCGACTGGGCGGATATGAAGGAGAAGGACGCTCCGGCGTTCGTGGGGGACGTTCTGGCGGCGCTCGACTACGGCTTCGAGCGCTCGAAGGCCACCCGCGCCGTCGTCGTGGGTTCGTCGCTCGGCGCTGCACTCGCGGCTCGGGCAGCGAGTGAAGACGCGCGGGTGGTCGCGGTGGCGCTGGTCTCGCCGGGCGCCGCGATTCAGGGCTTCGACGTGTACCATCCCTTCGCCGACGTTCGAACGCTTCCATCGTTCCTCGCCGCGGCGAAGGGCGACAACGTCGCGCTCGACCCGATGGACGCGCTATCGCGGATGGCGAAGGATCTCGCCACGGTGAAATCCTACGATGGCCAGGGGCACGGTGCCTTCGGGCTCTCCGCCGAAGGCGCGCCGATCTTCGCGGACCTGGAGAACTGGCTCATGACCGTTTTCGATGCGCAACCGGTTACCCGCCAGATCCTACCGCTCGACGCGAAGAAGGAGCACAAGGGTTAGACCGTGCCGAAGATTCTCGTCGTCGAGGACTCGTTCACGATGCGCTCCTTCGTCCGTTCCTCGCTGGAGGCGGGCGCGGACGAGCTCGGTTCCATGGATGTGGTCGAAGCGTCGGGAGGGTTCGATGCGCTCCGGCTGCTGCCCCGCGGCCCGTACGATCTCGTCATCACCGACATCAACATGCCCGACATCAACGGGCTCGAGCTGATTCAGTTCATCCGTAACAACGAGCACCATCGCGCGACTCCCGTCTTGCTGATTTCCACCCAGTCATCGGAGCGCGATCGAGCCCGTGCGCTGTCACTCGGGGCCGACGGCTACGTCGTGAAGCCGTTCACGCCCGAGGAACTTCGCGACCGCGTCAAAGCGCAGCTCGAGAAGGGGCGGTCGCCCGCGCGAAAAGATGGTTGAAGGGCTCGACAAGGCTCGCGAGGAGTTTTTCTCGGAAGCGCAGGAGCTCGTGGAGTCGCTCTCGCGCAACCTGCTGGCCATCGACGCGATGCTCAAGGCCGGACGCGAAGATCCGGGACTCGTCAACGAGGCGTTCCGGGCCGTGCACACGTTGAAGGGGCTCGCCGGGCTCTTCGGAGCGAAGAAGGTGAGCACGCTGTCGCATCGTCTGGAGGACGTGCTCGATTCGCTGCGCCTCGGCCGTCATCCCCTGACGCCAGAGGTTCTGGATCTCCTGTTCCGCGCGATCGAGCTGTACGGTCTCGCTCTCGGCGTGGAGCGCACACGCTCCGACGATCCGCTGCCCGCGATAGATGACCTCGTCCAGGAGTTCGGAAACCTCGGTGGCAGCAGGGAACCGCGAACGAACCCGTTTTCGCGGTTCGAGCTCGACGCGGCCATGCTCGCGGTGCTCACCGAATACGAGGAGCACCGTCTTCGATCGTCGATCGAGCAGGGGCTATTACTGTTCCGGGTGCGCGTCGATTTCGATCTCGCGACGATCGACAAGGCGCTGGAGGACATCAAGGCGCGGGCGAAGGTTCACGGAGAGGTAATCACGTACTTGCCGACGGGCGCGAGCACGGACGTCGACAGTATCCAGCTCGATCTGTTGCTCGCGTCTTCATCGTCGAAAAGCGCTCTCGAGGTGTCACTCGGTGGTCCGAACACGAAGATCGACGCCATCCCGACCAAGGGCGAAGTGCCCAGCGACACCGCGCCACCCGTGCGCGATTCGATCGCGGGGGCCACGCTCGACTCGGTGCCGGTACCCGCGCGCTCGCATTCGCGCGAGCCCGTGCTCTCCGAACGCCCCGTCGATGCGCCTGAACATGCTGCGGCGCTCAGGGCCGTCGCGCAGACCGTTCGCGTCGACATCCGGAAACTCGACGCGCTGATGAACGTCGTGGGCGAGCTCGCGATCGTCAAGAACGCGCTTGCCCGATTCGGCGAGAAGATTCGCGCAGAGGCCAGTCGTCAGCTGGGTTCGGAGCTCCACAGCATCCAGCGGAGTTTCGACCGCAGACTGGGCGAACTCCAGGGCGGCATCCTCGAAGTTCGCATGGTGCCACTCGGTCAGGTCTTCGACCGCCTCGCGCGTGTGGTCCGGCAAATCGGCCGCGAAATGGACAAAGAGATCCGGCTCGTCATAACGGGCGCGGAGACGGAGATCGACAAGCTCATCGTCGAGGAGCTGAGCGACCCGTTGATGCACGTCGTGAGGAACGCCATCGATCACGGTATCGAAGACGCCGAAGAGCGAAGGCGAGTCGGCAAACCCCGTGCGGGAACGATTGCCCTGAATGCATTCCAGAAGGGTAACCACGTCGTCATCGAGGTCGAAGACGACGGCCACGGCATCGACGAAGCAGCGATCGTGGACCGGGCGGTCACGCTCGGCAAAGTCCACCTCGAGGAGGTCGATCAGCTCACGCGAGCGGAGATCTTGAATCTCATTTTCCTTCCGGGGCTGTCGACGCGCGAGGAGGCGAGCGACTACAGCGGACGCGGGGTCGGCATGGACGTCGTGAAGACGAACATCTCGCGGCTCGGTGGCGTCATCGACGTGCATAGCGAGACCGAGATCGGCACGAAGCTCACGTTGACTTTGCCCGTCACGCTCGCGATCGTCAGCGCCCTGCTCGTCCGCGTCGCCGGGCGTCCCTTCGCGATGCCCCTGACGAGTGTCGCCGAAGCCACGACGCTCGACGAATCCCAGGTGCGCGTCATCGACGGCAGAGAAGTCATGACTCTCCGTGGCGCGACGCTCCCCATCTGTCGTCTCGGCGGGATCTTCGGGTTATCCCTTCCGCCGGGAACGGCACCGCCCAAGCGCAGGTACGTTGTCGTCGCGATGCTCGGTGCCCGGCGATTGGGCATTGCCGTGGACGATCTCCAAGGGCAGCAGGACATCGTCATCAAGCCCCTCGGCAAATCACTGAACGGGGTGCGTGGTTTCTCGGGTGCGACCGAGCTCGGTGATCAGCGCGTGGCCTTGGTGCTGGATCCCGCGGCGCTGATCGATGAGACGCTCAGGTTCGTGGACATCGCCCGCGAAAGGCAGCTGGGACATGCCTGAGCTCGGGAAGGCCGGCCCCTCGATCCTCGATCGACTCGAGCCCGCGGCGCACTCTGCGCTTCGTGAGTTCCTGTCCTTCCGTCTCGGGTCGGACGTGTATGCCGTCGAGCTCGCGCGGATCCGGGAGATCGTAAGCTCACCGCCTGTCACGGAGGTGCCGCGTGCGCCAGCGGACGTCGTCGGGGTATGCAGCGTGCGCGGACTCCTGGTGACGGTGGTCGACTTGCGCCGTCGTCTGAAGCTCGTGGAAAGTCCGGTCTCCCGCCTTTCGCGGATCCTGCTCGCGAACACGGACTCCGGCGAGGTACTCGGGCTCCTCGTGGACGAGGTGCGCCACGTCGTGCGCCTCTCCAGCGCGGAGATCGAGCTCACGTCGAGCTTGCTCGGTGGCGACTTGTCCGATCACGTCCTCGGCGTGGGGCGTCCCGACGGCGAGTTCCTGGTCCTGCTCGATCTGGCCTCGGTGGTGGAAACATGAGGTCGCGGGTCCGTTCCGGGCCGAACAAAAATCTCGTCGGCTTCGTCGTCGGTGACGTCGCCTACGCGGTCCCGATAGCCGTCGTGAGGGCAATCGTGAATCCGCTGACCCTGACCGCGCTCCCCCACCTCGATGGCGCCATCGCGGGCGTGGCAGACTATCGTGGAGAGGTGATCGTCGCCGTCGACTTGCGCGCGCGATTCGGGCTCGCGCCGTCGACGGATCAATCCCGATCGAAATGGGTGTTGCTCTCGCTCGGGGAGCGGATCGTGGGACTCATCGTGGACCGTATCATCGATGCTTTCGGTAGTGGTCGCGAGCGGATTCGCCCCGCTCCGGCGCTCGGGGGTGGGGAGGACGCCCGAGGGATCAGCGGGGTCACGTCCTTCGAGGGCACCCTGACATTCATCCTCGACGTCAATCGATTCGAGGCGTTGACGGATGGCATCTCTGGCGACCTTCCGAGGCTCGGAGCGTGACGATGGCCAGCGGGGAGACGGGTCTTGGTTCGCGCGATCCGGAGGAGCGCCGACGTGCCGTCGCCGACATCGCGAAGGCGCCGGACGCTGATCAGTCGCGCCTCTTGATCGCCGCCCTGGGCGATCCCGATTGGCGAGTCCGAAAGGAGGCCGTTGGTATCGCGCCCGGCCTGCCTGCGTCTCGAGCGGTGTTGGAGGCCCTCGTGAAAGCGTTCGAGCCCGGCGACAACGTCGGGTTGAGGAACGCGGCGGTGGAAGCACTGACCGCGTTCGGCTCTCGCGCCGTCGAGGCCATCGGCTCGGCCATGCCCGGTCTAGACGCAGACGGCCGGAAGCTCGCCGCGGAGGCCCTCTCGCGTACCGGCGACCCGGGGGCGTTGCGCCAGCTCGAAGAGCTCCTCGACGACGACGACGTGAATGTACGCGCCGCGGCGATCGAGGCGATCCCCATTGCGGGCCGCGTCGACGTGGAACGGGCCGTTACGCTGCTCGAGCGGTGTCTCGTCAGCCAGGACGCGCTCGCCGTTCTCGGTGCCCTGGAAGGGCTGAATCGCCTGGGCGCACCGGTCGGATTCCCGCTTCTCCGACCCCACGTGGAAGATCCCCTGTTCCGAGAGGCCGCGCTGGTCGCCGCGGGGCTTTCCGGCCACGTCGACGCTGCACCTCACCTTGCTCGATGGCTCGCCACGGCCGAGGGGCGCACTCGCAGGTCGGCGTTGCATGCGCTCGCCACGTTCGTCGGTGACGATCCGGCGGCGCGACGCGCCGCCCGGACAGCGCTGGGTGGCCTGGAGGAGAAGCAGCGCCGCCGTCTCGTCGACGAGGCGCGGCGCGCGAGCGACGATCTCGAGGCGCGGCGCTGCGTGTTGCTCATCGTCGGCGTGCTCGGTACCTCGGAGGCGGCGGAGGCGGTCATCGACGCGCTGGCCGATGATCGCGTGGCGAGCGAAGCGGAGCGCGCGCTCGAAATGCTCGGCCCGGCGGCGATCCTCGCGCTGTCGCGCCGCGCCCGGGCTGGCTCTTCGCAGGAACGCGCGGCGTGCGTCGAACAGCTTGGGCGGCTCGCGGACGAATCGTCGCGCGCCATCGCATCGCAGGCCATCCTCGACGCGACCGAGGACGGCGCTCCGGACGTCGTGCGCGCCGCACTGGGCGCGCTCCGGCGCATCGGGGACGAGGGCACGTTCGGGCTGGCGACCCGCTTTCTCTTGCCGGACTCGTCACCAGCGCTCCGCCAGGCCGCTGCGCTCGCACTCGCCGCGACTGCGACGCGATACCCGGAAGCCTCACGCGCCCTGGCGCGTCAGTGCAGACCCGACGCAGACGATGCCGTCGTGGCCGCCGTCATCATGACCGTTCGCCCGGAGTCCGTCTTCGGGAGCGTTGCTCAAGACGTCGCTTTTCTGGCCGATGCCGCGTCGAACCAAAGCGGAGTCGCGCGGCGCGCCGCTTTCGACGCATTGTCTCGATTCGAGGGAGCGGCCGCAATCGAGGCCGTTTCGTTCGGCATCACGGACGAGGCGCCCGAGGTGCAACTAGCGGCCATTCGTGCTCTCGGACGGATGCGCGACGAGAATGGCCGTGCCGCAGGCGTCGGGCATTTGCTCGAAGTCGTGGGCAACGTTGCTGACGACGCCGTGGGGGTCGCGGCGATCGAAGCGCTCGGAGATACCAACGATCCGGGCGCGCTCGACGTGCTGCGCGGGGTTGCACGGCAAGGGACGGCTGTGCGCGCCGTCGCAGCAGTCGAAGCGCTCTCTCGTCTCGACGCGCCGGATCGCACCGACGCACTGATCCATGCCCTATCGCGTCCCGAGCCCGAGGTCGTGAAGGCCGCGCTCCGTGCCGTGGCGAGGGACGAGTCCAATCCGCGCGTCATGGCGCACGTCGCCTCCTGTCTCGATCACGAGGCGTGGGATGTCCGCCGGCTTGCGGCCGAACTCCTCGGGCGTCGCGCGGACGCTCGGGATCTGCTGAGACAGCGCCTCGTGCACGAACGTGAGGCACTCGTTCGCGAGGAGATTCAGCGGAGCCTATCAGAAGGCGAAGGAACTCCGGTTCGCCGGACCATGCCGCCACTAGGCGGCGGGGCCGGGTGAGGGAAGGAGCTCCGTGAGACGAGAAGGCCTCTTCATGGGCATGGGCGATCGTCAGGAGCTCCGACAACGGATCCGCCCCGAGGAATTCCGGCTCCTCCGGGATCTCGTGAACGAGCATGCGGGGCTCCATTTCGACGACGGCTCCGCGTACCTGTTCGATCGACGCCTCGGCGAACGAGTCGCCGCGCTCGACCTGCTCGGCTTCGACGAGTACTACAAGTATCTGCGCTTCAACGTTCGGGGTCGCTCGGAGCTCGAGGAAGCGATCGAGGCCCTGACCACCAACGAGACTTATTTTCTGCGTCAGGAGTACCAGCTCACGGCATTTCGCGACGAGATCCTCCCGAAACTCTCGCTGGCCAACGCCGACAAACGTCGACTCGCGATCTGGAGCGCAGGCTGCTCCACGGGTGAAGAGGCCTACTCCATCGCGGCGATGGTGCATCAGTCGGGCTCCTTCATCGACTGGGACGTCCGCATCGTCGGCAGCGACATCTCGAAAACGAGCGTCGCCGCGGCGCGTCGCGGCGTCTATCGCGGCAGTGCGTTCCGCTCGGCGCCCGACGCATTCCGGTCGGCGTACTTTGTCGAACGGGAGGATGGAACGCATGTCGTCGATTGGCTTCGGAAGTCGTGCTACTTCGGACATCTGAACCTCCTCGACGGTCTGAAGGCGTCGACACTCGGTCGCATCGACGCGGTGTTTTGCCGGAACGTGCTCATTTACTTCGACCCCGGATCGCGTCGGCGGGTCATCGACAATCTCTACGAGCGCCTGGTGCCAGGGGGGTATTTGCTTCTCGGGCATTCGGAGTCCCTCTTGAACCTGTCCACCGCCTTCGAGCTCGTGCATCTGTCATCGGATTTCGTTTACCGGCGCCCGCTCGCGCCCGGCAAAGAGGGCAAGCCGCGATGACGGACAAAGTGCGTGTCCTCGTCGTCGACGACTCCGCCATCAACCGGCGCGCAATCACGGTACGCCTTCAAGCATCCGGTCAGGCGGAGGTCGCAGCGCGAGCGGCGGACGGGACCGAGGCGCTGAAACTGGTGTACGAGCTCAAGCCGGACGTCATCACGCTCGACCTCGAGATGCCGAAGATGGACGGCTTCAGCTTCCTTCGGCTCCTGATGGCGAGCCGGCCAACGCCTGTCATCGTCGTTTCGAGCTACAGCCACAAAGAAAATGTGTTTCGCGCGCTCGAGCTCGGAGCGGTCGATTTCGTCGCGAAGCCCGAGATAGGGGGTGCGGAAGCGGATGAGGCACTCGACGGCCTCGTGCAGAAGGTGCTCGCCTTTCGCAGCGAGCGCGCCCGGAACCTGCGCCCGAGCATGTTGCCCATGTCCTCGAATCGAGGCGAGCGAGTGCGGCCGGGTGCGTTGTCCCTCGCTCCGCGTTCAGTCGTCGCGATCGTCGCTTCCACGGGAGGGCCGTCCGCCCTGGCTCAGCTGTTCGTGCAGCTTTCCGGCAAGGGCGACTACGCGATCCTCGTGGCGCAGCACATGCCCGAGCGTTTCACGCGAACGTTTGCGGAAAGACTCGATAAGAAGAGCGCGTTTCGCGTCTCAGAGGCGGTCGATGGAGATCTGGTCACCTCCCAGAGCGCGTTCGTCTGCCCGGGGCGCCAGTGCATGGAGGTCGACGCGCTGCCGGGCGGACAGCTCCGCATTCGGCTCGGCGCACCCACCCCGGAGGATAAATACGCGCCGAGCGGTAACCGCCTCCTCGCGAGCGTTGCGCGCGCCATGCGAACGCGGTCGATTGGGGTCGTTCTTACCGGTATGGGGGATGACGGCACCGAGGGGGCCCGCGCCATCGTCGCCGCGGGTGGCACCGTGATGGCCGAGAGCGAGGAGACGGCCGTCATTTATGGGATGCCGGGCTCGGCCGTCAGAGCCGGCGTGGTGTCCCGTTCCATTCCGATCCACCAGATCGCCGACCAGATCGCCGACCTGGTCACGCGTTAGCGTCACCGGCAGTCTGCGCGTTCGCGGCTGGCAGGTCCATCCTGGAAGCGGTAGGTCGCCGGAAGTCCGGCGAATTTCCCTTTTTGAGGAACCGGAATGAAATGTCCTCGTCGCACGTTGGCTCTCCGTCCGCCATGGGTGGAAAGCCGGAAGCCTCGCGCGAAACCGACGCATGGAGAGAATGATGAATCGAAGGTCCCTTGCTAACAGATTGATGTTCGTTGGAGCGCTGAGCGGCGCCTTGGCCGCTTGGCCAACCGCGTGTGCCGGCAGAGGCGGGCCCCCGTCGATATCCTCGTCGAGCCTTCGAGGGACATCGCCGGCCATAGTCACGTCGCGGGCGTCCGCGGCGGTCAACGCGATCCTCCCCCATCCGGCGTTCGCCTATGCAGAGACGGGCTCTTCCGGGGTGTCGATCGCGGATATCGCGGAAAAGGCAGCGCCGAGCGTCGTGAACGTCGCATCGTCGCGCACGGTCAAGACCGACGCGGAGCATAGCCCCTTCTTCGAGGACCCGTTCTTTCGTCACTTCTTCGGCCCCGGCGGTGGCGAGCCGCGGGAGCAGAGGCAAGTCGAGCACGGCCTCGGTTCGGGAGTCGTAGTCTCGTCGGACGGCATCGTGCTCACGAACAATCACGTGGTCGACGGCGCCGACGAGATCCGCGTGACGACCGCCGACAAGCGCGAGTTTCCGGCGAAGGTCATCGGGACGGATGCGAAGAGCGACGTCGCGGTGCTCCGGCTATCGGGGGACGTGAAGAGTCTGCATCCGATCGAGATAGGAGACTCCTCGCGTCTGCGTCTGGGAGACGTCGTGCTCGCGATCGGCAACCCATTCGGCGTTGGTCAGACCATCACGATGGGCATCGTCAGCGCGAAGGGGAGAGCCAACGTGGGAATTGCGGCCTACGAAGACTTCATTCAGACCGACGCGGCCATCAATCCCGGCAACTCCGGGGGAGCGCTCGTCGACATGGAGGGAAAGCTGATCGGGATCAACACGGCAATCTTGTCGAGGACCGGCGGCAACATGGGCATCGGATTCGCCATTCCGTCGAACATGGCGCAGCCCATCATGAAGGCGCTCATCGAACACGGAAAAGTCGTTCGCGGCTGGCTCGGCGTCGGCATCCAGGACATCGACCAGGATCTGGCATCGGCCATGAAACTCAGTTCGCTGCAGGGGATTCTGATCTCGGAGGTCATGCCCGGTGGTCCTGCGTCGAAGGCGTCGATGAAGAGCGGGGACGTCGTGCTCGCGTTCAATGGGGAGCCTGTAAACTCGACCGGCGAGTTCCGGAACGCGGTGGCCGCCGCCGGCGCGGGCGCGACCGCGAAACTCGATGTGGTGCGAGACGGCAAGCCCATCGGCGTCACCGCGACGCTCGGGGAGCTGCCCGAAAAGGGCGGCAACGTCGCGAGCGCCGACCAAAGCGCGCCAACGGGGGCGCTCGATGGCTTGACGCTGCAGGATTTCGACTCCTCAACTTCGTCAGAAGCTCGACGTTCCGGCTGATGTGAAATCCGGTGTGGTGGTTACGGAAGTCGACCCCGACAGCCCCGCGGCGAACTCCGGGCTCAGGCCGGGCGATCTCGTGCTCGAGGTCAACCGGGTACCGGTCGCGAACGTGGGTAAATTCAAGGAAGCGTACGTGAAGTCGCAGGCTCGCACGCTCCTTCACATCATTCGCGAAGGACGAGGCTTGTTTCTGGTCACGAGACGCTAATTTGACCTGCGCGGATTCTCTCGTTACGCATTGGGGATGCGCTCCGCGCGGACCGTCTGGGTCGTCGCGACCGTCGTCGGCGTCCTCGGGCTGGCGTCGAGCGCCAGCTCGAAGTCCGGGGCGGGCGTGTCTGAAGGGTCGACATCGTCGCCCGGCGCTGTCCCGTCCGCCAAAGGAGCTCCTCCGAAGCCCCCCACGGACCCCCGGGTGTCGACCAAGCAGAAAGTGCCGCACGACCCTGAAGGGCCGAAGGTTCCGGCAGCCATGCCCGGCCGAGCCGAGAGCGCTGTCCCTGGGCCGCTAGGACCAGGCCCGGGTCAAGGCGCGCGCCGGGTGTCACATCGTCCGTCGTCGGAGACGGCAGCGAAGGCCGCCTCCGCTCCACCGGTTTCGGAGCGAACGTCGCGACGGCACAAGATCGGGCATGCGCCGAAACAGCCCAGCCCCACGCTGCCGCTGGGCGTCCCCGAAGCGCATCCCGACGACGAGGCGCGGCGTTTGATCGCGGGCGGCCCCGTCGACGACGTGGCCATCACGAAGAGCGACCCGGAGCTGGAGGAACTATCGCAAGCGGAGCGTGTACTCTTCCCGAAGCCACTCGTGGGGGCGAAGACGGGCTGGTCGTGGGATCTGCCCGCCCCCACCGACGACGAGGACACGCCGACGGTGGAGGCCACGGGCCTTCCTTCGTCGCTGCCGCTCGTATCGGGCGAGTCCGACACGGCCGCCAAGGAAGCCGCCTGGCTCAGGTCTCTGACGATGCCCAATCTGCCGACGCGACTCGACGAACGCGTCGTGAAATACCTCGAGTTTTATCGGGATGACCCGCGCGGGAAGAGCATCCTCAGGACCTGGGTGAAAAAGTGCGGCAGACTCGTCCCGGCGCTCAAGGCCGAGCTCGCGAAGGCCGGACTCCCGACGGACCTCGTGTGGCTCTCGCTCATCGAGAGCGGTCACAATCCGACGATCGTCTCGCGTGCCGGCGCCGCCGGGCTTTGGCAATTCATCCCGGAATCGGCGCGCATGTACGGTCTGACCGTCGATCGCTGGGTCGACGAACGTCTCGATCCGGAACGCTCGACCGAGGCGGCCGTGCGTTATCTCGCCGATCTGCGCGCGCGGTTCGGTAGCTGGGATCTGGCGATGGCGGCTTACAACATGGGCCACGGCGGACTCCTGCGCGCCGTACGCAAGTTCAATACGAACGACTTCTGGGCTCTGTCCCGGTACGAAGCAGGCTTGCCTTGGGAGACGACGCTCTACGTTCCGAAGATCCTCGCCACGGCCATCGTGATGGCCAACAAGAAGGCGTTCGGTCTGGACGACGTCGAAGAGGATCCCCCGATGAGCTTCGATACGGTGTCGGTCAACCCGAACGTGGAGCTGGCGAGCATCGCCCGCGCGGCGGACGTGCCTTTGCCAGACGTCGTCTCGTTGAACCCGCAATATCTCACCGGGCGCACGCCTCCGCCGGGGTCTGCTCCTCGCACCTGGCCGGTGCGTGTTCCGTCGGGGCGCGGGCTCCTGGCCGAGCAGCGGCTGGCGGAAGAGCCGCGCCACGAGGGTCGGTTGCTCGAACCGCTCACGGTCAAATTCGGCGACACCCTCGCCTCGATCGCCGCCGAGCACGACACGACGGTGCGCGAGTTGTCGCAGGCGAACCACATCTCCCAGGACGAGCGTCTCAGCCCTGGGAGCGTACTTCTCATGGTGCCGTCCGCCAGCGGCACGCTCCGGGAGCCTGCAGAGGAAGAGGTCGTCATCGTACCGTCGCGGAGGTTCGTCGAACCGTCGCGAAAGCGGGTATTTTATCGCGTGATCGAGGGTGATAGCGCGTCGGACGTCGCCGCAGAGTTCGGTGTCGCCCTGTCCGACGTCGTGCGCTGGAACGCCCTCGATGAATCGGCACATCTGCAGCCGGGCATGACCCTGCAGATCTACGTCCGGCCGGCCGCCGATCTTTCGAGGGTGCGGTATCTTCCGGAGCGCGATGCGCGCGTGCTCATCGCGGGCACGGAGGAATTCTTCGATTACTTCGAGGGACAGGATGGCAGGAAACGAATGACCGTCGTGGCGAAGAAAGGCGACACGCTGGCATCCGTGGGCAAGCGCTACGGAATGAGCACGGGGATGATGGAGCGTGTCAATCGAATTTCCGCGAGGAAGGCCGTGAGCCCCGGGGAAAAGCTCGTCGTTTACGCGAAGACCGAAGTCGAGTCATCTGGCGCGTCGCCCCGCGACCTTGCGCGAGAGCTCTCCGCGATCGATGCTCCTTTCCCCGACGCGCTTCCCTCCGCGACGGCAGATCTTCCAACGAGCGACCTTCGCGACGCTCTCCCGCGTGGCGTCGCCCCGCTCCACTGAACAGATCGAAGAGAGATACATGGGATTTTTGGCCGTCGTTCTGGCCGCAGGTCGTGGGAAGCGCATGAGGAGTGCGATCCCGAAGGTCCTCCACCGTGTCGCCGGGCGTCCCCTCGTTCACTATCCGATCGTGGCGTCGCTCGACGCCGGTGCCGAGGAAGTGGTCGTGGTGGTCAGCGCGGACGCGCGGTCTGCGATCGAGCGACACGCCGCCGAGGCGCTTTCCGGCCGTCGCGTAAGGACGGTCGTTCAGGCGGAGCCGCGTGGCACCGGGGACGCGGCTCGTACCGCGCTGGACGCGGTCGAGTCGGCGTCGGACCGGGTACTCATTCTCGGCGGCGACACGCCGCTCGTGCGCCCGGCGGACCTTCGCAGCCTGCTCGATGCGCTCGCCAGCGAGAAGGCGGCGCTCGCATTGCTCTCCGCGGAACTCGACGATCCCCGGGGCTACGGGCGCGTGCTCCGCGACGCATCCGGCGGCGTCACCTGCGTGCGCGAGGATCGGGATCTCTCGCCGGAAGCGCGCCAGGAGCTCCACGAGGTGAATGCCGGGATCTACGCGGCGCGCGCGGACGCGCTGCGAGCCGGGCTCGCGACGCTCACGACGGACAACGCTCAAGGTGAATATTATCTGACGGACGTCGTGGCGTTTGCGGTCGGCCGCGGGGGTGCGATTGCCGTGAAGGGCAGCGGCGACGCGCTCGTCGGGGTGAATGATCGCGCCCAGCTTTCGTTCGTCGAAGAATCCGTATTCGCCCGCGTCGCGGAGCGCCACCGTCACGCGGGGGTCACCGTTCGCGGAACCGCTCGCATCGACGACGCCGTGACGATCGGTGAAGACGCGCTCATCGAATCCAACGTCCATCTGCGTGGTCGGACGACGATCGAGGCTGGCGCCGTCGTCGACACCGGTTCGGTCGTTGTCGATTCTACGATTGGCGCCGCGGCCGTTCTCAAGCCGTACAGCATCGTCACCGAGAGCTCCGTCGGGGCGCGCGCTCGGATCGGCCCGTTTGCCAATCTGCGACCCGGCAGCCACGTCGAGGAAGAGGCGCACATCGGCAATTTCGTCGAGACCAAGAAGACGCACGTCGGCAAGGGTGCGAAGGCAAATCACCTCGCGTACCTGGGTGACGGCGAGATCGGCGCGGGGGCGAACGTGGGCGCCGGTACGATCTTCTGCAACTACGACGGCTTCTCCAAGCACACGACCGTCATCGAGGAAGGGGCGTTCATCGGTAGCGATTCGCAGCTCGTCGCGCCCGTCAGGATTGGCAAGGGCGCATACGTGGCCACCGGCACCACCATCACCAGAGATGTCCCCGACGACGCGCTAGCCATTGGCCGCACCAAGCAGGAGAACAAGATCGGCTACGCGTCGCGCCTCAGGAGCCGCCTCGCCGCGAACGAGAAAAAATGACTTTCCGCGCCGGTCTAGTCCCCGGAGGCTTTGCGGGAAGCTCCGGGCGCGTTTGCTTGCTCATCCCCATCGGGGCGGATATTCGCGACGTCGCTCGGGATCTCGTGTTGCATCTCCCGGCGCTTCACGTCGAGGTAGCTCGCAGAGTATCGATTGGGTTCCACCAGCACCGGTAATCGCCGATCGACGAGGATGCCGAGATCGCGTAGCGCTTCCAGCTTCCCCGGGTTGTTCGTCAGGAGCTCCACGGATTCGATCCCGAGCGAACGAATCATGGCCGCGGCGACGTCGTACTGGCGCGCGTCGACGGGTAGATGAAGGAGCCGGTTGGCTTCGATCGTATTGGCGCCCAGTTCCTGCAGTGCGTACGCGCGGATCTTGTTGGCGAGGCCGATGCCTCGTCCTTCTTGACGTAGGTAAAGAACGACCCCGATCCCTCGCCGCGCCACTTCGGCCTGTGCTTGCTCGAGCTGCTGCCGGCAATCGCACTTGAGCGAGCCGAACACCTCGCTCGTCAGGCACTCCGAGTGAACGCGGAGCGCGACTCCGCGCGCACCCCTCACGTCCCCCATCACGAGTGCCAGGTGTTCGTTCGAGAGGGCCGGGTGCGCCTCCGGATCATCCCACCGAAAAACATGGAGCTGAAACACCCCGAATTCCGTGGGAAGCGGCGCTTTGGCGAGGGGCTCGAGGCGTTTCATGGGGGTTTGAGCCCGCGAGGTGCCGGTACCGATTCCAATCATTCCATCTTCACTTTGCCGAGCGGTGTCGACACTACCTCACAAATGGGGCTCTGCCCACTCTCGGTCAAGGCCGCTCGAGGCGCGTCAAGCCCGCACTCTTGGCCCTCAGCGGGCGGACGTGCGCGCCTCGCTCCGGCCGCCTCGCTGGGAGCGCCCGCCCCGTTTTCCGCTGCACAAGGTCATGAGCGACGCTTCCAGGACGGCGAGCGGGGGCCGCTTCGACCCGCCCTTCAGCGAAAGGTCCATCTCGGCGAGGATGAGGAGCCATCGCTCGAGGTCGCGTCCACTGAACTGTTTTACCTGCGAGGCGAGCTCCGTGGCCTTGAAGGGAGGTGCGCCGGCGAATTTGGCGGCATCCGGTGGCGAAAGTCCGCGCGAGGTCGCCCCGTGGAACTTGACGAGCTGTCGCATCGACCACGCCAGCGTGCCCAGGAGCGGCAGGCCGCGATCCTTCGGATCGTAAATGCGAGCGAGCGAGGCAAGCGCGCCCCCGAGGTCTCGCCGCCCCACGGCGCCGACGAGTTCCCACACGCTCGACGGCTTCACACCGACGAGCGCCTCGGCGACGGCGTCCTCTCCGATCTCCGCTTCATCACCCACGAAGAGTGAGAGTCGCTCGATCGCGTCGTCCAGCCGCGCCAGTTCCGGTCCGGCAATTTCCGCGAGCAAGTCGCCGACCCCTGGCGCGAGCGTCTTTCCGCGGGTCTTGGCGCGGCGCGAAAGCCACGTGGGCAGCGCGTTACGCGGGGGCGTGTCGCATTCGACTATGAAGCCGTCCTTCTTCGCGAGCACGACGAGTCTTCGTCGCGCGTCGAGCTTTCCCGACACGAGGACGAGCGTCGTCGTCGGCGATGGGTTTGCGGCGTATTCTGCCACGCGGTCGAGCGAGGTCACGCGGCCCTTCGCGTCCGTCTTCGTCTCGGGCTTCGCCTCGCCCCTCGGCTCCCACTTTTCGATCGAGCGCACCACTACGAGGCGTCGCTTCGCCATCATCGGGAGGGTGCGCGCCGCCGCGAGCACGACGTCCGCGCCCGAGCTCGCGGCGTCGAACTGATCCTCGTTCAGCCCGGGTGCGCCGCCGCCCACGGCAGCCTTGCGGAGCTCCGCCATCACGAGTGACGACAGGTACCGTTCCTCTCCGTGAACGAGGTACACCGGCCGGAGCTCGGCTCGAGTGGCCTCCGTTACGGCTTGCTCGGGCGTCATCGGGTCACTCGCTGTCTATGTCCGGCGGACTCTCGCCGCAAGCCGCACACCTTGGCCTGCGCGCGCGCGCCGTAGTAGAAGACGGCTTCCCTGGTGTCGAAGCGCGAACCGTCCGAAAGCGGCAAGAATCCGCCGTCGAGTCGCGAACCGCCCTCGAGCCGTCGCGTCGATGGTGCAAACTCGCTCGCGAGGGCGGGGTTCACGCTCGTCGCGATCGGCAACTTCGACGGCGTACACCTCGGGCACCGCGCCGTGCTCGAATCCGCGCGGGCCGAGGCGGAGGCGAAGGGGCTGTCGCTGGTCGTGCTCACGTTCGACCCGCACCCGGCCGAAGTGCTCGGTCGCGGACGACAGCCGGTGCTCACGCCGCTCGACCGGAAGACGGAGCTCCTCGCGCGCTTCGATCCCGGGCTCACGGTTGTCGTCGAGCCGTTCACGCGCGAGCTCGCCGCCACGACCCCCGCCGACTTCGCAGAGCGCCTGCTCGTGCAGGCCCTGGGAGCAAAGGTAGTCGTGGTCGGACAGAACTTTCGCTTCGGCCGCGATCGCGAGGGCGATCTGCCGATGCTGGAGATGCTCGGGCGGAAGCTCGGATTCATGGCGCGCGCCCAGGCGCTCGCGGGAGACGACGCGGGCGCCTACTCCTCGAGTCGTATCCGCGAGCGGATCGGGGAGGGGGACGTTCGCGGTGCGGCGCATCTACTGGGACGGCCGCACGCGCTCTCTGGCAGGGTGGTTCGCGGTGACGGACGCGGTCGAAAAATCGGTGTGCCCACGGCGAACCTCTCCGCCGTGGTCGAGGCGCTTCCGGCGTTCGGCGTGTACGCATGCGTCGTCGATCGCCTGGACGCGGATGGCCTGGGCACCCGGCTCGGCACGGGGGTCGCGAACATCGGCAATCGGCCCACGGTAGACGCAGGCTTCAGCGTGGAGGTGCATTTGCATGATTTCGACGCCGATCTTTATGGCGAGCGCCTGCGCCTTCACTTGCTGGAACGCGTCCGCGACGAGAAAAAATTCCCCTCCGTGGAAGCGCTCGTCAGCCAGATCCGCACCGACATAGAAACGGCCCGCGTCGTCACGTCCCGATGCGAAGGCGACGATGCCGCGCTTCCCGCGTGGTTTTGAGCGGTTTTTCGACGGACGCCCCTGACGCTCCGTCACGGCGGTGCTAGCCTCGCGCGCGTGTCGGGCGACCACAACGTGACGGCGTTTCGCGCGGTTCCTCGCACCGGAGTGATCTTCGTGACGGCCGAGGCGGTCCGTCACGGCTACTCCGCGCGCGATCCGGAATGGTGCAACCTTGGTCAGGGACAGCCGGAAACGGGAGAGCTCGCGGGTGCGCCACCCCGCGTTCGCGCAATCGAGATCGACCCTGCGGACCAGGAATACGCTCCCGTGCCGGGTCTCTGGGAGCTCCGCGAGGCGGTCGCGGAGCTTTATAACCGGCTGTACCGGCGCGGAATGAAGTCGCGATACTCCGCCGAGAACGTCAGCATCTCGGGCGGCGGACGAGCAGCGCTCACGCGCGTTGCCGCCAGCATCGGCACCGTCAATCTCGGGCACTTTCTTCCCGACTACACGGCGTACGAGGAGCTGCTCTCGATCTTTCGCGCGTTCACGGCGATTCCGATCTTGCTCGAGGGGGACCGAGGGTACGCCTTCAGTCCCGATGATCTCCGTCGCGAGGTCCGCGGCCGCGGCCTGTCGGCGATCCTCATGTCGAACCCCTGTAATCCGACGGGCAAGCACGTTCGCGGCGACGATCTCGCGGGGTTCACGCGCGTCGCTCGCGAGCTCGATTGCACGCTCATCCTCGATGAGTTCTACTCCCATTACATCTGGACGTCCCGGGGGGACGCTCTGCCAGTGGAGAGCGCCGCCCGTTATGTCGACGACGTGGACCGCGATCCCGTCGTGATCATCGATGGTCTCACGAAGAACTGGCGGTACCCCGGGTGGCGCGTCTCGTGGACCGTGGGCCCGAAGAGCGTCATCGAGGCGGCAAGCAGCGCGGGATCGTTTCTCGACGGCGGCGGGAGCGCGCCGCTCCAGCGTGTGGCCGTGCCGCTCCTCGACGAGGAATGTACGGCGCGGGAGACGCGCGCCATCGTGCGAGCCTTCGGTGAAAAGCGCGACTATCTCCTGAAGCGATTGAAGGCGATGGGCATCGGGGTCGACGTCGAACCCGAGGGCACCTTTTACGTCTGGGGAAAGCTCTCGAACCTGCCCGCGCCGCTCGGGGATGGAATGGAGCTGTTCCGGGCCGCGCTCGAGTACAAGGTCATCACCGTGCCCGGGCAGTTCTTCGATGTTAATCCGGGCAAGCGACGGGGTGCGCAAAGCTCCCGCTTCAACGAGTACGCGCGGTTCTCGTTCGGACCTCCTCGGCGCGTCCTCGAGACGGCATGTGATCGTCTCGAGACATCGATCGCGGACGCGAAGAGCAAAGCATGAGCGCCGTGGATCGCGCCGCTCTCGAAAATCTCGCTCGCGACGCACTCCTGGCGGAGGCGCGGCGTACCGGCGTCCGCCGCCCCGAGGTGATGACGCGCGTGGAGCTCGTCGATGAAGTGCTCCGCCTGGGGACGCCGAACCCCGTCGAACGAAAGAAAGTCCGAGGCTGGCTCGGCGTTGCGCGTGATTTGCTGGCGAGCGCCGTCGAGCGCGGTCTGAATTTGCCGGACGCGGCCGCGCTCATTCGCGGCGACGTCCGCTACGAACCCCTCAATGCACCCGAGCGCCCCGTCGCGACGGTGACTCTCGCCGAGATCTACGGCGCGCAGGGACACGTCGATCGCGCGCTCGGTATGCTCGATGAGGTTTTGTCGAAAGAGCCGGAGCACGAGCTGGCCGGGAAGCTCCGCGCGCGGCTCGAACGGGAGCGCACGCGCCAGCGGGCGAGCGGCACGCGGCCCTCCGCGGAGCCTGCGGTCCAGCACGAGCCGGACGAGGCCGAGGATGCCCCCACGCTCGTGCCGCCCGAAGATCCGGAGCCAGTCACGGCGCGCGCGGGCGCGACCGCTTCTGTGCCGAGCGAGCCTCGGGCCGTCTTCACGCGGAGGAGCGACGACGCCGTCGACGTATATTTCGAGGCGGGTGTCCCCGACGGCGCCGCGCTCGTCGTCCGTCTCGTGGAGGTTCGTCCGACGCGCGCCGGCGCCGAGCGTGTCGAGCACGAGGTGAGCGTCGCAGGCGAACGCGGTACGGTGACTCTCGCGGAGCTGACGCCTGGCTCGGTGGTGCGCGCCGCCGTCGGTCGAAAGGAGGGCACCGGATTTCGGGCCCTGGCCGTTGCGGCGGAGATTCGGTCCTCGCGCACCGGTGCCGGTATGGAAGTAGCGTGGGCCCCACGGCGGGGCGTCGACTATCTCGCCGTCGCCGCTCGTTCCGTGTTGTAGTTCGTTCTCATGCCCATCATCGACGGCGCGCCGGAGGTCGGCGCGGGGGCCGCGCGTACCCTGACATCGCAGCGGACCACGGTACGCCTCCAGATCGCGGTCTCGCTCGTCTCGGCGACGCTGCTCGCCCTGCAGATCGCGTTCACCCGGATCCTGAGCGTCGTCGTCGATTTTCACATGGTGTTCCTCGTGCTTTCGGCGGCCATGCTGGGCGTGGGCCTTCCCGGCGCGTGGCTGATTCTCCGACCGCCGAGTGCGCGTACTCCGGTGCGCGCTTTGCTGATCGCAGCCCCGCTCGTTCCCGCGTCCGTCGCCGTGCTCCTCCAGTTTGGATCGCCGGACCTCGAACACACGCTGCCCCTCGCGATCGTGTGCCTGACCGCGCCTTTCCTGGCGCTCGGCACCGCCGCCGTGGCCCTGTTGATCGAAGCCGAGGGTGAATCGTTCCGTCGCGTCTACGCCGCAGACCTCGTCGGGGGCGCCGTCGGCGCGCTCGGGGTCATCGCGCTCCTCGACTGGATCCCGACGCCGGCCCTGACGGCGAGCCTCGCCTTTCCGGTCACCCTGACGATCGTCTGGCTGGGCAATTCGCGCGAGCGAGCGGCCGCGGCCGGCATCGCCGTCGCGGCCTTCGCGCTCATCGTCTGGGGAGCCCCGCTCCGCGTTCATTACACCAAGAACTACGACGAGACGAAGCTCGACGCGCGCGTCATCGAGGAACGCTGGTCATCGACCACTCGGCTTGCCGTCTTCGATCGACCGTTCTTCTTCCACACCGATCAGTTCTTCACGTGGGGTCCGGGGCGAAACGCTCCGCCGGAGGATCACCACCGCGAACGTTGGATCGAGCAGGATGGGGGAGCGGGAACTCCCGTGATGGCCTTCAAGGGAGATTTCCGGAAGCTGTCGTCGCTCGATTACGACGTCACTTCGCTCGGATACCAGATCCGCCCGGCGACGGAGGTCCTCGTCGTGGGTCCAGGCGGCGGCCGCGACATTCTGACGGCGCTCCGGCAAGGAGCCCATCGCGTCCGTGCCGTCGAGGTGAACCGCGGAATGATCGAGCTCATGAAGGGCCCGCTCGCCGCCTTCTCGGGCCGCATCTATTTCGACCCGCGCGTGGACGTGCAGTTCGCCGAGGCCCGGAGTTACCTCGCGCGCGACGACAATCACTACGACGCGGTGCAGATCTCGCTCATCGACAGCTTCGCCTCGACGGCCGCGGGCGCGCACGCGCTGTCCGAGGGGTATCTCTACACGGTCCAGGCGATGCGGACGTTTCTCGGCAAGCTCGAGCCGCGAGGCGTTCTCTCGATTTCTCGCTGGTACGGCGCGGAATCGTCGCGCCTGCTCGGGACGATGAGCGCGGCAATCGCTGCCCAGGGGTGGACGCCCGCCGGAGATCACCTGCTCGCCGAGCGATCGGCGCACGTCGTCACCGTGCTGGCGAGCCCGGCGGCCTTCACACCGGAGGAGCGGCGCCGTGCTGCCGACCTCGCTACACTGCGCGGCTGGGACGTCGTTTATCCCGTGACAGGGTCGGCTGCGAACGAGTGCGTGGCGTCCCTCGGCGCGCACTGCGCCCGGCCCCCCGCGACCGACGATCGCCCGTTCTTCTTCATCCGCGAGCCCGCGTTCGCCAGGGTGGACGGAAGCACGCAAGGGTTGGACCCGATCCGGCGAGTTGCGGTCCTCTCGGCCTTCGGGCTCCTGTTTTCGTTGCTGCTGCCATTGCTTCGCGAGCGGAAGGACGAGCAACTGGCCGCACTCGGCGGCGGCCTTTATTACGTGCTCATCGGGATCGCGTTCATGCTGGTGGAAGTCGGTCTGTCGCACCGGTTCGTCGAGTATGTCGGGCACCCGACGACCTCCGCGGCCGTCGTGCTTGCAGGGCTGCTGCTCGGCGCCGGAGTCGGGTCGTATGTCCTGCCGGAACGATCCGGGCGGCAGTGGCTCATCGGAACGAGCCTCGTGATCGCCATCGTGGGCCTGTCGGCGCCGGGCATCTTCAATGCCACGCGCGCGTTCGGACCGGCAATGCGTGGACTCGTCGCCGCCCTCTTGAGTGCGGGCGTCGCCGTGCAACTCGGTGCGTGGTTCCCCTCGGGGCTCACGCGCTGGGGCGACCAGCGAAAAGCGTGGTTCTGGCTCGTCAACGGAACGGCGAGCGTCGTCGGGGGCATGCTCGCGCTCGGTATCGCGATCGATCTCGGCTTCCGCGTGGTCTTTCTGATGGCGGCGGGGCTGTACCTCCTGGCAGCCGCGCTCCTCGTCTTCAGTGGTCGAGCCCGACCCGCGAGATTAGCAACTCGCGGGTGACGTCGCCCGATGGGAGCGCATGTTCCGCCGCCGGTCGTGCGCTGTCGCGCTCGCCGTCTCGTCTTCCGTCGCGAGCGCCGGGGCCGACCCCCCGCGACCTTCTCCGCCGCGCACGGCGGCCGGGACGTCCGCTGATCCGCAGCAACCAACTCTTCTTCCGGTCGTGGTCACGGCGTCGCTTGCGCGGGAAGCGGTCGCCGTCGCTCTCCGCTCCGCGGGCTTTTCCGACGAGTGGCGAACTCTCGCGAGCCTGTCGTCGCGGGCGCGGTCGGCCGCGGCGTGGCCGGAGGTGTCGCTACGCGTCGCACGCACGACCGACGACAGCCTTCATCTCACGCCGACGACGACGGACCCGAACGGTTACTCGGTGTACGGAGGCGCTGGATGGTGGCTCGAGGGGCGGCTCGTCTGGCACCTCGACCGGCTCGCGTTCGATCGCGACGAGATTTCCGTCGAGCGCTTGCGCCGTGAACGTGCGGACGCGGCTGCGAAGCTAGTGAACCGGGTGCTCGATACGCTATTTGCATGGCAACGCGCCGCGCTTCGCGAAAAGGACCCCAAGAGCACGTCCGAGGACATGAAAGCCGCCGCGGTATCGCGTGCCGAAGCCGAGGTCACGCTCGATGTTTTGACGGCTGGGTGGTTCGGTGCGCGGGGGGTGCGGAGCCGGTGAATATGGCTCGCCAACGACGGAGACGCGTGCAACCTTCCGGCTCGTCGAACGGGCGGAAATCGGCCTCCGCCGTCCTGTCCCGTATGGGCGCCCGGTGAACGTCACAGATGAGCATGCCGACCGAACGCGCACGAACCGAGACCGGGCTCGACCTTTCGAGGAAGCCCGGGGCCCTCGGCACCGAAGCGTTGACGATCGTCGCCCTCGTGGTCGCGTGCTGGCTTCTCTTCCTACTGAGCGGAGGTAGGAAGAGCGAGCCCGCCGAGGATGCGGCCATGCTGATGCGCTACGCGGAGAACGTGGCGCACGGGCTCGGCGTCGTCTGGAACCCCGGGGAACACCCGCTCGACGGGGCCACCGATCTGCTGTTCATGCTCTTGACGGCGGGCCTCGTCCGGATCGGGCTCACGGTCGAAAGCGCCGTCTTCGCGCTCGACGCCACGGCAATCGTTTTCATTGCGGCCGGCACCTATTTGTTCCTCCATCGCTTTCATCGACTGCGACCGCTGACGTCGCTGTTCGTGACGGCGTTCGTCCTCACCACTCCGGTGTTCAGGATCGCGCAGCTGGGCTTCGGAACCCCGGTGTTCGTCTGTTCGGTCATGTGCGTGTGGATGCTCGTGGAGGTCGTCGCGCGCCAGCCGGACGGTGCTTTTTCGAAGCTCGCGCTAGCGGTGTCGATCGTCGTCGCGGGGCTCGTTCGCCCCGAAGGCTTTCTGGTGGGGACCTTCGCGCTCCTCAGCATACTGATTTCGAATGGACGCCGTTCATTGCGCGGCGTCGTGTTGATCGCGTCGCTCGTCGGGGCTGCCGGTGTGCTCTTCGTGGTGTGGCGCTGGCACTACTTCGGTTATCCCCTGCCGAACCCATTCTACAAGAAGGGCGGTGGCCACCTTCATCTCGACGGCTTGAAGGACTCCATCAAGGAAATGGCGGCTCTCACGTGGCCGTTTCTCGTGCTCCTCGCCGGCGGTCTCGCGTTTCCTGCGACGAGGAGAAAGGCGCTGGCGGTGGCCATTCCGCTAGCCCTCTTCGCGGGGATGTGGGTGCTCCTCTCGAGCGAGATGAACCGCGACGGACGTTTCCAGCTCCCGGGCCTGATGATTGCGGCGATTGGCGCGACCGGGCTCATTCCGCCCCTCCTCCACGAGTGGCCTCGGCGCCAGACTCCACGGCTGGATCGCTGGGCGAGAGCGGAGGTCGCGCTGTGCGTGATCGTCTTGTTCGGATTTCGCGTATCGCACTACGTGCGACCGGCGGAGCCGGTGCAGGCGGATATTCGCGGGCTGGTCGCTGATGCGCTCCGCACCGTGAGGAGCTCGCGCCGTGTGATCGTGACGACGGAAGCGGGTCTCATTCCGCTCCGCTCGGGCTGGACGTCGATCGATGCCTGGGGGCTCAACGACGCATGGATCGCCCACCATGGGCACATCACGAGCGCGCGACTCGCTGCCCTCGACCCGGACGTCATCTTTCTTCACGCACCGACCAGCCCGCTCGCGACGTCGAGCCAGGAGGGCCAAGGGAATTTCTTGTCAGGGTGGTGCGCCACGAGCGACACGCTCATCGCGTACGCGGAGACGCATGGCTACGTGCTGGTCGCGGCACAGGGATCGAACTACCAGGAAACCTGGGTCTCTTACGTCAAGGCAGCCTCGCCGGTCGCACATCGGCTGATCGAGGCGCTCTCGCACGTCTCTATCGCTGGGATGGTGAACTACGCCGCTGTCTCGCCGCATCTTCCGCGGCCCCCCGAGGCCGCACACGGGCCTTGAATGGCTGCCCGCCTGCGAGGCGAGGGAAGTGCCCACGCCACCTTGGCGTCTCGCTCGCTCGCCAGCGATTTCTCGATGACCGAGCTGGAAAAGAGCCGCTCGGGGTAGTACGTTTCCGCTCGCCATGATCGCCGAGACTCGCAATCTCCTGACGGACCTCAAGAGGCGCGTCGATGCGCTAAGGGGGCATCTTTGACGTCCCGCAACTCGAACGGGATGTCAGCGAGATCGATCAGATCTCGGGCGAAGCCGGTTTCTGGAACGACCAGAACAAGGCTCAAGCGATCCTGCGCCAGCGTGCCGGGCTGATCGAAAAAATCGAGCTTGCGACCTCGCTGACGAAGGATGTCGGAGAGGCGGTCGAGCTCTTCGAGCTCGCGGCGCAGGAAAACGACGAGGGGCTGCTCGCCGAGCTCGACAAGCAGGCCGAGACCCTGTCGGAGCGCGTGCGGCGCGCCGAGCTCGCGCGCATGCTGTCGGGACCCGCGGATCACGCTTCGGCGATCGTGAGCATCCATCCCGGGACGGGTGGAACGGACGCGAAGGACTGGGGCGAGATGCTGCTACGCATGTACCTCCGCTGGTGCGAGCGTCATGGCTTCAAGACGGAGATGCTCGACTACCAGGCGGGCGACGAAGCGGGCCTGGACAGTGCGTCGTTCATGGCGATCGGCCCCTATGCCTACGGCTATCTGCGCGCGGAGATCGGCGTGCACCGGCTCGTCCGGATCAGTCCATTCGACGGCAATGCGCGCCGCCAGACGTCGTTCGCGGCGATCGAAGTACAGCCGGACATCGAGAACGAGATCGACATCGAGGTCGCGGACGGCGATCTCGAGGTGACGACGATGCGGGCGGGTGGCAAGGGCGGGCAGAACGTGAACAAGGTCGAGACGGCCGTGCGCATGAAGCACCTGCCGACGGGGATTCAGATCGTGTGCCGCGCGGAACGCAGCCAGCACCAGAACCGCGCGACGGCACTCAAGATGTTGAAGGCGCGCCTCTACGACATCGAACTCGCGAAGCGCGACGAGGATCGCGCTCGCTACGAGGCGGCCAAGGGCGACATCGCGTGGGGCAATCAGATTAGAAGCTACGTTCTCCAGCCTTACCAGCTCGTGAAAGATCTTCGCACCGAGCATCAGACGGCCGACGTGGACGCGGTGCTCGACGGTGCGCTCGATCCCTTCATCGAGGCGTACTTGATGAAAAATGCGCCGTCGGGAGCCGGCGAGAGCTGACCCGCTCCGGCGCCGGCCACGGCGGTGGACGCGCTCCGAGAACCGCGGTACGCGGGCGGGATCACGGTCATGAAAAGCGACGGGCGACCCGATGCGGATTCCGGCGGGGAAGAAGGGCAAAAAGCCGCACGCCGTGGCAAGGCGGCGGCGGTTCGCGCCCGCGGCGAGAATCCCTTCGCGAACGACGTAGATGACGGCGATCGCGCGCTCGTCCGGGAGCTCCGGGAGCGGTTCGCGGGGGCGCTCGTCGAGCCGAGATCGGAGCTCCGGTACGACCCGGACGCCGTTGCAAAGATCTCCGCGGACGCGAAGGTGCACGTGTTCGGTCGATTGGTTGCGCGGCGTGGCTTCGGCAAGGCCGTCTTCCTCGGGCTCCGCGATCGGACCGGGGACATCCAGGTTTTTGCGAAGCACGACGTTCTAGGGGACGGGTTTCGCGCGCTCGACGACATCGACGTCGCGGATCACGTCGAGGTGTGCGGCGCCGTCATGGTCACGAAGAAGGGCGAGCTCAGCATCCAGGCCTCGTCGATTCGCCTGCTCACCAAGGCCATACGGCCCCTTCCCGACAAGTGGCATGGTCTGACCGACGTCGAGGCGCGCTACCGCCATCGTTACGTGGATTTCGTGGCCAGCCCCGACGCCGCGGTCGTCGTGCGCGCGCGGGCGCTGGTGGTCCAGGCGCTCCGCCGCTTCCTCGACGACCGTGGGTTCGTCGAGGTCGAGACCCCGACGCTCCAGGGCCTGGCGGGCGGTGCCGCGGCGAAGCCGTTCTCGACGCACCACAACGCGCTGGATCTGGACCTGTTTCTCCGGATAGCCCCCGAGCTCCATCTGAAGCGCCTGCTCGTCGGAGGGTTCGAGCGCGTCTACGAGATCGGGCGCTGCTACCGGAACGAGGGGATCAGCACGCGGCACAACCCCGAGTTCACGATGCTCGAGTTCTACGAGGCCTACGCGACCTACCGGACGCTCATGCCGATGGCCGAGGCGCTGTTCCGCCACGTCGACCGTCACGTGGGGGAAGGGCTGGTCGCGGCGGGGTTCGATGAGTTCCGGGCCCGGACGCTCGCCGAGCGGCGCTTCACGCTCGACGAGCCCTTTGCGCGGACGCCGATGAAGACGTCGATCGCCACCGCACTCGAACGCGCTGGCCTCTCTGTTGCGCTCGCAGACCGACTCCGAGAGTTACCAGCGGCCGATGGGCTGATCGCGGATCTACGGACCCGATCGGAGCGCGCCGAGAGGATTGACTGGATTAACCTCCGACGCGCACTCGCCAAGTGCGAGAACGACGGCGATCGAACGTTCGTCGCGTACGAATATCTCGCGGAGCCGTTTCTCGCGGAGGACTATCGCTCCGCGGACGGCTCCAGGAGTGTGCCCGTCATCATCACGGATTACCCCGCCGAGACGTCGCCTCTCGCCCGCCGGAACGACCACGACCCGTCGCGGGTGGACCGCTTCGAGCTGTTCGTCGAGGGCCGGGAGCTCTGCAACGCGTTCAGCGAGCTCAACGACCCGGACGATCAGGCCGAGCGGTTCCGCGATCAGGTCGCGCGCAAGGCCAGGGGCGACGAGGAAGCCATGGACTTCGACGAGGACTACGTGCGTGCGCTCGAACACGGCATGCCGCCCGCCGCGGGCTTCGGTCTCGGCGTCGATCGGCTCTGCATGACGCTCCTCGCACAGCCATCGATCCGCGACGTGATCGCGTTTCCGCTCCTTCGCCCGGAGACGAGCGACACCTGATGCCTGCCGCCGAGACGGCTCACCGAGGGTCGCGCGTCGCGCATCTCGCTCGCGCGGATCTGGGCCTTGGCGGGCTTGCCGGGCCGCATCGCGCTCATCGCGATCGGCGCGGTGTTGCTCGCGTGGGGGATCGTCGCGTCGATCCGCCGCCTCGGTTACGCCCATCGGCGGAGTTTGCTGATCGGGCTCACGGTGGTGTCGCTCGCCGGGATGCTCGGTCTGGGGGGCTGGTCGTCTCGATTGCCGGAGCCGGGCGGGAGCTACTTCGTGCTCTGGCACCAGATCGTCCGCGTGGGTGCGGCGCTGTCGGCCACGGGTTTCGTCATCGGGTTCATTTCGCTCGCGCTGCCGCTCGTGCTCGACGTGCTCGAGAACTGGCGGTTCGGGACGTTCGTTGCCGTCCGCCACGTGCGCTCGCAGAAGAGCGGCTTTCTCACGGTCATCTCGATCCTGTCCATCGCCGGAGTCGCCGTGAGCTCGTTTGCGCTGTGCGCCGTGGTCTCGATCATGGGGGGCTTCGGCGCGGATCTGAAGCGGAAGATCATCGGGAACAACGCCCATATCCGCATCGATACGGCGAACGTCGGCGGCTTCTCCGATGCGGACTCGGTGCTCAGCGCCGTGCGGCTGGTGCCCGGCGTTCACGCGGCCACTCCGGTGGTCGGAGGGGAAGCGATGGCGTCGAGCGCGTCGAACACCGCCGGCGTGCTCGTTCGCGGCGTCGATCCGAACTCGATCGGAAACGTGATCGACCTTCTCCGGAACATCGAGGTGGGCCGCTTCGAGTACCTCAGGGATCCCGAAAAGCTCGCGGATCTGCCCGCCGACGAGCCCGTCGGCATCGGCCCCGACGGCGAGCGATATCTCAAGGGGCCGCGCCTCCGCCCCTGGCTCAGCCACGACCTCGACCCGAGCCTCGACGATTTCATTCAGCCCCCCGACGTCTATCCGGGAGTCGTCGTCGGACGAGAGCTCGCGAAGACGCTGCACGTCTATGTCGGGGACGAGGTGCGGCTCGTGGCGCCGCTCGGAGACCTGGGGCCGCTCGGTGTGATGCCGCGTACGAAGAGCTTCCGCGTGGCGGCGATCTTCTACAGTGGCATGTACGAGTACGACTCGAGCTACGCGTACATGCTGCTCGACGTGGCGCAGCAGTTTTTGGACATGCGAGGCCACGTGACGGCCGTCGACGTGAAGACGGATAACGCGGAGACCGTGGAAAACGTGCGCCCGGGCGTCACCCGGGCCGTCCACGCGGTCGACCCCGAGCTCCGCGTTCGCGACTGGAAGGAGATGAACCGGAACCTCTTTTCGGCGCTGAAGCTCGAGAAGATCGCAACCTTCGTCATCCTGTCCCTCGCGATCGCCGTCGCCAGCTTCTGCATCATCTGCACCTTGCTGCTGATGGTCACGGAGAAGAGCAAGGAAATAGCGATCCTGAAGGCCGTCGGCGCGAGCGATGGCGCCATTTTGCGCATCTTCATGGCGGAAGGGATGCTCATCGGCGGTATCGGCACGATATTCGGCGTGCTCACGGGTCTGGCGAGCTGCCTGGGGCTGCTCTGGTTCGGCGTTCGACTGGATCCCGAAGTCTACTACGTCGACAGGTTACCGATCGAAGTGAACGCGAGCGACTATCTTCTGGTCGCGCTCAGCGCGCTCGTCATCACCATCGTGGCGACCGTCTATCCGGCCCTCGCCGCGAGCCGCTTGCGCCCGGTCGACGGGATCCGTTACGAGTGAACCCGGTGAACCTTGCCTGAAGCCCTCGTCCTCATCGAAGATCTGAAGAAGTCCTTCCAGCACATGGGACGGACTCTCGACGTCCTGCGAGGTATCGATCTGAATATCTACGCCGGCGAGATCCTCTGCATCGTCGGTCCGTCCGGCGCCGGCAAGAGCACCTTGCTCCACTGCATCGGCACGCTGGACCTGCCGACGTCGGGCCGCATCCGGCTCGCCGGAGAAGATCTCACGAAGCTCGGCGGCGCACGCCTTGCGTCCATCCGAAATCGAACCCTCGGCTTCGTCTTTCAGTTTCATCATTTGCTGCCGGAATTCGACGCGCTCGAGAACGTGATGATGCCGGGGCTCATCCTCGGGAAGAGCAAGAAGGAGCTCGCGAAGCGAGCGGGCGCCCTGCTGGAAGAAGTCGGTATCGAGCATCGCGCGACGCACAGACCCGGGGAGCTGTCCGGCGGAGAGCAGCAGCGCGTGGCGATCGCGCGCGCGCTGCTCCTCGATCCGAAGCTGGTGCTCGCGGACGAGCCCACCGGTAACCTCGACAGCGCGACGAGCGACGCCGTGCACGAGCTCTTCTTCCAGATCAACCGGGATCACGGCACGACCATCGTCGTCGTGACGCACAACCCCGCGTTCGCGCAGAGGATGCCCCGCGTGGTGCACATGCGCGACGGCAAGGTCGTCCACGACGAGCGAGTTGCTCAGGGTGCGTTCGCGTCGCAGGGGTCGCCGACCGCCCCCTAGGAGAATCGTCGTGGTCCCGAGCATCGCCGACCGTCTCATCGGAGCGTACCCGGTCCTACCGACGCCGTTTCACGACGATCAGAGCCTCGACCTCGAGGGTCTGGGGGAGATCGTCGATCGACTGCTCTCGCACGGAGTACGGGGTCTGACGGTTCTGGCGAGCGGCGCGGAGGGCCCGTACCTCACGGATGACGAACGCTACGCGATCGTCCGTCACGTCGCCGAGCGCGCTCGTGGGCGAGCGACCGTGCTCGTCGGGTTACTCCAGTTCGCCACGGCGGTCGCCGTCGAACAGGGAAAGCGATTCCGCGATCTCGGCGCGGATGCCGTGCTCGTCGGCATGCCTCAGCCGTACGACACGCCGTTCACCCAGGTGATCCAGCATTACACGGCCGTCGTGCGCGACGTCGAACTCCCGACCCTTCACTATCATGCGTCGCGTCCCACGCACCCCGCGCTCTCCGCGAAGCAGGTCGGCACCTTGTTCGCCGAAGTGTCGCTCGTGGGTATCGAGAACGCCTCCGCGGAAGCGGAGGATCTCCGCGCTCAGATCCGGGCCGTGGGGCGTCCCATCTCCATGTTCACGGGGCGCAGCGCCGACTGTCTGGCGTGTCTCGAAGAGGGGGGCGTTGGGGCCATCTGTCCGGTCGCGGCGCTGATGCCGAAGAGTTTGATTCAGCTCGTCGACGCCTATCGGATGGGCGCGGACGCTGCGGCTCGGGCCGCACAGGCTCGTCTCCGCGGGGCCACGTCGATCGTCACCGCGGAGCTCTTCGACGAAGATCCGGTCGTCGTCCCCCACTGGGGTGTGAAGGAAGCCCTCGTCGCTGCCGGCATCCTGAGGTCGGCGACCGTCCGGCATCCACAGACCGGATTATCCGGAGCCCAGCGTGCGAAGATCCGCGCTCTGGCACCCGAGCTGGTCGAACTCTAAGCGCGCGAACTCGGCTGTTCGCGCTGCTCAGGGCAGCTTGAACTTCTTGAAGAAGTCGGCAATCTGCGAGCTCGCGTCGATGTCCGTCGTGTAGGCCCCGTACGGGCAAAACGCAGTGCCGGGCCAGCAGTGACCCTCACCTTGAGCGGTGCACAACGTGGCCGTCACGCCAGCCTTGCAGTGAGACCACGTCTGACAGGTCACGCTCCCGTTGTCATACGTCTGCTCGGGGTCTCCGGTGCATCCGTCGACGTCGGCGTCCGTGGCCCAGTGCTGCACGGTCTCGGGGACCGTATAGCCGTCCGCCGAGAGAGAGCCGGTGTCGTAGGCGACCAGGGGATCTGCAGTGCCGTGGAAGGCCATCAGGGGCACCGGGCGCGACGGATGGCAATCCGGTATCCCCACCTTGCCGGCAACGGGCGCGACGGCCGCGAAGAGGTCCGCCGCTTCGCAACCGAGGCGGTACGACATGAATGCACCGTTCGACATTCCCGTCGAATAGACGCGCTTGGTGTCGATGCACGCCTGGCTCTCGATCTTGGCGACGAGCGCTCTCGCAAACGCGACGTCGTCGCGGGTCCTGTCCCCGACCTCGCAGCAAGTGCCGGCGTTCCACGCCATGTCGGGGGCGTTCGGATACACGAGAATGAACCCGCCCGTATCCGTTCCGGCGTCCCCGTGGCCGTCGGCGACCTGATCCATCCCGGAGAAGAGTTCTTGCTCCGGCGCGTTCGACGTCAGCCCGTGCCAGTTCAAGACGAGCGGCGTCCGCTTCGTGCCGTCGTAGCTCGGCGGAATATGGACGATGTAGCTATACGGAACGGTTCCCCCGTCGGCGTCGCTCGCATAGGGGAAATCGAAGGTCCCCGCGGTGAGCGTGTTCGTGCCGCACGGCCGGGTGTCTTCGCCGGCGTCGGTCCCGCCTCCATCCGTCGAATTCACGTCCCGGGGTTGCGTATTGCTTTTGCTCGAGCTGCCACACGCCGACAAGGACGCGACACCAACACCGACGCACAAGACCAAGGATCGCTTCATCATCGTCGCCGAGCGTAACCGTTCGTCCCGCCGGACACCAGAAAGGGCGTGTCCCGCGCCGGCTCTCGACAGCTTGCGGGCCAGGCGGTTCACCAGGAAACGCAAGACTCCCGCACGATCACGCCGTGCATCCCGGTTGAGGTAACGTCGCGGCCCGTGACCCCCGACGTTGCCGCGCAGCCCCTGGACGCGCGCCTTTTTGGCGCGCTCCGGCGCCGGCAGCTCGACGTTGCGGCCACGATTGCGGCCGTGCTGCTCCTGCTCCCGACCTGCTTCTATCGCTACGGCATCGACCAGGCCCTTTATCACTACGTTGGCGCCGGGTGGCTCCACGGGAGAGTCCCGTACCGCGACGCATTCGACGTGAAGACGCCCGGCATCTTTGCGATGTACTCGCTCGCGATCACGCTCTTCGGCGCGGGTCAGTCGTCGATCCGGATCCTCGAGCTCTTGAGCGTCCTCGGCACGGCCGCCCTGGTAGCAACAGCGTCGGGTAAGGACGAACCTGCGCTCGCCGGGCGAATTCTCCCCGATGGCGTGTTCGGCTTCTCCGCGCTCGCGCTCGCGGTGTTCGACGTCACCCTGTTCGGATTCTGGGACACCGCGCAAGCCGAGTTCTGGGAATCCGCCTTCGTCGTCGCGAGCTACGCGAGCCTCGTCTCGGGTCGCCTCACCCGCCCGGCAAGCGCGACTTCTGGAGTGTTCGCGGCGCTCGCGACGCTCATGAAACCTCTCGCCTTGCTCGCGCTCCCGATCCTCGCATTCCGGGCGTGGCGCGGCGCGGTAGCGCAGAAACGCACCTCGACGCTGCTGGCCTTCGCGGTCGGCTTCGTGGCGCCGCTTCTTCTTACGGCCGGTTACTTCTCCGCGGTCGGCGCCGGACCGGCACTCCGCGAGTGGCTCGGCTATCTCCCCCACTACGCCGCGTCGCCGCTGGATCCGGAGTGGGTGCACGGCCTCGGACTCGAGATGTTCCTCGGGCGCTGCGCTTGGTGCATCGCCGCGCTCGGTGTGGTGTGCCTCGTGAAACCGAACCCGTGGACGCTCGCGCTCGTGGCGGCGATGGCGCTCGGCATCGTCGTGCAACGCCGTTATTTCAGTTATCACCCCGTGTGTCTCGGTCCCGTGCTCGTCCTCGCGACCGCGGACGGCCTCCGCGAGCTCACCCGGACCGCGTTTCTTCGTCACGCAGGTCGGCGCGACCCGCGATCTCGAGCACCTCGAAGCGGTCGGGTTCGAGCTCCTGGGCTCCCGTGGGCGGTATGTCGTGCTCGAGCGTGGACTTCGGCAACATCGAGCGAGCGTTCGGGAAGTGACCCAGGCGCTGGCCACCCGGAACTTCGAGGGGCACGTGTTCGGCACCATGGCCGCCAAAGCGACGTTCGCGAACGACGGCACGTATCGGGTTCGCGTGGACGGCGAGACCGTCCCGGGAACATACCGCGTCCGGGAGAACGGCGCCGTGTGCTTCAAGGCGGAAGACAGGACCGCGGAGACGTGCGCCGCGATCTACCTCCGCGGCGACGAGTGCCTGGCGTTCGGGGACGACGGCCGGGAGTTCGCGGACTTTCGACCCACGCTCGTGCAACGGCAACCGGACGACTCTCGTGACGTCCGGTCGCGGTGAGTACGTCCTCTGTCGACGGAAGCCGGGGATCGCGCAGCGATCCGCGACGATGATGTCGAGGACGGGCATGATGACGTCAAGGACGGAGGCGTCCTCAGCGAGGATGCCCGTGTCCGCGGCGAGGATGCCCGCGTCCGCAGCGAGGATGCCCGCGTCCGCAGCGAGGATGCCCGCGTCCTCAGCGAGGATGCCCGCGTCCTCAGCGAGGATGCCCGCGTCCGCAGCGAGGATGCCCGCGTCCGCAGCGAGGATGCCTGCGTCCTCGGCAAGGATGCTCGCGTCCGCAGCGAGGATGCTCGCGTCCTCGGCAAGGATGCTCGCGTCCGCAGCGAGGATGCCTGCGTCCTCGGCAAGGATGCTCGCGTCCGCCGCGAGGATGCCCGCGTCCTCGGCAAGGATGCCCGCGTCCGCCGCGAGGGATGCGCATCGTCTCGTCGAGGACGCGGGAATCCGCCGCTCGGGCATGGCGTTCCGAAGTGGCTCAACTAGACCCGCGTTCCGGGAGAGATCGCTATCTCGGCAAGTAGTGAACAGTGTCGCCTTCGGACACGGCGAGTTGCTCGAGCACGCCGGAGGGCAAACGGAGCGTTCCGGCGCTCAGCGATGCGGGCGTCTCGACAGCGCGGAAATACGGTTCACTCTCGGCTTCGCGTGCGACGAGGTAACGCGGGACTTCCGCGCTCGCTTCGAGTGCGGCGCCCGCGGCGGCCGTGCCGGACTCGCGAACGAGAGTGACGTCGTCGGTGTTCGCCGTGAAGTGGGGTCCACCGTCGAACGGGTCGACCCGGTCGCAATAGGAGAAACCGATGCGGCGGAGCATCTTCTCCACGCCCTTCGTGCCCGCGCCGACCTGGCCGACGAGGGCTCTCGCCTCGGGTCCGAGGAGCGTCACGTAAATCGGGTCTCGCGGAAACAGGTCACGAATGAAATCCTTGTTCTCGCTCGAGAGCAGATCCGCCTCCGCGTAGCTCATGTCCGTGAAGCGCCGGCCGATCGCTTCCCAGAGAGGGCTCGTCCCGTCGGGTTCGAGCGGCGGCAGAAGCTCGGCCAGGAGCTGATCGCGAAAGAGATTCCGATGCATCGCGATGAACAGGAACCTCACGTGGGAGATCGAGAGCCCGAGCCGCTCCGGCGCCTTCCGGTATGCAGGCGCGACGACGAGCCCGCCGAGCTCCGTCGGGCCGTCGTACGAGAATCCGATCCGGAGCAGCGTGTGCTCGAAGTGCTTGTCGACGCTCGCCGCGTACTTCTCCTCGGTCTGCACGTCGAAATAGATGTAGGGCGCGCCGCGTCGCCCGAGCTGCGCGACGATCATGGACGTCCCGACGGCCCGCCCCGTGTGGAGGTCCCACGAGATGAATACGTACTTTCGCGCCTTCGGGGCGAGCTCTCCCGCGAAGCTCTTCGCGCTCTGCGCGAGCAGGCGCTGAATGTGGGGGCGGTCGTTCGGGAGATTGACCGTGTTCAGTTCGCGGGCGAGCTCGAGGAGGGCTTCTTCGTCACCCGGCACGGCGCTGCGGATTTCATAGCGAGCCCCCGGAACCGCGCTGCCCATGGCCCTCCATCATCCCACATCGCGATCGCCATCGCTCGTTTCGGAGGGCGGCGCCGGGCCTTCCATGGTAGCAGCCGGAATCGGAGAGCCACGTGAGCCAGCACACGCCATTCAAGGGAACCCGGAGCTACCTGACCGACCCGGCACTCGACGCCGCGGTCAACGCCGCGTTGACGCTCGAGCGCCCGCTGCTCGTCAAGGGCGAGCCGGGTACGGGCAAGACGTTGCTCGCGACGGCCGTCGGCGAGGCGCTCGGGCTCGACCTCATCCACTGGCCCGTCAAGTCGACCACGCGCGCGCAGGACGGACTCTACGTCTACGACACGGTGCAGCGCCTGTACGACGCGCGATTCGGCGATGCCGGGCCCGAGGGCGTCAAGGACATCCGGCGCTACATCAAGCTCGGGCCGCTCGGGCGCGCGTTGAAGTCCGAGCGCCGCGTGGTGCTCCTCATCGACGAAGTGGACAAGGCGGACCTGGAGTTCCCCAACGATCTCCTGCACGAGATCGATCGCATGCGGTTCGTCGTGGCCGAGACCGGGGACGAGGTGGTCGCGAAAGAGCGGCCCGTCGTCATCATCACGAGCAACAACGAAAAGGAGCTCCCGGACGCATTCCTGCGGCGGTGCGTGTTCCACTTCATCGATTTTCCGGAGCCGGAGCTGATGAAGCGCATCGTGCGCGTGCACCATCCGGACATCGACGATCAGACCGTCGAGCAGGCCATCGGCGCCTTCTACGAAGTGCGCGGCATTCCACGGGTGAGGAAGCGTCCCTCGACGAGCGAGCTCGTGGACTGGATCGCCGTCCTGGCCGCGGCGGGTGTCGGCGCGGATCGGATCCGCGCGGAGCTCCCATTCACCGGCGTGCTCCTGAAGAAAGAGCAGGACCAGCAGGTCGTCACCGAGACCAAGGCGGGTCGCGCCCGTCGCTGGTGACGGACGCGAAGGTCCGAAGGATCGTCAGCGGCAATACTTCGACTCTTCCGTCGCGAGGGGCTCGGTGAACGGGTCCGGCGTGGGGAGTCCGCCGAGCAAGGCCGCGAAGTGCGACTTGATGCCCGTGACGTAGCTGTTCGTGGCGTCCGCAGGGCGCGGGTACGCAGGTCCCTCGAGATGGGAGAGCAGACCTTCGACCATGTCGCCTCCGACGCCCTGCCCCTGGCAGTACTGATACGTGTATTCGACCGTGGGCCCGCCGTTCCCCGTCGCGTTCGAGAAATAATCCCAGGCGGAGAGGCCGATGTTACACGCGGGGTCTTCCATGAACGTCAGATAGCTGGGGCCTTTCGTCGCCCAGAACACGGCGTCGTTGCTCTGGGTGACGAGCTCGGCGGGCCAGGAACACCCGAGCGCGGCCATCCTGTCGAACGGCCCGTAATAGTTGAATGAGTTCACCGTGGAGCTGAAGCGGATCTGCAAGAGCCCCACCGTCGGGTCGTCCGCAGTGGTGCCGTTCACGGAGCGCGTCCCGTAGGAATCCAGCACGTTCGCGGTGGGATCGTACGAGCTCTCGGCGACGATCGCCGACGCGAGGACGGCCTCGCAGTACTCGAGCCAGTCTGGCTCCTTCGGCGCAAACTCCACACACGAGAGAACGATGGCGTGAACGAGTCCGTCGAAGGCCAGAGTCGTGGCGAAGTTCTGTTTGATGTTGGTGTAGGCGTAACCGGGTAGCCCGCTCGACGTGTCCTTCAGCCACCCGGACACGCGCGTAACCTCTGCCGCTTCTGCAGAACCCCCGTCGGCTGCGCCGGTGGACGACGCGCCGCCTGCCGACGAAGTGCCGCCTTTCGACGAAGCGCCGCCCGTGGAGCCCGTGCGTCCGCCGGAGCCACTGCCGCCCGTCGATGGAGCGCCCCCCGCCGAGACGCTGCCTCCGGACGCGGTCGCTCCGCCGGAGCTCGCGGTCTGGTTGGTACTCCCATCGGGGCCTCCGTTCGAGTGGGTGCTCGAACCGCAACCCGCAACCGCAATCGCTGCACCCAGGGCGACAAAGGTTCGACCCATCACGCGTCGTGTTCCTCTCCGGCCTCTTACGCCGCGCCCAGGACTCTCTCACGAAACGTCGGAATCGTCGAGGCCGCGGCGGCTCCCCCAAATCTGTCGGCGTTGCGAATCTGTGCGCGTTCCCGCTCCCCATCCCGAAATCGTCTCTTCTTCCGGCTCCGCTCCCGCGCCCGTCACCGCAACCGGCCCGACTCACACGGCGCTCGGCTCGGCGCGCCCGGTGACCCTCTACGAAGCGCCGCGCTCGAGCACCTGGTGGATCGCGTCGGGGACGAGTCCGTATGCTTCCGCCGTCGCGACGAGCTGGGCGTTGTGCACGAGCTCGGTGAGAAACAGACGCGCGTACGGCGTGCCGACCAGCCCGCGAACGCGTCGCAAGAGTCTCGGGATCGACTGTTCGATTGCTTCACGCGCCTCGACTTCGGCTCCCATGGCCTTCCGGCAATCGTGCAGCACGAGATACACGACGGCTTCGTTCAGGAGGCTCGGCGCGCCACTCTCGAGCAACGTTGCGGCCTCGCGCGCGAGCTCCAGCGCGCGCTCCGTGGCTCCGAGTTTCTGCTCGGAGAGCGCCCACATGCCGAGCGCGACGGGCAGCACGTCGCGGTTTTTCGTGGCGCGGTAGGTCTCCGCGGAGATGCGGAGCAGCGAACGCGCGCGCTCGACCGCGGCGTGGGACTCCGAGCGAAGGAGCTCGACCCCGCGATAGAACAACACGCCGAGATTGCCTCGATCGGGAGCCGTCCACGTCCCGTTCGCCGCCGCATCGGCGTCCGCGCGCACCTCGCTCAGAACAGCCTCGAGCTTTCGGTCGTTCCCGAACGTCGATGCCCAGCAGAGCAAATTCATCTGCGCATGGCGGACGGTTCCGGCGCTTCCGATCGCATCGGCGAGCTCGAGGCCGCGGTCCACGGAGGCGCGCGCCTCCTGTCTCGCGCCGATCGTCGTGAGAGCGAAGCCCAGGTTGCAGTTCAGGGTCGCCTCTCGTTCGCGAAGGGCCGCGGCGCGGGCGGCCGTGACGGCTGCTCTGCGCGCGTCGAGGGCGGAAGACAGCTCGCCCCGCGCTTGCCGGATGATGGCGAGGGTCTGCCAGGCATCGACAGCGGCCGAGAGCACCTTGTGCTTCTCCGAGAGTGCGAGGAGTCGATTCGCTTCCGTCTCGGCTTCCTCGAACTGTCCGGCGAAGGCGAGGCGCGTCGCGAGCGTGGCCGAGCACCGCGCGACCTCATCGTGAAGCCCGAGGGCCGCGGCTTCATCGCGGGTGCTGGCGAGCCGCTCGGAGACGTCTTCTCCCGTGCCGCGCGCGTCCTCGTACCGAACGCGGGCGCCGCGTGCGAGGAGGGCCGTCACGTCGTCGTGAACATTCTCCTCGAGCGCCTCGATCGATGTCTGTCGATCGCTCGCGCGCGGATCGAGCCGACTCCACGCCTCGTCGAGGCAGCTCGCGCGCTCGAACCCCGTCACTTTGTCCTCGGCGAACGCGAGGGCCCGCTCCGCCATCACGAGCGCGTCGCGAAGCGCGTTCGTGGCGAGGGCGCGGCGCGCGGCGCGCGCCCAGTGAAAAGCCGCCTTCTGCTCTTGCCCTCCGAGGTCGTAATGGCCGGCGATCGACGGAGGCGTCTTCGCCCATGGACGCGAGCCAGTCCGCGGCGAGCGCGTGCAGCTCCTTTCGTTCGAGCTCCCCGAGCGACGAATAGATGACGTCCCGGAACAGCGAATGTTTGAACATCCACTCGCGTGAGCTCGGAAACCGAGAACCGCTCTGCTCGATCAAGATTTCGACGGTCGCAAGATCCCGGAGTCGCCTCTCGACGCCGCCCATGCCGAGCGCCTCGAGCCCCGCGTCCCAGCCCGTGAGACCGAACACCGAGAGCCGCCCGATGGCGTCGCGCGAGTCCACGCTGAGCGAATCGAGGCTCGCCTGGATCGCGGCTTCGATCGTCGGCGCGTGCTCCGTGTCTCCGCCGGCGGCGGCGAGGCGTGACAGTTCCTCGGCGAACAGCGGTAAGCCCGCGGCCTGCTCCGCGATCCGGTCGAGCACCGCGTCGGTCACTTCCTCGCCGAGGAAGGACCTGGCGATGGTTCGCGACGCGCGCTTCGAGATCGGGCGAAGCTCGAGCCGCACGTGGTCTCTGCCGGTGAACCGACCCGGGTGATCCGTCCAGAAGCTCGGGCGCATCAAGGCGAGCACCATGATCGAGCGGTTTGCCGCGCGACCGATCAAGTGATCGAGCCAGCCCACGCTCTCCGGATCCGCCCACTGGAGATCCTCGATGACGATGACGGTCGGCGCGGACCCCGCGACCTGGAGCACGAGGTCCGTCATGGCCAACCAGAGCAGATCCCTCATGCCGAGGAGATCCGAGCCGTGCGGCAGCGCCACGTCCGACAGCAGGCGCGCGACGATCTGGCGGTTCTGCGACGTCACTTCGCTCCGCGTCTCCGGTCCGAGCTGGTCGATGATCGCCGCCTCCGATTCCCCTACGGACGCGCCTTTCGGCAGATTGAGCAGCGCGCGGACCACGTCGGTCGCCGCGCCGAGGGCCTGGCTCTTGCCGTAAGCCTCGCTGCGTTGCAGAACGACCGCGTGGAGCATCGGCGCGCGCCGTGAGGCGAGCGAGCACTTCACGGCGCAGGCGGCTCTTTCCGATGCCGGGAGGGCCCGTGATGCTCACGACGATGGGCGTCTGATCGCCGGTGGTCCGCTCGAAGGCGCTCGACACCTGGGCCAGTTCGGCGTCGCGGCCCACGAACGGCGCGCCGCCCATGCGATCGCCGCGGAGCCCGCGCAGCGCGTCACCGACGATGGCGGAGCCGTCGTCGCGCGAGCGGAATTCGTGCCTTCCGCGGCCGAGCTCGCTCGTCGTCGCGTCCGCGAGCAGGGTACCGAGGGTGGCGTCGCGGGCCAGCGCAGAAGCCCGGTCCATCACTTCGCCGATGGGCTGGACGTCGCCCGAGGGCGCGGACAGGTTCACGCGCGCGCGCCCGCTCGCGACGCCGACGCGGGCGCCGCTCTTCGCGAGTCGCCGACCGAGGTCGAGCGCGACGGACGCTTCCGTGCCCACCGCGAACCGCGCTCCGAGATGCGCGACGATCGAGTCGTGGCCGAGCGGCACCGCGTCCGCGTCGCTCTCGCGGAGCATCTGGATCGCGAGATCCCTGGCGGAACCGCTCGCGAAGCCGATCGCGACGATCGACGTGACCAGACGCGACGCGCTCGAGCCGAGCCGGTTCGAGACCACCGGCTCCATCGATTCCAGCACATTCGCCGTCGGCGATTGCCGCAGCAGCATCCGCAGCGTCTCGGCGACTTCCTGCGCCGAGCCGGGGCGGTCCATCGGATCGCTCGACAGCATCCGATGAACCAGATTGTCGAGCATCGGCGGCACGTTCCGCTTGAGCTCGCGCAGCCGCGGCGGACTCGTCGTGACGAGACGGGCAAGCGTGGCGATGAGAGTCGGCCCGACGTGCGGCGGCCGATCCGCGATGAGCTCGAACAGCGTCGCGCCCAGCGAGTAAATGTCGCAGCGCGCGTCGATGGGGGCATCTCCGCGCGCCTGCTCCGGCGCCATGTAGGCGGGCGTGCCCACGACGTCCCCCGTCCGCGTCACGCGGATGTCGTCCGACGTGGCCACGCCGAAGTCCACGAGCTTCGGCATGACCTCCAGGAACTCCGTCGACGTGCGCGAGGCATCGCACATGAAAATGTTGCTCGGCTTCACGTCACGGTGAACGATTCCGGCGTCGTGCGCCGCTTCGAGCGCCTGCGCGACGAAGATCCCGAGCTCGACGCACTGCAGGAACGTGAGCGGCGTCTTCTTGTGCCGGGCCGCGAGATCCTCCCCGTCCAGCCACTCCATCGCGAGAAACGGCTGCCCCGTCTCGTCGAGCCGCCCCGATGCGACCACGCGCACGATCCCCGGATGATCGAGGTTCCGGAGCACATCGCCCTCGCGCTCCAGGCGCGCCTCTTCCTTCGGGTCCATCCCGGCTTCGCCCCCGACCACCTTGATCGCCACGGGCGCGCCCGTCGACTCGTCGATGGCCCGGTACACCACCCCGGCGCCACCGCGCCCGACTTCGTACTGAACACGGAAGCGTCCGCCGAGAGTCCGTCCCGGAAAGTCGAAGTTCACGCGGCCTGTGACAGTAGTCCCCGCCCGACCCGGAGTCGAGCGCGCGGGACGCCCGAGAAGCCGAGTGCCTTGCGTTCGTGGCGCGGGCCTCCTACCCCCGGGGACATGACAAGAGGGACGTTCTCCTGGTGCTTGCTCGTCGTGGTGGGGTGCGGTGCCGGCAAGGCGGCGCCGAAAGTTCCGGAACAGCCCCCGGCTGCCGCCGCTCCCGCGGATGCTCCCAAGAATCCCGCCAGCGACGAAAGCTCCGCCCCCGATGCGGAAAGCGCGACCGTGCCGGCGGCAGACGCGACGCCCGCTCCTTCGGCCGACACCCCCGGACCCGAGGCGCTATCGCCCGAGGATCTCACCAAAGTACTCCAGGCCGTACTCGACGATCCCGAGCTCACCTCTTATCTACATGTCGAAAAACCGGGGCGCGCCCGGGTGAAGGTCGCCGGCCCCGATCTTCCCAAGGATCTCAAGCTCGTGAAGGGCGGCTACGAAGTGACGATCGTCGACGGCCCCAGGTCCCCGAAAGATCCCGTCGTCGTCATCACGCGGATCAAGGTGGAGGACAAGTCCGTCAGCGTCGCCTACAAGTACGACGTCGAGGGCATTCGCGGCACCACGCGCGTCAAGAACGGCGCGACCGGCTGGGAGCTCGCGAGCAGTCGCATCATCGAGCGATGAGGAGCGAGCCATCATCTTCTCGCCAGCGTTGCGCTCAGCTCACGCTTCGCGCCGCGGGCGACCGTCGTCCGCGAGGCTCAGGCGCGATCGACGGCGTCTCGCGCGGCGCGGTCGCCTCTATCTTGTGAAATCCGATCGCCGCAAGGTTCTCCCGGGTCACCGCGGGACCGGTCGCGACGCGGGCCACGCGGACGAGCACGTCGTCGAGCTCCGTGTCGTTGCCGGGAAAGGCGTGCTCGAGCAGGAGCGACAGCGCCGACGCCTCGATGCCGAGTGGCTCTCCGCGCGTGCGCATGCCGATGCCAGCGAGGCGATCGAGCACCAGCGCGCGCAGATCTTCCGAGCGGTCGGCGAGGAAGGGGAGGGTGACCACCCTGCGGCCGACGCGCGCGGCGAGCTTTTGCGAGAGCCGTCCGGCGAGGACGAGATCGTCCACCGGTTCGCGTACGCTGACGACGAGCATCGGCGGCGGAATCGACGACGGAGCGCTCTCCGCGACGCGCCGGACGATGGCTCGTGCGATGTCGTCCTGGATGACCAGTGGAAGTGCAGCGACGTCGAGGATGAGGAGGGTCCCGCCGTCCGCGAGGGCGAGCGGCGAGGCGACCGGATCGCGCCAGCGCTCCTCGTCGTGCTCCAACGAGGTCGCGGCGTCCGCGACGACGAAGGGGCCCCCGGAGCCCGGACTGGCGAGATGCGCCGTGGCAGCCCATCCCGCCGCGTGCACTCCGGGAGGCACGACGAGCGCGAGCGGCTCGCCCGTATGGCCGTGGCGTTCCAGCTCGTCCCGCGCGAAGCGGGCGGCTGGGCTGTAGGTCGCCACGCGCGTGGCCCGCGCCACGAGCTCCGCGGACGCACGGTGCCTGCCTGCCGCCAGCTGGATGATGTGATCGAGCCGCGCGCACTCCGCGTCGACCTCCGTCGCGTGTGCCGCCGCCCGGAGCTCCCGCTCGCGCGACCGGGCAAGCGCGGACGAGACCGCGAGGAGCGCACTGATGCGATCCCCGAGGAGCCGGATCGCGCGCGCTTCTTCGAGCGTGATGGACCGCTTCCGGTGACTCTTCGGGAGCAGCAAGAAGCCGAGCGGGCCGTCTTCGTCGACGACCGTCGTGGCGCACAGCGCGTCGCGCGCCTCGAACCAGGCCAGCACGGGACGCACTTCCGGACGCCGCACCTCGAGGGCGCGCAGGGTCTCGACGCGTAGCGTCCGCTCGGGTTCGGCACTCGCCAGGGTGAGGAGCAGCTCCGGCGCCGAGGCCTTGACGACGTGCAGGTACCCTGCGACGTCCACGCTCAAGACCTCCTCCGGTGCGTTCCGCCAGAGCTCGGGCTTCGCGCTGGGATCGCGATAGGCGGTGCGGAGCGCGGCGAGGGCCGCGCGGATGGCCGCGTCGGGCTCCGGCTGGAGCGCCCCGTGGCTCGCGCGTTCGATCGCGGACAGGAAACGGGATTGGTCGGGCCCGAGCGGGCGCGCGACGTCACGCGCGACGAGGCCAATGGCGATCGTGACGATGGAACCGACCAGCGTGATGGGTGCCGCGTGTTCGGGGTACGCGCGAGCCGCGATGGCGATGAACAGCGCTGCCGGAACACCCAGGATCAGGATGGCGAGAACGCCCCGGAGTGTGCTGGAGACCGTGGTGGGTTCGCGCGTCGTCGCAGCCCAGGCACAGGCGAGGGACGCGATGACGACGGCCGCCGGGAGCACGCGATCCGGCGATGCGACGTCCGCGAGCGCGGCGAGCAGCGCGACGATGAGAGCCGTCAGTGCGAGCGAGAGCGCCCCTCCGACTCGATCGGCGACACCGATTTCCAGACGACGCTGCACGCGGAGGCGCAGCGACGCGGCGACCAGCACGAGGAGACTCCCGATCGCGGCCGTCGTCGTCGCGTAGTCGATCGCGAGGGGGTCGAGCAGCACGTCGTTCGTCGAGAAGAGCGCCCGCGTCGCGGGCAGCGCCACGGCGATCCCCCAGAGGAGTCCGGCGAACGCCGCAGCGTCGAGAGACCGACTCGAGGGCGGTGGCGCGATGAGACCCCCTTCGGAAGCGAGCCGCGCCAGGGACACCAGGGCCGCGACGGCGGCCGTGGCAGCGGCCAGGTTGGCCACGGCGTCCCGCGCGGCGTGCCCCGGTGCGCCGAACCGGGCCGCGATCCACAGCACCGCTCCGAAGTGGCACGCACGCACGGCGGACCGCGCCGCGGGCTCGAGCTTGCGGTCGCCGATCTCGGCGCGCCGTGTCCGTCGCCATATTTCCCCGAGCCACAGGGCCAGCACGACGAGGCCGAGCATGGGCACGAGGGGCTCGCGCGCATTCGGCAGCGAGCCGAGGCACACGTAGGTCAGCGCGCCCAGGGCGAGCCAGAAGGACCGCTCTCGAAACGGCACGGCCCCGAGATTCTAGCGCACCCTGGCTGGAACGTGCGAACGCGCGGGAGGCAGGAGGACAATGTTAGAAGGGGGGTGCCATGTCGAGACCGCTCGGACTTATCGATCTCGATCGGTTGCTCGCTCATGGCGAGCGGGCGATCGCCCTGCTCGACCGCTGCCTTCCGACCAACGGCGCCCTCGAGCTCCAGCGCTTGGCGGCCCGCTGGACCGCGATCGGCCCCGAGGAGCCGGGGTTCGCATACCGGGCTCGCCCCGATCTCTCCGAGCTTCTCCGTGCGCTCGACTGGGCCATCCGCGAAGCCCCGGCTGCCTGCACGCTGGGCTCGCTCTACGCGGCTCGCGCGGTCGAATTATGCAGGGAAGCCGCGATTGTCGGCGCCCTCGGGACACCGGAGTTTCGCGAGCTCGCGTCGCGTCGCTTCGCGATCGACGAGTCCGCGCACGGACGCGCCGGGGACGCCGAAGCGGCAGCGTGGGCGAGCCTACCCGTTGCGCCAGGAGGAACGCGCATCCTCGCTGATGACGAAGGCGACCCACGGAGTCTGGTGAACGTAGTACGAGCGGCACTGGGGACACTTCGCCTGCCCGTGCGGGTCGTGCTCAGCCGCGAGCTCACTTCCTCGGCCGCGACAGGCGACGGCATCATCGTCGTCCGCGCCGGCCTGTCGCACAGGGAGCAGGCGGCGCGTCGCATCGCCCATCACGAGGTCTACGGGCATGCGCTCCCGCGCGTCCGCGCCAGGGCCGAGCCTCTCGGGCTCTTCGCGGTGGGCACCTCGGGCGCCGCTGATGACGAGGAGGGCCGCGCGCTGCTCATCGAAATGCGAACAGGGCTCTTCGACGACGAACGACGAAAGGAGCTCGGCCTCAGGCATCTGGGCGCGCTGGCCGTCCGCCGCGGCGCGGACTTCGTCGAGGTCGTGCGTCTCGTCCAGGGCTACGATGTGCCGCTCCGTCCAGCGCTCGCACTGGCGTCGCGCGTCGCTCGCGGCGGCGGGCTCGCGCGCGAGCTCGTGTATTTGCCGGCGCTCCATCGCGTGCGGGCCGCCTTCGAAGCGGACCCGGATGCGGAGACGTGGTGCGAACGAGGCCGCATCTCGCTCGCCGCGATTCCGTCGTTGAGAGAAGCCTACGCGAGCCAGGCGTCGTCGGAGTCGAACCGCGCGCAGGTGTCGTCCGCCCGTCATTCGTCGCATTTTCGTCAGCGGAACGTCGCGACGACCGGTGCGTGATCGGAAGGCTTTTCACCCCTGCGAGGCTCGACGTCGATGTCCGAGCCCGTGCAGCGCGCGGCGAGGGACGCTGTGGCAAGGATGAGGTCGATCCTGAGCCCCAGGTTTCTCCGGAAGCCTCCAGCGCGATAGTCCCACCAGCTGAAGCGCTTGCCCTCTTCGTGGTGAAGGCGAAACACATCCGTCAATCCGAACGAGAGCAGGTCCGCGAGCGCGCGGTGCTCGTCCGGATGAAAATGAAGCTGCCCCTCCATCGCCACCGGGTCGAACACGTCGCGCGCGTCCGGCGCGATGTTGAAATCCCCGCAGACGGCGAGCGGCGTTTCCGGCGAGGCATCGTGGGCGAGCGTCTCCCGGAGTCGTGAGAGCCAGCGCAGCTTCTCCGCGAAGGACGGCGACGTCGGGGACTTTCCGTTCGGCACGTACGCCGAATAGATCCGCACGCCGTCGACGGTGGCGCTCACGAGCCGCTTTTCCGCGGGGTCCGGCTCGTCGTGAAACCCGATGGCCACGTCCTTCATGGGGAGGCGTGAGGCGATCGCGACACCGTTGTAAGACTTCTGCCCCGCCATCGCGACCGCGTATCCGAGACGAAGCAGCTCGTCCGTCGGAAACTCGTCGTCTTCGACCTTCGTCTCCTGCATGCAGAGGACATCGGGCTCGACCCGGGCGATCCACTCCAGCACCGCCTCATGGCGCGCGCGGATCGAGTTCACATTCCAGGTAGCGAGTCTCACGGAGCCCTCGTCTTCGCCTTTCAATCCCCCGCACGAGACCGGAGTTCCCCGTCGATGCTCTCGCCCGTCACGTTCGCCGGCAGCGTGGCGAGCCGCGCCAGCAGATCATCGATGCTGCGAGCCATGGCGCTCATCGGGACCGAGCATAGCGCGCGCGTCACTGCGATCGCGGATGTCCTTGAGACTTTTCTTGGCCGACTAGCCCTCCTCGAGGCGGGGTGTGCCCTCGAAAGTTTTACCCGGGAGATATTGACGGGCCTGATTTACCCGGGTAAAACGCCGGACATGACTGACCAGACGACTTACACGGCATTCGCCGGCTCTCGCCGGGTGGCGGGCGGCGATCTCCAGGCAGTGCTTCGCGTGCTCAAGGGACGATTCGACCGGGAAGAGTCGGAGCCCGTTCTGGTGTTCGACGACCTCACGGGCGAGCAGTGCGATTTCAATCTCCGCGGGTCCATCGAGGATGTGCTCGCACGAGCGGCGCCCTCGCCCCCACGGGGCCCTGGCCGCCCAAAGCTGGGGGTCACGAGCCGCGAAGTGTCCTTGCTCCCGCGTCACTGGGAATGGCTGGAGCGGCAAGCGAGCGGGCTGTCGGGCACGCTCCGCCGTCTCGTGGAGCAAGCCTCCCGTGACGAGCCGCCGAAGGAGCGGGCCCTTCGGATCCGCGGCGCGCTCAGCCGGTTTCTCACGAGCATGGCCGGGGACCGCCCTCACTACGAAGAAGCGACCCGAGCACTGTTCAATGGGGACGTCGCGCGGTTCGAAGCCCTCGTCCGAAAGTGGCCGAAGGATATCCGGGAGTACGCGATGACCAAAGCCGTGGCGGCGAGCCGCGCCGCGGAGCCGACCGGGGGAGCCACGGGCGCCGGCTGAAAGACTCGTCGATCGAGCCGGGCTCGTCGAGCAACTCCGGTGGCGGCGCAATTCTCAGAACACCGGCGTGGCGCGGCTCGCGACGACCATGCGGCGCGAGTGGAACCCGCGTGTCCCATCGTACGTGCCGGTGTAGGCGAGGGACAGTTCGTCGAACGTGAGGCTCTGCACGTGACGGAAGCCCTCTTCGTGGAGCATCGGCAAGGCATCGTCGGTGCCCCATCGAAGCGTCTCGCCAAGGCGAGCCAGGAAGACGTGACGCGGGTCGCCGGCAGCCTCCGGCGGGAAGCTGGGCAGATGATCGAAGAGCAAGACGGTGCGCGGGGCGCAGGCGGTTGCGATCGTCCTGAGGGTCCCACGGATCCCGGCCTCATCGAGGTACATCGTCACGCCCTCCCAGACGATCACCGCCGGGCGAGCGGCGTCGAAGCCCCGCGCGACGAGCTTGTCCAGAAACCCTTCCGTCCCGAAGTCGCACTCGACGAAGGTCGCGGCATCCTCGGGATACCCGGCGAGCGAGAGGAGGCGCTCGCGCTTGTCGAACTGCGTGGCACGGTGGTCCACCTCGAAGAAGCGCACACTCCGCGCTGCGAGGCGCGCGGCACGCGTGTCGAGACCCGCTCCGAGGAGCACGACCTGTTCGAAGCTCGTTGGCGGCCCGGTGAAACGGCGCACCTGTGCGTCCACGAATGCCGTGCGCACCGCCACGTAAAGAGAGAGCGCCGGCCGCACGCGATGAATCGCCTCTTCGAGGTCGCGACCCTCGGCGCCCGCGAGCGCGAAGGCCCATGGGTCATCGCAGAGCGCTCCAGGCCCAGAGCTCGCGCGAGCCCGCGCTGCTGCGGTGATCAGCGCCGTCCGGCTGGCCTCGCCCGTCTTCATCAGAGGTTAGCAGGATATACCGGCCGCTCCCCCCTGCCGATCCCATCACGGTCGGCGCCGAACGATCACCCGTCACCGAGCAGAAACCGCTCGACGATCGTGACGAGGAGCGGGGGCGCTTCCTGCATCGGGTAGTGGCCGCAGTCGGCGAGCGGCGTCACGACGAGGTGCTCGCACAGCGGCGAGAGGCCGTTCGTCACGGCCGCGCTTCGCATGGGCTCGGCGTCTTTCTCGCCGGTGACGGCGAGCACGGGGACGGCGATCTTCGCCGTCGACCACGTCGAAGTTGCCGCGCAGATGTTTCGACCGCCCATAGCCGCGCAGGTCGGCGAAGGCCCAGGTGAAAGCATTTCCGTCGAGATACGTGCGCGCGCCGTCCCAGGTGGACGTGTCGCACATCCAGTCGTTCAGGGCCACGACACCGAGCGCGCCGGAACCCACCTTGTCATAGCCCAGCATCTCTCCAGCTCTCCGGTGTTGTGACGCTGGCGAAGGTTATTAGGGTTTGCGGTCCGCGCGGTCGAGCGATCTCCGACACGCGAGCCCGCCGCCGAGATCGAGATCGCTGGCGGCGACCCATGCCCGGCCCTTCACGATCGGGCCAGAGCCGTCATTCTACGCTCACGAGGCCGAGGTTCGTCTCCCCGACGAGCTTGCTACTGGCGGATTACGCGCCGCGAAAGCTGGAGGCTCCCCTGCGGTTTTCGCGCCCGGCGAGACGTCGGCGACACGGGTGTTGTCATTCCGGCCGCATCCCTGTAGACGAAGGTCGCCGAGATGTCGCTTCGCGGATCGATGGGCCGTGCACGGCGGCGTGGTTCGGCTCTCCTCGCCGGAGCGACGGTGGCCTCCCTTGCCGCCGGCGCAATGGCTCAAGAGAGCCCGGACAGTCCGTCCGCCGAAGGCGCGATCCCTCATGGGGCTTCCGGTGCCGCCATCCGAACCGCCCCACCGGGTCCGGCCGTGCCGGCGCCGCAGATCGTCATGCCGAAGCAGACGAAGTTCGTGGAGGCGACGTACCCCGCGGAAGCCAGGGCCGCCGGGCTCACGGCGCAGGTCATCCTCCATCTCGACATCGATCGCACCGGGAAGGTGACGAAGGCGGCGGTGGTGCAGCCTGCCGGGCACGGGTTCGACGAGGCGGCGCAGGCCGCGGCCATGGGCTTCGAGTTCTCGCCAGCGACGCGCGACGGGCAGCCCATCCCCGTCAGGATCCCTTACCGGTACTCGTTCACGCTGTCGCCGCCGCCGGCACCGGAGAAGCCGCCGCCTCCGCCGACGACCGGCAACCTGGGTGGTCTGATCCGTATGACGGCGGCCGAGACGCCGCTCGCCGGCGCCGAGATCGTGGCAACGGGGCCCGACGGCGTGCCCCGTCACGCGGCCGCGGACGCACAGGGTAAATGGTCTCTCGAGGGTCTTCCCCCGGGTGCGTACAAGGTCCACGTCACGGCCGCGGGGTTCGCGGCGCTCGACGCGACGGAACAGGTCGTGGCGGGTGAAGCGACGGACGTCACGTACCGGCTCGCGCCGGAAACGAAGGGCATCGAGGTCACGGTCCGAGGCACGCGGCCGCCACGCGAGGTCACCCGCTACACCATCGAGCAGCGCGAGATGGAACGCATACCGGGAACGTCCGGCGACGCGCTCCGTTCGATCCAGAGTCTTCCCGGCGTGGCGCGGCCGCCGGGCTTTGCCGGTCTGCTGATCGTTCGCGGGAGCGCGCCGGAAGATACGCAGATCTTCGTCGATGGCGCGGCGGTGCCGCTCATCTATCACTTCGGCGGTCTCTCGAGCGCGATCCCGACGGAGCTCCTCGATCGCATCGACTTTTATCCCGGCAACTTCAGCGCGCAGTACGGCCAGGCGATGGGCGGCATCGTCGATATCGCGCTCCGCGAGCCGGACACGCACTGCGAAGGGGACTACGGCAAGGCAACGAACAAGACCGGCTGCTTCCACGCGATGGCGCAGGCGGATCTGATCGACACGCGCGCTCTCGTGCAAGGGCAGGCCGGAAACTGGACGTTCGCCGCGGCGGGCCGGCGAAGCTGGGTAGACGTCTGGTTGAAGCCCGTGCTCCAGGACGCGGGCGCGGGAGTGACGTCCGCGCCGGTCTATTACGACTATCAGCTCATCGCCGACACGAAGCCGACACCGACGTCGAGCCTGAGCTTGCGTTTCTTCGGCTCGAGTGACGGGCTCAAGCTCATCGTCACCGATCCGTTCGCGGAGGACCCGGGCTTCGGCGGGAACCTGACGTTCGGCACCAGTTTTTATCGCGCGCAGGCCCTGTACAAGTCCGACCTCTCCCGGAGCGTGGATTTCACGTCGATGCTCGCCATCGGGCACAACGGAGTCGACTTCGGCTTCGGGCCGCTGAAGTTCACGCTCGATCAGACGGTCATTTCGGCGAGGAGCGAGTTCGGCTTCAAACTCGCGCGCGGGCTCAAGCTTCACGCGGGGCTCGACTTCACCATCGACCCTTACACGGTGTACTTCAGGGGTCCCTCGGCGCCTCAGCCCGGAGAGGCGGACCCAGGGCCGCTGACCACACGGCCCATTCAGACCACCAGCGAGACGGCGACGCTCTTCCGGCCTGCCTGGTACGCGGAAGCGGAATATCAACCGTCGCGGCGCGCGCAGATCGTGCCGGGGTTGCGCGTCGATTACGCGCGCGATACCGGGCACACGGACTGGAGTCCGCGTATCAATGGTCGATACGACATCGTCGGCGGTCGTGCCGAAGAAGATCTTCCGGTCGAGGAGCGACACCTCCGCACGACGATCAAGGGCGGCGTCGGCCTCTTCTACCAGCCGCCGCAGCCACAGGAGACGAACACGGTCTTCGGTACGCCCGGGCTTCTGTCGAACCGCTCCGTGCACTATTCGATCGGGATCGAGCAGGAGTTCACTCACCACATCGAAATGAGCCTCGAGGGATACTACAAGAGCCTGACGAACCTCGTGTCGCAGGAGACCGCGTTGTCGTCCCTGTTCAAGTACGACAACGCCGGTACCGGGTACGTGGTCGGGATGGAAACCTTGATCAAGTACAAGCCCGACGATCGGTTCTTCGGGTGGATCGCGTACACGCTCTCCCGGAGCATCCGTCAGGATCGTCCCGGGAGCCCCGAGTACCTGTTCCAGTACGATCAGACGCACAACCTGACGGTCCTCGGAAGCTATCGTCTTGGCCGCGGCTGGGAGTTCGGCGCAAGGTTCCGGATCATCTCCGGCAATCTCGCGACGCCCGTCGCTCAATCCCCGGCGCTGGCCGCGCTCTATGCCGCGGACGCAGCGACCTACACGGCGATCGAAGGCAGGCCGTTCAGTCAGCGCCTGCCGCTCTTTCACCAGCTGGACATCCGCGTCGACAAGACGTGGCAGTTTCGGACGTGGCGGCTATCCGCCTACCTGGACGTCGAGAACGTTTACAATTACGCCGCGCGTGAAGCCGTCAGCTATAACTACAATTACACGCTGAACAGCTACCAGACCGGGCTCCCCATCATCCCGAGCCTCGGCCTGCGGGGGGAGATTTAGCGATGTCCCGACGTGCGCTGGCGTGGGTCGTGTCGATGGCCGTGGTTGCCGGGTGCGCGGCGGGGTTCGAGCCGCCGAGCCAGATCAATTCGCTCCGGATCCTCGCCGTGCAGAAGGACAAGCCCTACGCGAAGCCGGGCGACACGGTGACGCTGCGTATGTTGTTTGCGGACGGAGCGCCCACGGCGCCGCGTCCGATTCACATCGCGTGGTTCGCGGGCTGCACGAATCCCCCGGGCGACATCTACGCCGGGTGTTTTACGGAGCTCGCGTCCGGTGCCAAGGACGCGGGGCCATTGCCGACGCTGAGCCCCTCGCTCGCGCTGCCGGATCTCGGACCCGTGTTTTCGTACACTCTTCCGCCGAGCATCATTTCGAGCCGCCCACGGCCCACCAACCCGAAGGAAATCCCGTACGGGGTTTCGTTCGTGTTCTTCGCGGCCTGCGCGGGCGATCACCTCGGGTTCTTGCCGCAGTCCGGCAGCACGCCGACGTTCCCTTTCGCCTGCTATTCGAAGACCGGCGCAGCGCTCGGCGCGGACGATTTCGTCGTCGGTTACACCGAGGTGTTCGCGTACCAGACGTTGACGAACCAGAATCCGATCGTCACCGGTTTCCAGGTGAACGGGCAACCCGTGGTGCCCGAGTGCATCGGGAACGACTGCGTTGCGCTCGAGCAAGCGCAGCTCAGGCAAGCCGAAGGTGTCTCCGCGGATGCGGGCGCGCCCGACGCGGGCGGCGACGCGGGCGATCTCGACGGGGGGACGAGCGCAGGCGCCGCCGACGCCGGACCCTCGGCACCCTCACCGACGCCTTCGCCCGCTCAATGCGCCCCGGGCGCGGGCGCCTGCGTCGACGTGTGCACGGCGTCGAACCAGGGTGACTGCCCGCAGATCTCGATCGAGATGGTCGTCGATCCGAAGAGCGCCGAACAGGACACGGCGGTCGAGGCCTCCGGAGGAGGCGTCGCGTACGAGCAGATGTGGATCAACTACTATGCCGACCAGGGCAAGATACAGCACGACGTGAAGCTCCTGAACGACGGCAGCCAGGGGGCGAACGGCTGGAATCCGGATCACGCGGCGACCCTGTTCACGCCCCAGGTCCCAGGCCCGTTCCACGTCTGGGCAGTCGCGCACGACAACCGTGGCGGCACTCAGTGGGTGCGGCTCGAGATGTTCGCGCGAGGCGTCTCCCCGCAAGTGCAATAGCGGTCGCGGTCAGGACCGCAGGTAGATCGAGCGCACGGGGCGCTGTAACACTCGCTTCACCATCGGCTCGAAGTCCGCGAGCTTCATCGACGGATAGTCGGGGTCGAAGGAGTTCTGATTGTACTTCTCGCAGAACTCGGCCGTGTAATCGAAAAGGGGATGGGTCCGGTATCGTTCGCGCAGGTTCTTGTCCAGGCCGAGGTGCTCGAAGAAGTAGTAGCCCTGAAAGATGGCGTGCTTCTCGACCATGAAGAGGTTCTGCTCGGAGATGAACGGCTTCAAGATCGCGGCCGCGATGTCGGCGTGGTTGAACGAGCCGAGCGTGTCGCCGATGTCGTGCAAGAGCGCACAGACGACGTATTCCTCGTCCCGGCCGTCGCGGTGCGCGCGGGTTGCGGTCTGAAGGACGTGGTCTAGCCGCGTCACTGCATACCCACCGAAGTCCGTCTCGAGCAGCCGCAAGTGCGACAGGACTCGCTCCGGCAGTTCGCGGTTGTAGCGGACGGCGCTGGCTCCGACGATCATCCATTCGTCGGGAGTGCCGTCGATCATCTGGCGAAATCGGGCGCGTGCGTTGGAGTCGGCCATCCCCCGATCTCATAACACGCGACCGTGCCCTCCAGCCCGGCGACACACGACACTATCTTGTCGCCGTAAGCAGGGGGCGGCGCGATGAGCACGGGCGGCTCCCGAACCCGCATTGACCGGCTTTCTCGCGCGGCGGAAGCGGGCAGCTTGCCGGCAGCGGCTGGACCGACGCCGCAGCCCGCGATCGAGGCCGCCGCTGCCACGATAAATACCCCGCACGGACGGAGCACTCGCACCGTACAAATGTGGGACTCCGAGCGCTTCCTCGCAATGCGGCACGGTCCGCGTGCCAACGCGAGGCGTCAGGGGCGAATTGGGTGCCAAAGGGCTCCCGAACTCGAGCGTCGCCCAGGGAGACGATTCCGTTCGGTCGATGCCGTCTGACACGAACGATCGGACGGTGGCCCAAGTGACTGCCGACCCGGCGCCACACCGCTGGGTGAGACACGCAAAACTTCGGGTCGCACCTCGCGCGCGCGCCGTCCTGGTACCAAGCTAGATGGCGAACGGAGTCTCGCGTGTCCTCGCACAACTTGCTCGTACTCTCTGACGTACATCTCGGCAGTGATCTCGTGCACTGCGTTCGACCCGACGCCCCTCATCGAACCGGCTCGGACGACGCGCGCGACATGGAGCTTTCTGCGCTGTTCGACTGGTATCGGGAACACCCGCATGCCGGTCGTCCGTGGCGTCTCGTGATCGCGGGGGACTTCGTCGACTTCGTCGGCATGAGCGTCTCCGCGCCCGCGTCGGCGATCTCGACGCCCCTCGATCCGGAGGAACTCGCGCTCGGTCTGGGTGGGGCGGAAGATCACACCATCTACAAGCTCCGCTGCGTCGCCGCGCGCCATCGCCGTGTCTTTCGCAGCCTCGCGGAATTCGTCGCCGCGCAGAACGAGATCGTCGTCGTTCGCGGGAATCACGACGTTGACTTTCACTGGCGCCGCGTGCAGGACGAATTCTTGCGGCAGCTCCGCGCCCATGCCGCCTTCGACGAACGGCGCGTCACTTTTTCCCCCTGGTTTTATTACGAGGAAGGGCTCGTCTTCGTCGAGCACGGGCACCAGTACGATCGCTACTGCTCCTACGAACATCTGCTGACACCCCTCTCCCCGAAGGATCCACGGCGGTCGTCGCGCTCGCTTTCGGATATCCTGCTCCGGCACGTCGTGCGTCCGACTCGCGGGCTCCTGGAGACGGGTCACGAGGATGCCGGCGTGATCGACTACATCACGTTCGGGTTACGGCTCGGTCTGGGCGGCGCGCTCGATCTCGCCACACGGTTCTTTCAGGCCGTCTGGAAGTTGCTCATGACGTGGAGAGGTCACTTCGGTGACGGTGCGCGACGGCTCAGGGCCGAGCACGAGCAACGCATGACGGAGCTCGCCGCTCTCCTGAACCTGAAGCTCGACTCCCTGCGCGCGCTCGCATCCCTGCAGCGGCCGCCGGTCACTCGCAGTCTGGGGCCGCTTCTGCTCGCGGTGATGCTGGACCGCGTACTCCTAGGCCTCCTCTGCTTCGTGTTTTCCGCGCTCGCCTTCGTGCTCATGCCGCACATTCGTCCCGCGCTGATCCTGACTGCCGTGGCGATGATCGCCGTCACGGCGGTCTGCGCGCTCTTCTCTCGGTTTCGTCCCATCGATCCCACCCGGGAGCTCCGCGAGCGTGCAGCGCTGGTCGGAGGATTGTTTCCCGCGGCGTTCATCGTCATGGGGCACACGCATTTTCCGGAAGTCAGGACTGCCGCGGGCACGGACTCCACCTATGTGAACCTGGGCGCGTGGGCGGAAGGGGAAGCGGCCCAGGATCGACCGGCGGTCGCCGCGTCGCGCACCCACCTCGTCCTTTGTGTCGAGGAGGATGGGCGTCCGAAAGGGGAGCTCCTCGTCTGGGATGCGGTGACCGGTCCGAGGCGCTTCATCTGCGCGTCTCCCGCCTCCGCCGCGTCGACCGGATGAAGCGCCCCGGGCTCGGGGAGCGCCGAACGCCCTCCTTGCGGATCGGCGGGAGATCGACGACTCTACGCTCTCCGAGGCTCTTGCCCCGGCCACGTCGTCGCGATGGTGCAAACGTCGAAAAGCAAGCCGCCGCTTGCGCCGGGGACGCTGGTCAACGACCGGTACGAGATCCGCGAGAGCCTCGGCAAAGGCGGCATGGGCGAGGTGTTTCTCGCCTATGACCGGAGCACTCAGCAATCCGTGGCGCTGAAGGTCGTGCGCGAAGAGTCGCGCATGCCCGGGGACGACGAGGCGCTCCGGCAAGAACTGTTGCTCGCGCGCTCGGTGAGCCACCCGAACGTGTGCCGGGTCCACGACCTCGCGCCCAGTGCGTGGGGGCCGGTCCTCGTCATGGAGCGCATCGCCGGGCAGACGCTGCACACGCACATTCGCCGGAAGAAGGCTCAGGGCGGCTATACCGCCGACGAGTTTCGCAAGATCGCGAGCGAATCCGCCGCGGGGCTCGCGGCGATCCACGCCCAGGGTCTGGTCCACGGCGATTCTGAAGCCCGGCAACATCATGGTGACGAACGAGCGCGCCGTGATCCTGGATTTCGGGTTTGCTCAGGAGCGCGCGAGGCTCTCTGCGCGGAGACCGGGCGCTCCCCCCGACGGCGGCACGCCGAACTACATGTCCCCCGAGCGCCTGCGCTCCGGCGGCGCGAGCGCGGAGGACGACATGTACGCGCTCGGACTCACCCTCTGGGAGATGTGGACGTGCCGCGTCCCTGAGCCCGGCTACCGCCCCCGCGCGAAGCCCATGCGAGCGCAGATCATGTTCGACGTGCCGGCGGGGCTATCCATCGACGAAGTGAAGCAGATTTACCGCTGCCTCAGCGACGACGTCTTGCTGCGTCCCCAGTCGCGGCACATGCGATTTTTCAATCCGACGTCGCTCACCACGAGCCAGGTGCAGATCCCGCGGGAGCGTCTGTCGCCGGGGCCGCCGCTCGGACGTTCCGCGTCGCAGAACTTCGATCCCACCGCGCAAGAGCTCCTGATCACCTTCGCGACCAATACGCAAGAGCTGGCGGGGCGTTTGTTTCCGCTCGACAAGCCCGTGATGAATATCGGACGTCGTGTCGATCAGGATGTGCATGTTCCGGAGCCCACGGTGTCCGGCAGCCATGCCGCGCTGAAGTGGCAATCGGGGTCCTGGCTCGTCGAGGACACGGGGAGCACGAACGGGACTTATGCCGATCACAGCTACGATCGGAAAAAGTCCGTCACGCTGCTTCACGGTGGGGAAGTGCAGCTCGGCGAGTGTCGGTTCAAGCTCGTGAGCTTCCGTCCGAGCTCACCACAGCACGAGAAGGCGCGGGAATACCTCTCGCGTCGCGACGGCCTCACGGGTCTCCTGGGCCGCGAGCCGATGCTGCGATTCCTGGAAGACGAGGTGAAGTTCGCCGAATGGGACGGCGTACCGCTCACCGTCGCCAAGTACGAGGTCAAGAGCCCCAACCGGCTCGTCAGCGACCGCCCGACCATTCTCGAGATGCTGGCGCTCCGCCGCTCCGCGCAGCGAGTGATCGAGCTGACCGAGGTTCTGTTGCTGAGCATCGTGCCCGTGACGGCAGGCCGAAGTGCGCCGCTCAAGTTTGCAATCGTGATGACGGGGCCGGGATCCGAGGAAGCCCACAATGTCGTCGAGCAGGTGGTTTCCCAGGTCCAGGGTCTGATGCCCGATACGCTCAAGCTCGTCGCGAACGTCGTCGAGCACGAGCCGGGGAAGTCCGCTCAGTCGCTCCTCGACGATTGAGGCGCTGTCGGGACTGGAGATGCCAGGTTCCCGCCGCACGTTTCCGAGCGAGCCGCATTCCCGTCGCCTGGGCACGGGGAGCTCCTCCGGGGGTGGCGAGCGACTGCTCCGGACTCAGCTCGTCATCGCCGTGGTGCTGGGGTTCACCATTCTGGCCGTCCTGCTCTATCTCTGGCGACGGCCGAGCGGCACCGAGCACGAGCGCCACGCGGCCGTCGCCGCCGCCTCGGCGAGCGCGACCGCACCCATCACGAACATCGTGCGAACGAAGGTCGAGCCGCCACGCAAGGTGGTGCCGCTCGTCACCCTCGGAACGGTGGAGCACGTTCAGTGCGGATCGAGCGCCAGGCTGTCCGGGGAGGGCAACCTGTGTGACACGCTTCCGTTCTTCGAACAGATGCTTTCGAAGGCGATCACGGATTCGGTCGATTGCGCACCGAAGCTCAAGGAAGAAAGCCGCCTCAACTACGTCCTCTCGGTCGACTTTCGAAAGAAGGATGTCCATCTCTACGCAGGGCGAAGCGGGACGCTCCGCGGAAAAAAAGCGAAAGCGACGATCGCCTGTGTGAAGCGCGCGCTCACGGCGCCGACATGGGAGACCGTGACGCATCAGTACAGGCATTATTTGATCGCCATCCTCGCGACGTACCCGGCAGCCGACGCCGGGGAAGCACTGCCGAATTTCCAGTGACGCCGCGGAGCAGGGCAAAGTTCGCGCGCGGCGTGGCGGACCGGGTGGTGCTATCGGCCGTGAACGCGTTCGTGCATTTTCGCGAAGGTTCCGCGACCGCCGGCAAGAATGCTGCCGCGAGCGACAGCGTCTTTCAGGATGGCAAGCTCGAGCTGAGGCGCATCCGACCGCTCCACGACGAGGAGTACGAGCTCGGTACCGAGACGTATCAAGTCGGATTCGAGCGACTGCCGGTTCCGGTCGTCCTCATCCCGCCATTGATGGTCAGGCCGTACGTCTACGATCTGCGCCCCGATCATTCCTTCGTCCGGACCCTCCGGAATGCCGGCTTCGACGTGTTCGTGGTGGACTTCGGCGTACCCGATCGTCGCGACCGCCACACGCGGCTCGAGGACTACGTCCTCGACTGGATCCCTCGCTCTATCGACGAAGCGCTGCGCGCGGCGGGGGCGAAACACGTGTCGCTCCTCGGTTATTCGTTCGGGGGGATCTTCGCGCTTCTACACGCGGGCACCCATCGCGACGACCGCGTGAAGAATCTGGTCACGATCGGCGCGCCGGTAGATTTCCGGAAGATGGCCGCTCCGCACTGGGTCGCGAAGCTCGGTGCGCTCACCGTCGCGCCCGTGACGGCCCTCGTCGGCAACATCCCGGGCGCCTGGAGTACCGCGGCGTTCAAGGTCATGGCGGGCACGCGCGCGTTCACGCGCTGGGCCGATTTCGTGGGACGGCTCTATGACCCGGAGTACCTGCGCTCCTTCGACACCGTCAATTCGTGGATCAACGATCTCATTCCGTATCCGCGCGACGCGTTCAAGCAGGTCGTGAAGGACGTGGTCGCGGGGAACAAACTGATGACCGACGAGCTCGTGTTCGGCGGCAAGCGCTGCGAGCTCGGTGCCGTGCGACAGTCGCTTCTGGCCTTCGCGGGGCGCACGGACAACGTCGCGCTACCCGAAGCTACCCACGCGATCCTTTCTCGCGTGGGCAGCCTCGACAAGGCGCTCGTCGACGTGACGGGCGGTCACGTCGCCATCGTCGGAGGGACGACGGCGCCGAGCGAGGTCTGGCAGAGGACGGTGGAGTGGCTCACGCCCCGGTCGCGAGAGTGAGCCTGCTCCAACGACGCCGTTGCTACTTGCTCTTGCCCGCGTCGGCGGAACTTCCGCCGTCTTTGCCCATCTTCGCGAGGTCCGCGGCGTAGTCGCACGGAGTCTCGGGTCCTGCGTCCTGCGCGCCGAAGATGCCCGATGCGAGCTTGGCCTCGTCGCCCGGCGTCAGGCACTCGACCGGAATCTGAATGAATGGATTCGAGGGAATGCTGGCGGTCGACCCGCCACAGAAGCCCGTCTTGTCACAGCATCCAGCCACGGTGATGCCATTGTTCGTGGCGGCCTTGCACTTCGGGTCGGGGACGATCAGTTCCGCGCTGCCGAACAGGTTGCCCGCGTCCTTGAACTGATTGATGAGGGAGATCGGGACGCATTGATTGGCCAGCGCGGAGGACGTGACGCCGCACCCCGTTCCACTGCAACAAGCAGTGTATCCCGTGTACCCTTCGCAGCTTGTTTTGTCGCAGGTCGCGCCCGCGTCCCCGCCTCCGGTTCCTGTCTGGCCGCCAGCGTTCGCCCCTCCGCCGGTGCCGCTCTGTCCACCCGAGCCGGCGTCCGTTGTGCTCCCGCTCTTGCTGCTCGAGCCGCACGCCACCACGAGCGCCACGGGGATCACGAACCCACCCAAAAATCGAAGCTGCGTCTTCATGGTCGTCTCCAAAGTAATCGTTCGGCCTCGTTCGAGACGGGAGCGTAACACCACTATCAGGCCCGCTGTCACCGCAGAAATCGCTCGAACACGGGACGTCAGAAGCGGAATTTTCGACTCGCTCAGGCTTTCCGATCCGGCAGAGCGAGGGCTCCCGTGAAGCGAACGTCTCCGACCGCGGCGGCGAGCACCGCACGGCGATTCGTGCTCGGCGTGGCTTCGCGGAGCTGAAAGAGCCGTTCCGCGAATTTTCCCAGGTCCGCTTCCTCGAACAGTCTTTCCAGCTCCTCGCGTAGCCGTCGGGCCAGGGACGGCGCCTTGCCGTCGGTCGAAATCGCAACGGTGACGGGACCGGCCCGAACGATCGCGGCGTGCGAGAACGTGCCGAAGGCCGGCTGGTCCACCGCGCAGTAGAAGACCCGTCGCTGCTCGGCGGCGCGGTCCATCCGTTCGGCGAGGGCGGAGTCGGGGTCCGCGAGAACCGCGAGCCAGACGTCGTCCAAGTCTGCGTCCTCGAACGCGCGTTCGGTGAGCGCCATCTCACCGCGTCCCGCCCGTTCGCGAAGGCCGCTCGATGGTCGACTCGAGACGACGCGCACCGTCGCGCCCGCCGCGCCGAGCGCGTCTGCACGCCGCAGGGCTTCTTCGCCGTCTCCGACCACGAGGCACAGTCGGCCCCGGATGCGCAGCCCGAGCGGAAACACGTCAGATCTCACTTTGAACGGGTCCACCCAGGATCGGTACCATTTCGTACGTCACGAGCTCCAGGATGCGCTCTGCTGCCCCGATGCGCTGCATGAAGAGACCCGTGAACGTGCTGAACAGGGCGTCCCCCGGAGCGGCCGTGCCGGTGCGCGCCGGGCGGTTCACCCACAGCTTGATCTTGTCGAGGAGCTCCGGGCTGAGAGGGTTCACCTCGACGCGTGCCCGCAGATAGACGGGGATCCCGAGGCCCACCTCCTTGCTGGTTGCCACCAGGAGGCGCGTCACTTCGGCGCAGCGACGGAGAACGCCTTCGAGGGTCGTCGTCCATCGCGTGCGCGTGCCGTCGGGCCGCGTGACCTCTAGGCGATAGGCCTCGTCCCAGACGTGCCACGTGATCTTGCACGTCTGCACCGTCGTCGAGACCGGCGCTCGCGCGTTGCGACGGAACAGCGTGCCCGTGAACACGATGGTCGTGGGAAGACCGCGGCTGAGCTTCCGGCGGATCTCGTCGTCGACCACGTCGCGAAACGCGAGCGACACGTACAGCTCTTGCCGCGTCACATCCCAGTCGAACGTCGCCGTCCGGGGCGCGGGCGAAGCCGCGGCGCGAGCCGTCCGCGTGGCCGCGACCACCCCGAGCGTCCACGAGACGAACCAGACGAGCCGAGCCGCCCAGCGGAGCGCCGGCGCGACGCGTCCTGCTTTGCTCATCGGCCCTCGCTCAACGCCGGGATGAAGCCGAGGACGTTCGCGAGGGCGAACGTGAAACCGCCCGCGCTCGTATCCACCTCCACACCGAGGTTCGCGGTGAAGTCGATGGGGATGAGCGCGGCTCCGGAATAGCCACCGGGCGGATTCTGGATGTCCCGCTGCCCCGCGAGCGCGTACAGGCCCGCGCGCGCGAAGACGTCGATGCCGTAGACGCTGCGCGTCCCGTGATATACCGGGATGCGATATTCCACATCGAGCTTCGCCGCGTAATCGCCGCGGCGGATCTCCACGATGTCGGTGTCGAAGAAGTTCGGGGCGGGTCGCCGCTCGACGTTGATTCCGAGCTCCCGCGGCGCCCGGAAGTCGCTCAGGTCTCCGATATAGTACTGCTCGAAAAACGGCGCTCTCCCCGAGATGGCGCCGCCGAAGAAGCGGAGCCGCAGGACGTGATCGTTCGGGAGGGTCCACCAGTGGGACGCCAGGATGTCGATCCGCGAGTAAGGATAGTCGCTGCCGAACGGCGCGAGGCTCACCTCGGCCGTCACGGAGGCAAACCAGCCTCGATTGGTCAGGAAGGGCTTGTCGCGGGTGTCGTGCTGTAGCGTCGCCGACACCGTCGACAGCACGCTGTCGCCCCGCACGATGTCGAAGTCGATGGGTTCACGATCGAGCTCGCCTTGCCTTCCGCGGATGTCGGACGCGGCGCTCGGGATGCACAAGCTGCACGTGTGAATCCCCTCGAGGCGATAGTTGGCCCAGAGCTGCGTGCTGACCGAAAGATCCCGTCCGATGCCGACCGTGCCGCCGAAGCGCTGGTACTGGACGACCGCATAATCAGCCTGCTGCGCTTGTGGATCGGCGAGGGGCGCCGTGAATTCCACCTGACTGTTCCCGAAGAAGTCGTCCGCATGGTTGTAGAGGAGCATGCCGCTCGTCATCCACTCGGTGCCCAGAAAGGCCGGATCGAAGAATCGAACCCGAAGCGCGAACTGGTCGCTCGCGAACCCGACGGCGCCGCCGAGCGTGATGCCCGTGCCGGCGAGGTTCGTCTCGGCCGCGTCCACGCCGCCGTACGGGCTCAGCGGGCGGGCCTTTCCTTCGGTGTCGGCGCCCGCCGCGATGCCCATCCAGAGATCGTTGACGATCAGCGTGTTTCGCTCGACCACCTCGATGATCAGGACCACGTGTCCCGGGCCGCTGCCCTTCCGGAGCGCGAGCTGCACGTCCCTGAAAAATCCGGTGCCGAGCAATCGATACTTGGTGAGTGCGACCTTGGGATCGTCGACGTCGATGATGTCGCCCGACCGGTACGGCACGTACCGGAGGACGACACGTGCGCGGGTGCGGGTGTTGCCGCGCACCTCGATATCGTCGAGGACGTATTTGAGCGTGTCCTTCTCGGGCGAAGCGTCGCTCTCGGACGGCGGCGGTTCTTCCGGTTCCGGAGCAGGCGTCGTCACCGGTGGTGCGGAAGCTTCAGGTGGCGCGGCGACAGCCGGCGCTTCCGTCGGGGGCGCGGGGGGTTCGTCCGTGTTCGCAGGGGGTGGAACCGCGGATACGGCCGGTGGAGTGCCCGGGACGGGCAGTGCGGCTGATCCGGGCGGCGCGGGGTTCGGCGCGGGCGCTGGAGGCGGCGCAGCGGCGGGAGCCTGGGCGAGGGACGTCGTCGCGGCCAGCAACGCCGCAGCCCCGACCAGGGTGACCAGGGCTCTTCGCGTGCGAGAACCGCCACTGGCGCAGAACGGTCGGATCACCGGGGCCCACCGTATCACGCGGCGCCGCGGGTCGGCAGCGGTCAACGCTTCAGGCCGCGGCGCGACTCGAGATCTTCCCAGCGCGCGGTCTTCGCCAGAACCGTTGCACGTACGCGCTCGTGTTCGTCTCCCAGCCGGCGGGCTTCGTCAGCCGGGCCCGCGTAGAGCGTCGGATCGCCCAGGCGTCGTTCGAGCTCGCCGACGGTCTCCTCCAGCAGCGTGATCTCGTCGAGGAGTCCGTCGAGCTCCTTCCTCTCCGCGAATGTCAGAGGCTTCGGGCCAAGAATGGGGATCGTCGCTTGTTTCGAGGTGCGCGTCGTCGTTTCGGTAAGGGGTTCGCGCGCGGCAGCCGCAACCCGCGCGGCCTCCGCCCTGAGCGAGCGATAGGTCTCATAGCCGCCGGGGTAGTGGGTCACCGCACCGTCGCCCTCGAACACGAGCATCGACGTCGCCACGCGGTCCAGGAAGTACCGATCGTGTGACACCACCATCGCGCAGCCCGGCCATTCGAGGAGCAACTCCTCCAGCGCGGACAGCGTGGACACGTCCAGGTCATTGGTCGGTTCGTCCAGGAGCAGGAGGTTTTCCCCTCCGCGGAGCGCCTTCGCGAGGGCCACGCGTGCGCGCTCGCCGCCCGACAGCGCCCCGACCTTCTGCCTTTGCTTGCTGCCTTCGAAGGCGAACTGTTCGAGATACGTCCGCATCTGAAAATCCTGGGCCCGATACGCACGACGTCCGATGCATCGCCGTCCGCGCCCTCTCGCCCCGCGACGTTGTCGAAGACGGACCACCCGTCGCGGAGATGCGAGCGCCCCTGATCGAAATAAACGAAGCTCGTGTTCTGGCCTCGCACGACCCGTCCCGTCGTGGGCGAGACTTTCCCGGAGACGAGCTCGAGCAGCGTCGTCTTGCCGGCGCCGTTCGGCCCGATCACGCCCACCCGTTCGCCGGAGATCATCCGGAGGGTGAGCGAGTTCACCAGTTGCTTGGTCCCCACGACGACCGACACCTCCTCGAGGTCGAGGATCGTCTTGCCGGTGCGCTGGACCCCCGCGTCCAGCCCGGCGAAGCTCGTCGTCACCGCTGCGCGGGGCGCCTCGTGTTCGAGCAGCGCTTCCGCGCGCTTCACGCGCGCCTTCTGCTTCGTGGTTCGCGCCTTCGCGCCCCGGAGCAGCCACGCACGCTCTCGCCGCATCAGGTTGAGACGGCTCTGCTCGACCCGTTCCGCCTGGAGGATGAGTTCTGCCTTCTGCTCGAGATAATCGGCGTACCCTCCGCTGAACTCCGTGAGGCTACCGCCATCGAGTTCGAGCACGCGGTCGGCGATGGCATCGAGGACATAGCGATCGTGCGTCACCATGAGTACCGCGCCGCCGAACGTGTCGGCGAGGTACTCTTCCAGCCACTCGATCGTATCCGTGTCGAGGTGATTCGTCGGCTCGTCGAGGATGGCGAGGTCGGGTCCGGAAACGAGGAGCCGAGCGAGGGCTACCCGCCGTCGTTCGCCGCCGCTCATGGTCCCCAGCGGTCGATCGATGTCCCGGACTCCGAGGTGTCCGAGCATCTCGAGTGCGACGTGGTCCCGGGCGAAGCCGCCGAGTTGCAGTATCCGGTCCGTCAGGGCCGCCTGCTCGTCCACGAGCGCGCCGTGATCCGTCCGCTCACTGGACTCGATGGCGCGTGTGATCTCCTCGTGCCGCTTCATGGCTGCGTGCCACTCGGTCAACCCCTCCTCGACCGTTTGCCGTGGAGTCAGGGTCGCGTCGACCACGGGCTCCTGGGACAGATAGAGGATGCGTGCGCCGCGTCGCCGCTCGACCGTGCCGCGGTCCGGCATGTCCAGGCCCGCGAGGATCCGGAGCAGCGTCGACTTGCCCGTGCCGTTGGCGCCGAGGAGGCCAATCCGTTCCCCCGATCGCACGGTGAGGGCGATGTCGTCGAACAACGTCTGCGGTCCGAACGACTTCGAGAGCTGTCGCGCGCTCACTATCGACACGCGCGCTTTCTAGCACCGACGTCTTCCGCGCAGGGAAGCCGCTCTTTCAGGCGGAAATACCCGCGGAGTTCACCCGGCGAAGCTTTTCGGGTGCGCTCACGGAGTACAGCGTCCGGATCTTTGCGCTTTGTCGGCACCGTTGCCTTCTGCGACAGTCGGAAGTGCCGGAGCCTTCACGGATGTTTCACGGAGTCGGCTCGGCCCTCGATGCCGGAGCTCCCTGACGTTGCTGTCTACCTGGAGCGGATAGGTGCGCTGTTCGCTGGCCAGCGCCTCGAGCACGTCCGGGTGGCGAGCATCTTCGTCGTGCGGTCGTTCGAGCCGTCGATCTCGGCCCTGGAAGGGCGGAAGCTCGTTGCGACGCTCCGGATCGGCAAGCGCCTGGTGCTCTCCTTCGAGGACGATTCTATTTCCGGTGATCCACCTGATGGTCGCGGGCCGACTCGTTGCCCGGGAAAAGGGCGCCCCGATCCCGAAGCGTCTCGGCCTCGCCGCGTTCGACTTCGAGCAAGGCGTGCTCTTGTTCACGGAGGCCGGGACCAAGAAGCGCGCGAGTCTCCACGTCGTGCGCGGCAAAGCGGCGCTCGCGCCGTTCGCGCGAGGCGGTATCGAGCCGCTCGAGGCGACGGTCGAGGACGTGACGCGCGCGCTCCGCGCGGAAAATCATACGCTGAAGCGCTCGCTGACCGATCCGAGGCTGTTCAGCGGCATCGGCAACGCCTACTCGGACGAGATCCTGTTTCGCGCGCGGCTCTCGCCGGTCAAGCTCACCTCGCGCCTGACGGACGAGGACGTCGCGACGCTCCGCGACGCGATGCGTTCGACGCTCGTCGAATGGACGGATCGGCTTCGCCGCGACGCGGGAGACGGCTTTCCGGAGAAGGTGACGGCGTTTCGACCGGAAATGGCCGTTCACGGCAAGTACGGGATCCCGTGCCCCGTCTGCGGCACGAAGATCCAGCGTATCCGTCACGCGACGAACGAGGTGAACTATTGTCCGCGGTGCCAGACTGACGGCAAAGTCCTTGCGGACCGGGGCCTCTCCCGTCTTCTGCGGGGCGACTGGCCGAAGAGCATCGAAGAACTCGAGGAACTCGAAGAGAAGCGCCAGAGGCCGTAGCCGCGTATGCCCCCTGCAATCTCGATCCCCGAACACGCGGTGAACCTGACATCCCTGCGCGTCCGTTTCTTCGAGACGGATCTGATGGGCATCGTCCACCACGCTGCGTACCTGACGTACATGGAAGCCGGGCGCGTGGAGTATCTCCGCGCCCGCGGCATGGACTATCGCGCCCTCACGGAGCGCGGGGTCCACATGCCGGTGGTCGAGGCCAAGCTCGAATACAAGCGTGCCGCCCGGTTCGACGACGTGCTGGCGGTGGAGACCCGCGTCGGCGCGCTGACGCGCGTGACCATCCGGTTCGACTATCGCGTGCTCCGCGGCGCGGAGTTGCTGGTCTCCGGGTACACGCTGCTCGCGTGCGTGAACGAAGCGCATCGGCCGCGCCGAATCCCGGAGGAGATCGCCGGAATGCTGCTCACGCAGGCTCCTTCGAACCCCGCTTGAGCCCGAGGCGACCCACAAGTATCCCGATGACGATGCGGAGTCAGGAGAATAGACGCGGACGCGTGGTCCGCATGCTCACGGCGCCGCGGCCAACGATCCGCGAGATCATCGACGACCGCGAGGAGAGTGACTGGCTTCCGATCGTCGTGCTCGCGGGCCTTTCCGCGTCGTGGGCGCGCATGCCGGACGTGCCGCTGCCGCCCGGACTCTCGCTCCGGGCGCTCGTCGTCGGGGGCGGAGCGCTCGGGGCGTTCGGCAGTGTGATTTTCGTCTACGTATTCGCCGTCGTCTACGGCTTGATCGGTCGCAAGCTCGGCGGAACGGGTTCCAATCGCGACGTCAGAATTGCGATCTCGTGGTCTCAATTGCCGACCGCGTGCACGTTCCCCCTGTGGGTCGCGATGATTGCCCTCTGCGGGGAAAAGCTCTTCACACCTGCGCATGCACATCTGTCCCCCGGTCAGGGCGCTGCAGTCGGTTGGTTCGCCGTGGCCTTGATCGCGTCCTCCGTGTGGAGCTTCGTCCTCCTCTTCATCGGTCTCAGAGAAGCCCACCGGATGACGACCGGGCAGGCGTTCAAGCTGCTTCTCCTCGGCATGACCGTGGTCCTTGCCATGGCCGGGGCCGCGTTGGCCGTTGGCTTCCTGATCCGCTAAAGAGCAAGCCCAGCCTGGAAATCCGCCGGTGCGAGGCCAAAGCGGCAGGCCCAGCTTGGACGGGGCTTGGCACCGGATGAATGGCGCGGGCCGAGCTTGAGATTTTGCTCCGCGGAGGCGATGAAAGGCGAACGAGCATATTTTTCCCGCAGGAAACTCCATGCAAGCGAGATCCCTTCATGAGCTCCGGGTTTCTCTGCCGTCGCGATTCGCCGAGGCGGTGGCGGCCTCCCTCATCGAACAGGGGGCGGGAGGTGTGGAGATCACGAGTCGCGATGGCCGCGCGATCCTTCGCGTTTATGGAGAAGGTCGCCCCGCACTCGACGCTCAGGCAAAAGCGGCTCGACTTCTCCTTCGACAGCGCGGCATCCCGAACGAGATCTCGGTGTGCTTCGCCGAGGTGAACGCGGATTGGGAAACGAGCTTCATGCGCGATCTGGAGCCCGTCCGGATCTCTCGCTCGCTCACGCTGCTGCCTACGACGGCAGCGGAGAGTCCGACGGCGGGGCGCATCGTGCGATTGGGCCCCGCACCCGCGTTCGGGTTCGGTGAGCATGCGACCACTCGTCTGGCCGCGCGCGCTGTCGACAGGGCTTGCCGTGTCGGCGCACGTTCGGTGCTCGATGTCGGGACGGGCAGCGGCGTGCTCGCCCTGGTTGCGGCGTCTTCCGGCGCGACGCGCGTCGTCGGCATCGACTTCGATTCGCGGGCCGTCGCCGCAGCTCGTGCGAATGCGACATTGAATTCCGCCACGGCGTGCACCTTCTCGGCTACACCCATCGCGCGCCTGCGCGCCCGGTTCGAGGTGGTAGTGGCGAACGTCGATCTGAACACGCTCCTCGCCCTCGCCGTGCCGGTCGCGCGCGCGGTCGCTCCGGGCGGCTCGCTCTTCCTCGCCGGGTTTCTCCGCGAGCACGCGACCGAGCTCGAAGCTCGATATGTTGCGCTCGGGCTCACGAAGAGCTCGAGGAAGGTCGAGGCGGGGTGGGCCCTCGTTCACCTGAGGCGTTCCGTGTGACCTCCTCGCGTAGGCGGAAGCCAGCACGAGCGCCCGGCGAATCGCGGCTCGTACACCAAACCAGCGGGGCACGCTCCGGGGAGTGCCTGAATTCCGCGTGATCCTCGGAACGGGCCACGGCTCGTCGGCGCCGCCGGGCGCGCGCCGCGCGGTCCGACTAGCTTGACGGACATGAGAGTTTCCTGTTCTCGATGGGTCGTTCTTGCCAGCCTCTGTGTCTTCCCGCTGTCGTCCCGGTCCGCCCTCGCGGACGACGGCGAGGAGCACCATCCTCACCGCGATCCCGCGGCGTTCATCAAACACTTCGACAAGAACGGCGACGGAAAGCTTCAGCTGGCGGAGCTACCCGATCGCCTGAGGGAGCGTCTCGCGCCCGGGGACACCAACAACGACGGCGTCCTCAGCGAAGAGGAGCTCAAGGCCCGCTGGGCTCAGCTCCGCGCGGAGCGGCACAAGGACAGGTAGCTCGCACCTTCGCGACCGGCATTCAATCGCCCGTCGCGTCAGGCGGGCACGCGGGCCAGCACACCGAGCGCGAGCACCGACAGGACGAGGAACGAGCCGTAAGACCAGAAATCGATGAGCGGGCCGCCGTGGGTGATGGCGTTCGCGAAGAACACGCCGCCGAACATGACGATGGTGCCGATCCCGATGACCGAGAATGCCCAGCGTTCTCCCTTCGCGAGCGGCCCGAGCACGATCGCAAGCGCGAAGAAGGATGCCGTCGCGTACTTGCACGCCTCCCAGATGACGTGGAAGTTTTGATGCGGGGTCGCGCCCGCCTGCCACAGGTGAAGATGGGCCGCGAAGGGCGAGCCAAGGATACCGAGAATATGAATCGTCGCGAGCACCCCGATGGCTGCGCGCCGGGCCGGCTTGAGCGATGGGGTCGTCATGGCAGCGATACCAGTTCCAGCGTCATCTTGAGGGGTTTGCCGTCGCGGAGCAGTGTCACCTCGACGTGCTCGCCGGCGTGGTGGCGGTCGAGCGTGTTGTAGAGGTCATCGTAGTTTTTGATGCGGTCCTTGCCGATCGCAACCAGCACGTCTCCGAGGGTGATACCCGAGAGATCTTGCTCGATGCCCCGGATCCCTGCCTTTTCGGCGGGTGAGCCGGCGACGACGCGCAGGACCACGACGCCCTCGATGTTCGCGCGCTGCTCGAGCCGCTGCGCCGGATCGATCTGGATCCCGAGCCCGACCTGTTCAGCGTGGCCCGTCTTGATGATCTGCGGCACGACGCGGGCGATGCTCGTGACGGGTACCGCGAAACCGATGCCGGCGGACGTGCCGCTCCGGCTGTAGATCATCGTGTTCATGCCGATGAGACGACCCGAAGAGTCGAGCAGCGGCCCCCCTGAGTTGCCGGGGTTGATGGCCGCGTCGGTCTGGACCATGTCGCGAATCGATACGCCGCCGATGCCTTGAACCTCGCGCCCGATCGCGCTGATGACGCCGGTGGTCAGTGTCTGATCGAGCCCGAACGGATTGCCGATGGCGATCGCCTTTTGTCCCACCTCGAGGCGCGGGATCTTGTCGGCCACGCGGATCGGCGTGAGCTCCTGGTTCGGCGCCTTGATCTGGAGCACCGCGATGTCCTTCCGCGGCTCGACCCCGACGATGGTCGCTTCGTAGCTCTTGTGATCCTGGAGCGTGACGACCAGCGAGCGCGCGTCCTTCACGACGTGGAAGTTCGTGATGACATGCCCGGCCATGTCCCAGATGAAGCCGCTGCCCGCGCCGGCCGGGACCTCTTCCGCCTGCCCCCGAAAATAGTCTATCACGAGCTGGCGTTCCGTGACGAACACCGTGGATCTCGCGACCGCGCGGAACACGGCGATCGTATTTCGCTCGTCCTCGGTGCGGGAGTCCGGAGAGAGCGGGGGGATGGCCGTCGAAGCCGTCGGCGCGGGCGGCTCGGCGGAGGGCGTCGCCATGGCCCCCGATTGCGCGCGCGAGTTGCAGTTCAGGGCGACTGTCAATACTCCGACGACCGCGAGAGCCGTCTTGAACGGTCTGGCTAGCGAGCTCCACATGCGGCGGACATTACCTGATTTGAGGCCCCAACCGGATCAGCTACGAACAGGCCCATGTGGTCGCGAGGCGTTCGGGCAAGGCTCCATCTGGGCTGCCTGCTCGCCCTTCTCGGCGTGGCGGCGACCGCATCCGCGGAACCCTTCTCGGATTACGAAAAGGAGAGCATCCGCATCGGAGTGACCGAGGTGGGCGGCGAGATCGATCCCGCGCCGGGCAGGAAGCGGATCGAGTCCGTGGAGATCGTGGCGCTCGAGGTCTTCGAGCCCCGTGACGTCATTCCACGATTTCTCAACTGGTTCCACGCGACATCGCGCAAGAAGGTCATCGAGCGGGAGCTCCTGCTCAAGGTCGGGGACCGTTACGACGTCGGGCGTGTGCATGAGAGCGAACGAAACCTCCGCGTGCCGCAGCTCTCGGCCGTGCTCATCGTTCCTCTCAAAGGCAGCTCGAGCGACCGTGTACGGCTCCTGGTCGTCACGAAGGACGTGTGGAGCCTTCGCCTCAACTGGGACCTTGCGCTCGTGAACGACAAGCTTCAATCCCTCTATCTGCAGCCATCGGAAGAGAATTTTCTGGGTCTCCACAAGACGGTCTACGCGAACATCTTCCTCGATCGGCCGACGTACACGCTCGGGCTCGGCTTCGTCGACCCCCGCGTTGCCGGAAGCCGCTTGCAAGCGGCCGCGAACGCGAACGTCGTGTTCGACTGCACGACCAACGCGGTCGAAGGCTCGAACGGCGAATTTTCTTACGGCAAGCCACTCTATTCCACGTTCACGGAGTGGGGCTGGGCCGCGAAGGTCGGATGGAACGAAGGCATCGTGCGACCCGCGGGCACCGTGGGGCAGTCGATTTGCTCCGGCGATCGCGCCGTGGGTATCGACTTCACGTCGACGCCGACTCCCGACAACGTTCCGTACGAATTTCACCAGGACGTGATCCAGGGCGAGTTCTCTGCCGTGCGCTCGTTCGGCGACGCGAACAAGAACGACGTCTCGTTCGGGCTCGAGGCGGATCGCTTCGTGTATCGGCCGCCGGATCTGTCGCGTGAGCCAGCGATCGTCCAGGAAGACTTTCAGAGATTGCTACCCGTGAGCGATACGCGGCTGAGTCCCTTCGTCCAGCTCCATGCTTATCGGAAGCGGTTCCTGCGCGTGCTCGACTTGGAGACGCTCGGCCTCCAGGAGGATTACCAGCTGGGGCACGAGGTCTATCTCCGCGCGTACCCGGCGATGCGCGCGCTCGGCTCTACACGGAACCTCTTGGGCCTCGCCGCGGAGGCGAGCTACACCGTCGGGTTCTCGGACGGGCTCGCGCGTGTCTATGGTCTGTCGAGCATCCAGCTCTCGGCACCCGAGGAATCCGACGGTTCTGCGGAAGCGGGCGTGCGCATCGTCACGCCCCGCCTTCCGTTCGGGCGCATCGTCTACGACGGCTCGGTGCTCGACCGGTACGACAACTATCTGAACCCGCTTCAGACTCTGGGCGGCACCACACGGCTCCGCGGATACCGATCGCAGGCCTTCGTCGGTCCGGAACTCCTCGTGTCGAACGTGGAAGTTCGGTCGCGGCCCATCGAGATCTTTTCCGTGCAGGCGGGCCTGGTCGCCTTCTACGACGTGGGCGATGCGTTCCAGAACTTCTCGACGATGAAGCTACGGCAAGGAGTCGGCGGCGGTCTCCGGCTCGCATTCCCATTCTTCGAACGAGAGGTCTTCCGTGTCGACGTGGGCGTCCCGCTCGATCGCCACGATCCTGCGGCCGAGACCAGCGTTATCGTCAAGTTCCAGCAGGCCTTCGGCATGCCGGAGGTCGGAACGCCCGGGTTCGTCGACTACGGCCCTGCCAGCTTGCAATGACCCAGGACTGCTCGCTCCGAAGCGGTAAGCGCGGGAAGGGTTCTGGACCCCAAACGGGCGCCTCGACTTCCCGTGATTGCTCCGAATCAAAGCGCTAGTTGAACGACGAGCGGCGAGCTCGCGTGAGTGCCGTCCGAGACGGTCAGCGCGACTTGATACGTGCCGGGGACATCGGCGACGAACGTGGGGGCGACGAGCGTGGTCGTGGGGCCCGCGCCGATATCCCAGTGCGCGGACGAGCCGACGGGTGCGGCCAGAATGGCCCAGGCGTAGGTGAGCGTCTGACCTGCGTTGCACGGGGCCGCATTGTCCGGATCCAAGCTCGCGGAGCCGTCGAGTCGTACCGATGCGTGGCCTCCGAGAGCTATCGAGTAGCCGGGCGGTGTCGCGTTCGGAGCGCTCGTGACGGCGGGCGAGATTGTCGCCGTCGTGCAGCTGGTCGCCGAGCACGCGCCGACCGTGAATCCCGCGAGCCGCGCGAGCGGCACGGCTTGCCCGCAGGTCGAAGGCTTCGTCGCCGTGATGGATTGCGTTGCGGCCGCGCTCGAGTGCCCTTCGGAGTCGGTGGCGACGAGGCTCACGACGTAGGTTCCAGGCTCGTCCGGGACGAATGCGGTCAGCGGCGTGTTCGAGCTCGTGAGCGTCACGGTGCTGCCGGGCGGCACGGAGGTCAGGGCCCACGCATACGTGAACGTCTCCGCGAGCTTGCACGTTCCGCCCGTGTCCGAGTCAGCGAGCTGCGCGCTGACCGAGACGCCCGAGCCGACCGTCGTCGACGCAGGCGATGCAATAATCGACGTCACGCTCGGGGCGGCATCGCCGCAGGGAGTCGCGGTCACCGTAACGGACTTCGGCGCGCTCGATAGGCCGTGCGAGTCCGTCGCCAGCACCCGGACGACGTAAGTGCCGGGCACGTCGGCCTTGAACCACGGCGTCGTCTGAGACGTTCCGCTCAGCGCGGCGGTGCTCCCGGCGGGTACGGAGGCGAGGGACCAGGCCAGCGTGAAGCTCTCGGTGAGCGAACAGGGGGCGGCGGTGTCGGCGTCGCTGATCGTCGCCGCGAGGGTCACGACGCCTCCGGTATCCGGCGCCATCGGAGATGCCGAGAGGCCGGTCACGACGGGGGGGCTGGTGCCGCACGAGCTGGTGCTCGCCGCGCGCGCGACGAGCGTCGTGGTGGCGGGCGCACTCTCGTGGCCCTCCGGATCGACCGCGACGACCGAGACGCCATAGGTGCCCGCCACGTCCGGCGTGAAGGAGGGGGCAGCGAGTGTCGCGTCGTTCAGCCGTGCAACGCTGCCGGCGGGAAGCGCCGTCAATGTCCAGAAATACCGGAAATCGGCTGGCTCCGAGCACGGTGCCTGCGTATCGACGTCGGTCGCGCTCACGGAGAGCCCCACGGCCTCGCCTATCGTGGGCGAGGATGACGTGGCCACGACGTTCGAAACCACCGGGGCGTGGGTACCGCACGCGCCAGCGACGATCGTGATCCGTCTGGCGTTGCTCACGCGGCCTGCCAGGTTCGTGACGAACAGCTCCGCCACGTAAGTTCCGGGCACATCGGTGACGAACGATGGATCTTCGAGCGCGCTGTCGGCGATTGCCGCGGCGCTGCCCGGGGGCACTGACTCGAGCACCCAGTGATAAACGTAAAACGCGGAGTCGTCGCAGGCCGGGGTCGTCGACGCATCCGATTCGCCCTGGGGCGCGGCCCCGCCGTCGATCTCGGACGAAGGTGCGACACCGAGCGGTTGGACGACGGCGTTCAGCGTGACCCGCTCGCCGCTATCCGGCGCTGTCGACGAGGCGGAAACGGAGAGCACCTCGGGCGTCGTGGTCGGGCAACCCGTCGCGACGATTGTCACGGTGCCGGGCACGCTCGCGTGGCCGGCAGCGTCGCTGACCACCAGCTGGACCCCATATGAACCAGGGACATCCGTGAACAGCGACGGGCTCTCCAGCGTCGTGTCGTTGAGCGATGCATGGCTCCCGGCTGGGACTGCAGCAATGGACCACGCATACGACAGCGCGACCGGCGGACAGGTCGTGTCCCCGATTGTGTCCGAGGTGCTGGCCTGAAGGAGGACGGCCTCGCCCGCGTTCGGCAGGGTCGGAGTCGTCGTGAGACTGGTGATCTTCGGCGTGGCAGATCCGCAGGGACCGGCCACGAAAGTCGCGATCGCCGGAGCGCTCGTCAGCGCGCCGTCCGACACGACGAGTTCCACCGTGTAACTACCGGCGATGTCCGGCTGGAGCCACGTCGTGGTCGCGCCGATGTCCGCGATCGCGGCGTGACTTCCCGCGGGCGTCACTGCTACGCGCCAGCGGAAGGCAAGGGGTTCGCCGTTCGGATCCGTCGAACCGCTGCCGTCGAGGGTGACCTGCGTACCCACCGCATATTGTGCCGCGCCCCCGTCGACGCCGAGCTGCGCGATCACGGCCGTCGGTGTCTTCAGGTCCGACGAACATGCGACGAGCAGCGCCACGCAGGTAACGCCGAACGCGAAAGTCAGTCGATTGAACCGACGAGGGAAGATGTTCCACATGATTCTATCGTTTCTTCGCGCGAGTCGTGATCATTCGAGTGCGTAAGAAAAGCCCAGGAAGAGGCCGTGCGAGGTGAGCGTCTGGTGATCCAGCGTGACGACGTCGCCCTCGTAAGCCAGCGACATGCCGAGGGGGCCATCGAGGCGCACGTTCGCGCCCGCGCCGAATCGCAGCTCGCTCAGAATTGGACCCTGCACGTCGGCCAGGTCGTGTGTCTTGGCGATCGCCGGGGCGTATGCGAGGAGCACGCTGAGCTCCAACTTCTCGCCGCTCCAGACGCCGGCTCGCCCACCGAACTCGGCCTCGAAAGCCGTTCGCGTGGCGACGTCGTTCACGAAGAACGAAAGGCGCGGACCGATCAGTGGCGTGGCCCAGATCTGGATCGGCCCTTCCGCGACGCGAAGGAGGTAGCCGACCTGGAGATCGAAAGCGTGCCGCGTCTCGAGCACGTCCACGTCGTCGGGAACGCCAAACTGGCCACCCTTGTTGCCCGGCAAGCGCTCCGTGACGTGGCCCGCGCTGAAGGCATAGCGTCCAGTTACGAGGAAGTCCTTGGCAAATCGATAGCTGCCGCTTCCGTAGAAGCCGCCCGCGCGCGTTCCCGCGTTGGTCGCGTCGAGCCCTTCGGACAGAGTACCCCCGACCTCCGCGCGGGAGACGAGCGGTTCGCGCTCCTTCACCGGCAATTTGCCACTGTCTGTGCCCGCCGGCGGCACCGGCGGATACCCGAGGTAATAAGGAGAAGGAGGTGGCTGCGGGTAATCCCATGCCGTCCCCGCCTGTGGAACGACGGGCGGGGATGGCTGCGCAGAAGCCGGTCCGGGTGTGGGCGCAGAAGGGTAGCCTTCGGCGACACCCGATGTCGCGGGGGCCGTCGCACTTCCAGTGGGCGTGGGCGTGGGTGCGGGCTTTGCCGTTGTTTCCGCGGTGGGTGCCGGCCTCGGCGCAGGTGTCGCGCTCTGTGCGCGAGCGACGTGGCTGGCGAGAATCAGGCTCAGTGACGCCTTGGCGGCGTGGGCGGCTCGCATCTGGGAGAAGACTCGCGAAAGGAAGTGGCGCGGTTCGGGCAGCGCGACCGGCTCCGGTTCATAGTCACCGATCCCCATTCATCGCAGGCAACCGCGCGCGCGGCGTCGCTCTGCAAAAGTCAGGAATCCGGGGCCCGGCACCGGCAATATGCAGGCCCGCGCTCGGTATCTATCGATCTCGCGCCGCTTCACGGTAGGCGCGCCGCTTGCGATGGAGGGAGCACATGTCTTCGCGCGCAGCCGCCGACGGCACCAACGCCATGATCATGCTCGGGGATTGTCGCACGTGCCCGGCCTTCCCGGGCGCGGGGGCGCGCTGCGAAGCGACCAGGAGGCCACGGCGCTCCTGTCCACGCTCGCGGCGACGCTCGAGGACGAGGACGACGTGCTCATCATGTCGCCCTCCGGCGGGGCCGCCGACTACCCGCAGCTCTATTCGCTCCGAACGCGGTTCGACGCGGCCGCCCACCGTCTCAACGCGCTCACCGTCGACCCGACCGAGAGCGCGCTCCTGTCCGAGCTCATTCTCCGCGCGGCGGCCTACCGGAAGGCGAGCGATGTGATGCTCGCCGCCTCCGGTTCTGAGCGGGTGCGCGTCCTCCACCGGGACGAGCTTTCGCCTCTTCTCCGTCAGGCGACCGCAGGCGACCCTCGTCGTGTCGGAGGCTTGGGTCGGCTCGCTTTGCCTGCTCGGGCTCATCGCTTGGCACGTCGCTCGATCGGTGCTGGCACCGCTCTCCGAGCTCACGCGTGCCGCGGACGCGATGACCGACGACGACTTCGAACGCCGAGTAACTCTGTCGACGCGAGACGAACTGTCGGCGCTGGGGGCGGGTTTCGATCGAATGGCGGAGGCGGTCGGCGCTTTCCGGCGCTCGAAACTGGGCGAGGTGATGGCGGCGAACGCGACGCTGGAGGGGGCTCTCGAAGCACTCCCGCCGCGGCCTCGCACGAGTTGCGGACGCCTCTCACGACGCTCCAGATGACGTTCGCGCTTCTCGCCGAGGGAGCTCACCGCTTCGGCGACGCGGAGCGCGAGACTGTCGCCACTGCGCAGCTCGGGTTCGGGCAACTCGCCGCCACGGTCGACGGATTCTTGGACCTGGCCACCCTCGACGCCGGCAGGATCATCTTACGCGCGGCTCGACATCGACGTCGCGTCGCTGATCCGTCGAGGCGCGGCTCAGTACGCGTTTCGAAGGCTCGTGGCCAGAATCGGCGTCGCGCTGTTCGCTGCGAAGGTCAACTGGAAGCCTGGGCAAATTGCTGAAATATCTGGACTTTCCTGCCAGCTCCTGCTTTTGAGGCAGAAACCATGAAGAAACCTTCACTCGTCTTTCACCCGCGGGGACGGCGGGCCTCCTAGGTTCCGGGGCCCCATGTCCCGCGGACTTCGTGCGATGCGGAATCTCGCCGGTCTGACCTTGGTCGCCGCGCTGGCGGCAACGGCGCGGGCCGATGACGGTGCCCTCGTGCCGCCGTCGGCGATGCTCGCGGGTCGGCTGACACTCGACGACGCGCTGAGGCTTTTTCGCTCCCATGGACTGGATCTCATCATCGCCGACGCGAGCGTGCAGGTTGCCGAGGGCGAGAGTCGCGCCGCCGGAGCCGTCGCAAACCCCACTCTTTCCGCGGGAGTCGGCACTGCCCTCCAGTCTCCGCTGTTCGGTTCGGCGTCTCTCGCGCTCTCCGCGCAACTCTCCGACAATGCGTCGATCCTCGATCTTCTCGTTGGAAAGCGGGTCTTACGCTCGCGCGTCGCGGAACGCGCCCTCGAAGCCGCCAGGCTCGATCGCCGCGATGCCCAGCGAATGCTCGAGGCCCAGGTCAAGACCCAATACGTTCAGGCAGCGGTCGCCAAGGCGCTACTGGCCGTTACGCGTGAAGCTCGCGATAACTCCGCCCAGGTTCTCGACATCGTGCAGAAGCGTTACGACGCCGGTGCGGTCTCTGAAGCCGACTTGCTTCGGGTCAAAACCGATACGCTCGAGGCCGACGACGCCGTGAATGGCGCGGAGCGGGATCTTCGCGAAGCCAAGGTGGCGCTCGCGTACCTGCTCGGCGTGCGCCAGCTCGTTCCGGACTTCGACGTGGACGAAGGGCTTCTCCAGCGGCGGATCGGAGTTCCGGCGGAGAGCCTCGATCGTGCGACCGTGCTCCGCGAAGCGCTCGCGAACCGCCCGGACCTGGCCTCGGCGCGCCGCCGTGCCGAAAGCGCGGTCGCCGCCGTCGACTACACGAAGCGAACGCGATTTCCGGATATAGCCATATGGGGAAGCTACGCGAGCCAGGGCACCGGCGAAAACCCGATCCAGCCGTCGACCGTCATGTTTGGAATCTCCGCGCCGCTCCCGCTCTTCTATCAGAATCAAGGTGAAGTCGAACAGGCCGAGGCAGAGGTCCGGTCCGGGGACGCCGCTGCCGCGAAGGTCGAGGCGCAGGTGGTGAGCGACGTCGAGGGGGCTCGTGCCGCACTCGAGACGGCGAGAATCCGTCTCGATCGAATGGACAAGTCTCTGCTCGTGAGTGCGCGCCGTGCCCGTGATCTCGTCGCTGCGATGTACGAGAAAGGCGCGGCGTCGCTTCTCGAGATGCTCGATTCACAGCGCACATTTCTCGCCACGAACGCCGCACACGTTCAGGCGTCGGGCGATTATTGGACGGCCGTGTTCGCGATCGAACAGGCCATCGGAAGAGAGCTCCACTGATGGGAACACTGACTCAACGGGGTCGGGCGCTGCTTCTCGCGGGCGTCGTCTGCACGAGCGTCGCTTGCCGACGTCGGGATGTCGCGCAAGCGCCTTCGCCGCCGGCGGGCGAGGTCTGGCTCAAGCCACAACAGGCGCAGGAAGCGCACCTCGCCACCGTGCCGGTCGCGGAGCAACAGGTCGACGATTCCATCTCGGCGGCCGGGCGCGTTGCCTTCGACGATCTCCATGTTTCTCACGTTTACAGCCCCGTGACCGGCCGTATCCGTCAGATCACGGCGGAACTCGGTCAGCGCGTGAAAAAGGGGCAGTCGCTCGCCATCATCGACTCACCGGACGTCGGGATCGCGGTCGCTGACCTGCAGAAAGCGGACGCGGACGTCGCTGCAGCGAAGCACAACTTCGAGCGTCAGAGCGAACTTGCCGCGATGCACGCCGTATCGCAGCGTGACTACGAATCCGCGGCGGACGACTACCGGCGCGCACAGGCGGAGCTCGAGCGTAGTCGCGAGAAGACACGCATCCTTCGATTGGGGGCGCTCAACACCGAAGCGTTCGTCCTCAATTCGCCGATCGACGGCGAGGTCATCGATCGCGCGGTGAATCCTGGCATGGAGGTCCAGGGCGAGTACTCCGGCTCCGGGCCGGCTGTCGAACTCTTCACGATCGGCGAGGTCGATCCGGTTTGGGTGCTCGCAGACGTTTACGAAATGGACGTGGGCCGCATCCAGGTCGGCGACAAGGCGACCGTGTCGGTGGTCGCTTACCCGGACCGTAAGTTCGAGGGCACGATCGACTGGGCGTCGCGCACGCTCGACGCGACGACGCGAACGACGCGGGTGCGGGTTACGCTGGCGAACCAGGATCGGCTGCTTCGTCCCGGTATGTATGCCACGGTCGCGATCCATACCGCAGGACGGAACACACTGGCGGTCCCCAGGACTGCCGTGCTCCACATCGGAGGGCAGACGATCGCGTTCGTCGCATTGGGGGCGCGCCCCGACGGAACACTTCGATTCGTGGAGCGCCCGATCTCCGTCGACGAGGACGTGCAAGGTGACCTCGTCCCCATCATCTCGGGGCTCGCCCAGGGCGAGAGAGTCGTCACCTCCGGCGCCCTCCTGCTGACGGGCTGAATGATCGAGCGACTCGTCCGTCTTGCCCTCGGCGCTCGCGCCGTGGTGATCTTCATGGCGATTGGTCTGGTCATCGCCGGGACGATCTCTTACCAGAAACTGGATATCGAAGCGTATCCGAATCCGGTTCCGCCGCTGGTCGAGATCATCGCGCAGCCGAACGGATCGAGCGCCGAAGAGGTCGAGCGTTACGTCACGATCCCGCTCGAGATTGCGATGGCCGGCATGGTCGGCCTCGACCACGTACGGTCGCAGTCGCTGTTCGGGCTGAGCGACGTGAAGTGCTACTTCACATGGGGCGTAACTTACGAGAAGGCGCGCCAGGAGGTGCTGAACCGCCTGGCGATGGCCGATCTACCCGACGGGGTATCGCCGCAGATTTCCCCATGGAACGCGATCGGCGAAGTCTACCGGTATCAGATCAAGGGCCCCGGCTACAGCCTCGCCGAGATGAAGACCGCGGAGGACTGGATCCTCGAGCGACAGTTCAAGCAGGTTCCCGGCGTCATCGACGTCGTGAGCTTCGGCGGCTTCACGAAGCAGTATCACATCGACGTCGACCCTTATCGGTTGAGCGGCGAAAACGTCACGCTCGATCAGCTCGTCGCAGCGGTGCAGAACGCGAACCAGAACGTCGGCGGGCAACGCCTCACTATCGGCGAGCAGGCGTTCAATGTTCGCGGCATCGGATTGTTGCGCAACGTTCGTGACATCGACGACATTGCCATCGCAGCCTCACAAGGTACGCCCGTTCGAGTGCGCGACGTCGCGAAGACGGAGATCGGCGCGGCCCCGCGACTCGGGATTGTCGGACACGACGACGACCCAGACATCGTCCAGGGGATCGTGCTCATGAGGTACGGCGGCGAAACGGCGCCCACGCTCGCGGGCGTGCACAAGCGGGTCCAGGAGATTCGTGAAAATCACCTGTTGCCACCGGGCATGACCATCGAGCCCTATTACGATCGCGGCAACCTCGTCGCGGTGACGACCCATACCGTCAGGGAGAACCTGCTCGTCGGCATGTTACTCGTGACGATCGTTCTGTTCTTCTTTCTCGGAGACGTCCGCGCGGCGCTCATCACGGCGCTCAATATTCCGCTGGCCCTGCTCTGTGCCTTCTGCGGCATGGTCGGAACCGGCACTCCGGCAAACCTGATCTCCCTGGGCGCGGTCGATTTCGGCATCGTGGTCGATTCCACCGTGATCATGACCGAAAATATCGTCCGTCACATGGGTGAGGCCGGGCGGACGAACCTCATCGAGCGGATCGCGCGCAGCGCCCGCGAGGTTGGTGGTCCGATGCTGTTCTCCAGCATGATCATCTCCGCCGCGTTCCTGCCGCTCTTCACCATGACCGGCGTGTCCGGTGTCATCTTTTCGCCGATGGCATTGACGTACGCGTTCGCCATCGGCGGCGCGATCATTCTCGCTCTCACTCTAACGCCCGTACTTGCGTCCTACGTGCTCCGTCCCGGTCGGGAAGAGAAGGAGACGTTCGTGATGCACGCGCTGGAGCGGTGCTATCAACCCCTCTTCCGGACGGTTCTCAAACACCCGAAGGCGGCCGTCGCCCTTTCCCTTCTCCCGGTCGGGCTCTGCGGTATTTCGCTCAGGTTCCTCGGAGGTGAGTTCATGCCCAAGCTCGAGGAAGGGAACCTCTGGATCCGGGCGACGCTGCCCATGTCGATCTCACTCGAGAAGTCGGCGGAATACGTCGGCCGGATGCGCGGCATCATCCGCGGTTGCCCAGCGGACCCGAAGATCGTCTGCACGGACGCGAATCGCAAGCACCGTGTCGTCACGACCGTCGTCTCGCAGCTCGGCCGGCCCGATGACGGCACGGACGTCGCCGGTTTCCAGAACATCGAGATCTTCGCCCCGCTGCTGCCTTTCGATGAATGGCCCCGCGGCTACACGAAAGACCAGCTCACCAAGGAGCTTTCCGACGAGCTCAACGGAGCGTTCCCCGGCGCGGACTTCAACTTCTCGCAGATGATTTCGGACAATGTCGAAGAAGCGATGAGCGGGATCAAGGGCGAGAACTCGATCAAGGTGATCGGCCCCAATCTCGAAACCAACGAGCGCATCGCCGACAAGATCGTGGGCATCATGTCGAAGATCCCTGGCGTCCAGGATCTGGGCATGTTCCGTACCCTCGGTCAGCCCAGTCTCCGCATCGAGATCAACCGCGAAGCGTGCGACCGATACGGCCTCAACACTGGCGACGTCGAAGACGTCATCCAGGCGGCCATCGGCGGCCGCGCGGTGACGCGCGTATATGAAGGCGAAAAGTCCTTTGACCTGACCGTTCGGTGGCTGGAGAAGTTTCGGAACTCGGTGGAGGCGATCAAGCGCATCACCGTATCTCTCCCTGGAGGCGGACAGATTCCGCTCGCGCAGCTGGCGACCATCACGAAGGAGATGGGCCCGTCGATCATCTACCGTGAGGACGGAGCGCGATACTCGCCGGTGAAGTTCAGCGTGCGAAATCGGGACCTGGTGTCGACAATCAACGACGCAAAGGCGCAGATCGCGAAGTTCATCCAGCTGCCATACGACACGCACCTCGACTGGGCGGGCCAGATCAACGAATACGGTGATGCGATGGCCCGCTTTCTCTTGATCGTACCGGTGACGCTGGCCTTGATCACGCTCCTCGTTTACGGCGCGATGAAGAATTGGCTCGATACGGCGATCGTGCTCGTGTCGATTCCCGTGGCCTGTACCGGAGGCGTGTTTGCGCTTCTCCTCGCGGGGGTCAACTTCTCCGTCTCGGCAGCGATGGGATTCGTGTCGATCTTCGGGATCGCGATTCAAGACGCGATCCTCGTCGTCACCCATTTCCAGAGGCAGCGCGAACAGGGCATGGGTATTCCGGAGGCGGCGCACGAGGCGGCGGAGAAGCGCCTTCGACCCGTGCTGATGACCACGCTCGTGGCGACGCTGGGCCTACTGCCGGCGGCAGTCTCGACCGGCATCGGCGCACAGACGCAGAAACCACTGGCGCTCGTCGTCATCGGCGGATCCCTCATTCTGGCAATCCTGAACCGTGCCATGCAGCCTCCGCTCCTCCTTCTCGTGCACGAATGGAAGGCGCGCCGTCTCGTTCAACAGGGCATGCCTCACTGACGCCGCCTCCAGGAGTGCGGACGTCCGTGAGCCGAATGGGGGACGAGCGGGCACAGAATACGGAGATGGTCGGGCTGTCGGCTCATGGCAAGGGAACCCGGCCTCGCAAGGGGCTCTTGGTTCGGGCCCTGTCCGTGCTTGCCATCGCTGCCCCGAACGCTCGAGCGCAGGTTTCTCCAGCAGACCCCGATGCGGACGAGCCCTCGACCGAAGCCCCGCGCTTTGCTCCGCTGTTGCAGGCCACATCGAGCGTCGCGTTCGACCTGGAGGGTTTCGCCGGTCTGGCGAACCAGTGGTCCAGCGCGCCGTCCAACGCCCACGCGTTCGTCGGCGGCCTCGCGCGCGTGCGAGCGAGCTACGCGCAGATCGGCGCATCAATGGAAACGACCGACGGTGGGAATGCGACGGCGCTCGGGGAACCCGAAAAGGGTCGGTGGAGGTCGGTAAGCGGCTTCGCCGGTGTGTGGCTACCCTATTCGCACTGGCTGGATCTCGAAGCGTCGATGGGCGTTGGGGCGCGGACGTACCTCGACGACAGCACGACCTATGGCCCAAATGGTCTCGCGTATTCAGTGCCGAGTTTGAGCCTTCGCGTCGGTGTGTCGGATCGCTTCACGGAGCGACTCGTCGCGTTTCGCGCTGGTGCGGAGATCGTGGCAGCGTTCGACCTGAAACATGGTGACGCTCCATGGAGCGAGACATTCCTCGGCTCCGACGGGACCCCTCAGGTCGTCACCGGGACGACGCCGTTCGGCGGTGTCTCCATTGGCGTGCTGATGAGCGTCGGGTTCGAATTGGGCGGTGCTGACCCGGCAGCACGGTGATCGCGTGATCACTCGGCGCGTCTCGCATGGATCGGGCCCCCCTCTCGCATGCAGTTTCCATGCTCGCGGGAGAACTGCCTCGTAGCGATCACTGCCGGCATGACATGCGCGACGTCGTCAGGCACCGCTTTGGTCTCGATAACGTCCGACGCGAATCCTGCACCTCTGCGCATGCGGAAGCGCAAGTTTGCGCCTGGCGTGCGCGCCCACAGACGCCCACTTGCCACGAAAGTTGGCCTGCGACGCGGGGGCCGGGGTCGCGTCCACGCGGACGGGTCCGGCTGGGTTTCATGCGACAATCGCCTTGTATGCTGCACGAGGTGCGGGTCGCGACGCGGTCGTCCATCTGGGCCCTCACCGGGCTCGTGCTCGGCGCGCTCAGCTGGCATCCGGTGTGGAGACATGCGGCAGCCGCCGAAGTGCTCGTGCGCCTCTCCCATGCACCGACCGCCGCACCGGCCGTCTCGAGGAAAGACCTGTGGCTCGAGGTCGGCTCGGAACGCGTGCTGGCGCGAGCCTATCTGCCTTCCGCGCGCGCCGTGCGGTGCATCGTCATAGGGCACGGCGTGCATTACCTCGGCATCGACGAGCCGCGTCTCATGCGATTCGCGACCGAGCTTGCGCGAGTGAACGTGGCGGTACTGACGCCCGAGCTTGCCGATCTCGCCGATTATCGGGTGACGCGCGCGGGTGCGGACGTGCTCGGTGGAGCCGCGCAATGGTTTTCCGAGCGATGTTCGGCGAAGGTCGGTCTTCTGGGCTTCAGCTTCGCCGGCGGGCTCGCCTTGCTCGCCGCGGAAGACCCGCGCTACGCGGCGCACCTCGACTACGTGGCGAGCGTAGGGGGTTACGAAGATCTCGGACGAGTGCTCCGGTTCTTGCTGACGGACACCGTCGAAACCCCGAGCGGTCCCGTTCAGCGGAAAGCTCACGAGTACGGACTCGTGGTCCTCATCTACGAGCATATCGATGCCTTGGTGCCGGCGCCCGATCGCGCTGTCATGCGCGCCGCAGTGAAGGCGTGGCTCGAAGAGAAGCGCTCCGTCGCCTGGGCAATCGCGTCGTTTCGGACGACGCTCGCCGCGGAACGACTCTTCGTGGCCATCGCCTCGGGTAATGCGTCGGACTACGACGACGCGCTGAGATCCGTCCTGAAACATTCGGAAGCCGCGTCCGAAAGTCTGTCTCCGCGACGAAACCTCCGCTCAATCACGGTGCCCGTGCTTCTGCTGCACGGTCGCGACGACAGCGTGATTCCCGCTGAAGAGTCGATCTGGGCCGACCGTGATCTCCATGGTCGCCCGCATCGAACCCTCGTGACGCCGCTCATCGAGCACGTGGAAATAGCGGGCACGCCGACGCTCATGGACCGGCTGCGGCTCGTGCACTTCATGGCCGCTTTGCTCTGAACGCCCGTTGATCGCGGACGACTATCGGCGTAACGATCGAAGCGACGCCATGGAAAGCCTTCGCCTGGTCACGACGCTTCCCGTCTCACCGGCCGCGGTGTTCGAAGCGTGGCTTACTGCTGCCGGTCACACCGCGATGACAGGAAGTCCGGCGGCGTCCGAGCCACGCGTCGGCACTCGGCATACGGCCTGGGACGGCTATATATCCGGGAGGCAGCTGGAGCTCGAGCCGGGCAAGCGCATCCTGCAATCCTGGCGCACGACGGAGTTCCCCGCTAACGCGCCGGACTCGCGCCTCGAGATCCGCCTCGTCGCCGTCCAGCGTGGTTCCCGGCTCACCCTCCTTCAGAGTGGCATCCCTGATGGTCAGAGCGAAATGTACTCCGACGGTTGGCAGGAGCATTACTTCGTTCCGATGCAGCGCTACTTCCGGCAAGCTGGAGCTAGGGCTGCGGGCGTCGATAAAAAGCGAAAGAAAGCCGCTTCGAAAAAACGGATCGGGAAGATCGTAACGACGAAGGCACCCGGACGAAGAGCCTCCGCTGCCAAGAAGAAGCGTCCGTCGCGGACCCGATCCCGATAGCCCTGATTCGCCACAACCGCGAAAGCTCTACGTTCGCAGGGGGTTCTGGGCCGCGGGACTTCCCGACTCTGCCGTCCGGTCCCACCGCGCCGCAAGCGTGCCACTCACTCCCGCAACGGCGTCAACCGGCGAGGCTCCGGATCGCCTCGGACATCGCCACGAGGCGCTTCGCGTTTTCGACGTGGAGATTTTCGATCAGTTTGCCGTCGAGTAGCACCACGCCCTTGCCCTCTTTCTCGGCCTGCTGGTGTGCGACGATGATCTTCCGAGCATGCGCGATCTCGTCCTCGGAGGGTGAGAAGACGCCGTTACAGGGCTCGACCTGCGACGGATGGATCAGCGTCTTACCGTCGAAGCCGAGCTCCAGGCCCTGGACGCACGAGGCCTTGAAGCCCTCCGCGTCACTCAGATCGAGGTACACGCCGTCGAGGATGGCCAGATTGTATGCGCGCGCGGCGAGCAGGCACAGGCTCAGCGAGGTAAGCATCGGCAGGCGCTCCTTCGTGTGCGTGGCGTGCAGATCTTTGGTCAGATCGCTCGTCCCGAGGACGAGGCAGGCGACCCGGCGGCTCGCCCCGGCGATCTCCTTTGCGTTCAGGATCCCGAGCGGCGTTTCCATCATGCATTCGATGACGGTCTTCGCGGGCGCGCCGTGTTGAACCATCAGAGCCTCGAGCTCCTTTACCTGTTCCGCTCGCTCCACCTTCGGTAAGAGGATCGCGTCGGGGCCGGCTTTTGCGGCGGCGATCACATCATCCCGACCCCAGGCCGTGTCGAGTGCGTTCACTCGAACGACGAGTTCGCGCCCGCCGTAGCCGCCGCCCTGCACGGATTTGCACACGGTTTCTCGTGCCGCGGCTTTTGCATCCGGGGCCGTCGCGTCCTCGAGATCGAAGATGATGCCGTCGCAGGGTAGCGTCTTGGCCTTTTCCTGGGCACGTGCGTTGGACCCGGGCATGTACAGGACGCTGCGGCGTGGGCGAGTTTGAATCATTTCGAAATCTCCAGGGTATCTCGCGTCGCTTGGACGCTCACCGTGCCCGGATAGCACGCGACGCGCGACGCGAAAAGCGAGACTGTCGCGCGACCGGCTCAGAACACGCACGAGATCAGCATCGGTCCGGGCGTGGCGAACGATTCCTTCAGCGCCTTCACGAACGCCTCGACGTCGCGGACCGTTCGCGCGGGAACGCCATACCCTTTCGCGAGTGCTTCGAAATCGAGCGACGGCCGGCCGAGCTCCGTCAGATCGCTCCCCGCGCCTTCCAGCGCGCCGCCCGCTCGCATGAGCTCCATCTGGAGAACGGCGTACTTGTCGTTGGCGAGAACGATGGTCGTGACGTCGAGCCCCTCACGCGCCTGTGTCCACAGCGACTGCAGCGTGTAGAGCGACGAGCCGTCGCCCACGAATGTAACGACGCGACGACCCGGTGCCGCGACGGCCGCGCCGGTCGCGACCGGTGTGCCGTATCCGATCGAGCCACCCTTGCAGGCCATGTACTCGTGAGGCAAAGCTCCCGTGAGCGCCGGATAGAGCGCGAGCGACGACGTGATGCCTTCATCGACGACGATCGCATTCTCGGGCAGATACTTTGCGATCCCCTGGCAGATGCTCTGGGGTTGAAGCGGGCCACCGGGGTCACTCTGCTCGATTCGCCCGGCGGCTCCTCGCGGCTTTCCTGCGGCGCCGAGTGCGTCGCAAAGGGCCGCGAGCACGGCGTGGACGTCGCGTCCGCCCTCGGCCGGATCGACGACCTTCGCGTTCTCCGCGACGAGCTTCGGCGATTCTCCCGGGTATCCGAAGAAGGGCACCGGTGTTCCCGCGCCGAGCACGACGACCACGTCGTATTCGGCGAGCTGCGCGCGCGCTTGAAAGGGCAGGTACCGGAGCTTGTCTGGCGAAGGGAGGCCGGGTTCACGACGGGTGCATCGCGGAAATTGTTCGAACATCACCACGCCGCCTGCCTTCTCCGCGAGCCGCGAGGCGTCGAGCAGCCCGGGGCGATCCGTCACCGGACCTCCAACGAAGAAGAGCGGGCGCTTCGCCTCGCGAATGAGCCGCGCCGTCGAGTCGATTGTCTCCGCGGAGAGGGCGCGTACGGTGGGGTGCGCGCGTGCGGGCGTCGGCGGTACATACCCCTCGGGTAGCTGGGCTTCCTGGAAATCTGCTGGCACGATGAGCGTCGCGACGCCCGCGACCGGCGATAGCGCAGCCTCGATGGCCGCGACGGCGTCGAACGCCAGGGCGTCGAGCGTTCCCGTCGTGCGCACCCACTTCGCGGCGCCGCGCGCTATCGCCTCGATGTTGGACGCGAGCGGAGGGTCGTGAGGAAGAAGCCACGTGGTGTGATCGCCGACCCAGGTGACGACCGGAGATTGCGCGCGGCGCGCGTTGTGGAGGTTCGCGGTGGCGTTGGCGAGGCCAGGGCCGAGATGCAGCATCACGCTCGCCGGTTTGCCGGTGATGCGCGCGTAGCCGTCAGCTGCACCCGAGGCCACTCCTTCGAAGAGCGCGAGGACGGCCCGCATGGCCTTCGTCCGCGTCAGCGCGTCGACCATGGCCATCTCGGTGGTCCCGGGATTCGCAAAACAGACTTCCACGCCAGCCGCGCGGCTGGCGGAGACGAGAGCATCGGCGCCGTTCATGTTCGTTTCTCCCGTTCGTCGGCTGGCTCGCGGGAACACGATAGGCCGATTTCCGGCGAAAGAGGTATCATGGGAGTTCTCGGATTTCGACATGATCGGGACGGAGCTAGACGGCCGCTATCGCATCGATGCGGAGATCGGCTCTGGCGGTGTCGGGGCCGTCTACAGGGCCGTCAAGCTCGAGACGGGCGCGAACGTCGCGGTCAAGGTCCTTCGCCCGGAGCTTGCATCGAGCCCGGAGCTCCGGCAGCGGTTCGAGCGCGAAGCCCGGGCCCTGACGGCCCTTTCCCATCCCAATATCGTCTCCGTCATCGATTCCGGCGTTTCGGGCGATACGTTCTTCCTCGTGATGGAGCTCCTGGAGGGCGAAACGCTTGCCGATCGGCTCAAGCGCGGTCCGCTCGGGCTCGATGATGCGCGCGCCGTGATGCGTCAGCTTCTCCTTGCGCTATCGTTCGCGCATTCGCAGAGCCTGGTGCACCGTGACGTGAAGCCCGCGAACGTCCTCCTTGGCAAGAAGGCCGGGGGCGGACTCTCCGTTCACTTGCTCGATTTCGGGCTCGCGAAATTCTTGATACCGGATTCTACGAGCCCGAACCTCACCCGCGTCGGCCAGATCTTCGGAACGCCGGCGTACATGGCGCCGGAGCAAGTCGCGGGGCAGGAGATCGACGCGCGGATCGACGTCTATGCGGCGGGCCTCGTCTTTTTCGAGATGCTCGCCGGCAAACCGCCGTTTCGCGGGGAGGCTTCGGAGATCCTGCGACAACAGGTCATGGAGGATCTTCCGCTCGCGGAGATCCCATCGACGGAGGCGCGTGACGGAGAGCTCGCCGTGATCCGGCGGGCCACGGCGAAGTCCCGCGCGGACAGATTCTCGAACGCCGGCGACATGCTGGGTGCGCTCGAGTCGACTTTGCTCGGCGACGGGCCCGCCCGATCGACCGACGGAGAGGCAGAACCGCTCGCCGGAGAGGCGGAGATGCCCGCTGCGAAATCCGTCTCCTCGGCAGCCTTCTCGTGGATGATCCGGGTGGGCACCACCGTCGCGCTGATCATTTCGATGGGCGCAGCGGGGCTCGTCGTTTACGCCGTTTACGTCCTCGCGACGCCGACGAGTCCCCGGCAACGGAGTGCGCTCGAGTCGAGACTCGGAATGTCTGCGCCAAAGGCTGTCGCGCCGGTCGTGACCGCGCGAAGTTTCGCGTCTCCCGCCGGGGCCCCGAGAACGTTACCTGCGACCGCGCCACCGAGTCCTGTCGCGTCCGTTGCCGCGACCGAACCTACGAGAGAACGCGTTCCCCCGCGCGATCCCTGGTCCTCGACGCCGCCCGAACTCGCGCGGCTGATACCCAAAGCCAACCGTGCACGGGGCCTCGACAAGAAGGACGTACTCGCCGTTCATCAGTACAACGCGAAGCACGTCGGCGATCCGCGCGGGCACCTGCTGCTTGCCCGAAGTTATGTCGTTCGAAAATGGTTCAAGGATGCACTCAATGAATACGCGATCGCCCTCAAAGTCGACGACGGTTCCCGGGGCGATCCGCGGATGTTGCGCGATCTCCTGACGATGGTCGAATTCGGTTCGACCGAGGCTCAGCATCTCGTCGTTCACGAGTTTGGCAGCGACGCCGTGCCTGCCATCGTCCGAGCCCTCGCCGGGCACCTACCGAACCCCGAGTCGAAGGCGCTGCTCGAGAAGCTGCGGGTCGACGCGAAACATGCGGAAGGTTAGCACTACTGTCAGAAATTCCGTCATGCGGCACGGGTAGGTTGCTCCTGCGGGCATCGCGAAGGTGGATGTGGCTGGTGACAGAGGGGGCAGCGCGGGAGCCAGCGGGCGAGGAAGAGGGCGATGGCGAGGCGAGCGGTGATGAAGGAGTCGGCGAAGTGTCGCTCAGGCCGCGACGGAGATTCTGACCGTCTCGACTGCGCCCTCCGGCCGAGGGGGGAAAAGCGCTGACGCGCTCGGATATGACGAAGGCGTAGCAACATAAGACGACGGAGACGTGGTGATGCCAGCCGGTGAACGAGCGACCTTCGAAGTGGTCGAGTCCGAGTTCGCCCTTCAGGTCCTCGTACATGCGTTCGGTGCGCCAGCGTTCCTTGAAGATCCGGACGATCTGCTTCCGGCTCATGCGTCGCGGCAGCGTGGTGAGCGTGAATTTCGTGGGCTTTTGTTTCGCCATCGAGCCACTCGGCCACGAGCCAGAGCGGCTCGTGGTCGGCCAGGGTGAGCCCGTCGTCATGCGTCGTCTTCACGCGCACGAAGCAGAAGTGCGAGATCAGTTTTGCCTTCGAGCCATGACGCCAGGTCACTTTGCGGAACGCTTTTCGACCGAGCGCATCCGCCAATTCCAGAGCGGTCATCGCGTCCCCGCGCGCTCGGTCCAGACGATCGAGTCGCACCACGCGCAGGCTCGACGGGATGCCAACGCCGAAGTCGAATCCCATCGACCGGCTCGCGTTTCTGAACTCCGAGCTCGCGCCGTACGCACCGTCGGCCAGAACGATGTTGCCCGGGATCTCGGCGAGCTTGGCGCGCTCGATCATCTCGATGGCAAGCTCGATCTTGGTCTTGAACGTGACCGCATCGGGAATTCGCGCCTTGGCACGAAGGGCGGCTTCCGTTGCCCAGTTCTTGGGGAGATAGAGCTCGAAATCGAGTGGGATCTGCTCGCTGCTCGTCGCCACCGCGAGGCTGACCCCGACCTGGCAGTTCGTGACCTTGCCCGCCGATCCAGTGTATTGGCGCTGCACGCCCACGGAGTGCGAGCCTTGCTTCAGGAAACCCGTGTCGTCGACGATCCATGTCGTCACGGGTTCGCGTTTCTGCACGGCGTCGATTGCATACCGGGCGGCCTCGAGGCGTACGGCTCGATCATCCCATTCGCTTCGGCCGAGGAAGTAGCAGAGCTTGCTGTGCACGTTGTTCGTCTGGCTCGGGTCGGCGCACGTTCGGGCTGCGATCGGTTCGGCGCTCTTGCGCTCACCGTCCCCCAGGATCCCGAAAGCGTACATCGCGAACGACTCTCGCTTCCGCCAGTCCTTCAGGTGAGTGCCGACGCGGCCGAAGAACTGCTCGAGTCGAGCCGCTGATGCGATTTCGGAGACTTTTTGGGCCATGGTGAGGCCATCTCACGAAGCTCGACCGATGGAAAACTTTCTGGCAGTAGTGTTAGTTTCCGTGATTGGTGCTAAGCAGCGATGCATGGCGGAGCGCCGGTACGTGATCCTGACTGCCGTGGGCCCGGATCGTCCTGGGTTGGTGCAGGACATCTCGGCACTGATCCACCAGGCCGGTGCGAACCTCGAGGACAGTCGCATGGCAATCCTCGGAGGAGAGTTTGCTCTCATCCTTTTGTTCTCTGGCGAGCCACCGTCGGTGGAGCGCGCCACCGCGGATGTCCATGCATCGGCAGACCGCCTGGGGCTTCGCGTCGCGCTCCACGAGACGAAGAGAGCGGTCGGAGCGCCGCTGGTGACGACCTATCGCCTCCGTGTGAGTGGTGTGGACCGTCCGGGCATCGTGGCCGGCGTGAGCAAGCTTCTTGCGGACAGGCGCATCAACGTCGCCTCGCTCGAGTCGCGCGTGCAGCACGCGCCTTTGACGGGCACCCTGATGTTTCACCTCGGAGCGGAGATCCAGCTCCCGTCCGATTCCGCGGCCTCCTCGCTCGGCGAGGTGCTGACCCGCGTTTGCGACGAGGAGAGCCTCGAGTTTTCGCTGGAAGGTGCGAACGAAGCGAGTCAGAGCCGATAGCGCTCGGCGAGTTCGTTCATTCTCGCCGCCAGCGCGAAATCAAGCTCCGTGATACCGCCCGCATCGTGGGTGTTCAGCTCGACCGATACCCGGTTATAGACGTTCTTCCAATCTGGGTGATGGTCGAGCTTCTCCGCGCCGAGCGCGGCGCTCGTCATCCATGCGAACGCGTCCACGAAGTTCGCGAACTGGAATTCGCGTACGAGCTTGTGCCCGTCCCGATGCCAGCCCACGAGCGACTCGAGCCGTCTCGAGATCTCGTCATCCGAAAGTCGGTTTCTCGTCATGCGTCCCTCGGCGGTCCTTGTCTTCGATTACCGGGTGCATTGGACCGAGGTGCCCCAGAGTTCGTGGCTCTTCTTGTCGTTCTGTACGTAGTAGAGGATGGTGCCGACGTCCCCTTTTGCCCAGACTGCGCCCTGACCGGCATTCGCGCCCTCGGGGGAGAGATTCACTGGGTCGGAGATGGGTGAGAGGGCCCGGTCGAGCACCTGCGCGCGCGCTACCCGGTTGCCGGACGAACCTTCCGTCCATTGAAGCAACCATCGGTCGCCAGCGAGCGGGCCGATCGCAGGAGAGATGGCGTTGCCGCCCGGTCCTCCACTGGGAATCGGAAATGCCCTGGCGTCTTTCGGCAGCTCTCCGAACTTCGCCTGCGCGAGCGCAAGGGTCCACGGTGAATTGCGTTCGGTTCGCGCCGCGAACGCGACCAGCAAGGTCCCGTCGTTGGCGGCCACCGCAGGGGTTCCGACGAAGGTCGCGTTCACGCGGATGTCGGCGAGGTCCGTCTGTCGGTCACCCGATGGATTCAGGTAGCCGATGGAGATGCGTCCACTCAACCCGCCACGCCGCAGCGCGACGGCGTGCCCGACCCCGTCGACCGTTGCGACGCGCGGCACTGTTTCCTTGTCCGCGTCCGCAAACGGCCAGACGGGTGAAGCGTCGCCCTTCCCCACGAGGCGTTCGATCCCGTTCGCCGTCGCGCCGAGGAAAAATGGCGTGGCCGCGTCGATGCTTCGCGCGTTGGCGAGCGTGAAGCCGTCCCTGACCACTTGAAAGTGCAACTCGCCGTTCTTCGCCGTTGGGACCACGCTGACCAGCTTGTCGTGCCGGAATTCGCGAAAGACCTGATCGTGGTCGAGCGTGCGCGGGTCGATCGTGATGCCAATCGCGTAAGTGCCCGACTGTCCGAACCCGATGACGACCCGCTCCGATCCGGGGATCGCTGCGAAGGCGGGTGTGATCGCAGGGTCTGCCCATTCCGCAATCTTGGTGGCCTGGGTCACGATCGTGCAAGCGGCTGGCTCGCGGCGTGGTTTGGCGATGGCGGGGGCGGACTTGCTCGTCGTGGTGAGCCTCGCTGCCGCCTCCGTGCTTTGCGGCGCGACGGATGTGGTCTGTTCGCGCCCGCCACGGATCACCAGAGCGAGAAGCGCCGCCGCCGCTGCGACGGCGAGCCCCCCCATCACGTATACTCGCCGCGCGCGCTGCCCATCTTCGCCGTCGCGCGCCACTCCGGCGTAGAGAGAGAGGTCCGCGGGCGGCGCGGGGGGTGGTGGGATCCGCGGCAAATCGTCCTCGGCGTCGTCGTAAGACGGGGCAGGACGTTCTGACGCCCTCGGCAGGTGCGGTCCGACGTACATCGGACCCGGCGGCGGCGGCTTCGACGGGAGCACGCGCGTCGCTGCATCGTCTTCTTCCGTGTACCGCGCCGTGAACGCGGCGGTTGGCGGATCGAAACCCGACGCGGCCGGGTCGGACTCCTCCGGCGCGATCAGTTCGTGGTCGTCGTCCGCGACAAGAGTCGCGTCCTCGTCCCGTTCCTCGGCTGAGGCGCCCGGATTGGATGCTTCGATGGAGTCGATTTCGACTTCCTCGAAGGGCCGCGAGTCGAGTGGTTTCCAGATTTCTGTTGGAGGTTCGGGCGCCGGCCTTCGCCTCGGCTCGGTAATCTCGGGATTTGACGGTTCCGACGGCGGGTCGATGACTTGCGCCGGCGCAATCTTCGCCGCCGGCGGAGCCGCGGCTGCCGGGGATGAGGATGCCTTTTTCGCGTCCTGGCCAGGCCGGGGAACGGCAAAGGCGGCTGCGGGTTTGTCCCCCTTAAGGCTCGCAGCCCGACGCTTCATTACCGGATACCGGTAAAGCGGCGGAGCTGGCGGGCTTAGGGCACCCTCCTTTTCTCGCGGTTTGACGGGCACGTCGACCTTGCCGGGAGGCAGCGCCCACAGCAGCTCCGCGACCTGCATCGCGGGGAGCCACTCCAGCCACCCCTTCTTCCAGACCAACGTGTAGTTGGGGAGCGATTCTGACGAGAGCTCCGCGATGAGCTCTTGTTCAGTCACGGTTTTTTCGGCGCCGTCCTCGCCGACCCAGCGCCACTCTTGGGCGTCGTCGCTCACCAGAAGCTCCTCGGGGTCGCAGGCCTGGCCAAACCGCGCCTCTGAGACGGCCGCATCATCGTTGGTAGGCGGTTGAAAGTCGAGTCGCTATCGACGCGGAATTCGCGCTTGACGACCTATCGCATCAGAATCAGTATTCTGATTCTGATGCGGTGTTCACGCATCGGTTTACTCGGTCCCCAACGCGCGTGCCCGTGAAGGAGTCTCGTCCCATGAGCAAAGTTCGGTTCGTCGAGCGTGCACCTCGAAATCTGAAGTTCCGTCTCGGTGTCGACGATCCGGCCCTCGGTGCTGCTGACATCGAGACGGTCGCGGAGATTTTTCGAACGCCGTTGGTCGGCTCGTACACATGGAACTACGAGGAGTCCGACCGGCGCATCCGGAAGCTTTACCGGCTGGGCAAGGAGCGAAACTGGAACGCAGAGACGGACATCGACTGGTCGCGACCGTTTTCGCGCAAGGAGAATCCGATTCAGGATGGCGTCGATAACCCCTTCGCGGGTTGGGCCTCCTACGACGCGCTTTCCGAGGCAGACGAGATCGAGTTTGCGTGGCACCAGCAGTCGTGGATGCTCTCGCAGTTCTTGCATGGGGAGCAGGGAGCGCTCCTCGTTGCGTCGCAGCTCGTCAGTTGCGCGCCGACCTACGACGCGAAGCTCTACGCCGCGTCGCAAACCTTCGACGAAGCTCGCCACGTCGAAGTGTTCGGCAAGTACATCATGGAGCGCATCGGGTTCATGTACCCGGTGAATCAGAACCTCAAAGTGCTCCTCGACAAGATCCTCGCTGACGAGCGATGGGACTTGAAGTTCATCGGGATGCAACTCGTGATCGAGTCGCTCGCGCTCGCGGCGTTCAACACCCAGAGGATGCTGGCCCGCGATCCGGTCATGGGTGACGTCCTCGATCTGGTGACGCGCGACGAGTCGCGGCACGTTGCGTTCGGCGTCACGTACATGGAAGAGTTCGTCAAGTCGTTGACGGAGCAGGAGCGCGAAGATCGCGCGCGATTCGCTTACGAAGCGTGCTGCGTCATGCGCGAACGCATCGTTTCGACGGACGTGTTCGAACATTATGGCTGGGACGTCGAGGAAGGCCGACGGCGTTCTCTCGCGGGCGGCGTCATGCAGCAATTCAGGAATCTACTCTTCACCCGCATCATCCCGAATCTGAAGAAGGTCGGTCTGATCACGGACTCCGTCCGCCCGCTGTACGACGAACTCGGTGTGCTCCAGTTCGAAAACCTCGTCGACGACGGCCAGATCGACTGGGCGAAGCTCGAGGAACCGCTCCCGAACTACGCGATGCCAGCAGGTGCCGCCGCCGCTGCCGAGTAATCAGCGGGTTGTACGAAACTTGCGCAGTCTTCACTTGCCTCGGTGAAGGACGAGGGAATTCAGGATCTTCCGCGTTCAGTCGGGGCAAAAGGTTGTGGGCACACAAAACCTATTTGACGGCGCGGCGCCTGTCCTGAAAATGCTTGGCTCCGTCGAAGGTGAAGCCATGAAGTGCCTCCATTGCGAAAAGAAGATTGGCTGGCTCAAGAACCCAGTCGATGGCCTCTATTGCACGCCCCTCTGCCGCGACGAAGCGCGTCAGGAGCTGACGTTACGCCAGCGTGAGGCGACGATGCGACTCGATGCCGAGTTCGAGGACCGCGACGCGGCGCTTCGCGCAAAGGAACGCGAGCGGCTGGAGATCGAGGCGGCGCTGCTGCGCGGCAAGAGCGAAGTCGTCGTCAGACCCGACGTGGTTCAGTCGCCATGCCCGAAGTGCGGAGCTCCATGGAACCACCGCCATGGCGCCGGCGGGTTCGGCAGAAATGTCGGCGAGTGTCCGGGGTGCGGCTTTCGCGCGGAGTTCATCTCCATAGAGCACTGTCCGAACTGTCGCTCCCACTCGTTGATCGTCGAAAGCCAGGACGACGCCCGTTGTCCGCGATGCAAGAGTAGGCCGCGTCGGCGCCGCCAAATCGCTTAGCGCCGAGGGCCGCTTGCTCGAGCGCGGGGGCATCTCGGCGCTCTCGGCGTGCATTCGAACGCTTCCGGTCTTCACCCGCCGATCTACCCCCGCGTTCTTCGCAATCGGACCTCGGCGTGTCGTCTTTGGCTTCGAGCGCGCACCCATCTCGGCGCTCTCGCTCCTCGGCGTGCGTACGGTCGGTATTTGCGGTGAAGTCCGGTGTACGGAGAGGTCGGAGTAGGGGGCTTTTGAGGGACGGGGGACGTTTCATGGATTGTTCGCGGCCCTGGTTCGTACGATGACGATAGCGTCAGAGCGGCGCGGGACGGGAGCCTCGGATGGAAGATGGCAGGGTTTCGGACGTGCGGCTGGAGTTGCGGCTTGCGGTCGAGCGAGACGCGTTAGGGCTGGTGCGATTCGCGTGCGCGGCGCTGGGCTACGACGCGCGTGCCCTCGCGCTCGAGGTTCTCGGCTCGGCTTGCGGAATGGCAGAAACCGGTGACGCGGAGGCACTCTCCCGCCCGCGTCTTTTCGCTGCCATTAGGAAGCGTTGCGCCCAGGTTCGGCGGGCGTCTTCGGAATCTCCCGGCGACGGCTTGCGCGCGGCTCTGCTCCGCGTTCGGCCGAGTGAACGCGATGCACTCGTTCTTCGGTACGTAGCCGGTCTCAGCGTCTCAGACGTCGCATCTGCGTGCGCAGTGGACGAGCACACGGCGCGAGCGCGCATCTCGAGAGCGCTCGCGGAAGTCGCGCCGTGGCCGGCAAGCGACGACGCGGAGTCGTCCGAGGTCGCCGCGCGGCGCGGTGACGTCACGGAGCACCTCGCCGATATCATCGACGGAATCGCCCCGGACAGAATTGCCGACTTCGTGGCGGAAGACGACGTGTCGCGCGATCGCGTGCACGATGTGGAGCAAGCGATCCAGCGCCTGGGAACCCTCGAAGCGGCTCATAGCGTGGATATCGACGCGTGCACCGACGCCGTCGTCGCGTCCCTCGGTCCGCAGAGCGCACCCGTCTCGCCGCCCCGACGGGCGGCCGCCGGATCTCCTTCACCCGCAGCCGAAGGCGCGCCAACTCCCGCCGCCGCTCCTGCTGCCCCCGCCGCTCCCGTGCCGCCGACCACGTCGGCGCGCCGCCGTCTCGTGGGTCTCGGTGTCGTCCTTGCGGTCCTGTTCGGCTGGTACGTCGTTCGCAGGCGTGCCGACGCGACTCGCTATTCCGACGACGCTTGGAGCGGCAAGGTCACCGACGTCGCGCGCGCATTCGGCGATGGTTCCGGCGTGGAACGCTGCAGCCCGGATCGGGTCGTTTGCAGTCCGACCGATCGCGGAGACGACGTGCCCGCCGGTTCGGTGTTGAGGACGGATGCGAGCACCCGGATCGCCATCATGCTCCGCGACGGATCGCGGTTCGTGCTCGACGAGGACAGCGAACTGCACCTGGACGGGGATCAGCCACGCCGCGCGCGGCTCGATCGCGGCTCTCTCGTCGTCGATATCGTGCGGGCTGGACAGAGTCGCGCCCGAGTCGACACGCCGCTCGGCTTCGTCGAGATGGAAGCGGCAAAGGCGTCGATTCCTCGGCGGACTCGCGGCGGACCGCGGTCGAAGTCGTGCGAGGGACGCTCCGGCTCGTCGACGCCGCGGAACGCGGCATCGGCGTGCACGCGGGGGAGGCGGGACGCATCGAGGGTAACGCGCCGCCGGAGTCCTACCCGACGGCGACACTCGGCAGCGGCGCGAACTGGAGCGAGCGCGCATTTCTTCCCGCACCGGTGAACGACGAGGACATGCAAGGGCTCGGTGAGCTTCGCGGAAAGAAGCCCGGTCAGGATCGCGAGCGCACCGGCGCGGTTTCGCTCGCGTCGCATACCACGCGCGTGCGCATCGTCGGCAACATCGCGCGTACCGAGATAGACGAGACGTTCACGAACTCGACCGACGAGGTGCTCGAGGGCATCTACCGGTTTCCGCTCCCGCCCGATGCCCAGATCGAACGTCTCGCGCTCGACGTGGACGGCAAGCTCGTGGATGGTGCGTTCGTCGATCGCAACCGCGCCGCCGCCATCTGGAACGGTGCGATCGTAAATGCGGGCGGCAAGAAGCCCGCGGGCGAAGAGATCGTCTGGGTGCCGGGTCCGTGGCGAGACCCGGCGCTGCTCGAGTGGCAACGCGGGGGGCGCTTCGAACTCCGGATTTACCCGATTCCGAGGCGGGGTTCGCGACACATCGTGCTCGCGTACACGCAGGTGATCTCGTCGTCGGGTGCCACCCGCAGGTACGTGTATCCGCTCCCGCGCGATCCGAGTGGTTCCACGCGCGTCGGTCATTTCGACGTGGACATCCAGGTGCGGGGCAACGATCCGGCAGCCGGCGTTCGCTCACACGGCTATGCCCTCCGGCAAGAGCCGGCGCCCGGGGGCGCGACGTCACTCTCGTTCTCCGCAAACGGGTTCACGCCGAACGGAGATCTGTCGATTCGAGTATTCGCTCCCGAACCCCGCGCAGGAGCTCACTGCGTGGGCGTATCAGCCGGGTCCCGGCGAGTTCGCGGCCCCGCCGCAGAGCGGGGTGGGCGCGGCCGCGTTGCCAGCGGACCTTCCGGGCTCGGGCGATCTGGGTGGGGGCGCACCGTACGTCGCGATCGCCCTTCAGCCGAGGCTGCCGCGCGCCGAAGATCGGACCTTCCGCGAGTTCGCGCTCGTGGTCGACTCGAGCCGTTCGATGTTCGGCGAGCGGTATCTCCGCGCGTCCGAGCTCGCGTCGAGGGTCGTTCGCGAGCTCGACCCGGACGATCGCGTCACGGTTCTCGCGTGCGATTCGACGTGTCGCGAGCTGCCCTCGCACGTCGTGAGCCCCGGCGACGATGCGGCTCGCGCCGTCTCCGATTTCCTGCGCGGCATCACGCCCGAGGGCGGTTCCGACCTGGGGCTAGCGATAAAGAACGGGCGCGACGCGATCCGCGACGCGCCGGCGGGAGCCGCGCGTGTGATTTACATTGGTGATGGCACTCCCACGATCGGACCCGTGTCGGCCGCGTTCATGCGGCGCGAGGTCGAGGCCGCGGTTCCGCGCGGCGCGGGCACCGTGAGCGCGGTCGCCATCGGTTCCGACGCGGACGTCGCGACGCTCCGCACGATGGCCCAGGCCGGCGGCGGGGCCGTCGTGCCGTTTGTGCCGGGGCAGGCGCCGCTCGACGTCGCGTACGCGGTGCTCGGGGCGGCGTACGGGACCACGCTCGCCGACCCGAGCGTCGCGCTCCCCGACGGACTCGTCGCGGTCGCGCCGATGCGGCTCGCGACGATCGCGGCCGGCGGCGAGACGATGATCGTCGCGCGCATGACGCGTCCGAACATCGACGGCACGCTCACGCTGCGCGGAACAATCGCCGGAGCGCCGTTCGAGCAACGCTACCCGCTCCACGTCGAAGCCACGACGGCGAAGGGCAACGCGTTCGTGCCGCGCCTCTGGGCCGCAGCAGAGCTCGCCGATCTCGAGGACGAATCCGACGCTGCGAGCCGCGCGCGCGCGGTCGAGCTGTCTCGGCGGTTCCACGTGGCGAGCCGGTACACGTCGCTCATGGTGCTCGAGAGCGCGGCGATGTTCCGCGCCTTCGGTTTGCACCAGGACGAACAGCCCGCCGTCTACACGGGAGACGACGACGCCGTGAGCACCGGCGCCGACGGTGAAACCGCCGTGCGTGATCCGGAGCAACAAAATCTTCCCGAAGCTACTGCCAAGAAAGACGAGGTGGGGAGCACCGAGGCGTACGCGGGAGACCGGGATGAAAAGGAGGCAGCCGGCGGAGGATTAGCCTCCGGATCCGGAGCGGCGATGCCAAAAGCGGCGCCTGCGTCCGCGGCCGCGGAGCCGGCGATGCGCGCTCGAGCCTCGGAGGCGGAGGACGGCGCACTGGCTCACGCTTATGCACCGCCGCCGCCCGCCGGCGCTCCGCTGAGGAGGACGGACGACAGGCCCATGCTCATGCCACCCGGCGATCCGTCGCCGCTCGAGCCCGAGGTGCCGGAGCGGTACTGGCCACGTCGCTACGTTCCGATGCGGAAGATATGGGAGCGCATCGGACGGATCGTGACGTCCACGACGCTGCCCGCCTCGGTGACGCCCGAGGCGATCGCGCGAGCCGAGCGCGACGCCGCGGCGAACGCCCTGGATCGCGACGCCGTGAAGCGGCTCTACACGCTGTACTTCCTGAGCGGCGACGTGGACCGCGCGAGTCATGTCGCGGAAGAGTGGTCCGCCAAGGACCCGCTCGACCCCGACGCGTTGACGGCGCGTGCCGACGTTGCCGCGGCGCGCGGCGAACGCGAGCTCGCGATTCGCATTCTCGGCAGCGTGGTGGACGTGCGTCCAGGCGATCACAAGGCGCAGTGGAGGCTCGCGCGGCTGCGTCGCTGGGCAGGACAGGCCGCGCTTGGCTGCCGGAACTCGCTGGCGATTGCGCAGATCCGCTCGACGGACGCCAGGCTGCTCGAGGAAGCCGTCCGGTGCGAGCGCGACCTCGGAAACGCCGACGTCGCGAGTGCCTTGACGGCGGCCGCGAGTGACGCGACGCGAACCGCCGCGGACGCTCTTCTCGCGGTTCCGGCGCCCGATGCGTCCGCACTCCTTGGCGATCTGCGTCTACAGGCCACGTGGGACAGCGGTGACGACCTCGATCTGTCGCTCTTGCCGTCGGACGGCAATCGCGTGTCGTGGCTCGGCGCGCCGACGAAGGCGATCATCACGGCGCGCGACGTCGAGAGCACCAGCCGTGAAGGGCTCGCGCTTCAAGGCGGCGCGCCCGGCGACTACGTCGTGGAAGTCACGCGACCCGAGGGACACACCCGCACCGTCCGTGGCTCCGTCGACATCACGGCGGCGGGCGAACGCCGCTCGGTGCCGTTCGTTCTCGACGGGCAGCGGATGCGCGTCGCGCTCGTGAAAATCAGCGCGAAGTCGCGACTCGTGCCGCTCTGAGCCGCACAGCCGGCACGCCCGGCGATTCGCTATTCGACCGAGATCTGCCGACCGGGGTTCGTCCTCGGACGCGCTCTTAGTCCATTCTTTGGCCCCACCGGAGCCGGCGACGGACAATGTGGAAAGCGAGGTCCGGATCCATGCAGACCGCTCACGTTCTACTTCACAAGAAAGCCCCGCCGCTCTGGTTCGTGACGAACGGTGACGTCACGGTCGGGCCGGTCACGACCAATTTGCTCGTCCGCGGCGTCTTGCACGAGCGCGTTCCTGCGGATTGCATGGTGCGCGAGCGAAAATGGAGCACCTGGCGCAGCGTCGAGCGGATTCGCGAAGTTGCGGCGCTCCGGCGCGCGCAGGCGTCGGGCGGCGACGTGATGATCGAGCCGGCGCGCTGGCGTGAAGTGCCCGCCGCGCCGTCGCCGTTCGAGGCGTTCGAGCAGCGTCTGCATCGCGCGAACGACCCCAGCGACGTGCTCCGCGAATGCCTGATGGAAGCGATGCGCACGACGGGCGCATGGGTCGGAGCGATTCATCGCCGGGGGGCGCCGCGCTCGGGCTTCGTGACGGTCTGCACGTCCGGGCCGAAGTCGACGCGGCGAGTCGGACGCAAGATTCCGTTCGACGATCCCGCGGCGCTGCTCGCTTTCGAGGGAAGGAGCCTCTGCGAGGAGCCGGACCCCGACGCGCCGTCATGGACGGTGAGGAACCGGCTCGGTGCCTTTCCGGCGTGCAGCGGCGTCGCGATGACGCCACTAGTATGCGCGGACCGCCTCTACGCGCTCGTCGAACTCGGGCGCCCCGACCACGCTTTTCGAGCCTCGGACTTCGAGAAGATCGTCGCGATCACCCGGATTGCGGAGGGTCGGTTAGGGGTAGTCCGGAATGCCGGTCAACCTCTGACCATCGGTTGATCGCGCATCGAACTGCCAGTCGCCGATTGCGCGCCAGCTCCGATCTGAATCGAGCTTTCATCGAATTTCTGGCGACGCCGTTCATTCTGAGCATCGGCTTCACCAGATTTCTGAAGGGGCATTCGTTTGGATGCTCCGTGCAGGTCGGACTGAGCCGTCAATCCGCGGCGAATGAAATCGTCACAGGCAAGCTACGGGCGGGGATCGAACCGCAGCCGTCAATGCCAAGCACCGGCGGTCTTCACTGGCTCGCCCGTGCGGTCGTGCTCGTCCAGGAGTCTCTGCCCCGGTTCGACGCAGCCCGCGCAGGAGGGGAACTTCGAGCCATGCTGGCAGGCCAGGATCCGTGCGGTGGCCGGGGATGCAGCGAACTCATCCGGCTCGATGTGCCTTCCACACACGATGCAATGAATGTGCTGGTGATCGTGCGAATGTTCCTGGCCGGCGGCTTTTCGTTCTCGCTTCGTGAGGCGCTTCTCGCGTTTCATGGGGAGCGGAGTCAACACCCACGGGGCCCAGCGAGACAAGAGCCTTTCTACGACCGCTAGGTGGCGTCCGAGTGATGCGGTGCGCCGCGAATCTTTGCGGCGTAAAGTGCACCAGTGGATGTCCTCTCCGGCAAGGTCGTCGTGGTCACGGGCGGTTCTCGCGGTATCGGTCGCGGCATCGCCGTTGCTACCGCGAACGCGGGAGCTGCGGTGGTCTCGGGCGCCCGCTCTTTCACCGCGCCCCGCGCGGAGCCTCGCCCGGGTTCCGTCGTCGAGGCGGCACTCGACGTCACCGATGAACGTAGCGTCACGAAGTTCTTCCAATGGCTCGACGGCGCTGCAGGGCGCATCGACGCGCTCGTGAACAATGCCGGAACCGGCGTGTTCAAGCCCATCGAGTCGCTGACGCTGGAGGAGTTTCGCGCCACGCTCGACACGAACCTGGCGGGCGTCTTCCTGTGTTCCCGCGAGGCGTTCAGGCGCATGAAACGCGCGCGAGGCGGCCGGGTCGTCACCATCGGTTCGGTCGCCGGGCGTGTCCCGCTCGCGGATTCTGCGGCCTACGGCGCCTCCAAGTACGGCGCTCGCGGGTTTTCCGAGATCTTGACCGAGGAGGGCAAGGCGCACGGCGTGTTCGGAACCGTCGTCACGCTCGGTGCCGTCGCGACCGGCATCTGGAACGGTCGCGAAGGGTACGCTCGAGAAGAGATGCTGTCCGTCGAGGACGTCGCGGCGTCGGTCGTGCACCTGCTCTCGCTGTCGCCTACCGTGCGCGTGGACGAGATCCGCATCGCGCCGCCGAAGGGCATCCTTTCTCGATGAACCCCGGACGTGTAGCGATCGTGTCTGGCGCCGGGGGCGGTATCGGAAGCGCGATTGCCGGGGGGCTTGCCGAGGACGGGAACGCCGTTGCTGTGCTGGATCTGGACGGCGCCCGCGCCGAGGCCGTTGCAGAGACGATCGCTCGGCGCGGGGGGCGAGCGCTTGCGTTCGCTTGCGACGTCTCGGACGAGGCCGCCGTCGCGCAGGCGCTCGCGCTCGCTCGCGCCGGGCTCGGCGACGCGGCGGTTCTGGTCCACGCCGCAGGGATCGGGGGTCCGTTTCACCGCGCGGATGAAGTGTCCGTCGAAGAATGGGAACGGGTGTTCGCGACGAACGTCCGGGGCGCGTTCCTATTGACGCGGGCCCTCCTGCCGTCGATGGCCGCTCGCGGGTTCGGACGCATCGTGCATATCGCGTCGATCCAGGGGCTGCTCGGGGCGCGGCTATCGTCGACCTACGTCGCGAGCAAGCACGCGGTCGTGGGGTACGCCCGCGCCGTCGCAGTCGAGTGGGCCGAGCACGGCATCACATGCAACGCGGTCTGCCCGGGCTACGTCGAAACGCGGATGGGCGCGCAGCCCGAGGCGCGCCCCGGTCATCGTGAACGCATTCTCGCGCGAACTCCGGCGCGACGACTCGCCGAGCCGACCGAGATCGCGGCCCTCGTCCGCTTCCTCGTGTCGGAGGATGCGAGACACGTGAACGGCGCGGCCATCGTCGCCGATGGCGGCATCACCGCAGACGTCGGCATTTGAGCTTTTGGTTCAGCCAACGGCGCAATCCGGGCCGGATCGTGCAAGAATGGCCGGCGTGAGCAGTCTCCCCGGTGTGAGCACGTTGGCGCTGCTGTTCGTCGTGGCTGGATGCACGTCGTCCGACGGCTCGGAGTTCACGGTGCCGTATCGCGTCGCTTCCGTCGCGACCGCTCGTTCGGACGCGGGAACGTCATCGGGTGGGGCAAGCTCGGGGGGAGCCGCCGGCTCCGGCGGCGTCTCGTCGGGTTGCGCGCTTGAACGCTGTCCCGGAGCCGGGCCGCTCCCGGCCTGCTGCACCAATGACGGTCAGTGCGGCGTCAACGTGGGTTTCGGCACCTGCGTCAATCTGTTCCCGGACACGGGCGGCGCGGGCGGGCTCAGCGGCACCGGCGGCGGCAATTCTATCGCGGACGCGTCCGATCGCGACGCGAGAAGCTCCAGCGTGCAGGACGCCGGGCGCGAGGACGCCGCGAGCGACGCGGCGAGCGATGCCGCACGAAGCCCCGACGCCGGCCGCTAGAGCCGGCGGCGCTCGGCCTCACCGCGCTCGCGCGTCAGGTAGACTCCGCCGTGACCGTGCGCTCGGCCGGGTACCGGATCTGCTGCGCGCCGCTCGTGTCGAGGATGCGGAGCGCCGAGAGCGCCCGGATGACGTAGTACGTCGGATCGATTTCGAACCAGCGGGCCGCGAAGTTCGGGCTCATGCCGAACTTGTGGTGGTTGTTCTGGAAGAGCTCGCCTCCGGTGAGAAAATCGAACGCAAGGGTGTTCTTCGAGTCGTCCCCGTTGTCGAAATTCCGGTAGCCGTACATGTGGCCACCCCAGTTGACGATCGCGCCGTGCACGGGACCCATCACGTAATGGATCGGCAGGAGCGCGAACATCCACGGAGCCGTGGCGAACTTGATGTAGAAGAGCGTGTACGCGGCGCCCCACGCGACGCGCATCATCCAGTTCTGTCCGATCTTGTCGACGGCGGGCCACTCCGGGTAGCCCCCCTTGAATCGCGGCTCGGGCTCCACGCGGTTGTACGCAAAGTTATCGTACTGATGCTTCGTGTCCCACATCATCGACATCAGGTTCGAATAGTTCCGCGGTGAGTGCGGATCCTTCGGCGTGTCGCTGTAAGCGTGGTGCATGCGATGCAAGATCGCGTACCCGCGCGGCACGAGGTAGCTTGACCCCTGGCTCATGTACGTGAGCAGGTAGAAGAAGCGCTCCCAGCCCTTCGACATCGTGAACATCCGGTGCGCCCCGTATCGGTGCAGGAAGAAGGTCTGCGAGAAGACCGAGAGCTCCCAGTGCAAAATGAAGAACGCGATGATGATCACGTGGAACCTCTTTTCGGGGTCGAGATGCGCCCACAGCATAGCGTCCACATCCCGATCGACCGGTCATTTCACGCCGATCTCCTTGTCAGCGTTTCGTCACGACCTCGACGCGTCGCGTTTTTCGCGACGCAGGGTGCAACGAGCCCATCCGAGCGTTCCGGCGTGACGCGTCTTCCCGTGCGAGCGTAACCGGAGCGTGTGCGAACGGTATTTCGCGCCGGATTTCGAGCGAGTTTCGGTAGCGATGCGCAGCCGTGATATGGCGCGGACGCCATGACCCCCGCGCCGATTCAGCAACGCAGAACGTTCGCGATTATTTCGCACCCTGACGCGGGCAAGACAACCCTGACGGAAAAGCTGCTCCTTTTCGGCGGGGCGATTCAGCTCGCGGGCGCCGTCAAGGCACGGGGCGAGCAGCGGCGAGCACGGTCGGACTGGATGAAAGTCGAGCAGGAGCGCGGCATTTCGGTGACCGCTTCCGCCATGTGCTTCGACTACGCGGGCTGTACCTTCAATCTGCTCGACACGCCCGGCCACGAGGACTTCAGCGAAGACACCTACCGCACGCTCACGGCCGTCGATTCTGCCGTCATGGTCATCGACGCAGGGAAGGGCATCGAGAGTCAGACGCGCAAGCTCTTCGAGGTCTGCCGCCTGCGTGACGTCCCGATTGTCACCTTCGTCAACAAGATGGATCGCGAGGGGCGCGACCCGTTCGATCTCCTGGACGAGATCGAGCAAACGCTGGCGCTGGACGTCTCTCCCGCGAGCTGGCCGATCGGCATGGGCCATAGCTTCCGCGGTTGTTACGATCTGCTGCGCGATCAACTCGTGCTCACGGAGCGCGGGCAGAAGAACACGCGGGACGAGGGCGTCACGTGCGAGGGCCTGAACGACCGCAAGCTCGATGAGCTCCTGCCCGAGACGGCCGTCGCGACGCTACGTCAGGGAGTGGAGATGGCGCGCGGGCTCTGCAAGGACTTCGACGTCACTGCTTATCGCGAAGGGCACCGGACGCCCGTCTTCTTCGGCAGCGCGGTCAACAACTTCGGCGTGCGCATGTTGCTCGACGGGCTAGCGGAGTTTGCGCCGCCGCCACGACCGCAGAAGGCAGTGGAGCGTGTCGTGTCGCCGGACGAGTCCAAGGTGACGGGTTTCGTCTTCAAGATCCAGGCGAACATGGACCCGAAGCACCACGACCGCATCGCGTTCGTCCGTCTTTGCTCCGGCCACTTCGAGCGCGGCATGAAATTGTCGCACGTGCGCACGGGCGCGATCATCAAGGCTCACAATCCGCTTCTCTTCCTCGCGCAGGATCGCGAAGTCGCGGACGAGGCGTGGGCCGGCGACATCATCGGTCTCCCGAATCACGGCAAGCTACGCATCGGCGACGCGCTCACGGAGGGCGAAGCCTTGCACTTCACCGGCATCCCGAGCTTCGCGCCGGAGCTCCTCCAGCGCGTTCGTCCCGACGATCCGATGCGCGCGAAGCACCTCGGGCGCGCGCTCGAGCAACTCGCGGAAGAAGGTGCGGCGCGGGTCTTCAAGCCGCTTGCGGGCGGCGCGTTCATCGTCGGCGTCGTGGGATCGCTGCAGTTCGACGTTCTCGCGGATCGAATCCGAACCGAGTACGACATCCCGGTGAAGTTCGAGAATACGGCCCTCTACACCGCGCGCTGGATCGAGTCCGACGATCGCCGGGCGCTCGAGAGGTTCATCGAAGAAAATCAGGGCAGCATCGCGGACGACCACACCGGCGCCAAGGTGTTTCTCGCTCGCAACAAGTGGCACCTCGACACGGCCGAGAGCGAGTGGAAGATGCTTCGCTTCCTGAAGACCAAGGAGCAGACCGAGTAGTGTTTGAGGGCACGCGAAGCGGAGTCCGCCAGAACTCAACCGAGCGTCTGGCGGTCCAGCGCGGCGTAGAGATTCGAGAGGATTCGCGCTGCGGCCCGGAGCATGTCGAGCCCCATGTCGGGATGCTCTTCAATCACGTCCATGAGGTGCGCGGTGTCGCTCCGCAGCGCCACGACGTCGGTCTCCGCGACGGCGCGGTAGAACCGCTTCTCTCCGGCGATCGAGTCGATGCCCCCCGCGACGGAGTCCGGGCCCAGCTTGAATCTCTGCCCGTGGCGGGCCTCGCCGATGATCACGCCGCTCCACACCAGGAGCGAGTGCATGGCCGGGTCGCCATCGCGCCAGAGCTCGGTGCCCGCAGGGATCCGGACCTCGTGCATCTCGCGCGCGAGCTCGGCGAGCGCTTCCACCTGGGCGCGCCCGTACGTCATGAGCCGGCGCAAGAAGAGAACCCTCTCCACGGGTCCGAGGACCGCGTCCGCACGCTCTGTCTGGCCGGCGCTCGGCTCGGGAAAGCCGGCGTTTCCCGGCAGCTTCAGCCGGCATTCCATCACGCTCGCTAGAGTCCCGCGGAGCGCCGCAAGCAGGATGGAAAAGCTTTCTTCCAGCACCTCCTCGAAATCGTCGATGTCGATCTCGAACGTATTCGTCTCTTCTTCTGCGACGACATGCTGGCCCTCCGGAAGCCGTGCCAGCGCCGCGACCGCCCCGACGATGTCGGTCGCGCCGAAGCGGCGGGTGACGATGTTCTCGTGGAGCACCGCGACGGACCCGCCGCGAATCAGGTGCATCGATCGTACCGGCGTTCCCGGTTTCAGCAGCGTGTCTCCTTTGCCGAATGTCCGCTCCTTCGCGAGATCGGCGAGGAGGGCGAGGTGGGTCGGGTGAACCTGCGCGAGCCCTGGAAATGAGCGCAGCGCGAGCACTCGCGCCACGTGGCCCGGGCGCATGCGTTCGCCGTCAGCCCGCACGGCTCACCTCCGTCGTCGCGCGTTCGAGCAGCTCGACGGCTCGATCGGACAGTTCTGCGAGTGCGCCATCGCGCGGAGCTGCGGCGGTCCGCAGCTCCGTCTCGAGCTCACCCAGCCCGAGCTCGGCGATCCGGTAGCTCGCGACGCTCCGCACGGCGTCGCTCGGATCCAGGAGCATGGCCCGGAGGCACTCGACATGGATGCCGTCGAGGTCCCCGACCGCCGCCGCATGGTCGCCTCTATCCAGTAGAGCGTCGCCGAGGAGCAACGCGGTTCGATCGGGTCGCGAGCGTCCGCCCGGATCGTGGAACCGCACGGCCTGGCGCAGGCGGGCGTCGACCGGGCCATCGCCGAGCATGGCGAGGATGCCGCTCCGGAGCGGCTCGGGCACGACGTGGCTCAAGAGCTCGCGGCCGTTCTCCCGGCGTCGCGCGTCGGTGCTCTTCAAGCCGGCGAGCAGGACCTCGAACTCTTCGGACGGATCTATGACCTCGAGGATCCGGAACACACGCTCGATAGCTCGTGACTCCTTGTCGGCGAGGAGTGCCATGAGCATCTCCGCGGCCGCGCTCCGCGCCTGCGGGTGCTCGCGACAGAATCGGTCGCTCACCACTTGCCAGAACAGCAGCGTGACGCCTCGCGCGAGAGTTCGCCGCGCTTCGCCGAAGAGCGCATCGGTGTCGACCGCCAGACCCGGGTCGAGCGCGCGCATTCGCCCCAGGGCGCGGACGATGTTGAGCTCCACGACCTCGTCGGGTTCGACCGCGAGCCGCCGTTCCAGGATCTGGGACGCGAGCGCGCCCCCGAGATGCGCTATGGTTCTCGGCAAATGGCGTCGCACGGCGCGCGACAAGGTCGTGTCCGTCAGCGCGCCATCGAGCGCGCCGAGTGCCGCCTCGCCCAGGGCGAAGAGCGCACCGCGCGCGTCCTCTCTGCAGTCGCGCACGGCGAGCAAGCGGGCCAGGGTAGGGACGAACTCCACGTCGGGTGCCGCCGCCATCGATCGGGCGACCTCGACGGCGAGCCCGGGCTCCGGGATGAACGCGAGCCGGATGAGCGCCCACGAGTAGCGGCCCGAGGGCAGCTCGCGGGACGCGAAGGCCAGCGCTCGCCGCAGCTCCGGTGAACCGCCGTCGATGATGCCTCGGAGGACGTCGCCTCCCTTCCACTCGTCGATCGCTCCTCGCCGGATGAGCTCGACCACCGCGGTCGTGCGGACGAGGGGGGACGGATCTCTCGAGAGCGTGCCGAGGAGGGTCGTTCCGGCGCGGGACGCAGTGTGGCGGAGTGCCGCGGCCCGAATCCGTTCATCGTCGTGCGAGATCAGGCGATCGATCAAGCGATCCGCGTCCGAGCGACCAGCGCCGGCGAAATGCGCGAACGCGTGCAGCACGACGTCCGGCGAGGGGTGGTACAAGATGAGCGCCGGAACGAGGTTCGTCTTCTTGTACGAAGCGAGGAGATCCAGTGCGGCGGTGACCTCATGGTCGTTGTGCGAACTCAGCGCACCGATGAGGGCTTCGAGCGAGTTCAGGTCCAGGTCGGGAACCTCCACGTGCGTCTCGAGCATTCCTTCGCGGAGGTTTCTCCGGAAAAGCTCGAGGTAATGCGGCTTGATACTGCTCGTCGCGGCCAGCCACACGCCGGCAAATACGATGAGCGCCACCCCGATATCCACCGGGCGTACGCCGGTCGCCGCCGCCCCCAGAAGCAGCACCGACGCCATGCCCTGGCCGCCGCGCTGACCGATGGCTTCGATGAATCCCTTGTAACGGTCGCGTACCGCCGGTGGCAGGGGCACGAAGAGAATCTCGGTCCCCGTCCGGTGGAGGGAGTGCCGGAGGGCGCCATCCGCCCCGCGCATCAACAGAGCCGCGCCGAGTCCTCCCGTCAGGACGAAGCCACCCGAACCGATGAGGAGGAGCGCGGGTAGCAACAGCAGCGACCCATTGACGCCCAGAGTTCTGAGCAGTCGCGGCGCCATGAACAGCTGAACCCCGAGTGCGACGCTGCCGATGATCGCGTAGAAGCGAGCGAAGAACGGTGCCAGTTGATCCGGAGCCAGCTCGACCGAGGCGATTGCCTTGAAGACGTAGTCGACGCCCGTGAGCACCATGCTCGACGCGAACACGACCCACAGCAAGCGACGCAAGTACGGCTCGCGCCGAAGCAGGACCGTCCAGGACGCGGGCTGCACCGCGCCCCGTTTCGCGCCCGCGGGTTTGCCGGGGGCGAAAAACAGTGGACAGATCGCCGTGATGGCGAGGACCCCGCCGGCCACGAGCAGCAAGCTCGACGGTCGAAGGACGACGAGGAGCGCGCTTGCGAGCGCCGCGCCGAGCACCGCGCCGGAGAGGCCGCCCGCGCCGATGATGGCGAAGACGCGCTTTGCCTGTCCGACGTCCAACGCTTCCGCGACGAGCAGCCAGAATTCCACGACGACCACGGTCGCGAGGAGTCCGGTCCACACGTAGAACGCGAACACCGTCGGTGCCGAGCGGGAATCCACCAGAAAGTGAAACAGCACGGTCACCCCGCCGCCGAGGAGAAGCGACAGCATGAGCGTGACCCGCCTCGGAACGCGCCCGCGAACCGCGCGGCTCGCGGTTGCGACGCCGAACGACAGGACGGCGATCGCGATGTACGCCCACGGCAGATCGCGCGCCGGTAGTTTCGAGAGGAACAGAGCGTCGCGCGCCGTCTCCAAGAGCGCGTGCGCGGTCATCACGCCGAGCAGCGTCAAGAAGGCGACCGTCGCGTCCCGCCGATCCTCGTCACGAATTCCGAGCGCGCGGGCGAGCACGCCAGCACTCTAGACCCGGTGCTTCGTTCGGTCGATCATGGTCTCCGGCTCCGCCTCGCGCGGACCATAGATCCCGTGCTCCGTCGGCAACACGCCTGTTCCCGGGGGGCGGTCCGGGATATCGTGCGTTTCGCATGCCCGGAGCCGTTCGCATCGAGAAAGACGGGGCCGTCGCGTTCATCGTGTTCGATCATCCCGAACGCCGGAATGCGATCACCCTCGATATGTGGCTCGACATTCCGCGTGCAGTCGAGAGCCTGGCTCGAGACGAGCAGGTTCGCGTGGTCGTGCTCCGCGGCGCGGGCGAGGTCGCGTTCATGTCCGGCGCGGACATCTCGGAGTTCGAGCGCACCCGGTCCGGGGAAGCGGCCGCGGAGTACGACGCCGCAAACGAACGGGCGTTCTCGGCGCTCTTCGCGCTCGACAAGCCGCTCATTGCGTCGATCCACGGGTTCTGTGTCGGCGGGGGTGTCGCCATCGCGCTCACTGCCGACTTTCGTTACGCGGCCGCCGACGCGACCTTTGCGATCCCCGCGGTACGCCTCGGGCTCGGATACCCCGCGTCCGGAATCGAAGCCCTCGTTCGAGTCGTCGGGGTTTCAGCCGCGAAGGAGATATTCTTCACCGCCAAACGCTTCACCGCCGAAGAAGCTCTGACGCGGCGGCTCGTGAACGAAGTTCGCCCGAAGCCCGAGTTCGACGCTTTCGTGCGCGACGTGGCTGGCCGGATCGCCGAGAATGCACCTCTGACCATCCGGAGTGCCAAGATCGTCGCGCGCGAGTTCGAGAAAGACGCAGTCGAACGGGATGCGCGGGCCATCGCGCGGAGCATAGAAGCCTGCTACGCCAGTGCCGACTACACGGAAGGAGTGCGCGCGTTTCTCGAGAAACGGGCTCCGCGGTTTTCGGGGAAGTGACGGATCGCGGCGTCGGGGGTCAGCCGAGCACGATTTGGCCGCCTCGGATCCTCGCGAACAGAGCGTCGTCGATGGGGACGTATCGTCCATCGAGCAAAGCGAACAGAGGATCCCGCACCGTCGTTGGATCGTAGCCTTCGTTCCGGTAATCCGTCTTCTGGTGCTTGAACGTGCCCGTGACACGCATTTCCGTCTGCAGACGCAGGAACAACGGCCGTGCGTATGCTGGCAGTGCGGTCATGACATGGGTGCGGAAAGCATCGAGGTCGAAGTCGTCGGTGGCGTGGAGGCTCGCCATCCCGGCGCGCCCCTCCGATCCCGCGACGAGCACGCCGTAAACGTTGGCCTCGAGTACGGCCGGAAAGGCGTCGAGGACGTCCGCCACTTCGTTGGTCGACACATTCTCCCCCTTCCATCGGAACGTATCACCGACCCGATCGGCGAACGAAAGCCAGCCGTCCTCGTGGAGAGTGAGCAAGTCCCCGGTGTTGAACCACGTGTCGCCGGGAGCGAAGACATCGCGCAAGACCTTGGCCTCCGTGGCGCGCGCGTCGACATAACCGTCGAATTTCGTGACGGCGGAAATGCGTCCGATGAAGAGCCCGGTCTGCTCGGCGGACTCCACGCGAATGGCGCGCCCTTTCCCGTCGCGCCGGACGGTGCCCGACTCGACATCGAACGCGACGAGCGCTTGCCCGAACGCCAGGCGACCCAGCATGCCCGGTCGACCTTCGAGATTGGCGAGCGGCGCGTTGCCCTCGGTTGCTCCGTAAAATTCCCGGATCATGGGGATGCCGCATCTTCTTTGAAACGGCGTCCAGACGTCCGGACGCAATCCATTGCCAGCAGCCACGCGAATCGAATGCCGACTCTCGTCGGCCGAGACCGGCTGATGAAGCAAGTAGCGGCAGACCTCGCCGATGTAGACCATCCGGGTCGCGCCGAACCTCACGGCGTCAGCCCAGAAGCTCGAGGCCGAGAACCTGCGACGGAAGGCCATCGCGGCACCCGTCGCCAGACACGCGCCAAACCCGGTCCACTGCGCCGTGCCGTGATAGAGCGGCAACGGGACGTAGATCACGTCGTGTTCACACGCCTCGTGCATCGCCTTGCCGAAGGCGTACGCCGTCAGCAAGAACCGCTGGTTCGTGACCACGGCGGCCTTCGGAAGTCCGGTAGTTCCCGAGGTGTACAGATACGCCATCGGCTCGCTCGTATCGGGGCGCGAGCGGCGCACCAGGATCCCGTCGTGGCTCTCGAGTTCCGCATTGATGGACTCCGCTCTCGCAGCGCCGTCGCGATCCGAGTGCACGTAGATCCGACGCTCTCGCATTGCGGTCAACACGGCGAGATGCTCCGAGCCGACCACTATGATGGATGGATTCACTGCGTTGATCGCGTGCGCCAGCGGGCGGCCCGACAGGTTCGTGTTGATGCACGCCGTAACGGCGCGGATTCGGCTCAGCGCGAGCAGTGCGAAGACGTATTCGGGGCGGTTGTCCATGAGGAGCGCCGCAACGGAACCCCGGCTCATCCCGTGCGACAGGAAGAATTGCGCCCACCGATTCGTCTCGCGTTCGACCTCCGCCCAGGAATACGTCTCGTCGCCGAACAGCAGGGCAGGGCGATCGGCGAACCTCGTCGCGTTTCGTTCCAGCAACAGCGCCGCATTTGCGTGCGCGTACGAGTGCAGATCGAGCGCGTGAGGAACGATCCGCGCCATGGCGTGCACGCGCACGGAAGCCGAATACGACCGGCTCAGATACCCCACGCGGCCCCCTCAGCCGTCCGCGACCACACGATTCCGGCCCGCTCGCTTGGCAAGATACAGTCTGCGGTCCGCGATGGCAACGAGCGCTTCGGCGCTCGTTGCTTCCGCGCAAGTGATCGACGCGCAGCCGCCGCTGACCGTGCACCGGATCGTCTGATCGCCGTGAGCGACCCGCGTCATCTCGACCAGCTGTCGTAACCGCTCGGCAACCGTCAGGGCGGTGGTGAGGCCGGTTCCCCGCAAGATCACCAGGAATTCTTCTCCACCGTAACGGGCAAGGACGTCCTCGTTACGAAGCGTCTGGGCCAGCGAGGCCGCAGTCGCCACCAGAACTGCATCGCCTGCTTGATGACCGTAGGTGTCGTTGACCTTCTTGAAGTGATCGACATCCATCATCAAGACGGAGAGTTCCGTCTGGTGCCTCTTGGCGTAAGCCACTTCCACTTTCAGTCGCTCGGCCAGGTATTCGCGGTTGTGAGCGCCGGTGAGCGCATCTTTCACGCTCGATTCGTAGAGCTGCCGGAGAATGCGCTCCTCGCTCTTGTCGGTGATGGAATATCGGAACACGACGCGGGGCCCAATCTGCACCACGTCGCCGTCCACGAGCCGATGGCGCACTACGCGCGTTCCCTTCACGAAGGTACCGTTCGCCGACTCGAGATCCTCGATGAGGTACGCGCCGTCCTGCCAGATCATGCGCGCGTGCTGCCGGCTGACGCCTTCGAACGGCAGATGAACGGCGCTCTTCGGACTGCGTCCCATCTCGATTTCCGAGCCGGCGAGCGTCGTGACCTGGCCGATGTCGGACCCGTCCATCCGAACGAGCACATGCGTTCGCGCTTCCGAGATGGCCGGAACGCTGTGAACCTTCAGATCGCTGCTGGCGATGACGACCGTCTGGTCCGCTGCCTCGTCGAAGGTGTCGTCCGGCACGAGTTTCCAGGGACGTGCGTTTCGCTCGCCGCCCTCGCTTCATCTTGAACCGTATCCGGGTCCAAAGTCGAGGCGCCTGACGGCTTTTTGCTACCACACCGTTCCAGAGCCGCCGTCGGAGTGTTACCTTTCGGCAGCCCCTTCCCGGCGCGTCACTCGCAGCAAGCCGAGCCTTCAGGTTGATCGAGGCAATCCGCCTTCATCTTGTTCCAGATGAGGCCTGCCATGATGTTCTGTCCAGTCTGGGAAGGATGGATCCCGTCCGCGGCGAAGTTCGCAGTGTTCATGTCGCCGCCTGCTGCGGCGAAGGCTGCGCGCGGGTCCACGAAATGGCAAGTCAGCTTGCCGTTCGTCTGGGTGTACGTGTTGTTGCAGAGATCCTCCGCGAGCGGGGCGGCGTAGTCGAGGATGTCCTTGAAGCCGCCGTTTGCATCCGGGATGTGCGGATAGAAGAAGTACACCACGTCCTTGATCCCGGCGTTGGCGGCGGTCGTCATCATCTGCTTCGCGACGGTGAATGCTGCCGCGACGATGTCCGTGCACACTTTCTGGTTTTCTGCACCCGGCGCATCGCAGATGGTATTGCACCCTGGGTATTGAATCTGATCGCAGATCAGGATATCGTTCCCGCCTCCGTCCATGATCATGAACTTGAGGTTCGGCTGCTGACCGATTGCGCTGGTCAGCTGGGGCGGTATGAAGCCCAGCAGTCCGCCCGAGGCCAGGGATGTGCCTGGCACCGCGTAGTTCTGGAACGTCGCCGCCGGATCGAGCGCTTCCAGCGCGGGCTGTAGCGCCGGTGAAGCGGCGCCGGTCACGTATGAATCGCCGATGATCGCGCCCTGGGACGGATCGGTGATGCACGGAGGCTTTGCGGCGGGGGCGCCGCCCGCACCGCCCCCGCTGGACCCGCCAGGACTGGTGCCTCCACCCGCGCCGGTGGCTCCACCCGTGCTCCGAACTCCGCCCGCGCCAGAGGCTCCACCCGTGCTCTGAGCTCCGCCAGTGCCCGTGGATTCGCCCCCGCCCGTTCCGTAGCCTCCGCTGCCTTCGGTGGTCTGAAGACCGCCGCTCCCCTGGGTCTGAAAGCCGTCCGTGCCGCCGCTTCCAGTCGCGTAGCCCCCGGTGTCCGGGAATTCGTTTCCCGCGGCACCGGTTTCTGTGGGCTGGGAGCCCGTCGAGGGTCCGCTGCTCGAGCCACAAGCAGGGATGGATACGACCATCCCCAGTCCCCACAATACGGAACCCGCGCGCCGAAAGCGTGTAGACATGGCACTCCCTTTGGCGTCCGAGACGGTGGGATGCTCCCCACAGACACCGACGCCGGCTCCTAATGGTAACCAAGCGCAGCCATGTCTGTCTTACAGGGTGGCCTCCCGTCAAGCAATGGTGTGTAACCATTTTTGACGCTCAAAGACCGCATCACACCGCTCACAGGGCGACCCGATTGCATCTCTCATGTGAAAGCGCAGCCTGGTTGCAAATGGTGCGCTTCGCCGAAGCGATCGTTCAGCGTCCGATCGAGATGCCGAGCTTCTGCCGCGCTCCCAGGTATTGCTCGCTCACGGCAAACTTGTAGAGCTCCTCGACCCGCTCGGAGGCGCCGACGGAGCTCGCCGCCGGATCCGCGGCGCGGATCACTTCCACCGCAGTCGCGAGGTCGTCGCTCATCAGGAGCCCGGCTCGATCGGCGCCGAGGTCCACGCCCGCTACCCACTTCCTCAGATCGAGCGCCGTACCCTCTTGCAGAAGCTTGGAGACGACGCGAGCGAGGTGGTCGCGCTGTGATCCCGTCACGCCGCGATCGAGCGCGAGGTACGCCTCCTGAACCGGACCCTGGATGTCTGGCGGGATCGGGAATTGCGGCGTCATCAATCGGATGGCGGCAAATAGCCAGGCCTTGAGCCCCGTCGTGGTAGGCACGAGCTGGCGGACGTACATGCCGGGCCGATAGAAACTCAGATGACGCGCCGCCATGAAGGCAATCGTCTGGATCGGCAGCGCGACGCCGATGACCGCCGTGCCGATGACGATGGATGGGTGCTGCGCATGTACGAAGGCGAGCTCACCGTACTCGTTCGGATTCTGAAAGAGCGGAGGGCACGGCATGCCGAGGATGTCCGCGACGTAAGGGATGACCTGCGCAGAGGCGAACTGTCCGCGGCTCGGATCGATGAGGAGTTCCGGCCCGTACCCGAGCTGCTTCAACGTCCTGCCGCGGGCCAGCATGACCGCCGGCTGTATGACGGTGAAGAGTGCCGTCAGGAGGGGATCCGCGTGCTTGTGTAACAAGAACGAATGAAAATCCGGCTCGGTGAGGCGCGACTTCGCCGTGATGCCCTCCTCGTTCCGCATGCGAAGGTAAAATCTCTGCTCGTCGCCATCGGCCTGACCGAGGACGTAGAGGGCCTGGCAACAGCACCACGCCGCGTCGGGGTTGTGCTGCTCGGTGTAGAGACGGCGGAGCGTCTTGTGGGCGTCGGGTCGGAATGGATCGCGCGAGATGATCTCGAGCTGCGCCGCGACGGCCTTGTCGAGATAGTGTGAAGTATCGGACGCGTAGAGTTGCGCCAGGAGCTCCTTGCGCTCGACGTTGTCGGGATCGACTTCGAGCGCCGCTTCGGTAACGGCGATCGCTTGATCCATGCGCTTGAAATGACGGAGATAGAGCTCCGCGAGCGCGCCGAGCGACCGCAGCATCTGCTCTCTGTCGCCCGCGTCCGAGGCGATCTTCACCTGGCGCTTCAGAGCTTCCTTCAGTCCCTCCGCGTTGCCCGAGAGGGCATGGACCTCGACGCCGTCCTTCGCGACGTCTTCGTTCTCTGCGTCGAGCTCGAGCGAGCGAGCGAGGATCTGACTCGCGAGCTTGACGTCGCCCATCTCCTTCCAGGCGACCCGCCCCGCGGTGTAGAGGTACTTGGCCTTCTGCTTGTCGTCGTCGACGAAGTCCGCAAGCTTCAGCACCACCTTGACGAGACGATCCCAGTCTTTCTCGGCGCTGTAGAGCTGCATCAGCTTCGCGAGGATTCGCCGGTCGTTCGGCTTCTCGCTGAGCGCGGACAGGTAGCTCTTCGCGGCGTACGATGGGTCTTTGAGCTTTTCCGCCGCGAGATCCCCAATTTCGAGCAAGAGCTGAGCGCGGTCGTCCCCCTGCTCGAACTCGAGCTGGCGGTACATCGTTCGGATGGCGACTTCCCAGTTGCCGCGCGCACCGTAAACGAGGGCGAGGGACCTCAGCGCCGCCTTCGGGTCGGGGTCCAGAGACGCCGCTTCTTCGAGCGGATTCAACGCCGCCCCGAAGTCCCCGGAGCGCCGCGCGGACTCGCCGAGACGATAAAGAACCCGCGCTCGCTCGCTCGGTTCCAGCGTGTCCCGCAGGTGATGCTGCACGTCCCAGTGAACCTCGAATGAACGGTGGGGCTCCCCGTGCTCGAAGAGGAGCTCCGAGGCCCGTGTGAGTACGGTCGCGTCGTTGGGGGCGAGCGCGAGTAGCTTCTCCGCGACCTCGACGGCCTTCTTGCCGGCGTTGTTCTTCACGAGGCACTCGGCGTACGCCGACAGCACCCGGACCGCATCGGGGGGCGTCAGCGCGTCCGTGCGATTCGCGACCTGGTCGTAGTAGCGCATCGCCTCCACGAAGTGATCGGCGTCGAAGGCGACGTCCCCCATGACCCGGAGCGCGTCGAGGTTCGTCGGGTCGAGACCAAGGGCGATCTTCGCCCAGGACTCTCCGCGGGCGTCGTTGTGAAGCCGATCGCGACAGAGCGCGGCCATTTCGCCAGCGAGTTTTGCGCGAGCGGACTCGCCTTCGGTCTGCTTGATCTCCTGCTCGAGCAGCTCGGCCGCTGCGTTCACGTCTCCGCGCGCGACGTACGCGGCGCGGAGGATGAGCGGCGCGGATCGATCCTTCGGGTTCGCTTCGACCGCGAGCTTGTAGCGTTCGATCGCCCCGTCCATGTCTCCGCGCGCTTCCAGGATCTGCGCAGCACGAATGAAGTGCTCCGAGCGTTCCGTCGGCGTCTGAGCCTTCCGGGCGAGAGCTTCGATTGCATCCACGGCGCCCGACGTTTCGCCGGTCCCGACGCGCAGCGCCGCCAGTGCCTCGAGGGCTTCGGAGTTGCCGGGGTCGAGAGCGAGCGCACGCTCGTAGACGGCGATGGCACGCTCCGGAACCTGGAGACCGTCGGCCAGCACCTTCCCCAGCCCGAGGGCCTTTTCCAGCTGGCGGGGCCTGTCCTTCTGGAGCAGCTCCATGTGGCGCTCATACACGACCACGACGTCGTTCCAGCGCTCGAGGGCACGGTAATGGCGGACGAGATTCGTCAGCGCCCCGTCGTGCTCGGCGTCGAGGTCGAGGACGTTCTCCCAGGCCTCCGCGGCCTTGCCGTGGTCGATGAACTCCTCGTCCCAGACGGCGGCCACGCGCTCCCAGAGCTGGATCTTCTGGCGGGGTGTCGCCGCCGCGGCAATTTGCTGCTCGAGGTTGTGCACGAGATCGCGAAAGCGCCCCGCCTGGCTGTAACAGCGGTCGAGCCCGTGGAGAGCGTCGATGTGCTTCGGATCTTCGGACACGACGAGCTGGTAGCGGCGTATCGCGTCGGGAATGTCCTTGATGTAGAGTTCCGTCGCTTCCGCGATCCGGAACATCGTGGCGCGTCGCTCGTCGCCCTGGAGCGCTCGCGCTCTCGATTCGAGTGTCGCGACGAACTTCGGGAAATCGCCGGCTTTCTCGTAGAGCTGAACCAGGGCATCGCACGCGGCTTCGTGCGACGGGTCCTCCTTCAGAACGCGTTCGTAGATCTCCTTCGCCGCCTCCGAGGCGCCGAGGCGATTCTCCAAGATCTCGGCGGATTCGACGCGCAGATCGCGCGCGATCGACGCCGGCGTGGACCGGAGATCCGCGCGGAGGAGCAGCGCTTGCCCGAGCTCGGACCATTGCTGTGCCTTGCGGTAAATCGTGCAGAGGCCGTCGAGCGCGGCGTCGCTCGCGGGATCCGTCGACAGGACCGCCGTGTAGCAGGGCAGGGCCAGATCGGGACGCGAAATCTTCGAGTCGTACCAGCGCGCCATTTGCAGCAAGAGAGCTTGCTTTGCCGCCGCCGGCATCTCCTCGTGGGCGGCGTTCATGCACTCCTGCAGCACGTCGCTCCAGGCGTCTGGGCTCTTGGCCAGGCGCTCGACTTCCATCGCGTAGGCAGGCGTCAGGGGGTCCGCGCAGAACGCCTGAATGAAGGCGACCATCGCCTGATTGGCGTCGCCGAGCTCCGTCGTGTAGAGTCGGCCGATCTGCGACCAGAGGAGCGCGCGCGCGGTAGGATCCTCTTCCAACTCGCACCGTTCCAGGAGTCCCTCGACGATGTCCTCGTGCTTCCCGAGCTGGCGCCGCAGGCGGTCGAGCGTCGCCTGAGTCTCTGCATCATCCGGATCGATCTGGGCGAGCCGTGCATAGAGCGGTTCCGCCGATTCCGGTTCCTTCAGCGACGTCGCGAAGAGCCGCGCCGCGCGCGACAGCAGTCGTCGCTGAGCGGCGAGCGCCTCCGGGCCCTCGTCGGGGTCCACGAGATCGGCGGCGAGTCGGAGCGCCTCCGCGACGCGCCGCGGGCTGCCGCCCTGCCGGATCGCGCCCACGAGCTCTTCTTCGCAGAACGCGTCCGTCGGGTTCGAAAGCAGCTCGCGAACCCGTTCCTCGAGCGCGTCCCCGTCGATCCGTTCCCCCTCGGGTCCACCGGTGCCCAGCATTTCGATCGCTCGAAAGAGCGTGTGCGCGTCTCCCGGGCGATGCTCCGGGTCCTTGTTCAGCAGCTGCGTGACCAGGTCGTCGACGTCTGCTCCCGCCCAGCCGGCGGGCGCGCTGAGGCTCGGGAGCGATGGTTCACGCGTCAGGTGTGCCATGAACGCTTCGGCGACGCTGCCCGCCTCGAACACGGGGCGACCCGTCAGCACCTCGAACAGCACGGCCCCGAACGAGTAGAGGTCGCTGCTTGCGTCCGGGAGGCGTCCCTGGATCTGTTCGGGGGACAGTGTCTTAGGAGAGCCCATCGACGCGAGCCGATCGCTCCGCCCGTTCGCCGGCACCGGCGCGACCCCGAGATGATACGTTCCCGCGTCGAGTAACACGACGGCGTCCGATCCGTCCTTCGCGGTGCCGACGAGGATGTTCTCGAGCCGCAGACTGCCGTGCACGAGGCGCCGGTCGTGAAGGTGGGCGAGAGCCTGAAGGATGCCCTGCAAGACGCCGCGCGCCTCCTCGATGTGCATCGCGCCGGTCCGCGCTATGCGGGCGGCGAGCGTCTGTCCCTCGACATGCCGGTGCGCCACGAAATATCTGCCCTCTATGTCGCCGGCCACCACGTGTCCCGGCAACCCGTCGTGCCTGACCGATCCGGCCAGGCGACTGGCCGCAAGGAATCGCTGCAGACCGACTCGATCGTACGTGGCCTCGCGGCGCAGCACCTTGAGGCGAACGTCCGTGCCTTCGTATCGTGCGAGGTACACCGTGCCGAGTCGTCCATGTCCGAGTCGGCGCAGCACGAGGTACGGTCCGAAGTCGTCGCCGAGCTCGAGGTCGCCGTCGCCAGTCACGCCGTGCGACCGAAGCTCAGTCACGCGCGGATCGAGATCCTCCCGCGCCGCCGCCATGGCATCGCAGAGCGCAACCACCGCATCCGACTCGACGCAGCGCTGGGTCAGCGCCTTGACGAACGACCCCAGAGCGGAGACCCCGCCGACGGCGTCCGGGTCCATGCCGAGGACGTCTCGGCTCATTGTCTTCAGCTCGTCGAGATCGAAGGCGCGCTCGAGCTCAGCGCACAACGTGAGGAGATCTGCGTCCATCGTCGCCACAACTCCGGGTGTTCGAGGTGCGTGATTTTACGGGAACTTGGTGGCGCTGGCAGGCCCGGGGATGTCGATTCGACATGAGAACAGTCGGATCTTTTCCGTCTCTCCGGAATATTGCAGCCGGGGGAGTCGGGAGGGGTCAAAGCATCGGGCTCAGCAGGTGCGCCGCGGACTCGAGCAGCTTCTCCCCCGTCGAGCGAGCCTCGCATTCGGCGAGGGTGACCTCGTGGGAATCGGCGAGGAGATCTTCGAACCAGCCCGTTATCTGTCGGTTCTTTGCGCGATCCTTCACGAAGCAGCTGATCTCGAAACTGAGCCGGAAGCTACGCGAATCGACGTTCGCAGAACCGAAGGCGGAGATGTCCTCGTCCACGATGAACGCCTTCGCGTGCAGCATCGGGCCCTCGTATTCGTAGATCCTCGCGCCCGCAGCGAGGAGCTCCGGATAGTACGAGCGTGCCGCGTGCTTCACGACGCCGACGTCCGAGCTCAGCGGCACGAGTAGGCGCACGTCGATGCCCCGGCTCGACGACGTTCTAAGCGCGGTTGCGATCGGGTCGCTCGGAATGAAATACGGCGTGACGATCCAGATGCGCCGAGTGGCGCGCGTGAAGAGCAAGAAATACGCGTCGTGAATGTACGCCGCTCGGTCGGGGCCGCTCGCGACCACCGCACAGGCCACGTCGCCGTACGGTCCGCCGCTGTCGGCCTCCGCGTAAGCGACGTCATCGCCGCTCGCAAAGAACCAATCGTCCAGGAACACGTGATCGAGAGCCCGCACGGACGGACCCTTCAAGCGCGCCATCACGTCGCGCCAGCGCAACCGATACTCGTCGCCGATGTTCATCCCGCCCACGAACGCCACGGACTCGTCCACGATCAGGAGCTTCCGGTGGTTCGCGAAGTTGAACCGGGGAGCGAGGAGCGGCATGAAATGAGATGGCAGGAAGGCCGCGACTTTGGCGCCCGCTTCCCGGAGAGGATTGCTGAACGAACCCGTGAAGCGCGGGGTCCCCCAGGCGTCCACCAGCACGCGGACCATGACGCCGGCTCGCGCGCGTTCGACGAGCAGGTCGCGGAAGTGACGGCCCGTGTCGTCGTTGCGGAACATATAGAACATGACGTGAACCGTCCGCTTCGCGCCTCGAACGGCTTCTTCCATCGCCGGGAAGGCCGTCGGACCGTCGAAGAGCAGGTCCACTCCGTTCCCGGTGCTGGTGAAAATGGAATCGCCGAGCGCGGCGGGGGGAAGGAGGCCGTCGAACGGGGTCGGTCCCTCGGAGTGGGCGCGACCGTAGCGCTCCACGAAGGCCCGGGTGCTTTCGACTCGTCGCCGTCGCCGCCTGAGGATGCTCGTACGCCCGAACGCCCACCACCCGACCACTCCTATCGCCGGAAGTGCGAACATCATCAAGAGCCAGCTCAGCGCCGAGCGGGGGCGTCCCTGCCGCCGGAGCAGCACCGACGGGATCGTGAGCAGCGCGATGATCTGGGATACGGCAGTGAGTGACCCGAACCACCCGAGATTGGCGCGCCCGAGGAGGAGGTCGACGATGGATTGCATGGGGGAGGGGATTCACGACGTTCGGGGCTGTCGACACAGGGCGAGCACGACCCGCGCCCCCCCTCTGCCCGGTTCTCCGCCTTGACCGTACCTTCGTGAGCGTCCGCGATGCGCCTCACCAGCGCAAGCCCGAGTCCCAGCGAAGTCGAGCCGCGCCTCTCCACCTGTCCACGCTGGAACGCCTCGAACGCGCGAGGGAGCACGTCCGGCGAGAAACCTGGTCCGTCGTCCTCCACCTCGATCGCGACTGTCCGAGCGTCGCCGTCCCGGACGACGATCCGCGTCGCGCCGTTCCCATGGCGGGCGGCGTTTTCGAGCAGATTCGCGAGGGCCCGGGCGACGAGGGTGGCATCGCCTTCGAACCGCGTGTCCGTGGTCTGGACGATCAGTCGGTCCGCGGGCAGCCCGGCTCGGTCGAGCGCTTCCGCGGCGAGCGCCGCCGCGTCGAGTCCCCGGAACTGAACGAGCGCGAATTCGAGCCGGGAGCTGGCGAGGAGATCGCCGACGAGCGAGTCGATCTCGACGATCTCGCGGTCGAGCTTCGCGAGGGTTGCGTCGTCGGCGCCGCGCTCGCGCACCAGCTCCACCAGGACCCGCAGGCGGGAGAGGGGCGCACGGATCTCGTGTGACACGGCCGCGACGAGCTCGCGCTGATCCGACAATTGCTTCTCGATGCGTGCCGCCATGTCGTTGATGGACTCCGCGACCATCCCGACCTCGCCTGGCTGATGCCAGCCGACCTGCACGCGGCTCCCGAGCTTGCCTTCACCGATTTCGCGCGCGACGATCGCGAGTTCGCGGAGCGGTCTGCCGATCCGCCGCGCGACGATGAACGACGCGAGCCAAAGCGTGACGCCGCTCGTGACGAAAGCGAGCAGGGCATGCGCCCTCAGCGTCGTCCCTCCGGGAGCGAGGAGCCGCGCCACGCACGACGTGACCGCCCCCATGGACAGGATGGTGAGCCCGAACCACCAGAAGATGCGACGGTGGAGCGGCGCGCCGCGGGGCCCGAACCGGTGGCGGTGACGATGGTGCCAGTGTTCGGGGAGCTCCCGGTGCCGCTTCATGCATCCTTCGACAGCACGTAGCCGACGCCCCGCACGGCTCGGATCATGGGACGTTCGCGCTCGCGGTCGCCGAGTTTCTTCCGTAGGTTCGAGATGTGGACGTCGACGGTGCGCTCGCTCACGGTGACGTCGCTTCGCCCCGCTTCTTCGAGCAGCACCGTGCGCGGCACCACGCGTCCGGCTCGCCGCATCAGTGCGACGAGCAAATCGAACTCGAGTCCAGTGAGCTCGACCGGCTCCCCGCGGACCGCCGCCAGCCTCGACGGCACGTCGACCGTGACGTCGCCGTTCGAGAGTCGCTGTCCGATGGCGTCCGGTTGCGCGCGCCTCAGCACCGCTCGCAGTCGCGCAAGGAGCTCGCGCGGGCTGAACGGCTTGGCGAGATAGTCATCAGCGCCCAGCTCGAGGCCGACGACGCGGTCGGTCTCGTCGCCCTTGGCGGTGAGCATGATGACCGGCACTGCACGCCGCTCGCGGATTTTGCGGAGCACCGCCAGGCCGTCCATGCCGGGCATCATCACGTCGAGCAGCACCGCGTCGAAAGCGTCTCGCTCGAGCGCATCGAGGCCATGCGGACCGTCCATGGCGTGCGCGGTCCCCACGCCGTTCTCATCGAGATAACTCGACAGAAGCTCGAACAACCGGACGTCGTCATCGATGACGAGGACTCGTGCCACGATTCCCTCAGCCTATCAGGCTCGAGGCCCGCGGCGGGGCGGCGTCGTCCGCCCCGCCGGACTCGCGTTCGTTCCGTCTCAGCACGCGTGCCGGGGGTGGAAGCCCCAGCGCGTGCCCCGCCCTATGACGCCCGAGAGTTGCTCTCGCTGCCGAGGCGTGAGCGTCTCGTGAATGGTGGTCACGGTCTTCGCGAACTCGTCGCGGATTTCGCGGAGGCGCTCGAGCGGCTCGTCGAAGATGTGGCCGAACTCGCGTTCGTCGAGGTGCTCCGCGTCGATGGCCTCGGCGACCTTCTTTCGGGTGTCTTCCAGGTTCTCTTTCGCGGCAGCGGCGTACTCCCTGAAGTCGTCGATGGCCGTCGCGATGACCTTTTCCTGTCCCGGCGTCGTGTCCAGGCGTTCGAAGACGCGCCGCATCCACCGTCTGCGGAACCCGCGGCCGTGATGACCCCGGCCGTGGTGGTGGAAGCGGTGGTGCCTCCGCGCCGCCAGGGCGGCGACCCCGAATGCGCAAGCCGTACCGATCAAAAATCCAAACATCCTGGTCTCCTTTGCCGCTTCTTCGTGGCGGCGAGCTCAGGATGCGGCACCAACGTTAAGAGGCTGCCGGCGCCTCGGTGAAGAAGTGTAAAGGCGGACGGACTTCAGACAATCGTCCAGCCACCGTCGACCGCGATCGTCTGCCCCGTGACGTAGCTGCTCGCGTCGGACGCGAGAAACAGCATCGCGCCGAGCAGTTCGCGGGGCTCCCCGGCTCTCCCCATCGGCGTGCGGCGCCGGATGAATCGGACGCCGTCCTCGGCCCCGAACATGTCCGATGTCATCTCGCTCGGAAAGAATCCGGGTGCGATGCCGTTCACGCGAACGCCGAGGCGTGCCCACTGTGCCGCGAGCTCGCGTGTCAGGTTGACGAGCCCACCCTTGGAGGCGCTGTACGACGCCTGTGGAATGAGTCCCGAAGCGACGAGGCCGAAGACCGACGCGACGTTGACGATCGTGCCCTTCTTCCGTTCGAGCATCACGCGGCCGAATCTCTGTGCACACACGAATGCGCCGACGAGGTTCACTTCGAGCACGCTCCGGAAATCCTCCGCGCTCTCGGCCGCCGCGGGCGCAACGTTTGCCCGCCCGGCGTTGTTCACGAGCACATCGACGCGTCCGAATCGCGCCAGCGTGGCTTCCACGAGGCGATCGACCGAACCGGCATCCGCGATGTCGCATTCGACGGCGACCGATTCGTGTCCGGTTGCGATGAGATCTTTCGCAAGGGCCTCGATTCGCTCCCGTCTTCGCGCTGCGACGACGACGCGTGCCCCCGCTCCGGCGAGGCCCTGCGCGAACGTCACCCCGAGCCCGGACGACGCACCCGTGACCACGGCGACGCGGCCCGTCAGATCGAAAAGGGTCGAGACGTCGGCGGCCATCTCGGATGGTTCAACCTGGAAGGGCCGCTCAGTGAACGATTCGAAGGAGGAGCGGCGTGATCCGCCAGCCCGTCTCGGAGTAGTCCGAGTAAGCGACGTGATCGAACTCGAACCGGGGCCCGAACTTTATCGTCGGGGATCCGACGCGCAGATCGACGTAGCCACCGAACGAGAATGCGCTCTGCGGCGGGTCCTTGACGTTGTAGAGCGCGCTGCCGATCGCGATCTTGGGTCCGACATCGATGTCGACGAAGCGGGAGGCGGCGACTCGCAGGTAGACGTTGGCATATGCAATGTCGAGGTCCGGATCCCAGCCGGCCTTGTTGCTGCCGAGTTTCGAGTACCTGTAGAGGGGTGGGCCGAGTCCGCCGCCCGCGCCGAAGAAAAGGACGCGGTCGACCAGCGTCCAATTCTGGTAGGCGGCGACGGACACGAAGGCGAACTCGTAGTTCGAAGGCTTCTTGTCGACCAGGTCCGTCGTGGGGCCAGCCGTGGCCGAGTCTGCGGCTGGCGCTGGCGCGGTTGCCGGGGCCGGCGGCTCTTCCGCCAGGGCCGGCCGCGAGACGAGCCCGGGCGCCGCGAATGCAATCGCGAGCACGGCCATCCGCACGTCCCATCCCATCGGATCCCTCGCGTCTGCCATTCGCCTCGTTTCCCCGTCGGGAGCCCGCGAAGTATCCCAGTCGCGTCCGAGGCGCAAGTGCGCGAAGACCTTCGGTTCCTCCAGTCAGGGCGATTTCGGCATGTTCGCCGCTAGGGCGCACCCACCGAGCGGGTGGCAAGGTAAACGACGCGAGGCGCCATGGCGACGCCTGCGGGAATGGGTGAGGGCATGATCACGCTCTATCAGCAGGAAATTTCGCCGTTCTGCGACAAGGTCCGTCGCATCCTCCACGTGAAGCGGCAACCGTTCGAGGTTCGCGAGATCGACCTCGTCTCGCGCGCGGCCGGCAGGCTCCGCAAGATCAACCCCGCCCGCAAGGTTCCGGTGATCGACCACGACGGTCGCGTCGTTTTCGACTCCACCGACATCGCTTACTACCTGGAAGAGTGCTTTCCCGAGCCGGCGCTCGTGCCGTCGCAACCCGCCGAGCGCGCGCTCGTCCACGTCCTCGAGGACTGGGCCGACGAAAGCCTCTATTTCTACGAGGCGCACTTGCGTTTCGCGATGCGCCACAACGCGCAGAAATGGGTGCCCGAGCTCACGAAGTACGAGGGCCCCGCACTTCGAAGGATGGCGCGCGTCGTCGTCCCCCGTGAGATCCGGGCGCTCACGCGAGCGCAAGGCACGGGTCGAAAGTCGCCGGCGACGTTTCGAGCGGACCTCGAGCGTCACGTCGCGAGTGTGGCCGACATGCTCGGCGATCGTCGGTTTCTCGTCGGGACGGCGCTCAGCCTCGCGGATATCGCCGTCTTCGCGCAGTTCTTCTGCATCCGCGCGACCGTCGAAGGCTGGTCGCTCGTGCACGTGCGGCCGAGGGTCGCCGAGTGGATGGACCGTGTCGACCACGCGACGTCCCCGCCGGCGCTCCTCGCCGCGGCCGCCGACGGATGAGCTATCCCACAGGCCTGGCAAGGCTCGGCAGTTGCTGCTCCCTTAGCATTGCCGAAAGCGACATGAAACCAGTGTGACCCTAGAACAGGGAAGGAGGATGTCCGCTTCGCTCACCGTTCCAGACAGGGCCGACCGCGTCGTAGCCCCCGATCTGGATATCAAGATCCTCGGCGAGTGTCGTTACCCCTCTCCGCTCGCGAGCCGCCTATCCCGCGGCGCGCTCCATTATGTCGGCAAGGCGGACCGGGTCCTTCTCGACGACCGACTATCGAAGATCGCCCAGCGCGGCGTCGGTCCAGTCCCCGCGTTCGAGCTTGCAGGGCCGCGCGACCGCATCTTTTTCGACACGGGACGACTGCGTTCGGCCATCGTCACATGCGGTGGCCTCTGCCCCGGAATCAACAACGTCATCCGCGGGCTGGTCCTCGAGCTTGCCCACGGCTACGGCGTCCAGGACATCATCGGGTTTCGCTATGGCTACAGCGGTCTCGTGGGCAAGAGCGGCCATGACCCCGTGAGGCTCACCCCCGCGTTCGTTGGGACCATTCACCGCGACGGCGGCACCGCGCTCGGTACGTCGCGCGGCCTCCAGGACCCGGGCGAAATGGTGAATCGCCTCGAAGAGCTCGGCGTGGGCGTCCTGTTCGTGATCGGTGGCGACGGCTCGCTGCGGGGCGCAATGACGCTGGTCGGCGAGATCGAGCGCCGCGGCCTCTCCATCGGGGTCGTCGGCATACCGAAGACGATCGACAACGACATCCATTTCATCGACCGTAGCTTCGGATTCGAGACGGCGTTTTCTTCCGCCGTGGACGTGATCCGGAGCGCGCACGTCGAGGCGACTGGCGCGAAGAACGGCATCGGCGTGGTGAAGTTGATGGGTCGCCACTCGGGGTTCATCGCGTGCCACGCCGCGATCGCCTCTTCAGACGTCGACGTCGTACTCGTTCCGGAAGTACCGCTGACGCTCGAGGGCGAGGGCGGGCTCCTCGCGTTCGTCGAGACGCGGCTCCGGGAGCGTTCCCACGCTCTCATCGTCGTGGCCGAGGGCGCCGGTCAGGAACTCTTCACGGGCTCTCGGACCGGTCGTACCGACCCCAGCGGCAACGCCCGCCTTCACGACGTGGGCATCGTTCTCAAGGAGCGACTCCTCGAGCATTTCGCGTCGCGTCGGATCGACGTGACGTTGAAATACATCGACCCGAGCTACCACATCCGCAGCGGTCCCGCCTCGCCGACCGACGGCCTCTATTGCTCGAACCTCGCGCGGCATGCCGTGCACGCCGCGATGGCGGGCAACACGGAGGTGCTCATCGGGCGCTGGCACGGACGGTTCGTGCATGTCCCCCTCGCCCTGGCGACGCGCTTTCGCAAGCAGGTCGATACCGGCGGCGATCTCTTCATGGCGGTCATCGAATCCACGAGGCAACCTCTCGCGTGGCGAAACTGAGGAGTTGAACCGGTGCCCGCGAAGACCAGCGCGCGCCGACGCCCCGATCGCGTCCCTGCGCGCCTGAACGGCGAGGATCGTCTCGCCCCGGCCCTGCGCGAGGACATTCGACTTCTCGGTCGGCTGCTCGGCGATACGCTCCGCGGACACGAGGGCGACGAGCTATTCGACACCGTCGAAGACATCCGCAGGACTGCGATCGAATTTCGTCGCCACGGAGATCCGAAGGTGAGAGCGGCGCTCGCCCGGAAGCTCGACGGCCTCGAGATCGAAGCGGCGATCTCCGTGGTGCGCGCCTTCACGTATTTCTCGCATCTCTCGAACATCGCCGAGGACCGACATCGCAACCGGATCCATCGTGAGGCGTGCCTCGGTGGTGACGGTCCCGGAGAGGGTTCGATCGAGCGAGCCTTCGACGTCCTCAAGGCCGCGCGAATAACGGGAGCGGAGCTCCGTCGCGTCCTCGAACACGCGTCCATCAGCCCCGTTCTCACGGCGCATCCGACCGAGGTGCAAAGAAAGAGCATCCTGGATCGCCAGGCAGCGATCGCCCGGCTCTTGACGGAGCGCGACGCTGCCGGCCTCCTCGAGGACGAGCGCGCGGAGAACGCCCGCTCGCTCGAGCGCGAGATCGAAACGCTCTGGCAGACCCGCATGCTCCGGCCCTCGAAGCTCACCGTCTACGACGAAGTCGAGAACGCGCTCGCATACTACAGGCACACATTTCTCGCCGTGCTGCCGCTGATCTACTCGAAGCTCGAGGAGCGCCTCGAGAGCGCCTTTCCGGGGCCGGAACCGTGGCAACTGCCCCCGTTCTTGCGCATAGGCAGCTGGATCGGGGGGGACCGCGACGGCAACCCGTTCGTGACGCGCGACGTGCTCCTCTATGCGGTTCGCGCACAGTCGCGCGTCGCGTTCGAACACTACTTCGACGAGGTGCACGCGCTCGGCGCAGAGTTGCCGCTCTCGTTCCGAATGGTCAAAGCGTCGGCGCGTCTCATCGCGCTCGCGGACGCGTCGCCGGATCACTCGGAGCACCGCGCGGACGAGCCGTACCGTCGCGTGCTCGTCGGCATTTATGCGCGACTCGCGGCGACGGCAGACAAGCTCAACGAGCAGCGCGCGCTCCGACACCCGGCCGCGAGCGCACCGCCGTACGCGAGCGCTGCCGAGTTCGTGACGGAGCTCGAGATCGTCAGCGCGTCTCTCGTCGAGAATCACGGGGCGGTTCTCGCCTCGGGACGTCTCGAACGTCTTCTTCACGCGGCGCGAACATTTCGATTCCATCTCGCGTCGCTCGACCTGCGTCAGAACTCCGACGTCCACGAGCGCGTGGTCACGGAGCTCCTGGCGCAAGCTTCCGTCGACCCCAACTACCTCGAGAGAACCGAACGAGAGCGCCAGACAATCCTCTCCACCGAACTATCGACGTCGCGGCCGCTGGTGTCACCCTTCGTGCGGTACACGGATGAGACCGAAGGCGAGCTTGCCATCATGCGCGCGGCGCGCGAACTCCAGTCGAGCCATGGCGCGACGGCCCTTCCCAACTACGTCGTATCGAAGACGACGTCCGCGTCCGATCTCCTCGAAGTGATGCTTCTCCTGCGCGAAACGGGGCTCATGCGTCCCGGCGCCGAACCGGCAATCGCGATGCGCGTCGTTCCACTCTTCGAGACGATCGCCGATCTTCGCGGTTGCGAGGCCGTGATGGAATGCTTCCTCTCGTTGCCCGGCGTCCGGTCGATGGCGGAGTCGAGCTGGGGGGGCACCGTCGAGGTCATGCTGGGCTATTCGGACAGCAACAAGGACGGGGGCTTTCTCACTTCGAGCTGGGAGCTCTATCAGGCGGAAGTTCGACTCACCGACCTCTGCCGTCGAGCGGGCCTCACGCTTCGTCTCTTCCATGGACGCGGGGGTTCGATCGGACGAGGCGGCGGCCCCACGTACGAGGCCATCCTCGCGCAGCCACCGGGGGCGGTGGCAGGTCAGATCCGGATCACCGAACAAGGCGAGATCATCGCGAGCAAATATTCGGATCGGGAAATCGGGCGCCGCAACCTCGAGACGATCGTCGCCGCGACGGTCGAGGCGAGCCTTCTCGACGTGGAACATCGCACCGATTCCGAAGCCTTTCGTGCCGTGATGGAGGGCCTGTCCGAGCGCGCGTACACCGCGTATCGGTCGCTGGTTTACGAGACGCCGCGCTTCGCCGAATACTTTCGCACTGCGACGCCGCTGCTCGAGATTGCCGAGCTCAACATCGGGAGCCGGCCCGCGTCTCGGAAGGCGTCGGGTCGCATCGAGGACCTTCGTGCGATTCCATGGGTGTTCAGCTGGGCGCAGAGTCGCGTGTTGCTCCCCGGCTGGTACGGCTTCGGCTCTGCGGTCGCGGTCGAGCTCGAAAGACGATCGGCCCTCGCCGAGCTGCGTCGCATGTACGCCTTCTGGCCGTTCTTTCGCACCGTCGTCTCCAACCTAGAGATGGTGCTTGCCAAGAGTGACATGGCGATCGCATCGCGGTACGCGGACCTGGTGGTCGACTCCGCGTTCGGAAACGCGATCTTCGAGCGCATCGAGGGGGAATGGGAGCTCGCGCGCAGGGCCGTTCTCGCCATCACGGAACAGAAGGAGATTCTCGGCGGCACGCCGGTCCTACGACGCTCGATCCTGAGCCGGATGCCGTACCTCGACCCTCTGAATCACCTGCAAGTAGAGCTCCTCGGGCGTCATCGCTCCGGAAGTACGAACGAGCGCGTCAAGCGCGGGATCCACCTGTCGATCAACGGAATTGCCGCCGGGCTGCGCAACAGCGGATAGACCGGGCCGACGCATCTCCAGCGTGGGCTCGAAGCCGTCAAGGCCGTGCCGCGAGTGCCGTTTCGAGGGTGCTCACGAGTTCGTCCACGTTCACGGGTTTCGTGAGGTAGCGGTAGAAGCCAGCCGCGAGACCTTGCGTTCGGTCATTCGAGAATGCAGCCGCGGTCAACGCGATGACCGGCGTGTCCTTCGTTTCCGCGAGACCTCGGAGCGTCCGTGCCGCATCGAGGCCGCTCATGCCCGGCAGATTCGAGATCCATGATGATCACGTGCGGCTTTCGCTCGACCGCGAGCTGGATCCCCAGCTCTGCCGTCCCCAGAACTCCGAACCCTGCCCGGAAATGCTTTGGAAGCCGACGTCACCGTCCATCAACCGCGCCAGTTGCTTCGTGATGACGAGTCCTATGCCGGTTCCCTCGATCGGACCCATTTCCTGCCTTGCGCGATGAAAGGGCTTGAAAAGGTCGCTCTGCCTCTCGAGAGGGATCCCCATGCCGGTATCGCGCACGGCAACGCGGACGAGTTTTCGCGTCAGCATCGATACGGCGAACGTCACGAGCCCTTCGGGACGGTTGTACTTGATTGCGTTCGAGCCGAGATTCATCAGGATCTGGATGAACCTCGTCCGGTCCACCTGGACGCTATGGACTCCGATGGGCAGTAGGTCCTTCTCGACTCGAATCCCGTGTGCCTCGGCCATGGGTTCGAGCGTCGCTCTCACCTCGCCGAGGACATCGTCCAGGCTCACCGGTTCGCTCGAGATGGACACGCCTCGCGCCTCGATGCGCGCCAGATCGAGGATGTCATCGATCAGGCGCAACAGGTGCTTTCCGCCTTTCAAGATATGGTCGAGGCGTTCCTCCTTCTGTCGGTTCGAGGCGGGTTCTTTCTTGTCCGCGCGGAGGAGCTGGGCAAATCCGAGGGTCGCGTTGAGCGGTGTTCGAAGCTCGTGGCTCATCGCGGAGAGGAATTCGCTCTTGGCGTTACTCGCCGCTTCGGCCATCTCACGCGCCCGCCGCAGCTCCTCGGCGAGCCGCACGTCGTCGGTGAGATCCCAGATTGTCGTGACGACGCCGCCCTCCGCGGTCCGTCGATCGACCACGCGCAGGCTACGCCCGTCGCGCATGCGCAGGTCGAAAGCCGACGTCTCGTCACGATGCCAAAAGGCCAGGCGCTCCGCGCGGTAGCGCGTTCGCTCGTCCTCGCTCTGGAAGGCGATCCCGCCAATCCACGCGTCGAGCAAGCTCTCATACTGCATCCCGACGATCGAGCCGCGCACGGCGTCCCCGATGAGGCGGCGATACACGCCGTTGCAAAGGACCAGACGGTCACGGGCATCGAAGAGCGCAATCGCGTCCTGGATGCTTTCGACGGCGCTCTCGAGGCGCGCGGCGGTCAGCTCGGCGGCGCGGGTGGAGGCCTCGAGCTCCTGGTTCTTGCGCTCCAGCTCTTCCGTCAAGTGACCACTCGCCTCGGCGAGCATTCGGGCCGCGCGCTCCGCGGACACCTGGAGTTCGCTCCGCAGAAGCTCCTCTCGAATGCGTCGATTCTCGTCCTCGAACTGCTTCCGCCGCAGCTGCGCCCCGACGTGAGCTTTGATCACGTTGTCGTCGTTCGTCTTGAAGATGAAGTCGTCGGCGCCCATCGCAAGGCCGTCTATGGCCGCCGCTCGATCCTCGAGCGACGTGACCATTATGACCGGGATGTTGCGCAGACCGGGCGTGGCCTTGATGCGTCGGCAGGCTTCTTTTCCGCCGAGACCGGGCATGATGACGTCGAGCAGGACGCAATCGACCGTTTGGGCCGCGAGCATTTCGAGTCCCTCCTCGGCGGACCGAGCGAGCACGACGTCACACCCATCGCCTCGCAGCAAGGACGCCATCGCTTCGCGATAAGTGCTCCTGTCATCGACCACGAGGATGCGTTTTGGCCCTCCGAGACTCGGAACGTTCGTCGGATCCGGCTGGGCCCTCCGCAGCACCGCCGCGAGGCGGGCCAGGACGATCTCGACGTCCCCCTCTTTGCGCACGAACGCGTCGGCTCCCGCGTCGAGCGCACGCAGCTCGGCGCCGTCACCCTCGGTGGCCGTCAGGAGCAAGCACGGCGTGCCCCGCAACGCGGCATCCAGGCGTATCTTCCGGATCACCGTGGCGCCGTCGATCCCGGGCATTCCGCTGTCGACGATGACTGCAGCGGGCTTCTGCGTGGCGGCTATACGTAGCCCTTCTTCCCCTGTCGAGGCCATGATGACGCGGTATCCGGCTCGCTCGACGGCGCCGCGGAGAACCTCGCGGAACGTCGGGCTGTCGTCGATCACGAGAACGACCGCCGGCTCGGCCGCCGGCTCGGCGCGACGCCGGACGAGCTCTCGGGTGCGCGCCACGACGTAGCCGGTGTCGTAGGGTTTGCCCACGTAGTCATCCGCACCGGTCTCGAGACCGCGGATCCGGTCTCTCACCTCCGCCTCGGTCGAGAGCACCACGATCGGCATGCCCATCGTTGCGGGATTGGAGCGAACCTCTTTCAGAAGATCGACGCCGTCGATGTCTGGTAAAACCATGTCGAGAATCAATTGACTCACGTTCCCGCGCGCCAAGGCCTCTCTAGCGGCTCGACCGGTTGCGCACGGCACTGCTCGGAAGCCGGCGGACTCGAAGGCCCAGTGAGGTCCATTCGAACCGTCACGCTGTCATCGACGATCACGACCGTTTCGTTCATTGGCGAGCGCCTCGTGCCGCCGCTACCCTGACCCAGACCCAACCGGAAAGCCGGCCGATCGCTCGCGGTTCGCGCGACCTCACCGCGCCGACACGTGACGCGCAGAGGGTTCTCGCGTGAACCACCGGGCCGGCGCGGCTCGGGCCGGGAGGCCAAGGGACATCGAGTGATGATCGAGGCCAGTGCTCGTGCCGAACGGTGCTGGCCCCGACGGGCGCTTGCAAGGACTGGATCCGCTCGGATGACAGGTTGAAGTCGACACCCCACGCCTGCGCGTTCACGCGCGAGGCGCCGTGGTTACTGCTGCGCCGCCCGCCACCCGTCGAGAAGCGATTGCACCGTCGCGATGTAGTCCTTCGCCGTTGCGGCTTCGCGTCGTGCGTCTCCTTCCGGCACGGTGAACGTCCGGGTGTAGTCCGCCGCTTCGCGGAACCGTTGGAGCCGGCGAAACGTCGCGCCGAGCTCCGCGGGAACCTTCCCGGGCTTGATGAACTCGAGGCTGAGCTGCGACAGGACTCCGCGGTGCGTCGTCGGTTCGATCGCTTCCGTGAGAAGCAGCGCGAGCGTTACGTTCGGGTCGTGACGTCTTCCTTCACCCGACCCAGACGCGCGCATTGCGGAACAATCTGAGAAACGGGCCGTCGCCCGTCCACTCGGGTGGTCGCCAGGAGTATTGGATGGCGCGGAGCACGCGCTCGGGGTGAGGCATGAGGAGCGTCGTGCGGCCATCGGAGGTCGTGAGGGCCGTGACGCCGGCGGGTGAACCGTTCGGGTTTTCGGGGTAGTGTGTCGTGGGCGCGCCGAGATGGTCGACGAAGCGTGCGACGACGCGGCCCGAGCGCTCGAGCGCGACGCGATCCGTGTCGCTCGCGAAGTCGGCGTAGCCCTCTCCGTGCGCGACGACGATGGGGAGGCGGCTGCCGGCCATGCCGCGGAACAAGACGGACGGCGACTCTTCGATCCCGACGAGGCAGAGCCGCGCCTCGAACCGCTCCGAGCGATTCCGGACGAACCTCGGCCAGTGGTCGGAACCGGGGATGAGCTCTTTCAGGTTCGAGAGCATCTGACAGCCGTTGCACACGCCGAGACTGAACGTGTCGCTCCGCGCGAAGAACCGCTCGAACTCGTCGCGAGTTCGGGTGTTGAAGAGAATCGACTTCGCCCAGCCCTCGCCGGCGCCGAGCACGTCGCCATAGGAGAAGCCGCCGCACGCCGCGAGGCCGCGAAAGCCGGAGAGCGACGTGCGACCGTCCGCGAGGTCGCTCATGTGAACGTCCACCGACTCGAACCCGGCGCGGTCGAACGCGGCGGCCATCTCGACGTGTCCGTTCACGCCTTGCTCGCGCAAGATGGCTACCCGGGGACGCGTGCCGCGAAGGATGAAGGGCGCGGCGATGTCGTCATCGGGGTCGAAGGACGCGACGGCAGAAAGTCCCGGATCCGACGTGTCCTGGCGAAGCGCGTGCTCTTCTTCCGCAGAGGCCGGATGGTCTCGCAGGGTCTGCATGCGGTACGTCGTGTCGGACCAGGCGGCGCGTAGCGTGACGCGCGACTCCTCGAACGAGACGCGACCGTCTCGGCGCACCGTGATGCGGTCGTCCGCGGCCGGCGCTCCGACGCGGTGCACGTACTCGCCAAGGTTCCACTTTGCGAACGTGGCGCGCACGCCGTCCTCGTCCGAGGCGCGAACCTGAATCACCGCGCCGAGTTCTTCGGCGAACAGCGCGGCAAACGTGTCCCCATCGAGCGCGGACAGATCCATCACGACGCCGGTTCCTCCCGCAAAGGCCATCTCGAGCAGGGTCACGAAGAGTCCGCCGTCGGAGCGGTCGTGGTACGAAAGGACGCGCGCGTGTTCGCGGAGTTCCTGAGCTGCACCAACAAACCCCTTCAGGAGCTCCGGATCGTCGAGATCCGGCGGGTCGGTGCCGACCTCGCCGAAGACCTGCGCCAGGGACGAGCCACCGAGTCGGTTCTTTCCGCGTCCGAGGTCGACCAGGAGAAGCACGGTTTCGCCCGCGTCCCGTCGAAGCTCGGGGGTCAGCGATTGGCGGACGTCCGGGACGGTGGCGAACGCGGTCACGATGACCGACAGAGGCGCAGTGACGCTGTGGCGCTCGCCGTTTTCTTCCCATACCGTGCGCATCGACATCGAGTCCTTGCCGACGGGGATCGCGATGCCGAGCGCGGGACAGAGCTCTTCGCCGACGGCGCGCACGGCGTCGTAGAGACGCGCATCTTCTCCGGGGTGGCCGGCTGCGGCCATCCAGTTTGCCGAAAGCTTCACGTCCGGGAGCGCGCGTATCGGCGCGGAGGCTAGGTTCGTGATCGCCTCCGCGACGGCCATTCGCGCCGACGCCGCCGCGTCGAGGAGTGCGAGGGCGGGGCGTTCGCCGATGGCCATGGCCTCTCCGGTGAACCCCTCGTAAGTGGTGGCCGTGACGGCCGCGTCGGCGACCGGAACCTGCCACGGCCCGACCATTTGATCGCGCACGACGAGCCCGGTGACACTTCGATCGCCGATGGTTACCAGGAACGTCTTGTCGGCGATCGCGGGCAAGTGGAGCAGGCGAAAGATGGCGTCCCGGAGCTCGACGTGTTTCGTGTCGAAGGGCTTCGGCGTGAAGGCGCCCCGCTCGGCGCGGCGGTGCATCCGCGGCGGCTTCCCGAGGAGCACCGAGAGCGGCATGTCGATCGGCCGATCGCGGAAGCGCGCGTCGTGAACCACGAGCTGGCCGTCGGCCGTCGCGCTCCCGACGATGGCGTACGGGCAGCGCTCGCGCGCGCAGAAGGCGCTGAACCGTTCGACGCCTTCTGGATCGAGGGCGAGCACGTAGCGTTCCTGCGATTCGTTGCACCAGAGCTCCAGCGGCGACATGCCGGGTTCGTCGCTCGGCACCGCGCGTAGCTCGAACCGCGCGCCGCGTCCGGCGTCGTTGACGAGCTCGGGCAGGGCGTTCGAGAGCCCGCCTGCGCCCACGTCGTGGATCGACGCGATCGGATTGTGCTCACCGAGCGCCCAGCACGCGTCGATGACTTCCTGACATCGACGCTGCATTTCCGCGTTGTCGCGCTGCACGGATGCGAAATCCAGGTCCTCCTCGGACGCGCCCGCGGCGACCGACGAGGCGGCCCCGCCGCCGAGCCCGATGAGCATCGCCGGTCCGCCGAGCACGACGATCGGCGCGCCCGGCGGGAATCCGTGCTTCTGGACGTGGTCGGCGCGGATGTTGCCGTAGCCACCGGCGATCATGATGGGCTTGTGATAGCCGCGGACTTCGAGCCCCGCGGGGCCGTTCGCGACGAGCTCGAGGGTTCGAAAGTATCCGGCGAGGTTGGGACGTCCGAATTCGTTGTTGAACGCCGCGCCTCCGAGCGGACCGTCGAGCATGATCTCGAGCGCTGACGAGAGGCGAGCGGGCTTCGCAGCGTCGGGCCGTTCCCATGGCCGCGCGCTTCCCGGTATTCGAAGGTCGGACACGCTGAACCCAGTGAGGCCTGCCTTCGGCTTGCCGCCGCGACCCGTCGCGCCTTCGTCCCTGATTTCACCGCCCGCGCCCGTGGACGCGCCCGCGTGCGGAGAAATCGCGGTCGGGTGGTTGTGCGTCTCCACCTTCATCAGCAGGTGCACCGGCTCTTCGCGCGCGCCGTAGACGTGGCTTTCCGGATCGGGAAAGAACCGCCGCGCGACGGGGCCCTCGGCGACGGCCGCGTTGTCGCTGTAAGCCGAGAGCACGCCGTGAGGGCTCGCCGCCGTACTCTTGCGGATCATCTGGAACAGCGACGACGGCGCTCGCACGCCGTCGAGCTCGTACGTCGCGTTGAAGATCTTGTGGCGGCAGTGTTCGCTGTTGGCCTGCGCGAACATCATCAGCTCGACGTCGGTCGGGTTCCGGCCGAGACTGCGGAATGCGGCATCGAGATAGTCGATCTCGTCCGGAGCGAGCGCGAGGCCGAGCGCCGCGTTCGCGTGCTCGATTGCCTGACGCCCCTCGCGGAGCAAGGCGATGGAACGGAGCGGTCGTGGCTCCTCGCGGGCGAAGAGGGCTGACGCGGCATCGAGTTCGTCGAGGACCGACTCCGTCATCCGGTCGTGAAGCGCGAGGCGGAGCGCGCGCTCGTCCGCGACGCTGCCCGAGATGCCGTAGACGACGCCGCGCTCGATACGGGCGATCTCCGTGAGCCCGCATGAACGAGCGATGTCGGTGGCCTTCGACGCCCACGGGGAAATCGTGCCGAGACGCGGAACGACGACGAGCGTCCGCTCGGGGCGCGCTTCACGGGCCGGCCTCCGGCCATAATCGAGCAAGCGCTCCAGCGTCGCGCGCGCCGGTGCGGACAGCGCCCTGGACGAGTCCACGAAATGCGCGTACTCCGCGAAGAGCTCCGTGACGCCGGGGTTCCTTTCGCGGATCGCCACGAGCCGCTTCGCGAGTCCGGAAGGCGAGAGAGCGAGGGACCCGCGGATGATCTCCATGGCGCGCCGAGCGTCCCTGACGACGGGATGTCGTGCAAACGAATATCACGATTTCCGTCGCGGAGCGGCGGTGCAAGGACCGATCGGCTCTCTCGCCTGGCGGCGCCGCGACGAGCGGTCGGCTCTCTGCCCGTGGTAAAGGGGTCCTCCGGACTCCGAAGTGGCGCTATAGACGGCTCTCCTGATGCGCGAAATCGCGACCTTCGACGACGAGCGGACGGCCAGGTCGTTCGCGGACGTGCTGTGTTCTCGAGAGATCGAGACCGAGATCTCGCGGGGACGTTCGGGGAGCTACGGCGTCTGGGTCCTCGACGAGCGCGACGTGGAGGCCTCACGCGCCGCGTGGGCGGCGTTCGATGCCGTGCCCGACGCGCCCGATCACCTCGCCGCCGCCGGGTGCCTCGAGCGGAAGCAGAGACTCCAAGCTCGCCAGCGCCCGTCGCGCCACGAGGTTATCGACGTGCGGCGCCGGTGGGCCGGGGCGCGATCGGGTCCGCCGACCGTGACGCTCTTTCTGCTCGTGGTGAGCGTCCTCGTCACCCTGTCCATTTCATTGGGGCCCGGGGAAGCCGTCATCAACGCCCTGTCGATCGGCACCGGCGAGGGGCAACACCTGTTTCTGCGCGTGGAACGAGGTGAGGTGTGGCGGCTCGTCACGCCCATCTTTCTTCATTTTGGGCTCCTCCACATCCTCTTCAACATGTGGATGCTGCTCGATCTGGGCACCATCCTGGAGCGCCGGATCGGCGCGACTCACTACTCCGTCATCGTTCTCGTATCGGCGATTCTTTCGAACATCACTCAATACGTCGTCACCGGAAGTCCGGCCTTCGGCGGCATGTCCGGCGTTCTCTACGCGCTCTTCGGCTACGTCTGGGTCCGGGGGCGCTTCGACGGCACGCTGGGCTTCGCCCTGCGCGGCTCGACGGTTATCGTGCTGATGGTGTGGCTGGTCCTCGGGTTCACCGGCACGCTGGGTCCGGTTGCGAACTTCGCCCATCTGGGCGGCCTGGTCGCGGGGGCCGCGCTCGGCGGACGTGAAGTGTTCTTCAGCCGAAGGTGATCAGCTCTTCTTCTTTTCGGTTCCAAGCAACTCCGGCAAGTCGTTTGCGCCGCCGCCGAGACGCGACATGGCGTCGAGGTGGTGAAGCAGGAACGCGCGGTTGTCGGTGATCGACAGATTTTGCATTTCGAGAGCGCCGATGCGATCGCCGGGCGAGAAGGCGGCGTCTTCCACTCGCTCCATGGAGAGCTTTTCAGGGGCGTACGCCATGTGCTCTGCCCTGGTATCCAGGATCGAATAGTCGTCGCCCCGACGGAGTTCGAGCGTCACGGTGCCCGTCACGCTCGGCGCGACCCAGCGGGTGAGCGCGTCCTTCAGCAGCATCGCCTCCGCGTCGAACCATTTGCCCTCGTAGAGGAACCGCCCGAGACGGCGTCCCAGGGAGAAGTAGAGGTCAAGGGTGTTTTCATTGTGGATCGCGGACAGGAGTCGCTCGTAGGCGACGTGCAAGAGCGCCATGCCGGGAGCCTCGTAGATGCCGCGGCTCTTCGCGTCGATCACGCGGTTCTCGATCTGATCGCTCATGCCGAGGCCGTGACGGCCCCCGATCCGGTTCGCCTCGAGCATCACGTCGATGAGAGACGCGCAGCGCTTCCCGCCGACGGCCACCGGGAGTCCGCCGGCAAATTCGACGGCGACGGTCTCGGGCGCGACATCGACGCCCTTCTTCCAGTGCGAAACCCCCATGATCGGTTCGACGAGGTGTAGGCCCCGGTCGAGGTGCTCGAGGTCCTTGGCCTCGTGCGTGGCGCCCAGCACGTTCGCGTCCGTGCTGTACGCCTTTTCCTTCGACATCGTGTAGGGGAGCTTCACGCTCTCGAGGTACTCGCTCATCTCTTTTCTGCCGCCGAAAGCGTCGACGAATTTCTGGTCGAGCCACGGCTTGTAGATACGGAGCGCCGGGTTCGTGAGGATCCCGTATCGATAGAAGCGCTGGATGTCGTTGCCCTTGTGGGTACTTCCGTCGCCGAAGACGTCGACCCCGTCTTCCCGCATCGCCCGGATGATCGACGTCGCGGTCACGGCTCGCCCGAGCGGCGTCGTGTTGAAGTACTTTTTTCCGCCGGTGGACAGGTGGAACGCCCCACACTGGATGGCGATGATCCCTTCGCGAGACAGGGTTTCGCGACAATCGACGAGCCGCGCGTGGGCCGCGCCGTGGGCGAGTGCGATGGGCGGAATCGCGGCTGGATCCCTCTCGTCAGGCTGCGCCAGATCCGCCGTATAAGCGTACACTTGCATACCCTGTCGCGATAGCCACGCGACCGCGCAGCGGGTGTCCAGACCCCCCGAAAAGGCGATGCCGAGTCGAGTCCCCTCCGGCGGAAGCGAGCGGTAAATGCGGCTCATATCGCGGCCGATACCATGCTCGAACCGACGCTGCTACGGGCCTCGTTCGGACGGTCGTTCGATTGCGGGGGCGCCGTCCTTTTTGGCGGGAGGGCTGCGACTGGGAGTAGAGTCGCCGTTCGATGGCCAAAGATGGCGGGGCGCACCCGACGGTGCTCGATCGTGGCTTTCAAGTCGCGTACGCATGCGCGTATCAGCTCATGCGAACGTACTGGCGAATGCGTCGCCCGACGACACACGGTGCCCTCGTGGCTCTCTGGAACCAAGGGGAGGTGCTGATCGTCCGTAACTCCTATGTTCCCTATTATAGTCTGCCGGGCGGTTACGTTCAGTCCGCGGAGGCGAGCCGGGAAGCGGCGATCCGCGAGCTGCGCGAAGAAATCGGGCTCGCCGTGGCGCCCGATGCCTTGACGCTGGCCGTCGACGTGACTCACGAGTGGGAGGGCAAGCACGATCACGTCGAGATCTTCACCCTCGACATCCCGTCGCGCCCCGACATTCACATCGATCATCGCGAGGTCATCGAGGCGTCCTGGGTATCCCCGGAGGCCGCGCTCCAGCGGAACCTGTTCCCCCCGCTTCGCCGTGCCATCGAGGAACGCGTCGGCGCGAAGGCGCCCTCCGACTGACTCAGGTCCGACCGCTGGTGACGAGGAGCACGATGCCGCCGACGGTCGTCGCGATCGCGCCGAGACGTCGCACGCTCCAGGTTTCTTCCCCGAGGGCCACCGCGACCGGGACGGAGATGAGCGGAGCAAGGGACGTCATCGTCGCACCCACGGCCAGATCCGTGTTCGACAGCCCATAGACGTAGCAGGTGGAACCGAGGACCGTGTCCACCAGGAGTGCCGGAAGCAGCTCGAACCAGGTCCGGAGCCGCAGAGTCGACTCGCGCGTCCGGTAGAGTTGCGGCAAGAGGAGCACGAACGCCATGCCGTACCGGATCGCGGAGACCTGCGGGATGTCGAGGCCGACGGCGCCGCGCTTCACCGCCGCCGTGTTGGCGGCCCAGAGCAACGAGGTGACGCCCGCGAGCAGGAAACCACCCATGTCGCGACGGCCGCGAAACCCGGGATCGTCACCGCCTGCGAGGCGTACGAGCCAGACGATCCCGCCGACGGCGAGCAGGGTGCCGATGCCCCGCGCGATGCCGAACGGCTCGCCTTCGACGAGCGCGCCGTAAAGCGCGGCCCACAGCGGGTAGAGGGACGCTATCGAGGAGGCCGTGGTCACGCCGATCCGGCGAGCCGCCGTGAAGAAGAGCGAGTCCGCCATTGCATACGACCCGAGCACCGAGACCAGGAGAATGGCGCACCCCGTGGTCGTCACCCCCTCGAACGAGGTCCCCCAGCGCGTCCACGCCACGATCGTCGCGAAGATGGGGAACGCGGTTGCCGCTCGTGCGAAGTTGATGCGCACGGACCCCGCGTCGCGCGACACGTGAGCGTACCGGACCGAAGCGTACGCCCAGGAAACCGAGGCTCCGAACGCGACGACCGGGCCAAGAAGGTGCGGCATGGTCTTTCCCGGGCCCGCGACTTCTCGTTCAACCGGCTCGCCGAGTCAACGCGCGCCACGTGGATGGGCGTGGTAAGCGTCGCGAGCCCATGAGCGAGCCGTTCATCGTGCTTTTCGACGGCGTCTGCAACGTCTGCAACGGTGCGGTGAACTTCATCATCGATCGCGACCCGGTCTCTCGGTTCAAGTTCGCGTCGCTCCAGTCCGACGCCGGTCAGGCGCTCTGCGCCCGCCACGGGCTCTCGAGCGATGTCGGCACCATCGTGCTCGTCGAGCGAGATCGGGCGTTCACGGAGAGCACCGCGGTCCTCCGGATCGCCAGGGGTCTCCGCGGCGCCTGGCCGCTCATCTGCGCCGCCGTCATCGTTCCCCGGCCGGTCCGGAACGCGCTCTATCGGTGGTTCGCGGCGAATCGATACAGGTGGTTCGGCAAACGCGACATCTGCCGCGTCCCGACTCCGGACATACGCGCGCGGTTCATTTGATCCCGGGTTCGGTTGCTGGCACGAACGACACGCCGCCGCGCGTACCGTCGTCGATGATGGCGCGCGCCTCGTCGCGCACTGCGGCCTCGAATGCTATTCCGTCCTCACTCGGCTGCCGGCCCCCCATCGAGCCCCGAGCGACATTGTCGCCGCGTTTCTCGCGAACCGATTTCCGGACGGATGGCTCTCGCTTCCTTCCCGGTCGTGCCCTGCACTCGTGTCCCGGCTGGCAGAGGCCGGCATTTCGGGCGGAGCCACGTACGACGGCCTCGTCGCTGCTGCGGCGGCTCACGCCGGCGCCACCCTGGCCACTTGCGATCAGCGGGCGAGACGGACGTATGAGTTAATCGGGGTCCGGTACCGCTTCATTTGACGGACCTGGGTCCACACCGCACCGGAAACGGCCGGGAGTACCCCATGCGCGGGTGCTTCGGATCGAGGAGGGTCGGATCGTCGGGGCGGAGGGTGGCGTGCTGCTCGAGTCCGGCGACGAGGGCGGCGATGACGGTGGTCTTCGAGTCGAGTTGCGCGCGCTCTGGCGCAACGTGCGCCGCCGCGAACAGGCCGTCGCCGCCCGTCGCCATGAAGTCGCTCGCGACCAGAAGCAAGTGCTGGTCATCGAGGATCGCCCTGCCGTCGGGATGCTTCACCTCGACGTCGAGGTGGCCCCCGCGACATCGGGCGTCGATGGTGGCCCCCGATATCGAAAGCAGACCATGCTCTCCGTCCGTCAGGTTCGCTCCGATGATCGCCCGCAGCTCGGCCCCCGTGACCGTCACTCGCGCCATCTGGTTGTCGAATGGCATCACGTGCGCGAGTTCGCCGTACGTGAGTTCGCCGGCGGGTAGCGTGTCACGCAGGCTTCCGGCGTTGTTGATCGCGACATCGGCGCCCGGGACGGCCCGGCGCATCGAGTCGGCGAATGCATTTCCGAGTGCGGTCTCTTCCTTGCGCGCCGCCGAAAGCGGAGCGAGGACCCTGACGCCGAGCTTCCGTTCCTTGAGAGCGCGCGCGGCGTCGAGCGCCGGTGCGACGGCTGCGCCGACGGCCGCGTCCGGGGTCACGGGCCCTCCCTCGTAGTCCCCCGGCGCGCAGCCGGCTTCGACCGGGACGGTGCAGACGGGGTGCGGTGCCTTCACGTCGAAGCGGATCACGCGACGTGTCTTCGCGTCGAACGACACGTCGACTCGCGAGAAGCCGAGCAGGTTCGACGCGGCGTGGACGATTGGAATCCCCGCGACGATCTGGGCGACGGCCGCGTTGCGGTGGCCGCCCACGATGACGTTCACGAGGCCCTTCGGCAGGGCCCGCGCAAACCGGAAGATTTCGCTCCCGGGGTCGCAGCTCGAGAGGTCGTTCGGGTCGCCGAACTTCCGGCACTCGCCGCCCGCGTGCGCGACCACGACCACGAGGTCCACACCCGCGTGCCGGAGCAGCACCGCCTCGCGAGCCGCGGCGAACGTCAGAGGCGAAACGTGGAGATCGCTGAAGTTGGCGCGCTTGATGACCTGGGGCGCCGTCTCGGTGAGAAGCCCGATGATGCCGATCCTGAGACCCGCTACGGTCACGATGGTAGACGCGGCGAGGTTCTTCCACGGTGGCAGCTTGCCGGATGAATCCTCGAGATTCGCCGAGAGGACGGGAAAGTGCGCTTCCTCGATGCGCCTCTCGAGCGCTCCGTGCGGCTCCTCCCCCGGACCGGGGATCGATGCGGGCCCGACCGGTCCGAAGTCGAATTCGTGATTGCCGAGCGCCATCGCGGCGTAGCCCATCGCATCGTAGGCGCGGATCGCGGCCGCTCCCTCGTCGAGGCTCGACTCCAGGGTTCCCTGAAACACGTCCCCGGCATCCACCAGGAGCACCCCGCCGTCTTTCGAGCGCGTCTTTCGCAGGTTGTCGATGAATCCGCCGAGGTACCTCAGCCTGTCGAGCTGTCCGTGCACGTCGTTGGTCGCGAAGATGGAAATCGTTACCGGCTTCGCCTCTAGCGTAGGCGATGGGGTGCGTGCATGACCGCATGCCGTGAGCGCGATGGCTCCGAGCAGGACCCGGAGACCGAGCGGCACGGACGTGGCGAGGGAGCTCATCGGCCTCCGCTGCCGTCTACGGTCCGTACGGCGAGGAGGCAAGCCGCGAGTCACCGGAGCGCGGTCCGTCAGGCCCGCGCGAGGCCGCTCCTCGGATCGTGTCGGCGCGCGCCGTCGGGAACGCCTCCCGTGACGGCATCGGTCGCGACACTGCCGCGCGCCCATAGAGTGCGCTCGACCATGGCCAGGAACACGTGTTCGAGGGCCCGCTGCACCTCTGCGCCCTCGAGGATACCGAGTGCGCGAGCGATGGCTTCCAGCGTCGACAGTCCAGTCTCGTGCGCTTCGGCCCTGAGGCGGTAGAGCGACGGCGGACCGGGTGGGAGCGACACACAAGGCACGTCCCGCAGGCCGGGCACACGCTTCGGGATCTTCGACGCCTGTCGCCAGTTGCCGTCGGGGACCACCAGTGTCACCGGTTCGGAGGTGTTTGCAAACCGCGTGATCGGCGTCGCGTTCCCGAACGGGAAGAGCAGGAGCGGCAGAGAATCCGTCAAAGGCACGAAGCATTCTCGCGCGCGGGCTTCCACGCCGCGCATGATGACTTCGCTGTTCGGCAAGCACTCCGTCGCGAGGCGCCCCGTGTTCGTCGGTTTCCGATCCTCGAACCGATGAATGACGAGCACGAGCCGCGTTCGCGTCTCGAGTCGCGGGATGAGCGCACAGATGCACAGGCTCCCGTGCAGACGGCACCGCCCGCAGCGAAACGCGGCGTTGCCCCGCCGGCTCACGGGGCCCGGTGGGGGTGCTGCGCGAACGGATGTTCCCCCGCGAATCGTCTCAGCCGCTCGATGTTCCGGTGTTCTGCGGACGGGATGCCGAGAGCCAGCGCGACCGGCAAGGTCGCCGCACGCGCGCTCGCGAACGTCGCGGCGTCGACGAGCCAGGGGCGCGTGAGTCCGGCGAGCTCGCGGAGGTGCGCCGGCACCAGTCCGACCGCAGCCGTGCCCACTGCGCGCATCCACGCGGCGAGCGCGAGCCGCTTTCGAGACAGAGGCGGCCACACGATGAACCGGATCGCGTCCAGGGCCGACTGCGACAGACACAAGGATGGCCTCACGCGCGCGAAGTACGCGCGCATCTCGGCCGAGTTGCGCGGCACGCGCTCGCGCGGAATGCCGACCAGGACGGCCGAGCGTGCACTCTCCGCGAAGTACTGGTCGCGTTCTTCCGGCGACAACGGACCGGCGTACGCGCGATACGCCGTCAGGAACGAATGCACTTCCACGCAATGGACCCAGAGCAGGGTTTCGGGGTCGGTCGCGCTGTAAGCTCTGCCCGTCACGGGATCCGTCCCGTGAATGCGCTCATGAACCTTCCGGACGACCGCGCCGGCGGCTTCCGCGGACGCGGTGTCCCCGAACGTCACCGTCAGCACGTAGCGCACCGTGCGCCGTAGCCGGTACGCTCCTCGCGTCCGGTAATCGCTGTGTTGCGCGACGCCGGCCATCGCCAGTGGATGGAGCGACTGGATGATCAGCGCCCGCATTCCGCCGACCAGCATCGCGGGACTCGAGTGGACGCGCCACGTCATGCTCCCCGGGCCAAACAGTCCCGTATCGCGCGAGGGGCCATCCGCAGTCGTCACGGCTAGAGCCGGCATCGTCCACCCGGATAGCGTCGCGTCCCGGCTCCGTCAAACGGGTCAGACGCCTCCCTGCCGCCAGCGGCAACAGACGGCGGGTTGCGCCAGTGGCGCCACCGTCGGGCCCCACGACGAAACCCGGGTCGTAGCGGTGGACCCATTGTTGCCTGCCATGCGGCCGTTGCTGCGGCTTCTCCCGAGAGGACGGTAGCCCCTCGTATTAGGTACGCGTTCGACGGCTTCGAACTGGACATAGCCGGCCTCGAGCTCCGCCGTGACGGAACAGACACCCCGATCGAGACCGAAGCGGTCGCGAAACATCGGTTCTTTTCGGCTCGTCGCGCGATCGCGGTGACTGGCTCCTACAAATATTCCCGAGTTGGCTCTCGGTGAGGCAGGCGCGCGCTCGATAGCATCGGAGTCATCGGGCTCAGCAACCGCGAGAGCGGCGCGTGAGGCCATCGCGGCTGAGCGTACGTCGAAGACTCGCAAAGGAAACACCGATGAACAAGTCACGCCGTCTTTGGATTCAATCACTCACCGGGCTCGCCGCCATACTTTTGGTCGGCCTTTCCCCCTTCGGAACGGGGGTAGCCCGCGCGGAGGGCACCATCAAGATCGGCATCTTGCACTCGCTCTCCGGAACGATGGCGATCAGCGAGACGATTCTGAAGAACTTCATGTTGATGCAGGTGGCCGACCTCAACGCGAAGGGAGGTCTTCTAGGAAAGCAGATCGTGCCCGTCGTCGTCGACCCCGCTTCGAATTGGCCGCTGTTCGCGGAAAAGGCGCGGGACCTGCTCGAGCGCGAGAAGGTGGCCGCCGTCTTCGGATGCTGGACCTCCGTTTCGAGAAAGTCGGTGCTGCCGGTTTTCGAGGAGCTGAATGGCCTCCTGTTCTATCCGCTCGAGTACGAGGGAGAAGAGAGCTCGCGCAACATCTTCTACGGAGGATCGGTCCCCGACAACAAGGCGATCCCCGCCATCGACTGGTTGATGAGCGAGAGGGGTGGCGGGATGAAGCGGTTCGTGCTCGAAGGGACGGACTACGTCTATCCGCGTACGAGCAACAAGATCATCCGCGCCTATCTGAAATACAGAGGCGTTGCCGACGCCGACATCCGGGAGAACTACACGCCGTTCGCCTTTTCGGACTGGCAGACCGAGGTCGGCGCGATCAAGCGATTCGCGAGCGGGAAGCCTACCGTGGTGATCTCGACCATCAACGGCGACGCGAATGTTCCTTTCTACAAGGAGCTGGCGAACCAGGGCGTCAAGGCCACCGACATTCCAGTCATTGCGTTCTCGGTCGGGGAAGAGGAGCTCAAGGGAATCGACACGAAGCCCCTCGTCGGGCACATGGCGGCCTGGAGCTACTTCGAATCGCTGAAGACACCGGAAAACAAGGTCTTCGTCGACCACTGGCACGCCTACATCCACGACCCGAAGGCCGTGACGAACGACCCGATGGAATCGGCCTATCTCCTCTTCAACATGTGGGCCCAGGCGGTGAAGAAGGCCGGGACAACCAACGTCGACGCCGTCCGAAAGGCCATGATCGGACAAACGGTCGTGTCACCCACCGGATACACGGTCACGATGAACGCGAATCACCACCTGACCAAGCCGGTCATGATCGGCGAGATTCGCGGGGACGGCCAGTTCCAGGTCGTCTACCGCAGCCAGCCGATCGTGCCGAACCCTTACAGCCCGTACTTGCCGGAGAACAAGGGGATGAAGGTGAGCGTCCGCAACTGAGCCGAAACGAAGCGGGTCTTACCCTCGAGGACCCCCATGCGAATTCCGGTTGGCCTCGATCGCTCGTCGCCTCGACCGCTCGCCCGGCAGCTCGCCGATGAGCTGCGAGACGCGATCCGACAAGGTCGGGTGCCACCCGGAGCTCGCCTGCCCTCTTCGCGTCAGTTCTCGGAGCAGCTCAGCCTGAGTCGGAACACGGTCGTGCGCGCCTACGAAACCTTGCTGGACGAGGGCCTGGTGGAGTCGCGAGCCGCATCGGGGTTCTTTGCAACGCTAGGTCCCCGGCATAGTGCGGTCGTTGCCACGGCGGGGACTTCGGGCCTACCCGCCGCCGCGACGTCGATGCCGGCACCGACATTCCTCCGCGCGCCGAAGCGCATCGAGGCGGATCGACAGCGTACGCTCTACGATTTCGCCCCAGGACGCCCGAACCGCGAGCTCTTTCCCCAGAAGACCTGGCGACGCTTGTTGCAAGGCTGCCTCTCGTATCGCGGTGCGGCGGGGCTCTCCGAGCATGGAGCGCCCGGCGGTCTGTACGTACTCCGCTCCGCGATCGCCGCGCACGTCTCGATGAGCCGCGGCATCGTGGCCGACCCCGAGCAGATCCTGATCGTCCTCGGCATTCAGGAAGGGCTCAGCCTGATCGCGCGCCTGTTCCTGTCGCCGGACCGCACGGTCGTCGTGGAAGACCCGTGTTATGAGGGCGCGTCGCTGGCTTTCGAAGCAACGGGAGCACGTCTTCTGGGCGTTCGCGTCGACGAAGACGGACTCATGACGTCCCGCCTCCCGAACGAACCCGCGGCGCTCCTGTATCTGACGCCAGCGCACCAGTACCCGACCGGCCATGCCCTGTCCGCAGCACGCCGCAGGGAGGTCATCGCGTGGGCACGGCGGCACGGCACGTACCTGATCGAGGATGACTACGACGGCGACTTTCATTACGACGGCTCGCCGCTGCAGGCTCTGGCGGGCATGGCACCCGACTGTACGATCCATCTCGGCACGTTCTCGACTACCCTCGGCCCCGGCCTCCGGATCGGCTACGTCGTCGCGCCGCCGAGCCTGGTCGACGGGCTCTGCGCCGTGAAGAGGCTGGTCAACGGCGGGAGCCCCTGGCTCGATCAGGCGGCGCTCGCGGAGCTCATCCGTGGCGGGAGCTACGCGGCTCACCTGATGCGAAGTCGAGCGCAGTACAGAGACAGCCGCGACGCTCTCCTGAACGCGCTCAGACGTCATTTCGGCCGCGTCGAGACGAGCGGCGAGGCGAGCGGGCTGCACGTGCTCTGGCAACTTCCCGCCGGTGTCCCAGAGGCTCCGCGGCTCGAAGAGCTTGCGCGACGTCATCGAGTCGGGGTGTATTCGCTCGGGTCGGCCGGCGTGTGCGAGCAGGCATCCTCGACGCTGATGCGGCGGAGCCTCCTTCTCGGCTACGCGGGTCTCTCGCCCAAGCAGATCGAGCAGGGCATCTTGCGTCTCTCCGATGCCGTCGACGACACACTGGACGATCACCACGAGTTCATCCGCGAGCTACTCCTCGACGAGCCTTTGCCTCGGAGGCGGCCGCTCGCGCCCCTGAGAAAGTCGAAACGGCGGGCGCTTCTGCTGCGCCAGCAACCCGCCATCCGCACGATCTCGCTGCGGGCGCGGAACAAGAGAACGAGAGAGGAGTCGACGCCGATGCGCATCGTCCGGGGGATTTGCCGTTACCCCATCAAAGGTCTGAGCCCGGAGCCCTTGCGGGGTGTGGTTCTCGAAGCGGGGAAACCGTTTCCGTTCGACCGAGTGTTTGCGCTGACGCGGCCGGGGGTGCCGATGGCCCCGGACGCTCCCCGGTGGGCGAAAAAGGGGTTGTTCCTGATGCTCATGCTGGAAGAGGAGCTGGCGCGCGTTCAAACGCACGTCGATCCCCGGACGATGCGGCTCACCGTGTCGCGATCCAACGGCGCGTCCAATGGTGACACCCCTCGCACCGAGATTCTGCTCAGCGCCGATCTCCAGAGCCGGGAGGGCAGGGACGCGGTCGAGCTGTTCTTCGCCGAGCAAATCCCGTCACCCCGCGGCGGGCCGAGGCTCGTTCACCTGCCGAATGGCCACTTCATGGACAAGCCGGACAATGTCATTTCCTGCATCAACCTCGCGACCCTCCGCACCCTCGAGGCCGCGTGGCGACGCAAGATCGACCCATACCGCTTTCGGGCGAACTTCTACATCGATGGAGTGCGACCCTGGGAGGAATTCGATTGGGTCGGCAGCGACATCCTGTTCGGCGACGTCCTTTTTCGCGTCGACCGTCGCAACGGGCGCTGCGGGGCCACCAACGTCAACCCGATCACCGCCGAGCGGGACATGGACATCCCCGGCTCGCTCCGAAAAACGTTCGGCCACAAAGATCTCGGGGTCTACCTCGTCGCTCGCACGGGCGGCAAGGTCGTCGTCGGCGATCGAGTCACGGTCCCGGATCTCGATGCGTCGGCGGGCGACTTACCCGCGCCCACCCCGCCTCGACCCGGCCGAGGAACCTTCATCTGTCGGGGCTGCTACTACGTCTACGACGAGTCCAAGGGCACGCCGGAAATCCAGGCGCGCACGCCCTTCGACGCGCTCGACGACAGCTTTCGTTGTCCAGATTGCGGGACCGAGAAAGCCAACTTTCGTCCATACGTCTCGGAGCTCGTGGAAGCGGAGGGAGCCTGAGGCTTACCCTGGCGGTCCGCGCCGTGCAGGTGCCGCTCGCAATCTTCTTGGCCCATTTCGGCGGAAGCCGGAAAAGGTCATCCTATGGCCCAGATCTGCGAAGTCTGCGCGGCGTTGCCGGAAGCGTACCGAACGAAGGACCCGTCGCGACGCCCTCGGCCGCTCATCCTGCAGGATCGCATCGTTCGGCTCTGTGATCCGCACGCCGAGCGGGTGATCGACGCCGGCGCTGAAACGCACGAGAAGGTCAGGTCGTTGTGGCGCGTCGGGGCTTCGGCCGAAGGTTGAGTGCGTCTCGGCAAGATCGAAGGTGGCGGAGAGGGGCCTCCGTTTTGTGTCAGATCGACTGTCGATACCCGAAGAACTCGTGGTCTTCGTTGTATCCGCCCTGCCCACCGCCGATCCCGGCGTAGTGGGCGACGAACTCGATTCCGGCGATCCATTTCACCTGCTTGAAGCCGAGCTGAACCTCGTTGCGCAGGCGAATCGGCGCTCCGTGCCCGTACGTCAGCGGCTGGTCGTTCATGTCGTAAGCCAGCATCGTCAGTCGGTAACTCATCTGCTCGATGGGGTGCGCGTCGTAATAGGGGCCCTGGTCGGGGCCGTCCCCGAGCGAATAGAACACCACCCACTTCGCCTCCGGCTTCGGCTTGACCAGATCGAGGATGGTTTGCATCGAGACGCCGCCCCATTTCGCGACGCCTGACCAGCCCTGGATGCAGAAGTGCTGGGTGATCTGTTCATGATGCGGCAGGGCGCGGAGTTGGTCCATCTTCAGCTCGACCGGGTTCTCGACGAGCCCGCCGACTTGGAGCCGATAGTTCGCGAACTGACCGTCGAAGAGGGTCCGGTACTCGGCCGAATCGGGATACTTCCCGTTGTGCCAGAAGTACGGCGAGATATCTTTCTCGGTGTATTCACCGGGTCTCGAATCCGCGTGCTCGAACAGGCGCTGCACCGGACCGATCAGGGCGAAACCGATCCGCCGCACCCAGTTCGGATGTCGCAAGGTCACGGGGGTCGCGGCGACCCAGGCGACCGCGACCACCGCCATCGAAGCCGCAAACAGGCCGAGCCCGACCCAGTCGCTGCTGTCGCTGCCCGCGTAGATATGGTTCAGGTTTCGAAGCGCGCCCGTGGTGAAGACCAACGTGACGTGGACGACGATGAAGAAGAGAAACCAGCACAGGACGAGGAAGTGCAGCGAGCGCGCTACCTGTATGCTGAGTGGCTTGCTCAGGCGCTTGAACCGAGTGGAGAGCGCGGGCGACATCCCGAGTCCGGTCACCAGCGCGAGCGGCGCGGCCACGAACACGGTGATGAAGTAGGCGATGCTCTGCAGTCCGTTGTAGGAAACCCAGCCGTTGTCGGTGGGCCAGTGCAGAGAGAGGTACTGCACCAGGACCGACGCGGCGTCGGGGAACACCTGCCAGCTCGTCGGGACGAGACGGTGCCATTCTCCGGTCGCAAACAGCAGTACGTAAAGGACGATCCCGTTGGCGAGCCAGAGCACGTCGATGCCGAGGTGCCACCAGCGCGCCAGCCCGATCGAATGGCGGAGGCCCGGCAGACCGATGTGCCTCGGCAAGGTGATGGAGTCCTGCTTTGCCGTCCAGAGCGGGACGTCCGGCACCTGCTTCTGCATGCGGAACCACTCGCGTCCGGGTGTCGAGTGTCGGGTCCAGTAGAGCCGGGGATGGTCGGCCAGGATCTGCAGGCCGGAGCGGATGATGAAGATCATGAAAAACAAGTTCAGGAAGTGCTGAACTCGCAGCCATGCCGGCATCGCGGTGGAGAAGGATGTGGCGAAACCGGCCCCTGGATGTCGGAAAATGAACTGCTGGATGGCCGGCAACCCGCGGAGCCCTTTCGCCACGGCGATTGTCGCGATCAAGGTCACGAACCCGATGGGGAGCAGCCAGAGCAGGTTGAGCCATCGGTTTGCGCCGATCCGTACCCGAGGGGCGATCCCGAAGGCGGCTGGAATGGAGCCCGTCCACGTCGCTGGATTGACGACGTCCTCGCCTACCGTGAGCTCTTGCCGGAAGTCGTGCAGGGTGCGAGGTGTGATCTGCCCTATCGACGGAGCGACCGCGGGCGTGGATGCGTTCTCGTCCGAATGATCAGGCATTACGTGCGAGCATAATGGAACGGACGATGGCAGCAACGCGCGGCCCCAGCTACGATCCGTCGAGCCGCGCGCGGCTCGGCCCTCGGGACGTCGAGCGGTTCCCCGAAGCCAGCCTGTTTCATCACGTCGCCCGGACACTCGCGGCGGCGCGTTGCATCCCGCGCAAGGAGCTCTTCGAGGCTTGGGAAGTGGCGCGCCGCACGCGCCGGCGGTTTCGTGGAGGGCGCGTCGTCGATCTCGCGTGTGGTCACGGTCTGCTCGCGCAGCTGATGCTGCTCATCGATGCCACTTCGGAATCCGCGCTCGCCGTGGACACGCGCATCCCCATCAGCGCCCGGAAAGTCGCGGCGGCCATCACGGCTGAATGGCCGCGGCTCGCGGGCCGCGTCACGCTCGTGGAGGGAGCCATCGCGGATGTCGAGATCCTGCCGTCGGACGTCGTCGTGTCCGCGCACGCGTGCGGCGCACTCACCGACGAAGTCTTGACGAAGGCCATGGCCGTGGGCGCGCGCGTGGCGGTCCTGCCGTGCTGCCACGCGACCGCCAAGTGCGACACGGGCGGCATGGACGGATGGCTCGACGTGACGCTTGCCATCGACGTCACCCGCGCCGTCCGTCTCCGCGCCGCGGGCTACCAGGTGTTCACCCAGCGGATCCCGGACGCGATCACGCCGAAGAACCGACTACTCCTCGGTCGAAGGTGAGTCTCCGCGCGCCGAGGGTCGCCCTGGGCTCACTGATCGTCGCACGTGAGGTTCCCGCTTGCGACGGTGCCGCACTCGACCTTGACGACGGCGGCGTTGGTCACACGCGCCCCCGTGTAAGTGTTCGCGTCGCTGTCGGGAATGATGAACTCGGGGATCGTCGCCGTTGCGGTCGAGTACGTCGTCGACGAGAGAGTCGTGGGCGGAAAGTTTTCATCCCACACCGTGTCGATGGGCGCCGTCGACAGTGTGCCCGCAGCCCCGCAGCCGGGGAGACCTCCCGCCGTGCAAGCAACCCCGCCCCACACGGTCATGTTTCTCGCGCAGCCTGGATCCGCCGGAGCCGCCTTGGCGACCGACATCGCTGGCGTGAAAGTGAGCTGCGCGGTGGAGGGCGTGCCCGTCGTGCCCGCGGGCGCGGCGATGCTGCAAGCATCCCACGTGATGGTATTGCCCGAGAGCACACCGGTTGCGAGCGACTGACAGCGGTTCGCGGCGGAAAGGAACTGCGGCGAACCCGTGCCGTCCAGGGCCAGGCACCGCGCTGCACCGCCGGCGCAGCCGGTCGTCGTCGTTTGCAGGAGACCAGCCGAAGCGTCCACGGAGATGCGGACGGTCAACCCCAGCGCGAGCGCGAGGCCCGACACGTCCGCGGGCGCATACATCTCTATGAAGGAGACCGGGCCCGCGGCGGGCGCCGTTCCGGCCGCGTTCGCCGTGTAGCGAAGCCGGAACCAGCCGGACGGATATGCCGCCGTCGTGAACGGCGTCGGCATGGTCGTGTACGTGGGCGTGTTCCCGTACTCTGGAAGGAGCGTGTTGTGTCCAATCGTCGGCTGCTTGTCGATCGCGATGATGGAGTTGTTGTAGAGGTGGAAGGTGCCGTAATCCGTGGCGCCGTTCGTCATGCCGTACACGACGTCGCAGTAGGTCGGAGCCGTCGCGACGCACGTCGGAGCGGCGCCGCTCCACGAGGCCGCCGCCTGGCAGGTCCGAGTTGCGGTGCCACTGAGCCCGAAGCCGGTGCTGCACGTGTACGTCGCGGTCGCGCCGAAGAGCGTGCCGTTCGGGGTCGTCACGCCGCCGTTGGGCGGCGCCGTCAGCGCGCCGCAGTCCACTGCTTTGCAAGTCGGAGCCGTGCCGGTGAATGCACCGCTCGCCTGACAGGTGCGCGTCGTGGTTCCGGTCATCGTGTAGCCGGGGTCGCAGCTGTAAGTGACGGTACCGTTGTAGTTCGCCGAGCTTGCGCTCACGCCGCCGTTCGCCGGCGCCGTCGCGCCGGAGCACGTCACGGGTGAACCGCAGTCGCTGCCGGTCCAGCCCGTCGCGCACGCGCACGTGAATCCGCTCGCCCCCGACGTCGAACACGTCCCGCCATTCTTGCACGGGTCCGACGTGCATCCCGTCGTCACCAGATCACACGTCGGCGCGGCGCCGGACCAAGCCGTATCCGCCTGGCACATGCGCGTCGAGGCGCCAGCGAGCGCATAATTCGCGTTGCACGAGTACGTCGCGGTCGCGCCGAACGTCGTCGTCGCCGCAACCACGGCGCCGTGAGCCGGGGCCGTCAGCGCGCCGCAGTCGACCGGATCGCACGTCGGATCCGAACCGCTGAACGTGCCGACCGCCTGACATGTCCGCGAAGCGTTGCCGGCGAGCGTGTAGCCCGCGGTGCAGGTGTAGGTCACCGCATTGCCGAGCGTTGCGGACGTGGCAGACAGCGCGCCGTTCGCCGGTGCCACCACACCCGCGCACGTTACCGGCATGCAGGTCGGCGCGACGTCGGACAGGGTCCCGTCCGCGTTGCAAGTGCGCGTTGCGGTGCCCGAAAGTGTATAGCCCGCGTCACAGGAATACGTGACGGTCAGGCCGTACGTCGTGGTCGTCGCGTCGACGCTGCCATTCGTCGGTGCGGTCGCGCTGCACGACACGGCGGTGCAGGTGGGCGCAGTGCCCGTGAGCGTTCCGTCCGCGTTGCAGGTGCGCGTCGCGGAACCGTTCAGCGTGAAGCCCGCGTTGCACGCGTACGTCAGGCTCTCGTTCGGCGCCACGCTTGCAGGAGCGATCGTGCCGTTCGCCAGAGTCACCGGATCCGAGCACGCCACCGCCTGGCCGTCGCGGTCGCCCTGGTCGCAATTGGTGCCGGCAAAGCCGGCGTCACAGGCACACGAGTACGTCGTGCCGGACTCGGTGCATGTGCCGTGGACGCACGGTGCGGTCGAACACGGCCCCGAGCTCGCGTTGCAGGTGGGAGCAGTGCCGCTCCACGTCGTGTCCGCCTGACACGAGCGGGTGCTGCTCCCACTCAGCGTGAAGCCGCTGTTGCACGAGTACGTTGCGATGTCGCCGTAAGTGCCGCTACCCGCGAGGCTGACAGTGCCATTCGTCACGGCGAGAGCCGGGCATGCGGCCCCGGTGCAGGTCACCCCGTCGCCCGTGTAGCCGGCGGAGCAGACGCAGGCGTTGCTCACACAGGTCGCGTTTTCGCCGCAGCTCGGGTTGCACGCGGCGCCACCATCGGGGTGGCCCTGGTTTTCGCCGCCGCTGACGGATTGCGAATTACCGCAGCCGGTGAGCCAGAGGAGCGCGATCGCGGCCTTGCCCATGAGACCGAACCGGTGCGCCCACATGTTCGACATCGTGGATGGTCCTTTCAGGTGAAACTGAGAAGCGCCAACGAGCGACAGCATCATGTTATCCACCGTCGCCGGCATCCGACAAGGACCGGTCGCGCGAGCGTCACTGACACACGGCGGCGTCCGGAGAGACCTACACGCGCGCAGATTGTCGTCGTGCGTTCCCGTGCGAGGAGGGTATGATACTCTCGCCACGTTCCATGGCGCGGCGCGGCTGGGTGACGAAAGGCGGATGGTCTCGCAGCGACGGGCGCGCGCCGCCGTCGCTCGGCGTGTTCTGGCTCGGTGCGGCGTTGCTCATCGCCTGTGGCTCCGGTGGGCACGGTGGAACCGGCGGTGAGAGCACGAACGGCGGAACTGCCGGCGCGGGAAAGGGGGTCGACGGCGGCAACGAAGAGGGTGGCGCAGCCGCGGGCGTCGGCGGCGGCGGCGGCGGCGCGAGCAACGGCGGCGCGAGCAACGGTGGCGCGAGCAGCGGTGGCGCCAGCAGCGGCGGCGCCGGAACGATCCCCGAATGCCCGGCGACGGACGCCGCTTCGTTCTCGGTGCTCCAGCGCGGCCACGATCTCTATCGACGCGCGACGTTCGACGCGCCGGATCTCACGGTGGCGGCGGCGAAGACGATGGCGCCGGACAGCACCTTCGACGACAACGCGACATTCCCCGCGAACGGCAGCATGGACAACCAGGGAACGGCCTCTGTGTTGTACCTGGAAGAAGGTCCATCGACGGCGGGTTGCCCGTCCGGCGCGACCGGCTGCGCCGCCACGGCGCGCGCCGCGGGGAGCGGGCTCTTCTTCGCGTTCCCCGCGCTCGGCTCGAATCCGAACGTCGTGGCCTTCGATGAAACGACGGGGCTCGCGGTGTGGACCGCGCAGGTCGCGACCGGCGGCGACGGGATCCGGGGCACGCCGGTCATCGACTCCGGGACGCGGCGGCTGTTCGTCGTCACGGGAGGCAATCCACACGTCGTACACGCGCTGTCCGTCGACAATGGCGCGGAAGTGACCACCGGGGGCTGGCCTGTGACGCTGTCGAAGACGACGGTGAGTTCCGGCACGCAATCCTTCAATTCGTCGGACCAGAACCAGCACGGCGCGTCCCTTCTCCTGAACGGCATCCTCTACATCCCGTTCGGAGGTCAGTATGGCGACGGCGGTACGTATCGCGGCTGGATCATCGCGGTTGACACGACGAACCCCTCGCGCGTCGCCGGGTGGACGACGCAGAGCGCCCGTTCCGGGATCTGGGGCTCCGGAGGGCTCGCGTCCGACTGCAATTACGTCTTCGGCGTGACGGGCGACACCACGGCCCTCGCGCGCAATGTCTCGGATTCCGAAGAAGTGATGCGTCTGTCGGGGCTCGCGCAGTTCACTCGCAACGCGGCCAGTGTCTTCGTACCGACCGAGTGGCAGAGCTGGGACAGGCCGGCTGGCGATCTCGACTTCGGCGCGTCGACTCCCGCGTACGTGCCCCTGCCACCCGGCTCGAATCCGCCGAGCCTCGTCGTCGCACCGGCGAAGGCGGGGCGCCTCTTCTTCCTGGATGGCACGAACCTCAGCGGCGGGATCTATCCCAAACCCGGCGGAGCGCTCGCCGAGCTCGTCGTAGCGAGCACGACCGCGGAATCGGTTTACACGGCGCCGACGGTGTACACGTCTGCCTCCGGCCTCCACGCGGCGATCAACGTGGGCACTGACCCGGCGAATTGCCCGGGCAAGGGACCGGGCACGCAGGAAGCGATCATCTCGACCTGGATCCAGCCCGGACAGACGCCCATCGCGACTGAGGTCTGGTGCGCCGCCGGTAGCGGCGGCGGTCACCGGAATTATCCGCCGATCTCGACGACGACCGATGGTGTCAGCGACAACGCCCTCGTCTGGTTCATCAACGGCTCGCAGCTCGAGGCCGTCGACGGCGACACCGGGAAAGTGGTCTTCGTCACGACCGGGGCCACCTGCGACGGCGTCCCGAGCCTGAGCTTCCCGATCGCCACCAAGAACCGCATCGTGGTCAGCGCGCTCGGACATCTGTGCTCCTGGTCGCCGCATGGCACGTAGCCCGCGCATCGGACTGCGGCTCGTCTTCTACTTTGCCGCCCTCGGCGCCGGTTGTTCGAACGCGAGCCACCCGCATCACGGCATCGTCGCGGACGCGTCCGACGATCGAGCCGCTGCCCCGGTGACGGATTCCGGCCCGGAGAAGCCTGGGTCCGACGGCGCCGTCCCGAGCTCGGACGCGGGCTCTTCGCCGACGTGCATCACGCCTTCGTCGGCGGAAGACTGCACCGCGCCCGAAATGGCGGCGCTGCCCCTCTGTCGCCTGTCGCTCACCGGGTGCATGGAGCCCCAGAATCCGACCGCATTCACCAGCCGCGCCGTCCCTTACGAGGTCAATAGCCCGCTCTGGTCCGATGATGCGGCCAAGACACGGGCGTTCGTGCTGCCCGCGGGCGGCAAGATCGACGTCGACCCGGTCACCGGCAAGTGGCAGTTCCCCGTCGGAACCGTCCTCATCAAGAATTTCATGTTCGACGGCAAGTTCGTCGAGACACGACTTTTCATGCACGTCGATGCGGCGACGTCCGCGCTCATCGCCAATGGGACCGACTGGGTCGGGTACAACTACGCATGGAACGAGCAGCAAACGGAAGCGACCGTCGTCCCCGACGCGCGGACCGCGGTCGCGTTCGACACCGGCAAGCGGACCGTGACCTGGAATTATCCGAGCTTCATCGACTGCATCGGGTGCCACAGCGCGGCGGTCGGACCGATCGGGCCCGAGACGGATCAGATGAACCGCGTCGTGGGGAGCGCGAACCAGATCGCCACGTTTGCCTCCGCGGGTCTGTTCGGGACTGCGCCGGCGAAGCCGTACGCCACCGCGCTCGTCGAACCGTACGCGAACGCCGCGCTTGGCCTGACCGGACCGCCACCGGGCGCGAGCGTCGATGAGCGCGCCCGATCGTACCTGAGCGCAAACTGTGGCTTCTGCCATCGGCCCGACGTCAACGACCAGGGATTCGATCTGCGCTACGGCGCGTCGCTCGCCGCGACCGGGATCTGCGGTCTCCCCGAGCAGAACGGCATCCCCGGGATGACGACGACCCAGCTCGATGATTTCGAGCCCGGCGATCACGCCAAGTCTGCGATGTGGATTCGCATGAACACTCCGGTGCCCGCCTCGGATCCCGGCGAGCTCGAAGACGTGGGGCGCATGCCGCCCGCCGGGAGCTTCGAGGTCGACACCCAGGCGACGGCGCTCGTTGCGCAATGGATCGACTCGTTCGGGACCTGCCCGAAGGCGGACGGCGGGATCTGAGGGGATGCGCGCCGTCGCCTGGGAACGGCGTCGCGCCGCGTTATCGGCGCTCGCATTCGTCGTGTGCGCCTGCTCGAGGCACCGAGCGCCGTCACGTGGCAGGGCGTACGTCAGCGACGAAGCGGGTGGCTATGTCGTCGTGGTCGATACGGACCACGCCCGCGTGACGGCGCGCATTCCGGTCGGCAAGCGCCCGCGCGGCGTCAAGGTGTCGCACGACGGCGCGCGGCTCTTCGTGGCGCTGTCCGGCTCGCCGCGGACGCCTCCCGGTGTCGATCCCAGGTCGCTCCCTCCCGCCGATCGCGGCGCCGACGGAATCGGCGTCGTCGATCTCGGGACGAACCGGCTCGTCCGCACGCTGAACAGTGGACAGGATCCGGAGACCTTCGATCTATCGGCGGACGACGAGACCCTCTACGTCTCGAACGAGGAGACTGCGCAGATGACCGTCGTCGACGTCCCGTCCGGCAGGATCGAGGGGAAGGTCGCCGTGGGCACCGAGCCCGAGGGCGTGACGGTGCGTCCGGACGGCAAGGTCGTCTTCGTCACGTCGGAGCACGACAACGAAGTCACGGCGATCGACACGAACACGTTCGGCGTCCTCGCGCACATTCCGACCGGCGCACGCCCGCGCTTCATCCTCTTCACGAAGGACGGCCGGCTCGGCTTTGCCACCGCCGAAGACGGCAGAGTCGTCACCGTGATCGATCCTCAGCGATTCTCCGTGCTCGCCACGATCCCCGTCCACGAGAACTCGCCGACGCCGGCCGGGCCCAAACCCATGGGCGCCGTGCTGTCTCGCGACGAAAAGCAGCTCTACGTATCGACCGGTCGGGGCGGCTCCGTCGCCGTCATCGACGTCGCGACACGCAAGCAAGTGCGCTCCATCGACGGCGTCGGCAACCGTCCGTGGGGCATCGCGCTCAGTCACGACGGCACTCACCTCTACACCGCCAACGGCACGTCGAACGATCTCTCCCTCGTGAACATCGCGACGGGCAACGTCGACAAGCGCGTTCATATCGGCGGGCTACCGTGGGGCGTCGCGCTCGGGCCCTAGCTAGACCTCGATGTCCATCCCGTCGCGCGCGACCTGCCAGCCGCCCGCTTCCACGGCGCGTCGCTCGGGCGCGTCCCGATCGAGGATGGGATTCGTGTTGTTGATGTGCGTGTAGACGCGGCGGCCCACGTCGAGCTCGCGGAGCAAACGTAGGCTCCCGTCGTCGCCGCCGATCGGCACGTGAGCCATGTCGTGGGCGCGGGCCGCTCCGAGTCCGAGCCGTGGGAGCTCGTCGTCCGCAAAGAAAGTGCCGTCGAAGAGCAGGACGCGCGAGCCCGCGACGTCGCGCGCGATCGAGTCCGCGGAACGAGCTGCCGTCACGTATGCCGCACGCCCTCGCGCCTCTTGGCCGAGCAACAGTCCGACGTTGTCTTCCGCGTGCGGCTCGAACGCGGTCGCAAGGTGAATGGGCGGCTTGCCCGCTGCGGAGAATGCCTCGACCACGACACCGGTCGGCGACCCATCGACGCCCGCGACGTTCACGGGCTGTCCGGGTGCGAGCGCTCGAAACTCCACGTGACCGGGAAATCGGCGAAGCGTCCGCAGCAACACATTCTGCTCGAGCCCCGCGATGACGCGTGCCGTCGCATATACGGCGAGTGGCTGGGACTCGCGAAGCGCGAAGAGCCCGAGCACGTGATCGACGTCGCCGTTCGTCAACACGATCGCCCGGATGGGCGAGTCGCGCCGCGACCGTGGCCAGAGCATGGGATTGGCCTGGATCTGACGAAGCACGTCGGGCGACGCGTTCAGGAGCACCCACGAGTCGCCGTCGGTCGTCACCGCCACGGAATCTTGCGTCCGAGGTTCGAGAGCCGTTTCTCCCGCGCGGACGCGCGCGCAGTTCGAACAGCCGCAGTTCCATTGCGGAAACCCGCCACCTGCTGCAGCCCCGAGGATACGTAATCGAAGCACGGCTCGGGCGACGTTATCATCGCCGGTCAAAGCTGCTAGCCTTGCCCTGGTCCCCACGCCGGAGGCGCACCCCATGAAGACCTGGACGAAGCCGAGCTTTCGCGAGATCGCGATGAACGCCGAGATCGGTTCTTATCAGCCGGATTGGGACGCAGATCGCCCGACCGAAGCGAAGCCGGAGCCCGCGCCCGCGCACCCATCACTCGGTGAAGCGGGAAGCACGGTCGTCTCGCCTCCCGCGGCATGACCGGAAAGCCGCCACTCTCCCGCGACGCCTTCTTCGAGTGGATGCGCGACGAGGGCACGTCGCGCTATCACGACCGACACCCGTTCCACCTGAAGATGCACGAGGGGCACCTGACCGCCCGCGAGCTCTCGGTCTGGGTGATGAACCGCTACTATTATCAGACGCGGATCCCCATCAAGGACGCGCTCATCCTCTCCAAGTCCGAGGACAGCGCGTTCCGTCGGGCCTGGCTCCACCGCATCGTCGACCACGACGGGACCGACGACGCGAACGGTGGACTCGAGCTCTGGCATCGTCTCGGCGAAGCCATCGGCGTCCCGCGTGACGAGCTCACGAGTCTGCGCGGCGTCCTGCCCGGCGTGCGCTTCGCGTGCGACGCTTACGTCGAGTTCGTCCGGAGCTCTACCTTGCTCGAAGCGGTCGCGTCGTCCTTGACCGAGCTGTTCGCGCCGGATCTCATGTCGGCGCGGATCGTCGCGTTCGAACGCCATTATCCGTTCGTCGATTGGAAGGCCCTCGAGTACTTCCGGAGTCGCGTCCCTCGGGCGCGGCGCGACTCCGAGGAAGCGATGGCGTACGTCCTCTCGCACGCGACGACGTACGAAGCCCAGGAACTCTCGGTCCGCGCCCTCGTTCGAAAGACGGAGATCCTGTGGCACCTGCTCGACTGCGTCGCCTGGTCGACGACAGGACGAGGCGGGTGACTGATTCGGGGGGCACGCGGCCGGCGCGGGTCGTCTCGGTGGGGACCGTATCCGCCAAGCTTCACGAGCGGCCGTCGCTCGCGCCCAAGGCCCGACTGCGCTTCGACGCCCTGAGGAACGCGCACTTCCTCGTGTTCCCGGAGCGCGCGCTCGCCCTCCACGGCAGCGCGGCCGACCTTCTGCTTCGATGCCGGGGCGAGCTCACGCTCGAAGAAGTGATCCGCGCCGTGGCCGCCGAACGAGGCGCCTCCTTCGCCGAAGCGATTGACGACGCGCTCCCCTTCTTCGCCGAGCTCATGCGACGCGGCCTCCTCGTCTGGCGGTGACGCGCATGGATGCCCCCTACACCCTCGTCGCCGAGCTCACGTATCGCTGTCCGCTCGCCTGCGTGTACTGCTCGAACCCGCTCCACGCCGCGAGGCACCGCGCCGAGCTCGATACCGAAGTCTGGCAGCGCGTTCTCGGGGAAGCCGCAGCGCTCGGCGTGCTGCAGGTCCACTTCACCGGCGGCGAACCGCTCGTCCGCGGCGACCTCGCGGCCCTCGTCCGGACGGCGCGCGAGTGCGGCCTCTATACGAACCTCATCACGAGCGGCATCCCGCTCGAGCGACGTCGCCTCGAAGAGCTGCGCGACGCCGGGCTCGATCACGTCCAGCTCTCGTTTCAGGGGAGCGCGTCCGACGCGACCGAGAGGTGGGCGAGCCACGCCGGGCTCCCGCGCAAACACGCCGTTGCGAAATGGGCCAAGGAGCTCGGCTACCCGCTCACCGTCAACGTCGTCGTGCATCGCGGCAACCTCGACGACGTCGAGGCCATCATCGCCCTCGCCGAAGAGCTCGGCGCCGATCGGCTCGAGCTTGCCAACGCGCAATACCTCGGATGGGCCCTCCTGAACCGCGCGCACCTGCTCCCGAGGCGTGCCCAGCTCGACGAAGCACGGCGCATCGTCGTGCTCGCGCGCGAGCGTCTCGCGGGAACGATGGAAATCGATTTCGTGCTCCCCGACTATCACGCCGATCGTCCGCGCGCGTGCATGGACGGCTGGGCGCGGCGCTACCTCGTCGTCAGCCCCGACGGCTCGATCCTCCCGTGTCATGCCGCGCACACCATTCCCGGCCTCGACTTCGACAGGGTAGGGGAGCGTACCCTCGCCGAAGCCTGGACGAGTTCTCCCGCGTTCGAACGCTTCCGCGGCACCGCGTTCATGCTTGAGCCCTGCCGGACCTGCGAGCATCGCGAGTCGGACTTCGGCGGATGCCGATGTCAGGCCCATCACCTCACGGGCGACGCGCGCGCGGCCGATCCCGCGTGCGATCTCGCCCCGCTCCATTCCATCGTCCGGCGTGCCCGCGAGCGCGCGGAAGAAGAAGCCCTCGCGCCGGGCGCGCTCGTGTATCGACGACTCGAACGCGCCTGACCGGGCGAGAAGCGGCGCGCAGCGGACCGTCATTCTCTGAAAGCGATGGGCATGCCGGGCGCTTTCGACGGAGCCGCCGCCGACTTCAGCCCGATGTGCCCGGATCCACCCGACGGTGAACATCTCTACATCGCGGACATCCTCCAGATCGACGTGCCCACCGGTGCCATCCTGTTTCTCGGGCACCTGGACGATCCGACGGCGAGCTGAGGTCTTCGCGGCCCGCGTTCAAGCCCCACGGCGCTCCGACGCTTCGTCCCTGAGCGTGCAAGTTGCGCAGCGGGCAACTTGGGGTCCGTGCGAGACTTCGTGAGCGCGCGCCACGTCATACCGCTCAACCGAATGGTCCTTTCGACGATGAGTTCATCAGAACCTCAGCTCTCCTCCGAGGAGCTCGTTGCGGAACGAGAAGCCGCTCGGGTGGCCGCGTTGGCCATTGCTCCTGGCGTGCTCTTCGCCGGTGTGAGCGGCGGCATCGTCTTTCCGATCTTGCCGATCGTGGGTGTCAAGGCGGGACTGTCGCTGCCGTTCATCGGCGTCATCCTCGCCGCGAATCGGTTCGGGCGCGTGATCGTCAATCCGTTCGCGGGCGCCGCCGTCGATCGCCTCGGCGGCAAGCGATTGCTGGTGTTCGGGTTGCTCTCCCAGACACTCGTGCTCGGCTGCTACCTCGCGGGAGTCCTGAGCGGTCACCCGGGCGCGTTCTTCCTGATCGGACGGCTTCTGCATGGACCGAGCTCATCGTGTGTCTTGATTGCGGCAGGGGCGCTCGCCTTGCACGCCGGAGGGCGCAACCACCGCGGTCTCGCGGCGGGCATCACGAACTCCGCCATGGCGGCCGGCGTGCCCCTCGGGCTCGCTCTCGGCGGCCTGATTGCCGGCTGGCGCGGGCCCGCCGCGGCGTTCGGGAGCGCCCTCGTCGCGCTGTTCCTCGCCGCGTTCGTGGCTCTCGTGCGCGCGCCGGATCTGCGTGCGGCCCATGTCGACCGGGCGCCATCTTTCCGGCAGATCTTTTCGAGCCTCCGTCACCGTCCGGTTCAGGCCCTCGCGGCGCTCAACGCCGCCACCTCGTTCAGCGCCCTCGGCGTCGTGCTCGCTACCCTTGCTCTCATCATTCACGCGCGCCGCCTGACCCTCTTCTCGATGTCCGAGCAGACGGCCGCGGGCGCGTTCATGGCCGTCCTGGTCGTCTTCATGACCATCGCGGGCCCGCTTGCCGGACGGTTATCGGACCATCCGGGTCATCGGCTCCGCATCATGATGCTCGGCATCGGAGCCCTCGTGCCGGGGGTCCTGGCCTTCGGTTTCGCGCACAGTTCACTCGTGCTGCTCATCGGCCTCGCCCTCGTCGGATTGGGGACCGGTGCCGTCACCACGCCGCTCCTCGCCACACTCGGGGACGTCGTCCCTCTCGAAGAGCGCGGTCGAGCGATCGGTTGTCTCCAGCTGTTCGGCGACGCCGGAGGAGTCCTCGGCCCCATCCTCGGAGTCTCCTTCCTGTCCATGTCCAGCATTCTTCCTTACGCTGGTACCGCGGCGCTGCTCGTGGTGACGGCACTGTTCGTGTCGCGCGCGCTCGGGGTGCGGGGCGCCGCGGACGGCCTCGGGTGAAGGCCACACCGGGATGAGTGAAACCGGTTCCGTACGGCGTCGGTCCACGGAGCGTGCCGGCGCCGGCACCGAGCTCGCTGCATATCGCCGCGGAGACTCCGGTTCGCGTGCATGCGGCGCCCGCTCCTGGCGTCGATTGTTGGACGACACACTCGGGGCTGTAGTGCGCGCCGGCATCCTTGCCTTCCCTGGCGAGCGCCCGTCATCGATTCTATGCTTTTTCGATGATCACCATTCACCGGGTCGAGCACATCGGGATCAGAGTGACGGACGCGCCGCGCTCGGAGGCCTTCTACGCGCTCTTCGGGTTCGAGGCGACGTTCCGCGGGGGCCCCGAGCCGGTGGTGGTGATGAGGAACGCGCAGGGCGTCGAGATCAACCTCATCGTCAATGCGAAGCAGAGCCCTTCACCCACCAACGTCCTGATGGACGTTCCGGAGAAGCACACGGGCTACACGCACGTGGCACTCGGCGTCGCGTCGATGGAGGGAACCGTCGTCGAGCTCGGCCGGCTCGGCATTCCGATCACCGGGGGCCCCGTCAAGCTTGGGGACAAGCGGTCCCTCTTCATTCGCGATCCGGATCGAAACGTCATCGAGCTCCGCGAGACGGCCTGAGCCGCGCGCTCGGCGGCTGGTACTACGACGACCCGAAAGCCCCCACGAAGATCTTGCTGTGCAAAGCGAGCTGCGACGTCGTGAGCGCGGCGGGGTCGCAGGCAGAGGTGCACGTCTCGTACGGATGCCAGACGAATCTGCCGTTTTTGCACTGAAGAGCGCCGTCCCGCCGTCGAACGTCAATCGTGCGCGCCGGACGTCGCTCGGAGGACGGCATTCATGGACTGCTCCGCCGCCCGCGTCGTGACGAAGCCCGTGCGGGGCCGATCGAGGTCCAGCGCGACTCCGAAGACGACGCTGATGAGGAGCGCCACGACGACCCACGCCGCCGGGGCGCGAGCCCCCTCGGCGCCCGAGGCGCGCCCGAGCAAGACGGCCCACGCGAGACACGAAAATACGAGCGCAAGGCTGACCGCGGTGGGTACCTGGATCCGGACCGCTGCTCGACGGTCCGAGTCGCGATCGATGACGTCGTTCAGCGCCATCATGAAAATGGCATTCGCCGCGGTGGGGGCTGCGCGCGTGGTACGGGAAGCGAGCGTCCACAGCTCGGTCTGGATGCGCTCTCCTCCGGCAAGAGCACTCCGGAACTCCGCATGATCTCCCGACCGACCATACGCCTCGTAGGCGGTGATGCGTAGCTGGGCGTAGTGGTGCAGTCCGTCGCGGCATTCAGCGCGGTCTTCCTCGGCAAGAACCGAGCAGCGGAGATACGCCGTGCCGATCGCGTCCGCCTCCCGAACGATCAACTCCTGCCGCGCGTCGAAGCGGCTCTGGGCGACACTGAAATTGAATGCGAGGAGGAGACCCAGGAGGCCCGACGCCATGGTCTCGAGGGATCCGAGTCTAGGCGTGCCCCCTTTCAAGGCGGCACGCCGACCGGTAGCTGCGGACAGAAAGAGCACGACGATCAGAGAGACCGCCAGGATGGCCGCGATGACGAAAGGGGGCAGACGCTCGGCGATCGAATCGTCTGGCATGGGCATGTCGGGCCAGCGTGCAGGTTGCGTACCGGCACCGGCCTTCGACCGGTCCGGCCGGAATCGCTGCCGGTCGAAGCACGGCAACGTGGCGCGACGGCTGCATGAGAGCTGACCGTGACCCAGCCGCGCGAGCCCGCTCCGGATGCCTTCGAGCCCTACCCGAACAGCAAGTTCCGGATGACCGACGAGGTGCTCGAGGCGTACGTGAAGGGGGGACACGGCACGTGATGGACGTAGTCGACCGACTGTGGCGGGAGATCGCGGCGAGGCCCACGGGCCCTCTGGCGTTCCGGTTCTACCTGCAGCCCTTCGTGGCAACGTGCCTTGCCATGCGAGACGGGGTCCGCGACGCACACGAGGGGAAGCCCGCGTATTTTTGGGCGCTCTTCAGGGCGAAGGGTGCGACGGAGCGGCGGGCCCTGTTTCGCGACGGGTGGCACGCGGTCTCCCGCGTCTTCGCTCTCGCCGTGATCATGGACGTCGCTTACCAGATCATCGAGCTCAGGGGCCTCCGCCCGCTGCAGACGCTCGTCGTCGCGGGCGTCCTGGCCTTCGTCCCGTACTTGCTCGCACGCGGTCCCGTGAATCGTCTCGTCCGTCGCGTCCTGAAACGGAGGACGGCACGCTCTCTCAGGTGCCACCGATCTGGAAGGCGCTCTGCACCAGGGCGAGGTGGCTGAACGCCTGCGGAAAGTTGCCGACCTGGCGGTGCTCGTCGGGGAGGTACTCCTCGGCGAGCAGACCGAGGTCGTTCGAGAGGGCGACGAGCTTTTCGAATAGCCGCCGCGCGTCCTCGGTGCGCCCCATGAGCTGATACGTGTTCGCGAGCCAGAAGGAGCACGGAAGGAACGTGCCCTCCTCGCCCAGGAGACCGTCGACGGTGTCCTCCGTTCTATAGCGGAGGACGAGCCCCTTCGGCATGAGCTCGCGTTCGATTGCCGCGACCGTGCCCACGACGCGCGGGTCGTTTGCCGGCAGGAACCCCGCGAGCGGGATCACGAGCAAGCTCGCGTCGAGGCCCTTGCCGCCGTAGTACTGCGTGAATGTCCGGCCCTCCGCGTCGTATCCGAACTTGCAGACCTCGTCGAAGATCTCCTGCCGCAGCGCCTTCCAGGACTCGACCTTTTCATCGAGGTGGTGCTGCTCGATGACCTTGATCCAGACATCCACGGCCACCCACGCGGCAACCTTCGACGCGGTGAACGCGCGCTCGGGTCCTCGGACCTCCCAGATGCCGCGATCGTTCGTCTTCCATACGCGCGCCACCTCCATGGCGACGACCTTGAGCGCGTTGCGGACGCGCGGTGCGAGCTCGCCGAAGAACTGCGTCCCGTCGTACAGTACCGCCGCGAACTCCCCGTACACGTCGAGCTGGAACTGATCGTACGCCGCGTTGCCGATCCGCACCGGGCGCGCTCCCTGGTATCCGGTGAGCCAGCCGAGCTCCACCTCCGTCAGGCGGCGCTCGCCGCGGATGCCGTACATGATCTGCATCTGACTCGGAGCGCCCGCGATCGCGTCGACCAGCCAGTCGTAGAAATGTTCTGCCTCCTTCCTGGCGCCAGCCCTGATGAAGGCGCGTAGCGTGAGGGACGCGTCGCGGATCCAGCAGAAGCGGTAGTCCCAGTTTCTCTCGCCGCCGAGGGTTTCCGGTAGTCCGAACGTGGGTGCGGCGACGATCGCACCCGACGGGGCGAAAGTGCACGCCTTGAGCGTGATGAGGGAGCGCACCACCGCGTCACGGTAGTTCGCGGGCGCCGCGAGCTTCGAAACCCAGTCTTCCCAGTAAGCCTGCGTCTCGCCGAGGGCCGAAGATGCGTCCAGGCGCTTCGGGATCGGGTCATACGGCCTCGCCCAGGTGAGCACGAATGGAATGCTCTGGCCGGCCTTGACGACGAGTTCCTGCGAGAAGGCCGGGGCTCGTTCTCCGGCGACCCGCAGGTAGAGCGCGTCGGGGCCGGCAACCGCCGCCGCCGAGCCGTCTCTCGGCCCGATCATCGGCACCGTCATGCCGTTCGCGAAGCGGGGTACGAGGTCGCTCCTCACCGTCACCTGGCCCCGTGTGCACTCGACGATACGGACGACGCGCGGCGGCGATCCCGCCTCGCGGATCGGCATGAAATCCGTGATCCGGAGGGTGCCGTCGTCCGTGTCGAACTCGCTCTCGAGGACGAGCGTGTCGTCTCGATAGCGGCGGCGCGACCTCCGCACGGGCGACGTGGGTGCGATCCTCCAGTAACCGTTTTCGCGCGTACCGAGGAGCGCGGTGAAACAGGCGTCGGAATCGAAGTCCGGCAGACACATGAAATCGATCGTGCCGTCGCGAGTGACCAGCGCGGCGGTGTTCAGATCGCCGATGAGCGCGTGGTCCTCGATGAGAGGTTGCACGTAAGCCGCGGCAGCGGGCATGCGCGGCGACTGGTCGGATGGGGTCGTTGTTTGAGCTTGCATGGGTCATCGTCGAAGCATCTCCCATGCCCGTTTTGGTTCGTGCGAGGACGAGTCCGCTGGCGGACGACCGACCTGCAAGAGCCGCGAACGCGCGGTCTCTCGAGGGCACGCGCCTTGCACGACGCATAGCAGCGCTCACTCCAACCCAGAGGATCCATGACGACAAGCACCGTCCAGAAGATTTCGAGAGAGCCTTCCTTCGTGGGGCAAGGCTCCCGTTCCCTCCCGGAGACCGAGCTCGCGAAGATCGACGCATATTGGCGGGCCGCCAACTACCTCTCCGTCGGGCAGATCTACCTCCTCGATAATCCGCTGCTCCGGAAGCCGCTTTCGCGTGAGCACATCAAGCCCCGCTTGCTCGGGCACTGGGGCACGACGCCCGGGTTGAACTTCGTCTACGTGCACCTGAACCGCGTCATCGAGAAGCACGACCTCGACATGATCTTCGTGACGGGCCCAGGGCACGGAGGCCCGGCACTCGTCGCGAACGCGTACCTCGAGGGCACCTACAGTGAGGTGTATCCGAACATCACGGAGGACGAAGATGGGATGCGACGTCTCTTCAAGCAGTTCAGCTTTCCCGGCGGCATCCCGAGCCACGTCGCGCCCGAGACTCCGGGATCGATCCACGAGGGAGGCGAGCTCGGCTACTCCCTGTCTCACGCGTTCGGGGCCGCGTTCGACAATCCAGATCTGATCGTCGCGTGCGTCGTCGGCGACGGCGAGGCCGAGACCGGGCCTCTCGCGACGGGCTGGCACGGCAACAAGTTTTTGAACCCGGCTCGCGACGGGTGCGTCCTGCCCATCTTGCACCTGAACGGCTACAAGATCGCGAACCCCTGCTACCTCGCGCGCATCCCGAAGGAGGAGCTACAGAAGCTCTTCGAGGGGTACGGTTATCGTCCGTATTTCGTCGAGGGGCACGAGCCCAAAGCGATGCACCGGCTGATGGCCGAGACGCTGGAGAGCGTCGTCGCGGACATCCACCGGATCAGAGAGGTAGCGCGTGAGCGCGGGCACACCGAGCGCCCCACCTGGCCCATGATCGTCCTTCGTACGCCGAAGGGGTGGACGTGTCCGCGTGAGATCGACGGCAAGCTATGCGAGGGATACTGGCGCAGTCACCAGGTGCCCATGGGCGACATGGACAAGCCCGAGCACATCCGCATCCTCGAGCACTGGATGCAGAGCTATCGCCCCGAGGAGCTCTTCGACGCGACGGGCCGCCTCGAGCCGGAGCTCGCCGAGCTCCCTCCACGGGGGGCGCGGCGCATGAGCGCGAACCCACACGCGAACGGGGGGCTCCTGCTCAGGGATCTGCGCCTTCCGGACTTCCGCGACTACGCCGTCGACGTCGCGGTTCCCGGAGCCACGGACGCGGAGTCGACGCGCGTTCAGGGGAAGTTCTTGCGCGACGTGATGAAACTCAACCTCGACCACCAGAACTTCCGGTTGTTCAGCCCGGACGAGAACAATTCGAACCGCTGGCAGGACGTCCTCGAGGTCACGAATCGGAGCTACGAAGCGGAGATCTTCCCGGAAGACGATCACCTCGCGCCGGACGGCCGCGTGATGGAAGTGCTCTCCGAACATCAGTGCCAGGGATGGCTCGAAGGGTACCTGCTCACCGGACGACACGGCTTCTTCAGCTGCTACGAGGCTTTCATCCACATCATCGATTCCATGTTCAACCAGCACGCCAAGTGGCTGAAGGTGTGTAACCACATCCCGTGGCGGAGACCGATCGCCTCGCTCAACTACCTCTTGAGCTCCCACGTGTGGCGTCAGGACCACAACGGGTTCAGTCACCAGGATCCGGGCTTCATCGATCACGTGGTGAACAAGAAGCCCGAGGTGGTCCGGGTCTATCTGCCGCCGGACGCGAACACGCTGCTATCGGTGACGGATCACTGCCTCCGGAGTCGGAACTACGTGAACGTCGTCATTGCCGGCAAGCAGCCGGCTCCGCAGTGGCTCACGATGGATCAGGCCATCAAGCACTGTACCGCCGGGATCGGGATCTGGGCCTTCGCGAGCAACGACCAGGGCAGCGAGCCGGACGTGGTGATGGCGTGCTGCGGAGACGTGCCAACGCTCGAAACGCTCGCGGCCGTGTCGCTCCTTCGCCGGCACCTGCCGGAGCTCAAGGTGAGGGTCGTCAACGTGGTCGACCTCACGCGACTTCAGCCCCAGGAAGAACATCCGCACGGCCTGTCCGATCGCGAGTTCGACGGTCTGTTCACGACGGACAAGCCCATCATCTTCGCGTTCCACGGCTACCCCTGGCTCATCCACCGTCTCACGTACCGGCGCACCAACCACGCCGGCCTCCACGTGCGCGGTTACAAGGAGGAGGGCACGACGACGACGCCGTTCGACATGGTGGTCCGGAACGACATGGACCGCTACCACCTCGCGGAGGACGTCGTCGATCGACTGCCGAAGCTCGGTGCGCGCGCCGCGTATTTCCGACAGGCTATCCGCGATCGTCTGATCGAGCACCGGCAGTACATCGAGGAGCATGGGGAAGACATGCCCGATATCACCGGGTGGCGGTGGCACGACGCTGGCGATTCGGGCGGCCTCCAGCGGCGAGCGACATCGACGGAAGGCGACAACGTCTGAGGAGCGCCATGAAGATCCTCTTACTGAATGCCGGGTCGAGCAGTCTGAGGTGTACGTTCATGGACTCCGCCGATCGCGCCGTCATCGCGCGCGCTGCGACAGATTGGGCGGGACCCGTGACGCGCTACGAATGCTCCGGAGCCGGCCTCGAACGCGTCTCCGAGCGGGTCGCATGGCGCGGTCACGGCGATGCCGTCCGGCGCGCGCTGGGCGATCTCTCTCGCGCGAGACGGGACGCCTCCGCGGCTGCCGAGTGGCCGCCGATTGCTGTGGGACATCGGATCGTGCACGGCGGTGATTTCACCGCGCCGGTCCGCATCACGGGCGACGTACGCGGCCGCATCGCGGCGCTCGCCGAACTCGCGCCGCTCCACAATCCGCCGGGCCTGGAGACGCTCGAAGCGGCCGAAGCCAGCCTCCCGGGCGTTCCGCAGGTGGCCCTCTTCGACACGGAATTCCACGCGACGTTGCCGCTCTCGGCCCGCACCTTTGCCGTTCCGCGCGAGTGGACGGAGGGCTGGGGGATCCGGCGATACGGGTTCCACGGCCTGAGCTACGCGTACTGTTCGGCGCGGGCCGCCGAGATGCTCTCGAAGCCCCTCTGCGAGCTCAGACTCGTCATCTGTCACCTGGGGCACGGCTGCTCGGCCACGGCCGTGCTGCACGGTCGCTCGATCGACACGACGATGGGATTTACCCCGCTCGATGGCCTGATGATGGCGACGAGGAGCGGTTCCGTCGATCCGGGCGTCATCACCCACGTCCAGCTCCGCCACGGTCTCGACGCGCCGGCGATCGAGGACGTGCTCAACCGTCGCTGCGGCCTGCTCGGCGTGTCGGGGATCTCGGCCGACATGCGCGAGGTCCTCGCGGCGGCACGCGACGGCCACGAAGGCGCGCGTCTCGCCGTGGACGTGTACACGCACCGGGTGCGCGCCGCCGTCGGTGCGCTCGCGGTGACGCTCGGCGGTCTGGACGCGCTCGTCTTCACCGCCGGGGTCGGCGAGAACGCGGCCGAGATCCGCAGGGCAGCGTGCCGCGGACTCGAGTGCGTGGGGCTCGAGCTCGACGAGGACGCGAATGCCCGCTGTCGACCGGACGCGGACCTCGCGCGGAGCGGAAGCCCGGCACGGATCCTCGTGATCGCGACCCGCGAAGATCTCGCGATGCTCTCTCAGGTCGTCCAAGTGATCGAGGCAAGACCATGAATCCATCATCGACCCTCACCGACACCGCCGCTCGCCTGGTCTCGAACGCCAGGGGGCTCCTCGCCGCGGACGAGACGCCAGGGACCCTGACCAGGCGCTTTGATTCGCTCGAGGTCGCCTCGAACCCGGAGAGCCGTCGCGAATACCGCGAGATCCTCCTCACGACGCCGGGCGCCGCGGAGTTCATCGCGGGCGTGATCTTGCAGGACGAGACGATCCATCAGTTTTCGGACGACGGCGAGCCGTTCGCCCGTGTCTGCGACGATCTCGGCATGGTCGCGGGGATCAAGGTGGACACCGGGGCGAAGCCGCTCGCCGGTCACACGGCAGAGCACGTGACCGAGGGGCTCGACGGCCTGCGCGAACGGATTGTCGACTACCGCCGGCTCGGCGCGCGCTTCGCCAAGTGGCGTGCCGTGATCGAAGTCGGCGATTCGCGGCCGAGCGCGGCCTGCGTCGTCGCGAACGCCGACGCGCTCGCGCGGTACGCGGCCCTCTGTCAGGAGCAGGACGTCGTTCCCGTCGTCGAGCCCGAGGTGCTGATGGACGGCTCCCACACGATCGAGCGCTGCGAGGAGGTGACGGATGCGGTGCTGCACACCGTCTTCGAGGCGCTCGCGGAGCAGGACGTGTCGTTCGAGGGGATGCTGCTCAAGCCGAACATGGTCGTGTCCGGCGTTGCATGTCCGCGGCAGTCGAGCGACGCCGAGGTCGCGACGGCCACGCTCCGCTGCCTGCGCCGCCACGTGCCGGCGGCGGTGCCCGGTGTCGTCTTCCTTTCCGGCGGCCAGAACGACATCGAGGCGACGCGCCACCTCGACGCGATCAATCGCGCCGGGGGGCCGAAGCCCTGGAAGCTGAGCTTCTCGTACGGCCGGGCCTTGCAGGACGCCGCGCTGGCGACTTGGCGAGGCGGGTTTGCGAACGTCGAGGCGGCGCAGCGAGAGTTCCTTCACCGCGCGAAGTGCAACGGGTTCGCCGCGCGAGGTGCTTACACGGAGGCCCTCGAAAAGCAGAGCCGCGATCAAGTGAGGTGAACACGATGCTGCACGACCCGGACGGGATTGCCGCGCTGCTCGCGGACGTCGATGGGACGCTGGTCACACCCGAAAAGATGCTGACGCCGCGGACGCTCGAGGCCGTCGAGCACCTCCGCGAGCGCCACGTCACGTTCTGCCTAACGAGCGGGCGCCCCCCGCGTGGCCTCCGCATGCTCGTCGAGCCGCTCGGGCTGAATACGGCCATGGCCGCGTTCAACGGGGGGATCATCGTGCTCCCTGATCTGTCCATCGTCGACGAGAAGCGGCTCCCGGTCGCGCTCGCGCGAGAAGTACTGGAGGCGATCACCGCGGACGGCCTCGATGTCTGGATCTTCGGCGCGACGGACTGGTACGTCCAACACCCTCGCGGGGCGCGGGTCGACCGAGAGACGTCCACGCTGAAGCTGCCCCCGGTCGTCGTGACGAGCTACGAGCCGGTGCTCGATCGGGCGGTCAAGATTGTCGGCGTCAGCCTGGACCACGCCGCCGTGGCGCGCTGCGAACGGCATCTACAGGAAAGGTTCGGCCCCCGCGCCTCCGCGGCCCGGTCCCAGCCCCATTACGTCGACGTGACGCATCCCGACGCCAACAAGGGCGCGGTCGTCGAGCGGCTCGCGCGATACCTCCACGTTTCGACCGAGCGGATCGCGACGATCGGAGATCAATCGAACGACGTGCTCATGTTCGAGAAGGGTGGGCTCAGCATCGCGATGGGCAACGCGAGCCCCGAGGTCCAGCGGGAAGCGGATTTCGTCACCACCTCGTACTCGGAGGAGGGCTTCGCGAACGCCGTGGAGCGCTTCGTGCTGCCGCGCGCCTGACGTCTCGCGCGGATGAGCGTGCGACCTCCCCCAGACCGCTCATCGTCGGCGGCGACTACTTCGTCACGGCGATGGACTTGCGGAACAGCGATCAGACTGTAGACGAAGAAGACGAGGCCGATCGCCGTGACCATCAGGAAGTGCAGCCAGACGGCGTCGAGGCCGCCTCCGCGGTAGATGATGATCTGCGAGAAGCTCACGAAGTGGCGCGCGGGGAGGAGATAAGTGGCGTACTGCAGCCATTTCGGCTGACTCTCCACCGGGGTGCTTCCGCCCGATAGCAGCATCAGGACGACGATCACGAGGATGATGAGGAGCGCGAACTGCGCCATCGACCGCGAGATGGTCCCGAGAAAGATCCCGAGCGCAGTCGCGAAGAACAGGTAGAGGACGACCCCGGCGAACCACAGGGTCATCGATCCGGCGAAGGGCACTTTCAGCGCCAGCCTCGACGATCAGGAGGAGCGATGCCGCCGTCGCGACGAGGATCACGAAGCCGTTGGCCCACACCTTGGCCATCGCGATCTCGAACGCCGTGAGCGGCATGACGAGCAAGTGCTCGAGCGTGCCGTGTTCCCGTTCGCGGATCACCGCGGCGCCGGTGAGCACTACGGTGAGGAGGGTGATCTGATTGATGAGCGCCACCACGCTCTTGAACCACGAGGAGACGCCCGTTCGGGTTGAACCTCTTCCGGATGACGAGGTTGATCGGCTCTCGGGCGGAGTCTCCTCCGTCCGTCCGATGAAGGATTTCGACGCGATCCTTGATGATGTTCCTGATGTAACCCGCGCCGATGCTGGCCTGCTGCATGGCGGTCGCGTCGATGTTGACCTGGATGGCCGGGTTACGCCCCGCGCGCAGGTCGTGCTCGAATCGCGGGGGGATGACGACGACGAACATGAGGTGCCCGGCGTCCATCTCGTGCTGCGCCTTCTCCGGTCCGAGCTCCTCGGGGAGCTTGAAGCGGGGCGGATAGAACGCGTTGAAGAGCTCCTTCGAGAGGGCGGAGCCGTCCTCGTCCACGAACGCGATCGATGCGTTGTTGACCTCGCTCGAGGTGCCCGTCGCCTGGATGTAGATGGCGAGCGTGAACGCGTACACGACGAACGCGACCATCACCACGTCGCCGAGCAAGCTGCGGAGCTCCTTGAGGCCGAGCCACAGGATGTTCTCGAGCGACGTCACGGCTAGCGTTCCTGCTTCCGGAGCCCGAAGACGCTCACCGCGAGGAACACGGGGATGCATGCCGAGAGGAATCCGACGTCCCCGAGCATGAGCCGCGGCCCCAGACCCTTCGTGTACGCGCCCAGACTCGCGTGCATGTAGTAGGAAGCGGGCCAGATCGACCCCGACGAATCCGGCGTTCCCCTGGAGCGTCGAGACGGGCTGGAGGAGACCGGAGAACTGGATGGTCGGCACGATGGTGAGGATCGCCGTGACGAACACGGCCGCCACCTGGCTGCTCGTGAAGGTCGAGGTCATCATGCCGATCCCGGTCGTCGCCGTGACGTAGAGGAGCGTGCAGAGCGTCAGCATCCAGAAGCTCCCCTTGATGGGCACCTGGAAGACGAGCAACGCCAGCGCCGTCAGGATGAAGAAGTTCATCATCCCGATCGCGACGTAGGGGAGCTGCTTGCCGAGCGAGGTATTCGAGCCTGCCCGTCGGCGTGACGTAGAAGTTGATGATCGACCCGAGCTCCTTCTCGCGAACGATGCTCACCGTCATGAGGATCGCCGGTATCAGGAGCAGCAGCAGGGCCGGGACGCTCGGCACGATCGAGTAGACGCTCTCGAACGTGGGGTTGTACATGTACCGTTCCTCGATGTCGGCCGAGTGCGGCGGACGAACGCCCGACTGGAGGCCGCTCGCCGGGTCCGCGAGGGCCGTCGCGTGTACCCCCTGCACGTACTGCGCAACGGTGTCGCCGCGGAAGGTCATGGCGCCGTCGACCTGCGCGAGCACCTCCGGCCCGGAGCCGCGACGGAAGTCCTTGCCGAACGCAGGTGGGATCTCGATGACCAACGAGACGTCGTCCGACTGGAGCCGCTCGAGCGCCTCGTCCGCCGAGCGGGCGGGCGGAGTTCGCGGAGAAGTACCGCTCGGCGCCCGCGAATTCATCGAGATACATGTGGCTCTCGGGCGACTGGTCGAGGTCGAGCGACGCGTAGCGGATGTGCTCGACGTCCGTCGTGATGCCGAACCCGAAGACGAGCATCAAGAGCGCCGAGCCGACGAACGCGAAGGCGAGCCGGACCGGGTCGCGGAGGATCTGCAGCGTCTCGTTGCGGGCGTAGGCGCGCATGCGCTCGAACCGCCGACGAAGCGCGGACGCCGGGGGCGCATCGTGCGACGCCTTCTCCGAGGCGCGGTCGTCGGCTGCGACGCTCGCGGGAGCCTTGCGCGACGCGCCCTCGGCGGCGGAGTCCTCCATGTACGCGATGAATGCTTCCTCCAGGGTCTGGGCCCCGCGCTCCTCGATCAGCGCGCGAGGAGTGTCGGCAGGCCAGCACCTTGCCCGCATTCATGAGGGAGATGCGGTCGCAGCGCATGCCCTCGTTCATGAAGTGCGTCGTGACGAAGATGGTGACGCCCTGCTTCCGCGAGAGCTCGATCAACAGCTCCCAGAAGCTGTCGCGCGCCACGGGGTCCACACCCGACGTCGGCTCGTCGAGGATGAGGATCTGCGGCTCGTGGAGGACGGCGACCGCGAGCGAGAGCCGCTGCCGGAGCCCCATCGGAAGCGATTCCGAAAGCGCGTCGATGTGTGCTGCCAGCCCGAACCGTTCGAACGAGCTCCTCGATGCGCGCCTTGGCCGCGTCCTTCGGCAGGTGATAGAGGCGCGTGTGCAGGACCAGGTTCTGGCGCACGCTGAGCTCGCCGTAGAGCGAGAACGCCTGCGTCATGTACCCGAGGCTCTTCCGGACCTCCATGCTGCCCGGCTTCGACCGAGCTGCCGAAGATCGTCGCCGTGCCTTCCGTCGGTGGCAGAAGCCCGGTCAGCATCTTCATCGTCGTCGATTTGCCGCAGCCGTTCGAGCCGAGGAACCCGAAGATCTCTCCGCGCTCGATCGACAGGGTGACCTGATCGACGGCCGTGAAGGCGCCGAAGCGGCGCGTGAGCCCGTGGGCCTCGATGGCGATCTCCGCCTGGCCGGAGGCGCGCGGAGGGATCGTGAGCTCGGTGTGCCCCCGGCGCTTCTCTTCCGGCAGAAGAGCGATGAAGCAATGCTCCAGATCCGCCGTGGCCGTTCGCGACATGAGCTCCCCGGGCGTCCCCGTCGCGAGCACGCGCCCCGCGTCCATCGCTATGATGAAGTCCCATCCCTGCGCCTCGTCCATATAGGCCGTGGAGATCGCGACGCTCATCCCCGGGCGCTCCGCGCGGATGTTCGCAACGAGCGCCCAGAACTGCCGGCGCGACAGCGGATCGACTCCAGTCGTCGGCTCGTCGAGGATCGAGAGATCCGGTTCGTGGACGAGCGCGCCGCAGAGACCCACCTTCTGCTTCATCCCGCCGGACAGCTTCCCGGCGGGTCGGGCCGCGAAGGGACCGAGCCCCGTCGCCTCGAGCAGCTCGGGGATGTGGCGCTTTCGCTCCGCGGCCGAGAGCCCGAAGAGCTGCGCCATGAAGTCGACGTTGTCGTAGACGCTGAGCTCGAGATAGAGATTCTTGCCGAGGCCCTGGGGCATGTAAGCGATGCTGCGGGCCCACGATCGCGTCGGTGGCGTCCGTCGTCGATGTCGCCGCCGAGCACGGTCACCTTCCCGGTCTGGAGCCTCTTCGAGCCCGCCACGAGCGCCATGAGAGTCGACTTTCCGACGCCGTCGGGCCCGATGATGCCGACCATGATGCCTGCCGGAACGTCGAGGTAGAGGTCGTCGAGGGCGACGGTCTTCCCGTAACGATGCGTCACCTTTTCGATGCGCGCGACGGGCTCGCGGCTCGGACGGACGGGAGACGTGGCACGACCTTCGGGCGTGGTCGATGGACCGCTCATCGAGGCTCGTCCGCGGATGCGACCAGATCCTGGAGCCGCGTCGGCCACATCGCGGACGGATCCACCTTCACGTAGCCGACGCCGCGCACCCCCGTCTTGATGCGGTCCGCGTAGGTCGCCGCCACCTCCTTCGGCAGCTGGATCTTGACGCGGAACATGAGCTTCTCGCGCTCGCTCGCGGTCTCCACCTGCTTCGGCGTGAACTGCGCCTCCGGAGACACGAAGCTCACATTTCCGGCCACCGCGTCGCCCCGGCTGGAAGTCGACGGTGATCCTGCTGTCCGCTCCGATCTTCACCGCGGCCGCCTCGTCGGAGGGCAGGAAGATCTCCATGTAGATGTCCTCCATGTTCACCAGCGTCAGCGCCTTGCCCCCGGCGGCGAGGACCTCCCCGGGTTCGGCCAAGCGATAGAGGACCCTTCCGGTGACCGGTGATCTCAGCGTCGCGTCGTCGATGCGCGTCTGGATCGTCGCGGCGTTCGCGCGCGCGACCTCGACCCCTTGCGTGGCAGTCTTCAAGCTCGCCTCCGCTTCCGCGAGGCTCGCCCGGGTCGTGTCGAGGTTCGTCGAGCGAACGTCCAGGTCCCGCTGCGAGCCGGCTCCTTCCTGGACGAGCTTGCGCGAACGGTCCGCCTCTACCGCCGCGAGATTCGATCTCGCTCTTCTGCTTGACGATGGCCGCCTTGGCGACGGCAAGCCGCTCCGTGGCCGCATCGACACTCGCGTTGGCCGCGGCGAGCTGCGCATCGAGCGTGACGGTGTCGAGTTGCACGAGGACCTGGCCCGGCTTCACGAGCGCGCCTTCGTCGACCAGGATCTCCTTTACCCGCAGCGGTTCCTTCGCGGCGACGTCGATGAGCGTGCCCTCGATCCGACCGTTGCCCGAGACGATGCCCTCCGGAAGGGCCGACTGCCTGCTCTTCCAGTACCGAAAGCCGACGAACAGCGCCAGGGCGACGGCCGCCGTGGCGAGGCTCCACGTGAGCGCGCGCTTCGAGATTTTCCCCGCCATGGCTAGTTGCGCCCCCCCGCCACTGCGGGTTTCCGTTTTTCCGGTCCGCGTGGTTCCGACAGCATGTCGCCCCAGTTGGTCCGGTCCTTCATCTCCTTCTGCGTCTCGTCGGTCACGATGGGTCCGGAGCCGGCGAGCTCCCAGCCTCCGCCGAGCGCCTTGTAGAGAGCGATCCAGTTCGTCGCGACGGAAGAGCTCGTCTCGGCGAGGCTGTTCTCCTGATCGAGCAACGAACGCTGCGCGTCGAGCACGCGCTGGAAGTCCGTGGCGCCCTCCTGATATTCGGAGGTCGCGATCTGGACGGCTCTCTGCGCCGCCACGACGGCGTTCTGTTCGAACACGACCGACTCCTCCGTCCCGAGGAAGCCGGTCATGGCGTCCTCCACCTCCCGGGCCGCCTTCAGCACCGTGTCGTGGTAGTCGACGAGCAACTCCTGGAAGCGAGCGTCCTCGACGCGCACCGCGTTCTCGAGCCGCCCGTAGTTGAAGAACGGCCAGCTGATCTGCGGCCCCGCCGTGAAGAAGATGCCCGCGGGCGAGAATGGATTGTGCGGCGCGCCGCCGATGCTGGTCGCCTGGAGACCGATGGTGCCCACGAGCGAGAAGCTCGGGTAGAGCTCGGCCTTTGCGATGCCGATGCGCGCGCACTGCGCGGCGGCCATCAGCTCGGCGCTCCGGATGTCCGGGCGGCGACGGAGCATCTCCGCCGGCACGCCGACGGCGGCCTTCGCCGGCGCCTTCGGGATCCCTTTCGGACCCGTGAGCAGCGCGTCGACGTTACCCGGCGGCTGGCCGAGGAGCGTGGAGAGCGCGTCCCGCGCCTGCGCGAGACTCGTCTCGAGCGCCGGGATGCTGGCGCGCGTGCTCTCGAGCTGCGTCTTCGCCTGCGTGGGATCGAGCTCCGAGGTCGCGCCGTTGCGGAAGCGCGACTCGGCGATCGCGAGCCCCGTCTCCTGCAGTTTTGCGTTGTCCTCTGCGAGGCCGATGAGCACCTCGAACGTCCGGACGGCGACGTAAGTGCGCGCGACCTCTGCAGTGAGCGACACGATCGCGGAGTAATAATCGGCGACCGACGCGAGCAGACCCGCGGACGCCGCATCGGCACCTCGCGCGTACTTGCCCCAGAGGTCGAGCTCCCACGCCGCGTCGAATCCAACCTGGTAGTAGACGAAGTTGCGGTCGATCCGCAGCGCGTTGGCGGCGCTCCGACTCAATCCGACGCCCGTTCCGCTTGCGGTCAGTTCTTGCTTTTGCGGAAACTCCTTGCCCGTCACGACGCCGAGCTGTGCACGGGCCTCGACGATCCGCAGGCCCTGGATCTGCAGAGGAAGGTTCTGCCGGTAGGCGAGCTCGACCAGGTGATCGAGACTCGTGTCGTTGAAGGCTCGCCACCAGCGGTCGTCCGCGGCGGTTTCTGCGACGAACCGCGGGTCGTTCGCGGCGTGCCAGCCCGATGGAAGGGAGACTTCCGGCCTCTTGAAATCCGGACCGACCTTGCACCCTCCGAGCGCGAACGGGACTCCCAGTACCGCGATGACGCCGAAGACCTGCCGGGGTCTCCATGGTCCGCCATGCAGACACGCCGTCCGGTTCCCCATCGTCCGTCGGTTATTGGAATCGGCAACGAGGCCGTCAAGCGCGCGTAATTTCGCTCACGATGGCGGACGCCTCCTCGCGCGTCGCCCCCCTGAGCGGATGGAGGCTTTGGGCGTCCTTTCCGCCGACGGACGCACGCCATTCCGCGGCGCGGGCACGGGCACCCGTTCATCCGGGCGCGTCGTGCTACGGTTTGGTTGCATCGGCGTGATCCTTTCTTTCGGAGGTTGGTAGAACATGACGCGATTTCTTCCTTTCGGTGGTCTCCTCGTGCTTCTCGAGTGCGCGGCGAGTTGCAGCGGCAACACGTCGCATCGGGTGGTGGCCAACGATGCGGGCCGGGAAGCTGGGCCACTCTCGGCCGCCGGCGGCTCGAGCGCGTCGAGTGGAACGGGCGGGACGTCGAGCGGCGGAGCGCCGAGCTCGGGTGGCACGACCGCGACGGGTGGCACGGATTCCGCCGACGCATCACTCGATCAGTCCGTTCCCGGCCAGCCAGAAGCCGGGCTCGCGCCGTGCGCCACGGCGCCCGATGGCGCCATCGAGTGGCACGACTTCGCCGCGGGCGTCTGCAAATCATGTCCCGGCGCCACGCCGCACTGCAGCGATTACTGGCATCGCCGGGTCCCTCGTACGATCCAGTCGCCCGTGCGCTCACCCTCCACCTGACACCCGGGACGACGCAGATCGTGGGCGCCGTGTTCGCGTTCGACTACGAGTACGCGCTCCAGGATGGCGGAATCGGAACGGGCCACGGGACTCTGTCGGCGAAGCTCGACGAGAACACCCTTCGCTGGGACCTGTCGGGCGCCGCTCCCGCGAGCACGTTCCTGGTCGACAACGGCGCCATCACGCTCACGGATGCGTGCGGCGCGATTTCGACGGACAATAGTTATGCGCTCGACGTCAGCGTCGTGACCGTCGACGCCGGGAAACAGGGCCAGGTCACCTGCGGCGGGCGCTGAGAGTCACGTTCTCGGCTTCCGGGTCTCCCGCGAGCCGCGTGCTCGCACTCCGAGGGCTGCTCCACTCGTTGCGAACTAACCGTATGTCAGGTCGGTGCTCTGTCCGACCTCGATGATGTAACCATCGAGATCCCGGATGTAGCAGCGTATCTCGCCGTACTTGGGTATCGGTTCCGTGATGAACTCTGCTCCTCGACTTTTCCACAGTTCGTAGCAGGCGCGAATGTCCGCGACGCGGAAATTCATGAAGCTGTTGATGTGATTCGGATCGGGGACGCTGAGAGTTACCGTCGGCTTGTCCGGGGTCGGCGCGCCCCCGACGTTCAGAATCATCCAGATATTCGCAAGCTGAAGGTACCCAGGCGCGTTGCCATCCCCCAGGCTCAGAATGCGAGCACCGAAGACTTTCTCGTAGTACCGAGCGGATCGTGCGACCTCGGCGACGGTGAGAAAATGCGCGATGCTGAGCCCTTCTCGCGGCGGCATCTCATAGCTCTTCTGTTCGATTTGCACGCTGCTCATTTGACGACTCCATTCTGTCCGCGTGTTGGATGCTGCTCGACTTCGAAACCGTCCATATTGGGCTCCATAAGACAATCCGCCGACTTCGCCCGCTTGACGAGCAAACGAGTGATTGCTGCAGCCGCTGGCACTGTACCGGGCAACGCGCGATCTCGAACGTCCGGCAAGTCTGGACACTCGCCGCGTGACTCGCATGGCCTCGTGAACATGCCGCGCTAGAACCTGCGAAGGAGGGAGCATGAATACGACGGAGCTCATCAAGCGGGCGCAAGAACTGTCGAGGCCTTTTCGGATCGCCGACGGAGAGCGCTTTCGTCTCGCGGACGTCGACCCGGGCAACACGCTCGACCTCGGGACGGAAGACAAGCCTCGCGCGAGAGAGGCGCTCGCCATGGGCGTCGGCGCGCTGGCGGAGTTTCAGCAGTTGCTCTACGCGCAGGACAGCTGGGCCGTGCTGCTCGTCTTCCAGGCCATGGATGCGGCGGGCAAAGACGGAACGATCCGACACGTGATGTCGGGGGTGAATCCGCAGGGGTGTCAGGTCTTCTCGTTCAAGGCCCCCTCCGCCGAGGAGCTGGATCACGATTTTCTCTGGCGCTCGATGAGGCGACTGCCGGAACGCGGGTGCATCGGCATCTTCAACCGGAGCTACTACGAAGAAACGCTCGTCGTTCGCGTCCACCCCGAGCTCCTCGTAAAACAGAAGCTACCCCCCGAGGTCGTGACGAAGGACCTCTGGGCGGGGCGCTACGAGGACATCCGTGCCTTCGAGCGGTACCTCGGCCGCAACGCGGTCGTCGTCCGCAAGTTCTTCCTTCACGTGTCCAAGAAGGAACAGAAGAAACGCTTCCTCCAGCGCCTGGAGAATCCGGAGAGGAACTGGAAATTCTCGGCGAGCGACATCCGTGAGCGCGAGTTCTGGGGGGAGTACCAGCAGGCCTACGAAGACACGATCCGGAACACCGCGACGAACGATGCGCCGTGGTACGTCGTTCCCGCCGACAACAAGTGGTTCACCCGCGTCATCGTGGCCGCGGCGATCGTGGACACGCTCGGCTCGCTCGGCCTCGCCTTTCCCAAGATGGATCAAACCAAATTGGAGGAGCTCGCGCGGGCGAAGACCGCCCTCCTGGGCGGCGACAAGCAGTGAACGAGAGATGCGAGAGGTCGCCGCCGAGCGAACGCCGTCAGTGCAGGATCTCCCCGCAGTAGCCCGCGATGCAATGGTCGCTCGCGGTGCAGCAGGGAAGGCCGCTGGCGCAGCTCTCGTCGGTATGCGCGCACCGCGGTCCGGCCTCGGGCGCCGGAGGAGCCTTGCACGAACCGTCCGTGCAGAAGCCGCCGCAGCAGTCGATGCCCGTCGTGCACGTGGCGCCGTCCTGCTCGCATGGATCGAGTGCGGTGAACGCGCGGTGGTTACCGGCCACGTCTTCCTGCCCCGTGATGTAAAAGGGAGGATGACTCGGGTCCGTCGTGTAGGAACCGGCCGACGAGATGTCGACCGCGGTGCCCCATAGCTGCCGCACCATGGTGTTCGTGTGGGTGTTCCCGTAGTGACGGTAGGAGTCGAAGAACACCCAGAAGTAGCCGCCCGCGGCGACCGGAGACACCGTCGGGTAGAAGTCGTGGTGCAACTCCTCCTGCCCGAACGGTAGATATGTGGTCCCCGCCTGTGCGTCCTGCGCGGAGGCGAAGCCCACCGCCTGCGCGAGCAGGCTCGCCGTGCCGCTCGCGAGATCGAGCACGTACAGGTCGCTCGTCACCGGCGTGAGCCCGCCCAGGTTCAGGCCGAGGGCCATGCCGGAGAAGTCGGCGGCCGTCCCGAGAGCGAAGACGATGGCCTTGTTGTCGGGCAAGAAGAAGGGCCACCCGGGGAACGTGCCGTCGGTGACCTCGTACACTTTCCGGTAAGCGCTCGCCGCACGGGTCCCCTTGTCGAAACTCATGACGGCGAGGCCGTGGCCGTTGCCGATCGCGTAGTCGTTGAACGCGAGCAGCGACCCGTCCGGCGAGAACATGGGCGTCATGGTGCCGGTCGGGATGCCGGAGTTCGCGACGACATTGCCGGTGTCCGTCTCGTGGAGCGCGGCGGTCTCCGTACCCTGTGACCCGAGAAACCCCGCGCGCGGCCCCATGTTTTGCCCTGGGTGCGCGTTCGTCACGTAGAGAGAGCCATCCGGGTACATTCCCACGAAGCTGCCGTCCGGCGCGTTCGCCAGGATGGGCGTGGGGTTCGGCGGACCGCCGAGGGTGATCGCATACGACGCTCCGCTCGCCGTGTTCGGGGACTGGTCGTTGGCGACCATGCGCGTGCCGTTGGCGGACACGGAGTGGCAACCCGTGCACTGCGTCTGCCCGAGGAACGGTACTGCCTTCTGGCCTGGCACGATCCGGAGCACCGCGCCGCTGCCGCCCGTGAAGATCCCGACGCTCGGCACGGTCGGGGTCACGAGCAGCGACGAGTAGCTGTTGTAGAAGATGCTGCCCTTCAACGTCGCCTGGGCGATCACGATCGTCTCCGTCACCGGACCGGTCACCACGCCGCCCGACGACGTGGTGAGCTCCACGGTGAACGGATCGCCGGGCCCGCCCGTCTGCGCGGCAGCCTGATCCCAGATCGTCTGCTCGATCTGGAGCTGACCGCTCGCCGTGGGCTTCAAGCATCCCTTGTATTCGAACGAGCTCGATTTGATGTGCAGGTACACGACGTCCGCCGTCCCGCCGCCGTCCCACATCAGGAGAGGCGCAATGAGACCGCGCGGGAAGATCGTGCCGTCATAGGGGTTGAGCAGGCGGAGGTCGCCGGCACTGCCGCTCCCGCTCTCGAGCGCCTGAACGGTCGTCGCGTCCACTCCCGCGGGGTTCGCGGGCAGACACTCGTCGATGCTCACCGGGCCCAGCGACGCGCCTCCCGCCCCGGACGTCGTGCCCGTGCCGGCGTCCACTCCTCCGGCGCCCGTGACGATGATCGAGAGATCCCCTCCGCTCGACGAGGAGACGGCGCCAGTCCCGGCGCCTCCGGCATTCACGCCGCCCTGTCCCCCCGCGCTCATGCCCCGAGGACTACTCGCGCCGGCAGAACATGCCGACGTCAACAGCAGACCGGCACCGAACAGCAGGCCCCGCCAACCCGACCCTCCGAGCTCGAAGCTCTCACGAGACCGGCGGAACCTGGCGTCGCTCATCGTACCCGCAATCGTAGCAGACGGCGTCGGGTGACACCGTGGCCTTCGCCAGGGGCGCGTCCACCAGCCGAACTGGCAAGGCTCAGGTCGAGATATTCATTGCCGTTACCGCCCGGGGTACCTAAAAGCCGGGCCGTGGAGCATCGAGTGAACATGGATCACCTACTCGGAAAAGTCGACGTACTCATCCCCCTCATCACTTCTGTCGGCCTCCGGATCCTCGGCGTTCTGGTCGCGCTCTGGGTGTCCTTCAAGGCATCGAACTGGCTCCAGCAACACGTCACTTCCGGTCTGCGCCAGCGCCAGTTCGACGAAACGCTGTCGCTCTTCTTCGGCAGCGTGCTCCGGTGGATGGTCCTCGTCGCTGCGGTGCTCGCGTGCCTGAGCTTGTTCGGTATCGAAACGACGAGCTTCGCCGCGATCATCGGCGCCGCCGGGCTCGCGGTCGGCCTCGCCTTCCAGGGCACGCTGTCGAACTTCGCCGCGGGCGTCATGTTGCTCGTGTTCCGCCCCTTCAAGGTGGGCGACTTCATCGTGGCCGGCGGCAAGGAAGGCGTCGTCGCGGAGATCGGGCTCTTCGTCACCGCGATCGACACGGCCGACAATCGTCGCATCTACGTTCCAAACACGGCCATCGGCAGCGGCGCCATCGAGAACTACGCGGCCAATCCGCTCCGACGCGTCGACATCGCCGTCAACATCGCCGCCGCCGAGGACATCGACGCATCACGCGTGGCCCTCCTTGCTGCGGGCGCCGCCGTCCCAGGTCGCGATGCAAGCCGTGATGCGGAGGTCTTCCTCAAGGGCTTCGGCAGCGGCTGCGTCATGTGGCAAGTCCGGGTATGGGCGCCGACCGCGGCGTACGGGGACATCTGGCAAGCGACCGTGCGCTCCATCGGTTACGAGCTGGCGAAGGCGAAGATCGCGATGACGTGAGGTACCTCTCCGAAGGCACCGCCGAATAGCGCGAGCAGAGCCTGCCGGAGACCGTTCAATCCGCGAAGGCGGCTCGCGTCAGTGCAGTGTCCTCGCTGACGCGACATCGGACGACTTTGCCGTTCCGGAAGGTGAAGTGATGAACGACCTCGGGCTGCTCGAGGATCTTGCCGGTCGCCCGTACTTTCTGCACGAGTCGCACGGTCGCGTACACGTGGTCACCCGTGGCCGCGAGGTCGTACTGGTCGAAAGCCTCGTGATCCACACACGACGCGAGTGCTTCGAAGTAGCGGACGGCTCCGGCCTTGCCTTTCGTGCTCAGGTCGAGGTGCCACGGAACTCCCGTGTCGGTGCCGCTGACGACGCCGAATCCGTCGCACGCGTCGTCGATCTGATCGAGGACGAATCCAAGGTCTCCGCGACCGAAGGCCGCATACATGTCCTGCACGATTCTGAGGTTACGTTCTGCGCTCATGACGATTCTCCTTTTTCGCGCGGGCGACTCGCCGCCCGTCGCAAATGCAGGATGACCGACGGCGCAAGCAGGCACATCGGCAAGATTGCCTACACCGAAGCTCGCTTGCTCCGAGCACACGCCGACCTGGGTGCTATCGGTCCTCGGCGACTCACGGTCTTCGCAATCGAGGTTCGAATCTATCCCTCGAGCAGATCGTTCTCGACGAGGAAGAGCGCGGCGGCCGCCCGCGTCGAAACACCGATCTTGTCGTATGCGTGCTTGTTGTGGTGATGAACCGTGCGGTGCGAGAGGCCGAGCTTCGACGCGACTTCCTTGTCCGTCAGGCCCCGTGCCACGAGCCTGAGCACTTCCACCTCGCGCTCGGAGAGCCCCGCTGGAAAGCTCACTCGCGCCTTCGAGCGCGCTCCACCCCATGACGCGAGCACGGCGTCGACCGCGCGCGGGCACAGACAGCCGCGTCCGGCGAGCTCGAGCAGCGTCTTGTCTGCGTCCGTCTTCGAGAATGCGGGACGGTGCGGCCGCGCCTCCGTGAGCGCCTGCGCGACGTCCGCAGCCGCGATGAGCCGAGCCCACTTCGAAAGGCCCGACGCCGCGAGCCCGCGATGATATCCGGACTTATCCACGCGCTCATGCGCGGCGGATGCGAGCTCGGCAACGTCGCCGATCGCGCCCCCGATCGACCGCGCGATGCGATCCGTGTGGAATGCATGCGTTCTGACCTGTTCCACCGACCGCGACGTACGATGCGGCGAGCTCCGCCAGCGACACGATCCGCGCTGCCAGCGAGACCTCCCTGCCTTTTCGTCCCGCGGGCAGGCCCTTGCCGTCCCACCGCTCGAAAGCCTCGTCGAGCGCGCGCTCCACTCGTGGCCCGAGGCCGAGCCTCACTGCGAAGCGAATCGCGACCTCGCATCGGCCGCGCAGAGCGACCGGCAGCACCGAGGGGGCGCTCGCGAGGAGCTTCGCGACGGTGCGCACGCGCTTGCCGAGCCTCTGGTCGCGCGCGACTCCCCGCACGAGTCTCGGAAGCATGTCGCCCGGGCTCCCCGCGTCGCCCATCGCAATGGTGCTCCGAAGCTCGATCTCGTTGCCGGCGATCCGAGTTTCCTCGTGAGCGCTCGCCGTGCAGCCCGCGTGACGCAGGAGGGCCGCGTGATAGACATCGCGCGTCTCTTCGTCGGACAAGCCAATCGCGCGAGCGAGATGGACCGCAACGAGGCACAGCCGAAGCGAGGTCTCCGGAGGAAACCCGATCCCCGCATCTGCCGCTCGAGCGACCGCCCCTGTCAGCTCCGCGAGCCGGATCGTGTCCATGCACCGAGAACGTAGCAGGGTGCGGCGCGGGGTTCCTCGCTCCGCGCCGACGCCCTTCGGGCGCTGACGATGCGGATGACGTCTCCGGCTTCGGCAGACACGACGAAGAGTACCCGGATGCCGGGGGCGGTGAGCGGGGGCCCGTGACAAAAACGCTCAAACTAGGCGACAGAAAACGGCTCGCGCGCCTTTGCCTTTGCATGGGCGCGCTGCGAGCGGCTATCGGCCGACCCCACACGATCGCGCGCCTCCCGCTTGCAAATTTTCGAACCTCCGACGATTGTTTGCCCCGCTGTCCTTGCGCGCTGGACAACCGCGCGTAGAAACCCTGAACAAATCCGATGAGCGCCCCGAAACTCGAGGAAGATATCGCGAGCGTCGTGCTCGTGGGCAGCTTCAACCCCGCAATTTTTCAGCCCGCGTGGTTCGCGGCCAACGAGCTCATCCGCGAGTCCGAGGCGGCCGGCGTCGAGAACCTCGTGGTGGCGAGCGAGGTCGCTCAATTCCGGGCGGACTGGCTGAGCGTTTCGGTGACGCGACAGCGCTTCCAGGCGGTGGCCAGCGATCCCGCGCATCATCTCCTGCTTCGGGACCTGGTGGTTGGCACTTTTCAGCTCCTCGAGCACACTCCGATCACCCGGCTCGGGATCAACCGCGCGATGCATTTCCACCTTTCTGACGCGACCAGCTGGCACGCTTTTGGTCACTTCGTGATGCCGAAAGCCCCGTGGGAAGGCCTGGTGGAGAAGCCCGGTCTTCGATCGCTGTTAGTGGAGGGAGCTCGCAGTAGCGGATTGCCAGGACGACGCTACGTCAGGGTCGAACCTTCACTGAAGTATCCGGATAGCGTTTACATCGATGTCACAGAGGACATCCTCCCCCAGGCGGAATACGCGAACGAGCCCACCGCACACTTCATGACGGTGGTACAACACGATTGGGAACGCGTCCAACTCGGCGGGTTGGAGCTAGCGACCGCTCTTCTCGAACGCTGCTCCGGAGCAACGCAATGAATGCCAAGGCGCTTCGATACGAACAGACTCCGTTCTCGCTGGGCTTGCAGCCGGCGCCCCAATCGGCAGTTCTGGCGGCGCAGGCTCCGCACGCGCCCAAGGTAATTCTCCCCGATCTGAGTCCACCGATGCCACGAGAGCCGGAAGCTGCACTGCCTCCTGCGCCGTCGCTCGAAGGGGACGCGCTGCTGCGTGCCTACGAAGAACTCGACCTTGCTGTTACGCTTCCCCCGCAGCGCGAGAATGACCGCAATCTCATTCCCCTGCAGCAGTGGGAGGGCGTCGTTATAAAGGTGTCCGGTGACGAGTTCACCACCGTACTTCGAGATTTGACCCGGCCCGAATCTCCGGAGGAGGAGGCCACCCTTCCAGTTGCGGAGGTGCCCCCGGAGGACCGCCGGCTATTGGTGCCCGGAGCAGTCCTCTACTGGAACATCGGCTATCAGACGATCCGTGCGAGCGGCCAGGTCCAACGCGTCTCGGACGTGCGCCTTCGCAGACTTCCGGCGTGGTCAAAGCGAGACATCGAGCGAGTAGCTCGACGGGCGCGTGAGCTCCAGGACATGTTCGGCACAGATGACGCTGACGACGCGACCGGCACCGGGTGAGCTCGAGGTATCGGTCTTCGGGCCCGGTCTCGGCGAAAGCGTTGCGGTCCACATCGGCGACGACGAGTGGATCGTCGTCGACTCCTGCGTGGACCCCGAGACGGGCCGCCCCGCGAGCCTGCAGTACCTGGAAGCCTTGGGCGTCGACGTGGCTTCGAGGGTGAAGCTCGTCGTCGTCACGCACTGGCACGACGACCACATGCGCGGCGCAGCCGAGATCCTGCAGAGCGCGACGCGGGCCGAGTTTTGCTGCTCCGGCGCCCTGAATCACGACGAATTCTGGACGTTGATAGCGAGCAGCGAGGAGCTCTTCATGAAGAGCGACCGAGCGACAGGCGTCAACGAGTTCGCGACGATTCTCCGGACCCTGGAGCAACGACTCCCGAAGCGCGCACACCGCGCCTCGGCAGGACCGCGGTGGGCCATGGCCGACGCGCTGCTCTATCGACGCGCGGAGCCACCGTCCTCGACTTGCGAGGTTCATTCGCTGTCACCATCGAGTGCCGCGATTACGCGCTCGCTTCGGGGGCTGGGGCGACTTGTTCCGCGTTTACGCGAGGCAAAGCGAGCCGCCGTTGCTGTCAGTCCCAATGAAACCTCGGTGGTTCTCTCGGTATCCGTCGGCACCGCTCACGCGCTTCTCGGTGCGGACCTGGAAACGGGTGCCAATCCGATGAATGGCTGGCACGCGGTCGTGGCAAGCCCAACGCGACCTATGCACCATGCGGCCATCTACAAGGTGGCCCATCACGGGTCTACCAATGCCGACCACGATTCGATTTGGTCCACACTGGTCGGGCATGAACCCGTGGCGGTGGTGACCCCTTTTCTGCAAGGTGGTATCGCCCTTCCGTCGAGTTCAGACATTGCCCGACTCCGTACGAGAACGCAGGCCCTCTACGCTGCGGGGCGGCCGCGCGTACCGGCGGCCGTAGCTCGCGAGCGCGCGGTCGAAAGAACCATACGGGAAGTGGCGACGAGCCTGCGGCCCCGCTACGGACGATTGGGTCACGTTCGCGTTCGGTTCGCTGGTGTCGGAAGCCCAAGCGTAGAGATGTTCGGCGCCGCATCCGCCCTGTGAAACCTTTTTCGTCGGTTCTGGTTGGGGGCGTTCGGCGCCGCAGGCTCTAATCTAATGAGTCTATCAACCCCGGCCGATGTCTCGTCCCACCGTGAGCTTCCGGATTCCAACAAGTTGCATATTCGCTGCTGCTCCTCGAGCGGGGCGAGAACAATCGGCATGCGCCCAAGGCGACCCTTTTGAGCATAGGGAGCTGATCTTCCACGCCCGTCTCCTTCGCCATCTTGAGGAAGAGCAGGAACGTGAGCTCCGTGACGTACTCGTGATACGTGACGCCGTCGTCGCGAAGGACGTGACAGAGGTTCCAGAGCTTCTGGACGATGTCCTGGGTCGTGGGCATGGGGTCGAGCCGGCCATCTTACAGGGAGAAAGGCACCGCGTCCTTGGCCGTCCGGGTGCGCCGTTTGACGGAGTGGATGCGTACGTTTAATACAGTTTCATGCATACCGTACGGATGACGTTGAACGTCGATCAGGCGCTCCTGAAGGAGGTCACCGAGGCTCATCCCGGCGTCACCAAGACGGAGTTGGTCCAGCGGGGTCTGCGCTCGCTCCTCGCCCGCGAGGCTTCCGAGCGTCTCGCGGCGATGGGAGGCACGGCGCCCCGAGCGCGGCGCCCGAAGCGCTCAGCGTGGAAGAAAACGTGATCCTCGTCGACACCAGCGCGTGGATTCACCACTTCAAGAAGATGGACCCGCGGCTCGTGACCTTTCTGACCGAACAGCTCGTACGTACGTGCGACGTCGTGATCGGTGAGCTCTTGCTCGGTTCGGGGCTGCCCCGGCACATCGCGCGAGACCTGCTCGCGTTGCCCCGCGTGCCGAGCCCCGGGGCGACCGAGACGCGGACGTTCATCGAGCGCCATGGTCGCGCGTTCGCGGGGTCTGGCGTGGGCTGGGCAGACGCGCAGATCGTCCTCGCGGCCGTCAGGTCCGGCTCCCGTCTTCACAGCGCGGACGCCGCGGTCCGCAGGCTCTGCCGCACGCTCGACGTGGTCGTGGCCTGACGACGGTGCTCCGGGCGGTTCGCCGCGGGATGCTCCGGCCTTCGACGGGCCCGGCTTCGAAGGAGTACATTCCGGTCACGATGCATGCCCTGAAGGCCCACGTGAAGAACGGCAGGCTCGTTCTCGATGAACCGACGGATCTGCCGGAAGGTGAAGTCGTCGAACTCGTGCCCGTCGATGAAGTCCTGGCCAGCGGCGGGGACTACCTCGATGATGAAGAACGGGAACGGCTTCACGAGGCCCTGGACCTGTCGGTCAAGCAAGCCCAGGAGGGTAAGCTGATCGATGCCGACGTCGTGATGGCCAAGCTTCGAGCTATCCGTTGAAGGTTCGGTTCACACCGGCGGCCGATGCCCGAGCCACGACCGTCGTGACATGGTGGAGAAGGAACGGCATCGTGCCGGATCTCTTCGACCGAGAGCTGGCAGAAGCCCAGGGACCGCTGCGTCGCGCCGATGACGTTTCGCTCGTAGAGCCGATCGATGAGCTGCTGCTGACCCTCCGTCGGGCCCGTGTACAGCGCCACCTTGGCTGCCGCCCGCTGTGCCAGCACTTCCCCGAACTGCCGCAGCTTGACCAGCGTGACAGTCGGGTCCCCGGCGAAGTGCTCCTCGGCCTGCGTCGCGAGAGCGACGAGCCGCGTATCGTGGTGCGCGAGGTAAGCGAAGTTCGGGGATGGAGTGATAACGCTACAGCTTACACGCGATTGGCGTGACGTTGACATTCGAAGAGTGTCGAGGCTCGAGACGTGCTTCACGCAGCTCGAGACGTGCCTCACGACGCTCGAGACGTGCTTCACGAGGCTCGAGACATGCCTCACGAGGCTCGAGACGCGCCTCTCGACGCCGACGGACGCGTCCTCGCGGCTCGAGACGTGCCTCTCGACGCTCGAGACGCGCCTCTCGACGCCGACGGACGCGTCCTCGCGGCTCGAGACGTGCTTCACGAGGCTCGAGACATGCCTCTCGACGCTCGAGACGCGCCTCTCGACGCTCGAGACGCGCTTCACGACGCTCGAGACGCGCTTCTCGACGCTCGAGACGCGCTTCACGACGCTCGAGACATGCCTCTCGACGCTCGAGACGTGCTTCACGAGGCTCGAGACATGCCTCACGAGGCTCGAGACGCGCCTCTCGACGCCGACGGACGCGTCCTCGCGGCTCGAGAGGTGGCTCTCGAGGCTCACGGACGTGTCGTCGCGGTCCGTTTGCAATCGCACTGCACCGGCGCGAGTCGCGGCGGACGGACGCGCCGACGCTCCTTCGGGTCGGGGCCGCCGGTCGCAACACGGTGCCTACAAAGTTGTGACGCCCACGAAACCGGTGGAACTCCCCTGAGATGAGGCGCAGCCTCTCGCGCATGGCGGGTGTTATCCGGCGCGCGATGACGGCGTGCCGCTGGCTGGTACCGTGGGCGCTGCTTCAAGTCGCGTGCTCCGCCGGAGGCGCCTCGAAGTCACCCGGAGTCCTGTGCGGCAATGGCGTGCTCGATCCTGGCGAGCAATGCGACGGACCGGCGGCGGCGAATTGTTCGACGCTCACGTCGGGCCAGCGCCCGATCGGCAACGTGTCGTGCACGTCGTCGTGTCAGATCGATCTCGACGACTGTCACGCGGCGGCGAACAGCGGCGGCGCCACGGGAAGCGGCGGTATCGACGGCAGCGGCAACGGTGGCACGTCGTCGAGCGGCGGTGTCGATGGCAGCGGCAACGGCGGCGCGTCGTCGAGTGGTGGGATGTCGTCGAGCGGCGGGGTGTCGTCGAGTGGTGGGATGTCGTCGAGCGGCGGGGTGTCTTCGAGTGGTGGGGTGTCTTCGAGTGGTGGGGTGTCTTCGAGTGGTGGGGTGTCGTCGAGTGGCGGCGCGGGCGGAGCGAATCCACTCGGCGATGTCGATGCCCTCCGGCAAGCTTGTGTCGATGCGATCAACGCGTATCGCGCAACAGTCGGCGGCCTGGCGCCGCTCACGCTCGCCGGTGCGAGCGTCGAAACGTGCTCCGACCAGGGGGCCCAGGCGGACGCAACCTCGGGCGTCGCCCACGGTTCGGCCGGCAAATGTCCGGGCATGGGTGCTCAGGATACCTGCCCGGGCTGGCCGCCGAATCAATACGGAGGCGTCGAGGGTGCGCTCGAGGCGTGCCTGCAGGGCATGTGGAACGAAGGCGCGCCTCCCGAAGGTCGACAGCAGTGCATCGACGAATACTTCAACAACCAACCCGCGTGCTTTCTCGAGTACGGCCACTACCTGAACATGTCCGATCCGAGCTCCACCGTCGTTTCTTGCGGTTTCTATCTGATGCCCAACGGCGACGTCTGGATGAATCAAGACTTCGGCGGGTAGCCGGGGTCGCTCTGGTTTTCCGGTCGGTCCACTCCTTGGGTTCCGGGGGGTCTTGACCCCCCGCGGCTTGCTTCGCAACCGCTCCCCCGCCGCCTTCGGCGGGCTCGTGCTCGCAAGGGGGTCTTGCCCCCCGCGGCTTGCTTCGCAACCGCTCCCCCGCCGCCTTCGGCGGGCTCGTGCTCGCAAGGGGGTCTTGCCCCCGCGGCTTGCTTCGCAACCGCTCCCCCGCCGCCTTCGGCGGGCTCGCTGCGCTCGCGTAGTTCCGCACCGCTTTCATTCCTTGGGGACGACGCTGCTCGTCGATGCGGAAGTACTGACCAGACGGATGGTCGGGATCAAACGTCGCGGAGATGACCGCGGCGCTCATCCTTCTCCTTGTGATTCCTCGCGCGGCCGCCTATGTGAATGACGCTGCCGAGCGCCGTCGCGCCCGGTGTCACGATCGAGGTGACGGCGCGGCGCCACGGCGCGGCGCCCATTGCGGAAGTTTCACACATTTCTGGGGGGAACATGCGAATGCGTACGGCACTGATGTGGGCGTCTTTGACCCAGGCCGCCATTGCCGGGCTGGCGTGTGTGGCGCTGGTTGCCCTGACGACGCTCATGCACGACCGCGTCTCGGACCTCGCCCGGTCCATGGAGGACTTCCGGAGGATCTCGGACGTGGAGTCGTCGCTGCTGCTGCATCGGTTCACCACGGACACGACTTTCCGGCTGACGGAAGCGGCGGCCATCAAGGAGCAGATTGACCGTGCCCAGGGGGCGCGTGAGACGGACGGGTCGCAGCTCCAGAAGCTCCGGAAAGAGGTGACGCATTACCTGGAGGCCGGATCGCCGCAGGCGGAATCCTCCTCGTTCGCGGCGTCGCTCGCGTCGGCGCGGCGCCTCGCGCTCGAACACTTCGACTCGATGGAGGTCGCGCGGCGGCGCGCGGCGCAGATGGACCTTCTTGCGAACACGCTCGGAGTGGCGATGGCCCTCGTTCTGGCGCTTTGCGTGTCGGCGTTCCTGTGGTGGCTCTGGCGATACGCGTTCGCGCCGCTGTCGCAGCTCCAGGGCGTGATGGTCCGATTCTCGACGGGGGACTTGAACGCGCGGGCGAAGGAGAGCGGCACGACCGAAATGCGGGGGATGGCGCGGACGTTCAACAGGACCGCCGCGGCTCTGCAGCGTGCGCGGCACGATCGGCTGGCTTACGCCGGCGCGGTCCTGCACGACCTGCGCACTCCGCTGTCGGCCATCCAGCTCGCGACGCAGTTCGTATCGTCCGAACAACCACTGCCGCCCGAGCGCCGGATAAGGGATCTGTTCACACTCATCCGGCGTCAGCTGACGCGCCTGAACGGTATCGTCGGAGACAGTCTCGGGGTCCTGCGCGCCGAGAGTGGCGATCTCGAACTCCGGCTCCAGGACTCCGAAGCGTGTCAGCTCGTCGGGGAATGCGTCGAGCTGTTCCGCACGATGACGCCGCACCACATCATCGAGCTCGACCGTCCGGGAGGCCCGCTCCGGTTTCGCTGCGACATTCAACGTATCGAACAGCTCCTCAACAACCTGCTCAGCAACGCCATCAAATATTCTTCGCCGGGCAGTTGCGTCCGCGTCGGGGTGACGGGCGTCAAAGAGGGGATCCGCGTCGCGGTCACCGACGAGGGTCGCGGCATCGCTCCGGAGGATCAGGAGCGGATCTTTTTACCGTTCCAGCGGGCGATCTCCGCGCACGAGGAGATTGCCGGCGTGGGGCTCGGTCTGTACGTCTCCCGGTCCGTCGCGGAGGCTCATGGCGGCAGTCTGATCGTCGAGAGTGAGCTCGGAAAAGGCAGTACCTTCTGCGTCACCCTCCCGATCTCGCCCAAGGACCGCGCGACGCCGGACCTACGCCGGTCGCCCGCGCCGAGCGAAGGGGAGCGCGATGCTGGACATCCTGCTGGCTGAAGACGACGAAGACACTTCCGCGCTCCTGGGTGATTTGCTCCGGATGCGCGGGTACGGTCTCCGCACTGCGAAGGACGGGGAAGAGGCGCTGCGAATGATCGACGTGCGCTTTCCCCAGATCGTCATCACCGACGTGGAGATGCCGGTGCTCGACGGTCCGGCGATGGTGTACCGGCTGTTCGTCGAGGATCTGGGGCGCGAGAACATTCCGGTCATCCTTCTCTCCGGGCACCCCAATTTGTCTCGCATCGCCTTCGTGATCGGAACGCCGTACTTCCTGGCGAAGCCTTTCGACGTGGACGCACTCACTAGTTTGGTCGAACGCGCGAAGTGCGAAGCGATTCCACCGCGGTTCGCCCCTCGCGCCTCATGACGACCGGGCCCCGATCCTTCGCAATTGGAAGAAATCGGCACATCGAACGGGTGTTATCGCGGCAGAGGTGCTAGCCTGCGTCATTGCGATCGAACAAATCAAAACCCATCGACGGTCTTAGGGTCACCGTTCAATACCGACTGAAGGACGCCAAGGTCTTCGAGCTCACGGACGGGCCTTCCGTGCTGTCCGTTCATATCCGCCCGCGCCAGAGCCCGCTCGATTCCGGGGATTGGCACGTGGAGACGCGGCTCGGAACGGGGGACGGGCCATCTGTCGTGGACGCCTGGGGAGCGACGCCGGCGGACGCTCTCCGCGGGGTCGTCAGTGCCTGGGGGGTTCAGGTACCGAAACTCCAGGTCTTCAACTGGGAGGCGGTCACGCGCGAGCTGCACGCCGTCCGGGCGGTTTGACGAGTCCCCGCGCCACATCTACCGACGGAGAGAACGAACATGGACCGAAGAGTTAGGTCGACGAAGAAAGATCGCAACGGCAACATCATCGCACTCTGCAATCCCGGGCAGAGCTGGTCTCCGCGACGCGCGAACGACGTCGTTCGAGACATCAATTCGGGGCGGAAGAGCTATTACGTTCAGGAGAAGGCGCGCCGCTCCTACGTTCGCGCCGTCTCGGGCGTCCTCGACACGAAGCCCGAGGCTGCTCCGCACAACAGCCTGGCACTGCTGCCGACCTGCTGATCGAGTCGAGCTCAGCCGCAATCGCCGAGTCGGATCACGAGCGTCGTCTCGGTCTGGTCCACGTGGATGGGGAGCTCCCCGTGGCTCGTCTTCAAGACGCCGTCCTTCGGAATCTTCCTCATCAGGACTCCGGTGGCGCGATCGGTGGCTTCTTGAAACGGGATGCCCGGGGCAGGGTAGAGCGTGAGACAGCGCGGCGCGTGCTCGTCCTTCGGCACGGCGTAGGTGAAGACGAATTTCTCGGCGCCGTACTCGGCCGTGAGCGTCGGTGGAGCATCGATCGCCGTCACCTTGTAGCCACGGTCGTTGAAATACGTCGTGGCTTCGGCGACCGTCATATCGACGAGCTCGTGACCCGTGCAGCGGATCTCCTTGCCGCTCGCCTCCTGTTTGTACGCTTGCCCTTTCGGGCAGCTCGGATCTCCGCTTGCGACGAGCGCCGCCAGTTCGGCGGGTGACGCTTTTCGTCGCTCCGGTCGCGCTGCCCTCTTTTTCAGGTACTCGACCTGCGCGCCCAGCTCGTTCTTCGCGCGCGTCAGGGCATCCACCTCGCTGGTCCGGCTCGCGGCCTTGCAAGCATCGATGGCCTGGCCGACCGCGGCGAGACTCGCCTCCAGACTCGCGGGGTCCTTCGCGTCCACGTTCTTCACGAGCTCCTGCGCGCTCGTCATCACGTCGTGGCAGTGCAGGGTAGCCTTGTCCCGGCAGCCGATGCCAGCGCATCCGAGAAGGACGAGCCCAAGTCGAACCCGGCGACGCATCACGCCAGGATACACCGGCTCGCCCCGCTTCCCGCAAGATCCAGGTCAGAAGTGAACGCAGTGCGCGAGGTGTGGAGCTCCCGTCCAAGGCTTGAGCACGACCTCGGCACGAGCCTTCTCGGACCCGGCGAGGCGCGCGGCCGCGACGTGCCAGCCGACGATCAGCATTCCGTGCGCTGCGCCGACGTCCGGATAGTCGATGAGGTTGAATCGGACTGCATTCGTGCCGACCTTTTCCGCCGAGAGCTGGGCGAAGTCGAAATAAGCGCGCCAGGCCGGCTTCATGGCGAGCAAGCTGGCCGCCGCGTCACCCTGGGAGATGAACGCCTTGTGTACGCCGGCCAGCGCCTCACGACCGCCGGCAATGCCCATCTGGAGCGCCGCCTCTTCGCTCCCTTTCAGGAGGTCCCGATACGTGAGCTCGACGAACTCGAGAAACGGCTCGAACGGATACCAATCGGTGACGAGCACGCGCTCATCGAGCAACGCCAGGGCGGCCGGCGACAACCCCTGCAGCGGGCGCGTCTTGCGGAGGCCACGGAGGAGCTTCACAAGCCCGATGAGGTTCGACCCCTTCACTCGTCTGGGTGCGGATGGGCGTGGCACTAGACCTAGCAGTCTAGCTCGTGACGGACCGCCGGACGAGGCGCGACATCTCGAATACCGCGAGCATCGTCGCTGCGACGGCGAGGACCGCAATCGCGTGAACCCAGAACCCGGGATAGCTCGCGGCGCCGTTTGCAATCGGCAACGCCAGGGTCATGGCGACGTATACCAACACCGGCACCGCGAGGCTTCGCGCAGGGCGGCCGCACGACAGAAAAGCGTCCATCGCCGAGAACGAGATCAAGAGCGACCCGAGGTAAACCAGGACCCCTTCGATGCGATGGACCTCGGACGGCGTTGCGCCGAAGGGAGAGAAGCCGCGTTCGTGGAGCGCGATCCCCAGCGCGATCCGGACTGCATTGACGGCGAGCGTCGCGGCGTAAGAGAGCCCCGCGCTCGTGGCGATGAAGCCGAGCTTCGCGATGGGGGTCCGCACGCGGCCGACGAACGCAAGCGAGAGCGCGGTGAACGAGACGACGAGGTAGTTCATGCCGGCACAGGCGGGGGCGATGACCGTGGACAGCGACATGCTCACGTAGCCCTCGTCGCGCCGGATGAAGTGCCCCGACGTCACCCGCTCGACGAGGGCCGTCGTGGGGCGGAGGATGAAGTCGAGGTCCGCGGCGGTTGCGGTCGCGTAGAAACGCTTGGCGCCGTATGCGGCCATCAGCACGATCGCGGCGCACGCGACGTCCCAGGGCGCCGCGGCGCCGCGACCGTGCGTCCTCACTTGGCGAGCTCCCGGCGACGCATGCGGAGTAGTTCCCGACCGGCGAGCAGCAGTCCGCCCAGGGCAAAGAGCAGGACCAGCTCCGGCTCGGAGGCGGCCTGCATCCCGTTTCCGATCGCGTCTTCCGAGACGCCCGCCGGGAGGGCCAGCGGTTGGTCGACGTCAGTGGACTTCGCGCCGGGGTTCCGCACGACCTCGGACACGGCAATGAACGACGTGTAAGGGGTGAGCAGGCTGTACTTCAGGCCGAGCGCGGTCACTTCCGTCTTCACCGCGTCGCTCGGTTCGCCGAAGCCGAAGTCCGAGAGTTCGCCGATGCGCGAGCGCGCCCAGAGGTACTCGAGCGCCCGGTTCTCCGGCTTCGGCGTCGTGAGCGCGACGTCGAAGCGCTGGTCGTACGCGCCGCTGCCGGTTACGCCGCTCACGTGGATCGCGCCGGCCACCTTGCCGCGCCATTTGCCGTGCACGATGACGGGTCGTTCGGCGAACACGTCGGGGATCGCAGCCGGCTCCACGTCGTACGCGTCGAACCCGTCGTAGGCGACGCGTACATCCGTGAGCACGGGTGCCGCGACGTAGCTCCGGAACCGCGCCGCGGCTTCCTTCGCGAACGACGGATCCGTGACGACGAAGGGTTCGCCCTGTCCCGCCTTCGCGAGTCCCTCGATGAGGAACCGGTTCACTGCGGTGCCGATGCCGAACGAGAAGACGTTGGCATCGCCGAGGTGCGCCCGCACGTAGTCGATCGCGCCTTTGTCCGCCTCGATGTACCCGTCCGTCATCACGACGAAGCTCCGGGAAATGCCCGGCGCCGAGGAGAGGGACATCGCTTGCTGCAGCGCCGGCAAGAGCTCCGTGCCGCCACCGCCGCGTTCCTTGTCGATGTCGGCGAGGGCGGCCGAGACGTTTTCGGGGGTCGCCGCCAGCGAGTGCGGCGAGAGCACGAACGACGCGCCCGAGAAGAGCACGACGTTGAACTTGTCGACGGGGCGAAGGCCGGTCACGAGCTCCCGGAGCACGCGCTTGGCCGTGTCGAGCGGAAAACCCTCCATGCTCCCCGAGACGTCGAGGACGAACACGTACTCGCGCGGGGGGATGTTTTCCGGCATCACCTTCTTCGGCGGCTGCACGACGAGCAGGAAGAACTTCTCGGCCCCGGCGTCGTAGAGGGTCAGCCCCGTTTGGATCGCGTCGCCGGAGAGGCCGTACCTCAGGATGAAATCGCGGTTGTCTCCATGATGCTCGCTGTCGCCGAGCGAGAACCGCGAGAGCGTCGCATTGTCGCGATGTTCGACGAGCTTGTGCGACGGGCTGTCCACGAACTGGATTGGAATGGCCGTCGACAGGGTGCCCGAAAGGTCGAAGGTGCTCGGGGTTTCGTGCCCCTGCGGGAGATATGGCGACGCGACGAACGCGCTCGTCTTCGGCGCGCGGCTCGCTTCGACGTTCGAGTAGCGCGGACCGACGACCGTCGGGTACACGAACTCGTACGTGCCGCCTTCTGGAACGAGGAGCTCCGTATATTGAAGCGTGACTTCGATGTGGTCGCCCGGCATCACGTTCGCGACGCTCATCGTGAACACGTTCGGGCGGTCTTCTTCGAGGAGGGTCGCGTTCTTGCCGGCCTCCTTGTGGGCCTCGTATTCCTTCTTTGCCTGCTCGCGCTCCTTGATCTTCGCGACGATGACCTGCTTGCCGATCGTCATCCGCATGCCGTGCACGGCGGCGCGGGTCGACGCGGGGAAGACGTACTTCGCGCTGATGGGGCGCTTGCCGTCGTTCCGGTACACCTGCGTGACCGTGACGTCCGCGATGACGCCCGACACCGCGACGTCGACCTTGGTCGAAGCGAGCGGGAGCTGGTCGATCTTCGGGTCACCGTTTTCGACGAAGAAGTAGGGCGACAGAGTCTTGTCGTCTGGCAGCCCATCCGGCAGAGCAGCGGCAAGGTGCGCGGAGAGGAAGAATGCGAAGACGTAGAGGACGTACAAGAGGCGACATCGGACGCGAACCATCGAAGCTCCCTTTGCCGCGGGTGAAAGACGCGGCGAGAGCTCCCATTGCAACCCCCGTGCGCCACCGGGCCGCTCTCGCGAGTCACCGGTAACCGCTCGTGTTTGCGGGAGTTCTCTCTTGATCGTGTTTCTGGACGTTCCCCGCGCCCGTGTCGTGGTCCCCACGCGCCGCGTATCGCGGGACACATCGGCCGTCGCGGAGACGTCGCCGTGCCAAACCGTGCCGACCGCGACGAAACTGTCCGGGTCCGTCCGTCCCTGCGCCGACAAAGGCCCAGAGCTTCGACCGAATGCGGGCGAGGGCACGATTCGTGCGTAGAGTACGGAGATGCGCCATCCCATTTGCTCCTTTGCAGCTTCGTCGGTGCTCCTGATCGCCGCTTGCAGCTCCTCGAACGGCAAGCCTTCTGGCTCCGCAGGCGACGGCGGTTCGAACCCGAGGACCCTCGCGGACGGCGGCTTGTCCATCGGGCGCGCCGTCTCGGGCCTCTCGCGCGATCCGGCGTCGGCGATCCCGGCGAGTGTTCTCGACGGCGCGGTTGCCGCAAACAATGCGTTTGCCGTCGACCTTTACGCGCACGTGCGGAGTGGCGCACCCGCGGGCAACCTGCTGACCTCCCCCATCAGCGCTTCCTTCGCGTTGACGATGACCTACGCGGGCGCGGCGGGGAACACGGCGGCGCAGATGGCGACCGCGCTGCACTACGGGGCCGCCGCGACGGCGATCTTCGACGGACAGAACGCGCTCTCGCAGGCGCTGGACGGCCGAGCCGCTTCCGCGCTCGCTGGCGCTCAATCCGATGCCAGCGGAGGCGATGTGACCCCGCCCTCACCCTCCGATTATCAGCTTCAGATCGTGAACTCAGTCTGGGGCCAATCGACCTATCCCTGGGCCGAACCCTTCCTCGACGTCCTGGCGAAGAGCTACGGCGCGGGTGTCTATCTCGAGGATTTCGTGCACCAGTGGGAGCCCGCGCGAACCGACATCAACACCTGGGTCAGCGACGAGACCGCCGGCAAGATTCAAGACCTGCTCCCCGAGGGTTCCCTCGACAAGACGACGCGCCTGGTCCTCGTGAACGCGATCCACCTGAAGCTCCCCTGGGAGAATCCGTTCACGCCGAGCGCCACCGCCAAGGGGACCTTCACGGCGGCGAGCGGCGCCCAGGTGACCCCCGACATGATGAACCTCGAGCACGAGTTCCCGTACGTGGACGACGGACAGGCCCAGATCGTCTCGTTGCCCCTCGCGGGCAGTCAGCTCTCCGTCGTCATCGCGCTGCCGCACGGGGATTCTGACGACCTACGAATCGGCGCTGTCCTCGGGCTCTGCCGCATTGACGAGCCCGAGCTCGAGCGCGGACGTCGTGCTGTCCTTGCCTAAATTCTCCTTCACGACGCCCACGTTCTCGCTCGCCGCTGCCCTGAAAGCCATGGGCATGCCGGACGCCTTCGACGGAGCCGCCGCCGACTTCACCCCAATGTGTCCGAGTCTCCCCGACGGCGGGCGGCTCTACATCTCGGACGTGCTCCAGAAGGCGATGATCGGCGTCGAGGAGAACGGCGTCGAGGCCGCTGCCGCGACGGCAGTCATCGTGGACAGGGCTTCGATCGCTTTGCCACCTCCGACGCCCGTCCCGATGGTCGTCAATCGCCCCTTCCTCATCTCGATCATCGATGCGCCCACGGGCGCTGTCCTGTTTCTCGGCCACGTGGACGATCCCACGGCGAGCTAAGGCGCGATCCCGGTCCCCGCTCGGTCGTCCGGCGCCGACGGTGTCACTGCCGTGACAAAGTCGCGCTGACCCAATCTGCATTCAGGTCCAGCGCGAAGGGCTTCGTCGAGGTCGCGTCGACCCAGTTGGGCTCGAGCGTCTCGGGCGTGTCGAGGCACGTCTTCTTGTCGAACCAGCAGTGATCGGCGGACGTCACGAGGCAGTCTTTCTGCTGCACGATGATCCAGCCGCTGCCGTCCGCGCGCAGGCACTCTTTGCGGCCGTCATCGGGGCACTCCGTCGTCGTGAAGCCGGCGGTCGTGTCGAGACCTGGGACGGCGGCGTTGGCAGTGTCGTTTTCTCCGTTCACGACGCGGAAGCGGTCGCGCGAGAGTGTCGCGCGCGGGTCGCCACCGTAGCCGGTCGTCCACACGGCGCGCACCCGCGTATCGAAGGTGGCGGCGAGGTCCGCGATGAGCGCGCCCTGGCTGTGGCCCCACGTGGCGATGCCGAGATTGCAATCGACGTTCGGCAGTCCGCACGCGACGGCGAGAAGACTCTGAGCGTTCGCGTCGCCGAAGAGGCACGCGAGTTGATTGACGTGGTCGCTGAGCCACGCGGTGGCGCCGTTGTCGTATTGCGCGGACAGGGCGACGAACCCGCGCTTGGCCATCGCGAGCGTCACGGCGGTCGCCGCTTGGCTGTCATAATGAGTGGTCACATCGGTCGCGACGAAGCTCGTTCCCGCGAAGTACAAGAACAGCGGGTGGCGCGCGCTCGTATCGACCGGTTCGAAGCCCCTCGTCAGGTACTCCGTCGCGCAGGGCGCGCCGTCGTCGGTCGTGCCGAGGTAAGACGGAGGCGCCGCGACGGGCTCCGTCGCGAAGCGCACCGCGCCGTCCGAGGATCCGCCGTCAGTGCCTCCGCCGTCCTCGCTGCCCGGGCCCCCGACGTGCGCGTCATTCGCGCACGCCGCAAAGACGAGCAGGACGAGAACGACGAACACCGACCGCAGCACGATCCAGCGAGTGTATCCGGAATCCGACGATGCTTCATCGCAGCGCTGCGTTGCGGCAACTGGATATGTCGGACATGACGGCCAGATTCAGATCCGTCGCCGCGATCGTCACGGGTTTCAGCCTGACTTCAACCCTCGGACTTCGCGCCGAATCCGTACTCTTCCATCTTGGCGTAGAGCTGCGTGCGGGCAAGGCCGAGCTGACGCGCGGCTTCGGACCGGTTGCCCTTCGTGCGCTCGAGCGCTCGCTGGATCATGCGCCGCTCGAGCGCCGCGACGGCGTCGCGGAGCGTCTCGGCGAACACGGGGTCGTCGACCGGCTGCGATGCGGGCGCGGACATTGCTTCCGGTAAATGCGCGACGTCGATGAGTTCGCCGCCGCAGAGGACACTCGCGCGCTCGATGACGTGGATGAGCTCGCGGACGTTGCCGGGCCAGTCGTGGCCGATGAGGCGTTCCATGGCGCGCTCGGTGACGGCGCGGGATGTCGTTCCGCGGAGGGCGTGCGCGACGAGGAGCGGGATGTCGCTGCGGCGCGCGCGGAGCGGCGGCACATGGATCTCCACGACGGCGAGGCGATAGTAGAGATCCTCGCGAAGGACGCAGCCGGCGTCGCCGGGGTGCACGGGCTTGTTCGTCGCGGTGATGACCCGGGCGCGCGACGACAGGGATTCGCTGCTGCCCACGCGCTCGAACGTTCCGTCCTGGAGCACTCGGAGCAGCTTCGTTTGCAATGCCGGCTCGAGATCGCCGATCTCGTCGAGAAAGAGGGTGCCGGTTCCCGCGAGCTCGAAGCGTCCGGTACGCCGCGCCGCAGCGCCGGTGAACGCTCCGCGCTCGTGCCCGAAGAGCTCGCTCTCGATCAGCGTCGGCGGGACGGCGGCGAGGTTCACCGCGACGAACGGTTCTTTGCTGCGCGTCGAGTAGTCATGTACCGCGCGGGCGACGAGCTCTTTGCCGACTCCGGTCTCGCCCGTGACGAGCACCGGCGCGCTGGACGCGGCTGCGCGCCCGATGACCTTCCATGTGGCGAGCATCGCGGCACTCGTGCCCACGAGGCCGCCGCCCTCCGATTTCGTGATGGGCAGCGGCGCGAGCGTGCGCGTGACGCTCCGGAGCGCGAGCGCTCGCTCAACGGTGCCGAGCAATGTCGGCAAGTCGAACGGCTTGGTCACATAGTCGAAAGCGCCGTCGCGCATGGCGCGGATTGTCCGTTCGCTATCGCCATAGGCCGTCGCGAGGATGACGGGGATGTCGTGCCCCGGGTTTCTTCGGAGCTCGGCGAGGAAATCGAGCCCGTCGCCGTCCTTGAGTCGGATGTCGAGCAGGATGCAGTCGATGGCCGTGGACTCGAGCGCCCGGCGCGCCTCGGCGAGGCCCGTGGCGGGCAAGGCGCGGCAGCCCAGTCTCTCGACCGCTCCCACCAACCCCTCGCGCAGGCCGCGCTCGTCCTCGACGATGAGCACGACTGCGTCGCTCAAGCGACGGCTCCGTCGCGCGCATCCGGCGATGTCGACGGCTCCATCGAGTGTTTTGGTTCGCTCTTGGCGCCGCTCGGCAGTGCGAGCTCGAACCGGGTCGTCTCCGCGTCTCGCACGTAGGAGAGGTCTCCACCGTGCGCGCGCGCGATCGCGCGGGACAGCGCGAGCCCGAGGCCGGTGCCGTCGGGCTTCGTCGTGAAGAACGGCTCGAAGAGCTCGCTCGCATGCTCCTGCGATACCCCCGGGCCGCGGTCGGTCACCGCCACGATGATGTCGTCGCCACGGGTCTCCACCGTCGCCGTGACGGATCCACCGGACGGCGAGGCCTCGGCCGCGTTACGCAGCAGATTGTCGACGGAGCGCGCCACCGAGTCCATGTCCGCCGTCACGGTCGCATCTCCCGAGGCGGAGACTGACACTCCCCGTTCTCGGGCCCAGGGCGACAATGCTTCCACCCGCGCGCGCACCACGGTTCCGAGCGACGCGGAGGTGCGGGGCCCGGTGGCACGACCCGCGACGATCAACAGATCCGCGACCAGCCGATCGAGCCGGCCGATCTCGGTCGTGGCGTGGGAGATTGCCTTCTCCACGTCCGGGGGCAGCGCGCGATGTTCGGCGGCGGCCAGATCGAGCCGCAGCTTGATCGAGGCGAGGGGGTTTCTGACCTCGTGTGCGACGCCGGCCGCCACTCGACCGAGCGCGGCGAGTCGCTCCTGTCGCGCGAGCTCCCGCTGCAGGCGCTCCTCCTCGCGTCGCGCGCGGGCGAGTCTCTCCGCCATGCGTTGAATGCCGTCCGCGATGGAGGACAGTTCTTGCACGTTGGAGCGCGGGATCGGAGCGGAGAGATCCGTCGCGAGCCCCTGTAGCGCCGTGCGCAGCGCGGCAGCTCCGCGCTGCACCGTGACGATCGCGTAGACGGTCGTCGCGACCAGGACGCCCGTCGCGAGCGCGAGCAGCGTGACGATCCACTGCCAGACCTTCAAGGACGACATCGGCCGGACCAGGAAGCCTGACCAGGCGTGCGCACCGTTCCTGGCGGGGCGGGCCGCGACGACGAGCGTCGAGTCGCCGATGGGCACGTCGAGGGTGGCAGGACCGCCGACGAGTCGACTCTGTCGCATCGCCTGCTCGACCGCCGGCACCCACTCGGCCGGCGTCTTTCCATAAGCGTCCGAGCCGGACTCGGTCCGCGTGCCTCCCCGCATTCCCACGATCGAGAAGGGGGCGGTCTCCCCATGGAGCCGTGGATCCCGCGCCAAACGCTCCACTTCTTCCGTGACGGCTTCGCTTGCCCGCTCCACGCGATGGCGCATCGTGGTCGATAGCAAATGGATCAAGGCCGCGAGCGTCAGTGCCGAAACGACCACGCCGAGAGACAGGATGGTGAGCAGACGGTGGCGAATCCCACTCTTTTTAGCACCAATACTAGGAAAGGGGGTCTTGACCCCCGCGGCTCGCTTCGCGACCGCAACCGTACGGGATCCGGACACCTGTCAGCAAAGAGGACAGTCTGCGGAGGAATGCCCCCGTTCGGCGGTCCCCGAATTGTCCGCGCACCCCGCAAGAGACTGCACTTGCGACCGCGCTTGGGGCCGTTGGCACGAAGCTCGCTTCCGGCGGGTCGCGGACGGAAGCTAGCTCTCGTTATGAAAAGGGTTTTCACGGTCGGGTCTCTCGCCATCCTCCTCACGAGCCCGCGGGCGTTCGCGGAGAACGCACCGCCGCGCGTGTTGCATCTGAACGACGCCGTTCAGATCGCCCTCGCGCATCAGCCGTCCGTATTCCAGGCGCGCGGCCTCACCGCGGCGGCTTCGGGGCGAGTCGAGGAAGCCCGATCGGGCTATTTGCCGCAGGTGACGGGGACGGCGCTGGCAGAGCGCGTGCACGGGCGCCCGACCACCGCGGCGGCACCGACGACCGTGAGCGGGACGACCGCGACGTACGACATCTTCGGCGTGGGCGTCAGCGCGACCCAGCTCATCTACGACTTCGGACAGACCATCGATCGCACCCGCGCCGCGAGCGCTGCGGAAGAGTCGCTCAAGGCGTCCGAGCGGACGACGGCGGTACAGGTAGCGCTACAAGTCAGAAAGGCGTTCTTCCAGGCTCACGCCGAGAAAGCGCTCGTCAAGGTCGGGCAAGATACGGTCGCCAATCAGGAACGGCATCTGGTGCAGATTCAAGGCTTCGTCGATCAAGGGATCCGGCCGGAGATCGATCTCGCGCAAGCGAAGACGGATCTCGCCAACTCGCGCGTGACGCTCATCAACGCGAGAACGGGTTACGCGACGGCCAGGGCGCAGCTCAATCAAGCCATGGGTGTGTTCGGGCCCACCACGTACGAGGTCGGCGAGGACGATCTCGGCGGCGTTGCGGGCGAGGACGAGGACGCGGTGCAGTTGCTGCCCCAGGCGCTCGCAGCGCGGCCCGAGATCATGACGCTACGAAAGCAACAGCGGGCGGACGAGCTCACCGTGTCGTCGATCAAGGGCGGCTATGGGCCGACGATCGCCGCCGTAGGAGGCGTGTCGGAAGCTGGAGCCACGCTGGATGCCCTCGGAACGAACTGGAATGTCGGAGCGACGCTCACGTGGCCGTTCTTTCAGGGCGGGCTGACACAGGGTCAGGTGAGGGAAGCGGAAGGCAATCTCGAGTCGGCAAGCGCACAGATCTCCCAGGAGGAGCTCGCCGTGCGCGTCGAGCTCGAGCAGGCGCTCCTCGCGGTGCAAGCCGCGAAGGTCGTGATCGACGCCGCGCGGGACGCCGTCACGAACGCGCATGAACAGCTTCGCCTCGCCGAGGGGCGGTACCAGTCCGGCGTGGGCAGCATCATCGAGCTCGACGACGCGCAGCTCGCCGACGCGGCCGCAGGCGCACAGATGGTGCAGGCGGAGTACACCCTCGCGTCCGCGCGGGCCGATCTTCTTTCGGCCCTTGGAAAGTGAGTGAGACGATGCCCGCGACGCGAGAAAGTCAGGCTCCAGCGGATCAACCCGGCGTCCACGAATCGGTGCCGCCGGCGCGCGGACGGGTGGGATGGGTGGTGTTCGCCATCCTGGTCCTCGGCGGCGGCGCAGCCATGTGGTTCAGGAAGTCGGCAGGCGGACCGCCCCCGTCGGCGGGGATCAGCTCGGCGTCCGCGGAGGCGCGCGCGGTCCCAGTGGTCACCGCCATCGCGATACGACACGATGTGCCCATTTACCTGGAAGGGCTCGGCAACGCGGTCCCGCTGGCGACCGTCACCGTGCGAAGCCAGGTCGACGGCCGTCTCGACAAGGTCGAGTTCCGCGAGGGGCAGTCCGTCAAGAAGGGCGAAGTGCTGGCGCAGATCGATCCGCGACCGTTCGTGATCTTGCTGCACCAGGGCGAGGCAGCCCTCGCGCGCGACACGGCGCAATCCCGCGACGCAAAGCTGAACCTCGAGCGATACAAGAGCCTCGTCGCACAGAAGCTCATCCCGCAGCAACAGGTGGATGACCAGGAGAACACGGCCGACCAGGCGCTCGCCGCGATGGCCGCGGATCAGGCGCAGATCGAGAACGCGCGTTTGCAGCTCGATTACGCCAGCATCAAGTCGCCGGTGGACGGCGTCACGGGCGTTCGTCTCGTCGATCCCGGCAACATCGTCCACGCGTCCGACACCGGCGGCATCGTGGTCGTGACTCAGCTCGATCCGATGGCGGTCATCTTCACGCTCCCGCAGGACGATCTGCCGCGGGTCGCGAAGGGGCTCGCCAAGGGGCCCCTGACGGTCGAGGCGTACACGCGTGACGGCAGCACCCGTGTGGGCGTGGGGAAGCTGGAGCTCGTCGACAATCAGGTGAACCAGGCCACCGCGACGATCCGTCTCAAGGCGATCTTCGCGAACCCGGGCAAGGTGCTCTGGCCGAACGCCTTTCTCAAGGTCCGGTTGCTGGTGACGACGGAGCGCGATTCGCTCGTGATTCCAGCGACGGCGGTGCAGCGCGGGCCACAAGGGACGTTCGTGTATCTCGTCGACGCCGCCAAGACGGCCACGGTCCGGCCCATCGACATCGACTCGACACAGGATGAGTCGGCGATCATCTCCAAGGGGCTCGAGGCCGGCGATCAGGTCGTGGTGGAAGGACAGAATCAGCTTCGCCCCGGAGCCAAGGTCGCGCCGCGCCCGGCGTCGAGTCAGGGCGCGTCGCGCGTGCACACCACGACGAGCGAGACTCCTGGAGCGTCGCCGTGAGCATCTCCGAGCCGTTCATCAGGCGGCCCGTTGCGACCACGCTCCTGATGATCGGCCTCCTGCTGGTGGGCCTGGTGGGCTTCCGCGCACTACCGATCTCCGCGCTTCCCCAGGTCGACTATCCAACCATCGTCGTCTCGACGTATCTGCCGGGTGCGAGCGCGGACACGATGGCGTCCTCGGTCACGACGCCGCTCGAGCGTCAGTTCGGCCAGATGCCGTCCCTGTCGCAGATGACGTCGGTGAGCAGCTTCGGCAGCTCCCAGGTGACGCTCCAGTTCACGCTCGATCGCAATATCGACGCCGCCGAACAGGACGTTCAGGCGGCCATCAACGCGGCATCCAGCCTGCTGCCGCGGACGCTTCCCACGCCGCCGAGCTACAGCAAATCGAACCCGGCGGACACGCCCATTCTCACGCTGAGCGTTCGCTCGGACACGTTGGCGCTCAGTCAGGTCGACGACTACGCGGATTCGATCCTTGCGCAAAAGATTTCCCAGGTC
>CAWKKR010000003.1:0-115132 GCA_963850305.1 uncultured delta proteobacterium | reverse complement strand
CCCCTGTTCGCAAGTTGGAGCTTGCTCCCCAGTTCGCCTGGCCTCGCCTCGTTGGCGGATCGGTGCGTGCCTGCGGATCGCGGGTAGATGGTTGCGACCACTGCGGTTGCCGGATCGAGTCCGCCTAGGGTACCGGCGCCAACCCCGCGGGCGCAACGCTACGCCACCTGAGGCGCGGCGCGGTTGAAGGCGATGGTGACCACCGTCCCGTCCGTGTCCGCCGCGAGCGCGGCCACGTAAGCGTCAGTACGATGGGCGACAGCGCGGACGCTCCGTTTCACGAAGCTCCAAAGCAGCTCGATCGGGTTCATGTCGGGCGAGTAGGGAGGGAGAAGGCGGCCGCGTGCCCCGACGCTTCTCAGCGTCGGCGAACACGGCGGGATCCTTGTGTGGACGCAGGTTGTCGAGCACGACGATGTCGCCAACGCGGAGCTGAAGGGCTTACTCCGTAGACCGTAGACGCGTGTTACGCGGCGGAACTCTGAACTCGCCGCCTAGCGCAGTAGGCTTGCCGCTCGTTCCGAGATCGTTCGCCCAATTCCGTTGAGGAGCGCGGGATGCTCACGGAATCCTTCGGCAACCTGTGGCCACGCGTCGCGCGCACGGGTCACCACGGCCCGGACTTCGTCGGCCAGGTACACGTTTTTTGCTCCCAGCCTCTCCTCGAGCGCGCTGAACGTCGCGATCGAGACTGTCTCAAATCGACGTGACCGTCCGAACTTGAGACCGAGGTCCTCAGGCTCGTTTGCGGGGCGATAAACCGCCGTCGCCACGAGATCATACGCTGGAGAGAGGGTTGGGATGCGGGGATCGCGATAGAGGAGCGACCAATTCTTTAGATGGGCATCTCCGTTGCCGATCAGGACGTTGAAAGCGAGCCGCTTGGCGAATTCGATGAGCGAAGGAGCATCGCGCCGCCTATAGATCAAGGCGCCAACGGTCTCGAACGAGCCTGCGTACTTGTCGTCTGGATAGAGCCCTCGAACCTGAGCGAGGTCCTCCATGTGCACCCGCTGCCCCGTGCTGGTCCGGTCGAAACGACGGATGGCATACGCTCGCTCCTCGCCGGGGCGCCAAAACTCCTCCGGCACCGATCCGAGCTCGCTTCTGTGTACGAGTCGCGTCTCCGGTACTTCGAGCCCCGCGGATCGTGCCAGCTCCATCATGGAGTACTCGTTCAGCGGAACCTGAGGGTAGGTGGGGTCCGGCAACTTCACGATCCAATCGCCGCCTTCGCCGACTCCGGGTGCAGTAAATCGCTCGCCCTTTGCGAGCATCGAGAACTTCAATGCAACGCCGGCGAGCGAAAACCGCCACACACTGTCGTGGCGCGCCCTGGATTGCTCGCTCACGACCTCGCGCATTGGCGTTCGGGTGTCGGTTGGGACGTCCTCCGTTTCGGTCACGCGCACCGCTCCCGGAAGGTCGTGTCCGACCTCTGCAAGGAGTTCAAGTTCCCGAGACTCAGAAACGTTTCGAGCGTGGGCGATCAATCGGCGCAGGCGGCCTTCGGGTAACAAATTGGAAAACCATGGCGGGAGCCGCATGTTCGAGCGGTGCTGCGCAGCAAGATCCTGCTCGAAAAGCAACCCAAGCACGGCCCGGTCTGAATCGCGGACGTATCCGGCGTCCAATACGAATCGAGTGTGATCGTCGTGCGAGTGAAGCGCACCCACGACTCGATCGTGCAGCAGGACTGAGTAGCGGCGCTCAATCGCTCTCATGGTCCGGGCTCTCGTTTTCGTTGTCGTCGTCGTCGTCGTCGTCGTCCTCATCCATATCCAGAGTGTCGAGCGGAGGCGTGTCTTCGAAGTTGGTCGCGGTCATTTTGGCGAGGAACGACTTGGTCACGGAGGCTAGTAGTGCCTCGCGTTCGCTTAAAAAGGCGGGGTAGTCCCGTCTGCTAAGAAGCGTCGCGATGTCGTCGTTAAGGCCATGCGATTCAAGGACGCTCGTCCACTTGTTTTGCGGTACGTCGAGTGGCGGGTTCGCAAACCGGCTCCGCGCGTCCTCGGCGGTATCGTCGCCGAGTAAGATGCATCGGTTCGCCGCGCGCGCTCGGCCTCCGTCGGGTTCGCGCTTCAGAATTGTGTAGATCACGTCAATGGCAGTTCGTCGTCCCGAGAGCGATTGGGCGAGTAGTGCGAGGTCGTATGGTTCCGCAGTGAGTACGGAACGAGGCTCCAACGACCAAAGTGCGCAGAGGAGCATCCGCGCGTGCGCCGACGTGCTACGAAACCTTCCGATCGGGGGAAGCTTCACGGAAAAACTAGATACCGCGTCCAGCAAGGACTGGACGGATCCGCTTTCGTCCCCTGGTTGAACTCGAAGGCCGAGGATCCGCATGGCTTCGGTCCATCCGCGGAATACTTCTGGCCCCACAAGCGCGGCTCGCCAAAACCAACGTTTCAAGAGTTCACGATTCCTCGGGGATGGGGCGGGGTGGTGCGCGAAGAAGCGAGTTAGAACAACCAGCAGATATCGGTACGTCAGGAACCCGAAGTGCGGAACCCCTGCGTCGATCTGCAAGAACGCGACGGCCCGCGTTAGGGCTTCGTCCCCGAGCCGGTACGCTTCATCGGGTGCTTCGTTCGGGAATTCTTTTGATGCACGACCACCACCAAACTCATTCCGAATCTCCCTCGTGACGTCCGGACCCCGACGAGCCAGCACGGCTCGAAGGACCGTGTCCTCGTCGAGTCTGCCGAAGCCCCGCTGCGTATCGATGTGGTCGACAATGTCGCCGAATGTTCGCGGCGGCCCTTCCTGTCCCTTTCCCGCGTGCAGAGCGGAGAAAACCTCGGCCCGGGTGAGACGCTTCCCGTAGTTGTTCATGCGGTCGAAAATGTCGCGCAGAACATCTTCGTCGCGCTGTTTCACGATGTATGCGGGGATCGCGTACTGGCGAATCGCTTTTGCGACTCGAGTCCCTTCATCGAAGTAGCCGCTAGCCTCAGGGTGGTCGGCGAACCAACGAAGTAGGCGCTGAAGATCGAAAAGTACGGGAAGCGGCACGGCGTGAGGACGTTCGTTCGATATCTTGCAGAAAACGTCCTCTTCAAGGTCGTACGCAACCGAGAATCGTGGATCGCTGGCGCCCTCGTCGCTGAGCGCATTCGCCAAACTCGTCAGTCGCTGTTGACCGTCGACGACCCAGAGAGCCTCGTCTGTCTTCGCGGCGGGAATGGTCAGCGCGCCGAGTTGCAGGTTGTCTTGCTCGGCCGGACGCGACCACAGGAGCAACGATCCGATCGGGTAGCCTCTAACAATGCTTTCAACGAGCCTCCTGACGTCCTCCCACTGCCATCGGAAGCTCCGCTGAAACTCAGGGATCCGGACCCGGCCGTTGAGGACTTCTTGAACAATGTCCTCCAACGAGTACGTGGTGGCATTGGGTTTCGGAATCGGCGGCTCGGCCATGCTGCCGACTGTACCCCGCGACTTTCTTCGGACCAATTACGATTGCCCTTGGTGTTGACGATCGCGCGAACTCGCGGAAATTCGGAACGGAGCGAGATGGCCGTCCGAGGGACGGAGTAGAGCGTCCTCAACGGGAGGGCTCGAGTGTTGTCGCGATCCTGGACGACCTCAACCGCACGACGAACGGCGAGTACTCGGGTCTCCGGTAAGGGCGGCCATGATCTGCGTCACCCGCGCCCGCGAAATCCCCTCCCGCCGCGCAATCTCCGCCCGCAACGAGACCTCGCACGCGTCGAACTGCCGCTGCCACTCGAGCGCCCGCACGAGTCGCGCCGCCGGCCCCCGCGGCTCCCGCGCCGCCGTCGTCGCCCGCATCCGCTTTCTCGCCGAGCGAAATCCACGACGCACTTCGCGGCGCGTTCATCGGGGCTCTTCACGGTGGATGCCGAAGAGCTGGCGGGCGTTGTCGGCGCTGAATTTGTCGCGTTGCTCGTCGGTGTCGAACTCGGTCAAGAACCGCTGGATCTCGTCGCGGGTGGGACGCTGGAAGGGATAGTCGGTGGAGAAGAGAAGCCGGTCGATGGTGGTGACCGACAGCGTGTGGCGGAGCAGCGCCGGGTTGAACATGCCGGAGCTGGTGATGAAGAGGTTGCTACGGACGTAGTCGGTGACCTTGCGCTGAAGGCCCGCGATGCGGGAGAGGCTTTCCGCGCGATCCAGCCAGAAGAGCAACAGCTCGCCCCAGTGCCCCAGGATGATGTCGAGGTCGGGGTGACGGTCGAAGGTGCCGCGCGCGATGAGGCGCAGCGCGGAGAGGGCCGCCTCGAGGTGCCACCCCCACGCGAACGTCGACAGTGCCAGGTCGGTCATCGCGCCGAGTCCCGAGTATGCCGCCGTCCGCACGGCGTTCGGGGGGATCTGCGGATGGATGAAGATCGGCTGCTTCAGCGCGGCCGCGGCCGCGAACATTTCATCGTAGCAGCGATCGTCGAGGGGAGTGTCACCGGTGCGGCCGTAGACCATCACCCCCACGCACCCGAGGCTGGCGGCGCGTTCGAGCTCGGCCGCGACGGCCTTCGGCGCGGCCATCGGCAGGGTCGACAGCGCTCGCAGGCGCGTGGGATGCCGGCGCCGTCAGAGCGCGCACGTTCGGACGTCGACGAAGTCGAATTGGGACGTCCCTTCCCACGAGAGCAGCGTCGCGAACGCGTCGCCGTTCGGCGTGCCTGTCGCGGGAATGGCGTAAGTGTTTTCGAGCGTGCCGTCGATCCACAGCGCGACGGTGAGTGCACTCGGATCGACGTCGAGATGGACGGCGATGAACGCCTCAGGGAGATTCGGAAACGTCGCGAGTGGCGTTTCCGTCGCGTTGTCCGTCTTTCCGAAGAGATCGAGCTCCTGACCACCGCCTGGTTGCAAGACGACGTTCACGAACAAGGCGGAGAACAGGGCCGCGCCTTCGTTCAAGTTGATCCAAAAGATGGCGCCCCGGTGTGATGCGGGAACCGTCAAGCTGCGAAGCGTGACGTCGACGACCGTGCGCGCGGAGAAATCATTCAGCGGCCGCGAATCTAGAGGTTTGCCGCTGGACGTCGTCCAGATGCCGTTCGACAACTCGCTCGTCTGGAAGGGCGTGGCGTCCCGCACGACCCAATCGAAGATGCCGTCATGGTTGGCGTCCGTCGTGGTCGGATCGGAGTCGAAGTTGGTGATCCACTGAAGTGTCGAAGTGCACGGTGGATAGATGCTTCCGCTGTCGGCAGCGGCGTCCTTTGGGCTGGCCGCGTCGGTTGCATCCGCCGCGTCGGTTGCATCCGCCGCGTCGGTTGCATCCGCCGCGTCCGCGGCTGCGTCGACCGGGGTCGCTGCGTCGCCTCCCGCGTCACTCGAAGCACCGGCGTCGGGACGCGACCGAGCGCCGCCGGTGCCGGTCCCTCCGGACGAAAGCGACCCATCCGGCGTGGATGCCGTCCCGCCTTGGCTCTCCGCGCCGCCGGTTGCCGTCGCGGCGCTTCCACCGCCTCCCATCTGTGGAGGGCGCGAAGATACCTCGAGTTCGTAACCGAGTCGCCCACACGATAGCGACAGCGCGGCTCCGAGCGAACAACCGAGATACGCGACGGCGCGACGCAGGGGAGACATCAACGACGCATTGTACTCGCGAGCGCGCTGGGTGGCGTCATACGCGGTGTTTCGCGGCCAATGCCGCCGCGGCGCCGCGGCAGTCCTCCGGCACCTCGTCCAATTTGCGAGCCACGCATTCGACCACCCGTCCCCGACAGTCGAGGGAGATCTTGCAGCACTCCTCGAACATCTCGCGGATCTTGTCGCGACCGCGTTGGATTCGCGATTTCATTCCGGAGAGCGAAATTCCGAGCATCTCGGAGGCGTCCTTCGCCGCGGGACTCCCGTGCGATCATCCTTCGCCTCTCACGTGCAGCAGGAGGGGGCGCAGCACGTCTTGCCGCCCGGCTTTTTGGCTTCGATCGTCGCCGACGCAACGTAGTCCTCGGCGCCGGGCATGCATTGACCGATGATCGCGCGGCTTTCGAGTCGCGGCTCGATTCTCCATCGTCGTGAACGTCGTGCCGTGAGTTCGATGCGGCTGCACCCTGAGGGGCTGGCCCCCTCATCGCCGCGGGGAGCCCTTGCTTCGAAGCTCCCCGCGGCTTCCTCATTCTTCTCAATGCGCCGCCCCGTTCATGACGACGCTGGCCGTCGGTGCTCCATTCGTCACCGGGTCGAGCGGGGGCGTCGGGTTCGCGATCGGCGCGGGGCTCACGGGCGTCACGACGATCGGTGCTGGAGTCACCGGTGGCGAGACGACGGGTGCAACCGTCGCCGGCGTCGGGACGACGCCGTGGATCGTCGAGCGCTGCACTTTGCCCATCGTGTGACGGGCAGCGCGTGTAGCGCGCAACTTCTCCGCGGCTTCCACCTTCGACAAGGGCGTTCGCTGGGCCACCTTCTTCGGCTTGAAACCGAAGGAGGCGAACTCGGCGCTGTTCTCTCCGTAGAGTCCAGCGACGTAGTTCCGGATCGTCGCGAGCACCGGTTTCATGGCGGTTCGTTGCGCCCTGTTGAGACCGACGAGCTCGGAGAACTTCGCTCGCGCGTCGTTCACCGAGTTCATCGTGTCCACGTGAGCTTGAATCTGCGCTTGCAGATCCTTGCTCGCGACGAGCTTGCCTCCGAGGGGCAAGCTCGCATCGGGCGCGAGCTTCGCGAGTCCCGCGATCACGTTCTCTTCCAGATTGATGAGAACTACTTTGCTTGGGTTTTGGGTCATGACACTTGGCTCCTGTTCTCGTTGTTTGTCGTTCACACGACGCTCGACATGAGCGCCGCGCTCCCCTTCTGCAAACGCAGGGCCATCTCGGACCACGAAGGATTCCTTCGGTGCCGACACGCTTCGGCCCGAGGGACAACTGTGAATGGGATTCACAGCGGCGCAATTCGACGACACTGGTGTGGTAATCTTGCAACAGTGCGCCGGGTCTGCTCACGACGTCGTTGCGATCGTGTATTCAACCGCCGAGATCGGCGACGACCGTCGCGACCTCATCGGGTCGTCTTCGTGGCACGAGCGTCGGATGCTTCGGATTCAGTGGCAACCGCGTCGGGGTCACGCGTGAACCCGCCGCAATCAAGCGTGAACCGGTCGGCATCCGTCGCTTACCCGGGCGAGGTCAACGATATGACCGCGTAGGGTCTGTGCTGATCGCGACGGGTTCGCCGCTGACCCGGGGCAGGGCGATGAGTTGACCCCGACGGGTCCATGCATGATCGCGACGGATTCACCGCTGACCCGTCAGGGTCAACGGGTGGACCCTGGCGGGTCCATGCGTGATCGCGACGGGTTCGTCTCTGACGCGCGACAGGGCAACGACATGACCTCGATGGGTCCATGGGTGATTCCGACGCGATCATCGACGATCTCGTCCGGGTCGCTCATGATGCCGACGGATCGCGCATGGACCCCGGCGTGGGTTGCCTTCGGTTCCGTCGGAACTGACGCCATGGAGCCCCGACCGGACAGCGCGCGGGGCCGTTCAAGTCTTGTACTGTACCGGATTCCTGGGCGATCCTGCGGCAGAGGAGCCGAGTAGCCACGACGAGCCCCTTCGGCAGGTCAATGTCGCAGAGCGGTTTGCGCGAAAATGGAATCGAGCTTTTCGATGCTCGCGGGCTTTGCGACGTGTTCGTTGAACCCCGCGTCGGCGGCTCGCTGGAGATCTTCCGGCTGCGCGTAGCCGCTGAGGGCGATGAGATACGCTTCGTGCAGCGCTTGGCATGCGCGAAAGGCCTTGGCGACGGCGTACCCGTCCATTCGCGGCAAGCCGATGTCGCAGATGACGACCTCGGGTCGAAATCGCATGGCAAGCTCGAGGCCCGCCTTGCCGTCGTGGGCGATCTGCACGTCGTGCCCGCTGAGCTCGAGTAGGTATTTGAGGCTCGTTGCGGCGTCTCGGTTGTCCTCGATGACCAGCACACGGCGCCCATCGGTAACGTTGGATTGCCTTGGTGCCTCTACGACGGTGGGAGGATCGCTCGAGGGTAGGACGGCCGTGATCTCGGTGCCGCAGCCGGGGCCCTGGCTCGAGATGCTCACCTTGCCTCCGTGCAGCTCGATGAGGCCGCGCACCATCGCGAGCCCGAGCCCGAGCCCGCCTCGCGAGCGTTCCACGGTTTGGGGCGCCTGCATGAACGGCTCGAAGAGGTGCGCCAGCACCTCCGGCGCGATGCCGGTCCCCGTATCTCGCACGCTCACCGCGACGTCGTTGTCCTGGCTCCAGAGCGTGACGACGACCGAGCCTCCGCGCGGCGTGAATTTCTCGGCGTTTCCGAGGAGGTTGCTGATTGCTTGGGTTAGTCGCGACGGATCGACGTCGACCCAGTGCGGACCTGGTTCGAGCCGCTCCCCGAGTCTCACGCCGCTTGCGTCGAACTCCGCGCGGTGATCGTCCATCGTTCGACGCACCAGATCCCCGAGGTCGACGTGCTCGCGCTGGAGGTGGATTTTGCCGCGGGCGATGCGCGCGACGTCGAGGAGATCGTCGATGAGGCGGGTGAGGTGGGTCACCTGACGATCGATGATCGCCCGCGCATGCTGCGCCTGCTCGCTCATCGGGTCCGCGCGCGTGAGCACGAACAGGCTGCTCTTGATCGGGCCCATGGGATTTCTGAGCTCGTGGGAGAGTACCGCGAGGAAATCGTTCTTGCGCCGGTCGACCTCGCGCAAGGCTTCTTCCGCGCGGGCGAGCTTCGCTTCCCGAGAAATCCGCTCGGTGATGTCTTCGAACGCGAGCAGCGTGACAGGCTCGGCGCGAGAGAGCGCGGTGGCCGTCAAATGGACGCGAATCGGGGGCTCTCCATGGCCGAGCTGCACTTCGCTGGTCTCTTTGCCGTCGGCACCGGTCCTGTGTGCCGCCGCGAGCAGCTCTCCGATTTGAGAAGCGTCCTCGGGAGCGATCAGCCCTCGAAATCGCGCGCCGACGAGGCGCGAGCTCTCCCTCCCGAGAAGGCGGGCCCCCATGTGGTTGATTTCACGAATCGTCCCGTCGAGCGCCAAGATCGCGTAGCCGATCGGCGCGAACAGGAAGACCTCGGTATACCGCTCGAGCGCCGTCTCCACCTCGACGCGAGCCGCTCGGAGCTCTTCGTTCTGGATCTCGAGCTCGACCTGATGCACCTCGAGTTCGTGCAACAGGCGCTGCGCGTCCCGCTCGGACACCGTCTCGGACTTCGGAGCGACCCGGTTCAAACGCTTTGCTGCTTTTTGCCTCAGGCTCGCGATATCGGCTGACAACGGTAGTTCCTTCTTCACGCTCATTTCGCTGTCCTTCCGGCAAGGCGCTCCAAAAACACCGACATTCCTTCCGGGTGCTCGAGCGGGTAAGTCCGAACACGGTACCGACCCGCGGAGGCGACGAGGCGGAGCTCGACTTCGAACGACGTGGGCGCCTTGTCTCGAAATGCTCGAGCTAACTTTTTCTCGAACGTGGAGCCTCCAACGTCGGGGAAAACGTCGATGAGCTTCCTTCCGTCCAGCCCTCCTTCATCCGCGCCGAAAATTCGTTCGGCTGCACGATTGAAGAAGGTGATGACGAGGCCTTCGTCCACGGTGAGAAGGCCCTCGCTGAGAGCGTTGAGAACTCCCTCGAACCTGTCAAGGTTTTGCTGGCGTAGTTCCTCGACGCGTTTCAGGTCGTCGACGTCGGTGTTCGCGCCGTACCACTTCAGAATGGTCCCTTCCGTGTTTCGAATCGCGACCGACCGACCCTTGAACCACCGGTAAGAGCCGTCGGTGCTCTGGAGCCGAAATTCGAGGTCGAAGCGCGTTCCGGCTCTGATCGCCACCCTCCACGCGTCGCGGACGCGGTCGCGATCGTCCGGGTGGACGCGCTCGAGCCATCCGTAACCTAGTGTTCCGTGTCCGCGACGCCGGTGTACTCGCTCCACTGGCGGCTCAAGTATTCGCAAGCGCCGTCGGGGCGGCACGTCCACACCAGGTTCGGGAGCGACTCGGCCATCTGCCTGAGCTCGCTCGCTTGCTCCCTCAGCGCGACCTCGAGCGCTCGCGTCGCCGTCGCGTCGGTGAACGTGATCACGACGCCGTCGATGACGTTCTCGAGCGTGCGATACGGCAAGATCCGCACCGAAAACCAGTGTCCGTTGCGACTGGCGACCTGCGTCTCGCGGAACACCAGCGTTCGCAGCACCTCGCGCGCGTCCTTGGCGAGATCCTCGTAGTCGATGTAGGACGCGATGTCCGTGATGGCGCGCCCGACGTCTCCCGGAATGAGCTTGATGATCCGCGCCGTCGGGGTGGTGAAGCGACGGACGCGGAGTTCCGTGTCCAAGAACAGCGTCGCGATGTCGGTGCTGTTCATGAGATTCTTCATGTCGTTGCTGGAACGAGAGAGCTCGTCGACCTTCGCCTGAAGCTCGTGGTTTACGGTCTGCAGCTCTTCGTTCAAGGACTGCATTTCCTCTTTCGCGGTCGTGAGCTCCTCGTTGGTGCTCTGGAGTTCCTCGTTGGTGCTCTGGAGCTCCTCGTTGGCCGACTTCAGCTCTTCCTGCGAGGTCTGCATTTCCTCGCGCCCCGTCTGGACCTCCTCGCGAGCCCGCGCGAGCTCCCGCTCGAGCTCCGCGATACGGCGCGGCTCGGCGGCACGGTGCGACTTTTTTTGAGCAACATCGGCGCCGGGAGGCGTGTCGGACACGATGATCATCACCGCTCCCCGGAGCTCCCTCGGCTCGGCGAGCTTCTCCAGCCTCGAAATCGACGGTCTGCCTGCCGCCGTTGGTCCCGACCTTCACGTCCCCGACCGAGACCGTTCCCGAATCGCGGAGCACGGCGGCGAACGCGCGCGAGAGCTCGTAGCGGAGCCCCTCGCGCGCCATGGCGAAGACGTTGAGGTTCGCCTTTCCGACGGCCGGCTCGAAATACTTCCCGGCCCGCGCGCTGACGTAGAGGACGTCGCCCTTGTCGTTGCAGAGGATGCCCACGGGCGAAAATCGCTGCACGAGCACGCGATCGGCGAGCGTTTGCAGGCTTTGCGACATGGACTCCAGGGCGGGCGCCGAATCCACGTCGCCGACATCCAAGGAACCCGGCTTCGGGGCCCCCGTCGCCAACGGAAACTCGACGGTGGCGGTGACGCCCGGTTGATCGATCTTCCTGTAGAGCCGTGCCTTGGCGTCGAGCGTCGAGAACAGCCCGGAGAAGGTGCCGATCGTCTCCGCGCTGCCCAGAAACAGAATGCCCCCCGGGTTCATGCTGTAGTGAAAAAGTGGGATGAGCCGTCGCTGGAGCTCGCTCGACAGGTAGATGAGCAGGTTGCGGCACGACAAGATGTCGAGCCTCGTGAAGGGCGGATCCATGATGATGTTCTGCGGCGCGAACACCACCATCTCCCGGATCTCCTTGTTGACTCGATATCCGCGCTCGTCTTGATCGAAGAAGCGGCGCAGGCGCTCCGGCGACACGTCCTGCGCGATGTTGTCGGGGTAGAGCCCTTGCCGGGCTCTTTCGACGGCGTCGCGGTCGAGATCGGTCGCGAAGATCTGCAGCGAGAGGTTTCTCACGTGCCTGAGGGGATCCATCGCCTCTTTGAACGTCATTGCGAGCGAGTACGCCTCTTCGCCGGTCGAGCATCCCGGCACCCAGGCGCGCAGCGCGCTGCCGGGCATGCGCTTCTTCAGCAGCGCCGGCATGGCTTCCCGCTTCAGAGAGTCCCACGCCGGCGGATCGCGGAAGAAGCTCGTCACGCCGATCAAGAGCTCGTTGAAAAGAAGCTCGACCTCACGCGGAGCCTCCTGCAAGTACCGGACGTAGTGGGCGACGCTATCGATCTGGTGCAGACCCATGCGCCGCTCGATGCGCCGGCAAACCGTGCTCTTCTTGTAATGCGAAAAGTCGTTTCCCGTCTGTGACCGTAGGATGGCGAACACTTTGTCGAGCGCGCTCGACGACTTTTCTTCCACGAAAGACGCGCCTTGCCCGTGGATGTGCGGAGCGTGCTTCCGGTACGCGGCGATCTTGGCAGGAAGCTCCGAGGCCGGAGCGACGACGTCGGCCAGGCCCGCACCGATCGCGCTCCGGGGCATGCCGTCGAACTTCGCCGAAGAAGGGGTTTGAACGAACGAGGCGCCCGCTTTCTCCTTGATTGCGCGGAGTCCGAGGGTGCCGTCCGAACCCATTCCGGAAAGGATGACGCCGATGCTGCACTCGCCTCGATCTTCGGCCAGGCTCCGAAAGAAAAAGTCGATCGGCAGACTCAGCCCGCGCGGCGACGCCAGGGGATCGAGGTGCAAAACGCCCCTCAGAATCGACAGGTCCTTGTTGGGCGGGATGACGTAAACGTGCTCGCGCTCCACCCGGACCGCGTCCTGCGCCTGAGCGACGGGCATCTTGGAGGAGCGCTGGAGAAGCTCCACCAGGAGCCCCTTGTGCGTCGGATCGAGGTGCTGCACGACGACGAACGCCATGCCGCTCTTCTCCGGCACGTGCTTCAAGAACTCTTCGAGCGCTTCGAGCCCGCCCGCGGAAGCCCCAATGCCCACGATTGGAAAGCGCGTTTCGCTCGAGCGGACATGAACGGCCGACGCCGACGGGCTCGGCTCCGGAGCGACGCCCTTCTCCGGGCGCGTCCCACTGCTCGCGCTCGTCGGTTCCGCGCGGGACTCGTGCGTCCTGCGGCCGGGTTTCCGGGTGAGCCCTGGCTTCGCTGACTTTCGAGCTTTCGCCGTGCGAGCGAGGAGGGGGTCCTTCGCGCCTCTCGAACGAATTGTCTTCCGCCCGGTAGTCGCGCGTACGACCACCGCTAGTTCGCGTTCTCTGTCGGATCGTGGTTTCGAACCGCGAGCCATCCAGAACCTCTACGCGCCGCGCGCGTTCTTCGGGCCTTCGCCAGTCAGCCGATCGACTCGACCTGTATCACGAGGCGCGTCGCGCAAAGCGTAAGTTTTCTGTGAGAAGCAAGCTCGGCACGGAGATGGTTCGAAGCGTGTGTGGCAATCAGTCTCGGCTCGCCAAGATTCGGCAAGGTCGCGTGGCGCTTTGTCGCGCCAGAGCATGGGCGCGGGTTCAGTGATTCAGAATATGACCGCACTGGAGCGCGTGCCGGCGGCACGATCTCCGAGCGGCCGCTCGGCGAGCCTCGTGGCGCGCGCCTGAGCATGCGCGCCTCGCGCGAGGACGGTGTCGTAGGCTTCTACCCCTTCGCGTACCAGGCCTTCACGCCGGGGTGATCCGCAACGGCGTCGTGGACGCGCAGGAGCTTCGGGTACGTGGAGAAGATCGTCGGGGGGATGTGATCGAGGACGCCGCGCGTGAGCCAGTGGACGACGACGTAGAGCTTGAGATCGACGACTCCGATCTTGGCACCTCCGAAGAAGGGACCGTCTCCGATTTGTTTCTCGGTGCGGGCGCCCCAGGCCGGCAGATACGTCGCAGCGAGGGCTTCTCGCGCCTTCTTCTTCTCTGCTTCGTCCTCGATGCGGAGCGTCGGACTGACGTGGGCTCGGAGATCCTCCACGTGGCTCATCACGGCCTCGTGCCGCGCCGCTTCGAAGTCGTCCTTGGGGTGAAGTCCGTATTGACGACCCACGTACACGAGGATCGCATTCGATTGTGCGAGGACCGGTTTGCCGGGGAGCTCGAACGTCGGCACTCCGCCGAACGGGGTCGTGGGCTTGAGCGCGGCCCACTCGCTCCGCGGGATCCGAACGTCCTCGAAGTCCACTCCCGCGAGATGTAAGGCCAGGCGGCACTCTTCGCCTCGGCTCACGGGGGCGTCGAAGTAGGTGAGTCTGGGTCTGGTCGTCATGATGGTGGACGAGACCGTACGCTAAAATTGGACGAGACGCGCGGGTCCGGCATCGACGACTCCGTCCGAGGTGATCCGTGCGGTGTCGCCCGCCCGCGCGTCGGCGTTCGTCACGCGGCCCTCTGTACGAGCGATCGTCGGAGCAGCACCAGCACGTCCGTGTGCGTCACGATGCCCACGAGGCGCCTCGAGTCCGCGACGATGGGGATGGCCGTCTGGCGTTCGTCGAGCATCAGGTCCAGGAGGTCCTCGATGGGCGCGTCGGGGCGTGCGGTTTTGAACCGCGTGGTCATGACATCGCGCACGAAGAGCAGCTGCTCGATGGTTGCGTCGTGAAGGGGCGCGGTCGGGTCGAGGTGGCCCGCGTACAGTTCCAGAAGCCGTTCGTGGCTGACCATCCCCACGACGCGCAGGCCATCGACCACCGGGACCTGGTGGAAATGGAACCGCCGCATCGCCGTCTCGATTCGCGTCAGATTGTCCTCTTCGAAGAGGGTGACGATGTCGCGGGTCATGATGTCCTCGGCCGTGGTCATCCGGATGCTGAGCATGTTCACCTCCGCGGGGGTTCGATTCGGATACCGGGTGGAGGAGCAAGAACGGCACCAGTTTCGAGCGACGGTTTCGGCCGGCGCGCGGATCCCAGGGGCCGTTCGGCCTGGGACGGCCACCCCGATTGGGCGACGCGGGCGTCGCCTATGTAGGTTCCGGGGGCAGGGGCGATTTCTCCGCTTCGCGGCGTCCCCGGTCCCGTTTTAACCTGGAGGGGCCGGGGTTGAATTCCAATGCAGCACTACCGAGCGATCTCTGCGGGCAAGACGGATGTGGGGCGCGTGCGGGGCCACAACGAGGATCGGATGCTGGTGCGACCGGCGCTGAATCTCTTCCTCGTGGCCGACGGGATGGGAGGGCACAACGCGGGCGAGGTGGCGAGCGCGCTCGCCGCGCTGTCGCTCGAGAACTGTTTTGCCGCGGGGGCGAAAGCTCCTCTCCCGGCCGAGCTCATCGACGACCCGCGCGACCTCGGCCCCGACGCTCGCCGGTTGCTCGCGGCCGTACGGAAGGCCAACGCGGACGTGCACGAGATCGCGTGTACTCACGCGGAGCACAAGGGAATGGGCACGACCGTCGTCGCCGCGTGCTTCACGCCCGAGACCGGCGAGTTCCACGTCGCGCATGTGGGGGACAGCCGCTGTTACCGGCTCCGAGGGGGCATCCTCGAGCAGCTGACGCAGGATCATTCGCTCATCGGCGAGGCGCTCGCGCAGATGCCGGACCTGACCCCCGAGCAGCTGGCGATGCTGCCGAAGAACGTGATCTCTCGCGCGCTAGGCCGAGGCCCCACCGTTCAGGTGGACGTGCGCACGGAGGCCGTCGAGGCGGGCGACGCGTATTTACTGTGCTCCGACGGCCTCAGCGGTGTCGTCACGGATGAGGCGCTGGCGCGGATGGTGGACAGCTCCGCGGACGTCGAATCGATCTGCGGGGCGCTCATCGAGGCGGCTCGCGATGGTGGCGCGCCGGACAACGTGAGCGCGATCGTCGTGCGGATAGAGCGCGCTCTCTGAGGCTCAGAGCCTCGCGGAGACGCCGATGGTGGGCAGGAAGACGGCCTTGTCGTAGCCCGCGGGGAGACCGGGGAACACGGCGCCCCCGAGCTCCGCAAAAGCGCCGAACTGGCGTGAGGCATCCCACTCGACCCCGGCGGCGCCGCGGAACCCCGGACGCGCGCCCTGGATGAAGAAGATCGGCGCCGCGAAGGTGATGCGCGGCTTGATGGCACCTTTGAGCGGCAACACCGTCACCGCCGGCTCGACACCCTGGCTTCCACCGAGGAGCGCGACGAGGGATACGTCGAGGAACGGAAGCGCGCCGTAGCTGGCGCCGACGGCCGTGACGGCGCCCCGCAGCTTGCCGTCGATGTCCGCGCGGAGCACGGCGCCGAATTGCCCGGCGTGCGAGAGCGTCGCGGGTGAGGTCGTCGTGCCCTGGTCCGCGCCGGGCGTACCTGCCGGCGCGACGACCGCCGGCCCCGGCGCGGTCGGGGGCGCCACGGGCATGGCGGGCGCGTCTTCGAGCGCCGGCACCTGGACGACCTTCGACGAGCCGTCGGCGGGAATGGTGATCTTCGTCTGCCAGGGCTTCTTGCCCGGGGCGGTGGCGCCGATCGTGTGGTCGCCAGGGTCGATCGGGAGAGGGGAGCCAAAGACGGCGGACTGGACCGCTTCTCCGTCGCGCGTGACCTTGAGGCCGGGCGCAGGGGAAGCGACGGAGATCGAGAGCTTCGAAAGGTTGGCTTGCAGCGCCTGCGCGCGAGCGTCGGCGACGGTGGCTCGATCGAGCCGGCCCTCGGCCTTGCTGCCCATCGCGACGTCCAGGTACAGGGCCCACGCGCTCGCCGTGCGTCCGATGTGCTGCCAGCAGTCCGCCAGGTAAAACTGCGTGCCGAGCCCCGCGTCGAGACGCTGACTCGCTTCGAATTTGGGACACGCCGACGCATAGTCGCCCTTGGCGGTGAGCTGCTTGGCCTCGTCGTAGAGAGCCTGCGCGGCGGCCCTATCCTCTGCTGCTTCCTGCGCGTGCGCCGCCCGTCCGCCGACGGCGAGGAGCGCGAGGAGCGCGCCGAAGAACGACGCGAGCTTCCTCGCGCGGCGGCGAGCTCGCGCGCGCCGGCGACGGAACACGAGGCCGCCGAGCACCGCCGCGGCGAGGGCGGGACCGATCGGTGGTGTCGAGCGCCGCGACACGACCTCGCAGGAGCACCCGTATGGACTCTTCATGTTCGAGTGTCCCTTCGCGCCCGGGCCCGACGTCGCGCCCGCGTTGCCTCCGTCCATGGCAACTTTGCCGCCCGCGCCGCCGAGGGCCCCCCCACCGGCGCCTTGCACGTTACCGCCCACCCCCGAGTCGGCGCTCGGCCCGCCTGCGTTTCCGCCGGAGTTGCCGCTTGCGCCGCCTCGACCCCCGTTGCCGGTCGTGCCGCCGGCGCCGGGCGCGATCGCGTCGGGCGTCTCTCCGCCGTCCGAGATGCCGCCGTCGGTGCAGCCGGCGATCGCGACATACTGACAGCGGTTGCTCACGTCGTCGCAGATGTCCGTCGTGCAGCCGTTGCCGTCGTTGCAGTCGGACGCAGTCGTGCAAGGACGACAACCGCTGGCGGAGGTGCCAGTGCACGTGGCCGCGGCGCACTTGTCGTTCGTCGTGCAGGCGTTGCCGTCGTCGCAGGTGGTCCCGTTCGGCTTGCTCTGCAGGGTGCAGCTGCTGCTGCTCGCATTGCAGACGGCGTTCTGGCACGGCCCCGCGGAGTCGTCGGAGCAGACTCGGTTCGTGCCCGAGACGCACCCGCCGTGGAAGCAGACGTCGTTGACGGTGCAATAGTTGCCGTCGTCGCAGGGCGCCCCGTCCGTGAGCGCCACGTTCGTGCAGCCGTTGGCAGGGTCGCAGCCGTCGGTCGTGCAGCTCTGGCCGTCGTCGCAGTCGAGCGCCGTTCCAGCCTTGCAGGCCCCGGCCACGCATTTCTCCGCGCCGTTGCACACGTTGCCATCATCGCAGTCCGAGTCACTCGCGCACGTGCAGCCGGTCACGGGCGCCCCGGAGCACTGCCCCGCGCTGCACGCGTCCGGCGAGGTGCACTTGTTGCCGTCGTTGCAGCTCGCTCCGTCCGCGGACACGTGGGTGCAGACGCCGGCCGCACACGAATCGATCGTGCAGAGCTTGCCGTCTTCCGTGCATCCGGTTCCGTCGGGTTGAAAGCCGTCGGGCGGACAGTCCGTCGATTTGCCGTCGCAGGTCTCCGAGACGTCGCACACGCTCGCGGCGACCCGGCACACGGTGCCCGGGTTGCCCGCGGGGTGGCTGCACGCCCCCGAGCGGCAGATGTCGCCCGTGCACGGGTTCGCGTCCGCGGTGCACGCCGTGCCGTCCGTCTTGAAGCCGTCCGGGGGGCACTGCGTGTTGGTTCCGTCGCACTTCTCGATGACGTCGCATTCGCCGGCGGAGACGCGACACACGGTGCCCGCGTTGCCGGCGAGGTGCGCGCAGACGCCCGCCTGGCACGAGTCGGTCGTGCACACGTCGTTGTCGCCGCTGCACGCGGTGCCGTCGACGATGTGAATATCGGTCGGACACGCGGGCGATACGCCGTCGCACGCCTCCGCGACGTCGCATTCGCCGACGGCAGGACGGCAGGCGACGCCCGCATTGCCCGCCGGGTGCTGGCAGGTTCCGGCCTGGCAGACGTCGGTCGTGCAGAGCACGCCGTCGTCCGTGCAGCTCGTGCCGTCCGGCTGTCGCGCGTCGGGCGGGCAGGTCGCGGCGCCGCCGCACGTCTCCGCGACGTCGCACTCGCTGCCGGCGGGACGACAGACGGTATTCGGCGGAGCCGGGACGTGCGAGCAGACCTTGCCGGAGCAAACGTCGGTCGTGCACGGTTCGCCGTCCGTGCTGCAGGGTTGGCCGTCGAGCGTCGTGTCCGCCGGACACGTGAGCTGTCCGCTGCACGTTTCCGCGACGTCGCACTCACCGGTCGACGGGCGGCACACGGTGCCGCTGGCCACGGGCGAGCATGTCCCGATCTTCCCGGACTCGACGCACGAGTCGCAGGGTCCGGCATTGCAGGCAGTGTCGCAGCAGACCCCGTCCGCACAGTGCCCGGTGAGACACGCTGAATCCCTGTCGCACGCGCTGCCGGCACCGACCTTCGGCGTGCAGAGGCCGGCCTGCGAGCAATACTCCGTGGGCGTCGTGCCTGCTTCGGGGGGATTGCACGAGGAGTCGTCGGTGCAGGGGTTCGCGCAGAGAGTGCCCGCGCAGCCCGTCGGACAGACTTGCGTCACGGGGGTCGGGCAGCTCGCGGAGCTGCCGGTGCAATCCGTCGGCAGGGTCGCGACTCCCGACGTGCAGCTCCCCGGGGTGCAGGCGTACGTGGCCGGCTCGAACGTATCGGGTGGGCACGTATTGCTCACGCCGTCGCAGGTATCCGCGACGTCGCACGGGCCCACGGAGGGCCGGCACACTTTCGTGTTCGGGGCCTTCGCGTCGTCCGGGCACACCGGCGAGGTCCCGGTGCACGTCTCGGCCGCGTCGCAGGCGCCGGCGGCCGTGCGGCAGACGGCGCCCGAGTTGCCCGTCGCGTGCTGGCAGAGATCACCGGAGCCCGAGCACGTGTCCGTCGTGCAGGGGTTGCCGTCGTCGGTGCACGCCGTGCCGCTCGGCAGCTTCGCGTCCACCGGACACGCGTTGCCGACGCCGTCGCACGTGTCGGCCTTGTCGCACTCGCCTGCCGCGGCCCGGCACACGAACGTCTTCGGTTCCTTCTGGTCGACGCACGCCGTCGACGTGCCGTTGCAGGTATCCGCGACGTCGCAGGGGCCGTTCGAGGGCTGACACACCGTTCCCGCGTTTCCCGGCGGGTGCTGGCAGGTCGGGTTCGTGCCGTCGCAGGCGTCCGTGGTGCAGATGTTGCCGTCGTCGCTGCACGCGGTCCCTTTGGTCACGACCTGATCCGCCGGGCACGCGTCGTGCGTGCCGTCGCAGTCGTCCGCGATGTCGCACTCGCCGGCCGCGGGCCTGCAGACGTAGGTGTTCGGGCGCTTTGCGTCGTTGCACGCCGTCGTGACGCCGTCGCAAGCGTCCGCGACGTCGCATGCCGAGCCGTCCGCAGGGCGGCAGATCGTGCCGGCGTTCCCGGGCGCGTGCTGGCAAGCGGTGCTCGTGCCGTTGCAGAGATCGGTCGTGCAGGCGTTGCCGTCGTCGGTGCACGGCGTCCCGGATGGAAGCTTGGCATCCGCGGGGCACGTCAGATTGCCGCCGCACGTCTCGACCGCATCGCAGGCGTCGACCGCCGCGCGGCACACTGTCGAGGCGGCGACGGGAGAGCAGGTTCCGACCAGGTTCGGCTGCACGCAGGAGTCGCACGTCCCGGCGTTGCAAGCGGTGTCGCAGCAGACCCCGTCGGCGCACTCGGCGCTATTACACTCGTTTGCGCCGTTGCAGGAGGTGCCGTTGCTCTTCTTCGAAATGCAGACGCCGCTCGAGCAATATTGATTGCTGGCGCACTGGCTGTCCGTCGTGCAGCCGCCACACACCGTTCCGCTGCACGTGGAGGGCGAACAGTTCTGGGTCTGCGCCGTGGGGCACGCGGCGGAGCTCCCCGTGCAGTTGGCGGCGAGCGTCGCCACGGAGGACGCGCAGGATGGAGCGCGGCACTGATACGTGCTCGGCTCGAAGCCATCGGCCGGGCACGAGTTCGACGACCCGTCGCAGTCCTCCGCGACGTCACATCCTCCCGAGGCAGCGGGCCGGCAGACGTACGTCTTCGGTTCTTTTGCGTCGGCCGGGCACGACGTGGAGGTGCCCGTGCAGGTGTCGGCCAGGTCGCAAACATCGACCGCGGCGCGGCACACGGTGCCCGCGTTGCCCGCGGGATGCTGGCAGGTGACGTCCGTGCCGTCGCAGATGTCGGAGGTGCAGGGGTTCGTGTCGGCGCCGCTCGGACAGGCGGTGTTCGCCGTCACCTTGGAGTCGGACGGACAGGCCGTGCTCGTTCCCGTGCAAGTCTCGGCGAGGTCGCACTCCCCGGCCGCGGCCCTGCACACGACGCCCCCGTTGCCCGCGGGATGCTGGCAGGTGTTGTCCGTGCCGTCGCAGATGTCGGAGGTGCAGGGGTTCGTGTCGGCGCCGCTCGGACAGGCCGTGTTGTTCGGCAGCTTGCCGTCCGCTGGACAGGTGTTGGTCGTGCCGGTGCAGGTCTCCGCGGGGTCGCATTCGCCCGCGGACGTCCGGCAGACGTACGTACTCGGTTGCTTCGCGTCGGCGGGGCACGTCGTGCTCGTGCCCGTGCAGTAGTCGTCGATGTCGCATACTCCGGCCGACGCACGGCAAAGCGTGGCGGAGCTCGCCGGCGGGTGCTGGCAGGCGACGTCCGTGCCGTCGCAGATGTCGAGCGTGCACACGTTCGTGTCGGCGCCGCTCGGGCACGCGGTGTTCGCCGAGAGCACGACGTCCGGCGGGCATGCCTTGCCGGCGCCGGGACAGCTCTCCGCGACGTCGCAATCGCCCGCGGACGGACGGCAGGGGGTTCCCGCCGCGTACAACCGACAAGCGCCGTTGCCGTCGCAGGTGCCGTCATCGCCGCACGTGCTCGGCGCCTGCGAAGGGCAGTTGATCTTGTCCGGCGTTCCCGCGATGACGTTGCCGCAGGTGCCGTCGGCGCCCTGCCCTTTGGTTGCCGCGGAGCAGGCCTGGCAGGTACCCAGGCATGCTGTGTTGCAACACACGCCGTCCACGCAGAAGCCGGAAGAGCAGTCCGCGTTGATCTGGCAGGTTCCGCCGATCGCCCCTGCGGGCGCGTAGCGCTCGACGACAGGGACCGGGAGCGTCGACTCGATACCGCCGATCACCCAGACGTCCCCGACGTTGTCCGCAACCGATGCCTGATGCGTGAGCGGGTAAAGCATGGGCGCGGTCGCCGTCCACGTGCCGGCATTGAAGTCGAACAGTTCGGCTTGTTGCATGCCCGGCGCGCTGTTCGCCGGTTCGCCGCCCGCGGCGAGGACAAGGCCGCTTCGAAGCAAGGCTTGCGTATGCAGCGAGCGCGGCGTGACCATGTTCACCACAGGTGACCAGCTGCCTGTCGCCACGTTGAAAACCTGTGAGCCCTGGTACGAGGTCGACAGGGACGTACTGATGCCGCCCGCCACGAGCACGTTGCCGTTCGGGAGCACCGTGGCGCGCGCGCGCGCGAGCGGCGCTGCCAGCGACGGTACGGACGTCCACGCGTTCGCCTTGGGGTCGTAGAATCTCGCAGGCGGGGATGGGATTGAAGCTGGTGTACGCGCCGCTGGTGCCTCCTGCGTACAGCACGCGCCCGTCCTGGAGGGTGGCGAAGCTCCCGTTTGCGGCTCCCCCATTGGGCATGGGGGGCACCGTCTGCCACGTGTTCGTCGATGGGGAGTAAATCTCGGTGACAGGTGTTACGGGGCCGTTCGAGGTGGTATTCGCGTAGCCGCCTGCGACGAGGACCGTGCCGCTCGCAAGCAAGCTTTGCCCGTGGAACGCGTGACCACCCGAGGCCATGGGCCCGGTCAGGGTCCAGGTGCCGGTGCTCGGCGACCAGCGCTCGGCGGTTGGCTCGATGCTGGCGGCTGTGCCGACCTGTATCATGCCGCCGGTGACGAGAACGTCGCCGTAGCCGTTCGCGTTCACGTTGACGGGAGACGCGCGGTGGTACGCGCGGGGGTTTTGCATGCTGCTCGTCGTGTAGACCCAGCCGCCGCCGCTCTCGTCGAGCATCTCCGCTGTCTGGAGCGCCGGTCCGCTCTTGCCCGCGGGGATCGAGTACCCGCCCGTCACGAGGATCATCTCGTCCGTGATGAAGAACGGCGTGGCCGTGTGATCCGCGCGCGGCGTGTTCATCGTCGCGCCGCTCGTCCATGTCGGATCGAGCAGCGCCGGATATGCGATCGGCGCGGACGCCGCGTCGCCCCACGTGATCACGATCTCGCACGAGGTGGAGTCGAGCTTCGTGAACGCGCGATGCGTCGGCGGCAGCGGCGACGTATCCACCGCGCACCCGACGACACGCAGGAACCCGTCGTGACGATCGCCGTTCGCGTCGATGACCGCGGGTCGATTGATGCGGATCCGTGGTCGCGCCTCGGCATCGAGGAACTCGAGCACGTTCTCGACGAGCCGGAGTCCCGTGACCTGCGACGTGTCGACGCGATACCGGATCTCTTCGTTCGCCGGCTTCGAGTCGAAGGAGAGAAAATCCTCCGTCCCGAATTCGTCGACGCGATGGATGACGCTCGCCCCTTGTGCGGAGGCGGCCGGGTAAAAGACGAGCCCTTGCGACGCGACCGCGTCGACGTCACGCGCGCCTTCGAGCGCGGCGGTGAGCGTCATCTTGTGGTCGCGCGCGTCCTCGATCGTGAACGCGCCGGACGCGCGCGCGGGCAGCGTGACCGACAGGAACACTTTCTTGTTCGGCGGGAGCCGCGCTCGTAATCCGGCTCCGTTGCCGTGCGGGTCCGCGCCGGCCCAATCGAAGCCGGTGACCTCACTGAGAGGGATGGCCGGGGGCGGCGAGGAGGCGCTGATCCCGGCGTCCCTAAGGACCTCGCTGTCGGTCGCCGTGCTCGCGGGGGGAGTGAACACCCGCAGTCGATGGCGGTCCAGGAGGGTCGAAAGCGACCGTGCGACCGCGCTCGACGGTGGCGCACTGGCCACCGTCGGCGGCGCCGCGTCGAGCAACCGCGACGACCCGGCGTCGTGGCTCGCGCGTGACTTGTCCCCGTGGGAACCCCCACATCCGAGCGCGACGATCCCTGCCGCCCCACAAGCAACCTTCGTAAGCCAGCGCATAAATCTAGCCTCACATGGTCACATCCCCGAACTCGGCCGGCAACGGTTCTTTGCGAAACACGAGCGACACCGGGTTGGAGCGAGCCAGGCGAGCCAGGAAGGATGTCGCACATCGGCTCACTCCGGAGCCCGAGACGAGGATGAAAACCCGTCGCGGGAGAGCGGCAAATGGCCCTTTCGGTGTAGGCCTGGATGACGTACCCTTGGGACCATGGGCGTGAAGGGCGAGCTTTGCGCCCGGGAGCTTGCTTCCGATGAGCGACGTGGACCAAGCTAATCTGAAGATGGTGCAACCCGGCGACGTCCTCGCGGAGAAATACCGCGTGGATCGGGTACTCGGCATGGGCGGGATGGGCGTCGTCGTCGCGGCCAGACATCTGCAGCTCGACGAGAACGTCGCGATCAAGTTCCTCTTGCCGGAAGCGCTCGGCAATCAGGAAGCCGTCGGACGCTTCGCGCGCGAGGCGCGCGCCGCCGTGCGCATCAAGAACGAACACGTCGCGCGTGTCATCGACGTCGGGACGCTTCCGAACGGCTCGCCTTACATGGTGATGGAGTACCTGTTGGGCTCCGACGTCGGGCAGATCCTGACGGAGAAGGGGAAGATCCCGTATCCGGACGCCATCGACATCGTGCTCCAGGCGTCGGAGGCGATCGCGGAAGCGCACTCGCTCGGCATCGTGCACCGCGATCTCAAGCCGGCGAACCTCTTCGTCGTGAAGCGCGCGGACAACACGGAGTGCGTGAAGGTGCTCGACTTCGGGATCTCGAAGTTCAACGGGAGCTCCTCCGGGAGCGACATGAGTCTCACCAAGACCACCGCCGTCATGGGCTCGCCGCTCTACATGTCGCCCGAGCAGATGGCGTCGGCGCGCAACGCGGATGCGCGGTCCGACGTGTGGTCGCTCGGTATCATGCTGTACGAGCTCATTGCCGGCGACGTCCCGTTCAACGGTGAATCCCTTCCCGAACTCTGCGTCGCGATCATTTCGGCGGCGCCGCCCTCGCTCGTCAAGAAGTGTCCGGACGTACCCCCGGGCCTCGAGGCGGCAATCTTCCACTCGCTCGAGAAGGAACCGGCGAAGCGCTTCGCGCACATCGCCGACTTTGCCGTGGCCCTGAGCGAGTTCGCGCCGAAGCGCTCGCGATCATCCGTGGAGCGCATCACCGGCATCATCCAGAGTGCGGGCATGTCCACGAGCAGCATCGGCATCCCGGCGATGGACTCCGTGGCGCCGCCCCGGGGCGGGGCGACGCTCGCGTCGTGGGGGCGAACGGAGCCCGGCGGGGCCGCGGGTCGCCGCAACACGCTCATCCTGGCGGCGACCGGGGGTACGCTGGCTGTCGCTCTACTGGGCGTCTTCCTGGCAACACGAAAACCCGCTCCGGCGGCATCCGTGGACTCCGCGCCGCACGTCGCGGCCGCGGTGCCCGCAACACCGCCGGTGCCCGTGGCGGCGCCGCAACCCGCCGTCGTCCCGGCCGCCGCCGCACCCGCGGCCGTCGTGGCCCCCGCGCCTGTGGCGGCGTCTGCACCCGCGGCCGAACCCGCCGCTGTTCACCCTGGCGAGCCCGTCGTCGCGCACGCGGCCGCTTCGCACGCACACGCGGCCGCTTCACACGCGCACTCCGCGCCCGCCGAAGCGAAGCCCATGACGACCAAGAAACCGCCCGCCCCCACGGCCGCGGACGCCTTCGACGATTGCAAGTGAGAATCGTCGGGGCATCCCGCTCGACCGGATGCGAACCGGCGAGCAGGGCGCCGTCCGTCGCCGCGCGCGGCGGGCTCCAATCTGGCGAGGCCTGGATGTTCGGGTGATTTCAGAGAACTGGCTCGCTGGTCGTCCGACAAGAAGGCGAGTGAATGTGGCGTTTCTTCCGCGCGATGCCTGAAATCGGTGCGAGCCGGTTACTATCGCTGCGGCCACTAGGGTTGACATGAAGGCGACCCGCGTACTCCAGCGGAAACGGAATATCACAGCGAAAGAATGGTGCCCGTCGGGGCTAACAATTCGGGACGATTGGGACGACAATTGCTGGGCAGCATGAAGGGGCGAAAGCTTGCGTTGATTGCGGGGCTCGTCACGGGCGCGTGGGGTGCGGTCGCGTGCTCGCCGAAGACCGGGCTCGACACGGTCGGGTCAGGCGCGGGCAACGGTGGCTCCGGAAATTCCGGCGCCGGCGCGTCGAGCGGCAATTCGGGCACCGGCAACGGGCTGTTCGGCAATGCCGGCTCGGGTTTCGGGATTATCGGCGACTCGGGGGTCGTCGGGAACGGCTCGGACGCCGCTTGCGCGGCGTTGCCGTTCTCCGCGGAGCGCATCACCGTGACCACCCAGGTGCCGGTGACGACCACCGTGACCGAGGCACAGCCGGTCGCGCTCTACATCATGCTCGATCAGTCGGGCAGCATGGGTGAACCCGCGGCGACCGGCAACATGAGCAAGTGGGCGGTCGTCTCCGGAGGCATCACTGGCTTCGTGAACGATCCGGCGTCCGCCGGTATCGATGTCGCGCTCTCGGTCTTTCCGACGCCGAGTTCCGGGGGCGGCGGCGGCTTCCTCGGTGGGTTGTTCGGCGGGGGTGGCAACGGGTGCCCGCCGAGTGACTGCACGGGCTCGGCGTACACGACGGCCCAGGTGCCGATGGGGCCCTTGCCTACCAATGCCCCGGCCATCATCGCCGGAATGCCGTCGAACCCCGGTGGCGGCTGCACGCCCACAGAGCCTGCCCTTCGCGGTGCGGAGAGCTATTGCGAGGCGTACGAAGCCGCCCAAACCTCGAGCCCGCCGGAGAAGTGCGTCGTCGTGTTCGTGACGGATGGCGTGCCGAACGGGTGCAGCTCCGATCAAGCCACGCTGGCGGGCGTCGCCGGCGACGCTTACACGCAGAGCGGGGTCTTGACCTTCGCGATCGGCATGAACGTCGCGGCCGGGAATGAAGTGGATTTCGGACTCCTCGACGCCATCGCCGTCGCGGGCCACACCAACTGCAACCCGCCGAACCCCGGCAATGAAGCCTGCAACATCGGTGGCGGCTCGGACTTCGCCGCCTCGCTCGCGGCGATCCGCGACACCGTGACCGTCACCACGACGCAAACGGTGACGAAGACCGTCGTGAAGTCCTCGACGCTCGCGTGCAAGTACGAAATCCCCCCGCCGCCGACGGGACAGACTTTCGACCCGAGCAAGGTCAACGTGGATTACGTCGATCACCTCGGCGTGAAGGGCTCCGCGTACGAGGTCTCGACGGCGTCCGACTGTGCGCTCGCCACGACGAAGGCCTGGTATTACGACGTGGACCCGAGCGTCGGGACGCCCACGGACATCATCCTCTGTCCGGATTCGTGTTCGGCCATCCAGGGCCCCATCGGCGACGGTGGCGTCGTACCCGGGGACGGCGGGACGCAGCCCCTCGTCAACGTGCTCCTCGGCTGCGCGACGCAGAAGGCGCAGATTCACTGAGACGGGCTGGCTAGGCGCGCGCGGGCGCTCCTTCAGTCGAAGGGATTTCGTCTTCGGAGCTCGGGGAAGAGCGAAAGGTCGCGATCGCGGGTCAAGAGTTCCTCCACGCCGTGAGCCATGCAGATTGCGGCGATCCGTGCGTCGTGGATTACTGGACCGCGCACTCGCGGACGCCTGACGAGCTCGCTCAGAATGGACCAGAATTCCGGGGTCTCGGCGAGCGTGCGGACTGACGGTGAGCCCAGCCATGCCGCGATCTGGTCGGCGGCCTGCGCCGGAGTGCTCGCAGCACCTTTCCAGATCCGGTCGCTCGTCACGACACTGAAGAATTCGAAGACGCAGGGCCACGGAATGGCCCAGGCTCGAGTTCCCTCGGCACACTGCGCGACGACCCCTCGCGCACGATCGTGCTCAACCGCCTCGCGCCTGTGCGCATAGACGAGCACGTTGGTGTCGACCGCGAGCACTCACCGACCTCCGTAGATCTCGTCCCGCAGATCCTGCCAGGACAGATGGTCGAGAGGATTCCGGCCCCCGGGCTTCCCCACGGCTCGCTCCGGAAGACCGTAGGCAGGCGGCGTCGCGTCGCCGGAAAGGACGCGCCGCAGCCCTTCTTCGATCAAGGCGCGCAAGGGGCGCCCCGTACGTCTAGCGTGCCGCTTGGCCCGCGCCAGCAACGAGTCCGCCAGCTCCACGGTCGTTTTCATCGCTACAGGGTAGCAATATCGAATTGTACGGGCACCCATATCCAACATGATCGGCGTGGTAACCCGGTCGTCCGGCGCGGGTTCGTGATGCGGACGTGGCGTCTCTGTTGCCGCGCGGTCGTCACCAGCGCAGGACGGCGGCCAGCACGTGCTCGGGCTGGGCGCGTACCGGGGGAGCTCGGAACGACCTTGGCCCGGCGCGTCGGTGTCGCTCGGCCTGAGGAAGTGGACGCATTCGTGAAGGCGCCCGCGCTCAGTCTCGGAGCCGCGCGATCCGTGTGGCGAGCGCGCTTCCCGAAGCGCATGCTATGTTCCAGGTTTGGGGATGTTTCGTCGCTGGACCCTCCTGGCCGTTTCGATCTGCCTCGCGGGCTGCGGCGGAAGCAACGGTGCGTTGCTTTACGGCGGAGCTGGTAACAGCGGCGGTGCGAGCGGCGCGACACACGGTTCAGGCGGGTCTATTTCGGGTGGCGGCGGGGCAGGCGGTTCGGGCGCATCGAACGAGGGAAGTGGCGGCGATGGGGCGACTCTCTCTTCGTCCGGCGGAGGCGATGGTTCAGAGGCCGGGCTTGGCGACGCCGGTGGCGACGTCGGCACCGCGAGCGGGGGTCAGGACGGCGGCGCCAATCGTGATGCGGGCAATGCCACCGCCGGGGCCACGCCGATGGCGATTTCCTGCGGAACGTCGACGTGCACCATCACGACTGGTCTCACGGATGTGTGCTGCGCGCTACCTCTCTCGTTCCCACCGTTTCCGACCGGGTGCTTCCCGTCGTTCCCGGGTTGCGTCACGACCGGTGTACCGTTCGCCTGCGATGATGCAGCGGATTGCGCCAGCGGCAACATCTGCTGCGGTTCCACCTCGGGAACCGGGTGCTCCAAGGCCTGCTCGACCGGCAGTGTTCAGTTCTGCCGCACGAATGGCGAGTGCAACCGCGGCACGTGCCGCCCGTGGTCGACGGCCAAGGAATACAGCACCTGTCAGTGACGAGGACCGGCGTGTAGTCGCCGCCTCCGACCGGCAAACTGAGTCGGCTGACCAGCGCGGCAAAACTCGAAGGGGGAACCCCGGCTGCGCTCAGCGGGCGACGACCCGCGCGATGAAGAGGACGATGCCGCCGACGGCGATTGCCGAGCTCAGTATCTTGACGCCGCGGCTTCCGAACCAAGGGGCGCGGATCGCGACGAGCGTGAGGGGCAAGGCGATCGAGAGAACGGCGAGTTGGCCGACCTCGACGCCCAGGTTGAACGAGACCAGGGCGATCGCAAGCTGCGCGTGCGGCAGCGCGATCTCGCGCAGGGCCGATGCGAAGCCGAACCCGTGGATGAGACCGAACGCGAAGGTGATGCGCCAGCGCTTGGTCGTATCCTTGACGAACAAGTTGTCGAAGCCGACGTAGGCGATGGACAGTGCGATCGCCGGTTCGACGAGCCGCGGGCTCGGCGCGAAGATCGAGAGCGCGGAGAGTGCGAGCGTGATCGAATGGGCGACCGTGAAGGCCGACACCACGCCCACCAGCGAGCGCAGCGTCCCGCCCACCAGGATGAGGCCCAGCAAGAACACCAGGTGATCCGCGCCGGTCAGGATGTGCTCGATGCCGAGCTTCAGCATCGAGCCCGCCAGCGTGACGCCACTCGAGGGCGCGCTGCCGTCGTCCAACGTCCAGGTGGCGTGCGCCCGATCGAGCACCTTCATCTGGGCCTTGCCGGAGCGAAAGACGCGCGCCAGGTGGCGGTGTCTCGGAGCAAGGGCGTCGAGCGCCGGCATGGCCAGCGTGAGCCGACCGGGAACCGCGGGGCAGGTGTAATGGACCTGAAAGACGACGCCGCTTTCGCCCTCCAGTGCCCAGGCCCGATCGAGCGAGCCGGGGCAGGCATTGCCGTCCGCGTGCACGGTCAGGCCGTCGATCAGGGCGCGGGCGACGATCGCGCGACCCGCGTCGATCTCCGCGGACTCGATCGCCCCGTCGTGGTTCGTGTCGATCGCGGGCAGCCAGCGGCTGAGCTCCCGCCCCGCCATCCCGATGTCGCCGTAGAGCACCTTGCCGACGAGGCGGTACTCGCCGCTCGAAACCCCGACCGGATGGGCGAAGGCGAGGCCCTCGGGCGCAAGCATGAGGATGCTGACAGCGGCGAGCGCGAGGAGGCCCGCGTCGCGGAGCGCTCTTGCGATGAGCCTCATCATCCGGCGACCATCAATGTGATGGCGCCTGCGCGATCGGGCCGCCGCTCGCCGAGTCCGCCAGGACGCCGACGTAGGGAGCGTCCGTCAAGGTCCGCAGAAACGCCACGACCGCGTCGATGTCGTCGTCGGAAAGCGGCGGGGTGGAGCCCTCGAGCCGGTTGTAGACGGGGGCGTAGATGTTGACGTTGCCGCGGTATTTGAGCGGCACGTCGTCGAATTTCTGGCCTGGCGGGTAGATGCGCTCCGGCGCGACCGCGCGATGGGCATAGAAGGAGATCACGTCGCGCAGGTTCTTGTAGACGCCGTTGTGCCCGAAGCTTTCGAGAACCGCGACGTTTCTAAGCGACGGCGTACGGAAGTTCGAGCACCACTTCTCGTCGCTCGACGGAGTCTTCGCGTTCTTCCGCTCGCACAGACCGAGATCGAAATGCCCGGCCTTGCCGTTGCCGGGCAGCTCGCGGTTCCGGGGCAGGGCGACCGCGTCGTACCCGTAGTCCGTGAACATGGATTCGGCGGGGTTGGTCGAGGTCTCGGCGAGGCGGTGGCAACCGGAACAGGCGCCGCGGCGTCGGTCCTTGAAGATCTCGAGACCCTGCAGCTCTTGCTCGGTCAAGGTCGCCTGGCCGCGCACATAGGCGTCGTACTTGGAGCTCGCTGGGTTCATCTCGTCGCTGTTCAGGTAAGCCTCGAGCGCTCGGCCGACTCCGCGCAGCACCGCCTCCGGGTCCGGCGAGGCGCCCATCGCGGCGCGGAATTCCTTGGCGTAAGGTCCGCGCGCAATCTTGCCGGCCAGACGACGGGGAGTGCCGGCGTTCATTTCGTCGGGGTTGAAGAGAGGCTGGCGCACCAACTCCGCGACGCTGTCGACGCGCCCGTCCCAGAAGAAACCGCCGCGCGGCTGCGGCGCCGGAGCCTCGTCGTCCTCGAAATAGTGGAACCTGGGGACGTACCGCATGTAGAGCACGGACGGCGTCGAACGCCGCGCGTAGTGCCCGGGACGGCTCCCCAGAGGAACGCCGATGTGCGAGCCGTGGCCTCCGGAAAAAGCGCGCGAAGGATCGTGGCAGCTCGCGCAGCTCGTTCCAGGCGGCTCCGACAATCGCTCGTCGAAGAAGATCGTCTTGCCCAGCGCCACCAGCGCGGGATCGTCCGGCGGCCCTTGGCGGGGGGGCACGGGGAGGACATTCGTGCGACGGGCTGGGATCACCGGCGCGCGCGGCAGCTTCGGGATCTTCGCAGCGGCAAAGGCTTGCGCGATCGTTGGCTTTGGCGTGGGCGGCGGCACCCTGTGCCCGCATCCGTCCGTAGCCCACCCGCCGAGCACCAACACGAGCGCGGCGCCTGTTGCCAGGCGCCGCCGGGATCCTGATTCGTTTTTCAGGTTGCGCCTGGCTTACGGGATGTTGTCGTAGCCGCCGACCACGTTGCCGCCGCCGTCCGTGCAGGTGATCCGGCTGCCGGGGGTGGTGTCACAGGTGCCGCTACAGGCGCTCGGAGCCGCCATGCTGCAGACGGCGATGAGCGAACCGTCGGTGCGGTATGAGCTAAACTTCCAGTTGTGCGTGCCCACCGCACCCACGCGGTCCATGACCATGAAGCCGAACTCCTGCGAGTAAGCAAACGCATTGACGACCGTGCCCGGCGCGGGCAGGTCGGTGTTGGGGTCGAATGCAGCGGGGAGCGCCGAATCCAGGTTGTCGCCGCCGTTCCCGGCGACGAAGGTCGCCGGGTGGTTGCTGGTGAAGTCGAAGGCCTGGAAGTCGTGCACGTGGCCATGGATGGCGATATCGATGTTCGGGGGATAATAGTTGCCGGGGTATGCCGCGTTCATGACGGACTGCAGCCCTGCGTTTCCCACCGTGGGCGGGTTGGCTGCCGTGTAGCCGAGGATCGGGTGGTGAACCGCGAAGATGTTCAGCAGGTTCGCGTCCGCCAGGGTGCCTGTTTCCGCCAGCTCGTCCGTGTAGGGCTGAAACGCTGGGGGCGAGTAGGCGGCCTTCGCCACACCCGAGGAGTCGAAGACGATGAACTGCGTATCTCCGAAGGAAACCGCCCAGGGATCGTTGTAGTTGCCGATGGCGTCGTTGGCCGGATCGTCGCAGGTCTTGACATCGTTGCCATCGAACGGATTCGGATCGAGGTATCTGTACCAGCCCTGGCCGGCGCGGTTGCACACCTCGTGATTGCCGCGGACGATGACCCAGGGCGCCGCCGCCAGCAAAGGCGCGGCCGGCGCGAAGAAATCGGCGAACCAGGCATCGGACCCGTAGCCCCAGGGCTGGCCGGCGCAGGCCGTGTTGCCTGGCGGGCAAGGATTGTCGCGGTACTCGTAGTCACCGACGTGAAGCACGAGATCGGGCTTGAGGGCGGCGGCGGCCGCCGCGATCACGGGGAAGGGCCACTGCGCTGGATCGGCGCAGTTCTGGTAGATGTTTCCGATCGAGATGCGGCACCCGGTGTCGCCCACGATCACGACGCGGTTCACGACCGCCTTCGGAAGCGGCAGGCTGATGCCGGCCACCGTGGCGGTGGTTGCCCCAGCAGGGAGCAAGAACTCGCAGGTCGTGGTCGTGAAGATCGAGGCCTTCGAGTTGCCCGAGGTCTGCGCGGCGCTCAGCGTTGTATCGGTGCTGGTCGTGCGAATCGGCTCGGCTCCAGCCGGCGCGCGGACGGTCATGGCGCTGGTGACGCCGTCCACGGTGATGGCGGGACACACGCCGTACGGCGTGAGAAGCCGCGCGATGGCTTGATTATTTGCTCCGATCTCGACCCAGGCGGACTCGGCGAGCGTTCCCGGGTCACCCTTCGGTCCGGGCGGACCCGCGTCACCTTTCGGTCCCGGCGGTCCGGCGGGCCCCGCAGGCCCGGCGGGTCCCGCAGGCCCGGTGGATCCCGCAGGCCCGGTGGGTCCCGCAGGCCCGGTGGATCCCGCGGGCCCGGTGGGTCCCGCAGGCCCGGCCGAGCCGGCTGGGCCCGGCGCGCCGTTGGTGCCATCGGCCCCGTTGGTGCCGTTGGTTCCGTCGGTTCCGTTGGCTCCGGGCGCGCCGGTGTCGCCCGTGTCCCCCTTCGCGCCAGGGGCGCCGTCCTTGCCGTTCGAGCCCGAACAACTCGCGAGTCCTACCGAGAGCGCGAGCAGCGAGATGAGAGAACCACAATGTCGAGCGGTCATGCGAAACCTCCGAAGGAAACAATCGAGGCGGCGTTTGGAAATCGGGCTCGCATCCTATAGGCGGACGATCTGGCCTTTCAGCAACGATTCGGTGGAGATCAAGCACGGCCCTCGTCACGTCTGAGACTGTCTCGTGGCGACGAGTTCGCGCCGTGCTGTCCTCGCGTCGAGCGCGGTGGAGCTGGCGCGATGCAGCTAGGTTCCCGCGCTCCATCCAAGGCCACGCGTGTCGTCGCAGGCCTCGCCTGGTGTCGTGTGACTTCGCCGCTCTCTCCGGACCCGCTACCCGTTTCTCATTCGGTGCGGAGTCCTTTCATACTCGTCATTTGTTCATCACCCGGAGGTCACAATAGGGGTGGATGCTCCTACCCAGCGGTACCCCGCGAGCATCCAAATAATCCCACTTCGAGGCCGAGTCGACTTCCACCTTCACTCGTACGCGTCGAACGTCACCGACTACTACGCGGCGAACGCCTTCTCGATCCCCGAGTCGTACTCGGAGCCGATCAAGGTGTATCGCCTGCTGAAAGAGCGGGGAATGAGCATCGTGACGCTGACGGATCACAACTCCATCGACGGGGTGCGTGAGCTCCTCGATCGGGGTCTCGAGGACGTCTTCATCAGCGCCGAGATGACGACCACGTTCCCCGAGGATGGCTGCAACATCCACGTCACGGTGGCGAACATGACCGAGGCGCAGTTCGGGGAGCTTCATCGTCTCCGCAAGAACGTGTACGAGATGATCGCTTACGCCGACGGGGAGATCGCGGCCGAAGGTCGGAACACAGCCGGAAATAGGCTTGCGTACTTCATGACGCACCCGCTCATGAGCACGCAAAACCGCCCCTACGGGCGAGAGGGCTCGCTCGGCATCCAGCACATCGAGAAGGCACTCCTGCTCTGTAATTGCTTCGAGATCCAGAATGGCGCACGGACGCGGGCGCTGAACGAACTCACGGGCACGATGCTCGATACGCTGGACCGGACGCACATCGAGCGCCTCGCAAACAGGTACGGGATCCATCCGAAGGGTGACACCCCGTGGCTGAAGGCCGTCGTCGGCGGATCGGATGACCACTCGGGCATCAATCCCGGAAGGACCTGGACCACCTTTCCGCACGGTCCCTCCGCACCAACCGCGAACGACATCGTGGACGCGATCCGGCGGCGTGAGACGCGGCCGGGGGGTTTGCACGGCGGTCCCATCACGCTCGCACACTCCATCTTGAAACTGCTCTACGACGGCAGCACACGGAAGAAGGGGAACGGAGGGAAGTCGCTGCCGATCGGCGGCTCCGTGTACACGCTCCTCCGGCTGGTCTTCGATTCGGATACCGCGAGCCGCGTCGATCGTTTGCGGATACTGGCGAAGGCCCAATTACAGCGGTGGCTCGCGCATCCCGCGCTCACTCGCCACGTGCGCTCACGCACGGGGGTACCCTTCGAACAGGTGTTCGAGTCGGAGGTGTGTCGTCTGCTCTCTGACTCGAAGTTCCACACCGCGCTGTCCCGATTGGACCCGGCGACGCAGGCGGACGAGCGGATCTTTCTGGTCGTCGGAACGCTACTGAACCGCATCTTCGCTCGGTATGTGGAGAACCTGCGCGACGCCGGAGAGGCGAACCTGGTCGGTCTCGTGAAGGAGGTCGTCGCGCTCGTGACCTCCAACGCGCTGGTGTCGCTCCCGTACCTCATGTCGTTCATGGCGCAGAGTTCGGACTGCTTGATCGTTCGCGACGTCCGGAAGACCTTCGGCCTTGCCGAGCAACGTAAGGTCGTGCTCATCACCGACACCTTCTTCGAGATCAACGGCGTGGCCGCGAGCATCAAGCGCATGATTCGCGAAGCGATCCGGCACGAGCATGCCTTCACCGTCGTGACATGCCTCGGCGAAGACGAAATGGACGAGCATACGCGCGATCCCGAGATCCGTGACTTCATCGAGCGCGGGCGTCTGAAGATCCTGCCGTCCGTCGTGCGCCTCGGCTTCCCGGAATACGATCGCTTGCAGATCCGGTTCCCGCCCTTCCTCGATCTTCTCCGGTACTTGCAGGAATCCGGCTTCAACAAGATGCAGCTGAGCACCCCCGGCGTCATCGGGCTCTACGGCCTGTTCGCGGCCAAGGCGCTGCAGATGGAAACCGCGGCGACCTATCACACGAGCATCCCCGAATACGTGGAGAACTACACGCGCGACATCAGCCTGGAAGCGCTCGCGTGGAAGTACATGATCGGCTTTTATCATGCGGTCGACGAGGTGCTCGTACCGTCCGCGTTCATCGCGCGCCTCCTTCACAAGCGCGGCCTTCGGAACCGCAAGCTCCTCATCCTCGACCGCTGGGTGGACGTCGATAGGTTCCACCCGAAGAACCGCACTGCGGGTTTCTGGGGTCGCTTCAATCTCGACAACGCCGAGCAACTCGTGAAGTTCATTTACGTCGGCCGCCTCGGTGTCGAGAAGAACTTGAAGCTGCTCGCGGAGGCGTACCGGGAGCTTCGAAAGACCCAGCCGAACGCGCACCTAATCGTCGTCGGCGATGGCCCGTACCGTGCAGAGTTCGAGCGCTTGCTCGACGGGCTGCCCGTGACGTTCACGGGCTTTTTGGAGCGGACGGACCTGTGTCGGGCCTATGCTTCCGCGGACGTGAAGCTGTTTCCGAGCACGACGGACACATGGGGGAACGCACCGGTCGAAGCGCAGGCTTCCGGCTTGCCTGTCATCGTATCGTCGATTGGGGGCCCTGCCGAGCTGATGGAGGACGGTGTGACCGGGATCCAGATCGGTGGACACGACGTGGATGAGCTTCGCCACGCCATGGAGAGTCTGATGAACGGCGGTCTCCGGATGCGCCTCGGGAGCCAGGCTCGAGAGTTTGCCGAAGCGCGGCGCATCGACGAACCGTTCACTGCCATCTTCGATTCGGACAAGTACCGTCGTCAATTGAAGGGTCAGAGCGACCTCCATTCCCGGGTCTTTGCTCTTCTTGCCGCGGAGGACGACCCTTCCGGCTCGAATGAGACTAAAATCGTCGCGTGATGTTGAAGGCGCGCTTGCTTCTCTCCAGGGCGAAGCATCCGTCCCTGCGCGGTCACGCGAAGATGTCGCTCCGCGTCGCCAAGCTCATTCCGCGCTACGAGTTCGGCGAGGGCAGTTTCTTCGCTACCGACGGCGCGTCGGAGGATGTCGCTCAGCGCCGGCGGCAAGGGTTCGAACGCCTTGCTGCGGAGTTGCTGGCGCGCTCGCCGAAGACCCTCGCGCTCGGCAGCGAAGTCCAAGGAGGACTTTCGGACGCGGCATTCGTCAATTCGTACCGTGTACCGTTCCAGTACCAGCGCTACGTTGCGTCGCGCCTGAAGGTCGGCTTCTTCGTCGAGGAATCCGAGGGGCCTCGTGTTCGCGATCTCGACGGCCGATGGTCGTACGACCTCGGCGGCTCCTATGGAGTGAACGTCTTTGGGCAGGAGTTCTACAAGCAAACTCTCGAGCGCGGGTTCGAGCGCGCGAAAATGCTCGGCGTCACGCTCGGCAGTTATCATCCGATTGTTGCGGACAACGTGAAGCGACTCCAGTCGCTCTCCGGGCTGGACGAAGTGTCGTTCCACATGTCCGGCACGGAAGCCGTCATGCAAGCGGTCCGGCTCGCGCGGTACCATACGGGGCGCTCGCACGTCGTACGTTTTTGCGGCGCGTATCACGGGTGGTGGGACGGCGTGCAGGCGGGCGTCGGCAATCCGCGCCCCGCGCACGAGGTCTACACGCTGAAGGAAATGGACGACGTTACGCTGCGCGTCCTCGCGACCCGCGACGATATCGCGTGCGTGCTCGTGAACCCCATTCAGGCAATGCACCCGAACGGCGCGCCCCCGAGCGATTCGACGCTCATCGGCAGCGACCGTTCGGCGCGCTACGACAAGGCCGCATACGGTGCGTGGCTCCGGAAGCTCAGTGACGTGTGCACCGCGCGCGGCATCGTGTTCGTCATCGACGACGTCTTCATGGGCTTTCGCCTGGCACCCGGGGGCACTCAGGAATACTTCGGTGTTCGAGCAGATCTCGTGACGTACGGCAAGACTCTCGGGGGTGGACTTCCGGTCGGCGTGGTTTGCGGTCGGCGTACGTTGATGCGGCGCTTCCGCGACGATCGCCCCGCCGACGTCTGCTTCGCACGCGGCACGTTCAACTCCCACCCCGTCGTCATGGCGACGATGAACGAATTTCTGCGGAGGCTCGAAGAGCCGGAGATCCGCGGCACTTACGGGGATCTCGACGCGCGCTGGGATTTGCGGGCGCGTTCACTCAACGCGGCACTGGAATCGCGCGGCCTGCCCGTTCGTGTTGCCAACATGACCTCGGTCTGGACGACTCTCTATATCGAACCAGGCCGTTACAACTGGATGCTTCAATATTACCTCCGGGCGCAGGGCCTCGCGCTCAGCTGGATTGGTAGCGGGCGCCTCATCTTCGCACACGACCTGACGGACGATGACTTTCGCGAGATCTCCGATCGATTCGTTGCCGCCGCCACCGCCATGCAAGCTGACGGGTGGTGGTCGGCCCCGCTTGCGCTCACGAACCGCGGCATCAAACGGCGCGTTCTCCGGGAGATGCTCAGTGCGGTTGCTCTTCGGTCCGCGCTGCGACGTGATCCATCGGATCGAGCCACTCCCCTCTGAGCAGGTGGAGCGGGGCCGAGTAGTACATCGTGATGTCGTGGAACGGATCGGTGAGGATCTTCGTGCACCAGACGAGCCCCGTCTGGAGGTTCCGGGTCGCGCAGAGCCAGAGCGTCCGGGCCATGACCCCGGCAAAGGCGAGCGCGAGCCAGAGCACGCCCAGTTGCTGCTGGTACGAACGATAGCCGCTCAGCGACTCGACGAATCGCGCCACGTCCGGGCTCACTCGAAGCAGGAGCGGTATGCCCGACCAGACCGCGAACAGGATGACCTTGCGCCGCAGGTTGAACCCAACCTTGATCTCCTCCTTCTTCTCGAAGGTAACGTGGTTGATCTCGTCGTAGCCCTTGGGTTCGAAGAAGAAGTGCCCGATCTGTCGCGGCCACATGGCGATGACCCATCCGAAGATCGCGGCAGCGAGCGGGTTCACCGGAATGAGCGCGTAGGTCGTCAGGAAGCAGCACGCGCTCAAGAGGTGCAAGCTCTGGTTCACGCGGCTCCGATGGTAGTAGCGATGATCGTCCCAGCGCTGCTCGTGCAGCTCTTCCATGAAACTGAGGTGGGATTCAGCCGTGAGTTCCGTCATGCTCGCCTCTCTGTCTTTCTCGGTGAATGAGTTCGCCTGAGCAGTGCTCGTCCGACCTGGATTGCGGTTCCGTCGTTCACGCCGGGCTCGAAGGCGAACGCGCCGGCCGCGAACATCACGATCGTGGAACCGCTCTGGAAGAAGCCGAGCTCGTCGCCCTTCGCGACTTGCACTCCCCCGCAGTTCACCATTCCTCTGCCGCGATACCGCAGATCGAACACCTCGCCCGTGCAGTGGATCCGGATACTCGCGACGAGGATCGATGCAACCGCGACGAGGGCGAGAGCTTCTTCCGGCTCCCCCGAGCCTAGCTCGAGCACGGCGCGCTCATTCTTGCAAAACAGCCGCTCGACTCGCTGGAGAGCGATGGGATTCACGTTCCACGTATCCCCGGACAGGTATCGCACCCGTTCTACCGTGGCATCCGCGGGCGCGTGGAAGCGATGATACATGTTCGACTTCAGGCGCAGCGTCACGAACGTGGCGTCGCGATAACGGGCGGCGAGCTCCGTGTCTCCGAACAGATCGCGGAGCGTGTACGGAAAGCCCTTCGCCTGAAACAAGGAGCCCGCTTCGACCCGTCCGTGCGCGCCGACCACCGCGTCGCATGGGCTCACGAGGACGTCGGGGTCGCGGTCGATGGGTCGCACGCCGTCACGGAGCTCGCGCGTGAAGCACTCCTGGAGACTCACGAACTCCGACCGCTTCGCCTCGTCGAGCCCGAGATCTCCACCGAAGAGCTGCCAGACCGCGATCGAGAGCCGAGTCAACGCGCGACTCTCGATCTGGCTGAACCAGCCCATGAAGAGCGTCGCGTAGCGCCGTGGAACGCGGTTCGTGACGAGGAAGTTCACGTCTTCGTGCTGAAAGATCCGCGCCACGACCCGAGGCAGCGTCAGGCGCTGGCGCGGAGCCGGAAAGCTTTGCTGTTGGAACGTGCTCGTCACCGGAACGACCCGAGGGCCACCGGCGAACGCTACCCGGCTAATGTTCAGTGCGCGTATTCCGCGTGTGACGTTTCGTCAACATCTCGCGCCTGCGCACGAGGGGGTCTTGACCCCCGCGGCTCGCTTCGCGACCGCTCCCCCGCCGCCTTCGGCGGGCTCGGTCTCGCAAGGGGGTCTTGACCCCCGCGGCTCGCTTCGCGACCGCTCCCCCGCCGCCTTCGGCGGGCTCGGTCTCGCAAGGGGGTCTTGACCCCCGCGGCTCGCTTCGCGACCGCTCCCCCGCCGCCTTCGGCGGGCTCGGTCTCGCAAGGGGGTCTTGACCCCCGCGGCTCGCTTCGCGACCGCTCCCCCGCCGCCTTCGGCGGGCTCGTGCTCGCAAGGGGGTCTTGACCCCCGCGGCTCGCTTCGCGACCGCTCCCCCGCCGCCTTCGGCGGGCTCGTGCTCGCAAGGGGGTCTTGACCCCCGCGGCTCGCTTCGCGACCGCTCCCCCGCCGCCTTCGGCGGGCTCGCTGCGCTCGCGTAGTTCCGCAGCTCTTTGATGCTTCAGGGACGACGCTGCTCGTCGATGCGGAACTACAGCGCCTCCACGGCGAGGGCGGCGCGGCGCGGTGATGCGAGCATATCTGCTAGCGCGTGCCCGAGCTCGGTGCCGCGCTCCCACACGGCGCGCCATCTGCGCGCGCACTCGGCCTTCGAGTAACGAAAGGCATCGCGCCGCGTCGGTCTGACTCCGCCTGGCAAGCTTGCGAGGAACGATTCCGACGGAGCCAGAAGCACCATTCTGCGGACTGCCTGGCCCCGCGCCCGGCGGCGCGAGAGCCCGCGATCGAACCAACCCGGCGTCAGATGCTCGTAGAAGTGCGGGTACAGGACGAGCTTTTCGGACGGATGAAGCGAGAGCACCGGGTGATAGTCGAGCAGCCCGCCATCGCGATGCACGCCCTCGGGCCCGCCGGGGATCCTCACGCCCGGTACGAGCGCCGGCACGGCCGCCGACGCCATCAGAGCCGCTTCCAGATTGTGCGCCGCCAGCGTCGCGTGCTCCGTCGGCAGATCGCGGAGTGCACCGAGGGGGCCCGGCTCTCCGCGGCTATGAAACGCGACGCGAGTGAGCTGCGCCCCTAGCGAGCGCCGGCTGACGAAGTTGCCCGCTGCGGCGAGTCCCAGGCCCGTCAAGAGCGGGGGCCAGCGGTCGAGCGACATGAGCCCGCGGCATCGAGTCGTGAGCACGTGCAGGCGCACCTGGGTCGAATCGGCGATGTCCTCTCGCCGTTCGTCGCCGAGCATCTTTTGCACGAGACCGAGCGCGAGGCGACGCGCATCCGCGCGGGCCGGCGTGAAAGCCAGTGCGATATAAGCCGCTGCGAGCCTGTCGAGGGCGGACTCCGGCTCGTCGCACGCGAGGCACGCGAGCCGAAACGCACCGATGGAAGCGCCGACGGCGTGGAGCGGCTCGTGCCGCTCCTTCTTGAGGCCCCCGAACAGCACGCGATCGAGCCCGCCCAGCATCAAGAATTTCGTTCCGCCCGCAGGCGCGACGAGGACGTCGAAGTCTTCGAGTCGGAGGCCGCGATCCCTCACGCGTTCGAACGCGTCGGGGCCCGCCAGGAGGCGGAGCGCCGACGCGGATCGCCGAAGGTCTGCCAGAAACGGACGCGCCGGGAGCCTCGCCGTCACGTCCATCCTTCGGCCGCGAGCGTCATACCTTGGCTGACTTTCGCCGTCCGCGGCGCTCCGAAATGCGACGAATGCGCGAACTCGCCGTTACGAAAGCAGCGCGGGCGATGTTTCAAGGGCGCACCGCTGAAGCGAGCGCGGCTTCAGACGGTTCGAAACGGTGGGTTGCCGTGCGCGTGTGTAGGCGTCGCTGCGGCCGCGCATGCGGGAACGGGAACGCACGCGAAGCGGCGACGTTTGCAGAAACGTCACGAACCGTCGCTCCGTCCTGAGAGACGCTGAAGGACGGTCGAGCGTTCGTCGAACTCTCAGCACATTCGTTCATGATTCCGATCGAGCTTCCGGAGGAGACCGCCGAAGACCGAGTACCCGCACCGGAGTCCAGCGAGCCCTGTCTTGCAGAACTGGTGACGTCGCACGAGGCCGTGCAGGGGCACGTGCGCGTCGTGGACCTGGCGGCGCGGTTCCGAAACGAACCGCGACTGGAAGCGGTGGGTGTCGTGGACGAACATGGGACGGCCCTCGGGTTGCTCGATCGCTCGAAGCTGTTTCTCAAGCTCTCTCACCAGTACGGCTACGCCCTCTACGCACGCGCACCCGTCACGAAGGTCCTCGACCCGAGTCCTCTCGTCATGTCGGCGCGCGCCGACCTCTCCGAGGCGCTCGGCCGCGTCCTCGAACGAGGCGAGTCGGATCTGTACGACTCGATTGTCGTGACCGACGACGACTTGAACTTCATCGGGCTCGTGTCGGTGAAGGAACTCATCTTGCAGCAGACAAGCGCTCTTTCGAACGCGACGGTCGAACAACGCGTTTCCGACCGACGGACGCGAGAGCTCGAACGGGTCAATGAGCTGAAGTCGAGGTTCGTGGCGCACGTCACGCACGAACTCCGTGCGCCCGTGAACGCCATCATCGGCATGGTGGACCTACTCAAGCACTCGAGCCGCGAGGGTGACGTTCGGACGATGGAGGAGATGTTGAATCTGCTCGCGTCGAGCGCGACGTCGCTCCGGAGCCTCGTCACGAACATCCTGGATTTATCGAAGCTCGAAGCCGGGCACATGGACGTGGTCGCCGAGAGCTTCGACGTGGCCGCGATGCTGCGCGACGTCGCGGCGATGACACGCGTCCTCATCGGACCAAAGCCGGTCAGGGTCGAAGTCGTCGCGCACGAGGGGCCGGTGGAGCTGGTCTCGGATTCCGTCAAGGTGAAACAGATCTTGACGAATCTGGCAGGCAACGCCGCCAAGTTCACCAACGAGGGCCAGGTCCGCTTCGAGATTGCGACGACGACCGATGGAGTCACGGTCACCGTTCGCGATACCGGAATCGGCATTCCGAAGCACAAACTTGCCGACGTCTTCGAAGCGTTCGTCCAGGCAGACGACGTCCATACGAGGAAGCACGAGGGGACCGGTCTGGGTCTGTCGATCGCGTCGCAGTTGCTGCGACTCATCGATGGACGGATACGAGTGGAAAGTACGCCCGGCGTCGGCAGCACTTTCGCGGTCGACATTCCTCAGATGAGAAAATGAACAAGCAAATACTGATCGTGGACGACGACGAACGTCTGTTGCTAACGACGAAGGCATTCCTCGAGCGCGAGGGGTATTCCGTCTCGGTCACGACCTCGCCTTTTGGCGTCTCCAAGCTCGTGCGCGAGCTTCAACCGAACCTCATCCTGCTCGACGTGAACATGCCGGCCCTGTCGGGCGAGGGGCTGGCGGAGGTCCTCGCGCGGAACGACCGGGTGTCGAGCATCCCGGTGCTCTTCTATTCGTCGAATGACGCGGATTCGCTTCGCGAGACCGCGAAGCGCCTCAGCGTGGCCGGCTACGTCTGCAAGGGCGATCTGGCCGAACTCCGTAGCAAGGTCCGCGAGCACGCACGATGAAAAGCGCGGGGGGAACCACGCGCTGGAACGAGCGGTCGATCCGCGCGACGCTGTATCCGGGAGGTCGGGAGCCCACGAAAGTCGCGAGGTGACGGTTCCGAGCCTGAGCCCGTCCTCGCGGGGGGAGAGCGGCTCAGCGCAACGAGAAGTGCACGAGGGAGACGCTGAGCCAGACTGCGACGCTGAAATAACCGGTGAGCCACGCGACCTCGGGTCGCCAGACCGACCACTGTCTGGTCGCGATCCGACGGCTCATTGCATCTCGTACCCCCGCGCGCACGCTGAGGAACGCGCGCCGTTCGCGGCGGGCTTGGCGCCAGCGACCGACGTACATCGGGACGTCGACCAGCGTCATGAAGGCGACGAAGCCGACCGCAAGCGCCGCGCCACCGGATGCGCACCAGAACACGGCGCCGTCGAGGTGGCCGAGAGCGGCGAGCAGACAGATGCCGACGAGCGCCATGGTAGCGGTCCACAGCGACTCCTCGATCGCATGGCCGACGTGCTTGAGGGTGAGCACGCTGTACCAGCAGAAGCATTGCGCCAGCACCAGTGGTGGCACGACGAAGTGTGAGGCAGTGACGATCCACGGAAGCTGGGCGGCGATGCCAACCTGACGCAGGCACAACGCGATCTGCATCGCAAAGCAGACTTCCGCAATCGTCGCGGCGCTGCGGCCGACGAACATGCTCGATAGCGGGCTGTCGACGAGGCAGTAGCGTTCGAGATCGACGCGGGGCAGCCAGGATCGGAAGGCGCACACTGCGACGAAGATGCCGGACAACGCGACCTGCCACCCACCGTCGCCGCCGGCGCCGACGAAGGGTAGGCAGGTAGCCGCCCAAAGCAGCACGTTGAACACCGCGACAACCCGCAGGCAGGTCCACCAAGTCCAAACCTTCCTTGAATCGCTCACGGTCGTCGCGTCCTCCGGGAACCACGATTGTTCGCGATCCGAATCAAGTTGTCACGTGAAAGACAAATGTTTGTCACGCGAACGCCGCTTCGCGCCCGGGGCTCGGTTACGTCACATTTGTGAAAGCGAGAGGCCCGGCCACGCGGCTTCGGCGTGTGCAGGCGTGGGACGCGCTCAGCGCTGCTGCTCCGGAAGCCGGAAAATGACGAGCCGACGCACGGGGTAAGCGAAGGACACGAACACGAGAAACGAGCCCATGAAGCCGACAATCTCGGGGGGCAGGGTCGACATCCGCGGAGCGAGCAGACGGAACGTCGACCAGTTCAGGATGAGCGTGACCAGTTCCGCGCCGAGAAACAGCCTGGCCTGGCGAGTGAGACTGCCGGCCTGGGCGCGAAACGTGAACGTCCGGTTGCCAAAGAACTGTACCGACGCTCCCGCCATCAGGGCCGGAAGTCGCGCCGACGTGGGGGCGACGCCAATCACCCGGATGCACGTCGTGAAGATGGAGAAGTCGACCACGGTGGCGCCGCTCCCGACGATGAGAGCCCGCGCAAAGCGGTGCAGGCGCTCGGCCGCCGACTGAAATCGCACGGCACTAGCCTCTCACGATTCGGGGGCGAAGCGCTCTTGCCGATGTCGCCCGTGTGGCTTCCTGGCGAATTCACCCAGAGCGAGACGGCTCAGGTAGCCACCGCGCCGGGCTCCGCAGCGCAGCGTCGGTGTGAAACCGTAACGCCGTCGTAACGGCGAGTTCGCGCACTCGTCGCACATCGACGCGACGCGGCCGGCGAAAGTCGGCCGGTTCATGTTCGTGGAGAGTGTTCGCTCGGAGCCCCGCGATTGGGCATTCGGCGTCTCACGCGACGCAGTGACGGCAATGGGGTTCTCGGCCGCCTTGCTCGTGGCGTTCGCCGTGACGCCGTATCTGCCGATGGTCGATCTGCCGCAGCACGCGGCGCAGATCAGCGTGTGGCTGCATCTGCACGATCCGCGCTTCCCGATGACCCGCTATTTCAGGCTCAATCTCGGAACGCCCTATCTCGGAGCGTACGCGGCGGCTCGCGTCCTCGCCGGATGGGTGGGCGTCGTGGCGGCACTGAAGGGAGTGGTCTGGGGCTCGGCGGTCCTTTACTGGTTCGCGTTTTCGCGGCTCGTGCGGCGTCTGGGGTACCCGCCCTGGCTCGGGCTGCTCGGTTTGCCGCTCGGGCTTGGGTATCCATTCTACTTCGGGCTCGTGAGCTTCATCGCGGCGATGCCCTTCGTGCTTTTCTCGATGTCGGCCGCGCTTGCGCACCGCGAAGCGCCGACACTGGCCCATGGGCTCGTGCTCGCGGTCTTGCTCTCGGCGACGCTGGTGATGCACGGGTTCGCTCTCGGCGTCGCGGTGATGATGGTCGGTCCCTCGTTACTTCGCGGCGGCGGGCGTCTCTTCGCCCGCCTTCTGCCGCTCTCTGCGCCGGCGGTGCTGTGGGCCGTCTGGGTTGCGCCAGGGGGCTCGATTCGCACCATCGGCGCCACCGTGTGGGCGCCGCGGGGGCTCGAGCTCTTCTCTTCTCCGGCGCTCTGGTTCGCAGCGTCGGCCGCGGACCATGTGGCGCTCCTCTTTGGCTACGCAACGCTCGCTCTGGTCGCAGTGGCGCTCGGTCGACCAGCGCGACATCCGGAGCGCTGGGCACCGCTTGCGCTCCTCCTGGCCGCGTTCTGCCTGTTTCCGATCATGCTGAGCGGGTTCGGGCCGCTCCATCCACGATTTGCCGCGTTCTTCGTGCCGGCACTGCTGGTCGCGTTCGAGCCGCGTGAGCGCTTGCGCGCCTCATGGGTGTCGCGCGTCGTGCCGGTGTTCGTAGGGACCTGGTTCTCGTTGCTCGCGGTGCGCCTGGCCGCGTTCACGAAGGAGACGCGCCCCGTCCGTGATTTCGTCGCGCAGATGCCGGAAGGCCTGAGCGTGCGGCCCGTCGTGTTCGGACGAGAGAGTTCGGCATTCCCCGGGTTGCCCGCGCTCCTGCATCTGTCCGCCTATTACATGGCGGAGAAAGGCGGCCTTCAAGGCTACTCGTTCGCGATGTACCCGACGAGCGTCATTCGATACGTCGGGGCGTTCGTTCCCGGAATGCCAGGCGGTGCGGAATGGCATCCGGAGTGGCTCTCGGCCGCCGAGCTCGATCGATACGACGTCTTTCTCATTCACGCCGCGGCCGAGCGCACCCTGGCCTTGTTCCGCGCGCACGCGATGGAGCCGATCTTTCACGAGGGCGATTGGTGGGCGTATCGGTCCCCGCGCCCGGCAGTTACCGAGGAGAGAACGCAGTGACCCAGCGATGGACACCGGCCGTGGCCGTCACCGAAGAGAGCGGCGCGAACCCCTCCAGCGTGCGCCGCACCATGACGGCGAGCCGCGCTCGGTTGCGCGCCGTGCGCGACGGCGCGCGCGCCCCAACCCAGATCGGCCCGGAGATCGCTTTCGACGACTTTCGGCGGTACTTCCCCCACACTCCGACCGCGCTCGCGATCAAAGAATGCGCGCGTCTTTCCGTGGTGAGGCGTCATCCTTGCCCGGGGCCAGTGCTCGACGTCGGTTGTGGCGACGGGCTCTTCGCGGCGATCGCGTTCGGGGACGTGGAGGTGTGGGGGATCGACGTCGACGGTGCGGAGGGACGCTGGGCCGCGACGAGCCAGGCTTACCGGCAGGTGATCCTGGGCGACGTGACACGAGCAGGGCTTCCGGAAGGGTTCTTCGCCACCTGCGTCGCGAACTGTTCGCTCGAGCACGTTCCCCGGATCGATCTCGCGTTGCGCACCATCTGGAGGTCGCTGCGTCCGGGAGGGACGGCTTATCTATTCGTTCCGAACGCCGAGTGGGCGAGCCACTTCGCGACCGTGCGTGCACTGAAGCGCGTCGGCGCGGCCGCCGCCGGACACGGTCTGCAGCGGACCATCGATCGCTTCTTCAAGCATCATCATCTTTACGACGAAATGGGCTGGCGGGGCGTCGTGGAAGAGTCGGAGCTCGAGGTCCTCCGCGTCGAACCCGTGCTTTCGACCGCGACGACGGTGGCTTTCGAAGCGTTTCTCCTGCCGTCGCTCGCCGGGTGGGTGAACAAGCACCTGACGACGCGCTGGACGAACTTTCCCGCCTTGCGCCGGATCTTCGCGCGCCCCGTCTACGAGCTCGTGGGAAGCGTGATGGCGCGCGCCGACGGCGCGCCGACCGCGGAGTTTCTGATCGTCGCGAGGCGCCCCGACCGATGAGCGCCGAAGCGGTCGACTACTTCTCCAATCACCGGCACAAGCTCCGGTTCCCGTGGAGCCTCTATCATGCGCCCATAGTGCGCGAACTCGACCACGCGCTCCATTCGAGCGAGGGGACGCGGGTGCTCAACATCGGGTCGGGGCCATTTCTCGAGCTCCCGGAGCTCACGTGCAATGAAAAGCGTTTCACCCTCTGCGACGTCGATGCGCGAGCGGTCGAGCTAGCGCGAGAGCTCCACGGAGGGGCCGTCGAGCGCGCCGACGTGGTCCGGATGAACGCGCCCCTCCCGTACGAGGACTCGACCTTCGACATGGTCGCATCCATGGACGTCATCGAGCACGTGCGGGCTCCCGAGCCGTGGCTCCGGGAGGCGCTGCGTGTGCTCCGGCCGGGTGGGCTCATGTTCTTGACGACGCCGAACTACGGCTCCGCGTCGCTCCGGGTGATCGAGGACACGGTGCTCGAGGCCGTCGCCCGGACCCAGGGGTTCAGCCGGCGCAACCTGCATCCGACGAAGCTCGACCAGCACAGGCTACTTGAATTGCTGATCGGCGTCGGTCTCCGGAGAGCGCGGGTGCGCGCGATCGCGCACGGCTGGGTGCTCGCGGCTGAAGCGCGGAAGTGACGGCGCATTCGGTCGCGCGCCGGGGCCCCGGCGGACGTATTACGGACCTGGCCTTCTGACACGCGCCATGGCATCGGCACGGCCATGCATATCGCATGGCTCTGCACGACCGCACTCGTTGCGACGATCCTCCCCGGCGCTGCCCTTGCGGCTGAAGACTTCGACGCGACGGTGGAACCGGCGCCCGCGCCGACGGACCCCTCGTACGGGTCGACGACTGCAGACGAGCCTCGATCCGTCGCGGATCGCAAGACCGACCGGGATCGCCGCAGCGAGACGCTCGATCGCCCCTTGCTCTATCTGGTCGATCCTCGTCTGCCCGCGCCACTCGAGCCGTTGGTCTCCTATTCGCCGAGCTACACTTCGATCGGCGCCGCGGTCCGACCGCTGGCCGCGAACGTCGGTCGCAGTGGACTGGTGAATGAGCTTCACTTCGAGCTCGGAATTCTGGACCGCTTCGCGCCCTTTGCGACGGCATATCTCGCGCCGCCGCTCGAGAACGAGTCCAGAGTTCGTGGCGCGTTCGAGGCCGGCGCGCGCTTTCTCGTGACGGACCCGGACTCGGAGCACTTCCGCGTGGCCCTGGATGGCGCCTATCTCCGCGACTTCGCCGAGACGAGCGTTGCTTACGGCGCCGTCACTGCCACGTATGACGTGGACCGGCTGCGCTTCGCTGGCCTGGTTCACGCGGAGCACGCGTTTGCGCCGGGCCGAGATGCCATCGACCTCTACGTGGACGCCGGCACGTCGGTGCGCGTCGTGGATCGCCTGCGCATTGGCGCAGAGTACGTGGTTCAAGAAATCGAAGACGCCTGGTCGCACGACGCCGAAGGTGGCGCCCGCGACTTCGCGAGCTTGTCGCTGGCGTGGGCGAACGATCGCGTCTCGCTCGCCGCCGGTCCCGCCTTCGGCCTGGGCGGGGGCGCACCGGCGCTGCTCGGGCGGGCAGTCGCGTCCGTCACATTCTGACATCGAGCGTGCGCTGCCATCGGTCGCCATCGACGAGCTCGGCGACTTCGACTTGCAGCTCGCCGGGACGCCGTGCGAGTTTCGGCCGGTGCTCAGGCAAGCGCCACGGATCTCGGCTCGGTGCGCCCTCGTGTTGCTCCTGGTTCTCCGGGCCTGCGCGGCGCGGGCTCAGCAGGCGGCGCCGCGGAGCGCCATTCAGCTTCCGAGCAGCAAGAGCCTGTTGCTCCCCGTGCCCGGCGAGCCTCACGTCGCCGGAGGATTTCCGACGACCCTCGCGCTCGATCCCAGCGGTCGCTATGCGGCGCTGCTCGACTGCGGTTACGGTACGCCAGAGAACGATCTGCACCAGGGGATCGTCGTCCTGGACCTCCGGACGCATCGCATCACTCAGTTCGCCGATCCGAGGCTCGGCTTTCAGGCACGGCAGACGTATTTTCTGGGGCTGACGTTCGATCGAACGGGCGATCGTCTGTTCGCGTCGATCGCGTCGATCACCGACCCACTCGGAAAGGAGCGGGGCAGCACCGGAAACGGGATTGCGGTGTACACGTTCGCCCGCGGGACGGTCAGGCCCGAGCGCTTTCTGCCGATCCCCCCGGCCATGGTGCCGGCTGGCAAGAAGGCGTCGAGCGCCTCGGCGGGCGAGCCGCTTGGCTACGCCGTGCCCTATCCGGCGGGCATCGCCGATTTCGTCACCGAGTCGGGCGAAAAGCTCCTCGTGGCGGACGATCTCTCCGACGACGCCGTGCTGATGGATGCGACGAGCGGCGCCGTCCTGCGTCGCTTCGACCTCAGCACGGCGGACAGCATCCCGTCTTCGTTTCCGTACACGGTCGTCGTGAGCCGCGACGGCCGGCGCGCGTGGGTCAGCCTCTGGAACGCGTCCGAGATCGCGGAGCTCGACCTCGGCGATGGAACGAGCCGGCGGATCTCCGTCTCGAAGCCGGCGTCCCGCACGGCGGCGGGTCCGCACCCCACGGCGATGGTCCTGAGCCCCGACGAGAAGTCGCTCTTCGTCGCGCTCGCCAACGCCGATCAGGTCGCGGTCATCGACACGGACACACATGCGGTGCGGAGCTATCTGTCCACGCTTCTGCCGAACCAGCAGTACGCGGGCTCCTTCCCGACGGCGCTCGCGATCACGCCCGACGGCAAGCAGCTCCTGGTCGCCGATTCCTCCGCGAACGCGGTTGCGGTGTTCGATCTCTCCTCGGGGGCTGCGCCGCAAGCACCGGCGCCCCTCGGATTCATTCCCACCGAGTGGTATCCGACCGCGCTCGCCGTTCATGGAAACGAGCTTCTCGTCGCGTCGGGCAAAGGGCGCGGCACCACGCCGAACGCCTACGCCGGTGGCCAGCCTCACCCGTACATCGCCGCTCTCCTGCACGGCTCCATCGCGCGCATGGATCTCGAGGCCACCGAAAAGCGGCTTCCGGAGCTGACGGCGGAAGTCGTCGAGAACAACCACCTCGACGCGAAGATCGCGCCCCTGTTTTCCTCCCGGCCGAATCCCATTCGCCACGTCATCTACATCATCAAGGAGAATCGGACCTACGATCAGATCCTCGGCGATCTGGGCGTCGGCGACGGCGACCCCTCGCTCACCATGTACGGTCGCGAGATCACGCCGAACCAGCATCTCCTCGCGCTCCGCTTCGGAGTCGTCGACGACTTCTACGACAGTGCGGAGGTCTCCGGCGACGGACACGTGTGGTCGACCGCGGCGATCACGACCGACTACACCGAGAAGACCTGGCAGATCGTCTATCGCGGCAAGGAGCACACGTACGATTACGAAGGCGAGGCCGCCGGAGACATTCCGATGCTCCAGCAACTGCCCGACGTCGACGAACCGGCGACGGGGTACCTCTGGGCGAACGCCGTGCGCCGGCGGGTGACGTTCCGCGACTACGGCGAGTTCATCTCCACCATCTGGTGCGACCGGAAACTTCCTTCTTACCTCGCGCGTTACGCGCAGCTGCTCGCCGAGCGCTGTACGCATCCCACGATCCATCCCGGGGAAGCGCTGCCGGCGCGCGTCGGTCAGCCTCCCGGCGGCAAGAGCCCTTGGCCGTGGCAACTGCCGGTGCCCGTTCTCGCGGTGGCGACCAAGCCGGAGCTCCGTGACCGCTTCGACCCTTACTTCCCGGGCTTCCAGCTCGACTATCCGGATCAGCTCCGCGCCGACGAGTTTCTCGTGGAGTTCGAGGGGTTCGTGCGTGATCGCGCGCGAGGCCGCGACTCGATGCCCCAGCTGATGGTGATGAGGCTCCCCGACGACCACACGGGAGGCACGCGGCCCGGCATGGCGCGTCCTGCTGCTTCGGTCGCGGACAACGATTCTCGCGCTCGGCCGGATCGTGGAAGCCGTCTCGCACAGCGCGTTCTGGGACGACACGGCCATCCTCGTGCTCGAGGACGACGCGCAGAACGGCGCCGATCACGTGGACGCGCACCGCAGCACCGCGTTCGTCGTCAGCAAGTATGCGCCGCGGCTGGCGATGCCGTTCGTCGACCACCACTTCTACACGACCGTGAGCCTGGTCCACACCATCGAGGCGCTCCTCGGCCTGCCTCCCATGAACGCCAACGACGCCTATGCACCCGTGATGGCTCCGCTCTTCTCCGGCGCGGGGGACCAGCCGCCCTTCTCGGCCGACTACCGCAACCGTGACGATGGCCTCATTTACCAGACGAACACGAGCGCCGCGCCCGGGGCGGCGGCGTCGATGGCCATGGACTTCTCACGGCCCGACGCCGTCGATTCGCGCAAACTCAATCGCATTCTCTGGAAAGACGCGAAGGGCAACCGTCATACGGGGAGCCGATGACGGCAGGCTCGCGCCGAAGGTTCCTCGCGAGCCTGGGCGGAGCCGGCGCGGCGGCGGGGGTCGAGCCCGAAGGCTCGGAGCCATCTGGTCAGAATCGGTGACCAGCACCCGTTAGCGATGCGCGCCGCCCGGGGTGGCGTGGTCCCCGGACTCGGTTGCCGTGGGCATGGCCGTCGTCACGCGGCTGTCGTTGACGCCCTGGCGAACCCCCCGCGTTGCCGTTCGAGCGGAGGGCCTTCAGGGGAGCCGCCCCCGTTCAGAGGGTCAATGTAGGCAAGATAAATCGGTTCCAAACTTGCTAAAGTCACTCATTCGTCACATGATTGGTTCGGTAGCGTCACGTACGACGCCCTGGAGAGGAAGACGGAGATGAAGGTCGGACTCGTCCTGTCCCTGCTGCTTCACGCGGCGGCGCTTTCGCTGGTGCCCAGTCATGAACCCGGCGCTGACGCAGTGCCCTCGGCGCAGAAGGCAGCGGACTCCTGCCGGTGCGATTATGACATGACCATCACGGAGGCTCCAGCGCCCCACGCGCTGACGCTCGGCACGGTCCCCGCGAATCGTTTCGCGCACTGAAGCGCGAGCCGATGGTCCTGGTCGCTCATGGGAGCGTCACCCAGGGCCCCGTAGTGTGCCGAAACTCGATCGCTCGGGAATCATGCGGCCTCGCTTGTTCGCTTCCCACGCTCCGGCGCGGGCTCAAGCCCCGCGTCCACGAGGATTCGCCGGATTGTGTTTCGCCCGAGATTGTGGCCGAGATTCCAGAGTAGAACCGGAACAGAATGGCGTTCATCTTCCGGCCGATCCCACCTGCTGATGGCCGCTCCCCGAACCCGTGCGAAACCCTGCAACTTCGGCCCGAAGGCGCTCGGTCGAGTTTCGGCACCATACGGTATGACGGCCCGAGCCGCTCGGCTCGATCAGCTCGTTGCCGAGCCCCTGGTGGGTTGCGCTCTCGGTGGTAGTGGTCGACGAACTCGGCGACCACCAGGTACTCGATCACGTCCTGCTGACTGCGGTGGATCCAGCCGGCCACCGCGAGGACGAACGTGCATTGAGTCCGATGTGGTCGAAGTGACGCGGGGAGTCCCGGGGTGGACTCCCCGTGTCACGATTCCGGATGAGCCACGAACATCCTGATTGGTTCCCTCCGGTCTCGGTTGAGGATCCCCCCCGGCGGCGACACGCCTCGGCCATTCGTCGGTCATCGCTCGATGCGCCGCCACGCCGACCAGCACCCGAGGCCGAGCCCGAGGAAACCCATGCCCGCGGCGAGCGTGATGCCGCTAGAGAATCGGGCGTCGAGGTAGTGACCCAGCACGAAGCCAAGGACGGTGGGCACGACGACGACCCATCCGATGCCCGTCAGGTTGAACGCGGCGAGGAGGGTGCGCCCCGCATCGTCCCTCCACTTTCGCCGCCGTTCGCCGAACCGCGCGACGCTATGGCTCATCCGGTCCGCGTCGCGATCTCGAGGCTTCCGCGAGTTCTCGGCCACGGCTAGGGGAAGCTCCTTCCGAACCGTTCTCGCCCGACGTTCAGGTAGTCCGATACGCACCGGAGGAGGGCTCCCTGGAGCCTGCCAGCGTTCGTCCGCGCGCGAAGCTCTTCGGCCTCTTTGCGGCGGAAGCGCGAGAGTACGTCGCGTTCGAGGACGACCAGGTCGTCGCCCGGGACCGCCTCCCGCGTGACGAGCTCCACGCGTTCGCCCGAGGTGACGGTCAAAATGCCGCCGCGGACGGCCACGAAGTGCTCTTGCTTTTCCAGGTCGCGATACACGAGGACCGACACCGTGAGTGCGGTGAGCAAGTCCGCGTGGTGCTCGAGCACGCCGAAAGCGCCGGACTCGTCCTCGGCGCGCACGTGGAGCACGTCGCGATCGACCACGACCGCCTCGGGCGTCATCACCACGAGCCTCACGTCGCCTCCATGTGCTGCTTCACGTCGTCGATCGTGCCCGTCATGTAGAACGCCGGTTCTGGCCACTCGTCGCAGTCGCCCGCGAGGATTGCGTCGCACCCGCGGATCGTCTCCGCTACAGGCACGGTCTTGCCGGGGCGCCCGGTGAACGCCTGGGTCACGAGGAACGGCTGCGTGAGAAAGCGCTGGAGCCGCCGCGCCTGGGCGACGGTCCGGCGGTCTTCGACCGAGAGTTCCTCCAGCCCGAGCATGGCGATGATGTCGGCGAGCTCGCGGTACTGAGCGAGGGTCTTCCGGACCTGCTCTGCGGTTCGCACGTGAGCCCCCCCGACGACGCTTGCATCGAGGAGATTCGAAGCCGACGCGAGTGGATCGATCGCCGGGTAGAGTCCCTGCGCGGCGAGCCCGCGCGACAGGACGATCGCGGTGTCCAGGTGCGTGAAGAGCTGCGCAACGGCTGGGTCCGTCATGTCGTCGGCGGGCACGTACACCGCCTGGATCGACGTGACCGCACCGGTGGCCACGGAGGCGATTCGTTCCTCGAAGTCGGCTATCTCGCTCGCGAGCGTCGGCTGGTATCCGACGCGAGACGGCATCCGGCCCAGCATGCCCGACACTTCACAGCCGGCCTGCACGAAGCGAAAGACGTTGTCGACGAGCAAGAGGACGTCCGTGTTGCGTTCGTCGCGGAAGTATTCCGCGTGCGCGAGCGCCGTCAGCGCGACTCGCCATCTGGCCCCCGGCGGCTCGTTCATCTGACCGAAGACGAGGGTCGTCTTCTGGAGGACCCCGGAAGTCTTCATGTCGAGCCACAGCTCATTTCCTTCGCGAGAGCGCTCTCCCACTCCCGCGAACACCGCGATGCCGCGGTGTCGATTGACCGTCGCCCGGATGAGCTCGGTGAGGAGCACGGTCTTGCCGACGCCGGCTCCGCCGAAAAGTCCGGCCTTGCCGCCCCGCGCGAGCGGCATGAGGAGGTCGACGATTCTTGATGCCCGTCTCGAACACCTCCCGGCCGTGCGCCTGCGCCTTGAGCGGCGGCGCGCGGCGATGGATGGGTCGGCGCGGCACGTCCGCGGCGACGGGGGCCAGTCGATCGATGGGCTCGCCGAGCACGTTCACGAGACGTCCGAGCAGCTTCTCCCCGACGGGAACGCTGATGGGTGCGCCCGTCGCTTCCACCGCTGCGCCCCGGCGGAGGCCCTCGGTGAACGCGAGGGCCACGGCGCGCACCCGTCGCATATCGATGTGCTGCTGCACCTCGAGGACGATGGGCGGTCCGTCGCCGGTCGACGCCCGGAGCGCCTCGCCGGTGCGCGGCAGCGGGGCGTCGGGGAACTCGACGTCGACCACGGAACCCCGGATCCGAAATATGGTTCCCTGGGCGGCAGTCATGGCGTCCCACCGACGAGCTGGGCGCCCGAGGCGATCTCCAGGATCTCGCTCGTGATGGCTTCCTGGCGCAGGGTCCGTCCGAGCGCGCGGAGCTCGTCGAGCTTCTCGTCGATGTGACGGCGCGCGGCGTCCATCGCGACGAACCGCGCCGCTTGCTCGGTCGCGAACGCCTCGCTCACCGCCCAGTTCACCTGCGCGAAGGCGTATTCCTCCATCGCGTGGAGCACGAGGGTCCGCGGAGGCAGCGTGTGGAGCGGCGCTCTTCGCGCGGCGGCTCCGGGTGTCGCGATGACCGCCGGTGGAAACAGCTTCGACGTGCGTGGCTCCCACCCGACCTGCGCCCTGTGCTCGGCGAAGACGAGATCGATCTCGCCGATGCCTCCTTCCGTCACGGCCAGGAGCACGTCCTCGAGCAATCTCTCCGCCACCGCGTGAACCGCGCCGAGCGTGGTCGGCATCGAGCCGCCGAACGTCGCGCCGACGCCCCGCTCGCGGCAGAGGCGCATCCCCCGATTGCCCGCGGCAACCAGCTCTGCCGCGCGGGAGCGAGACTGCGACAGGGCGAGGTCGAGCAAGCGATCGTTCAAGGCGCCCACGAACCCGTGCTCGGAGAACAGCACGACGACGCGCCGCCGGTCGGAAGGCGTGGAAGGCTCGCGCGGCGCTTCCGGGCCCAGGAGAGCGAGGGCCTCCTCGAGCGCCCGCTCGGCGGCGACCGCGTAGCGTGCGAGCCCGGCGAGCCGCTCCTGAGCCTGGCGCCTCCGCGCGCTCGCGAGAGTGCGCATGGCCTGAACGACGTTCGAGAGCTCCCCGATCACGTGCGTCCGGGAGGCCAGATCACTCGGTTCCATGACCCAGGCCTTTCACGACGTTTGCGACGAGCTCGCGCACGACCGCGACCATGACGTCGCGCTCCCCGGCAGCCGGTGCGCGCCCCGCGTCGATGTCCGCCAGGAGACGCGCGTCCCGGCGTTCGAGCGCCGCCCGGAGCTTGCTCCGGATCGGTGCGACCGCGTCGGCGGGCGCGTCGTCGAGAACCCCGGCTTCGAGTGCGGCGAGCAGGAGGATCTGCTCGCCCTGAGTGAGTGGCTCGCCGGACGGCTGGACGAGCGCGGCACGCACGCGGCGCCCCCGGTCGAGCACTCGCCGAGACGACTCGTCGCCGGCGCCTTCGATCCGCGTGAACAGCTCGAGCTCGAGGAACTGCGCATAGTCGAGACGAAGCCTGTCCGCGACGCTCCGCATCGCCTGTGATTGCGTCCGTCCGCCGACGCGCGACACGCTCTTGCCGATGTCGATCGCGGGACGAACGCCTTCGTTGAAGAGGCGCGGCTCGAGGAAGATCTGGCCGTCCGTTATCGAGATGAGGTTCGTCGGGATGTACGAGCTCAGGTTGCCGCCCTGCGTCTCTGCAATCGGTAGCACGGTGAGTGAGCCGCCTCCGAGCTCCGGCACCAGGCGCGCGGCGCGCTCGAGGAGCCGCGAGTGAAGATAGAAGACATCGCCCGGGTACGCCTCGCGGCCGGGCGGCTCTCTCAGGAGCAGCGCGATCTGCCGGTGCACCTCCGCGTGCTTCGTCAGATCGTCCAGGACGAGGAGCGCGTCCTGGCCGCGCTCGGAGAAGTACTCCGCCATGGTGCAGGCGGCGTACGGCGCGAGCCACTGGAGACCCGGGGCGTCGTCACCCGACGCCACGACACAGATCGTCCGATCCGCCCTCCCGAGCGTCCGCATTGCCTGGATGGTCGCCGCGACCGACGAGGATCGCCGTCCGATGGCGGCGTACACGCACACCACGTCCGTCGACCTCTGGCGAATGATCGCATCGACGGCGATCGCCGTCTTTCCCGTCGAGTGATCGCCGATGATGAGCTCGCGCTGCCCGCGTCCGAGCGGCAACATCGCGTCGATCGCCGTGATTCCGGTGAAGAGCGGCTCCGTGACGGGCGCTCGATCCACGATGGCCGGCGCTGGTTTCTCCACCGGCGCGCGTCGCGTCGTGCACGGTCGCGGCAAGCCGTCGAGCGGTTCGCCGAGCGGATCGACGACGCGCCCGAGGAGCTCGTCGCCGATCGGAACGCGGACGACGGTGCCGGTGCCGCGCACTCGCGATCCGGCCAGGATGCCGGCTTGGGGCCCGAGGAGCAAACAGCCGATGGTAGCCTCGTCGAGGAGCACCGCGATACCCGAGAGCCCGTTTTCGAACTCGAGGATCTCGTTCAGCCGCGTGTCGGGCAGTCCCTCGACGGTGGCCACCTCGTCGGCGATGCTCACGACGCGCCCGAACGCTTCGTGCACGGGACGCAGATCGGCGTCGCGGACACGGCGCGCGGCACCCTCGAACCACCCGGAAACCTCGTCACGCAGCGGCGGCATGGCCCGTCAGCTCCGCGCGAACGCGGTCCAGGGAAGCACGGAGGTGCGACCGGTACACGCCCGTGGGCACGCGCAACTCGACGCCTGCGATGAGCGCATCGTCGACGCCGTACACGGGACGAACGGGACCGTCGGCGAGCGTGGACAGCCACCGTTCGAACCGCTCGCGCGTTGCCGCGTCGAGCGGGCGCGAGGAGACGGTCTCGATGCCCCGAGCGACGAGCTCCTTCGCCAGGGCCGTCTTCGCCGCCGGATCCAGCGAATCGATGCTCGCCGTCGCCTGCCACAGGTACGGCGCGTCGGAGTCCGGGCGCGTTCCATGAAGCAGGCGTTCGGCGATCGACGTCGCCAGGTCCGCGGCGCGCGCCTCGAGGTCGTGCAGAGTATCCGCCCTTTCTTGCTGCAGCGCGCGCCTGGCGAGCTCGAGCTCCGCTTGCGCCTTCACGAGCATCTCCTGGTGGATGCCCTCCGCTTCGCGTCGGGCGGCAGCGAGGGCGTCGTCACGTGCACGTGCCGCGTCGTCGGCGATGGCGGCCGTCTTCGCTCGGTACTCCTCGAGAAGGTGCTCCGCGTCGGCCGTCTTGCCTTCGGCTTGCTTCAGCGAAGCGTCGACCGCCTGCTGCCGTTTCTCGAGGACGCCCCGTATCGGCACGAAGACGAAGCGTTGGAGGAGCCACGCCAGGATCAGGAAGTTGATGACCTCCAGAACGACGTTCCAGCCGGAGATGTGCATGGACCCTCAGTGAACGAACGGGTTCGCGAAGAGGAGCACGAGCGCGATCACCAGACAGTAGATCGCGATCGCCTCGATCATCGCGAGTCCGACGAACAGCGTTCGCGAAATCGTGCCGCCTGCTTCGGGTTGTCGCGCGATGGCTTCCATCGCGGCCGCGATGGCACGGCCTTCCGCGAACGCGGGGCCCACGGCTCCGAAGCAAACCGCGATGACCGCACCCAGGATACTCCAAGATTGAATCGTCATTTCCGAGCCTCCTTCTCCGTCCTTTCCGTCTCGACCGCGGCGGCGACGTAGACGGCAGCGAGCGTCGCGAAGATATATGCCTGCACGAGCCCCACGAAGAGCCCGAACGCCATGACCGGAATCGGTACGAAAAGGCCGGCCAGTGACACCACGATCGCCAGCACGAGCCCGTGGCTCATGATGTTGCCGAGCAGGCGCATCATGAGCGCGAACGTCCGAGTGATCTCCGAGAGGAGGTGGATCGGCGCGAGCAGGGGAGTGGGCGAAAGGAAGTGCCGGAGGTATCCGACGAACCCGTTTGCCCGGATGCCGTAGTAGTAGACGGAGAAGAACACGACGAGCGCGAGCGCCATGGTCGTCTCGAGCCGTGCCGTCGGCGAATGGAGCAAGGGCACCACCTCGATGCTGTTCGCGACCAAAAGGAAGATGAAGAGCGTCCCGACGAGCGGCGTGTACGGCTCCGGATCCCGGTGGAGGACATCCCGTAGCTGACCGTCGATGGTCGACACCACGGCTTCGAGAGCAGCCTGCGTCCTGCTCGGCGTGAGCGACAGGCTCCGCGTCGCGAGGAAACTCGAGACCCCGAGCACGACCGTGATTCCGAAGCTCGTGAGAAGCGAGCCGTCGACCGGGATCGGTCCGACTCGGAAGAGCGGCGATTCGAATAGCGGCGAACTCACTGGCTTCTCCGTGACCACGCGACGAGCAGCCCTTGCGTGACGGCGAAGCACGCGACGGCGACGAGGAATGCGTGCCCTCCCGCCCGGGCCAGGAAGACCAGCACGGCGGCGAGCAGCACGAGGCGGCTCACGTGCATGAACAGTGCACGGGCGATTCGATCCGGTGAGAGATACAGGCGCGTGTTATGCGCGAGCGACGCGGTATAGGCCGCGGCGATGGCGCTTCCGAACATGCCGAAACCCGTGAACTCGAGGACGTTCATGACCAGCGTGCCGCCCGACGCAAGGTGCGTGCCGGGGGCGTTCGGACGTGAAGTTGCCTGCTCTTCGCCATTTACAACGCAAGCCGGTCGCGTGAGCGCAAAAGATTCGTGTCGCGGCATTTCGATTCGGGCATGCGCTGCCACACTCTCCGCGCTCCGCCCCTTGGCACATGCGCTGCAGGGGTGGGCCACGCATGGACTCGCCGCGCCCGGTGCAGCACCCGAAGAAGAGCGCCCGATCGAAGAGCGCGCCGCCGTTTCGCCTGCCGAAACCGAAGCTCACGGGCGGCCGCGGTGTCTCCGCAGCCCTTCGCGAGCGGCGGACGACCCGGGACATCGGCGGAAAGGCCATCGGAGCGCAGCTGCTATCGAATCTGCTGTTTGCGGCCTGCGGTGTGAACCGGCGACAGGGACCATTCGGTCGAGCGGGCGTCACGGCAGCTTCCGCGAGTAACTCGCGGGAGATAGTCGTTTACGTCGCGCTCGAGCAGGGTGTTTATCGGTTCGACCCTTCGTCCCACGCGCTCGTGCCCGTTCTCGCCGAGGACATCCGCGCGCTCGCCCTCGGTTCCAGGCAGCCGCCGGTCTCACCGGACGCCCCGGTCCAGCTCGTCTTCGTGGTTGATGTGGACAGGCTCGAGCACACGCAGGGATTCGAGGAGCCAGGGCTCCACGACCCCGAGGTGCAGAAGTCCTACTACTTCGTGGACACGGGGCTCATCGCGGGGAACGTCTATCTGTTCGCAGCTTCCGAGGGACTCGCTTGCTGGTTTCACAACTGCGATAAGGTTGCCCTCGCGAAGAAGCTCGGACTCGGACGGACCGAGCGGGTGCTCTTCGCTCAGACCGTCGGGTATCCGGCGAAGCGGAAGGCGAAGACGAACGATGCGACTCTCGGGTAACACGGTGCTGATCACCGGCGGCGGGACGGGCATCGGCCGCGCGATGGCCGAGGCATTCGTCGACGCCGGCAGTGATGTCGTCATCTGCGGCCGGCGCGAGGCGCGGCTACACGAGGCGCGCGCCCGGCGTCCGTCACTCCTCATCAAGGCATGCGACATCGCGAATGCGGAAGAACGTCAGGCGCTCATGAAGTGGGTCGCGGACACATTTCCCAGGTTCAACGTGCTCGTCAACAACGCGGGCATCCAGCGGGACATCGCCTTCGGTGGCGGTGCGGCAGAGCTCGAGGGAGGCGAAGACGAGATCGCGGTCAATCTGAAGGCTCCCATCGTCCTCTCGGCGCTCGCCGCGCCGCTCCTGGCCGGCCGGGACAACGCCGCGATCATCAACGTATCCTCGGGGCTCGGCTTCATTCCTGCGGCGAAGATGCCCGTCTATTCCGCGACCAAGGCCGGCATCCACGCCTTCACGATGGCGCTGAGGTTTCAGCTCTCCAGGCTCGGCATCCAGGTGTTCGAGGTCGTGCCGCCATCCGTCGACACCGAGCTGAACCCCGAAGGGCGTGCCAGGCGTGGCGGTTTCAAGCCCGATCTCGCGCCGGAGCCGTTCGTGGCCGCGGTCATGAAAGGCCTCGAGAGCGGCACTACCGAGATCGGCTACGGCATGACGCTCGGCATGCTGAACGCCTCCCGGGCGGAGCTACAGAACGGCTTCGTTCACATGAACTCCCGCATGTGAACGTCGCGGTCACCGGCGTCAGCCCGCCCGAATGCAGCGGCGACGATCGGGCGATTCCCGCGTCAGTCTGCTTGCCAGACCTCGTCCGGACGAATCGAGGCGCCGCTCCTTGGCCAGATGTCGCGCTCTCTGCTCGTGAAGAGTCGGCCGGTCTGGTGATAGCTCCCGTGGATCTCGTTGACGAGATCCGGCGGCAAGAACCCGGCGGCGCGATCAAGGACGATGGTGCGGAAGCGGTGGCCACGGATCTGCCGAACCAGATCTGCGTGGAGCCGCTGCGCCACGCGGCCGGAAGCCTTGAAGACGTCGACTGGGCCCATCGTGGGGGTGACGATGTCCGGCTGTCCCGCGATCACGCCGTAGTAGCTGGAGGCGGTGATGAACAGCGGCCTGGGCAACTTGGCGAGCCGCCGCATCACGTTATCCATCACGAGACGGTCACGCTCGGTGGGAACGGCTCGCGCCGGGTCGTAGGACAAGAGGGCGAGCTGGAGGAGCACGGCTACGAGCACGAAAGCGCGCGCGGAGACATCCGCGAACGCGCCGCCGCGGGCTGCACGCAGCAGCGCGCCTGCCGCGATACCGAACGCGATCGAGAGCGCCGCGTACGCGGGGATGAGCGCATTCGGGTAGCCACCCGTGTGGAGCAGAGAAACCAACGATGTCCCGCACGTGACGATCACGAAGCCAGCGAAGAGCAGCCAGTCCCGGAAGCGGCCGCCGAAGAAGCCGATCCCCGAAACCACGGCCACGCCGGCCAGCGAAAATAGGACGACCGGCGACCAGAAGTAGTCCCGGAGCGTCTTGTCGACGTCGCCCCAGAGGATCTGGTGCCGCGAGGGAACCTCAAAGACGTAGTAGTAGAACCAGCCGTGCGATGCGAACTGGAAGGCCAGGAACCCGGCGCCCGCCACGAGCAAGAAGGAAGCGACAGCCACGAGGCCGCGGCGCGGTGCCCGAAGCACGAGATGCAGCAGCGCGGGCACCGCGATCACGAGGCCGCTCTGCTTCGCCAGGAAGCTCATGCCGAAGACGACGCCCGAGAGCGCGGCTAGCTGCGTCGATCCCGCAAAGCGGCAGAGCGCAAAACCCGCTACGATCAAGAGCACGAAGAGAGAGTCCACCCGCGCGATGTCGAACCAGAAAGCGGTGGCGGCGTAGGTGGCGCTGAAGAGCCCCATCGCCGCGAACGCGGCGACGATACTGTCCGTTTCGCGTCGCACCCAGTACCCCATGATGGTGAAGGCGCCCAGGATGGAGAGGAACGACACGAGCCTCGGCGCGAAGTACCCTTCACCGACCACCAGGGAGACGAGCGCCGACACGTAATAGTAGAGGGGCGTGTAGATGAACGGCGTGAAGTCGAGAGAAGGCGCGCGGTAGATGGACCGTCCGGAAAGAACTACTTGCACGTGCGTGACGATGCCGCCCTCCATCCACTCGAGTTCGTAGGGGTAGCGCAGGCGCACGAGTGCCACGCCGATGAACGTGGCAAACGGCTGGAGGACGACCCAGAATCGCCGCGGCGGACAGTGCGACGCTGAGGAGCGACGGGAGGAGCTGTGCTGGCCCCCTGTTCCATCCGGTCTTCACGAGTCTCATGATCACGCTGCTCCAGCGATGAACGGTCCTCGTGCCCGGCAGCGACGAAGCCCTTCCGTCATCGACGCAGGCGCCAGCCCTTCGTGAACGGAGTCCTCGGGGCGATCGTCGCGGAGGCCGTCATGACGGGCCGCTCCGGTGATGTTCACGATGTCCCACTGACGCCCTTCATCCCGCGCCGGCGAGCGCCGATTTCTCGGAGCGCGGCCTGGAGAACGTCGCCACTCACGGGTTTCTCGACCACCAGCGGATGGGCGCGAAGGCCGCCGTAGTCCGCGCGCGGAGCCGACGCCGTGACGACGACTCGCGACGCGAGCTCCGGCCAGCGCTCGTCGATCGCGGCGAGGAGCCCCGCGCCGCCGGCTTCGGGCAGATCGAGCTCGAGGAGGATCACGTCGGGCTCGATCCCGGAGTTCAGGAACTCGAGCGCTTCGAGAGCGTCCGCGGCGAGCAGCACGCGGTGCGGGGGATCGAGGAGCCGGAAGTAGGACCGCGCGACGCGGGCGTCGTCTTCCACGACGAGAATCGACAGGGCTCGCGAGGGCTCTCGCTCCTTGCCGGGCACGGAGGCGGACGCGGCGAGCTTCTTGACGAGATCGGGCGGCGGCACGGGCAGCAAGCAGAGGAAGGTCGCGCCATCGCCGAACATCGACTCTACGGTGAGCTCGCCGCCCAGGTCCCTCAGAATCGCGCGTGAGATGGACAGCCCGAGGCCGCTGCCGAGACGCTCGCGCTTCGTCGTGAAGAACGGATTGAAGATGCGCGCGACGTGCTCCTGGGGCACGCCGGGCCCCGTGTCCGCCACCAGAACGGCCACGAACTCGCCGTCGGAGCGGACTGTAACGCGAACGCGGTGCATCGGCTGCTCGATCTCGCGAGTGGCCTGCGCCGCGTTGACGAGGATGTTCACGAGCACCTGCGCGACCCGATTGCGCGGTAACACGAGCGCGGGTACGACGGCCGCGTAGTCGCGCTCGACCATCGCGTGCGAGAGCTGTCTCGAGACGAGACGGAGGACCTGGTCCGCGAGCTCGCGGACGTCGACGAGCTCGACGGGTTCTCCGGCGCCCGTGGTCGCGAAGACGCGGAGATCGCGCACGATCGTGGCGATCGCGGCCGTCGCGCTGCCGAGATCATCGAGGAGCGGTCCGAGCGACTCGAGGCTTCCGTCCGGGGCGGAGGGGCCGAGCGCTTTTCGAACCACCTGCAGTCCGAGGTCGACCGCGGTGAGCGGGTTGTTGATCTCGTGAGCGATGCCGGCGACGAGCGTACCGAGGGCCATCAAGCGCTCGGCGTGCACGAGCGATTCGCCGAGCCGGGCGGCTTCGGCTCGGAGCTTGGCTCGAACCAGCAAGCGCTCGACGAACCGCGCGAACGGCTTCGGGGCCACCGAGGATAGCGTCTCCGCTTCGTCGGCGCCGGCGAGAAGCGCGGCGATGACATCCGAGTCGGCATCGACGATCACCCCGACGGGACCGCCGCCCGCGGCCGTTCTCGCGCGCGCGACGGCGGGCCCGAGGTCACCTTCGAGGGAAGCAAACGCGAGCGCGAGGCCGGATGTCGACGGCAACCGTTTCGAGAAGATCCGTGAGCTCGGACCGCGCCCCGGGATCGCGGACCAAGATGAGCGCGCCGACTTCGCCCATGGCAGCCGGAGGATACCTCGCCGAGCGATTCGTGTCCGGACCGTCTACCAGTCGATGACGTGGCGCCCCGAGAAGCGGTCCGTGACCTCCGCTCGGACCTCCGCCGCCACGGATACGGCCTCGAACGTGCCGACCCCCGCGCCGAGCAAGTACGAATCGAGGTACGAGTATTCCTCGGTCATTTCGATCACACCGCGGTGTTCGCCTTCGAACCTGAGCTCCCACCGACCGACCGAGACGCTCTGGCGGCGGCTCGCGACGCCCTGCTGCAGGAGTTTCGCGGGATCGCGGGAAAGGAACCGCACGAGCACCGCACCCAGCAGGCTCTCCGAGAGCACGACCGCGTTGAGCCGCCCAATCTCGTACATGCCCCGATGGACCTCGGCCGGGCTCTTCAGGATACCGCCCCCGACCGTCAGGCGGACGAGAAAGTCCTTCGTCGGGTAGTATCGGATCGGCGAGTATCGATCCGGAAACAGGGCGCGATATTCGTCGAGTTTCCCCGCGTGAGCGAGCACGCGCTCGATCGCGCCGAAGTAGAGGCCGCGGAGCGACGCGCTCGGCGGCAGCATCGCGAGTCGCTCCTGCAGATCGCAGTACCGGCTGACCTCGTCGACGGCACGCTGGCTCCCGGACATGCGCCCATGATGGTCTACTTAACTCGCACGGCGCGCAACAGCGGCGCGGAATTCAGTGCGTCAGGGTCATGCCGACATCCATAGTCCGAGGCGCTGTAGCCGTGAGCTTCGCGGCCATCGTCGGATGCGGCGGCCAGACGACCGGCACCGGAACGCACGTGGACACCGGCACGGACGCAGCACCGGGCGGGACGACCGGATCCGGTGGCGACTCGTCGAGCGGCGGAGGGAGCAAGTCGAGCGGGGGGTCCAGCTCCGGCCTCGTCGCTTGCAACGATGGCACCGGCAACACCGACTGCTGTCCGTCGAGTGCGGTCGAGGGCGGCACGTGCGACGGGAGCATCCCGAAGTGCTCACGAGGTGGCTGCCACGCTGGCTTCACGAGCTACCTCTACTGTGGGGGCGATGTGGGCCGACGGGCCCCAAAAGCGGGCGAAGAAGACATGTCGTACTGCTCGCCGTGCACGAGATGCGGGCGGCGATCGCGTCGGACGCGGTGCGGCTCTGCACTCTTCGCGCCGGGAAGCTGGCCAAGGCGGAGATCGTCGCGATCGCATCCGATCTCGCCCCGCAGGCGGCGTGCAAGGAGACCCAGCGGCGTGTCGAGGGAACGGCGACGGAATGACGTGGTGCCCCTCAGCGCCGGTTTCCCTTCTTCTTCTGCAGCCCTGAAATCAGCCGGTCGATCGTCTCCCCGACCTGCTTCCGCGCTTCGTTCGGGTTCTTCGCTTCCGCGATCACGCGGCCCGCGACGTTGAGCGCGCCGAGCACGAGCTGCGCGACGGACTCGACCGGCTGCGGGTCGATGAGGCCCGCCGCGAGCGCCGCGTCGAACCGCTCCCGGAGCACACCGAGGCCATAGCGCTTGTCGATCTCGCACCACGTGTGCCACCCGAGCACGGACGCGGCGTCGAGGACGACGATCCGCTGCACGTCGCGCTCGAGGCACGCGTCGAGGTACGCGTAGCAGGCGGCGCGGAGCTGTTCCCAGCGGTGGGTCTCCAGGCGGGCGGCGACGCGCATCCGGTCGGCAAGCTCGCTCTCGATCGCCTCCAAGACGGCACGGAACAGCGCCTGCTTGTCCTCGAAATGATGATAGAGAGCCCCCTTGGTGACGCGCGCGCCCTGGACGATTTCCTCGATGGATACCGCCGCGAAGCCCCTCTCCCCGAAGAGATCGCGGGCGACCGCCACCAGGGCCGCCTGCGTGGCTTCCGCGTACTCTTTCTTTCGAGTTTTGGCGGGCATACTCTGCGTCCGTCGAACGATACTGCTCAGCATACCGAGCAGGAGGATACGATGCCGAAATACGTGATCGAACGCGAGATCCCCGGAGCAGGTGAGCTTTCACCCGAAGAGCTACGCGTCATCTCGCGGAAGTCCGTCGGCGTGCTCAGCGAGATCGGGCACGGGTTGACCTGGCTGCAGACATTCGTCGTCGAAGACAAGATGTACTGCATCTACGACGCGCCCAATCCGGAGTTAATCCAGGAACACGCGCGCTGCATGGGGATCCCCGCGAACCTCATCTCCGAGATCCGCGCGATGATTAATCCAGATACCGCGAACCGATAGGCCGATCCACGGTGCTGCCGGTGACGCCCACTGGACGCCTCTTGACTCGATACATACCGATGGTATGTATCATACCACGGTGCCGTCGAGCGGTGCCGCGCGACCGCATCCGCGGCGCGAAGGTGAGCTCTAGGGAGAGGCAAACATGGCCGAAAAGACCGACTGGATCGTACTGGCCCGTCAGATGGGCGCCGAATTCGCCACACGAACCGCGGAGCACGACGAGAGCGATACCTTCGTCGCCGAAAACTACGCCGCGCTAAAGGAGAAGGGTTTCTTCGCCGCGGGCGTCCCCGCGGAGCTCGGTGGGGGCGGCGCGTCGCACGCGGAACTCTGCGAGATGATCCGCGTGCTCGCGCGCGAGTGCAGCTCGACGGGGCTTGCTGTCTCGATGCACACGCACCTCGTCGCCACGCTCGCCTGGATATGGCGGAGCGGAAACAAGGCGCCGGAGGGCATGCTGAAGCGCGTCGCGGCGGAGAAGCTCGTGCTCGTCTCCACGGGGGGCTCCGACTGGCTCGCGGGCTCCGGCAAGCTCGAGAAGGTCGAAGGTGGCTTTCGAATGACCGGCTGCAAGATCTTCGGCAGCGGCGTTCTCGCGGGCGACATTCTCATGACGACCGGCGTCTACGACGACCCGAAGGACGGCCCGACCGTGATTCACTTCCCGCTTTCGCTCAAGTCCGACGGCGTGAAGATCCTCGACACGTGGAAGGTGCTAGGCATGTGCGGCACCGGTTCTCAAGACGTCCAGCTCGAAGGCGTGTTCGTCCCCGACGCGGCGATGGGCGGAACGCGGCGCCCCGTGGGCAAATGGCACCCCTTCATGCACACGGTGGCGATGGCAGCGCTCCCTGTCTTCTACGCTGCCTACCTCGGCGTCGCCGAGGCCGCGCGCGATCTCGCGATAAAGCTCTGTGCGAAGAAAAGGGAAGATCCCTACGTGCCGTTCTTGCTCGGGGAGATGGAGAACCAGCTCGTCACGGCGCAGCTGGCGCACGCCGGCATGGTCGACCTCGCCCGAACCGCGAAGCCGGGACCCGCGACGACCGCAGCCACGCTGTGCCGTCGAACCATCCTCGTGAACGCGGCGACTCGCACCGTCGAGAAAGCGATGGAAGCGTCCGGCGGCAGCGGCTTCTACCGGCGTGGCGGCCTGGAGCGCCTGTTTCGCGACATTCAGGCGTCGCGCTACCACCCGGTTCCGGAGAAACCGCAGACCCGCCTCGTGGGCCGCCTCTTGCTCGAACTCGACATCGACGGCTGAACGACGCTCACACTACGCGGTCATCGAGCGTTCCGGGCCCCGCGTTCGCAAGCACGGCATCCGTAGCGGGTAACTCCGGCTCGACGACAATCGACTCCGGCCCGAGCGTTGCGTACGTATCGCGAACGATCGCGCCGTCCCGTCGATCGCGATCGACCTCACCGCCCCCGGATTATCGCGTTCCCGCGCCGTGACAGGCTCAGCGCCGCGGATATTCGAACCAACGGAGCTCGACCGGCGCTTTGCCCGCTTCTCCCGTTGCTCACGGCCCGACGTTCGTCGGCGCGCCGCCGTTGACGATGCCCGCGAACCAGTCGATGAGATTCGTTCCGCCGGCGCTGCCGGTATAGAGCGACACGGACGGCAACCAACCGTGCTGCGTGCCCGCGAGATAGAAGGTGCCGAAGTTCGGCGTGCCGCCGTCGCGGACGAGCGCGGTCATCTGGTCGCGGAAGTCGAGTAGCCCCGCTTGAAAGGTCGCCGGGCTCATCGGTGGCGGGAATGCCGTCTGATCGACGTTGCAGTCGTTGGCGCCAAAGCCGAAGAACCCTGTGATGGTTCCGTCCGCGACGGTCTCGATCAGACCGCCTCGGAGGGACGGATAGGTCTTCGACAGGTGCTTCGGGTAATCCAGGAGAAAATTGTCGGGGTCCGGGCAGTCCGCGCCGCACGCTTCGAGGAAAGTGCTGTCGAAGCCCCACGTGGTTCGATTCTGTTTTTGGAGGCACGCTTGCATGAAGGAATTGCTCATCCCCGGACCCGAGTCATCCATGTAGGAGATGTCGACCGAGCTCGGGAACTTCTTCGCAACCATCTCGACCGTGAGGAGCGTGCCGAACCCGCCGGCGCTGAAGCCCGTGTAGAGGAGCTTCTTCGCGTTCGGGAACGTGGGCACGATGCGCCCGAGGAATTGCTGCAGGTTCGTGTACCCGTCGAACTGCTGCGGGCCGACGCCGGGAACGTCGAAGCCAGGGTTATTTCCGGCGTGCACGTCGCCCGTGCAATAGGGCACGTAGACCATGTTCCAGTCTTTGACTGGGTTCGCAGCATTGGTCCGGTCGAACACACCCTGCGAGTCATTGAAGCCCTCGTGATTGAAGTTCGCCGGGTTCCCGTTGCAGGTGGCCTCGTTCCAGCACGCTCCGCCTCCATAGAGAAAGATCATGAGGTTGTCGGAGGCGGAGTTGGCGTTCACCTCGATGCCAGCGACCGAACCGTCACGGCACTTCGCGTCCGGGAAAGCCACCCAGACCCACTCGAGGTTCTTCGTCGGAATGGGCTCCGTCGGGCCCCCGGAGGTGTCGAAGTAGCCGGCGTCGTACGGGTCGCTGCAACGCCATCCGTCGGGTGGAACCCCGGGGATCGGTGGAGTTTCCGGACACGTGCACTGAACCACACCGTAGTTGCAGGAGTTGGTACCCACGCCGAACACGGCCGGACATGGCGAGGACTCCGCGGGCTCGGTCTCCGGGCAAACGGCACAGTCCCACTGCTCGGTCGTCGAGCCAGGGCCCGAGGTCGTGGCCGGCGGTACGCACCCGCAGATGGTCTGGTTCGCGTACTCGCACCGGAGCGGCGTGCTCGAGCCTCCCGTACCAGGCGGCCCTCCAGGCCCACCTGGCCCCGGCCCAGCCGCACCAAGTTCCGTCGCCGCGGGGCAATCGGTGCCGTTGACCGGCGCGCTGCTCGGGCATCCCGAAGGATTCACGCCGATACCCGAGTCCGACGTCGCACCGCCTGCCCCGGTCTGACCGCCGGTGCCGGCGTCCGACGTCGAGCGTGTGTGTGTGTTGCTGCTGCTACAGGCAGCACAGGCGATAGCAGCGACTACCAGCGAAGTAAGCGTTCCTCGTGAGCGCATGAAGACCCCTTCGTTCGACACCCGCGGCGATGGGCCGAGCGCCGCACTATGCCCATACTCGAGCGTGATGGGAACGTTGTTGGTCCGTCGAGCCCGATCGAGCGCAGGGGTGCGAGCCCGCCAGGTGCTCGACCGTTCAGGCCCCGAGCGCCACGGCGCGAAGGCTCTCGGCAAGCACGCGCATCGATTGAAAGCGCTCGTCGCGGTTCTTGCGTAGGCACTTGAACACGATCTGATCGACGTCGGGGGGCGCTTCGCCCTCGAGCTGCGGCCTGAGCGGCAACGGCGGACGCGTCATCGCCGCCGAGAACACTTCTAGATCGCTCTTCCCACGAAATGGGAGCCGCCCGGCGATCATCTGGTAGAGGAGCACCCCCATCGACCAGATGTCGCTGCGTGGGTCGACCTCGCTCGACGCGAGCATCTGCTCCGGAGACATGTACGCGGGCGTGCCGAGCAGTCCGCCCGCCCGCGTGAGGCCCACGGGCCGCTCCGCCGTCGGCTCCCCGGCGGCGATTCCGAAGTCGAGGACCTTCACGGTGGGGGCGCCGTCACCATCAGCGAGGAAGATGTTCGACGGTTTGATGTCGCGGTGCACGACTCCGAGGTCGTGTGCCTCGGCGACACCCTCACAGGCGTCCGCGCACCAGGCGAACGCCGTGTGAATCGCGAGGCGCCCGGACTCGACGAGGATGCTCTCGAGATCGCGCCCTTCGAGGTACTCGAGGACAAGGTACGGCAGATCTCCCTGTTCGATGGCGAGATTGCCGACGTCGAGGAGCTTGCCGACGTACGGTGTCGCGAGCCGCATCAGCACGCGGGCTTCGCGCGCGAATCGCTCCAGCACCGCGTCCTGATTCCGCCATTCGGGGAGGAGCACCTTGATCGCGACGCGGTCGCCGGTCTGGTTCCGCGCTTCGAAGACGGCGCCGACCCCACCCCGCCCGATCTCGCGCTCGATCCGGAAACGTCCGTCGATGACGGAGCCCGGAGCAACGAGGAGCTCGCTCGATGCAACGGCAGCCATGCTGACCTGATCCAGGTCACGCCGCAGCCGGAGCTCCCGCGAGACCTGGGCGGCGAGCCGCGTGAGCGAGTCGAGCTGGCGTGGCGTGATGCTGCGCGGCGAGCGATCTGCCACGGAGAGCGCGCCCACCGATGATCCCTCGCCGATGAGCAGCGGCACCCCCGCGTAGAAACGGAGGAACGGATCTCCGGTGACCAGCGGGTTGTCCGCGAAGCGAGGATCGAGGTGCGTATCCGGCACCACCATCGGGTTCTTGTGCGTGATGCAATGCCCGCAGAACGAGAGATCCCGCGCCGTCTCCGTCTGCGCGACGCCAACGCGCGCCTTGAACCACTGCTGCTCGGAGTCGACGAGCGTGATGAGCGCGATCTCCGAGCCGCAGATCTCGGCCGCGAGGCGCGCCACGTCGTCGAACGCCTCCTCCGCGGGCGTGTACATGATCTTGCAGGCGCGGAGCAGCGCCAGCCGGGTCTCCTCGTCGGGCGGAATCGGCGCGACCTGCACGACGCGTCACGATACCACCGCTCCTCCCGCCGTCTAGACCTAGCCCGCGCTCCTCTCGTTCCACTGGTTCCACACTCGATGGGGGACCCGATCGAGCGAGCCTCCCGCCCGGCGATGCCGGGTCGGTTCCTGGCCCGCGCCAAGCGAACCGTCTTGCAGTCGCGAAGAAGACGGGGCACTCGTGGAAGCCTCACCCTCCGACGGAACCCGAGGCTCTTCATGCGCTCATTCGTCACGATTGCCCTCTTCGCCGGTACGGGCATGCTGGCCGCGTGCGGTAGCAGCGATACCCATCGAAGAGTTCATCCCGCGACCGACGCGGGAGCGGACGGTTCCACGGTGGATGCCGCCGGATCCGGCGGACATTCCCCTGGAGAAGGTGGCGCCGGCGGATCATCCGGTGCAAGCCCGGGCGGAAGCGACGCGGGGCCCACGCCGTTCGACGCGGGCTCCAGCGGCAGCGACTCCGGGCATGCCCCGCTCGACGGCAGCGCCGGAAGCGACGCGGGTCGCCGAAGCGCGGACGCCTCTGTCGACGCAGCTCTCGATGCGGCACCAGACGCCGGCTGCGAGACGGCGCCCGGCGGCGCGGATCAATCGCAGCTCCAGAACAGTGGATATTACGGCCTCAGCACGACGCAGGTGGTCGGCCAGTCCTTCACCGCGGGGCAGACGGGGCAACTCACGGGCATCGAAGTGCCGCTCGCCTGGTACTACTGCACGCCGCCCGGCGTAGCGGCGTCTGGCTCGATCGCGCTCACGCTCACGGACAGCAACGGCGTGACCCTCGGATCCACGGACATCCCCATCTCGTCGTTTGGCACCCGCTGTGCGAACACCGCCGTCACGTCCGGCGCGCCCGGCGTCTTTTATATCGACCTGAGCAGCCAGTGCATTCAGGTCGAGTCGGAAATGGTGTACACTTTCACATTCACCTCGCTTCTACAGCCAGGTGTGTGCGCTGCGGCGTCCGGGCTCTGCACCGGGGGCTTGGTCGGAAACAGCTGCGAGCTCGCGGAGGAATGTGACTTCACGTTCGGCGTCGGAGAATCGCTGGGAGATTCGTACTCCGCGGGGACCGCGATCGTGAACGGGTCGCCCGCAGGAAACGACCTGAATTTCAGGACGTTCGTGAAGTGAGCCAGGAGACGCGAGTCGCTCCTCGCGGCGCAACAGGGTTGGATCCAATCAAGTTTAGGCACCCACCACGCGGTTGCTCCCGGCGCAGGCAGCGAAGAAAGTACCGACCCCCGCATTTCAGCGGGCGAGGACCCGCTCCACGAAAAGCACGATGCGCTGTTCCGGCTACTTCGTCCATCCGTCCTTCGAAACCTGCCGTGACGCCCATCATGCGGCCCTCCGTAGTCGTGTTGCAGGCCATTCAGAACGGGGACGCCCACGACCTCGGCGCCACCGCTCGAGGAGGTCGCGGCGCCGATGGGCACGAGCTGACCGATCCCCTGATGCGGGCGTGCCTGGTTAAAATACCGGAAGCAGTACTCCCGCAGGACACGCTCGAGGTGGTGCTCACCGAGCACGACGACGTGGTCGAGGCATTCGCAGCGAACGCTGAAACCGTTCACAGAAAGCATTCATCCGGGGCGCCCTGACGGCGGTGCGGAGGATTCGGGCGCCCGCCCCCTTCACCAGCCAGGACGGGCTTCCAGAACGGCGCACCCACGCTCGTCACCTGCACTTCCCACCGACGCACGCCGTCCCGGCCCCACACCTGGCGTCGCAGGCTCCGCAGTTCTGGGCGTCATCGCTTACCGGCAGGCACATTCCGTGGCAATAGGCGTCGCCGCCGGGACAAGTGCAGCGGCCAAGTTCACAGGTCGAACCGCCTGCGCAGATGTTATTGCAGCCGCCGCAATTGGCGTTGTTGACCGACAAGTCGACGCACCCGCCGTTGCACACTGACTCGCCCTGCAGGGCACACGACACCCCCTTCGCGCATGCCCCAAGAACGCAGAGGGGCGGCCCGCCATCGTCCGGCGGGCAGACGCTATTGCAATACGAGGGGAGAGGTGGAGCACCGGGACCCCCGATTCCGCCAAGGCCTCCGCAGTGGCTGGCATTGGCGAGCGTGTCGATGCACACTCCATTGCAGAGCGTCTCCGGCACCGAAGGGAGACTCGCCGTGGGGCACGCGCATTGCCCTTCGACACAGATCTGTCCTCCGGTGCAAGCGTTGCGGCACGTGCCGCAGTGGTCGGCGTTGCTGGCAAGGCTCACGCAGGCGCCGTCGCAGTTAGTCAAGGGTGCGCCCGCGTCCGTGGCGCATGTCGGCGAGCAGCGGCCGCGGAGGCACACGGCGCCACCGCTGCATGCCGAGCCGCACCCGCCGCAATTACCCGGGTCCGTCTCGACACTCGTGCACACACCGTCACAGTCGTCGGGGCGCGCCGGATCCGTGCGCCCGCAGCGCCGAACGTCGAGCGCGCCGGCATCGGCTTCGCCGTCGGGCGTCGTCGAGGTACGGGTCGCGCGGCCCCCGTTCGCGAACGAACCGTCCTGCGCGCGATCGCCGCCGATCGCACCGGCGCTACCACCCGTGGACATGGCACGACCTGGCCCGGCATCCGTCGCGCGCGCCGGCTCCGACACGCGCCCGCAGTTCGTCGCAAGGAGCGGTAAGGTCAGGCAACTCAACCTAACAAGCGCCTTCCTCATTGCAGACTCCACTCTATAACGAAATTGCCTGTCCCTGACGGCCCGGGGCCGTCGCGGGACGGCGGGGGCGGGGGTGGGCGACCTTCTCACTCCTGCGAAGCGCGTCGCGTGGCGACCCGCGGGTCGGATCCCCCGTGACCGCGACGTGCGAGCCACGCCCGCGCGAGGTCGCCGAGTGAGGCCGCAACCAAGAAGCACCGTGGTGCAACCTGAAGACGTCGAAGCCACCGCCGCGTCGGCTCGCACGGGCTAAAATCGAGAGCGACCCGCGCGGTCGACGTCTCGGACGCTGGTGAGGCCAGAAACTGGCCGTTCGTCGCCGGAATCGTCGTCTCGTGCCGTCTGACCGAGTGCGTCCGTGAGGCCCAGATCGCGGCCCAACTGCCGCGCGATGAGCACGAGCGCGACCAGGTTGAGCATCGCGGCATAAGGGAGCGGCATCCAGCTTGCGCCGATGAACGGGCCGTAGGAAACGAAGGAAGCAAACACCAGTAGCACCGCCGGTCCGACCAGCGAGGGAGTCACGAAGGGAACGACACAGGCGAGCACGTCACTCACGAACGCATAGCGTTCGTGCATCTTCGAGAGCAGGAAGGGAGGGAGCGCGGCGAGAAAGAGGGCGATGTTGAGGAGACTCTCCGGACGGAACGGGCGGCGGGAGCGGCGCAAGATCACGTAAGCGGACAGCGCGCACGCCCCCGCCGCGAACACGAGCCCACCCCGTACCTGCGCGTCGGGCTCCGCCGATACGGGCAACCACTGATAGACGGAGGCGGCGTTCATCGTCAGCGTGCCGGCGGTGTCGAACTGGTGCAGGTAGATCCCGAGGACACTCGTCGCGCTGCGCCCGAGCCATATCGGCGGCACGCATGCGAGCAGATAGAAGGCGGGCGTGAGCGTGAAATAGGCCAGAGAGCAGGAGAAGCGCGTTCGCGTCCACCCACCCTGCGGCGCGACGCGCCCAGTGCCTCCGCTCGTCGATCATCGATGCTTTCCGTGCGACCCCGCGCGAACGCGACGAACCTCCTCCCCGGGAGGTCGAGCGCGGCGTCGGGATGAGCAACCCTCGTGCCGCGGGTGATTTCCGCGGCAAACGTCGCGCATCGTGCTCGAGCGAGCCGGCGGGATCCCGGCGTTGTGTGCCAACCTGAGCCACATCGACGGGCGGCCGTGAACACCCGCGCGACGCTCCCACGCGATCGATCAGGTGCTCGTCGGCGAGCCGGGTAACGGATCGAGCACGAGCGGCCCCTCACTAGGCGGGAACCGGGTCGGAACGCGGGCGCTCCGGCGGTGGGCTGCGTCGGAACCTTCACCGATCCCGGACCGGCGCTGCGGGACGCTCGGACGGAGTGCTCGCCACCACAACGTCCCAAAACGTCGTGAAAGCGTGTCCCGCACGGGTTCACGCGCCGCCGCCGGGACTGGGGTACACTCTGCCGGATCCGATGCAGGGGCTTCGAGCTTGGATGATCGTCGTCATCACGGGCGTGCTCGCGGGGTGCACGACGTCGGGGCTCGACGGTCTCGACTCGCACAAGGGCGTTCATGGCGGGGATGCAGGGACGGCGCCCGACGCCGCCGTTCGCGACGACACGACGTGCAGCGACGGCAAGAAAGACGGGACGGAGTCGGGGGTCGACTGCGGAGGCTCCTGTTCCCCGTGCGCGGCGGGCGCCGACTGCTGGGTCGCGAGCGATTGCGCCAGCGGGATTTGCCGGGGCGGCCAGTGCGCGGAGCCTAGCTGCACCGACGGCGTCGAGAACGGCACCGAGACGGACATCGACTGCGGCGGAAGCTGCACGCCCTGCACGGTCAAGAAGGCGTGCAAGCTGCCGAGCGATTGCGCGACGGCCTTCTGCTCGCAGGGACTCTGCCAGGCGGCGAGCTGCGCCGACGGCGTCGAGAACGGCACCGAGACGGACGTCGACTGCGGCGGCGGTAGCTGCGCGCCGTGCGGGGTGGGCTCGATGTGCACGGCGCCCGCGGACTGCGTGACGGGCACGTGCAACGGCACCTGCAGCGCGGCGACCTGCACGGACGGCGTGAGGAACGGCAGCGAAACGGACGTCGACTGCGGGGGAACGTGCCCGGCATGCGCGACCGGAGCGAAGTGTGGCTTCGGCGGAGATTGCGCGAGCGACGTCTGCACGGGCGCGGTGTGCGTGGCCGCGAGCTGCAACGACGGCGTGAAGAACGGCAACGAGACGGCCGTGGACTGCGGTGGCTCGGACTGCGGCGCGTGCGCGGTCGGCGCGACGTGCGGCGTGGGGTCGGATTGCGTGACGGCGGTCTGCACGGCGGGGGTGTGCAGTGGCTCTGAGTGCACGGATCAGGTCCGCAATGGCAACGAGACCGACGTCGACTGCGGCGGCGGGACGTGCCCGGGGTGCGCGACGGGACTGCTGTGCGATCTGGGGTCGGATTGCGCGAGCGGGGTCTGCGGCAACGATTCCCTCTGCCGCGCGCCGAGCTGCACCGATTCGCTGAAGAACGGGGACGAGACCGACGTCGATTGCGGCGGCACCTGCGGGCCCTGCCAGATCGGGCTCGGCTGTGGGGCTGCAGCGGATTGCACCTCGGGCGTTTGCGCGAGCGGCGCGTGTCAGGCGCCGGGTTGCACGGACACCGTGCTCAACGGCAACGAGACCGACGTCGATTGCGGCGGGCCATCCTGCGCGAAGTGCGCAGCGACGAAGATTTGCAAGGTGGCGAGCGACTGCACGACCGGCGTCTGCACGTCGGCCGTCTGCCAGTCGGCGACGTGCTCCGACGGGGTTCAGAACGGCAACGAGACGGCGACGGACTGCGGCGGAACGTGCCCCGGGTGCGCGGTGGGAGCCGCGTGCTCCGTCAACGCCGACTGCAAGACGGCATTTTGCTCCGCGGCGGGCGTGTGCACGTCGCCGGGTTGTACCGACGGGGTGAAGAACGGGACGGAAACGGACGTGGACTGCGGGGGCCCGAGCTGTCCGGCGTGCGCCGATCACGCCGCGTGCATCGCGGCAGGAGACTGCGTGAGCAAGGACTGTGCGAGTGGCGCGTGTCAGCCGGCAACGTGCACGGACACCGTCCAGAACGGCAAGGAGACGGGAGTCGACTGCGGCGGCGGCGCGTGCAATCCGTGCGGCACCGGCGCCGGCTGCTCGATCGCCAGCGACTGCACGAGCCTCGTCTGCGCCGGACTGTGCCAGGCCGCCAGCTGTTCGGACTTCGTCAAGAATGCGAACGAGACCGACGTCGACTGCGGCGGGACGACGTGTGCAGCATGCAACCCTGGCCAGACGTGTAAGGTGGCCGTCGACTGCAAGAGCAAGGTCTGCGCTTCCGGCGTGTGCCAGACCGGGACGTGCTCCGACAAGGTGAAGAACGGGACGGAGACGGACGTCGACTGCGGCGGTTCGGCGTGCCCCCGATGCGCGACGGGCAACTCGTGCGCGGCGGGGAGCGACTGCGCGAGCGGAGTCTGCGCGGGCGGCACCTGCCAAGCCCCGACGTGCTCCGACAAGGTGAAGAACGGGACGGAGACGGACGTCGACTGCGGCGGCACGAACTGCGTGCCGTGCGGTTCGGGCAAGGGATGCAGCGCTTCGGGAGACTGCACGAGCAAGGTGTGCGGGGCTTCGGTGTGCCAGGCGCCGAGCTGCGCGGACACGGTGAAGAACGGCACGGAAAGCGACGTCGATTGCGGAGGAGGGGCTTGCCCAGCTTGCGGTACCGGCGGCGTGTGCACGGTCGCGAGCGACTGCGCGAGCGACGTGTGCACGAGCGGAAAGTGTCCGGCCGCGACGTGCACGGACAAGGTGAAGAACGGCAACGAGACGAGCACGGATTGCGGGGGTGGAACGTGCCCCAAGTGCGCGAATGGCGGCTCCTGCAACGGCAACACGGACTGCAGCGGCGGCGTCTGCGCGGGGGGCGTGTGCGCCGCGGCGTCGTGCACGGATGGGCTGAAGGACGGCACGGAGAGCGACGTGGATTGCGGAGGCTCGTGCACCAAGTGCGGGACGAACGGGGCGTGCGGCTCCGGCTCCGACTGCGTGAGCGGCGTCTGCACGACGAGCAAGTGCCAGGCGCCGAGCTGTAGCGATCACGTCAAGAACGGCGCCGAGAGCGACGTGGACTGCGGGGGCATTTGCACGACCTGCGGTCCGGGCCTCGGCTGCAATTCCGGAGCGGATTGCCAGAGCGGCGTGTGCAATGGATCTGCCTGCGCGCCGCCGCTCTGCACGGACAACGTGAAGAACGGCAACGAGACGGACGTGGATTGCGGCGGGACCGCGTGCTCGAGCTGCGCTGCTGGAAAGAAATGCCTGGTCCCGGGCGACTGCGCCACAGGGGTGTGCACCGGAGGCGTGTGCCAGGCGCCGAGCTGCACCGACAAGGTCGAGAACGGCGCGGAGACCGACGTCGATTGCGGCGGCGGCTCCTGCCCCACCTGCGCGAACGGCAAGAAATGTCTGAGCGGCGGGGACTGCTCGGGCACGTACTGTTCCGGCGGGGTCTGCACGCAGCCCGGGTGCAACGACGGCGTGAAGAACGGGACCGAAACGGACGTCGACTGCGGCGGGACGAGCTGCGCGCCCTGCCCGAACGGCGAGAAGTGCGGCGCCGGCTCGGACTGTCAGAGCAAGAGCTGTGCGACGGGGACGTGCCAGGTGGCGACCTGCACCGACAAGATCCAGAACGGGGCAGAGACCGGGACGGACTGCGGCGGCGGCACGTGTCCGCTCTGCGGCGCGGGCCTCGGCTGCAGCGGCAACGGCGATTGCACGAGCGGCGTCTGCAAGGCGAACACGTGTCAGGCGCCGTCCTGCACGGACACCGTGAAGAACGGCAACGAGACCGCGGTCGACTGCGGCGGCGGGACTTGCCCGGGCTGCACCGCGGGGAGTGCCTGCAACGGCGCGACGGATTGTCTGAGCCTCGTCTGCTCGGGCAACATTTGCCAAACCGCGACGTGCGCCGACCACGTGAAGAACGGCAGCGAGACCGCGGTCGACTGCGGCGGAGCGGCGTGCCCCAAGTGCGCCGACGGACAGACGTGCTCGACGGGTAACGACTGCACGGACAAGGTCTGCAGCACCACGTGTCAGGCGCCCACGTGCGCGGACTCCGTCCTCAACGGCACCGAAACGGGCGTCGACTGCGGTAGCACCTGTCCGGCGTGTCCCAACGGCCAGGGCTGCACGAGCTCCACGGATTGTCAGAGCGCGCTCTGCGTCACCGGGACGTGTCAGGCGGCGTCTTGCACCGATGGCTTGAAGGACGGCAGCGAGAGCGACGTCGATTGCGGCGGCACGATCTGTCCGAAGTGCCCGCAAGGCGAAAAGTGCGGCGCGAACACGGACTGCACCACGGGCAATTGCGCCACCGGAGTCTGCGGTGCGGTGGCGTACACCGCGTTCGCGTACACCCCGAGCAACTTCAACCCCACGGGGGCGGGCGTCGACCCGTCGCCGACCGATCCGACGACGACCCTCAACTGCGGCGCTTCGACGTTCGACTCGGGCACGCTCGCGTTCGGCAACTGGTGCGGCGAAGCGTTGCCGACACCCGTCGTGCAGACACAGGCGGGTGGGCCGGACCTCGTCATCCTGCCGCTTCGTGGCCTCTCCGTCGCCGCCGGGTCGTCGCTGACTCTCACCGGAACCCGCCCGGTCGTCATTGCCGTCTTCGGAGATGCGGCCATCGCCGGCACCGTCGACGCAGGCTCCCATGGGACTGTTGCCGGTGCCGGAGCATCGGCGGAGAGCTGCGCGGCGGGTTCGCTCACGCAATCGCCGAACGGCGGCGGGGGCGGAGGGTTCGGGGCCCCGGGCGGCGCGGGTGGCGAGGGCGATATCGGAAATGGTGCCACGGGAGGGGCGGCGAACGGCGGAGCGGTCGTCAGCTCGACGCTCGTGCCGTTGCGAGGCGGTTGCAGCGGGGGGAAGGGCGGCGATGGACAGCAGAAGACCGACCTCGGGACGCACATCGCCGCGGGTGGCGCTGGAGGGTACGGCGGTGGAGCCGTCCAGATCAGCGCGGCCGGGGATCTCACCGTGGCCGTCTCGGGCACCGTCACCGCGGGTGGTAGCGGCGGCGGTTTCGGCGCCGTCGTGAATCCCAATGACGGCAGCACTCAGCAGCTGATGGCATCCGGCGGCGGGGGCGGAGGCAGTGGCGGCGGCATCTTGCTCGAGGCCCACACCCTCACCACCAATGCACGGGTCTTCGCCAATGGCGGCGGGGGTGGCGGAGGAGGCGGGGGCGAACGAAATACCGCGACCAAGGGCAATGCCTGCACCGGCGCAGGAACCGCAGGTGCGGACGGCAGCGCCAGCACCACCGCGGCCCCTGGCGGAACTCGTGGAGCCGGCAACCTCTACTCGGCGTGCAACTCGGGTGGCACGACGCCGTACACGAACCCTGGTGCAGGCGCGGCCGGCGGCACGGGCACTCTCACTGCCGGTCCAGGCGTGAACGGCGAACATTGGGAGGGAGCCGGCGGCGGGGGCGGCGCACGCGGATGGATCGTGACGCTGACACACTGAGGCCGAGCTTCACGCACCCGGGGCCGCCTGCCGTCGCTCGAGCTCTACCGTGGCTCCTGAGCCGCATCGTGGAGCGTGACTATCGCGTGGTACCCGTAGTGTGGCTCCATCACGAGGTACTCGATGGCGTTCTGCTGGCCGCGACGGATCAACCCGGCCACCGTGAGCGACCGTGAGCTCGTCCTCGGGCTCTGCTCTGCCGGCGGACGTGGACCACGGGTTCGTCGAGGCGATGGCGCTCGAGATCGTCCGCGAGACATGAGTTTCAGTGGCCTGAGGGCGGGAAATTCGAAGAGAGCGCCCTAAGCTCGTACTTAACGAAGTCGACGCAGGTTCGCTCGGCTTCTACGGAGAGCCGATCATGAGCAAGAAGGGTTTTCAGGGGACATCACCTACGGCGCGATGCGAGCGTCGTTTTGCGGCCGGTTCCCCGCTCGGCGGGCCGCTCATGCTCATGGGGCGGACGCGCACGCTATGCTCTCTCTCCGTTTCCCCGGGGCAGCATGGAATGCGATCGAGAGGAATGTTGATGCCGGCGAAACCGTGGGGGCTCCGCGTCGGGCAGGCGGCCGTTCGAGGATCTGGCGCAGATCGCAGAAGAGCAGGTTGCCGTGGGACGTTTCGCGAGCGTCGAGGATGTGGTGCGCGCCGGTGTCGCAGCGCTGGAGCGCGAGCAGCAACGCTACGACGCCAAGCTGGCCAAGCTCCGCGCCGCCATCGAAGAGGGCGACGCAAGTCCGGACTTCGAGGACGATCCGTTTGCCAGCGTCCGTGCCGAACTCGGCTTGGCGCCATCGGCGCGCTAGCTCGTGAAGTATCGGTTCTCAGCCAAGGCACGAGCGGACCTGCGTGCCATCGGCGCTTACACGCTGGAAACGTGGGCGCGGAACAGTGCGACCGCTGCCTCACCGGCATTGAATCGACCTGTCAGAGGCTCGCGGACGACCCCACCCGGCGCTGCGGCGGCCGCGACTGCAAGCGGGTGTCCCCCGCCAGGAAACTATTTCGACAGCATCGTCCAGATGTCGCCGTTGATTCCGTTATTGCCGTTCTGATCGCGAAAATCGATCCAGACGACATTCATCTGATTCACGGTCGGCGACGCGAGAATGAGCGGCGCCTGGCTGTCCGCAGCGGACCCTGACGCGGGATTCGGCGGCTTCGTGTCGACATCCATTCGATACGCCGTCGCCGCGTTGGGTGCCCACGTGAGACCGCCATCGAGGGAGACGTTCGCCAGGACGGCGGAAGACGGAAAGCGGAAGTCCTGCCACGCAGCGTAGACGCTCGACGTCGCTGCGCCGCCGGTAGCAGTCTTTGGTGATCCGAACGCGACGAAGGGCGCCACCGACGAATATTGGCCGTTGACCGTTCCCGTGTCGACACGGGGCGTGGTGCTGAGCCATGTCACCCCTCCATCAGCCGTGCGATTGATGCGAATATTCGGGTTGCCGCTCCGCCGATCTTCCCAGACGACCACGGCGTTTGCACCGCTGACCGCAAGGTTCGCTGTGCTGGCGTTGTTGTTCTCACCGTCGGGATCGACGATCTGGCCGTCGTTCACGGAGGAAATCTTCGTCCAGGTCTTACCGCCGTCTGCGGATGACGAAACGCGGACCGTCGAGAACTTGGTGCGGAGATCCGTCCACGCGGCGAACACGTACGAGCCGCTCGCCTTGAGCGTCAGCTCAGTCGAGCTTCCGGAAGCGCCGGCGACCGGCTGGAGTGCAACGGCGGTCCCGACCGTCGGCGCCGCGGTCGGAGTAGCGGACGTGATGTCGATGCGCGCGAAGTAAACCTGCTCGAGTCCACCGTTTCTGCTGTCGCGCCACGCGACGTAAATGACGCCGTTCCCATCCGTCGCCACCACGGGCGACTGCGCGTCGCCCGCGCCTGCTCCGGAATTGACCTGGGCGGCGGTGCTCCACGTAGCGCCTCCGTTCTTCGAGTATGCGACGTACACGTCGCGCTGGATGTCCGTGGGTGCGCCACCGATCTCGCTCCACACCGCTGCGAGCCAGTCACCCTTGCCGCCCGACGTGCCGTCGGATTTCGCAACGACGCCCGCAGGTTGGAAGCAATCCACGCCGCCGTTGCTCTGGACGCGCACCTGGACGACGTTCCCACCGTTGACCCAGCTCCCGTATGCAGGAGTGTCCGTCTTACCGGCCCCCCGGAAGTAGATTCGGCGGTTCCCTGTGCCGTTGTTGTTCGCGAACTGCGAAAACACCATGTAAGCGCGACCGGCGCGGCCGAAGAGCCCGGGTTCGGTCTCCGCCACGCTGGCGGCGGATAGATCCGCGTCGTTGGTCGCCCACGTCGTCCCTGCGTCTTCCGACACCTGAAAGAACATGTTCGACGCTGAATTGTAGTTTGCGGGGTTGTTCGGTCGAATGCCCGAGTACGCGACGAAATACTCGCTCCCGATGGAAGCCGAGACGAGCTGAAAGTTCGACGCGACACCCTGTGTCGAGTTGTTCAGCGTATCGAGCCGGCGCGGCCCTCCGGACGGCCATACGCACCCTTGCCCTGGTGTGCCAGAGCACGACGGATTGCTGCCCGTACCCGGGCCCGTTCCATCGCAGATCTCCTGCGTGGGCAGCGTCCCTCCAATGCAGGCCTGAGCGCCAGCGACACACTCGAACGTCCCTGCCTTGCAAGGTGCGGGGTTCTGATCGCAGGCCGTCGAGGTGACGGCCCACGCATCCGTCAGATGATCATCCACGATGCCGTCACAATCGTCGTCGAGACCGTTGCAGAGCTCCGGCGCGGGATCGATCTCGCCGACGCAGTTGATCGACGTCTTGCCACTCACCGTCGTGCATTCGCTCGTCCCGAACGAACAGGTCCCGATCTGCGTCTTGCCGCACGTGAATCCGACGCCGGGGAGCGTCGCCTTGGTTCCGTCGGGCCCGTCGTCGATCTTTCCGTCGCAGTCGTCGTCGATGCCGTTGCAGATCTCCTGGCTCGGCGGATTCTTGGACACGCACTTGAGCACCCCCGACGAGCAAGCTTCCGTGCCCGGCGCGCATGCGCCCGGCAACGTCGTCGTGCAGGCCCCACCCGTATCGGTCAGGTTGTCGTCGACGACACCGTCACAATCGTTGTCGATTCCGTCGCAGATTTCCTTGCCGCCGTTGGTCTCGGTGCACTGATACTGGCAACCGCCCGTCGCGCCGCTGCCGTTCAGCGCGACGTATCCCGGCAGGCAAGCGACGAAGGTGCACTTGGAGTTCGTGCACGCGGTGGATGCGCCGGGAAAATATTGGTTGCAGGCGTTTCCGCAGGCGCCGCAATTGTTCGGATCCGAGGTGAGATCGATGCCTTCGTTGACGACACCGTCGCAAAGGTTGTCGAGGTCATTGCAGATCGGAAGGGTTTGACCCGTCGGCTGGCACGTGTATTCGCAGCCGTCCGCCGACTTGCCGTTCAGGTCGTAATGTCCGGCGAAGCAGGCTCCCATGGAGCAGGTGCCGTCGGCGGCACAGATGCCGGCTGCGAAGGGAAAATTACAGAGACTCTTGCACGTCGCCAGACAATTCGGCTGCGTCGCGGCGCCGGGATCGTCGAAGTACCCATCGATGCAGGCGCCGAGCACGCAGCTGCCGTTCGTGCAGGTAGGTTCGGCGTTCGCGAACGCACCGATGCAAGTCTTCCCGCAGGCCCCGCAGTTGAAGGGGTCCGAGGAGACATCGGGGTTGTCGTCTATCTTGCCGTCGCAATCGTTGTCTCGCCCGTCGCAGATTTCCTTTCCGCCGTTGGTCGGTACGCAGGCGTAATCGCAGTTCGGAAGCGGCTTCGTCGGGTCGGGATAGAAGCCCGTGTTGCAGGCCCCCTCCGTGCACACGCCGTCCTGACACGCTCCCGCCGCGCTCGTGTAAAGGCAGGCGCGCCCGAAGAGCCCGCAGTTGAGGACGTCGTCGCACACGGCCCCCTCGACCAGCTTTCCGTTCACGAGGGCTTCGTCGATGAGCCCATTGCAGTTGTCGTCGAGGCCGTTGCACGTTTCCGTGTCCGATGTCTTGCTGCAGAAGTACGGGCAGCCTCCGCCAGGAGACGCGAGGGTCCCGGCAAGGTCGTAGAAGTTATCGGCGCACGCGTACTGGCACTGGCTATCGACGCAGCTTGCGATGGCGTTCGTTCGCTCGCACACGTGCCCGCAGCCACCACAGTTGTTCGGATCCGCCGTGATGTCCGTCGTGGATTCGCACGCGGTCGATCCGTCGCCCGTCACGAGTCCGCCGTCGTTCAAAGGCCGCGTGAATAGGACGCCGCCTTCGCTCTGACCGCCCGGCGCGCCGCCCGTACCGAGCCCCTTTGGGGCGCCCGGACAATCGAAGCAAAAAGCTTCCGTCGCGCACCCAGCAAGTGACAGCGTCGCGGCCGCCACCCCCGCCGCCACGAGGGCATGGACGATACGACACGCTGGCGACATCAGCGCCTCCCTCCTCGTGAGGGCCGTCGTGATCTTCGTCGGAAGAGAACGCCTCCGACAAGCACCGCGGCGAGGAGAGGCTCACCTGAAGTCCGCGCTGGCGTTGCTCGACACGCACACCCACCCCCACCCGTCGCGAGGCCGTACGTATCGGGGGGTGCGAGGGGCGGTATCATGTTCCCGCCTCCGCTCGAACCCGTCGAACCCGCTCGTCCCGATCCACCGGCACCCGCGAGTGTCCCGGCGTCAGGCGCGCCGCCGCCGCTCGACGCTCCTCCGGCGTTGAGCGATGCGCCGCCATCGGGGGTCGACATCGACCCGCCACCTCCGGCAGACGCCGTGGCTCCGCCACCATCGGTTTCGTCGCATTGTCCCGTTGTGAGATTGCAGACGGTGCCCGCGCCACACGTCGACGTGCAGTCAGGTGGCACGCAGTAACCCCCGGCGCAGGTCGTACCGCCCGGGCAATTCGAAAACTCCCCCTCGCCACACGGGGGCCTGCACGCGCCGCGAATGCACTGGTCCAGCGGATTCGCGCAGGGACCAACATCCATCTGGCCGTCGCAATTATGGTCCTTGCCGTCGCACACGGGCGCCGACGGTCCGATGGCACCTTCGCACTTCATCGACCCGCCGATACAGAAGAGTTCACCCGGACGGCACTCGCCGGTGAGCGGCAGCGTCAGCCCCGCCGGCGGGCACGGCGCGCCCTGGCCCGGCACGTTGTCGTCAACGACGCCGTTGCAGTCGTCGTCGATCCCGTTGCACTCTTCCGGAGACCCCGCGACCTGGCCGTCGCACTCTAGTTGATCGCCGATGCTGTGTCCCGGCTGACCCGGGACGCCGCCCTGACTATCCGGAAGCCGGCACACCAGCGTTCCCAGCTTGCAATCGGGATTCTGCGGCACTGACGAATTGATGACGATGGTCCCGCACGGTCCGCCCGCGTCGATCGGATTGTCGTCGATGATTCCATCGCAATCGTCGTCGACACCATTGCACACCTCGACGGTGCCGCCGCTCGTCCCGACGCATTGAATCGAGCCGTCCTTACATACCGTCTTGCCGTTTCCACAGCTCGTCGAGCAGTCCACTCCGACGCCGGGGAGCGAGTTCGGGGTGCCGTCGGGACCGTCATCGACGACGCCGTCGCAGTTGTTATCGATCCCGTCGCACTGTTCGGCGGTGGGCCCCGTCGCGCCGTCGCAAATGAGCACGTCCCCGGCTGAATGCCCCGGCACGTCGGGTTGTCCGCCATTGCTGTTCGGCAAGCGGCAGGTGAGCGTGCCCTGCTTGCACGCACCGACCGAGCTACCGCACGGCAGGTTCGCATCGATCGGATTGTCGTCGATGATACCGTCACAGTTGTCGTCCTTGCCGTTACACGTCTCGGGCGTGCCGAAGCCGAAGTTTGCACACACGCGCGCGCCGTTCACGCACACGAAGTAGCCCGGCGTGCAGACGCCGCTCACACCTGCAGGCGTGCACGGAAAGGACGGGCCCACGTCGACCGGATTGTCGTCGACCTTGCCGTTGCAGTTGTCGTCGAGGCCGTTGCAAACCTCGCTCTTATCCGGACCGACCCAGCCCTGGCATTGAAGCGTGTCGCTCGCGCTGTTTCCAGGCAGACAGACCGTGACACCGGCCTTGCAGATGCCGACGGGCGTACCACCAGGCGGGTAGCACGGCGCGCCGACGTCGGATGGATTGTCGTCGATGATACCGTTGCAGTTGTCGTCCTTGCCGTCGCACTTTTCCGGGGCAGGACCGTCCGTGTCGACGCACGTCGGCGTGCCGTTCACGCATTCCGTCGACCCCAGGCAAGACCCGAGGAGAGAAGCGCATTCGTTCGGGAGCGGAACCGAGTTCGTCGTGGCCCCCCAGACTTGCTTCGTCGGATCGGTCACTCCGTTCGGGTCGTCCACCACGCCGTCGCAGTTATCGTCGAGCCCATCGCACGCTTCCTGCGCGGGTCCGACCTCACCGTCGCAGAAGAGCGCATCGTTCGACGAGTGGCCCGGCGTGCCCGCGACACCACCCTGCGCCACTGGCAGCCGGCAGACTTCCGTGCCCGCCTTGCAGATGCCGACCCCTGGATGATTGTTGGCGATCTGGGAGCAGGATCCGCTGGCGTCCACGGGGTTGTTGTCGATGACGCCGTCGCAGTCGTCATCCAGGCCGTTACAGATCTCTGGCTTCGGGACGCAAGGCGTGACGAGTCCCTGCACGAAAATCGTGTTATCGGCGTAGCCGATGTCGTTCGACCGGTACGTGTCCTCGAAGCTGAAGTAGAAATCGCTGAATCGGACCAATGTCGGGTCCAGCACCTTCGTCTGGTAGATGAGGGAATGGACGTAGTTGCCGTCGCCGTTGAGCGCGCTCTCGGTGAAGTACATGTAGCCGACGCACGAATTCGCCGGCGGCGTCGGCGGATTCCTCGCGTGGCCGCTATAGGTGCCGGCGTACGGGTAATAGCCGCGGGGGTTCCCATCTACGTTGCAGGTGTCCCAGTTCGGATAGGTCGTGGTATTCACGTCCGCCTGGCTTTCCGGCGTCATCAGATAGAACCCTACGAAACCACCTTTGTAGGTGCCGGCGGTGAACTGCGCCTGGAAGTCAACGGTCGCCTGGAATGGGGCCCCCTCGCCCGCTTGGTCATAGGGCGTGGTGCCCGGCGGTGGAGGCGGCCAACTCGGCAGGATCGGGTGCAGATTCGTGAGGGTCGTGACGTCGTCGCCGACGTTGTACCAACCGAAGGAATTTCGATAATAAGCGGTGTTCCTCCAAATGAACGTTGCGGTGACCTTTCCAAACACCGTCGTGTTCCCGGCCCCGGCGACCTTCGGGATCGCGAACACCTGCGGGTTCACGCTCGCGTCGTTCACGGGGTTCAGTGGCCCTTGCGATCCTTGCGCTCCCGTATTTACCGGAACGGTGGGCGCGGCCGTTCCCGTGCAATCTGCGACGCCGCCCGCCGCCTGGGACCAGCATGCGGGACTCCCCAATGGAAACTGACTCGGACAGTTCGTGGAGACGTTTCCGGCGAGCTCACCGCGCGCGAGCGCATACGCGATGTTGTCGGCACAATCGGGGATAATCTCCCCGTTCACCTGGACGACAACGGCGGACGCTGGCGGCGTCAGCAACGTGGCCGCGACCACCGCGCCCAAGATCGAGGTGCCCAGCAGTTTGTTCGTCGTCATTGATTGCATCACGTCTCTCCAAGGGTCGCTCTCCACGCTCGCCAGCAGGCACGGCTGGAAAAGAATCGACGGACAAAAGGAAAGCCCACCAATTATCTACATCAACTCGGCCGGCATCGGGGGAGGCCTCACGCCCTCTTCGAAGGGCTCGCTCGCGCTCGATCCAAGGGCAGTCCAAGTTATTCCGGATATTTGAAGAGCGCGAAAACCGAGCTCATGCGTTGCGCGACGCCTCTCATCTGAAGAAACCTTCATCGCGCCTTCAGAATTCGAACGCGCGGGACGCAGGGCGCGGGTGTGAGGCGTCCTGCTCGCTGCAGCGGTGCCTGCGTCGACCTGACGTTTCGCTGCTGCGTGATCTGCCCGCAATGCTCGCCGAGCTGCCCGGGCGGGTTCAGGCCGGGGAAGAGGTGCTCCTAAACCCGTGCCGACGAGCCCGTGGCACGGCTTCTTGCCGCGGGAACCTCATCGCGGCCGCGTTTCGGCGCGGCGAAGGATCTGCTCCACTTGCGTGACGATTTCGACGAGCCGCTCGAGGATTTCGCGCCGTACACGGCATGAACCTGACCTGGCGCAAGCTGATCCGTAAACGAGGATGGGGACGGCCCCGGTTCCGGCTGTATCCGGCCAGGCCGAAGGTCGGCCTCCGCACCGGACGGTCGCCGACCGTCTTGACCCGATGAACATGCACGCCGTGTTGACCACCGCGGCCAGTAACCTCGCGGCGTCTGCGAAGGCCGACGTCTTCATGGACTCCGGCACCGAAGGGCTCGCACCACCCGGTCGCGCCACAGCGGCTCACGGAGTAACACCCGGCGAAGTAGGGTGAGCAATCTTGCCCGCTCCCGAACTCGATGTCGCCCGGGTTGCAGGTGGGCGGGGTATCGCAGCACGCTCCGGATTGCGTCGTTCCCGTCGCTCCTCCGCCGAAGCGCTGGCGAGCGACGCGCTCCGCGGTCAGTCCATGCCGGCGTCCATGCCGGCGCTCTTCGTCTTGTGGGGACGCTCGGCGATGAGAGCTTCGGTGGTCAAGAGGAGCCCTGCGACGCTCGCGGCATTTTCCAGCGCGGTCCGTACGACCTTCGCCGGATCGATGACTCCCATGTCGAGGAGATCGCCGAACGTTCCGGTCGCTGCGTTGAAGCCGTAGTTGCCTTTGCCTTCCCGGACCTTGCCGAGTACCACGGCGCCTTCTTCGCCCGCGTTCTGGGCGATCTGACGGAGCGGCTCCTCGATGGCCCGGCGGATGATGGTCACGCCGAACCGTTGCTCGTCGGGGACGTCGAGCGCATCGAGCGCCTTCTGGGCTCGAACGAGCGCCACTCCGCCGCCCGGAACGATGCCTTCTTCGACGGCAGCGCGGGTCGCGTGCAGCGCGTCCTCGACGCGCGCTTTCTTTTCTTTCATCTCGACCTCGGTAGCGGCGCCGACCTTCACTACCGCGACGCCTCCGACGAGCTTCGCGAGCCGTTCGGAGAGTTTTTCGCGATCGTAGTCGGATGTCGTCGCTTCCATCTGGGTGCGAATCTCGGCGATGCGCCCGGCGATGGCGGGCTTCTTCCCGTGACCGCCGATGACCGTCGTGTCGTCCTTGTCGATGGAGACGCGCTTTGCGCGCCCGAGGCTCTCGAGCGTGACATTTTCGAGCTTGAGCCCGAGCTCTTCGGAGATGACCTGTCCACCGGTGAGCACGGCGAGGTCCTTCAGCATTTCCTTCCGGCGGTCCCCGTATCCCGGCGCCTTGACGGCCGCGACCTGGAGCGTGCCGCGCAGCTTGTTCACGACGAGCGTCGCCAGCGCCTCGCCCTCGACGTCCTCGGCGATGATGAGCAGCGGCTTCTGCTGTTTCGCGACGGCCTCCAGGATCGGCAAGAGATCTTTCATGTTGGCGATCCTCTTCTCGGAGATGAGGAGGTGCACGTCTTCGAGCAGCACCTCGAGTTTTTCCGGATTCGTCACGAAGTACGGGGAGAGAAAGCCGCGGTCGAACTGCATGCCGTCGACGACTTCCAGGGTCGTCTCCGCGCTCTGCGTTTCTTCGACGGTGATGACGCCTTCCTTGCCGACCTTCTCCATCGCGTCCGCCAGAAGTGCGCCGATCGCTTCGTCGCCGTTCGCGCTGATGGCTCCGACCTGCGTGATTTCCTTCCGATCCTTCGTTGGCTTGGCAGACTTCTTCACGGCCTCCACCACCGCCACGACGGCCTTGTCGATGCCTCGCTTGAGCTCCATCGGGTTGTGGCCAGCGGCGACGAGCTTCGCGCCCTCGCGGTAAATGGCCTGCGCGAGCACGGTCGCGGTGGTGGTTCCGTCGCCGGCGACGTCGGAGGTCTTCGAGGCGACCTCGCGCACCATCTGCGCGCCCATGTTCTCGAACCTGTCCGAGAGCTCGATTTCCTTCGCGACGGTCACGCCGTCCTTGGTGATCGTCGGCGCGCCGTAGCTCTTCTCGAGAACGACGTTGCGGCCTCTCGGCCCGAGCGTGACCTTCACCACGTCGGCGAGCGCATTGACGCCTGCGAGCATGTGTTTTCGAGCAACGTCTTTGTATACGATTTCTTTGGCAGACATATCAGTCCCTCTCATGGATCGTTCGGAATTTGCGAATCACGACGCCGCTATGGCTCACGCTTCGAGCACCGCCAGGATGTCGTCCTCGCGCATGATGACGTGCTCTTCGCCGCCGAGCTTGATCTCGCTGCCCGTGTACTTGGCGAACAGCACCGTGTCCCCCGCCTTCACCTCGAGCGCGCGCACCGTGCCGTCGTCGAGAACCTTGCCGCTTCCGATGGCGACGACCACCGCCTCGACGGGCTTCTCCTTGGCGGTGTCCGGAATGATGATCCCGCCCTGCGTCTTCTCTTCCTCTTTGATCCTCTTCAAGATCACACGATCCCGTAGCGGGCGCATCTTCATGGTCCGAACCTTCCCTCGATCCGTCGTCGACTCGAAAATACGAGCGGCGCTCGCGGATCCGCGTGCTGGTCGCGAGCGGCGCTCGACTGAGAGCGCCGACGGCGAGCGGCCAACCTACGGCCTATCCGTTGCTTGTCAAGAAGTGCCCTGAACTTCTTCCGTGATGACGACGAAGCGCTGCAACGTATTCGGGCCGAACGTCGTGCTGATCGCGACGTCCGCGGCGTCGCGACCGCGCGCGATGAGGACGCGTCCGATGCGCGGCTGGTTGTTTCGCGGATCGAACGTGTGCCACTGCCCGCCGAGAAACGCCTCGAACCACGCGGCGAAGTCCATCGGTGCGTACGGCGGCGGCGGCATGCCGATGTCTCCGAGATAGCCGGTGCAATACCGCGCCGGGATGTTCACCGAGCGACAGAACGCGACGGCGAGGTGCGCGAAGTCGCGACAGACGCCGCGCGGCACGTTGTAAACCTCCCACGCCGTCTTCGTCGGGCTCGCGTGCTCGTAGCCGAACGTGATGTGACGATGCACGAAATCGCAGATCGCCTGCACGCGGCCCCACCCCGGCGGCGAGTGCCCGAACAAGCTCCAGGCGAGCTCCGACAGACGATCCGTCTCGCAATATCGACTGCCGAGAAGAAAGACGAGCGTCTCTTCCGGTAGCGCCTCGACCGGGTGCTGCATGGCCCACGGGGAGACCACGTCCGGCGTGCCGCTGTCGTTCAAGACGGCTTCCGACGCGACACGGAACTGCCCGGCGGGCGCGACCAGGCGACTGCACCAGTTTCCGAAGCCGTCGCGGTAGGCGTGAAAGGGCACCGACGGGTTCGTGATCATGTGGTCGGGTCGCACCAGATCCGACGCACGCGAATAGTGGACGTTCAGGTTCAGGATCATCGGCGTCGGCTGAGCCAGCTCATAAAAGAGCTCGTATCCAACTCGGATTTGCATGCGGACTTCTCGCGGCGCGGGACTCATCGAGGGACCGTGCGGTCCCCGGCGTCACACGCTCGCACCGCGGACCGTCGTGTTCGGGGTCCGCACCGTTTCCGGGCGCGTCACGACGACGCCGCGCTACTTCTTCTTCTCTTTGCCCGCCGCGGAGGCGTAGCCCGCCTGGCGCTTCGCCTGATCATTCTTGGACTGCGCCTTGGCGGCGTCCTTCTGACTTTTGTCCTTCTGCTTCGACTTCGGCGATTTGTCGCCCATGGGTGCCTCCGCTCGATGGCGATTGCCACCTTTGTGCCGACAATGGGCGCCTTCATCCGCCATAGCAAGCCGACTCGTCCGCGCGCTCGGCCGACCCGAGCGGGCGACCGAGCCCGTGCGGCAAAGGCTGACCACCGTTCTAACGAACAAGTCCTGAGCTTCGCCCGTGATCACCTGATCCAGCGCCGCCCGAAGAACATCCATCCGACGCTCGCCGCGACCCCGATGATCACGACGGCGAGCAACGCGAGACAACCTGCTAGCGTGGGCTTCCCGAGCCGCCGAAGCGTGCTCGCCTTGACGACGTCGAGCGCGCTCAACGGGGTAGGCCGTCGGCGACGGCATCGACCTGCTCGGCATGTCCGTGTTCGCAGAGTGCGCGCACGACGCCGCGGTCAGCTCCGCGGTACCGGATACAGTCGACCTCCGCGGAGCCCATCGCGGCAAGGATTTGGCCCAGCTCTGTCGCGTTGCTCGGTTGTCTGCTCACGTAGCAATGACCCGACTCGTCCCATGCGAAGAGCTCCGGCGCGTTCGCGGCTGGCACGCCGCACGCGATGCAGCAGCCGTCCTCGACGTAGAAGCCGCCAACGACGTTGAGCCGATGCGGAGCGGCCTCATTCAAGCGGGCTCTGTCGCGGCCGCCCGCGGGCCGGCGTCGCGATCCCGTACGGGGTCTTCACGCCAACAACGAGCAGGTACAGGACCATCGAGACTTCGGCGACCGCTGAAGGGATGATGACGAAGGCGTGAATCTCTCTGCTGAGGTCGGGGGTCAGGAACGCTGCGAGCAGGTCCACGAGGTAGCAGACGCCTCCCACGATGAGCACGCCCCCGAGCCACTTGGCGAACAGCCCTGACCTGTACACAAGATAGCCCAGCGGCACGAGCCACAGGCCGAAGAAGACCTGTGCGACGAGAGTCCCGTAGTGCTGGGTGTCGAGCAAGAGCAGCACCAGGGCGTTCGAACCCTTGGTGCCGAAGGCAGTCGCATAAGAGCTGCCGGTCGCGACTTGCAAGCCCTCGAACAGGAAGACCGCGTTGAGACAGATGATGCCGGTCGCGAGTGCGACAAGGATCAGCATTGCCCTCGCCACGCTCTTGTGCACCTGCTCAAGCAGGACGTAGAGGGCCATAGCAAGGAAGACGAAGAACGTCCCATCGAGCAAGTGGGCGACGACGCCCATGCGGACGAGTCCGGAGCGTGCGACGACGTTTCCTGCCGTGGCTGTCGCGTTGCCGGCGGCGTACATCTTGGGGTCTACAAATCCCTCGGAAAAGCCGCCAAAGATGCCGACGAGTAGGTAGAGGACCCCTGCGACTCTCGCGAGCCGTTTTTGCGAGCTCGGGCTCTGCGTTGGTGCTGGGATGGTCATCCTATCTTCTGTTCGACTAGCTCGCGATCCGGATGATCGGTCTGCCTCTGGCAGAACGCCATCGATCTTTCGGCGCTAACGATGTTGCCGGTCGATTTCTCAGAACGTCACGCTGCTGAATCGTCCGACGGCTTCCGGCGATCCTCGAACGCCTCGACCACGCAGACGAGGAAGGAAACTGGCGAGCTGACACCGACCGCTCCCGTCCACGTCAGATCCACGACGTGCGGCCTTGGCGACGCTCAGGCGTTCGCGGCTTTCGGTGCCGGCCTGCTCTCGGGCGCGCCCTCGTATTCCCTCGTCGGCGGCGCGAACCCACAAGACGTGCCATCGGTGTGAACCACGTCCCGCTCCCAGGGGAGCACGTAACGGCCCGCGACGAGGTCCTGCATGTACGTGTACGGACAATCTTGGGCGCCGCCCTTCACCGCGACGTACCCGCGGTGGCCGAACTGATAGATGTTGTTCTCGACGCCCCACACGCGGCGCGCTTCGCGCACCAGATCGGGCCGGAATTCACCGGTGATGATCTCGTCCGGTCTCCCGCTGCCCGTCACCATCGGGACGCCGTCGAAACCAACGATCATGCCCTCCCCCATCGAGTCGAACGTGCCGTCGGTCCCGCACATGCACACCGACGCCGTGTAGACGAGGTTCGTGAAGGCGTTGGCCTGGTTCGTGATCTTCCAGGTGTGACGAATGGGTGCCGTGTAGCCCGCCGTCCGGATGACGAGGTCCGCGCCCTTGTACGCGCACTCGCGCGCCATCTCCGGGAACATGCCGTCGTGGCAGATGATGAGCGACAGCTTGCTGCCGTTCGGCCCTTCGCAGACGGGGATGCCCAGGTTGCCGGGCTCCCACGGTTCGACCGGAACCCACGGGTGGAGCTTCCGGTAGTAGAGCCGGAGGGCCCCGGTGTCGTCGAGGATGATGCCGCTGTTGTACGGCATTCCGCCCGGATTGAGCTCCATGATGGAGAAGCAGCCCCAGATCCGGTGCTCGCGGCACGCCGCCGCGAAGGCGCGAACCTCCGGGCCATCCAGCGTGCACATGACGTCCGGATTCGTGTCCATCGACAGGCCGTGCAGCGAGTACTCGGGGAACACCACGAGGTCCATCGAAGGCATGTTCCGTCGTGCCTTGCCGACCAGCGCCGAGATGCGCTGGCACTGCGCGTCGAGGTCTTCCTTCGTGACCACGTTCGGCAGCTGCAGCTGAACGAGCCCGATGACCACACCGTTTGGCGACTTGTTCAATCCACCCAGTCCACTCATGAGGTACCTCTTCTCGCGTGAGATCCCGCAGTAGCACTGGCCGCCCTGGTCGAGAACCCCGCAGCACCAGCGTTCGCCTGGAGACTCATGGACGCAAAGGTCACGTCATCGACTGGACACGGAATCGAAACCGGTCGGCGAAGCGGAGCGCGACGGCGCGGGCGGCGCGCCACGGGCAGGATCAACAGGGAGGTTGTGGTCGTATGGTGCCGAAACTCGACCGAGCGCCTTCGGGCCGAATTTGCAGGGTTTCGCACGGGTTCGGGGAGCGGCCATCAGCAGGTAGGATCGGCCGGAAGATGAACGCCGTTCTGTTTCGCTTCTGCGTGCTCGCGGTCGCCGGTTGGATTCACCGTGGCCAGCAGAACGTGATCGACTACCTCCTGGCCGAGAACCGCGTCCTCCGCGAGCAGCGCGGCGGCGGACGGCTGCGGCTCACCGATGACCTGCGCCGACGCTTGGCCGTTCGAGCCAAGGCTCTTGGACGATCCGGTCTCCAAGGCATCGCGGGGATCGTCACGCCGGACACTCTGCTCGGCTGGTACCGGAAGCTGGTGGCTGCGAAGTATGACGGCTCGGAGCGTCGCGGCCCGGGGCGCCCGCGCACGCGGACAACGCTCGCCGAGCTCGTAGCCAGGATGGCCTCGGAGAACCCGACCTGGGGCTACACGCGCATTCGCGGAGCACTCTGGAATCTCGGCCACGATCTCGGGCGGAACACGATCCGGCGAATCCTCGTGGACGCGGGGCTTGAGCCCGCGCCGGAACGTGGGAAGCGAACAAGCTGGGCGACGTTCCTGAAGGCTCACTGGGGCGCCGTCGCGGCGACGGACTTCTTTACGGTGGAGGTCGTGACCAACGTCGGCCTCGTGCGCTACTTCGTGCTCTTCGTGATCGATCTGAAGACTCGGCGCGTGCACATCGCGGGGATCGTCCACCAGATGTACGGCACCTTGATGGAGCAGGTGGCGAGGAGCCTGACCGACCCGCTCGACGGCTTCCTGCGCGGGACGCGCTACCTCATTCACGATCGCGATCCGTTGTTCACGGCGCGGTTTGCGGAAGTACTCGAGGCCGCCGGCGTGAGCACTGTGAAGCTGCCGCCGAGAAGCCCGGATCTGAACGTGTTCGCGGAACGGTTCGTGCGGTCCGCCAAGCAGGAGTGCCTCCGCAAGGTGATCCCGCTCGGCGAAGCGCACCTGCGGAAGATCGTCGCCGAGTACGTCGAGCACTACCACCAGGAGCGCAACCGCCAGGGGCTCGGCAACGAGCTGATCGAGCCGAGCGGCTCGGCCCGTCATACCGTCGGCGCGGTCAAGTGCCGCCAGAGGCTCGGCGGGACCCTCAGCTACTATCATCGCGAGGCCGCATGATTCCCGAGCGATCGAGTTTCGGCACCATACGGGGACCCCACACAAAGTCACCCCATCCGCGCAGAATCACACGGCTCCGAGGCTTGCCTTGGCGAACACAGCTTCCATGTTCGGTTGCCGACGGCGGGCGGGCCCTGACTCCTTGTCACCGACGAATCGCAGCAGCCGATCGGGTACACTCGTTCGTCCGCATGCTCGCCCTCGCGGGAGCATCAAAACAAATGAATATTTCGCCACCACGACCCCACGAGCGGGGCTGACGATGTTCCCGATGCCACACTGCGAGAGCTGCGGCGCCCGCGGGCGGTGCGAGGCCACCAGCGTCACGCGGCCCGAGTATCCGCGCTGCCGGATGCCCCTGCGCGACGTGGACCTCGGCCGGACGCTCTCGCTGCTCGAGTGGCTCGCAGCGGCAGAGGGCGTCGATGGCTCGACGGCGACGGCACTTCACGGGCCGCTCCTCTCTCGCTACGCAACCGATCGTCACGAGAGGCCGGACGTCCTCGAGCCGTCGTTCTCGTGCGACGCCGCAGGAACGCACTTGTACCGCTTTTCTTACGCGTTCCCGACCATCCGGCGGGAGCGCGACGCCGTGGAGCGCGTCCTCCTGGACACGTGCCGGCCCTTCGGCGCACATGTCGTCGAAGCCGCTAGCACGGTACTCCGCGCCGCGCCGTCCCGCGCTTTCGAGCAGATCCTCTTCGGGTACGCCCACGGGCGCGGGAGCGCTGCCGCTCGCGTGAAGCTCTACGTGCAGTTCGTCGCGGGCGAGTCCGAGATCGCGCTCGACGTGGCGGGTCGCCTGCTCGGACGGAGCCCGACCGAGATTGCCCGTCCCGAGCCGCTGCACCTCCTGTGCCTCGACATGGGATCGGAGGGAGTCTCCGGCACCAAGCTCTACTTCTGGTTCGACCGGATCGGTCTCGATGACCTAGAGCGCCGCCTCGGGCCCGTTCCTCTCGCCACCGCGCTACGGAACCTCGGCGTCGCGGAGCTTCGTGAGGTGCTGGCGATCCACCGTCTGAGCGGGCCGGAGGATGCGAGCGCGTCGCGCGCGGCCGAGATCGACTTCCCGCTCGAGATCAACGGCCTGCGCTGGCTCGACGTGCGCGCGCTTCCACCCGTCCGCGCGCTGCTCGAGCGAAGCCCATCCGTCGCCATGCTCGAGCGATCGTTTCGTCTCGCCGTCCGCCGCATCAAGCTGGAGCCGGCGCTTCGACCGTTGCTCGAGGCGATGCAGCGAGAGAGTCAGGGCAGGGGCACCGCGCGTGTCTTTTCCGATCCGCCTCCCGCGACTGGCGAATACGGATTGGCGAACATGATCCGGGCGCACCTCGAGGCCGCCGGCATCGAGCGCGAAGAGCTGCGCGTTCGCACGAAGACCAGCCGATGGATCGTCTTCCACGACTTGCGCGCTACCGGTGCTGTCTGGCGCTTCAAACGCAACGGTCCGGAGGACACCATCACGGACGTGATGGAGGACGGCGGTTGGGGCGGCCTCGGCACCATGCAGAAGTATCTGCGACTCGCGCGCTACATGACGGGCACCGCGTTCCCGCAGCTGCCGAAACGACTGCTCGCCGGGCCCGATTTCATTAGGGTGCAGTTCCCGATCTGCTGACGAAAAACAAAGCGAGATCGATCGGTTACGACGCGTAGGTTGAAAGAAGGGGCTCATTCGCGGCAGATATCCGGTTGCGAAACAAGAACACCAACCGGAAGGAGCCCCATGGCGACGACTATCGAGCGCGCCGGACGAGATGTCCGGAGCGCGATCGAGCGCGTTCGTAGATGCGCGGAATCGAAGGACACGACGACACTTGCTGCGGTCGAGCGAGAGCTTTGGACGGCGCTGCTTTACCTCGGGCGTGCGGTTATGGCCCTGTTTCTCGTGCGATACGCTGCCCGTCCGCGACCCTTGACCTACGAGCACGACGGCGGGCGCTTCGCGCTCGACACGGACACGCGGCGTCGGAGCGAGATCGGCACGCGGTTCGGCAAGGTCGCGTTCGTACGAGCCGTCGGGCGCCCGATCGGCGGTCGTCGTCGTACTGACCTTCCCATCGATCGCGAGCTCGGCGTGTGCTCTGGCTTCAGCCTCGGGACGGTGACGGCGGTCGTACAGCTCTGCGCGCTGATGGCGTTCGGGACGGCGCGTCGCCTGTTCGCGGAGTTTCACGAGTGGGCACCGAGCTCGCGTTCGACGCTGCGCATGGTCGACGCTGTCGGCGCCGAAGCTCGCGGCTTTCTCGACGCGGACGCTGCGCCCGATGACGACGGAGAAGTCCTCGTGATCCAGGTCGACGGTCGCGGCGCACCGATGATCTCCGCGACGGAGCACGCGCGACGCTGTCAGCGGCGACGGAAGACGAAGGGAACGAAACGACACGGTCGCCGTCTGCGTCGACGCGAACATCCGAGGCCGCGCCGCAAGAAGGGTGACAAGAGCAAGAACGCCAAAGTCGCTTTCGTCGGCGTGATCTACACTCTCCGGGCGACGCGCCACGGATGGGAGGGACCCATCAACAAGCGCCTCATCGCGACCTTCGAAAGCCACGAGGCGCTCTTTCGCTGGCTCGCCGTACACGCCGAGCGTCGCGGTTACGGTCGCAAGCGCTGCTTCTTTCTCGCCGACGGCTCCGATCACATCTGGAGAAACCAGCAGATCTATTTCCCGAAGGCTGTGGCGTGCATCGACTGGTACCACGTCGCCAGAAAAGCTCTGGGAGGCTGGAGGTTGTCTCCATCCGGAGGGCAGCGCGCCACTTCGGCAGTGGGTCACCGAGCAGCTGGGCAAGCTGCGACGTGGCAAGGTCGCCGACGTGCTCGAAGACATGGCCACGGCGCACAACGCGATCTCGAAGACCGGCCCCGGGAACAAGGGCCGTCGCAAGCGACTGCTCGTCATCCTCGAGTACCTCACGGCGCACGAGCAACGGATGCCGTACGCGGCGCTGCGTCGCGACGACCTCGACATCGGCACCGGTGCGGTCGAGGGCGCCGTGCGCAACCTCGTCGGCCTCCGCCTCGATGGACCCGGCATGCGATGGGGACGCGACCGCGCCGAGATGATCCTCCACCTCCGCTGCATCGTCCTCAACGAGCAGTGGGGTGACTTCTGTCGCCTCCTGGAACGCCGCACGCTCAAGCTTGCAGCGACGCCAATCCCTGCACGAACGCACGACGCGAAACCTCAGCAATCACGCGAGGCCGCGTGACGCAAAATGGGATCTGCACCCATTTCATTAGCCCCTCAAAAGCCCCTAGGGGCTATTCAAGTGGCAAAAACATCGAGAATTTCGTGGGCGCAGCAGGGATCGAACCTGCGACTTCGACCGTGTGAAAATGAAAAGGACCGTTTCGGCCCGTTATAAATATCGAGAATCATTCGATAGGCGTAGCAGGACGATCCTGGCCGTTACGGAACAAAGGGGACTTTTTGGGGGACTCCAAACGTGGAGTCCCCCTCGGCGGAGTTCGTTTGTCGGAAATTGAAGCGGGGGACTCCGAAGGGGACTCCGAAAGTGGAGTCCCCTTCGATTCGATTTCCCCTCGGGAAATCCGGGGGGTGCGATCGAACCTGAAGATCGAACCTGAAATTGGTTCGAGCCCGCGACCACGCGCGTGTTGGCTCGCCCCGCCTATCCGCGCTCGTGCCTGCAGCGCGAGCGCGCACACGGGGCGCGATCGCCAGCGCTTCTTCACCGACTCAGGGCGACGAAGCGCATCGCGAAATCAGCCATCACCGAGATCCGGCCCGCTACCTTTCACGGCCCCCCAGAGCGCGACGATCATGATGACTCGGTCGCTCTCGTGTACCTCGTAGTAGACGTGGTTGCGAGTTCGCTCCATGAGCAGCCGGCGCACGGGGACCCCGCCGCGGTCGACGTGGACCTGCCCGAGGTCCGGCTTCTCCACGAGCCGTCGTTGGGCATCACGCAGCTCTTCCGCGAAGAGATTTCGCGCTTCTGGTCGATGCGCGCGCCACCAGGCGTCCATCTTCCGCGCCTGCCGCTGCGCGGGCTTGGCGAGCCGAACCTTCACGGCTGAGCGAGGAGCTCGGACACGAACTCTTCGGCGTCCACGTGCTCGCCCCGTCTGGCAGCGGCCTGGCCTTCATCGATGGCGCGGAGAATTCTCTCCCGCTCCTCCGCGTCCAGCGCTGGGTCGTCCTGGACGGGCACGACGCGAAGCAGCGTTCCGTCGGGCAGATCCGTCGGCTCATCGACGATGATGCGGCCGTTCTCGACGTGGGCCTTCAGCGCGTTCATCGCGCTGATGGTACCACCGCTCGTGGGCGCTCGCTCGTGTCCTCGGACGCCCGCGGGCGCAGGCGAAAATCCGACCGGTCGCCGCCTGCTCTCGTCCCGAACTGTCGCCGGGGGGACCCGGAGGGACTCTGGGCCGGCGTCCCCCGTGCTCGGTGGCTGGACCGTGCGCGCTTTCGCCGAGGTGTGGCCCGAGGAGGCAATTGTCCAACGGGTTGTTGGACAATTAGGCTGTGAAGTCCGCTTTGCCAGGCTCCACGTCGGACCGGACCGACAGGAGGGGAGGAAGCGCTCTGATCCGGTCAAGCGGATCCTCTTCGACACCAACGTCCTCGTTTACGCCGCCAACTCCGCCGCTCCCCAGCGTTCGGCGTCGTTCGCCGCGCGCGGCGCCGCGATTGCGGAGCGAATCGACGGATACGTCACGACCCACGTGCTCGTCACCGAATTCACCGTAGTGGGCGCAGTCGTCTGGGCTGATGAAGGGAATGGGGCGTCACATCCCGTCGAGGCAGCCCGGACAGCAGCAGCGCCGCCGCCGGCACCGTTATTGGTCGAAAAGCCGGACATCGGGGAGCTCAACGTACAGCGCGACCGGGTCGCCACGCGGCGGCCGCTCTCATGGAGAGGATGCGCATGCTAGGCTCTCGCTCGTGGCCAATGCGGTAGTGGTCGAGTGGAACGGGCAGGACCTTCCCGAGGAGCTGCGGGAGCTTCCCGCCGGGCGTTACATCCTCGCTCCCGTCGATGAGGCCATCGCGCTTTCGGATGAAGAGGAAGCTGGACTGATTGCAGCGCTGAAGTCAGCCGAGACGCGCGTTGTGACCCACGACGAGGTCATGGGTCGCGCCCGGAAGATTCTCGGCGGCTAGTGGCCGTCGTCTGGTCATCGGAAGGGGCCGACGACTTCCTCTCGGCGCTTACCTACTTGCGCGAGCGCAATCCGGTCGCTGCGGAGAGGCTTTCGAGCCGCGTCGATGAAGCCCTACTGCGACTCGACGAACTGCCGATGGATGGACCCGCGACCCAGCTCGGGGAAGGCGTGGTCGTCCGCAGCTGGCCAGTGCCGCCGTTTCGCCTGGCGGCGCGGTTAGAGCGCCAAGGTGTTCGACGACGCCGCCGAGTGGAGCGATCGCGGCGGGCGCCCGTCCAGAGGTGCGGCAGTGAGAGCCCGGCTCCGCACGAGGCGCTGAGCGAGGGAACGCTTGTTCACTCCTTCCTTGCAGCGCGAATGGCCGGACTCTGAAAGCAGACGCGGCCTTTCACTACAGTTTGGCTGTATCTCCTAAGCTTCTGAAAGCATTTGGTTTAGGCCTCAAAAGTTCTGACACGGCGTGTCGCGACTTCTCATTTTGACCCTGGTTAAGTGCGCAGCAGCCCCGTGGTTCCGCTCGAACTTGCGGAACGCAAAACGGAAACGCGCGATCGGAGAATTCGGCGGCGGGCAACATTCGCTGGCATCTACATTTCTCTCGACCGCATTCCACGCTGGCCCCGGTGAAACGGGCACCCTCGAGTTCGTGTGGTGGCCGAGTTCGCGGTTCGGGGTCAGATGAACTGTCCGGACTGCGGAACCGAAAACGCGCGCTCCCTTTAGCGACTCCGAATCCACTCGCGGAGACGCTCCGCGAGTGGATCGTTCCGCGCGCCCTTCTTGGCATCGGCTACGACGTCTCGTTCGAGATCGGTGAGGTCGTGCAAGGCTTTGAAATGGAACTCGATCCCCTCGATGATCGTCGCGGGCTCGACGCGATCGTTCGGACGGAGGAGGCGTTTCAGGTCCGCCCAATCGTAGTCGCTGCTCTTCAGTTTCGCAGAAGAACGTCGAGCCGTCGAACGCATCACGCACTTGCCAGAGCTTCAGCACGACGAGTGCGCGAAGGAGATCACCGTCCAATTTCTGCCGGGTCAGAAGGTGCAGGTCGTAGAAATCGCGAACCTTGGCGCGTTGGAAGGCGGCGCGGATCTTCTCGGACGCCACCTCGATGGTATTCAGGCAGGGGACATCGAAGAGGCCGAACTCGAGGTCCTTGAAGTAGACCTGCTCGACCATCGAGTAGTTGGTGACGTCCAGCGTGGGCTTCTCCCGCGTGCTTACCTGCAAGCGGTACTTTCCCGCGCTGTTCCACTCGTGTCCGTACCGAACTTCCATGCCGAAGCCATCGTCGGTCTCGTACCAGGCGTCCAACTCGAACACGACGCCGTGATGGTTCGTGTTGAACACCTCGTAGATCGCGGTCAGAGCGGCCTGTTCATCATCACCGCGCAGCGTGAAGTCCAGATCCTCGGAGAAGCGTCCCGTCGATCCGAAGATGATTTTCCGCAGGCAGGTCCCTCCCTTGAAAGCGAGGAGATCGAGGACACTCGCTTCGCGCATGGCGTGAAGGGCGTAGGTGAGCACCACCTCTCGTTCCGCAACGAGTTGGTCCTTGACCCCGCTCTGGTGGGCGTAGCGATCCACCATCTTCTTCGGGATCACTTCGGCCTCTTCGGGAAGGCTCGCTTGCGGCGACGGTCGCGGTCCTTTTCCAGCAACTGCTCGCGCGGGACATTCTCGATGATGTCCCACGGCTGAACGAGATGGCCGCTGGTTCCCCACTCGGTTCGGGAACCGAGATGGACCTTGCTCCCCGGCGCGATGAGCGCTCGGAGGCGGTCACGGACCTTCGCTGGTAGCTCGACGTGATGCAGGTCCAGGAAGTAGCCGAGCCGCTGGATACCAGCCGACTCGTCCCAGCGCTTCGCAAGACCGAGAAGGTTCTCCCAGGACAGACGACTCGCGGCCTTCCCGACGACTAGAGAGACCTCGCGGATGCCGCCCGCATAGCGGGGGCGATCGAGTGCGTCGAGCACGGCTCTCTCCCTCGTTGCCATGTGGACCTTCGAGCCCAGCACTTCGACTTCCTCGAAGCCGAAGAAGCGTCGCTCAGGAACGGATGCGAAGACGTACCGGGTACCCCTGACCGTCACGGGTCTCTTGGCGCGTCCGGCACGACGACGTACACCTCGGCGAACGCCTGTTCGGTGAAGCCGTAGTGCGTGCAGGCGGTGCCGAAGGAGAAGAAGTACGGATCGACGAGCAGCGGTCCGATCGCCAGCGGGTTCGTGTCGCTCACGCCCTCGGGCCCTCGCTCGGCCGGGTACGAGCTGGAACAGTCCCGGGCGGACGCGCTGGAGCCACCCCTTCTTGCACGAGACGGTGGGCCACGAAGCGGGCGTACCCATCCGAGGCGCCGAGGATCGAACGCATCTCCGCCGCCGTGACGGCCTTCTGGGCCCGCCACTCGAGATCGAGAACGATCTTGGCCTCGTTCTTCGACAGGGTTCGGTTGGTTGCGGACATGCTGATTCGTTAGCAATATACTAACGTATTGATGTTTATGCAACCCGTCGAAACACCGGCAGAGAGGCCATTTTCGCCAGAGATTGCATATAGTAGCGCCAATTTCCCCGGGGCCCCACGTTCCGGCAGCCCCAGCGGCGCACAGCAAGGTGCAGGCGGCGTCTGCACTTTTCCGGAGGCACATGCAGGCCCCCAATTGTGCAGGCGCCGTCTGCGGTCGAGCCGAGCACCGCAGACGGCCACGTTCCTCAGCCCGCCCGTATCGGCGACTGAAACGCGCTTCTGAGCGTCACCCCGAGCGCGTCGAGGATCCGGCTCGCACGGTCCACGGTGACGCCGTGGTACTCGTTGCGCTCGTCGCGTGAGACCTGCGACTCGTTGACGCTCAGGCGCTCGGCGAGCTGTCGCTGCGTCATGCCGAGAGCGATGCGAAGGGCGACCAGCGTCCGACCAAGGCCGTGGAGATTGTCGATTTCGCCGAGGTCGCCGCGCTTGAGGCGTTCGTAGGCTTCGACCTCTTCCTCGAGCTGAAGGTTGAACGAGCGAAGCGGGTCCATGGCGCGCTTGATCTCGTCGAGCTTGAGCCCCATCCGCTTGAGCTCGCCTTCGTGCGCTTCGTAGCGCGTGCTCTCCTCCTTCAGTCGCTTCACCGCCTCCTGGTACTCGGTTTCATTGCGGATCATGGCGTTCCTCCAATCTTCACGATGCCTCTAGGCTTCCCATCTCGACGTGACATCCGGAATGCCGAGGGGAATTCAAGCTCGTTCCCAAATCTGTCCCGAATGCCCGACGGCTGGCCGTAGTGCGGGTAAAGCTCGACGCGGTACTGGTGCCACATCGGAAGCTGCTTCTTGGGGTACCCACGGAACGGCGTTCGCTCACGCGGATCCCAGGTCCGGACCTTGTGCGGATCCAGCAGGTTGAGATCGCGCTGCAATTCGCCGCTCGCCAGCCGGCGCAGCTCGCAGACGAAGTAGCCGTCGATGTCGTTCGGGTGGTCCTTGTCCTCGACGAAAGAGCCGTCCGCAAAGATCTCACTCACGCCGACCTGGCGTAACTGCCCGACCAGCACGGCAAGGTTCTCCACGAGCAGCGAGCGCCACTGCTGATCCCACGTCGACGATGCGACGCTACTTCCCGTTACGAGCGAACACGCTCGAAGCTCATCGAGCGTCAGCTCGTAGTCGCCGGGCGGGAGCATGCCATCGGCATCGAACGCGGGGAGGGGGAGCACAAGACAAATATGGCAAGCTTAACTTAGAAGTCAAGTTTGATGGGATGACGGGCCATTGCCTGTTAGTGACGCTCTTGTGCGATTCGCGATTCGCGAATATCAAAAATGGGTGTTGAAGCCACAAGACATCCTGGTCTCCCTCCGACTGCTGGATGCTGCCCCGGAGGATCGGGCGTTCCCGAAGCTCGCCCAGGACCTGGGAATCAGCGCATCCGAAGCCCATGCCGCCGTTAAGCGCGCGGTGCAGAGCGGCCTCGTGGATGGTGCGAGCAGATCGGTCCGAAAGGAGGCGCTTCGGGAGTTCCTCGTCCACGGGCTCCGCTACGTGTTTCCCGCCGAGTGGAGCGGCGTCACCCGCGGAGTTCCGACTTCCTACGCGGCGCCGCCGCTGAAGGCGCAGTTCGCCGAAGGCGACATGCCGCCGGTGTGGCCCGATCCCGAGGGGACGGTGCGAGGCGAGGGTCTCGCTCCGCTCTACAGGTCCGCACCTCGCGCAGCGCTCCGCGATCATCACCTCTACGAGTGGCTTGCGCTCGTCGATGCGGTCCGCGCTGGACGTGCGCGTGAACGCAAGCTCGCCGCCCAAGAGATCGAGCGAAGGCTCCGCGGGTGAAGGCTCCCGCTGAACTCTGGACCGTCGCCCGCAGCCTCGGCGACATCCTCGGCGAAGTCGTCTTCGTCGGAGGGATGATACGCGAGCGGCGCTACGTCCAGGGCAGCCGCGGCTGCGCGCCAGGTCATCCGTTCGCGCCGCACGGCATCGAGGACGAGAAGGACACGCGCACGTTCAATCTAACTCGCGGGGCTCACGGAGGCGAACCTGCGGATCGGGCCCGTGGTCAGTCGCATTTCGGGTCCGGGCGACGAGCGGGCTCACTTCACGGCGCGTACCGCCAGCTCCTTGGCGGCTTCGACGAAGAGGCGTAGCGGCGCCGACCGCCGGGCGACGCTCGGGAAGTAGAGAAAGAAGCCGGGAACCGTGGGCGCGTAGCGCTCGAGCACGCGCTGTAGCCGTCCCTTGCGCAGCTGCTCCAGGACCATGGGTTCGAAGGTGTAAATGAGGCCCGCGCCCTGCTCCGCCAGCGAGATGGTGAGCCGCCCGTCGCTGCTGACGACACCGCCGCGAACCGGCACGCGCCAATTCCTGCGCCCTCGCTCGAACTCCCAGGCGTAGAGCGCTCCCGTTGTCTGCGAACGAAACGTGATGCACTCGTGGTGGAGGAGATCCTCGGGGCGCTCCGGCGTACCGTTCCGTGCGAGGTAGCCGGGCGAGCCCACGACGACGAACCGAAAGGGATCGGTGAGCCGCACTTGCACCATGTCCCGTTCGATCGCTTCGCTGAGCCGCACGCCTGCGTCGTAGCCCTCCGCCACGATGTCCACGAAGCGCTGCTCGACGACGACCTCGACTTCGATCCGCGGGTGACGCGCGCGGAACGTTGGCAGCACCGGCTCGATCGCGAAGGGCACCGCCATCGGCGGCACCGTCAGCCGCAGCCGACCCACCGTCTCTCCCGGCTGCGCGGCGACCTCCGCGAGCGCGGCGACCACTTGCCCGATCGACGGCCCTGCGCTGTCCACGAGGCGTCTTCCGGCGTCGGTCAACGATACGCTGCGGGTCGTGCGCGCGAGCAGGACCACGCGCAGCTGCTCTTCGAGCTGCCGCACGGTGTGGCTGACGGCCGACCTCGTGACGCCCAGCTCGCGCGCTGCCCCGCTGAAGCTCCGGTGGCGCGCCACGGTGAGGAATGCCTGGAGCTGGGGGAAGGGCGCGGTGTTCATCGGGCAAGATCAAGCCGCCGAACCGGTCCCATTGTCAAATCCTGCTCAACAGCCTGTCGTGTCTGGGGCGTCTACCCCGGGGTGGCCAACAGGCGCATCCTGATTGTCATGAAGCACATCACGATCGGCGGCCTGGACGTCTCGCGGCTACCAGGGCAGGATTCGAACCTGCGGTAGGGCGGTTAACAGCCGCCTGCGTTTCCGCTTCGCCACCTGGCAATGGATCGAGGAGAGCCCAGCCACGTCGCGCGCGATGCGCGTCGTCGGCACGTCCTTTCGAATTGTCAAAGAACCGAGCGCGCAGAGCTGCGCGCGCACCGGGGCCTTCGCCCCGAGTGGTTTCGTCGAGAGTCGAACTCGATCCGTCCGCTTAAGAGGCGGCTGCTCCACCACTGAGCTACGAAACCGTGTCGTGGACACACGTGGGCCGGGCGAGAGTTGAACTCGCACCATTCGCCTTAAAAGGGCGCTGCACACCACTGTGCTACCGACCCGAACTATGGATAGATCACTGCCGTTGTTTCATACGGACACACCTCACCGTTCACACACCAGTAGTGGGCCTGTGTGGAGTTGAACCACCTAGCCAATCGGCCCCGCGTTTACGGCGCGGGTCGCCTTCCGAGGACGAACCCCAGACCCAGAAACGCCGAAAGCCGCTCGGTTTCCCGGGCGGCTTCCATGGATTTCTCTATGGTTTTGCCGCCCTAGCGCATATCGATCTCCGTACCGGCGAACGCGCGCTTGCTCAGACAGACCGACAAATACACGCCGCCCATTGCGCACGCATGCCTCGGGGCTCTTCCGAGCGCCCAGGGTGATGTGGCTAGAACTAACGTGAACATGACCTTGCCTTAATCGCACACGCATGCGGACTCGTCAAGTGTCTGCATGATGAATTTGCAAAATGCGAATCGCGAAGTGTGGGAGAGCCGCGCATGACGTCGTCATGCGCGTGCGCTGCGCGTTCGTCGGCGCGAACGCACGAGAAAACTTCCGACCGCATCCTTTGCTCACGACTCACTCGTGCACAGAGCGGTCAGCGTGAGAACGCGATCACGAACGTTTGAATGTCTCGCGATCGGTCTGCGTCTCAGTCGTTGACCGATTCATTCGCGACGAGTATCTGGAACATCAACATGAAGGGTGACGTCATTCAGAACAGCGCGCCGTGTCGTTTAGGGACGACGCTGGCCCTGTCGCGCCGAGATCATTTCGGAGGCGTAACCTAGGCGAATTTCTCCGGCATGGTGCCGAATGAAAGCCGCCCAGGTCCTGAACCTCGGCGGCTTTCGACGTTTCTGGGGTCCGGGATTCAATGGAAAGGAAGATGAACATGACGATGCAGCACAAGATCGGCCTCGTTCGACTCGGTGAATCGTGAGTCGAGCAGGCACATCGTCGGGAGATGGTCCCGTGAGAGCGGCGTCGCCGTTCTTGCGCTGTCCAGGTTCGAATCCTGGATCCCGACCCGCGTGGCTCTTCGGAGCTTCGTTCCTTGAAAATCATCTCTCTTCACCCTCTCGTGGCTCGATGGATCGAGCGGCGGCGTGCGAAGCCGCATCGTGCAGGTTCGAATCCTGCCGAGAGGGCCGCGGAGAATCGCGCCATCTGGCGCGACGGCGCACGCTTTGACAGGAATATCTCCTTCGTCGAAGCGCGTCGGCGTGAGCTCGGCTTCGATCGCGCCACTCCCGCCGTGCGGGTGCGCGCGGTCGACCAATACCGGGGCGCATGGGGGAGCGAACGTCGAGCGTGCGATCTCTGCCAGCCACTCGGGGCTGGAGGCCACTAGGACCGCGTCGGAAAGAGAATCCCACTCGGATGAGTGGAGCTTTACGCGACGCCCGCCGCTGTCGATCCGCAACCGTGATTCGGGCAGCCGATCCCGCAGCAGGTTGGCAATGCCCTTGCGGGTTTCCGTCCATGTTTCCACGAGATCTGGCGGGTCTGGATCGAGGACCGCTGATGCGAGCAGGACGACACGAGCAAGCCCCAGAACGTACTCGTCGTCCTCGTCCCGGGCATGGCGAGCCACCAGCCGTAGTAGAAACGGGTCCTCCTCAGTATCGTCCGTGGTCATCTCGTTCGCTTGGGCGAAGAAGTCACGAAGAACGTCGACCCGATCGGCGGCGACATCCACGAACCGGGTGGTCGAATCTCCAGGGAAGCGATCCGAACCTCAGGTGGCGCGTTGACGATGCGCACCGAGTCTTCAGCGATGAACGCGAACGCGCCCGTCAGACCAAATCGAGTCATGGCATGAAGGTGCCGTTCCCACTCGATCGGCACGATGGTTGCCGGCTCGAGGCGACGCGGCAGCATCTCCCTCCACTCCTTCTGGGTCGCACTCGCGTCGACGTTCAGCGCCTGCGCCCAGGCGAGCCGGCGTCCGATGGCTATCGTGGAGCCATCGTAGCTCGACCGCGTGATTGGTTCACCGGTCGCGAGGCGAAGCATCAGAGCTCGCAGTTCACCTGCATCGGACGTCGGGAGTGAGCTCTCGTCGGGCTCGCCCAGTTGGCGCAGGGGCCGCGTAACGAGCGGCAGCCCATCGAGGATGTCGTCGCGGGCAAATGCCGTCAGCGCGTCCTCAGGGACTATCGCGACGGTAGGTCGCGCTGGCGGCTCCTCTCCGAAGCCGCGTCTGGCGTTGGAGTCCCTGACCCACACGAACTCGAGGGCGGACCAGCGCTCGTAGGGCGCATCGGTCGGGTTCGTGGATACGATGAGCGCGTGCGGAGCGGCATCGAGGTAGCTCTTGCGTTCTTGCTCGTCCTGAACGCAGTGCACCCGAATCCGTGCGCGGATCTCGTCGAAACTTCGCGGCACGAAATCGTACTGCTTGGCGCTGACGAGAACGACGGCCGGACCAGCGGCTCCGTCGGTAAGCAACTCCTCCCGCACGGCAGCAAGAAGAACGGGTACATGGGCCGGGTCGGTGGGACCTGAACTCAGATCGACGATCACGCGGAAGTCGCGCCCCTCGAGCACATCGTGCGCCAATTGTTCGATGGCCGCGCGTTGCGCCGCTGTCGCCGCGGGGAACGCTGCCCACGTCGCAGCTCGTCGCATGTCGTCGCCGAAGAGAAATCGAACTCCCTCCGGATCGGACTTGAGGACGCGAGAGAGTTGCGAGGCGACGGTCTCGCTCGAGAACTGCTTCGGCGGATTGGAAGAATTCCATGCGTCGAGCCAGGTGGCTGCGACGGCCTTCTTTCGTTGATCCTTCCCGATGAGGGCTTCGAGTCGTGCGCCGATGGTGAGGACGTCGGACATTTGTGATGCAGCTCCTTCTGCCCCGCCGGGGCTACCGAACGGATACCGTCAGACGCTTGCGCCGCACGCGGCATTCTCTTGCGCCGCAAATGTTTGAATTCGGAGCATTCCTACAGGTCTGGTCGGAGTTCTTGCGAGCAAACGAGTTCGGCCCGGGTTGAAACGCTCGTCAGGGACGCCGTAGTCCGTCGCTTTACGGCGCGAATGATACGGTTCCTCGCGCAGGCTCCGTCTGTTCGAATGAATAGCAAAAGGTCGGCGCGCGTCTGACGTGGCGGAAAAGTGCGTCAGACTTGTCCTTGGATCGCACCTTGGCACTCGGAGCCCCGTTCATGAATGGCGACGCCTGTCTCGGGTCGGCTTAGACTACCGGCGTGGTTCCCGTCGACTACGAGAGTCTCCCGAAGACCCCAGGTCGACGTCGATGAAACGCCTTTCATTCGCGTCGTGGTCCGCGATCGAGACTCGGGTAGCGGATGTGGTCGAGCACAGCGGGGGCGAGGGGTACGCCCTCATGCTCGCGCTGTTCGACGGCAAGCCGTCGGTGATCGTCGACCAGGGCACGTACTGCGGATCTGCTCGACGATGATGACCGATTGGACGCGGTGCTCGTGCACGTGTTCGAGACAGATGCGGAGCGGGAAGCGTTCGTCGGAACGCTGGGGGGCTGGTTAGCCGTACTTCTCGGCGACTCCACTTCCCGAACTCCGCCATCTCCCGTCGCAGCGACTCCGGTTCGATCACCTCCACCGCCGTCCGCCACGACGCCACCCACGCGGCGACCTCGTAGGATTCGCTGCACGTGAACGTCAGCTCGAGCGCGCCGCGCGATAGCTCGCGAAGCTTCTGTGTCGGGTGCCAGATGCGCTCACGGATATAGGGAGCGGCATCGCTCACGAAGCGGAGCTTGTAGCGGACGGGGTTCTTGCTGACGAAGATGCCGAACGCGGACGCCTCCCACTGCTCCGGTTTGTAGTCGGGTGGAGGTGTCGCGCGCTCATCGAGAACCTCGAGTGCCTGGAGGCGCTGGAGATTGAGGACGATGACGTTCTCGTGCTTCGGCACGAAGGCGTGGAGGTAGATCGCACCTCCGTGCGCGAAGAGCTTCAGTGGCAGGGCGCGAAATTTGGCGTCCTGGGGTTCCGCTCGCGGGGCCCGGTATTTCAAAACGCAAAGCTGGCGCTCGGCGATTGCGCTGATCAGCGGCCAGAACACGTCCGGTGGCGAGCTCTGGTACGCGAACTTCTCGTACGAGTAGAAGCACCCATTGATCGCCTCGATGTGCTTCCGTCCCTTCGCGCCGAGTGCGCTCTCGATCTTGTCGGAGAGATCTTCGAGCGTCGCGAACATCGCGCTCGACCGGCGCGTGGCGCCGGCCTGGTCCATGGCGAGGCGCAGCGCGAGGTAGTGGCTCGCATCGAGCAGCTCCGCGAGCTTGCGCTGCTGGCCCTTGTAGTCGACGCGCCATCGTTTCTTCCGCCCTTCGCTGGACTCCTCGACCAGCGGCACGCCGGCCTCCTCGAGCGCCGCGAAGTCGCGCCGGATGGTGCGCGTCGTCGTTCCGTAGCGCTGGGAGAGCTCGTACAGGTCCACCCCTCCGAGACGGTCGAGCTCGCGCAGGATCTGGAGCACCCGGACGACCTGCGCGTTGCGGTCGATGGCGGCTCGACCCTTCCTTGGCTTCGGTCGCGTCGTGTCGGTGCGGGTGCGCTTCGTCGCCATCTGTGACCTCTAACGTCACAGCATGCACCGGCACGGACGGTGAGGGAAGTGAGTCCAGAGGCTTCCGAGAGCGCGGGCCTGCTCGTACACTGTCTTCCATGGTCGATAGGGATAGCGGGGACTGGTGGATGACGGCGATGACGTCGGGGTTGCAAGCGAACGTGGGGCTCCTCGCGACGGTCTTGCCACGGGTTTCACCCGAGTATGCGGTCGTTGCGGCCGCGGCGCAGGGGCTGATCGTGGCCAGCAGCGGCGATCTCGTCGTGGAAATCGAACAGAAGCGACGGGACCTGGTCGTGAAGAACGATGGGCGGGAGTTCTGGTTCGAGTTCAAGGTCTTCTGGAGCAAGGGGATCGGTGAATGCGTGAGGGGTGTACGCGATGATCGGGAACTGATCTGCGGACAACGCGACGCTTTTGCGGTGGCCTTCGTGTACGCACTCACATCTTGTCCACCCGGAATCGCCAGGGACCGCGCGACGCCGCTGGGGCTCGAGGAGACGGTGGAAAAAGCCGAGGCCGCGCTCGGGAAGGCGACGCTCGTCGGAGAGCCCGTCGTGATCGCGTTGCACGGCACCGTGGGCAGCGCACGCCTGCTCGCCTGGGCCGCGCAGGCGTAGCGCTTCTCGAGTGGGACCTCTGACGTCCCACCTCGCGCTCATCCTCGCTCTGTGGCTGGCGAGCAAACGGCAGCGTTGCGGTGGGTATTCAAGAACGGCAAGCTGCTCCAGTTCGGGCCGAAGGCGGTGCTGGTGCTCCGGCAGTGGCCGCAGTGCGCGGCCTGGCTGAAGCCCGGCGACGCGCCGTGGCAGGGAACCCGGCCCCCGTACAGATGCATCACGTCACATCGCTCGAGCGGCGAGCGGTGGCTTCGTGAAGCAGCCGGTGCGCAGACTTTCTCCGACTCGAGCAGCGAAGAGAGGGCCGCTTGCTCGTACCCGGTCGGGAAGCGGAGCTGCCGCGGTCCCGCGCAGCGTCTCGTCGCGGGATGGACGGTTCGCCACCGTGCCGCCCGGACCTTCATCGAGCCGTTTCCCGCTTCGGTCCTCTCGAGCTCGTGCTCGAGCTGCCCGAGCGGCAATGGCACATGGTGCAGCTTCTCGCGCACTGTCCGGGCGCGATGGAGCTTGCTTCGACGAATCGCGGTCTCGCGGTCGCGCTCGCATCGAACTGGGTGTTCCACGCTCCCGCGGTCCAGCGCCCGCTGCGCGCAGCTCGCTCGCTCGTGCGGGCGCGTCGCTCCGTCATCGCGGGCTGGCTCGGCTTTCCGGCGACGCGCTCGGCGGTGTCGATCCTCGCCAAGCTGCGAGCGGAAGCGCTGACCATCGAACGCCTGCTCTGGCTCCGCGGCGCTCTGCGCGATCCCACGCCGGCGAAGGAGCTTCAGCATCTGCCGGTCCTGACGGTGCCGGTGCTGCGCATCCTCTGCGACAGCGAGCTGCGGCGAGCCGCGTCGCACTCGCTGCTCGAGGAGCTCGCGACCGGACCCGATTCGGGCGCATCCAAGGCGGCACCCTACGTGCTCCGGGACATGCTGGAGGCCGCGGCGGCTCCTCGGCCTCGGCGCTGGTTCCGCCGTGCGAAGCCTCGCCGAGCTCGGTGCATGGCACGACGAGCTCGTTCTCCGGTTGAATCGGCAGAAGTGGAGACGAGAGCCGACGCGGTCGTCTTCCCGCCGCCGCCGGTTCCCGGCAGTGACGAGGTCGTTCCGCTGACCACGTCGGAGGCGTTGAACGACGAGGGGCGGACCATGCACCACTGCGTGGCCACGTACGCGCAGCGCGTTGCTGCCGGCAGCACGTACATCTACCGGGTGCTCGCGCCCGAGCGCGCCACGGTGTCCATCACGCGCGCAGCGACCGGGCCGGGGTGGAAGATCGAGCAGATCTCCGGAGTGGCGAACCGCCCCGTCGGGCACGAGACGCGTCTCTCGGTTAGCGCGTGGCTTCGCGCGTCGGGGTTGGGGTGGGGACCGCAGTACGGAGCGGCGCGCAGCTTGGACGAGCTGTACGGGGGGGATGACTTTCCGTACTGATCGGGCAGGCGAAAGAAGGCCGCCACGAACAAACCCTTGCGGTGTTTCTCGGTGGTGTCTGTGTCCGTCGCACCGAAGTAGTTGCTCCTGACGGGGACCGCGCAATCCAGGGTCCACTCGTCCTTGCGCGCTTCGCTCGCGAGCCACTTTTCAGCCTTTCCGGGCGTCCACGATTTCTCCTTGACGCTATCGACCGTGAAAATCAGTGCGTAGGGCGTATGGCTTTCCGCGTTCTCCGAGATCTTGGGTCGGAGCGCGCCAAGGATCCCTCTGAGGGTATCCCTTCGGTACCACCACCACCGCGCCTCGATCCAGATTCGGCGGATCATCGACATCAAGGTCGCCTCGCCGTCGGTCGCCCTCGTAGGTGGTCTCGAGGTTCACCTCCGCCTTCGTCAACGGCCTCAGCGACTCCGCGAGCATCCAAACTAGCGTCGGCTCCGACAGGCCGGCCACTCCCGCAGCGCCCGTGGTCCTGCATTGCCTTGTTCACCGCCCTGAGCTGCCGCTTGTAGCTACGGCAGGCCCTGTCGAGCAGGGCCTTCGCTCTCTCGTCATCGCGCTTCGCTGTCACCTTCGTCCGAGCCATCTGTCACCTCTCCCTGTTCATGAGCGAAAAGATTGGGAGCATACGCGAGGGGAGCGGCGCCGAACAGTGCTCGAGTCACCTCGGGTAGCTTCGACCACCGCCGCAATCCGCAGCTCCGTCGCCGCCCCCTCCTTCAAGAACAACCCCGTCGCCCCATCCGCTCCGTGCCGTTCCGACCAGTCCTGCAGCGCTTCGAGCAGCCCCGGCCGCGGACAGATTCTGTCGCTCTCGACCCATGCGAAGAACGCGTCCGACCACGCGGGCATCGTCGCAACCTTCGTCGGATCAGGCTCGGCCATGACGTACGCCGCGACCTGGGCGCGGTCGTACCAGAACGCATCTTCGGTCGGATCGGCGCAGCCGTGCCGCTCGTGACCGAGGAGCCATCGAGCGGCGAGCGCGAACGTTTCGGTGACGGTGGCGCGTCGGAGGTGCTCCTCGTGCCCGCGAGGCGTCGCGTGGGCGTTCGAGAGCACGAGCTCGCGTTCGTCGAGGCGGGCGTGGACCTCCGCGTGGTCACCGCGCGAGCGCAGCCGGAGCGATGAGCTTCCGAGCATTCGATTCTGCCCCTGGAAACGATGCGGCGAATTGTCTGAGCTCCTGGAGCTCCTGTTCGCGCGGTGCTTCGAACTCCTTCAGCCAGTCGACGGCCTCGTCGCCGGACGCGCTGACGTCATGAGCGAACCATCGACCCGTGCAGAAGCATAGCGCCAGGTACTCCATCGCCTCGAGCATCGCGTCGCACCGTGACACGGCGGGTCCGACTGAAATTGCTCGAGCACGCCGACGTCTCTGCGTGACCTGTCGTGTCAGCCCTCGCGATGAGGCTGGCCTGGACATGTCGCGAGCCTCTGCAACGACGGTCTGCCACGCCTGGGCGGCGGGCACCGAGCGGCGGATTCGTCGTCCTTCACGGCCCGTCCCGCGGCGGCAAGACCCGCCTTGTCGTGGAAGCGGCGCAGCGCATGACGGAGCGGTCAGGAATTCGCGCCTCGCGTGTGGACGGCCCGAGGCATTGATCGACCTTCACATCGATGCGATCATTCGCGAAACGATGCGCGGGCTTCCGCAGCGCTGCGTTGCAGCGGGCGGCGCGCTGATCGTGGAGCACATGGAAGATCTCGGTAACCGACCGAACAGTTTTCGAGGGGTCCTTCGCATCGCGCGCAAGCTCTACGACACGGGTCATCCGGTTCTGATGACGGTCACCCGCATGCCACCCCGCTCGACACAGGTGCTCCGATGGCTGAGGCGCCTGGAGAGGAAGGGGGAGGACCTGTTCATGGTCGCCATCCCCTGAAGCTCATTCCGTCCTCGATGTGACACATAAGGTCACACCAAGATCGAAGCCCCCTCGCGCCCGCGGTCGCGCGGACGCATAGTGTTGAGAGGGTTCAGCAGTGTCCACTTCGCGCACATCCATCAGCCATCCAATCCTCGTCGACTTTCTGCCAGGAGACGCGGTCTTCGGTCCCGCTGACCTCGGG
>CAWKKR010000002.1:0-183760 GCA_963850305.1 uncultured delta proteobacterium | reverse complement strand
GAGCTCTCGGGCGGGCGCTGGTCGCTGCGGCAGTCGGGCGGCCTCGACCCGCAGATGAAACGGCTCGCGCAAGAGATCCTCTCGTTCTCGTTCGAGGAGCACTGCGGCGACCGCATGGCGGCGCTGCTCGTCGCGGTGGAGGCCATCCGGGCGCGTGAGCAGCGCCCGCGCGGGGGCATCATCAGAGGTTTTGATTTTCAGGTTCGATAGGAGACATCGATCATGAGTAAGAAATCAGAACGCGTGCAGGTGGGCCGCACCGTGCGGACGCTGCCCTCCGGCACCCCGGCGGGGAGCCTCGCGGCCAGAGTCGCCAAGAACGCCGCGCTGTCGGCGGAGGTCCGCGCCGTCACCGAAGCCGAGGCCAGGCGGGCGCGGAAGGAGGAGATCGCGGCGCACCTCGTCGTGTGTCAGGACCTCTGGTACGAGCGCGCCGTCGAGGCCAAGGGCCGCGGGAACGAGGTCTCCGAGCTGGACTACATCAAGGGCGCGAACGTGATCGCGAACAAGCACGCCGACTGGGTCCGTCGGGGCAAGGTGCTCGCCGGCTTTCCCATCTACGACGTCATCGCGGAAGAGCTGCACCGCATTGGGGCGAGCGCCGTTGCGCCGAGCAGGGATACCGGCACGCTCGACGCGCATCTTCCCCCGCCGGCCTCGCCGGGCCGGAAGCCCTTGCACGCGGGTCCTGCAGATCCCGACGCGGCTCGTAGGGAGGAGCAGTTCAGGGCTGGTCAGGAACGCGGCCGCCAGCAGGCGGAGAAGGTCCGACAGGACCGCGACGCATACCAGGCCGCGCTCAAGAAGCACGGTCTCGCAGATCCTACCATGGGTTGCCCGGCAAGGGCGGAGGACTGGGTTACTAACTCGGGCGGCCTGGTCGCCGCTTCTTCGGACGTGGTGCGGGGACGAGGAGCTCTTGCGGATCGACATCGAACCCCTTCGAGAGGCGCGCCAACGTCGTTATCGTCAGATTGCTTCGCGCCGACTCGATCGTTTGGAAGTGCTGGAAGCCCAGGCCGCACGCTTCCGACGCTTCCTCCTGCGTCCAACTTCTCACGTCCCGTAACCGACGGACATTAGCGGCGATCCGGCCCATCCACTCTCGGAACGCTGGCGCTCTCGTACTGGCAGCGCGATCCGTCCTTCGCGCCCGTGCCTGTGCCATCGCGGCCCTTCATGGCCGTGCGATCGATTGAAAACACACTGCTAGCAGTGCATGCTCGGGGGTCGCGCCCCTGCCGTAGCGGCGGCGCGCATCAAAGAAGGGGAACCGCCATGCTGAGACCACTCGAAGTCGGAAAACTGCTCGCGGGAAGTGCGACCATCTACGTCATCCTCGCGGCATGTAGCTCCGCCGCCGATGGCCCCCCTAGAAGGACGACCCTCGGAAACGGAGGCGCGAGCGCTGAGACCGCGGGCTTCGCGTCGATCTCGACGGGGACGGACGCTTCACGAGGAGGAACGACCAGCGGTGGGGGCTTACCTGGCGGAGCCGGAGCCTCGGGGGCAGCTGGAGGCACCCGCGACGCCAGCGCCGGCAACGGCGGGACCTTACGCGACGGATCGTCGCGCGACGCGGCTGGATTCGTCGACGCAATCCTCCACCCGATCAGGGATGCGCGAGCGGACGAGACCGCAAGCGGGACGCGTCTCAAAGCGCAATACCTCGCCGGCAGCGACGGCTCTCGACAGTGGCTGGGCTGGTACGATTCGCAACGCGGCGAAGCCTGCGGATTCGGGGTCGCTGAGGACGGAGTGACGCGGTGTTTGCCTGGTAGCTCGGGCGGCTATGTCACCGGGACGTCCTTCGCGGACCCAGGCTGCACGCAAGAGGTCGTCGCGGTGGGGAGCGCGTGCGGCGGGTCTGTGCCGACGTACGTGACTCGCCTCCTCTCCGGCGCATGCGTACCGGGCGCGGCGATCTACCAGATTGGTGCCTCGTTTGTGGGCGCGACCTACTACGTTAAGTCGGGAGCGTCGTGCGTCTCCGTGTCTTCCGCAGGGTCAACACTCTTCTACGTGGGTGCGGACGTTCCCCCATCCTCCTTCGTTTCCGCAGCGAAAGAGACGGAGCCGTGATCCTCCGGCACGTAAATGTGGATTTTCGCCGCTGCCGCGGTTCTCGGTGGCTTGGCTGGCTGCACGGTTTCCTTCAGCACCAAGCGCGCCGTTGACCCGCTGGACGAGGCGGAACGCAAGCTCGCTGCAGATGAAGCGCGAGATAGAGCCGCTCAGGCGAAGGAGGAGCGGCAAGAAGAGGAACGGCGCCAAAAGGAAGTACATGCCCAGCGAGAAGCCGCAGACGAGCAACGCGCAGCGGAGAAGCAGGTCGAGGAAGATCAGAGATTCAATGCGGTCCTCGGGCAGGCGCTGGCGCCTGCCGTACCAGCCGAGCCGCAACCCGATCCCGAGCAAGAGAAACTAGCCGCTGCGGCCGGCGAACGCGTTCGTTTCGCCGACAAGGCCGACGCGTACATGGCCGACCACGGAGGTTGGTCATTCCAGAGCATCTCCACCGCCGGCAACAACAACGAAGGACTGGTCCTTGAAGACGATACGTGCTCGCGAACCAGTCTCCACAGGTTCGTAAAAAAGTATCGAACGAAGCTGCTGCAGTTGGGATTTGCGCAGGTGGATTGCGCGGGCCCAGCCGATGAATGGTACGAATTGGTGAAGTAACGAGCGACCACACTGGGAGTCAGCCGTCGCGGCGGATGCGGAGAGGCCGGAGCCGTGGGGCTCCCAAGGCTCGCCCGGCATGCCGGAGCCCGGGTACGGCGACCGCTCGGGAACGTTGGCCAGGGTTCCCTTGTCGCTCTGTCGCATTGCTCCTGCGTACTGCTGATCAATGGGCGGAGGGTTCGACGTCACCGGCGCAGGGCCCGCGACGCGCGTTCGAGGCTGCAAGGGGCCTGGGAATTTCAGGTTGGCCATGCCGTGATTCTAGCCCGCCTTGCGCTTCTTAGCCTTCGGCTTCGCGTTGAATCCGAGCCCCGCGCGCAGCTTGTCGGAGAACTCTTTCCGGACGAAGTGGTCGTAGTAGCGGCGGGTCACGATGGGCGACGAGTGCCCCACGGCGGCGCTGACCTCGTCCAGCGTCGCGCCGTTGGTCAGCGTGCGACTGACGAAGCTGTGACGGGTGGCCTCGTACCAGGTCAGCTCGACGCCGCACTTCGCCGTAGCGACCTCCCACGCCTTCTCGATGAACTCTTTCCGGTAGAAGCTGCCTTCCCGGTTCGCGCATGCAAACAGGAAGTCCTCGGGCTCGGCTTTGGCAGCCTTCCGAGCGGCCATGTGCTTCTCGAACACGGTCTCCGCGTCGTCGGGCGCGGGGACCCACTTCACTTTGCCGACCCCCTGCTTGTCCTCCTTCAGCGGGCCGTCATAGCTGTACCGCACGCGGATGGTGCCCTTGGCGAGAATCGGCGAGGTCGGAGATCTTGAGCCCCGCGACCTCGCCCGTACGCAGGCCGCACCGGTTGCAAGGTAGAACATGAGCGCGATGTGCTCGGGGAGCGCCTTCATGAGCTCGACGACCTTCTCGTCGTCGTCGAGCCACGGGACGTCCCTCTTGATGGCCTGAGCAGGGCGCTTGCCCTGCGGGATGTCTCTCGTCGGGTTGTGCTCCGCGTGGCCGCGCTCGACGCACCAGCCGAGGAACCGAGAGAGTAGGTTCAGGTTGTGCCGGATGCTCCCGTCCGCGAGTCGCGCGGGCTCCTTCGGCTTCGCCTTGGGGGCTGCGAATCCCGCCGCGACCTTCGTCGCCTTCGGCTTCTTCACCTTGCGGGGGGCCGTGCCGTCCCGCTGGGCCTCGAGCCAAGCCATGATGGTGCCGAGACTGATGTCTCGGATCCGCGTGTCGCCAAACGCCGGCCGGAGGTGATTCTCGAGGCGGTACCGGTCGTCGGCCGCGTTCCGGTTCGTGAGGCCCTTGCTCCAGTCGTCCAGGAGGGATCCGCAGAGGAGCGCCGTCCCGACCGGCTCGATGCCTACCCGGTCCCCGGCGACGTTGCCCTCGACCTGGACGAGGTAGCGGCGGGCCTGCTCCTTCGTCGGCTGGTTCGAGGGGCCGTACTTCCACTCGCCGTCGCGGTCCTTGTAGCCAATCCACCACTTCGGACTGTGCTTCGACCCGCGGTTGTAGACGGTGCCCATCGCGATGCCTCCGGTCAGACCGTCGGCACCAGGCCCGGCGGCTTACTACGCCGGTACTACATCGCGTCTCTCGTGAAGGCGACCGGCGTCTCGGCGCGCGGTCCTAAGTACTTGATCTCGCTCGTGATATTTTGCGGGGCGGACGGGACTCGAACCCGCGGCCTCCGGCGTGACAGGCCGGCGTTATAACCAACTTAACTACCGCCCCGAAGCGGCAAGCCGCGGGGTAATAGCACGACCCGGGGGGCGCAATTCAAGAGAAACGAGGGACTCCTGGGGCTTCGACCGCGTTCGCTGGGCCGAAATCGGAAACTCGGGCGGCCTAGGGGCGGCCCTGCCGCCAGCGAGGCATAATCCGGAACGTGATGTCGCGCGTGGCCTTGGTGACGGGAGCAAACCGGGGGCTCGGACTGGAGACGTGCCGGCAACTCGGACGCTCGGGGATGCGGTTGGTGCTAACGAGCCGCGGAGAAGAGGAGGGGAGGGCCGCGGTGGCTCTTCTACGACGGGAGGGCATCGAGGCTACGTTCGAACAGCTCGACGTCGCGGATGACGCGAGCGTCGTGTCGACCGCGGAGCGGCTAGCCGCGCGGGGCGAGCCGCTCGATGTGCTGGTGAACAACGCGGGCATCTCTATGCGCGGCTTCGACGTCAGCGTGGCCGCACGGACGACGGCGGTGAATTTCGGGGGCGCGTTGCGCGTCACGGACGTGCTCGCACCGGCGTTGCGCGGTGGCGGGCGCGTCGTGATGGTGTCGAGCGGGATGGGCTCGCTGGGCGCATTTTCGCGGGAGCTGCAGGATAGGTTCCTGAGCCCGGATCTCACCCGTGCGCAGCTCGTCGCGCTCGTCGACGAGTTCGTGAATGACGTCCGGGAAGGGCGCCACACGGAGCGCGGGTGGCCGACGTCGGCGTACCGAGTCTCGAAGGCTGCGATGAACGCGCTGACACGAATCGTCGCGACGGAACTCGCGCCGCGGCGGATCCTGGTCAACGCGGCGTGTCCGGGGTGGGTGCGGACGGACATGGGCGGACCGGGCGCGCCGCGCTCGCTCGAACAGGGCGCACGCAGCATCACCTGGGCAGCGCTTCTCGCCGACGACGGTCCGACCGGGGGATTCTTTCGTGACGGGCACCGCATCGAGTGGTGATCGCGGTCGCCTGGACTTTCAGATCTTGAGCTCCAGGCCTTCGCGCGCGCCGAGGACGACGAGATTCGAGCCGTGGGTTGCGACGCGGTTTCGGCAGACCTCGATCGTTTGATCGAGGAGCTCGTCGGTGTGCATCGGGTCGTGATGATAGATGGCCAGCTGCTTGACGTGAGCCTGAACTGCGAGATCGACGGCGGTCGTGGCGCGCGCGTGGCCCCAGCCGACCTTCTTCGGGTACTCGTCGTCCGTGTACTGGCCATCGGCGATCAATAGATCCGAGTCCGCGACGGTCCGAACGATGTCGTCGGGCAGCTTGCGGAGCGCGGCCGGGTCACGATCGGTATCGTCCCGATTCGTGATGATCTTGTCGAGCTCGCTGTCGGTCGCGTAAACGATCTTGTTGCCGTCCTTGGAGAACGTGAACGCGAAGCTCCGCCCCGGATGCGTCTGCTCGAGGTGACCGACGACGGTGCCGTCGATCGTTTTCTCTCCCTTGCCGAGGTGACTGAACCGGATCGTCGCGCCGAGATCTCCGAAACTCACCGGGAAGTATTCGGATTGCATCTGGCCGAGGAGGAGCCGCTGAACACGGTCGTCGTCTTCATTCACGTCGTAGACGTGCAAGGTCGAGGACGGTGAGTAAGCCGGGACGAAGAACGGGAAGCCCTGGATGTGATCCCAGTGCGTGTGACTGAAGAACAGATGCGCGACGAGGCGGTCGGTTCGCGAGAGCAGATCGACGCCGAGCTCGCGAAGACCGGTCCCGCCGTCGCAGACGAAGAGGGTGTCGCCGATTCGAACCTCGACGCAGGAGGTGTTGCCACCATAGCGGCGCGTCTTGTGCCCGGGCGTGGGAATGGAGCCGCGGGTGCCCCAGAATTTGACGAAGGCCGTCATCAGGCGCCTTCGTGAAAGACGAAGATCGTCTCACCAAGCTGGATGACGTCGCCCTCTCGGAGAACGGCCCCGTGAGTCTTGATGCTGTTCAGATAGACTCCATTGGCGCTGTTCAGGTCCGTGAAAGCATATTCCGGTCCCGATTTACGAATCGTCAGGTGCTGGCGTGAGATGCCGGTGTCGTCGATGGAAATGGTCGCCTGAAGCGATCGTCCGATGACGACCTCGTCTTGGCCCAGAACGTGTTCCGCCGGCGCGCCGGGACCCGCAACCTGTTCGAGCGTGAACGGTTTCTTCGGGCGGTGTCGGACTGACGCCGGCACGGGTATGTCGTGCACCATCGTCGTCTGCTCTTCCCAGCTGTCTTCGGGGCGGCCCACGTGACCCTAGATGCTACCACTTCCCCGGAACAAGGGCGGGAAAGAACCTCGATTTTCACCCCGCGTCAGGAGGAGTAGGCCGCAAAGGGGGTCGGGAGGCGTGCTCCGCGTGCGCGGCGCCGCCGGGATGTGCGACGACGTGGAGCAGGAGCCCGGCGACAATGGCAGAGATCCACGCTGCCGCCGGCGCAGGCTCGTTGCCCATGGCGACGAAGGCGAGCGCGACGCCCGCCATGGTCGCTGCAGCCAAAATGAAGCCGTGAACCAGAGCCGCTTGGCGGCCGCGCAGGGACGCCACGGCCAGAAGCATGACGGTCGTCACCGGCACGATGTGCGCCGCCAGCGCAAGGACAACCGCGGCGATCGGTAGAAAGCCATCTTTGCCGGTTGCATAAGCGCCCATCGATAAGCCGTCGCCAAAGCGATGTATCACCAAACCCGCGTAGCTGATCTCCAGCGCCACCACCGATGCCACTTGCCCGTGCGGCGTCAGCAGTCTGCCGACATGCGCCAGGATGGCGGGCAATGCGGCTCCCGCGGCGAAGCCGATCAGCGCGAGGGCTCCAAGGCCGTGCAGCGCTTCCGGCAGCAGATGCGTCGCGATGACGAGCAGCGCGGCTGCGACGGACACGCGCCGCACCGCCGTCAACGCGCGAGGGCTCGCAGGTCGAAAGAGCGCGAGCCATGTGCCCAGGAAAACAGCGATCAGAGCAACGGCGAGCGGGAAGGCCATGGTCCGAACCCGACGCGCGGGGCGCGGACCCTAGCTCACGCGCCAGCGGAGCGCTGGGGCTAATTGCCGCCGACCTGAGTCGGCGTGCCGCCGTTCAGGATGTTCGTGTACCAGTCGACGAGAGCCGTTCCGCCCTCGTCTTCCGTATAGAACGACGCACCTTGCGTCCAGGTGTGCTGGGTGCTGTTCGGGTAGTACGTGCCGAAGTTCTGGGTCTTCGCCGTGATCTCGCTGCGGAAGTCGAGGAGGCCGGCCTTGAAGGTCGCGGCGTCCACCGGCGTCGCGACGGCCGAGCCCGGCGTGGCGCAGTTGTTCGTGCCCCAGCCGTAAAACAGCGTGATCACACTGTCGTCAATGGACTCGATCAGGCCCGACTTCTGGGTGGGGTACTTCTTGAGAAGGTGGAGCGACCAATCGATGGCGAAGTTATTCGGATCGGGACAATCCGCCCCGCAGTCCTTGAGGAAGCTGTTATCGAAGCCCCATGTGGTTCGCCACGACCCCTGCAGGCAGGAGGGTAAGTAGGTGCTGCTCATCGGCGGACCCGAGTCATCGATGAAGGTGATGTTCGTCCCCGGGGGGAACTTGTCCGCGACGAGCTGAATCGTCAGGCCCGAACCGAAGCCTCCTGCGCTCATCCCGGTGTGAAGAACGTGCTGGACGTTCTTGAACGTCGGTACGATCCGGTCGAGAAACAGCCCCATGTTCGTGTAACCGACGAATTGCTGCAAGCCCGCGACGCCGGGGACGGTCACGTTCGTGGCGGTGCCACCGTGGACGTCGCCCGTGCAAAAGGGGACGAAGACCATGTTCCAGTCCTTGACCGGGTTCGCGGCGTTGGTTCGGTCGAGGACACCGCCCGAGGCGGCCGACGCGATCGTCGACGAGTCGAAATTCGGCGGGTTCGCGAAGCAGGTGATGGCGTTGTAACAGGCGCCGCCCCCCTGCAGGTAAATCATCAGGTTCTTCGAAGCGGAGTTCATGTTCACGCCGAAACCCGCGGGTGAACCGTCACGGCAGACGGCGCCATCGACGGGAACCCAGGTCCACACGTTATCCTGCGCGCCGGTGATGGGCGCCCCGGTAGGCGCGACGTAGTTGCCGGCGTCGGTTCCGCCTCCGTCGGTTCCGTTCGTGCCGGATTGGTTCTTGCCAGTGTCGCTGCTCGAGCCACAGGCAATCAAGGTCGCAGAAGCCAACAACCCCAGTACCGTCAAGGAAGCTCTCATGGCGCGCATGATACTGGCGCTCGGGGCGTCTTGAAACGGGCAAACGACGCTCTCGAGCGCGAAAGGCACACGACCTGTCGCGTCAATGCGCGTCGCCGGAGTCTCCGACGGTCGTGAAGCGTGCGGTGAAGAAGACCACGCCGGCCAGCGCGTAGCCAGCCGCCCAGGGCCACGCGGGCGCGATGTGAACGACGGTATCTCCCGGCGTGAACGCATAGCTGTGCATCAAGCCGACCGCCGAGAGCCCCGCTCCGGCCCAGCACCATAGCGCCGCCTGGATGAATGAGCGTTCGATGAGTGCGACGGTCGCGGACGCCAGGATCATCGCGGTGAAGATGAAGCCCTGCTCGAGGGCGAACGCGCCGTGAATGAACGTGTCGGTGCGCGCAAAGGCGGCGATCAGCGTGTCCGTGAACGGTGCGCCGGGCGTGCCGAGCCCGGCAGCGCGAAGGCCGTCCTTCGCCATCAGGGCGCCCCAGGCGCCGACGCCGGGGAGAATTCCCATGACCACTGCGGGCGCGTGCGCGCGCGGCGTCGCTTCGAAGGCCTGGCTCGTGATGACGATGCCGATGTAAAGAACGATGGCCATGCCGGCGTCGATCGGAACGGCCCAGGCAATGAAGCCGAGCGTGCCGGTCAGCGCGACGAGCGTGAAGAAGGCTGCGTTCGCGACGGAATAGCCGGCTCCGGCGCCCATCGCCTTCCACCCCGGGTGCCCGATGTAGATCGTCGTCGGAAAGCAGGAGCCAAAGAGGCTCGCCGCGATCGATCCGAGGCCGTTCACGACGAGCGACGGAGCCGTCGCGAAGCTGTCCCCGGAGGCTTCGGCGGATTCTATATTTTGAAGCGATCCGATGAGATTGAAGAGACCCATGGGCACGATGACGCCGAGATATCGGAGCGCATCACCGTGGCCGAACGCGGCCAGCAAGTCGCCGAGGGCCGGGATCGGACCATGCCAGTGGACGGAAGTGCTCGGCGGACCGCCGCTCGGCGGCGCGATGCCGGTGACCCAAGCGAGCGCGGTGCCCACGACGATCGCGACGAAGCCACCCGGCAACCCAAGGCGAAACTTCCGCTTCCCGAAGTACGTCAACATGACGATCGCGAGCGTGACGAGTCCCACGATCGGCCGTGCGAACGTCCGGAACAAGAATCCGAGCGAGATGAACCCGAGCGCGATGCCGGACAGCGTCGAGAGCAGCGCGGCCCGCGGCGCGGCGCGGCGCAGCCGCTCGGCGAAGAGTGCACCCGCGAGTTCCACGGCGCCCGAGCCGAAACACGCCGCGAGCCCGGCTTGCCAGGCGACGCGCACGGGGTCCGGATTGCCCGCGGCGGTCGCGGCCAGCTTCGCGGGCAGCATCACGAGAAACACGTGCGCGAAGAGCGACACGGTGTTGATCCCGTACGGCAGTGCGCATGTCGGGCGTCCCGTCCGTCGCGCAACCACCATCGCCTGACGCGCGTAGAACAGATTCCCGACGACGAGCGACACCGCGACGCCAGGGAGGACTCGCCCGTAGAGCAACGCTTCCGGAAATCCGAGGACGTGCCGGCAGAGGCCGTCCACGAGCAGGAGTTGCACCAGATTGTCGAGCGCGAGTCCGAAGAACCCGTCCAGGTCGCCGCGCACGAACCACGCGGGGGCTGTATGCGTCGCGTCGGACATTTTATTCGAGCAGCTGCGAGCGAAGCTGATGGGCGCCCGTGAGATAGCGCGCGCGCACGAAACAGAGGAAGAGCCAAGCGCTCACGCCAGTACCAGTCATGAGCAGGAAAAAGATTAGGATCTGATACTCGACCGCCGTGATTGGAGCGACGCCCGAAAGGATCTGACCCGTCATCATGCCGGGTAGCTGCACGACACCTGCCACCGCGAAGCTGTTCATGGTGGGGATCATGGCCGCACGAAGGGCGCGTGAGAGAAGGGGGTGCACGCTCTCCGGACCGCTGAATCCGAGCGCGAGTCGCGCTTCGACCTCCGGCTGCCGCGCTCGGAGATCTTCTTGAAATCGTTCGCCCGCGAGGGATGCGCCGTTCATCGCGTTTCCGAGAAGCATGCCGGCGAAAGGAATGACGTACTGGGGCTGGTACCAGGGTGTGGCCCGGACCACGCTCTCCATGAACACCATCCCGAGGCCCGTCCCGGCCCCAAGCGATACGCCGGCAAGCGTCGCGATGCCGGGCAGGGGACGGCGCAGCCGGCTCACGCCCGTGCGGGCCGCAACGCCCAGCATGACGAGGAACGTCGCGAACACCGGGGGCCAGGTCGTCGCGGAGAAGAGCGCGACGAGAAAGTAGCCTACGGCGATGAGCTGTACCGTGCCGCGCGTCGCTGCGACGAGCGCGGTGCGGGAGATGCGCAAGCGTAGGTACCACCCGAGGCCGAGGACGCACAGCAGCGAGAGGGGCGCGAGCGCGAGCCTCGTCCACGGGATGGGCAGGATTGAGTGCAGCATCAGGCGCCCGCGAAGAAAGCGCTCACCGCTTCCGCCGACGGCCCGGTGGTGGCGGTCCCACCTTCCAAAAGAAGGACGTCTCCGCCGAGCCTCCTGGCGAGTTCTTGTTGGTGCGTCGCGGTGATCGTCGCTAGCTTTCGACGCGTCGCGACCGTGACGATCAGCTCCGCAACGACGCCGAGCGATCGGGGATCGAGCGCGCTCGTGGGTTCGTCGAGCAGGAGGACGTCCGGCTCGGGCACGAGGGCGCGCGCGAGGCACACGCGCTGCTTCTCGCCGACCGACAGGGCCCGTGCCGGCCGCGCCAGGAAGTCTGCGGAGAGCCCCACGTCGTCGAGCGACGCGACGAGGCGCGCTTCCTCCGGAAGCGGCAACCCCTTGGGACGCGTCGTCAGGTTTTCGCGCACCGTGCCGTCGAACACGGCCGGCGCCTGAGCGACGAGCGCCACGCGACGGCGAAGGACGCGCGGGTCGTAGTCGCCCAGGGGGCGTCCCTGAAAGCGAATTTCACCGGCCGCGGGCTCCTCGAGACGGTTGAAGAGCCGCAGCAACGTCGACTTCCCGCTGCCCGAGCGGCCCAGCACCACGACCGCGGAGCCCTCCATCACTGCGAAAGTGACACCCGAAAGGACGACTTGCGGCGGGCCCCGATTTGTTGCGTAGCCCGCCGTGACGCCGAGGCACTCGAGAGCCGGCAATGACGGGAGATTACCCGGGTCATGCCGGCCATTCCAGGATCGGATTCGACCGAACACCGTCGCTGAACGCTTCTGGCGCGTACGAGTCTCCGTCGTGTATCTTCGAGCTTCCGTGACTCTAGCCCCTCGGGGTGCCGCTCGATGCAAGGAGGACTGAGTCGATTGGTGTTCTTGGCCGTCGCGGCGGCGGCGGTGGGGGCGTGTCTCGCGGGCTTCTGGACCGAGGATTCGACGCTGGACGGGAGGCTCGCCGCGATCGCTTCGGTGGCTCACGCCACGTTCTCGTACGGGCTCTGGGGATGGATGGCGCGCGCGGCGTTCGTCGCGGTGGGGATCGCCGTCGTGTTCGGCGTGGCGGACGCGATCGTCAATCGCCGTCGCGCGACTTCGCGTCGGGCGTTCAGCGCGCTCGGGGGCGTCAATGTGCGCGAGCGCATCCGTGAGGTCAAATCTCGCGTCGCGAGCTGCCTTGCCGGGCCGAAGCCGGACATCATCGCCGCCTTCGACGAGCTCGTCCGCGGGGCGATCGCGGTCGAGGCAAGCGACATCCATATGTCCCCGACGCCTCAGGGCTACAAACTGACGTACCGCGTGCTCGGTACCCTGCACGAAGTCATGAACGTTCCGCTCGAGCTCGCGCCACGCCTCACCACGCGCGTGAAGGTCCTCGCCCGGCTCGACACCTACATACGCGGAATTCCCCAGGACGGTCGCCTGATGATGACCGTCGACGGTGCCCTAGTCGAAGCGCGCACATCGACTCTGCCAACCGAAACCGGCGAGCGCATCGTGCTCCGCTTCGTTCGCGGCGCGCTCAAGGTGCCCGATCTCGATGCGCTCGGGTTCTCGGACTCGGTTCTCACGGGGTTGAAGGAAGTCCTGACGCGACCGCAGGGGCTGCTCTTCGTCACCGCCCCTGTTGGCAGCGGCAAGACGACGACGCTTTACGGCGCGATGCAGTTCATCGCCGGGTCCAGGGGGAGCACGACGTCGCTCGTGACCCTCGAAGATCCGATCGAGCTCGAGCTTCCGTTTGCAACGCAGACCCAGATGCATCCCAAGGCGGGCATGACGTTCGCGGCGACGCTGCGAAGCGTGCTGCGGCAGGATCCCAACGTGCTCATGGTCGGTGAGATCCGCGATCACGAGACGGCGGATATCGCCATGCAGGCGGGATTGACCGGCCATCTCATCCTCACGACCGTTCATGGGGACAGTGCCGCGGGGCCCTTTGCCCGCATCATCGACATGAACGTGGAACCCTTCATCATCGCGAGCGCGACCATCGGTTGCCTGTCGCAGCGGCTCGTCCGGACGCTCTGCATCAACTGCCGCCGCGTCGCCGAGCCGGAGCCACTCATCATCGCGCGGTTCGAGCGCCACGGGATTGTGCTGCCCGCCGGCCCGTACTACGAGCCCGTGGGCTGCGATTATTGCGAAGGCCTGGGCTTCACCGGCAGGCGCCCGATTGCGGAACTGCTCGTCCTCGATGCCACTCTCCGCGCCGCGGTGAACGAGCGGCGACCGACGAACGAGATATTCGACATCGCCGTCGCGCAGGGAATGACCCCGCTTTTGATCGACGGCTTGAAGCGGGCCCGCGACGGGGAGACATCGCTCACGGAAGCTCTGCGGGTGGCGGGATGACACTCTCGAGCCCGCCTCCAGCGACGCGCTCGCTTCGCTGGTACGTTCAGCGCGCCGCGATCGTTTCGCAGTTCATCGCGGCGCTCCTGGTCACGGCGGTGTCGACGCGATTCGCGCTCGCCAGTTTCGACCGCGCCTGGGGCGTCAGCGACGCAAATTTCTCGACGAAGCCGGTCCCCCACGCGGCGGTGAGCGTCCCATCGCAATCCAGCCCGAGACCCGGCGTGCGCCTGACGACTCCGCCGGCTGCGCCCATGCCGCTCCCCAACGCCGGTCGCCCCCATCGCATGACGCTGGGCGTGACGGCCGGCAGCCCCCGCTCGGAAGTCTACGTCAACGGGCGCCTGGTCGGGCACACGCCGTTCCTCGGGGACACTTCGTGCAAGGTCGGGTTGCCGCTCCGTATCGAGATCGTGCCCGACACGGGCCCGCCGCTCGTCTACGAACGTGAGTGCGTCGGCGGCACGATCGAGATCTCCGGACCGCCGCCCTGAGTCATCCGCCCTTCGACCCGCGTGAGCACGCTTGCCACCGTGGAGGGGTCGCAGGGGAAAGCAACCGCTCCGTCGTCCGTGTCGAGCAAGATGTGGCTCGGCGGTGCCTGCGAAGGCGTCACGAAATACGCTCGATGGATGGCCCTAAATGGGATCGATCGACGCGCGTACCGCACGCCCCAGATCCGACGCTCGCAGCTCAGATCGTCGCGCGCCCGAACGCGAATCTCGCTCGTTCCGAACCCAGCTGCGACAAGGAGCAACATACCGGTGGCGAGCACTGGAAGAATAATGCTCATTCGCGACGCGGTGTCGCCGAGCGCGATGCGAGTGGAAAACTCGTTCGCCAATAGCAACCCCACGACTGCGCTTCCGACCAACAGCATGGTTGCGATGCGGCGCGGCGAGGGCGGCTCCGTCGAATGGCCCGGGTTCGGCGGCGCCTCGTTTTCCGACGGCACGTTCCTCCTGACGTCCACCCACGGCGGCGCCGTGGCGGGCAAGCCCCAACCCGTCGATACGGGAACCGCGAGCACCCTCCGCACCACAGACGCGTCATCGAGCGCGCGCGCCGGGTCGCTCGATGCCAGCACCAGTACGGGTTCGTTCCCGGGACGCTCCAGGCAAACGCCATATCGCGAAGGGCCCGTCGCATGGATCGAAGGCGCCGCGACCAGGCGGAGCACTGGATCGTCGCCCAGACCCGAGGGTAAACCGCCGTCGACCTGGATCGTCCGATCCTTCACGGATATCCGAACGCGATGACGCCGTGCCCACCCAAGCCGTAGAAGCCCGAGCGCCAGGAGTGCGAGCACCAGCACCATGAGAATGCGGACTGAGGTCAGCGGCGCATCCGCGAACAGTGCGATGGATGCGGGACCGACGAGTAATGCCCCGCCGACGAGCGCCGGGGCGCCGAGGCCATCGCGGCCGCGAAATTCGAGCAGGTCAGTCTGGGTCCTTACGAGCCGCATCCGTGCTTGCCGCCGAGACGAAACGTAGAGCCTCTTTTCATGACGCGGAATGCCGAAACCTCGGATGCCGCGTGGGGGCCGGCCGGAGTTTCGTCACGCGGATCTGGCAACCCACGGGCGCAACGGGAGGTTTTCGATGGCAAACGGTGCCCATGTTCGCGGAGTTGAAACCGTGGACATTTCATTTTGAAATGCCGGGAATGACGCTCCGCGACAAGCCGCCGTAATTATTACACCACGGTGTCGGCACGATTACTGCTCTGCGTCATCCACGCGGCAGCAGCCCGAGGTGTCCCCCCCCTCCGCCCGGGCTGCTGCCTCCTTTTTTTATCAGGAGTATTCGGTCGCCGTTTTCTTGGGGAAACGGGTGCGATCGGGTGAACGTGGCGCCCGCAATGGTCGTCACCTGCCGTCATACCCACACGGCTATGGGAGCCGCGGCCCTGCTCAGCGCCGCCGGGTGTCATTCTACCGCCGCCGCCCCGAGTCTCGCGAAGGCGGTGGCGGGCTCCTCGGGTGGAGCAGCGGCGCTCCTCGAGATGCCCAGGTCCGACACTCGTCTCGCCCCGCCGCCACTCGTGACCTTGTCGGGCGCTTCTCGCGCGCTGTCGTTCCCGGCCGGGACGCGAATCTATTCACGGTCGGTTCAGTCTTTCGTCTACGAGCGCCCGTCGGAAGACTCGCCGCGAATCGGCTACTTGCGAGCCGGTGAATTCGCGATTTCGGACGGCGCCGTCGTCACCACCGTCGGATGCCCCGACGGCTTTCGCGCCGTACAGCCGCGTGGCTTCATGTGCGTCGGCGTCACCGCGACACTGGACCCCAACGATCCCGTCGTTGCCGCGCTCGCATCACGACCACCGAACGAGGGGCGCAAGCTGCCGTATATCTACGGCACGGTACGGAAGCCCGGCCCTGTGTACGCGCGTTTGCCCACCACCGAGGAACTGGCGCACTCGGAACCGAAGATCGACCAGCGCATGCAGCGCTGGCTGACCGCAAAGGGCCAGGTCGGCGCCGGCTACGCGCAGTTCGTCTGGCTCGGACATCCAGGCGATCCGCCGGACGCGGCCGCCGACTGGCGCGAGCGTCGCACCGAAGGCGTCCCTGCATTCCTCCTGCACGGCGGGACCGCGCCCGACGTCACCAAGAAGCCGCGTGACCCCGACCAGCTCGTCATCGGTCACACGCGGGCGAAGATCGGCTTTTCCTTGACCGACACGTTTCTCTGGCAAGGGCGACGTTACGGGTTGACGCCGGAGCTCGAGATCTTGCCGACGGATCGCCTACGGCCGATCCAGGGATCCGAGTTTCACGGCGTGGAGATAGGGAAGGGCATCGAATTTCCCATCGCACTCGTGCGCGAGCCCGGCACGAGGTACGTCGTCTACGAGCACGCCGGTAACCACGTCGCCGAAGGCGACCTCGCTCCTTATCGTGAAGCCGTACCGCTCACCGGACGTCAGCAATTCTTCCACGGCGTGCTCCACTACGAAACCAAGGATGGGCCTTGGCTCAGCGACCGCGACGCGTCGCGACTCGACCCGGTTCGGCATGTGCCCGGGTGGGCCGCGAAGGGCGAGCGCTGGATCGACGTCAACATCACCAAGCAGACCCTCGTGCTCTACGACGGCACGCGCCCCGTCTATGCCACGCTCATCTCCAGCGGCGAAGCCGGCCTCGAAGATCCGAAGACCACCACCGCGACGCGGCGGGGCATCTTCCGGATTCACGCGAAGCACGTGGCGACCACGATGAGCTCGGATGAAGTCGGTGAAACCTACGAACTCCGCGACGTTCCCTACGTCGAATACTTCGACGACGACGGCCACGCCCTCCACGGCGCCTACTGGCACGACAAGTTCGGCATCCCCAAGAGCCACGGCTGCATCAACCTCGCCCCCGAGGATGCGCGCCGGATCTTCTACTGGACGGATCCCGTCGTCCCTGACGGCTGGCACGGCGCCTTCGACGCCGTGCACGGCACGATCGTCTTCATCCACCCGTGAGGAGTGGACACAACTCGCGCTCGGAGATTCGATCCGGCTAGCGCCCGGCGTCTTTGCCGCCGTCCGGTCCCGCGTCTCTGGGTCGCGAGGCATCGGAGCCGGCGTCCCGGAGCGCGGTCGCCGCGTCATTCGAGGACGTTGCGCCATCACGACGCGCGGCGTCCGCGGCCGCGTCGCTCACCGACGCCGCGTCGGGGACTGCGGCGTCGATCGGAGATGCGTCTGCGACGCCAGCGTCAGGCGCGCCGCCGTCGGTGACCGGTTCGCAATTGGGTTCGAGATCCACGATGACCTCTTCGGCGAACTCCTGGCCGCTCGGAGTCGTCGGCACGGTGCCGTCCGAATCGCGAAGTTCGACCTGGAATCGATGGAGGCCCAGCGGAGTCGGGAGCGCCGACGTCGACAGGGAAATGGTTGCGCTGGGTGAAAAGAACGCGCGGCGCTCGGCGGGCACGGAGATGCAGTTTGCAGTCGTGGCCGCTCCCCCGCTGCACGTGTCCACGGTGAGGGAAACGTACCCGCACTGCGGCGTCCCGACGCATTCGAGCGGAGGCTCCAGCGCCCAATCAGGGGCGCCCGCCGTGCCGACGGAGATCTCGCCGTTGGCATCCGTTCGCAGGACGATGGCGAGCGTGTGCATCGGATCGTCCCCGACCTCGACGCACCGGCCGCTCGCGGGTGTCCAGGGAGTCCCGCCCGCAGAAACGATCTGCTCGATCGCGAAGCACGAGGTCCCTCCTCCCGGGCACGAATAGATCGCATTGCTCGACGAGCTGTTCGAACAGCCCATCGTCCCCGCAGCGGCCAGCAACACGAACCAAGCGCGGCTGACGAGACTCGCGTCCGGGACAATCGAAAAAGGCAAGACGAAGGCCTTCTAAACGACCGTCGTCCGCCCGGCAACCACGTTGGGGACCGCCGCCCAGCGATCCCCTCATTCGGCCTCCACGAGTGTCGCCTCGGGGGCATGCCGAACCGCCTGAATCGCGCGAAGCTTGTTCGTGACGTCGAGGGCCGCCACCTTGTACGCCTCCGCGAGAGTCGGATAGTTGAAGACAGCATTGACGAGATAGTCGACCGAGCCGCCGCATCCCATGACGGCCTGACCGATGTGGACGCTCCCGGTTGCATCCGTGCCGAAGAGATGAACTCCGAGCAAGCGCCGATCGTCCGGCGAGACGAGGAGCTTCAGCATGCCGTACGAGTCTCCAGCGATCTGACCCCGCGCGAGCTCCCGGAAGCGCGACAGCCCGACCTCGTACGGGATGGACGCGTCCGTGAGTTCCGCCTCCGTCTTCCCGACATAGCTGATCTCGGGGATCGTGTAGATCCCGATCGGCATCGATGCCCCGAGGGCCGGAGTCGCTTCGCCGAATGCGTGATAGGCCGCGAGGCGACCTTGCTCCATCGACGTCGAAGCGAGCGCCGGAAAGCCGATGACGTCGCCGACGGCGTACACGTTCGGGACGGACGTCCGGTAGTGTGCATCTACGGTGATCCGTTTGCGGTCGTCCACTCGGAGGCCGATGCTCTCGAGGCCGAGACCGTCGGTAGCACCGACACGTCCGGCGGAGTACAGGACGGCGTCGGCCGGGATCGTCTTGCCGCTGCCGAGGATCGTGAGCGACCGCCCCTCGTGAATCTCGACGGCGGAGACGGTTTCGCGAAAGCGAAACGTCACCGCGAGCTCGCGCAGGTGATACGTGAGCGCCTGCACGATTTCTTCGTCACAGAACTCGAGCATTCGGTCCCGCCGCTCGACGACCGTCACCTTGCAGCCAAGAGCCGCGAAGATCGACGCGTACTCGACGCCGATCACACCCGCGCCCACGACCACCAGCGACCCCGGGATCCGGTCGATGCAAAGAATGCCATCCGAATCGACGATGTGGGCGCCGTCGAAGGCGACGTTGCTGGGTCGCGCCGGGCGCGTCCCGGTCGCGATGACGATACGATCCGAGGTGACCCGGATGGCGCCCGTAGGCTGCTCGACGCCAATCGTGTTGGGGTCCAGAAACCGCGCGGTTCCATGGAGGAGCTTGACGTGATTTCGAGCGAGCTGATCTTGAACGACTTGAAGCTCGCGCGACACCACGTGGCGGGTGCGCCTGGAAAGATCATCCATCGTGATCTCGTCCTTGACGCGATAGCTCTGACCGTAGAGCTCACGCTGGCTGAGGCCGGTCAAATAGAGCACGGTTTCGCGCAACGTCTTCGACGGGATCGTCCCGGTGTTGACGCACGCTCCCCCGACAGTCTCGGCGCGTTCGACCACCGCGGCTCGCCTGCCGAGCTTCGACGCCGCGATCGCGGCCTTCTGTCCGCCTGGACCGCACCCGATCACCAGTAAGTCGTAGTCGTACACCGGACGGAGTCTCGCCGATTCACGTGGCGCGGTCGTCTCCGAATCGTGGCCGGAACGTGTCAGCGCGCCGCCAGAGAGAGCCGGCACACCTTCGCGTCGAAGCTGCCGTCGATGCGCGTCGCGGGGCTTTCGGCCGTCCCTGGGAACTCGAAGGCGACGGTGCCGGCAATCGTGCCGTGTGACTCGAGGCGAAGCGCGGTCAGGCGGACGGACCCCCCCGGTTCGAACAGCCGCGAGCGATCGCCGAACTGCGCCTTCGGCAACGCATAGGGCTCCTTGAGTGGCTGATCCGCCGCGGGTATTCCGGACCAAGGGTACGTGCCCACCGATGGCGCCGACCCCGGAGGCGAAACGATGACGATCGTCAGCGCGGAGTCGCCTTCGTGCGGGGCGACCCAGCGCTCGCAAGACAACGGGTAGCTCGAGAGAGTGAGGGTGAGCTGATCCCGGACCCCCGCGACCTCGATGTATTCTGCAAACGCGCTTTTCACCTCGAAGTGGGCGATGCTCGCCCCGTCCACGACGGTGATCTCGTGCGTCGATGCCCGATCGCAGGACAGGACCGCCGAGGATGCGACCAGGGCGACGCCGACGCAGAACGACTTCACCCCGTGAGACCCGTGATGGCCTCGCCCCGGAGAGGCCATTCTTCGTCGTGAAGCCACTGCGTGGCACCCGTCATCGCGTTCCGTACGTCGGCCGCTGTCGGTCGTGCTCCGGGATCACGCCGCAAGCATGCTGCGAGCACGACCGAAAGATTCGCGTACTCGGGGGTGCTCGCGAGGTGCGTCAGCCGGGGTGGCCAGCCGTCGTGTGTCAGGTGCTGGTTCATGAGCGCCATCTCGTCGTCCGCATCGAACAGCAAGCTGCCCGTGATGACCTCGAAGGCCGTACATGCGAACGCGTACATGTCGGCCGCGGCCGGCGTCGCGGGACTCGGTGGCTCGATGCCCAGGATCTCGGGCGAGCAATATTCCAGGGTGCCGCAACCGGGTCGCAAATGCCTACCGCTCAGACCGAAGTCCACGAGGACGGCCGTGCCTTCATCGCGCAAGATCACATTGGAGGGCTTCACGTCGAGGTGGCCGACGCCGACGCTGTGCATGGCCTGGAGCCCGGCGAGGATCCCGTCCAGGTGTCCGAACGCCTGCGCGGCAGAGAGGGAACGGTTCCGTATCAGGCGATCGAGGGCGAACCCTCGAATGAGTTCCATGACGAGGATGGGCTTCGGCCGCGCCGCAAGGTCGAACGTGACGAAGCGCGCGAGGTGGGGATGCTGCGGCAGCGACAGAAGCGCGCCGGCCTCCTCGCGGAAGAGCTGCATGAATTCCTGTTCGGAGAGACTCCTCGCCGTGCTCGGATCGTAGTGGGGAACCTTGAGAGCGTAGAGTTCGGCATTGGCGGTCTTCCGTTCCTCGAGCCGCCGAGCGACGAACACCGAGCTCACGCCGCCTGCTCCGAGCGCGCGCACGACGAAGAACGAGCCGATGGTACGGCGCGGCAAGAGCCAATCCGGCAGCTCGGCGCGCCGCGCCCTGAGCGGAATGACTCCGACCTCGACCAGGGGTGCGACCGGCAGCGACGCGACACGTCCGAGCACCCGCGAGAGTGATGCCGCGAGTGCCGTCGGCAGGTCCGCGACGAGCTCGCTCACGGCCATCGACAGCTGTGCGCGATTCGGCGGGACGCCCGTCACCGCGCGTTCGATGAGCGCCGTCAGCCGCGGAACGTCCGCTACGACCTGGATACCGGCGAACGCAGGATCCTCGTCGAGGAGCCTCCGACGCGCGCCGGTGACCATATGGCGGAGAGAATCCGCGTTTTGTTCGACGTCGCCGAGGGGATAACCTTCACCGCTCGGAGGTTCGACCAGCTCCGAAAGACCGCGTGCCGTGACCACGGCCTCGAGCGCGCGACCGAGTCGGAGGATGACCTGGCGAAGCGCCTCGCCCCGATGCGAACCGTTCGCGCCGATGCCTCGGCTGAGCTGGACGAAGGCCTCCGCATCCGGCAACTCGTCCGCGCGGTTCGTCGCCTCGATCGCTTCAGGCGATAGATCGAACGCGGAATTCGTACCTTCGCGCCCGCCGATGATCAGGAACTCGACGTAGGCGCGAAGCACGTCGCGAACGTCGGGATGAGTCGAGGCCTCCATCATGGCCTGGATCGAGTGGGCGTCGGCGATGCTGCTGAGAACGACGAGCAGGAGGTCGGCCGGATCCGCCAGGCCCTCGCGCGCAGCAGCGTCGAGCCCGCGCGCCAGCGCCGCACACACGATCCGGTGGAGCGAGGCGTCGGGGCGAGCGGAGAGACACCCGAGGAGCACCTGGATGGTCCGCCGAAGTCGCGCGCGCGCCACTTCGGAATCGAGCTCGGTGCGAGCGGAGGTATCGAGATCGACGAGATGCAAGAGCGTTCGGAGCGCGCGTTGACGTGCAATGACCTCGCCGCGGGAGTACTCCCCCTCCACGGACGCCTCTTCGCGATCGAGCACCCACTTGCCGAGCCGATCGTGGAGACGCTCCATCTCGGGCACGGCCGTGCTCGTGTCGCCCGGGCTCCGCCCAAGAAGCAGGAGATCGTGCAAGCGCGATTGCTCGATGGCGCTCGAGTCGAGATCGCCCAGGGGACCGAGCAGGTCGGCGAGGTCGCCATGACCACCCAGAGCCTCGAGCGCGTCCATGGTCGCGTCGGCGCGGGCGATGGCATCCACGGCAAGCTCGTAGGCGGCGCGAGCGCCGGTCAGCTCGTAGGCGGCGAGTGCACGTTTCACGGCCGTGTCGACCCCGCCGAGCCTCCGACCGGGATCGAGCCCTCGAAGCGTATCTTCGAAGATTGCGTGCATGGTCGGGTCCGCCACGGCGGCTCCCTGGAGCTGGCTCCGCACGCGTTCGGCCGCGTCACGTCCGAAATCCGGATTCGCGACGTCGCAGAGAAGCGTGGAGATCGCCTCCGCGATGTCGAGGCGCGGGGAAAAGCTCAGACGGTCCAGGAACTCCGTCGCCGTCTCGGGCTCGGCGTCGATGACCGCGGGCAGACCCCACACCATTGTCGCGACGAGGCCCGGATCGCGCGTCGCGATCTCGCTCGAAAGGAGCCGCTCGCAGCGCGCCACGAGCGACAGGTCCGTCGAGATCCCCGCGACGAGCGAGACGGCCGCACGTCGCCACTCGGTCGGCGTGAGGGTCGGATCGAGGGCCAGATCCATGTCGTCACGCAACACGCTGACGACGGGCGAAAGAATCCCGCGGGCTGCCGCCGCATGGCGCCAGACCAGTGGCTCGCGATCCGCGAGCAACCGATCGAAGCTCGGGCGCGCCGCGCCGCCGACCAGGAGCTCCGACGGCGTCGGATCGCCCTGATGATGCCGGCGAACGGCCTCACGCGCCGCGCGCTCGAAGAGCCGCGCTGCCAGGCGCCGCGACGGAAGCGGCCCGGTCGATCCCTTCGCGACGAGCCGCTCGAACAGCTCGCGACGCGACAGGAGAACGAGGGCCAGCGGATCGGCATTGACGGAGCTTCCGACGGGCAGACTGAAGACGAGTCCGATCCGCGCCCGGACCGCTGCCGCCTCGAACGGTTTGCTCGGGCCGAGCGCCATCCTGGCCGCGACGGCCGCGAACGTCGCCGCATCACCTTCGTAGAGACGGCCGAAGACTCGCCGTCCGATCTCTCGGCGTTCCTTCCCTGGCGGCAACGCCGTGCTGAGCTCGTAGAGGGCCACGGCAGCAGGGCCGGGCGCGATCCAATCGAGATCGTCGACGAGACCGGTTTCGAGCGCGCACTGCGACGCGCGGAGAAGATCTTCCCCCGCCACGCCGTCCAGGGCAGGCGGGCCATCGACGCGGAGCTCTTGACCGAGTGCCGCCACGGCTTGCCGCCAGCGCGCACGACGGTCGAGTGGATCCGCCAATTGCGGCAGGAGCACCAGGGACTCAACGGGGCTCTGGCGCGCACGCATCTCGGAATCACCAGCCTACCAGGGTCCGCCATCCTTCGCGACGCGTGGTTTCGGATCTCGTGGTCCTTCGCTCCTCGCGTTTCGGGGGCGGAGCGAGCAGCGTGGGCGCGAGTGAGGCTCCTGAGGTAAAAGGGTACCGCCGATGGCCCCGAAGCGTGCCCTCCTGCTCGTGGGTCACGGCACGATCGCCGACCCGCGCGATGTGCCGGAGTTCCTCGCCCGCATCCGTCGCGGACGTCCTGCGTCCCCGGCGCTCGTCATGGAGATCGAGCGGCGATATCGCGAAATTGGCCGCTCTCCGTTGCTCGACGTGACCCAGTCACTGGGCCGAGCTCTCGCAGAACGGCTAGGATTTCGCGCATACGTTGCGATGCGGTTCTGGGCGCCGCTCGTCGGCGAGGTGCTGAAAGAGCTCCTGACGGCGTCGTTCGAGGAAGTAGTCGTCTTGCCGCTCGCGCCATTCAGCGTGCACGTGTACGTGGGTGTAGTCGAAGCGGCGCTCCGGGGACTCGATGTACGAGCGGACGAGTCGCCAGCGCTCGTGCCGGTCTCACCCTACGGTGGGGAGGCGAACCTCATCGAACTTCACGCGGCGAAGATCGCGGCGGTCCTCGATGGGAAACCGGAGCTCGACACGGAGCTCGTCCTCACCGCTCACAGTTTGCCCACTCGCGTTATTGCCGGGGGTGATCCGTACCAGCAACAATTCGAAGACGCGGCACGAAAAATCCTGGAAGCAGTCGGACGGAACGGGCGGATTGCTTATCAAAGCCAGGGCGAAGGCGGAGACGAATGGCTCGGCCCCACACTCGCGGAGGTCATCGAGGATGCCGCGCGTGGCGGCAAGCAGCACCTCGTGGTGGCGCCGGTCGGGTTCGTCGCAGACCACGTGGAGACGCTTTACGACCTCGACGTGGAAGCCGCGGCGCACGCATCCAGGCTCGGCATCGGCTTCTCGCGTGTTCCGGCGCTCGGCGACGACCCAGCGTTCGTCACCGCTCTCGCGATGATCATCGAGCGCACGCTCGGGGACGACGAATGACGACGCCGCGGCTCGATCACCTGGCTCTCAGGAATTCCGGGGCGCGCCCACCCTTATCTCACCTTCTGGCCCCCTCACGGCGCGCCCTGGGCGCGATACACGAGAGATCCAGGATGCGGATCTCGTTTCCTGCGACTTCATCGAAGCGCGCCAGCTCGCAATACCGGTGAAAGAGGACTTCGTACTTGGCGACCGCCCTCGCGTAGCGACGGCGCTGGGCGTAGTACCGGCCGAACGATCCTTCGGCGAGCACGAGGTATCGAGTATGGGAGTGTTCCAGAGCGCTCATGGAGGTGTCGGCGTACGGGCCGATCCCCATCACCTGGAATCGAACCGGATCGACCCACGGTCCGTACGGCTCGACCGCTATGTGGCTGCCCCGAGGAAACCGTTGGGCGATGAAGGCTGAAACGGTGGCGTTTGGATAGATCTGGCGCGAACGGATGGTGTTCACGGCCGACAGCGCAGGCCGGACGCTGAGGAGCACTGCCATCCCCGAAAGCGCCCACGCGGCCGAGCGCGGGCGGTAGCGTCGAAAGACGCGCTCACAGGCCGCCCCGAGCCCGATCCCCGCGATCACGAGCACGGGACCGATGAGCGGGACGAGGTTTCGGATGAAGTGAACCTCGAACGACGACAGCATCCCGAAATAGCAGGCGGCGAACGTGGCAATCGTCAGTACGCCAACTCTCGACCTTCGTTCGCTCACCAGGGCCGCCGCGGGCACGAAGATCAGGCGCAGCCCCTCGGAGTTCCACAGGCTCACGACGTTGAACCAGAGAGACATGCCCTCGGCGCCAGGGTGTCCGTTCTTGTAATGTTCGGCCTCGAACGTCAGATCTTGCCGGAAGTGCGCATAGTCGAAGAGCGCAAACGGCGTCGTCGCGATGAACGTGGCAACGGCGCACCCACCGGCTAGCCAGATGCGTCCATCGAGCAACCCGCTCCGGCCGGTACGAAACAGGTGTGCGACGACCACGGAAAGCGCCACGACCGCGACGTTGTATTTGCTCCCGCCCGCCAGGCCTACGAGTGCCCCGGTCATCGCGTAGCACTTCCAGCTCGCGTTACCGGCTGCGATTTTGCACGCCCCCAGAATGGCGGCCATCGTGAAAAAGGCAGCGTAGGTATCCGGAGTGATGTACCGGCTGTCCTCGACAGCGAGGGGCGATGTTGCGGTCCACAGGCCCACGACGGAGGCCGTCGCGAGCGAACCGCTGAGCCATGCGCCGAGCCACACGGCCATCGCGACGATTCCCGCGCCGAAGATCACCGTGGTCGCGCGAGCGATGACCCAGAATCCCGGGGACCTCACCCGGGCATCGCCGCTGCTGAGGATCTGCGCGGGCTCGATTGGAGAGCCGGTTACGCCCTCGTACGCGCGAGCCACCGTCGCCTCTATGTAGAAAAAGACCGAGGGATAAAGGAAAAACCGTGGACTCTTCAGCGGGTGCTCCGCGAGCCGCAACACGACTTTCTCGTTCCTCGGCTCGTCGGGGTGAGTGACCATCGGCAGCGTGGCCCCGATGCCGGCGATCCTGATTGAAATGGCCAGGGCGAATGCGAGGGCGACCAGCCCCGGAAATACGAACTCCGACCGCCACGCGCGATGACCAGCGCGGTTGTCACATTCAGTGAGCCTCATCCCGGCCACCCTATTCGCGGCCACACCGAAGCACAAGGAGGGCTGGCCGTAGACTAGCTGACGTCGTCCCGGCTGATCTTGACCCGCCAGTCCACCGGCAAGTCCAGGAAGCCCTCGAGGCACAGAAAATCGTAGAGTGCGTCGCAGGTGACTTCGCAGGTTTCGCTGTACACGTGCGGATCGGTGAAGAACTTGACGGTCTCTTCGCGGACCTCTTCATGGCTCTCGCCGAGCTTGTCCACCAGCTCGTCTCCGCAGAAGTTGACCATCTGCTGGATGAGAAGACGCTCCCATTCCTCGCGGAAAGCCTGAAACCCCTCGGGCAAGATCTTGTAGCTGACGCTGTTCGATTGCTGCGCGGTTCGGGAGTTGCGGATGGTGACCCTGGCCATTTGCTCGAGCCGAGTCGGCAGGAACTTCTGGAAGAAGTCCATCAAGACGGTCGTGAAGATGTTCATCACGCGATTCAGCTCGGGCGAACGCCTCGACAGAAACGCGACCTGGAGATCGCGCTCGACCTTCGTCAGGAGCTCCAGCGTCGTCGCCTTCGTCTCCGGGGTCACGTACTCGAAGCCCTCGAGCTCCGTCCGGATGCGGTTCTTGTACCTCTGAAGGACGTAATAGACGCCCTGCTCCGCGTGGTAGATGGTCTTCTCTTTGTCCCCCTTGGTCTTTTCGTGAAGCTCGCTCTCGAAGAAGAGCTTCGCCACGCGCCGACCGATGGGCTTCAAGTTCTGTGTGATCAGGTTGCCCTCCACGCAGACACGCCCGAGAAGATGCGTCAGGGTGGCGATCTGCTTGGCTTCCTTTTCCGCCGCGGGCTCCTCGGCCCCCGTCGTGTGGCCGAGGGCGGCCTGCATTTCCTTGAGCTGGGCGACGACCTGCGCCGTGATGGCGTCGAGCTCAGGGCTCGTCTCCATGTCGCCCTTGTAATGAACGATGCGCGCCTGTACCTGCTCGTTCAGGAGCCCGAGGGCGCGGATCGCGATCGAATCCTTGTCGCCCTGGGTCATGGGCTCGCGCGCCGCGTCCGACGAGCTCGCCGCGCCGTCACGCTTCGGCGGAGGAGGAGGCTGACGCTTGAGAGGGGGCGGCTTCGCCGGCGGGGAGGCACTCACGGTAAGCTGCCAACGTATCACGGAGCGCCTTCGGTCGGTCGAACGTTGTAGAAGGAAGACCGGAAGACTGTCATCGTGAGCTCCATGCGTCCGTCGTCGCGCCGTGGTCACCGCTCCGCTTCGCAGCCTCTCGCGCACGTTCTCTCGCTCGCCGCAGCTCTCGGAGGGACCCTCGGGTGCGCGCGCGGACCGAACGTATCCTCGGATCTGCCGCTCGAGCGCGTCGTCGTGTACCGGAACGGCGTGGGTTACTTCGAACGCGCGGGCCGGGTCGACGGCGACACCGTCGAGTTCAGGATGCGCGGACGCATGGTGGGCGATTTTCTCGCCACGCTCGCGATCGTCGAGCGGGGCGGGGGCTCCGTGAAGAGCGCGTCCTTTCCCATCGACGTCAAGGATGACGCGAACGAGCCGCCTGCGCCGCCCTCGCCCGACGAACAGAGCATGCTGAAGCCCTGGCCCCAGCCGCCCAAGGCGCCGTCCCCGAACGCGCTCAAAGATGTGGTGCTCTCGCTCGACGGCGGCGCCCACGATCTGTCGATCGGCTACGTCGCAGAAACGCCGGTCTGGAGGCCGTCGTATCGCGTCGTCGTCGGCGACGCGAACCATGCGGACCTGCAAACCTGGGGCATCGTACAGAACCTTTCCGGCGAGGCGTGGAAGAACGTCGACCTCGTGCTCGTCGCGGGCGCTCCGATCGCGTTTCAGTCGACGCTCGGAACCCCCGTCATTCCGGAGCGCCCGGTCGTGAACGACAACGGTGAAGTCATTGCCACCGTACCAACGGGCGAGACGTCGCTCGCCGAAGCCCCTGCGGCTGCGGCGGCGCCCGCGCCTCCGGCAGCATCGGAGCCGATGCCGGAACCGAAGGTGATGGACGAGGAGGAGGCGTCGGGTGGTGCCTTCCGCGCCGAGGACAAGAAGCGCCGCGGTCCGGGCGGCTTTGCCGCCGCGAAGTCGGTGATGCGGAACGCGCAGGCACCGATGCCGGCGTCCATCAGCGCTCCTCGGCACATGAGCGCCCTGGCGGCGGTCGCGCTCGAAGCCGGGAACACACGCTACACGCTGCCGAACCGCGTGACGGTGCCCGACGAGACCGCGACCATGGTGCTGCTCCTCCACGAACGCGTTCCGGGAGCCGCGGTGTTCTTGTTTGCGCCGGACCCAGGCGTCGCGGATTCCTATTCGCACCCATTCCGGGTCGTGCGGTTCACGAACGTATCGAACGGGCTGCTCGAGCGCGGCCCGATCGCGGTGTTCGAGAAGGGGTCGTTTCTCGGGGAAGGGGTCCTGGAACCCTTGCCCCCGAAGGCCACCGCTACGGTTCCATTCGCGCTCGAGCGCGGTCTCGGCGTCGAGAGCGAGAATCACTACGACGAGCTCGGCGCACGCGTGACGAAGATCGAGGCGAGCCAGCTCGTAATCGCGCGCGACCGCGTCCATCAGACCACGTACAAGGTGAAGAACGGGGGAGCCGAGGCGTGTCACGTGCTCGTGAAACACCCGCGAGCGCCCGAATCCCGGCTGTATCAGCCGCCACCTGGAACCGAGGACAACGTCGGGACGGGAAGCGCGCTCGTGCCCGTCGACGTGCCGCCATTCGGGAGCGCGTCGGTCGTCGTCGACGAGCGCACTACCTTCGAGGAGCCGGCTGATTGGTTGAGCGACCTCGCCGACGTGGCGGTCAAGGCCTTCCTCGCCGACCCGAAGAGCGATCCCAAAACCGTGGCGGTCCTCCGCCCTGCGTGGGGGGTTCGCGCCAAGCTTAGAGAGCTCTACGATGAGCGGTCGAGTCTGACCACGGAACAGGGCGACCTGGAGCGAAATACGGAAGAGTCGCGCTCGAGTCTCAAGGCGCTGGAGAAGAACAAGAAGGCCGCCGACCTCGTCGCCAGATTGACGGACCGCCTGCGCAAAGACACCGACCGACTGGATGCCATCACGAAGCGACTCATCGAGATCGACCTCGCGTCCCGCGAGCAGGAGGTAAGGTTCCGCGACGCGATACGCGATCTTGCCTTCGTCGCGCCACAGCCGAAAGAATGAGCCCATGAATCCGACCGAGCTGAAGCAGGCGCTGCTCCAAGCGTTTCCTGGCGCCGACGTCGAAGTGACGGATCTCACCGGGACGCAAGATCACTATCAGGCCCGCATCGTCTCGACGGCGTTCGAGGGCAAGAGCAAGATCCAGCAGCACAGACTCGTCTACGGCGCGCTCGGCGACGCGATGAAAGGGGCCGTTCACGCGCTGGCCCTGAACACGTACACGCCGGAGGCATGGTCGGCGCGCAAGTGATGGCCGGGCGTGCCCGAGCGACCCGAACTGCCGCGGGAGTCGCGGAGTCAGTTCGTATCGATGCCGAGCGCGCGCGCGATCTCGAGGGTAGCCCGTCCCGCCCGGTTCGCGTCCCGGAACGGAAAGGAGATCGTCGAAGGTTGATCGTCCAGGCCCGCGATCATGCCGTTCTCGGTGGCAAGCAGCGTCATCACGCGTGATTTCTTGATCGCCGACGTGACGCCGAGCAAGTTGTGAAATGCGAAGGCACGGTCGATCGACGCCGCGCCATCCGGGACGAGCACCGAGCCCCGAAGATCCGGACGGTCGCCGTACGAACCGATGAAGTAGAGCAGGGACGTCAACGCGCCGCCGGGTGACGGTCCGCGGAACCAGCTTCCGATATGATGCGAGGTGCCCGCCGCGCAGCGTGCGTACATTGCGGCGTAATTCGCACCGAGCGCGTCCGTCAGCGCGCTGGCGAACTTGACGTAGTCAATCCGCATCGCATCGTGGAAGTATGGGAGCACGTATCGCCCGGTGAGGACGAGCTGCATCCCGCGCAGCACGGGAGGAGCCTCGCCGTCGACGATGTCGCTTTCGAGGAGGGCCACGGTCGTTTCGGGGCCAGCGGCGCTCGCCAGGGACGGAGCTCCGGGCCAGACGATGCGCGGCAGTCCCGTCGCCTTTTCCTTCGCAACGAAGGCCCCCCACGCGGGATCCGTCGCGAGCGGCGGCTTCGACGGATCGCGCAAAGCCGAGATCTCGACGACCCATCCTTCGACGTCCGACGGCCCGACGGCAGCGCCGCGCAGCACGCGCGAGCGCGTCGCGTCGCACACGCGAGCTGCGCGAGCGGCTCGCTCGCGTTCGTCGGCATCGTAATCGGCCACGGGAGCCTTGACGGCCTTTTCGGCGCCGCGGTCCGCAGTCCATCCCTGGTAGAAGGTCCAGGCGCCGGCGCCCGCCGCGACGAGTCCCGCGAGCGCAGTCGCGGGCCCCAACCAGGATGGGAGCGAAAACGATCCCTGCGCACGCTCGGGCACGCGTGCCCGTCGCTCGGAGGCGAGGTGACGAGCAATCTCCGAGACACGCCGCGCACGTTGCTCCTCGGAAAATGCGAACCACTCCGCGAGAATGCCCGTCACGTCCGCGGTCACGGTCGGTCCGTTGCCCTGGATTGATGCGACGCCGTTCCGCACCTCGACACGGCCCGCTACCCCGAATCGGGGCAGCGCGTCGCCGAGCCGTCGTTCCAGGTCACTTTGCGAGTCACCGCCCACGAATCCAGGAGGCTAACACTACTGTCGCGGTCCGTGGCAGGGGCGGCGGACCGGCCACCAGCAAAGCGCGCGCGGGCGAGCGAACGGCGCTATAGACACGCCTCATGCGACCCCTCGTGCTCCTGTCGAACGACGACGGCTATCGCGCTGAAGGCATCCAGATCCTGCGCGACGCACTCCGTGATTCGGCGGAGGTCGTCGTGTGCGCACCCGAGACCGAGCAGAGCGCAACGAGCCACGCGCTGACGCTGGGCCGTCCGCTTCGATTGCGGGACCACGGGCAGTCGGTCTTTTCGATCGACGGGACCCCCGCGGACTGCGTCTACGTTGCCCTGCACTCCGGCGCACGCGTCTTGCCCCGGCGACCCGATCTCGTGGTGTCGGGACTCAACCATGGTCTCAACCTGGGCCAGGACGTCTTTTACAGTGGGACCGTCGCCGCGGCACGCGAAGCCGCTCTTCGCGGCTACCCGTCGCTTGCCGTCTCGGCCTCGCGCGACAGCGATTTCGTCGCGGCGGCGCAGGTCGTCCGGCGGCTCGCCGTCGCGACGCTCGCGGAGTCGAGAGGGCATGGATTGCTCCTGAACGTGAATTTCCCACCCGGCGGCACCTGGCCGATACGTGCCACCTGCCTTGGAGTTCGGGTTTACATAGATCACGTCGACTTCCGGCGTGACCCACGGGGCGCCGAATACCTGTGGCTGGGGGGGCCCGGAGCGGAACATCGCCCCGCACCGGGCTCGGACACGGACGCCTACGACGCCGGCATGGTCGGCGTGACGCCGCTGCTCCTCGATCTGTTTGCGGAAAGTGGGGCCACTTCCGCGCGCAGGATCGCCGATCGAGCGAGTTGATCCGCCGCTGGCCGGGCCATGTTAAGTGGAAGGCTCCGATGGCCGCGCGCAAGAGATCCGCCCACGGCGCGAAGAAGCCGCGCGTCCCGGCGCGACGCGCGCCGACGCCACGAGGAGTGGCCAAGTCGGAGCCCGTGCGTACGCCCTCGCTCGTGGAAGGCCCGCCGCCCATGGCTATTTCGCGTGGCGATCCGCTCGAGTATGCGCAGAGCTTGATCCGCGACGTACCGGACTTCCCGCAGCCGGGAATACTATTTCGCGACATCACTCCGCTCCTGGCGGATCCCCGGGCGTTCCACATCACGCTGGACGCGATGGCGGAGCGGTTCGTCGGAGAACATGCGGACGCGATCGTGGCCATTGAATCGCGCGGATTCATTTTCGGAGGCGCGCTTGCGGCGCGCCTGAACGCGAGCTTCGTGCCCGTGCGAAAGCCAGGGAAGCTTCCGGCAGCGACGGACAGAATTGCCTACGCGCTCGAGTACGGAAGAAATGAGCTTCACATACACCGGGACGCGCTTCCGGCAGGAACTCGCGTCGTGGTCGTTGACGATCTGCTCGCCACCGGCGGCACGGCCTCGGCTGCCGGCGAGCTCGTGAGACGGCAAGGTGCCATCGTGCTGGCCTACGCCTTCATCATCGAGCTCGCCGCGCTCGGCGGCCGCGCTCGGCTTTCGTCTTCTCCGGTCGTATCTCTCATTCGTTACCCCTGAGCTCCCCATCGCCTCCGGGCGGGCTCTGGCGCGAAGAGCACACTCGGTATACTCTCACGTGCTTAGGCTCGAATTCGAAATGGGGTCTTACATGGTTCGTCGTGGTTGCCGATCGTTCGTCCTAATCGCGCCCTTGCTTGCCGCCTGCTCGACTGGTTCGGTCGTCAGCGGGGGCGACGAACTCCTTGATGGTGGACTGTCCGGGAGCTACGGCGGCAACACCGGAAGCGGCGGCTCGGCCGGAACCGGGAATGACGGCGGGGGCACCCGTGTGCTCTCTGACGGCGGAATCGCGGCGGGTTTCGGAGCCGGCCAGGCTTGCACGGACACGGCGGCCGGGCGATGCCGAATCGGCCTTTCGTGCGCAAGTGGCATTTGCGCCTTCTCCCATTCGACGCCGCTCGGGAGCCCCTGTACGGCCGCCGAAGAGTGCGCGAGTGGCTCACAGTGCGTTGCCGGGGTGTGCGCGGCCGCAGGGCAAGGCGTCGCGGCCGACGGATGCACTTCGGACTCCGACTGCCAGGCGGGGTTACGATGCGGCATCGTCGGGTTTGCTGCGGAGTGCGTACCCCAGGGCACGTCCGATGTTGGACAGGGATGCGTCACATCGAGTGATTGCTACGCGGGGCTCTTGTGCTCCCCTTCTTCCACGACCCCGGCGCCCGCGACTTCGTCGAGCGACGCGGGGCGCGACGACGGAGGTGCGGCGCCGCCCAGCGGAGTCTGTGCGCCCATCCCGCCCGTCGGCGGCGTACCGTTCGGCATACCGGTCGCGCCATCGCTCAACTGCGAGCCCGCATCGCAGGGAACGGTGACGGCCTATTTCGAGATCCCCGGCGCGACCGAGAGCACGGCCGGCGCGGATTTCTTCCGATTGCCCTTTCCGAACGACGTCCGGATCGAGAACGGCAAGATCGATCTATCGGGCTTTCCGACGCCGGGTTCGTCCTTGCTCGGCTTCGATCCGGTGCAGATCTACCTCGACGCCATTTCACGGAACGAAACGGCCTGGGGCACCTATCCGACGACGATCTTCCGGTTTTCCGGGCAGATCGATTTCGCCACCTTCTCGGCAAAAGACGGAGCGCCGAGTCCCGTGCAGTTCCTCGACATCACCGATCCGACCAGTCCGAGCAGCGGCGGCGCGACATGGTCTTATTCGAGCACGGGTGGCAAATACGTCTGTCACGACTGGCTCGCCGTGCGTCCCCCGTCGGGCCACCCCCTCACTCCCGGACATATTTACACGATTTACCTTTCGAGCACGGGGCGCGACAAGAACGGTCACGCGATCACGCCCTCGCCGGAGCTGACATCGCTCCTCGGTTCGACGGCTCCAACCGAAGCGGCACTGGCGAACGGTTATGCCGCCTTCAAGCCACTTCGCGATTACCTGTCCGCCCAGGGCATTCAGCCAACGGCCGTACTGAATGCGACCGTGTTCACCACGACCGATACGCCCGCTCGAATGTCGAACCTCGCGACGGCCACCCTGGCTGCGACGGCACCGTCCGCGGACGGCTGGGTCAAGTGTGGTGGCGGCACGCCATCGCCCTGTCCGCAGGCGACCGGCGATCGCGCCTGCGGCACCGGCACCGCGGACTACGACGAGTACCATGCGCTCGTGACGATTCCGATCTTCCAGAACGGAACGGAACCGTACCTGACCTCGGGGGGCGATATCGCCGCGGCACCGGTGCGGACGGAACAGATCTGCGCCGCGATGAGCATTCCAAAAAAGTCCCAGATGCCATCGGGCGGGTGGCCCACGGTCGTGTACGCACATGGCACGGGCGGCTCGTTCCGGGACTTCATCCAGGATCCCGTCGCGGGCGTGCTGGCTCGAGCCACGCCCCCGATGGCCGTCTTCGGCTACGACCAGGTCGAGCACGGCACGCGCCGCGGGACATCGACGGAGTCGCCAGACACCCTGTTCTTCAACTTTGCGAATCCCGACGCCGCACGCGGCAACCCCATGCAGGCGGGCGCCGACGTCGTCAGCATCGGTCGCCTCATGAAGACGTTGTCGATTCCCGCGAGCGTGACCGGGACCACTGCGATGAACGTGGACACGAACGCGCTGGTGTTCTTCGGGCATTCACAGGGGTCCATGGGCGGCAGCCTCGGACTGCCGTTCACGAACGCGTTCAGCGCCGCCGTACTCTCCGGCAATGGAGCGGGCCTGCTGCATGCGCTCCTCACCAAGACGTCGCCGCAGAACATCGCCGCAGCGGTTCCCTTCGTGCTCGGCGCCGATTACGACGGGCAGGGAAAGCTATTCGGCGGCGAATACCATCCGGTGCTCTCGATCGTTCAGCAGTGGATCGACCCGGGCGATCCCTTGAACTTCGGGGACGCCATCGGGCGCTCGCCCGAGAGCGGCATCTTGCCGAAGAGCATCTTTCAAACGTACGGCATCGGCGACACCTACGCGCCGCCGGTCACGCTGCAGGCCTATGCAATCGCGGCGAACCTTTCGCTCATCGTCCACGATCCGTCCGTCACGACACCCGACGCGATCTCGAACTTCGTGGAGCAGCCCGCGGGGCTCGCCGGCAACTTCATCGAGGGCGGCCATACGGTGACCCTGGGGGTCCGGGAGTACCAGAACTCCGGCGGCCAAGACGGGCACTTCGTCGTATTCGACGTTCCCTCCGCCAACGCGGACGCCGTCCGGTTCCTGTCGATGGCGGCCGCCGGCTCCGTACCCCAGATCGGCAACTGACGGCCGGCGCCGGTCACCGCCCGGTTACTTGCACACGTTCGGGAACGCCATGACGTCGGCGATCCGGGGCGCGGAAAGCGCGAGCGCAACGAGACGATCGAAGCCGAGCGCGTTCCCGCCCGACGGCGGCAAGCCCTCGCGCAGTGCAGCCAGAAAGCGCTGATCGATCGGGTGGAGTGGTGCGCTCGCGCGCTTTCGCCGCTCGAGCTCGATCTCGAAGCGAGCGAGCTGCTCTCGCGGGTCGGTGAGCTCGCCGAAGCCGTTACAGAGCTCCACACCGCCTGCGTACACCTCGAATCGTTCCGCGACCGACGGATCATGCGCACAAGGACGCGCCATGGCGGCTTCCGTGATGGGGAACTCCTCCAGCACGATCGGACGCGACCTTCGGGCGAGGCCCGGTTCCACGCGTCCGACCAGGAGCTCGAAGTACCGACCGGGGTCGACCCGAGCGAGCTCGACCGCGTCGGCAACGCCCGCGTGATGGCGGAAGGCGTCCCGCACGGTGGTTCGCTCGAACGGCGGTCGGACATCCAGGCGGCGCCCATCCGTCAGCGTGATGAACGGCTCGCCCGAAAGCGAACACACGACTTCCGACACGAGCGCTTCCGCGTCGGCGAGGACGTCGCTCGAATCGGAGAATGCGCGGTACCACTCCACGAGCGTGAACTCGGGCTCGTGCAGAGCCCCTTCTTCGTCGGCGCGCGTGCTCCTGGCGATCTGAAATACGCGAGGTAATCCCCCCACGACGAGGCGCTTCATGTGAAACTCCGGTGACGTGACGAGCCAGCCGTCGCCAGCTCGAATCGCGTCGACGTGCGCATCCAGGCCAGGGCTCGGTACGCGCACGGGGGTTTCCACCTCGATGAACCCCTGTGCCTCGAAATAGGCTCGCACGACCCGCAGTGCGTGCGCCCTCGCGGCGAGACGTCGACCGACGCCGTGGAAGGCGAGACGCCCGAACTCGGTCATCGCCGTTGGTTCGGCGCCCGCGTATTGCGCGATCACGCGCGCCTCGTCGAGCTCGTGATCGGCCATCCGGCCCTCGACGACGGCGAGTTCTCCCACGGTGAGCGCGACCTTCTCCGCGAACCGCACGTGCAGCGTCGCCAGGGCGTCCGCGATCCGACAATCGGTCTCGCCGGCTGCCACGATGCGCCCGCCGACGAGCAGGCGTTCACGCCCCTCCGGGCGCTTCGCGACGTCGCTCGGTGCGAGCGTCGTTTCAACGCCGCGCATACCAAGAATCATCAAGGCGCCAGCGTGAATGCTCGCGCCGCAAACGACGCGATCTGGCCACCCATCCACGGCCCCGCGGCGATCAGCACCGCCGTCACCACGAGCACGCGGGGCAGGTAACCAAGCGCGGAATCGGCGATCTGCGTCGCACCCTGGACCGCGGAAACGACGAAGCTGATGACCCAGGCCGCCGAAAGGACGGGAAGAGACACACGAACAGCGAGCAGGAGCGCCTCCTGTGCGAATCCGACGAGCCCCTCGACGGACACCGACTACTTGTCCCTGGCCCCGGCGGCCGCGTCGGCGCCCGAGTCGAACAATCCGGCGTCGCTCTGGAACTGGGTGCTCACGATCCCCTGGCACGCTTCGGACGTGATGGGCTGCCCCTTCGGAGGGCAGCAGATGGCGGAACCCGAGGGCTCGATGGAGCTGTTGGTGCTGCGCGTACAAACGTTGGGCGACGTACAGTCGTTGCTGTTGTTGTTCGGGTCGCAGCGCTGTCCTTCGCCTTGGTTCGAGCAGGCCGAGGCGGCAACGATCGCAACGGACGCGATGGCCAGAACACGGAGGAGGGAACGAATTCGCATGGCCGGCCGCTTAGGTAGCAGGGGCGACTCCGCGCTGTCCAGCCGGACCCGGCAAAATGGCTTCAGGATTCTCGTTCACGGCGTTCCTTTGCCTCGACCGCCTGCGCGAAAAGCCCGACGTATTCCACCGCACTCGTGAGGGAAAAGAAGAGCGACACGTAGATGAGCCAGCGGCCCACGTGAACCAGATCGACGATGCCGAGGTCCAGAAAGCCGAGCGACAGGTGATACGGAAACCCGATGAGGAGGCAGAGGATGCCCACCATCTGGAGAGCGGTCTTGCTCTTCCCGCCCTCGCCGGCGGCGATGACGACGCCCTCGCTACTCGCGATCGAACGAAGTCCCGTGATGGAAATCTCGCGACCGATGAGCAGGACGACGGCCCACTCCGAAATGCGGCCCATGGGGACCAGCCAGACAAGCGTCGCCATGACCAGCAGCTTGTCGGCGAGGGGATCGAGGAATTTTCCGAGGACGCTCACCACGTGAAGCTTGCGCGCGAGGTAGCCGTCGAGGAGATCGGTGATGGCGGCGGCGGCATAGACGAGCGCCGCCATCACGCAATCCTTGGGAGTGCCGCGCGAGAGGAGCAGCAGGATGAGCGGGATCGCCACGACCCTCGCCATCGTGAGGATGTTGGGCAGATTAACGGCGTCCTGCTTCAGGGAGCGGCGTCGGGCGATCCGCGCGGGATCGCGGAGGCGTCCCTTGATCTTCGGAGGGTCGTCGAGCGCCATTGCCGGGACTCGGTTATAGCAGCGCGCCGCCCGACAGCGTCAGCCACCGTCGACGAGCACGGTTCCGCTTCCCGAAAGCATCAGAAGACCTCGAAGGGGGCCTCGTTCGTCCGCCGGAGTCTCCGGTCGCGACAGAAGCCGACCAACCCACCCGATGAGACGGGCAGCGCGAACCTCCACGGGACGATCGGAAGAGACGCCCATCCCGTGAACCGGTCCGCGCGTCGCCAGCACGACGAAGCCCGATCCGACGAGCTGAAGCATCGCCGAATGATCGCCGTCCGGAAGTGCCAGGCGTCCGCACTCGTATTCGAGAGCTCCATCGAAGCCGAGGACCCGATCTTCACGCGCGTAGAGCGGCTCCCCATCGAGTTCCGACAGGAACGCGGAGAATGCGTGCGGAACACCCAGCACGAGGCGCCCGTCGCCCTCGAGGGTGACGAATGGCGTGGACACGCCGCCGAGGGGTTCATCCGCAGGCAGCCCGCGACTCCGCCGGCGCGGCGTTTTCGTCGTGAGAGCTCGCGGTGCGTCGGGACGGATCGCACGGACGCAATCTGCGCGCGCATGAAATGACCGTTCGACACGCGCCAGCACGATTCCGTCCTCGTGAAGGACGAGGCGCGGGCTCTCCGGGAAGACGAGAGTCGCGTCACGAAGCGCGCGAGTGAAGGGCACGGGAACGCTGACTCGCGTGCCCGGCGCCGGATACGCGCCCGACGAGGGACGCATCGCCGCTGAGGCGTGGGCGTCCGCGGTCTCGTCCTGCGGCGGCGGGACCGTGCGTGCCGCCTGGACATGGTGCTGCGCAATCTCGTGCACGCTCGACGGAGATGCGGCGTCGGCCTCGGGCTCCGGGACAGCCGCCTCGGCCTGTGCGGCTCTAAGCCTGGCGGCGAGCTGAGGTCTTCCTGCGCGTTCGAACGCGATGCTGGCTTTTTCGAAGTCGCCGATGCGCTGGTACACGAGCCCGAGGTACCCCCAGGCTCGCACGTGCTCCGGGTGTTGACGGATGATCTCCTCGAGCAAGCCGCGCGCGCTCTGGAGCTGCCCGGTCTTCAAATAACAGAGCGACAGATTGACCCGCGGCGCGACCTCGTCCGGGCGCACGCGCGTCAGTTCCTCGTAGATCTGGATGGCGCGCGGATAATGGCCCAGCCGGAAGTAGACGACGCCGAGCAGGCTTTGCCCCTCGACGTCACGAGGCTGGAACGCCAGGGCGCGCTCGAGCTCGGACTTGGCCTCGTAGAACTGATCCTCCTTGAGGAGCTCGCTGCCGCGATAAAGATGGTAGAGAAACTCTTCACCGAGAGACGCGGCGTGCGCTTCGGCCGGCACCCCGGGAGGCGGCGGGACGGACCAGCGCGGGCGTTCCGGCTCGTTGTCTCCCATCGCGCGCCACGATAGCGCGATTCATCGTCGCGCGGACGCGTCCAGAATCCAGGTGGCTTCAGCCGCCGTGCGCGGCGGCGCTGACCGCTTCCTGAAGTGAAAAGCGCCTTTCGTGAAGCGCGCGCCCCACGATCGCCGCGACGATGCCGGGCGCCGCCGCGGCCAGGCTTCGCAGATGCTCGAGAGTGCCCACACCGCCGCTCGCGATCACGGAGACTCCCGTTTCGTTCGCGAGCCGGGCGGTCTCGACGACATTCGGCCCCGTTTCCATGCCGTCGCGCTGGATGTCGGTGTACAGCACTGCCGCGATCGGTAGCCGGCCGACCTCGCGCACGACGTCGACTGAACGGCGTTCGCTGACGTCGAGCCACCCGTCCGTCGCGACGAGGCCGTCCCTGGCGTCCACGGCGATCACGACCCGCCCCGGGTGCGCCGCAGCGACGCGGGCGACGAGCTCCGGGTCGCGGATCGCCGCGGTACCCAGCACGACCCGCTCCACGCCGAGCGAGAAATAACTCTCCGCGGCTTCGAGCGAACGGATCCCCCCGCCAATCTGCACCCCCGCGCCGAACGCGCCGACGATGCGCCGCACCGCGTCCGTCTGCACCGCGCGCCCCGCCTTCGCGCCTTCGAGGTCGACGACGTGAAGGCGCCCGACCACGCGCCTCCACTCGCCCGCCATCGTCTCGAGCGGTTCGTCGTACGTCGTCACCTGGTCGTAACGACCCTGCTTCAGCCTCACGGCGCGTCCGCTCAAGAGATCGATGGCTGGGATGACCTGCATGGCTCTTGGCGTGGCGTTTCCCTCGGAAGCTCGGCGGCCGTCAACTCAATCGAGCGACCCCTTCGTCGAAGGCACGCCGCAGACTCGCGGGTCGAGCTCCGTCGCTTGCCGGAGCGACCTGGCCAGAGCCTTGAAACTGATCTCGATGATGTGATGCAAGTTCTGCCCCTCCACGAGATGGACGTGCAGATTCGCCTGCGCCGAGCGTGCGAACGCCTCGAAGAACACCTCCGCGAGCTCGCTGTCGAACTCGCCGAGCTTCGCTTTCGGCATCGGCACGCGCCATACGAAGAAGGGCCGTCCCGACAGATCCAGCGCTACCGTGACGAGCGCTTCGTCCATCGGGAGCGTGGCGGACCCGTACCGCCGGATGCCCTTGCGATCGCCGAGCGCCTCGAGGACGGCCTTGCCGAGCACAATCCCGACGTCCTCGGTCGTATGATGACCGTCGATGTCCACATCGCCCGCCGCACGCACCGTGAGATCGAACGCCCCGTGACGCGCGATCTGCTCCAGCATGTGCGAGAGGAAGGGCAGGGGGGTCTCGATCGTGCACTTCCCCGTTCCATCGAGATCGATCTCGACGGTGATGCTCGTCTCCTTCGTCTTGCGTTCGACCGTCGCCGTTCGGCTCATCAGAAGTCCTCGACTTTCCAGATCCCGTGCTCGCGCACGAGTTCCACGGTGCCACCTGCGCCGTAGCTCATCGTCGCGCGATCGCCCAGAAGCTCGATGGTCGCCGTCGGCAGGGAGGCCTCGATGGCTTGCGTCAGTCGCTCGACGTCCTCGCGCTGCTCGCCCTCGAAGGCGGCTTTGAGTTTCGCGGCATCCAGTCCCTCGCGCTTGGCGTCGGGCGCGAATCGAAGCAGGATATCGTAGCGCTTGTTCCGAAACGCCCGGACGAACGACCGCAGAGCGAACTCCGGCGTTTCTTGGCCGTAAAGATCGATCGCGGATTCGATCGACGCGCCAGGCGTTCCCCTCGTAATGAAGGAGCAGCGTCGTGCCGTCCGGCGTCGTCACCGTCGCGGTGACGACGGGCGTCCCGGACGGTCGCACGAGCGAACTGGCGAGGGCCTTCGTCTCTTCGGGATCCTCTTTCACCATTCGCGAGAAAGCATCGAAACGCATGCTCTTTCTGGCGTCGTCGCTGAGGAGCCCATAGGCGGCCTCGACGCGTCCCTGCTCCAGATCTCGCGCGTACTCGGCGAGCACGTCACGTGGATCGACCGACGAATGGCCCGGCCCGCAGGCGGTCATCGTCGCGGCAAAAACGAGGAGGACTCCGGGTCGGGTCACGCGAGGCGCGTACCGTAGCGCGTCTGGTCGGCGGGACCCAAGTCCGAGAACGGCGGGGTCCCGACCGAAGTCCCTCCCTACACGTGGCGTCGCGGTTCTGGACATGGCTCGGGGTCGTACTACTGTCCTGCGGGTAATGGGGTCCGAGCCCTCAGCGACGAATTCCCGCGATCTCGTCACGATTCTTCCGCTGCGGAATGCCGTGTTGTTTCCGATGTCGGTCGTGCCGATCAACGTCGGTCGGCCGCGCAGTGTCCGGGTCGTCGAAGAGCTCGTGGGACAAGAGCGCGCCCTCGTCGGCGTGGTGACCCAGAAGTCTCCGGAGACCGTCGAGCCAACGTTCGACGATCTGCATGAGATCGGGACGCTGGCTCGGGTGGTGAAAGTCATCCGACTCGGTCCGGGCAACTACAGCGTCGTCTTGAACGGCCTGAGCCGATTTCGAATCTGCCGGGCCGTCGGGCTGGAGCCCTACATGCGCGCCGAGGTCGAGCGGCTCCGGGACCTGAAAGTCGGGGACGACACCCTGACGGAGCTCGGGCAGTCCCTGCGTGAGCAGACCCGGCAGATGCTGAGCCTCTTGCCGGACCTGCCGAAGGAAACCGCCGGCATCCTGGACAACGTGAAGGAGCCGGGAGCCCTCGCGGATCTGATCGCGTCGAACTTCCCCGACGAACACGCGAGCATCGAAGATCGGCAGCGGGTTCTCGAGGCCATAGATCCGCGGGAGCGCGCGCGGCTCGTCCTCGAAGTGGTCGAGCGCCAGCTCGGCGTCCTTCACACCAAAGATCGGATCGCCGCACAGATCCGCGAGGAGATGACGCGGTCACAGCACGACTATGTGCTCCGGCAGCAGATGCGGACGATCCTCGACGAGCTCGGCGAGGCCGGCGATCAGGACGAGGTGGATGCGCTCCGGGACAAGATCGCCCGGGCGGAGCTGCCGCCGGAAGCCGAGCAAGCCGCGCGCCGGCAGCTCTCGCGTCTGAGGTCCATGCAGGCGCAATCCGCCGAATACAACGTCGCGCGGAACTACGTCGAATGGCTCTCCGAGCTTCCCTGGGCCCGTAGCACGCCGGATCACGTCAACGTGCGCGAGGTCCGGCGCTGCCTCGACGAGGATCACCACGGACTCGAGCGCGTGAAGCGCCGGGTCGTGGAATTCTCGGCGATCCGGCAACTCCGCAACGACAAGCGGGGGCCGATTCTCCTCTTCGTCGGACCTCCGGGCGTCGGAAAGACGTCACTCGGGCGGAGCATCGCGCGCGCCATGGGTCGTCGCTACGGTCGAATTTCCCTCGGCGGCGTGCGCGACGAGGCGGAAATTCGGGGCCACCGCCGTACCTACGTGGGCGCGCTCCCGGGGCGAATCATTCAGGCCCTGCGCAAGGTAGGCACGAAAAATCCGGTGCTCGTCCTCGACGAGGTCGACAAGATGGGCTCCGACGTGCGCGGCGATCCCGCAGCCGCCCTGCTCGAGGCCCTCGATCCCGAGCAAAATGGAACTTTCGTCGACCATTACATCGATCTGCCATTCGACCTGTCCCAGGTTCTCTTCATCGCAACCGCGAATGATCGAGATGAAATTCCCGAAGCGCTCGAAGATCGGCTCGAAGTGGTCGAGGTGCCGGGCTACACCCGCAGCGAGAAGCTCGCCATCGCGGAGCAGTTCCTCGTGCCGAAGCAACTCCGGGAGCACGGCCTCACGGAGGACCAGATCGCCTTCAATCGCGACGGCCTCGAAACGATCGTCGACCATTACACGCGCGAGGCGGGCGTTCGCGGGCTCGAACGCGAGATCGGCGCCGTTTGCCGGAACATCGCCGTCCGGCTGGCGGAGGGCGCCAGCATCGAAGGGGAGCGGGCCACACGGGAATACGTCGGAAACGTCCTCGGCACGCGGCGCTACCGGCCGGAAATTGCCGAACGAAAACTGTCACCCGGCGTGGCGACCGGCCTCGGGGCGAGCTCCACGGGTGGTGAGCTGCTCTTCATCGAGGCGACGCGAATGCCCGGCAAAGGGAAGATTCACTTCACGGGAAGCCTGCGCCCGATCATGAAGGAGTCGGCGACCACGGCGGTCTCGTACGTCCGCTCGCGTTCGGACCGCCTCTTGCTCGACCCGGAGTGGTTGAAGAGCGTGGACCTGCATCTCCACGTGCCCCGCGCGGGCTCCGCGCGCGACGGCGCAGGGCTCGGCGTGCCGATGTTCGCATCGGTGGCGTCCTTGCTTCTCGAGATCCCCACGCGCGCGGAGGTGGCGGCGATGGGCGAGCTGACCTTGCGCGGGAACGTGCTGGCCGTCTCGAACGTGAAGGACAAGGTACTTGCAGCGCACCGCGCGGGCCTCCGCGAGATCGTGCTCCCCGCCAAGAACGAGCGCGATGTCGATGAGGTCCCGGCCGAAGTGCGCGATGAACTGGCGCTCCGCTACGTGAGCCATGCGGACGAAGTTCTACAGTGGATCCTCGAACGACCGCCTAACCGAAGCCCGCGAACGGTGTCGCGCCCGAGCGATCCGCCTTCCGGCGAGATGCACGGGAGCCTGTAAAGGCCCGGCGAGGGGAGCCCTTGGAGGCGAGCAAGCGGAGGAACGTCCGACTGACTGGCGCACCTGCACTCTTTCGTGAGATCATGCGCCGCCCGAGGAAGGGTCAGCCTTTGATTTCCGTACAGAGGGGCTCGGTGGCCCCGCACCCGAGGACAAGAAACCAATGAACAAGACGTCTGCTCTCACCATGAGCTTCCTGATTGGCGCTTCGCTGGCGCTCGGCTGCACGGTTCACGAAGAAGGCTCCATCCAGCCCGCCGCCGCGCCTCAACCCGCACCGCCGCCACCTCCGCCCCCGGTTGCAGCGACACCTGCGCCGGCGCCGGCCCCCGCACCGGCGCCGGCCCCCGCACCGGCGCCGGCCGAAGTGGTCGTCGAACAGGAACCGCCGCCCGCTCCGGCTCCCCAAACCGAGACCGTTCCGCCTTCACCCGGCCCCGAGTATTTTTGGGTCCATGGCTTTCACCGGTGGGATGGCCGCCGCTACGTCTGGGTGAAAGGACGCTACGAACGCAAGCCCCGCCCCGAAGCACGGTGGAGGGAACAGCACTGGGAACCGCGCGGGCGCGGCCATGTCTGGGTCGCAGGAGGGTGGGAGCCGGAGGGTGCGCGACCCGCCGAGCCTCCGCCGCGGCACGAGGAGGAGAGACATGAAGCGCCGCCCCCTCGAGAGGCCCATCCCATGTACCTCCAAGCACTGTCGCACCTCCGCACCGCGAGGGCGAACCTGGAACGCAAGGGTGGCGATCACCAGATGAAGTGGGACGAACGCGAAGCCGTCGCCGACGTCGATCATGCCATGCAGGCGATCAAGCAAGCCGCCATCGATGACGGCAAGGACCTGCAGGACCATCCACCGGTCGACGAGCACGCTCCGCGCGCGGGTCGCCTGCATGAGGCGCTCGACGCGCTCAAGGCCGCCCGAAGTGACATCGAGAAGGCGGAGACGAACGGAGTTGCAAAGGACCTGCGTGCTCGCGCCCTCCACGACATCGACGAAGCAATCCGATCGACCGAGAAGGGCGTTCAGGCAGCCGCCAAGGCCAGCTAACCCCGAGGATCGCCTGGGACCGCCCTGCCCGTTGGGGTGAGGCGGGGCGAAGACCTACCGGACACCGCTGACCTCGGTCATGGGGACCAGGGTCAGCGGCGCGCCGATTCACCAACGCCGACCATGTTCGACTCGGCGGGCGCGCACGGGTTCGTACGCGTGCCGGGCGGGCGGAGCCGCGACGCGGCGCTGATGAAGCTCCGGAGGCTCGCGGTCGTAGTGCGCCCATCTGCCGCCGGCACCCCGGTAGTACCAGTGACCGCCGTACCAGTACGTCGCATGCCCCTCGAAATAGACCGGAACCGCTGTTGCAATGAAGGCCTCGGGCAATAAATCGTAGAAGGTGACCGTGGGGACCGTTGCCGTGACGTCGACTTCTCCGGTGCAACCCGAGATGACGAGCGCGGAAACGACAGCGAGCGTGGAAACGAGAGTTCGGACCATTCTGACCTCACCGATCCGGATCATGGCGTGGCTCCCGCGCTCGGACCGTGCGTCGAGTGTTCACGCAACCTCGCAGCGAGATCGGCACGCTGGTCGGGAGTGAGAACGGGGCTCACGGCTTCGAGGAAGTGCGCCATGTGCGTCGCGCCCCAGGCGGCCATGTGCTGATTGACGCTATCGGCCATCGTGAGCGCCTTGGAATCGAACTTGTCGCCCCGGAAGGCTTCTCCGAATGCGTGGAGATCCGTTTCGACCTCCCGAGCGTCGAGGTGCGGCACCGCGCTCATTTGCGTGGCGAGAGCCGCGCGAATCTTCTCCACCTGATCCGGAGTGAGGCCGAGCTCCCCTGCCAGCGTCGAGAGGTGCCCCTGCTCGGATTTTTTCGCCCCGGACTCGTCGGCGTTCGCCCGTTGCCAGACGACCCAATGCGCGTTGACCTTGTCGATGAGTGCCGCTCGCTCGGGCGGCGTCAACGTCGCGTGAAGCTGGTTCACGGCGTCCGTGGCCGCGTCGTGAACCGTCGCCGCTGCCGCCGTCAGCTGCGCTATGGCCGCGTCCACCCTGGCGGTGTCGATGCTCCCAGCGGCGATACCGTCGGCCAGCAGCGAGTCCAGATTCTCCTCCGCCACACGCGCCGGAGCCATCTCCGCTCGAAGGTCGCTCTGAATCTTTTCCACCGCTGCTTTTTCGTCCGGAGAAACGCCAATGGTGTCGAGACTCATCGCGATGAGGAGCGTCACGCCCCCGTGGTGATGGTGCCGATGATGCTCCACGACGCTCGCGGATATGTCGTCATCCGCGGGGTTCCCGGGCGCCGGCGCGCTTGCCGTGGCGGGCGCCGGTTGATTCGCCGACCTGGCACCGCAGCTGATCGAGGCAGCTGCGCTGATCACCCCGATGGCCGCGATCCCGAGGTTATACGTTCTCAAAGCCATTCGAACCTCCGTTCGCGAACGTTGGCGCCATCCATTCTCGAACCCGAGCGACACGTCATTTTGTCCGCGACGAGTCTCACTATCGTCGGCCACGGGCGGCGGAGGCAAGCGTTTCCGCGACGCCGCCGAAGCGCCTGTTCCGAACCGACGCGATACGTTCTAAGTCTCCGGGTCCATGCGAAGGATGGCCGCAAGCCGGGCTCAGCGGGTGACGACTGGCCTTGCCGCGGCAGGGCTGGCGGCGACGGGGTTCTTGCCTCTGTTTGGCGGTCCAGGGTACGAAGCCGCGCTCGCTGCGGGGCTCGTCTTGCCGTCCCTTGCCGCAGTGGCGGCGGCGCTCGACGTCGTCGGGGAACCGCTGCCCGCACCCCTGGAAGCCCTCTTCCGCGGCTGTGCGACGGGCGCGTGGCTCGCCGCGGTCGGCCTGCTCGTCACGGTCCTTCACGGCTGGCGCATCGGGTTTTGCGACGCGCTCGAAGGGTCCGAGTATTTCGCGCTCGGTCCGGGCGCGGGCGCCGTCCTCGGCGGCGCTTACGGCGCGTTCGTCGGACTCGTCGCGTCGCGGGTTCGACGGCGCCATCGGTCCCTCGCCGTTGCCGGCGCGCTCGCTGGACCGATCGCCTGCGTCGCCGCCAGCTTCGCTCGCTTCTACACGAGTCCGATGGTCTTCGCGTTCGATCCGTTCTTCGGATTCTTCGCAGGTACCCTCTATGATTCGGTGATCACTGGACTCGACCGTCTGGTGACGTACCGGGCGGGGACGCTCGCGACGCTCGTTGCTGCACTCGCGACGGCTGCGCTATTCGAGCGCACCGAGACGGGAGCGTTCCGCGTCCGGACTCCTTTTCGTCGCGGTCTCGGTCTGCTCGCGCTCGCCTCTGCAGGGGCAAGCGCCGTTCACGTCGCTCTCGGGCCGTCTCTCGGACACTTTCAGACGACGTCGTCCATCCGGGCAGCGCTCGGGCACGCGATTACGGACGGGCGCTGCGAGCTCGTGTACCCGGCGGGAGTGCCGCTCATCGAGGCACGCGCGCTGGCGCGGGAGTGCGACGGACATCTGCGCCAGCTCGATCGGTTCTTCGACGCAAGAGGCCCGAGCCACGTCGTCGCGTTCCTGTTCGAGAGCCCGGAGCAGAAGGGGTACCTGATGGGCGCGGCGAGCACCTACATCGCCAAGCCGTGGCGCCGCGAGATCTACATCCAGCGCGCGGGCTTCCCGCACCCGGTGATGCGCCACGAGCTCGCGCACGTCGTCGCCGGGACGTTCGGCGTGGGGCCGTTTCACATCGCGGGCGCATTTCACGGCTTGATTCCGGATCCGGGTCGCATCGAGGGGCTCGCCGTCGCGGCAGCTCCCGACGACGAAGAGCTCTCGCTGGACGATTGGGCGAAGGCGATGAAGGACCTTTCGCTCCTGCCACCGCTCGAGCGCGTGTTCGACCTTGGCTTCTTCGGGGAGCCCTCATCGCGCGCGTACGTCGTCGCCGGTGCGTTCATCGACTGGCTCCGGCGAGCGCAGGGGATCGAAGTCGTGCGGCGCTGGTATTCGGGGGCTTCGCTCCAGACGGCCTCGGGTAAACCGCTGGCCACGCTCGAGCGCGCGTGGCTCGCGTCCCTCGACGCCCGGAAGGTGAGCGCGGACGTGCTGCGGGTCGCACGCGCCAGGTTCGACCAGCCGGCGATCTTCGGGCGACGCTGCCCGCACGTCGTCGATCGCCTCGCTGGCGAAGCGTTCGTGGCACTGTCACGAGCGGACGTGGAGCGGGCGCGCCGGCTCTACGAACAACTCCTCGCGCTCGACCCGCACGACGTCGGCGCACGCCTCGGTCTGGCCACGTGTGCGCTCCGAAATGGAAATGACGATCAGGCTCGGGCGCTCTACGAGCGCGTCGCGTCGGATCCGTCGCTGGCCAAGGCGACCCGGGCACGCGCCGTGGAGTCACTGGGGGATCTCGCGCTCGCGTCCGGTGACGATGCGGCGGCGCGCCGTCGCTTCGACGAAGTGGCCACATCAGTGGTCGATACGGATCGCCTGCGCGCGCTGGACGTCAAGCGGTACGCGTCGGAAGGGAATGCACGCGACGCCATCGTCGCGCAGGTGCTCGGAGATCCGCGAACCGGGCGAGACGTCGAGCTCGCCGCGGCGAAGCTCGGCGCCTGGTCGGAGCGCGAACCGTCTCTCGGCCTCGCCGATTACCTGCTTGCACGAATTTATCTGGGGGAGGGGCGCTATTCGCTCGTCGCGAGCAGCCTCTCGAAGGCGCTCGCCCGGCAGATCCCCATTGCCTCGGTGTCCCGCGAGGCACAGAAACTCCGGATGACTGCGGCATGCGTGCTCGACGACCGCTCCACGCTGACGGCCGCATATGCCGCGTGGTCGAAGGCCGACGGGATCCGCGCCCCGGAACGCACGGAGATGGCCGAGTTCTTTCAGCGCTGTACCGGCGAACTCCCACCGACGGGTCGACCGATCCCGAGCGCGGCGAAGCCCGCACTGCCCGCCGCATCCTCGCCGCCGAGCACGCCCGTGGGATGCCCGGAGGGCACCGTGCGCATCCCCGGCGCGGAGACGTGGATCGGATCGCCACGTGGCGCCGGCGCCGACGACGAATGGCCGCGGTATCGGACGCGCCTCGCCGCATTCTGTCTCGATCGCACCGAGGTTACCGCTGGTGCGTACCGTGCTTGCGTGAGCGAGAAGGCGTGCACTGCCGCCGACTCGCGGTTCGTGACCTGCACCGCCGGGGCGGGCGAAGATGACCTGCCCATCAACTGCCTGAACGCGACACAGGCGGCGACATTCTGCTCCCACCGCGGCGCGCGTCTTCCCGCCGAGGCCGAGTGGGAATACGCGGCGAGCGGCGGGGACGATCGCGTCTATTCCTGGGGCGACCAATCGCCGGACGGTCGCACATGCTGGAAAAATCACGCGGCGTGTCCCGTCGGCACTTATCCGGCGGGTGCCTTCGGCCTTTTCGACATGACGGGAGACGTCTGGGAGTGGACGAGCACGGGTTACGGCGATTATCCGTGGCCGCCGGTACAGATCGTGGACCAAGTGTATCGCGGCGGCAGCTGGAGTCGGAGGTTCGACAAGTGGATGCGCGTGCGCCTCCGCAATCGCGCGCCGCCGTCGTACGAGGGGGCGCATCTCGGATTCCGTTGCGCGGTGACGTTGCCCGGCGAACCGTGTCCGTTTGGACGCGACGCGAACGGCGAGTGCCTCGCTGGCGCGCTCGAGGTCGATTGCCGGCCCGGCAAGAGCTGGAACGGTCAACGCTGCGCGGCGGCCGGCGAAAGCCTCTGTCCCCTCGGCACCAGCCCGATCGCCGGACACGGCTGTGTGTTCGACGTGCCCATCAAGGAAGGGACTCCGCCGCCCCTCGACGTGGGCGCCGTGCGGAAATCCAGATCGCCGGAGTTCGACGCGGATTGCATGCGGTTTCAGCCTTCGCGACCCCACGCATACCGGTTCGCAGACGCCAGCCACGAAGCCCGCAACGTCGTGGAGCGCGGCATCGGATGCAAAAACCGCGACGTCGGCGTGGGATGGAACTCGGCGTGCTGTCCTTGAGAGCCTCTGGAATCGGCGCGGCCGCGGCGGCGCTTACCGTCGCTTGCGGAGCGACTCCGAGCCCGCCGCCCCGGACGACGGAACACGTCGAACCCGCGACGGGGGCGCCGCCGAGGGTACCCCCCAATCTCATCGATGCGGGAGCGCCCGAGCACTCCGCGTCGCTTCCCGCTTCGTCGCCGGCAGCCGCCCCGATAGTCGCGAAACTCGAGCCAGCACGGCCCGCTCCGTTACCCTCCGGAACCACCGTGCTCGAGATCGGCGATTCCTTCGCGGGAGCGCTGGGCATCGACCTGGATCGCCTTTTCAAGGACGCGGGCGTGCGCGGCGTCCTCAGATACCGGACGTCGACCTACATTCCCACCTGGGCGTCCGACAAGGACCTCGACGGATACCTCTACCGATATCGTCCGGACCTGGTGATGATCACACTCGGTGCGAACGAACTCCTCATCCCCGATCCCTCCGAACGGATCAGAACGATCCACCGCCTCGTGGCGCGACTCGGTGGACGCCCGTGTGTCTGGGTCGGTCCACCGCTGTGGAAGGGGGCCCGCGGGGCGTTGCTGGATGTGATTCGCTCGAACTGCGCCCCCTGTGCGTATCTCGACAGCAATGTGCTCGTCCCCGATCTGCCGCGAACACGGGACCACATTCATCCGTCGATGGGCGCGCGAAAGACGTGGGCCAGAGCGGTCTTGGATTGGCTGGCCGCGCATCGGGCCGTGAACGGGACACGGCCCTGGGACTGGGCGCCCGACGCGGGCCGAGAGTCGAGCGGAGGGCCATGACCGCGCCGATCGCACAGAGCACTTGCCCCTCCGGGCCAAGTTTTGCCAGTGTCCGCCACGGAGAACGCTGATGACCAGAGTTTCCGCGCTCGTGGCGCTCATCGCGTCGCTTCTCGGGCTGCTCTTCGCCTCGTATTCGACCTTCGATTACGCGAAGCACCTCGATCGACGGCTCCACGACATTCACTGCAGCATCATTCCCGGAGCGCCGGTGACGGACTCGGCCGATGCGTGCCGCGCCGCGATGTACAGCCCCTACTCCGCACTCTTCAAGGAGAAGTACTGGGGCGGGATTCCGATTTCGCTCTTCGCGGTCGGCGCGTTCATCTTCTTTGCGTCCTTCGCACTCTATCTCGCCATCGCCGGTGAGAGCGCGCCGAGGAAGGCGGTTCAATTCTTCGGAGTCGCGGCCCTCGGGCCCGTGTTCGTCTCGATCGTGATGCTGACCATCAGCATCACGAAGCTCGGGACGTTCTGCCTCGTCTGCGTCGGGATCTACGTGTCGTCGTTTCTCCTGGGCGTCGCGGGTCTGCTCGGAATCAGCGCGCTCAAAGGCGCGCTCGGCGCCCCCGCTCACGGTTCACCCTACGATCGGCCGGCGGATCCGTATCGTCGCGCCCGCCCGGACGTGAGCTGGGCGCACGTGTCGTCGTGGCTCGTGGGGCTCGGGGTCTTCGCGCTCATGCCGGCGGTCGTTTACGCGAGCGCCAATCCCGATCATCGGCCGTACCTCGGCAACTGCGGGAGCCTCAAGGTCGCAATGGAGGCGGCCAACGCCCTCGTTCATATCTCCACGCCACGGTCCGTTCAGCCGACCATCTTGTTCGAGGATCCGCTCTGCCCCACCTGCAAAGCGTTTCACGAAAGACTCGTCGCGGAAGACGTCTACGACAAGCTCGACGTGCAGCTGTCCCTCTTTCCGCTCGACAGCGAGTGCAACTGGATGCTGACGGACCCTTTGCACCCCGGAGCTTGCCTGGTTGCGCGCGCCGTCATTTGCGGCGGCTCCCATGCCCGCCAGGTGCTCGAATGGGCCTACGCAAACCAGGAAGAGCTGTCGAAGGCGGGCAAGGCAGGACCCGCTCCGCTTCGCGCCGCCATCCAGGCCAAATGGGGCCCGCAGACTCTCGCTTGCATGGACGCGAAATCGACGCTTTTGACGCTGAACCGGCAGCTCCACTTCGCGGCGGACAACGAAATCCCGGTATCGACTCCGCAAATGTACTTCGGCACGAAGCGATTCTGTGACGAGGACACCGACATCGGGCTGAGGTACACCCTCGGACAGCTCGCACCCCAGGTGTTGAAGTGACCGCCGAACGCCCGTCCTCGACGTATCTGGCGCCGCTCATAGGCGTGGTGACCGGCGCCGTCGCGCTCATCGCGATGCTCGGAGCCATCCGGTCCGCCGTCAACGCCGCGGCCGAGCGCCTCGCGACCCCGGAGACCGACAAGCCTGCCGTCGCCATCGCCGACGAGTCCGAAGCGCCGTACTGCACGCCGGAGTTCAAGCAAGTGCTCGAGCGAGTGCTCCACTCTTGCGGGCTCGTGGGCGAATCGCGGCGCGGTTGCAAACCCGCCGACGTCAAGAGCTTCGCGTCCATCAGCGACGGCGACTTCAACGCGCTCTTCCGGCCGCTCCGGACCCGCGGCGCGGTCATCCTCTTCGACACCGGAATGGACACGCTCGACGACGGCGCGAAGAAGCTCATCGAAGACCGCTGGGACGATCGAAAGGGCGCGCGATACTTCCTGGTCGTCGCGCGCGCGTCGAAGACCGGGTCACCCGACAAGAACCAGGCCCTCTCTCACCGTCGTGCGAACTCCGTTCTCTTTCACATCAAGGAAGCCTCGGGAGAGCCAGACGTCGACAAGAAGGTCGGGCTCCTGTGGCTCGGCAGCGAGTTTGCGCAGCTCGATCCGAAGGAGTTTTGTTCTTGGACCAATTCGCGTCAGGGGACCAAATGCGACGACGACGCGATCAACCGGAGCGCCTTCGCGTCATGGGTCGACTGCCGGCTTTGAGAAGCTCCGTTGCACCACTCGCGGCAGGGGCCTTCGCCTGCGCGCTCTCGACTCTGGTCGGCTGTGACGATCACAAGGTGGACCCACCGCTCGCGCCGCAGGCTCGTTCGCAGGCCGTCCAGGCTACCGGCCCCGCCCCGACGGCGCAGCTTGCACCCGCCGCACCAACCGCGGAACCCACAGCCGAGGTGCATCCTGTCCTGTGCGAGCGCCAACTTGGAACCTCGGGCAGGGAAGCGCCCAAGGCCGGGATATCGCGTGCCGGTGACAAGAACTCCCTTTCGGAGAAGTTGCCCATCGGGGGTGGCCACTGGACATGGGTGAATCTCTGGGCGGCATGGTGCGGCCCGTGCAAGGAAGAGCTGCCGAGGCTCAGATCCTGGGAAGCGAAAACTGCGGGCGAGCGAACGCCCCTGAAGGTCGTCTTCGTCTCGATCGATGACGATTCCCGGCAGCTGGAACGCTTCCTCGAAACCCAACCCCCCGGCGGCCTTCACGCGACCTACTGGCTCGAGGACGGGCCGCAGCGGCAAGGGTGGCTAAAGGAAGCGGGGCTCGAAGACGACCCCTCACTCCCCGAACAGATTCTCGTCGACCCGGCGGGAAAGGTTCGCTGCAAGCAGCAAGGAGCCGTCGAGGACGTCGACTTCGACGAACTTCTGAAGATCCTTCGCGGCCAGCGGACTGCAGCGCCGGGCTGAGCCGTTGAACGAAGAAGAGGACGAGGACGACCCGAACGAGGAAGGTGGGCGCTCCAGGGCCGTTGAAGCACTGGCAGGCCACGCACGTCCGGGCCTCACGGGACCGCCGGCCAGCACGGGCATCCCGCTTGCGGGAGGCAGCCGAGGAGCGAGGCGAAGTTGAAGCCTGCCGGTGAGAGTGGGCCGCCGCTGGCGTCGATGACGTCCTTGCACACGCCGGGCTGGTTGCACGCGACCGGATCCTGGCACCCGGTCTTCTCCGAGCACAGCAGGATCTGGGCGCAGCCGGGGGCGTTCGTGCAGGCGTCGGCCGCGCAGGTCGTGCACGCACACTGGGCGCATTCCGGTATGCCGCCGAGCGCCTCTGCGCAGCCGCTCGGGGCGCCGCCCGCGCCGATACCGCCGCACACACACGGTCCGATGCCGCTGCCGTCGGGCAGGCAAGTCGCGCTCCCGATCCCGCCGGGGGCGCACGTGCATTGCGCCACTGCTCCGGGCTGGCAGAGCATCGCACCGGTACCGCCGACGCCGCTGGTTCGGCCACCCGCGCCGGTCCCGCTGGTCGCGAGCGCGCCCCCCTCTGCGCCGCCGCCGCCCGGGCCTGCGCCACCGGTCGACGCGGAGTCGTCGATTATCCTGCCGCCGCACCCGCTCATGAGAGCTAGAGCCAGGAGCGCCGCACCCGGAGAGGAGCCACGAAAGACGGACATACCGACCATGCATACGGCGCCGGCACCTTCCCGTTTCGCGGCGATTCGACGATCCCGCGACGCCGCTGCGGGGCACGGCCGTGCCGCCGCCCCTGGTTAACTCTCGAATGTCCGGCGGCGTAGCTGGGTATCGCAGCCGACGAACGCTTCCTCACGGCGCGTGAAGCGCTTATCACGGCCGACGGACGCGTCCTCACGCTGTGTGATCCGGTTACCACGGCCGACGGAGCTGTCCTCACGGCGCGTGAAGCGCTTATCACGGCCGACGGACGCGTCCTCACGCTGTGTGATCCGGTTACCACGGCCGACGGAGCTGTCCTCACGGCGCGTGAAGCGCTTATCACGGCCGACGGACGCGTCCTCACGCTGTGTGATCCGGTTACCACGGCCGACGGAGCTGTCCTCACGGCGCATGATCCACTTATCACGGCGGACGGACGGGTCCTCACGGCGCGTGAAGCGGGTATCGCGCCCGTGAGACCGCGTCCTCACGGCGGACGGAGCTGTCCTCACGGCGCATGATCCACTTATCACGGCGGACGGACGGGTCCTCACGGCGGACGGAGCTGTCCTCACGGCGCATGATCCACTTATCACGGCGGACGGACGGGTCCTCACGGCGGACGGACGTGTCCTCACGGCGCATGATCCACTTATCACGGCCGTCGGAGGTGTCCTCACGGCCGACGGACGCGTCGTCGCGCTGTGTGATCCACCTATCGCGACCGTCGGACGCATCATCGCGGCGGAGAGGGCGGTTACCACGGCGGGCGGATCGGTACGACGATGGATCTCACGGACCGCAGCTCACTGTCGCGACGTCGATGCTGCTGGGTCCGATGCCGAATACGAGCAGGCGCCCTTTTCCGAGCGCGAGCGCCAGAGGTTCCGTTCCCGAGGAGTCGATGGGGATCTGAACGGCGCTGTCGTACGGGTTCAGAGCGGCGTTGAACTTCGAAACCCACGCGCCTCCAGGAGTCGTCGAGAGGGTGACGAAGCTCGGGCCGAGCGCCACGACGTCGATGGGCTTCGCAGCAGCCGGGGCATTCGTGGCGCCGCCGCTCGTCTGCAAGCCGAGGCCCGGAATGGAATAGCTCGTGAGCCCGCCCGTGGCACCGTTCGCATTCCCGTTGAAGATCACCAAGGACCCGGCTCCATTTGCGATCGTCGCGAGCGAACGACCCGCGGCGAGTCCGCCAGGTTTCGAGCCAGACGGTGAGATGACCTGTGGAGTTGTCTGACCGGACTGAAACGAGAACGTGACCACCTGGGGCGACGTGCCGGGCATTTCCGCGGCGAACATCGAATAACCCGGGAACGTCGCGTAGGCGGCGCGTCCGTCGAGCGGCGACGGCACCGGGTAATTCAGCGCCGACGATAGCTCCCCGCCCTCGCGCGTCGCGACGCCCGCAGGCGGATGCCGACGAGCAACTCGCCGGGTTGCACTTGGACGCCGCGAAGCAGCGCAGGAGCGTGTCGCAGTGGGCGTCGGGGCTCGCACACGCGGCGCTGGTGCCGCACCTCTCGCAGAAGCAATTCGTGCAGGCCTGGGGTTCGCTTGGATATGCGGCCTCGCAAGAGGACCCGCCGCCACCAAAGCAGTCCGTCGTGCAGGCGCCGCCGGAACCACCCGGAAAGCTCCCGCCCGCGCCGACGATCACCCCGCCCGCACCGGCCGTCGATCCGTCGGGGTTCCCGGGTTCGCCCGCGCCGCCCGCGGCCTCGACGCGGAGCTTCCGATCTTCGATGCCCAGGATCGACGCACAGCCAACCACCGCGCCGATCGCCACGGTGAGCCCGACCGCCGCGGCACCTGGAGACTTCACAACATTTCAGCCTATCACGATTTCGCGCCGAACCGCCGCAAAGCGCGAGCGGCGCCACATGTCGCGGCGTCGTCCGGCGCGGTCTTCGTAGATCCATCCGGGCTCGAGGTTCCTCCGCTTGCGAGCCCTACGGAGCCACCGGACGCTGTCGTCCCGCGCGCGCGGGCTCTCCGACGGCACCTACCGCGTCTACACCGACGGCGCGATCATGGAGGTGCCGATCGATGGGGGCGCTCCGGTCGTCGAGCCCGCCCGCCGCTCAGACCGAGCGCGCTACAAGGGCGCTCGCGGAGCTTTTCGTGAAGGGTCGTTCGGAGGAGCGGGGTTCTCGAGAGCTCCTTTCTTGTCAGCGTCGTCCATGAGCTCTTCCAGGAGCTTTTCGTCGGTTTCGACCTGGTCCGGTTGATCCTTGCTGACGGCACTCCCCTGGAGCGCATCGAGAGCAGGGCCGCCGTTGCCCCACTTTCTCCGATCTTCGTCCGTGCAGGGAAGCGGGTTGTTTCGATCTTCCTGGACGCACTCCAGCATCCAGGCATCGCGCGGAGGTTCGTCGAGACGCGCTGCCTTGGCCCGCTCCTCTGCAATGTCGCCTTCGATGGCCACGGTCGACAGCTTGGGCACGAGCATGATGATGGTGAGTCCGAAGAACATGATTCCCAGGAAGGGCAGCGCGATCTTGTACAGCGACGTCATGGGCTTTCTGAATCGAAAGCTCGTGACGAACAGATTCTGCCCGAACGGAGGACTCAGGAAGGCGATCTCCAGATCGACGAGGAACATCATCATCAGGTGAAAGGGCGAGAAGAGGAACTTCGCACCGAATGGCAAGAGAAGGGGTACCGCGACCAGGATCGCGCTGAAGCCCTCCATCACGGCGCCGATCCCGTACATCAAGAAGTTCCGTGCCACCAAAAAGTGCCATCGCTTCGTGACCCCCAGACTCGTGATCCACGCAAATAAGTGTGCGGGGGCTTCCTCCGTGATCAGATAGTTCGTGAGCGCCACGGCCATGGCCATGATCAGCAAGAGCGCGCCGGCCAGCGCGAACGAGTTTCCCGCGAGGCGGGGCATGTCCTTGGGCTTCAGATCTCGATAGACGAGGAGCTCCACGCACACGACGAAGATCGTCGCGAGCGCCGCGGCCTCGTCGATGCTTGCAAGGCCGAGCCCCAGACTTCCGAGCACGAGCGCGGGAACGCAGAGCTCCCACTTCACTCCCCAGAAGGCCAGGGCCATCTCCCGGAGATTCGGCTTCGTACGCGGGATGTCGTGCTTCAGCCCCATGTACATCGCGTGAATCGCGAAGAGTCCGATCATCATCGTTCCGGCGAGGACCCCGGCCCTGAACGCCTTGGTGAAGTCGATACCCGCCACCAGGGAGTAGATGAGAATGGGCAAAGACGGGGGCAACAGAAGGCCCAGCGACCCTCCCGTCATCACTACGCCGAGCGAGTAGTCTTTGGGGTAACCGTTCTTGACTAGAGCCGGGTAGAGCAACCCTCCGACGGCCACGATCGTCACGGCGCTCCCGCCGGTCAGCGTACAGAAGAACGCGCTCGCGACGATGCACACGATGGCGAGTCCTCCCGGCAGCCACCCGAAGAACGCGTTCGCCGCTCGGACGATGCGTTCGGGGGCCTTCGAGTGGGCCATGACGTAGCCGACGAAGGTGAAGAGCGGTACGGTGACGAGGATCGGCGATCCGGCAAATCGCTCGTCCAGCACGTCCGGGGCGATGAATCGAGTGAAGTGCAACTCCGCCGTGTGGTGCGTGAGCCACGCGAGGAGGGTGGCGCCCGCCATGATCGCGAATACGGGCGCGCCGAGAAGTGCGAATACCAGCACGACGAGCACGAGCAGCATCGTTTACCCTTCCCGCGCGACGCGCGTCACTCCGGCGTCATCGAGCAATCGCTCAGCTGGATGGCGCATCTTGCTGCTCCTCATCCGACCCCACGGGGTCGCCCCACTCGGACTCGTCCGGGTCGACGCTGACGTGCCCGCTGAGGGCCAGGAGACCACGGAGGATGAATCGCATCGCGATCACGAACAGGCCGATGGGAAACACGAGATAGGCGGCGTTGATGAGCTCGCCGCGAGGCTCGCCGCGTCCCGGAACGACGACGAGCGGCGATCGAGTCTCGTCCTCGGGGATCTTCAGCGCCTCGGTGGCTCGTTCCCCGTAGCGCTCGGCGAAACCGGCGGACTCGACCCACGCATTCCACTCCTTGCCCGTGAGCCAATCCGAGTAGACCTCGCCCTTGAGGAGAACGTGCGGAACCGATTTGAAATCCAGCGCTAGTTGCTTCCGCGCGATGAAGAAGTCTTCCCCTAACTGCCCGACGACCTGCTCCACCTTCGCAGGTGCGCTTTCGTCCGCACGAGCGCCGAAGTTTTCGATCGATATGTGGTCGAAAAACCCCCAGGCTGCAGTGAGGCAGACAACAGCCGATGCAGCCCAGCAGACGAGCGCCATGAGCTTGCGCGAGCGATAACTCACGAACCGTGTGACGATGTCGATCACGATGTGCTTGCCGCGCCCGGTCGCCAGCGACGCACCCAGGAGAGCGAGCAGCATCGTGAGCCGGGTTCCAACCCCACGGAGCCCCCCGAGAAGCGTTAGAAACGACGCCTGCTGGTACCAATTGAGCACATTCGACGAGTAGTCGACGCCGAATTTCGCCCACGCTTTCGCAGTGACGATTCCCAGCAGAACTGCCGCGACGGTGGCGCTGCGGCGCACCGCTGGCTTTTGCTTCCCAAGGCCCAGGTGCGCGATCACTCCGAACACCAGGGCACCGAAGATCGCGCGAAACACGACGCCCGCGGAGCGGTCCGACGAAGCCGAAAACGCCTTCAGCGCAACCCAGAGAGACATCGAGAGAACCTCGAGGGAGAACGCGACGAAGGCGAGCCACGTCTCGAATCCGGTCCAGACACGGTCGGCGGCCATGAGCGGCTCGCCCCACCGCGCGCCTCTCGCCGGAGGTGGCCCCTCGGGCGACGGGGTTCCGCCGGTCGGAGCGCTGGCGGGCAAACCGGTGCCGCCTTTCGCCCTCGCTCCCTGGTCGTCCACCATATCTTGGTCCTTCGATGTCCGCGCGAGACGTGCTCGAGACCGCGAGCGCTCCCCGTTTCACGAGGGCTGCCAGGCGGTGTGCCGGAGCGCTTCAAAGGTACCCACGGGCATGTCAGCGCGACATCAAGAGGCATGGCCGATCCGTCAAGATTTGGTGAAGGAGTCGGGCGGATCCCTCACGGCTCGCGTTCGTTATGTCTTCGTGAGGTGCAGCGCCGCGGATTTGACAACGTCGGGACCACGGGTGAGCCATCTTTCTTTCGCGTGACGGCCAGCCGCAATGCGTCGGCTCGGTCAGCACACTCGGCACCCGAAGAAGAAACGAAGAACGACGATGCAAGCTCTCTTTTGGATCGGGTTGTTCGTGATTGTTCGAACCTTGACGGCCGTTTGGGCGATCAGAGAATCAGACGGAACAACGAAGCCGTTGGACAAGGAGCAAGCGTTGCGCTGGCTCAGCGCCGCGCGCAGCGGAACGACCTCGAAGAGGTCGCGCCGAACCGTCATGTAGGGCTACAGAGGTGCTCACACCGCATTCAGCACAAGGACGAGTCGAACCGCCGTCAACATCGCCACCCGCTGCTCCAGCTTGGCGACGCCGTCCCGCAGCGCGAGACCACCGTCATCCGGGCCGAGCGAGACGTTTTCCCCGAGGCCGCGGCGGCTCCAGCGCGCTGCCGTCGAGCGCGGGATCTCGGCGTCGCAGCAGCGCGCCGCGGGGGCGGCCACCGCGGGTCGCGGTGTACTGGCTGCCGTTCGAGTCTCGACGCATCCCCTTTCAGGGGCGACGGCGGGGCCACTCCGGCAATACGAGATAACCCTCGGGCGCAAGACAGGTCGCGAGCATCACGTCGTTGATGTCGCGATGGTCCGACCACGTTCTCGCACGCCGGTTCTCGGAGCCCAACCAGAACGATTCAATCGCGGTGCCGAGCGTGCCATGCGACGAGAGGGCCGTCAGAAGAGCGAACACTTGCTCCCGCTCGGCGATGCTCTCTTGCCCCTTCCTCGCTTGCTCGTCGATGAGCGCGATCGCCGAAAGGCCGATCGCGAGCCCAAGCTCCCGGAAGGCCAGACGCCTCGAAGCAGGCTGCCGGAGCTCGTCGCGTGACGAGTAGTAAGAGAGCCCTTCCTCGGCTGCCCTGAGCAAGGTCGTAAGGACGCGCGAGCCGGGGAACGCCCCGGAGCCCATGAGCGTCGCGACGCGGCCGGCGTCCGACAGGAGGCCGCCGAGGCCGAGCGGGTCAGCCGTTCGCAGATTGGTGCGCTCGACCATGGCCGCAAAATCCGCGATGGCCGAGCCGAGCATCGGCGCTCGATGACCGTCATGCGACGTGTCGAGCTGCGTGAAGGTGACGAGCCCATCCAGCGGATCGTGCTGTCCCATGGAAGGGACGAGCGAGCGAGACAGGTCGATGCTCATCTTCCAAAACATCCGACGACGTCCCGCGCTCCCTCTGGGCTCGTACACGAAGGCCGCGTGGGCCACTTGGGCAAGCTCCGTCGCCCAGCCACCGAAGCGCGGATTGCCCGTCGACCTCGAGACGACGTCGAGCGCATGCATCCATTTCGTCAGATAGTGAAAGTACTGGCCGTCGCGATCCCACTCGAGCGACTCGTCGAAAGGCTCTCCTGGTCGTCGCTCCTGTAGCTTCTTACCAATGCGGAGCCCACCACGGGTGGGGTGAGCTTCGCCTTCCTGGTCCCCGAGCCCGCTCAACCACCCCGCTCGGTGATCATCCTCCCTGTGGCGTCCGAGAACGCGATGCACCTGGTCGACCAGAATCGAGCGCCAGCTCGGCGAAGCGCCGCTCTCCAGTCGTGCGTGCGAGACCGAGGAACGTGCAGACGGCGAACGCGTCCGTCCAGAGGTAGCGTTGCTTCGGGCGGTCCGACGTGAGCCCCGTTCGCTCGGCAAAGCTCAGCATGAGCGACGCCGCCTGCTCCCGTGCTTCCTCGTTCCGTGGCATGCATCCGCCGTTCAGAACCCGGACGGAAACGTGGCGGGCACGCCCATGGCCCTGGAGGCGGGACGCGCCAGGGGCGAGACTGCACGCGTTTCATCGTGTTCGAAACCCCGACGCTGCAGGAAGCGATCCATTCCACGCGCCGCGAGTCCCAGTCCGAACGCTCGCGGCGAAAAGGTGAAACCGGCGCAGGCGTAGAGCGCTCGGGCGGACGTCCGGCGAATGCACGGGACGCGCCCCCGTGCAAGCCCTGCGTCGATCGGGCGCGAAGCGCACGGAGGCGCTCGACGCGCGCAGAGCAGTCCGAATCCAGCCGCTTGCCTTCGATCGGGCGGTCGGCACGAACATTGCGATTGAGCTCGCAAGCCCGAGATGGACACGACTCAAGTCAGCCCTTCCGACCCACCTTGGGCGCCACCCTCGGGGGGACGCTCGGAGCCCGCGACCTCGGACGGCGATGCGGGCCGGACGCTGTGCCGCACCTACCGGATCGAACGGTTGATTGCAGAAGGCGGAATGGGCGCCGTCTACCGGGCAGTTCATCGGCGGCTCGACCGCCGAGTCGCCGTGAAGGTGCCCCGTTCCCAGTGCGAAGCGGAGCCGACGCTGCTCGAGCTCTTTCGCGGAGAAGCGAGAGCTCTCGCGAAGGTGGACCATCCGAACGTCGTGCGAGTGCTGGATTTCGACGAGGACGAAGCCGGGCCGTTTCTCGTGCTCGAGTACCTCGAGGGCGAGACTGGCGCGCAGCGCCTTGGCCGGACTGGTCGACTGCCGCTCTCGAAGGTCGTCGCCATCATCTCTCAGGTCGCGTCCGCGCTGTCGGAGGTGCACGCACGGGGCCTGGTGCACTGTGACCTGAAGCCAGCGAACATCTTCCTGGCACGGTGCCGCGGCTCCGAGGTGGTGAAGCTCCTCGACTTCGGCATCAGCGTCGACACGCGGGCGGCCGGCGCCGAGCCTCGAGTGCCGGTCGGCACGCCGAGCTACATGGCCCCCGAGCAAGCGCTCGCCGGCCACGCCCTCGACCATCGCGCGGACCAGTTCTCTCTTGCCGCGGTGGTGTACGAGTTGCTCGCCGGGCAGAAGGCGTTCGGGCGGGATACGCCTCGGACGATTGGGGCGCTATCCAGGGCTGCCCTCCAACCCGTGTCCGACGTGGCGCCCCAGGTGCCGGGCGCCGTGGACACGGTCCTTCGAAAGGCAACGTCGTTGCTCCCGGAGGACCGTTACGAGAACATCCTCGCGTTCGCGAGCGCGCTGGCGGCCGCGGCTCGCAGTACGGACCGCACCGGACCGCTCCGCCCGACCGTGAACTGAACCCTCCGAGCCGCGTCGTCACAGATCGAGCAGAGGCTCTGAAGGGCCGCTGGACGCGCTGCCACTCGCTTCGAGTTCTCGCGGAGCACGGGGCCGTCCGCCCTTCGCCAACACGCCCGGCGGAACTACCGAGCGCAGCGAGGGTGGGCAAGTGGCGCCGCGCCCGAGGGAATTTCGATGGCGGGTCGACCGCCGTTTCCGGCATAAGGCTCGGGCATGCGCGTTGCTGCGCGTCATCGACGATGACGAATCGAAGATGGCTCTTGCTCGCCGGGGTTCTCGGCATCGCGATGACCGCGCCGTCCCGCGTGCGCGCGTCGGGGGAAACAGACGTCGAGGGGGCGAGCTACGGCGGCACCGGCGCCGGGGTATGGACGTGCGGGCCACGAGCGCGGGTCAATTACGTGGGCGGCGCCGTGCACGCGCGATTCGCCGAGAACACCGCGCGCCTCGGGGGCACCGGCGTCACCGCGGATCTCGCCGGGGCCGTCGAGGAAGAGACCGTCAAGATCGGGCAGAGCTGCTCGTGCCCCGAGTCCGCGTTGGGAGAGCCGTGCACGTGCACGCAGCCTGCGCTCCCGCCGCGACTCATGTTCGGCGGACAGGTGCGACTCGGATATCAGTTCCGTTACTTCGGCCTCGAGCTCGGCGGCAATCTGTACCAGGGCTGGGCGAACGCGACGGATCAATCACCGAGCGCACTCTTTCTGCCGTCGGGGGAGCTCCGGATCGGCCCGGCCGGGGTCGCGCGCGGGGTCCTCGGCATCGGAAGCCCGTTCGTGACGACGCTCCGCCATCCCGGATTTTATTGCGGCGCGGACGTCGCTGCCGGGCCCATCGATCTGGAGGCACGCCTCGGAGCTTTCCGCGCAGGAGCCTCCCTCTTCGACGACTCCGCATTGCGCGGCGACCTCGCCGCATATCTGCCGCTCACGTCACGCCTACAGTTCCGGATCGGCGGCTCCCTGAGCGACAACGACTCGGGCCCCGGCGGAGAATGGAGCCTAGGCCTACGCGGCACGCTCTAGCGCCGTGGTCCCGCTCGCGAGTTCGACACCGGAGGGACGGAGGCGCCGAGCGCGAGGGCGCTGCGCCCGAGACGCACCAACCCCGCGCCGCCCCTGCCGTCAATCTCACTTTACGCGAAATTCTCCGGCCCCGACGGCTCGGATCCGTCGCTGGGACGGCGGGGGAGCGGCGGGATGACACGGCGGGGCACGTTTGGATCGCCTGACCTCCGGCGCGCTGGCACTCTTGCGAGGTGACCGAGGTGACCCGGCAGGCGGCGGCGGGGCTCGCGTTCCTGCTCGCCGTGCTCGCGACGGCGCTGTTCGTCCCGGCCTGGACGCTCGCGTACTGGCAGGCGTGGGCGTTCCTCGCGGTGTTCGCCAGCGCGGTGCTCGCGATCACGATCGATCTGGCCCGCCGCGATCCCGCGCTGCTCGCGCGCCGCGTGAAGGCAGGTCCGCTCGCGGAGCCGGAGCGCGGGCAGCAGGTGATCCAGGCGATCGCCTCGCTGGCGTTCGTCGCGCTGTTCGTGATCTCGGGGCTCGATCGCCGGCACGGCTGGTCGCGCGTACCGCCGGGCGTCGCGGTCGCCGGCGACGCGCTCGTCGCGCTCGCGCTGTGGATCGTGTTCCGGGTGTTCCGCGCGAACTCGTTCACGTCGGCCGTGATCGCGGTCGAGCGCGAGCAGGCGGTGGTCACGACCGGGCCGTATGCGGTGATCCGTCACCCGATGTACGCCGGCGGGCTCGTGCTGGTCGCCGCGACGCCGCTCGCACTCGGTTCGTGGTGGGCGCTCCTCGCCGTCGTGCCGCTGACCGCCGCGATCGTGAGGCGCCTGATCGCGGAAGAGAGGCTGCTCGCGGCGAGCCTGCCCGGCTATGCGGAGTATCGACGCCGCGTGAGGCGCCGGCTCGTCCCGTTCGTGTGGTGATCTCGCGCTCGGGCGCCGGCGGCGCACCATGACGACGGCAGTTTAGAACCGCGCTGCGACGCGGAGCCCCAGGGAGACGTCCTCCGACGCTTCAACGTGGGGATCGACCTTCAACGGGTCCGTGAGAAATCTATCCGTCCCCAAGTATAAGCCGATCGCAAATGCTTTGACCGGGTAAAGGTCGATTCCGACATCGAGGGTGGTTTCGAGCGGACGGGACTTCGCGTTCGGACCATCGAATATGGCTATGCCGAGTGCGGCACCAACCCAAGGTACGACTACTCCTTCTATCCCTCTAGGAAACGGCTGCAATTCTACCCGAGGTCCCAACGCGACATAGTTCGGCGCAAGACAGGAATCCAAGCACGCATCCCCCGCATCGCCCGCGTCAAAAAGGACGCCCAAGAGGGACACAATGTTCAACGTACCTCTTCCTCGCCCGCTGGCTCCCGCGCTGCCCCCTCTGTCACCAGCCACATCCACCTTCGCGATGCCCGCAGGAGCAACCTACCCGTGCCGCATGACGGAATTTCTGACAGTAGTGCTAATGTGCGCCGGCTACCACACGTGTGAAGAACGGCGATCCCACGGGTCACCGGACGGGTCACCGGTGCGTGCGTGTGGCATGGGGTGCCATCTCCGACCACGACCGTTGAGTGTTCGGCGCGACCATCGGCGGGCACCCACGACGCGCGGGCGAAGCAGAGGCACGAGCCACCCGCGTCGCGTTTCTGCCGTTCAGCGGGAATCGACCGGCGAGGGTTGCCGGAAGACTCTCTCGATCGTCGAGCATGTCGTGAGTCCGTCCTCACGGTCGCATCGCACTGGATTCGGAGGCAGAGCGGGCATGATCGTGCATCTGTACGCGGTCCCGTGCGCGGAGCGTCGCGCGACTCCAGGGCACACTACGGCATGTCCTCGAAGGTCGGTATCCCGATGGGGCGTGTGACCGCGCTTTGTCGACCGTGCGACGACGTCGCCCGGCTCGCCCATGACTACCCGCGCGTGCTGCTCACCGCGCCGTGAGGTCGAGCGTCGCATCCTGCATGAGCGACGGCGGGCGCCCGGCTTCGCAGAGGCGTTACCCGGAAACGAACCGCGTTGGTCCATTCGCTCCCCAGGCGAGGAGCTCGGCCTCGGGCCCGGTGTCGCGGACGCGGATGACGAGGTGCGTGCGCGCGGCACGGTGCGCGAACGTCGCCGCGGGATGCGCGCCCTCGTCTTCCGACCAGGAGCCCGTGTTGACGTAGGTCGCGCCGCCTTCATCGATGACGGCGCACGCCGGTACGTGGGTGTGACCCATGACGACGAACGCGGCCGGGAACAGCTTCGCCAGGGGGGCCGCTCGCGCGGCGAGCTCGTGGCGTGGATCGACGTGCCGCGTGCTTCGCAGGTATCGGTGGATGAGCCACCACGCGGGAAGGACGACCGCCGTCGCCCACGCGAAGAAGAAGTGGTGGACCCGGAATCCGAGGACTTCGAGGACTGACAGCACACTGACCGACAGCAGCGCCAGCGCCAGCTCGTCGAGGAGCAAGCTTGCCATGATCCCCCGGACCGTGCGCGTCACGGGACGCGCCTGGAGCTCGACGAGCGCGTGGAGTCGGTGAAGGTCGATCCGCATAGTCTCGGCGAAATGCGAGATCCGCCGCTCGTGCTCCGCACGGAGCGCCCGGGCCGCGTCGCCGAGGGAGACCCGGCGGAGCCGGAACAGCTCGACGATGGCGCTCACGTAGCGGCGGAGCAGACTGACGCCGCCACGCAGGCCGAGCCGGGCCGCGAGCGTCACGTAGTCGACCATGCCCATGCGATCGTGATCGCACTGGCGAATGCCGGCCGTCGGGTGCACGACGAACCGGAGAAGCACGTCGCTGAACCCGGGCAAGAGTCGCCGGGGATCGAGCGGCGAGTGCGGCGCGATCACGTGCTCGGTCGAACAGAATGTGTCGTACTGGTGGCCGTGCTCGATGTACGCGACGCCCTCGATCCAGTGAAACCATGACGAGAAACGGACGCGCCCGAAGAAAGCCGCTTCGCTCTCCTTCGTCCCTGCTGCCGCAGGGCTCGCTCGAAAGAGGAGTGCTCGGAAGTCGGCCCTCACCCTCTCCCAGTGAAATTCCCGATCGTGATTCCCGGGCACGATCACGAGCTGATGGCCTGCATCGACGAACCGGGCGAGCGACGAGAACACATCCCGGTGACGCCGGGCGACGCGAGCGAGCTTGACGCAGGCGTGGTCTTCCGCCGTTCCGAGGCCGTGTGCCCGCTCTTCTTCCGTCGGCTCCGTCGACAGGAGCGGAGTCGAGGCGTCGAGAGCGATCCCGATGAAGTCGATGAAGTCGCCATTGATCACGAGGTGCCACGGCTCGCCATCGACGCGAGTCTCGCGGTAGTGATCGAGGAGCGCGCAGAGGTCGTCATCGACGCTCTCCGAGCGAGCGGGCGGCGGCGGGGATTGCGAATCGCCGATGTCGCTCCCGAGGTGCATGTCCGAGATGACGAGCAACCCTCGGGGCGGTCTCCCGGACGACGCGGTGGCCGGCGAGTGAATGGACATCGTCCCCGCAGTATTGGGGATCGGGCGCCGTCCGTTCGTCAGTGGCGTGTCACGTTTTGAACAGTCACTTTCGGGCGGGTTTTTGGGGGCGACCCCAGCGGGCCACTCAGGTTAGTACACCGTTAGCGTCCCACGAGATCGCACCGATCTACGAGGTTTTTCCCCCGTGGCTCGGCGGCATGACGCAGGAGGAAGCGGGACTGATGTTGACGCTGGTTGCGAGGGTTTGAACACGTATTGGGAGTGGGCGCGGGGGAGTGGGCCGAGTCGCTTGGCGAAGAATTGGCGGGGCCGAGGAGCACGTTTGGCGTCGTGCGTGCTGGCGCGGAGGCAATCTCGGGATGCCCCCACCAGGAGGACTGAATCCGGAACAGGCCGCCATCACGCTCGGAATCAACGTGGAAGAAGTTGAAGAACTTGCCGCCGCAGTCGGCGCCGACCCGGACGACCTGACCCCCCGAGGATCTGGTCGCCATGGCGACGCTCCTCGACGAAGAGTCACAGTGCCGGGGAGCCGCAGCCGCTTCGTGACCGGCAGGCTCCGCAGAGCAGCCGGACCGCGCCGCCGCCGTTTGCGTTCCCACCGTTCCGGATGTCCCGCCCGAGATGCGAGCCACTGTGAGCTCATACGCGCGTTGGTGGATCCGCTGGCGGGCAAGGCGAGGGAGAAGAGCGCCGGGAGAGGCTGACGATGCGGTTCTGAAGCGCGCCGGTGCGGCTCTCACGTTGTAGTGGCTGGCCACGCAAGATCGGAGGTTCAAATCCCGGGGGCGATATGCGCGCTGGATCGAAAGCTACTCACGGCCGAAACGCTCGGCATCGATGACAAGACGCTCGCGAAGTGGCTCGCGCGTGAACCCGAGACCTGATGGCGGCTCACATCACGAGCTGCAGCTGGACGCGAACCTGGTTGTAGCCGTTCGACAGGTCATCGGTGTAGATGCGGAGGTAATCGGTCTGCAGTTTCAGGTCGTGCTGCGCGAAATAGTAGTTCAACCCGCCGCCGAGCTCGCTCCCGTTCTTGTGGGATTCGATGGAGGCCTGAAGAGCGTTGTGGCCAGCGTCCGACGACCCCGCGATCTTCCCGTATCGCCCGGCAACCTCGAACGAAGTGTACGGCAGCAGGTAGCCCGCTTGCACGACGAAACCCGTGCCGTCGCGCGTCGCGGTCGGTCCGGTGATCGGCTTACCGGAGGAGCCGAGGATCGCCTTGCCCGTCGCGTCGACGAGCTTGCCTTCGTTCCGAGCGCCGGCGCGGTAGTAAAAGCCACCGAGCGCCGAAAAGCCGTGCATCTTGAACATGGCGTCCGCTTCCGCCATGTTGAAATTCGTGGTGCCCCCTGCATCCAGAGGCGCCGTGCCGACGGTTCCACGATCGAGCCGCGCGTCCACGACGCGAACGAACGAGCCGCCGATGCTCAGGCGCGGCCCGGTGCGTTGAAAATCGGATTCCGTGTAGTCGTCGAACAGGCCGAACGGCAGTACCTCCACCCGACCGAGATACAGAAGCCCCATGTCGGACGCGGTGAAGCTGTTTCGTCCTTTTCCGGATTGGATGGTCGCGTAATAGCGAAGGAAGCCGGCACCGAAGAGATCGCTCGATTTGAGCTCGATCCCGATGTCGCGATCCAAGCTGAACTCGCTCGTCACGCCCGAATAATCGACGAGCTGCCGCGCCATGTCCGACGTGACACGCATGCGATCGTACGGCACCTTGAATTGCCCGGCCCGGACCGTCAGATCGCGGAGGTAGTCGAATTCCGTGTACGCCTCGAGGAGCGGGCTCGTTGTGACACCTTGAGTGGTCATGGCCACGTCCGTCGGTGAGACGGCGAGCTCGAGACGGTACTTGTTGTGTTCGCCGAACGCGTGACCGGCGAACTGAAGACGCGCGCGACGGATCTGAATCGATTGATCCGTGGCGCCGTTCGCCGGATCCTTGTCGAGTAGCGAATACAGAAGCTGGAAGCGGAACCCGATGCCGACGGCAAAGTCGTGATCGGCGCTCTCGACGGTCAACCCCTCGCCCGGCGTGAACGTGACGCCGCTCGGCTCGACGGTGCGACGAGACATCCGTGCCTTCTCGCTGGAAGGAACGGGCGCGCCGCTCGAAGCCGGTGGCGGCGGGGACGCGACGACGGTGCTCGCCAACGTGGGATCCGACGGGGCCACCGGTAAAACGATCGGAGCCGGAGACGCGGGCGCCACCGCCGGCTCCGGCCCCGTCGCGGGTGGGCTGGCAGGCGCGGCGACGGAGCTCGGCGCAGGTGGGGTTGGGGCGACGACAGGGCTCGGGGCCGTCGACGGAGCGGTCGGCTCGCCTGCGGGGGCGGACGACGGCGCAGGGCTCGCAGCGGGTGGCGTGACTGGTGCTGAAGGGCCGCCGGGCGGAGGCGCGGCGGGCGCCTGGGCCATCGAAGATCCAGCGATAACTAATAATGTTATCAATGAAGTAACCAAAAAAACTATTTTATCTATCGAATAAGTATGGTTTATCATGAGCCGTGGATACAGCCCGACTGCCGCCCTTGGCAAGCAAAAAGGCGACGGCCCCGAGCCGAAGACGCCCTCGTCGGCCTGCCTGAGACCCAATCACGCTCCGCGCGAGAGTGGGCGGAGTGCGCGCGAACGGCTCGGGGGAACTCGACGAGGGCCGAAGGCGTCAGACGAGATCAAAACGTCATCCGACCCCGTAGTGTGCCGAAACTCGATCGCTCGGGAATCATGCGGCCTCGCGATGATAGTACCTGAGCGTCCCACCCAGCCTCTCCCTGCACGTGATCGCGCCGATGGTATGACGGCCCGAGCCGTCGGGCTCGATCAGCTCGTTGCCAAGCCCCTGGTTGGTTGCGCTCCCGGTGGTAGTGGTCGACGTACTCGGCGACGATCTTCCGCAGGTGCGTCTCGCCCAGCGGGATCACTTTGCGGAGGCACTCCTGCTTGGCGGACCGCACGAACCGCTCCGCGAACGCGTTGAGATCCGGGCTTCTCGGGGGCAGCTTCACGGTGCTCACGCCCGCGGCATCGAGTACTTCCGCAAACCGCGCCGTGAACAGAGGATCGCGGTCGTGAATGAGGTAACGCGACCCGCGCAGAAAGCCTTCGAGCGGGTCGGTCAGGGTCCTCGCGACCTGCTCCATCCACTTGCCGTACATCTGGTGGGCGATCCCCGCGATGTGCACGCGCCGAGTCTTCAGATCGATCACGAAGAGCACGAAGTAGCGCACGAGGCCGACGTTGGTCACGACCTCCACCGTGAAGAAGTCCGTCGCCGCGATGGCGCCCCAGTGGGCTTTAAGGAACGTCGCCCACCGGATCCGCTTCCCTCGCTCCGGCGCGGGCTCGAGTCCTGCATCGGCCAAGATGCGCCGAATCGTGTTCCGCCCGAGATCGTGGCCGAGATTCCACAGTGCTCCGCGAATGCGCGTGTAGCCCCAGGTCGGCGAGCGTTGCGTGCGTGCGCGGATGCCCCGCGCCGCGGCGCTCCGAGCCGTCGCACTTCGCGGCCACCAGCTTCCGGTACCAGCCGAGCAGAGTGTCCGGCGTGACGATCCCTGCGATGCCGTGGAGGCCGGACCGTCCGAGAGCCTTGGCTCGAAAGGGATTTTCAGGTACATTTTGAGCGTTTCCCGCGACGGCGGAAGGGCGTTTCCGCGACTGCGGAAGGTCTCACCGCGCGACGACGGCCGCGAACGCGGGCGAGCGGTAGAAAGGCTCGAGGACGGCCCTGAGCTCTTTCTCGAGGTAGCCCGTGCGGTGCGCGAGCTCGAGCACTGGAACCGCGAACGTCAGGATCTCGTGGTTCACCATCTCCTTGCTGATCCCCATGTCCGTGATGACCGAGAGCAGGCTTTCGTCGCCGTACTTCGCGAAGAGATGGTTGACGACCTCGGTGACGACCGCGTGAAAGTAAGGCGTCTTCCGGAGCCTCAGCCAGAACTCGTAGCCGAGCACGACGAAGTCTTCGAGATCTCGCGCGGTGAACACGAGGCCAGCGTCGGCGAGGGGCTTCCGCGAAATGGAGTCCCAGATCTCGTCCGCCATCTGCCGGATCCATTCGGGATCGAGCGCTTCGAGGAGGTGTTCCTCGCCCTTTCGCGTGAGTCGCTCCCGGTGTCGCTCGACGTAACCCGAGAGCGCCGTGCCGACACTCCGCTCGAGGCCTGGAAGCACCTTGCGCCCGAGCGTCGCCACGAGGCTCCTGAGAGAAGGCCCGCCTCCTTCCGTGTCGCCACGAAACACGAGATCGGTGACCATTCGCGATAGCACCCGTGAGGCCAGGGTGCCGAACGCGGAGCTCTGGGTCACGTGGTGGACGAGCTCGCGCTGCACCCCCTCGAGCGATACGATCTTGTCGGCGAATTCTTCGTAGGATTCGGGGTCGCAGATTTCGCCGATTCTCGTCCTCTCGCTCACCGACGAGGAGAAGACGACGTTCGACATTTCACCGACGAGCTCCGTGATGCCCCCGCTCACCTTGAGCTCGATGGCGTAGCGCTCGACGACTCCGACGATCTGCTCGGGGGTGACGACGTCGGTGAATTTGACGTACTCGAGCGCCCGCCACACGGCCGACAGGCGCTCGTCGATCAATCCAGCGAAGGCCTCGCCGCGCAGCCGGGACAGCTCGTGCTCGACGTGCGCGGCGAGAAGCGCGTCGGCGAGGTCGCTCATGTCTTCCCCTTCGTCGACGCGGAGCCCCGGGAGAGCGCGTGGATCTGCTGCAGAACGTGTTCGACGAGCGCCGGCACTTCCGCGGGCGCGCGCTCGAGCGCCCGGCCGCAGGCGTCGAGCAAGAGGACGACCGCGCCGTCTGGGACGTACGGGGGAACGCCGCCGCTCCCGTTCACACGATCGGCATCCATGGCAACCCCGAGCGCGACCGACACCGACGAGAGCTGCTTCCGGAGCGCCTCTCGGAACGAAGGGATCGCACCCGCTCGCTCGGCGAGTATGAAGCGCGTCAGTTCCGGGTCCTCGAGCGCCGCGGACAGGACGTGGCTCGCCATCGCGTCCACCCGGTCGCCTGCCTCCGGCGGGGCCGTCTTCGCGCGCAGGATGGCGCCTTGCACGAGGTCCCCGACGAGCCCTTCGATCAGCGCGAGGCCGAGCGCCTCCATGTCCGCGAAGTGACGATAGAAGGAGGTCGGCGCGATGTCGGCAGCGCGTGACACCTCACGCAAGCCAAGGCTCGCAAACCCGTGTGCGGCGGCGAGGCTCAGGGTGGCCCGCAGGAGAGCGAGCGCGACCCGTTCCCGTTCTTCTTTCTTTTCCGGATTGACGCGCAACGCCCGACGCCTTCAATGGGGCCGAGGCTACACCGCAACGGCGACATGCGCAGCCCGTCGCGACTCGACCTCGTAGACGCTGGTCGCGCGCCGATGTTCGTCGCTCGGGGCGTTCGGGACCGAATACCGGACGAGGGCCCGCAGAACGCTCTTGAACTGCGTCCGGAAGCTCGCGGTGTTGTACGGGATGCCGTGCTTTTCGCAGATCTTCCGCACCTCGACGCCCATCTCGAGGTAGCGATGCGCGGGGACGTCGGGGAACAGATGATGCTCGATCTGATGGCTCAGGTGCCCCGTCAGCACGCCGAGGAGCGGCCCCGCCTCGATGTTGCTCGAGCCGAGGATCTGCCGGAGGTAGAAGCCGCCGCGGGTCTCGCCTTTCAGGTCTTCCTCGGTGAACGTGCTGGTCGTCTCCGGCAGATGTCCGCACTGGATGACCGCGTACGTCCAAACGTTGCGCAGCCCGCTCGCGAGGGCATTGCCGAGCGCAACCTTCGGGGCCATCGGCCCGGCGAGCGCCGGATAGAAGACGTACTCCTTCGCGTAGAGCCTGGCCGACTTCCGGGCGATCCCGAACCAGTCGCTCAGCATCTCCCGCACCTGCGCGCTCCGCTCCGGCGTTCCCTTCGGGGCCGTCAGGTACTCGGACGGCCGTGCATGGTAGTACGACACGGCATGGTCGAAGAAGAGGCCCGCCGTCGGGTTGACGAAGTACTGAAAGACGTGGATCGGGCTCCACTTGACGTCGCTCGATAGCCGGAAGAACAGGTAGCCGAAGTCGTCGTCCTTGCCGATGACGTTGGTGTACGTGTGGTGCGTCACGTTGTGTGCGTGCTTCCAGGTCTTGCCGGTGCCGACGACGTCCCACTCGTACGTCTTCGAGTCGAGCGATCGGATCGTCCATGAAGTCGTACTGGCCGTGCATCACGTTGTGCCCGAGCTCCATGTTCTCGATGATCTTGTTGAGCCCGAGTCCGAGCACTCCGAGGCTGAAGCCGACGGGCTCCACGCTCAGGTGAATGAGCAGGCGCCCCGACGCCTCCAGCGCGCGCGCGACCGCGCGCACCTTCTTGATGTAGGCGGCGTCTTCACCGCCGACCTTGGCCAGGACGCGAGCGCGCAGTTCGTCGAGATCGTGCCGCAGCGACTCGAGATCGATGGGCGTCCGGCCCGTCGTGGTCGGAGGCGCTCCGGTTCGCGTCCGGGGCTCGGTGTCCGCTACCGTGTTCATCGCAGTGTTCATAGTTCGACCTCCACGGTGCCCTTCGCGACCGAAACACAGGGGTAAATCATCTCTTCGCCTGCGCCGGACTCCTGGCCCGTGGCGGTGTTGAACACGACGCCCTTTCGTTTCTTGCAGCGGCAGGTTCCGCACGTGCCCGCACGACACCCGGACTCGACGCGCACCCCCCGGGCCTCGGCGTCCTGGAGGATGGTGAGAGGGTGGCTCGAGAGGGACTCCACTCCGGAGCGTAGGAAGCGGACCGTCCGGGAGTGCTCGAGAAAGCTGGATGCGTCGAACTCGGCGCTGAACCGCTCGAACCGCAGCTTCGACAGATCGGCGCCCGCGCGCTCGAACGTCTGCATGACGGTCTTCATGAAGCCGGAGGGACCGCACAGGTAAGTTTCCGCGCTCCGGAACTCCGGTACGATGTTTTCCAGCAAGGCGAGGCTGAAGCGTCCCTGGAGGTCGCTCCAGTCGTCCCCCGCCTCCTCGACGCACACGCGAACGCTCACGTTCGGAGAGCGCGCCGCGATCCGCGCGAGCTCTTCGCCGAAGATGACGTCGTTCGGGGTGCGGGCAAAGTGGAGGAAGGTGACGTGGGTCGTCGAGCCGCGCCGGACCAGGTCACGGAGCATCGACATCACCGGCGTGATCCCGCTGCCTGCCGAGATCATGACGAGCTTCTCCTGGGGGCCGGGCCGGGCCTCGAGCACGAACTGCCCCTGGGGTGCGCCGAGCTCGAGCACGTCTCCCGCGATGACGGTTTCGGCGAGATGGTTCGACACGACGCCGCCCGGGACTCGCTTGACCGTGATGCTGACGAGTCCGCCCGGACCGGGCGCCGACGAGAGGCTGTACGAGCGCTGCACCTTCCGACCGCCGATGGACAGGTGCACCGTGACGTGGGAGCCCGGCAGGAACGTCCCGAAGCGCGCGTTCGGCTTGAGCACGTAGGTCTTCACGTCGTGCGTTTCTTCTCGGATCTCGACCACGCTCGCCAGGATCCGGTTTAGGGAGATGGTGGGGTCGAGCTTGCCGAGCACAGCTTCGAGCACCGGCACGTTGGCGGTGACCCGGGCGCTCGCCCGATCCAGCCAGGGACGGGCACGATCGAGGCCCCGACCCCGTAGTACCGAGCGCAAGCCCTGGAACTTGTTGTTGAAACCGATCTGGTTCAGTGAGCTTGAAGCGAGCATCGGGTTTCCTTTTTTGTTTCACAACCGTGCGTCAGCCTGTCGGACGATCGTGTTTACAGTTGCGCGTACACTTGTACTGATTCCGTCGGACTTCGTCAAGCGTGCTCGGCGGCCAGGTCCTCAAACCCCGTCCCCGTCGTCGATCCGCCGCTCCCCGCCGTCCCACGACGGCCCGAGCCGTCAGAGCCGGGGAACTTCGGTATGGGGTATGGAGTGAGATGTCGGAGCGCGTCGGCCCCCGGGGTCACGTGCGGGCCCCGGACCTCGATGTGTCCAGAGCGATGGTCGATTCAACCAACGTCGACGTCCGTCTCCACGATGGCGCTCGCGACGACCCGCCGGGCGGAGACGTTCGACCTCGTGCATGCTCGGCTCGTGCTGGTGCACGTCGTCGAGCGCGAACGAGCGCTCCTTCACCTGGTGAAGGCGCTCCGCCCTGGCGGCGGTCTCCTCGGCGAAGACGCCGATCCTGCGCTTCAGCCGCTCCCGTGCCTGGACGTGCAGGGACCCGAGCAGGAACTCGCGAACAAGATCCGCATGGGCTTTCGAGCGCTCATGTCGAGCCGCGGCGCGGACCTCGCATTCAGACGAAGACTGCGGCGCCTCCTCCGCGAAGCCGGACTCTGCGACGTCTCCGGAGACTGCTACTTTTCCGATCGCGTCGCCCGCGCGCTCGAGGCTGGAAACCGCGACGGTCGCGCAGATCCGCGACCGCCTGATCGCGGCCGGTCACGCGACATCCGACGAGATTGACCGACATCTGACGAACGTCGCGGAAGGCCGTCTGGATCTCGTGACCGCGCCGATGATCTCGGCGTGGGGCAGGAAGACCTAGCCCCGGCAACGAGGCCCGCGGGGCGGAATCTTTGGGCAGGCCCAGGTGTTCGGTCCGCTCGCGGCGGCACGAGACGGACCGGCGACGCCCTTCAGCCTGCGCTCATGGATTCCGGAGGCTGAGCGGCCCCAGGAAATCCCGCTTTCCGATATCCACGCCGTTATGCCGCAAGATGGCGAAGCTGGTCGTGAGATGAAAGTAAAAATTCGGGACGGCATGCTCGAGAAAATAATCTGCGCCGGTCATGGTCTTGCCCTCCCAGCGCGGCTGGGTGACGACGCGGCTCGCGGCGCCCTCGAAGTCTTTCTCCGAGAGTCCGTCCAGGTACGCGATGACGGAGCTGATCCGACCGCGGAGCTCGTCGAGGGTTTTCTCGGTATCAGCCTGCGCGGGAGCGCCTTTTCCGGTGAGGCGAGAGGCGGCGAGCTTTGCCGTGTCACAGGCGGTCTGGACCTGGCGCGCGAACGCGAATTGATCGGGTGCGAGCCGGAAACCGAGGAACAGGTTCGGGTCGAACGATTTGGTCTTCGCGAACGCGGCGGCAGACTCGAGCCACCCGTCGAACTGGTTGAGCTGTTTCTTCATCTGGCAAAACGTCTGGTAGTACATGCGCGACAGTCTACACGCTGGATTCGCCCCATGCTCCTTCCCTTCACCGTCAGGGTACGTTCTACGAACGCCACCGCGCAAAGGGCGCCGTGCACAACGCCGCCGTCCGTGCCCTCGCGTTCAACTCGATCCGCATCGTCTGGCGCTGCTGGGTCGACCGCGTGCCCTACGACGAGTCGCGGTACCTCTCCGCCCTTCGCACGCGCGGTTCGCCGATGATCCAGTTCGCCGCTCAGAATTCGTCCTGACCCTTGCGGTCCGCCTCAGCGCGTGAGTTTAGGCAGCCTCGGGCGGCACGACGAAAGCGCCGTTCGATGCGGCAGCGATACGCTCGGCGAGCTTTCGCGAGACTTCCAAGTTCGCAATCGGCACTTTCCGAAATCGCAACTGGATGACGCGGGAGAACAAGCGCCGACCCGATATCGCTTCCACCTCGGGCCATGGAACGAGGAAGGGCGGATGAGCCAGACGAAACAGGAAAGTGACGGCTACCCTCAACCCATCGCCATTCGCCGCGAGGTTCAGGCACCCCGAGTAAGACACGCTGCCGAGGCGGCCCGACTTCCAGCGGAACCGCTCCCCAATAAATTCCTGAAGCGGAGGATACGCACGCGCCAGGCTCCACCATCCCCCGAACAGTGAAAGAATGACCGAGACGACGAGCCACATCGCTGGGAACAGAAACGGAAACACGTGCCACAGCCATTCCGGGTGCTGCTGCCTCATCGTGTGGTCCGGCTACGGTGCGCTCGATCACCTGCACACGGTACTGTCGAGCAGCGTGCACGCGCCCGGAGAACGGGCGCCGACGCCGCACGGCGCTCCCGCGCTTCCCAGCTTCGCGCACCGCCCGGTTTGCGCTGAGCAATACAGTCCAGTCTTGCAGCTTGCCGAAAGTTCATCGCAAGGCGCGCCGACATCGCCTTGAACGAGTGCGACGCAAACATAGGTCGGGGCGGCCGCATTCTCCTCGCCGGGGGTGATCAAGCAGAGCGCGTCGCCCGCGCAGCTCGCCGAGAAATCGGCATGGCCGCACACCTGCCCGACAGCGACCGCGGCGAACGGCGCGCAAGTTCCGCAGGTGATGGGGCCAATCTGTCCGTCGGGGCTCGAGAACGCAGTCCCATCGCAACTGCCGCTCTGACACTGGAACCCCTCATTGCAAGGTGCGCCGCCGGGCAACGATCCCTTGAAGTTGCACGCGACTGGAGGACCGTCGGGGGACTCGCAGGGAGCCGCATCCAGCGCCGATGCGCACGCTTCGAGGCTTGCGGCGTTCATGCCGCTACCCGGCAGGGTGACCTGATTCTGGCACTGCTGTTCGAACCGCGCCCGGATGCGTGTCGTCTCGCTCGCGGGCAACACAGGGCCGCCGCATCGAGCGTACTGCGCGGCGAAGTAGTGGTCGCACGCCGGGACCGAGGCGTCGGCCGAGCGAGCGCTTCCGGTGACATCGCCCGCGGACGCGTTCTCTTTCACGTTCCCGCCGCAGCCAACGGCGCTGCACGTCAGGAGCAGTGCGAAACCACGCGCCAACGGAGCTTTCCGGGCGATGCGGTACACGCTTATCTCGCCCCGCCAACGTTGCAAGGTCCCCCACGCATGCCCGTCAAGGTATCATGTTCAGGGGACGTGGCAAGTGATGCTCGCGTCGTCGAGTGCGGTCACACGCGAGCTGTGGCACCACCGTCAACGGCACGGCGCCCTCCGTGACGAACGGATATTACCTCGTCGTCGAGCTCGAGCAGTCGCCTCGTATCGCACTGGCGCTAACCAGCGGGCGGGCGCAACGTCACGCCGAGGACGAGCGTCGAACCGCCGCGACGTGGGCGGCTGCTTACTGTAGTCGCCGGGCCCGAGCCAATCAGGATCTGTAGTCGCATCACGCGGCATGTAAGCACTTTGCCGTGAACTCGTTTCCTTGGTGGAGCTCGCGTCTCATGCCAGCCGCTCCACCATTCGCACGTCGTCGTCGGTCAATTCGAACTCGGTGCACGCGAGGTCTTCTCGCTGGTGATCCTCGCTCGTGGTCCCCGTGAGCGGGAGCATGCCGAGCTGAAGCGCGAGCCTGAAGATGATCTGTGCCCGCGTCCGGCCGAGCCGGTCTGCGACCGCCCCGAGTGCTTTCGAAGCCATCACACGGTTGTTCGCGGTGAGGAGGGAGAAGCCCTGATAGACGATATCGTGCGCGCGGCAGAAGGCGCGCACGTCCCTGTCCCACCCGGTGCTGGCGTAGCACCGGTTCTGCACGAACGCGGGCTTCACGGTTGCGTCACGATGGAGTTGCGTGAGTTGCTCGAGGGAGACGTTGCTCACGCCGAGCAGGCGTGTCCTGCCCGCCTGGGCCAGTTTCTCCATCGCCAGCCACGCGGACCAGTCGTCCGCGGCGAGGCCACTGCGGACCGAGGGACCATGCAGCAAGTAGGAATCGAGCATCGTCGTCTGGAGGTGCGCGAGGGAGCTCTCGAACGACTGTTGGACCTGTGTCGCGATATCCTTCGTGGGATCGTACGGCAGGCGAGAGTCCTGTCCCGCGCGGAACGTGAATTTCGTCTGGATGAAGAGCGCGCTGCGGTCGATGCCACTCTTTCGTATCGCTTCGCCTACGGCGGCCTCCAAGTAGTGTTTGCGCTGGTTGGCCGTGTCGATGCCACGAAAGCCCGAGCGGATGGCGAGCGTGACGAACTCCTCCGTTGCTTCCTCCTTCCATGCCGTGCCGTATAGAAATGGAGGAATCTCGACGCCGCGGATGGCGACGGGCGATAAGGGTGGGGCGGTCATGAGCGTGCTGGGGAGCCTACCAGCCCGTGCCCGGTGCAAGAGCGAGCTTGGCATCGTCGTGGCGGCCCGGGACGGCATACGGAAACACCCCGCTCTCTAACAGAACGCGCGGAGGGACCGGCACCGGTGGAACTGCGTGCGAGACGGGCGGACGCATCGACGCCGCTGTCAACGCTGAGACGAAGCCGGACGCGGCAGTCGACGGAAGCACGCAAGGCCGTCGGACGACGCCGCACACGGAGCCACCGCGCAAACCACGGTCCTCGGGTAGGCCCGGAACCTTCGCAGGAAGGCCACCGGTGGGAGAGGGCGAGACGAGCGCGGGACCCCCGAGGTAGGCTGAGCCCCTTGCTGTCTCTCCGGCGCTGCCTCCGCACATCACGACGAGTCGCGGCGGCGGTTGCCGTTGCTCTCGCGTTCGGCGCGGATTGCAGCGGGGAACAAGCCGCGTCGGGATGTGAACCCGGCAACGAAATATGCGTGCATGGTGCGCTGTTGAGCTGCAACTCGAAGGGGACTGCGTACGAAGACGAGGGTTGCCCGTGTACGGTCGACGGTGCAGGCTTCGAAGCGTCGTGCCTCATCGCCTTCGGCGACGGGGGACCACCGGGTGCGGATGGGGGAGCGCCGGATGGTGCGGGCGGGACGAGCGGCTGCGTGCGCGGCTCCGCGAACCACGCTTCGATCACCGACTTCGAGAACCTCGGCGGCGATGGCGGGTCCTACTACGGCTACACCAGCGACAACGTCAACTTCACCCTGGTCTTCTCGGACCGAGACGGGACTTCGACCTCTGCTGGCGTGGATAGCCCTGGCGCGGGATCGTCGCGGTTCGCGGGACACCTCGCGTGGAGTGACGCCGTGAGCGGCGGCGCCATGACGTTGACCTTCGCCAGTTGCTACGACGCTTCGCCCTGGCACGGTCTCTCCTGGCAGAGCAAGGGCTCGGCGCCAGCAACCGTGACCATTCGCACCTCCGACGCGCGCGCCTTCCGGTACGACTTCACGCCTGCCAGCAGCACGACCTGGAACGCAAACGCCGTTTCCTGGTCCGAGCTCGCGGCCGACGCCGGCTTGTCGCTGCAACCCGTCGACATTTCCGTGATCGAGATCGAGCCGCATGGATCCGGGAGCCTGGATCTCTGGATCGACGATCTAGGATGGGAGTGAGGCGCGAGGTGCGCGGCCCCGACGGAGGGGACAATCGCGAAGGGCCAACCTCTACAGTGACGAGCTGGTCGCGTTGCTGCGCGGCGCACCGGCCGAGGCAGGCGCTAAGCCCGTGCCGCTCTACCGCCGGCAAGTCTACGCCGTAGCCGTTTACACGAAGGCGCGCTCTGCAAGGGAAGGGGGGCCGCCTGCTCCACATGCCCCCGCCGGAGGATCGTCCGGAGTTACTCGGCCGCGATCTCGTCCACGTGGGCGTCACCCGCAAGGCGCTTCACATCGAGGGCGACCCTCTGCTCTGCGCCGCGCGCTGGTCTTCCACGACCTACGGGATACCGGTCTCACGCACATGGCCGTGAGAGGCGACTCGCCGATCGCCATCCAGTGGGCGGGAGGGCACACCGAATTCAAGGCGACGCAGGGCTACATCGACACAGGGCGCGTGGAGGCGCGCCGCATCGGCGCTCCCCTTCCTCCGCTGCCCCCCGACCTCGGGGAGGAAGCGCCCCGAATCGCCCGGGGCGATATTTCTTCTCACGATTCAGCCAAAAACAAGGCGTTTTTGGCGACCCCAGCGGGAATCGAACCCGCGTTACCGGCGTGAGAGGCCGATGTCCTAACCGCTAGACGATGGGGCCCACGGAACGATCCGACCGGCGCGTGGTCGGCTTTCTACGATGACTGAGACGTTTTGCTGGGGGACTAGGATTCGAACCTAGATAGCAAGAACCAGAATCTTGCGTCCTGCCGTTAGACGATCCCCCAAGATTCAAAGGCTTCCGGACCGGGGGGGCATGCCGGGACGGGAAGTGGTAGTCGCAAAGCGGGAATCCTTCAAGTCCGGACTTTCGCTGGGAAACGAGGAACGCGAGGGCTGCTAGGCCTTGACCAGGTCGACGGGCGTCTTATCGTGCGGCCGGCGGGGCGTGCCTAGCTCCGAAGTCATTCACTAGCCCGCGTTTCCTGCGGGGAAGGTTCTCGCGATGAGCAAAGACATTTCCTACGAGCGTCATGCACGAAAGTCCCTAAAGCGAGGCGTCGACGCGCTTGCGAACGTGGTGCGTGTGACGCTGGGACCAAAAGGGCGCAATGTCGGGCTTGAAAAAGGGTGGGGCGCACCGACCATCACGAAGGATGGCGTGACGGTCGCGAAACAGATCGAGCTCGAAGGAAAAGCAGAAAACATCGGCGCACAGATGGTCAAGGAGGTCGCTTCCCGGACGAACGACGAGACGGGCGATGGGACGACGACGGCAACCGTGCTGGCCCAGGCCATCTATTCGGCCGGGCTCGGCCTGGTCGAGGCTGGGGTGTCATCCATGGACGTCAAGCGCGGGATTGATCGCGCCACCGGCGCCGTCGTGGAGGCCCTGAAGAAGCAGGCCAAGAAAGCGAAAGACGCGCGAGACATCGAACGAATCGCGACTATCAGCGCGAACGGCGACGAGTCGATCGGCAAAATGCTCTCCGAGGCGATGGAAAAGGTCACTCGCGACGGTGTGATCACCATTGAGGAAGCAAAGGGAACGACGACCGAGGTCGAAGTGGTCGAGGGAATGCAGTTCGACCGGGGCTACGCTTCGCCCTACTTCGTGACGGATCAGAAGGATCTCACCACCGAGCTCGAGAGCCCCTACATCCTCCTCACCGAGAAGAAGATTACGGCCCTCCACGACCTGGTTCCGGTGCTGGAAGCCGTGAGCAAGGCAGGGGCTTCGCTTCTCGTCATCGCCGAAGAGATCGAGGGCGAGGCATTGGCTACGCTGGTCGTCAACAAATTGCGCGGGGTCCTCAAAGTCGCCGCAGCCAAGGCCCCCGCGTTCGGCGATCGCCGGAAAGAGATGCTCAAGGACATCGCCGTCCTGACGGGCGCGACGGTCTTCACGGAGGAACTCGGACGCAATCTGGAGTCCGCAGTGCTCGCGGATCTCGGGCGGGCGGGCCGGGTCTCGATGACGAAGGATCACACCACTGTCGTCGATGGCGCGGGCAAGAAGGACGCTATCAAGGGCAGGATTCAGCTCATCCGCCGACAGATCGACGACACGACGAGCGATTACGATCGCGAAAAACTCGAGGAGCGGCTGGCGAAGCTCAGCGGCGGCGTGGCGGTCATCCGCGTGGGTGCGCACACGGAGCCGGAAATGAAGGAGCGCAAGATGCGGTTCGAGGACGCACTGGCGGCGACTCGCGCCGCGGTCGAGGAGGGGTACGTCGCGGGCGGAGGTGTCGCGCTGCTGCGCGCGTCAAAAGCGGTCGAATCCCTGAGCGGATTGAATCACGACGAGCTCGTGGGAGCCCACCTGCTGATGCGCGCCTGCGAAGCGCCGCTGCACCACATCGCTGCAAACGGGGGAGCGGAACCCCGGGTCGTCGTGGAGCAGGTTCGCGCAGGCAAGGGGGCCTACGGCTACGACGCACGCGCGGACGCCTATTGTGATCTGGTGGACGCAGGCATCATCGATCCCGTGAAGGTCGTAAGGACAGCTCTGGAGAACGCGGCGAGCGTCGCGGGCTTACTACTCACCACGGAGGCAATCGTGTCGGAGCATCCGGAGAAGGCGGCCGCCGGCGGCGGAGCTCCCGGGATGGGCGGCATGGGCGGGATGGGCGGCATGGGTGGCATGGGCGGGATGGGCGGCATGGGTGGCATGGGCGGCATGGGCGGCATGGACGACTTCCCGATGGATTGACGCCGCGGGATGCGGGTCTTTGACCAGTCGAGAGTTGCCGCGATACACTCCTCGCGAAAGACACGGGTTTCGGCCTGCGGTTTGCGTCGACGCGCCGGCTCGCAATCCTGGTCTTCGCTTTAGATGGAGCTTCGCGTCATAGGCTGCCACGGAGGGGAGACGCCCAAGCATCGGACGAGCTCGTTCGTCGTGGATGATCGGCTGGCCATCGACGCTGGCGCGCTGACCAGCGGTATGGACTTGAAGGCCCAGTTTCGACTCGCAGCATGCGTGGTGAGCCACGCGCACCTGGATCACATCCGCGACCTCGCAACGATCGCCGACAACCGCTGCCAGGCCGCCTGCGAGCCGTTGATCGTCGCCGCGACGAAGCCAACGATTTCGGTCCTCAAGAAGCACTTCTTCAACAACAAGATCTGGCCTGATTTTTCGGCCATCCAGACCGGCGAGGGACCGACGATTCGCTTCGTCGAGCTCAAGCCGGAAGTCATGATCGACGTGGCGGGGTACGAGGTTACGGCCATTCCCGTCGCGCACACGATCGACTCATCCGGGTTCATCGTACGCGGCAAGGACGCCACTCTCGGCTATAGCGGCGACACCGGCCCAACCGATCGACTCTGGAAGGCCCTCGGCGCCGAAGCCAACCTGAGGGCGCTGCTCATGGAAGTGAGCTTCCCCAACCGCGAGCAGGGCCTTGCCACCGTGAGCGGCCACCACACACCACGAACGCTCCTGAAGGATCTCAAGAAGTACCGCAAACCTCAGGATTTGCCGACGCTCCTCTATCACATCAAGCCCGTCTTTCAGGGCGAGGTCGAACGCGAGTGCGCACGACTCAAAGGCGTGAACCTGACGGTGACGGCCCTCGGCGATCAATTCGTGCTCTAGGACGCTTGACGCGCTGTCCTGAGTCAAATACGCGGGCAGAGGAATGGCCATGAGCGTGCGTATCCCACGAGAGGCGAACCCTAGCGACCGGCTGATCGTCGCGCTGGATGTCCCGTCGCCGGAAGCGGCCCTCGAACTCGTGAATGAGCTCGAGGGAGTCGTGTCCTTTTACAAGGTCGGCCTCGAATTACTGATGACGGGGGGCATGGAGACGCTGCTGCGACGGCTGGCCCACGGCAAGCGCCTGTTCGTCGACCTGAAGCTCCCGAATGACATTCCGGAAACGGTGCGCCGAGTCGTCGACCTAGCCGCCGAAATCGGTGTGACGTTCCTGACGCTCAGCAACGGCGTGACGCCGATGACGATCCAGAGTGCCGTCGAGGGCAGAGGAGACCGACCGGGGCCCAAGCTGCTCTTCGTCCCGCTTCTATCCAGCATGGATTGTTCGGACCTCGTCGGGCTCCACGGCGGGCCCGCGCCGAGCCTCGAAGAGTTCCTCGAGCGAACGAGCGCCCATGCCAGAACGGCCGGCGCGGACGGCTTCATCGTCTCGGGTCCGGAGATCGCGCTGTTGCGTCGACTGCATCCGGATGCCGTTCTGGTGAGTCCCGGGATTCGCCCAGCGGGTTCACCCAGCGACGACCACAAGCGCTCCTGCACGCCCGCGGAGGCGATCCGGCTCGGCGCGGATTACATTGTCGTCGGTCGACCGATCCGGAACGCGCCGGACCGGAAGGTCGCAGCGAGGAACATCATCGCTCAGTTAACATAATACATCTTATGCGAACAAATGTGCCCGTCGGGATCGTGGTCGAACTTCGTCACGAATCCAGCCGGGCCGAGCGAGTCAGGCCGGCGGCGTGATGTGCAAGGACATCAGGTTGCCCGTGTTGCTCAGGACGAACGCGCGAAGACCGTAAGCTGCCGGTGCCATCGAGAAACCAGCACCTGTGTGAATGCCATCGATGACGCTGCCATCGAGCGGCGACACCAGAAAAAGACCATGGAGCGTCGTGGTGACCAGCAACGCGCCCGCGATCGGGACCGGGGCAGATACGCCACCATCCGGGAGCGGCCGGTGCCAGACGTCCTCGCCGGTTCGCGGATCGAGAGCCCACAGGCCGGTGGTGCCGGCGGATGCGAGCAGGAGATTGCGGGCGGGCACGAGCGGGCCCCCATCACGCGGCGCATGGGCGGCTTCGCGCCAGAGAACCAGATCGCTCACGCCAGTGACCTCCGACCGGCCCCAGACCTTGCTCCCGCTATCGGCATCGAGGGCGTACACCCCGCCGTCATAGCTACCCACGAACACGACAGGACTCTCGTCGATGACGTCGGCGATGGGCGTCGTGTCCACATCGAGGTACTTCGGCACGTCACCGAGGGCCTCTTCGGCTTCCGCCGAGAGGTCGATCGGCTGCCAGCGTTCAGCGCCGGTCTCGGCGTCGTATGCCGTCACGTTACCGTCGCTGAAACCAGCATAGACGAGCCCCCTCCACACCAGCGGGCCCGCATACCCCGCCACCTCCATCCCGAGCGCCGGTGCTCGATGCTGGCTCCATCGAAGCGCGCCCGTCTCTCGATTCAAAGCGATGACGGTATCGTTCGCGTTCACGACGTAGACGGTCGCGCCAACGATGACGGGACGTCGAGCAACCTCGGCGTTCGTCGAGAAGCGCCACAGGAGACTGCCATCGGCCGCGCGCACCTTGTAGAGCGCGCCATCGTTCGAGCCGAAGTACACAACGTCCTCGCCGGGATCGTAGAGCGTCTCACACTGCACGACGCCCATCGTCTCGAAGCGCCAGATGACGGAGCCGTCGTCGGCCCGGACGGCGTAAAGACCGTGGTCGCTCGAGCCCACGAATACCCGACGGTGCGCGACGTCGAGATCGGGCCGGCCGCGTTCGTAAGCCTCGGTCTCCTCGCGCGACGCGGCGTTCAGACGCTCGGAATACGCCATCGTGATGGACCAGCTCGGACGATGTATCCACGTCGGGAGCTCCGGATTGGCGGACGCGCGCAATGAACCGCATGCCGCGAGTGCTCCGAGCAGCACGGCGCCTATCGGCGCGCACCACGCTCTCCACCTGTCCTTCATGGCGCCGCGGGCGTGGCGGGCATGCTTTTCACGCCCGGGGGCAGCTTCTTTTGGAATTCCTCCAGCGCTCGACGAAGCGCGTCCTCCGATGACTCCGACGGAACGGCCGATGGATCGATCCGCAAAAGCAACGTTCGCGCGGCCTCCGCCAGGTAGGACGGTTGTCCTTGGAGCCCCTCCGGTCCGTTACTTTCCTTGCCCAGTCTTTCGACGACTTTCTTCAGGCGTTCTTTCGCGCCGGCGTCGTCCCCTTTCTCGTGGAGCAACCGAGCCTGATCATACAGGGCGAGTTCACCAAACCCCGGGATCTCGGCGTTCTCCAGCTCCCCGTACTTCTTCAGCGCCCCGTCGCGATCGCCTTTTTGCTCGAGGCAAAGCCCACTTCCTTCGAGGCTTCGCCCTCTTGCTTCGGGATTTTTCTTGGCGAGCGCGCCATTCGCAACCTCGTCGAACAGCTTCTTCGCGTCGTCGAACTTGCCCTGATCATAGAGGACACCCGCGAGCCCCATCCTCGCCAGATCACCAGCGACGGTTCGCGGGTATTCGGTCGAGACCTGCCGATAAGCGTCTCCCGCCGCTTGCAGCCGGTCTGCGTTCGTCGCAAAAATTCGGCGCGCCTCTATGATGCCATTCGCATCGACTTTTCCTTCATCGTCGGGCGAACCGAGTCGACCCATCTGGGCAGCCACGGCGGCGGAAAGGTCATCCGATACCTTCACGGCGATCTTGTCTGCACGCCAGGAGTAAATTTCCCACCCGATCCACCCGCCGATCGCGAGAACGACCAGCCACTGCACGATGTTGAAATGGTCTTTGACCCACCGCGCCGACCCATCCGCGGCGCGCGACAGGGCATCATCCACCATCTCTCCAGCACCGATGCCGAGGCCGTCGTGCTGCGGCGGTCGCGGAGGCGGGCGGCGACGCCCGCCCTGCTTCTTCGATGTTGCCGCCGCGGCTCGACGGGCACGACGGTTCTCGGGTACGGCCGCTGCTTCTTGCGCCGGAGGGCGCGCGTCCTCGGGGCTGCGGGTTTCATCCTTAGTGTCGTTGTCCGGCACGGGCGCCCTCTATACCATCCTGACCGGAGTCTAGCGGCTATCGTCGCCCTCGCCCGGCGTCCAGGGTTCCGGGGGCGGTGGTGGCAGCTCATCGGCCAAGGGCACCACTGCCAACCCCTCGACATGCACGTTGGGCTCGGCGAACAAGATCAACTCCACTGATTGCCCCGGGTGCACTCCGAGCGTTCCTGGCAGGGTCGCGGCCACTTCGGTATCCGCCCCACCCCCTGGAATTGTAACCGATGCGAACGCGTGATCATGAATTGTCCTTATTTGCCGGGTATTTATGACATACCCTCTGATGTCATACTGCAGAGGCTCCAGGGACTTCCCGAGTCGTACCTGGCCGGGTGCTCCGACGGCACGCGCCCGGACCACCACGCGAACGCCCTGTCCGTTTCCGCCCTTCGGTACCACGACGCGCACACGAACGCCGATCATGCCCTGGGCCGTGATGGCGGCGAGGGTCTTCTTATCTGGTCCACCGACCGACTCGAGCACGCCTGCGCGGAGTGCATAGCCAATGCCTCCCGGCAGCGGATCGGGCACCCCGAGGAAGCGAACGAGCGGCCTGGCCAGCTCGTCCTTGGCACCGAGGGCGACCAGCGCTTCGGCGATCGCGACGCGCGCCGTTTCGTAACGCTCGCTGGTGAATGCAGCCACCAAGGGCCCCCGGGCCGTCGTGTCGCCGATCTTGGCCAGAGTCTGCGCGATGGCCGGGCGAAGGCGAACGTCTCCGAGGCATCGGGTGAGCGACCACACCGCGTCCTTCGCGCGGATCTTCGCGAACGCGGCGAGGAGCTCAAGCGCGAGCTCGTGGTCCTCGCCGGCCGCCTGTTGCCACCAGTCGACCAGAACGCCCTGTCCCCTCCCGTCGCCCGACTCCGCGAGCGCCAGGGCGGCCCGGCGACGCCAGATTAGCTCCGGGTCGTTCAAGATGTCGAGCGTGAGCGGCGTGTCTTCGCCAAGACGCGTCAGCGCCAGCGCCGAGAAGCGTCGAACCGTGGCGTCTTCGTCGCGGCCGAGCGCGAGTCGGAGCGCAGGGATCGTCTCCGGGCGATCGAGCTTCAGCAGTAGCTCGGCCGCCTTCCTGCGGATGTCGCGATCGGAGTCGTCCAGCAGGCTCGAGAGATCGAGGGCCACGTCGGCGTCCCCTGCGATCGCTCGCAGAATGGGAGCGGGCCATCCCTTCCCCGTCTCGGCGCGCAGACCTTCGCGCTCGAAGCGCCCCTGGGACGCCGCGAGCGCACCGAGCTCCGTCCGCATCCGGCGGAACCGTTCGGGCTCCATGGACGACCGATCGGTCCGCTCCGCTGCATCGTGATCGAGGTCATAGAGACGACATGCGCCGAGCTTTCGCTCGCACAGGAGCCGGTAGGACCCCTCGGCGAGAACTTCGTCGTCGTCCGTTTCCGCAAAGGCAAACCCTGGCTGCTCCTTACTGCCGCCGAGCAACGACCCGAGATTTCTACCGCGGATCCTCGGGCTCCGAGGGATCGCGAGAGCGGCGAGCACCGTGGGCAAAAGATCGATCGTTTGCACGACTTCACGGACCCGCCGTGGGGCGACGAGGCCGGGCGCCGACAGCACGAGGGGCACACGGATCTGCTCTTCGTAGACGGAAGTGCCGTGGTAGCGCCCGCCGTGATCGCCGAACTCCTCGCCGTGATCGGCGGTGACGATGACCACAGCGCCGGGGCGAATACCCCGGACCTCGCCGACGATCGCACCGACGGTGTCATCCGCAGCCGCAATCTCGCTGTCGTAGCGATCGATATCGCGATCTCCGAAGGGGTGTTCGGAGTGCGCCTCGTAGGGCTCGTGCGGACCGAACAGATGAACCCAGAGGAAGAAGCGTTGCCCATTCTTGAGTCGCGACAAATAGGTCGCGACCTGTTTTACCCTCCCCTCTCCCTCGAGAAACTCGACCTTTCGGTATTCGAATCCGAAATGGCTCGCTTCGAAAGGCGTGAACCGGCTTCGATCGATGAAGAATACGGCCGGTGGGTAGAAGGCGGCGGTTCTGTATCCGTACGTGCGAAGGAATGTCGCCAGCGTCTCGGAATCCCGTCCCGTGCCTTCGAGCAAGAGCGGGCGCATGTACTTTCCGGTCATGAGCGACGTCAGGGAGTACGACGTGTGCGGGGTCGGGCAGTACGCGCGCTCGAAGACCAGGGAGTCGCGGGCAAGCGCGTCGATGTGCGGTGTCGTCGGCCGATCATAACCGTAGGCGCCGACGTGGTCGGCCCGGAGCGCGTCGATGGTGACGAGCAGGATATCCCGACCTGCAAAGGATGGACCTGGCCCCCCATCACTCATGACGGCTGGCGCTGGACCCTCCGAACCAGTTTCGTCCATCGGCGGGGGGGGCGACAACATCGCAGCCAGACGAACGGCGGGGGCAAGCACCGGGGAATGCTCCGCCACGAACAGTCTGAAATTGTCGAAGCGAGCGAGGCGCGCAGCGGCTGGAGAAGCGAGGCCTACCGCTGCGATGAGGACGACGAGCGCCAGCGCTGGCGCCGGCCAGGCCCACCTCGAATGGCGCCAGCGTGACGCGACCACGAGCGATGCGAGCGCAGCGAGTGTGACGGAGGCGACGGCAAGGCCCGCATGGAATGCAGGATAAAGTCGCACCAACAAATTCTCGTTCATCGCCTCGAAAGCGACAGCCACGAGCACTGCGATGCGGGCGAAGCGCGCTGGTCGAAGTCGCTCCGCCGCGGAAGCGAATGGGAATGCCGCCCACGCGGCGATTCCGGCGCTGACACCGACGAGCAACACGGCGCCCACGCGAGGGCCGAGTTCCACGAAGTGCCGGCCAGTGGTAACGAGAGCCGCAATGGCGGCGGCGGCGGCGGCGGCAGCACACACGACGAAGGCGCGACCGTTCGAGGGTCGTTCGAGAGCGACGGCGATGAATCCTGCCGCGAGCGCTGAGGGGGTTGCCAGTAACAGCGCACAGGGCGCGAGCCACAATGTGCCCATCCCGAGTTCCCACCCGGACGTGAGCTCCGCCCGATGACGGGCCGCCACGAACAGAAGCTCGGCGAGCACCCAAACCAATGCGCCGAGGAGACCGACCGCGATCCGCCTCATGGCGGAAACCCGGCGGGCACTACTGGAAGCGAATGCCGACGATTTCGTAGCACCGATCGCCCGCCGGCAGCTTCAGCCGCACTTCATCCCCCACCTGCTTGCCGATGAGGGCGCGCGCGAGCGGCGCCGAAATCGAGATGAGACCAGCGGCGACGTTCGCTTCCTCGGTGCCGACGATCTGGTAAGTCACCGACTCGTCCGTGTCCAAGTTGGACAGCTCCACGGTGGCTCCGAAGCTGACGCGACTACCGCTCAGCCTGCTCGGGTCGATGACCTCGGCGCGCGACAGCTTGTCTTCGAGATCCTTGATGCGCGCCTCCACCATCCCCTGCCGCTCTTTCGCGGCATGATATTCGGCGTTTTCGCTCAGATCGCCGTGCTCCCGCGCGACGCCGATTTCCCTGGAGATCTTCGGCCGCTCCTCCTTGAGACGCGCCAGCTCGTCCTTGAGCTTCTGCGCCCCTTGCGGCGTCATCGGGACTCGTTCCGGCATCGGCCCCGCATGTCTTAGCAAACCCTCCCGCGCGCGGGCCGGACTTTTTCCTGCACGGGCGAGCCCGGAGCCTTGGCATGCAGACTTCTTCCGACGCGGCGCGCCCTTCCGCCTTGCGGATTCTCGGTCGGGCCGGTAGCACTGGGGCCGAAATGGTCCGGAAGGTCGCGATGGTTCTCGCCACGGCCGCGCTCGTGCTCACGAGCTGCGCGGTGGCGCCCAAGGCCCCGCTAGCCCCCTTCATTACACCGAGGATGCGAAGAAGGCGTACGACCAGGCCCTCCAAGCATTCTTCGACCACGACTGGGAGTACGCGACCCAGTTGTTCCAGGCCGTCAAGCGCAAGTACGGTTACAGCCGCTACGGACGGTTGTCGGAGCTTCGCCTCGCAGACATCGACTTCCACCAAGAAAAGTTCGCGGAGGCCGTGGGTGAATACAAGGGCTTCGTGCAGGATTACCCGAACGATCCCGAGGTAGGCTACGCGCGGTACCGGATAGCCAAGTCCGAGTTCGTCCAATCGGGAGCGAGCGTGCTCTCACCGCCCCTCGAGGAGCGCGACCTCTCGAACGTCCGGGACGCCAACGTCGCGCTCCGCGCGCTCATCGGGGATTATCCGAACTCGAAGCACGCCGCCGAGCTCGCTTACATGCTCGAGGTCGTGACCGGACTTCTGGCCCGGCATGAGCTCTACGTCGCGCGCTTCTATTTGAGCGCGACGACTTCGAAGCGGCGATCGCGCGCTGTCAGTACGCGCTGACCAACTACGCGGACTCCGGGCTGGAGCCGGAGGGGCTCGTACTGATGGGTGAAACGTATTTGAAGATGAAGAACGTGGAGGCAGCGAAGGCGGCGTTCGAGCGAGTGCTCACTCAGCACCCCGACGAGTCCGTTCACGGAGCCGGCGAGACGATTCCTCGCTCGACCTGGCGCAACCGGCCGCCGCACGGTCGGGCGGCTGAACGGGCCCGTGACTGCACGCGGACTCTCTGTTACACGGTCACGCCGACGGTGCTCGTCGCCGACGACGAGAAAAACATCCGCGTCACGCTGGAGATGGTGCTCTCGGGCGCCGGATACGGTGTACTTCAGGCACCGAGCGCTGAACACGCGCTCGAGATCCTCAAGAACCCGAAACGCCCGGTCGACCTGGTCATCCTCGACCTGAAGCTCCCCGGCATGAACGGCCTCGAAGCGCTCAAGCACATCCGGTGCGGACGACGTCACCCGGGATTTGCCGGTGATCGTGATCAGCGGACACGCGACGGTCCACGACGCCGTCGCGGCCATCAAGCTCGGCGCGACGGACTTCTTCGAGAAGCCACTGAACCGCGATCGCGTGCTCGTCAGTGTCGACAACTGCATCCGAACGGCGCGCCTGAGCCGAACCGTCGAGCGGATGCGCGCCGAGCTCGAACAGCGGTACGAGATGATCGGAACGAGCCCGCCGATGCAGGCGCTCTTCCAGGGCATCGACAAGGTCGCCCCGACGAAAGCGAGCTGTCTCATCACCGGAGAGAGCGGCACCGGCAAAGAGCTCGTCAGCCGCGCGATCCATCAGCTCAGCCCGCGCAAGGACGCGCCGTTCGTGAAGGTGAACTGCGCCGCGATCCCGAGAGAGCTCATCGAAAGCGAGCTCTTCGGCCACGAACGTGGCTCCTTCACGGGCGCGCAAGCGCGGAAGCGGGGTTATCTTCGAGCAAGCCCACGGCGGCACGCTGTTTCTGGACGAGATTGGCGACATGGATCTCGCCGCGCAGGCCAAGGTGCTTCGCGCACTGCAAAATGGTGAAATCGTCAGGGTCGGATCGGAGCACGTGTTCAACGTGGACGTGCGTCTGCTCGCAGCAACCAACAAGGACCTCGCAAGAGCGGTTGCAGGAGGCACATTCCGCGAGGATCTGTTTTTCCGGCTCGACGTGTTTCCGATCCGAGTGCCGGCGCTCCGCGACCGTCGCTCCGACATCCGCCTCCTCGCCGAAGCGTTCGTCGGGCGCCTTCTGCCGCGAGAACGGCCTGCGAGCCAAACATATCGATCCTGCCGTGTACGAGGTCCTCACGGGCCGGACTTGGCCGGGCAATGTGCGCGAGCTCAAGAACGTCGTCGAACGGGCGGCAATCTTGTCGACCGAGACCATCATCACGGTGGCGGATCTTCCGGAAGACCCTCACGAGAGTCCGTTCGACGAGGATGTGGATGGTGACGAAGACGCCATATCGTCGTCGCAGATTCCGGTCAGCCTTCCGCCCATAGGTGTCGGCGCGACGCTCCGGCAATATCGCCATGCCGCCGAGCGCCACTACATCATCGGAGTGCTGAAGGAACTCGACTGGAACATTTCCGCGAGCAGCCGACACTCTCGGGATCGAGCGCACCCACCTCCACAAGAAGATCCGCACGTACGGCATCAAGCGCGGCAGCGCATGACGACACGGCCATGACGCGCGGTAGCGGCTTGAGCGGCCCCGGCGATCCGAGTCCGATTAACGTCCCCGGCGGCGAACCACCCGTGCTCGCGATCCACGGTTTTGGAGGCACTCCGCTCGAAGTCGAGCTCGTCGTCGACGTGGCCCGCGACTTCGGGCTGCGGGCGCACGCCCCGCTCTTGCCGGGTCACGGGAGCAGCACGCACGACCTCGCGCAATCCGGATGGGCCGACTGGTTGCGGGGCGCCGATGAGGCTCTCACGACCGTGCTCCGACCCGACGCGAAGAAGGCCATCGTCGTGGGCCTGTCTCTCGGCGCGTTGCTCGCGGCCCATCTGGCGCTGACCTATCCGGAGCGCGTGCGCGGGCTCGGCATGCTCGCTAGTGCCACGCGCCTCCGGGCCCCTTTTCCTGCCTGGCCGCTCGAGCTCATCGATCGTTTTCGGCTGCCTGACTTCAGTATTCCGAAGGCAGGCGCCGACATTGCGGACCCGAACGCGCGCGCCAATCATCTCACCAGCAGCCGCCAGCCGGTGCACGCCGCGATCGAAGTGTTGCGTGCGGGTGAGCGCGTCGAGCGCCTGCTCGGCCAGATCCGGCTGCCAGCCTTCGTTGCGCACGGGAAACACGATCGGGTTTGCCCGGTATCGAACGCACGAAGGATCGAAGAGAGACTCGGGAGCACGGAGAAGACCGTCGTGATCCTTCCCCGGTCGCATCACATCGTGACCCGTGACTACGACCGGGGGACCCTGAGATCGGAGCTGAGCCGCTTCATCGAGCGGCTTCTCTGATCGGGCTCAGGCAGACTTCACGGCTTCGAGCTCTATTTCGATCGAAATCTTGTCGCCGACCAGAACGCCCCCGGCCTCGAGCGCGACGTTCCAGACGAGCCCGAAGTCCTTGCGATCGATGCTCGCCTCCGCGGTGAACACGGCGCGCTGTTGCCCCCACGGATCCTTCATTAGGCCGCCGTAACGAACGCTGAGCGCGACTTCTCGCGAAACGTCGCGAATCGTCAGCTCGCCCTTCATCTCGTAGTGGTCGCCCGATGTCCTTTGGATCGTCTTGCTATTGAAGATGAGCTCGGGAAACCTGGCGACGTCGAGAAAATCAGCGGAGCGCAGGTGCTCGTCGCGCTTCGGCTCGCGGGTGTCGATGCTCGCCGCGTCGATATGCGCCTCCACCGAGGATTTCGTGAGATCGGCTTCGTCGATGGCCACCGTGGCGGTCCAACTGGCGAAGTGTCCCCTCACCTTGGCGACGACCATATGCCGAGCCGTAAACGTCACGACCGAGTGACTCCGATCGATGCTCCACTTTGTGCTGCTCATGCCGATCTCCTGCTTGTACGGGTTCGCAGGAGGTACTCGGCGGCGCGACGAATGGTTACACCCCCGTCGAACCGTAGCCGCCGCCGCCGCGCTCGGTTTCGCCCAAGATTTCAACTAGTACGATGTCGACGCGAGCAACCGGCGCAACGATGAGTTGCGCGATTCGGGCCAGCGGTTCCACCGTGAAGGGCTCGGAGCCGTGGTTCACGAGGACGATACCGACCTCTCCGCGGTAGTCCGAGTCGATCGTGCCGGGCGCGTTCACGATCCCGACGCCGAACTTGAGAGCGAGACCCGAGCGCGGTCTGACCTGACCCTCGAAGCCCGGCGGGATCGCGAACGCCAGGCCCGTCGCGATGTACCGGCGCTCGCCCGGTGCAATGGACACAGCCGCCTCGATCGCAGCAGAGAGGTCCATGCCCGCAGCCCCTGACGTCTGGTACGCCGGGATCGGCACACGAACCGGCCCGACTCTCCGGATCTCCAGTCGCGGCGTCATTGGGCTCGAGCGCTCCAGACTTCAGCGCGCGGCCGGACGCGCCGCGCCGTTCTCCTCGGACATTCTCTGTCGCGCGAAGATCTCGTCGGACATCGCGCGGAGCTTCTTGGCCTCTTTTTGGATGTTCTCATTCTTCTTGTAGTGCGTCGATCGAGCGACATAGTCGGAGAAGCTCCGGTAGCTCTTCGCGATCTCGATTTCGTTACCGATCTCCTTGCAGAGGACGATCGACCGCATGAAATAGTCGACCGCCTTGCCTTCGTGCGCCGCGCCCCACGCGCCGGCAGCGGTGACTTCTCCGAGCGTCCGGAGCGCCTTCGCCAGATGCGACTTGCTTCTGATTTGCCCGAAGAGATCGACCGCGTGTTTGATGTTCGCGCGAGCTCTCTTGAGATCTCCCTGAAGCAAATAAGCCTTCGCGAGACCGCGCTTCGCCTCGCCGAGATGGAGCTTGTCGCCCAGTTCGTCGCACAGCTCTTCGGCGTCGGTAAGAAGGCGAATCGCTGCCTCGGAATCATCGAGGCGGTAATGGACTTCCCCGAGGTTCGTGAGGACCACGGCGATCCAGTTCCGCTCGCCGACTTCACGGGCCACGTCGTACGCCTGAGCGAACAGATCGCGCGCCCTCTCGAGTTCGCGCTGGTCCTGCGCGAGCCGGCCGAGGCTATCGAGTGTCTGCGCGAGTCCCATCCGATCCCCCAGTTCCCGGCGGATCTGGAGCGACGCTTCGAGCGCTTCCTCGGCTTGCTTGGGACTGCCGTGATCGCGGAACACGACCCCGATGTTGTGCAAGCTGAGCGCGATCGACCGCCGGTCTCCGATGTTCTTTCGCATCTCGAGCGCGATACGCATCCTCTCGAGCGCACCCTCGTGCTCACCGCGGGTCCAAAGGAGAACACCGACGTCGTCGTGGCACGCGGCCACTCCGCGGGCGTCATGCGCCGAGTCGAACAAGGCCAGCGCCGTTTCGAGATTCTTCGCCGCTTCCGCGAGTGCACCCGTAGCCCTGTAGAGACGACCGATCCGATTATGTGCCGCGCCTCCCTTTGCGTGGAGGTCGAGCCGATACGCGATCGACAACATTTCCCGAAAGGCCGACAGGGCATCGTCCGTCCGCCCCAGGGTGGCGAGCACGTCGCCGTAGTTATGAAGCGCATCTATGCGCCGCTGCGCGTCGAACCCCTGAATGAGTGATAGGCCTCGCTCGTAGTACTGCGCCGCATCGCTCGCGACGTAGTTTTCTCGGGCCGCGTCCGCCGCATCCAGATACAAGAGCCCGCCGCGCACCGCAGCCCCCGCGCAATCGAAGTGGTACGCCAGCAGCGCCAGGTGCTCGCGGCTCGGGTGTTCGGGCTGCTTGTGCTCCAGCCAGTCCGCTATGGCCTGGTGATACGCAAGCCGTGAGGCCGGAGCCATGAGCGCGTAGAGCTTCTGTCGTTCCAGCTTGTGCTTGAAGAGGTACTGAGCCTCTCCCGCGAAACTCGAGTTCGAAACATGTTCGACGTAGTCGCGCTCTTCGAGCGACTGGAGCATCGACTCGATCGAGTCTACTTCGCTCTCACGATCGAGCTCCCAGTGGGTGGGGACTTTGCGGCCGGCTCGCTCCATTGCGATCAGGGCACCAACCCAGAACACGCTCCCCATCGCGGCGGCGCGTCCGAGCAGGATCTGCTCCGGCGGGGCCAGTGCCGCGACGCGCATCGAGACGGTGTCCTCGAGCGTCATCGGGAGCCGTACGCTCTCCAGTTTCTCGAGGTGAACGCGCCACAACGGTTCCTTGGCGAGCGCGTCGACCTCCTCGAGCACGCCCGAATCGTGGAATAATCGGACCATCGCTTGGAGCAGGCTCAAGTTCCCACCGGCTAGCCGCAGACCGGCTTCGACGAGTGGCTCGGGCGGACCGCCCTCGCACGGGGCAAGCAGGAGGCGAATCACCCGCGCCGCAATGTCCGGGGTGACGGGACCCATATCCACGCGCACGTGACGCGGGTTGTCCGGCGATGGCCAGGAGACACCTCGAACCCCGGGACGCATCGAACACACGATCAAGACGGGCCCCGTCAAATGCTCGACGAGATACGAGACCAGGGCAACGGAGCCCTCGTCCGCATCGTCGAGGTCGTCGAAGACGAGGCATATCGGGCCTCGTGCTGCATCACTGTCGAAGAAATTCTTTATGATCGCGCAGCGCAGGAGGCGTCCCTGAGCGGGATCGTCGCGGAGCGCCTTGGTCAGCGGGCTGTCGGGGAACGGGATATCCAGGATCTGCCCCAGAAAAAAACACACGTCCCCGACCTTGCGGTCCTCCAGCACTTTCGCTGCCTGGGTGCGGATCTGCGTGTGCGCCTCATCGAGGGTAACACCCTCGACCAAACCGAATCGACTTCTCAGCAGGCTCGCGAACGCCCCTTGCCCCAGAGAGGATTCGCGGGCCGTGCCGCGATAGATTCGAAAGGGCCGACCTCCATCGGCGCGCAGGTCATCGAGGGCTCGGTTGATGACACTGGTCTTGCCGACTCCATTCGGCCCGATGAGTGCGACGACCCGCGCCGCTCCGTCATCGCGCACGGCCTGGGCGACCCGAGTGACCGCCCTCGCTTCTTCTTCGCGACCGAGGAGAACGACCTCCGTGAGACTTTCCGCGCCCGCCAACGTGTGCACCGCTTAGCACGACTCTACCTCCTCGACGGCACGACGCGGCGCGCTCTTTCAACGAGCCGCCTCCAATGAGGCGGATCGCCTGCGCATGCTCCTCGGCTCGGGGTCCGGAACGCAAACACCTTCTTGTTTGGTCGCGCTGGCCGTGCAGCAGGCAAAACGCAGGTCAAAGTGGTTGTCGTGAGGCTTCCGCTGCCCGGCTGCCGCAGGGCGACATCAGCGCAGCCCGCGAGGTTCCCCGCTACCCCATGTCGGTGCGCGTAGTCGACAGCGTCGCTTCAGCGTGTCCACCACGAAGATGGTTGAATGGAGAATCCGCGCGTCGGATGTCGCGACGAGGGACCAAGCCCGGGTAGTCGGGACGGAAATGCGGTATATGCCCGAAACCCCAACCAGTTCACGACCTGCCGAGCTGTGAGCCCGGTGGCGCCTTGAACCATGTCGAGAACCGGGAACGCTCGGTCACGGGTCCAAGTCGGTTTAAGATGCGTTTCATGAACATAGAGTGCCCGAGCACTGCTGCGTCAGAGGCAATGTGAGCACGCTCAAGGACACGCTCGTCCGCCTCTATGCTCTCGCGCCGCGGGGCGCCCGCCTCGGGCTCGATCGAGTGGAAGCGGCCTGCGCGGCCTTTGATCATCCGGAGCGCGCATTTCAGACGATCCACGTCGCGGGAACCAACGGCAAGGGGAGCGTGTGTGCCTTCGTGGCGTCGATGCTCGGTGCCAGCGGGAAACACGTCGGCCTCTACACGTCTCCTCACCTGAATCGATTCGCGGAGCGAATCCAGATCGACGGCGTGCCCATCGATGACGACCGGCTCGTGACTTTGCTGAACCAGGTCATGGATCGGGCACCCGAGCTCACGTTCTTCGAGGTCGCGACGGTTGCTGCATTTCTCGCCTTCCGCGAAGCGAAAGTGGGTTTCGCCGTGCTCGAGGTGGGGCTCGGCGGGCGGCTCGACGCCACCAATGTCGTCCCGCCGCCCCTGGTCGTGGCCATCACCCGCGTCGCTTTCGACCACATGGCGGAACTCGGCGACACCCTCGCAAAGATTGGGGGCGAAAAGGCCGGGATCATCAAGGCCGGTTCGAAGGTCGTGCTCGGGAAAATCCACCCCGAAGCGCTCGCCGTCATACGTGAGCGGATCGCCGCAGTGGGCGCGACGCCCGTCGAACTCGGAAGCCCGGAACCGTTCGCTGGCGCGCAGCTCGCGTACCCGCGAATGGCGATGTTCGGGACGAACCTGGCCGTGGCCACGACCATCGCTCGCGAGATCGGCCTCGATACCGAAGACATCGCGAAGGGCATCGAAGCAACGACGTGGCCGGGGCGAAATGAGCTACTGCACCGAAACGGGCAGGAACTCACCCTGCTCGATTGCGCCCATAACCCGGACGGCGCCGTCACGCTCTCACACGTGATCGATTCGAGCCTCATGGGCGCCGTCGGCTCTCGTCGGGACGTGGCGCTGGTCTTCGGTGCGCTGAAAAAGAAGAACTGGCGCGCGATGCTGGCGCGATTGGAGCACACGGCGTCGCATCACGTTTTCACGTCGCCGCCCGTGGCGGGCGCCGCGGATCCGCGGGAAATGGCCGAAGCCTTCGGTGGAGAGTGTATCCCCGACATTCGCGACGCCCTCGCGCGCGCCCGCGCGCTCGTGGGAAGCAGGGGGCTCGTGCTCGTCGCAGGGTCGACCTTGCTCGTCGGTCCTGCGCGAGCCATCCTCCTCGGCCTCGAGAGCGATCCGGCCATCGATCTCTGAATACCGAATGACGTCGCGCAAGCTCTTCGGCACGGACGGAATACGCGGGCGCGCCAACGTCGCCCCCATGACGCCCGAGCTGGCGCTGCGCCTCGGGCGAGCGATCGCCGTGGTCGCACGCCGGGCCAGAGCCCGTCCGCCGCGCATCGTCATCGGGAAGGACACCCGATTGAGCGGGTACATGCTCGAAACAGCGCTCGCTTCCGGCATCTGCGCGATGGGCGGGCACGTGATGATCTCGGGGCCCATCCCCACGCCGGCGGTAGCGAATCTGACGCAAAGCATGCGGGCGGACGCGGGCGTGGTGATCAGCGCCAGCCACAACCCGTTCGCGGACAATGGCATCAAGATCTTCGGTCCGGACGGCTTCAAATTACCCGACGCCGAGGAAGCGGCCATCGAACGGCTTCTCGACGATCCCAAGCTCACCACGGCAAGCTACACTGGCGCTCGGGTCGGCAGGGCACAACGAGTCGACTACGCGATCGGCCGTTACATCGTCTACGCCAAGAGCACCTTTCCGAAGGAACTCACGCTCGACGGCCTGCGGGTCGTCGTGGATGCGGCTCACGGCGCGGCCTATCGCGTTGCGCCGAGCATCTTCTCGGAGCTGGGCGCGCAGGTCACGGCCCTCGGGTGCCGACCGAATGGACGTAACATCAATCGAGACTGCGGTGCCCTGCATCCGGAGCACGTCGTCCGCGACGTGAAGCGCCAGGGGGCATGCATCGGGATCGCCCTCGACGGTGACGCCGATCGCGTCATCATCGTGGATGAACGGGGCGATATCGTCGACGGCGACGCCGTAATGGCACTCTGCGCGACCCGCTCGCTTCGCGAAGGTCGTCTCTCGAAAAATACCCTGGTGGCGACGGTCATGAGCAACATGGGTCTGGAACAGGCGCTGCATCGCGCGGGTGGCTCCCTGGTACGCACGGCGGTCGGAGACCGCTACGTGGTCGAAGAAATGCGCTCGGGGGGTTATTCGCTGGGCGGCGAGCAATCCGGCCACCTCGTGTTCTTCGATCATGCGACGACGGGAGACGGCGTGGTCGCGGCACTCCAGGTGCTCGCGATCATGGTGCGCGAACAGAAGCCTCTTTCGGAGCTCGCGCGAGTGATGGAGCGCGTACCGCAGGTCCTGGAGAGCGCCACCTTCCCGACCCGGCGCCCGATCGAAGAGATGGCCGAACTCGCAAAGCTGATGGGTCTCGCCGAACGAAAGCTGGGGCAGGAAGGCCGCCTCCTCGTGCGCTGGAGCGGCACCGAGGCAAAGCTGCGCGTCATGCTGGAGGGTCCGGACGTGAGCATCCTCGAGGAACTCGCGAGAGATCTCATCGGCGCCGCACGGCGCGACCTCGACGCCGTGAGCTGAATCGCCGATGCCGACCGCGCGCGACCTGTCCGATCTATGCGGATCGCTGCTCGTCGTCGGCTTCCCTGGAACGACGCTCGACGACGACACCGCCCGCGCGATTCGCGAGCGACGTCGCGCGGGCGTGATCCGATTTCGCCGAAACATCGAGTCCGTGGAGTCCACGCACGAGCTGGTCGGCACCATCCGGGCCGCATCGGACGGCGAGATCTTCATCGGGGTCGACCAGGAAGGCGGCCGCGTGACGCGCGTTCCCGCACCCGCCGTCGCGCTGCCGCCCATGCGCATACTCGGCGACATCGGAGACCTCGCTCTGACGCGAAGGGCCGGAACGGTCGTCGGCGCGGAACTGTCGGCGATCGGGTTCAACGTGAACTTCGCCCCGGTGCTCGACGTGGACAGCAACCCCCGAAACCCCATCATCGGCGATCGAGCCTTTTCTCGCGATCCGTCGAAGGTTGCAGACCACGGGATCGCGTTCGCGGAGGGACTCCAATCCGCCGGCGTGCTGGCGTGCGGAAAACACTTTCCGGGCCACGGCGACACCCACACCGACAGCCATCTGGAGCTCCCCACCATCCGCCGTGATCGCGCCGGGCTCGACGCCGTCGAGTTGCTGCCCTTCCGGCGCGCCGCAAAGCTCGCGCGCGCGTTGATGACCGCGCACGTCGTCTACGAAGGCCTGGATCCCGGGGTTCCGGCAACTCACAGCCGGAGGATTCTGACCGATCTGCTGCGGCGTGATCTCGGGTTCGATGGCCTGGTTTTCTCGGATGATCTCGAGATGAGAGCCGTCGCCGATCGCCATACCGTGGAAGACTCCGCGGTCACATCCATCCGCGCAGGCTGCGACGTCTTGCTCGTTTGCAAGGACCCAACGCTGGCCGATCGCGCACACCTCGCTCTGGTCCGCGAGGCGACCCGGGATCGCAACTTCCGCGCACGCTGCGAAGACGCGTCGCACCGATCCCGCGCCGCTCGCGCGGAGTTTCCTTTTCGACCAGCCCCGTCCCGCGCGGCGTTGCGCCACGCTCTGGAGAGATCCGGAGGCAGTTCGCTGCTCGTGGACATCCAGGAGTCGTCACGGGAACGGCAACAATAGCCAGTCGCGCGCTGCCCGGAAGAGGGCCACGAGCGGACCCCCGAGGCCCACCGCTGCGCCGACACACCCGATCGAAATGCACACGAGCAGGACCGTGTACTCGACTGTTACTGATCCGCGCTCGCCCTGGCGCGAAACTCGGCGTCTCGACACGGCACGCATGGGCTCCCGTCGGCCGGGAACGGGCGCAAGTTTCGCGAAAACATCGAGCAGGCTCCCGAATCAAGCGACCCGTCGAATCCCGGTGGATGCGAAATTTGCGCTCGGGTCAGTCCCTGTCGAGGCCAAAGGTTTTTAGGAGCGTGTAAACGTGTGCCCGCGTCAAATCCAGGCGGCGAGCGGCCTCCGATACGTTGCCGCCAGCCGCTTGGAGCGTGTTCCTGAGTAGTTCTCGCTGATACCGCCGCGTTCCGTCGTGGAACGTGCAGCCCTCAGGATCGCTCTTCGGGGTTCCGGCTCGCACGGAGCCGAAATGCGTCGCCTCGATTTCCGGTGATTCGTCAGCCACGGCTCGGATGGTTGCAGCCTCCACGAGATGAGACAGTTGTCGGATATTTCCTGGCCAGTCGCTCTCGCGCAGGACGCGGATCGCACCGGACGAGAGCTCGATGGTGCGAAGTCGATGGGCCCGGGTTGCCTTTTCCGAAAAGTACCGGGCCAGGGCGGGAATGTCTTGGCGTCGCTCGTTGAGGGACGGGACGCGAATGGGCAATACGTGCAATCGAAAGAACAGATCTTCCCGGAAGCGCTTCGCGGCAACTGCCTTCTCGAGTTCCACGTTCGTTGCCGCGATGACGCGTACGTCCGCCGCCAGGGGACGGGCGGCACCGAGCGGATAATATTCCTGCGTCTGGAGGAGCTGGAGCAGCTTTGCCTGCGCCGTCACGCTGAGTTCCGCGATCTCATCCAGCAATAACGTCCCCCCTTTTGCAGCGGGGACCTTCCCTTCCACCTTTCTCGATGCAGTCGAATGAGCGCCTGGCAGCGCGCCGAAAAGCTCGCTCTCCATCAGCATCTCTGGCAAGGTCGCGCAGTTGATTTGGGTGCAGTTCCCGATCTGCTGACGAAAAACAAAGCGAGATCGATCGGTTACGACGCGTAGGTTGAAAGAAGGGGCTCATTCGCGGCAGATATCCGGTTGCGAAACAAGAACACCAACCGGAAGGAGCCCCATGGCGACGACTATCGAGCGCGCCGGACGAGATGTCCAGAGCGCGATCGAGCGCGTTCGTAGATGCGCGGAATCGAAGGACACGACGACACTTGCTGCGGTCGAGCGAGAGCTTTGGACGGCGCTGCTTCACCTCGGGCGTGCGGTTATGGCCCTGTTTCTCGTGCGATACGCTGCCCGTCCGCGACCCTTGACCTACGAGCACGACGGCGGGCGATTCGCGCTCGACACGGACACGCGGCGTCGGAGCGAGATCGGCACGCGGTTCGGCAAGGTCGCGTTCGTACGAGCCGTCGGGCGCCCGATCGGCGGTCGTCGTCGTACTGACCTTCCCATCGATCGCGAGCTCGGCGTGTGCTCTGGCTTCAGCCTCGGGACGGTGACGGCGGTCGTACAGCTCTGCGCGCTGATGGCGTTCGGGACGGCGCGTCGCCTGTTCGCTGAGTTTCACGAGTGGGCACCGAGCTCGCGTTCGACGCTGCGCATGGTCGACGCTGTCGGCGCCGAAGCTCGCGGCTTTCTCGACGCGGACGCTGCGCCCGATGACGACGGAGAAGTCCTCGTGATCCAGGTCGACGGTCGCGGCGCACCGATGATCTCCGCGACGGAGCACGCGCGACGCTGTCAGCGGCGACGGAAGACGAAGGGAACGAAACGACACGGTCGCCGTCTGCGTCGACGCGAACATCCGAGGCCGCGCCGCAAGAAGGGTGACAAGAGCAAGAACGCCAAAGTTGCTTTCGTCGGCGTGATCTACACTCTCCGGGCGACGCGCCACGGATGGGAGGGACCCATCAACAAGCGCCTCATCGCGACCTTCGAAAGCCACGAGGCGCTCTTTCGCTGGCTCGCCGTACACGCCGAGCGTCGCGGTTACGGTCGCAAGCGCTGCTTCTTTCTCGCCGACGGCTCCGATCACATCTGGAGAAACCAGCAGATCTATTTCCCGAAGGCTGTGGCGTGCATCGACTGGTACCACGTCGCCGAAAAGCTCTGGGAGGCTGGAGGTTGTCTCCATCCGGAGGGCAGCGCGCCACTTCGGCAGTGGGTCACCGAGCAACTGGGCAAGCTGCGACGTGGCAAGGTCGCCGACGTGCTCGAAGACATGGCCACGGCGCACAACGCGATCTCGAAGACCGGCCCCGGGAACAAGGGCCGTCGCAAGCGACTGCTCGCCATCCTCGAGTACCTCACGGCGCACGAGCAACGGATGCCGTACGCGGCGCTGCGTCGCGACGACCTCGACATCGGCACCGGTGCGGTCGAGGGCGCCGTGCGCAACCTCGTCGGCCTCCGCCTCGATGGACCCGGCATGCGATGGGGACGCGACCGCGCCGAGATGATCCTCCACCTCCGCTGCATCGTCCTCAACGAGCAGTGGGGTGACTTCTGTCGCCTCCTGGAACGCCGCACGCTCAAGCTTGCAGCGACGCCAATCCCTGCACGAACGCACGACGCGAAACCTCAGCAATCACGCGAGGCCGCGTGACGCAAAATGGGATCTGCACCCAGTTGATTTCAACGAAGGGGCCGTCGGAGCGACGACTGTTGGCGTGGATCACACGCGCGATCTGCGTTTTTCCCGAGCCCGTTTCTCCCGCCAGCAGGATGGACACGTCCAGCGGGGCGACGAGTTCGATCTCTCGGAGGAGTCCGGCCAGGGCCGGCGATGAACCGACCACCTGATCGAGTTTCATTCGCTGGCGAAAAGGCAGGGTTGGATCCCGCGCGTCGTCCGACCGGCGTCGCTCGGAAAGCGCGTGGGCGAGTGGGGCGAGGTGCTGAGCGAAAATCTCGGCACACCCCTTGTCCGCCTCCGAAAACATGCGCGTGAGGCTCCGCCGCTGCAGATAGAGGACACCGACGGCCGGACCTCGCCCCACGGGGGCGCAAAGAACCGCATTGATGTTCGAACGTCGTACGCTGCCTCGATCACGAAACCGTGGATCGAGGATTGCGGATGGTGTGATGAGCACTTCGCCCGTCTCCAGCGCCTCGGCGATTATCCCGCGCGAAACGACCGCGCGGATCTCCTTCACTTCCTCATCGGAGCAGCCGGCTGCAGTCCACCAGGCGCACTCGTCGGGCGAATCGGATCTCTCGAAAAGTTCCAGGTAACCCTGTTCAGCCTGGATCGCGTCCACGATGAGTCGAAGAGACTGCTCCAGGAACCCCTTGATCTCGACCGTCGCGTGCAGACTCAGCAGACCCCGATAGAGATCGCGTTCCCGGCCCAATCTCCGGAATGCCTCGTCGTCCATCTTTGGACGCGCATCATAGTGGACCTTTGGAGCGCGCGACCAATGACGACCCGTGTGACGGCGCAAAGAACTCGACTCTAGCGTTTCCGTCTCGGGGCTTCGAGCAGTGAGTGTCCGAGCTCCGCCCGGTCGTGTACATCGACCTTCCGGAAAATCGCGCTTATCTGGTTCGCAATCGTTCGCACCGACGTGCCCCGCGCCCGCGCAATGTCGCGATTCGATTTTCCGTCGAGAAGCAGCGACGCGACCTCACGTTCAGCCGATGTCAGCTCGTCCGGCAGACAATCCGTCAAGGACGGAATGGCTAGAACGAATATCTCGGCATCCCCGGTGTCGACGACACCACCTCTCACCACAAGCCTCCGTTCGGCTAATCGGCGTACTTTCTTTTTCAGGGTCATTCCCCGAAGGTTCCAATTCCTGCCAAAACTTGAGCAAGCAGCGTCCGCGTGTGGATCCCGAGTTTCGACATTGCTCGGAGACGATGGGTCGCGACTGTCGATGGTGAGCACCCCATTTCCATCGCCGTCGCGCGGTCCCCCTGGCCCGAGGCAACCTTTCCCAGCACTTCGCGCTCGCGTGCCGTGAGGCCAAGGCGCTGCTCTCGCGCGGCCTCGATCCTTCGCCAGAGAAAATACCGCCTTCCGTCGGCATCGAAGTGATCTAGTAGCCGCCAGCGCCCCTGGACCAATCCGAGTCGGAAAGACTCTGCCGTGGCGGAGTCCAGGATGGGTAGCGGATTTTCCGGCAGACGCTCCCTGGCGGCGCGCCGAAGCGCAGCGTCGCTGGGGGACGCCGCGTGTCTGCGACGACCCGACAAGGGCTCGTCGACCTCACGCACCGCTAGCTCTCGGTTCCCGACCACTGTCCTGCTTACCTCTCCCGAACCCGTGGACGGCCCATACATCACACCCGCGTCGGCGGGGTCCATAGTCATTCCCCTACCGCCGCCGGTGCGGTGAGCCGTCGGATCAGATCGAGACGCCCGTGTGCGTGGAGCTTGCGATAAGCCGCCGCGATCTGATTGGCCACGGTGCGCTGGGTAACGCAGCGGGCGCTCCCGATCTCGCGATTCGTCCCGCCATCGACCACCCGCAGGGCGACCTCCCGCTCCGAAGGTGTCAAGAGCGCGAGCGCGACGTTGCACAGCTCGGCTTCGAAATAGAGGCTCGCTCGGCCATCGACGTGACCGCATGTCGGGCGGTCATCGGCTGTCATTTTGGCCCGCGCGAGGATCGCTCCGGCGAGAACGGCCTGCTCCCAGCGTGTCAGACCCAGCTTCGTCAGACCGCTTCGGATGTGCGCGCTCACCGTCGTCGTCGCCAGACGGAGCTCGTAAGCGATGAGCTTCTGGCTGGACCCCCGAACGAGCCACTCGATCACGGTGCGTTCGCGAGGCGTCAATGCGGGACGTCTGCCGGGGCTCAGAGACACCGTACAAACGCACCCGTGACGTGCGATGTCCGTGATCGTGAGGTTGCCTCGAAGGAGTGCCTCGAAGGTCGCCATGTTACCGAGCTTCACGGACAGTGACCCGTGGGCCACACTTCCGGATGGATTCGAAACCTCTGCGCCCCCGGAGGGTCGGGAATTACCTGGTATGAGATCCGGGGCGTACCGGGTGCGCATCGGCGGATCCATGGGGTGCGTTCGCTGCCAGATCGTGAGCATGCGGCGCCCCTTCGCACCTTTCGTACCAACACGATTCGGCGCCGCTCCGCTGCCCTTCCCGATCGAGAGGCATCATCGAGTGTCCAGAACCGTGGACGGTGTCTGCCGCGCTGGGCAGTGCCCGCTCTCTACTTCTCGACGAAGTCGAGATCCTTACCGAAGGTTTCCTCGAGCGAAGACAGCGCGAGGGCGGCGATCAAGAGCGAGACCCCACCCACGGTCATCGCGCTGACAACGACGCCGACCGACGCTTTCAATGCGTGGAACGCGGACGTCATCGGCACCACGGAGCCTCTGACGAAGTTGGGTGCCGTCGTCGTGGCGGTTGCGCGGAGGTTCGTCCCGAACTGTTCTGCCGACACCGTGACGAAGATCGTCCAGTAACCCGTGGCGGCCCCCAGCGCCGCACAGCACGCGTACATGTCGAACTGTGACGTCCTGCCGATCGTGAAATAAGCGATGATCGCCGCCGCAGTGAGACAGATGAATAGCCCAAGAACCTTCTTGCGGCTCCGCAGGAGCTGGCTCAGAAGGCCGCTGCCGAAGTCGCCGATGGACGCTCCGATATAGAAGACCATGACCGCTCGACCTGGATCGGGAACATGGGTCAGCCCCATCGCCTTCGATAGCTCCGGGGAGAACCCCACGAGAATGCCAATCGCGAACCAGATCGGCAGCCCTACGAGGATCACGCTCACGTACCGGCGCACACGGGTCGCATCCGTGAACAGCCGAAAGAAGTTGCCACGCTCGACCCCGTTCTCGCGCGCTCTCTCGAACATCCCGGACTCGTACAGACCTACTCGAAGGACGAGGAGCCCGAGTCCGAGGCCACCACCCACGAAGTACGCAACTTGCCAGCGAAACGCTCCTCCGACGAGAGCAGCGACGATGGCCCCGCAAAGGCCCACGCCCGCGACGATCGTCGTCCCCCAACCGCGGCCTTCCCGACTCATGATCTCGCTGACCAACGTGATTCCAGCGCCGAGCTCCCCCGCGAGTCCGACCCCCGCCAGGAGCCGAAAGACCGCATATTCAGGGACATTCGTGACGAAACCATTCGCGATATTCGCGATCGAGTAGAGGAGGATCGATCCGAACAGGACCGATACCCGGCCTCGTCGATCGCCAAGGACACCCCACAGGATCCCTCCGACGAACATACCGACCATCTGAACGTTGATGAGCAAGAGCCCTTGATCGAGCAGTTCGTTCGCGGGGACCCCGAGCGCCCTCAAGCTCTTGACCCGCAGGATCAAGAACAGGATCAGATCGTAAATGTCGACGAAGTATCCGAGTGCCGCAACCAGCACGGTCAGGAACGCGCGACGCGACGTCGCTGGTGCTCCAACCTCCGAGGAAGCCTCATTCATCGATTCACCGGGGCGGTTTGGCGTTCAGATGAAGTACCGAAGAACGGGGGGGCCATCCCGGGACGCCAGCGCAGCCCGCTGCACCAGGTCGGCGAGGGTGGTGCTCTCGAGGATTTTTACCGACGCTTCGTACATGTCCTGAAGGACGAGCCGAACGCCGCAGGTCGCCTCGTCGCGGCACCCCTCGCAACGCCGGTACGCGGTGCGACTCAAGCACGGTACCGGCGCCAGCGGGCCATCGATGACTCGAATGATGGCCGCGATCGGGATTTTCGTGGGCTCCGTCGCCAGAAAGTAGCCGCCTCCCCGACCCTTTCGGCTGCGCACGAAGCCGTGCTGTTTGAGCTCCGCCAGGATCAGTTCCAGGAACTTCCGCGGGATGTCCTCCGTGACGGAAATGTCGGAGATCAGGACGGGCTCACCCGGCACCGCCCTTGCCAGGTTCGCGAGCGCCTTGAGGGCGTACTTGGTCTTCATCGTGATCATGACTCGTGTTCGCTCGGTCTCCCGTCGGGGCTCACGACACGCACGGCGCTCGACGTTCGGCGCTGCAGACTCCAAGTGCTTGGACCAGCGTCAGGTTCCGCCGTGGGCATCTGCCCAGTATTCCGATGGGCAATTCCGCATTAGCGTTCGGCGAAACCAGTGTCAATCCGCGCAGAGTAGCCGATGGGGGCGAACGAGCGCGCGGCACGCCCTCACCGGTGCGAGCTTTGCGGGGCGTAACCGCGTTGACTCATCACGGACGCCACCGCGCGGTCGTTGGCTTGCTCGATAGGCTTCTCGCTGCCAACCTGGCGATGCGTGAAGCGAGCACGCGCGACGGGTGCGAAATGCTGGTAGGAACCATGGCTTACGACGCCTGTTTCCGTTGCGCTTTCGGGGCGTCGCTTCGCAGAAACCAGGAGACCCGAAATGGAAGAACCGCCTGAAGATCGTGCATCGACCCTTGGCGAGGAAATGCTCGCCGGCGTGGTCGGTGCAGCCATCGCCGTGGGGTGCATCGCGCCGCCGATCGTCCACCTGGTGACTGGGCCGCTCGGGCCTTTCATCGGCGGGTTCGTGGCCGCGAATCGCGTGAAAGCGAGCCCTCGGGCTTCCGCCATCATCGCCGTCTGCATCGGCACGGGTGCTTCCGGGCTGATCGCCACCGCCGCGCACCTCGCGGTCGTTTTCGTTGGACGGAGCGAGCTCCCCACCTGGTTTCCGTCCCCGCAGACGGTCGTTGCCATCGTGGCCGGAGCCTTCCTCTATGCAACGGCGCTCGGGGCCGTGGGAGCGACCGTTCGCGCCTCGCTGGCTCAGAAGAAAGAAAACGCCGCCTGATCGCAGACCCTGCGGTAGCCTGCTGGGCGCGTATGCGAAGTGCAGTCGCTACCTTGCTCACCCTCGGTTCGTGCCTGTTCCTTTGCCCGAACGCGCATGCCTTCTGCCGCACGACGACCTGTAACGCCGCGAACCCGGATGCCAACTGCAGCTACGATCCCGTCACGGGTTGTGCAGAGACGGGATATCCGTTGTTCTGGCCGAACCGCTGCACCTGGTTTGGTGTCCAGGAGGACGGTTCGCCGAAACTCGGCATCTCCCACGAGACGTTTCACGCCGCTATCGCGCAGGCATTCCAGACCTGGGGGGCGGCGACGTGCTCGGGCGGCGGGCATCCGTCGTTCGGCATCGAAGATACCGACGCGCTCTACGGCGACGCGATCTGTGACCAGCAAGAGTTCAACCAGCCGAAGAATGGCGTCGTCACGGCGAACGCGAACGTCTGGATGTTCCGGGACTCCAATTGGCCTTACGCGGGCACTTCGAACACCATCGCGCTCACGACGCTAACGGTGGATCTCGACAACGGGGAAATCCTCGACGCAGACGTGGAGTTGAACTCGGCGGAGCAACCGATCTCGACGACGGGCGCAGCCGGAAGCGCGGATCTGCTGTCGATCGTGACGCATGAGTCCGGGCATTTCCTCGGCCTCGCCCACACCCGCGTCGCGGACGCGACCATGTATGCGAACTACACGCCGAGCGCCGACATCGCGACACTCGCGCCGGATGACGAACAGGGCATCTGCTCGATCTACCCGGCGAGCGATGGAACGCCGACCTGTCCGGAGCCCGAGCCGCTGTATGGCTTCTCCCGATACTGCGGCGGCGTGAACCCCTCGACGGAGCCCGTGCCTCTCAAGAGCCCGTCCAGGGGCTGCAACGTATCTCGCGTCGCAGCGGACCACGACGTGCGAGCGTACGCCCTCCTCGCTGCGGGCCTCTTTTTCCGCCGCCGCGAGCGCTCGCTTCGGCGCGGTTAAGCGGACGGCGCTACCGCTCGCACATGCGCGTTGCTCCTCGTAACGACGGCGGGGGGGGCGTCCACTGGTACAGCCAGGTCTCGGTGAGCGCTCGATCGCCAGCGCGCAGAAATAATCGCAAATCGATGGGGGCCGCGTCGTCGTCGAGGAGGCGGACGTCGAACATGGCTCGGTACCCGCGAACGGACGTCAGAGGCCGCGCCGACGGCAATTCGATGCGGCCCCGCGACGTGGAGATGACGGGTTCAACCCGCGCATGGCCGGCGAGGTGCGCGAGCCCTCCGCCCGCGAAATCCACCACGAACCGGCGCGAGTAATGGGTTCGCTTCTGTCCCACGATCCCGCCGATCCCCGTGCGTGTGGCGACGACCTCCGCCAGCGAAGGCCCCGCTGGCATTTTCGAGCCCCAGCTCAGCCGATAGGCAAAGAGCAGTTCTTCTCCGGCGCGCGGCTTCTCGACCGGGTTCCAGAACGCGACGATGTTGTCGGAGGTCTCGTCGGCTGCCGGGAGCTCGATCAGTTCCACCGAGCCCTTCCCCCAACCCCTCTTCGGCTCCACCCAGAGGCTCGGACGACGGTCGTAGAAGATCCCATCGTCCTGGTAGTGATCGAAATTGCGATCCCGCTGAAGAAGCCCAAACCCCCGCGGGTTCTCGTCCTGGAATGCGCTGAATCGCATGGTCTCGGGGTTCGAGAGCGGTCGCCAGATCCATTCGCCTGCTCCCGTCCACATCGAGAGTCCGTCGGAGTCGTGGATCTCGGGACGCCAATCGTCGTCCATCCGGTGATCATTTTCGCCATACTGGTACATGCTCGTCAGCGGGGCGACGCCCATCCGTTCCATCTCGCGCCGCGGATAGAGCGCCGCGTCGATGTCCATCACGAACACCCGCCCGGGTTTCATGATGAACCGATAGGCGCCTGCGACGCTCTCGGAGTCCATCAGCGCGTACACGGTCAGGGTCGTCGAGCCTCTTCTCGGACGCTCGAACCAGAACGAGATGAAAACTGGGAATTCTTCCGGACGGCTCATCCCGGAATCGATGGCGAGCCCGCGCGCGGAGAGTCCGTACTGAAGTTCGCCCCCCACGGCTCGGAAGTAAGCGGCACCGAGAAACGCGACGACGTCGCGAACGAGGTCTCTCGCGGTGTTCACCCGAAAACCCGCGAAGCCCAGGTTCGGCGGAAACCGGGCCCCGGCGAGTCCACTCTTGCCGTAGTCGAACATGGCGGGGTCGTACGCGATCTCCTTGGCCCGCCCGTTCGTGACTTCGTACATGTGCACCGGCGTCTGGTAAAAGAGCCCGAGGTGAAAAAACTTCACCTCGAAGCCGACCCCTTCGAGCGCCCAGAGGGCGCGCTCTCCCCGAAACGTGATGCTCTGATACTGGTCCCAATCGAGATCGCGCAGCACCGTAGGAACGGTGTTGGCGGGCGGCCGGTAGGCGCGACTCGCGAGCCCCCTCGCCTCGCCCTTCAGCCAGGCATAGTCGAAAGCGCGTTCGGTTCCACCGAGTGTCGCGGTGCCGCCGCGAGCGGTGACGGCACCGACGTTGCCCAGCAACGAAACTGCCGCGGCGCCGGTTGCCTTGAAGAAATCCCGCCGGTGCATGATGCGTTCATTTCTATGAACGCGGGTCGCGAACGCCCAGCCGAGGGCCGCAGACAGGCGAGCCGGTCGCGGCCGGCTCGCACCCCGGGCAAGGCGGGGCGAGCGCTGCTCCTACCGCCGCTGAAGAATGAATCGACCCGGGACTGGCGGCCGGTCGGCGGAAGAATTAGGAGTGCGCCCCATGTCATTTTACGAATCCATTTCGCAACTGAAGAAAATGCTCGGCAACCTGGACGCACTGCTCACCAAGAGCGAAGCGTTCGCGAAGGAAAAGTCCTTCGACCCCAGCGTGCTTCTGGCGGCACGGCTCGCGCCGAATCAGTGGGCGCTGACCCGACAGGTACAAGCAGCGTGTGATGCCGCAAAATTCGCCGCCGCACGCCTCGCCGGCAAAGAGCCGCCAAAGCACCCCGATACGGAGACGACGCTCGACGACCTTCACAAGCGCATCGCGGCCGTCACCGAGTACCTCGGGACGTTCAAGCCGGCAGACTTCCAGGGTGCGGAGTCGAGGAGTGTCGCGCTGCCGTTTCTGGAGGGAAAGGTCCTGACCGGCACGGACTATCTGAACGAGATGGTGCTACCGAACTTCTACTTCCACCTGACCACTGCGTTCGCGATCCTGCGGCACAACGGCCTCGATATCGGGAAGCAGGATTATATCGGTTCGCTGAACATCCACTGAGCGGCGCCGGACCGCGGCTATAGTCGCGAGATGACGACTCTCCAGAAGCAAAACGTGCTCGTGACGGGGTGCTCGGCCGGAATCGGTCGTGCGCTCGTCGAGGCCCTCTCGGCGGCAGGGCATCGTCCGTTCGCGACGGCACGCCGCCTGGAGAGTCTCGACGAGCTCGCGCGCGCCGGGATCGATACCGTCACGCTCGACGTCGACGACTCGAAATCGATCGGCGCGGCGGTGGAATTCGTGCTCGAGCGCGCGGGATCGATCGATGCCCTCGTGAACAACGCGGGGATCAATTATTTCGGGCCGATCCTCGAAACTCCGATCTCCCAGATCCGTTCGGTCTTCGAGACCAACGTGCTCGGACTCGTGGCCGTCACGCAGGCGGTCTTTCCGCACATGGCGGATCGCAAGCGGGGCCGGATCGTCAACATCGGTAGCGTCGTCGGGCTCCTACCGACGCCCTTCGCGGCCGCCTATTGCGCGTCGAAGAGCGCCGTCCACATGCTCTCGGACGTGATGCGCATGGAATTGAAGCCGTTCGGAATCGACGTCGTGGTCGTACAGCCCGGCGGCGTGAAGTCCAACATCGCGAACGCGAGCTCGCGGGATCTCGAGAGATACCGAGCCGAGACGTCGCGTTATCACCGGGCTTACGACGGCATCCACAAGCGCGCCCATGCATCCCAGGACAACCCGATGCCGGCCGAGGATTTTGCTCGCGAGCTCGTGGCGCAAGCGTTTGCCGAGGCCGCTCCGCGCGTGATTCGTCTCGGTACGGGGGCCGATACGCTCCCGCGACTGGCCGAGCTCGAGCCCGAACGCCGCGACGCGATCCTGTCGATGAACTACGGCCTCGCGGCACTGACCGAGAGCTGACGGCCCTCCTCAAAATCCTGCTTCGACGCCGATATTCGGCAGCACCAGGGGGCCGACGGCGGCTTCGGTACACTGCGTCTGGTTACAGGACCGTTCGGTCACTTCGGTACCCGCCGTGGCGTTCTCGACCTCGGCCACGGCGGAGATGTACGAGTGCCTGGAAAGGACCCACCGCTTTTCGACGCGAACGTCGAAACGGACGAATGGCGGAGCGCGCTCGCCACCATACTCCGGACCATCCACCGTGAGCGTGCGCGTCGGAACGCCGCTGGCGTAGAGCCCGCGAACGCCCACGCTCCATCGCCTTCCGAGATCGTACCCGAGCGCGAGCGTCGCGACGTGCGTGCGATCGTAAGCGGAGAGCGAGTTCAGGCTGTCGCGGCTACGAACGGAGCGTGAAAGCGTGTAGGAAAAAATGCCGCCAAGTTTGCGCGAGAATGACCGGCGAACCATGAGCTCGGCGCCGTACGAATACCCGAGCGCCCGGACGTCCGCGACGTCGGTGTTCGCGGCGACCGTGCCGGAGAAGCCGAGCGGATCGCTCAGATTGAAGAAGACTTGCTCGAACGCCGTGGCGGACGTCGTGATGTCCTCCGGCAGAAGCACCTCGATGCCGGAGCTGTACTCCGCGTTCGTCTGAAGTCCGCCTCGCAAGCCGCCGATTTCGGCCCCGGGCAGGTTCGGAATGAAGTTCGGGGTCTGATGCGCGACGCCGAAGGCGTCGATGAGCTTCACCCTCCGCGAAACCTGAAATTCGGCAGAGAGACGCGGATCGACGCCGAACTTCGTCGTTCCCTCGGAGTTGAACAGGTCCGCTCGGAGCCCGGGACGGACCGTGATCGCCGGCGTCGGATGAACCTCGAAATCGACGTAGACACCTCCGACGACCTCGTTACGCTTCGGGAACAGCGTCGTCGCATCACGAAAGCTCACGGTGGGGTCGGTGATGTCGAGCCCGTAGTGATCGAATCCGAAGTCGCCGCCGAATCGCGCAACGCCACCGTGTCGGAAATGGTGTTCGACCTCTTCGCGCGCTGCAATGGAGTCGTCCGTGACGGAACCGCCGGTCGCGAGACTGCGATCGTAGCCGAGCGTCACCGCCGTGCGGGCCTTGGTATCCGCGTCGATGGCATGGTCGTAACGAGTGTCCACTCGATGAAACTGCGTCCCGGCGAAGTTGATGCCCCCCTGGTCCCCCACGTAGTCGAGTGCACCGAACCCGAAGACGCCGATGGTGTCCTTCTTCGATAGATCGTAGCTCGCCCGGAGCTGATAGTCCCAGTAGTCGAGCTTGAGATCGGTGAACGTCGAGAGCAGCGCGCCGGCGTACGCGTAACGTCCTGCGACGAGGATGTGTCCATCTCCACCGGCGAAGGGCGCCTCCACGAGCCCACCCACGTCGAGCAGGTGGAGCGCCGCTTCCCCATGCGCGACCTCGCTCGGCGACGCGCTGTCGGCCGCGATGATTCCGCCGGCGAAGCGGCCATAACGCGCGGGGTACGCGCCCTCGTATACGTCCATGCGATTGACCAGCGACGGCGGCAGCACGGATGGGCCCGCGAGCGCGTGAAAGAGCAGCGGGACGCGAACCCCGTCGATGAAGTACCCGACGTTTCCGGGCGGAGCCCCGCGCATGAAAAAAAAGGGCAAAGCGGACACGACCGGCGTGACGCCCGGCAACGCCTCGACCGCACGAAAGGGATCACCGAACGCGCCCGGGAGCATCCGCGCCTCGGCGCGCGACACGGATATGCCGCCCGGTGCTGCGCGCGAGCCGCGAACGGTGACCGTGTAGTCCGCGTTCGGTGCGGAACTGGCCGGCGCGGCCCGAGTGGCCACCGTGCTCGCGGGCGGCGTGGTGAGGACATGTTCTCCGATGAACCTGGCGGCGAACCGGATCCGCGCCTTGACGGGTCGTCCATCCCGACGGGCGGGCTCGAACTTCCATGAGGCTGCCGCACGTCGGGCGGCCATCGCGAACGGCTCGGGCCCCTCCACCTTGCCGACGTCGAGCACCGTGCCGTCGATGCCGATGGTGAGCTCCAATACGACCTCGGCATCACCGACCCCCCCTTCGGGATACGTAACGCTGGAGTCGAGGGTCTTCGGTGGCACGATCGAAGGCGATACGCCGGAGGGGGCCGCGCCGGCCGCGCTCCGCTTCGCGTCCGCCGCACGCGACGATGCGGCACCGGCGAGAATCGCGAAGAGCGCGAGCGAGGCCGGAAGTTCGAACGTCCGCGGCGGCATGCGTGGCGCGCGGAGTGTATACTGCCCCCGCGTGAAGCCGGGTCGGATCCGCAAGGGACTTCGTTGCTGGTCCGTCCTCACGGCGTGCGTCCTGACGTCGTGTCACGTGGATCTTTCGGGACTGAGCGAGATCCTGGATGCGGCGCCGACGTACCTCAACCTTCCGGGACAGCGGCTCGCCGTCGGACGTTTTTCGGAGCCGCGCGTCGACGGCACCGATCAAGCGGGAGCGTTCATCGTCGCGTTCGACGTTTCCGCGAGCCCGGCCACGCTCGCTCTTCTGCCGTTCGGCGGCGGCCAGGGTTGCCGGACCGGGCGCGCCGACTCGTTCCAGACCTCGCCGTTCAGCGCGCGAAGCTCCTTCGAGGCCTACGAGCAATACATCACGGACGTCAGCGGCACGGACCGTCAGCTCCACTTCGTCGACTCATCGTGCAAGGAGCCTCTCGCACCCATCGACGCGACGAACCGGTTTGCCATAAACCCGGCTCAGCCCTTCACTGACCCCCCGGGGTTCTTGGTTCGCACCAACTCGGGGGACCTCGTCTTCGTGGAGCCCTGGGTTCCGGAGAAGACGACGGTCGCGTCCGGCGTGGCAAGCGTGTCGGTGACCCCCAAACAGGTCTGGACGCTGGAGAACGTCACGGACCCGGCGACCGGCATCACGCGAGGTCAGGTCGTCGTGCGGGATCTGCTGTTCAACGAGCTCGCGCGGTTCGGAACGAATGTCTCGCAACTCACGGTCCGCACGTCGAGCCCGGTCGAGGCCGCGTTCATCGACATCGGGGCTCGGACCGCCTCGTCGATGACGGGAGTGACGGAGGCGCTCGCGAACGGCAACGTCGCAACGACGCGGGAGGGCCCGCCGACGACCGCGGGAAGCCCCGCGACGCTTGCGAGTACGCCCGCCGGTGGCGAGCTGTTTCTCGTCACCGACGCGCTCGAGACCCCGAAGAGCATCGACACGGATGCGTGTGGGCCGAACTTACCATCGGGTTATGGCGGCCTTGCTTATGTGTCGCCGTGCGAGACGAGGAACCTCGTCCTTTATGGAGCCGCTGACCAATCCGACCAGGACAAGGACACCGCGACCGAAAGATATCCTCTGGGTGAGTTCGCCCTGGGTCCACCGGCGGTTCGGTTCTTGGGTAACACCGGATACTACTTTTTCGTCGCGCAGCCCGACCCGAAGCAGACCAACGGCGCGCTCTACGGAGGCGCGATCGGGTCGGAGCCCGTCCACATCGCCGATCATCCGACCCTGTCGAGCTTCGTGCCTCGTGTAACGACCCGGTCCGACACCTTTCAGTTCATCGTCGACGTGACCACCGTGAACAAGTCGCAGGTGGGAACGCTCGTCGCCTGGACACCGAAAGGAACGCTGACCACGCTCTCGCAGAACGTCGAGGAGGTGGACGGAAACGTGGGCGTCGTGAACTTCGATGGGACGACGGGTGATCTGGTCGAGATTCACGCAAGTGCCGTCTCGAGCCCGCTCGCGAGCGGCGTCCCGAGCGGTGGCGTGAGCTCGAGCAGCGTCGGCCTCGCGGTCATCGCCGACGCGAGCGGCAGCGTCGGGACACTGCTCGTCTCCGGCCCGGACACGATCGACCTCGAACCAGCGGCGACGCAAGTCGCAACGAGCTCCTTCGACTTCGTCGAGAGCTTGAGCGGGGTCGCCTATCTGCACGACTACGACGAGACCACCGGTGAGGGGACGCTCGGTGTCCGGGTCATCGACACCGGGGATACGTTCGACGCCGGGATCAGGGCCTCGGAATGGGAAGAGGTGGGTTGGCCGCAACCTGGAATCCTCTACGTCGTCCCGTCAGGCAGCAAGGAAGGGATCTGGTTCGCATCCCTGAAGTGATGAGCCCGGGCCGGGCGTCATGGACCGGCGTACTCCCCGCGTGACGATGCGACGGATTATGCCTAGAGTTTCGCCCCGGATGCCCAACCAGTCCCTTCCGCCGGAGCAGTCGTCTCACGTCATCATCACCGTCTCGGGCCCCGACCGCCCCGGGATCACCGCCACGCTCACGGGGATCTTGAAACAGATGGGGGCGCACCTCGTCGATATCGAGCAAGTCGTGGTTCAACGACATCTGACGCTCGGAATGCTCATCGGCCTCAAGGAGGATCGTGGCGTCCTGAAGGAACTGCTGTTCGCCGCGAAAGAGCTGGGCATGAGCCTCGACTTTCAGCCCGTGCAGGGGGCTCTCACCCAGGGCAAATCGACCCGCCGGTACGTCGTTACGGCGATCGGGCCGAGCCTCGGTGCGGGCGAGCTGCATGCGCTATCGACGAAGCTGGCGGAGCATGGCGGCAATATCGCCAAGATTTCGCGCCTGTCGCGCGGCGATCTCCGCTCGGTCGAGATCCAGGTCGATCTCCCCAACGTGGAGCAGGAGGCGCCGCTCAAGGAAGCTTTGCTCAGGTTGAGCATGCAGAGTTCTTTCGACATCGCGCTCCAGCGCGAGGGACTCTTCCGTCGAAGCAAGCGGCTGGTCGTCATGGACATGGACTCGACGCTCATCCCCATCGAGGTCATCGACGAGCTCGCGCGCGCGCACGGCGTCGTTGAACAGGTGGCGGCGGTGACGGAGCGGGCGATGGCCGGAGAGATGGACTACGACGAAGCACTGCGCCGTCGTCTGCGGCTCCTCGAGGGCATGGACGTTTCGATCCTCGAAACCCTCGCGGCGCAGCTTCCGCTCACGGACGGCGCGGAGAGACTCATCAGGGTGCTGAAGCGGCTCGGCTATCGCACGGCCGTGATCAGCGGAGGCTTCTCCGTCGCCGCCGACTCGCTGAAGGCGCGGCTCGGGATCGACTATGCGTATTCCAACACGCTCGAGATCAAGGACGGCAAACTCACCGGGCGCGTCGTGGGGCCCATCGTGAACGGCCGGCGGAAGGCCGAGCTCCTCGAAACGATCGCCCAGGCGGAAGGCGTGCTGCTCGATCAAGTGATCGCCGTCGGCGACGGCGCGAACGATCTTCCGATGCTGGAGAAGGCGGGACTCGGCATCGCGTTCCACGCAAAGGCGAAGCTCCGGGCCGCAGCGGACACGTCCATCTCCACCGGGGGCCTCGACTCCATCCTCTACCTCCTCGGTATCAGCGCGGAGGAGCTGGAAGAAGTCAGCGCGCTGCTTTGAATCATCAGGACGCCTCGCCGGCGGAGCCGAACCTGATGATAACGCTGGAGAACACCGCGGAATGTGCCGGTCCGCGAACTTTCCCGCTAGCCTGCATAATGAGCTCGATCATGTAGTTCGCGGGCGCGAAGGGTTGCTTCGCTCCTGGTGTGCAAACTACGATCAGCTCTTGCTTGCTTCGGAACCAGGCTTGCTGACGTAGGAAGGGTGCCGCGATGCGACAATCCATGGCGTCGATCAGAACGGGGCGCGCGCGAAGGATACGCTGGGTGCGGGGAGCGCTGGTCGCCTCGACCCTGATGGTGGGATGGGCGGTCGGGTGCTCGGGCTCGAGCGGAGACTCCAGCTCGCCGTGCGACAGCATTTACAAGGGGAAGTGCGGCGGCGCGTGCAAGTCCGACGCCGACTGCGCCGCGGGCATTTATTGCGGCTCCTCCGGCACTTGTAATGCCGACTGCGCTCCCGGACACGCCTGCCCCACGGGCGAGTCTTGCACGCCCGATGGACACTGCGATTCGTCGACGGGGCTCTTCGGAAGCGACGGCGGGGGGCTCACCTCCGGACTCAACGACGCGAGCGCATGTGTGACGGATCGGCGGAGCGGCGAAGGCCTGCCCTCCGACATCTACATCATGAACGATCAATCGCTGTCGATGACCTGCGCGATCCCGTCGGGCGGCGATCGGTGGCAGGCGATGGTGGGGGCGCTCACGAACTTTCTGCAATCCCCGAACGCCCTCGGTCTCGGAGTGGGAATTCAGTACTTCGGCCTTGGCAGCGGTCAGGGAAGCTGCGATCCGGCCGTCTACACGCCGGCGGACGTGGAGATCGCGCCACTACCGGGCAACGCCCAGCCGATCATCGCGTCCCTCAACGCACACAAGCCGGTGAGCTACACACCCACGCCCGCGGCGCTGCAGGGAGCGATCGATCACGCGCAGGCATGGGCCAAGAAGTATCCGGATCACCACGTGTCGGTCGTGCTCGCGACCGACGGCGAGCCGAACCTCTGCGGCACGAACGGCGACAACCAGTCCGCGGCGCTGATCAATCAGGTCGCGGCGATCGCGGCGGCGGCCTTCAACGCCACCCCGAGCATCCCCACGTACGTCATCGGCATCATCGGCGGCTCGGCGGCGAACGGTGGACAGGGTTGCAACCTCGATCCCGCGCCACCCAACAAGGCCGATCTCGACAAGGTCGCCGCGGCCGGCGGAACGGGGACGGCGTTCGTCGTGGACGCGACGACGACCAGCACGTCGGCGGAGTTCCTCGACGCGCTGAACAGCATCCGCGGCGCCGCCACGATTCCCTGCGTGTACGTCCTTCCGACGACGACGAGCGACGGTCGCCAGATCGATCCGAACCAGGTCAACATCAGCCTGACGCCGAGTGGCGGCGCCGAGCAGCACCTGCTGCAATCGCCCTCCGCCGCGGCCTGCGATCCGACAGCCGGCGGCTGGTACTACGATCCCAGCGACGCGACACACATCGATCTGTGTCCGGCTTCGTGCGACATAGTGAAATCCGACACGAAGGCCGCGCTCGACGTACTGCTCGGGTGCGTGACGCAGACAGAACACGTGAACTGACCCGCGGCGGCATGCGCTGCGGCCCCGCACGCCAGGTCCTTACTGGCAGATCCACGTGCCGCTGGCCTGACCGAGGCCGGCTGCGGTCGTGAGCGTGCACGTCTCTCCCGCCGGACAATCTGCACTCGTCGTGCACGTGACCCGCGTGGTGCAGGTCGCGCCGCACACCGTCCCGTCATGCACATCCTCGCAACAGGAATCCCCGGCGGTGCACACGCCCCCGGCCCCCTCACAAGCGACGTTCGCCCCGACGGAGCACGAAGCGGCGCATGCCGTCCCGGTGAAGAGCCCGAGGCCCGTGTGGTCCGCGCAGCACCTCTGGGTCCCGGCACAGTCGTCGTCACCGTCGCAGGCGAACGGGATCACGTTCGAACCCGCGCACGAGGTCGTGCACGCCTCGGTCTGGGTGGTCTTGTCGTAACAGCAAACTCGCCCCAGCGAGAGATCGCAGGGCGCGCCCGCGCAAAACACGAACTTGGTCTTCGGCACGTCCTTGCAAACGAAGACGGTCTCGAGCGCCCCTCCCCCGGGCGCACAGTATTGACCGGGGGCACAATCGCCATCGGTGCCGCAGAACACGCGACCCCCGGCCGCGCAGCTCGTGGCGCACGACGCGGTCGCCTGTCCGAAGGGATAACAACAGGTGTCGCCCGATGTGCAATCCTCCGCGCCGTCGCACGTGAGCTTGATCTCGGTCGAGCTATCGCAGGTCTGCGAACAATGCGCGTCACCGGTCGAAACCGTGGCGCAGCAGACTTGCCCGGCTCCGAGATCGCAACTCTGCTGCCCACAGCGGATCTCTCCGGGAAGATCTGCGGGCCCTCGCATGGCGCCCGCGTCGGCCCCGCCGTCGACGCCGGAGCCCCCGATCCCCGCACCGCCATTGGACGCGCCTCCCACCGACGTTCCGCCGGAGCTCGCGTCCGGAGCGCCGCCACCTCCGAGTCCGGCGTCAGCCCCTCCCGACCCGAGAGCGCCGCCCGCCCCCTTCCCGCCTCCGGTTCCAACGAGGTGCCCCTCCTGGATGCCGAGAATGGAATTGCATCCGAGCAGGCCGATGACGGCAACGGGCAAGAGATTCAGCGGGCGCATCAGAACGTCCCCGTCGCGACGAGGCCCCCACCGCCGGCAAAGTAGCTCGGTGCCATCGCCACCGACTGACCCGACGGCGCGGTGACGAACACGGTAACCCCGGCTCCCACGAGCACCAGCCCTGCGATGCCCGCGATTGTCGCGACGTTGCCCGCGGAATGGGCATTGGCGAGCAGGTCGACCCCTCGCGAGTCGGTGCACGCGCTCCCGTGGCAGTACTTGCCCGCATCGGACTTCTTGGAGAGCGCTTGCAGCGTGAACACGCCGCTGACGACTCCCGCTACGACTCCAGCTCCTCCCAGGGCGACCCCGAGAGTCCGCTGAGGGCTCCACCACGACCCGTGGTCGGCTCCAACGTCCGTCACCGCGGGTGCGGTGGCGGGCGGCGCCGGCGCCGGCGGGGTTGGCGCCGCGGGGGCTGCGGCCGGCGCGGGCGCCTCGTTGAACTTCAACGTCACGCTCGTCTTCTGACCTTCCGACACGTCGAATCCCTGTTCGACGACCTCGGTTCCACGGGTGCCGCGGAGAACATGGTGCTTCGGGTCGACGGGTAACGAAGTCCCGATCAGCGCCGCGAGCACCGTTTCTCCGTCGAGTGTCAGGTTGACGGCGCTCGGCGAGGCGCCTTCCACGTTCAGCGTCACGCTCCCGAGCCGGGGGAGCAGTTCATCGCGCTCGTGGGCAGCGGTCGCCTGCGCGGCTGCCTGTTGCTTCATCTCGGAAGCCGTCCCGCTCCAATGGATGACGTCTTCGTACCGTTCCTCGGCGGTGACGAGCTTGCCTTCCTTGGCGAATGCGCGCGCCGACCAGAGCCCGACCGTCGGAAGGCGCACGATCTGGTAGGCGCGCTCGAGCTTGTCGGCAGCGGTCGCCGCGTCTCCGGTCTGCAAGGCGTTCACGCCGTCCTCGGCGAGACCCCGAGCGGCACTCCGCTCCCGATCATCGACCTGCTGGGCTCTGGCCAATGGGCTCGGCAGAACCAGCGCAAGAGCCAGGAGAACGCGAAACTTCACGACGGCTTCTCGACGATACCGTGCAGCCGCCGGGGTCTGTCCAGAGGTTTACTTGTGCGTCGCGTCAATAACGAGGTTGGCTCGGCCGCGGACCCGAGGTTACCCTGAGAGCAATGCTTGGATCCGAGGCCTGGGGCGAAGGCCATGTCATCGCCGGAAAGTTCCGGCTGAGCCGCCGCCTCGGCCAGGGCGGGATGGGTTCGGTCTGGGCAGCGGAACACCTTGCGCTTCATTCCACGGTCGCCATCAAGATCATAGATCCGAGCATCGCCAAGAACCCCGAGGCCCTCGGTCGCTTCATGCGCGAAGCGCAAGCTGCCGCCGCGCTCCGCAGCCCGCACGTCGTCCAGACACTCGATTACGGCGTCGAGGAAGGGGTGCCTTTCATCGCGATGGAACTGCTGGAGGGCGAGACCCTCGCGCAGCGGCTCGACACGGTGGGGCATCTGTCGGCGGAGTCGACCGCGCGAATCTTGACGCAAGTCGGCCGCGCCATTTCGCGCGCTCACGAGGGCGGGATCGTCCATCGCGATCTCAAGCCCGACAATATTTTCCTCGTGAGAAACGACGACGATGAAGTCGCGAAGGTGCTGGACTTCGGCATCGCCAAGGACACCGGAAGCGGCCTCGGTCAATCGTCGAGCCAGACGAGGACTGGCGCCATTCTGGGCACGCCCTATTACATGAGCCCGGAGCAAGCCGAGGGGAACCGGAGCGTCGATCACCGGACCGATCTCTGGTCGCTGGGCGTCATTGCCTTCGAATGTGTGACGGGACGGCGCCCGTTCGACAGCGAGGCTCTGGGCGAGCTCATCCTGCAGATCTGCGTGCGTCCCATTCCCGCGCCGTCGTCGTTCGCGCCGTTGCCGCCTGGGTTCGACGAGTGGTTCGCCCGGTGCACTGCACGCGATCTCGCCGTGCGATTCCAGTCGGCGCGTGAGCTCACCACGCAGCTCCGAAGCGTGGCCGGGCTGCAGACCGCGGGACCCGCGACCGCGCGGGACGCCATGGCGTCTCAGCTCGAGTTGCCGCGCGTGACCCAGGCAACCGCGGCGCGAAACGCGATCAGCGGCGACGTCGGCGCGCTGACGCACACGTCGATGAACACCGGACGAACGCCCCGGCGGGTGATCGCAGGCGCGACTGTCGGGGCCCTCCTTCTCGCGGGCACAATCGCCGCGTTCGTTCTTCGCCCGGCGGGGCACGACACGGCGTCTGCTGCAGCGGGACCGCCAGCTGCCGCCGCGGTCCCCCCCGCGCCGAACCCGACCATCGCGACCCCTTCCCCGCCGGTGCGGGCCGCAGTTCCGACAATCCCAGTGGTCACGTCGGCTCAGCCTGCGGAACCGACGATCGCGCCGACTCCTCCGGCGGCGTCATCCGCTTCGATTCCCGTCCCGGCGCCTCGCACCGCGCCGCATGAGCTCCGCTCGCCGCATCCGGCGAAGGCCGCCGCGCACTCGTCTTCGAGGGCGAGTCCGCGACACCACGTCGATTTCGGCTTTTGACGGGTGCTTGGCGCGCCTCTCCGACATGCGCGCACTCGATGAACGGCCCGGAGTTGCGTGAACGGGATCCCTCGCGCTACCTTTCATGAATATGGCTCGCAGTCTTTACCTTGCATTTGCGATGGCTCTGGTCGTCGCATGCGGCTCGAGCAACGACTCGAACGGGCCAGGGGCGCAGAATAACGACGCCGGATCCGGCGGCAACCCGGCCGGCGGCGCGGGTGGCAGTGGAGCGTCCGACACCGGCGGCAGCCAGTCGAGTGCGACGGGCGGAAGTGCGGGCGCCGCCGCGGGCGGCCAGGGTAGTACCGCCGGCGATCAGTGCGCGGCCACCGATAGCAACGCGGCGTCCACCGTCGGTTGCAACGGCGCTCCGGCGGGCCCTCAGCCACCGGGTACGTTTCTCGGCGAGTGCGGCACGTGTCCCACCGGAACCTTCTGCGCAACCGAGGGAGGGACACAGGGGCTCTGCGTGAAGCTCTGTGACCCCGCGACGACGTACGTGTCGAAGGGCTCGTGCGATCCTGGGACACGCTGTTTCACCGTCGGCCCGACAGAAGCCCTTTGCGTCGCGGACTGCACTCAAGGCTCCGACTGTTCGACGGGCGAGTGCACGAGCGACGGTGCATGCGCGTTCCCCGGACCAGGGGACGGCGGCCCTGGAGGCTCGGGAGGCGCGAGCAGCAGCGGGGGTTCATCCGGTTCGGGCGGCCTCGTTGGCTCGGGGGGTAGCGGCGTTGGCGGCACGCTCGGTTCCGGAGGCGCCCTCGGTTCCGGAGGCGCGATTGTCAGCTCCGGCGGCACGCCGGGCTCCGGCGGTGCAGTCGTCGGGCCCGGCGGCACCACGGGCTCCGGCGGCGCGGTCACGAGCACCGGTGGCGCGGTCACGAGCACCGGTGGCGCCATCGGCTCCGGCGGTACGCTCGGGTCCGGGGGTGTCACCGGTACGGGCGGCATCATCGTCATCGGCGAAGTCATCATTGCCGATCGCATTCCCATCGCCGGCGTCGCGCAGTAATGAGGAGATAGCCACACCCCGCCGATGGCCCGTCGGATCGGGACGCGCGTGACGGTTGGCTACGGGACGAAACTCGGGCAAGAGGGATCGTTGTTCCGGTTCGAGCGCAGCCTACTCGTCCTTGCTCTCTCTCTGCTCGCTGCCGTCTTCGCCTTTGCTCATCCCGCGTTCGCCGCCTGCGACGGCACCGATCTGCTCCTGAAGCGTGCGGTAGCGTCCTCGCGGGGTGTCGATGATCCGGCGAACCTCACGGACGGCCGGCTCTCGTACGAGGGCGACACGCCTGCATCGACGTTCGCGACACGACTGAAGGGACTGCGTCCCTACGCCGAGTGGGACCTCGGAAGCGCGGTGCACATTTCCGCGGCCGCCGTCCAGGCGGACAACAACGACGTCTATCGCCTGAGTGTCTCCAGCGACGGCAAGAGCTACACGCCCCTCTGGACGCTCGACCCCGTGAGCGACCCTGGTCTCCGCGAACGAACCACTCGAAACCTCGACGCCGCGGCCCGTTACGTGCGATTCGAAGCGCTGTCGGGTGATGGAGTGTACGCGGCGTCGGAGGTGCGCGTGTACTGCGGCAATCCGGAGCCGTGGCCGCCCTCACGAGTCGTTCGAGCTTCGCCGCCGACCGCGACCAAGAGCACGAGACTCGCGCAGACGCAGAGTCTGAAGATCGCCTTTGGTCTCTCTGCGCTCACGGTGCTCTTCGTCTTCGTGCCGATGCTCGGAGCTCGCGCTCGTCGGGTCGCGCTCGCGCTACTCGTCGTGACGAGCGCCCTGTCGTGGACCCAGTTCGGCGCTTTCCAGGGCTCCGGCACCGTCCATTACTGGGACATGTTTCACTACTTCGTTGGAACGAAGTATTTCCCGGAGCTCGGCTACTTCGATCTCTACGAATGCGCCGCCCAGGCCGAGCGGGAGAACGGTCGCGGCGCGGAGGTCGACAGCCAGCAGATCCGGGACCTCGAGGACAATCGCCTCTACCCCGGGGATTGGACGAAGACACCGGACGGCGCTTGCCGGGCGCGCTTCACGAGCGCACGATGGCGGAGCTTCAAATCGGATCTCGCCGCGTTTCGCGCCATCTTCGTCTGGCACTCCCTCCCCGAAGCTTTCGCCGATCACGGCTTCAACGGGACGCCCCCGACCGTGGTCTGGCTCCGCCTCTTCACGTCGGGAACCCGCCCGACCGCGACGCGACTCGCCCTCCTGGGTCAGCTCGACGCCCTTGCTCTGGCCGGCACCGTCGCGTTCCTGTGGTGGGGATTCGGGGAGATCGCAGGTGTCGCGGCCTGCCTGTTTCTCGCTCTCGGCTTTCACTGGAGCTACCTGTGGGTCGGCGGATGCCTCGGGCGGGACACCTGGCTCGTCTGCGACGCCGCCGGCTTCGCCTTGCTCGCGCGAAAGCGATTCTTCGCGGGCGGCGCGGCGCTGACGCTCGCCGGCCTGCTCCGCCTGTTTCCGTTCATGTTCGTGTTCGGTGCCGTCGTCTGGGCGCTAGTCACGATGTGGCGTCACGGCTGGTCCAATGGCCCCGCCCGGAAGCTACTCGTGGGTGCCGGCGCGACCCTGCTGGTCGGCACCGCGGGTGCGGGCGCCGTGGTCGGCTTCCATTCGTATCGTGACTTTGCGCACGTGATCGAGCGCCACTCGAGCACCCCTCTCGCCAATCAGATCGGACTCTCGACGCTCCTCGCCTGGCGCGCGGGCAACATGTCCACGGATCTGGAGGACGGACGCCTGACGGATCCATTCGAACGCTGGGAAAGCGCTCAGCTCCGTCACCGGGTCGAGGAGCGCCCCCTCTGGGCGCTCGCGATGACAGCGTCCGTCGCCGTCATCGTGCTGGCTGCCTGGCAAGGCGCAAGCGCGGCCGTGTGCGCGGCCCTCGCCGGTCTCGTCCTGTTCTCTGCCCTGCCGATGACTTCCTACGACTATAGCTGGGTCGTGATGCTCGTCGCCCTGTCGCGCTTGCGTCCGCGGCTTCCATTCCTGCTCGTCGCGTTCGCGCTCTTCACGCAGATCGCGTTCGTGTTCGGCGGCGACGCCACGCTCGAGGGACAGCATCTCTTCGCGTCTCTGGCATGCGGCGCGTTGCTCCTCTACGCCGTGCCGATGCGGGCCATCCTGGAACGCCGAGGCCTCGCCGAAGGCGCCTCGGCGCATTGATATTCCGGCGCCACGGAGCGCACCCGCCGGCGCCTTCTCAGGACGGTCGGAGTCGGAGCTTCAGCGCCTTCTCGGTACGTCGCTCGTGAGCGCGCAGATAAAAGGTCATGAGGTTCATCGGTCCCAGGATGAACCACCATGCGGCGAGAGCGGCGCCGGGATAAACAGGCGTCAGCGCCACCGCCGCCAGGAGCACCGTGAGGTGCGAGGCAAGCCCGTTCCACGTCCAGAGGCGCATCGTTTCGTAAAACGCGTTCCGATACTCGATGCGCTCGATCTCCGTCGACGCGCCGGGCAGGCCCAGCCCCATGCGCTCCTCCTGCCATCCCGTCCGCTGAGACCTGGTGAGATGCCCGAATCCGCGGAGGATCAACGCGCCGAACCGGTCCCCCGCACGCACGTGACGATCGCGTTCGTCGGCGATCTCGTCGAGGGTTGGAAGTGACTTCGCGCGTTCTTCAGGCGGGAGCACATTGTGCAAATAGATATTCTTTGCGTGATCGTACGAGTGAACGTGCCACTTCATGCTGTAGCCGGCAGTCCAGCCCATCACGTTGACGTAGAGAAATCCATGTCCCGCGCGATAAAGGAACGCCGCAAAGCCGAAGAACACGGCCGCCGTGGCGACCGCATCGGCGTAGCCGTCAAGCGCCCGACCCACCATGGACGAATGACCCCGTAGACGCGCCAGTTGCCCGTCCGCACAATCGAGCAGAACCGACAGGTAGAGCAACAAGCCGCCGACGGGCATCGTCCACATGCGCGACGGACTCGACGCGCCCAGCGCGATGCCGGCGGCGATCCCCGACAGGCCGGACCAGACGGTCACCTGGTTCGGCGTGATCGCGGTCGTGGCCAGGAGTCGAACCAGCACGCTCGCAGCCGGGCGGTTGATCCAGTAATCGATGGGCTCCTCCACATCGTGCGGCTTGAAGGTGGACCGCATGGGCACCTGTGCGGTCCGGGCGCTCCCGGGAGTACCAGCAGGGTTCGGGATCATCGGAGGATCCCGCAGATTTTGGCCGCTTTCGACTCGCAAGGCAAACGCGATTTTCGCGGCAAGCCTCGGCAGTGGAACCGGGCAGCGTTCCACGCGAATCCCGGCTCGACTTCCGGCTTCGCGATCCGGCGGGTTCATGCAAGGGTGCTTCCCCAGCACGACGATCATGAAGCCAGGTCATTGCCGGGACCCCCGACCCGCCCCGGGCACGCTCGCTGCGGCGGCCCGCCCTTGAGGTCGAAGTTCGTCGATTGGCTCATCGCCCTGCAGACGCGGCACCCACTCTGGGTCATCGCCGCCATGCTGCTGTCCGTCGTCCCGACGGGCTACGCGGCGTCGAAGCTGACTCTTCGAACGAGCTTCACGGAGCTCCTGCCCGGCAGCAAACCGAGCGTGATCGAGATGCACCGCGACGACGCGCGGCTGCCCGGCAGCTCGACGCTGGCGGTCGTCGCTCAGGGCCATGACACGCGCGCGCTCGAGAAATTCGTCGACGCTGCCGTTCCGAAGATTCTCGCCCTCGGCCCGGACCTCGTCGGCGGCATCGACGACGGGCCGCGTAGAATGCAGGCCTTCTTCGAGAAGAACGAGGGGCTTTACGCGGACCTGGCCGACCTGAAAGAGCTGCGCGACGAGGTGACCGACTCGTACGACGCCGAGATCGCGCGCGCGACGGGGATGGACCTCGGGCTCGACGACGAGGACGCGCCCAAGAAACTCTCCGTCGACGACATCATCGACAAGCTGAAGAAGAAGGAGGACAGCGCCAGAAAGTCGGCTCCGGGGCGGGACGGCTACTACGTCTCCAGGGACGGGAAGCTCGCGACGTTCCTCATCCGCACGCCGTTCGGCACCGGCGATCAGCGCGCGTTCGAGCTCGTGCGGAAAGTGCAGGCGATCATCGACGGCCTTAATCCCCGCCGGTGGGACCCGACGATGCACTTTGGCTACACCGGCGACCTCGTCACCAGCGCCGAGCAGCAACAGGCGATCACCCGCGATCTGCTGAACGTCGGGATCTGGGGCATCGGCCTCATTCTGACCGTCGTTTTCCTGTTCTTCCTGCAGCTTCGCACGCTCTTCGCGATGGGCCTCACCATCGGCGTCGGCTGCGTGTGGGCTTTCGGCGTCGCGAAATACTCCGTCGGTTACCTGAACACGGCGACGGGGTTTCTCGCGAGCATCATCGCGGGCAACGGCATCAACTTCGGTATCATCTACATGGCCCGGTATGCCGAGGCCCGCCGTGACGAGGGGCGCGGCGTGGACGAGGCCGTCGCGGTCGCGCATCGGGGCACGTGGGTCGCCACGCTGTCGGCGGCGGGCGCGGCCGGCGTCGCCTACGGCTCGCTCTCCATCACGGATTTCCGCGGGTTCAAGGACTTCGGCGTCATCGGCGGCTCGGGCATGTTGCTGTGCTGGGTCGCGACCTACCTGCTCTTGCCGGCCATCCTCGTTGCCACCGAGCGCGTCGCGCCGATGTTCCGGCAAGGCCGGAACGGACTCACCTCGAGGTTTTCCGCGCTCTATGGAAGACCGTTCGCGTGGCTGGCGCGCCGATTCAATCGCCCCGTCGCGGCCCTCGCGCTCCTGAGCGGCGTCGCGAGCCTTGCGCTCACGGTGCGTTACCTGGCGCACGATCCGCTGGAGTACGATTTCAGGAACATCCGGAACGAAGACACTGCCGCGACGCCGGCGCGATTGCTCGGCGACAAGGTCGACGAGATCGTCGGACGGCAAGGTCAAGACGGCCGGGCCATCCTGATCGACCGACTCGATCAGCTCGAACCGCTCGTCGCCGAGCTGAACCGGCGCAACGCGGCCGCACCCGCCGGCAAGAAGCCCTTTTCCAAGGTGGTCACCATCGACAGCCTGCTGCCCGATCACCAGCAGGAGAAGCTCGCCCTCCTCGCGGAGATCCGGGACCGCGTGACGCGCGCACGGCGGCGGAAATTCATCTCCGACGCCGACTGGGCGAGGCTCGAGCCGCACATGCCCGAGTCGCTCGGGCCCATCGGGATTCGAGATCTGCCGGACGACCTCGCGCGCCCCTTCTCCGAGCGCGACGGAACCCGGGGCCGGATCCTTTATATCGTCCCGAGTGAACACGTGAGCGTGTACGACGCGCACTACCTGATGCGCTGGGCGGACGCTTTCCGGGAAGTGCGCCTGCCGAACGGCGACGTCATTCACGGCTCGGGCAATCCCGTCATCTTCTCGGACATGCTCATCGCGATTCGCGAGGATGCGCCGAAGGCCATCGGGCTCAGCTTCCTCGGGACGCTCGTCGTGATCCTGGTCAGCTTTCGCGCCCGGAAGCCGGGGTGGTTCGCGCTCGCAACGCTGGTGCTCGGACTCTCGTGGCTCTTCGCCTTTTGCGCGCTCGACGGCATCAAGCTCAACTTCTTGAATTTCGTCGGCTTGCCGATCAGCATCGGGGTAGGTGCGGACTACGCACTGAACGTCATGTCGCGGCGCGAGAAGGAATCCGGCGGCTCGATCGAACGTGTGATCGTCGAGACCGGCGGAGCCGTCATCCTGTGCTCCCTCACGACGACGCTCGGGTACCTGGCACTCATGCTGTCGATCAACAAGGCCGTGCGAAGCTTCGGGCTCGTGGCGGCCACCGGCGAAATTGCGGCCGTGACGGCGGCCGTTCTGGTGCTGCCTTCGGTGCTCATGCTTGCGAGGAAGGAGAGCGTCGGCTAGCCTCCCGCTGTGTCTATCTTGGAGTCTTCCGGGAGTGAGTATCCGAGGCTCGTCTCGGTGGAGACGACGAACCACTGCAACGCCAAGTGCGTGTTCTGTCCGAACAATGCTCTGGCGCGCGACAAGGGGCCGATGGACCAGGATCTCTTCGAGAAAATCATCGAAGATTGTCGTGAGTTCCCGCTTCGGGCGATCGAGCCCTTCCTCCAGGGGGACCCCTTCTCGGACCCGAAGATCCTGCCGCGGCTCGAGCACATTCGCCGCCGTCTGCCGAAGACGAAGCTCCGCCTGTACACGAACGGCTACGGCATGACGCCGAAGAAGGTCGACCAGATGCTCGACCTCGGCGTCGATCACCTGTTCGTTAGCGTGAATACGCTGAACCCCGAGAAGTACCGCACCGTCATGGGCATCCCCCTCAAGCGGACGCTCGACAACATGGAGTACATGACGGACCGGACTCGCAAGCACCGGCTCGCGCGCCAGATCACGTTTCGCATGACGCGCCTCGGGGACACGACCCTCGAGGAGCAAGACGACTTCCTTCGATATTGCAAGAACAAGGGCGTGAAGAGCTTCATCGTCGGCCTCTTCAACTACAAGGGCGACATCAAGAGCAGCTTGCCCGTCCCGCGATACGGGTGCGAGCACGTGACCCGTCTGGATATCCTGGCGAGCGGGCGCGTCACTCTCTGCTGCATGGACCAGGACGGCCAGCACGGCTGGGGCGACGCGCGGGAAAACTCGGTGCTCGAGCTCTATCGTCACGCGACGGCGCGCAAGTACCGCGACTACCATGCGTCGGGCCGGCGTCGTGAAATCGAACCCTGCGGCACCTGCAACCTCTTCTGGCCCCTCTTCACCGGGATGACGCCGCAAGAAGCCGTCCGCACCGGCATCGACTACTGCGCGTACATGGCGAAGCATCGCCCCATCGGAAAGCGCCCGCCCGCCGCGACGGCCACGCCGGATGGTCTCGTCCAGCTCCGGAAGAACCACGACGAAGCCGCCCTGCGCGCGAAGTCGCAGCCCGTCGCGGAAGAAAGTTCCGAGTAAGAGTCCGCGGGTCGGCCTTTCCCCACGCCGCGCGACGTCCTTTCCACGAAGGGAGACGTCTTCGATCTCGGCGCTCCGTGGAGCGCATGATCGCGGGCGTAGCGGCGGCCCTGGCATCGAGGCCTTTCACGATGCATGATGCGGCGCGCGTTCGCCGTTCGCGGATGCTTGGAAAGAGGGTCTGCCGTGAAGAAATTTCTCGTTCTGTACAAGGCACCGTCGTCGGGGTTCGAGCAGATGCAAATGTCGACGCCGGAACAGCAGAAGGCCGGAATGGACGCGTGGATGACGTGGGCCAAGAAGGCGGGACCGTCGATCGTCGACATGGGCGCGCCGCTCGGGAAGAGCCTGCGCGTGAACAAGGGCGGGGCCGCGCCGACGACGAACGATCTCGGCGGCTATTCGGTTCTGCAAGCGGAGTCGAAGGAAGCACTCGCGGAGACGCTGAAGGGGCATCCGCATTTCATGATGCCGGACGGGTTCATCGAGGTCGTCGAGATCATGCCGATACCGGGGATGTGACGGGCCGGATCGCGCGGTGGACGCCGAGAGCGCGCTTGCTTGACCTAGGACGCTACTTGACCCGCCCGGCCGCGGCCCGGATCTGCGCTTCCGTCGGCGCGCTCGCGGACCCGCGTGGGTCGCGTGAATTCTGAAAGGCCACCATCCATCCGGGGTACTCGAGAGGCAAGGCGCTCGCGTCGTCGAGGAGCTTCACGTGCTCGGTCGAGAGCTCAAGCGTCGTGGCGGCGAGATTGTCGGCGAGCTGCTCGGGCTTCTTCGCGCCGATGATGATGCTCGTGACGAACGGCTTCGTCAGTTGCCACGCGAGCGCGACGCGCGCCACGGAGGCGCCGGTGCTTTCCGCGACGCTCCGGAGCGCCGTGAGGACGTGCGGCAGGCGCTCCATGTTCACGGGTGGGAAATCGAAGGACGAGCGGCGCGCGTCCGACGGCCCTTTCTTTTCCGGGTCGAACTTGCCGGAGAGCAGACCCCCGGCGAGCGGGCTCCAAGGCATGATGGCGAGACGGCGCGCCTGGCACATCGGCGCGATTTCCCGCTCGATGTCACGGCCGGCGATGGAGTAATAGACTTGCGCGCTCTGAAAGCGAGCGAGGCCGTTCTCTTCCGCGAACGTGATGGCGTGGGACGCGACCCAGGCTGGCAGATTGCTGAAGCCGAGGTAACGGGCCTTGCCCGAGCGGACCACGTCATCGAGCGCGCGCACCGTTTCTTCGATGGGCGTCGCCGGATCGAAGCCGTGGATCTGGTAGAGATCGACGTGGTCGAGACCGAGGCGGCGGAGGCTTCCGTCGATGCTCGACAGGATGTGCGCGCGCGACAGACCGACTTGATTCACGCCCGCGCCGGCGCGGCCGCGGACCTTCGTCGCGACGACGACCTGTTCGCGAGGGCGATTGATGGCTTTGAGCGCAGCGCCGACGAGCCGCTCGCTGTCGCCCTCGGAGTAGACGTCGGCCGTGTCGATGAAGTTGACGCCCGCGTCGAACGCGGCCGAGACGAGCGCGCGAGATTCCTGCTCTCCGAGCCGGCCGATCGCTTGCCACATGCCGCTCCCGCCGCCGAACGTCATGGCGCCAAGGCAAAGCTCCGATACGTAAAGACCCGTATTGCCGAGAAGGTTGTATCGCATGGCGAACACCCTAGGGCCTCGCGCGCGATATGCCAGTGCCGGCGGATGCCGCACCCAGGTCCACCTGAAGCCGCCGGCTGCGGCGGTGGGGAGCATTGAGTCGCGCTAGAACGCCGCGCGGAGCGCGGCTCCCGCGAGCGGGAGCGGGCCGCCAACAGCCGGACGCGGGCCCCATGTCGGCTGCGACGGTGCCGTCACTCTCCTCGCTTTCCCGCGTGCTCCAGCCGCTCGAGGCGCTCCAGGAAAGCGACGTCTGCGAGGTCTTGCGGACGCCCGGCAGCGCGCTTGTTCGCAATCAAATCGTCCCGGCCGATCACGTTCGCCCGGACCCCGTCGCCGAACTCTGCTTGCTCTCGCCCCGGCCACGCCGCGTCGAAATCGATGCCCGAGATCTTCGTCAGGATGTCGATCCGGCGAGGCGCAACGCCCATCTTGAACCCCGTCCCAGGCGTCGCGAGGTCCGCCCCCGTGAGGTCGCCCAATGGTGCCCCGAAAGCGCGGAGGGCGGCGATGACCTTTTCGGCATTCTCCGGCGTGGCGCGCACCCACACGTCGAGATCCTTGGTGGCGCGCGGGTGGCCATGGATGCCCACCGCGTACGCGCCGACAACCAGGAACTCAACGCGCGCTTCGGACAACGCGCGAAAAAGATCGACAAAGTCCGGGTTCATCCAACACGTCTGGGTCGATGAGCGACCAGGTCTCCAGACTCACGTCCCATACCGCGCGTGCACGCCGATCGAGGGGGATGGATGCCCAATAGAGGACATCTGCATCCTCCGAAGCCTCGCCCAGTTCGAATGTCTCCACCGTCCATCGACTGCGGGCCGCGCGTCTCTCTTCCTCGGGCGACATCCACCCCGGAGCCTAGCACGCCGCTTGCATTTGGGCACCTCGGCGGACCCTGCGCCACTCTCAATCGCGCCTCCGGCGGGCGATGCGGGTTCCGGGCGGGGACGCCGAGGTTGAGCGCATGCCCCGGCGAGCCTTTTCCACAAGCCCCTGGCGGGCGGGGCGCGGACGGGAAATAATCTAGCTGACCCCAGTGGGAGTTATGTCGGTGCGTCCCAGCCTCCTCGTCGCGGCCACGTTTCTCGGCGCGCTCGTGTTCGCGGTGCCCGCCTTCGCGGACAAAGTCGTCCTCACCGGCGGAACCACCATCGAAGGCAAAGCCTCTCGCCACGGCGACAAGGTCGTCGTGGAGCTCGAGTCCGGCGAGATCTCCCTCCCCGCGGACTCGGTCGAGCGGATCGAGAAGACGCAATCGCTCGTCGGTGTGTTCGAGTCGAAGTACGCCGTGCTCGGGCCGAAGGACGTCCCGTCGCGTCTCGCGCTCGCCGACTACTGTCGCAATCACGACATGCGCTCGCGCGAGCACCAGCTCTTGCTCGAGGTCATCGGCATCGATTCCAACAACGCCGCGGCGCGCGCTCGGCTCGGCTTCGTGAAGACCGACGGCGGCTGGACGACGCGGGAACAGCTGATGCGCAGCAAGGGCTACGTCCAGCGGGATGGTCAGTGGATGAGCCCGGCTCAGGCGCACGCCCTCGACGAGTCGGAGCGCGCGCGCGTCGCCGCGGAGAACCGCGACGCCGCGGCAGCCGAGGCCGACGCGCACGACGCAGAGCTCGCTGCGGAGCAGGCAGACGCTGAGGCCGAAGCGAACGCCCGCGCAGAATGGGCGTCGTCGGATTATTACGGCTACGGCTATGGCTACGGGTACGGCGGCTACGCGTACGGCGCCCGATCCAGGACGACCGCGCGCCGCTCGGCAGGTTTCGCGCGCCCTGGCTCTCCGTCCTCGATGTCGGTCGTCAAGGTGCCATACAGTCACGGGCGGCGGCATTAGTGGTCTGAACCGCTCTCGCCCCTCCCCGCGTTGCGCCCGCCTCGACGAGCCGCTTTGCGCCCGTGTGCCGGGAAAATTCCAGCTGCTCCAGTCGTTTTCGACCGCGGTTCTCGATCCCCGGCGTGAGTATTCTTGCGATACGGGTCAGAGACGTTCACATTGAGAAATTGCGGTCGGTTGGCGGAAGAGTCTCGCCATGCGCTACGCGTTCCTTTCATTGGCCCTCGGTCTGCCGGCGCTCGTCGCCTGTGGCTCCGGACAGCAATCGAGCAGCTCGTCCGCCCAGACGACCACCTCTGTTAGCAACACGTTCGATCCTCCTCCCGCCCCCGCCGGCTACACGCGACTGACGGCAGTGACGGTTCCGAACATCCCACCGGGCGGCGACGTCACCTATTGCCAGTACCTCATGGCTCCGTTCGATCACGACGTGGACGTGCTCGACGTGGGGGGCTACCAGTCGAAATACGGGCACCACGCGGTCGCGTTCTCCTTCTCGGACACGTCCGTGAAGCTCGGCACCAGCTTCCCCTGCATGGGCACCGAGTTCACATCGGGCTCCGGGGCCTCCGCGGATGGCGGCGCGTCCTCCGACGCAGGCTCCGACTCGACCGACCTCGCCCTGGGGGCATATCTCGGGGGCGTCGGCGGCGGGACGGGCGGCGGCAACGTTGCGGCCCTGCCTGCCGGCGTGGCGTTCCGCCTGAAGAAGGGGAACGGCGTCATGTTGAACGTTCACTATCTGAACACCGGCGAGGACACGATCGACGGGAACTCCGTCCTCGACATCGAGTTTGCACCGGTGGACCCGACCCGCAAGATCGCCGCGATGTTCGTCAATCTGAACTTGGGCTTCGATATCTTGCCGGCGGAGACCACCACGTCGAGCACCGAGTGCGTGGCTCAGTCGGACGTCCAGTTTCTCATGATGGCGAACCACATGCACGAGTACGGCTCCAGCGCGACGACCCAGGTGATCCGCGCGGGGACGGGAGCCATCGAAGATATGCACGACGATCCGAGATGGACGTCCGACATGCAGTTCAACCTGGTCACTACCGGCTGGCCCGTGGACGCTCCGTTCATCCTTCACCAGGGCGACACGATCCGCACGACCTGCACCTGGCAAAACCCCACCACCGCCGACATCGAGTTCCCGCGGGAGATGTGCGTCGGCGTGGGCTTCGCGCTCGCGACAGCCGCAAACCCGTCCGCGCCTTCGTGCACGGGCGGAACGTGGGTCCCCGATCTTCTCTGACATCCCGGACGGACCAGCTCACCAGGTATATCCGAGCGTCAAAAGGACCGTATCGGTTCTCGGACGGCCCCCGGGAAGGGCGTTCCCGCTCGGATTGAACCCTTCCGTCGTTTCGACGCTGAACGTTCGGTATGCACTGAGACCGAGAGCCAGCTCCGGGCGACCCGAGTAGTAGACCCCGACCCCCGCGCGCTGGCTCGTCGTGAGCCACTGACTCCCCAGGTCACTGCTCGCGTGGGCGCTCGTGATCGAGTACTCGCCCATCACGGAGATCGGAAGCACCGGGACGAGGGGCTTCAGGTCCAGACCGACGGCGACGGCAAAGTCCGGCGTCCAGAAGGAGACACTGGTGTCGTCGGCGCGCGCGAGCGCTTCACTGAAGAACTCGACGTCGATGTTCGCGTGCTCGAGCCCCGCCTCTAACTGAAGGCCGAGCGCCGGGCCGAAGCTCTGAGCCAGGTGAAACGACAGATTCTCCGCCGTCCGATTCGCCTTGTTCACGATGAGCCGACCCAGGGTGCCGTCGATGATTTGATCGATCGATTGCTGGGGCTGAGTGATGAGGGCGTTGATGAGTGTGAGCGTCTGGAGCTGGTCGGCATTCCCCGCTTCGAGCGAGGCCCGGGCCGTCAGCTGCGTCGAGGAGCCCCGGAAGATCCGGGCCCCCGCCCCGACGTGCCCCCTGTACGAGTACCCCGCCCCGCCAACCACGACCGACTTGAAACCGTTGCCGGAATACGCCGCCGCATCCACGCCGATCGTGAGCTGGAGCACTTTCAAGAACTCGAACCCCGCGTCGATGCGTTCGACGACACCGAGTGCATCCACGCCGTACGTTCGCCCGGGGCGCACGGGCGCGTCGGGAGAGTCGATCGTCTGAAATCCTTGCCGAAGGGAGAAATACGTCGTGATGAAAGGCGAGCGCTGAAGCGCGGGAAGCTGAAAGAAATGCCCTCCGAGCACCAGCTCATCCGCCGCCGAACGCGCACGCGGCGGAGCGGGTTCGACCACGTGGACCGGCTCGTCATGCCCTTCTTCGGCGCGGGCAGCCTGCGCCGCGAGCCCGATACCGCAAATCAACCAGACGCTGAGACAGACTCGCATGGCCGTGCCCTCCGCCGCGAAGTGCGACGTCATGTAACTCGCGACCGGGCGGTCGCAACGGCGGCTGAAGGGCCGCCGGAGCCTGACGCGCACGAAGCGCGTGTGACCGGCGGCTCGGGCTAGGGCCCGTTCGTGAGCACGCCCGGGCTCCACTCTGCTAAACGACCGTTCGACCGCCGTGACGACCGAGCGGCGGCGATGAAAGGCTCCGATGCTCTTCCGCCAGCTCTTCGATGCTCTCTCGAGCACCTACACCTATCTGCTCGCCGACGCGCAGACTCGCGAGGCCGTGCTGATCGATTGCGTCTTCGAGCAGCACGCTCGAGACGCGGCGCTCGTCCGGGAGCTCGAGCTCCGTCTCTGTCACGTGCTCGACACGCACTGTCACGCGGATCACGTCACAGGGGCGTGGCTCATGAAGACCGCGTTCGGCTGCCGTATCGGACTCTCGCCCCGCTACGGAGCCGAGAACGTCGACACTCCCCTCGTCTCCGGCGACAGGATTCGTTTCGGGGTCGAGTCGCTCGAGGTGCGCGCGACGCCGGGGCACACGGCCGGCTGCGTCGCATTCGTGACGGCGAACCACGACACCGTCTTCACCGGCGACGCACTCCTCGTGCGCGGGGCCGGACGGACGGATTTTCAGCAAGGAGACGCGCATCGCCTCTTCCACTCGATCCGGGAGGAGCTGTTCACCCTGCCGGACGGCTGCGCCGTATACCCCGGTCACGACTACGAGGGCCGCACCTCGAGCACCATCGGCGAAGAGCGACGCTACAATCCGCGCATCGGAGGGGATGTCCGCGAGGAGGACTTCGTCGGGTACATGCGAAACCTCGGGCTTCCGCACCCCAGACAGCTCGACATCGCCTTGCCCGCGAACCTGCGCTGCGGGAAGCCCGAGGTGTCGCCAGCCGCGCCGGAGTGGGGCCCGGTCGTCACCACGTACGCGGGCCTTCACGAGATCGCCGCCGAGTGGGTCGCGCGCCACCGGGACGCCGTGAACGTCCTCGACGTGCGAGGTCTCGTGGAGTTCGACGGCGAGCTCGGACACCTGGACGGCGCCCAGCTCATCCCGCTCGACGAACTCCGCCAGCGCGCCGCGGAAGTGAAGACCGACAAGCCCGTCGTCGTCGTCTGTCAGACGGGCAAGCGTTCGGGACTGGCGACCGTCATTCTTCGAAAAGCCGGCGTGGCCCGGGTCGCGAACGTCTCGGGCGGGATGCTGCGGTGGCGCGAGCTCGGGTTACCTGGCTGAGACGGGGTTCACGCCGTCGTCGCGGCGCGCCTGTGGAGCAACACCATCAGCGCCGGCTGCAGCAGGCGCGGCAAGATCGCCAGCACGAGCGCGCCACCGATGACGACGATGGCCAGCGGCTTTTGCGTTTCCGAGCCGATGCCATGCGACAGGGCGGCGGGCAGCAGGCCGATCATGGCCACGAACGTGGTCATCAACACCGGTCGCAGGCCGCGCTCGGCGGCCAGCTGCGCGCCCTTCTCGAGCTCGACGCCCTCCTTCCACAACCGCTGCGCGTAGGGCACGACGATCAGCGCGTCCTGAATCGCAACGCCGAAGATCGAGATGAAGCCCATCGCCGCGGAGATCGAGAAAGTCGTGTGGGTGATGAGTAGAGCCACCACGCCCCCGGAGCACGCGCACGGGATGCCGGCGAGCACGACGACCATGTCCCGCCAGTTCTTGACCGACGAGTAGACCAGGAACGCAATGAGCAGCAACGTCAGCGGGATGATGATGGCGAGGCGCCCGGTCGTCTCGTTGAGCTGGTTGATCTCGCCCGCCCATTCGAGGTGCGTGTCGTAGGGCAGCTTCACCTGTGCGCGGATCTTCTCCTGCGCCTCCCTTATCGTCGAGGCCAGATCGCGCCCGCGTACGGAGAACTTCACCGGCGTGTAGCGGCGCACGTCCTCGCGGTAGACGAGCGACGGACCATCCTTGATCTGCAGGCGCGCCAACTGCCCGAGGGGCACGCTGCCGCCGCCGGGTGTCGGGATCAGGAGAATCGCGCATCTCCTGCGGGTCCTTCCGGAACTCGGGCATCCAGCGAACGGTGAGATCGAAAGACTTCTCGCCCTCGTAAACCTGCGTGACCGCCTGGCCGCCGATGGCCGTCTGCACCACCTGCTCGACGTCGCCGACGTTGACCCCGTAGCGGCCGCACGCTGCCCGGTCGGGCGTGATGAGCACGCTCGGCTGCCCGAGCGAGTGAAACATCCCGAGATCCTCGATGCCGGGCACGGTCGCGAGGATGTCCTGGATCCTGGAGCCGATGGCCTCGTTGGTCGACAGGTCGGGCCCGATGACCTTGACGGTGTTCTCGCCCTTGACGCCCGACATGGCCTCTTCGACGTTGTCGCTGATCGCCTGCGAGAAGTTGAAGGTGACGCCCGGAAAAGCGGCGACGAGCTCCTTCGACAGCTCCCTCGTCATGCTCTCCTTGGTCAGACCGTGACGCCACTCACTGTTGGGCTTGAGGGGCGCGAACAGCTCGATATTGTAAAAACCCGAGACATCGGTACCGTCGTCGGGGCGTCCGAGTTGCGAGACGACGGTCGTCAGCTCCGGATGACTGCGGTGCGCGTCGTCGCACTGGGCGGCGCCGCCCGCGCCCTCGTTCGGACAGCCGAGCACGATCGCGCGCATGCGCCCGACGTACTTGGCGGCCTGCTCGAGCGATACCGACATGGGTAGCGTCGCACGGATCCAGAAATTGCCTTCCTCGAGCTTGGGCATGAACTCGCGCCCCATCGCCGAGCTCAGCGCGAAGATGACGATGACGGGTACGGCCGCGATCAGGACCGCCAGCCGCCTGCGGCGGATCGCGAAGGCGAACAGCGGCACGTAGACCCGGTTCAGCGCGCGCATCAACCAGTTCGCCTCCTCGTGGCCCGCGGCCATGACGGCCAGACCGCGGGACGCGAGCACGGGTGTGAGCGTGACGGCCAGGAACATGGCGCCGCCGATGGCGAACGCGTACGTGTGCGCCATCGGCGAGAAGATGACGCCGGCCACGCCGGTCAGCGTGAACAGCGGGATGAAGGCCGTTCCGATGATGAGCGTGGAAAACAGCATCGACGGCGCGACGTCCTCGGCCGCCTCGACGATGCGCTCCTTGATTTTGCCCTGCCCTTCGGGTCCGAGGTGGCGGAAAATGTTCTCGACCATGATCACCGTCGAGTCGACGACGATGCCGAAGTCGACGGCGCCGAGCGAGATCAGGTTGGCGGGCGTCCCCGTGGTCACCATGCCGATGAACGCGATCATCAGCGCCAGCGGGATATTGACGGCCGTGATCAACGCGGCCCGTGCGTGCCCGAGGAACAGCCACAGCATCCCCGTCACGAGCAACATACCGACGAGCAGATTCTCGATGACCGTGTGAGTGGTCAGCTCCACGAGCGCCGAGCGGTCGTAGTAAGGCTCGATGTCCATCCCCGGCGGCAGGAGGTGATACTTGCGGATGTAATCCACCCGCTCGTGCACGCCCTCGATGGTCTTGAGCGTGTCGCCGCCGTAGCGCATGAGCACGACGCCCTGCACGATGTCGGGATCGAGATCCCTGCCGACGAGGCCGAGCCGCGGCGAGTGGCCGATCAAGACGTGCGCGATCTCTCGAACACGCACGGGCACGCCGTTGGTCTCTCCCACCACGACCTCGCGGATGTCCCCGAGCGACTTGATGAGCCCGAGCCCGCGCACGTCGAACGACTGCTGACCGAGAGTCACGCGCTGACCCCCGACGTTCCGGTTGGCGGCAGCGAGCGCGTCCGTCAGCTGGTTGATCGTGAGGTGTTGCCCGTTCAGCTCCGAAGGGTCGACCTCGACGTGATACTCCTTCGTCAGTCCGCCGAAGCCGACCACGTCGATGACGCCCGGCACCTGGCGAAACTGCCTCTCGAGGATCCAGTCCTCGGCCGTCTTGAGATCGGTGAGGGAGTAACCCTTGCCGACGACCCGGTAGCGGAAGATCTCCCCGATGGCGTTCCACGGCGAGAGCTGCGGCTGGAGGCCATCCGGTATCTGGATGAACTGCAGGCGGTTGAGCACCTCCTGCTTCGCCTCCTTGTAGGGGATATCCCAGGTGAAGTAGCACTTCACGTCCGACAGGCCGAAGAGCGACTCCGAGCGGATGTGGTCGAGGTGCACCATCCCCGATAGACCGACCTCCAGCTTCACCGTGACGTAGCGCTCGACCTCCTCTGCAGACCAGCCGTTGGGCTGCGTGATGAGCTCGATCATGGGCGCCACCGGATTGGGGTAGGCCTCGATGTCGAGATTCTCGTAGCAGTAGAGTCCTCCGAAGAGACACGCGAGCGCCAGGACCGCGACGATGGCCGGCATCTTGAGCGCCAGCTCCACGAGCCGCTGGATCATGGCGCAGCGCTCCTTCGAACCTGCGCGTCAGCGCGCTCACCGCGGCGCGGGAATTTGAACGGGGCGACCACGAGCGCCGGCACTTTACGCCACGTTACCCCTCTGCGGCCCCGATCATTTCTTCAAAATCGTCGATTGATCGGCCCTGATCCTCGAGGGACGCGGCCGCACGTCGCTCAGGGGGCCCGCGTCCCCAGCGCCGACCGTCGCGACTCGAAGCCCGCAGACGACCATGGCCCTCGGGCACGCCGCGGCACGTGCTTTACTTGGCTACAGGCGGAGTGTGCCATGCTATCCATGATGCGCGGCGCGGCCCTTTTTCTTGCCGCGCTGACCGCCGTCGCGTGCGGCTCGCCGGGTGCGCCGGATCCGTATCTCACGGACGCGCACTATCGTCGCGCCGAACTGGTCGCGTCGCTCGTGAATCCGGCGAACGGCTACTCGTCGCTCCGGCTCGCGCACTACGACACGGGCACGACGGGAGATTGGTCGTCGTTGCCCGAGTGGAACCCTCCGACGGAGCCGCTCACGGAAGCCGTCCTCGACTCGGGCCACGCGGGCGATCGGCTCGGCACCAGCGCGACGGCCCTCGTCATCGACGACGCGGCTCGCTCGGGGTCGGAAGAGTCGCTCCTGGCGGTCGGCGAGGCTGCGTTCTCTCGCTACCCAGTGCAGCTCGCGGATCCGGCGACGACAGTGCTTCACACGACCGCGGACGCGGCGACGTACGGCTTGTGGGCGGACCCCTCCCTCGGCGTCGGAGGGCTCGTCCGCGTTCGGCTCGCGGACGGCAGCACCACGCTCGCGGAGACGTGCGCCACGTGCCACTCTCTGTTGCGCGACGGAGCGCTCGTCGCGGGTGCCCCCAATCCCGATCTCGATTGGGGCGCGCTCCTCGTTGCGGCGACCAAGGCCCTGGACCCTGCCGTCGCGGCCAACCTGCTCGCCTGGGGCCCCGGGCGTCTCGACGTCACGACCACGAGCGGCACCGAACCCGTTCGCATCGCGGATCTGCGCCCCGTGCGCTGGCTCGGATATCTGCAAGCGGACGCGACCGTGCAGCAGCGCGATGTCACGTCGCTCGCGATCCGGATCGAGACGCTCGTCATCACGTCGCACCAGGAGACACTGCGACCCCCGCGCGAAGTGTCGCTCGGGCTCGCGTACTACGTGCGCTCGCTCGCGGATTCTCTGCCGACCGGCACGCCCGAGACGAGCGCCGCGACGCGGGGAGCCGCGACGTTCGGCGTCGAGTGCGCGAGCTGTCACGTGCCGCCTGCGCTCACGGGTGCGCCCGTGCCCCTCGACGTCGTCGGCACGGACCCGACACTCGGGCTCTCCGCGGATCGCGGCACCGGGACGTATCGCGTGCCGTCGCTTCACGGCGTCGCAGCGCGCGGCCCGCTCTTTCACGACGGTCGAGCGCCGGACCTCGCGGCAGTCCTCGATCCGGACCGCGTGTCACCGGGCTATACGGGCGCGCTTCACGGCACGGGGCCGATACCGGGGCATCCGTTCGGCCTCGGGCTATCGAGTGACGCGCGGGCGGATCTGCTCGCGTACCTCGGGGGCTCGTGAGCGTTCAGCCCGCGCTGAAGGTGTACTGGCACGCCCAGGCGCCGGTCGCGGTCTGGTAGGCGCAGTAGCCCGCGGGTCCGCCGTCCACATTGCATTGCGAGTCGTTCGAACACGAGTCCTCGCACGTGTGACAGAAGTAACCCGCGATGCCGTAGAACGCCCCTCCTTCCCCGTAGCTCGATGAACAGAAGCCGCTCGAGCAATCCGCATCGGTCCGACAGTTGCCCGCAAGACACGCGTTGCCCACGCTCTGCTGCGCCCACCCGAAGACGGTGCCGTCGCAGCTACACACGGATTTCGGGGCGCAGTCCGAGTCGGTCACGCAGCCCGCGCCGCAGACGAGCGGGCCCCCGTCGGTGCAGGGTGTGGCCGCCTCATTGGCCGGGCAGCTCACGCTCGCCGGACGATGCTGCGTCGGGCGCGCCAGCATCTTGCCGTCGCACGAATACCCGGCGCCGCCCGTGGATGACCCGCCTCCCGTCGAAGCCGCTCCGCCGCTCGACGAGATTCCGCCCGCGCCTGCGCCGGAAGTTCCGCCGCTCGACGTCGAGCCGCCCGCGCCGGCAATGCCACCGCCGTCGGGTTCGCGTCGCGAACTGACCGTGCCGCCGCACGCGACTAGGACGCCTCCGCACAGGACCCAGGTCTGCAACCGAAAGAGCGACATCGACCGCTCACTCTAACACGCCGGGAAGTCGGGCGAGCCGTTGCGCTGTCGTCCGTTCTCCCCCTACTACCTACCGCGCCCGCGCGCCCGCGCCGCGGCGTCCCTATCTCACGGGTACGGGTGGAACGTGCAGCTCGTGGCACCGACAGGCTTGGCCTGCGTAGGGAAGTCGGGAATCATCGCCGATAGCGGCGGACCCCCGAGCTGGTGGTCCCACAGGTACTCGTAATACATGCTCTGCGTGAGGTCCGGATCGAGAGAGTGGCCGAAGGTATGCGCGCAGTCCACGACGGTGCGCTGGTTGTCGTAGAGGAACGGGATCGCCTGCTGATTGGCCTGCTCCAGGCTGATGACGGTCGCATAGTCGTTGGGCCCGCCGTGGGTCAAAAGGACGTTGCCCTCATCCGCGGGGCTAAACGGCGGCCACTGCCATTGCATGATCGGGACGGATACATCCGCCCACTCGTTCGTGTCGTTGAACCACGCGCCGGACTCGCTGACGGTGGCGGCGAATAAGTGCGGATACTTCGCGGACAGAAGATCGCTGAAGACCGCGCCCGCCGAGAACCCGAAGGAGTAGATCCGCGTCTTGTCGATGCTGAACTGCTGCTGGATGCACTGGAGCATGGCCTCGAAGAACGGAAAATCCTGGGCGCCGCTCGCTATGTCCCAGTCGAGCCCGGCGGGCGGGATCAGATTCAGATCGTACGGGGTCACGATCATCAGCGGCATCGGAAAAGCGTCCGGATCGAACGGCACCCACTTACCGGACGGCACGTCGTACACGATCGCGTTCGCGAAATCGGTGGGTACTTGCAGCCACCCGTGCCAGAGAAAGAGGAGTGCCATGTGGGACGTGTCCGCCGGCAGCTGCACCGAGAACGTGCGGGTCGTGCCGTTCACGGTCAGCGTCGATGCGCCGGCGGCGATGTCATTGCACACCGTGACGCTGCCCGCGTCGACGCCGCCACCGGTGCCGCCGGCGCTGGCGGCGACGCTCCCCCCGGTCCCCGCGGCCGCTCCCCCGCTGCCATAGCCCACGTTCGTGCCGCCAGCTGCGACAGCGCTCGACCCCGCCGCTCCCACGCCGGCGCTTCCGCCCGAAGCGCCGACGCCCGGTGCGCCTCCATCGGTCGAAGAGCCTTGTTCCTTGGCCGTTGAGCACGCCTCGAGAAGGCCGCCCAGCGCCATGACGAGGAGCCCGCACCCGAGTGCATACATCGTTGCATCGACGGTTCGCATGTCCACGCCTCCGACACCAATGGTAAACATAAAGTATACCTTTGGTCAAGGCAAAACGTCGACCGCCCGAGCCGCGGCGCGACCTCCGGCCCGCTCGGGGCAACGACGACCTTTTATTCCCCTGGCGACTGGAGCGCGTGTACGGAGTTCAACACGGCGGCGCGCGGCAGAAACGGCACGAGACGCGCGGCGAGCGCGTTCGTGAAACCCGTGACCACGACGCGCTCGTTCTTCTGGAAGCCCCCGTACCCCAGGCGTGCCACGTCGCGCGCAGACATCTTGGGGCGCTTGGAGAGCCGCGTTTTGCCCGTTCCGGCGCGAGCACGGAAGTTGCTCGTGGTGGGGCCAGGACACAAGCAGCTCACGTGGACGCCGGTGCCGGCGGCCTCGCGCCACAGCGCCTCGGAGAACGAGAGAACGAACGCCTTGGACGCGTAATAAACGGCCATGAGCGGCCCCGGCTGGAACGCCGCCGTGGACGCGACGTTCAGGATGCCCCCGCGCCGACGCTCCAGCATCCCCGGCCACGTGTGGTGCGTCAGCTCCACGAGGGCTCGGTCGTTGACGTCGATGATCCCGAGCTGGTCCTCGAGCTTCGAGCCGGCGAAGGCTCCGGCGATGCCGTAGCCGGCGTTGTTCACGAGCACGTCCACTCTCGTGCCGCGGCGCAGGATCTCCTCGATGAGCCGGGAGCCCGCTCCCCGCTCCCCGAGATCGGCGACAATCGACGTCGCCTTCACGCGGTGCTCGTGCCCGAGCCGCTCGGCCAGGGCCGAGAGCGCGCTTTCGGAGCGCGCGGTGAGGATCACGTCGTATCCGTCCTCGGCGAAGCACTCGGCGAGATCGACGCCGATCCCCATCGAGGCACCCGTGATGAGCGCTGTCTGTCCACTGCCCCGTCGCTGTTCGTTCATTGAAAGTCCTCCGGTTTCGAAAGCCTACAGGTCCGACGAACGCGATGCGGTCGCCTCCATCGGGCGGCGGGACTGTTGCACGCGCCGGGGGTGCGCGCACTGGCTGGACGCCACGCTGACCCGTCCGCGCTCCCAACCGCTCGTTCCGCATGGCCGGAGCCGCGAGCGCTCGCTCGAGCGGCCGCGCCGAAAAGCGCTGATTCCCCCGCCGAGTCGCGCTTCATGCTGAAGTCGGCCGATGCCCATGACCCGCTTCCGCTGGCTCGTCGTCGCCCTGATCTTCGCGATCACGATGGTCAACTACATCGACCGCTCGGCGATCTCCTACGCCATCGGCGACATCGCCCGCGAGCTGCATTTCAGCAAGCACGACGAAGACCTTCTCAGCGGCTTCATCCTCGCGGCGTTCAGCATCGGGTACATGCTCACGACGCTCCTCGGCGGCGTGGTCGCGGACCGCTACGGCGCGCGCAAGACGCTGTTCTGGGCGGCACTTTTGTGGTCCATCGCCATCGGCCTCACCGGATTTTCCACGGGCTTCGTGATGCTCGCCGGCGCACGCATTCTGCTCGGCGTCGCGGAAGGGCCGAACTTCCCCGCCATGAACCGCGGCGTCGCGGACTGGCTGTCCAGCCACGAGCGCGCCATCGCACTATCCAATTCGCTCGTGGCCGTGCCCGTCGCGCTCGCGCTCGGCGCGCCGGTCGCCACACAGCTCATCCTTCATGTGGGATGGCGCGGCATGTTCGTCGTGCTCATGGGGCTCGGCCTCTTGTGGCTTCCACTGTGGTGGTTCCTGTTCGTGGATTTTCCCGAGCACAGCCGATTCGTGAATGCCGCGGAGCTCGCGCACATCCGCGACGGCAAGCCCGGCGATCCGGTCGTGGCGAGCGTGACGCTCGAGCGTCGTCGCCACCAGACGCGCGGCATGTGGAAGTTCCTGCTCTCGAACCGCACCTTGCTCGCCAACGACTGGTCCTTCTTCGTGTTCGGCTACTTCCTCTTCTTCTTCATGACGTGGATGCCCACGTATCTCGAAAAGGCTTATCACTTCGATCTTAAGCAAGTTGGCCTGTTCTCGATCCTGCCGTGGACGGTCGCGGCGATTCTGCTCTGGGCCTTCGGGTATCTGTCGGATGCGTTGCTGCGCAAGACCGGCAGCCTGCGGGCTGCGCGCTCTCATCCGATCTGGATCTCGCAGCTACTCGCGGGTCTCTGCATTCTGCCCGTGATCTTCGCGCACGACCGGAGCGTCATGCTCGTGTTTCTCTCGCTCGCCGTGGGATTGAGCATGAGCGCGAACGCCGCGTTTTACGCCGTGACCGTGGATGTCGCCCACCGGTGCGCCGGCACGGCACTCGGCGTCATGGACACGTTCTTTGCCGTCTCCGGCTTCGTGGCGCCGCTCGTGACGGGCTGGCTCGTGGGCATCACGCGGAGCTTCAACGCAGCCTTCTGGCTCCTGGCGCTCCTGGCGCTCTCGTCGGTGGTGGTGGTCATTCTGTTCCATCACCCCGAGCGCGACGACCCGCTGGAGAGCGCCGAAGGGACCCCAGTTCCCACGGCCACGTCTTGACTGACCCGTCCACCGACGACGTAGAGTTGATGAGCGCGGCGCGAAAAAGGTAGGCTGCTTCCCATGCAGTTGGGCGTGTTTTCCAGCCGCGCTTCGCGTGCGGCGCTCCTCGCGCGACGTCGCGTGCTCAGCGGCCTTGCCAGCCGGCGAACGACCGCGAACCTCGACATCATCGAGCGGTTCGACCATCCGCTTGCGCCCAGGCTCGTCAGGGCCCTCAGGAGGATGCGCGCGCACGACATCGGTGCTTCCCGCTCGTGGGCAGATCGAATCGAAGCGCAGCGCTCGCGGCTCCGCGCGTCCAAACGGTTCCTCCGCGACATCGCAGCCGAGGGCCCATTCGATGCCGGACTGACCGTCGCTGACGCTTGCAGGGCCAGTCGCCGCGTGCACGACGCCATCGGGCTCAACGTCCTCGTAGACGAATTCGCTCCGGAGCGCGTCATCGAGCTCGGAACGAACGTGGGGATCTCGAGCGCATACATTGCCGCAGCCCTCGAAGCGAGAGGGCGCGGCCGCGTCGTCACGCTCGAGGCGTCGCCGGCGCGTGTGGAGGTTGCGAGAGAACTCCACGGTACCCTTGGTCTGAATCGCGTGGACTACGTGCAAGGGTTCTTCGAGCTCACTCTCGATCGCGCGCTGACCGAGCCGGTAGACTTCGTCTTCATCGACGGCCATCACCAGTTCGAGCCGACCCTGTCGTACTTCGACCGGATCTGGCAGCAATCAACCGACGGAGCTCTGTTCGTGTTCGACGATATCAGGTGGTCGCGCGACATGGAACGCGCCTGGCAGCGGCTCCAGGGCGATCCGCGCCTCAGGCTCGCGGTCGACCTCTGCGGCATCGGCATAGGCATAGGCTCGCGGACACCAAAGGCAGCTGGTCGCCTGGTGACCCCCATTGTCGCCGTGTGAGTTTGCGTCGCTCCGCAATCCCGGCGGAGCGACGTTCTTCCGGCCGCGCCCGGCAGCGGACGCGAAATCGTCCGCTGCCAAACGGTCGAAGGCGTCCTAGACCTGATCGACCAGTTTTCGAATCGAGCGCGCCAGATCGCGGGCGGCGGAGGCCGAGGCCTCGGCGACCTTTTCGCCCTGGTTCTCGACGTTCTGTTTGAGCTCCAGGAACTTCGCTTCCATGCCGTCCCACGTGTTCCGCGCGTCCATCGAGAGGAGATGCAGCTTCACCCGCGCGGTCTCCCGCGCGGTCTCGAGCTCTTGCACGGCGTCGTTCAGGGCCTTCATGGATTCGTTTTTGGACATGGGCACGAGCCTCCTTCTTTCGTACTCGCACGCATAAGCACGTTCCAGGCCACTCGCTGGATCTCGAGGGCGGTTCGATATGCACCGCAGCCCTCGTTCGGCGGGGGGATCTTTCGAAAGTCCGCAGGCGCAATGACTGCGCTCGGGTGCAACGGCTTCACGAGAACACACCGCTTCCGCCTTTGCCGCGTCCGGCTGTGTATCCGGACCGGCTTCGATCGCTGCCGTCGATCCGGGGCGTGGACTTGCAGCAGCCGATCTTAGCCTCAAGTTGGGGGTTTCCTCGACCGCCCGCGCCCGAAACATGGCCGTCCCCCTTTCCATTCTCGACCTCGCGTTCGTCGCGCCCGGACAGTCACCGCGCGAAACCTTTGCCGGCGTCGTGGCCGTCGCGCAGCGTGCGGAGGCCTTGGGCTACCGCCGCGTCTGGTACGCGGAGCACCACAATATCCCGACCATCGCCTCATCGGCGACGAGCGTGCTCATCGCGCATGTCGCTGCCCACACCCGAACCATTCGCGTCGGCGCGGGGGGGATCATGCTCCCGAACCACGCACCGCTCGTGATTGCGGAGCAATTCGGCACGCTCGAGAGCTTGCATCCCGGACGCATCGACCTGGGGCTGGGCCGGGCCCCCGGCACCGATCCCACCACTACGCGCGCGCTGCGTGTCCATCCGTCATCCGCCGAGTCGTTTCCCAGCGACGTGCTCGATCTTCAAGCCTATCTGGGCGACGAATCGCGGGTCGTGGGTGTGGAGGCGACGCCCGGCAAAAATACGCGCGTGCCGCTTTACGTTCTCGGGTCGTCGCTCTTCGGCGCGAAGCTCGCCGCGCGGCTCGGGTTGCCATACGCGTTCGCCTCCCACTTCGCCCCCGCTCTGCTCGAGCAAGCGGTGGCCGTCTATCGCGGCGAGTTTCGCCCGTCGAAGCAGCTCGACCGGCCTCATGTCATGGCGGGGGTGAACGTCCTGGCCGCCGACACGGCCGCGGAGGCCCGCGAGCATTTTGCGGCGGTGCAGCGCGCCCGCGTCAAAGCGTTGCTCGGCCGCCGAGCGCGGTTCACGGACGAAGAGGCGCAGGCGATCCTGGAGTCACCGGCCGGGGAAACGGTGAGAGCCATGAGCACGTACTCCGCCGTCGGGACGGAGGCGGACGTCAAGGCCTACATCGACAGCTTCGCTCGCTTCGCCGATGCCGACGAGCTCATCGTCGTTCATCCCGCGCCGACCCTCCAGGCGCGCCTGCGGTCCGTCGAGCTTCTGGCACGCTCTTCGATGTGAGGCTTCACGACTTGGGAGGCCGGAGGCTGCGCGGCGGTCCAGCGGGCTCCGGCTGTCGCTGAACGGCCGTCTCGGACGCCCGGTACCCGATGTCGACCCGCTCGACGATCGCCCGGGACACGCGCTCGAGATCCGTCGCGTCCGAGAGCTGGCCGATGAGGGCGCGGAGTTGGTCGGCGAGGCCGTCGAGCGTTCCACCCCACGCGAGGAGCTCACGGTCGGTGAGCGACTTCGCAGCTTCCGGCACGGGGTGCCCGGCCGCCTGTGCGACGGACGTCAGGTAGGCGAGCCAGGCTCCGCCCTTCAGCGGCTTCTTGGTGTCCCGCGGTACGTCCGGCGCAGCCACGCCGAAGTAAACCGAGAAGGGCCGCTCGACCACGTACACCTTGAGGTGCTTCGTGAGCCCGCGAGCGGTCTGCATCCGGTCCATGGCGCATAGAACCGCCACCGCGCGCGCCTCGGGCGTGAGACCCCCGACGTCGATCGTGAGCAGGGCGTCGAATGCCTTGGTTTCGCTCAGGGGACCCACGGCGGCGGCTTCGTCCGGGCGGAGCTTCGCTGCCTCGCGCTCGCCTGCGATGTCCTTCTTCACGCGATCGCCGGCGCGCCGGGCCATCATGGTCTCGCGCTCCGCGTCGGCGACGGCGTCGAAGAATTTGCCGAGCTGCTCTTGCCGGGCGGCGTCCACCGAGTCGGCGCGGGCCACTGCCAGGATCTTGTCCCTCGCGGTGATGACCTCGCCGGCTTCGACCGCGCGCAGCCGCTCGAATCGCCCCGGATCGTCGGTGCCGTAGATCCGCTTCACCACGTCGTGGCAAAGGCGTTCCGCGTCGGCAGCCCGGGTCGCGTCGTCGAGGTCCCCCTCGGCATCGGTCCAGACGCCGCCGAGCCAGCAGGCGATGGTGGCGACGACCAGCCGGTGAGCTTCTTCCTTGGGCGGCTCGACGGGGGGCGCGGTCGCGCTGGCGACGGAGGACGCCGTCGCAGCAGGCAGGACCGCCGCGGACGCGGATGGCGGCGGTGCTGAAACCGGCGGCCGCGTCTCGGAGGCGCCGCAGGCTGCCATCATCAACGAGGCCGCCAGAGAACACGCGAACGACGAACCGCGAAGTGGAGTCATGAGAGGCACGCCAAGCACACGGCATGCCACCCGCGCACCCTGCGGCGGGGACGGATTCCTGGATCGACGGCGTCAGCCGGTTCGGTCCGGGCGCGTCCAAGAGCAGGCGGCGGCTACGAGAGCGTCAGAGCGATCCGTTCAGCGGATCGTACTTGCTGCCGCCCTTGGTGCTCTTGAACGCCGCGACGTTGCTCCTGCCGTGACGCCGGCCTTTTCCGGCAGCGGCGGCCCTGGCGTGTGCGTGCGACTTGCTCTTGGCGTTGGCAGCTCGGAGCGCCACCTCGCGGAGCGACAGATTCTCGTCGACGTTCGGTGTTGCCGGGGCCGCGAGCGGCGCGTCCGGCTTCGTGATCTCCGCCGGCGGCACGTCCGAAAGGTGAAGCGGCGCGTTGCCGGTGTCGAGCGCGCGGCTCTGCGCCGGCGCGACGACCGCCGGTGCCACCGTCGCGGCGGCCGTCGTCGCGTCGGCGTTCGAATTCATGTACGCCATGGCGCCCGCGGCGAGCGCAAGCGCGCCGACCATGCCGAACACCAGCCCCGAGCGGCTCCTCGGCCTCGCGAAGGGCACGAAGTCGTCCTCGACGTCGAAGGCCGTCGGCATGACGCTCGGGACGGCGTTCATCTGCCACGAACCCGGCGGACCCGAGGGCGGCGGAACGGACGCGGAGGGACGCACGCTCGTCGCGACGACCGGCGGCGGCCACACCGACGTCGTCGACGGACCGCTCGCCGCGCCCGCCGCTGGCGGCCGATAGGACGGCGCGGCTGCCGGCGGATAATGAGACGGTGCGGGCGCCTGGGCCTGCTGTGCGTTCGCATGCGGTGCGGGCGCCTGGGCGTACCGCGGCTCGACGGCGGGCGGGGGCTCCTCGAACCTCTGTTCTGCGGAGTCCTCGGAGTCGAGCCCCAGCAGCTCCCGGAGCGACACGGCGACTGGCATTCCCTCTTGCCACACGCGCGTCTGCTCGTTCACGTGACCCAGATTGAAGGCCTCGTCGAGCTGCTCGATCGTGACGACGAGCACCTCGCCCGAAGAGCTTTCGACGTGCCAGAGATCCACCTCGACGCCATTGGTATCGGTCATCCTCGTCCTCCGAGTGCGCTGCCGGAGAACGTTCCTATCGCGAATGGGCGCGATGATCATGCACGATTTACGGCTGTTCAGTCGAACTAGACTCTTCCACTGTGCCTGGGCAACGAGCTGGCCCAAACGTCACGGCGCGTCAGATCCGCCCACCTGCAATCGCGGAGAAACTCGCCCACGCTTCCGGAGCGTCGGCTCTTGCACCCGGAGCGTCGGCTCTTGCACCTGGAACGTCGGCTCTTGCACCCGGAGCGTCGGCTCTTGCACCCGGAGCGTCGGCTCTTGCACCCGGAGCGTCGGCTCTAGCATCCGGAGCGTTGGCTCTAGCACCCGGAGCGTCGGCTCTTGCACCCGGAGCGTCGGCTCTAGCATCCGGAGCGTCGGCTCAAGCATCCGAAGCGTCGGCTCAAGCATCCGAAGCGTCGGCTCAAGCATCCGGAGCGTCGGCTCCAGCATCCGGAGCGTCGTTCCAAGCGCTCGGCGCGCGCTTCCGGACACGTAACTCGCCTTATCGCGCGCTGGTGTCGACGCTCCGCGTGTCCGGGCCGCCCTTCCCGACGCTGGTGTCGACGCTCCGCGTGTCCGGGCCGCGTTTCCCGACGCTGGTGTCGACGCTCCGCGTGCCCGGGCCGCCCTTCCCGACGCTTGGCTCGCGTTGCCGGACGTCGGGGTCGCCTTCCCGAGCGCTCGGTGCGCGCTTCCGGACACGTAGCTGGCCTTGCTACGCGCGGGTGTCGCTTTCCCGAGCGCTCGGTGCGCGCTTGCGCTGGCACGGCGCGCGTTGCCGGAGGTCCGGCACGGGTCCTCGCCGTTGCACGCGAACACGTTTTCGTGCCGGACGCGCACACCATGCAAAGCTCGCAGTTCGCGGGGACTTTGTGAGCGTCGCGCATTCGGGGGGTGCCGCAGCCTCGATTGGAGGTCGGGCCGGTTGCGGTGACGGGCGCGGGAGCGGAGCCGGAAGAAGAGACGGTTTCGGGATGGGGAGCGGGAACGCGCACAAATTCGCAGCGCCGACAGATTTGGGGGGACGCACCGGAGTGACGGGCGCGGCGAGAGTCGGTTGCTGCCGCCGGGCCAGCCTTCGGGCCTCGTGGCGAGATGCAGCCGCGCCTGCGCGGCGGGGGGACGGGAGATTGGGGATCGGTCTCGGTGTGGGCCTCGGTTCTGAGAGCGGTGTCGGGCTCGCTTCCTCACCATCGTCTCGGAGGGACGGTACGACGTGCTCGCGGTCGACCCCGACGGTCGCGAAGAGCTCGTCATGCACCTCGCCTTGCGGACGACGCGTCCCGCGGAGGTCGGTCGAAGGATCTCGAACGAAGATCGAACACACCTCGAACACACCTCGAACGAAGGTCGAACGACCGCGAATTGAGCCAGGGCGGAAATCGCGATTCATGGGGGCCGTGCCGGCTACCTCGGTCATATGAGGCACCGGGGTCCCTCCGCGACGAGTTCCTCCCGCGTGCGCTCGGAGCACCCCGCCGACGAGCGAGACGGGCCGCGTCGAGGGTGCGCTGGCACGAGGGCGACGTAGACGAGATCGCTCCGTCGATTCTACTCGCGACGAACCCGACGCGTCGCCGAGGCCGCGCCGCCCACGCCGGTGACACCACCGACACCGACGCCCGTACCGCCGACGCCTGTGACGCCCATTGAGCCCACCCTTGCTCCAACGAACGTCCAGGCACCGAGTACGACGACCGGACCTCGCTCGAGTCGAGCTGCGTGAGGTGAGTGAGCACACGACGCGAGATCGACTCGGTTTCAGGTCGAGGGTGAAGCCGTCATCGGCCGATTCTTCGCCGTCGAGGGCGGGTTTCCTAACGTAGCGACCCCAACTGGATGAATTTAGAACCGCGCTGATCGACCTCACGGAGGCGGCGTGATGGCACTTCGGGCCGCTTCCCGCTCGACCCGTCGACCCGCTACTAGGCTGGAACTCCTTTGGTCTTGCGGAGAGGCCAGTGGATTGGCGGGGCCCGCGCCGACCCGACCGGTGCTACGCTCTCTCCCATGCACGTCGTCGATGTCGCCCAGGCCGAAGCTCGGTTCGCCGAGATACTCGGGCGCGTTCAGGCCGGAGAAGAGGTCCTTCTCACCCGCCCGACGAGCCTGTGGCGCGGCTTCTTCCTGCGGGAAGCTCATCGCGCCGCCCGCGTTTCGGCGCTGCTAAGGACTTGCTCCACGTGCGTGACGACTTCGACGAGCCGCTCGAGGATTTCGCGCCGTACACGGCATGAACCTGCTGCTCGATACCCACGCCTTCCTCTGGTTCATGGAGGGCAGCGAACCTACTGCTCCGACATCCGAAATCCTTCGGCGCAGTTCCAAAGTGCCCGAAAGGGTCACAGCGATACACGAGCGAAATCGCGATGGTGGAAACGCTGCGTCCCCAAGGGATTCGAACCGTTAGGACAAGCGGTGGATGTTCATGAAATTGCTCGAGTCCGAGTCCGATTGGTCGGGTGAGCCGCCTCCGACTCGAGACCTTGCCCTGGACCGCGGGTGACGTTATACATTCGTAATAACATCATGCGAAAGCACCTCTCCGCCATCGGCAACAGCCTCGGCCTCGTGATCGAGAAGCCCATCCTCGACCTGCTCAACATCGGCCGAGACACCGAGCTCGAAGTCGTCACGGATGGCGCGCGCATCATCGTCGAGCCTGTTCGCTCGAAGGCCGAGAAGGAAGATCATCAGCGCCGCGTGTCAACGTCGACCAAGAAGGTCATCGCCCGGCACCGAGAGCTGTTCGCGAAGCTAGCGAAGTGACTGCCCCTGAGTTCCTCGACGTCGACGACGTGATCGCGCTGCACGACGCGCTGCTGGAAGAACACGGCGGACAGGCGGGCATCAGAGAACGAAGCCCCCGCCCATCGTCGGGCTCCTGCTCAGAGCCGAGGAATGGCGCGACTTGCTGGCTTCCGGGGCCGTGCCGACCCGGAACGCCATCGCTCAGCGGGCTGGTAGCGCGCCGTCCCGGGTCAGTCAGATCCTTGGGCTGCTGAACCTGCACCCTCGCATCCTGGAACGGCTGCGGAACTTGCCGCCGGGCACGCCCGAGAGGTTCATCACCGAGCGGGCGCTTCGACGGGTGGCCACCCTGCCCTCGCCCGGGCAGTTGAAGGCAGCGGCGGCATTGCTCGGGTCGGTGGATTGAAGCGTCTCTCGTCACGGCTTTTCTCGCCGCGATCCTTCACGATGTCTTCACACATAATCCGCATGCGCGCGTGCAGGGACTCGCCAGCTCATTTGGGTCACCACGTTCAATTTAGCCGCGATCGGGTGCTCCCTCAGGACACCGCGCTCACGGGTGCTGCGGAGGAGAAGTCGACGCCGGAGACCTTGACGACGGCCTGCCACGCGGCTTCCTGGTTGGCGCGATCGTGAAGGTGCGGGTGGCGCATCGCCTCAATTGGGCCCGTGAGCTTCTTCGGCGCCGAGGCGAAGAATTGCCCTGAGACGTCCGTTCCGAACTCCGATGCCTGGAGGTACCGACGCGCGGCGACTTCGGGAGTCATGGTCATCCCGGGGAGGAGCTTCACCAGCGGAATGAACACCCACTTCAAGGCCGGGCCAGCGTTACGCGACGCCAGGGTGTCGGGCGCGCTGCCGGGCGAGACGGCGTACACGGCCATGCCGGACGGCAGCCGGCGCGCCAGTGCAGCGACCCACCAAGCGATGATGAGCTTCGCGTCGGCATACGCCCGGTTGGGCACGTACTTCACGTTCGGCCCGTTGCGCAGCAGGGCTTCAACAGCGGCGGTTCGGTCACCCTGGTGGTCTTTGGCCGCGAAGGCCGCCACGTCGGTGAAGCTGAACATAGGGACGTCCCCTCGGGCAGGTTCCGCGCCGGCGATGACAATGCGCGCGTTGGGGCTTAGCAGGTTGGCGCGGAGCAACCCGACAGACAGTTGATGATGACCGATGAGCGGGGCCTGAGATGCCTCGACGCCCGCCACAGTGAGCTCGCGGTTCTTACCTGGGACCATCCCTGCATTGAGCAGTAGGAAATCGATCGGCCGACCTCGCTTGACCAGCTCGGCGAGGGCGGACTGGACGCTGTTCGGTGCGTTCAGATCCAGCTCCAGCGGCGTGAAGACCTGGGTCTTGGTCTCAGCCGCGAGCTGAGCGGCCGTTTCCTGGACCCGGGCCAGGCTGCGGCCGGTGACGATGACCTGGCGGCAGCCCTCGGCGGCGAGCATGCGGGCTGCCGCATAACCGAGCCCGGAGGTGGTGCCGGTGACGAGAGCGATCGAATGTTTCATGGGTGGTCCGTGGTGCGAGGGAGGGAAGATCGAACCAGTAGTGCCAACGCTTCGGGCCTTGTCGCTGCGGACAAAAGCCAAGGGTCGCTTTGCCAATTTCGAACTACTCGGTACGATATTGGAGTGAAGGGTCAAGTGCAACGAGTTTTGAACTAAATGATTCAAAATGACATTCAGGCCGCGTGGAAGACCGCGCAGCTTCGACGAGAGGGAGGCGTTGGAGAAAGCGACTCAGGTGTTCTGGTCGAAGGGCTATGACGGCGTGACGATCGATGACCTCGTCGACGGGATGGGCGTGGGAAGGCCGAGCCTGTATTCCGTCTTCGGGGACAAGCGGACGCTATTCCTGCGCGTCCTCAGGGCGTACGCAGAGAAGAAGGGCGCTCTCGCTGCGAAGGCACTCCTCTCGCCGCAGGCTCTTCGCGCCTCGCTCGCCAGCTTCCTGAGGCACGCCGTCGAGAGTGCGACCGAGGAAGGCTCGGCCGTGGGTTGTCTTCTCGTGTGCGTCGCGCCGCTTGTGGACGACGCAGAGGTCCGGCTGTTCCTACAGAACGCTGCGGCTGGCGCCGTGGCGCTAGTGGAAGGTCGTTTCCGGGACGGGATCAGCGCGGGAGAAATCCCGTCTGATTTTCCTGTAGCCGCGCGCGCGAGCCAGGTCGTCGACCTTTCCCGCGGTCTAACGATGCGCGCGCAGATGGGCACGCCGCGCAAGACGCTCCTCAAAGACGCCGACGAAGCGGCCGACTTGGTTCTTCTGCCGCGGGGGACTAGCCACGGGCCGAGCGGCAGTGCCCGGAAAGCCCGTACGGTTCGGGGCTGACTTCCGCGTCCCAGCATCGTCATGACTGGGAGGCAGGGTCCGCAGTGGAACCCGCAGTGGTGGACGCCGAAGCCCCGCGAAACCAAGCGCCTCGACAAGAGCCGCCCGCGGCGTGCGTCGCCCGCGGGGCCTCGGTCCTGTACGACGACGCGTCGGTGGGCGAGCCCGGCAACTACCACGTGAAGAAGGCCATCGACGTGGACGTTGCGGATGGCCGCCTGACTCTGGTGATCGGCAATGGCACCGACCCCACGTTCCTCGGGTCGATGATGATCGAGCCGATCGACTGAGTACGCCAACGCGAAGAGGGCGGCGAAGAGGTTCTTCTCACCCGCGCCGACGAGCCCGTGGCGCGGCTTCTTCCCGCGGATAGACTAGAGCGTCTCCCGATGAGGTAGAGCACCTGAAAACGTTCCCCGATTGGGCGAGGGCCCGTTTTCAGGTGCAGAAACCATCAGTCCGGTCGACGCTCTGGTCATCCAAGTGTTTAGAGCCACTGAAAGTGGCTCTAACGTACCGACGTTAGGATTCCCTCTTCACAGTGCGGTCACATCGTCCGTGAGAACCACAGGAGACATGAATGTTTACGCCTGACACTTGCTGCACCTTGGTACCGTACTGCGAGGTCCAAGACGGGCAACTTGACGCTTTCAAAGCTCTGGCGCTGAAGCTCGTCGCCAAGACGCGCACGGAGCCGGGTTGCATGCACTACGCCTTCTCTTTCAGCGGCAACGTCGCCCACTGTCGCGAGGGATACGTAGACGCCGCCGCCCTGCTCGCACATCGTGAGAACGTTGCTGAATTGCTTGGCCAAGCGCTGAAGATCGCAAAGATCGTCAGGTTCGAGGTCCATGCGCCAGAAGCGGAGATCGATAAGCTTCGCGGCCCGATGGCATCGCGGAATCCACAGTTCTTCGCGCTCGAAGAAGGCATTCGCCGCAGCACCGAGAGCTGTTCGCAAAACTAGCGAAGTGACGCCCCCCGAATTCCTCGACGTCGACGACGAAATTGCCCTGCACGACGCCCTACTCGAGGCCGTCTGTTGGACGCGCAAGAGAAGTTCCGAAAGCGCCGCGGTCAGCCCGATGTTTCGCCCGGGACGGCCCTTCGCCCCTCCGGCGGTTAGCGTGGCAAGCTCGGACCGACAAAGAGCGGCAGGGAACGGACGGTTCCGCTCACTGCCGGTGGCACGGTGAACCGCCGGCTCCGCGTGCTATCCTCCCGCCGTGGCTTCCACCACTGCTGAAGAGCTCCGGAGACGAGTCGATGGCTGGCGGGCCGCCGAACGCCGCGAACGGCAAGCACGCGAATTGGAGGGTCCGCCGGCCCCCTCGAAAGCGATCGAAGAGGCACTCGAGCTCGCGACGCTCGAATCCGCTCCCGGCGGGCGCCGTCGACCCCGCACGTGAGCGCAACGAGGAGCTCGCACGCGCGGCCTGGGACCGACTGAAACGAGGCGTCGGGTGGCAGCGAAGCGAACCGCGACGCTGAAGGGTCCGCTCGGACAGGCACTCCGAGCGGTTGCACAGGCGCTAGCCGCCCTACCGGCATCGGGCATGCTCATCGGTGGCATGGCCGTAATCGCCCGTGGCGTTCCGCGACTGACCCGGGACGTAGATATCACTGTTGCCGTCGGTGAGATGGATGTACGCACGCTGGCAGGCGCGTTGGCGAAGCACGGGCTTATCGCTCGCATCCAGGACGCCATCGAGTTCGCGACCGCGAGACAGGTGTTGCTGCTCCGTCACGAAGCGAGCGGCGTGGACGTCGACGTCACCCTCGCGTGGCTGCCGTTCGAGCTCGAATCGATTGCTGCGGCCGAGCAAATCGACGTCGGGGGAGTCTCTATCCCGGTCGTCCGCATCGAGGACCTCATCATCTACAAGGCGGTGGCGTTCCGGCCTCAAGATCAGCAAGACATCGAACGGTTGTTGACGTTTCACAGAAAGACCGTCGACATGAGCCGCATCCGTCGCATCATCGGTGAATTCAGCGAAGCCATGGACGAACCAGAACGCTTGGCCGCGTTCGATCGGATCGTGAGGCAAGTTGCCGGTTAGCTCGCCTGCAGCGTCGAGACGTCGGCGAGCCGCGCGGGCATCGGGCGAGCCGCGAACGTCCGGCCGCCGTCCATCGATCCCACCGCTCCCCTCACCGCTCGTAGTGGCGGCGGATAAGGGTCGCGGCAGTCCGTCCGACTCGCTTCGAACTCAGGCTGATTGCTTGAACGCACCCGGTCTAACGTCTCACCGGTGAGAAGATCTGGCGGACCGCTTGGAGGCACCGTGCTGATCCAAGTGCTCGACGCGAAGAGACCTGACGGCACGGGCGCGCGAGCCGGCGAGCAACTCGCGATCGAGTGGACGGACATCGATTTTCGCCGCAAGCGAATCACGTTCCGGCGATCTCGGACCGCGGGCGTCACCGTCGACACGACGAAGAGCGGGAAGCCGCGAGAGATTCTAATGAGCGCGACCCTCGAAGCGGCGCTAAAGGAGCACCGTCACCTTCGAGGGCCTCTCGTGTTCTGCCAGCACGACGAGCACGCATTGCCTTTGACGATCTGGCACCTGCACGGCGCGCTGAGCCGCGCCGCACGCCGCGCGCAGCGCCGGCTATTGCGATGGCACGACCTGCGACATTCGTTCGCGTCCAATCTCACGATCGGCGGCACGCCGCTGCGCCAAGTACAGGAATGGCTCGGACACTCAACGTTGACGATGACACTCCGCTACGCGCATCTCGCGCCAGGCGGTGGACGCGAGTACCTCGCGGCGCTCGACGTCCCTCCGGAATCGGCGGGCGAGAGCCCCTCGCAGGCGTCGGCCAAAAATAATTTTTGGCAATATGTTGGCAACGGTGTCCGCGTTGCGACGATCGAGCCGAAAAACAGACTGAATGTAGCGTCCCCAACGGGATTCGAAGCCGATCTGGAAATCGCGCCGATCGTCGAGAATTCGGCTGCGCAGGCGCCGGACATGGGAATCGAATCGCCCCAGCTCCCGACCACTCGCGACGAGTCGACACCAGTCGACACCGGAACGGGGGCGGTATCGGACGCGGCTCTCGAACGCGCGATCGTCGCGGCGGTCACGGCAGGTGCGCTCGACGTCGCTCGAACGCTCGCGACGCGGCTCGACGAGAGGAAACGAGGCGCGGTCGTGGTGGACCTAGCCGCCGAACGCGAGCGTCGACGATGACCTCGACAGAGCGCCGTCGTGAGCGCATCATCCGATGACGAGGCCGACGCCGCGCACAAAACGCGCGGCGCCCGGAGCGGCCAGCTCCGAGCGCCTCAGGATCACGACATGCAGAGTATCGCACAGCCCTCCGACACTGTCACGCCCTCCGAACACTTGAGGCGGGTCATGGCGGCCGTCCGCGCCGCAGAGGCGCGGGTCGCGACGCTGCCCCCGCCCGAGCGGCGAAGGGCCGAGCGTATCCGTCGCCGGTGGACGGCCATCGGACGTGCGTGGGCGGCCGCCGGACTAATCCCCCGCACGCCCCCGCGTCGGGCGCAGCGGCGCACGCCCCGACGAGCGCGGGCTAGTGCGGCATCGCGGCAGGCTGCGGCCGGCGCCGACGGCGACGGCGACGGCGACCCACCACCGTTAGCCCTCGCTCGCATCGACGTCGCGCCGCTCGTCGTCACCGACCATCCGTCGATGGCCGACGTGCTCCGTGCGGCGCTCGCACTCACGCCGCGACAGCTCCGGGAGCTCGTCGACGAGCACAGCATCCCGCACGCCCGGCGACACGCGGGGGCGCGCCATGTCCTAGTCCGCGTCGACGACGTCCTCGCGGCGCTCGGGCTCGGCGCGCCCGCGCCCGCGGCATCGTCGCCGCCGCCCGAGTCCGCCTGGGATGAGGCTGAGATCATCGCGCTCGCCGCGCGATCCACGCGCCCGCGGAGGGTGTCGTGAGAGCGCGCCCGCATGTCGCGCACGCGCAGCGCATCCTCCGCGCGACGCTCGGAGGGCGCGGGGCACGCGCCGGACACCGGATCGCCGGCCACCACGTGAGCGTCGAGGCCCTATCAGGGTACGGGGATCTCCCGATCATCCGACTGAGGTATCCGCTCGGAGAGCTGACTCATCATGAGGACGAGACGACCGCCGTCGTGATCTGGATCGTCGAGCTGCTGCACGGACAGCACGACGAGCGCAGACCGAGACTGCCAGTGCCGGAGCACTGGCAGCCGCCGTGGCAGCCGGACTACCGGTGGACGCTGCGCGCGTGGAGGGCGACGCAATGAGCGCGCTCGACATCGCGCGGAGATTTCTCGAGCTCGGCTGGCAACCGGTACCGGTCCCGCACCGGAGCAAAAATCCGGGGTTCGACGGCTGGCAAAATCTCAGGATCACGCAAGAGGACGCGCAGAAGTACTTCAACGGCGCGCCGCAGAACATCGGCGTGCTCCTCGGCGCTCCGTCAAAAGGGCTCGTCGACATCGACCTAGATTGCCCTGAGGCCGTCACGCTCGCGCCGTACTTCTTACCTGCCACGCCAGGTCGGTTCGGCCGCGCGTCGAAGCGCGCGTCGCACTGGCTGTACTTCTCGCCGTTCGAGAGATTGCTGCAATTCAAAGATCCGGACGCCCCCAACGACAAAGCGATGCTCTGCGAGATACGCTCGACCGGGGAGCACACTGTCTTTCCGGGGAGCGTGCACGTCGAGGGGGAGCCGATCGAATTCGAGGACGGCTCGGATCCGACGAAAGTGCCAGCGGTCGAGAAGAAGGTGCTGCTCGAGAGCGTCGGCAAGCTGGCGAGCGCATCGTTGCTCGCGCGATACTTTCCGGCGAAAGGCGCCCGTCACAACCTGTGCTGGGCACTAGGTGGCGCGCTGCTGCGTATGGGGTGGTCCGTCGAAGAGACGACAGATTTCGTCGGGCTCGTGGCGTGGGTCGGGGGATCGGAAGATCCAGCGGCGCGAGCCGCGAGGGTGGCCGGCACCGCGGAGAGAGTCGCAGCAAACGAGGAGGTCACCGGCTGGCCGACGGTCGCGGAAAACCTGCGAGGCGACGGCGCAAAGATCATCAAAAAGATCCGGAAGTGGCTGCCGGTTCGGGCACGTGTTCCGGATGCGGCGGGGGCGAGCTCCGTCCCCGGCGCGGACAACGAGGATCGCGTCAGTATCATCGCCGGTTTCGACGAGCTGGAAGTTGCGGACGCGATGATTCCGGCGCTGGCAACCTTACCGAACGTCTACTACCGCGGGTGGAAACTCGCCGAAATTGTCCGCGATCCGAACGAGACCATCGAAGATGGCATCACCCGCAAACCAGACGCTCCGCGGATCGTGGCGATGCCGAGGGCCAGACTCCGAGGGCTCGTGTCGCATGTCTGCGCGTTTCAGCGCTGGAAATTGGTGAAAGAAGTCTGGACGCTGGTTTCGTGCCCTGTGCCGGATGATCCTATTTCTGAGCTGCACGTTCGGGGCGCGTGGCCCGGGATCCGACGACTCGAAGGGATTGCAGAGTGCCCGGTGCTGCGTCCCGACGGCACGGTGCTCGACGTACCCGGATACGACCAGGCCACTGGTCTGTTTTACGCGCCGAACGCGGACTACCCAACGATCCCGCCCGAGCCGACTCTGGACGACGCCACTACCGCCATTGCGGCTCTGTACGACATCGTCCAGGACTTCCCGTTTCAAAACGAAGAGCACTGTTCTGCGTGGATGGCGCTCTTACTGACGCCATTTGCTGATACAGCAATCAACGACTGCGTTCCGCTCGGGCTTTTTGACAAGAACGTTAATCGCGCGGGCGGAACCAAGCTCGCGGACATCATCGGGCAAATCTACAGCGGTCGATCCCTCGCCCGGATGGTTCACACTAACGAGGACGAAATGCGAAAGCGTCTCTTGTCGCTCGCAATGGCCGCGGATCCGATCGTGCTGCTCGACAACGTGAAGGGGACTCTCGACTCGCAGGTACTCGCGGCGACACTAACGAGCAGGATCTATCAGGATCGGAAACTCGGGGTGACCGAAATGGTGTCGATGCCGATGCGAGCGCTCTGGCTCGTGACAGCAAAAAATCTCACGCTCAGCACCGAACTGATCGGCCGCACGCTCCACGTCCGCCTCGAAAGTCCGCTGGAGCATCCCGAGACCCGTACAGGTTTCAAGTATCCGGACCTGGAGGCACACGTACGCGAGCAACGGCCGGCGCTCGCGAGCGCCGCGCTGACCGTGCTGCGGGGCTATTTCGCCGCAGGATGCCCCGACCAAAAACTGACGCCGTGGGGGTCCTTCGAGGGGTGGTCGCGGGTCGTGCGGGGCGCGCTCGTATGGGCGGGCATGCCGGACCCCATCGGTGGCCGTACGGAGCTCGTGGAGTCCGGGGACACCGAAGGGAACGCGCTGGAGAGCGCACTCACCGCCTGGCAGTTGGCGTTTGGCGCAAAAGTGATGCTCGCATCAGAGGTGATCGACACGATGAGTCGACACCCCGACCTCATCAAAGGGCTGTCTGAGCTTTGTGGCTGCGATCCGCAGAAACTGGACACAAGAACCCTCGGCCTCGCGCTCAGGACGAATAAGCGACGAACCGCCGGCAAACTTCGGTTCAACCATCAGAAAAAGGGGCCGAAAGGCGTGCCCTGGTACGTCGAGGGCGTGGGGGGCTGATGACGATGTGACGATCGATGACGATGAAACATGCTTACGCGGGAAATTTCCTGTTCAGTCCCACCACTGTACGTGCCGCATTTTCTGGGGGGACGGGGGTTTTCATCGTCATCGAGCGTCACATCGTCATCAGCCCACGCGCTCCAAGAAAGGAACGAGAAGAGATGACCTCAGAAGACCAGTACAAGACCGCCGTAGCCGCGCAACGGGAAGCTGAAGCCGCCCTCGACTCCACGCCGAAAGAGAATCGAGACGCGCGCGAAGTGGCAAAGCGTCTTGTCGCAGAGGCGGCCCGAGCGCGTGCGCGAGGCGAAGGAGCGAGTGAAGGTCGAGAACACGCGAAGAAATTTCGCTGGACTGGGGTCGCCGCTCTACCTCGCGTGCGTCGAGCGCTTCGACGCTTCGACGCTTGCGGATCTCGAGCGGCGCGCAGTCGAGGTCCAGACTGAGCGCGACGAGGCCGCAGGGGCGAGGCGCCGAGAGAAGGAAGCGAAGACCGCCGCCGCCCCGCCCGCCTCTCCCGGGCCCCCGGCACCTCGCGCGATGGCCCTGTCGGGCGGGACGGGGCCGACCCCGATCAGGCGCCAAGATCCATCCATGGCGGAAATCATCCTCCGGCGGCCCCGCGCGAACGGGAGCGCACGGTGACGGGCGACGAAACACCCCCGCCGACCGCGCTCTCAGGCGCACGTGCGGCGGCTTTCGCCTTGCACGTCCCAGCCGGTGCCGCCGGGGAGCGGCGCGTCTGCGAGGCGTGCGGCGGGCCGCTAAGCGACCGCCAGCGTCCCGGTGCGCGGTACCATGGAGGTGCGTGCCGCGCCGCTGGCTCCCGCGCCCATCGCCGGCAAGCAATCGTGGAGAGGATCGAGGCCCTGGAATCAGAGTTGGCCGCGCTTCGAGCGGAGGTGATGCGCCTTGCCTAGCAAGCTGCCTCGAGTGTGCATTCGACTGTCGCTAGTGCGTAAGCAGCGAATCCACGCCGCCGCGACGGCAGCCGGGCTGCCGGTGACCAAGTGGATGCAACGCGCCCTGACCCGTGAGTTGACGCGCGGGAAGGTGACGCCACCTTCGGCGCCGGACTCTATCCATACAGGGGCGCAGGCAGTAGATCGAGCCCATGACCAACCAGGAAGTGGCTGCGCTGCTGGACACGACAATCGAGGACGTCGAGGAACTCGGTGACGAAATGAACATCCCCGACGACGAGTGGACACCCGAAGATGTTTTCGAGGCCGACCGGATCTTGGCCGAGGACGACGAGGACGACGAGGACGGCGAGGACGACGAGGACGGCGAGGACGACTGAGGTGAGATCCTCGCTCACTGCGCCGGTGCGGGCGTGGCTGTCTCCCCGAGAGCTTGCCGACGCGCGGGCGGCCGTCGTCACGCGCGGCGACGGCGATGGTGCCGACGACGAACCGACGGAGCGCCGCCCGCTGACGTTGCGTGAGCTAATGATCATGCGCGGGGCGATTGGGGGGATGACGGGCAGCTCCTTGGTTACTCTTTGGTCCGAAGGCGGCAAAGAAACCAGGTGCTCGATGCATACGCACCGCCAGCGCGACCCCTCTATGCAGTGCACTTGAGCGGCGGCCGCGTCTCACCCGCTGCCCGAGCGTTCCTCGAGATCGCGCGGAGACATCTCGAGCGCATAGGCTGGCAGGCACCTGCGGCTCGAGATTGATGGCGACGCGTTGCGTCGGCGATTGCTGCTACCGCGGCCTGGAAAGTCGAGAAAGACGAGGCCACGGTGTCGTCGAAGAGCGTCAATCGAGCATGGACTTTCTTAATGGACCGGACTGGCATCCCGACGTCGATGGATCGCTCCCCAAGCAGCGCGGGAAGCACGTAGAGCAGCGTGCCCCGCGCCTCATCTCAAGCGGCTGGCCGGCATCGTGGTTCGCACCTTGCTTCGAGAGACTGCTATGAACGCCTCCTCACGAGAATCTGTGGGTGAGCCACGGCGGCTCGGGTAACGCGCCGAGCCTGTGGAACAGGGCGATTTCTGCATGTTCGTAGGTCCTGAAACCGTACGCGAGTTTCGTGGTGACGCGGGCTTTGTTGTTCATGCCCTCGACGGCGCCCATCGCGATCTCGGCCGGATCCATGGAAAAATCGTGGTAAAATGCCACAAAAAGCCACGCTTGTTACCTTGCTTGAGCCACGCTCAGAGCCACGTTTAAGCCTCGCTTGCTACCTCGCGTTTCGATGTCGAACAGCGTCGTTTGAAGGCTCTAGATTGCCCTTGATCGCCCCTTGACCGTCCAACCTTATCGCGCTAAGATTAGGGCGTGTAGGGGAATGTGTGCGGCGCCCGAGCCCGCCGCGGTGACGTTGTCCGGTAATGGGACATTATGAACTCGGCGGCCGTCGCAGCAGCTACGCGAGCCCAGGCAATGGAGGAATTCCGTGACGCTAGCTTTTCGACGCGCCGCGTCCATCTGCCTGGCCGGTTGTCACGTCGCTGACGCCCCGTCGTCGAGCACGGGCGGCACGAGACGAGCATCGCGGGAAGCTCTCTCCGTCGACGACGCCCTCGCCGAGCGCGATCCCTCCCTCGTTCAGTTCGCCGCCGCCGTTTCCCGTCTCGCACGCGACTTTCTCCGAGGTCGTCGTGGCGGCTCGCCATCGCGACCCCGGCGTTGGCCACCGTCAGGGCACCCGAGACACGGGGGAATCGCTGACCTTCGTTCATGGCCCGGTCCTCGCTGTCGAGACCGGTCGTGCCCGACCTCGCGGGGTCTTCCGTCGACCGCCGGCAACGTGGCTACGAGCGCCACCGACCCGAAGAGACGTTGCTCTACCGGCTGGTCGCCGAGCACCTCGAGACGTTCCTCGCTGAATCCCGCGAGAAGCACGATCGCCCGCTCCCGACGTACGTCGAGCGCGAGCTACGCGCCTACCTGCGCTGCGGGATCCTGGCGCACGGATTCGGACGCGCCGAATGTCGCGCGTGTCACCGCCAGATCGTCGTGGCCTTTTCGTGCAAGATGAGGGGGCTGTGCCCGTCCTGCAACGCGAGGCGAATGTGCAACTCGGCGGCACATTTGACGGATCGAGTTCTCCCGAACGCTCCCGTGCGTCAGTGGGTCCTGAGCGTTCCGTTCGAACTGAGATTCTTGCTGGCGTCGAACGCGCAGGCGTTCACGGCGCTGACCCGCATCTTCATGGAGGAGACGCTCGCGTGGTACCGGAGGAGGGCGGTCGAGATCGGCATCTCGGGTGGTCAGGGCGGTGCAGTCTCGGTGCAGCACCGTTTCGGAGGCGCGCTGAACCTGAACTGCCATGTCCACGCCACCGTTATCGACGGGGTGTTCACGCGCCACGACGAGGACGAGCGCGCGACGTTCCACGCGGTTCCAGCACCCGATTCGTTCGCGCTCGGGGACGTGATCGAGCGCGTCTACAAGCGGCTCGTCGCCTGGCTTCGTCGGAAGGGACTGCTCGCCGAGTACAACCATGAACGGGTAGAGTCGACGGACCCGAGTGCGATGGACGCCTGCGTGAGCACGTCGCTCAGCCAGAAGGGGCTCGTCCGGCTCGACGCCCGAGGGCTCGCCGAGCTCGTGCAACCCGGCGGCGACGGTGACGCCACCGCGCCCCGCAGATCCAAGGGAAAGTACGGCACCGAGTCGCTCGGCTTCAACCTGCACGCGGGCGTCCGCATAGAAGCACACGATCGGGCGGGCCGAGAGAAGCTGCTCCGCTATTGCACGCGAGCCCCGCTCAGCCTGGAGCGGCTCTCGATGACGCGGGACGGCCGCGTCGCGTACCAACTGCAACGCCCATGGCGTCGCGGCGAAACCCACCGCGTGATGGATCCGGTCGAGCTACTCGCGCGCCTTTCGGCCTTGATTCCCCCGCCGCGGCATCCGCTACTACGATTCCATGGCGTCCTCGGCCCGCACTCGTCGTGGAGGAAGAGCGTGGTGCCGGAGCCGCCGGCCACCGTGGCCGGGAACTCCGTGTGCACGACGACCACCGAAGTGGGCGGGAGTATCGGGCCTGCCGTGACCGAGCCACCGTCCATCCAGGTGGTCGCAAAGACAAGGGCCATGGCGGCGGAAGGAGATCACGGGATCGACGCGCCTCGTCTCCCCGTACCTCCCGGCGCCACGGAAGCGGTGCTCGACCCGGCACGCCTCTTCGCTCCGCCGAAGCGCGCACCCTTCGAGCCTGGCAAGGCGCGGTACTCGTCGGGAGCCTGGAGGATCGACTGGGCGACCCTCCTAAAGACGCGTTCACGACGTCGATGCCCTGGCGTGTCCGTGTGGCGGCCGCCTGAAGTTCGTGGAGGTCGTGACGGAGGCCGACCGCGCCCGCCAGCTCCTCGGGGAGCTCGGCCTCGAACTCGCCGCGCCCACGGTCGCCCGAGCCCGCTCCCCCACCGACGACTTCGACCCGCCCCCGCCCGACGACTGGTGACGCAGTGAGTCAGCAGCCGACCAGGGCGGCCGCAGGCGCTCTCCCGAGCGACCCGCAGCGCGGAGGTGCGTCGAGGTCCGTTGGAATTGGTCACAATATACGGGAAATCCCCGGCGTTGACGGCCCAAGCCCGGCGCGGAGACGGCGGGGACCGGCGGGTGACGACCAGGACGGGTTTGGAGGCCCTGATCTCTCGAGCCACGTCGCGGCGTCGATGACGAGCGGCGCCATCATCGCGTGACAGCGCCGCTCCGCGAACCAGGGATGCTCGGGCAGCACGCGGATCGGGAGCTCGCGCGAACCGAGCTCGGGGGGCTCGGCCTGCTCCTCGCAGACCTTCAGGTGGCGGGGCATCGACGCACGGTAGGCGCGTCGCAGCACGATGGAAATACCCGAGCCCGAATCAGCGAAGCCAGGCAGAAAGCGCGGCCGTCACAGCGTCGGAGACGCTCCTGCGCTCGCGAGCGCAGCGGACGCGGAGCTCCTCCGCGTGTCTCGGGCGGAACGTAAGCGTGTCGTGGTTCGTGTGAAGTTGGTCGGCGCCTTTCGCTCAGCACCAACCGCGGGCCTGCGCTTGGGTAGCAGCATCGAATTGGCCGGATCGAACTTGAACCAGACCGGGCCCCATTTGTAGTGCGGAGGCGGGTTGCCGTCATTCATGTGGTTCGGGCCGTATAGCGTCGGGCTGCTGAACAGCTCGAGACCACGGAAATCGAGGAACGTGAGGATGTGCTGCCACGTGTCGCCCGAATGCGTGTGGTTCGTCCAGACGGATGCTTCGAACTTGGCGTTGCCATCTGAGTAGATTGTCACCGTGCTGCCCGCGGCCATGACGCAGTCGCCTGCGTGCATCTCTCCCCAGGTAACGTCTTTGCCTGAATCCGCTGGTGGAACGCCATCGGTCTTTGCCGTGATCTTCGGTTTTGTTTATGTCTCTCCTCCTCCAAGCACCGACGCTTATCCCGGAGAGAGCCTCGAGTCGAGACGAACGATGGAAATCCAGAGCCCGTGCCGCGCGATTTACGCGAGAGCGCGTGTCACGGCGTCCGCCACGAAGTCGGAGAGCGTCTCGCCGAGCTCGGCGCAGCGCACCGCGAGCCGCTTGTGGAGCTCGGGCGCAGGTAGAGCACCGATTGCTTGACGTCGCGTCCGCCGGCACGGTGGATGACCTTCTGGGCCTTGCGTCGCTTGCTCGTCGAGCGCGACGCTGCGCGCGTCGGCGTGCGCGCGGACTCGGGCACCGGCTCGTCGTTTGCCGCGGCGCGCCTCGCCGGCGACGACCGCTCCGAGCTCGACGCTCCACGGCTCCGGTGCGGTGGGTTTTCTTCGGCGATTGGATTAATCCGGGGCTCCGACACGCGAAGGGCAACGCCTCGCTGAGTGACGTCGACCTCATCCCGCTCCCCGCGTACGCATCAAAACTCGATGCGCTCTTGCGGCTTCCGACCGCACATGCGGTCCCGACAACGCGCCGAAGTCGGTTCGTTACTCGTGGCGCGTGCTCAAGAACCACCTCGCGGCGTGCAACGTGTACGTCTCTCCTCGTTCTTGTTCCGGCCCCATCCTCCGACGGACACCCACTCGACGTTCGCCTGCGCAGATCACCGCCTCTATATGTCGGCGACACTCGGCGCGGACGGCGACCTCGAAAGGATGTTCGGCGTTCAGAAAATCAAGGCTATCGAGGCTTCGGACGTCCCGGAAGGGAACACGGGGCGCCGCCTGATTCTTGTTCCCGCACCTGATGGCCAAGGATGCTGGGAACCACTGCTACACCCGTGCGGTCAGTGAGTCGCGTTCGCTCGTCATCGTCTCGGGTACGAAGAAGGAAGCCTCCAAGCACGCCAGGACCCTTCGGAGCGGAGGGGTGACGACGCTTAACGCCGACGACGTCGAGGAGAGCCTCGACAAGTTCACGCACTCGACGGTGCCGACCGCGCTCGTGCTGACGAACCGCTACGATGGAATCGACCTTCCCGGCGAGGACTGTCGGCGCATGGTCCTGGTGAACGCTCCGGCAGTGATGAACCTGCAAGAGGCGTTCATGAGAAACCGGCTCAACGCCTACTCCGTCGTGCGAAACCGGATGCGGGTCCGCCTGACGCAAGCGATGGGAAGGTGCACCCGCGACAAGAACGACTACGCGCTCGTTCTCTGTCTCGGGAAGGACCTCACGGGCTGGATTGCCCTAGGCACGAACAGCAAGGGCCTCCACCCGGAGCTCCAGGCCGAGCTCGACCTCGGACAGGAGGTATCGAACGGCCTCGACCTGGCGGCCTCGGAAAAGCTCTTGGAGGACTTCTTCGAGCACGGCGACGCTTGGAACGACGACGCGGAGGTGGCGCTACGCGCCCGCACGAAGCAGTTGGGTCGAGTCCTCGGAGAGGAGACTGCCGCGCTCGCCGCAACGGCCGAGCACGAGACGCTGTTCGTCTACCAGCTCTGGCGAGCGGACTACTCCCAGGCTCATCACACGGCCGTGAAAATCACCGACCAGCTCGGCGACCCAAAGCTGAAACCGTACCGCGCATTCTGGGAGTACCAGGCGGCGCTCGCCGCGGACATGGCGTATCGATTGTCGAAGAACGAATCGCACAAGCTCCAATTCCAGAAACACGTCGACCTCGCGTCGAACCTCGCCTCCGGAGTGCGGTGGCTCGCTTCGCTGTCTTTCATCAGACCCGAGACGGCACCGGCGCTCGGCGCTCCCATGGGCGTCGACGAGGTCATCGACCTCCTGAACGATTGGACGTTTCGCGGGAAGAAATTCGGCGACCACGTCGAGAAGGTACGCAAGGACGTCTCCGTGACGACGGCGGCCCTGTTCCAGGGCGGCCTGACCTCGCTGGGCCGCATGCTCGGCTTCAAAACCAAGAGCTACGACAAGAAGAAGAAGGGCGCACCAGACTCCCTGTGGTGGACCGAAGACGGCCAGCGCTACGTCTTCGAGGCTAAATCCGACGAGAAACCCGGGCACCCCATCAGCTACGAGACGGTTCGCCAGGCGCACGCGCATCCCACATGGCTCGACGAGCACGACAAGGACTTGCCGCCGGCACGCGACACGAAGGTCATTGTGGTGTCGCCGCGGATCGCCCTCGACGACACCGGGCGCGGACTAGCCGCTGGCATCGCCTACCTCTCGCTCAAGGACGTGCAAAAGCTCTTCGAGGACGCCGCCGCGTGCCTCGACCACGTGCGGACGGGGTGTATCGCGGTCTCAGAAGACTTGATGCGCGAGACCATCATTGACGGGTACGCGAAGGAACACCTCAGCGGCGATGCGCTCCTGAAGCGCTTGGTTGGGAAGATGCTCGACTCGCTTCCCCCGTAGGTGGGCCCGCGTTGGCGTGGCGGGGCTAGGCCCGCTTCGCCGCGGAGCTCGAAGCCGGATGCTGTACGCGGCGGATTGTCCGTAGATCGGACCCGCTTTCACCTTCAGCCACGCGCAGGTCGTACGCTGCCTGGAGGTTCTGCCAGAACGTAGGCGTCGTGCCGAGAGCGCGGCCGAGGCGAAGCGCAGTGTCCGCCGTGACAGCGCGGCGCCCCGAGAGGATGCCGCTGACGCGGTTGGCGGGCACGTTCAAGACGTGCGCCAGGGCGTTCGCGCTCATGCCGAGCGGCGCGAGGTACTCTTCACGGAGGATCTCTCCGGGGTGGATGGGGCGCATCCCGTTCTTCAACTTAGACATTTATAAAAAACTCCTCTCCGCAGAGGGGCGAGAGCATCTCGCTAAATAAAATGGTGAACGGACTCAGCAAATATCAGTGGTAATCGACTATCTCCACGTCCTCGGGTCCGGCGTCGGTCCACCGGAAGCAAACCCGAAACTGGCCGTTGATTCGGATCGAGTGCTGACCCTCTCGGTCGCCCTTGAGAGCTTCCAGGTGGTTGCCTGGCGTGGCTAGGTCGCCGAGGGTCGTGGCAGCGTCGAGCATCTGTAGCTTCCGCTCGGCGACGCTCCGCACGGAAGCGAACGGCTTGGATCGCTTGCCCTCGTAGAGAGCCTGCGTGTCCTTGCAGCGGAACGACCGAATCACGTCGTAGGCTTAGCGCTTTGTACGTTGTACGTCAAACGTACAATCGCGGGGCGGAACAGAGACTCCAGACGGCCGCACGGTGAAATGCGTTACTCGCTCGCCGGCTCGTCGATCACCACGACGCGCCGGCCGTCCGCGAGCACGAACGCGGCCTCGAAGCGCGCCCCGAGCCCGCTCGCGTACCTGCGAAGGCTAGAAAGCAGCACGTCGGGACTCCGCTCGATCCTGCTCACGACGGCCTGATCGCTGTCGATCGCGGCCGCCACCTCGGACTGGCTCAAGCCGAGCGATTTGCGAAGGTCGCGCATCGTGGCGCGATGATCGTCGATCAGTGGGCGAGGGCTCTCCCGGCGCCCGAGGGGGCGGCCCGTCCGATGGCCGTCAGCGCTGCTCATGAGGCAAGGATAGCACACTGATCATAAAAAACCCTGGACAGTCGCGCAGGGTTCGATCAATCCTGCTTCCCGCGGGCGCGTCTGCCCGCATCGCGCGGGCGCATCGCCCGCCAAATCGCGGATACACCACCGCCGCCCTTGGTCTTGGTCGGACGAAGAGGGCGGTGTGGCTGGGCCGACGAGGAGATCCAGTCGATGGAAAACGACTCGCTACCGCTTCCCCATTTCAGGGGCGGCTCAAACGTACAGCATTCCCCCCCGCTCGGTCAAACACCGAGCGTCGTCGCGCCGCCAACACCCGATATATCAGGTGTTATCGAGCCAGATCCCGCGGATCTGGACGCGATTCTGCTCGCCGACGCGCTCGCTCGCGAGCTGCCGGAGTTGCGGCTCGACGAGCGTTTCCCCGTCCCGGGCGAGGACGCCGATACGTGCCTCCAGGACGTCGCCAGCGCTCGCCGCGTAGCCGTCCAGGCACGTCGTGCCCTGGCCTTCGCTCGCAACGTTCGCGGCGCTCTGTCGCGCGACGCTCGGCGACTCCGGCTCACAGCGACCACGCCGCGCGTCCTGCGTGGCGCTCGGCGCTCACGATCGAGCCGACGAGCACGACGAGTCGCACGAGTCGCACGACGCTCCTCCGCGCCGTCCAGCGGCGCCGATGGCGACGGCGACGGCGGCCCACCATCGGGGCTCCCGTCGCGCGCACCGCGCACGGTCGAGCCCCGCCCCCCTGACCATCCCCGTGGTCGTCCTGGTGACGGCCTCGGGCAAATAGACCGAGCGAGCGCGTCGACCCCGAAAAAAGGGGGTCCGACGTGACGAAGCGAAGGAGTCGTCGTTTGCACACGACGTCGAAGCGAGGATCTACCCGCAGCACGGCCGAGCTGCGCGCCAAGAGCGCGTTGGCGATCGTGTGTTCGGACGGTCGTGTTCCGATCCGTCGTGACGCGGACGGCGTCGCGATCGTGGAGGCCGACCTCTTGCTCGGTCTCGCGCGTGTCCGCGTGCCTGGTATCTCGCCGCGCTACGTCGGCGGGCTCGAGCTCCGCGACGTAGTGGCGTTGTGCCGCTCGCGTGGCGAAGACGCGCTCGCCGCTGACATCATCACTGCGCTACGCATCGCGCGTTCACAGCCGGAGCGTGCGTCGTGACGCGACTCGAACGGCTCATCCGTGCCCTTGGCGTCGACGAGCTCGCGCGGCGGCTCGGTCGTTCTCACATTATACGGGAAATCCCCGGCGTTGACGGCTCAAGCCCGGCGCGGAGACGGCGGGGACCGGCGGGGGACGGCCAGGACGGGTTTGGAGGACCTGATTCCCATTTGTTCGAGGTGAAGTGAGTGAAAAGGCGTGGGTTAGTTTTCGTGGGTCTACCCTCCATCTTGAACTTTTGTTCGATTCGAACCCGGGGGCGAGGTTCAACCTGAAACTTTCGTTCGATTCGAACCCAGGGGGGAAGGTCCGATCCTGAAACTTTTGTTCGATTCGAACCCAGGGGGAAGGTCCATCCTGGATTTTTCGTGCGCGCCGAACCGGACTAGGCGTTCCGTCCTGAATTTTTCGGCCGCCCGGTGCGGCGCGGCGCTCGCGTAAGTGAGCCAGAGGTCACCGAACCGTGAGTTCGACCGTGCGAAACTCACAGGCATCCTCGTGATGCTCCGACACGAGCACTCGAACGGGACGAGAAACTGACGCCGGAAACGCGAGGGCCCACGTCTCCGCACCCGCCTCCTTCGGGTAGCCGCCTTCCGACACGGCAACGATGGTGGCGCCGACGTAGAGCAGATTGGTCCCGTTGCTTCGGATGAGAATCGCACGGACCTTGCTAAACCGAGCATCGGTGATCCTCGGTTGGTACCGGACGACCATCTCGTCGTCGCGCTGAGAGACGCTGAGCTCGGGCAGCGCTTCTTCACGTCCGCGGTCGACCCACACCGGAGCGAGCTCTTCGTAGTCGAGAGGAACGATTGGCAACGTGTGCTGAAGGACGGGTGGGAAGTGGGTTCCGGAGTAAGGCTGGGCAATGCGGAGGCCGCCGTCAGGAGCGGGGCGCCATGGTTCGACGAGAGCTTCGAGGTGACGATGTTCTTCGCCTGGAACGGCGACCGCCGATGACGCGAACCTCGCCGGGCCCGCGCACGCAGCGGTCCACGCTCCCCGAACCATGGCAGGATTGGCGTGAACCACCACGTCGAAGGAGACGAGCTCTCCGACATACCCGCGACGCTCCGCCGGACTGATCTCCGCGGTCACCGGATTCGGAGTGAGCTCCGCGGGCGGAACCTTCGGACCCGGACCGACGTTGTCCGAGAACGTGAACCCTGGGTAATCTCGTCCGAACACGCTCATCCAGTTGTTCGGAGGGCGACCCAGCCGAGCTTCCAGGATCTCTCGCGCCTCGCCTCGAAGGAGCGCGAGCGGCACGATCCCGCAATTCGATCCGACGAGCCACCCGCCAGGCCGCAACGCGTCGAGCGCGCCGTCGCCCGAGAAACCGGTAAAAACCGGTATCCAGCCGCTCGTTCGGCGTTCGGCGTGGCTTCCGTTTAGAACCGTGATGAGCCCGGATCCGGCGGGAGCGGTTGCCGCAGCGTCTGCGATCACGCGACACGAGATTGCACCAAGCACGCGAAGGCCGTTACCGCTGGGGCGACTGTCTCGCGGTTGTTTGCCTAGAGTGCCCTCGACGTGGAAGTGGCTGTCACCGACGTCGACACGGCCATTTCGGAGGGTGAGTTGCGACGCGACGCGTGTTGCTTCGACCTCCGTTCGAAAGGTCGCGACGTGCCCGAACGAGAGGCCTTCGAGCTCGAGCGGTGGCCGAAGCGTCCAGCCTTCGACGCGACCTTCGACGCGAGCTGAGATCGGAGCCTCGAGGCTGACGGGAGGTTCCAGGGTCGCGCGCCCGCTGATCAGGATCTTCTCGGACGTCGCGTCCGCTCCGATGGCGCGCGCGAATTCGGGAAGGGGGGTCGGTGCGACCGTGAGGACGACGCTCCGAGACGTGCGGGGAACCTCCATTCGAAACGACGGCGACGCTGGATCGCCGACGAGGACCTCGACGCCGTTCGAGCCGAAGCTCCCCGACGCAATGACCGGCGAGTTCGGCTCTTGCGTGAGGACGAACGCCGATCCGGAAGCCGTGACCGTGACTTGGCGATCCGAATCCAGCGTCCGGGTCGAACGCGCGCCGCCGTTGTTCGCGAAAATGGGGACCGACAGCGCTGCGCGGTGCTGCTGCGCCCATCTCGCCAGTTCGAGGACGTCATCCAAGGGCGCGCCCACGAACCCGACGCGGACGTCCGTGGCGTCGATGCGCCTCGGCTTCCACGTGACGTGGACGCTCCGCGCGGTGCCGTCGATGCCGCTCGTGTCGGCCAAACTGAACCGAACCCCGTGGAGCGTTACCGCGCCCCACCCGAGCTCGAAAGAGTCGAACGTGAGCCGCAAGCCTGCTCGTAATACGAACCGATCCAAGGGGCCGCGCAGCGCCCGTCCCCACGGGATGAACAACGCAATGGCGACGGCCCACGACGCGCAACCAAAGACGATCGCATTCCGGACGCGCCGCCTGGGATATTGCGTAACGCCACCGCTCTCGACCGGCTCCTCTTCCACTCTCGGACGAATCGTCGTCCACCTTACCCGGAGGCGTCAACTCACGCGCTCGATCTCCCCCTGACGAACTCCACCAGCCGCTTCACGTACGGATCGTGCCCCAGTTCTAGCTCGACGGCGTGCACCGCGAGCGCCATCGGCTCTTTGGAGCGGAAGAGCATTCGATACGCGGTTACGCCAGCGCTTCGCGAGACGCTTCGGGGACGTCGGCGCGCATCAGGCCCACTCGGTTCAGGCCGCGGACGCGCGCGCGATCGCCTTGGACGGTGACGAAGGGCGGGACGTCGCGTTCGATCATGGCGCCGCCGGCGGCGAACGAGAGCTCTCCGACGACGACGAACGGCGCGACCGCGACGTGCCCGCCGAGCACGGCTCGCTCGCGGACGCTGGACGTGGCCGCCGAGGCTCGTGTAGTTCGCGAGGGTCACGCGATCCTCGACGGTGCAGTCGTGCGCGACGTGGGCGCCGACCATGAAGAGACAGCGCGAGCCGATGCGCGTCACGCCGCCGCCCTTCACGGTGCCGCGATGGACGGTGACGCCTTCGCGGAATTGATTGTCGTCGCCGACGACGAGCTCGGTCGGCTCGCCCGACCAAGACCGGTCTTGCGGCGGCGCGCCGAGGGTCGCGTGCGGGTGGAACGCGGTTGTTCTTGCCGACGCGGCACGGTCCGAGCACCGTGGCCTGCGCGACGAGCTCCGTCCCTTCACCGATGACCGCGCCGGGACCGACGTACGACAGCGGACCACGCTCCGCTCGCGAGCCGCGCGCTCGGGTCGACGACGGCCGTCGAGTGAACGGTTGACCGGGTCGGTCATGACGCGCCCGCTCAGCCGTCGCGATCGACGATGGACGCGAGGAGCTCGCCCTGCGCGCACAGCGCGCCGTCCACCGTCGCCTCGCCGCGCATCTTCCACACGTTCGATCGGTGGTGCACGACCTCGACGAACAGATCGAGGCGATCGCCGGGGATCACGGGCCTGCCGGAACTTCGCTTTGTCGATGCCGAGAAAGTACATGAGGCTCTGCGTCGCGTCGAACGGCTCGCTCGCGTAAGCGAGGATGCCGCCGATCTGCGCGAGCGACTCGATGATGAGCACGCCGGGCATGATCGGACGCCCGGGAAGTGCCCTTGGCACCAAGGCTCGTTGTAGCTCACCATCTTGTGACCGCGAGATGCTCTTCACCGGCGACGAGATCGGTCACGCGATCGACCATCACGAACGGATACCGGTGCGGCAAGATCTGCCAGGATCTTCGCGATGTCGATCTGGATGCGGCGCTTCGGAGTTCGCGTCTTCGTGCGCTTTCTCTGTCCGAGGAGCCTCGCCCACGCTCGAAGCCATTCCATCCTCGGATCGCGGGGTATCCTGCCACGACCGTGCCCGGAGCGACATCCCCGATCACGCCGCTCTTCGCGGCGATGCGCGCGCCTGCGCCGACGGTCGCGTGATCCGTGACGCCGGCTTGGCCGCCCGACCGAGACGCCCGCGCCGATGCGCGCCGAACCCGCGAAACCCGCCTGAGCCGCGACGATCGTGCGCTCGCCGATCTCGACGTTGTGCGCCGACGTGCACGTGCGCGTCGAGTTTGACGCCGCGGCGCAGGATGGTCGGGGAGAGGGTGCCGGCGTCGATGGTCGCGAGCGCGCCTACCTCGACGTCTGCTTCGATGATCACGCCGCCCAGCTGTGGGACGCGGATGATCGCGCCGTCAGGGCCCGCGGCCCAACCAAATCCCGGACGGCCGATCACGGCGAGTGGGCCGACCGTCACGCGTTCGTCGATGCGCGTGCGGCCGTAGACGACCGCGCCTTCGCCGATGACGGTGTGAGCGCCGATGCGCGCGCCGGCATGCACGACCGCGCCGCGAAGGACGGTCGCGGTCGGGTCGAGCGCGGCGGCCTCGTCGACGAAGGCCGCCGCGTGCACGAACGGAGCGGCGCGCGGGCCTGCGACGTCTTCGAGCAGGCTTGCGACGACCCACGTCGCGTGATCGTGGACCCAGCGACGTCCGTCCGGACAGCGCGCTGCGACGTCGCGTTGACAGAGGAGTACGCCTTTAAGCCGGTGGCGTCGGCGGTGCGGCGCGTGGAAGTGACGACGACGAGATCGCGCTCCGACGTCGCGTGCTCGGGCGACACGAGTCGGTCGACGACCCGCGCGTCGATGCCGTCGTCGGCGACGCCGCCGTACTCGCGCACGAGTTCACCGACGGTCCACGGACGAGAAAGAACGATGCCGAACGCGACGTCCGAGCCTCACATTATACGGGAAATCCCCGGCGTTGACGGCTCAAGCCCGGCGCGGAGACGGCGGGGACCGGCGGGGGACGGCCAGGACGGGTTTGGAGGACCTGATCTCCACCGGTGGCGCTCATGCACATCGTCCCGGGCCAACTCAGGAAGGCCTACGACCGCCTGCGCGACGTGATCGAACTGGCGAACGGGCGCTCGGAAATCGAAGCCAAGTCCGCTTGATTGTGGGGTCTCGGCGCCACCTGACGTCGTAGGTCCATGGACGCGGCCTCGCCCCTAGGCGCGTTCGTGACGATTCGGCGTCTATTGTGGCGGTTCGTGCAATCGGCTAACTTCGGCCGAAAACGTGGGTCGGTCGCGCAGCTTTTTTGGACGGAACGTGAACGTGTGTCTGAGCGGGATCGCTCTCACCCTCACGGCATGCGGCACCGCGGTCAGCTACACGCAGACGGATGCCACCGCCCAAGTCCGGTCCCCGCGGCTGGCGGCGGACGTGGACGTGTTCCTCACGGGGCCTCCGCAGCGGGCGTACCAAGAGATCGGCTTCGTCGAAGCACGACAAGAGTTCCTTTCATCCGATGACTCGGCCGCGATCATGGACGAGCTTCGAAGAGCCGCCGCCTTGCAAGGTTGCGACGGGGTCGTCGTATCGGCCGCGGACGCCGTGACGGGGACCGGCTTTGCGTCCAACGGAACCGGGTCCATGGGCGTTCGTTCGCTGCACGGCTTTCGCGGCGTGTGCATCGTCTACTCCGCCGGCGGCGGGCGTATAGGCGCGGCCAGCACGGATTCCGCGCCGCTCGGGGCGCTCGGTTACCGCTTCGACGATTCGTTCTCCGCCGCGAAAGAGCGCTGCGACCGAATCGCAGGGGCCTGGGCCGTCGACGAAGACGGAGACGGCTCTTGCAATCGCCTCCCGCCCAATATGTCCTTTGCCGGCGAGACGGACGTCGAGTTCTGCCAGGGCAAACTCTGTGCGATCGAGGTGGTCGCGCCGTTCGACGCAGGTGCCTCGGACAACGTCGTGCTGACGCGCTGGGGCGACGTGAAAAGAGACCTCGAGAAGCACTACGGCGCGGCCTTCGGAGGCCGCGTCTCTCGGCCCGAGGCGTGCGCGAGTCGCGTGCTCCAGTGCATCTCCACGAAGCAGGCGGAATATCGGCTCGAGTGGAAGTGGAAAGACGGTCACCGCGTCGAGCTCGCTCTCGAGACGGAGTCGAATACGACGGCATTACACGTTCGGTACGAGGTCAAAGCGGCGACGTCCGACCGAGACGTGCAGGGGCTCGAACCTAAGGGCGCGTCGTCAGCGCGTCGTCGGTTCATCGAGCGCTCGGCGACGCCGCAAGCCTCTCGAGCAGCGCGATCCGTCCGCGCAATCGCTCTCCGGCTTCGGTATCCCCGACGCGGCGTGGCGCGTCCCAGCGGCGGATCAGGGCAGTGGTCGGAATGATGTCCACGCCGTCCTTGAGCGCGGCTTCCACCGAATCGCCGAGCACGTGTCGTCCGGGACGCCGTCTCACATTATACGGGAAATCCCCGGCGTTGACGGCTCAAGCCCGGCGCGGAGACGGCGGGGACCGGCGGGGGACGGCCAGGACGGGTTTGGAGGACCTGATCTCCGGCGCGAGCTGAATTTCGAAACTTCGGTATGCGGTGCGCGACCCGTAAGGATCCACGTGTGTGTCGAGGTACGCGTCCAGATACGCGAAATTGAAGTTGCATCGGTACGAATCCGCGCCGAGCGTCTCGAGGTGCCGACCCGAGACGTCGTTGGCAGTCGGCCAACCCACCGGCCAGCTCACGGGGGGATTCGTGCAATTGCCACCGGGGCATTTGTCGCATGGTTCGACATTGTCCCAGTCGGCGGCAAGGCCGAGCGCGACCACACCGTTCGAATGTGTCGAAGCCATCACGTTCGTTTCGACATATTGAGCATTCGTGCGAAACTTCGTCGCGTTGAAACTCGCGTCGACATTGTAAGGCGCCGGTGGGCTGACGGGCCAGTTCGGATAGACCGACCTGCAGAGCGGCGCCATCAGTAACGGCGTGGTCGCCATGACGGCGACTTTCAGAGAAATGCGATAGCCCATGTGGTCCTCACTTTCGGCATCAAACTGCCGAACCCAACGATGCCCCTGCCTTGCTTTTCCACGCTCTGATCACAAGGTGCTCGGATCTATGTGGCGAACCTGGTCGTCGATCCAATATACGGCGGTGTCGTTTGCAACGAGCAGATCCCCGAGGGTTTCCGCGCTGCACGCGAGGATGCTCGGCATTCCTCCGGTCAACGGTTGGCTCCAGACCTGTGTGCACGGCGAACCTTCTGCCGCCGCTTGGGTCCAAAACAGGCGCGTCGAATTGACGGCCATGTGGCACACTTGGATCCCCGGGCCTAGGGCGAGGGTCACGGCAGCCGCTCCCGTCTGGAGATCGAGAGCACAGATTGCTCCAGCTGTGGGGCTCTCCTGATTATAAGCTACGAAGGCGGCGCTGCTCCCGATTTCCAGCGACGTGTACTCCGAACCGGAAGGGAGCAGCACGACGTATCGAGGCCATTTCCCGTGAGGTCGCCGACCACGATGGTATCTCCGGCGAGACCCTCGGCCCACGCGAGCGCTTGGCCATTTGTTCGGAGAGAAGCGGCGGGACCTTGGATTAGGAGCAAGGGCGCGGACGAGCCCCAATGGCCGTTCGCGGCCATGTCGTCGCGGTACAGTGCAGACGAGGACCAGTCCGATGCGGAAGTCATCGAGAACAAGGACGTCGGCGTGAGTGCGAGCCCGGTCGCGTATCCCGCAGTCGAAATCGTCGACGCGGTTACGGCGGTGGACGAATTCGCGACCGCCTGGTAAATGGGCTCGCCGGCCGCTACGAGGTGGGGTGTCGTGCGCACCCAGAGGGCGGAAGAACTCGACGTGGCCAGTATGACGCGGCCGTCGTTCGGGAACACGGTTTGCCAACCGGTGCTGCCGTCGGTTCGGTAGACCCCAGCGGACGTCGAACAGCCTGCGTGAGCGCACGTGGTCCATTCGAACCCCGCGTAGAGCGTGCCTCCCGATAGCGCGGCGGCGGTAACGGTTGCTGTGGGACCCAGTCCCACCGACTGCATCGGAGGGAACGTCGTCGTTTGAGCGAGCGGTGCAGACCTGCAGTCAGCATCCGCATTCGCCACCGCTCCGCCCGGCGCACACGTTGTCAGCTTCGCTGCAGAAGGAGCACCGAGCGTGGCTGTTGATGTAGGCGCCGTCGCGACGGATTGGCCTGGAGTGATGGGCGGCGGACTCGCATCTGGCGCAGTGCTGGCGTCGCCCGCGCGTTCGCCGGCTGGGTCGTCGTCGCTCGTCTGGTGCGACCACTGCACCCTAGAAGCAGGCTGGACAAGAGGGCGCATTCAACCCAAGGTCGTCGTCGCGAAATGCACATCCCCGTACCTCCAAGACGCGCGTCAGTGGACTCGCGCGTCCCTAAAACTGCGTGCAGGCCCCGAGGACCCCCGAGGAGTATCTCAGAGTGTCAGCACTCAGTCCACCGTGCTCCGATTTCCGCGAGCGTGTGGATCCATCTGAGCGGAACCACCGGGGGCACGACCAAGCACTGGAAGCTGTTACATATTTTCGCTTCGCGGCGGCGGTGCAACGCGGGGTTCCGACGCGCACGCCGAGAGTCCCGCGCGATGCGCGCGTCGGAGTGCCAGGCGAAGCTGGTGATGCGAATCCGCGGATTTGGTTCCATTCACGATCGCCCTCGCGTCGCTCGCCGCTGCAAAGGAGCCGCGCCCTTTCCATGAGGGCCACCGAGTTGAACAAGGAACCGATTTCATCACCACGTCCCGGTGGGTTCGAAGCCTCGTGCTAACTTTGACGCAACGGGATGGCAACTCTTGGGGGCACCATGAAAGCCACGGGGCGAGTCGAGTGTCTGTGGTTCGCGATACCTTTGGCGTGCTGGTTGTTCACCGCGTGCGGCGGCGGCGCGGCAGGGGACTCCAGCGGGGACGCGACAGACAGCGGCGCCGGTTCGGGAAGGAGTTGCCGCGGCTAGCACCCAGTGCGGGCCGAACGGGAACACTGACTGCTGCAGTTCGTCCGTCGTGCCGGGCGGCACCTTCAACCGCACCAACGACCCGAAATTTCCTGCTACCGTGAGCGACTTTCGGCTCGACACTTACGAGATCACCGTGGGGACATTTGGAACTTCGTAGCGGCGTACTCTCCGGGAATGATCGCGCCGGGCCGCGGGAAGAATCCGAACGATCCGACCGATCCCGGATGGGACGCGGCGTGGACCGCGGATCTGCCGGCCGACAGAGTCGCGCTCGCGAGCGCGATACAGTGCGACGCTCAGACGCAGACCTGGACGGAACAACCAGGAGCCGGCGACTCACGGCCGATCAACTGCATCACGTGGTACGAAGCCTTCGCATTTTGTGTTTGGGACGGCGGACGTTTGCCGACCGAGGTCGAATGGGAGTACGCCGCAGCGGCGGGGGAGCGAACAGCGTGTCTACCCGTGGTCGGACCCGCCGAGCGCCGAGATGGTCGATTGCACCTACGCGAATTACGGCGGTGAACGCTATCCAATCACCGCTTGTGTCCAGGGTGGCACGAACGCGGTCGGGTCCGAATCGCCGAAGGGGGACGGCAAATACGGCCAGTCCGACCTCGCAGGAAATGTCCTCGAATGGGTGCTCGATTGGTACGTGGATCCGTATCCCCAGGTTCCGTGCGTCAATTGCGCCAATCACGTGGAAACGTCCAGGCGGGCCGTTCGCGGCGGAGACTTTTCGGACGGCGACACGTTGGCGATGCAGTCGCCCCATCGCGGAGCCGCCGACCCGGCCGCTCGTTATGACGTTTCTGGCTCCCGCTGCG
>CAWKKR010000001.1:0-953822 GCA_963850305.1 uncultured delta proteobacterium | reverse complement strand
CTCGGGCGTGGGGCTCGTCACGCTCGCGGGCGGCCAGAAACCGGCGGTCCGCGTCCAGGTGGACCCAGAGACTCTCGCGGGGGCGGGACTCACACTCGAGGACGTTCGCAACTTGCTCGTGCTCTCGAACGTCAATCAAGCGAAGGGCACTCTCGACGGTCCGCGCCAGAACTATACGATCGCGGCGGACGACCAGCTCTTCACTGCGTCATCGTTTCGTCCGCTCATCATTGCGTACAAGAACGGCGCTCCCATTCGGCTGAGGGACGTTTCGAACGTCGTCGACTCCGTCGAGAACGCGGAGCTTGCCGCCTGGGCCAACCGCGATCGAGCCATCATTCTCAACGTCCAGCGGCAGCCCGGGGCGAACGTCATCCAGGTCGCCGACCGGGTGAAGGCGTTGCTCCCGCAGCTTCAAGCGTCTTTGCCGCAGGGCATTCGCGTCGAAGTGTTGAGCGATCGCACCGAGACGGTGCGGGCGTCGGTCGAAGACGTGGAGCTCACGCTGCTGCTCACCATCGGCCTCGTCGTCGGAGTCATCTTCGTTTTCCTGCGGAACCTGCGCGCCACGGCGATTCCGAGCGTGGCCGTGCCGCTGTCGCTCGTCGGCACCTTCGGCGTGATGTATCTCCTCGGCTACAGCCTCGACAACCTGTCGCTCATGGCGCTCACGATCTCGACGGGGTTCGTCGTTGACGATGCGATCGTGATGATCGAGAACATTTCGCGCTTCATCGAGGAGGGCCATTCGCCCTTCGAGGCGGCGTTGATGGGGAGCCGGCAGATCGGGTTCACGATCATTTCCCTCACCGTGTCCCTCGTCGCGGTGCTCATCCCGTTACTCTTCATGGGCGGCGTGATCGGACGGCTGTTCCGCGAGTTCGCCGTCACCCTCAGCGTCGCCATCGGTGTCTCGGCGCTGTTGTCGCTGACGCTCACTCCCACGATGTCGGCGTACATGCTGCGCCCGGAACCTCCGCCGTCGCAGCGGGGCGTCTTCCACCGGATCTCGGAGGACGCGTTCGAAAGCATGGTCAGGCTCTACGACCGCGGGCTGAAGTGGGTCCTCTCCCACCAGCTGACGGTCCTGCTCGTCACCATCGCGACGCTGGGTCTCACCGTGCTGCTGGCCCTCTTCGTGCCGAAGGGCTTCTTCCCGCAGCAAGACACGGGGCTCCTCGTCGGCATCACCGAGGCGGCGCCGGACATCTCGTTTCCGAAGATGATGGCCCTGCAGCAGCAGCTGGCTGACGTCATTCTGAAAGACCCAGACGTCGAGAGCCTATCGTCTTCCGTGGGTTCCGACGGGACGAACCCCACCGTGAATAGCGGACGACTCTCGATCACGCTGAAGAAGCGAGCTGAGCGGAGTGGGTCCGCAGACGAGATCATCAATCGCCTGAAGCCGAAGCTGGATCAGGTGGCCGGAATCCGCGCGCATCTCCAGTCGGTTCAGGATCTGCAGATCGACGCCCGCGTGAGCCGAACCCAGTTTCAATACACGCTGGAGGACGCGGATCCCGCGGAGCTGGGGGAGTGGTCCGCGCGGATGCTCGAGAAGATGCGAGGATTGCCGGAGCTCGCCGACGTCGCGAGCGACCAGCTGTCGTCGGGGCTCGGAATGGCCATCACCATCGACCGCGACACGGCTTCGCGGCTCGGCGTGTCGCCTCAAGCCATCGACGACACTCTCTACGATGCGTTCGGGCAGCGGCAGGTGTCCACCATCTTCACGCAGCTCAACCTCTACCGTGTCGTGCTGGAAGTGAAGCCGGAGTTCCGGAACGATCCGAACGCCCTCAGCCGTCTGTACGTGAACTCCTCGAACGGCCAGGCCGTGCCGCTCAGCGCGTTCGTGAAGTTCGCCGAGAAACCATCGCCGCTCGTCGTCAATCACCAGGGGCAGTTCCCGGCGGCCACCATTTCCTTCAACGTTGCCCCCGGATCCTCGCTCGGCGCGGCCGTGGACGCCATACATGGCGTCGAAGCCGAAATCGGTTTGCCGCCGAGCGTGCATGCCGGCTTCGTGGGCACGGCCCTCGCGTTCGGAGAATCACTTGCCAGCGAGCCGGTGCTGATTCTGGCCGCGCTCATCACGGTCTACATCGTGCTCGGCGTTCTGTACGAGAGCTACATCCACCCCGTGACCATTCTGTCGACCCTGCCGTCGGCCGGCGTCGGCGCGCTGCTGGCGCTGATGATCTGCAGGGTCGAGTTCAGCATCATCGCGCTCATCGGCATCATTCTTCTGATCGGCATCGTGAAGAAGAACGCCATCATGATGATCGATTTCGCTCTCGAGGCGGAGCGCGATCAGCACCTGTCGCCGCGTGACGCGATTCATCGGGCGTGCTTGCTCCGCTTCCGTCCGATCATGATGACGACGCTCGCCGCACTGCTCGGCGCGCTGCCCCTCGCCCTCGGTACGGGAACGGGCTCGGAGCTTCGGCGCCCGCTCGGCATCTCCATCGTCGGGGGCCTGCTCATCTCGCAGATCCTGACGCTCTACACGACGCCCGTCATCTACCTCTACATGTCTCGCCTCGGCCGATGGCTGGCTCCGGTCCGCCATATGCCGCCCACCGGCAGCGAGGTCGCGGCGCCGTGAACGTCTCGGAGCCGTTCATCCGGCGCCCCATCGCGACCACGTTGCTGGCCGCCGCCATCATCCTGTCCGGGAGCTGGGCCTATCTCCTCTTGCCCGTGGCTCCCTTGCCACGGGTCGATTTCCCGACCATCCAGGTCAGCGCCGCGCTTCCGGGTGCGAGCCCGGAGACGATGGCTTCGTCGGTGGCCACGCCGCTCGAGCGCCGCTTCGGCCGCATCGCGGGCATCTCGGAGATCACGTCCGCGAGCACGCTCGGCGCGACCTCCATCACGCTTCAGTTCGATCTCGATCGAGACGTGGACGCGGCAGCTCGCGACGTTCAGGCAGCCATCGCCGCCGCGGGCGGTGAGTTACCCCCGGACTTGCCGCTTCGCCCGACGTATCGAAAGGTGAATCCAGCGGATTCGCCCATCCTGATCCTGTCGTTGACCTCGGACGCCTTGCCGCTCGCCCAGGTTTACGAAGCGGCGAACACGGTCCTCGCTCAGAAGATCTCTCAGGTTCGAGGCGTCGGACAGGTCTACATCGGCGGGGGGCAGCAGCCGGCGGTGCGGGTTCAGGTGGACCCGCGCGCCCTCGCGGGTCGTGGCATCGGGCTCGAGGACGTCCGGAACGCGCTCGCCGCGACGACCGTCGACTCGCCGAAGGGTGCGTTCACGGGGCCGACGGAGACCGTCGTCGTCCGCGCGAACGACCAGCTCTTCGACGCCGCAAAGTACAAACCCGTGATCGTCGCGTATCGCGATGGGGCGCCGGTCCGGCTCTCCGATGTCGCCAAGGTCTTCGACGATGTGGAGGACGACCGCCTGGCGGCGTGGATGAATGGAAAGCGCTGCGTGCTCGCGATCATCCGGCGCCAACCCGGCGCGAACATCATCGAGACCAACGAACGCATCCGGGCCCTGCTGCCGTCGCTCATGAGCTCGGTGCCGCCGGCGATCAAGATGGAGATAGCGCTGGATCGCACGGAGACCATCCGCGGCTCCGTTCACGAGGTCGAACACGCCCTCGTTCTCAGCGTGCTCCTCGTGATCGGAGTGGTGTTCGTCTTTCTGCGTACCGCGCGCGCCACGGCAATTCCGAGCATCGCGGTGCCTCTGTCGCTTCTCGGCACGTTCGGGCTCATGTACCTGTTCGGGTACAGCATCGACAATCTGTCGCTGATGGCGCTCACGATCTCGACGGGCTTCGTCGTGGATGACGCGATCGTCGTCACCGAAAACGTGACGCGATACATCGAGCGGGGCCTCAAGCCGATGGAGGCCGCGCTCGCGGGCGCGAAGCAGATCGGCTTCACGATCGTGTCGATCACGCTGTCGCTCGTCGCAGTGTTCATTCCGATCCTGCTGATGGGCGGCATCGTCGGACGACTGTTCCGCGAGTTCGCCGTCACGCTCAGCATCGCGATCGTAATCTCCGCCGTCGTCTCGCTCACGCTGACGCCGATGATGTGCTCTCGTCTCCTGACGGCGCGCGGCGAACGACACGGCCGTCTCTACGAGCTGTCCGAGCGAGGCTTCTCCGCGGTTCTCCGTGGATACCAGCGCGCCCTCGACTGGGTGCTGCGGCATCGGAAATTCACGCTCGGGCTCACCCTCGGGACGATCGGGCTGTCCGTGTTTCTGTTTGCCACGGTGCCGAAGGGCCTGTTCCCGCAGGAGGACACGGGAGTCATCGCCGGCTTTTCCGACGCCCCTCAGGACATCTCGTTCCGGGCCATGAAACAGCGGCAGATGGCGTTGAATGCCGTCGTGAAGTCCGATCCCGACGTCGCGCACGTTGTCTCCTTCATCGGAGCGTCGCACGGATCCACGGGGAACAACGGTACCGTGTTCGTCGACCTCGCGCCGAAGCCTCCGCGGAAGGCTTCTCCGGACGAAATCATCAATCGCCTTCGACCCAAACTCGCCAAGGTGGCGGGGATCCGTCTCTTCTTGCAATCGGTCCAGGACGTCCGGGTCGGCGGTCGGTCGTCTCGCACTCAGTATCAGTACACCCTTCAGGACGCCGACCTGGACGAGCTCAGAACGTGGGCGCCCCGCGTGCTCCAGAAATTGCGGACGGTCCCCGAGCTCAAGGATGTGGCGTCGGATCAGCAGACGGCGGGACTGACGCTGTCTCTGGCACTCGATCGCGATACCGCGTCACGCCTCGGCATCACGCCGCAGGCTTTCGACAATGTCCTTTACGACGCTTACGGTCAGCGCCAGGTGGCCACGACCTTCACCGAGATCAACCAGTACCACGTCGTTCTCGAGGTGAAGCCGGAGTTCTCGCGCGGGCCCGAGGAGCTCGACGATCTGTACGTCGGGACGCCCACGGGGGCGCAGGTCCCCCTCCGGGCGATCGCGACGCAATCGGTCACGACCGCGCCGCTCGCCATCAATCATCAAGGACAGTTTCCGTCGGTGACCTTGTCGTTCAACCTCGCGCCGGGCATGGCACTCGGGCCCGCGGTGGACGCCGTTCATCGCGCCGAACGACAGATCGGCATGCCGGCGAGCATTCACGCGGCGTTTCAGGGGACGGCGCAGGCTTTCAAGGACTCCCTATCCAGTCAGCCGATGCTGATCCTCTCGGCGATCCTGGCCGTCTATATCGTGCTCGGCATGCTCTACGAGAGCTACGTCCACCCGATCACCATCTTGTCCACCCTGCCGTCCGCAGGCGTGGGCGCGTTGCTGGCGCTCTTGCTCTTCAAGGTCGAGCTCAGCATCATCGCGCTCATCGGAATAATCTTGCTCATCGGAATCGTGAAGAAGAACGCGATCATGATGATCGACTTCGCAATCGAAGAAGAGCGCGATCATGGCGCCTCACCCCTCGAGGCCATCCGGACGGCGTGTCTCCAGCGCTTCCGGCCGATTCTCATGACGACCTGCGCCGCGCTCCTCGGGGCGGTACCACTCGCCTTCGGCACCGGCATGGGGTCGGAGTTCCGCCAGCCCCTCGGTATCACCATCGTCGGCGGGCTCCTCGTCTCGCAGATGTTGACGTTGTTCACGACCCCCATCGTCTATCTGTCCATGGATCGGTTCACCCGGAAGAAGCGCTCCCACGCGGATGAGCGCCAGCGTTCGCACCCAGGCGCGCCCCTGCTCGCCAGTCGGTGACGCGGTTCGTCGTCGCCAGTCGACGCCTGGGTGGGTGCAGAGCCGACATCCTCTGCGGGCGCTTTGCATGTGCCTGCGGATCGAAAGTCGCGGTAAACGTTCCATGTGCGCCCTGGCCTATTCCTCCGGCAGCTGTTCCTCGCGTCTCTCGTGACGGGAACTGCTCTGGCCGTGACGAACGAGCCCGACGGTTCGCAGGTTCCGAAGGACTCGATGAACGGCGAAGAGCAACTCTATACGTTTTTCCAGAGCCGGAACGATCCGGTCGATTGGCTCGCGGACGCGCACACGACTCCCGCGACGTTCTCTCCGCTCTGCAACTTCAGCGCGACGTTCGTGCTTCATCAGGCGGGCGGCAACAGCGGCGTCGGCTGGTACAACGTGGACCCGAACGCCACGACCGCACCTGCCGCCGCGGACATACATATCGTCGTCCCCGCGGGCGCCGCCGTCGGGACCGTCGTGACGTCATCGACAATCAAGGGTGACCCCGCCTATGCAGGCGGCCTCGTCGGTTTTGCGCTCGTGACCAGCTCGCAGATTCACTATTCGGAGCAGAAATGGAACGTCGCGTGCGTACTCTGCTCGACGCCAGGGCCCTGGATTCTCTCGGTCACGTATGCCTCCAAGACGACGCCCGATGCGTATTATCTGGCGTTCGAGGACGGCAACGTTTCGGCATTCAGCTTTGGCAACGACGGTGACTTCAACGACGACGTGTTTTTTTTCCAGGGGCTGACGTGTGACGGCGGGGGTACCCCGTGCTCGACGGGGCAGCCGGGTCTCTGCGCCGCCGGATTGAACGTCTGCTCGGCGACCGGTCTCACGTGTCAGCCCATCGCGACGCCGAGCGAAGAGAAGTGCAACGGCGTGGACGACGATTGCAACGGCCAGACGGACGAAGGCGACCTGTGCGACCCTGGGTTCGTCTGCGATCGCGGGAAGTGTGTCCAGCAGTGCAACTCCAGTGAGTTTTCCTGCGCCGGCGACACGGTCTGTAACTCCGACGGCTTCTGCGTCGATCCGCCGTGTCAGAACGTGCTCTGTGCCGCCGGCAGCGTCTGCGTCGGCGGAACCTGCAAAGCCCCTTGCGACGGGATCGCGTGCCCGCTTCCGTCGGTCTGTCGCGTTGGCGCGTGCGTCTACCCGTGCGAGGGGGTCGAGTGCCAGGTAGGGTCGGTTTGCTCCGACGGAGTCTGTGTTCCAGGGTGCGGCTGTAATCCGTGTGCCGCCGGCACCGCGTGCGATCCGACGACCGAGCTCTGCATCGACCCGGCTTGCGTCGGGGTGACCTGCTCGGGCATCGAGCAATGCGTTGCCGGAACGTGCGTCGACCCTTGTACGAACGCGGTGTGTCCCGAAGGGCAGGTCTGTACGAATGGCGCCTGCATCCCGTCACCGGACGCCGGGGCAGGGGGCAGCGGCGCGAGCAGTATCGGCGGCGCCCTCTCCGGCTTTGGCGCGAGCTTCGGCACGAGCGGGTCGGGCGGAACCGTGCGCGACGCCGATGCGGGCACCGGCGTCGGTTCGGGTGCTAGAGGCGGCGGCGCCGGTACCTCGGGCGCGCCCCTGGGGTGTGGGTGTCGTACGTCGAAGCGGAGTGACCCGGGCAGCGCCGCCGTTTTCCTCGGGGCTCTGCTCGCGCTGGGCCAAGTACGCAGGCGACGCGGGTCGCGGAAATAGTCCCGTCCCGTCTCGTCCGTCGTTCCATGGTTCCGGGCCGCCCGTGATGGCGTCAGAATGGATGTCCGATGGCGCGCCGCCCTGACTCGACATTGCCGAGCCGTCCCGTGCCGGTCGTCGTGCTGATCGGCCCAACGGGGATTCTTCGTGACGTCTGCGGGCGGCTCATGCCGTATCTCGACGAAGTGCCGCGCATCGAAGTGTCGGACGTCAAAGGCGCGGCGACGAGCGTCGCGCGCTTTCATCCCTTCGCGATCGTCCTGAGTGAGGAAGTGCTCGCGTTCGATCCGGAGGAGTTCCAGGCGCTCGCCCGCGACGTCGGTGCCGAGCTCATGACCGTGGCTGAAGGGGAGGGCGAAGAACAGGTCGTTGCTCTCCTCTATCCCCGCCTCAAGGCCGCGCTTCATCGCTTTTGGGAACGGGAAGGCGAGCGCGGCTGATTTCATCCGTTCCGCTCGGACCGCGGGTTGGCGCCCTGAAGCCTTTACACGGGTCGGAACTTTTGCCAAAGCTCCCGCCCGGACGATGGTGAGTCACGAGGCCGCGTTGCGCGGCGATCCGGAGGTCGTGCGGACCGCCCAGATACCGGCTCTGACGGTGGTCTGCCGTGCGCTGCTCATTCTATCCGGCGTCGGATTCTCGTCGGGAATCGGCCTCGGCCTCGTGCTGCTGAAGGACAGTTTTGCCCCGTATCTGACCCAGAACCGGATGCGGCCGGACCTCCGAACGTTCGTGCTCGCAATGGGTTTCGGGACTCTGCTCGCGCTGAACACCCTCGGGGTGTTCGTCGCCTGGCGGCGTCGCCGAGCCTCGTCTTTTTCCGGGGCCATACGCCACCTCGCACACCGCCTGTCACCGCTCGGGGTGCTCGGCTTCCTGCCTCTGCTCTTCCAGTGGTCGGTCTGGAAGGACCGCGATCTGGTCTTCCTGTTTCTCGTCGGGCTCGCCGGGATCTGTTTCGAGCGCGGCCTGCGCGCTGCGATCGAAGTCGGCCCGTTCGCTCCGGAGAAGTGGGTGCGGTCGCGCGTCGCCCGAGTGACCACCGCCCTGGCGATCCGACTTCCGAAGTTGTCGCATCGATTGCCCCTCGTCCTCGTGTCCGTCGCGGCGCTCGGGTACACGGCCTACTTCAGCTACTACACCATCGCCTGGCACTGGGGCGTCCGCTCGGGCTGGGACCTGGCGCTCGAGAACAATCTCCTCTGGAACATTCTCCACGGGGGCGAGTTCATGAAGTCGTCGCCGTTCATCGGGCCAAAGGGCTCGCACTTCGGCAATCATGCAACGCTCTTTGCTTACGTGATCGCGCCCATCTACGCGTTCGCTCAACGCCCCGAAACCCTCCTCGTCATTCAATCGGCGATGCTCGGGCTCGCGGCGATCCCATTGTATCTGTTCGCGCGGCTCCATCTGAGTCGTGGCGTGTCGTGCTTCGTGGCCCTCGTATATCTGCTGTGTCCCGCCGTTCATGGGGTGAATCTCTACGAGTTTCATTACCAGCCGCTCTCGACGTTCTTCTTGTGGCTGACGCTCTACGCGCTCGAGTCGAAGAGAGATCGGCTCGCCATCGTTTCCATCCTCCTGACGCTGTCGATCCGTGAGGACGTTTCCGCGTCGCTCGCCATCTGGGGCGTTTACTTGCTCGTGACCGGAAAGCGACCACGCGTGGGTTTGGCGCTCACCGCCGTCAGTCTCTCGTATTTCGTCGCGCTGAAGATGTTCATCATGCCGCGCTTCTCGAACGGCGAGAGCTTCACCTTCATCTACGCGAAACTCCTCCCACCCGGCGACAGGACGTTCGGCGGCGTCCTCAAGACGGTGCTCGCGAACCCATGGTTCACCGCAGACACGCTGCTCGACGAAGGGAAGCTCATATATGCGCTTCAGATGGTCGTCCCCCTGGCCTTCGTTCCGCTCAGACGACCGCTCGCGCTCCTGTTCGTCCTGCCGGGCTTCTTCTTCACGCTGCTCACCACCGGTTACGGACCGACGATCTCGCTCCATTACCAGTACAACGTGCATTTCACGACGTTCCTGTTCGTCGCGCTCGTGCTGGTACTTGCCGTCGAGGATCGCGTCCGACGCGCGGCGAGCCTCGGCGCGATCGCGCTCACGACCGTCGCGTGCAGCTTTCAGTATGGCGCGGTGCTTCAACACCATACGTCCTTCGGTGGACCCATTCCGTACACCTTCGGCGTGACTCGAGAGGACCGCAGGCGACGCCACGCTTTGGACGCGGTGGTCAGGCATCTGCCGCCCGATGCGAAGGTGTCGTGCTCGGCGTTCACCACGCCGCAGGTGTCGAGCCGTGCGGACGCTTATGCGATGACCCTTGGCGTTTACGATGCCAACTATCTACTGTTTCCGTCCGAGCGCGCCGATTTCATCGGCGACGAGCGACGCAAGGTTACCGAGCTCCTGACCACGGGAAAATTCGGCATCGTCGAGGTCGACGCGCCGTTCGCGCTAGCCGAGCGCGGTCATTCGACGACCGGGAACGCGACGTTTCTGAAGCGGATTCGTTGAGCGAACCAGGGTCAAGTCTCGCCGTTCGTCGCTCGCATGCGGTTGCGCGTCGAACCCCCCTGTTTCTGCGCGTTGACGACGTATTCCCGAATTTCCGCACGCGCCTCCCCGGGGAGATCGGCAAATTCGAACCCCGTGACGCGCACGCCTCGCGTACTTCGGCTCCAGCGTGTCCGCCCATCCAATTCGACGACCCGTCCCGAAACGGGGAGCGCAAATCGGATGCGCGACGTGGCGCCCACACCTGGCATCCCGTTCCCTACGATGAGAGCGCCACCTTCGGATAGATCCTCCACGCGCCCGTAGCTCGGAGTTCCGCCTTCGACCAGGATGAGCGCGAGCGCGACGTAAGGTGCCCGGGCGTGCTCTCGCTTGGACGCGATGTCCGCGGCGGGTGGTGCCGTGTGAGGATCCTCCGCTCGCGCCGGGGCCTTGGTCCGAAGGCGTCCGTTCAGCACGTCGAGCGCCTCGGCGTCCTTCGGTGCGCAGGCCGACAATTCGGCCGCAAGTTCCGCCATCGTCGGCTGGCGATCGGAAGCATTTCGCTGAAAGCTTCGATCGATCGCCTTCGTCAGGCGCGGAGGGAGATCAGGCCGGAGGGCGTGCAGGGATGGCCACTCGGCCGCGGAAAAGCGGAGCAGGATCTGCCCGATGGAACCCTCGAACGGGACGACACCCGTGAGACATTCGAAGAGCGTCACCCCCAACGCGTAGATGTCCGCGCGATGGTCGGCCTCCGCAGGCGATAGAATCGACTCCGGCGCCATGTACTCGAGCGTGCCGAGCAACGCCCCGTCGAGCGTGAGCTTTCTCGAGGGCAGCAGGCCCTGGCCGATTATCTTTGCCGTTCCGAAGTCCAGAAGCCTGGATTGATTCCTCGGGTCCGCAGAAATCAAGACGTTGGCCGGCTTGATGTCGCGATGGAGCACTCCAGATTCGTGCACGGCCGTCATCGTCCAGGCAAGCTCGGCGCCGATCTTGGTGACCTCGTCCGCGTCGAGGCGTCCACGGGCGGCGATCAGACCGGACAAGCTGCGTCCGTCCAGCAAATGCATCGCGATGAAGGGGATTCCATCGACGTCGCCTCCGTCCACGATATCGACGACGCCCGGGTGACGAATGCGGGCGAGAGTCTCCATCTCGCGTCGCAGGCGCGCGAACCCGGCGCTCGCCTCGGGCACGTCGACGTGCGGCAACTTCAGCGCCACCGGACGTTTGACGAAGACGTGTTCGGCCGCGAACACCGTGGCGGCACCGCCGCTCCCAAGAAGGCGTTTGAGCAAATAGCGCCCGCCCCAGACGGCGCCGACTTGAAACCGCTCGTCTCCGCTTCCGAGCTCCTCTTGCATTGATTGCGCGACCTACCACGCGATGTCGGGGAAAGGTTTTCCGGGTCGCGCGAGCAAGAATCCCTGTGCAAGATCACACCCGAGATCGGCGACCGCCGTTCGCTCCTCCACCACCTCGATCCCTTCGGCGACCACGACGATGCCCATATCCTTGCACAGCGCCGCCATGGATCGCACGAGCTTTTGCTTGACCGGATTCTTGTGGATGTCGCGAACGAGCGTCATGTCCAGCTTCACGAACTCGGGTTCGAGTTGCGCGAAGCTGGTGAGACCGGCGTAGCCCGCGCCGAGGTCGTCGACCGCAAAGCGAAAACCCATTTCGCGAAGCTGCGCCACCGTACCGCGGACGTCCTTCACGTGATCCAGGGACGCGCGCTCCGTAATTTCCAAGACGACCCGGCTAGCGATGGCCGCGAGCGGAGACCCCTCGACCGCCAGCGTCTGGTCGTCGAGATCGCTAGCGTGAAGGTTGACGAACAGCACCTTCGAGGGGGCGCCCGACATTGGCTGCGGCGCCTTGCTTCGTACTGCTCGTCCGATGTCGTCCAGCCGGCCCAGGCGCTCCGCTGCATCCAGCACCGCGCCGGGATGCGGCAACGCCGGCTCGGCACTTCGGAGCAGCGCTTCGTACCCGAACACGACACCCGAAGACAGTTCGACGATGGGCTGATAGGCGATCCACAGCGAGTCCATGGCTCGCCCGAAGATCACCTCCAACCCGACGCGATCGCCTGGCGTCCCGGCATTACCGCTGATCGCCCGTAGCGCTTCGCTTTTGGCTTTGGCAAGCTCATACAGGCGAACTGCTTGTCGGACCTTTCGATCGAGGACGCTCATCTCGACCGGTTTGACGAGATAGTCCGTGGCTCCATAGCGGACCGCTTCCACGGCCGAGTCCACGTCAGGGGCACCTGAGATGAGCAGCACCGGCAAATCGAGGTCCCGCTCGCGAACCGTACGAAGGAGTTCGATGCCGGTCATGCCCGGCATCGACACATCGGTGACGACCGCATCGAACGAGGCGTTTGCCACGAGCTCCGCAGCCTGGCGGCCGTCGGCGGCCTCGGAGACGTCGAACCCCGCGGCGCTCAACCCGCGCGCCATCGCGCGGCGCAACGGGTCTTCGTCGTCCGCCAGCAGAAGGCGTGGACGCGCGCCCGCTGACGTCGGAGGTCCCTCGGTCATCGTCGCGACCCGGGTAAGCTAACCATGAGGACCATCAATGAAAAATTAGAGACTCTCCCGTGACCACCGTCAAGGATTTGCGTCTTTCGGCGCCAGCGCGGCCCAGACTTCGTCCGGAACGAGGCGCGAGACGCGAAGGAGCACGAGGAGGTCGGCGTCGAGCCGTCCGATGGCCTCCACTGCATCGATTTCGGCGTCGCGCAGCAAGGTGGGGAGCGCGCCGAGGTGCGTCGGTTCGAGGCCCATCGTGCCGACCACGGCATCGACCGCCATCGCGAGCCGCCGATCGCGTGTCTTCAACGTGATGAATCGACTGAACCGCCCACGAACGCCATCGCCGAGCAGCGCGCCGAGCTCGATGACGGGAATCGGCGCTCCGCGAACCATCGCGAGCCCCCGGACGAACGCCGGAGTGCCGGCGACCGGCTCGATCGGAAGCGGGCGCATGGTCTCTCCGACATGTCGCAGTGGCACGGCGCAAGTGCGATTGCCCGCGGTGACTATCAGTACGGCTCCCTCGTCCGCGCCGGACGGGAAGCGTGGTTCTGGCCTCAAGACGAGTCCTCCCCCAGCGCCTGTCGCACTTTTTTGACCAACGATGCCGGAGAGAACGGCTTCTCCACGTACGCTTCCGTCTGGGCTAGCACCTGATCTTGAGCGATGGCGCCACCGGGGTAGCCGGACATGTACAGAACTCGCAGCCCAGGACACGCGTTGGAGAGCTCCTCGGCCAGCTTCGGCCCATTGATCTCGGGCATGACCACGTCCGTCAGCAGGAGATCGATCGACGAGCCCATCTCGTCGCAGATACGTCTCGCATCGGTGACCCCGTTGGCCTCCAGAACGGCGTAGCCCGCTTCGCGCAGGATCCTGAGCGCGACGCGCCGGACTGCGCCATCGTCTTCGACCAGAAGGATGGTCCCGGCGCCCTTGCCGGACGGCGGGGCTTGAGAGGTTCGCTCGGGCGCGGTCTCGATCCCGTCCGTCCGAGGGAAGAAAATCTCGAAGGAGGTTCCGCGTGAGAGCTCGCTGTCGACCCGGATCTGGCCGCCGATCTGCTGCACGATCCCGTAGACCGTCGAGAGCCCCAGGCCGGTTCCCTTACCGACCTCCTTGGTCGTGAAAAAGGGCTCGAAGATGTGGCGTCGAGTCTCGAGGGGCATCCCGGTCCCAGTATCGGCGACGGTGAGGACGACGAATTCCGTCGTGGTGAGCCCCATCATCGATGCCGCCTCGGCGTCGCGCAGCGAAACGTTGTCCGTCGCGATCGTGAGCCGTCCGCCATCCGGCATGGCGTCGCGCGCATTCACCGTCAGGTTCAGGATGATCTGCTCGACCTGCCCTGCATCGGCGCGGATCGTTCCGAGTGCGGGCGTCAGCTTCGTGGTGAGTTCGATGTCCTCGCCGATGACGCGCTTCAGCATCCGTTCGATGTTCGAAACGATTTCGTTCAGTTTCAGCAGTTTTGTCTGGACCACCTGTCGACGGCTGAAGGCAAGGAGCTGCCGCGTCAGAGCGCTCGCCCGATGGACCGCGTCGATCAGCTGCGTCAGATCCTCCCGGAGGGGATTGTCTCGTGGGAGCCCTCCGATGCCGAGCTCTGCGTAGCTCAGGATCACGGCCAGGAGGTTGTTGAAGTCGTGCGCGATGCCGCCCGCGAGGCGCCCGATGGCGTCCATTTTTTGAGATTGGACCAGCTGCTGTTCCAGGCTTCGCTGGAGCGTCACGTCGCGAAGGAGAGCAATGCCGCCGGCGAGGCGTCCCGCGTCGTCGCGCAACGCCGACGCGGTCATGGTGACCATGGCGCCGCCACCTTTACCGTCCCGGACGAAGATCTCCACGTCCGAAACGGCGTCTCCTTTCATGGCGCGTCGGAGCGGATCCTGGTCGGGCGTGATCTGCGTCGTGCGGTCCGCGTGGCAGGCGCCGTAGGTTTTCAGCCAGTCAGACGCCAGGTCCTCGGGCGGCGTCACGCCGAGAATCTGCTGGGCGCGACGGTTGAACAGAAGGACGTCCCCTGCCTGTCCCACCGCGATGACTCCATCGGCCATGCTATCGAGGATCGAGTTCAGGACGCGGGTCTGCTTCCGGAGCATCTCCTCGCTCTTCCGCAGCGCCTCCTGGGTTTCGACGCGTTCCGTCACGTCTCGTGAGATCCCTACGAGGCCCACAATCCCGCCGTCCCACCCGCGGACGGGCGCCTTGGTCTCCGAGAGCCAGCGCCGCTTGCCATTCGACCATTCTCGCACCGTGTCGATGCTTGCTCTGGCTTCCGAAAGAACCCGCCTCTCGTCGGCCTCTATGTCTCGCGCGTCCGAGAGCGTCGGGACGACGTCCTCCAATCGCTTCCCGACGATGCTCGTGGGGTCGTGGCTCGCGGTCATCGCCGCGAACGCCCGATTCGCCCGCTGGAAGCGGAGCTCGGGATCCTTGAAATAAATGCCGTCCGGGACGTTATCCATCAGGTCGCGGAGGAGTTGCCGTTCCTGGTGGAGCTCCCTCACGAGGCGAAAGTGCTCGGCGGCGGTTCGGACCTTGAGCTGGAGATCCTCGGGGCTCCACGGCTTCATCACGTACGCGAAGATCCTGCCCTCGTTCACCGCGCGAATGACGGCCGAGAGATCTGCGTAGCCCGTGAGCAGGATCCGGCTCGATTCGGTGTCAGGCGCTATCTTCGCGAGGAAGTCGGCTCCGCTCATCCTCGGCATACGCTGGTCGCTGATGACCACGGCGATCTCGCGTTCGCGGTCCATGAGGCGGAGCGCTTCCTCGCCGGACTCCGTTTTCAGAACGGTAAAATCGTCGGAAAGCAGATCTTCCAATGCCACCAGTACCTGGGGCTCGTCGTCGACGACCAGGACGCGGTCTTTCAAGCACGACATGTTTTGTCTCGTCACGCCCCGATCCGATGACATGCCCGGCGCCAGATCTCGTGTGCTGCGGCTCCTAGTGACGTCGCGCCGGAACCTCCCGCTTCGCACGCCCTTTCGGACGCGATCCACATTAATCAGTTACAGAACCTGACGGTCCGGTCAAGTCCGACACCGTTAACGACCCGGTTACGCTACGCCGCGGCGAGGGATCCAACCGAAGGTGTGCGGCTAGATTACCGATTTTGGTACTCCCTCGCCCGAGTACGCGTCTGCACCGTCCCATTTATGGGTTAGTGGTAACAAAACAGTTACTTGGTGTGGACTGCTCGTCGTCACGCGGTCTCGTTGGAACTCCAACGATTCCGGCCATTGACGAGTGCGGTGCTTTCGGTGCACTCGTTGGATCATGGCGGTGTCCCCGGGGACACTCGTCCGGAGGCTAGGGAACGATGGACAGCCGCGGGCTAGGTCCGAGGCATCACAGGTGGCGGCGTCTCGCGGGCGGCCTCGCGATTTCGGCGGGAGAGACGCGGAGCACTGCCCCTTGCCCTCGCGAACGCCCGGCCAGCCCTCGAGTCTCCGACGGCAGCGGTGGGCGCCTCCGCGTGCCTCTCGCCGCTCCCGGCGCGGCGTCATGATACCGCTGGTCGAACGCGCGGTTCTGCAGCGGTTTCGTGCCGTCGTCGCTTCGCAACTCGGGCTCGACTACGGAGAGGATCGACTCGAATTCCTGGCGGACGTGCTGCGGCAACGCATGGATGCCGTCGGCAGCGCGTGCTTCGACGCGTACTTCGAGCAGGTCACTCAGTCTCATTCTGGAGAAATTCGCGCGCTCGCTGAACAGCTCACGGTCAACGAAACGTACTTCTTTCGAAACGCCGACAGCTTTAGTGCTTTCGTTGGCGCGGTCGTCCCCGAATGTACCCGCGCCAGAAGCCGGGAGAAGCGGCTTCGCATTCTTTCCGCGGGCTGCGCGTCTGGCGAGGAGCCGTACTCGCTTGCGCTCACTCTCCGAGAGTCCTTCCCCGACCTTGCAAATTGGGACGTCGAGGTCGTGGGAGTCGACGTCAACCTGGCCGTTCTCGATAAGGCCGCCCTCGGACGCTATTCATCGTGGTCGCTACGGGCCACGCCGGAGGTCACCAGGCAGCGCTATTTCCGGATGGAGGCGCAATCCTTCGTCCTCGATCCGGAAATCCGGAAGATGGTGAAATTCGAAGAGAGGAATCTGGTCGACGCCGGGTCCTCCTTCTGGCGTGAAGGAGAGTACGACATCGTCTTCTGCCGCAACGTGCTGATGTACTTCACGCCGGAACAGGCCCGCGGCGTCGTACGGAGGCTCGCGCGAGCGCTCTCCCCGCACGGGTTCTTGTTCCTCGGGCACGCCGAGACGCTCCGCGGGCTGACTCACGAGTTCCACATTTGCCACACGCACGACACCTTCTACTATCGGCGGCGCTCCGAGCTCGATTCGAGGGGATCCACGGATGAGTCGCTCGCGCTACGTGGCTCGACGGCGTCGCCGCTGCCGACCTCGTTCGCGGAGCCGACGGACTCGTGGGTCGACGTTATCCGCCATGCATCGGCGCGGATCGCCGCGCTGACGGACGGCCAGAGCGGGCCCCCCGAGCCGCTCGCGAGGGTCCCGGACGAACCGAAGCGGGCCGCTGCCGAGCCGAGTACCCGGCTCGAAATCGTGCTCGATGCGTTACGCCGGGAGCGGTTCACCGACGCTCTGAGGCTCATCGGTTCGCTGCCATCCGAGTTCAATCGAGACCCCGATGCGCTCCTCCTCCACGCGATCCTGCTCACCAACAGCGGCCGGCTCGACGCGTCCGAGGAAGTCTGCAGCCGTCTCCTCGCGCTGGACGATCTCAATGCGGCCGCGCATCACGTGATGGCGTTGTGCCGCGAGCACTCGGGGGATTCGTCCGGAGCCGTGGAGCACGATCAGACGGCGATCTACCTCGACGCAGGTTTTGCGATGCCCCACCTTCACCTCGGGATGATCGCCAAACGGCAGGGCGACCGGCGGACGGCTCGTCGCGAGCTCGCTCAGGCCTCGGCGTTGCTGTCCTGCGAAGAGCCTTCTCGCATCCTTCTGTTCGGCGGCGGCTTTTCGCGAGCGGCGCTGCTCGAGTTCTGTCGCGCGCAGATGGCGTCCGTCGGGGGTGCGGAATGATCACCCCCGCCGAGACCACGGCCAGCGTTCTTCGGCGACAGTTCGACGCCTCGTTCGCCGAGCCCCCCGCGCCGACGCCGGAGGAGCTGGAGTCGTTGCTCGCGATCCGCCTGGCAGGGGAACCGCACGCCATTCGGTTGAGTCACCTCGTCGAGGTGCTCATCAGACCGACGGTCACGGCAATTCCGACGGGGACGCCGGGTCTGCTCGGGCTCGTCGGCGTTCGAGGCAGGGTGCTCCCCGCGTTCGAGCTCGGCTCGATACTCGGGTACGATCCAGCGCCCAATCCTGGGCGCTGGATCGTTCTCTGCAACCCGTCGGACCCGATCGGGCTCGTGTTCGCCGACTTCGAAGGCCATCTGCGTCTGCCGAAGTCCGCTCTCCGGACCGCCGAAATCACCGGCAAATACTTGACCGAGTTCGCGAGAACAGACGCGGAGAGCCGCGCCATCGTCGACATCCCGCTCGTCGTCGCGAATCTTCGCGCCGGGACGAAGGGCGGTCGGAAGACTGAAAAGGGAGCATCTCAAAAATGACTATTTCCTGGACGTTCGGGCGAAAGATCGCCCTCGGATTCGCACTCTCCTTCGTGCTCCTCGCCGTCGTGGGGCTGATCGCCTACCGGAGCATCGGGACGCTCACGCGCACCAGCTACGCCGTGACTCGCGCGCACACGACCCTCGAAGAAATCACGAACCTGCTGAGCTCGCTGAAGGACGCGGAGACCGGGCAGCGTGGATACCTGATCACGGGCGACGACACGTACCTCCAGCCCTACGTCGACGCAGGTTCGGCGATTCCCAAGATTCTCGCGGACCTTCGCGGCTCGATCGAGGGCGATCCGGACCAGCAGAAGCGGCTCGAGCAGGCGGAACCTCTGATCGCGGAGAAGATGGCGATCATGAAGCAGTCCGTAGCCCTCCGTCGGACCGGTGACGTGGACAAGGTCCTGAAGTTCGTCGATCAAGGGGACGGCAAGAAGTACATGGACAGCATCCGGCAAATCGCAGGAGACATGGCCCACGAGGAACGAGGCCACCTCGAGCGACGCGCCGCCGAAGTGGAGGCGGCCGCGGAGGGCGCGAACGCCGCCATCGGATTCGGAACGCTACTGTGTCTCCTGCTCGTGACCGGCGCGGGCGTCGTGATCACCCGCTCTCTGACGACTCAGATCGGCGCGGCCGTTCAGCACGTCCAGAGTTCGTCGTCCGAGCTGCAGACGGCGGCGAATCAGCAAGCGGCCGGGGCCAAGGAACAATCGACCGCCATGAACGAAATCACGACGACAATCAACGAGCTGCTCGCCACGTCGAAACAGATCGCCGAGAGCGCTCAGCGCGTCACGCACATCGCCGAGAACACGGCCAAGTCCGCGCGCTCGGGGGAGACGACCGTATCGAAGGCCACGGATTCGATCGGGCTCATCAAACGTCAGGTGGATCTGATCGTGACGAACATGCTCGATCTCGGGAAGAAGTCTCAGCAGATCGGCGCCGTGCTCGAGATCATCAACGAGCTGTCCGAGCAGACGAACATTCTCGCCATCAACGCGACCATCGAGGCGGCTGGCGCCGGGGAATCGGGGAAGCGGTTCGCCGTCGTGGCCGACGAGATCCGCAAGCTCGCGGACCGCGTGGCGAACTCGACCAAGGAGATCCGGGGTCTCATCGACGAGATTCGCGCGGCGGTGAACACGACCGTCATGACCACGGAGGGCGGGACCAAGGCGGTCGACGCCGGCGCCGGCCAGTTCTCCGAGGTTGCCGTGGCCTTCGGCGAAATTGCAGGACTGGTCGGGACCACCACCGAGGCGGCGCGACAGATCGAGCTCAGCACCAAACAGCAGTCGACCGCAGTCGAGCAAGTGAACGTCGCGGTCTCCAACGTCGCGCAGGCGACCCGAGAGACGGAAGCAAGTTCCAACCAGACATTTCAGACGGCAACGGAGCTCACGAGGCTGTCGCGAGATCTGCAGCGGCTAGTTCAGCCACGGTCGGCCGCGTAACCCCTGTTCGAATGGCGAAGGACCCTTACAAGTACTTCCGCATCGAAGCGCGAGAGCTCCTCGACGCGCTCACGCGCGGGATCCTGGAGCGCGAAAAGGGGGGAGGCGAGGTCACTGCCCTTCTTCGCTCGGCGCACACGCTCAAGGGCGCCGCCCGCGTCGTCAAGCAGCCCGAGATCGCGACGCTGGCGCACGCGATCGAGGACGCGCTCGTCGCCGATCCCGGCGGCCTCCCCCTCTCGAAAGAGCGCGCCACGGAGCTGTTCGGGCTGCTGGATCGGATCGGCGCCCAGGTCCGTTCACTCGATCTCGTCCCGGAACCCGCACAGCGGGCCAAGCCGGTCGAGGAGTCGCCCGAGACGCTGCGAGTGGCGACGGAGGATGTCGATGCTCTCTTGCGCGACGTCGCGGAGACCTGGCTACACGTCGGGGCCGTGCGGCGGGCCTTGGGCGAGACCGGCCCTCTGCGCAAGCTCGTCACCTCGCTCGCGGACGAGCTCGCGGAAACTCACGCTCGAATCGAGGGCGACGCTCGCGCGTCGATCCGCGGTCTCGGACTCGTCGCCGAGGTGCTCGATGGCCTGGATCGCCTCAAGCGAGGGGTCTCGGTCGACCTGGACCGGGTCGATGCGGAGCTTTCGAAGCTCAGCGATCTCGCCCATCGACTGAGGTTGCTTCCGGCGCGGACGATCTTCCCGGCGCTGGCCCGAACCGTGCGCGATGCCGCGCAATCCCTCGGCAAGCGTGTCGACTTCGATGTCAGCGGAGGTGACGTCCGACTCGACGCGAGCGCCCTCGCGCAGATCGGCGAGGCACTCGGACACGTCGTGCGAAATGCGGTGACTCACGGCGTGGAGAGCGCGGCCGAGCGCGTCGCGTCAGGGAAGCCTCCGGTGGCAAGCGTGCGGCTTTCCGTCCATCGGCGTGGTAGCGACGCGTTCTTCGCGTGTAGCGACGACGGAGGGGGGATCGATATCGCGGCCGTGCGGGCCGCTGCCGTCCTGCGCGGACTGCTCTCCGAGGGCGACGCCGCAGCCAAGACGCCGGAGCAAGTCGTCGCGCTTCTCGGAACCGGCGGGTTGACGACCATGGGCGACGTCTCGGAGCTCTCGGGGCGGGGGATCGGCCTCGACGTCGTGCGTGCCACCTGCGCGGCCCTCAAGGGGGAGATGCGGGTCCGGAGCGAAGCCGGTCGCGGCACGACGGTCGAGGTCGTCGTGCCCGTCGTCGTCGCCTCGCTGCGGGGACTCGTGGTCGAGGTGGCGGGCACCACTGCGACGATCCCGCTCGACGCGATCGAACGAACCGTTCGCATCGGAGAACGGGATATCGCGAAGTCCGCGGGCGGAGATTCGATCGATCTCGAAGGAACCGTGGTTCCGTTCTTGCGGCTGGATCGGGCGCTACGCCGGCCGACTCCGGCGTCGCCGCGGCTGCGGAGGTGGTCGGGAGTGGTCGTTCACGCCGACCATCGGCGCGCGGTCATCGGCGTCGACCGACTCCTCGGCACGACGAACGTCGTGGTTCGCTCGCTGCCGGACACGGTGGAGGCCGACGAGGTCGTCTTCGGCGCCTCGCTGGATACCGAGGGTAACCCGCGGCTGGTGCTCGACCCTCACGGGCTCGTTGCGGCCGCAGAGAGTGCCGGGCGTTCCGTCGACGACCCGGAAGCCACCCGGCGCGTGCCGATTCTCATCGTGGACGACTCGATGACGACGCGGATGCTGGAGCAGAGTATCCTGGAATCGGCGGGCTACGAGGTCGACCTCGCGGCGTCCGGTGAAGAGGGGCTCGGCAAAGCCCGAACGCGCCAGTACAGCCTTTTTCTGGTGGATGTCGAGATGCCTGGCATGAACGGATTTCAGTTCATCGCGGAGACCCGCGCCGACCCGGCCCTGCGGGACGTTCCGTCCATCCTGGTGACGTCCCTGAGTTCCCCCGACGATCGACGGCGCGGCGAACGAGCCGGCGCGCGCGGATACATCGTCAAGGGGGAATTCGATCAGGCCGTGCTCTTGACCGCCATTCGCGGGCTGATCGGGTAACGGATGCCGAGCGTTCGTGTTCTCGTGATTGAAGACTCGTTGACGGTGCGAAAGCGCCTCGTCGACGTACTCTCGGCGGAACCGGGCATCGAAGTCATCGCCGAAGCAGGGGATGGGAAGCAAGGTATCGAGCTCTGTCAGAGCCTGCGGCCGGACGTCGTGACCCTGGACATGGTCTTGCCGGTGATGAGCGGGCTGGCCGCCACCGAGTTCATCATGGCCTATTGCCCTACGCCGATCCTGATCGTGTCGGCGTCGACGAATAGACGGGAGCTCTACAAGACCTACGAAGCGCTCGCGGCGGGCGCGCTCGACGTGCTCGACAAGCCGCTGGGCGACGAACCGGACGGCGAATGGGAACGGCAGCTCGTTTCGACGGTGAAACTCATTTCCAGGATCAAGGTCATCACGCACCCGCGTGCGCGATTGGGACCGGTGGATCCACGTTCGACCGACGCTCCGCCAGTCGACGAGCCGCGGCGAGCCAGCCAGCCCCGCGTGGTCGGGATCGGCGTCTCGACGGGGGGCCCGGCCGCCCTCGTCGAGATCCTTCGCGGGCTGCCTCCGAGCTTCCCGCTTCCCATCTTGCTCGTGATTCACATCGGGAAGCTCTTTGCTGCCGCGTTCGCCGAATGGCTCGATGGGCAGAGCCCGCTTCCGGTCGCGTACGCCCGCGACGGCGAAGCCCTTCCGCCACCCGGAACCGGACGGGTGATCGTCGCTCCTCCCGACAGCCATCTCGTTTTTCGCCGGGGCGTGCTGCGACTCACCAAGGATCCGGAGCTCCATTCCTGCCGTCCGTCCGTGGACGTCCTGTTCGGTTCGCTCGCGGAAGGGATGGGCGGCGAGTGCGCTGCTTGTCTGCTCACCGGGATGGGTCGCGACGGCGCCGACGGCCTCTTGGCCGTGAGGCGTGCGGGCGGCCTGACGATCGCTCAAGACGAGAAGACGTCGGTCGTCTTCGGCATGCCTCGCGAAGCGATACTGATCGGGGGCGCCGAGCGGGTTCTCGCGCTCGACCGGATTGCCCCCGCGCTCAATGCTCTGGCGCCCGGGGCCGGGAGGGGCACACGGGCGTGAAGCACGTCGTTCTCGTCGTCGACGACAGCTTGACGGTCCGGATGGACATCGGCGACGCGCTCGCCGCGGCGGGTCTGGACGCCGTTCTCTGCGGCGATATCGCGAGCGCTCGCGAGGCGCTCGCGAGGAACGACTGCTTTCTCATGGTGCTCGATCTCGTGTTGCCCGACGGCGACGGGATCGAGTTTCTGAAGGAGGTCCGCGGCACGCCGAAGACGGCCACCATTCCCGTCTTGCTCCTCTCCACCGAGGGCGAGGTCAAGGACCGTGTTCGCGGGATGCACGCGGGTGCAAACGAGTACGTCGGTAAGCCGTACGAGGTCGGGCAGGTCGTGGCCCGCGCTCGCGCGCTCGTGCGGGCGAAGGAGGAGCGAGCCTCGTCCGCGGGTCACCACGTGCTGGTGATCGACGACAGCCCGACGTTCCGGTACGAGCTCAAGCGAGCGCTGGAAGGCGCGGGATATGAAGTGCACGAGGCCGCGACGGGCGAGGAAGGGCTCGCCATGGCCGCCACGGTCCGGCCCGACGCGGTCGTGGTCGACGGCATGCTCCCGGGGATAGACGGCGCCACGGTGGTCCGGCGACTCAAGTCCGACGCCACGCTGCGACGAGCGCCTTGCCTTCTGTTGACTGCCTCCGAGGGGGCCGACGCCGAGCTGCGCTCGCTGGAAGCCGGGGCGGATGCCCACGCACGAAAGAGCCAGGACCTCGACATGATCATCGTCCGGCTGGGGGCGTTGCTGCGAGGCGCGATTGCCGCCGACGCCGACGGCGGACCGAGCCTCTTCGGCCCGAAACGTCTGCTGGCGGTCGACGACAGTCCGACATTCCTTGACGCGCTCGGGACCGAGCTCAGACAGGAAGGGTACGACGTCGTGCTCGCCAGTTCGGGCGAAGAAGCGCTCGAGTTGCTCGCGGCTCAGCCGGTCGACTGCATCCTGCTCGATCTGGTGATGCCCGCGATGTCCGGCGAGGAAACATGCCGCCGCATCAAGCAACGCGCCGAATGGCGCGGCGTCCCGCTCATGATGCTCACGAGCCGCGACGATCGAGAGGCGATGATCGTGGGCATCAACGCAGGCGCCGACGATTACATCGGAAAAGCTTCGGGCTTCGAGGTGCTGAAGGCCCGGTTGCGCGCCCAGCTCCGTCGGAAACATTTCGAAGACGAGAACCGTCGCATCAGGGAAAAGCTGGTTCGCACGGAAACGGAAGCGCGATTTCAGCGCCTCATCCACTCCAACATCATCGGGATCATCGTCGGGCACATCGACGGGCAACTCACCGACGCGAACAACGCATTCTTGCAGATGGTCGGGTATTCTCGCGAAGAGCTCGACGGCGGCGCCGTGCGGTGGAACGAGCTGACGCCGGTCGAGTGGCGCGATGTGACTCGTCGCGCCGTCGAGCAACTCCGCGTCACGGGCAGTGCGAACCCGCTCGAGTGCGAGTTCTTCCGGAAGGACGGTGGCCGATTGCCGATCGTGCTCGGCCTGGTGAAGCTCGAGGGAATCGACACGGTCGTCGGATTCGTCCTCGACCGAACCGAACAGAAGCTCGCGGAAGAAAAGCTCCGCGGCTATGCCGACGCCCTCGGGACCGCGTACCGCGACCTCCAGGCCGCTCAGTCCACCCTCGTGCAGTCGGCGAAGATGGCCTCGCTCGGCGAACTCGTCGCGGGCGTCGCGCACGAGATCAACAACCCGCTCGCGTTCGTGACGAGTCATCTGAAGACCGCGCGGAACAGTCTCGCCAACATAGAGCAGGAGATCCACGGCACGATCTCGGTACCGGCGAAGGCTCAATGGGACCGCGCGGAAAGCCGTCTCCGGGAGATGAGCGTCGGGCTCGAACGCATCGCGGATCTCGTCGTCAAGCTGAGGACCTTCTCCCGCCTCGACGAGGGGGAGTACAAGACCGTCGACATCGGCGATTGTATCGAGTCGGTCCTCACCATCCTGCGGCATCGGCTGAGCGATCGGATCGAGGTCGTCCTGCGGCTCAGCGAGCCACACCAGCTCGCCTGCTTCCCCGGTCTCTTGAACCAGGCTCTCCTGAACCTCGTCGCGAACGCCATCGACGCCATCGACGGGAACGGTACGGTGACCATCTCGAGCGAATGGGACGGCCCGACCTACTCGATCCTGGTTTCCGACACCGGATCCGGAATCTCTCCAGAGCTCCGTGATCGCGTGTTCGAACCGTTCTTCACGACCAAGCCCGTCGGGCAGGGGACCGGACTCGGTCTATCCATCACCTATTCGATCGTCCGGAAGCACGGGGGGAGCCTGGAGCTTCGCGACGCCGACGGTGGAGGCACCGTTGCCATCGTCCGGTTACCGCGGAATGGACCGCAGCCGCCGCCCTGAGCACGACCGCCGAGCGACCGGACACGCCGGGTCACTCGATCACAGGCGATACTTGGCAACGACGGCGGCGTTCTTCGCCGTCGAGTAGCCGCGCTTCGCGAGCACGAACTCTCCGCGTTCGTCCACGACGCCGAACTTGCCGCCTTTGATCGCGTCCACGACGGCTCTGCGTTCGTCCCCCCACGGGGGCATCCAGATGAGCAGATACTCTGCGTCGAATATGCCGACGCGGAGTGTGTAAGCGTTGGGCCGCTCCGAGACGTGCGGGACGATCAGTTCGGACGATACGATGCGCGCATCCGGCGGTACCTCGCGGATGAGCTGGTACAGGCGTTCGTGCCGGTCGCGATCGGCCTGCGTGAGGTCGAACCGATACGCGCCAAAGCCGCCGCGCACCGTGTGCTGCTGGAAGAGCCCGCCGAACTGGTACGACGTGACGACCATCGCGGCGACGAGAGCGACGAGCCACGCCTTGCGGCTCGCGCCGAACTCGACGGACGACGCGTCGCCAGCGAGCTCGCGTTCCTTCATCCAGGATAGATTCGCGACGACGGCGAGGAACAGGAACGTGGTCCAGTACGTCGTGTATTGGAAGGACGTCTGGATGAGCGGTGGATAGTTCGTCGCGAGCAGCGTGAAGAGAAACCCCGGAACGGTGCACAGAAGCCCGATGGGCCGCCGCCATGGAAGGAAGGCGAATGGTATGATGATCTGCAGAAGGTAGATGAGCTTGTTCTTCTCGAGGATGAGCCCGAGGCTGAATGCCGGATTCGCGAAGACCGTTTTCAGCACACCGCCGTATCCCTTCTCGCCCGCCGGCAAGAAGCCGCTGTACTGATGAATGAAGGATTCCGTGCCGCCCATGAAGCGCGGCATGATGAACATCTTCAGAGCGATGAAATACGCGGTACTCACCAGCGCGAGGACGAGCCCGGGGAGCGGTCTGTCGCCGGTGAAGAGCAAATAGCCCCCGATGATGACCAGTAGCGCCGAGACGTCCTCCCGGATCGACAAGGTCACGAGCACGACGAACGAGGCCCACCAGTAGCGTCTCCCCTCGACGAGGTTCAGGGTGGTCCAGAGAAAGACCGTCGCGAGAGGTAGATAGTGGAAGTCGTAAAGGTTTGCCCCGTGGAGCGGCGCGTAGATGAGATAGAGAAACGCGATCAAACACGCGACGGCCCGAGAAAGCTTGCGGCGCGCGAAGAAGTAGAGCGGCACCGCCGCGGCGCCCATGAGAAACGCCTGGATGACGAGGAGCGTCCGCGGCGTGGGCGCGAACCGATAGGGAATGGCGATGAGGTACGCGAAGTAGGTCTGGTGAAAGCCGCCGTGCGATGAGGTCGGCCCTCCGAGCGGCGAAGACTTGAAGAGTGGTCCCCAGTGGACCGCGTTGTAGATGAGGTTGTCCTCTAGCCCGAGGTCCATCGCCGCGGTGCCGAGACGGTAGTGATTGCGGATGGTAAAAAAGGAGAAGAAAGCGGCGTACCCCAGCGCTCCCATCACCACGAGCACCGTCGGCAGAACTCCGTCGAACGCACTCGCGATGCGTCTCCCCGCCGAGCGGACGAACGACGGTGCCGGCAGGCGAGGGAACACGCTCGGCGTCAGGAGCGATACGCGAACGAGGCGCTGCAGGCCCACGCCGAGCAGCCCCGCAAGGGCCAGGAATTGAAGCTCCCGGTCCTTCCAGAGTCGCCAGTTGAAGAGCAGGGGGGCGAGCCAGACGAGGATCAGCGGGGACAGGCGAAACGCGAGCCGACGTACGGTCTCCACGCCCGCGGAGCGGCGCCGCGCGAGGATCAGCGCGCCGACGAGCATCGCGACGGCGGCGCCCCCGAAGAGGTCGGCCATGACGAAGGTGCGCTGAGCGGTGGTGAGGACGTTGCCCGCGACGTAGGCCGAGAACGCGTCCCCCACGCGAAGACTCCAGAGCCCGAGTCCGACGGCCGCGCCTTCGGCGCCGAGGAGCGCGAACGAGCGACAGAGTGTCGTGAGCGCCGGCGTCTCGAGCCGTGGATCGACCTCCGTCGCGTTCATTCGCGCGCCCGTATACCACGTCGTTTCGGCCGTCGCTCCACGCGTTCCCGGCAAATGCTCTGCTAATCTGTCGGCCCCCATGCGCGAGAATGCCGCCGCCCCGCCGCCGAAGTTCGACGCCTACGCCGCAGAATACGCCGCACTGCTCGAGACGAGCCTCCGCGACAGTGGCGAGCCGCCCGAGTACTTCGCGGAATACAAGCTCAGGTGCCTCCTCCGGCTCGGCGCGCCACGCGGCCGGCCCATCCTGGATTTCGGCGCCGGCGTCGGAAGCCTGACCGAGCGCCTGTCGTTCGAGTTCGACGACATCACCGCGTACGAACCGTCGCCGGTGAGCCTCGAGCACGCACGACGACGGGTGCCGGACGCGCGGTGCGTCGGGACCGAAGACGACCTGGAGCCTGGTCATTTCGCGACGGCCGTCTGCGCCGGGGTCATTCATCATGTGTCCGTTGGTGAGCGTCGCGAGGTCCTGTCCCGGCTCCGTACGAAGTTGATGCCGGGGGGTCGCCTGTTCCTGTTCGAGCACAACCCGCTCAACCCGTTCACCCGGCGCTCGGTCGCCAGATGTCCGTTCGACGACGATGCCGTCCTGCTCTACCCGTGGGAGCTCCGGCCGCTCCTGGTTGGAGCCGGATTCCTCGTGGAGCGTGTCGACTACATCGTGTTCTTTCCGCGCCTCTTCGCACAGCTCCGCCCGCTCGAGCCAATGCTGAGACGCGTCGTGCTCGGCGCTCAGACGCTCACCGTTGCGCGAAACCCGGGCTGAGCTTCCATGCCCGAGCTCAGGGGAGCGTCTACGGAAACGTGGGTCCACTCGTTCAGTGCGATCGAGTTCGTGGGCGACTCCCAGCCGCCTTTGCCCGTGCCAAACCCGTGCTCGAAGCGCAGCGAGTGATCCGGAGTAGCGTTGTTGCTGTCGTCGAGCTGCAGCGCGCCCCCGGGTTGACGTCCGTCTCCTCGTCGAAGACTCGGCCAAAGTTGTTTCCGCCCCAGCCGGTCGGATCGATCCAGGCGCTCACGGTCGCGCCTTTCGCGAAGATGTCGTCGATGTCGTTCGCCGAGCCGGCCTCGACGTGCGCGTCGGTGCCGCTGAAGACGAGCGCCTTCCCGAGCTGCCCCGCGCCGCTCTGCGCACTGACGACCGTTCCCGCCGCTGCGCGTCCGGTCGAGTCTGCGGCCGCGCTCTGGACTTTCCGGAGCCATCCCGCCCGTTATCGGGGAATTCCGCGATTTCACGCCGGTCCGGACGGCCCCTCGCCGGCGCGGACCGCCGACCGACCCCCAACGAGAAAATCGAGGAGGGTTGTCGATCAGTCCCTTCTTCGATCGACTCAGGGGTGGACGCGAAGTCCGCAACGTCACCCCGATGGAGGAGAGAGTCATGGAATACCTGCTCACGATTTATCAGAGCGAAGCCGCGATGCGTAACGCCACCGAAGGCGATCGGAACGCCATGTTCAAGGAGTACGGCGCGTTCACGCAGGAGATCATCAAGTCGAAACACATGAAGGGCGGCAACGCGCTCGAACCGTCTTCGACCGCGACCACGGTGCGGGTGAGGGAAGGGAAGACCCTCACGACGGACGGGCCGTTCGCGGAGACGAAGGAACAGCTCGGCGGTTACTACCTCGTCGACGCGAAGGATCTGGACGAGGCGATCAAGCTCGCTGCCCGCATTCCGGGAGCAAAGATTGGCTCGATCGAGGTGCGCCCCGTTCGCGTGATGCCGGCGGATTATCCGCGGCCCTGATCCGGCCTGCTCGAGCGATGGCCGTCCGAGCTATGCTCCGCTCGGACGGTCATGGACGCGGGCTCGGTCGCGGTCGAACGCGTATTCAAAGAAGAGCGAGGGCGCATCGTCGCGACGCTCATCCGGCTCCTGGGCGATTTCGACGCCGCGGAAGAGGCGCTATCCGCGGCGCTCGAGGCTGCGCTCGCCCAGTGGCCGCGTGCGGGCGTACCGGACAATCCGCGCGCGTGGTTGATCCGCGCGGCGCGGAACAAAGCGGCCGATGTGGCTCGCCATGAGCGTATTGCCGCACGAAAGCGTGCGGCGCTCGAGGCGGATCTCGCGCCGGAAGACAAGAGCGTGCTGCCGCCGGACGAGCGAGACGCGCTGATGGACGACCGTCTGAGCCTCATCTTCACGTGCTGCCATCCGTCCCTGGCGGTCGACGCGCAGGTGGCGCTCACGCTCCGTACACTCGGGGGGCTTTCCACGGAGGAGATCGCGCGAGCCTTCCTGGTTCCCCCGGCGACGATGGCGCAGCGGCTCGTCCGGGCGAAACAGAAGATCAGGGCCGCAAGGATTCCGTACCGCGTTCCCGATGCAGACGACCTCCCGGAGCGGATCGATGCCGTCACGGCGGTCGTCTATCTCGTTTTCAACGAGGGTTACTCCGCGACTTCCGGCGACGCGCTGACCCGGCTCGAGCTCGCTGCCGAAGCGATCCGCCTCGCGCGCGTGCTGTGCGAGCTGATGCCGTCCTATCGGGGGCCTCGTGGCTTGCTGGCGTTGATGCTTCTTCAGGATTCGCGACGCGAGGCTCGAACGGACGCGGCCGGAGATCTCGTGCTGCTCGAGGAACAAGATCGTCGACTCTGGGACGCCGCGCAGATCGCCGAAGGGCTCGAGCTGGTTGCGAGGGTGCTCGCGGAGGGCGCGCCGGATGGCTACGCAATTCAGGCTGCGATCGCCGCGGTTCACGCCCGTGCGAGCGGCGCGGGGGATACGGACTGGGCGCAGATCGCGGCGCTCTATGCGAGACTTCATGCGCTTCATCCGTCACCCGTCATCGCGCTGAATCACGCCGTCGCCGTCGCGATGTGCGAAGGGCCCGCCGCCGGGTTACGACTCATCGAACGACTCGAGCCGGCCCTCGCGGGCTATCACCTGTTGCCCGCGGCCCGCGCGGATCTGCTGCGCCGGCTCGGCCGTCACGAGGAAGCCGCACGCGCCTATGGCGAAGCGCTGGCGAAGGCCGGCACGGACGCCGAGCGGCGCTTCCTGCAGCGCCGCCTGCGCGAGCTCGCGGCAACGTAGATCCGCGGGCCAAGTCCGGGCATTCCGCTTGCCGTTCGCGGCGACGCGGCCTCGTGTATCCTGAAGATTCGATGCAGTTCGAGCCGCTCATCCGGAAGCCCACCGCGTGGACGAGCGTTGCAGGTCCATTCGCCGTTCACCTGTTCGAAGGGCAAGTCACCGTTTCGGACATGAACGAGATGGAGCGGGTGGGGGACGCGTGGTTCGAACGGCACCGGACGCGGCTCGTGGAGCTAGTCATCGTGTATCCGAGCAGCACGCCGATGACCTCCGAAGAGCGCACGCGCATGACGAAGCTCATCAAGCACTGGGAGCCGCATCGGGTCGCCTCCTGCACCGTGATTCTCGCGGACGGCCTGGTGGGGGCGATGCATCGGAGCGTGCTCACCGGTCTCCTGATGGTCGCGCCACCGCCCCACCCGTCGAAGATCTTCGGAAATGTCCCGGAAGCGGTCACCTGGCTCGCTCCCCATCTGCGCTCGCTCTCGGGCGCGGGCGTGACGCGCGACGGGATGTTCGAGGGCGTGGAGACCCTCTCGGTTGCGTTCAGGTCGCGACCGTCGAGACCGAGAAGCTCGCTGCTTCTGCGTTAATTCCCCGTGAACCCGTCCGTCTCCAGGTTGCACGGACCGCCGTCGCAGAAGTTCTGCACTTCACCCGTTTGCAGGAAGTGTTGTGCCTGGCTGATCGCGCCCGGAGTGTCGGCGAGCTCGCCGTGGGGGTCGTTGCCCTGCGTCATGGGGATATTCGTGAGCGGCACCGGGGGAAGCCCGAAGTCGTATTCGACGAGCGTCGCGGGGCCCGTGTATGGCGGCGAGACCTCCGAGATGTCGTAGATGGGGCGGTTCGCGGGCGTCAGGGTCACCGCACCCGCGGCCCGCGCGAGGATGTGGGCCCCGAGCGTCGTCACCTGGTGATCACCGATGCTCACCTGCATCAGGACGCTGTGGGCCGGAGTTCCGGGAAAGAGGTTCGACGTGATGTGTGTCGAAAAGCCGCTCGGCTCGGACCTGTCCCACAACATCTGGTCCAGCCCGATCCCCAGCTGGATGTCGAGGGCGTTCGGATAGGTGTTCTGCAGAAGACTCAGGTACGGTGCGAAGTCGACACTGCGATTCAAGAGGAGGCTGTAAGGTTGGCCCAGGTTATCGAGCACGCCGCGGGTCACGTCTGTCGAGAGCGCCATGTAAGTGGCTCCCATGATGCCGCCTTCACTCCCGCCGAAGTAGAAGCGCTTCGACGGATCGATGGCGCTCTTGCCGTTGAACTGCACCGCGGGATCGCTCGCGAACTTGCCGGTGACCATCCTCATCGCGAGGAGCGCGTTCAGCACGCCCTGCTGGAGACGGTCGGCGACCGTGCGAAACTGGCTCGCGTCGCCGTTCGACAGGACCTGGCCCACGTTGAGGAGATCGCTCGACGCGAGGCCGATCCAATCCGTCGCGACGACGACGAAGTCGAGCTGATCGGCGAACCTGGAGAAGCTGCGTGCCTGGGTTCGATCCCCGAGGAGACCGTGCCCGAACTGCATCGGATACCCCGGGGTGCCCTTCGTCGCGCTGTTCGGAATCAGCACGAGGAACGGGTACGTCGCGGTGCCGTTTTGCTCCGGCATGTCGTTCGAATCGAGCGTCATCGTCGCGCCCGCGTCGGGGCCCGTCAGGTAGAGCGGGACGGTCATGTTGCCGTCGATCTCGACGGCGGTGTCCGCGTCGGGGTTCGGGGTCACGGTTGTGATCGTGTAAGCGGGACCGTCGGTTCCCACCTGTGCGAGCGCTTCGTCCCGCATCTTCACGAGGTGGCCCGAGTTGTTCGTGTCGCTTGCCGTCGAGAAGTCCCACGCAATCTGGAGGTTGTCCTTCGGCACGTGAGCGGCGGCGAGCTTCGCGAAGATGTCGGCGTAGAGCGGGCGCCGCATCGCGACCGACGGGTCGTCGCTCGGCGTTCCATCACGGAGCGTCTGGAAGCTGGCGACTGGCGGAATTGGCGTCCCGCTCGCGTCCACCACGTTGCGGATGGCAACGATGTAGCGCGTCGCGTCCTTCAAGCGTGTGACGGGACGGATGATGAACGCACGGTGGTCGTCTTGCGTCGTCGACTCGTCGAGCTCGCTGAAGTGCGGCACGCGGACGCCTGTGTCGGCCTCGATGAGGACCGTCGGGCAATCCGGGTCGAGCGAGGCGTCGAGCGTGTCCGGCGTGGGTAAACCCGTGACGGTCGCGCCGGGCATGTGCGTCAGGAGAGCGACCCCCGGCGAGAAGCCGTCGGACTGCGTCCAGACGGTCGGATCGGTCTGCACGTTTGCCGTGGACGAGAACGGGAGCGTCGTCGCGCCGAACGCCACGTGCTTGCCTGTCGGCGTGGACGGGTCATCGACGAGCCAGACGTTGGACGGAAACGGAAAGCCGCAATAAGTCGGGACTAGCGGGTCGCAGTCCGACGGAAGTCGTGGCGCTGCGACGTCGGCTCCGGACTCGGCGCCGGCGTCCGTCATCGACGGATGTGGGTGCAGTCCCGACTTCCTCGTGCAGCTCGCACAGCCCAGGGCAGCGACGACTACGACGGCCGAGCGCGGAGCGCGTGATAGTCCCAGCATTCCATGAATATCCCGCGCTTTCCGTGCGGCCGTCAACGACGCGCCCTCTCCACGAACGACGGGCAGGGTGTAGGCTGTGAGTTCACCCTCGGAGACTTCATGCTCGACCACGCCCGGACAGAAGCGTTTCCCCCGTACGAGCTCCTCGACCTTTGGGCGGGGCGCGCCACCGAGAAGACCGAGCGGATCGAGCGCCTCTACCACAACACCCGCGAGCACTCCTGGGATCCTCGTGTGGTGCTCGATGAGCTCGAGACGAAGCACGGCGGAATCCACGTGCCCGAGGAGCGGCGCGAAGCGCTCGGTCACCTGTTCTCGGTGCTGCTCTGGGGCGAGCTTGCCGCGTGGAACATCGCTGCGGATCTCGCGCGTGAGCTCCCCGACGTCGACGCGAAGATGGCGGCGACCGGTCAGGTCTTCGACGAGGCCCGTCACTTCACGGTGCTGCGCGAATACTTCCGTCGCGCGCACATCGAACTCCCCCACATCAACCCGTACGGCGAGCGCCTCTTGCGGAAGATCCTCGGCGCTCCCTCCATCATCGAGAAGCTCTACGGGATGCAGCTCACGGTGGAGAACATGGCGCTCGCCATCTTCAAGCGCGTCGCGGCGGCCGAGCTCGAACCCGTGCTCACGGACCTGCTCACGTACATCGAGCGCGACGAGTCGCGCCACGTCGCCCTAGGCGTCCTCTACCTGCCGAGGCTCCTCGGCAAGACCACCGCGCTAGAACGCGTGCGCAACTGGCGGTTCAATCTCGAGCTGTTTTTCCTGACCGTGGCCGGCGGGGAGATGCTCGATCCGCACCTCGTCGCCCTCGGCATCAATCACCGCGAGCTCGGCGTGACCGTCGCGCGCCTCCACAGGCAAGTGACGCGCCGCATGGCGGACGAAGAAGGTCTGGCCGAGGGCGAGAGTGTCGAGGGCGTCTACGGATTGACCGAGCGCCAGCACACCTTCCTGGTCGACTTCCTGCATCCGGTCGATCGCAACGCACTCTCGCCGAAGGTGCGCTTCGCGCGCGATCTGTTCCACCAGGCCACTCTGCTCGGCGCCAGGGTGATGGGCCAGAGTTCGTAGCTTCGGGAGCAGACGACCCAGCGGGAGCGGTGCAGTGCCCCCGGTGGTTCACGATGAGCCGTCGGGAGGCGCTCGAGTGCTCCCGGGGCCGTGTTTGTCCCGAAAGAACCTGAGCTCAGGACGCATTGACGTGTCGTTCGGCTCGCCGCCCGATGGCACTGAATATAGCGTCCGGCCCTCATGACCCTCCAAGCCTGGCTGGTCCTCGCCGTGGTCGCAGGCGCGGTCGCCGCGATGGTGCGCGGGCGGCCGTCGGACCTCACGCTGCTCGCGGCCATCACGCTGCTCATGGGCGTTCGGATCCTGACACCCGAGGAGGCGCTCTCGGGGTTCTCGAACGAAGGCATGCTCACGGTGGCGGCGCTCTTCGTCGTGACGGCGGCGCTGCGCGAGACCGGCGCGCTCGACGCCGTGGTGCGGTCGCTCCTGGGGCGACCGAAGACCGTGCTCGCCGCGCAGATGCGGTTGATGTTTCCGGTGGCGGGCGTGTCGGCGTTCGTCAACAACACGCCGCTCGTCGCGCTCATGGTGCCCATCGTGTCCGACTGGGCAAAACAGATCCGCGTGCCGCCTTCCAAGCTGATGATCCCGCTCTCCTACGCGGCGGTGTTGAGCGGCGCCTGCACGCTCATCGGGACCAGCACCAACCTCGTCGTGAGCGGCCTCGCGGCGCACGCGAATCCGCCGATCGCCTTCTCCCTGTTCGATCCGCTGAAGCTCGGTCTGTCGATCACCGTCGTCGGCTTCCTCTACGTGTTCGCTGCCTCGCGCTGGCTGTTGCCGTCTCGGGGAGTCGTCGAGGAGGGGAGTCCGGGCGCCCGCGAGTACATGGTGGCTACCCGGGTCGAGGGTGGGTCGTCCATCGTCGGGAAATCCATCGAGTCTGCCGGACTCCGCCATCTGCCCGGCCTCTTCCTGGTCGAGATCCACCGCAACGACGAGGTCCTGCCCGCCGTGGATCCGAAGACCCGGCTCCTCGAAGGCGATCAGCTCCTGTTCGCGGGCGTGATCGAGAGCGTCGTCGATTTGCTCCGGATCCGCGGCCTCGTTCCCGCGACGGACCAGCTCGACAAGCTGCTGGCGCCGCGCCCGGATCGACAGCTCGTCGAGGCCGTCGTTTCCGCGCGCTCCACGTTCTCTGGCATGACGATCCGCGAAATACGCTTTCGCACCAAGTACGATGCCGCGGTGATCGCGGTGCACCGCGGCGGGGAGCGCCTCCGTTCCAAGGTGGGCGACATCGTCCTCAGACCCGGTGACGTGCTGCTCGTCGAGGCGCACCCGTCCTTCTCGATCCGCAACAGGCATGACAAGGACTTCGCGCTTTTTCGCGAGGTCGCGCACAGCGCCGCTCCCCGCTATGACCGTGCCTGGATCGCGTCGGCGGTGGCCGTCGGCATGATCCTGGTGAACGCGCTCGGCTTCATGCCCATCGTGACGGCGAGCTTCCTCGCGGCGTTCCTGGTCTTGCTGTTCGGCTGTCTGACCGCGGCCGACGCCCTTGAGGCCATCGAACCGAGGGTACTCCTCACGATCGCCGGGTCGTTCGCCCTGGGCACCGCGCTCGACAAGACCGGCGTCGCTTCCACGTTCGCGATGGGGCTCGTCGGTTTCGCCGGTCACTTCGGGACGGCGGCAATCGTCGCGGGCGTCTACCTCTCCACGGCGTTGCTCACCGAGCTCATCACGAACAACTCGGCCGCAGCACTGATGTTCCCGCTCTGCCTGGAAACGGCCCGGGTCGCGTCGCTCCCGGCGAAGCCGCTGCTCCTCGTCCTTATGATGGCGGCCTCCGCGAGTTTTTCGACGCCCATCGGCTATCAGACCAATCTCATGGTGTACGGGCCAGGGCACTACCGCTTCACGGACTTTCTCCGGTTTGGCGTACCCATGCAAATCCTGGTCGGCGCCGTCACGGTGGCTGTCGTGATGATGCTCTGGTTTTAGGTGGGCGCTGCGGGCAGACCCGGCTGAGTATGTCAGCGCCGGTGACCGTGAAAGTGATACGCCCTGAAGCGGTCGCCGCCGTGTGCGTACCAGCGGTGATACGCGGGTCCGAACGTGTGCCAGTGCGCGACGAGCCCCGGGTACAGCGGATCGTTCGGGAACACCCAGACGGCACCGTGGTCCCCATAATAGAAGGGCCGACCCACATCGTCGTAGTAGACGACGTAACCGTTATCGTACACCGGCGCATAGCCATAGGCGTACTCCGGCGGCGGGATGGTACCGTCCGCTTCGGCATAACAACCCGAGAGCGCGCAGGCACACGCGACGAGTCCGAAGCCCGACATCATGAGAAGACGTGCAGTCATGACGAAGCGGTACCATTGGCGTCGAGGCCGGGCCACCGCGGGTACGTCATTGCGAGCGCGACGAGTGGACTCACTGGCCGCTCGCCATTTCTCCGGGCGCCCCCGGCAAGAGTCGAACTTGCGACCTTGGCTTTAGGAAAGCCCTGCTCTATCCAACTGAGCTACGGGGGCGGCAGCGCGGGAAGGTGACACGCGCGCGGCGCTGTCGCAAGAGGTTCGCCGTCCGCAGGGCTCGGGCTCGTGTGCTGACCTCGCGTCCCGGGTCGTAGCCGGAAGCGGAACTCCGGCGCATCCTGCGGGCGTGCCTTGGGCGTGAAAGTGACTACCGAGGTGGTCACTTTATGCGCGTCGAGATTGCTTCGCCCCGTGCGTGCCCGTGCGTCGCCCCGAGTCTCGATCACTCGAGCGCGCGATTCCTGTCGGCGAGGCGTGACCCGGTCGGCCAGTGCCCGTGATCACGGTATCGTCAGTACCGCGCTCGTTTCTCCCTGGCGTCGAACGGGTGACGCGAAAGAGTTGATAGCTTGTCCCGTATGGTGGTGACGGGGAAGGTGAGTCGCTGGCGCTGGTTTCCATACATGCCTGTGGCAAAAAAACCGCCAGGCAGGGGAATTGCGCGCTGGGCCAGAAGCGGTACATGCTGCTATTGAAACGAACACGGAGCGGCCTGCCGGGTTCGAAGACGGCGCCGCGGGACTCCATGGTTACCATCGGGTTCGCGGAAAATCAGGAAGACAGCCTGCGCGCATCGTCAGTACGCGTCGCTCTCGGGCTCTTCTCCGCCGTCGCGCTCCCCCTGTTTGCGCCCCCACTGCTCCGGTTCGAGTGGGTGCTGGTTGCTTACGCCGCGTGCGCCGTCGGTTTCCAGATCGCGATCCAGAGGCGATTCGGCGGCGTCGCGCGGGTGCTCTTGGGCGGCAGCATGGACGTCGCGTTCATCACCTTCCTCGTGCATCGGCTCGGCACGCAGTCGACGCCACTCGTCGCGTCGTACGTCCTCGCCGCGATGTTCAACGCGCTCGTCGTGGCGCCCTGGGCCGCGCGCGTGCTCGGGGCTCTCGGGGTCGTCGCGTACACCGCGGTTTCCTGCGCCGAGGCGCTTCGCTGGTTGCCTTACGCGCCGGACGTGCCCGAGTTCACGAGCTTCGTTCCCTCGGTCGCCAGCGCCTTGCGCGCCGCTGTCGTCGTCGCGACGCTCGTCTCGGTCTCGACGTGGGTCTCCGATTCGGATCGCGCGCGCGCTCCGGTTCCGTGAGCAACAGTTCCGGGACGCGAACGCGCAACTCGAGCATCTGAGTCAGAGAGATCCGCTGACGCAGCTCTACAACCGCCGCTACTTCGTCCGGCGCGCGGAAGAAGAGTTGCTCCGCATGCACCGCGGTCACCCGATGGCCATCCTCATGATGGATCTCGACCGCTTCAAGCACGTCAATGACGAACAGGGTCACCTAGCCGGAGATGAGCTCTTGCGTCGCATCGCCGTTGCGATTCAGGAGTGTACGCGCGCCATCGACGTGGTCGGCCGCTTTGGCGGGGACGAGTTCGTGGCGCTGCTTCCGGATACGGATACCGAGCAGGCGCTGGTCGTCGCGGAGCGTCTCGTGCGGACGGTCCATCAGGTCGGCACGGAGGCCGATCCGCGACGCCCGGTGACCGCCAGCCTCGGGCTCGCGATCGCGCAGCCCGAAGACAGTCTGACGATGTTGCTTTCCGCGGCGGATGAGGGTGCCTATCGGGCAAAGCAAGCGGGGGGCGACCGGGTTCACCTGGAGCTGCTGCCGAAATCCGAGGTGACCCCGAGGCAGAGCGGATTCCGGGCCGCCAAGGCGGGCTGAGCGAGCCGCGGTCCCTCCCGGGAATTGTCCGAAAAGCGTTGCGCGTGGTCCAATCGAGCACGCATGACGCGCGACGATTTTCAGGAGCGGCTGCTCCGAGTCATGGAACGAAAAACGCACTGGGCGTGGCGTTCCTTCGGCGACGGTACGGTTCCCAGGGCAAAACTCAACGTTCACTTCGAGCAAGAGTACGCGACCTACGTGCGGGACTTTCCGGTCATGGTCGGACGGGCCTACGTGGCCTGTCCCATCCCCGCGGTGCGACGCGAGCTCGCCGAGAATCTGTACGAGGAAGAGACGGGCGGGCTCGTCGCGAAGCGGCCGCATCCGGAGCTGTTCCTCGAGTACCCGCGCGGACTCGGTATGGATCTGTCGCGATTCGACCGCGTCGAGTTGCTGCCCGGGGCGAGGGCGTATCGCGCGGTGCTGGATGAGTCGACGGAGCGGCATGGCTGGGAAGCGGCGGCCGCCGTCACGACGATCTTCGTCGAAGGCACGGAGTACGAGCGCGGGGAGGTCGACGTGCACGCCGCGAAGCGCCCGGTCGCGCCGCTCGAACGGCATCCGCTCGTCGTCCACTATGGGTTGCCGCTCGAGTCGCTCGCCCTGACGAAGGCTCACAGGAGTGTCGAGGGGCATCATCGGCAAGCGGCATGGCGTATTCTGCTGGACCACGTCTCCGACGAGGCGCGACCAGGCGTGCTCGAAGTGATGGAGAGCGCGCTCGCTGCGTGGAGCGCCTATCGAGACGACGTCGCTGCGGCGGTCGGACTCACTCGCGGCTAGCGTCTTTCGAAGCGTCCGTCACGCTCGCGTCGTGCGAGCCGGCGTCATGCGTCGTGCTAGCGTCGCGCTCCCGGGTTCCTCCGGTTCCCCCGCTCGCGCCGCCGGAGCCGCTCGCGCCGCCGGAGCCGGTCGCGCCGCCGGAGCCGGTCGCGCCGCCACTGCCGGCGTCGGGAGAGCCCTCGCACGAGTCCTGGCTGGGCTGTTCGCCCGGCGGGCACAGTTCGCCGACGGGGCTCACGTCGTACACGTCGCCGAGATTTGCCGGCGCCATGTCGAACTTCACCCCGACGGAGAGCGCATCGCACGGGATCCCGGGCCCGGGGACGCCGAACGTGTAGACGTCCATCAGACTGCAGATCGCGTCCTTGAATGCAGGATACGAGCCGGGCTTGTCGCAGAGCGGCGTGGGCGCGGTCGCGGGCGATAGAGGATCGGGGAAATGGGAGAGCTGGTGCACCAGATCATCAGCCTGCCAGCGGCCGGCGAGCGTGCAGTCCTGCGCGGTCCAGCCCCAGTGGCCGACGGTGGAGGGGACCAGTGTGCAGACCGTGAAAGCGCCCCAGAGGTTCAGCGAGAGGTTGACGGGATTCTGGTTGCCCTCGAGCGCCACGAGGAGCCGCAGCGACGCCTGCTTGAGGCTGACGACGACGTGGTAGTTAGTGACGTATGCGTTCGTGTCGACGAAGAGCGGGGTTGCCCGGTTCTTGTTGAGCACCGAGTCGGATGCGATCGGCCAGACGTCGGTACCGTCCCATTTCGGCTTCGAGCCCGGGTTGAACGCGTCGAAGGGCGCCGTCACCATGACCTCGGCCCGAACCTGATCGTCATTCGCCTGGCCGTTGTACCCGCTGATATGGACGATGGCGTTCGCCGAGCCCTGATCGTGAAGCTGCTCCGTGTAGAGCGCCGAGCTGAATGTCGTGATCCGGTCCCGGACGAATTGCGTGATCGCGCCGAGCGCGTTGTCCTGCCCTTCGGGGCCATCAATGACGCCGGGTCCGGTCACGACGCACTGCCCGGCTTTCGGGTTTGCGGCCGTGGTGCACGTGTCGTCGAGATCGAACCCGATGGTTCGGTACGCGGTGGGTTCCACCGTCGGGTTGGGAGTGCTGTCTCCGAGATCGACGTTGCTCTGCACCGTGACGATCTCGATATCCCCGCCGGTTCCGGAATCTCCGGAGGCATTCACCTTCGGCGGATACGTGATGTGGTCGCACACCGGGCCAGCTTCGTTCGAGACGCCGCCGGTCGAGCCCGCGGCACCGCCGGTGCCAGGCTTTGACGTCAGGAGCGACGAATTATAGACGTCGCATCCGACGAGGGAGAGCGACAGGCCGAGAAAGGGAAGGGCGAACAGGGCCGATCGAAGCACGACCTGAAACATAACATGAGGCGCGCGGCGCGCCGCCATCCCAGCCGAGAGGGTCAGTTCGAGTCTCATGGCTGCGCCGCCCTCACCGCGGCGCAGGCCGCGCCGGTCGTCACCTTGCTCGCGCTGAACAATGCCTGGCTGACCGTGTACAGCGGCCTCGCGCCGTCGAGCAGCGCAAGGGAGCAGGTGCCGCCGCCGTCCACCTGGCACCCGATGATGTGGTTGTCGATCGACGCCGTCGAGGTGCCGCTCATCGACGTGCACGAGTTCAGCGTGCCGGACTGGGACGTTATTTGCCGGATGACCAGGTAGAGCTCATTCGCGCGCCCGGGGTCATCGAGCCCGTTCGAGAGATCCTCGATCGGATCCCGGTACGTCGCTCCCGCGCCGGGGGACCCCGCAGGGATCGTTCCCGTCTTGGCGAGAGCGGTGATCCCCGGATTGCCGTCACTGTCCTGGTCGACGATGGTGAAACCGTTGGCCGGGAGCAGATCCGCCGGGTCGTCGGGCCACAGCACGGAGGCGGCCTCCGTCGTCGGGATCGTGAGTCCGAGCAGAACCGCGGATTGCCGGATCTCGACGTCGGCTCCCGGCGCGACGTTGCTGAGTGAGCCTGTGAGCGAGAACGTCGGCATCGTGGATTTATCGAACATGGCGTTCGGGAATGCCGTGCCGTACCACTCGTCGCCGAGCGCGACGGACGTGTGAAAGTCGGGGATCGTGAGGCCGCAGGCGCGCAGGGTGGCCGTGAAGGCCGTGCCAGTCTGCGTGATGCTGAGCTTCGCCCACTGATAGATCTGGCCGGTGGCCTGGAGCAGCACCTGGCCGTCTCCCCAGCTGACGGACTCGGTCACCTTGAGGGCCCAGTCGCCGCTGATGTCGCAAAGGGTGAGGGCCTTGCAGGAGGCGTCACAGCCGACGGTGTTCGGTGGATCACACGTTTCGTTCTTTGTGGCGTCCGTGTAGCCGTCCCCGCAGATGCTCGGCCGGCACGAAGCGTCGATGCAGACCTTACCGGTCCCGCAGGTCGTCCCCGTTGCCTCGCTCGTCCCCAGCGCGCACTGGTGCGTCGTCGTGTTGCAGGTCTCCGCTCCGTTGCAAGGATCCCCGTCGTCGCAGCTGGCGCTGGCCGTGCAAGAGAAGGTGCAGTTCGGCTCGCAGCCGTCACCGGAGACGGCGTTGCCGTCGTCGCATTGCTCTCCGGTGTCGACGGTGCCGTTGCCGCACGTCCCGCAGTTCCCGCCGGCGCACGTGCTCGTCGTGGTAGACCCCATCGCTCCAAATGTGCAAGCCGCGGTGTTGGCGTTATCCGCGACGCTCGAGCACACGTGCCCGGCGGAGCACGTCGCGCTCCGGCAGCTCGGCGTCTTCGCCGCGCAGTCGGTCGCGGCCGTGGCTGCGTGGCAGCTGAAGGTGCAGTTGGTATCGCAGCCGTCGCCGTCGACGGAGTTGCCGTCGTCGCACTCCTCGATCCCTTGAGCGACGATTCCGTCCCCACAGATTGGCTGGACGCAGTTGCCCGCGACGCAGTCGTCCTTGGTGCCGCACGCCGTGCCTGCGGTTTTGGGCAGGAGCGGAGAGCACAGATGCGTGCTCGAGCTACACAGCCCCGAGTTGATGCACGTGTTGGAAGAGTGGCAGTTTCGCGTGGTGTCGGACGCCAGGCACGTGAACTTGCAATCGGGTTCGCAGCCGTCGCCAGCGACGAGATTGCCGTCATCACATTCCTCGCCTGGGTCGACTTGTCCGTTCGAGCAGTAGTGGCTCGTGCACGCTCCCGATATGCACGCTTCTCCCGAGCCGCACGGCGTCAGGTCCTTCAGGGGCGTTCCCGGCGTGCACACGTGAGTGCCGTCGTCGCACGATCCCTTGCCGGCGCACGAATCCGCGGGAATGCAGTTACGTGTGGGGTCCGATGATACGCACGTGAAGCGGCAGGCGACGCAGCCCGCGGAATCGCCCGCGCTGCCGTTGTCACATTCCTCCGGGGGCTCGACCAGGGAATCCCCGCAATCGGCCGCGGCGGTCTGGCACACGCCGGCCTGACACTTGTTGGCCTGGCCGCAGATCGTGCCGTCGGCGAGGGGTCCCGTCGAGGGGCCGCAGGTGTGGTCCGCGTTACAGACCTCGGGGCCGTTGCAATAGTTCCCGTCGCTGCACACGTCGTCGCTCACGCCGTGGACGCACGAGAAGACACACGTGTCGTCACAGCCGTCCTTGTTCTTCTCGTTACCGTCGTCGCACTGCTCGCCGGGATCGAGCCGCCCGTTGCCACAGAGGCTTGGCGGTCCCGCGTCGACGACGGCCGCGTCGGCACTCGCCCCGCCAGCGGCGATGGACGCGTCCGAAACGCCGGAGTCTTGCGAACTGGGGGTCGACGCCGGGCTGCTGCACCCTGCCGCGGCCGCCGACAAGATCAGTGCAGAACCGAGGCTGCCGATTGCTCTGAGCCGAAGCATCCAAACCTCCGGGGATCGCGAGAAAGCATCCCAAGCTAGCGTTTCTGAGCATAACCCGCGTCGCCCGTCCACCCAACACGAGACGGGTTCACCCCGGCAGGCAAGCGAGCTACGAACCCAGGCTATCCGGATGACGCAGTATTTTTTGGCGAAGAGCGAGCCCAGTGTTTACTCGTGGGATCGTTTCGTCGCCGACGGCCGCACGGGGTGGGACGGGGTCCGAAATTTCGAGGCACGCAATAATTTGCGCTCAATGAAGACCGGAGATCTCGTCCTTTACTACCATTCGAACGAGGACAAGGCCGTAGTGGGCGTCGCCCGGGTCGTCCGGGAGGCCTATCCCGATCGGACCGCCAAGAACGGGGATTGGTCGTCCGTGGACCTCGAACCGGTGAAGGCCCTGACCCGGCCGGTCTCGCTCGCGGAGATGAAGACCGATGCCGCGCTCGCCGATTTCGCGCTGCTGAAGAAATCTCGGCTGTCGGTCGTTCCCGCATCCGCAGCCCACTTCAAGCGGATTCTGTCGCTCGGGAAGACGAAGCTGTGATGCCTCAGCCGGTCGCCGGCGTCTCCACGTGCTCGACCTTGGCCTCGTGGAGCTCGATGAGAGTGGAGAGTGCCTCCAGCTCTCGCTTCCCGCGGATTTCCTTCTGCCGGAGAACCTTCAAGTCCGCCTCGGCCTTGCGTTGTTCGGCCTCGAGTTCACGAAGCTGACCTTTCAGTCGCTCCCGCTCGGATTTCAGAGACTCCACTTCAATCGCCAAGGTGCTTTTCCTCTGATCGATCCGCGGTCACGCGGCCTCCCGCGAAACGTAGATGAACGATCGCGATTCGGCAACAGTCGGCGCTCAGTCTCGCGCGAGCGCATGGAGGCGTCCACCTGGTCCGACTCGAAAGTAGGTTCGGCGGGTCGCGCGAGGAGGCCGCCGGATCTCGCTCGTCAGATATGAAAGTGGGTCCCGGCTGGTCTCTTTGCGCGGACGCGTCTCGACGCGCATGAGCTTCGTTCCTGCCGGCAGGGTAACCCGAGTGGCACGCTCCCAGACGGTTCCCGGCCCGGTATCCCGGCGCTCGGTCGCCGCGCCGGGCCATTCCGCGGCCCGGGTCCAGGACTCTCCCTGTCGAACGAACCACGTCGTTCGCATCGCCCCCCGCTCGACGATGCGTTCGTCATCGACGAGCTCGACGAGCGCGCCGGTCGGCTCGGTCACTGCGCATAGCCGGGTTTGGAGGGTGGGGGCACGACGCCATCGCCGTCGTCCGGCGCCGGTGTCGCGGACTTCGGTGCGGAGGGCTTCCGGGTCCTGTCCTCGGGTTGCGTGGCACGTGAAGCACCTCTGTCGTGTGCTTCGGGATCCGGTTGCACGACGAATCTCGGGCGCTGCGTGGGGTCGCAGCCGGACGTGAATCCCGAGGCGTCGAAGTCCGCTGACATAGTGCCGCTGATCTGCTTGCCCTCGTCGTCGTTCGTCACGACCTCGATACGGACGTGCCGCATGCCGGCGCGGGCAGGCGTGCAATACGAGAGCAGGTAATAACGTCCGACAGCTTCGGCGACCCGTCCGCCTGCATTGTCGAACGCGTGGAGGATTGACTCGCTCGACTCCGCTTCGAACGCGCCGTCGCGGCCGATCCGGCTCGCCCGGAAGCCAGGTGTGTCCTTGATCGAGATCGCGAAGACGAGTGCCTTTGACTCGTCGAGCGCATCCCGCATTTTGCTCTCCGGCACGCGTCCGGCAAGATCGGGTCCCCGCGCGAACACGATGAGCGAGCCGACTCGCACGGGCTTCTCGGCCATCATCAACCGCGCGTCGAGTTGTGTCATCGCCTCGATGACCGCGCCGTCGAGATTGCTCGAGGGATCGGAGGGCGAGTATGTCGCGAGCGCCGGGACGTCGGTGATCTCCTCCGTTCCCTGCGGATACTCGCCGACGAGATGCAGTGCCGCCCCTCCGTCGAACGCGTACACCGTCACGGGCTCGGCCACGTGCGCGCGAGAAACGAATCGCGCGACGGCCTCGGCGATGCGCTGTCGCGTGTCGCCGTCGGCAATCGGGCCGCTCATGTCGACGAGCAGAAGCGCGCGGTGCACGGCTGCCATGTCGCGAGGGAGCAAGGTCTGGCGCGTCTCCTCCGTCGACAGGTCCTTCCCGTCCTCCGAGATGAGGAAATTCTTCTCGAAGAGGCCCAGCGCAGCGTGGTCCCCGTGGCGTACGGACACGTAGAACGCGACGTTGCTCGGCTTCTGAATCGACGTTGCGACGGAGTCGACCCGGAGTCCCCCGAATAGCCCGCACCCAGACGTGGAAAGCGAGACGGCGATCGAGACCTTTGCTAGGAGCTTCATGGGCGAGCCTGCAACGTACGAGTGGTGGCCGATCATTCCCAAGAGACGCCTCCGCGACGTGCGTTTTCGAGCATGTCGGTCATCCCCATCCCGAGGTTCGGGGGCAGGGCATCGTCTGCGAAGAGCTGAACATCGAGGATTTCCATGGGATTTCGACGGGGGCGCGGTAGGTTCGGTGACCTCCGCGTGGACGACGACCGTCACGGCGTGGAAGCGGACGTCGCGATCGCTTCGGGAATAAACGCCGCTGAGGCCCCCGAGCGCGGCGACGCGGGCTCCCGTCTCTTCGATGATTTCCCGAACGATGCCGTTGCGCAGCGTTTCCCCCCACTCGAGGGTGCCGCCCGGTAGAGCCCATTCTCCCGTGTCCCCCCGCCGGATCAGGAGCCAGCGTCCGTCCTTGGTGCGCGCCGCGGCTGCAATGCCGATCACGGGGCGCCGGAGTAAATGCCGGGAGGCCTCGCGAACGAGTCGCCACGCGGCGGAGGGGATTCGCATGAGCGCGAGCATAGTCTGCCCCCATTTCTAGCGCCGAAACGTGTTAACGGTCGCGCCGAAGCGATGCGCGGCTCGATCTTGGCCCTGGGAGCGCTCGTCGTCGCGTGTTCGTCGAGCGCCCCGCCCGGGAGCGCGGCGGGGGTGGGCACCTCGGCAAATGTGCTGGGAGGTGCACCGGACGCCAGGGTCGAAAGCAAGGTCGGTGCTCAGCGGGTTGCGGCGCTCGGCACCGAGTTGGACAACCTGCCCTTTTCACCCACCGGCGAGAACATCGCGAGCATCGCCTGGCGTACCTGGGTCTACTCCGACACGGGACCGAAGCGCACCCGCTTCGGCTATCTGCGGGCGGGGGCGATCGTGCCTCGCCGCGGCCCGGAGATTCGAAACGAGGGATGCCCGGGCGGCTGGTATCGCATCAACCCGCGCGGGTTCGTCTGCGTCGGACGGGGCGCGACGCTCGATCCGTCGAATCCGGTCGTCGTCGAGTCCGACGTGCCGCCGAAGCGTGGCGACGCTCTGCCGTACGTCTACGCGATGGCGAAGAGTCCGGGCCCGCACTTCTATTTTCGCCTGCCGACCGACGCGGAGATGACGACCGTCGAGGGTTCCGCTTATGCCGAGCGCGCCGCCGAATGGATGAACGAGTACCGGACCGAGGGACTCTCGGCGCTCGTCGGCGATCTGGGCGACCCGCCGGCGTTCGTCCCGCGTGCGAACGGTCAGTCTTTGATCAAGCCATATGGAACAGAAAAGGGGCTCCACAGATCGGTGCAGGCGGGACAGTCGGATCCGGACGCCGGCTTCGCGCTGGAGCGTATCTTCGAGTGGCACAAGCGGGCATTCGGGCTCACGACGGAGCTCGACCTCATCCCGATGGATCGCACGAGAATCGTGCGCCCGAGCGCCTTTCACGGCGTAGCGCTGGCGGCGGACGAAGATCTGCCGGTCGCCATCGTCACGAAGCGTGCTGCGTTCCGTTACCAGGAAATACACCCAGGGCAACTGAAGCCGGCAGGGACTTTCGACTTCAGGGAGGCGATCAAGCTGACCGGGCGAACTGTCGAATACCAGGGAGTGCGCTTCTGGGAGGGCAAGCCGGGCGAGGGCGGTGCCCCCGACGTTTTCGTGCCAGCATCGAGCGCGCTCATCATCGAAAAGCGGAAGTCATACCCGAGCGTCGCTGAAGGGGACCGAAAGTGGATCGACGTGTCGATCCGCGATCAGAGCCTCGTCGGTTACGAGGGCACGAAGGCCGTGTACGTGACGCTCGTGAGCACGGGAATCGCCGGCCTGGCAGACCCAGACAAGGCGCCGGCGACCGTCCGGGGCACCTTCATGATCCACACGAAGCACGTCTCCGCGACGATGGACGCGGATGACGACGTGAGCGACTCATACAGTCTTCGAGACGTGCCGTTCGTGCAGTATTTCCACAAGGGATACGCGCTTCACGGCGCTTACTGGCACGACCAGTTCGGCAAGGTCCGGAGCCATGGGTGCATCAACCTGTCTCCGCGCGACGCCGCGTGGCTCTTCGAGTGGACCGATCCACAGGTTCCGGGCGGATGGCACGGCGTGATCAACAAAGAACGCGGAACGCCGATCGTCATTCATTCTTGAGCCGGGCCCTGCGCAACGCGTGCGCTCGCTGAACCCGACGCCACGTGAACAATACGACCCCCACGAGCGTCAGGCTCAGGAACGCTCGCACTTCGAGGTGCCGTGCGCGGTCGAGGAACGCCTCGAAGGCGCTTCCGAAGGCGTATCCGAGCAAGGTGATCGACGGGGCCCAGAGCGCCGCGCCGAGAATGTTCAGCGGCGCGAATTTGCGCGGTGCGATGCCGGTCATTCCCGCGGCGAACGGCACGGCGTTCCGCAACCCGTACAGGAAACGAAAGCCGACGAGCAGCCACGTGCTATGTCGATGAAGTCGGTCGCGGACCAGCTCGATCGTGGGGCGCCACTTCGGTCGTCGCGCGAGCAAGCGGTCGCCGTATTCTCGGCCCAGGAAGTAGGCGAGTTGGTCGCCCACGAGGCTTCCGACGAACGCCGCCGCGATGACGCCCGGGAGCCCGAGGTAGCCTCCGTGCGCCGAGAACCCGCCCATCAGCACGATGGTTTCTCCTTCGAGGAACGAACCGCCGAGCACCGCGAGGTACCCGTAACGAGCGAGGAGCCCGGCGAGCGTCATTGGTGCTCTTTCGCGAGAGTCGGCCGTTCGGAGGGCAACGTTCCGTCGGCGTAAGCCTCGAAGGCGCGTCCCGCAATGCCATCGGTCGTCGCCGCGTCCGAAATCAGGGGGACGCCGGGCTCTCTGCCGGGTCACGCTCGCCGTCGGTGCGACGGACGAGAACGGCCGGAGGTTTGATCCCGGCTTCGCGAAACGCCTTGAGGACGCGCAGATGGACGTCGGTCTCGAACGGCTTCTCGTACCGACAATCGAAAACGTACGGACGCGCCTTGAGCTCCACGGCCACGTAGCTCTCCTGCATCACCTGTCGGGCGAGCACTGGTACCGCCCGATCCAGGAACACGTAAGGACTCGTGAGGCATGCCTCGCGGACGAGCTCGGATGCTAGCTCCAGGTCCTGATCGATGCCCACGTAAAAGGTCATCGCCACCTGCATGTCGAGAGCCCCGTAGTTGCCGCTCGAGGTGACGTCCGTGAGCACCTTGTTGTTCGGGATCGTCACGATGTTGTGATCGAGCGTGTTCATCTGCACGCTGCGGAGGCCGATCTTCACGATGTCCCCATACTCACCCGCATACATGACACGGTCACCGACCTGGAACGGCCGATCGAACATGATCGTGATCCCGGCGATGAAGGCGGCCACCAGATCGCGCATGGCGAAGCCGACCGCGAACGCAAGGCTGCCGCCGATGAGGGTGACCGCCGTCGGGTCGAGTCGCACACTGAGCCCGAGACAGATGATCGCGGCGACGATGTAGATCAAGAATCGCGCGATCGATTCCGTCTGCTGAATGAAGGGACGACGATTGGCGAACCGCGAGGTCAATCGGGTCGCCACATTCCCGATCAGCCGGACCACGACCGTGCTGCCGACGACCACGAACATCGAAAGGAGCACACCGCCCCAGCGGACGATGCCGGCCAGCTTCCCGATGTCGGGTGCGTCGTCGGCCCACGCCGTGGACGCGAGCAGGAGCGTGAAAAGCACGAGTTTGCCGTGGCGGAATCTCGGTGTCATCGACTTGCTTCCTAATCGAGCACGCGGCCCAGGAGATGCCGTCTCTGGAGAAATCGCGTGACCGCCCGAAACCACGCCCAGCTCATGTGATACCGGTCACCGACTCGCTCGAGGTAGCCACGGGCCGTGCAGTATCTGAGGGCGTCCTCGATGGGCGAGAGCCGCAACATGGTCGCGGCGGCGATTTCGTCGCGCGTCGCCTCCTCCAGCTGAATGATTGTCCGCAATACGAACACGGCCGGGTCGGGCAAGCGCTCGAGGTCGGCCGGGTCTGGAGGGCGAAACGGCTTCACGTAGCTTTGTCCCGTCGCGTCCACACCGAGCGACTGGCGCCACATGTGAAGGGCGACGCCCGGGCAGCCGGCGGAGTAGTCCCAGAGGAGCCGATGGTAGTTGCCGGTCGTTCGACGCGTCGCCTCGCCAATATCGGTTTCGTCCGCGTCCAGAGGCATCTTCGGGAGCACGTGTCGAAAGCTCGGCTTCACGTCCGCTTGACGACACCTCGCTTCGATCAACCTGGCGATGTGTTCTTCCGGCCACCCCTCGAGCAGAATCACCTCGTCGAACAGAGGCCGAACCCCGCGTGCTTGTCGAAAAAAGGGCCACACGACCTCATCCATCGCGAACACCCAGGTAAAATTCGAGGCGTGGCTGCGGGCGGTCTCGAGGAGACGATCGAATGCAGCGAGTCCGCCCATCACCGGGTGGATCAGGCGATGGGCATCATCGATCAGCAGCCCGGTGTGATGCGAGCTCTTCAGTGTATCGACGGCATCGCTCAGCGTCCGCTCGCCGCGAAGATCGAGCCGCGTGTTCAGCGCGCGTTCCAGAGTCTCGAAGCCGCCGAACGGACACTCGATGGAGACCATGCCGGCGTTCGCTTCCTCGATCCGATGAAGCAACGTCGTCTTGCCGGCGCCGCGTTCGCCGACGATGGCGATGACGCCGCCTGACTCCGCCATGCGCTCCAGCAGATTCTCGGTGTCCTCGATGGAGCGCGTGATCACGAGCTCCGCCGAGGGCACATCGGGGCCCAGGGCGGCGAAGACAGCCTCGGGAAGAGCCTCGAACGCAACGGCGGTGTTCTCCTCCGCGAGCCGGTCGAGATCGCGAAGAAACAGGTACGCAAGCGCTCTCCGAGTGACGTCGAAGCGACTCGCCCAGGTGCGCGTCGCACGAAGGGCTCCGACGCCGAAGAGATAGGCGCCGCCGACCGCCGCCGTGAAGAAGCTCGCCGAGCCAGTCTGGTTTCGTTCGATCCAGAGCTCGAACGCGCGCTTCTTGCGCATGCGGCCGATGCGCCGATAGATCTCCTCGCGCCACCATCGCACGATGACCAAAAACACCGGTGCCGCAGCGAACCAGCACGTCGAAAAAACCCAACTATAGATTGTACCCTGCCCGACGAGTCGAGCCGTGAGCGATAGCGTCAATCCGAAGGCCACGATCGTGCGCCCCACCAGCCGCAGCGATCGGAGCCGCAGCTGCGCGATCTGTGATGAATTCCCCGTCTCCCCTTCATCGTGCTCACGCCCGGATAGGGCGTCGATGGTAGAGACGCCGAGTGCGCCGCCCAGCATCCAGATAAAGATGGTCCGACCGAGATTCACCTCGAGGAGCTGAGCAGCGTCTTCGGGCGCCAGGGCGAGTAGCGCCCAGCCGAACACGAGCCACTCGAGCGGTTTGCGGACCTGCAAAACGAGGCCCAGCGCCTTGTAGAGCGGGCTGGGCTCCACCATCCTCGCGCGCCGCTCCTGCTCTTGCACGCGCGACCGCCACACCGAAAGCACGACCACCGCGCGCCGCCGCCACCAGATGTAGACGACCGACGCGAACAACCACTTGGCGATGAGAAATGCGGCGCTGACCGACGAGCCCCCCTTGTCGCGCGACGACGTCGCTATGAGCCAGTCTCGCGCCTTGTGAAGGTGGTAACGGACGATGAGGACCACCTGTCGGATCTCGGCCGACGCCTGATCGAACCCCGATGGACCGAAGCCGGTGATCGCGACACGTTTCGAGCTGGTCAAGAGCGGAAGGAGCGAAAGTCTGCTCTCGTTCTGGACGTGAATCTCTTCGCCGAGCTGATCGATGCGCTGCTCGTTCAGCGCAATCGCGCTCTCCGAGAGACGGCCCGCCGCGATGATCGCGGCCTCCCGCGCATGATCGTAGGCCGCGTGATTGACGCCTACTGGTAGCCGGCCGAGCGGGTCGTCGGGTGGGGCCGAGACGGCGCGGCCGTCCGGTGACGTCGCCGACAGGGCGCGGGCAAGCTCCTTGCGCGCGCCACGTAGCGACGCCCTGAGGTCGTCGTACAGAGAGTCCGCCACGGAAGGGTCCGAATGAGCTCCGTCGAGCGTCTCTCGCACACGACGATCGAGCGCGAGGGCTTCTTCCGCTCGAGCCTTCAGGTTTTCGCGCGCCAGGGCCAGCTTGGACTCGAAGTCGGCTTGCTTCTGCGTGACCTCGAGGACCTTTGCGTACTCCTCGGCCACGGTCTTCTCGGCCTCGGTTCTGGCGCTCTCGGCTTCTTTGAGCGCCTGCTCGCGCTGCGCTTCGGCGTTGCGAGCCCGCCTTTCGGATTCACCGAGGGCCGGGCCCTTCTGGCGCGCCGCCTGCTGACGTTCGGCATGCGTGGCGAGGAGGGTCCGCCGGCGCGCGTCGCGGAGATCGTAGAACTCGAGACGCGTGCGGTCGAGGGCGATCCGTGCGGCAAAGAGAGCGGGATCCGCGCGAGGCTCTCCGGCATCCTGAGGCGACGAACCTCGCGCGACACCCGTCCTGAAGACCCTTGGCTTGCGCCCTTTGGTGACCGAGGACGTCTCGTTTGCCGCGGCGACGATGGCGCCGAGCCGAGCGGCGTCCACTCGAACCGCTGCCGGGTCATCGAGGTCGACATCGAACAGGGTCGCGGGGTCGACCGCGATATCGAGCTTCCCCCGCAGCAGCGCTTCTATCCGCTGTGATTCCTCGTTCAGCGCTTGGATGTCGGGGTCGCCTTCCCCGCCATCGGCGGAGTTTGCTCCGGCATCATCGGCTCTGGCTACGGAATGCGGGGCGCCCGCCCAGACTGCCAGCGCCAGGATCCCTCGAGCCAGGAAATCGAGGAGGCGAGTCGATCGCGGCTGCTGTCTGTTCATCGCGGGCATCCCCGCCGCAACGGGTCCGGCGACTATGCCACATTACGGACGGTAATCGTCGCATGTCCGGCGCGGGTCGTTGCTCCGGCGCGTTGCAGAGCTGGCCCATCAAAAGACGACGTCTCGGCGATCTGCGTACGCTTCGAAGGATTGCGCCATGAGGCCATCGGCGTTCGTCGTGTCGAGGGCGATCGAGGTCAGCGCACCCTGCCCGGGAGCAAGCTGCCCCGCCAGACGGAATGCGTGTTCGGCCACGACGAGCGGCGGTGCCTCGAGCGGCGCGTCCGCGGAAACGAGTCGGTCGAGTGCGCGCACCTTGAGTCCCAGATCGTCACGCGCCGCGCCACCCGCGTTGAACACGCAGGCGCGAACGGTCCGGGGATTTCCGCCCTTCGCTGCTTCTACCGCGCAGGTCCGTACGTCGGAAAGAGTCCACGCGAGGCGATCGAGGAACGGTCCCTCGTCTTCCCGGAGCGCCTCGCGCAGACCGAGCGTAGCTTCCTTCGCTCGTGGATCTCCGAGGAACGCGAGCATCATCGCACCATGAAGTCGGATCGGACGGTGAATGGCCTTCAGGAGTTCCGCAAGCTCGTTCGTCGGGGCCGCATCCGCGCCGGACGCGTCCAGCAAGGGTCCCGGTGGGAGCGTCACGTCGAAATCGTCGCCGCGCGCCTCCACGTGCCACATGATCGCCTGGCCGGGCATGAGAGGCCCTTCGAAATAGAGCGGCCGTGAATACGTGGGCGTCCGCTTCGTCGATGGAGGTGGGTCGCGATCGTAGAATTGCACGAGCAGGGCGACCTCCGGGATCGGCTGATCCCAGTTGTTCACCACGCCGAGGTCGACCTCGAGATGCGTATGGCCGTGACGTTCGAGGGGTCGCCGGTCGATGATGACCGTGCTCATGCGGGGGATGCCCGCCCGCCACAGCAGCGAATCGCTCCGCTTGCATGTACAGGCTCCGGTCAACGTCGCGGAATCGCCGCTCGCTGCCGGTGCCACGGGGCTCGTAGCCAGAGCGCTCGCGGTGGGTGGGGATATCGCAGGTGTCGGTGGCATCGGAGCGGCCGCGGGCGTTTCCGCCGCGTGCCGGTCAGCGGGCGCGACCCGTTCCGTCTCTGCCCGAGCGTCGTCCGTCCGGATCGGTGTTCTCGATACCCATGCCGCGGTCAGTACCGCGCCGAGCAGCGCCGCCGACATCGTAATGACCACCGCGGTGGTCGAACGTGGGAGGAGCGCCTGGAAAGATGGAAGCGGGAGCGGCTCCGCCGGCAGCGGTTCGGGCGTGTCGGGGCGTAGCGAGCGCGCGAGGCTAGGCACGAACGCGGACAGTTCCGTCGCGAACGCGAGGCGCGCGCCGTCGGTATCGACGCGCCCGAGGCCGAGTCGCTGCTCCATGACGACGCCGAGGGCGAGCACCGTGCCCGCGGACAGAACGCCAACGAACAGGGCTGCGGCGCCCCCCATTTCCGGGCTGCCACGAAACACCGTCAGGGCCGCGAGTAAGCCGGCGACGGCCATCGTGGCGCCCGTGCCGATCCGCACGACGAGCCGCTGGCGGGAGACCTCGCTCGGATTGGGCGGATCGCCAACCGAGAACCCCGCCAGCACGAGGTGATGATGCGGCGTGAGCGCCGGGTCCACGCTGAGGTACAGCCTGTCCCCCTCGAGATTCGATTCGCGGACGGCATCCCACGGGATCAGCACCCGGGTGCCGGTCGTGACCGCGCCGGGAGCGTAGCCGTCGTGGAATGAGCCGACGCCGTGGTGCACGATGAGCAAACCGAGGGGCGTGCACTCGAGCTCCATTACGCCCACGGCGTTGCTGCGCTCGCTAGCGACGGCCACGGCGCGGGTTCTCATCGTACCGAATCGTACCCAAAAATGCGTCGAGACGACGCCTGCGCGTCATCCCCCGCCAAGGGATCGTCTCCCTGGGGCGTCGATGGTCCCATTTCAGTGAATGCAGGCGGCGTCCTTGACGTCTACCGAGCGGCGCTGATACGAGCGTTACTGGTCCCAAGGTAGGTCTATCGCAAGGTCGAACGGCGCTCGTCGCTCCGAACTTGACCTTCAACGGGTGATGCAGATGATCAATCGAGGTCTTTCATGGTCCCTGGTGTCGATGGCGTGGCTCGCCACCGGATGCGTCGTGTATACCGAGCCCGCGCAGCCGCCACCGCAGCCCGTCGAGGCGCCCGCAGCCGCACCCGTCGCCGATGAAGGTACGGCCTATCCGAATTCGCCGCCGCCGGACCCGATCCCGGAACAGCAACCGCCGACCCCTGGCTACGGCTACGCATGGGCACCGGGCTACTGGGATTGGAACGCGACCGACTGGGCCTGGGTAAGCGGCTACTGGTACCCAGCCCGGCCGGGATACGCCTATGTGGGGCCTCGGTTCGTCTGGGAAGGGGATCGCGCAGTTTATTACAGGGGCTATTACAACGCGCCGGACGGGCGCCGCGAGTACGGCTACGGATATGGGGGCAGAACGGAGGCCCCGGCGGCGTATCGCGCTCGACCGGCATACGAGCCACGCGCTTGGCGTGCGGAGCCCGCCCATAACACGAGGTGGCGCACCGCGCCCGGCGCCCCCGCGGGCGGCTATCGTGGCGAGCCCCCGCGCGCGCAGCGCGTCTCGGCCGAGCGAGGGGGGCCACCGGGCCGTGTCGAGGGTGAGCGTGCGGAGCCTTCGGCGCGAAGCCAGGCGGCGGGCAGGGAAGAACCGGGAATGGTGCGTCGCGCCGGAACTCCTGAACCGCGCGGCGTCTACGAACCCACGACGTCCGCGCCGCGCGGCTCGAGCGAAGCCGGGGCCGTCGAGCGACATGCCCCAGAGTCGACCGAGCCGACGCATGTCGCGACCTCGAATCCGACGGCGGGCCGCGCGACGGATCACCCCGCGCCGCTCGAGTCCCACGCAGCACCTGCGCGTGCACCGACGACTTCTCGGTCTTCCAGCTCGGCCGCGCGCCGCTCATCCTCTCCGTCACGGAGTAAACGGTAAGGGGCTAGCCCCGACGCACGGCGCACCGGCGATCACACGGATTTCAGAAGAGCTTCGCCTGCCGTGCCGGCTCCTCGAATGGGACGCCGAGGTGGTCGTAGGCCTTCTTGTTGGCGACCCGGCCGCGCGGCGTACGGCCGAGGAAGCCTTGCTGCAAGAGATACGGTTCGTAGACGTCCTCGATTGTGTCGCGCGGCTCGGCGAGCGCAGCCGCGAGCGTCTCGACGCCAACCGGGCCGCCACGATAGTGCTCGACGAGGATCCGGAGCAATCGCCGGTCCATCTCGTCGAGTCCACTGGCGTCCACTTCGAGTCGTTCGCAGGTGAGTTTCACGATCTTCGAGTCGATGCTGCCGTCGCCCTCGACTTCCGCGAAGTCGCGCACGCGCCGGAGCAGACGATTCGCGACGCGGGGCGTACCGCGCGAGCGCGCGGCGAGTTCTCGGGCCCCCTCGGGTGCGCACGGAATGCCGAGCAGTCCCGCATTCCGCAAGATGATGCGTTCCAGATCGGCGACGGGGTAGAAGTCGAGTCGCATCGTGACACCGAACCGTTCATGCATCGGTTGCGTGAGCAGGCCTTCACGCGTCGTGGCACCGATGAGCGTGAACGGCTTCACGTCGATGCGGATGCTCTCGGCATACGGACCGTCGCCCGTGACGACGTCGATGCGGAAGTCTTCGATCGCCGGGTACAGCGTTTCTTCGACCGGCGCGCTCAAGCGATGAATCTCGTCTATGAAAAGGATGTCGTTCCGTCCGAGGCGGGTGAGCACCCCCGTGAGCGCGCCCTTGTGCTCGATCGCGGGGCCGCTCGTAACGAAGAGTTGCACGCCGAGCTCGTGCGCGAGGATGTGCGCCAGCGTCGTCTTGCCCAGCCCAGGTGGCCCGCTCAGGAGGATGTGGTCGAGCGGCTCGCCGCGCTTGCGCGCAGCCTTCACATAGACGCGGAGGTTATCCTTATGCTTTTGCTGCCCGACGAAGTCGTCGAGCGCCCTGGGCCGGAACAGGCGATCGAAGCGATCGTCCTCGCCGCCGCTCGTGGGCGTGACAATCCGAGAAGACTCGGGCGAATCGTCTGGAGCGTCAGCGTCCTTTTTTTTTCGAGCAACCATGAGCGACGGGGCCTGGAACTCTACACCAAGGAGCGCCAGCATCGGTTCCCCAGACCGGCCCATTCTGTCATTTTGCCTGTTGACGAGTCCTTTCGGTACCCTATCTCAGCGGTGTTGCAAAAAACGCAGAGAGTGGGGCGCGCCGTGATCGGGATCGCGCTTTATGGGCTCGCGCTGGTGGCGTGCTCCGCGCGTCGCCCGGACGGAGGGAGCGGGCTCCTACCCGTGGGGGCGGCGGCGCCGGATTTCGCCGCTCAGGATGCGAAAGGGAGCACGATTCGGCTGTCGAGGCTGGGGGGCATCCCGCGAGTCGTGTACTTCTACCCGAAGGATGAGACCCCTGGCTGCACGAAGGAGGCGTGCGCGTTTCGCGACGCTTACGATAAGTTCAAGGTGCGGGGTGTGGTCGTATTCGGTGTCTCGCGCGATTCGGCGGCGAGCCACGACGCATTTCGCAAGAGACACTTCCTACCGTTCCCGCTGGTTGCGGACGAATCCGGCGCAGTCCAGCAAGCCTATGGCGTGCCTTCGCGCTTCGGCCACGCCGCACGAGTTTCGTTCCTGGTCGGCCGGGATGGACGCATCGAACACGTCTGGCAGGAGGTGGATCCACTGACCCACGCGACCGACGTTCTCGAGGCGGTCAAGTGATCGTCGTCCGACTCGTTGCCTTGTCCCCATCGTGAGGTGTCGGCAGCCGTAGGACGAAGGCTGGGGCGCCTCCGGACTCGACGGCCGTGAGCGTGCCACCGTGGAGCTCGACGATGGATCTTGCGAGGGAGAGGCCCAGCGCCAGCCCGCGATGTTCTCCTGCGCCTGGCTGACCCGCTGCGGTCAGGAGTCGCGCCAGGTCCTTCGCCGTGCGACGACCGGGTACCGACACCTCGATCAGAGCCACGCCCTTCGACTCGGCGCGAGCGCCAACGCGCACGGGGCCCGGGTGCTGCTGGCGAATTGCAAACGCGATCAGGGTAGCGAGCACGCGCGTCATCCGCATGCGATCCACGACGAGTTCGATCCCGCCGCCTTCGATGTCGAAGGACATCGCGACCGAGGGGTCATTGCCCAGGTCCCGGGCCTTGGCCGTCGTTTCGTCGAAGAGGTCCCAGAGGTTCGTTCGTTCGACGACCAGCGCGAGTTGTTTCGCCTCCACCCGCGCCGCGTCGAGAATCGTTTCGATGAGCGCCAGGAGCTCACGGCCGCGACGATCGATCACGTCCAGACTCTCGGCTTGTCCCGTCGTGAGCGGTTCCATGCGGACGAGTTCCGCGAAGCCGAGAATCGCATTCAAGGGGCTCTTCAGGTCGTGGCTGACGCTCGCAAAGAACAGGCCGCGCATCCGCGTCGCGGCCTCTCGGGCCAGGATCGCTCGCTCTTGCGCTTGCGCAAACACGCTGAAGCGTTTTGCGAGGTGCTCGATTGCTTCCTCGAGCTCCGCCACGACGAGGAATCGAGGAGGACGCACCGGAAGTCGACCCCCTCGGATCACGGCTTCGGTACCGAGGAGCCGGATCCCTTCGGTGGCATGCTGTAAGTCGAGCGTGTGCGCGCGACCGAGCGCTCCCCCGAGAGCCCACGCGAGCGCCACGATGAGGAGAGTGACCAGTAGCGAGGCCGGGCTGAGGATGGGCACCGTCGTTCCATAAAAGCGGAGCTGGGCCGAGCCGACATCGAGCGGGACGGTGACCACGGTGAGTCCGCCGTCCTCGCGTTGCGCGCGGTACGGTTGCGTTTCGTCCGACAACGTCGGCACGAATCCGAGCTCAGCAGCGCGGGCGGCAGCCGCGCCGAGCCCTGCGGACTCGACCACACCTGGTCCGAAGTCGAACGCAGCCCGGCCCGTCGCGCGCGCGGTCGCTTCCCGCGCGACCTCGTCCGCGCGCCGCACGTGAGCGCTCGCGATCAACGCGGTCCCGACCGCGACCAGCGCGACCGGGGTGGCAACGGCCGTACGCAAGCGCCTCTGTATGCGCCACTGGGCGCTTCCGCGTCGCTCCGCGCCCTCGATCAACTCGCGCATGACCTCCGCCGGGGCGAGCTCCGCGGCGGCCAGAAAGAGGGAGCGAATGACGACGTAGAGCAGCAGAGAGATCGCTGCGGCGATGATCGCGCCGAGCATCGCGAGACTCGTCCCCGTCGGAAGGTCGACCTCGTCCGGACGCCCGGGCGTGACGAGCACGACGAGCCCGACGAGATGAGGAATGAGCCAGCGCCGCGAGAGACGTCCGGGTTCCTTTCCGAGCTCCTCCATCTCGATCGGTTCGATCGACCGGGAGCCGAGCGCGAGCGCCCGGAGCAGGTACCTATACCTTCCGACGCGCGTGGCGACGAGACCGACCGCGGCGATGCCCGCAGCGCTCAGGATGACGAACTCCCGCTCGGCGGCCGCAAGCGCGACGGCAGGGTCCAAGAGGAGCAGATCCGGGAGCAGGGCGACAAGGAGTAGTGTCGTGACCAGAGAGGCCCCGACCACCCATCTGACCACTCGCGACGAGAGCTTGGCGGCGGCTTCGTTCAAGTCGCCTCCAGTGTCGCACTTTCGCCGGGTGGTGGCGCGCTGCTGATGAATCGGGATGGCCTCGTCACTGGAGGGTTGATCGGCAAGTTCACCGTGAACCTCGAGCCGCGTGAGAGCTCGCTCTCCAGCTCGATGGTGCCGCCGTGCATCCGCACGAGACGGCGAGTGATCGCCAGTCCCAACCCAGCACCGACGCGCATCTGACGCGAGGCCGGCGCTTGCCAGTATTCCTCGAAGATGGCGGCGCGCTGCTCGGGGGGAATGCCAGGACCGGTGTCGGACACACTAAGGACGACCTGATCCTGCCGGAGATGAACAGCGACCCCGACGCTGCCACTGTGCGTGAACTTGACCGCGTTGCCGACGAGATTGCCGAGGATCTGCCGCACTCGCCGCCCGTCGACCCAGGCCGTAGCAGGCTCGCCGGAGAGAGTCACCGACAGCGCCTTTGCGACGGCTGTGACGCGGGCTTCGCGAACGACGTCCGCCGCGAGCACGAAGACGTCGATCGGACCGGTCTCGAGCCGCAGCTCGCCGGACTCGAGCGCCGAGAGGTCCAGGATGTCGTCGATGAGCGCGCGCAGGTGGTCGGCGCTCTTTCGCAATACGGTGAGATTCTCATGAGCGTCGGCGCTGAGCGGGCCATCCACTTCCGCGAGCAGGACGTCGGAAAAGCCGAGGATTGCATTGAGTGGTGTGCGGAGTTCGTGCGACAGCGCGGCGAGAAACGCGCTCCGGTCGCGGTCGAATGCGAGGGCGCCAGCGAGATCGTGTTGATAAGCGTGCTCGGCCGCCGTGAATCGTTCGACGAGTAGATTGAACGCGCTGGTCAGCATACCCACCTGGTCCGAGTCCCGAACGGCGATCGATTTGCCGCTCGGGCCGGCTCCTTCGCGCGCCATCTCCACGATGCGTTCTCGCACATACGCGACGTCGGAATGGACGTCCCGGGCGAACGCGAACGTCACGAACGCCGCCGCGCCGACGAGGAACGCCGTGAGCGCTGCCACCGAACCGAGAAGTGACCGCGTCGCGAACGGCACCTCCGGCGCCGGCACGAACGTCAGGAGCACCAGGTCGTCGACTGGAGGGCCGAGCGGCGCCGCGAAGAATCGCGTGCGGCCGATGCGCGTCGTGGCCTCCCCGGCGCCGGCGATCAACAGGTCCAGCAGCGCCCGCTTCGGCGGCGGACCCAGAGAGCCGTCGACCACCACGCGGCCGCGCTGGTCGACGAGCAACAACTCCGCGCCGGCGCGGCGCGCCGCCTTCTCGACGACGGCGGGACGGTCCGGGGCCGCGGTGGCGCGAAGCCGTGCTGCCAGCGTGAGCCCGAGGAGCTCGCTACGAAGTGCGATCGCCTCGTCCCCGTGCGATCTCAGCCGGAAAAATCCCAGCAAGCCAACGACGGTCGCTACCGTGATGCCGAGGACGACGACGAGCCTCGGCGCGAGCGAGAGCAGGCTCCGCCGCAGCATGCCGAAAGCGAGGCTAGCACACGCCCGCGCGCCGCCCCCGGGTCCGGGCGTCAGTCCGTCGATAGCCGGGAAAAAACGGCGTGGTCCACCCAGCGGCCGCCGACGAACTCTGCCTGTCGTGCAATGCCTTCGAAGCGCAAGCCGAGCCGCGCGATGACGCGGAGACTCGCGTAGTTGTCCGTGGCAGCGGCGCAGCGTACGCGGTGGACGCCGAGGCGTTCGAGCGCGAATCCGACGGCAGCGCGTGCTGCTTCCGTCATCAGGCCGCGCCCCGTCGCATCGAGGCGGAGCCAGTATCCGAGCTCGCATGACCGATGAAGGTGGACGCACGAATCCAGCCCGACCACGCCCATGAGTGCCTGCGTCGCTCGCTCCCGGATTCCGAATCGCACCGCGCGGCCTGCGTCCCAGTCTGCGGCGCACGCCTCTGCGTAGCGCTGGCTGGCCTCTTTCGTGTTGTTGAAGGGAACCCAGGGCAGCCATCGTTCGAGATGCCAGCGCGACTGATCCACGACGGCCCAGAGCTCAGGTCCGTCCGCAGGATCGATCGGAGTGAGAAATAGACGCTCGGTTTCGACGGGATGGGCCCGTACCGCGCTCCGGGACGGGATCGTCAGGTAATTTCCTGCAGCAGGTGCGCGGCTCGCCATGGACTAGTGTATCGGCCTACTTGCAGTCCGCACGCGCGACGAATCCTTCGTACTGGCCGGATTCGAAATCCCGCCAGCCCACGATCCACTCGCCGGGTCGAGCGCCGGGCGTGAGGCTCGGTGGAGGCTGATAGCCGCTCACGTGACCCAGGAGCGTCGGTTCGCCGACTCCGTCGCGTCCGAGTTTCGCGAGTCGCACACGGCTCGCTTCGTACCAGGCGATGGCGACGTTGTTCGATGCCATTGCGAGAGAGGGCCCCTGCGCTCTCTGCCCCAGGTCTCGCCGCCAGATCACCTCGCCGTTCGTCCCCGCCAGAAACGCAACGTGGGCTCCCGCCTTCTGGTCGTCCCACGCGACGAAGCATCCGGCCTCCACGCAGGCGATTCTGGGCTCCGTGTGCTGCCCGGGCCCGGAGCTGACCGGCACGATCTGGCCGAGGAAGCGATCAGGCTCGCGCGGCGCGGGGTTGTCGGGCGGGGCGGGGAGCCCGCCGTGGAACAGCTGAGGATCCGTGAGCGGCACTCGAAGCGCATAGACGTGATGCTCGACGCCGCGCTCGAGCGAGTAAGCGACGTTCAGGTAGCCATGCGCGACGGCGATCGCCGGATGTGAGGCCGTGGACGTGCTCCGCTGCGGTGCAACGTAGCGCGTGAGGCGCGCAGAGATGCTCGTTGGTTTCAGATCCGGCCCTAGCGGGCGCGCGAGGATGTCGGCGACACGCGCGCCATCTTTCTCGCTCCAGGCCACCCAGATGCGTCCCGAGGGTTCTCGAGTCACGGCGGGGTACGACTGCTTGTCGCTGCTCGGCGAGACGACCACGGGAGGGCCCGAGATGCTGCCTGTTGCGTCGAGCTTGCGGGCGAAGACACCATCGCCGTCGGAAGCGCTGTCCCAGTAGAGAAGTACGAGTCCGTCGTCGATGGGGTCGAGCGTAGGCTGCTGAACCAGCTTGCCCTCGGGGGTCGCCACGATGATCTGCGTCACTCGCCGGAACGATGTATCGAGTGTGGTCGTGTAAGCGAATCGGCGCCGCGTCGCAGGATCCGTCTCTGCCCAGCTCACGACGACCCCGTTTGGCGCCAGCGCGACGGTTGGCAGGGAGCTTGCGTCCGGGCTTCCGGCGAACGGTCGCGGGCGGCCGAGGCCCGTCACGCGGCACGGCGCCGTTGCCTGGTTTTCGCCGATGACCTCCGCGTGGTTGTAAAAGGACCGGGCAGCGTTGCTCTGCGGGCTCGCGTCGAAGGCACCCTTGAAAAGCTGCACTGCGACGTCCGTTTCTCCACGAGCCAGATGCTCCTGAGCCGTCGATATCTGCAGCGCATAGGGGTCCGTTTCCGCGAGATCCGTCCGTCGTCGCTCGACGCTCGCCACCGGAGTGGGCGCGATCTGATGAGGGTGTCTCGGGTGTCCTCGCTCGGGAGGGTGCAGCACGTAGAACCATCCGGCGTACCCGCCAAGCGCAAGCACGCTAGTCGTGACCAGCATCCCGATCGCGAGTCCGGACCCCCGGGCGCTCGCGGGCGGTATCGAGGGCGCGAGCGCAGCCGTGTCGTCGCTCGCGACGGGCTCGGGTGTGACGGCGAGGGTAGCCGCCTTTTGCGAGGAAGGAACCGAAGGGGCAGCGGTCGCGGCGTCGCGGCTCACGAGCTCGTCGACGGCCCCCGCTTCTTCCTCCGTGTGGATGGGAGCGAGCTTGATCGAGCCTTCCGGCGGATCGAGGGCAAAGAGCAGCGAGTCCGCGAATTCCTTGGCGGTCTGAAATCGCTTGTCCGGATTGCGATCGAGCGCGCGGAGGAACCAATCGTCGAAGGTCTTGGGTAGATCCTCCCGAACCCGAGTCGGGCGCGGAATTGGCGCGCCGGCGATTTGCGCGAGGATCATGGCGACGCCCTGATCGACATTCCACACCGTGCGGCCCGTGAGGCACTCGTAAACGATGCAGGCGAGGGCCCAGAGATCGGCGCGCTGGTCCACCTCGCCCTGGGCTTTCGCTTGCTCGGGGCTCATGTAGGCAGGCGTTCCGAAGAGAGCGCCCTCTTTCGTGAGGCGCGCGGCCGGTCCCCCCTCGAGCGCGGGTTCGTAGAACTTTGCGAGCCCGAAATCGACGATCTTGGCGACGACCTCGCCGTCCTCGTTCTTGGTCAGGAAGATGTTCTCCGGCTTTAGATCGCGATGGACGATATTCGCGTCGTGCGCTTTCACCAGGCCCTTGGCGACCTGCGTGGCGATGCGAATCGTCGGTTGATTGTCGAGACGCCGGACCCGCGAGAGGCGATCGTAGAGGCTTTCGCCCTCGAGCAGCTCCATCACCAGGAAGGGTCGGTTGTCGAACATGCCGACGTCGTAGACATCGCAGATGTACGGGCTTCGAATGGCGGCGGCTGCCCTCGCCTCACGCAAGAACCGCTCCGTCACAGTCTTCGAAGAGACCAGCTCTGCGGCCAGTACCTTCACCGCCACCCTCTTCCCGATGTCGATGTTCTCTGCTTCGTAAACCGCCGCCATACCGCCGCGGCCTATTTCCTTCGTGACGCGAAACTTTCCGTCGAGGATCGCGCCGACTGGAAGCGGGTGAGTCTTTTCGGCGGACATCGACGCGCGGGCGAAAATTCGTTCGGGGAAAGCTGGTGCGAGAACCCCGGTATCACGGAGGGCTCGGCGCCGCTGCCGGCCAGCTGTCCGAATCGGCGACGCGGAACGAGAGAGTATGCCAAGATGGGGCTAGGCGGGATGGTTGCAGGCTGATTTTTGCGTGGGATGCGTCGCTGGAAGGTTCGAGCCAGAATGGTCCGCAAAATCGCAGTCAACACGAGGGGCGACGGTGGGCCCGAACGCCATGGATCCGGGCGGTGACGCTGAGCGCCACCTGGCACGGGTGGAATATCGCTCGCTCATCGAAGACGATCCCGGTCTGATCTTGAGGCGCGATCGCGATGCAGTTTCGCGGGCTCCCCATGTGAGGCGGAGTTCTGGGTAGTAAGTTCCTCGTGCTTGGGCACATTCAGTGCCGCGACGCGCCCATGACCGCGGATCGACTACCCGCTCTGCGACTCGGCCGCGACCCCGCCCGGATTCTCGCGGAGACGGACGATGCCGCGAGCGGCACGGTAGCGCTGAGCGGGCAGACGGTTCGATTGGTTCCCTTTCGCCGAGGCGGCCGCGGCATCTGGACCGTGCCCCTGGATCCGGTAATGCTGCGAACGGGGCGCGGTCTGCGCATCTGCTTCGGCGACGAGCCAGCCGGCAGGGTCCTGAATTCGCTCGTTGTCCCCACCCGCGAATTTCGATCTTCGGATTATGGCTAAATTCATTCATGATTCCCAATGCCTATGCGTTCCTGATTGGCTGGGTCGACACCATCCGCTGCTTCGAGACATCGAAAGGCGCGACGCGCGGTATTGATGTTTCACCGAAACATTTTGGAAACGACGGAGCCGGTAGTCGGCTAATGACGGTCCACCCGTGGAGCAAACGCTCCGAAAAAATGCCTAACCCGCCGCCCGGCTGACGGGCGGCCACGCTCGCGAGCCTACGAGGGAAATCATGAAAAAGGTCGAGGCCATCATCAAGCCGTTCAAGTTGGACGAAGTCAAAGACGCCCTGTCCGAGGTCGGGATCCAGGGGATGACGGTCACCGAGGTCAAGGGCTTCGGGCGTACGGGCGGAAAGAAGGAAGTGTACCGGGGCTCCGCGTACGTCGTCGATTTCGTGCCGAAGGTAAAAATCGAGATTGTGGTTTCGGACAATCAGACGCAGCAGGTCATCGACGCCATCGAGAAGAGTGCCAAGACCGGGCGCATCGGCGACGGAAAGATCTTCGTCACCGGCGTCGAAGAGGCGGTCCGAATTCGAACCGGGGAACGCGCCGAGGAAGCAATCTGAGTCCTCGCGCGTTCTCACGCCGACTCCCCACGGCGCGGCGCATTCAATCGCGGAGGCGCCGCCGCACGTCCGTGGTCGCAACGCGTTTCATCACGGACTAGAAAAGCCAGATGACGCCTAAGGAAGCAATCGAGTTCGGGAAGAAGAATGGGGCCGTGATGGTGGACTATCGGTTCATCGATCTCCCCGGCAAGCAGCAGCACACGAGCACACCGTTCTATCGGCTCGAAGAGTCCACCTTCACGGAAGGTGTGGGGTTCGACGGGTCGTCGATTCGAGGCTTTCAGCCAATCAACGCGAGCGACATGCTGCTGATCCCGGATCCGGCCACTGCGAAGATGGATCCGTTCATGAAGCACCCGACGATGGTGCTGCTCTGCACGATCCAGGACACGATCACCCGGCAGAATTACACGCGCGATCCGCGGCACATCGCCAAGAAACTCGAGGTCTACCTGAAGAGCACCGGGATTGCCGACACCGCGTACATCGGGCCGGAGGCGGAGTTTTTCATCTTCGATGACGTCCGCTACGACTACCAGGGTAACTCGAGCATGCACCGAGTCGACTCCGGCGAGGCAGCATGGAACACGGGGCGCGACGAGGGACCGAACCTAGGCAACAAGATTCGCACGAAGGAAGGTTACTTTCCGCTTCCCCCGAACGACACCCAGCAGGACCTGCGCACGGACATCGTCCAGACAATGGAGGCGCTGGGGATCCCCATCGAGGTGTCGCATCACGAGGTCGCGACCGCCGGTCAGGGCGAGATCGACATGCAATACGACAGCCTCCTTCGGATGGCCGACAAGCTGCTCTGGTTCAAATACGTGGTGAAGAATACTGCGTGGAAATACGGGAAGACAGCCACGTTCATGCCAAAGCCGCTCTTCGGAGACAACGGTAATGGCATGCACGTGCACCAGTCGCTGTGGAAGGAAGGGAAGCCGCTGTTTGCCGGGGACGGCTATGCGGGCATGAGCGAGCTCGCCCTTCATTACATCGGCGGCATCTTGAAGCACGCGCGATCGCTCGCGGCGATCACGAACCCGACGCTGAATAGCTACAAGCGGCTCGTGCCCGGATTCGAAGCGCCGGTCAACCTCGCCTATTCGAGCCGCAATCGGTCCGCGGCGATCCGCATCTCGACGTACTCGTCCTCGCCGAAGTCGAAGAGAATCGAGTCGCGGTTCCCGGACCCGACGTGCAATCCTTATCTCGCGTTCGCTGCTTTGGTGCTCGCCGGTCTCGACGGCATCCAGAACAAGCTCGATCCGCGGGATCCCCTCGACAAGGACATCTATTCTCTGTCGCCGGAGGAGTTGAAGGACGTTCCGCGCATGCCTGCCTCGCTGGAAGAGGCCCTCGCGGAACTCGAGCGAGATCATCAGTACCTCCTCAAAGGCGACGTCTTCACCAGGGACGTGCTCGACATGCACGTCGAGTACAAGTACGAGCAGGAGATCAACCAGATCCGGCTTCGCCCTCATCCGTACGAGTTTCACCTCTACTTCGACATCTAATTTTTTCCGGGAGCCAACGCCCGGGTGAAAGCGGCAAAGGAACAAGATCATGAGCGGAACAAGCGTGCGACAACAGGCGATCAGTGCAATAGCGGCCTTCAAGAAGCTCAAGCTCGACCGGGAGGGCATCCGACCAGACGCCTTTTTTGGGCAGAACGTGTTCGGCATGGCGGCCATGAAGGCCCACCTGCCGAAGGAAGTTTTCCGCTCCCTGAGGCAGACCATCGAGCTCGGTCAAAATCTCGACCCCGTCATCGCCGACGTCGTCGCTTCCGCGATGAAGGAGTGGGCGATCGAGAGGGGCGCGACGCATTACGCGCACGTGTTTTATCCGCTGACGGGGGCGACCGCCGAGAAGCACGACACGTTCGTGAGCCCCGACGGCGATGGCGGCGCCATCAGCGACCTTTCCGGTAAGCTCCTCATCCAGGGCGAGCCGGACGCCTCGAGTTTCCCGAGCGGCGGCATTCGATCGACGTTCGAAGCGCGAGGCTACACGGCCTGGGACGTGACGAGCCCGGCATACGTGCTGGATGGCGAGACGCTCTGCATTCCCACCGCGTTCGTGTCGTGGACGGGCGAAGCACTCGACAAGAAGGCGCCGCTCCTCCGTTCGCAGCAGGCTCTGGACAAGCATGCGAAGCGCGTTCTCAAGCTCTTCGGTCACACGAACATCGCGCGTGTGGTTTCCTTCGCGGGCGCCGAGCAGGAGTATTTTCTCATCGACAAGAAATTCTTCCTTGCCCGGCCCGATCTCCTGAATTCGGGGCGCACGCTCTTCGGCGCGAAGCCGCCACGTGGGCAAGAGTTCGAGGACCAGTATTTCGGGGTGATCCCGGAGCGGGTGCTGGCGTTCATGATCGAGGTCGAAACGGAGTTGTTCAAGCTCGGCGTGCCGGTCAAAACCCGTCACAACGAGGTGGCTCCGGGCCAGTTCGAACTCGCGCCAGTGTACGAGCAGGCGAACCTCGCGACCGATCATCAGCACCTCATCATGGTCACCCTGCGGAAGGTGGCCGAGCGCCACGGCCTGGTGTGTCTGCTGCACGAGAAGCCGTTTGCCGGCGTGAACGGAAGCGGCAAGCACGTCAACTGGTCGTTCGGGAACTCGACCCAAGGAAACCTGCTCGAGCCGGGCAGCACCCCGCACGACAACGCGCAGTTTCTCGTGTTCTGCGCGGCGGCGATTCGCGCCGTGCACAAGTATGGCGGTGTCCTGCGTGCGGCCATCGCCTCGGCGAGCAACGACCATCGCCTCGGCGCGAACGAAGCCCCCCCGGCGATCATCTCGGTGTTCCTGGGCGAGCAACTGTTCGACGTGTTCGAGCAGGTCAAGGCTGGCGGAGCCAAGAGCTCGAAGACCAAGGGCATGCTCGACATCGGGGTCGACACCCTGCCGAAATTGCCGATGGACGCAGGCGACCGCAACCGCACGAGCCCGTTCGCCTTTACCGGCAACAAGTTCGAGTTCCGCGCGGTCGGTGGCGGCCAGTCCATAGGTGGGCCGCTCATCGCTTTGAACACGGCGATGGCCGAATCCGTCGATTACATCGCGACGAAGCTCGAAGCGGCAGTTTCATCGGGCAAGACCCTGAACGTGGCGGTTCAGACGCTCCTCGCAGACATCATCAAAGAGGACGGAGCGGTGGTCTTCAATGGGGACGGTTACTCTGCCGAATGGCACGCTGAAGCGGAAAAGCGCGGACTCTTGAATCTCAAGACCACGCCGGAGGCCCTGAAGATCCTGGAAGCTCCCGAGACGGTCAAGCTGTTCGAGAAGCACGGGGTACTGTCGCCCCGTGAGCTTCACAGCCGCTACGAGATCTATCTCGAGCAGTACGTGAAGACGGTTCAGGTCGAGTCGAAGCTGACCGTGAAGATCGCGATGACGCAGATCCTCCCGGCCGCGCTGCGATACGTGAGCCAACTCGGAGCTAGTCTCGCCGCGTCCAAAGGATTCGGCGCGGCAACCGAGCTCAAGCTTCCCGGAAAGGTGGCGAAGCTCGCGACGGAACTCGAGCAAAGCATCGAGGCGCTGGAGACGGCGGGGCAGCACCACGGAGCAAAGGACACGCTCTCCGAAGCGGAGTACCTCTGCGCCAAGGTGCTACCGGCGATGCTGAAGGTTCGGCACGCTGCAGACGCGCTCGAGGGCCTCGTCGCGGACGATCTGTGGCCGCTCCCGACGTATCAGGAAATGCTGTTCATGCGCTGAGGCCAGCGCCCGCAAATTCCGGTTGGAGCTTCTGTTTCGCCGCGCTCCGGTGGCGCGACCAGGCCGGGACCTGGGCCGACCCCGCGTTTTCGCCCCCGCCCGGTGGGCGACGCGGGGGGCAGCGCGCGCGCTCCAGCTTGTCGCGACCAGGCTTTGCGACGGGCTGCTGGTCTCCGACCCGCGGTGCAGCTGAGCGACGTGCACCGGCGAAACGACGATGTCGCTGTCGAGGAACGTATGCGCGGTGCGCCGGCGGGGTGGGCGACGGTGCGCATCACTCCGTTGGATCGCCGTGTGATTCGATGGCGCGACGAAAGAGATCGGGAGAGCGGAACAAGCGATCCATTCCGTCCCAGGAAAGGTCCGCGAGCTGTCCCTCCTGACGTCCTAGGGCACACTGCAAGAATATGGCCTCGCGGAGCAGCGGCTCGAGATCCTTGGCGCGGGCGCGCTCCCATGCGGCCGTGTCCAGCGCGCTTTGGTGGACTGCGGCTTCGAAGTCGATCACGACCAGCTCGAGCGGGGCGGGACACACGACGAAGTTCTGGAGCTCGGCATCGCCGTGCGAGAGACCCCCGGCATGGAGACTCGTGAGACGCTGGAGACCCTCTTCGGCAAGTCGCCACAGTCCTGCCGCCGTCGCGAGCGGTAGGTTCTGTGCGACGCGGATGTTGCTCTCTTCCGGTTCCACTCCGAAGGGCGTCAGGCGTTGATAGGGACGCCCCGGGACCAGGCAGCTCCGGAACGCGTCACCCGCGAACCCGATGGGCGGTGGAACCCAGATGAGCCGGCTCGCGGAGGTCTGATTCTCGAATTCCACCGCGGTGTCGCCGTGCAGCCGGGCAAGCGAATACGTTTTCCGAAAGTGCAGCGGATAGGTTGCCGCGAGTGGATAGCGATCTCGTGCGTCGCGTCCGGCGATCACGATCTCGGCAGTCATCAGAAATAGCCCGTTGGCCTCACGGCGAGCGATCGTGCGAACGACATAATCAGCGGCGGGCGCGCGTTCGACGAGCGTGACGTATTCTCGCGCGAGTCGGACAGCGTGCCGTGGCGAAACGGCGATGATCCGGTCGTCGTCCATTGGGCGTGCTTCCAGGCTTTTCGTATCATGGAATCCAGCGACGCTCCTCGTCGTGGAGTCGAGCCGAATGGTCGACGGCGCGCCGCCGGGATTCTCGGAGTCGATACTGCTTGAACCGCGATCGAGGGCGCGACACCATCGAGTGTCCTCCAATCGAACGGCCCGAAGCGATTCGAGCCGGATAGGAACCAGCCGGTGAAACTGCAGTCTGCTTGTGGGGTGAGCGTCGCCTTCTTGCTCTGGTCCGGCACTGCGCTCGCGGCCGATGCCGGCTCGAAAGATGCTGGTCAGGCGGACGCAAGTCGAATGGACGCGAGCAAGCCGGACGGAACGGCGGGACCAATCCCGGACTCGGGGGGATCCCGGGGATCCGACGCCAGTGCGCCGGCTCGTCACGATGCGGGCGCGCCGAAGTTCATAATCGGCGCCGCATGCAAGACGGCATCGGACTGTGCGCCCGGGCTCGATTGCCTGCCGTCTTCCAGCAAAGCGCTGGATGGTGACGGGCCCGCGAACGGGCTTTGCACCGTCAGTTGCGCCGTCAACGGCGAGGCCGATTGCGATGCAATCGACACGGGATCCGTGTGCATCGTCGGCGATGCGGCGAAGGCGGTCGCGTATTGCTACGAGCGCTGCCAGGAGGGCACGCAGACCACCGATACGCCGAAGTGTCACGACCGGTCCGACATGGCGTGCGCGCCGAACCCGCAAGACGTCGGGTACTGCGCACCCACGTGCGCGAACGACGCCGCCTGCGGGACTCGAAAGTGCGATCCTCTGAGCGGTCTGTGCTCCGACAGCGTCAGCCTCGGCACCGGGTCGATCGGAGCCGCTTGCGATCCGACCGGTACGACCAATACTTGCGACGGGGCGTGTCTGACCGTCGGCGCCGGCACGCCGTCCAGCGCGAACTCCGCATGCACCAGGGTCTGTAGCCTCGGCGCGACCACCGCCTGCGGGCCGGCGACATCAATGCAGCCCACGGCCACATGTATTCCGCTCATCGATCAGAATGAGGGGATGGGCGACGTCGGCGCGTGTGCGGAGCTCTGCAACTGCGACGCGGATTGTCAGAATCCGGACTTCGTCTGTCATCCCCTGCCGGCGTCGTTGGGATATGGCATGGCGGGTGGTTGCGCGCCGAAGCTCGACGCGTCGAACGCCGCCGTCGAGGGTATCTCCTGCGAAAAGCTGGGGGGAGACTCCGGACCGGACGCCGGGGAACCCGACGCTGCGGGGCCAGCGACCAAGGGCGCCTCGCCGGTGCAGAAGAAGGCGAACAGTTCCGGCTGCGGATGCAGCTTGGGTGGCCACGCTCCGCACGGCGGCGCCCTGGCGGCAATCGCGGCGCTCGGGTTGCTGGCTGGTCGGCGCCGCCGACAGTCTTGATTCAGCGTTGGGCGCGACGGCCCGCTCGACGCTTGGACGCAGGCTGCGTCCCGGCGGAGGGGCGCCCCGCCTTCACCCGTCGCGTCGACTTGGGTGACCGCTCCTCGCGGGCGTCTTTGGCCTTAGCCGCGCGCGCCTTGTCAACTGTGGCTGCCGGCGCCACTCGTCCGCGACGGCGCGTCGTCCCGGCCGCCGGCGCCGCCGCCTTCTCCGGTACGGAGGCTGCAGCTTTCCTGCTCCCGCGACCCACGAGATCCTTCGCGATCTGCTTGGCGCGATCGAGCCTCTCCCAGGGGAAGCCCTTGCGACCGAAATGGCCATAAGCAGCCGTGGCCCGATAGATTGGCCGCAGGAGATCGAGTTGCTCGATGATGGCCCGCGGTCGCATGTCGAAGTTCGCGGCGATATAGTCCCCCAGCGTGTCATCGTCGACCTTGCCGGTGCCGAAGGTGTTGACGTGCACGCCGACGGGCCTCGCGACGCCGATGGCATACGCGACTTGAAGTTCACAGCGCCGGGCGACCCCAGAAGCGACCACGTTCTTTGCCACATAGCGGGCGAAATAGGCTGCGGATCGGTCGACCTTCGACGGATCCTTGCCGCTGAACGCTCCGCCGCCGTGTCGGCCCATCCCACCGTAAGTGTCGACGATGATCTTCCGCCCGGTGAGCCCTGCATCTCCGAACGGACCCCCGATGACAAAACGTCCCGTTGGATTGATGAAGAACTTCGTTTCCTTGTCGAGGAGCTTCGCCGGGAGCGCCTTCTTGACGATGATGTCCATCACGACGGCGTGCAATTCATCATGGCTCACTTCCGGGGAATGCTGAGTCGAGAGGACGACGGTCTCGATTCGCTTGGGGACGTCACCGGCATACTCCACCGTGACCTGGCTCTTCCCGTCCGGGCGCAGGAAGTTCACCTCGCCCTTCTTTCGCACGAGTGAAAGCCGTTCGGTCAAACGATGGGCGTACATGATCGGCGCCGGCATCAGCTCCGGCGTTTCGTCGCATGCAAAGCCGAACATGAGGCCTTGATCGCCTGCACCTTGCTCTTTATGGAGTCCTTCTCCCTCGGTCACGCCCTGGGAAATATCCGGAGACTGGGGCTCGATCGCCGTCATCACCGCACACGTCTCCCAATCGAAGCCCATCGCGGAGCTCGTGTACCCGATCTCCTTGATCGCTTGCCGCGCCAGGCGCCCGAAGTCGACCCTCGCCGTGGTCGTGATCTCCCCACCGACGATGACGAACCCGGTCTTGCAAAAGGTCTCACAGGCGACCCGCGCGCGCGGATCTTGAGCAAGAACGGCATCCAGCACGGAGTCGCTGATCGCGTCGCACAGCTTGTCGGGGTGGCCTTCCGTGACGGATTCGGACGTGAAAAGGTGTCGGCTCATGGCGGCCGCGGACACTACCACGGCCATCGGCGATGAAGAAACGAAAGTCAGCCGGAACCCGTGCGCTCCCGTGCCGGAGCCGGCGTGCGTTTCACGGCTGCGTGGATCACCTCTGGGCCGCGTACGATCGTGAGTCTAACGGTTGTCCCTGCGTCGCCTGACAGGGCGTGGTGAAGTTCGGGTTCGTTCATGCGCCTGACGTCCATCCCATCGATGAGCAGGATCTCGTCTCCCGGGCGCAGACCCTCGCGCTCGGCGGCTAGACCCTGGGGTGTCTCGTGGACGAACAGGCGCCCGTCCGGGGCTTGGGCCAGCACGGCGCCAATCGTTCCGACCGTCGGAGCGCATCCCAGTAGAGCGACCAGGACGGTCAACACTACCGAGAAGCCCGCGCTTCGAAGGGCGCCGCACGTCGTCACGCGGCTTGACTCGAATCCGAGGCTGCGTATGCTCCCCGCCTTCCGTCGCGGCGCCCCGCGGGCTTCCGCAGGCGCCTCGGGCCTCGATCGATTTCGCGCGTACTCAATCATCGCCCTCTTAGCTCAGTGGTAGAGCAGCGCTTTCGTAAAGCGCAGGTCTTCGGTTCAAGTCCGAAAGAGGGCTCCGAGAGTTACTTCCACCGACCGCCGAGGGCGATGGCGGCGTTGGCGGTCATCGCTGCTTCTCGCAAGAGTTGAAGGGCAGCAAGCTGATCCTGGCACGCTGGCGTATGGGCGAGTAGCACCTTCGCGAAGGCTTTTGCGCCTTCGTGGATCGCCTCGTAGTGGGCGATGTTCTCCGGCGTCGCCTTGTGTTGACTGAAGACGTACTCGGGGTCGAATTCGGGGTGGGTCATTGGCGCTGGTCTCGATTGCAAAGCATACACCCGTTCGACTGGGTGACGTGGAGCGACAGCCCCGCGAATCGCCCGCGTCGCGGACGGACTTCTAGCGGGGCCGCTCCGTGAGGTGAAGCGGCTCTTCGACGACGGTTGCCTCGGAGGAGTCTTCGAATTTTTGCAAACTCGACGGAGCTATCGTCTCGGGTCGGAGTGGATGCACGACCTCGGCGATCGTGTGCTCGGGCGCATCGTCGAAGTCACGAAGCTGGACTCCGTTCATGGTGATCGCCTCATCCATATCGACGATCCCTGGCTCCGGCATCAGCGGCAACGGGTCGACCATGGTTGGGCCGTCGATCCGCAGTTTCGCGAATGCCTTGCTGAAGCCTTCCACGCCGCGAATCGGGACCCACTCCGCGCCGCCGACCTGGCACACGAGCGAGTCCACAGGGATTCGCCCGGCCGAAATACCTTGCACGACCAAATCGTGTTTCACTGGACCAATCGGTTTCCGGTCCCCGCCCAGGATCCACCACTCTATCGTCATCGACACATCCAGTTCGAATCATACCACGTAAAATCTTCGCGCGACGAGCGCTCGCGACGCCGTTAGGTGCGCCCTCGTCCGCGGATGGGCGCTCCTGTGCGATACGAAGCGAATGTCGGTTCGTCGCGGGTTCCCGTGACGTCAGCGACAGACCTTGAAGCCTGCGGGCAGCAGCTGGCTCGCGAGGCAGCTCGTGCCGCCGCTGCATTCGCCATTCGCCGTGCAGAGGAGTCGCTGGCCCGCGCCAGTGCAGGTCGTCGCGCAGGTGAGGGAGGTATATTGCGTTCCCAGCGCGTTGGTTGTGCCGCAACACACCTGACTGCCGGTACAGTCAGCCTGGCGGCTGCACTCCACGGGCGTGTCGCCTTGAGCGCACGTGCCACTGCAGGCGAACCCCGTGTAAGTACCACCGCTGATCTTGCCGCAGCAGTGCTCTCCATCGAGGCACGCGGCGTCGGCCGTGCACTGAACGCCAGTCGCGCCGCCACCACCACTCGCGCCGCCGGTTCCGAAGGCGCCGCCGGTTCCGAAGGCGCCGCCGGTTCCGAAGGCGCCGCCGGTTCCGAAGGCGCCGCCGGTTCCGAAGGCGCCGCCGGCTCCCGCGCCGCCGCCCACGTCACTGCAACCACTGAAGTCGATCTTGCAGGCGACGCAGCGAAGCGTGCCTTGCGACGTGGTGATGAGCGTCTCGCTCGCACAATTCGCCCCTTGGAAGTTCGTACCTTCACACTCCTCGGCGCCCTCGATCACCCCGTCCCCGCATTTTGCGCCGCCATCCACCTTCGTGCCCGCATCCGTCGAGTACTCGGATTCGATGCGGCCGCCGCATCCTAGGAAGAACGATGCCGTGAGCAGCCCGAGGCAAGATGCGCGAATCAGGGACGAATAGGTCATGCGATAGGATCTCCGGTCATCGATACTCGGGGACTCCGACATAGTCTCCACGGTCGGTCATTCGCAGGCAGAAAAGACCAGAAGCACTGGGCCCGTGGCTTTCGTACGATGGTTCGTGGGGGCGCGCGATCGTTTTCGGTCGGCCGAACCTCCCTAGACGAAGGCATCCTCAGGCAAATTCCCGCCTCGATAGAATCATCCCCTGTCGGCCAACAGGGGCCGGGCCGGCGCCTTCACGGTGATCTCCCGGACGGGGCCTGTTTCGAAGCGGCCCTTCCCCAGTTCGCTTGTGTCGTCGCCAACGAGAAGGGGAAGCCGAGCGCTTTGATGATGCCTTCGAGCCGGGAAGCCAGTGGGTAGTGTTTTCCCGGGGATTCGAGGATCATTCGAGGATGCGCCCGTTCAAGTTGCGAGCCGGTATCTTTCTCGCGCCGTTTCATCCCCTCGACGAGGATCCCACGGAAGCGATCCATCGCGATCTGGACCTCGTCGAGTTCCTGGATCAGCTCGGCTACGACGAAGCGTGGATCGGCGAGCATCATTCCGGTGGATACGAGCTCATCGCGTCCCCGGAGCTCTTCATCGCCGCCGCCGCCGTGCGCACGCGTCGCATCCGGCTCGGTACGGGAGTCGTCAGCCTCCCTTATCACAATCCGCTCACGGTGGCGGACCGCATCATTCAACTCGACCACATGACGCGGGGTCGCGTGATGTTCGGCGTGGGGCCGGGGCTCTTGCCATCCGACGCGTTCATGCTCGGTATCGACGTCGCCCAGCAGCGCGATCGGATGATGCAAGCGCTGGACGTCATCTTGCGTCTCATGCGCGGGGAAGTCGTCACCGAGAAGACTGAGTGGTACGAGTTGAGAAACGCTCGGTGTCAGCTTCGCCCGTACACGCAGCCGATGCCGGAGGTAGCCGTGGCGAGTTCCGTTACCCCGTCGGGTGGACGCGCCGCGGGCAAGTACGGTCTCGGGATGCTGTGCGTCGCAGCGACGGTTGCCGGTGGCTACGACGCCCTCGAAGTGAACTGGCGCGTCGCGAACGAGACCGCTGCCAAGCGGGGCGACCGGATGGACCCGAGCCGTCTCAGGCTCGTCGGTCCGATGCACATCGCCGAAACGCGCGAGCAAGCTCGCGCCGACGTGCGGTACGGGCTCGAGAAGTGGGCCGACTATTTCTCTCGTATCAGCCCCCTCGCTCAGAATCGCGATCTCGACGTTCGCGGGGAGGGGGAGCTTGCCGATCGGCTGGTTGCGTCCGGCCGCGCGATCATCGGTACTCCGGAAGATGCGATCGATCAGATCGAGCGCCTGGAACGCAAGCAGGGTGCGTTTGGCGCGTTCCTGCTTCTCGCGCACAACTGGGCTCCGTTCGAACGAACCAAGAAATCGTACGAGCTCTTTGCTCGTCACGTGCTACCGAAGTTCAACGAGGCGAACACCGGGCGGGTTGCTTCTCTCGATTGGGCGACCGAACACGCCGCGGAGTTCATGGGCGCGGCGACCAATGCCGTCATGGCCACCATCCAGAAACACGTCGCCGAGAGCTCCCAGAAAAGTTGACCCTTTCATGACCCACGTCGTCACGAAGGCGACCGCTCCCTTTCGCTCCGCGAGCGGGCGGCTGGTCGTGCACCAGATCCCGGCGGCCAGGGATAACTTGATCTGGTTGATCGTGGCAGAAGGGGGTGAGGCCGCCGTCGTCGATGGACCGTCGGCGTCGGAGGTCCTCGATTACGTGGACGTCCACGGCTTGCGCCTGAGCACCATCCTAAACACGCATACCCACGGGGATCACGTGGGCATCAATCGCGATCTGGAACGCCGTGGCTTACTCGCGACCATGAGAGTGGTCGGGCCGAAGCGCGCCGCAAATGGCGTGCCCGGGATCACCGAGCCAGTCGACGACGGCGATCGCGTGGAATTCGGGGGTGAGATTGCGCACGTTCTTCTCACCGAAGGGCATATCGACGGTCATGTCTCGTTCGTCATGGACGGACTGTTGTTTTGTGGCGACACGATGTTCGGAGCGGGCTGCGGGTATCTGTTCGACGGCCCTCCGGCGAAGATGCACGACAGTCTCACCAGGCTCTCGGCTCTCGACGAGGGGACGCGTGTTTGCTGCGCACACGAGTACACCGAGGACAATCTCAGGTTCGCGTGGAGCGTCGAGCCCGACAATCCCGATCTCGCGCTCCGTATCGCAGAGACGTGGAAGCTTCGCGCCGACGGCCGCAGCTCCGTCCCGTCGACGATCGGGATCGAACGCCGGACGAACCCGTTCTTACGTCACGGCTCTGCAACCATCCGAGAACACGTTGCTCGCGCGATGCCCGAGCGACTGCTCACGACGGCCGCGGAGGTCTTTGCCGCCACTCGCGCCCTGAAGGACCGAAAGGACTACAAGACCATCCCGGATTCGGACCTCCCGCTCGGCTGACCGCCGTTTGATGATGGCGATGTGTGCAATGAACGTACATTGGGACCGTGGTAATCTTGCGCAGTCCGGGCCCGTAGGCATTGAATTTGGCTGAACTTTCCATCGACGCGCAGCGGCATGAGCCTTGCTGGAAAGGCCTGCATGGCCTTCGCTGCCCCATTCGCGCCCGAGGCGGACCGCCCGAGCCGGCCAGCCAACAGCACGTCCGGTCAGACGGGATCGGGGACTGGAATCGCCGAAACCGTTCGACGCCTCAGAAGCTTCATCGACGAAGCGTGCGGCGGTCGTTCGCCGCGCGAAGCTCACGGCTCGCGTCCCCTCGAGCAGGGGTAACGGTCGTGATCGGGTCCGTCAAGGCACGGTGCACGTGTCGCCGGACGGGCAGTTCGCGCTGCGGAGCGCATTGCAAGCGTTGGTGAGATCGGTCTGCTGGGCCGCGCCAGTTTCGGCGAGGATCGCGCCGAGGTCGGTGGAGAGCTTCGTGAGAGTGAAGGTGGCGGACACGACCTGCTGCGTCTGACCGACATCGTCATACGAGTCCACTTCGGCGGCGGTACACGCGCCACCGTCGACGCACGTGTTCAGCGTAGTGAGCGAGTCCTTGCACTTCTCGCAACCCTCGACGCGCCCGTCCGTGTGCGCCTTTCCCGAATCGGGACCTCCGATGGTGCCGGCCAGGGAGCAAGAGTTCGTCGTGGTGTTGAAAGTCACCGTCGACGCTTTGAGCTGACTTATCACTCGAGAGGCGACCGACCACTGATAGGCTCTGAAGCCTGCTCCGTTGGTGTCGAGGCCGGGCCACTCGGAGTAGCCGTAGGTTGCCGTCGGTGTCGCGAGGCGAGGACATTCGGAGGGCTCCGTGTATCCGATGGGGGGATCCGGGGGCGTGCCGTTGATTGTCCGGCCTCCGCGCGGCACGTCCACCGTCGTGACGCCCAGCTGGCCCGTGCCTTCCGCGTTGTCCCACCAAGCCGCGGCGTTCGTGACCGTGTACTTGGTAGCCGAGCCTGGACACGTGCACGTTGCGCCCGCCGCGACGCCGACGCACTCACGGCAAGGCGGCCACGCACCGGACGGACTCGCGAGCGTGATGCCCATGAGCGCGGTCGCCTGCGGTTCAGCGTAGGTGGTGGAACCCGGGACGGCGTTGGCCATGGCCGCGGTGCCGACGGTTTGCGGGGGAAAGCCGGACCGCATCTTCGCCATGCCCCAGGACTCGTCGGGCTGGTACTGCGCGTGAGCGAACTTGAAGGCCGTGTCGCAGAGCACCGGTGCGGTGCCGCCGCACGGTACCGTCGTCACCGTCATCGCTCCGTTCGTCGCGACGGTCTGATAGCGAAGTGCCCAGGAGTACGTCGTCACGCCGCCCGTCGGAGACGCCTCGATGGCGTTTTGCACCTCGCTCCAGGCCACCTGGTTCTCGGTCACGAGGCCGTAGGTACCGGACATGTCGCACGCGCAGATCGGGCCGGTCGATGTCTGGACCGAGCGATAACCGGTTTTGCAAGTGCAGCTATAGCTGCCCGGTGGTGAGAGTCCGTTGCACCCGTTGGTGGCCACCCCTGCCCCGCACGGATTCTTACCGGAACATTCGTTGATGTCGGTGCAACCGGACGCGCCCTTGCCGTTTCCGGTATAGCCCGAGGGGCAGGTGCACGTGTAATCGCCCGTCACCGAGCCGTCCGGCGTCGGATCGACGCACTTCGCCAGTGGCGAGCAGGGGTTTGTGTTGCACTCGTCCGAGTCGCTGACACAGACGCCGTTGACGACAATGATGGGTTCGGCGCCGCCCGTCGCGGTCTGGCACGTACAATCGCGCCCCGACGTGCAGCCGGCACCGGACGTACAGGTTGCGCAGCTCGCGGCAAGCGCCCCGCACGCATCGTCGTTACCAACGCATGTTTCCTTGCCGCCTTGTAGCTTGCAAACGCCGGTTGTGCTGCAGGCGTCCAGGCCGTCCGTGCACGCGCCCTTGTCGTTCGCCGCTTGTGCGTGACAGGTTCCGTTCGTGCACGCACCGACGTTGCAATCGTTCGTGAGCGACGAGCAGTCGACGGGCGTACTCACGCACACGCCGCCGGTACACTTGTCGTTGGTGCAGGAATCCCCGTCAGTGCAGCTGCCAGCGTTGTTGTCCGTATGCAGGCACCCGAGCGTCGCGTCGCAGGTATCCTTCGTGCATGGATTGCCATCATCGCAGGACAGCACCCCCTGGCTACACGCGCCCGTTGTCGGGTCGCACACATCCGGGTGGCAAGCGTCGTTGCCGCCGTCGCCAGCGCACTTCGGACCAGTGACGGAACATTGTCCGGCGTAGCAACTCGCCAGGGAGCACAGATCGGCGGTTGTGCAGGGCGCGTTGTCCTGAGCGGTACCGTAGTGACACGCAGTACCTCCGGGGCACGTGGTCCCTTCTTCCGCCTGGCAGGTTCCGGGCGTATCGCACGGGAGCGCGCAGCACACTCCCCCGACGCAATGGCCGCTCGAGCAGTCGGCTCCGATTTCGCAACTCCCTGCGTTTGCCGTACGTCCGGCGTCGACCGAGCCGCCGTCGCTCCCACCTGCCGTGGACGCGCCACCGGTGCCGACGTTCCCGCTCGAGCCGCCGCTGGCATTACCTGCTCCACCGGCACCCGAGCCAAGGCCGCCGGTGCTGGACCCGGCCGCTCCACCGGCGCTCGTCGCGCTGCCGCCCGCGGCGGCGTCCACGAATTTCGAGCCTCCGCTGGAGCCGCTGGGACCAGCGTCTCCTCCACCCCCACCGGGCGAGTTGGTGGATTCACTCTGCCCGCCGCAGCCGACGGCCAGAAGCAAGGATAACGACCACGACGTGCCTCTGACGAAGCGAATGATGGAGCTCATGAAATCACATCTCCGAAGACCGGGACGCGCCTGCCCATTGTGAGAATGGACTCAATTTGCGTCTGTTTCAACGTCTACCTAGGTCAATCCGATGCGAGAGCGTCCCCCGTGTACTCAAAAGTGGTAGGCGATGCCAACGGAGACCACGTTGAAGGCCGCGGTGTATTTGCCGGCATTGATGACTCGGTCGGGGCGCGACGCCGTCGCGATCGCCGAGGCCTGGGTCTTCGCCGCCGTTGCGTCGGCATTGGAAGGCGACGGCGCGGATGGATCCGTCAGGACCACCCCGCCGCGTCGCGTTCCGTCTTGCCCGAACGTGCCCCCCACGCGTTCGTCGAAGCCGCTCTGCGGATTGCCCGCCTGGGCATCTTCAACGGGCTGGTTCGGTGGAGGCGCGACGTCCAACGTTTCGGAAAAAATGTGCGAATAGCCGCCCCGTAAATCTACCTTGCCAAGCCGGACGACGAAGCCGAGGCCGACGCCGATCCGTTGAAAAGCGAAAGTGTCGATGTCGGCGTACGCGGGCTGAACGCCGCGGCTTTCATAGAAACATCCCGCGTGAATCGCGGCCGTCCTGGGAACGATGGAGTAGCTACCGCCGACGCGAATGGAATACGACGTCTCGCCGTGCGGATCGATCTGGAATTCCGGGAGGCCCGAAGTCGTCACGCTGCCGATCGTCCCGTTCGCGGTCTCCGTCTTCACCGTCACGTCGTGACCGACGTTGACGGAGTCTCGCGCTAGCCCATTCAACGTGTAGCCAACATCGACCTCTGCATCCCATAACTCCGTGTCCATGGGGTCACCGGCAGCGGGTCGGTCGGCGCTGGGCGCCGGAGGATCGCCGGGCAACATTCCGGCGTATCTGATCGCGGTCGTCAGTTGCCACGGCTGGCCGACGGTCACCTGGTCGAGCGCGATCGGCGCGTTGACGTACGGAACGGGCCCCGAGGTTGCTCCACGATGAAAGGTGTTGGTCTCGTAGGTGACCTGCCCTGACCCGCGGAAATTGTCCGTGTAATGAAACGTCGCGACGAGGTCCAGGGCGCGGATCGGCTTGGCATGGACCGAGAACGTAACCGACGGAATGAAGTAGTCCTGGGCCGTCAGGTGTGCGAGCCAGTCCGTCGATGGCTGGGTTCCGCTGACCTCGTTTTGCACTTCTGTCGCCTCGGCCTTCACCATTAGGATTTGCAATGAGAGCCCGGCGCTCAATTGATCGAGAAACCGATACGCCGCGCCGATCACCGGCGACAGCGCGAAGGTCGCGTCCTGCTTCACGAGGCTATACCGCGTAGGCGTCGGGCGCGGGCCGTAGGGAGTCTGGATGGTGCCATCGGCGCCGCCATACTGGAGCCCTCCGACGACGACCGGTGCCAGCTGACCGAAGCCGATCGCTAGCCGCTTGGTGATACGCCCCGCCCAGGCAAGCTGCGGAACCGGCGTCTCCGGGGCGGAGTTGCACACCTGTGGGAGCGGAGTGGTCGCGTAGGTTGCGCCGATGGTCGGGTGTGTCGGGTTATCGACCTTCAGGGGGTCGCCGAACTCCGAACTCGCGTTCCCGTAGGCGCCCCAGCCATAGTATCCATACGGCTTCACGCACATCGAATGATATTCCACGTTCACGTCGAAGAGGATCTGGTTGCCGTGCAGGTAAGCAAGTCCCGCCGGGTCGTTGAGGAGAACCATCGGGTCCTCCGCGCGCGCCGCGACGGCTCCTCCACGCGCGACGGATTGGTTGCCCCCCGGCATTAGATCGAGGCCGTTTGCCCTAGCTACGGCGGGGATTGAACAAACGAATAGCGTACCGAGCCAGATTGAGGGGCGCATGAGATCTCGTCGCTTCATTGCGGCGTGGTGCAGGCAATTTCCGGCGTCGCGTGCACGATCGCCGGGAGCGCGGTGCGGACGTCATTACAAGTCTTCGCGGAGCCGGGGTCGCCGAGCCGAACGAGATCGAAAGTGGCCACACTGTTGGCCGCCTGATTCTGATCGTCATCCAGGACGCTGACGTCGTCGTCCGTGCAGCGGGTGGCCGCGCTCCAGTCACTCGCGTTGCACGTGATGTCCTTCGACCAGCCGGAACAGCTTTCGGGATTGTTGGGGTCACACGTGCCCTTATCGACGACCGAACAGCTGTGGACGCGCCCCTCGCTCTTCTCGTTGACGACCGTACCTACGATCTCCGTGCAACTCTGAACCTGCGCCTCGAGATGCGTAACGACGCGGAGCGCGACGCTCACGCATCCGGCCCGCTTGTTCACGTAGAACGAGTTTCCTCCGATCGCGGGCTGTGTCGGCAGATAGCTGTAATGTTCAGTCCCCGTTTGCGTGACTTCGCTCGGCACCCGCGGCCAGAACGTCAAACCTGGCTCTCCATCCCCATCGGGATCCAGCCACTGGCTGTCGGCAACCTCGCCGGGTGCGGGCCACGGAGCGTTCAGGGGGTCTGCGCCGAGATCGATGCCGACGACGGCTGCCGCGCTCGGCGTCGTGAACGAGCTTCCCGGCACCAGGCCGCCCAGCGAATACGTGTCTCCGACGTTCGGCAGGCCGATCTCGTCGAACGTCGCGAAGGGCACGTAGGACGAGTACGTCTCGCGAAAAAGGGGGCTGATGAGGTCCGGTGTCTTGTCCGTGCCGCAACCCTGGCGACGCACCATCATCTGGGAGCCATCGTACGTGATGTCGTAGAGCTCCCAATCCGTGGCCTCCAGGCTGCCTGGGGAGATCAGATCCTGGTCCGTTCCTTCCACGACCGGCCGTCCCTTCCAGCACGTCGAGAGATCCTGGCGCATCGCCCAGAAGCCGCCGAGATCGCAGTGGCAGTTCTGTGGATCACCGACCAGCGGCGCCTGGCACTCGCAGGAGAAGCTGCCGGGCTCGTTGACGCACGTCGCATTGGTTGCGCAGCCCCCCCTGTTCGTTGCGCACTCGTCGATGTCTTCGCAGACCGTGCCGTCACCCTCGAAGCCTGGCTTGCACTGGCACGTGTACCCGACGCCGGACGCATCCGGTGTCGTGTTAGTGCACGTTGCGTCGGGATGACACGGCCCTGGAGTCGCCGCGCACTCGTCGATGTCGGCGCAGGCGCCATTCGCATCCGGCGCGTACCCCGGTTTGCATCCGCACGCATAACCCCCGTCCAGGTTCGTGCACGCGCCTTCCATGCCGCAACCCCCGTTGTCGGTCGCGCACTCGTTCACGTCGCTACAGTTTCCAGGGGTGCCCTGGTAACCCGGGGCGCAAGCGCAGCTCCCGTTCGCCGCGCAAACCGTGTGCGGCGTGTCGTCCGTGCCGACTCCGTCGCACTGGGCGGCGCAGTTCGACGGCGCGCACGTCTTGCCATCGCCCGTCGTCCCGGGAGCGCATGCGTCGCACACGCCGCTGTGTCCTTCGATGCGACAGAGCCCTTCGTCGGAGCAGACCGTCCGGTCTGTCTCCGCTGCGTCACACAAGCTCTTGCAGAGGACCGTGCCGTCGCCAGAAAATCCGGGATCGCACGCGCAGGTGTAGCCCCCGAAAGTGTTCACGCAGTGGGCGTTCGCGGGGCACGAGTAGAGCGAAGGCGTGCCGCACTCGTCGATGTCGGCGCAGCCGAATCCATCGCCAGTGAAGCCGGGCTTGCACTGGCAGGAAAATCCGGGGTTCGAGTCGATGCAGATGGCGTTGGGATCACAGGTATTGGTCGTGCCTTGGCACTCGTTGACTCCAGTGCACGTCTTGCCGTCGCCGAGGAAGCCGGTCTTGCACACGCAGAGATAGCGGCCAGGTTCATTGGTACAGTTGGCGTTTGGGTCGCAATCGTTCTGCGAAGGGGTCGCGCACTCGTCGATATCCGTGCATTTCGTTCCGTCACCCGAGAAGCCTGGCGCGCACGTGCATCGCGCCGCATCCTCGGACCCGTTACAGGTGGCGTTGGGATCGCAGACGACGTCGCCACACGTTCGCGCCGTGGCTCCGCCGTCCGTCACTCCGCCGGCGTATACCGTCGAAAGGGGCGGCCGATGAGCGCCAGCCTGAGGCCTGGTACACGCCAGCGGCAGCAGCAGGGGACAGAGCCAAAGCCAGACGAACTTCAATCTCACCTCAGCTCCCAGGCCGATGAGCGGAGCTTCCGACGCCGCTAGTTTCCATTGTGTCGCGGGACGCATCCGAGCCACAAGTGTTATTCGCTCGGTTGCCGGCCTTGCGAGCCTCGTCGTCGGTCTCCGCCTCCTCGCCGGCCTCGGTAGCCGCGTCGCGCCGGCTATTCACGACGCGCGGCGCCATTCCCATCGACACTCCCGGCGACGGCAAGCGATGGTTGCTCACCTCTCCCGGGCCCGCCTCAAAGCGGCGGTCAACTGGCCCAAGTCGAATGGCTTTTCGATCTTGGGGTTGTCGATTGCGGACAAAAACTCGGCGACGCGCGGCACGAAGGCGCCACCGGTCATGAACACGATGCTTTTCGCAAGTTCCTCGTTCTTGGAACTGAGGGCAGCATAAAGCTCCATGCCGGTCATTCCCGGCATCATCACGTCGCATACGATCGCGTCGAAGGGACTGGTTTCGAGGGTCGTCAGGGCTTCGCGGCCGCTCGTCGCGACGACCACATCGTGCTCGGCGGCGAGTAACCTGCGGAGCAGCTCTGCAACGAGAGGTTCATCATCGATCACCAGGATTCGTGTGCGCGAGGACGCCGGTCTCGACGAAGCTGGCGGCGCCTTCGGAGCAAGCCTGGGTAACTCCTTCGTATGCGCGGGCAGCGTCACGCGCGCGGTCGTCAGCGTTCCGGGTTCGCTCTCGAGCTCGATCTCGCCGCCGAAGGACTCGACGATGCTCCGGCAGATCGGTAACCCGAGCCCCGTCCCCACCCCGATGGGCTTCGTGGTGAAGAACGGATCGAAGACCCTGTGGAGGACGTCGGCGGCGATGCCGCTACCATTGTCCGTCACCTCGACCGTCACCGTGGCGCCTCTTCCGGGCCGGATTGACAAGGTGACCGCGTTCGACTCCGGGTCGCCATCCGACACCGCGTGCGCGGCGTTGACGAGCAGGTTCAGAAAGACCTGCTCGAGGCGGGCGGCGTTCGCGTCGACCGGTGGGACCGGCGCGTAATCTCGCAGCAACCTCGCCCGGTGCCGGATCTCGTGGTCGGCTATCTTCAGTGCGGCCTCGACTACCGACTCCACGTCGACCGGGCCGCGCGCCACCTCGTCGGCTCTGGCGAACGTCTTCAGGTCGCGTACGATGGTTCCCACCCGCTCGGCGCCGTTGCGCACCTCGCCGAGTCGCGCCAGCGCCTCCGGAAGCCGGCTCGGATCATGTGCGACGGACGGCAGCTCGCGCTGCAGATACTGGAGTCCGAGGAGAACGTAAGCGAGCGGGTTGTTGATCTCGTGGGCGATGCCCGCGGCGAGCGTTCCGACTGCCGCCAGTCGATCTGCCTGCACCATCTTCTCGTGCATGGCGCGCCGTTCGGTGACGTCGCGCGCGAACGCGAGCACAGCGGGTGCGCCCTCGAACTCGATGGGCACCGAGGAAATCTCGACGGCGTTCACGGGCCCGTTCGACGATCGCGTGCGATACTCCGCAGGCTCCGAGTGGCGCTGCCCGGACCTGAATAGCGCCATGATCCGCGCGTGAGCTCGCAACGCGTCTTCGGGCTGCAGATAGTCCAGCACGGAGTGACCGAGTATGCCGCTGACGTCTCCGTTGGCGAGTAGCGTTGCAGCTCGGGAGTTCGCATAGAGGATGTTCGGCCCGCGCAAGATGACCACGCCGTCCGGCGCGGACTCGACGGCGGTGCGAAACCGGCCCTCCGAAGCGGCGAGCGCCGCCGCGGATTCGACTCGCTCCGACACGTCGACCAGGAAAGTCGCGTTCGCTGGGCGCCCGCCGACCGTGACGCGGCACGTGGTCGTTTGAAATGGGATGGCCACACCATCCTTGCGGAGCAGCCAGACCTCCAGGAGATCCCTTCGTGGTGGGCGGGAGAACCGGTCCTTGTACCGGTTCAGGACGTCCGGTCGGACGTTGGGCGCGATGAGCTCCCAGATCGGCTTCGCGAGCAGCTCGGGGATGCTGTAGTGGAGAACTTCCGCGATCCCTTTGTTCACGAACAGGCATTGGGGCGGATCAACGTCGATGGCGACCACCGAAATGCCGACGCCGCCAAGGTCCGCGGTCGCGAGCAGGGCGTCGAGCAGTTCCGAGCTCAAAGCCAGCGGAAAGCGCGGATTCGAAGATTCAGGCACTGCCTCGGACTATATCCCGGGACCGCGCAGCGTCGTCCCGTGGTCGAACGGGAGTCGCCACGTTCACTTCGCCTGCAGCGGATTCTGACGTTGAGGACGGACTTCGGATTTTCTCGTCTCACCTTTCATCACGTCGAGGTCCTGGTGCGACTCACCATCAACCCCGGCCTGCTCCACCAATCCAACCGGCCGCAAATCGTTCCGGAGCAGGTCGGGATCATTCTTCCGGCACGACGCGTTGGAGAGGCAGACGCTCCGACGCGTCAGCCTTTTCCGGTGATCGCGAGGACGTCGTCGATCAGACTCGAAGAGAAGAGCCCGTGGCGCATCTGCTTCACCGCCTTCAGGAAGATCCTGTACCACTCCACCTTGTCGTCGTCGCTGGAGTGGACGACCGTCATGCGCTGCATGAGTCGATCACGAGCTTCTCCGTCGAGCTGCCGGATCCTCTGACTCTCCACGCTCTCGACGCGTCTCTCGAGCTCGGTGAGCATGTCTCGCGTGTCGGCCGGAATCGCTTCGAGTCGCGAACTGCGAATCAAGGTCCCTCCCACGGCGCCCACCACGATCTGATCGTTGATGTGATCGAGATACGGGGTCCACTGGAGCTGTTCCGCGGCTAGCGCCGGGGCGGCCACGACGTCGATCGTGCCCGCTCGAAGGGCCGGCAGAATCTCCATCGGATCGAGGGGGATCGGGACGACCTGGCCCACGAGCGAAAAGAGCAGCGGGGCCATCGGTTCATTGCGCCAGACGACGGGGCGACGGCCGCGGAGGTCCGCCGGGCGCCTTATCGCGACGCCCTTGCTCATCTGATAAACGAGGCCGATGTCACCCCAGCCCACGAGATCGAAGCCCGCGGCTCTAAAGCCGGCTTCGATCGGATCCTTGACCGCGTTTCTCACCAGATCGACGAGGGACCAGGAGTTCGTCACGCCCGGGAGCTGCAATACCATCACGTCGCGGTACACGAGTGACAGACCGATCGCGCTGAGAGTGGCGCCGTCGAGCTCGCCCGTGCGCATCTTCGACACCATCGTCTGCTCGTCCCCCTGGACGGCATTGTAATAGACGGTCAGCGAAATCTCGTCGTGGGTCTTTTCAGCAACGACTCTCTCCCACGCCGCCAACGCCTTGCCCCACGTCGACCCGCGGGGCGCGATCGTCCCGATCCTCAACGTCTGCGCCGCCTGTCCATCGAGCTCGAAAAGAGAGCTCGCCACCAGCGCCGCGATTGCGAAGATGCGTGTCTTTGCCAACTCGCTCTACGGGGCGGAACAGGGTCCAGCAACGTTGATGTTGGTGTGCGGGCAGTGAAACTTGGGATCGAAGGACGCCGCGCTCGCGTGATAGAGGCGGCACTGCACTGAATTACCAGTCTGATTCGGCACGGAGTCGTTGTAGCCACCCGGGTCGGGAACCGTCGCGCATCCGGTTGCGCAGTCCGCGGCGCTCGAATATTGGACGTTCGTGCCCGTGCAGGCGCCCATGGCGATCGAGCAAAATCCTTCGCAGTCCGTGCCGCATACACCGTTGCCGCCAGGCCCGGCCGCCGGACAGTTGGTTTCCCGCTCGCCCACGACCGGGATTTCTTCGGAGTAATGGAGCCGGCACCCGACGGTGTTACCGCTCGTGTCGTCCTTGGTTCCCGCGGGGAGCAGCTTACAGACGTCGAGACAGATCTGTGGCGACGTGTAGAGCTCGTTGGCTTCGGTGCAGTTCTTCAGAACGGATGCGCAATACTCTCCGCAGAGCCCGGGTGGAAAGGTGCCGCCATCCGCTGCCGCGCCGCCGGCACCTCCCGAGCCCGTGCCGCCGCCAGTGCTCGCCTCGAGCGTCGCCTCGTCGATGCCAAGCACGTCGGCGCAGGACGCCGTGACGAGGAGCGCCAGGCAGATCGAGACAATTTTGCCGCTTTGCATCAGAATGCTCCCAAGACGCTGATGTTGCCTCCGCCAGGCGCTCCACTTGCCGCGATGCGGATACCATCTCTCGAGCCCGTCGACGATTTCGACGAAGGAGCGATCAGATAGAGCACGACGCCTCCCGCGAGCAGCGCGCCTCCCCCGATCAGGAACGCCGTGCTCGTCCGTGCGGAGGATAGCGCCTCGTTTCGCAGATCGACACCCGCTTGTGTGCAAAGGTTCGTGTTGCCCTTCTCGCAATCCGACAGAGAGTCCGTGTTCTTCGCCTTCGCGCGCAATCCAAAATAGGAGCCCAGCGCGAGCCCCGCGACGCCGACTCCCCCCAAGACGAGAGCCACCGGTTTCAAGCCGTCTGAGCCTCCCGGCGCGTGGTCCTTCGGAGACGGACCTGGTGCTGGCGTGGGAGCCCTCGGCGCTGGAGGCGGTGCCGCGGCGGGCACGACCTCGAGAACCGGAATCTCCACCGGAACGTTGGCGCCTTCGCCCGCCACGACGATCTGGGTCGACCACAGTTTCCGCCCAGGCGCCATCGCGTTGATAGTGTGATCGCCAGCGTCGATCGGCAGCGCAAGCCCCCACGAGGCACGAGGAATGTCCTCGCCGTCACGCTTGACCTGAGTTGCAGGGTCGTTGCCGTCGGCGACCTTGATCCAGAGCTTCGAGAGGCGCGGTTCGATGGCGGAATAACGCTGTCGTGCGATCGTCGCTCGCCCTTGATCGCCGCGCCCCATGGCGATCGACTCGGCCTCGCGGAAATTGGCCCAGGCGCTCGCCAGCCGCCCCGCCTTCTCGTAGCATTCCGCCAGGTAAAGGAGCGTGCCGAGACCGGAGTCGAGCCGCTGACTGGCCTCCAGTTTCGTGCAGGCGTCCGCGTACTTCCCCTGGTCCATCAAGGTGCGGCCCGCCTGGAACAGCGCTTCGGCCGCCGCCTTGTCAGCGTTCGTCTGCGCTTCGGCGCGCGGTGTCGCGGAGGCAATCGCGAGGGCCACTGCCGTCGCGATCATGCCGAGGTTCGTCTTCTTCCGCATGGTCTCGCCGAGCGTAACACCAACGGGACGCATTTCGCGAGCCCACGACGCGGACTATCCAGAGCCGTGGTCGCCGAGTGCCGCCCGGACGTCGCTCGGGAGCGTGAGCTTCTCGCGGACCTTGCCCGCGGACTTTCCGCGCTCTCGTTCGATCCGGTCGAGTGTCTGCCAGTCTTTCCAGCTGACGACGCGAATTCCACGTTCGCGAAGGAGCGCGTCGAAAGCGTCCCTGGTCTTTCGCGATTCCCGCCCATCCCCACGCGCGTCTTCGACCATTCGCTGAACCGTCGCGGCCGCGTCGCTCTTGTTCGTCCCGATGACGCCCGAAGGGCCGCGCTTGATCCAGCCCGAAACATAGACGTGCGGCACGGGGGTTCCGTCCCGCACGACGCGGCCGTCTCGATTCGGCACGATGCCCTTGGTCTCGTCGAATGGCAGCCCCACGATCGGAACCCCACGATACCCGACCGAGCGAAAGACGAGTCCGACGGGAATCGCCTCGAGCTGTCCCGTGCCCCGCGCGGAGACTCGCCCGCTCGCGTCCCGAACGACCTCGTTGTGCTCGACGACGATGCCCGAGACGCGGCCGTTCGCCGCGGTGATCTCGACCGGCGACACGAGAAAGCGGAAGCGCACTTGCTTCGATCGCGGCTCCGAGGGTCGCCCCGCCAGCTTCGACAGGAAGTCGAGTTTCCGCTTCGTCAGCCCATCGAGCGCGTTTTCATCTTCTCGATCGGCCCGCACCTGGGCCGCATCGATTGACACCGTGACGTCGGGCAGGCACGCGATGTCCTCGAGTTCCTTGGTGGCGAACGCGGCCTGCGCCGGTCCGCGGCGTCCGAGGAGGACCACCTCGCGCACGCGGCTCCCACGAAATACGTCGAGCGCATGGTTCGCGACGTCCGTCCTCGCGAGCTCCTCGACCGGCTGGAGGAGCATGCGGGTGAGATCCATCGCGACGTCACCCATACCGACGATCGCCGCACGCTCCACGTCGAGGTTCACCGGGTACTCGCGGAAATCCGGGTGCCCATTGTACCACGCGACGAAGCTCGTAGCCGCGTGGCTTCCCGGCAGCTCTTCGCCCGGGATCCCGAGCCGTCGATCCGTCTGACAGCCCACCGCGAAGACGACCTGGTCGTAGTGGGTCAGCAGCTCCTCGACGGACACGTCCTTTCCGACGTGGACGTTGCCGAGGAAGCGAACCCTGGGATCTTGTGCGACCTTGTCGTACGCCGTCGTCACGCTCTTGATCTTCTGGTGATCCGGAGCGACTCCGTAACGTACGAGTCCGTACGGGGCTGCGAGTCGCTCGAACAGGTCGACTTCGAAGTGAACGTCCCGCTGTTTGATGAGTGCGTCGGTGGTGTAGAATCCGGCGGGCCCGGAACCGACGACCGCGACGCGAACCGATCGGTTAGAGCTCCCGGGGTGTTCGTCTGTCGCGGGAGTCATTCGTCCAAGTTCGCGTGAATCCTACCCGAGCCGTTCAGGTCGAGAAAAGGAAACGTCGCCTCGGGCGGAGAAATTGCTAGAGTGATAGAAGGGCGTGGGCCCCGGATCCTACGATTGCGATCATGACGAGCTCCCGTCCCAAGCGCTGGACCCTGTCGGGTCATGACCCGAAATCATCCGGGGCGCGGGACGTTCGAGCTCTCGCGCTCGCCGACGTCGACGTCGTGTTCCAGCCGATCGTCGAGCTCCGCACGCATCAGATCTTCGCGTACGAGGCGCTCACGCGGTGCAAATGGCCGGAGTACTCGAACCCTACCGAGCTCTTCGTCGCCGCCTCGCGCGAGAAGGCCTGCGGGCGGCTCGGTCGATTGATCCGCGACGTCACGTTCGAACGCGGAGCGGGTGTGCCCCTCTTCGTCAACGTCCACCCCGACGAGCTGACCGAGAGATGGCTCGTGCGTCCGGACGACCCGCTCTATCTGCACGATCACCATGTGTTCGTGGAGATCACGGAGTCGGCCGCGTTCACGCATTACGATCTCTGCCGCTCCGTCCTGCGCGAGGTGAGCGCGCGCGGAAATGTGTTCCTCGCCGTCGACGACCTCGGCGCGGGGCACTCCAATTTGAAGCGCATCCTGGACCTGGAACCCCATGTCGTGAAGCTCGATCGCGCCCTGATTACCGGTCTCGACAAGAGTCGCAGGCAGCAGATCCTGGTGCGTCACGTCGTCGCGCTCTGCACCGAGCTGGAGGCGAAGGTCGTCGCAGAGGGTATCGAGACCGTCGGCGAGCTCGCTGCCATCGCCGACACGGGTGTCGAATATGGACAGGGGTACATTTTCGCGCGGCCTGGCTTTCCGATGCCGAAAGCGAAGTGGCCCGGGGCCGCGAGCGTACCTCCGGAGACCGCGACGAGGACCGTCTTCACGTCGCTCCGCTCGCGCTGACTCGCGGCGCCGATTCGCCTCAGGTCGGGCGCGCTCGGCCGAACGTCAGTGCGTGGTAGCCGAGCACCAGTGCGACACCGACCGTCGCGTGCCCGAGCAGCAGGTGCTGGGGCGTCGTGATGGGGCAATGGAGCTCGAGCGCGATGTTGCCCACGAGCCCGCCGGTGATCGCGGCGATGAACGCGCCGTCGCGCGAACCGTAGCCGCCGCGGTCGAGAAGGCGCAACGCGACGAGCACGAGTGCCCCCGGAACGAGCCCGATGACGAAGCAGCCCGTCGTCGCCGTGCAGCTACTGAAGCCAGCGATCGAGGTAACGGCGGGACCCGGGCCAGGCAGGAGCGCAAAGACGGCAGGCGCGAGCAAGCCGGCGACGAAACAGGTCGCGATCTCCCGGCGACTCGGCGGCGGCGATTGCAGCGGACGCAGCACGATCCGGAGCGCGACGGTCGCCAGCGCCGCGAGGGCCGCGACCACCGGAACGACGCGGAAAAGCGGCACGGGGCCGCGAGCCGCGCGCGGCGTGACAATCGCCACCGCGGTGATGAGCAGCGCCGCCCACATCGCAACACCGGCCATGCGCGTCCGGGTCGGCAGGCTCCGGAGCCAGGCGCGGGGACCGCGCTCGCGCTGGATGGCTTCCTGGATTGTCGCGAAAAGGGCGCCTGTTCCTTCCATTTCCCGCGCTCTCTCGGTCCCGCAAATGGGGCAGTTCGCGGAATGCTTCTGAAGGGCAGCGGAGAGGGGCTCGCCGCGCGAGAGAGCCTCCTTCACGCCCACGCAATCAGCGTCGTCCACGGGAGGGTTATGCGTCATCGGTCCTCCGGGTTACGAGGAGGCCCGAGCACATGTCGCATTGCAGCATAGCCCCTGTGCGCGCGCACCTTGACGGCGCTCAAGCTCGCACCCACCAGTTCCGCGACTTCGGGTAGCGGGATCCCGGCGAGCCAGTGCAAGCTGATGACGGCGCGTTGATCCTCCGGGAGCCGGGTCAACGCGAACTCCAGCGCGTTACTCGCCTCCAGTCTTTCGTAATCGCGCGGACCGACGGCAGGGTCGTCGTGACCGTCGAACTCGAGCTGGCTCTCGGGTCGCCGGCCGACGCGGCGGAAGTATTCGCGTTTCAGATTCATTGCGATCGTGAAGAGCCAGGGCTTGAGCTGCGCTCCCTCTCGAAAATCGAGGCGGCTCCGGTGCAGTTGCAAGAACGTTTGCTGCACCAGATCCCGGGCATCCTCCGGTCGACGGAGCTGATGTCGCATGACTCGCAGCAGTACGGGCGAGTGACGATTGAAGAGAACGCGAAACGCCGCCGCGTCACCTTTGACGTAGGCCGACATGAGTTCCTCGTCCGTCCGCATCGGGGGCCGGGAAGAATAGCCCAATGTTTGCTGTCAGGACTCGGCAGGCGACGCCTGCCCGAAAGTGCCCGGGCTCAGCCGCAAGATTCGACCGGTCCCGACTCGTCGTCGACGACCGCCTGCGACGGAGAGCGAGGAGAGCGAGAAGAGCGAGGAGCGGGGCCGGGTTCGAGCGGGAGGTGGAGGCGCTGCCGGGGACGCGGCAACCGCAGCTTCCGCGGTCCTGGGCGTTGAGGATGCGGGGCTTGGCGGGGGAGCCGGCGTCGGCGGTCGAGCCGGCGTCGGAGGGTTTGCCGGCCGAGCCCGATTGACCACCGGCAGCGCGGCCCCCGGCACCGGCGGCGCTCGCGTCGCGGAGAGAGGCGCCGGTGCCGCCAGTGCCGCCGAGTCCAGCGTCGGGCGAGGAGCGACCACCGGTACTGACGGAAGCATCGGTGCCGGAGTCGGCGTTACCGGCGTCGGGAGAGGGGGAGGGCTGGGCGCAGGCGCCATCGACGCAGACGAGGCCGAGAGCGCAGTCGGAGTCGGCGACGCAGCTGGAGAGGCAACCGAGGCCCGACGAGTCACACTCGTAAGGGTCGCAACTGGTTGGGGTGGGAATGAGACACTGGCCGTTGCCGTTGCAGGTGGGGATGGCAGTGGAGAAGCCTCCGGCGCAGAAGGCGACGCCGCAGGAGATGTCGAGGTTCGGCATCGAGCAGGAGTTTTGGTTGGTGCCATCGCAGAAGCCGCCGCAAGCGCCGGAGCCGGGGCATGCGGGGCGGCCGTCCCGGGGAGCACCGGAGACGGGGCCGCAGGTGCCGGGAGCGCCGGCGCGGTCGCACGAAGCGCACTGGCCCGTGCACGCGGTATCGCAGCAGACACCGTCGACGCAGTTGCCGCTGGCGCACTGGGCGGCAGCGCCGCAGGTGGCGCCGTTGGAGGACTCAGGGACGCAGATGCCGGCGGAGCAGTAGTTGCCCGAAGGGCAATCGGAGTCGATGGTGCAGGTGCCGGCACACTGGACGTTATTCGTGTCGCAGCCGACCGGATCACAGCTCTGGAGCTGGAGAGGCGCGCACGAGCCGTCGCCCTGGCAGGCAGCGCCGAGAGTGGCGACGCCGTTGGCACAGCTCGGGGCGCGGCAGCCGATGGCGGCTCCGGGGTAGGCGCAGGCGGTGGGATTGGAGCCGTCGCACGCACCGGCGCAGACGGTGCCGTCGCTGGAGCAGCTCTTGCGGGAGCCGTGGGGAGCGCCGCCGACGGGAGTGCAGATGCCCTCGAATCCACTGACGTCGCAGGCCTGACACTGGCCGGTGCAGGCGCTCGAGCAGCAATAGCCGTCGACGCACTCGCTGGAAGTGCACTCGGCGGCGGTGTTGCACGAAGTGCCGACGTCCTTCTGCGGGACGCAGACGCCGCCGGAACAGTACTGGGTGCTGCTGCAGTCGGTGTCGCCGGTGCAAGAGCCTGGACCCGAGCAGAGCGTGCCGACGCAGGTGTCGGCAGCGGGGCAGTCCTGCTGGGCGATCGGGGGGCAGGTGCCAGCGCCGTCGCAGAAGGCCTCGAGGGTGGCGCGGTCGTTCTGGCAATCCGGAGCGCGACACGAGACGCCAGGCCCCGGGTAGGCGCACGTCCGCGGGTTGGTGCCGTCGCAGGTGCCGCCGCACTGATTGCCCGTGCCGTTGCACGCCGTGCGCGCGCCGGAGGGCGCCGTGCCCGCGGGTACCGGCGTGCATACACCGATCGTGCCGGTGAGATTGCACGCCTCGCACTGGCCGGTGCAGTCGCTGTTGCAGCAGACGCCATCCACGCAGTGCGCACTCGAGCACTCGGCGTCGCGCGAGCACGTGCCGCCGGAGCCGGTGAGGGTCGAGCAGACACCGGCGCGACAGAATTTGCCCGTGCCGCACTGCGCGTCGGTCTCGCACCCTTCACATTGCGTCGGCCCGCACACCGCGGGCGAGCAGCCTTGAGTCGTCTTCGCGGGACACGAGCCCGAGCCGTCGCACGCCGCCGAGAGCGTCGCAGTTTCCGACGGCATGTCGCAGGACGGCGCACGGCACTGCGTTGCCTTGCCGGGCATGGTGCAGGCTTGCCGGTCCGTGCCGTCGCAGGTGCCGTCACAGCCCGTCCCATCGCCGATGCACGCCGCGCGCGGCGTGACCGGCTTGCCGATGACCGCCGTGCATACGCCGACCGTGCCGGTGAGATTGCAGGCCTCGCACTGGCCCGTGCAGTCGCTGTTGCAGCACACGCCGTCCGCGCACGAGCTCGAGAGACACTGGTCGCCGGTCGCGCAAGCGTCGCCGGCCTTGCCCTTCGGCGTGCACTGGTTGCTGGCCGCGCAGTAGTTGCCCTGCGCGCAATCCGAGTCGCCGTCCGCCGCACATGACGTGAGGCACACGGTGCCGCCGCAAGCGTAAAGGCCGCAGCTCTGGGTCGTCGCGGCCGGGCAGGTCGACGACGTGCCGTCGCATACCGGGGCTATCGTCTCCTGTCCCGTCGCGCAGGAGGCCGGTACTCCGCACGGAGTCCCCCTGTTGCCCGCGGGCGCAATGCAGCCCTTCGCCGGATCGCAGCTATCGACCGTGCACGGCAGACCGTCGTTGCACACCGGTGGCGGCCCGCTGACGCACAGGCCGCCGTGACAGGTGTCCCCGGTCGTGCAGAGGCTCCCATCTTCGCACGGCGAGCTGTCGGGATCGTTCGCGGTGCACGTCTTGCCCCCTTCGCTGCAGCTCTCCGCGCAGTTGCTGTCGCCATCCGGGCCCGGACACGGGTTGCCCGTGTGCGTCGAGCACGCACCGCTCGCGCAGCTGTCCTTGCCGTCGCAGAAAACCCCGTCGTCGCACGACGCCGCATCCGCCAGCGCCGTGCACGTCCCCGGCGTCGTCCCGTTGCACGTCACGCAGTCGTTCGGGTCTCCGTTGCCGCAGGTGTCCCCGGCGCCCTTGCCGGTGCAGCACACCCCATCCACGCACGTCAGCCCCGTCTGGCATTCCGTGCTCCGTGTGCACTGTGTCCCGGCCCCGATTGTCGGCACGCACTGCGACGTCGCGTTACAGTAGAAGGCCGGCGGACAATCCGTGTCGATCGCGCAAGGTCCCTGACACCCAGTTCCCATCGCGTTGCACGGGTTGGCCCCGCACGAAATTGGGGTCTGCACCGGGCAAGCGCCGTTGTTGCACGTCACCGCCAGGATCGTCGAGGCCGTGCCCCCCGTCACCGTGCACGCCGCCGGAGACCCGCACGGCGTCGTGTTGCTCACGCTCGGGTACGAGCAGCTCCCCGAAGCCGGATTGCACGTCCCCGGCGTGGTCTGGCAACTGTTCGGTGGCGTATTGCACACCGTCGCTGCTCCCGATGAGCAGTTCCCGCTCCCGTCACAGTGGTCGCCGACGGTGCAGGCATTGCCGTCCGTGCACGTCGTGGTGTTCGCGAGAGGCGAGTAAGCGCACACGCCGGTCGTCGTGTCGCAGGTGCCCGCCGCGTCGTAGCACTGGGTGTTCGGCGGGCTGTTGCAGCTCGTCACCGTCGTGCCCGAGAGGCACGTGCCGGAGCCGTTGCAGTGATTGCCCGCCGTGCAGGCGTTGCCGTCCGAGCACGTCGTCGCGCTCGACAGGGCCGTGTACGAGCAGGCGCCGGTCGTCGTGTTGCAGGTGCCGGTCGCCGCGTAGCAGGCCGTGTTCGGCGGCGTGGTACAGCTGGTCACCGTCGAGCCCGCGACGCACGTCCCCGCGCCGTCGCAGTGGTCGCCCGCCGTGCAGGCGTTCCCATCGCTGCAGCTCGTCGTGTTCGCTTTCGGGGTGTACGCGCAAACCCCGGTCGTCGTGTTGCAGGTGCCGGCCGTGTCGTAGCACTGGGTGTTCGGCGGCGTGGTGCAGCTCGTCACCGTCGTACCCGAGAGGCAAGTGCCGGAGCCGCTACAGTGATCGCCCGCGGTACAGGCGTTGCCGTCCGAGCACGTCGTCGCGCTCGACAGGGGAGTATACGAGCACGTGCCGTTCGTCGTGTTGCACGTCCCGGTCGCCGCGTAGCACGCGTTCGGCGGCGTCGCGCACGATACCGTCCCCGTCGGCGTACAGCTCCCGCTCAGACACTCGTCCCCCGTCGTGCAGGCGTTGCCGTCCGTGCACGAGGTGCCCGATATCGGCGACGCCTGGCACGACGCCGCCGACTCGTTACACACACCGGTGTTGCACTGGTCCGTGAAGGCCGAGCAGTCCCGCGCGCCGCCCACGCAGACCCCGCTCGCGCAGCTGTCGCCCACCGTGCAGAACTTCCCGTCGTTGCACCCTGACCCGTCGGGGTCGTTCGCAGTACAGGTCTTCCCCGACTCGCTGCAGCTGTTCGCGCAGTTCGAGGTGCCGTCCGGTCCCGGACACGGATTGCCCGCGTGCACCGTGCACGCACCCGTCTTGCACTTGTCCGTGCCGTTACAGTAAATCCCGTCGTCGCACTTCGTCGCATCCGCCACCGTCGTGCACGTCCCCGGCGCGGTCCCATTGCACGTCACGCAATCGTTCGGATCCCCGTTGCCGCACGTGCTGCCCGCCGGTCCGGTCCCCGTGCAGCACACGCCGTCTGCGCACGTCAGTCCCGCCTGGCACTGGTCCGCCAACGTGCATGGGTTTCCTGCCGCACCCTTCGGCGTGCACGTCGATGCCGCGCAGTAATATCCCGGCGGCGTCGCCAGCGAGCTGCAGTCCGTATCCGATGCGCACGCGCCCTCGCATGCCGTCCCCCCGGCGTTACAGGGACTCGCGCCACACGAAATCGGCGTCTGCGAGGGGCACACGCCGCTCGCGCAGCTCACCGCCGGGATCTCGCTCGCCGACCCCGCGGCTCCCGAGCACGACGCGGCGGCGCCACAGCTCGTCCCGTCCGCCACCGGCGAATGGCACACGCCGCTCACGCACGAATCGATCGTGCACGGGTTCGAGTCGGCGGTGCATCCCGCCGCGCTCCCGGTGAAGCCCACGTTGCTGCAACCCGAGGCTGCAATGCATGTGTCCGTCGTGCACGGGTTTCCGTCGTCACAGTCGACCGCCGTGCCGACGCAGGTCCCCGAGTTCGTGCACTTGTCCCCACTCGTGCAGAAACTCCCGTCGCTGCACGGCGCGTTCGTATTGGCCTGCGCCTGGCACCCACCCGGCTCCACGCAAACCCCGGTATTGCACTGGTCGTTGAAGGACGAGCAATCCGGCGCCGTCCCGCCGCCACACGTTCCGGCCGTGCAAAACTCTCCGAGCGTGCACGTCTTGCCGTCGTTACACAGCGTCCCGTCGGTCTTCGTCGTGTAGCCGCAGATCCCGGTGGACGTGTTGCAGATGCCGGTCGTGTTGTAACACTGGGTGTTCGGCGGACTCGTGCACGTCGTGACCGTCGTCCCCGAGTCGCAGGTCCCCGCGCCGTCGCAGTGGTCGCCGGAGGTGCAGGCGTTGCCGTCGGAGCAGGAAGTGGTGCTCGCGAGGGGCGTGTAGCCGCAGATCCCGGTGGACGTGTTGCAGATGCCGGTCGTGTTGTAACACTGGGTGTTCGGCGGACTCGTGCAGGTCGTCACCGTGGTGCCGGAGTCGCAGGTCCCCGCGCCGTCGCAGTGGTCGCCGGAGGTGCAGGCGTTGCCGTCGGAGCAGGAAGTGGTGCTCGCGAGGGGCGTGTAGCCGCAGATCCCGGTGGACGTGTTGCAGGTGCCGGTCGTGTTGTAGCACTGGGTGTTCGGCGGACTCGTGCAGGTCGTCACCGTGGTGCCGGAGTCGCAGGTCCCCGCGCCGTCGCAGTGGTCGCCGGAGGTGCAGGCGTTGCCGTCGGAGCAGGAAGTGGTGCTCGCGAGGGGCGTGTAGCCGCAGATCCCGGTGGACGTGTTGCAGGTGCCGGTCGTGTTGTAGCACTGGGTGTTCGGCGGACTCGTGCAGGTCGTCACCGTGGTGCCGGAGTCGCAGGTCCCCGCGCCGTCGCAGTGGTCGCCGGAGGTGCAGGCGTTGCCGTCGGAGCAACTCGTGGTGCTCGAGAGGGGCGTGTAGGAGCAGGCCCCGGTGGACGTGTTGCAGGCCCCGGTGGTGTTGTAGCACTGGGTGTTCGGCGGCGACGTGCAGGTGGTCACCGTGGTGCCCGACGAGCAGTTGCCCGCGCCGTCGCAGTGGTCGCCGGAGGTGCAGGCGTTGCCGTCGGAGCAACTCGTGGTGCTCGAGAGGGGCGTGTAGGAGCAGGCCCCGGTGGACGTGTTGCAGGCCCCGGTGGTGTTGTAACACTGGGTGTTCGGGGGCGACGTGCAGGTCGTCGACGTGCCGGAGGTGCAACTGCCGCTGCCGCTACAGTGGTCGCCGACGGTGCAGGCGTTGCCGTCGCTGCAGCTGGTCGAGCTCGAGGAGGGCGTGTACGAGCAAGCGCCGGTGCTCGTGTTGCAAGTGCCCGGGCTGTCGTAACAGGTGGGGGGCGAGGTGCAGGAAGTCGTCGCGCCCGACGTGCAGCTGCCGCTGCCGTCGCAGTGGTCGCCGACGGTGCAGGCGTTGCCGTCGCTGCAGCTCGTGGAGCTCGAAGCGGGCGTGTAAGAACAGACGCCGGTGCTCGTGTTGCAGGTACCGGTGCCCGTGTAACAGGTGGGGGGCGAGGTGCAGGAAGTCGTCGCGCCCGAGGTGCAGCTACCGCTGCCGTCGCAGTGGTCGCCGACGGTGCAGGCGTTGCCGTCGCTGCAGCTCGTGGAGCTCGAGGCGGGCGTGTAAGAACAGACGCCGGTGCTCGTGTTGCAGGTGCCGGTGCCCGTGTAACAGGTGGGGGGCGAGGTGCAGGTCGTCGACGTGCCGGAAGTGCAGCTACCGCTGCCGTCGCAGTGGTCGCCGACGGTGCAGGCGTTGCCGTCGCTGCAGCTCGTGGAGCTCGAGGCGGGCGTGTAAGAACAGACGCCGGTGCTCGTGTTGCAGGTGCCGGTGCCCGTGTAACAGGTGGGGGGCGAGGTGCAGGTCGTCGACGTACCGGAGGTGCAGCTACCGCTGCCGCTACAGTGGTCGCCGACGGTGCAGGCGTTGCCGTCACTGCACGTCGTCGAGCTGCTCGCACTTCCGTAGACGCAGCAACTCGTCGGTGGAGTCGTCTGACAAGTGCCCGGCGTGTTACACGCGGAGTCGCAGCAGAAGCTATTGACGCAGAAGCCGCCCTCGCAATCCGCCGCACTGCTACACGTCGCGTTGTCGGCAAGCTTGTACGTCACCGTGATCGTCGGCGCCACGTTTACCGTGCCGCTCGCGTTGTGCGACGTGAACATTCGGTTGTTGCCCGCGGCGCTATCGCCCTCCACGAGCCACCCGCCATTGGCCGACCCGTCCACCCAGCTCTGTACGGTCGCGACGAGCGTCGCGTTCGACGAGAATGACAGGCTGAACGGCAGCGTCCCGGTGGCGCCGGCTTCCTCGGTCGCGGATTGCTGAGTTGCATTCAGTGTGCCGGTCCCCGACGCGCCGCCGCCGAGCCACGCTCCGCCGGGGCAAGTGGCGCCTCCGACTATGCAGGGAACGGTCTCGCATCGACGCGCACAGTTCCAGGTCGCGTCACCCGTCGTGGCGCCCGCAAACGCCACTTCCGGCGTCCCGTAAGTCGTCGCGCCCACGGTGGTCGCCCCGACCGAGGTCCCCTCGTTCCAGGTAGTGAGCGCGGGTGCTCTCAGCTGGTAGGTGGTCGCCGTCGCGCCGGTTGACCGCTTGTTGACCTGCAACGCCACCGTCACTCCGGTGATCGTTGCGGTCGTGGGAATCGACGACACGTCGAAGTGAACGAGGGCGCGCGCGAGCCCGATGCCGTTTGCCGTGGCGCCCCCCGAAAAAAGGTTGTGCCCGGCTCCATCCGCGGTGTTGTTCGTGTTGGTCGTGATCGTCGTCGAAGAGCCGTCCACCATGGACGCGTCGTAGTTGGCGACCACCTGGAGCGTCTTGTCCGCGCGCGCTCCCGACGCCGAGAGCCACCCCGTCAAGACCGTTGCGAAAGCGACGACGAGTTTACGCATGGCGAAGCTCTGACCGACTCGGGCCGAGGCCGAGGTCCCACCCACGGCATCAGGCGCCCTGCTGGACGACTAGTTACACACGGTCCCGGAGGTCGCCGTCGGGTTACACGGTGACGACAAGATACTTTGCACGAGTGTTACAGGGTCGCTTCGGGCCATCCCCGCGTCAACGGCTTTGTCCCTTTCCCGCGGAGATCCCGGCTATCCTCACGAGTTCTCTCACGCCTGCTCCTCCCTCAGGGTGCGGGTGTCGTTGCCCCCGCCGAAGCGCGCTCGAGCTCTGCTTTTGCTCGCTCGAGCCCGGGATCGGGTTCCGGATTCGTCCAGGGCCGATCGGAAAAGTCGCTCGGACGATAGCGGCGCGTCCGGTAGGGGCCGTCGAAGGTCGGGACGGCCTGGCGATCGGGGGTGCCGTCGACGGGCCGGTACGCGTCCACGTCGCGCAGCGTGAACGGCGCCTCGGCGTCGAGATCGCGCAGCAGCTTGCCGAACGCGACGAGCTTCACGTCGCGGTCCGCGGTCGTCAGGGATCGGCTTCCGTCCATGAACACGATCGCATTGCCCTGCGCGTCGTAGAGCCGTCCGTGGATGACGTACGGCCCTTCGAGATGGACGTCGATGCCGAGGCGGAAGACGAGCGAGCCGTCCTCGATCGCATCTCGCACGCGCCCCGTGAACTCTGCCGGCGGCTTGCCGGTGTACACGAACCCGAAGACGGAAGAGACGACGTCGCCCGGAACCTGGATCGGCACGGTGAGCTGCGTGTCCCCGATGAAGGCCCCCATCTTCGAGTCGCTGAAGGGGACCGCGCCGGTGAGCGTCCCGTCGTTCGCATGTTCGTCCGGTGCAATGCCGTCGTCTCGCAGTTCCGCGGTCTCGACGGGGTCCGACGCTTTCCGCGGAACGCCGGAGAGCTCCACGAGGGTCGCGTGCGAGACGTCGAGTCCATCCGCCGGCTTTCCGTCGACCAGCACTTGCACGGTAACGACCGCGGACTCTCCGTCGCAGACGTACTGGCGATCCTGGCTCTCGTGGAGCTCGATCTTGTGGCCGCTCCCGGTCGTCTCCGAGCGGACCGGCGGGGGCAACGTGTCCGGCTTCTTCGCGTAGAACGGCATCTCGGACATCGGTCGCGACGTCGGCGGATAGGTCGCGCTCTTCTCGACCGCTTCGAGCTTCGCCTGCGCTTCGGCTCGCGGTATGGCGCGGTGCCTGTGACGCCGCACGATCGGCGCCGGGGCCACGGCGGACGCGACGGCGCTCGGCGCAGGGACTGGCTTCGCGGGCGGCTTCGCCCTCGGGCGGAAGCACCAGTACGACCCCCCGAGGAGCGCGACGGTCGTGGCGGCAAGGACGAGGCGCCGCCGTGTGGTTCCCTTATTTTCGTCCGACGTCTTTGTGCCCATGCTGATCGCTTCCGCGCACTCCGCTATGCCCTCCACGTTCGCCGCGGAGGATCTTCAGGACCTCGGCGAGATCGCCGCTCTCGAGCGTGCCTTCTTCCGCGCACCGGATCTGCCCGGACGGATCGACCAGGAAATGCGCGGGCACCTCCGGTTCCGAGGCCACCCCAGCTTCCTTGAGCCAGGCACGTCGCGCCTCTTCCGGCAGCCAGTAGGTGGCGTGCAGCCCGTCGGAAGGCTGCCCCTCGAGATACTTCTCGAGGTGCTGCTCGTCCGCGTCCGTCGCGATGAAGGCGACCTTCAGCGACACGGGCTCGCTCGCGGCTTTCGCTTCCCAGCCTTCCAGTCGCAAGAATCTCCTCATCGCACGTGCTGCACGACGTCGACCAGAAGTTGAGCCACGTCCAGTGGCCTTCGCCGACGGGGAGCGACTCCGGCAGTTCGTCTTTTTTGCCGACGCGCTCGAAGTGAGTCTTCGGCATTTCCTTGGGGGGCTTTCCGAGCTGGTGCGCGCAAAGGACCATGTGCGCTCGGGCTGCCGACGGCGCGCCTCCAGCGGGAGCCTCCGTCGGAGTCGCCGCAGCCGGCGCCACGGTCGCGCTCGGAGCCGCCGGGTTCGCTTCCGGGGTCGAGTCGGTCTTCCTGGCGCACCCGACGGCGACCGAGAGCATCAGAAGTGTTGCGGCGTAAGCGCGGTGGAATTTCATGTCACCTCCAGGAAAGGGGGGTCTTGACCCCCGCGGCTTGCTTCGCAACCGCTCCCCCGCCGCCTTCGGCGGGCTCGCGATGCTCGCGTAGTTCCGCATCTCTTTGAGCTCTCGGGGACGACGCTGCTCGTCGATGCGGAACTACTAGCATCGCGAGCGAAAGCGCGAGCGTCGGCAAGAGGACGGTCGTTCCGAGTTTCACGAATTTTCCGATCGAGATCTCGACCCCCGAGCGCCGGAGAATGTCCATCCAGAGCAACCCAGCCAGCGATCCGATCGGGAGGAGCCGCGGGCCAATGTCGCCGCCGACGAGCGCCGCCAGCAGCGACCGGCTGGCGCCGTGGTCCCCGAGCGCCATCATGTTGAGGATGGACATGGGGTGGTTGTCCACGATCGCAGAGCCGAGCGCGGCTACGCCCCCCACGATGCCGACCTGCCGGCCGCTGCCCGCGGGCGCGAGGTGATACACCGCCGCGAGCTGATCGACGACGCCGACGCGACGGAGCGCCACGACGACCAGAAAGACGCCCCACAGGAACACGAGGATATCCGGGGACACGTGGCCGAGGGTCTTCCGCGTCGTCGCGACGCGGTACTTCGACGCCAGCGCGAGCGCCCCGAGCGCGCCCGCGAGCGACACGAACCAGATGGGTCCCCCGAGCGCGGCCATGACGGGATACGCGAAGAAGACGACGAGGAGCAGCGCGACCGCGGGACGCTCGCCACGATGGCGAACAAGCGTCGTCACGGGCGCGCATGCCGGAACCGCGGATGCCAGCACGTCGCGAAAATGGAAGCGCAGCATCGCATACGTGAGGAGCGCTCCGGCGACGGAGATCGGGACCATGATGGCCGCATAGGCGTTGAAGCCGATGCCCGCAAACTCCGCGACGATCATGTTCATCGGGTTCGACACGACGAGCGGAGCGACTCCGGGAGCGAGGAACACGACGAACGCAAACGCCTCGGTAACTCGCGGGTTGTTCGGGTAGAGCCGCGCCGAGAGGGCGACGACGAGCGGCGTCAAGAGCAGGATCGCCGAGTCGTTGTTGAGCAGTGAAGGCGTGAGCACGCTGATGACGAAGAGCAGATCGAAGGTGCGCGCGGCCGACGTCGCGTGCGCTCGCGATTCCATCCACAGCGCCAGCCGGTCGAAGGTGCCCACCTCGCGGACGACGCCCGTCATCACCATCACGCAGGTCAGGGCGAGGAGCGGGCGCCACTGGATGCGCGCCGAACCGACGAGATCCTCGAAGCGGATCGCGCCGGCCATCATCAGCAGCGTGACGCCGAGGAGCGCCGCCGTGCCCGGCGAGAACCGCAAATCGCGGAGACCCACCCGAGGCCGCGATACGGCGAGTGTCACCGTCAGGGCGAGCGTCGAGTAAGCGAGCGCTTCTTCCATTCGCTAGTTCGTGCGTGCGTGCGTTCCGCCACGCCGCCGGCGCCGGAACACCAGGAGGCCGAGGCCGACGATACACCAGGCGCCGCGCGTCGATTCGCCCGAGGCCCCCAGACGGCACCCGCATGCGCCGCTGTCTCTCGAGCTGGAGATTGCCGGGCGCCCGCCTGCCCCGCCGGTTCGGCCCGCATCCGGTGGGCCCGCGTCCGTCCGCTGCGAATGACCTCCGCTCGACGTCACGCCGCCGGCGGACGTGACGCCGCCAGCGGACTTGCCTGCGTCCGTGGAGGTCGCGCCGCCGGACCCCGAGTCGACGCCCGCGGATGCGTCCGTGATCGCAGCGTCGCGTCCCGCATCCGGCGGTGGGGTCGCGAGGAGGCACGCGCCGTTCGAGCATGTGAATCCCGCGATGCAGTCGCTGTCCAGGGTGCACGACGTCTGGCACTGAGACAGACCCGTCGTCGAGGGTGCACAGACGTACGGGTCGCAGAGCTTGCTCGCGGCGAACAGGCAGGTCCCGAGCCCATTGCACGACGAGGGATCCGTCTCGACGCCGGCAGTGCAGAGCCCGAGTCCGCATGTCTTTTCCTTGCCGGGGAACACGCATGTCTGGGCGCTCTCGCCGTCGCAGGTCGCGGCGCAGGCGCCTTCGCCGGGGCAGGACGGACGCCCGCCGTGCGGCAAGCCGCGCGGCACGGTCGTGCAGGTCCCCACGAACCCGACGACGTCGCAGGCCTCGCACTGCCCGCTGCACTGGCCGTCGCAGCAGAACCCGTCGACGCAATGCCCGCTCGTGCACTGTCCGTCGTTGCCGCAGAGGTTGCCGTTCGCGACCTGCGGGATGCAGACGCCGCCCGAGCAGAACTGCGCGGACGTACAATCGGAGTTCTTCGTGCACCCGCCTCCACACCGGCTTCCGGCACAGGCATTCGGACTGCACGATTGGAGCTGCAGGATCGGGCACGAGCCGGCGGCGTTGCAGGAAGCGGGCAGCGTCGCGACGCCAGCGGCGCAGCTCGCGCTCCGACACGCCGTGCTCGAACCCGGGTACGTGCACCCGGTGGCGTTCGTCCCATCGCAGGTGCCGGCGCAGGCCGAGCCGTCGGTGGCGCACGCCGGTCGGATCCCGACGGGAGCCCCCGTCACTGGCGAACACGTGCCGTCGGAGTCGCAAGCTTCGCACTGACCCGCGCACGCGCTCTCGCAGCAAACCCCATCGACGCAATACGACGACGCGCACTGGTTCGGGCCCGCGCACGGGTCGCCGTTCGAGTGCAGCGGCACGCAGACACCGGCCGAGCAATACTGGTTGAACGAGCAATCGGTATCCACGTGACAATTGCCGGCGCACTGTGTGGCGCCGGTCGCGCAGTGAAACTGAGGTCCGCAGTTCTGATCTTGCTCCGGCGGACAGGTCCCTTGCCCGGTGCAGTACGCGACCACGGTCGCCTTGTCCGACGCGCAGGCTCCCTCGCGACACGTGACGCCGTTCCCCGGGTATGCGCAGGCGCTCACGACGGTGCCGTCGCACGCGCCGGCACAGGTGCTGCCGTCGCTGGCGCACTGTCGCCGCGCACCGTGCGGCGGGCCCGACACCGGGGAGCATGTTCCCGCCGAACCCGCGACGTCGCACGCCTCACACTGTTCCCCGCAGGCTTGATCGCAGCACACGCCGTCCACGCAGTGACCGGTCGTGCACTGGTTGTCGGCGCCGCAGGCTTGCCCCGCCGTCATCCGCGGCACGCAGACGTTCGCCGAGCAGAAGTCGCCCGGGACGCAATTCGCGTCGTTCGCGCAGTTGCCGAGGCAAGCGGTCGGGCCGCACTCGTACTGTCCGCAATCCTGAGTTTGCAGGGCCGGGCACTTGCCGGCTCCGCTACAGTTGGCGGCGAGCGTGGCCTCGCCGTCGATGCACGCCGGTGCGCGGCACTGGGTCGTCGACGCGGGATAATGGCATCCCGTGACGACGGTGCCGTCGCACGCGCCGCCGCACGTCGACCCGTCGCTGATGCACGCCGCGCGCGTGCCGTGCGGCGTTCCCACGGTCGGCGTGCACACCCCGAGCTTCGACGGGACGTCGCAGGCCTGGCATTGCCCGGTGCACGCGCTGCCGCAGCAAACGTCGTCGACGCAGAAGCCCGACGTGCAGGAGTCCGCGGTCGTGCAGGCGATCCCCGTGGCAAGCTTCGGCTGACACGTCTTCGTGCCCGGATTGCACCAGTCGCCGCTGATGCAATTGGCGTCCGTGGTGCAGCCGGTCAAGCAGGCGTTGGGGCCGCAGACGTAAGGATCGCACGTGGCCGTCGTCGCGACGGGACAGGCGGGTCCGGTACCGGAACAGTTGGCGGCGTTCGTCTGGACGCCGCCCGCGCACGACTCGGTCCGGCACGCCGTGCTCGCCGGCTTGAACGCGTCCGCGGGGCAGCTGGTGCTCGAACCCGTGCACGTTTCGATGACATCACAGGTTCCGTTCAGGCCGCGACACGTGGTCCCTGCGTTCCCCGCCGGGTGACTGCACGAGCCGCCCTGGCAAGTGTCCGTGGTGCAGGGATTGCCGTCGTCCGTGCACGCGGTGCCGGCGCTCTTGTTCGGGTGCTGGCAAGCGTTGTCCGTGCCGTCGCACGTATCGCTCGTGCACTCGTTCCCGTCGTCGGGGCAAGCCGTGCCGCTCGGCAGCTTCGAGTCCACACACGCGGTGTTCGTGCCGTCGCAGCTATCCGCCGCGTCGCAAACGCCGTTCGCCGCGCGACACGGGGTCTTGGCCGGGATCGGCGAGCACGTCCCGAGCTTACCCGGGACGCTGCACGCCTGGCAGTCCGTCGTTCCCCCGGCGCAGGCCGTGTTGCAGCAATAGCCGTCGACGCAGTTGCCGCTCGTGCAGTAGTCGTCCGCGGAGCAGCCGAGCGGGTCGCCATTGGCCCGGGTGCTCGTGCACTTGCCACCGAGGCAGAAGTTTCCTGCGCTGCAATCCGTGTCCTTGCTGCACCCTCCCGCACACACATTTCCGGAGCAGAGTTCGCCGGCGCAGGACACGGTGCCGGCAGTCGGACAGGTCGTGCTGGTTCCGCTGCAGGTGGAGGCCAGGGTCGCCGTGCACGGACCCCCGGGGCACGCACAGCTCGGGCCGCTACATTGCGTGCCCGCGTTGCCGGCGGGATGCGCGCAGGTCCCTGCGCCATCGCATTGATCGAGGGTGCACGGGTTCGTGTCGGCCGTGCAGGCCGTGCCAGAGCTCTTCGGCGGATGCTCGCAGACGGTGTGCGTTCCGTCGCAGGTGTCGCTCGTGCACTCGTTCCCGTCGTCCGCGCAGGCCATGCCCGAATTGCCGGCGGGGTGCGAGCACGTGCCGCTCAGGCACTCGTCCAGGGTGCAGGGGTTCGAGTCGGCCGTGCACGCCGTGCCGTCGGACTTGGTCGGCGTCGAGCAAATCCCGGTCGAGGGGTTGCAGGTGCCGGCCGTGTGGCATTCGTCCAGCGCCGAGCAAGAGACCGGACTCGAGCCCTGACAGGTTCCGCCGGAGCACTCGTCGACCTGGGTGCAGGCGTTGCCGTCGTCGCAGGTCGCCCCGTCGTTTCCGGCGGGATGCGTGCATGCCCCCCCACTGCAGATGTCGCTCGTGCAAGGGTCGCTATCGGCCGCGCACGCTGCTCCGTCATTGCCTGCCGGGTGCGTGCAGCTGGTGCCGCTGCAGACGTCGCTCGTGCAAGGGTTCCCATCGTCCGGACAGGTGATGCTGCCCGCTGCGGGGTGGCTACACGCGCCCCCGATGCATTCATCGATCGTGCAGGGATTGCCATCGCTGCTGCACGCCGTCCCGTTCGCGACCGCGGGATTGCTGCACGTTCCGGACGGTCCGCAGGTCGGCGCCGAAGACTGGCACTCGTTCTGTGCCGGGCAACTCGAGACGTTGCAGCAATATCCGTTCGTGCAAGCGCCGCTCCCGCACTGCGAGCTCGCGCTGCACGTCGCGCCGAGCGGCTTGTAATAGGAGATGATGAGCTCCGGCGGAGTGGCCCCCGTGCGGGAGTAAAACGCGCGCGCCGTGTAGTCGTTCCCGGGGTAGTCGTAGATCATCCAGCCGTAGTTGCCGTCCGTACCGTTCACCCAGGCCGACACATCGCCCTGCATGTTTGGCCAGGACTTCCACCCCGTCGATCCGTCCTCGGTCCAGGCGGACGTTGCGTAAGGATAAACGTCGGCTCCAGCGCTGCCCCAGGCCGAGTACGCGTAGAACCGGTAGTTCCACGTCGCGGCGCCGCCACCGGCGGTCGTTCCACCGCTTCCGCCGCTGGTATCGCCGCCTTCTCCCCAGCTATTGGTGATCCGGAGGGCGTAGAGCGTCTCGTCGACTGGCGCGCTTGGAACGGTTGTGCAGTAGAGCCACAGCGTCGCGCTCTGGATCGAGGAGCCGCTGGGTATCGAACCCACGTTGAACTCGACCAGGATCCGACGCGACCCGCCGGAGCCATTGACGCCCGCGTAGATCGTGCTCCCCCCGCCGTCGTCCGCGTTCACGGAATCGCTGTAGATCGTCGTGTCCTGGGATGGGTACAGGGTGACGGACACCTGGGCACTCGCCGAGGCCGCGTAGGAAGCGAGGAATCCGACCGAGGCTAGTAAGGAGGTGACGCGCTTCATGACGTAAGGACGTAAGAGGGAGCAGCAGCGCCGCGGCGCAGCACGATGTGTGCTCCGTCCGGCGGTCCGGTTACCGTGCGGTACGGATCTTACCCGTATCTTCGCGACTCTGGAACCGGCCTGGCTGAGCCAAGGGGGCCTTGCCCCCCGGCTCGCTTCGCGACCGCTCCCCGCCGCCTTCGGCGGGCTCGCTCCGCTCGCTAACCAAGGGGGCCTTGCCGGGAAGGCGGGATCGCTTGAGCTGAGCGATCTGTCCTTGCCGGGAAGGACGGATCGCTTGATTCGAGCCAGTGGAGCCTTGCCGGGAAGGACGGATCGCTTGAGTTGAGCGAGTGGGGCCTTGCCGGGAAGGACGGATCGCTTGAGTTGAGCGAGTGGGGCCTTGCCGGGAAGGCGGGATCGCTTGAACTGAGCGGATCGGCCTTGCCGGGAAGGCGGGATCGCTTGAGCTGAGCGATCCGTCCTTGCCGGCAAGGCGGGATCGCCCAAGTCGAGTCCCGATTTTTGTCGGGGCTGCAATTTCGGGAGCCGATCGGGTCGTCCAGTAGGAACGTAACCAGGTCCGCGCGTCAGCCGTCCTTGTGGACGATCGTTCCGACTCGTTCGCCGGCCAGGGCCCGCTCGATGAGCTCGGGCTTCGACGCGTTCACGATCTGAAAGCGATCGAGGAGCCGCGCCGTTTCGAGTAGCTCGAGGAGCACGGCGTCGAAGGGCAACGTCTTGAGTTTTTTTGCACGCAGCTCGCGGACCCCGATCTCGGGGATGAACTGCGCGGACGAATTCTTCTTCGGGTCTTCCAGGTAAAGGCCATCGACGTCCTTCACGAGCGTGAGCGTCTTGCAGCCGAAGGATTCCGCGACGAGGAAGCATCCGGCGTCCGTGCGATGCGGCGGGATGCGTCCGATGCGCGGCGGGTGCTCCCACAGCTTGTAAGGGGGCACGCCATTGAAGATGACGCCGGGAGCGGCGGTGATGAAGAGCGGCAGCAGGTGCCCGAACATTTCCGGCGGAATCGCCACCACGCCGAGCGGGGCGAGCAGGGTTCCGAGGATGTGCGCATTGCCGAGTGCATCGGCGCCGCTGAGCTCCGCGAGCACGCCGACCGGCAACCCGAGATCGAGGCCGATCGAAAACACGTGCCGGCTGCGCGCGCCGCCGCCGGTTCCCAGGATCAAGCGCTCCCGCCCGAGCAGGCGACCGAGCACCTCGACGATGGGAAACAGACGCTCCTTGCCGCGGTCGATGACGGACGCGCCGCCGATCTTCACGACGTGCACGTCGGGCAACATGCGAACGATGGGCCCGTCCGTGGAACGGATCACGTCCTTGTCGACGAGGCTCTCCCGCATGAGGAGCGAGCGCAGGTGATGTCTATCGTCGGCCATGGTCGCTCCGGTTACGGAGAGTCCGCGTAAATGAGGGTTCCGACGTGTTCGCCGTCGAGGGCGCGCGTCAGGTTGCCGGGGACCAGGCCGTTCACGATCTGGATGGTTCTCATGTGCTCCGCGTTCGCCATCATCTCCGGCACGGCGCGCTCGATCACGACGTCTCCCAGATCCAGCGCGACGAGCTCCTCGACGCTGATCTTCGGGATGAACTTCGCCGAGGGGTCTTTCTTCGGATCGGCCGTGAAGAGACCGTCTTCGTCCTTGACGTAGATCATGGACCGAGCTCCGAACACCTCGCTCACGAGGTACGCGCCGGTGTCCGTCCGATGCGGCGGGATGCGGCCGGTCGCGGGGTTCCGGTGAAAATACGTGTAGGGCGGCATGCCGAAGAACACCGCCGCGCGTCGCTCCTCGAGGTAGTGGGGGAGCTGCGGGAACTGCGCCGGCTCGATGAACGGGATGCCGTACCTCGCGAGCAGGTAGTGCAGCATCCGCGCATTCTGCATGCTCACGAACGTCCCGAGGACGCTGAGCACGCCCGTCGGCATCCCGAGATCGATCCCGACGCTGTAGGCGTGGCGAGCGCGCGTTCCCGCTCCCGTGCCGATGATCATCTTGTGGGATTTCAGGTTCGCCGCGATCTCGTCGACCAGCGGGAACACGGCCGCGCGACCGCGATCGATGATGCTCTGTCCGCCGATCTTGAGGACATTCGCGTCCGGCAAGATGTTGATGATGGACGGGCCGCGCGTCTCCGCGAGGAGCTCGTCGTCCGTGAGCGAGCCCGTGACGAGCGAATGCCCGAGCTCGGTGAGCAGATCGTCTTTCATCCGGGCTCGGGCGCCGTTTTGCTCATGGGGTCAGGGTCGCGCCCTCGAGCGTGTAACATTCTTCGGATTCGATGGGCTCGTCGATGTTCGCGAACGCGCTCTCGGCGAACTCGGTGACGCGGGCCAGAATGGCGCTCTTTTCTGCCGGGGGTACCTCGATGCCGGCGAGGCCGCTCTTGCCGCGCCAGTCGTCGATGGCCGCGCGAGGCGAGCGCCGGACGGTCCAGCGCGCGACCGTCCGCGTCTCGATCGGCGTCGCGCCACGAGCCGTGCAGGCAGAAAGGAGATTGACGGTGCTCCGTCCGCCGTTTCTTCCCTCGAAGCCCGCCTCGCGCAGAGCCTCACGCATCGCTCGACGGACGCGCTCACGCGGCCCCGCAGGATCGTGAACGCCGCGCCCGACGAGGAGAACGGCCCCGCCCGGCGCGGCGACGCGAAGCGCCTCCTCGGCGACGTCCTCCGCGGCGAGCCAGTGCAGGCTCCGCGAGCCGAACACGACGTGCTGGGAGGCGTCCGCCACTGGCCAGCGGTCGCGAGCATCCGCCACGAGCAGGGAGGGTGTCAGATGCCGTTCGGCGGCGCGTCGTCGGAAGATTCCGAGCATCGCGTCGGATTCGTCTATGCCGAGGTAGCCGACGCCCCGCGCGACGAGCTCGAGCCCGATCTCGCCGGTCCCCGCGCCCACATCGATGACGTGGCGCGCTGGCGTCAGCCGTCCGAGGATGAGGATCGCGTCTGCGATCCGTTCCTTCACGGGTTCCGGGAGCCCCGCGCGAGTGCCGAACCAAGCCGCCTGAGCGTCGAAGCTCTGAAGCATCGGGTGACGCAGCTAATCCGAAAGAGGGCCGCAAGCGCAACGGGGTTCGCCGGATTCGAGCGGAGCGAGCCCGCCGAAGGCGGCGGGGGAGCGGTTGCGAAGCAAGCCGCGGGGGTCAAGACCCCCTTGATTAGCGAGCGGAGCGAGCCCGCCGAAGGCGGCGGGGGAGCGGTTGCGAAGCAAGCCGCGGGGGTCAAGACCCCCTTGATTAGCGAGCGGAGCGAGCCCGCCGAAGGCGGCGGGGGAGCGGTTGCGAAGCAAGCCGCGGGGGTCAAGACCCCCTTGATTAGCGAGCGAAGCAAGCCGCGGGGGTCAAGACCCCCTTGATTAGCGAGCGCGTTTCCTGGGTGACAAGTATACATGTCGCAATGTAACGTGCGCTTGTCATGGCTTCTTCTACGCGACGGGAGAGAGCTCGGCGGGCGACCCCGGCTTCCGTCCAGACCCCGGCCAGGGGCGTCTGTCGCGTGAGGGAGCTCCGCGAAGCGCGCGGTCTGTCTCAGACTGACCTCGCCGCCCGCGCCGGGCTCTCGCGCCAGAGTCTCGGCGCGATCGAGGCGGGGCGCGCGACCCCCGGCGTGGACGTGGCGTTATGCCTGGGACGCGTGCTCGGGTGCCGGGTGGAGACGCTCTTCGAGGCGGACGAGCCGGCGCGCGTGCGTCTCTCGCTCGAACCCGCCGAGCGCTCGGCCACGGGGCGTGTCGCGCTCGCGCAGATCGACGGGCGCTGGGTTTCTCATGTGCTCGAGCATCACGGGCTCGGCTCGTCCGCAGATGCGTTGATCTCCGAAGCGCCGGGCTCGGACGTGCACCTGCTCCGCCCGCTGTCCGACTGTCGCGCGAACTTCGTGATCATGGGGTGCGCGCCCGCGCTCGGCCTCCTCGCGGATCGACTCAACGCGCGCCCGGGACCGGGCCGGTTCCTGTCGTTCGTGCGCGGGAGCACGCGGGCTCTGGACGCGCTCGGCCGTCATCAGGCGCACGTCGCGGGCGTCCATCTGGTGGACGGACGAACGGGGGAAGCGAACGTGCCCGACGTCCGCCGCCACGTCCACGGACGCAGCGTCGTTCTCATCACGCTCGCGCGCTGGGAAGCGGGCTTGCTCGTCGCCCCTGGCAATCCGAGGCGGATTCGCGGCGCGGGTGATCTGGCGCGCCCCGAGCTCCGCGTCGCCCTGCGGGAGGCGGGCTCGGGTGCCCGGCGTCTGTTCGATCTGGAAGCCGCTCGCGCCGGGGTCGCATTCCCCGTCGCGCCGGCCCAAGCGGTGCACGTGACGGGTCATCTCGAGGTCGCGCACGCCATCTCCATCGGCGCCGCGGACCTCGGCATCGCGACGCGCGATGCGGCGCTCGCTTTCGGGCTCGACTTCATCTCCGTCGCCGAAGAACGCTACGATCTCGTCGTCCCGACGGAGGGCCTGGACGATCCTCGCCTGGTCCGTCTGCTGGATTTGATGGTGGCCGCGCCGCTGCGCCACGAGTTCGCGTCGCTCGGCTACGACATCGGGTCCTCGGGGGAGCGCGTCGCCGAGATTCATGCCGCTTGAAATCGAATACGCGTAAGGGAGTCCGTGAATGAGCCAACGAGTACACGGTTTGAAGCTCGCTTCTTTGATGTTGCTCGTCGCGGCTTGCTCCTCGAGCAAGAAGCACCCGACGACGACCGCCGACAACGATGCGGGGTCCTCTCCCGACTCCGGGTCGCCGGCCGATGCAGGTCACGGTCACGTCACCCCTCCGACGAAGGACGGGTCCGTCGCCGATGGCGGCCGGAGCGACGCGGGCTCGGCGCAGGGCACCTGCGGCAAGTTGCCCGGAAAGGTCGTCTATATCGAGTCCGGAGACACGCAGGAGAACCTGCTCAAGAACGTCGGCCGTCACCTTCGCGATCACGACGATGTCACGATCGCGTTCAACCTGACGGGTTCCTGCACGCTGACGAACGACATCTACACGAACGCGAACATCGTCCCGAACGGAACCCTCAAGTACATCCCGTCGACGGCCGAAGATCCGTCCTGGACGCCCTCGGATCCGGAGCTGACGTGCACGACGGGCTCTGCCGGCGTGGCGATCGACGTCGCGATCTCCGCCCTGTTCGTGGACAGCTGCGGGCTCGGGCCGACGCCGTCGGGTCTCGCGCTCATCCAGGGTCCGATCCAGGCGTACACCTTCATCGTCCCGACGGCGAGCGACCAGAATGCCATCTGGGCCGAGGAGGCTTACTACGCGTTCGGCTTCGGCAACGCGAACCCGCTCGCTCCGACCTACGACCCCTGGAACAACGAGAGCTTCCTGTTCATTCGACCATCGACGAAGAGCACGCTCGTCGCGACGGCGAAGAACATCGACGTGCCGCCCAACAAGTGGAAGGGCGTTCCCGAAGCCGCGTCGACCGACGTCGTGAACGCCGTGACGAACTCCACGAGTCCGGAGGCCACCATCGGCATCCTCGGCGCGGAGGTTTACGACGCGAATCGCGGGAAGGGCATCAAGACGCTCGCGTTCAAGGCATTCAACCAGAACACGGCCTATTACCCGGATTCTTCGTCATCGACGTTCGACAAGCAGAACCTGCGCGACGGCCATTACACATTGTGGTCGCCGACCGTGTACATCACGAAGGTCGACGGCTCGAACACGCCGACGAACCCCGAGGTGGCCACGTTGATGGACGCCGTGCTCGGCAAGGCCGCCGCAGGAGACGGCGGGGTCGGCTTCGACGGGCTCGCGGACGTCGTCAAGGTCGGTCTCATTCCCCAGTGCGCCATGCAAGTGACGCGCACGACGGACGGCGGCGATTCTGTCGCCTGCGTCGCCTCCCGCGTCCTGCACCTGCTACTACCTGAGCAAGATCCCTGGCGCGACGGGGACCCCGACCGGCTGCACGCCGTGCACGTCGAGCTCGGATTGCAGTGGCGGAGCGTGTAGCTTCGGCTTCTGCGAGCCCGACGCGATCGACACGAGCGGCACGCCGAGCTCCTCGTGCGTGAGCGGCACGCCGACGACGAACGCCGACCTCGTGAATGCCTGCACCACGGCGACGCCTGTCGCGAAGACTGTGGTGTTGCCGTCCAGTACGCTCGAGCCCTTGCCGTGAGATCCGGCGTGGCCGCGGCCCTCGGCGCGTCGTGGATCGTGGCCTTCGCCGCGTCCACACGTGCCGAAGGCGCGGCGCCACCGGCGGCCGAAACCGTCGCTCCGGCGCCCAGTGCGAGCGCGCCTGCCGCGCCGGTACCGACTCCGGTTCCGAGCGCGGCGTCTGCGCCTGCGACGCCGTCCCCGACCCCGGCGCCGAGCGCGGGCGCAGCGTCCGCGCCTGCGTCGTCGACGCCCGCGCTGGTTCCGAACGCGAGTGTGGTCTCCGCGCCCGCCTCTCCATCCGGCGAAGCGGCCCTTCGCGACGCCGTTCGTGAAGACGCGGAAAATCTCGCGAAGCTCGAGCAGCGCGTCGCGAGGGACGAAGCCGAAGCCGCGCAGCGTCCGCGGCTGTCCGGGTACGTGCAGATCGACTGGCTCGTTCACGACCAGGCGTCTCAGAACCAGATCGATTTCTCGACGGGCCTCCCGGAGAACCAGGACCGCTTCACGCTCCGGCGCGGACACGTGCGCGTGGACGCGGAGCGCGGGATCTTGAGCGGCGCGCTCGAGATCGACGCGAACACGACGAACGGCCCCCAGGTGCGGCCGATCGACGCCGAGGTATCGCTGAAGTGGCCAGCGGAACGCGACCCGCGGCTCCCGGATCTTCTCCTGACCGCCGGCCTCATGAAGATCCCGTTCGGGTTCGAGGTTCCGGAGCTCGACAACGTGCGCCCTTTTCTCGAGCGCTCCACGGTGATGCGCGCGCTCTTTCCGGGCGAGTTCGATCTCGGTGCCCGTGCCCGGATCCGTTACCGGGGGTTCGAGCTGGCCGTGGCCGTCATGAACGGCAACCCGATCGGCGACCGCGTCTTTCCGGCGCTCGCGCCCCTGGCCGCGAAGGAAATCGTCGGCCGGCTCGGCACCGGCGCCGAGCTCGTTCGCGGCGTCCGGTTCGACGCCGGGGTCTCCGCGGATACGGGGAGCGGCTTTCATGAGGGTACCCCGACGACCAAGGATCAGGTGGTCTGGCGCGACGAAAACGGAGACGGCATCGTGCAGGCGACGGAGATCCAGGTGATCCCGGGATCGTCCGCGACGGCGTCCCAGACGTTCCACCGGTTCGCCATCGGTGGCGACGTGCGGCTCCGGTTGGAGTTCTCGCCGGGCGCGGCGCTGTCGCTACGCGCCGAGATCGTCCGCTCGGAGAACCTGGATCGCGGCATCGAGCCCGCCGATCCCGTCGGCGCGGGCTACGGTCTCCGCGAGCTCGGTTATTACGTCGGCGCGACGCAGGAGATCACGAAGTGGGCGCTCGTCGGCGTGCGGTACGATCATTACGACCCCGACCAGGATGCGCGCGAGCAGCAGGCCATCCAGGTCGTCCCTGTCGACCGGAGCTACGGCACGCTCGCGCTCCTGGCGATGTTCCGGTGCGGACTCCAGCGCCTCTCGATCGAATACGACAAGAACTGGAACGCGCTCGGCCGTGACCAGAACGGAGCGCCGACCACACTGAAGAGCGATGCGCTGACCGTGCGCGCGCAGGCGGCATTCTGATGCGTCCCGTCCACGTCGTTCTCGCGATGCTCCTCTCGGCGTGTACGGAAGGCGCCACCGACGACCCCGCGCTGTCGTCCATGATGCGCGTGGACGGCGCCCAGTTCGTGCCGGGGAAACCGCCCGCGCCGTCGGGCGGACCGAGTGTGGAGTCGATCGATCTGCTGACGAACACGATCTGGCCCGGCTACGACGACAAGCTGCTCACCGGTGCGCTCGGTCCGACCGCCACGAGCGCGCTCGTCGATCTCGTCGGGGATGACGGTTACTGGATCGTCCTCTCGGGTCCTCCGGACGTCTCCACCCCGACTCTGCCGTCGTTCCGCGCGACCGCGCAGTTCGCGACCACGCTTTTACCCGGAGCTTACACCCTGGAAGTCCGAGCGGTGGACGTGAACGGTCTCGTCGGTTCCGCGAGCACTCAGCCGTTGACCGCGCTGGATGGACCGCCGGGAAGTGCCCTGAACGGCGCGCTCGTCGTGACGCTGACGTGGGACACGGAGTCGGACCTCGATCTTCACGTCGTCGACCCGCTCGGCAACGAGATCTTCCACGGCAATCCAACGTCGGCGAACGCCTACGCTCCCGGCGGCTCGACCGACCAGAACCCCGGCATTCTCGATGTCGACTCGAACGCCAATTGCGTCATCGACGGGCGCCGCCAAGAGGACGTGACCTGGGCGACCGACCCGCCGTCGGGAAAATACCTGGTCCGTGTCGATGCGGCGTCGCTCTGCGGGCAGGTGATCGCGCACTATCAAGTGCGTGCGCTTCTCCACGGTAAGTCGGTCGGCGCCGCCGAAGGCATCGCGCTCGATCAGGACACATGGGGAGCGCACGATCGAGGCGCAGGGACGCTCGTGCTGACGTTCGATGTGCCCTGAGCGCCGTGCCCTTCGGGTCGCGCGCGCCGTTCGCGCCGCCGTCCTGGCGGCAGTGTTTGCTTCGCCCTCTGTCCACGCGGACGCGCCGGTCCACGCGCCCGAGCTCACGACGACGCCGCCGACGCTCGTCACGTTCGTCGCCGCGCCGTTTCCGCTGCGCGAGACGCGTTCGTCGACGGTCGACCTCGTGCTCACGGTGGGTATCGACGGCCGCGTCGCGGGCGCGAGAGTCGTGCGCTCGGGGGGAGCCGACTTCGATGCAGCCGCCGCGGCGGCCGCTCGGCGCTTCGTGTTCGCGCCGGCTCGACGCGAGGGTCGGATCGTCGCCGCGAAGATCCGTTACCGGTACACGTTCGCGTACGCCCCGCCGCCGACTGTCGTCGCACCGGGGTCGCGATCCGTGCCGAGCCTCGCGCTGGCCTTGCCGGAGACACCGAGCGGCGTCGTGGTGCGTGGCATGCGGTCCCGGCGCGACGCGATCGAGACGAAACTCGACGCCGCAGAGGCCGCGTCCGTCGCCGGAACCGCGGGTGACCCGGCGAAGGTCGTGGAAGATCTTCCGGGCGTGGCCCACGCGTCTCTCGGCGCGGATCCGCTCGTCGTCTGGGGCTCACCCGCGCAGGACACGCGCGTCTATGTCGATGGCGTCGAGATCCCGTCGCTCTTCCACGGCGAAGCGCTGCGCAGCACCGTCAACGGCGATCTGATCGCCGCCCTCTCGCTCTCGCCCGGTGCGTATGGGGCCGACGACGGCCGCGCGCTCGGCGGCATAGTCCGCGTCGATACCCGCGAGCTCCCGCGCGACGGCTGGCATGGCTCCGCGGACGCGAGCGTGCTCGACGGATCGGCGTTCGTGACTGGCACCGTGGGCGACCGCGTGCGGCTCGCCGTCGCCGGGCGCTACGGTTGGCTCGACGGCGTCGTTTCCGCGATCGGCAACCCCGGCTCCGCCGCGGTCTTTCCGATCCCGCGCTACGACGACTACCAGGCGAAGCTCGAGCTCGATCTGCGTGCGCGAGAGTCGCTGAGTGTGCTTTTTCTGGGCTCCCACGACGAACTGACTCAGGTCGGCGCGGACGCGGATCCAGCGCACACGCAGCGCGCGACGACGACGACAGGGTTCGAACGGCTGGCGCTCCGCTACGAGCGCACCGAGAGCGACGGCGCTCGGGTCGACGTGACTCCGTGGGTCGGCAGCGACACGAGTCGCTTCGACGGCCAGTTCGGATCGACTCCGGCGTTGCTCGAGGAACACGACTTGCGATGGGGACTGCGCGCGGATCATCGGTCCCGCCTCGACTCGCGGACGACGCTTGCGCTCGGCGTGGATGGGACGGGAACGCACGCGAGCCTTTCGCGGAGCGGTTCGTTCAGCTTGCCCGCACGCGAAAACGACGTGACCGTCTTCGGTGAAGTGCCGGGCGATGACACGGCGAGTGACGCCTGGCGCGCCGCCATCGTCGACGTCGCGCCCTATGCCATTCTCGACTTCGACTGGGGTCCGGTGACGGTCACGCCGTCCCTCCGCGCCGACGCATATCTGATCGACGCGAGTCGAACGACGCCGAAGGTCGGTCTCACCCCGGCGATCGGGTCGTCGCGGCTCGACTTCGAGCTCGAGCCGCGGTTCTCGTCGCGGGTCCGACTGTCGCGGCGGGTCGTCGCGCTCGTTGCGGGAGGGATCTACACGCAGCCACCCGCGCCGTCCGATCTGAGCGCCGTGTTCGGGTCTCCGGCGCTCGGCCCGGAGTCCGCGTACCACGCGAGCGTCGGCGAGAGCGTGGAGATCACGCCGACCCTATCGGCGACGGTGCTCGGCTTCTACAAGCGGATGACCGATCTCGCCGTGCGCGATCCGTCACCGACCCCGAAGCTCGCGCACGCGCTCCTGCAGGACGGCGTGGGCCGGAGCTACGGTGTGCAGGTCATGCTCCGCCAGCGCCGGTGGCACGGCTTCTCTGGATGGGTCGCTTGCACCATCTCGAGGAGCGAGCGCCGCGACGCGCCCGGCGCAAGTTATCACCTGGCGGACGAAGACGAGCCCGACGTGCTCGCGCTCGCCGGGAACCAGGCCGTCGGTCCCTTCACCTTCGGCGCGCGGTTCCGCTTTGCTAGCGGTCTCCCGCGTACGCCCGTCACCGGAGCCCTCTACGACGACAAGGACGATGTGTATCAGCCCATCTTCGGCGCTCAGAACTCGATCCGGTTGCCCGATTTCTGGCAGCTCGATCTGCGCGTCGATCGGCGTTTTTCCCTCGGCGCGCGCGCACGGCTCTCCATCTATCTCGAAGCGTTGAACGTGACGAACCACCCGAACGCGGCCGAGTACGAGTACACCGCAGCCTACGCCAAGCGCGGCGTCATCACGGGCCTCCCCGCGCTCGGCGTCCTCGGAGCGAGGCTCGACTTATGACTTCGCGAGCGAAGCGAGCCCGCCGAAGGCGGCGGGGGAGCGGTCGCGAAGCGAGCCGCGGGGGCAAGGCCCCCTTGCTTGGAGCCCTGACTCTTCTCGCTCTCGGGTTCGTCGCGTGCGAGCCGCACTTGCCGTCGAACGACTGGCTCGTGACCTCCCCGCGAGTCATTGCCGTGAAGGGCGAGCCCGCCGAGACGAAGCCGGGCGAGTCGGCGACGTATACTGCGTTCATCGCCGACCCCGCGGGAGACGGCGGTCGAGACGTCGCGACCTTCGCGTTTTGCACGGCGCCCAAGTCCCCCGCGGAGAACGCCGTGGTTTCGTCGGCGTGCCTCGATGCGGCGTCGCTGCGCCAGCTTGGAGAGGGCGATTCCGTCGTCGCGCAGACGCCCTTCGACGCCTGTACGCTCTTCGGCCCGATCGCGGCGCCGGGCGGGTTTCGTCCGCGCGATCCCGACGTCACGGGCGGATATTACCAGCCGCTACGCGTCGACCTGGACCGCGAGGCTCCCGTCTTTCATCTGGCCCGCGTGTCGTGTGGCGTGGCCAACGCCTCCGCGGACGTCGCGTCGGCCTTTGCGCAGGCGTACTTGCCCAACCAGAATCCCCACATCGCGTCACTGGCCGGGGCTATCGACGGGCGCGCCGTCGATCTATCGGACGTGCCGGCGGGAGCCCGGGTGGACCTGACGGCGAGCTGGGACGCGGCGGACGTCGAGACGTTCGCGTACGTCGATGCCGGCACCGGATTACTGGGAACGGAGCGGGAGTCGATGCAGCTCGCCTGGAACGTGACCGCGGGAGAGCTCGACACGGAATCGACGAGCCGGAGCGCGAGCGACCTGGCTCTGTCGATGACGAACCGATGGACGGCTCCCGATGCGCCTGGTGTCGTTCGTCTCTGGCTCGCGCTCCGTGATTCTCGGGGCGGCGTCGACGTGCTGGCGCGCGACGTCACCGTGTCGCGGTGAGGCTGGACCGCCTCCCTGGCGCGCTGTGTCACTCTTCGCGCTCGGGCGCCGGAATGACCTGTCTCGCGGGGCCCGTCTTTTCCACCAGCCCGTTCCGCAAGAGAATGGCGCGGTCGCCGAGACTTCGAGCCTCCATGCGGTGATGGGTCACGACGATCGCCGGGACGTCGAGCTCCGAGATCATCGAGCGGACGTCGGCGCCGAGCTCGTACCGGAGCTCCCGGTCGAGCGCGGAGAACGCTTCGTCGAGGAGCACGAGCCGGGGCTTCCTCGCGAACCCGCGCGCCAGGGCGACGCGCTGCGCCTCTCCACCCGAGAACGTGGCCGGCTTCCGCGCCGCGACGTGCGGCACCTTCATGCGGTCCAGCATCTCGCGAGCGCGACGGACTCGTTCGGCGCGGGGCATTCGACGGTCGATGCCGTACTCGACGTTCTCGAGCGCCGTGAGATGCGGGAAGAGCGCGAGCGACTGAAAGACGAGCGACACGCTCCGGAGCTCGGGTGGCGAATCGATGCCGAGCTCCGCGTCGAACCATGCCGTGTCTCCGAGCGCGACACGGCCGACCTCGGGGCGCAGGAGGCCGGCGATCGCCGCCAGAGTGGTGCTCTTGCCGGACCCGGAGGGGCCGAACAGGACCGTGATTCCAGGGGGCACCTCGAGCGCCACATCGATCACGAACGCCCCGACCTTCACACGCACTCGCGCGCGCAGCGTCTCAGACGGCACGCGTCGCCCGGCCGAGCCGTCCCGCGAAGTAAAGGACCACGACGGTGACGAACGTCAGGATGAGGATCATGCCGAGCGCGTCTCGGTCGCGATCCGCCGAGATGGCGTCGTAGATGGCGAGCGATGCGGTCTGCGTTTCGCCGGGGATGTTGCCACCGACCATGAGCGTGACGCCGAAGTCCCCGAGAGCGCGCGCGAAGCCCAGCATGAGTCCCGAAAGGATGCCGGGCGCCGCGATGGGGAGCTCGACCGTGAGAAAGGCGCGGAAGGGGCTCGCGCCGAGGGTGCGTGCGGCGCGCGGGAGCGTTCGGTCCACATTCTCGAGCGCGGCCCGCGACGACATGATGACCAGCGGCAGCGCCTCGATCGTCGCGGCGAGCACGATGCCGGTCATCGAGAAGACGAGCGACACGCCGGTGAGGGACTCGAAGGCCTTCCCGAGCGGGCTCGTTCTGCCGCAAAGGACGAGCACGTAATAGCCGAGGACGGTGGGCGGCAAGACCATGGGCGCGGTGACCAGGCCGTCGATGAGATCGCCTCCGGGGAGCTTTCGGCCCGCAAGCAACGCGGCGATGCCGATGCCGAGGATCGCTGCGATGACGACGGCGATACCCGCTACCTCGAAGCTCAAGACGAGCGGAGCAAAATGGGCTGCGCTCATGGCGTCGCCGGAGACACGCGCGCCTACATTAGAGCAAGGGCACGATAAGGACTACCTGGAAAGCCGGAACCCGTAGCGGTCCATGATGGCCCTCCCCGGCGGGCTATTCACGAACGCTGCGAAGCTCTTGCCACCGCTCGGGTTCTTGCCGTGGGTGCACACGACCATGGCCTGGTCGATCGGTGCGTAAAGGGCGTCGTCGATCGGGACCGTCACGCCGCTCTTCGCCCCGATGGCGAGCGAGAGCGCGACGATCGCGACGTCCGCGTTGCCCGTCTCCGCAAACTCGTACGTTTGCTGGACGTTCTCACCAAAGACGACCCGGGGCTTCACGGTGGCCCAAACTCCGGCGTGCTCCAGAGCTTGCTGCGCCGCGCGTCCGTAGGGCGCGTGCTCGGGATTCGCGATGGCGATGCGCTCGAAGCGCGGGTCGGCGAGATCCGCCACGGATCGGGGCGGTGCCGTCGTGAGGCCGCTTCTCGACCAGAGCACGACGCGACCGCGCCCGTAGAGCGCCTTCGTCGTCGCGTCGCACGCGCCGCTCTTCACAGCCTCGTCTGCGTAAGCGACGTTCGCGGCGGCGAAGAGATCGAACGGAGCACCTTGCTCCAGTTGTTTCGCCAGGAGCCCCGTCGAGCCGAAGGTGAAGACAGGCTTCGTCCCGGACTCCCGAGCGAAGGCGTCGCCCGCTTCCCCGAAGGCGAGCGCCAGATCCGCGGCGGCCGCGACCTTCGGCGGCGGGGGCGCCTCGGAGGTCGGCTTCCGACAGCCGCTCGACGCCGATGCGCAGAGTATGATGAACCCCGCTCGCTGGAGTCGCTCGAGTGGCGGCATTGCCGCCCGAGAGTCGCACAGGTCGGACCGGCGACTCACGCCGTATCGACCGGATCAGCGGCGGCCCGGGATCGGGTGATTCGTCGCGGTGATCTCTTCTCGCGGGAGGTGCGCGATCTCGCCGGGGCGGCGGAGCACCAGGTGCCCGTCGTGCACCTCCATCGTCGTGATGGAGGCGTTCGCGAGCGCGCACGGGGAGATGCGATCGTCCCCGGTGGAAGCGCCGATCGCGGCCGAGATCGCCACGAAGTGCGACACGACGACCGTGTGCGCCGTCCCGAGGCCGATGAGCGTCTCGACCACGCGATCGCGCCACCGCACGAGGGCCTCCGCCTGCTCGCTCCAGAGGCCCGAGAGGAACGCGCCGAGCATGGCGCGTCGGTTTTTCGCGGAGAGCGTCGGCTCGAACACCTCGGATACTTCTTCTCGTATCTCGACGTCGAGTCCGAGCGCGGCGGCGATGGGTGCGGCCGTTTCTCGCGTCCGACGGAGCGGTGAACAGACGAGACGCTCGATCGTCAGCCCGGAGAGCGCCTGAGCGGCGTGCTCCGCCTGCGAGTGCCCGACGGCGTCGAGCCCCGGGTCCAGCTCTTCGACGCCGGCCGCTGCCCTTCCGTGGCGCACGAGGTAAATGGTCATCGCTCCTTCATGGTCCCGAGCGGAAGAAGTTGTAGATGAGGTTCGCGCTCACCGTGACCGCCACGAAGCCGGATGCGCGCACCTCGTTCCGCGTGATGGGCGGCTCCGGGGCACCGCTTGCGTCGATGAGGGCGTGGTCGGAGACCTGAGGTCCGACCAGGGTCGTCTCGTCCGCGAATCGCACGCCGCCCGAGATATCCAGGAATTGCAGCGGATCGATCTGCAGGCCCGCATAGAGCTCGTGCGTCGGATGGATGAGCGAGACTCCGAGCATCGGCCGCGGCACGAGCTGCATGGGGTCGAAGACCTTGTCGTCGTAGTACCGGGGTTCCCAGACGTAGGCGCTGATCGACAGCATCCCGTCGAGCGGCAAACCCTGCTTCGTGCGTTCGATGCGCCAGGCGGGGTTCGGATCTTGTGCGTTCGCGGGAGCCCACTCGGCCGCGTACGCCGCCGTGTCGCGACCGATGCCGAGGGCGGGGCCGATGCCGATGTCGAAGAACACCGGTCGCCGCGTCACGTAAGCGGGGACCTCGAACCGCTGAGGGCCCCGATCGGCGACGCGCTCGCCCCGGTCGAGACGGGTGCGCTCGACGACCACGGACACGGCCTCGTTCACGCCGAAGCGCCGGCGGATGGCCGTCGGTGAGCGCGCGAGTAGCGAGCGGGCGCGGCTGATGTCCGCGACGTTCGTGCCGAGCATGTCGAGGGTGCGGTGAACGCGGTCGGCGAGTCGTTCCGCGGCGTGCTCGAGCTCGCCCGCGCGCCGGTGCCGCATGAGCGTCAGATCGCCCTCGCGGAGCTTGCGCTGCGCGGCGGCGAGATCCCGCTCGGCCGTCTCGATCTCTGCCTGCGACTTTTTCGTGTACCCCGCGCGCGCCACGGCTGCCCGCGTCGCGCTCTCCTTGCGCTCGGCGTCCGTGAGCGCAACCTTGCGAGCCTCGTCGTCCTCCGCCGCGTCGTGCTCCCCCGCGGCGAGATCGCGCGATAGACGCTTGGCGCCGAGCGCGACCGCTTCCGCGTTCTCGAGCACCCGTCGCCACGCGCCGAGGGGTCCGAGCCGTTGCGCGGCGATGCGCGCGGCCGACTCCACTCGCGCCCGCTGCATGAGAAAGTCGCCCCCGCCGTCGCAGGCCGCCCACACGTCATCGAGCGACGTCTGCATCCTCGCCGCGTTCTCGATGTCGTCGAGCTCGGTCTCGGAGTTGTTGACCGCCGTGACCGCGTCCTCCAGCCCCGAAAAACCCGTGGATGAAGGGGCGCCGAGCGCTCCGAGGCCCGGCACGAGGTCGGGGAGGGGTTGATCGCTGGCCGCGACGCGGCTTGCCGCGACGTTCGTCGAATACTCGTAACAGAGCGGGTTCGCGTTCCGGAACCGGACCTCGAGCTCGAGCTCCCCGTGCACGGAGCTGGTCCCCGAGGCGACGATCCGCGGCGATTGCCCGTCCGTGTAGACGACGAGTCGCTGCTCGACGTCATCGTCAGGGGGAGGCGCCGCGCGGCGAGCCCTCGGCGCGGGCGTGATCGTCGCAGGCGGTGCAGGCACTGCCGGCGGCGGAGCGACGTTCGGCGCGGCACTCGGCGCGGCTGCCGGCGGGGTAGGGGCGTTCGGCGCCGCGACGACTGGTCCCTGCGCGAGGGCCGTGGATGCCGACACGACCAGTGCCGTCCCCGCGGCGAACCCGGCCCGTCTCATTCGGCTCGTCCTTGGGGCGGCTCGTAACTCGCCGTCGTCTTGCCGGCGTCCTGGGCGCAGCGCGCCGTGCAGTCCGTCTGCTGTCCGGAGGTTTCGCAAAGACATTGTTCGAGGCATTCCTTCGGGCATTGAGAGCAATCGGGGGAGACGGTGCAGCCCGCACAGCGGCACTCGCTCGCGAAGCGGCCGTCGGCGCCGCACGTGTGCACGCCGGCGGCGCCCACGTGCCCGGCCGTCGTGCACGTGCAAGTCTCCACGTCCCCGGCGTAGCAAGTGCCGGCGGTCGTGAACGACCCGGGTCCCTCATCGTCGGCGCAGGCCGCGGCAACCGCGAGTATGACCAGGACCGCTGCGATGTTGCGGTTGCCGCCGCTGACCCTTCCTTGAAACATGAACCACCCCGGACCTTATCACTACCCGCGCGCGCCACGAACGCGCTAGCTAGCGCGGATGACGACATTCGCGTCTCCGTCCGAGGCTACAGCGCGGCGTGTCATCGCCGGACTCTCCGTGTTCGTCGTCGCCGCGGTGGCGATCGTCGTCTACGGCGTGCCCCATCACGACGTCCGAGGGGGAACGGGTCCCGATTCGCTGGCCACCGTCAACGCCCTCTTGAATGGCGGCTCCGCGTTGGCTCTACTGGTGGGTTACGGAGCGATCCGGCAGAAGCGCGTCCCCCTCCATCGCGCGTGCATGCTGACGAGCTTCGTCCTGTCCTCGGTCTTCCTCGTCACGTACCTCGTACATCACGCTCGCGTCGGGTCGGTGCCCTTCCGCGGCGTCGGCTGGACGCGGTCCGTCTATTTCGCCGTCCTCCTGCCGCACATCCTGCTCGCCGCCGTCATCGTCCCCCTCGCCCTCGTCACCCTTCGTCGTGCGCTCATGGGCGACGTCACCCGCCACCGGTACATCGCGCGCCGCACCCTGCCGCTCTGGCTCTACGTGTCCGTGAGCGGCGTGGTCCTGTACTGGATGCTCTACTTCTGACGAGCGAGAGTGGGGGCGCACCGCAGGGACGTTGCGCGGCCAGAGACGCGAAGCGACGAGGGGTCACGCTGTGAGACGCGCGGGCGACCTGCAGCCGCGCCAGCGCGGGGTTGTAACGAGGGCAGAGTGGAGCGCGGGGACCAGGCCACGCTCTCGCCGCGCTCTTCCCTGCGGTGCGCCCCAAAACTCAGAGCGCGTACCCGAGCGATACGGCAAAGCTCGTCGCTCGCGATGCATTCCGGCTCACGTCGTCGAGGGCTGGCTCGTAGCGGACCATGACGCCGCACCGGAGCGCCGTGGGCTCCGCGCGATAAAAGGCGTACGCACCGATCGCCCAGAGTCGCATGTTCGTCGCGGGATCGACGGCGCCCTGGTACGTCACGTCGCCCTCGGCGCCGAGGTCCGTCATGACGCCGAAGCCCGTTGCGGTCGACGGCGAGTAGCGCGCGCCGACCTGGCCGAGAAAGCGCGGCGCGAGGTGCCGCTGGATCCCGAGCGCGGAATCCGCGAAGCGATACGCGGCCTCGCCCGCGAGGTTCAGCTGAAACTTCGGTCCGATGCTCCGGACCAGAGCGACGGCCATCGAGGTCTCCCATGCGCCGAGCCCCTCGCTCGACGCGGCCGAGCCGACCGAGCCCGTCGTGCCCGAGAAGACGCTCTCCGTGCCGCGACCGAGCGACGCGGTCGGCGCGCGCACGGACGCGACGAACGCGACCGACGGCCACGGCAGGGCCGTCTTTTCCCACGGCATCGGTTCGTCGAGGGCCTCCCAGCGGGCGCGCAGGATGAGGTCGCCGAAGCCCGTGTGCGTGCTCGACGTCGCGGGAGAGCTCGCCGAGCTTACCGACTGGTGCCCGAACGCGCTCTCCGCGCCGAGCTCGATCGCAGGGATGGGCCGGTAACCGAGCGCGACGGTCGTATCGAGCGAGAGCTGCTGATCGCCGGGCGCGAGCGGCTCGTACTTCCCGTTCGCCAACCACTCACCGCTGACGAAGCGGCTCGTCTCGGTGACGCTCCCGCCGAATCGGTCCATCGAGGTCGTCACGGCACCGCCGGGCCCCGACGAGCCCTGACAGGGGCACGCGGGCGCGCGCGCGGCGGCGAGCAGCAGTGCAGCGCTCGCGCGGAACGAGAGGAAGCGCCTCATGGAACGTCGGTCGAGAACTCTAGTCGATCGGCTTTGCCGTCGACGGTCACGTCGAGGAGGATTTCCCAGAGCCCCGGCATGCTGAAGATCACGTTCGAGACGGTGTAGCCCGTGGCCGTCGCCGCGATCGTGGGGGTGGGCGAGCCATGGCCCATCGACGGCATCATCGCGCTCGCCGCGGTGAGATCGACCCCGCTCGGCTGGAACGCGACGAGAAACGTGTTCCGTCCCTCGGCGATGGTGCTGCCCGCGGTGATCTTGGCCGTCGCGACGCCGCTGTCGCCGGTGACGGTCAGCGTCTCGCCCGCGGTGATCTCGTTCTTCGGAGACTCCGGGCTGCCGCACGCCACGAGGGCGAGCGCGGCGAGCACGACGAGAGCGCGCGGGCGGGCGTTCATCGGCGCGCAGCTTAACACCAAAGGGCGAGGGGCCGCGTGCGTCGCGGTGTCGCAGGGATCACGATGACGCGCGCGGACACTCTCGGCTCGGGTCGCCGGGTGCGCTAGGCTCGCCGTCGTGCAAAGCCTCGCAGCGCCGGACGGTTCGCCGCGGGTTCCCGGCGCGGCCGAGAAAGCCGTGGCCCCGCTCCTTCGCGGCGGCGGGCGGGCGGCGTCGCCGGTCGCCATCACGCTGGCGTGGCTCGTCCGGCTGCGCTGGGGCGCGGTCATCGGCCAGGCGGTGACGATCCTCACGTCGGAGCTCGTCTTGCGGCTCGGGCTGCCCATCCTCCCGCTCGGCATTCTCGTGACCGTGACGGCGCTGTCGAACGCGGCGCTCGCGCTGTGGCTCCGGCGAGCCACCGAGGTCTCCGACGCTGCGGCGGTGATCGTGCTCGCAGCCGACACGCTCATGCTCACGGGCCTCCTCTATTTCTCCGGCGGCCCCGCGAACCCCTTCAGCATCCTCTACCTCGTCTACGTGACGGTGGCGGCGCTCGTGCTCGGCCTTCGCTGGGCACTCGCGACGGTCGTTCTGTCGGCGGCGTCGTACGCCGTGCTCTTCTTTCGCCATCAACGGATCGTGGCGCTGGAGCACGCGCATCACGGCGGGTCGGCCTTCTCGATTCATCTTCAGGGCATGTGGGTCGCCTTCACGATCGCCGCGACCCTGATCGCATACTTCGTCTCGCGCGTGGCGTCCGCGCTCCGCGAGCGGGAGGCGGAGCTGGCGCGGGTGCAGCAGGTGGCGGCGCGCGCCGAGAAGCTCGCGTCGCTCACGACGCTCGCGGCCGGGGCGGCGCACGAGCTCGGCACACCGCTCGGCACCATCGCCGTGGCGTCCAAGGAAATCGAGCGGGCGATCCGTTCGTCTCCGGACGAGGCGCTCGAAGACGCGCGCCTGATCCGGAGCGAGGTCGAGCGTTGCCACGCCATCGTTCAGCGGATGGGCGCGCGCGCGGGAGAGACGGTCGGAGAGCTCCCGGAGCGCACCACGTCGAGCGCGATCGTCGCCCGGTGCGTCGAACGCTCCGGCGCGAAGTCGGCTCGCGTGAAGGCGGGCGCGGTGGAAGACGTGAGCTTCGTCTGTCCGGTGGAAGGGCTGGTGCAGGTGCTCCTGAACCTCGTGCAAAACGGAGTGGACGCGAGCACGGAGGATGTCCTGCTCGCGGCCGACGCGACGCCGGCCGCGGTGCGCTTCCACGTCGTCGATCGCGGCTCGGGAATGAGCGTGGCGAACCTGGCGCGCATCGGCGAGCCGTTCTTCACGACGAAGGCTCCCGGGAGCGGCATGGGCCTCGGCGTCTTCCTGGCTTACGCGTTCGCCGATCGCTGCGGCGGCAAGCTCGCTTACTCCTCGGAGGAGGGGCAGGGAACGCGAGTGGCGCTCGAGCTCCCTCGCTCGCACACGGAGGGCGCGACGCATGGCTGACGCGGCGCGGACCGTGCTCGTCGTGGATGACGACACCATCTTCCGGACGCGGCTCGCGCGCGCGTTCGAGACGCGCGGCTTCGAGGTGCGGGCCGCGCCGGATGGGGAAGCCGCGCTCGATCTGGCCCGGCGAGAGAGTCCAGAGTTCGCGGTCGTCGATCTGCGCATGCCGGGAGTGCAGGGGCTCCAGGTCGTGCGGCAGCTCAAGGCCATCGACCCGACGACGAACGTGGTGGTCCTCACCGCGTACGGGAGCATCGCGACGGCCATCGAGGCCGTACGGCTCGGCGCGACGCACTACCTGACGAAACCCGCCGACGTGGACGAGGTCCTGGCGGCCTTCTCGCGCGCGGACGGCCCTCCTTCGGATGCGCCGCCCATCGACTACGAAGTGCCGTCGCTGGCACGCACCGAGTGGGAGCACATCAACCGGGTGCTCTCGGACTGCGGAGGCAACATCTCCCATGCCGCGCGTCTCCTCGGCCTGCACCGCCGCAGCCTCCAGCGCAAGCTCATGAAGTACCCGGCGACGCGCTGAGCGCCGCGCCCGGCATCCGGCGTACCAGGGTCCGCAATCCGGCCCTGGCGCTGATGCTTGCGGGGTTTCTCTTCGGGCGGTTTCGTGGCAGTCGAGGACGCGATGAAAGCGGAGCTCGAGCTCGGATATCTCGCAGTGCCGGACGGCGGCGGCCCAGGGGTGGTCGTCGTTCACGATGTCTGGGGGTTGTATGAGCACTTTCGAGACGTCGCGCGGCGGCTCGCAGCCGAGGGGTTCGTGGTGCTCGCCGTGGATCTGTACCGGGGGCTCGCGGAGCGTCCGCGCGGAGACGATCCCGGAGCGTTCCTGCGCGAGCTCCCGGACCCGGACGTGCTCGCCACGCTTCGGCGCGCGGTCGACTTCGTGAGTGCGCATCCGGACACGAGAGGCGGCACGGGCGTCGTGGGGTTTTGCATGGGCGGCTCGTACGCGCTGCTCGCGGGCGCATTGGTGTCCGGCGTGCGCGCGATCGTGCCGTTCTACGGCGTGCTGTCGTACGAGACCGGGTTGTATGCGTCCGCGACGCCGCTCTCGCCCATGAAGAAACCCATGGCGCCGCTCGATGCGGCGAGGCGGCTCGTGTGTCCCGTGTGCGCATTCTACGGCGACGAAGACGCGTTCGTCTCGCTCGACGACATCCGGGAGCTCGAGCGCCGCGTGCAGGCGAAGGACCCCGACGCTCGGGTGAAGGTGTACGCAGGCGCCGGGCATGCGTTCGCGAACGACACGCGGCCGCAAGCGTACCGACCCGAAGCCGCGCTCGATGCCTGGGGCACGATGACGGCGTTTTTGCACCGTCACCTGGACGCCGAACGCCCCGCATGAGCGCCGAGGTCGTCGCTGCACCCACATCCGCCGCGCGTGTGCTTCGAGCGCACCGCCGAAAGGCGCTCTCGCCTGCGACGGCATTTGAAACTACGCTCGTTCCTTTCATCCATGAAGCGAGAGTTTCGGTGTGCGGCCGGCGCGGGGAGGGTGCGCCGCACGGTGGGCTACGTGATCCTGATATCGGCGTCGTTCGCGACGGCCGCGTGTGGCTCCTCGAGTGACAGCGGTCTCATCGGCGGACCCGGCGGCCCGGGCGAGAGCGCGGGCGGTGGCAGTGGCGGCGGATTGTCCAGCGGCTGCGATCCGACGGTCTGTCCCTCGAACGTCAGCGCGGGTCAGATCGCGTGCTGCACGTCGGACTTGAAGTGCGGCATGCTCATCGGAAAGTCACCCGACAACTATTGCGTCACCCCCGATCACGGCGGCGCGGTGGACATGAGCTGTCCGACGGCCTTCGTTCTCGACGGCGCCGGGACGGGATGCTGTCGCTCCAACGGGACCTGCGGTTACGAAGACACCGTCTACGGCACGGGCTGCGTGGACCCCGCCCAGATCGGATACGCCCCCGGCCAGCCCTGCCAATAACCCGGCGGGCAACGCCCCACAAACCAATCCCGCGCCGCTACTCGTCGCAGTCGCGAAGCAAGCTGCGGGCAACGCCCCCCCGTGGGGTTGTGCTAGGGGCTCGTCCGCGTGCCCTTCGATTTGAATGTCTTGAAGATGCGCTGCCGGCTCGGGCGCGGACTCGCTTGCAGTGTCGCCGTGGCAAGCTTGTCCGCGCTCGTAGCCTCGAGCGCCCGCGCGGGCGACGCGCCCGACCTGCCGGCGAAGTTCCGGCACGGACGGCTCGCGCTGCTGTCGCTGTCCGTGGGGTACCCGAACGACGGGTGGCAGCTCCGCGCGAAGCGTCTGACGAACACCCCGGAGCTCCGGATTCGCCCGAGGAGCCGCGACCGGTGTTACGGGCACCCGTCGCTCGTGCTCATGCTGGAGCGAAGCGCGCGTGACGTCGCGCGCGCGGCCCGAGGCTCGGTCTTGCTGGTCGGCGATCTGTCCGCGAAGAGCGGCGGACCCCTGTCCGGACATCACTCGCACCAGAGCGGAAGAGACGCGGATCTGGCGTTCTACGTCACGGACCTCCGCGGCAGGCCGGTGCACTCGCGCGAATTCGTCGCGTTCGACGGCGACGGGAGGGCGCAGGACGGCCGCCCGCTGCTCTTCGACGACGAGCGGAACTGGCTGCTCGTCGAGTCATGGGCGAAGGATCGGCGCGCGGGCCTTTCCCACATCTTCGTATCCAATCCGCTCCGCAAACGGCTGCTGGCGTTCGCGCGGAGCCACCGGAAGTACGCTCGCTACGTGACGGAGGCTGCGGCGCTCCTCGAGCAGCCGGAGAACGCGGAGTCGCACGACGACCACTTCCACGTCCGGGTGAGCTGTCCGAAGGAGGAGGCGGAGATCTGCCGCGAGCAGTCCAGGGTGCCGGCGGATCAGCTGACCCAGAGCCGATAGCGGCGCGCGGCGCCGGTGCTCTCCGCGTCGACGCGGCACGGCGCGCCGAACGCCTCGGTGAGGACTGCCGACGTGAGCACGTCCGCGACGGGTCCGGACGCCAGCTCTCGCCCGTTCCGGAGCACGAACGCATGGGTCAGGAATGGGGGGACCTCTTCGAGATGGTGGGTCACGTGCAACTGAGTCGGTCCGTTCGGTTCGCGCGAGAGTGAACCGAGGTCGGCGAGAAAGCGCTCGCGAGCGACGGGGTCGAGCCCGCCGCACGGCTCGTCGAGTATCAGGAGCGCGGGGTCGTTCACGAGAGCGCGGGCGATCATGACGCGCTGCCGCTCCCCTTGCGAGAGCACCCCGTACGGCTTCGGAGCGCAGTCCGTCGCGCGCACGCGCTCGAGCGCGCGGGCTCCCCGCGCGAGCTCCTCAGGGTCGAGCGGCCCGAGCCGGCCGATCATCGCCCGGATGCCCGAAGCCGCGATCTCGAGCCCCGTGTCGGCGGCGGGCAGATTCGACACGAGCGCGGCGCTGACGACGCCGATGCGCTTGCGGAGCTCCCGCTTGTCGACCCTGCCGTACTCCTCGCCGAGGACGCGCACCACGCCGAGGCTCGGCCAGAGATCCCCCGATACGATCGAGAGCAGGGTGCTCTTGCCGGACCCGTTCGCGCCGACGAGCGCCCAGTGTTCCCCCGGCAGCACCCGGAAGCGAATCCCCTCCAGGATGGGCTCCGCGAGCTCGACCCGATAGTGCCTCTCGACCGACACGTCGACGACGGGAACCATGCCGCTCCGGGTAGCACGGTTCGGGGGTCGAGAAGAGAGAGGGCACAGGAAGGCGAGAAGGCCGAATGATCGGTCCAGCCGTCACACGGCCCATGCAACTCTGCTCCCGCTCAGCTAAACCACGCCGGTGGCTCGGGTCGAGTTCCTGGAGAGCGTGTTCGGCAAGGCGAAGGCGGTCGATGCGCCGGACGGGGGTGCGCTCGTCGACGTGTGCGATGCGCACTACGCGCCGATCCCGTTTTCGTGCCGGTCGGCGACGTGCGGGACGTGCCACGTCGTCGTGACGGAGGGAGCCGAATACCTCGAGCCCCCCAACGCCGAGGAAGCCGAGCTCCTGTCGATCCTGCGGGGGCCTTCGACGGGGCGCCTCGCGTGTCAGGCCGTGCTCAAGCCGGGTGCGGGCCTCGTGCGCCTGCGGTCGGTGGACGGGTGAGCGCGCCGCTCGTTGCCGTCGAAGCGTCGGACTTGAGGAAGCGCTTCGGGGATTTCGAGGCCGTCGCGGGCGTCTCGTTCCAGGTCGACGCGGGGCGGTGCTTCGGGTTCCTCGGGCCGAACGGGGCGGGCAAGACGTCCACGATGCGGATGGTGCAAGCCGTGAGCGCGCCGACGAGCGGCGTGCTGCGCGTCCTCGGGCTCGACCCGGCGTCGGAGGGGGCACGAGTGCGCCGCCGCATCGGGGTCGTTCCCCAGGACGACAATCTCGATCCGGACCTGTCCGTCGGCGAAAACCTGGAGGTGTACGCGCGCTATTTCCAGATTCCCGCGGTCGTCGCGCGGAGGCGCGCCGACGCTTTGCTCGACTTCGTGTCCCTCGGGGACGCCCGGAAAAAGCAGATCGGGGAGCTGAGCGGCGGCATGAAGCGCCGGCTCGTCATCGCACGGGCGCTCCTGAACGAGCCCGAGCTCGTGATCCTGGACGAACCGACGACGGGGCTCGACCCACAGGCGCGTCACCTGGTCTGGCAAAAGCTCCGCGAGCTGCGGGACCGCGGCGTCACGATCGTGCTGACGACGCACTACATGGAGGAAGCCGAGCGACTCTGCGACACGCTGGTCATCATGGACCATGGCCACATCATCGCGTCGGGAACGCCCGAGGCGCTCGTCGCCGAACACGCGGGGACCGAGGTCGTGGAGTTGCGCGTGCCAGCCGAAAAGGAAGCAAGCGTGATCGATGGTCTCCCGCTCGACGGCATCGTGACCGAGCGCGCGGGGGACGTGCGGCTGTTCTTCCTTCGGGAGCACGGCGAGCTCCTCGCTCTGCTTCTCGAACGCGCGCGCGGCGAGCGTGTGCCGTGTCTCGTGCGGCGCGCCACGCTCGAGGACGTCTTCCTGCGCCTCGCCGGACGCGACCTGTCCGAATGACGAACCTCGCCGAGTTCGCCCGGAACGCGGGCGCCGTGACCGCGCGGAACCTCGTCGTGTGGCGGCGGCTCGCGGCGGCGAGCGCCGTCGGTTACGTGGGCGAACCACTGCTCTATCTGGTCGCGCTCGGCTTCGGGCTCGGGCGCGTGGTGCCGAAGCTGGACGGCATGTCGTACGCGGAGTTCATCGCGCCGGGCCTGGTCGTCTCGACGGTGATGTACACCGCGACGTTCGAGTGCTCGTTCGGCGCGTACACGCGGCTCGAGCGGCAGGGCACGTATGACGCGATCCTCGCGACGCCGATCGGGCTTCCGGAGCTCGTCGCGGGGGAGATCCTGTTCGGCGCGCTCAAGGCGTGCTTCGGCGGCACGGTCGTACTCCTGGTCGCGACGGTGTTCGGGCTCGTCCCTTCGTGGACGGCCGTGCTCGTGGTGCCGCTCGCGTTTCTCGCGGGGCTCCTGTTCTCCGCGATGGCGCTCGTCGTCGCGGGGCTGTCGAAGAGCTACGAGGTGTTCAACTACTACTTCACGCTGGTCATCGCACCGATGTACCTCTTCGGCGGCGTCTTCTTTCCGCTCGACGAGATGCCGAAGGTCGTCCGGGTGGTGTCCCAGGCGGTACCGCTCACGCACGTCGTCGAGCTCTCCCGAGCCCTCGTTCGCGGGCACCTGACGGCCGGGCTGACCTTGCACCTCGCCGCCATCTTCGTGCTCCTGGGGCCCGCGGCGTGGCTCTCTTTGCGGACCATGACGCGCCGGATCGTCAAGTGACGCTCGGGACCTCGACGCGCATGCGCGGCTGCAGATCGCCATGTGCCGCGCGGCGTGACCCGGCGCCGCCCGGGGCTCACGCCGCGCTCGTTTCAGCGGGGCGCCCCCGGAAGACTCCGGCGATGACCGAGCCGTCAGAGCTCGAGCACGATCTTGCCGATGTTCGCGTTCGCTTCCATGCGCTCGTGGGCTTTCGCGGCGTCGGCCAGCGGAAAGACGCTGTCGATGACCGGCGCGAGGGCACCGCTCGCGAGGTGGGGTAGCGTTTCCCGGATGAAGGCCTGCGTGATCCGGATCTTGTCGGAGAGATCGCGCGAGCGCATCACGAGGCCGAGGAGCTGATACCGGCGGGAGAGAAACTGCGCGAGATTCACCTCCGCCGACGCGCCGCCGAGGATACCGATGACGATCACGCGCCCGCCGACGGCGAGGCACGACGCGTGTTTTGGCCAGTACGCCGCCCCGACGAAGTCGAGGACGACGTTCGCCCCTTTGCCGTGGCTGACGGCGGCGACCGCTTCGACGAAGTCCTCGTCATGATAGTTGACCACGACGTGCGCGCCGAGGGCTCTCACCTTGGCGATCTTGTCGGCGGTGCCGGCGGTCGCGACGACGGTGGCCCCCGCGCGACGCGCGAGCTGCACTGCCGCCGAGCCGACGCCGCCCGCGGACGCATGGATCAACACGACGTCGTCCGCCGCGACCTGACCGAGCGTGAAGAGCGCCTCACGCGCCGTCAGGAACGCCTCCGGAATCGCCGCCGCGCGGCGAAAGTCGAGTGACGCGGGGATCGGGACGGCCATCTTTTCGTGCACGAGGACCCGCTCGGCGTAGCCGCCACCGGGCAACAGCGCCATCACGCGGTCACCCTTCCGGAGCGACGCGACGCCGACTCCGACTTCCGAGACGACGCCGGCGCACTCGAGCCCGAGGATGTCGGTCTCGCCCTTCGGTGGTGGGTAGAACCCGCGGCGCTGCAAAAGGTCCGCGCGATTCAACGCCGTGGCCTCGACGTCCACGAGCACGTACCCGTCGCGGAGGGCGGGCTCATGGACGTCCGCGAGCTTCAGGTTCTCCGGACCTCCGGGTTCGGTGACGATGATGGCTTTCATGGGTTTGGTGGTTCGGGGACCAGGGGTTGCCCGCGGTGTCGCGCTGGAAAGTCCGATATCAGGGTGGCGGCAGGGCGCGGCTGAGCCCCGGAAGATTGGCGGCGCCGACCACGCCGGCGGCGCTGCCGAGCTTGCTGACGAGGAGCGGCACTTCGCCGAGGGGCTTGGCGAAGCACCGCGCACGCAGGCGTTCGCGCAACCGCGGTTCGACGAGGTCGAACGACTTGGAGATGCCGCCCGCGAAGACCACGGCGTCGAGGTCGAGCATGTTTTGAATCGAGTTCAGCGCGATGGCGAGCGCGTCCGCCATGCGATCGAACGCGCCGATCCCGGCGGCTTCGCCGCGATGCGCGCTGTCGGCCACCTGCACGATTTCGTGCGCGGTGCCGCCTGCGGCAGCGAAGAAATCGAGCAGGGCGTGCGTGCCCGCGTACGCTTCGAGACAGCCGCGGTTGCGGCACGCGCAGGCCCGAGCGTCCGGTGCCGAGTCGACCGTGAGGTGGCCAATCTCCGCCGCGAAGCCGTGCGAGCCGCGAATGAGCCGCCGCCCGAGCACGAGGCCGCCTCCGATGCCCGTGCCGAGCGTGACCATGAGGAAGCTCGCGTGTTCACGCCCGTGTCCGAAGAGCGCCTCGCCGTACGCCGCAGTGGTCGCGTCGTTCTCCACCGTGACGGTCGCCCCCGTGCGCTTCGATAGCTCACGTGCGATCTGGACGTCCTCGAAACCCGGAATATTCGGAAGGCGATAGCATTTGCCGTCACTGTCTACCTCGCCCGGAATCGCCATGCCGAGCTCCCGCGGCGACGGATCCAGCACGTGAACGGCGGCGGCGATCTGATCGAGAATGCGATCCGGTGTCTGTCCGACCGGTGTGAGGATGTTCGCGGACTGGAGGACCTCGACGCCTTCGATGTCGGCGATCTTCACGCTCGTCCCGCCCATGTCGATGCCGATCATAATCCGAGCCTCTTGGCGATGATCTCGTTCATTATCTCGGTCGTGCCTCCGCCGATGGGCAAGAGCCGGGCGTCTCGCGACAGGCGTTCGACCCGCGTCTCCCGCATGTAACCCATACCGCCCAGGATCTGCACGGCTTCGTAGGAGACCTTCATCGCGACCTCGGAGGAAAAATTCTTCGCCATGCTCGTTTCTCCGACGAGGTACTCGCCGTTCGTCACGCGCCGCGCGAGGTCATAATTGTAGCTCTTCGCGACGTTCACGAGGGTCGCCATTTCCGCGAGCTTGTGACGCGTCACCTGAAACCCTGCGAGCGGGCGGCCGAACGCGTGGCGCCGCTTCGCGTACGCGAGTGCGTCTTCGAGCATGATTTCTGCGGTGGCGTGTCCCATGACGGCGAGACCCAGTCGTTCGGTTTGGAAGTTTCGCATGAGAGCGACGAAACCAGACCCCTCGTCTCCGATGCGATTTTCCTCGGGGACCTCGACGTCGTCGAACGCGAGCTCCGCGGTGTCACTCGCCCACCAGCCCGTCTTCCTGAGCGCGCGCGAGACCGAGAAGCCCTTCATGCCCTTCTCGACGACGAAGAATGTGAGCCCGCCGTGCGGGTCGGGCCCCGTGCGCGCGAGCACGGACACGAAATCCGCCCGGACGCCGCTCGTGATGAATGTCTTGGCGCCGTTCAGGACGTAGCCATCGCCGCGGCGCTCGGCGCGCGTCGTGACGCCGCTCACGTCGCTGCCCGCGCCGGGCTCCGTTATGGCCAGGGCCGCGATCTTTTCGCCCGCGAGCACCGGCGGGAGGAACCTGCGTTTCTGCGCGTCCGACCCGAGAAAGAAGATGGGCGGCAGGGCGATCCCGAGCGAGCCGAGGCCAGCCGCGACACCGGTGGACCCCGCCGTGAGCAGCGTCTCCGTCGTGACGATGGCGTGGAACAGATCGCCGCCGCCACCCCCGTATTCCTCGGGAAACGTCACGCCGAGGATGCCCGCACTCGCCGCCCTCCGGTATAGCTCGACCGGAAACTCGCCAGCTTCTTCCCACGCAGCGACGTTCGGCGCGATGCACTCTTCCGTGAACTTGAGGCAGGTCCGTCGATAAAGTTCGTACGACTCGTCGAGTTGCATTCGATCCTCGCAGATCAGACGGACGAGCGCTCGAGCCGCCGGCACGCATCGTCCAGGTCCGTGCTCGTCTTGGCAAAACAGAACCGAGCGAGCGCGTTCCCCCCCGGTCCGGCGTAGAATGCATCTCCCGGAACGGCGGCGACGCCGGTCTTTTCGAGCAAGTGCATCACCCGCGCCTTGCTCGTGTCTCCGGGGAGCCGCGACGTGTCGGCGAGCACGTAGTATGCGCCCTGGGGAACGATTGGCGGAAGGCCAGCGCGGTCGAGTGCGGCGCAGATCTTGTCCCTCTTCGCGAGATACTCCGTAGCGAGGTCGTCGTAAAAGGACGCGTCGAGGGTTTCGAGCGCACGGGCGACGCCGCGCTGGAGCGGCGCCGGAGCACAGATGTAGACCAGGTCGTTCACGAGGCCGAGCCGCTCGAGATGCTCGCGCTTGCCTGCGCTGAACCCGATGCGCCAGCCGGTGATCGAGAACGTCTTCGAGAACCCGCTGATCGTGATCGTGCGATCCCGAAGCGACGGCAGCGACGCGGGGCTCACATGCCGCCGCCCGTCGTAGACGAAATACTCGTAGATCTCGTCAGTGAGGACGAACAGGTCGTGCTCCTCGGCGATCGTCGCGACGAGCTCGAGTTCCGTGTGAGTCCACACCTTGCCACACGGGTTCGAGGGCGTATTGACGACGATGGCCCGCGTGCGAGGCCCGATCGCGCCGCGCAGGTCGTCGGGGTGAAATGTCCACCCGGGGGGGCGCATGGTCACGACGCGCGCCTCGACGCCGAGAGCCGTCAAGGTGTCGAGGTGATAGCCGTAGAACGGCTCGAACAAGACGACCTCGTCGCCAGGGTCGAGGACGGCGAGGCACGCGCCGTAAAACGCGGACGACGAGCCGCTCGTCACCACGACGTCGCCGTCGCCGGTGACGTCGATGCCGTTTTCCTTCGCAAGCTTCCTGGCAATCGCCGTCCGGAGCTCGGGCAGGCCGTCGTAGCGCGTGTAGGTGTTGCAGCCCTCCGCAATGGCGTCACGGGCCGCCTGCTGAACGATCGCTGGCGGCGGCGTGTCGCAAACGCCTTGCGAGAGATTGAGCCCGCCGACGCGCGCGCACTCGATGGTCATCTTGCGAATCTCGGACTGTTTGAGAAACCGCAGACGGTTTCCGAGCGCTGGCGTGGTCATGTGGGCTCTCGGCGGAGGAGAAAGAGCTTTACGCTGGTGAGCGTAGCGGATATTTGCGGCACTCTGGGCATGGATAGGCGCGCATGAAGGTTGTCGTGACGGGAGGCTCCGGTCAGCTCGGCACCCTGGTGCTCGAGCGCCTCGTGCTCACGCGAAAGATCAAGAAGATCGTCTGTCTCGACCTCGTACCGCCCGTCGTTCCGAGCGCGCGAATCGACTGGAGAATCGGCGATATGCGGGACCCCGGCCTCGAGCGGCACCTCGAGGGCGCGGACGTGCTCGTGCACCTCGCGTTCATCGTCGCGCGGCGCGCGTCCGTCGAGACGATGCGAGCCGTCAACGTCGAGGGTAGCAAGAGAATCTTCGATGCGGCAGCGCAACACGAGGTCGGCCGGATCGTGCACGTCTCGTCCGTTGCTGCCTATGGCGTCGGGGTCCGACATCCGAACCCCATCACTGAGATGACGCCGCGTCGCGGAAGTCCGACGCTCGTGTACGCGGACAACAAGTACGAGGTCGAAGAGTACCTCGACACTTTCGAAGCGGCGCACTCGGACGTTGCCGTCGTTCGCTTGCGGCCGGGCATTCTCGTCGGGCGTCGGATCGCGCACGTGAGCGAGCGATTCTTGCGCCGGCGCGTCATGCCTCTCGTCAGCGAAGCTCGAGGGCCCATCGTCTGGGACGAGGACGTAGCCGATGCGATTGTCCTCGCCGTCACGGGCACCGCGCGCGGGGCTTTCAACCTCGTGGCGAGCGATCCGCTTTCAGGGCAAGAGCTCGCCCGGCTCGCGGGCTTTCAGGCGCGCAAGCTCCCCAAGAAGGTGGTCGACGCGGCCGCGCGAGCGACGGGAGCGCTCGCGCCGTTGCTCGGCGAGCATCGGGTCGAGCTCGGGTGGATTCAGGCAGGCGAGCACGACATGATCGTGGACGGACGGAAAGCGCGGGACGTCCTCGGGTGGAAGCCGCGCTACCCGACGAGCGCGGACGTCGCGATCGCGTTCGGCAAGAACGTGCGCGCGGAGCCCGACCCCCGGATCCGATTATTTTCTGGGTATGGTGCCCCGACTCGCGCGGCTCGCGCGCGGCAGAGGCGAAATGCCGCGGGAAGCCCTGAACGTGAAAATAACCGTTCACGTCGATGTGACCGGACCGGGCGGCGGCGATTTCGGCCTGTCGTTGAACGAGGGCGTCCTCGGTCTCAAGCGGGGTATCCCGCGCCCGGTCGATGCGACGATCACGCTCGCGGCCGAGACGTTTCTCGAACTCCTCTCGGGCCACCTCGATACGGCGACCGCGACGATGATCGGCAAGATCCGTGTGCGCGGCGAGCCGTTCGCGGGGCTCCTCCTCGGCGGCATCGTGAGCGGTTTTCGCCGCTCGACTGCGGCCGCCGGGGTTCAGGGACGCATCGCCAGAGGACTGTCGACGTGGTTCGAGCGAGGAGCATCCAGAGCATGAAGTTCTCCCTTTTCTATGAGATGCAGATCTCCGAGCCCACGCGCGGCGCCGAAGCGGCGATGTTCCGTACGGCGGTCGACCAGGCGGTGCTGGCGGACAAGCTCGGGTACCACGCGATCTGGGCGGTCGAGCACCATGGGCTGCTCGAGTATTCGCACTCGTCGGCGCCGGAGATCTTTCTCTCCTTCGTCGCCGCGCGAACCGAGCGCATCCGTGTGGGTCATGGCGTGACGCTGCTCCCGCATCGTTACAACCACCCGATCCGCATCGCGGAACGCATCGCGGCGCTCGACGTTCTCTCCGGCGGGCGGGTGAACTGGGGCTCGGGCAAGAGCTCGTCGAAGGTCGAACAGCTGGCGTTCCAGAACGACCTCGCGACGCTCCACGAACAATGGGTCGAGGCAGTGACGATGATCCCGCAGATGTGGAAGAGGGACGTCTTCGAGTGGAAGGGGAAATTCTTCGACATTCCCCCGACGCAGATCGTGCCGAAGCCGGTTCAATCGCCGCACCCGCCCATGTTCGCCGCGTGCACCAAGCCGGACTCTGCTGCGGCGGTCGGGAAGATGGGGTTAGGCGCGCTCAACTTCGCGATGGGGTCGGACGACTATCTTGCGGACAAGGTGGACGCCTACCGTGAGGCCGTGTCGAAGGCCGTGCCCGTCGGGGAGATGGTCGTCAATCACTTCGCCTGCACGCCGCCGACCCTCGTGCTCGAGGATGATCGCAAGGCGTGTGAGTACGGGTTCCGAGCGGCGCGCTTCTTCAGCGAGGCGCTCGGCAAGTACTACATGGGCGCGGATCGACCGGTCGGAAAGCTCCCGATCCATCGAGATTTTTTTGTCGAATCGGATTTGAAAGCGGCGATGGCCAACAGAAACCGCCCCGGAGATTCGGCGAACGTGTGCGTGGGCGATCCTTCCGCGGCGAGGGACTACGTGCAGCGCTTCGTGGACATCGGCGTGGACGAGCTCATCCTCGTGATGCAGATGGGCACCGTGCCGATGGAGCTCGTCACGGAGAGCATCAAGACCTTCGCCGAAAAGGTCATGCCGCACTTTCTCTGATCGCGAACCCGATGTCTCTTCTCGAGTTCCTGCTCCGCGAGCGGCCGCCCGTGGTCCCCGCTACGGATCTGCGGCAGTGGTGGTCCCTGACGAAGTCGGTCCGCGACCGTTTCCCCGCGCCCGCGGAGCGCGCCGTCGCGGCCGGGTTCGTCGCGGACCGGGTCGGGTTCGCGTTCGCGGCGGGGTACGAAGCGGCACTCCACGCGCTGGTCCCGTCGCTCGGGCCGGAGTCGATCGCGTCGTTCTGCGTGACCGAAGACGCCGGGAATCACCCGCGGGCGATCGCGACGCGGCTCGAGGCGCACGGGGACGAATTCGTGCTCACCGGGAGCAAGCGCTTCAGCACCATGGCTCCCCTCTCCGACGTGCTGGTCGTCATCGCGACCACCGGCGTGGATGACGCGAACCGGCCCCGGTTGCGCGCCGTCAGGGTCGATGCGGGTGCCCCCAAAATCAAGGTGACCCCGATGCCGGCACCGCCGTTCGTCCCGGAAGTGCCCCACGCGGAGCTGGCCTTCGACGCGGTCCGCGTCACACCGGACCAGGTGCTCCCAGGCGACGGGTACACGGACTTCACGAAGGCGTTTCGCACGATCGAGGACATCCACGTGAACGGCGCGCTCCTCGGCTATCTAGTCTCGCTCGGCGCCCGATACCGCTTTCCGGAGCCCCTGCGCGAGCGGCTCATCGGTCTGGTCGTCGGGGTCGGGGGTGCGGCGGGGCTCGACCCGCGCCGTGCGGCAACGCACGTCGCCCTCGCCGGCCTGCTCCGGGAGATGGAATCCGTCATCGTGGACGCGGAATCGAGTTTCCTGCTGCTGGAGGACGCCGAACGCGGGCGATGGTACAGGGATCGGGCGCTCGCCCACGTCGCGAGCAAAGCGCGGGAACTCCGTCGAGAACGCGCCTGGCAGGATCTCGGAGAGGACCGGAAATGAAGCACAGCGTTTCCCATGATCTCGGAAGAGAGACGGCGAAGAAGGCAGCCATGGCGGCGTTCGCGGCCTACGGCGAGCGCTACGCCAAGTACCATCCGACCGCAAACTGGACGAGCGACGACCGCGCAGACATTTCGTTCACCGCGAAGGGGATCACCCTCCGCGGCGTGCTGGAGGTGCGCCCGCACTCGATCGACATGGACCTCGACGTGCCGTTCCTTCTCCGGCCGTTCAAGGACCGGGCGCTCGGCGCCGTCGATCGGGAGATCGGTCGCTGGATCGACAAGGCAAAACGCGGCGAACTCTGAGACGAGCCCATCGCCGCCACGGGGGCCGGGAGCCCTCGTTTTCGAGGACCGCCACGCAAACACCTGTGCGCCCCTGGCCCAGGTATGACAGCCCGATCGTGGTGCCTCCGCGTCAACGTTTTCGCGCTCGGTGGGATTGCGTTTGGCATGTCCTGTGCTCATGTTGAGGCTACCGTGCCCCTCGTCATTCGCGCCGTGCTTTGGGTGCTGATGGTCATTGCGCCCGGTGGGGTCTTCCTGCTCCCCTTGCTCGTCGGTGACGAGGTGGCGCGGCGTCGCCGTGAAGCGCGAACGTCCAAGCCCGACGGCATTCCCGTGCGGGCTGCCGGCGCCGTCGACCGAACTCCGGTTCCCGTGCCGCGCCCCTGCCCGTGAAGCGTCGGGGGGCGTGGCGGGTTTCGGCTCGACGGCGCTCTCGGGGTTTAGCCGACGAGCTGGCGCAGGTAAGCGGCGTACTCGGTCTTGCCGAGCTCGGCGGCGAGGGCGTTCAGGCCATCCCTGTCGATCCACCCTTTCTGAAACGCCACTTCCTCGGGGCATCCGACTTTCAGGCCCTGGCGAGCCTCGATGGTGTGGATGAAGTTCGAGGCCTGGAGGAGCGCTTCGTGCGTCCCGGTATCCAGCCAGGCGAACCCCCGCCCGAGCAGCTCCACGTGTAGCGCCGCGTCACCGAGATAAGTGCGGTTCAAGTCCGTGATTTCGAGCTCTCCTCGCGAAGAGGGTTCGAGCCGTGCGGCGCGATCCGGTGCCGTTCCGTCGTAGAAGTAGAGCCCCGTGACCGCGTAGTTCGACTTCGGAGCTGAGGGCTTCTCCTCGAGCCCAACCACCATTCCGTTCTCATCGAACTCGGCGACGCCGTACGCTCCCGGATTCTCGCACCCAGTAGCCAAATACGGTCGCGCCCGTGGGGCGCTTGGCGGCGCGGACGACGAGTTCCTGGAGGCCATGTCCGTAAAAGAGGTTGTCCCCCAGGACGAGAGCCGAGGGGGCGCCGTTCAGGAACTCCCGACCTAGAATGAAGGCCTGGGCGATGCCGTCCGGCTTGGCTTGCGCCACGTATGAAAGCGATAGGCCCCAGCGCCGGCCGTCGCCCAGCAACGTTTTGAACCTGGGCTGCTCCTCGGGGGTAGTGATGACCAGGATGTCGCGGATGCCGGCGAACATCAGGGTCGTCAGCGGATAGTAGATCATCGGCTTGTCGTAGACCGGGAGGAGCTGCTTGCTGACGCCTCTCGTGATTGGATAGAGACGGGTTCCCGTACCGCCTGCGAGGAGGATGCCCCTTCGGTCCATCGGGGTTTTCTAGACGAGGCCCACGGCCGTCGCAACTGAATCGCCGGGGGCTCTCGAGCTCGGCTCACCTTCTCTTCTCCGTTCCGGCCGGGGATTCTGTTAGCCTGGGCAGTCGAGGGCCCATATGCGAAGGCGATCCGTAAACGTCTGGCTGGTCGCGACACTCCTTTTGCCATTCGCCTCCTCCTGTGGGAGCGCAAAACACCAGCAAGTCACGCCTTCGGTCGAGTCGCTCGCCCAGGCGGCGTGTTCCTTTGCATACCGCTGCTGTCAGGCCGGCGAGGTCGCCTATTACCTGCAACCTTTCGTCACGGAGGACAACTGCGCCGAACGGATCCTCGACGCCACCGAGGACACCGGGCAGGTCGATTTCACGCTCAGTGCGTTTCCCGGCCTGGCAGTCGTCATCCCCAACGCTGCGGCACTCGATCGCGCGGTGAACGATGGGCGTACGAGCATCGACTCGAAGGCGCTCCAGGCCTGCACGGACTACCTCTCGACACTCGCCTGTAATGCGCCCCCGGTCGCCGCGGTCAATGCCGTGCCGGCGGTATGCACGCCGCCGACGCCGCCGGTCGATGACACGCCGTGCGACCCGACGAAGATTTTCATCGGCAAGCTCAAGGAAGGGGACACCTGTACCAGTCTCGGGGGGGCTTTCGAGTGTGGGCCCGGCCTGCACTGCTCGACCGATGCGGACTTCGGCACCGAGGGCGAGTGTGTCCGCTTTTCACAGGAGGGTGAGTTCTGTTCGGACGCAACGTCCGGCGGAAGCTGCGCCGACGGCCTTTACTGCTCGGGGCTCGACGGCAAATGCCACACGCCGGCCGGTCCGGGGGATACGTGTGTTTACGGGGACCGGAACGTGCCCCCCGACCCCGCGACACTCCTCACGCAGTGTCGCAGCGACCTGTCCTGTGATTGGCTCACCTCAACGTGCGTCGTCGCGTGTCAGGACGGCGCGACGTGCTCGACGGACGACGATTGCGACGCGACGGCTCAGCTGAAGTGTCTCGGTATTGGCGTCGGTCTCGGCGCGGAGTCTTTCGGCACGGGTCGATGTGGCGTGCCGCGTGCAGCCGGCGTTCCGTGTACCGTTCCTTCGGACTGCGCGGACACCCTCACTTGCGCGGTCGATCCAACGGATTCGACGCGGAGCGTGTGCCAGGCGAAGATTGCGACGGGTTCCCCCTGCGGCGCGACGAGCTCATCCCTCGCGGTCGACGCGAACGAACAGTGTGTGAGCGGATTCTGCGATGTGTCGACGGGGACCTGCGCTCCACAAGTGACACCGCCGGGCCTCTGCCCGAGCGGCGATAGCGCCCAATGTGCGGGCGGAACGTGCGTGGGCGCCGGTACCTACTGCTCCGCGGACACCGATTGCCCCGGCGGTTCGGGCAAATGCGACACGACCCGGTTCGAGTGTGTCCCCTACTGCGTCGCGCTGAAGCCCGACGGCGCCATCTGCGCCCTGGACACGGACTGTCAATCTTCTGCCTGCGTCGCCGGATTTTGCGCGAAGCCTCCGCTCGCGAGTGGGGAAGCCTGCACGGAATCGACTCAGTGCACGTCGGGCTTCTGCGGGCTCGAGACGTCCCGCGTGTGCACGACACTACCGCTCGACACGGGCTCCGCGTGTTCGAGCAACGATCAGTGCGCGACGCTCGTCTGCTACGGCGCGCCTCCGGGCTTGAACACCGGAGGCACCGGCGGTCTCCTCGGTGGGGGCACGACGAGTTCGTCGACGTGCACGGCCGGACTATCCGCGGGCGACCTCTGCGGCGCGAGCCTCGGCAAGCCGCCTTGCGACCCCAAGGCACTGTACTGCGACAGCTCGGAAGACCCGCCACGTTGTGCTCCGTTCGTTGCGACCGGCGAGCCGTGCTTGACAAACGAACAATGCCGCGGTCAGTGCGTCGATCACGGGGGCTGGAAAGTCTGCAACGATACCCCACCCGCGGGGTCGGTCTCGTGCTCGGGCAATCACTGAGCTCGGGCAGTCACCGAAGAGAGATGCGTCCGGCGGAAGCGGCCCCCCGTGCTGCACCCGCGTCACTGGCAGAGCGGGATCGGCGTGCCGCGGCAGGTGCCTGACCCGTTGCAGACGTCTCCGTTCGTACAAGAATCGCCGTCGCTGCAGGTCGTGCCCTCGGTCGCGTCGCCTACCCCGTAGCAGTCGCCGTAGCCATCGCAGGACCCTCCGATGACGCACGGCGCGCCGCAAGCCGTCCCTGCCGTGACGTAGCTCTCGCCGTAGCAGTACCCGGACGAACACTGATCGTTCGTCGTGCAGGGATTGCCGTCGTTGCACGCGGTGCCACTCGGAAGAGCCGTCCCCGTCGTGCAATCCCCGTACGAATCGCAGACGCCGCCGGTCGTGCAGGGATTGCCGTCGTCGCAGCTCGCTCCTGCGGTCGCGTACTGGGAGCAGGAACCGTAGGTCGCCTCGCTGCACGTCGCGCACGAAGAATTGCAGACGACGGGCGTTCCGACGCAGTTCCCGAGTCCGTCGCAGCGGTCGTTCGTCGTACAGTAGAGGCCGTCGTTGCACGCAGCGGTCGACGACGTCGGCGTCGAGTCGCAACGGCCCGCGGCTTCGTTGCAGGTCCCCGTGGAGCATCCGCCGTTCGTGCAATCGCGCGGCGTGCCGGTGCAGTTCCCGGAGAAGTCGCAGGTGTCGTTCGTCGTGCAGAATAGGCCGTCGTCGCAGGCCGCGCCGTAGTTGTTCGCCGACTCGAACTGACATCCGCCGGCGGCCTCGCTGCAGCCGAACGAGGTCCGGCAGGTTCCTGCTTCCGCCGCACAGTCACGGGTCGTCCCGGCGCACGTGCCGCCCGTGCAAACGTCCCCGGTCGTGCAGGCGAGCCCGTCGTCGCAGGGCGTTCCGTCGGCGACCTGGGTCTGCGTGCAGCCATTGGTTTCGTCGCACGTGCCCGCGGAGCACGCGCTCGTCTGTCCGGTGCAGGTTCGAGCCGAGCCACCCTGGCATGTACCCGCCTTGCAAGTTTCGCCTACCGTGCAGAGCTTTCCGTCGTCGCAAGGCGATCCATCCGCAACCCCGCGGTCCGCGCAATCGTAGACTTTCGCCTTGCCCAGCGTGACCTGTGCGGAAGTCGTCGCCCCTTCGACGTCGACCGCCTGGCAACCGGCATATTCGACGGTGCCGTCATAGTTGACCGCTTCGACGTACACGAACGCCGCGCCCAGGCCGACTGCCGCGAGGGTTGTCGCCTTGCTCGGATCCTTCTGGACCACGTCTCCGCGGAGCTCGAGATCGGGCGAGTAGGGGATGAGCCTGCCGCCGACGAGGTCGTTGCAGTTGGCGCCGGCATCGCCGTCGCCGGTCAGGACCCAGACGTGAATGGTGTCAGTGGTGGTCTCGACTGCGGGGCTCGGAAAGGTCGTCGTCACGCTCACGCTGCCGGTCGGCGCCGCTGTCGCCTTCGGACGCACCAGGCCGTTCGATTCGCTCGAGCCGCAACCCGGGCCAAAGCCGATTGCGGTCACGAACAGGAGAGCCGAGATTTTTGCGCGTTGCATCTTCCACCTCGAAACAGGCCCCGGAGACACCGTTTCCCCGAGCGATAATCTCGGAATATAACCCGAATGCCAGTCGAGCCTCGCCACGAAGAATGGCGGCCCTCGATTCTCGGGACATCCTCCGACCCCCGCCTGCCGGGAAAGCCCCGAAAAAAGACGGTTCCTTACCTGCCTCGGCGGGATCCCCGGTGTACTCTTCGAGGTCGGTCACGAGTCAATGGTCGCCAATGCCGAGGTCCAGGAGGGCGCGCCTGCCGCGCCGCCGCTCACTCGCCGGATAGGTGAGCTGATTGGCGCCAATTATCGTCTGACCAGGTTGCTCGGCCAGGGCGGCATGGGGGACGTCTGGCTGGCACACAACGAGACCCTGGACATCGACGTCGCGGTGAAACTGATCCGCCCGGGCGCAAGCGGCGAGGCCGCCGAGCGCCTACTCCAGGAGGCCCGTGCCGCCGCTCGCCTCGAACATCCGGCCATCGTGCACGTGTTCGATTTCGGGCGGACCGAGGTCGGCGAGCCGTACATCGTAATGGAGCGGCTCGAGGGGGAAGACTTGGCGACGGCGCTGGCTCGACACGGGCAGATCACACCGACCAAGGCCGTTCGTACCTTGCTTCCGATCGTGCACGCTCTCGCCGCCGCTCATGCGAAAGGTATCGTTCACCGCGACCTCAAGCCCGAGAACGTCTTTCTCGTGAAAGTGGAGGGGGAGCGGCTTCAGCCGAAGATCGTGGACTTCGGCATCGCGAAGATAGAGCAGAGCGAGGTCAAGCTGACCCAGGCCGGTGAAGTGCTCGGGAGTCCGACGTACATGTCGCCCGAGCAAGCGCGTGGCGATGAGGTCGATTACCGCGCCGACATCTGGTCGGTCTGTGTGGTCCTCTATGAGCTCGTCAGCGGGAAGAAACCCTTCACACGCGATAACTACAATGCGACGCTTCACGCGATTCTGACCGGCGACCCGGAACCGCTGTCCGTTTCCAGCGCCGCGGACGTGCCTCTCGCTGAGATTCTCGCCAAGGGTCTGTCGAAGTCGCCCGATGACCGATTCCCGACGATGCGCGCACTGGGAGAAGCATTGTCACACTGGCTGCTTTCGCAGGGTGTGACCGAGGACATTGCGGGAGCAACTCTGGAGTCCGCCTGGTCCCAGAGAACCTCCTCGGCAACGGGAGATGCTCTGATGTCCTTGAGCCCGGCCGGGGACGAGCAGAGCGACCGGGTGTCGGAGGAGAGCGGCATCACGACGTCGCGCTTGCGAGTCGTCTCGCACCCGGCAAGAAATCCTCTGGTGATCGTCGCAGTCGCGATGACGGCTGCCGGTCTGGGGGGCGGCCTCCTGGTCGGCAAGTGGTTGCGCGGACCTGAGCCTGCACGACACGCGGCCACACCGTCGACCGCCGCCGCACGACCGCCCGCTCCGCTGGCAAGACACTCGCCTGCGCTGCCGCGCGCCGACCGCGACGATTCTCACAAGATTGCTCCGGCGCGCCCACCCGAAGTGGATCCCGCGCCGTCGGCGTCGGACGGCACCTTCAATGCAACGTCGAGCAAGGCACTCACGAGCGGAACACCCACGCGGCCGCACTGGTCCGGGCACATGCGGAAGCCAACGCTGAAAGACCCCTTTCAATGATGGCCTCAGCGGCGTAATCGTACAATCCGATGTTCCCGCGTTCACGCGCTTTCTTGATGCTCGCCCTGCTCGCCTCGCTGGCAGAACCCGCCCGCGCGGACGGACCGTCCACCGATCCGAAGGAGCTATCGCGGCAGCGCTATCAGGAAGGAGCAGCGGCCTACGCCGCCGGCAGCTACATGGACGCCATCGAGCGGTTCCTGGAAGCGAACCGTCTCTCTCCGAATCCGGCGTTCGCGTACAACATCGGACTCGCGTACGAAGAGCTCGGCGACGCGCCCGACGCGCTCAAGTGGTACCGAGCGTATCTCCGCGCTCTGCCGGCGGCGCCGGATCGCGCCGAGATCGAGCCGAAGATCGTCCAGGCCGAACAGCGGCTCCTGGCTCGCGGCGTTCAGCAAGCGACGATTCTATCCACGCCCGATGGAGCGACCATCACACTCGATGGGCGGCGCGTCGGAGTGACGCCATGGTCGGGTGAAATGCCACCGGGCGCGCACCAGGTCTCGCTGGAGCTTCGCGGGTACCTCGACGCTGCCACTTCGTTCGAGCTGCCGGCGGACCGCGCCGTGGACGTCTCGCTGAAGCTGCAGGTCGAACCGCTGCATCCGATCGTCCCCGTTTCGGTTCCAGTCGCCGAAGCGTCCGTGCAACGGGTCCGGCGAATAACGCCGGTCACGTGGAGCGCCCTCGGCGTCGGCGTTGCCGGGCTCGGCGCCGCCCTCGGGTTCGAATTCGCGCGCGCCGCAGCCGTGTCGAGTGCGAAGAGCGAGACCAACGTCGAGGGGAAGGACCGCTACGATGAGGCGACCACCTACCAGACCATCTCCCGCGTGTCGCTCGGCGTAGGTTCCGCGTTCGCCGTCGCCGGCGGAGTGCTGCTGTATTTCGATCTGTGGAAGCGCGGCGCCACGGACGTCACGGCAGCTTGTTCGGGGCCGTCGTGCGGCGTGGAGGTCCATGGGGCTTTTTGACCTGGCGCTGCATCGGGCGGGACCCGTCCTCGCGGTGGCGTCCGGCCTCGCGCTTGCCATCTCCTGCGCCATGCCGGAGGAGAGCTCGGTCATCGACGGACTTCCGTGCCTCGCCGGGACGTGCGCGCCAGGCTACGTGTGCGAGAAGAGCACCAATCGATGCCTCCTTCCGGGCGAGATCGCAGACTCCGGTGCTGCCGGATCGTCGAGCGGAGGCTCATCGGGAGGCGGGGCGTCGAACGGCGGCTTCGGCGGGGCCGTACTGACGGGCGGCGCGCCGAGTGCTGGCGGAGCTCCAGGCGCGGGGGGCCTGGGCGGAGCAGCGGGTGGCTCGACCGGAGGCGCCGTGTCCGTGGACGCGGGCAGCGGCGGCGCATTCGTCGTTCTGGACGCTGCTTCGGATGCATCCGATGGCGGTCCTGCTCACGACGCGGCCATCGACGCGCGCGCGCTGTGCGACGACGGCGTGCTCGACGGCGAGGAGACGGACCGCGACTGCGGCGGACCCGACTGCGGGCCATGCGCGCTCGGCCAATCGTGCGAGGCCAGCCGCGATTGCGAGAGCGCCGCGTGTGGCGCCACCGACGGCGGGGTCGAGGTGTGCATCTCGCCTTGCGCGGACGGGATCATCGACGGCAACGAGACCGACACCGACTGCGGTGGGGGCTCGTGCCCTCCGTGCCCGACGAACGACGCGTGCCTTTCCGACATAGACTGCACGTCGCGCAACTGTTCGAGCGACATTTGCAAGACCCCGACATGTACCGACGGCAAGGAAGACGGCGTCGAGACCGACGTCGACTGCGGCGTTTACCCTTGCAGGCTGTGCGCCGTGGGCAAGACGTGTCTGACTTCCGCCAATTGCACTTCCCTGTATTGCGACCCCGCTTTGCACTGCGCGACCCCGACGTGTGCGGATGGTGCCAAGAACGGCGCGGAAACAGACGTGGATTGCGGCGGGGGTGTGTGTCCGAAGTGCCCTACCGGCGCCGCATGCATCCGGAACGCCGATTGTCAGAGCGGTAGCTGTGCGAGCAAGGTCTGTGGGAGCTGAGGCCGCAGGGGGAGGCCCGTCACGCGAGGCGAACGGACAGTTCGACCGCCGCGAGCCGCACCGAGCCGCCATGCGGAACCCGCGTCCAGAACCCGCGAGAGCACTGGACACCGTCCACGAAGGTGCCCCCGTCGCTTCCCTCGTCGCGTATCAGGAGTTGCCCGTTCTCGAGCTTGAATGAAGCGTGCACGCTCGATACGCGCGGATCGCTCAGCACTATCGCGCACTCGGCGGCGTCGCGGCCCGCCCGCAGTTCACTGCCTGGCGGCACGGAGAAATTGCCGGCTTGCCCGTGGAGTGTCGCGCGCGTGGCATAGTCTGGTCCGGGCGAATTCGGGGCGTACACGGTCGCGATCGGCGGCGGCGACGGCGACACGGCGCCCCGATTTCGACCCGCGCCGCGCCGGAGCACGAGCGAGGAGAGCAGCGCGAGGGCTCCGGTGGCCAGAACGCCAGCGAGAACCCACCGCATCGGAAATGGCGCGGCCGTCGCCTTCACCTGCAAGATCGTGTCGGCGGTCATGCCGCTCGTACGACGGGCTTTGTTGTCGTAGATGATCACCGCAGCCACCGCCTGGTCGCCGGAGCCGTGCACGAGCTTGTCGTTGTCGGGCACGTCGAATTCGGCATAGGTGTCGGCCGCCTCGGTGGCAGTGCCGCGCATGCCTTCCGCCATGAGTCGTTGCTGCGTCCCTTTTTCCCGGTCGGCACCGTCGACGGGCGGAGCCTTGGGAGTGGCGTGGCCTGCAGGGAGAAAGTAAGCCTCCACGCGAGTGGTGTCGCCGCCCCAGCAAAAGTCTCCGTAGACCTTGAGCTTGCCGCCCGGGTAAATGCCGCCGGCAGCCAGGGTTGCAGCTTGCGTGCTCGCGATGTCGACGTCGAGGGGCCAGGCGGTCGGGTCGATGCCAATCGGCGCGTCCTTGAACGAGTTGTCGCCGAGGATGGGCGGGTTCACGTTGCTGAACACGAGGCCGAAGGTTTGCGTGGCCGTCGGTGCGACGCACGACACCCGCCACTTGATGAGCTGCATCGTCGAAAAGCGGGTGCGCACGGCCCTCACGATGTTCGCCCCGCGTGCGCCCTGTCCCGCGGGAACGACGTCGAAGAACCCGCCCATCTCCGGGTTGGTGAGGCTCTCCATGAAATCCAGCGAGTCCCGGCGAGATTCGTCGGGGGCGGGCATCGGGAAGTAGACGCTGATGACCGGCACAGGTGTCTTGGGAAGCTCGGTGTTGTCTTCCGGGAACCGGCCCCCCGTCATGTACTGTCGAAGCTTCAGCGCGCCGGCCCCCGTGCCGCCGTAACCGCTCGACAGGACGACCATCGCTTGATGAAGCGGGACGGTCACCGCCTCGCTCACGTTGCCGAGCGCCGTGAAACCGTCGGTCGCCGCAGTCTTGATGAGGGCCGGCAGCGCGCGGCTCCGCGCGTTGCCTGGATAGGTGCCGGCCACGCGCTGGATGAACGAGAGGACACGAGACCTTGCCGACGCCGGCATCCACTTCGAGTCTTCGACGACCTCCCGTTCATCGAAGAATCTCACGTCGACGATGTCGTTTGGGCCGAGGCTATCCACGAAATCGCCCGCGACCTGTTTGGCGTCCGAAAACCCCCCCTCCATCCGTCGATCGGCGTCGATCAGTACGAGCCACGCCGTTCCGACGCCGGGCTGATTCGTCGCCTGTCCCCAGCTCTCGGCGCTCATGAGCTTTGCTGGTCGATCGGCATCATCGACGGTGACGGTGAAGATGGCGGACTGCTTCGGAAACGGGACCGACTGGTAGAGGGCGAAAGGCTTCTCCAGCGCATCGGCCATGCACGCGAGCGCGGCGTCTCCCGTTTGCGTGGCGCAGGGAGCGAGCGCGTCGCTCACGCGGCGCGACTGCGCGATCTCGGCGACCATGGTGATGATCGGGTCGCCGCTCGACCGGCTCGCCCGCGGGTCGAGCCGCAGGATGTGCGCTTCCGGTGCCGCGGACACGCCGGACGTGGCGAGTACGCATGCGAGCGCGAGAAGCGACTTCACGAGCATCGGGAACGAAAAGCGCTTCATCGATTGTTCCGGGTCCTGTCAGAAGCCGTCGACTTCGAGTTCTACCGTCGGCGACGGAGGTTCGCGGCGTCAGCGCTAGACGATCTCTGATGATTGAGGAGAGGAGCCCGAAGCGGACTTGGTCCCCGTCTCGAAGCTCGTGGCGGGCGCCCGGAGCGATCCGGGTTCCGTTCAAGAAAGTGCCGTTCGTGCTGCCGATGTCCTCGAGCTTCAGGCGCCCCGGACGGGCCGCGGCGAGGATGACGGCGTGACGCGAAGAGGTCGTCGGGTGATCGAGTCCGGCGTCGAGGTCGGCGCCGGAACCCTCGCGGCCCACGCGGTTTCGGCCCTGGTAGAGCGGCCAGAAGCGCCCGAGCGGTTGCGAGTCGTAGCTCACGATGAAACCCGCGAGCAGCCGCGGCGCGCCGTCCGGTACGTCCTCGGGGTCCTGCGCCACACCGGCGATGCCCACCGACGCACGCTGCGTACCGGGAGCATCGGGCGCGACCGATGGTGGCCGTCCGTGGTCCGGTGGCGGCGCGGTCATCGGCGCGACCGCGGGCGGCGCGCCTGACCCTCGCATGACGGCCGCGGCGGCCTGGGCGGCGGCGCGTTGCGCCTCGAACGCCTCGAATTCTTCGCGAGTCGGGGGTGCCGCGGTCGGCGCATACTCGAAGCCGCCCGCATCGGCCGGCGCAGCGCTTCCGGCCGCGGGCCTCCGAGGCTGCCCGCTCGGCATGGCCGCAATCTGGGCCGAGCCCTGGGCTACGAGCGGAGCCCCGCAGGCGACGCAGAATCTGCTGGCTGGCTCATTCGTGGCGCCGCAGCGCTGACACTGGCTCATCGAGGCTCACTGGCAGGGGTCCGGCGCATTCCGGAATCCCGTGCCGGCGCAGCTTACTCCGGGCCGAGCCGCTTACCCAAACGACGCGATCAACGGTCCTTCTGATCGCGGATACGCGCCGCCTTGCCTTCGAGGTCGCGCAGGAAGAACAACCGGGCGCGGCGGACGATGCCCCGGGCTTCCACGTCCACCTTCTCGAGCCGGGGAGAGTGCAAGGGGAACGTGCGCTCGACCCCGACGCTGAAGCTCATCTTCCGCACCGTGAAGGTGCTCCGGGCGCCGGCGCGGTGCCGCTTGATCACGATCCCACGGAAGATCTGGACGCGGAGCTTGTCGCCCTCCACGATCTTGTAGTGCACGGCCACGGTGTCCCCGACGCGGAAGTCCGGGATGTCGCTTCGCAGCGAGCTCTGCTCGAAGGCTTCGATCTTGGCTGGGCTCATGGACATGGTCGCGCTCGCTTCCGAAGGGGACGTCAATCAGGCGACCGGTCCCGCGCGCGGGGGCGTGAGCGGGGCGAGGCCTCGAAGAGGACGCGCATTATGCATTCCTGTGCCATGTCGTCAATCCGCTCCCGCGGGCTCTCGTCGATTGGGGGAGGCTACGTGCGGCCTCCTCGGGTCCCAGGAGCACCGCCGAAACGTGGGCCCGAGGCTTGACTCGTTCCGGATCGGAGGTTATTCCGCCTGGCCCTCCGTTCCCATTCCGCGCGCGCCTGGCTTTTCGGGTGACAGCATCGGGCGGGTCGGCACCAGCCAGTCATGAATCAACACCCCGGGGTCGTCGGCCGCAAGATTGGAATGACGCAGCTCTTCGCCGAGGACGGCAGTGTCCTGCCCTGCACCGTCATCGAGTCGAAGCCCATCGTGGTCGCCAAGCGCACCAAGGCGAAGGATGGCTATGACGCGCTCGTTCTCGGCATCGAGGAGCGCAAGGAAAAGCAGACCTCGAAGCCCCTCGCGGGCGCATACAAGAAGATCGGCGTCGCTCCGCAGCGCGTGCTCAAGGAGTTCCGCTGCAGCGCCGAGCACGCGGCCAAGTTCGAGGTCGGACAGGGACTCGTCCTGACCGACGTCTTCCAGGAGGGCCAGATTGTCGACGTGCAAGGCACGATGCGCGGTCGCGGCTTCTCCGGCGTGGTGCGCCGGCATCACTTTGCCGGCAACATCCAGACGCACGGCACACACGAGTATCGGCGTCACGGCGGGTCCATCGGGCAAAGGAAGACGCCGGGTCGCACGTTCCCGGGAATGCGCATGCCCGGGCAGCACGGGAACTGGACCGTCAGCGTCATGAACCAGCGCATCGTGAAGATCGTGCCGGAGAAGAACCTGGTTCTCGTCGGCGGCGGCGTTCCAGGCGCGCCGAACTCGGTCGTCGTGGTGCGCGGCGCGTCCCGCAAAAAGGACGGCGGCAAGGCGAAAGCCTGAGCCGGAACCCTTACGCGCGGCCCGACGCGCGCACGCGCGCGGCGAAGGCCCAGGGCTACGCCGCGCGGAGCGTCTTCAAGCTCAAGGAGATCGACGAACGCTGGCGGCTCCTCCGGCCCGGGCAGCGTGTGCTCGATCTCGGCGCGGCGCCGGGCTCCTGGAGTCGTTATGCGGCGGAGCGGGTTGGCGCGCGCGGCGCGGTCGTCGCTGTGGACCTGCAGGAGATAGTGGGGCTCGCGCTCGCGAACGTCATGGTCGTTCGCGGCGACGCCTTTGCCGTTCGTGACGCCGCGAACGGCAGGGACGCGGACGACCCTGTCGTCGCGCGCTCACCGTATGACGTCGTGCTGAGCGACATGGCGCCCGCGACGAGCGGGACCAGATTGACAGACCAGGTCAGGAGCTACGAGCTCTTCATGTCCGCTCTCGAGGTTGCGGTAGAGCTCGGGAGACCGGGCGCGGCGTTCGTCGGGAAGATCTTCATGAGCGGGGACTTTCCGGACGCCCGGCGCTCGGTTGCGACCCGCTTCGCGACGTGTCGCGTGCTCAAGCCAGAAGGCACGCGCTCGAACAGCACGGAGATATACGTGGTGGGGTTCGAGTTGAAGGGCGGGCGCGGGAGAGGCTAGTCGTCCTTGAAGATCCCGCTTGCCAGGAGCGCACGCGCTTCGGCGAGGTAGTCGCGGGAGAGGCTGTCGTGGACGTCGTCGAGGAGGGTCACAGGACGAGTCCGAGCGACGGGGCTGCCGACGTTCATGGGACTCGCGTCCGCGGGCTTCGGGTGCGCGACGAGGACGGCGACACGGGCTCGCACGTGGGAGACGGGGGTTACTTCGTCGGCGTTCGGGCCGCCGATGACGGGGATGGTGTCCGCCTCTTCGCGAAAGCCGAGGCCGGGCAGCGTGGGCGAATGAATTCGCCGCTCGTCGAGGGAGAACGCGCGCACCGACCCCGGAGCGCGCACGACGATTCTGTTGCCGGCGCCGCCGGAGCGCCGCCACCGGCGCCTTGGCCGCAGCCGGAACGATTGCGCGAAGCACCCGAGGCATCAGACTCCGCCTCCGTCATGGCCGAAGGTGCGGGGCAGGGCCAAGAAATGGCCTTCCTGAGACAGTCCGAGCCCTGCTCCCCGAGCCCGCCCCGCTCCCAGCCTCTAGCAGCGCGCTGAAGAAGCCGACGTCGTAGGCACTGCGCACGCCCCGCGCCAGCGGCGGCAAGGAGCGGCCCATGCACGACGCTTCGTTGTCACGGGTCCTGCGCCAGGGAAGGCATGAGCCACCCCGAGCCCTAGCACTACTAGAACCCGTACTCGTACCCGAGCGTAGGTTCCACGACGAAGCCCGAGGACGGGAACGGCACTATCAGGTCGATGTTGAGCATCGGGCCGTGGTTCTTCGCGACGGCGTACATGACCCCGCCGCCAAAGGTGACGAAGCTCAGGCCGAGTTGCTTCGTCGCGTTGGCGGTCGTCGGGTTCCCCTTGACCTGGTTGACGTCGGTGACGTTCACGCAGGCGGCCTGCACCTTCGGATCAGTCGGGTTCGGGCAGTCCACTATGCCGGTCTTCACCGTCGCGTCGAACTCGGCAAAGCCGCCGCCGAGGTGCACCCAGGGGCGGATGCCGGGCTTGGTGTAGGCGGCATCGCCGAGGAGCCAGTACTTGGCGCGGACCTCGGCGTGGATGGGCACGAAGGCGGACCCGCCCGTCGGCGTTTGACCGCCGTTGAACGCGAACCCGAGCCGCGCTTCGAGGCCGAAGTGGCCGAAGAGGTGCTCGTACGACGCGAGGATTGGGATGGTGGCCACGGTGAGCCCGCCTGAGATGCGACCCGGCGCGGCGGCGCTCGGCGTGCCCTCGTAGGTCGTCCCGTTCACGAAGCAGGCAATGTGGTCCGCGCGCGACCCGGCTAGACAGGCGCCGTCGCTGGAGATGCTCGCGAGATCCATCCCGAAGTGGATGCCGACGAGGTTCTTGACCGCGCCGCCTCCGCCGCCCGCGCCGCCCCCGCCCCCGCACTTTCCGTCGTCGCACTTCTGCCCGTCCTTGCAGTCGGAGTCGGCCTCGCAGTGGCTCTCACAGGTGCCGGAGTTGCAGGTGAGTCCCTCCGCGCAGCACCCGTCGGTCCCGCAAGGCTCGCCCCAGGCTCCGCAAGTGCCGCCCGAGGACGAGGAAGCGGCGCTCGGCGAAGACTCCGAAGAACCCGCGTTTTCGATGACGTCGCAGCGCTTCGGCGGGTCTTCGTCCGGGTAGGCGGGGGGATCCGCGCTCGTCTCCGAGACGATGTCGGCCGTGCTGGGCTTCTCCTTGCTCCCGAGGAGAGCAGAGACGTTGCCATCCGCGTCTAGCCCTTCCACGTAATACTTCAGAGTGCCGGTGTCCTGCGTCGCGGCGCAGGGGATGGTGCCGCGCCAGGCTCCGGCGTTCTGCGCCATCTTCACCTTGTCCCAGCCCTTGTCTTCGAACGTCTTGTAGTGAAGGAAGGCGGAGCTGAGCTCGGCGTCCGTCTCGCACTCGAGCGGAACGGCGCGTCGCGTCTGCACTTCTGTCACCGCGGGCGCGCACTTGAAGGCCGCAGCGCTCGGGGCCGCGGGTTCCGCCGGCGTGGCCGCGGCGCTGCTGGCCTGAAGCTTGGCGAACAGCGCCTTCACGGGATCGGTCGCGATTCTGTCCATCGAGCGCGACGTTCGGGTCCGACGCGAAGGCCGACTTGAAGGCCTCCGCCGCGCCGGCCATATCGTTCCGGCCCGTCCCGCGGACGATGCCCACGTACATCCAGGCCTTGCCGAGCACCTGGGGGCTGCACTTGTCCTCGCAAGCGCGGATGGTGCCGAGGAGCAGCCCCTCCGCGCCGTCGAAGTCCGTGTTCAGGAAGTTCGAGTTGATGGCCTCGTTGATCTTCTTCTCCGCGGCCTTGTCTCTCGGCGCGGCCGCCGCGACCGCCCCGAACAACACCAGCGCCGACAGCACGGCCAGGGCCAAAGAGAGGGCTTTTCGAAGCACGGACGCATTCTTCCTAAGGCGGCCGCCAATAAGCAAGCGTGGTCTGTCGGGGGTCCACGCCGGCCCCACCGATTGCCGCGCGCCGTCATCCGGCATCCCGAGCCGCATGCGAACCGGAGCGGAATGTTTTCCGCCCGTGCCACGTGGGTCTTTCGCCTACACGGACGCGAAGGGGGCTGGCGGACCCGCCGGCCTTTCTTCCTCTTCGCTGTGTGGGGACCTCAGTCCGCCTCGTCGTCCTCCACGAGGTCGGAATCCTCGTCGCGCCGCTCGAAGTAGAAGACGAACCCTCCGCGACCATCGGGCGCGCGTCGTGGAGGCGGCGGCCCGTTGTAGATGCCGCACTGGTTGTAGTCGCACCAGTTCGCGTCCCTGCCGGCGTCCTTCCCGGCGTCGGGGGATGAAGTCGTGCCACCAGTGCTCGGCTGCACGACGATGCGCGGCTCACCGCCCGTTCCCGGAGCGCCGCCTGTCATGACGACGCTGCCCCCGTCGCCGCGTGCGCCGCCGCTCCCGGCGCCTCCGGCGCCCTGCTGCGGGCGACCTTGGCTCGCTTCGCTGGTGACGCCACCGCACGCGGTCGACCCGGCGCTCGCGACCGCGAGGGCATAGAGCGCGGCCCGGCTGCGCCTTCGCGGCGCACGAACGCGTTCCGGAATGCTCGTGGAGGACCCGAGGGTCGCGTGGCAGAAAGGGCACGCGGGCTCGCTGCGGCGCACGTGACGGCGACAGGCGGGACAGGGCACAAGAATCATGAATGCGTCTCCTCGTTCGAGCTCACTGCTCTCGAAGGCAAATCTTCTTCGACGATCTCGAAGCGCGCGTTGTCGAACGGACGCCCTGGCGCGGCACTCACCTGGACGAGTCGCTCCCGTCGCCCCCGGCCTGCGAGCTCGAGCACTCGGTGGTGACAGTACGGATTATTCCCGGGGCGCCCGAACAGCACGTCCCCTGTCCACGTGCATCCGGCGCGGCACTCGTCCGCGTAATAACAGGTGCGGCAGAAGCCCCAGAGATCGTCGACGGTGCGATCTCGCGTGTAGCGGAGCGGGGCGGCGCGCTCCCACACGTCCCGCAGCGAGTGCTGGCGGATGTTGCCGCCTGCCCAGCTATCCGTGGTGAGCGACGGGCAACCCTTCAGCGTGCCGTCGGCTTCGATCCCGAGAACGCTCTGGCCCGCGCCGCACGATGCCGTGTGCCCCCGGAGGGTCCCTTCCCGAAGCAACGACTCGTACGGCCCGAAGTACCCGATGTTGTTGCCTGGCCAGAAGCGCACACCCGCCGCGTCCGCTCGCTGCTTGAGCTTGCTGAGCATCGGGAACAGCACTGCCAGGTCGTACGGCTGGAGCAGCACGTCCGGTTCGTCCGCGGCGCGCCCCATCGCGACCGTGAGCATGAACTGCCAGCTCCGGGCCCCCGCCCCGATCACTGTATCGAGGATGTCCGGGAGATCCGGGAGGCTCAGCCGGTTGATCTGCGTGTTGACGGACAACGCCACGCCGGCTCGCCCGAAGTGGCCGAGCGCCTCGAGCGCCAACGCATGGGACCTACGCACGCCGCGCAGCCGATCGTGCGTGGCTTCGGCGCCGTCGATGGACACGCTCGCGCTCTGGAGGCCGGCGGCTGCGGCCGCCTCGGCGAGCTCACGGGTCACCCCGCGGCCCCCGGTCACCAGTGTGGCCTGCATCCCGTGCTTGCGGATCCCCGCTATGATCGCAGTCCAGTCGTCGCGCAGATACGCCTCGCCACCGATGACGGCGACCTCGAGCACGCCGAGCTCGGCCATCTGCCGAACGAGGTCGAGCGCCTCCGCCGTGGTCAGCTCGTCGTTGCGCGCGTGTCCGGCGCGCGATCCGCAATGGCGGCACGCGAGATCGCATTTCAGCGTGAGCTCCCAAACGGCGGAGGTGGGGCGCGCGCGGCGATCCTTCTCCCGCACCGTGTCGGCGAGCGGCAACCGGCGACGCGCACCTTCCGCGGACAATGCCGCGAGCGGCAGATCGCGTCGGGGCCGCGGCGCCGCCATCAGCGCCGCCCGCTCCTCGACCGAAATCACTTGCGCGCGCTCCTCAGGCACGATGATCGATCATCGCTCAGTTTCACTCAAATGAACATCGGCGGGTAGAATCGGCCAAAACCCGCCCGGTACTCCTGCCGGTTCTTTGCTTCCTTCGCGTAGGCGACCGCGGCGCGAAAGCGTGCCTGCTGCTTCTTCTGCGCTTCCGACGGCACGTAGTCCGCACGGCGACGTGGGGCCGCGGAGACGAAGGTTTTCCCGTTCTTGCGGGTCCGCAGCACCAGCTGCTTGCCGAGCATGCCGGACAAACCCTGAACGACCAGATTATTCCTGACCTGCGCCATCTCCGACCTCGGGGGTATCGATCAAAGGCGTTACCGCCGAGCCCGAGCGCTGCAAACGCGGTGCCGTTCGATCATCGTTCGATCATCGTTCGATCATCGTTCGATCATCGTTCGATCATCGTTCGATCATCGTTCGATCATCGTTCGATCATCGTTCGCAGAGTGTTCGTCTTCCGGACAGGTGTCCGGAAAACAGACGCCTCGAGGTCCGGGTCCCCGCCGACTTGTGCCCCCGCTTGCTCCAGCCGATTCACGGAGCCGAGCGTAGCGAGTACCGGGGGGCGGGGTTGCGAAGCAAGCCCCGGGGGGCGGGACGCCCCCCAGGACAAAACCCCCCGCCGTCTCTGCCCCCGCTTGCTCCAGCCGATTCACGGAGCCGAGCGTAGCGAGTACCGGGGGGCGGGGTTGCGAAGCAAGCCCCGGGGGGCGGGACGCCCCCCAAGAACAAAACCCCCCGCCGTCACCGGGGAAACCGAGTAGCGTTCTGGTTACTGGCCGCGGCCAGCTTCGGTATGCTCCAGCTCTTCGCAGGTCAAAGGGGCTCCTGGCCGATGGGCCGTGATGCAGCGAGCCTTCGCGGCGCGAGCGCGCGGCGAGGCGCGGGGCTTCGCGGAACAGTGCTCGTACTCGGCGCGGTGCAGGTGCTCGCGTGCGGCTCGGCGGGGACCGGGAACCTCTTCGGCGGGTCATCGGGCGGCGGCGGGGCCGGGGCGGGCGCGCCGGCCTCCGGCGGGAGCGCTGGATTCGGCGGGAGCGCTGGATTCGGTGGCGTCGAGAGCGGAGCGGGGGCCGGCGGTCAGGAGCCAATCGGCGGAGCCTCCTTCGGCGGCAACCCCGACGCGGGATCGGCAGGACGAGATGCTGCAACGCCACCTCTGGAAGAAGCCGGGGTCGCTCCCATCGTCTTCCCGACGGGTGGCATCGTCTCGGCGCAGTGCGCGGCGTGCGCGACGCAGCACTGTCAGCAGGAGACCGTGACGTGCAAGGCCGACCCGGCCTGCTGGAGCATGGTCGTCTGCGTGGAGAGCTGCATCATCCCGCTCCAGTGCGCGGCGTGCGCCGTCGGCTCGGCGCCGGCAACGACGGAGTTCAACTCGCTGGACTGCTGCACGAGCCGCGCCCCGTGCGCCGGGCTCTGCCCCTCGCTGAACGCCGGCGTGGTGGGCTGTCCCTGAGCCGCGCGAAGACGGGCGTCGACAGCGACGCGCCGGCGCGGCGGCACCGTGCCACGCGACGGTCCACGGCACGGAGCGCCGCGAACCGTCTTGTGCCGCGCCCGTTCCTGCGGGGCGCGCCTGAAGGCTCGGTCGAGGCGCGGATTCAGAATGCGTCGTAGCCGGTGAACGCCTTGCCGAGCACCAGCGTGTGGATCTCGTGCGTGCCTTCGTAGGTGTAGACGCTCTCGAGGTTCAGCATGTGCCGCACTACGGGGTACTCGAGGAGGATGCCGTTGCCGCCGAGGATGCCGCGGCAGGTGCGCGCGATGGCGAGGGCGTGCCCGACGTTGTTCCGCTTGCAGAGCGAGACCTGCATCGGGACTGATGCCTTTCTCGTCCTTCAGGCGGGAGTAGTGGAGCGCGAGGAGATCGCCCTTGATGATCTCCGAGCCCATGTCGACGAGCTGCTCCTGCATGAGCTGCTTCGAGGCGATGGGCTCGCCGAACTGGACGCGCTTGCGGGCGTAGTCGACGGTGGCGTCGAAGCACGCCTTGGCCGCGCCGATCGCGCCCCAGGCGATGCCGAAGCGGGCCTGCGTCAGACACCCGAGCGGACCCTTCAGTCCACGGACGTTGGGGAGCGCGATTGTTCTCGGGCACGCGGCACTCGTCGAGGACGATCTCCCCGGTCTCGCTGGCGCGGAGGCTCATCTTGCCGTGGATGCGCGGCGTCTCGAAGCCCTTCAGCTCCGCGCTCGACGATGAAGCCCTGGATGGAGTCGGCCTCGCCGTCGTCGACCTTCGCCCAGACGACCGCGAGGTGCGCGAAGGGCGAGCTGGTGATCCACATCTTCGTGCCCGAGAGCACCCAGCCGTCACCGTCGCGCCTCGCGCGCGTCTTCATCGAGCCGGGGTCCGAGCCGCTGTCCGGCTCGGTCAGGCCGAAGCAGCCGATGAGTTTCCGCCGTCGCCATCTCGGGCAGGTACTTCCGCTTTTGCTCCTCGCTCCCGTACGCCCAGATCGGCCGTACATCGCGAGCGACCCCTGGACGCTGACGAAGCTACGGAGCCCGCTGTCGCCGTACTCGAGCTCCTGCAGGACGAGCCCGTACTGGACGGAGCTCATTCCCGCGCAGCCGTAGCCGTTGAGCGTCGCGCCGAGCAGACCCATCGCGGCGATTTCCGGGATGAGGTCGTCCGGGAACTCCTCTTTCTCGAAGAGGTCGCCGGCGCGCGGCAAATACCGCTCCCGGATCAGAGCGGCGCACGGTGTCGCGGACCATCCGCTCGTCTTCGGTCAGGTGTTCATCGAGGGCGGAAAGGGCATCGACACTGATGGGCTCGCTCATTGTTTCGGCAATATCACTCCGTTCACCCGTTTGGAACGAGCTGTCACGGCGGCGCGAAAAAGCGGTGGGGGGTCCCGGGTCACGGGGCCGACCGCCGAATCCGGTACCGGTTTCGAATCCATCCATGAGCCCGGCTGCGCTAGGGTCGTGGAGCGCCGTGATGCGACTTCACCCGAGCCGAGTCCTCTGCACCATCGGCACGCCGTGCACGATGTCGGCGGTCGGCAGTACCGAGACGCACCGGGCGGTCGTGACGGGGAGCCCGCTCGCCATCGGCTTCGCCGCGCTCGACGCGGGATTGGTGGAAGTGGATGCGTCCGCGAGCACGGCCGAGGAGCCCGCATTCCTGCGAAAAGGGGCGGGCGGGCGCATGTCCGTCGAGGACATGGAGGCGCGCTGGGGAACGGAGCTCCGGAGTCGGATGGGGATCCGCGCGCTCGACCCTTCGGTGATGGCGCCGCACCTGTCGACGGACCTGGCGGCTCCGCTGCCGCACGACCTGGAGGACGGCGGGCTGCGCCGCCTCGCGGGAATCGGCTTCGCGGATATCCGACAATCCGAATTGTCGGACATGTTCGGTCTCTTCGACGACGATCCACGGCTCGGGCCGAGCCTGCAGGCGCAGCTGTTCCTGTACGGCGGGCTGGGCGCGCTCGCGGCCTTGCCGGAGCCGCTCGCGAAGCTCTTGCCCGATCCGCGGCGGTTCCGGGTGATCGCGGCGAGCGCGTTCTCGGGGAACGACAGCTTCGAGAGTCTGCTGCTAGGCATGCAGCCGAAGCACGAGACGGTCCCCGACAGGAAGAACGACAAGCTTGCGTATCGGCTGGCCGCGACGCTGAGCAGCCACGGCCCCGCGCTGGTATCCACCATGCTGTCGCCCGCGTTCAACCTGAGCCGCGTTCGCAGGAACCCGGCGCTGCTCGACGCGCTGCGCTCCCCCTCGTCGCCGATGCGCCGCGTGCCCCAGGCGCCCATGACGACGAGCGCAGCGTGCGCGAGCGCGCTCGTGTGCATTGCGGACGCCGCGTCCGCGATGCTCCTGTCGTACCCGGGGCATCAGCCGACGGAGATGCTGCTCTGGACGGCGGCGGACGCCGCGCTGAAGCCCGACGCGCGGCTCCTCGAAGCCTTCGGGGTCGGGGCGATGATGAGCCGGCAGAAGCTCGAGGTCCTGAACGCGGAGCGGCGCCCGGAGGAGCGGCGCTCCGTTGCGGAGTGCCTCGCGCCGTTCGACGTGGACGCCCATGGGACGATCGTCGGGCACGCTGCCTCCGGCGTGATCGTGACGACGCTCGACTTCGCGCTGCGCAACTTCCTCGACGTCACGTCGCTCATCGTCGGGTGGGGGCAGAGCGGAGAAACGGGCGGCAAGGGGCACTTCGCCGGCGTGGGATTCGGGGGCGAGAACGCCACGATCACCGCACTCGAGATGGCCTTCCTGGGCCACGGCTACGGCATCGCGGACTTCCGTCACCTCGTCGCGCACGCGACCGGAACACGGACGAATTCGAGGACGGACCTCGCGGCGGCGCAGGCCGCCCGGCTGGCGGCCGCGGAGCTCCAGGGGTTCACCTCACGGTTGCCGCCGATGACGGTCGGCGCTCCGAAGGCCATCGGGGACGGCCACTCCATGGGCGAAACAGGGCTGAAGGCGGTGAGCGAGGCGATCTATTATCTACTGGGCGAGCCATCCGTCGGCGTGCCGACGCTCAAGCGTCTGGACGATGAGCTGGGCGAACCCGCGGAACACTTCCGGCTGGGGCGCGAGCCGCTGCGCGGCGATCCGGATGGCGGCGTCCTCGTCCCCACGCAGGGGTTCGGGGGTTACAACGGTGCGGTCGCGCTCCGCTCCGCGAACGCCGACGCGTTCCGCCGCTACGATGCCGACCCGGGCGTCCTCGACGCTTACCTCGAGCGGTGGAAGGAAGTGCGGCGCGCGCGTGTCGAACGCGAGGCGCGCGAGCGAAGGACCCGGGGCTTCAGCCGGCGCCTCGCGGAAGCTCACCGCTGGCCCGGCATCTGAACCAAACCCGTCACCCCGCCCAACCCATGACATTCTTTCGTGCGAACGTGGCGAAGATGCACGGTTACGTGCCCGGTGAGCAGCCGGCGCCGGGGTCCCGCGTCATCAAGCTGAACACCAACGAGAACCCCTACGCGCCGAGTCCGAGAGTCGCGGAAGCGATTGCCGCCGAGCTCGCGAGCGGCGGCGAGCGCCTCAGGCTTTACAGCGACCCCGCGGCCCTCGGTCTGCGGCGCGCGGCTTCGTCGGTCACGGGGCTCCCCGTCGAACGGATCCTCGCCGGGAACGGCTCCGACGAGCTCCTCGCGCTCATCATGCGCGCCATTTGCGACGAGGGCGACGTGATCGAATACCCGTACCCGACGTACGTCCTTTACGAGACGCTCGCGGAAGCGACCGGCGCGGTGGCGCGCGCCCTCCCGTTCGACCGCGACTACGCGTTGCCCCGGCAGCTCTACGGCTCCGACGCCAAGATAGTGTTCGTCGCGAGCCCGAACTCGCCGTCCGGGACGTCGTATCCCGCGGAGGCCCTCGCGGAGCTCGCCGTCAGTCTTCCTCGCGGGCTCCTCGTCGTGGACGAGGCTTACGCGGACTTCGCCGATCGAAACGCGCTGGAGCTCGCGCGCACGTTGCCGAACGTGCTCGTGCTTCGCACGTTCTCGAAGAGCTATAGCCTCGCCGGGATGCGCGTGGGGCTGATGTTCGGCGCGCCGGAGCTCGTCTCCGGCATCGCGAAGGTGAAGGATAGCTACAACCTGGACCGGCTCGCGCTGGTCGCGGGCGCGGCCGCGCTCGGGGACGGCGACTTCATGCGCGCGAACGTCGCGAAGATCCGCGCCACCCGTGCCGCGCTGGCGAAGGGGTTATCGGGGCTCGGTCTCGAGGTCCTGCCGAGCTCGGCGAACTTCGTCTTCGCGCGGCTCGGGAGCGCCGAACGCGCCCGCGACGCCTATCGTTCCCTGAAGGAGCGCGGCATCCTGGTCCGCTATTTCGATCGCCCCTTGCTCGATGATGGGCTCCGCATCACCGTCGGCACGGACGCGGAGATCGCGGCGCTCCTGTCGGCGATGCGTGAGGTCTGACCGTCCGTCTCGCGGGACCGTCGAGGGATTTTCCGCCGCCGGGCGCCGGCAGGGTCGGTCAGCGGCCCGCGCGCCGCACCAGGGTCTTCGCGTAATCGACCATGGTCGACGAACGCTCGCCGATGACGCGTTCGAGCACGTGCGCGACGGGCATGGCCTCGACCGTGCCCTTGAGCTCGAGCTTGAACGCGTGCGCGTCGGTCGCCGTGTCGACGCCGTAGATCCACTCGCCGCCCACCAGTTCCCGGATGGTCTCCCCCAGGTAGCCGCCCACGAGGACCGAGATGCGGCGCGTCCACGCGGCGTCGGGATCGCTTGCCGCGTCACGGGGTGCAATGAGGTCGAGGTACGTGTCCAGGGCGATCAGACTCGACGTCGTGTTGTCGAGCGGCCCCTCTGCCAGCTCTTCGCAGTACCTGCCGATGGGTGATTTCGACACGGACCGACCGAGCGCCGCAATCTGACTCGGCTTGGGCCACGTCGTCGGACCCCACGGCGATGGCGGCGCGACCGGATTCGGAATGCGGGTGCGCCAGGGAGGGAAATGATGCTTCGAGAGCGCGTCCCCGAGCGTGTCCGCGAGCTTCGCGCGGCGCCCTTGGTGAACGCGCGCGGACAGGATGCGGAAGGGGTACGAGGTCCGTTCGCCGGCGATGAGCCTGGCGCTGTCGAGCTCCGAGACCTTCCCGTTCCAGTGCCCGCCGTGAGCCAGCCGGAGCGACTCTCCGAGGTAAGCACCGAGGAGCAAGACGAGCCCGGCTTCGTCCGTCCTCACGCGCGGGCGAAGGTCTCCCCCGTAAAGGACGTCGAGCGCCGCATCGAGTCGCTCGATACTCCACAGCGACATGTCGTACGGCGCGAACGTCGAGAGCACCTGCGTGGACGTCAGGAAGCTGGCGGCCACGGATGCGATCCCGGTGAGCCCGCTCTGCGACGCGGGTCGGATGATCCGGCGCACGATGTCGTGAGCCGCCTGCTCCACGACGGCGATGGCGCCCGTGCGGCGTCCTGCGCCGATCTCGATCTCGGCGGGCTCCCAGAAGCCAGCATGGTGGGACACGTCAGCCGTCGTACCGTGACCGGCAATCGAGACCCCGGCGCGCGCGAGGAGTGGCGCCACCGCATCGGCCTCCTCCGGGGCCACTGTCGAGAGACGCTCCCACGCGTGACGTGCGTCGACGACGCGGCCCAGCCGCGCGGAAGCTTCCGCGACGGCGGCGAGCGCGTCCGGCGATTTCGGATCGAGCCCGAGGGCGCGCTGTGCGAGCCCGATGGCCCGCTCCGGGTCCCCGCTGCCCGCCTGCACGCAGGCTTTCAGTGCCTGGAGCAGCGCCGGAAGCGGACCTTCGCGGCCCCTCAGTAGCTCGATCGCGCGGTCGGCCTCTTCCAGCAGCGCCTCGTCCGGTTTTCGTCGCGCGAGACGCACGGCAGCGAGCGCGTACGTGAGTCGAACGAGCGGGCGATCCGGGGCGCCTTCGACCGCCGCCCGCGCGAGCCGCAAGGCGTGCGACGGATCGCCGAGCTCCACGTACAAGCGCGCGCACGCCGCTCGCAGCTCCGGATCCAGCCGCGGGGCGGCTTCGATCTTCTCCAGAGCGTCGAGAGCCTGGTCCATGTAACCCGCGCCGGCGAGAGCACGCGCGCGAAGCACCGCGTATTCGAGCCCGGCGTCGGGTCCCGCGCGGTTCACTGCCGCAATGGCGTCCCGATGGCGCCCTTCGTCGATCCACGACGCGATCTCGAACAGTGTGGGCAGGTTCGTCGAATCCCGCGGCGGGATCCCCGAACGAATGCGGTGTGGAGTCCCGCGCACCGTTTCGCGACCCCTGCGGTCGGAGACCGGCGGATTCGAGGGTGGGGGATGGCTCGCGCGCGCCCGTCGCGGTCCGACGATATCGGCGGCCGACGGCGCTTCGCTGTATCGCCCTGCGTTTCTGGGCAGGAGGCTCTTCGGGGGCCGGTATTCGGGCTCGGCTCCGTGCGGCGCGTAGCTCGGTGGAGAGCTGTTGTCACGGAACTGCGGCAGGGCCGGCGCGCGAGGGATGTCCGGGATCTTGCTACGCGCGGGGTCTGGCGGTCTGGAGGTCGTCGCCTGCGGGCTGGTGAAAGGCTCGAGTCCGGAAATCGGCGAGAACTGCCGCGAACGAACCTCGGGCTTGATGTCGCTTTCGGTATCGCCGGGCGGCATCCGTTCGGGGCTCGAGTGCGAATGGCCGAGCGGCTCGGTGGGGAAATGATTGTCGGCTTCCCGCTTCGGCCCCGGAGCTCGCGGCGACGCGCGCACCGTAGGTGGCGCCGATATGACGGGATGGACCTGGGAACCCATGGGAGCCGTCGAGTGCCCCGCCTGCGGACCTGACGGAGGTCTCGGAGGTGGCGACGCCGCGTTCGGTGCCGAAGACATCCTGCCCGGCGCCGCCGTGGGCGCGCTGGGCGCCGCGGAGACGGCCGTCGGCGGAGGCAACATTCCGGCGAGCGCGCGTGACAGGAACGCGGCAGCCTCCGGAAACCGAGGGGATCGCGAGAGCAGGTCCTGGAGTCGATCCGTGACGCCAGTCAGGTCGAGTCGGCCGCGAGCGTAGAGAATCCGGGTCGACAGGTACGCCACCCCGTCGGCAAACTCACGTCGGTCGCCGAGCGAGCCCAGGACGCGCTGTGCCTCTGCCATGTCGTCGTGCTCGATGAGCTCCTCGACTTGGCGGAGCAGGGAGTGGTCGAGAGGCCCGCCCATAACCTTCGGACTCTACCCCGGGCCAGTCGATCAGTGCCAATCCCGATGCTCACGCCCCAGCCGAAGTACCGCGCGGCGACGTCCCCCGAAGTCGTGAGGCGCCACTCGGAGTCCGGGTCGAAGAGCCCGAAGACCGTCCAGGGGAGGACTTTGACGTCGAAGCCCAGTGTCCCGTGGAGTCTGCTCGAGCTCGTCGCGAATCGAGAGGGTTCCTCGTAGGTCCCGGCGCGGACCCTGATGAAATTGGGAACCATCTCCGTTTCGACACCGAGTCGCGGCGAGAAGGTGGCCGAGCCCCCGGAGCGCGCTACGACGCGCTCCAGAAAGGACTCGACGCCCACCGCGTTCGCGAGCGGGCCGGTGACCAGCAACGATGCCGAAACGAGGAAGTAGCGTCGCGGTAGAGCGTCGCGCCTGCGGGCTGCGGCGCGCCGCGCGTCGTGCCGCACTTGCTCGAGCCTTCGCTCGGCCTCGGCCCGGTCAGCGTCGACCAGGGAGTCTTCGGCTGCGCCCACGGCGCGCTCGATCAGCCCTTCGCCACTCCCATCGCCGTAGTCGATGGCGCGCCTTCTCGCGCGCGCGTCCGACCGGGCGTCCTCGACCGTTCGTTCTTCGGTCTCCTCGATCTCGGGGTCGATCCACTCCGGGTTCATCGGGCGCGGACCGAGTTGAACCGCCGCGCCGACGTTCAGGTCCCACGCTTGATTGATCTGGTTCGGGAGCCAGAATGCGTTGACTGGATCGGATGGATTGCCCACGACGCGATCGCCCTGCGCATCGAGAGCGAAGGGGCTCTTGGGCGCCGGAGTATTCGACACGCCGGACCGAAAAGCGGCGCCGATGCGAAACGGCAATCGCATTGGCATCCACAGCGCACCGAGCTCGACTCCGGCGCCGAGCGTCGCGAAGAGATTCGTCGCGCTCGCAGGGGCCTGGGGATCGGTCACGTTCAGGCCCACGACGCGCAGGCCCACGCCGCCGACGAACTGGCCGTGCGCGAACGCGTTCGCCGCCTGCACGTGACCGATCACGAAGATGGTGGAGAGGTCGTCGTTGATGGCGTTCTCGTCCCCGGTGCGGCGCGCCAGAGAGTAGTTCGAGATTTCCGCCGTCGCGCCCAGCCCGAATGTCCCCCATGCGAGATTCAGCGCGGGCGTGAGGAAGACGAAGCGTTGTTGCTTGGCGTTGCTCAGCACCGTGCGCTGGTGCCCGGTGTTGAAAAAGTCCGTCGACGTGAGCGTTGCCGGCAGCGTCAAGCCGAGACCGAGCTCGTAGTCGAAGTGCTCCAGCGAATTCGGGGTTCGAACGGCGGGCGCCACTGGCGTCTGCGTGTCGCCGTCGATCCCTTCGGCGATCGCGACGTAGGCTCCTGCCAGGCCGGTGACGCGCGAGCTGGCGAGCACGGGTGTCTGCGTGAGGTCCACGCTGTAACTGCTCGTGCGGATCGGCGCGCCATCCGGGCCGAGTGGGCCCGCGCCCTGAGCGTCGTTCCCGAGCATCGCCAGACCGGTGGCCGTCGCGAGAGCGGCCGCCCTTCCGCCGCGAGAATTCATGACCGGGACGACGACCCGGGAGCCCGCCGGCCGCGCGCCATTTGCGCCTCGGCGATGAAGACGTTGACGAGGATGCCCACCGCGGCGAACGCGAACACGACGAGCATCGGCCCGAGGAGGTCGAAGAGCGCCGCCACGAGGGTCAGCAACACGAACGTGTCGCGTTTGAAGAGCGGCGCGATGATCGCGAAGAAGCCTTTGCCCTGCGAGGCCACCTGGCTCGTCGGATAGCGGAGCAGATCCCCGGAGCCGATCTTCACGAGGTACCGGTATTCCACGAGACTCGCGGTGACCCCGCAACCTACGGTGACCGCGCCGGCCGCGAGATAGAGCTCGCTGCCGGTCGCCGCGTGAAGACCGAGCGACGTCCCCGCGAAGAAGCCGTAGTTCGTGAGATCGTCGCCGATTGTGTCGAGCCACTCGCCGAGGAGCGAACCCCGGTAGGTCACCCGGCTCATCTCGCCGTCGCACCCGTCGAGAACGCTCTGGGCTTGAAATAGAAACGCGCCGAGCAGCATCGTGCCGTAAGTGCCGCGAGATGCGAGCCACGCGCCGAGCAGGCCGATCGCGAGAATGCCGACCGACACCTGATTCGGCGAGAGCGGCGTCCTGACCAACCATCGCGAGAGCGAGAGCGAGATGTATCGGTTGAGATGGCGGGACGTCCAGCCGTCCTGCGGCTTTCGGAGCGATCGAAAGAGCTCCGCCTCCGCGCGTGCGGCACTTTCCCCGTCCGCGACGTCGATGGGCGAGAATGCGTACGCGGCCGGGCCCTTGGGGGTGTCGAGCGTGAGCGCCACGTTTCCGCGGTTCGCTGCGGCCGCCTTGAACACATCGCGATGAAAGATGATGCTCGCCCCCGCGGAGACGCTGCGCACGTCCTCGGGCACCGCGTCGAGGACGGGGATCTTCAGTCGAGGGTCCGACAGCACCTGCCGCGACACGCCGCTGCCGGCGTCGAGGACGACCGCGATGGCGCCGGCCCGCGCCGCGTCGAGCGCCAGCCGAAGCGCGATCGAAAGACCGCCGACCCGGCGAGCCGGATCGCCGCCCGATGGGGTCAGGACGAGCGCCCAGGGTCCGCTCACGGCGCGCACGGTAGCGCGCTCTGGCCGCAAACGAGAGCAAATGATCGCGGCGGCATGGAGGACCGCACGCTCAGCCCTCCATCGCGCTTCCTTGTTATAGTGGCGACGTGCAGTACACGTGTCGCTTCACCTGCCTGGCCGGTCACGAGGGCTCCTGGAATGTGACTGAGCCGATCTATCGCTGTCCGAAGTGCGGCGGGCTTCTCGAAGTCACCCACGACATCGACGCCCTTCGCGACCGGAGCGGCGCCGCCTGGATGAAGGTGTTCGAGGAGCGGTACAAGGGCACGGCCTGGCCTTACGGGTCAGGGGTCTGGGGGAAGCGCGAGTGGGTGATGCCCGCCGTTCCCGACGAACTCATCGTCTCGATGGACGAGGGGGGGACGAATCTTTTCTGGGCCGAGCGCCACGGCAAGCAAATAGGGCTCCCCGATCTGTGGGTGAAGCTCTGTGGCAACAGTCACAGCGGGTCCTTCAAGGATCTCGGCATGACGGTCCTCGTGAGCGTCGCGCGCCTCGCGATCGAGCGGGGCCTCAAGGTCAAAGCGCTCTGTTGCGCGTCGACGGGGGACACCAGCGCGTCCCTGGCTGCCTATGGTGCTGCAGCGGGTCTGCCGGTCGTGGTGCTCCTGCCTCGTGGCAAGATCAGCACCGGGCAGCTCGTCCAGCCGCTCGCGAACGGCGCGCTCGTTCTCGGGCTCGATACGGATTTCGACGGATGCATGGCGATTGTCCAGCGGCTCGCCGAAGAGGGCCTGATCTATCTCGCGAACTCGATGAACCCGTTGCGCATCGAAGGTCAAAAGACGGTCGGCATCGAGATCGTGCAACAGTTCGACTGGGAAGTACCGGACTGGGTGGTCATACCGAGCGGCAACCTGGGTAATGCGTCGGCGCTGTTCGCGGGGTTCAAGATGATGCGGGACCTCGGCATCATCAGCCGATACCCGCGGCTCGCGGTGGCCCAGGCGGAGAACGCCAACCCGCTCTACAGGGCCTGGTCCGCCGGACAGCGAGAGGTCGAGGCCATCGTGGCCAAGCCGACGCTCGCGAGCGCGATCCAGATCGGCAACCCGGTCAGTGCGCCGCGGGCAATGCGCGCCCTGGAAGCGATGAACGGCGTCGTCGAGCAAGCGAGCGAGCAAGAACTCGCGGACGCTGCGGCCCGAGCCGACCGGACCGGGATGTACACCTGCCCGCACACCGCCGTTGCGCTCGCCGTCATCGAGAAACTCGTGGCGAAGGGCACAATCAAGCCCGAGGAGAGGGTCGTCTGCATTTCGACGGCGAACGGGTTGAAGTTCACGGAGTTCAAGGTTCGCTACCACGAGCATGCGCTCGACGGCATTGACGCGCGGTTTGGGAATCCGCCCGTCTATCTGCCCCCGGATTACGGGCAGGTCATCGACGTGATCACCCGGCACTTCTCGTGACGCCGGCGCGCCGGGTCCGTCAGGTCCCGCAGAGCAGCGAGTATTTCGCGTCGAAGGCCGGATCGGCGCCGGCGACGTCGAGCGTCGTCATCGCGCCGACGGTTCCCTTGCGCGCATAGACGAGTAAACGTTCGCCGAACATCCCGTCGGTGATGCGAACGGCCGGGACGAACTCGTCGCGGAAGTATCGGTGCACGAGGGGACGATTTTGCGGCAGAACGAGGAGATAATCGATGTCGGCGGCGCGCGACTTGAAGTGCACGTAGGGGCGATTTGCCGGGACCGCGTCGTACATCGCGAGGTACGGTCGCTGAAAATACAGCTCGACCAGTGGGGGCTCGAGTCCTCCGCCTCCGGCGGCGTCGGAGAAAACGAAGCCTTTCGACGGCGGCCGATTCCGGATCCAGAGCGCCGCGGCTTTCACGCCATTGTCTGGCGAATAGCTACCCTGGAAACCCTTGGCCGAGAGGATCGGTAGCGAATAGAGCTCGTACACGGCTTGTCCCGTGCCTGCGAGGAGGACGAGGGCCGAGAACCCCGGCAGCGCGTACCGCGCCCATGACCGCGACTCGCTCGCCCACGGTGACGACGCAAGCACCAGCAACAGCGCTCCGATGCCGTAGACGACGTAGCCGCGGGTCAACGTGCTACCCGGTGGCACGAAGGACCAGAACGGGCCCGCGTAACAGACGAACAGGACCACGAGGAGCCGCTCCTTCGTGAAGAGCCGACGTGCAATCGCCGACGCCACGAGCACCGATGCGAGACCGAACCAGGTCACCGCCGGGCCGATGTCCGAGGACACGTCGCCGAGCCAGTGATCGAAGTAAAAGCCGACACGGTGCCGCTTGTCGAACAACGCGTGGGCCAGATGCCCCTCGTGGAGCACGAACGTCGCGTAGAGCAGAACCAGTGCCGAGATGGCGGGGAAGAGAGCAGACGGTCCGCCGTAGCGACGGGAAAGGAATCGCACCGCCTTCTCGCTGCGGTCGCGCTCGACGGCGGCTGCGACGAAGCCGTACGCGAGCACCGGTAGAATGCCGAGCATCTGGTTGCCCGCCCAGAAGTACGTCGCGAGCGCGACGTGAAACGCGACCCTCAGCGCGCGAGTGGGGGCGTTCGCCAGCCGGACGAGCGAGTAGACGAGAAACAGCTGCAGACTTTGCTCGTACATCCAGGGCGCCGCCAGGTGCCGGCTTTCCATGACGTGAGTCGGGCACACCGCGAAAAGGCAAGCTGCGGCGATCCCCGCTCCGACTCCGCCGAACTCGCGCACGAGCAGGAAGGCCAGGTAGACAGCTCCGGTCCCGGCGAGGAGGTCGAGAAGCGTCCAGCCGAGCTCGGTCACTCGGAGATGGAGCGCGTGCATCGCGCTCATCTGAAGAAAGAGAAGAAGAGGCTCCACGCCGCCCAACCGGTAAAGCGCGGCCTCGCGAATCGCGTGGAAGAATCCGCCGGGTCGACACACCAGGTGGCTTACCTGCCGTGGAAGATCGGCGGCGTCGGAGCTACCCCACACGGGCCCAATTCGGATCAGCCGGAGCGCGAGCGCGATGAGCGTGATCGCAAGTGCGGCTCCCTCGGCCGACCGAACGAGCGCCGCCCACCGTCTGACCCGCGTGCCCATCACTAGACCCTCCCCCTTCTCGCGACGAGCGTATCCCGCGGTCCAGCCGCGAGGCCAGCGTGGCAGAGAGGGGGTCCGCGGCTTACCTGGCGTGTTCCCGAGCGAAGCTCGAGGCTGCGCTCAGAACGTCAACCTTGCAGCGGCTCCCTGCACCCTGGCTGTGACCACCGGCGCGAAGTCGAGGCGTGCGCGCACGTGCTGGTGCACGAGGCCGTTCTGCGCCGAGACTTCCGATGACGAGTCACTCGTCGTCAAGAGGACGATCCCCGTGACACCGAGTGTGATGGCCACGGCCCATCCCATGTCTGCGATGAGCGCATCACGCTCCGCCTTGTCCGCGCCGCTGTTCGTCGGGTTCTTGTTGAAATCACTCTTGGCGCTCAGCGCCGAGATTCCGAAGATCGTTCCCACGCCGGCACCGACGACGCCGACCCCGAGTGTTATGTAAGCGGGGACCTTGCTGTGTGCCTCGGGAGCCGGAGGGGGTGCTGCAGGGGGTGCGGGCGCGGTTTCTGCGGGTGGTGGCGGTGGGGCCACCGCGGCTGCTGCTGCCGGCGGCGGAGCGGAGGCTTTGAGCTCGACCTGCTGATTGAGTTTTTGCCCGGGTTTCAGTGTCAAATCAGTGGCGTACGCTTCATACCCAGCGAGAGCGACCCCGAGCCGATGACTGCCGGCGGTCAAGCTCAATGTCTGGGGCGTGGTTCCCGGCTGGGCTGCACCGTCCACGGAGAGCTCTGCGCCCGAAGGGAGCGACGTTACCGCCACCGTGGCAGGAATTTTCTTCACTTCGGCGAGCCGCGCCGTAGCCGCCGCCAGTTTCTCGTCGCCGAGCTTCGAGGCGTCCGGGGACGCGACGACTGCCGCCAGAGCATCGTAAGCCGTCGGAATGTCGGTCCCCTGAGACTGACTCATCGCCATCCAATACTCGGCATGGATTGTCGGTATGAGGTCATGGGCCTTCTTGAAATCGTCGTAGGCCGTCGTGTAATCGCCGGCGGCGTAGGCTTTCTCTCCCGCGCCGTACGCGTCGCGCGCCTCCTTCTTTTTGGCTGCATCCGGGCCACCCGCGCTGGCCGCGGCCTTGGCCTTCCTGGGTGCGGCGTGTACAGGAGTCGCGAGCAGGCTGGTCGTGGCGAGGGTGAGACCGAGAACGGCCCCCCCGAATCCGGGAAAGTGGGCGATAATGGAATGCGTTCGCATCGTCGAATCTCCGTCTTCGATGTCGGGGAAGTACTTCAGGCTAGAACGTCAAGGCACGGCGCGACAAGCCCCGGCTTCGATATAGTGACAGGGCGCCCCGGATTTCCCCGGAGCGGAGTGGACTCCCCGCATGACACTGCCACAGGAGCCCGATTTGAAGGGGCAGGGAGCACTCGAAGAAGATGCCCTGCGGGAGCAGCGGGTCGAGGGGATGCCCCCGCGCCGTCGGACCTTGCCCCCGCCGCAGTGGTCTGCGCCGCGCTCCGTGTCCGGCATTGCACTCGAGTGGCTCTCGCGACACGCGCCGGTCGCGCGCCGACGCGGAGCGCGGGCCGAGATCGCGTCCCTCCGAGCCAAGCTCGAGACTGCGCAAACCGGGGAGGCGGAGGGCGAACGGCTTGCCACGGCGGCGCTCGCTCGCACGCTCGCCGCCAGAGGCACCGAGCTCGATACGGCGACGAAGCTTGGTCGGCGGTCGCTCATGCTGGGCGAAGATCCGGTGCTTCGCGAAGAGCTCGCGTCCTGGTTTGCCGCGCTCGGCGAGCCCGGGCTTGCCGCCGCCACGCTGCGCCCTCTTGTCGAGGTCGAGTCGGGTGAACGGTTAGGGCGGCTTCTCGTTCGTGTCGCGGTCTTTCTGGGGCGGCACGGTGAAGCGCGCGCTGCGGCGGAGGCCCTTGCGAGTGCGGCGCGAGAGTGGCCGGATGATCCGGTCGCGGAAGAACTCCTCGGCGCGATCGGCGCGTGGGCCCCGGACGCGGTTCCTGCCGACGAAGCCGCCGCCGCATATCTGGAAGCCGCGCGCCGGCGCGAGAACCAAGCCGACAAGGCTGCCGCGTTCGAAGACATGCTCCGTGCTTTCGAGATGGCCCCGGCCTTCGGCCCTGCGGCGCAGCGGCTCGCCGGTGACCTCGCGCTCCGCGGAAGAACGGGCGCGGCCGACGAGATCCTGCGGGAGCACGCGCGGGCGTGTGGCGACAAGGGGATCGCGATACACCGCGCGCGGCTTCGTGATGCCATTGTCGACGGCGATTCGGCGCGCGCGCTCGGTGCGCTGTTCGATGCTGGTCTCGATCGCGGCTTCGACCCCAGCTCCGTCGTGCGTTCGGCGGAACCCGAGGACTCGGGTGCCGATCTCGTCACATTCGACCGCTTGCTCGCAGATCTGGGGATTCACGAGGTCATCGCGGCGCGTCTCGAACTCTCTGCAGAAGCGTTATCGGGCGCGGAGCGCGCTCGCGCTCGTCTGGCGCTGGGCCGCGTCTGCGCGGGTTCGTTGGGCAGTACCGAGCGCGCGGTCGAAGCATGGATTGACGCGCTGGTCGCGCAGCCGTCGAACGAGGACGCGAAGTCGCTTCTGCGCGAGCACGCCGCGGGCACGGGCGATCCCATGCCGCTCGTCGAGGCGCTGCTCCGCGCCGGCAGCGTCGAGGATGGCGCCGCGAGCGTTGCACGTACCTCGTGCCTTCGAGAACTGGTCGTGCTCGCGGATCAACGTCTTTCCGAGCCGTCGCTCGCGCTCTGGGCCGTCCGGAAGTTGCTCGTCGATGACGGCCGCGACGAAGAGTTGCGAGCCATCGGCAGTCGTCTGTCGCAGCGCGTTCGTCGGGACGACGAGGCGCTCGCCACGACTCGCATTCAGCTGCGGAACGAGACGGGCCCGGCGCGCCTCGATCTCCTGCGACTCGCCGCAGGTGCGCTCCGGGGACGTCCCGACGAGGTCGAGGAATACATCGCCATTCTCCAGGAATTGATCGGCGAGGTGCCGGAAGAGCGCTCGCTTCGACAATCGCTCGAACGGGCGCTCGCTCGTCAGGGGCGCTCGGATTCGCTCGACAGACTCTGGCGCGACGACCTGACACGATCGAGTTCCCGAGCGCAAAGAGAACGAGCGCGTCTGGGTTTGTCGACGCTCGCTCGCTCGCGCGGAGACGTGCCGGCGGCGCTCGAAGCGCTGGAGCCGCTTCTCGAGGATCCAGGGTCGCACCGGGCGGGCCTGGCAATGCTCTTTGCTCTCGCCACGTCCGCCGGACGGGCGGGCCTCCGTGCCGATGCGCTCCGCCGGATCGCTCAGTGGTTCGAACCGCACCTGGCCGCTTTGCTGTCGAGCATCGCTGCCGACCTCTTCATCGCCGCTGGCGATGAGTCGAATGCCCGTCGCGCCGCCGAACAGGCGTGCCACGCCGATAGCTCTTCCCCTCGGTCGATCGCGGCCCTGGCGCGTGCAACCCTGGGCCAGCGGGATCGCGTCGCGGCCTTCGCGCTCGAACGCGCCGTCGGGGTCGTCGTGCCGAGGGGATTCTGGTGTCGGGCGCTCGCGGAAACCTTCGATGTGCTCGGAGAGCCCGGCCGAGCCCTCGCGTGGACTCAGCAGGCGCTCGCGCTCCGCCCCGGAGACCGGACGGTGGGTGCAGCGTTGCTCGAGCGCGTGACCGCAGCCGGGGACGCGTCGAGACTCGGCGACTCTCTGTCCTGGCTCCTGGCGCAACCGCAGCCGCTCTCCGATCTGGTGCCCCTCGTGAGCCGTGCGGTTTGCCGCCTCGCCGAGCTCGATCCAGTTCGTGGTGCGGCGCTGGCTCGTCGCGCGCTGGACGTTTTTGGCCCCCGCGTCCGCGAGCTTCGGGACGCCGTGCTGGCGGCTGCGGACTCGGTAGGCGAGCGCGGGCTTTCGATCGCCGTGCTGGAACGTCAGCTCGCATCCGGGACACCGGGGAGCGATCGAGCAGAAATGCTTCTCGACCTGTCGCGACGTCTTCGTCACGCGGGGGACGCGGACGGCGCTGCGCGCACTCTCGTGCGAGCTCTCGCGGAAGGCGCGGACCCGAGCGCCGTTCTCTCCGAGCTCGATGTCGCTCTGCCGGCGCAAAGTTCGGATGGCGAGATATCGCTCCTCGAATGTCGCGCCGAGGTCTTGAGCGGGCTGTCGTCCGCGGAGCTCGAAGGAACGGCGAACGCGTGGCGTGACCTCGGCGCAGCCCGGTGGGATCTGGCCGACGACCGCGACGGCGCCATCGCGGCGTGGGAGCGCGGAGCGGCGCTGGATCGCGAGAATGGCCTCGAGAAATTTGCACGGGACCTCGTCGCGTTCTCTGGCCACGAGGAAGCTGCTCGACGGCTCGATGACATCGCGGCACGTCGACGAAACCGCGCGGACGTCGCCAGGGCCCTCGCGGCAGCCGCCTGCGTCGCGCTGGACGGCTCACTCGACGCGATGGCTCTGGCGCTCGCCATTCGCGCGCTCGAGGCCGACTCGTCGCGGGCCGACGTGCTCGGTATCGCGGAACGCGCTGCAACCGACAGGGACATCGAAGCGCTCGAGCGAGCTTACGACATCGTCGCACGGGGCGCTCTCGGACTCTACGGCGAGCGTGCCGCGCACTATCGCGCCGCGCGGCAGCTCGAGCGGCGGGGATTTCGCGAGCGGGGGCTGAGGCATGCGATCCTCGCGTTCGAGGCCGTCCCCGCCGAGGGGGTCACGTTCGTGCTCATGATGCGCTTGGCCGAGCGCGCGGGGGACTCGACCGAGGCGGTGCAGGCCATCGAACGCGTCGCATCGCACGCCAAGAACGCGGAAGAGCGCGCGGCGTGGCTTCGTCGCGCCGCGCTCGTCGCGGGTTCTGGCGACGAGGGAAAGCGGCAGCGGGTCGAGGTCCTGCTTCGCGCGCTGGATGCGAATCCGCACACCGAAACGCTTCGATCTCTCGGCGTCGCGCTGACCGAGCTGGTGAAAGCGGTTCCCGAAGAAAAGGACATCGCCGAGCTGCGTTTCACGCGGGCGCTGCGTGCGATGCTACCGCGACTCGAAGGTCCGGAAGGGGCTCGCGTCGCGGTGGAGGCCGCGCAGACGGCGCTCGCCACTTTCGGGGCAACGGGCGTCGCGCTCGGCGCGCTCATGCGTGCGACGGACACGGATTCGAGCATCGACGAGTATCGCAACTGCGTGGCCCTCGGTGCCGCGCTCGCGGTCGAGCCCGCGGAAATCCGCCGGTTCGTCGCGCACGTGGAGAGCCTCATCCGTTCGCCCCATGCGAACCTCGGGCCTGCGCTGATCGAGCTCGCGGAGGCCTTCTCGCGTGTGCTCGGCGATCGGCTTCTCCGCGCGCGCCTGCTGGCAGCAGCGGCGGGGCGCGAGCCCGAAGATGCGGAGATCGTTTCGCGGGCAGAGCTCGCCGCGCGCGAATCCGGCGACGCCGAGTTACTCCGCGAGGTGCTCGCCGTCGTCCCCCTCGAACGACGAGTGGCGTCGTTACGGGAGCGAGCCGAGGCCGCTGCCGCAAAGGGCGACTTGCCGCGCGCCATATCGGCGCTGGAGGAGGCATGGGGCCTCGATCGGCTCTCGGATGAAATTCGCTTGGAGCTCGCCGGTCGGTTACGCGACCTTTATCGCCAGGCCAGACGCTGGGACGAGCTCGAGGTGCTCCTTCGCGAAGTTCCGGTCGATGCGACCGCGCCTTCGCGCATCGCACAGGGACGCGAACTCGCTGCGCTGCTCGCCGACCTCGGGCGACACGACGAGGCGTTCGAGGTGTTCGACGCACTGCTGGCCCTGGCTCCGACGGATCGACATCTGCTAGCCGACTTCTTCACGCAGGCGGTCGCCGCGGACGCTCCGCGTCGTCAGATAGAAGCGCTGACACGCCTCTCCGAGCTCGAAACCGACGTCGCGAAGCGGTTGCCACTCCTCCGAAAGCTGGCTGATCTGCTGAGCACCGAAGGTGACGACGTCGGTGCCGTCGCGCGTTTTCGGACCATCCTCTCGCTCGATCCGCGGGACACGGCCGCGCTCGGCGCCCTCGAACGCGACGCGGAACGTCGAGGGGACTGGGACGCCCTGGCCGAGTTACTCGCGCGGCGGGCGAATTTGCCGCAGAGCGCGGACGAGGCGCGGCAGGTGCGGCTTCACCGTGCGCAGATCCTGGAGACGCGTCTGGGGAGGTCCGAGGATGCAAGGACGGAGCTCGAGGCGCTGCTTGCCGGGACGGGCGATCATCTCCAGGTGCTCACGCGACTGGCCGATCTCAACGAGCGGCTGGGTGCGAAGCTCCGAGCTGCGCCGCTCTGGCTGCGGGCGAGTGCGATGCCGAAGGATCGCCCGGAAGCGGGCGAACTGTCTCGGCGCGCGTGCCAGGCCTACCTGGACGGCGGGGACGTCGAGATGGCGCGGCGGCTCTTCGGCGAAATGCGCGAGTACCCGCGAACGCCCAGGCTCGTCGCGCTGCGAGTCGACATCGAGCGGCGCAGCGAGAACCCGCTTGCGCTATCCGAGGCGCTCGAAGAGATGGCCCTTTCTTCGATGGATCCCCCCGGTCCCGCGCGGGTCTGCTGGTCGAAGCGGCTCGCGCCGCACTCGTCGGCGGTCAGCTGCCTCTTGCGCTCGGGCAAGCGCAACGGGCGGCGCGAATTGCCCGGGACCTCGCGGAGCCGCAGCTTTTCGCGCGTCTGCTCGAATACCGGAAACGCGGGGCGGGAACGCGGGACGAGGCGGCGCTGACCGTCACGGAGCTCCGGGCGATCCGGGACGCGCTCGACCCATCACAGCGCGAGCTTCAGGCTTTCCTGCTGGCCGAGGCGCTCGACGTGTCGGCGAGCGACGGCGAGGGAATGCGCGAGCTTTCCCGCGTGCACGCGGAACTCGGTGCGCTCCCGCTCATCGCGCTCGGAATGGCCGAGCGGCTCGCGCGAGGAATCGAGCCGGCGCGGTCGCTCCCGTCGTTCGACGCCGCTCTCGAGGGGGAGCTGCGCGAGCTGCGCCGGCGCGGCGAGGTCGCGCTGGTCGCGGCAGCCGCTGCCGAGCGCGCAAAACTGCCGGAACGGGCTCTCGAATACCTCGAAGTCGCCGCAGCGATGCCGGACACACGGGCGCGGGCGCTCGCTGCACAGACGGATTCTGCGTACCGCCCTCGGCCGGTTGAGCGACGCGGCGCGAGTCCAGGAATCGGCAGCTCCTTCGCGTCCACTTTCGGCACCGCCCGTTCCGCTCATGCCCGCGTTCGAAGAGACGCTGGCGGTGCACCCGGACTCGGACGGCGGGCCCGCACCCGACGCGAACGCATCCCGGGACGTCTCGGCCGAGCCCGTTCTCGAACTGCGCCGGCAGAGCGAGCCGCCGATCGAGCTCCGCGTTCGTCGCGACGTCACCAATGTCGACGACACGCCGGAGTCTCGCCGCGCCTCGCATGTCCCGGGGAGTCTGCGCGCCAGTGCGCCGCCGAAACCTGGCGCACGAACATCGACGGCCCCGCTGTCCGGTCCTCCGCCGTCATCGCCTCGGGCAGCGCCACCGATGCCGCCGCCCGAGCTGCCTCTACCCCTGCTGGACTCTGCGCCGCGTTCGGTGCTGCCGGCAGAGCCGCCGGCGTCCGTCGTCCGGCCGCCCTCGGTGCCTCGCCTTTCGGCGTTCAACGCGGCGAGCGTGAACGAGGAGATGCTCGTCAACGCTCTGTCGCGCGGGTCGATCGAGGCGGGCCGCGAGCTCATACTCCAGCTCGAAAATAGGACCGATCGCACGCACGATCTCGTCAACGTGTGCCGTCGAGTGGCGTATCTCCTTCCCGGCGATCGCTCCGTGCTCGATCGACTCTACGCCTCGACGCTCGCCGATCGCAGTATCGTGTACGCGCGCTGTGTGGAGCACGTCCTGCGCGCGTTCGACCCCAACATTGCGTCTCTCGAGCCGCCTTTGCTCACGGAGCAAGTCGAGCAACCCGATCGCGTGCACTCGCTCCTGTTTCGGGAAGCAACCGCTCCCGCGACCGAGGCTCTCGGGCTCGTGTGGACGGGCGCTCAGCACATGTTCCGTCGCGATCCGTCGAGCTACGGCGTGACGGGACTGGAGCGCGTCGCGCCGACCGCCCCGTCGCCGCTCGCTCGCCAGTTCGCCGCCGCGTGTCGATTGCTGGGCATGACGCGCACGCCGCTCTTCCAGCGGAGGAGCGGGGAGGCCATCACGATCAACGTCGCGCTCCTCTCGCCACCCGCATTGCTCCTCACGGGGGAGGTGAAGGCCGAGAGCTCCGTGCTCGGCTATCACCTCGGAGCCATGCTGGCAGCGACGATGCCCGAACACGTTCTCCTCTACGGTGCGTCCGAGGCGCAGGTGGAGAACGTTCTTCGCGCCCTGGTCGCAGCATTCGGACCGCCGCGGGCGACGAGCACAGGGCTCGCATCGATCGCGACGTTGGCCGAAATGCTCTGGGAAAGTGTTCCGTCCCGATCCCAGCGCCGCCTGCGGGAGCTCTGCGACGACCCGTCGCGTATCGACTATTCCGAGGCGCGGAACGCCGCGCGGCAAGCGGTGCGCCGTGCGGGTCTCTTCGTCTCGGGCGATCTCACCGTCGCCGTTCGCGAGACCTGCGCAGACCTCGGCGTTTCCACCTGGGGCCTCGACGCGCCGGGAGGATTGGCCGCCCTCTGCAGCGCGAGCCCCGCGGTCGCGGACCTCGTGCGACTCGCGACCAGTCAGGAATATGCGAACGCTCGGTGGAACCAGCTGCGAGGTGGCGGCCGCATCGGGAGCTCGGGCTAGGGGATGACGGGTGTGACAGGCATGTCAGCCTTCCGGCGGACACGAACGCGACTTCTCGCGCACGTTCGGCGTTTGGCATGGGGCTCGCTTGTCGTCGCGGGAATGCTCCCTGTCGACGGTTGCGTGGACGCCCCACCCGACTATTCCGTGCCGTCCCTCGTCCCGCCAGTGCTGATCACGTCGCAGATCGATCCCGCGACCACCGGCGTTGCGAGTGTCCCGGCCACTGCCTCCACCTTCGACTTCGACGTCCCGTTTCGCGCGGACGACGGCGGACAGGATCTTCACGCGTACTTCGTCATCGATCTAGATCCGACGAAGGACGTATCGCCGACTTCGGACGTCGACGACAACGCCGTGCCTTCGGACCCACGACCGTTCGCCGAGCAAACGGGGCGCGAGGTCTCCGAGGCCTGGCAGCTACCGGACAATCGGCCCGTGGGTTGCCACACGATCACGATGATCTTGTCTCCTCATGACAACTTCGTCCGCTCCTACGAGACCAGGGACCCACTCGACGCCGCGCAAGTCACCTGGTTCCTGGACTTTCTCGGTCCGACCGGCGCGGCGCACTCCTGCTTTCCCACGGGAAGCGTTGGACCGTGACGTTTCGCTATCTGAGCGCTTCGATGGTTGCCCTTATACCGCTCGCGTGCTCCGTGAGCCTGGTCAAACAGGACAAGGGCGGCGTGAGCAGCAACACGTGCGCGTCGGACTCTGACTGCAGCGGCGGAGTGTGTTCGGCCGGTACTTGCGTCGCGTATCAAGGACTCTTGTCGACCCTCCTGCTCGAGATCACGCCGCCCACGACGGCGCCGGGAGTGGGCGGCGTTCCTTTTCTTCAGGTTTCGGAGAACGTCGTTCATAGCAACGAGGATTTCGAGATTGACTTGCCCGCGACCGGCGTCTCGACCGTGCACGGCTTCGTCAGCGGGTCCAAGGGGTGCGCCGGGGCGGGCTCGACGCTGCCCGCCACCGTGACGCTCACTCCGCAGGAACAAGCGTACGGGTTGCCGACGGTGAGTTACGTGGCGACGACGTTGCTCGGGAGTGTGTCGACCGCCTGCATCGGCCAATTTCCGTTGACGGTCGCGGCCGTCCAAGAATTCTCCGTCAGCGTTCCGACGGGCGTCTACGATGTCTATGTGCGCCCGGTGTCGACGGGCGTCGCCGACGCGGGCGCGGACGATCATTGCGAGTTCGTGCCGGAGCTGTTCCTTTCGAGGTCCGTTCCAGTCGGGGACAGTTGCCTGTCCTTACCGTCGAACCCGCCCAAGGAACTCGACGTCGACATTCCGTGGAACGCGAGCGCCACGTCGCTCGATGGCTGGACCCTGAGCGTGGTTCATCCGGTCACCGGCCAGCTCCTCTCAGGCCTTCAAGCGCTTCACGGCGCACCCGCTCCGATCCCCTCGGGCGGCATCGGTTACACGGCGGTCGTGCCGTATTCGCCCATCGGCACCGACGACACCGTGAAGCCCGGACAGGAGCTCCTCCGTCTGTCCCCGAAGGAGGGCGTGCTCGGGCCGAGCTTCCAGCTTGCGATATCCGGGCTAGAGGCGCTCTCGCCGAAGCGCGCGATCATGCCGGACCTCGGTGTGCTTCGCCCACCGGTGACCCTGGCCGCCGTCGTGTACGGGGCTGCCGGGTTCGCGACCGGTGACGACGTTCCTGTCGTGGGTACCGCCACCTTCACGGCGACGAGCCTCGATGGGATCGCGGACGGCGTGTTCGCTGCCTTCACTTCGAGCGCCACGATCGCATCGGACGGCACCCTCGCCGCCGAGCTCCTTCCCGGGGACTATCGTGTGCGCATCGTGCCGCAAGCAGGTTCGGCTTTCGCATCGACCGAGACGTCGCTCACGGTAGCGTGCCAGCCGGGCGCCCCCGACAGTTGCGGCGCAGTCAGCGGGCGCACCATCCTCGTGCCCTCTTCGGCAAGCATCACCGGTTCGGTGACGGCGCCCGTGGGCGGCAAGGCGCTCGACGTCGCGTCCGTCAAGGCCGTGCCCGCAAGCAGCGGCACGCGTCGGTGCGAATCAGGCATCGACGCGAGCGCTTGTGCGGCCGAGCCGCTCGGCGTTCTCGACCTCGCGCTCGGCGACGACGCGTTCGTTCCGCAACCGGCGAGCGGCATCGTGGACGCGGGGAGGTTCGACCTCACGGGTGTCGATTGCGGCGGGTGTACCCCGGACGATGGAGCCCTCTTCGACGTCTCGATCCGTCCACCCGACGGCAGTGATCTTCCCTGGCTCGTGAAGCCCGACATCACTGTCTCCGGGCCCGTGAGCCTCGGCCGATTGCAGATGCCACTTCCGATCATCGAACGAGGCATCGTCGAAATTCCAGTCGGTCACCAGAGCCCGGTGCCGGTGCCCGGCGCTCTGATCCAGGCATTCGTCGTTCGCGATGCCGACGGCGTCCCCATCCTCCAGCCTCAAGGACTGCCCAGCTGTGCAGCGGCGGGCAGCCCGGTGGTCAGCGGAAAGCCTGCGCCGTGTATCCGCTCCGTCCTGCAGATTGCGGAAACCCGCACAGGACCCGACGCAAAATTCGACCTGGTGCTCCCCTCCACCCTCGGCACGACCCCATGATGCGCCGCGTCGGTGGAGCGCCCGCCAGGGTCTACTAGAGAAGATGTAACCAGCCACTGGTTCATCGTGCTCCGCTGTAATAGTGTGTCTGCCGTGAAACGTGTTCGGCCGGAGCACGCATCCCCACCAAAGGGAGTTGGCGAAGATCTCGCCGGCGCGCTGCATGAAGTATCGAACACGCTCACCGTCGTGCTCGGCTGGCTCGACGCCGCGAAGGACCAGGTACCGAAGGGCGCGGCGCACGACGCGATCGACGTCGCGCTTTCGCACGCGCGGCTGGGCCACGACATCGCACGTCGCGCCATCGGCGCCGAGATCGACGGCGGCAATATCGCGCGAAGTGCGCTCTCCGTGGCCCGCGACGCGCTGCTCGGCGTCGGTCAGGAAGCCGCCCGCCGCTCCGTTCGCGTTCGAGTCGATGATCATGCGACGAACGATCTGCTCGTCAATTCCGCGCACGTCGCGCAACAGATTCTCATCAACCTGCTACTCAATGCCGTTCACTTCACGCCGGCGGGTGGCGCGGTGGTTCTCGCGGTCGAGGCGTCCGACGACCACATGCGCTTTCGAGTCGTCGATGGCGGACCGGGCATCGAGCCCGCGCGTGTGCCGTCGTTGTTCCAGTCACCCGACTCCACGCGACCCGGCGGCGCGGGCATCGGTCTGCGCCACGCACGGTCCCTGGCGGATGCTCACGGCGGGCGTCTGTTCCTGGGTCGTACCGCGTCGACCGGCAGCGAGTTCGTCCTCGACTGGCCGGTGGGAGACGCTCCGTCGCGTGCATACCGCAGCATCCCTCCGCCCGCCCTCGACGGCATGCGCGTCCTCGTCCTCGAAGATGACCAGGCCGTTCAGACCCTGGTCGAAGTCGGGCTCACTGCGCGGGGAGCCGTCGTCTGCAACGCCGGCTCCCTTGGAGACCTAACGGCCCTGCTGCAGCAAGGCGTCTTCGACGTCCTCCTCCTCGACCTCTCGCCGCTCGGTACGAACCCCGGGAGCGTACTGGCGGCCATCGAGCAGCGTTGCCCTGGATGCCCCGTCGTCATCATCAGCGGCTCCGTGGCGCCCAACGTGGCCGCGCCAAACATCGCCGCGTGGGTGCGGAAGCCCTTCGAGGTTCGGGAGATTGTGGAAGCCCTCACGGTGATCGCTCAGACCACCGTCTGATTCCCACCCGTTGCCCGACGCATCCGCTTGACTTTGATGCGCGACCGCCTACTTTCCGGGACCCCGGGCGTCCAAGCCCGGCCCCACGCGAAGGTGGCGGAATGGCAGACGCGCTAGCTTGAGGTGCTAGTGGGGTTACTCCTGTGCGGGTTCGAGTCCCGCCCTTCGCACTCCGCTTGAAATAAAAGAAGAATCCACGGAGCACGGCGCGCCGGCGGGGAGCGCGCCGACGGGGCTGGTGGACAACGAAGTGGACAACGCGCGGCGGAAAGCCGCCGCCTCGCTGCTGGAGCAGGCCGCCGCGCTCGCGCGAGTTGGGGCCGGAGCCGAGGTCGAGTCGCTCCTCCGCGCGGCGCGCGGTCTGCTGACGGTACCTGGCGAAGTCGTGCCGCTGAAAATCGTCAAGGCTTAGACAGCGACAGCACGGCGGAGATCGCCACCAAGCAGGCGCGCCAGCACGACGACGACCGCTCCGAGGACGAGGCCCTCGATGTGGCACCCGAAACTCACGCCAGCGTCGCATGGCGCACCGAAGGCGTGCGCGATGTTCGTCACGGCGAGCACGAGCACCGTGACGAACGCGAGCATCCCCGGGCCGTCGACCGTAGCGGCGACGACGAGCAGCGCGAAGAGCGAGCCCGAGCCGCCGACGAGCGGGGACCGCGTCGAGCCGACCGCACGCTCAACGCGTGAACCGAGCAAGACAAGTTACTCTTCATTTAGCGTCGGTATCGAGGTCGGTTGAACTTGGTGCTGCGAGCCCGTGGAGATTTTGCATTCGCGATGCGCCGGACGCGAGCAAGCGTTGCGAGACCTGACGCGCATCCGAAAGCAGCTCGTGCGCGAGAAGGCGTCGTACGTGCAGCGGGTCGACAAGGTTACCGCGAGCGGCACGGATCCTCTACTATTGCGCGTGGCTTGGCCTACGTGGGTGCGCAGGCGCTCGCGAAGGCGAGCGGTCCGCGCGCCGCCGAGGGTTACGGCAAGGCCGCCATCGCCGCGACCGCGCGCCCCGTCGGCCCAGGCACGTTCACCTGCGTCCAGCTTGAGCCGTCGTAGGACCATGTGTCGTTCAGGAAGGTGGAGTGCTGGCCTCCAAAAAGAACGACGCTCCCTCCCAGCGTCGCGACGGACGGGTACTGGCGTACTGGCGGTCCGGCGGAAGCGTCGAAGATGCTCATCCCCCAGCTGCTGCCGTCGAACGTCCAGAGGTCGTCGACGAATACGAGCTGGAAGCTCATGTCGTAGGTGCCTCCGAACAGTAAGGCACGGGTGCCCAGAGCCGACATGGCCGGCGCGTACCGGGGGTGTGGCGAGGAGCCGGAGTCGCTCGCCACCTGGGTCCAGGTCGTGCCGTCGAAGGTCCACGTGTCGTTGAAGAACGCGGGGACGAGGGAGCCGAGGGGACTGGCGATGCCACCGAAGAGGACCACTTCGCCTCCCACCGTCGTCAGGCCGGCGCTGTAGCGTCCTGGAGGGCCCGCGCCCGTGACCTGCGTCCAGCTCGTTCCATCGAAGGTCCACGTATCGTCATACGCGTCGTCGCCGCCGTAGGTGGTTCCGCCGAAGAGCACGACGTGCTTGCCGAGCGTCGCCATCGCCGCGTCCCACCGCGGCGACGGCCCCGTGCTAGCGACCTGCCGCCACTGGGTACCGTCGAACGTCCAGGTGTCATTGCCCAGAGCGACTTCACCGTAGTAGCTCGTCAGGACGAGCCCCCCGAACATCACGACGACGTTGCCGAGCGTCGCCATCGCGTGGCCGTAGCGCGCTGTCGGCCCAATCCCGTCGAACCGGGTCCAGCTCGCGCCGTCGAAGGTCCAGGTATCGCCAAGGGGAGCGTCGCCGTCGCTGTAAGGCGCTCCAGTGTCGGTCCCGCCGAACAGCACCAGCCTCGGGACACGCGTCTGTCCAGCGTCCGGTCCACCCCCGTTGCAGTACGCGGCCCGCGGACAGGTGCCGCACATGAGGACGCCCCCGCATCCGTCTGCCGCCGGGCCACAGGGGCCGACCGCGGCGCAGGTGATCGGATTGCAAACGTAGACGAACGCTTCCGTAGGGTCGACTCCGCAGATGCTCAGCTCGCCGCCGCCCCCGCAGGACTGAGGACTGACGCACGTGCCGCAAATCCGGGTCAGGCCGCCGCAACCGTCGCTCTGCGCTCCGCAGGTCCCCGCCGGGTAGTCGGCACACGTCTTCGCGTTGCAGCAACCAGCATCACCGGTGGCTACGCGGTCGGGCCCACCGTTGAAGTCTCCGCTGTCGCTCGTGGGCCCGCTACTCCAGCCGGAACTGGAGCTCGAGCCTGATGCTGAGCCTCTGCCGCTGGAACTGCTCCCGCCGGATTCCGCCGCCGCTCGACGACGAGCCGGCTTCGACGGGGCCGGCGCTAACCGTCGCGACGTCCCTGCTGGCCGAAGCGGCAGCCCCCGGGACATCGAGACCGCTTCGCCCACCGCAGCCCGCAGCGAACCCGCATAGCGCCATCGAAAGCTCCCTGCGGCAGCTCATGGCGCTCCACTGGCCATTCTACCAAGGGTAGCTCCATTCAAGGGCCAGTGGGACCGGTCAAGCTCCCCACGCGGCCTGTCGCAGCATTGGAGACGATCGCTCCATTCCGCTGCTTCAGCCGAGCACCGCATAAGCAGCGCATCCTCGTGATTGCTTCCACTCATCGCAGCGGAAGAAACAGGACCTGCCCCGCCAGGTCCTCCTCCACGCTGCATGTCACGAGAAGCACAAGGTCCTCGATGATGGCGCCGATTGCCGTTCGCTGAGGGATCACGATGATGCCAAGCATGCTCCGTCCCTCGCGCAAGCGGTCGAGGGCGTGCTTCGTCATCGTCGAGACGTCATGCGTGATCAATACGCGCCCCGAGGTAGCCGCCCACTCGAGGACGGCCGGATCGCCGTGCCCGCTGAGGCCCGCGTCCTGAACTCGCAGCACATCCGCGGTGGGCAGGCGCCGGCGCAGGGCTCGCACGATGTCGTTGTCGAGATCCTCGTCCGCAGCGAGGCGAATCATTGTGCAGCGCCGGGACCGCCCTGCCGAGCGAGCAGGCGAGCGCGAACCCCACCCGGCGGGAAGCGCGCTTCAATGTCGGTCCGGACCTGCGCAGCCCGACGCTCGCGATCGGCTAGGTACGCGTCGATGGCGCCTCGGTGTCGCAATACATAGCCGATGACCTCGTAGACGCTCGCGAGACCGACCGACGGGTATCGGTCGACGATTTCCTCGGCCGTCGCGCCCATGTCGAATGCGGCCACGATGGAGTCCAACGAGACGCGCGTGCCCGCGACGCGAAGCACGCCGTCGGCATCTTCCTTCAAGGGAGGCAGCGTGGCTTCGAGGGCCTGCATGGAGCGCCAGCTTAGTCTAGATCGCGGCGAAAAATTCGGAAGTGCGCGAAGACAAAGGGGGAAGTGGCGCGCGAGGATGGAAATAATTTGGACGAGGTCCGTGTTTCGTCGGGAGTCGGCCAAGACCACCGAAAAAACGAGGACCTCGATGCGCGAGAGAATACACCTTCAAGCCCGGCTCGTTCCAACCATCATCGAGCATGCCCACGCCGAGGAATTGAAACGGATCAGCGGACTGCTCGACTGCATGCCTTTGGCGGCCGAGTTCGTGCATGCCGATCTCGTCCACCCGAAGACGAAGCGGCTCGGACGCAAGGGCATGCCGGCGGAACAGGTCTTGCGCGCCATGCTCGTCAAGCAGATGAATGGCTTCAGCTACGACCAACTCGCGTTCCACCTCGCCGACTCCAGCTGCTACCGGTGGTTCTGTCGCATGGGCATCGGCGACCGTCCACCGAAGAAGTCCACCCTGCAGAAGAGTATCAAGCGGGTGCGAGCGGAGACGTGGGCGGCAATCAACGACATGGTTATTCGGAGCGCTGTCGCGGCCGGCGTTGAGACCGGCGACAGGATCCGGACCGACTGCACTGCCATCGAGTCGGATGTCCACGACCCGACCGATTCGACCCTGCTCTGGGACTCGGTGCGCGTACTGGCTCGGGGGATGGAGACGGCACGCGAGGAGTTCGGAATGTCGTTCAACGACCGACGGCGCCGCGCAAAGCGCCGAATGGTGGCCATTCTCACCGCGAAAAGAATGGAGCGAAGAATCCCGCTCTATCGAGACCTTTTGAAGGTGACCGTGGAAACCGCGGAGCAGGCGAAGCGGATCGCTGAGCGTCTCGATGGCGTGAAGGCCACCGACATGATGCAGATGCTGCGCGCGACCGCCATCGCCGCGGAGCTGCGCCACTATGGCGATCTCGCTTCGCGCGTGATCAACCAGACGAAACGTCGTGTGCTCGGCGGGGAATCAGTTCCTGCCTCGGACAAGATCGTGTCGATCTTCGAGCCGCACACCGACATCATCGTCAAGGACAACCGAGGAGCGGTCTACGGGCACAAGGTCTGCCTCACGACGGGAGCATCGGGACTGGTGACGACTGTCGTCGTCGAAAAAGGAAACCCCGCCGACGTGACGCTGGCGACGAAGATGGTGGAGAGCCACTGCGCGCTGTTCGGAAAACCCCCGCGTCAGGTGAGCTTCGACGGCGGCTTCGCGTCGCGCAGGAACCTGGCCGAGATCAAGGCGCTTGGCGTCAGGGACGTCGGCTTCAGCAAACCCTGCGGCATGCGCATCACCGAGATGGTCAAGTCGACGTCGGTCTTTCGAAAGCTTCGACACTTCCGAGCCGGCATCGAAGCAGGAATATCCTTTCTCAAGCGCGCCTTCGGCCTCGACCGCTGCACCTGGAGCGGCTTCGCTTCGTTCCGCGCGTACGTCGGAGGCTCGGTGCTCGCCTGCAATCTGCTGATCCTCGCGCGCCACCTGATCGCCGCCCCGACGTAGCTGTCGCCCATCGCTTCCGCGTCCCTGGCGACTCGCGCGCAGCGCGAAGGTGTGCGCAGTCGACCAGAAATTCAGCCCTTCCGTGTCCTAGTCGTCGACTTCCGCCCCTCGCCGCGCGCGAGCCTCGATCGCGCGCGCGGCCCACGCTAGGATCCGGCTTCACCGGCGGCATTTTTCGCCGCGATCTAGTCTAGAGCGACCGGCAGACGCAGGCCATGGGGGCGTTTTCACGCTTCGGCTGCGTCTCCGCCGGCAGGGCCCTCGGCGAGACATGCAGATTTCCCGTCAGCCCCCCCTTGGCGTTGGACGGCTGCGTTCTCCCCGGCTACCGAGCCCGTCCGACGGATCGGGGAGACACGTCTGGTTCAAAGACTCCGCCGTCGAACAGCGTGCGCAGTTCTTCGACGGAGAGCGTCGCGCTGCGGGCCGTGTCGTCGAGCAGCGCGTCGGCGTAGAGCGCGCGCTTCTCGCGTGCAGTCGCAGCACGCGCTCCTCGATGGTGCCCTCGTCACGAGGCGCACGACGGTGACGGGCCGCGTTTGGCCGATGCGGTGCGCGCGGTCGGTCGCCTGGTCCTCGACGGCGGGGTTCCACCACGGGACTGGATGAGGTCGGCCGCCGTCAGGTTCATCCCGAGGCCGCCGGCGCGCAGGCTGAGGAGGAACACGTCGGCCTGGCCGGCCTGGAACGCGTCGACCGCGGCCGGCGCTGGGCCGCGTTCATCGACCCGTCGAGGCGCACGCACCGCGCTCCGTCTGCCGCGAGGCGCTCACCGGCGCCGTCGAGGATCTCGAGGAACTGGCTGAAGACGAGCGCGCGGTGCCCCTCGTCACGAAGCTCCGCCACGAGCTCGGCGAGCGCGTCGAGCTTGGCGCCGGCCGGAGCGTCGTCGCCCGCGACTCAGCCGCGGGATGATGGCGGCGCGGCGCAGCTTGGTGATCTCGGCGAGCACCTGGATGCGCGCCTGCGGGCCCCGGGTCGCCGCCGCCTGCTCGACGCGCTCGACCGCGCGACGGCGCAGCGCCTCGTAGAAGGCCCGCTCCTCGTCGTTCGGTGGCGACCACGCGTGTCATCTCGGTCTTGTCGGGCAGCTCGTCGAGCACCTGGGCCTTGGTTCGCCGCAGGAGGAACGGACGCACGAGCGCGCGCAGCTGCGTGGTCGCGCGCCGGTCGCCGCCGGCGATGGGGCCGCTGAAGGCGCGGGCGAACTTCTCGCGGCTGCCGAGCAGGCCGGGGGCGAGACGTCGAAGAGCGCGTGAAGCTCGCCGAGGTGGTTCTCGAGCGGGGTGCCGGTGAGGCCGACGACGGTGTCGGCGCGCACGAGCCGGGCCGCGGCGGCGCGGCGCGTGTCGGGGTTCTTGAGGGCTGGGCCTCGTCGAAGACGGCCGTGGCGAAGCGCTGCGCGCCAATCGCCTCGCCCGACGCGGCCAGCAGGCCGTACGAGACGAGCAGCACCTCGCCGCTCTTCATCGCCGCGATGCGCGCCGGCCGGTCCGTCGCGTCCGCGAGCCAGTGCACCGCCAGGGACGGCGCGAACCGCCACGTCTCGTCCTGCCAGTTGCGGCACACGCTGGTCGGCGCAATCACCATCGCAGGCCCCTCCTTCGCGCGCGCGAGCAGCAGCGCGAGCGCCTGCACCGTCTTGCCGAGGCCCATGTCGTCGGCCAGGCACGCGCCGAGTTCGAGTTCGGCGAGGCGGCACAGCCACTCGAACCCTTCGCGCTGGTACGGGCGGAGCTCCGCCGAAAGCCCGCGAGGAACTCGGAACCGCTTCTCGGTCACCTGGAGGAGTCGCTCTCGAAAGCGAGCCGTTCCCGCGTCGAGCGCGAGCCCGGAGTCGGCCTCGGTGAGCCGGTCGAGCAGACCGATCGCGCTCTTCGGAATCACCGCGCCTCGGGTCTGTGCCCGCCCCTCTGCACGAACGGCAGAGAGCGATTCGAGCAACTCTCGCAGCTCGTGCTCAAGCTCCACGTACCCCCCAGTCTCCAGACGCACGAATTTCCCTGGTCGCTCAGCGACCAGAGCGAGGAGGGCTTCGAGATCGGCAGACAGGTCGTCATCGACGGCGAACGTTGCGGTCGCCAGGAAGAAGTCGACGCCCTGGGTGAGCCGCCCCCGGAGTGCTTTCCTCCCGATGCGCCCACGAATTCTGAGGGGCATACCCTGAGGCCACTCGACGTGAACAGACGGGCCGAGCGCACGAAGCGCGGAGATCGCTTCGAGGCATGCTTCCGGATCCTCAAGCGTGACGGGGTTGCCCAGCGCCTCGCCTTCGGCCAACCCCACCGCTTCCGATCACGGACCGCACGAGCCGTCGCTCCTCCTTCAGATCACGCTCGGGCTGGACGGGTTCGCCGTTCACTCGCCCGAGCAGCGTGGTTGCGCCGAGCCCGGGCACGACGTGCGAGCCGCCACCTCCGAGAGGACGCACCGTCACCGTGATCGATATCGCTGAGCCCCGCGGCACGAGCCGCGCCCAGGGCGTCGAATCCGACGAACCCCGTCGCGCTTTGCTCTGCTCCGAGCTCTGTACGGGCACCAGGTGCGCGATGCCGCCGAGGGCCTCAAGCGCCCGGGCTCGGCCACTCTCCGGAAGCGTGAGACCCGTGCCGATGATCTGCGCGAGCCCGCGCACCGCCTCGGTGGGATCGAATACCACGATCCGGATTCCGTCGCGGCGGATCGTGATTTCGTCGGAAACGTCGGCGGGCTCGAGCGCAACGACGAACGCGTCCCCTTTCGAGCGCGCGACGACCTGCACCGTTCCGCGAGCCACCTCGATTCGGCTGCTCCTCGTCGTCGACGAAGACACGCGGATGACCGACGAGCGCCGTCCAGGCGCCCCGGGCCATGAAGTGGAACACCTCGGGATACCCGCCGTAACTTTCCCGTCGCTCCCGGGCGAATGCGGCCACGCCTGCCGGTTCCCATCGTCGAGGGCACCGATCGGACATCCGGAGGGCGTTCGCCAGAGGGAGCACGGATGCTGTTCTTCACCCAGCGAGGCTTCGGGAAGCGATCCGCAACCGGACCTCGGCTATGGCGCAACCCGGACCGGCCGCGCGCCGATCTGCAGGCACGGTGTGCAAGCGTCTCGTTCTTCGATCACGGGAACTCTCGTTCTCGACTCAGCTCACCAGGCCTCCGCGCGGAATCCGTTCCTGGCCTGCTCTGGGATACGGGTGGGGCTTCTGGCGTGCACCCGCGTTCCGCTATCCGGAAGTCCTCGGCCGGCTTGAACCGCTCGTGCCGGCTGCGGGGCACAGCGTCTCGCTCCAGTCCACGGCGGGCGCGGTCCTTCTCTTCGACGTCGACGGCGTGATCGATGATTTGCTGCGGGCCCCAGCGTTTCTTCAGGCGACGAGCGTGAGCGGTTTTCTGACGAGCTGTGCGGGATGGAGTCAGTCGCCATGAGCTGACGGACCGAGTGATCCGCGAAGCGATTCCGATGAAGACGTGAGCGAGGCTTCGGACGCGGAGCCACCTAAGGCGCTGACGGAGGGGGCAACGGATCGGCCGGGAAGCGACGGCGGATCCGAGAACGCGGGCAACGACGAGCGGTCGCCGACATAGAGCTCGGGGATGCTCGGCGAGGATTCGCTCGGGCCGGAGCTCGCAGACGTTTGCTGTTCGGCCAGCCCCTGGCGGCCCGAACGATGAGCTTCGTCACAAGATGGAGGTAGGCGCGGGGGTTGACGTCGTGGGCGATGCAAGTCGCGATGATGCTGAGGATTGCTGCCGTGCGCTCGCCGCCGTCGTCGAGCCAGGTAAAGAGCCAATTTTTCCTTTTCTCCTTGTGCGGCCTCTCAGCGATCTCCCGAAAAGCGGTGAGCCCGAGGGGTTCGGTGCCGGAAGTTCGGGCGCCCGAAGATCATGCGGGAATTTCATCCCGCGGGACCCGCGCGGCGCCCCCAATCGGGGTGGTGCCCGATCGGGCACTGCTCTCCCCGCGGGATGCGCGGGTACAAGGGGGACGTCGGTCGGATCGGCCTCTCGCTATCCCACCCATGACGAGCCCTCCATGAACGTCAACCTGCTCATCGACGCCATCGTTCGCCAGACGACGGTGCTCATCGCCGAGATCGCGACGGCGAGCGGGGCGCGGGCAACGCTCGCTCACACGGCGAACCAGATCTTCCAGGATCTGGTGAACGAGCTGAAGGAGCAGGGCCTCGGCAACAAGGTCATCGCGGACATGTTCGGGCTCTCGCTCCGCAACTATCACAAGACCGTGCGCCGGCTCTCGGAGAGCAGCACGATCCGGGGTCAGTCCCTGTGGGAAGCCGTGCTGGGCCACGTGAAGAGCGTGGGCCCGGTGCGCAAGATCGACGTGCTCGTGCGGTTCTCCCGTGACGACGACGTCGTGGTGCGGTCGGTGCTGCGCGACCTCATCGAGACCGGGCTCGTGTTTGCCACGGGCTCGGGCGACCGCATCGTGCTCCGCGCCTCGGAACCGGCAGATATCTGATCGCCGCCGACGGAACGTCGAGCGTCGAGCGCCTCGCCGATCTGGTCTGGGTTGCGGTCCATCACTGGGGCCCCCTCGCATCGAGCGAGCTCGCGCAGCACGTCCCGGCGCCGGCCGAGGATCTCGAAGCGGCCCTGGCCGTTCTCGTGCGAGACGGGCGCGCCGCACGGGGCGCCGACGGCACCTACACGAGTCGGGAATACCTGATCCCTCTCGAGAGCCCCTCCGGGTGGGAAGCGGCCGTGTTCGACCACTACCAGGCCGTCGTGACCGCGATCACGACGAAGCTCCGCCGGGGCTCGCGCCGGGCGTCTCGCGACGATCACACGGGCGGGAGCACGTACATCTTCGAGCTCTGGCCAGGGCACCCGCACGCCGAGGAGGCCCTCGCGTTCCTCCGGATGACGCGCGAGATCGGGGTCTCGCTGCGTCAGAAGATCCAGGCGCACAACACGAGCGTCGGCTCGATCCCGAGCTCCGCTTACCGACTGCTTGCGTACGTCGGGCAAGCAATGCTCGACGCCGACGAGGACGGGGAAGACACATGATTGCTCGAATCGTCGTTGCCGTCGTAGCCGCGCTCCTTCTCTTCGCAGGTTGCGGTTCGCCCGCGCAGACCCGGGGTGGCGAGTCGAACTGGCTCAGCCTGTGCCATGTGAACGCCGACTGCACCTCAGGGCTCGAGTGTGCGTGCGGGCTCTGCACGCGCTCCTGCAGCGCGAGCGCGTCGTGCAGCGACCTGGGGTCGAGCGCGACCTGCGCTCCACGAGCCACCCTCCTCAGCGCGTGCCCTGCCCTGCCCGCGGGGACCGCCGGACTCTGCCTCGCCGGGTGTCAGGCGACGAGCGACTGCACGGCGGGAAACGACTGCCGGGACGGCGCCTGCGTGCGGCACGTCTCCGACACCACGGACGCGGGCAGCTCCGACGCTGCGACCCGCAGCGGAAGCGATGGCGGCACCGCTAGCGACGCGAACGCTGCGAGCGACGCCAGCGCTGCAGGTGACGCTGCCGCAGCGGAGGCAACCGCGCCGATGATGGTCTCCCTGGGAGATTTCCCGTCCGCTGCGCCCATCGGGGGTTACTCGAACGCCCTCGTGCTCGGTCTGCTCCCGCCACGCTGTTCGACCACGGAATTCGGAACGTGCAGGGTCATCGACTGTCTGTTGAAGGCGGGGCCCGTCGTGGGGTTGACCGGCGTCTCGGCGGGCACGGTCACCGTCCACGGCGGCACCGGGGCCGACGTCGTGCTTTCACCCGATGGCTTCGGGGTATACGCGCCCTACAGCGACTCCGCGCAGCGCTGGCATCCCGGCGACGTGCTCCAAATCAGCGCGTCAGGCTCGACCGTCCCGGCGTTCGCCTCGCTGCTCACGTTTCCGACGGCCCTCGCGCTCACGTCTCCCGAATCCGACGAACCTGGCAGCAATCACATATCGATCGTGCGTTGGGCCTCGGCGTGACGTGGGTACCGACGGACGAGACGGTCACGGTCGGCGCTGAGTATTACCCGGTTCCCGGCTCCTTCAGCGGAGTCCAGGGGTTCTGCGATTTCCCCGGGCCGCCGGACGCGACGCTCTCCTCCCGAGCTCTTCACGGGGTTTCCGCCAGGCAGCGCGACGCTCTACGCAGGCCACTCTCGGGTGCTCACCCAGGAGGCCGGCACACACCCGCTGCGGGTCCTGGCCATCAACGGGCTCGACTCAATCAGCATCACGCTGCCCTGATTCCGGATCGGCTGCGCACCTCCACGCTCTCTCTACTTACCGCCCAACCTCAGAGGAAATCTTCCAATGCACACATCGATCCGCTCTCATCATGTTGCGATGACTCTGGCGCTCATCGGGGCCGTCGCCTGCGGGGGGACTACCGCGGGCAAGACCGGCGCACCGCTCACTGGCTCCGGTGGCGGCGCCAGCGAGAGCAATGACAGCGGCGTCGCCGCGAACGGTGACGGCGCGAACCGCGGCGGCGCGAGCGGTGCGACCGACGGCGGAGGAGTCGGCGACCCCGCGCAGGCTTGCGACCAATACTTCGAGACTGTCCTCCTCCCGTGCGAAGACGACGCCAGCGGCAACGCGAGCGTTCTTCTGCCCGCGAGCGGGATCGCGCGCCTCCGGAGCCGCTACGCGACGGTGTGCGCCGCGCGGATGGCCTTGCCCGGCACCGGTTTCACCCCGGACGCGATCGATGCGTGCGTCGCAGCCGTCGAAGCGCGCGGCTGCTCGGCAGACGGGAACGCCGAAGGGCCCGGCGGCGTCCCCAACGCCAGTCTGGACTGCACGTTCCCGCGCGGGACTCTCACGGACGGCTCCGCGTGCGTCGCGAACGAGCAGTGCCTGAATGGCGACTGCGCGGCGCAGGGCGTCGGCTGCGGGACGTGCGTGACTCGCGCGACGTCCGGACCGCCTCTGCCGGGGACGCCGCCGGCAGGCAATGCGGTACCCCACGCGGAGGGCGAGGCTTGCAATCCGTTGAGCCTCTCCGTCTGGCTGGAGTGTGCCGGCGGACTCTACTGCCAGGAGTCGAGCGGGTGCGGCACCGGCCCTTCCTGCACCGGCACGTGCAAGGCGCTCGACGTGGTCGGCGCTGGCGCGACGTGCGATCAGCAGACCGACCTCGGAGGCGCCGGCCAGCCCGCGCCGAGAGCGTGCAAGGCCCCGCTGATTTGCGCGGCGACGGTCGCCTCGGGCTCAGCTCCAGACGCTGCCGCCAGCTCTCCTGTCTTCACCTGCTCGGATGGTGGTCAGGCGGGAGCTCAGTGCGTGACGAACGTCGATTGCGCCCCCGGCCTGGGCTGCGGCAACAGGTCACCAACCCAGCAGTACAGGAGCGTGCGCGACGTTGACTTACATCGAGCCGGGCGAAGTGTGCACCGCCACCGCGGCGTGCCGGGTGGGTCAGTGTCTCGCAATCGGGGAGCGTTGCCCAACCGTGCTCGCGGACGGCGCCGCCTGCACGGTCTCGCTCTTGCCCGGAGCGACGACCTGCGACACGTTTGCGGATTGCATCGGCAGAAAGTGCTCGCTGGCGCCGCAAACGTGCCCGTGACGGGAGGCGCACGGGTCGAGTGCGCGTCGGGGTGACGTCTCCGTCGACCGCGAGAGCGATCCGGTCGAATGGTTCCTCACTCATGTTCCCATCTTAGGATTCTCTTTTGTTGGGCTCGTGCCGTCGGTGTGCTTGACCGGTGCCTGCTTCACTCGCCAGGGCGTTGCCGGTGGCGTGACTTGCCTACATTGGCCGATAACAACCGCTGTCGTCTCCTCCGGTAATCCGTCGGCGAGATCGCCCGCTTCGGACGGGAAGCCAGCGGAACACAGTGGCCATTTCAGGCGGCCCGCTGGCCGGCTATCGTCTTCAGCTTCGTGACTGATCTGGAGCACTCACCCCACGGACACGGCAGCCAGGGATGACAAAGGGCGGCACGAAGAACACCGAGGGGGTGGACGAACTCCCCGAGACTCCCCGGCTCGGGCGGCTGGGACGCATGGGGTACCAGGTCAGCTCGGGCATCAACTTCCTGTCGAACGCTCGCAGCGCACCACCCAATAGACCAGTGAGCGGCGTTTTCCTCGGAAGCACCGTCCCGTCCGACAGCCTGAGCGTGGTGTTCCAGCCCATCGTGTCGCTCGTCAGCGGAGTGGAGTTCGCCACCGAAGCCCTCGTCCGGTGCAGCGTCCCAGCTTACGAGAACCCTGAGAAGCTCTTCGCCCATGCATCGCTCGCCGGTTGCACGGGCCTGCTGGGGAGGTTAATCCGTGAGGTGGCGCTGTCGGTATGCGGCGAAGGGGCCGTCTTCGTGAACGTCCATCCCGCCGAGCTGAACGAGCCATTGCTCGTCCGTCCAGATGATCCTATCTACACGCACGGCAGCGATGTCTATCTGGAAATCACGGAGAGCGTGCCCTTCCCAGTATTTCGATCTCTGTCACAGCGTGCTCCGAGAGGTCCGCTCGCGGGGTGGGGTTCACCTCGTCGTGGACAATCTTGGTGCCGGGTATTCGAACCTCAGTCGACATCGCAGACCTCGAACCGAAGGTCGTGAAGCTCGACCGTGAGTTTGATCCAGGGGCTCCATCTGAAGCCGAGGAAGCGGCAGCTCGTGGCCAGCTTGACCCGGCTCTGCGGCGAGATGGGAGCGACGGTCGTGGCCGAGGGGATCGAACTGGTCGAGGAGTACAGGGCTGTCCGGGACTGCGGGGTCCACTACGGCCAAGGGTACCTGTTCGCCCGCCCGGCGTTCCCCATCCCAGCCTCGCTCGTCCCCGCGTCTGACAAGGCCACGTAACACCCGCGTGAGGAACCAGACACTCCAGGACATCCCCGCTCAGAGAGAAGCACATGGTGAACAACGACATGAACGCCGGGTTGGAGACCGGGCGGAGCGAACCGATCGCGCCGGCCTCGGGGGTTTCGGATCGCACGTCCGCGGTTGTCGAATCAGACGGACGCCAGCGAGGAGGGTACCGGTGGTCGTGCTGGTGACCCCAAGGGAAGAACTTGTCGTCGCCTGTGCCGAGATGGTGCGGCACCGCCGCGAGGCACCAGCCGTGGAGAGCGCCGACGTTGTGAACGCACGCACGGTCATCCTCGGATTGGGGCCATTCGCAGTGCTCATCTCTGAACCGGTATTCTCGACCAACCCCGACGAATTCGAGGCCGCCGCAGACGCCGTCAAGGCAGACGTCATAGTGGTAAATGCCGAGGGAGACAGCCACGGCCCTCGTGAGAAGGCACTCGGCAAGGCTGAAGGCCATGTTCGCGTTGTGGGAAGCGAGGGGGGAGGCGAGCGTCCTTCCGAAGCACGCTCTGATCTGCCCCGTTGTTGGAGAAGCTAGCTGAAAGTAGAATGGCGAGGTCCCGAGTTCTCGGCGGCGCTCGAGGAACGACAGGCTACCCTGATTCCGAGCGGGTTCCCCGATTCGGCGGGAGCTCCGTCGAGTCCCTGTCGTTGATTCGGACGGGAAGCTCATCGGCATCGTGGCGCTCGGTGACATCGCCCGGAGCGCCCAGTCGAACCTCTCGCGCGTGAGCGAGATCCCTGGCGTCGCAAAGACGCTGGCAGGCATCACCGAACGACGTGGGTTGAAGCTCGGGCGGCCGAGTGATGCGGCCGATGGCGCTCAGGGCTGTGCTGCCGACGTCCGCAGAAGACCTGCGCGTGCGTTTGGTCGTCGTGGAAGACGGCGCGTGCGGGTTCGACACCTTCGTCACCCCCGATCAGTGCGAAGAGACAGTCGTCGTCGTGCAATGTGACGGGGAGCTACCCTATCGAGCTTTCCCGTCGGACGATACGGCGGGTCTCAGTCCTCGAACGGTCCTCCCGCGCCGTCGGGAAAGCCATTATGGTCGTGGCTCCCCGTCTCGACGATCAGTCGATGGCCGCTCGCCATTTGCTTGCTCGGGCGCTCCTCGTGCATGCACACCTTAATCTCGGGGATACGTCCGAACTCGTCCTGGCCATCGACGGCGGCGCTGAAGATAGCCTCCGACACGAACTCATGGCACTCGTCGATGTGCTCGTCGGCGAATCGGGAAGCTCCTCCGTGCCCATCCGCATCCGCTTTGGTGTGCGAAAGGAGCCTTCCGCGATGCCCGTTTGCAAGAGCAGACTCCTGCCGCGGTCGAGACCTGAGCGCCACCGAGGTCGGCCCGACCTGGCGCTCGACATGGAAGGGGCTTTGCTGGAAGTGAGACGTCATGCAGCGATGGTGAGCTGAGAGACGGGTATAGAGAGTCACCACGAGCCCGGCCACACGTCGGGCGCCACGATGTTCGTGAACGATAACGCCACCGGCCTTCCGGCAAACGGACGTTTCGGGGAGCACATGAATCCGAGGCGCGGTGATCTTCGCGAGGAGCGATGACCAGGGCGCACAGCGGGCCTAAGCGAGGATGACCTGGTGCTCCTTCGCACCCTCCACGGAGGATATCGGTTCCGCTGCGACAACCAAGCTCGGCCAAAAACCAACGCTCTGAACGTGCGAGAAAACGGAAGCACGCTCGGTGAGCATGACGCAACATGCCGGTGTCGCCGAACGTTCCCTCCGGTCCGCGAAGTCTGCGGAGCGCGAGCGAGCGAGAGTGATGCGCGGTAGGCGCGGCTACTACCCTGTGCGGTCGCCTTGTCCGGCAGAGCGAGCCACGGCGTGCTAGGCTTGTCGTTGATCGATCGTTCCGAGGGAAGGGATCACGATGCCCGGGGCTTTGGTTCATTCGCGACCGTTGGAGGCGTCACGGCCACGAATCCTCGTGGTCGAGGACGAACCGCCGGCACTGCAAGCGATCACTCGGGTACTTGGAGAAGCCGGGTTCGACGTGAGCGCTGCCGAAGACGGGGCACGGGCGTTGCGGCTACTCGACGACGAAGCGCCCTTCGACGTCGTGCTCTCCGACATCTCGATGCCCGGGATGGACGGCATCGCGTTACTTAACGCTGTCCGCGAACACGACCTGGACGTTCCGGTCATCCTCATGACGGGCATACCGGGCGTGGAGTCGGCCGCCGACGCCATGCGCTACGGTGCGTTCGACTACCTGATCAAACCACTCGATTTGGAGAAGCTGGAAAACAGATCCGTCGAGCCGTGAGCATCGGCGGGCTCGGAAAAGCGAAACGGGACTCGATCCGCGTTCTCGACACTGGGCGCCCCGAAGCAGGCGACCGGGCTGGCCTCGCGGTGACCCTCGACCGGGCCCTTGACACCCTGTGGATGGCCTACCAGCCGATCGTGGATGCCGCGACGCGCAACCTCTTCGGGTACGAGGCCCTCCTTCGCAGCAGCGAGCCAGCCCTCCCGCATCCAGGGGCCGTTCTCGACGCGGCCGAACGGCTCGGGAGGCTCGACGACGTGGGCCGCACCGTTCGCTCGAAGGCGCCGGAGCCCATGGGCCTTCTGCCCCCCGCGCCGCTGCTCTTCGTGAACCTACATGCGAGCGATCTGAACGACGAAATGCTCGGCGACGCCATCGGCACCGCTCACCTCGATCGCCCCTCGGGTCGTTCTGGAGATCACCGAGCGTGCGTCGCTCGACGCGGGTCGAGGACGCACGCTCCGAGGGTGGCGACGGCTCCGGGAGATGGGCTTCCGCATCGCCATCGATGACCTTGGGGCGGGCTACGCGGGGCTCACGAGCTTCGCCTAGCTCGAACCCGAGTTCGTGAAGCTCGACATGTCGCTCGTGCGGGATGTTCACAACTGCCCCGTCAAACAGAAGCTCGTGCGGTCCATGAGCGCCCTGTGCAAGGACCTGGGGATCGCCGTCGTCGCCGAGGGCATCGAGACGGCCGAGGAGCGGGACACGATCATCGAGCTGGGGTGCGATCTGCTCCAGGGCTACCTGTTCGCCAAGCCCGGGAAGGCCATTTCCCGAGGTCCGGTGGTAGTGCAGTGGCTCACGGTCGGCGGTCGATGAGAGGGCCTCGCTGTGGCGGCGAGGCCCCCAGGGCCATGGGAGGGCAGCTCCAGTGAGCAGGGGCCACGTCTTTGGCCCGACCGAGGATGATCGGGTCGTGCTGGCGCCACTGTACCGTCGCTTCCCGCGACCCGCGGCGTCGAAGAAGCGCGGGGCACCGCCGGGGCATGCTGTCGTGCTGGGTGCTTTGTCACTCGGATCGGGCAGAACGAATTCTTGCTGCCCTCAACTGGTCGACGCGCTGAGCCGGGTGGTACGCTTGGATTCGTCTCCTATGCAATGGTGGGTGACAGCTCCAGACGGCCAAGTGCCCGTCGGCCCGGTGAGCACGGATCTGATGATCCAGGGGATTCGTGTCCGGCAAGGTTCCAAAGCACGCTCTGATCTGCCCCGTCGGAGAGGCTCGCTGGAAGTGGATCGGGGAGATGCCCAGAATTCTTGGCGGCCCTTAATGAGCGAAAGGCCAACGAGGAGTCGAATCCCGACGTCGTGCCGGATCTGAAGCGGCTCGTTCCTTCGGCATCTCCCCTCGCTCGCTTCGACGACACCGCCGAGCACACCGTCGTCGAGCCACCGATGTTCTCGCCATCGGAACCTCCGCCCGCCGATGTCGATGACGACGAAGAACGAATCGGGCCACCGCTTCGACCAAAGCGGGCCGATTGACGACACGACGTGATTGCTGGAGGGGCGATGACGCCCACCTGGGCATTCCGGTGAACTGCGCCCCGCTACGGTGGCTTCGTGGTTCCAGCCGCCGTGTCAGCCAACACCAGGAGATCGGCGATGCGGGCCTTCAAATCAGCCTTGGCGACGCCGGGGACCAGGACGAGGTACTCACCGGAGCCGAACGTCGTCCAGATCGGAGCCGCGTCAATGGAGGCATCCAGCGCCCCCGTCGCCTGGGCCTCCTTGCCGAAGAATGGATCGTCATCCGGATCGTGAAAGACTATCCAGGGCGCGTGCTTCAGCGAAGGTAGCGCGTCTTCGAGAACCCGACGGACCTTGAACACCGATAGGGCCACCGGGCTCGTCTTCGTGAGCACGACGAGTGGCTCCGGCGTCGTCGGTAGCATCCGCGCTCGGGCAATGTGGCGTGCGAACCCGTCGACGTTCCCCTGGGACGAATCGATGATCCGGTTCACGTCAGCTCCGCATGCCAGCAGAAGCTCTAGCAGCGACTCGTGGACTTGATGACGAGCCGGCATCCCCTGCGGCATGAGTGCGAGACGTTTCTCGGGCAACGTATCGAATAATCTCACAAGGGGTACGGTCGGCGCTCTGCTTTCTAGCCGATCCGATGCCAGATGGAACGCGGCGTCAGAGTCGCCCTCTCCGTGAACGCCTCGGGACGCCGCTCCTCGCCGTGCGGCCAAGATGAAAAGATGCGCCTCCGTTGACCTAGCAGGTGAAGGGCATAGCGACGCTCGCAGTGTCAGCGCTCTCTGCTAAGCCCTGCTCGGCGCTGCCGGAACGCAGAGAATGCTGGGTTGTGGTCGAACGCCCGGCTCGACGAGTTCCGAGAAGAGGCCCCCGGCCTGGCACACCTGATTGCTGCTTTTTCCGATCCGGGTGAAGCTCGCAGCGCTCTTCGAGAGCTGGCCGTCCTGCTGAATCGAGGAAAGAACCCGGACGCCCGCCGTTAGACGATCGTCGTCCTGCCAGTCGATAGCCCCCGTCATGTTTGCTCTGACCGTGCCCCGCCTTGCCCGCGTCCGGAGGGCCGCGGTCGGTGCGCTGCTCACTGCGTGCGGGTCGTCGAGCACGGGTGACCTGGCTGGCGTCTCGACGACCGGGGCGGTGGCCAGGTCACGGGCAGCCGACAGAACCGACGTAAATTCCGCAAGGTTTTCCGCGCTCGACACGAACGGCTAGCGTGCTGACCCCCATGGGAGGCAACACTTTCGTCGTGCCATTTCCGCAAGAACCGCAGACCGTCGTTGATCTGGTCGTCCGACAGGGGCTGGCCACGGGTGGGTCGTGCAAAACGACGCGACGACGGTCCTTCGCGCCCTCGAACTCGTCGGCCGTCGTCATCGCTTCGACGTCGTCGTCCGGACGCGCAACGGCGTCGGGATGATCGGTTTCATTCGACGCGCTCCACCGTCCTGAGGCGGCGCCGCGTGCTCGTCGCATAGATGTCGGCTATCCGTCGGGTGTTTGCGGGGCGTGTCGTCTATCCTCCGCCGGAATGAGGGCGCAGCGCATCCCGGACGGCGAAACGCTCTACCTCGTCTGCGAGGCCCGCTACGGCACACGGTCGCGGAATCTGTCGGCGGCTCGGCGTTGGCTTCGGAGACCTCGCGGCGCGTCCCCATCCGTGCTTTCGATCACGATGGAGCGACGCGCGGCCCAGCGAACCTTCAATGCTCAGTCAGCGCGGCGCGGATCTTCTCGACGACAGCGGTTTTCCGGCCGTCGGTCAGACGTGAACCGTCAAGCTCGCGGAGGCGGAACTCGTCGCAGGCGGTGCCGGCGAACGTCGCGATGTTCGAGTGCGCGATGCTGAACCGCTCGCGGAAGATCGCGAGCGTGATTGCGAGGAGGATGCCTGGGCGGTCCGGCGTCTCGACGAGAAGTAGCTCGGGGTCGTCGTCGCGGAAATATACTGCCGTCCGAGCCGGACGCGAGGTGTTCGGGGGGTGCCGTTCGATGCGAGGGATCGGCACCTCGCCGCGTAGAAGCCCTGCCATCGAACCCTGGATCGCGACGAGTTCCTTCGCGTCGATCGGAGCGTTGTGGCACGTGCGCAGGCGCCGCACGAGAAAGAGATCGACAGCTTCTTCGGACCTGCCCGGACGGCGACGACCGTAGATGCGGGCAGCGAGCACGTCCAGCGATTGGGCGGCGAGCGCGGCGGATAGCAAGGACAGGAGTCCGGGGCTTGTCGTCGGTAACGACGCAAAGCCACGTCCTGTTCCCCCCTTCGGCGGGGCCCGGACATGACTCGACGTGCACCAGCGCTCCACCGCGACGCCCGACGATCGCGGAGTGTGCTTCGATCTCGGAAGCCGCGTGCCGCCGTCGGTACGTGTCGGGCATGGCGTCCGCGAACGCTCTCACGGTATCGGGCATCGTCGGACGGCGCGAGACTGGGCCGTTCACGGATTCACCGAGCCATCGGAGGCGCCCATAGCCCTCTGACTCTGTCAGAGCCCTTGATTCCGGCTTGTTTCTCGCTCATTGCCGCACGGCACCGTGCGAGCACCCGGATCTCCGCGGGTCGTATGGGCCAACAACGCGAACGGCGTCGACCCCCCGCAGAAGGCCGTGCTCGTGAAGCTGCTGGAGCCCTCCGACGTTTTCACCACATTCCCGCCGTGTCGCTCCATCCCTCGTCGTTCGCCCCGCCAGAGCTGCAGCCCCGCCACACGAAGAATGTCACGCCGAGGAGAACGACGAAACCGCCATCCAATGCCGTTGGAGGCACGCGACCTTCAGCGTGCGACCAGCGTGGGATCGCAGAATGCGCCCACGTTCTGGTAGGGCTCGAGAGGGGCCGCGGGCGCGAGCGACAGGAAGAACTGGCCCATGCGGTGACCTTCGGGACCCGTCTGCGCTGCCGTGGGGAACGACACGTCGACGCCCACGTCGAAGCCGACCCTGGCCTGCGCGGCAAGGCTCCATGTCGCAAGCCCCAGGTCGGCGGCGACGACCAAGGCCTCCACCGCGTACCCGTCCGGCTCGAGGAAGCTCGCGAACGTGCTCGACGTCCAGGGGACGCTGGCGCCACCTCCTTGGAGGTAGATCACTCCGCGCGTCGACGGACCGCTCGCCGCCGGATCCGGCGCCGCGACGATGAGCTGGCGCGTCCCCTCGGCGTCGAAGGCCGGCGCCTGCGTGTACGCGCCGTCGTTGTCCACGAAGAGCTCCACGGCATCTCCTTCCCAAACGAACTCCGTCGGCGCCGCCGGCACCACGGCGGGATCGTGAACCCGGACGAAGAAGTAGAGCCCGCTCGCCGCCCATGCGATGGCATACTCCACCGTGACATCGGCAGAACCGCCTGCAGTCCAGCCGAGCGGGGTGATCGGCCGGAGCGCGAGCGGGCACTCGAGCGCGCCGTCGATCACCGGTGGCGCGGCGAGCTCGGGGATCTGCTGGCACCAGTCCGGGAGATCCTGCGGCGACAGGATGCACGGCGGCGGCCCCGCATCCTGAGCGCCGCTGCCGGAGTCGCCGAGCCCCCCTTCGACACCGGGGCCTCCGCTGTCCGACGCGGCGTCTCCCGCTCCCCCGGCCCCGGCCGTGCTCCCGCCGTCTCCCGCGTCCTTCCATGCTCCACCCGACCCGGCAGCGTCGCTCGCCGATGCGTCTCGCCCGGAATCTCCCGCGCCCGCGCCCCCCACGAGACCGCCGGCACCGGTGGGACCGCCCGGGCCGTTGCCCGTCGCGCCGGGGACGAACTCGTAGCCGATGCGCCCGCAGGCCCCTGTCGCCGCCGCCGAGCAGGCAGCAACGAGGAGGAGCCACGGAACCCGTGTATCCCGCTGCCGGTGGAGGGACATCGCCATCGAACACGGAGTCTAGCCGGCTTCGTCGGGCACTACGACGGCGTGACGCTGCACGGCTCCATCGGCTACGTCACGCGTCTGGACCCTTGGCTCGAGTACCCTGGACGAAGTGGAACGTGCCGGCTTCCGTCCTTTTCGGGCCGCGGTGCGCGTGCCGGACGGCGTTCTCGACTCGCACCTGGCGCTGCTCCTCGCGGTCGCGCTCGCCTCCTTTTTCGAGGAGTACGACGTCGCGACGCTCACGTCGGCGCTGAAGCACATCTCCGCTGACCTGGACATCCGGGAGACGGCACTGCCCGGCGTGCTCGGCACCATCCGGCTCGGCGCCCTCCCGGCGCTCGCGTTCCTTCCGTTCGCGGACAGGGTCGGGCGACGATGGGTCTTCCTAGCTTCCGTCGTCGCCATCGGACTCTTCACGTTCGCTTCGGCATTCTGCCGTACCGAGACGGAGTTCGTCGTGGCGCAGATGCTCTCCCGGACATTCTTCGTGACGGGTTCGGCGGTCGGCTTCGTCATCGTCGCCGAAGAGTTCCCCGCCGCGCATCGTGGCTTCGGCATCGGACTTCTCGGGGCGCTGTCGATCACCGGGTACGGCTTCTCGGCAGTGTTGTTCGCGCTCGTCGACCACCTCCCGTTCGGGTGGCGGTTTCTCTATGCCGTCGGTTTGACGGCCGTGCTGCTTTATCCGGGCCTCTCGAAGCGCATGACCGAGACACACCGGTTCGAAGAGCACGCGCGATCGATCGCGGGCGCGCCGCTCGCCGGCCTCGGGTCCGTGCTTCGGCCGCTCCGCGCGCTAGGAGAGGAGCGACCTTTGCGCGCGGTCGGGATCGCGCTCGGCGGTCTCCTCCCGTCGTTCGGGATCATCGGGACGTTCCAGTTCACGGGGTATTTCACCCAGACCGTCCATGGCTGGTCGCCGCAGAAGTACGCCGCCCTCGTCGTCGCGTCGGGGGGTGCGGGCGTGATCGGAAACCTTGTCTCCGGAAGGCTCGCGGATCGCTTCGGTCGGAGGATTGTCGGTGCGGCGCAGCTCGCGTCGTTCCCGCTCTTCGCGACGATCTTCTACCGTGGCGAGGGCGCGGCACTGCCGCTCGCCTGGACCGCGTGCGTGTTCTCGTCGCAGGGCGGCCGAGCCATTCTTCGCGCTCAGGCCACCGAGCTGTTTCCGACTCGCTCCCGCGGCGCGGCCTCCGGTCTCTTTGCAGTCCTCGACGTCGTCGGCGCCGCGCTCGGGCTCTTCGTCCTCGGCTGGGTAATCCAGAGCCCGGGCGAACTCGCCCGGACGATCCCCTGGGTCGCGAGCGTCACGGCGCTCGGCGCCGTTGTGGTGTTCCTCTTCCCCGAGACGACGAACCGCGAGCTCGAGTCGCTCTCCTGACGCGGCCGCGACCCACGCCGCATGTATGACATGCGCGCCAAGGGAAGGTGCCTGGGCGAGGCGGCAAGAGTGGTCGCTTCATGAGGCTTCGTGGATAATTCCTGGTGAAAACCCATGAAAACCCACGCTCATTACCTTACTTGAGCCATACCATGAGCCACGTTTAACCCACGCACATTACCTTGTGTTTCGATGTCGAACGGCGCCGTAGAGGCTCTCGATCGCCCCCGATTGCCCCTTGACCGTCCAACCTTATAAGCCTGAGTTTTTGGGCGTGTAGGTCAATGTAGGTGACGCGGGCTCTTCGTGCCCCGTGTTGCCCCGTGTTGCCGGGACGGGGACGGCACCAGGTTCAGCCCGATTGCCGTGAGCTTGTCGATGCCGTCGAACTGGGCGAGCGCCGCGTTGTTGTAGATATTGAGTGAACCGCCGATCTGCCCGAGCGTCCCGAATCCGGCGACGCTCTGAAGAGGATCACGTCGCGCCCTCGCGACGCCTACATGTCTGGAAATGGACCTGCTCCCGGTGACGTGAGCTGCCCTTCCCATCTTCTTCGCCACCGCGGATATGCGTACGATCGCCTTTCCGGATTCTTTCAGCTTCCGTCAGGCAAGGAGTCGCTCGATGCGCAGGATGGAGTTCTTGTGGCTGCCGGTTGCCGGCGGTGCCTTGCTGGCGTTGAGCGGGTGTTCTGGCGGCTCGGCCGCGAATCTCTTCAACGACGGCACCGGCGGATCGAGCAACACGGGTGCGTTCGGGGGCTCGCTCGCGACGGGCGGTGAGAACGGACAAGCGGGCGGCGGCGCGCCCGCCAGTGCCGGTTCCGGAAACACTGGCGGAACGATCGCCGGCGGTGGCACGAACGGGGGTTCGCTGACGGACGCGCAAACGGATGCGCGAGCAACGGGCACCGGCGGGATCAACCAAGGAAGCGACGCCGGCTCGCAAAGGACGCGTCCCCCGCCGATGCCGCGACTGCAGGCACGGGCGGCGTGGCTACGGGCCCGGATGCCAGCCGGCCGTCTGACGCCGGCGGCGAAACGGACGCCGCCGATGCCGGCAAGAAGTGCGGCAACGGAGTCGTCGATCCAGGCGAGGATTGCGATCCTGCCGTGCAGGGCACGACCGGGTGCACGAAGACCTGTCACTGGTTCTGCTTGCCCGGAACCGGCGACGCTCTGTGCAACGACCTTCTGCCGTGCGACGGCGTCGAGACGTGCGGCTCGGGTCACACGTGCGTGCCCGGCACGAATCTCACGGATGGAACGCCGTGCGGGACGGGAAGCGTCTGCAAGAGCGGACTCTGTACCCTGTCGTCGTGCGGCGACGGCATCACGGTGGCTCCCGAAGAATGCGACGACGGCAACCTCGTGAACGGCGACGGCTGCGACAACAACTGCAGATTCTCGTGCGTCTCGACCGACTCGACTCGCGACTGCACGGCGCTGCAGACGCCGTGCGAAACGCCGACCACGTGCAACGACGGCACGCACGTCTGCTCCGACACCGACGGCGAAGCCCGACGACACGCTGTGCGGCGCTCACTCCTATTGCAAGACCGGCACGTGCACGGCCGCGGTTTGCGGCAACGGGGTGGTCGAACCGACCGAAACCTGTGACGACGGGAACCAGGTGAACGGCGACGGCTGCGACAACGACTGCGCCTACAGCTGCGTGACGCCGGCCACGGATTGCTCCGTGCCCCCCGCGTGCCAGAAGGAGACGTGCTCGCTCGCCCACGTTTGCAGCAGCGTCGCCGACACGTCGAAGGACGACACGTCTTGCGGCACGAAGAAGGTGTGCTCGTCGGGAGCGTGCGCGAACGCATGCGGCAACGGCATCGTGGACGCGGCCGATGGCGAGCAGTGCGACGACGGCAACCAGACGAACGGCGATGGCTGCAACAACGACTGCCTGTACAGCTGCACCAACCCCGCAACCGATTGCAACGGCACGACGCCCGACTGCGACAAGTGGGCGTGCAACGCCAATAGCCACGTGTGTCAGGCCGTCGCGGATCCGTCGGCGAACGACAAGAGTTGCGGTAGCGGACTGACGTGCAACGCCACCGGCTCCTGCGTGAACGCATGCGGCAACGGCATCCTCGACGCGGGCGAGCAGTGCGACGACGGAAATACTACCGACGGCGACGGCTGCCAGCACAACTGCGTGTTCACTTGCTCGACTCCCGCGACGGATTGCTCCGGCAACGCCGGCACCTGCGACAAGTGGTCTTGCAGCGCGACGACCCACCTGTGCCAGTCAGTCGCCGACTCGAGCCAGAACGGGAACTCGTGCGGCTCCTCGGAGGTCTGCACCAACGGCGCCTGCGGGAACTCGTGCGGCAACGGTCACGTCGATCCGGGCGAGGTCTGCGACGACGGCAACAAGGTGAACGGCGACGGCTGCAACAACAACTGCCAGTACAGCTGCACCACCCCGGCGACGGATTGCACCCCGGTCCCGTGCGAGACGGAGAGTTGCAGCGCGTCGCACATCTGCCAGTCCTCCCCCGATTCGAGCCAGAATGACCACGCCTGCGGCAGCGGACTCGTCTGTCTCGGCAGGCGCTTGCATCAACTCCTGCGGCAACGGCCTGGTGGACGCGGCCGACGGCGAGCTGTGCGACGACGGCAACAAGGTGAACGGCGACGGCTGCAACAACAACTGCCAGTACAGCTGCGCGAACCCCTCGACCGATTGCACCGCGGCCCCCGTCTGCTACGTCGCGCAGTGCTCCGCCGGCCACGTCTGCCAGAACGCGGTGGACGCGACGCAAAACGACCAGCCGTGCGCGTCGGGCAAAGTTTGCAGCGCGGGGGCCTGCATCATCGCCTGCGGCAACGGCATCGTCGATCCGGGCGAGCAATGCGACGACGGCAACCAGGTGAACGGCGACGGTTGCAACAACGACTGCACCTCTCACGTGCGCGGATCCAGCAACCGATTGCAGCGCGGCTCCAGCTTGCCAGATGGAGACGTGCACGAGCGGTCACCTTTGCCAGGCCGTCGCGGACCCGACCCAGAACGAGGTCACGTGCGGCGTAGGGAAGGTCTGTCAGAGCGGATCCTGCGTCGTCGCGTGCGGTGACGGCGTGGTCGAAACCGGCGAGCAGTGCGAGCCGCCGAACACGCCGACGTGCGATGCGAACTGCCAGAACCAGTGCGACGTCGACGGTTCGTGGGCGATGCTTCTCACCGTGCCGGTGACGTGGGCCGGGAACGCTCAACCTGGCGAAGGGGCCGGGAACGTCCAGGTCTGGTCGCTCGTCACCTCGACGGCGTCCGGTACCGCCACCACGGTGCTGCCGTGCGGCATCTCGTTCCCAACCTTCACGAGCACGGCCAGCGCGGCCGGCACGACGACCTACTTCATCACGTTCCCGACGACGCTCTTCGACAGCGACTACCTGTCGGCGTCCGCGGTGGCCACGACCTTCTCGACCTTGAAGGCGGGCGCGACGTACAAGACCAACGCTGCGTTCACGTCGCTCATCGGGATGACGTGCTCCTGCGACCGGAGCGTGGCCCGCTGAATGCGGCCGGAGTGACCGAGGTCGACCAGGACGGCGACGGTATGCCTGGCGTCACCGCCGCAACGAACGTGCCCACTACCGCCGCCTTTGGGGGCACTCCAGCGGACTACGTCGACATGGCGCTCAGGCAGACGGCGGCGTTGAGCGGAACGCTCACGGACTGCACGCACCTTTCGGGGTCGGCGACCGTGTCGCAGGAAGACGACCACGTTCTCGGCTGCGAAGTCGCGGGCACGGGCCTGTCGTGCAACGCCTTCCAATCGACCTTCGTCGATAACAATCGCCCGGTTTACGTCCTCCCGAGCGCCGGCGCCGCGAAGGGCGCCACGTTCCAGGCCGAGAAGATGAGCAACGCCGCTACCTGCGCGAACGTGCGTGCGGACTATCCGCCGTACCCGTGAACCGGCGGCCCCTATCGTGGCTACTCGGCTCCTCCGCCGCAGGACCGCCCAGGAATCCGGTACGTAGAGGACTTGAACGGCTCCACGAGATCGACGAGATCACGGTCGTGGTCGGGGCGCTGATTCGGCCGCCGGCCCTGGAGGCGCGCCGCCCAGACCTGCGCCATCCCTCCCTTGGCCACGGGCGTTCAGATGGCAGGTGAAGCGCCGGGACCTTCTCACGAGGCCACCGGAAAAACTCGAATCGTCCGGGTTCGCCAGCCGCCGCCGCGCGGTGGAGTGGTACGTGTGGTCCTCCTCATGCTCCTCGCGGCAGCGTTCGGCTACGTGCTGTCACAGACGATGAATGCCCGAAGAGCACGCGGTGTCGACCGCGCGCCGCGGATCTCCGAGCCCCCTCGGCCCTAGTAAAGGGGGCGTTGCCAGCCTTGCCCCCGCGGTTTCGCGACCGCTCCCCCGCCGCCTGGCTGTTTTCAGTAGTTCCGCATCGACGACGCCGTCGTCCCCGAGGGATTGAAGAGGTGCGGAGCTACCGAGCGCAGCGAGTACCGGGGGGAGGGGTTGCGTAGCAAGCCCCGGGGGGCGGGCAACGCCCCCCTTCCTAGTAGAAGCGCATCATTTCTCGCGCACGTTGAGCGACATGCGCGTCAAGCTCTTCACGCGAGAGGGGTCGGCGATGCGACCGGTCACCTTGAGCGTCACGTCGCCCGGGGCGAGCTTCGGTAGGTCGCAGATCATGTGCACCTCGCAGTCTCCGTGGTGCCGCCCGCCGGCGTTCGACTCCACGCCGCAGACGCTCGTGCCGTCCTCCGTGTCGGTGTCGCACGACGCACGGCCCACGAGCTTGCCGCCCTGGGTGACGTCGATGTCGTAATGGAGTGGGAGCTTCGCCCACTCCGCGCCGAGCCAAGTGCCCACGGAGTCGGACCAGAGCTCCACGGGCGCGCCGGCCGTGAAGTGCGCGCCGGTGGGGGGAGTCTCGGCATCGGAGGTCGCGCCGGCGTCGCCAGTGAATACTGGCTCACGGACGTCTTCTCCGTCGGTGGCACCCTGACCGGACTCGGTCAGACGAGCGCGTGGATTCTCGGGCGGGGGCCCCGACAGCTCGGCTTGGGTCATCGCGCCCATAATTGGGCTCCGGAGTGACTCGATGCAGGAGTACTTCTTCGGCACGCTGAAGAAGCTGTCGAGCCGCTTCGACGAGATGTACGCAAGCAGCGGAAGGGACTCGGTGCCGCCGGAAACGCTGCTGAAGGGGGCCCTGCTGATCGCATTCTACTCGCTTCGGAGCGAGCGGATGCTGTGCGAGCAGCTCGGATACAACATGCTTTTCCGGTGGTTTCTCGACATGGACATGACGCGCATGCCGTTCGACCACAGCACGTTCTCGAAGAATCGGGAGCGGATCATGGAGCGTGACGTGGCCCGCGAGTTCTTCCGTCGCGTCGTCGAGCAGGCGCGACACGCGCGCCTGATTCGACCGATCCCGAGTCGAAGCTGTATCGGAAAGGCGCAGTCGGGCGCGCCGTGATCCCCGTGGACGGTGGCGTCTCGACGGGCGGAACGCATCGCGCGAACGCGAACGATGTCGGATTCTTGGATCGGTTGTAGGGTCGAGTGTGAGCGATCTCGGAATGGCGGCCCGCGTGCGTGATCATTCGCTGCTACCCTCGGTGTTCATCCGATGGGTCCGTCACGTTCCGACCGTCGTCGTCGTACTCATGCCTGCCGCTGGAAGAACCCGGTAGTCGGGGCGTTCGCGCTGTTCACGCTGATCGCGTGCGGCAGTGGTGGTTCGGATTCCGGGCTTTTCTCGGCCGGGCAAGGCGGGGCCGCGGGCGGTGCGGCCACGGGTGGGACGTTCGACTATGCCTCCGGCGGGGCACCGTTCGAAGAGACGTCGGGGGCCGGCGGCTCGAATGGCTCGATCGGCGGCTCGCAGCTCAACGCGGGCGGGTTCGCTGGTGCGGAGCTCGGCTCTGGCGGCTTCAACAGCGTCGAGCTCGACGCGGGCAATCAGGGCGGCGCGGACTTCGGCGCCGGCGGCTCGGTGTTCGGTGGCGCGTCATCGGCGGGCGGAATGAGCGGAGCGGGCGGGACGCCGTCGAAATGCCCCGGGACGCTCGTCTGTTCGCCGCTCGCGTTCGGGATCTCGTATTGCGCGACAATCAACGGGCTTCCGCCGCTCTGTCAGAGCGACGCCTACTGCACGCAGTACGGTACGACCTGCACCCAATCCGCGTACGGGAACGCGTGCCTCGTTCTCTGCTGAGACGTCGCGCCCTGGCCCCAACGGCGCGTGCGCCGCGCACCGATCGCGATGACAGCGAGGATGGCCGCGATCGCGAGCCCGGAATCATCGCTACGGCGTTCGGTCACGCGGCAGTCTGCACCCCTGCTGCGGCGCCGAACATTCTCAAAGTGCAACAAAATCCGCCGTTCGTGACGGCTCGCGGACGGCGGGGGACCGGCGGGGACCGGCGGGTTGACGGCGGCGACGGCTTCACGGCTCCCGGCGGCGAGACTTGCACGGCCTTGTCTCCGAAACGGAATACCGCAGGCGTTCGGTTGGTTGGTCGACTAGACTTCGTCGTGCAACCTGGCCGGCGCGAGGCAAGGTGATTCGAGGCGTCGAGGAGTCAAAATCATGCATAGCTTTCGCAACGAAAGACCGTACGCGCCGCTGGCTCTGCTCGCGGCGCTCGCTTCCGCGTCGTGGCTGGCTTCGTGCTCGCCGTCGTCGGGTCAAACGGGCCTCGGGGGCGGAAGCGGATCGTCATCGGGTTCTTCTTCGGGCAGCACGGGCTCCACGAGCGGCGGCGGCGACACGAGCTTCGGTGGCGGTCTCTTTTCGAACGGGGGAGAGTCGAGCGGCGGCGGTGGCCTCAACGCCGACTCGGGGTGCGAAACGGAAATCCATCAAGGCGAACGCCAGCCGCTCGACATGTATTTTCTGGTCGATCAATCCGGTTCGATGGCGGACGGCAGTCCGTCGAAGTGGCAAGCGGTGTCGGGCTCGCTCGAGGGGTTCGTCGCGGACCCTACGAACACAGGCACGAGCGCGGGCATCGGATACTTTCCGTATACGGGGAGTACCGGCGGGGGAACGTGCACGTCGGGTCAGTCCGGCTGCACGTGCATTCCGTTCGTCAACATCTGTTTTTCGAACACGGGCGGCTCTTGCACCGTGTCCGATTACGCGACTCCGGACGTGCCGATCGGGCTCTTGCCCGGCGTCGGTCCGAACATCACCACCTCGCTCAACAACCACGGGCCCGGCGGCGGCACGCCGACGTACCCCGCGTTGCAGGGCGCCTATCAATATGCGACGGGCTGGGCGATCGCGCACCCCGGCGAGAAGACCGTCGTCGTCCTGGCGACGGACGGCGATCCGAACGGATGCGACGCGGACGACGTCGTCGGTGACGCCACGACGAAAGGCACGATCGCGGGCGATCTCGTCGCGCCTGCCCTCCAGGGCAATCCCACGGCGAGTCCCCCGGTCCCTTCGATTCCGACGTTCGTGATCGGCGTCGGCAGCTCGCTCACGTCGCTGAACGCTCTGGCCGCGGCGGGCGGAACGGGCACCGCGTTCATCGTCGACACGGGCGGGAACGTCGGGCAACAGTTTGCCGCGGCGCTCGATCAGATTCGCGGTCAAGCGATCTCCTGCGACTTCGGCGTGCCGAGCGACGGTACGGTGGATCCGACAAAAGTGAACGTCACGTACTCGGCGCCGAACGCCGCGGCGACCGATGTGTACCAGGTGAGCGCGTCCACCGATTGCGCGGCGGTTGGCGACACGTCCGCCAACGACGAATGGTTCTACGACCAGGGCGACACGCAGCTCACGCTCTGCCCGAACACGTGCCAGAAGCTCGCTCAGGGCGGCGGTACGGTCCAGGTGGTTCTCGGGTGCCCGACAAAGGTCGAGATGATCCACTAGCCCGGGGCCGGGCGAAGCTCGGGACGAGCTCGGCTTCCCTCGAACTTTTTTGAAGGCGCACTGGCCGCTACCCGCGCTCACTGGGGAATCGAGAATCAACTTCACTGGGTGCTCGATGTCGCATTCCGCGAAGACGACTGTCGTGTTCGCGCCGGTCATGCTGCCGAGAACTTTGCTGTCATCCGCCACCTCGCCCTCAACCTTCTCAAGGCCGTTCCCGGTGGGCTCGATGGGAAGAAGCTCGGCGTGAAGAACAAGCGCCTGCTCGCAGGCTGGCACGACGGATACCTCCTCCGTGTTTTGGGAGTCATGTCGTGACGGCATTTGATGCGATTGCCCTGGGCGTCCTATGCGGTGCGGACTCCTTCACGACCATCGAGGCTTTCGGGCGCTCCAAGAAGGAGTTCCTTGCCACGCTCCTTGATCTGGAGAACGGCATCCCATCCCACGACACGTTCGGGCGCGTCTTCGCGATGCTCGACTCCTCGGCCCTGCAGGAGGCATTTCGCTTGTGGGTTGAGACGCTGGTCGAGGTTACCAACGGAGAAGTCGTCGCCATCGACGGGAAGACCCTGCGCCGCTCGTTCCGCGACGCAGGCAACAAGGCGTTCGTTCACATGGTGAGCGCGTGGGCGGCTAGCAACCGCGTAGTTCTCGGCCAGGTCAAGACGGAGGAGAAGTCGAACGAGATCACCGCGATCCCTCGACTGCTCGAGGTTCTTCATATCAAAGGGGCGGTCGTCACCATCGACGCGATGGGCTGCCAGAAGGAAATCGCGGAGAAGATCGTGCGCGGCGGCGCGGACTACATGCTGGCCGTCAAGGACAACCAGCCCACGCTCCTCGCCGACATCAAGGCAGCGTTCGATGCCGCGACCGACGACCCGAACTTCGATGACATCGCGGACTTCGCAGAGACGACGAACAAGGGCCACGGTCGCACCGAGGTGCGACGCTGTCTGGCCTGCTACGATCTTGCCCTCATCTCACGACGGGCCGACTGGATGAAGCTCGGGTGCGTGGTGCTCGTCGAGGTCGACCGTACCGTTGGCGACAAGACTTCCACCGAGCAGCGCTACTACATCTCCTCGCAGAAACGCCTGCCAGCGAAGACGGCCCTGGCAACCGTTCGAGCGCACTGGGGTATCGAGAACCGCCTGCACTGGGTGCTCGACCTCGCCTTCCGCGAGGACGACTGCCGCATCCGGGCTGGCCACGCGGCGGAGAACTTCGCAGTGCTACGTCACTTCACGATGAACCTGCTCAAGAACGTCCAGAGCAAGGTTGGCATCAAGACCCGACGGCTCCAAGCGGGATGGGACCACGAATTCCTGCTTCACGTACTCGCTGGGTAGGCGTTGGAAGATGCGATTGCCCTGGGCGAGAGGGGGGCTCGGCCGCATCGGTGACGTGTTCGCAGTGTAGACGCTGGCCCACCTCTGTAGTGAGGCGTAGCCTTGCAGCCGTGGCACGTCGTCTCGACAAGGTCCGTGTCGCCGTTTGCCTGGTGCTCGCGAACGGGTGCGATCGAGTGTCGCTAGTACTGTCACCGAAACCGAACTCGACTGGGCCCATGGCGACACTCGACGCCGGCGATGCAGGGGCGAATGTTCCCAAACCGAGTTCGACCGGGCCCACGGCGACGCCCGATGCCGGCGATGCAGGGGCGAATGTTTTCTCGTCCGAGACCGAGTGCGCGCAGAGCTCGGATTGCGGCTCGTACCGGCCGCACTGCGACGTCTCGACCCAGCAATGCGTCGAGTGTCTGTCGGACGCGGATTGCGCCTCGCCGCAAATCTGCGATCTCGTCGCGCAAGTGTGCACGCTAGCTTGCACGACGTCCGACGATTGCCGGCAGATTGACGAGCGCGTTTGCGATGTCGGTCGCAGCCTTTGCGTCGAGTGTCGTGACGACTCGATGTGCGATTCTCGGTACGCGCCGTTCTGCCGCCCCGAATCGGGACAGTGCGTGGAGTGCGTCGGCAACGCCGATTGCGGTCACGACCAGCCGTTCTGCGATCCCTCGCGATTTCGCTGCGAGTAGTGCTTGCTGCTGGACAAGGACCGTGGACCCCGGCGCTCGATGCCAAGCGACTGACGATCGATGCGTTCCGGTGTGATACGGCTCGTCGACCGATCCTGAGCCACTACGGCAACAGGATGCGAACCCCGCCGAGCAACGAGTAGTCGATGGACCCGACCGAGCCGACTCGCTCGTCGCGGACGATGACGTCGGTGATGGCGGGGCGGAGCATCGCTTCGGCACCGAGGAACCCAGCCAAGTAATGGAACGGCGCCCACGCAACCTCGCCACCCGTTCGAACCGCAGGCATCCAGCGCCCGGCCGTGTCGGAACGACTCGAAGGCGTGTCGTCGACGAACGCGGAGAGGTGCTCGACGGCAATCTCGGCGCGAAGGTCGAGCACGAACCGAGCGCCGATGAACGCTGCGTACCCCGCGCCCGCCGACGCAGTGATCCACTGCGCGGAGAGTCCCCGCTGATCGTCCGAGCACGCCGCGTAGCCGAGCGATGCAGTCAAGAGCGGTCCCTGGAAGACGCGGCTCACCCTGGCGTACGCACCGAACCTCGGCGCACTCCCGTAGGGTCCCGGGCCGCCGAGAGCGCCTGCTTCTGCCCACCAGAGCAGGCGTTCCAGGCGCGTGGAATCATCCGGCGGCTTCCAGTCCGCCGCGTTCGCCGAATGGTCCCGCCGTGCAATCTGGATCGGTGCCTCCGCGCCCACCGTATCCCGCTTACCGGGCGATTCGGCATGGCCGGCGTCCTTGCCTCCACCGTGATCGCGCTCGGGATCGGACGGAGCCTGTTCCGCTTCTCTCCCGGGTGGCTCTTCACTGTTTGCACGCTGCGTGTCCCCTGACGCGCTCGTCGCGGTTTCCCCGGCCGGGGAAGCGGCGAGCCCGCGCTTCTGGCGGCTTTCCAGCTTCACCAGTTCACCGGCGACGGTTCCGACGGCGTACCCGGCGGTCCGCCATCGCTCAATGGCCGCGTCCGCCGCGCTGAATTGCAACTCGCGCTCCGTCCATTGCCCCTCCTGGACCCGCTTCGAGCTGACTTCGATGTGCACGCTGCTGCGCCGTCGCCAAATTACCAAGGCCACCGCGACCGCGGCGGGTGCCTCGTCGGAATCGACGCACTCGGCGACGCCGGCAGTGTCGGTACACGCGGCGAGCAGCGCGCGGCGAAGCTCGCGAACCCGATTCTCGCTCTGCACTCGCGCTTCGCCCGGATCCGTCGCGGCTTCGTAGGGCGCCGAGATTTCGACGGCGATTTGAGGCATCGGCATCGGCAAACCGAAGATACCCGACGCCGCTCACGAGCAGATCCCTGTTTCCGGGCTTCCCCCGGCTGCGATTCGGATGGCCGATGCATTCGGCCGGCGGCGTGCGGTTACTATCCAGGCGACATGCCGCGATTCGGAACCGCTTCCTCTCGCGCGCTCTTCCAGGTGATTTCCGGAGGCTCGAGCGCACCGGACGGGGTTCCCATCATCAGCGACCAAGCCATCATCGCGGCGGTTCAGCGTGGAGACACGCGAGTGGCGTCCGAGCTCTCCAATCGGCTCGTGGGCGCCGTCGACCACACCTTGTATCGCGTCGTCGGCCAGCGTGGACCCGATCACGACGATCTCGTCCAGCAGTCCTTCGAGCAGATCATCGTTACCCTGAAGCGCGGAACATTCGAACGAGGCTGCAGCCTGAAAACGTGGGCCTCACGAATCGCGACGAACGTGGGCCTGAACGCGCTGCGGTCGCGCAGGAGGGAGCGCTCCGTCGTTGACCGAACGCAGCTCGATGCAGCCCAGGAAGTTCACGGAGGCCCCGATCCACTCCGGATGCTCGAGGCGCGCGCTGAGCTGGGGCGAGTGCATGAACAGCTTGCCGGCATGAATCCAAAGCAGGTCGAGGTTCTGCTCTTGCACGACGTGCTCGGGCACAGTCTCGAGGAGATCGCTCTCATGGTGCGCAAATCGCGGCCCGCGGTTCAATCGCGGCTGTTTCGCGGCCGCGTCGAATTGCGGCATCGACTAGAAGCCCTCGGCTTGGCTTCCGAAGGGAGAACGCAGTGACCCGCGTCGAACATCCCGAACCGCCCCTCGAGCTGCTCGAAGAGCTGCGTCGACGACCGGTCCCCGAGGAGTCGCGCGCGGCCGACGAAGCGCGTCGGCGAATGGCGGTCGCGGCGACGGTGAGGACCATGGCCCGAGAGACGCGCCGACACCGGCGCCTACACTGGCTCGCGCGAAGCGCGGCGGCTGCTGCAGCGGTGTGTCTCATGGGTCTGGGCTGGCGTGAGTTCGAGGTCCGGAGGCCGACTCGCTCTCACGCGGATTCGTCCGATGCCGTCGCGAAGGCTCCGGCCGAGCTGCGCGTGACCGCAGGCGTGGTCGTCGCGACGCAACCTGGACACGAGGAGGCCGTATCCGCCGGCGCACGCGTTGCAGTTTTGGAGGGTGAGGAGATTCGCACCGCTCCGGATGGCCGCGGGCTGCTCGCGCTGCCGCGCGGCGTGAGCATGGAGCTCGGGTTCGCGACGCAGGCGTGGGTCGACACTGCACGCACGGTCGAGCAGCGGATTCGACTCGATATCGGGTCCGTCCGAGTGTCCGTGCCGAACCCCGGTGGGCCGCGAATGGTGGCCATTACGACCCCCGACGCGCAGGTCATCGTGCACGGCACCAAATTCTCCGTTCGCGTCGAACCTGCCGAACCCGCCCCCGGAACGATAACCTCGGTCGTAGTGACTCGCGGATCGGTGCTGATCGTGCACGGCGGTGAGCAGCAACTCATCGCGGCAGGTAATAGCTGGTCGTCTATTGCCGCGAAGCCTGCCGACTCGACCGAGGCTGCCAGCGCCGTGGTGCCCGGTTTCGAGCGAGCGAAGGACGGAGCGGAGCTGCCGCATTCAGTGAGTCGCAGGCCGACTCGTCGAGGAGCCCTGGCCAGTCAAAATCGCTTGTTCCAGGCGGCCCTCGACGCGCGCAAAGCCGGCGATGACGTCGAGGTCCTGCGAAATCTGGACGAGTTGCTGGCGAGGTTTCCGGGTACCGCGCTCGAGCCGGACGTGCGGCTCAACAAGATACGGGCGCTCAAACGGCTCGGACGACTCGAGGAAGCTTCGCGCGAAGCCGAGCAGTATCTGAAGGCTTACCCTGACGGGCCGGCCCAAGACGAAGTTCGGCGCATTCTTCTCCAATCGTCCGGCGCGACGTCGCCTCGGTGAGACACGCGGATTAGGCAGCGAGCGATTGCATTCGTTCGGGCGCGTGCGGTTACTGACGGCGCGAACGGAAGGTGCAAATCGAACATGTCGAACAGTGGCCATCGACCGTACCGGGGATTGCAATCACGACATTTCGCCCTCGTCGTGAGCGCCGCGTGTACGCGCGGGTTCGTGGTAATTGCCGCTCTGTTCTCCGGAGCTTGTGGGAGTAGTTCGGCGTCCACCCCACCCGACTTTTCTTCATCTAGCGCGGGCGTACCAGGGACCTCCAGCACAGGCGCAGTCGAGGGCTCCGGAGGATGGAACGCCGGCGGGGTCACCGGCGCCGTAAATTCGTCGGGAGGCTGGAACGGGAGCAGCGGCGGTACGGGCGCCGCTGCGAATGCGGGTTCATCGAATTCGGGAACTGGCGGCACGCTGACGTCGCCCGGAGCGAACTGCTCCTCTCAGCAACCGGTCGCCGGAACGTCGTGCACGGCGCCGGAGGGCACGAGTTGCATCTACGGCAACATTGCGTGCTACTGCCTGTCGAGCAGCTGGGCCTGCGCGTTGGCCCTTGGGAGCTCTGGTGCTGGTGGAGCGGGGAGCGGCGGCTCGTCCGGGTACGGGGGGTCCGCTGCCGGCGGACGGAATGCCGGCGGATGGACGTCGGGCTCCGGAGGGTCCGCCGCCGGCGGCTGGAATGGGAGCACGGGCGGGAGGAGCGCCAGCTCGTCCGGATACGGCGGATCGACCGGCGGCGATAGCTCGACAGGGGGCGCAACCAACGGCGCGTGCCCCTCGCAGCAACCGACGGACGGCGACTCGTGCTCGTCGGAAGGGACGGCGTGCACGTACGGCAACGGCGAGTGCGGCTGCTACGGCGGCGCTTGGCGATGCTGAAGTTTCGATGAAAAGAGATGGAGAAAATGACATCTGGACGAAGCTCAGAACAGCCGTGCGGGGTGGCGGCCTTGGCGGCACTCTTCGCCGTCTCGACGGCATGTTCGTCGGGCGCCGGCAATGCTCGTGACGACGGATTGGGCTGCAACGAGGCGCCGCGGGGGGCAGCACCGCGTCCGGCTCGGGGTCAGCGGGCGCCGACAACTCCATCTCGGGCCTCATCGGCCTGAGCGGCCTCGATGAAGGAACTTCGACAACCGTTCCTGACGCGGCTTGCGCGGGGACATCCGCGGCCGCGGAACGGATAGTCACTCAGCAAACCGTGCAGGTCCCCGTCACAGTGACCACAGCCGACCCCATCGCGCTCTACCTCGTTCAAAATCGCTCGGAGAGCATGAATGACACGCCATCCGGGGCGAGCTCGAGCAAGTGGGCGCAGACGACCACGGCCGTCAATGCGTTCGTGAACGCCCCGGCCTCGAACGGCCTCGACGTCGCTCTCGGTCTATTCCCGCTGGCCACGGGAACGTGTGCCGGCGGCGCGTACGACACGCCGGTCGTCCCCATGAGACATATCTTGGATCCCGTCCAATCCCAGGCGATTGCGAGCGCGCTGAGCTCGAACGGCCCCGGAGGCGCGAGAGGGGGCGGCGGAGCTGGGAGCAGCCGGAACCCCCATCGAGGGCGCTCTGCGAGGCGGCGTGAACTTTTGCACGCAGTACCAGGCGAGCAACACAACCGGCGAAAATGCGTCGTCGTCCTGATCACGGACGGCGCCCCGAACGGCTGCGCCGAGGACACGGCGACGCTCACCGGAATCGTCGCAGACGGCTACGCGAACGCAGGCATCATGACGTTCACGATCGGCATGGACGGAGCCGACTTCAATCTGCTCGACGCGATCGCCGTTGCGGGGCACAGCGACTGCACGCCGACGGTCGCGGGTAACGAAGCCTGCAACGTGACGGCCGGCGGCACGACCCTCGATGACGCGCTCGCGCTCATTCGAAATACCGTCACGACCGTCTCGACGACGACGGAGATCCAGAACGTGGTCCAGTCCACTCAACTGCCCTGCGAATTCAGCATTCCGGCGCCGCCTTCGGGTCAAGAGTTCGACCGCGACAAGGTGAATGTGAATTTCGTCGACGGCACTGCGGAAACGATCCTTCGGGTCGCCTCCGCGAGCGACTGCGCGAATTTCGGAGGCAAGGGCTGGTACTACGATGAGCCCAACAATCCGACCAAGATCGAACTCTGTCCCGGCACCTGCAGCGAAGTGAAGGCCGCGAGCGGCGATGGCGGCAGCATGTCCGTCGACCCGAGCCTCGGAAGTGGCCCCCGCGTCGACATCTTGCTCGGGTGCGCCTCCAAAGCGGCAATCCTCCACTAGCTGGTCGGGCAGCCCGGAAGGATTGTCGACTAGAGGTGATTGCGCCTAGACCGCTGTACCCGTAGGGTGGACCTCCGCGCGTGCGGAGAAGACCTCAAACGGGAAGCCCGTGGGGTCGCGCAACAGGGTGGACCTCCGCGCGTGCGGAGAAGACGCGGCTCACGCGGCGCGGCTCGAGGCCGTGCAGGGTGGACCTCGTATGGTGCCGAAACTCGACCGAGCGCCTTCGGGCCGAATTTGCAGGGTTTCGCACGGGTTCGGGGAGCGGCCATCAGCAGGTAGGCTCGGCCGGAAGATGAACGCCGTTCTGTTTCGCTTCTGCGTGCTCGCGGTCGCCGGTTGGATTCACCGTGGCCAGCAGAACGTGATCGACTACCTCCTGGCCGAGAACCGCGTCCTCCGCGAGCAGCTCGGCGGCGGACGGCTGCGGCTCACCGATGACCAGCGCCGACGGTTGGCCGTTCGAGCCAAGGCTCTTGGACGATCCGGTCTCCAAGGCATCGCGGGGATCGTCACGCCGGACACTCTGCTCGGCTGGTACCGGAAGCTGGTGGCTGCGAAGTATGACGGCTCGGAGCGTCGCGGCCCGGGGCGCCCGCGCACGCGGACAACGCTCGCCGAGCTCGTAGCCAGGATGGCCTCGGAGAACCCGACCTGGGGCTACACGCGTATTCGCGGAGCACTCTGGAATCTCGGCCACGATCTCGGGCGAAACACGATCCGGCGAATCCTCGTGGACGCGGGGCTTGAGCCCGCGCCGGAGCGTGGGAAGCGAACAAGCTGGGCGACGTTCCTGAAGGCTCACTGGGGCGCCGTCGCGGCGACGGACTTCTTTACGGTGGAGGTCGTGACCAACGTCGGCCTCGTGCGCTACTTCGTGCTCTTCGTGATCGATCTGAAGACTCGGCGCGTGCACATCGCGGGGATCGTCCACCAGATGTACGGCACCTTGATGGAGCAGGTGGCGAGGAGCCTGACCGACCCGCTCGACGGCCTCCTGCGCGGGACGCGCTACCTCATGGTCGCGCGCAGCGTCGGCGTCGAGGTACGTCTTAAGGTCGTACATGACCGTCGAGTCGCCGTCTTCGACGATATCGACGACGCCTTCGAGCGTATACTGGCGCCCTCCGGGCTCGTCTGCTCGGGCAGCACGAGTCGCACCTCGGTTTCTTCGACCTGCGCGGCGAGCTCGCGCAGGCGTCGATAGTAGAGCAGGACCTGCTGGCGCGCGGACTCCTTGATGAACGGCGCGAGCGACCTGCCGCTCTCCTCGCGCAGCCGCTCGAAGTTCGCTTCAAAGGCATCCATCAGGAAGCGTTCGTCATCGGACGTGGGCGTCTCCCAGCTCATGCCGCACCCCCCGCCTGCTTCGCGGCATCTTTCTTAGCCTTGATCGCGGCGAAAAATGCCGCCGGTGAAGCCGGATCCTAGCGTGGGCCGCGCGCGCGATCGAGGCTCGCGCGCGGCGAGGGGCGGAAGTCGACGACTAGGACACGGAAGGGCTGAATTTCTGGTCGACCGCGCACACCTTCGCGCTGCGCGCGAGTCGCCAGGGACGCGGAAGCGATGCGACAGCTACGTCGGGGCGGCGATCAGGTGGCGCGCGAGGATCAGCAGATTGCAGGCGAGCACCGAGCCTCCGACGTACGCGCGGAACGAAGCGAAGCCGCTCCAGGTGCAGCGGTCGAGGCCGAAGGCGCGCTTGAGAAAGGATATTCCTGCTTCGATGCCGGCTCGGAAGTGTCGAAGGTTTCGAAAGACCGACGTCGACTTGACCATCTCGGTGATGCGCATGCCGCAGGGTTTGCTGAAGCCGACGTCCCTGACGCCAAGCGCCTTGATCTCGGCCAGGTTCCTGCGCGACGCGAAGCCGCCGTCGAAGCTCACCTGACGCGGGGGTTTTCCGAACAGCGCGCAGTGGCTCTCCACCATCTTCGTCGCCAGCGTCACGTCGGCGGGGTTTCCTTTTTCGACGACGACAGTCGTCACCAGTCCCGATGCTCCCGTCGTGAGGCAGACCTTGTGCCCGTAGACCGCTCCTCGGTTGTCCTTGACGATGATGTCGGTGTGCGGCTCGAAGATCGACACGATCTTGTCCGAGGCAGGAACTGATTCCCCGCCGAGCACACGACGTTTCGTCTGGTTGATCACGCGCGAAGCGAGATCGCCATAGTGGCGCAGCTCCGCGGCGATGGCGGTCGCGCGCAGCATCTGCATCATGTCGGTGGCCTTCACGCCATCGAGACGCTCAGCGATCCGCTTCGCCTGCTCCGCGGTTTCCACGCTCACCTTCAAAAGGTCTCGATAGAGCGGGATTCTTCGCTCCATTCTTTTCGCGGTGAGAATGGCCACCATTCGGCGCTTTGCGCGGCGCCGTCGGTCGTTGAACGACATTCCGAACTCCTCGCGTGCCGTCTCCATCCCCCGAGCCAGTACGCGCACCGAGTCCCAGAGCAGGGTCGAATCGGTCGGGTCGTGGACATCCGACTCGATGGCAGTGCAGTCGGTCCGGATCCTGTCGCCGGTCTCAACGCCGGCCGCGACAGCGCTCCGAATAACCATGTCGTTGATTGCCGCCCACGTCTCCGCTCGCACCCGCTTGATACTCTTCTGCAGGGTGGACTTCTTCGGTGGACGGTCGCCGATGCCCATGCGACAGAACCACCGGTAGCAGCTGGAGTCGGCGAGGTGGAACGCGAGTTGGTCGTAGCTGAAGCCATTCATCTGCTTGACGAGCATGGCGCGCAAGACCTGTTCCGCCGGCATGCCCTTGCGTCCGAGCCGCTTCGTCTTCGGGTGGACGAGATCGGCATGCACGAACTCGGCCGCCAAAGGCATGCAGTCGAGCAGTCCGCTGATCCGTTTCAATTCCTCGGCGTGGGCATGCTCGATGATGGTTGGAACGAGCCGGGCTTGAAGGTGTATTCTCTCGCGCATCGAGGTCCTCGTTTTTTCGGTGGTCTTGGCCGACTCCCGACGAAACACGGACCTCGTCCAAATTATTTCCATCCTCGCGCGCCACTTCCCCCTTTGTCTTCGCGCACTTCCGAATTTTTCGCCGCGATCTGCCTTGCGCGCGGCGATCATCCGGTGATGCAGGTCTTCGAGCATTGCGTGAACGAGGCTGCCGAAGAACATCGTCTGCGTGCGGCTCGGCGCAAACCCGTAGCGCTCGAAAGAGCATGTACTGGCGCGGGCAGCGCTGGTACGCGAGGAAGTCGCTCGTGTAACTGAAGCGGCGCACGGCGGCGTCGGGCTCCTGCTTCGCCTTCGGTACGCTGCGCACGTCGAAGCCCGCGATGGGCGGGGCGGTTCGAAGCAGTTGGTGGAACTCGGCGTCGACCCTCTGCCCCTGGCCCTTCGGGTGCGCGAGCACGAGGAGGTTCTGCGCGCGCGAGAGCGCGACGTAGAACATCCGCATCGCGTCGAAGCCGGGCATGCGGTCGAGCGGCTCCGGTGCCGTGTAGCACCACCATCCGCGGCAGTGCCCCGGTGCTTGCCCGCGCCGGGACGAAGAAGTAGCCGGACCTTCCGGAAGCGTTCCGCGCCGTGAATTCGCCGCCGAAGGCGGGCAACCGAGCCGCACTGGTGGCACTCGGCGGGGCGGTCGGCGTCAATACCGCACCGAAGACCGTCGCAACGCGCGGCGCGTCGACATTTCCCCAGATCCCCTTCGAGTAAGCGAACCACGTCCCCCCGAAGATGACAGCGAGCACTGCGACGAGCGCCACCGCACTGCACGTGCGCCCACTCGCGTTCGGCGCCGCCTTCGAGCGTCGCTCGCGCTGGCAAAGGACGCACCCCGCCGCGACGCGCGGGTCGTGGTTGAGCCCGTGCGCGGAACACCGCGAAAGCGCGCGCTCGGATTCGATCATGCTCTCCAAGCTCTACTCTATATCTATAGGGGGACTTGGGCCGACCCGGGACGTCGTGCTACGGGGCGGCAGCGTCACTGCCACAACTTCGGGACGTCGTGCTACCGGCGGTTGCGTCGACACCAGAATGTACCGAAAATCCCCGTCCCTGACGGCCCGGGGCGGTCGCTGAGACGGCGGGGAGCGGCGGGTCGACGGCGGGGGCTGGTTTGCCTCTCTTGGCCCCGGCGACAATTCGGCCGCCGTCGCGGAGGTCGATGCCTGTGACGGTGACAGCGGCGCCAGGCACCTTTCGTGTCGAAGGGAACCCCGGCGTGCTCTTCAAACATCGTGAACCACCCAGTGGCCTGCTCACTGGCACACCCTGAGGACGGAGGGCGCCTTCACGCCGGGGGTGTGAAGGGAAGACGCAAGGGCGTGCAGGCACGGAACTGGCCCCTGCGAGTACCAAATCAGGTACTCGCCAGCGATGAGCGGGCTTCGTCGTGATCGCGACGCCGGTCGGAAATGACCTGGCGATGCCCGGAAATGGGTAGATCGACGCCTGCGCCCGTCGTCGAGCGAACCATCAACTTCCGTCCACAGGGGTGGACGTATTCTGCGCGCGTGTCCCTCCACGGCGCTCGGCAGCAGCGCGCGTTCAGTCTGGACTAGCGGGCCGGGGATCGTGTAACTCTTGCGGTCGGACGGGAGAGCCGTGCGGAGGCGTCGCCTTCGTCGCGTCGTGGTTGCGCGGGGGCGCTGGAGCGCCGTGAGGAGACTTGAGAATGCCCTCGGGTGCGAAGCTTGGGATCACGATTGCGGCGTGTGCACTGGCGGCGATCGGCTGCGGCAAGCGCGCGGCACCAGCGCCGGGCATGCGGGCGGGGACGATCGCGCAGGCGGTGACCGCCCCGCCCGTCTCGACGAATGCGTCCAACTTCAACGGGACGGCGATCTCGTCGGGACGCCACATCTGGTTCACGAGCGTCGTGAAAGTGAACGGCGTCGGCTCTTCGCCGGTCCACCTCTTTTTCAACGGTTCGCACATCCAGTTCTCTGCCGATGGAGCGAGCTACGACCTCCCGGTGCCCGCGGCGGAGATCACGATCGATCCAGCTGCGACGACGGCGACGACCCAATTCGACACGACGCTCGGCCAGTGGGTGACGGTCGTGCCGAAGAATTTCTCGGGTAACGTGTTTCTCACGGCGCTCAGCTACTCGGTCCCAGTCAACTTGCCCGGCGGCATCAATCCGGTCACCTGGCTCGGCAGCTTTCAGAGCGACACCGCCGGCGTCAGCGTGAACTGGCTCTGGGCGGCCGCGGTCTACACGCAGTTCAGCATCGACTACACCGCGCTCGGAGTGAAGCCCGTGGACGACAACCACGTGAGCGCGTACCAGAACTCGGATCACGCCGGCACGTCCGAGGCGTTCAAGACCTACGTCACGGGGGGCGCGCGGGGAGGGGGAGGCTCCGACTACACGGGCTCCCTCAGCGGAACCGTCACGCCAACCCTGGGATCGTCGTGTCAGGGCATCGTGTGTACGGCGGCGGACGCCTGTCATCTGGTCGGGTCATGTGATGTCGCAACGGAGCTTTGCTCGAACCCGGCGGCGCCGGCAGGCACTGCATGCTCGGACGGGAACGCCTGCAACGGTAACGAGACCTGCGACGGCAGCGGCGCCTGCGCTGCCGGCCCGGCACCGCCCGTGGACGACGGCAATCCGTGCACGGTGGACGCATGTGATGTCGCTACCGGGATCACGCACGTCGCCGTGGCGAACGGGACGGCGTGCAACGATGGGAACGCCTGCACCAGCGGTGACGTCTGCACTACGGGCAGTTGCGGCGGCACTGCGGTCGCGGTGGACGATGGCAACCCGTGCACCGTCGATGCCTGCAGCCCGGCGACCGGCGTGAGCCACGTACCGGCCTCGGTAGGAACGTCGTGTTCGGACGGAAACGACTGTAACGGCAGCGAGGCCTGCAACGGCGATGGTACCTGCGCTGCCGGGACGCCACCTCCGGTCGACGACGGGAACCCCTGCACCGTCGACACCTGCGACCCCGCCACCGGAGTGCATCACACGCCGGCTTCGGCGGGGACGTCCTGCTCGGACGGCAATGCGTGCAACGGCGCGGAGACGTGCGACGCCGGTGGCACCTGCACTGGAAGCGATCTGCCAAAAGCGCGGCGTTTCGATCGCGCGGGCTGGTCGGGATCCGCAGCCTCCGGCCGCAGGAATTTTGGCCGAGCTGAGGATGGCATCGTAGCGACGTAGGATCGCCCTGAAAAGGCGACGGCCCGGAATCGCACTCCGAGCCGTCGAGGACGACCGCCAAGTCGTCCGAGAGTCTGTGCGTCCCATCGCACGGGGTCGCGTCGGACGTCCAATTTCCCGGGGCGATTCACGTCGCTCGTGGAGCTTCGCGCGAAGCGCTGCCCGCGCTGTCAGGGAGAATTTTTGCTTTGCCGTTCCTGCGATCGTCGCTTCCGGTATTGCTCACCTCGCTGTTCGAGCGAGGCGCGGCGAGCCGCGGTTCGCGTCGCGGGGCGAGCGCACCAGGCCAGCGATGAGGGCCGTCTGGATCACCGTGACCGACAGCGTGCGTACCGCGCTCGCCTTCGATCTCGGCACCGCGTGACGCAACACCATTCCGGGGATCCGTCGCCGCCGGTAATTGCTGGTGTGCAGACCGCGGTCGCTCCCGTGCCGCGAGTCCGCGTGGAGGTCTTCGTCTATGCGGTCACCGCTGTGGATGTCGCTCGAGCCGGTAGGTTCGGAGGTTCGGATCATGCTCACCGCGCCGCGAGACGGCACGACGCTCAAGGCGATCTTGCCGTGCCCGCCGGCGTCGGAGAGGGCGGTGCCGGCGCTCCTGGAGGCGCTCTCCACTTGGTACGCGCTGCCCTTGCACGCTGTGCTCGATGCGGACGCCTCGGACGTCCGCCAGCACCCCGAGCGTTGGGCCCTCCTCGTCGGTGATCTACGTAGCTTCGAGGTCTCGGTGATCTGGGCGACGCGCCCCGAGGCGCGCGAGCTCGTTCGCCGGCGGCGCTTCCTCGACCCGCTGGGCGATTTCGGATCGGGAAGGCGGCTGGTCACGTTCACGGCGACGGGGCAGCGATGATTCGACGCGGGCACCCGCGCCGAGATGCGCCGCCTCGTGCTCGGCGAGCACTGGCGCGATCGAGCACCGTCGCGCGCCGCTTCGGCGTCCACCACTCCGTCGTTCGCCGCGCGTCTTCGACGTCGCCGAGTCGGCGCAGGATTCCGGCAAGCGAGCGTCGTCGATCCGTTCAAGCCGTACCTCGTCGAGCGGCTCGACGAACTACCCGAGCTCACCGCCATGCGCCTCCTCGGCGAGCTTCGCGAGCGCGGCTTCCAGCACGGCATCGCCGTGCTCCGCCGGTACATCGCCCAGCTGCGCGGGCCTCGAAAGCGAAAGGCCTACCTGCGCGTCGAGGTCGAGCCCGGCGAGCAAGCGCAGGTCGACTGGGGCTCGTTCGGCCACATGCGCATCGGCACGACGCAGCGCCCGCTCAGCGTCTTCGTGATGGTGCTTTCGTGGTCGCGCGCCCTCTTCCTCGACTTCTCCCTCGACCAGCGGATGGAGACCTTCCTGCCGCATGCACCGCGCGCGCCTTCGAGTTCTTCGGCGGCGTTCCGCGCAAGGTCCTCTACGACAATCTCAAGAGCGTCGTCCTGCATCACATCGGCTCCACGGTGCAGTTCAATCCCACGCTTCCTCGCGCTTCGCCGGGCACTACCTCTTCGAGCCCATCGCCGCCCCCGTCCGCTACCCGGAGGCCAAGGGCCGCGTCGAAGCCATCATCAAGTACATCCGCCACTCCTTCTTCTACGGCCGCTCCTTCTCGTCCCTCGACGACCTTCGCACGCAGGCGCGCAGCTGGCGCGACGAGGTCGCCAATCAGCGCCTCCACGCCACCACTCGCGAGCGCCCCGCCGATCGCCTCCGCGTCGAGCGCGCCGCGCCTGCCGCCAGCTGCCCGAGCGCATGCCCGACACCGACCTCGTCGTCCCCGTCATCGTCTCGCAAGAAGCCCGCGTTCGCCTCGACACCAACAGCCTACTCCGTCCCGCACACGCTTCGTCGGACGGAGCGTCTTCGTGCGAGCCGACGACATCTCGCGTGCGCGTCGTCGCCGACGACGCTGTCATCGCCGAGCATGTCCGCTGCTGGGATCGCCGCCGCGCCATCGAGGATCCCGCGCACATCGACGCTCTCGTGAAGCAAGCGGCCGGGCGCTCGTGGCCCGAAACGGACGGACCGCCTCGCGAGCCTCTCGACCGAGGCCCGGCTCTACCTCCAGGAAGTCGCGCGCCGCCGCATCCACCTCTCGAACACGAAATCCGACAAGCTCGACCGCCTCGTCGTCCTCTACGGCGAGCCCGAGTCGGCGCCGCGCATGGCGCGTGCCCTCGCCGCCCGCACCTTCGGCGCTCGCTACGTCCGCGCCCTGTCGACCAGAGCCGCTTCGCTCGCGGCCTCGGCGAGCCCCCGGAGCCCATCGTCACCGGCAACGCTTCCGCCGACGCCTCGACGTCGACCCACATATCTGGAGACCTACGATGCCCTCTTCCAAGAGCCCGAAGAATTCGAAATCCGCCCGCTTCCGGTACCACCGACGACGGAGGACTCGCCGACGGAGCCGATCCGGCCGACGCCTGAGACACTCGGCGACGTTCTCGCTCCACGACGTCCTGCGCGCTCTCGGCCTCGATCACGCCGCCGCGAGCTCGACGCCGTCGCTCGAGAAGACCATCGCGCGCAACGAGTCGCCCCATCTCGCTCCTCGACCACCTGATGCGCGAGGAGCTCCGCGTCCAGCTCGAGTACCGCGCCCGCGCCGCCCTCAAGCGCTCCGGATCTTTCCGCTCGCCACCCTCGACAGCTTACGACTTCGACTACCCCGACCGCATCGATCGCGATCTCGTCATGCGCGCCGCCACCCTCGACTTCGTCCGCGAGAAGGCCAACGTCGTCTTCGTCGGCCCCTCCGGCGTCGGCAAGACCCACCTCGCCAACGCGCATCGGACAGCTCGCCTGCCTCCGTGGCTACCGCGTCCGCTTCATCACCGCCGCCGACCTCGTCAACGACCTCGTCGCCGCCCAGGCGCGGAACACGCTGCAGCCGGCGGCTCGCCGCCTGGGCCGCCTACGATCTCCTCCTCGTCGACGAGCTCGGCTACCTTACCTTCGACGCTCGCGGCGCCGACCTCCTCTACCAGGTCTTCAACCGCCGCTACCAGCGCGCCGCCACCATCGTCACCACCAACCTGCCCTTCAAGGATTGGGGCAAGCTCTTCCACAACGCTGCCGCCGCCTCCGCCATCGCCGATCGCCTCGTCCACCGCGGCCTCCTCGTCCACATCACCGGCAAGTCCCGCCGCTCCGATCGCACCGTCGAGTCCTCGCAACAGACCGCCTGAGCACGACCCTACACCGTCGGCCCGGGGTCGCTCACGACGACCTCGGGCCGTCGTCTTCCATCACGACCACCCGATCCCCGTTCCCGCGATCGAAACGCCGCGCTTTTCGAAGATCGTCTCCACACCCGACGTCGAGCACCTTCGTGCGTGGCTCGAGAAGATGGTGGCTGCGATGAAGTTCGTCGAGCTCGTCGTCGCCGTCATCGTCGCTCATCGCGCGCATGCGCGACATCAATCTCGGAGCTGACCAAGCGCGTCGCGCATCTTACCCGCAAGCGCCCGCGCTCGGAGACCCTCGAGCGCCTCGAGCGCCAGCTCGTGCTGCCTTTGATGGGGCTGGTCGCGCCCGGTGCAAAGCCAGCCGCTGCCGGCGGCGCGGAGCACGCAATCGAGAAAAGAAGCGACGCCACGGCGGTGGGGGCCGAGGCGCGTTCCCCGCCCACATCCCGCGCGTCGAAGTGCAGAATCTCCGTCCCGGCCATCGCTGCGGATCTGTCCGTCGTGCGGCAAGGAAATGAAGACGATCGCGCACTCGGTGTGCGAGACCATCAACGTTCTCCCGGCACGGATCTTCATCGAGCACCGCCTCGACGAAACCGTCGCGTGTCCCGACCGACGACACGATCGTCTCCGCCCTGCCGCCACCCGCGATCGTCGAGCGCGGAAAGCTCGGCGATACCCTCATCGTCGAGGCGACCTGCGACAAGTACATCGAGCACCAGCCCATCGAGCGACAGTGCACGCGCTTCGAGCCGCGACGGCGTCGAGATCGCGCCGCAAACGCTCGGACGCAGCGTCGACGCTCACATCGATCTGCTCGATGCCCGTGGCGGCCCTCATCGCGGAGCAGACTCGCGCCCCGGGCTACCTCGGCACGGACGCGACCGGCATTCCCGTGCTCGATCCGAGCGTCGCCGAGGGGATCCGCTTCGGAGCCATGTGGTGCTGGACCAACGCGCGATGGGTCAGCTTCTTCTACTCGGCGCACGGAGACGCCCAGAGCGTGCGCGATTTCCTCGGCGACCTGTCGCCGCACCGTTCAGTGCGACGGCACGAGCGTCACCAACTGCATCGAGCGCGCCGGCGGCAAGCGCCCGGGCTGCATGAGCCACGCCCGACGACGCTTCGTCGAGGCGGCGCGCGGCGGCGACAAGCTCGCGCTCGAAGCGCTCCGCCTCATCGCCCCTCTGTTCGAGGTCGAGCGGCTTCGACACTCGCCGGCGACACCGCCGACCAGCGACTCGCTCGGCGCACGCGAGCACAGCATGCCCATCATCGACAAGCTGCGAGCCTGGCTCGACGAGCACCGTGGGTTCATCCCACCGAAGACGCCTCTCGGTACGCGCTCTCGGCTACCTGCACCGGCAATGGAAGCGCCTCATGCTGTTCCTCGAGGACGGCAACATCGAGCTCACCAACAATCGCCGAGAGCGTGAGTTGCGCAGGCTCGTCCTCGGAAGAAAAAACTGGCTCTTCACCTGGCTCGACGACGGCGGCGAGCGCACGGCAGCGATCCTCAGCATCGTCGCGCACCTGCATCGCGCACGACGTCAACCCGCGCGCCTACCTCCATCTCGTGACGCAAGCTCATCGTGCAGGGCTGGCCGAACAGCAAGCTCCGCGAGCTCTTGCCCGATCGCATGCTTGCCGCTCATCCCGAGCTCTACGTCGGCGAATGCTCGTCGCTGCCCGTGTTCTCCGCCCCGACCGCACTCGCCGGCTGATCCGCCGTCCTTTGCCGCTCCGTCAGCGCCTTCGGTGGCTCCGCGTCCGAGGCCTCGCTCACGTCCTCGTCGATCGCTTCGCGGATCACTCGGTCCGTCAGCTCCTGCAGGTGTGCGTCGAGCTCCTCCGAGAGCGCGAGAAACTCCGGCCACAGCGTGCGCTCGTGAAACGTCTTCGGCGCCCGCAACAGCACCGTGCTGTATCGCCGCCCGGGCTCGCGATACGGCTTCAGGCCGTACCGGCGGCACAGCGCCACGAACAGCTTCCGCTTCCACGGATCCGGCAGCGAATACCGGAACACCTCGTCTCGCTCTCGACCCCGAAGCTCCGCCAGACGCGCACGAATCCGCTCTGCTGCCCGACGCGCCGCCTCTCGCTCGCCGTCGATCTTCGTCCCGGCATGCAGCGCCTCGATCTTGCGCAGCTTCTCGAGCAGCGTCCCTTCGAGCGGAAGTCTCATCCCGAGAACGAACCACGCTCGCTTCCTCCGCGTCATCCCCCGACGCATTCTCGCCGCGCTTTCCGCAAGCGCCGCGCCCTACGTCGTTCGTGCACGGGTTACTCTGCAAGGTACTTCTTGTAGTCGTCGAGGTACGTCGCTGCGTCCTTGGCGTTCCCCTCGACCCGGAGGGGCTTCCCCGTGGTCACGTTGATGACTTCGAGGGCCTCGATCGGATGAATCTTCTTTCGCTCGTACTCCAGTAGCTCCTTCTGGAGGTACCTCTCGGTTGCCTCCACCGGGAGCTTGATTGGGTGGTGGAGAACCTTCGCCCCGTCCTCGAACGTCAGCTTCAGGTCCGGCCGTCGGTTTACCTGCCGAAGGAGTTCGGCCTTCTCCTTCTTTAGCTGGGCGACTTCGGGATTACCTCGTCGGGGAGTCGATTGGAGTCATCGGGGCTTTCGCAAGTAAGCTTCCTGCCTCGGACCCGAGTCTTCATGCCGATGTCGGCGGTGATGATTCTGTCGAACCGCTGAACCATCGCCGTGGGCGAGCATCCCGGCGATGTGACGGTCATCTGGGTGATCCTTGTCGAGTCCGTGGTCGAGGAAGACGTCATCGGGGACTCGATCCCCGAACTCCACGGCGAACCGCAAAGTGACCTTGCCGTCCTGCACGTCGCCGAGCCATTTGACTCTGGAGCGGGCTCTCTCCCTCAGCCCCTTCGTCGTCCCCGCGTTCTTGTGCTTGTCGAGTTCGGCGATGGTGCCGGCCAGCTTCGACTTCTGCGTGGCGAACTTGAAGCGCGTGGCAAGCTCGGCGGGCATGTCCATGCCGACGGAGAGCTTGAACCCGACGGCGCGCTTCTTCGCGCCGTCGAGGCCGTACATCACGTTGATCGACAGACCGCTCTCGTAGAACACATAGGCGAAGCGGGTGCCGTCGACCTCGAAGGACGTGGCCTCCACCCTCGAAGTGCCGGAAGACTTCGTGCGGCGATGGGAGTCCGGGCAGTGGCCCAGGCGGCGTTACCTGGACCGCATCTACTCTTTCATGCCCGCTCTACGGACTGCCCGGCGCCCGCCGTCGAGGAGGCGCCCTCGGCGCAACGCGGTTGCTCAAGTCACCCCCGGCTCCACGAGCGTGGCGAAGGTAGCGGAGATCTTCGTCCGACGAGGAGTCACCTTTCACGAGATGATGATCATCCTGCGGCGGACGCGAGAAGTAGCCCCCACAGGAGCCGGGCACCGCTGGTCCATGGACGCACATGGAACTACCTGTCGGATGATGCGCCGGCCCTGGCGGAGCCCTGACATTTGTCGTCATGGCGCAGCGCAAACGCTTAGCTCGATCGCGTCTGTCGGGTCGCTCTCCTATCCTCTTTACCTTGCAGCACCCGCAGCCTTCGCACGCGGCTGCGTTACGTCTTCTTGCTCCTGCTCTCGCTGATCGACTTCCGCCGCAGCCGTCATCAAGACGCGGCGCATCCACCACGAGGTGGGAATACCGAGAGCCTTCGCCGCGGCGTCGATCTTGTCTTTTTCGCCGGGGCGTAGCCGGATGTTGATGTTTCGGGTGTAGCGACGGCGTCGCTGCTGCTGCATGCCGTTTCCTACTATGCGGCGCCCCAGACGGTGTCAAGTCGTGTATTGACACGAAGCGGTCGACGGACCTACCGTCCTTGGTAATGAGCGAGTGGATCGCAGTCGGAGCGGCGCGGGTAGGGCGCGTGGCGCTCATCGTCTCGGATGCGAGCGGGCCTGTCTTCCAGTGGTCGCCGGCGTATTTCGCAGCGATGCTTGGCAAGCGATATGCAAAACACTGGCAATTCACCGATCCTATCGACCTGCGCGCATGCAAGGCGCGCTGGGTCGGCGAGCAGGGTGAGCCCGTGGACGACGCCGCGCTCGACGGTGCCTTCGTCGTTTCGGCGAGCGGCGCGCGAGTCCCGCTCGCACGAACCACAATTTTGCTCGGGCTCGAATCGCCCGAGGCATTTATTACGACGGAAATCGATTCCCCGTCGCAGCGTGCCGGAATGGACGGCGCGAGAGCAGACACGTCGCCGCGTGCGAAGCGGGCTGCGACGGTCGCCATGGCCTTAGATGCCGGTGCCGACTGGATCGACCAGACGCACAGCCCCCTCGGCAAACGCAAGCATTTGCGCCTTTGCCGAGAGGGTGTGTTTACGAGCGCCCGGAAGCAAGGCAAACAATGGCTCGTGCGGCGCGCCGAGATCGATACCTACATTACAAGCGGCAGCAAGCCGCCGAAGACTACTGACGTCGGCGACATAGATCGCGAGTTGGCCGCGCTCGGTATGGGGGAGCCATGAGCGAGAAGGGCAGGCGGGCGGACGGGCAGGGCACGATCGAGCGACGCGGCGTTCGCGCCTACGCGAAGGTCCTGAAGTCGGACGGATCGCGGCCGCGCATCCCGCTCGGCAAGAATCTCAGCGATGAAGAGGCGCGAGCGAAGCTCGACGCGTTCCTCAAGCGCGGTCGCGAGACCGGCAAGCTCGACGCGATGATCGATCGCTTGCTCGAGAAGAACCCGCACACTAGGCGCGGCAAGCTCGTGGCGGAAAAGAAGCTCACGACGGTTCGCGAGATCGGCGAAGCGTGGCTCAGCGGAGACCTCTTCAAGAAGCACGGCGCCGTGAACGGACTGCGCCCGTCGTCCTCGAAGTACAATACCAACGGCTACAACGCGAACGCGGTGCTCAACAAGCGAGCGTACTCGGTGCGCACGCGCGGCCCGCATGGGCCGCTCTTCGGCGATCTACTGGCGGCGGACGTGATCCACGAGGACACTGCGAGGATCATGGCGTCGCAGGGCGGTGCGTCTGCCGGGACGCGCAACCACTTGCACTCGTACCTCTCGCGGATCTTCTCGATTGCAGAGATCCCGCTTGGCTTGAGAGCGCCGGGCACGAACCCTGTGCTCGCGGCCTACCGCGCCTCGAAGGATCCGCCGAAGCTCTATAACTTCCTCTATCCGCCCGAAGTTCTCGCGCTGCTTGCCAACACGGAGATCCCGCTCGGCCGGCGCGTGCTCTACCTGCTGGCGACCTACTTCGGATGGCGCAAGGGGACGCTGCTCGCCTTCACTTGGCGCGGCGTGGACTGGAAGCACGGTACCGTCTCGGTGCTGCACCAGAAGGGCTATCAGCGGCTCGATGCGACGGAAGACGAAGACCACGGCACACCGATCTTCTTCCGCGTCGAGCCGGCGTGCGTGTTCGCGGTGCTGCGTGCGTGGTGGGAGCATTGCGGCCGACCCGAAGGGGACGAGCCGGTAATTCGGAGCGTGCGTGGCGCTCCGCACGTTTCGGAAGAGCGGCGGCCGGGACGGCCGAGGCAATTCGAGGAAACCTGGCAGATCGAGCACGACGAAGCGGACGTGCTCCGACGCGATCTGAAAGCGTCGGGCGTAACGCGGGAGATCCTCTTCAAACAATCGAAGAACGTGCAAGCGATCCGGTTTCACGACGGCCGGGCGACGTTTTGCACGTGGGCGAGGCGCGGTGGAAAGTCGGACCTATGGATCACGGAGCGTACGGGACACACGCCAACGTCGCAGATGCTGGCCCGCTACACCCGCATGGCGCAGATGCTCGCGGATCTCGAGTACGAGCCGTTCCCGTGCGTGCTTCATGCCATTCCGGAGCTCGCGCCGAACGAGCGAGAGGGGTGCCCGGACTGCGGCCCGGCGTTGTCCACCTCGTTGTCCACCACCCCTCAAACGGGCGCGAACGGTCGGAACCGCCGAGCCAGAGGGCCGAGAAAACAAGCAGTTAGCGACACGTCGCGACGGGCGAAGAGCGTTGAGGTGCTAGTGGGGTTACTCCTGTGCGGGTTCGAGTCCCGCCCTTCGCACAACGGAAATTCAGCCAGATCGACGACGACGCGGCTCTTGACTGCCCCCGAATTCGCCGAATGCCCCCCCAGACGTGCTCTCGTCGATTCTCGTGGGGCCGTTCAAGTCTTGTACGTCCCGGATTCCTGACCGAACGTGGGACGAAGGAGACGAGTAGCCACGACAGGCACTCGTGATTCGTGAACGGGCATGTCGATCCAGAACTCCGAGCCCTCGCCCGGGGTGCTTCGAAAGCCGACGTCGCCGTTCATCAACCGGGCGAGTCGCCGCGTGATGACGAGCCCGAGCCCCGTCCCCGCGATCGGTCCAGTCTCCTGTCCGGCTCTCTGAAACGGCTGGAAAAGCTTGTCCTGCTTGTCCAGAGGGATCCCCAGGCCCGTGTCGCGAACGGCGACACGCTGGAAGCCGGGCGTCGGTGTGAGCACGGTGAACATCATCTTGCCCTGGGGCCGGTTGTATTTGATGCCGTTCGACCCGAAATTCATGAGGATTCTGTGCGAGCCTTGTCCGATCCACCGCGACCAACTCGGGCTCTGCTGGGAAGCACGCGACGTCGATCTGGATCCCCGTCTCCGCGGCGATCGGTGCGAGGGTTTGCCTCACCTCCTCGAGAACCTCGAGCACGGCCACGGGCTCGGTGGAGATCGACAGGCCCCCGGCCTCGATGCGCGACAGATCCAGGATGTCGTCGATGAGGCGCATCAGGTGCTCGCCCCCGTTGAGGACCTGAGCGACCCGATCCCGGTGACGGTCCGAGAGGGGGTCCTTCTTGTCCCGTTGCAGGAGCTGGGCGAACCCGAGGATCGCGTTCAGCGGTGTCCGAAGCTCGTGGCTCATGCCGGACAGGAAATCACTCTTCGCACCGTTCGCGGTGTCGGCGGCGACGCGTGCCTCGCGGAGCTCATCGGCTAGACGGACGTCCTCGGTGATATCCGAGATCGTCGTGACAATTCCGCCTTCCGCCGTCCTTCTGTCCGCGAAGCGCAGGGTGCGCCCGTCGCGCATCCGGATGTCGAATGTCGTCTCTAGGTCGCCGTGCCGTCGCGCCAGCTGCTCGGCGCGGAAGCGCACACGCGCGGTCTCGTCCGGAAACAGGATGTCTCCCATCATCGCGTCCAGCAGAGACTCGTATGACGTGCCGACGACCGGCTCCCAGAGAGACTCCCCGAGCCCCCGGTATGCGCTGTTACAGAGCACCAATCGATCCTCGCGGTCGAACAGCGCGAAGGCGTCCTGGATGCTCTCGACGGCGCTCGCGAGACGCTCGGCGGCGAGCCTGGCGGCGGCCTCCGTCCGTTGGCGCTCGCTGATGTCCCGGATCGCCGCGGAAACGGTCGTTCCGGACCCCGTCTCGAGCGGACTCAGGCTCACCTCGATCGGAAGTTCCGTGCCGTCCTTGCGGCGGCCATGCAGCTCGAGACCCGACCCCATGGAGCGAACGGTCGGGTTCGCGAAGAAGCCGCTGACGTGCCGCCCGTGGGTCCGACGAAAGCGGTCCGGAATCAGGAGCTCGAGGTGCTGCCCAACGAGCTCCGAGCGGGAATAGCCGAACAGGGCCTCTGCTCGGATGTTGACCAAGGTGATCCGGCCGTCTCCGTCGACGACGACCATCGCGTCCGGCGCGGTGTCGAGCAGGTCTCGGGTACTCTGCGCGGCGTCGCGCTCTTCCAGCAGCGCGACGACCTGCGCTCGCGACGAGAGCAGTAGCACTTCCGTATTCTTCCGGACGAGAGTCTCTTTTTCGAGGTCCTCGAGTTTCCGAGAAAGGTCCAGGCTTTGTTCCTGAAAACGCCGTTCGAGCGCCTCGTGCACCGCGCGCAAGTTCTGGAGCTCCACGTCGACCATCGGCGAGCGGGAAGCGTGCCTCATTGGCTGCCCGTGCCTATCCTCATGATCCACGACCCCCTCCCTGGAACCCGGTTGGGATCGGCGATTGGGTGCGGCTCGATGTTTCCCGGCCGTAACGCAGTGGCCACCGTGGCGGCAGCCAACGGGATTACCGTTCGCTCGTCAATCCCTCGCGGATCGCGTACTTGGTGAGCTCCGCGATGGTCCGCAGGCCGAGCTTGTCCATCAGCTGACGCCGATGTGTCTCGACGGTGGTCACGGCGATCCCGAGCGTCGCGGCAATCTCCTTGGAAGAATCGCCGTCCGCGATGTGTTGCAGTACCTCTCGCTCCCGAGCGCTGAGCGGCCGTTCCGATCCGGCCTCTGGAGTGATGTACTCCGGGATCGCCGGGCTCAAGTAGTTCTCTCCACGAATCACGACCCGAAGGGCGGTGAGGAGCTCGTCCGAAGCGGAGTTCTTGACCACATAGCCGGCCGCTCCCGCCTCCCGCATTGCGCTCACATAGCGTCGATCGGCGTTCATGCTGAGCGCGATCACTTTCACGCTGGGCATCTCGGCCGCGAGGCGACGGGTCGCGTCGATCCCGTTCAGGTCGGGCATTCCCACATCCATGACGACGACGTCCGGATGGAGGCGCTTCGTTTCCGCGATCGCCTCGCGACCGCTCGCGGCCTCGCCGACCACCTGGACGCCGGCTTTCTCGAGGACCGCCCGCAGTCCTTCCCGCATCATCCGGTGATCATCGGCAAGAATGACCCTCATGGTGCCTCTCGTCCGCCGGCCGGGTCGAGGCGTGGATCCTGCGCCGGCGGCGAAGCGGGCGCTTGCAGGGGAACGAGAACGCTCGCCAGCGTGCCCCGTCCTGGACCGGATTTCACGTCGAGCACGCCCCCGAGCCGGGAGATCTGGGCGCGGACGCTGAGGAGGCCGAAGCCGCCGCCGCTCCCGGACGCAGCCGTGACGTCGGGATCGAAGCCAGCGCCGCGATCCTCCACGTCGACGCGGAGATGATCGTCCGTCCGGATCACGGACACCCGCGCAGCCGGTGACTTCGCATGCTTGAGCACGTTCATCAGCAGCTCGCGCACGGCGCGAAAGACGACGCCCTTCGCGGCGTCGTCGAGCGGTTTGTCCGCCCCGTCGTCGGTGATCTCGACGTCGAGCCCGTGACGTCTCTCCAGGTCTTCGGCCAGCCAGGAAAGCGCCTTCTCGAGACCGAGGTCGTACAAGATCGGGGGGCTGAGGTCGAAGATCAGCGTCCGAGCGTCGACGATCGCCTGCTCGAGGAGCTCCACGGCGCCATCGACCGCGGAACGGGCCTCGCCGGAGAGTCCGCCGCGAACGGAGGTGAGCTTGATCTCGGCCAGGGCGAGCACCTGGCCCATCCGGTCGTGCAGTTCGACGGCGATGCGCCGTCTCTCGCGCTCCTCGGCGACCGCTGCTTCGAAGGACATCCGGCGGAGCTCGTCCTGATACGCGTGGATTGCCTTCTCGGCGTTCCGTCGCTCGGTGATGTCCGTGACGAAGGCGACGACGACGGGCCCCTCCTCTCTCGCAACGGCGCTGAGCGTCACCTCGATGGGCAGCTCCGTCCCGTCCTTGCGTCGACCGAACAGTTCGCGAGCTCGCCCCATCACGCGAGGCGAAGGCGCGACCATGTAGTCCGCGCGGTGCGTCGCATGACCCTCGCGCAGCGATTCCGGCACGAGCAAGTCGACCGACGTTCCGAGGAGCTCGTTGCTGTCGTAACCGAACATGCCCGCCGCCGCCCTGTTGACGAAGCCGATCCGTCCCGACCGGTCGACCATCAGGACACCTTCTGCCGCTCCGGCGAGGACGTCCCGAAACTGGACGGCGGCCTTGGCCTGTTCGGACAGCGTGATGTCCTGGAACGAGAGGAGGAGGAGCCCCGTGTTTGCGATGTGCCGAGCGTGGAGCAAGAACGTCGCCGGGTCTCCCGATGCGTCCCGCTGCTCGACGCGGTAGGCATCGACGGTCTCGTCCGCGCCCAGCCCTCCGAGTCGCTCCCCCAGCGACGCCGCGGACAGCTCGGAGTGCCCGAGTGCATCGAGACGCCGGCCCTCGAATCTCGGGATACGAGAAGCGGAACATTTGCAGAAAGGACCTATTCGCCGAGGTGACGCGGAGCTCCCGATCGATGACGACGAGCCCCTCGCGAATGGTCTCGACGACGCTCTCCGCGTAGGCTCGCGCGGCTTGGACTCGTGCCGCGGCCTTCCGCTCGCTGTCCACGTCGCGCGCGACGACCACCACCCCGTCGACCCGGCCGTCGAGCGTCACATAGGGACGCACGGAGAGATCGTAGGCCCGGCCGGATTCGTCCGGAAACGCCAGAACCACCGGCTGGAAGTCCGAAAGCACCTTCGCGATCGTCGGCATGAGCGACGGGACCGCGGCCACGACTCGCGGGACGTCTTTCACCGGACGATCCAGGTCGGCGGGGTTCAAGCCGAACACCCCGCCTGCCGCCGGCGTGAATCTCCGCAAGCGCAAGTCCCGCCCGACGAGCAGGATGGGGATGTCGATGCTCATGAGCACGTTGAAGAGGTCGTCGCTGAGGCGGGTTGCTTCGGCGCTCCGGTCGCGCATCTCGTCGTTGACCGTCCGGAGCTCCTCGTTGGTCGCCTGGAGCTCCTCCTTGGCGCTCTGAAGCTCCTCGTTCGTGCTCCGAAGCTCCTCGTTGCTCGACACGATCTCCTCGTTGGCCGCCTTGAGCTCTTCGTTCGCTGCCTCGAGCTGCTCGATGACCGACTCGAGGTACTGGCGCGTCGACGAGAGTTCGTGCTCGAGCGCGCCTTCGGGCTTCCCGGCAGGGCTTGCGACGGGTCGCTCCGCGCTCACCCCTCCGGCCTCGTCGTTGGGGGTGACGTCCTGGAACAGCACGAGAAAGAATCCCTGCCGCGCCCCGCGGACCGAGAACGGGATGATCTCGAGCGCGACGATGCGGCGCTTGTCGCCGACGAGTAGCGCGATCCCCGTCTCCCGGGTGGGACTCTCGGTGGATCGAGCGTGGTCGATCGCGCGCCGGAGCGGGAGCCGCAGCTCCTCGCGCGCCGTGCGAAGGAGATCCAGGGTCGCCACTCCGGGAGCGTGCTCGAGGAAGGCGCCCGTGTGTCCCCGAAACTGAACGACGGCCAGGTCATCGTTCACGACGACGCCCGGCGGTGCAAACTCCGCCAGCACGAGCCGATCGGCCTCACGGTGAACGTCGGCGGGACCGGGCAGCCTGGACGCGGCGACGGAAACGGAGGAGTCCGACGCCCCAGGACCAGAGACCGGCCGGTCGACGATGGGGCGGGGCGCCGTGAAATCGAATGCCAGGCGAGGCGCCGCCGACGTGCGCACGTAGATCTTGTTCTTGCCGTCCACGACGGCAAATCCCGGGAAGGCGCGCGCGGTCTCCGCGGTGCCGAGGAGAAGGAACCCCGGTTCCTTCAGGGCGTAGTGCAGCAGCGCAATGACGCGATCCTGGAGCTCCGGCCCGAGGTAAATCATCAGGTTCCGGCAGCTGATCAGATCCATCGCGGCGAAGGGTGGATCCCGCGCGACGTCGTGTTTCGCGAAGACGCAGAGATCTCGCAGGTCGCGTCGAACCTGATAGCCCCCCTCGGTCTTGGAGAAGAAGCGCTGCAGGCGCTCCTCGGAGACCTCACCCTCGATGCTCGGGGGAAAGCTGCCCGCGCGCGCCTTCTCGATGACCGCGGAGCTCAGGTCCGTTCCGAAGATCTTGATCGGCAGCTCGCGGCGCGCTTCGCCCAGGAATTCGCGCAGGCAAATGGCGATCGAGTAGACCTCCTCGCCCGTCGAGCAACCGGGGACCCAGACGCGGATCGCAGCGTCGCGGGGCCGGCCCTCGCACAATTTCGGAAAGACCAGCGTGCGGAGTGCTTCGACGGCGTCCGGATCGCGGAAGAAGCCGGTCACGTGGATGAGCGCTTCCTCGCAGAGTGTCGCGAGCTCGGCTGGATCGCGCTCGAGGAGGTCGAGATAGGCGGGGAGATCCGAGATGCCGTGGAAGAAGAGACGCCGCTCGAGGCGCCGCCTTATCGTCGTTGGCTTGTAGCTCGCGAAGTCGACGCCAGTCGCCTTCCGCATCGCCGAAAGGACCCGCAGGTAGTCGCGCTCGTCGGCGCCGGACGCCGGCACTGCCCGGAGGGAGTGCGCCTCCGTACCCAGGCGTCCGAGCTCACGGGCAAGACCCCCAGGCGGCAGGATGAAGTCGACGCACCCGGTCGCGATCGCGCTCTCCGGCATGCTGCCGTACTGGGCCGTCGCGTCCTGCGCGAGCGTGATTCCGCCCTCGCGCTTGATGGCTTTGATGCCCTCGGTTCCGTCGAAGCCGCTGCCGCTGAGCACGACACCTCCGGCAAGATGATCGCGATCGACTGCGAGGGACTCGAAGAACCGATTGATGGGGAGGTGAAGGCCGCGCTCCTCGATCCGCGGCACGAGCTTCAAGACCCCTCGATTGATGAGCAGCCCCGCGTTCGGCGGCATCACGTAGACGTGGTTGGGCTCGACGCGAGCTCCGTCGGCCGCGCCGAGCACCGGCAGCACGGTGACCCGCGAGAGGATTTCGACCAGGCCACTGTCGTGTGTCGGATCGAGATGGTGGATGATCACGAGCGCAATCCCCGGCGCCGCGCGGAGCTCGCGGACGAGCTCCGTCGTGGGAGCGAGCCCGCCTGCCGAGGCCCCCACACCTATGATGGGGAACGAGGACGCGACGTCCGCAGTGTCCTTCAAGAGACGAGTCTGGGCTGAACCATGCCTACCTGCTTCCGCCGACGCGACGGGTGATCAACGTAGGCCATCGGGGTCAACCCGCGAAGAGCATTTTCGGGAGTTCCCCGCCACATTGCACGACGACGATTGTCTCTTCGCACTCGTCGGGGCTCACGTAGGAATCGAACCCGCACGCACCGTCTTCCACGACGACCAAACGCACGCGGGGGACCTCTACCGGCGTCGGCCGCATCACTCCGCCACCCGAGCTTCGGCCCAGCGCCGTTCGGTGATGCCTGCCAGCGTCTTTGCGACGCCCGGGATCTCGGTCCCATGCAATGGGGTCGACTGGGCGCTCCGGGCAATGTCACCGAGCGCCACGATGCCGATGAGCTTCCCGTCCGAATCAATGACGGGGACTCGACGGATCTGGGCGGTCCGCATCTTGTTCTCGACGGTGTTCAACGAGGTACTGGAGGAGCAGGTCACTACCTCGCGGGCCATGGCGCTCCCCACCGAGGCGTCACGCAGTGGCACCCCCTGCGTGTAGGCGGCCATGGCGATGTCGCGATCGGTGATCATCCCGATTGGCCTCCGCTCTCCGTCCGTTACCACCAAGCACCCGACGTCCGAGTCCCACATCACACGGGCAGCGTCCTCCAAGGAGTCTTCCTGTGAGCACGTGCAGACATCGCGAGTCATGAGCTTTTCGGTTTTCATACGGGTACCTCCGTGGCTTGCGGACTTGGAGGAGTCCCCTAAGCAAGCTACGAGCCAGCGAACTGGGGTAGCTCCGACGGGACTCGGCAGCGGCAGTTCGCCGGAAGACTCGTCGCCCAAGCCGCGTGATTCTCCGAGCGATGCTGTCTTTGCGCCACAGGTGCAAGGACTGCAGGCGGCGAGTTATCCACACGAGGCCGCATGCGGCGCTTCGTATCGGGGTGAGGCGACCGCTCCCGCCGAATCGGGGAACCCGCTCGGAATCCGTGTAGCCTTTCGTTCCTCGAGCGCCGCCAAGAACTCGGGACGTCGCCGTGGATGACGCCGTCGGCCGGTTGCTCGCCGCGGTTGCGGCGATTGAGCCGCGTCTCGGCGTGCGCGCGTGCCTCATCGGGGGCATCGCGCGAGGGATCTGGGCGCCGACGCGAGCGACCGCCGACGTGGATATCATCGTCGAAGCGCCCGGCTCACGCTGTAGCGGCGAGAAACCCGCCCGGTGTGGGCGGCGCTCGATGCGGCGTTACGCGAGCCCGCTCGTGCGCATCGCCGAAAGGGCCGCGTCGCTGATTTGCCGCGCGCGCTCCACTTCCTCGCGCGCGCCGGCTTCGTCGAACCGGATGGTCCGGGCGTAATCCGCTTGTTCACGGAACTTCTGGAGCGCCGAGAAGAGCTTCGCTTCGCCCGCGGGGAAACGCCCCGTTTTCACGAAGTGCAGGTAGAGGAGATCATGCACGCCGCCGTGCGTCCGCGCTTCGACGCCCTCCGAGAGCAGCAACGCGGTGATGTGGTGAAACGCAGCGTAGTACGCCCGGCTGACCGCGTCGTTCCAGAGCGAAGCGTCCAGGCATAACCGGGCCGCGCGCAAGGCTTCGGCGCCCTTTTCGATCTCGAGCTTCACGCCGTCGTCGGGGTTGATCTGGTTCACGGCGCGACTCCGTCGCGCTCGATTTCACGTGTGATGAGGAGACGGCCGCGAACCATGTGCTCGTAGTCCTCCCTGGAGACGGCGAATGGCGAGATGCGGACCAGGTGAACGAGGAAGAGGTCCGCCGCGATTCCGAAAATCTCGGTCTGCTCCGCGCGAACGAGGCCGTCCACGACGACGAGCACGTCCGCGTCCGAATCCGGTCCCCAGTCTCCCCGTGCGTAGGATCCGAACAAGCGGACATCGTGGACGCGCGCGCCGAACCGCTCTTCGACGAGCCGCCGGAACTCGGTGATCGCGCGCCGAATGCGGGGCGGCACCCTGGCTGCACGTTCCGCGGTCATGCTCGAACGGTAGCGCGGATCGGTCACGCGAACCATGGCGCGCGGGGCCCGCGACGGACGACGGGGGCTCGCGCCCGCTCACGGGCGTCGTCGCGTGCGAGCGCGGCGGGAGGGACGTCTTCTACGATCTCGAAGCCCCAGCCCCGGAGAAAAAAAGAAGATCGACAGAGCGAAGTGACGGTGAGGGCGAGCCCGTAGAGCGCTCGGTGTTCTCTGACCGGTTGTTCACCGACAGGTCCGTCGCGGTGAAGATCGCGCCGATGTCGGCGACGATGATGTTTGCGCCGGAATCGAACCCGGTGAGCTTCACGAGGTTGCGATTCGGGATCGTGCAGGTGACCTTGGGTGGCGAGAAGAAATCGTCCGAGCCGCCGTCCGCCGCGTTCGCGCAGCCGGTGCTCCCCACGTGCAGAAGCCCGAGTCCCGGCTCGGCGTCTCCCGCCGGTGTTCCCGTCGCGCCGAGCTCGGCCTTCATGAACTTGATACCGTAGAGCCAACCCCAGGTCATCGCCCCTGCCTGGAGGGGCGCCGGGAGCGTCAACGGGTCGCCGTGATTGAGCGCGTCAGGAATGACGTTGACGAACTCGACGCCGGTTTGAAAGGCAGCACGTAACACGCGCGGTGCCGTCGCCGCGTGCGTCACGATGTCGCTCTTCCTGTTCCGCGAGGCAACGCGTGCGTCAACGGGTCGCGCGTCCTTTCTCGGCTTGTCATCGCCGGTGTTCGCCTCCCGGTGAGGGCCGGTTTGGGCTTCGCGCTCGTCGCTCGCCGTCACGTGGTGACGCCATCAGGACCACGTAGAGAGGCTCTTCCCCTGCGCTTGCCGAGTGCGCTTTTGCCACGAACCGCCAGTCCTTGCTCTCTGCGTCGAAGAGCTCGCACACTTCCGACCACAGAAACAATCCCGGCAGCCTGATCCATTCGTCGTCCCGCTTCATGACTGCTCCGTCTGTCACGTGAGCCGCGCGGGGGGTGGCGGTTGGTCGGAAGTGCCGCGTGCGACATCACGCCGCAGGAGCGAGGTCGTGCGCCGCGTTCGGATTGCAGCATGAAGGGCATGAGCGGTGTGATAATGTAGCCAAATGCCGAGCGATGCGCGAATTCCGTCCTGGGTCGACTCGCGGTCGTTCGACCTTCGTTCGAGGTGTGTTCGACCTTCGTTCGAGGTGTGTTCGAGGTGTGTTCGATTCTTCGTTCGAGATCCTTCGACCGACCTCCGCGGGACGCGTCGAGTCCCAGCGGAATCCCGCTGGCTGCCCTGCGCGGCACCGCCGAACTGGACGGCTCGTTCCGAAATCTGACGCGCGAGCTCCGCGCGCTCCGGAAGGAAGCGGGCGCGGCTCTCGAGCAGCGCGCCTCTCGGCACCGGCGGCCGCGGGCGAAGCGCCGTGCCTGAGCTCCGCGCCGTGCTCGACACGGCCCCGCTCGTCGCGATCGCCACGGGCTCCGAACGGAGCCTCGGGCTCGAAGCGCAGCGACTCGTGAGGCGAGCCGCGCGGACGGGAGCCATGCTGGGTATTCCGTCGGTTTGCCTCTTCGAGGTCGCGCAGCTCGAGGAGCGCTGGCGCCTCAAGCTCCGGCTTCCATTCGACGAGTGGTGCGGCTTGCTCGAGCAGAGCGCGGGGCTGCGTATCCTTCCGCTCGACCTCGGCGTCGTGTGCGAGGCACGCGCGCTCCCGGCCCTTCGAGATCCCTTCGATCGGCTCATAGCCGGCACCGCCGTCGCGCACGGCGTGCCGCTCGTCTCGCCAGATCGCCGGGTGGCAGCGAGCGGACGGGTGACGGTCGTTTGGTAGGGGGACACGTCCGACGATTGAAGGTTCCCACCGGAGCGCGCCCGGCTTTCCGGGCAATCTCGAGCACTCCCCGTAAGGAGGACGGGGGGAGGCGATGTGTACGAGCTCGCGGACGCGCCTCGAGTCCGAGCGGGCTCGGAAACCCCCAGGCGCCTCTCGCCATGAAGCGGCCGCTCGCGTATGCTCTTCGGCTTATGGCGGTTCTGGAGCCGGGGCAGGCCTGCGTAGGGCCGAGCGACGGAATGCTCCGAGTCGGGAGCCGCTTCTGAATGCGAGCGGCGCGGGCGTTGTTCGCCTTCGGCGCTTGCCTGGCGGGGGTGGCGGCCTGCACGACGCTCCTCGACATTCAAGATCGCAAGCTGCGCCCTTCCACCGATGGCGGCCTCGGCACGGGGGGAACGACGAGCTCGACCGGCGGAGTGTCCAGCAACGGCGGAGTGCCCGGCACCGGCGCAGCGTTCGGCGGCGGCGGAGTGCCCGGCACCGGCGCAGCGTTCGGCGGCGGCGGAGTGCCTGGCACCGGCGCAGCGTTCGGCAGCGGCGGAGTGCCCGGCACCGGCGGAGCCGCGGGCGCGTGTGAGGACAAGCTCGCACCGATGGTGGCTGCGGCGTGCGCGCAGTGTCTCTGCAACCAGTGCCCTACGGACGTCGTCACGGCATGCGGCCAGTCGGACTGCGGTTCGCTCCTCGACTGCGTGGAACGGACCGGTTGTCAGGAGCCGGCGAGTTGCACCTCGACGTGCGAGCCCACCGCTAGCTCGGCGGGAATCTCGGACACCGTCGAGAGCGAACTGCTCAACTGCGCGTACAGCGAATGTCCATCACCCTGCTGGAACGGCCAGGCGGGCACCGGCGGCGTGACGGGAAGCGGGGGAAGCGGAGGCGTCGGAACCTGCTCGTCGAACGTGCCGAACGATCGCTGCTGGTCGTGCCTTTGCGCGAACTGCGACGCACCCGACTTCCTTATATGTGTCGGCGCTGGCGTTCCGGCGGGGATGAATTGCGAAGCCATGGTCGCCTGCATGGCCTCGACGAAGTGCGTCTCGACCGGTAACTGTACGGCCGCCACCAGCCCCTGTGCCGCGATCGTCAGCGCCGATGGCCCGGCGGGCCTCGCCAGCGATCTCGCGGGGTGCATGATGTCCACGCAGTGCCTCGGCGTATGCTCCGGCAACGTAGCGTGCGGCACGAACGGCGACGGCGCGCCCTGCTACGACGCCCTGGACGAGCCGGGGTTCTGCGTCGCGGGTGCTTGCCAGCACTGCACGCCGGTAACGGACGACGCGAGCTGCAAGAAGGCGTGGGGTCCCGCCTACTATGAGTGCTGCGCGAACGGCTGCTGCGGCGCGAGCGGCGCGGGAGGCGCGGGCGGGACGGGTGGCGCAAGCGGCACGGGGTGCACCGGCAACACGTGCACCTTGCCGGGCATCGGTTCCGGCATGTGCATCGGGGGAGTGTGCACCGGGTGCGGCGCCGGCACCAATCAACCGAACACCCAATGCGAGGGCTACTACGGCGCCGCGCTAGGCTGCTGCTCGCCGGCGGGGGCCTGCGAAACATGCCCATCGACGGGCTGCACCGGCCTCACGTGCTCGTCCGGGGCAAACAAGTACGGGCTCTGCGAGTCCGGAGCGTGCGCGAGCTGCTCGAGCGACGCCCAGTGCTCGCTCGCGTACGCGGCCTACCAATGCTGCTCCGCAGAGCGGGTCCTGCGTGTCCTGCACGGCGGTCTGCGGCAACGGCATCGTCGAGTCCGGGGAGGCCTGCGACGACGGCGCCAACAACGGAAGCGCCACGAGCCTGTGCACCACGCACTGCACGCTGAAGTGCGGCGACGGCGTCATCGAGCCCCCCGAGCAATGCGACAACGGCGCGGCCGCCAACACGGGCTCGTACGGGCAATGCAACCCGAACTGCACGCTCGGTCCGCGCTGCGGCGACAGCATCCTCCAGCCCGGTGAGGCATGCGACGACGGCAACAACAGCTCCGGGGACGGCTGCTCTTCCGCGTGCCAGGTGGAGACCGGCTACATCTGCGACATGGGGGCGGGCTCGCCGTGTCGCGTGGTGCCGCCGTAGTCCGCCGGCGGGGGCACCGCCAGCGGCGTCACTCGAACTCGAGTCTCCAGCGGATGCCGGCGCCCAGGTTCCCATGCCGGACGTGGAGACCGTGTTATCCCGCGGTTCGACCGCCGGAGACGCGAAGCGGAAACCGGCGTACCCTGGAAGTGTCGTGAAGCGACTTCCGTACACTCGAGGGTTCGCTCCGGTGCTGTTCGCTGCCATCACCGGCTGCTCGGTCATTCTCGGCATCCAGGATCGCAAGCTTCGCACCACGACGCTCGACGGCGGAGCCGGCGCAGGGGGTACTCCGTCGAGCGGAGGCGCCGGCGGTCAGGGCGGCGCAGATGCGTCGGCTCGCGGCGGGACGCCGAGCACGTGTGGCAGCGACGCGGGCGCCTGCATGAACTGCATGTGCAACAGCTGCGGCAAGGCCCTCCAGGACTGTGAAGCGGCGGGCGCCGACTGCGCCGCGGCGACTCGGTGTGTCCTCGACAGCGCGTGCACATCGGCCGACAGTTGCGGCAGTGCGTGTCCGGATTTTCAGGCCGTACGGCTTTCTCGGGGAGCTTTCGGATTGCGTCCAGCAGGGCAGAGCTTGCAGTGGGGTTTGCTTTTCGCCGACGGTGGCCCAGTGCCGCGCCGCCGGCGGATGGGACTCGTGTGCGTCCTGCGTTTGTAGCCGATGTGCTTCTGGTCTCACTGCGTGCACCGCGGCGTCGGACCCGACCGAATGCGAGATGCTTGGCTCATGCCTTCACGGACTGGGCTGCGTGAATCCCGCAGCGTGTAGCGGACAGTGCCCGGCGAGCACGCTGCCGGGTGCCCAGGACATCGTCCAGTGTGCCGGAGATTCCGACTTTGTGTGCCCAGTCGTGCGGACCTTCCGTCGGTGTCGGCGGCGCGGGAGGCGCGACGGGCGTCGGGGGCTTCGGCGGCGTCGGGGGCTTCGGCGGTGTCGCCGGGGCGGGCAGCGGCGTCGAAACGTGTAACTTCATCGACGACAACGGAGACGGCTCGGTCGACGAAGGATTCGCCTGGACGGTGAGCACGGGGCCGCTCCAGCTCACGGGCGTCCCGGCGGGCCCGATCGCCGCCGCGACGGACGGACAATATGCGTACTTTGCGCAGGCGGTGGGCTCGGGGTCCGGGACCGGAGGCACGCCGACCACGATTGACGTCGCGACGTTTCCTTCGGGCACCGGGCCGCCGGAAATCATCACGCTCACCATGCCGACCACCGTCGGCTCGGTGGCCATCGCTCCGGGTCAAGGAAGGCTCGCGGTGCTCGCCGAGGGAGCCGATCCGGCGTGCACGCCGGCGGGCACCTGCCCCATCTGGTTCGGGTCCGTCGATCCGACCACCGGCGTTGCCTCCGGGTGGGGTCCAGTGACGCTCGCCAGCGGAGTCTCGGTCACCGGCGTGTACGCGCTGGCATCGCTGCAGGGCGCCTACGTCGCCGCGGCCGGCGCTTTGGTAGGCGGAGTGGAGTTCGTCCGGGTCGTCGGTGCGATCCTCGAGCCCCTGCCCAACGGGACCGTGGCCCAGTACGCTGAGCTCGCGCAGTTTGCCGGAACCGGCGCCCTCATCCCGACCGACCCGGCCGCCGGAGGGGCGGTCTGGGTAGACCCGAGCACGTCGCCGGGGACCATCTATGTTGCCCCGCTGAGCCCCGGCGGCGTCACGACGGCGCCCACGCCGTTCCCCTGGTGCGTGGACGCCACTGTCCGGGTCACGGGCGCGCTGTTGCGCAACGGGATCGGGGTCGCGTTCGGGTGCACCGATGGCACGCAGGTTGGCACTCAGGTGGCGTTGATGCCGCCGGGGGCAACCCAGATCGGCTCCCCCATCAATGTCGACAGCTCGCTCCCGGTGGGCTTCGCGGCCGTCGATGTCGCCGCGGCCGTTGCCGTGAGCGACGCGACGGCGACCCGCATCCTGCGGCTGAACTCCGCCATGAAGGTGGACCCTGGTGCTCCGCCGGTTACGGTCCCGCTCGCCTCTACCTACCGCGCCATGACGGCGGCCGGGTCGTCATTGGTCGTCGTAGAGACGGATCCGAACAAGGCCCCCAGATGGTCGCGCGTCGCCTGCCCGTGAACCACACCGCCCGCGACGGCGGGGTCGCGTTCAAGGTGTGGCGCACCCACTGAGGGCGATGCCGCCGACGTTGGTCGCCCAGGCGGTGAGTTTTGCGCGAGCCGTCAGGTTGCCGTCCGGCACCGTCTGCACGTAGTCGGAGGATGCGATCAGGATCGTCTTCTGCCACGGATCGACCACGAACCCGGCGAGGTTGAAGTCGTCCGTGAACTGAGAGCCTGACGCCGCGATCTGCTGCCCGGAGCCATCGAGGTTCGTGCGAAAGAGGTTCAGGGAGGCGAAGTCGAACCACCTGAGCCAGTAGATGTGATTGCCTATGTAATCGACGGCGAAATCGTCAACCAGGTGGGGCACGACCACCTGCGCGTTCGTGCCGTCGAGCTCGCTGCGATAGAGCGACGACGAGAGCGCATCGTTGTAGTAGAGCTTGCCGCCCGCGACGGCGATCTGGGAGGACGCCACCCCGGGCACGATGAGCTGCCCGGTACCGCTGGTGTTCGCCGAGGCGAGGGAGACCCGGCGGATGCCGACGCCGGCCGCGTACCAGTAGAGAGCGTTGCCGGGGTCGACGGCGATGCCGCCGATCTGCGTGTTCGAGCCGGTTCCCTCCGTCGCGGACAGCGTCTCGAGGCCGGTGCCGTCGAAGCCGGCGCGCTGCACCGCCTGGGGGATCAGGCTGCCGTTGACCCAGTACACCTTCGAGGCGGTCGTATCGATGGCGAGGCCAGCGGGGCGGCCGCTCGTCGAGATCACGCTCGTTCCGGACGCGGCCGTGGGCGAGCCCCGGTAGACGGAGAGCGTGCCGGTCGTGCCGGCGATCCAGAGATCGGCAACGAGAAGACGCCAGCCGCCCAAGCCAACGATCGGAGCGTGGCCACTCTCCGGTGGGTGGCTGCCACGGTGGCCCTCTTCGAGCTACATGGCTACCTGATGGAGCGGCTCGGGCCGGGGAGGGCAAGCGTGACCTCATTCAAGTCGGCCACGCCGTTCTCGATGGCCTCGTGCCAGGGGTCTTGCTCACCGCTGTCGTCGCGACCGGGTCGGCCCCTGAGGTCCGGCCTCTCCGCCCGGTGTGGCGTCGGCTACGGCTTGCGCACCTCCGGCAAAGTCGTCCGGGCTACGTTGCGCCCCGTCGCCGACGCGGCGCTCGCCGCCTTCAGGTCGGCCTCGCGCCGGGCGAGCGTCGTGACGCCGGTCAGCGCACGAAGCCGCAGGGAGGCCCAGCGGTACTCGGCGTCGGCTTTCGACGCAGTCTCGACCGACGCGCGGTACCAGGTCACGGCGTCCACCAGACGACCCTCGGATTCGGCGACGAGGCCAAGGTAGTAGCCGGCCTCGCACTCCCGATGCACGTTCGCGAGACTCGAGAGGACGTCTTCGTCGGTCGTCATGCCGAGCAACCGTCGGCCCACCTTCGCGGCGTACCCGGAGGAGTGCGAGAAGTAGGCCTTCATCTGCGCGAGGTGCTGCGGATCCGGGTCCCGTGAACGGACGCTCGCGGCAGCGCGCATGAGCCAGAGGAATTCGCCCTCGTCGCCGGGTGGCGTTACCCGCGGCGCCACCGTCCAGAGGAGCGAATCGTCCCCGTGGTCGTACGCCCAGCTAGCCATCGTCATCCGCAGTCGGTCGTTCGCGCCGAGGCCGCGGTCGATCCACGCGGTCGCTTCGACTTCGCCCTTGAGGGCGCGGAGAAATTCGTAACCACTGATGAGGAGGCGCATCGGGCGACCGGGCCGCTCGGAAAGGAGCTTCTCGGCGACCTGGAACGCGAGCCGATCGTTGCCCGCGTCGTGCACGGCGTCCATCAAATCGCAGCGGTCCGCGCTCGGCACATCGGTGCGGTCGATCGCTTCGATCACACGGGAGTCGGGTTGCGCGGAGAGAGCGTCCATCATCCGCTTGCCGACCTCCACCCGGACATTCAGGTTCTCGAGCATCGGGCAGTCGCGGAGCGCGATCCCCGCGTCGGCATCCCTGCCGAGGATCCAGTACACCTCCGCGAGCACGATCGCGTTCACGGCAGCCTGCGGATAACGGGTCACCGCGCTCCGCGCCAGGTCGATCGCGCGATCGCCTTTCCCGAGTCGGGCGAGCGCGAGCGCGCCGCGCTCGAGCGGGCCCGCTGCCATGCTTCCCACGGAAGGCTCGACTGCCTTCCACGATTCCGCATAAAGCCCCTCCTTGTAGAAGGACCACGACCGCGCGACGTCGGCGTAGATGGCGTGAAACCCGGAGTCTACCTGGCGGCCGCGGACCCAGTCGTCGATGACCTTGCGGGCCTCCTCGTATTCCTTGTGGTCGTCGAGGTACTTGACGAATGCGTGGCGGTCGCTCCAGTCGTCGCGCGAAGGATCGAGCGAGCGAGCAAACGCCGCCTCCGCTTCCGCGTGTGTCAACGCACCCTTCTTCTCCAGGTACTCGATGGCGTCGCCCCGCGCGTCGGATCGCAGGAGCGGGGAGGCGATCCACTTTCGGAGTTTCGCCGTGTCGTCGACGGCGCGAGCCCACCACAGCTCGGTTGCCGCGTATCGCCCCGGATCGGCTGCCAGCGCGCTCGTGTAGTACTTCTCGTAGAGGACAGGGTCGCGCAGACCGTAGACGACGTTGCCGAATGCGTACCGATCCGCCGGCCGAGCGTCGTACCTGGCGGCGAAGCGCTTCGCCACCGTCGCGTAGCGCGGATCGTCCCAGTCCGCGGTCTCGTTCACCGAGTCGTAGAGCCTCCGCAGCGCGCCGTCACCGAGCGGTCGGATCCCGTCGACGGCTGCCGTCACGGTACCCACACCGACGTCGCGCGTCATCGCCTGGGTGATCACTTCGAGCCACCGCCGGAATGCCTTGAACGCGGGCGACGAGCTCTCGCCGAGACTCTCCGCGAGCCGATGCGCTGCCGGCGCGGAGCCGAGCTGATCGGCGGCGAAGAACGCGGCGTCGCCGAACGCGGAGTACATCAGCGATTGAAGGCAGGCCGAGTGAACGGCGCTGCCCAGGCGTGAATCCTTCCCGTACGATGCGACGAGCTTGCCGAGCGCATCGTCGAAGCGCGCCGGGATGCTTCCGGGGAGCAAACCGAGCGTGGTTCCGGCGCGGAGCGCGGCAAGCTCGATGCTCGGGTCCGGCTTCACCGTGGCCGGGGTCACCTGACCTGCGGCGATCGCCGTCGCAAGAACGATCAGCGGAGGTCCCGCACTGCCCAGCATGGATCGATCGCCGAAATCGAATCCGCGGAGACGTGTCGCGAGCATCCAGAGCGCCGCTTCCTGTCCGGCGAATTGCTTCGCGCGCCACGTCTGCTCGGCGCGATGTTCGTCCCGCCACACCAGCCGCCGGAGCCACAGGTAGCGAGCAGTGAAGGACCCGCTCGCGCTGGCCGCCCTGGAAAGAACCTCGTCGTTTTGCTCGATGAACGCCCTCACTGCGTCGCCATCCGGAAGGGTCGCGGCGACTTGCTTAGCGGCGGCGCCATAACCGAGCGCGTCCGCGAAGAGCGCTTCCGTCGAGCCCGAGGTCACGCCCGAACGACGCGCCAGTGCCAGCACCGCGAGCGCGTTCGAGCCGATGCCGTCGCCGACACCGAGCAAGTCCGGCGTCTCCACGGCGATGGAGAGCAGCGCGCGCCACGTCGACAGAACGGTCGCTGCATCCGGCGCACCCGCTCGCCATTGCGCGTCGAGCGATGGCAACTGCGCGAGGGCCGAGTCCAGTTCGACGAGCGGCTCGTCCGTCGAAGCGTCGGCGGCTCGATCCGCCTTCTTTGCCGAAAACGGCTTGCCCGGTGGTGCGAGCTCGGTGATGCGCGCGTCGAGCATCGCGAGCGCGTCGGGCAGATCCGCCAGCTCCGGCAGTGCGCCGATGACCGTCGCGCCGCGGGTGATCCGCCACTCGGTTCCCGTGAATACCGCCTTCGGGTCCGGGCCTGACGAACCGGTTAGCAGCCGCTCCACGTCCGTGAGCGCGCTGACGAAGCGCGCGTCCGGGCCGAGACGGTAAGCGTCGTCGAGCGTGCGGCGCATCTCCTTCGTCGACTTCGCGAGCGCGAGCCCCCGTTCCACCTTTCCGGGCGGCGGTGGAACCCGCCCGTGCGCGGGCGGCGGCACGACCGGCGGTACGTGTCGGTGCGTGTAGTCCATGTACCCGATGAAGCCGCCCATGGCCCCCGCCACGACGACCCCACCGAGCAAGAGCAACCCGATCCGCCCCATGGACGTCCCCACGGCACCACCTCCACCCATCCTTCTATCACGAGGTCTTCGCGATAGGGGTACGGGATAACGATGCCACAATATACCGTGATTCCCGGAACTTACGCGAACCCAGGCTTGTTCGCGGTTCGGGCACGACACTCGTGGCGCGCCGGCCCGACAGACGGCGAGCGTTCTACGCATGATCACGCGATCGTGGTTCACGAGAGAGAAAGCGTGATTCGTCCTTTTCCCCCTCGAAGCTGGCGCGCGAGGAGCCCTGGACAAAGTGAACGCGCCGGAACCGGACGCGTCTACAGCGCTTCTTGCGCGCCGACCGTCAGGAACGTCGAGCCTGCGCGCTCGTTCGCATACTCGGCCGCGATCCAGTTCCCGGGGCGGGGAACGCTGGAGAAGCGGATCTCGTCGAGGTTGCCCTTCCACGTGTAGTCCCACCAGTACACCCTACGACCGAACTCGAGCGGGTCGCTCCCTGTGCTCAGGCTCCCGCCGCTGGTGCCGCTGCCTTCCGACGCTCCGTTTCTGTAGAGCGCCCTCGCGTTGCTGGAAACGTCATACGTGCCGACCCAGTATTCGTAGTTCGTGGTGTCGGTATACGCATTGGTGGAAAGGAGATCGTCGCTCCAGAAGCCGAATCTGAAATGATTGTTGATGGCTGGGCTCGGATCTTGTTCGTAACACAAGTGGAATAGCTGGCGCGTACCGGGCGCGGTGGAGATGCGGCCTTGGGTGAGCACGCATCGATCGACGTCGGTATCGGCCCGCTTCAGCCATACGGACACGGTGAAGCTGGCTCCGTCGATCGCGGCGTGGGACGCGTACATGCTGTCGGTCCCGTCGAAGTAGGCCGCGCCGCCGATGAGGCCGGTGGTGTTCGCGGCGCCGTTGTTGGTGGCGTTGCCGGCCCCCGTGGAGTCCGTGAGGGCGGCCACGTTCTGCATATGCCAGACTCTCGTGTATCCGTTGCTCCAGACGCCGGTCGGGTTGTAGCCGGAGGCGGCGTTCCAGTGGTTGGCCGTATCGCCGTAGTACATGTAGAAGACCGTGTTGGTCCCCGCGGAGACGAGGGGCAACCGTACCCAGGCGGTGAGGCGTCCCGTCGCCGAAGTGAAAGACTCGACCTCGAGATCGAGCACGGTGCCGGAGTCATCGCGGAACACGATGTCGGTGCCATCGGTGCGTGCCGCCGCCCCGAACTGAGCGTCCGCTACCGAGACGAGGACCGGGAAGTCGACGAGACTGGCCGTGACCTGGGCACCCTGGATCGTCAACGTCTTGCGGAACCCGCAGGGAAGGCAGGTCCCGCCGCAGTCGATTCCAGTCTCGGCCCCGTTCTTCACGCCGTCCGAGCAGGTCGCGGCCTGGCAGAGATTGCTCGTGCACACGTTGCTCAGACAGTCCCCCGGCGTGACGCAGGAGGCCCCCGCCGCGCAGCCCGAGCAGGAGCCGCCGCCGCAGTCCACGGAAGTCTCGGTGCCGTTCTTCACGCTGTCCGAGCAGCTCGGCGCGTGGCACTGGCTGTCGGTGCAGACGCCGCTCGTGCAGTCGCTCCCCGTGCTGCAGCCCTGGCCCACGCCGCACTCGCCGCAGGAGCCGCCGCCGCAGTCGATCCCCGTCTCTGCGCCGTTCTGGATCGTGTCGCTGCAGGTCGCGGCCACGCACTGACCCGCCGCGCAACTCTTGCTCGCGCAGTCCGCTCCGGTGCCGCACGTGGCGCCATCCGCGCACGGACCGCAGCTCGGGCCGCCGCAGTCCACGGAAGTCTCGGTGCCGTTCTTCACGCCGTCGTTGCAGCCGGGGGGTGTGCAGACGCCGCCGGAGCAGAACGTGCTGGTGCAGTCGACACCGGTGGTGCACCTCTTGCCGTTCGCGCAGACCGGGCACGTGCCGCCGCCGCAGTCCACGTCGGTCTCCGCGCCGTTGTTCACGCCGTCCGAGCAGCTCGGCGCCGTGCACGCGTCGCCGCTGCACGCCCCGCTCGTGCAGTCGGACCCGGTCCTGCACGCTTTCCCCACCGGGCAGGCGCTGCAGGGGCCGCCGCAGTCGACGTCGCTCTCGATGCCGTTCCTGACCCCGTCGCGGCAGCTAGCAACCTGGCATATGTCGCCGCTGCACACCTCGCTGACGCAGTCCGCGCCCGTGGCGCAAGCGTACCCGGTCGCGCACGCGGCGCAGGCACCTCCGCAGTCGACGTCGCTCTCCGAACCATTCTTGACACTGTCGGTGCAGGACGCATTCGTGCAGACCCTTCCGACGCACAGCTTGCTCGCGCAGTCGGCGCTTGCGGCGCACGTGGACCCGCCCGCGCAAGGGCTACAGGTCCCTCCGCAGTCCACGTCGGTCTCCGCGCCGTTGGCGATACCGTCGTGGCAGCTCGGAACCGCGCCGTCTGGGCGGCCCAACCCGCCATCAGAACCACCCCGCGACGCAGAGCCGTCGGCGCCAGCTCCCCCGCCCAGGCTGGCGCCGGCGCTCGCGTCGTCCGTGAAGCTGAACCCGCCGGCTCCGGCACTCGCGTCGCTCGTGACCAAAGCCCCGCCGGCCGCCGCGGCACCGCCGCTTCCGGACACGGACTCCCGCAGCAGCGACGGCTCGTAGACGGAGCAAGCGCTCACGAGCGCCGCGCATACGACGAGCCGGGCGAAGACAGACATCCCTACTTGTTTCACTCTACCCGATCCGCCGCGGCCGAGATATGCGGCCAGTATACTGGCCGTGTCCTGCCGCTCCCGGGACGTGACGTTCCAGCCGCCGTGCGACGCACACGGCCAAGAGCTCCGTCATGTCGAAACGAACCCGTCGAAACCACGGCGCTGAGCACAAGGCCGCGTCGATAAACGGCAATCTCGCGCGGCGCAGCGCGGCGAGACGAGGTGGGCGTGGACATCCCTTGACGCAACGTATACGTCACGTATACCATTCCGACAGGCGTCTGGCGCGCCCAGTTGGAAGCAAACCATGACGGACTCAACGTTCACCGAACAGGCATCGACCCGAAAGCTCAGTGAGTTCCTCTCGAGGGAGGAGATCAGCAGGCTCGCCGAGCGCTCCGATCTGAGGGGCGCCCTGGCAATCCTCGGAAACTGGGGGCTCATCGCCCTGGCCTTCGTGCTCGTGGCGAAGGCGCCGGGGCCGCTCACGTTCGTCGTGGCGCTCTCGATCATTGCCGGAAGGCAGCTCGGGCTCGCGATCCTCCAGCACGAGGGCTCTCACCGCACGCTGTTCCGGACGCGGTGGCTCAACGATGTACTGACGGACTACGTCTGTGCGCGCCCCGTCTGGCAACACCTCGGGAAGTACCGCGCGCACCACCTTCGACACCACGGCAAAGCCGGAACCGACATGGACCCGGACATTACGCTCCACGCGGGCTTCCCCACGACCCGGGCATCCATGCGCAGAAAGCTCGTCCGGGACCTCGTGGGCATCACCGGTCTCAAGACGCTCGCTGCGTTCGTGCTCATGGACGCGGAAGTGATCCGCTGGACGGTTTCCAATGACGTCGAGCGGCTGCCTCAGGCGGGACGGACCTTGTACAGCTATCCTGCTGCCTTCTTCCGGAACGCCTCCGGCATGCTGTTCACGAACGCGGTTCTCCTTGGCGTTCTCGCCGCGTGTGGCCACGCCGGGCTCTATGGCCTCTGGGTGCTCGCCTTTTTCACGCCCCACCCGCTGTTCGTGCGCATCCGGTCGATCGCCGAGCACGGCTGCGTGAAGAGGAGTCCCGACGTCCTCGAAAACACGCGTACGACTCGCGCGGGCCTCCTCCTCCGACTCACGGTGGCGCCGAACCGCGTGAACTATCACATCGAGCATCACCTCCTGGCCGCGGTCCCCTTCTACCGGCTGCCGTTGATGCACCGCATGCTCCGCGAGAAGGGGCTCATCGGCGCGCCACCCGGCTACTCGGAAGTGCTCCGCCTCGCGTCCTCGCGGTGAGCATGTCCGCGCTAGTCAGATCCTTCATCGTATCGACGGCGCTGCTCGCGACCGCCTGCGGCAGCGGCAGCGCCGCGAGTGGCTCGCCATCGACCGCGTCGAGCGCGGGCGGAAGCGCGTTCACCGATGGCGAGGGTGGCGGTGGGACTGCAGGGACGTCCACCGCCGGAACGAGCGGGTCGGCAAGCGGCGCTGCGAACGGCTTGGGTGGCGACGTCGCCGGAGCCAGCGGCGGCGTGACGAGCGACGGTGGCGCGATCGGCGCGGTCGATGCAGGCTCGACGCAACGAGAAGCGGACTGCGATCCCTCGCAAACGCTTTCACCCGGCGACCACGAGTTCACCATCACCAGCGCGAACGGACTCACGTATGGCTACGTCCTCGTGATGCCGAACACGGTCGTACCCGGGAAGAGGGCTCCGCTCGTGGTCGTCTGGCACGCACTCTGGTCGAGCCCGGAGGAAACGCGCTCTCTCACGCACATCGACGCAACCATGGCCTCGTACGCAGCCATCAGCGTCCACCCGCGGAGCCCCGACCAGAGCTGGGACGTCGGCAGCTGTTGCACGAATTTCGTTCTCGGGAAGCACCGCGACGAGACCGTGTTCGCAAAGGAGCTCCTCGCGGACGTCGAGTCAAAGGTCTGCGTGGATACCCATCGGGTCTACACCGCCGGCTTTTCCAACGGTGGCATGCTTTCGCAAATGCTCGCCTGCACGATGTCGGATGTCTTCGCGGCTGCGGCGGCGATGGCCAGCACGCTGACGATCCCGCCCGATCAGTGCAATCCCTCACGGCCCATCCCCATCTACATGATCAACGGCACGGCCGATCCCCTGGTCGGATACTCGACGGTCAGTCTCTCCGGCGGGCTGACCGTCCAGGACAGCTTCACGACATGGGCCAACCGTGACGGTTGCGTCGACTCCCCTCAGACGACGCTGCAGCAGGGCCAGGCAACCTGCCAGACGTACTCGCAGTGCGCAGCGAGCTCGAGCGTCACGCTCTGCTCGGTCGAAGGCATGGGGCACTGTCTCCCCGGCATGAAGGTCGAGTCGCCGACCAACTGCCTCACGAAGAACCTCATCCCGCTCGGCATGCCCAACAACGACATCGACGGGATTGATCTGTCCGCGCAGTTCCTGCTCGAGCACTCGCTACCCTGAGTCGGCACGGTCCGGGTGGTCGACGAAGATGCGTGCAGTGGCGCCGGGGAGTTTGCCGTCGAAGCCGAGACGGCCGCGGAGCTCGTACGGAAGGGGCAGAAGCCGCTGGTGATCGATCCATGCGCCCGACGGAGGTGTCCTCACGCTGTGTGAAGCGGGAATCACGGCGGACGGAGGTGTCCTCACGCTGTGTGAAGCGGGAATCACGGCCGACGGAGGTGTCCTCACGCTGTGTGAAGCGGGAATCACGGCCGACGGAGGTGTCCTCAACGGCGCGTGATCCACTTCTCACGGCGGACGGAGGTGTCCTCACGCTGTGTGAAGCGGGAATCACGGCGGACGGAGGTGTTCTCACGGCGCGTGAAGCGGGAATCACTGCCGTGAGAACGCGTCCTCACGGCCGACGGAGGCGTCCTCACGGTGAGCGATCCACTTATCACGGCCGACGGAGGTGTCCTCAACGGCGCGTGATCCACTTCTCACGGCGGACGGAGGTGTCCTCACGCTGTGTGAAGCGGGTATCACGGCGGACGGAGGTGTCCTCACGCTGTGTGAAGCGGGTATCACGGCGGACGGAGGTGTCCTCAACGGCGCGTGATCCACTTCTCACGGCGGACGGAGGTGTCCTCACGCTGTGTGAAGCGGGAATCACGGCCGACGGAGGTGTCCTCACGGCGCGTGATCCACTTATCACGGCGGACGGAGGTGTCCTCACGGCGGACGGACGCGTCCTCACGCTGCGTGATCCAGTTATCGCGGCCGACGGATGTGTCCTCGCGGCCGAGGGGCGGGTCGTCGCGACGTGTGAGGCGTCCGTCAGCACCATGCGGGGGGATCGCGCCGGATCGTTTGGTGGACGCCCGCGCGTCTGACGAGACCCGACCTACGGTTCCCCTGGGAACCCCGCTCAGCCTCGATTGGAAGTCGGGCCGGTTGCGGGGACGGGCGCGGGAACGGAGCTTGAAGAAGAGACGGTTTCGGGATGGGGAGCGGGACGCACCGTCGTGCGCGTCGAGACGGAAACCAACCGGCGAACCACGGCCCGCTCGAGCGGAGCCGCCTCCGGCGGTCCCGCTCCCGCTCGCCCGGATCCCGCCCCGAACCCGCTCCCGGAACCGACCCCGGCATCGCCAACCGGAGCCTCGCTCGACGGTCACCGATCGAGAGTGCCGCCCCCTCTTGGCGGGATCGCGGCGGAGTCGTAAGATACTATTTTCGGCGCCAGGGGTCTGCATCTGTCCCGCTTCTTCCATACGCTCGTCGTGTTTGGCGCGGGTGCCTCGCTCTCCGCGTGCGGCGGCACCACCGTCGGGACGATCGGGATCGGCGACGGTGAATCGGGCGGCGCGGCTCCGCTCGGCGCCGGGGGCGTGCGCTCCACGGCAGGCGCGGGCGGGACGCAGGGCTCCGGCGGAGGGTTCTTCGCCGCGGCGAGCGGCGGGGCGATCGACGCCGGGCCGGGACCCGGCGCGTCCGCGTCCGCGCAGTGGAACTGTGCCGGCATGCCGGCGGGCTGCGATTTCGCCGCGTCGCGCTTCGAGCTCGACGGGCCCTGTCCCGTGGACCCCACCCTTCCGCGCATTGCGGCCGACTGCGCGCGCGGTCAATGGCTCGAGTGCGACGCGGCCGAGTACCAGGGCAAGTCCCTCGCCGTGGATTGCCGGTGCACCGACGCGCCGGAAGGCGGGACCGCCTGCGACGCGTGCGGCGCCGTGGTCTTGGAGCCGCAGAGGGTCCTGTCGTGCTCTGGGTCGGTGCGCCTCTGCGGCTGCGCGGTCACCCTCATCCACTGAGCGCCGATGGCGACGGACGATTACGCCGCGATCGAGGCTGCGTTCTGCGATCGCGACACCGACGACGCCGTCTCGCGGCTCTCCGAGCCGCGGCGCCTTCGCCTGCGCGACTACTGGAAGGAGCGGGCGAACGGCGAGCTCACCACGGCGCTGAGTTTCGAGTTCATGCTCGAGGACCTTCGCGTCGAGGGCGCGCCGGCTCCGCTCCTCGACCTCGCGGCGAGCGCGGTCGCGGAGGAGAACGTGCACTCGGACTGGTGCGCGCGCTGGGCCGTGCGCCTCGGACACGACGAGCCGCGAGCGCGCCTCCGCGGCACGCGGCCGCTCACCTTCGACGGCGCGAGCGAGCACGATCACCGGCTGCTCCGCACCGTGTTCGGCGGCTGCTTCAGCGAGACGGTCGCAGTGCACGCCCTCGACGCCTCCCAGGGCGCCATCACCTTGCCGAGCGTCCGCTCGATGAACCAACGGCACGTCAAAGACGAGGTCCGGCATGCGCGGCTCGGCTGGGCGCTCCTCGCGTGGGAGGGCGTGACCGCGCGCGATCGCGGCATGATCGCAGAGCGCGTCCCGGAGCTCGCTGCGCTGACGCGCGAGGTCTGGCTCGCTTCGCTCGGGCCCGCCGACGAGGCGCTCCACGCGATGGGGCTCCTCTCGGAACCGATGGCGCGCGCCGCGTTCGACGACGCGCTCGAGAGCGTCATCCTGCCCGGGCTCGAGCATCACCGCGTGACCCGCGGCTCCAGAGGGTGAGGCGCGCGGAGCGCCGGAGAGCCCTCGAAATCGAGTCGGTCATTTCGCGAGAGGGTAGCGCCGGATCCGGCGAACGACCGTCGAATTCATCCGAGAAAAGAGCTCGCCGGCAAACGATTCGCACCGAGAGCGTCCGGGCGAAGCGGTTATGTTGCCCACCCCCGGGGCTCGAAGCCCCGCCCCTCCCCGATGTCGCGCTGCGCGCGCCATGGGAGGGGACCCACAGGAGTCTCGACATGCGTCGACCCGTATCTCCCGCCGCCCGATGCCGGGAGCGGCAGCGCCGTAGTCGGTGTCGCGATGAACACGTACTGGGCAACCTTCGCGAAGACCGGAAGCCCCAACTACTCGCATGCGCCCGCGGTGTGGCCCGCGTTCGCGCCGACGGCGACCGATGACGACGAGAGACTCCAGTTCGATTCAGGGTTCGAGATAATCCAGGACTTCCGCAAGACCGAGTGCGCGTTCTGGCGGACCTGGTACGCGTCGCGATAGGTCCCGCCTCCATTTCGTAAGCGACACCGAGCGAATGGGGCCGACGGGTGGTGTGAGGCTCTGCTGGTGAGGCTCGCCATCCAGGCCGAGCTGGACGCTGCGGGACTCGCCGGCTCGTCGTCGAGAGGAAACGCGTCTATCATCCCATCATGCGAAAGTTCGCGCTCCTCGCTCCTGTCGTGTCGGTCTGTGTAGTCGCCGCGTTCGCGGCCTTGTGCCTCGCAGAAGTGCCGCCGAAAGTTCCGATGCCGGCGCCGATCGCGCCGCGCGTGCCGCAGCCCCCGCCGTGCGGCCCCCTCCCCGCATCTCTTCATCGCACCGGCCGGTCTCGAGCCGCGGGGACGACGCGCGTTGCGCGTCGGTCTCCGAGAGTGCATAGTGCAGCCTCCGTGATTCGGTCGTCGAGCGTGCCGGCCGCGCGCGCACTCTGTTGAAGGCACGCTCGGCTCGGAAAACAAATCGACACGACCGGAGCAATTCGCTCGGAAAGTGGAGCGATCCGCAAGATCGCGATGCTCGGCAATCACGCGCCGAGGCAGTGCGGGATTGCCACCTTCACGACGGATCTGAGCGAGGCGATCAGCTCGGAGGTTCCGGGAATCGATTGCTTCGTGCTCGCGATGAACGATGCGGGGAGGCGCCACGCCTATCCGTCGCGGGTTCGCTTCGAGATCGCGGAGAGTGATCTCGGGTCCTACCGGCGAGCGGCGGATTTCCTGAACGTGAACACGGTCGACGTCCTGTCCGTACAGCACGAATACGGGATCTTCGGCGGCAAGGGAGGGAGCCACGTCCTCGCGCTCCTTCGCGAGCTGCGCATGCCGATCGTCACGACGTTGCATACGATCCTTGCCGAGCCGAACGCCGCTCAGGGTGCCGCGATGGACGAGCTCACCGATTTGTCCGAGCGGATCGTCGTGATGAGCGAGCACGGCGCCGAACTATTGCGGCAAACGCATGGGGTCCCCGGCGAGAAGATCGACCTGATCCCGCACGGGATCCCACGACTTCCGTCCGCTCTTCTCAGCAAGGACAGGCTCGGGGTCGAGGGCAAGCAGGTCATTCTCACCTTCGGCTTGCTGTCGCCGGACAAGGGCATCGAGCACGTCATCGACGCCCTCCCGCACATCCTCGAACGGTTTCCGAACACGATTTACATCGTCCTCGGCGCGACGCATCCACACGTGAAGGAACGGCACGGCGAGACCTATCGACTCATGCTCGAGAACCGCGCGCAGCGGCTCGGAGTGGACGCGAGCATGATCTTCTACAACCGCTTCGTGAGCCAAGCCGAGCTGACCGAGTTCCTTTCCGCCGCCGACATCTACGTGACGCCGTACCTCAAGGCCGAGCAGATCACGTCGGGGACGCTTGCGTACGCCATCGGGTCGGGCAAAGCCGTCATCTCCACGCCGTACTGGTATGCGCGGGAGCTCCTCGCCGACGATCGGGGCGTTCTCGTTCCGTGGCGAGACCCAGGAGCGATCGCAAGCGCGGTCGTCGACCTGCTCGGAAACGACGCAAAGCGACGTGCATTGTGCGAGCGCGCGGCAGCCTACGGGCGTGACATGTTCTGGCCCGCCGTGGCTCGGAGCTACGTGCGTAGCTTCGAGCGCGCCAGAAACGAGCACGCGGAGCGGCTGCGCACGGTATTTCAAGCAAAGACGCTCGCGAGCCGCCCCGCCGAGCTCCCGGAAACGAATCTCGAGCACCTGCAGCTCATGACGGACCACACCGGGCTCTTGCAGCACGCCGCGTTCAACGTGCCCCGGTACGACGACGGTTATTGCCTCGACGACAACGCCCGCGCGCTCGTGGTCATGGCGCTGGTCGACGACGGAGGGATCGAGGATCGGAAGCTCGTTCGTGCTCTCGAGTCACGCTATCTCGCGTTCGTCGAGCACGCCTGGAACGGGCCCATCGGACGGTTCCGGAATTTCATGTCGTACTCGCGCGAGTGGCTCGAGGCGTGCGGTTCCGAAGACAGTCACGGCCGCGCTCTCTGGGCGCTCGGAACCGTCGTCGGGCGGTCCGGGGACCCTGGGCGACAGAGTCTCGCCGGCCATCTCTTTCACGAAGCGTTGCCAGCCGTTCTCGCCTTCACCAGCCCGCGAGCCTGGGCGTTCAGCCTCATCGGCATCGACGAATATCTCCGCGCGTTCAAGGGCGACACCAGCGTCCAGGCGGTGCGGAAGACGCTCGCGGAGCGGTTGCTCGATCTCTTTCACCGCGCGAGCGATCGCGAATGGCCGTGGTTCGAGGATCGCTTGACGTACTGCAACGCAGTTCTGTCGCATGCGCTCCTCGTGTCGGGAGCTCGCATGGATCGCGAAGACATGGTCGCGGTCGGATTGAGGTCCCTCGAGTGGCTAGCTTCCCTTCAGATTTCCGGGGAAGGATACTTTGCTCCCGTCGGCTCGAACGGGTTCTACGTCAAAGGAGGGCCGAGGGCCGCCTTCGATCAGCAGCCCGTCGAGGCCTCGGGGATGATTTCGGCGTGCCTCGAGGCCGGCCGCTTGACGATGGATGCACGCTGGACGAGACACGCGCGACGCGCCTTCAGCTGGTACCTCGGTCAGAACCAGATCCAGCAGGCGCTCTACGACGCGACGACCGGTGGCTGCCGCGATGGGCTCCACGAGACCACCGTCAACGAGAACCAGGGCGCAGAGTCGACCCTGGCCTTTCTGCTAGCGCTCTTTGAGATGCGCGCCGCTGATCGGGTAACGGACTTCGTCGCGTCGGGAAGATCCGCATCGAAGTCGGGTACCGAGCACGGGGTCCCCGGTCGACCTGCAGCCGGACTTGCACCTCGAGCGGATTAGGAAATCACGACAACATGCTCCCAAGACGCGGTTACGAAACGCTGTTCCAGCGGTACGACAAGAACCCAATTTTGAGCGCCGCGGACTGGCCGTACCCGGCGCACACGGTCTTCAACGCGGGCGCCACGAAGCTCGCCGACGGCACGACGTTGCTACTCTGCCGCGTCGAGGATCGCCGCGGGCACTCACACCTGTGCGCGGCGCGTTCGCCGAACGGCGTCGACGGATGGATCGTGGACGAGGAGCCGACGCTGTGCGGCGAGCCCGACAAATATCCGGAGGAGCTCTGGGGCATCGAGGATCCGAGGATCACGTTCGTCGAGGAGCTCGGTAAGTACGCGGTCGCGTACACGGCCTTCAGCCGAGGAGGACCAGGCGTAGCCCTCGCGCTCACGGAGGACTTCCGGAAATTCGAGCGTTGCGGCCTCATCATGCAACCGGACGACAAGGACGCGGCACTCCTTCCACGCCGGATCGACGGCAATTTCGCGCTGATTCACCGTCCCGTCGCCCACTCGGGAGCGGACGTCTGGATCTCTTTCTCGCCGGATTTGCGGAACTGGGGTGGGCACAAGCTCATGCTCCAGGCGCGCCGAGGCGGGTGGTGGGACGCCAACAAGGTCGGACTATCACCCCCACTCATCGAGACACCGCGCGGTTGGCTCATGATCTACCACGGCGTGCGAAATACGGCGGCGGGCGCCCTTTATCGTCTCGGGCTCGCGCTCTTCGACCTCGAGAGGCCGGATGTCTGCATCACGCGCGGTGACGAGTGGGTCTTCGGGCCGGAGGCGGGCTACGAGCTGCAGGGCGACGTCGGCAAGGTCGCGTTCCCCTGCGGCTACACGATTGGCGCCGACGGCGACACGATCAACCTCTACTACGGTGCCGCCGACACGACTGTTGCCCTGGCGAAGGGGACCATCCGTCAGTGTCTTCACTGGCTCGATAGCCACGGGACGGCCACAGCGGGCTGAACGCGGCCTCGCGCGCGACTTTCCTGGCGGCACGCCGGTTCGGGTCATCGTGAAGGAAACCACGCCCCCGCGTGAAGACGTGCGAGGCGACCTTTGTTCCTTCGCTTGACGATTGGTATTGCATTTCTGCTGGCCACGGCACCCGCGCTGGCCCAGAGCCCGCCGGTAACGACTCCACCCGTAGTGAAGAGCAACACGGCCGTGGCCTACCCTCCGGGCGGCAACGGCGACGCGAGCGTCCTTCTCGATCTGGTCGTCGACAAGGACGGCAAGGTCACGAGTGCCGTGGTGACCGAGGGCGCGGAGCCGTTCGCCGGGGAGGCGCGCCGCACGGTGCTCGGGTGGCGGTTCACTCCGGCGCATCGGGGCAGCACCGCGGTCGCGGCACGGATCCGCGCTCGCGTGGAGTTCCGGAGTCAGCCCACTCCTCCGCCGCCCGGCGCGGAGCCCGGAGCAGCGCAGACCTCGATGGCCCCCACGCCGTCGGCGCAATCGGCGGCCACTTCGGAGCCGCCCGTCGAGGTCACCGTCCACTCCAAGCGGCGCGAGCGGCAGGAAGCCGGCAAGACGACCCTCGTTGCCGCGGACATCCGCGAGATGCCCGGCGCCTTTGGCGATCCGTTCCGCGCCATAGAGGCGTTGCCCGGCGTGACCCCAGTCGTGAGCGGTTTGCCATTCTTTTACATCCGCGGAGCTCCGCCGAACGACAACGCATACTTCGTCGACGGCATCCGCGTGCCGTTGCTCTTCCATGTGGGGATCGGCGAGGGAGTCATCCATCCCGCATTGATCGATCACGTCGACTTCTACCCGGGTGCTGCCCCTGCTGCTTACGGAGGGTCCGCGGGGGCAGTGATCGCCGGCCAGACGCGCGGCCCAGCAGAAGCGAGGCACGGTGAAGTAAACTTGCGCCTCGTCGATGCAGGGGCCCTGCTCGAGTCTCCTCTCGACGACGGTCGAGCGAGCGTGCTCGTCGCCGCCCGTTACGGGTACCCGGGTCCGATCCTCGGCGCGATCACGTCGAGCGTGAAGCTCGGTTACTGGGACTACCAGGCGCGCGGCACCTTCCGCGTGGGCGATCGAGACACTCTGGGCGTGTTCGCGTTCGGGAGCCACGATTACCTCGGCACTGCCGAAACCAGGAACGGCCAGACGGGGCCCGTCGTCGAGCAGCTCGGCTCGGACTTTCACCGGATCGACCTGCGCTACGATCGTGCGCTCGACAACGGCCACCTGCGCGTCGCAGTAACCGGCGGCTATGACTCGCAAGGCGGCGCAGGCGCAGGCGACGGAACCGCGGTGACCACCATCACCAATCGATCCATCGCCGCGCGGCTCGAGGTCGACACCGAGGCGTCCCCCGCGGTGCGGGTACGAGGCGGCGCCGACGTGCGGCTCGAAAGCTACGGGTTCGCGCAGGGACAGGCGCCGACGGATCCCGACGGGTTTCCGGAGTCTCAGATTGCATCGAGCGCCGATCCTCCACCGACCAACCTCACCGGGGATGCGCACGCCGACATGGTCTGGCGCGTCGCTCCGCGCGTGGAGATCGTGCCGGGAGTTCGCGCCGACGTCTTCGAGTCGACACGCGCCGGCACCACCGCCACGGTCCCCGCGTTCGATCCCAGGCTATCGGTGCGCGTGGGCCTCACGCCCTCCGTCACCTGGCTCTCGAGCCTCGGGCTGTCGCACCAGTACCCCGCCCTGCGAGTCGGAGCGATCCCCGCCATGCTCTTGTCGGTGCCCGGGTTCGCGCTCGGGGGTCCCCAGTTGCAGACGGCCGCGCAGGCCAGCGAGGGTGTGGAGGTGACGCTTCCCGCCGACTTCACGCTCACGACGACCGGGTTCCTGTCGGAATGGTCGGGCCTCACCGACCTCACCACCGATTGCATTCGGATCATGCCACCAACGAGTCCGCCTCAGAACGGCGACAACCCGCCCCCGCCGCCCCCGTACGCGTGTCCCAGCGACGATCCCGTCCACGGCGTCGCGTACGGGGTCGAGGTGCTCCTGCGGAGGCCTCTCTCGAAGCGCCTCAGTGGCTGGCTGTCCTACACGCTGTCGCGATCGACGCGCGACGAACATTTCGTCACGGCCACGGGGGGAGACGCCGTCGCCACGGTGCCGAGCGACTATGATCGCACCCACATTCTGAACGCCATCCTCGCGTACGACCTGGGCCGGCGATGGAGCGCCGGGGCACGCTTCGTGTTCCTCTCGGGGACTCCGTACTCGAATCTCGCCGGGAACGTACCGGTTGCCCCTTACAACGACCACCGCGATCCGCCCTTCTTCCGGCTCGATGTCCGGCTCGAGAAGCGCTGGCCGCTCGGGCGAGACGGCTACATCGCCTTCATCGCCGAAGGCCAGAACGTGACGCTCAGCAAGGAGACGACTCCATTCGGGTTGAGCTGCGTGGGGGACCAGACGAGCCCCCAGAGCCCGGCGACCACGCAGTGCAAACATGCAGCCGTCGGGCCCATCACCATCCCCAGCGTCGGCGTCGAGGCGTCCTTCTGATCGACGGCAACCCCGCCCACCCCTGCCATGGGCCTCCCCGGCCCAAGCCCCGCGACGCACCGTTGCAGCCGAGACGCCTTCCAGTCTAGTAGAACTTCGTTAAACAGAAGGGGCGAATGGCAGACAGAGATCTTTACGAGCTACTCGGCGTCCCGAAGACGGCAACGGAGACGGAGATCCGGAGCGAGTACCGCAAGCTTGCGCGAAAGCACCACCCGGACGTCAATCCGGGCGACAAGGGCGCCGAAGCAAAGTTCAAGGAGATCTCCGCCGCCTACGAAGTGCTCTCGGACGCGGAGAAGCGAAAGCTCTACGATGAGTTCGGCGAAGAAGGCTTGCGCGGCGGGTTCGATCCGGAGCAGGCGCGGACCTACCGGAAGTGGCAGGACGGACGAAACAGGACCGGCAGGCCGTTCTCGGAAGAAGTTCACGACTTCGATTTCGGGGATTTTTTTGGGAACGCATCACCGTTTCGTTCCGGACCTCGACAGGGGGAAGACGTCGTCGGTCTCGTCGAGCTGGATCTCGCCGAGGCGCTGCGCGGCAAGGAGGTGTCGTTCCGCTTGCCGTCGAGCGACGAGCCCATCACCGTTCGCATTCCGAGAGGCGCGGAGGACGGCTCGCGCTTGGTCGTGAAAGGTCGCGGTGCGCCAGGCGAAGGCAACGCGCCGCCCGGGGATCTGATCATCGAGACACGGGTGCGAGCTCACCCGCATTTTCGGAGAGAAGGCCTGGACCTCACGTTGACGCTGCCGGTGACCCTGGACGAGGCTTACAACGGCGCGGAGGTAGACGTGCCGACGCCGGACGGCTCCGTACGTCTTCGGATCCCGCCGCGCTCGCAACAGGGGCAGACGCTTCGCCTGAAGGGCAAGGGTGTCACGCGAGGGACGAAACAGGGGGATCTCTACGCGGTCCTGGACGTCAGACTGCCCCAGAAAGAAGATCCGGAGCTCGCCGCGGCACTCGCGCGCACCAAGACGGCATACGAGAAACCAGTGCGTGAAGGGGTCCACTTATGACGAAATCGTTCACCATCGAAATGCTCCTGGAGTTCCTGGATGGGGATCGAGAAGTCGTCGAACGGCTGGAAGAGCTGGGCGTGATTCAGCGCGCTACGGGCGACAGGTATTCGCCGGAAGCGGCCGAGCACGCGCGCGTCGCCCACGTCCTCGTCCGGGAGCTCGAAGTGAACTGGGCCGGCGTGGAAGTGATCTTGAAGCTCAGATCCGAGCTCCTGGAGACGCGTCGAAAGCTGTCGGAAGTGGCGAAGCTCGCGCGCGGTCAACGAAGGCAAACGTAGCTCTTCGGCCCCACGAGGGTGCTCGGCCCTCGGCGAAACTTGCTGCCTTCGTCACTGGAGGTTCTACCGCGGCGCCTGGACCGCATCGTGGATCGTGAGCTCCGCGTGCCGCCCCTCGGGACCTTGCCCGGGGAGGACGCTCGACGACCATCTCGGATCGTCCGCGACGACCCAATCGAACGCGTCGTGTACGGCGCCGCTGACACCCCTCAGAAAAGTGTGTCCACCGTTGCCGAGGACGACGCGCGTCTCGAGGCCGGTGCGAGCGAGCCATCGAGCCGTCTCCCGTGCGTCGCTCTGACACTTCTGACGCCCGCACGCGAAGAGCACGCGCTGTCCGCCGTTCTTTCGGTAGAGCGAGGCGTGATCCGGAGACCATTCGGCGGAGCCGCCTTCGACCAAGATGAGTCGCGGGAACAGAGCCCCGTGCGCGGGAATCATCAGCGCGCCCATCATCGCGCCCTGTGAGTAGCCGGCGTACGTCGCGTTCGCGGCGTCGACGAACTCCGGATATGCTCGAACGAGCGCAGCCGTGGACGCGAGCACGATTTTTTCGAGCGTCGGATGGTCCGGGAAATACCGGCCTTCCGCGTAACTGAACCGGCGCGGTCCCGAGGGACACAGAGATCACGCCACGCTCTCCGACGAGCTCCCGGAACGCACGACACAACGCGCCCGGCGTGTCGCCCGCTCCGTGCGCGACGACGAGGAGCGGCATCTTTCCGTGCGCGCCTTTCGGGAACGAAACCGTCGCGGGCTCGAAGCCTTCGACGGCCAGTTCGCTCATCCCAGCGGGGGGCACCGAGACGGCATCGGGCCTTCCATTCGACGTCGCGGCGCCATTCGACGTCGCCCCGACGGTCGTCGGCGTCAGGGCCGCTGGCGCAACGCCGTTCGGCGGCGACGCGACGGCCGCAGGAGCCGCCGCGGGACGGGCGCACGCCGTCAGAACATCGAGCAATACGACGAGAGCCACCAGCGTACTGGGAAAAGGATGCCTCGGCCCCCCGCGGCTCGCTGGCGCGCCCGCTCCCCCCACCGCCTTCGGCGGGCTCGCTCCGCTCGCGTAGTTCCGCAGCTCTTCGATCCTTTGGGGGACGACGCGCGCGTCGATGCGGACCTACTATCATTTGTCCTGCGCGCCGTGTCTACGGCGCTCCGGCGCGGTCGCTCAGAGGCGGCAAGGGCGTTCCGCGAGGCGGCAAGGCCGTTCGCGAGGCGGCAGGCAAGTTCCGCGGCGCGACAAGGGGCCGGCGAAATCCGTTGCGCACCCGCTGCGCAGCGAAGAGATTCGGGCCATGAGCGCGATCGGCGGATCCTCCCGAACGGCATCCGGATGACGACATTCGGCGGGGGCGCGGAGGCTGCGGCCCGAACGGCGGCGGGGGGCGGCGCGCTGTTCTGGGATCGGCTGCAGTTCGCGTTCACCATCGTCTATCACTATCTGTTCCCGCAGCTAACGATGGGGCTCGCGCTGCTGCTGTTCGTGATGAAGATCGTCGCGTACCGCTCCGGCGACGAACGGGATGCGGACGTGGCTCGGTTCTGGACGCGCCTCTTCGGATTGAACTTCACCGTGGGAGTCGTCACGGGCATCCCGATGGAGTTCCAGTTCGGCACGAACTGGGCCCGGTTCTCGGAGTTCGCCGGCGGCGTCATCGGCCAGACCCTCGCGATGGAGGGGATGTTCGCGTTCTTTCTGGAGAGCACGTTCCTGGGGCTCCTGGTTTTCGGCGAGAAGAAACTGTCGCCGCGCGCTCACCTCGGCGCGGCCGCGGCGCTGTTCGTCGGGAGCTGGGCATCCGGCTACTTCATCGTGACGACGAACGCGTTCATGCAGCACCCGACGGGGTACGGCGTCGCTGCGGACGGGAGGCTCTTCGTCCAGAGCCTCGCCGGGCTGCTCGCGAACCCGTGGGGGATCTTCGAATACGCGCACACCATGGCCGCAAGCGTCGTGACGGCGTCGTTCGTGGTGTGCGCGGTGGCCGCGTTCTGGTTGCTCCGGGGCGTCCACGTGGAGGGGGCGCGCCGGTCGCTGCGCGTCGCGCTCGTCGCGGGTCTGGCATCGACCGTCCTCGTCGCGTTCCCCACGGGCGATCGACAGGCGAAGGCCGTGGCGCGCTACCAGCCGGTCGCGCTCGCGGCCATGGAGGGCCGGTTTCACGGCGGGCCGAGGGCGGAGATCACGATCATCGGGCAGCCGAACGTGGAGAAGCGCCGCCTCGACAATCCCGTGAATATCCCCGATGCGCTCTCGTTCCTCGCGTTCGGAAAGACCCGCGACGATGTCCAGGGCCTCCTCGAGTTCCCGCGGGATGCGTGGCCGGGCAACATCGAGCTCCTCTACTACTCGTTCCACGTCATGGCCGGCCTCGGCACGCTGATGATCGGTCTCATGGCGCTCGCGAATCTCGCCTTGTTTCTGCGCTTTCTCGAGCGGTCGCGCGCGCTGCTCTGGGCGCTGATGCTCGCGTTCCCGGCGCCCTACATCGCGACGACGGCGGGCTGGTTGACGGCGGAGCTCGGCAGGCAGCCGTGGCTCGTGTACGGGCTCTTTCGGACGGCCCAGGGCGCGAGCCCGCGCGTTCACGCGGGCAACACGGTGTTCACGCTGATCGGCTTCGCGGGCCTCTACTTCGTGCTCGGGTTGCTCTACGTGTTCCTCGCGGGGCGCGAGATAGTGCATGGGCCGGGGGAGGGGGGCGCCCTGCCGTCGCCGGGCGGCGGGGAGGCGGCGCATGGCTGAGCTCTGGTTCGTTCTGCTCGCGGCGCTCCTCGCCGCGTACGTCGTCCTGGACGGATTCGATCTCGGCGCCGGTGCGCTGCACCGCATCGTCGCGCACACGGACGAAGAGCGGCGCGCGGTGATCGCCGCGGTCGGGCCGTTCTGGGACGGAAACGAGGTGTTCCTGCTCGCGGCCGGCGGAACGATCTTCCTCGCGTTCTCCCGCGTGCTCGCAGCGGCGCTCTCCGGGCTCTACCTCGCCGTGTTCCTCGTGCTCTGGGCGACGCTGCTGCGCGGCGTGTCCATCGAGTTCCGGAGCCACCTTCGCGACCGTCTGTGGCGGAGCTTCTGGGACGTGGTGTTCCAGCTCTCGAGCGCGAGTCTCGCGCTGTTGCTCGGCGTCGCGCTCGGCAACGTACTTCGCGGTTTCCCGCTGGAGCCGGACGGCTACTTCGCGCTCGAGCTGTTCTCCCTCGGCTCGCCCCGGCTGTCGCTCGGTGTGATCGACGGCTACACGCTGTCGACGGGGGTCCTGGGCGCGCTCGTGCTCTCGCTTCACGGCGCGCGCTTCCTGTCCACCAGGACCGACGGTGCGGTCCGGGACCGGAGCTCGGCGCTCGCGAATCGCCTCGCCGCGCCGACGCTGGCCATGTGGGGCCTCGTGACGGCACTCTCGTGGTGGTACGCACACGACGCGGTCGAGGCGTTCCTGTCTCGCCCGGCGGCGTGGCTGCTGGTCGTCGCCGCGCTCGTATCGTTCGCGGTCTGCTGGGAGCGGGGCCGTCGTGGCGCGGCGCGCGCGGCATTCCTCGGCTCGGCGCTCTTCGTAGCGTCCCTCGTGGCCCTCGCTGCGGCGAGCGCCTATCCGGTGCTGCTGCGATCGACCCGCGCGGGCGTTCGCTCGATGACGATCGACGACGCGGCCAACGCCCCGTCATCGCTTTCCGCCGGACTCTCGTGGTGGTTCATCGCCGCGGTTCTCGTCGCGGTCTACTTCGTGATTCTCCTCCGGCTGCACGGCGGCAAGGCCGACGCGTACGGAGCGGGCGGGGACTCCGGCGTCGACTGGACGGAGCCGAAATGAGCTTGCAATGACTCGCCGTCGCTCAGCTGCCCTTCCCGTCGTCGTGAGCCTCCTCGCGATGCTTTGTGGCCGCTCCGCTCTCGCCGGCGAAGGCTCCTGCTCAGCCATCACGGTCGAAGCGGACGCCGCCGTGAACTACCGCTGGCCAGGGCTGACTGGCCGCATTCGGGACGCTTTCGACGCGCGGGACGACGTCGATTCGTGCGCCCGCGTCACGCTCACCGTCCGGGACGCCGTGGTCGACGTGAAGGTGACGTTGCTCGACGGTCGGGTCGCGGCTCGGTCCGTGTCGCGAGTGGAGAACATCGTACCGACCCTCGAAGCGCTTCTCGTCGTGCCGCGGCGCGACGCATCGGCTGCGCCGGAAGAAGCGCAGCCCGAGTCTGCGCCGCCTTCACCGAACCCGAGCGTCGCGCGCGCGGGCGAGTCCTCCGTGAGTCGAACAGAGACGCCGTTCAGGACAGGTCTCGTGGCTCCGGAGCGCGATCAGCCGACGCCGGCGAACCGATCGTCCTCGAGCGCTTTCCGGATCGAGCTTTCCGTCGCCACCGGTGGGCGCATCGGTGACGGGCAGGTGAGCCTGGGTGCGGGCGCGCAGTCGTTTCTCGAGCTCTCCGGATGGCTCGTCGGCTTCGAAGGGCGGCTGGATCGCTACCGGATGCTCACGCCCGGTCCCCACGACGGCGGCGCACTGGAGCTGGCCGTCCTCGCCGGTCGTCGATTCCCGTTCCAGAACGTGGCGCTGGATCTCTTCGCGGGGCCTGCCGCCGCGCTGCAAGGAACCGCGACCGAGACGCGCCTCGCGACCTCGGGCAAGGCCGTCTCCGAGTCGAGCTCGAGCACGGTGCCACGCGGGCTCGTCGACGCCCGCGTGACGTTCGGAGCGCGATCGCCGCTGCGCACCTTCGTCAGCGTCGAAGGAGACTTCGGCCCGTCGCGCATGGGGAGCACTGACGTGTCCGGTGCCTCCCGATTGCCGATCTGGACGATGGGGCTCGCGCTCGGTGCCACGGTGGGGACGCTATGACCCGCGGCGCGACGCACCCAGTTGCCCGGCTGGGCGAGGCCACGCGGACCTCCGATCCGGAGCTCATGCGACGGCTCGCGGGTGGTGAAATCGGTGCCCTGGGTGAACTCTACGACCGTTACCACGGACCGATCTGGCGCTTCCTCGCGCGAGCCACGTCCAACGCCGAAGACGTGGACGACCTGATGCATGAGACCTTCCTCGCCGCGGCGAAGAGTGCCTCGCGTTACGACGGCAGGCCCTCGTGCCGTCCCTGGCTCGTCGGGATCGCGGCGCAGCTCCTGCGGCGCAGGCGCCAGGTGTTCGGCCGCTTCGTGGCCGTGCTGTCGTCGTTGCGTGCCGTGCGGGCCACGACGTCGGATCCTCGTGCAGCGCTACAAGTACGGACGGACGTCGAACGAGCGCTGGGCCGTATCAGCGAGGTCAAACGGATCACGCTGCTGCTCGCCGAGGTCGAGGGTCTGAGCTGCGCGGAGATCGCGGCCGTGCTGGGAGTTCCCCTCGGTACCGTCTGGACGAGGCTCCACTCCGCCCGGCGCGAGCTCCGCCGAGTGCTCGAAGAGAGCGAGGCAACGTGAGCGGCCACTCCTGCCCCAGACTGTTCGAGGCGGAAGCCCTGCGAGACGGCCGCCTCGGCGACGGCGAACGCCCTGCCTTCGAGAGACACCTGGCCGTCTGTCCCGATTGCTCGCGCGAGGCCGAGGCGCTCGAGACGCTTGCCCAGGCGCTCCGCGCAAGCGCTCCGGCGCATGCCGACCGCGTTCGAGTGCACCGCGAGAGGATCCGACTACTGGGTGCGTTCGACCGGGAGTTGCTGGCATCCGTGCGCCCGAGCGCAACGCGTGGCCGGTTGCTGTGGCCAGCTGCGATCGCCGCCGTGCTGGTCGGGGCTCTCGTCGTCCAGCGCGGGCGCCGCGTCGGAGAAGCCTTGCAGCCCGTCGCATCGCGCGCGGTGATCCATGCGGACGGCACCACGGCCTGGTCCGAGCGCACGGATGGGGACCGCGAGGTGGTCGTCCTCGCGCATGGCTCGCTCCGGATTCACGTCGACCGCGCTGCACGGGCGCACCGGCTCGTCGTGGTCCTTCCCGACGGCGAGCTGGAAGACACGGGAACCACGTTCACCGTCAGCGCCGAGAACGGGCGCACGACGCTCGTCAGTGTCCAGGAAGGAAGTGTCGCGCTGCGGCTGCGCGGCAAGGCCCCCCTGGGCATCGAGGCCGGGAATACCTGGACGCCCGCCGTACCGCCGGTGCCGGCGTCGGCCCATGCCAGCTCGGCGCCTTCGAACGAGCCGGTGCCGATCGCGCCATCGCCCTCGCCGTTGGTGAATGGCAAGCAAGAGGGCGCAGTGACCGCCACGACGCCGGGTCCTGTGCGTGATCCATCGCTCGACTTCCGCGCCGCGATGGCGGCGCTCGATCGCGGGGACAATCGGGAGGCCGCCTTCGGGTTCGCTCGCTTTCTCGCGACCCACCCCCGGGATCCGCGAACCGAAGATGCGATGTACCTGCGGGTCATCGCCCTTCAGCGGTGCGGCGACCGCGGAGGCACGAGAACATCCGCGCTCGACTACCTACGTCACTACCCCCACGGATTTCGACACGTGGAGATGGAAGCGCTCTCGCGGTGAAGTCAGCCCGTCGCGCGAGTCGAGGGTGTCGTCCATCACTTGATGCGCCGACGGAGCCTATTCGTCTGATCACTTGCGGACCTTCATTTCGCGAGGTCGCTTTCCTGACGCTTCCGATCTCTCGGGCCAACCTGGCAAATTGACCAGCGGCGACACGGAAGCGGAGAAGGGGAAGGCCTCCGGGGGCGAACACCTCCGAGCTTGTCCTTCTTCTCGCGTACTGCGAATTCGTTTTGGCCGCAGGCGCGCGGACGTGGTCTTTTCATCATCGCCTGGGTTGCATCGCCCGGACCGGTGCTCGCCGCGCCGGACTGCCCCTTGCACGCCGACCCCGGGAATCTGGCACCCGTCTGGCAGGACTCCGTGGATGATGCGCGAACGCGGCTTCACGAAGCAGTAGATGGGTGCGCCGACGCCCGGCTCACGGTGGATGGCACGACCGCGAGGCTGGTGTTCACCACGACGGACGGCCGGGAAGCGGCTCGAACGCTTGCGGGCCCCGAAGAGCTCTGGCCCACGCTGGAAGCGTTGCTCGTCAGGATACCGGCTACCGAGAGCGTCTCGGTTCCGCCGCGGGCGACGGCGCAACAGGCGTCCGTCGTCGAGGTTGCGGTTCCAGCGGAGACGACGAGCGTGCCCATTCCGGCGCGGCTCGTCCTGAGTGCCCTGGGCGGGGGGCGGTTGGCCGGGCCTGGACTCCTGGGCGCGCCGACGATCGACCTCGGCATTGCGCTCGCGCTTCCGGCCTGGGACCTCGGCCTCACCGTGCGATGGGAGCCAAGCTACATCCTGGTCGACGCGGACGATGCGCGCCCGGCCGATCTTGCAAGCATCTCCTCGGGTATCCAGGTGGGGCGCCGCGTGGCGCTGGGACGCGCGTTGTCCCTGGTGATCGGCATGAACCTGTCGGCGGCTGCGGAGCACGAGGGCTGGCACACCCACGATCCCACCACCGGTGCACGCATCGAACACGACTCCGACCGCGCCCAGACACTCGTCGGCATCTACGCGGGCGCAGTCTATCCGGCCGCCGCCAAGCTCCGCTTCCGTTCGACGATTGGTGCCGACGTGGACGCGACGCACATTGGTCAGGATACGAGCACGCCCGACGGAGTGCCGGCCCTGCCTTGGTGGGGGTTCGGGGCCGCCTTCGGGGTGGAAGGCGACGTCCTGTGAATCGCTCGAGACGCGAATGCTACTCCCCCGTCGTCGCTGGCGATGACGGCTGCTCGAGGTCGGTCGGCGGGCACTCGGTTTCGTACGGGTCCGCACCGGGTCCGCGTGGCACCTTGTCCAGGAAGTCGAGCGCGTGCCGCAGGACCCGTGCGCTTTCGGCGCCTGTCGCCTGAAAGGCGCGCAGCTCACGTTCGGCCTTCTCGAAGATCCCTTTCGCCGCAGCAGTCTCCAGAAAATAATACGTGTCCGGTCGCGAAGAAGCGCTGTCGAGCGAGTCGGAGATGTCCGCAGGCCCGACGCCCACCACCGTCCCCCAGTAGTGCGGACACGCACCGTGTTCGCCGAGCGCGGCAGCTTGAAGCCGATCGAACGTATGCCCCACCCAAGAGTGCTGGCGAGTAGAAAAAATCACCTTGTGCACGTGTGTTACGAGGATCATGCCCGCGCACATCGGGCAAGGCTCCAGGGTGACGTAAATCGAGTAGCCTTTCAGGTCGTAACTGCGCGCATTTCGCAGATAGTTCGTGATGGCGACGACTTCGGCATGGCGGGTCGCGTCCTTCGCGATGTCGGTGGTGTTACGCGCCCAGCAAACGGGCACCAGCTCCGGGCTGACGAGCACGGCCGCGACGTTGGCGCCGCGCGTGCGGTCGGAGGCGGTCTGCCAGTCGCTTACGTCGATCGCGTCCGCGAGGAGCGAAAAGACAATATCCTCTTCGCGTTCGATCGGGCTCGGTTCGTAACGTGGTGGCGGCGGACACCGAACGCTTGCGCTCGCCGCTCGGGATGGCGTCGACGAGGGAGATGGATGGTCGCCGGTTCCCGCCGAGCGTTTGCACCCGGCGGCCGCCATGAGCACGAAACCGACGAACATGCACGCGCGACGAACCTTCAACGGAATGGCATCGGTGCGATTGGCCGGCCTTGAATGCTCCGGAGCCGGGAGGATGGCGGATGGCGGGCTCGCCGAGCCGTTCACGGGGCGGCCTTCGCCTTGAAGACGAGCAGGCGAGCTTGTCGAGAGTCGGCGACGTACGCGGTGCCGTTCGCGTCGGCGACGGCATTTCGCGCACCTTCCGACGTTTGACCCGTCGCCACGACGGCGAGCCGCCCCTTGTCGTCGACGGCGGCGACCGTCAATCGAGCGGCCTTTCCTGCGGCGACGTAAAGCAAATGCGTCCGGTCGACGTAGTCGAGGTTGTCCACCCCGGCGCCCGTGTCCAGTCTGCCGAGCGGAGCGCCGCCATGTCCAGCGTCGAGCACCTGCACGTGATCCGTGCATGCGACAATGACGAAATCGTGAGCCGCGTCGAACGCGACGCCGCGCGGGCCATCCGCCCCGCAGCCCGGGTTCCACGTGGCCTCGACCTTGCGCGTCTCGATATCGACGGCCACGGTTCGTCCCTCGTCCTCCAGGTTGGTGAAGAAGATGCCGCGCCCCACGTCCACGGCGTAACACTCGGGCGAGCCATCCAACTTGATCGGTGCCCTCGGTTTCAGCGTGCCCGGCTTCGAAGCGTCGAGCACTGCGATTGTTTGCTCCTTCGGGAGCGTCACCCAGACCTCCTTCGAAGGGGCCACGTAAACGACGCCGTCGGTCTCCGCGGACATCTTCACGCACGTGCCTGTCTTCAGGGTCTTTACGTCGACCGGGCAGACCTCGCTGGTTGCGCGGTTCCCGATGTACGCGAACCCGTCACCCACGGAGCCGGCGCTCGGGCCGATCGTGCGCTTCTTGCCGTGCCGCTCTCGCTCCGCGGTCTTGAAGCCCTCGACGCGAGTGAACGCCCCGCTCGCGGTGTCGAGAACATCGACACTCCCGGTGCTCCCGGCGGGTACCCATACCCGCGAGGGGGAGCGCTCATAGAAGATGAAGTCGAGCGACGCGGGGCCGCTGGCGCCCGGCAGTGGTAGCGATTGGGCGACGAGGTGGGCAGGTTCCGCGGCGCCAGAGACGGATGCTGCCGCCGACCTCGGTGTCGCGATCGTGGACGGCGTCGTTGCGCCAGACACGACTGGCTCAGGCGCGGCAGCGACGCGCCCGGTGCTCGCCGAATCGCCGGAAGGGGCCCGACTGCACCCGACGACTCCGGCGACGAGGAGGAGGACGAAATTCGGATGAAGCTTCATGACCCCCATCTAATTCGAAAGAGCCGCCGCGCGCGAGGCAGTGCTCGTCGGGGTGGAGCCACCGTCCAGGCTCGCATCGTGGGTCCTATTCGATCAGCCCCTTGATTTGAGCATCGATCTCCTGGTCCTCGCCCTCGTGAAAGCCGGCGTGGACGAACCGAACGAGCCCGCTCTTGTCGACGATGAAGGCCGTCGGCATAGAGTCCGGGTGATACGCCCCCGCGACGCGCTTGTCTGGATCCCAGGCAAGGACGAACGTAGCACCAGTCTCGGCCGCGAAGGGCTTGATGCCGTCTGCATCGTCGTCTTCCGAGATGCCGAACACGACGACATCGTCGGCGTATTTTTGGAGAGCGCCTCGTATTTCGGAAACGACGCTCTGCACGGCCCGCACCAGGTAGCCCAGAAGTCGACGATCGATACCTTGCCCGACGCATCCTCGAGACTCGCGCGCTTGCCACCGGACTGTGCCGGCAGATCGAAGTCGGGCGCTCGTTCGCCCATCAGCGGAGAGTGGGCGCCGGGCGCTTTGGCGGTGAGCGCGCCGTCGTCGCAGGCCAGCGCGGCGAGGCCCACGGCGTATAATCCCATGCAACATGGCTTCCAGATGTTCGTTCTTTTCACGTCGGTGAACGTAACCGATCCTGTTGGGCTCGGGCGCATCTCCAGACGAGAAAGGTTCGAGAAAAAAAGATGAGCTGGGATTGAAGAACTTCGCGTGAGAGGACGAATAAGAATCGAAGCGATGCCTCCTCTGATTGCAACTCCGCGTTACCGCGGTTCGTCCGATCCCGACGGCGCGCCCACGCGACTTGCTCGCCTACTCTGGGTTTCGGCCCTTTGCTCGCTGACCGCTTTCTCGTTCTTCCTGCCGCGCGGCGCGAGCGCAGAGGAGGAATTCGATGTGTCCGTGGCCGCAGGACACGTCGTCGTCGTCGCCGCCAAGGGGAAGTGGCACATCAACAAGGAATACCCGTGGCGCCTCCTCGCCGGGGGAGAGAAGATCGGTCGGGAACACTTCAGGCTGTCGGAGAAGTCGGCGCAGGTCGACTCGCCAAAGGGTGTCGTGACGATCAGGGGAGGTGTCTGCAACGGCGAGCAATGCCTGCGGATTGAAAAGTCGGTAACGGTTCCCTGAGCTCGCTGCGCGCCGCTTTAGACAGGCCGAGCCGGCGGATTTTATGAACCGCGTGCGTGAGAATCTTCGGCGCGGTTTCGTCCTGCTTCGCGAGTGTTGTGACTTTGATTTCGGAGGCCAACGTCTGTAACGTTCCTCGGATGCGGCGAGTGAATTGGGTGCTTCTGGCCGGTCTCTGTCTGGTCACGGCGTGCGGCAGTTCGGGGTCTACCGCACTCACCGGGAGCGGCAGGAAGGATGCCGGCCCGGATGGTAGCCGGAACGACATGGGTGGCACCGGAAGCGGAGCGGGTGGAAGTGGCAATTTCGGTGGGCAAGGGGGCTTTGGCGCACTCGGGTCGTCCGGGGGGCGGGAGCGCGGGCGGCAGCGGCGGCACTGGAGCCGGTGCAAGCGGCAGCGGCGCAGGAACGTCCGCCGGAGGCAGCAGCGCGTCCAGCGATGCGGGTCGCGATGCGACCACCGGTCCGGTCATTCCGCCGATCACGTGCTCACGCTACGGCGCCATCTGCGCCAGCGGCGCTGATTGCTGTTCCGGGATCTGTGACGGCGTTACTCTGACGTGCGCGTCGAGCGTCACCAGTTGCGCGCCGGCAGGCGCCAGCTGTGCCGGCGCGACGGATTGCTGCAACCTCGACTGTACGAGCGGCAAATGCGGGTCGGCGAGCGCATGCACTTCGGACGGCAAGGCTTGCTCTTCGAGCGGGAGTTGCTGCAGCGGCACGTGCACCAACGGAACCTGCGCCCCTCTCAACACTGCGTGCCATACGGCCGGCAACGCCTGCACGCAGGATGCGGACTGTTGCTCGAGCCTGTGCGCGAGCGGCAAATGCCAGCTCGGGTCTTCCTTCTGTATCCAGCAGGGCGACATCTGCTCGCGGAGCGCGGATTGCTGCTCCGGGACCTGCACTATCGTGAGCGGCAAGACGAGCGGAACGTGTGCAGTGCCGCCGAAGGGATCGACCTACTGCTCCGACGGCGTAGACGGAACGGTGTGCGGGAGTTGCACGGATTGCTGCAGTCGCCTCTGCGCGCCGTACGGGCCCACTGGCGTGTTCGTCTGTCAGCCGGCCAGCGGCTGTCACGTGAACGGGGATCTCTGCCGAACGGATAGCGACTGCTGCGGCGCCTCCGGAACCGGCCTTCCGGGGGACGGCAACGTCACGTGCGAGAAAGACACCGGCGCGCTCGTCGGGATCTGCCGAAACCCGATGGGCTGCAACCCGGAAGGAAACGTCTGTCACTACAAAAACTACGAGTGCAGCATCTCCTCGGCGCGGAACGACTGTTGCGCCGCGGTCGGGAACAGCGGCGTGTGCCAGCTCGACGCGCTCGGGGTGCCGCGCTGCTACGGTCTCGGAAGTCAGTGTCGCAAATCCGGCGACAGGTGTGCGTCCACCACCGATTGCTGCGATGGTTTGCCGTGCGTGCCGGGGAGCGGCGGCCTTCTGCGCTGCTTCAACCCGCCGGACTCGGGCGGCGCGTGCGTTCCGAGCGGCGGCTCGTGCACGATCGACGGAGATTGCTGTCCAGGGTCTGCGTGCGTCAGAGCCGTCGGTTCGACGGCGGGAAGTTGCAGCGTGCCCCCGCCGCCGCCCGGCAGTGGTGGCGCCACCGGGGCCGGCGGGACGGCGAGCGCGGGCGGAGGCGGCAACACCGGTGGAACCGCGGGCGCGGGCGGAAGCGGCAACGCCGGTGGAACCGCGGGCGCGGGCGGAACGACCAGCACTGGTGGAACGACTGGTGCCGGCGGCGCATGCTCGCTTTACGGCCAGACGTGCGCCACCACGGCCGACTGCTGCAGCGGTGTTCCGTGCACGCAAGGCACCTGCCGGTTCTTCATTCCGTGACAGAGCAACCGAAAATGAAAGAGCGGATTCGTCGAGCGGCGCTGAAGTCGTTCGCGGTGGGTGCCGCAGCCTTGCTCGGCACGATCGCTTGTTCGCATTCGCGCCAGGGCTCGGGGGGCTTCGCTCCCACCGGCGGAGGCGGCAGTGGTACCCGTGACGGCTCGTCGGGCGGCGGTTCCGGAGGGCAGGCCGTCGGGCAAGGCGGCTCCATCATCGAGGTCGTCGGCAGGGATGGCGGAGACAACGGGCCGGACGGCTCGTGCGGTGAGTCGCGCGTGGACGCGAAGCCACGGAACGTCAACGTGCTCCTCGTGATCGACCGTTCCGGTAGCATGGCCGAGACGCCAGCTGGGTTCTCGACGGACAAGTGGACGGCGATGAAGAGTGCGCTCGGCGCGGCAGTGGACGCGACGAAGGCCGACCTCGCGTTCGGGCTCGAGCTCTTTCCGTATCCGGCGGATGTGTCGAAACCGATCTCGGTGAGCTGCTTGGACAACTGTTGCGAGATGCCCGCCGCACCGGGGATCGAAGTGCCGATCGACGTCGGCACGACGACCGCGCCGACGATCGCGACGGCGCTCGAGATGGGACCCGGCGGCGGCACTCCGACGGCGCTCGCACTCGGCCGCGCCTACGACTACTTGACGACCGGCGCCGGGAAATCCCTGACCGGCGACAAGTACGTGCTCCTCGCGACCGACGGCGGGCCCGACTGCAACTCGACGTTGAGCTGCGGCGAGGGGACGTGCGTGTTGAATCTGGACGGACTCTGCCCGGTCAAGAGCCCCGACGGAGGGGCCGCGAATTGCTGCGATCCTCAATTCGGAGGAGCGGCGGCGGCCGGCGCGTCCTGTCTCGACGATTCGGCCACGACCGCCGCGGTGAAGAAGCTCGCGTCGGCTGGAGTGAAGACATTCGTCGTAGGGATTCCGGGGAGCGAAGCCTACGCCACCGCCCTCGACGCCTTCGCGGTGAGTGGCGGCGAGGCGGTACCCTCGGGTGCCCACAAATATTACCAGGTCGATGCGAGCGGCGGCGTCGCCGGACTGACGTCAGTGCTCACGAACATCACGCGGACCCTCGTCACGACGTGCTCACAACAGCTCACGTCGGAGCCGCCGGATCTCCGGCTCCTCAACGTGCTCGTCGACGGCGTCAGGATCCCGCAGGTGACTTCCGGCAACGGGTGGGTGCTCGACGAGACCACGTCCCCGCCGACCGTCGTGCTCACGGGCACCGTCTGCCAGCAGGTCGAAGAGACTGGCGCCGAGAGCGTCCAGGTGCTCTTCGGCTGCCCCACCATCAACTGACGCGCAGTCGTCGAAACACGCCCGCGCGTCATCACCGCAGTCGTCCGGAGACGCGCCATGTAGGATGGAGACGATGTCTTCGCCCTTCGCGCTCCGAATCGTTTCGGCATTGAGCGCGCTGGCATTCGCGGGGTCGAGCCTGGCTCAATCGAGCTCGCGCGGAGCGGATCGTCCGGTGTCCGTGCGGCTCGAATGGATCCGGGGTGCGCGTGCGCGAGGCTGCCTCGATGGGGCGGCGCTCCGGCGGGCGGTCGACCGGCGATGGCGTCGCGACGTCTTCACGGACGAGGCAACGGCGGCTCTCGTGGTGCGCGGCACGATCGACGCGGCAGCCGATGGCGCCTGGACGGCGGTCATCGATTTGCGGCGCGCGAATGGCGAGAGCCTCGGTACGCGCACGCTCACGACGGCCGCGCCCGACTGTTCGGCGCTCGATGACTCCCTGGCGCTCGCAACGGGTCTCATGGTGGACGTATCGGCGCGAAAGCTCGCCGAGGAGAACGCCGCGTCGAGCCTCGGTGCTTCGACGTCAATCCTGATCCCGCGGGAGACGCTCGCCCCGCGCGCGCCGTGGCATTGGGAGTCGTCGCTCGGCGCGGACGGGGCGGTCGGGCTGTTGCCGGGTGTCGCCCGCGGAGGTCGCTTCGCAATGTCGCTCGAGCCCCCGCGGTTCTTTCGCGTCGAACTCGCCGCGGAGCTCTGGTTGCCCGACGAATCACAGGAGGCCCGTGGACGCGGCGGCGATTTCAGCGCCTTCACCCTGGAGGCGGATGCGTGTCCGCTTTCGTTTCGGTCCCGCGCGCTCACTCTGCACGGGTGCGTCGCTCAGCGATTCGGTCGAGTGCATGCGCGTGGACTCGGCTTCGATGAAGACACGAGCATCACCGAACCGCTCTGGACGGTCGGCGCGCGAGCCGTGCTTCTCTGGCCGATTGGGGGTCCTGTTGCCGTCAGACTCGGCGCGGGGGCGGACGCGGCGCTCGTCCGGTATCGTTTCGTTTATTCCGACGCGGGAACCACCCGCGCCCTGCGTGAAATGGGGGCGATGGTAGGAAGCGCAGAAATCGGGCTCTCGCTGCGATGGTGACGCGTTGATAATTTGATACCGTCGGACCCACTAACTCTTCGAGGCTCGGAATCGTTCGCGGCCGAGAGTTGCCGAAACTTCATGCCCCCGCGCCTCACGTCGCGACAGATCTTCGACGAGCACGCCCGCTATGTCTACAGAGCACTTCGCTATTTCGGGGTTCGGTCGGCGGATCTGCCGGACGTTTGCCAGGAAGTGTTCATCACCGTCCACCGCAAGCTCGACACGTTCGAGGGCCGGTCGGCTTTCCGCACGTGGCTCTATACGATCTGTCAGCGCGCCGCGTCGGACTACCGGAGCCGCAGCTCGAAGCGCCACGAAGTCATCGCCGTGGACGACGACGCTCGGCGGGTGGACGCATCGCTCGGGCCGCAGCTCGAGGCCCGCTCCTCGCTGGCATTTGCCCTCGATCGTCTGGACGACGACAAGCGGGACGTGTTCGTGCTCTACGAGATCGAAGGGTTGACGATGCGCGAGGTGTGCGAGGTCATCGGTTGTCCGCTGCAGACGGCGTATTCGCGCCTTCACGCGGCGCGGGACGTCGTGCTCGCCGCGCTCGAGTCGGAGGGTGCCTCGTGAGCCAGTCATCCGACGCTCCGCCGGACCCGCCGCGGCTGCGCGACCCCGCTTCGTCCGCATCGGAGCGCGTGAAGTCCGTTCTGTCGCACGCGCGCCAGGACGTGGCGACTCGCTCCGAACTCGCCGTGCTCGACGGACGACTCGCGTCGGTGTTCGGTGACGCTCCGCGACGGGGTGCGCGCGTAGCTCTCCGCATCGGCGGCGCTTCGGTCGCGATCGTCGCCGTGGCGGCACTTGCGCTCGCGGCGGGAGGGGGATTTGCGTGGATGAGGGGGATGGCGACCCGTGTCGAACGCCCCGCGCCGGGCGCAGCGGAGGCTGTTAGCTCGCCGAGCCGCGTGGTCCCGAGGAACCGGACAGCCAAGCCGTCGCCGGTAACGTCGACGGCAAGTCCGCCTGTCGAGGTCGCACCAGGAACCCCTCCGCGGCGCGAAGGGCCGGGTGCGTCCGAATCCGATCTCCTCGGACGGGCGCAGGCAGCGCTGGCGTCCGATCCGGCGCGGGCGCTGTCGCTTACGGCGATGGCAAAACGCGACTACCCGCGAGGCGTGCTCGTGCAGGAGAGGGAAGTGATCGCCATCGAGGCCCTATCCAGGCTCGGACGGACCGCGGCGGCAAAGGCGCGCGCGGGGGCGTTCATCGCCGCATTCCCGGGCTCGGCGTACCGGAGCAAGGTGGAGAATCTGGTCTCGAAATGACGGCGCGCGGCGCCATCCTGCTCGTGGGCACGTTGATCTTCGCTTCGACGAGTTGCGAGCGCGACGCGTTGCTGGGCTTCGATTCGCCCGCACGTTCCGACGCGGAGGCCAGCGACGCCAGCATTCGAACGACCGCCGACGCGGCGCCTGTCTGCCACCCCGCGCCGTGTGGCAACCACGTGTATGCGTGCGGGGATTGCCTCGACAACGACGGCGATGGCAAGGTCGACATGGAGGATCCGGACTGCCTGGGCCCGTGTCAAAATTCGGAGTCCACGTTCTTCGGTTCGATCCCGGGGCAGAATCACGCGCCCTGCACGCAGGATTGTTACTTCGATCAAGACACCGGCTCCGGCAACGACGATTGTCTCTGGTCGCATGCCTGCGACCCGCTCTCGATCGCGCCGGATTATCCGCCAGAAGGGAGCGCCTGCCCCTACGATGCGGCCGCGAAGCTGCCGAAGGACGAGACCTGCGCCGAGGCGAGCGCGTCGCAGTCGGCGCAATGCCTGACAGTCTGTGGCCCGCTGACGCCGAACGGGTGTGATTGCTTCGGCTGCTGCGCAATTCCGGGCGCGCCGACTCCGGTCTGGCTGGGTTCGACGGACGCACTGGGTAACCCTTCGTGCGATAGCGCACACGCCGCCGACCCGAGCCGCTGTAAGCCCTGTACGCAGGTGGCCGGGTGCCTGAACCCCTGCGAAACGTGCGAGCTGTGCGTGGGCAAGCGAGAGCTCCCGGCGAGCTGCGCGCCGACGCCCGCGCCGACTTGCACCGCGCCGGCGTGTGCGAATGGCCCCGCCTGCGGGCTCGATTGCCTTCCGCAATGCCCGGCCGGCGAAGCGTGCGTCACGGGCTGCTGCGTCGATGCGAGGATTGAATGAGGTTCATAAAATTGGCGCCCGGGCGCCGTCGGACCAGGGGATGAAAGCTGGAGTCGCCCAGGGGAACGTCGTGAAGCATCTTCGTTCGCATTGGTGGATCGGTGTCGGCATCGCGCTGCTTCCCGCCTGCGGCAGCAGCGGGTCGGCGAGCTTGGGCCGAACGAACCACGACGCCGGGCTCGACGGGGCGCTCGGCGCTGCGGGTGGCGCTAGCGGCGTCGGCGCGGGCGCGGCGCCGGGCGTCATCGTGTCTCCATCGACGTGTCACAAGTTCGCCGACGTCTGCGCGACGAGCGCCGATTGCTGCTCGCAGGTCTGCGACGCGAAGACGAACACGTGCGCGTCGAGCGTCGGTGCGTGTGCGGCTGCCGGCGCGAGCTGCGGATCACCGACGGAATGCTGCAGCCTGAACTGCACGGGCGCGTGCTCGGGCTCGATGTGTATCAGCGACGGCGACGCTTGCACGACGAACGCAAGTTGCTGCGGCGGCACATGCAGTTCCGGAAAGTGCGCCGCACTGAACACCGCGTGCCTCACGGCCGGGAATGCCTGCGCGAAGAACGCGGACTGTTGTTCGAGCCTTTGCAGCGGGGGAAACTGTCAGATCGGGTCCTCGTTTTGCGTGCAGCCGGGCGACCTCTGTACGCAAGCGAGCGATTGCTGTACGGGCGCGTGCACGGTTGCCGCGGGCAAGGCCGTCGGAACCTGCGCGCCGCCACCATCGGGCCCGAGTTTCTGCAACGGCGGCGCCGACGGCACCGTGTGCCAGGGTTGCGGTGATTGCTGCAGTCGGCTGTGCGCACCCTACGGACCCACGGGGGTACCTATCTGCCAACCTGCGAGTGGCTGCCATATCGACGGGGATCTGTGTCGTGCGGACAGTGACTGCTGCGGCGCCGCCGGCACGGGACTCCCGGGCGATGGCAACGTCACGTGCGACAAGAGCGGTGGCGGGGCGGTCGGTATTTGCCGGAACCCGCTGGGTTGCAACCCGCAAGGGGATGTTTGCCACTACCAGAATTACACGTGCAGCATCTCGTCCGCGCGGAATGACTGCTGCGGCGGGGTCGGCAACTCCGGCGTGTGCCAGCTCGATCCCCTCGGCGTGCCGCGGTGCAACGGTCTCGCCGCTTGTCGCGCGGCAGGAGAAACGTGTGCTTCGAGTTCGGATTGCTGTGACCACGCCCCCTGTGTGCCGGACGCGGCCGGTCAGCTGCGTTGCACGGCGCCCGTGGACGGAGGCGCGGGGTGTCAACCCGCGGGGGCGTCGTGCAGCATCAACGGGGATTGCTGCGTCGGATCGGAGTGCGTCACTCCGATTGGCTCCACGCAGGGGACTTGCAGCATTCCGGCAACCCCTGGGGGCGCGGGCGGCGCCGGAGGGACGACGGGGACCGACGCCGCGACTGGCGCGGGCGGGGCAATGACGTGCGCGCTCTACGGGCAAGAGTGCGGTGCGAGCGTCGCCTGCTGCGGCGGTATCAGTTGCAGCGGCGGCATCTGCGTGAAGCTGCAGTAGCGCGGCGTCACTCTCCGCCGCCAGGAGCATTCCGCCGTCGTGACGCCGAGCTCGTCGGGGCCGCGGCTCCGGCGCGCGCCCAGGGCTCATCGGGCGGGCCACAAAGTCTCACGCGTTCGGCTGGCTCGACGTAGCGTGCGGCAATGTCGGCGAGCGGCAGGGGAGAGCTTCGGCGCGGCGTGAGCGCCGTCTTGCTGGCTGCGCTCCTGGCAGGCCGCATGGCGAGAGCCGACGTCCCTCGAACTCAGTCGACGGCTCCGTCACGGCTCGCCGCAGTGGTCGTCCCTCCCAGGTTGATCTCCCCGGTCGAGATCGTCACGCCGGAGAACACCGGCAACGCGGTGGTAGTGCTGGCGCTGACGATCAAGGCGGATGGCAGCGTGCGCGCCTCCCGTGCGATCGAAGGCGAGGAGCCCCTAGCCGGAATCGCTGCGGCAGCGGCACTCACCTGGCACTTCGAACCGGCCAAGCGCGGCGGCACGCCCGTCGCGTCCATCATTCGATTCGAAGTGACGTTTCACGCGCGTGTCACCGCGCCGAAGACGGCTCCGGCGGCGAAGGGGGCGTCCGCTGGGAGTGAGCCCGCCGTCTCGTCAGGACGGGTCACGCCCATCCCCGAGGTGCAAGTGGTCGGGGTGAGGCCGGCTCCCGAGGTGTCTTCCTTCACACGAGCGGAGGTCCGGCAGATCCCCGGGACGTTCGGCGATCCTTTCCGGGCGATCGAAGCGATGCCAGGAGTGACGCCCATCGTCTCCGGGTTACCGTTCTTCTACGTGCGCGGCGCGCCGCCTGGCAACGTTGGTTACTTCCTCGACGGAGTCCGTGTTCCGTACCTCTTTCACGTGGGACTCGGGCCTTCGGTCATCCAGCCCGCGATGGTCGATCGCGTCGATCTCTATCCAGGCGGGTACCCGGCGCGCTTCGGTCGCTTCGCGGGTGGGATCGTCAGCGGAGAGACCACCGCGCCCCGCGACGATCTTCACGGCGAAGGCAACATTCGCCTCTTCGACGCAGGGGCGATGGTGGAAACGGGGTTCGACGGCGGGAGAGGCACCGTCCTCGTCGGCGGCCGCTACTCGTACACGGCGGCAATCCTCTCGCTGATCGTCAAGAACACGACGCTCGATTATCGCGATTATCAAGCTCGGGTTACTTACGACATCACGCCACGTGATCAGGTCACGGCATTCGGCTTCGGTTCGTACGACTTGCTCGGGCAGACGACGAACAACGTCGAGAACATCCTCTTCGGGTCCGAATTTTACAGACTGGATCTCCGCTACGATCACTCGTTCGGGACGAACAGCACGATCCGGACCGCCGTGACACTCGGTTACGATCAAACGCGTGCCGCCGATCAACGCAACGCGCAGGACCGCATGGTGTCGTCGCGCGTGGAGCTCCATCACCCCGTGTCGAAGGGCGTCGTGGTGCGCGCCGGGGCGGACGTCACCATGGACGGCTATACCGAAGACAAGTCGAGCTATGTCGATCCGGACGATCCCACTCTCCGGATGTACGACGCGCTGTTTCCGGCTCGCACCGATGTCGCCGTCGGAGCATGGGTGGATTCCGTCCTGGATCTGGGCCCGCGTGTTCAGGTGACTCCCGGAGTGCGCGTCGATCTGTACACCTCCGGCGGGGCCGCCGCGCCGGCCGTCGATCCGCGCATCTCGGCGCGGTTCAAGATCACCGACCACTTCCGGATCGTGCATGCCTACGGCCTCGTTCACCAACCGCCGTCGTTCGTCGTTCCGATCCCAGGTCTCGTCCCCGGCAACCTTCAAGGCGGACTCCAGACCGGCTTGCAGACCAGCGCCGGCGTGGAAATGGACCTTCCCGAGGCGATCACCGCCACGGCGACGGTGTTCGACAACCTCTTCTTCAACATGACCGATGCCCTCGGCACTTCCACCAGCGATCTCGGCGCCAACCTGCTTTCCAACCCGCGAAGCCTGGGGCACGCCGTCGGATTCGAGCTGTTCATCAAGCGTAACTTGACGAAGCGACTCGGGGGCTTCTTGACCTATACACTGTCGCGCTCTACGCGGATGCTCGATGGGGAAACGTTTCCGAGCGCGTTCGATCGAACCCACGTCGCGAATCTGGCCCTGGCGTACGACCTCGGCCGGAACTGGCGCGCTGGCACACGACTCGTCTTCTATACCGGCGTGCCTCAGGTGACGGAGGTCCGTAGCGCGATTCCTCTTCCCCCAACCCTCAGTCCGGAGCGCACGCCGCCCTTCTGGCGTATCGATCTTCGCCTCGAGAAAAAGTGGCGCCTCGGGCGGAGAGGCTGGATCTCCTTCGTCGCCGAGTTCCTGAACGCGACGCTGAACAAGGAGACCATCGGGACGACGCGCATCGGTCCCGTTTCCATTCCGAGCATCGGGGTAGAGGCAGGTTATTAGTCATGCGATCGCGACCCTCGGTGTGCGTGTGCTGGGTTTCCGCATGTGGCCTCGCGATGGCGTCCTGCTTGCCGAAAGACACGCGCCCCGTCCCTGGAAGCGTCTATGCGACGGTATCGGGCGACGCACCTCTCCTCGGAAGCAAGGCGCCCTTTCTCACCGCCGACGGCTGGATGGTCTCCTACGATCGGTTCCTGCTGTCCATCGGGGAAGCGTCGCTGGAAGGGGATTCCTGCGCGAGCTACTACAACGCCGACTACCGCCGTATCCTCGACATGCAAATCGGTGGCGCGCAGAAGCTCAGCATCCTCTACGCGCTCGGCCCTTGCTACTTCACCGTCCGAGTCGCAGGTCCCGAGACCGATTCGGTTCTCGGTGAGGGGGTTTCGGACGCCGACAAGACATTCATGGGCACTCCTGGCTCCGATGCCTACGGAACGAATCGCGGCATCAGCGTCTTCGCGCTGGGCCGGGCAACGAAAGGCGGGGTCACGAAGACCTTCAGCTGGGCGTTCCGCGATCCCGTCTCTTACGACGGGTGCACTCCACTGGAGGGCGACGCGGCGACGGACGAGTTCGATCTGAGAGGGGGTGCTGCTGCGACTTTCGATCTCCACGTTCACGGGGAAGCCCTCTTCTACGACACGCTCGATCCGGCAATCGCGGTTCCGAGGTTCGCCCCCTTCGCAGCCGCTGACGACGAGTACGGAAACGGCGACGGAGCGATCACCCTGGCCGAGCTCGGACAGGTTCCGCTCGGCGACGTAGGAGCGGCCCTGCACGCGGACTCGTCAGACGGCGGAACCACGTCGAGCCGAGACGCTGGGCTCGACGCCCCCATGTCGTCCGACGCGACGCCCAGTGGCGGAAGCGACGACGTCTACACGGAAACGGTGGACGGGGGGCGCGTGGTCTGGAAGACCCTCGAGGACTACGTCTACCTCGGTCTTCTCAGAGACGTCGTGCGCGTCGGTGGGAGCGAGAGGTGCAGGCGGGTGGGGGTCGGGAGCTTCGGAAAAGGACGCTGACGGCTAAAGTCCGAGTGCGCCCGAGAGCCCGAGGCTCATTGCAAAGCCCGGACTGGGAAACAACGCGCTGGCGCGGAGGTCGGCAAGGACTCCTGCCGCTTCGGCGAATGGGAAGAACGCGCCGATGCCCGCGCTCACGAAACCGGAGCCGCTCTTCCGGTAAGCGTCGAGCGATTGCACGGGCGGATTGTCGAGCTGATTCGGCGGCGGAGGCACGGCGGTGTTCTCTTTGACGGTGACCTTCGCGCTACCGTCGATCTCGGCCACGCCACCCGAGAGTTCGGCGAACGGCCCCACACCTTCGCTCGAAAACGCGTCATGGGAGAACCAGTAGGCCCCCTGTGCTTCTACCTGGAGCGGGATGAACTGGGGACCGCCGTCCGCCCGTGGACCCTGTCCCGCGACGGCGTAAGCGATGCGGAGTCCTGCGCTCACCTGGCTCCACAAGGGGAAGTACGAAGCGAAGGCGACGCGCGTCGTCGCGAACGAGACACCGCTGGCATTGCCGGCGGCGCCGGCCAACGGCGTGCCGTGGTACTGGCTCCCCGAGGCGCGCAGGCAAACGAAGCTGCCGTGGACCTGACTCTGCTCGTCGCACACGTTGCTCCCCGAGACGACCGTGACGTCCTGGATCAGACCGAGCGTGAGCCAGACCCTCGGCGTCGAATGGCGCGGCGCGGGAACCGTCGGTTTCGTGGATGCGCGTTCGTCCTCGGGCGGGGGTTCGGGTTCCTCGTGCGCGACATGCTTCTTGGCGACCGGCCCCTCGGAGTCGTCGGGTTCGTCTTCCAGGACGACGTTCGCGGGTTGTACGGAGTTGCCGTGTCCCGCCGCGGCGTCGAACGCCGCTTGTACATCCGGCGTGGTGAACACCGGGTCCAGCGTGACGGTCGGGTCGAGCTTCTTCGCGATGGCGAACTCGGAGGTCCCTTTCTTGGAATCCTGAAACGCCGTAAATGCCACGATGCCCAGGTCGACGTGCAGCTTCGCGAGCGTGCCATTCGCGCATCCTCGACACTCCGCAACGGCCCGCGAGAGCTCGGCCTTCGCTGCATCGAATTTCGCCGACGCGAAGAGATCGTTCATCGCGTGACTGCCGGCGGCGAGGGCACGTTCGTCCCTGCCCGCGGCGTGGGCCGTCGAGGTGCAGACCAGCGCTGCAGCCCAGAACGCAATCGAAGGCAGTCCGCGCATATCGCTCAAAACCCGTTGACGCTCGGCGGACTCACCGCAGTCGCGCTCGTGCAGGCGTCGGTGTTGACCGTTCCGGTTAGCCACGACGTGATGCACACGTCCGTCGCGTCGCCCTGGTTCATTCTGACGCCGCCCTTGTGGTGTTCGGTACCGCGGCCCTTGGTGATGACGATGAAGCGCTCCGGGCGTGCGCCACCCTGCGCGACTATCTCGCTCAGCACCTCGGGCTGGAGCGACACGATCGATTCATAGGTTTCAGCGTACTCCGCGCTCGTGGTCGGGTTCCCACCCGGGACATCCGATCCTGCCAGACGGGAGCCGTCGATCCCGTAGATCCGGAAGTTCCTGGAAGTGTTCCCGTGGCAATCGAGCGTGCCGCAATGCATCTCGAGCGCGTCGCTGACACTGTCGAAGTTCATCGTCGTCGGTGCGTCCTCGACGAAGACCTGGTCGCCGGACGGTCCAGCGCACGCGGTCAGCGCGAGGCCCAGGATCGAAGCGAGAACGGAGGAGTAACGCACCGGTTGTATCATCGCCCACACTGCTCCGGAAACGGCACGCCCGGCGGTGCGAAGTACACTGGACCCGCGGAGTCGGGGCCCGGCTCCGCCGTGTGGCAATAAGCGCACGAACCCTGCCGATAGATGGGCGACCCCATCGATTGTTCGACTGGACCCGCGCCGGCGGTGCCGAACTGTATCTTCACCCAGAGGGGATAAGTTGGCTCGTAGTCGTCGCGCATGACGAAGAAGTTTCCGGCGCAGTTGCTCGCGGTGGAGTACTCGCGCCCGGTGGAGTCGACGAACTTCACGAGCGCGTCGGACAAAGGCGTGGTCGAGTCTTGATTTTGGTACACCGTCCCTGCGAGCGAGAACACGACGTTCCCGGGACCACTTCCGTCGTGGCACACGAGGCACGGTTCACCCGGGCGATGCAACGGCCCCTTGGGAACTCCGGGGACTTCGCCGCCGAGCGCTTCTCTCTCCTGAGATTGCACCGGGTCGGAACAGCCGAGCGCTGCGACCGCGAGGAGGAGGAAGGCCGCGCGCATCAGAACTCCGACTCCAGCTGGAGAACGCCGAGATAGGCCTCACGGTTCGCGATGAACAGCGCATCGTTGAAGAGGGTCGTCATGAGGTCCGCCTGGAACACGAGGCCCCATGCTTCCGGCCGGGAAGCGGCCCCGAAGTTCCACCTCACGCCTGCACCCACCGTGCCTGACGAAAGGGCACTCTCTTCCCGATCCCCCGTTCGGTACTCCGGATACGTGAGCGGCCCTCCTCCGGTGATCTCCGCGGCGTAAGCAAGCCGCCAGAACGTCACGGACGACTGCACGTGTCCACGGAGGTGCGCCCACAAGAATACGCGTCGGCTCGCGTCGATGACGAGTCGTAGATCGGTCGAGCTTGCCTTGAGCCCCCAGTCATCCGCGTAAAGGCGTTCGGATAGAATGAAGGTGGAGCCCGACAGGCGCTGCGCAAGGCGTCCCGAAAGCGCGAAGCGATCGCGGGTTCCCGGCAAGTGTTCGGCGACGCGGCCCGGGAGTCTGACGCGGTTGACCTCCGCGATCGACGCGCCGGGCGCGAGCGTCGCCGCAACGCTCGGCGCGAACATTGGCAGAAAGCGGTAAGGCTTCGTCTGATCCCCGACCTCGAAGATGCCGTCCGCGGACAGCGTTACGAGCGTCGAAGGGTCCAGGATGAGCTCGAGCGCGCCCGTAAAGGTGTGGCGCGCGAGCTCTTGCGAAAAAACGGAGAAGGGGGTGCCGCTTCGGCCCGCCGTGTCGTGGGTGTAGGAATACGCGAACGTGGGATTGACCGTCTTGTCGGAGAGCTCGAGCCCGAGCGCGACACCCCCCGAGAAGGAGAGGTAATCGGGTTCGCGTGAGGTGGCTCCGGACAACGTAACTCCCACGGCGCCGGGCTTGTAGCCGGCGCTCAGTGTTCCGGCCTGCCGCGTCTCGGTCCAATGCCCGCTCGCCGTCGATACGATGTCGACGGACGCCGCAGACACGACGTCCACGAGGTAGCTGCCGGCTGCGGTCCACCCGGTGACCGGGTTCTCTACGGACGCCTCTACCGCCGGCGTGAAGACGTGGACGTTGTCCGTGTCGTTGTAGACGGACACCTCGCTCTTCGCCTTCACGACCAGATCGCTTCCCGCCGAGGTGGGAGCTGCCTCGGGCGTCGTTGCCTGTGCAGGGGCGTCGCGCGTATGCGGATTGTTCTCGTCCGCGCGCGCCGTGCCGCGCGGAAGTATCGCCATCACCACGAGCGGAAGCGCCCAGTTTCTGCCTTGGAAGCGCACGCTAGCAGCTCTGGATTCGAATCAATTGCAGCCACATCCGCTCGCGGCGCCGATCGTTCCGCCCATCGCGCCTTCGTGGATGGCGTAGACGTGTTCCCGCGCGACGCTCGACCCGTCCGAGGGTTCCATGGTCGGATGGGCCAGCTTCCCGCGCTCGTACGCGGCCACGTGCGCGCAGCCGCAAGTCGCGAGCGTGGCCAGGAGACCGACCGTCCAAGACAGCGCGCTGAAATATTTCACTCGCGATGATCCTCCATCGACACGCAGCACGCGGCTCCAGTAACCAGACGCGCATGGAATCAGGCGTTCGATCGCACCTCGAGCGCATGGCATTACTCATTACTCATTTCTCATTTGCGCTCAGAATGATCTCATCGAGGTGCTGTCGGTTGTGTTTGCGCGAATCGCGCGCCAACATGTCTCAGGGTGAGTGACACCATGAAGCGTCGACGACTCTGGGTTCAACTGTCGTGCCTCGGCGCGCTCGCCTGCGGCTCCGTCTCCGGCAGCGATCCGTCGCTGTGGACCCGGAGCCAGGACGTCGCAGGAGCTGACTACGATTTCTCCGCGCCCAACGGGGGCGGACAACCGGACGGCGCGGGTGGTGGGTACGTGCAACAAGGCACCGGCGGCTTTTTCGGAGGCACCGCGGGTTCGAACGGTGCGGGCGGTCAATCCGTTGGCGCAGGTGGGGCTTACGTTTACGGCGCAGGCGGCCAGATCGTCGCGAGTGCTGGTGGCGCCTTTGCCGCGGGTGGAGCCTCCGGATCGGGCGGCGCGCCCGGGACGAACTCCGGCACCTGCACCTTCACGTTCATGGTGACGACGGTCACCGCGCACGGCACGTACGCGCCCCGGAACGTGGGTGCGATCTGGATCGACGACGGTTCCGGAAAGTTCGTGAAGACTCTGCAGGAGTGGGGCGTTGCGCGTATCGGCAACGCGACCGCGTGGGAGACGGCGTCCGGCGGTAACGTCGTGGACGCGGTCACGGGCGCAACGCTGCCGAACCACGGCCCGCACACGGCAACTTGGAATTGCACGGACCTGTCGGGCAATCCGGTCCCCGACGGGAACTACTCGGTGAACGTCACGTTCGCGGAGAGCGACGCCTTTCCGTTCTTCGGCCCGGCTCCGATTCAAACCGCGGTCACGTTCGTCAAGAGCGCCTCGCCGCTCAACGTCACGCCGCCCGATGCAGGGAACTTCACGGCGATGCATCTGACACTCCAGTAGGGTTCGCATCACCGAGGAGCCGCTCGAGTTCCGTGCGCCGGAGGCCGTGCGGAAACAACGTCATGTAGTCACGCGCGCGTACGACGGCCGTAGAGTGGTCGCCTCGCCGCAGCGCGATCACGACGCGCAGATAGTCCGCATCTTCGCTGTGAGGATCGCCGCCGAACCTGGCGGCGAATTCTGCGAACCGTTCGTCCGCCTCGCGATAGGCGCCCGTCGAGAACGCATTCATTCCCGCGACGAACGCGGCCGATGCGTCTCGCGAACCGATCGATTCGGCGTTTGCACCTGGAGCCGGCCCGACGTCGTGGTCTTCGCCGGACTTCGCGCCCGGGGCAGAGGACGAACTCGAAAGCGAGTGTTCAACCCTCCTCGCCATCGGCGACACTCCGCGCGCGCCTGGCGTCGACCGCGGCGCGACGTTACTGGGAGCGGGTATGGCTCGAGCCTTCGCGACGGGCGCTCCTCGGCCCGAGCCGTGGTCGCCCGGCGAGGTCGTTGCCTGCTCGACCCAGTCCTGCCCCGAGGCGATGAGCCGCTCGCTCTCTCCGTTCAACCGGAGTGCAACGAGCCCTTCGAACACGTGCACGTGCTTCGTATGACCCTCCGACGCTTCCACGACGAAGCGCGTGCCCCGGACCTCCAGCTCACCATCCGGTAGATCGACGAGGAACCTCTGCTGCGGCAGCAAATGTTCGACGTGAATCTTCAGGCTGCCCTCGCGGAGCGCGATGCGACGTACCGGGCCGAGGGTCGACACGTGAAACGCGGCCTCGATTCCGGGGTCCAGTTCGTAGTGCGGGGCCGGGACTCCTCGACTCGTCGAGATCGTCGCCCGAACCGACGCATGCCTGAACGCGACGACGGTGATTGGCGCGACACCAAGCACCCCTACGAGGAGCAACATGGAGCGCAGCCCCGCCGCTCGGGCCGGGCGAACAGCGTGCTCGTTCGCGACCCGCAGCAACTGCTGGCGCAACCGTCGATGTTCGAGCGGCGACCAGGCACGATGTTCGGCGAGGAGCATCAGCTCGCGGAGCCGCCGGAGCTCCGTCACCTCGCGCGTGCAGATCGAGCACGTCCGGACGTGACGCTCGAAAGAGGCGACGCTTTGCGCGTCGAGCCGTCCATCCTCGAGCGCGGACGCTTCCCAGGTGCGCGAGCACTCCGTCACGATCCCTCCTCGAAGAGATGCTCGCGCAGCTCGCGGCGGGCGTGATGCAAACGCGTCCAGACCGTGTTCACCGGGATGCCGAGCGAGAGCGCTGCTTCCTCGCCCGACGCACCCTCGAGGATCACCATCACGAAGACTTCGCGCTTCTTCTCGGACAGGGCCGCGAGTGCGCGTGCGACGCGCTCCTCGGCCTGCTTGCCCGAGAGCGAGTCCGCGGGCGTCTCGGGCTCGCGTGACCGGAACAGCATCGCGAACTCGGGAAGGCGGCCCAGCATCTTCGAGAGCGAACGCCGATGACGCCGCGCGATCGTCGCCGCCACTCCGAACAGCCAGGGACGCGCCGAGATGCGTCCGTCGAAGCTCCGTGCGGCGCGAGACACCTCCAGGAACGTCAGTTGAACCAGGTCGTCCACGTCGGCCCTGGAGGTCCCGAGGCGCAGGAGGAACCGGCGAACGTCCGCAGCATACCGATCGAACAAGGCGCCGAGACTCTCGAGATCGCCCTTGCCGATCTGGCCGAGCAACTCGGGATCTTCCGTGGAACGGTCCGCTCGATGAGCGAGGGTCTTCAAAATGCCCCGCTCTCGACGCCCATCGCGAGCGTGAATCCGCACCAGGGCAGGACTGGGTCGCCAGGTGTCGGGATGGCGCCCCCCAAGTGCGTCGCGTCGACGTCGCCCGAAAGCGTCGTGCGGAAGCGGGTACTCCAGTGCGCGGGAAAGCTTGCGCTCGCGAAGACCCCAACCAGGGCCTGGCCGCGTTCGGCCTCTTGTTCCGCCGGGTCACCGATGGCCGGGCTCCACTTCTCGTGCAGGATGGAGGCGGACAAGCTGCCGCCGGCAATGACGGTGACGTCGCCCAGCGGGATCCGCCGTCCCGCGATGATGCCCGCACCGATATCGCTCAGTCGCGCGTTCGGCAGGTCATCATCGTCGAGGTGGCGGTACGCCGGGTTTGCTTGGGCGACGATGCCAAGCTCCCAGTGTTTCAGAATGAGCGACGCGCCGAGCGCCAGGTTGAAGGATAGGTATCCATCCGGCGCACTCACCCGTCCACCCGCCAGCGCGCTGAGGAGAAGGCTTGCCGAAGGGTTGTCCGGCGGAGTCTGGCCAGTTGGCTTGTCAGATTCCGTCGGGGACGTTTCCGCGATGGTCGGCGTCGGCGCCGGCGCGGGCAAGGGCACGAGCAATGCGTCGAGAGTCGGCACGAGCTCGTCAGGCTGTCTTACGGGGCGAACCGCGAGCCGTCCATCACGGGTCATGAACTCCAGCGTTGCACCGTCTCCGTCGATCGTCAGGTGCGCGGTGCGGCATGCTTCGCCGTTCTTGGCGAGCTCGACGCGTGCGCGCTCGACGGCGTCTCGCCAGGGGGAGGCAGGTGTGCTCGGGTCGACGACGATGTCGCAAGCGCGGTCGGTGCGGGCGGGCTGTGCAAGGACGACGGGCATACGACTAGAACGTTCGTCTTTTCGGTACGGAACCTTCAAAAGAAGGTCGCAACGAATCACTCGTTCGGGGCACCTTCGCAGATCCAGTCTTCGAGCGTCGCCAGGTCCTCGCTTGGCAGAGTTCCGCCAGCGGGCATTTGAACTCCGGTGCAAAGATCCACCCCCCGCAGCTTTTCGATGAGGTAGCTCCGGGCCGGATTACCGGGTTGGACCAGCTCCCTCCCGTCGCAGCACTCGGAGGCCCGGATGCCCACGAGAAATTCAGCGGCGTTCGGCCCGTCCCATGCGCCCTGGTGGCAAATCTCACCCGTGGCGCAGTTCCGGGCGAAAATCGGCACCACGTCTGCGGTGTAGGAGACCGTTCGTCCCGGGACGCACGTTGCGCCGTCCAGCGCGGGAGGGACGTGGGCTCCGGCGTCGATGCTCGCGTCCGGGCACGTGGGCAGCGTCGTGATGACGAACTGGGTGCCGCCGGTGCCACCGGAATCCGGCGCTTTCGTTCGATCGGTACGCGAGTGGCATCCCGGCGCAAGCGAGAGGCCGGCAGCGCAGAAGAAGAGGTTCGTTCGCAGTCGCACGGTCGTGAGGTTTCTCGAGACTGGAACCGTCAGTACCCGCGAAGCCTCCATCGAGGCAATGAAACCACGAGGCGGATCCGAATGTCGTGCTCTGGCACACCGTGCCAGGTTCGGGGTCGTGCGATGTCGCGTGTACTTCGCGGGTGCACGTGGCACGCTAATCGCACTGCATGGCGAGAGGTGACCGCGTCGACACGCGTCGCGCGAGACTTGCGCTCCTGGGGTTTTACCCGGAGCGGGAAGGCAGAAGATGGCAAAACGAAGAACGTCCTTCTTGTTGCTCTCGATCGCGTCCACCGCGGTGGTCTTACCCGCGTGCGGGGGAATTTCCGGTTCGGGAAGTTCCTCGGAGCCATCGACGCAGGTGCCTCCAGGATCGGTAGCGGTTCCCGCAGGAAGCGGAGGCAGTACCGAAGGTCCTTGTTGCCCGGGCGTCGTCGCCTATCCACCGGGTACAGGAGGCGCGATCTCCGGCTCGATCGCGGTGCCTCCTGGGACAGGCGGCTCCGTCACTGATCCTTGCGGCGGCCAGGTGTGCGGCTCGGTCATCGCGCCGCCGCCGACGGACGGCGGGGCAGCGGACGCGGGCGCGCCGCCGGACGGCGGACCCCATCTCGGCGCTTGCGGCGGTCACGTGTGCGGCCTCGTTCCCGACCCGGGCGCCGGCGGCGCGCCTGGCGCTGGCGGCTTCGTCCTCGGCGTCATCATTCGTCCTCCGGGGAGCGGCGGCACCGGAAATGGGTGAGGCGCTCTTCACGATCGAATGGTCCGGCGGCGTTGCCGAGCATCACTTTCGCAAAGCTCGCCCCGAAGGCGACTTCGTCTGGGAGAGCCTCGATGCGCGCCAGTACTCCGAGTCGCTGCTCGTCGGCGCGCGCGAAGTGTGGACGGGCGTTGCGGTCAGTGAATACGCCGCCATCTCCGCTTTCTCGGAGGTGGTGGGCGCGCTCGTCGCGGCGCGGGCACCGCTCGATCTCATCGGCATGACCTCGGACTTTCTCGCGGACGAAGTGCATCACGTGGAGCTCGCCGCCCGGTTGCTCATGCAGCTCGGCGGCGCGGCTCCCAGGAAGATCGACGCGGCGCAGCTCGCTCCGGTGACCGCCTCCGGGCTCACGCCGTTTCAGCGCGCGAACGAGCTCGCCGTTCGGGTCGGGTGCATCGCGGAGCGTTTCGCGAGCGAGACCGCGGTACCCATGATGCGTGAAACGACCCACCCCCTCGTCCACGGCGTCTATCAGAGTATCCTCCGGGACGAAGCGCGGCATCGCCGGTTCGGCAGTCTCTACTTCGAGTGGGCCGGCGATCGTCTCGACGACGCCGAGAAGCGCCGTCTGGGCGCCGTCGCGGTGTCCGCACTCGGCCCCTACGCCTTGCTCTGGAAACGTGCCGCGCGGATCGCCGTCGACCCGCCGAAATGGACCGCGTCGCAGGTCCGCGAGCTCGGCTGGATGGAACCTTCGCGCTACGTCACGCTCGCCCGCGATGCCGTGACCGAGTCCATCGTGCCGTCGCTGCGCGCGCTCGGCTTCGTTCTGCCCGAGCAGGAGCTGGAAGCGTTGATGCGCATGGAGGGACCGCTCCCGTAAGCCCGCGTCAGTGCAAACCGCACTGGAACGAGCTTACGGGTAGACGAGGCGATCCCGCTGTCTCGTCAGTGCGTGTTGATGTTGTTCGGCACGCCGGCCGGCGAGCGCCTTGCTCACCGTGAGCACGACGTTGCCGATCTGTCGGTAGTCGAGCAGATCGTTGGCGGGCGTCTGCACGCCGTAGCCGGCGAACGTCATGCTGAGGTGAGTCGAGTCGATCTGCGTCGCGGTCGGCGCGTAGAGGCGCTCGCGCGAACCACGGCTGCGTCGGGAAGACCGGCGCATGCGCGGAAGGACCGTGACCGTCGCGCCGCCCGCCTGGTTCGTCGTCGTGATGGTGTTGATCGACGCGATGGGGTTGTTGATGTCGTTGTAGACGGTCCAGTGCAGCTTGTCGGTCGACTCGGCGTACCCGATGTAGTGGAACGCGTCCGAGTCGCCGTCGAGGCAGTTGCCGCCGGAGAAGTAGCATGCCCCACAGGCTGCCGTCGCCGTTGATGTCGAGGAGCGTGCCGCGCGGGCTGATCCAGCGCGTCTTGGTGTAGTCGACCGTCGTCGGGTCGTTCAGGCCGCTCACGATGCCGCAGATCGGTGAAGTGCACGCCGTCGGTCGTGGTCGCGAGGCGCACGTTCGAGATGTCGTGGTTGGTCTTGCCGCTGAAGGGCGCCTTGGTGCACTGCTGCGGCCGCGGGCAGCGCGGTCGCGCCGGTGTTGTCGCCGTCGAGGATCTTCTGCACGTAGAGCACGTCACCGGCGAGCCCGGCAGCGGCGGTCGGCGCCGTCGGGAAGACGGCCATGATGCCGTCGGGGTTCAGGAGCCCCACGGTCTGCTGCACGGTGACCGGCGTCCGCGGTGCCGGGCGTGTTGTTCAGCGCGGTGCTGATCGACTTGATGTCGTTGTTGCCCGGGCTCGTGTTGTTCGTGTTCCAGATCGGGAAACTTGTTCGACGAACCGGCGAGGTTGATGACGCAGAGCGGCGCGACATCGACGTTGCGCGGGGTTGCGGTCGAGCATGTAGAGGAACTGCCCGGTCTTGACGTTCCCGGCGCCGGGGAGCTGGAGGATGGCCGCGTGGCCCCAGCCGTCGTCGGCGCTGGAGCCGTTGGCCGAGGTGTGGCTGGCGTTCGTGCCGTCGACCGTCGGCGGGCAGCCGGTCGCGGTCGCCGTCGCCGAGTAGCCGCCGCTGATCGGGTTCGTGTAGTCCGGGTTCAGCTCGAGGACCGTCTGCATGAAGTACCAGGTCTTGCCGTTGTCGTCGGACTCGGCGGCGACGAGCGCCTCGTCGATGTCCTTCGGGCGCCAGTCGAAGAGGCCGATGATGGGCGGCTTGCCGCCGAACGCGTTGCCCGTCGGTCGTGTTCGTCGGTGTTGTAGACGAGCGGGAAGTAGAACGGCGCCATCGGCACCATCGGGTCGGTGCCCGGTGCCGGGCGGTCGTCTCGAACTTCGCGCCGGTGACGTACGTGATGCGCTTGGGCGTGCGCGCCCGAGTAGTCGCAGAAGCCGGCGCCGGTGTCGGGCACGGTGCCCTTCGGAGCTGAACGGGTTCGTCGCGCTCGTGATGGTCTGCGTGTTGTTCGGGTCGGCGGCCAGGTTGGTCAGCGTCGACGGCGTCGCGCCGTTGAGCGAGCCCTCGCCGATGGCCGTCCCTTGGTTGATCTTCACGGCGTCGACCGTCGCTCCGCTGTCCAGGCTGAAGCTCAGTGCCGCGGGAGCGCCGCCGCTCGACGCACCTCCCGCCGACGACGCGCCCCCCGTCCCAGGCGCGCCTCCCGCTCCCACTCCAGCGTCGGTTTCGGCATCGCACGAGATGGTGGCGCTCGCCGAGTCGCTGCAGACACCGTCGGAGACCGTGACCTGGACCGTTGCGACTCCGACGGTGGTGCAAGTGAACGTCGGAGACGCCGATGTTGCGTTCGTGAGCGACCCGCCAGTGCTGCTCCACGCGTACGAAAGCGGGGACGGCCCCTGATTGAGGTCGCTGGCCGTCGCGATGAGAGAGACGCTTTGCCCCACCGTCGTCTCGGAGGGGCTTACCGAGAGGCCGTCCACCGAGGGGCACACGTTGACGGTGCCGTTGACGGCGATGCTCCCAGTCTTCTTCGGAGCGGAGCAGGTCAAGCTGATCCGCACGGACGTGGTGCTCCCGGCCACGACGTTGAACTCTGCCGAGCCGCTGCAGGTGAGGCCGGCGGCGCTCGAATCCGTCGCGCTCAGGGTAAGGGTGAAACCCGTGCCGACCGGGATGCCCCCGATGATCGCGTCGACGACCGAGCTGTTCTGGACATTGATGCTACCCGACTTTTGATAGCCGTTGCCCGCGATCGAATACGACACCGTGCCGAGGGCGATTCCCGGCGCGATCTCGCAGATCCACCCCCACGGTTCCGAGGTTTCCCGTGACCGCCGGCCCGGCGCCGCTGTCCCCGGAGCTGCAGCCGATTGCACCCGCCACACCCAGAAGTCCCGTCATCATCATCGCGCGATAGCCGCGCGAACGCTTCATCGACATCTTGCTCGCCTACCTTTTCTCACCGCGGGCTGCGGTGTAGGTGGCGACGCTACCGATCCCTCATGGGGTGCTGGGCGACTTTTGAGAAACAACTCCGTCAACGAAGTGAATCGATCGCCTTGCGTTTCAATCCCCGCGATCGCCTCCGAGGGGGGCCTTGGGCACCATCCTACGGCTTCGACCCCGATGGCCCGAGCGTGACGAGATAGGCGAAGTAGCTTTGAAACAAGTTGGGCCCGACGATCCCCCGTCCCGCGGAGATCAGGAGGTGATGCGTGTCGTTGATGTCGATGATCGCACCGACATTGAACCGCAGGTCATTCTCGGCGCCCTTCTCTTGAGGCGTGAAATCGAACACCTCGGCGCCGAGGGAGAGCCCGTCGATGATCGTCCGCTGGACCTCCCAGCCGAAGTACCACCAGTGCCGCTCCGGGCGCCCCAGATCGATCCAGAAACCTGGGCCGCCGTAAGTTGTCCACGGACCGAAGCTTTTCTGGAGCCAGAGGGGGACGAAGAGCTGTGCGGTTCCGTTGCCGAGACCGAGGCGTTTGGAACCCGTCGGCGCTTCGAGCATGGGGTACGTGCCGATCTGCGGCATCCGTTCACCCTCCTGGACGAATCTGATCTTGGTGCCAAGTTCCATGTCCCCGTAGCCGTACTGCGCGCTTTCGCCCGCGGGGACGTTGAAGGCGAGGGGCGCGATGACGTGGAGCTGGACGTTCGGGACCACCCCGTAGTTCGCCTCGAAGTGCGGCGCGGTCCCGGTCCATCCGCTCGAGTCGTGGAACGTCATCGACGCCGCGTACAATTCCCAGTGGCGATACTCGATGGGTTCCGGATCGTCCGTGATGAACGGAGGGCCGGCAGACGCGGATCGGCACAAGATCAGAAGCCCTAACGTAAGCCCCCCGCTGCGACGTGCGTTCATTCTCAGGGCCCCGACTTTAGCGCGTCGTCGTGCCTCTCGGGGCTCGAGACGTGCTTCTCGACGTTCGAGGCGTGCTTCACGACGCTCGAGACGTGCTTCACGACGCTCGAGACGTGCTTCTCGAGGCTCGAGACGTGCTTCTCGACGCTCGAGACGTGCCTCTCGGGGCTCGAGACGTGCTTCTCGACGCCGACGGACGTGTCCACGACGCTCGAGACGTGCTTCTCGAGGCTCGAGACGTGCCTCACGACGCTCGAGACGTGCTTCTCGAGGCTCGAGACGTGCTTCTCGAGGCTCGAGACGTGCTTCTCGGGGCTCGAGACGTGCTTCTCGAGGCTCGAGACGTGCCTCTCGACGCTCGAGATGTGCCTCTCGACGCTCGAGACGCGCTTCTCGAGGCTCGAGACATGCCTCTCGAGGCTCGAGACATGCCTCTCGACGCTCGAGACATGCCTCTCGACGCTCGAGACGTGTGAGCGACCGGGTGCCTGGGTGACCACCGGGACCCTTGGTTACAGGTCCGGCTCTGTTCAATCACAGATTCGGTCCTGGGGGGACGTAAACCGGGTGCCTCGAGGACACAGACCGGGAAGCGCAACGACGCGGACCGATCGCGCAGAGACAAAGCCTCCGAGAGCGAAGACGCTGTCCGGACGCAATCCGGGTTCCGGCTGACGGAGCCGGAGGCGACGGAAGCGCAGTCCGGGAGCGAGAGACGAACGCGATAGATGGCGCGCGTCTGGTGCAAGCGCTGACGCCGATGGCGACCAGCAGAGTGCCCCCGCGGGCCGACATTCCCTTCATCATCTTCTCGCGTTTCGCAATGCCTCGCGCGCCATCGTGGAGCCCCGGAGGTTCACAGGCACGAGCATAGCGGGTCGCCTGGAGTGCAGGCACACGTCGTCTTGTCATGAACCGCAGACGGCTTCCGCATCGTGTTCGGCGATGGCGACGGCCTCCTGGGCGGTTCCACCGTGCAAAGGACGTCCATCCGAGGGCACCAATCCGGGATTCGCATGCCCGGTTCGTCACACGATCGTACCAACAGATCCAAGCATCGACGATCGCGCACGTGACGGACGACGGGGATACTCGCGGCCGCGATCACGACTGCGGCAAGCACGAGCCAACGGACGGAACGCTTCGACCAAGAAAGCAAGCGGCCTCGACTCCTTACTTCGGGAGCTTCCTCACCGCCCCGCTACGCAGTGTCGCCTCCCGTCGCGTCACTCACGATGAACGCCCCGAGCGCCGTGCGATTCGACGAGACACGACCCGATGCTTCTTCCAAGACACGAACAGAAGTGCTTTGGGTGCTCGTCGGCGTCCATGGTCAATTGTTTGGGCGCAGTTCCTCAATCGAGGCCAAGGAAGGCAAAGGGTCCAGCCGGGCGGCGACATAACGCTCGAACCGCGAACGAGCCTGGGTTCAAGTGCCGCGCGCGCCCCGGCGCGGCCGAACATAGACATGAATCGCAGGGCGATCGGGCTTGCCGGCCCATTCCACCTTCGCGTAGACGAAACCGCGCTGCGGCTGGAGCCGGCGCGGGGCTGCAGCTCTGGCGGGGCGAACGACGAGGGATGGAGCGACACGGCGGGAATATGGTGAAACGTCGGAGGGCTCCAGCAGCTTCACGAGCACGGCCTTCTGCGGGGGCGACGCCGTTCGCATTCTGGGCCCATACGACCCGCGGAGATCCGGGTGCTCGCACGGCGCCGTGCGGCAATGAGCGAGAAACAGGCCGGAATCAAGGGCTCTGGCAGAGTCGGAGGGCTATGGGCGCCTCCGATGGCTCGGTGAATCCGTGAACGGCCCAGCCTCGCGCCGTCCGACGATGCCCGATACCGTGAGAGCGTTCGCGGACGCCATGCCGGACACGTACCGACGGCGGCACGCGGCTTCCGAGATCGAAGCACACTCCGCGATCGTCGGGCGTCGCGGTGGAGCGCTGGTGCACGTCGAGTCATGTCCGGGCCCCGCCGAAGGGGGGAACGGGACGTGGCTTTGCGTCGTTACCGACGACAAGCCCGGACTCCTGTCCTTGCTATCCGCCGCGCTCGCCGCCCAATCGCTGGATGTGCTCGCTGCCCGCATCTACGGTCGTCGCCGTGCGGGCAGGTCCGAAGAAGCCGTCGATCTCTTTCTCGTGCGGCGCCTGCGCACGCCCCACAACGCTCCGATCGACGCGAACGAACTCGTCGCGATCCGGGGTTCGATGGCCGGGCTTCTACGCGGCGAGGTGCCGATCCCTCGCATCGAACGGCACCCCCCGAACACCTCGCGTCCGGCTCGGACGGCAGTATATTTCCGCGACGACGACCCCGAGCTACTTCTCGTCGAGACGCCGGACCGCCCAGGCATCCTCCTCGCAATCACGCTCGCGATCTTCCGCGAGCGGTTCAGCATCGCGCACTCGAACATCGCGACGTTCGCCGGCACCGCCTGCGACGAGTTCCGCCTCCGCGAGCTTGACGGTTCACGTCTGACCGACGGCCGGAAAACCGCTGTCGTCGAGAAGATCCGCGCCGCGCTGACTGAGCATTGAAGGTTCGCTGGGCCGCGCGTCGCTCCATCGAGACCCACGTCCCGTGACCTCGCCACCGCCGCAAGCCCCGGGGGGCGGGCAACGCCCCCCTTTCCTAGTAGCTCGAACGAATCTTGAGCCCGAGCAGCCGATACACCATCACCTCCTGGTCGCGCCCCTTGACCTTGATCACGTGCAGTGGCTCGGCGTTCACCTCCGCCTCGACCTGCTTGAACAGGTCTTCGGAGAGGATGATGTCGCATTTGAGCTCCTTGGTCATGCCCTCGAGCCGCGAAGCGAGGTTCACGGCGTCGCCGATCACCGTGTATTCCATCCGCTCCGCGTGACCCATGTTACCCGCCACCACCTGTCCCGAATGTAGCCCGATGCCCGCGCGGATTTCCGGCAGCCCGCGCGCCTTGAAGCTCTCGTTGATCTTCCCGAGTCGGGTCCGCATCTCGAGCGCTGCGTTCACGGCGTGAAGTGGATCTCCGGGGTCGGGCACCGGAGCACCGAAGACGGCCATGATCGCGTCCCCGATGAACTTGTCGACGACTCCGTGGTGCTGCATCACGCTCTCGACCATGCCGGTGAAGTACTCGTTCAAGAAATCCAGGAGCGCGCGTGGCTCCATCGTCTCGCTGATGCTCGTGAACGAGCGGATGTCCGAGAAGAGCACCGTGACCGGCACGAGCTCCCCGCCCAGCGTCTGGTTGCCTTTCATCAGGTGCTCGGCGACTTGCCGGGTCACGTAGCGCCCGAAGGTGTCCCGGAGCTGGTCGCGTTCCTTCAAGCCTTGCACCATCGCGTTGAATTCCGTCGCGAGCCGCCCGATTTCGTCGCCCGTGTGGATCACGGGGGCGTTCACGTACTTGCCCTTCCTCACCTGATCGGCTGCATCGGAGATGGAGCGCACCGCGCCGCCCATCCGCGACGCAAACCGAAGCGCCGCAGCGAGCACGATCGCGAGCACGATCCCGAGCCCTCCGAGGTCGTAAAGGAGATCCGCGTGCGCCTCGTCGCGGAGTTCCGTCACGTCGCGCGACGCCGTGACCTCCACCTCCATTCCAGGTCGCTGTAACTTCTCGGGCCGGAACGTCTTCAGAGCGAACAGCTTGCCGCGGACCGCCTTGAGGGTCTGGGTATGCGATTCGAGATCGGGCGCGGGGTGGTCTGCGCAGGCGGCCACGACCTTTTCGTTGACGCGAATCGACAGGTCGGCGTTGAGCTTGGGCTCGAGGCGTTCCAGGTAGGCGGCCGTGACCGGCGTGAGAATCGCGACCGCGCCGACCTGGACCCCGGCCGCACGCACCGGGTCGCCGCTCACCAGCGCGTAACCCAAGCCGTCCGCATAGTTCACGCGGATCATGCCGCCGAGCGAGTGGCCGGCGAGCAGACTCGCGAACGCGGGGCTCGACTCACTGCCGAGCGAGGCGGGTCCGCGGGCGGCGTTGATCTTCGTGAGAAGGACGCCTCGAGCATCGGACGCAAGGACGATGCTGTCCTGGTAGAAATCCGCGAGGGTCTTTACGATGGGGGCCGCTGCCGCCCCATCGCGCGTGGCAAGCGCTTGCTGGAACCTCGGTTGCTGCGCGATCAGAGAGAGCGCCACATCGGAGGCCGTAGCGTCCTCCTCGTACTCGATGTCGAACCGCCGGTTGCTCCGTTCGATCCGGCGCTCGACCTGCTGCACCATGTCGCGCTCCGCCTCGATGGACCGGAGCACCGCGGCGACGACCGCCGGAGCCACGCAGGCCAGGACGAGCATCACCAGCTTGACTCGAACGGTGCGCATTCGGACCCGAGTGTGGCTCGACCGCGCGTACGGTCGCAATCGAGAACGACGTGCTGCCTTCAATCGCTCCTCCGGGTTCGCGCGGAATCCGTCGGCGCGGTTTCGCCCGGTGCCGCCTAGCGAGCTCGCGCCGTCACTTGTAGAGCGCGTCGCAGGCGTCGAGATCCTTCGCCGTCTCCGCCGACATGACGCAGCCGTAAGCGGTCGGAGTGCCCTTCTCGAGGCATCCATCGATGTCGGCGCGAAACCTGACTTCCATGGCGATCTGCATGCCCCCGGTGTCCTCGGACTGGAGCTGCTGTACGCGACGGACGAGATCCGAACACTGCCGATACGTCAGCTCGGCGCCCGCCGGCGTCGTCCGCTGGCAACCGGCGAGCAGAAGGAGGACCGCGATCGCACTCTGTCTCATAAACCGACGAGTGTAACTCTTCCTCGCCGGTTGATCGAGCGGGACCACGCTTGCGCCATTCTTCGAATTTGTTAGAATAATCCCGCCGTGCCGTCGAAACTCGAGCGCCATGCCGAAGAGTTGAGTGCCCTCGGTCACCCGACGCGCCTCGCCATCGTCCGCTTCGTCGTGCAGGGAGGCGCGGAGGGAACCGCCGCTGGAGAAATCCAGGCGCACGTGGACATGCCGGCCTCGACGCTCAGTCATCACCTCAAGCGCCTCGTCGACGCGGGTCTCCTCAAGGCTCGGAGCGAGGGCACGTTCCATTACTACTCCGCGGAGTATGCGGCGCTCCGCGCGCTCACTGACTACCTGTGGGAGGACTGCTGCAAACGAGGCAGGCCCGGCTGCTGCTGACTCTTTTTTTGCTCTCTTTGTTCGATATTCATGGAAGGAAAGCCCATGCACATCCTGAAGCCGCGGGGTCATGTCCGCTGATCTCGGACGCCGCGCTGCGGCCGAGGCGCTCGGTACGGCGTTTCTCCTCGCCGTGGTGGTCGGATCCGGGATCATGGGGGAGCGGCTCGCCGGGGGGAACGTCGCGATCGCCCTCCTCGCGAACACGCTCGCGACCGGCGCCGGGCTCGTCGCGTTGATCCTGACGTTCGGGTCCGTCTCCGGCGCCCACTTCAACCCAGCCGTCTCGCTGGCGGACGCGACGCAAGGTGGCCTGCCGTGGCGCGACGTCCCCGTCTACATCCTGGCACAGGTGGGCGGAGCGTTCGCGGGCGTCGCCGTGGCTCATCTGATGTTCGGTGAGCCCCTCTTCTTCGCGTCGACCCACGTGCGAGCGGGGACCGCGCAACTCCTCGCCGAGTTCGTCGCGACGTTCGGCTTGCTCGCGACGATCTGGGGGACCGTTCGCACCCGCCCCGCCGCGGTCCCGTTCTCGGTGGGCGCGTATATCACCGCCGCGTACTGGTTCACGTCCTCCACGTCGTTCGCGAATCCGGCGGTGACGCTCGCGCGCGCGGCGAGCAACACGTTCGCGGGCATCCGCCCTGCGGACGCACCCGGGTTCATCGCCGCGCAGTTGCTCGGCGCCGCCGCTGGAACCGCGACGTTCGCCTGGCTCATCCCGGGTCTTCCGAGGATGGCGAGCCGCGTCGTCGAGTCACGACGGGAGCACGACGATCCGCCGTGAAGACGGTGCTTTTCGCGTGCGTTCACGACGCGGGCCGATCGCAGATGGCCGCGGCCAGTAGGGAGCTGGCTCAACGTTGCACGGCAAGCTAGACTGTGAGTTCGTGGCTTCATTCAAGATCGCTTCATTGACATTCCTGAGTGTGGGCCTGTCGATGGTCGCCCAGGGCTGCGGCTCGAGCTCGAGCACCGATAGCTCGGAGATCCGCAGCTCGTCGGCCGGCGGCGGCTCCGCCACTGGAGGAGGCGGGACTTCCGGCAGCGATGGCGGAGCCAGCGCAAACGGCGGAGCCAGCGCAAGCGGCGGAGCCGGCGCAAGCGGCGGAGCCGGTGCAAACGGTGGAGCCGGTGCAAACGGTGGAGCCGGTGCAGGCGGTGGAGCCGGTGCAAACGGTGGAGCCGGTGCAAACGGTGGAGCCGGTGCAGGGGGCGCCGCCGCCGGGGGTGCGGGGGGCCAGGTATCCGATCTCTGTGCCACGCCATCGGATTGCCCCGGCGGTACGTGCTGGCAACGGCTGGACGGCGTCCGTGATTGCGTGACGCCCGTGCCTACACCCACGCTCTCGTCGTGCCAGTACGTGCAAACGCCCTGCTGTCTTGCCGACGGTGACTGCACCGGTGGTGCGGGCGGCCGCTGCTTGCCCTTGATCGATGTCGAGCAAAACTTCTGCGGGGGTGCGTATCCTCAGGGCAACTCTTGCCTCTACGACCAATGCGCGACCGACCAGGACTGCAAGGCGAACACACCCGCCGGGGCGAGCGTGGCGACCTGCCTCCCGTCGGGCGCACTCGGCGTCTTCTCCGCAACCTGCGCGTACGGCGTGTGCCGCACGGATGCCGATTGCACGAAGCACCCTGGCGGTTCGTGTCAGTACGGCCTCGCGGCGACGAACGGTGTCTGCTCGCTGGTCGACGTCCTCTTCTGCGCTTACCCGAGCGATCCCTGTGGGACCGCGGGACACGACTGCGCGTCGCCCCTGGTGTGCGTCCCCAACTCCGACTACCAGGGCCGCCAGTGCGGCCAGGGTCCGCCCGAATACCCCTGAGCGACCCGCAGCCGGCTACAGGACGCTCCGCAACCTACTCAACCGCGAAAAGCGCGCGGCATCTCAGTGGCGCGATCCATCTTCGTGCGAAGTCGGACGGCCCAGCGTGCACCAAAGACGGCCGCGATCTGCATCACGACGAAGCAGGCCGCGGTTTGGGTCAGCCCGCGCGAGACGACCAGCACCGCGACCGTCACGAGGACAATGAACGTCTGCATCGGACCAAACGTCTTCTTGTATTGCTGCCACATCCCAGGAAGTGTGCTGACAAGTCTGTTTCCGCTCTGTTTCCGAGGCTTTTCTTTTGTCGAGCGCGACCCCGGGCCGGCCGTCGGTCGAGACGCGAAAGCCCGCGGCGTCTTTCGACACCGCGGGCCCGCGCGCTTTTCGACCGTAACGCCTGGGCGCTACTTCTTTTCGACCGTAACGCCTGGGCGCTACTTCTTTTCGGTGGCCAGGACGAAGTCCGGATACCCCAGCGCACCCATCTCCGGCATGTCGAGACCGGCCAGTTCCGTCTCGGCACTGACGCGGATGGGTGTGATCTTGTCGGAGATCTTGAACCACACGTACGCCATGACGAAGCCGAAGATCGTCAGCACCACGCAGTCGATCGTCTGCATCGCGAGCTGCGAGGCGTCGCCGTACAGGATGCCGCGTACGCCGTCGGAGCCGTACTGCTTCACCATCTCGTCGCGCACGACGCCGTTCCAGCCTGCGCCGTAGTCGCCGTTGGCGAAGATGCCGACGGACACACGCCCCAGAGGCCGCAGACGCCGTGGACGGAGATGGCGCCGACACAGTCATCGACGCCGCGAGCGTCGAAGAACCAGACGCTGACGACGACGAGCACCCCGGCGATCGCGCCGATCGCCACGGCTCCCCAGGGAGAGACGAAGGCGCACGGCGCCGTGATGGCGACGAGTCCCGCGAGCATGCCGTTGACCATCATGCCCGGGTCGGGCTTCATGCCCTTGGCCATCAGGAAGACCATGGAGGCGAAGGCTCCGGCCACGCTCGCGAGCATCGTGTTGACGACGATGAACGCGATACGGAGGTCGGTGCCGGAGAGGGTCGAGCCCGGGTTGAACCCGAACCAGCCGAACGCGAGGATGAAGCAACCGGCGATGGCCATCGGCAGGTCGTGCGCCGGGGATCGCCTGAGGCTTGCCGTTGACATACTTGCCGATGCGCGGTCCGACGCACGATCCCGCCGGCCAGAGCGATGATGCCGCCCATTCCGTGCACGACGCCGGATCCGGCGAAGTCGACCGCGCCGTGGCCGAGGTGCCAGTTGACGCCGCCCTGAGCGAGCCAGCCGCCGCCCCAGAGCCAGTTCGCGTAGATGCAATAGGGCAGAGCGACCCACAGGCCGTAGAGACAGAAGTTCTTCCATGCCCAGCGTTCGGCCATGGCGCCGGTGGGGATGGTGGCCGTCGTGTCCATGAACACCATCATGAAGAAGAACAGGCCGAGCACCGCCGTGTCGCTGACGGACGGACCAAGACAGAAGCCCTTCGTGCCGACGATGCCGTACTTGCCGGCGAGCGTGATGCCCGAATTCAGCACGGAAGTGCCTGGTCCGAGCGATGAATACCAACCGGGCCCGACTGGTCCGTTGAACCAATTGCCCCAGCCCAACGCGAAGCCGTAGACCCAGAAGCCCAGGCAGCCGAGCGGGTAGATCATGAAGTTCATTGCGAAGGTGTGACCGGCGTTCTTGGCGCGGCACATGCCCGTCTCCACCATGGCGAAGCCGGCCTGCATGAACATGACGAGGAAGCCCGTGACCATCGCCCAGACCATGTTGATGGAGAACAGGTTGTGAGCGATGCGATCGTAGAGATCCGTCGGACCGAGAGTGCTGGGTGTGTCGCCCTTACCGTCGCCGCCAGGGTCGGCCCAAGCACCTGCCGCTGCCCCCGTCGGGTCCGGCCACATCGCGGGCTTTCCGGTTGGGTTGGTGCCAGAAAAGTACGCTGGCAGGGGTGGTGGCGCTGCTGATGGTGCCGGTGTGGCGTCGGCGAACGCAAAGCTGGTCAGCGTCACGCAGAACGCCAGAAAGCTTGAAGTAATGAGCTTGTGTTTGCTCGTCATACGAGGATTCCCTTCCGAGATACGGGCCTGGGACAAGCAGGTACCGCAGGGAATGTGTCCGGCTTATTTCGGCGGTTGGTTCAAACGGTAACACTCGCGGGCCGAGTACGATTTTTGTCTCCGGGAAATCACCCGGGCACTCGAGGCGAGTCAGCTACCGCAGAGCAACGCAGCGTTAGCCGTCACGATTTGAATCCGACCGCCGCCGCCGCCGCCGCCGCTGCCGTCCAGATTCGGTGCCGCTGTCGCGGCGCTGCCGTTAGCGCCCGGTGCGGACGCGGTGGCGCAGTTTGCGCCGGAACAGAGGCCGCCATTGGCGCCGTCCGCAGCGTTCGTGTCCGGCGCGACGCCGCCTGCCGCTGCGGTGTCGTCGGCGGTGTGCCCATTCGAGCCGGGGTTCCCCGCCGCGTTCGAACCTCTCGAGGAGCCGGAGCCGCCCCCATGCACGCGAAGCGCGGCATTCGGTCCGAGCACGGGCGCGGTCGGCGAGACGAGCAGAATGCCCCCGCCGCTTCCCGCACCGCCGCTCGCCGAATCAACCCCCGCGGCGGTCGTGTCCGACGCAGCTTGCGAGAACCCGCCTGCGGCACTCAACGTTCCGCTCGTCGTAGCCGAGTCTCCCGCGTGACCGATCGAGATCGTCCCCGCGGCGCTGATCTCGAACGCGCCGCCGCCCGCGCCTCCCGCGTACGCCAGACTGCCGCCGCCGGTTCCGCCCGAACAGCCCCCTCTCAGCGGCTGAAGGTTGGTGCTCGTGCTCACGATGCCGCCCGCGCTGCCGCTCGTGCCGTCGGGTTTCGACCCGAACCCGCCCGCGGTGCCGAATCCGCCGCCGCCCCCGCCGACGCTCAAAGCCGCTGAATTCGCTCCGGTGGAACCCGAGCAGCTCGCCGAGATGCTTCCGCCGGGCCCTGGAGTCCCGCCGGACGCGCTCGCGTCGATGGCTCCGCCCGTGTCGACGACGACGTTGCCCGACACCAGGAAGACGATCGGCGCGTTTCCCTGAAGCACGAATGCGTGTCCGTTCGACACCATCAGCGACGAGAGCCGGATGACCATCACGTTCGGTCCCGCGCCGCCGGTTTGCGCCGCACCGGTCGTTATATCGAGCGTGCCGAGCGCGCAGCTCGTGCTCGTCACGGTGCCCGCGCTCGAGTCGATCGTCGTCGTGCCCGGCGCGTTGCAGTTCCAGGCCGGCGAAGTCGCAAAATCGGAGGTCCACTGCGTGGCATCGACGTTCACGGAGGGCGGCACCTTGATGCCTGGGGCCTCGCACCCGTTCGTCGGATCTCCGTCGCAGTCGAGCTTTCCGGCGCCGCACGCCGCACAGGCGCCGGCGGTGCACGTTTGGTTCTGCGCGCACGCCGCCGTGGTGGTGCAGCTCGTACCGCACGTAGGATCGGAGGCGATATTCGTCTCGCAGCCGTTCGTGGGCGAGGAGTCGCAGTCGAGCGTCTTCGTCGCGCACGCGATGCACGCGCCGCTCGCGCAGGTCTGCGCGGGGGCGGAGCAAGCCTTGCCGTTTTGCCATTGCCCATTGACGCACGAGCGCGGCGTGTCGCCGAGGCAGTCCTTGTCGCCAGGCGTGCACACACCCGTGCACGCGCCGCTCGAACACGCGGACTCGATGCAGGGCACGGGTGCGCCCCAGACGCCGCCAAGGGAACACGTCGCGACTCCGCCGCTCACGCATTCCGTCGAGCTCGGCGTGCACGACCCGACGCACGCGCCACCGAGGCAAGCCTGCGCAGGGCAGCTCGCTCCATCCTGCCAGGTCCCCGTCTGATCGCACGTCTGCACGACCTGTCCATTGCACTGTGTTGCGCCCTGCGTGCAGGTCCCGGCGCAAGCGCCCCCACCGCATGCGCTCGCGCAGGACGTCTCGTCCTCTTCGGTGCCCGCCGCACCACAGGTCTCGGGGGTCAGACTCTTGCACGTGCGCGTTCCCGGGCTGCAGGAACCAGTGCATGCCCCGGAGGCGCACGCCTGGGCCGCGCATGCCGCGGGCGCTCCGGGCTGCCCCGTCGAATCGCAGGTGCGAACGCCGTTCTCGGCGCACGAGGACGAGCCCGGCGTGCACACGCCGACGCACGCCCCCGCGACGCATGCCGACGTGCCGCAGGGAGCGGGCGGGCCCCACTGTCCGGACGCAGTGCAGGTCAAGACGTTGTTGCCCGAGCACTCGACCTTCCCGGGCACGCACACCCCCGTGCAAGCGCCCTTGACGCAGGCCGTGGTGGCGCAGGTCGTCTCGTCTTGCCAGTCGCCGTTGGCATCGCAGAGCTGTGTCACCTGACCGTTGCATTGCTTCGCGCCCGCGGTGCAGGTGCCCGAGCACGCGCCGCCGCTGCAACCCGTCGAGCACGCCGTGCCGCTCTGCCAGCTTCCGTCGGCGCTGCACGTCTGTGGCGTGAGGCCGTCACAGCGTGCGGTTCCCGGTTCGCACGAGCCCGTGCAGGCGCCGCTCGAGCAGGCCTGGTTCGCGCACGCCACGGGCGCGCTCCACTGACCGGAGTCGGTGCAAGACCGAACCGCGTTGCCCGAGCACGTGGTCGCGCCGGGCGCGCAAACGCCCGTGCAAGCGCCGTAGACGCAGGCTTGGTCCGTACAAGGCACGGGCGCGCCCCAGGCTCCGGCGGACGAGCAGGTCTCGACGCCATTCCCCGCGCATTGCGCGGTTCCTGGCGTGCAAGTGCCCGCGCAGGCGCCGGACACGCACGCCTGGTCGGTGCAAACGGAAGTGTCCGCGAGAACGCCGTTCCCGTCGCAAGTCTGCACGACCTGCCCGTTGCATTCCGTGGTCGTCGGGCTGCACGCTCCGGTGCACGCTCCCGCGGTGCAGCCGGTGACGCAAGCGGTGCCCGGCTGCCACGTGCCCGTATCGTCGCACGTCTCGGGCACGAAGCCGTCGCACCGCCGGGTTCCCGGAGTGCAATCGCCGACGCACGTTCCCGCGTTGCAGAGAAAGGGGCATGTGTCCATTCGAGTGGTCGTCAGCAGAATCCGACCCGCAGACGAGGCGATCCGCGCCTCGACACACGACGCTCCCCGGCGCTTGCCCCGCGCAGGCGTCGACGATGGGCTGACACGAGCCCGCGTTCGGTCCCGGGGTGGTGTCACAGTCGTTCGTCGAAGTGCACGTCCCGTTCGCCGCCCACTTTCCGCCTTTGCAGAAGAGCTGCCCCTTCGCCGCATGACCTGCGCACGCGTGCGCGTCGTTCGTCGAACACGCAGCGCCGAGGACGCCGACGGCCGTTCCGTCCTCGACCGTCCCGCCCGCGCCTCCGCCGCCTCCGGAGCCCGAGTCGGCGGCGCCGCCCGCCGATGACCCTCCGTCGCTCGTGCCTCCCGCGGACGCATCCGGTGTAGAGCCGCCCGTTGCTGGAGAGCCGCCCGTTTCCGGCGCGCCGCCCGTCGACGCATCCGTGCCTTCGCCGCCTTCGCCGCCCGTGGACGTCGCGCCGGCGGCACCGCCCGTATGCCCCGCGGGCTGTCCGCCACGCGAGAGATCGTCGAGCCCCGCTGTCGTGCACGCCCAGCAAAACAGCGCGCCGACGCACGCCGCCCGACAAGCCGATCCGAGACGCATCGGGGAACCATAACAGCCTCCGAGCCGATGCCGCGCAACCGAAACATGCATTTCTCCGCCGCTCTCTGTCCTTTGCCGGTGGTTCCGGGTTGATGCGGGCGGCAGGCGGGGCTACTCGGAGCCCGCCATGAACCGAATCGTCGCTTTGCTCGCGCTTCTCGTGCCCGTTGGCGTCGCGGTCGGCGGTTGTTCCGCCAGCGGCGCTGACCCTAAATACTCGAGCGGCGTCAACGGGGACCTGGGCCTCACGACGCTGACCCCGCAGCAACAGCAGACGATCTGCACGTCGCAGGCGGCCTTCCTGAAGGCTCACGTCGACACGACGTCGCTCACGCGCTTCTGGTGCGCCTTCACGCCGGCCGTGCTCACCGCGGCGAACCAGGCCGCGTGCGAGACGGCCATGAACGACTGCGTGAACACGTTCTCGATTCAGCTCGACGTCACCGCGACGGACCCGAACGCCCCGCCACCCCAGTGCACGACCGTGACGACGGACTCCTGCACGGGCACCGTGAGCCAGTACGAGGACTGTGTGGACGCGCTCGCCTCCGTGCAGCTTCAGATTGGTACGAACTGGCAGTGTGGGAGCGAGCTGCCATCGTCTCCGACCGTCGGGGTCGATGCTTGCAACGCCCTCGGCCCGACGTGCACGGCCGTGACGGGTTCGCCCGACGCGATTCACTGAGCATCGGCTACCCGCTGCTCCCCAGACGTCTCGCCAGCCGGATGCCACTCACCTGCCATCGTGCCGGCGGCGGGAAGAAGTTCCTGTAAGTCGCGCGGATATGCGACCTCGACGAACAGCAGGAGCCGCCTCGGAGCACGATCTGGTTCACCATGAACTTGCCGTTGTATTCGCCCACGGCGCCCGCGGCTGGAAGGAAGCCCGGGTAAGGCGCGTAGGCACTCGCCGTCCAGGTCCACACGCTCCCCATCAAGCTGGGCGTCGAGCCTTCGCGAGCGAGGGGGACGAATGAACCGCTGTCCACGAACTGACCGTCGCCCGAGGTCCGGGCCGCGGCGACTTCCCACTCCGCCTCGGTCGGGAGGCGAGCATTCTTCCAGCGCGCGTAGGCGTCGGCCTCGTAAAAGCTGATGTGGCAAACGGGCGCAGCGGGGTCGACGGCGAGCTCGCCGTGAAGTGAATGGCGGATCCATGTCTCGTCGCGACGTTCCCAGTAGAGGGGGGCTCTCCACTGACCGGCTTGCGCTGCGGCCCAGCCATCCGACAGCCACAGCTCGGGCCGCGCGTAGCCATCGTCTTCGATGAACGCCGTGTATTCGCCCGCGGTGACGAGCTCCGATGCCACCGCAAACGGCTCCAGATACACCGTGTGCTCGGGGCCCTCGTTGTCGAAGGCGAAACCCGAGTCGCCGTGTCCGATTGTTCGAAGCGCGCCCTCGTGTTCGATCCACGAGTTGGTTTTGGGGGGGTGGAGAGCGCGCGGGGCGACGTGGGGCGGCGCAAAGACGGCGGGCCTCAACGGGTTCTCGAACAACGCATGCTGCAGGTCCGTGAGCATGAGCTCCTGGTGCTGTTGCTCGTGATGCAGCCCGAGCTCGAGGAGCTCGAGGACTCGGGTCGAAACGGCGTCATCATTTCCGAGGACCATCGCGACGCGCGCGTCGACGGCGGCGCGGTACGCCCGGACCTCGCGCACGGTCGGCCGCGTCAGCAGGCCGCGCCTCGCTCGCGGATGACGGGCTCCGAGGGCCTCGTAATAGGAGTTGTGAAGCGAACCCCAGCGTGCGTCGTGCGGGCGAAACGCGCGCTCCGCGCACGCGAGCACGAACGTCTCGAAGAACCAGGTCGTGTGCGCGAGGTGCCACTTGAGCGGGCTCGCGTCGGGCATCGACTGGACGACGTAATCCTCGATCTCGAGCGGCTCGCACAGCCGCTCGGAGAAGCGGCGCACCTCCAAGAAGCGCCGGGCCAGCGCCGGCTCGTGCATCGACGGAACATAGCCCCCTCCCGCACGGCCGAAAGCCTGCCCGCCATCTTCTCGTCCGACCCGTTGGGCCCTGTTGCCGGCGGCTCGGGACGCGGCTCAGGCGAGTGCGAGCGGCTCGAGCCGAGCATTGCTGGAAGGCACTGCCCGTCCGCGCGCCCTCATTCGGAGCGGGATTCCTGCAGCCACCAGGGGAAATAGCGTCCTAGCTGCACGGCTGCGCAACTTTCGGTCACCTGCCGCCAGTTGCGGATGGGCCCCCGAAGCCTGTAGGCTTCGAATGCTGGCCCCTTTCAATTTTTTCGGGGGCTCACGGGACTCACTGTTCGGCGCTTCCGGAGATCCCCGCTTGGAGAAAATCATGAGCCGTCGAGTTTGGCGCTCGGTTGGAAAATCTGTACTGCCTTTATTCTGCATGCTTCCGGCGTGCAGCGCGAGCGGCGGCGCGTCCCAGGCTGGCAGCGGCGGGGCCTACGGAGTCGGCGGCTATTTCGGCGGCGGCGGGAACAGCGCCGGCGGCTATTACAGCGCCGGGGGCGGAAACGCCTATGCCGGCAGTGGTGGAAGCGTGTCGACCCCGGGTTCCGGAGGCGTACCCGTCTACTACGACGGTGATGCCGGACCGTACCCGTACAACACGTCCATCACCTTCAGCTGGCCCGAAGCGACGAGCACCGGGACGTGCGAGGCCGGTCATTACAGCGGAACCTTCTCGGGATTTTATTCCTCGACCTGGACCGTCGTCGGGGTTCCGATTCCGGTGGCGGGAAACCTGTCTTTGACGCTCGCGCAATCGACCGACGGCGAGTTTTTCACGATTACGGGCGGGAAGCTCTGCGGCTTGGCGGATGGCTTGTTTCCCTTCAGCGCCGACATCGTGGGCACCCTTGACTGCAAGAAGGGGGAGCTCGTGAACAGCAAGCTCACGAACGGCGGCTATTGGTTCGGCATCGTCGTGGGGCCGCCCGCCGGCACCTTCGACGGGCCGCTTCCTGCGACGTATGACAAGCTCACTCACTCTTTCACGGGCACGTGGAAGGTGTACGAACCGGACAGTTCGAACCTCTCGACGCCCTACGGTGGTTCAGGGGACTGGAATACGACCCTCGGTGCCGCGAGTTCGACGTCGCAGGCGGGTTGCGTAAGCGACGCCGGCGCCCCTTAAGTTCACCGCTGCGCTCGGCGCCGTGAAAGGGCTGGAGCAAGCGTGGGGAGGGACGTCACTGGCGACGTGGGGTTTTGTTCTGGGGGGCGACCCGCCCCCCGTAGCTCGCTACGCGACTCTCCCCCCGGTACTCGCTGCGCTCGGCGCCGTGAAAGGGCTGGAGCAAGCGTGGGTTTGGGTCCTGCTCTCGGTCTTCAGCGTGCGTCGCACACCTGCGCTAGACCGACTGGTCAATCGTGAGGGCTCCACTTTTGGAGTGTGGACAGGTTCCTTCGGCGTGTGCGAATCACGGGCGGAGAAGGAGGGCTCACATGAAGCTCCATGCACTGTTGATATCGCTCGCTGCAGGTGGGTTCATTGCAGGAAACGCGCTCGCTTCGGTCCCCGACGCCAATGGCGTCATTCACGGTTGCTACAGTCCGCTCCTTGGAACGATTCGCATCATCGACAGCGCAACGCAGAGTTGCTTTTTCGGAGAAACGAATCTGACCTGGAACCAAAAAGGTGCAGCGGGCACCGCCGGCGCCGCAGGTCCCGCGGGTCCGGCAGGTGCAACCGGTCCGGCAGGCACGTCGGTGTACGGGCAATCGCTCAACGTCGGTAACGCGAACTGCCCATACGGCGGCGCGCAGTTCACCCTCGGGACGAGCACGACGTTCGTATGCAACGGCACGCCAGGTCCCGCCGGCGCCGAGGGCCCGATGGGTCCTATCGGCATGACCGGAGCTCAGGGGCCCGTGGGGCCTGCGGGTCCGCCCGGGCCACAAGGTGCGACGGGAGCTCAGGGTCTCCAGGGTCCGCAAGGGGCCCCAGGTCCGCAAGGACCCGCGGGCGCCGAGACACCGGACTCGCGCTTCGGCGCGGACACGACTGCCACGCAGGCGGGCACCGGTGCCACGTGCACGCTGGGGGAAGTGATGCTCTTCGCCGGGGGCGCGGGGGTCGGTGTCCCCGCCGCCGGACAGGTCCTCCAGATCAACCAGAACACTGCGCTCTTCTCCCTGCTCGGCACCCGCTTCGGTGGGGATGGCCAGACGACCTTCGCGCTGCCGGATCTCCGTGACGCCGCGCCCAACGGTCTCACGTACATGATCTGCGTTTCCGGCATCTACCCGTCTCTTTCGTAAAATCGCTACGGTGGGGGCTCCGCGGGGTCAGCGAGCGCGCTGGCCTCGCGGCGCTTCCGCGCCTGCTCGTTCCGAGTCCGGACCGCGCCGGAATGAGGCGCGAACGTTTCTGGACTAGGTCTTCAGCGTGAACTACGCTCGGATCCCTCCGATTTTCGGGGCTGCTGCCCCCCGATGGGGAGAAACCGCATTTTGCGGCGAATAACCCCCTCGTGGTCGGGGTTACGTTCGGAAACGAGCATTGCGCATGGTTCGAAACGCTACCTTCTTCTTCGCGGGCCTTTCACTGGTGGTCGGCTGCGGTGTGACACCTGCTCGATCTTCTGCTGACGTTGCCTCCACCGCAGTCGCGTCCGACCCGGCCGAGGCGGCTACTGCGACGGAAGAGAGCGGGAATGATTCCCCGGGGGCCGAACCCGAGATGGTCACGGTTCACGGGGATGGTGCCGCGCTCGAAGCGCGCAGTATTCCGAACGTCTTCGTTGGTCTTTCGCCCTGCCCCGCGGGGACGGAGCGAGCCGATCTCCGGACGGAGGCGCTCGGTGAAGTGGCGTGTCGCGACGCGCAGGGACAGCTTCAAGGCCCGTACGCGAGCAATCGCCTCGATCCCACGAGTGCCGAGCTGGCGGGCGTGGCCGAGCGTGGACAATACGAGGCTGGCGTTCGGGTCGGAACGTGGTTCGAAATGCAATGGAGCGGAGCGCACGTCGTCTACGACGTGGAGACCTATAAAGGTGGCCAGGTCGTCGAGAGGCGGCCGTCCATTGCGTCGGCGACGCCGCCCTGGAGGCCGTCCGCGTAACCCCTGCGGGGCGCGCGAGCCGATCCGACGAACCTTGAGCTTCGGGGGACGAGCCGTCTCGAGCAGAGCCTCGTCCGTCTCGTCCTTCACACCGGGCCGCTCTGGACTACCGTCTCCCCTCGTGGAAGCGCGATCGCGAATTCTGGTGGTCGAAGACGACGCGGGCGTCGCGGGCGGCATCGTCCGGGGATTGATGGGCGCAGGGTTCGAGGTCGAGCTCGCGACGGATGGACGCGAGGGCACGAAGAAAGCGCTCGAGCGTCGGTTCGACGCCGTCGTCCTCGACCTGATGCTGCCGGTGCAAGGCGGGCTCACCGTTCTCGAGCAACTGAAGGGGCGCCAGTCCCTGCCCATCGTCGTGCTGTCCGCGAAGAGCGAATTGAAAGATCGGCTCGCCTGCTTCGCGCTGGGCGCGGCCGACTTCATCGCGAAGCCCTTCTGGCTCGAGGAGCTGGTGGTGCGACTCAGGACTCGCCTCGCGATCACGCCGGTGTCACCGAAGCGGGTCGCCAAGTGGGCGAATGCCGAGCTCGACTGGGACCGGCGCGTCGCGGCGGTCGATGGCGCTGATGCGAGTCTCACGCGCCATGAGTTCGACGTCCTCGGACATCTGGTGGAACGGGTCGGGCGCGCGATCTCGCGCGAGCAACTCGCCGAGCACGCTCTCGCTCCGTTCGAGCACCGTGACGCCCGCACCATCGATAGTCACATCGCCCGCATCCGCAAGAAGCTCGGCCCGCAAGCCGGCGCGCACATCGTCACTGTCTGGGGGATCGGCTACCGCTTCGAGGCCGAGCTGTCCGCTTCATGAGATTGTGGCGTGGTCTCGGCACGCGAATCGTCGCAAGCTCGGTCCTGTGCGGTCTTCTGGGGCTCTCGGTCGCGTGGGCGTTGATGCTGCACGCGACCCGCGATGCCGTTCAATCGGCGTTCGCGCCGTACATCCACCGGACGTTCGACACGGCCGAGCTCCGCCGATGCGAACGATCCCCGCAAACATGGGCTCTCCAGCTCGAGCGGAGTGCACGCCTCGATGCTTACGACGAATCGACGCAGCTCTCGCGAAACCCGTCGTCGCCGCCTCTCGACCTCGACCTTTATCGCCGCCTCGTATCGGGCGAAGCGGCGCCCGCGGCCATCCACCGTCTCGGAGCCGAGCGCGGCGTGTTGCTGCTCCGCGGCGCGGACTCGGGTCCCTGCAGCCTGATACAGGCGACCTTGCCGTCCAGATCGCCGCTTCACCGCCGCTCCTTCGATCTCATGATTCTCGGCGCGCTCGTCGTGATGGTGCTCGCTGCGGGGCTCGGCGTCGTCGCGGTCGTCGGTCCCGTCACGCGGAGGATTCGATCGACTCCGCACCGCCGCCGGGAAAGTCGGACGTGCCGGAGAATACGCGTCGGCGAGCGACCTCGGGAGCGACGAGCTCGGCGAGCTGTCGACGATCTTGGACCAGGCCCACGCGCGCATCCGTACCGACGCCGAAGCCCTCGAGAGTCGGCAGGAGGATCTCGAGCGACACCTGGCGGACGTGGCTCACGACCTCCGTACGCCGATCGCATCCCTGCAGATCGCGCTCGCGCAGGCGGCCGAACGGAGTAGCGACCCGGTCCTCGTCGAGTTGCTCCGCGGTTCCATTCGCGACGTCGTGTACCTCGCCGGGCTGACGGCGAACCTCCGCCTCGCGTACCAGCTCCGCGATGGATGGAACCCCGGTGCACTGGGCTCGAGCGTCGATCTCGGAGAGCTCGCCGAGCGCGTCGTGGCGCGCGTCCGATATTTTGCCAGGAATCGTGGCATGTCGCTCGAGGTGGCTCGGCCCGACGGGCCGATCGTGGTCACGTGTCATCCGACCGCCGCCGAACAGGCGCTGACCAACCTGGTCGAGAATGCGGTGGCGTATGGCAATCCAGGTGGACACGTCGCGGTGGTGCTCGAGGCAGGGACGCGCGGGTTCTCGCTCGTCGTCGCGGACGACGGGCCAGGCGTGCTGCCGTCCGAGTTACCGCGGCTCGGGGAAAGGACATTTCGCAGCGACGAGGCGCGTCAACGGGATCCGAGCGGCAGCGGACTTGGTCTCGCCATCGCGAGCGAAGTTTGCGCGCACTGTGGCTGGTCGCTCGCGTTCGAGCGGATCGAACCTCGCGGGTTGAGCGTCGTGATCCGCGGCGCCGTCGCGGCGTGACGCGCACGCACGTTCGCGCACCTGACCGGACGAGGCCCGACACGTAGACGAGTTCGCGCGATGAAGCGTGATGAAGAAGGGCGGGAAGCGATCTTCCTTGCCCGCACCCGGTGATGTAGAAAGAGAAGAATTGCCCGGCGTACGGGCGCGGCAGTCTCAAATGAAGCTTCTTCCTTTCGTGGCTCTGGCGGCGACGGCTCTGCTCGCCCCGGAAATCGCGAGCGCGGATGCGACCACGGCGGGCTTCGCCGCGGATCGCTTCGAGCCCTCCGAGCGCGGGAGCGACTGGTTCGCTCTCGATTCACTGGACATCCAGGGTCACCTGAGACCCGCCGTCGGTCTCGTCGCGGATTACGGCTACAAGCCGCTCGTCTTTTACGACACGAACGGGAATGAGGTTCGTCCCCTCGTCTCGAGTCAGCTCTTCTTTCATCTGGGGGGCAGTCTGGTCTTGTGGGACAGACTACGGCTGGGATTGAACCTGCCGATCGCTGCGGTCGTTTCGGGGAACAGCGGGACGGTCGGAGGAGCGGACTTCTCGACGACCAACGGCGCGGCACTCGGCGATCTTCGTATCTCCGCCGATGGACGCCTGTTTGGTCGATACGGGTCGATCATCACGGGCGCCGTCGGACTCTCGGCGTGGTTCCCGACCGGTAGTCAGAAAGCGTTTGCGGGAGATGGCAAGATGCGCCTGTCCCCGCACTTTTCCGTCGCCGGCGAGGCCGGGCAGTTCGAGTACGCCGGGCGCCTCGGGTTCGATTACCGGGCGGAGAGCGGCACTTTTGCCGGGCAGTCCATCGGCAACGAGGTTTTCTGGTCCGCGGCTGCGGGCGTGCGCCTCGTCGATCAGAAGCTGCTCGTCGGCCCCGAAGTGTACGGCTCGACCGTCGTGCAGGGGGGCGATGCATTTTCGAAGCGTGGTTCGCCTCTCGAGGCGGTCATCGGCGCGCACTATTTCGTGAACCCGTTCCGGTTCGGTCTCGGCGTCGGTCCGGGCCTCACGGAGGGTTACGGGACGCCGAAGGTGCGAGTGCTCGCTTCGTTCGAGTGGGCGCCGGCGATGGAAGAGCCGAAGGCGGAGCCGTCCGATCGCGACGGGGACGGCATCATCGACGATGAAGATGCGTGCCCGGACACGCCCGGCGTTCATAGCAAAAATCCCAAGCGGAATGGCTGCCCGCGGCACAAGAAGCACGACCGCGATCACGACGGGATCCCCGACAAGACGGACGCTTGCCCCGACGAGAAGGGCGTGCCGAGCGATGATCCCGAGAAGAACGGTTGCCCGATCCGAGATCGCGACGGGGACGGCATTCTCGACGACGACGACGCTTGCCCTGACGAGAAGGGCGTCGCGAACGACGACCCGAAGAAGAACGGATGTCCGCCGCCGAAGGACACGGACGGCGACGGCATCGACGACCCGGACGACGCTTGCCCCAAGGATCCCGGTCCGAAGAACGACGATCCGAAGAAGAACGGATGCCCCGAGGCCCACATCGAGAAGGGGCAGATCAAGATCCTCGAGCAGGTTCAGTTCGCGACGGGAAGCGACGTCATCCTTCACAAGAGCGACACCGTTCTGAGCGCCGTCCTTCAGATCTTGCAGGACCACTCCGAGATCACGAAGATTTCCGTCGAGGGCCACACCGACAACCGCGGGGCGGCGGCCTACAACAAGCGGCTGAGCCAGCGCCGTGCGGCGAGCGTCGTCCGCTGGCTCACGAAGCACGGGATCGCTTCGCGTCGCATGACCAGCGCCGGCTTCGGGATGGAACGCCCGATCGACGACAACTCGACGAGCGACGGACGGCAGCGCAATCGCCGAGTCGAGTTCCACATCGGCGAGATCGACGGCAAGCCCGCCGATTCTTCGGACACGGACTAAGGAGTGAAGAACATGATCAGGCCCACGGCTTCTCGATTCCGCTCATCGGCGTGTCAGATCGCTGCGCTAGCGTCGCTCTTCGGTTCGCTCGTCGCCCGGGAGGCCCGCGCTCAGGAGCTTGCGTACTGTGATCTCTCCGTCCCCGCGGAGACGACGGATCTGCAACTCAACGGCGCTAGCGTCTCGTCGACCGGTGTGCGCAAAGGCCAAGGCATCGTGGTCACGACGGAAACGGCCAATCAACGCAGCACCGTCTTCCACAAGATCCCCATCACGTTCACCGCAGGCGGTTCACTGTACCAGCACTTCCGTGTGCGCATCTCCGGCGGCGGGGCGGACTCTCCGCCCGCCGGCGCTGACGGCTTCTCGTTCATGGTCCAAAACGATCCAGGCGGGGACCCACTCGGAGAGGGCAAGACCGGCGCCGGACTCACGTCGGTCGGTCGCGCGGGGGAAGGCTTCGCCTACGCCGGGATCACGCAGAGCTTCGCGCTCGAGCTCGACACGTACCAGAACGCGACCCGACAGGATCCCGATGGCAATCACATCAGCGTGGAGTACGGCGGGCACAACCATCACACCGCGGCCGGTGACGGCACCGGAGCGCTGTTTCTCGGGCAGGCCGAGAACGCGACGGTCTCGGTGTTCGAGCCGGTCTCCCTGAACGTGCTCCTGCATTCGCTCGAGTCGACGACGGCGAGCTACGACACGCGTGACGTGTGGATCGATTACACGTGCCCCGGCGGTTCGTGCACGGCGAAGATCTACATGACCTTCAACAACACGAACGTCGCGGCCAACTTTGCGGATCCGACGAACCCCGCGACGCTTCCCACGAAACCCGCGACCCCCATCCTCACCGCAACCGGGCTTTCGGACGTCACGCAATATTTGAACGGAACGCAGGGGTATCCCGGGTTCTCTGCCTCGACGGGGGCCTCGAAGGACGAGCACCTGGTCACCTACTGGGTCCTCAGCCAGACGCCTTTTGCGGATCAAAACACGAATCATCTGGAAGATCTCTGCGACTGCAAGGCCGAGCCCGCGGCGTGCGGCGGCAATATCCCGATCTGCGATCAGTCGACCCCGCAGGGTTTCTGCCGCGGCTGCCAGTCGAACGCCGAATGTGCGGCGACGAACTCCGCGACGCCCATCTGTAACTCCGTCGCTTCCGGTGGAACCGGCGCCTGTGTGCAATGCAACGCGAACACGGATTGCTCGTCGGCCGCGCCGAACTGCAACCCGACGACGAACACGTGCACGGGAGAATGCACGACGGACGGGGAGTGCACGACCGCCCAGTGGTGCGACGACCCGAGCGGCGGCACCTTTGCGGGCACATGCAAACCGAAGCTGGCGAACGGTGCGAAGATCCCCACCTCTGCGGATCACACGCCCGTACTGAACGGAACCTGCAGCGCCACCGTGGGGGTCGTGGTCTGTCGGTCGGGGGTATGCGACCCGGCGAACAGCGAATGCGGATTCGCTCCGGGCGACGGCCCCTGCGGGGTCACGTCGCAGTGCCAGTCCGGCGTGTGCGTCGCGACGGGTCCGAACGCCGGCAAATGCGAGCCGTGCGCGACCGGCACCGACTGCGGGGGCACGACCCCGGTCTGCGACCCGACGACGAACCAGTGCGTCGGGTGCACCGCGGACAACCAGTGCTCCGGAGCGACGCCAGTCTGCAATTCGGCGACGCACGCGTGCGTCGCATGCAATGGGAACGCCGGCAGTTCGTCGACCGAGCCGTGCCCGAATGCGGCCCCGTACTGCAACGCGACGACCGGGATGTGCACGGCGAACTGCGTGAATGACAAGCAGTGCGGCACCGGTGATTGGTGCAACAACATCACGCAAGCCGGCGTCTGCGGGCCAACCCTGCCCAACGGCACCACCGTTCCCGGCGGCACCTGCACGGCGACGCTCGGAGGCCGGGCTTGCACGTCGACGGTCTGCGACACCTCGAACCAGAAGTGCGGCATCGCCGAGGGCGACGGGACGTGCACGACGTCCGGCGAGTGCCAGGCCGGCTTCTGCGTCACCAGCGGCACGAACTCGGGCAAGTGCGAGGCCTGTGCGGGAGACGCGAACTGCAGTGCGCCGACAGGGGTCTGCAACCCCACGACGAGCGAATGCGTCGAATGCACGGCGAGCTCGGCGACGGCGTGCACCGGCAACACCCCGGTCTGCAACGCGGCGACGGGCGCGTGTACGAGTTGCACGTCGGACCTCGGCGTATCGAGCGCGCATCCATGCGCGACGTCGGGCGCTCCATATTGCGCGACCGGAGGAGCGTGCGGACACTGCTCGACGAGCGCAGACTGTCTCGGTCCGACCCACGCAGGCACGTTCTGCGTGAACGGCTCGTGCACCGCGTCGTGTTCGAGCGATGCGGATTGCGGCAGCGCCGACTGGTGCGACGGCAACGGAACGTGCGAGCCCAAGCTCCCGAACGGCTCGCCACTGCCGGGTGCCCCGCCGATAGTCGGCAAATGCACCGTCGCGAATGGCCAGCGCGCGTGTCTCAGCGGCGTCTGCGATCCGTCCGACAACAAGTGCGGTGACGCGAACGGCACGACTCCGCCGAACGACGCTGGCACCGCCGAGTGCCGCAGCGGCGTCGTCGGACCCGACGGCAAGTGCGGCTACCCGAATGGTCAGGGCCCTTGTTCGACCGGGAATGGGGCAGAGGTTTGTCGGTCCGGCGTGTGCGACGCCACTGACAATGAGTGCGGCCTGGGCAACGGCGACGGGCCGTGCACGGCGACGGACGGCTCGACCGTGTGCCGCTCCGGGACGTGCGACGTTGCAGACGGCAAGTGCGGTCCCACGGGTGGCGGCACGACCGGCAACGATGGCGGGACGACCAGTGCCGGAGACGGTGGCACGACGGTCATCCATGACGGCGGAGTCGCGTGCTCGGGCTGCGTCACGGCGGGTGACTCGGGCACGTCGCACGGTGACGGCGGCAACTCCTGTCCGGCGACGGGTTGCGGCTGTTCCACTGATAGCGACTGCGGCTCGACCACGAGTGGCAGCGTCTGCGACACGAGCACCGGGGTCTGTCGCGATGGCTGCCGCGGCGTGGGCGGAAACGGATGCGTGAGCGGCGACACCTGCAGCTCGGTGACGTCCGACATCGGTACCTGTACGGGGACGTCCTTGCCTGGCGCCGGTGGCGCATCGTCGTTCGAGACGGGCGGGACGTCGTCGTTCGAGACGGGAGGAGCGTCGTCGGTACCGCCGGAAACCGGAGGTGCGGCGAATATCGAAGGCACCCTGGCCGGTGGCGGCTGCGCATGTTCCGTCCCGAGCGAACGTCGCCGAGCGCCCTCGTCGACGCTGGTCGCGCTCGGGCTGCTCGCGGCCTCGTCCGCAGGGCGTCGTCGGGCGCGCAGACGGCGGCGCTGAGTGCTCTCCGAGCCCTCAGTCGCGCGTCAGGTGCTCGAACAGCTCCTCGAGGCGATGAAAGATCGCGGCGGCCAGCTCTCTCCCGTCGTCCGCAAACCCGGTCGACCACGCCGAAGGCAGGGCATGCGCGATGGTGGAATCCTCTCCGCTGATCCGGAACGGTAACGGGTGCGGGAGCTGATCGGTTCGAAGTTGTCCTCCGGCCTCCTGGATGCGGTCTCGTCCGAGGTCCTCCGCATTCTGAAGGCGCGCACGATCGAGGCCGCCGCCCTCAACGAAGTCCAGGACCCTTCCGAGATCGTGTGCGTGGAACCAGACGCCATGGCCGCCACAGATATCGACGATGACACCGCTCTTCGCGCCGAAGTTGTGACGGTTCATTAGCCTCTGGCAGACCGGGCACGGCAGATAGTGCACGATCTGCGGAGACGAGGGCGGCAGCTGCGGACGCCGCGGGACCGCCTCACCACGCACTTCACGGCGTTCGAGGAGATCTCGGAGCAGCGCGTGTTCGACGAACTGTCCACCGCAGCCGTCGCAATCGAACAACCTCCCGGGGCCGCTCGCAAACCCCCGCAAGGCTATCTCGCACTGCGGACATCCAAGGGACGCGGCTTCCGGGTCCGGGATGGGTTCGAGCCCCAGCTCGCGTCCGCATGCCGAGCAATGTCGGGCCTCGGGCGCGTTCAGTGCGTAGCAGCCGCCGCACCGCAGAGTCGCCACGGGACCCCCGCAATAACCGCAGCGGCGAGCCATGGCATCCAGCGGCGCGCCGCAGTTCGGACAAGATATTCCAGTCACTGGGGCAAAATACCACGCTCAGAAGTTCGCGGAGCTCGGTGCCTGTTGAAAGTCGCGCCCGAGCGTGGCTAGCTCGCGGCGGGCCGCGGGGACGCGATCCAGAAAAGGAGACGAGACCGTGACGTTACACTTCTCTGGTCTTGGAACGCTCGCGACGGTGGCCGTCGTGGGCTCAGCAGTTTTCGGTTGCTCGAAAGAACAGCCGCCGGCGCCCCCGGCGGTGGCCACGCCGAAGAAGGTCGAGGCGCCCGCCGAGCCGGCGGTGACGTATCCGCCGCTTCCCACCGTGCCGACGTTCGCCGGGCTTCGGGTGCCGAAGGACAATCCGCTCACGCCCGCGAAAGTCGCGCTCGGTCATCAGCTGTTTTTCGACAAGCGCCTCTCGGTGGACGGCTCCGTCTCTTGCTATTCGTGCCATCAGAACGAGAACGGGACGGCAGGTCACGATCCGATCGGGGTCGGGGCCAAGGGTGTCAAGCTGACGCGCCACGCGCCGATGATCTGGAACGTCGGATTTCTCCCGCGACTCTACTGGGACGGTCGCGCCGAAACGCTCGAAGACCAGATGACCGCCGCATGGTCCGGCGCGAACATGGGCGTCGGCAAAGAGAATCTGAGGGCCAAGGCCAAAGAGATCGGGGCGATACCTGGCTACAAGAAGGAGTTCGACGAAGCCTTCCCCGGAGATGGCGCAACCCCCGAGACGATCGCGCAAGCAGTGTCGTCTTACGAGCGCACGCTCTACTGCGCCGACACGGCCTTCGACAAGTTCAACGCAGGCGATCAGTCAGCTCTGGACGCAGACCAGAAGGCGGGCTGGGGTCTCTTCACGGGTAAAGCGGGCTGTTTCAACTGCCACACGCCGCCCATGTTCTCCGACGCTTACAACACCGACGCCGGCAGTTACCACAACACCGGCATGGGGATCGAAGGCGTGAAGGAGGCGGATGTCGACGTAGGGCGCATGAAGGTGACGGGGAACGAGTCGGACTGGGCCGCTTTCAAGACACCATCGCTCCGCAACATTACGAAGATCGCGCCCTACTTCCACAACGGCTCGAAAGCGAAGCTCGAGGACGCGGTGCACTTCATGGCCGGCGGCGGCTTCAAGAACAAGAATCGCGACGCGCGCCTCGTCGACCGGAAGCTCACCCCCGACGACTTCAAGCACCTCATCGCCTTCCTCGGTGCACTCGAGTGCAAGGGCACGCTGGAGGAACCGAAGCTTCCGTGAGGTAGTAGTTCCGCATCGACGAGCAGCGTCGTCCCCGAGGGATCACGGAGGTGCGGAACTACGCGAGCGGAGCGAGCCCGCCGAAGGCGGCGGGGGGAGCGGTCGCGAAGCGAGCCGCGGGGGCGGCAAGGCCCCCCTTTACTAGTCATCGAGCGGCGCGAACAGGTCGTCGACGTCGTCTTCGGACAGGTTCGCGCCGCCGCTGGTCGCGCCGAGGATGGTGTCGGCGAGGTGGCGCTTCCTCTCCTGCAGTCTCAGCATCCGCTCCTCGACGCTCCCGCTCACGATCAGGTTGTGTACGAACACCGGGTTCGTCTGTCCGATGCGGTGGGCGCGGTCCGTCGCTTGTGCCTGGGCCGCGGGATTCCACCACGGCTCGTAGTGGATCACCGTGTCGGCGCGCGTGAGGTTGAGCCCCGTGCCACCCGCCTTCAGGCTGATGAGGAATACGTCGGCCTTGGCGTTCTGGAACGCATCGATGGCCCCCTGGCGATCGCGCGTCGCACCGGTCAACGTCGTGTGACGGACCCCGCGCTTCAATAGTTCTTCCGAGATGAGCGCGAGCATGCGCGCGAATTGCGAGAAGACGAGGACGCTCCGTCCCTGCCCGAGTTGCTCGTCGAGCATCCCCAGGAGCACGTCGAATTTCGCCGACCCGGTCACGTTCCGAGCCTGGTCCACCGCGACGAGCTTCGGGTGGCAGCACGCCTGCCGGAGCTTCATCAGCGCGTCGAGGATCGCGATCGTGGATGCGACGATGCCCTTCTTGCGGATCAATCCGCGGATTTCGGCGTGGGCCGCGACGCGGATGTTCTCGTAAAGCTCGCGTTCCTTGCCCTGCATCTCGACGGGCCGAACGAGCTCCGTCTTGGGGGGAGCTCCTTGGCCACGTCCTCCTTCATGCGGCGCAGCACGAACGGCGCGACGCGCTCGCGGAGGAGCGAGAGTTGTTGCTCGTCCCCACGACGCTCGATCGGAAGCCGGAACCGAGCGCGAAACTCCGCTCCGGTGCCGAGCATTCCCTTCGCGAGGAAATCGAACAGGGCCCAGAGTTCGTCGAGGTTATTTTCGACGGGTGTTCCCGTCAGGCACAGGCGGTGTCGCGCGTTGAGCTCCGCCGCAGCCTGATGGGCGCGACTCCGCGGATTTTTGATGGCCTGCGCCTCGTCGAGTACCACGAGGTGAAACGCGGCCTCTTTCAGCGATTCGATATCCCGAAGCAACACCGGATACGTCGTCAGAACGACGTCTGCCCGCGCGACGTAGCGGCTGTGCCGATTCCTGTCTCGGCCGTGGAGCACGAGCGTCAACAGGCCAGGAGCGAATTTCCGGAGCTCGCGTTGCCAGTTTCCGATGAGGCTCGTCGGCATGACGACAAGGCTCGGGATGTTCATGCGGCCGGACCGCTTCTCGACCACGAGGTGCGCAATCGTCTGCAATGTCTTGCCGAGCCCCATGTCGTCGGCGAGCACGCCGCCCATCTCGTTTTCGCGCAGGTGCTGAAGCCACGCGAGGCCCTCTTCCTGGTATGGCCGCAGCGTGACGGCGAGACCATGAGCCGGCGGCGGCGCCTTTCTGGGCTCACGAAGGAATTTTCGCGCGCGCTCGACGGTCTCGGACCCTCCATCCCAGCGCATTGGTCGTTCGGAGCCGAGCACATCGTCCAGGCCGGTCAGGCACAGCGCGCGTTCCTTCCGGAACCGTCCGCTCGCCTCGGGGGACGGCGCACCGTCGTATAGATCTATGAGCACCTCGAGGAGCGCAATCAGGCGGTCCGGTGAAAACGGCAGATAGCGACCGTCTTCGACCCTGAGCACGCGGTACTTTGCCGGAAGACGACGAAGCGCCGCCAGGCTCGAATCGTCGGGAACGGATCTCAGCAGGTCGAGCAGGGCGGGCAACAGATCGATGCGTTCGCCGTCGACATCGACGCCAAGCTCGAGGCTGAACCAATCGCCAGCATCGTCCCCGTCATCCCCGCGGAGCGCCGCGTAGAAGGATGCAGCCGGCTTTGTCACCCGCGGCTGATGTTCGTCGATCTCGACGTCGAAGCCGCGCTCGCGCAGGAGCGGCACCGCGTGCGCCAGGAAGGAGCAGAGCGCGTGCACGCTGTCGTCCTGGTGCACCAGGTAGTCCGCGCGTGAAGTGGGCGCGACGAGCACGTCATCGAGTCGCGCGAGCTCCACGGCCCCGAAGCTCTCGAGCATGCATTGCGCTCGTGCCTCGGCGCGGCTATTTCGCCTATCGACGAACGCGCTCACGGAGTCGGGGAAGTCCGAGGTCTCGACGGCGTCATCGTCATCCCCGGCGTGGACATTTTCCGGCTCGGATGCGCGATAGAGCTCTCCGTCTCCGTAGTCGAAAACGAGCGACGCGACGGTGCGCGTCGCGTCGCTCAGCTTCACCCGCAGTGAATCGCCTGAATCCAGGGTGACGCGTTCCGAATAGATCCTGAGCCGTGGCACGAAGGGCCAGCCAGCCGAGCTCGAGGGGATGGAATGGACCGGAGCCGGGACAACCGGCAGGATTTCCTGCTGATTCATGATCAGGACGGAGAGGGCGCGGCGTTTGGTGCTTCGCGCATGGAAGTCTCGCAACCTATCTTTTATAGATCGCTCCAGGCAAGGAAATAGCACTCAGAACTCGACGCTCGGCGCGGTCAATACGATGGCCGCGAAGACCGCCCACTGTGGGGGGTACGACGTCACGGTTGCCGTTGTCGGCGCCACACCAGGCAGCGTCGGAAGCACCTCGGCGTAGGCGCGAACGCCCGTCTGAAGTTGGACGGCGTCGCCCGGACGGTACCCGATCGTCAGCGAGCCCGACACGACTCGCGTGGCGTCCGTGGTGTTGAGCGGCAAACTGGCCGCGGCGCCGCCGACGGCCACGACGCTCATTCGCCTCTCGACCCAACCGACCGAGAGCGCTGCGCTCGCCTGCTCTTCCACGACGCCGATGATCGGGTTGTACGCGGTTCCCACGTCGGCGGCCGCCCGGAGCGCGAGGGTCGCGTCATTCCGGAGTGGCACGGCCGTGGCGATGAAGGCCTGACCGACTCCGGTCGGGCCCGTCGTCGTGCCAGCGGCCAGCCCGGACGGCGCGTGGAGATACCCAACCCCTGCCGTGAGACCCGCTTGACTGCGCTCCGAGAGCATTCGCCGGTACACCTCCGCGAACGACAGCGTGTAGTACACGCCGGCGGTGCTCGTCGTGGGTTCCCCAACGGGCGTCGGCGTCTGGAGAACGGAGACATACGTGCCGGTCAGTTGCGTCCCCAGCTGGTCGCGGTGACTTGCCGAGTAATTTATCAGCTCGCTACCTCCACCTCCGAGGTTCGGTGGCAAACCGGATGGACGCTGTGACTGCCAGTCGAGCCCCGCGGACATGGCGTAGTACGCGGTCGACAGGGTGCTCCACCGCCGCGACAAGAGGTAGCTTGCGCTGAGCGTCGCGCGGAGCAGGCCGGTCGTCAAAACGCCGACGTACGTCGGCAAATACGCGGGCGGCAGCGCGGCGGGCACGAGCGAGGCGCCGGCGGTGCCCGTCGTCGCGGTGTCGCTCGCATACCCGAGTGGTGACGCCAGCCCGACGACGCTCTGCGAGCCGATGGCGCCGTCGATGGCGCCGGTCAGACGAAAACGCGGCGTCCACCACGTCGCGAGGATCCGCCCGGAATGCATCAAGGTCAGGTCGCGTTCACCGGAGATGTCGTCATAAGTGAATCGCGGGTAGTAGGCGAGGGTCAGGCTCTCGTGACGTCCCTCGAAGGCGAGGTTCGACATGAGCACAGTCTCGACGTCTTCCGTCGTGGGGTTACCGCCGACGATGGGGTTGGAACGGAATCGTACTTCCGTCCGGTCTCCGATCGAGAAGACGTTCGCGGGGGCGCCGCCCCCAGGTGCCTGCCCCGCAAGTTGACCGAGCACCACGAGCGCGGCGAGCGTGTTCACTCCACCACGATCACGTCTCCCGTTCGCAGGGAGAACGTCGCTGCGCTGCCTTCGTTGTGGACGAGCGCGTCATAGGTGAACCGAATCCGACGAAACTCCGGCGTCTTCCGCAGGACGTAGATGCTGGATTTATCTGCGTAGTCCGTCAGGCCTCCCGCCTCTGCGAGGGCTCGCAGCAGCCCCGCGGAAGAATCCAGGCTGAGCGAGCCGACCTTGTGCACTTCACCCAGCACGCTGACGACGACGGGCTGCGACACGTCCACGTTCACCGTCACCCGCGGTGATACTATGAATTCCTTCAGTCGGGCCTCGAGTTCCCTCGCGAGTGCCGACGGATGTTTCCCGACGGCTACAATCTCGCCGACGAAGGGCAGAGCGATGCGCCCATCGCTCCGGATCTTCGCCAGGGTCGTCAGCCCTTCTTGCTCGTAGACCTGTACGTGTAGCGTGTCGCCCACGCCGATGACGTATTCGTTCGACGCCTCTCCCCACTCGGCCTTCGGCAGATCCCGGTACCACGTGAACGCACCGGCGCCGCCGCAGCCGATCGTGGCGCCCGCGCACAGGAGCGCAATATATATCCAGCGACTCGCTCGGGGTTCGGTTCGGGTCCTGGTCACGTCCACCACGCCGGCATCCTAGGCGAAGACAACCGGAGGGAGCGAGGACTTGCCGTCGGGACGCGACTACAGAGCCGGCCTCGAACGCTATTCGAGCTTGAAGTAAGCGTCGTAAGCGTCGAACGCCGCCGACAGATCCGGCACGCCGAAGTCCCTGGCGTCGAGGGCGAAGCCGGTGCGGAGCGCAGTGCCGATCACGGCGAAGATCAGCCGCTCGAGCGTCGAGCGGGGAACGGATGGCCTCTCGAGCCACTCGAGGACGGCGCTCTCGATGTAGCCGATGTAACCCCGGAGCGAGAGCCGCGTGGCCGGGAGCGGCATCGCTTCCATCCCGACGCCCGCGAGAAACCGCGTGATGATCTTGCTCCTCGTGCCCTCGCAGATGCGAATGAAATCCTCGTGACCCGAGACGACGTTCCGGAACAGGTTGAGATAGGGAACGCGATGTTCTTCGACGTAGTCGAGGTAGCCGCGCACGCCGACGTCCACCTGCTCGGCGATGGGCAAGGCCGGATCCGGCGAGCACCGCTCCACGAGCTCCGCCGCGCGCGCCTCGAACGTGGCGGTGAAGAGCGCCTCCTTGCTCGGGAAGTAGTGATAGATGAGCCCGTGCGTGATACCCGCTGCCTTGGCGACATCCACGACGCCAATCTCCGCGTAGGGCCGCGTCTGGAAGAGCTCTTCGGCGATCGACATGAGCTGTGCCCGCCGCTGCTCCGGCGTGAGGCGCTTCCACGAATCGCGCGTGATGGGGGGAGCCAGGGTCACGGTTTGGGGAGCCAAGGTTAAGGGGGCCTTGCCGGTCAATGGCTTGTTGACACTCTTTTAGTAGGCGGCTAACATGCTGTCAACATGAACGACCTGCCCCAGAGGGAGTTGGGGTTTCGAGCCCAGGCCACCCGAAAAAGCCCCCGAGTCGTCGTCATCGGTACCGGCTTCGGCGGTCTCGGGATGGGCATTCGGCTGAAGCAGGCGGGCATCGACACCTTCGTCATTCTCGAGAAGGCGAGCAGCCTCGGGGGCACCTGGCGAGACAATGACTACCCGGGCGCCGCGTGCGACGTGGAGTCGCATCTTTATTCATTTTCGTTCGAGAAGAACCCGGCGTGGTCGCGGACGTTCGCGCCGCAAAAAGAGATCCGGGCATACCTCGAACACTGCGCGGACAAGTATTGCATCCGCTCGCATCTACGTTTCGACGCAGAAGTCGTCGCAGCACGCTTCGACGAGGCATCGAACGTGTGGACCGTCGAGCTCGCGAACGGAGAGCGGCTCGAAGCGGACATCGTCGTCGCGGCGACCGGGGGCCTGAGTCGACCCGTGTACCCCGACATCCCCGGCCTCGAGACGTTTGCGGGCCGGCTCTTTCATTCGGCGCGCTGGGATCACACCTTCGACCTCGCCGGAAAGTCGGTGGGCGTCATCGGTACGGGAGCGAGCGCAATTCAGTTCGTGCCGCAGATCTCCGGGCGCACGAGGGAGCTTCATCTGTTCCAGCGCACGCCCCCGTGGGTCTTGCCGAAGCCGGATCGTCCCATCGGAGCCGTGGAGCGCTTCTTTTACCGCTTCGTGCCGTTCGTGCAGTGGTTGTACCGGGCGTTCCTCTATTTCCTCTGCGAGCTCCGGGTGCTCGGCTTCGTCATTCATCCGAAGCTCATGGCGTACCCCGAGCGTATGGCGCGTCGATACCTCGAGCGCAGCGTGTCCGACCCGGCGCTCCGCGCGAAGCTGACGCCCAGCTACACGATGGGCTGCAAGCGCGTGCTCCTCTCGAACGACTATTACGAGGGATTGCAGCGTCCGGGCGTCGAGCTCGTGACGCACGGCATACGCGAAATCAAGCCAGAGGGCGTCGTCACGCGGGACGGGCGATTGCACTCGCTCGATGCGCTCATTCTCGGCACCGGATTCCAGGCGGCGGAGGCGGTCTCTCCGTTCGTCATTCGCGGCGCGGGCGGCCGGGATCTGGCAGAGGTCTGGCGCGACGGCGCGGAGGCGTATCTCGGCACGACCGTAGCCGGGTTTCCGAATCTGTTCTTCATCGTCGGTCCAAACTCGGGTCTCGGCCACAGCTCGATGGTGTTCATGATCGAATCGCAGATCGGCCACATCATCGAAGCGATCTCCTCTTTGCGCCGGGCGGGAGCGAACCGGATCGAGGTTCGCGAAGCCGCGCAGCGAGTCTTCAACGACAAGATCCAGGCGCAGATGAAGAAATCCGTTTGGGCGTCCGGCTGCACCGCCTGGTACACGACCGAAACCGGCAAGAACACCACGATCTGGCCGTCGTTCACCTTCGTGTTCCGGATGCTGACACGCCGAGTCGAGCCCGAGCACTATCGGCTGACGGCGGTCGTTCCGGAGCCCGCGCGCGAGATCGCATCGGCCGACGCCATGGCCATGCAGCCGAACGCGTGAACCCGCGCGCGTGCTAGACGGAGACTTCGATGCACGGCTCCCTCGCAGTGTCGATTCTGGAGGCCCTCGCGCTCGGCGTCTGTGTCGCGGGGGCGTTCGTCGTCTCCACCTACCTCTACGCGCTCGCCCTGACGCGTGGTGCCTTCGGATGGCCCGGTATCCGGTACTTCGCGACGGAAACCCTCTGGGTTTGCATCACGCAATCGCTCTTGCCGTTCGGTTGGTTTCTCGGCCGCGCATTGCCGGCGCGAACCGGTGCTGAACGGAGCCGTCCGATCGTTCTCGTGCACGGCTTCACGCAGAACCGAACGAACTTCGTCTGGCTCGCGCGCGCCCTGCGACGGCAGGGCTTCGGGCCATTCTTCGGCTTCAACTACGACACGATCGCGAGCCCGATCGAAGCCAGCGCGGCGCGTTTGCGCGACTTCGTGGACGGCGTTCTCCGGCAAACCGGCGCGACGGAGATCGACCTGGTCTGTCATTCGCTCGGCGGCGTGGTCGCGCGAACGTATGTCGATCTCCTCGACGGTCATCGTCGCGTACGGCGCGTCGTCACGCTCGGCACGCCGCATCGCGGGCTCAGGCAGGCACGTCCCATCTTCGGTCGGAGCATCGCACAACTGAATCCGCGGGCGGGTTTCATCGCGCGGCTCGATGCGCCGAACACGGAGTCACGCGCCGCCTTCCACAGCGTCTACTCGGTACACGACAACATCGTGTTTCCCGGTCTCGTGTCGAGTCTGGGGCCGCGGGGCGAGGATTTCGTCGTCAAGAGTCGCGGCCACTTCGGCATCCTGTTTTCGCGGGACATCGCGGACTATGTGCGAGGGGCGCTGGCCGCAGAAGATCGGACCTTGCCGCCGCCGACCGCCGATACGCCCATCGGAACGCCGGTGACGACGGCGCCGGCTTCCTCGACACCCTGACGCTACCAGGAAGGGGGGCCTTAGCCCCCCGCGGCTTGCTTCGCGACCGCTCCTTGGGTCCCGGGGGACCTTGGCCCCCCGCGGCTCGCTTCGCGACCGCTCCCCCCGCCGCTCGCTTCGCGACCGCTCCCCCCGCCGCCTTCGGCGTGCTCGCTTTGCTCGCGTAGTTCCGCGGCTCTTTGATGCTTCGGGGACGACGCTGCTCGTCGGTGGGGAACTACTGGAAGAGACCCGAAATTCGCTCGGCGTTTCGAGGCGCCGCTCGCGCTCGGTCAGCCCGTCTTCGCTTGCTCGTCCAGTGTTTCGATGTCCTCGTCGTCATCCGGGAGGAGCGACCAGGGGACCGACGCGGCGGCTGCGGGCGCCGCCGGCGATGGCGCAGGCTCGGGCTGTGCCGGCTTGATCTCTGATTTCCTTGCCGAGGGCTTCCTTGGCGCGCGCCGGCTCTTTCTCTTTCTCTTTCTCTTTCTCTTTCTCCTTTTCCTTCGGCTTGGCTGGCACTGGCTTCAGGCTGGATGCCTCTTTGACCTCTTTGGGGGCCTCCTTGGCGACCTCTTTGACTGGCGCGGCGGCTTCGGCGACCGGTTTCGGCAATTCTCGCAGCGCGGGGATCGCGTTCGCGAGAGCGGCGGCGTGACCGATGAAGCCGTGGCGCTGCGCGATTCTCGGAACGATCACCGTCTCCCAGATGTGCGCCAAGGGGACGTGCTGCACGAGCAGTTTGATCGACGCCGTCGAGAGCAGATCGACTTCGGTGAAGGCCGCACCCTTCGCGCCGTTCGAGAGCGCGCATTGAATCAGTCGACCCAGGTCGGCCTTCGGTAGTCGATTCGCCAGCTCCTCGACCGTGATGCCCTCGACGATGTCGCGATGGGTCAGGAGCTTGTCTTCGAGCGCGCGGGTCAACAAGAAGCTCAGGTGGCCACGCGCGAGTTCGACGAGCGCCTTGTCCGCCGACGCCGGAGTCTTCCAGAACTCGCCTTCCGCGAGGAACGCCCAGAGCTTCGTCGCGTCGAGGTAACGTACGCGGTCGTCGGCGCCGAAGATCTTGACGATGGCGTCTGCGTCGGCCTCGCCTTCGTCCAGGGCGATCTGGAGATCCGCCGCCGCGTCTTGCCATTCCTTCTTGATCGCGATCCGCTGCTTGATGCCGGTCGTGAGGACGAGGATGGACGCGCGCAGCGCCGGCTGTCGCTCCAGGCCCTCCATGATGAGCGTCGGAGGGAAGTGCCGGATGAAATCGCTCGCGGTCCTTCGACCGCACTCGAAACTGTGTTCGATGGCGTGCGATAAGAACCGCTGATGGCCGTCCTTCAACGCTGAAGTATGGGGCGCGGGGGCCGCGCCCCGATCTTCCGCCGCGCTCTTCGTGTCTTCGTCCATTGTCGATGCTCCTTGGAAAGTTCCGTCCGGGTGACCTTTAACTCTAGACGAGTTTTCGCGTCGCGTGAACCCTCGTCCGCGGGTGAGGTACGGTGGCGCTCGACGCGGCCGGGAAGACATCGGATCTGGATGCTGGAAGAATTCATCACGAATCGCGCACGGGACGGCGCTCGCGGCGTTGCCGAGGCCCTGTTTCCCGAGAACGACTACGGCGCCCCCGACTTTCGCACGACCGATCTCGTGCGGCGCCTGTTCGACTACATGGGTGAGCTGCCCCCGCGGCAGCGGCGTCTCCTGGTCACGCTGTTCGTGTTCATCGAGCTTCTGGCGCCGTTTCTCGTGCCCGGCCTCGGGCGTTTCTCGAAACTTCCCATCGCGAGGCGCGAACGCGCCGTCAGAAGGTTTCGCCGATCGCGGCTCTTCCTGCTGCGTGTCCTCGGCGACGCCCTGAAGGCCACGACGACCCTCATCTACATGTCGCACCCCGCCGCCCTCGCGTATGTCGGCATGTACTCTGGGTGCGCCAGGCCGGAGGACCCGCTCCCCGTCGAGGTGCGCCGCGCCCAGCCCGCGGACCGTACGGGTGCGCAGTCATCGTGATTCATCTCCTGGCAGACGTACGGCTGGGCCTCGACGTGACCGCGGATGCAGTGGTCGTCGGTTCGGGTGCGGGCGGCGCGGTGGCTGCGGCGAACCTGGCCCGCGCGGGACTTCGAACGGTCGTCGTCGAGGCAGGGCCTGTCATCGGACCCGCCGAGATGACGCGCGACGCGCCGATCTTCATGGCTCGGTATTTCTGGGAAGGGGGACTCCGGATGATTGGCGGGACCACCCAGATCCCGACGCTCCAGGCACGGTGCCTCGGTGGAAGCACGGTCGTCAATTCCGCCATCATGCTCGAGCTGCCCGACTGGGTGCGGCAGGCCTGGCGCGAGGAAACAGGGCTCGAGCTGTTCACGAGCCGCGAGCTCGACGTCGCGTACGCGCGCGTTTTCGCGCGGACGCGGGTGGCTCCGACGCCCATGGCCGTCATGGGGCGGCGCAATCTCGTCGTCCGGTCCGCGCTCGCGGCGGCGAAGATGGACGGAAAGCCGTTGCCACGCGCCGTCGTGGATTGCGAAGGCTGCGCCGATTGCTTCGTCGGGTGCGCGAGCGGGAAAAAACAGTCCGTCGATCGATCATATGTGAAGGACGCCGTCGAGGACGGGGCCGAGGTCTTCACATGCGCGCATGTGGATCGCGTCTCCATGGACGGGACGCGCGCGACCGGCGTCGAGGGTCGGATCGTCGATCCGCGCGGGTTCAGGGACGTCGCGACGTTCCGCGTGCGTGCTCCGGTCGTCGTTCTGGCGGCGGGCGTGCTCCACACGCCGGTGATCTTGCAGCGGAGCGGCATCACGGCCGGCGGCGCCGTGGGTGGCACTCTCTTCTCGCACATCGGCGGCGGCATGGTCGGCATCATGGAAGAAGTGATCGACCCCTGGGTCGGGGCGACTCAGGGCTACGGCGCGATGAGCGACGAGATCCGGGGCATGAAGTACGAGTGCCTCTGGGCGCCGCCGAGCGTGCTCATGGTGCGCTGGGGCGATGTCGGGCACGAGTTCCTGCGAAGGCTCGACGAAGTGAAACACGCGACCGTCATCGCGACCGTCTACCGCGCCCGCGTTCACGGCCGCGTTCGCGCCCGCCGGGACGGCATGCCCGACATGAAGCTCTACATCCCCGACGACGAGGCGCGCACCGTCTACCGAGGCTTGAAGATCGGAGCCGACGCGCTGCTCGATGTCGGCGCGCGCTACGTTCACACCGGCATCCCCGGAGCCGTCGACGAGATGCGCTCGAAGAAGGACACCGAGAGCCTCCTCGATCCGAAGCTCGGCGCGAAACATCTCCAGATGAGCGCGACGCACGTGTTCGGATCGTGCCGGATGAGCAAAGAGGACGGAGCCGTCGACGCCCGGGGCCGCGTGCGTGGCGTCGAGGGCGTCTACATTGCCGACGCCAGCGTCTTTCCGAGCCCGAGCGCCGTGAATCCCCAGGCGACCATCATGGCGCTCTCGGACCTGATCACCCGCCGCATCGGAGAGCTCGACGCCGAGTGAATCGGACGGGCGGCGGCCTTCGGGACTCAGGGTGTCGGCCGCGTGCGGCCCCGCCCCACACGCGGCCTCGGTGCGTCGGGGCCCCTATCGGTGGGCGTAACGGAGCGAAGCGCGATATCATGGGAGCCATGCAGCCACTGAAAGCCCGCGTGCAAAACGGTCGACTCAAGCTCGACGAGCCGACGGATCTGCCGGAAGGCATCGAAGTGCCGCTAGAGATTTCCGACAGCTGGGATGATCTCGACGACGAGGAGCGTGCAGCGCTGCACCGGGAGATCGCCGCATCCATTACAGAACGCAAGACAGGGGCACCCACGTATTCCGTGGAAGAGGTGCTCGCGGAGCTAGGCTCTCGGCGGTGAAGATCCACATTTCCCGTCGTGCATCAGCTTGACCCACCGGGGTGATCAGCTTGACCCACCGGGGTGATCAGCATCACCCACCGAGGTGATCAGGTTCACCCACCGGGGTGATCGGCTTCACCCATCGAGGTGATCAGCTTCACCCACCGAGGGGAACGTGTTCACCCACCGAGGGGAGCTCGTTACCCCGTCTCTCATCCCCGATCACGCCGTCCGTACAGGCCGCGCCCGTGGCGTCGCCGCCCGCGACGACTGCGCCCGTCGCGCCGCCCGCGTCGCCACCGGTGATTCCGGTCGCGAACGGTCCGGCCGCGGCCACCACGGTCGTGAATGGGACGTCGCATTGAATGAAGTGAGAGTGGCCGCGGGGAGCTCCGTGAGCCGGCGCTCCCCGCGGCGTTTTCTCGCGATGCGAGCGGGTCACGTTTTCGCAGAAGCTGAAGCACCATCTCCGAGCGGGATCGGACGACCACCGCCGGTGTTGGGGACTTCGAACCACAACAGGGTGCCGACGCCTTCGGTCGAGGCGAGGCCGGCGCGACCACCGAGAACCTCGGCAAGGCGTCGTACGGTCGCGAGTCCCAGGCCGAGACCCGCGACGTTCGCGGATGCGGCGCGCTCGTGAGGATCGAAGACGCGCGTCTGCGCGCCCGCTGGAATGCCGGGCCCCGTGTCGTCCACCTCGATTCGCACCAGATGGTTCGCCGTGCTCGCCCGGACGGTCACGCGCCGGACGGGGGAATCCCCCATGTACTTGATCGCGTTTCCGATGAGGTTGCTGGTCATGTTCGAGAGGACCCCGGCGCTGCACGCCACTGCAGCGTCCACGGCGGCGCCGAGCTCGAGCTGGATATTCTGTGCGACGGCCCACGGCTTGAATTCTTCGATGACGTCGGCGAGCACGTCCCGGACGACGGCGCTCTCATCGGTTTGCGGCGAGCGTACGACCTGGGCGAGCAGGAGCAGTCCCTCCACGAGCTGAGCGATCCGTTGAATCGAACGGTTCGCGCGCCGGAGAACCTCCGGATCTTTGCCTCCTGTGCGCTCCGCGACGGCGATCGCGAGCCCCACCGACGAGAGCGGTCCGCGGATGTCGTGCGCGACGCGCCCGGCGAAGAGCTCGAGCTCGGCGATCTGCTGGTCCGTCGCGCGCTGGTACTGGGTCCAGAGTCGCACCGCCACGATCGCCGCGATGACGCCCAGGAGGGCGCACGACACGGACAAGATCGCCGACAGGAGCTGCATCGCTTCCTGGACCGACTCCACGGTCGCCGCGGCCTCGGCGCTGCCGTTCGCGTTGAGCTCTTCAGCCTCGTTGAGCCGCTCGTCGATTTCATCGAAGAAGGGTTTGACCTCCCGCTCGAAATCATCCCGAGCTCTGGTGCGATCGCCTTCGCGTGTATCGAAGAGAAGCCGGGAAATCAGCGAATCGAGCTCCGAGAGGCCTCGCGCGAGCCCTGGCTGTAATGTTCGCTCGCCAGGGAACATCGGCAGTGATGTGTACGCCCCCCAGGCCCGGCGAAGCGACGCCCGTTCCGCTTCTACGCCGGGCGGTTCCGGAATGGCGGCTCCCGTGAGCGCACTCCGATCGGCGAAGTCGTCCAGGGTGAGCTCGATGTGCCTCAGCGTCGTGCGGATACTCGTCAGGTGCTCGATACTCGGCACGGCGTTCTTCGTGATCGCGTCCGCGACGTCGCGAATCTTGAGTGCCCTTTCGCGGAGCAGGAGTGCCGTCAGCACCAGGCCGATCACCGTGATGCCGAACGTCGCCAGAAAGGCGAGCGTCACCTGCCGAGACTTCAGGCCGCGTTCGAGCGAGGGGCTCATGGGAAACCTTCGAACCGTGAGGGGCGCCCGGACGCCCCGTGCCCCTCGTAGCACACGACCGCGCATCCTCCCGCCGACGTATCGGGTCGCTCAGCACTACATCAATCTTCCCACGCGACGGCATAGTCACACACCGCGCCGCCCTTGTGCCGGCACGTCGTGTGATCGATGCGGAGGACGCGGCGGCGGGGACCGAGGCCGAGCCAGCCTTTGATCCAGCCACCGAGCGCCAGGCAGAACGTCTCACCGAGATTTGGCGTGTCGACGAGCGTGACCACGAGGGAGCGCTCCCCGGTGGGGCGGATGGCTACTCGGCCGGAGTCCTGGAAGTGCGTACTCCAGAGGCCGGGAGCGAGGCTCATGATCACGGACGGTCGCAGGCTTCTCTGGGCCAGGGATTGCGACGCGCCGACCTCGTGTGAAGCCACGAACGCACCGATGTCGAAACACTTCTTGCCGTCCCCGTCGCCGGCAATGCGATCGGCGATGAGGAAGATCTCGGCGAGGAGGAGGACCGAGACCCAGTCGGTGTCGCTTCGCGGCGATTGCTCGAGGAGGGCACGGAGAGCAGGCGAAGCGCCCTCGAGCAGCCGCGGCCGCAGGGGCGCATCGATATATTCCACGACGTTGTGGACGAGCCACGCCCGGCATTTCGATTCACCCATGGACGCTGTTCCACGGATCGTCCACGCGCGTTGCCGCGTCAAGCAGCGGCGCGTCATATGCGAGACCTCCGGGAGCCGGCGTGAGCCGCCTCGTGTTCCTCCCACATCCTCCCGGTCGACCAGTTCATTCAAGCGAGCGTTCGCGTTCGCGCAGAGACTCCGGGCCATGGCGGACAGGAAAAGCGTGCGTCTCACCGTGGCCGGAGGCGACCCGCTGATGGGCGTCGTCCGGACGTCCATCATGAAAGGGACCGGGCTCGACACGGCTCAGCTCGGCAAGAAGCCATTGATCGCGGTGGCGAACTCGCACACCGAGCTCACGACGGGACATTCCCATCTCCACGCCATCGGCCAGCGCGTGAAGGAAGGAATCATCGCGGCGGGCGGCATAGCTGCGGAGTTCAACGTCCCTGCGCCCTGCGACGGCGTGGCGATGGGCCACGACGGGATGCACTACGTGCTCGCGCAGCGCGATCTGATCGCCGATATCATCGAGACGCACGTTCGTTCGCAGCTCTTCGATGGGATCGTGTTCATCGCGAGCTGCGACAAGATCAACCCGGGCATGCTGATGGCCGCGGCGAGGCTGGATTTGCCGAGCATCTACGTCAGCGGCGGTCCGGGCATGTGGGACATCCGGAACCGCCGCCGGAAGTCGCGCAGCGTCGACCACAAGGACTACACGGACACCGAGATGAAGGTCGCGACGACCACGTGTGCGACGTGCGGCGCGTGCGAGATCCTCGGGACCGCGAACACGATCCAGTCGCTCGCGGAGGTGATGGGAATGTGTCTGCCCGGGTGCGCGAACACGCCGGGCTTTCACCCGGACAAGCTCCGCTACGGTCGAGCGAGCGGGGAACGCATCGTGGCCATGGTGGAAGAGGGACTCAACGCGCGAAAGATCATGACCCGGCAAGCGCTGCTCAACGCCGTCATCATGGATCTCGCCATTGGGGGCTCGACGAACTCGACGCTCCATCTTCCGGCGATCGCTCATGCGCTCGGCCTCGAGCTGCCTCTTTCTCTGTTCAATGACTACAACCGGCGCGTCCCGACTCTGCTCGCGATCAGCCCGAACGGGCCCTGGGGCGTGACGGATCTGTGGGCGGCGGGGGGCATCGGCGCCGCAATGAAGGTCATGAAGGCGGACCTCGACACGGATTGCATGACCGTCACGGGCAAGTCGCTCGGTGAGGTGATCGACAAGTCGTATCAAGTGCTCGACTCCGAGGTCATTCCGCCGCGCGACAAGCCTCACCGCGCCGAGGGCGGCACCGTCGTCCTCTACGGCAATCTCGCGCCGGAGGGCTCGATCGTCAAAGCGTCCGCCGTGAAAGAAGACATGCTCACTTTCACCGGCACGGCGATCTGTGTGGATTCCGAGGACGAGGCGCGCAAGGCGCTCACCGACGGGCGCATCCACGACGGAAACGTGATCGTCATTCGCTACGAGGGGCCGAAGGGGGGGCCAGGAATGCCCGAGATGCTGAACATCACGATGATGCTCGAGGTGTTCGGCTTGCATCGCACGGCGCTCATAACGGATGGCCGGTTCTCCGGCGCAACCGCCGGTCCCTGCGTCGGGCACGTGACGCCGGAGGCTTACGATCGCGGGCCCATCGCCGCGTTGATGGATGGTGACGAGATCACGATCGACGTCCCCAATCGCCGCCTCGACGTCAACCTCACGGCCGAAGAGATGCGAGCGCGGCTCGCCCGCGTCGTGCGCGTCGAGAAGCCGGCGATCGGTTACATGAGCCGCTACCGGAAGCTCGTGTCGTCCGCGGCGCGCGGCGCAGTGCTCGAGTGAGAACCGAGGGGGGACGTCGGTCTTCCTAGCGAACGCCCGGCAGCTTCTCTGGCAGTTCGCTGCTTTTTGCCCGCAGCGATGCGAGCGCAGCCCAGGCTCGCGGCCGTGGACCAGGCCAGGAGAGTACGCTCGGCCTTGTCTTTCGGGCTGCCTCGGCTAACTTCCCGGCGGAAAGATTGCCTTCGCATCGGGAGCATCATGAGCGGCCATTCCAAGTGGGCGACAATCAAGCGGAAGAAGGGCGCGACGGACGCGGCTCGCGGCAAGCTCTTCACGAAGCTGATCAAGGAGATCACCGTGGCGGCCCGCATGGGTGGCGGTGATGTCAACGGCAACGCGCGGCTTCGAAAGGCGATCGACGAAGCGAAGGCCTCCCACATGCCGGGGGATAACATCACTCGCGCGGTGAAGAGGGGCACCGGTGAGATCGAAGGCGCCGCTTTCGAGGAGGTCCTCTATGAGGGCACCGGTCCCTCGGGCACGCTGTTCCTCGTCGAGGGGACGACGGACAACCGCAATCGGTCGGCGGCGGAGCTCCGGAAGATCTTCGAGAAGAACAACGGCACGATGGGCGGCAGCGGCGCCGCCGCGTGGGCGTTCGACCGACGGGGCGTGATCACCCTCGACAAGGCTGCCGCGTCCGAAGAGACGCTGATGGACGTCGCGATCTCCGCGGGCGCCGACGACTACGCCGACGAGGGGGATTCCTGGACGGTGTACACGGCGCCCGATGCGCTCGACAAGGTGACGACGGCACTCGAGAAGAGCAATGCCGTCGCACGGTCCAGCAAGGTCGGCTTCGTGCCGAAGAACAAGAAAGAGGTCAGGGGGCGTGACGCGGAGGTTTGCCTGAACCTCGCCGATGCTCTCGACGATCACGACGACGTGCAGAACGTCTATTCCGACTTCGACGTTCCGGAGGCGGAGCTAGAAGCCATTGCGGGGCGAACATGAGTAACGTAGTCAGCTTCGAGAAGCGCGGATCCATCGGCATCGTCTCGGTGGACAGCCCACCGGTGAACGCGTTGAGTCAGGCCGTGCGGGAAGGCCTGTCGAAGGGCATCGCCGCAGCTCTCGCGGACGACGCCGTGACGGCCATCGTGCTGGTGTGCAAGGGGCGCACGTTCATCGCGGGCGCGGACATCACGGAATTCGGAAAGCCGCCGAGAGACCCGCAGCTGAACGCGGTCATGGCTGCGTACGAGGGGAGCTCGAAGCCCGTCGTTGCGGCAATCCACGGAACCGCTCTCGGTGGAGGCCTCGAAATCGCACTCGCGTGTCATTACCGGGTCGCCACGCCCTCGGCCAGGTGCGGTTTGCCCGAGGTCAAGCTCGGGATCTTGCCGGGTGCAGGCGGTACGCAGCGCTTGCCGAGGCTGGTCGGCTTCGAGACGGCGCTCCGGATGATCGTGAGCGGCGAGCCCATCGGTGCGAAGGATGCGAAGGCGGCGGGCCTGGTAGACGAGCTGATCGACGGTGACCTGACGGAAGGCGCGGTTCGGTTCGCCGAAAAGATCGCGCCCGCGCGCCCGCTGCCTCGAGCGCGCGACCTCACGAAGGCGGTCGATGCCGTCCGCGGCAACACGGCCCTCTTCGACAAGGCGAAGAAGGAGGCGGCCGAACGCGCGCGGGGTGCAGAGGGCCCGGGACGATGCGTGGACGCGGTGCGGGCCGCAGCGGAATTGCCCTTCGATGCGGGTATCGAGCGCGAGCGCGAGCTGTTCGAAGTCGCCATCCGATCGACCGAGTCGCGCGCCATGCGACACGTCTTCTTTGCCGAGCGACAGGCCGCGAAGATCCCCGACGTGCCCGCGGACACGCCGGTGTTGCCGGTTCGCAAGGTGGCGGTGCTGGGCGCGGGCACGATGGGCGGCGGGATCGCGATGGTGTTCGCGAACGCCGGCTTGGACGTGTTGCTGGTTGATCGCGAACAGTCGTTCGTCGACAAGGGGCTCGACATCGTCTCGAAGAATTACGCGGGTACGGTGAAGAAGGGGAAGCTCTCGCAAGCGGAGATGGACGCGCGCGTCGCGCGCATCACCGGAACGACGAGCTGGGACGGTCTCTCGGACGTGGACCTCGTGATCGAAGCCGTCTTCGAAGAGATGGCGCTGAAGAAGGAGATCTTCGGAAAGCTCGACCGGATTTGCCGTCCCGACGCGCTCCTGGCCACGAACACTTCGACGCTGAACGTGGACGAGATTGCCGCCTCGACGGCCCATCCCGAACGCGTGGCAGGGCTGCATTTCTTCAGCCCCGCGAACGTCATGAGGCTCCTCGAAATCGTGCGGGGCCAGAAGACCTCGAAGACGGCCGTCGCGACCAGCATGAAGCTCGCGAAGCAGCTGGGCAAAGTCGGGGTCCAGGTCGGCGTTTGCTACGGCTTCGTGGGCAATCGAATGCTGCACCAGTATTACCGCGAGGCGCAGCTCCTGATCCAGGAAGGCGCATCGCCGGCCGAGGTCGATCGGGTGATGACGTCGTTTGGGTTCGCGATGGGCCCCTGCGCCACGAGCGATCTCGCCGGCATCGACGTCGGGTGGCGCATCCGTAAAGGTCAACCCAAGCCGCCGCCGGGCGAGCGATACAGTGGCGCCGTGGCGGATCGCCTGGCGGAGATGGGCCGCTACGGCCAGAAGACGAACGCGGGCTTCTACAGATACGAGCCCGGTAACCGCACGCCGATTCCGGACCCGGAGGTCGATCGCGTGATTGCCGACGTCGCGAGAGAGCTCGGCGTGGAGCGGCGCACCGTGACGAGCGAGGAGATCTTCGAGCGATGTTTCTTCGCCCTCGTCAACGAGGGCGCGAAGATCCTCGACGAAGGCATCGCGCTCCGAGCCTCCGATATCGATACCGTGTGGATCAACGGGTACGGTTTTCCGGTACACCGCGGCGGCCCGATGTTCCACGCAGACACGGTCGGGGTCGCGAACGTGCTCGCCAAGGTGAACCAGTACCGCCAGCGCCACGGCAAAGTCTGGCAAGCCTCCGCGCTTCTCGAGCGCCTCGCTCGCGAGGGCGGGACGTTCGCGTCGTTCGACGACGCGAAGACGTGAAGGGCTGGTCTCGGCGACCAGAGTTCGAGTGGCTAGCTCGGCGGCGGCGGCGCCTCGACGGGCGGCGGCGCCTGCGGCGCCTCGGGGGCCTCGATGGGTTCAGCCGGGGGAGGGGGAGGCGCATTCTCTTGCGGAGGCGGCGGAATCAATCCGGGGACCGAAGGTGGCGGTGGCGCGCCGGGGGCGGCGGGGCCCGCCGAACCCACGAGGCGTCGGTTCGGCACGATGTGGAGCTCTCGGCGCACGCGCACGGTGACGGGGCGCGTCGTGTGGATCGTGCCGGTGAACGCATCCAGCCCGTATTCCGCACCGTTCGCCTGCGCGTCGAAGCGAGCCTGGACGACGTAGAGCCCCGGCTTCGCGAACGTGCCGCGCGGGCACAGCTCGACGAGTCGGCTCACGATCGTCATCGAGCTCTTGGGTGCGAGCGTCGTGAAGGCTCGTCGATCCGGATCGCGTGCGTCCGGTTCCGCGACGCAATAAGTCGTTCCCGCGGGGGTCATCACTTCGAACGTGATGAGCTCGCGCCGGACGAAGAGCGCGACGCGGCTCTCGCTCGGATTCCTGATGCGCACCGTGGCCATGACGTTCCGCTCCGTCTCCGCATCGGAGCCGCGCACGATGTCCAGGGTGGGCTCATCGTCGTCCTTACTCTCGGCGCCCTTCTTCGCGGACTCTGCCCACGCCGCATACCGGTCGTCGAGCGAGATCATGTCACCGGTGACGTTCTTCGCGGGCGACATCGAGTCCGAGTCCTTGGGCGTCGCGATGTATGGCGGAGCGTCGGGGAGCGTCTCCTCGACCCGTCGCCCGTGCACCCATTTCGCCTTCGTCTTCGGTGAAAACCCGTAGTGCGGGATGATCTGCGCGCTCGGCACCAAGATTTCCTGGCGGCCCGCGCTGAAGCAATAGAAGCGAGGATCGAACCTTTGGACGAGAGAATCCCCGGGCGCAAGTTCCTTCGTTTTGCTGTCGGGAACGTTCTTGGGGAATAGATCGTCGGGCAGACGGCAGAGCTTCTGCTTCGATTCCCCGGGACGCGATACCTCGAACCACAGGAGTCGCGCATCGCTTGCGGCTTCGATCGGGACGCTCGACGCGTTTTCGAGCTTCATCTCCCACTGGCTGTCCGGACCGTCTTCGGTGATCTGGAGGTGGAGGGGGACTTTTGGTAACTCTGGTGCGGGAGTCATGGGCGTCTCTGCGGCGCTCGTCCGCGAGGCGAACGTCGCCAGAACGACGATGGCCGAGAAGAGACGCCCGCCGAAACCCATGCGCGCAGCAATATCCCATCCTGGCGAGGGGCCGCAACCGACGTGAAGCGCGGTCTTTACGCCATCGTCGATGCGGACTTCCTCGAGAGCGCCGGGATTTCCCTCTTGCCGTTCGCCGAGCGTGTCGTCTCCGCGGGGCCGGCTTTCGTCCAGCTCCGCGCGAAGAATGCGAGCCCACGCTCGGTTCTGGCGTGGCTCCGCGCCATCCGAGCCTTCGCCGGGGCAGTGCCGTTGTTCGCCAACGATCGGCCGGATCTGGCCGTTCTCGCAGGATGTCAGGGAGTTCACGTCGGGCAGGAAGACCTAACGCTCGGCGACGCCCGTCGATTCGCCCCCGACCTCCGCGTCGGGATCTCGACGCACGACGAGGCTCAGCTTCGTGAAGCGATTGCGGCGCGCCCGGATTACGTAGCCTTCGGCCCCGTGTTCGCCACGGCATCGAAGGAGCGCCCCAGCCCAACCACGGGTCTCGAGGAGCTGGCACGGGCGCACGAGCTCTGCCGGCGTGCCGGGGTGCCGCTGGTCGCCATAGGCGGCATCGACGTGGCGAATGGGGCCTCGATTGCGGCCCGCGCCGAAATGGGAGCGGTCATTCGAGGGCTCTTGCCCGGCGACGGTATCGATGGCGTCACGCGACGTGCAGCGGAGCTCCATCGCTTGCTCGGGGGGTGAAGGGGATCACACACTTCGAAGTCGCGCGACCATGGCCTCGAGGACGAGCGCCGGCTGGGCATTCCGTTCCACGGCGCGGACGGCTTCGAGTACGGTGACGTAGCGGCGCGCCGCCCTCTCGGCGCGCGCGGCGTCCTTCGCGACGGCGTCGCGCGCCTCGAGCGCCAGGGCCTGCGAAAGCTGAGTCAAGTTTTGCTTCAGAGCGTCGCGGTCGTCCGGACGTGTGCCCGCGAAGACGATGGCGGCGTCCAGCTCCGGCGCGGCAGTCGCCTCCATCGCGCCGCGGATGAAATCTGCCTGGGCCTGGGCGGTATCTTCGTCGGCGAGCGCGAGGGCGAGCGCCGCGCTTCCGCCTGCAAGGCGCGCGTGTGTCGCAGGCTTGCCGTGGCGAGCCAGGATGCGTTCCACGACGTCGTCCGGTAGTGCGCCGAAACGGACGGCCAGGGTCCGGGAGCGGATGGTGTCGAGCAATCGGTTCGGCTCGCTCGTGAGCAGGACGAAGCGCACGTGGGGCGCGGGCTCCTCCAGGGTCTTCAAGAGAGCGTTCGCCGCCTGTTCCGTGAGCTCGTGAGCGCCCCTCACGATGAACACCAGGAACCGTGCCTCGTGTGGCGAGTATCCCGCGCGAGCGAGCACCACGCGGCGGATTTGCTCGACGCCGATCGCCGAGGCTTCTCGCGTCTGGGTACCGAGTGCCGACGGCGGGTAGAGCCCCCGTCCGACCAGCACGACGTCGGGGTGCTGGGGCACGTGTGGATCCTCCTCCGCGATGCGCACGGCGCGGCGGCATGCCTTGCAGTCGCCGCAGCCGAGCGGCCCGCCACGTTCGCAGAGGAGCGACTGGGCGAGCGCAAACGCCGCCATCTCTTTGCCCACCCCGTTCGGCCCTTCGAACCGGTAGGCATGGTGAACGCGTCCGCGACCGAGGGCTGCGGTCAGCGTCTCGATGGCCGGACCTTGTCCCTCGATCGCGGAGAAGACGGAAGTCAGCTCGTCACCTGTGACGCCCGAGTTTTCCGTCGCGCTTCAGGCGGTCTCGGCGGCGCGCTGCCCGTCGAGTTGTTCCACTCCGAGCCTGAGCAGGTAGAGGAACAAACGATAGGCGTCATCGGTCTTCGCGTTCTCGTCCTCGATGTACGATGCGACGCTGAGCCCATCGAGCACGGCGAGGATCAGCGTCGAGAGGGCTTCGGTCCGGACGTCCTTGATCGCCTCCTGGCCGAGGGCTGCGGTGATCCCCTCCGCGACGAGACGCCGCTTCTCGCCGAGAAGCGCTGCGGCGCGCCGACGGAGTTCAGGGTCGTTCCGGGACGCACTCCACACCTCGATGTTCAACCCGACGTTGGTGGACGAGCGAACCTCCCAGAGTGATTTCAGCGCGTCCATCGCCCGGCCGCCCTGGCTCTTCTCGCCGCTGGTGGCGAGCACCTCGTGCACCTTCTCCAGGTACTTGTTGTACGTGAAGCTCTGCACCTCGTGGATGAGCGCCGCCTTGCTCGCGAAGTAGTAGTGGACGATGCTCTTCCGGAGCCCGAGCTCCTTGCCGATTTCGGCAAGGGTGGTCGAGCTGAACCCTTTCCTTGCGAAGCACTTCGCGGCCGCGTTCAGGATGGCGGCCACTCGCGGGTTGTTCCAGTCCACCGCGCGCGGAGTGACGGAATCCATTGGATGGCCCTCGGGTTCGAAGGTCTGGTTCGCTGCGGGTTCTGCGGACATTTCGCCTCGGGGGGGGTTGGGAGCGATCGGCAAATCGGACGACCCTGTCGTCATGGGTCAGCCGTACGTTTCGCTGTCTATGTTTAACGGCCGACCCGGGCCGTCAAGGTCATGGAGCAAAAAAGTGTGCCTCGCGGTGTATCGAAATCCGCTCAAACCCCCTCTCACAATCACGGGAAGCAACTAAGGAATCAAGACGATGCGGCCCATGATGCTGCGCTCGGCGAGAAGGCGATGTGCGTCTGCCGCGTTTGCTAGAGCGAGCGTTCGGTCGACCACCGTTCGGAGCTTTCCTGCCGCCATGAGCGTGAAACAGTCGGTCAGATCCCGTGGCGTGTAGCCGTGGCTGCCCGAGAGGCGCTGGCTGTAGAGGATGAGCGCCCCCGGGTTCAGCGCGACCTTCGCGGTCTCGATGTTCCCCACGACGATGAGGCGACCTCGCGTGCGCAAGCTCCGCAGGGCACCGGAGAACGTCGCGCTACCGGTGAGCTCGAGGGCGACATCGACACCGCCTTTGACGACGCCGCGAACCGCGTCGAAGAATCGGGGATCGGCGCTCGAAACGACGTAGTCCGCACCGATCCGTCGAAGGGCGTCGCCCTTCGCTTCGGGCGACGACGTGGCGGCGATGACCGTCGCGCCGAGATGCTTCGCGATCTGGATCGCCGCCATCCCGACGCCGCCGCTCGCGCCGGTGATGAGAACCGTTTCACCGAGGGAGAGCCCCGCCTCATGACGGAGTGCGCGCAGTGAAACGGCCGCGGTACATCCTGCCGGCGCGGCCGAGACGAAATCGACGCCTTCGGGAATGCGCACGAGCGAGCGATGGTGAGCGCGAACGAGTTCGGCGTAACCGCCGTCCACGGTATGCCCGTAGCTCTGCCAGCTCTCCGTGCAATCCGGGGTTTCTCCCTCCTGACATCGCGCGCAGTCCCCGCAATAGGGCCGGTGAAGGTTGGCTACGCGCTCGCCCACGCTGAAGCGAGAGACGCGCGCCCCGACGGCGATGATCTCTCCCGCGAACTCGTGCCCGAGGATCGCCGGGAGCCTCATTGCCGGAAAGCCACCGCGCCGGTCGATCGGATCGCGCCCGCACACGCCTTCGGCGCGCACCCGGACGATCACGTCGTCGGGTTCCGGCACCGGATCCGGCACTTCGCGGAACTCGAACAGCTCGGGCCCGCCGGTCCGCGGGAGAACGACCGCCTGCATCTCGGATCGCGCGAAGAATTACTTCTTGGACGGCTTCGTCTTGTAGGACTTCGTCTTCGATGGCTTCGCCGCGGGCGGCGCTGCCGTCTCGGGTGCTGGCGCGGGCGGCGCTGACGTCGCGGGTGCTGCTGACGTCGCGGGTGCTGCTGACGTCGCGGGTGCTGTGGGTGTGGTCGACGTGTCGTCCCCCTCGATGTCTTCCAGCAGGTTGTCGTCGGGCTTCTGCATCACGACAGGCGCCACGTCCGGAATTCGGTATTCCCCGGAGCCCCCGCAGCCGCCGAGCGCCGCCAAGCTAACGAACAGCGCCGCACCCATCAACCCGCGACTCGTTTTCATCGCGGCGAGGCTAAATCAAGGTCGGGCATTGAGCAAGACGCCCGTGTTGGCTGCCACCGAGCCTATTTGACGATCACGAGCTGCACGCGACGGTTCTTCGCCCGGTTTTTCGCCGAGGTGTTGGGGACCAGGGGCTTCTCCTGCCCGTAACCGTGCGTCGTGAGCCGACCCGGGTCGACGCCGTTGGCCACGAAGACATCGCGCACGGCGTTCGCCCGGTCGGCGCTGAGCGTCAGGTTTCCTTCCGGAGTGCCCGTGTCGTCCGTGTGGCCCTGGATCTCGATCGTGCCGAGCTCCGGATGCTCGTTGATGACATCAGCAGCCTCTTCGAGGATGGCCATCGAGTCCGGTAGGACCTCCGCCGAACCATGAAGGAAGTGGACCTCCTTCTTCAGCTTGAGCTCCTTCTTGGTCACCACGACGTTCGAAAGGACGGGCTTCTTGTAAATCGAGATATCCGTCGACACGTCCTTGCGCGGCTCGAGCGTGACCTGGGTGGCCGCGTGGAGATAGCCGTCGGCTACCGCGGTGATCTTCGATGTTCCGGCCTGGACGTTGCCGAAGCGGAACGCGCCGTCCGCGTCCGTCTTGAGCGAGAGCTGGCGGCCGAGCGGATCGGTGATCGTGACCGTGCCGTTCTCGACCGGTGCCGTCGTTTCCCCGTCGCGGAGGACGCCGGTGATCGTCGCGGTGCGCGGCAGCGCTTCGAGCTCGCACGTCACGCGGACGACGACGGGGAGCGGCGTGGCGGGAGGCGGCGGCAGAGGCGCCGCGGGTACCCCTGGCCTTGCGGGGGCGGCGGGTTGAGGCGGTGCATCGGGCGGGATAGTCGCCGCACAGTCCGTGTCCTTCGAGTCCGGTGACGAGACCGTGAAGTGGTAGTCGCCCGGCGCGAGGTCCCTGGTGCGGAAGAGCCCCTGCTCGTCCGTGACCATGCCCGTGTACGAGCGCCCCACGTAGTGGACGATGGCGTCCGGCACGGGCTCACCCTTGTTCGGTCGCGTGATGGTCCCCTCAATGTAGTGCTCGACCGGCGCAGCAGCCGGCACTTCGACGACCTTCTCGACGACCGTCGCTTTGGCGCGTGGGGCCGTGTCTGCGGCGTACGCGACGCCGATGTGGATCGCCCACGGCAGCTCCGGCGCGACTTCCTCGACGAAGTTGGACGTGGCGCCCGTGCCAACGTCGACCGCGGCGAGAAACGCGAGACCATTCATCCAGTCGCTGAGCCACGGGAAGATCCTTGCGCCGATGGTGAGACGCGAAGGCATGGCCGAAAAGCCTGCGTTGGCGAGACATCCGTCGCCCGCGGTGCGATTGGTGCTGTTGCCGCAGTCGTATCCCTGGCGATTGACCGGCAAGTCGATCGACCATTCGGCAAACGGACGCACCCACGGGAACGCGCCCTCGACGCCGAGGGCGATGTTGAAGTTGTCGACGCGGTTGATGTCGTGACCGAAGCGCTCGATGCGCGTGATGCGCGGCCTGTCACCGAGCGTGTTCGCGCGGCTCTGCTCGATACTGTCCGCGAGGTTTCCCGATCCGTCGAACTCGTAGCCGGCGTTCAGGTGAAGGCGGATGGGAACGCGCGCTTCCTTCTTCTGCCGCGTGAAGTCAGCCGTACCGAGGGCGTGGAGTCCGACGCTCGCCGCATCGAGCCCGACGCCTCCAGGGTTGCTCAGGAAGAGCAAATCCGCGCCGCCGCCGAATGACAGAATCCGGTCCGGCTTCGCCGGCATGAACGCCTTCAAGCCGAGCGTCGTATCTCCGACGATCTCGATCGAGGTCGGATCACCGAGATTATCCGAGGTGGACTGGAACCGCATGGACGCGTACGCCTCGAGGAAGTCCACGGGCGTCGCCGAGAGTCCGATCCGGGTACCAATCTGACGGACCTGGTCGTCCTTCTTCTGCAACACCTGTCCCGTCGCGGTCGAGCAGAGCCCGCACAGAAATCCAGAGCCCGTGTAGTAGCTCCCGAGAACGGAGAAGCGGAACGTCCCCGCGGCGCCCGAGTCCGCCGAGATGGTTCGAAGCAACCCGGTCACGCCGTTCATGGTGTTCTCGGCCTCCAGCGCGCGCGGGCTGCCGACGGGCTCTTCGGCGTCATCTGCCGGTGCCGCGGCGACGTCGCTCGCGTCCGTGTCGCTCGCAGGGGCAACCGGCGCGGGAGCGACGGGCGCCACTGCCGCCGCTGCAGGCTGGGCAGGCGCAGCAGACGGGGGACTCGACGGGGCGGGGACCGGGGGTGCGGTGGCGCTCGCCGTTTGGGCGAATGCGGAGCCCATGTGCAAGCCGATCGCGGCGGTGAACAGCACGGAACGATTCCTGAACGACATCGATTCCCTTCCGGATCAAACGGCCATTTCGATTGAGCGACGAACCCTCGGACGCTGGGAGCTTTCTCCCACTAGCGACGCAGTCTCAAAACGTGCGCCTGTGCCTTTGCACCCGCCGATCGCCGCAACCGGGCTTCCGCCAGCGCGCCGACGACATCATGGGCGGCGGCGACATTACGTCAGGCGCCCCGCCAGTGGAAGCATTGTTGCTCCACGGACTTTACTCATGAGGAAGCACGACCCAGGACGCTCAGCCCGGTGTTGCTCCGCCGCCGGCCCGACCACCCGCATTGCCACCTGCGGCGCCGCCGCCGAGTCCGCCACCCGCTGCGCCGCCGCCGAGTCCGCCACCCGCTGCGCCGCCGCCGAGTCCGCCACCCGCTGCGCCGCCGCCGAGTCCGCCACCCGCTGCGCCGCCGCCGAAGATTCCGCCGCCTGCCGCGCCGCCCGCTGCGCCGCCGCCGAAGATTCCGCCGCCTGCCGCGCCGCCCGCTGCGCCGCCGCCGAAGATTCCGCCGCCTGCCGCGCCACCCGCTGCGCCACCGCCGAGCAGTCCGCCACCCGCTGCGCCGCCGCCGAGCAGTCCGCCACCCGCTGCGCCGCCGCCGAGCAGTCCGCCACCCGCTGCGCCACCGCCGAGCAGTCCGCCACCCGCCGCGCCACCGCCGAGGAAGCCACCGCCGAAGAGCCCGCCCGTGGCTCCACCTGCCGCTCCACCCGCTGCGCCGCCCGCGCCGCCGCCGAGGAGCCCACCTGCGGCGCCGCCCGCGTTACCGCCGCCGAAGAGCCCACCCGCCGCGCCGCCTGCATTGCCGCCGCCCAGGAGCCCGCCGCCGAGGAGCCCACCCGCCGCGCCGCCTGCATTGCCGCCGCCGAGGAGCCCGCCGCCGAGGAGCCCGCCCGCCGCGCCGCCCGCGTTGCCGCCGCCGAAAATGCCACCGGTGGCCCCGCCCGCGTTACCACCGAGCAAACCCCCGAGGAGTCCGCCTGCCGTTCCGCCTGCCGTTCCGCCGGCAGTGCCGCCGAAGAGCCCGCCGAGGAGACCGCCGGCAGTGCCGCCCGCGGTTCCGCCTGCCGTTCCGCCGGCAGTGCCGCCGAAGAGCCCGCCGAGGAGACCGCCGGCAGTGCCGCCCGCGGTTCCGCCTGCCGTTCCGCCGGCAGTGCCGCCGAAGAGCCCGCCGAGGAGACCGCCGGCAGTGCCGCCCGCGGTTCCGCCTGCCGTTCCGCCGGCAGTGCCGCCGAAGAGCCCGCCGAGGAGACCGCCGGCAGTGCCGCCCGCGGTTCCGCCTGCCGTTCCGCCGGCAGTGCCGCCGAAGAGCCCGCCGAGGAGACCGCCGGCAGTGCCGCCCGCAGTTCCGCCTGCCCTTCCGCCTGCCGTTCCGCCGGCATTGCCGCCGAGGAGACCGCCGGCAGTGCCGCCCGCAGTTCCGCCTGCCGTTCCGCCCGCGTTTCCGCCGGCATTGCCGCCCGCCGTCCCGCCGAAGAAACCGCCGAGATTGCCGCCGAGGAGACCGCCGAGATTGCCGCCCGCTGTCCCACCGAGCTGCCCGCCGGTGCCCCCGTCCTGGGTCCCGCCGCCGTCGGGGCAGCTAAACTCGCCGCCGCTGGTGCAATTATGCCCCGGCAGCGTCGAGATCCCGCCGTCGCTCAGGACGACGCCTCCATCGGGCTCGGCCTTGTCCACGCCGGCAAAGCCCGTTTGGCCGCCGCAGGCGGATAGCGCGAGCGCCGATGAGAAGAGGAAGAGAGAATGAAGATGTGCGTCGAATCGAAGCTTCATGGTGGCGAGGCTTTCTTTTTCGGGGACCCGGACCGCCCGCGAGATCAATCAGAATCGCCAACGATAGTCCCCGGTGTGGGCTCCTGTCAGGCAGATTATTTGCTCGGAGGCGCTCTAACCGGAGGGTTTGGGCTTCCACACCGGCATCCCGGCCTTCGCCATCCACCCGGTGTCGCCGAACCTGCCGGGCTCGCGATCCTCTGAGACGCGGTCGTCGGGATGGCCCTTTGCCTGCGGTGCGTCGGGGCCTTCGGTCATGACGAGCAGCTCGTCCGCGACGTATTCCGGGTGCGGGTCGTCCTCGGCCTTCACGCTGTCCTCCGGCATGGTTCCGGTGCCGATACGGACGATCTGCTGCGTGGGCGGGTAGACATCCGTCCACTTTTCGCGCACCGCGTGATCGCCGTCGCGGAGAATCCGGTACCGCGTGAGCTTGAACCCAGGCACGCCGCGCTGCGACAAGACACGCATACCCCTGGGCAGCCGATCGTCGGGCCGCTCCGTTTGCTCGAAGGGTAAAGCGTCGGTGATCCGGCGAATGAACGTCACCGTGTACGGTTCGCGCGCGCCCAGGATTTCCGCCCGCACCGTGCCGTCCTTCACCGTCTCATGCAGCACGACGGGGAAGTCGAAGGGGTTCCGGATCTTGAAGTCGATGGTCGGGTACACGACGGTCGCGTCGAGCCCCATCTTTATGTAAGAGCTCGGTCGCGTGTGGGGGTACCGCTCCACGATGTCGAGGCCCGCGAAGAACGCAGCCCCGTGCAGGGTGCCCGAAATCTGGCACGTACCACCGCCGATGCCATCCACGAGCTCGCCCTCCGCGATGACCTTTGCGACGCGATAGCCGTTCGCTTCGTCCCGCGGACCCACGACGTCGTTGAAGTCGAAGGTCTCGCCGGGGAGGAGCACGGTGCCGTCGAGCTTCGACGCGGCGAGGCGCAGGTTGTACGTCCGCGCCGCGGACCTCGCCGAGCGGTCGTAGTTCGTCTCGAAGAAGCCGAGGACATGGTCGACGGAGACTTTGCCGAGCTGCGCCGCCACGCGCCGCGGCTTTCGGTACGCGAACACCAGCGACATCGATGTCTTGCCCGCCTCGAGCGTGTCCTCGAGTCGCGCGAGCGTCGCGTCGAGATCGAGCCGACGGCCTTCGACCTCGGTGATGAGCGCGCGCTTGTCCAGGTCGAGCCGCGCATCCTCGGGAGCTCGATCGAACTCGTCCTTCAACCCCAGGATGGTCTCGGCGGCGCGGTCCGTATCGAGCACGATGGGCACGGGCAGGACCAGATCCCCGGACGCGCCCGACGCGCGGTACGTGCGGCGCATGGGTGAGGTCGGGTCGCGGGCGTCGCGCACGAGCCGTGCGAGCCTCACGCGGTCGATCTGCGCGCCGAGCCGTCCGAAGCTGAGCCGTCGCTGCTCGGCGCCGTCGGGGAGCTCGATGTGGAACGAGCCCGCCACGTGGCGTCGCACGGCCTCGAGCGCGCGCTCGGGGGCCCCGTCGTCGAGAACGAGCGGCTGTCCGAGCAGCATCACGCGCGGGGGCGCCGCGTCCACGTCGTCGGCCGACGCCGTTCGGGGGACGATGAGAAAGCCGATCGCGAGTCCGGCCAGCGTGGCGACGATGATGGAGAGCGCACCCGGGCCGAGCCAGGGAAGATTCAGGTCGCGCAGGCTCATCAAGGCGAGGGCTCGCTTAGCGCCGCGGCGGCGTGAGAGCAAAAGCCCTCCGAGGAAACCCTCGCGCAAGCTCCCGGCTCGGGGTACTCGAGGGGCGGAAGTCGTGGCTGCGAATCACGAAGAAGACGCCGCCCCGGGTGCGTTGCCGGACGCGGTTTCGAAGAAGCTCGAGGGGTTGCCGGCGGGGCCCGGCTGTTACGTGTTTCGCGATCGCAAGGGCGACGTTCTCTACGTCGGCAAGGCGAAGAGCTTGCGAGCTCGGGTGCGCAGTTACTTCCAGGAGGGGTCGAGCGACACACGGGCGTTCATCCCGATCCTGCTCCGCGCCATCGGCGATCTGGAGACCATCGTCACGACCTCCGAGAAGGAAGCGGCGATCCTCGAGAACAGTCTCATCAAGGAGCAGAAGCCCAAGTACAACGTCAAGCTCCGGGACGACAAAGAGTACCTGACGCTCCGGCTCACCACGGCACACGAGTGGCCGCGGCTCGAGCTCGTGCGGCGCGCGGAGTCGGACGGCTCGCGGTACTTCGGGCCGTACCATTCGGCGACCGCGGCGCGTCGCACCCTTCACCTCGTCGAGAAGCATTTTCAGCTCCGGACCTGTTCGGATCGGGAGCTCGTGAGCCGCAAGCGCCCCTGCCTGCAGTTTCAGATCAAGCGCTGCCCCGCGCCGTGCGTCTACAAGGTGGATGCGAAGCTCTACGCGGAGCAAGTGCGCGCGGTTGCGCTCTTCCTCGACGGGCGGCACGACGAGCTGTCGCGCGAGCTCCAGGCGCGGATGCGCGACGCGAGCGCGAATTTCGAGTACGAGCTCGCCGCGATTTACCGAGACCAGCTCCGCGCCGTGGACGTCGTGCGGGAAGCGCAGCGCGTCGTCTCCGTCAGCGATCGGGATCAGGACGTGCTCGGCCTCTACCGGCAGGGCGACCTCGTCGAGCTCAGCGTCATCTACGTGCGCTCGGGGCGCGTCGTGGAAGCGGCGAGCTTCTCGCACGCGCACGCCGAGATCCCGGACGACGAAGTCGCCGCGGCGTTCCTGCGCGAACACTATGCCGACGGCGGCCCCGGCAGCGTGCTGATCCCCGACGAGATCCTCCTGCCCGTCCTGCCGGAAGGGTGCGACGGGGCCGCGGAGTGGCTCTCGGAACGGCGTACCGAGGCCGCACGGGCGAAGGGGGAGACGTCGCGAAAGGTGTCGGTGCTCGCGCCGGCGCGCGGTGCTCGAAGGCAGCTCCTCGACCTCGCGATGGAGAATGCGAAGCATGCGTTCGAGGAGAAGCGGCGCGCCGCGGAGGACATGGACGAACGTCTCGCCCGCATCCAGAACAAGCTCCGGCTCCCCGAGCTGCCGCGGCGCATCGAGTGCTGCGACATTTCGCATCTCGGGGGCGAGGACACGGTCGGCGGCGTGGTCGCGCTCAAGGACGGCGTGCCCGACAAGTCCCGCTACCGCACGTACAACGTCCGCTCCGCGGGGCCCGGGGATGACTACGCCGCGATGTTCGAGGTCCTGTCGCGACGCTTCGCGCGAGGCAGGAGCGCCGCGGAGGGCGTCGAGGGCGACGCCTGGGATCTGCCGGACCTCTTCGTCGTCGACGGCGGGCGCGGACAGCTCGCGGTCGCGCTCACCGCCGCGAGGGATCTCGGGCTGCACGAGCTTCGCATCGTCGGGCTCGCCAAGGAGCGCGAGAGCATGACCGAAGAAGAGATCGTCGATCGCGTGTACCTGCCCGGCCAGAAGAACCCGATCGCTCTCCGGCCGAACAGCCCCGAGCTCTACATCCTCGCCGTCGCGCGCGACGAAGCCCACCGGTTCGCGAACAGCGGAAGAAAGAAGGTCGGCAAGCGCCGCCGCTTCGCGTCGCGGCTCGACGACGTTCCCGGCGTGGGTCCGAAGACGCGAAAGGCGCTACTGACGACCCTCGGCTCGATCGACGGCATTCGCCGCGCGACCGACGCCGAAGTGCTCGCGGTGAAAGGCGTGACGCGCCGGCACGTCGAAGCCCTCCGCAAACACCTCGGCCGCGAGAGCGATGTGGATATGGACGACGGGCTCGTGGAAGAGGAGCAGCAAGTGGAAGAGGGGGAGTCCAGGCAGCCCGAAAGCAAGTCCCAGCCCCATACGGAGTTGGCGAACGACCCCGTCAAGGCCAACTGAGTTGCCGCGGCTGCGATCCGGATACCGGGCTTTTGCCGTCGTTTCCCGCGGGCACACGCCTTGCGTAAGACCTGGGTCGCATGAACCCGCAGGTGTGCCCGTTTCTGTTCACTTCAACTCGAAAGGTGAACCGTGGGTGCACGTCTTCGGCAGTCCCGTCCAGCGCGATTGACAAGAGTGATGTCGCGCATTTAGAACGAATCGCTTGCTTCGAGCACGGACCCACGGCTCCGCGCTCGGCGTATTCGTTCAAGGAGCCTGAGTGATGCAATCGATCGTCAATGACCGGAAGGCCCCCAAGCGCGGCATCTCGAGAGCGATTCGCCTGGGCCTCGTGGCTCTGGTCGGCGTGGCGGGCGCGGTGTTCGGGGCGAGCGCGTGTCTGGATCGGCCCTTGTGCGACACGGACTGCACGCCGAGGACGACGAACGTGTTCGTCGACACGGTGAATCAGACGGCGGTGAACAAGATCGACCTCTTGTTCATGATCGACAACTCGAGCTCGATGGCCGACAAGCAGGCCGTGCTCACGGCGGCGGTGCCGCAGCTGGTGCAGCGCCTGGTGAACCCGAACTGCCTCAATGCGGACGGCAGCATCGGGGCGGGGGCGGCGTCGCCGGACCAGAATTGTCCTGGCGCCGAGACGCGCGAGTTCAATCCGATCCGGGACATTCACGTGGGCATCGTGACGTCGAGCCTTGGCGGTCACGGTGCAACGCAGTGTCTGGGTGACCCCACGCAACCGAGCACCGTCGAAGAGGGGAACGACAAGGGGGAGCTCGTCGGCTCACGGCCGCGGTACAAGAACCCCGCGGGCGGAGAAGTCGTCAATCAGGCGCAGGGCTTCCTCGCGTGGGAACCCGGTACCGGCCAGGCCGGCGCAGAGATCGGCCCGTTCACGACGACCTTCACGACGATGGTGACGGCCACCGACGATCAGGGATGTGGTTACGAGTCGCAGCTCGAAGGATGGTACCGGTTCCTCGTCGATCCGACGCCGTATCAGTCGATTTCGCTCCAGCCGTGCGGCGGGGGCAAGTGCGCAACGCCGACCGGTGTCGATCAGACCGTCATCACTCAACGGGCGGCGTTTCTGCGGCCGGACTCCCTCGTCGCGATCATCATGCTGACGGACGAGAACGACTGCTCGATCATCGAACAGGGCCAGTACTACCTCGTCGCGATGCCGACGAGCGCCGGCACCATCCCGCCCGGGACGCCCGAGTGCGATCAGAACCCGAACGACCCGTGCTGCCGGAACTGCGGAACTCCGGCACCGCCAAGTGGTTGCCAGGATCAATCGCAGGCTTGTCAGGCGAAGGAGCAGGGCTGGGCAGCGCAGGACTCGGCGAATCTGCGGTGCTGGGAAGATAAGAAGCGGTACGGCATAGACTTCCTCTACCCGACGCAGCGTTACGTGAACGCGCTCTCGCAGCCGCTGATCTGCCCGGCCAACCTGGATCTCAGCACGACGAACTGCACGGACGGGCAAGGTCACCCGATTCAACCGGTGAACAACCCGCTCTTCGCGAGCTCCGGTGCGCCTCGCGATCCGTCCCTGGTCTTCTTCGCCGGCATCGTCGGCGTGCCCTGGGAGGACATCGATACCCAGGTCGATGCCAAGGGCAAGCCGTACACGGACAACGGCCTCCACTATCAGACCGCGGCGCAGATGACGTCGAACGGCACGTGGGACAAGATTCTGGGCAATCAGAGCCCGGGCGGTACCACCGCGCCGACGCAGCCGACGGACATCCTCATGCAGGAATCCTCGGCGGTGAGGAGCGGCACCGACGCCAACGGAAATCCCATCGTCCCCCCGGCGGGCGCGCCGGGACCGGGGCAGCCGGGGTCGAATCCGATCAACGGTCACGAGTGGAACGCCGACCAGAACGCGGACCTCCAGTACGCGTGCATCTTCCCGCTCGCGAAGGCGCGCGACTGCGCCGCCGAAGCCAAGGCTGGTTCGCCACATGCGTGTGACTGCCTGGACGTCAAGGCTTCGGATGCGAACCCACTCTGTCAGGGTATGGGGGAAGACCCGGCCAATCCGACCGATCCCAATGCCTACGGCACGAATCAGATTTACGCCAAGGGCTACCCTGGTCTGAGAGAGATCCAGGTGCTCCACGACTTCGGGGCCAACTCGATTGTCGCCTCGATCTGCGCAAAGAATCTGACCGGCAACGTCACGGATCAGGACTACGGCTACAACCCTGCCGTCGATTCGATCGTGGAGCGCTTGAAAGAGCAGCTCTCGGGCAAGTGCCTCCCCCTGACGCTCACGCCCGTCGTCGGCGCGGATGGCAAGCCGACGATCCCCTGCACCCTGATCGAAGCGCGGCCGCGCGCCGACGTCCAGCAGTGCGACGCGAGCAAGGGTCGCGTGCCCGCCGATCCGGCCGTCATCGGGCCGGTCGAGGATCAGCTCAAGAACCAGAAGGTCTGCGGCGATCCGCCGCTCAACAGCTGTGACGCTTTCCTGTTCTGCGCTCTTCAGCCGTCTGCGGATCCGGGTTGTCACACCGGCGCCGAGGACCCGAACGCCGTCCCCGGCTGGTGCTACGTGGACCCGTCGCAGAACGCGAACGACAGCGAGTCACTCGTGGCGAACTGTCCGGCCAACGAGCAACGCATCATCAACTTCGACGATCCGCAGCACCAGACGCCGGCCTCCGACGCGACGCTGCTCATCGCGTGCTTCGGCAACCAGGCGAACGGCACGACGGCGACCGTCGTCACCGGTGCGGGCGGCAGCGCGACACAGTCGACCTCCGACGCGGGACCCTGAGCAAGCGCGACCAAGTGTAGTGCGGCGGTAGGGCAGGGTGCGTGCCGGGCCGCCCGAGACGAGGGCAGCCCGCCGAGGCGCGGTCGTTCGCGTTTCATTGAGCCGAAATGGCGTGCCGCATCCACCAACGACGGATGGTACTCTGTGCCTGAAAGGGGTTCGCATGATGAGGATGCTCGCAAGCGCGGTCGTCGGCTTGTGTTTGTTGGTCGGGTGCGGTGAGACGAGCCCCGGTCCGGGCGGCCCCGATGGTGGAGGCGCAGGCGGTACTGCGTCGAACAGCGGCGGCAGGGCAGGCCAGGTCGGCGGTTCGAACGCGGGCGGCATCAACGGCGGCGGTTCGGGCGCGGGCGGACTCGGAAGCGGGGGTTCGGCACTGGCGACGGGTGGGACCGCGTCAGGTAGCATCGACGGCGGGTTGGTGACGGTTCGATCGAACCAGCTCGACCTGTTGTTCATGATCGACAACTCGAGTTCGATGGCCGACAAGCAGGCCGTCCTCGAGGCGTCCGTGCCGCAGCTCGTGCAGCGGCTCGTCAACCCGAACTGTCTCCGCGCGGACGGCAGCGTGGGGGATCCCGCAGCGTCGCCGGAGAGCGCCTGCCCCGCGGGCGAGACGCGGGAGTTCAGTCCCATCACCGACATGCACGTCGGCATCGTCACTTCGAGCCTCGGCGGGCACGGCTCGACCAGTTGCCTCGGCTCGGACACCTCCGGGAAGGTGACCGACCAGGAAGCGAATGACCACGCGTGGCTCGTCGGTTCGCGCCCGCGTTACCAAAATCCTCCCGGCGGAGAGGTCGTCGATCCGTCGCAGGGCTTCCTGAACTGGCATCCTGCGATCGGTCAGGCTGCGGCCTCCCTGGGACCGTTCGACACAACGCTGGCGGCCATGGTGGTGGCCACTGACGACCAGGGCTGTGGCTACGAGTCGCAGCTCGAGTCGTGGTACCGCTTCCTCGTCGATCCTGCTCCGTATCAATCGATCAGCGTGGAATCGTGCGGCGGGGGCGGCGGCAGCAAGTGCGCCACGCCGTCGGGTATCGATCAAACGTTGCTGGCCCAGCGCGCCGCGTTTCTCCGTCCCGACTCGCTGCTCGCGGTCGTGATGCTCACGGACGAAAACGACTGCTCGATCATCGAGGGCGGGCAGTACTATCTCATCGCGATGCCTCCCTCCGCCGGCACGATGCCGCCCGGGACGCCGGAGTGCGATGCGAACCCGAACGATCCCTGTTGCCACAATTGCAACTCGGGCACCCCGGCTGGTTGCCCGGATGAGACTCAGGCTTGTCAGGTGCGTGAGCAAGGCTGGGCCGCGCAGGACTCCGCGAACCTGCGCTGCTGGGACGAAAAGCGACGCTACGGCATCGATTTCCTTTATCCCACGCAGCGCTACGTGAACGCGCTCACGCAGCCGCAGATCTGTCCTGCGCACGCCGATCTCAGTCTTGCGGGCTGCTCGGCGTCGGGCATCGTCGACAATCCCATTTATGCCGGCGGCTCCGGTCACCGGGATCGTTCTCTCGTGTACCTGGGCGGCATTCTCGGCGTGCCCTGGCAGGACATCGCGAGCAAGGTCGACGGCAATGGCGTGCCTTACGCGGACAGCGACCTCCACTATCAGACCGCGGCGCAGATGAAGGCGAACGGCACGTGGAACGTCATCCTCGGCAATCAGAGTCCCAGCGGCACCGCCGCGCCGACGCAGCCGACGGACATTCTCATGCAGGAGTCGTCCGCAGTGCGCAGCGGTACGGACGCGCAAGGCGATCCCATCGTCCCGCCGACGAATGCGCCGGCACCGGGCCAGCCAGGCTCGAATCCGATCAACGGCCATGAATGGAACGCGGCCCAGAACACGGACCTCCAGTACGCGTGCATCTTCCAGCTCGCAACGCCACGCGATTGCCTCGCCGAATCTCAGGCCCCCACGACTAGCGTGCACCGGTGTGATTGCCTCGCAGCGCAGGCATCGGAGGCGAACCCAATCTGTCAAGGCGCGGGAGAAGACCCGAACAATCCGACCGACGCCAACGCGTACGGTCAGACCCAGATCTACGCGAAGGCCTACCCCGGCTTGCGCGAGCTCCAGGTCCTCCACGACTTCGGGGACGACTCGTTCGTGGCGTCCATTTGCGCCAGAAATCTCGCCGGGCCGCCCACGACGCAGGACTTCGGTTACAACCCAGCATTCGACGCTCTCGTCAATCGTCTCAAGAGCGGCGTCGCGGCGAGCCCCATTTCCGACTGACCACGGGGTTCTGTCCACCGTCCGGGCCACAGGCTAACATGCGGCCGGAACGTGGAGACCCGGCGCACCATCCTCGTGATCGAAGACGAGCCGGCGATGGCCCTCGGCATCGCGGACGCGCTCGAGTTCGAGGGGTTCCGGGTCGTCAGCGCAGGCACGGGCAAGCAGGGCGTCGCGCTCGCCCGTCACGAGAAGCCGAACGCCGTGCTGCTCGATCTGATGCTGCCCGATGTGAACGGCTATCAGATCTGCGAAGACATCCGGCGGCACGACCCCTTCGTCCCGATCATCATGCTCACGGCCAGGAGCCAGGAAGCCGACAAGATCCGGGGCCTCGACGCCGGCGCCGACGACTACATGACGAAGCCGTTCAGTCCCGGCGAGCTGGTCGCGCGTCTCCGGGCCCTCTTCCGCCGCGCGAGCCGCCCGACGGAGACCGCGAGTAGCTTCAAGATCGGTCCCGCGACCGTCAACATCGCGGCGCACACCCTCTCTCGTGGCAAGACGACCGAGCAGCTCACCTTCTACGAGGTCGAGCTCCTTCGTCTCCTGCACGAGCGCGCCGGTCAACCCGTGAGCCGGGACGAGATCCTCAACAAGATATGGGGCATCGAAGCGAACCCCTCGAACCGCACCATCGACAACTTCGTCGTCAAGCTCCGGAAGAAGCTCGAGAAGCAGCCCGAAAAGCCGAAGCACATCCTCACGGTTTACGGCTTCGGCTACAAGCTCGTGACGTGAGCGCGCGCGGCGCCGTGCCAGATGGGAGAGTGGGCACGGGAAGTCGGAAGGACGGGAAGGATTTTGAGGGGTTATCGGCGCGATGCGGCTCAGGAACGAGGGGGTCGCTCCGACGATGGGCAGCGCCGCACGGCGGACACCAAGGTCCGCGCCGAGGACGTGCATGATGTCGCCGAGGATGCGCATGATCTCGGCGACGACGCGCATATCTCGGCGAGGACGTGCATGATGTCGTCGAGGACGGAAGCGTCCTCGCCGAGGACGGACGCGTCCTCGCTCAGGACGGACGCGTCCTCGCCGAGGACGGACGCATCCTCGCTCAGGACGTCGGCGTCCTCGCCCAGGATGTCCGCGTCCTCGCTCAGGACGGACGCGTCCTCGCTCAGGACGGACGCGTCCTCGCTCAGGACGGACGCGTCCTCGCTCAGGACGGACGCGTCCTCGCTCAGGACGTGCATGATGTCGGCGAGGATGCTCACGTCCGTGGTCAGAATGCGGACGTCCTCGCCGGCTTCACGGACATCCGCGCCGTCTCTGTTGCGGCCCCCAAATCCTTCTGCCCTTACCTCTTCCTGTGCATCTCTGTCCCCCGCGCCACGCCGTCACCGGACACGAAAGACGTTCCGCAAATCGACGGACACCGTCGTGGCCTCGTCAAGGAGCTGCTTCGGCGTCAGCGCGAAGACGTCGGTGTCGGGGCGGACGAGTCTCGTTTCGAGATAAAGGGGGGTCGTTCCGGATTTGCCGACGACGGTGTCCGGGGAGAGCTTCGCGTGCGGCGCGTACGCCGGCGCGGTGACGAGGTTGCCGATGATGACCAGGTACCCTTCCGGGCGCTCGTTGATGCGGGTGGCGTGAAGCGTCACCAGCGTTGCACCGACGAGAGGTCCCGCGTAGACGACGAGGGCGTCGCCGCTCTGATCTCGGAGCGCGACGTCCGTGACGGGAGTGCCGGCCGGCGCATCGACGAACGTGCCGGTCAGGAGCACCCCGCCGTCGCGCTCGAAGTTGCGACGAGCATCGGTCACGGTGCCCGATGCCGGCAGCACGTACCGCGAGAACTCGGGAGCGCGATCGGGAAAGCGATGGATACGGGCGGCGTCGAGCGGCCGCGCGCTCCTGCCGGGATTCGGCGCGGGAATGCACACGCCCCGGTCCGGTAGCGTTCCGGGTGGGCACTCGCTCGGAGCGGCACGCGAGCTCGAGCTCGCCGAGGTCACCGGAACGACGCGCGGCGTCGAAGAGAGCTCGCGCCGTCCCATGGTCGCAGCAGCCAACACTCCCGCCAGAACAGCGGCAAAAACGGCGGCCCGCATCGCTCCAAGAGTAAGCGCGTTTGGTCTCCGGCAGCGGAATTTCCCGCTGCCCGCGCAACGCGCGACGACGAACTCACGATTTTCTCGAAAGTCGTTGGAGCAGACGGCCGAGCGTTCGGGCAGAGTAACGGTGCCCCGATGATGCAAGCCGTGGAGCGCCCCCGAACGAGCATCGCGCCGCGCGCGCCGACCGCCATGCTCGGCCGAAAGCTGACCCCGGCAGAGGTCGCCATCCTCGAGACCTTCGTGGTGCCGCGCTATCTGGAGAAGTTCGGCGAAGCGGTGCTGAACATGATGCTGCTCGGCGATACGGCGCGCGTCGCGCACCTCGGATGCCGCACCGGATACCCGGACCGGGAGCTCTTCGAGATGATCGACACGTGCTCGGTGGTGGGTGTGGACGCGTCCATCGCCGCGATCGAGCTCGCGCGGAACAAGGCGGCCATCACGCCCGACATCGAGCTCGAATATCAGGTCGCGATGGGCTACCCGACCGAGCTGAAAGCGGAGGGCTTCTCGCACGCGATGTGTCTGCACCCGATCGGGTCGGACCACGATCGCGTCGACCTGTTCGGGGAGATGGAGCGAATCCTCTATCCCGGCGGGCAGGCGCTGGTGTCGTTGCCGCTCCGGGGTTCGTTCCAGGAAATCGGGGATCTCATTCGAGAATTTTCCCTCAAGAACGACGAGGGCGACCTGGGTCGCGCCGTCGACACGGCGATGCTCAGCCGTCCGACGATCGAGTCGCTCTCCGAGGAGCTCGAGTCCGCGGGCTTCGAGGACATCGACGTCGATGTCCGGCAAATCAGCTTGTCGTTCCCCGGAGGTCGCGCCTTCACCGAAGACCCGGTGACGCGCCTGATGGTGCTCCCCGAACTCCAGGCCCACATGGGCGTCGACGATCTTGCCGCGCCCCTCGCGTACATCAACGACGCGATCGAAAAGTACTGGTCCCGGAGAGAGTTCGAGCTCGGCGTCGTCATCGGCACCGCGAGCGCGCGGAAATAGGGACGGCTAGTATCTGTACTGCCAGAGCAAATCCAGCGACCCTCCCGCCGTCCCGACCTCCGTCCTCAGCGACCAGCGCTTCGTGAACCGGTAGTCGACGGTGCCGGACACGACGGCCCGATCGCTGGCGGCGCCTTCGCTGTATTCGGTTTGCTGGTATTCCGAGGCTTCGAACCAGAGGTTTTCGCGCACGCGAACGGCGGCGGTGTACCGAGGCAGGCTCTGCGACGTGGTGTCGACGCGGAGCTCGAGCGGGTTGTTGGTCAGGAGTTGATTGACGCCCATCGCCGCGACACTGCCGCCGAGCGCCGTTGCGCCCGCGGCGGCGCTCTGGTTTCCGGAGTTCGACGCGTCGAGGGCGGTGCCTCCCGAATCGGGATTCGTCCCGCCGAGGATCAATGCGTAGACTTCGGCTTCGGAAAGCGGCGGATCGCTCCGGACGGCGATGTTCGGCGCCTGCATCGTGCCCGTGACGTCAACGTAAACGGTCGTGTCGTCGGGCGCGCGCCACGAAGCGCTCACGTCGAGCCGCGGGTCCCCGGGGTCCGGAGTGTCGAAGAAGACCTCGCCATGATCGACGATGAAGACCTTGCCGAGCACCGGCACGCGACCGCCCGAGCCGAGGTCGATCGAGCCACTCATGGCGAGCTTGTTGCCGAGCTCGATCACGGGTGTTCCGCTGATCCCGAGCTCGACGTCGCTGCGGCGAATGCTGACGTTGTTCCCGAGATTGATTGTGAGACGCCAGGGCATGACGTCGTTCTCGCTCGTCGCGGGGGTCTCGAATTGAACGATCGACACGTCCGGGTTGTCGCCGAGGGCGATGACCTGACGCGTCGACGTCTGGGGGAGATTCGCGACGAGGGCCGGGACGTCGATGTCGACGAGCATCCGGTCGCTCTGGCGAGTGAGCTTCGCGGACGCCTTGCCGGTGATGCGGCCCTGCGGAGCGCCGCGGAAGAGAATGGGCAAGTCCTTCGCGTCGAGGTTCACCGTGCCGCGCGCGAGTTCCACGCCTTGCAGGATGAGGTCGGCGGATGCTTGCAAGTTGTCCTTGCTCGAACGCACCTTGCCGCGCAGATCCCGGACGGCGATGTTCGTGGCTCCATTTGCCGCGCTCGCCGCCACCGAGCACGACAGATCGCGCACCTCGAGGCCCAGCGCGTCGACGAGCACGTTGCCGTCCTTGATCGCGGCGGTGCCCGTGAGTCCGCCCGCCCACGCGAGGCCCGCCCGGTCCGTGCGCGGGTGGAACTCGGCGCCGACGTTGGCGTCGACGTGCCCGTCGATTCGCGTCAGGACGCCCGCCACGAATGGGGCCAGGGCCGTCGCGCTGAAGTCGTGCGTCACGAGCTTGGCGATGATGGGGGCGTCGTGTGCCAGCGTCGGGAAGGGTGTCTGGAAGGAGAGGGGTGCGGTGCCGTGCAGCGAGAGCGTTCCTTGCCCGCCCTTGAACTCCACGCTCGCCTGGAGCACGTCACCGGTCGTCTCGGCGAGGATCCGGCCGGTGCCGAGCGACTCGTGAGCGGTGACCATGTTCGAGATCCGGATATCGCCACCGAGATCGCCGGTCCCGTCCTTGGTTCGCGACCAGTTGACCTGACCGAAGAGACCGCCGTTCATGTGGTGCATGCCGAGCAGGAGATCGAGCGGAGCGTCTTCGAGGGCGATGCGGCCGCGGCCGTCCCAGCTCGCGATTCCGTTCGGCACCGAGCCGAGAAACTCGCCCGTCGCGACCTGCCTGCCCGCCGCCGACGCCGCGGCGTGAAGGGTCAAGGCACGCGTGGCCCACTCGTATTGCCCTTCGGCATGGAGATCCACGGGTCGGAACCCGCCGTTGGTCGAGAGCTGAAACAGGTCTGCCTTGCCCGCGATCGTCGGGTGGTGCAGCGTGCCGCTGACCCGCACGCTCGCGCCGAGCGCGCCTGTCAAGCCATCGGGGCGAACCCGGGCCGGCCAGGTCGCGATCTGGCGCCGGGGTAACGTGACGGTCGCGTCGAGCGGCGTCTCGAGGAGGCGAGCGAGGGCCGTCGCGGGCTCTCTGAGCGCCTGGTCGAGGTCGAGTCGGATGGAGCCGGCCGTTTCTACCAGGTCGCCCATCGTATCGGTGGCCCGCGCGTTCACCGAGAGCTCTCCGCTCTTCCCGTCGAGCGTGTCGGTCGAGACGATGTCGATGCCCTTGATGCGGTCGTTGCTTCCTGCGATGCCGAGAGCGAGCCCGTCCGTGGAGACGGTCGTCGTGATCGTCGGGATGCGCACCTGGTTCGAGTCTCTGTCGAGCCGGATGCGGGCGTAGAGGTGGCCACCCAGATGGTCGATCGGTGACGACTTCGGCAACGCGGCCGAGGCGAGGGCGAGTCGCACGTCGCCGACCTGTACCTCCGCCGTCCCGGTGGCTTTTTCGTACGACGCGAGGTCGAGCGGCGGTCCGTCGAGCGTCGTGTCCCAGGTCGCGCCGAACCCGCCCAGCCCTTCGACGAGCCCCGACGCCGAGCCCGTCAACGCGCGACCATCGACGTCGGCGGAGACGCCGAGCGACGCGCCGCCGAGGGGGCCGAGCGTCCCTTTTCGGAGGCCGAGGCGCACGTGCCCCTTTGCTCCTTCGCGCGTCGTCGTGACGTTTGCGCTCACGCGCAGGGTACCTTCGAGCGTGCCGCGCGGGAGCCCGAGGGCCTGGCAGACGGCGGCGAGAATCGACGTCCTGCCCTTCGGCCGCGATGTGGAGGCCACCGTGCTCGAGGCGCACAGAGCCGGTGATCCTGCCGCCCGCGCCGTTCACGGAGATGTCCTGGACGTCGACGTTGCCATTCTTCAGGTCGAGGGCCGCGACGTGTCCGACGACGGTGACCGGGTCGCGCCGGTACGACACGTCGACGTTGCTGAGCATCGGCCCCTTTCCGAGGCGAGCCACGCCGGTCGCGCGAATTTCGGGGCCGTCCGTCTGCCCGACATGCGCGTCGAATCGAATGCCGTCGAGTCCGCCGCGAGCATCCACGGTCAGGCGGTCCGCGGTGAGCGCGCTGCTGCCGAGCTTCGTTCCTTCGACGTGCGCGGTGCCCGAGAGTCGTTCGAGATCTGCGAGAGGGGCGGACGCGTCCGCGGTCGCGTGAACGGTCTGGAGCGTCGCCCCGGGCACGGCGAGGCCGGTGCCGTCCGCGTCGGCCGTGAGCCGGAGAGTCTTCTTCTCCAGATGGACCTTCAGGCGCGCGCGGCCCGTCCCGGCGGCATGCAGGCGCGGGATTCGGCGGAGGTTCACGCCGTTTGCGGTGTGGGCATCGACGTCGGCGACGAGCGCCGGAGAGACATGCAGGGTTCCCGCGACAGGCATCCCGGGCTCTTCGATCTGGAAGGTGCCCGCGAGACCCGCGGGGTCGAGACGCAGGTCGAAGTCGGCGGCGGGGACGGCCTGTCCCGCGACGACGGTCGTCGCCGTCCGCGCCGTGGCCTCGGCTGTGACCGCGCCGTTCGCGACGCGCCCACTGGCGTTCGCGTCGAGCGAGATGTCCGTCGCGGGGGCGCCCGGCGCGAAGAGGCGCGCGTCCAGGTGACGCCCGGCGACGACGAAGCTCGCGCTCGGTGTGGCGCCGAGCGTGATGGGTCCCGCGACGTCGACCGTGGACGCGGCCGCGGTCAGCGTCGCATGCGTCACCAGGTTCGGCAGATTGCCGTGGGCCTCGACGTGCGCGCCCACGTCTTCGTCGAGCGGCCAGTCTGGGAAGAGCGTGTTCGCGGCCGTCGGTGTCACGCGGGGGGCGTCCGCGGTGACGTCGAGGTGCCGGCCTTCGAGCGTCGCATTGCCCAGAATCTCGACGTCGCCCGCGAACCCGTGAAACGTTCCGTGAAGCGGTCCAGGAAGGTGAACAGAAAGTGTACCGGTGCCGCGCGCGCCGGGCCCTGCGCCCCGCAGCCTGAGGCCGAATCGATTGACGCTCGCCGAAAGCCCCTTTTCCGATGCCTCGAACTTGCCGTCGACGTGACGGAACCGCGCCTGGATCGTCGTGCGATCCGAGGCGTGGAAATCCACGATCACGCGACCGAGTTCCGCGTCCCGCACGATGACGGCGACGCCGAGGCCCTTGTGCTTCGAGGATGGCGCGCCGGACGACCTGGGAGAAAACGCGCGGGCGATGGACGGTTCGCCGTTCGCTTCGGGAAGCAGATCGACGTGGGTTCGCTCGACGTGCAGGCGCTCGATGACGATGTCGAGCTGCCCCGGCGTGAAGAGCGTCTTGTACGCGATGGACCAAAGCGAAACGTCGGCGTGCGCGTCGGTGATCTGCAGCACCGGCCGGGAACTCTCGTCGAGAACGGAGGCGCGGCGGATCGTGAAGTGCGTCAGGCCCAGATGGCCTATCGACTCGATGACCAGCCTGCCGTGAAGGGCGCTCGCGAACGCCCCTTCGGCGATCCTCGCGACGAGTCGTCGGCCGACGGGCAAATCCACGTGGAGCACCACGCCGGCCGCGGCAGCCCCGATCGACAGAGCGACCACTGCTTGGATACGGAGCCATCGGCCCGCGCGGGTGCGCCGTGGCGTGCCGGGCGGTGGCTCTCCGATCAAAACGCCTCACCGAGTCCGAATTGAATGGCGATGGGCAGCCCGAAGATCGTCGGCTGGTAGCCCTCCTCGATGGGCAGATTCTTGACGCCGATTTCTTGCATGTACGGGATGCGGTAGCCGATGTCGAGCCGAACGGGGCCGACGGGCGTCGCGTAGCGTAAGCCCAGGCCCGGGGACAGGTGCGGATAGGTGAAGCGGATGGTGGCGATCTGGCGCACGACGTCGCTCCCGTCCACGAAGGCGGCGAGCCGGACCGGTCCGGCAAGCGGAAAGCGGACCTCCATCGAGGCCTCCCAGAGCGACAGTCCCCCCGTCGGTCGATAACACGCAGGATCCGTGCTCCCTGCGCATGCCGCGGTGCTCGGCAAGAGGTAACCGAGGACTCCCTGCGGGCCTACCCCGCGGAACGGGTACCCACGGTTCGAGTTCGGGCCACCGGAATAGAAGGCTCTGAAGAGGAGGAGTTGCTGATCGCGTAACGTCGCGGGGTCCAGCGCGCCGCTCGAGAGGTTTCCGTTCGTGAGGGTGCTGCCGTAGTTCGACGGGAACAGAAACCCGATCGTCGCGCGCGCGGCCAGCACGACGGACTTGGAGATGGGCAGGTACGTGCGGATCTCCGGCTGTTCTCTCACGTCGGACGCATCGCCGCCGAAGATATGTCCAGCGATCTGGACGGTGTTGCTGATGAATACCCCGCGCCGCGGTTCGATGGGATCGTCGCGGAAGTCGAACACGGTCGTCAACTCCGGGTACAGCACGTGGACGTCCCCGAGTGGATTCGTGCCGATGTACGCGAAGGGAAAGTTGGCTTGCCAGTTGTACGAAGGCGTGACGTAGAGGTGGTGTCCGAAGAAGGCGCGCTCCGCGCCCGCACGAAACTTCACCTCGTCGTACCCGATGACGTTTTCCTTCAAGCTCGGGTCATCGCCGAGACCCGGGTAGAGCAGTGGATAGACGTTGAACTCCGCGGAGAAGACGCCGGTCGTTCGGCCTTCGAGAAACGCCGGCTGCCGGAGCTCGGCGCGGACGCCGCTACGCGGGAGCACGGACGTGGGTTCGTGAAAGTTGTCCATCCGGGTCGGGTAAAAGACGAGGCCCGGCTTCGCTTCGAGCGTGAGCTGGCGCATGCCGCCGAGGAAGTTCCGGTTCGCCCAGCCGACACTCAGGTTCGCCGACCACTCGAGGACGTCGAAGCGCATGCCGCCGCCGACGTGCCACGCGCGAAGCGGCGCCTCCTCCACGACGACGGTGACCGGCACGATACCGGTATCCGGGTGGGTGACGTCCTGGCGCATCTCCACGGTGGAGAAGACGCCGAGGTTGACGAGCGCCGCCCGCGCATCCTGGATTTCCGCTCGCGAGTAGCGGTGACCCTCGACCAGGTCGAGGTTGTCGCGGACAGGCCCTTCAGGGACTGCCTTGAGTCCCGCGATGCGGATCGGTCCATGACATCGCGCGCGGACCCGGTACCACGCGGTATTCGAGGTGCGCCTCGTGCGCCGCGATGTCGACCCGAACGTGGCCCGTGACCTTGACGAAAGCGTATCCCCTGTCCGCGAGCGCCCGTGCGAGGTTGTCCTTGTCCGACGCGTAGACGGCCTCGTCGAAGCGGTCGCCCGGGCGCGATCGCAGCGCGCGCTTGGCGGCCGCCGCGATCTCGAGCGGCAGGACCTCGAGCCCCGGGGTCTCGACCGGTTGCGCGACGAGCACGGGCGCACCCTCGTGCACGCGGATCTCGACGCGGACGTGGTGCTCGTCGACGTGAATGACCCGGGCGGCCGTGACCTCCGCTTCGTAGTAGCCGCGCGCCCGGTAGTAGCGTTCGACGCGGTCGAGATCGCGTTCGAGCAGGGTCTGGTCGAACACCTCGTAGTCGAAGACGACGCCGTCCCAGATGCCCAGGAATTTCGGCGATGCAGCCGTCGCCAGACCGTGGAGAATGTCGGTCGGATCTACGGCATCGGTCCCCCGGAGCTTCACCTGCGAAACTACGGGCGCGTCCGCGGGGTAGTCTTGTCGAAGGCAGCCCGGCGTCGCGAGCAACAGCGCAATCGCGGCTGCCCAGAGGACGGTTCTTGGCACGACGCGGCGTGAGCCTATCAGCCCGCGCTGCGGTGTCGAAGACCTAACCGCGCGGAACGGCGACTACTTCTTTCGCTTCATGCCGGGAAGCGTTGCTTCCTCGGGGGCCTGCTCGGTCGTTTCGATGTCCTCGTAAGTGAGCAAGCCCATGATCGGATCGGCCACCGTGCCTGACGACGCTTTCGTGAACGTTGTCGCGTACTCGCCCTTGACGGTCACCTTTGCCCCCTTGGCCGGCAACGGGTTCGGGAGCTTGACGCCCCACAGTTCGTCGGTGAACGGCTCCTGATCCTTCGCCGGCTTGGACTTGTCCTTGTCGTCCTGCTCGATGGCGTCGTGGATCTGCGCGAAGTTGGACGCCCAGCCCATCACCCGGATGCAGTCGGAATCGGCGGCGTCCTTCGCGTCGCATAGCCAGAAGGTCGGGATGCCGGCCTTGCAGTTGTCGGGGTCCGCCTTGCCGGTTTTGTGGATGGCGCATTTCGGCGCGGTGTCGAGATTCGTCTTCGAGATGTAACCCGTGATCGAGAGGGTCTTGTCTGCGACGTCCTTGTGATGAACACGGCTTCGCAGATAATAGCTGGCCCCCCAGACGGTGTACGCGTCGCCCGCTTTCAGCGGACGCTGCGGCACGTTGGGCACCGGCGGAAGGTTGGCCTGGACACCGCTAGGTGCGGGGTGCGGCTTGTACTTGGGTGCGTCTCCCCCACACCCGGTGAGGATCAAGACAGCGATCGTTGCAGCGCCAGCGGACCGGACTGTCGGCATTCGTAGCCTCCCTGGGATTCGGACCTGCACGGGTATCACGCGGGCCCCGCTCCAGGCAAGGCCCCTTTTCCAGTGCAGGTGGATGGGGCCCCGCCTCGGGGGGTTGCGTCGCCTGGACCCACGCATCCGACTGTAACCGACTGATTTGACTATTGGTTTGTCGGGGCTAACCTGCCCGGCGGCGGAGCATGGCGCGCAGCATCTTCATAGGGGACGTTCACGGGTGCGCGCGGGAGCTATCGGAACTCCTCGATCTGCTGGGTCCCGGTGCCGGCGATGTCGTTTATTTCGTCGGCGATCTGATCGCACGCGGGCCGGATAGCGCGGGGGTGTTGCGGCTCTATCGTGAGGTTGGCGGTCGCGGCGTTCTCGGGAACCACGAGGCGCGCGTCCTTCAGGTGCGTCGAGCACGTCTCGCGGGCCAGTCCACGGCAAAGATGGGTCCGAGCCACGAGGCGCTGTTTCACGAGCTCACGGAAGCGGACTGGGCGCTTCTCGACGCGCTCCCGCTTTACCTGGACGTCAAAGGACACGGCGCGCGTATCGTGCATGCGGGTGTCCTGCCGAGCGTTGGTTTCGACGAGCAGGATAGCTGGACGCTCACCCACATTCGTTCGATCGGCCCCGACGGCAAGGCGAGTCACCTTGCGGGCGCCGAGAGCTGGGCGACGGCATACCGACGAGACCCGCATCTCGTCTTCGGACACGATGCACGACGCGGCCTTCAGCTTCACCCGTGCGCGACCGGGCTCGACACGGCATGCGTGTATGGGGGGTCGCTCACGGCGCTCGTGCTGGCCGAGGGCGCGCCGATACCGTTTCCGCGCGATAGACGCGATCTTCTGGTGTCCGTGCGGGCGCACGATGCGTACTACGGGAACCCGGAGACGCTCGCGGGTTGAACCGGTCAACGTTCGCGATCGATGGCGCGCTCTCGCGCGGTAGACGCGGCGGGCGCGGCGGGATGCTCGAGGCCGCGCAGTTCCTGGAGCCGCGCGCGCTCCTTCAGGTTCTCGTGATAGGAAATTTCCGCGTAGACCCCGACCGCGGCGGCGAGTGCCGCGGCCGCCACGACCGTCTTCCGTTGCTCGGACACGTTTCCATGGATAGCGCAGGACAGGTCGTCGCGGTATGAAGGCGCTCTTGTCGCGCGAGCCTCGGTTTCTTCGCGTCGCGATCGAGCCCTTGCCGCGGGGGGAGTGCACGCTGTCCGCGGGCGTCGCGCGGTACGTCACGCGGGTTCACCGACTCGGGCAAGGTGGTCGTTTTGTCGCGTTCGACCCCGAGGCGCGGCTAGAAGCCGAAGTCGAGATCATCGATGTCGGTCGCACGGTAAGGTGTCGCGTCGGCCTTGCCCGGCCCGCGTCGATGATTGCGCGCTCACGGGTGACCCTCCTTTATGCTCTCGGCAAGGGCGACAAGCCGGACCAGGTCATCCGCGACGCCACCGCGCTCGGGGTCGAAAGCGTGGTTCTCGTCGAGTCCGCGCGAACCGTCGTGCGCCTCGACGCCGGGCGAGCAGATGCACGTCAGAAGCGCCTCCGGACGATCGCCGTCGAATCCGCGAGGCAATGTGGTCGAGGCGATATTCCCCGTATCGACGGGCCCATCCCGCTGGAGGACGCGCTCGGTCAAAATGCGTCCGAAAGCCGTTTTTGCCTTTCGCCCTCGGCACCCCAAGGGCTGGCCACCGCACTCGCGGGCCGTCCGAAGACGGCGTCCACGGCGTTGCTCGTCGGCCCCGAGGGCGGCTTCTCCGAGCAGGAGGAGGCGCTTGCCGCAAACCATGCCTTCGCGCCCGCGACACTCGGAGAGTTCGTCCTCCGCACGGAGACCGCCGCCATCGCGGCGCTCGCCGTCGTCGCGGCGCTCACCGCCGAAGAGTAGGGGAGGCAGCGCCAACTCGTGATGGTAGCCTGCCGCTCGGCCATGACCGCCCGGGTGATTGCGTTTGCCGTGCTCGTCTGCGCGGTGTTCTCGTCGCAGCCCGCATCGGCCGCGTTGACGGACTCCGAAAAGGCGATCGTGCGCACCTTCGTCGAGAAGGGCGTACCGGGGACAGCGGCGCGCGTTCGTTCCCTCGTTGCCCGCCCGGATCTGACTGCCCGCGAGGTCGCAGAGCCACTGAAGGCTGCCTTCGCAGCGATTCCGTTCGATGGAGCACACGAGAGATTCGCGGAGGCGTTGCTCTTCGGGCCCGGGTCGAGCGCGGCGCGGAATACGCTCGCGCCGGCGATGGTGGAGAGTCTGCTGGCGCGGGCCGCGGCGCGGATGCCGGATTTGCCACTGCAGGCGCGCACCGACGACCGTGGCCGCGACGCGACGGAAGAGATCATTCGTATCCATTCGTTCATCGATGCGCGAATCGCGAACGCCGGGAACCCGCCCGAGGATGGACACGATCCTTCCACCGGGATCCGCGACGACGCAGAGCGAGCGTGCTGGTTGCTCTACCAGGATCACCTGGCCGCGTTCGGGCGATGGTTCGGCGCGCCCGGGCGCGCCTCGCCAGAGCTGCTGCGCGTGCGAACTCAGGTCGAGGTCACGGCGATCGATCTGGGCCGCGGCATCGTGGAACGCCCGGAGCTCGCGGAGCGCATGGCTCTCACCGGCGCGCGCCGCGCGGCGTTCGAACGCCACGGGGTACTGGTCGAAGCGGACGACCTCTCGCAGCAGAACGCGATTGCCGCCGCCGTCCGGGCGCTCGATCGCGTTCCGCATGCCACCGACGGACTCTCCGCATGGCTTCTGTCGAAAGTCGCCCCGTCCGGGCTCTCCGCCCGGGGGCGAGTGGTGCGGGCTGGCGTCTTTCTCGGCGATGCGACGCATCCGCTGTCGGGGGACGCGCTGTGGTCGCCCGACGTGAAGCCGTCGTCGCCCGACGAGAATGAGGCTGCCACTGCATGGAGTGTGGCCATGCTCGGAACGGAGCGGGCCATTTCGTCGGACCCCGTCCTGAAGCGCGCCGCGCTCCGGGCGAGCGAAGACGTGCGTCGCGCAGGTCCGGGATCGTTTCTCGCGGTCGAAGTCCCGAAGATGTCGCTCGATGGGGTCTCGGCTGGAGTCCCGGCCACGCCCGTGCTGGTCGTCGGTAGCGCGTTGCGATTGCTTCTCGTGGATGGGCAACGAACGGTTGATCTCGCGCTGATCCTCGCCGCAAACGGACACCCGGAGGCGCTGGAGCAACTTGGCGTGGCGCTGGCCGTTGCAGCTGGAGGTGGCAGCACGGCTGCTCTTGGTCGAACGACGGACGACGGCGCGATCGAGCCGGTCGAAGCGACGGACGTGAAAACGGATCAGGGATCGGTCACGGCATTCGCGCTCTCCGGCAAGCATTATGCGATCGTGGCGGACGCGGACGGCACGCTCACGGCGTCGGTGAACGGCGTGACACCGAAACTCACTTCTCTAGCGAACTTTCGCGAGCGCACGACGCCCGATGGTCCATGGAGTGCCGGTGGCGTCGTTTACGACAGGCTCTTCGGCGAACCGCACGCTGCAGGTCTCGATGACGGCAGACTCGTCCTCGACGGCGGCAGGGGCGAGTTCGATGCCGTCGCCACTGGAGCAGCGGCGTCCGATGTGGACGTATCGGTCCTGCTGGCGCCGCAGGGTACGGGCGGAGGGTTGCTCGTTCGAGCGAACGCCGGCGACGTCGGCTATTCCGGCGTGGGGCTGATACTCGACGCCGCGCAGGCCCGCCTCCTCGTCTTCGACGGACACGGAAAGGCGTTCCAGCTGGCCGATCCCGAGCCGCTCCCGGTGGCCACCGGAGAGGGCTACGCGGTATCGCTGAAGGTGTCTGGAGATCGGGTCGTGGCAAAGGTCGGTGACCAGACGCTCACGGGCAAACTAGTGAACGCGATCGGTCCTGGGCGAGTCGCGTTCACGGCGCGCGCGGAGGGAAGACTCGACATTCGACGCCTGAAGGTGCTGGTGAAGGCGGCGCCATGACGAACGCGCGGGTCCGCGTACTGGTGGCGAAGCCTGGTCTCGACGGGCACGACCGAGGCGCGAAGATTGTCGCGCGAGCCCTTCGCGATGCCGGGTTCGAGGTGATCTACACCGGCTTGCACCAGACGCCGGACATGATCGCGGCGGCGGCCGTTCAGGAGGATGTGGACGCGGTGGGCCTCTCGATCATGAGTGGCGCTCACAACACTTTGTTTCCGGCGGTCATCGAGGCGCTTCGGGCGCGCCATGCGGAGGATATCGCGGTGTTCGGGGGTGGCATCGTGCCGGACGACGACGCCGCTCGGCTCGAGGCGGCCGGCGTCCGGAAGATATTCAAGCCGGCGACGCCTCTCGCCGACATCGTCGCCTGGGTTCGCGAAAACCTGACGCCGCGAACCTGAAACATCCGGGCGCCGATGGATCGTCCTGCTCGACGCGGGTCGGCGGTCAACCTACGTTCGCTTACCTACGCATGAGTTCAGGTAAGCGTCCTGCAGACAGGATCGACCGGTAATTTGGCCCCTCCGTAGTTGACAGGATCCATGCGGAACCCGTACGGTCGGGCCGTTAGTGGGACGAAGTGGGGCTAAGTGCCCTCTCTTCCCTCGAACTGGAGCGCCGAGACATGTTCCGCGGGCAGTTCGTGCACACGATCGATGCGAAAGGTCGAGTCAGCCTGCCGGCGCGCTTTCGAGACGCCGTCCTCGCCGACGGCGATGCGCGAGTCGTCATCACGCCCGCACCGTCCGATCCGTGTCTGCACCTCCATCCACTGAGTGCCTGGACGGAGTTCGAGCGGAAGATCGCGGAGCTTCCCCGCTTCGACCCGCACATCGTCCGATTTCGCCGCATGATTGTCTCCGCAGCTCTCGAGTGCGAACTCGATGGAGCGGGTCGTGTCCTGGTGAGTTCGGATTACCGCGAACGCGCATCGCTCGGCAAAGAAGTGCTCCTCGCGGGAATGGGGCGTTTCGTCGAGATCTGGTCGAAGGAACTCTGGGATCGGGCGACGGCGCCGCTTCCGTCCGACGAGCACGACCGGTTCATGAAGAGTGTCGAGGAGCTCATCAGAATATGACGATGGCTGCCGCGAAGCTCACCGAATCCGTCGTCTTCGAGCATTCGTCCGTCATGCTCGAGGAGGCCGTGACCGCGCTCGCCCCCGGCGCGGGGGGGCTCTACGCCGACGTCACCGCTGGCGGCGGCGGCCATTCGAGTGCGCTGCTCGAGCGAGCCGCCCAGGCTCGGGTCATCGCGTTCGATCGTGATCCCGTCGCGGTCGAAGTCGCGGAACGTCGGCTGGCTCGGTTTGGAGCTCGCGCTCGCGTGGTCCACGCGAGCTTCTCGGAGGTCGAAACGTGGCTCGGCGCCAATGGCATCGCCGCCCTGGACGGCGTGCTCGCCGATCTCGGCGTGAGTTCCCCGCAGCTTGACGACGCTCAGCGCGGTATGAGCTTTCGTCGCGAGGGGCCGCTCGACATGCGCATGGATCCGACGCGCGGCGAGACAGCGCTCGATCTCATCGCCAGACTCGATCAGGACGAGCTCGCCAACGCAATCTATCGCTTCGGCGAGGAGCATCGTTCGCGTCGCGTGGCCCGATGTATCAAGCAGGCGCTCGAGGCGGGTGAGCTCCGCACGACTCTCGATCTCCGACGCGCAGTCGTTCGCGCGACCGGTCCGAGGCGCGTCGGCGGTGTCGATCCGTCGACGCGTACGTTCCAGGCTCTACGAATCCTCGTCAACGGGGAGCTGGAACAGCTGGATGCTCTCCTCAGCGCGCTACCGCGGATCGTCAAGCCGGGTGGTCGAATCGTGTTCATCACCTTTCAGTCGCTGGAGGATCGGCCCGTCAAACGCGAGCTCTCGGACGGCGCCCATTGGGAGCGGCTCACGAAGAAGCCGCTGACGGCCAGTGACGCCGAGCTCGCCGAGAACCCGCGATCACGCAGCGCGAAGCTCCGCGCCGCGCGTCGTGCGGAGCCTGCGACGAGTTCGCCAGATCCGGAGCCACGCCGGTATCGCGATGGACGCCCGTTTCGAGGGGAGCGTCCATGAAAAGAAGACAACCCTTTCTCGTGGTGTGGGCGCTTGCCGTCGCCGCCACGGCCAGTGCGTTCACGGTGTACCTGGCACTCAGGATGCGCGCCATCGAGATCGGGTACGAGCTCGGACGCGCGCAAGCGCATCTCGGAAGGCTCCGCGAGGTGAAGCGGATCCTGGAGCTCGAGATCGCTAGCTACGAAACCCCCGAGCGGATCGACCTGGTCGCTCGTACCGCTTTGGGCATGAGCGCGCCGTCGGCCGATCGCATGCTCTCCGCCGGGCCGATGCCGGTCGTGGGTGAGCGTACCGGAGAGCAGCCCGCCGCCGTTCAGGTTGCGGCAACCAGGGAGGTCGCGCCGTGAACCGCCTCGAGACGCCGAGCGGGCGGTTCATCCGGCTTCGTATGGGAGTCCTCTGCGGACTCCTGGCACTCGGGATGGGGCTCGTCGTGTCCGCAGGCTACCAGCTCATGGTGATCGACGGCTCGCAGTGGCGAGAAATGGCCGAGCAGCAACGCCAGCGGCGGCTGCACGTGACGCCGAAACGCGGCACCATCTACGACCGGAACGGCAGCGCCCTCGCGGTGAGTGTCGACGTCCCTGGAGTGAGCTTCGACGCCGCGGAGCTTCTTCGCGCGGTGCCCCCGCAACGCGTCCCTTTCGTCGCGCGCGACGCGGCGAACCGGATCGGTGAGGCGCTCGGCATCGACCCCGCGGAGGTCGAACGAAAAATCCTGAAGAAGCGCCGTTTCAGCTGGCTCAAGCATTATCTCACCACGGACGAGGTCGAACGCGTCCGGAAGCTGACCGATCCGTCGCTCGGCGACGCGGCGATTCCAGGTCTCGTGATCGAAGGGGAAGGGCGTCGCTATTATCCGCGTCGCGAGCTCGCCGGGAGTCTCCTCGGGTTCGTCTCGCCGGACGGCGACGGCAAGGACGGTCTCGAGCTGTCGTTGAATCCGGAGCTCGAAGGTCACATCGAACAGCTCCGCGGTCTCCGCGATCGTTCGGGTCGTCTCTTGCTCTCCGACGGCATCGAAGACGAGCAGGCGCTTGCCGGTCACGACATTCGACTGACGATCGATCAGGGTATTCAGTACACCGCCGAGCGCGAGCTGCGGAATGCCGCGCGGACTTTCGAGGCGATTGCCGGTTCGGTGGTGGTGGTCGACCCGCATACGGGTGAGATTCTCGCTCTCGCGAGTTTCCCCGGTTACAACCCGAACGACTACGCCGAGAGCGACCCCGAGGCGCGTCGGGAGCGGGCTCTGAGCGAGCGATTCGAACCCGGGTCCACGATGAAGATGTTCACCGTGGCCGCGGGGCTCGCCGCCGGGACCATCACCCCCACCCAGCAACTCTACTGCGAGAAGGGCGCGATGCCGCTCGACAACGTCGTTATCCGGGACACCCACCCGTCCGAGTGGCTCACGGTGTCGCAGATTCTCGCCATCTCGTCGAACATATGCGCGGCCAAGATCGCACTCGGCCTGGGGGGCGAGAAGCTCTACGAAGCGTTTCGCAAGTTCGGATTCGGTGAAACGACCGAGCTGCCGCTCCCGGGCGAATCGTCCGGCGTCCTTCGCCCGCGCGGACGTCCCTGGGTCCAGGTCGAAACCGCGTCGGCTGCGTTCGGGCAGGGCATCAGCGTCACCGCCCTTCAACTCGCGATGGGTGCGGCAGCGATCGCGAACGGGGGCGAGCTGATGGAGCCCATCCTCGTCAAGCGGGTCTCCACGGCAACGGGAGAAGTGATTCGAGAGGCCGTGCCCAAGGTCCGGCGCCGGGCGGTTCCGAGGGCAGCGGCGAGGGCGGTCGCGGAGATGCTCATCGGAGTCACCGAAGGCGACGGCACCGGCGGCCAAGCCGCCATCGACGGCTATCAGGTCGCCGGAAAGACCGGGACGGCGCAGAAGTCCGATCCCAAGACGGGGCTCTACTCTGTCGACAAGTTCATGGCCTCGTTCGTGGGCTTCGTACCCGCACGAGACCCGGTCGTGGCCATCGCGGTGGTCCTGGACGAGCCGATGATCGAGCACGCGGGGGGTGCCGTCGCCGCGCCGGTGTTCCGCGCGGTCGCTTCGATGGTCCTCAAGTACCGGGGTCTAACCCCGCAGGGGACCCAGCACGCCGATCCGGCGGAGCTCGCGCGGGCGCCAGACCCCGCGAACGCCCTCTACGCCGCGTGGCAAAAATCGCAAGGACTCGCACCGGCCGTCCAGGACGTGGAGCCGACCGCGCGCGTCGCGCCGGGCAAGGTGCGCGTGCCCGACATGACCGGGTTCCCTCTCCGGCTCGCGATCGAGAAGAGCGCCGAGATCGGCGTCAAGCCTCGCATCGAAGGGACGGGACTCCTGTCTCGGCAAACGCCGCCGCCAGGGCAGATCGTCGATCAAGGCAGCGAAGTCGTCCTCGTGTTCGAGCCTGCTACATGAACGCCATCATGTCCAATAGAACGACCGGCATTGCGCTCGAAGAGCTCCTTCGAGAGCTGGTGCTGGTGCGACCCTCCGTCGTCGGGGACGCTGGGGTGGTCGTTTCGGACGTGCGGACCGACTCACGTCACGTGTCGCCGGGGGACCTGTTCATCGCGCGCGCGGGCCGGAACTTCGACGCTGCGCGATTCGTGAGTGACGCGACCGCGAGAGGGGCGGCCGCCGTGCTCGTCGAGCGAGGCGTCTCGCTGCCGCCCGTATCGGTGCCGGTGGTGCGCGTCGACGACGTCCGCCTCGCGGTCGCACTCGCTGCGGAATCAGTTCGCGATCATCCGACACGAGCCCTTCGTGTTGTGGGCATCACCGGCACGAACGGCAAGACGACGACCGCATGGCTTGCCACGCACGCCATCGACGGTGCGGGTGGACGCGCTGCGCGGCTCGGAACTCTCGGGTACATGTTCGGCGCCGACGTCGACGATGCGTCGCTCACGACACCCGAAGCGGACGACATTTCCCGGCTCGCCTCCCGTGCGCTGGCTCGAGGCGCCACGCACTTCGTCATGGAGGTGTCGAGTGTCGCTCTCACGCAGGCTCGTGGGGACGGGATCGCGTTCGCGGTCGCCGCATTCACGAACCTGACCCAGGATCACCTCGACTATCACGGCTCGATGGCGGCTTACGCCGCTGCCAAAGCACGGCTCTTCACCGACCTCGAGCCAGCGGCATCCGTGATCAACATCGATGATCCGTTCGGCGGCGAGCTCGTCCGCCGCGCGCATGGAAGGGTCCTCTCGGTGGCGCGGAGCGTTGCCGCTGACGTTCGTCCACTCGAATCCCGCATGGACGAACATGGAGTTCGTGCCATGGTTCGCCTCCCATCGGGAAACGTGGCGCTCGAAAGCCCGCTCGTCGGCGCGCACAATCTCGACAATCTACTCGTCGCGCTAGCGATCGTCGAAGCCCTAGGACTCGACACGGGAGCCGCGGCGCGCGCGCTCCGCTCGGCGCCCGCCGTGCCGGGACGGCTCGAGCGCTGCGACACTGTCGACGACGACGTGACCGTCCTCGTCGACTACGCGCACACGCCCGATGCGCTTCGTCGAGTCCTCCAGGCGGTGCGCGGGATCGGTCGTGGCAAGGTCCATTGTGTGTTCGGCTGCGGCGGTGACAGAGACGCGTCCAAACGCCCGAAGATGGGGGCCTGCGTCGGCGAGGCAGCCGACCGCGCGACCATCACGAACGACAATCCGCGATCGGAAGACCCGCGCGCCATAGCGACCGCGATCGAAGCGGGACTTCGACCGGCCGGCATCCCCTACGAGATCGTCCTCGACCGCGCGGCGGCCATCGAGCGCGCCATCTGCGAAGCGGCCCCCGGCGATATCGTTCTCCTCGCAGGGAAGGGTCACGAGTCGTATCAGATCACGGCCACCGAAAAGAGTGCGTTCGACGACCGCGTCGAGGCGAGACGCGCGCTCGGTCGTCGCCGGGGAGCTCTCTGATGGCGACCCCGATCCCGGAGAACGTCGCTGCGTTTACCCTTGCGGAGATCGCGACTGCCACCGCGGGGACGACGCGCGGACCGCCCGATGGGACCGTTCGTGGTGTCACGACGGACTCGCGCGGAGGCGTCGCGGGGAAGCTCTTCGTCGCACTCGAAGGTGAGACCTTCGACGGGCACCGATTCGTCGAAGCGGCGTCGCGCGCCGGGGCGGCCGCCGCCCTGGTTCGTCGCGGCTCTACGTCGAACGCGACAGTTCCGACCATCGAAGTAGACGATACACTTGCCGCCCTCGGGGCCCTCGCGCGTGCTCATCGGAAGCGGTGGGGCGGGACGCTAGTCGCGGTCGCGGGTTCCGCAGGGAAGACCACGACGCGGAGCGCAATCGCCGCCGCGCTCGAGGCGGTTGCGCCCGGTGCCGTCCACGTCTCCGCGGGTAATCTCAACAACCGTGTCGGCGTGCCCATGGTGCTGCTGGGTCTCGCCGAGCGACATGGCGTCGCGGTGATCGAGATTGGAACGAACCGGCGCGGCGAGGTGCGGGATCTTGCGGCGATCGCCATGCCGAACATCGGCGTCCTCACGCTGGTCGATGTCGAGCACGCCGAGGGGCTTGGCGGTATCGACGAGATCGAGCTCGAAGAGGGCGATCTCTTCCGGTCGCTTCCCAAGAATGGCACCGCGATTGCCAACGGTGACGACGAGCGGGTGGTGCGTCAGGTCCTGGGCGCCAGCTCGAAGCGCAAGGTGACCTACGGGACGCGTGGCGCCGCCGACTATCGCATCGCTCGCCGGGAAGCGGTGGGGCTCTCGGGAAGCCGTGTGGCGATCGATCGGCCGCGGGGCAAGAACCGCGAAACGATAGTCGTCGAGTGTCCTCTCCTTGGTTTGCCCGGAGCGCTCGCCATCGCCGCGGCCGTTGCCGTTGCGGATCGCGTTGCAGCTCGCGTCGTGCCCGAGGAGCGGCTCGTTGCCGCGTTCCGTAAAGGTCCGCTCGGCGAGCCCGGACGGCTTCGTCCCATCGAGCTCCTCGATCGCACGGTCGTGCTCGACGACACGTATAACGCCAATCCCGCGAGCGTCCGGGCTGCGATGACGGTGGCCCGCGAGAATCGCCGACGACCGCTCGGCGCGGCTCGTCCTGGTGCTCGGAGAGATGCGTGAGCTCGGCAGCGAGTCGCGGCTGGAGCATGAACGGCTCGCTCGTGACATCGCCGAGAGCGGAGCCGCGGCCCTCGTCGCCGTGGGTGGCGATGCCGAGCGCTTCGTGGCACCCGCGATTGCGCAGGGAGTGGACGCGGCGTTCGCCGTCGACGCGGTGGGCGCGACGTCCGAGGTCATCGCCCGCGTCCGCCCTGGCGACATCGTGCTCGTCAAGGCGTCTCGGGGCGTCCGCGCCGAGCAAGTCGTCGATGCGCTCGTTCGCGCGAAGGGCAGGGCGGCGTGATCTACGAACTGCTGTTTCCCCTGTCCGGCAAGTTTGGCTGGGCCGGCGTGCTGAACGTGCTCCGATACGTCCCGTTTCGCGTGATCATGGCGACGATCACGGCGATGTTTCTTTCGTTCTGGCTCGCGCCGTGGTTCATCCGCGAGCTGCAGAAAAAGCAGATTGGCCAGGTCGTAAGAAAAGATGGGCCCGAATCTCATTACAAGAAGGCGGGCACTCCGACGATGGGGGGCGCACTCATTCTCCTGTGCGTGCTGGTGCCGACGGTGCTTTGGGCCGACGTCCATAACTCGTTCGTTCTTGCGACGGCGGGGCTGACCGCCGGTTACGGCGCGATCGGTTACTTCGACGACCGGATGAAGCTCGTCAAGAAGAGCAGCGGAGGTCTCTCCGGCCGCTACAAGCTCATCGGGCAGACCCTCGTGGGCGCTGGCGCCGTGGGGTACTGCTTTCTCTACGAACCCGCGATGCCTGTGGGCTGGCTCCCGATTCGAACGCGTCTGTCCGTGCCGTTCGTCGCTTTCGCGAAGCACCCCATCGAGCTGCCGCTCTGGCTTTACGTGATCTTCGCGGTGTTCGTCGTGGTCGCCACGAGCAATGCGGTCAATCTCACCGACGGTCTCGATGGTCTCGCCATCGGCCCCGTGATGATCAACGCCGGCACGTATCTGCTCTGGTCGTACATCGCTGGCCTCATCTTGTTCGGGCGTCCGCTGGCTCAGTATCTGGACATCCCCGGCATCCCGGGGATGGGCGAGCTCGCGATCTTCGCGGCATCCGTGATCGGCGCTGGAATCGGCTTTCTCTGGTACAATACCTACCCGGCGCAGGTCTTCATGGGGGACGTCGGATCGCTGGCGCTCGGCGGTGGGCTCGGCATGCTCGCCGTGCTCACCAAGAACGAGCTCCTGAGCGTCCTCATCGGCGGGATCTTCTTCGTCGAGGCGGTGAGCGTCATCACGCAGGTCATCTCGTTCAAGATGTTCGGGCGCCGCGTCTTCCTGATGGCGCCGATCCATCATCACTTCGAGAAGAAGGGCTGGCCGGAACCCCGGATCATCGTGCGGTTCTGGATCATTTCCATACTGCTCGCGCTCGTCGCGCTCGCCTCGCTGAAGCTCAGGTGATGATGGAGCTCGCCGGAAAAAACGTCGTTGTGGTCGGGCTCGGCCGGAGTGGCATCGCCGCGTCGCGGCTCTGCCTGGCTCGCGGGGCAAGCGTAACAGCAACGGACGCGCGGCCCGCCGCGGAGCTGTCCCTGGAAGCCCGCGCGCTGCCCATGGAGCTGTGCGCCGGCGGACACGATGGAGTGCGCTTCGAGCTCGCGGACGTCGTCGTCGTTTCGCCCGGCGTGGCCGCGTTCGCGGGGCTCGATCGCGCGGCCGCGCACGGAGCCGAGGTCATCGGGGAGCTCGACCTCGCCGCGCGCTTCGTCGAGGGACAGATCGTCGCGGTCGGAGGCACGAACGGGAAGAGCACCGTCACCACGGCCGTGGCTGCGGTCTTCGATGCGGCAGGCAAGAGGACGTTCGCCGGTGGAAATCTCGGCATCCCGCTCTCGGAGGCCGTCGGCAGCGCGTTCGACGTCCTCGTCGTCGAGGTATCGAGCTTTCAGCTCGAGCGCGCGCCGACATTCCACCCCGTCGCGAGCGTCCTGCTGAACATCACCGAAGACCACCTGGATCGATACGATTCCTTCGACGAGTACGCGCGCGCGAAGGGCAACGCGTTCGTGAACCAGACGGCGAGCGACACCGCGATCGTGCCCGCCGGTGATGCGGTCTGCCGCCGCGAAGCGAGTCGCGGGCGGGGGCGCATCGCGACGTTCGGCGCCACTGCGGACTATGTCGTTCGCGACGGTGCAGTGGTCGAGCGCGCGACCGGCGAACGCTTCGATCCCGCCAGGACCGCGTTTCACGGAGCGCACAACCACTCGAACGCCGCCGCCGCCGTGGCAGCGACGCGCGCGCTGGGCATCGACGCGGACGGCGTGCGCGCAGGGCTCGAGCGGTTTCGTCCCCTCGCGCACCGCATGGCCCTGGTCGCCGATCTCGCCGGGGTCCGTTATTACGACGACTCGAAGGCGACCAATGTCGGTGCCGCGGTGACGGCCTTGCGCGGACTCCTGGAGCGAAAGGCCGTGCTGGTGGCCGGCGGTCGCGACAAGCTGGGTTCGTACGATTCGCTCGTCGCCGCGCTCGAGGAAAAGGGGCGTGGCGTCGTGGTCATCGGCGAGGCTGCCGAGCGCATCGCGGCTGCGGTGGGTCACCGGGTACCGGTCGTCCGCGCGACGTCGATGGAAGACGCCGTGGGGCGCGCCACCGAGCTCGCGGAGCCGGGCGATGCCGTCCTGCTTGCGCCCGCGTGCTCGAGCTTCGACATGTTCGGTGGTTACGCCGAGCGCGGTGAACGATTCGCCGCCGCCGTGAGGCGTCTCCACCCTAGGAGGTCTGCATGAGCGACGGTGGATCTGCACAAACGTCGGCATCGCGGACGGGGCCCGTAGACGTCGTGCTGGCGGCCGTCGTGATCGGGCTCCTCGGTTTCGGCATCGTCATGGTGTTCAGCGCGAGCACCATAGAGGCGACCGTGACGTTCCACGATCCGTACTATTTCCTGAAGCGCCAGGGGTCGTACGCGCTCGTCGCGCTCCTCACGATGACGGCGCTGTCGCGCACCGACTACCACCGGATCCGTCCGTTCACCTATCCGCTGCTCGGCGTCGTGACGACGCTGCTCGCCATGAGCGTGCTCGGTTTCGGGCATACCGGCGGTGGCGCGGCCCGATGGTTGCGTCTCGGCCCGATCAACATTCAGCCCTCGGAGCTCGCGAAGCTCGCGCTGATCCTGTGGCTGGCGTACTCGCTCGCGAAGAAGCAGGACAAGGTGAAGAGCTTCAGCATCGGCATGCTGCCTCATTTCTTGATGGCAGGCGTCCTGATGCTCCTCTGCTTGAAGCAGCCGGACTTCGGCGGCGCACTCGTGCTCTTGCTCCTCACGTTCACGCTCCTCTTCGTGGCGGGGGCCCGGCTCGGGTACCTCCTCGGCGCGCTGATTCTCGGGGCTGCAGCCGGCGCGTGGCTCATTCGTTCCAAGGAGTACCGGTGGGAACGCGTGCTCGCGTGGTTCAACATGGCCGAGCATCGCCAGGATCTCGCGTATCAGCCGTTTCAGTCGGTGATGAGCTTCGGCTCGGGGCAGGGCACCGGGCTCGGTCTGGGCAAAGGGCTTCAGGTCCTCTATCTGCCGGAAGCGCACACGGACTTCGTGTCGGCGATCATCGGCGAAGAGCTCGGGTTCATCGGCATCCTCGCGCTGTGCATCACGTTCCTCGTTATCGTGGCGCGCGGTGTGCGCGCGGCGTTGCGCGCGGAGGACGAGTACGGCGCGTACATCGCCTTTGGCATAGCGGTTCTGTTCGGTCTGCAGGCGCTCATCAACCTCGCCGTCGCGATGGCGATGTTGCCGACGAAGGGGCTGACACTGCCGTTCATCAGTTATGGAGGCTCCTCGCTCATGGTGAGCGCCGCCGCAATGGGCATTCTGCTCAACATCTCCAGGGAGCCTTCCGGTCCGCGCCGATTCGATCTGGGGGGTAGACCCGCGGAAGCGAGCGCGCTCGTCGCTTCGGAGGCGGACTTCGCTCCCGCCGAAGAGGCGCGTGGCGCGGAGGTGTCGTCGTGACTGCACTGGTCTTCGCGGGTGGGGGCACCGGGGGTCACGTGTTCCCGCTGCTCGCCGTTGCAGACGCCGTTCGCCGGGAGCGCCCCGAGCTCGAGCTCGTCTTCATCGGAACGGCGCGCGGGCTCGAAACGAAGGTCGTGCCACAGCGCGGCTATGCTCTCGAGTTGATGAACGTGGTCCCGATGCGCGGCAATGGCGTCCGCGGTGCCGTGACCGGTGCCCTGCAGGCCGCCCGCGCGGTCCCGGAAGCACGGAAGCTGCTCGCTCGGCACGCGCCCCGGGCGGTTTTTTCTGTCGGCGGATACGCCGCGGGCCCGATCTCCGTTGCCGCAAGGACGCTCGGGATCCCTCTCGCATTGATGGAGCCCAACAGCGCAATCGGTCTGGCGAACCGGCTCGTCGCGCCGTTCGTTCAGCGCGCATACACGGCGTTTCCGGAATCGGCGAAGCACTTCGCGTCCGCTAGCGTTCTCGAGACGGGTGTACCGATTCGTGACGGGTTCTCGCCGTCCGAGCTCCGGCCCGGGCCGGAGCTCCGCGTCCTCGTGCTCGGCGGTAGCCAGGGTGCGGAATCCTTGAATCAGGCTGTTCCGCGCGCATTGTTCGTGTCGGGCGTGCGACTCGACGTTCTGCACCAGTGCGGCAATGGTCGCGACGCTACGGTGCGGGCTCTCTATGATGAGCTCGGTGCGCAGGGCCACGCGAACGTCGTGCCGTTCATCGACGACATGCCGTCCGCGCTCGCCGAAGCCGATCTCGTCATCGGTCGTTCCGGCGCCGGAGCCGTTGCGGAGATCTGCGCGGTCGGTCGAGCGAGCCTGTTCATCCCTTACCCCTTCGCCGGCGATCATCAGCGCCACAACGCGGAGTCGCTCGAACGCGCGGGCGCGGCTCGGTGCATTCTGGCGAAGGAAGCGACGGTCGCGCGCCTCTCCGCCGAGATCGCCCGCCTCGCCCGGGACGGTACCGTCCTGGCTGCCATGGCCGATCGAGCCCGCGCGCTCGGTCGCCCCGACGCCGCGACGGTCATCGCGCGCGATCTGCTGCGGCTGGCGGGGATCGTCGAGCCCGGTGCGTCGTCGGGCGCGCCGAGTTCCGGCTCGGGGAGAGCCGAGTCGTCCTCCGGTCAGATTGCTGCTGCGGTTTTCGCCCGTCGCGCACCCCCTGGAGACCACCCCCTGAGCGCGTGGATGCGTCGTGCCGGGCACGCGATTTGGAGGTGGTCGGACGCGGCACGCAGTGCCGCGGACGGGTCGGGGGCTGCGCGGGGTGCGGAGCCGAAGTGGAACGCGGCGTCGTTCGAAGGAGTCGAGTGATGTTTCGCGGTCGCGTACGTCACGTGCACTTCATCGGCGTCGGTGGCATCGGCATGAGCGGGCTCGCCGAGATCCTGCGCACGCTGGAGTTCGACGTCTCGGGCTCGGACATGAAGGAGGGCGAGACCACGGCGCGGCTCGCGCGGCTCGGCGTGCGCATCGACGTCGGGCACCGGGCGGAGAACGTGCGGTCCGCGGACGTGGTCGTCTATTCGAGTGCGATCCACGCCGAGAACCCGGAGATCGTGGAAGCGCGTGCTCTCGGCACCCCGGTGATCCCGCGGGCGGAGATGCTCGCCGAATTGATGCGCGTGAAATACGGCGTCGCAATCGCCGGGTCGCACGGCAAGACGACGACCACATCGCTGGTCGCGACCATCCTCGGCGCGGCGGGGTTCGATCCGACGGTCGTCGTCGGCGGGCGGATGCACGTCTGGGGAACGAACGCGAAGCTCGGCGCAGGCGACATGCTGGTCGCGGAGGCGGACGAGAGCGACGGCTCGTTCCTGCGGCTGACGCCGACGATCGCGGCGGTCACGAACATCGATCCCGAGCATCTGGATTTTTACGGAACGCACGAGAAGGTGAAGGAAGCGTTCGTGCAATTCGTGCAGAAGGTGCCGTTCTACGGCCTTGCGGTGCTGTGCCTCGATCATCCCTCGGTCCAGGAAATGTTGCCGCGTGTGGGGCGAAGGCACGTGACGTACGGCCTCTCACCACAGGCCAATTACTCCGCGCGCGCCGTCGGTTTTCACAAGCTCCGCACGAGTTTCGTCGGGTACAAGGAGGGTCGCGCGTTCGGGGAGTTCACCGTGCAGATGCCTGGGCAGCACAACGTGCTGAACTGCCTCGCGGCAATCGCGATCGCGGACGAGCTCGAGGTGCCGCTGGATGTCATCAAGGACGCGCTTTCGACGTTCCGTGGCGTCGCGCGAAGGTTCACGATCGTCGCGGAGGTGGGGGGAGTCGCGCTCGTGGACGACTACGGACACCATCCAGCGGAAGTGGTAGCGACCCTCGCGGCGGCGCGGAAGGCGTTCGACGGGCGCGTGATCGTCGCGTTCCAGCCGCATCGTTACACGCGAACGCACCATCTATTCGAAGAGTTCACCCGCGCGTTCAACCAGGCGGATCGGCTGTTTCTCCTGGACATCTACGCAGCCGGGGAGGCGCCCATTCCGGGCGTGTCGAGCGAGGAGCTCGCGCACGCAGTTTCGAAACACGGCCACCATGCCGCATCGTACGTTGCGGACCGGTCCTCTCTCGCACGGCTCGTTGCCGACGAGGCTCGCCCCGGCGACTGCGTGATCGCGCTCGGTGCCGGGGACGTGAACAAGGTGCTCCGGGACGTGGAGAAGATCCTCGCCGCCGGTCCGACAGCGACCGGAGGTCGGCCGTGAAGCGACGTCCGCGGTCCAGGGGCGCTCGTGTCGCGCACGGCGCGGGATTCGACGCGCCGAGCGAGTTCGGTTTCGTCACGAGCGACAGCCCCGCGCCGGGCCCCGTCGCGGAGCGCGTCGCCGAACGCGCGGGGAATGCGCCCGGCGGGGCGTTCGCCTTGCTCTGGGCCGGGCTCAAGCTATCGGCGGGACTCGCCGTGGTCGCATCGGTCTCCGTCGCGATCGCCTGGGGCGCGCACCGCTACGCGCTCACGACTCCCCGCTTTGCGATCCGGCAGTTCGATGTGAAGGGCAACCGTCACTACAGCGGTGACCAGGTCGCGCGGCTCGCCGGGGTCGCACGAGGGCAGAATCTGTTTGCCATCGACACGTCCGCGGCCGAAGCGCGCCTTCTGGGCAATCCGTGGCTGAAACAGGTCCGGGTCGGGCGCGAGCTTCCCGGCACGCTCCGCATCGAGGTCGTAGAACGCGAAGCCGTGGCGACGACGACGCTGGACGACGGTCTCTACCTGGTCACGCCCGAGGGCGAGCCGTTCAAGGCCGTCGAGCGAGGCGATCCCATCGATCTTCCGGTCGTGACGGGCGTGACGACGCGCGACTTCGGGATCGATCGCGCTCGCGCGATCGATCGCATCGGCGTAGGTCTCGAGATTCTCCGTGAGTACGCGGAGATGCCGCTATCGAACGTCTATGAGGCCGAGGAGGTGCACCTCGTCCCCGATGGCAGCGCGGTGCTGACGGTCGGGAAGCGGGGAATGGCCCTGCATCTGGGCACCGGTCCCTGGCGACAGAAGCTCCTCATGGCAGCCCGGATCATAGCCAAGCTCCAGCCCGGAGGACGGCTTCCCGGAATCTTGTTCCTGGACAACGAGGCGCATCCCGAACGCGTCGTCGCGAGGATGCGATGAGCGACGCGGATGTCGCGGAAATGACGAGCATCGGTGGCGCCAAAACTTGGCCCCCGAAGAGCCTGCGTGGCAGCGTCCTGCCCGAACCTCAACGGGAAATTCCAAGCGATTCCCGACTCCGCTCCTCACGCCCATGACCATTGCGAGCTCGCCTGAAATCATCGTCGGCCTGGACCTCGGCAGCACCAAGGTGTCGGCCGTCGTCGGCGAAATCGATGCGGAGGGGATCACCATTCTCGGCGTCGGGAACGTGCCTTGCCGCGGGTTGCGGAAGGGCGTCGTCTCGAACATCGAATGGACGGTGCGCTCGATCCGGGAAGCGGTCGACGCTGCGCAGACGATGGCTGGGGTCGAGATCCAGACGGTCTACGCGGGCGTCGCGGGCGGTCATATTCGAAGCCACGTTTCCGACGGGGTCGCCGCCATTTCCGGCCGCGAGGTGACCGTCGCGGACCTCGAGCGCGTGCTCGAGGGTGCCCGGGCCATTCCGGTGGATGCCGACCGGATGATCCTCCACGCGCTGCCGCGCGAGTATCTGGTCGACAATCAGGACGGCGTCCGCGACCCCATCGGGATGAGCGGGGTCCGTCTACAGGTACGCGTGAACCTCGTGACCGCCGCGAGTTCGTGCGTTCAGAACGTGGTGCGGTGCGTCGAGCGGTGCGGGCTCGAGGTCGCCGACGTCGTGCTCGAACCGCTCGCGAGCGCAGACGCGGTGCTCTCCGACGACGAGAAGGAGATCGGCGTCGCGGTGATCGACATGGGCGGCGGCACGACAGACGTGCTCGTCTATGCCGACGGCGGAATCGCGCACACGAGCGTGATCCCCGCGGGCGGTAACAACATCACGCGCGACGTCTCCGCGGGTCTCCGCACCCCGGGTGGCGAAGCCGAGCGGTTGAAGCGAAACTTCGGGTGCGCTCTCGGGCGGATGATCGCCGACGACGAGGAGATCGAGGTGCCGGGCGTGGGAGGGCATTCCCCCCGCAAGGTCGCGCGGCGTGTCGTGAGCGACATCATCGAACCCCGCGTCGAGGAGATCTTCAGCGAGGCGCGACGGCGGATCGAAGAGGCCGGGCTCATCGAACAGATCAGCGCCGGCGTCGTGTTGACGGGCGGCGCCGTCCTCATGGAGGGGATGGTCGAGTGCGCGGAAGAGGTACTCGGAATGCCCGTGCGGCTCGGCTTCCCCGTCGGCGTGAAGGGCATAGTGCAGCTCGTGCAGGGCCCGCAATACGCGACGGGCGTGGGGCTCGTGCGTTACGGCGCTCACAAGATGGCGGAAGCGCGGGCTCGCGCCGCTGTCGCGGAGCGAGCCCGCCCCGAGTCGCGGAGCGTGCCCGCAGCGCCGTCACAGCGCAACAGTGGATTTTGGACGTGGTTCAAAGCCGCGTTCTGAAAGTGTCGGAGATCTGAAGGCGAGAGTTGTCGACGTAACGAGACGGTTTCTGCCCAAAAAACGGGGCGTGGCAGCCCTGGGGCCTTACTTGGAACGCCGTACGGAACGCCGGGAGGACGAACATGAGTTTCTCGATCGAATTTGCTGACGAGATGCAAAGCTATCAGGCGCGGATCAAGGTCGTCGGGTGCGGGGGTTCCGGTGGGAACGCCGTCAACACGATGATTCACTTCGGGCTGGATGGCGTGGAGTTCATCGCGGTGAACACCGACGCCCAGGCCCTCAACGCGAATCTTTCGCCTGTGAAGATCCCCATCGGTGGCGGCGTCACGAAGGGGCTCGGCGCGGGCGCCGACCCCGAGCGAGGACGCAAGGCCGCGCTCGAGGACGTGACCCGTCTCAAGGAGGCGATCTCCGGCGCGGACATGGTGTTCGTCACCGCCGGCATGGGCGGCGGCACGGGCACGGGCTCCGCGCCGATCATCGCCCAGCTCGCGCGGGAGGAGGGCGCCCTGACCGTCGGGGTGGTCACGAAGCCATTCATCTTCGAAGGGCGCAAGCGCGCGCGCCACGCCGAGATCGGCCTCCATGCGCTGGCCGAGCACGTGGACACGCTCATCACGATTCCGAACGAGAAGCTCATCACGATTGCCGACGAGGACACCACCTTCATCGACGCGTTCCGCAAGGCGGACGAGGTGCTCTTTCAGGCCATCAAGGGCATCAGCGACCTCATCACGCAAGAGGGCATCGTGAACGTCGACTTTGCCGACGTTCGCGCGGTCATGAGCGGCATGGGGCGCGCGCTCATGGGCACCGGTTGCGCCAAAGGCGACGGACGGGCGCGCCTCGCGGCTCAGGAAGCGATCACGTCGCCGCTGCTCGACGACATCTCCGTCGACGGCGCGACCGGCGTGCTCATCAACATCGTCGGTGGCCCCGACATGAAGATGCGCGAGATCCAGGAAGCGGCGACGCTGGTCCAGGAGCAGGCACACGAGGACGCGAACATCATTTTCGGTGCCACGGTCGACGAGAACATGGCCGACATGCTCAAGGTGACCGTCATCGCGACCGGCTTCGACCGGCACAAAGAGGAGCATGCGCACCTCATGAAGCAGGTGAGCCGCCAGCCGATGGAGCGCGAGGCTCCCTCGCCGGTCACCCGCGCTTCCTATCGTTCGGGGAACGGGAGTGGCGAAACGTCGTCAGGCGGCTCCGCTCACCCCGAACCCGCCTTTTCGATGCGCCGCCCGGCGCCTCTGTCCGCGCATCACGCCCATTCGACCCTGCCCCCCGGGCAGTCGCAACTGCCGCACGTACGCGATCGCATCACCTTCCCGTCGGGGTCCGCTCAGTCGAACATGGACCACGACTGGGATATCCCGACGTTCCAGCGCCGTAGCGGCGGCTGACCGGCTTCTGCGGTCTCCTAGGAAAGGGGGGCGTTGCCCGCCCCCCGGGGCTTGCTTCGCAACCCCTCCCCCCGGTACTCGCTGCGCTCGGTAGTTCCGCACCGCTTTCATTCCTCGGGGCGACGTGCTCGTCGATGCGGAACTACTAGGAAAGGGGGCCTTATCAGCCTTGCCCCCGCGGCTCGCTCCGCGCCCGCCCCCCGCCGCCTTCGGCGTGCTCGCTGCGTTCGCGTAGTTCCGCCCCTCTTTGATCCCTCGGGGACGACTCTGCTCGTCGATGCGGAGCTCCTGAGATTCCGACCCTGGCGACTGCCCTCCCTTCGCCCTCGGGGAGGGCGGTCGCGGGTGCTTGTTATTTCGAGCTTGACAGTGATAGGTGGCACAGTTATCAATGTGCCCATGATTGGTGCAACGGACAGCGACAGCCGACCGCACAAGCCCATTCACGTGGGGGCCGCCATCAAGGCGCTCTGGACGCTCGCGAACGACACGTCGCGGACGGATCAGGTCTTCACGATCATCTCCGCGCTGACGGGTGATAGCTTCGAGCGCACCTACCAGGCCTTCAAGCGAACGGACAACGGCAAACGACTGCTCCGGGACAAGCCGAGTCTCATGGCGCGCCTGTCGGATCGCAACGCTCTGAGGGCGTTGCCCGATGGGTCCCTGGGGCATGAGTACCTCCGCTTCATGGAGGAAGGGGAGCTGACGGCGGATGGTCTCGTCGAAGCCCAGACGACCGGCGTCGATCCCAACGAAGCGCTCGAGTTCGACGAGAACCGCCAGTACGTCGCGGATCGCATTCGCGACATGCACGATCTCTGGCACGTGCTCACCGACTACGGTCGCGACGACACGGGCGAAATCGCGAACCTCTGGTTCTCGGTCGGCCAGTTCGGAAACCCGGGGATGGCCTTCATCGCGTTCTTCGGGACGATCGACGGGCAACTGGATCCGAGCTTCTCATGGCCGCGCTATTGCTACCGCGCGTATCTTCGCGGGCGCCACGCCGCACGCCTCGTGAGCGAGCCGGTCGAGGATATGCTCGCGCTCCCGATTGACGAGGCGCGGCGGCGACTCGGCGTCGCGCTCACGGCCGAGCTTCACCCGGAAGGACTCCGGAGGGGGTTCCGCAAGGACGGCGCGCTCGGTGCACTCGCATCCGATCATTCCGACGGGATCCAGAGCGGCTGCCCTGCCATGAGTCCGCCCTTCGGATCGAGATCGTTCGAGCGAGCGAGGCTCTCGACCGTCACGTGAAAGCGCTCGGCGACGCCCGTTAGGGTGTCGCCTTGCCCGATGGTGTAGAGCGTATGGTGCGCGACGGCCGGGTCGTCGGTGGGCCAGAGCGGTGGATACATCTCGAGCGTCGTACGTCGCTCGTCTCGAAACGCCAGGCGTGCCACGGCGCGAACCGCGTCGGGTGCGACGCTCGCGAGTGCCGGTATCTCCTCCGCGACACGGGTTGCGGACCCTTCCGTCGCTTCGGACGAGACGAGCTCGCGCGCTCGTGCTTCCGGATTTTCCCAGCGTTCGAGTGCCGTGCGGACGGCCGTTGCGCGCGCGCGCGCCACCTCGCGGCGCGAAGGTCCGACGAGCCGAAGCTGCCCGATCGTCCCGTCCACGAAGCGCCGCACCCGATCGGCTGACACACGCGTCGATAGTTCTAGCCACACGCCGACGAGCAGACCGCCCCGGAGCTTCTCGTTCCAGGCTTCGGCGCGCCGCGCGAGCCCGCGGTCCTCCACGACGCGAGCCATGCGTGAGAGCCGCCCGACCCCCAAGATTCCCACCGCGATCTTCAGCGCGGCTTCTTCGGGCACCGTGCCCGCGGGCACGACCCAGCCGTAGCGCACCGCTGGCCTCGCGAGCGGCGCTTCCACGACCGACAGGCGCTCCGAGCTCTGATGAACGGTCCACACGGGTTGACGGATCTCGTCGAGCGTGACCGGGGGTCCATCGACGAAGAGCCTCGCGACGTCGAGCTCCGGCGCGGGTCCGACGACCGCGACGACCCGAGCCGGCGCCGCGGTTCCGGAGGCGTCCACGCCTTCGAGCGCCACGCGAGCGAGTGCCGTGAGGCTCTCCCCGCGGGGTGAGGACACCGCAGGGGCCGCCTCTTCTTTTGTCGCTGCGCCGTGGAAGTGTCGGATGAGCCGTGCCGAAAGCGAAAGGTCGCTGGCGGGCGTCGTGATGCACCCGGCATTTCCGTCGTGGACGACCACTCCGCCGCGACGGGCGACGGCCAAGGCGTCGGGTTCGGAGAGCGGCGCGAAGGGCGAAGCGCACACGGTCACGGTCGCCAGCGACGGCTCCCGGCTGACGACGAGAACGCCGTTCGACGTCCGGTAGCGCGCCACATGGATATCGAGTCGCTGCCGATCGCGAGTCGCAGCGTGAGCACCGCGCCCGAGCATCGCCGTCGCAAGGAGCCAGAGCGCGGCGCGAGGACGCATCGGGTAGACTTTAGCCCCCGAGGCGCCTGGATGCGGCTTCCGACGCATTGAACCCGGCGCTCCGCTGGGTCGACCCGGGCGATCCACGGGGTTGGCAGGTTCGTGTCGGAAATTCGCGTCGGCGTTTGCGCCGGTCCGAACGCGCGTGCTACCCGTTCAGTCGTGTCCATCGTTCGGTCGCTGTTCGGGGTCGCTCTTCTGGCCGTCCTGTCGGGTTGCCGCTCCAGCGACGTCTCGGAGTCAGCGCAAGCCGCGACCCAGAAGCCGCCTGGAGCCGCGCCGCGTGCGGCCGCGATCGCGCCGTCCGAGTCGCCTCGCCCGGCGACGCCCGCCGCATCCGCGCCGCCCTCGAACGCCGTCGAATGGAAAGGCGACATCCAGTGGCATACGTGGAGCGATGGCCTTGCCCTCGCGAGCCACGAATCGAAGCCCATGTTGGTGCTTGTCTACGCCGACTGGTGTCCACATTGCAGGGCGCTCGGGCCCGTCTTCTCCGATCCCGAAATCGAGGCCCTCGCGAGGAAGTTCGTCATGGTTCGTCAGAACAATGACGACGACCCAGCCTGGTTGGCGCCCTACAATCAAAAATACGGCGGCTACGTCCCACGCATCTTCTTCTTCGATTCGAACGGAAAAATGCGGGAGGACTTGACCAGCGGCCATCCGCAGTACCCCTACTTTTATGCAGCGGAGCAGCCTGAATTCCTCAAAAACACGATGCGACGGGCCATTGGCAGCTGAAGATCTGGTGCGCCGGCCGGCTTGAGCGGGTAAAGTCGGGGCTGCGGTGCGGAAGGTGGCACCGGCCACGGGTCACGTAGCCCGAGGTAGGTGACAGCGCTTCCAAAGGATCAGAGCGATGAACACGCCCGAACGCGCGCCGGACCTGTTGGACGACTTCTTTTCGACGAAGGAGGTACCCGCTGACGTGATCGACGAGGAGCCGGTCCGACCCTCGAAGCGGTCCTTGCCGCCCCCGCCGCCGTCGGCTCGGCTTGCTCCGGGCAGACCCTCAGCGCCCCCGCCGCGTGGGTCGTCCGCCGGCTCGCTACCGCCCTCTTCGATGCGCCGTGCTTCTGCTACGCCCCCGCCGTCATCGTTTCGCTCTTCCCTGCCTCCGCCGCGCGGCGCGCGTCTAACTCGTCCACCGCCCCCGCCGTCCAGGCGCGCGTCCGTGGTTCCGCAACCGGCCGCGGCGCCGGCAGTGGAAGACATCTCCGTGGACGTGATCATCGATGAGGCGCCGGCCGTCTTCGCTGCGGGCGACGCGCACGCGCGTCAAGCGGAGCCCGCGACGGAGCGCGATGCCGTGCCGATGATTGACGTGTCCGAGGACCGTCGTTCCTCGGTACCTCCGGCACTTCCGTCCATGGCGGCAGTCCGAACTTCAATCCCCCCACCGCCTTCTTCGCGTGCCGCGGGTGGGCCGCGGGCGTCCGCGCCACCTCCGCCGCCGTCCTCGCGGTTGGCAGTCCCCGTTCCGCCGTTGTCCCACTCCGCGCTTCCCCCTCCGCCAACCGCTCCGCCCGCTCGCCTCGGCGTCCCCGTTCCTTCGGCGCCTCCCTTGAAGCGTCCGGGCGACCCGGCGGGCGAAGAGCCCTCGTGGTCGTTCGCGCCGCCGGTAGTGGCCCTCGCCAAGATCACCCCGGCGCCAACCCGGGATGACGTCACTCCGTCGCTTCCCCCAGGGGAACTCGCCAGCGCGCTCGCTCGCGCCCAAGAGATCTCGTCTCATGACGATATGACTCGACCGCTGCCTTCGGCCGTCGTCACGGCGCTTCCCAGCGCCTCGGACGTCGATGTGACGCGTCCGCTTCCGCGGACTGCGCAGCCACTCCATGTCGCGAACGACTCGGATTCGGAATTTACCCAGCCCCTCGTTCCGAATCTGCTGGTACCGCGTCCGCCCACCTCTGTCGCTGCGATCCGCTCGGTGCCGATGGTCGTGGTCCCGCCGCGCCCGGAGCTCCCCCCGGTGCCGGTGTTCGTCGGGGTTGCGCCCCAGAGCATCGGTACCGTCGAACAGTCCCCGAGCATCCAGATTGCCGGCGGGTCGGACCGCGCGCCTGCGAACTACTCGGTGCCGCCGCGTGGGGCGATGACGACGCTGCCGCGGATACCTCGCGCGGCGCCCATCCCCGCGGACTTCGCGCCACGTAGCGATGGCTCCGTGATGCCCGTCGCGGGGTCAATCCCTCCGGGCGCGCTCGGGAATGCGCCTCCGAGTCGCTGGTTCCTCGCCGTCGCGGCGGTTGCAATCGGCGGCATCGCCGTCGGAGCGTTTCTGCGATCCCGGCCGGGCTCCCTGGTCGTCACCGTTTCGGGTCCGAACGGCCGCGCCGTGGCAGGCGTCTCCGTTCTCATCGACGGCGTCGAGCGTTGCGCGAAGACCCCGTGCGAGGTCGATGGGCTCGCTCCCGGTAGTCACTTCGTCTCGGCGTCGGCGGCCGGCCTCCCGGCGAGCGCCGAACGAGCGATGATACTCACCGCGGGACAGCACGCTGCGGAGCATGTCTCGCTCACTCCTGAAGAGCGCGCACTCGCCGGCCTGAACGTCGCGGCCGTCGGCGATGGCCTGCGCGTGTTCGTGGATGGAAGCGACCTCGGGGCACCGCCGGTTTCGGTCGCGAGCGTCGAACCGGGCGAGCACACGATTCGAGTCGAAGGCGACTCGCGCTACTACGCGCCCTACGAGAGCGAAGTGAAGCTCGACAGCGGCGAGGTCCGGAGCCTCGGCCCCATCCGCCTTCACGTCAGGAAGGGACGGCTCGAGCTCCGCGCCGCCGACGGTGCGGACGGGGCGAGCATTGCCGTCGACGGGAAACGCATCCCGGCGCTGCCCGCGGTCCTGGAGCTCTCTCCCGACGATGCACATGAAGTCACCGCGACGCGGCCCGGCTTCACGGAGTTCTCGCAGCAAGTCGCCTTCGACGACGGCGCGGAGCGAACGGTCGACATTTCGCTCGCTCCTTCCGCGGATAGAGCGTCGCAGAGCCACGTCCATTTCGCCGCCAACGTCCGACCTCGGATGTTCACCGCGCCGACGCGAGCGTCGGCGGGAGCCAGCGTTGCGACCGCCGGCGTTGCCACGCTGGATTTGAACTCGATTCCTCGCGCGAACGTGGTCGTCAATGGCCGCCCGCTCGGGATGACCCCGATACGCGGCGTTCACGTCGCGCCTGGCAGGCAGACCATCGTGTTCGTCAATCCGTCTCTCGGTCGCAAGTTCGCCTCGACCACGGTCGCGTCGGGCACCCGAACGGCCGTCGGCGTGAGGTTCTGAATCTGGTTCGTGGCCGCGCACCGAAGCTTCACACCACCGGTCACGGCTCTCTCGGTCTCGATGTGACGTCATGGACGCTGCCCTCCTACCAGTAAGCGAACCGGCGGACTCCAGCGATACGCGCTGGGCCCTCGAGACGGCCAGAACACTATGGCTCCAGGGCGAGCGCCGGGAGGCGTTGCGGTGGATCCGCCGCGCCGCGGAAGCCGCCTCGGAGGCCGGCGCGGACGATCGGGCGTTGACGCTCGCGAAGGTGGGTGCGGAGCTCCGCGGGGTGCTGGACATCCCGCGCACCGAGCCGCCCCCGCCGATGGCCCCGGCCGCTCCGAACGTCGTGTTCGCGCCCACGCCGGCCGCGTCGCCGCTGCCCCTAGTGCACGCCGCTCCGAACGTCGCGTCCGCGCCGCCGCCGGTGCCGCTCGCGCGATTCGCGCCGCCCCCGCTGCAAGCTGCGCCCGCTCCGGCCGCCAGCGTCGCGCCGAAGTCGGTGCCGAGGATCGATCGACCGTCGAGCGCGGCAGTTTCCGACGGGGACCTGGTCGTGACGGTGGTGTCCACCGATGGCGCGGCCCCGCCGCCCAACGGCTCGATCGTCAGCCACCGCGCCGTGCGCGTTGCGGTGATGGCGGTTGCGCCCGGTGCGCGTGAGCTCCGAGTTCGGCGCCTGTCCGAGGGTGAGGTCGCGCCGAAGGACGCGACGGTCGCGCTGCTCGTGGCATTCGAGCCGGGCGGATCGCCCATCCCTCACTGAATCTTGGCGTGCGCGCCGGCTGCGAGCGCGAGCCCACCCTCCCGCGGATCGGCATAGCCGTACGCGACGCCACCGACGACGAGCAACGTGTTGGCGTCGCCGAAGCCCGGCGTGGGCGCCGACAGGCGATAACCGCGGCGACGCAGCTCGGCGAGGACGCTCCGGGAAGGCGGGCGCGCGCTCTCGAAGCGGAGTTCGTCCGGGACGAACCCCTGGTGAATTCGCGGTGCGTCGACGGCGCGATCGATCGTCATCCCGTAGTCGATCACGTTCCGGAGCACCTGGACGATCGTATTCGGGATCGTGTCGCCGCCCGGCGTGCCGAGCACGAGCACGGGAACCCCGTGCGCGAGAACCAGCGTGGGACTCATCGACGACGTCATGCGCCGCCCCGGCGCGAGGACGTTGGCGCCTACCGTACCGAACGCCGCAAGCGAATCGTTGAGCACGAACCCGGCAACCATCACCTTTGCGCCGAAGTTGGCGGACAGGGTCGTGGTGCACGCCGCGACGTCGCCATCCGCGTCCACGGCGGCAAAGTGCGTCGTGTGCTCGAGTTCCTTCATGGCCCCGGCGAAGCGCGGGTCCACGGCGGAGGAGGGCGTTGCAAACACCGGGTCGATCGGCGGTGCAGTCGGCAGCGCGCGCGCCGGGTCCAGCCATCCGGCAAGTTGCCTGGACGAGTCGTAACCTGGGACGGAATCCGGATCGGCGACTTCGAATCGGCGGATGGCGCCAGCGCGACGCGCGATCTCCGCGAAATCGTGAAGGGCATCTGCGCTGCCTGGTGCCAGCCGATGACTCTCGCGCGCCGACGACAGGCCGAGCATCACGGCGACGGCCACGCCGCCGGCGGAGGGTGGCGGCGTGACCTCCACGTCGTAGCCGCGGTACGTCGTACGGAGCGGTTCGCGGATCACCGCGTGATACGCGGAGAGGTCGTCCCGGGTGATGAGCCCGCCGCGCTTCGTCAGTCGTGCCAGCGCGTCCGCGGTCGGACCGCTGTAAAACCCCGGGTCACCGCGATCCGCAATTCGCTCGAGCGTGCGCGCCAGCTCCGGTTGCACCACTCGATCGCCCTCGTGCTTCGGCGTGTCGCCGTCTCCGAAGATGCGGCGAGCTTCGGGATCGCGTGAGAGCTCGGGCCAGGCCCACTCAATCATGAGTTCCTGGTGATGGCCGAGGCGGAAGCCGTCGCGAGCGAGGGTGATGGCGCGGGCGAGCACGCGTTTTCGACCCAACCTGCCGAACCGCGCGAGCACGAGATCGAGTCCCGCGACGCTGCCGGGAACGCCCGCGGCAGCAGGGCCAACCGCGTGTGCGGCGATCATGCGGTCGAAGCGCGCTTGCGTGACGCCGCTCGGCGCGCGTTCGCGAAAGTCGATCGCGACGGTCGGGCCGCCGTGCGGGCGGTAAAGCATGAAGCCGCCGCCGCCGAGATTGCCGGCGCCCGAGTGCGTGACCGCGAGCGCGTACGCCGTCGCGACGATGGCATCGGCCGCGTTCCCACCGTCCTCGAGCACCTCGACGCCAGCGCGCGTCGCGTTGTCCTCGACCGAGACGACCATGCCGTTGCGCCCGGTGACGACGCGTTCTCCGCCCGGCGAAATCGGAGGCAGGGTCGGTTCCACGGTGGAGGCAGACGGCGCTGGCGTCGACGCGCGTGCGGACGCGGTGGCTCTCGGGTTCGCAGCGCGAGCACTCGAGCTCGTGGCGGCCGCGCTGACCGCTTTGCGCGCGCACCCGGCCATCGCGAGCGCGGCGCAGAGGACGAACGTCGCGCGGCGGGGTTGCCGACAAGGCACGCTCGAGACTAGCTCGGTTCTCTCGCGGTCGACCGGAATCCAGGCATCTTCTGGTACGCTCGGACGCATGGCAGCACGAGAGTTCGTTCCACTGCGCGTCGCGGTTCTCACCGTCAGCGATACGCGGACGCTCGCGACCGACACCAGCGGCGGGGCGATCGTCTCGGCGCTCGAGGGCGCGGGTCACGTCGTCGCGGAACGTCGCATCGTGACGGACGATCTCGCGAAGCTCCGCGCCACGTTCGCCGGATGGGTCGGCGAGGGCTCGGCCGTGGACGTCGTCATCGCGACGGGCGGCACGGGGCTGACGGGTCGCGATGTCTCGCCCGAGGCCCTCGCGCCGCTCGTCACGAAGCCGATTCCCGGCTTCGGCGAACTGTTCCGGTACCTGTCGTATGCGGACATCGGCACGAGCACCATCCAGTCGCGTGCCGAAGGCGCCGTGTGCCGCACGACGCTCGTCTTCTTGCTGCCAGGGTCGACGGGCGCAGTGAATCTCGCGATGAGCAAGATTTTGCTGCCGCAGCTCGACGGTCGAACGCGGCCCTGCAATTTCGTGGAACTCATCCCGCGCTTTGCGGAGTGACGGCCTCAGGTCGACACGAGCGCGATGCCCGGATCGAGCTCGGCCCAGTCGCGCACGTCGCCGCACGGCACCGTGGTGACCTTCGTGCCGAGGGCGCGTGCTTCGCGGATCACCGTCGGCGCCCCTTCGTCGCCGGACGCATTGACGAGCACGTCGGCCGCGGCGAGCCACGCAAGGGTTGCCGGGCGGGGTAGATTGCCGAGAAGGGTGGCACGCGGCGCGTCGTGCTCCATCGTGCAACAGAGGGGGCCCGCGCCGATCACGACGACGCGGTCCGCGCCGTTCTCGAACGCGAGGCGAACCGCGTCGAGCGGACGCTTCGAGTCGATGAGGCGACCCACCACGACCGCGACGCGTTCGCCGTCCTTCAGGCCGAGCGCGCGCCGCGCGTTGGCCTTGGCCGGGACGCCGGTGACGTCGATTGCGCAGGGTTCGACACGGCTTCTGTCGAGAATCGCCTCCGTCGTGGAGCGCGCCAGGCGATCCCGTAGGTCACGCGATACGAACCGAAACCGTGCGCCTCGCTCGAGGAGCTCGTGAAGGAGCTTCAGGCGCACTCCAGGCGGCAAGGCCAGAAGCAAACGGACGTCCGAGCCGTGGCAGACGATCTCGAGCGCGCCCGTGCACGTCATCGCGATCGGCCAGGCGCAGGGGACGAGCCAGTGCGCGACGACCTCGTCGATCGCGCGGTTCGCGAGCACGCAGTTCGCCGCAAGGACGAACGCGCTCGCGTGGACGATGCGACGAGGCCGAGCACGGATGCGAGCGAGCGCCCCCGGAGGACCGAACGCGTCGCCGCCCGGGAGCCAGTGGATGGACACGCCGCGACGCTCACGCGGGCCGCGACCGGGCGCGAGGACGGTGACGCTATCCCCGGCTTTCGCGCGGAGGACGGCCTCCGTCTCGACGAAGTGTCCGGAAGCGTCCCCGTCTTCGCGCGGGTACGACGTGGTGACGACGAAGACGACGCGAGCCACGCTCAGACCGATGGCAGCTCGGGGAATTTCTCGGGCAACGCATCGCCGTGCTGCGCGTGGAGATCTCCCAGGCGGCGAAGGTAGGGGAAGGGGTAAATCCCAGTCGCGTGTCCGTCGCCCCAGCCGAGCTCGAGCGCATAGTTGCCCACCTGCGCGACGTCGCCGAGCTCGGGCTCGCCGGCCTCGATGAACGCGACGCCGCCCGAGTGCCCCTGACAGCTCGCGCAGGGGCAATAGCCACGCAAGATCCGGTGGGGCAACCGCGATGTCCGGCCGTCAGCCCACGAAATCTCGAATATTCGCGCGCCGCGGGGGGCGCGCACGCCGGTCGGGGTGGTTCGCGGGTCAGTTGTCATGGGGAAGGGTTCCGGGGATCCGGCATGAAACTTCTTGCCGCCGCTGGGAGCGTCTGTCATATCCCCGCCGGAAACGTGTCAAATCCCAGCGAAGCAATCCAGTGTAGGCCGCTCGAGGTCTCCGTCGGGGACAAAGGTATCGAGCGTGCGATCAAGCACCTCAAGCGCAAGATGGCCGCGGAGGGGATCCTCCGTGAGCTGAAGCGCCGCCGGCACTACATGAAGCCGTCGATCAAGCGCCGGAAGAAGATGAGCGAGGCCGCCCGCCGTCGTCGCAAGCGCGAAAAGACGATTCAGTTCTGAGTTTCGCCGGTTCGGGTCGCAAAGTTGGCCGGATGTCGACCCCGGCGTAGAAGTCGGGGATGCGCGCGGGCGCCGTTCCGGTAGAGCCCGAGGCCGTCGCGTTTCCGATCAGACTGCGCCACGTCCTCGCCGTGGCGGTGCTCGGCCTGGTCGCATGGAGCGGCGTTCCGCGGCTGCGTGCGGCGTTCCGCCTGCACACGGTGGCGACTGCGTTCGCCGACTATGCCCTCTGCATGGTGGGGCCGACCGGGCCGTCCCTGCTTCGCGACAATCCGGCGGCGTTTCGAAAACTCGTCCGGCGCCGTCTCGTCGAGGCGGACGCCGATGACCGGCCGTTCGCGCCATGTGCGAAGGGCGCGGTACTCGTCACCGATTCGCTCTCCGTGGAGCGGGCTCATCGCGCGAGCGCGGCAAGCTTCGTCGAGTACGGCGGAGCCGCAGCCGACGGAGCGCCCGGCGCCTTGCACCTCGACGATCTCGGTGTGACCACGCGACGACTCGCCGAGATCGCGGATGCAGCGTGGCCGTTCGTTCGCGGCGGGTACACCAGTCTCGTGGTGCCCTCCGCGTACGCTGCCGAAGCGTCGTATCCCATCGAGCTCCCGCGTCCGCTCGCCAGTCGCGCCGCGCAGCCGGCGCATTCCGTCACGCGCTGCGACATCGCGTCGAACGGAGGCGCCTTCGAGCTCGGTCTCTCTCCCGATCGCGGCAGCAAGATCGTTCGCACGAGGACACCGGAAGGGATCTCGAGCGACGCCATACTCGCCCCCGCCGACGTGCGTGTCTTCGGCGTCTCGTGCGATGATCGCGCCGCCGTCGTGGCCACCGGCAAGCCAGGCACTCGCGCGGTCCGTGTCTTCACGTGCGCGTACCTCGGCGAGTGCACCGAGATGACGTTGCCGCGAGTCGGTAGGGCCGGCCCGCTCCCCCGGTACCCTCTCGACGTCGCGCGAGTCGATGGCACGACGATCATCGCCGTCCCGTCCCACGGCATCGTCCGCGTCGCCTCAAGCCGCGACGATGGCGCGACCTGGACGCCCTACGCCGTCGTCTTCGACGCCGAGGCGCATCCCGAGACGCACTTCGACGTCCCCGTGCCCGACCGTCTCTTCGTCGCCGGTCATCGCGTGTGGCTCTACGGCGCGACCACCCGGTCCCACGCGGTGTTCCCGGCGCTCGCCTCGGACGACGCGGGCGCGTCATTTCGAACGCCGTGAAGGCGTCCAATGGTCGATCGAAGGCATCGGTAACGGGTCAGTTTGAGTTTGTCGGAGGGAAGGCCTGATGCTCGTCTTGCGGCGAGGCTGCCGTTCCCGCGGAGCCGTAGTCATCGCGCCGCCAGCGGCAATTCGGTCAGTTGCGTTAATCGCACGCTTCACGGAGCCCCAAAAGTGTCAGAGCGATCTGATGACCCGCGCGGGGACTCCCGTGGCGACGGATCGCGGCGGCACGTCGTGGGCCACCACGCTCCCGGCACCGATCACGCTTCCCTCGCCGATGGTGACGCCCCGCAGGATGATCGCGCGAGCTCCGAGCCACACGTTCCGCTCGAGCACGATGGGGGCCGACTCCGGGAACTCGGTGCGTCGCTCGGGCTCCATCCGATGAAAGTCGTTGTCCATCATGATCACGTGCGGGCCGATGTTGCACGCGTCCCCGATCGTGATGAGCTGGGTCGCCGCGATGGAGCACCCGTAGTTCACGAATGCGCCCTCGCCGATCGTGAGCGTCCCTTGGGGACCCACGCCGATCTCGAGCGTGGCAATGGTGGACACCAGCCGCGCCCGGTCCTTCACGCGGAGGATCCCGTCGTTGGTGATTACCGGATGCCCCCAGACGCGGACGCGCGGGCCGACCTCCGCCGCCGATCGCAGGTAGAAGCGGGCCCGGAGCACCGCCCGCCCGTCCTTCCAGATCTTCAGCGGGCTCGGCAGCGCCATCGAGCAAATGCCGCGCGTTGCCGCCCGGCGCCCCTTTTCGCCCCGGATGTTGCCGTCGCTGCTTCGTGGTTGCGCGACCACCATGGACGTCCGTCAGAGCTCGATACCTTCACGGCGGCAGACTGTAGTCTCCCATCCGATGGCCGTCGACGTACTCGCGGCGCGGGGCACGTGGGGAATCACTCGCGCCGCTCGAATAGGGCGAACGCTGCCCCGTGCGGGTCGTCGCAGACAGCGACGCGGTCACCGTTCGGGAGCGTCTGCTGAGCGACGAACGAGCCGCCGCCAGAGCGTGCCGCCTCGAGGGCCGGCTCGAGTGCCGTGACACGGAAGTGAAAGAGCCAGTGCGCGTGGACGCCCGGTCGCGCGGCGACGTCCGACATCGACCCCACCGCGACTCCGCCCGCTTGCCATGCGAACGGATGGATCAGGCCGACGCCATCGAGGTGGAAGGGCTCCTTGAACTCCCAGCCCAGGAGCTCTCCGTAGTTCGCTTTCGCGCGCTCGACGTCGACGGTGTTCAGCGCGTGCCAGACGACTTCGGGGTGAGCCGGGCCGGCGCTCCCCTGCAACGCGGGCTCGGGTTTCACGAGCGCGACGATCGCCCCTCCGGGATCGCGGACGACCGCCACTTCGAGGCCTCGGGGATTCACCCATCGACCGAGTGGCGTGGCGCCGCGCGTCCCGAACGCCGTTGCTACGGCGTCGACGTCACCGACGTCGAGGTAGCCTAGCCAGTGAGGACGCGCGCCGCGTGCGAGCGCCTGCTCGTGGAGCTGAATGACGTCCGCGTCATCGTTTCCCAGAATCGTGGCGTAGAAGGCGCGTGCCGCGGCCACGTCGGTCGTGCGAAGGTGGTAATGGACGAATTGCTTCACGGGGGAACGCCTTCGAGGGTAGCGCAGGGCCTCCAGGAAGTCGTGCGACATGCGGCGCATGTTCGGTTGGCTGGATGCGACGCAGCCGCGAGTTCCCCGCGAGAGTTGCAAACCCAGCGGTCGGGTTTAGGTTACGCGCCATGGCCGAGCTGCGGATCGATGTCTGGTCGGATATCGCCTGTCCCTGGTGCTACATCGGCAAGCGGCGGCTCGAGCGCGCGCTCGAGGAGTTTCCACATGCCTCGCACGTCAAGGTCGCCTGGCACGCGTTCGAGCTCGATTCCGGTGCCCCAGGGGAGCGAGACAATTCAGTCTCCCATCCCGAGCGCATCGCTCGGAAGTACGGGATGACGACGGAGCAAGCACGACAGGCCACGGATTGGCTCGTCGAGACTGCGCGAGGTGAGGGGCTCGCCTTCGACTTCGAGCACATTCGGTCCGGCAATACGTTCGACGCTCACCGGCTCGTTCATCTCGGTCACGAGCGGGGCATTCAGGGTGCGGTGAAGGAACGTTTCCTGCGCGCTTATCTGGAAGAAGGCGCGTTGATGAGCGATAGCGCTACGCTCGTCCGACTTGCCGTCGAGGCGGGCCTCGAGCACGGCGAGGTTGCCGACGTTCTCGCCTCCGACGCTTATGCCCGGGAGGTGCGGGCCGATGAAGCCCGCGCGCGTGAGCTCGGGATCAGCGGGGTTCCGTGCTTCGTCCTCGGCGAACGCTTTGCCGTCACGGGAGCACAGTCGCCGCAGGTCCTGCTGAGCGCTCTGCAACACGTCTGGAGCGAGCTCGAAGAGAACGAGGTGGAGCTCGCCGAGGGAGCGGCGTGCGGTCCGGGCGGTTGCTGAGGGAAATATCACCGCTTCGAGAGCCGGGCCAAAGCGCGGCGCACCCACGAATAGGAGCGCTCACGGCCGGCTGCGACGGGATCCAGAATTGCCCGCGAGGACGGAAAGTGCGCGGGTCTGTAGCCTGGCACGGCGCTCCAAATCGGTTCCGGACGCCGCGGCGACGGTGCGCCGAAACAGCGCGAGCGCCGGGAGCCAGGCGCGTCGCGCGACGTACCAGGAGGCCAGCTCCTGGACGCGTGCGCCGTCGTCGGGGCCGAGCGCGGCGGCCATCTCGAGATCGCGCACGGCGTCCGCGTCGTGGCCGATGGACTCGAGCAAGCGCGCTCGCTCGGCGAAGGCGTCGCCCGCAAATTCGGGATATCGGGTCGCCGCGGAGAACAGCAACAGGGCCTCGCTCGTGTCGCCGAGGCGCTCTCGGAGTCGTCCGAGCGCGAGAAGGGTTGCACCATCGTTCGGATCGAGCGCGATCGAGTCGGTATATGCGCCGATCGCTTCCATCACCTGGCCGGCTCGCTCGAGCTCCCGTCCGCGCTCGGCGAGCACCTGGGCACCGGCTTCGCGTTCGGGTGCGGGAGACGGTGTCGCCTCCCGCGTTCTGAACTCGCCGGGGGTCGCTCGAGGTCCGGTCGTCGATCGAGGAGCAGTTGCCACGACCGGCGCGGGGAGGGGACTCGATGGGCTCGCGGCCGGCGCGCGGTCGACGTCCGGTGGGTCGGGAAATCGTGCGACGGGCTCCGCGTACGCCATGCCGACCGAGAGCATGCAAGCCAGGGACGTGCTCGTTCGCGTCAGAGCGCCCATGACGTCATGCTACGCGCCGAGTCCGACCTGTCGTCTCGCTTCGGCGTAGCCGTCGCTCACGCTGAAGGTAGCGAGGTCCTTCGCTTCGGGCTGCCGGAGAACCCACTTCATTCGCTCGGTGGGGTCGGTGGGCGGCGGCTCTCCCTGGCCGAGGGACAGCGCCACGCCGCGCAGGGCGATCGATGGACTCCCGACCGCGAGCAGCGCCGTTCGGCTTGCCCATTGCCCGACGGCCTGGCCGAGCTGGCTCGCGCGATTGCCGATCGCGCCGCCCACTTCGAGGGCGAGCGTCGCAAGTTCTTCGTCGCGACGCGGCGGCAGCGACGCATCGATCCTTCGCTTGGCGTCCGCGAGTTTGGCGGCATCGACGCCCTGCGCTTGAAAGCCGGGCGCGAGGGCGCTCAGGAGGGCCGCCGTGGCCGGCCAGAGATCGATCGGTGCAATGCGCGCGAAGGCCCCGCCGTTCACCTGGACGATCTTCAACGCGCGAACCAGGCAGAAGTAGCGCGCGGCCTCGTCCTCGACATCGAGCAGTCCCTGACCGAGGACGATGCGCGCCGGGAACGACTGTGCGGGGATCGCCACGGAGCTGAGCGCGGGCGACACCAGGAGTTCCAGGGACCGCACGCCCATGGATTCGGCGACGGCCCGGATCTCCGCGGCGAACTCGGCTCGAGCGGGCGGCATCGGACCCGCGCGTAACGCCCTCAGGTCGACGGGGTAGGCGGCGTCGAGCACGGCGGGGAGCTTCTTCAGCAACGTCCGGAGAGCGGAGCTGAGCAGTTCAGGCGCGAGGAGGTCATCGAGCGCGGGGCTGCTCGCGGCCGCGCCTGCACCCCGCACCTCGACATCCGGCTTTCCTTCGATGGCGGCGGCCGTTGCCCCCGCGACGCTTGCGCCGTCCGCGTGTCCTCGGAGCTCGGCCGTGGCTTCGAGAATTCCGAAGAATGCGGCGTCGAAGCGGCCGTGCGCGAGCGCGCGTCTTGCCTCAGCCGCTGCCCGATCGAGCAGAACGTTCAGCGCTGCCATCTCGTCGTGGCGGCGGTGAGCGTCCGCCACCGCGCGGAGCACGACGCTGTCGTGGGGCCAGGCTTTCCGCGCCTTCTCGAGGATGGCGAAGGCGCTCTTCTTGTCTCCCGCCGATTCATCGTAGATGCGCGACAGCTCGATGGTCCGATCGCGCTTCTCGTCCGCGCTCCCGGCGCGTTCCACGAGCTCGTTCTGGAGTTGAACCGCCCTCGCCGGCTGCTCCAGGCGCACATAAACGCGCACGAGTGATTGAGTGGCTCCCGCGTCGTAGGGCCGCCGCTTCAGGATCTCGCGGTAGCAGATCTCGGCCCGCGTCGGGTTCGGCAGCTCGACGTCGTAGAGGCCCGCAAGGCGCCGGTAGATCTCGACTTGCTTTTCCGGATCGTTCACGACGCGGGCGAGCCGGATGAACGACTCTTCCGCGCTATGGAAGGCCCCGTCCGCGAGACAGAGCGTCGCGAAGACCTCGAGTGCGTCGGCGTGATCCGGGTTCGCGTCGAGCGCGGCTCTCAGCGCGTGTCGCGCCGCATCGCGATCGCCGACCTCCGCCAGCGCCCGCCCCCTCGTGACCTCCAGCAGGAGGCGCTCTTCGGGTGCGTCGGTCTTCGCCAGACGGGCTTCGAGCAGCGACGCCAGTTTCTTTCGATCGCCGCGCTCCACGTAGAGGGCCTGCAAGCGATCGAACACGTCCTTCCTGGTGACGTCGATGCCTGCTGCGCGTTCGAGCGCCTGAAGTCCGCGGTCCGGGTCCGTGGATTCGTCGAGCCATAGCGTGGCCGCTCGGTACCAGGCGTCCCATTGGTGGTCCGACACGGAGCTGCTCTGGGCCAGCGTTTCCGCGTCTTCCGCCGCCGCTCTCCTGTCGCCGAGGCGCTCCGACACGGTGGCCCGCAGGTCCAGCGCCACGAGATGACCCGGAATCGCGGCCAGGGTGCGCGAAAGTAAGGTGCGTGCCTCGTCGAGCTGGCCGAGGCGGGCCGCTGCTTCGGCGGCTCTGAGCGCGAGGGTGCCCTTGTCGAGCGAGCGCGTGACGCGATCTTCGAGTGCCCTCTCCACCTCGAGAAGCCGCGCGTCATCGCCTTGCACGCGAGCGTGTGCACTGGCCTGGCGCAGCGCCCACAGTGATGGGGCCGGGCGACGAGCCACGAGCTCCACGAGCGGGCGCAGACTCTCCCAGGGTTCGGTCTTCGACGCCAGTCGGAACGCGAGGCGGGCGTGAGCGAGCGATTCGCCGTGATCCTCGAGCTCCGACAAGCGTCGCGCCGTGCTCTCGATCCGGTCGTCGTCGCCGAGTGTGAACGCGACGTGTTCGGCGACGCGCAGGCCCGCCAACCCATCCTTCGGCGTCGTCTCGGCCTTCGGCGAGAGGCGCTCCTGCAGAAGCACGGCGAGCTCGCTCTGCTCGGTTGCGGCCGAGGCCCGTGCCGTTCGTGTCGCGTCTTCGAGCGCGCCGCAGCGCTCGAATTCCGTGGCGGCTTCGAACAGCAGCCAGCTCTTGGTTCTGGCATCCGAAGTGCTGCTGGCGATGCGCTCGCGCCAGGCTCCGCGCTCCCGGCTCGGGGTGGAATCCAGTCGTTCCGCGAGCTCGTGCAGGGCGACATCGTCCGGGCGCCCTTCGAGTGCTTCGTTCAGGAGACCCGTGGCAGCTTTCGGGTCGTCATCCGCAACGAGTAGCGCTTCGCGCACGGCGTCGAGGGCTCGTGCGATCGGATCCCGGGCGGCGTCGCGCTGTCGTCGCAGCCATTCGAGCACCTTTGCCACGTCTCCCCGCGAGCGCGCCAGGTCACCGCCGAGGCGCGCCGCGAACGGCAGACTCGGGGCGGCGTCGTGCGCGCGGCCGAGCAAGTCCTCCGTGTTCTCCGGGTGATCGATGCCGCTACGCACCGCGGCTTCGAACAGGAGCAGGGCCTGACGCGGGGTGGCTTCATCACCGAGCGAGGACGACAGCGTGGAAAGGAGCCCCGCCGCCTGGGAATCATCGGGCTGAATCAGCGCGCGGGCCGCCGCTTCCGCAACGTCCGGTGAACCCAGCGCCGCCGTGTAGTGACGTCGGGCGAGATCCGCATGTCCTGACACCTCTTCGATCAGCGCCGCGGCGAGCTTACCGTGTGCCGGAATGTCGATCGGCGCGAGTCTCGCGACTTCCGCGGCAACCGCGCTGGTCGCGCCGGCGGCCGCGTCGAGCTCGAGCGCCAACACGCGGCCTGCCTGCTCGTCCGGCGCGGCGGCGCGAAGCGCATGAACGACGTCCTTGAGTTCGTCCGGGGACGCAACGGTCGGGATACGTCGGCCGAGCGACAGGCGCGCACGCGTCGCCGGATCCCCGACGGGCAAGTTCCCCGAGAGGGCATTGGCCGACACCGCGGCCGCCGCCAGCGGACGGAGCTCGTCGTCGGCCGCCAGGGCTTCCGCGTTGTGTGCGAGTTCCGCCGGGTCGCCGCCGGTGAGGGCCGAGAGTGCGATCCGATCCTCGGCGCCAAAGGTCCGTACGCCGGAGTCGGCTTCGGTGAGCGCCTCCCTCATCCCTTCCGGATCCCCTTGTTCGAGTGAGCGTGCCGCGAGCGCACGGCGGACCGCGGGCTCGCCCGTGCGTTCGAGGAGCTGGCGCACGGCGAGTATCGACGCGGCGCGCGTTTCCGCAGCAGGGGCAAGTAGAGCGGCTCCCAGGAAAAGTGCACCGTCGCCGAGTCCCGGGATTGCGCCGAGTTCGATGACTGCCGCACCGGCGGCTGCCCGGTCGGAGCCGGCGAGGGCACGTCGCGCATCCTGAAAAGCGAGCGCTGCCGATCTCGAGTCGCCGACGGCCCCGCCGCCGCGCAGTCGGACGAGCTCATTCACCGCCGCCGCCAGAGCGGCGAATTCTGTCGCGTCCGGCAACTTCACCTTCGGGGGTGCCGAAGCGCTTCCTAGTTCCGCGGAGAGCTGCGACAGATGAGGTCGTGGGTCTGCGGGTGCGGCGCGCATCAGGAGCGTCTGTCTACGCTGGCTTCCCTGCGCATCGTGCAGGGCAAGGCGGTGAACTTCGGCGCCGACGTACGTGGCGTGGGCGCGTGCCGCCTCCGTGGTGGCATTACGAGCTTCGGCATCCAGCGCTGCGGCAACCGCCTTCCAATCCCCTTCCATCGCGGCCAGGAGGCGTGCCTGCCGTGCGCCGAGTCCGATGGACGGAGCCCCGCGAGCGGCCAACTCTGCGGCTTCCCGAGCGCGCGCCGTGTTCCCAGACATGGCCCAGAGCTCGCTTGCGGCAATCGACAAGCGTGCTTTCGCCAGCGGGTCGCCGGCTGTCTGGGCTTCCGCCTCGAACCACTCCGCTCGCGCCACCCACGCCTCTGCGAGGCGGTGGTCGCCCAGGTGGAGGGCCGCGGGACGTTCCGAGCTCCTGTCCTCCGGAGCGTGCGCCGATGGAGGTGACTCGACTGACGCGCTCGGTGCGTCCTTGTACTGCCTCGGCTGCGCCTCTGAAGGCACGATCTCGCGAGGTTCGGACCCGATCAGATCGGTTTCCGTTGCGAGGATCGAAGTGACCGAGTCTTCGTGCCAGTCGTCGGCAATAGGGGCTTCGCTCGCCGAGGCTTCTTCTATGGAAATCGCGGGCGCGCCGCTCTCCCCGGTCGACTGCCGACCGGGATCGTCCGGCTCGAGGTGGGCACTGGCTCGTGTGATGGGGGCTTCATCGGATTTCGCGTCATCCCCGATCGGGACGAGGTCGTCGACCTCTTCGGCTCCCATCTCGAGGACCGGGACGCTCGTTCGCGGAATGAACCCCTCGGACATAACCGCCGCATCGCCCGGGGGAGGCACGAACGTGGGGACTTCGGTGATGTTCTCGCCGGACTGCGGCTGGTTGGGCGTAGGCGGCTGGCTCGGCGTAGGCGGCATGCTGGGTGCCGCCGGATGGAACGAAAGCGGCATCAGCGCGGCGTCGATCTCGGACTCGTCGATTCCCGGATCCAGACCTTTCGGCAAACCCCTTGCCGGACGTCGAGCGGGCCCTGGGGGGGGACTCGTGGCAGGCAAAAATGGTTCGCGCCTGGCTGGGCCTGCGGGGTTGACGGGCGGCGGCTGAGCCGTCGCGTCCACGCCCGGTCGCGGAATTCGCGGCGCGACGGGTTTCGGCATCCTCGGCTTTTCCGTGGGTGCGACAGACGGCGCGGGCACCGGCGTGGAGCGTCTCGGGCGCGGGACCGGCGGATGGACCGACGGCGGCTTGGAAGGTCGTCCAGCGGAAGGCACGGGCGGCTCGGGATCGATGGGGAGCGTCGGCTGCTCCTCGCGATAACCGTCGTCGGTCAACAGCGACTCGAGCAGGCCATCGACGTCCTCGTCGGTACGTGGATTCTTTGGCGCCGTCACCTGACCCCCATGCCGAGCTTGTCTCGAACGGAGAAAAACGCCTGCGACACGACGAACGAGAGCGCGCGGCCCGCGCGCAGCTTGTCCTCGCTCGTCCGCGGAGCGACGCCGCGCTCGCCGCCGACGAGTACCCACGAGACATCGCCTATCGCCACCGCGGCCATTCGATCCAGGCTGCTCCGCGCTGCGCGCACCCACGCGATGGGGTCGTCTCCGGAAGCAGCAATGGAGTTTGCCAGATCTTGCAGCGGTTTCCGCAGGCGTCTCGGGATCTCCTTCGAAAGCTGCCGCTCGAACTCACCGAGCATCGCGTAAGCCGGCGCGTCGAGATTCACTCCAGAGACGCTGCAAGCCGCCGTGACGAGGGCCGCGATGTCGGTCGGGTCGCGGTGGCGCAGGATCGTCGTTCCGAGTTTCAGTCCGAGCAGCTCTCGTGCAAGTGTCGCGCGGTGCGCCGCGTCGAGCGGATGAGAAACTCCGGCACCGACGACGATGGCGGGGACTTCCGTCGGGATCGCACAGATTCCGTCGCTGTCGCGTCCGCCGAGATAGAGGTCGAACTCCCCCAGTCCGAGAGCCCCTGTCCATGCCGCTATTTCGTTTCTAAGGGGCAACCCGTCCTGCGGGCGAATTCGCTCTTTCTTGCCGACCCCGAGCGCGGCGAGCCCGGGCCCGAGCGCCTCCGCGAGTGTCGACGCCAGCATCCGAAACAGCTCCGGAATGGGTCCGCGGTCCTCGGCGTCGCGCAGGCTGCCAACGACGCGATCGTCGATCGCGATCTGCGGAACACGCGCGATCCGCCCATCGAGGACTCGCAGCTCCTCGAGCATTTCCTGCGTCTGACCGCCGAGCGCAACCGCCGCGCCGAGCGCCGCTTGCCGCAGCTGGATGTCGTCGAGTTGCTTGGCGATCTCCGACAGACGCAAGACCCGCTCGAGGTCGAGAGGCGCGTCGATCAGGGCGTCGACGGTTGCCGTGCGTCCTCGCTCCAGCAGTCTTCGCGTGATGGGCTTCGGGAAGACCCCGGACAGAACGAGATCCAGGGCTTCGCCGTCGCCTGGAGCTTCATCGAGGAGTCGTGCAACCGCTCGCTCGGCCCGCGCAGGGTCGCCGATTCGATCTCGGTGCACGGCCATCGCGAGGCGCGCCGCTTCGACCCGCCCCTCACTCCCTTCTCGCTGCTCCATCAACTCTTCGAGCGCCGTGGCCGCATTTTCCCAGGATTCGGCCTTCGCCGCCGCGCGCGCAAGGCGTTCCCGGACGGGCATCGTGGCGAGTCCGGACGCGTGCATCTTCACGAGCACTTCGAGTGCCCGGTCGAGCTGGCCGAGTCGATTCTCGTAGAGGTCGACCGCCGCGACCCCGCTCATCAGCCGTTGCTGCGCAGGTGCCGCGGCGAGCCCCGAGAGCCGCGCGAGACTCTCGGCGGCCTCCGCGAAGCGCTTCGTCGTGATGTAAATTTCGCCGGTCAGAGCCAGCGCGCCGACGTGATCCGGCTCGAGCATCGCGACGTTCTCGAGGGCCTCGAGCGCGCCGTCGGAATCTCCTGCCTCGCGCAACGCGCGTGCCCGCTCCCAGTAGAGCTTGGCGATCTCCGCGGGATCCTCCGCGACCGCCAGGCGTGCGGAAACGAGATCGATGAGGCGCGGCCCGTCGCGACGCGCCCGGACGATTCGAAAGAGACGGTCGAAGGCCGAGTGCCGCCCTATGTCACGTTCAATCGACCTGCCGAGCGCCGCTTCGCCGCGCATCGGGTCGTTCAATTCGTCGAGAAGGAGCGTTGCCGCGCGCTCCCAGAGCTCCGCACCCTGACCGGGATCGCTCACGAGATCGCCCAGAGCGGCGGAGGCCTCCGCGAGGAGCGGCTTGTCCACGGCGAGCTCCGCCGCGGCGCGCAACCCCTCCCAGCCCACGATGTCCGCATCGTGAATCGTCACGTAGCTGCGGAACGCGCGGATGGCACGAGCGGCGTCGCCCGCCGCAAGCAGGTTCCAGCCCGCCAGCGCGAGCGTCGCGCCCGACGACCCCGCGTCCAGTGCCGCTGCGGCATCTATGAGGACGGCTGCGCGTCGTCGCGGGTCGCAGGACGGCGGAGCGAGTTCCAGATTCGAAAGGAGCGTCGCCGGGTCTTTTCCGGGAAGCAGCGGCGATGCGAGATTGTCGTGGGCAAGCCGTCCGACGATGCGCGCGCTCGCGAGCACGGTCGACCCCAGCGGTTCGCCCAGACGCATCGCGACGCACTCCCGAGCCGAGATCTCGCGCTCCACGTCGCCTGCAGCCATCGAGTGTGCGAGCCATTCGAGCGCGGCACCGAGCGAATGATCGACGGTCGCCCAGTCCGCGGCGCCGGCTTCCCGACTACGCGCGTCCAGATCGCGGTTCGTGACGTTCTCGAGATGCGCGGCAGCGTGGGCGATGGCCGCCGCCGCGTCGCCCCGTCGCGCGATGGCAGCGCGCGCTGCGGCTCGTTCGCCGGGCTGGCCTCCGTCGAAGAGGGCACGGATGAGGTCGAGCGCGAAGCCGATGGAACCACCGCTCTCGGCGTTCGAAACTGCCGCGACTGCCGCATGGCGCTCCCCGCCGGCGCCCACCTCCAGCGCGAACCGCTCGACGGCCATCGCCCCGGGGTCCTCGTTCGTGAGCGTTGTCTTCAGCGCCTTCCTTCGTGCATCGACGTCGTTCGGGTGTGCAGCGCGGAGAGACCAGGCAAGCAAGCTCGAGCCCGCACTCGGCGAATTCGACGTAGCGGTTTCGAACGCCGCGATCGCTCCTTCTCTGCTGCCCGCCAGCCAGCGCAGAATGCCGGCCTCCAGTTCGAGCGCCGCCGCGACGGCACGGTCGTCGAGTTTCGTGCTCGTCGTCTCGAGCACGTCTGCGGCCTGCAGCGGTCGATCCTGCCGACGATGCAACGCCGCGAGGGCCACGGCCGCGACGAGATGTGATGGATCGGACCTGTGAAGTTCGCCCAGAACCGCGATCGCCTCGTCGAGCTGGCCTCCCGTCTGATAGCGGAGCGCCGCCGCGAGGCGGAAGCCCGCCGCCAGAGACGATTCTTCGGTGAGCGCCGCGAGCGCCGCGAGCGCGGGAGCTCCTCGCACGACCTTGGACTCGGTATTCTTTCGCGCCGAGGTTGCGTAGGCGTGAAGGGCGGCGGCGAGCCACGCGGCACCGGGCACGCTCGAGAGCGACGTGGCCGCGTCGATGGCCGCGCCGACGTCGTCGCGGAGTAGCTTCGAACGGATCGTCTCGAACCAAAGGCTCGCGCGCTCGGCGTCCGGCGGGTTGGTTGCCAGCAGGCGTCGAGTTGCCTCGTCTACCCAGGTCGCATCCCGTGAGAGCGCGGCGAGCATGCGGCCGGTCCGCGCGACGATTTCGAGGGGTGCGCCTGCTGCGGCCGCTTGAGACAGTGAGGCCTTCGCTGCGCTGGGATCTTGCGCCCCGCGCGCCGCCGAGTCTGCGGCCAAGAGGAACAGTTGCGCCGCCAGTGCCGGACTCTCGAGATTTTCGGCGGCCGACTCCAGCGCCGAAGACAGAGCAGCGTGAAGACCCGACCCACCGAGTAGATCCAGTTCGAGAGTGCGCGCCGGGAGACTCTTGGGGTCCTCGGAGAGGGCCTTCGCAAGTGCATCCAAGGCGGTGGTCGCCTCGCCGTTCGAGGCGGCTGCTTCCGCCACCCGCATCCAGAGTCCCGCGGCGACCGGGCCCCGCGTGTCCCGGCCGAGCTCGCTCTGCGCGAGCGCAGCTGCGGTCGCGGCGTCTCCTGCCGCCTCGGCGGCGCGAAGCCGGAGGCGCGCCGCGATCGAGTCATCAGGGAGACGTTCCCTGACGCGGTCCAGGAGCGTGGTCGCGCGATCGGTGGCCCCCTGGGCGCGATAAATGTCCCCGGCGCGAAGCCAGGCCTCCGCGACATGTCCGGCAGACCGCAGCTCAGCGGGTACGCCCCGCGGTTCTGCCTCGTCGTCGCCGCGTACCGCCCGTTCGAGCAGAGTCGCCCGTTCTTCGAGTGCGCGCAGGACCAGGTCGGTCCGCCCCGACGATGTCCCCACTCGTTCGAGTTCGGCGAGCGCGCCAAGGGAAGCGGCACTCTTGGCGGCGAGCGCGCGATCCACCGAGCGGATGGCGGCATCGACGTCGCCGGCCTCCGCGTGAAGCCTTCCGACGTCGATGGAAAGAAGAGCACGCCATTCGGGATGCACCGCGAGATCAGCGCGCGCGGCAAGGGCGCGGCGACGAACTTCGCTGTCGCCCACGCGCGCGGCTAGACGTTCCAGCGACAGCCAGGCATCGACATCATCCCCCTTGGTTTGCGTGGCGCGCTCGAGGGCTTCTCGCGACCCCGCGAGATCGCTTTCATGATCTTCGCGGAGTTCTGAAAGCGCGACCAGCGCGCGCGCGAGTTCCTCGGGTGACTCGGCGATCTTGGCCAGTCGATCGACGAGCTTTCCGAGGTTCTTGTACGACTTGCGACGCTCGATGACCGCCACGAGCCGCTCGAGTGGTTCGTGGAATTCGGGGAGCGTGTTGACGGCGGTGAGGAGATCCCGCGCGGCTTGACCGTCGTTCCGGGTCGCGTCCTCGAGGATGCCGATCTCGTGAAGAAGAATTCCTCGCCGCGCCTCGACTTCGGTCGCCTCGCATTCCCGGCGAAGCATGGCCAAGGTTTCGTTTACGAGCGGATCGAGCGGAGTGGAGTTCGGGGGAAGGGAGAACGACATCGACGCGCGGGTGCCCGAGGCGCCCGACAAAGCGCGCACGCGACACGCATCGACTGTATGCGATTCGAGCACGCTTCGACCAGCGAACTCGCGGCGGGTATCGAGTCACCTCCGCCGTGCACGGCTCCAGGGGTTTAGCCCGGCCCGCTTTCTGGACAGCCGCTCACTTATTCCGCCGGAGAATCCAAAACCCTCTTGGCGTGTCGAGGGGAGAGTCGTAGACTTGTCCCTTTTTTAGCGTGAAGAGTGCGTATTCGACCTCGGGCTCGAGGACGCCCCTCGGTATCATCCCGGCGTCGACGGTCGAGCCCGTGTCCCCCTTCTTTACTGCCTCGTCGAAGTTCAGCTTCGCGTCGGGCAGCAGCGCCTGCGCGAGCTTCAGCGCTGCGTCCTTCGGCCGCGCATCCGGCGGCGCAGACTCCGCACCTCGATACGTGATGAGCACGACACCGAACGAGGCGCGCGCCGGCGCATCCGGCGGAAGGTCCGGCACAGCCCGACCCGCCGGAAGGGGAACGCCGAGCGCCGAGGGGTCGAGCTCCGGAATCGACGACGCGGCCGCAGGCGCGGTTGGCTGTGGGCTTTTGGCCTCGGGTACGTGCTCGGGCACCCGAAACTCCCTGCTGCGGAGGCTGACCGTCGCCCACACCGCAGCAGCAGCGACGAGCGCCGCCCCGACGACGGACGTCCGCGTGAGCGCCATGGATCGCCAATCCGCCTATCATGGATGCAAAGGCGGGCGCGAGCCTTCGTTCCGATTTGGGGAGATGACTTGGGCGGCTACCTGCTAAAATGGTGACGATCGATGTTCAAAGTCGAGTGCCCGGGGTGCAAGGCTCCGTATCAGGTCGACGAGCGCCGCGTCCCGCCGAGCGGCTTGAAGATGCGTTGCCCGAAGTGCGGCACGAGTTTCCAGGTCGAGCCGCCGCCGGCCGATCCGCGCGGGACCTCACCGACCAGTCCGGTGCTCGGTGCCGCACTGGGAGGGATCGAGGGCGATACGCCGCCAGCGAGGCCGCCGCTTCCGAAAAAAAAGCCGGCGATGAAGGGGACGATGATCGGAGTCGCACCCCCACGGATTCAAGCGCCCGTGCGCGCTCCAGAACCGCCGCCGGACAACGTCGATCTGCCGATGCCCGCGGCGCCGCGCGACGCCGCGGATCCTTTCGGTGAGCTGGACGTGCCCGCCCTCCGGGCACCCGGCCCGGCGAAGAGAACCGTCCCGCGGCCAGCGACGCTCGATCAGGCCGATCTACCGTCACCGGCGCCCCCGCCCATGCCGCCGCGCCGGGGCATCCCCACGCGATCAATGGGGACTCCCTCTGTCACGCCCCGTCCCGCTGTGCGCGATCCGTTCACCGAAGTGGAGCCGACGCAACCCGCAGCGGATCCCTTCGAAGAGCTGGATTTTCCCGCCGTGCCCCGCACAGTGACGTCGCCGAGAACTCGGCCAGGGAATATCGATCTGCCGGCGGTTCCCCGCGCAGCCGTCGATCTTCCAGCAGTCACGTCCGGGGCACCCCACCGTGGCGCGCCTTCTCGATCGACGGACGAGTTCGATCTTCCGGCTGCCTCGCACGCGTTCGACCTGCCTTCGGTCGCGGACGGCGTGAAAGCGCGCGGTTTCGGCGACGACCTACCCTCGCTGGGCTCGGGAGCGGATTTACCGTCCCTGGGCTCCGGGGCGGATTTACCCTCCCCCAGCGCTCGTGCGGATTTGCCGTCCTTCTCTCGAGCAGAAGGCGGTGCTGGTGGCTTCGGAGAGCTCGATCTGCCGATCGTCGGGGGCAATCTACCGTCGCCGGCGGCGGTAGGATTGCCTGCGAACGCAGCAGGATTGCCCGCGAACGCAGCAGGGTTGCCCGCGAACGCGGCAGGGTTGCCGATCCCCTCCTCGGACGATCCATTCGGCAATGCCGCTCCGCCGGTTTCATTCAGCGAGCCGCCCCAGTTTGGGGGCGCTGCGCCGGACCCGTTTGGCGACTCTGATGCCTTCGGGGGACCCGCACCGGATGCCTTCGCCAGTGCGAGCGCAGAGCATTTCGGGGCCGCGGGTCCCGCGGGCGATCCGTTCGGGACGCCCCCCGAAGCTTCGGACGGTGGTCCGTTCGGGGATGGTGGTTTCGGACAATCGGTACCTCCTGACAGTCGCGAGTTCGCGCCGCCGCAGCAGGTCGAGGAGATCGTGCGAAAGGCCGGCGGCGGCGTCGCCTACGGGGAGGTCAACCTTCAAGACGACGGCGGTGGGGTCGCGATCGAGGGCGACCTCCCTCAGGGTGAGCCTGGCGACGCGGCAGAGTTCGCGGGGCTGCCCGGCGAGGAGAACGCGCCTGCGGAGCCGGTTGCGCGAACGCGCGTGGCCGCTGCTCCCGGCGGGGCCGTCGCGGAGATTCAATCGAAGCGTCGGAAACAACGGCTCCGGGTTGCCGTGGCGACCATCGTGGCTACTGCGCTTGCCGGAGGCGCGCTGACGCTCGTGCCGTCACTAGGCCCGTTCGGAGCGTATTTCGTCGTCGATCAGCTGCGTCGAGGCGACTACGAGCGAATCCTGGCCGGCGCCGCCGACGCCGTGCACCGCGCGCTCGCCTCTGACACCTACCCGGACGCCGATGCGGCGATGAAGGCCGTGTCGAGTGCCGCCACACAAGCGCGTCGCTACAAGCCGCTCGTCGCATACACCTCCTTCGTCGGGTTTTCTCGGATCCTCAGGTTCGGCGGCGGCAGCGAGATCTACGCCGACGCAAAGGTCGGACTCGACGAGATCGCCGACTCCAATGGCATTGACAAGCTCGACCTCGCCCAGGCGGCCAAGGCCGGCGTGGACGGCGAGATCGCGAAGGCGCGGCAGCTTCTCCAGCGCCTCGCGGCGAGTATGCCGAGAGATGTCGACGTTGCCATCGTTCGTGGCGAGGTCGAGCTCAAGGCCCATGACGCGCCGGCCGCGCTTGCTGCGTGGAAAGTGGCGGCCGCGCTCGAGAAGAGCCCGCGGACGTCGTACGGCCTGGCGCGCGCGACGCTTCTCGGGGGTGACGTTCCGGGAGCCCAGAAACTGGCAGAAGCAACGATCGCGGCGAGCCCGCATCACGTCGGCGCTCGGCTTCTGCTTGCGGAAAATAGCTGGAGCACCAAGCGCGACGAGACGGTGTCGACCAAGCTGCTCGAGGAGATATTGTCGCACCCGGAGTACGCGGGTCCCGAGGAGAGGATCGAAGCGGAATCGCTGATGGGCGAGATTCATCTCGATCGCGGTCGCGTCTCGCAGGCGGAGCAGGCGTTCAATGACGCCATCAAGATCGCGGACATGATGAAGGCGAATGCGAGGGGCGCCCGGGCATTGGCCGGCCTCGGCGAGACGCTATTCCGCGCAGGGCGCTACTCACAGGCGATTGCCCGCTTCAAGGCCGCAGCGCAGGCAGATCCAGACGACCTCGTAGCCCAGGTCGGGGTCGCCAAGTCGAGTCTCGAACTGGAGCGCCCCGAAGAGGCGCGCGACATGCTCGTCAAGCTCTGGAAAAATTATCCGAAGGATATGCAGGTCGACTACTGGTACGGCCGAGTTCTGGAGGCTTTGGGCGACCGCAAGGGAGCGGAGGCGGCCTACAGAGAGTCCATCGCAAACGGCATGGACGCGCCGGATGCGGTGCTCCCGTATATTGCGCTCGCGGGCGTGCTGAGCCAGATCGGGAAGCTCGACGCGGCGAACGAGACGCTCTCCGACGCGCAGAAGCGCTTGCCCGCGTCACCCGCGCTCTACAAGGCGCTGGGCCACGTGGCAATGACGCAGGGACGCTACGCGGACGGACTGACGGCCTTCGAACATGCCATCGAGCTCGATCCGGACGATATCGAAGCACGGTTCCTCGTCGGAACGGCGCTGGTTCGGGAGCGCGAGTTCGACAAGGCGCTCGAAATCTTCGACGCCGTGGCCAAGGTGGACCGCGACTTTCCAGGCCTCGCTCTCGAACGCGGGGTCCTGTTCCAGGAATCTGGGCGCACGGAAGAGGCGCTGCACGAATACGAGTCCGCGCTCGCGAAAGCTCCGAATGATCCGGACCTGATGCTCAAGGTCGGCTGCGGGAAAGCGGACGCCGGCGACGGCGATGAAGCCGAGAAGATCCTCAAGAAGGTGCTCGAACAGCGACCGGCGTCGGCGGAGACACACTTCTGTCTGGGCCGAGCGCTCATGGCGAAGCGAGAGTTCCAGGATTCCATCAAGGAGTTCGAGCGCGCGATTCAGATCGATCCGAACCACGCGGAATACCAGCTCTACGTCGGATGGGCATCGAACGAGGGGGGTGACATCGGGGAGGCCTCGGTTGCACTCAAACGAGCGCTCGAACTGGATCAGGGTCTGGCCGATGCCTACTGGCAGCGCGGCGTGTTACGCGTTCGCGAGACGCGGGCGAAAGACGCAGTGGAGGATCTGAAGAAGGCTCTCGAACTCCGTCCCTCGCGGTTCGAGGCCCACGCGGATCTGGCCCGCGCGTACGACGATCTCGGAAAGGAGGATCTTGCGCTCGCGGAGTGGCAGAAGGCCCTTGCCGCAAACCCGAACGAAGCGACGTGGCGATTCAATTACGGAAAGATGCTCAGCCTGCGCTCGCAAAATGGCCAGGCCGCCGAACAGTTGAAGAAGGCGATCGAGCTCGCCGCGGCGCAGAACCTCAGCGCACCCTGGCTCTTCGAAGCACACCGCTTGGCGGCGGTGAGCCTGGGAATGACGCCGGCAGCCATACCGCACTGGCAGGCGTTCTTGAAGACCGGTCCCGCGAACTCGCCGTTCCGGGACGAGGCCAAGGCGGCGCTCAAGCGGCTCGGCGCGCCCTGGGACGACAGCGAGCAGTGAGGGCGCGGATCGGGCGAGGCGCGGGAGCGTACGAAGGCCCCGGGTTCGAAGACCAAAGCGACACACCGAGGTCCAATCGCGAAGACCGCGGGGGCATCTCGGCGAGTAAGGCGGCGCAGCCGTACGAACGTACGCCGAGGACCGAGAGCGCCGAGATGCCCCGTGCTCGAAGCAAGCGGGCCTCGGTGACTCAGCTTTCGATGAAGCTCTTCAGCTGCTTCGAGCGGCTCGGGTGGCGGAGTTTGCGGAGCGCCTTCGCTTCGATCTGACGAATGCGCTCGCGAGTGACCTCGAAGTCCTGCCCGACCTCTTCGAGCGTGTGATCACTCTTCTCACCGATGCCGAAGCGCATGCGAAGAACCTTCTCCTCGCGCGGCGTCAGCGTCTTCAAGACCTTCCGCGTCTGTTCGGAGAGGTTCATGTTGATGACGGCGTCGGCCGGACTGATCACGCTCTTGTCCTCGATGAAGTCTCCCAGATGGCTGTCCTCCTCTTCACCGATGGGCGTCTCGAGGCTGATCGGTTCTTTGGCGATCTTCAGGACCTTACGCACCTTGTCGAGCGGAAGTTCCATCTTCTCGGCGATCTCCTCGGGCGTCGGTTCGCGTCCGTATTCCTGAACCAGGTAGCGCGAGGTGCGGATGAGCTTGTTGATCGTCTCGATCATGTGCACCGGAATGCGGATGGTGCGCGCCTGATCGGCGATTGCGCGGGTGATGGCCTGACGGATCCACCAGGTCGCGTAGGTGCTGAACTTGTAGCCGCGCTTGTACTCGAACTTGTCCACGGCCTTCATGAGGCCGATGTTGCCCTCCTGGATGAGATCCAGGAATTGTAGCCCGCGGTTCGTGTACTTCTTCGCGATTGAGACCACGAGGCGGAGGTTAGCCTCCACCAGTTCCGCCTTTGCGCGTTCGGCCTTGCGTTCGCCGTGCTGGATGGCGTCGTAGGTGCGGTTGATCTCGTCGATATCGATCTTGAGCTCTTCCTCGACCTTCTTCACCCCGCGCTGGGCGTCCTTCAGCGTCTCGTCGATGTCGAGGATCTCCGATGCGTCCATCCCGAGACGGTTCGCGAGTTCGGCGGCAGCCTCTTCGTTGTCCTTGGCTTCGCGAACCATCTTGCGGAGCTGGGCTTTCGTCGCTCCGGCTTGCTTCTCCAGGTCGACGGCCTTCGATTCCGCGCGCTGAACCTTCTGGATGATGTTCTTGAGCTTCTGGACGATCTTGTCGATCGTCTTCTTGTTGAGGCGCATCTCCTGGAGCGTCTTGACGAGTTCGCCCTTGGTCTCGGCGACTTCCTTGTCGATGAGTTTCTTCCGAGCGTCGATCGCGGTGCGGCGTTCTTCCGCGAGGTCCGCGTTCTTCTTGTCGAGGCGCTTCACGCGATCGATGAGCCGGATGATCCGTCGATCCGCCTCTTCCTCGTCGAACTCGTGCTCCTCGTCCTCCGCGTCGCGAACGATATCCTTGACGCGGATCTTGTGGTTCCGCAGTCGCTCGCCGATGTCGATGATTTCTCGCACGGCAATGGGGCTATTCAGGATGGATGCGAGGACCTCGTTCTCCCCCTCCTCGATGCGCTTCGCGATCTCGACCTCGCCTTCACGAGTGAGGAGCGCAACGCTCCCCATCTTGCGGAGGTACATCCGAACCGGATCGTTGCTCCGGCCGTAGTAACCCTCTTCCGCGTCGGCGCCCTTCGCTTGCGGCGTGGACGGGGCCGCGTCGCCGTCGTTGTTCGCCTTGCCTCGCGCCGCAGTCTCGTCGTCCGCCATGCGCTTCGCAGGGGCGATCTTCAGATTCGCCGCGTCGTCGACGATCTCAATGTCCTCGTTGTCGAGCACGTTGAGGACGTCGTCCATCTGGTCGGGGTCGACGTCGTCTCCAGGTAACGCTTCGTTGACCTCGGCGTACGTGAGGAAGCCCTTGCTCTTGCCGAGCGTGATGAGGTCGTCGACCTCCTTCCCCTTGGCGCCCTTCTTCTTGGGAGGTGTCCCTGGTCGCTCGCTTGCCGGCTCGTCGTCGTCGTCGTCCTCGTCGCGCGGTGCGGCTTTCCCCTTGCCGGCTTTCGGCGGCGGCGCGTCGGAGCCGTGGGCATGCTTCTTTGCCGATTTCGCGGCCGCGTTGCTCTTGCCCTTGTCGGCCGTCTTCGCGGCCGCTGAGGTCGCGGCTTTGACGGCCGGCGTCGCGGCTCCGTTGGTCTTCGCTTTTGCGACGGGTGCAGCCGTTGCTGCGGATTGTTTCGGCTTGGCAGCCGCTGGACTCTTTTCGGTGGGCTTGTCAGCTGGGCCCTTCTTCGGGACACCATGACCATTCTTCACCGTGCGGTCCGACTTCTTGACTACCACCGCGTACCTCTCTCTCGATTGTTTGGGCTCTAGAGCCCGTGTCGTTCGCGGGCGCGGCGTGCTTGCTCACCGAGCAACGCCATCTCGCGATCGAAATCGCCCGACGCCTGCACGCGTGCGAGCTCCTCAATGACTTCGGACTTGTGACGCGAAAGCTCCAAGCGTTTCAACTTCTCGACATTTCCCAATAGCTCGGCTTTCGCGTCGTCCACCGTCTGGTGCCGGGGCACAGCAAGCCGCGCAGCCGCGAATGGATGGATCGACCTTGGCAGCTTAGCAAGCAGTTGTTCGGGGTCTCGTACGAGGAGCGGGTTTTGACGCACTGCGGCGACCGCCAGCGCGGCCTCGCCGTCCACAGCGCCGATGGTGTCCAGGATTTCGGCTGAATCGAGGAGCTCCGGAAAATCCAGGGTAGCGCCGAAGATCTCGAAGCCGATGTCGCGGCGGCGCTCGCGCGACCGAGCCCGGTCTGGCGGGGCTGGCACGGCGCTCTCCGGGGGGCCGCCGGCGCCCGCCGCGGCCCGTTGGACGACCGACGCCAGGGCGCGGAAGCTCCGGGCGTCGCCGTTGCTGAGTCGCGCTGCGGCGGCGTCCGCGTGGCGCTCGGCCACCGCACGCACCGTCGGATCGTCTTCCGATTTGATCGAGATCCGCGACGGCGTGAATGCGCGCCGAGAGCGCGTGCGCATCGTTCGCGGCGAAACTCGGATCGAGCAGCTCATCGATGAGGTGCGACAGGAGATTCTGGGCATTCTTGACGTAGCGCTGCACGCCTTCCGCGCCGCTCTCACGAGCGATGTCGTCAGGGTCGCGTCCATCGGGCGGTGTCGCGACGTTGGCCACGAGCCCTGCGTCTCGGCACGCGTCGCGCGCGGCGCGGACGGCGCGGCGACCCGCACTGTCCCCGTCGAAGAAGAGCGTGACGTTCGCCGAATAACGTCGGATGAGCCGCGCCTGCTCCGGTGTGAAGGCCGTGCCGAGTGGCGCGACGACGTTCGTCACGCCGCGCGCGTGGAGACTCACCACGTCGAAGTTGCCCTCGACGAGGATCGTACGGTCTTCACGCCGCACCCCTTGCCGGGCCTGGAAGAGTCCGAACACAGCCTCACGCTTCTTGTAGACAGGCGATTCCGGCGAGTTCAAATACTTCGCGGGAGGATCACCGCTGGTTCCCATCGCCTCGACTCCCGTGGCGGCGCGATCGTCGTCACTCGGCTCCGGCAAGGCGCGTCCGCTGAATCCGACGATTTTGCCGTCGAGATCTACGATCGCGAACATCAAGCGGTGGCGGAACCGATCGTAGTGACCGGGCCCCCTTTTTCGAGGCACTAGGAGCCCGACCGCCTCCGCCGCGCGGACGGACGAACCGCTGTCTCGAAGATGAGTGACGAGCGTGTCCCAGCCGTAAGGTGCGTAGCCGACTCGAAAACTGCCGAGCGCGTCCGCCGATGGGGCCGCTCTTCACCCTCGGATCGAGCCCGCGCCGTTCGAGCTCCGCGACGGCGAAGCGCGCGAGCGGATGACTCGCGAGCATCCGTTCGAAGTACGCGGCGGCGGCATCCCCTGCCGCGTACAGCTCTTCGCGGCGACGCCGCGCCTCGGACTGTTCGCGGATCTCGGCGTCCGAGCCTGTCTCCACGATCTCGATCCCCTGGCGTTCTGCGATCTGCCGGATCGCATCGACGAACGAAAGCCCGTCGAGCTCGCGGAGGAACTTGATCGAGTCGCCCGATGTCGAGCAACCGAAGCAGTGATAGAAGCCACGCTCTTCGTTCACATGGAAGCTCGGGGTCTTCTCCTTGTGAAACGGGCACAGTCCCACGTACGAGCGCCCCCGGAGCGTGAGCTTCACTCGCTCCCCGACGATGGTGACGATGCGCGCTTCTCGCCGCACCCTCTCGATGGTCTCGTCGGCGATCACAGCCGGTATCTATAGCCCCGGATGGTTTCTCGCGCCGAGCGGTGGCGAAGGTTCTCATCCGACCGTGCCGCGCCAGGGTTCGCCGTCTGGACACTGAACATGGGAATAGTATGCTGCCCCCATGCACGCGCTGCCAGAGAGAAACCCGCGCTCCCCCTGGGAGTCCACTCACGTCGAGTATCTCGGCGATCCGCCCGCCAGCCCTCTCGAGGTCTACGAGGACGACACGAAGAGCATTCTTTCGAAAAATGACAGTCCGGATCTCGGGTTTCGCTTCAGCGTGAACCCGTATCGCGGCTGCTATCACGGCTGCGCTTACTGCTACGCGCGTCCCAGCCACGAGTATCTGGGGTTCGGCGCCGGGACCGACTTCGAGCGGAAGATCGTCGTGAAGCGGCGCGCGCCCGACCTCCTTCGCGTGGCTCTCGCGCGGCGCGGATGGAAGCGGGAGACGATCGTCTTCAGCGGGAACACGGATTGTTACCAGCCGCTCGAGGCGACCTACGAGCTTACACGCCAATGTCTCGCCGTGTGCGCGGAGGCGGCGAATCCGGTCCATGTAATTACCAAAGCGCCCCTCATCGAGCGGGATCTGGACGTGCTCGGACGGTTGCGCGACCAGCGCCTGGTCAGCGTGGCAATCAGCGTTCCGTTCTGGGACGAGCGGCTGGCTCGAGCGATGGAGCCCGGCGTGGCGACTCCGCGACGGCGCCTGCTGACCATCGAACGCCTCGCGAGCGCCGGAATCGGGGTTTCGGTGAATGTCGCCCCGGTCATTCCAGGGTTGTCCGACCGCGATATGGCCACGGTGCTGAAGGCCGCCGCCGACGCCGGAGCAACCTCGGCTGGGATGATCTTGCTCCGGTTGCCCGGCAACGTCCGGCACGTTTTCGAGAACCGGTTGCGGGAAGCGGTGCCCCTCGCCGCCGACCGCGTGCTCGCGCGGACGAGGGAGGTTCGAGGAGGTCGGTTGAACGATCCCGGTTTCGGATCGAGGATGACCGGGGAGGGAGCGTACGCGAATGCGATTCACGCGCTGTTCGAAGCTACCGTGAAGCGCCTCGGCCTCACCCGGCACCAAACGCCGCAGCCCCCGCTCGAGGCGCCCATTCGATCCGGGCAGCTCGCGCTCTTCGGGGACTGACCCGCTGAAGTTAGGCGAGGCCCGGCGATTGGCTGGCTGTGGTGGACGCGCGTTCCGTGCCCATTGGCAGGCTACGGGCGTCGTGATAGACGCCGCGCGAGCTCAACGGCGGCAGGCCGTGTCCCGAAAAAGATTCGAATCCGCTCAGATCGAGGCGAAGCGACGATGGTGGAAATCAGCAAAGCAGGCCCCAGCACGGGCGGCGCGACCGGAAAAATCACCCAGGTCATCGGTCCCGTCGTGGACGTGGAGTTCCCCCCGGGCAAGCTGCCGTTCATCCTGAACGCTCTGACGGTCTCGAATCCGAACATCTCGACGGAGCCGGACAATCTCGTGCTGGAGGTTGCGCAACACCTCGGCGAGTCGGTCGTTCGGGCCATCGCGATGGACTCGAGCGAAGGGTTAGTTCGAGGTGCGCAGGTCAGGGACACGGGTAGTCCGATTCTCATGCCCGTCGGCCCCGAGACGCTCGGCCGCATCCTCAATGTCGTCGGGCAACCGGTGGACGAACGGGGACCCGTCGGCGCGAAGAGGGCGTCGCCCATTCACCGTCCCGCGCCTGCGTTCGTCGACCAAGCGACGACGATCGAGATCTTCGAGACCGGCATCAAGGTGATCGATCTTCTCGCGCCTTACCGCAAGGGCGGCAAGATCGGCTTGTTCGGTGGGGCCGGCGTGGGCAAGACGGTGCTCATCATGGAGCTCATCAACAACGTGGCGAAAGCCCACGGCGGTGTCAGCTGTTTCGCCGGCGTCGGCGAGCGAACTCGCGAGGGCAACGATCTCTACATGGAGATGCAGGAGTCCAAGCTCGAATCCGGCGCGACGGTGCTCAGCAAGACGGCGCTCGTGTACGGGCAGATGAACGAACCCCCCGGCGCCCGCGCGCGAGTGGCGCTTTCGGCGCTGACCTGCGCCGAGTACTTCCGGGACGAGGAGGGCCAGGACGTCCTCCTGTTCGTCGACAACATCTTCCGCTTCACGCAGGCGGGCAGCGAAGTGAGCGCTCTCCTCGGGCGCATGCCGAGCGCCGTCGGTTATCAGCCGACTCTAGCGACGGAGATGGGCGCGCTCCAGGAGCGGATCACCTCGACGAAGAAGGGATCGATCACGAGTGTACAGGCGATTTACGTCCCCGCAGACGACCTGACGGACCCAGCGCCGGCCACGACATTCGCGCATCTCGACGCGACGACCGTCCTGTCGCGCGCCATCGCCGAGATCGGCATCTACCCGGCGGTCGATCCGCTCGACTCGACGAGCACGATGCTGGACCCGCAGATCATCGGCGAGGAGCACTATCAGGTCGCACGTGGCGTGCAGCAGACCCTGCAGCGTTACAAGGATCTGCAAGACATCATCGCCATTCTCGGCATGGACGAGCTGTCGGAGGAAGACCGGCAGATCGTCGCGCGTGCGCGACGAATCCAGAAGTTCCTTTCGCAGCCGTTCTTCGTCGCTGCGCAGTTCACTGGCCTCCAGGGGAAGTACGTGCCGCTGAAGGACACGATCGCCGCCTTCAAGGAGATCCTTTCGGGCGCGTACGACGACCTTCCCGAGCAGGCATTCTACCTGAAGGGCGGGATCGACGACGTCAAGGCGGCCGCACAGAAGCTGAAGGAAGCATCCTGAGCCATGGCCGATGGCGCCATCGAACTCGAGATCGTCACACCGGACGGCGTGGCGTTGCACGAGCGCGTGCAGTCGCTCACCGCGCCGAGCGTCGACGGTGAGTTCGGTGTACTCCCGGGGCATCGTCCGTTGCTTGCAGCCCTCAAGACGGGCATCGTCGCCTTCACCAAAGACGGCGCCGAGGTACGGATCGTGGTGGGCCCCGGCTTCGTAGAGGTCTTCGGAGATCGCGCGACGCTGCTGACCGACCACATGAAGCGAAAAGAGGAGATCGACCCCGTTCAGGCGCGGCTCGATCTCAAGGACGCGGATGAGGCGCTCGAACGGTATGCGAGCGAGCCTGGGTCGAGCGCCTACCTCGAGCAGCTCCGGAAGGAGCTCTGGGCCGCGGCCCGCCTGACCCTATACGGAGATCCTCCGCCGCCGACCGTGCACACTGTTCACGAGGCGCTCGCGGCGCCCGAGGAGATCGTCAAGGACGTCCTCGGGCAGGAATCCGAGTAGCGAACGGCTCACGAGCCGCCGTCCGAGTGCGCGGCCAGGCGCTCGCGCTCTTCCGCGTCGAAGACCTCGAAGGGCCGGTCGATGACGACCTTCCCCTTCACGACGACGCGCACGTTCCATAACCCGAGCGGATCACCGGGGTCGAAGGGCGTCGTTCGATCGAAGTGCGTCTCGCCCCTCCGAGCGACGTCACTGCCTCCGAGCGGGCGCGTTGTCGAAGGGCCCTCTGCGGCCGGCGCGTTCTTCGGGGACTTTTTCCGGCGCCGGCGTTCGACCTTCGGTTCATCGAGGCGCCACTCGATGGATGTGTCCGACGCGACTGGTTCCGAGAACTCGACGCGAAATCCCTGCGTCTGCTTCGTCTCGTCGAGTTCGAATGGAATCTCGCGTCGTTCCTCGATCTGTCCGCCGAAGAACACGCCGAACTTTGCGCTCTTCACGAACGGTTCCGGTCGCTCGGGCTGACAGCCGAGTGCGGCGCCGAGCAACAACAGGGTCCACGCGTGTCGCTTCAAGGAGGCCGTCATTGTCGCGATGTCGCAATCTCCACGGCCATGCGCGCGAACGCGGCGACGTCGAGGGTTTCCCCGCGGGCATCGAGCCCGATCCCTGCGCGCCCTGCTGCCCGCGCGAGGGCGTCCGCGTCCAGCCCAGCGAGGCCGCGCCACGCGTTCCGGAGCGTCTTTCGGCGCTGGCCGAACGCAGACTTCACCACTTCGCGAAAAATGGGCGTCTCCGCCGTCAGGCGCGGCCGCTTCGGTTCGAGGACGACCACGGCGGAGTCCACATTTGGTTGCGGATAAAATGCGCCACGCCGCACTACGAAGGCCCGGGAGACCTGGAACGCCGCGCTCACGAACACCGTCAGCGCCCCGTATGCCGACTCGGATGGAGCGGCCGTGAGCCGGTTGGCCACCTCGAGCTGCACCATGTAGACGACCCGATCGACCGTTTCAGCCAGGGCGACGGTCAGTTCGAGTAGCGGACCCGTGATCTGATAGGGGAGGTTTCCTGCGATCACCCGGGGGGATGGGCCATCCGACAGGAGAGAGGCGTAGTCGACGCCTTTCGCATCGGCTTCGAGCACCTTGAGCCGGCGTTCCGCGATCTGCGATTCGAAATCCTGGTGGAGCGCGGGCACGAGATCGCGATCACGTTCGATCGCGACGACCCGTGCGGCACGCGCCAGCAGCGGACGCGTCAGCGCGCCGAGCCCTGCGCCGATCTCGACGACCGTGCCTGCGGCGGGCGTCGTGGCAGCCATCGCGATTCGCGCAGCGACGGCCGGGTCAGCGAGGAAATTCTGTCCAAACGAGTGCTTCGGGGAGAGCCCGTGGCGGGCCAGAAGCTCGCGTGGAGAACCGTCGTTACTCACGGCTCGCGTCCCCCGAACGCGGGGCGGGGGGAGGCAAGCTCGCTCGAAGCTGCACGCGGGGTCGCACCCGTTCGACCGTGATCCCCATCTTTCGCAGCGTTCTTTCGCCGACAGTTTCACTCGTTCGCGCGCGGAGCGCCACCGCATGCCCGACCACATCGGGAACCGTGCCCCCCGTCCGCGGGATCCCCTCTTCGAGTTCGAGTCGCACCCATCGAAAGTCGAATTTCCGGCGTCCGAGCTTCCGGAGGGCGTCCACCAGCCCCGGTCGCTTGATGGGGTCCGGCGCCGGCGACCACACATAAACGAGGCTCGGATGAGGGTGTCCCAGCGAAAGCTCGCCGAGAACGGAAGCGAGCACCTCGTCGGTGCGGGGACGATCGGGTTCGAGCCGCGGCGGGGAGGGTATGCCGAACGCCGAGAGATATCCGCGCAGGGTTCGATCGGTCGAGTCGACGCCGTGCACGTCACGGATCGGGAATGGCGCGCGCCGTACGGCCTGGAGCGCACGTTCGGCGAGCTCGCGTCGATCGCCTCGGAGGAGACCGGCGACCGCGAGGGGGTCCAGGGGCTTCAGGTGCTCCAGTACGCGATCGGCGACCTCGTCCTCGTCGAGGCCGCTGCGATCGGCCGCGAGCGTCGATGTCGCGGCGACGAGGGTTCGCGCGATCCCGGCGCCCTGGGCCGGGCCGTGTGACGGCGCCACGCGGGCGAGCACTCGCGAACCGCAGACGAGCAATCCGACGTGATCGCCCCGTCTCAGGTGCGCGTCGGCGACAGCGGTTGCTTGATCGATAGCATGATCTAGCGGCGCGCGCCCGGGTACGCCCGCCCAGAGCTCGACGGACCCATCGACGACGAGCCATACGACGTCTCGCTCTTCTTGTTCGTAGTCGCGGACGAGCAGTTTTCCGCGCCGCGCGGAGGCTTTCCATGCGACGCGCTTCAAAGGATCGCCCGAACGGTGCTCGCGGATCTCGCGCAGCTCGTACCCGTCGCCGGAGAATGGCCCGGGGCGACCCGCCTCGGCGAGCATGCGGCTCCGTCCGCCGCGCGCCGAGCGTAACAGCATGCGGTAAGTCGATGGCAGGACCTCGATGCCGAACGGATTCGCGAAGGTGAGAGGAATCTCGAACAGCCCTGGGCTCCCGCGCACCTCGAGCGACAGCCCGTAGAGCCCGTGCCGGCCCACGCGGCGCGCCCGGACTCGCACCGTGACGCTCATCCGTCCAGCGGCCGGAACCTCGCCCGACGAGGGGGTAATGTCGACTTCGAGCTCCGGCGACGCGATTGCCCGGAGCGCGACGTACCGCGCGGCGCGCGTGTCCCGGTTTCGAACCTCCGCTGCGAGTTCGACGCTTTCGCCGCGCAGCGCGTCCTTCGTGCGCCCTGCCTCGCGCCAAACCATTTCGAACCCGGCGGCGCGAACTCGCAAGATGCCGAGGAGAGTCACGGCGCGGGCGACCGCAAGCCCGACGAGCATCGCGCCGCCCCACGCCACGATAGCCGGCTCCGTCGACGCGACGCCGACTCCCATGACGGCAATGGCGGTGATGGCGACGTGAACGGCGTTGGACGTCGGATAGAGCTGCATCGGCTAGGGGCGGAACCTTTCGTGCCAGCCTTCTCCGGTCAAGGCGGCGACGATCTCGCGCCCTCGATGAGGGAAGATGGGATGCGGCTCGAGCGAGAGGGCATCGGCGAGTCCATTCGCCGCTTCCGTCGTGGTCACCCCTTCGGTTCGGGCGCGGTCGAAGATCTTCCGCGTCACGACGTACACCGCGTTTTCCCACACGCGGCCGAAGTGGCGGACGATGCTCGGATCGTCCGGGAACACGCCGTACTGCTCGTTCGCGCAATTGACGATGCCCATCCGGTTCGCGACGAAGTCGGGGACGTAAAGAATGCCGCGCGCGTCGAGGGCCCGGCCATCGCGACGGTCGTCCGCGAGCTGGTTGTTCGCGGCGCCGCACACGACGCGACATTTCAGCCGGGGGATCGTGTCCGGGTTCAAGATGGCGCCAAGCGCGTTCGGTATGAATGCATCGCACCGTTCGTCGAAGATCGAAGCATCGGCGGGTGTGGCGTGTCGCACCTCGACCTGCGTGTCCGCGAACCGGACGGCTAGGTCCTTGCAGAGGTCCGCACTCGTGTCCGTTGCCACGATGCGCGCCACGCGGCGCCCGACGAGCTCGTGAATCATCGACGCCCCGACGTTTCCAGCGCCCTGCATCGCGATCGTCTTGCCCTCGAGTGCCCCGTCGCCGAGATGGTCGAACGCAGCCTCCAGTGCGCAGATGACCCCGCGGGCCGTGAACGGCGACGGATTTCCGGACCCGCCCATCTCCGGAGGGATGCACGTCACGAAGCGCGTCGTGCGGAAGATCGACGCCATGTCACCGGGGGTCGTCCCGACGTCCTCGGCCGTCACGTAGCAACCGCGGAGCGACGTGATGAACCGTCCATACTCTTCATAGAGTGCTTGCCGGTACGCCTCGTCTCGATGCCGCTCTCCCTTCTGGCGCGCGATGACGCCTTTGCCGCCGCCCCAATAGAGCCCCGCGAGCGCATTCTTTCTGCCCATCCCGCGTGAAAGGCGGAGCCCGTCGCGGACCATGTCGCCGAACGTCGCGTACGACCAGTGCCGCACGCCGCCAGCTCCCTGACCGCGGATCGTGCGATGCAAGACCGCCGAAAGGAGCGTCGACGTGCGGGGACCAACTTCGAAGAAGAGCGCCTCGTGTTCCGTGAAGTCGGGTTCTCCGGTGATGGCGCGCGCGAGCCCGTCGAGCGACGGGTGCGACGCGAGCAACGTTCGACGCTCTGCGGAATAGACGAAGCACGCGCGCCGGAGCCCGGAGTCGATCACGGCGTTCGCGAACTCGTCCGGGGTGATATCGAGCGAGGAGTTCACGTTGGGACGCTACACCGGGCGCACGGCGCGTCGATAGCCGACCTTCGACAGAGCCTCGTCGACGATCGATGACCGGGCGTTCATGTCGCCCTCGAGCTCAGGGACGAGCACGAGTCGATGCGCGAGAACGGGCTCGGCGACGGTCCGGATGTCGTCCGGCGTCACGTAGGGACGTCCCGACACGACCGCGTTCGCCTTTGCGGCCCTCACCAGGCTCAGGGTCGCGCGAGGCGATGCCCCGAGCACGACCTTCGGGTGACCGCGTGTGTACGTCGACAAGGCCACGGCGTACTCTCGGAGATCCTCCTCGACGTGGACGCGCGCGGCGATGGACTGGATCTGTAAGACATCCGTGACCGAGATCACGGTCGTCGGTTCGGGTGCGACGACGCCGTGCGTTCGAAGCATGACCACCTCGTCGCGCTGCGAGGGGTAGCCCATCCGCACACGCACGAGGAATCGGTCGATCTGCGCCTCCGGGAGCGCGTACGTTCCCTCGAGATCGATTGGGTTTTGTGTCGCGAGAACCAGGAACGGGTTCGGCAGCTCGTAGCGGTCCCCCTCGATGGTCACCTGGCGCTCTTGCATCGCCTCGAGGAGCGCCGACTGAGTCTTGGCCGGAGCGCGATTGATCTCGTCCGCAAGCACGACGTTCGCGAAGATGGGTCCGGAACGCAGAGAAAAAGAGCCGTCTCGCGGATTGAGCACGTACGTCCCGGTGATGTCCGCCGGCAGCAGATCCGGCGTGAACTGGATCCGGCGGATACTGCACCCGAGCGTTGCCCCGAACGCCTTCACCAGCGTGGTCTTGGCGACGCCGGGGACGCCCTCGAGCAGAACGTGGCCTCGCGCGAGGAGCGCCACCAGCATCAGCTCGACGGCGGCGCCGTCCCCGATGAACACACGGCTGACTTCGGTGCGTACGGTGGCCAGGCGTTCCCGCGCGGCCTCGATCTCGTTGACCTGTACGGCGTGCGTCACGGGTTTCCCGGCCTATGCTCTTCCAGCTCCGAGAGGACCACGAGCATGGTTTCGTGCATCCGCCGAAGCGACGGCTCCGAGACCCCGATGCTCTCGGTCTTCGCCACCGCGGCTTCCGCTCGCGTCATTTCTCGCACGATGTCTCTCAATGCCACGGAATTTCGCCGACTCAGGGCGGATTGTCGATCGATCTCTTCGACCAGGTCGACGATGGATCCCCCCGGATGCCCGTCCGCTCGCGAAGCGACTCTTCGAGGGCCGCCTTCAGTTCGAGTACCGTGAGCGCCCGATGTGTCGTATCCGCGGCGAGCACCGCCGCGCGCCCGGCGAGTCCCCCCTGCGCGACCAGGGGCGTGGCGCGGGCGTAGCGAGGGAGCGCGCGACGGTACCGTCGCGTGGCGGCTCCGACCCCCCAAAGCGACGCGCCGGCCGCGACGAGCGCGCCCAGCGCCAGTGCAAGCGGACCCGGAAGTCCATCCCGGCGAGTATCGGCTACGAGGCGCGCGAGCGCCTCCAGCCGCTCATCGATCGCGTTCGAGAGCCCGTCCTGCTTGCCAAAACTGCCGCGCTCGGCGAAATCGTTTGCAACCAGATAGAGTACACCACCGCGGTGTCCCCACGAGTCATCGGCCACCAGATAGTCGATGAGCTTCTCGGCGAACGTCCGGTTGCCTGGATACCGCAGCATCAGATTGATGAAGGCGGAGGGATCTCCCATCGCGAACAGGCGCCCACATCGCGCGTCGACGGCCCGCGGTGCCGCGGAAACGGCACCGAAGCCGTCGGAAACCAACCCGCAACGAAGCGTGTCTCCAATGACGCCGATCAGGGCCAGAGGCGTCGGTGGTTCCCCTACCGCGGGTAGCTCGAGAACCGTGGTGAGATCGAGCTTCGGGTCGGTTTCGAGTCCCGTGGGGTGGTTCGTTACGACTCGTTCGACGCCGGCGACCAGCGGATGCGTCCGGCCATCCGTCGTCACGGCAGGGACGGCGATCGGCAGGTTCGGGTTGTCGCGCAGCGGCTCTTTGGGGTTTGCAGGCGCCCGGACGCGGTGGATCCGGAAGCGACGGAGCAGCTCGTCGCCCTTGCCGTAGTCGTCGATGACGCCCAATCGGCCACCAGCCCCGAGAAAGGCGGCGACGTCGCGATAGTCGGGCTCCCGTTCGGGGTGCAGGATCAGCACGCCGTCCGCCGGCTGAATTTCATCCCACGGCAGCGTCGCGACTGCGCGAACCCGCTCGCTTCCAAGCCGGGCACGCGCCATCGCCAGGAACTGGCTCGTGCCCTCCCACGTAGCGTCCTTATAGGCGAACGACGCATGCGCCGGGAGCGCGTAAAGCACGCAGCAAAGAGCCAGGCTGCACTCTACGACTCGCCGAAGCCGGCATCGGCTGACGCGGGATGCCCAGGCAACGCGGTGCGTCCTACGTGCGGACAGCGGCTGAATAATCCTTGCCTTCACCGCCACGAGAGGTATTCGGGAAATAGTTGACCAGCCACGAGCAAAGAGTGACCGGGTGGCTACCGAGGCAAGACGCATCAACTTTGCCCCGGGTCGACTTGACCGCATAGAACGAACAACTAAGTTATGTCGTAGAAGTCCGGGATAGGTCTTGCCCAGGGAGACCATTCGGAGCGCCCATGCTACCCCCGTTCATCATCGAGCAGATCCGGCAGCGCGAAGAGCAGGAGAAGCGGCGACAGGACCGTCAGCAGCCAAGGCTTGAGCTGCCCCTGGAGATCTACCAGCCGGCTCGGCGTCCCCCGGAGGAGCCGGACGACCAGGACGACGTCGAGCGGGGCATTACCATCCTGGATCTCGGCTGAGCGAGTTGTCGTAAAGGGCACGCTTCGGAACAGGCGTTCGGGGCAATCGGCCCCTGCCGAGGGCCTGGTGAGCCCGGTCAGCCGGAGATTGCCTGGGTCGACGCTGCATTTCGCTTCACCCCATGGGGGAGGGCACGCGAAACGGTCGCTCCGGCTGCGGGAAGAACGCTAGCCGAATCCGGCGCGCTGATTTAGAACGCCGGGCGACTTGACCTTGCAGCGTTCTTGGATTGGTCCGCGGCGCGGACGCAGCGCCGCCGCGGCGTTGGCTGCGGTGCCGGCGCTCGCCGGAGCCATCGGTTGTTACCCAGCCGACAACGGACGGCCGCCCCCGATCGGCCGAATCTATTTTCCGGTCGGTATCGCCCTGTCGCCCTCGGTGAACGAGCCCGCCCCGGAGTCCGACGAGCCCCGCTGGATGTATGTCGCGAACAGCGACTTCGACCTTCAGTTCAACGCGGGGACGCTTCAGGCCTACGACCTCGTCGCACTGCGGAAGATCGTCCCGAAGTACTGCAACGCCGATGCCGATTGCGCGACCGGGCAGAGCTGCGATCTCGCGGTCTCGAGCACGAATCAGGCGCCGAGCCACTGGTGCGTGGACGCCAGTAATCCCGTCCCCTGCGGGTCCGTCGGGGAGCAGTCCGCGGCGGCAGCGCTGCTCGTTCCAGGGCGGTGCAACTACATCGATTCGGCGCCGTATCTGGCGGACAGCGTCTCCATCGGGGCTTTCGCGACGGACCTCGTTTACAGTCGGACTCCGAGCGACGACGGCGCTCGCATCTTCGTCGCGGCGCGCGGCGACGCGGCCGTGAACTGGATTGACGTGGACGACACCGCGAGTGCGGCGGAACCGAACGCCGGACTCTTGCACTGCGGGCAGGGTGCCGATGGCATCTGCGACGCCAATCACCGCCGCGGCACAGAACCGACCGAGGTCAACTCGAACGACGAGGTGCTACCTCCGGAGCCCTACGGGATCGCGATCGACGGGGCCGGCCAGGCGTTGATCACCACGCACCAGACCACCGGACAGCTCGCGCTCTTCGTCAATCACTGGGTTCCCGAGGACGGCGCCCCCGCGGGTCCCGAGCTCGAGTACGTCCTGAGCGACTTGCCCTCTGGCGTGCCTCTGCCGATCGGGGCGATGGACATCACCGCGATTCCGGTCCCGGCTCTGCTGGAGAACGATCCGTCGATCGGCTACGTCGCCCCGCGAATTCCTTATCAACCGGGGTTCCTGCTGACGTTCAGCAATGCCGCGCAGGTTCAGCTCGTTCGCTATTTCGGATACGCCGCTGCGAGCCCGAACGGTGCGCTCTACGATAGGCCCTTCATCGAAGCGGCGACGAGCACTCCGATCAGCACGAACTCGCAAGGGTTCGACTCTCGCGGTATAGCCGTCGACGATGACGCTCGTGCGGCGTGCGAGGCGGCATGCCGGGGCGCCACGACCGGCGTCGATGGCGGAACCGGCGTGGACGGCGGGCTCACGACCGATGCCGGCGTTTCGTCGCCGGCGAATCTCACCGCGTGTTTCACTCAGTGCGCCTCGATCCCGCTGCCCGTCTACGTCGCGAACCGAGAGCCCCCGACGCTCCTCGTCGGCCGCACCCAGCCGAATCGGCCGGTGCCGGAAAGCGGGGCGACGCCGGAGCAGATCGGTGTCCCAACGGACGATCTACCGAGCTTTTACGACTCGATTCCCGTAGCAACCGGGGCGTCGCGCGTCGTCCTGGGGTCCGTCATCGACACCCACGGCCACCTTGCGCGGCGCGTGTTCGTCATCTGCTTCGATGCGCGTGCCATCTACGTGTACGACCCGGTCGCCGGCACTTTCGATACGGAGATCCAGACGGGCCGTGGACCGTACTCGCTCGCCGTCGATGCGCCACACGGCCTCGGTTACATCGGTCACTTCACGGATTCGTACGTCGGCATCGTGGACCTCGATCAGCGCCACACGCTCACGTACGGCAAGATGCTCCTGACCATCGGTCAGCCCATCCAGCCGAGGGCCTCGAAGTGAACCTGTACAGGTGGCTTTTCGCGACGATCGCGCTCGGTACGGCCGCGATCGGCTGCGGCAACACGACTCAGGCCGTCACCCTGCGTTCTCTCGAGTCGAACGGCGAGGTCTCGTTTCTGTGCATGAACACGAACTTCGAGCCGCGGGACATCGGGGACTGTCCGGACCAGAGCCTGGTCGACAACGAAGCGCGGCACCTCTTTGCGCTCGTCACGCAGACGACCCGGGGTGAGGTCGCGCTCGTGGATCTCGACACGGAAGCGGTCGTCGATGAGGATCAGACGATCCCGGGGTTTTCGTTCTTGCCCATCGGAAGCCAGCCGACGAGCATCGTCTCCACGCCCGGGGGGCTCGCGAGCTTCGTTTCGGTGGCGGAACCCGGCAAAGAGGGCATCTTCGCGCTGCCGACCTCCTGCGTTAAGCCGCGCAAAGGAAACGAGCCGATCCGGGACATCACAACGTGGCCCGCGTGTCGCTTGCCGAGCGCGCCCGGTGAAATGGCGCTGCTCATCGATCCGCCGCGCGACGGGGATCCGAGCACTCCGCCCGTCATCCGCGCGAGCTGCGACTCGAACGCGCCGCAGACGCCCCAGCCGAGCGGGCTCTCGTGCCCCGCGGATCTGTCGCTCGAAACGACCGTGCCGGGACGGCGTAAGCTCGCCGTCGCGCTGCCCGCGAGCGGTCAGATCGCGATCGTGGATGCCCAGGAGTTACTCGACCGCACGCCCGGGTCGTACGACCCTTGCCCGATCGAACGCTACGTTTCGCTGAAGGTCGATCTGCCGAAGACTCCCATCCCCGAGGTTCTCCCCGCGGACTTGAACACCGGATACGTCGCGCCTGGTCTCGTCCAGCCTGCGGAGCCCGAGGGCTTCTCGCCGCAGCCCAGCGGTTTTGCCCTGGTCGACGACCCGATCACGGCCGAGCATCGATTGTTCGTCGGCGATGCCGTCGCTCCGGTCGTTCACGTCCTCGACGTCTCGGATCCGTGCTCGATCGCGGAACAGCCGCCGCTCTTGCCGGAGAGCTATCTCGATCCCGCGCGCGTCGTCACGACGGGGAAGATCGCCGCGAGCCCACTCACGACGACCGAGCAACGCTACCTTTATGCGATCGACACGGTCGGCGGCGGGAGCGTCATGATCTTCGACATCAGTCCGGGCGCGGCCAATCGAACGCCGTTACTCCGGCCTCGATCGCCGCTCCTGCCGTTCGAGCCCCCGGATCGCATCGCGTTCGACGCGCCCGCGCGTGACGTCGCCTTCGCGCTCCGCGACGACGTTCCTCTGAATCCCGCTCCCCCGTCCGAACCAGTCGGCGTGTTCTGCGACCCGAACCCCAGCCTTCCGGCCACGGCGCCTGGCGCTCAGTACCGTCCGTCCGTCGATCTTTCGACCGGTGCGATTCCGGCCAACCTGCGGGGAGTCTTCGGCTTCGTGGCGCTCGAGACGGGCCAGATCTCGGTCGTCGACGTCGAGGACTTCGACGCAGACTGCCGCCGCCCCGAGACCCTGAACACCTCGAGCACCGAGGACATCCACGGCTGCGCGGACGACCCGAAACACATCGCGAGCTACGTCCTGCCCGATGGCACGCCGACCGTGACGAACGAGGTGAGCTGCCACTCCGTCGAGCCCGAGCGGACTCGAAGCTCCCTCGCGATGCTGAACAATCCGGCCGTGGGCGTTCGCGCGCCGTCGCTTCGCTCCTTCCCGCGCCTCGTCTCCGTGGACGGCCGTTCGCTCCCCACGGACAAGACCGCCGAGGGGATCCTCCATCCGCACATGCTCGGCGTGAATCTGTCGAGCGCGCCGGCCGATCGCGCGCAGGTCTACATCGGCACCACGCTGTACGATTCGCAGAAGACGCCCGCCAACCAGAGCCCGCTCCTCATCGACCCTCGGGATCCGAATCTGGCCCAGAGCTCCCTCGTGCTGAGCTTCGCCGAGCCGCGCTCGTACGCGCCCCAGGAGGATTTCTCGGCGCGCTACGAGGGCCCACTCATCGGCGAGCGACCGCCGGCGACGCTCGGCTACTCGAACGGCACGATGACGCTGACGGATAGCGGCATCGTGTTTTGCGACGCGGGCGTCGAGGACGAAAGCGCGGCCAGCCTTCGTGGCGACGGCCTCGGCGTCAGTGCGGCGAAGCGAGACCAGTTCGGCGAGATGCACGCCGACTACGTGCAGATTCTGTCCGACCTGCTCGATCAGACCGACACCTGGTGGCAAAAGGGGAACCCCGGAGCCGCGTGCGGCGGTGCCGACCCGAACCAGGCCGGCTCGGGGTATCTTGCGTGCAGCACGGAACTCGGCACTCACGACGAACCAGGCGCGCTCCGCGAGCTTCGCATCGAACACGCGACGCGCAATGTTCTCACCCTCACGCCGCGCAGCGCGAGCCCCAGCTCGTCGACCGCGCGGAATATTTCCGAGTTCCTCGCGTGCTGTTTCCCCGCACCCGTCGACTATCAAGTGCGGGCGTCCGCGGAGTGGGTCGTGACGGGCTCGCTCTCGGGCTTCCGGCACGACATCACGACGGGCCCCGACGGCAGCTGTATCCCCGATACGAATCCACTGCGCTCTCACCTGTCGAGCCGCGTGCAGGAAGTGTCCTGCACCGACGGTTGCAAGGCATCCCCGACGGATCCGGTGGCCGCGATCGGTCCGCCGATCGCGGGCGAGGTCGCGTGCATCTTCGACGCGGCCAATCCGCCGCCCCTCACCATCGGCGCGCCGAACTCCCAGTGTATCTACGACGGTCTCACGACCAGCTTCGCGATCTACAGCGGAATCCCCCAAGGCGGGCAAGCTTCGAGCCAGCGAGACGACGAGTTCGATTGGACCGTGTACGGCGGGTTTTCGCCGCTCTTCGTCAATCTATCTGCCGCGGACGACACGAATACCTCGCCCGCGAGCATGGTGTATTCGCCTGCGCTCGGTCAGCTCGTCGTCTCCGACGGCTCCGAGAAGGGCCTGGTCTTGATCGATCTGGCCACGTTCGCCTACATACAAATCCTGTGAGATGCTTCGCATCGGCGGGCGCGTCAGCGTGAACAACCCGGAGGGGCAGGGGAGCCGATGAGTGCGCGCTCGACGCCGTTGATGCTGCAACACGCGGCGGCGAAGCAGGCTTACCCGGATACGATCGTCTTTTTTCGCCTCGGGGACTTCTACGAGATGTTCGAAGAGGACGCGATCCTCTGCTCGAAGCTCCTCGATCTCACGCTCACGAGCCGGAACAAGGGGAAACCCGACGAGGTTCCCATGGCGGGCGTCCCGCACCATTCGGCGCACGGATACGTCGGGAAGCTCCTGTCGCTCGGTCACAAGATCGCGATCTGCGAGCAGCTCGTCGATCCGGGGACGGTCAAGGGCATCGTCCCGCGCGCGGTCGTGCGGGTGCTCACGCCGGGCACGGTGACGTTCGGCGAACATCTGGAGGTCGCGACCAACAACTGGCTTTGCGGCATCCACGCCGACGCCGCATCGGTGGGTATTGCGCTGCTCGATATCTCCACGGGCGAGCTCCGCGCGGCGCGATTTCCGGATCTCACCAGCGTCCTCGGCGAGATGGTGCGCTCTGCGCCGCGGGAGATCGTCTTCGGGTCGGCGGACGCCGTCGACCGCGAGGTGGGCGTGTTGCGCGCCGCGCTCGGCTCGATCGCCGTGCGCTCGGACGCCCCGATCGGCGATGAAGCAGCCCGTGCCGCCCTCGGACCGCTCGAGGCGGACGCGGCTCGACTCGACGGCCCGGTTCGACTCGCCATTGCGCGCGCGCTTCGGTACGCGCGCGCGTGCAGTCCAGGGGCGCCGCTCCCGGTTCGCCGGATCGAGGAGTGGAGCCCGAGCGCCCACCTCGTCATCGACGAGATCGCCCAGCGTCACCTCGAGCTCGTCGAGTCCTCTTCGGGTAAGCGCACGGCGACGCTGCTCGGCGTGGTCGACGAGACGCGCACGCCGCCCGGTGCGCGCCTCCTCAGACGCCGGTTGCTCTCGCCGCTGACTTCGGTCTCGAAAATCCGCAGGCGCCTCGACGCCGTGACGTTCCTCGTCGAGGCGGTTCGCCTGCGCGCCGCGCTGCGGAAGGAGCTCGCGGACGTCGGTGACCTCGAACGCCTCTCCGTGCGCGCCGTCGCGGGCGAAGCAACGCCGCGCGACCTCGGCGCGCTCCGCGACGGGCTCCTCGCGGCGCGGCGCGCCACGGCGGTTCTCGACGGCGTCACCGACGCCCTCGCCCGCGAGACGCTGGAGCTCAGGACGGCCATCGACACCGTCGACGACGTCGCCGCCGATCTGTCGAAGGCGCTCGTCGAGAGACCTCCCTCCGTGCCGAAGGAGGACGCGATCTTTCGTGAAGGTCACGACGCCGTGCTCGACGAAGCCGACGCGCTCCGCCGACACGGCACCGAGCTCATGATCGCGCTCGAGGCGCGGCTCAAGGAGGAGACCGGCATTTCCACGCTGAAGGTGCGGTACACGCGCGTCTTCGGCTGGTACATCGAGGTCACGCGATCGCAGGCGTCGCGCGCGCCGCCTACGTGGCGCCGCAAGCAAACCGTCGCCGGCGGTGAGCGCTTCACGCTGCCCGAGCTCGACGATCTGGCCGATCGCATCGCACACGCCGAGGAGCGGCACCGCGAACGGGAGCTCGCCCTGATCTCGGAGCTCGTCGCGCGCGTGCGGACGGTGAACGACCGCATCCTGAGTTTATCCGAGCGGATCGCGCGCTGGGATGTCGCGGCCGCGCTCGCCGAGGTGGCGCACCGCTACGATTACCGGCGTCCGGAGGTCGATGACTCGGACGCGCTCGAGATCGTGGACGGCCGGCATCCCGTCGTCGAGCGGCTCGCGGCCGCGGGCCGATTCGTGCCGAACGACGTCGCGCTCCGGGCAGACGCAGAGCGGCTCTGGATCGTCACCGGTCCGAACATGGCCGGGAAGAGCACCCTGCTCCGGCAAGTGGCATTGACGGTCGTGCTCGCGCAGATGGGCAGCTTCGTGCCGGCGAAGTCCGCCCGCATCGGCGTCGTCGACCGTGTCCTGTCGCGCGTGGGGGCGAGCGACAACCTCGCGTTCGGCGAGAGCACGTTCATGGTCGAGATGCGGGAGACGGCGGAGATCCTGCGCAAGGCGACGTCCCGCTCCGTCGTGATCCTCGACGAGATCGGTCGCGGCACCAGCACGTTCGACGGTCTCGCCATCGCATGGGCCGTCGCGGAGTATCTGGATGCCAGCGTCCGCTGTCGCACCCTCTTCGCGACCCACTACCACGAGCTGACGTCACTCGCAGGATCGAGCGCCCACGTCGGCAACGTCAGCGTCAGCGCGGAGGAAGTGAACGGCGACGTCGTCTTCCTTCATCGCCTCGTGCACGGACCCGCGAGCCGCAGCTACGGCATCGCCGTCGCGAAGCTCGCGGGTTTACCCGAGTCGGTCCTGGCCCGAGCCCGCGCGTTGCTCTCGATGCTCGAATCCGGTGGGGTCGCGGCGAGAGAGATAGGCGCGACGAGCGCGACCGCGAGAGCCGAGACGCCGCAGCTCGATCTCTTCGCGCGGCCCGCCGCACCGACACCGGAAGAGCGCGAGGTGCTCGATACCCTTCGCGCCGTGGACGTCGAGCGCATCACGCCGCTCGATGCGCTCGGATTGCTCGCGCGCCTCCGCGGGCGACTTCAATAAAGGGGGTCTTGACCCCCGCGGCTCGCTTCGCGACCGCTCGTTAACCAAGGGGGTCTTGACCCCCGCGGCTCGCTTCGCGACCGCTCCCCCGCCGCCTTCGGCGTGCTCGCTCCGCTGGTTTGGCAATGGGGGTCTTGCCTGCCTTGCCCCCGCGGGTCGCTTCGCGACCGCTCGTTAACCAAGGGGGTCTTGACCCCCGCGGCTCGCTTCGCGACCGCTCCCCCGCCGCCTTCGGCGTGCTCGCTCCGCTGGTTTGGCAATGGGGGTCTTGCCTGCCTTGCCCCCGCGGGTCGCTTCGCGACCGCTCGTTAACCAAGGGGGTCTTGACCCCCGCGGCTCGCTTCGCGACCGCTCCCCCGCCGCCTTCGGCGTGCTCGCTCCGCTGGTTTGGCAATGGGGGTCTTGCCTGCCTTGCCCCCGCGGCTCGCTTCGCGACCGCTCCCCCGCCGCCTTCGGCGGGCTCGCTGTGCTCGCACGGGGGCCTTGACTGTCTTGACCCCCCAGCCTTGATTGGAGGTCGGGCCGGTTGCGGGGACGGGGGCGGGAGCGGAGCCGGAAGAAGAGACGGTTTCGGGATGGGGAGCGGGAACGCGCACAAATTCGCGGCGCCGACAGATTTGGGGGACGCACCGGAGTGACGGGCGCGGCGAGAGTCGGTTGCCGCCGCCGGGCCAGCCTGCGGGCCTCGTGGCGAGATGCAGCCGCGCAGGCGCGGCGGGGGGACGGGAGATCGGGAGCGGTCTCGGTGTGGGCCTCGGTTCTGAGAGCGGTGTCGGGCAAGCGCGGCAGACTGCAGTGGACAAGAGCCGCGCCTACGCGATCGTGCTCGCAGAGTGCTGTGAGGCGTGGGCAGCGAAACGATTCGTCTCGAACGATCCGGATGAGGTGACCTGGTGGATTTGGTTCGGGATGAACGATCCGGATGAGGTGACCTGGTGGGTTTGGTTCAGGATGAACGATCCGGATGAGGTGACCTCGTGGATTTGGTTCACGATGAACGATTCAGGTGAGTTCACCTCATGGTCGACCAGCTCGACGGCCGGAAAGGCCATGCGCTCCCCTCGATTCTGGCGCGGCTGGAACGAGCGCCGGGGACCGCGGTGACCCGTCAGACGAGGAGCCGGGCGGTCACGGTGACCTCGTCGCGGTCGTGATAGAGCTGTCGCGTCTTGACGGCTCGCCACCCGCCATCTTCGAGGGTGCGGCGGATCTGCGCGACCATCTCTGCCTTCTTCTTCATGGGCATCTTGAAGTTCGCGACGAGGAGGGACGCGGCGTGCTTCCGCGCCCACCGTGCGAGCATCTGTGCGACCTCGAGCGGACGCCACGCCATGTCGCAGAAGAGCCAGTCCACCGGTTCGTCCGGAATGAACTCGAACGCGCTCCGCCCGACGTAAGTGAGTCCTCGATCACGGAGCAAATCCGGACGAAGGCGCGCTGGATCCACGGCGATGACACGGGCCCGGCGCTGCAACAGAAACCAGGTCCATCCCCCCGGCGCGGCGCCCAGATCAACGCACCGCTCGCCCGGTTCGGGGGCCACGCCGAGCCACGTGAGGGCTTCGGCGACTTTTCGCGCGGCGCGCGACGGCTTGTCGCCCCCGACGTGCACGCGCAGGCGCCCGCCATGCGCGAGTGACAGGGCCTGGTCCGACCGCAAGACGCCGAGCGCCGCGCGCTGTTCGGAGAGCAAGCAAACTTGAACGAACGGAACCGATTTCGACCCGAGCTCGCGCGCCGCGACGGCGCTCGTTCCGGCAATCGCCGATTGGAGCTCGAGCTTCAGGGCCTCCTCGACGGCGCGCGCCGTCGCGGCGAGCGGGTTTGCCTTCGTCGCGTCCGGTACCCACACGTGGAGGACGTATTGCTCGGCGCCTGCGAGGTGCTTCGTGATCTCGTGCACTGCGTTTCTGCGGAGTTCGTCGACGTTTTCACCGTCGAGCACGGCATCGACCTGGAACCCCTGCCGCGCGAACGTCAGGGTCGCGCGGCCGTCGCTCCGCGGCACACGCCGCGCCGCGACCAGGGCCGGCGCGAAGACACGCGCGCCCTCGTGTCCGCCGAGCGCGAGCTCCTCGACGAGATCGATCTCCGCGCCCTCGCGCGTCGTGAGCAGCCACTCGCCCGGCGCCGGGGGAGCACCGAGGGCGCCTCTGGGAATGGGTTCAGGCCGCGACTCGGGTCGAGGTCGGGCCACGTGTTGCCCGCGTCCCCGATTCGGATCGCCGAAGCGCGCATTCTGTCGGTGAGGTGCAGGAGGGCCGCGGCGTCGGGTCACGGGGGTCTTTTACACCCTGGAGTTCCCCCAAAAAAACTTCTACGCCCTCCGAGACGGCCCGCGTAGGCCCGTATCGGACTCCCAGCGCCTTTGCATTCTGCGGATTGCACCGCGGGTCTCTACCGGTTTGCGCCGGGGCTGGACGAGTCTTCGTCAAGACGCTCCCGGGTAACGGTCCGTTTGGTCCCGGTCCGCATGGGGTCTTGGTCGGATTGTGCCGGAGGCGCCGCGGACGGCCATCTCCATCGCGCGGACGCGTGCGTCCTCGACGAGACCATGCACGTCCTCGCTGCGGACGCGTGCGTCCTCGACGAGACCATGCACGTCCTCGCTGCGGACGCGTGCGTCCTCGACGAGATCATGCACGTCCTCGACGAGACCATGCGCGTCCTTGGCGCGGACGCGTGCGTCCTCGACGAGACCATGCACGTCCTCGACGAGACCATGCGCGTCCTTGGCGCGGACGCGTGCGTCCTCGACGAGACCATGCACGTCCTCGACGAGACCATGCACGTCCTTGGCGCGGACGCGTGCGTCCTCGACGAGACCATGCGCGTCCGCGGCGAGATCACGTCCGTCCGTGACGACATTGTTGCGGATCACGGCAAGATCGTTCGTGATCTTGCCTGTGATCGTTCCCGATCACCCCGCGGGGGTCACCGACAACGTGCGCGTGCGCGCCGAGCACGCGCTTCACAGGCAACGCCCGGGCCCACTCGACTGCCGCTCTTTCACTTGCGCCTCGGCGCCGGCGGCGTGGCCGTGGCGCCGTTTTCGGGCCAGGAGTGGCGGGGGTAGCGGCGGCAGAGCTCTCTCCGGATGCCGGGGTAGTGGCGCTCCCAGAAGCCGGCAAGATCGGTGGTCACCTGCACGGCTCGCTGGTTCGGGGCGAGGAGATGGACGGTCAGGGGGACCCGTCCGCGGGCCACGGTGGGCGTACTCTCCATCCCGAAGAAGTCCTGGAGGCGCGATTCGATCCAGGGGGGCTTGCCCGGGTCGTAGTGGACCTCCGTCACCTTGCCGCCGGGAAGCGTCAAGCGCGTCGGAGCTTCTTTCGCGAGCGCCGAGCGTTGCTTCATGTCGAGGGCCGCCGAGAGCTCTGCGCCGAGATCGAGGGCTTCGAGCTCCTCGAAGCGCGTTCGTCCCTGGCACGCGCGGGCAAGCGCGGCGTGCACGGCGTCCTCGCCGAGCTCGGGCAGTGCCGCTTCGGGAACGTGCATGCGCACGAACGCGACGCGTGCGACGAGCGCTCGAGCCGCATCGTCCGCTGTCACGAAGCGCCCACTGGCGAGCGCCGCTGCGAGCAAGGTCTCGGAGGCTTCCGGCGACGGCGGCGCGGCGCGCCGTTCCTCTTCGAGGACGACCGAGCCGGCGCTGATCTTGCTAACCCGATCGACCTGCTCCGACGACGCGTTCCAGGCGAGCTCGTCGTTCATCTCGACGAGCTCCGGGTGAAGCTCGAGCACCCAGTCCGGTTCCACGGCGCTCGCGAGGCGCACGATCACGCCGCGTCCGGCCGCATCCTCGGCGTCGAGGGCGACCATGAACGCCGCGTCCGTCACGACGCTCGTGTCCGCGAGTCGCGCGGCCTTCCCGGAGAACAGGATCAAGGCGCCGTCGCCGCGAGTCCGGCGCCGTGCCAGGCGGTCCGGGAAGCCGGCAAGGAGCGAGAGCAGCAACGCTCGGTCGACGGCATCGGCCGTCCCGGGGCGATCGACGTCGTCACGTGCGAGCCGGCCCAGTTGCTCCGAGGCGCGCTCGACGGCGGTCGCGGTCCGTGCGTCGAGCTGCATGTACTCGAGCCGGCGCGCGTCGAAGCGGGCGTCGCGCGCTTCCGCGAAGCGCTCCACGAGCTCGAGCACGTCGGAGGGACTCGAGCTGCCGCTGTCCGGTTTTCGTCCTGGGCGATTCTTGCCGAGGGCGGCGCGCGCGTCGGTCCGGATGTCTCGCTCGGAGAGTAGAGCCGCAGCGAGACATGCGAGCTCGGCGACGCCACGGCGCTCCCCTTCGACGATCACGCGGGCGAGCCGTGGCGACACCGGAAACAGGAGCATGCGACGGCCGAGGTCCGTCAGTCGCGAGCTCGCGTCGACCGCGCCGAGTCGCGTGAGGAGCGTCTCCGCCGCGGCGAGGGCGTGGTCCGGCGGCGCGTCGAGGAAGCGCAGTTCGCCCAGCTTCTCGACACCGACGCCGTGGAGGCCGAGGGCGGCCTCGGCGAGATCTTCCCGCAAGATCTCCGGCTTGTCATGCTCCGGGCGCGTCGCGAGATCGCCCGACGTATAAAGACGAACAGCGCGACCCGGACGAGTGCGCGCCGCGCGACCGGCGCGTTGCGTGGCCGACGCGCGACTGATCTTCGCCGTCGCGAGGGTCGGCATTCCGGTCCACGAGGAGTGCCCCGCGACACGGGCGAGCCCCGAGTCGACGACGGCCGTCACGCCTTCGATCGTGACGGAAGATTCGGCGACGTTGGTCGAGAGGATCACCCGCCGCCGCGTACTCTTCTCGACGGCCCGGGCTTGCTCCGCGATCGGGAGATCGCCGTGGAGAGGGAGGACCAGCGCCGCGCAGCCCTCGAGCGCGATGGCGCAGAGGCGAATTTCGCGCGCACCTGGCAGGAACACCAGGACGTCCCCCTCGGGCTCCTCGTCGAGCAATCTCTTCACCGCGCTCGCCACCTGGCGCTCGAGCGGTCGCTCGTCGGCGCGCGGCACGTGCTCGATCGAAAGGGGGAATACGCGGCCCTCGCTCCGGAGGCGAGGAGCATCGAGGTGCGTCGCGAGTCGCTCGGCCTCGAGCGTCGCGCTCATCGTGACGAGCAGCAGATCCGGACGCGAGCCGCGCTTGAGCCGCTCGATCAGCGATAGGAGCAGATCGGTCGTCAGGTGACGCTCGTGAAACTCGTCGAGGACGACGGCGCCGACGTTCTTCAGCTCCGGGTCGTCCAGTAGCTGCCGGAGGAGAATGCCCTCGGTGACGTAGAGGATGCGCGTCGCGTCGCTCATCGCGCGGTCGAAGCGCACGGCGTAGCCCACCGTGCGCCCCACGGTTTCCCCGCGCTCGGAAGCGACGAACGCTGCCGCGAGGCGCGCCGGCAAGCGCCGTGGCTCGGCGACGACGATGAGCTCGTTCTCCGGGACGACCTCGAGCAGCGCTGCCGGGACGCGCGTCGTCTTTCCCGCGCCGGGTTCTGCTTCCAGCACCAGGGTGCGGCGGCTCTTCAGGGTGGCGACGAGCTCGGGCAAGAGCGGATCGATGGGAAGGGAGCGCACGTGGCCCGGATCACTACAGCGGATCGAGCCAGCTTGGCATCACCGCCCGCGCCTTTGGTGTACGCTCGGCGTCGATGCCCCGCCGCGCGGCCCTGTTCGACATGGATCGGACGCTCGTCCGCATCGACACCGGGACCTTGTACGTTCGCTATCAGCGCGACGTCGGCGAGGCTGGGTTTCGGGATGCGGTCCGCGTGGCGTGGTGGATGATGCAGTACACCGTCGGGGTTCTCGACGCGCCGCGGATCGCCGAACGCGCGCTCCGGTCATTCAAGGGCAAGCGCGAGCAATGGCTGCGGGAGACGTGCGAGACGTGGTTCGTCGATTACGTGATGCCGCACGTCGCAGAAGCCGGTCGCGGCGCCGTGGAGCGGCATCGCCGGGACGGCGACGTCGTGGCGATCGTCACCGGTGCGACTCCGTATGCCGCGGTCCCGCTCGCTCGCGCACTCGGCATCGAGCACGTGGTCGCGACGCACCTCGAGGTCGAGGACGGCTGCTTCACGGGGCGGGTTCGACCGCCTCTCAGCTACGGCGAGGGGAAGGTCGTGCTGAGCGAGCGGCTCGCAAAGGAGCAGGGGTTCTCTCTCGACGACGCGACGTTCTACAGCGACAGCATCACGGACCTCCCGCTGCTCGAGCGGGTGAAGACGCCGATCGCGGTGAACCCCGATCGCCGGCTCCGCGGCATCGCGCGGAAGCGAAACTGGCGGATCGAAGCCTGGTGAGAACGCGTCAGCCCTTGATCCGGATCGCGTAGGTCAGCTTGATGACGCTCTTCAGCACGTTCGGGACCCGCTTGAAGAGGTTGATGGACGGAGGCCGCTTTTCCATCACCCGCACCGGGATCTCACGGATCCGGAGCCGTGCACGGTAAGCTCGGATCACGAACTCACTCGCGAAGACGTCCTTTTCCACGACGCAGGCATCGACGTGCTCGAGCAAGCTGGCCCGCCGGAACGCCTTCAGGCCGTGCGTGTCCGTTCCCTTGAAGCCGAGCAGCGTCCTGAGGAGGCTCGTGTAGACGAGGCTCGCCGCGTGGCGCGCCCAGGGGCGTTCGTCGGAGGATCCTTCGATGAGCTTCGAACCGATCACCATGTCGAGCTGGTCGGATTCCAGTAGCCCGATGGCGCGCCGGTGGAAATCCGTGTCGCAGAGATCGATCTCGTCGCAGAGGACGAACTCGCCGCGCGCGAGGCGGATGCCCTTGCGGAGAGCACCGCCGTAGTTCGGCTCGCCCGCGGACACGTACCGCACCTCCGGGTACTTGTGCGACAGCTCTTCGGCGATGCGGACCGTCGCGTCCTTCGAGCCGTTCTCGGCGAGGATGATCTCGTAATTCCAGCCGAGCGGCGCAAGGCGTTCCCGGAGGTCGACGACGGCCGCATGCAGGATCGCTTCCTCGTTGTAGACCGGAATGACGATCGAGATATGAGGTGCGATTGCCGACATCGGAAGAAGGAAGGCAGGTCACCCCGCCGACGGCCCGGGAAGCTAGATGACGAGCCCCCGACCCGCAACCACGAATCAGTGGGCAATACTCCAGTTTTTCCCGTGCCCGACGTCCACGAGCAGCGGAACGGCAAGGGGCCTCACGGACTCCATGCCGAGACGGATTGCCCGGCAGGCTTCCTGGATTTGCCCCTCCGGAACTTCGAAGACCAGCTCGTCGTGAACCGTGAGCACCATTCGGGCTCCCGGCGCGGGCGGGGTTCGGAAGGCGAGCATGGCCAGCTTCAGGAGGTCCGCGGCGGTGCCCTGGATGGGAGTGTTCATCGCGATGCGTTCGGCGGCGAGACGGCGGGCGCGGTTCTCGCTCCGGATGTCGGGGACGAGCCGCCGCCTTCCGAACAGCGTTCGAATCGAGCCGGCCGCGCGCGCGGACTCGAGCACGTCGTTCATGAACTTCCGGACGCCCTCGTAACGCCGGAAGTATTGGGCGATGAACGACGCCGCTTCCGTCCGCGGGATGCCGAGGCTCTTGGCGAGCCCGCTGTCGCCCTGACCGTAGATGATGCCGAAGTTCACGGCCTTCGCGCGGCGCCGCATCTCCGCCGTGACGTCGCTCTCGGACACGCCGAAGACTTCGATCGCCGTTCGCGTGTGGACGTCCTCGCCGCTCCGGAACGAATCCACCAGCACCGCGTCCATCGACAGGTGGGCCAGCACACGAAGCTCTATCTGCGAGTAGTCGGCGCTGACGAGCACATGGCCTTCGGGCGCCACGAACGCCGCGCGGATCTCGCGGCCGAGCTCCGAGCGAATGGGGATATTCTGTAGGTTCGGATCCGAGGACGACAATCTCCCGGTGGCGGCCACGGCTTGCTCCCAGCGCGTGTGGATCCGGTGCGTGATCGGATCGGCGAGGAGCGGCAGGGTATCGATATAGGTCCCCTTGAGCTTCGAGAGCTGTCGGATCTCGAGGATCACGTTCGGCAACGGATGAAACTCGGCGAGCGCCTCGAGGGTCTCCGCGTCGGTCGAGCGCGACGTTTTCGTTCGTTTGACGTGCTTCAGCGCGAGGTCGTCGAAGAGCAAGGTCTCGAGCTGCCGCGGCGAGTTCACGTTGAACACGCGGCCCGCGACTTCGTGCGCCTTCTTCTCCAGGACCTGGAGCTCGCTCTCCACCCGCCGCCCGAGCTTCCGGAGTTGCTCCGAATCGACGAGGACGCCGGATTGCTCCATCTGCGCCAACACCTCGGTGAGCGGAAGCTCGATCGTCTCGAGGAGGTCCGAGAGCCGTTCTTCGCCGAGCTTCGTCCCCAGCCGCTCCACGAGCTCGTGAACGGCCGCCGCTCGGGCGCCGACGAGTGCCGCCGCGCCTTCGATGCGCGCCTCCTCGAAGCCGGGTTCGCGACCGCGCACCTTGGGCACGAGCGTCTTGGATTCCCCCACGGCGATCGAGAGCTCGCGCGCGGCGATGTCGCCGAGCGAGTGGGACGTCTCCGGGTCGAGCAAGTAGCTTGCCATCATCGTGTCGAACTTGGCTCCCTCGAGCGCGAGTCCCAGGCGCGCGAGGGCGACGCGCAGGTGCTTCATGTCGTGGCTCCACTTCGGCACCGATGGGTCCGCGAGGAGCGGTCCCAGGACCCGCGCGACGATCGAGACGTCGAGCTGCGGCGCGACGCCGGCGTAACGGTGCGAGAGCGGCACGTAGTAGCGTCCGCTCTTCCCGGCGAAACCGAGTCCGACCACGCTTCCGCGCACCGGGCTCGGCCCGCTCGTCTCCGCGACCACGGCGACGCCTCCGTCCGCGACGAGATTGGCGACCATCCGCTCGAGCGCGACCTCGTCGAGGACGACCCGCGTCGTCGCAGCGACCTCCGCGGGAGCCGCGGGTGCACGAGTGTCGCTCGCGCCGAACGCGAATCCCGTTTGTTCCGGTGCCCCCGGCGCGGCTGCGCTCGTCGCCGGAGTCGTGGCCGGCGTTGCCGCGGGCAACGCCGGTTCCGGTCCGCCCAGTGCCGCGAGGTGTTTCGCGAACCCGAGCTCGGTGTACAGCTTGCGAAGCATCGTCGTGTCGCGCCCGCCGTAGCGCAGCGCCGTCGCGTCGAAGAAGCTCGGGAGCTCCGTTCGCAGCGTGACGAGGTGTTGGCTCAGCCGCGCCGCGTCCTCGTGTTCTTTCAGTTTCTCACGCAGACTCTTCCGCGCGATCTCGTCGACGTGCGCATAGATGCCGTCGAGAGTGCCGTACTGGACGAGCAGATCGCGCGCCGTCTTCGGGCCGACCGAGGGCACGCCGGGTACGTTGTCCGATGCGTCGCCCGTGAGCGCGAGCCAATCTCGCACCTGGGCCACGGGAACGCCGAATCGCTCGAGGACTTCGGCCGGGCCGAAGACCTTGTCCCGCATGGTGTCCCACATCAACACGTCGTCCCCGACGAGCTGCATCAGATCCTTGTCCGCGCTCACGATCACGGCGCGAAGGCCGCGAGCCCGAGCTTGCGAGATCGCCGACGCGATCAGGTCGTCGGCCTCGAAGCCGTCCTTCTGGAAGACCGGGATCGCGAAGGCATCGACGATTTCCCGGCAGCGCTGCATCTGCTGCGCGAGATCGGGTGGCGGCGGCGGCCGGTGCGCCTTGTACTCCGCGTAGAACTGCTTCCGGAACGTCGGCGTCTTGGAATCCATCGCCACGGCGAGCATCGCGGGGCGCTTTTGGCGCACCAGGCGCTCGAGCATGTTCACGGTGCCGAACACCGCCTGCGTCGGTTCGCCGGACGGAGAATTGAGCGGCGCGATGGCGTGATACGCCCGAAACACGTAGCCGGAGAGATCGACGATGTAGAGGACGTCCGCTGCGGCGGACTCGAACAGCGACGTCGCCATGCGCTCCGGCTCGTACCACGGCGCGGGGCCGCGCTCGCTCGGGAGCGGGCCCCGGCCGGACAAGCGGATGCAAAGAATTACATTCGAATGACACTGTGCGTCGGGGTGGGTGTTACTGAACGTGCGCCCATGGCAGTGTTCATCGTACTTTATTTCGCGGTCTTGCTCCTTCTCTGCACGTACGGGGTCCACCGCGCGCACCTGGTCTGGATGTGCATCCGGTACCGGCATGAGCTGCGGGCGGCGCTGGTCCGGCCGGGCGTCGCGGAAGATCGGTTGCCCACGGTCACGGTGCAGCTCCCGCTCTTCAACGAAGCCACCGTCGTGGAACGCTTGCTCGATGCCGTCGCGCGCTTCGACTATCCGGCGGACAAGTTCGAGATCCAGGTTCTGGATGATTCCACCGACGAGACCGAGGCGCTCGCGCGGCGCAAAGTCGCCGAGCTCCGCGAACGCGGGCTCGACGCCGTCTATCTGCGGCGCAGTGGACGCGTCGGGTACAAGGCGGGCGCCCTGGAGTTCGGCCTCGAGCAAGCCAGGGGCGAGCTGGTCGCCATTTTCGACGCGGACTTCGTGCCTCAGCCCGAGTTCTTGCGTGCCGTCGCCGGAGACTTTTCGGATCCGCGTGTCGGCATGGTGCAGACCCGCTGGGCCCACCTGAACCGCGACGAGAGTCTGCTCACCAGCGTCCAGGCGCTCATGCTGGATGGCCATCATCTCGTGGAGAACCGTGCACGGTTCGGCTCGGGCTGCATGTTCAACTTCTCCGGCACCGGCGGCATCTGGCGGCGGCAGGCGATCGCGGATGCCGGTGGCTGGCAGCACGACACGCTGACCGAAGATCTGGACCTCTCGTACCGGGCGCAGCTCAAGGGCTGGCGGTTCGTCTATCGCCCCGACGTGGTCACGCCTGCGGAGTTACCGGCGGAGATGAGTGCGTTCCGCGCGCAGCAATATCGCTGGGCGAAGGGGACGGTCCAGACGGCACGCAAGCTCCTGGGTCGTGTGCTCCGAGCGCCGATCACCCTCCGCCAGCGAGCGGAAGCGTGTTTCCACATGCTGCCGCACTTCGCCTATCCGCTGATGCTGTTGCTCAGCGTGCTCCTCTTGCCGGCGCTCCTCATTCTGCCCGCCACGAACGGCCGTAGTCTGCTGCTCGTCGACTTGCCCCTCTGCATGGGCGCGACGGGGTCGCTGGTGACGTTTTATGCGACCGCCGAGACGGCGCAGGGACGGACCATCTGGGAAGCGCTGCGGCGATTGCCGGCGCTCATCGCCCTCGGGGCCGGTTTGAGCCCGCACCTGACACGCGCCGTTGCGGACGGCATGGGCTCCATGGCGGGCGAGTTCGTTCGGACGCCGAAGCGCGGGGCGGCGGCGGGTCGATATTGGCAGTATGCTCGGCTGCCGATGGCCGAGATGGGCCTCTGCTTGGTCTCCCTGGCGAGCGTCGTGGCCTCGCTGGAGACGCAGCACTGGTTCGCCGCGCCTTTCGCGTTCCTGTTCATGATGGGCTACGGATACGTGGCCTGGCTGGTAGGCTCCGAGCAGCTCGGCCAGCGCCTGACCCCGCGGGCTGAGGGGAGCGGGGAACGGGTCTCCGAACCTGGCATGACCGATGCTGAGGTTGGCGTGGTCCGCGCCGCCTGACGCCCCCTACCCACGTCTTATCCCCCTCTCGGCAAGCGGCAGGCCTGGGTCTTGCGGTCAACCGCGCGAGAGGAGTGGACTTTTCGGGGATGCTGGGTCATCATCGATGACAAGATCGGGTACCGCTTCATTCCGATCATTCGTCGAAGCGGGCCCATCTCGGGCCCTCAGAGTGGGTTCGAACTCCCGAAGGGGGTCCAGATGACCAAAGCCGACATCGTTCATGCGGTGTACACGAAGCTAGGCGGGTTCTCGAAGAAGGAGTCCGCGGATCTGGTGGATCTCGTCTTCGAGACGATGAAGGAGACCCTGGGTCGTGGAGAGAAGATCAAGATCTCCGGGTTCGGAAATCTGGTCTTGCGCGACAAGCGTCAGCGTCAGGGGAGAAACCCGCAAACCGGGGATCCGATCGTGATCACCGCCCGACGGGTCCTGAACTTCAAGGCAAGTCAGTTGCTGAAGCAGGCGCTGAACGGGGAGGGTCCTGAAGAGGCTTCCCACGCCCCAGCGGGCTCGCCGGCTGCCGAAGAGTAGATGCCGTGGGTCTTTCGCGCGAACTCGTCAAACTCTACTACCGGATCGGCGAGGTAGCGCAGATTGTGGGCGTGCAGCCGCACGTGCTCCGCTACTGGGAGACGGAGTTCCGGACGATCCGGCCGCAGAAGTCGCACAAGGGGCAGCGAGTCTACTCGCGTCGCGACGTCGAGAAGCTGCTCAGGGTCAAAGACCTTCTCAAGAACCAGGGCTTCACGATTGCCGGAGCGAAGAAGAAACTGCGCGATCCGGACCCGGAACCCGTCGCCGAGGTGGTGCTGGTTCACGCACCCGAGGTCGTCGTGCAGCCGGTACCCCTCGCGGAAATGCCGAAGCCCAGCGCGAGCGCGCATGGCGACGCGGAGCAGTCCCGCGCACGAATGCGCGATGCGCTCTTCGCGATTCGTGAAGAAATCCGAGCGATGCTGGACGACGTGGACGCGCCGCCGCCGCGGCGGCCGAAGCTGCCGAGCTTTTGATTCGCGCATCCACGAACGAGGACCCGGGCTGAGGCGCGAGGACAGATTCCGTCAGCGCGGCGCTTGACGCCGGGAACCTCGCGAGGGAAGGGTCATCACCTTCGGAGGCGAGCAGATGGCGGATGGGCTGAATCGAGTGATGTTGCTGGGAAACCTCGGGGCGGATCCCGAGCTCAAGATGACGAGCGGCGGGCAGGCGATTCTGAAGATGCGCCTCGCCACGACGGAATCGTATCTCGACCGGAACAAAGTCCGTCAGGAGAAGACCGAGTGGCACAGCGTCGTCCTCTGGGGAAAGCGAGCCGAAGCGCTCAGCAAGTTCCTCACCAAGGGCTCGCGTCTCTTCGTCGAAGGAGGGCTTCGTACATCGAGTTACGAAGATCGCGACGGGAACAAGCGCTACAAGACGGAGGTTGTCGCGACCAACGTCATCCTGAGCGGGGGTCGCGGAGGAGCAGGTGGCGGCGGTGGTGGCGGCGGGCCCGCTCGAGGGGGCGAGGGGCCGCCCGAGGACCACTATGACGAGCCGGCCGACCAGGGCGGTGGAGGTGGTGGACCCGCCGACGATGACGACATCCCGTTTTGAGCACCGAGCGGCTCGCTGGGCGGGATTGACGATGTTGTCAGCGTCCCGTTGGCCGGAGTGACGTGAAGACGCTCGGACACGCGCTGGTTTCACCCTAGGATCAGCGAGGCGCTGGTCGGACAGGGCGGCGGCGTACTACTCAGCGGGAGATGTCTTCGAGCTACGACGAGGTGGTGCTGGTCACGGGTTTTCCGAATTTCCGCGGCCGCAAGATGGTCGAATGGCAATTGTCGGCGAACCCACGCTCCCTCGTACACGCGATCGTCCATCCGAAACTGTCCCGGCAAGCCGAAGAATTCGTCGCGCAGCTGGCGAGATCGGACAGAGAGCGCGTCGTGGTGTTCGAAGGTGACGCCGCGGCCATCGATCTCGGGCTCTCGGGCGCCGAGTATCGCGAGCTTTCGTCGCGCGTCGATCGGATTCACCACGTCGCGCAGGTGACGTACTCGGCCGCGTCCCGGAAAGTGGCCGAGGAGGTGAACATCGGTGCGATGCGCGAAGTGCTCGAGTTCGGACGCGTCTGCGAACGACTGAAGTGTCTGGTCGTTCATTCGATGGCACAGGTGAGCGGGAACCGCACGGGGCTCGTCCTGGAAGAGGATCTGGCCGCGCGACAATCGTTCCGCTCGGCGGTGGAGGAGACGCACGCGCGCGCGGAGCGGCTGGCGCGCGAGGCGATGGCGGACCTTCCCATCGCGGTCGTACGGCCTACCGAGATCGTGGGCGACTCGCGAACCGGCGAGGTCGATCGCTTCGATGGGCCCTACCTGTTGATCCTCCTCATTCTCGGCGCGCCACAGGATTTCCCGATGCTCTTACCGACCAAGGGCGACGCTCCGATGAACCTCGTGCCGATCGACTACGTCGTCCAGGCCGCGCACTACATCGGCATGAGTCCGCAATCGATCGGGAAGACGTTTCACCTCGCGGATCCGAAGCCGCTCTCCGTGCGTCAGGTCTTCGAACTCGTCGCGCAGAGCGGCGGGCGGCGCCTCCCGAGTGGCTTCATCCCGTCGCGGCTCACGAAGGCGCTGCTTAGAACTCCAGGTGTGAGCCTCGTCTCGAAGGGCCCCCGGGCGTTCATCGATACGATAACGACGCCGGTTCGGTACGATACCCGCAACACGGACGATGTGCTTTCGGGCTCCGAGATTCATTGCCCGCGGTTCGAATCCTACGTCGACGTCCTCGTGTCGGTCGTGAAGCGAAGAGTCCAGGAACGTCGAGAGAAACAGCATGAAGAAGCCGAGGTCGACGATCCTTTCTCCTGAAAGCGCGCGCGCCACGGGTCTTCTCCTGGTTTCGCTGTCGGCCCTCACGGTCGTGACATGCGCGTCGGCCGCGCACGGGCCCGCGATCGACGCCACGGCGAAGACCATCGTGCCCCCACGGAGCGCGCCGAACAAACCTCAGGACGCCTTGGCCGGCGCGACGTCCGCGACGGCGCCGGCTCCGGGATTGCACGCTGTCGAACGCGCCGCTCGGCTCGATCGATTTCGCGGCGCGCTCGCCGCGATGGCCACCGGAAGTCGGCGGGAACCCGTCCGCGCCCTGTGGCTCGGGGACTCGCACACGGCTGCGGACTTCTGGCCCGACGCGGTCCGGAAGCCCCTCCAGGTGAAGTTCGGAGATGGTGGCCCGGGCTTCGTCTACGTCGGGCTTCCCGCGTACCGCCACGCGGGGATCAAGGTCGAGCGTTCCGGCCCGTGGCGGACCGAACCACGGCGGCCGTCGCTCTGGATGCGGCAAGACGACGGCGTCTTTGGCCTCGGCGGGATTCGCGCCGTGCCCGAAGGCGCGTCGAGCCGAGCCACGGTGGTGCTCTCGGCCGACGCCGTTCGTCGAGCGGCACACTGGGATCTCGCGTTTCGCCTGCCGACCGACAAAGCACGATTTTCCGTCGCGACGAACGGCGAGGTCCGCGCGGTGGACGCCAAGACTTACCCGGTCGGAACCATCGCGCACGTCGAATGGGAGACGCCGACTGGCGGAACGATGACCATCGAATCCGCTGCGGGTGAGCCCCAGATCCTGGGGGCGATCGTGGAGAGCGCCGAGCCCGGCGTGGTGGTCGATACGCTTGGCATCAATGGCGCCCGTATCGGCACCCCCCTCGCGTGGGAAGCGGACCCTTGGATCGAGGCGGCTCGCCGACGGCGCGCGTCGCTCGTCGTCATCGCTTACGGTACGAACGAGGTCGGTGATCAGGTAGCCGCGAGTCGCTACGGACCGGAGCTCGAGACGCTCGTCGAGCGCGTGCGACAGGCGGCGCCGGACGCGGACTGTCTCGTCGTCGGTCCAACGGATCGCGAATCGCCCGAGTGGACGACGCTGCCACGAGTCGCGGAGATCGACAGCGTGGAACGCGAGGCCGCGGGTCGTGCGGGGTGCGCATTCGTGAGCGCATTCGATGCGATGGGAGGCGATGGGGGGCTGAAGCGCTGGGCCGAGCAAACTCCACCGCTGGCAGGCTCCGATCACGTTCATCTGACGCCGCGGGGTTACGCGGAGCTCGGCGCGCCCATTCTATCGGCGCTGCTGCCCGACGACGCGCCCCCGCGCTGACGCAGGCTCATGGAGAGCTCGAGTATGCCGCGTAATCTTTCATCAGCGCCGAATAGATCCACCTGCCCAGCTTGTCGGCGCCCCAGCTCGTGGGGTGAGTGAAGTCGCCGGTGCCGAGCCCGAGCCGAACCCACCTTGCCATCGAGCCGCGACCGCCCATCGCGTCGAACGCGCTCCAGAACGCGCAGCCGACCTCGGCGGAGGCTTTTCTCTGCTCCTCGACGAGGAGGGGGATTACGGGAACGGTCACCAGACGATCCCCTTCCTTTCGCGCGCGATCCATCGCGCCGATGACGAGACAGCCAGCGTCCGGCGTCGACCGCAGGATTCTCTCGATGAGTTCTTTCATGGCCTGGTGATATTCGGGCATCGGATACGCGAAACCGTCGGCGCTCTCGTTGGCCCCGAACTGGAAGACGACCAGGTTCGGGTGCCGCCATTCGATCGATTTCGCGAAGTGCGCGGCGTCGATCTGGGCGAACGTTCGAAGTCGCGCGCCCACGACGCCGACCGCGTCCAGAACGACCCCTGGCTTGTCCCGTTCGAGGGCCACACCAAACAGTCGGACATTGGCTCGTTGCGTGACCAGTTCCAGTTCGTGCGGGCCGTCGGGAACGCGGACCTCGTCGAAGGCAGTTTCCTTTTCGTCCGCCGCCGTATCGATCGATTGCGTTGCCTTGCCGTCCACCGCGACTGCCAGCACGCCTCCACCGGGCTGCTTCAGATATGCGATCTCGAATTTCGACACGGCCCGTCCGAACGACCCGGTCTTTGCGGTACCCACGTAGGCGCGCAGCCCCGGCGGACCCGTGAACGAGACACCGCCGAGTCCGTAGAAGCCATCGGCCGCCCGAGGTCCGACGATGCGGCTCACGTGCCAGCCACGGTCGGCGATGCGGGAGACGTCATTGTGGAAGTACTGAGGCCAGGCGTTCGCGATGAGAACGAACCCGTGCCCCGCATCGCCGAAACGCGCATCGAGCAACCGACGCAGCGTGCCAGTGCCGAAGTCGCTCGCGACCACCGAGTCTCCGAAGAAGAGCACACGACTGACGGCGCCGACTTCATGCCGTTCGGTGCGCGCGAGTGCGGCGAAGAAGCGACGGAGCGAGTGCGAGCCATCGATGATCGGGACCGGGGCCTGCTCGGCATCGTCTCTCGCGGAGTCCCCGCTCGTGGCAATCGGACCCGTGGACCTCGGAAGCGCGCCTACGTGCTCGGGCTGCGCCAGGTCGGCGCGGACTCGCGTGACGAGCTGCAGCTCGGTCTCTCCGACGGCGCTCGGAGTCATGGCCTGCGTCGGAGCCTCCTTTTCGACGCGCGGAGGCGCGCGCAACACTCGGAACCGCGAGAGACCAGGAACGATTTCGGCAAACCCGGCGAGTAGCAACAGAAATGCCACGGCCTGCACCGGCCTCGAAGCGAACACGCGGCTCGGACGGTCGCGGTCCTCGGTCCCTGACGGATCCGTCGGGGTCACGTTGCCCACGGCGTGGCGGTCTCAGAACGGGGTGTCACGCACGAGACCGCCTTTGATGTCGGCCTTTCGCCGGGGCGGTGTGGGATTGGTCGCGTTGACGACTGCCGGTGCGCGCCCGGGCGCGCGCGGCGCCGAGACCGCCGCAGGCGGCGTGGCGGGCGGCGTGGCGGTCTCCTTTTGAGGCTCGGCGGCGGGCAGCTGCTCGATGCCGACGCTATCCGCGTCGAGTGCGGCGATCTCGTTCGCCGCGCGCTTTCGCTCCATGGATCCGACGTCCGGTGACTTCGCGATCAAATCGAGAAGTGCGCGCCTGCGGGTTCGATCTTGCTCCTTCGCGGCTTGATCGAAGACCCCGTCGGCCCACCTCGTCTGGATCTCCTTGAACACGGTGGACTCACGGAGATTGCTGTCATCCGGTATCTCCTGAGATCTCCGGAGCGCGCCCTCGACATCGCCTTTTGCCAGGAGGTTGCGGGCATCGTCGAGGGCCTTTGCCGCCGGGCTGACTTCCACCGGGTCCGCGGAACCGTCACCGCTTCCGCCGCGCATCGCGACCGCAGCGATCACGACGACGGCCATCAGCACCGCGAGTGCGGCGACGACGCGCGTCCGTGCACGCGCGACAGGTGGCCGATCACCCACGCCCGGCTCGAGGCTGTTCCGTCGAAGGGCTGCGCCCGCTTGCTCCTGGGGATGGAAGACCTGACCCGCGGGCACGAACTTGAGCTGAACGTCCCCGAGTTCGACGACGTCCCCCGCGTCGAGAATCGCACGCTTCAACTCGACGCCATTGACGCGAACGCCATTCGAGCTGTCGCGGTCGACGACCTCCCACTGGCCTCCGTCGATCGCATGAATTTCAGCGTGGACGCGGCTCACCGACGTGTCGTTCACCGGGAGATCGCAGTCTTCGCCCCGGCCGATCACGATTCGCTTGTCGAGGAGAGGGAAGCTTGCCCCGATCGCCGGCCCGGAAATCATGACGATCCGGTTCGGGAGCTCCCGGATCGTCTGGCTCTGGCGTCCTGGTATGGTCGTGGACTTGCTGTCGGAGTCCAACCGCGCCACGATGGTGTCGTCGAGCAGTTCGAGGCGATAGTCGCCGAGCTGAAGCAGATCGCCGTGCTTGAGGACCGCTTCCGTCGAGACTCGGGCGCCGTTGATGAAGCAACCGTTGTAGCTTCCGGCGTCCTTCACGATCCAGCCGACGCCGTTCTTTCGAAGGAGCGCATGCTTGCGCGAAATGTTCCGCTCCGTCAGTCGGACCGTGTTGGCGACGTCACGACCGACCGAGTACTCGTCGCGCGTCAGGTCGACCACGGTCTGGTTGGCCTGGTCGTCCTCGATGGAGAGCTTCCACATCCGCGCCCAGGATCCTGCCGTGATTCGCCGCCGAGGCCAAGTCGCCTAGAAGAATAACTGAGCTTTTTCAGGGTTTACGGCCCGCCGACCCGGGCAAGGGCCCGTGCCGCTCGGTGCAGACGGTCGTGGACCTTCGGGCGCGCGGCGCGGACCGCCAGGTTCTCGCGCGAGGGATTGACTCGGTTGGTCAGCAGGACCCCGACTACATCGGCGTCGGGGTCGCACCAGAGGCTGGTCCCCGTGAAGCCGAGATGGCCGAACGAGTGCCTCCCGAAGGCGTCGCCTGCCGACGAACCCTCGTCGGACCTCCCGTCGAAGCCTGCGCGCAGCGTTCCCCCGTCTCTCGGCCGTACCAGCACCTGCGCCTCTGCCGCGGACAGCCAGTCTGCGGCCCTTCCCGCGAGCGCGTCCAGCATCGCGGCGCCGAACCGGAGCACTCCGTCGACCGTACCGAAGAGACCTGCGTGGCCCGCGAGTCCTCGCCCGGCGATACCCCATGCATTTTCGTCGTGGACGTCCCCGACTAATTCGCCGCCCCTGTAGGCGACGACCTCCGTGGGTGCCACCCGTTCCGGAAAGGACGGGTCGCGTACGCGCCATCGGTGGGAGCTATCGAGATCCAGCCCAAGAGGACCCGCAACCTCTTCAAAAACCACGGTCGCGAGATCGGTTCCGGCGGCACGGCTCGCCGCGATCCCGGCGATCAGGAACCCGAGATCACTGTAAACTGGCGGAAACCCCGACGGTGGCGGCGAGCCTCGACAATCCTGACGGCGAGCGCTGGCGGCAATGAACAGCGCCTCCACCGCATCGGTCGTCGCACCTTCGGTGCAAGCCTCGTGGAGCGGCCGATGCGCTTCCAGGCCCGCTCGGTGTGCCACGAACAGTTCCAGGGGGACCTCCGCGGAGACGCTCTCTGTCAGTTCCGGTAACAGCTCGCCGATGGGCGTCTCCCATCGGAGGCGTCCACGCCGTACCATTCGGGCGATCGCCGCGGCCACGATGGGTTTCGTCACGCTTGCGAGGTCGAAGGGCGTAGCCGGGTCGACCGCGGTCGGAAGGGTTTTCGACCGGAGGCCCGCAGCCCCGACCGAAAAACGCCACCCGCCCGCCGATCGAACCGCAGCTCCGACGCATGCTCCCGGAGCGACTCCTTGCGCGACGACCTCCCTCGCCAAGGAGCCGAGATTGTCCCGAATCATGTGGTTGAACGTCGGCATTGGGTTCGAAGGCGGAGGCAACCGGGTCCGCCCGTTCAATAGCTTGGGTCTTCACCCGGGACCGGGCTAAGCTTTATCCTGACCGAGACCCTTCGGGGCTCGCCTTACAATGGCCGAATTTACCTGGGAAGCCCGTGCGCGCAGCGGAGAGGTCCGCCGTGGCGTCATGGAGGCGGATGACGCTGAGGCAGTCAATCAGCGCCTGCGTCAGCAGAATCTGAATCCGGTAACGGTCCGGAAGAAGGCAATGGAGTTCAGGCTCCCGAAGTTCGGGGGCGGCGTCGATACGAGGGACCTGGTGACGTTCACGCGGCTCTTCGCGACCATGATCGACGCGGGGCTCCCCCTGGTTCAATGTCTCGACATCCTCGCCGGGCAACAGAAGAGTCCGGTGTTCGGGGCCTGCCTGAAGGACGTGAAGAGTTCCGTGGAACAAGGGTCGACGTTCAGCGATGCCCTCGCGCGTCATCCGAAGATTTTCGACGAGCTCTTCGTCAACCTCATCCACGCCGGTGAGACCGGAGGCATCCTCGACAACATCATGAACCGCTTGTCGGTGTATCTGGAGAAGCGCCAGAAGCTCATTCGCCAGCTCCGGGGCGCGCTGAGCTACCCGACGATCGTGTTTTTCATCGCCATCGGCGTCATGACGGTCATGTTGACGTTCGTCATTCCGGCGTTCGAGAACATGTTCAAGGAGTTCGGCGGGGGCAAAGACAATCTGCCGGTACTCACGCGGATGATGGTCGCCATTTCACACAGCTTCATCTCGTACTTGCCGCTCGTCTTCGTGCTCGCTGCGGGCGTGTCCACGGCCTTGGTCTACACATACCGGAATCCGGCCGGGAAGCGGTTCTTCCACAGGTTGCTTCTCCGGATCCCCATCATGGGCCCCGTTCTGCAGAAGATTGCCGTTGCCCGGTTCACGCGGACGCTCGGCACGCTACTTCAATCCGGCGTCCCGATTCTGGATGCTCTCGAGATCTGTGCCAAGACCGCGGGCAACGTGATCATCGAAGCGGGGATCATGCTCGTCCGCCAGCGCATCAGCGAGGGCAAGAACATGGCCGAGCCCCTCGTGGAAGCGAAGGTCTTTCCGGACATGGTGGTGCAGATGATCGCGGTCGGCGAGCAGACCGGGGCGCTCGATCAGATGCTGAACAAGATAGCCGACTTCTACGAGGAAGAGACGGACATCGCCGTGGCGTCGCTGACCAGCATGCTCGAGCCCATCATGATGGTGGGGATCGGCGGGATGGTCGGCGTGGTGCTCGTATCGATGTACCTGCCGATCTTCTCTCTCGCCGGTAACATCAAGGCCGATTGAGCCGGGACTCGTAGGATGGCGGTCCGGCTCGGGGTTCCGGAAGTCGTCGCCGGCATGCCGCTCGTGCGACGGTTGGCGTGGGTCATCGGCGGACGCGTAATATTTCTTGCCATGGCGCTCGGCGCCATCGCGGCCGTCAACGTTCGCCGCGGCTTCGCCGTGGGTTCCACCACGGTTCAGATCATCGTCGCCACCGTTGCGATCGCATTCGCCCTTGCCGGGGTTTACGCCGCTGTCTTGCGGAGCGGCCGCGGTCTCGTCGTGCTCACGACGGCTCAGCTCGTCCTGGATCAAGCGACGTGGACGGTGCTCGTCTATCTCACCGGCGGCGCAGCAAGCGGTGCGACGTCTCTGTATGGCGTGACGTGCCTGATCGGTAGCTTCCTCATCGGACTCCGCGGGGCGACGCTGGCCGGTCTCACCGGCATCGGCTTCTACTCGCTCCTGGCCGTGGGGCTCTTCGTGGGGACCATCCCGCCGCCGCCGGATCAGCCGCCCGCGATCTATGTACTTTCCGGAGAAGAGCTCTCCTACCACCTGTTCGTCAACGTCCTCGTCCTCATTCTGGTGACGTTGCTTACCAGCTACCTGGCGGACCGCCTCAGGGCCGCGTCCGGACGAGTCGTCGAGGCAGAGGCGCGTGCGGAAAGCGCCGAACGGCTCGCTGTACTCGGCCGCCTGTCGGCCGCTCTCGCGCATGAAATCAGAAATCCCCTCGGATCGATCGCGGGGTCGGTGCAGCTTCTTCGGACGAGTCGGGCCCTGTCGACGGAGGACCGTCTGCTGTGCGAGATCATCCAGCGCGAAGCATCCCGGCTGAACGACCTCGTCACGGACATGATGGACGTGGCTCGACCCCGCACGCCCGCGCCCGTGGCGGTGAACGCAGCCCGGCTGGCCCGCGAAGTGGTCGACCTCGCATCGAAGTCCGGGCGAGCGGCTTCGGATGTTTCCATCGCGTTTTCGGGTGAACAGACCCTCACCGTTCGCGCCGACCCGGCGCAGCTGCGCCAGCTGATCTGGAATCTGGTGAGGAACGCGGTTCAAGCCGCGAGCGCGGGCGGCTCGGTCGACGTTCGCGTCCATGCGAGCGCCGGGAACGCCGTCTTGACCGTGAAGGACGACGGAGTTGGAATCGACACAGAGGCCCGGGAACGCCTGTTCGATGCCTTTTTCACCACGCGCTCGCACGGCACGGGCATAGGTCTGGCCGTGGTCAAGCGCGTCGCCGACGATCACGGCTTCTCCATCGCCGTGGAAAGCGAACGCGGTGCCGGCGCGACGTTCCGCGTCGATCTCGGACCCACTTTACCAGTCAGCGAAGAGGCTTCCGCCTACCTGATAGGCGGCTCCGTACCACCGCCGCCGTAACGTAACCGGCCCCTGTTGCGCGAAGGCCTCACGGTGAGGGGTAGGCCGCGACGTCATCGTTCCCGTTACCCGCTAGAAATATCCAGTTGTTTCAGTGTGTTCGGTCTCGAGCAAGCTGCCGGTCGCCGCTAGCGTCGTCGCTTGGCATCCAACTTGCGTTTCCAAGCGCTCGGACTAGGAGTCTCTCGAATGCGCGGAATTTCAAGGCTCAGTTGGTTGCTCGTGGCGCTCACCCTCGCCGGCACGGCCGCCGCGGACCCTGAGGCGCAAGCGTTCATGAAGGACAAGCAGGCCGAGCTTCAGTCGCTCGACAAGAAGGGCGGCGCGGACGCACAGAAGAAGATCATCGCCGTCTTCGACTCGATCCTGGATTACGACGCGCTGGCGCAAGGGTCGCTCGGGGATCGCTGGGCGGAACGGACCGATGCCGAGCGCAAGGAGTTCGAGGAGACGCTCAAGGGCCTGGTTCAGCGCGCGTATCGAAAGAACCTCGACCGCACCCTGAACTACGATGTCACCTTCGGCGGAGAGACGAAGGACGGCGACTCGTCCGTAGTGAAGACGACCGCGCAAAGCCGGACGAACGCGCGCGAGGAACCGATTTCAATCGACTACGTGGTTCACCGCGTCTCCGGGGCGTTTCGGATCAAGGACATCGTTACCGAAGGGTCGAGCCTCGTCGGGAACTATCACCAACAGTTCAACCGGATCATCAAGAAGGATGGCTTCGCCGAGCTGATGCGACGAATGAAGTCGAAGCTTGCGCGAGGTGACGCCTCCTGAGCGTCTTGGCGGGTCTCGCCAGGCAAGGGCTGGATCGTGCTGGCACAGCAATATTGCCCGTCGCGGATCGTGTGCTGATACGATCGGTGCCAAGGTGGCGCGTTCGATCCGTCTGAGGGCAAGCACCCCGGTCCCCCCGGGGGAGCCGCCTGACGAAGAACCGCTCGTCCCCCTGAGGCTCACAGTGGCTCGCGGTGCACTGGGGCTGGAACTCTACGAACCGGTCGAGGTGGGGCCCGTCGAGGTGCAGCGGCTCGGCGTGACGCTCCCGAACCTGAAGTTCCCCGTCGATCTGTCCGGCGGAGTGCGCGTCTTCCGACATCGCCGGGGCAAGCTCGAGCATGTCGCACTCAAGATCCGTCTCGATGCGCTCTCGCGTTGGCTCGACAGGCGGCTCCGGGAGGCGCTCGGCGGGCTCGTGCGGCCCGCGTCGGTGTGGCGAATTCCGGACGGGGTGGGCATCGGCTTGGTCGGGAATGGCGGGGCCGTCGCGTTCGACCTGCTCTGGGCACCTGCTGGCGAGGATGCGCGATGCGTGCTCTCACGCGCGCGCGGCGCGGAACTCGACGGTCCGGCGCTGGCGACGGCCCTTCATGTCCTGGATACGGTCTTCGGGCGCGCGCTCTCGCGGCAGGGACGCGTCATGACGTTATCGGGCGTCGGTGCGGTGATCGCTCGTGAAGTGATGCCCGCCGTCGGCGCACGAGCTCCGGCGGCCACCGGGGTTCGATGCGCCGTGCTGGGGGGCGACGGGGACACGCTGGCCGTGGACCTCGACGTTTCCTTCCCGCCGCCCGGGCAGAGCGAGCGGGTTCTCCGCGCGCTCGAGCTCGCGGAACTCGTCCGGGGTGCAGACGACGACCTGGCACGCGGAGCACTCGAGGCGGCGCGCGCCGGATATGTTCAGGCGCTCGAACGTGCGCCGCGGCACCCCGAACTGTCGCGACTGGTTGCCGAGATCGACGCTCATGCGGGCGAACGCGCGGAAGCCGCTCTCTCGATCCTCGTGGAGTCGATGCCGATCGGCGACGCTGGCGCCGTCGGCGCGACGCTCCTCGCTCGAACGGGTGACACGGAGGGTGCGCGTCACGCGCTCCTGGCAGTGACTCGCGACGAGGAATATGCGCCGCTGGCGTCGCTGCTATGGGCGCAGATTTCGAGGCTCGAGACGGATCCCGTTTCGCGCTTGCGTGCGCTCGACGAGGCCGTTGCGCGGTGCCCCGGCCTCCCGAGCGTCCGCTGGAGGCGCTTCGACGCAAAGCTCGAGATCGCTGACGTGACGGGCGCGATCGCCGACGCCGAACACCTGGAAGCGGGCAGCAAGGGCAATGCCCGTCGCCACGAGACCTGCAGGAAGGCCGCTCGAAGTTTGTTGGCCCTCGGCTATCAGCGCGATGCCGGCAGGATGTTCGAGCGCGCGCTTCGATACGTTCCGGATGACCCTACGGCTACCGCCGGCCTCGGCCGCGCGCTCCTCGAGTCGGGCCGCGCCGATCGCGCGACGGCTCTGCTGGCTCGTGCCATTGCTCTCGGCGAGGCCGCCGGCGAGCCAGAGTTCGACGCCCTCCTCGATCTGGCGAAGATTCTCGCGAAGGCTGGAGATCTTCCCCAGGCGATCGCGCGCGTCCGACAGATCGCGGCGCCATCGACGCGCCTAGTGGAGGCGCGAGCCCTCGAAGCCGAATGGCGAGAGAAGCTGGGCGACGTGGTCGGTGCGACGCTCGCTTACGCGCGCATGCGCGAGGTCATCGAGCTCTCGGCGGTGGTCGACGTTCCCTCCGCGACGGATTGGCTCCGTTCCGCCGCCCGGTTCGAATGGGACGCGAAGCACGACGCCGCAGCGGCGGAACGTCACCTCGCCGTTGCGCTCAGGCTAGCTCCTCGCGATCGGAGGGTTGCGGACGCGTATCGCGAGGCGGCCGCCATCCTCGCGCCTCGCGCAGTCGCTCGAGAGACGTGACGCGCCTCTGCCCCGTTCGGACGACGGCGAGCGCGTCAGGTTCAAGCGCTCGGCGGTCTCCGCCACCTCCGGACTCCGAACTTTCCGGCGCCCCAGAGCGATTCCGTATTGTGATCCCAGGTAAGCGACAGAACCTTCGCCCAGTCGTCGTCATCGTCTTCGGAATGCGGGCTCAGAGTCGCAATCACGAAAGCTGCCGGTGAGGCCGCGTCGACCCACACGAGGGAGGTGCGACCGCTCGGTGGATCGAACAGAGCCGCGAACGTGGAGCGCCGGCCGCTCAATTTCCCGGCGCACACCGCGGTAGCCCTGGCAAGGCCCGCCACCGGTTGAAAGTTGCCTCCGCCATCGATCGAGACGTGCACGCCTCGACCCCGCTCGAGCAACGCGACGATGTCCCCCTCGGTTACGAGCTCGATTCCATCCGCCTCGAAGGGCCATTCGCCGTGGATCGCCGTGAAGCCGCCGGAAGTCGCCGAGCGGAAAAGTCGCAACGAGTCATGCGATTCGACGACGCAGAGCGGCGGCGATCCGGTCGACAAGGAGCAGACCTTGCCGCGAAGCTCGATCCGTCGGAACGTGGTCCCACGGTCGGTACTCTCGAGCAGCACACCATCGGTGGAAACACGGAGCAAGATCGCGGGCAACGTGCTGCGAGTCGGCCCACCGAGGGTGAGCGCGGAGTTCGACGAGCGACCGGAAATCGACGCATCCTTCCAGGACTCCAGCACCTCAGGCGGTCGTCCTCGGCACAGTCTGAATAACTCCCCCGCGCCGGTCGCGACCAGAAGCGTCGCTTGGTCTCCGTCGGCCACCAAGCTCACCGCACCTCCGCGCAGCTCTCCCGAGATCGATTCGACCCCGTCCTCCGCGTCGATGCGCACGACGTCGCTGCCACCTGCGATGATTTCCTCGCCCACCCGCACGACCAGACGGCGCGGTTGCGCCAAGCCGGAGATCGGTACGTCGACCCACGAGAGCTCGGCGTGCGGCGGCTCCTCCTCGGCGCCCAGCGCGAGAGAGATGACCTCTTCGGAGCGCAGCGTATCTTCGTCGTCGACATCGTCGATGTCCGGCATTTCCGACGGGACGAACTCTTCGACTTCATTCGCGCCGACGGAGTCGTCGTCCGGATCGAATGTCTCCGAGTCCGCCGAATCAGGCCGGAAGGCGTCGTCGAGTGGTCCAAGGTCGTCTCCCTCGGACGAAGGCTCCTCCGATGCCGACGCCGCAGAGAAGACGTCCCCGAGGTCCTCCATGGAGAGCTCCGGTTCATCACCGTCCGCCTCGGGCTCATCCCAGAGTGCGATCCCGGTCTCGATTTCGGCGGCGGTCGCGTCGTCGAGATCCTCGTCATCATCGAAGAAGCGTAGGCCCTCGTCGAATTCAGCCTCCGCGGTTTCCTCGTCCTCCTCCACCAGAGGCTCTTCCTTCTTCGAGAGATCGTCGAGGTCGTCGGAACCGGGTGTCACCACCACCGTGATATAGCTCTTCTCGAATGGACGGCAAAGCATGGCTCGATTCGCTACTCGGTGAGGAGCTCACGTGTATTCGAATTCGCGTCCGCGAGTCGGACGTCGTATTCATCAAGGGGATCCTCGAAGCGAGCGAGGGCCTCGCCGCACTATTTGCCGAGCCCCGCGGCAGCCCGAGCGACCGGCGTGATGGAGGGGAGGTCGTGATCGCCGCACCCCACTCGCGACGCGATGAGCTCACGACGACCCTCGCCGATCTCTGGAGCGAGATCGGCTTCGTATGGTCGGACGGCCGAGCTTCGCCGGACGTCGGTCGTCAGTGACCCACTCGGACTCGACGGCGTGGGTCCTTGCATGCGACTGTGCAATCCTCTAGCGTCCAGGCGAAGACGATGCGGAAGTCGCTTCCGAGTAATCCAGATCTTCGCGCGGGCGCGACGCCCTTGCCGAACATGGCCGCCGCGAGCGCGGATCCGCGACTCCTCGACGTCTGGTGTGCGTTCCTCGGCAGGCTCGCGACGGACGCGGAGGCGGCGCTCGCCGCGGCGATGGCTTATCGTGAGCTCGACGGTCCGTCTCGCGACGTGTGGATTGCCGCGCTCGAACACGACGTCGATCGTGTAGCGGTGCCGCGCATCGCCGTTTACGCCCCGCTGCTCGCCGTGGAGACGGATCAAAAGCGCCGCGCCGCCGTGCTGGCCGCCATCGGTCCGGTTCACGCTGACGCAACGCCGCGGACCGCCGCGTTCGCGCTTTCCAATCGCGCCGACAGCGCGGCGCGGGTGACCGCCATCGTGGCACCCCTTTACCTCGACTTCGTACAGGTCCTCGCCTGCGCGTATCAGAGAGGCGAGATGTTCGACTGGGTGAAGCACGATCCCATCGTGGAGCGGACCCGTGCGCCGCGGCCCGGCGATATCGTCGGCGGCGTCGTGCTGGAGCCGACGCCGCTCGGTACCGCGGTGGACGATCTTGCGATCACCGTCGTCGCGCAGACGCGCACGGGACGTCCGATACCCGAGGCCCTCAGCGTTTTCGCCGATCTCTTCGGCCCGAGCAGCGAAGCTCCTTCTCGCCTCTCGGTTGCGAAGTAACGTCGGGGCGTGCGCTCGACTCCGTTGCTCCTTGCGCTGCTGGCGCTTCCTGCCTGCTCCGTGTCGGGGCGCCCTGCCGCTTCCGAGCGAGCACCAGGAGCTTTGCGGAGCTTTGACTACGTCACGATGGATGGGTCCCATTTCGGGACCCGGACGACGCTCGGCCGTCCGACGATCGTGACGTTCATCGCGACGTTCGACATGGGCTCACAGGCGGTCGTCCGCGAGATCGCGGATGTTTTCAGCCGGTCTCGCCCGCGGATCCATGCGGGCGCCGTCGTGCTCGAGCCGCCGCAGGACGCTCCCCTCGTGGAAACGTTCGCGGCGACGCTCGAAATCCCCTTTCCGATCGCACTCGCGGACGAAGCAACGCTCGACGCGAGCGGCCCTTTCGGCAGCGTGAGGGTAGTACCCACGACCGTCATTCTCGATTCGACCGGCGCGGAAGTGTGGAGGCACGAGGGCTTCGTCTCGGTGACGGACCTGGAACGAAAGCTCGCTTCCCTGGCGCGCTAGCGTTGCTCTCTAGTACCATCAGTGCCGAACGGCCGGCACGGGCCCCGAAATGCGCTCGGTGGACCGCCTCGACGAGTGTACCCTCGGAGGCCCATGAACGATTTCATCGACCGCCCGCGGAGCGTGCGCGAAGGGGAGGAGCTCGATGTCGAGGGGCTCACCGCGTACTTGCGGCAGTCCGTGCCGGAAATCGGTGCGGACGGCACCGTCACCGTCGAGCAATTCCCGAGCGGACACTCGAACCTCACCTACGCCGTGCGAGCGGCGGGCCATGAGTACGTGCTTCGCCGGCCCCCGTTCGGGAGCAAGGTGAAGAGCGCTCATGACATGGGGCGCGAGTATCGGATTTTATCGAAGCTCCACGCCGCTTACCCGCTGGCCCCGGAGGCCGTCGTCATGTGCGAAGACGAGAGCGTCATCGGCGCCAGGTTCTACATGATGCGGCGGCTTCGCGGTGTCATCATCCGCAAGTCGCTCCCGCCGTCGATGACGCTGTCGCCCGACGTGCTCCGCACGCTGCAGCTGAATCTGGTCGACAATCTCGCCCGCATCCATGCGGTCGACTATCAGCGAGCTGGCCTGGGCGACCTCGGAAAGCCCGAAGGATACGTGGAGCGCCAGGTGACGGGCTGGACCAAGCGCTACACGGACTCGTGCACGGACGACATCCCGGCGGTCACCGAAGTTGCGAGATGGCTCGCCGAGCACTTGCCGGACGAGAGCGGCTCGGCGCTGCTCCACAACGATTACAAGCTAGACAACGTCGTCCTCGACTCGAACGACCTCACGCGGATCGTCGGCGTGCTCGACTGGGAGATGTCCACGCTCGGAGATCCGCTGATGGACCTCGGCACGCTCCTCGGATACTGGGTCGAGCCCGGCGACGGGGACGCGCTCCAGATCATGAAATGGGGACCCACGACGGAACCCGGCGCACTGACCCGCGCCGAAATCGCGGAGCGATACGCCCGCGCGTCGGGTCGCGACGTCGGGAATCCTCTTTATTACTACGTGTTCGGGATGTTCAAGACGGCAGTCGTGATCCAGCAGATCTATTACCGTTACAAGCAAGGGCTCACCAAGGACGAACGTTTCGCCATCATGATCATGGGCGTTCATGCGCTCGCGAACAAGGCGGCGGAGCACATCGCGTCCGGGCGAGTTTGATGCCCCCTCGCCGAGGCCGGGATCAGGAGCATGCACTTTCCCAGGTTGACCCGTCACGGGAACACTCTATGGTGATGACCTTGAGTGCCCGGACGGGCGCTCGGTTCGGAGGAGTGAGATGGCGAAGCTCGAAGGCACGAAGACGCACCAGAATCTCAAGGACGCGTTCGCGGGTGAGTCCCAGGCGAACCGTCGTTATCTCTATTTCGCGAAGGTGGCGGACGTGGAGGGCTATCCAGAGGTTGCAGGCCTCTTCAAGGACACGGCCGACGGCGAGACGGGGCACGCGCACGGGCACCTGGACTTTCTCAAGTCCGTCGGCGACCCAGCGACGGGCCTGCCGATCGGTCCGACGCTCAAGAACCTCAAGGCTGCCGTAGCCGGAGAAACGCACGAGTACGAGACCATGTACCCGGGCATGGCAAAGACGGCGCGTGAAGAAGGCTTCACCGACATTGCCGAATGGTTCGAGACGCTCGCAAAGGCAGAGAAATCCCACGCCGGTCGGTTCGACAAGGCGGCGAAGTCCTTGCTCGATTGAAGGGTTCCGGGATTAGCGCGCCCCGCAATCCGTGGGGCGCGCGTCTATCCTCATGATGGCGAGAAAGCCCGTGCGGGCGCCCGAGTGGAACCCTCGCGAGGAACGCTACTGGGACCCGGAGGACCTGGGGTCGGAGCTGCTCCGGACATTTCAGGTCTGCCACGAGTGCCGGATGTGCGTGGGCTACTGCGGCTCGTTCCCGATCCTGTTTGGTGCGATCGATCGCGAGGTTGATTCGGGCCGCGCCGAGGGGGCGGAGCTTGCAGACGCAGGAACGATCGCCGCGGTGAGCGATCACTGCTGGCAGTGCAAGCTGTGTTACATCAAATGTCCGTACACGGCGGACGAGGGCGCGGGGGAACTGCTCGACTTTCCGCGCTTGATGGCGCGAGAAAAAGCCCAGCGCGCGCGAAGGGAGGGCATCCCGCTCGTCGATCGCATCCTCGGGGAGCCCGCCCTCATCGGCGCGCTGTCGGCGGGCGCAGCCGCGCCGCTGGCGAATATCGTCAACGCGAACCGCCTCGTCCGGAAAGCGGCGGAGAAGGTCACGGGGATTTCCGCGGACTTTCCGTTACCCCCCGTTGCTCGGCATCCGTTCGAGGGCTGGATGCGTGACCACACGCCGCTCGCCGAGTCCGGCACGCGCGGCGAAGTGGCTCTCTTCCCGACGTGTTATGGGAGCTACAATTTTCCCGAGATGCCACGCGCGGCGGTGCGCGTGCTCGAGCACAACGGCTATGCCGTCCGCTTGCCGGAAGGTCTCACGTGTTGCGGCATGCCGAACCTGGATGGCGGCGACGTGGAGGCCGCGACGCAGAAGATGTCGGCAAACGTCGAGTCCCTGGAACCCTTCGTGCGGCGGGGTGTTCCGATCGTCGTGCCCGGCCCCACGTGCGGCTACACGATGAAAAAGGAATGGCCGGTGTACGTCGGTACGGGAGCGGCGGGCGCCGTGTCGGCGGCGGTGCTCGACTTGATGCAGTTTCTCGACAAGCTGAGGCAAGAAAAGAAGCTCGAGAAGGATTTCAAGCGCGGCCTCGGCAAGGTCGCCTATCACGCGGCCTGCCATCTCCGCGCGCAGAAGATCGCGCTTCCAGGCGCACGCGTGCTCTCGCGCCTGCCGGATACGGAGGTCCGGATTGTGGAGCAATGCTCCGCGGTGGACGGCACCTGGGGTATGAAGGCAAAGCATTACGAAGAAGGGGCACGCTACGCGCAGAAGTTAGTTCTGGAGCTTGATGCCGAGGTTCCGGATCACGTTGTGGGAGACTGCAGTCTCGCCGGGCTTCGCGTCCTGAAGGAGCGGCAGATCGAGATGCTCCACCCGATCGTCGCCCTGGCGAAGGCTTATGAACTCGACCTGAGCTAGGCGTGGGTGCAAGAAGCGTGACACGGGGAGTCCACCCCGGAGCTCCCCGACGCGGCGCCGGACGCTCGGTTCCTTACGCTCGGCTGCCTGATTGGTTCCTCACTCGAGCAGGCTGCGCAGCATCCATGCCGTCTTCTCGTGGATCTGCATGCGCTGGGTGAGCAGGTCGCAGGTGGGCTGGTCGTTGCTGTCCTCCGCTGTCTTGAAAGTGGCGCGAGCGGTTCGCGCGACCGTCTCATGTCCCTCGACGAGCTTCCGGATCATGTCCTGGGCCTGCGGCACTCCCTCGTCGTCCTTGATCGACGAGAGCGCGGCAAGTTGGCGATAAGTGCCCGGCGCCGGGAACCCGAGGGCACGGATCCGTTCCGCCACGAGGTCGACCGCGAGCCAGAGTTCGTTGTACTGAACTTCGAACATGAGGTGCAGCGTCTGGAACATCGGCCCGGTGACGTTCCAGTGGAAATTGTGGGTCTTCAGGTAGAGCGTGTAGGTGTCGGCGAGCACGCGGGATAGGCCGCTCGCGATTTCCTGCCGCTTGTTCGCCTCGATACCGATGTCGATGTTCATGCTGTTCTCCGTAGGGCTCTCTGGTGTTTCTCTGGACGTCACGGAAGGTCGCGTCCTGGACGAATTTCTCGCTCGCGTCAGCAACGCCAGGGATCTGGGCTACCCTGAGCGGGCGTCCACGATTCGCACCTGAGCAAGAAGCGAGCCGGTGCCCGGATCGCCAACGGAGCCTCCGGCGAGTCATCACCCGCTGTCAGGCGCCCCTCGTCATGCGCAATTGCGGCGCGGGCGTTGCAAAGGGTGCATGCCTTGCTCGGAACGATTCGCCAACCTGCGACGCCATCGGCGATGCGTTTCTCGCCCCGGGTGCTCCGCTTCGTCCGAGGCCGCATGGCAGCAGCATGCCGATGAGCCGCGTCACCCCGTCCTCCTCGACGTGCGAGAGGCAGGCCCGTTCCGCGGGGGCGGCAAGGGCGTTTCCGCGAGGGAGTGTCAGAAGGTTATCTCCCGCGTTAGTCTCGAACGACGAACATGAAGCGCGTCGAACGAAGTGAAATCCTGGACCTGGCGAGCTACGAGCAGATCCGCGAACATTTCCGGCGGCGCATCATCGGGCTGAAGACACTGCGTCGCGTCGCTCTCGGCGCCAACATGATGGTGCTCTTCGAGAATCGCGACACCGTGCTCTGCCAGGTTCAGGAGATGCTCCGGACGGAACGCATCACGCGTGAGGACGCCGTTCTCCACGAACTCGAGACCTACAATGAGCTCGTTCCAGCCACGAACGAGCTCAGCGCGACGATCTTCGTCGAGTATCCGGACCCGGACGAGCGGGAGCGCATGCTCGCCGCTCTCGCCGGAGTCGAAGACAAGTTTTTCATCGAGGTCGCGGGGGAGCGAAATGCCGTGCGCAACGAGAGCCGCGGGATCTTGCCCGGTCGTACCACTGCCGTGCACTACGCCAAGTTTCCGCTCTCGCCGGAGTCTGCCGTCGCCGCACGGACGGGCAAGGCGAGAATCGTCATCGGCGTCGAGCACCCGGCTTATCGCGCGCGGGCGGACATTTCTCCCGGGACGCTAGCGGAACTGGCACTCGATCTGGGCTGAGTCGGAGGGCGACTCGACGCCACCGTCGTTCGCTCGAGGAGCCGCCGAGATCTCGAGGTCTGGCGACCCCGTAGCTCGGGCCTGGAAGACCGCGGACGGCGCGCCGGACGCTTGACCGCCGCGCGTGGTCGGTGACAAAACTGTTCGATCCGTTCTCGGATCCGCGTCCTCGAGAAAGATAGACATGCGCCGTCTTGCTTTGTTCGTGAGTCTCGTCGGTCTGGTTGCCGGTTGTGGTTCCGGCAACAAAAGCTCCAACGGCGAAAACGGCGGCGCCGGTGGCTTCTTCACGGGGAGCGGCGGCACCGACCAGGGCGGCGGATTTGCCGTCGCGGGCGGCACCTCCGTGTTCGATAGCGGAGGGGCTGTCGGCGCGGGTGGCCTGACGTTCGGCGCGGGTGGCTTCTCGCCCGGCACAGGTGGCTTCGAGGAAGTGGGCGGTGCGCCCGGGAACGGCGGGACCGATGCCGGCTTGCAACTGGATGGAGGCCCCACGAGTGATGCATCCACAGATGGCTCGGCCGGCACCGAGAGCGGTGGCTCGACCGGTAGCGGCGGCGCTTCTGGCACCGGCGGCGCGTCCGCTGGCGGCGGTACTGCCTCGGCGGGTGGCACGTCGGCCAACGGCGGCACCAGCGGAGCCGGTGGGGGCGCTGCCAGCGGAGGCGCCGCTGACGCGGGCTCGGGCGCCGCACCGCGCTGTGGTGACGGAGTCATCAACGTGGCCGGCGAGCAGTGCGACGACGGTAACGAAACGAGCGGGGACGGCTGCAGCTCGAAGTGCAAACTGGAAAACACCTGTGGGACCGCGACGCCGATCACTCTCGCTGGTACGGGCACCGCAGCGGGAAGCATCACGGGGGATACCTCCGACGCGGTGAGCCGCGTCCTTCCCGCGCAATGTGACGAAAGCGTCGCCGGCGCCGGGCCCGATGCCCTCTATTCCTTCACGCTCGATCGCGCGCGAACCGTGACTCTCACGCTCAACGCGAACTTCGACGGTATTCTCCGGACGTACACGACCGCGTGTAACCCGAGCTACGTGCTGAACGAGCCGGGCGGTGATGCGTGTTCGAACACCGCGGTCGGACACGAATCGATGACATTCCCCGATCTCGCAGCGGGGACTTACTACGCCGTCGTCGATGGGGCAGGCGCCTCGGACAAGGGTACCTATTCGCTGGGCGTGTCGGCGGTGTGCGAAGGTCTCGACGGAGTGCGTATCGTCGAGCTCGGCATCGGCACGACGGACTACGTGGTGCTCCGGAACATGTCCGACTGTCCCGCGGACCTCTCGTCGGCGAACGTCTTCTTCGATGACAGCGTGGCGGCCGGGCTCACGACGCCCCTGTCGGGTGTGACGCTCGCGCCCGGGGATCAGCTGCGGATCCAGGAGAACCTCGGCGCGTCCACGCCCGGCGCGATCGACGCCGGGGGCGACATCCCGTTCGAGTACGACCGTGGCGGCTCCGTGCTCCTGTGCAAGGGCGACTGTTCGACGGGAACGAACGTGCTCGACGTCGTGTCCTTCGCCGACGGTGATCCCTCGACGCTCGACCCGCCGCCAGCGCCGCCAGCGCCCGTGACGTTCGCGTTTCCGCTGACGGGCATCAATGCAGCGAACCAGGATACCAAGAGCTGGGTTCGCGTCGGGACCACCGGGAAATATCCGAACTTCACCGGCGGTGATTTCTGCACGGGCACGCCGAACGTGCCCTTCGGCGTCCGGCTCGAGGAAGTCTTCGTCGGTGATGCCGATTACATCACGATGAAGAACCACGCGGATTGCGCGGTCGGCATTCAGCCGTTTCAGGTCAACTTCCAGACTCAGGGCGTCTCGACGTCGATCGAATCCGTCCTCGATTCGCGCCTGCTCGGAAGCGGGGCTACCGTTTATCTCTCCGAGCCGCCGAACCAGACGGGTGACATCAGCACGGGAGTTCCGATCGCGAACACCGGTGATCTGGCTGGGTCGGTGCGACTTTGTTTTGGTAGCTGTAACTCCGCGGGCACGACGGTGGACGTCGTGGCCTGGAATGGCTCGACCGCGTCGTTTCCGGCGTTGCCCGAGGATCTGTCGTTCACGCCCGATGGCCTGACGGCCATTGGCCTCGCCAACCAGGACACGACCAGCTATCTGCGCGCCGCGCTCAAGGGCAACGATCCTCGGTTTCTAGAGTCGGACTGGAAGACCGGGACACCGTCACGCTGACTCGAAGCCATAGCGAGCCATCATCTCCTGCGGGATACGGCGCGGTCGTGCGGTCTCGGTATCGATGAGCGCCCAGGTCGTCTCGGCGCGCGCCAGCAGGCGATCGTCGCGAAGGATGAGCGTCCGTCTGAGGGACGTCGCGCCTCGGACGGTGGCCACCCAGGTCACCGCGTACAGCTCTTCGCCCTCGAGCGCGGGGGAGAGGTATTCGATGTCGTGCCGTCGCACCACCCAGACCACCTTCAGCGAAAAATAAATGTCCGGTCCGAGTCCGACGGACCGCGAATGGGCGATGGCTGCCTCGTTCACCCACCGAACCCAGACGACGTTGTTCGCGTGCCCGAGCTCGTCGATGTCGGTCGCCCGCACCGTGAACGGGTGACGGAACGCATGCACCGGAGGGACGAAGTCGTCGCGGGTGGCCATCTGTATCGAACTCTTCACGCCGGGCTTGCCCAAAAACTGACGTCCTCGCCCGCACGCTGTTATAAAACAGCGCGTGATGGATGCGGAACGTCTCGACGAAAGAGTTCCCGTGAACCGACTCTATGCCGCAACGCGTGAGGCGCGGGCGTTCGTACGTCTCGCGAGCCTCCTGCCCCGCGATCTCGACACGAGTGTCCCGAAGGGGATCCGGGACGGCGAGGACGTGGTCATCCTGGTACACGGCGCCCTCGCAACCGCGGGCGCCTGGCGACCTTTGCGGGACCGGCTCGAACGCCTCGGCTCCCGGGTGGCGACGTTCACGTACCCACCGAGCTTCGGCGTCACGGACATTGCGGAGACGATCGCGGGCATCCTCCGGCGTCTGCCGCGCACGTGCCGGGTACACCTCGTCGGGCACAGCCTCGGTGGCCTTGCAGTCCGCTGGTTCGTTCAGGAGTACCCGACCGATCCGCGCGTCGCGCAGACGATATCCGTGGCGGCGCCCTTCGACGGCGCGCGTGGCGCGCGGCTTCTGCCGGGCCCTGCGGGGCGAGATATGCAGCGAGGCAGTGCGGTGCTGCGCCGGCTCGCCGCTGGCGCGGCCGAGCCCCGCGTCCCGCATCTATCCATTTTCGGGACGGCTGACACGGCCGTCCCGTCCGATACCGAGTTCGGGGCAGGCGACCGCTGGGTCGTCCCGGACGCCGGCCACAACGCGCTCCTTTTCGACGAAGACGTCGCCCATCGCATCATCGGCAGGATCGGGCGCGCGCGCGATTGATTGATGGCCGGTCGCCGGGTGCGGCGCGGCAGACTCCGTGGTACCGGGGCGGCCGTGTTGCTTCATCTACGCGCGGGCGTCGCGGGCATTCTCTCCGGTCTCTTGCTGACGTCCGTGACCAGTGTCGCTCGCGCCGACGTATCCTCGTGGTTTTTCGCGGGAAGCGGGGCATCCTTGCTCGATCGCTCGGGGTCACGGGTTGTTCATCCCGTCCTGCAAATCGACACGGGTCTGGGTTCATCCCCGAAAAGCGCGTTCGTCCTTGGAGGTTTGCTCCGCTGGCAGACCCAGTTCGATGACGGAACCGATTTCGGGGCGTATGCGCGCCTCGCGACGCGCGGTTACGTCCGCGGCGCGTGGGGTCTGGCGCTGGATCTAGGCAGCATGCAGCGCTATCACGCGCCGTTCGCACCCGGTTACGGGGGCACGCTCTCGATCGGTGCGCCCTGGGGCATCACGCTGAACCTCGATGCGGCGCGAGACCAGAACGACGACAATCGCTTCGCCGCCGTCCTGGGTATCGACTTCGCGAGATTCAGCGTGTATCGAACGGTCGGGCTGAACTGGTTCCCGAATCCGTTTCCGGTTCAGTAGTTCCGCATCGACGCGCGCGTCGTCCCCCAGGGCCGAAGCGCGCGCGGAACTACGCGAGCGGAGCGAGCCCGCCGAAGGCGGCGGGGGAGCGGTCGCGAAGCGAGCCGCGGGGGCAAGGCCCCCATTGCCAAACGAGCGGAGCGAGCCCGCCGAAGGCGGCGGGGGAGCGGTCGCGAAGCGAGCCGCGGGGGCAAGGCCCCCATTGCCAAACGAGCGGAGCGAGCCCGCCGAAGGCGGCGGGGGAGCGGTCGCGAAGCGAGCCGCGGGGGCAAGGCCCCCATTGCCAAACGAGCGGAGCGAGCCCGCCGAAGGCGGCGGGGGAGCGGTCGCGAAGCGAGCCGCGGGGGCAAGGCCCCTTTTCTCACTAACTCAAACCCGGCCGAGCGCATCCCTGAATCGATCGAGGTCCGCGCGAGTGTGTGTCTCGGTCACTGCGATGAGCAGCGAACCGCGCATCTCCGGAGCGACGCGCGCGAGATCGAGACCCGCCACGATCCCGCTCTTCTCGAGCTCGGTGCACACGCGAGCCGCATCCCCCCCGCGGGTGCGCACCGCGAATTCGTTGAAGAAGGGAGCGGGCGCGAACGAGGCCGAGTACCCCGGGAGCTCCAGGATCCGGTCGCGTAGATAGACGGCCTTCGAGAGACACTGCTGCCCGGCTTCCACGAACCCGCGCTTGCCGAGCATGCTCGTGCGAATCGTGAGCGATAGCGCAAGGAGTCCCTGATTCGTACAGATGTTGCTGGTCGCTCGCTCACGACGGATGTGCTGCTCGCGCGTCGATAACGTCAGCACGAAGCCGCGCTTGCCGTTCGTGTCGACCGTGGCGCCGCAAAGCCTGCCGGGTAGCTGCTGCAGGTACTGTCGGTCGTCCCTGCAGGCGAACAAGCCGACTCCAGGACCGCCGAAGCCCGGCGGGCATGCGAGCGGCTGACCCTCCCCGACGGCGATGTCGGCCCCGAGCCCGCCCGGTGACTCTGCTATGGCGAGTGCGTAGGGCTCCGAATTCGCGGTGACGAGAAGCGCCCCGCGCCCGTGCACGAGTTCCGCGATGCGGGAGAGATCCGAGAGAGTGCCGTAGAAGCTCGGGTATCCAACCACGACACACGCGGTATCGTCCGCGAGCGCCGCCTCGATCGCCGAAAGGCTCGGCCCGCCGTCATCGCCGAGCGCAACCTCCGCGTAGCGCCCGCGCGCCGCGCCGCCGAGATACGTCTCCACGACCTTCCGGTAATCCGGGTGAACCGACCTGCACACGAGCACGCGTTCGCGCTTCGTCAGTCGCCGTGCCATCTGCGCGCCCTCGGCAGCTGCGCTCGCACCATCGTAGAGGCTCGCGTTCGCCAGCGGAAGTCCGTAGATCTCGCTCACGATTGTCTGAAACTCCCAGATCGCTTGAAGCGTTCCCTGGGCGACTTCAGGCTGGTACGGCGTGTAGGCCGTATAAAATTCGCTTCGCAGCAGGAGCTGATCGACCGCCGGCGGAATGTGATGCGCGTAGGCGCCCGCGCCGAGGAACGAGAGCATCGTCGCGGCGCTGTTCTTCGCGGCGAGCGCGGACATCTGCCCCATCAGTGACGCTTCGTCGAGCGCATCCGGCACGGCGAGCTTGCCGCGAAACCGCGCTTCTTCGGGGATGCTCGTGAAGAGATCGTCGACCGTTGTCTTACCGATGACGGCAAGCATCTCAGCGATCTCCTCCTCCGTGTGGGGGAGGTAGCGCATCATCAGTGGGCCGACTCCATCACGAAGGTCTTGTACGCGGTGGCATCCATGAGCTCGCCGGTCGCTCCGGATGGCAGGATCGCGACCATCCAGCCTTCGCCCCAGCAATCCTCGTTCACGAGCTCGGGCTTGTCCTCGAGGCTCTTGTTCACGCGCACGACCTTACCGCTCATCGGCGCGAAGAGATCGCTCAGGGTCTTCACGCTCTCGATGGTGCCGAACGCTTTACCGGCCGTGACGCTATCGCCCGGCTTCACGTCGAAGTTCACGAGGGTGATGTCACCGAGCTGATCCACGGCGAACGCCGTGATCCCGACGACGGTTTCCCCGGCCTTCTCGAGCGCCCACTCGTGATCCTTCGTGTAGCGGCGGTCGTCTTTCACGTCAGTGGCGATGGCCATTTTCGATTCCTTAACACTGCTTTCCGAGGGGCCGCAATGAGCCGTGATGAGCCGCGATGAGCCGGCTGCCCTGTGGCGGCTAGGCTCGACGCTTGTAGAAAGGTGTCGTGACCACGCGCGCCGCGATGTCTCGTCCGCGGCAATCCACGAGAAAGTCGGTCCCGACGGCGCCCAATGACGCCCGCAAGTAGCCGAGCCCGATGTTCTTGCCCAGGGTGGGGGAGGGCCCGCCGGAGGTGCAGACGCCCACCTTGACGCCGCTCGCATCTTTCAGGTCGTAGCCGTGGCGGGCCACCCCACGGCCCGTCATTTCGAAGCCAACCAGCTTCCTCGGCGTGCCTTCGCTCTTGACGGTCATGAGCGCGCTCTTGCCGATGAAGTCCGTCTTGTCGAGCTTCACCACCCAGCCGAGGCCGGCCTCGATCGGGTTCGTGGTCTCGTCGATGTCGTTGCCGTAAAGTGCCAGCCGAGCTTCGAGCCGGAGGGTGTCGCGCGCGCCGAGGCCGATCGGCTCGATGCCGTACGACGCGCCGGTCTCGAGCAGAGCGGACCAGATCGCAACGGCGTCCTCGCTGGCGCAGAAGATCTCGACGCCATCTTCTCCCGTGTATCCGGTACGGGCAACGATGGCGGGATGGCCGGCTACCGACGTCTCGCGAATGCGAAACGTCGCGAGCGCATTCGCGACGTCGGCAATTCCGACGCCCGCCGCCGAAAGAGTCGCGAGCGCCCTGGGGCCTTGAAGAGCGATGAGCGCCGTCCGGTCGCTCGCGTCTTCGAGCGTCGTCTTTCCGGCGGCGTGGTTGCGGAAGTGGGCGGCGATCTTGTCTCGATTGGACGCGTTGCACACGACGAGCACGCGGTCTCCGGAGAAGCGATAGACGATGAGATCGTCGAGGATGGTCCCGCGTTCGTTGCAGCAGCACGTGTATGCGGCCTTGCCGTCAGGGAGCTTTCCGATGTCGTTCGTTACGAGCGAATCGACGACGGCGACCGCAGCCGGGCCCGTGAACCAGAGCTCGCCCATGTGGGAGACGTCGAACACCCCCACGCGTTCGCGGACCGCCGCGTGTTCCGCGGAGATGCCCTTGTACTGCACCGGCATTTCCCACCCCGCGAACGGCACGAGTCGAGCGCCGAGGCGAACGTGTTCAGCGTGGAGCGGTGTGCGCCGGAGCTCGGTCATCGGCGTTCGGTACCGTGATTTCCTCGCCGCGACAACCGGTCCTGGCCGTTGCGAGAGGGACTCCCGCACGAGTCTTACCGTAGATTCATCGGATCCAGGGGCCGACCATTCGGCGTGTAGCCCGCGCGCTTCCAGCGCTCGGCGTCCGTCAGGTGCGGATCGGGAATCGGGGTGGGCTTCGGCGAAACATCGTGGAAGACGAGCTCCGTGCCGGCCCCCGCCGGGTTCACGTCGATGCGATAAAGCCTCGACGGGTCGCCCCCCAGGATGTGCACCGACGAGAACACGGTTCCGACGGCCCCGAGCTCGATACGTCGATTGTCGACTCGATCGCGGACGTAGTTTGCGACGTCTTCGGGCGTGAGCGGACCCTTCGCGTACGCGGTTCCCGGCTCGCTGGCGCCCACTCCCATGCCCCGGGGAAGGAGCAGTCCGAACAGACGCTGGTCACCCGGGAGCAGCTCTCCAGGCGCCAGGTGATCGATCGGCGGCAGCGTCGCGCTGGCCGACGGAGCGAGCGTCAGATGCGCGGGCGGGGGCCGTCGGCATCCGCTCGCGAGCAGCACGAGCGCCGGACCAAGGAGCTTCCTCACTCGATGATGGGGGCCCACGAGTCGATACGCGTTGGGGTCTTTGGGGGAGGTAGCGCGATGGTTTGCGTGACGAGGGGTGTCGTCGTGGTCGCGCCGACGGTCGAGCCACCCTTGATGAACACCAGCTGGAAGCTACCAGGGGTCGTGGTGGTCGTCTGCGTCATGTTGCCGTACCCGAGGAAACTATCGGACCCCCCCGAGTTCGTCACGTTCGTATTGCACGAGGGGAGCTGGCGGAGCGCCACGCCGGCGACCACGGCTCCATCCTCGGTCACCTTGAAATCCGAGGAGCCGTCGGCCTGCTTTGCGAGGAGTCCGCCACTGAGCAACGTGGCGTCCTTGGGCTGCAGATAGTCCACGCCCCAGATGGTGCTCGCGCCGATGTCGGTGCAGTCCGCGCCTTCGGCGAAGCTCGAGTAGTAAAGCGTCTTGTTGAAGAGCGTCAGGGGCCCGAGGACTCGTTCGCCGCCCGTCCAGCCGTAGCGCCAGTTGAGCTGCGACTTGTAGGTGCGCGTCCCATCCGTCGCGACCGTCACCGCTTCCGTCACGGACGCAACGTAGTTCGTCTGGGTCGGGTCCGGCGTCAGGCTGTCCTGATCGCCAGTCGAGAAGGCGACGGTGATCTGTCCGTTGTTGTCCACGCTCAAAACAGGCGCGTTCTGGATCGGCTGGCCGAGGTCCATGTTCGGCCCCGAATCCGTGAACGGGTCGTAGAAGACGTTCATCTGCCAGAGACTCGGGTCGGTATTCGACACATCGACGCGCCAGATACGGCCCTCCTGGTCTCCGACGAAGATGCGGTCCGCGACGGCCCCGGTTTCCGAAGGATACGCCACCGGTTGGCCCGAGATGGGCGCGCTGATGTCGAGCCCGACCTTGGTTCCGGTCGGCCCCCACGTGTAGTTCGTCACGTCCGCTCCCGTTCCGGTGGGAAAGGTGATCGGTTGAGCCGTGTTCCCGGGCACCTGCGGTCGGAAGGTCCGGATGATTTGCCCCGTATCCAGGCGGACGATCGTGAGCGATCTCGCCGCGACGGAGTTCATCGACCCGCCGCTGACGTCGTAGCAGCGGATCTTTTGCCGGAAGGCGCTGGGAATCGACCCCGAGATCGCCATCGCCGACGACGCATCCGCGGAGCACTGCGACGTGGTGGTCGTCGGCGAATCTCCGAGGCCGCCCGGAAGGACGGCGACGGCTACCTCTCGGTTCGGCTCGGGGGAAAGGCCCGTGTTCATGAACACGGTGGTGATGAGGGGCGTGCTGCTCCCCTTGCCGAAGAGCTGGTTACCGTTCGCGTCCGTCGTGAGCTGCCACAGGAACTTCGGCCCCGCCGTGAGCGGGTTCGCGGCGTCGATGCTCGGCTTCGTGATGTCGAGGGCGAAGTAGCCGCCGCGGTTGTGGCCGTACGCTTCCACGAGGATGGTCCGGAACGTATTCGATTCGCCCTGCGACGCATCCGGCGCCTTTTTGCGTTCGAAGCGGTAAGGATACGTGGCGGCATTGAGTGCGCGGGATCCGCCCTGAGTCACGCCCACGTCCTTGATGACGGCGGTCCCGTCGAGGGCCGGGATCCGGTTCACGGGCACCTGCTCGTCCCCCGAGTACATCGTGATGAACGAGGGCAGCACGGCTGGCGGGATGAAGGCCCACTGCTCATTGTTGGTCTCGTTCTGGGGTGTGATGCGGGAACCCGTGGCCGCCGGATCGTTGCCGGTGCTCACCGTGAACGCATGCAAGAAGCCGTCGTTGCTCGACGTGTAGAGCATCGTGTCGCGTGTCGTCAGACCGGCCGCGAAATTCAGGTACGTCGAATCCCGAAGAAACTCGGCCGGGGTGCCCGGACGGACTTGCGGCAACGAGTGAAAGATATCTCCGATCGCGTTACACGCTCCCGTCCAGCACCGGTTGACGGGGGATGCGCCCGGCAAACCGATGATCCAGGAGAGCAGTCGGTTCGCGCAGTCCGCGGCTGAAACCGTTATCCCACACGCATTGGCCGCCAGCGCCAGCGAATTGGGATCTACGTCGCCCGGGAAGTTGGTCGCGGTGTCGTAGCTCGTCTGCGATCCTGAGTAGTTGCCCAGTCCGTCGGTCACCGTTGCATCCAGGAAGGGCCGCAAGGAGTACGTCGGCTGTCGCACCGTCCCGGCGCCAATGGCGTCGGGTTGAAACGTGAAGATGGTCCTCTTCGTGGGGTCAGTGTTCACGTTTGCGACGAAGTCATCGCCTTGGCTCGGGTCCACATCGAGCGGAGCCGGCGGCGCCCCGTTCGTGCAAGTGATGCGCTGCCGCAGGAGTTCCCCCTTCCAGCTGGCGTTCGTCACCTGAGTCCCGGCAGTGAACTGATAACCGACGACCGGACTGGCCCCGCTCGTCGATGAGGTGGAGGCCGCACTCGGCGGCGGTGCGCTCACGGTGACCGGAAACGTGCGGCTCGTCGACGGCAGCTTGATGCTCTGGAGGATCGTCGCGAGCGAAGTGCGGAGCGACTGCGGATCCGTCGGAAAGTAAGCGTGGTCTACGGGTGGCGTCTGGTTCGGTGGCCCCCGCAGCGCGACCGGTGTCCCGTTGTAGGCAATCTCGTTCAGGGTGCAGCATGCCTTGAGAGTCGGGTCCGTGGGCAGCGGGTTGCACATGCTGATGTCCATCGTCGCGCAATCGACGGCGGTCGCGCCGCCATCCTTGCTCGTCACCGTGGCGTTACTCACGGCGAAGCCGACGACGAACGTCCGCACCTGCGGATGCGCCGTGGCCGTCACCATGTCGTTGACGATGTTGTCGGGCGTGTCGTACGGGCACTTGTCGACCGTGCCGTTCGAGCACTCGGGCCGGAGATCGAGGTTTGGCTCTCCGTCCGTGAGCAGGATGATGTAGTTCTGGCGGCACGCGCCGGTGGTCGGGTCCCCGTTCTTCACGAGCGGATCCGTGGACGGCCCCATGATCGATGGCGCGGGTGACGCCGGATCAGGTGTGTTGTCGTACCAGAAGAAGTCACGCGCGTCGCTCAACATCCCGGCGATCGGCGTCGCCGAGTAGGGGCGCGTCGCCAGTAGGATCTGCTGGATCCACTGGTTCCGCTGAGTGCCGTCCTCTGCCGACGGTCCGAAGGCGACGAGCCGCCCCTCCCACGGGGGAGCCGCCGCATTTCGCGCTCCGACATCGTAGCCGGTCGGCGAAGTGCAGTCCCATGGTCCGCCGGTGCAACAGCCGGAGCTCACTCCGCCGCACTGGCTCACGGTCCCGAGCGGCGTATGCCCGTCGCAACTGACGCCCGGCGTTCCGAAGAAGTAACTCCAGGTGCCGGTGCGCCCCGTCGTGTAATTCGCGCTGCCGTCCGCGTTGAGGCCCGTTCCTGGATCGGGCTGCGGATCGAACGTCATGAGGCCGAACCGGAAGATGCCGTCCCAGGCGTCGAGGAGCCCGTCGCTCGATTGACTGAACGTACACGGCGTCGCCGGATTGAGGGTGATCCCCGACCCCTGATATGGGCGAAACGTGATGCCGTTCGCGGGAAATTGATAAGGCCCGGTGATCGGCGGCATCGTGCCCGGACCCGGCGCGCACTGACTGCTGAGCGGCCGGTGATACGCCTCCGTGTACCCGAGATCGTAAGGCGGATTGTTTATGTCCTGCTCGAACTCCAGGTTGAACCCGCTGGCGACGGTCCGCGGTTCCGCATAGCAACTGTAGTTGCTGATCGTGCCCGTCAGTGCCTCGATGAGCTCGATCCAGCGGCTCTTGTCGTTGGGAGTGAGCGTTCCGGTGTTCGGATTCATCGGGTCGCAAATCGGATCGGTGTTCGACGAGGACTTCCATTCCATCGATCCGGAGTTGTCCACGAGGAGCATGATGTTCGGCTGTGCCGGCACGACATCGAGCTGCGCTCCGGCTTTGCTCGATAGAGCGAGCCCCGCGAGTAGAAGCCACTTCGATCGCGCAAGTTTTCTCATGATGGACTCGACTCAGTTCGGCGTCGTGTAGACGACGTACCCGCGGATGCTCTGGTTTTCCGATGCCTGGGTCGCACTTGCGGTGCAGTCGCCCATGCTGGCTGGCTCGACTCTCGCGATGACGGTGAATGCGTCCTGCCAGGTCTCGGCGGTGCCACTGATGGGCATTCCAGCGACGGGGACCGGCGCGGGCGCGTGATCCGTGATCTCCACCCGGAAGTCCGCGGTCTCGCCTTGCTCGGGCGGCGCGTCCGGTCGAACCATGGCCCCGAAGAAACCCTCGGTGTCCGTGGTCAGCGACGAGTTTGCCAGGTCGGCGAGCGTCTGCACCGCCGCGGAGTCTTTGACGTTGCAAAAACTCGGCGCCCCGACGGTGAGGAGCGGCGTAAGGGCCGCCGTCTCGCGGCAGTTGTTCACGCCCGCGCCGAGTCCGACCGTACCTGCGTTCACGTTGCCCCGCGTATCGTCGGCGACGTCGGAGGCCACCGTGTTCATGGCAAACTCGCCGATGTAAAAGGCGCTCGCTTCGCGCCGGCTGTAGCCAGAAGCGAGCTGCGCGAGACTCGTTGCGTGGATGGCGAACGTGCCTATTGCCGTGAGCAGCGTCACGATGAGCACGACGATGAAGAGAGCTGCCCCGCGCTCGCCGCGGTTCGAGGTCAGAGCCACGTGATGCCTCGCTGATTGCGGAGCGCGATGTCCGCTTGCACGGTCCGCACGCGCGCGTACGGTCCGCCTCCCCCCGTTCCGAGCCCAAACCGGTACAGCCCGGAAGGGATGGGCAGCCCGCCGCCGTCCGCGCTCCCTCCGGAGAGGCCAGAGCTGCGGTCCGCATCGCGCGAACGCACGCTCAGGCGGGCGTGAATCCCGCGAATCCGCTGCGGGCCGCGCGTCGTTCCCACCTGGGTCATCGTTCCAGCCCAGGTCTCGACCGCCGGATCCCCCGGCGCGATCGTCGAGAGCTGCTCGAATGCCGGCGTGCTGCCGACGGGCGTCGTGAGTCCGCTGTACGTGATGCCGAACGCCAGATCCACGGCGAACTCGGACACCACTTGCTGAGTCCCGGCGATGAGCGTGCCGCTAGTGTCGAGTTCTTCGCGCACGAGCTCCGTGCGGCTCGTGTCCGTCGTCGCCGTGCCGGACACCCCGGTAACGGTCGTATCGTACAGGGGCGCATAAGCAGGGTTCGCCGACAGGTTCAGGAGCGAATACTTCACGAAGTTGACCACGTTGACGACGCTCCCCGCCGAGTTACCTCCGACTCCGCAGTGCAAGCTAGAACCGGCCCCGCGATAGACGATCGCCGGGCTCGAGATCGACAGGTCAATCACTGGCGCCGTGCCGCCCTGAACGTCCGTGATGGTGCCGTATTGTTCGTGCCCCTCGTCGTCCACGATGCGCAGCGCGCGCCCGACGCCGAACACGCTCGTGAGCAGTGCTACCTGCCCCGCCGTGTCACCGACGGCCAGGTTCTGGTAACCGAGACGTGCCATCGCTGGACTCGCCGTTTGCAGCGTGACGACGTTGTTCGCGCCGCCGGATCCGTCGATCGACGCCGCCCAGAACTGCTCGACGGAAGCGTAGCTGCCGGCGAGCGTGATCTCGTCCGGGGCAATGTTGTTGTCCGTGAGCATCTGGGGAACGGACGCCGTCTTCTGAATGAACACGGCCGTCATGGTCGACAGGTAGGCAGGCCAGCTGGCGTCCGGCGTTCCGCACACCTTCGGATCGCGGCGAAGGTTTGGAGAGGCGAGGTACGCCGCGCGCTCGATGTCGAGCCGGAGCCGTTCGAAGCCCACGACGGACGCGATCGTCGTGTTGCTCATGCGCGCTTCGGACTGATAGAGCCCCGTCGCCTGTTTCGCGAGCATGAACACGGCCATGGACACGAACAGGCCGCCCGTCACGGCGACCATGAGCTCCACGAGCGTGAAGGCGGCGGTGAGTCGCCTCGAGCCTGCGCGGAGGTCGGATAGAAACGAACGGATCAATTGAGGAGCCCCTGCGGCGTCTGCCGCACCGCGGTCGTCAGATAGATCTCGTGAAAGTTACCGATGTACTGCGTGAGCGTGGTGTCATTCGTCGCACAAAGAGCGCTCGCGATGGCCGTCGGAAGAGGACTCGGGGCGTCTTCGCGCGGCCAGAAGACGCGGACCTGCGCCCGGATCACGCCGTTACCGACGGTTGGCGTCGTCTCGCTGTGCAGAAACGCAAAGCGGATGTGCACGCAGAAGTGCTCGATGGCGACGGAGGCTGAAGGATCGATCGCGTTGCCGAAGCCGTCGAAGGCCGGTCCGAACGCCAGTGTGCTCGAGTACGTCGGAATGAACCAGTCGACGAGCGCCGTCGGATTGGCGAGCTGCAGCCATATCGTGTTCGGGCGCGTCGACGAGCCGGTCGCGTCCAGGGACCATGTCGATCCGTCCTCGGCGAGCTTGTCCGCCCAGCCTTCCGCGACGCGCGTCGCGATCGCGATCTCCTTCGCGTTGCGGCTCGATTCGATCGCGACCTTCTGCATTGCGATGACGCCCGACACCCCGATGGCCAGGACGACGATCGACATCATCAGCTCGACGATCGTGTAGCCGCGCTCGCCACGTCGTGGGGTCATAGCTGGAGCCTCGCGATGCCCGTGGGCAGGATGAGCACGTGCCGGATGAGTCCGAAGACGGTTCCCTCCGTACCCGTCGGGCTCTGCACCAGGGCGGTGCCGCGATAAACCGCAATCTCAGGCACGCCTGCGAGCGCCTGCCACGGGTCGGTGGCGCCGTAGCGCACGTAAGTGTTACCGAGCGGAGTGAAGCAGACGTCCATGGCCGCAGTCGATGCTGCATTCGAGATGTGCGGGATCAGTGTCGCGTACACGCCGGTGCCGTCCGGGTTTCCCGCCGCGGAGATGCCCGGCTGCAGTCCGAGGTCGAGCGTCTCGATGCTCCGGCTCTGCCCCGAGGCGGCCCCCGCGGTCCAGTCCGTTGACGTGCAGCTCGTCGATGGACGGAGCGCGCACGCGTTGGTCGTGTCGGAGAGCCCGACCAGGGCCTCCCGTGTCTCGAAGCTCCCCTGGAGCGATGCGCCGGAGCCCTGCGTGTATCGCACCAGGACCGCGCCGCCCTCGCCCATCGCACGGACGCGCGCCTGCTGGTAGACCAGCGCCACGCGCTGCGCCGCCTCGCTCGTGCGACGGTCGATGAGCTGTTTCGCGATCTGGGGCATCGCCATCAGCGCGAAGATGCCGATGATGATGACGACCACGATGAGCTCGATCAGGGTGAACCCTCGCTGCCGGGTCGTGCAGGGAGGATGGGCCACCGCATTGGCGACGGAACGAGGCGCGGCGGCAGAAACGAAGGACTTCACGGGTTCAGTGGGCGCACAGCAAGGGCCGTGCCGGTTTGCGTGGACTCAGATTACCTATTTCCCTAGTCATTTCGGCAGCAATGGCGCCGGTGTGGGCGGTAAGGATTGCGACGCTCCGCAATCATTGCAAGGCACCGCACCGCGGCAAGGCAGGGTGCCCCTCGCCGAAGCCCTGACGAACGTTGCAGCATGGGCGGGCCCCGGTTTATCGAAGCCCGTGATGAAACTGCGGTGGCTGGTGTGGTTTGCGGGGTGCGTCCTTCTCGCGGGATGCAAACGAAACCCGGACCCGGACGACCTCGGCGCCGCGCCGCCGCCGGTGCCGAGCAGCAGACCGGGCGTCTGCGCGGCCGGCGGCGGTACTCCGCACGATCCCGCTTCGGCGGCATTCTTTGCGAAGACCGTCGGGGGATACTGCGTCGACCCGAACAGCGACACGCGCGCTTACGGCGAAGGCGCGCCTTCGACGCTCGACGACGTTTGCACTCAGTTACTCGACGGCGAATGCGAGGTCTACAAGAGCTACGGACTGAAGCGCGTCGTCACGCTGCGGTACGTGGACGGTGCCGGCTCGCCCGGTGCAGTAGCAATCACGCTGTCGCGATTTGCGACGAAGGAGGGCGCGTTCGGCTTCTTCACGAAGCGAGTGGTGGCGGACTCGGATCCCGTCCACATCTCTCTTTCGACGATCCCCGCTGGCGCGGCGGGCGCGCTCGGGAGCGGGATCGCCTACGTCTTTCGCGGCGAGTACCTCGCCGAGCTCTCCTACACGAACGAGGCCGAGTCTCCGGACCAGATGCGGGCGAGCGCCAAGCGCGTCTTGCCGGGGATCGCGACGGCGCTCGGCGATCGCCTGCCGGGTGACACGACGTTGCCTGCGGCCGTCGCGGCGCTGCCGAAGGAGCATCTGCTGCCGATGGGCGTCGTGTACGTCGTGGGTGACGTCCTCGGGATCTCCGGTCTCGGGAGCGGTGCGGTCGGCTACTACAAGGACGGTGATCGACGTTATCGAATCCTCTCCCTCGGCCGGGCCGACGATGATGCGGCCGGAGACGTCCTCGAGACGATCAAGAAGATCGATCGCGCGACGACGCTCAAGGAACTCGTCCTTCCCGCGCTCGCGTTCTCCACCCAGCGCGACGATGCCGCGCCCAAGACCGAGTGGGTCGTAGGCCGGAACGGCAAGAAGGTGTTCGGGGTCGGCGATGAGGAGCTCGTTCTCGGCAGCGGGCACTCGAAGGATGACGAGGCGCGTGTCAAGCTCACCCGTCCCGACAAGGTGGCCCTTCTACAGAAGCTCCTCTCCGGGGGATAGTCGTCGCGAACGCCGATGGATTTTTCTCTACCCGAATCCCACCAGCTACTCCGTGGTTCCGTGAGGGAGTTCTGCGAACGCGAGGTCGCGCCCCGTGCAGCGGAGTGGGACGAGGCCGAGCGTTTCCCGCGGGAGATCGTGCCGCAGCTCGCGAGTCTCGGTCTGCTCGGCATTCGAATTCCAGAGGAGTTCGGGGGCGCCGCCATGGACACGCTGGCGTACGCGCTCGTGGTCGAGGAGTGTGCTCGCGTGGATGGTTCGCTCGCGCTCACGGTCGCGAGCCACAACGGCCTCGGCACCAGCCATATCCTGTCGTTCGGTACCGACGCCCAGAAGCGGCGCTACCTGTCGAGAGCCACGACGGGCGAATGGCTGGCAGCGTGGGCGCTCACCGAGCCGGGGTCTGGCTCCGACAGTGCCGCCGTCCAGACGACGGCCGTCCGTGACGGCGCGACCTGGATATTGAACGGGACGAAGATGTTCGTGACTCAAGGCTCGGTCGGCGGCTTCGCGGTCGTCCTGGCGCGTTCGAACAGGAACGTCCCCGCGCAGCGTGGGATCACCGCGTTCGTCGTCGAGCGCGGGACGCCGGGGTTCTCCGCGAGTCGTGAGCTCCGCAAATACGGCTGTCGCTCGAGCGACACGGCCGAGGTTTCCCTCGTCGACGTGCGTGTGCCCGATGAAAATCGGATTGGAGACGTCGATCACGGCTTCTACGACACGATGAAGATCCTGGATCGCGGGCGCGTGTCCATCGCGGCGATGGCGCTCGGGCTCGGGCGCGGCGCGCTCGCAATGGCCGTGAAGTACGCGCGTGAACGCGAGGCTTTTGGCCGCCCCATCGGTCGATTCGACGCCATCCGGGAACTCCTGGCGACGTCCTGGGCGGAGCTCGAGGCGGCGGCCTTGCTGGTCTATCGAGCCGCGACTCTCGCGGACGGCGGCGCTGCATACTCGCGCGAGGCGTCGATGGCCAAGCTGTACGCCAGTGAAGCTGCGACGCGGGCGTGCAACGCGGCCCTCCAGGTGCACGGCGGCTACGGCTACACCCGTGAGTTCGCCGTCGAACGCCACCTGAGGGATGTGAAGATCTGCGAAATCGGAGAGGGCACGAGCCAGATCCAGCGGATGGTCATCGCGCGGGCGATCTGAATCGTCGCGCCGCCGCCGGGTCCGCGGAGAGCCAGTCGGCCTTCAGCCGAGTTCCGCGTAGCAGCCTGTAACGACCGCATCCTCGCGGCCGCCTGCGTAGGCCTTGACCACGACATTCGAGCCGACCGTCCATCCGACGGTACGCAGAGTCTCGCCGGGCCAGACCGGCCTTCGGAACTGCGCCGTGAACGACTTCAGCCGTGAAGCGTCGCCTCCGCACGCGCTCCGGATCACGGCCCGGGACAGAAACCCATACGTCGCGAGGCCGTGCAAGATCGGTCCCTCCTTGAAACCGACGCTTTCGGCGAACGCCGGGTCCGCGTGCAGCGGATTGGTGTCCCCGGAGAGTCGGTACAAGAGTGCTTGTTCCTTGGATGTCGCTTCGTCCGCCTCGAAGCTGGGTGCTTGTCCGTCGGGAACCCGTGGGGCGGCGGCTTTCGGGGGATGAGGACCTCCAAACCCTCCCTCGTCACGAAACAAGAGCTGCCAGTCCGTCGTGCACACGACGTCGTCCGCGATCCGGCTCTCGGTGGAGCAGAGGACTTGTGCAAGCCTCTTCATGTCGTAGACGCCGCTCACGCGCGCCGTCGTCACGAACTTCCCCGCAGGAGGGATCGGTTTCCTGAGCGTGACGGTCTGCGCGCCGTGGACCATGGTCGACAGGTTGCCGCCAGTCTTTCCGAGGAGAGCGATGAGTGGAACGTATGCCGGAACGACGGCGAAGGTCGGGTACACCTTGGGGCCGCGGCCCTCGTAAAGGTAGTCGAGCTCGTCGGCTTTGGCGCCGATCCCGAGCGCGTAGAGCACCGTCGTTCGAAAGTCGTACTCGAACTCGAAAGGGGGGGTGGTCAGGCCCGCGCACGCTGGGTCGAGACTCATCCTTCGGACCGATACTTTCCGCGTCGCCGTACGTCAATTGCTCGGCCAAGGGCGCGCGCGGTAAGGAAGGGCGGTGAACCTCGCGCCTGCGGGCATCACGCTCACGAACGGAGTTGCCGACGCGCTCGTCGCCGAGGTGCACGCATCGGGGCAGAGCCTCGTGGCATGGGGGATCGCGTGGGCGCGCGTGTTGCCGCTCGTCGTTTTGCTGCCGGCCTTCGGTCTCGGATTCTTGCCGGGGGTCTGGCGCGTCGCGATTGCGTTCATGGTCGGCCTTTCCCTCGCCCCAGCGCTGCGACTACCCGCGATCGACGTTGCGTCGCCATGGCCTTCCCTCGTTGCGGAGCAGATCGCTCGCGGCATTCCGCTCGCGCTGGCGGCGAGCATTTCGCTCTGGGCGGCGTCCGTGGCGGGGGGGATCGCGGACACGTCTCTCTCGGTTCCTCGTGTCCGGCTGAGGACACCTCGCGGTCCGGGTGGACCGCCATTCGAAACGCTCATGGGACTTCTAGCGGCGATCTTGTTTCTGGACGGCGGCGGGACGACTCGCGCGCTGTCACGTCTGGCGGATCTGCCTGCCGGCACGACGGAGCCTCTCCGCGCGGCGGCCTTCGATCTGGCGGCGGGGATCGACGTCGGAGCGAGCCTGGCGGCTCCCTTGCTCGTCGTTTCGCTCGTGATGGATATGACCAGCATGGTAGTCGCGCGCGAGCTGCCGTCGATACGGTCGCAATCTTTCTTGGCTCCGCTCCGGACCCTCGTCGTGCTCGTGGCGACTGCGGCCCTCCTCGATCGAATCGTCGAAGGCATAGCGATCTTCGGTCGACGTTGAGCGTTCCGTCAAAACACCAGCCGGGTTCGGTAGCCGATGGTCAGGGCGAGGTCGAGGGCGACGACGTGCCCGGTCAACGACGCGAGATCCATGCGTGTATCCGTGGCGGGCGTGTCCGGTAAGAACCACAGCATTCCGCGCGCTTGAAAGCCGAGTCGCCAGTTCTCGGCGATGGCGTACGCCGCGCCAAGGCCGATGCCGCAGGTGAATCCCTCCGTCAGGATGGTTGCACCCCGTGGCCCCACGACCGCCTTGTCTCCGAGGCCGCGTGTGGAGAGGAACGTGTCGTTGACGACGCCGAGCCCGGCGGTCACGCCCGTCCAGGCATCGATCCGCTCGTCGATGGGAAGGTAGTATCGGGCGGTCGCTTCCGCGGACAGATAACGCCGAAGATGGGCGCGTGGCACGTCAGGGGAATCGTTGGCAGGCGTGCTCGTGCTCGAGGTCAGGCCCATGGTGATGCCGGCACCGCCCGCGAACTGCCCGCGCCGAAAGAGTGGCCAGCCGCTGAGCGCCAGACTCGCGTCTCCTCGCTTGCAGGGGGCGCCCTCGGCAGTGCACACGGTCGCGTCGGGCAGGAGGAGAGTGCCGACTCCGAATTCGGCCATGCCATGCATGGTGGTCGAGTCGTCGCGCTGTTGCGGCACGACGTCCGTCTCTGGACCGGCGGCAGCGCCCGTCCGCGCGCTCACGAGCAGGCACACGCTGACTGCGGCGGCGATCCGGCGACCCACTAGAGCGTGTCCTTTGGGCCATAGTTTGGCAGCGTTCGCGCCACTTCGGGTACGCGCCCGGAGCCCGCCGGCGTGCTGCGATCGCCTCCGAGAAGCGTTCGCGCTCCGGGCCCGATGTCGAAACTCGACGCGGCGGCCGCGACGAGCAGCGCACGGCCGAGCTCGCGCGCATTCGGCGGGCGAGCCTCCGGCGCTTTTGCAAGCGATGCTGCGATGACGCGTGCGATCGGCTCGGGGACGTCGGCGGCGCGCGGGACCGACCGCAAATCGGGCGGCGGAGTCTGGGCATGCTGAATGAGCACATCGACCGGACCCTTCCCGATGAACGGCGCGCGTCCGGCAAGACACTCGAACAGAATCGTCGCTATCGAGTACACGTCGCCACGAGGGCCCATCGGGTCTCCGCGCGCGCTCTCGGGACAAGCATAGGTCGCCGTGCCAAGCACCGCGCCGGCGTGAGTCGCAATGGAACTGTCCGCCTCCCCAACGCGAGCAACGCCGAAGTCGAGCACCTTGACGAAATCGGGCTCGTTTCCGACCGCGATGAGCATCACGTTCTCCGGCTTCAGATCACGATGCACGATGCCCCGCCCGTGCGCTTCTCCCATCGCGTCGCAAATCTGAAGTACGATCCGGACCGCTCGCAGCGCCGGCAGCCCACCGTCGCTCGCCACGAGCGCCGACCGCAGGGAAAGGCCGTCGAGAAACTCCATGATGAGGTACGGCTCGTACGCACCCCCTTTTGTATCCACATGTCCCGTCGCGTGAACGACGACGACGTTCGGATGCACGAGCCCGCCCGCCACGCGCGCTTCGCGCTGAAACCTCGCGACCAGTGTTTCGCTCCTGGCGTGCTCGGGAAGCAGGACCTTCACCGCGACCGCGCGATCGACGCCCGCCTGGTGCGCGCGGTACACGCGCCCCATGGAACCGATCCCTACGAGGCGCTCGACCCGGACGCCCGGCGCGATGCTCGAACCCACGTACGGATCGCGGCCGTTGTCTTTTTGGCGGCTCCCGAGCGGTGCACCGTCCCGAGGGCAAAAGAGAGCCGCCTCACCGTAGGCCTCGCCGCAGGTGGGGCATACCCGTCGCCTCTCGGCCATCGGCCGCAAATGGTAGCACCCACGGCGCCCAGCGTCGGGCGTGTTTTTCGAACGGCCCGCAGGATCTGTCCTGTCGCAGACCCTTCGACCCTCATGTAGGCTCCGCCCCGTGAACGGCCGCTTTGCGGATACGGGCAGAACGCTACTTCTCTATCTCGTTACGATGCTCCTGTCGCTGACGGTCCACGAGTTTGCCCACGCGGTCGTCGCGAACGGCCTCGGGGACGACACGCCCCGGCGTCAGGGGCGCCTCACGCTTTCGCCGCTGGCTCACTACGATATCTGGGGCACCTTCCTGATACCGACCATCGCGATCCTGGCCGGCGGAATACCGTTCATCGGATGGGCTCGGCCCGTTGAGACGAATCCAAGTCGGTATACGCGTCGCATTTCCATGCGCAACGGGCACCGCCTCGTTGCCGTCGCCGGTCCGCTGTCGAATCTCCTGCTCGCCGTCCTCTCCATGGGACTGCTCCGCCTCCTGCTCCACTTCGTCGACGGCGTGGGTTCCGCGCTCGCGACCATGAGTGCCGCTGCGGTCTTGCTAGCCGCCCTCGTGCGAGTGAACGTCGGGCTCTGCGTGCTGAACCTGCTGCCGTTTCCGCCTCTGGACGGCTCGCGCTTGTTGCCGCGTAGGCTCGACGACTTGCAGCGCGCTATTGCGCCATACTCGTTCTTCATCATCCTGGTCGTTCTCAGCGTGCCCAAGGTCAGCGAAGTCCTCTTTTTCCCCGTGCAAGTCCTCGGTGTCGCGTTGCAGTCAATTTTCGGACTCGACATCGGTTTTTCGAGGTTCGCGTGAGCAACGACGACCCGCGCGACGGCGGAGAGGACGCCGAGGGCAAAGCGATCGGCGCGGCCGCTCGCCCGGGCGTCGCGAAAACCCGGTCCCCGGAAGTATCGTCCGGAACTTCGGCGCCCGGCGCAGCAGCCACGGCCGAGTCGAGTGCGGCCTACCGCGTTCAGATCCCCGACTTCGAAGGGCCGCTGGATCTCTTGCTTCACCTCATCCAGAAGCACGAACTCGACGTTCTCGACATTCCCATCGGCTTCGTCACCGAGAAATACGTCGAGTACATCCTCTTGATGGAGGAGATGAACATCGATCTCGCTAGCGAGTACCTCGTCATGGCGGCGACACTCACGCACATCAAGTCGAAGATGCTGCTCCCGGCGCCTCCGGAGGATCAGGACGCGAGCGACGAAGAGGAGGCTGACCCGCGCGCGGAACTCGTGCGGCGCCTGCTCGAATACCAGAAGTACAAGCTCGCGGCAGAGCAACTCGGCGGTCGCTCCGTCCTCGGACGGGACGTGTTTCTGCGCGGGACCAGCGAGGCGGTCGCGGAGGGCCCCGCACCGCTGGCGTCGACGAGCCTCTTCAAGCTCCTCGACGCGTTCGAGTCGATTCTTGAAGCGGGTCAGTCGCACCAAGGACCACCAGATCGACTTCGACCGGATCAGCGTCACCGACCGGATCAATCAGCTGAGCGACATCCTGCGCCAGCGTCCCGTCGTTGCGTTCGAGGAGCTGTTCTCCGGGGACCGCACGCGCGCCGACATGATCGTGACTTTTCTCGCGCTCCTGGAGATGACCCGGCTTCGGATGACCCGCATTGCCCAGGAAGGGCCGTATGCGACGATCCGTGTCGAGCTCGCCGTCCGCGACGACGATCCAAACGAAGGCTCTGAATGGAAGACCGATCCATGACGCAAAGACCCGCGGAAGACGACGAGTTGCCGAGCGATCACACCGAATCGCCCAGCGAACCCACAGAGAAGGCGGAATCCGGCGTACCCATGCCCGAGACCGATTCCGACGAGGCGCACGCTTACCTGAAGGGCCTCATCGAAGCCATTCTGTTCGTCGCCGAAGCGCCGCTGCCGCTGAAGGAGCTCGCGCGCGCCGCGAAGATCGACAAGAAGCGTGCGAGCGAGCTCGTCCTCGAGCTGACGTCCGACTTCGCGAATCGCGGGATTCAGATTCACGAAGTGGCCGGCGGCTATTGTCTGCGCTCGAACCCCGAGTACGCCAACTACGTCCGGGGCCATCTCGCGCAGCGTCCGGTGCGCCTGTCGCGCCCGCAGCTGGAGACCCTCGCGATCGTCGCCTATCGACAGCCGATCACGCGACCCGAGGTGGACGACATCCGCGGTGTGGACTCCGGTCCGGTGCTCAAGGGGCTGCTGGAGCGGGATCTCATCAAGATCCTGGGTAAGAAAGACGAGCCAGGACGTCCGATGCTTTACGGCACATCGGCGGGCTTCCTGGAGCTGTTCAACATGCAGTCGCTCCAGGATCTTCCGACTCTGAAGGAATTCACCGAACTATCCGACGAGTCGCGGGTCACCTTCGAGCGAGAGCTGGGCGAGGACGCCCCGGAGGGACCAGTTGATCTGAGTTCCGGCTCAGGGAGTTCCGAGGCGATTGAATTTCCGCCGGACGTGACGCCAGAGGACGATGAGCCCGACACGGAACGCATCGAGAAGGAGCCGTCCGCCCCGGACGCCAGCCTGGACGAGCCCGAGACAGAGAGCGACGAAGACGAAGACGACGAAGACGACGAAGACGACGATGACGACGATGACGACGATGACGACGATGACGACGATGACGACGAAGACGACGATGACGACGAAGACGACGATGACGACGAGAAGACGCCCCCCAAAAGGAGGCCCAAGCCGAAGGGTTGATCCGGAGTCAGTCCGCCGGGTCGTCGTACTTCGTGGCGATGCGCTCGACTTCGGTCATCATGTCGGCGTGCGCAACGAGCTTTCGGACGATGGCCCACAGCCGTGAGTCCGCAAGCAGAGCAAAGCCCGTCGGCGGCTTCTTCCCGCGTAGCTTGCGGCGGATTGCACCGGGGGCGGCGCCGCGGAGCGCTTCGAGCTTGTCGGCGTGCCGCTTCGTCGGAAAGCGTTCACCGGATTCCCAGTCGAGCACGGTGCGCACATCGACGCCCGCAGCCTCCGCGAGCTCTCCGACGGAGCAGTCGAGAGCCGTCCTGAGCCGCTTGATGTCGTCCGCCAGCATGAGGCGGGACGGTATCACGCAACTCGGTCCGCTCCGGACCCGACCCGACGGACGATGCGAGCCGCGGCGCGAGGCCTGCTCCTTTTGTCCCCTATCTGTGTGCTTTGCGCGGCCTGCGATCCGGTCGCTGGCAAATCGCCGCGGCTCGCCGTCACGGCGGAACCCGATGCGTCCGTGAGCGCGCTGCCAGCCGTCGTTCGACTGCGGATCGCCGGTCTACGCGTGGACCCGGCGGCCGTGCTTCTGTTCGAGGATCCTCTCGACGCCTACTACTCCGACCGGATTCGTGACGGGCAGATCTCCAGCACCCTGGCGTCTCGTCGCGTTCCCGCGTTTGTCTGGGAAGACGCGGCCCGTGGGGCTCTGGTTCTTGCTCCTTCGGTGCCGCTCGTGCCGGGGACAACGTACGATATCGCCGCGCTCGGCCTCGGGCATGTCGACAACGTTACAGTTACGGAAGCCTCGGGGCTTCCCTTCGCCGCGCGGGTCTGGCCGCCCCCGACCGCAAAGGCGGGTGGCGCACACGCCGTCTTTTGCACGCCATCCGTTCCCTTGTCGCAAGCGTTTCCGGTCACGCTCGAGCCGACAGGGATCTCCGCAAACGTGACTCCGGGCGCTGACTCGAGCGAGACCGCTTCCGACCGTTGCTTCCGCATGGACGTCCTTCCGTCGAGGGACCGCGACGCGGCGGGGGAAGTGACAGGCATCGCAGTGCCGCCTCCGTCGCTCGATGCGCTCGCGCTGGATCCGGCGCCGCTCAGTCTCGGTTCCGCGCAATCGGCGTCGGCGATCGCGTGTGAAGCGACCGAGAGCACCGTCGGACCCGGATGCGCCACTGTCGAAGACGATCGCGCGATTGTTCGGTCTCCTTCGGCTCCGTTTCTCTGGACTTTCCGCGCTCCGGGCGAGGACCTGGTCGTGCCGCTGTCATCGAGCTCGCGGTTCGTGGTGAGTGGGTTGGCACCTTCCACGGACCTTCGCGTCGCGGGTGCGGCGCGGGGGCTCGACGGCGTCGAGACGGTGTTCGACGTCACTTGGCATACGCTTTCGCCGGAGCCTCACGTCGTCGTGAACGAGGTGCTCGCGAACCCACTCGGTCCGGAGCCGTCGTCCGAGTGGATCGAGCTGGTGAACAGTGGCCTCGCGCCAGCGGATCTATCGGGTTTCACGGTCCATGACGTCAACGGGGACCTCTCATTGCCGAGCGCGACGCTCGCGCCGGGGGAGTTTGCTCTCGTGGTTCCGATGAAGTTCGTGCCGTCGTCGGTGGACGTAGCGCCCGTGCCCGGCACTCGCGTTCTTCGCATCGAAGATTGGGGGCGTGGACTTTCGAATGCGGGGGAAGAGCTCCAACTCCGCGATGCGACGGGCGAGCCGATCTCCGTGCTCCCGGCGCTGGCGCCGCCCCGTGCAGGCGTGAGCATCGCGCGCCGAACACCCGCATCGCTCGACGACGATCCGGATGCCGCCGGTCCGAGCGCGGCGCCGGGTGCGTCCCCGGGCGCACCAAACGTGCTAGCCACCCCGTGAGCCACCTCACGCCGCTTCATGGTACGAAGGACATTCGCAAATTCGCACCGACAAAACCAATACCACCCCAGGGAGGCCTGATCGCGCGGGCCTCGTGCGCCTCCGGGGGAACTCAGGTTCCGGCAATCGTCATGGACGCGACGCGGAACGTGGGAGCCGCCGTCGACGTCTTCAGATCGAGGTCGTTCGCAACGGCATCGATTCCGAACAACATGGCGTCGAGGTTCGATGAGATCGTCACTTCGCTCACGGCGTGAGCGAGCTCGCCATTTTCGATCCAGAAGCCGCTCGCGCCACGGGAAAAGTCACCGGTGATGGCATTGAATCCAAAACCCATCATGTCCGTCACATATAGACCGCGCGGCGTCGAGCGGACGAGGTCATCGTGCGACACGCCGCCATTCTGGAGGACGAAGTTCGTCGTCGATGCCGAGACGCCGCCGGACCGGGCGCCGCTCGCCGTGGACTGACGCCCGAGTTTTCTAGCGCTGTACGAGTCGAGCAAGAAGGTCTTGAGCACGCCGCCCTCGACCACCACGTTGCGTTGCGAGGCGAGACCCTCCCCGTCGAATGCCCGCGAGCCCGGCCCTCGAGGAATGAAAGGGTCGTCCACGATAGTGACCAGTTGATTTGCCACCTGCGTGTCCTCGCGCCCCACGAGATATGTCGATTTGCGCCACACGGCCCCGCCCACGATGCATCCCGCGAACGTGCCGAGGATTGATCTCGCGGCGTCAGGTGAAAACACAATTGGCGCCTCGCAGGTCGCGACTTTTCTCGGTCCGAGCTGGCGGAGGGTTCGTCGCGCGGCCTCTGCCCCGACGCTCTCCGCGGTCTCGAGGTCCGAGAGGTGACGTCGCGCCGACCAGTAGTGTCCGCGGCGTCGCTTGCCGCCGACGTCCATCGCGACCGGTGCAACCACTAGCGATGCGTAGGAGCCGGCACTCGTTCCGGTGAACCCTCCCGACAGGACCAGCGCGGAATGCCCGGTGACGCGCGAGAAAGAGGCTCCCTCGCTGAGGGTAATGCGCGGATCGAACGCGAGCGCCGCTCGTTCCGCACGCGTCGCGATATCCAACGCTCGTTCGGCGTCGACGCTTTCGACAGCGGGGTCGTGGAGATCGAGAATCGGGGTAGGGCGGCTTCGAAAGGAACGCGGGGTCCGCAGGGCCAGCGAAGGGGTCGACTTCGCTCAACTCTACCAGTTCCATTGCGTCTGCGACGGCTCGCGCGAGCCCCGTCTCCGAGACGTCGCTCGTCGACGTGAGAGCGACCCGCCCGCCCTTCATCACGCGCAGCGAGACGGCGCGGCTGCCGGCCTCTTGCACGAGCTCGGGCTCTCCCAGACGAACGCGAACGGTCAGCTCCCATCCGGACTGCGCTTTCGCTTCGGCGACATCTGCGCCTGCCCTGCGTGCGCGTTCGACCAGTGAGGCGGCGAGACTTTCGAGTTCGATTTCTGGAGAAGACATCGTCGTACCTTTCTTCTCGAATACGACCCTGCGTCAGATCGGATCTTGCCGCGAGCCGGGTTCGCCGAGACGCCGGAGCACGTGGATGGTGAAAGCCGTCGCGCCGGTGACAATGGCGGTCATCCAGACCAGGGCGTATCCGATCGGACTGCCCGTCAGCGGCTCCGTGCCGAAGTCCCCGTGGAACTGCGCGTAGGTACCGAAGACCCTGAGCCGCGACAACATCGAAAGGATGAACAATGCGGCCACGAGGGCCGGGACCGCGGCCGCGCGGGCTAGCGTCGCGCTCCTTCGTGCTGCGGCTGCTCTGGAGAACAACACGAGGCCGACGGCCGGACTGAGGGCATCGACGAGGAGCGTCGCAAGATCGAGCACGACGGGTCGGCGTTCGGCGTCGAGCAGGTAAGCGTAGGACCAATCCGGGAAGAACGCCTGGAAGTAGCCACAGGTCGGCGCGTAGACGAGCACCCCGAAAAGCGCGGTGACGACCAGGGAGCGGCTCGTGATGCCGCTCCCGAGGCGCGCGAGTTCGTCGCAGCCCGCCCAAGCAAAGACGATTCCGAGTGAGAACCCGAAGAGCGGCGCCGCGACGATCGGCATTCGGTGGAGGTTACTCGCCGAACGGACGACGAGACGCGAAAAAAAGACTGTCGCCGAGTCGCGGGGGCTGGGGTACATGAGGTCGCGATGGATCCCAAGCGCCTGGAGCTTCTGCTCGCGCGCGTGCATTCCGGCGAAGTCGACGTCTCAAAAGCGCTGTCGGAGCTTGCCACACTGCCATTCGCGGATCTCGGCTACGCGCAGGTGGACCACCATCGCGCGCTCCGGCAAGGCGTGCCGGAGGTGGTTTTCGCCCCCGGGAAAACAGTGGACCAGATCGCCGGTGTTTGTGAGGAACTCATCGGCGGCGGCCACGCCGTGCTCGTAACCCGTTTGGCAGCCGATGTCGCCGGTGCCGTGCTGGCCCGCGTGCCGGCGCTCGTGTATCGCTCGACCGCGCGCGTCGCGACGTTTCGCGCGTCGCCGGTCGCGACGCGCGACGGCTTCGTCGCCGTAGTCACCGCCGGCACGAGCGACATCCCCGTCGCCGAAGAGGCTCTCGAGACTCTCGAGATGTGTGGCGTGCGGACGCGGCGGATCTTCGATGTGGGGGTCGCGGGCCTTCATCGCGTCCTCGGGCAGATCGAAGCCCTGAGGGAGGCGCACGCGGTCATCGTCGTGGCCGGCATGGAAGGGGCTCTCGCGAGTGTGATTGGGGGGCTCGTGGCGGCACCCGTCGTCGCAGTACCCACGTCGATCGGCTACGGAGTGTCGTTCTTCGGCGTCACAGCGCTCTTCGGCATGCTCTCGAGCTGCGCCGCGGGCGTCACCGTGGTGAACATCGACAACGGCTTCGGAGCGGCTATGGCCGTCGTGCGGCTCGCTAACGCAGGTGCGCCGTGAGTCCGCGCGCGCAGAAGCCACTGCCGAAATCCGCGCACGACTCGAAGGGCCGTGCCGTCTCGCATTCGCGGCGCGCAGCCAAGTCTCACCTGGACGGCGCACACGACCATCATCATCACGTTCACGGCGACGGTGGGGGGCACGCGGACGTTCCGTCGGAGCGTGCGGCCCCGGGGGCGGAGGAGCATCGCGAGCCACTCGACGAAGGTCACGGACGAGGGAAGACGCTGTTTCTCGATGCAGCCAGTGGCGTCGCAGGGGACATGACGATTGCAGCCTTGGTCGATCTAGGCGTTCCCTTTTCGGTCGTGGAGCGGGCGGTCGCGGGGCTCAGCCTCGACGGTGTGTCGATTCGCGTGATGCGCGCCCGCGCGCTTTCCATCGGCGCCACTCGTTTCGAGGTATCAGTGAACGGCAGGCAACCCGAGCGGCACTATCGGGAAGTCGACGAGCTCATTCGGACGGCACCGATCGACACGGCCGTCAGGGACGCGGCGCGAGCGATCTTCCGGCGCCTCGGTGAGGCCGAGGCGAGGGTGCACCGAATCCCGCTCGACCAGGTTCACTTTCACGAGGTCGGCGCTGCCGATGCAATCGTGGACATCGTCGGCGCGGCGGCTTGCGCTGCATACCTGGGTGCGGAGATCGTCTGTTCTCCGCTGCCGCTCGGTCGCGGCTTCGTGAATAGTCGCCATGGGACTCTGCCGCTGCCCGCCCCGGCCGCGCTGGCCTGCCTCCGCGGTGTGCCGACCTTCGATGCGGGCATCGAGGCGGAGCTCGTCACGCCGACCGGAGCCGCGATCGTGGCCACGCTGGCGTGCCGATTCGAGTCATGGCCGTCATTCATTCCTGAGCGCATCGGGTGGGGCGCGGGCACCGTGACGTTGCCCGATCGGCCGAATGCCCTCCGAGCGGTCATCGGGGTGCCTAACCCGGGATTGCCGGATGGCGAGGCGGGTGGGGATCACGTCGTGGTCGAGGCAAACGTGGACGACATCACGGGCGAGCTAGCGGGAAACGCGATCGCCGCCCTGCTCGCCGCGGGAGCGCTGGACGCCTGGGCGACGCCGGTCACGATGAAAAAGGGAAGGCCCGCCCTGGTGATGTCGGCCGTTGCGCGGCGCTCGGAGGTCAATCGTGTCGCCGAAGCGATGCTCCGCGAGACGACGAGCATCGGTGTCAGATGGACGCCCGCTCACCGTCTCGAGCGTCCACGCGAGACGCGCCTCGTCGCGACGCGCTTCGGGGAAATCCCGGTTAAGGTGAGCGGTGGACCTTTCGGTGAGCCCGTCATCAAGCCCGAGTTCGACGCTTGCGCGCGCGCCGCGGAACGTGCGGGCGTCTCGATTCGCACGGTTCTCGCCGAAGCGATGCGCGTCGCCTCAATCGGGACGTTCTAGCTCGAACCCCGCGCTCTCCCAGCCGAGAAGGCCCCCTTCGAGGAATGCGACGGGCGTTCCTTCTTGCGCGAACTTCTCGGCAAGCTCCTTCGTCTTGTCTCCGGCCCGACAGTAGAGCACGGGCGACGCCGGAAGCATGTGGAGCTCCGCGAGGCGCGACGGGAGCTCTTCCATGGGGAAGTTCACCGCAGAGGGCAGGTGCGCGCGCTGAAATACCGGAGCTTCGCGGGTGTCGACGGGAACCACCTGGCCGCGCTGGAGTAGCTGCGCGAGCTCCGCCGGTTTGAGCGCGCCTGCCGAACGGGGCAGGAACGGCTCGATCATTTCGCGTAGCTGCGCGCGCCGGAGCGCACCCACTCTGCCGCCCACCGGGCGCCCTTGATGAAACACGACGAACGTGGGCACCGACTGCACGCCCAGCTCGCGAGCGACCACGGGCGACTTGTCCACGTCGATGGTCACTACCTTGGCCTTGTCTTTGAGCTCATCGGAGAGGGCGCGAAGCTCCGGCAGGATGGTCTTGCACGGGCCGCACCATTCCGCGGAAAACTCCACGAGCACGGGGAGCTCGCTCCTCAGAATCTCTTGTTCGAACGTACTGTCGGTGACGGTGGCGAGCGCCATGGTGCGAATCTACACCAAGTTTCGCATTTCTCACGCCGCCCTGGGCGTTGGCGACCGAGACGATCTTCCGGGTCAGAGGAATCGCCGGCCGGGGGCGAACCGATCTTCGATGGATTCCGCGACCACCTGGAGGGAAAAGACGACGGCTGCCACGGTCGCGACCGGGAAAAGGCCCACCAGAACTCTTCCGCGGTTGACCGAGTCGGCGAGCATCGCGCCGAAGCTCGGTCCGGTGGTTTCTAGCCCCAGGAAGGACAGCGCAGCGTCGAGTCCCATCACCGCCGCCGCGCTCGAGGTCGCTCCCGCCAGCGCCGAGCTTGCGACGTGCGGAAGCAGGTGTGAGAAGAACAATCGGGTTCGTCCGCACCCGAGTGCGCGCGACGCCATCATGAAGTCCGAGGTCAGAAGCTGGAGAATCTGGGCGCGGATGGCCTTCGCGGTCGCGAGCCCTTGCAGAACGGCGAGCACGAGCCCGACCGCCAGCAATGCGGGTACGGGCGTGATCGCGTGGAGCACGACGACTGCGGCGATCGACGGAAGCGCCCCGCCGATCTCCATCACGCTTGTCAGGCAAGCGTCCGCGAGGCGCGGACCCAGAGCGGCGATCCCACCCGCGAAGGTGCCGATGGCGAGCGTCGCGAACAGGACGAGGGCCGCGACGGAGATCGTCCCCCGCGCGCCGTTGGTCCACGCGAACAAGCTCGAGTCGGAGCCGGCCAGAGCCAACGCGCAGGGATTCCCGAGGACCGCCGACACGACCGCGAAGCCGAGGAGCACGACGCTCGGCGTCCATAACGTCCGACGCGCTCGCTTCAAGTCCGGACCCCCTCGGTGCGGCGCACGCCTCGAACACGCGGATCCGCAACGCCGAGGAGCAGGTCCGAGGCGATCTGAGCGAGCCCGAGTGTCAGGGTTCCGATCAGGGCGAGGGTCATCAGTGACGTGTGATCGCCCGAACGCGCCGCTTCGACCACCGTCTGGCCCAGTCCCTTCAACGAGAACACCCGCTCGACGACGAACGAGGCCGTGATGACGCCAGGCAGATCCGCCACCGCGAGCGCGAGGGCAGCGCCGAAGACGAGTCTCAGGTTCACGAGCGACACCCGCAGCGGCGAGGCGCCAAACGCGAGCGCCGTGCGAATGTGCGGCAGCTCCGCAGTGCGTCGAGTGAGCGCGCGATAGCGATGGAGTGCCAGCGCGGCTCCCACGGCGATCATCGCGGCCGCAGCGCACTCAGTGCCGTGCCGGGGGCCCAGGAACCTCGCCAGGAGGCCCGATACCCCGACGATACCGAGGCTCGCGACGCAGGCTGCCACCGCAAAAACCGTCGCGGAGAGCCGCCGCCGCCAGGAGGGGATGATGCTCGCAACTAGCGCGAGGGGATATCCGGCGGCGAAGGCCCAGAAGACGAGCGCGAGCGTCGTGGCTCCGCGCGCAGCGAACGTGGTCCCGACGGTTCGGTCGCCGTCCAGCCGATGACGCAGTCGAAGAAAGAGGCGGGCCAGCCATTGCCCGTAGCGCGTCTCCGTGAGTGTCGCGCCGAGCCTCCGTGGGCCCGTTAGCGCGACATAGTCGCTGCGGTGCTCCAGCCAGAAGGATTCCCACCGCTCGACCGCGCCGCGGGCACCGTCGAGCGACGCGCCTTCAGGGATCGTCCAGGGGTCCCCGGTGACGTGCGCCGCGACCGCTGCCAGGTGCCGCACGCGGGCGACGTCGTTCTGCGTCCGCAGGGGTCGCATGCCGTCGATCAAGGCTTCGAGCGCGAAGGTGTCCAAGCTCGTCACTTCTGCCAGCCGTAGCGGGGAGGGATGGGCAGAAAATCGTTCCACTTCTCGATGGACGACTGCAGGACGGAAGTCGACGGAGTGCTCGCGCCAGTAGCGGCCGAGAAACAATGCCGCCGTTTCATCGGACTCGAACTCGGGTGCGCCCACGCCCATCCTTGCGACGATGGGCAAGAGCGCGAGCGCCACACGTCCCCGCGCGCCGGGATCGAGGGCGTCAAAGGTCGAGAGCACATGCGGGATTGCCGCCCCGCCGAGACGCGCCAGCTCCGCGGCAGCGCTGACGCCATCGGGTCCACCACGCGCCACCCGCCGCGCCGCCGCGAGGGCATGTTCGCGCGCCCCCTCGGGGTCCGCATTGAAGAACAAGGGTAAACCGTTCGACGTCGCACCGAGCCGACCTTCCGCGCGGGCGAGCGCCCAGAACGTGGGCAGCGTCACCACGAGGAGCGTCGGCCCGAGCCAGAGAATCCGGCGCAGCGCTTCTCTGAACATGCGATGGCGAGCCAGGGAGCTAGCGAAGCAACCAGAAGCCGGCCGCGACGACCACCAGAACCGCGCCGATCACGATGAAGCCCATGACGGACGGAGGCAACCCGGTCGTTGGGAGGTCGACCGGTTCGTCTTCCATCGGGAACGGTCTCGGGACACCGGAAGAAGAGCGTTGCGTGGCCGGATCGATGACGGCGTGGGACCCCGAGGGAGTCGGCACGGACATACCGACCATCGTGTGTCCCACGCGGAGGCGACGGGATTCCCGCTCCGATTCTTCGCTTGCGGGTGCCGCGGGGGTCCCCGTCGCGGACGGAAGCCCACCAGGACGAGCCGTTGCGTCGTTCGAGTTGAGTGTCTGTGGAAGGCCGTATTTCCGGTACTTCACCGGCTCGTCCGTGGGCTGCGTCGGGCCCAGGCCGTCGCCCTCGAACCGCACGACGATGACCGTGATGTTGTCGTGCCCACCCGCCTGGTTGGCGCGCTCGGTGAGCTGCTTGCACGCGTCGAGTGGATCCGACGTGCTGACCAGCACCGTCCGAATGTCCTCTGCTTTGATCATGCCGCTGAGGCCGTCGGAGCACATCACCAGGACATCCCCGCGTCGCAGGTCGACGAACGTCGAAATCGACTTGAACCGTCTCCGCGGTCCCGAGCGCCTGGAGAATGATGTTGTTGTGCTCGAAGGTCTCGGCCTCTTCCTCCGTGAGCTGGCCGGCTTCGATGAGCTGGTTCACGAGGGACTGGTCGCGGGTGATTTGAACCAGCGTTCCCCCGCGGAGCAGGTAGGCACGGCTGTCCCCGACCTGAGCGACGAAGAGGCGAGCATCGAGGAGGGCCGCGACCGTGGACGTCGTGCCCATTCCGCGCCGCGTCCGATCCGCGCGCGCCTCGTTGAAAATGCGAAGGCCCGCTTCTTCGACCGTCGACACCAATCGTCGCGCGAGATCGTCGTGGTTCGCCGGAGTTCCTCCCGAGAGCATCTTCTCGTAGATGATGTCGACCGCGAGCTTGCTAGCGACCTCACCCGCGGCGGCGCCGCCCATCCCGTCGCAAACTCCGAAGACGTTACCCGAGGGGCCGACGACCTGCTCCCGATCCGCCTCCATCAGGCCGCGGCTCTGTCGCGTCAGGTCCGCGATCAGGAAGTTATCTTCGTTGTGCTCGCGGATCTGCCCGACGTCCGTGCGACCGAACAGTTTGAGGCGAATCTCGCCCCCGGAGGAACCAGCGCTGCCCGTGCCGCTCATTTGGGGCTACTCGGGGTCCACTTCGAGTCGGAACAGGTGCTGACCGATTCTCACGTGGTCTCCACTTTGAAGGCCGACCTCGGCCCTGATCGCGAGGTACGTCCCATTCGACGACCCGAGGTCTTTGACGGAGAAGGTGCCGTCGTAGGGGTCGCGGGTGATGGCAGCATGCTGTCGGCTCATGAATGGGTCGCTGGTGAACACGATGTCGCCGGACTCGCGGCCAATGATCGTTTCGTCACGGTACAACGAATAGACGTCGCGTGTGACACCTTCGACGGTCCGCTGGCACAGCCGCGCGAACCGGGTCGTGGCCGGCGATCCGAAGACTTGCACCCCCCTGTCGAGGGCTGGGCCCAGGGCCTTTTCCGCTTCGCTCACGAGCTCGAACCTTAACACCTCGAGGCCCACCAAGACCAAGTCACCGTGGTCCAGCTTCTCGGGGCGCCGGAGGCGTACATAGACGCCATTCACGGAGCCGAGATCCCGGACGAAAAACTGGCCGCCGCTGCGTCGAAGCCGCGCGTGCCGGGGGGAAACATAGGGGTCGTTCGGTAACTGGATGCCGCCTTCGTCCCGACCGACGTCGACCTGGACTTCATTAACCTCGTAGGTCCGCCCGGCCGTGCCGTCCTGGGTGATCACGACGAGGCGCGCGGCTCCCCGCGCGTGTGCCTGAGCCTGCCAGCCATCCCCCGGGGCGACGCCCTGCACCGGCTGGTGCTGCATGAGCTCCGCCCTCCGCGCTCCGGCGGGTCCCGGCGCTGCGCTTCGGGGCGCGACTGGAGCGGGTACGGGCTCGGCGGCGAGGGAGGTGCCGCAGAACTGGCAGAACTGCATCCCCGGCGGATTCACTCCCCGGCATCGAGCGCAAATGCGCTGCTGCGGTGCTCCGCCCACGGGGAAAGGGGGTCGGGGATTCAGGGGTGCCCCTGGAGGAGCGACGGGCTGGCGGGGCGCATTCGGCGCCGCCGGTCGTGGCTGCACGGGGATTGGCGCCGGGATGCCCGCAGGTTGTGCCGCCGCGAGAGGCGCGCCGCAGCCCGAACAGAATCGGTTCGAAGGAGGATTCGGCGTTGCGCAGCGCGGACAGGGCGAAAGAGGCGCCTGCGCCGCCGGGCCTGGCCGGGGCGCAAACTCGAAGCTCGGTGCGGCCGGTCTCGGTGCCGAGGTACGAGGATTGAGCGGCGGGGCCGCGGGCTCGGCCAATCGATTGCCGCAATCCCTGCAAAAGATGAGGTTCGCCGGGTTGTCCGCGCCGCAACGATTGCACCTCACGAGGCTAGGGGACCTTGCTGGCGGAAACGAGTCAAGGGGACTTTTGTCACCTTACCATCGAGAGAGCGGGTCGCGAACCTCGAACACCAGCTCGATGCCGACGATGTGGGCCAGGCCGAAGCCGAACAGGTTGTCCGCGCGGACCTGACCGGCACTATCTTCCCAGTGACGAAAGAGCATCGGACGGTAAGCGACCGCAGCTCCGACCAGCGACGTTCGGCTGATCTCGAGCTCGACCCCGGCGCCGAGGGAAGCCATGAGGCCGCCCGTTTCGGCGCCCCATTCGTTCCCGTAAAGGACGCCGCCGGTTCCCATGGTGAAGTAGGGGGACACGCGAGTGCCCTCGACCAGATAATATCGTGCCTCCGCACGGAGCTGTTGTAAGACGGCGAGCCGGAGCAAGTTTGACGAGTCTTGCCGCGAGAACTCGTACGCCCCGCCGATGAAGAACGGACCTCGCGCCCGATAGCCGGCGCGGAGGACGAGGCCGACGCCCGAGCCGAGGATGCACGGGTTGTCGCTGGCGTTCGCCGGACACAGCCCTCCGGCCGAAGCCACCGTCTCGGTGGCAAAGGCAGTGCCGTACTGGAAGTAGTGCTCCGAGGCTCGGGGCGGCCCCTCCTGGGCCCGGGCCGCCGGCGCCAGAAGAGCGACCACCGCCACCGCCACCGCAGCGACGCGAACGGCACGGGCGTTCCATCTAATCACGTCGGTTGCGAGAACCGGCCTTGACGTCCCTGCGACGCTTCGCTTAAACGCGGAAACGATCATCGGAGCGCACAGCACATGGAACTCTACCTCGACAGACGTGCCGTTAAGCAGATTCGGCTCTCTGCCCAGGAAGCGATCGAGGAAGGGGACTCCGAGTCCCTGCGTGAAGACATCCTCGAGGCATTCACCGAAGAGCAGGTCGAAGAGATCGAGCGCCGCCTCGATACGGCAGATTTCTTCGAGTTTCTGACCGACGTCCTCGACGAGTGGAGCGGGGACGACGTCGACGAGCTGTTCGAGCTCCTCGAGACCCAGCTCGGGGAAGTCGGGATTGATCTGAAGACGGACGCCAAGGTCGCGACGGAAGACGAAGAGCCCGGCGAGGCCGACGACTCCGCGGAGGAGGACGACGAAGAAGACGACGAGGACGAAGACGACGAGGACGAAGAAGAAGAGTCGTCCGACGAAGACTGACGTCGCTTCGCCCGGTGTAGCTTCGGCGTTCGGCGGCACTCGGGTCACGGTATCCAGCGGTCCGTTGGGGGCTGGCAGCCGCTCCGCGTCACCTTCTCGCCTCGTCCCCGCCGACGACAACCTGGATCACGCGCCCGAGTCGCTCCGCGCCCTCACGGGCGCGCTCCGGCGGCGCATCCAGGTGCGTGACGAGGCGCAGCTGCTCCGCAGCCGTGGCGTTCACCAGCACCCCCCGCTTGCGGGCCTCAGTGACCACCGCCTCCGCCTTCGGTTCCGCGAGCCGCACGTTGACGACGTTCGTCTCGACCGCGGCGATGTCCACCGACGCTCCACGAGTCTCGAGCAAAGCTTCGGCGCAGAGCCGCGCTCCGCGATGATCCTCGGCGAGCCGCCGCCGGTGGTGCTCGAGCGCGAACAGCGCGCCTGCCGCGACGATGCCGGCCTGTCGCATGCCCCCACCCAGCATCTTGCGATAACGCCGCGCCTCGTCGATGAGGGCGCGTGAGCCGGCGAGCGCGGACCCCAGCGGCGCGCCCAGTCCCTTGGAGAAGCAGACGCTGACCGTGTCGAACGGCGCAGCGAGCTCCGACTCGGCGTGCCCGCTCGCGACGGAGGCGTTCCAGAGCCTTGCGCCGTCGAGGTGCAGCTGAAGCCCACGACGGCGCGCGACGCGCGCGATGCGCAGCACGGCTCCGTGCGAAAACACGCGCCCGCCCGCGCGATTGTGCGTGTTCTCCACGACGACGAGCGACGGACGCGCGTACGCGATGCCGCTCTGGGGCAGGGCGCTCTCGAGTTCCTCCGCGTCGAAGAGCCCGCCGGCGCCGGCCGCGATGAACGACACGCCGCTCCACGCGCCCGCCGCGCCCGACTCGAGCACCGCACAGTGCGTGCCCTCGCCCGCGATGACGGCGTCCCCGCGACGTGTGTGCAACAGAAGCGCGATCTGGTTCGACATGGTCCCGGACGGGACGAACAGCGCCGCCTCTTTGCCGAGCAAGCCGGCGACGCGCTCCTCGAGGCGCCTCGCGGTGGGATCTTCACCGTAGACGTCGTCGCCGACGTCAGCGCGAGCCATGGCCTCCCGCATCGCGGCCGACGGCCTCGTCACGGTGTCGGAGCGCAGATCGATCGGGTCCGCCGGATTCACCCCGCAAGGCTACACCAAGGCCTCTCCCCCGGCGCGCGCCGCGAGCCCTGCCACGAAGACCTCGTACGCGACCAGCTGGACCGCCTGCGCGAGGTTGATGGAGGGCTGGTCCACCGCCATGGGGATACGAATCAGGTCGTCGCAGAGCGCGACGTCGTCCTGGGCGAGCCCGGTCTTCTCGTTGCCGAACACGAAGGCGACCCGGTGCCCGAGCGCCGCCTCGCCGACCGCGAGCTCCGCGGCGCGGCGCGGGGAGATGATACCGGACACGCCGCGGCGCGACGTGGTACCGAACACGCGCGCGGCGCTCGCGAGCGCCGCGTCGAGCGTCTCGCAGCGGGTCGCGGCCTCGAGGACGTCCCAGGACTTCACGGCCATCTTCAGCGCCATCTCGTGCTCCGGCACCGCGAGCCGCCCTGGCTTCACCAGCGTGAGCGACGTGATCCCCATCGTCTTGATCGCCCGCGCGGCGGCGCCCACATTTTCCGGATAGTGCGGCCGCACGAGGACGAACGTCGCGGCGGCCGTGACGGGCAGCTTCAGCATCTCATCTCACCCGCTCGCCGCGGGCGGGAACAGGCGCTTTCCTGGGGTCACGGAGCCATCGCTCCTCATTCCCGTTCAAGGCGTTGCTCCGCGATCGGACGACCGTGCGCTCTTGGCGCACCGGAACCCGATGGACGGCCTGCGCGTACTCGGGTCGGCGCCCATGCGAGCGGCGCCACGGACCCACGGCGCGGCGCTCTCGAAGCTGCCACCCCGGAGTACCCGGGCCGTCGTGGCTGCAGTCGCGTCGGGTCCGGTCGGGTCGACCTCGTCCTTGTCCGGATACGCGGGCGCGTACCAATCCTGCACCCATTCCATCACGTTGCCGGCGAGATCGAGGAACCCGTCCGGCGTGCGGCCCGCGGGGAACGACCCGACCGGCGCGAGCTCCGCGAAGCCATCCGTGGCGTCGGTCGGCGTCCACGCGAGCCGCCCGTGGTTGACGACGTGGGAGTCGTACACGTTGCCCCAGGGGAATCTCCGCCGCGTCACACCGCGTGCGGCGCGCTCGAACTCGGCCTCGGTGGGCAAGCGGGCGCCGCGGAACGCGCAATAATCCCGAGCCTCGGGCCACGTGACCATCGATACCGGGAAGTCCGCGCGCTCGAACCGCCGCGCTCCCTCGGCGTAGGGCAACGTGTCGCACCGGCCGATCGCGGAGCAACCCTCGTACGCCTCGACCGTGACCTCGGTCCGGTCCAGCCAGAACGCGGACACCGTCACCCTGTGCGGTGGAGTCTCGTCCGCGAAGAGACTCGGATCGCAGTGCTGCGCGCCGGGCTCTTTCTGACAATCGACGAACGCACCGAGCACGTCGTCGTCCGTCGAGCCCATCGTGAACGTCGAGCGCGGCACCAGGATCATCCCCGCCTCCGGAGCGTGGAGCGTGACGACGCCCGAGGGCACCGCGTCGGCTTCTGCACCGGGAGAACCCGCGTGCGGACCGGCCATCCATTCCGTCCGCGCCGGAGACCAGCGCGCTGCCGCGACCCACGCCAGCGACAGGAGCACCGCGGCGGCGAGGCGCCGGCTCATCGCGCGCGCTCTCCGGTGCCCGCGTCGCCCGCCTGCCCGGCGTCCCGTGCCTTGTGCTCGAGCGTCGCGGTATCCTGCTCTCGGCCACCGTCGCGAGTGTGGACCACGTGGGGTCGCTCGACCGACCTGGTGACGAAGCGGGCCTCGGATGGCTTCGGCGCCTTGGGCCGCTCCGCGAGCCACGCCACGGGCTCCGCCTCGATGGGAGCCAGCGTCACACGCGCGACGCGGGGCGCCTCGTGCTTCGGCTCTTCCTGGCGGAGTCGTGCCGTCAGTTGAAAGCCCAGGATCGCGAGCATCGCGCCGATCGCTATCCCGCCGGCGCCGGCGCGAGCGACGCGCACGCCCGCGGCCTCCTGCGTCGCGCGATGGATTTCGTCCGGCAAGGTCGGCATCGCAGAGCGCGGCGCCATCCGGAGCGCCTCCGAGAGCGCATTGCCGAACTCCTCGCACGAATCGAACCGCCCGCGCGGATCGCGCGCAAGCCCGCGGGCCAGCACCGTATCCACGTGCGCATCGACACCGGCGCCCGCGGCTACCTTCGCGGGATCCTCCGTCGCGATCTTGCTCGCCACGGCAACCGCATCCTCGCCGGGGAACGCTCGCTTTCCGGAGATGGCCTCGTAGAGCGTCGCGGCGAGCGAGAACTGGTCGCTCTTCGACGAGAAGCGGCCCCCCGAGAGCGCCTCGGGCGCGCTGTACGCCGGGGTACCGAGGAGGCCGCCCGCGAACGTGAGCGTGGAGTCCGGCACGCGCGCGATCCCGAAGTCCGCAATCTTGCCGCCCGTGCTCGCCAGGATGATGTTCTCGGGCTTCACGTCGCGGTGAAGCACGCCCGCCTCGTGGGCGGTCGTGAGCGCCGAGCCGAGCTCTGTCGCGAGGCGCGCTGCCGCCATCGGACCCAGGGCGCCGCGCTCCAGCCGTTCCTTCAGCGTCGCCCCCTCGATGTACTCGAAGACGAGATAGAGACCCCACTCCGGATCCTCGCCCATGTCGTGGAGCGCGATGATGTTCGGGTGGCTCACGCGCGCTGCGGCGCGAGCTTCCTGCCGCATCCGGTCGAAGAGCCCCTTGCGCTGTTCGTCCTCGATCGCGAGATCGTCGCGCAGCAGCTTCAGCGCGACGTCCCGATCGAGCACGGAGTCGTGCGCCAGCAAGACGCGTCCCATCGCGCCCTGTCCGTGCAAGCGGACGATTCGATAACGCCCGATTTCCGCGGGCAGGGGACGGTCGCGCAACACCATAAGGTCCTGGACCCGCCCACATCTATCGCTCCCATGGCCCGCGTGCCACGGAGATCACGGAAACGAAGCCTCTCTCCGCTCAGCCGCCCCCGCCGTCGGGGTCGTCTTTGTCGCGGTCCCTCTTGCGATCGGGGGGCGGAGCGTCCTTTTCCGGAGGCGGGTCGCCGTATTCGTCGCGGAGCTTCTGGAGCAAGCCGTCGCTGAGGACCTCTTCCTGATAGCGTGGTCGCTCCGGCATCCGGACGTAGACGCGCACCCCGTAACGTTGCTCCACGATCTCGATGGAGCCGTTCGTCGGCTTCTTCTGGTCGTCTGGCACGAAGCGGAAGAGCAAGTACCCCGCCTCCTCGTCCTTCTCGGTCACGTCGTAGGCCAGGTCGACGCGCAGATAGCGGAGCGCGGCGTTGTAAGTCTGGACCTTGCTGTACCCGGTCTCGGCTTCGACGCTAGCGCCCACGTCGCCGCCCGCAAGCACCAGAGCGAGCAGGCCCAGAACCGCAACCAACCGACGCATGCACATCCGCTATACGGGTGTCGCTTCCCGGGCCAAGTTCCGGGGAAGCTCCGGGCCAGGGTCGGAGGCCGTGCGGGGAGCGAGCGCTCGTCCGCACAGAGATGATGTTTGGGGTCGCCCCGCGGGGACGTTGCGCCGCTGGAGACGCGGGCGACACTGGGTCAAGCTGCGCCGACGCGGTTGCGGGGCGAAGGGGCGGGCGAGGAGGATCGCCCCGCCCCCGCGGGGCGACCCTATCCCCGCAAGACACACGTTTCGTGATAGTGGAACCAGACCGGCGCAGGCTGCCTGCAGGTGGCGACAGACGCGGGGCGCCGACAAACTGCCCGGCGCTGTCCTAGCCCGCCGCCGACTCCGCCGCGAGCCTGCGGGAGAGGTTCGGCTTTTCGAGGAGCATTCCGAGTATCGCGGCGAGGATGGTGAGAATGAGCTGCACGGAGTAGATGATGAGCACGCACGCCGCGCCCGGGCCGACGACCATCTCCGGCGGGTAATAGACGGCGAGGGCGGCGTAGAAGGCGAGCTGATACGCGCCGAAGAAGCCGGGCGCGTTGGGGACGAGGATGCCGAGCGCGACCACGCCGGTGGTCACGCATGCTTGTGGAAACGTGAACGCATCGAAGCCCGAACCCCACGCGAGCAGCCACGCGCCTGCCGAGTTCAGGAGCCAGTACACCGCCGTGGCGAGCACGAACGGCACGGCGACGCGGAGACTGGTCAGAAAGCGGAGACCGCCCGCGACATGCTCCACGCGATTCGCGAGCCACGAGGCCAATCGTGGAGACACGACGCCGATCACGCGCGCCGTCGTGCGACGGGCGAAGTCGCGCTTAACGTAGAAGACGCCCATCACGACGAACGCCGTCGCGAACACGATGAGCGCGAGATACGCCGCGCGCGGGACGATCGCGGGCGACACCGGCAGATTGCCGATGTGATCCGGCAGGGGCGAGAGCGGCGTCGAGAAGGCGAGTCCTGCGAGGAGCATTGCGCTCAGGAAGAGACCGTCGAGGATGCGCTCCGCGGCGATGGTCCCTGTGGCGGCCCACCCCGAGAGCTTGTCGTTGTCGCGGACGAGCAGCGGGCGCACGGCTTCGCCGGCGCGTAGCGGCACGAGTGCGATCGCGGCGAACCCGATGAACGACACCGCGAGAATGCGACGAAACCGGACCTCGGCGATCGGGCGGAGGAGCCACGTCCAGCGCCCGGCTCGGATCACGTGCACGCAGCAGAACAGCACGACGTAGGCTCCCACCGTCCACCACTTCATCTTCGCGAAGCTCGAGGCGCCGGGGGCGAGCGGCAGGGCCCCCTTGTGCAACAGCCACCCGAAACATCCTGCGACCACCAGGGACGCGAGCAGTTTGCCCCCGTGCCGTCCTAAGAACGCCCCTGCGCCCGAGGCCGGTGCGCTCACGAGCCGACCGTCCCGGCCAGGATCTCCGCCGGGCCGCGCCGGAACAGACGATCGACTTCTTCCTCGCCGTAGCGCTTCTGGATGAACCGAATGCCGCGGAGGACCTCTTCCACGTCGCGGGGTCGGTGCGCGTCGCTGCAGGCGGCATGGTACAGATTGTCCTCGAGCATGCGTCTGGCGGCGCGCTCGGGTTCCTTGCCGTACTTGCCGACCAGCGCCGCCGTGTCGAGGAGCGCGACGGAGCCCGTGGCGACGAGGCGCGCGAGCCGCTCGTGGGATTTCCAGAGGCTCCGGTAGCGCTCGGGGTGCGCGATCACCGGCATCAGTTGCCGACGCCGCAAGTCGAAGAGGCGGGCCTCGACGGCCGGGATGAAGTCCACGTCGTAGAACTCGAGGAGCACCGCGCGCCCGCCGGGATACGGCAGGCCCTCACCGGCGAGCAAGCGAGCGAACACGACGTCGTCGAAGTAGTGTTCGCTGGCGAGGGCAACGCTCGGGACGTCCGTGAGCCCCGCGAGCAGCGGTTCGAACCGCGCGAAAGCGCCCTTCAGGAGGGCGGCGTCGTTGTCGAACATCCCGGGGCGCATGTGGGGGGTTCCGACGACGTGCTCGAAGCCCGCTGCTCGAAGGGTGCGCAAGAGCGCGAGCCCGTCTTCCGCGGTCGGCGCGCCGTCGTCGATGCCCGGAACGAAGTGACAATGCAGGTCGGTGAAGCCGCTCATGCTCCGCATCGCCAGAACCTTTGGGCTCGCATGGGCATCGGGATCGTGCGCGAATCCTACGTCGCGGCGTTCGCGTAAGCGACCGCGAATCGCGCGTCGCTGCTCGAACTCTCAGCCGCGTTTCGGACGCCCGAGAATCCGTTCGCAGGCCGCCACCGCTTCGAGTAGAGGCAGCGGCTCGGGGCTTCCGCCCTCCGCGCAGAGCAGGATTTCGATTCCGTCGATCCTGAGCCGCCTCACGGAGAACGCCCGCGTCACGACGTCGAAACGGCACGGGACGGTGTCGTTCGCAGGGGGCACAGCCGCGCGGGCGGCCAGTTCCTCGCACGCCGCCGAGGGGCCCGCGCCCGCGATCGCGAGCCCCGAGAGGTCCGCCAGGACCAGCGTGTCGAGACCCGTCCGCCGCCGGGTCGACTCGAAGCACCGCGAGAGCGACAGGAGCGCGTCCGAGCTCCGGGCCACACGGCGTTCCTCGGGCAGGTCCGTCGAACTGGAGGAGGTCGGCGTCGTCGCCTGGGGGCCGGACATGAGTACCCCATGCAGAGTTCTGTCCGGGACGGCCAAGTTTGTCGGTCGCCCACGGGAAGCGAAGACCGAGTCGAGCGGCGAGAGAGCGCCTTTTCCTCGTTCGAGTTGCGAGCGCTGGCATGCCCGCGGTAGAGGGCGAGACCCGCGGTATGTCGCCTCCCCCGAGCCTCTCGTCGTTGATCGACTCGCGCCGCGTCGTCCTCTGCGTCGGCTGCGGCGGGGTGGGGAAGACCACGGTCGCGGCCGCGCTCGGACTGGCGGCGGCGAAGCGCGGCAAGCGCGTGCTCACGCTCACGATCGACCCCGCGAAGCGTCTCGCGAACAGCCTCGGCCTCGACCGGATGACGACCGACGAACGGGTCGTCGCCCCGGCGCTCCTCTCGAGCGCGGGCGTCTTCGGGTCCGGGACGCTCACGGTCATGATGCTCGACACGAAGCGAACGTTCGATGACCTCGTGACGAAGTTCGCGTCGAGCCCGGAGGCGCGCGACCGGATTCTTGAACAACCGGCTCTATCTCTACGTGTCCACGAGCCTTGCCGGAACTCAGGACTACATGGCGATGGAGAAGCTCCTCGCGATGAAGGACGACCCAAGGTACGATCTCATCATCCTCGACACGCCCCCGACGCGGAACGCCATCGACTTCCTGGAAGCGCCGGAGCGGCTGGTGGAGGCGCTGGACGGTCCCGCGATACGCTGGTTCATCCAGGCCTTCGACAAATCGCGCAAGCTCAGCCTGAACCTCGTCGCGCAGAGCGTCGCGATGGTGCTGCGCGGCGTGGGCAAGCTGACGGGTGGCGGCTTTCTGGAGCAGATGGCCGAGCTGATCAGCGATCTGAACGACCTCTTCGGCGGCTTCAAGGAGCGCGCCGAGCGCGTGTCACGGGCCTTCCGCAGCGAGGACGTGGCGTACGTCCTGGTGACGAGCCCGGCACCGCTCGCGATAAAGGAGATCGAGTACTTCGCCGAACGCCTCCACGACGACAGGATGACGAGCGACGCTTTCGTGGTCAATCGCGTCCACGCACCGCCCGGGGGCATGCCCAACGAAGCGGAGATCGATGCCGCCGCTCGCCGGCATGGCGTGGCGCTACACGACGGTGCGGCCACGCGCGTGATGCGCGCCGTGGACGACGAAAGCCGCCTCGCCGAGCTCGACGCTCTTCACCTGTCGGAGCTCGACGCCTTGCGGGTTCGCGTGTCCGCGTCGAACGTGCCGCTCGTCCGGGTGCCCGCGCTGCCGAGCGATGTGCACGACGTGGTCGCGCTCGCGGGGATTGCGCGGGTTTTGTGCCCGGAGTGAGGGGGGAGAGTTTGAGGGGGGAGGGGGGAGCTTGAGCGAGGGCCAGAGTGAGGGGGCCGCCTCGCGGCCGCGTGCGTGCGCAAGGTGTTGGGCGTCGCGTGGTCACGCGGGCGAGGGCGACAGGGGCTGGCTCGGGGCGGTATCAGTCGGCACGGCTTCGGCCCGCGAGGCGCAGGCTTGCCGGGGAAACGGCCGAAGCCCTCGGCTGGGTGGGGCCACTTCACCCTGAGCTCGCGGCGCGTTTCACACCGCGTGATCGGGACGCTCGTGCGGTTTTCGCGGTGAGGGTCGTGGCCAGGGCCTTCGATATGGACGCGGTGAGCCGGTTCTTCGATTCCGTGAGGCTCGAGATGCCTTGGTGGACGCCGCTACTCGCCCTTCTTCTTCTTCCCCTCGGAAGTGGACGATGACCGACACGGCTTCGAAGTCGAAGGCCTTCCGGATCTGGTTCGCGACGAAGCGGCGGTAGCTCGCCTTCACGGCTTCGCCCGCGTTGCACATGACGACGAAGACCGGCGGCCCCGACTCGACCTGCGTGATGTAGTAGAGACGCGGCGCTTTGCCGCCGTGGGTTGGCGGGGGCTGTTTCTCGAGTACGTCGCGGAAGAAGCGGTTCAACTCCGCGGTGGAGACGCGACGATGGAACGACTTCCATGCGCGCACGATCGCCTGCTCGAGCTCGCGGAGCCCTTCACCCGTGCGCGCGCTGAGTACGAGGATCGGCGCCCACGCCGCGAAGTGGAGAGCGTCGCGGGCGGCCTGGGGCGCTCCCGATCTGCGGCTGCGATCGAGTAAGTCGCTCTTGCTGAGCCCGACGACGACCGCTCGTCCGCGATCCGCCGCGAGCCCGAGGAGCCGCGCGTCTTGCTCCGCCAGTTCCTCCGTCGAGTCGCAGAGGAGCACGACGACGTCGGCGCGGCCGACGGCCCGGATCGCCCGCATCACGCTCGCGGACTCGACGCCGCGATCGACGCGCGAGCGCCGCCGGATGCCGGCCGTATCGACGATGACGCACGGCGTGCCGGCAATCTCGACGCGCGTGTCGACCGGATCGACGGTGGTCCCGGGTCGCTCATCGACGATGGAGCGCTCCTCACCGCAGAGTCGATTGAACAAGGACGATTTGCCCGCGTTGGGACGCCCGAGGATCGCGATGCGCGGCAGGTCGTCGTCGGGCGCGGGCTCCTCGGCCCTGGGCGCCGGCAGCAGGTTCACCAGGGCGGCTTCGAGCTCGTGAAGACCGCGACCGTGCGCGGCCGAGATCGGGAAGATGCGGTCGACCCCGAGGGAGTAGAGGTCGTTCGACTCGAGCGCCTTCCGCGAGTCGTCGGCCTTGTTCGCGGCGTAAAGAACCGGCTTGCTCGAGCGGCGCAGGAGCGCGACGGCTTCGCGGTCCCCGGGCACCGGGCCCGTCATGCCGTCGAGCACGCACAGGATGACGTCCGCTTCTTCGATGGCCGCCTCGACGTTCCGCACGATGCCCACGCCGACCGGATCCGTGGTCTCGGGGTCGAAGCCGCCCGTGTCGACGAGCGTAACGTCGCGGCCGTGCAGGTGCGCGTCGGCGTAGTGACGATCGCGCGTGACCCCCGGCTCGTCGTGCACGATGGCAAGGTCGCTCCCCGCGAATCGATTGAAGAGCGTGCTCTTGCCGACGTTGGGACGACCGACGATTGCGACGATGGGTCTCATGGACATGCCCGGTGCCTCGATCTCACGGGGCGTCCTCGTCGTCGGAGACGTCGGGCCGGTCGTAGCCGAGTTCCGCCAGCTGTCGCGGCACGCTCTTCCACCGCTCGGTGACGCGCACGAAGAGCTCGAGGTGAACCTTCCGCCCGACGAGCGCCTCGATCCGCGTCCGGGCTCCGATGCCGATCGCCTTGATCATCGCGCCGCCCTTGCCGACGACGATCGCTCGCTGGCCCACCTTCTCCACGTGGATGGTCGCCTTGATGATGACGACCTTTGCGGTCTCCGAGAACTCCTCGACGGATATGGCGACGGCGTGCGGCACCTCACCGGCCGTCGCGAGGAGGAGCTGTTCGCGGATGTACTCCCTGACGAAGAACGTCGTCGGCTTGTCCGTGAGGGTCGACGCGTCGTATCCGGGCGGACCCTCCGGCAGGTGCGCGGCAATCTCGTCGAGCACTCTGTCCACGCCGTCCCTGGAGAGGGCGCTCACCGGCACGCTCGCGACGAGGGGTCGAATCTCGCCGAGCGCCGAGAGCATGTGAAGGAGGCGCGACTTGTCGCGCAGCAGATCGATCTTGTTGATCACGACCAGGCAAGGGAGCTCGCTTGCGACGTCGCGGAGCAGCGCCTCATCCTCCGCCAGCACGGGCGTCTTCTCCGCATCCTTCTTCGAACCCACGAGCGACGCGACATCGGTCATGACGACGACCAGGTCGGTCGACCGCGCCGCGCCTCGCGCCGTGGCATTCATCCGGCGTCCGAGCTCCGTGTGCGGCTTGTGGAGCCCCGGCGTGTCGAGAAACGCGATCTGCGCGTCTTCCCGCGTGACGACCCCGAGGAGCGCGTCCCGCGTGGTCTGCGGGCGCGGTGAGACGATCGCGAGCTCTTCGCCGAGCGCGGCGTTCAGGAAGGTCGATTTTCCGACGTTCGTTCGACCGACGATGGCAACGGTGCCGAATCGCATGGGGTGGAGAAGGGGGGGAGCGCCGCGGCGGACAGGCTCCGAGAGCGCGACGCGCGCCGTCGCGCGGCCGGCCGTCGATCGAAGCCGACGCGCTCTAGCATGACGCCGGGGGGCGCGACAGCTGTCGCCGAAGCTTGCGGCGTGAGGTAGTGTCCGCGCCGCCACGCCCGGCCCGACCCGTTCATGTCCGAAGACACCGCTCCCGACCCGGTCCACATTTCCGCGAGCCCCGCTCCCGCCGTCGCCTTTGCCGGCATCGACGCCGGCGCGGCATCCCTGCCAGCCGACCGCGAACGGGCCGATCTCGTCGACGACGAGGACCTCGTTCCGGATCCGCAGATCGGGTCCCGGCGCTGGCTGCTCACCGTGGCCGCCGTCGTTCTGGTCCTCGGAAGCCTCGTCGGGCCGATCTCCGCGAGCGGCATCTGGGAACCTCCGGAGCTCAAGGGAGCGGAGCTGGCCCGGCGGATCGCCGTCGCCCTTCTCGGCGCGAAAAACCTGATCATCGACGGCTCCATCAACACGGTGCCCACGGCGGGGCAGATTGGCAGGGGCGAGCTCCCTTTCACGTCCATCGCACTCGGACTTAAGGTGTTCGGCCTGAGCGAGTGGGCGGGCCGTCTACCCATGGCGCTCTGGGGCCTGCTCGGTGTCGCGGCGACGTACCTGCTGCTCTCGCGGCTGGTCGATCGCGTCGCGGCGGCGTTCGCGGCAATCGTGCTCGCGACGACGCCGCTGTATTTCCTTCAGGCGCGGACGATCCTCGGCGACATCGTCACCATGTCCGGACTTGCGATCGCCGTCGCGGGGCTCGCGATCGCATCCTTCGACACCCGCCCCAGGCCCAGGGCACGGGTGGCCTACTGGATATTCGGGCTCGCGGGGTGCGCCGCAGGTTTCGGAGCCCGCGGCGTCATCCTGGGCATCGCCTTGCCGTGCTTTTCGATCGGGCTCGCGTGGCTGCTCCGCCGCGGCGCGCCGGGCGTGGACCGCCTGTCGGCGATCTTCGCGATCCTGGACCTGGTTCTCGGCGCGGCCGCGCTGGTCCTCGGTCTGCGGGCGCTCCTCCATGCCGAAGATCACCAGTTCCTGCGCATCCTCGGCTGCACCATCGATAACCGGCGGACCATCCCGACCCATGACTTCATGGTCCTGCAACTCGGGCACGCGATGTTTCCGTGGAGCGCGGTCGCGCCCTTTGCGCTGGGGCGAGCACTGCGTGCGCCGATCGGCGTCGAGGGGGACGCGTTCGCGCGTGAGAGCAGCGCGCGCATCTTGCTGCTCGTCACGTGCGTGCTCGCGTTCGCGGCCTTCACCGCGCTCGCTCCGTCGGTCGGGGTGCTCCCGTTCTCCGCCGTGTTCGCGCTCGCCGGCGTCATTGCCATCCTGTTACGCGACTTCGAGCGCGGTGCGCCCGGCTCCCGGACGCTCGCTCTCGGCGTCGCATCGCTCTTGATCCTCTTCCTGGTGGACTTCAAGAATTTCCCCGAGAAGGGGCTCGCGGGCTTCGTCGTCGATGACGCGCGCTTCCCGGACAGCTTCAAGGATCTCGGCCTCAAGATCGTGGAGGTCGGTACGCTCGTCGGGGCGGGACTCTTCGTGCTCTCCTTCTTCGAACGCGACGAGGGGCGGCCCGTCTTCGCTCGGGAGGAGCATCGTCGATTCACCCGCGAGCTCCGCGCCGCCAACGGCGGAAACGTCGTCTTCGGGCTGGCGGCCATCGAGGTATCGCTCATCGTCCTGTCGGCGGCACTGGCGGTCAGCCAGCACTTCACGCACTGGCGCCAGCTGGATTCGATCGGGTCGCCGGGGCGCGAGGCGGCCGAATACGGGCTTCTGGTGCTGCCGGTCCTCGTGGCGTTGCCGCACGTGATCCTGCTGCTCCGGGACGCATGCCGTGTCGTCCTCAGATGGCTGCACACGACGCGTGCATCCGCATCACTGATGGCGATCGCTGCGCTCGGCGCGACGTTGAGCTTCCGGTACTACCCGCTACTCGCCCGGCAGATCTCGCCGAAGGAAGTCTTCGAGTCGTTCAAGCGGCTGTCGCGTCCGGGCGAAGACCTGTCGATGGTGGGCTCCGGCGCGGGGTCGGGGAGTGCGAGGTACTACGCACACCGCGACGTTCGCAATTTCATGAACTCGTCGGAAGCCTTCACGTGGTTGATGGCCGGTGGCGATTCGGAGCGACGCTGGCTCGTCGTGCGCTCGACGGATCTCGCGCAGATGAACTCCGAATACCGCGCGCGCCGCACGACGCCCCCGAAGAACCTGCCCGTCCTCGACGCTCGCTCGAGCGAGATCTTGCTCGTGTCCAACCTGATCCGCGCGGGCGAGAAGAACGAGAACCCGTTCTTGAAGTGGGTGCTCGACACGCGACCGCCGACGCCCCGTCCCCTGGACGCGGACTTCAACGGGCAGCTTCATGCGTTCGGCTGGGGTGTGACTACGCCCGATGGGGAACCCGTCACATGGGTCCGGGCGGGCAAGCCCTACGTGTTTCACTTCTACTACGAGGTCACGCACGCGATCGCCGGCGAGTGGCAGACGTTCATTCACGTCGACGGATATCAGCGCCGCTACAACGGCGACCACGAGACGCTCGAGGGCAAGTATCCGTTCCGATGGTGGCACCCAGGCGACTTCATCCACGATAGTCACCCGTTCGAACTCGAACCGAATTTCTCTGCCGGCACGTACACGGTGTTCTTCGGGCTCTTCAGAGGCGAGCAGCGACTCGACGTGAAGCGGGGCGGCGGCGAAGACAATCGCGTGAACGCCGGCCCGCTCGAGGTTCGCTGAGGTCACGCCCGTCGGCCCCACGTTCGGCGCAGAGCGTCGAAAAATCCACACGTGACACGAGGTCGATGCGGGGTTAAGCCCGGTCGAGTGAAGAACGGGTTGCCCGGGGACACCCAAGCGCCGCCCGACGACGCCGACAACCGGCGAAGCGCCGATTGATTCATCGTCGCGTGGTCCGTCGACTGCGAGACGGAGGAGACGTTCCTCTATGCGTCCATCCGGAACATCTCGGAGCTCGGGATTTTCGTGGCGACGCGGGAGCCGCTCGCGATCGGAACGCGGGTGACGCTGCGCTTCTCGCCGCACGTGCATCAGACGTTCAATCTCTCTGGCGTCGTGCAGTGGGTGAACCCGCTCCGCCTCCTGGCGGAGAACCGGAATCCAGGCATGGGCATCCGCTTCGTGGAGCTCACGCCGGAGGACCGTGAACGCCTCGTCGAAGCCATCCGCACGATCGCGTACGTGCGCGACGCCCCCAACTGACGCTTCGCTGGTCCTGCTAGGGGGACCGTTGCCCGCCCCTGCTCAGCTCGCTTCGCGACCGCTCCGCCCGGTACTCGCTATCCAGAAAGCGGCGGCGCGCGACGTGGGATAGGGTCCCGGGGGGCCGTGCCCGCCTTGCCCCCCGCGGCTCGCATGCGCGACCGCTCCCTCGCGCCGCCTTCGGCGGGCTCGCTCCGCGCGCGGGCCGTGAATCGGCTGGACCACGCGGTTTCCTCGTCGATGCGGGACTCGTGCGGGGCTATCTGGGTTCCGCGGCAGGCTTCGAGGCCTCGCCTGCTGGGGCCGGTGCGGGAGCCTCCGGCGAGAGGTCGTCCAGTGCTCGCCTCGCCCGCGCCGCGTAGTCCGGGACGGCGAGGAGCGCCGCGTAGACCGCTCTTGCTTTCGCGAGCCGCCCGAGTCTCGCATAGCAGTCCGCCGCGGCGAAACGCGCCGCATTGCCCGCTGCCGGAGACGGCGGAGCTGCCGCGACGGACTCGTAATGAGGAAGCGCCGCCGCGCATCCCGAGTCGTCGTCAGCTGCGCCGGCCTTGTCCTTCTTGGCGCTCGGGATCGCTGGAGCGTCGTCGGCGATCGCGCCCGCGGCTCGACCAGCGGGTGAGGCGGCTGCGGGCGGCGCGCCGGCGAAGGCGCCGAGTTCATCCATGCTCCCGGTGCCGCGCTCGTGAGCGCTCTCGACTCCGTTCGCTGGAGCAGCGGGGACCGGCTCGCGGTCCGCCGGAGAATCCTTCTCGGCAGTGGTTTCCGCCTTGCCGACGTCCCTCGCCCTCGACGCCGCGTGAGTCTCGGGGGTGGCGCGGGCTTCGTCGAGCGCCGGACTCGGGGCCTCCGGTTGCGGCACGGGCAGCGCGACGGACTCCTTGTCGGACTCCGGGACGCCGCGTTCAGTGACCTGCACCGAGCTCGGCTCGCCAGGCTTGACGCGCAGAAGCAGCAGGCTCGACCCCACCATCAAGAGGAGGACCGCGGCCATGCCGAGCTGAGGCCGCATCGCATAGCCCGCCGCTATGGAGACCAGTGCACCGAGCCTCTGACGGAGCGGACGTTCGGCGCGCGCGAGTGCTTCGGCCGCGAGAATTCTCTCTGCAAGGTCCTCCGGCGGTTCAACGAGCGGGAGTGCGCCAACTTCCCGCGTCGCCCGGAGCTCGGAGTAGAGGGCCTTCGCGCGCCCCGATTGCTCGATGTGACGGAGGGCGGACGCGTGCGTCAGCTCGTCCAGCTCGTCGTAGAGCAGGTCCGATCACGACCTTGTCGAACTTCTCCGCGTCCACCTATTTGTCGCCCCTTCCGGTCATTTGAGGGCCTTCGCGTATTCCTCGAAGTCCGAAAGCGCCGCGCGCAGGCGTTCGAGCGCGTAACGCATGCGGCTCTTCACGGTGTTCTCCGGCACACCAACGACGTCGGCGATCTCCTTGAATGGAAGATTGGCGACCTCGCGGAGCAGGAACACTTCCCGCTGATCTTCGGGGAGGGCCTCGACGGCGGATACGATCGAAGTCCGCATCTTGCTCCATTCCGCTGCGCGAGCGACGTCGCCCGAGGGCGCGCGATCGGCGACGACCTCCAGCAAGAGTCGCGCGCCATCTCCTTCCGGCGCATCGAGCGACGGGTGTCGCCTCAACTTCCCCTTCCTGCCGTGATCGACGCAGAGATTGCGGGCAATCGTGTAGAGCCAGGTCGAAAATCGCGCCTCGTGCTTGAACTCCGATGCCCGGCGTACCACGCGCAAGAACGCCTCCTGTGTGACGTCCGCCGCCGCCGCTTCGGCGCGCAGGTGCCGCAGGACGAAGTTGTAGACCGGTCGTTCGTGACGCCGCACGAGCTCCGCGAATGCCGTCGCGTCGCCGCGCTGGTACCGCAGCATCAGGGCCTCGTCCGCGGCTGTGCTCGGCCCCTCCGTCACGGATCACCCCTCCGCGAGCATTCGCGAGGCCGGTTCCACGAACCGCAGCATGAGCGTTGTTCGGGCCAACATCGCCACCGAGAAATCCCCGGCGGAGCGACTTAGTCCGCCGATTTCGCGAAGCATCACTCTGCCAGGAATCGCCCGATTCCGCGAGCGATATGCCGGAAGGGCGGGCCGCCTCGCGTCTCCGCATGGAAACGCCCCTCGTCGCGTCGGGTCGCGCCCGCAGCAACGGTGGCCAGGAGTCCCGCACGTTCGCGTCCACGGGCATCACTTCATTGGACGCACGAGCGCTGCCCCTGGTCCTCGCCCCAGCCCTTTTGTTTGCAATGGGGGTGCGGCCCCCCACCCCTGTTCGCTTGCGCGGCTCGCCTCGCATCCTGATAAGGTTGGCGCCGTGATAAAGCGGGGTTGGCTTCCGTCGTCCCTGCCATGTTTCCCTGCCTACCGGTGACTTTCCTAACTGACGAGAGGGTTCGGTGATGAGACTTCCTACCCCCGCGCTAGCGATCCTCGCTTCGCTGCTACTGGCCTCCGCGGCATCAGCACAGGGCTCGACCTCTTCTTCCGCATCGAGCAAGTCGTCGACGGCTACATCGGCGCCGACCGCCGCGCCCGCGGCTTCGACGCAGAGCGCCACGCCCGCGGCCGACGCGACTCCGGCGTCCCCAGGGGCTCCCGTCGGGAGCGCTCCGGCAACTCCCATGGACGGTTCCACGTATGCGGTCAGGCTACGGGACCTGGAATCCAGGGTCGACGATCTCAAGGAGCAGATCCGACGTAGCCACACGCGTCTCAGTCTCCTGAGCGACACCATCCTCGCGGGCGGCGTCGGCGGAGCTCGCGCCGAGATCCGGTTCAAGAACGAAATGAGCAGCGCGTTTCGTTTGACGCATGCCCTCTTCGTCCTCGACGGCGCGGTGCAATACAACAAGTCGGACGACACGGGTGCTCTCGCCTCCCAGCCGGAAATTCCGATCTTCAGCGGGTCGATTCCGCCCGGCGACCACACCCTTCAGGTCCTCGTTCAGCTCCGGGGGCACGGGTACGGCGTATTTTCGTACCTGCGAGGCTACAAGTTCGAGGTCAAGTCGAGCCATTCGTTCACGGTCACCGACGGAAAGACGATCGATCTCGAGGCGCTTGCATGGGAGAAGGGTGGCGTCACGACTCCGCTCGAACAGCGCCCGGCGGTGCGGTACACCGAGAAGATCCGAAACGGCATGACGGGCGACTCGGCGGGCGGGTCGTCCGAAACCACGCCGGCCTCCGGTGGCGGCGCAGGACCAAAATGACCACTCGTCACGGCGCGCGCGGCGGGGCGCTCGCGGCCGCGCTTCTGGGTTTTCTGGTAGCGGGCCCAGCGCGAGCTCTGGATGCGGCGGATGCGCGCGCCAAGGCCGAGGCCGGCATCCGGAGTGCGGACGCAGATTCGGGGACGATCCAGCAGGCGATCGACAAGGCGAAGCACGGCGCGATCTCTCCCGAGGAACGCATCGTCGCGGGAGAGCTCCTCATGCGCACCGGGGACTACGACCGCGCGATTCACGTGCTGAGCCAGGTCGTGGAACTGTACCGCCGAGGGCAGGTGCAAGAGCCGTCCTACGCTGACGCTCTGTTCTTGCTCGCCGAGACGTACTTCAAGGACGATCAGCAGCTCTCCGCGGCGCGACACTACAAGGAGATCGTGGACAAGGGGATGCAACCCCCCTACGACAGCTACGTCGGTAAATCGTTGAGCCGCCTCGTGGACGTCGCGATCCGTACGACTCACACGGATGTACTCGACTACGTGTTCGCGAAGCTCGCCCAGCTCCCGCAATCCGACGCCACGGGGTCACTCCAATACGCACGCGGCAAGGCGTACCTCGCGAAGGGCGACCTCCCGAACGCCCGCGCCGCACTCGAAACGGTTTCGAGGTCGAGCGATTGGGCGCACCAGGCGGGCTACCTGCTCGGCGTGGTCGCCATGAAGGACACGCTCGCGAAGGCGCCAGCCGCGGTCGCAAAGCCAGCCAGCGGCAGTGATGAGCGCTTCGCTGCCGCTATCGAACAGTTTCACCGGGTGACGCAGCTCCCCCCGGATACCGACGCGCACCGCCACGTCATAGACCTCGCGTGGATGGCCATCGGCCGCCTCTTCTATGAAACGGAAAACTACCTCGACGCCGCAGAGGCATACAGCCACGTCGATCGGACGTCTCCAGAGTTCAGCGACATGCTCTATGAGCTAGCATGGGTCTACGTGCGGCTCGGCGACAACGAGAGGGCGCAGCGTGCGCTGGAAGTCTTGAGCGTGACGGCGCCCGAGACGCTGCACTTTGCCGATGGTTCCCTTTTGAGGGCCGACCTCATGCTCCGGTCGGGCAAGTTCGACAAGGCGCTCGAGCTCTACGAGAGTGTTCACGCGCAATTCGAACCCGTGCGGCAAAAGGTCGATTCGTTCCTCGCGACCACGACGGATCCCACCGTCTATTACGATAAGCTCGTCGAGGATCAGATGGGGGACGACTCCGCGGGCCTACCGAACGTCGTCCTCAAATGGGTTCGCGAGGCCGCGGAAGACGACCGGGTGTTCGGCGTCATCGATGACGTCACACGCTCGCGCGACTTGATCGAAAAATCTCGTGATCTCGTCCGCAAGCTCACGGCCGTCGTGTCGTCGCCGACCCGGGCACGGGCATTCCCCGACCTCGAGGCTGGGCTCGAGCACGTTCTCGGTGCACTCAACAAAGTTGGACTTGCGCGACGAACCCTCGCGGAAGGCATGGACAGCGTCGGAAGCTCGACGCAGCAGGGCGAACTCGGGCAGGTCCGCGACGAGCGGCGCGCTCTGATGAAGCGGCTTGGCTGGCTACCCGTGACGGATAGCGACTTTCAGAGCCGCGAGACGAGCGGCCAGCGACAATGGAATGAAGTGTCCCAGAAGCTACAGGGCCTCACCATCGAGGCGGACCGGCTCGGCGCAATGGTCAACGCTCTTCGGCGCGTGCTCGACGATGGAGATCGTGCCGGGAATGCCAGTGACCCGACGGCGCGGCAGCGCCTTCGTGCAGAGCTCGAAGCAAACGAGCGCGATCTCAAGACGTACCGGGAGCGCATTCAGTCCTATAGAGATGCTGTCGAGATGGGGCGCGTTCAAGTAGGGTTTGGCGATCAGCGATACGTGGATGATGACGACGTCAGACAACGGTTCAAGGAACTGTTTGCCCGTGAAGTTCAGCTCGCTGCGTCGGGGCAGGCGGACGCGGACACCGCCGCTTATGCCAGGAGCATCGGCGACGTTCTCTCGGAGGCGGACGCGGTGGATGGGCGCCTCACCGCGATCCGGCAGGAGCTCGACACGAAAGTAGCAGCAGGGGCCGCCGATCTCCAGAAGCAGATCGACGCGGAGGCCGAGAACATCCGAGCCTACGCCGACCAGCTCGACACTCTCGATCAGAACGCGCGACTGCTGGTCGGCGAAGTTGCAATGAAGAACTTCGGGCTCGTTGGTGATCGTTTGAAGAGCATCATTCTTCGATCGGATGTCGGCATAGTGCAGCAAGCCTGGGAAATCCGTGAGGAACAGCGCTATCGCGTCACCGACCTTCAGCGCGAGCGCGCCCGCGAGGAACAGAACTTGGACGATGAACTCAGGGAGGTTCTCGACGACGCCGGAGGGAGCCAGTGATCTCGCGTTTCAAACGACCTGTTGCTTCGCTGCTCGTACTCGCTTTGGCGAGTTCGACTACCGGCGTCTGGGCGCAAGCCACGACCGCTCCCGCTCAGGCGGCCAGTGGGGCTCCGTCTGGCCCTGCTCCAGCGGCCAGTGCGGCGCAGTCTGCGCCCGCGCCGACCGCCGGGGGTGCATCGTCTGCGCCCGCGAGTTCGATGACGGTGGCGACCGCGTCCAGCGGCTCGTTGCCCCCGGCGTCCGGGACGAGTCAAGGCGCGACGTCGAACGTGACCATGGCGTGCGGGGCTGCGCCATCGATCTCCGCGCCCTCCCTCGGACACGTCACGCCGCGCAAGACCGTCGCCGCCCTGCCACCTCCGACGCCCGCGCAACTCCAGGCGTACGACGCGATCAACAAGGAGTTCACCGCGTACGAGTCCGACGCAAAGGATTATCGCGACACGCTCACGATGATCGTGCGGCATCACTACGACGAGAAGCGACGTCGCGTGCTGGGCAGCCTCGACCGCGAGATCACCGTGGAGCAGAAGGCGCTGTCGGACGCTCGTGACGAAGCGATTCGGCGGCTCGAGAAGTTCGTGGCGACGTACAGCGGTGCGAATGCCAACGCGGAGGCGACGCCCGACGCGATGTACCGGCTGGCTGCGCTCTACGAGGAGCGCGCTCGCTCGGACTTCGAGGGAGATCTCTCGAAGACGCTACGACCGGCGATCGACCTCTATCGGCGCATCATCCGCGAGTATCCGAACTACGAGGAGATTGCGGGCGTCTACTACTTCCTCGGTCACGCGTACACGGACTCCTCTCGCCTGGCGGAAGGCCAGCAGGCTTGGCGCGCGCTCGTCTGCATTAATCAATATCAGGTTAAGGACGACCCGACGGATTCGGACAAGATCCTTCTCCAGCCGCTTCCGCAGAATCACGACGATAAGTTCTGGAACGACTGGTACAACCGCCATCCCGTCCCTCTCGACCAGGTCGGGGGCGCTTCGGCGCGCCGGCACGGGAGGGCAGTCTCGAAGCGAGTCGGTACGACCTTCAAAAAGGACGACGACGAGCTGACTTACAAGAACCCGTACCCGGACACCTGCGAAGCGGTTCCGCAGCACATCGAGCCCGGCGCTGAACCGAAATACGTCGCCGAGGTCTGGTGGCAGATCGGAAATTACCACTTCGACCAAATCGACGTGTCGGGCGGCCCCTACGAGCTGAATCGAGCGATGAGCGCTTACGATCACTCGATGAAGTACGAGAAGCCACCGCTCTATGGCGTCGCCATGTACAAGCGCGCTTGGACGTTCTTCAAGCAGCAGCGGTATCGCTCGGCGGTCAACGGTTTCGTCAGCTTGCTTCACTACGCCGATGAGCAGGAAGCGAAGACGGGAGATCCCGGTGCCGATTTTCGCCAGGAAGCGTACACGTACATTGCCGGCTCTTTGACGTACGTCGACTTCGACGGGCCGCCGGCGGATCTCCCCAACATCCCTCGCAACGATGTCTTGGACGTCGAGACGAATCCGCTCGTCGCGGAAGACAAGATGCATATCGCGATCGATCGCGTCCAGGATCCCACCCTCATCCCGCAAGACAAGAAGTGGACGGTGGAGATCTACAAGGCGCTGGCGGAAGAGTTCATCGAGATCACGCAAAACCGAAACGCGATCGCGGTGCTGGAGCTCACGCTGTCAAAGTTCCCGATGAATCGCGATGCGCCGAAGATGCAAAACAAGGTCGCCGAGCTTTATGACCAGCTTGCGCGCCTCGCGCCGGCGGGCTCGACGGTCAAAACCGAGTACGGCGGCAAAGCGCTCGAGGCGCGGACCAAGCTGGCGGAGTATGTGGGCACGACGCCGTGGACCGACGCGAATCGGGACGATCCCGAGGCGCTCTCGGCGGCCGAGGAGCTCGTCAAGAATGGGCTGCAGCGCGCGGCCGCAGATCACACGAACTACGCGCGCAACTTCTTCCAGCAGGCAAAGCAACTCACCGACGAGAATGAGCAGCGGCCACTGATTGAGAAGGCGATTGCAGAGTACCGTCTCGCAGAGACTGGTTGGAACGCCTACATCGAGCAGGATCCAACTGCGCTCGACGCCTATGAGAGTCGGTTTTGGCTCGCCGACGCTCGCTACTGGATCGTCGTGTTGCAGATCGCCGTCGGGAGAACGCCGACGCCGGCCGAGATTCAGAGCGCCAGGTGCTCGCTGGTCGACGTTCGTGATTCGAACGAGGACGACAAGTATCTGCAGCCGGCCGCGTACGACCTGGTGAGCATTTCGGAGAAGATACTCGAAGACAAGTACCGCCAATATCAGGCGTCTGGTGGCACCCAGGGGTTCGAGAAGCGCGACGCGGTGAAGTTCGCCGGCGAGGGTGACTCGCGGAAGGTTGTGACGGATCCGATTCCACAGGAGGTTCTCGACGCGATCGCTGCTCGGGATGATTACAACGCTCGAATCCCACTCGATCGAGACCCAGAGAAGAACGGCCTTCTCTACGCCTTCCAGGCAGCAGACTACTACTTCGTCTACGGCCATTTCGATGAAGCGAAGGCTCGCTATGAACCGATCTACGAAGAGTATTGTGGCCAGAACGAGTGGGGCTACAAGGCGTGGGAGAAGCTCATCAGCATGAGCAACTTCGCGGGGGACGCTGCGACGAGCCGAAAGCTCGCCGAGGCGAAGAGCTGCGCGTACAATGAGGACTCGAGGGCGGCGGAAGAGGCGATCCGCAAGCCCGTACAGCAAGGCGTCGCGTACCTGGACGCACGCAAGCTCTATGACGAGGCGGAGAAGATGTCGCCGGGGCCGGAGCGCGACAAGAAGTGGCGCGAGGCTGCGGCTGCATACAAGACCGCGCTCGATGCGGCGCCGGATCGCGACGAGGCCCCGGAGGCGGCTATGAATGGCGCGTTCGCATACAAGCAGGTGGGCGAATACGACAAGGCGATCGCGATGTACGAGCTCTTCATCGCGCGGTACGGCAATGAGCAGAAGCTCTCGGCGCTACAACACGGCGATCCCAAGGCCACCCCGCCAGTGGCTCAGGACGAGAAGAAGTACGAGGATCGCGTCAAGTATCTGAAGATGGCGTACGACGCGCTCGCCAACGCGCGCGTCCTGTTCTTCAACTACCCGAAGGCTGCAGAGACTTTCGACGCCATAAGTCGGAACACGCATTTCCCCGAGGACGACCAGCGGGCGGCCGCGAAGCAGGCGCTCAGCCTCTACGCGAGTCTCGGGGACGCGACCGGCTTGTCGCGAGCGCGGGATCGGTTCTTCATGCTCGGAGCATCGCCAAAGGAACGCGCCGAGGCGGATTTCATCTTCGCGAGCGCGGACATGAAGAAGTGGGACGAGTTCTCTCCCGACACCGGGGCGAACGAGGCCGCGCGTCACCACGCGGAGACGTCGATGAAGACGTATTACGATCAGAACAAGAACAACGACGCTGCGGCGGAGTACGTCGTGCGAGCCGCCTACAATATCGCGAAGTCGAAGCGCGCCGGGAAATCACCGGGCGTAAACGAGGCATGGCAGGACACGATCAAGGCATTCGATCGGTATCGCGCCGTTGCTCCGAAGGCGAAGGACGGATCGGATTCTGCCGTAGGCTCACCGGAAGCTTCGATGGCCGCGGAAGGGGCCTTCACCCTTCTCGACGACGAGATCCGAAACTCGTTCGACTACGACACCGGCCACCACCGGTACAAGGGCACCCCGGTGGATGTCATCAAGAGTTATCAGGCCGACGCAATCGACGCCAAGAAGTACTATGATAAGCTACAGAAGATCGTCGATTATTACGCGGCTCCGGAGTTTGCGGCGGCAGCCATCGCGCGCCAGGGCTCACTCTACGATTCGCTCCGGACCGGCCTCTACGAGACGCGCCCGCCAGCACTGGTCATGTTCGACGCCAAGACGGAAAAACTCCTCAAAATGGCGGAGAACAGCGACAACACCGACCTCCAGGACAAGGCGGACGCTGCGCGAACCGCCGTGACCAACAAGTGGCGTGACAAGCGCGAGCAGGAGCTGAACAGCGCCGACGCGATCATGGTCGATCGCTACGGGAATGCCGTGATGCTCGCGCGTAGGTACAACGTCTCGAATCCCGCAATCATCCACGCGATCCAGCGTCTGGCGTTCTTTACGGACGTGATCGGCGAGGCGAAGATGCCAGCGTACGCCGCACATGTGAAGGATCTCAACTACACCGAGGGGATGTTCCTTCGGATTCGACCGGGGCTCGACTCCTCGCCAGAGCCGAGCGGGATGGCCTCGCCGCTACCGGCGTCGCTGCAATGACGAGGAAGGCCATGTCGAAGCACTTAGTCGCCATGCGGGTGCACGCGTTCGGGAGTCTGGTCGCCTTGCTCGCCGTGGCGTGCGGGGGCGGAGCGCAAACGGAACCGCAAACGCCCGCTTCTCCTGCGCCCCAAGCGGCCCCAAACGAAGCAACTTCGGCTGCTCCCGCCGCCACCACGAGTAACGTCGAACAGGCGGCGCCGGCCTCGGTTCAGCCCGTGGAGGCTCCGTCGACCCCGAAAGGTCCGGTGATGAATGCTGCTGGCACCCAGGCGTACCAAGCGGGGGTCCAGGCATTCCAGGCCGGTGATCTTCAGGGCGCCAAGGCACAATTCTCGCGCGCCTCCGAAGCCGACCCGAACGCGTATCAAGCGGACTACTCGGAGGGCGTCGTTCAGGAGCGGCTGGGGTCGAAGTCGGCGGCACTCTCGGCGTATCGCGCGGCCTATGGCGTCGTGAAAGGCTACGAGCCGGCTATCTCGGCATATGCGCTCTTGCTCGCGAAGACCGGGGACACGAGCGAGGCAGAAGATTTTCTGAATCGGGAACGCGCCATGCTCCCGGATAGCGCGACAGTGCTTGCGGCGCTCGCCGAGGTGAAGTCGATCGAGAAGGACTCGGCCGACGCTCAGCAGCTAGCGCAGGAAGCGCTGAAGAAGAACCCCGACTGCCGACCGGCGATGGTCACGCTGGCACGTGATCACTATCGCAACCGCAGGCTCGACCTTGCCCTCTATACGCTTACGGCAATCCTCGACGGATATGGGCCAGAAAACCCACCGCGAGACAAGGACAACGCTGAGGCTCTGCTGCTGCGAGCCCTCATCTACAAGGAACAAGGCCGTCGCCGGGACGCGTTCGCGGACTTCAAGCGTGCTGTCGAGTTGAGACCGGATCTCATCGAGGCCAAGGTCGACCTCGCCACGTACATGCTGGAGGCAGGCAACGCGACGGACGCCGTGCCCCTCCTGGAAAACGCGCTCGGTTACGATGCGTCGAACACATTGATCCATCTGGATCTCGGCGACGCTTATCGTCTCGAAGGGCGACCGGCGGACGCACTGAAGCATCTGGAGTGGGTCGTCAATAAGGATCCGACGGTCGCGGAGGTACATTACAACCTGGGCCTGCTGTACCTGTTCTCGAGCGGGATCCCGAACACAACGCCGGCGCAGGCCGTCGACAAGGCCATCGCGGAGCTCGAGACGTTCAAGTCCATGCGCCCCAGGACGAAGGCCGGCGCGGGCGATGACGTCGATGAGCTGTTGAGTCGCGCCAAGAACAAGAAAGCCATCCTGCAAGCGGAGGCGAGCGCGCCGCCGCCCGCTCCCGCGGCAACCCCCCCCCCTGCTGCGGCCCCCACTCAAGCGCCTGCTGGGGCCCCCACCAGTGCCGCTGCACCGCCTCCGCTCACCGGTAACAGCGGCACCTCCGCTCCCCCGGCCACGGCCCCTGCCGCGGCGCCCTCGGCACCGGCCCCCGCCGCAGCGTCCGGTCCCGGCTCAAAGGCATCCTTTCCGAGCAAATGATGGAGGTTCGCATGATCCGATATCTCGCATGTATCGCTGTCAGCGTCGGTGCAGTCGCAGCCGCCGTGTCCGCACGCGCCGACAGCGCAAAGGGACGTGTGATTACGATCAGCGACGTCACCATCGTGGGTCGAGTGCAGAAGCCGATTGCAGCGGTGGACGTGAGCCGTATCCAACCAAAGTTGACTCTCGCCGAGCTGCGCCAGCCGTTTCTCCAGCGGATCGAGAAGGCCATATCACGCGATCCATTTTGATGCCGTGTTCGGGGTCCTCATCGCGGCGTCGGTGGGTCTGGGCGGAGCCGGAGCGGCCCTGCACCAGGTTCGTCTGGTGACGCGCTCCGCGCCGCCGAAGGACGAGCAAGCGGCCCTGCTCTTGTCGAAAAATGGGGCGATCGTCGCCCAGGCTCTTCACGACATTTTTCCGGATGCTGACCAAACATCCGTCGAGACGATCGTTTCCCCGGGATCACCGGCGGCAGGGGCGGTCGCCGTCAACGAACTCTTGGGCGACCGCGCGCGCTCTCTGTCGGAAGGCGATGGCGTCGCAAGGGCCGCGTTCCGCGCGTCCCTGTTCTCGGGGACCCTCGGGGCGGTGTTGGAGCTCGCGGATCATGTTGCTCATCCGTCGGCGGGGTGGTCGGCTGCCGGGGCCTCGTTCATCATCGGATGTCTCGCAGCTGTCGCCTGTTTCGAGCTGGGTCGTCTCCGCGCCCGGCGCGTCGCGGACGCCAAGACGAGGTGGGATCGGGTAGGCGCGTCCCTGGGGAAACGCCTCGAGCCGAATGTCGCAAAGGATCCATTGAATCCGGGGTCCGAGACGTCATGACGCAGGGGTTGCACCTTCCGCGATGGCGCCGCTCTTCTGATGGACCCGAGGGCTTTGCTTGGGTTACGCTAGTGTAGGTGAGCGGAAGCGGCAAACCACGGCGCCCTCGCGATTGCTCGGAAGGATCCTTCGATGACACAGCAGAGCCACCCCAACCCAGCCCAGGGAGGTCGTCCCGGTCAGATGACGGCCGTCATGCGGGCGGTTGCCGCGACGGGTCCAAAGGTTCTTCGGATTGGGTTGGTACAGGCAGGGCGTGTCATCGAAGAGCGCATTATCAAACAGCGCACGCACGTGACGGTGGGTCCGAACGAAAAAAACATGTTCGTCGTCGCGACGACGGAGCTGCCGGCGACATTTCGCCTCTTCGAGCTGGTGGGCAGCGATTACTGCCTTAATTTTCTCGAGGGAATGACGGGTCGCGTGGCGCTGCCCACCGGCATTTCGGATCTCGGAATGCTCAAAGGGCAGGCGCGTCGAAACCAGCAGGGGGCGTATCAGATTCGCCTCACGGAAGACTCCCGGGGGAAGGTTGTCCTCGGAGAGACGACATTCCTGTTTCAGTTCGTCGCGCCGCCGCCGGTGCAGCCGAAGCCGCAGCTGCCCGTTTCGGTCATGCGCGGTGCGACGTCGATCGACTGGGCGACCACGATGATCGCCGCGTTCTCGTTCCTCATTCACTTCTCCGCGATCGGCTCGATCTATTCGGAGTGGCTCGATCCGGTGGTGGATTACGACGCGAACGTGAGCAATCTGCTGGACGCGTTGAGGAGCATGCCTCCTCCTCCTCCGGTCGAAGTGCCCGAGGACAAGCCAGACAACACGGCACAAGAGACCAAGGCGCCGACTGAGGCGCCAAAAGCCGCGGCGAAGTCGAATGCTGCTCCGGGCAAAGCGGGCGCGATGAGTGAGGCAAAGGCTGCGGCGCTGAGCAATCAGCTCGACCAGATGGAGATGGCGACCCTTGGGGCCCTCGGAGCGGGCGCAGCCACCGAGGGCGTCTTGACGAAGGGGGAGGTTCCCACCGGAGCTCTCGACAGAGCTGCAGCAAGCAGTGCGGGCGTGGGCGTCGGCGGTCTAAGTGTGGGCGGCGGCGGTGCAATCCGCCCTGGCGCCGCTGGCGGTGGTCTGGGATCGATCGGCTCGACTGGACCAGGCGGTGGTGGCGGCCTCGGAAAGACGCAGGCCGTTCAGGGTCCCCACGGCAATGCATCCACTGGCGCGGCAAATGTGAGCGGCGGCTCGGTCAGCAATGCGGCCAGGGTGGTTGCGGGGATGCGCGCTGGTTTCCGTAACTGTTACAACCGCGGCCTGGCTCAGAACCCGGACATCGAGGGACGGATCGGGCTGTCGATTCGCGTTGGGCCAGGGGGGGAGGTTCAGGGGGTGGGTGCTTCCCCGAGCGGGAACTTACCGGCCTCGGTGGTTGGCTGCGTCAAGGCGCGCGCACAGGCCGCTCAGTTCGATCCTCCGCAGGGGGGCATGGCCGTGATTCAGGTCCCCGTATCATTCGTCAAGCAGTAAGTTCACGCTGTTCGAAAGAGCTGAGGGCGGGCCGTGAATGTGAGATGCCCTGCTCGCACCGGACGGCACCGGTGCGCAGGTTCTTTTCCGCTTTCCTGTGCCAGAGGTGCTAGGCGTGAGAAACCAAAGGACTTTTCGGGCGTCGCACTGCGTTGACAGCTTGGAGGAGCATCTCCTATACTCGCGCCTGTTTTCTGGTCCAGCCTTTTACGAGGGAGGCCACTGCCAATGCGCTTGAAAAGGATCACTTGGTCTGTCGTGGCGGGTGCGGCGACGCTCAGCGTCCTCAGCGTCGCAGCCGCGCAGGTACCCGGCAATCTCCTTCCAATACTCGCTGCCGCCAATGACGGCGCCACCGCCGAGATTTCGGCCCCGCGCGAGCTCGAGTTGCCCCCGGAACAGCAGCTCGCCTTGGCCCACGACTACATCGCAAGGATGGACACGAACACGACGACCGTGCGCGCGATGCTCGAGCAAGCACGCGCGGCGAGGGACATCGTGAAGACCTTGTGTCTGAACGACAAGGTCAATCAGATCGACGTCGCGGTTCGATCCTCGAAGGATCGAGTCACCACCCTTCAGGGTGCCGTCGCAGCGAAAGACAAGGATCGCGCCCGTCACGAGTTCATGATTTTGCAGGTGCTGCGAGATCGAACGGAAGAACTCGTTCGGGAGGCGAATCAGTGCATCGGCGAGGAGGCCGGGTTCATCGGCGAGTCCCAGGTGACGGTCCAAGTCGATCCGGGCATCCCCGACACCGATCCTGACCAACTCGGTTACGACACGGATGTGATCGATCAAACGCCCGTGGTCTCCAGCCCAACGATGTGAGCTGAGCATCGACAGGTCTCGTTTTTGCTCGAAGCACTGAGAGGATCAGCTCACTTATGAAGCCCCGCTTTCTTGTCGCGGCCCTCGCCGTAGCCTGTACGGCCCACTCCACGAATGTATGGGCGCAGGCGTTTCTGTCGGACCCTCGCCTTACCGAGGGGCTTGGCGTCAAGGCCGGCGACTTTGAGTTCCATCCTGGCGTCGCGGCCGAGGGTGGTTACGACTCGAACTACTTCCAGGCGTCCGGCGACAACGTCATAGGGCCGCCGCGGGTGAACGAGCCGGTGGTTCCTTCGTTTCGTCTTCGACTGACGCCGTCCGTGTCGTTCGTCTCCACGGGTTCGCGGGAAGCTGACGAGGGCGGCGGACCCGCACCGGTCCTTCGTCTCAAGGGTAATCTGGCTGCCACGGCAAATTTCATGTTTGCCACGGGCAGCCAGTATTCGAGTGACGCTACCAAGCAAAACAACGTCTCGGGAATCGCTGGCCTTGGGGCGGAGATCCTCCCGGGTCGAGCTTGGGGTGGAGACATTTCCGCCGATTTTCATCGGATTCTCGAGGCCTCCAATGAGGCCGATGTCGGCAATGCGTGGCGCCGGGACATTGTGAGAGCTGGCGCAGGCCTCGTCTGGCGGCCTGGCGGTGGGCTCTTCGAATGGCGCTTAGGCTACAAGCTACAAGGGACGTTCTTCGAGGACAGCCAGTACACGGACCTGAACAACCTTCAGCACTCGGTGGAAACGTCTGGCAGCTGGAAGTTTCTGCCCCGCACCGCGCTCATTTATCAAGGCGAGCTCAAGTGGCTTCATTTCGATGAAACGCCGCAGTCGGAGTCTCTGAACAACGGCGAGAGCTTGAGTTCCGAGATCGGTATCAACGGTCTCGTCTCGAACTACTTTGGAATGCTCGTGTTGGGTGGGTGGGGCGAGTCGTTTTACGGGTCGAAGGTTGGGCATCCGGAAAACTACGACAACTTCATCGGACAGGCAGAAGTGACCTGGTACCCGACTCCCCAGGAAAAGTTACCGGAGCACGGCGCGCCAGTGGGCCTCTCCTCGGTCTCTCTCGGGTATCGCCGCTCCTTCGCGGTGAGCTATCTGGGTCAATACCTTCAGCAAGATCGAGGCTATCTCAGTGCCGCCTATTTCTTCGCTGACCACTTTGTCCTGGACTTGGTCGGAGGCCTGAACCACATCACGCGCCCTCCGTCGTACTTCCCGGATGGAACTCCGCGAGTTGCGGGCGACGAGACGGAAAATCGCCTGGATGCACTGGCCTTTTTCGAGTACCGGCCAGGGCCGACAGTGGGCATCAACGCGACGTTTCGCTACGACGCGGAGCTCACGTCGCGCTTGATTCCGCTGAATGTACAAAACACCGCAGCAGATCAGCTCGAATTCGACCGGTATCAGGTATTTCTCGGCGTTCGCTGGTTCCTGTAATCGAGATGCGTGGTCGTTTCCGGGCAGTTCCGCTGCTTCTGGTTGTCTCCGTAGCGAGCTGCGGGCCCAAGACGGACAACTCGCGGATTCGTCTCAGTCCACCCGTGGAGAACACTACGGTTGGCGCCGGGGACGTATTCACGATGCAAATCGTGGGAGAGAAAGATCTCCCGACCGACTTTCAAGTCGCGTCCGACGGCACGGTGGATCTTCCGTACGTGCACCGAGTCCACGTCGAGGGGTTGGAGCCGCAGGAGATCGTTGCCGTCGTGCGGCGGCGTCTGATCAAAGAGAAAATTCTGACGGATCCAAGCATCGTTTTGCAGGTCCGCGAGTACAACAGCAAGCACGTGAGTATTCTCGGACAGGTTCAGAAGCCGGGAAATCTCCCTTTCGTGCAAGGGCTATCGCTGATTCAGGCGATCTCGATGGTCGGCGGTTTCAACGCGATCGCCAAGAGTGATCACGTGAACCTCACCCGGAAGACGAAGAACGGAGCGGAGACGGTGATGCTGAGCGTGGACGCGATCATCGACGGCCGTTCTCCCGACATTCCGCTCCAGGCCGGCGACCAGATTTACGTGCACGAGCGCGTCTTCTGATCGGCATTCCCTGACGGCGTCAGGATTACCCGCGCGATCAGCGCGCGAGGGGGGCGTCGTAGCGGACGGCCAGAGTGAAGCGGAACGCCGGACTCGTCACTGCCGCAAAGTGGTCCGTCGATCTCGTTCCGTCGGATTTTTCCGCCGTTTGGTCCGACAATGGAACGCCACCGCCGCCTCCGAGCACCAAGGTGAGGGGTCCGAGCCCTGTGTGGACCGAGGCCATCCACTCGGCGGGTACGAGCGAGCCGGAGGTGATGCGAGCACCGTCCGCCAACACGGACGACTGTGGAACGAGGGATGGCATAAGCCACGCCTCGAGCGCGATTCCGAGCAATCGATGCTGCAGAACCTCTACGTCGAAGCCAAGTGCCGACACGAACTGGGTTCCGAGGGACGAACCCGCGATCTCGACGGGCTCGCGAAGGCGAAGGCTTTCGTTCGCCGCCGCGTAGAATCGACCCAGAGTCAGGTCCATTCCGAAACCCGGGGCGAGGACGGGTCCACGCTGACCGTCGAACGATGACGAAGCACCCGTGGGTAGCGCGGCATCTAGGCGGGAGACGACGCCGACCGTCGTCCCACTCGTCGAACGCCGAGCGAGGAGTTCATAGGCAGCGCCGAGCCGCACGTCGCCCAACGCGGTGCTGGGTGGCGGCGGCCCGCTGGAGGACGTCACGCCGGTCAGCCCCGTGCCCGTGCGAATGACGGCGAAAGGGATGCTCCCCGAGAGTTCCAATCGCTCGACGGGCGAATACGAGGCGGACAGGGTCGCGTCCCAAATGGAGTCAACGACACGCACCTCTCGACCGTCGGGGTCGGACGAATCCGTCATGAGGACGACGGGTCGCGTGAGATAGCTCGAGCCGATTTCGACGGCCCAGGCCCCAGCCGCCCTCGTTCGCGCCGCCGTGACCCCGACGAACGGCCCTGGGGATGCCGTCATCCAGAGAGGATCGGCCTCGAAGCACGTCGACTCTCGCGTTGGCGGTGTGCAATTTGCGCCGTATGCGACGGGCGCGTAGAGCGCTAGCCCGATCAGGCCCGAGAGAAAGAGAGCACGGCTCCTGGGCCACATCCGCGAGGACGGTGAGTCTATCACTTGCCAACCCGTTCGGTTCGGTCCCATTGTCGCGGGTGACCGACATTTGTCATGACAGCATCCGAATCGAACCCGCTGGTTCTCGGCTCGGCATCACCTCGTCGACGAGAGATCCTCACGTCCCTGGGTGTGCCCATCCGAGTAGTGGCCGGGGACGTGGACGAGTCGAAGGGGACGGACGAGGGTCACGAGCGATATCTGGAACGCGTTGTTCACGAGAAACTTGCCGCGGTTGCGGAGCGACTGGTGGGCGGCAGCGCGCCGGGAATTCTCGTGGCGGACACGATCGTGGTCGTGGATGACCATGTGCTCGGGAAGCCGCGCGACGTCGCGGACGCCCGTCGCTTGCTCGGCCGTCTCGCTGGACGCACACACATCGTTCGAACTCGCTACGCCATCTCGCTCGGTACGGATCCGTGGACGCCCAAACTGGAACGAACAGTCGAGACTCGAGTCACCATGCGCGGTGCCGGATCTGAGGCGCTGGCGCGCTACGCGGCCACCGGTGAGGGACTCGACAAGGCAGGCGCGTACGCGGCGCAAGGGCTCGGCGCGTTTCTCATCGAGAGAATCGAGGGCTCATTCTCGAACGTGGTGGGCCTACCCGCGTGCGAGGTCGTACGGGATCTCATCGGTGTCGGGCTCATCGATCGATTTCCCATGGACGCGCCGACTTCCCACAGTTCTTGAGGGGCAGGAAATCGTGACGGGCGTCGTCGCCACAATTGATGAGGTTCCCGCTCCAGTATCGGGCCCTCGCCGCGCGGATGGCGCGGTCGTTGCCGCGCTTGCGCTCGCGGTTCGCAGTTTGGTGGCGATCTGGGCGGCGTCTCGTTTCCCGCCGGCGAATGACGGACACTACTTCCAGGTCCTCGCCACGCGAATCGCGGCGGGCGCCGGATACACTTGGGCATGGCCCGACGGGGTGGTCACTTATGCAGCTCACTATCCGATCGGATACCCGGCGCTGATGAGTGCAGTTTATCGGATCGTCGGCGTGCATCCAGGTGCGATCATGGCGCTGCAGGCCGTGTTCGGCGCGGCAGCAGCGTATGCTGTTCATCAGGTAGCCGCAACGGAAGCAAGCCGTGTGGGTGCCATTGTCGCCGCGCTGGCGATCGCGCTCCATCCCGGGCTCGTCTTTTACACGCCTGCCATCATGACGGAAGGAGTTACCGCCGCCCTGCTAGCAGTAGCTGCGCTGATGGCCGTTCGTGCAAACTCCGCCCAGCGGCCCTTCTTGGGCGCCGCTGCGGCTCTCGGTTTCGTCATCGGCACCGCGACGCTGATACGCCCGCAGTCCCTGATTCTTGCGCCGATCTACGGAGCGTTCGGTGTTCGACGAGGAACGCGCGCCCGCGTAACTTTCGCTGGCGTCGCACTCGCGGTCTCGGTCGCCGTATGCCTTCCCTGGACACTCCGGAATTGCGAACGAATGAAGTCGTGCGTACTCAGTGCGAACGCGGGGTGGAACCTGTTAATCGGGGCGGCCCCCGGAGCTACCGGGGGCTGGGTTGCACTCGATGCGCTCGGTGTGCCTCGTGAATGTGCGAAGGTCTGGGGAGAAGCAGAGAAGGACGCCTGCTTCGAGCGTGCGGGCATCCGGGCTATTCGGCACGATCCTGCCCGGTTCCTGACGCTCGTTCCGAGGAAACTTGCGGCAACGTTCGACTACGCGGGCGCAGCGGGCTGGTACCTGCATTCGTCGAACCCGCGCGCTTTCGACGACCGTGACAAGACAGTTCTCGGCGTGGTCGAAACGGTTTGGCAGCGCCTCATTGTTATTGCGGCCCTTGGAGCCATCTGGGGCGCGTCGGGTCCATTTCTGCGCGTCCGTCGTGCAACGTCTGCGCTTTCCGCGATGACTCTATTCGTCAGGTTCGCGTGGGTCGGCTACGTCGGGCTGATCATCGGCGCTGCGCTCCTCGGCCGTCGGCTCGTGGAGCGTCCGTCCATAGGGCTGGCGGCGGGCACGGTGCTCGCAACGGTGGCGACGCACGCGGTCTTTTTTGGTGCAGGACGGTATTCTCTCGTGTGTTTTCCCGCCCTGGCTGCTCTGGCCGGCACGGTTTTGACACGACCTGACCCTGCGGGAGATACTGCGTCCCTCCAAGGAGTACTTGATGCCCCTCATTGAGACCGAAGAGGCTGCCCGCCGTTTGGCGAGGGCCATCGCCAGCGACCTCTCGCTCTACAACGAAGAAAAGATCGTGCGAGGAATCGAGCAAGACAACTTGTTCACCGAGCTTACGGAAGAAATCGAAGAGGGACGTGCGCTCTACAAGAGCAGAGTCGCGCCGCAACTCTACCAGAGAAACTTCTACGATCGCGCGCTAGTCGACATCCTCGTGAGATCGAAGGCTCATATCAAGAGCAAGCTCTGGTAAAGCCTGTAGACACGTTCCCGGCGCGGGCGGCAGCCCGGGCTGTTCGATTCGTGATTGGGCCAGATCTGGACTTCGATCGAATCGACAAGGTCGTCCCACGTCTCATGGAGGGCGTATCGCGCGCGGTAGCGCAACGCTGGATAACCGAAGGACGGGTTCAGATCGACGGCGCTTGCTGTCGTCCGCGCGACGAGGTTGGGCCCGGTAGCGTGGTGGACATCCAGCCCGGCGGAGCTCCCCCTAGCGAAGTCGAGCCGGACGAATCCGTCCCCTTCGGCGTCATCCACGAGGATGCGGATCTGATCGTTGTGGACAAGCCGGCAGGCGTCGTCGTTCATCCCGGCCGGGGACACTGGACGAAGACGCTGGTAGCGGGTCTTCTGGCGCGCCCCGGCTTCGAGAGGCTCCCGTCCGACGCGCGCGACCCCATCGGGCACCAGCGGCCAGGTATCGTCCATCGGATCGACAAAGACACCAGTGGTGTCCTTGTCGTCGCCAAGAGCGAACTCGCACGCGAGGGGCTAAAGGCACAGCTGTCGGAGCATACCGTCGAGCGAGTTTATCGCGCTCTCACGCTCGGCGTTCCCCTTCCGCGGCGAATCGACACGCTATACGGCCGCGATCGCGCGTCGCGACTGCGCTTCACGAGTAGGACCACCGAAGGACGGCGCGCCATCACCTACGTCTCGGTCGAAGAAGCCTTCGCCGAGAGGCGTGGCGCACTGGTGATCTGTCGGCTCGAGACGGGGCGAACGCACCAGATTCGCGTTCACCTCGCGGAACAGAGTCAGACGCCGATTCTCGCGGATGGGCTCTACGGTCGAGTCCCGAAGGATCCGGTGCTCGCGGACATCGCAACCGGGATGGGTCGCCAGGCCCTTCATGCGGCGGTGCTCGGATTCGTGCACCCGATCACCGGCGAGAGGTTGCGGTTCGAGTCGCCCTTGCCCGAGGATTTCACGCGTGCTCTGGCTCGGCTGCGTGTCGAGTGACCGATCGCAATGCTCCGCCGGGCCTACCCGATGGGGGGAAGTTCAACAGTCGACGAGTCAGCGATCCCCCGGAGGAGCACCGGGTAACGGCGGCGCAGCAACGCGAGCGCGAGAAACCCGACCGCGACGGCCCACCAGAGCGTCGCTAGGCGCACGAGGAACATGCTAGACGTTGCGATACCCGGTAGCACCCCACCCAGTCGCACGAGTTGTTCGCGCAGCATGCCCTCCACGACGCCGAGACCCCCAGGAACCGGGATCAGCGCTCCTGCAAGCGAGGCGGTCTCGTAGAAGAATACGGAGAGGAGGATCGGTGCCGTCGTATCGAAGCCGCGCAGAATCACCCAGAGTGCGAGCCCCTCGCAGGCCCAGGCGAAGATAGAGAGAGCCATCGGGATGACGAGCCTGGACGGGCTGGCCAGCAGGCGAAGGCTTCCTATGGCCTCCCGGATCTTCGGCGCGAAGTGACCGAGACGCGCGTGCGAGTCCATCCACGAGAGCAGTGCGTCCGAGGGGCTCTCCCAGAGAATCAAGACCAGCCCCGTGAGGACGGCGGCGGAACCCGCGAGGGCCCAGGGCAGCCCCGAACGGAACCCGGCGCTCCCGCACGCGATGAGGAACACGACCCCGATGAGATCCGAGAGTCGTTCAGCTACGACAATCGGTGCCGTGCGTGCGACGGGGACGTCGTGAGTCTGCCTGAGGACCGCGCTCTTGAAGACTTCGCCCACCTTCCCCGGCGTCATCGTCAGGACGAAGCCTGACAAGAACACGAGCAGACTGTCACTGCGTTCGACCGAGCGGATGTCGAGAAGTCGCAGGTAGTATTGCCATCGCAGAAATCGAAGGAGGTAGTTTGTGCTGGCAAGAGCGACCGCAATGACGAAGGCGATCGCGTGAAAAGATCCGATGCTGTCGCCGATCTCGCGAAAACCCGTGTAGGCGAACATGACCCCGTAGAGGATCACGCCGAGGAGCAACGCCGCGACGAACTTGCGAAGGTGGCCGGTCATTGTTGGGGTCGGCGGAAGAACCGTCTGACGACAAAAAGCGAGCCAATGGAGACGATTGACGCCCCGAGTAGCGTGACCACCCAGGCCGAAACGGCGTACTTGCCTCGCGCCAGGCCAGGTGGCGGTCGAGCGAGAACCGTAACCCCCGCGCTCGTGGCGGTCGGCGTCGTGGAGGCAGGGTGCACAGCGTCCGCTTACACGGCTCGGCGCGCGAGCGCCAAGCGTTTCGATTCAAACAAATATTTGTCGGGACAAACGAAGCGTCGCCTCCTCCATCCTGGAACGCGCAGCGCACTCGTTAGTGCTAGGCTGCCGCCGCCTTGGGCGCCGAACGCCCGGCTCCCCCCGCGCGTGACCGCCCCCGTTCTGGAAACCTCGCTTCGACCCGCCGAGTTGCTCGACCGATGTGCGGCCGCGTGCAACCGGTTGAAGGCGCGAGTTGCACAGGTGGTCGTTGGGCAAGAAGACGTGGTCGACGCCATGCTGATCACGCTCTTGGCGCGCGGGCACGCGCTGCTCGTCGGTGTTCCCGGGCTGGCGAAGACGTTACTCGTGGCGTCCGTTGCCGATTCGCTGGGGCTCACGTTCGGGCGCGTGCAATTCACTCCGGATCTGTTGCCGGCGGACATCACGGGGACGGATGTATTGAACGAAGTCGAAAGCGGCGCGACAATTCGCCGGGAGCTTCGCTTCATGGCGGGCCCGATTTTCGAAAACTTGATCCTCGCAGACGAGATCAACCGAACGCCGCCGAAGACCCAGGCAGCGCTCCTGCAGGCAATGCAGGAGCGGTGCGTGACCGTAGGGGGCTCGACGCATCGATTGCCAGACCCGTTCCAGGTGTTCGCCACGCGAAATCCAATAGAGCAAGAAGGGACGTATCCGCTACCAGAGGCGCAGCTCGATAGATTCTTGCTCGAGATTCACGTGGACTATCCCTCAGAAACAGAGGAGCGTGAGATAGTGCGGCGAACGACGTCGGGGCGTGAGGAAAGACTGGAGCCCGTCGTTACTGCCGCAGAGCTTCATTCGTTCGCGAATCTGGTGCCCAGAATTCCCGTCACCGATCAGGCCGTCGAACTCGCTGTCAGGATTGCACGCGTTTCTCGTCCCACCGCCGAGGACGCGCCCGAGGAGGTGCGTCGTTATGTGCGATTCGGCGCCGGTCCACGCGGGAGCCAGGCACTCGTGCTGTCCTCGAAGGCGCGTGCGGCGCTCCGCGGTGAGGCGGCCGCGGATCTGGACGATGTCGCGGCAATCATGCTGCCCGCGCTTCGACATCGATTCGTGCTCGGATATCGGGCGGAGGCCGACGGCGTGAGAGACCTCGACATCGTCGATGCGATCCGGCGGAAAGTCGGTATTTGAGGTCCGCGGGGTCTCGCGTCGTTCCATGGACCGGGAAGGCCTAAAGCTGGAATTGAAGCAGCTCATCGTGGGCGAGCTGGATCTCCGGGACCGTTCGGCGGCGGCCATCGGCGATGAGACCCCGCTCTTTGGCGACGGTCTTGGCCTGGATTCTCTTGATGCCCTGCAACTCGCCGTCGCGGTCGAAGAGCACTTTGACGTTGCAATCCCCGATGATGAGCGTGCCAAGGCCATCTTCGTGTCGGTGTCAACGCTCGCCGACTATGTTTTCCGCGCGCGGTCATCTGGATGAACGGCGGACGCATCGCGGTCACGGGAGTCGGCCTCGTGAGCGGACTTGGCTCGGACGCGAAAAGCACCTTCGACGGCCTCGTGCGCGGCGAGCGCGCCTTTTCGGAAATATCCTTGTTCGAGACGCTCGGGCAACGGGTGTCGTTCGCTGCCGAGGTCCGCGGCTTTCGCGCTGAGGACGTGACGCCTCGCGGCGCCTCGTGGTCCAGATCCGACGCGCTGGCGCTCGCAGCTGCGCGAGAAGCATTGGGAAATGCTCGCCGGCCCGGTCTTTCCATCCGTCTCGGTATCGCCGTGGGCGTCACGACTGCTGGCATGTTCGAAGCAGAGGAGTTGCTTGGGGTATCCCACTTGGACCCGACAGCGGCCACGGCGGTAAAGCAACTGATCTCGTACCCGATCAGCAGCACCGTAGCGCGTCTGGTCGAAGCGCTGGCGCCAGTCGAACGATCGGCCACGATCTGTAGTGCCTGCTCGAGCGGTGCGTGCGCCATCATCGAGGGGGCCGCGTGGCTCCGAGCTGGCGCCGTCGACGCCGTACTCGCAGGAGGTACGGATGCACTCTGTCGTCTGACCCTCACAGGGTTCAACGCGCTGGGTGCCACCGATCTCACGCCGTGTCGACCGTTCGATCGTGCGCGAGCAGGGCTGACTCTCGGCGAAGGGGCCGGCTTTCTGCTGCTCGAGACGGAGCACTCGGTCATGAACCGCGGAGCGACCGTGATCGCCTGGCTCACCGGCTGCGCCGTGGGGGCTGAGGCGCATCACATCACGCAACCCGAACCTTCCGGGCGCGGCCCGGCGGCTTTGCTCGGCACTGCGCTCGAGCGAGCGTGCACTCCCGCGACCGAAGTCGACTACATCAATGCCCACGGAACCGGGACCCGTTCGAACGACATGGTCGAAGCACGGGCGATTCAGCACGCCTTCGGGGGGCACGCGATGCGCGTGCTCGTATCGTCGTCGAAGGGACAGCTTGGGCACACTCTGGGCGCCGCCGGCGCCATCGAGGCCGGGATCACGGTGCTCGCGCTGGCCCGACAGATCGCGCCGCCGACGGGTGGACTCGTCGAAGCGGACGAGGCGTGCCGACTTCATCACGTGATCGGTGAGGGTCGCCCCGCCAGGCTCAGGGTCGCAGTATCGAACGTCTTCGGCTTCGGAGGTTCAGGAGCCGTGCTCGTGTTCGAGCAGGCCGACGCGGCTCCGCGGACCGCCGCAGGACACGAACTCCACGAGCTCGTTATTACCGGTGCCTCGAACATCTGCCGGTCTGGCGTCGTGTTGGGCAAGAACTGCGCTTTCGCGCTGGAGGCAGCATCCGAACCGCCGCCACTGCGCCTCCCGTTTCTTCCGCTCGAACTCCTCGACCCACGTCGCTCACGTCGCTTTGATCGGCATGCTGCGCTCGTCGTCGCCGGGGCTTCGGCCGCACTGTCGACCGCCGCGCTTTCGGCGGATGGAGTTGGACTGGTCACAGGGTCGGCTTTCGGTGCTGTCGAGCGGACCGTGACGTTCCTCCGGACCGTTGCAGAAAAGGGGCCGCGGCGTGCCGCACCTGCGGAGTTCCCGCATCTCGTCCCGTCCGCGGCGTCGGGGAATGCATCCATTTACCTCGGGCTCACCGGGCCGATACTCTCCACGAGCAGCATCGGAGCCAGTGCCGAGGCCGCCATCGCGCTCGCGTGCGATCTGGTCGCCACCGGTCAAGCCAGGGGAATAGTCGCGGGTGGGGCCGAGAGTTACGATTCACTGGTGGACAGCGTGCTGTCCTCCATCTGTGAATCGACGGGTACGGGGCCGCGATCGGAGGGGTCTTCGTTCGTCATCGTGGAGTCGAGGAGTGCGGCGGAAAAGCGCGGCGCAAGTGTGCTCGCGGCTGTTCGGCGCAAATACGAGATCCCGACGGGAAGCGTGAACGAGGCAGCATTCGAGCCGCCGCGATCCTTCGCGCGCGCCCTGATCGTCACAGCTCGCGAGCCGGACTGGCTCGCTTCTTTGTTCGAAAGATCCGGATGGGGCAGGGCGGAGATTCGCAACGTCGCGAGCACGTCCGGGTGGCACGATGGGGTCGGTGGGAGCACGATCGCGGCCGCGGCGGCGTCGATCGCGTCGGATCTCGCGAACGAAGTGCTCGTCGTTGGCTGGGATCACGTACGCGTTTTCGCGTTCCATCTGGAGAAGGAACGGTGAGAGCCGTCGCGGTCATCGCGATCGCTGCTGAATCGGCGCTCGGTCACGGGGCGGAGGCGTATTCGGTCGGCCACGTCGGAGCCGCGCCGCACACGAAGATTGCGCTTGACCCCGACCTGCGGGACGAAGGTCTCGCCAAGCCTTGGGTTGCACGTACGGCGCGCCGCGGCGCGTTCGAGGGGGACGCTGCCGTCGGGCTTCTGGGTCGTGTGACGCAGGATCTCGTCCGGGACCTTGATGACGTGCTACCGGCGTGGCGAAACCTCAGGATCGGGGTCATCGTCGGGACGTCGTCAGGAGGTCTGGAGTCTCTCATGGGCGCGCTTTCTTTGCGCCATCGAGGTCAGGAAGTGCCGCGCGAGTTGGCGCGAGCAACCCCGTATTTTGGCCCGCTCGCGGCGCTCGACGCGGCGCTGCCCGTTGCGCCGGTGGTGCGCGTCCAGGTTCTGGCAGCCTGTGCCTCGTCCGGCATGGCGATCGGCATCGGATGCAGGTGGCTCGAACTCAACGAGGCGGACCTGGTCATCGCTGGCGGCTACGATGCGGTGACGACATTCGTGGCGGCCGGGTTCGAGTCATTGGGCGCTACTTCTGGCGCGCCTCCCGCGCCGTTCCGGCGTGATCGCGAAGGCATGTCGCTCGGCGAAGGAGCGGCTCTGTTCGCGTTGAGCGCCGTGCCAGCGGCGGCCACCCGGGTAGTCGGATTCGTGCGTGGCTTCGGTGCGACGTCCGACGCGGTTCATGTCACGGCGCCCGACCGCGAGGGACGAGGGCTCGGCCGGGCCGCGCTATCTGCCCTCGTCGATGCCGGCCTCGATGCGAGCGCGATCGATCTGGTGAGCGCTCACGCGACCGCGACGCGTTTCAATGATGCCGCCGAAGCGCGTGCGCTAAAGAGAGTCTTCGGTGCTCGCGCATTTCCGGTGCACCCGTTCAAGGCCGTCATCGGTCACACCCTCGGCGCCAGTTCCGCGCTCGAGGCGGCCGCGTCGCTGGATGCACTAGCCCGAGGCATATTCCCGGCGGCGCTAGGTGTAGGCCCGATCGACCCCGACGTGTGCTTCCACCTTCTGTCGGAGAACGCTGCGGGCGACCCGCGGCATGCGCTGAAACTGTCGGCGGCGTTCGGTGGTGCGAACGCGAGTCTCGTCCTTGCACGCGATCGGGTCAGCGGCACGCCCATCGTCTCCTCGCATGTCGAAGTCGTGGCAGTTGGGGCAGCCGTCACCGCACGAGATCTCTCCCCAGTCGCCCACCGAACGCGCATGGCCGACGTGCAGCTATCGCGCGTCGACCCGCTTTCCGGGGCGGCCATTGCGGCAGTTGCCGGGGTACTCGGTCGGCTCGCCAAGTTGGGTCTTCCCGAGCTGCCCCTCGCCCGAACCGGTGTCGCCATGGGCACCATCGCGGCGACGCTGGAGAACGACGAATCATTTGCTGATGGGCTGCGTGGACGAGGCGCCCCTGGGGCCCGTCCGCGCCGCTTCCCTCCGACATCCCCGAACGTACCCCCAGGGCAGTGCTCCATTGCGTTCGGGTTCCTCGGTCCCTGTTTCTCCGTGGGGGCGGGTCCCGAGGCTCCGATCGAAGCGCTCCTGGTTGCCTCGGATCTACTCCGGGCCGGGGATGCAGAGGCCATGATTGTGATCGCGGCGGACCACGTTGGCGGCGTAGTTCAGGACCTTTTCGCTGCGGCCGCCTGGACGCCGCCCGTGGATGGCGCCGCAGCCGCGGTACTGCGCCGGTCGTCTTTTGCCGGGTTCGACCGGGGCCGCCTGACCTCGGCGCTCGCCAATTTCCGGCTATCGAATGGGTTCCATGGTGCCGCCCGACCAGGCTGGCCCGCCTTTCTGGCAATTCTGGAAGAGCTTCGAGATGCTCGTCGAGGATGACGGCGTACTTGCGGCCCGAGCAAAGACTCTGGCACTGTCCGCCCGCGGAATGACCCGACCCCGCTGCGCGTTCTTGGGCCGAATGACGTCTCGCGTGGTGGTCTTGTGCCTGGTGCTCGGCACCCTTTCGGCATGCGCGACCCAGTACATCCCGAATACGGACGTCGAGGATACGGACACCAACCGGCGCATCGTCGAATTTTGCGAACAATATCGCCACGCGGTCGAGGCCCGTAACGTCCCGCTGCTGCTGAAGATGGCCGATCCGCGGTATTATGAGGATGGCGGTAACATTGACGCCTCCGACGATCTCGACCTCGCCGGCTTCCGAGACTACTTGAACGGCGAGTTCAAGGACACTCGGGGAATCCGGTACGAGATTCACTACCGGCGAGTCAGCGCTGGACGGAAAAACACCATCTTCGTCGATTACACGTACACGGCGAGCTACCGTATTCCGTCCCCCACCGGAGAGCAGTGGAGGAGACGCGTCGCGGACAACCGGCTGGAGCTCGTTCCACACGGGGATAGCTTCCTGATCTTGTCCGGCATGTGAACCGATCGCGCGCTGAATATCTGCGCAGCATCGCGCGGATCTCGATCGCGTCGCACATGAGTCTGTGGTGCCGTTCAGGAGCGCCGCGAAGGAGCACCCGCGAACGGACTCGGAGAGAATGCGTAAGCTGAGGATTGCGTTCGTCGGAACAGGGGGAGCAGCGCGGGGTATTGCTCACCTCGGGGTCCTGAAGGCCTGTGAGGAGTTCGGTATCAGGCCAGACATTTTCGTGGGCGCCAGCGCAGGAGCAATCGTGGCCGCCACTTACGGTCAGGGGATGCCGCTTGACGTGCTCATCGATGGGTTCCGACCACCTTGGCGGCGCCGGCACGACGGCATTCGGTTCCGCGGCGTCGAATTTGCCGGCTTACCCCAGCTGAGGGATTTCCTTGATCCCGGATACTTGCTGTCAGGGGCCCTTTCCATCGACCGCTTCGAGCGCCATTTGGCTGGTCACCTCCCGATCAATGACTTCGAAAAGGTGAAGCCGCTGGTTCTGGTCACAGCCGTCGACATCGACCGCGCCGAGCGTGTCGTTTTCGGACGTGGCTACGACTCCCGAACCCCGATAAGTCGCGCCGTCGCGGCTTCGTGCTGCGTGCCTGGGTTATTTCGTCCATATGAAATCGAAGGTCGCTACCACGTGGACGGTGAGATTGCGCGAACACTCTCGGCGGACATCGCCGTTGCTGCGGGCGCCGACGTAGTCTTGATCTCGAATATCTATCGTCCCACCAAGAAATCGACGCGCAGCATCGCTCGACTCACGGCGCTGAAGGTGATGACTCAATCCCTGAATATCATGCTGACGGAGAAGGAAAAGAGGGGACTCGATTTGTATTCGCGCGTGCATCCGACCACGACGTTCATCGATATTGCGCCGAATATTGGTATGTTCGATTACCTCAACCGGTTTGCGGCGCGGGCGCTGCTAATGCGTGGATATCGCGCCGCTTGGCGCGCATTGGGCGAGGCGCGTCGCAAGGGCATTTTCGGGCAAAAGCCCAGCGCGCCGACCTTCGTGCGGGCACTCTAAGCGCGAACCCCCTTAGCGAACGAGGATGGCGCAAGTCCAGCCGTCCACGGTGCGGGTCTCGGTTTCGTCCGTGCCGATCGCCGCGATTCGCCAAATGGCTTTCTGATGCCGCTCGCTGTACTCATAAGCAACCGCCAGTGGTGCGTCCGCGCGAATTCCGGCGGCCTGCGCTCGGCGGATGGCTTCATCGAGTGGGCAGTTCGGTTCCAGCGAGGCTCGCGACCCTCCTGCCGCCGTCTCGGCGATTGTCGTCCCGGTTCTGCTCGTCGCGATGCGCAGGCGCTTCCCCGCAACTCTTGCTCCCGGGCCGAATCCTTCCCCTGTCGGTTTCCCGTATATGCACTCGATTGCGCCGCCGTTCGCTAGATTGACGTGCCCGCCAAGGACGGGTTGCGCGTGGATACCGACGAGCATCGCGTCTTTGCTCCAAGCGAGCGCTCGCGGGCGCGCCCGCCCGAGGACATCGGTCGGATCGACGTACTTCGTGTTTGCGATCCCGAGATCGTTCGGGTCTATCGGGCGAACGGGGACCCCGACAGAGACGGGTTTCGGTGACGAGGCCGTCGCGGACTGGACGCGCGCTCCGTGGGGACTGAGGAGCACTCCGACCAGTCCAATGGCCGTAAGTCCGACCGCCAGCACGATCCAGGGAAGCGTCCTTCGCGCGCGATTGTGTTCGCTGCGCTCACGATCGTCGGGGTCTCGAAGGATGCGAACGCCAGGGCTCTGCGTTATGCGTGCCGAATTCGGGGCGGGCTCCGGGGGTTGCTCTGCGCCGCAGGCGGGACACCGGCCTCCTGCTGCCGAGAGCACAGTCCCGCATTGCCAGCAGCTCAATGGCCCTTGTTGCATTCCGAATCCCTAGTCCCTCACGGTAGCCGAAAGTCCTCGAACAGCTCGGCGATTCTTGTAACCGTCTCGGCCCCTCCGGAGCAAAAATACGATCTCGGGGCCGAAGAACCGGTTATCCGTCTCGAGCATGGGCACCAAAACCACTACCTCATTTTCGCCCGGAGCCACGCCGGCGAACCGCTGGGTCCCATCGCTGGCGGCCCGCACCTCGACGTTCGACGGCAGATAGAGGACACGGGACCCTAGCGACGAGTAATCGAGCCGGTCGAAACGGCGTCGCCACGCGGCAAATGCGCCGTCCGGGTGGGTTCCGGGGGCGGTCCTGATGCGGGCCGACCGCTCCAGCAGACGCTCCAGGGCTCCCGGAGACTCGGCGACGACCGCGTCGAAAAATGCCGCGACAACCCGGCGCACGGGTGCCGGATCCGTGGGCGCGGCCAGTACCGTCAGACCGTCGTCGGGCGTCGCGGACGCCGATGCGTTCGGCAGTATGAACGGCAGGTCGACCGCGACGCCAGCGGGCCTTCTAGTTTCCGCCGCGCTCGATGTCGGCTCTCGCAACGACGCCTGCCCGCAGGCTACTGCAACCCACACGGCAAGGAGCCCGCATCCGGCCCATCCTCGGACATTGCGGCATCCGGGCGCTTTCCCCGGCATGATCAGATGGACTCGAAAGAAGGCTCGTCCGTGCGGTTCATGGCGAAGAACGCCCGCTCCGCGATGGTCTTCCAGCCCTTCGGGATCCGCTCGAGTCCGCTTGCGACGATGGAAAAGTGGGTCGTGTCGACGTTGGGGATTCTGGCTTGCTGCATGCCGTCATCGCCAAGGAGCCCCTCGACGTCGTGGCGGCCGTTCAAGACGCGATAAGCCATCTGCTCTTCGCCGCGGTGCATCCCGACCAGGAACTCCCCGTTCGTGACCAGAAGGTCGCCCGTATTGCGGGGATAACCCTCCTCGGCGGAGAGCCGGTCCACCAGCGAAATGGAGGCGCGCAGCGCCGCCCGAATGTGCTCCGGCGCCACCTGGCCATCTGCGAGGTGGCCAGCGTCATGCAGGAACGAAAGAAACAAGTAGAAAAATAGCTCGCTGTCCGTGTCGCCGCGGACATTTCGTCGCAAGAATTCAGGCAGGGATTGGAGGAGACGGTCCCGCAGCATCGAAAATCCGCCGATTGTTCCCGTCTGCGCAAATAGCCACTGCCGGTAGCGAAACGGGTGCGTGTTCTCCGTCCGCAGCCCACCAACGGTTGGTTTGCGTACGTGCCCGATGAGGATGTCCGTTCGGATCCCCTCCACCACGGGCGTGAGATCGATGATTTCGCGCTCGTCGATGGGCCGCCGCCGGAGCAATACTTCGCCGGCTTGATAGAACCCCATGCCCCAGCCCATCGGCCCGTCTGCTGCGAGAACCGGGATCTTCAATACGTCTGCGTGTAGCGCGAGGACGCGTGCACCGAGATCCGCGCGATTGCCGATGAAGCCGAACATACGAGCCATGATCTCTAGATCCCATGATAATGCCCCTTCGCCGGTCTCGCACCCCGAAATCCGCGGGTCGAAACGGAGCCAGTCCCCGTCACTCCACGCGCAACTTCGAGTATAACGGTGAACCTCACTTCCCGGCGCCGCGAAAGGTTGGGTGCGTCCCTTGTCGATTGCGTTCGTCGCGGGGGCAACCGGCTACACCGGTCGCGAAGTGGTTCGGCAGCTCGTCGCACGCCGCGTGGAGACGATCGCACACGTGCGACCTGACGCTCGCGAGTTCGGGCGGGTCAGTCGAGAGCTGACCGGTGACGGCGCGACCGTCGATTCGACAGCTTGGGACGCGACCTCCTTTGCAGCGACCCTCTCGCGTCTCGGCCCGACACTCGTGTTCGGGCTGCTCGGGACGACGCGGGCTCGAATGCGCGCGACGCGCGCGCGAGACGGACTCGCCGAGTCTTACGACACCGTCGACTACGGTCTCACGGCGTTGCTGCTCTCGGCCTGTGTTGCGTGCGGGTCGCGACCCCGCTTCGTCTACCTGTCGGCTCTCGGTGCTGGCCAGCCGTCGACGAACCCCTACTACGCCGCGCGCCTCAGACTGGAGTCGGAGCTGCGCGCCAGCGGATTGCCCTTCGTGATCGGCCGTCCTGCCTTCGTGACGGGACCCGATAGAGCCGAGCCGAGACGCGTCGAGCGCGCAGCTGCGGCCGTGGTCGATGGCCTGCTCGGGTGGGCGGGCCGGCTTGGCGCCTCGCGGATCCGATACCGTTATGGCTCGATGACGGCGCGAATACTCGCTGGAGGCCTGGTCGCTCTCGGTCTGGATCCGACGAACACGGCCTGCGTGGCAGACGCGGACGCGTTGCGGTTGGCGAGCGGATTCGAGGTCGGGTCCTTGCCGGGGTCCCGTTAGGTTGCCGGCGCCGGACTCGATGGGATAGCCTCGTGGTTGATGAGTGTTTCCTGGCGTCCGCTGGTTGCGTTTTTCTTGGTCGTGTCGTGCGGCGCCGTCTTCCCGGAGATATCCCCGCCCGTCCGGACGCCGCCCACCGGTCGTGAGCTTACGCCGCCGCCGCCTCACGATGTCCTTTTCATCGCTTTTGCAGGTGCCGAGATCCCGCCATTGACCCCGGATGGCCGCAAGTGGGACAGCCTAGGCGGCAGCTTGCCAGATCCGTTCGCGATCCTGTTCATCAACGATCGTGAGATCGTGCGCACTCCCATCCAGGCGAACACTCTCTCTCCGACATGGCCTGACCAGACCCTTGCGAACTACCGCATCCCGCCCGATGCGCGTGTTCGTGTCGAAGTCTGGGACAGTAACCCCATCAACAATCACCCCATCTGTCTCGAGAAGGTCCACGGTTTGACGTCGCTCGTGGGTCCGGAAGCGACGGACATCGAGTGCGAGAGCGGCGCGCACGTGAAGCTCCGTGTGGAGCCGGCGCACCCGGAATGGGGCCTCGGGTTTCTCTACGAGCTTCGCACGGAGAGTATCGCTGTCACTCGCGTGCTCGCGGAATCACCCGCGTCGCGCGCGGGAATCAAGCCGGGGGACGAACTGGTGGAGATTCAGCAAAAAAGGGTCCGCGACATGGAAGAGGGTGAGGCCCAGAGCCTCATCAATGCCAACGCTCAGCTGGGAGTCGAGCTTCTGCTTCGAGGCTCGGACGGGGTCGAGCGAAACGTGAAAGTCAAAGACGGTGTCATCTATCCGCTCTCCGATGAGGGCGTCCCGGTCAAGTGAACCGCGCCGTTGACTCGATCGCGTAACGCCGCCACTCTAGTCGAGTGACGGATCTCGATTTGGCCGCGCGGAGCGGTGCCGTTGTCGTGCAGATGCCGGAGCGGGGGACGCTCGACGTTACCGGACGGGACCGCCTGGGTTGGTTGCAAGGTCTCTTGACGGCTGACGTCGCTTCCATTGCGGAGGGGGACGGCCGATGGGGGCTCGCGCTGACCCGGCAGGGGAAGATCTTGGCGGACGTGCTGGTCGCGCCGACCCAGAAATCCGTACACCTCGGCATCCCTCGGTTGGCACTTCATCGCATCTGCGACACTTTCAGGAGTTTCCTTGTCATGGAGGACGCCGAGCTCAGCGACGTGTCCGACCGCTTTCGGTGGTTCACCTTGCACGGCGTGCGGAGCCCGGAGGTCGCGGCAGAAGTCGCCCGTGCCGTCGGCGCAACACCAGCGTCGATCGACATCACGGGTTTGGGGGGCGCAGCGCTGGTGGTCCCCGCCGGAACCGCCGATCTGGTCGAGGCCAAGGTGGTCGAGCTGGGAGGTACCGTCGCGTCATGCAAAGAGTGGCAGCAACTACGCGTGGAGCGCCTCGTCCCCACCTTCGGCGCGGACATGGACGAACACCAGAATCCACACGAGGCGTCGCTCGATCGGCGTGCCGTTTCCTGGTCGAAGGGCTGCTATCTCGGCCAGGAAGCTGTCTTCATGCAAGACAAGCGCGGCAAGGTAAAGAAGCGTCTCGTTCTTCTACGAATCGAGGCCGGGTCGCCTCCTCCTTCGGGAACATCGGTGTTTGGTCCCGACGGGGCCCTGGCAGGAGAGACACGAAGCGCCGCGGAGAGCCCGCTTTGGGGCGGCCCCATCGCCATTGCCTCGATCTTCGCCGCTGCGGCTGCTCCCGGAACGCGGCTGAACGTGGGCGGGGCTGCCGCAGAAGTCGTCGAGCCGACCCGCTGAAAGCTCCGCCTGGCGTTGGTATCGCGCTCGGCGCGGGTTATCCTCGACTCTCATGACCGCTTCCACGGATGGCGATCGTCGCGGGCGCGAGGCCCGGGCGCCCATCGTCGGCGACGGAAGCCTCAAGCTCGTCGGCCAGACTCCACTGGTACGCCTCGCACGGCTGAGCCCCGAGGGAGGCGCGGCGGTCTGGGCGAAAGCAGAATTCCTGAATCCTGGCGGCAGCGTGAAGGATCGCCCGGCGCTTCAAATGATCACTGTCGCGGAACGCGACAAGAAGATCGCGCCGGGCGCGACCATCGTGGAAGCGACCAGTGGCAACACGGGGATCAGCCTGGCGATGATCGCAGCCACCAGGGGTTACCAGTGCACGCTCGTCATGCCCGAGGACATGAGCGTGGAACGCCGTTACATCTTGAAGGCGTACGGCGCCGAGATCGTTCTCACGCCGGCAGCGGAAGGCATGACCGGCGCGGTGAATCGCGCGCGGGATCTAGTAGGGAGCACCACCGGCGCGTTCATGCCGAGTCAGTTCGAGAATCCCGCGAACGCTGAGGCACACGAGCGCGGCACGGCACCGGAGATCCTCGAACAGATGAACGGCGCGCTCGATGCATTCATCGCCGGCGTCGGTACCGGTGGAACCATAACTGGCGTCGGGCGAGCGCTGCGGCAGCGGCTCGGCCGAGCCGCGCTGGTCGTTGCCGTGGAACCCTCCCAGAGCGCGGTGCTCAGCGGCAAACCTCCGGGCATGCATGGCATTCAGGGATTGGGGGCAGGCTTCATACCGAAGATCCTTGACCGTTCGGTCATCGACGAGGTCATGACCGTCACCGATGTCGCTGCCGAGCGGATGACGAGGCGGCTCGCCCGCGAAGAGGGGCTGCTCGTTGGCCCCTCGTCGGGTGCGAATGTCCAAGCGTCGATCGAAGTCGCGAAGCGGTTTCCCGGGGGGAACGTTGTCACGATCCTGTGCGACTCGGGCGAACGGTACCTGTTCTGACTGTCGCCGAGCCTCGGCCTCACTCACCGCGGAAGACCGGCTCGCGACGCTGAGCCCAGGCGATGATGCCCTCGGTGAGGTCCTGAGTCCTGAGGAGCTCCAGCTGGTTGGCTTTCTCGCGGGCCAATGCCTGATCGACGCTCCCCGTCAGTCCATCCCGCACCGACTTCTTGATTCGCTGGAGTGCCAGCGGAGGACCCTTCGCAAGCTGTTCCGCCAGACTGGTGACCTCCCGTCCGAGCTCCTCCGGAGCGACCACTCTATTTGCCAGACCAACCTCCCGAGCCAGGGCCGCGTCGATCCGCGTTCCAAGCATCAGATACTCCATTGCGCGTCCAAGTCCGACGAGACGCGGCACCCAGAACGTTCCGCCTCCGTCCGGCATGAGCCCGATCTTCACGAAGATCTCCTGAAGATACCCGAAGGTGGAGAGCACTCGCAGATCGCAGGCAAGCGCGAGATCGCACCCGAACCCCACGGCGGCACCATCGACGGCCGCGATGAATGGCTTCGGTGCACCCACGATCTTCCGGATCAAAGCGTGGAGATCGTCGATGCGGCGATCGATATCGCCCGATCCATCGCCGACCATGCCGGCTTTGAGGTCCGCGCCGGAGCAAAATGCGCCGCCAGCCCCGGCGAGGACGACCACTCGAACTGTCGGATCTTCCATCACGTCCGAGAGCGCGGCGCTCAGCGCCTCGATGAGCTCCGGGTTCAAAGCGTTTTTCGTCGACGGGCGATTCAATGTGAGGGTCGCAATGGCACCTCCACGGTCGACTCGCAGGACGGGATCGGTCACGCGGGCCAGTTTCGCCGAATTCGGGAAGCGGGGTCGTGGAAAATCGTCGACTCCGCGCGAGACCGAGCCATTTCCGGCGGCGCGCCTGGATGCCGTACGCCTGTCCTGCGTGCTACCGTCCCGACGCGCAACAGAGACTGCGCCCCAGGAAAATGCCTCGTCCCTTCGCGATGCCCGCCCCTGTTCCCTTGGAAGACCAGCGCGGGGAGACGTTCACGTCGCTTGTCGAGCTCATGCGACGTTTGCTGGCACCTGACGGTTGTCCGTGGGACCGCGAACAGACGCCACTGTCGCTGCGGACCTACGTGCTCGAGGAGGCATGCGAAGTCATCGATGCCATCGAGGGAGGGCGTCCCGCCGACCTGGTGGACGAGCTCGGGGATCTGTCGTTACAGGTCGTGTTTCTGGCCGAGCTCGCTCGACGTGAGGCCGCCTTCGGCCCTGATGACGTTGCTCGAGCCATCTGTGAAAAGCTCGTTCGCCGTCATCCACACGTCTTCGGCGACGTGACGGTGAGCGGCGCCGACGAGGTCGTGGACAACTGGGACGCGATCAAGCGTCGCGAGAAGGAGGGCAGACCACTTCTCGGCGGCGTTCCGAGATCCTTACCGGCGTTGCTGCGGGCCGCGAACCTGAGCGAAAAGGTCGGTCGAGTTGGATTCGATTGGCCGGATTCGCGAGGGTCGCGCGAAAAGGTTTCGGAGGAACTCGCGGAGTTCGACGTCGCGATGAAGAGCGGCGACACGAAGCGTGCAGAAGAGGAGCTCGGTGATTTGCTCTTCGCCCTCGTGAACCTGGGACGGCACATCGGCGTCTCGGCGGAGGATGCCCTCCGCAGCACGACGGAACGATTCCGAAGCCGGTTCGATCATGTCGAGAGGCGCGTCAAAGAGCAACATGGGGACTGGCCTCGCGACACGCGAGGCAAGCCCACCCGGGGCATCCCCCTCGCCGAGCTCGATGGCTACTGGTCGGAAGCCAAGGAGCGCGAAACATGACGGCCGGTGCGCTGCATCCGGTCGCGCGTCTGCCCGAGGAGTGGCAGGCCGTGGTCGGAGAGTTGGGCGAGCGCGCGTACCGCGGGACGCAGGTTTTTCGCTGGATCCATGCGCGCGGCGTCGTTTCTCCCGAGCTGATGACGGATCTTCCGCGTTCATTCCGCGAACGTCTCGCCGAGACCGCGTTCGCTCTGCCTCTCGCCGCGACCGAAGTGCACCGGGCCGCCGATGGGACCCGAAAGCTCGTGTCGGCTCTGGTCAAGGGGGGCCGCATCGAGTCGGTCCTCATTCCGATGTTCGACGACCCAGACGATGATCCCGAAGACGACAGCGGCGGCTGGGACGGGCGTGTCACGCTGTGCATCTCGACGCAGATCGGCTGTGCGATGGGTTGTGTTTTCTGCGCCAGCGGACAGGCGGGACTGGAGCGAGGACTAGGCGCGGAAGAGATCGTTGCACAGGTACTCCTGGCGCGACAGCACCTGGAAAAAGGTGAGCGCCTGCGCAATCTCGTGTTCATGGGGATGGGCGAACCCCTCCACCACTACGAAGAAACCGCCCGCGCGATCCGCCTGATCACGCATCCCGACGGCCTGTCCATCGGCCCTCGTCGCATCACCGTGAGCACCGTCGGGCTCGTCCCGGGCATCCGTCGCCTCGGCGAAGATTTCGGTGGAAAGATCGGGCTCGCTCTTTCGCTCCACGCGCCGAACGACGCCATTCGCGGACGCATTCTGCCCATGAACAAACGTTATCCGATGGCCGACGTCCTCGCCGCGTTACGGGCGTATCCGCTGCCGAAACGTCGCCGGATCACGATCGAATACACCCTCATCGCCGGAATCAACGACGATGTTGCCCACGCGCGCGAGCTAGGACGAGTGCTGGGGGACCTGCGCGTCAAGGTGAACCTCATTCCCATGAACTCGATTTCGGCCTCGGAAATGTCGGCGCCCGCACCGTCGAGAGTGGAAGCCTTTCGGCAGGTTCTCGCGAACGGCGGATTCAGTGCGTTCGTTCGCAAGCAAAGGGGCGACGACGTGAACGCCGCGTGCGGGCAACTCGTTCTTCGCGAGCGTCTCGAGCGGAAAGTGAGGGCGGATGTTTCACCGAATCCTCATAGCGAATAGGGGGGAGATCGCGGTGCGGGTGATCCGCACCTGTCGCCGACTCGGTGTCGAAACGGTGGCCGTCTATTCGGACGCGGATGCGTCGTCGCCCCACGTCCGTCTCGCCGACGAAGCGGTGCGCATCGGTCCGCCGAAGGTTCAGGACAGCTACTTGTCGATGGACGCGATCGTGTCCGCCATTCGAACGACGCACGCTCAGGCGGTGCATCCGGGTTACGGACTTCTCAGCGAGAATGCAGAATTCGCACGACGCGTCGAGGCAGCGGGCGCGACGTTTATCGGTCCACGCCCAGCCGCGCTGGACACATTCGGAGATAAGCTCCGCGCGCGCTCTCTTGCTCGCTCGGTAGGGGTCGAGCCGCCGAAGGGAAGCCACGGCGCGATCGATCCCGCCGACGAGGTCGGTCTCTTGCGTATCGCGACGGAAATCGGATTCCCCGTGCTCGTCAAGGCGGCCGGGGGTGGTGGCGGGATCGGCATGCAAATCGTGCGAGCTGATGCGGAGCTGTCTCGCGCAGCTCGAGCGTGCGCGGATCGCGGACGCGCAGCGTTCGCCGATGCAAGGATCTACGTTGAAAAGTATCTGGAGCACCCTCGTCATATAGAGGTACAGGTGTTTCGCGATCGACTTGGCAACGCCGTTGCGCTCCCCGAGCGCGAATGCAGCGTCCAGCGGCGGCATCAGAAGATCATCGAAGAGAGTCCATCACCTGCCGCGTTCTTCCGCGGGCCGGACGGCGAAGGTCGCCGGCAGAAGCTCTTCGCCGACGCCCTCCGCATCGTGGAAGCCGCGGATTACGAGGGTGCTGGAACGGTGGAATTCGTTGCCAGCTCATCGGGTCAGCTCTACTTTTTGGAAGTCAACGCTCGGCTCCAGGTCGAGCATCCCGTGACGGAAATGGTCACCGGCCTCGATCTCGTGGAGCTGCAGCTCCGCATCGCGGCCGGAGAGCCGCTGCCCGAAGCCGCGCGCCATTCCAGGACGCAAGGTCATGCGATCGAAGCGCGTATCTACGCCGAGGACCCGGACAGGGGTTTCGTGCCGCAGCCTGGACGCATCGAGCGGCTCGCCTGGCCGGTCGCTCACGAGGGTATCCGCGTGGACGCGGGGTTCGAGGAGGGGGGTGAAGTGACCGCATTTTACGATCCGATGATGGCCAAGGTCATCGCGCACGGTGCCGACCGCCTCGAAGCCACGGCACGACTCAATGGGGCGCTCGCCGCGACGGATCTCGGGCTAGTGGGGCCGAAGGGCCCGCGAGCTACGAACCTCGACTTCTTGCGTCGGGTGCTCGAAGATTTTCGGTTTTCGAGTGGCGATTACGATACCTCGCTCGCACAGTCCGTCGCGAAAGGTGAGTAATGGACACCGATGAGTCGTTGATTGCCAGCGCGCTCGCCTGGAGCGCAGCGGACCCCGACCCCGAGACGGCGGAGGAGCTTCGTGCGCTGATCGAACACGAGGAAATGAACGAGCTCAGGGAGCGATTGTCGAAACCGCTCACGTTCGGTACGGCCGGGCTCCGGGGCCTCGTCGGCGCGGGTCCAGCGCGGATGAACCGCGCTGTCGTCATCCGGACGACTCGCGCGCTCGTCGAGTACTTGCTCGCGCACGAACCCGAGGCGCGCACCCTCCCCGTCGTAATCGGGTTCGACGCGCGGCACTCGAGCGTAGCGCTCGCCGAGGCCGCGATGCAGGTCCTTGCCGCGGCGAGAGTCCCGGTGCGCTACTTCCGAGAACCGGAGCCGACGCCGCTCGTCGCGTACGCGATCCGTCAGCTCGCGGCAACGGCCGGGATCGTCGTAACTGCCAGTCACAACCCGGGCGAATACAACGGATACAAGCTCTACGCGAAGAACGGTGTGCAGGTCATTCCGCCGATGGATGCGGACATCGAGCGGCGTCTCGAGACGATCGGTCCGGCGAACGCGATTCCGCGAGTGTCGGAACCTTTCGGACGGATGCCGTTTTCGACGCCCGTTCCCGAATCCATCGCCGACCGATACCTCGCGGACATCGATGCGCTTCGTCCTCGGGGCGACGCCGATCGGTCGTTCGGCATCGTCTACACGCCGATGCATGGGGTTGGCGGCGCGCTCGCGACGAAGGCGCTCGCGATAGCCGGCTTCAGCAACGTGACGGTCGTCCCGGAACAAGCCGCGCCCGATGGCGACTTTCCGACGGTGCGGTTTCCGAACCCAGAGGAGAAGGGCGCCCTCGATCTCGCGGTCCGACTCGCAACCGAGTGCCGTGCCGACCTCATCCTGGCGAACGATCCAGACGCTGATCGCCTGGCCGTTTCGGTGCCGTCGCCCGCGGGCCGCTTCGTTCTGCTCACGGGAAATCAGATCGGCGTCCTTCTGGCAGATTTCATCCTGTCGCGAGCGCCCTCGACTCCGACGCCGCTCGTGCTGTCGAGCATCGTCTCGACACCCATGCTCGCCGAAGTCGCGGCCCATCACGGGGCGCGGTGTGAGGTCACACTGACGGGGTTCAAATGGATCTGGTCGGCCGCTCTCGTTCTCGAGAAGAACGAGCACGTTCGCTACCAATTCGGTTTCGAGGAGGCGATCGGCTTCTCTGCGGGGCATGTGGTACGCGATAAAGACGGCATCGGCACTGCCGTACTCTTTGCGGAATTCGCGGCGCGCTGTCGCGCGAGCAAGGTGAGTGTGCTCGAGAAGCTGCGCGAGCTTTACGTCCGGTACGGCCTCTGGGTCAGCGCTCAGCAGAGCATCGTCCGACCCGGCGTCGATGGGCTGAGCGAGATCTCCGCGGCCGTCGATCGCCTCGGCGCATCCCCGCCCGCGACACTCGGCGACATCGCCGTCACTGCAGTCGTCGATTACCGGAAGGGTGCAGAGAAGCGTCCACTCTGGCTCGGCACGTCGCCGCTGGTGGTCCTCGATCTCGGTCGATCCGGCAGGGCATTACTTCGTCCGAGCGGAACGGAACCAAAGCTGAAGATCTATGTCGATCTGCGCGGCGACGCCCCCGCGACGGGGGATTTCGAAGCGTCGGAATCGGCTCTGCGCCGGGACGCGGCTGCCCTGGCAGCGGAGCTAGCGGCGTACCTGGGGTTCTGACGGGACGCTAAGCGTCGAACGGGACGACGTCCGTCGAGTTCAAATCGGGAATCGCGTTCTCGATGGCGCCTTTGATTTCGCTCGCGGTCCCCACGACGGAGAAGATCAGGTTCTCGGGCGTGATGCGCTTTCGGATCGCCGCGTTGACGTCCTCGAGCGTGACCGCGCGAACATGTTCGAGGTAGTCGGCGTGGTATCGCGTCGGCAAGTCGTAGATCTCCTCGTCGAGCAGTTGCCCGACTCGCTTCGACGCGGTGTCGATGGCGAACGCGTGGGAGCGCACGAGATACCGCTGAGCCCACGCCAGTTCCCTCGGAGTTACGCCACCTTCCCACCACTTGGTGAGCAACGAGAGCTCGAGCGCAACGCAAGCGGCGGCATCCGAGGCTTTCGGAAAGGTCCACAAGCTGAAGCCGCGTCGCTTCCGGTCGTAGGGCAAGTTGGAATACGCCCCATAGGACCACCCGCGCTTCGAGCGGACCTCCTTCATCAGGCGAGCCGTGAACGTGCCGCCGAAGATCGTGTTCCCCACGTGAAGTGCGACGTGGTCGGGGTCGTGTGCATGCGTTCCCAGGCAACCAATCATGATCTGCGTTTGCGTGCGCTCTGGCTTGTCGACGAACACCATGTGACGCCCGGGAGGCTGGCTGGGCTCGGCGACGACATCGCTGGGCGGTTCGTTCCGCGGAAGGACGTCCACCATGCGCGCCGCGATCGCGTGAGCAGTCTGCTCGTCGATGGCCCCCGCGAAGGCAAACACGAGGTTCTTTGGCGAGAAGGCCCGACCATACGTCGCCGCGACGTCTGCACCGGTGATTTTTTCGACGCTCGTCGGGGTACCGGCGGTGGGGCGGCCGTAAGGATGACCGTCGTAGAGCTTCTGTCGAAACCACCGCGACGAGAGCTCACGGTCATGGTCGCGCGCTTCGATGAGCTCGGCGAGCGTCTCGCGCTTCAGCTTACCCAGTTCGTCGGTCGCCAGGCTCGGCTTCGCGAGGATATCGACGAGCAGGTCTGCATAGGCGTCGAGGGAGCGCCCGATCACGGCTCCGTGCACGCTCGCCGAGCTGTGTCCACACTCGACCGAGACCGACGCCCCGAGTGTGTCGATGCGTTCATCCAGGGCTTCCGTGGTCAGCCCAGCGCCAGTCCGCCGGACGAGCCGTTGCGTGATGCGCGAGAGCCCCTCGAGGGCGACCGGGTCAGCGGTCGAGCCCGTTCGCGTTGAGATCGTCATCGAGACGATCGGCAGGGCCTGGCTGGTCTCCACCAGAACCTTGGGCGCCGGGCTCATACCGTAGCTTTCTTTGCACTGGCCTGCGGATGAACGAGGATTACCGAGCGCGATTCGCGTCGGAGGTAACGCCGGGCGACGCGGCGCAGGTCGCTCGCCGTAAGAGCCAGCGATGCTTCGAGTCGCTCGAACGCCCCGGCCGGGCGCCCGAGGACCGTCTCGTAAAACCCGATTGTCGATGCCTTCCCGTCGACGGTGTCGAGGCCGCCAACGAGCGAGAGCTCGAGCCTGGCTTTGGCACGAGCGAGTTCTTCGTCGGTAACGGGTTCGTCGCGGACCTTGTCCAATTCATCGTCCAGGATCGCGAGCATTTCGACCGCCGTACGTCCCTCTCGCGCGGAGGCCAAGACCTCGAATAATCCAGGATCGCGAAACGGACCGACGGAACCATGGACGTCGACGGCAAGCTCGAGCTGACGCACGAGACGCCGATAGACGCGGGAGGCGCGCCCCCCGAAGAGCACCTCGGAGAGGAGCGATAGCGCCGGATGATCGAAGTCTCCGATAGCGGGGGAGTGGTACCCAATGACGAGCTTCTCGGTTGCCGTGGGCTTCGATACCTCGACGCGGCACTCTTCGGTTTGCGGCAGCTCCGGTCTCGAATCTTCGAGAGGCAGCGTTGAGGCGGGAATGCCTCCGTACTCCTTGACGATCAACTCGACTGCGTGTCGCTCCGAGATATCTCCAACCACCACGATGGTTGCATTGTTCGGTGCGTAGAATGCGTCGTAAAAGGCGCGGCAATCCTCGGTCGTGAAGGCTTCGATGTCCGGCATCCATCCAATCGTCGGCCACCGGTAAGCGTGGTCGTGAAATGCAGTTGCCCAGAGGAGTTCGTTCACGGCGCCTTCGACGTCGTCATCGACCCGATACCGGCGCTCGTTCGCGACGACCTCCTTCTCGCTCGTCACCTGTGGATCGCGGAGAACCAGCTTTCGCATACGCTCCGCTTCGAGGCGTGCGACGAGCCGGAATCCGATCCCGGGGGACCGCGATGCTGTACTGGGTCCAGTCCAGCCATGTGGCCGCGTTGCTCTCCGCGCCGGCTTCCTCGAGTTTTCGGTCGAACTCGCCAGCTGGAAGGTTCTCGGTCTCGTTGAACATGAGGTGTTCGAACAGATGGGCGAGTCCGGTTTTTCCGACACGCTCGTGCCGCGATCCGACGCGGTACCACGTGTGATACGCGACCACCGGTGCGGAATGGTCCTCGCAGACCAGGACGCGGAGACCGTTGGCGAGCCGGAAGCACTCGATGGTGAGAGCAGGCCCGAATGGTGCCGTACGTTCGTGCACGACATTTCCGAGTTTCGATCTCGCGGAGGCGCCAGCGAGGAAGCGAGCGCGCTGAACAGCACGTGGGGAAGGTCGGGGCGTCATCCCAGTCACTCGAGCTTTAGCACGGCGAGAAATGCTTCCTGCGGAACGTCGACTCTGCCCACCTGCTTCATCCTCTTCTTTCCCTCTTTTTGCTTCTCGAGAAGCTTCCGCTTCCGCGTGATGTCGCCGCCATAACACTTGGCGGTGACATCCTTACGCATGGCGCGCACGGTCTCGCGGCTGATGATCCGCGAGCCTATGGCCGCCTGAATCGCGACCTCGTATTGCTGTCGCGGGACCAGCTCTTTCAACTTGGCCGCAAGTGCGCGCCCCCGGTAATGAGAGGTGTCCCGGTGCACGATGACGCTGAGCGCGTCCAGCGCCTCACCGTTGACGAGCATGTCGAGCTTGACGAGATTTTCGGCTCGGTATCCCACGAGTTCGTAGTCCATGCTCGCATAACCGCGGGACACGCTCTTCAACTTGTCGTGAAAGTCGAGGATGACTTCCGCGAGCGGCAGTTCGTAGGTGATGACGACGTGCGTCGGCGTCGCGTACTGGATTCCTTGCTGGATGCCGCGACGTTCCTCGCAGAGGGGAACCACGGCACCGACGAACTCCGCCGGGACGTGAATCGTGAGCTTCACGATCGGTTCCTCGATTCGATCGATATCTCCTGCGTCCGGCATCTTCGACGGATTTTCGACCGTGACCATCTCGCCGTCCCGCTTGTACGCGTGGTAGACGACGCTCGGAGCCGTTGTGATGAGGTCGAGATCGTATTCTCGCTCGAGCCGCTCCTGGATGATTTCCATGTGAAGGAGCCCTAGAAATCCGCACCGAAAACCAAATCCCAACGCCTCGGAAGTATCGGGCTCGAACTGGAACGAGCCGTCGTTCATGTGGAGCTTGGCTAGCGCGTCGCGGAGGTCCTCGTATGCCGCGGAGTCGGTCGGGAAAACGCCGGCGAAGACCATTGGCTTCACTTCCTTGAAGCCGGATAGCGCATCGGTGGCGCCTCGGGCGGCGGTAGTCACCGTGTCGCCGATCTTGGTGTCGCTGACGCTCTTGATGTTGGCGGCGATCCAGCCCACCTCACCTGGCCCGAGCTCGGTCAGGGAGGAAGCGTGCGGGTTGAAGCACCCGAGTTCCACGACTTCGTAGCTTCGCCCCGTCGCCATCAATCGGATCTTGTCGCCCTTCCTGAGCGTCCCATCCATGACCCGCAGCATGACGACGGCCCCGCGGTAGCTGTCGTACCAGCTATCGAAGATCAGGGCGCGGAGGGATGCGTCGGCCGCACCCGTCGGCGGCGGGATACGAGCGACGACTGCTTCCAGTAAGTCCAGTACACCGAGCCCCGTCTTTGCACTGACGAGCTGTGCGCCACTGCAGTCGAGCCCGATGACCTCTTCGATCATCTGCACCGTTCGGTCCACGTCCGCGGAAGGCAAATCGACCTTGTTCAAAACGGGGATCACCTCGAGATCGTTTTCGAGCGCCAGGTACACATTCGCGACGGTCTGGGCCTGCACGCCCTGCGTCGCGTCGACGACGAGTAACGCCCCTTCGCACGCCGCGAGGCTGCGGCTCACCTCGTAGCTGAAGTCGACGTGTCCAGGAGTGTCGATGAGCTGGAGCTGGTACTCCTTGCCGTCTCTGGCTCGATACTTGAGGCGAACACTCTGCGCCTTGATGGTAATCCCGCGCTCGCGCTCGAGGTCCATCTTGTCGAGGAACTGGTTCACGCGTTCGCGCGCGCTGAGGGCTCCGGTAACCTCGAGAATCCGGTCAGCGAGCGTGCTTTTTCCGTGATCGATATGCGCGATGATCGAGAAGTTTCGGATGATCGCGGGATCGGTCGGCATGGTCGAGGTTCAGAAGGCCGGGCACGGCATACCACAGGCGAGCTAGCCCGCTCGGCGCCTCACATTGGGAGCAGTCGTTACTTTCGAGCGCTCGTTCGAGGCGTAGCGTCGAGCGTCATCTGCCCTGGCAGCTCATGTTCGTAGCGCTTCAGCACTAGGTCGATGCCTTCACGGATGTACACGGCCACGGGCACCTTGGTACGGTCGTGCAGCAAGTGGAGCCGATCGTTCTGCTCCGGCGTGATGTAAACAGTCGTCGAGATTTTCTTGCGGGACATCGGGGCGCTCGGAGCGGGCAGAACCGGGGGCGACTTGCCCCTCGTTACATTAGATTCCCATACGTGTGTTGTCAAATCAGCGCCGGGGACGAACGCATAATAATATCTAGTATTATCGATTATTTGCTCGTATCGCGCCGAGCGCGAACTCCGCCCGCACGGTGTCCTTTTGGGGCTGGGCGGTGATGTGGGACGGCTTGCCAGCGGGCGACTGTCCGCCTAGGATCCAGTGCCCCGTCCTCGGGGGCGCCGACAGGGCCGGGCGCGACCCGACTGGGTAGGGTTCCGACTTGGATACGCGAGTTTGCACCTAACATGACGTCCAGAATTGCAAATCCTTTCCATCACTTTACCTTTGCGGTCGCACTGGGCGCAGGGCTGTCTGGATGTGCCGCTACACCGACTCAGGACCCCAACCACCCTTCGCAGCCAGGGCAGGTAACGCGGCGCGATATCCGCATCGTGCATGAGGATTGTCCCGTCGGAGGAGCCGACACGGAAAAACTCAACGTTGGAGGCGACTCACGGCCCGACATTGTCATCGTGAAGTCGGGGGGCCGCGAGGTTTGCCGCTCCGTCGATCTCAACTTCGATGGCGTGCCGGATGAGTGGATCTATTACGACGACGCTGGCAACGTGCGACGTCGAGAAAGCGACTACGACCGTGACGGCCGAGTCGACGAGATTGCGATCTACAAGCAGGGCGTGCTGGTGGAGAAGATGCGCGCAACCACGCTCACCGGCAAGCTCGACACCTGGCACTTCTATCAGAACGGTAAGCTTGCGCGGACCGAACGAGATTCCGACGGGGACGCGCAGATTGACCAGTGGTGGGAGTACCCGAAGCCGGATCAACCCGAATGCCCGCTAATTCACTCCGACGTCGACGGAGACGGACTGCCGGATCCGGGTGCGACGGTGAATGTCTGCGGGGAAGACAGCGGTTACGTGCCCCCAGAACGAGAGGCGGAGAAGGCGCCATCCGGCGCGAACTTCGACAAGAGTAGTACCGGTGATAGCGTGCCGACGGAGGTGAACGAGAAGCCAGCCCCCGACGCGAACGGAACGAAGAAATGAAGGGCACGCACAAAGCTCTGTTTCCCGCTTGTCTGCTTGCGGTCGCGTGCGGTGGTGGCGGCACCTCTGAACAAGCCACAGCCAGCACGCCGGCTCAGGCTGCGGCTGTCTCTCGTGACATGGCGCTCGAGCACGACGATCAGTCCCGCTGCGACTACAAGGGACGCGTGGATCGCGAGGTCATCGAGTCGAGCGGTCCGGGCGCGGTGATGCCCAATGTGCGCCGCGTCTTCGGAATCATCGGTGAGGGCGACGATCGGCGTCGCGTGCTGTTCTGTCGCGAAATCGACACGAACCTGGACGGTGCGAAAGACGTCGTCCGCACTTACAACGACAAGGGCGACCCGATCGACGAGCAGGCCGACACGAACTACGACGGCAAGATCGACACGTGGATTCACTTCTCGGCGGGCCACATTTCGAAGGTGGAGATCGACACCAACCACGACGGAGCACCGGACGAGACCCGCTACTACGTCAAAGGCAAGATCTCGCGAATCCAGCGCGATACGAACTTCGATGGCAAGCCCGACGTGTGGGAGATTTACACTGACGGCGAACTCGAGCGCATTGGTGTGGATCTGGATTTCGATGGGCACGTGGACCGCTGGGACCGCGATGAGGTCGCTCACCGGATAGCGGAGGAGAAAGAACGGCAGGAGGAGGAAAAAGCGGCCGCCAAAGGGTCCGCGGTCCCCACCGAGACGAGCACACCTCCGGCCGCCGCGACCAAAGCCGCTCCGGCCCCGACACCGTCTGGAGCCATGCCTCCCACAAAGGCCGCGGACAAGCCTAATACTGAGAACAAGAGCCAGCCCGGCTCGAAACTGCCCTGACAAGGGCCCGGGTTCGGCCGGGCGGTTCCATCAGGTCGTCTTCACGGCGCGTCCGTGCCCTCGCGCCCGTACGCGTCTTCGAGACGCACCACGTCGTCGAGCTCGGGCGTGGATACCTCGAAAACGCGAACGTCGGTTTGCCCTATCATCCGATGCACGGTTCCGGGGGAACAATGGAAGGTGTCGCCTTTTGTCATCTGGCGCGCCTCGATCGACGCCGGCTCGCCAATCTCGAGGAGCATTTCCCCGGATTCCACGAAGAAAGTTTCGTCCTTCTTCCGGTGAAATTGACGGCTCAAACGCTGGCCCCGTCGGATGAAGAGCACCTTGGCGACGTAGCGCTCCGTTTCGGCCCAGATGATTTCGTAACCCCAAGGCTTGTCGACGCGCCGCATCCTGCTCCGACGATTAGCGCGGAACGCGGGTGCCTTCAAGTGAGCCGTCCTCGACGATACCGACGACGGCGGGTATCTGATATCTCCGCGAGGTGCCCTCGGTTCGGCTCCAAAAGCTCCTAGCACAGGCCGGCATTGCGTCGCGCCGGAAGGCCGAGACGCTCATCACGGAGGGTCGCGTTACGGTCGACGGAAAGATCGTCGTCGAACTCGGGGCGCGCGCTGATCCCGAGGCGCAGAAGATCGAAGTCGACGGGCGGCCCGTCACGCCGGAGGTCCTGGTTTATCTCGTGTTTCACAAGCCGCGAAACGTGGTGAGCACGATGTCCGATCCGGAGGGCCGTCCCACGGTCGCCGAGTACCTGCGCAGGGTGGAGGCGCGGGTCGTGCCGGTGGGTCGGCTCGATTTTCACACGAGCGGCACGCTCCTTTTGACGAACGACGGCGACTTGGCGATGGCGCTGCTACACCCGGCGAAGGAGTCGCCGAAAGTCTACGTCGCGAAAGTCGCGGGCAAGATGACCGACTCGGACGTCGAGCGCTTCGAACGAAGCATCGAGATCGACGGTCGCCCGACACGCCCAGCGGAGGTCGAGTTACTTCGGATCGAAGGCGACAAGACTTGGCTGCAGATCGTCCTGCGCGAGGGGAAGAATCGCCAGATACACCGTCTCGGCGAGGCCACGGGCTTTCCCGTCATGCGGCTAGCTCGCTTGTCGTTCGCGGGGATCACCGACGAAGGGCTACGGCCAGGCGAATGGCGACACCTCACGGTCTCCGAGCTCCAGACGCTGAAGCGTAGCTATGGAGTCCCAAGACGGCTTCCGCCTCCTCCTTCGCCGGAACGTCCGGGGCCGCGGCACTCGACGGTCGATCGGGGGACTGCGCGGGGAGACGAAAGTCTCCGTCGAAATAGCCGGCAGCGATCGACCGAGCGTCGCCCAGCACCTGCTGGCCTGCGGCCGGAGCCAAGGCCGAGTCGAAGACGATGAAGTCGGGAAGCTGGTTCGGAAGCGCCAACGAGCGGTAGAGCCCGCGCACGTTCGCGCCTTCCACGAGAACGACGTATCGCGATGGATTTCCTGGGATTCGGATAGATGCACGCGAAGCCGAGGCCTGCGTCGCCGTGGAGATGGCTGTTGCCGGCCCGAACGCCTTCCGCGTCGATCGCGAGCGGAAGCAGCGGATCCATGTCCCGGACGAGCCTGTTCGAGTCCCTCGAGCCCACGAGGAACAGCGAGTGCGTTGCCACGAGATCGTCCGTGACCGCAGTGTCCGGCAGAACAGGGAACTGGGCGTCGCCTGCCCATCGAGCCTTGAAGTGCTCGGCGACCTCGCGCGCGGCCTCGGTCTGTCGAGGATCTAGGGTGCCATAGACGAACGCGAGCGGCCCCGCGTAGGCGTCGCGGATCGGTCCCTCGAGCCCCGCACGCTTCACTGCGTGATCCGCCGGCGGGACTAATCCCGTGGCCCAGGTGCTGCCGTCCTTGTGAGCTGCGACCGGCGCGTCCGGCCCGAACGTGAGCGGCGTTCCATCGACCTTGACGCTGACTTCGCCGCTCACCGCGATGCGGTTGGGGGGTCTGAGTAATTCGAAGGCACTCACTCCATGCGTCGTTACCGCGATGTGATTCGAGTGAAGGATACGCGCGTCGATGTCGGCGTCGGTGTCCCATCGCGACAAGCCCGTGATCCGTACCCAGCGACTCCTGCCGTATGTCAACGAATCGGTCTTCAGGAAGACGTGCGCCGGGGCCGTCGCGATCCGTCTCGCGGATAGCGTCGGCCACAGCAGCGCGTCTCCCCACACGATGCGCCACACGTCGTGTCCGATGTCGGGCCACTTCTCGACGAGCTCGTAGCCCAGCGCCTTGTACCGCTCGGTGAGGGACGTGGAGTGTTCGAGCGGCAGATCGTGCGTGCCCTGCGCGACGTAAAGAAAAAGATCGTGGCCGTTCTCTGCCCAGCTCGCCGGCGACCACCGTGTGAGCTCGTGCCTTTCCCATGCGCGGAGACGCCGTCCACGGATGTCGCGGCGGACGAAGTAGCTATGATATCCCGCGAGAGCCGCCGCCGCCGCGAAGCGATCGGGATACCGGAGCGCAAAGTGCGACGCTCCCGTGCCGCCCATGGAGATGCCCGTGATCGAAACGCGGTCTGGGTCGATCGGGTACGTCGCGAGGACCCAGTCCAGGAGGTCCAGCACCTCCGTTTCGCCCGGTCCGCGATAGAACGAATCCCCGTGTGCGTTCGGGGCCAGCACGAAGCCGTCCACGCCGGGGTGCGGTCGCGTGGATTCGGTCCCGAGAAATGCGGCCATCACGCGACCGGGGTTGCCCCGGTACCCGTGGAGCACCACCACGAGCGGATACCGCCGCTTCGTGCCTCGTGCGTACCCGGCCGGGACGTGGAGGCAAAACGGCTGCGGCGCTCCGTCTACCGGGGAACGCCGCGCCAGGGCTAGGACACCGGGCTCGTGAAGGGGATCCTTTCCCGCGTCGAGCTGGTCTAGCAACGTTCGAAGGCGCGCGGTTGCGGGACTCGCACTGCCGTCGTCGCGGTCACTCGCTGTCACGACTTCCGCGAGGCTTTCGTCGAGCGATGCGATCACGGCATCGCGGTCCGACAGGCCCGGAAGAGTTGCGATCCTGGACCGCATGGCCATGCCTCTGGCAAGCTGTCCGGGTACGTCTGCATACAAATCGAGCTTCCGCGATTGCTTGCCGGTGCCGATTCGCACGCCAACCTCGTCGAGGATCGGCGTATTTACCGCGTTGAACGAGGGAATCGCAATCTTGGGCAGAGCGGCCTCCACCGACAGCACGTCGGACGCTGCGACGGGAACCTTGCCCAGGTCGAAGGGTGGCGACAGAGGCGACCCCTTCGACGACAGATCCGCGAACACGTGGATGGACGGATCGTCGACCGCACCTCGCGGAAACGCGACGCGGACGCTCGGTTGGTAGCCGTCAGGCCCTGCACCCGCGAGCACCGTCACGTCGGCGAGATCTCCCGCCAGGCCCGCGGCGGCGTCCGGACCCGCGCCTGGCAGCCGGAAACGTGCGCCGGCAGGCGGGGCCAGGGTCGCCTTCTCCAGGACGCGGGCCTCCATGCGCCACGGGTTCATGAAGCGCGCCAGGTCGAGGACGATCGTGTGCGAGCCGGGGTCGAGCTCGAGTGAGAATCGGATCCCACGCGCCGCCGGCTGCGTGGGGCTTTGCGCGATGCCATACGACCTTTCCATCGACCGCGACGTCCACCGCGCCGTCGACGGAGAGAAGCAGCCAGCCGTCTAGCTGCTGACGCAGATCGAGAACGCCCGCGAGCAGCACGCGGTCCCCCTTTGTTGCCCCGAGTGAACGGTCGACGTCGATGGCCTCGGTGCCCCCGTCCGTCACCGCCCAGCGCAGCCACTGAAGCGGGATATCGAGGTGTTGTCCCGCCGCGGGTCGAAGCGCGGCCGGCTGAAACGGAGATCCCGTGGCGTGGAAAGGGACCAGCCAGCAGCCACCCACCGAGATGCCCGTCGTGCGACGGCGCCAGACTCACGTCGGCTCGCGCGCCATTCGAGAGAAGCGCGAGCGCCATCGCCACGAGGCAGCGAAGTGTGCGCACTCCGCGGAGGCGCTCGTTGCTCGAATCTCGCAAGCCTTGCCGAGGATGCGCCTCGGCGAAGGTCACGTGTCGGGGTCCCCAGGAGGGGGGACTGGTGGTTCCGAGCCGCGACGGCCGGTTTCCGCCTTCTTGACCCGAACACGAGCGCGAACGTCCGGCGACGCGCCGAGTCTCGAGTCGTTCGGGATGAAGCGCACTTCGGTCTTGATCTCGAACGACAGCGTCGTGAGCACCCGCGCGAGCTCGTCGGAAAAGTTCGTGTGCTCCAGAAAATCCCGCGTCTCCTTGGCGACGACACGGTAAAGGCCATTCTTCGTCTCGTCGAGCTGAGCCAGGAGGAGCGAAAGAACCTCGCGCGGCAGCCGCAGCTCGTTGACGAGGTGACGCGCGTTTTCCGGAGCTTCTGCGAGCTTCTCGAGTCCAGTTTCGAGCAACCGCTTGACCAGCTCTGGGATCAATCGCTCGAGCCGTCGTCGGTCCCGATCGCCCCGATCGGCTTCGGGTCGCTCCGATGTCGGAGGCAAATCACTCTGCACGATTACGGAGTACCCTGGCGCGGTGCGTCAGTCAAACGCAGTCCGCGCTTTCTTGAGTGCTGTCGTCCTCGTCACCGCGGCGTGCGCGCGTGAACCTCGGAAAACGCCTGCTGTGGACGATCATCGGCCCGGCGAGACGAAGGCCGAGGTCTCCGCGCCGGCACCGGTTCGAGCCCTGACCACCCGAGCTTCGTCGGATGCTCCTGGTTCTCCCGGCGTCGCCGGGGGCGCGATGGCGGGAGCCGTTCCTCTCCCATCTTCGGATGGTGGCGACCCGCTCGGTGTCGGTTGTTACGACGGGTTCGCGCCGCGCGCGACGCCGCGTATCGATGTGATGCGGTTGTCGCTCTCGTGCGGTCCGGTGAATGGCTTGACCTCGTTCGCACGCGCGAACGGGACCGTCGACGAGGCGGAAGGCCCTTTCGTTTATCAGTGGGCAGTGCACCGGCACGACTGCTACCGCCTCTTTGCGGTTGCGGCAGCGCCGGTCGACGATCTCGAGGTCGAGATCGTGCAGCTTCGCGGGCCACGGGTGTCGCTCACGAACCAGAACCGGCGCTGGCTGGTGGTCGATGAGGGCGGGCCGTTCTGCGCCCTTCGCGACGGCGAGTTCGAGGCGCACTTCTCGACCCACTCGGGCCACGGCGAGGTCTCGGTCGCCATCTGGCGCGGCGAGCACATGCTAAAGTCCAGACCCTGATGAGCTACTCGGTTTTTGCGGAACGGCGCGAACGCGCGCTCGAAAAGATGGGCTCGGGGGTCCTCGTCGTGTTCGCCGCTCGGGCGGCGCTCCGCAACAACGACGTGGAGTACGAATATCGACAGGACTCCGACTTTTACTACCTGACCGGGTTCGACGAGCCCGGTGCCGTGCTCGTCCTCGGTACCGTGCACGCCGAGAGCTTCGTTCTCTTCGTGCGGCCGCGGGATCCCGAGCGTGAAACCTGGGATGGCGCGCGAGCCGGTGTCGAGGGCGCGCGCACCGATTTCGGCGCGGTCTCAGCCTACCCGGTCGAAGAGCTTTCCCAGAAGCTTCCCGACTTTCTGGAAAACGCGCCGCGCCTTTTTTATCGGGTCGGTCGCGACCGGGCCGAGGACGACATCGTTTTTTCGGCGATCGAACGCACGCGGCCGCGAACACGCCGCGGGTCGGCCGTGCCGTCGGAGATCATCGACCCCGCGACGGTGCTCCACGAGATGCGCCGTTTGAAGGGGGCGAACGAGGTCGAGCTCATGCGGCGGGCGATCGACATCACGCGCGAAGCCCACGTGCTCGCGATGCAGAAGGCCGGCCCCGGCATGCACGAATACGAGATCGAGGCGCTCCTGACGTCCGTATTTCGGGGGCGCGGCTCGGAGCGCCCCGCATACGGGTCCATCGTCGGATCGGGCCCCAATGCCACGGTCCTGCACTATCGCAAGAACGACCGACGAATGAAGGAAGGGGATCTCGTCTTGATCGATGCCGGGGCGGAGTACGGCTACTACGCCGCGGACGTCACGCGCGCGTTCCCGGTTACCGGCAAGTTCACGGAGCCCCAGCGCTCGATTTACGAGCTGGTGCTCGCGGCTCAGGAGGCGAGCATCGCGCGCACTCGACCAGGAGCGACGTTCGACGACGTGCATTTCGCGAGCGTCGAGGTGCTCGCGGCGGGAATGATCGAGCTCGGGTTGATCGACGGGCCGCTCGAGCAGGCGATCTCCGAGGAGCGCTACAAGCGCTATTACATGCACAAGACGAGTCACTATCTCGGCATGGACGTGCACGACGTGGGCCGCTATTTCGAGCACGGCAAGCCACGGCCCCTCGAGGCGGGGGTGGTGCTCACGGTCGAACCCGGTCTCTACGTGCCCGTGAACGACGACCGCGCACCGTCCCGTTTTCGCGGGATCGGCGTCCGCATCGAGGACGATGTCCTGGTCACGCCCGGCGGGTGCGAGGTGCTCAGCGCAGCGATCCCGAAGAGCGTCGCGGACGTCGAGCTCGCCTGTCGCGGGTGACCGTCGGGGTTGCGCGCACCCGTCCATGAACCGACCCTTCCGAGCCGCCGTCGCCGCCCTCGCGTTCGCGACTCCGGCGGCGCCTGCAGAGGATCCGGTGCCCGCGTCGGACGCCGTCGCCGCCGTCGCGCCGCCCCCGCCGGAGATCCCGATCCGGCTCGGTCCCGCGTATCATCTCTTCGCCGGCCTCGAGGTGGGTCGCGGGCTGCGTTTCAATAATCCCTACCGGCTGGAGACCGAGCTCGGGAGCGACGCGCGATCGCTCTCGCTCACGGCGACGTACCTCGACGTGCAGGTCGGCGCGGTCCTCGGCGGCGCAGGCCCGGTGTTCCACGGCGTCGCGCTCCACGGCTCGTTCGCGCTCGACGGGATCAGGCAAGAGGTCCTGACACCGTCGTACGTGTGTCTCGTGCGGTCCACGTCGCGGTTCGGTCTCCTAGCGCGCGCAGGGATCCCGATCGTCGTCCGGCCCGACTTCAACGCGGGCTTCGAAATCGCGGGCGGCGGGATCGTTTATCTGACGGCTGGCATCGGTCTCACGGCGTCGCTCGTCGGGAGCCTGTTCTACGGCGCCGCGACGCTCGACACGCCGCGCACGGCGATCCCGCTCCTGTCGTTTCAAGCCGGCGCCTTCTACGACTTCGAGGTCCTCCCATGAAGCGAACGCCCGCACGAAAAGCACGACCCTCGCGCTCGCGCCGGTTCGGAGCGCTACTCGCCGGGCTCCTGTGTGCGGCGCCCGTGCCGGGCGACATCGGTTCCTGTGCAGAGCCCGTTCAGCTCCTCGAATCCGACGACATTCTTCGAGGGAAGGCAGGAGATCGACTGCGAGCGCTGTCGCTCGTGCGGGCTCGACACACACACGTGCACTATCGCGTGCACGGAGCCGGCGGTGCAGACCGCGTTTCCGGTCGATTGCGAGCCCCTGGTGCACGACGGCGAGGTGTGTCTGCGGCGGCTGCTCGAGGCGAGCTGCAGTGAGTACGTCGGGTACGTCGCCGACGCGGCGGCGACCGTGCCGACCGAGTGCGATTTTTGCCCGGTGCGACCATGAAGCGACGGTTCCTCCTTGGCTCCTTCGCTCTGTGTGCGACGCTTGGGTGCGCGGAGCTCCAGCACTCCGCCACCGTCTCCGTCAGCGATTACGGCGCGTATCGACAGTACCGCGTCGCCCCAACCGTGGAGCGGAAGCTCGCGGCGAGCTTCGAGTACCTGCGCCGGCGTCCCAGGGGGACGTACCGTTCCGAGATCGAGCGATGGTTTTTCGCCTCCGCGCGGCATTACGTGAAGCATTCGTGGGACAATCCCGCGCGACTCGAGGCGTTCCTGAGAGCCGTGCCCGAGGGGTCCGAGGCCGCGCGCGCCGCGGAGCGGCTCGTCGAGCTCAGCTTGACGGAGAAATACCGGGTGCTTCGCGAGCAGGCATTCGACGAAAAGGTCGCGCGGATCGAGCGCGACCTCGCATCGGCGGAGGCGGGACGCCACGAGCTCATCGCCAGTGTCGGGACCTGGGCGCGTCGTCTCGCCTCGATTCGCCAGTGGGGCAAACGCCGGTCGGAGCTCGATCCGGAGCTCGATCTACGCATACCGGCTCGTCGAGCCCGCCGCTCGTTGTGACTCGGAGGCCTGCACGCGCACGGTGGTCGTCGACTACGGCGTGCCGGAAGCGAAAGTCCAGGTCGCGCGCGAGGCCGTTTACGACGTCAGGATGCGCATGGAGAAGGGCGGCGTGCAGGCGGCGTGGATCACCGGGCCCGACCTCTTCACCCGTCTCGGCGAGGCCGTCGGCACCTCGGCCATTTCGTCGGGCGACATCGTTGGACGCGCCGAGGCGATCGGTCAGGCCGCCGAGATCGTCGCGGCAGCGGTGGAACCCGTGTTGCCCGCGGCGCGCTGCGCCGCCGGTGCGGTAAGTCCCGTGGTTCTTCATCGCGTTTGCGACGGGGTCGATCTGCGAGTCGTGGCCGCGACGGAGCTCGGCGAGGAAGACCGTATCCTCGTTTCACCGCTGGGTTCGAATCCGCAGCAACAAAATAAATGACTCGAAGGTCAGGCAAGGATGCGGAGCGCGCCGGGGAACATGCGCGCGACGAGGGGCAATCGTCCCGGAGTCTCGCCGTCGGCGTCCACATAGACGGCGTTCGAATCGAGGGGGAAAGCCTCCACGGTCCGGCCGCGCGCGGTGTGAACGCGCGGCGCGCCGAGGTGCGTGCCCGCGTACAATTTCGGGCCGACGCGGATGGATTCCGCGAACGTCATGTCGCCGAGAACGACCACGTCGAAGGCGCCATCATCGGGTCGGGCTTCGGGGGCGACCTGCATGCCTCCGCCGAAGAAACGTCCGTTGGCGATCGCCGCGACGAAGATGCGCCCCTCGTAGAGCGGCTTTCCATCGACGCGGATCGAAACCGGAGCGTTCCGGTACGTGCTCATCGCGCGGAGCGAACCGATGGCGAACGCCGCGCGTCCGCCCATCCACTTCGGGCTCTCGTTCACGAGGCGGTCGATCCGCCCCGAGACGCCGAAGCTCGCTATGTTGACGAAAGCGCGCCGCACGGGTGGGCCCCGGTCGCCCGCGACCTCGATCACGCCCAGATCGAGCGGGCGCGGCACTGCGGCGAGCAACCGTTTCACGGCGATGTCGACGTCGCGCTCGATCCCGAACGTTTTTCGGAAATCCCCCCCGGTCCCCTGCGGGACGATGGCGAGAGCCGGCCCTTCCAGGGGACTGGCCGATTCGTCGAGGTATGCTTGGGCCACTTCGTTGAGCGTGCCATCGCCCCCGACGACGACGATGACGTCCACGCCGTCCCCCGTCGCCTTCCGGGCGAGCGCCGTGGCATCGCCCGGGCCTGCAGTTTCGACCAGATCCAGCGCCATTCCGGCGCTTGCGAAGGCGCTCCGAATGCGAGGGATCTTGCGGCCCGCGGCGCCTGCGCCGGCCCTTGGATTCACGATGACGCGAATTTTCATGCCGCCCTGGGTCTCCCTCGGCCGCCGCCACCGCGAACGGTAAAAGCGGAGGGGCTCGTGTCGTGGCGATACTTGCACGCGACGGGTTGGGGGCGACAGCCTCTCGAGATGGCTTGACGGGATTTTCCAAACCGATATCGTCAAGTGCCTCTCGAGGGAGTGGATCCCCGGTCCCGGAGCTGGTCCAAGCACGATCACATGGCGGTCGACGAACGATGCAAGCTCTTCGTAGCGGGCTTGCCAGACTCGATCTCCGAGTCGGTATTGCGCCAGCTCTTCGAAGCAACCGGCGCCAACGTCGTGGACGTCAGTGTGCCGCGCGATCGCGCGACTGGGCGTCCGCGCGGCTTCGGGTTCGTCACGCTTTCATCCGAGGAGGAAGCGCGCACCGCGCGTGAATCGCTCGACGGCTCGATGCAGTCGGGCCGGTCGATCTCCGTGCGCCCCTTCCAGGCCGCGCCACCGAAGCGCCCCGACGGCCCTCCCGGCCGAGGCGATGCACCGGCCGAGCACCGCGGCAGCGCGGAGGATCGCACGCTCTACCTGGGGAATCTGCCGTACGACACGTCCGTGATGGAGGTGGAGCAGATGCTCGAGCGCGCTGGTGTGGCGTCGGTCGTGCGCGTGAATCTGCCGCTCGATCCTCAGGGGCGTCCGCGCGGCTTCGGCTTCGTCATCGTGGGCAGTGCCGCGGAGGCGCAAACGGCCGTCGATGCGTTGCGCGAAGCGGAGCTCAAGGGGCGACGCGTGTCGGCGAGCATCGCGCACGCGCGCGGCGAGCGACCGCCGCGGCCGAGCGGGCCTCCGATGGGAGGCGGCGGGGGAGGGTTCACGCCGCGACCGCCTCGGGAAGAGCCTCGCTGGGCTCCGGACGGTGGCGCCATGGAGCCGCCGCCGCCACCGCCGACCGAGGAAGACGCGCGTGGCGACGGCCGCCGGCGTGGACCGAAAGACGTCGGAAAAAAGAAGAAGGGCGCGCGAGGGCCGGAGCGCGGCCGAACACGCCGCGACGGAGAAGGCCTTCGTGGGCCGCGCGCGCGCGACGCATGGGACGAAGACGACGAGTGAACGGCCCGGCTTCGTGCGAGCTATATTTCGGCCTTGTGTCGGGCATTTAGCCCCGTCGTGGGTCGCTATCGGCCCGGGTAGCATTCTGCCGATTGCACGGCGCGTCGTGACCGTGTTAGGTCTGACCCCGCCCTCCGGTTCGGGAGGTCTCGTCGGCGCTCCAGAGCGTTTCGCCTACCGGGCCCAGGGTGAGTTCGAATGATTTTCGACTGGCTTTACGGGCTTTTTTCCAACGATCTCGCCATCGATCTCGGGACGGCGACCACCCTCATTTACGTGAAGGGGAAGGGGATCGTGAGCTGCGAGCCGTCGGTCGTTGCCGTGCAGCGAGACGCCCGCGGGGACAAGAGCGTGCTGGCCGTGGGGCGCGAGGCGAAGGAAATGCTCGGCCGCACTCCGGGGAACATCCAGGCGATCCGCCCGTTGCGCGACGGCGTGATCGCGGACTTCGAGATCACGGAAGCGATGCTGCGCTATTTCATCACGCGAGCGCACAATCGCCGGACGCTCGTGAAGCCACGCATCATCATCTGCGTGCCGTTCGGCATCACCGAGGTGGAGAAGCGCGCGGTGAAAGAAAGCGCGGAGAGCGCCGGAGCGAGGGAAGTCTATCTGATCGAAGAGCCCATGGCGGCGGCGATTGGCGCCGGGCTACCGATCACCGAGCCGAGCGGCAACATGGTCGTGGATATCGGCGGAGGCACGACGGAAGTTGCCGTGATTTCGCTCGCCGGCATCGTCTACTCGCAGAGCGTGCGAGTGGGTGGCGACAAGATGGACGAAGCCATCGTCGCGTACATGAAGCGCAAGTACAACCTCGCCATCGGCGAGCAGACCGCGGAGCGGATCAAGATAACGATCGGCAACGCGTACCCGCTCGACGAGCAGATGACCATGGAAGTCAAAGGACGCGACATGGTCGCCGGCATCCCGAAGACCGTCGTCGTGAACTCCGATGAGGTGCGCGAGGCCCTCGCCGAGCCGATCAACGCGATCGTGGAAGCGGCGCTCCTCGCGCTGGAGCGGACACCCCCGGAGCTCGCGGCCGACATCGTCGACAAGGGCGTCGTCCTCACCGGCGGAGGCGCGCTCCTCAAGAACCTGGACGTGCTTCTCCGCGAAGAGACGGGCCTCCCCGTGATGGTGGCGGATGACCCGATCAGCGCGGTCGTCCTCGGCAGCGGGAAGACGCTGGATCACATAGAGTTACTGAAAGAAGTAGCGATCGGGTAGCGAGGGGCTCGCCGGTCATCTGGGCATGCTCGCTCGGGAAATCATGGTGTACTAGGGGCCCGTGAATCGGTTTCGGCGGTATCGCGATATCGTTCTGGTTCCTCTGCTGCTCGTGGTGCCGTTCTTTTTTCTGCGCGCCAGCATCCGGAATCCAGAGGATCTGAGCGCCGTGGACCGAGCGCTTTTGCGTATTTCCGCGCCGGTCGAATACTTCGTTTCCGCGATCGCTCGCGGCGCCTCGAACCTCCTCAGTGGCTACGTGTATCTGGTGGACGTGAAAGCGGACAACAACAAGCTGGCGTACGAAAACGCGCGTCTTCGCGGAGACGTCCGGCGCCTGTCCGCGGCGGAGGCCGAAAGCCGGCGATTGCGTCGTCTGCTCGGGCTCCGCGAGACGGCGAACGCGGAGACCGTGAGCGCCGTCGTGATCGGCAAGGACATCACGGAATACTTCCGCGTCGCACACCTCGTCCTCGACGTGTCCGCGCCGAACATCCGCCCGAACCTGCCCGTGATCGCGCTCGACGGCGTGGTCGGGACGATCCAGCGGGTCGCGGGCGATCGGGCGGACGTGCAGCTCTCCGTGGATAGCGGGTTTGGTGTGGACGTGGTCGTGGAGCGTACGGGTGCTCGGGGCTTCGTTCGTGGCGTGGGCGATCTGTCACGGTACGTCGTTCGCGTCGAATACGTGCAGCGTACCGACGAGGTGGAGCAAGGGGACGTGCTCGTCACCAGCGGCTTCGGCTGTCGCTTTCCCAAGGGCATTCCCGTCGCGAAGGTCACCGAGGTCGTCAAGCGCGACTTCGGCATCTATCAGCAGGTGGATGCGGTGCCGACCGTGGACTTCTCCCGGCTCGACGACGTGCTGATCGTCCTGACCGACACGAAGGATTGCCAGCAGACGCCGGAACGCCGGGCAAAGCATTGAGAAGATGCGAACGGCGGCGCTTCTCATTTTTGCTCTGGTTCTGATCTTGATTCAGGCAAACGTGCACCGCATCGTCGGTCCGCTCGGGTTGCTCGGCTGGACTCCGAGCGCCGTGCTACCGCTCGTGATTTTCCTCGGCGTTCACGAGCCGTCGATGGCGCGCGGCGCCGTCCTCGCGTTCGTCATCGGGCACGCGATCGACCTCTTTGCGTCGGCGCCCATCGGGCTCTTCTCCTTCGTCTACGTCGCGCTGTGGTGGCTGGCGCGGGTCGCCGGCGTACGCCTCACCGCGCAGACGGTGCCGACGCAGATCGCTCTCGCGCTCGGGTTCTCCCTGGTCCAGAGCGTCTTCGTCCTGGTGTTGCTCGTCATCTTCGGCGCGGACCCCCAGCGCCCGGTCGAGCTGGCGGCCATCGTCGCTCCGCAGGCCACGGCCACCGCCCTCCTGGCTCCATTCGTGTTCTACGTCGCGGAGCGCATCCACCAGAATCCCGCCACCGCCCCGCGCGGCGGCGAGGCGACGCGATGAGTTTCCTCGTCCAGCGCTCGGACATCGGCGAGTTTCGGCGCCGCTACCGCTACCTGGTCTTCGCCGTGCTCCTTTCGTTCTCGGCCCTCATCGCGAAGCTCGTCGAACTCCAGATTCTCGAGGCGGACCAGCACCGCGCGCAAGCTCGGCGGAACATCACCGGTGAGATCCGTCTCGCGACGACGCGCGGGGTGATTCGCGACGCCTTTGGCAAGGTCCTCGCCGCGAATCGACCTTCCTACAACGTCTACGTCGTTCCCGAGGCGATCGACCTGAAAACGACCTGGCCCGTGGCGGCGCAGCTCATGCACCTCGATGACCAGGAGAAGAAGGATCTCCAGGATCGCATCGCGGGCATTCAAGCGGACCCCGGCACCCGCCGGACCCAGCAGATCCTGCTCAAGGTCGACGTCGATCGCGACGTGGTCGCGGCGCTCAAGACTCACGAGGCCGAGTTACCGGGGATCGAGGTCGTTCCCGTCCCGGTACGGTATTACCCGTTCGGTTCTCTCGGCGCGCATCTCATCGGGTACATGCGGGAAATCGATCCCGATACGCTCGCGCGTGAGGAGGACGAAGGATATCGATCGGGCGATACGATCGGGGCGGTCGGCATCGAACGTCGCTGGGAGAGCTACCTCCGCGGCGAGCGGGGGACGAAGAAGGTCGTCCACTGGCAGCGCTCGCATGGCAGCCGCGAGGAGATGGAGAGTCGTTACCTCGACGAACCGACGACGGTCGAGCCGATCCCCGGGCGCGATATCTCGCTTACGGTCGACATCGAGCTCGAAGCGTCCATCGAACGCGCCATGCGGGGACAGCTCGCGGGCTCCGTCGTCGTCGTGGACGTGCGCACGGGGCGAATACTGGCGGCCCTGTCGAAGCCGAGCTTCGACTCGAACGTCGTCTCCGGCGGGAGCGGGACGAGCGCCGTGCGAGAGGCCTTCAAGAAGCTCTACAGCGACCCGCTGAGACCGACGCTGGACAAGACGGTGTCCGCCGCGTACCCGCCCGGTTCGACCTACAAGCCCTTCAGCGCGCTCGCCGGTCTCGCCGATCACCTCATCACGCCGGAGACTCGCGTCGATTGTCACGGCGGTTACGAGTTCGGCCGTCGTTTCTTCCGGTGCACGGGCGTGCACCACAGCGTGGACCTCTACGATGCGATCGTGCAGTCGTGTAACACGTATTTCTATACTCTCGGCGACGAGATTCACATCGACCGGCTCGCCGAGATGGGTGTCGCCTTCGGCTTCGGCACGAAGACGGGCATCGGCGTCAATCCCGAAGCGCGGGGGCGCATGCCGACGAAAGCGTGGTATTCGCGCCACCAACCGGGCGGGTTCCGCGGTGGCTTCACGCTGCTCGCCGCGATCGGCCAGGGCGCCACGACCGTGACGGTCACCCAGCTCGCCCTGGCGTACGCGGCGCTGGCGAACGGAGGCATCCTCTACCAGCCGCAGCTCGTCCGCAGCATCGAAACGAGCGACGGCACCGTCGTGCAGGAATTTCCGCCTAGAGTTCGCCGCATCATCGACCTCGACCACGACCAGCTCGATCTCATCCATCGAGCGCTCCGCGGCGTGGTCTTCGAGAAGAAGGGGACGGCGAATCGCGAGCGGCTTCCCGACGTCGACATGGCGGGCAAGACGGGGACCGCGCAGGTCAGTCACGTGACGCCGAAGGGCGTCGATCCCGAGCGGGAGTGGTATTTCAATCGCGATCATGCCTGGTTCGCGGGTTACGCGCCGTCGGAGTCGCCCGAGATCGCGATCGTCGTCATCATCGAGCACGGCGGCGGCGGTGGCGCCAACGCCGTTCCGGTCGCGATGCGCGTCGTCCGCGACTGGCAGAAGTTCAAGGCCGATCGCCTGGCGGTCCGCGAGGCATCCGCCAAGGTCCCGCCACCCGCGCGGAGTGGACCCTGATGCTCGGGGCGGGGCCTCGCGAAAAGCTCGACTGGCCGCTCTTCCTCGGAGTGGTGTTCGTCGCGATCGCAGGCGTGGTGAACCTCTACAGCGCGACCAGCCCGTACATGGGCATCGCGGGTCGCGAGGGCATCGCGGACGTGTACGTGTCGCAGGTGTACTGGCTCGTCGTCGGCGGGCTCTTCGCGATCCTGCTCGCCGCGATCGACTATCGATTCTTCGAGCGACTCGCGTACGTGCTCTACGGTATCGGCGTTCTCGCCCTCTTGATGGTGTGGGCCCTCGGTTCCGACATCCGTGGTTCGGCGCGCTGGATCCAGATTGGCAGCTTCGGCTTCCAGCCGAGCGAGTTCATGAAGATCTTGCTGATCTTCGCCATCGCGCGCTACCTCGCCGACGATCCGAAGACGGAGCCCCGCACGCTCATCGACCTCGCGCCGCCGCTTCTGCTCACCGCGGTACCCACCGGGCTCGTCATGGCGCAGCCGGATCTCGGCACGTCGGTCATCTACCTGCTGACGGTCGCCGCGATGCTCTCGATCACCAAGATCCAGCGCTCGAGTGTCGCGACCGGAATCGTCGCGACCGTCGTCGGCTCGGTCGGGCTCTGGCAGTTCGGGATGAAGGATTACCAGAAGCTCCGCATCACGAGCTTTCTCCACCCGGACGCGAACAAGACGACCTCGGGCTGGCACGCGTTCCAGTCACGTACGGCCATCGGGGACGGCGGACTTCTCGGTGCGGGCTTTCGCGAGGGGACGCAGAACCAGTTCGGGTTCTTGCCAGACCAGTTCACCGACTTCTCGTTCTCCGTCTTCGCGGAAGACTGGGGGTTCATCGGCTGCGTCGCGCTGCTCGGGCTCTATTGTTTCCTCTGCATCTGGGCGATCAACATCGCCTCGCAGGCGAAGGATCGCTTTGGCGCCGCCGTCGCGATCGGTATCGGCGCGAAGCTCTTCTTTCAGGTCCTCTTCAACGTCGGCATGGCGCTCGGCCTCTTCCCCGTCGTCGGTATCACGCTCCCGCTCTTCTCCTACGGCGGCTCGAGCGTCATCACGACTCTCGCCGGGTTCGGGCTCCTGATGAGCATCAGCATCCGGAGGTAACCCGCCTCACGCGCGCGCTGGTTCGCGACGCCGCGTCAGGGTCACTCGGGTGCCGTGCTCCGGCGAGAAGGTGATCGCGCGGCGTACGACGCGCACGGGGGAGGGCTGCGACAGGGACAGGTCCGCGCCGGCGAGGATCGTGGAGAGCACCACCTTCATTTCGTAGATAGCGAAGGCAGCTCCGATACAGCGACGCATGCCGCCACCGAACGGGAGCCATGAATTGGGGTCCGGGGGGACGCCCTCGAAGCGCTCCGGGCGAAACTCGTCCGGAGCGACGTAGGTCTTGGGGTTCCGCTGCGCGAGATAGATGCACGGCGCGACGTAAGTTCCCACGGGGAGATCGTGGCCGCCGAGCGAGTAGGGTCTCTTCAGCACCCGGCCGACGACCGGCACGACCGGCCGCATCCGGAGTATCTCCTTGATTGTCGCGTCGAGGTAGGGCAGGGCCGCGACGCGTTCCGGGTCCGGCGTGGTGCCGTCGCACGTGGAACGAACTTCGTCCCGTAGGCGCTCGTAAACGTGAGGATGAAGCAAGAGTCGTTCGAACGCCCACGCGAGTGCGGTCGCCGTCGTCTCGTGACCTGCGGCAAGCGCCGTGACGAGCTCGTCGCGCAGTTCGACGTCCGTCATGCCTTCTCCTTGCTCGTCGCGCGCCTGGAGCAGCATCGCCAGCACGTCCTTGCGATCTCGACCCGGGCCGGCGCGCCGCTCGGTGATCTGCCGGTAGATCGAGCGGTCCATGCGGTTTCGGTCTCGAAGCAGGAACCTCCAGGGGAGGCGCTGCTCCGCATCCGGATGTGCCGAGATGTAGAACATCAGGACCGTCGCGAGGCGATTTTCACTGACGGAGAGCAATCGCCGGATCTGGCGGCGAAGCTCGACCAGTCGCGCGCCCTCGTCCAGGCCGAACACGGTTTGCAGGATCACATCGAGGGTGATCCCCTGCGTGTACGGGTGGAGTGAGAAAGGCGTGCCCTCCGGCCAGGTCGACATCGAACGCCGGGTGATCTCGACCATCGTGTCTCCGTAGTAACGCATCCGCTCGCCGTGGAAGGACGGCATGAGGAGCTTCCGGTGCCGGAGATGTTCGCTCCCATCGAGGAGCAGCACCGACGCGTCCCCGACGAGCACGCGGAGGATGCGGTTCACCTCGCCGGCGTGCATCTCGTCGGGCTTCGCGCTGAACACGGTCCGGATCGCGTCGGGCTCGCTCAGGAACACGATGCGCATGCCCGGCAGACTCAAGGTGAACGCGGGACCGTAACGGCGCCGGCAAAATTCGAGCAGATGGATCGGGCGGCGGATCCACCACGCAGTCTGCGCGGCCATGGGGAGTGGGGGTCCGGGAGGTAGGGGCATCTGCGAGTCGCTCGGCGAAGTGTCGCATGGCTCCAGGCGATCGCGAAAGACGACCCGGGACGAGCCCGCGGCCGCCGTGAAAACGCCCGATCGGACGTGACGGGTCCTCCGGTTCAGGACGAACGAACGGAATGAGGCGACCTCGTGGAGCGGGTTCGGGACGAACGAACGGAATGAGGTGACCTCGTGGTTTTGGTTCGAGTCGAACGATCGGGATGAGGTGACCTCATGGCTTTGGTTCGAGTCGAACGAACGGGATGAGGTGACCTCATGGCTTTGGTTCGAGTCGAACGACCGGGATGAGGTGACCTCATGGCTTTGGTTCGAATCGAACGAACGGGATGAGGTGACCTCATGGCTTTGGTTCGAGTCGAACAATCGGGATGAGGTGACCTCATGGCTTTGGTTCGAGTCGAACGAACGGGATGAGGTGACCTCATGGCTTTGGTTCGAGTCGAACAATCCGCACGAGGTGACCTCATATCCAGGACGGGTGGCCGACCTCCGGAGTCGCCCGGAGTCTTGGCACGGCATCCGAGCGAACAACCATGGGCCTGATTCGGTCTCCGGTCCGGGGCGGCCGCGGGGCCAAAGTGGTTGAAATGAAATTTTCTTCCGTAGGGAAAGAGCGGGGCGTGCGTCCCAGCTATCGGAAGCGCGGAGCAAACCCGTTCCGCGGATCGACAGGAGACAGAAAAAATGTCAACGCAGCATCATCGCACGGGTCGGCAGACCAGGAACCGCAGGGCGCGCGCACCGGGTGGGTTCCACGACCAGTCGTCGTTCCACGCGGCCTACGAGCGGCGCCTCACCGAGATCCAGGCCGTGCCGGAGAGCGCGCTCGTACCGGTGCGCATCGACATCGCGGCGGCGGTGACGACGATTCTCGGAGTCATGTCGGCAGTGACGGCACTCCGCGACAAGCTCGCGAAGCTGCCGGACTTCGACATCGAACGGGTGGACGCGCTGCCGGACTACGCCATGGCGGCGTGTGAGGCAGACTCGCTCTACTTCATTGCCATCGAGCCGCCTGCGGAGCTCGTGACGCTGAACGAGCAGGCCGTCGCGCTCCGCGACACGCTCCGAACGGACGCGATGACCCTGGCGAAGCACGGGCTCATCGATCCGGCGCGGTTTGCATCCTTCACCGGGCGCGTCGGCTACCGCAACGTGGCCTTCGAGCTCATGGCCTGGGCGAACCTGCTCGGTGAATACTGGCAACGGATCCAGGCAAGAACGGCGCTCGTCGAAGCCGATCTCCAGAAGGCAAAAGCTCTGGCAGAAGAGCTGGTCGCGGCCATCGGACGGAAGGAGCAGAGTCCAGAAGCCGTCGCCGCGACGGCGCTCGTCCGCCGGCAAGCGTTCACGCTCATGGTGAACGCTTACGAGCAAGTGCGGCACGCCGTCGCGTTCATCGAGTGGCAGCGCGGGAACGCGGAGCCGATCATCCCGTCGCTCTATGCGGGTCGCGGTCGCCATCCGAAGCCGGCCGTACCGTCCCCGGAGCCCACGCCTGCCCCTGTGCCGCCGATCGTGAACCCCGTGCCGCCCACGCCCGCGTCGGTGCCACGCGGACCCGCGGCGCACTGACGGCGAGAGGACGAACGCGAGTACGGAAAGCCGTCGAGCGGCGGGCGAACTCCGCCGCTCGACGGCCGGGACCCTGTGCCCCGGGCGCATCGAGGGTGCTAGGCTGCGCACCCTTCGAACAAGGAGAGTCCCATGAGCAAGAAGATCATCGCCGTCGTTGGAGCCACTGGCGCACAGGGAGGTGGCCTCGTCCGCGCGATCCTCGCCGACGCTAACGGAGAGTTCATTCCCCGCGCCATCACGCGAAAACCAGATGGCGAGAAGGCCCGCGCGTTCGCGAAGCTCGGCGTGGAGGTGGTCGCCGCGGATCTCGACGACGAGGCGAGTCTGGCAAAGGCTTTTGCCGGCGTTCACGGCGCGTTCTGCGTGACGAGCTTCTGGGAACACTCCTCGGCGGACAAGGAGCTTGCCCAGGCGAAGGCGCTCGCTCAGGCAGCGAAGCGGGCAGCCGTATCGCACGCCATCTGGTCGACGCTCGAGGACACCCGGCTTCGGGTTCCACTCGATGACCCCCGGATGCCGACCCTCAAGGACAAGTACAAGGTCCCGCACTTCGACGCGAAGGGCGAATCGAACCGCTTCTTCGTGGAGGCGGGAGTGCCGACGACGATGCTGCTGACGTCGTTCTACTGGGACAATTTGCTGTCTCCGGGCATGGCCCCGTCGAAGGGCCCGGACGGCAAGCTGGCGTTCACACTGCCCATGGCCGACAAGAAGCTCCCGGGCATCGCGGTCGAGGACATCGGCAAGTGCGCGTACGGTGTCTTCAAGCGCGGCGCGGCGTTCATCGGGAAGACGGTGGGCATCGCGGGCGAACATCTGACGGGCGAGAAGATGGCGGCCGCCCTGAGCCAGGCGCTCGGGCAACCCGTCGCGTACCGGTACGTCCCGCCGGAGATTTTCCGTACCTTCGGCTTCCCCGGAGCAGACGACCTCGGCAACATGTTCCAGTACAAGCGCGACTTCGAGAAGGAGTTCTGCGCGGCTCGTGATCTCGCGTTGTCGCGCGAGCTGAATCCGGAGCTACAGACGTTCGCGCAGTGGCTGTCGCACAACAAGTCCAAGATCCCCGTCGGCTGATTTACCGCGCCGGGGAAGCATCCTGGCATGCAGCATGCTCTTACGGGGTGCATGTCGCATCTGATTGCATTGGCGGGAGTCGGTCCCCACCACGTCATCAGTCACGGCGAGGTCGTCGGGGAACTCGTCATGTTGACCGTTGCCTTCGTCGTTTTTTTCGCCATGGCGTACGGGACGCAAGGCCGGCACGCTTAGCGGCCAGGGACGCTGGTCGCGGGCTCGACCCCTTCGCTCGACCCCTTCGATGGGAACGTTGCCGGGACGATGCAGTGAGCGGTGGCGGGACCCCTCACCGCGTGAGTGTGGGGCACCCGAACCGCACGCGTGAGGCATTTACGGTCGAGATCCCGTTCGAAACCCGGCGTGAGGCGCTGCTCAGCTGTCGTCCGGCACCTGAAACGGACCCTCCGCGGGGGTCCCATCAGTCGACGAAACACCGGAAGCCGCTGCCGAGTAGGCGCCAACTTTGGCCGGGGGGTGCTCCAGGCATTCAGCGCCGAGATCGCCTCCCGAGATGCCGATGGCCGCGTCCAGGCTCTTCGTCCTGGCTTCTTCCTCTTCATCGGTTTGCTGCAGGGCGAAAGCGCCTGCCGCACCCACGGCGGCACCGACGATACTTCCGGCGACCATGCCGGGCGGCCCCGCCATCACGCCGGCAACGGCTCCCGCCGCAGCCCCTGCCGCAGCCCCGATCGCCTCGTGTTCGATGGTGCGCTTCGTCAGATCACGAGCGGGGCTCGTTTTCTTCGATCGGCTTTTGGCTGTCTTCATGATTGCTCCGCTTTCCTGGTTGTTCTGTAGAGCAATGAACATGCCACGGGGCCCGTCCGACGAGGTCCGGAAGATTGCCTTTGCAGACACGAGGATTGCCCAGGCGGCCACGTCTCTTGACGAAAACACGAGCGCTCCGCGGTTGTTGTACGCAAAGTCGCTTTGCGTTAATCGTCCCGGCGTGCAGCGAGAAGCTTCTTCGAGGTCGCGCGACGTGCGCCCCGTCTCGTTTCGCGGCGCACTCGGCGCGCTCGTCATCCTGGGCGCCTCGTCGTTCTCGGCGCGGTCCGCGCTCGCCCTGCAGCCGGTTACCGAGTTCCTCGAGCACGCGAAGACGCTGGAACCCCCAGAACCGCGCCGCGCACGCGACGGCCGCCCAGCGCGACGCCGAGGTGGGCATCTCGACGGGCAGTCTCGCTGCCGAACCTCTCCGCGCACGGGCACCTACACGCAGGAACCAGTACGAGGTCGACGACCGCCGCGCTCGTCGGGCGGCATCGACCCCTCCGGGCACGTCCCGCACGATCGTCATCCAGCCTCTGAACCAGCTCGACGCGAACGTCGATCCTCACCGTGCCGCTCATCAACGTCGCCGAACTGGGATCGCCGGGCGCGCCGCAAGTCGACGCTCGCGGGGGCGCGCGCCGACGAAGAGAACGCGCAACCTGGCCGTGGAGAAGAACGTGCTCCGCGACTACTACACGCTGCTCGGCAACGAGGCCGTGCTGCAGTCGGCCGCGCAGAACCTCGAGGTCGCGCAGCACAACGTGGCGCTCGCCCGCGACCGGAAGGAGAGCGGCACCGGCTCCGAGCTCGACGTGCAGCGCGCCCTCGCGGATCAGGCGAAGGCGCGAGCAGAACGTGACCGCCGCGCAGCTCGGCGTCACGAACACGCGGCGCGATCTCTACTCGCTCTCCGGGCTCGAGGCGCGAGCCGGCGACCGACTTTCCCGAGGACGATCTTCACGAGGAAGCGCCGCTCGAGGCCTGGATGGGCGAGACGATCGGCAGTCCCCGTCGGTGCAGAGCGCGGTCGGCGAACCGCGTGACCGCCGAGAAGGCGCGCGCGCGCCGTCAAGACCGGCTGGCTTCCGACGCGTCAACGGCATGGCGGAAGAGAAGTTCACGAACGCCACCGGCGTTCATCGGCGGCCATACGCCGTCTACCTCCTTCAGCTCGCCGCGAGCTGGAAGCTCGACACGACCGTTCGCCCGCAGATTCGCGCGCAGAAGCCGCGGCCGCGGCCGCGCGCGGCGAACGAGGACCAGGCGCGCCGGGCCGCCGAGGACGCCGTGTTCCGCGACTGGCAGCAGGTCCGCGCCGACATCGAGTCGGCGCAGCTCGCGCGCGCGCAGGTCGCGGCGGCGAAGCTCGCCGCGTCGCTCGCGCGAGGATCGCTACGAGAGCGGAGTCGCGACCCAGCTCGACGTCCTGCAGGCGCGCCAGGATGCCTTCTCCGCCGACGTGGCCCGGATCCAGGCCGACGCCGACCTCGCCTACGCCCGCTTCGGCCCTCCGCCTGGATGCGGGAGTGCGCGTGAAGGAACGGCGAGTGAAGACACGCGACGGGTCTCGCTGGGCGTTGCGGGCCTTCGCGCTCGGTCTGGCGGTCGCGGGCTGCTCGCACGATCGCAGGCGGCGCCGCGCCGAAGGCGGCGGTACGTCTCGCGAAGGTCCACGTGCAGACGGCGTACCCGTCACCGAGCAGACGGTGCCGAAGCTGCTCCGCCTGACGGGTGTGCTCTCGTCGAACGAGCGCACCGATCTCGCCGCCAACGCCACCGGCCGCGTCGTCGAAGACGTTCGTCGAGCGGGGCGACCACGTCGCTCAAGGCGGCGCTCCTGGCGCAGCTCGACGCGCGCTCCGCCGCGCTCTCGCGGGCCGAGGCCGACGCCAACGCTGACCAGCGCGCGACGGAGCAACTCAAGAACGTCCGCGCCGACTGCGCAGCGCTACGTGAGCCTTCTCGCCAAGGGCGCGATCACGCAGCAGGAGTACGACAAGCAAGCCACGAGCTGCGAGACGCAGGCCGCGAACGAGGAGGCCGCCCGCGTGCGCGCCGCCGCAGGCGACGCAGACGCTCACCGATTCCTCCATCCGCGCGCCCTTCAGCCGGCGTCATCGCCGAGCGCTTCGTGCACGTCGGCGACTACGTGCACCCGACACGCGGGTCGTGACCCTGCTCGTCGACGATCCGCTGCGGCTCGAGCTCACCGTTCCCGAGGCCAACGTGAGCAAGCGTGCACCCGGGGCTCGTCGTCACTTTCGAGACGGTCGCCTTCCCGGGCAAGACGTTCATTGCCACCGTGAAATACATCGGCGGTGAGATCCGGGAAGCCACGCGGGATCTCGTGGTCGAAGCCGTGACGGACAACCCGGATCACGCCCTCTTGCCCGGCATGTTCGTGACGGCGCAGCTTCCCGTCGGCGACGGAGACGTTGCCGGTCGTGCCCGTGAAGGCCCTGGTGGCGCAGGACGACAAGGACAGCGTGTTCGTCGCCGTGGACGGCCACCTCGTAGAACGCGTCGTCCAGCTCGGACCGAAGGTGGACGACGATGGTTGCCGTCGCCGACGGGGTGAAGGCGGGCGAGCAGGTGGTCGTCGCCCCTCCCACCGGCGCGATCGACGGCGCAGTCGAATCGATGTAGCGCCGAGAGGCGAAACGAAGAAGCATGCAATGGCTAGCGTCGCTGTGCATCCGGCAGCCCGTCTTCACGTGGGTGCTCATGCTCGTTTTCGTCGTGATCGGCGTCTTCGGCTACGGGTCGCTCGGGGTCGATCAGTTCCCCAAGGTCGACTTTCCGGCAATCGTCGTGACGACGACCGGAACGGGCGCCGCGCCCGAGGAAATCGAGACGGAGCGTCACCGACAAGATCGAGGGCGCGGTCAACACGATCAGCGGCATCGACGAGCTGCGCTCCACCTCGAGCCAGGGCGTCTCGCTGGTCATCATCACGTTCACGCTCGACAAGGATCCCGACGTCGCCGCGCAGGAGGTGCGAGACCACATCAACAACGTGCTCCCCGATCTGCCCAAGGGGATCGACCAGCCCGTCGTCTCCAAGGTCGATCCGGATGCTTCGCCCATCCTGTACGTCACGCTGACCAGCCCGGGCTCGATCCGCGACATCACCGAGCTCGCGGACAAGCGTGTGCGGCGGCAGATCGAGAGCATCAACGGGCGTCGGACAGGTGAACATCCTCGGCGGCCAGAAGCGACAGATCAACGTCTGGCTCGACCCGCTGAAGCTACGAGGCCGCGGGTCTCACCGCGGTCGACGTGGAGCGCGCGCTCGCGCAGCAGAACCTCAGCGTCCCGGGCGGCCAGATCGAGACGGGGCCGAAGAGCCTCGCGCTTCGCGTCGAAGGCCGCGTCGACGACGTGGCGAAGATCGGCCGCATCATCATCCGGGAGCAGCGAGGACCACCCGACGCGCATCGGGGACGTGGCGCGGGTCGACGACGGCGTCGAGGAGCCCAGGACCTGCGGCGTCGGAGGACGGTCATGAGAGCGTCGTCCTGTCGATCCGCAAGCAGTCGGGACAGAACACGGTGGCCGTCGTCGACGCGATCCGCGCGCGGCTGGAGGAGGTGCAGAAGTCGCTGCCGCCAGGGCTCCGAGCTCCGGGTCGTGCGCGACGAGTCCGCGTCCGATCCGCACCAGCGTCAGACGCGGTCAAGGAGCACCTCGTCCTGGGCGCGCTCTTCGCGGCCATCGTGGTGCTCCTGTTCCTCGGCAACTGCGCGGAGCACGCTCATCGCCGCGCTGGCCATCCCGGTCTCGATCATCGGGACGTTCGGCCTGATGTGGGCGATGGGCTTCACGCTCAACATCATCACGCTCCTCGCCCTCGCGCTCGCCGTCGGCATCGTCATCGACGACGCGATCGTCGTGCTCGAGAACATCGTCCGCTTCATCGAGGAGAAGAGACAGAAGCCGTTCGTGGCCGCGGCGCTGGCGACGCGGGACATCGGCCTCGCCGTGCTCGCGACGACGCTGTCCCTCATGGCCGTGTTCCTGCCGGTGGCCTTCATGAGCGGCATCGTCGGGCGCTTCCTGAAGAGCTTTGGCCTGACGATGGCGTTCGCGATCCTGGTGTCGCTCATCGTCAGCTTTTCGCTGACGCCGATGCTCGCGGCCCGCTGGCTGAAGGGCCCCGCCGTCGAGGGTGCAGCCGGACGCAGCATTCGCTCGCTCGAGCGGCTGGTCGACGGGTTCTACAGGCCGATCGAGTCGGTCTACATGGCCGTGCTTGAAGTGGGTCGATGCGGCACCGCTGGGTCATCGTCGCTCGGTCGCGTGCGCGACTCTCGGCTCGTGCGTGCCCCTGGCGCGCGCGGTTCCCAAGGGCTTCGTCCCGCCCAACGACGTGGCCGAGTTCGACGTGAACGTCCGCGCGCCGGAGGGGACGAGCCTCGTCGAGACCCGCCTCCAGGCCGAGCGCGTCGCGCGCGAGATCCGCGCGATCCCCGGCGTCGACCACACGCTCCTCACCATCGGCAACGACGCGTCCGTGACCCGGAACCTCGCGAACATCTTCGTTCACCTGGTGGATCCGCGCTTCCGCAAGAACGACCAGTTCGCGATCATGGAGCAAGTGCGCAAGGAGGTCGTCCCGCGACAGCCGGCGAATCTCCGCATCGACGTCGAGCAGACCGCGCAGATCTCGAGCGGCCAGTCGCAGGCTCTCATTCAGTACACGCTCACCGGCCCCGATCTGGGCCGGCTCTCGAGCTATGCGGCCACGATCCTGGAGTCGCTTCCGTCACGTGAAAGGGGCGGTGGACGTCGACTCGAATCTCATCGTCGGCAACCCCGAGGTGCACGTGCGAGATCGACCGCGAGCGCGCGGGCAACCTCGGCGTGGACGTCGCGGACGTGGCCAATGCGCTGGAGCTCCTGGTCGGCGGATTGAAGGTCTCGACCTACGAGGAGGATGGCAACGACTACGACATCCGGGCGCGCGCGGACGCCGAGTATCGGGCGGATCTCGCCGGCATCTCGGCCATGACGGTGCAGACGAAGACCGGAAACACGGTCCCCCTCTCGTCGGTCGTCACGCTCGAACGCGACGACGGGGCCGTCGCAGATCAACCGCCTGGCGCGGCAGCGGCAGGTGACCATCACGGCGAACGTCGCCCCCGGCGTACGGACAGAGCGAGATCTCCGACGCGCTCGTCAAGATCATCAATGACCAGCACCTGCCGGCCGAGTACCACGCAGTCCCGGCGGGGACGACGAAGGAGACGGGGCGCGCGGTGAGAGGCTTCGCGGTCGCGGTCGGGCTGTCGTTCATCTTCATGTACCTCGTCCTGGCGGCGCAGTTCGGGTCGTGGCTGCACCCGGTCACGATCATGCTCTCGCTGCCGCTGACGGTGCCGTTCGCGCTTGCTTTCGCTTGCTCATGTTCGGCCAGGAGCTCTCGCTGATGTCGATGCTCGGGCATCATCGTGCTCTTCGGCGTGGTGAAGAAGAACGCGATCCTTCAGGTGGATCACACGAACCACCTGCGGGCCGAGGGGATGCCGCGACTCGACGCCATCCTCGAGGCCAACCGCGATCGTCTGCGCCCCATCCTGATGACGACGCTGGCCTTCGTCGCCGGGATGATCCCGCTCATCACGTCGCGCGGGGTCGGCGCAGGGCTGAACCGCGCCACCGCCGGCGTCGTCGTCGGAGGACAGACGCTGTCGCTCGCGCTCACCCTGCTCGCGACGCCGGTCGCTTATTCGCTCTTCGACGATGTCACCGTGTGGATCAGGAAGCGGTTCGGGACAACGGATGTCGATCGCGGCGAAGGGGAACTGGACGAACTCGACGCCATCGGTTGAAGCGTCACGCGAAGGCGGGCGACACTCTCGTCAATCGACCTTGAAGAGGTCGTCCAGGTCTTCGCGAGTCAGCTTCTTCTGGCCGCCCGCGTCTTCGCTCAAGACGGACGCGACGAGGTCTTTCTTCTTCTGCTTGAGCTCGAGGATCTTTTCTTCGATCGTGCCGGCGGCGACGAGACGGTAAATGGTGACGACGCGGTTCTGCCCGATGCGATGCGCGCGATCGGACGCCTGGTCTTCGACGGCGGGGTTCCACCAAGGATCGAAGTGGACGACGGTATCGGCTGCCGTCAGATTCAAGCCCGAGCCGCCCGCCTTCAGGCTGATCAAGAAGACCGGGATGGTCGGATCGGTCTGGAAGCGCTCGATGCGCTCGGCGCGGTCCATCGTGCTGCCGTCGAGGTACTCGTAGCGAACCTTGTCCTCGTCGAGGGCCTCGCGGATGAGCTTCAACATCGACACGAACTGGCTGAAGATCAGCACCTTGTGTCCGCTCGACTGACACTCCTCGACGAGCTCGCGGAGCGCGGCGAGCTTCCCGCTGTCGTCGTGAGAAAATTCGCGATTCATGCCGAGGAGCCGCGGGTCGCACGCGGCCTGGCGGAGCTTCGTCAGGCCCGCGAGGATGTGGAGCTGGCTCTTCGCGACGCCCACGCGCTCGACCTCTCCCATGATCTGCGCGCGCACTTCGCGGAGCACCTGGAGGTAGATGCCTTTCTGCTCGGGGGCCAGGTCGATGAACTTGTCGCTCTCGATCTTGGGCGGGAGGTCCTTCGCGACTTCGATCTTCGTGCGGCGCAGGATGAAGGGGTGGATGACGGCGCGGAGACGCGCAGCTTGCTTCGAGTCACCCTGGTCGATCGGGCGAGCGAATTTTTCCTCGAACTTCGGCAAGGGGCCGAGCAGACCCGGACTCACGAACTCGAAGATCGACCAGATCTCGCTGAGCCGGTTTTCGATCGGCGTGCCGGTCAGGGCGAGGCGGTGGTCGGCGCGCAGCTCCTTGGCAACCTGGGCGGTGGCGCTGAGCGGGTTCTTGATGTTCTGCGCCTCGTCGAGAATGGCGTACGTGAGCTTCAGCTTCTTCAGCAGGTCGATGTCGCGGCGGAGGAGCGCGTAGCTCGTGACGATGATGTTCGCGCTCTCGAGCTCGTCAGCTTGATCTCGGCGGCCCGCTCCGTGCCAGAGCGCAGTCGTCAGCGTGGGCGCGAAGCGTTCGATCTCGCGTATCCAGTTCGTCACCACGCTGGTCGGCGCGACGATGAGCGCCCTGACGTCTTCCTTTTCTTGCTTGAGTCCGAGGAGGAGGGCGAGGGTCTGGATGGTCTTGCCGAGGCCCATGTCGTCGGCCAGGACCCCGCCCGAGCCGATGTCATGGATGAACCTGAGCCACGAGAGCCCCTGCTCCTGATAGGGGCGGAGGGTCGCCTTCAGCGCGCGGGGCTTCTTCGCCTTGCCAATTTCCGAGATGTTGGCGAGCTTCTCGAAGAGCTCCTTGGTCTGTGAGCTGAGGTGCGAAGCGTCGGCCTGCAGCAGCAGTTCCTGAACGCGCCCGGCTTGCGAGAGCGGGAGTTTCCCGGTCTTGCCGGAAGCTGCGAGGATTTCCACCTCGCGATCCATGAGGGCCTTGACGCGCGCGTGGTCGAGGGGGGCGTACGAATTGTCCGAGAGCTTCACGAACTTCTGTCCCGTGATGAGGCAGCGCTCGAGCTCGGTGCGGTCGACGGAGATGCCCTCGCTGTCCCAGGAAATCTTCACATTCAGCCAGTCCATGCCGCTCGAGACGCGTGCGCTCATCTGGATGGGCTTGCCGCGCACCTGAACGCCGACGAGGTCCTCCGGCACATAGAGCTCCCAGGTCTCCGGAAGGGAGCCCACACCCTCGGCCCAGAACCGCAGTGCGACGTCTCCTTGCGCGACGAATGCTTCCCCACTTTCGCTCGGCTTCAGGCCGAGATCGAGGATCTCCTGGACGGCTTGCTGCTGGGCCACGATGTCCGTCCGGATGCAGGTGCCGCGCTTGTGGCCTTCCTCGGGTGGGTAGATGATTACCGGCGGGGACATACCGTCGGCGCGGACTTCGACGTCGGTGTCGCCGTAGGTGGCTTCGAGCGCCACGTGAACGTCGACGAGCGACCCCGTCGCGCTCATCCGGAACTTCGGCTCGAGATCGATGACGTCCGCGACCTGCGAGAGATCGGGCAGGTCGGCGCCGATCTCGAGGGCCACCTTGGGCAACGTCTGCGCAATCATCGCGATGAGCTGCGACGCGGGTTCGGCGATCGCCGGGCTTCGGACCAATCGACGAAGAGCCGCGGGCGACACCTTGCGATCGAGTGGTCGTGCGATGCCCTCGCTGGTGTCGATGTGCCACCCCGGCGCGCCTTCGTACCAGCCGCCGCTCGTCAGGTGGAAACGGCGTCCGTTCCCGGAGCGCTCGAAGGTCGCCTTGGCGACGATCGTGTCGCTGCCGACCATCTCGAGCTCGAACTTCGGCCGCAGAGGTTCATCCACGAAGCGGAGCTGCATCAACGCGGGCTCGAGGAGCACCCGCGACTCCGCGAGCATCGGCATGAGGTCGGCGACGTCTTCGCCGCGGATGTCCACCGCAGGGTGCCGCGGGTTGCCGCTCTCGAAGCGCGTCAGGAGTCGGAGCGCGTCACGATCGACCGTCGGAGCCAGCGCTTGCCAGGTGAGTGCGATGCTCGGGAGCAGCGGCATTCGCTGATCCACGTCGAGCACGGTGACCGTCAAGCCGCCTTGCCGCACATGGATGCGAAACTCGAGACTCAGGCGTCGGAGCGCGCCGTCAGGCGCGAGCCACGCGCCGATCCCCGTTTGCCGCGCGCTTGCGTCGGGTGCGGGCACGGCCACGCCGGGCGGCGCAGCGAGTTGCTGGACCTGCGACCGACGACGTCTGTCGCGTCTACGGCTCGCCTTGCTGTCCGCGTTGGCTGCCGAAGGCGGGGGAGGGGCGGGCGCTTGCGGTTCGCGGCGCGGGAGCTGCGCTCTCGCCTGATTTCGGACCGTGATGAGAAGCGCCGCGACATGCTTGCAGTGCTGCCCCGTCTTCTTGAACGCCGGGCAAGTGCAGTTCGACGTGATGCCCTCGCCCCCGAGCTTGATGGTCGTTTCGTAGGGGTCGGCGTCGGAGCCCTTGACGCGCCCGGTCGCCGTCGTATCGGCGATCGTCACGCTCTCGACGACGCGCCGCTTTTCGTAGTCGAGACCGCGGAGGAACGTTCGAGCGCCCAGCAGGCGGCGCAAGCCACGGTCGGAGAGAGTTGAGAGTGCGTCGGCTATCGAAGGCAATCAGGAGCCTCGGGGTTGATGATTCAGGAAGCGATCAGCATCGGCGCGATGACGAGCGCCGTGGCTGCGAAGGTTTTGATGAACAGTTGCGCGGCGGGTCGCCCCGTCTCTCCGATGAAGCTGCCGATCTGGTAGCCGGCGAGCGCCGAGGGATTGCCACCGGATCGATTCTCCCGGCACGTGACCTCGAGAACCGCGCTCGCCCCGTCCGCCGCGAGCGCCGCGCCGAGTCCGGTCGCGGCGGCGATGGCGACGAACGCAGTCAGTCCCTCCACGGCAAGAGCGGGCGACATGTACAGCACTCGCAGACCGAAGCCAAGAACGGCGGGCGCGACCAGACCGAGGAGCGCCGGGGCCAGAAGGCCGTCCACGGATGCTCGGCTTGCGATGTCGATCAGCGCTCGGTAGCTCGGAGTGTAACCTTCCGGGATCTGTGCGACTCCAGCCTCGCGCGGAAACGCGCGCAGCTGGCGCTCGACCTCGGCTGTGGTGGCGCGCGCTCCGCGCGCTGCGATCTCGAGGGCCCGCCCGGCGAATGCGATGATCAGAGCCGTTCCGAGGGCGCCCGACCAGATCACCAGCGGCCGATCCAAGCTGAGCGGAACCGCATCCGGAGATGCCGATGCAAGTGGAATCCCGAGTCCGGCGACGACTGCCGCCATGCCGCCGAGGGCGATGAAGAACGACTCGGCAACCCGCCCCCCCTGGAAACCAGCATCTTCCAGCACCGCGGCGCGCCGTCGTACCTCGGGACGATTCGCGTCGGGTTCGAGGGCGGCGATACCGATGACGCCGCTGACAATGGGTCCGAACAGGCCGACAGCGAGCAGATATGGGCTCAGCGCCAGGAAGCCGGATAGGGCCATCGACGTACCGAGGAGGCCGCCGCCGGGGAGGTGGGAATGCTCGCCCAGGTTGAAGGACGCACAGAGCGCCAGCGCCGCGAGCGCGACCTGCAACAAGGTTCCGCGGCATCCCACGGCGACGCCGCGCGCGATGGCGCTCGCGTGCCCGGCGCGCGACGCATCCAGTACTCCTTGTACGGACTCGGATCTTCGGTCAACGCCTCGGCGCGCTGTGTGACCGACCCAAACTGCCGTCAGCACGCCGAGCACGCCCCCGAGTCCGACCCAGAGGCACTCCGTCCCGCCGACGAGCCAGAACGAGGCGCCGCCGATGCCGCCGATGGCCAGGATCGTCGCGGTGAGCAGTCCGCGCCAGAGCGCGAGCGAGGCGCGCTCGGCTTCTTCGACCTTGGCCGTGAAGAGGCCGAAAGCCGAACCGACGACGCCCACCGAGCGAGCCACGAGCGGGAGCGTGACCAGCGCCCACGCGTGACTGCCCGATGCGCCGGCGTTGATCCGGAATGCCGCGACGCCCAGCACGACGCCGGCAACGTTGGCAAGCGTGGCCGCCGTAAAGAGATCGACCGCGCGCCGCACGCCGGTCCCCACGTGGTCGCCAACCAGGTTCGCCACCATGGACGGATTCCGTGGATCGGTGACGTCCACGCCGAACTCCTCCGCGGCCGGCGCCGATGCGGTGACGCGGTACGCGGAGCCCCCGAGACCCAGTACGACCGCGGTCGCGAGGCTGCCGAGCGCGAGCCCCGGGAGAACCGTCGCCGCGCGCTCGAAGAGAACCGTGGCGCGGGCAACGGAGGCCGCTGCTCCCCCTCCGCCTACGAGATAAACGAGCCCGAGCAAGCCCGCGACCGCGCCAGCACCCAGCGCCTCGGCGGAGAACGCAGCGACGCCCGCGGCTCGCAGCGACAGCGCTGCGGCCTGATCGAGGCTGGCTTCCGCCGCCCGGACCGTCCTGAGCGTCGCGCGAAGACCGACGGCCATGGTGAGGTACGCGACGAGGACCGTCAGCGACGCGCCGAGCAGAGCCGCGAATGTCGTCCAGAGTGCCGTCGACAGCGGCGTGTTCACGTGGCGAAGCAGGAGCGCCCCGCGCAGACCGAGAATCATGGTCACCGCGAGCGCGGTGCCGACGGCGGCCAACTTTCCTTCCCGGAGCAGGAACGCTTCCGACGCACGAGTGGCGGCGTTGACCAGCCGCCGCGATTCCGGTCCGGGCGTCCCGCGGCGGAGCGTCCAGCGGGCGAGCGCCACCGCCAGAGCGACGCTCAGGAAATCCAAGCAGAGGACGACGGCCAATTCGGTCAGCAAGGTGCGATCCTGCGCCGACCTGAGAGTGGATGCCCCTCGGGCGTTTGCTTGAGGAACGGCGCAACCAGCTACGGCCGCCCCGGCGCGGGAGGAGGCTCCGACGAAACGACACCCAGGCGATCGTTCGTCGACGCGAGCCACTCCCAAAGGCGCGACGATCCGTAACCTGAGTCGCTCGTAGCACGGGGTTCTCGGAGCCCGCAAGGCGGTTTTTCCGGCTCCCCGGGTATCGGTCCTCGAGCCGCGGGGGAGAGGTGGCGCTACCACCCCTGCTCTCGAACCATCCGAGCGGCGGGCTACCCAGAGACGACGCCAGAATCCATCAAACCCCACGGAAGCGTGAGGCTTTTCTGCGGCGGGCCCACCGCACGTTCAATCCCGCTCGAACGTCTATGTCTTGCTGGCCGGCGCGGGCGCCTTCTTCTGCATCACCATGAGGTGATACTTACCGAACTCGTTTTGCCCGAGGGTGAACAAGACCTCGATGAAAAGCCGATAGGGCGTCGTGTTGTCCGCGATGATGATCGCCTCCGACGTCGACGGGTCGAGCCCCTTTGCCGCGCGGACGGCCTTGTCGGTCTTGCGGGCGGCCTGCAGCGCGTTCCCGAGCGGCACGATGTAGAGGTCGTTCGGGCCGCTCCGTTTGTACTGGGCTCCGACGCCGGACTGCGCCAGAGACTGGCGACTCGGGAGCGACATGATCTTGTCGTCCCCGACCAGAATCTGCGACTTCGAGACCGTCACGACCACGCCTTCCATGCTCGGCTGGGACGTGACGAACGAGCTCGGGATCTTGAGATCGTTGCTCTGTGGCACCGAGGCGGTCGATTCACCCAGGCTCTTCAGGAGAAACACCAGGATGATCGTCATGATGTCGAGCATCGCGGTGATGTTGAGGAAGTTGATCTCCTGGTCGTGGGCGTTCTTCCGGATCGATTTCCGCAGCGCTGCCTTGAACTTCGCGGCGGATGCTTTCGGCGCTTTGGGCGCCGCCGGGCCCTGTCCCTGGCTCATCGGGGCACCTTGAAGTTCACGTCCGTGAAGAGTGGTTCCCCATGTCGCGTCGAACGAAGCGCGTCGATGGTGCTGATCACCGTCTGGTAATCCGTGCCCGGGTTTGCGCTGATGTAGACCTGCGTCTCATCAGCGAAGTCCGCAGAGGATTGCTTGAGCTTGTTCGCGCAGTCGGTCAGGGCGTCGTAGTCGTAGGTGCCGCTCCTCATCGGAATCGCGATTCCCGACCCGACGCCCTCGCAGCCTGGAGCAACGTTGCCGCCGGACGCCTTGATGGAGAACCCGTCATTTACGATCAACACCGTGAGGTTCAGCGCCTTGCTCTCCATCTCCTTGCGGACGCCGCTTCCGCCGCTCGCCGGCGGTTGCGTCTCGATCGTCGCCGTGAACGTGACCGAGACGGTCGCGAGCACGAAGATCAAGATGTTCATGATGATATCGAGGAACGGCACGATATTGAGCTCGCCGCCCTCCTCATCGGGAGCGAGTTCGCGAGGCTGACTCAGGCGCCGAATCTTGGCGATCTGAGCCGTGCTGAGCTTTTCTTGCGCCATGCTGGCGTGCGCCGTCGGTTCAGCCGCGTTGCTGGATCGTCAGCAGGTTGAACGTTTTTTCGACCGTGCTCTCGAGATCATGCTGGATGGCCTTGGCCCGCGTGTGAAGCAGGATGTGCGTGATCATGCAGAACACCGCGATACCGAGGCCGAGAGCCGTGTTGTACATGGCTTCGGCGATACCGTTCGAGAGCATGCGCTGCTTGTCGGCCTGCGAGAGGCCTGGTGCCGCGATGGCGCCGAAGGTCGCGATCAGACCGCTGACCGTTCCAAGAAGTCCGATCAGGGTCGAGATATTCGCCATCGACCAGAGCGCACCGACCCGCTTCTCGGCCTGTGGCTTGAGCTCGCTCAGCTTTTCGCTCAGCGCCGCGTCGATTTCGTCCGGGCCCTTGTTCGAGTGGGTCAACCCAGCCTTCACGAGCTGCAGGATCGGGTAGTCACTGGCCTCGCAGAGCTTGATGGCTCGATCGATGTTACCCGCCGTGACCAGCTTCTTGATCTGAGCAAAGAACTCCTTCGAGTTCACCCGGTAGCGCGTCAGCTGGAACGTGAAGCGTTCCACCACGATGGTAAGCACGATCGCGGAGGCGCACAGGTTCAAGACCATGAAGGTGGGATTGTGCTTGAACGCCTCGACCAGCTGGCTGTCGCCGCCGCCGCTGGCTTCTTGTGCCGCGAGAAGCAGAAGTTGCATTCCCCATGTCCCTTTCTGAATCGACCAGTCTCTCTTTGAGACGAACCCCAGACGCGCTAGCTGGGCCTTTTGACAAACGTGAGGGCGACTATAGCCGCCGCGCGAGACGGCTTGCAAGCTCGGTCACGCTTTACCGATTTTTGATTTCTGCCTTCTCGCGACCAGCTCCGCTCGGGCTTCCGGCGATGGCATTTCCCTTTTCGCTCAGTCGTTCTCTATCGCTCGCCGACGCTTTCTCGCCCCGCTTCTCGAAGTGGAAGGGCGGCTGATTCCCGCCGTCGGGCAACTGGTGTTTCCGCGAGGAACTCGGTCGTCATTCAGCGATCCACCAGGACCGACTGGTACCAACGAAAGCGTCGTCCGGAGCTCGAATGGAAAGCCACCGATGGTGACGCCCCGGGCCGTCATGCCGGCCGCTCTCGCGGCAAAATCCCCTCTGACAGCGATCGAGAATGCGCGGTATTCATGCAACTTTCTGGTCGGACGCGAAGATGCGGGTGAATTCCAATCTCTCTTGACGGGCTGGGGTCCCCTTCGCGAAGATGCGCCTGTCCGGGCTGTTCCGCATTCGGTCGCGGGCAGCCAACTTCCTGGCAAAGTCCTGGGTGGATGCGGTGGCCGGTGGTCCCGCCTACTCGCACCACGTCGAACGCGACTGCACTAGGGACCGCCGCACTCGGAGAAAAAGGTAAAGGACGATGGCTGATCTCTGGCATCACTTTCAAATGGGCGGCTGGGCCATGTGGCTCATTCTGGTGTGGCTCGTGTTTTCGATCGCGGTCATCGCCGAGCGCGCCGTCTACCTCTGGGGCGCCTCCATCAATAAGGAGGTGTTCCTGGCGACGATGCAGAAATGCATTCTCGCGGGGGACGTCGCCAAGGCCGTGAAGATGTGTTCGGCGGCGAATGCGCCGCTCGCGCGCATCGTCCAGGCCGGCCTCGTCAAGGTGAACCGGTCGGACGAAGAGGTTCAGGCGGCCATGGACGAAGCGGCGCTCCAGGAGATGCCCAAGATCTCGAAGCGCACGGGGTTCCTCGCTCTCTTCGCGAACCTGGCAATGCTGAATGGCCTCTTCGGGACCATCGTGGGTCTCATCAAGGCCTTCGGAGCGGTCGGCGGCGAAAGCGTCGACCCCAGCCAGAAGGCGCGCATCCTCGCGGAGGGCATCTCGGAGGCCATGAACTGCACGGCATTCGGGCTGATCTCCGCCATCACGGCGCTTGCCGGCTTTGCCGTTTTGAACGGCAAGACGCAAGGTCTCGAGGACGACATCAACGAGGCATCGGTGCGTGTACTGAACCTTGTCGTGTCGAACCGCCAAAAGGTGAACCTCCAGGGACTCGAGGGTCAGTAGACGGAGCGCGCCAAGCGGGTCTCGCCCCCCACAGGAGCGCGGGGCCCGTCGCGTCCCCCAAGTGCTGACAGGGAGTTGCAATGGCTGGCATTGACGTCGGTGGCGGACATGGTGGAAGGCGGTCGGTCAACCAGGAACTGCCGCTGGTTCCGTTCATCGACTTTCTGCTCTGTCTCGTGATGTTCCTCCTCGTGACCGCGGTCTGGTCGCAGATGGCGCGGCTCAACGCGGACGCCCAGGTGCCGGGGCCGCCTCAGCCCGATCAGCCCGTAGACGTGAAGAAGGAGAAGACCCTCCACGTCGAGATGCGCGGGGATCGGAAGTTCGACCTGGTCTGGAAAGAGGGCACGACGGTCGTGAACACCATCGAGGTGCCCAAGAAGCAAGTGCCGTTCGGCGAGAACGAGTACACGTATCCGGACCTCGCGAAGAAGGTGCAGGAAGAGTGGACTCAGAATGGAAGTCACCGTGCTTCGACCGACAAGAAATTCGATCAGGCCATTCTTCACACTGACAACACGACGCCCTTTTCCGACATCGTCGCCGTGATCGACGCGATTTACACGCCGAAGCGCCAGTTCAAGTATGGGTCGCAGGAACAAGACGTGCCTGCATTCAACGTCACTTTCGCCGTGAACTGAGGGAACCCAGATGAGCAACAAAGCCCTATCTCGGTTTCATCAACCAATCTCGGTGCCCGGGCGGAGGCTGATCCACCACGTCGCGCTCGACTTCGTGAAGAAGAAGGCGACGGGCGGAGGGCATCGGTCGGTCAACCAGGAACTCCCGCTGGTTCCCTTCATCGACTTCTTGCTCTGCATCGTGCTCTTTCTGCTGGCGAGCTTTTCCGCGTCCGGTGAGCTCCCGGTCGACAAGAACGTGCAGTTGCCGAGCGCCATGAACGTGCTGGACATGGTCGAAGCGCCGATGGTCGCCATCACGGGCACGAACATTCTCGTGGACGGGATTCCCGCCGGGAACACGCGAGCGATCGAGGACGCCAACCGGCTTCAGCGCGTGGACGAGCTGTTCAACGTGCTGAAGAGCAAGCGAGAGCTCTGGAAGCAGATCAATGGGTCCAAACCCTTCCCGGGCATCGTCGTGTTGCAGGTCGACAAGCGCGTCACGGCTCTGGTCGTGAAGAGCGTGTTCCAGACGGCGGCGTTCGCCGGCTACCCGCAGGTGAGCTTCATGACGAAGCGTCTCGGGAAGCCCGGCGGCGGCGCGGGGTGAGCGTCGGCGACCGTTCGTAGCCCCAGGCAGCGCGGTCTTCCGTCGCTGAACGAAGCCCGCGAGCTGCGAAGGCGCGCCATCGTCGGGGGTAAGGCGAGGATCTACGGAGGCTCTCCGCAATTCTGGCTGTGGACGGCAATCGGGTTCGCTGCGTTCGGCATCATCTATTGGAAGATCGCGGAGGGGCAGCTCGAGAGCCAGAAGAGCGCCGTCATGGCCCGTCAGCGAGCGGTCATGCAGGCGCTCGGGCCGAAGATCATTCCCTTCCGGGATCGCGTCGAGGCGTGGGTCTTCGAACTCGCCGGGGACCCCCTGCAGAACTTCGTCGCGAAGGGCGTGTCCCTCGATCGGATCGCGAGTAGTCCCGGCGTGTATCTGCGAGTCCGTCTTGCAAGCGCCCATGACGCGAAGTCGCTCCGAGCGGCGGCAGCTGGGTCGCTGCGGGATGGGGTCACCTCGTGCTTGTTCGTGCGGCACGAGTCGTCGGAAGGCCCCCCTTGCACCAAGCCGTCGGATTGCCGCGGGGGGCTCGTGTGTAACGATTACTCGGTCTGCGCGCGGCCGTCGCAACCGTACAACCTCAGGCTTGCGTACCGCACCCTGCGGATCCTGTCGCCGGAGTGGACCGATGAGCTGCACCAAGCGTCGACGGACCTATCGGTCCGCGCCTTCGATCTCGACCTCGAGGCCGTGACGAAGAACGACGTCCCCATCGCCGTGGAGTTGCTGCAGCGTGCGCGTTATTTCACCGCCGTCCTCGACGAAGAACCGCCCGGCGGTCTTCCGCCCGCGCTCCCCCGTGCGCGAGACGAACGTCAGGAGACCGAGGATGAACGCCTCGAGCGAGCGCCTCATGCGGCCCGGGTCGGGATCTGGGACCTGCGCGAGGGCATGTTGCTCGCCCGAGTCCGCGCCGAGGCTGCGGGCGAGTTTGTCCCCGTCGGCGGCGGTGCCGCAGTGCCTCCCGATGTGCTCGCGGCCGAGCAGCGACAGGTGAATAGCTGCGCCATCGCGCTGGACGTGAAGGAAGTCGTCGCAGCCGCTTCCGCGCCCACCCCGTGACGTGGGGCCCGAGTCAGGCCTTCTGCATCCCCTGTTCGATGAGTCGTCGTGCGATCACGCCGGCTTGAATCTCGTTCGCACCCTCGAAGATGCTGAGCACCCGGGCGTCCACCAGCAGCCGGGAGGCCACGTACTCCTCCGCGAAGCCGTTGCCGCCGTGGATTTGAACGCATGCATCCGCAGCTTCCCAGGCGGCGCGGGTCGCGAGGAGCTTTGCCATGCCGGCTTCGAGATCGCAGCGCTTCCCGGTGTCCTTGGCGCGGGCCGCGAAGAACGCTAGCTGCCGTGACGCCATGATCCGCGCGATCATCCTCCCGATCTTCCGCTGTACTCGGGGAAAGGAAAAGATGGGCACGTTGAACTGAATGCGCTCGTTCGCGTACTTCATCGACTCCTCGAGCGCGCTCTGCGCGACTCCGATGGCCCGTGCCGCGGTCTGGATGCGAGCGGCCTCGAAGGTGGCCATGAGCTGCTTGAAGCCCATCCCTTCCTTGCCTCCTAGCAGTGCGGCCGCGTCGACCTTGAAGCCGTCGAAGCCCATCTCGAACTCCTTCATGCCGCGGTATCCGAGGACCTTGATCTCCGTTCCTGTGATGCCCTCGTCCGGAAATCCATCGTGCTCCGGGTTCGTCTCGCTGCCCCGCGTCTTCTTTGCAAGGAACATGGACAGCCCGGCATACCCCTCTTCCTTCGGGTTGGTCCGCGCGAGAAGCGTCATCAGATCCGCCCGTGTTGCGTGGGTGATCCACGTCTTCGGATCCGTCGATCGTCCATGAGCCATCGGGCTGCCTGGATGCGCGCGTCTGGAAGTGCGCCGCGTCGGAGCCGAAGTTCGGCTCCGTGAACACCGCCGTCGACATGGCCTCGCCGGACGAGAGCTTGGGAAGCCAGTGCTTTTTCTGCTCTTCCGTGCCGCCGCCGAGGATGAGCTCCGCGGCAATCTCCGAACGCGTGCCGAGCGAGCCGACGCCGATGTAGCCGCGGCTCAGCTCTTCGGTGACCACGCACATGGCTACCTTCGAGAGTCCCTGACCGCCGTATTCCTCGGGGATCGTGAGCCCGAACACCCCCATGTCGCTCATCTTGTCGATGAGCGACATCGGGATCAGGACGTCCTTGCGGTGCACGTCCTGCGCGATGGGAACGACTTCGTTGTCCGTGAATTTCCGGAACTCGTCGCGGATCGTGTCGAGCGTTTCGTCGCCTAGCCCCCACGCGCCGTAACTTCGCGACTCGCGGGCGAGGCTCGCGAGCTCGCAGACGGCCGCGCCGGAGGCGGCGGCGATGACCGGCGCCAGGCTCTGTTTCCCGACTGTCTCGGCAATGTCCTTCGATTCGAGCCAGAGATCACCCGGGGCGATGGACTCACACGGGCCGAGGTTGATGCCGCCCGAGAGCTCCCGCAGGAGTTCCCCGACGTAGACGGTCGCGATCAGGGGCTCGACCTTGGCCTTCGGGTCTGCGGTGACGGCGCGCTCGCTCCATTCGACCACCTGGCGCGCAGCTTCGAGCTCGGTCGCCAGGTACGCGAGGGCGTGCACCGCGAGCTGGTGCACTTCGAGCTTCTTCGACGAGATCTTCCCGCTTTCCGCCACGTGTTCGATGACGCGCGGCAGGGCGCGCTGGAAGAGGGCCTCGATTGCGGAGACGGCGGAACGTAGGTTGGGTTCGGTGCTCACGAGAGGCTCCTTGTACGGCCCGGCGCTGCGGGGGCGAAGGCCGGCCCCGGCTGCAGGGGGTGCGGGGCGGAAATAGGGGGTGGCGTGGCCCGCGTCAACAAGTCGCTCGAGATAGTCCAGCACGACCGGCTTCCCGCCGTGCCCGACGTTCCTATAGGATGCGCGGCCGCAATGGCCAAAGACATCTACGACCTCGGGGAAATTCCGGAACTCGGCAACGTGCCTCGGCGAATGAACGCACAGGTCATTCGCCCCGAACGCTTCGGTGAACCCAGGGAAGCCTTCCGCGTCGAGCCAATCGAGGTTCCGGAGATTGGTCCGCGGGAGGTGCTCGTCTACGTGATGGCCGCGGGCGTGAACTACAACAACGTCTGGGCCGCCCTCGGCATCCCGATCAACGTCATCAAGGCCCGACAGAAGAAGGGCGAAGCCGAGAATTTTCACATCGGCGGTTCCGACGCGAGTGGCATCGTGTGGAAGGTTGGCAGGGACGTGAAGAACCTCGAGGTCGGCGACGAGGTCGTCACGCATTGCGGCTGGTGGGATCCCGAGGATCCGCACGTCAAAGCCGGCAAGGACCCTATGTTCGCGCCGTCGCAGCTCATCTGGGGTTACGAGACGAACTGGGGGAGTTTCGCCCAGTTCACGAAGGTGCAAGATCACATGTGCCTTCCGAAGCCGAAGCACCTCTCCTGGGAGGACGCTGCCGCGTACATGCTCGTCGGCGCGACGGCCTACCGCATGCTTCACGGCTGGTCGCCGAATGTCGTGAGGCCCGGGGATCCCGTTCTCATCTGGGGCGGCGCGGGCGGTCTCGGCAGCATGGCCATCCAGATCGTCAAGGCCGCTGGGGGGCGTGCCGTCGCCGTCGTGAGCGGCGACGACAAGGTCGAATATTGCAAGAAGCTCGGAGCAATCGGCACCATCAACCGGAGGCAGTTCGAGCACTGGGGAATGCTGCCCCACTGGAAGGACGATGCCGCATACGGCAAGTGGCTCACCGGGGTCCGCGCGTTCGGCAAGGCATTCTGGGACGCGCTCGGCGAGAAAGCCAGCCCGACGATCGTGTTCGAGCACCCCGGCGAAGACACGGTCCCGACCTCCGTCTTCGTCTGCGAAACGGGTGGGATGGTTGTCATCTGTGCTGGCACCACCGGCTACAACGCGACATTCGATCTCAGGTACCACTGGATGCGGCAGAAGCGCTTTCAAGGCTCCCACTTCGCGAACGACGAGCAAGCGAAGGGCATCAACGATCTCGTCATCGCGGGGAAGGTCGACCCGTGCCTGTCCCGTGTGTTCGAGTTCGGGGAAACGGGCGCCTGTCACCAGCTCATGCGCGAGAACAAGCATCCGAACGGCAACATGTCGATCCTGGTCAATGCGACGAAGCGCGGCATGAAGACCCTATCGGAAAGTCGCTGAACGTCGGACGAATCCCGGAAGGACGACATGGCCAACAAGACCAACCTCGGTAACTTTTTCGAGGATTTTGCGCGCGGCGCGAAGCTCGTTCACGCGGTACCCCGGACCATCACGGAAGGCGACCAGTCCCTTTACATCGGACTCACGGGCGATCGCTATCCGCTCCACTCATCGGCGGAGTTCGCTCGATCGCTCGGCTACGAGCGCGAGACCATCAACGATCTGCTCGTGTTCCACATGGTGTTTGGGAAGACCGTCAACGACGTCTCCCTGAACGCCGTCGCGAACCTCGGGTACGCCGCCGTACGGTTCCTCGAGCCGGTGTACCCCGGAGACACGCTCCGTACCGTGTCCGAGGTGATGGGGAAGAAGGAGAACAAGAGCGGCGAAAACGGGGTCGTGTGGGTCAGATCGACCGGGACGAACCAGCGCGGCGCGAAGGTGCTCGAGTTCTTCCGCTGGGTGATGGTCAACAAGCGCGACCCGAGGACACCGACGGGTGCGAACGACGCCCCCGAGATGCCCAAGGAAGTGGCCGCGAGCGAGCTCGTTCTCCCTCGTTCATTGCATCTCGAAGGTTACGAGCCGTGGGTCTCCGGAGGCCGAGCGTTCTTCGAGGACTACCAGAAGGGCGAGCGCATCGATCACGTCGACGGCATGACGATCGAGGAGTCCGAGCATGCCATCGCGACACGCCTCTACCAGAACACCGCGAAGGTGCATTTCGACGGCTTCGCCGCCAAGAATACGCGGTTCGGCAAGCGCCTCATCTACGGCGGACACGTGATCAGCCTCGCCAGGTCGCTGGCATTCAACGGACTCGAGAACGTGCTCGGGATCCTGGCGTGGAACGGCGGTGCGCACGCGAACCCGACGTTTGCCGGCGACACCATCTACGCCTGGAGCGAGGTCATCGACAACGCCGACGTCCCGGAACGCCCGGACGTGGGCGCGCTCCGGCTCCGGCTGGTTGGCGTCAAGAACCACGATCTGAAGGTCGAACCCTTCCCCCTGAAGGTCGAGAAGGACGGGAAATCGAGCTACCACCCGAACGTGGTCCTGGACCTCGACTACTGGGCGCTGCTTCCGAAGCGTCGCTGATCGCCGGGTCCGCCGGACATGGCGTCAGTGTCAGGCGTATCGATCCTCGGTCGCCTTGCCCATCGTGTGATAACCCTTGTCCACGTACACGACCGTGCCCGTGATCCCACTGGCGAGGGGGCTCAAGAGGAAGGCTGCCGTGGCGCCGACCTCCTCGGCGGTGAGGTGCTCCTGGAGCGGAGCGTTCGCGGCCGTGTAGCGGATGGTCTCGTCGATGATCCCGATGGCCGTCGCGGCCCGCGACGCCCAGGGCCCTGCGGAGATCGAGTTCACGCGGAGGCCGTACTTGCGACCGGCCTCGAACGCGAGCGTGCGCGTGTCGCTTTCGAGGGCCGCCTTCGCCGATGACATGCCCCCGCCGTATCCCGGGCAGACGCGCTCGGCGGCGATGTAACTGAGCGACAAGAACGAACCCTTCGGGCGCATCAAGGGAGCGAGACGACTCGTCATCGACACGAACGAGTACGCGCTGACGCCAACGGCCGTCAGGTAGCCGCTACGGCTCGTTTCGAGGAGCGGCTTTTTGACCTCGGGACCGTTGGCGAGTGAATGGACGACCATGTCGAGAGGCTTTTCGCCGAAATCCTCGGTCAACCGATCGACGATCCCGGTGATGGAGAAATCTCCCAGACTCGCGTAGCGCCGGTTGGTCTTGATCTCCTCGGGCGCATCCGCGAGCACGTCGAATGCGGCGTCGAGGGGGTAGACGCGCTCGAAGCCGAGCATCGAACCGTCCGTCATCCGGCGCGAGTCGTCGAATTTGCCGCGCTCGAGCATCGTCTTGAAGATGTTCAACGCGGGCGGCCAGGTTCCTGCACAGACCGTCGCGCCGGCCTCGACGAGGGCCTTGGCGATGGCCCAGCCATAACCGCCGTCGTCGGCGATCCCCGCGATGAGCGCCCGCTTACCCCTGAGATCGATGCTCAACATTTCTAGGTCTTCCGCCCTGTTCCTGGTTTCGGGCGGCATCATACACAGCGGGCGGAGGCCATCAACGTGTCCGCGTATACTGGCGCACATGAGAAATCTCGTGTCGAAGACGGTAGTTCTCGCCGCGTGGCTCGGCGCGTCAGGCTGTAAATCGAACGCGTCGGCGCCATCGAGTTCCGGCCAGGCGGCGCCGCCCGCGGCACTCACGGCTCGCGAACGCGCGCCGAGGCTCACCGCTCCAGCGGCGGCACCGGCTCTGCCCGGAGTGGCCTCCCCGAGCGCGCCCGACCCCCGGCTCGGCAGAATCAAGACCGTGTTTCTCGTTCTCATGGAAAACAAGGCCTGGTCGACCGTCAAGGGGAGCCCGGATGCCCCTTTTCTCAACAAAACCCTGTTGCCCAGAGCCTCCTACGCCGAGAACTACCGTGGGCCGCTGAACGGAGCCTTGCATCCGAGCGAGCCGAACTACGTGTGGCTCGAGGCCGGCGACAACCTTGGCATCACGGACGATGACGGTCCGGCGCGGAACCATCGCGCGACGCCGATGCACCTCGTCAACCAGCTCGAGCACGCGCACGTGAGCTGGAGGGCGTACGAGGAAGACATCGCAGGCGACGAGTGTCCGCTCGAGCGATCGCGCAACTATGCTCCGAAGCACGATCCGATGGTGTTCTTCGACGACGTCACCGGTTCGAACGATCCCAAGGCGCCGCGTTGCATCGAGCACGTGCGGCCGCTGGTGAAGGCAGTAGGCGAGTTCGGCGATTTCGAATCGGACCTCGCAGCGAACAAGGTCGGCCGGTACAACTTCATCACGCCGAACATGTGCAACGACATGCATGACGAGTGTCCCCCATTCGGCAACACGACGCGCCAGGGCGACGACTGGCTGGCGACGTGGGTGCCGAAGATCCAGGCATCCAGCGCTTACCAGGACGACGGCGCGATCTTCATCACGTGGGACGAGGCCGGCACCGCCGACAGCTGCCCGAGCGCCGATTGCCCGATCGGCATGATCGTCCTGTCGCCGCTCGCCAGGGGAGGGGGCTACACGAACACCGTGGCTTACGATCACAGCTCGACGCTTCGCACGGTGGAGGAGATCTTCGGCGTCTCGCCGTTCCTGCGGGCTGCAGCGTCCGCCACCGATCTCTCGGATCTGTTCAAGCCGTGACTTCGATGAGGCTGCCCCCCATCGTCCGTCCTCGCTCGTTCCCCTCGCTGCGGGCGGCCGTTTCCCCCCCAATCGCGCAGCCGCTCAGGGGGGAACACCGTCGTCGGGCGACGTTCGCATCGAGCGGGGCCAGCGAACCTTCACGCCTCGGCTCCGGAGATGGTCCTTGAGATCGCGTATCGTGTACTCGCCGTAATGGACCATCGACGCGACCAGCGCTGCGTCGGCGTGCCCTTCGGTCAGCACCTCGTAGAGGTGTTCGGGTTTGCCCGCGCCGCCGGACGCGATGACCGGGATCTTCACGGCGTCCGCGATCGCCCGCGTGAGTCGAATTTCGTATCCCTCGCGGGTGCCGTCGGCATCGATCGAGTTCACCACCAGCTCGCCGGCGCCGAGACGCTCGCCCTCGCGTGCCCACTCGACCGCGTCGCGCCCGACCGGGGTTCGACCGCCGTTGATGACGACCTCGTATCCCGACGGGATTGTCGCGGAGCGCTCCGTCCGACGCACATCCATGGAGAGGACGACGCTCTGCGCGCCGATCGCGTGCGAGCAGCGCGCGATGAGTCCCGGATCTTTGACGGCCGCGCTGTTCACGTTGATCTTTTCCGCGCCGGCCATTCGGAGGCTCGTCGCGTCGTCCACCGAGCGAATGCCGCCGCCGACCGAGAACGGAATGAACACCTCCGCGGCCACACGCTCGACGACATCGAGCAAGATACCCCGGCCGTCGCTCGACGCGGTGATGTCGTAGAACACTAGCTCGTCCAGCCCGCTCCGATAATATTCGCGCGCCTTTTCGACCGGGTCTCCGATGTCCTTCGTGTCGACGAACTTCACGCTCTTCGCGAGCTTCCCATCCCGGACGTCCAGGCAGGCGATGACGCGTTTGCTCAGCACGCGCCGTCCCAGGTCGAGAAGCGGCGGAACAGGTCGAGGCCGAGCTCCCCGCTCTTCTCCGGATGGAACTGCGTCGCAAAGAGACTGCCCTCGCCGAGCGCGCAGCAGAACTCACCGTCGTAGTCCGACGTGGCAAACACGCGGGAACGGTCGCGCGGGCTCGGGTAGTACGAGTGGACGAAGTACAGTTCGTCACCCGGTTCGAGGCCGGCCAGCAACGGGTGCGGCTGCTCGACACGAACCTCGTTCCAGCCTATGTGAGGCACCTTGATGCCGGGGTCCGTCGGTCGAAATCGGACCGTCGTTCCCGGAACGAAGCCGAGGCACGGCGTGTCGCCTTCTTCCGACCGGTCGAGGATGATCTGCGCGCCGATGCAGATACCGAGCACCGGCGCGCCGCGCCCGAGGGCCTCGCGGAGCGCCTGGTCCAGCCCTCGGCTCCGGACGGTGTCCATCGAGCTCTCCGCCGCGCCGATGCCGGGGAAGATGACGCGCTCGGCGCGTCCGATCTCGCCCGGATCTTTGCTGATCACGGAGGCAACCCGGCTCGCGTCACAGGCCCGCTTCACGCTCCCGAGGTTTCCGGCGTCGTAGTCGACGATGACGATCATGGCGCGCAAGCGTCAGTTGAGGGTGCGATCGGGCGGTGCCGATTCCGACGGTTCGACATGAAATTCGACGCGACTGTCTACCACATCCACCTCGACGGTACCGCCCCCGTCGAGCTTGCCGAACAAGATCTCGTCGGCGAGGGGCCGCTTGATCTCGTCCTGGATGAGGCGCGCGAGCGGCCGCGCGCCATTGTCGACATCGTAGCCCTTCTTCGCAAAGTGATCACGGGCAGAGTCCGTGAGCACGATTGTCACGTGGCGTTCGGCGAGCTGCACCACGAGCTCTTTGACGGCCTTGTCCACGATGTGATGCATGACGTCGGGGGTCAGCGGACCAAATCGAATGCGCGCGTCGAGCCGGTTTCGGAACTCGGGGCTGAACGTGTTCTTGAACGCGGTTTCGTCGTCCCCACGACTCTGATTCTGGCCAAAGCCCACCTTCACCCTCGCGAGGTCCGCCGCGCCCACGTTGCTCGCGAAGATGACCACCACGTGGCGGAAGTCCGTTTTCCGCCCGTGTGCGTCGGTCAAGCGTCCGTAGTCCATGATCTGGAGAAACACATTGAACACGTCCGGATGAGCCTTCTCGATCTCGTCCAGGAGGAGAACCGCGTGAGGCGTCTTCGTGATGGCGTCCGTGAGGACCCCGCCGCGGTCATGGCCGACGTAGCCGGGTGGCGCGCCGATCAGCTTCGATGCGCTGTGAAGCTCGTGGAACTCGCTCATGTCGAACCGGAGCAGCTCGATCCCCATGGTCCTCGCGAGCTGCCGCGCGACCTCGGTCTTGCCGACGCCAGTGGGGCCGGTGAAGAGATAGCTGCCGATGGGCTTTTCGGGCGCTCGCAGTCCTGCCCGTGACAGCTTGATCGCAGCCGTGAGCTCCGAGAGGGCACGATCTTGACCGAACACGACGCGCTTCAACTCGCTCTCGAGGTTCCGGAGCGAGTCCTTGTCGGAGCTCGAGACTTGCTTGGGCGGTACCTGGGCCATCCGAGCCAGCACGATTTCGATCCGCGCCTCGTCGACCGTTGCGTTGTCTCCCAGATCGAGCTTCGCGTCGGCCCCGCTCTCGTCGATGAGGTCGATCGCTTTGTCGGGTAGCCGGCGGTCGTGGAGGTGCCGCGCGGCAAGCGTAGCCGCAGCCCGGACGGCCGCCTCCGTGTACTTCACGAGGTGGAACTCCTCGTACCGCGGCACCAGACCCTTCAGGATCCCGACGGTGTCCTCGACGCTCGGTTCGAGCACCTCGATCTTCTGAAAGCGACGAGCGAGCGCCGCGTCCCGTTCGAGGTGACGGCGGTACTCCTCGAACGTCGTCGCGCCCATGCACCGGAGCTTGCCGCCCGCGAGAGCAGGTTTGAGGAGATTCGACGCGTCCAGGGTCCCCCCGCTGGTCGCCCCGGCTCCGATGACGGTGTGAATCTCGTCGATGAACAGGATTGCGCCCGGTTGCTTGCCGAGCCCCTTGAGAACGGCCTTCACGCGATTCTCGAAGTCTCCCCGGAACTTGGTTCCCGCAATGAGCGCGCCCATGTCGAGCGCATAGATCGTCACGCTCTCGAGGGGCTTCGGCACTTTGCCCTCGGCAATGAGAGCGGCAAGGCCTTCGACGATGGCCGTCTTTCCGACGCCCGCGTCCCCGACGAAGATCGGGTTGTTCTTGCGGCGCCTGCAGAGCACCTGGATGGCACGCCGGATTTCCTTCTCGCGCCCCACGAGCGGCTCGATGTCCCCGGCTCGCGCGCGTTCGTTCAGGTTGACGGCGAACCGCGCGAGCGCGTCCTTTTCCGGCGTGGCCTCGTCTTCTTCCGTTTCGGGCGCTCCGACCGGGGATTCGGAGATCTCGTCATCCGTGTCCTTGCTCACGCCGTGCGAGACGAAGTTGACGACGTCGTAGCGGGTGACGCCGGCGTCGTTCAGGACCTTGACGGCGTGCGAATCGAGTTCGGCGAAGATCGCGACGAGCACGTTGTAGCCCTTCAGCTCTTCCTTGCCGCTCGACTCGACGTGAATGGCGGCCCGCTGCAGGACCCGCTGAAAGCCGCGCGACGGCGTCGGCGTGACGTCCATCCCGTCGGGGACGTGCGCGATGAACTGATCCAAGGCCTTCTCGAGCGCGGCCTTGAGCTGCCCGATGTTCGCTCCCGAGCGGCGGAGAATTCTCGCCGTCTCCTCGTCGTGGAGCAGCGCATAGAGAAGGTGCTCGACCGTCAGCACGTCGTGCCGCCTCCGCTGAGCTTCACGAGCCGCGAGAGAGCAGGCAATTTCGACTTCGGCGCTTACTTTCATCTATTGCGACAGCCCTTCGGGCTCGGCCGTGCATCGGAGCGGATGGCCGTGCTGTTTGGCGTAGTCCATGACCTGGGACGCCTTGGTTTCCGCGACGTCTCGGGTGAAGAGTCCGACGATCCCGTACCCCTTATGATGCACCTGAAGCATGATCTGGGTGGCCTCGGTCTCGGATTTGTAAAAAAATTTCTCGAGCACGTGCACCACGAACTCCATCGTCGTGTAATCGTCGTTGTGGAGTACTACCTGGTAACGTCGGGGTTCCTTCGTCGTCGGCCGCTCCACGACGCCGAGCTCGCCCTCTTGCTTCCGTCGCTTCTCGGGATCCTCGGCCATCGGGTGCCTCAGACTTTGTACACGCAGCCCCTACGTGTCGAGGCCGCTAGAGCGCATAGATCCAGTTCGCGCTCCAATGAAGAGCCGTTCCCACTAGCGCCCACGTGCCGACGCGAGCTCCCGCGTTCCCCGGGCAGCTACGGGAAATACCTCGGTTTTCTCGACCGGGATGGCGTAGTCTTTGGACGGTTGCTAGGGCAGCATTCAGGATCTCGCCGTGAAGAAGAAAGACCCCGTTTGGATCATGCGGACGTATTCGGGGCACAGCTCTCCGAAAGCGTCGAACGAGCTCTACAAGCAGAATCTGGCCAAAGGGCAGACCGGCCTCAGCGTGGCCTTCGATCTGCCGACCCAGACTGGCTACGACTCGGATCACCCGCTTGCGCGGGGTGAGGTCGGCCGGACCGGCGTCCCGATCTGCCACATCGGCGACATGCGGGTGCTGTTCGACGGCATCGCGCTCGAGCGAATGAACACGTCGATGACGATCAACGCCACTGCGGCTTGGCTTCTGTCTCTCTACATCGCGGTTGCGGAGGAACAGGGCGCCGACACGCGGAAGCTCCGCGGCACGACGCAGAACGACATCATCAAGGAATACCTGTCGCGCGGGACGTATATTTTCCCGCCCGAACCGAGCATGCGGCTCATCGCGGATACCGTGCTCTACACGGTGGAAAAGGTACCCGAGTGGAATCCGACGAACATTTGCAGCTATCACTTGCAGGAAGCCGGCGCGACCCCCGAGCAGGAAGTGGCGTACGCGCTCTCGACGGCGATCGCAGTCCTCGATACCGTGCGGGGCCGCGGGGTCGAGGGCGCGGTACTGACGGACACATTTTCGCGGCTCTCCTTCTTCATCAATTCGAGCATTCGCTTCCTCGACGAGGTCTGCAAGCAGCGCGCCTTCGGCCGTCTTTGGGAGAAGCTCGGCCGCGAGCGATACGGCATCACGGACCCGAAGGCCCTTCGGTTCCGCTACGGCGTGCAGGTAAACTCGCTCGGCCTCACGGAAGCTCAGCCCGAGAACAACATAATCCGCATCGCGCTCGAGATGCTCGGCGTGACTCTCAGCCGGGACGCGCGCGCTCGCGCGATCCAGCTCCCGGCATGGAACGAGGCTCTCGGCCTGCCGCGGCCGTGGGATCAGCAGCTATCGCTCCGGACCCAGCAGATTCTCGCGTACGAGACCGACCTGCTCGAGTTTGGCGACATCTTCGACGGCTCTCCCGTAATCGAAGCTCGAGTGAAGGAGATCGCCGGCGCGGCGTGGGCGGAAGTGGAAGCCGTGCTCGCGCGCGGGGGAGTCGTGCCGGCGGTCGAGTACGTCAAGGAGCAGCTCGTGGCGTCGCACGCGGCGCGGATCGCCGGTATCGAGCGCGGTGACCAGGTCGTGGTCGGGATGAACAAATTCGTCGAGACGGCGCCGAGTCCGCTCCAGACCGAGGGCGGCGCAGACGCCATCCTGCGCGTCGATCCCGCCGCGGAGCGCGAGCAGGTCGAGCGTCTCGCCGCGTGGCGCAAAAGCCGCGCCAGTGCGGCGATCGAGCGAGCGCTTTCCGGGTTGCGCGAGGCGGCAAAGACCGGCCAGAACATCATGCCCGCGTCGATCGCCGCGGCGAAGGCTGGCGTCACGACGGGTGAATGGGCCGGGTTGCTTCGCGAGTCCTTCGGGGAGTACCGCGCGCCGACCGGAGTCGGCGGAGCGCGCGCCGTGATCGGCGATGCGTCTGCTCTCGACGCCCTCCGCAAGAAGGTCGTCGCGCTCCAGACCGAGCTCGGTAGGCGGCCGAAGCTGCTCGTCGGTAAGCCTGGCCTGGACGGTCACTCGAACGGCGCCGAACAGATCGCGCTCCGCGCCCGCGACGCAGGCTTCGAGGTCGTCTACGAAGGCATCCGAGTCACGCCGCAGCAACTCGCGCGCGCGGCCGCGGACGAGGGTGTTCATCTCGTCGGCCTCAGCATCCTCAGTGGCGCTCATCTCGATCTGGTTCACCAGGTGATCGAGCAGATGAAGAAGCAAGGTCTCTCGGGCATCCCGGTGATCGCGGGTGGCATCATTCCGGAGACGGACGCGGAGGAGCTGCGCCGATCCGGGGTGCGCGCGGTCTACACGCCGAAGGATTTTCAGATATCGCGCATCCTGAGTGACCTGGTCGATTACGTGCGCGAGGCGCACGCGGCGTGAGCGTCCCCGAAGAGCTCGCGCGGCGCGTAGCCAACCGGGAATCGGGCGCCGTGGCGCGCGCGATCTCGCTCGTGGAAGACCGTCGCCCGTCCGCACAATCGTCGATCGTCGACCTCTTGCGCGCGCTCGTTCGCGAGACAGACCCGCTCCGGGCAGCTCGGATCGGCATCACCGGGCCGCCGGGCGTCGGCAAGAGCACCCTCGTGTCGGCGCTCGTTCATCAGATCCGTTCGTCGGGGCGAACGGTCGGCGTCCTGGCCGTCGATCCGTCGAGTCCACGCAGCGGCGGCGCTCTCCTCGGTGATCGCGCGCGGATCGACATCGACCCCGACGATCTCGGGCTCTTCGTGCGATCGATGGCCTCTGGCGGCGACCTCGGCGGTCTCGCGCGTGCGGCGGGCGCCGCCATCGACGTACTTGCGTCTGCTTACGACGTGGTCGTGGTCGAAACCACGGGCGTCGGACAGAGCGAGACCGACGTCGAACACGTGACGGACACCGTGCTCATGGTGATCCAGCCAGGCTCCGGCGACGTCCTCCAGTTCCTGAAGGCGGGCATCATCGAAGTTCCCGACGTCTTCGCGGTGAACAAGGCCGACCTCGGCTCGATCGCGGAACGTGCCGTCGCCGAGCTTTCGTCCGCGCTCGCCGCGATCCAGTCCGGTACCGGCGTCGGTGTCCCGAAGGTCATCGCCACCAGCGCCACGAAGCAGACCGGCGTCGCCGAGCTGCTCGCCGTCCTCGATGAGCATCGAAGAAACATGATCGAGGGGGGAACCCTTGCCGGCAGGCGGCGTCGCGCAACCGCGAGCTGGGCGCTCCGCCTCCTCCTTCAAAGATGGGGCGAGCAGGGCGTCGAGGATCTCGGCGGCAAAGCGGCGGTTCTCGCCCAACTCGAAGCGTGCGTCTCGAGAGGGGCCACGGCGGTCGGCGCCGTGAACGAACTCAGGCGGAGCTGAGGTCGGGGGCCGATCGCCTCGGCGCTGCCAGAAATCGAGGGGCCGCCCCGCCGCGGATAGCTACGTTGCCTTCTTGGCGGGCGCTTTCGGCTTGTCGGCTTCGGCGTTTTCCGCGGCGCGGTTGCGCTCCCAGAGGCCATTTTTCCTGGCGCGACGGCGTTTCTGACGATTTCGTGCTCGAGAGTCCTGAGGCATGGGGCGCCTTCATACTCAATCTCGCGCCCGATGTCGCCCGTCAGCGCAATCTGACTTCGGCGGGGTCGCGAAAGTCGCGCTTTAATGTCAACTTGTGAAGATGACCCCGTCTGCGGCGAATCTCGGTATTCGAAACGCCGCGGTGGGGCAGCGTCTCCGCGAGCTGCGGCTCGATCGCGCCGAATCCCAGGCTGACTTTGCACGCAGACTCGGGATTTCGGCGTCGTACCTGAACCTCATCGAGAAAGGCCGGCGCACGGTCCAGCTCCCCCTCCTGTGGAAGGCGCTCGAGCTCCTTCGCGTCGAGCCGGAACCGTTCTTGGACGGTCTGGGCGAAAAGCCGGTGGAGCAGAGCCTCGCCCTCCTGCTCGACGAACCTCTCCTGCGCTCGCTCAACCTGGATCGCGACGATGTCGCGACGATCAGCGCCGAGCCTATGGCCGTCACGACGGTGACCACGCTCTTCAACCTCTACAAGAACACCCGGAGCCAGCTCGAGAAGCTCCAGCAGCTCCTCTCGCGTCGCGAGGCCGGCGAGAAGGCGCGAGCGTCGTTCGTGCGCCGGCCCGGCGCCGAAGAGCCGGCGCTCCATTCCGACTATTCGCCCCTCGACGAGGTCGTCGATTTTCTGCAAGAACACCGGAACTATTTCCCCGAACTCGAGGAGGCCAGCGGCGGGGCGCGTCGCGATTTCGGGCTCGAGCGCCGCGTGCACAGCGACACTCTAGTCCGCGCGCTCGAGGGGCTGGGCGTGCAGGTGAGCGTCCTTCCGCCCGGCCATTCGTCGAGCGTGGTCCGATATTACGACGCAAGCTCGGGGAAGCTTGCTCTGTCCGCGGACCTCTCGGAAGCTCGCCGCAAGTTCGACCTCGCGCACGTCATCGGCCTTCGCCGGATCGCCGAGCTCGGCCTCGATCGCTCGATCGCGGAATCCTTCGACGCTCGTCACCCGGAGACCCCGCGACTCGTGAAGATTCATCTCGCGAACTATTTTGCGGGCGCGCTGCTCCTGCCGTACGAGGACGTTCATCGAGAGGCGCAGCGCACGCGCTACGACGTCGAGGGACTCTCGGGGCTCTTCGAGATGAGCTACGAGGCCATCGCGCACCGGCTCACGAATCTCTCGGATACGAAGCGCCGCGGCGTGCCGATGCACTTCCTTCGCGTCGACGTGGGCGGAAATATCTCCAAGCGTTACTCCGCCACGGGTCTCGGGTTCCCGGTCGGCCTCGGCTCGTGCCCAAAGTGGGTCGTGCACACTGCTTTTCTGACGCCCAGCACGATCTCGCGTCAGTTCAGCGTGATGCCGGACGGCACGGCATTCTTCTGCTTTGCGAAGGTGAACGCGACGCCGGTGCAAGGCTCGCTCGTGAAGGGGACGGTATACTCGATCGGTCTCGGGACCCACGCGGAGGACGCGCACCACATCGGCTACGCAGACGATTCCCCGCGCTGGGTGCCCGAGCACGCGGCGCGCATCGCCGTTCCCGTCGGCGTCACCTGTCGGTTTTGCGAGCGCACGGATTGTTCGCAGCGCGCTGAGCCCAGTTACAAGTTCGCGTTCTCGCCGGACGAGAATGTCAAGAAAGACAACTTCTTCTCGCCGATCCTCGAGAGTGACGTCGCTCGTTCACGGCGATCCAGCGAACCTCCTGCGACGCGCCCGGGCGAGACCAGCAAGCGTCGATTGAAGACCGTCTGATCGCTCGCCGCGCGATTCCAGGTCAGCAATGCTTGTTGCACGAACCACGGCGGCTCGAAGTGGTCGCGTTCGGGCTGAACCGAACGGAGCTCAGACCGTCCAGGTCTCGCCAGAATGGAGCAATTTCCGGAGGCTGCCCTCGCCAGCCCGCGTCCTCGCGCGGCTGCGCTGCTCGACCAGCGTCTGCTCGTAAATCGGACGTTCGGACGCGAACAGGACTCCCATGGCAATCGGAAAATCGGGGAATGGCATGCGCGCAAGCATCGTCGCGATGGTCGCGTTCTTCTCGTCGTGGACGAGGATTTCGCTCTCCGTCACTTCGTTCTCGCCCAGCGTGACGACCCGGAGCGAAAGCGTCCGCGGATCGACGCGAAGCCCCTTCTTCTTCCCCTCGCCGAAGAGGAGCGGCTGCCCGTGCTCGACGAAGATCTGGCGATCTTCCTTCACGGCCTTCTCGGTGAAGCTGGCGAAGGCGTCGTCGTTGAAGACGTTGCAGTTCTGGTAGATCTCCGTGAACGTCCCGCCCTTGTGGAGCGCGGCGCGCTTCAGCACGGTGGCAAACTCCTTCGCCTGAACGTCCACGGTCCGCCCGACGAAACTCGCGCCCGCGCCGAGGGCGAACACGCACGGGTCCAGGGGGTGATCCGCGGAGCCGTACGGAGTGCTCTTCGTGACCTTTCCGAGCTCGCTCGTGGGCGAATATTGCCCCTTGGTGAGTCCGTAGATCCGGTTGTTGAAGAGGAGGATCTTCACTTCCACGTTGCGGCGGAGGCAATGCATCAGCTGGTTGCCGCCGATGCTGAGGCCGTCGCCGTCGCCCGTTGCCAGCCACACGGCGAGCTCCGGATTCGCGACCTTGATACCCGTCGCGAATGCGGGCGCGCGGCCATGGATCGTGTGGAACCCGTAAGTGTTCATGTAGTACGGGAACCGGCTCGAGCAGCCGATGCCGCTCACCCAGACGATGTTCTCGCGCGGGATCCCGAGCTCCGGCATGAGCTTCTGGACGTTCGCGAGGATCGAATAATCCCCGCAGCCCGGACACCAGCGGACATCCTGGTCGGTCTCGAAGTCTTTCTTCGTGAGCTTCGGCGGAATGACGTAGGACATGATCAGCTCTCCATCATCTGGCGAATCTTCTCTTCGAGCTCTTCGATTCGGAACGGCTGTCCCTGGATTTTGGCAGGGACTCGGCCGGGACGAGGTACCGGCTGCGCAGGAGTTGCACGAGTTGCCCCAGGTTCAGCTCGGGCACGAGCACGCGATCGAACCGCTTGAGGAGGTCACCCAGGTTTCGCGGCATCGGGTTGAGGTAGTTCAGGTGGGCATGCGACACGTCGAGCCCGCGCGCGCGGCAGCGCCGGACCGCCTCGTGGATCGCGCCGTACGTGGAGCCCCAGCCCAGGACCAACAGCTTGCCGTGGTCTTCGCCGACGGCGATCTTCTGCTCGGGCACGTCGTTCGCGATGCCGGCCACCTTGGCGGCGCGCGTGCGCGACATCTTCTCGTGGTTGCGCGGATCGTACGAGATGTGACCGGAGTCGAAGTCCTTCTCGATGCCCCCGATGCGGTGCGTGAGACCGGGGGTGCCGGGGATCGCCCAGTTCCGCGCGAGCGTCGCGGTGTCCCGCGCGAAAGGATGAAAGCCGTCGGGCTCCGTCCGAAACTTCACCGGGAAGCGCGGGAGCGAGTCCACTTCCGGGATCTTCCAGGGCTCGGCACCGTTCGCGAGATATCCGTCGGTGAGGAGGATCACCGGTGTCATGAACTTCGTGGCAATCCGGCACGCCTCGATGGCCATGTAGAAACAATCGCCGGGCGTCGACGCGGCCAGCACGCACACGGGCGCTTCGCTGTTTCTTCCGTATACGGCCTGCAGGAGATCGGCCTGCTCCGTCTTCGTGGGCATGCCGGTGCTTGGCCCGGCGCGCTGAACGTCGAGGACGACGAGCGGAAGCTCGATGGCAACCGCGAGCCCGATGGCCTCCATCTTGAGCGCGAGTCCGGGACCACTCGTGGAAGTGACGCCGAGACGGCCCGCGTAGGACGCGCCGATCGCGGCGCACACCGCCGCGATCTCATCCTCGGCCTGAACCGTGGTGACTCCGAATTGCTTGTAGCGGCTGAGCTCGTGGAGGACGTCGCTCGCCGGCGTGATGGGATATGAACCGAGCACGAGATTGATGTCGGCAAGCTCCGTTGCCGCGATGAACCCCCACGCGGTGGCGGTATTTCCGGAGATGTTGCAGTACTCGCCCTTCTCGACGGGAGCGGGCGGGACCACGTACCGCTCGTGCGAGATTTCGATCGTCTCGCCGAAAGCGTGTCCCGCTTTCAGGGCCTGAACGTTGCCCTTCGCGATGTCGGGACGCTTCTTGAACTTGTCGTCGATCCAGCGGAGCGTCGGCTCCAGCGGCCGGTCGTAAATCCAGTACATCAGGCCGAGGGTCCAGAAATTCTTGCAGCGCCCCGCCTCCTTCGTCGAGAGCCCCGTGCCTTCGACGGCCGCGAGCGTGTTCTTCGTCACGTCGATCGGCAACAGCCGATACGCGGAGAGCGACTCGTCCTCGAGCGGGCTCTTGGCGTAACCTGCCTTCTTGAGGTTCTGCCCGTTGAACGCGCCGCTGTTCACGATGAGCAAACCGCCTGGGCGCAGATCTTTTACGTTCGTCTTCAACGCCGCGGGGTTCATCGCGACGAGGACGTCAGGGGCGTCCCCGGGTGTGAAGACGTGCTGCGACGAGAAATTGATCTGGAACCCGGATACGCCATAGAGCGTGCCGGCTGGTGCGCGGATTTCCGCGGGGAAGTCGGGGAACGTCGAGAGGTCGTTGCCGACCATCGCCGCCGTGGTCGTGAACTGGGAGCCGGTCACTTGCATCCCATCTCCCGAATCGCCGCAGAAACGAACGACTGCCCCTTCGATGTGTTTCAGAACGGGGTGGGCAGAGGTCGAGCCCGATACGATGGGCTCCTGCTGTGTCGCCATGAGTACGACGGGCCTTTCTCTCTACGCCGCCAGCTACCGAAGGCGGCTCTCGCGGTCCGGCTCCGGATGGCCGGGCCGACACGCGCCCGCTAATTGTCCCGGCGGAAGCGCATTGTCAAGGCATCGTCCCCGCAGCCTGCGGGCTCCAGCCCACCCTGACGCGGCGCGCCGCTCAGCCTGCCGTCGCATGCCGGTCAAGCATCGCTCCGAGGCGTGGAACGGCGACTTCCACCTGCTTCTTGGCGGAGGGACGCAGCTTCTCGTACGTTGATTTCGATCACAGGACGCTGGGCGCGGGCGGCCTTACCGTCCGTCACGGCTAGCAGGGCGTCCGCGACGCCGCTGGCGTTCGACTGCAACACGACACTGGGCTTGGCTCCCCTGGCCAAAGCGTCTTGGTAGAAGGGCTCCAGGGACTTCAGAAACTCGTCGAGCAACCCATCCACCACCTCCCGAACGAAGCCAGGCTTGATCCCCTTGATGACTCCATACGCCGCCTTGATGGCAAGGCCGCCGAGCCCGCTCTTGTCCGAAACCTCCTGATCGAGAACGCGACACGCATCTTCGACGACCGCGCCACGATTCGGTTCCACACCGAGCATGTCAGAGAGTGTAGGCATGGGCTTCGGAGATAGCACCGGTTCCGGAGGCTTTGCACTAGAGAACAGTGGTAAGGTCCAAATGGATCGTCCGGATGGGCAGCGCGAGTGAAAGTGCCCGACGCCCATCGACGCGCGAGCCCCAGAATGTTCGACGAAGCGTTCGACTGCGCGCCCGTACCTCAAGTCATCGTTGACGGGCGTGGATGTGTTCTCGAGGCGAACAAGCAGTTCCAATCCCTCTTCGGGTCCGTGGTGGGGCTCGATATCGACGGCGTTTTCGAGTCCGCGAGCCCGGGTCTTCGAAACCTCGTCGCGACACTTTTATCCGAGCGCCGACGGTTCGACGTCAAGGATCTCGTGATTCGGCTCGAAGGCAATCTGCAGATGAGCGTGCAGGCCTACGGGGCCGCGCTCGAAGGCGATCGGTTTCTCGTGTTGCTCGTGGACTTCACCGAGCGCGTGACCCAGGCGACCTCGCGTGCGCAGCGCGAACGCAGCGAGACCATAGCGCGGTTTGCGGGGGGCCTCGCGCACGATCTAAACAACCTGCTGGCCGCGATCGTCGCGACCGCCCAGGCCGGCGCGGCGGACGCGCACGACGGGACCGGCGATCCATCCGCGGACTTCGTCTCTATCATCGAGGAAGCCGAGCGCGGGGCGTCGCTCGCGCGCTCGTTGCGGGCGATCGCCTTCGACGAGACGGGCAGCTGGCGTCCCATCTCGCTGGCGGCTGAGGTGCGTGCCGCGGCGGCCGTGCTCGGTCGCGGTTCGAGCGCGGTGCCGATCATCCTCGACATCACGAGCGACACTCCGGAGGTCGTCGGGGATCGCGCTCGCCTGCATCAGCTCGTGCTGAATCTCCTCGTGAATGCGCGCGACGCCACGCGACTCCACGCGGGTGGCATCGAGGTTACGCTCGGCCCCACGCCGGAGGGCGGCGTCGAGCTCGTGGTCGCAGATCACGGCCCGGGCGTTCCCGCTGAGCTGAGGGAGCGCATTTTCCAGCCGTATTTCACCACGAAGCGGCGCCCGGGCGAAGGCGATTCGGGCGCCGGTTGGGGAACGGGGTTGGGTCTCGCGATAGTCGAAGCCGTGGCACGGACCACGGGCGCAGAAGTGACGGTCGGAGACCGGAGCGGTGGTGGCGCGGAGTTCCGGGTGACGTGGCCACCGACGGCCGTGGTGCGGGAGACGGCGCCGATCGCACTCGAACCCGTCCGCAATGTTTCCCCGGCGCTCGTGCTGCTCGCCGACAACGAGGTCGCGCTCGTCGGCGCCGTCGCTCGCCAGCTTCGCCGCATGGGGCACTCCGTTTACGCCGCCATGAGCGCCGCCGAGTGCCGGCGGCTCTTCGCGCAGTATCGCGACACGATCGATGTCGCCGTTCTCGACGTGAAGCTGGGCGATGGCGATGGGCGCGAGCTCGCGGAGCAGTTCCGCGGCGAGCGCCCGGACATCGGAATCGTTCTCATGTCGGCGAGCCGCACCGTGCTCGGGCCACCGGACCGGGTCGCTCGTTCACTCGTGAAGCCGTTCGACGTACGGGAGCTGACGACTGCCATCGAGCGCGCCCGCGAAGACGCGCGTGCGTCCCCATCCTGAGACTTTCGCCGGGTTTTGCCTGGACCGATCACGGCACTTCGCTGCTGGCGGACCGGCGTCACTAGGGGTTAGGCTCGCAGGCGAGATGGGCAAGGTTCTGGTCGTCGACGATCAGCGCAACATGCGCACGACCTTGGCCATGATGCTTCGTGGCACGGGCTACGAAGTGGATGAGGCGCAGGACGGCATCCAGGGACGCGAGCTCGGGGCGACGGGCGCTTACGACGTGGTTCTGACCGATCTTCGCATGGGTGGTTCGGACGGAATCGACGTGCTGCGGGCCGTGAAGCAGGCGCAGCCCATGACGGAAATCATCGTGATGACCGCCTACGGGACGATCGAGAGCGCCGTCGAGGCGATGCGCCTCGGCGCCTTCGATTACATCCAGAAACCCTTTACGGAGGAGGAGCTACTCGTGAAGGTGTCGAAGGCCGTGGAGTCGCGGAAACTTCACGGGCAGGTGCAGCTCTTCGCGCAGGAATTCAAGGAGAAGTATCACTTCGAGAGCATCGTCGGTCGCTCGCAGGCGATCCGGGACGTACTCGGTCGCGTGGTGAAGATCGCGCCGACCGACGCGGTCGTACTCATCACGGGCGAGAGCGGCACCGGCAAGGAGCTGATTGCTCGCGCGGTTCACGCGAACAGCAAGCGTACCGATCGTCCTTTCGTGACGGTGAACTGTGCGGCAATCACGGAGACCCTGCTCGAGAGCGAACTCTTCGGTCACGCTCGGGGCGCGTTCACGGGCGCCGTCAACGCGCGAAAGGGGCTGTTCGAGGAGGCCGACGGCGGCACGTTCTTCTTCGACGAGGTCGCGGAAACGACGCTTTCATTTCAAGCCAAGCTGCTTCGCGCGATCCAGGACGGCGAGGTTCGCAGGGTGGGGGAGAACAAGCCTCTCAAGGTCGACATCCGCGTCATCGCGGCCACGAACGTGGATCTCGGAACCGCCGTGGAAGAGCGCCGGTTCCGGCAGGATCTTTATTATCGCCTGAACGTGGCGCGCTTCCATCTCCCGCCGCTCCGGGAGCGTCCGGAAGACATCCCGACCTTGTTTCAGTTCTTCCTCGACAAGTACAACAGAAAGATGAACGCGCGGGCGCGCCTCGCCGATGGCGTGATCGAGCGGCTGATGTCGTACGAATTTCCGGGAAACGTTCGGGAGATCGAGAACATGGTGGAGCAGGCCGTCGCGCTGTGTTCGGGCGGCGTGATCACGCTGGACGACATCCTCCCCCAAGCGCCGACGAAGCGTTTTCGCGCCACGGGTCGATCCCTCTCGGACATCGTGGATGAAGCGGAGCGAGAAGCCGTCGAGGCGGCGCTTCGCGAGCACGAGGGGAGCCGGGAACGCGCTGCGGAATCGCTCGACATCAGCCCCACGACCCTCTGGCGAAAAATGACCCGACTCGGCATCACGTTCGAGACGCGGTGAAAACGGCTTTCTTCGACTACCACCTCCCCGACGCGGCGATCGCCGCGCGCCCGTGCGGCGATCGGGATGCGTCGCGCCTCCTCGTTGTCGAGCGAAGCTCCGCGCGTGACGCGATGTTTCGCGACTGGGCGTCGCTCGTGCCGGAGGGCGCGCTCGTCGTGCTGAACGACACACGCGTGATCAAGGCTCGACTCTTGGGGGTTCGCAGGGGAACCGGCGGGCGGGTCGAACTGCTGCTGACGCAGCGGCTCCGGAACGGCGATTCCACGCCGAGCGCCATGTCATGGCTGGCCCTGGGCCGCGCCAGCAAGCCTCTCCGGCCGGGCACGCTGATCGACGTGGAAGAGCTGTCGATCGAAGTCCTGGCACGTGACCCGGACGGCACCCTTCGCGTTCGCCTCACCGCGAACGATGGCGTGGAGCGTGCCCTCGAGACGCACGGACACGTACCATTGCCACCCTACCTGTGCCGGCCCGACGACGAGCTCGACGCCGAGCGCTATCAGACGGTCTTCGCGCGGCACCACGGCTCGATCGCCGCGCCGACGGCGGGACTTCACCTGACCTCGGATACCTTCGCGCGACTCTCCGAGCGAGGGATCGAAGTAGCGTTCGCGACGCTGCACGTCGGCGTGGGAACATTTCGGCCTGTGTCGGCGGACGACCTCGACGAGCACGCGATGCACGAAGAAGAGCTGGTCGTGGGGCCTGAGCTCGTCGCCGCGGTCAGCCGCGCTCGCGACCGCTGTACGAAAGTGGTCGCCGTCGGGACGACCGTGGTTCGTGCGCTCGAGAGCGCCAGGGAACCGGGGAATCCGAGATACGTGAGAGAGTTCTCCGGAACGACGGGCTTGTTGATACAGCCCGGATACTCTTTCGGGCCCGTCGACGCCTTGCTCACCAACTTCCACTTGCCGAGGAGCACGCTCGTGGCGCTCGTCGCGGCCTTCGCGGGACGCGAGCGGGTGCTCGAGGCGTATCGGGCCGCCCTCGACGCAGGTTATCGCTTCCTGTCGTACGGCGACGCGATGTGGATTCCCGAGAGGCTTTCATGATCGCGTTCCAGATCGACAAGACCTGCGGGCCCGCTCGTGCCGGGCTGCTCGAGACGCGACACGGCCCCGTGCCCACACCGGCATTCATGCCCGTCGGTACCCGCGCGACCGTCAAGGCGACGAGCTCCGAGGACGTTTCCGCGACGGGCGCGCGCATGCTCATCGCGAACACGTACCACCTGTCGCTGCGGCCCGGTCCCGAGGTGATCGCCGCGCATGGCGGCCTGCACGAATTCATGCGCTGGCCCTACGTCATCGCGACCGACTCCGGCGGCTATCAAGCGTTCTCGCTTTCGACCCTGCGAGAGCTCACCGAGGACGGGTTCGAGTTCGCCTCGCACCTCGACGGTTCGCGGCACTTCCTGTCGCCCGAAGAGGCGATGCGCGTTCAGGGTTTGCTCGGATCGGACATCGCGCTCCAGCTCGACGTTTGCCCGGCCGCGGACGCGAGCGCCGAGGAGCTCCGGCTCGCCGTCGAGCGTACGACGCGCTGGGCCATCCGCTGTCTGGAGGCGAAGCGCGCCGGCCAGGCGCTTTTCGGCATCGTCCAGGGCGGCACCGACGCAGCGCTCCGATTGCGCCACCTCCGGGATTTGGAGTGCCTCCCGCTCGACGGGCTGGCGCTCGGCGGATTCAGCGTCGGGGAATCGCCCTCCGCCATGCACGAGACGCTGAGAGCCATCGTCCCGGTCATGGACCCCGGTCGCCCCCGGTACCTAATGGGAGTCGGCACCCCGGCCGATCTCATTAGGGCGATCGGGTGCGGGGTCGACATCTTCGACTGTGTTCTTCCGACCCGCAATGCCCGGAATGGACAGGCTTTTATCGGGACTGGCCGCCTCGTCATCAAGAACGCTCGGTACCGGGAAGACCGATTGCCCCTGGACCCCGAGTGCCATTGCCCAGCCTGCTCCGGCGGTTATACGCGCAGCTACCTGCGTCACCTCTATCTTGCGGGTGAGATTCTCGCGCACCGTCTCCTCAGCCTCCACAACCTCCACTTCTATCAGGGTCTCGTGCGTGACGCTCGGAGCGCCATTTCGAGCGGGTCCTACGAAGCCTGGGCCGCGGAGTATCTGGCCCGGCTCGGGATCGGACCCGGCCCATGTCGAGTTCGGGCGGACATCCCCGAAACCGGGCGACGAAGCGGCCGACGCCGATTGACTTTGCGAGCCTTCTTGAGACAGTTGCTAGTTGTGGACCCGAGTCTCTAAGGAGCAGGGTCCGAGCCATGAGCCAGGGCGACAAGAAGAACATCGGGCGCATCGCGCTCCAGCAGAGGGCGATAGGCTCCGGCGACGCCGCGCAGGCGAAGAATCGAGTCACGTCCGACGTCGACGAGCTGAAAGCGCTCAGCGAGAAATTCGGCGTACCGGCCATCGACCTCGAGCAGGTGTGTGTCCGACTCGTGGATTTGGATCTGATCCCGCTCGAGATCGCGCGGCGGCACGTCATCCTCCCGGTCCTCGTTAGGGAAGACCGGCTGTTCGTCGCAATGGCCAACCCCCTCGAGCAAAAGGTGATCGACGAGCTCGAGTTCGTGACCGACAAAAAAGTCTTCCCTTACGCCGCACCCGCGGGTCCGCTCGCGGAGACGATCGAGCGGGCGTACTCGATGCGCTCCCGGGACGAGCAGTTCTACGTCGGTTCGGCCTGCCCCCCCGAGGTTGTCAAGAAGGCTCAGGCTGGCTCCAAGACGCTGTCCGAGCCCGCGGCGTCGGAGCCCGAGTCGAGCCCCGTGGTCGAGACGGCGGTGGTCGTGGACGAAAAGATGAAACGCGTCCGCGACAGCGACCTGCCAGATGCGGACTTCGGCGATTCTCTCGAAGGAACTCAGCGCGGTCATCGAGGCGCCGGACCGGATCTCCGTGGTTATGGCACCCGGCACGAAGACCGTCCTCGTGGTGGACGACGAACAGGACATCCGGCTGATGCTGGAGCGGCTGCTCCAGGGCAAGGGTTACCGCGTCGTTTCGACGGACAACGGGCGCGCAGCGCTCGGGATGGTCAAGGAACATGCGCCGGATCTCGTGATCCTCGATGCGATGCTTCCGGAGGTTCACGGGTTCGAGATCGCCCGCCGAATCAAGGCGAGCAAACGCTACGCTCACCTCCCCATCATCATGGTGAGTGCGGTGTACCGGGGCTGGAGGTTCGCCGAGGATCTCCGGGAAAGCTGCGGAGTCGAGCACTATCTGGAGAAGCCGTTCAAGATCGCGGAGCTCGTCAGAGCCGTGGAAATCTCGCTCGATTCAGAGGACGAGCCCTCCAGTTCGCGCGTACGAGAGATGTCGGAGGAGGCAGAGCAGGAACTCAATGCAGGCGTGGCAGCATACCAGGATGGGCGAATCGACGACGCCGTCGCACATCTCCGGAGAGGGATCGCCATCGACCCGCTGGCGTTTCGGCTTCACTTCCATCTGGGACTCCTTCAGGGAAAGAAAGGGCACGTCTATGAAGCAATCAGTGAGCTCGAGCGCGCGGTTGAGATAAACTCGAGACACTTCCCGGCCGTGAGGAACCTCGCCATTCTGTACCAGAAGGCCGGCTTCCGTAACAAAGCGACTGAAATGTGGGAACGCGCGTTAAATGTTGCACCCGACGACCTGACGCGGCAGTCGATCAAACAACATCTGCTCACCCTCCTGTGAACGGTCTTTCACGGCTACCTGATTGCATGTCGCGCCGCCCTACGACCGCGCCATGAAGTTTCTCTGTCCTCAGTGCAAGGCGAAGTATCGCATCGCCGACGAGAAGCTCGCCCAGCGGGCGTCCTCGCGGATGAAGTGTCGCAAGTGCGGGCACGTCATCGACATCCACAGCGCCAGCGTTCCCGAGTCGCTCAGGCCGCCTGGCGTAGCGGCAGACTCCGATGACGACGACGAGGATCAAGACCGAGGTTCCGAGGAACGCCCCATTGCCGAGCCGGGGCGGCCGACGCCTGGCGCTGGGGGCGCTCCCCCGGCGCGCCGGGGGACTTCCCCCGCTGCGAAGGGGCCTGCTCCTAAACGCACGGCTCCAGCGCCGAAGCGACCGGCCGCCGTCCCGCCACGTCGAGGCGCCGCCGCCGTGGCCGAGGCGGTCGCCGAAAAGGCTCCTGCATCCGAGGACGAGCCGGTGCCTACCGCGCGCGTTTCGGCGCGGCCCGAGCCTCCAAAGGTCGCCCCACCGAAGGTAGACGCGGAGGAAGAGCCCCCGACCCGCATTCACGACGGGATGGCGCTGGCCGCGGCGTTCTCGCAGGCGGTCGATCATCCGTCGTCGGCGCCCTTGTCGCCGGCGCCCTCGGACGAATGGTATGTCGGTATCGAAGGCACGCCCACCGGCCCGATGGGGCTGCCGGAGCTACGCGACCGCGCGCTGCAGCGCAAGGTAACGCTCGATTCGCTCGTGTGGCGGGACGGGTTCGAAGAATGGAAGCCCCTGAGCTCCTTTCCGGAACTCGTCACGCTTGTGGAGGAGGCGTTACGTGGCGCGTCCGAGCCGTTCGATCCTCGGACCATTCCTGCGCCGTCGCCCCTCGAAGAGGCGCAGGCCCGAGCCGCTGCGGGGGCGGTGCCGGTGCCATCCGAGGTTCCGAGCGATCTACTCGACAAGATTGGTGTCAAGAGCAGTAAGCAAACCTCTCATCCCGCCGCCTGGGTGGCGGTGTTCGTTGCGCTCGCATTCGGAGTCACCGTCGGTGCGGTGTTCCTGAGCAAGACCGAGCAACACGAGGTCGTGAAGTACGTGCAGGTCGAATCCAGCGCGAAACCCGCTCCGGGGCCCGTCGGCGGAGATCCCAAGACGATCGAAGAGTCGACGGTTTCGGGTGGGGGAACGAAGCGAACCAGCGGTGTGGCGTCGAAGGCCGAGCCGGGCCCGACGCCGGTCGCCAGCAAGGGACTGCCGACGCTCGGCGGCCTGGGTTCTCTCGGGAATCTCGGCCCGGCGCCGCAAGGCCCGGACGTTTCGAGTCCGGGCAACGCACCTGGCGGGCAGCTCGACGGCAATTCGATCCAGCGTGTCGTCGCAAACTTCAGCTCGAGCGTGCGTCGCGGCTGCTGGGATACGGCGCTTTCCGCGCGGGCTCCCGACGCGCCAAGCTCCGCGCGAGTCGGAGTAACGATCACGATCGGCGCCTCGGGATCCGTCGAGGACGTGACGACGACGGGCGATCCGAGGGGGTACCCCGCTCTCGCACACTGCATCGAATCGAAGGTCCGCGGCTGGCGGTTCCCGCGATCGAGCGGGACCACGACCGCGCAGGTGCCGTTCGTCTTCGCCGCGCAATGAAAAAGCCGGCGAGACTTTCGCCTCGCCGGCCCCGCTGCGATAGTTCGTAAGCCGGGTTCTGTACCGCCTCGGCGGTAGCGATCATTCCTCTGCGACGCGCGTCGCCGCGCGCCTGATGCGGCCTACCCTGGGGCTCGGGCGGGCAGCCCTCGGACGCCCCTGTACATGGCCTTGCTCCGGATGGGGTTTGCCTTGCCACAACCGTTGCCGGCTGCGCGGTGGGCTCTTACCCCGCCTTTTCACCCTTGCCCGACCGGCCAGGGCCGCCCGGGTGGTCTATTTTCTGTGGCACTTTCCTCGAGGTCACCCTCACCGGGAGTTACCCGGCATCCTGCCCTGTGGAGCCCGGACTTTCCTCTCGGCTCCCGAAGAAGTCGAGCGACCGCCTGAGCCACCGCAGCGTTCGGGACCATAGAGGAGCCGACGCTGTCCGGCAACTCGATGTCGGAACGGTTCAGCTCGATAGCGGCGCGCTCGGGATCTCCGGCGCCTGGAAGCTCGTGGGCCGGTCGCTTGCCAGCTGCCCCTCTTCCTCGGCCAGCGTTTCGAGTCTTCCCCGCAGCTTTTTCTTCGCGCGCGCCTCGAGCTGGCGGGCGCGTTCCCTCGAGACGCCCAGGCGACGTCCGAGCTCCGCGAGACTCAGCTCGTCCTCCGGGTCGGCCATCAGACGCTGCTCGACGATGAAGCGTTCCCTCTCATCCAGCTCCTCCACCGCTTCCTTCACGGCGTCCCTCAGACGATCTCGGAGACCGCGTGTGGCCAGCGCCTGTTCCTGGTCCTGCCCAGGAGCGGCCAGCGTGTCCAGTAGGGCCGTTCCCGAATCGTCGAACACTTTCGCGTCGAGAGACACGTCCCGCGCCTCCAGCCGCCGCAACATTGCCTGGACTTGGTCAACGGAAAGCCCGAGCCGCTGGGCGAGCAGATCGTCCGCAGCCTCTCCGTCTCCGACCAGGTTCAGGACACGAACCTTCTCGCGTCGGAGCCGGAAAAACATCTTCGACCGGAGCGCGCCGGAGCCCGCACCGACGAGACTCCAGGACCGAATGACATAATTGAGCACGTAGGCGCGAATCCAGTAAGCTGCGTAGGTGACGAATCGATTGCCGCGGTCAGGCTGAAACTTCTTCAGCGCGTGAACGACACCGAAATTTCCTTCGGCGATCAGTTCGGAGAGCGGAACGCCGTAGCGGCGATACTTCAGGGCGATCGCGACTACGTAGCGAAGGTGCGCGCGAACCAGCTTGTCCGCGGCGGCCTCGTCTCCCCGGTCGGTCCATGCCTTTGCGAGCGCCAGCTCGTCCTCGCGGCTGAGCTGCGGGAAGGATTGCACCATCGCGATGTATCGAGAGATGGACGGATCCGCTTCGTATGCCATGGGATGCCTTTTCGGCCGCCCGCTTCGGAGACGGCCGCCACGTACGGTCATGACCGGACCAAGTCGGTCCCGTCACATACAGTACGCGCCCGATGGCCAAATGGTTGCGCGGGCTCGGATCAAACGTTGAAAGACGAACCGCAACCGCAGGTGCTGGTTATGTTCGGGTTCCCGAACTTGAAGCCGGAGCCGTGCGGGCCGTCGACATAGTCGATCTCCGTCCCATCCAGGTACTGGTAGCTCAACGGGTCCACGAACAGCGGAACGCCGTTCGACTCGAATTGCTCATCCATCTCCGTCGGCGCCTCTTCGAAGTACAGGTCGTACTGGAAGCCGGCGCACCCTCCGCCGATGACGCGAAGGCGCAGCCCCTGGCCGACCAGGCCTTCCGAGCTGGCTATTTCGTGAACCTTTTCCGCGGCGAGTTTGGTGATGGAGATCATGGCGTTTGAGCTGGGACCATATCGGTCCGGCAACGAGTATAATCAAGGGGCAGCCGCGCGCCAGCTACCTGCGCCTCCAGAGCTCGATTTCTCCGAGCTGGTCGTCGCCCAGCGTCAGCCAGCCGCCTCCTCGTGGACGCTAGCGCTTCTTCTTTCCGGCATCCGGGAGCAAGAACTCCGCGGCGATCTGTGGAATTCGCTGTCCCGTCCGAGGGCCGTCGACCGAGCCATCCACGTGACCGTACGCGCCGAGGAGCGCGCCGCGCTTGGCGTCGAACCTGCCCCCGTAGACGACTTTCGCCAGACAGGGCGCGCTCGGGCAACCCTTCTTCACGTCGAGGAGCAACACCGTCATCTCGCCGTCCAGGCGCGACTCGACCACTTCACCGTCGAGCGCGACGGCCATCCCTTTGCTCGCGTCTGCCGAAGCGATGCCGTCGTATCGCTCCGTCGCCGATTGTCGAAAGACGGTCGCTTCGTCCCGCAAGCTTGCGACACGCTGGACACCGACACGCACCAGTCGCGGCGCGTGATCCTTCGCCTCGGCCCGGACGACGATGGTCGTTGCTCCGATCGAAGAGACGTTCATCAGCTGCGCGAAGCGTCCCTCCGCGTCCACCGTGATGGGTCGTCCGCTCACCGTGATGCGCCCGTCTTTCAGCGTTCGCCCGCTAAGCATGAACGTCTGTCCGTCGACGATGATGCCGTCACCGGGCGCATCGATTCGAAGCGGAACGATCCCGAATCTCAGAGTCACGTCGCCCTGCTGCGCGGCGCCTCCCGGCGGCGTGACCGTGTATGGGAACTTGCGCTCGAATGGCAGAATCGTGTCCGCGGGCCCCTCGAGGTCGTGGGACACGTCGACGCTGTATTCGCCCTTGCCGATCGCGTCGAGCGTCACGGCGTGACCGTCAACGACCACCGCTGCGCCGGGCACGGCCTGCACCGCGACCTTGAGTTTGGGCGGGTCCTCGGCGAGCGACGTGAGCACGCCTCGCACCAGGTAATCTACCGGAACCGAGAGGGTGACGTCTTCATCTCTGCCGATGCCCGGGCGCTGCACGTCCACGACGACTTCGTTCTTGCCGACATCGAGCGCCTTGGAGAGACCGAGCGATGCCTTCTTCGCCTTGAAAGTGGCGTGGTTCGAACCGATCGAGACCGTCGTTCCGTCGGCGCAGTCATCGCAGGTGAGTGACAGCGCCTCGATCCCGCGGTCGTCCAGCGTTACCTCGGCGTGAATCGGGCGAGGGGACTGCCAGAGGAATGCGACTACCCCGGCGGTCACGGCCAGTAGAGCCGACACGGCCGTGAGCACCACGGCCCCCCTCGGCAGTCCCGGTCGTCTGGGCGCGGGGGGCTCGTCGTCGAAGGTTCGAGGCTCGTCGATTGGCGGTCGATGAACGAGCTCGGGTGGGGGGGCGACGGGTGGAGGCGGCGGCTCGGGTTGTCCCGCGTGGAGTGGAGCGATTCCGGGGCGCGCGACTCCGAGCATGGTGTGCATCTTCAGTCCCGCCCGTGGCGGGCCCGCGGAGGCATCACTGCCGATGAATGGGGTGGCAACGACAGGTTGCGGGGCAGCGTACGGAGGCGCCGGGTCCTCGAATCGAGGTGCGCCGTGCGCCGCGAGGGCAGGGCTCGGTTGCGTCGCCGGCGCCGGAGGCGCCGCGTGCCCCCTTTCCCCGAATCCGGCCGCTGGCGCATAACCGAGCATCGTTTGCTTCAGACTCGACGAGGCAGGTGCTTGATATGCGGGGGCCGCCGGTGCCGATGGCGGCTCGTGGGGCAGCGCGGACGCGGGCGGACCGACAGCCACTGGACTCTGAAGGCCAATGATAGTGCCCATCCGCGCCAGTGGCGGCGCCTGGCCGCGGTCGGGCGACCCAGGAATCGGCGCGGCCGCTGACGGCGGTATTCCGAGCATCGTCTGTTTGAACCCACCCGCGGCCGGCCGGGGTGGGACGTCCAGGGTCGAGCCGCACGCGACACAAGCGGTCGTGCCGTCCGGATTCGGGGTGCCGCAGCGCGGGCAGGCGCGCATCGCGCGGGACTATAGCAAGGTGCGCCCCTCCGCGTTGAACAACAGGGGACCCGGGTGCCGCGTCCGGGCGGTTCCGCAAGGTGTTTGCCCGGACGGGCTCCGTGTCGTTATGGAGGTGGGCGCAGCGTCATGCGGGTCACGGTCAAGGATTTATCGAACGCCGCCTGTGCGGGGCTGGCCGCGGTGACGGCGGAGACAGCGGGCTACTTCGTGCTTGCGGCCGCTGACCAGCTCGCCGGGTCGATGGGCCGCCTGGGTGCCGTGCTCGTCGGTGAGGATGGATCCGTCACCGTCGAGCGCCTCGGGGAGGGGTCAGCGGCCGAGCTCGAGGCCGATCTCCGCGCCCTTCTCGCGCAGCTTCTCGGGCTGTCATCGGTTCGGGTACCCGCGCTCCAGCGCGCCGCGGACGCCAAAGAGCCACGCGGGCTCCTCCGACTTTCGGGTGAGATCGAGGCGGCTCTCATTCCCGTGAATCGTGCGGCTGCCCGCCGGGCCCTTTCGCGACTGCATCGCGACGCGGTCCGCGCGAAGGCTTCCGGAAAGCTATCCGAGCAACCTGTCGCCGAACCGACGCGCGAGGTCGTCTCTCCGCCGCCGGTCCGCGCGCCCGCGAACCAACCGCCGGCGGTTCTCGCACCGGAGCAGGCGACGCTGACGCCAATCGTGCCGGCGTTGGCGTCCTTCGAGCCGCGGCAGCAGGTCCCGGAGCACGTGTCCGAGCCGATGTGGGTCGCCGGGAGGGTTGATGCGACGCCGTTTCTCGGCACATGGACGACCGTCGCGCCCCTGGTTCCGTCCGCGCTGGTCGTGCTCGAGCCCGCGGAGCACGACACCGACCGGGCAGTGCCGGTCGAGTTCGACGTGACGCCGGCACCCGACCTTGTCGCCGATGGTGAGACGGCAGCGGAGCCCGCGTTCATTCCCGCAACGACGGAGTGCTCGTCGCTCGTTACCTCCGGTGTCGTGAGCGCGGACCCCGCGATTGCGTATCCCGACCTGTCGAACACGGAGGTACCGCGGGCGCAGGCGGGGAATGTGGCGTTCTTCCCCGCCGCGGTGGAGCCAGAGGGTCCTTCGTCGGCGGAGGCGCTCGCCGTGGTCGCCCAGGAGCCATGCCTGCCGTTGGCGGAGGCGCTCGCCGTGGTCGCCCAGGAGCCATGCCTGCCGTTGGCGGAGGCGCTCGCCGTGGTCGCCCAGGAGCCATGCCCGCCGTACCGGCCGCGGAAGAGCGACGTAGCGGCGCTGGTAGCAGGCTTCGAGGTGGCCGAGTCCCGGACGTTGCTGGAGCTTTCCCGAGAATTGAAGCGGATGGCGGAGGTCGGAGCGACGCCTGAGCCACCGTCGTCTCTCCCCGGCGTGGCTGGGGCAACGCTCCCTCGTTGACACCCGACGAGAGTGTGGGACCGTCGACGCCATGCACGATCAGGATTTGGCAATGATCAAGGGCCTGGTGACCGTTGCGTGGGCGGACGGTCACGTTGCGGAGGCGGAGAGCGAGGTCATCGAAGCGCTGCTCCAGGCATTCGACGCCACCGCTAGCGAGCGGCACGAGATCCGCGTGTATGCTTCCACGGAGCGTACCCTCGACGACGTTCCCGTCACGGAGCTCAGCTATGACGACCGGCGGGTGTTGCTGCAGCACGCCGTTCTCATCGCGAACGCGGACGGTGACTTCGGGGAAGCAGAGAGAAAGATGCTCGATGGGTTGTGCAAGAAGCTACGTATCCCCGACGTCGAAGCCAAAGGCATCATCGAAGCCGCCGAGCACCGGGCCAAGGCAATGCTAGCCGGCCCGCGCGTCTAGACTGTGCGCTTGTCCGGGCTGCGCCCTTCCGTCAGGCGGTCAATTTCCTTGAGCAGCGCCATCGGGCTGAAAGGCTTCGTGTAATACGCGGTGGCTCCGGCTTCCGCCGCCTTTGCTCGCGATTCGGCATCGTCCAGGGCGCTGATGATCAAGACGGGAACCATCTGCGTCGCGGGGTCACCACGAAGTCGGCGGCAAACTTCGAAGCCGTCGTAACCCGGGATCATGAGATCGAGCAACACCATGTCCGGCGGGTCCGTCAACGCGACGTCGATCGCCTTGGTTCCGGTGCTGACGGCGGTGACCTGGTAGCCGCGGGCACCCACGAGCGCCTCGATCATCCGCCGGATTGAGTCCTGGTCTTCGACCACGAGAATCCGCATCACTCTCAGGTTAGCATCGTCCGGGACCGTGCGTCTCGGTCCTCCGCGATCTGCGGGGTCCCCGCGCTGGGGCTGCTCGGAAGGCGGCCCTCAGAGTGGTCGCAGACGGACGACCGCCGTGGTCGCTTCGGCGCTGTCGGCGAACTCCACGATGAACCCGAGGTACGTCGCGGAAACCTGGGCTACGAGCAAGCCGAAACCCGGCGGCCGCCCGAGGGAGGCAGGGTCGATCCGGTGCTCCAGGAGGTCGGCGGACGCCGCGCTCGGGACCGCCGGTCCGCCGTCAGCCACGGCAACTTTCACCGCGCCGTTCTCGTCCGTGACGAACATCCGAACCGTTCCGCCCTTTGGCGTCGCGGCGATCGCGTGCTCCAGCAGCGCTCGGAGCAGAAGCGAGAGTGCGCGCGGTCGCGACGCGATCGAGAGCTGGGCGGGGGTCGTCAACTGGAACGTCACGTCGTGACGCGACGCCCGCGCTTCGGCGTCGGTGGCGACCTCTCGCGCCGTCCGCGCGACGTCCACGCGTTCCGGTGTCTCGGTCGTCGGGCAACTCGCGATTCGACCGAGCTCGCCGAGGAGAGCAAACCCTGTTGCGAGAGGCCCCGGGTTCGTCCGGGCGTCACCCTCGAGAGCGTGAAAAATGGGCGCGAGCGAGCGATGCAGAGCCGAAGCCAGCGATACGAGCAGCTCGAAGCGGCGGAGGCCCACGTCGCGATGATCCCGAACGACCTCGGGCTCCGGTGTCTGCCCGGCGGCGAAGGCCGTCGCAAGCTCTCGAGCGTACGCTTCCCCGAGCTGCTGCGCCTGAACCAACTCCTTCCGAAGGTCCGCGACCTCGCTCTGATCGTTCGAGGCGTCGGCGGGCAAGATCAGCGACATCGTGCCGCCCTCGAGTTCGAGACGACCGCCCATCCGCGTCGCCATCCGGCTCAGCCATCTGCGCTCGAGATCCGTGTTGGCGGATACGTCGGGTCCGAGGTTCACGCTGATGCGGATCCAGTCCGCTTGCCTTCGAATCCGCACGGGCGCCACGGCGGCATCGTGAGTGCTGCCGAAGTGAGTCTGACTCACGAGGACGTGCAGCATGCGCCGCAGTTCACCCTCCTCTCCGAACACTTCCGTTCCGGCGCCCGGCTCGATCGAAATACTTGCGATGGGCGCGAATTCCCAGAGCAGCGCCGCTAGATCGATCCGGCCGCGCCGGGACTGAGCGCGGCTCGCCGGCCCCCCCTCGAGTTCGCTCAACATCCCGATGGCATCGTCCAGAACATTCAGCGTCGTCTCCACCCGGAGATCGGACTCGGACGACATAGCGGGCGCGATGTCCGCCAAGGGCGGAGGCTGTGACCGAAGCGTCACGTCCTGCCGCAGGATTCGCGCGGCCCCTCGCGCCTCCTGTGCAAGGAGCCATCCAAGCTCCTGGCGAGTGAGGCGTCCCATCGTCACGACCTTCTCAATATGCCATTTTCCGGCGCGCGCCCGCCAAAGTTTTAATCTCGACCGGGTTCTCGTCCTCCGCCCGCCACGGCCAGGCAGGGCTCTTTCCTTGGCGCCTTCGCTATCGCCCGCCCCCCGCGTTCCCTTGTCCTTGCCGAAGCACCGACTGTCCCGCATAGGTTCTTCGACCGTGCGAATCACTCCGATCGGGCTTTTGCTGCTCGCGTCCGTCTCGGGGTGCGGCCACTCGGATTCCTCGAGCCCGTTCGTGTCGGTCCGAGATGCTGAGGCCGAGCGCTCGACGATCACCCCGGTGGTGCCCGACTCCGGTGGAACGGTCATCGCGGACGCCGGCGAGATCGACGCCGGGAACGCGGCTGAATGGGGCGGTCCGTGCCTGGACGACGGTGAATGTGACGACACCATCGCCTGCACTCACGACGTGTGCGATCCCATCCGGGGACATTGTCATTTCTCGCCGGACGATGCCGCCTGCGACGACGGAATCTATTGCGACGGCATCGAACGGTGTCTTTCGGGGATAGGGTGCCGGCCAGGCGACGCCGTATCGTGTTCGGACGGGACGGCGTGCACCATCGACGCGTGCGTCGAAGCGACGCACCAGTGCACCCATACTGTTCGCGACGCAGACGGGGATGGCGATCCCGATGGGAACTGTCCCGGGGGCGGCGATTGCGATGACGCGAACCCGAACGTCTCGAGCAAAGCGAAGGAGATCTGCGGAAACGGGATCGACGACAACTGCAATGGACAGATCGACGAGCAGCCCTGCGTCTCGCCACTCTACGACAGCTGCGCCGGCCCGCTCGTGGTGACGGCCCCCGGCACGTTCGTCGTGTCGCCCGTCGGGGCGAGCCTCGACTATTCTGCGAGCTGCGCCGCGACGAACCCTCGAACCAAGGTTCTGGTGGTCACGATTGACGTGCCAGAGGGCGCCGTCACGGACGTCGACCTGGTGGCCGCGGGCAGCGGCAATCTCGCGCTCGCCGCCGTGACCCGGTGCGAGGATCCGTCGAGCGAATTCGCGTGCGGCTCCGGGTCCGAAGCCGCAGGCGTGGCACGACTTCGGCTTCGCGGACTGTCGCCGGGGTCGTATTCCGTTTATCTATTCACGGACTCTGCCGCTTCGGTGACGTTGAGCGTCGACTATGTCGCCCCGGAGAGTGCACCGACCAACGAGACGTGTGGCACGGCGCTCCCGCTCACGCCAGGTGTACATGCCGACGCCGATCTGACGTCTGCTCTGCCGGATCTGGCGACCGCTTGCGGCCCGATCTATGGCGACCTCGTTTACACCTTCACGCTCACCGCGCCGAGCGACGTTCGTCTCTTCGCGACGGCCAAGGACGACTACGGAGTCCCGGTTCTCTCGCTCCGGGGCGGGACCTGCGGCGAGGAAATCGACTGTCACACGAGCGCGAACGCAATGCTCTTCGAGCGGGCACTTCCCGCGGGGCAGTACTTCGTGGACGTCGGGTCGACCGGGCCCAGCGACACGGACGTCCTCCTCGAGACGGCGCCGCCGACGTCGCCACCCGCCGATGAGAACTGCGTCGGTTCCCCCACGCTTCCGCCCGATACGACGATGGTCGTCGATCTCGCGGACCACGTAGATGACATCCAGCTTGGCTGCTCGGTCGGCACCCCCGACGCGGCTTACGCGCTCACCCTGACGTCCGCGTCGGACGTGCTGGTGATTCAAACCGTCGCGGACTCGGACCAGGGATGGGTGAGCCTCGCCGACGCGGCTTGCAGCTTGCCCCTGCTGGCGTGCGCATCGAGCGACTCGACCCTCGCTCGCGCGACTGCACGCGACGTCCCCGCGGGCTCGTACCGCGTGATCGACGAAACGACGCTCGCCGATCCGACGACCGTCACCGCCTTCGTGCGACTGCCCGCGCCAACCACGCTGGTGCCGTTCTCGGACGCCTGCGCCACCGCGACGGAGATCCCGTCGATAGGAGGCCTGTTCGAGGGTAACACCGCCAACGCGACCGATGACTTCACGGCGAGTTGCGACGTCGGCGGGGTAGGCGGATCTCCCGATCAGATGCTTCACCTGCACCTCGCCTCGACACGCCGCGTGGTCTTGAGCGGCGAGGGGAGCGCGTACTCGGCCATCATCGATGTTCGCTCCGGGACGACGTGCCCGGGAACGGAGGTGGTGGGTGGTTGTTCGGCGGGCTACGTGCGCGATGGTCCGTACGTGGACATGACGCTCTCCCCGGGAGATTATTGGATTCAGGTCGACGGATACGACCAGAGTTCGGGCGCGTGGAAGCTCGACGCTTACGTCGTGTCGCCGTGAAGCGCGGCAACACACTTGCTGTTTTGCGAGGTCGACGGAGCCCCATTTCGCGGTAATCTCCGGGTCGCTCGTCATGTTCACTCGCATCGGCGTCGTCGCTTTGAACACTTACCGTGAGGCGGTGCGGGCCCGCGTGCTCCACGGGCTGTTCGCCCTCTCGCTCGTCACCGCGGCGTATTGCCTGGTGGTCGGAGAGTTTGCACTCAGGAGCTCGTTGCGCGTCGTCAGCGATCTCGGAGCGGCGAGCGTCTCGCTCTACGGTGTCGTCGTCGCGATCGTTCTGGGCGCCACGTCGCTCCACCGCGAGCTCGAACTCAAGACCATCTTCCCCATCCTGGCTCGACCAATACGGCGCACGGAATATCTCGTGGGCAAGTACCTCGGCACGCTGTGCACGTTGCTCGTGTTCGTTGCCGCCAATTCCGCGGTGCTGCTCCTGGCGATCGGGGCGATCTCGGGGACGTCCTTCGCGGTCGTCCTGGGGATTCTGTTCGGGAGCGTCGCCATTGCAGTCGCCCTGGCCTGGCGTTTGCCGCGGGCCCGCACTTATCTACCGATCCCGTGGGCGCTCGCACTAGGGTGTCTCGGGTGGTTCGTTTCGCACGGCGCCGTGGACGATCGTCGAGTCATCGTCGGGGCGGCCCTTCTGGCAATGGGCGAAGTGGCCATCGTGACCGGCATCGCGACCGTATTTGCGTCATTCTCGTCGCCTTTTCTCACCGCGATCTTCACTTTCGGCGTGTTCATCGTCGGGCGTTCTGCCGACACCCTCGCCCGACTTCCAGTGCGTTATTTCGGTCCAACCATTCACGCCCTCGCCTCCGCCCTTTCGAAGATCGTGCCGAACCTGATGCTCTACGTGCCCCCGAGGACGCTGCTGACGGGAGAGGCGGCGGACGTCTCCCTGGGTCATTATCTGCTGCTCGCGATGGTACAGACGATTGCGTGGAGCGCGGGGCTCCTCGCCGTCTCGAGTCTCGTCTTTCGGCGTCGTGATTTCCTATGAGCCCAGCGGGGATCTGGTTACGTCGCGCCGCCTTCGGCCTGTTGCTCGGCGTGTTGACCCTTGCTGCACTCACCGCCCACGTCATCGCCGAAGGAGAAGCGACGCTCGACAAGAGCAACGCGGCCTTCGACAGGGGCGATCTGCGAGAGTCGATCCTCTACGCGCGTCGCGCCGCGGTTCTGTACGCGCCGGGAGCCCCTCACGTCCTCTTGGCTTATGCCCGGCTCGAGGCAATCGCCGAAGGCGCCGAGGCGACGGGCAACGTCGCCCTCGCGCGCCAGGCGTGGGGTGCCGTGCGCGCCGCCGCCCTGGAGACACGCCACTTCGACACCCCGCGTGCGGACGATCTGGGTCGAGCGAACGCGAACCTCGCGCGCCTCTCGGTAACTGGTGGTGACGGAGCGGCCCGCTCGCGTGCGGCAGGATTGCTTGCTAGAGACGAGGCGCCCCGCGCGCCCTGGGTTTTGGCGATGGCCGCGGGCTTTGCTCTCTTTGCCTGCGGTCTCGGTCTGGCTGCGACTCGGGGGGTGTCCCGGACCGGTCGCATCTCCCTGCGTGGACTCGCGGTTTCGGGGTTGGTGGCCCTCGCGGGCGTCGCTTGCTTTACCTGGGCGGTCTACCGGGCGTAAAGCTGACCTCATGGACTCGAAAGGACCGGACGATCTCGGGCGCGCCGTGGCCGAGTTCGGCGACTACCTGCTCCTCGAGCGACGTGCATCCCCGCGAACTGTCGAGGCTTACTTGCGGGATCTCGGTCAGCTGGCTGAATTCACACGAGGCGTCACGTCAGGTACGGCGACTCCGAAAGACGTCACCAAGCTCGTCATTCGCGGCTGGCTCGGCGATCTCGCGAAGGACCGCTCCGCGGCAAGCGTCGCAAGGAAACTCGCCGCCACGCGCGCTTTCTTTCGGGATCTGGTTCGAAATGGGAGGCTCGCGGAGAGTCCCACGGATCTCGTTGGGACGCCGCGCGTCAGGCGGCGGATGCCGGCATTCCTGAATGCCGAGACTGCAGGTCAAGTGATGGAGGCGCCGTCGTCGCCAGATCTGGGTACGACCCCGGACCGGCTCCGCGACGTCGCCATGCTGGAGCTCTTGTATGGATGCGGTCTTCGGGTGAGCGAGCTCGTCGCGCTCGACATCTGCGCCGTATCGTTCGGAGACGAGAGTGTTCGCGTGCTCGGCAAGGGGCGGAAGGAACGGGTCGTCCCTCTTGGCTCCAAGGCCAGAGACGCCGTCGCCGTGTACCTCGAGCATCGCGCGGAGCTTTCGCACCCACGAACGAAGGCAATCGACGGCCAAGCGCTGTTCGTCGGGAGGCTCGGGCGTCGCGTGAGCGTGCGCTGGCTCCAGAAGCTCGTGCATCGGTACGGCGCGCTCGTGGGGCGCCCGGACCTCCACCCGCACGCGCTTCGTCATTCCTGCGCGACCCACATGCTCGAAGGCGGCGCCGATCTCCGGGCGATCCAGGAGATGCTCGGGCACACCAGTCTGTCGACGACGCAGCGCTACACCCACGTGTCCCTCGAAGGGCTGCTCGCCGTCTACGACAGTAGCCACCCGCTCGCGCACGCTGCCCACGACGATGCACGACGGAGGTCCTGACGCCGCGAGCCGAGGAGGAGCGGACGCGCCGACTTCGCGCCCGGTCTTCTGCGGGGCTCTCGCAGGTGCGGCAGCCGCATCGTTGATCGTCGCGGTGCTCGACGGGCACTATGCGAGTCTCGGCGCCTCCCCGAGCACGTCGCGGCTTGCCATCGTCACTGCGGAAGAAGGGCTCGTGGCGCCGTTCGCATTGCTCGTCGGAGCCGGCATGGGGGCGGTGTTCTCGTTTTCGTTTCCGCGCGGCCTGCCATCCCCCGCAGACCTGCGCGTCTCGCTCGGGGAGCCCAAGGCGCGGGCTCGCCTCTTCGCGACGCTCGCAGCCGTGATGTGGTCCGCGCTCCTCGCCGTCGTCGCCGTGGCGCACGTCGCGCGCCAAACTTTCGTTGCGGCGCTTCCCGCGCGATTCGCCGGTGCCGTGCTCGCGTTCGCGACCCTGGCGATTGTGGGGACGGCCGTGTCGGCGGTGAACTCGATGACGGCGCTCGTGGCACAGAGAGCAGACCGCATGTTGCTCCTGGTGGCAGTCGTGGCGATCCTCGCCGCCGCCGGCGCCCTGTCGCTCGGCGTCGCCCTCGGGACGACGAACGGCGACGGTGGCTTCTTCGGGATCCTCGGCGTGCTGAAGCGCGACGAGCTGGATCTTCGCGGTGTCGCTCTGGGGCTGGTTCTCGTGGCCGGGGCGGGGATCGGGGCGGCCGTCACCGTCCGCTTTCGGAGCTTGCTGGCGTTCGCGGCGTTGACCCCGCTGCTATTCACGGTCCGAGCCGCCCGTCGAGGGCTCGACGACCGCGCCGTGGCTCTACCGATCGAACGCGGCGCGCCATTCGCGGCCATCCCCCTCGCGATGCTACGCAAGGTCACGGATCGTGACCACGACGGCGCGAGCCCGTTCTTCGGCGGCGGCGATTGCAACGATCGCGACGCGGCGATTCATCCCGGTGCCGACGACGTACCGGGAAACGGCATCGACGAAGACTGCTCCGGTGCGGACGACGTGGCCGTCGCCGTGGAGCGGAAGGCCGCGCCCGCGACGCGTTCGGATTGGGTGGCGGAACATTTCCCGCACGGTCTCGACCTGATCCTCGTGACGATCGACACCGTGCGCGCCGATCTCGGGTTTGCGGGCAACCCACGTCCCGTCTCGCCGAACATCGACGCGCTTGCCCGTCGCAGCACCGTGTTCGAACGAGCGTACTCGCTCGCGTCGTATACGGGCAAAAGCATGGGTCCGCTTCTGCTCGGGAAGTACCCGAGCGAGACCCATCGCACCTTCGACCATTTCGATCGGTTTGCGAAGGACGAGACGTTCGTTCAACAACGTCTGCAACGGTCGGGGATTCGCACCCTGACCGCCCAGGGCCACTGGTACTTCGAGCCCGCCACGGGGCTCGGACGCGGCTTCGACGATGCGGATTACTCGGCTGAGCCGCGGGTCCCGCAAATGGAAGGGGATCGCACCATCAATGGCGACAAGCTGACGGATGCGGCGATCCGTCTGCTGGAAAGGCCGGAGAACGTGGGGCGACCTTTCTATTTCTGGATGCACTACCTGGATCCGCACGCGGAGTACATGCCGCATCGTGACTTCGACTTTGGTTCGAAGAGCCGCGATCTTTACGACGGCGAAATCGCGTTCGTCGATCATCAGCTCGGGCGCCTGTTCGACTTCGTCTCGAAAGCGCCCTTTCGCGATCGCACCGCCATCGTCATCACGAGCGACCACGGAGAAGCATTCGGCGAACATGGCCTCATTCGTCACGGCCACGAGCTCTGGGAAGAGCTCATCCACGTCCCTCTGGTGATTTACGTCCCGGGAGTCCCAGGACATCGGGTCGCAACACCGAGGAGCGCCGTGGATCTCGTCCCCACGATCCTCGACCTCTTCCGACAGTCGCCGCCTTCTGGTGTTGGTGCGGATTTCGTTTCGGGGGTTTCTCTCCTGCCGGACATCGTCGACCCGGACGTCGCACCGATCCCGAGACCGGTGCTCGTCGACATGAGCGCGGGCCCCTACAACGACGAGCGACAAGCGTTCATCGACGGATGGCTGAAGCTCACAGCCACGAACGGACGCCTCCTCGGCTTCTACGATCTCGAACGCGACCCGAAGGAAATGCACGATCTCGCCCACGATCCGCGACTCGATGCGCTGGTTGCCCGGTTCAAGGCTTACCGCAGGCGCATCAGGACGATTCCCGCGATGCGCTGACTCAACCGATGGAGATCAGCTTTGCGCCGCCTTCGACGGCGTCGCCGGGCTGCACGTAGACCTTCTTCACGGTGCCGGCAGATTCCGCGACGAGCTCGTTCTCCATCTTCATGGCTTCGACGACGACGAGCGGACGTCCGGCGTCGACCTCGTCCCCTTCTTTCACGAGAACCTTCACGACCTTGCCCGGCATGGGAGACAACACGAGGCCCGAGCGTCCGGCCTTGCCGCCGGAGCGGACGCTGGCGGTCGCGCGCTGGCGCGCGCTCTCCACGTTGACCGATGCTCGGCGGCCGCTGGCGAATATGGACAATGTCGGCGCCGCGCCGTCCACGACGAGGTCGAACACTCGACCACCGATGTTGACGGTGAGCGGGCCGCCCGGTCCGCTCACGCGAACGTCGAGTGGCGAGCCCGGGCCGTCACCCGCAGCCGGCAGGAGTCGAACGTCGAGACCGCCGCCGGGGAGCTCGGCGACGTCCACCACGTGTTCCGTTTCTTCGATCCGAACGAAGTAGCGCATCTTTTACGGGCGCGGACCGTAGCACTACTTTTTTGGTCCGGGTCCGAGAAATCCCCGAGCCGCTATTTTGACTGCGCGCCGAGGCCCGTCTGACAGGCTCCGTTCGCGCAGAACCCCGCCAGCAATCCTGGTGTCGGTGAAATGTACGACCCGATGATCATGCACATCTCCGCGGTGAGCGCGTCGTTCGCGAAGTGGATCGTCGTATCGAGGGTATTGTTCACGTCGCACGCCCAGCGAAGCGAATCCCCGGGCTGCAGGTAGAGAAGCCCGGAAATGCCGCCATCCCGGTTCGATTTCGGATCGGGAGTCGGATTCGTCACGACCGTGTTGAACGTGTTCTCGTAAGGGTCCTCCCAGTTGAACGACTGATAGATGATCTGTTCGGCGCCGGCGTGCTCGAGCCAGACGGTCATGCTCTGCGAGTGCGCATGCATGTGGGCGTTGAGCTCGAAGACGCGCGTCGCGGAAGCAAGCGTCGGAGCTACATCCAGTGTCGTCGTGGCTTCCGTATGCGCGGGAATGTCGACCGTGAGGTCGCCGACCATGAAGATGCTCTGCAGGTGCTGCGTGACGGCGCTCGCATCTTCCCGATAGAGGTTCACCCAGGCTTCGCGGAGCACGGGCTCCGTGGTCGTGTTGATGTAGTGCAACTGAAAATCGGCAGTCGTCGATTGCGGCAGGTACCGGCCGAGCCCCTGATCCTCGGGCCCAAGCTGGTTCGGGAAGTCCCGTGACGTGGTCTGCGAACCGGGTATCGAACCTACCGACGTCGCGACGTCACATCCATCCGGCACCAGCACCCCGTCCTGGGCGCCTGTACCCGCGTCCTGGGCGCTCGCGCCGTCGACGAAGATCAGCATGTGATGGGAGCTCGGGCGCATCCGGTTTTGCTGTTTCAGATAATAGAAGCCCGATTGTGAAATCGGGGTGCGGTAGCAGAGGACATTCTCCGTGCTCGGCGCGAGCAGGTAAGGCGCGACGTCGTCCGGATCGTCGTAATTCGTGGGACCGACATGGAGCTGGATGCCTGCTTCGGGGTCCGGGGGGAGGATGCAAAGGTCGTCGCCCTCGTAGGCCGAATGAATGCCGCAAGGATTCGTTCCCGAGTCCTCGGTGTTTGCCGCGGTGCCTACACCCGTTCGTGAGGTGCTCCCGCAGCCGATCAGGGATAGAGCGGATGCTCCGAGAAGCGTAACGGCGATCGAGTATCTCATCGGGTTCACTACTTCTGCGCGCGTCCGGACGCGCGCTCCGATTGAGTATCCTAGTTTCAGCGGAACGGTCGGCGATTATTCACCCTTTTCGCTCAATCGCGATGCGACGCGCGTTCCCGCAGGTCGAAATCAAGCCCAAGCGAATTTTCGCCTTCTGACGAACCGGTTTGGGCTCGTCAAATCACGTTGACCTCGCCAAAGACTACGTAACTGCTCCGTAATGGCACGCCCTCGGAGCATTACGGATGAAGAGGTGCATGCCGCTGCCCGCGCGGTCTTCCTGAACCGCGACGGTCGAGGAAGTGGCGGTGCGCTGCGGCGTCGGGGAAGCGACGGTGTTTCGACGCTTTCCGACGAAACAGGCGCTGTTCGTTGCTGCGATGGACTCCGGGACCGAGCCGGATTGGGCGGAGATCCTCGCCGAGCTCTGGCCCACCTCCGGCCGCGAAGACGCCGAGGACTGTGCGTCGTCCCCTCACTCGACAGCCAACCCGAGGTGACTCACGTGTCAGGTCCGCTGCCCTTCACCGGGTCTACACACTCCGGCGCGCATCCTTTCCGGGTACCTGTTCCCCTTGAGCGGAATGCCCATCATTTTCCAGGTCATCGGCCAGTTGCTTCCGACTACCCACATGGTCGCGATCATGCGAGGGATCGTGTTGCGCGATGCCGGCCCGATCGAGATGGTCCCTCACCTCGCCGCACTGGCCGTGTTCGCGGTCCTCATGATCTGGCTGAGCGTCCGTCGTGTCAGCAAAGTCAGCGCCTGAAGGAAGGGTGACGAATGGGTCGGCTGTTTTGGATTTGCCTCGCCGGTGCGCTCGGGACGGGTACTCGCTATCTCGTTGGACTGTGGGCCGCGCGGTCGCTGGGGACGGGTTTTCCATACGGCACACTGGCGGTCAACGTGACTGGTTGTTTCCTGATCGCCGCGGTCATGGAAGGGTCTCTCACGACGGGCCTCGTCCCGCCGACCCTCCGGCTTGCACTGACCACGGGGTTCATGGGGGGGCTCACGACCTATTCGAGCTTCAACTACGAGACGACGCGGTTTCTGCAGGAGCGGGCGTGGCTCAGCGGTGTTCTCAATTTCACGGTCACGACGGGAGCCTGCCTCATGGCGGGGCTTCTCGGTTTCGCTGCGGCGAGGCGTCTGCTCGGCGTCTGAGAAAATTGGAGAGGAGCTTCTCATGCGAGTTCTCGATGGCGAACGGACCTTGATACGCATCTTCGTGGGTGATGCGGACAAGTGGCATCACCAGGCGCTCGATTGGGCCCTCATCGAGCGACTCCGGCGGGAGGGATTCGCGGGGGCGACCGTGCTGCATGGCGTCGCCGGGTTCGGCGCGCGCAGCATCGTCCGCACGGCGCACCTGGTCGACCTTTCCGGGGACCTCCCCGTGGTCATCGAGGTCGTCGAGGACGACGAGCACGTGCAAAAACTCCTGCCCATTCTCGACGAAATGCTCCCTCGCGGGGCGCTCGTCACGATGGAGAAAGTGCGGGTTCTTCGCTACGCACCTCGGGATGGCGCCGAGACCGCGGGCCGGTGACGCCCTTCGTCCGGCGCCTCCCTCGTCGCCAATCGACCTTGGATGCGCTAGGACACGCGCTCGACTTTCATGCTGGAACTCCTCGAGACCATTCGAAAGGCGAGCTTGCCCGGTCTCTGGTCCGAAGGCGTTAAGCTAGCCCGCCAGGAGCTCGTGACGCGTGTCTCCGCGACCTCGTCCGAGATGACGATGCGGGTCCGCGCGCGCGGCCACGTGATTGCACCCACGGTCACTCTGTTCGTCGAGGAGCACGAGTGGTCATGCGACTGTGGCGGGAAGGTGGATCCCTGCGCGCACGTCGCCGCTGCGGCGATTTTCGCGAGCAACCGAACCGCGGAGCGGACCGAGGCGGACGGCGGCATCCGTCCGCCGACCGGCGCGCAACCACCGAAGATCCGGTACCGGCTGCTGAAGAAGGAGCGTGTGCTCACGCTGACACGGTTCATCGTTTACGACGGGGAGCGCGAAGAGCGTCTCACGGGGAGCCTGGCGTCGGACCTCGCACGCGGGCGGCTTCCTGCGGGCCTGACCCCGACGCACGACGACCTATCCGTGGAACGGCTGCTCGGCGTGCCGCCTCGCGAGGTCGTTCCCGTTTCGGCGGTTGCGGCTCTGTTCGCCGCGCTGTCGAATAATGACGAGGTCCGATTCCAGGGGACGGCGGTGAAGGTCTCCGGTGAGGCAATTTTCCCACGCGCCGTCGTGGAGGACGCCGACAAGGGGGGATTCAGTCTGAGGATCGAGCGCCACCCGGACATCTCCGAAGTCATCGCGATGGGCGTCGCGCGGTGCGGAGACGTGCTGCGGCCCCTCGGAGAAACCGCGACGACGGGGCACCTGCTGGAACGGCTGCCACTGTCGCGGACGTTCGTCGGCCCGGAGGAAGCGGACCTCGTGACGAAGGTCCTGCCCGAACTTGAGAATCGTGTCGTGGTCACGCTCGCGACGAAGCGCCTGCCGCGGGCCAGCGCCGACGCGCGCCCGCGCATCGAGCTGGATCTGTCCCATCGAGGCCACACGCTGTCGGTCTTGCCGAACCTCGTTTACGGTGATCCTCCCATCGCGCGTGTGGATGGCGACTCGGTGGTTCCGTTCGGGGACCAAGTGCCGGTTCGCCGCCGCGACGAAGAGCGCGAGATCCTCGCCAAGCTCCGCGACGAACTCAACCTGGTGCCCGGGCGTCGCGTGGACCTCGACGGCCAGGATGCGACTCGTTTTGCGACGAAGCTGCGTGCGTTCCAGAAGGGACGAGGAGACGACGGACGAGCTGCGCTCGTCCAGAAACGCAATCTCATCCCGAGGCTCGATCTCGAGGACGGTCGCTTCGACGTGATATTCGAGTGCGAGCCAGAACCGGGGCAGGTGGGAGACCCCCCTCGGGCCGAAGCGGCGGCCGTTCTTCAAGCATTTCGCGATGGGCTCGAACTGGTCCCGCTCGTGGGCGGTGGATGGGCCCCCTTGCCGTCGAACTGGCTCGAACTCCACGCGCATCGAGTGGTCGATCTTTTCTCGGCGCGTGATGCGGAGAAGAATCTGGCGACCGCCGCTCTTCCCGAGCTCGCGGCCCTCTGCGATGAACTGAACGAGCCGAAGCCGTTCGCGATCGCCAAGCTTGCACCTCTTCTGGAGGGGTTCGTCGGGATCCCGCGAGCGTCGTTGCCTTCCGGCGTCAACGCAAACCTGAGGGCTTACCAGGTGCACGGCGTGGATTGGCTCGCGTTCCTTCGGGGCGCGGGCCTCGGGGCGGTGCTGGCGGACGACATGGGTCTCGGCAAGACGCTGCAAACCATCTGCGTGCTCGAGGGGCGCGCGCTCGTCGTCTGTCCGAAGAGTGTCGTATACAACTGGGCCGAAGAGATTGCGCGATTCCGACCCGGCTTGCGCACCGTCATCTATCATGGCCCCGCGCGCGAACTCGATGACGCCGCGGCCGTCACTCTGACGACCTACGCTGTTCTCAGGCTCGACGCGGCTCGGCTGGCGCGCGAACCATGGGACATCGTCGTGCTCGACGAAGCACAGGCCATCAAGAACGCCGGAAGTCAGACGGCGAAGGCGGCGTTCGAGATCCCTGGCGCCTTTCGCGTGGCGTTGAGCGGCACCCCCGTGGAAAATCGGCTCGAGGAACTCTGGAGCGTGATGAATTTCGCGAACCCCGGACTGCTCGGCAGAAAGAGTGATTTCCAGGAGCGGTATGCGAATCCCATCGGAAACGGCAACGCCGAGGCGGCTCGGCGTCTGCGCGCGAAGATCAAGCCGTTCGTGCTGCGGCGCATGAAGAGAGACGTCGTCCCCGAGCTACCGCCTCGTACGGACTCCGTGCTTCACGTCGAGCTCGACGACGCAGAGCGTGCCGTCTACGACGCCGTCCGGGTCGCGACGAAGAAGGAGGTCGCCGAAAAGCTCGCGCAAGGTGGCGGCGTTCTCGCCGCCCTGGAGGCATTGCTGCGGCTTCGACAGGCCGCGTGCCATCCGAGGCTGGTGCCCGGTCAGCATGCCGAAACGTCCTCGAAGGTCGAGCGCCTGGTCGACGCACTCGAGGAGGTGGCCGCCGACGGCCACAAGGCGCTCGTGTTCTCGCAGTGGACGAGCTTGCTCGACCTGATCGAGCCGCATCTCGAACGTGCAGGCATACGCTTCACGCGTCTCGACGGCTCGACGCGGGACCGCCAGGGCGTGATCGTGACCTTCCAGGGGTTGGATGGACCTCCGGTCATGCTGGTATCGCTCAAGGCGGGTGGCACGGGTCTGAACCTCACCGCCGCCGATCACGTCTTCCTGGTGGATCCCTGGTGGAATCCCGCCGTCGAGGACCAGGCGGCGGACCGTGCGCACCGGATCGGTCAGGAACGCCCCGTCATGGTTTATCGGATGGTGGCGAAGGACACGGTCGAGGAGCGAATCCTCGCGCTCCAGGCGAGAAAGCGCGGTCTCTCGGACGTTGCGCTCGGTGATGCGAACCAGGCTTTCGGGGTCACGCGCGCGGAATTGCTGGCTCTGCTCGAGTAAAAGCTCCCGATTTTGGTGCGTCGCCGCTTCCTATAGCATCCACCCGTGGTGTCCTCGTCTCCGCCCGCCGACGCGGCTTTCCCCTGGTTCGATCTCCGCCGGGCGTCGATGCGGCTGGGAGTTTCGGCCGCAGCCGGGGTGATGACGGCCATGGTTCTCGGCCGATACTCGTGGGCCGTGCGTGGCGTCGCAGCCTGGAACGCGTTCGGCTTCATTTTCCTCTCGCTCGTCTGGTGGATCATCTGCACCTCCGATTCGACGGAGACCCGGCGCCGCGCCGGTGCCGAGGACCCCGGTCGGAAATCGGTGGGGGCCATCGTGGTTCTCTCGAGTTTCGTCAGCGTGTTCGCCTCGACTATTCTGCTCCGAAAGGCCCGAACCCTGGCTCCCCACGCGAGCGGCGCGCTGATCGTGCTTTGCCTCGCCGCCGTCGCGTGCGCCTGGTTCTTGACGCACTCCACCTACACGCTCCGCTACGCGCGTCTCTTCTATCAGAGCGATCGTGAGGCGGAGGGTGGCCTTCAGTTTCCGGGAGAGGGGCCGCCGGATGACTGGGACTTTGCGTACTTCTCGTTCACGATCGGCATGTGCTTCCAGGTTTCCGACGTCGCGATCACGAGTCGATCGATCCGACGCACGGCGCTCACGCACCAGCTGATCTCCTTCGTGTACAACACGGCGATCCTCGCCCTCGCACTCAATCTGATCTTCGGGATGTTCGGCTGAGGCTGCCCGTTGGTCGTCCCCGACCGAAGGTGCCCGGGACGCCACGAACGGTGGCGCCAGGGTCACGGACGGTCGTCGCGGGCTCGGACGCTGCCCACCCGGGGCAAGGCGCGCTACGCTTGCGTCCGTGGACAGTCCCGCGAGCGCGCGCAAGACGGACTTGAACGACCTGGCGAAGCCATCGCCCACTCCCGATCTCTTCGGACGACGTCGCTGGATTGTCGGCACGGTGATCGTCACCGCCGTCACGGCGTCTCAGAGCATTCCGCTCCTGTTCGGGGCGCACGCGCCGGGACACGTTTTCGTGCGGCTCCTGTCCCTCGGCCTGGAAATGCCGGTGTTGATGCTCGCGCTCTCGGTCCACTACATCTGGTCCTCGCGCCGAGGCTACGGCTCCGCACGAACGCTCGTCACGAGTCTCGCTCTTTCCGTTGCGCTCGGCGCCGCGTGTTCGGTCCTCATACGCCTGGCCGTCAGGAGCATCCCTGGGTTCGGCATCGTCGTCGGACACGAGCCCGAGTACCTCGTCATTGCCGCGTTCGGCGGCGGGATGGGGCTGTTTCATTGTGGGCTATGGGCCCTCGCGTTCGTCTACCCCTTCGCTGCAGAAGACGCGCGCCTCCGGGCTCTCGAAGCCCAGAAGCTTCGCCTCGAAACGGCGCAACTCCGGAGCGCCGCCGAGCTGGCCCGGCTCCGCGCGCAGCTCGAGCCGCATTTTCTGCTCAATACCCTGAACGCCATCGCTGGCCTCGTGACCCAGGACCCACGTGAGGCCAGGCGGCTCATCGCCTGCCTCGGAGATTTGCTGCGGGACTCGCTGCGGGATCCGGAAGAGATGCAGACGCTCGACGAAGAGATCGCCTGGCTCCGAAGGTACGCGGAGATCCTGGAGTCGCGCCATTCCGGCTTTCTCAGGTTTCATTGGGAGATCGCGGGTGAAGCAGGGCAAGTCCTTCTGCCGCGTCTGCTGCTTCAACCCCTCGTAGAGAACGCCGTGAAGCACGGGGCTCTCAGAAGGACCAGCGGCGGACAGGTGACGATCCGCGCCCGGGTCGAGTCCGCGCCTGGTCCCGTATCGCGGGTTGTGTGCACGGTCGAAGACAATGGTCCGGGCCTGTCGGAGGTTGCTCCGCGTTCGGGGGCGTTCGGATTGCGTGCGGTCCGTCGAAGACTGGAGCTGCGTTACGCGGATGCGAGTCTGCGCCTGGAGTCCTCGCCGGACGGAACTCGCTCCATCGTCGATCTCCCGCGGGTGCTCGACGCTTCGAGGATGGGAGCACTCGCGTGAGTCGCGAAGGAACTTCGACGCCGTCGCGACGGCTGCGAGCGCTCGTAGTGGAGGACGAGTGGCCGGCGCGCAACTATCTCGTCGAGCTCCTCGAAGGGTCGGAACTCGCGGAGGTCGTCGGTGCCGTCGCGACGGTGGATGAAGCACGCCAGGCGCTGGGAGCCGCGCCCCTCGCGGTGGACGTGGGGTTCGTGGACATCCGCCTCGTCCACGACGGCGACGAAGCCGGCCTGAATCTCGTGAGAAGCCTGGCGCGCGGTCCCTCGGCCCCCATGTTCGTGCTCGCGACGGCGTTCCAGGGACATGCCGTCGAGGCTTTCGAGCTGGGCGTCGTCGACTACCTGCTGAAGCCGTTCACCGAGGATCGGGTCGAGCAATGCTTGAACCGGTTGCTCGCCCGACGGCCGGCGGCCCCCATCAGCGCACCCCTTCGGATCGTGGCACGGAAGGGGAAAAGCCTGGTCTTCCTCGAGCCGTCGGAGGTGTGGGCCTTCGAGGCCGCCGACCGGATGACGTCCGTTCACACGCCGCACGGTGCCTTCGATCTCGATCTGTCCCTGTCGGCGATCGAGGCCTCGTTCGGCCGGGCGCTGTCTCGCGTTCATCGCAACTGGCTGGTCAACCCGACTCACATCAAAGAGCTGGAGCGGGACGGCAGTGAGACGCGAGTGTTCGTCGGCACCGGGATCGGGAAGGACTATCCGGGCCTCCGGGTGCCCGTCGCTCGCGAGAGGGCGCAGGCTGTCAGGGAGGCCCTGCTCCAGAACGCCATGGGTCTGAGGCGAGGGTAGGTGCGGGAGTTCGTGAGGCCCATGCCGTGGACCTGTTCGTCCGCGGCGTGCTACGTCATGTCGGCGTGAAGCGACAGCTCGTCAGAAACGAAGGGGTTTCGCTCCCGTGGCGCTAGAACAGGCCCGATGGCGGCGATCGGTACCCTCGTGAGTCCCCCTGCGGTGAAGACGGTAATCCGATGGTTCTCGATATTACTGGTCTTCGCAGGTATCGGCCTTGGCGTGCGACATTACCTGCGTGCACGGAAGCCCGTCCCGCCGCGATATTCGACGGTGGCGGTGGACCGCGGGCGCATCGCCGCCCACGTGACGGCGACAGGGATCCTGTCCGCGCTGGTGACCGTACAGGTTGGCACTCAGGTGTCGGGGCGGATCGAATCGATCAAGGTCGACTTCAACTCCGTCGTCAAGAAAGGGCAAGTCGTCGCAACGATCGAGGCGAGCCTCTTCCAGGCGGCGGTGGAGCAGGCGCGGGCAAATTATTCTGCCGCCAAGGCCGCGGCGGACAAGGCGCGCGCGCAGGAAGTGGACGCAGACCGTCAGTACACTCGAGCGAAGACGCTCTCCGAGCAAAAGCTCATCGCGCAGGCCGACATCGACACCGCCGAGGCGAACTACGCCATCGCCAAGGCTGGAGTCGCGGCGGCGGACGCGGGTGTCGAACAGGCGGAAGCGTCGCTCCATCAGGCTCAGGTGAGCCTGAAGTACACGACGATCGTGTCGCCGATCGACGGTATCGTCATTTCACGGAGCATCGACGTCGGGCAGACGGTGGCCGCGTCGCTCTCCGCGCCGACGCTCTTCACCATCGCGCAGGACCTGACGAAGATGCAGGTCGACACGAGCGTCGCCGAGGGGGACGTCGGAAAGATCCAGCCGGACATGCCCGTGACGTTCATGGTCGATGCGTATCCTGGTCAACGGTTTCATGGCTCCGTTCGTCAGGTGCGTGACGCGGCGACCACGGTTCAAAATGTCGTGACCTACGACGCGGTCATCGACGTCGACAATTCGAAGCGCCTCCTCAAGCCGGGCATGACCGCGACCGTGACGTTCACCCCGGCCGAGCGTGACGACGCGCTCCGGGTTCCGAACGCCGCGTTGCGATACCACCCGGCGCCTGCGGCTTCGGCGAAGAATAAGCCGGAACAACGCATGAACCATTTTTCGCGAAACCGCGACAGGGACAAGCGCACGGTCTACGTCTTCCGCGGGACCACGGTCACGCCGGTCGAGCTCCGGGTTGGAATCACCGACGGATCGATGACGGAGGTCCTGAGCGGCGATCTGAACGTCGGGGATGAGCTCGTGACCGACGAGCTCGATGACGTCAAGACCGGGTCGACATCGCCGCCAGGGTCAACCTCGCACCGAGGTATATTCTAGCGTCCTCGCGCGGCGCGATCGTTTCCCGAGTGGACATGCCGCTCATCCGTCTCGAAGACATTCAGAAGAAATACTCGCTCGGAGACGCCGAGGTTCGAGCGCTCGACGGCGTCACGTTTCGACGTCGAACGGGCTGAGTTCATCGCCATCATGGGGTCGTCGGGTTCCGGAAAAAGCACCCTGATGAACATCCTCGGATGTCTCGATCGTCCGACCGCAGGTACTTATTTCCTGGCGGACCGGGAAGTATCCCACCTCGATCGGGGAGAGCTTGCCGAGGTCAGGAACGAGACGATCGGCTTCGTCTTCCAGAGTTTCAATCTCCTGTCCCGGACGACCGCGGTCGAGAACGTCGAGTTGCCGCTAGTGTACGCGGGCGTTGCTGGACGGGAGCGAAAGCGTCGCGCCACGGAGGCGCTCACGCGCGTCGGGCTCGGCGCGCGGCTCGAGCACCGGCCCTCGCAGCTGTCGGGGGGGCAGCAGCAGCGTGTCGCCATTGCCCGCGCCATCGTCAATCAGCCTAAGCTCATCCTCGCCGACGAGCCGACGGGTAATCTGGATTCGCGCACGAGCATCGAAGTGCTCGCCCTATTCCAGGAGCTCTGGGGGTCTGGTTTGACCATCATGCTGGTCACTCACGAACCCGAGATCTCGGAGTTCGCGGAGCGCGTCATCCATGTCCGGGACGGCAAGATCATCTCGGACGAGCGACATGAGCCGAAGCGTGCCGCGCGGCTGCTCGAAGAGGGACGGAGCGCATGAACGTCCTTCAGACGTTTCCCGTTGCCATGCGAGCCCTGGCGCGGAACAAGACGCGCTCATTTCTCACCATGCTGGGCGTCGTCATCGGCGTCGCGTCCGTCATCTCGATGGTCGCGATCGGGGAGGGGGCGAAGGCGGGGGTCGAAAAGGTCTTCGATGCCATGGGCACCAACTTGCTCGTCGTGCTGTCGGGGTCGACCCACTCCGGCGGCGTCATGGGCGGATTCGGATCCATGCCCACGTTGACGTGGGACGACCTCGCCGCCATCCGCTCCGAGGTCCCGTCCGTGCGCGCGGCCGCGCCTCAGCTCGGCACCCGATCGACGATCGTGGGTGAAAACGCGAACTGGTACACCGAGATCACCGGCACGAGCCCGGAGTACTTCACGATCCGAAACTGGGCGCTGGGTTCGGGCGCTCTCATCCAAGACTCCGACGTGGACAGCGGAGCTAAGGTGATCGTGCTCGGGCAAACGGTGGTCGATCGATTGTTCGGGGTGAATGCCGATCCGCTCGGCGAGAGCGTTCGCATCCGCGGCATTCCGTTCACGGTGGTCGGGGTTCTCGCGCGGAAGGGGCAGTCCCCATTTGGACAGGACTACGACGACGCGGCGTTCATTCCCGTCACCACGTTCGAAACCAAGATCCAGCGGGGTCTTCAGAAGTATCTCGCCGGTGTGATCATGGTCAGCGCCGTGAGCCGTGACGACACCTCACGCGCGCAGCGTCAGATTACCGCCCTTCTACGCGATCGGCATCGCCTCGAGTCCAATGAGGACGATGACTTCAACATCCGGAATCTCACGGAGATTGCCGCAGCGCGGCAGGAAGGTACGAACACGCTCACGTCGCTCCTGGCCGCAATCGCGGTCGTCTCACTACTGGTTGGAGGCATCGGCATCATGAACATCATGCTCGTCAGCGTGACGGAGCGTACGCGCGAGATCGGGGTGCGCATGGCCGTCGGCGCGAAGCCCTGGCACGTCCTCATGCAGTTTCTGGTGGAAGCGATATCGCTCTCGACCATGGGCGGGATCGTAGGAGTGGTGCTCGGCGCGGGCGTTGCGAACGAGCTCGCAAGGCGACTCGGGTGGGAGCTGATTGTCCGTCCGGACATCGTGATCGTCTCGGTGGTCTTCAGCGCCGTCGTTGGCGTTGCCTTCGGACTCTATCCGGCGCGGAAGGCCTCTCAGCTCGATCCCATCGACGCCCTGAGGTACGAATGACTCTCGCCGTTTGGGCTCTTGCCGTCGGGATTCTCGGGCAAGTCGCGCCCGTACCGATTCGCGTGCTGTCGCTCCGCGAGGCCGAACAAAAGGCCATCGCGAACCAGCCCCAGATCTCCCAGGCCAAGGCCCAGACTCTCGTGGCTCGAGCTCAGGCGGACGAACAGCGTGCGCCGCTCCTGCCACAGGTGAACGGCATTGCAAGTTACGGGAGGGCCACCTCCAACTTCGTTCTGACGCCGGGCACTCTGCCGAGTTCGGTGAAAACGACGACGTCGAAGGCGGACTTCGACACCATCGCGTCCTACCGGGTCGGAGTGACGGCGAACCAGCTCGTCTACGACTTCGGGGAGACGTACGGTAACTGGCGCGCGGCGCAGATGTCGGCCGATGCCGTCGCCGAGAACGAAGAGACGGTCCGCCAGGCGGTCGTGCTGAGCGTTCGTTCGGCGTATCTCGCGGCCTGGGCGCAACAGCAACTCGTCGACGTGTGGAAGGAGAATCTCGCGAACCAGGATCGCCATCTCCAGCAAACCGAGGGCCAGGTGAAGGCCGGATCGCGCCCGGAGATCGATCTCGCTCAGGTGCGCGCGGATCGCTCGAGCGCGGAGCTCACGGTCATCAACACGGAGAACGCGTACGAGATCGCGAAGGCGCAGCTGAATCAGGCCATGGGTGTAGATCAGTCGACGGACTACATCGTCGCGGACGATCGAATGCCCGATGTCGAGGGCGAAGACCTCAGTGACGACCGCCTGACCGCGGCCGCGGTGGCGGCTCGTCCGGAGATACGGAACCTTTCGAAGCAGCTGGATGCCGCGCACCGTCAGATCTCTTCCGACAGGGGCGGCTATGGGCCGAACCTCAACGTCACGGCCGGCGTCAACGAGGCGGGCAACGAGCTCTCGACCCTGATCTGGAACGTCAACGCGGGCGTGAGTCTCACGTGGCCGCTCTTTCAAGGTGGCCTCACCAACGCGCGAGTCCGGCAGGACGAGGCGAGCCTCGTCGTGACGCGGAGCCAAGCCGCGCTCGAGCGACAGCAGATCCGGTTCGACGTGACCCAGGCGCGTCTTGCGGTTCGCGCGGGGAAAGCGGCCCTCATCACCGCGAAGGAAGTCGAGCGAAATGCCAAGGAGCAACTTCGTCTCGCCGAGGCTCGCTACCAGGCTGGCGCTGGTTCGATCATCGAGCAACAAGACGCGCAGGTCGCCGCGACCACCGCGTCCGGTCAGGTCATTCAGGCCGATTACAGCCTCTCTCTGGCGCGCGCGCAGCTCATCAAGGCGCTCGGCCGACCGTGGAAATCCACGGACCCGTGACGGTGCGGGCCGGAGATTGAGGGGGAGATCGACAGGGAGCGTCACCCAGGGCCCGGTCGCTCACGGAAGACCGTGCCGGACGCTTGGAGCGACGCTCCGGACGCTGGTGTCACCGCGCCCTTGCAACCGCGAACCGGGCATGCGGCAGCGCTCGCCGAGGCTTTGGAATGCCGGATCAGCCATTGAGGAACGCTTGCTCTGCATCGGAGAGGGCTCGCTCCTCGGTCGATGGAGTGAGTCTCGTGCGCGTGCCGAGGCACCGGAGATGCGGTGCTGGCGCAAGGCGGGCGGGATCGCGCGCCTCGTGCCCTCGATCTCGGGAACCGGAGGCCGAGTATCGACGAGCCACGGCCGTTCGAAGCGACTCGCCCGTGCAAGCGAGGCGCGCGGGCGAATCATTTGCACGCGACGGCTCCAGGCGGCAACTGGCGCTGCACGAGAGAAGAGCCGAGTGCGGCCGTGGCACGCGCGTTGCTCGGAAGGCAGCGCATGACCATTCCTGAGCGAACGGTGGGCGACCTGATGTCCCGCGACGTGATCTGCCTGTCCGAGGACATGGATCTCGCGCACATCGACGACGCGATGCGCCTCTTCAAATTCCGGCACATGCCGGTCACCGATGACGGCAGGCTCATCGGCGTCGTCACGCAACGCGACGTGCTCCGGGTCTGCGCGAGTTCGCTTCTGCCCAATGCAGCCGAGCAGACGGATCGACTGGCGAAGACCTACCAGGTGCGCGACGTCATGACGCGCGACGTGAGGACCATCCGTCCCGGGGCGCCGCTCGCCGACGCCGCCAGGATCCTCCTCCGCGAGAAGATCGGCTGCCTGCCCGTGGTCGACGACCAAAACGTCCTCGTGGGGATCCTCACGGACTCCGACTTCGTGCGTGTGGCCTTGCGCACGCTGGAGGCAGCATGACCTCCGTCGCCACGCGGCTCGGGCGCGGCGCCGCGCTGGCTGCGATTCTCTCCGGCTCGTTCGCGTGCAGCCGTTCCGGAAGGCCCGCGGCGAGCGCCGCTGCGGCGGTGCCGGCGCGCGCATCGAGCCCCGTCGAAGCCCCGCCGTTGTCGGCATCGAACCCCGACACCCTTCAGCCGGCGACCTCCGGAAGTGCAGCGCCCGAGTCGAGAGCACCTTCTTGCGACGTTGTCTGCGAAGGGGCCAGGGTCGTGCCGCGCAAAGTGCCGCCGGACGAGACGGCGGACGCCTACACGACCGAGGCCGTCGACAAGGCGAACAACACATTGAACGGCATGAACGACGACCTGCTCAGGTGCTACACGGCGCGCCTGAAAGTGTACCCGAAGGCGCATGCCTTCCTCACGATCGACATCCTCGTCGGCCCCGACGGCCGCGTCGAGCGTGTGGAGACGCAGGGCGGCGCGCTGCTCGGAGACAATACGATGAAGTGCATCGTCGATCGCATCAAGCAGGGGGACTTCGCGCCGCCACATGGCGGCGGCACCATGCGCTTCGAGGTGCCGTTCACGCTGCGCCGCCTGGGTCCCGACGACGTCATCTGAGCGGCCCAATCCCCGGGCGTCATCGTTCATCGTCTAGAGCCACTCGAGCTTACGAAAGGAGGTCGACATCTGTTCGAGCTGCCTCGGAGAAGCCGATCGGCGTGGCCGCTCGTCGATACGAACCCGCTCGCCGGCGTCGCGGCTCAGCCGACGCCCGGCGCTTCGTGACCCGATTCGGTGACGTACTCGGAGTAGCCGCCGCCGTACGCTCGCGCACCGTCGGGGCCTAGCTCGAGCACGCGGTTCGAGAGCGCCTGGAGGAACCTGCGATCGTGCGAGACGAACAGCATCGTCCCCTCGAAGCTGGAGAGCGCCTTCACGAGCATGTCTTTCGTTCCCAGATCCAGGTGATTGGTCGGCTCGTCGAGGATCAGGAAGTTGGGCGGATCGTAGAGCATGAGCGCCAGCACGAGGCGCGCCTTCTCGCCGCCCGAGAGGACGCGACAGGATTTGTCGACGTCGTCGCCGGAGAATCCGAAGCCACCCGCGAGCGAACGCAAGGCCCCGAGCGACGACGTGGGGAACGCGCTCTGTAGAGAGTCGAGGACGGTCTTCCCGGGGTCGAGGAGATCCATGGAGTGCTGCGCGAAGTAGCCGGTCTTGACGCTCGCGCCGAGCGTCACGCGGCCGTCGTCGGGGTTCGACTCTCCCGCGACGAGCTTCAACAACGTGGACTTGCCGGCGCCGTTGACGCCCATGACGCACCACCGTTCCCGGCGGCGAATCAACAGGTCCAGCCCGTCGTGGATTTTTCGCGCGCCATACCCTTTCACGACGTGTTCCAGCTTCGCCACGTCGTCACCCGAGCGCGGGGCGGGCCGGAACTCGAAGTCGAGGACCTTCCTGCGCTTCGGGGGCTCCACTTTTTCTATCTTCTCGAGCTTCTTCACTCGCGACTGCACCTGGGATGCATGGCTGGCTTGGGCCCTGAACCTGTCGATGAAGGCCTGCTCCTTCGCGAGCATCGCCTGTTGTCGCGCGTATTCGGCTTCGCCCTGCGCCGCCAGGATCGCGCGCTGCTCCTCGTAGAAGTCGTAGTTTCCGGAGAACGTACTCAGATCGCCGCCGTCGATCTCGACGATCTTGGTAGCGATCCGGTTCAAGAACTCGCGGTCGTGGGACGTCATGACGAGCGCGCCGTCGAAGTTTTGCAGGAAGCTCTCGAGCCAGATGATCGACTCGATGTCCAGGTGGTTCGTCGGCTCGTCGAGGAGCAGCGCGTCCGGTCGCATCAAGAGAATGCGTGCGAGCGCGACGCGCATTTTCCACCCGCCGGAGAGCTTCCCCACGTCGTCCTCGACCACCTCCGGACGGAAGCCCAGGCCGGCCAGGATTTCTCTCGCGCGGGCGTCGAGTGCATAGCCGTCGAGTTCCTCGAACCGCGCCTGCGCATGGCCGAAACGCTCGACGAGCACGTCGAGTTCGTCTGCTCGCGCTGGATCGGCGAGCGCGTGTTCGAGCGCATGCATCTCCTGCGCGGCCTCCGAAACCGCGCCCGCGCCCGCCATCGTCTCGTCGAGCACGCTGCGGCCGCGCATCTCGCCGGCGTCCTGGCTGAAGTATCCGACGACGACGCCGCGATCGACCGCGATCTGTCCGCCGTCGGGTGGCTCCTCGCGCACGATCATCCGAAAGATGGTCGATTTGCCCGCGCCGTTCGGCCCCACGAGACCGACCTTCTCGCCCTTGTGAACGCTCATCGAGGCGTCCAGAAAGAGGATCTGCGAGCCGTGCTGTTTCGAAACGGAGTCGAGCCGGATCAAGGGATGCTTTCGGTGAGTGTGATAGCCTGCTCCGGGCACGCCACGACGCAGAGCCCGCAAGCGAGACACGACGCCGCTCGTGGCGTGTACGCCGTCTGGCGCCGGTGCGCGAAGGCCTTGAGCTTCGTCAGAAACGAAAGCGCGTTGAAATCCTCGTCCGTCATCCGACCCACCTCGAACACGTCGTACGGACAGACGGCCTCGCAGTCGCGTTTGCCTTCACAGCGTGTCCGATCGACGACGGGGTGAAAGGCCCCGGGCGCCGCCGCGCACTCCGACCCCGGGCGTCGCGGATGTTCGGCCGCACGGCGCACCTTTTTCGGGTCGGTCCTGGTCTTTGCCATGGTTTGTTGGTGCGGTTTTGTGGCTGATCTTTCGCGCTGCCGCAAGGCGAAGCGCCGCCACGCGTCCCCTGGGCGCGCGGCGCTTCGTAGCACGCGACAAGTGCAAGCTTGCGCGCCGAAGCGAAAATGAGGGATACGCGGAAATTTGGAAGCGACACGAGGCCCACCGGAGGCTGCGACCGGGGAAGTTCCCGTCGCCGATGACACGCGCACGGCCGGTCGCGGCGGTCTCGCGATCACGTTCGCCAAGATTTATTTCATCTTTCAAGGTCTCGTACAGCAGATCCTGCTGCCACGTGTGCTCGGCCTGGACGGCTACGGTGCCCTCTCGAGCGTGCTGAGTGCCGCGGGCATCACCTATAACCCCCTCGTCACGACCTCCATTCAGGGCGTGAGCCGCGCCGTCGCTCAGGCGGACCCGGAGGGGCAGCCGGCGACGGTCCGACGCACGCTCGTCGTGCACGCGGCGCTGGCGGTCTTCTCGGCCGCGGCGTTCTTCGTCGCGGTTCCCTTCATCACGGGCTTCATGCACGCGCCCCACCTCACCGGCGCGCTCCAGCTGAGCAGCCTGGTGCTCCTGTTCTACGGCCTCTATTCGCCGTTCATCGGCGTTCTCAACGGCCGCAAGCAGTTCGTCGCTCAGGCGACGTTCGACGTCGTGTTCGGTACGGCGCGCACGGCGGCGCTCGTCGCGTTCGGGCTTTTCTTCCGGCGCATGGGTCGCGGCGTAGAGGGAGCGACGGCCGGCTTCGTCGTGGTCGCGGGGCTCGTCGCGCTCATCGCCGCGGGCGTGGTGGGCACCGGCAAGCGCGGGCCGCGCGGCATCACGGCGGCGGATCACCTGCGCTTCATCGGACCGCTCCTGCTGGGGCAGGTGCTCCTGAATTGTTTGCTTCAGGCCGATATCACGTTGCTCCGCCGGTTTGCAGGCGAGGCAGCCGTCGTCGCGGGGCTCCTGCCGTCGGCGGCGGACCCGCTGGTCGGCGCGTATCGTGCGACGCAACTCTATTCCTTCTTGCCGTATCAGCTTCTCATCAGCGTGACGTTCATTCTGTTCCCCATGCTCGCTTCGGCGCAGAAGAGCGGCGACGACGCGGCGGTGGCGCGGCTCGTCTCGGGCGGCGTGCGCGTCGCGATGCTCCTCGCGGGCCTCATGGTGAGCGTCACGTCGGGCCTCTCGGGGCCGCTCATTCGTCTCGTCTATTCGCCGGAAGCGGCGCTTTACGGCACGCGGTCGATGCAGGTGCTCACGCTGGGCTTCGGTGCGTTCGCGATCCTGGGCGTGCTCACGGCGGTCCTGTCGAGTCTGGGCCGCGAGCGTGCGGGCGCGCTGGTCGTGGCCGTCGCGTTCGTTCTCGTCGTCATCTCGTGCTTCGTGCAGGTGCGCGGCGCGGCTTTCGGAGAGGGACTCCTCTTCCGGACGGCCCTGTCGACCTCCGCGGGGCTCGTCCTCGCGACGGGATGCGCCGGATACCTCGTCTACCGTACGGCGGGCGCGGTCGCCTCGCCAGCGACGGTCGTCCGCGTCCTCGGCGCGATGGCCGTCGCCATCGCCGTCGCGCGTCATCTTCCGCAAGGCGGTGCCGTCGCCACGATCGGCGCGTGCGCCGTCGTGGCCGCGCTTTATTGCGTGCTTCTCGTCGTCTCGCGCGAGGTGGGTGCGGAGGACGTCGCGGTCGTACGGGGGATCCTTCGCCGGAAGTCCGGATAGCTCAGAGCAAGAGGCTCAGCCCGATGGAAAATACGTTGTTGTCGATGAGCGGCGCGCCGAGCCGAAGCGTCAGGGCCAGCGAATCGTTGAAGTGGTATCGCCCGCCCACGAACAGCGTGACCTCGTCGAATTCGAAGTGATCCGAGTGACCACCGCGCAGGTGAAACGCGACGCCCGGCTCGCCGAACACCGACCAGTCCGGGTGCAACCAAAAATTCCACTGCATCACCAGCGGCAGCATCAGGTCGGTGTGCGTGCCGCAGCCGTCGTGGCAATGGCTCCCGTAAAAGAGGAGGTCTCCGCCGAACCCGAGCCCGATGGAGTTGTTGATGGAGGAGACGAACCCGTTCTGCAGGAGCACCACGGTCCCTCGAAATCCAGGCCCGAAACCGGTCCCGCCCCCGGGATCGAGCGCAAGGTGCGGCTCGGCTTCGAAGCTGTAACTCGGGTGGTCGCCCGGGTGCTTGATGATGGATTGTGCCGCGGCCGGACCCGCCCAGAGAAGCCCGACGGCGAGGGCGGCAGTGGGAAAGGCGATCAGGGAAGGGCGCTTCACGGGAGCAATCTATAAAAAACCCTCTGACCCACCAAAGTCTTTCGGCGGGACAGGGCCTGGGAGGATGGACGGGGCCCAGGATCGCGAGTAGCCGTCGGGGTTTCCCGGTAGCCGGCGGCGGTCGTCAGGGGTATGAGCGCGCGCAGAATGCCGCGCATGGTTCACTGTGTGAAGCTGGGCCGCGAGATGGAGGGTCTGGATAAGCCTCCGTTCAAGGGCGAGATGGGCGAGAAGTTGTTCCAGAACGTCTCCAAGGAGGCGTGGAGGACGTGGATCGAGCACTCGAAGATGCTCGTCAACGAGTACCGTCTCGACCTCACGAGTGGCCAGGGTCAGAAGATTCTGGATGGCCGAATGTCAGAAATACTTCTTTGGCGAAGGCTCGGAGCTTCCGCCGGACTTCGTTCCGCGCGGGGGCTGAAAGGGGTCCGGTCGAGCCGGGGCGCGCCTCGTTCGCTCGCCGCGCTCTGTGCCATCGCGGTACTGCTCTGTTCACCTGTCGCCTGGGCCGAGACCGTCGCGCTGGTCACGGCGTCGCCGGCGTCGGAACGAGCGGCCCGGGATTTATCGACGGAGCTGGATGTCCCCGTCGTGAGGCGGACCAGCGCGAACGCGCGAAACCTCGACGCCCTCGTCGCCGAGGCGCGTGCGTCGTGGAAGGAAGATCTCGTCGTCGTCCTGGACACGGAGCGTGCGGTCGTCAGCGTCGTGCGACCGAGCGACGGTACGATGGGCTCGCGCGCGCTGGCGCCGATTGCCGCGAAGGCGCCCTACGTGGTCGCGCTGGCGGCTCGCGAGCTACTCGAAATCATTCGCAACGCGCCGCCGGCGCGAGCCGCGGCTCTTCCGGCGCCGAGCTCGAGCTGGTCCGCTCGCGGGCTGGCGCTCGACGTCGGGCTGGTGGAGAGCCTGAGCGCCAACGGTGACATTGCTCTTCTACAGCCCACGCTCGGTGCGGACCTCGAAGTCTCGCGGAGCCCCCGCTCCATGTGGTTCGGGGTAGGTCTCCATGCGCGCGGACTCGGGACGATGCACCGGGACCAGCTCCTTCTCCTGCCCGACGGGACGGAGCAGCGAGGCGCCATTGGTTACCAGCGAACCGAGACGGCGCTCCGGCTCAGTCTCGGAAGCGGCCGGGCCCCGAGCTCCATCGTCGGTTGGTGCGATATCGGTCTCGCTTTCATCGATCTCCGGGCCGCTGGCGCCGGGTCGACGACCATTTCCAGCGATCTCAGGACGGCCGTTTGGCTCGGGCTCGGTGGTGAGCTACGCTTTTCACTCGGCGCGGGCCTGGGTATCGGGCTCGGCGCCGGGGGCGCGTGGTTTCCGGTAGCAACCCGATTTTACGCGTCGCCAGCGGGCTCGAAGGTGACCCTCGTGGCGCTGGAAGAGGGTAACCTCGAGTTTCGCGGGCAGGCTTCCCTGATCTGGGAGTTTTCCCTCTGAGTGCTCCGGTCCGAGAAAATCTCCCGAATTCGGTCGGATATGAACGAACCTTTACCCGGAGTCACGGACGAAGAGCCTCCGCTTCGTTCATCGCTTCGGTCGGCTCGGGCGACTCAGGGAAACGTGGACCAGACCGGCGCACTCCTCGTCGATACAGCGGCTGCGGCCCCGGCCCGCGTGGCGGACGCCGCTCTCGCGCGTGCCCGTTCCGGGGACCCCCGGGAGCTCGAGATCATTGCGCGCCGCGAGCTTCCGCGCGTGGAGCGGCTTCTGCGGCGCTTGCTCGGTCCACGTGCGGATATCGAAGACCTGGTCCAGAACGTCTTCGTCGAGATGTGCAAGGCGCTCCCGGGTTTCCGCGGCGAGAGCACGGTTTCGACGTTCGTCGGCGGCATCACCGTCCGCGTCGCGCGGCGAGCCATGCGTCCCACCGCTTGGGCACGCTTCCGCGCCCCCATGCCCGAGGAGGCGCCCGCGGGTCCGCACCGAACGGATGACAATGCCGTGGCCGTGGAGCAACTCCGGCGGCTGGACGCTGCTCTTCGCCAGCTCACGGCCGACAAGCGGATCGCGTTCGTGCTCTGGGCCGTCGAGGGAAAGGACGTCGAGACCATCGCGGCGATGGTCGGCGCGTCGGTGCCCGCGACCCGCTCGCGAATTCACTACGCGCAGAAGGAGCTGAAGGTGCTCGCGGCTCGCGACCCGTATCTCGCCGACCTCGTGGAGGCCTCCGATGCTCGATGAGCGCTTTCGCAGTTTCGTGCACGAGGTTGCCGAGGCGGACACTGAGACTCTCTCGGCGGTGGCTCGCGAAAGGATCTTCGAACGGGTAGCGGCGGAGGGTCCCGGACTCGTTCGTCGAGCGCGCCGCGTTCGGGTTGCGATCCTCTCCGCGGGTCCGGTGCTGGCGGTTGCCGCAGCTCTGATGCTGTTCGTTGCGCCCCGCGGTCATGAGAGAGCGGTACCCTCGACGACTCCGGTGGCGGCGCGGACCGCTGCGCGGGCTTGTGCATCGCGGCCGGTCGTGTCCGGCGTCGGATTCTCCGAGAACCAGAACGGCCCGTGGCTGGACCTGGGAGTCACGGCCGTGGCGCAGGCAACGGGCGGGACCGCCGTGAAGCTGCTGGATGCCGAGCCTTGCCGGACCGTCGTTGCCCTGGATTCAGGGACGGTTGCCGTTCACGCGAAAGATCTGGGTGGGGGGGAGCTCGTCGTGCGCGCTCCGGGCGGCGAGGTGACAGTGCACGGGACCATCTTCGCGGTGACGCAGGATGGAACGACATTCACCGTCGAAGTTGCAGAGGGACACGTCGGCGTGACGGATCGGGCCGGCACGCAAGAGGTGTCGACGGGTCAGCGTGTCTCGGTTTCCGACGCGGGCGTCGCGCGGAGTATTTTGACTGCGGAGCGCGGACGAGCGATCCGCGCGGCAGTCGGCGCACCGGAGATCGTGGGACTGGACTCGCTCAAGCCGTTCGAATCGGGAGAAGCGCCCCCTCCACCGTCGCGAAATGGTGCGGCTTCGGGCCACGTCGCGGAGACCGCTTCCGGAGCACGTTCCGGGAGCGTGGCGACACCGGAGCCGAGCGCGATCGCCGTGAACCTCGCAGAGGACGTTGCGCCCGCGCCCCCGGAGCCGCGTGTAGCTGCGGCGCCACCATCTGCGTCCGCCGATCCGCTGACGATGGCGGAGCAAGCTCGTCGTGCTGGCGATTTCGCGAAGGCTCGCGAGCTGTATCGTCGCGCCGGGGACGGTGCGGGAGTGACGGCCGAAGCTGCCTGGGTCGCTCTGGCTCGAATGGAGCTTTCGCTCGGGCACGCCGTCGCGGCGCGTGATGCGACAAACCAGCGGCAAGTCCGGTTCGGACAGGGTACGCTCGCTCCGGAAGCTCTGTGGATCGACGTGCGGACGTATCGCGAGACGGGAGACACCGAGCGCGCGCGCGATCTCGCCGGAGAGCTCATCCGGCGATGGCCGTCGTCTCCGCAGGCCTCCGCGGCGCAGCGGTGGTTATCCGCCAATTAGCGCGAGCGAGCGCGATTCTGGCGCCGCTTGCCCTTTCGGCCCTCGCTTCCTGTACGACCCGGGACGTTTACCTGGTCGCTGGCTCCCCCCACCCGCTGGGTTCGTCAGGCGGGAGCGACGGCGGGCACGCCGACGCGTCCATCGACGCTTCGGAGCACGATGCAGCCTGCACCGTGGTCACTCTGCACCCACTCCCATCGCTCGGGCTTTATCTGATGCTCGACCAGTCCCCGGGCGCTCAAGCTCAATGGGGCGCGGTTTCTTCGGGTCTCGCTGCCTTCATCGGCGATTCGAGCGTGGCCCAGTGGCTCGACGTCGGGATGCAATATTTCCCGTTGACCTACCCGTTCGTGTTTCCGGCACCGACTCCGAATCCCGCGTGTGACGCAACCCGGTACGCAATCGCCGACGTCCCCATCGAGCCCTTGTCCGTGCCCGCGAATACCACCGCCCTGCTCGCCTCCCTGGCGAATCACGGGTCGGCGTACGGTTTGCAAATCGGTCTCGAGGGTCTCGGCGCTGACGCCCCGCTGGACGTCGCCCTGGAAGGAGCGACCTCCGGCGCGCGAACCTGGGCGGTCGGCGGAGCGGCGAATCATGGCGCGATCGTCTTGATGACGGCGGGCGTTCCCTCGAACGACTCGCCCACGGTCTGTCAGACGACGCTCGATGGGGCCGTCGCCGCCGCCCGGGTGGCGCTCTCGATGGGGTTCTCTACCTACGTCATCGCTCTGGGAGGTCCCAACGGCGACATGGACGCTATCGCGGCTGCCGGCGGAACGGGCCAATCGTACCCGGCTCTCAGCTCGAGCGACGTGACGGTCTCTCTCCTCCAGAATCGCGGATACGGCCTACCCCTGCGACGTGGCCGCGACCTCGGGCGACGGCACGGAGCTGCTTCTAACGGTTCCAGGCGGCTCCCCCACGACCTACCATCGGGTGCCCAGTGCCTCGGATTGTCCGCAACCCGACGGCGGGCTCGATCCCGAGGAAGCGCCCGGAGAATGGTACATCGAGGCAGCGGATGCAGGTGCCGTCGCGAGACTCTGCCCGAGCACTTGCCGGCGGGCTCGAACGGCGCCGCTCGGAGCCACTCTCGACGTCGTCACGAGCTGTGCGACCCCGGGGTGAGCGCATGAAGGGCCGCGGATTGGCCTGCTGGCTGATTGTGTGGACTTCTCTCGTCGCGTGCAGTCGCTCGGGCGTCGATGGTCTGGATTTCGGCGGCCCGCTCGGTGCAGGGGCCGTCGGTGCGGGCTCGGGCGCCCGGGGCGGGACCTCCGACGGCGGTGAGAATGCGGGTGGCTCCGCAGGATCGGGCGCGTCGTCGACTGGAGGGTTGGGTCGCGGCGGATTTGGGTCCGGCGGGGGCGCTGGAACCGGCGCGGGCGGCGTTGCTTTCGGGGGACAGCCGGGATCCGGTGCCGCCGCAGGGTCCGGGGGCGAGCCGGCCGCGGGAGGTTTCGTCGGTGCGGGTGGACAGCCCACGAGCTGCGCGACGGCCCTCACGTGTCCCGCCCCAAGTTCGTGCGAAACGCCCGTGTGCGCGGAGGGACTTTGCTCCACGACGGCAAAGGACACCGACGGAGACGGTTATGTCGACATCGCATGCGGCGGCACGGACTGCGACGACCTGGATCCGTCCGTGCACCCCGGTGAACCCGAACGGTGCACGGACGGGGTCGACGACGATTGTAACGGCGTTGCCGACTGCAACGATCCCGCGTGCGCTGCGGTGCCGCACTGCGGCTGCACGCCGTCGTCGTCCGGAGAAGACTGCACGAACGGAAAGGACGACGACTGCAACGGGGCCGTGGATTGCAACGACCCCGCGTGCATCGGCACGGTCGCTTGCGGCTGTCGCGTGAACGAGGTCGGGTTCTGCGGGAACGGCATCGACGACGATTGTGACGGCAAGACGGACTGCGCTGACTCCGATTGTGCCGCGACGACCGCGTGCGCGTGTCGCGCAACGCCGGAGAACTGCAGGAACGGAGTCGATGACGACTGCGACGGGCTCGTCGATTGCGCCGATCCCGAGTGCGTTTCCTCGGGAGCTTGCGCGTGCACGCCGCCCGGCAGGCCGGAGAACTGCACCAACGGGGTCGACGACGATTGCGACGGGCTCGTCGACTGCGCGGATTCGGACTGCAGCGTGGCCCCCGCGTGCGAGAAGTGCACCGTCGAAATCTGCGACAACGGCATCGACGACGATTGCGACGGCGCGATCGACTGTGCGGACGATAGCTGCAGGTTCTCTCCGAACTGCGCTCCCGCGGCGGAGATTTGCAACAACGGCATCGATGACGATCACGACGGCAAGATCGATTGCGCGGACTCGGATTGCGCCGAAAATCCATTCTGCGTCGCAAAGCACGCGAGCTGCATTTCCCCCAGAGGATCACCACGAGCGGTACCTACACCGGCAACACGACGGGCTACGTCGGGCAGACCACCGGCACCTGTGGCGGGGCCGCGGGCGAGGCCGTCTACGAGCTCTCGCTCTCGAACGTCGCGAACGTCGCGCTCGACACGATCGGATCGAGTTTCGACACGACGCTCTACGTGCGGGCCGGTTCCTGCGGCGCGGGCAGGGAGGTCGGGTGTGACGACGACAGTGGTGGCTCCGACGAGTCTTCCGCTCTCTCGTTCACCGCGCTCCCCGCGGGGAACTATTTCGTGTTCGTGGACGGCTTCACGGTCGACCCGAACCTCGGCCCAGACCAGGGAGCTTACGTCCTTCACGTGAAGTTGAAGGCCAATCCGACCGAGATCTGCAACAACGGCAAGGACGACGACGGCGATCACTACGTGGATTGCGCGGATCCCGATTGTGCGTCGGTTGCGCGATGCAAGACGTGTAACGGCGGTAAGCCCGCGGTCCCGGAGTTCGGCGTCGCCGCGTGTACGAATGGCGTGGACGACGACTGTGACGGGCAGGTCGACTGTGCCGACCTGGACTGCTCGGCGAGCGACGCGTACGGGACCGAGTGCTGCGACGGCAAGGACGACAATGGGAACGGCATCATCGACGACTTCAGCTGTCGCTGCGCGACGAGCGCCGACTGCGCCAGCGGTCAGATCTGTTACGATCACACGAGCGCAGCCTGCGGACTACCGTGCGACGCCTTCGTCGGAGCCATCTGTCCCTTCACGGCACCCGGCTCGTCGTGCAACGTCGCGACCGAGCAGTGCGAGTTTTGAGACTCGCGAACGGTCGCGAGGGCGGCGCGCTCAGTTCACGTATTCGTAGTACTCTATGCCCAGATCCTGAAACGAAGGGTCGTAAGTCCGTCCGATCCTGGCGATCCGGAATCTTCCGCCCGGGAGCTCCGGGATCCCGCTTACCGTGCGCGAATCGTGGAGCGCTTCGTACTGCGAGCGATCCAGATCGATCGCATTTTCGAGCGCGACACCGAAGCCGATGCGTCGGGTCGCCTCGGCCCAGCCGGGCGCGACACGCGCCGGTATCGCCTCCGCGGCGTCCCCGCTGCCGTAGCCGATCGCGAGCACGGTTTTCTCGGAGAGCTCCAGTTTTCTCCGAAGAGCTTCCTCGAACCCCGCGGCCATCCACGCCGGGAGAGCGGCAGTATACAAGTTTCCGAGTTCCGCCGCGCCCCGCGAGCCAAGCGCCATCTTGCTCGCGACGAAGGCCTTGAATTCATCGGTCTTCCGAAGTGCCCCGACGACCTGGGTGGTCGCAGGGAACGGATCTTGATCCGCGCGACCCTCGAGCACCCGACCGAAGAGGTCCGGGCGTGACTTCGCCTCTTGTTCGAGCGCTTGCCGGGTGACGCCCATCTCCTGGCAGAGCGCCGAGACGAGCGCACCCTCCGGCGATGCCTCCAGCACGGCTCGAAGGTAAAGGTACGCGGCGGCCTGAACCGGCATGTGGTGATAGGGGCGGTGGAAGAAGAGCGCTTCCACTCCCCGCAGGGCGTCGAACGACGAGACTCCGAGGCGGGCCGACATGTCCTCGAACGCGCGAACCGTTTCTTCCAGATAGGAGAACGTGGAGTACTTCCCGCTGAACACCGGAAAATCGTGAGGCCGCGACGTCTTGGCGCCGTACCCCTCTGCAAAGTGTCTGGCGTGTGGTTTGCGAAAATCCGGACCTCGGTAGTCGGAAGCGCTGCCGGAACGTGCGAGATCGAGCTCGAACAGTCTCGGGTGGGGTTCCATCAAGAGCGCGGTGGCCCCGGCGCCTTGCGTTTGTTCGCCGCTGCTCCCGCGCTCGTACTCCGCGATATCGGAGCAGACCACGATCGCCACCCTGTCCGCGCCGTCGAGCGCCAGATAGCGCGCGGCGGCCTTCACGGCGTACACGCCACCTAGGCAGGCGTGCTTCATCTCCGGCACCTCGCAGGACCGCGAGAGCCGCGGGAGTCCCAGCTCGTCGAGCGCGCGATCGACCATCCCGCGCACGATCACCGCGCCGGCGGAGTTATCCGTGCTGGTCTCGGTCCCGAGCGCGAGATAGCCGACCTTCGCCGGGTTCACGTCGTATTGCCGGATCAGGCGGAGAACGGCCGTTGCCGCGAGGGTGTAGACGTTCTCGTCCGGGGCGGGGCAGCGGAAACTCTGGCCGACGATCGTCTGGACTTTCTGCCAGGAGTTCTGCGTCCAGCCGCACCAGTCCTCCAGTGGAACGCGGAGTGGGGGCACGTACAGACTGATCCCGCTCACGCCGGGTCGAAGCTTTTCGATCGATGTATCCGTCATGATGGACTCTCGCAAACGTAGCCGCGTCGGCCGCGCGAATCAACGCGAACCCAGCTCGAGATGGTGCCCCCCGCGTTCGTTCGCCTCGTCGTCGACGCCACGGCGTTCCAGAGTCTTCGGGTGAACCACGCATGCGCATGTGCGCAACCTTCGGACACTCGCGGATGGTCGCGCCGCGTCAGTCTCGGTCCAGGCCCGCTCGGCATCGAGGGCCCCGAAGCATCGCTACCCTTCAATACGCGTTGTAGATCTCGAACGTGCGGGGAGGGTGCCGCACGCGGATGAATCCCGCGGGATCGTCGTCTGCCGGCGCTCGCTCGACGTCGCAATCGGGTCGGCAACGGAGAGACTCCAGAAAGTGGAACCGGAGTACGATGTCGTGGCCAGCCGCGTTGTCGACGGTCAACAGATTGAGCGCCTGGGTGATCGTTCCGGAGCCGGCGGCGAAGTAGCTGGGTGGCTTTCTCACGAGATAAAGTCGGTGATTTCCGTACACTCCTTTCAGAGCCAGGAGATCGCGCCGCTCATCGAACGGACCGGCTGGTCCGGACGTGACGAACGCTCCCACCGCGTACTCGTCGAGGTACCGCGCGAAGGGGTCGTCCCCGGCTCGTTTCGGGACCAGGTCGTGCCGCAAGGGGTGCGCAGCAACCTGCGGCACGTTGCGCTGAGGGATGCCCCCGAGAATCGGCAGCGGAGTGAAGACCGAAAGATACTCTCCCAGCACCCAATCGAGCACCGCCACCCGCCCGTGGATCGAAGAGCTCATCAGCGCGTCGCCGATGGCACGCGCGCCGGGGAGTGGGCCGTCGTGGCCCATGACGACGAGAGGCAGCTCTTCATTCGAGACTCCGGGGATCGGTCCGGGGCGAAACGCCGTTCGCGCCGACGGGCGCGACGGCAACAGCGTCGGCAGATACCCGAGGACGGTGCGACCGAGATGGGGCACTCCGGCGATCGCGCCCAGGACGAGCGCCGTCTTCGCGTCGCGACCGAGCGCGAGGAAGCCGCGCAACGACACGTGTTCTGCGACGAGGCTGGCGGTCACGAGCGCGGCGCCGAGCGTCGCGGGACAGAGGTACCTGTATGGCTGCGTTTGTCGGAGCGCAGCGGAATAACTCGATGCGTAGCAGAGCACGACCGACCCGAAAATGAGAACGCCCCACGGCAGCACACGATCGTCGCCACGCTTCCTTCCGGCGATCAAGCCGATCGCCGCCAGCACGAGCACGATCATGCGAAAGCCGGCACGAACGGGCTGCCCCGTCATGAGTACGTCCTTCAGAAGATCGAGCCAGTCGAAGAAGGCGTACGGCAGGGTCGGCCAGAGGAAGGCGTCCACCGTTCCGATATCGTGGCGAAAGCGCAGCGCGGGCCGAATCCACACGAGCGTCGTCAGCCCGGCCGCGATCACACCTGCCACAAGCATCCCGTGTTCGCGGACGCTGAAGCGGCGAAAATCTCTCGCATACAGAGCCGCCAGCGGGCAGAGCAGCGCCAGCACCGAGAATGGGTGAATGAGGGTCCCCGCTGCAGCGACCGCTCCAAGCGCGACGTACGTCCCGGTGCGATGAGAGCGTCCCGCCCGATAGAGCAATGCGACCGCGAGCACGATCGAGTAGCTTGCCGCGCTCCACGAAATCATGCCCACGAACCAGCACCAGTGGAGGAGCGAGTCGAAATACCAGAGCACGACCCAGAACATCACGGTGAGCGCCGCCGCGTAACGTGAGAGGCCGAACGCGCGCGCCGAGACCCAGCCGGCGAGAGGCATCCCCAGGTGGATGAGCAGGACGTAGAAGTTGAACGCGACCCAGCGCTTCATGCCGAGGGCGGACGCGCCGATGACGAACAACTCGACGCTCTTGCTGGTCAGGTCCTCGACGACTCCTGCCGGCTGTCCAGCGAGTACGAACGGATCGTAGCTCCAGAGGTGCCCGGTTTCCCGGAACGCAGTGACGGCGCGGTCGACCTGATAGACATGGAGCGCGTAGTCGAACGTGTGGATCGGCGCCCCCGAGAACCACAGACGGATCGGAGCGAAATAGGCCAGGAGCGCAAGGTGCAAAACGACGCCGATGCCGAGCACGACCGCGGTCAGGCGTCGCTCGTCCCGGGTATCGACGCCGGGGGCCCCGGTCACTCGCTCCCTCCTTCGGGATCGCCTCCGGAATCATCGATCGGTTTCTCTCTGTCAGCCTCGCTGCGCGGGTGATCGAGCCGCACGTAGACGTCGAGGAGGCCAGGCTCCCAGAGAAAGGTCGTCGGGTAAGTGGAGTCGAGCTTGTACTCCCTCGGGATCATGTGGAACAGCACGTGGTCGATGACGCGTTCGGCGCCGCTCTTGCCCGACCAGATCCGAAAGAAGCGTTGCCACGCCATGATCTTCCGAGGGTGAATCACGATAACCTTCGGCGGATGCTCGTCGAGACGCTCGATGTCGTCGTGCGCGAGCCGCGGGGCGTACTGATCGACGAAGACGATAGCACCCATCAGATCCGGCCGAGGTCGCCCGATGAGCGACTCGATTTCCAGATCCTCCGGCAGCACGAGCACGGTGTCGCTCGGGGTCGAGAGCGCGCGAGCGCGATCGGCGGCGTGAACGATCTGGATGCCGTGGTCGTTCACCCGCATGCCGGCTAGATACCCTCGCGGCCCCATCGGGATCGTGGCGGTCATTGCGCGGAAGTACTTGTTCCCTGCGGCGCTTCCGAGAAAGGCGACGAGCAACGCGGCGCTGAGGTAGCTCAACCGAGCTCGGTCCAGGACGACGAAGAGCGTCAGGAACGTGAGCGGGATAATGGCGTTGTTGTCGTAGTAGGGGCGAAACTCGGGGGCCGACGTGTTGTGCATCAGCGAACAGGCGAGGGCGGCGAGCACGGTCGCGTTCAGCGCGTGGCCGACGCCGATCTCATCGTGCCTGGCGCCTGCGCCCACCTCTCGAGTGCGGACGAGGTGCGCAACGAAGACAGCCGCGGTGGCCACGAGGCCGAGGGACGGAAGTTCCTTCAAGCCGTCGATGACGAGAACCCAGTCGATCGGGTAGGCGTGCTTCCGCTCGACCAGGAACCAGATCCCCGCGCCGAACCCGAGGGTCACGGTGGCACTGATGGTGACCACCTCCCAGCGCTCGAAGAGACTCGCTCGGATGGGTTCGTCTCCGATGCCCAGGCTGCCCCGCACGGCGAAAACCCGCAGACCGACGAGCACGAAGAGAGTGAGGAACAGCAAGGACGCGGGAAAAGCCGGATAGTCGAACAAGAAGACAATCAGATTCTCGACGAGTAGCTTGGGGCCACCCTTGAGCATCGACGCGTCGACGAACACCGCCTGAAAAAAAGCACGGACGGTGCTTCCGAGAAGCACGAGCATGAGCCAGACCCCCGCGAGACCGAGGGCAAGACCGCGCGTGTAATGCGACAGTGGGCCGAGCCACGCACGGGCAGCGCCACGATTCTTCGACCAGAGATCGATCCCTGCCAGGTAAGCGAACCCGAGAAACCACCCGCCGACGCACCCGACGGCCGTCGATTGCTTGAAGGCGAGCGTGAGGGCCGCGAAAACTCCGGCGAGGACCCACCCGCGCGAACGCGCCCGCTGGTCGCTCGACAGAAGCGCATGTAACCCAGCCGCGATGCTGAGCCACGCGACGACCTGAGCCGTGTGGTCGTACGCGCACTCCTTGTTGAGCTGAATGACCGTGGCGAGCGTCGCGATGGCGGTCAGCACGGCAATCTTGCGCGATGTCACGGCGCGCGCCATGAAGTACGCGAGGCCGCCCATGGCAAGGTGGATGGCCGCATTCAGCCCCAGCTCCTCGAGCAACAGCGGTCGGCCGACGATTTTCTCGAGCAGGGCCGTCGCGAGAAAGCTGCCGGGCGGAATCGGGAGGACGAAATCGACGTAGGGGCGATCTCCGTGGAGCAGGCGCGAGCCCATCGGCCCGCTCCATCCGGTGAACTCGATGTCGCCGAAGTTCACGTTGGTGAGCCGGGGTAGAAACACGACGTTGAACGCGACGAAGAGCGCGCCCGTCAGGGCGAGGAGCCCCCACGCCGTCCGGCGATCGCGTTGTTCGGCCGAGTTATCGGCCTCGTCCCGTCCCGTCACGAGTGCGCGGCGTCCTTCCGCGCGTAGACATCGATCTCACCCTCATCCCAGAAGTAGATCGTCGGGTAGCTGCTATCGAGTCGATAATACCGCGGTAGCAGCTTTCCGAGCACGTGGTTCAGCATCTGCTCCGCCGCGCTGTCGTGCGACCACGTGTGATAAACGGTTTGCCATTGGTCCGGACGACGCGGATGAATGACGATCACGTCGGGCAAATGCGCGTCGAGCGTCGCGATATCCGCCTTGAGCAGCCTCTTCGGATACTGGTCGACGAAGAGCACGGCTCCCTTCACCGGTGGGCGCGGCCTGTGGATGAGGCCCGCCAGCTCGACGTCCTCCGGTAGCACGAGCACGCTGCCGTCTGGCCCGGACAGCTCCCGCGCTCGCGACGCGGCGCGGAGTATCTCGAGACCACGGTAGTTGACGCGCAAGCCGCTCCACTGACCGCTGTCGACCCTCGTGTCCGCCGAGAGCGCGCGGTTCAGCTTGACGCCGAACGTCGGCAGCATCGAAAGACCGAGCGCCAGGGGAGTCGCCCAGACCAGCCCCGAGCGTTCGGTCGCGATGAACAGGCAGAGCAGCGCGACGGGGATGCTGGGCTCGTTGTAGTAAAAGGGCGAGAAGAGGATGAATGACGTGTCGTAGATCATCGAGCACGTCACCGCGGAAAGAAGGATTGCGTTGAGCGCATGGCCGCGTGCGCGGCTCTCTTCCGTCGCGGCGTGACGCTCGATGACGTGTGCGGCGAAGAAGGCGATCGCGAACACGAACCCGTACGCGGGCACGTTCCGGAGGGTATCGACGACCGCGGAGAACACGTGCTGAAGCGCGCGGACATTGGCCGCCAGGAGCGCGATCGCAGAACCAAACGTCAACGTCATCGCCGCGAGGAGCAGACCGACGGACCCTCGACCGAGAGAGACTCGCGGTTCTCCGTCGTCGCCGACGTGAAGACTGCCGTGGCGTCGCGCGATCCCGAAGCCGATGACGAGAACGATCGTCGCAGGTGCGATCGTATTTCGGATCGCGTCGTTGCGAACGGTGAAGTTGAACAGGTTCCGGACGAGCGCAAATGTGCCCCCCTTCAAGGCCGGTCCGTCGAGGAGCACTGCTTGAACGAACGCACCCAGCGAGGCATGTACGGAAAGGACGACGAGCGCGACGAGAACCAGGCCCAAGACGCCGCCGGCCGCGCACCAGGTGGCGTCGGAGAGTCGACGGCGGACGCCTTGGGGGCGCGCGCGCCACGCCTCGATGCCCACCAAGTACGCGAAGGCCAGCCCCCATCCCGCGATCAACCCCGTTGCGGTGCTTTGCTTGAAGACGAGCGAGAAGGTCGCGAGAACGCCCGCGAGAAACCACAGACGCGTCCGTCGTGCGTTTTCCGGGGAGAGGAGAGCACGCGCTCCGACGAGAATGTCGAGCCACGCAACGAGTAGCGAGGTCTGGTCGTACGCGCATTCCTTGGGAGATTGGCTGACGAGAACCAGCGTCGTCATGGCGACGAGTAACCCGACTTTTCGCGTGGAGAACTGCCTCGCAATCGCGTACGCGATGAGCCCCATCAGCCACTCGCACGAGGCCTCGACCCAGAGTTCCTGAAGGAGCAGCCCCCGGCCGGCGGCGCGCTGGATGAGGGCGAGCAGGACGAAGCTACCCGGCGGGATCGGGAGCACGAAGTCCGTGTATGGGCGCTGCCCCCTGAAGAATCGCTCCGCGATGGGTCCCACCCAGCCGGTGAACTCGCGATCGCTGTGAACGTAGTTGTTCAGTCGAGGGACATAGAGAAACAGAAAGGTGAGATAGAGGAGAGAGAGCGTGGCGAGCAGGACCAGCGCGCGGCGTTCATCCGTCCGATCGGAGAGGGGGGATCGGGTCGTCTTGTCCATCGACGTTGCTCAGGACCCCTTGACCACGACGCTCGAGCCAATCTTGGGCAGGACGAACGGCTCGTACCGGCCCTTTTCCCAGACGACCCATTGGTAGCGCGGATTCTCGAGCGGCAGCGCGAAATCGAAGATCGCCGACATGGGGTCTCCCCACTGATTTACCTCGGTAACCGTGATCTTCACCCCCAGAAGATCGACCAGGCTCCCTCGCGTGAATGGCCGCTCGCGACTCCGGTAGATCCGATCGAACTCGCGCGACAGGAATCCGTCCTTCGGCGTGACCTCGATTCGCCGGTCGTCGATGCGTGTCAGCGTCACCGGGTCGAGCGACCCGGCGAGCGCGACCATGCGCGGAGTGATCGGTTGTCCTCGCGAAAGCCGGATGAGCGGCATCATTCCGATGAAGTAGTAGTTCTCTGCGTTGACGACGATGAGGGACTGTCGTTTCGGATCGCGGATGGTCGCGAACGCGCTGTCGCCGGCCGCTTCGATCGCGCGATCATAACGGTACATGTGGAGTGACCGATATGGCAGCAAAAGCGGAGCGACGACGGCGTGCAAGAGTATCCATGCGCCCGCGAGCGCCAGTCTCGGTTTCGAGACCTCGCGTGAGGCGGCGGCCCTTGCCGTCTCGGCCAGAAAAATCGCGATGAGCGGAAACGCGCCGATTCCGCAGGCAAAAAGCAGCCGATCCTCGGGGAACGTGGCGCACGCTGGCGGCAGCGACAGTACGAGTCCCGCCGCCCAGAAACGAGCCATGCGATTCCGCGAGAGGACGGGCCAGGCAACGCGAGCCATGAACCACAGCACCATCGCCGCCCAGAACACGATGAGTCCTTGCAGGTAGGGTCCGGAACGCGTCCATGTATCCGAAAACGGAGCCACGAATTGACCCATCAAGAGAACCGACCCGCGCTCGAAGAGTTCGAAGACATAGCTGGTGGGATCCGAGACCGGGTCGATGTAAAGGCCGGACCCGTGCGTCGTGTGTCCCAGCAAGCGATAGGCGACGCTCCAGCCGATGAGCGGAACGAGCCAGGGTATCGCACCGAGCAGGCGCCGGCCGAGCGGCGCGCTTTCCACGAACAGCACGTAGGCGACGAAATAGCCGACCGTGCATAGCGCGAACTCGGCCGAGCATAAGCCGAGTGCGAGATAGATCGTCGTGAGGAGCGCCGCGCCTCGCGAGCCCTCGCGACGAAAGCGATCGTACGACACGAGGGCGAGCACCGCGAAGAGCGTTGCCATCACGCCGTTTCGGTTGATGATCCACCCGACGGCATGCCCGTGAGCATCATCCGCGGCGTAGAGGAGCGCCGCAAAGCCCGCGACCCATCTCTCCGGAACCAAACGCCTGTGCAGCACCGCAACGGCCGCGGCCAGGGCCGCGTACCAGAGAATGCTCTCTAGGTGCATGAGCCACGGGAGATTCGGCCATTCGCGGTAATCGAGTTGATGCGTGATCGAAGCGATCGGGCGGAAGAATGAGGTGTCGAAGGTCCTGTCGGCGACCCACGGGAAGAAACCGTCGAGCTGGTAGGCCGTGTTGCGTCGCACCACTTCGGCCGGGGTCCACTCGAGCCCGTGCCCGAACATGTTCAGGTGATAGGGCAGCGAAAACGCGCCGCGCTTGACGAGATCCCGATGCACCCAGTCCTCCGTCGCGAACCCGGAGAAGATCGATGGGCTCGTGAGCACCGCCCCGAGGACGGCCGCGAAAAGGGGCAGGTAGCGCGACTCGAGCAGCATCCATGCCCGGGCGACGAGTGATGAAAGTCGTTGAGAAATCGGCCGGAACACGCTGAAGGGCGGTCGATCCTACACGGGATGACGAGGGGAGCGCAGCTCATCTGCGCACGAATTTCGAGCTTCCGGGCCATGCTATGAACGCGAGTCGTGAAGCTCGTCCATGCAGCGGACCTCCACCTGGATAGCCCACTTGCGGGGCTCGAGCGCTATCCGGGCGCGCCGGTCGAAGCCATCCGCGGCGCAACGCGTCGGGCATTCGAAAACCTGATTGACCTTTGCATCGAGGAGCGCGCGAGCCTGCTCCTCGTCGCCGGCGACATCTTCGACGGCGATTGGAAGGATTATTCGACGGGGCTGTTCTTCGCCTCCGCGCTCGGCCGGCTTCGCGAAATCGGCACTCGCGTCGTTCTGGTGAGAGGCAACCACGACGCCGCCAGCCAGATCACGCGATACCTCCGCTTGCCGGAACACGTGATCGAGCTCGACCACGTCGCCCCGGAAACACGCGTGTTCGACGACCTGGGCGTCGCGGTCCACGGACAGAGCTTTCGCGATCGCTCCATACAGGACGATCTGGCGAGCCGCTATCCGCTGCCGATCGCCGGCGCGTTCAACGTCGGGCTCCTGCACACCTCCGTGACGGGCCGACCGGGACACGCGGACTACGCGCCTTGCTCACTCGAGACGCTGGCTTCGCGTGGCTATGATTATTTCGCATTGGGCCACGTGCATCGCCGGGAGGTTCTCATGGAGCGACCGCATATCGTGTTCCCGGGCAATCTACAGGGGCGGCACGCGAGGGAGACCGGGCCGAAGGGCGCCGTCGTGATCGACGTCACGGACGGTCGCGTAACCGCTGTCGAGCCGCGTGCGCTCGATGTGGTTCGATGGTGCGTCTGCCAGGTGGACGCCTCCGCCGTATCGAGCGCCGAGGACGTGACCGAGATCGCTCGCGAGGCTATCGAGAGGGAGGTTCGCGAAGCGGACGGTCGCACCCTCGCCGCACGGGTCATCGTGCACGGCTCGACCCGTGCACACGCGGCGCTTTCTTCCGACGCCGACCGATGGGAATCGGAGCTTCGCAACGTGGCATCGGAAATCGCGGACGAAATCTGGCTCGAGCGTGTGACGTTCGCCACTCGAGCCCCGCTCGATGTCGAGGTGCTGGCCACTCGTGATGATGCGATCGGGCAAGTCGCTCGCGCTCTTCGCGATCTGCGGCAGGACCCCGAGGTTCGAGCGGAGTTCGCGCAGGAATTCGCCGAGCTGCGTACTCGTCTGCCGGCGGAAGCGCGCGAGGGAGCGGACGGTATCGCGTTCGACGAGCCAGCCTTCCTGGAGAACGCGCTCGCCGATGTCGAGCAAATGCTCCTGCCCGCCCTGGTTGCCGCCGGGAGCGACGAGTGAGGATCGTCCGGCTCGACCTCATCGCGTTCGGACCATTCTCCGGAGCGCGTCTCGAATTCGGTTCGCCGCCGGGCGTCGTCGAGCTCGTGTACGGGCGGAATGAAGCCGGCAAGAGCACGACGCTTCGCGCCGTTTCGGGACTGCTGTTCGGTATCCCCGAACGGACCCGCGATGCGCATCGTCATGCGCCTGCAGAGCTCCGCATCGGAGCGGTGCTCGAGACCGCGGCGGGCGAACGCCTCGAGGTCGTGCGACGCAGGGGAAGGAAGAACACCCTACGCGCCGCCGACGACACGGCGTTCGACGAAAGCGTGCTGTCGAAGCTCCTGCTCGGCGCGACCGAAGAGCTGTTCGAAGGGCTCTTCGGGCTGGACCACGAGCGGCTCCGAGCGAGCGCCCAGGCGCTGCTTGCCGGCGAAGGAAATGTCGGTGAGAGCCTGTTTGCGGCGGGCGTCGGCGGTCGCGGCGTTCACGAGCTGTCGGCGGCGCTTGCGCGCGAGGCGTGCGAGCTTTTCACGCCGAGAGCCCGGGAGCGCAAGATATCGCGGGCGATCGTGTCTGTGAAGGAGGCCCGCGACGCGGTTCGGCAGGCGGCGACGAGTCCCACGAAGTATCTCGAACAGCAACGCGCGCTGGAGGCCGCCATCCGCCGCAAAGAGACTCTCCGCGCTCGCCGGACGGCGCTCGCCACCGAACAGGCGGAACTGACGCGCGTCGTGACGGCGCTTCCAGGGCTTCGGCGGCGAGCGGTCTTGCTCGGGCGTCTGGAGGCGCTCGGGGAGGTCGCGGACCTGCCGCCGGATGCCGCCGCGCGGCGTGTTCAGGCGGAGCGTGAGCTCGCGGACGCTCGCCGCGAAGGCGCGCGGCTCGCAGAGCAGGAGAACGAGACGCGCGCCATGGCTGCGGCCGTCGTCGTGAACGAGGCGCTGCTCGACGTGGATGAGTCGTTGCTGATCAATCTGCGGGCCCGTCGCGGGCGGTATCTTTCCGCCGAGCTCGATCGGCCCAAGCTCGAGGCGAAGGCGACTGCGATCGAAGCTTCCGTGCGCCGCAGCCTGACCAGTATAGGAGCCGTCTCGGACGTTTCCGGGTTGCACCTTTCCGTCGCAGCGAATGCCCGTCTCCGCACACTCGCCGCGAGGAGGCAGCGCCTCGAGCAGGCGCTCGAGAACGTTCGCCGACAGCTCGAAGCCGTCCGCACCCGCCGAATGGAGCTCACGAATCGGCTCATCGGTCCCGTCCCCGCCGACGCCCGCGAGCGGGCGTCGGCGGTTATCGCGGGGAAGGCGTCGGCCCTGCCGACGGTGCAGAGGGTCGACCACTTCGCGACGCGACGCGCGGCGCTCGATGGTGAACTGGAGCAGACGCTACGCGAGAGGCGTCGTGTCCTCCAGCAGAGCCGCGACGTGGAGAAGCGGCTGGATGCGCTTCGACGGCTCGGAGAAGTCCCTACGGAGATGGAGCTCCAGGCGTCTCGCTTGCGTCGGGATCGGGAGTTTCTCGAGCTACGAACGGCAGCGTCCGACGAGAGCGAGCGCTTGCCGTCCCTCCTCGACGCCTGCGCTTCGCTCGTGGTCGCCGCCGACACGCTCGCGGACCGTCTGCGGCGCGAGGCGGATCGAGTGGCCTTGTGGTCGACGCTGGAGGCGGAGAAAGCGGCGCTGGCCTCGGAGCTCCGAGATGGCGAGACGTCCCTCGCGAGCGTACGGAGCAGGCTGGCGGCGCTCGATCGCGACTGGTGCGCGGCGTTCGTGGAATTCGGAGTGGAGCCTCGCCCGCCCGCTGAGATGAGAGGTTGGGCTGGCGATCTCGAGGCGCTCTGGGCCCTCGAGCCCGAACTCGAACGGCTCGAGGGTGACATGGCAACCGCGCGAGCGGACCTGCAGGCGTGGCAGGCCTCGTGGCGCGACGCGGTTCAGGTCCTCGGGCTCGCAGGGGAACCCACCGAAGAAGAGGCCTTTGCCGTTCTCGATGCGATGACGCAGCTCGTTCGACAGGTCGAGGAGGTGGAAGGATTGCGCCGGCGCCTCGACGGGATCGAGCGAGATTCAGAGGCTTTCGCGAGCGAGGTCGCGGCTTGCACGCGGAAGTATCTGCCGCCCGCAGACCGCCTCTCGCCGGCGGAAGCCGCCGACCGGTTCGTCCGCGCCGCCGAGGAGGCGCGCGCCATGAAACGCGAACGAGCCCGGCTCGACCGAGAGATTGCCTCGATCTCAAGAGCGTGGGTCGAGCAAGCCGAGCGTCAGCAGGACGCCAAGGCACGACTTTCGGCGCACGTCCATCTCGCAAAGGTGGAGAACCCGAGCCAGCTCGAAGATGCGGAGCGCCGCTCGAGTGAAGCGCGTTCCCTGCGGGAGCAGCTGCGAGGCGTGGACGCCGAGATCATCGGAGCGGGCGACGGTGCCACACTCGCAGAGCTCGAGGCCCAGACGATGGGCCGGGATCTGGACTTCTCTCGCGCACGGTTGCGCGAGATCGAGGGCGAGCTCGAAGAACTCAACGACCAGATGGGCGTTGCCGGCCAGGACGTCGGACACCTGGAGCACGGGATGCACAGCATGGAGCACACCGACGCGACCGAGGCCGCAGCCGTCCTCGCGGATCGCGTGGCTGCGCTGAAGCGTCACGTCCACCGGTATGCGCGTCTGCGACTCGCATCAGCCGTTCTGGACAGGAAATCGAGCGCTACCGCGAAGCAAATCAAGGCCCGATCGTCGCTCGGGCCAACGAGCTGTTCCCACGCCTGACCGTGGGGCGGTACTCGGGTTTGCGCGTGGGGGCCGGGGCCGACGGCACGCCGGTGCTGCTCGCGGTGAGGTCCGACGGAGGCACGGCGAGCGCCCCGGAGCTCAGCGACGGAACCCGCGATCAGCTCTATCTCGCGCTCCGCCTGGCGAGCCTCGAGCGCTACGCGCGAGCCAACGAGCCGATGCCCCTCGTGCTGGACGATGTGCTCATCCATTCCGATGACGAGCGGGCCAGCGCCGCCCTGCAGGTTCTCGGTGAAGTCGCGCGGACCACACAGGTTCTTTTCTTCACGCATCACGCTCGACTCGTCGAGCTTGCGCGCGCAGCGCTCGGTCCCGCGCGTCTCGCCGAGCATGTGCTGCCCGACGGTTGAGCCCCATCTCTCCGCCACTCGTCCAGGGTAGGCGCCAAGGCGGGTCGCCGCCCCGATGCGAGAACCTTTCATCCTTGTAATGCTCTGGCAAGGCTACGGCAGTTCGCGGCGGTCATTCTCGCCTGGGTCTCCACTCGAGGAGCCCGAAAACGCGAGGACCGACCCATGCAACAATTTGCCTCAGAGCCCATTCCAGAACCCGTTCCGCAGGAGGGTTCGTCGCCGCAGAGGTCGCGGTCGCCGGGTCCGGCGCGCGCGGCTCATCCAACAATCCAGGCGATCGAGGACGAGGTCGCGCGGCACTCCGCCTGGGTCTCCCCGCTCAAGCAGGAGATCGCCCGGGTCATCGTTGGCCAGCGGTATCTCGTCGAGCGGCTGCTCGTGGGTCTTCTGAGTAACGGGCACCTGCTCCTCGAGGGCGTCCCGGGGCTTGCGAAGACGCTGGCGCTCAAGACGCTTGCCGGCGCGCTGAAGGCCGACTTCCGCCGTTTGCAATTCACGCCGGACATGCTGCCCGCCGACATCGTCGGCACCCTCATTTACAACCCACGCGACGGCAACTTTCTCACGAAACGCGGCCCGGTCTTCTCGAATCTCGTCCTGGCAGACGAGAATCAACCGCGCACCCGCCAAGGTGCAGAGCGCGCTCCTCGAAGCGATGCAGGAGCGCCAGGTAACGCTCGGAGACGGCACCTATCGTCTGCCCGAGCCGTTTCTCGTGATGGCGACGCAAAATCCCCTCGAGCAGGAAGGAACGTATCCCTTGCCCGAAGCGCAGGTCGACCGTTTCATGATGAAGCTCGTCATCGAGTATCCGAATCGCACCGAGGAGCGGGCGATCCTCGATGCGATGGCCACGAGCGAGCCGTCGCTCGACGTACGGCAAATCGTCGGCGTCGACGAGATCGCGGAAGCGCGGCGCGTGGTGAACAGGGTGTATGTCGACGACCGAGTGAAGGACTACGTCGTCGACCTGGTCGGAGCCACACGCAAACCGGAAGCCTATGGGCTCTCGATCGGGCCCTACATTCGATACGGCGCGTCGCCGCGCGCAACCATCAATCTCACGCTCGCCTCGAAGGCGTGGGCCTTCTTGCAGGGCCGTGGATACGTCACGCCCCTCGACATCAAATCGCTCGCGCCCGATGTGCTGCGCCACCGTCTGGCCGTGACGTACGAGGCGGAAGCGGAAGGCGTCACGTCCGAACGACTCATCCAGCAAATCCTCGAGACCCTCCCGGTGCCCTGAGCAGTCGGAGATGACGACCATGAATCCGACGCAAATGCGGGAAATGGTGGGAAAGGTGCGCCAGATCGAGATCCGAACGCGTCGGGTGGTGAACGACGCGCTCGCCGGGCACTATCACTCGGTCTTCCGCGGACGCGGGCTCGACTTCGACGAGGTACGCGAATACGTCCCGGGGGACGAGGTCCGCTCGATCGACTGGAACGTCACGGCGCGTGCGGGGCATCCGTTCGTCAAGAAATTCCGTGAGGAACGCGAGCTGACGATCCTCTTGCTCGTCGACGTGAGCGGCTCGTTCGACTTCGGGTCGGCGGCGAAGAGCAAGCGTGAGCTCGCCGCCGAGCTCGCGAGTGTCCTGACGCTGTCGGCGACGCGCAACAACGACAAGGTCGGTCTCCTGTTGTTCAGCGACACGGTGGAGACCTACGTGCCTCCAAGGAAGGGCCGAGCACACGTGCTGCGCGTGGTGCGCGAGGTGCTCGGCGCAGAGCCTCGGCAGCGGGGGACCGACATCGCGCGAGCGCTCCGGTACATGAACACTCTGACGCGGGGCCGGGCGGTCGTGTTCCTGATCAGCGACTTCCTGTCGCCCGAAGGCTCACTGGTGGATGTCCCCGGGTTCCGCGAGGCCATCCGGATCACGCATCGGCGGCACGATCTCATTGCGCTCCATCTGTTCGACCCCCGAGAGATGCGTCTTCCGAACGTCGGCATGCTGACGCTCGAGGATGCCGAGACCGGGGCGCTGGTCCAGCTCGATACCGGCAATCGGCGCGTCAGGGAGCGTTACGAGAAGCTCGCCGAGGAGCGGCGCGTCCAGACGGTCCGAACCCTTCGGCGAGAGGGCGTCGACTGCCTCGAGATCGACACCGCCCGGCCGTACGTTCCCGCGCTGCTCGGGTTCTTTCGGAGTCGTGAAAAGAGGCTCCAGTGACCCCCGGCGACATTCACGACATTCGCGGACCGATCTCCATCCCGTACTGGTGGATTCCTCTGGCGATTGGTGTTGCCGCAGCTCTGTCGATCGCGCTCGCCTATGGCGTCTATCGGCTCGCTCGGCGGTACCGGCGCGTCCGAGAAAAGACCGCGGCCGAAATTGCACTCGAGCGGATCGAGCGCGCGCGCGCGATGCTCGCGACCAGCACGTCTTCGGAATTCTCCTCCGAGGTTTCCGACGCGGTGCGCGCGTACATCGAAGCGCGCTTCTCGCTCAGGGCCGCACACCGCACGACGGAGGAGTTCTTGCACGATCTCCTCGACCTTGCCGCGAGCCCCATCGTGGTGCATCGCGACGCGCTCTCGGACTTCCTGTCGTGGTGCGATCTCGCCAAGTTTGCGCGCCTCGCCCTGAGCGCTGGCCACGCGACGGCCATCGTCGACGCGGCCCGCCGTTTCGTCGAAACCACGGCGACCGAGTCTGCCCAGGCTCCTCGCCGTGCCGTCGTCGCGGCGGCTCCATCTACGACCCAGGAGATCCGAGCATGATCCATTTCGCGTCACCCGCCTTTCTCTGGCTCCTCGCGCTCGTGCCCGTCTTTTATCTGTGGCGCGGACGCTCGGGCAGGGCTCCCGCGCTGGGGTTCTCCAGCACGACGACGGCGCGCGCGGCGTCGCAGCAGGTGAAGAGTCGCTGGGGGCGATTTCTGGCACTTGCCAGAGGTCCCGCCCTGGCGCTCGGCATCCTTGCCCTCGCACGTCCCCAGATCCAGCACGCGCACTCGACCGCGGAAGCGAGCGGCATCGACCTGATGCTGGCGCTGGACGTATCCGGTTCGATGAGTTCGCTGGACTTTCGCGAGCATGATGCCGCCGTCGACCGCCTGACGATCGTCAAGTCCGTCGTCTCGAAGTTCATCGAAAACCGTCCCAACGATCGAATCGGGATGGTCGCCTTCGCTGGTCGCCCCTACCTGGTCAGCCCGTTGACTCTCGACCACGACTATCTTCTCGAGAACCTAGACCGCGTAAGAATCGGGTCCATCGAGGACGGGACGGCGATCGGGTCCGCCGTCGGCGCCTCGGTGAACCGCCTTCGTGACCAGCCCGCGAAGTCGAAGGTACTGGTTCTCCTCACCGACGGCGTGAACAACGCCGGAAGCGTCCAGCCCGAGCTCGCCGCCGCCGCCGCCAAGGCACTCGGGGTGCGCGTCTACACGATCGGAGTGGGGTCGCGCGGAGAAGCCCCGATGCCGGTGGTCGAGAAGGACGGAACCACCCGGACCGTGATGACGAAGGTCGATGTGGATGAAGCCACGCTCAAACACATCGCGGATGCCACGGGAGGGCGCTTCTTTCGGGCGACGGACACCGACTCCCTCAAGCAGATCTACGCCGCGATCGACGGCATGGAGAAGACGACCCATCGCGTGAGCCATTACGAGACGCACGAGGAGCGCTTTTCGTGGGCAGCATTCCCGGCGCTCTGTCTGCTGTCGCTCGAACTCGGCCTCGGCCTGACCCGGTTTCGTCGCATTCCGTGAGAAAAACCCATGCAGTTCGGTCATCCCATTTTTCTGGTCATCGCCGTCGTGCTCGGCGCGACACTGGTCGCGCTCATAGTGCACCTCGGTGTCGCTCGACGGCGCGCGCTGGAGCAGCTGGCGACTCCACACCTCGCAGCGCTTCTCACGGCGTCGGTGTCACGCGTGCGACGCCGCGCGAAGGAGACGATGATCGTCGCCGGCATGATGTTCTTTGCCGTCGCGCTCGCGCGACCGCGCCTAGGGTATCGATGGGAAGAGGCGCACCGGCGCGGGGTCGACGTCCTGTTTGCGGTCGATGCGTCGAAGAGCATGCTAACGCCCGACGTCAAGCCCGACCGGCTCGAGCGAGCGAAGCTGGCCGTGCGCGACCTGGTCCAGCATTTTCCGGACGACAGGGTCGGCCTGGTCGCCTTTGCGGGGACAGCATTTCTCGAGACGCCCCTCACGCTCGATCACGGGATCTTCGAACAATCGCTCGAAGGACTCGACACCAACGTGATCCCGCTCGGAGGCACGAACGTGGCGAGTGCGCTCGACGTCGCCAGCAAGGCTCTCGGCGGCGAGCAGCACAAGAAGATCCTCGTACTGCTGACCGACGGTGAAGCGCTCTCCGGCGACGCGGTCAGTGCGGCCGAGAGGGCGGCCAAGGCGGGCATGGTCGTGTACACGGTCGGAGTCGGCACACCCCATGGCGAGCTGATCCCGCTCCGCACGGCCGACGGTCAAACGGCGTTCGTCAAGGATGCGAACGGGGAGTTCGTCACGTCGAAACTGGATGAATCGTTGCTTCGACACATCGCGACCGTGACGGGCGGAAGCTATCGTCCGCTAGGCGACAACGGGCAGGGCCTTGCGTCGCTGTATCGCGAAGAGCTCGCTCGCCTGCCGCTGTCGGACCTCTCGTCGCGAAGCCAACGGGTACCGATCGAGCGATACCAGTGGCCGCTGGGCCTTGCTCTGCTGCTGCTCGGCCTCGAGCCTCTCATCGGCGAGCGTCGGCGGAGCCGCGCTCCGCGCTCCGAGAGAACGATCGCGCCGTCCCCGGCCAAGGTGACGCGAGCCGTGGCCGCCTCCGCTGCAGCGGCGATGATTCTGTACGTCCCTCTGGCGCATGCGTCACCCCAGAGCGCGGAGCGCGCCTATCGGCACGGCCAGTTCGCGGCTGCGGAGGCCGACTATGCCGGCGCTTCGAAGGCAGCACCGGACGACCCCAAGCTCACCTTCGATGTCGGCGATGCGGCTTATCGGGCGGGCGATCTGGCCACGGCAACGAAGTCGTTCGAGAGCGCACTCCGCACTCCCGATCTGAAGCTGCAGCAGCAGGCGTACTACAATCTCGGCGATGCCCTGTACCGAGGCGGGGAACGCACGCTGGCGAGCGGAAAGATCGACGACACGATCGGGGCCTGGAAGCGTTCGATCTCCAACTATGGGTCGGCGTTGCGGTTGAACCCGAAAGACGGGGACGCCCAGTACAATCTCGACTTCGTGAAACGCCGGCTGGCGGAGCTCGAGAAGAAGCGGGACGAGCAGAAGGAAGACCGACAGAAGGAGTCGCAGAAGAGCTCGTCCAAGGACGAGAAATCGAAGAGCGGCAAGTCCGGGCAGTCCCAAAACGATAAGTCGGAAGGCGGCGAATCCAGCGAGTCCAAGGACGGGTCGAATGGGAACACGTCCCAAGACGACCACCGGAACGGCAAGGACGGAAAGGCGAAGCAAGAAACGGCGTCGAAGCCTGCGGACTCGAACCAGAACAAAGGTGCGAATGGCCAGGCAGCCAATGCTCGCCAGCCGGCGCCGAGTGCCGGCCCCCAAGGGACTCCGCAGCCCGGAGCGATACAGGCAAAAGGGAGTCCGGCGGACGATGCGAGCGAGACGCAGATGCCCTTGCGTCCCGGCGATCTCTCGAAAGCCGAAGCCCGTGCGCTCCTCGATTCGCTGCGCGGCGACCTGCGCGTCGCTCCACTGGCGCCGCCCTCGACCAACAAGCGTACCCTCGACGTCCAACCCGAGAAGGATTGGTAAGATGAACACGTCGCATCGAATCCGACACCTCGGCGCCGCGCCGCGAGTCGCGGTGGTCGCTGCGCTCACCCTCATCGCAACCGGCGCAGCGGCGAACGCAGCGACGCAGGACGCGCCACATCAGGCGAGCCGCGCGTTCGTACGACTCGCGATACCGGCGCGCAAGGTGTACGTCGGGCAATCCATCCCCGTCACGATTCGCGCGTACTTCGAAGGGGGGACCGGGGTGACGCTCACGGCGTCCCCGCTGCTCACCGACTCCAACTTCACGCTGCGCGCGGGGGAGCCGTCGCAGGGGCGTACGCTCATCGGTGGCGAACCGTATCTCGTCGTCACCTGGAAGGACCGTCTCTCGCCGGTGAAAGCGGGACGATACTCGCTCGGCATCGACCTCCCGAGCACGCTCGAGTGGCAAGACGTGACGGTGCCGACACCGGTTCCTGACGATGACTCGGCCGCGCAGGATCCATTCGGTGCCGACCCGTTTGGCGATTCGTTGTTCGGTGGAGGGGACCCGTTCGCGCAGATGCAAAAGCAGATGCAACGAATGATGAACCGGTTCACCCAGTCGGAAGTGGGCCCCGTTCAGCACCGGGAGGTCGTGCTGCACGCGCCGCGCGTGAGCCTCGAGGTGGACGCGCTGCCTGCGGCGGGAGCTCCCGCTGGATTCACCGGTGCCGTAGGGCACTTCGCTCTCGCGGCCAGCGCAGATCCCATGAAGCTACGCGCCGGCGAACCCATCAGTCTGTCGATTCGGGTGACGGGCGAAGGCAACTTCGACAGAGTGAATGTCGCCGGGCTCCCGGAGTCTTCCGACTTCAAGACGTACACGCCCAGCGCGACTGACGGCAAGGAAGAGAAGACGTTTCACCAGCCCGTCGTGCCACTCCGCGCGGGCGTGTCGGCGATCCCGCCGGTGTTCTTCAGCTACTTCGATCCGGACGCGGGCAAGTACGTCACGACGAGTTCGGCGCCGATCCCCCTCGAGGTAGCGCCGGGCACCGGCGCTGCGGCGACGTCGAACGGAGCGGTTCCCGAGGCGACATCGGGGCCGACTCTCGCAGCCAATGCCGATACCATCGGCACGCCTGTGCCGACGCTCGCACCCGTTTTCACGCGGCGGTGGTTCTGGGAGCTGCAGGCCGCTCTCGGCGCGGCGGTGGGCATGGCGGCGCTCCTCGTCGTGGGCCGAAAGCGGCTCTTCGACGACCCGCGGCGACAGAGGCGTCGACGTGCGGCGCGGGCGGTGCTGGAACACCGCGCCGCGATGGACCGGGCTCTAGCGACCGGCGATGCCACGGCTTTCTTTGCAGAGGCGCGAGCGGCGATTCAACACAGCCTCGGCGCGCGCTTGCAGCTGGAGCCCGGCGCCATCTCCCTCCGCGAGCTCGAGGCGCGACTCGATCCGGATGAAGTACAGCGACTCCGCCCGGTCTTCGACGCGGACGCGGCGCGCTTCTCCGCCGGCGGTGCCCGTGACGCCGACCTATCCCCCTGGAAGCAGCTCGTCGACCGCGAACTCGAGCATATCGAACGAATGGAGGCCGCGTGACGTCCTTCTTCACGAAGAAATCGGGCCTGCGCCCGGCGCGCGCCGTTCTGGCACCGCTGGTGATTGCTCTCACGTTCGCGATGCTTGCCCGCGGTGCCGGCGCCGCAACGATGGACTCGGCGAATCGCGCGTTTGCCGAGGGCCACTACGCCGACGCGGCGTCGCAATTCGAACGGATCGTCGCGGAGAACGGATATTCGGCGCCGCTTCTCTTCGACCTCGGCAACACCTACCTCCGCGGGGGAAAGCCGGTGCGTGCGATCATCGCGTACGAGCGCGCCGAGCTTCTCGCTCCGCACGACGAGGCCATCCGCGGAAATCTCTCGGTAGCGCGGTCGGTCGCAACCTCGCCGGATCCTCGTGGCGTCGTCGAACGCGTCGCGGACGTCGTTTCGGTGAATGCATGGACGTGGGTAGGGATGGGCGCATTCTGGGTCACCGTTTGCGCGCTGGGCCTTTCCTGGATGGTGTCTCGTCGCCGCAGAGGGCTTCTCGTGGTGGCGATGTGCGGAGCTCTGATTGCTGGAACCGCGGCTGCCGCGACGGCCGTCGAGAGTCGAGTCCTCGACCGGGGGATCGTCGTCGGCCCCGCGCCGGTCCTGGTCTCGCCGTTCGAGTCGGCCGAGAGTGACTTCTCGCTGCCGGCGGGCAGTACGGTGGAGCTAGGGAAGGAGCGCCCGCCGTACGTCTTCATTCATGATGCGCGCGGGCGCACGGGCTGGGTGGAACGCACTCAGCTCGAACCCGTGGTCCCCGGACGATCCTGACTTTCATGTCGTCGAAATGCGCCCGCTCCGGCTCCGCACGCCGCTTCTGATGCCCTACACTCGTCACTCATGCGCCTCCTGTTGGTCGAGGACGACGAAAAACTCGGTGCGTTCGTCACACGCGGTCTCGAACAGGAGGGCCATCGCGTCGACTGGGTCAAGAACGGGAACGACGGCTTGCGGTCGGCCCGGGCTCGAGACCCCGCATACGACGCAGCCATCATCGACCGAATGCTCCCGGGTCGCGACGGCATGGACGTCATCCGTTCGCTGCGCGCCGAGGGCGTGGCGATTCCGATCATCGTCCTCAGCGCTCGCGGATCCGTGGAGGACCGGGTTCTGGGGCTAGAGACGGGCGCGGACGACTATCTCACGAAGCCATTTTCGTTCGCCGAACTCGTCGCGCGTCTCCTCGCGCTCTCACGTCGCGCGGCGACTTCGATGCCGCCGAGGAACCTCGAGTACGCGGATCTGTCCCTCGATCTGTTCACCCGGCGTGCGAGCAGAGCGGGCGTCACCATGGATCTTCAAGCCAAGGAATTCACCCTCCTCGAATACCTTCTCCGGAATCCCGATCGCGTGCTGTCGAAGACGATGATCCTCGAGCACGTCTGGGATTACGCGTTCGACCCGCAGACGAACGTCGTTGACGTTCTGGTGAGTCGGCTGCGCAGCAAGGTCGACCGCGGGCAGAAGGAGAAGCTCATTCATACGATCCGGGGAGTGGGTTATGTCTTACGGAAGGATTAGGGGGCTCGCTCGGTCCACGAGCGCGCGACTGACGGCCTGGTACTTCGTGATCTTCGTTGCGAGCGTGGCCCTGGTGGGCGAGGTCGAGAGCTACGTCATCGCCCACTCCATCGACTCGAGCGAACGCGCCATTCTCTCGGCGCACGTTGCCGAATATCGAAGCCAGCTGGAGAGCCGCGGAACCGACGGTCTCGCCCGGGCGGTCGCCGCACACGGTGAGCACGGCGAGCACGAGGTCGTTCGTCTTCGATCGGGAGCGACCACGCTTTACGAGCATGCCCCTCCGCAGATCCCGCTCGAGAAGCTCTCGGGGAGTGGCTGGCGCATCGAGACGGCCCTGTCGGGCGACCTCGAGTTACAGGTGGGGAGGAGCAAGGCGGACGAGAGGGCAATCCTGGCGCGAATTCGCGATGCATCGCTCGCTGCCCTGGGGGTGGCCGCGCTGCTGGGGCTCCTCGGCGGCGCGCTTCTCACTCGAAGAGCTTTGCGTCCGGTGCGAGCGTTGACCGAAACGACGGAGTCCATCCTTCGTTCGGGGGACTTCGGCGCACGCGTCCGGACCCGCGGGAGTGCCGATGAGCTCGACGAGCTCGCCGGATTGTTCAACCGATTGCTCGATCGCAACGAGGCTCTGGTCACGGGCATGCGTGAAGCGCTGGACAACGTTGCGCACGACCTGCGCACGCCGCTCGCGCGTCTCCGAGCGAGCGCCGAGCTGGCGCTACAGAGGGGTGACGACGCGGGCGCGCTCAAAGACGCCCTCGGCGATTCCGTCGAGGAGTCCGAACGCGTGCTCACGATGCTGCGTACGCTCATGGATATCTCCGCGGCGGAAACCGGCGTCATGCACCTCGAACGGGAACGCATCTCCATCGACACGCTGGTGCGGGAGGTACTGGAGACCTACGATCTCGTCGCGGAGGAGAAGGGAGTCCACGTCGTTTCGAGCGTCGAACCTGCGTTCGTCGTCGGAGATGCGATGCGTCTCCGGCAGCTCGTCGCCAATCTCCTCGACAACGCCATCAAGTATACGAATGCCTCCGGCGTCGTGCAGGTGAGCGCGCGCATCGTCGAGCGGTTCGTGGAAATCCGCGTACGCGATACTGGCATCGGCATCGGGGAGGCCGACCAGCCGCGCATTTTCGATCGCCTGTACCGAGGGGACCGAAGCCGTTCAGCGCCCGGTCTCGGTCTCGGTCTCAGTTTCGTGAAGGCGATTTGTGACGCCCACGGCGGTACAATCCGCGTCGAGAGCGCGCTCGAAAAAGGGACCGAGATGATCGTCAGATTACCGGCAGCGCTGCCCGGCTAACGCGCGGGCAACGCGCACCCTCGGGCCGGCGTTTCGGGGCGCTGCGCCTCAGTCACACGCGACCGTGGCCGCGCTGGTCATCACCACGACGCGGCCGCCACCGCCGCCACCGCCGGACCCGTCGAGATTCGGCCCTGCCGACGCGTGAGTGCCGTTTGACCCCGGCGCCGAAGCGATCGAGCAGTTGTTGCCGGCGCAGAGCCCGCCCTTGACGCCGGCGGCCCCGTTGATGTTCGGCGCTGCGCCCCCCGCCGCTGCCGTGTTGTCCGCGGTATGCCCGTTCGTCCCGTTGTTGCCGCCTGGGTCTGCGCTCGTGCCATGTCCGGACCCGGACCCCCCTCCGTGGACGCGGGCCGCACCGTTGGTGCCGAATGTGGCGGTTGCAGGTGACACGACGAGAATCCCACCGCCACTCCCCGCACCGGCACTGCCACTATTTTGGCTCCCCGACTTGGGCGCGCCCAGGGAGTAACCGCCAGCGGCACTCAGCGTGCCGCTCGTCGTCGAGGTGTCGCCCGAGTGTCCGATTGTGATGGTTCCAGACGCGCTGATCTCGAACGCCCCGCCGCCGCCCCCGCCCGCGAATTTTTGGGACCCTCCCCCGGTCCCTCCGGAACATCCACCGCGGAGAGGCTGAAGGTTGGCTATCGAGCTAACGGCTCCTCCCGCGCTGCCGCTCGTGCCATCGACCTTGGCGCCGTAACCCCCCGCGGTACCGAACCCTCCACCGCCGCCGCCAATGCCTGTCGCTGAAGATGCCGTGCCGGTCGAGCCAGTGCACTGCGTCGAGTCGCTACCTCCGGGCCCCGCTGCGGTGCCATTCGCGCTCGCGTCGATGTTGCCCTCCGTGTCGATGACGACATTCCCTGCTACCAGGAAGACGATGGGCTTGTCGCCCGTCAGCTGGATCACGTGGCCGTTCGTCACAGTGAGTCCCTGGAGCCGGACCACCATGACCGTTGCCGTCGTGCCGATCTCCGTCACCCCATTGGTGAAGTCGGCCGTGAGCGCGCAGCCCGTGCTCGTGATCTGGCCGGTGTTCGAGTTGATGGTCGTGGTACCAGCGGCGTCACAGTTCCAGACGGGTGACGTGAGGAAGTCCGCGGACCATTGAGTGGCATCGACGTTCACGGAGGGCGGCAGCGTGTGTGTCGTGCAGCAAGTGGCGGGGCAGGAGCCGCCGCAGTCGACTCCGGTCTCGTCGCCGTTCAGGACCCCGTCACTGCAGGTCGGCGTCTGGCACGCCTTGGTCGTGCAGACCTTGCTCGTGCAATCGTTGGCCGTGTTGCAGGTGAGGCCGTCGCCGCAGGTGCTGCAGGTGCCGCCCCCGCAATCGACGCTGCTCTCGTTGCCGTTCAGCAGGCCGTCGGTACACGTCGGTGACTGACAAACCTTGCCAGAGCAATTCAGGCTCGTGCAATCACCGGAGACGCCACATGCGCCGCCAGGGGCGCACCCGCCGCACGTTCCTCCGCCGCAATCGACATCGGTCTCGTTACCGTTCCTGACGAAGTCCGAGCAGGTGGGCGCCTGGCAGATGCTGGTCTTGCACACGCCGCTCGTGCAATCGGACTGCGTCGCGCAGCCGAACCCCGCCGCGCACGCCGGGCAGCTGCCACCGCCGCAGTCCGCGCCGGTCTCGGAGCCGTTCTGGATGTGATCGGTGCAAGTCGGCGCGAGACACGTGGAGCTCGAGCAGTCCTTGCTGGCGCAGTCCGCGGCCGCAACACAATGATCGCCCGCCGGACATGGAGCGCAGGTCGGGCCGCCGCAATCCACGTCCGTCTCCGAACCGTTTTTCACCCTGTCGTTGCATCCCGCCGCGGTGCAAAGGCCGCCGGAGCACACCCCCGAGCTGCAATCGCCGCTCGACAGGCAAGAGCTCCCGTTCGCGCAAGTGGGGCAGGTGCCGCCGCCGCAATCGGTGCCCGTCTCGGCTCCATTCTTGACGCCGTCCGTGCAGGTCGCCGTCTGGCAGGTCCCGCTGCAGGAGTCCGTCGTGCAGTCCGTGGGGCCCTTGCACTTCTTCCCGGCCGGGCAGGGGCTGCACGAGCCACCGCCGCAATCCACGTCCGTTTCGGTTCCGTTCTGCTGGCCATCGGTGCAACTGGGCACGGCGCAGATGCTCGAGGTGCAGACCTTGCCCGTGCAATCCGCTCCCGTGTTGCACGCCTGTCCGGACGCACATGCGGTGCAAGAACCGCCGCAGTCGATGTCGCTCTCTGTGCCGTTCTTGACGCCGTCGTTACACGCGGCGGCCTTGCAGGTGCCGGACGTGCACACGCCGCTCGAGCAGTCCGGTGCCGTGCCGCACTTCTTGCCGGTCGCACACTTCGGGCACGAGCCGCCGCAGTCCACGTCCGACTCGGATCCGTCCTTCAGGCCATCCGAGCAGCTTGCCGTCGCGCACACGCCGGTGACGCAGGCGCCACTCGAGCAATCGGCCCCGCTCGTGCAGTGCAGGCCCACTCCGCAGGCGCTGCACGTCGCACCGCCGCAGTCTACGTCGGTCTCGTCCTGGTTCTTGACCTTGTCGCTGCAACTCGCGGCCTGGCATTTATTTCCGGTGCACACGCTGCTCGCGCAGTCGCCCGCGACGGTGCACGCTTTCCCGCTCGCGCACGCGGCGCAGGACGACCCTCCGCAATCCGTGTCGCTCTCGGTGCCGTTCTTGACGCCGTCCGTGCAGCTCGGCGTCTGGCATTTGCTTCCGGCGCAGACCTTGCTCGCGCAGTCCCCCGCCGCGGTGCAATTCTTCCCGGATCCGCAGGCTGCACAGGAACCGCCGCAGTCGACGTCGACCTCGGTGCCGTTCTTGACACCGTCGGAGCACGTCGGCGCGACGCAGCTCGCACCGACGCACACGCCGCTCGCACAGTCGCCGCCCTGGGCGCACACGCCGCCCGGCGCGCAGCCGGGACACGACGAACCGCCGCAGTCAACGTCCGTTTCCGAGCCGTTCTTCACCTTGTCCGCGCAGGTTCCGGTCTGACACACGGAAGCGGTGCATACGACGCTCTTGCAGTCCGCGGCGATTTTGCACGCTTGCCCCGGCGAGCAGGCGGCGCAGGTGCCACCCCCGCAGTCGACATCGCTCTCGTTCGCGTTCTTCACGAAGTCCGAACAGGTCGCCGCCTGACATACGGAGGAGCACACGAGGCTCGCGCAGTCGGAGCCCTTCGCACAGGTGCCGCCGGTGCCGCACGCGGGGCAACCGCCACCGCCGCAGTCGACTCCGGTCTCCGTTCCGTTCTGGATCTTGTCGGAACACGTTGCCGGCTGACAGGTGTTCGAGGCGCAATCCTTGCTCTTGCAGTCGGTAGCGATCTTGCACGTGTCTGCGTCGGCGCACGGGGGGCAGCTCCCGCCGCCGCAGTCGACGTCCGTCTCCGTTCCGTTCTTCGCCTTGTCCTGACACCCGGGCGCGGTGCAGACGTTCGACGAACAGTACGCCGTCGCACAATCGCCCGCGACCAGGCACGAGAGCCCCGCGGCGCAACCCGTGCAGCTCCCGCCGCAGTCGACGTCCGTCTCGTCGCCGTTCTTCGCGCCGTCCGTGCACGACGCGCCCTGGCAGACCTTCGACGTGCAGACCTCGGACGAACAGTCCGAGTTCCCCGTGCAGGCTTTGCCTGCGGCGCACGCGCCGCAAGACGTCCCGCCGCAGTCGACGTCCGTCTCGTTCCCATTCTGGACCGAGTCCGCGCACGTGGGCGCCTGACAGACGCCACTGGCGCACACGCCGGACGAGCAATCCGTCCCCTGCTTGCAGAGCAGCCCCGGATCGCACCCCGGACACGAACCGCCGCAGTCGACGTCGGTCTCCGTGCCATTTTTCACCGTGTCGGAACAGCTCGCCGCGCGGCACAAGGAGTCATTGCCGCAAATATCGCTCGCGCAGTCGGAGTTTTCGTTGCAACCGATGCCGGGCCCGCACCCGGAGCACAGGCCGCCACAGTCGACTCCAGTTTCGGTTCCGTTCCGCACGCCGTCCGCGCACGACGTGTCGCTGCAAGTCTGTGACGAACAAAAGCCGGTCGTGCAGTCCGCCGCGACGCCGCACTTGGAGCCGACCCCACACGCTGGGCAGGAGCCGCCACAGTCGACGTCGGTTTCGTCTGCGTTCTTGACGCCGTCGTCGCAGGCCGCCGCTGCGCACGTGCTGCCCGTGCACACGTCGGTCAGACAGTTACCCCCGAACTTGCAGGTCTTGCCGACGGCGCATGCCGGGCAGGAGCCGCCGCAGTCGACGTCGGTCTCCGTGCCGTTCTTGACCTTGTCCGTGCATGAGACGTCCTGGCACACCGCGTTTTCGCAGATCGACGAGGCGCAGTCCGTCGAAGTGACGCAGGCGAGGCCTGGCGCGCACGAGGCACACGAAGCGCCGCCGCAGTCGACATCGGTTTCCGTCCCGTCCTTCACCTTGTCCGTGCAAGTCGCGGCCTGGCATGTCCCCCCGGTGCAAAACGCCGACACGCAATCGCTCGGCAGCGCGCACGCCTTCAGCAGCGCGCACGCCGGGCACGAACCGCCACAGTCGACGTCGGTCTCGACTCCGTTTTTGACGTCGTCGGTGCAGGTTGGAGCCGCGCACTCGCCCGAGGTACACACCCCGCTCGTGCAGTCGGCCGGGGCGGAGCACTGGTTACCCGTCGCGCATGGATTGCAGGAGCCGCCGCAGTCCACATCGGATTCGGTTCCGTCCTTCTGTCCGTCGGTGCATCCTGCGGCTCGGCAGGTTCCGCTCGCGCATGTTGCGCTCAGGCAATCGGTTCCTGCGATGCAGCTCTTGCCGCTCGCGCACGCGGCGCAATCGGCGCCGCCGCAATCAACGTCGGTCTCGGTGCCGTCCTTCGTCCCATCGTTGCACGAGGAAGGATGGCCTCCGCCGTCGGCCCGCGGGCCTGTCCCTCCAGTACCGACCGTGCCCACCCCGCCGGAGAGGTCGTCGAGCCCCCCAGTCGTGCAGCCCGTGAGAGTGAGGAGAGTGAGGACGAGGCCCCAGAGTTTCCACTTCGACACTTCCGCAAGCGTACATCACCCGTCGAACCGCTGCCTTCCGTCTCGACGCTGCATTGCGCCCACCCACATTGTGGGCGCCGCTCTGCGCCGCTCCCGCGCGGCAGGAGCCCGACGGAAGTTCTCGATGGAGTCGCCAACGCCGTGGCGCCCGCATCGCCGCGCATGCGGCTTGCCGCGCAGCGTCGTTGACCGATGAGCTCAGCTCGTGAGCGACTTCAGACGAGCGCTTTGGCGGCCGCGAGTGCGGCGTCGTAGTTCGGCTCCTGGCCGACGTCCGCGACGTATTCCGCATGCTTGACGATGTCGTCCTTGCCGATGACGAACACGGCACGAGCCAGGAGCCCCTTCGCGGGAACGAATACGCCGTACGCCGTGCCGAAGTTGCGGAACTTGAAGTCACTGAGCGCGCGGATCTTGTCGCTGCCCGTGGCGCCACACCAGCGCTTCGCGGCGAACGGCAGGTCGAGGGAGACTGCGGCGATCGTCACGCCCGGTAGCTTGGCCGCCTCGGTGTTGAACCGCTTCATCTCGACGTCGCAGACCGCAGTGTCGAGCGAAGGCACCGCGCACAGGATTCGAACGGTACCCGACAGGTCGGTTCCCTTGACCTCGCTCATGTCCGTTCCGATGAGGCTGAACGCGGACGGTGCCCGGTCCCCCTTCTTGATTTCCGGGCCTTCAAGGTCCGCCGGCCCCTTCCAGTTGATCGCGCCTTTTCTCAGTTCGGTCATGATGATTCTCCTGTTTTTCCGGCGCAGGAACATGCGGCACGGCAATCCCCGCGTCAAGACGGCTCACTGCTCCCTTTCGGCTAGCCCGCGTCGCGTTCACGTTTCGCCATGCCGCTCGCGTTCCGGTAGAAGGCACGGGTGCGCCCGGCGACGGAGATCACCCTGGATGTATCGCCCGACGACGCGGCCGATGCCCTCGGGCTTCGAAGTCGCGTCGCCAGGGCCCTCGGTGTTGCCGAAGCCGATCTACCGCCAATCGCGCTACGGAAGAAGTCCGTGGATGCCCGGCGCGGGCGCGTCCGATTTCATCTCGTATTCGAGGTCGGCGAGGCGCGGGAAAGCGATCTGGGTGCACCCCATCCTCGCGAAGTGGGCCCGAAGCGCGTCGTCATCATCGGCGCGGGACCCGCGGGGCTCTTCTGCGCTTACGAGCTCGCGCGGCGGGGCATCGGCTCGATCGTGGTGGACCGGGGCAAGCTCGTGCAGCCTCGGCGGCGTGACCTCAAGGGCTTGAATCGTCGCGGAGAGGTCGATCCGGACAGCAACTACTGTTTCGGCGAAGGTGGCGCAGGCACGTACAGCGACGGCAAGCTCTACACGCGCGCTCACAAGAGAGGGAGCGTGCGCGACGTCATCGAGATCCTCGCGCGACACGGCGCACCGGAGGCCATCCTCACCGATGCGCGCCCGCACATCGGCTCGAACCGGCTGCCGGAGGTCGTCACCAGCATCCGGGAAGAGCTCGAGCGAACGGGCGTCGAGTTTCGGTTCGGTTCCCGCGTGGTTCGCCTCGTCGCGACGAAGGATGGACGGGTCGCGGGCGTGATCCTGGCGGATGGGAGCGAAATCGACGCTGAGCGCGTCGTGCTTGCGACGGGACACTCCGCGGCCGACGTCTACTCGCTCCTCGCGGCGGAAGGCGTCCGGCTCGAGCCGAAGGCGTTCGCGGTCGGTGTGCGCATCGAACACCCGCAGCCGCTGATCGATAGCATTCAGTATGGCGCCGTCGCTGGCCATCCCGCCTTGCCGGCCGCGACCTATCGCCTCGCCGAGACGGTGGACGCTCGCGGCGTGTTTTCGTTTTGCATGTGCCCCGGGGGATTCATCGTGCCCGCGTCGACCGAAGCTTCGGGGCTCGTCGTGAACGGGATGAGTCTGTCCAGGCGCAACTCTCCTTTCGCGAATTCCGGTCTGGTCGTGAGCGTGGAACCGGTGGACCTGGCACGCGCGGGTTACCGGCACGTCCTCGGCGGCGTCGAGCTCCAGAGACGCATCGAGGGCGTGGCGCTCGCGGCCGGCGGCGGCATGCTCCGTGCCCCCGCGACTCGCGTGACCGATTTCCTCGAGGGCCGCGCGTCCACGACCGTGCCGCGGTCGAGTTACATCCCCGGCCTCACGGCGGCGAACGTCGCGGACGTCCTCGACGCGGGCGGACTTCCGCTCGCGTCGCGATTGCGAGCGGCCCTCCGCGTCTTCGGTCAGCGTGTTCGGGGCTACCTCACGGAGGACGCCGTGCTCGTCGGTGTCGAATCCCGGACGAGCTCCCCCGTGCGGGTCCCGCGTGACCCGGAGACGCTCGAGTCACCCGATCTGCGCGGGCTCTACCCTGCTGGTGAAGGTGCGGGCTACGCCGGCGGCATCATGAGCGCGGCGATGGACGGGATGCGGATTGCCGAGCGCATCGCGTCAGTGACGACGTCGCCGATTCGATGACGGGTCGCGCCTTCATGCGCCGCCCCGTCGTTCTTCCGGAGTGACCTTCGAACCTCCGCCTCCGTGCACGAGGGCGTCCGCTCGCCGCTTCTTCCGGATCTCCGCGAGCCAGAGGATGCTGAGCATCGCGACCAACGCGACGAGGACCGCGACGGCGAGGAGGTTCATCACCCGGTTGGCGACGGCTGCGTAGCTGCCCTCCGCCGGGTTGTAAGCGCAGCAATAGAGGATGAGGGCGTCGATTGTCGTGCCGATCTCGCCCTGCGACGACTCGACGAGACCGAGCCGCAGGGTCTCCGGCGTGAAGCGAATGCCGTACAGGTACCGCGCCAGGGTGCCCTTCGGCGTGGCGAGGACGAGCGCCGCGGCGTGATAATATTGCTTTGCCTTCGTGTCGTACCGGTAGCCAAAGCCGATGGCCCGGGCGAGCGCGTGGATGTTCGCGTCGGTGCCCGTCAGAAAGTGCCAGCCCTGGGCGGCCTCGGGCCGACCGTAGTTCCGCAGGTAGCGCTGCCGCGTCCCTCGAGCGATGTCCGGCGTCTCGGTTGGATCGAGGCTGACCGTCACCATGCGAAATTCCTTGCCCGCCGTCCACTTGAGGTCCTTGAGGCCGTTCACGAGTCCGTTGAGCTCGAGGCTGCACAGCATCGGGCAGTGTGAATAGTTCAACGTCAGGATCACGGGGTGCTGTTCGTCGAAGTAGTCGGCGAGGTGAACGGTCGCTCCGCTCTCGTCCCGGAACTCGAGCCCGAGGGGCAGCGGCGATGACAGGTGCTCCTGGATCCCGACCCCGTCGAGATACGCGGGCGTGGGCTCGGTGCGGTCCGGCGGGTCGAGGACCGGCGCCGCGCATGCGGAAGAGCTCGAGGAGAGCACGAGGAGAACGGCAGCCAGCGCTGTCATCAGAATCCACGAGATCCCGGCGTATCGTTGCACCTCGATGCCTCCGAGCCGGACGCTGCCGGCGTTCTCGAACTCTCCGCGCAGCCACGAGAGCCGGAGCTTCGCAGCGCGCGCGCGACCCTAGCACCGCCGCTAGGAGTCCGCCGCCTCGAGCACGATGCGGGTGATCTCCGCGGGCGCAGCCAGGCGCATCGGCGGTCCCCAGTAGCCCGTTCCGCGGCTCACGTATACGAGAGTCTTCCCGATGCGACCGAGCCCTGCGACGATCGGTTGCTGGAGATAAACGAGGTAGCTCCAGGGCCAGATCTGGCCGCCGTGCGTGTGTCCCGAGAGTTGCAGTCCTACGCCGTGACGGTCCGCCTCGAATGCCGAGCGCGGCTGGTGCGCGAGCAGCACGAGCTCGCGCGACGGATCGCGGCCCTCGACGGCCTTCGCGACGTCCGACGTGCCGCCGAAGCGTGTCGCGTCGTGGTCGTCGATGCCCGCCAGGTCGAAGCTGCCGTTCTCGTCGCCCACGGCGACGCGTTCGTTTCGAAGCACGCGGATACCGAGCCGCGTGAGCTCCCGACACCAGGACTCCGTACCCGAGTAGTATTCGTGGTTGCCCGTGACGAAATAGGTGCCGAAGCGGGACTTCAGGTTCGCGATCGGCGCGACCTCGTCCTTCAGATGCCCCACGGAGCCGTCCACGAGATCGCCCGTGATCGCGACGAGGTCCGGCGCGAGCGCATTCACACTCGCGACGATGTGTTCGATGAACGCGCGCCCGAGTGTCGGCCCTATGTGCACGTCGCTGATCTGGACGAGAGTGGTCCCGTGGAGCGACCGCGGGAGCCGGCCGAGTTTCACGCGGACCTCCTTGACCGCCACTGGACCGAGCCCCGAACGCAGCGCCGCGAGCGACGCGATGCCGCCCACGAGCGCGACGCCGCCCGCGACGATCTGCGCGAGCGCCAGGCGCCGATCGGGCTCGACCGGTGGCGCCTCCGCGACGATCCGGCGCACGATGGCGCCGACCAGTCGCGCGACGTCGACGGACACGAGCAGCGAGAAGAGGATGAACACGACCCCCATCCAGATGTACCCAGGCATCGTCGTGAAGCGCCGCGTCGCAACGTCCCCGACGCGGCTCGCGTAGAACGTGAAGGGGATGCTGGCGAACATCAGCAAGAACCCCGCCGTGAGGGCGCGCCGATATTCGGGCGCCGGCTCGGACACCAGACGCAGCCAGACATAATAGTGGATGGCCCCCATGATCGACAGGGCAATCCCGATGAAAACGGCGAGCTGCGCGGTTCTCGGCATGTGCGAGACCTCTATACCGCAAGGTCGGATGGTCGGGCGCGAAGGAGTCGGTTGCCGTGGGTCCGAGAAAGCGGGAAAACGGTGGACGATGCACACCTTTCGACCCGAGCCGGTTGACGGCGATCCCACGGAAACAGGCGAGTGGGTGGACTCCCTCGAGGCGGTGCTCCAGGCCCGCGGCAAGCCCCGCGCTCGGTTCTTGATCAAGCGCATCATGGAGGTTGCGCGCCGGCGCGGCGCACTCCCCGAAGGTCCGCTCACGACGGACTTCGTCAACACCATCCCCGCTGCCGAGGAAAAGGAATATCCCGGCGACGCCGACCTCGAGAAGCGCATCCGCCGCATCATCCGCTGGAACGCCGTCGCGATGGTGCACCGGGCGAACACGCGTTCCGCGGGTCTCGGCGGACACCTGTCGACGTACGCGTCGAGCGCAAGCCTCGTGGAGCTCGGGTTCAATCACTTCTTCCGCGCACGCAACGCGGAGGGGTCCGGCGATCAGGTTTACTTCCAGGGGCACGCCGCGCCGGGCATCTACGCGCGCGCGTTTCTAGAAGGTCGCCTCGAGGTCGGACACCTCGAGCGCTTTCGTCGCGAGGTCGAGCGGGGGCGCGGGCTCTCGTCCTACCCGCACCCGCGGCTCATGTCGGGCTTCTGGGAGTTTCCGACGGTCAGCATGGGCCTCGGCCCCATCTCCGCGATTTATCAGGCTCGCTTCAACCGGTATCTCCACAACCGAAAGATCGCGGATACGTCCCGGTCGCGCGTGTGGGCGTTCCTCGGCGACGGCGAGACGGACGAGCCCGAATCGCTCGGGAGCCTGAGCGTGGCGGCGCGTGAGGGGCTCAGCAACCTCGTGTTCGTCGTGAACTGTAACCTGCAGCGTCTCGACGGCCCCGTTCGTGGCAACGGCAAGATCATCCAGGAGCTCGAGGCCGTCTTCCGCGGGGCGGGCTGGAACGTGCTCAAGGTCATCTGGGGTCCGGAATGGGATCCCCTCTTTGCTCGCGATGAAGAGGGGGTGCTGGTGCGTCGCTGCAACGACGTGGTGGACGGCGAGCTACAGAAGTACGCGACCGCGGACGGCGCCTACACACGGTCGCACTTTTTCGGCACGGACCCGCGGCTCTCGCAGCTCGTCTCTCATCTCACGGACGAGGACATCCGTCGCCTGCGCCGCGGCGGCCACAGCTTGCGCAAGCTCTACACCGCTTACCAGACGGCCATCGAAACCGAGGGCAAACCGACGGCCATTCTCGCGCACACGGTCAAAGGCTGGACGCTCGGCGAGGGCTTCGAGGGCGCGAACGTGACGCACCAGAAGAAGAAGCTCGAAGCCCTCGAGCTCGCTCGGTTCCGGGACGTCCTCGAACTGCCGGTGCCGGACTCGCAGATTGCCGAGGCGCCCTTCTATCACCCCGGTCCGAACAGCGAGGAAGTCCAGTACCTTCTCGAGCGACGGCGGGCACTCGGCGGGCCCCTCCCGACGCGCCGCACGGGTGTCCAGGTATCGCTGGAGCTACCCGGAGAGGACCTCTACGCCGAGTTCCACGCGGGGATGAAGGCCGGGGAAGCGTCCACCACGATGGTCTTCACGCGGCTCCTGTCGAAGCTTGTCCGCGACAAGTCCATTGGCCGGAGGATCGTGCCGATCATCCCGGACGAAGGACGCACCTTCGGCATGGACGCGCTCTTCGCGCAGGTCGGCATCTATTCGTCGCAAGGCCAGCTCTACGAGCCCGTCGACAAGGGGCATCTCATTTATTACCGAGAAACCAAGGACGGCCAGGTGCTCGAGGAGGGCATCACGGAAGCCGGTTCGATGGCGTCGTTCGTCGCCGCGGGGACTGCTTACTCGGTGCACGGCGAACCGATGATCCCCTTCTACACGTTCTATTCGATGTTCGGCTTCCAGCGAACCGGCGATCAGATCTGGGCGGCGGGCGACGCGATGACGCGCGGCTTCTTGCTGGGCGCGACCGCCGGGCGCACCACGCTGAATGGCGAAGGCCTCCAGCACGAAGATGGACACAGCCTCCTCCTCGCGAGCACGGTACCGGCGGTCGCCGCTTACGACGTCGCGTTCGCGTACGAGCTCGCGACGATCGTCGAGGAGGGCCTTCGCCGCATGATCGCGGAGCAAGAGAACGTCATCTATTACATCACCCTCCAGAACGAGGGCTATCGCATGCCGGAGTCGCCCGGCGACGTGAAGGAAGGCGTGCTGCGCGGCCTGTATCGCTATCGTGCAGGCGGGAATGGGAAGCGTCGTGTGCAGCTCTTCGGCAGCGGATCCATTCTCATGCAGGTGCTTCGCGCGCAGGAGACGCTCGGTGAACGCTTCGACGTGTGCGCCGACGTCTGGAGCGTCACGAGCTACTCCGAGCTCCGTCGTGACGCCCTCGCCGCCGAGCGACACAATCGGCTCCAGCCGCTCTCGCCCGCGCGAGTTCCCTATGTGACGACCACGCTGACCGGCGTCAAAGGCCCCTTCATTGCAGCGAGCGACTATATGAAGGCCGTGCCGGACCAGATCGCGCGGTTCGTCCCGGGCCGGTTCGTTCCCCTCGGCACCGACGGCTACGGCATGAGCGACACGCGTGAAGCCCTCCGCCGCCACTTCGAGGTCGACGCCGAGTCGATCGTCGTCGCGGCTCTCGATGCGCTCCGTCTCGAAGGCCAGGCGGATGCAGTCGAAGTGGCCCAAGCTCTGGACACCTTGGGGGTCGACGGCGACAAGGTGGATCCGGCGTCGATTCGATCGAGCGCGCCGGACGCCCGACGAAGCAGTGCCCGGGCTTCAAGGGATTGCGGGGCCCCTGCCGAGCTTTCTCGCCGCTCGTGCCACGGATTCGTCCGTGACGAATCGCGCGATGTCGTCGAGTGGGACCCATCGAGCTCCTTCGACCTCCTCGCTCGGATGCAGATGGACGTTCGGGGCGACCAGCAGGACGCGCAGATTGAAGTGTTCGTGCTCGGGCTCGTCCGCGCGACCGGGAATGCGGTGAATGTCGATGTCGAACAGGTCCCCGGCCGTGGATGGGAGCGCGACGAACCCCAGCTCTTCTTCGACCTCACGCCGTGCGGCGGCCGGCACGCTCGCATCGGACGACTCGATGTGGCCCCCCGGTTGTAACCAGAGCCGGAGCTTGCGGTGAAAGATGAGTGCGAGCGCGCTCCGGTCCGGCGAGAGCACGAACGCGCTCGCGGTGAAGTGACCGGGGACGAAGGTGGAGCGAGCGAAGGGGTAGGGGTGCTCGGTCAGCGAGAGCATGCGGTCGCGGAAGAGGGACTCCCGAGCGTCGATGGGGGCGTAGTCGTCGAGGAGGGCGCGGACGTCGGCGGCGAGCACTGGCCCGGAATAACACGAGCGGCACATCGTCGCCGACACTGCCGAGCCACGCTGAAGGCCGGCGCGCGCGGGTCCTCAGGGGCAGGTGCCGCTGCTGCACGTGCCGACGGTGCAGAAGCCGCCCGGGCAGCAGGGCTGACCCGAGAGGCCGCAGTGGGTGCACGTCTCGTCGTTGCAGGCGAGCGAGCTCGTGCAATAGCCGTAGCGGCCGCCGCAACACGACTGTCCGTCGAGGCCGCAGGGGCTACACTGGTCGACGTCGCTCGACGCGTACGGCGCGGTGCAGCTGTTCAGCAAACAGTTCGACGTCTCCTGCGAGCCGAGGCCGCCACAGTCGCCAGCGGAGCTCCTGCAGACGCCGCTATCACACACGCCGCCCGAGCTCGTGCCGCAATTCGACCCGCCGTCGACGCACTTACCGTCGACGCAGCAGCCCGCCCCCGCGCACGTGTTGCCCGCGCAGCACGGTTCGCCCGAGGCGCCGCAGACCGTGCAGGTGCTGCCGCCGCACACGAGGCCTGGCCCCGTGCAGAAGTTCGATGTCGAGTCGTTTCCGGTCCCCTGGCAGCAGGCCTGGCCTTCGCCGCCGCAACTGCCGCACCCGCCGAGGGCTTTGGTGGAGCAGTTCCCCGCGAGCGTGCCGCCGCACGCGGCGCCCCCGGCAACGCAGATCCCGTTCGCACAGCAGTCCGCGCCGGAACACGTCGTGTTCCCGCAGCACGGCTGGCCCGTTCCGCCGCACGGGGCGAAGGACCCCGCGACACACACGGTATCAGGGTTCGTTCCTGACGCGCCCGGCACCACGCACACTTGGCTCGTGGCGTCCAGGCAAGCGCCCTTCGAGCAGGCGGCCTGCCCCGGACACGGCGGTGTCCCGCCGACCCCGCAGTAGGCGCACTCGTTCTTGGAGAAGCAACCCTGGTCCGTGCCGCACGACGACCCGACGGCGACGCACGTGTCGTAGTTCTGGCAGCACCCCGTCGCGCAGTAGGTCCGGTCGCAGCACGGCTGGCCCACGCCGCCACAGGGAACGCACTCGGCCGCGCTGGTGGAAGTGCTCCCACACGTGAAGTTACCCGCCGCGCACGAGCTACCGCAGCAGGGCTCGTTCGCGCCGCCGCAGGTGCCGCATCCTCCGTTGGTGCACGTTCCGGTGCCGGAGAAGACGCACGTGGTGCCGCTCGAGATGCAGCGATTGCCGTCGCAGCATCCGCCGGCATCGCACGCCCCGCCGTCGCAGCAGGGCTGCCCCGAGCCGCCGCACGCCTGACAGGTCATGCCTTCCCCCGCGTACCAGCAGACGGTTCCCGTGTCGGTGCAGGTGTTACCGACGCAACAGGGCTCGTTCGCGGCGCCGCAGACCTGGCATACACCACCGCTGCACGCGGTGCCGGAGGCCGGGCAGACACCGCCGGCGCAGCACGGCTGGTTCGCGCCGCCGCACGCGGTGCATGTCCCGGCCGCGCAAGCGTTGCCCGCTGCGCACGAGCCGCCGAGGCAGCACGGCTGCCCCGGGCCGCCGCACGCCGCGCATTTACCTGAGCCGTTGCACGCAAAGCCCGCGGCGCATCGGCCGTCCGCGCAGCAATCCTGGCCCGACCCGCCGCAAACCGTGCACGTGTTCGGCCCCGTGCAGACCTTGCCCGCATCGCAGCGCTCGCCCGAGGCGCGGCAAATCTTCGCGGTAGCGACCTCCGTGTCGCAGCACCCCGTGTTGCACGTGTCGCCCGCGCAGCAGGGCTGACCGTCGCCGCCGCAGCCCGCGCAATGGCCCGAGTCGAGGCACAGGTCACCCGCCGAACAGGCGCTCCCTGTCGCTCGGCAGACGAGCTGCGTCGAATCGCAGCAACCGGTGTCGCATTCGTTGCCGGGGCAGCAGGGGCTGCCGGGGACGCCACATTGCTCGCACACGCCTCTGCAGATCGTCTTCGCCGCGGTGCACTGGGTGTAGCTGCAGCAGGGCTGGCCCGCGCCGCCGCACGGCGAGCACGAGCCCGCGGAGCACGTCGCGCCCGGCGCGGTACACGTACTCCCGGTGCAGCACTGCTGCCCGAGCCCACCGCACGTGCCGCACCCGCCCTGATTGCACGCGACGCCGTTCGGGCAGCCCGTGCCCTGTGCGATGCACGTGCCGCTCGTGCAGCAACCGCCCCCGCCGCACGCGTTGCCGTTGCAACATGGTTGCCCGGGGCCGCCGCAGGGCTGGCAGGTGCCGCCGGAGCAAGCCGCCTGCGCGGAGTTGCAGTAGCCCCCGCAGCAGAGCTGCCCGACGTCGCCACACGGTGTGCACGTCGCTCCGTTGCAGACGCCTCCCGGGTCGCAGGAATTGTCGGGACAGCACGCTTGCCCTGGAGCGCCGCACGTCCCGGCATCTCCCGGACCCGTGCCGCCGCGGGCCGTCACGACCCCGCCGCTGCCCGCGCCGCCCGCGCCGCCCGCAAATCCGCCCGCGCCGGCCCCGCCCGCGTTGCCGCTCCCTCCGAACGGATTGCCGAACCCCGCCTGCCCGTCGAGCCCCCCATCGCGAGAACGCGTCCGGGAGGACCCGGAGCTGCCGCATCCGACGACGCCGAGCAGGATCGCCGTGAGCACGGAGAGCCAGATGCTTTGCCGGGTGCGCGACGCGGCGCGCCCTGAGTTCGCGGACGTCATAGTTTGGTGCATGATGCGCCCGGACCGAGAAACGGGATATCAATTCCGATCGGGCGCAGGCGCGGCCGCAGCCCGCAGCTCACCCGCGGCGGGTGGCACTGGATCGCCCATCGCCGCGCAGAATCGGTGTTTCTGGCAGTAGCTCTGCGTCTCCTCCGGGTCCGGCGGTCACGCGGCTCTTGAGCCGGGCGGGCCGCGGGACGTCGTGATAGACGAGCCGCCGTGCGGCATCTCCACGTCGTCGAGTTCGTCGCGGTTCTCATCGTGCCCGCGGCGGTTTTCGGTCACTATTTCCGCTACGGCTGGGACCAGTGTCACCCGGCGCGGACCCGCGTCACGGCCGACCAGCGTGCGCTCGCCGCACGATCCTTGCCGGGAATGACCGACGTGAGCTTCCAGGGCTCGGACGTGACGCTTCGCGGCTGGTACGCGCCACCCCGAAACGGCAGGGTGGTCATTTTCACGCACGGGCTCGGGGGCAATCGCGCCTCGTTGTTGCCGGAGGCCATCGCGATCGCGCGGCACGGCTACGGCGTCCTCCTTTACGACTGCCGGGACTCCGGCGAGAGCAGCGGGGACGCCGCGACGTGGGGCTACCGTGAAGCTGACGACGTCAAGGACGCCGTGACGTACGCGCTGTCGCGACCGGGCGTCGACCGGGTGGCGATCCTCGGGCACTCGGTGGGCGCTTCGGCCGTGGCCCGCGCCGGTGCCGAGGACCCCCGGGTGGGCGCCACGATTCTCTACGCGACGTGGACTTCGCTGCGTGACGAGAACGCGTACAAGACCCAGAGGCGAGGCTTCGTCGCGCGCATCCCGGCCCTGCTCGGGTACCGCGCTTCCGGGGTCGACGTGAACGCGATCCACCCCATCGACGACGTGTCGCTCATCGCCCCGCGCCCCCTGCTCCTCGTCGAGGGGCTTTCCGACACCGACACTCCGCCGTGGGTCATGGACCGGATCTATGCGGCCGCGAAGCCGCCCAAGGAGAGATTCGTCGTCCCCGGCGCCGAGCATGGCGAGTGCTTCGAGAAGGCGCCGGCCGAGTACGAGGCGCGGGTGGTCGCGTTCCTCGATCGCGCGCTCGGTACGGCAGCGTCCGTCACGGTGACGGACAGGGGCCGGTGAAGCGCACCCGCCGGACCGGCGGGCGCAACGGCACCCCAGGGACGAGTGGCGGCGAGCGCGTCTCGGCGATGGTCACGGAGCTGAGCTGCACGGCCGTGTTCCCCGCGTACTCCTTGCAGAGGAACGCCGCGATTTGCGGAAACTTGAAGGGCGCTCGCGTTCCTTGAATGTGAACTTGTACCAGCGTGAAAAGCTCCACGCGACACGTGGCACAAGCGCCGGTACGGCGACCGGAAGCACGTCGATCGTGCCGCCATCGGGGAGCGTTCCGGTCACGTGCCACGCGGGTATGTCGTAAACTACGTCGAACAGACCGAACGGTTGATCGAGCCAGAGGAGGCGGCGCTCGGTCAGGACCCATCGGGGGGGTGGGAACCGCCGCGCGATGAAGGGCCCCCACGCGATCGCGACGAAGTGAAACGACAGGAACGCGAAGGCCAGGAGGCGCGGTCCGGGAGAAATCAGAGAAGACCACGGCGCGTCCGAGCCCGGGGCAGGCCGGCCCTGCCACGGGAACTCACCGTCGAGCCACTCGGGCTGAACGAAGAGCAGCATGGAGACGATCACCGTCTCGGTGAACACGCCGACTCGCATGGTCACGAGGATCCCCATCTGCACCATGAGACCCGCAATCACGGCATAGAATCGGCACCACCCGGTCCGGACGGGCGAGAGGGCAAAGAACGCGAAGCTGAACTCGAGCCCGAGCGTCATCACTCCAAGTGCGAAGCACAGAGACGGCGCGGACTGGAGCAGATGCCCCGGCGGCCGCACGAAGCCGACGAGCTGCAGCACCTGGTAGATCACGTCGTGCGTGAGCCAGCCCCGGCGGAACTTGAGGCGCGCGGCGACGAAGTAGAGCAGAGCGATGTGGCGTGCAGGAAGCGCAGGCCTAGCGCCGGGACATCTGCCTTCCGTCCCCGCGCGCGCGCATCGACGCTGTACCGGCCGCCGAGATCGCCGAAGAGCGACAGGAAGAGGAGGTTCCGGACCAGATCATCCTCGCCGTCGGTGACGTACAGGTTCCTCGTGTGCAGGGACGTGAAGAACAGGAACGAGATCAGCGTTGGGAGCCACGTCCCGTAGCCGATCGTGAACGCTGCCACCGCGACGCATCCGAGCGCGAACACCGCCGCCACTGCAGGCGGGCTGCCGACCCAGTCGAACACGTTCCACAAGTTCGGTGCGCCCTGCACGCCACGAGGCAGCATGCCGACGTCGGTGACGAACGCCCGGAGGTCGACCGCGTAGTTTGCCAGGTCGTGCAGCCGGGTCAGCCCGAGGCCGACCCGGAACAGCGAGAGCGGCCGGGCGTCGACGCCTCCAAGCCAGTAGGCCGCCCGAAACGGGTTCTCCGACCGCTCCATTTCCCAACCGCGTTTATCACCTCCTTCGTGGTCGCGAAGCCATCATCTTGCCCGCCCGACCTTCGAATCCGCACCAACAAAACTCACGCCGACGAAAGCAGATATCGTGCGATTCGCCGGTGCGCGGCGGGCATCGCGAGCGCTTCGAGCCTCGCTGGCTCTTCGAAGGCAAAGGCCTTGCACGCGATGGCGCGAGGCCTGGCGCCATTTCTCTCGGGCGCGCACTCATGGACGTCGAGCGTGATGCGATGATGGGTGACCGAATGCCGGACGGTGACGGCCTGGCGCTTCGCTGTGACGTGAAGCCCGACGGCTTCGAGCACGGCCCGTTCGGCGGCGCGCTCGGGAGGCTCGCCGCTCCCGCAATCGGCGTTCGGGAATTGCCACATGCCGGCCCAGCGCGCGGCGCCGTCCGGGACCTGCACGCACAGGACGCGTGGCCCGCGCCGAACGACGGCCGCCGCGCGCGCGACCGCGATCGCAGCCGGGCGCGATCTCGACTCGGGGAGCTCGCCCACGACGCCTTGTCTCATCGCGATGCACTTCTTCGCGAGCGGGCAAGCGTCGCAGCGGGGCGCGCGCGCCGTACACACGGTCGCGCCGAGCTCCATGAGGGCCTGGTTGAAGTCGCCCGGGCGTTCTTCGGGCACGAGCTGTCCGGCGATTTCCCAGAGGTTGGCCCTGAGCGCGCCTCGCGAGGGATCGCCGCGGAGGCCGAAGACGCGACAGAGCACCCGCACGACGTTCCCGTCGACGAGCGGCTCTCGCTGTCCGTGCGCAATGCTGGCGATGGCTCCTGCCGAATACGGGCCGATGCCCGGGAGCGCGCGCAGGGCGTCGGCCGTGCGGGGCAGGCGGCCCGCGTGATCCGCGACGACCGCGCGCGCGCCGCGCCAGAGGTTCCGGGCGCGGGAGTAATAGCCGAGGCCCTGCCAGGCGTGGAGCACGTCGTCCTCCGTCGCATCGGCGAGAGCGTGGATGGTCGGGAAGCGCTCCATCCAGCGCGTGTAGTAGCCGACGACGGTCGCGACCTGGGTTTGCTGGAGCATCATCTCGCTCACCCAGACGGCGTACGGGTCCCGCGTTCGCCGCCACGGGAGATCGCGACGGTTCGCGTCGTACCAGTCGAGCAAGCGGCGGGCAACGTCGCGCGCCCGCAGGACGGAAACGCCGTTCATCGGAGCGTGTGAACCGCGTCCTCCCAGTTCCTTCCGTCGAAGGCTTCGAGCTCGAACCAGTTTGCCGGCGCGTCGTCGAGGCAGCGTTCGTTCACGCTGAACCCGTCCGGATGGGAGCGCGGAACATAGAAGGAATGAATGCCGCAGGTCCTGCAAAAGTGGTGCTTCGCGACGCCCGTGTTGAACGTGTACGTCGTGAGGTTTTCTCGGCCGCTCGTGAGCTCGAAGTCGCTCGCGGGCACGACGATGTGCCGGTAGCCCTTCTTCTCGCAGATGGAGCAATTACAGACGGACACGCGACGCTGGCGGACGGTCACTCGAAAGCGAACGCTGCCGCAGTGGCAGCCACCGGTGAACGTGAGGGGCAGCGCCGGACGGTCTTGCTCCGGCAAATCGCACGGCATCATGCACGGCAGTTTACTCTGGGTGCGGCGGACCGAGGAAGTGGCGCTATGCTCGCCGCTGCCGGCGACGGCGAGCTGCCCCAATCGGAGAACGATGCCCGACTTCCAGTTCCAGGAAATGCTCCCCCTCGGCAAGGACGAGACGCCGTATCGCCTGCTGACGAAGGACCACGTCTCGACGTTCACCGCGGACGGCAAGCTGTTCGTGAAGGTGGAGTCCGAGGCGCTCCGGTTGCTCACGCGAGAAGCGATGCGGGACATCGCTCACTTGCTGCGACCGGGTCACCTCGCGCAGCTGGCCAATATCCTGAAGGATCCGGAAGCGTCGCCGAACGACCGATTCGTCGCGGAGGATCTCCTCAAGAACGCGAACATCGCTGCGGGAGGCGTGCTCCCCATGTGCCAGGACACCGGCACGGCGATCGTGATGGGGAAGAAGGGGCAGTACGTCCTCACGGGCGGGCGCGACGAGGAGGCGATAGCGCACGGCGTGTTCGACACGTACGAGACGTCGAACCTCCGGTATTCGCAGATGGCGCCCCTCGACATGTACCAGGAGGTCAACACGGGGAACAATTTGCCCGCGCAGATCGAGATCTTCGCGACGGATGGCGACGCTTACAAGTTCCTGTTCATGGCGAAGGGCGGGGGCTCCGCGAACAAGAGCTACCTCTTTCAGGAGACGAAAGCGCTCCTCAACCCCGAGCGACTGCTCGCCTTCCTCGAAGAGAAGATCCGGGCTCTCGGCACGGCCGCGTGCCCGCCGTACCATCTGGCCATCGTGATCGGAGGGACGAGCGCCGAGTACGCGCTGAAGACCGCCAAGCTCGCCTCCGCCCGGTATCTCGACACGCTCCCCGCGGAGGGCAATCGTCTCGGGCGCGGGTTCCGGGACCTGGAGCTCGAGCAACAGGTGTTGCAGCTCGCGCAACGGACGGGGATCGGCGCGCAGTTCGGCGGTAAATACTTTTGCCACGACGTGCGCGTCGTGCGCCTCGCGCGGCACGGCGCGAGCTGCCCCGTCGCCATCGCCGTCTCCTGCTCCGCGGATCGTCAGGCGCTCGGCAAGATCACGAAGGATGGCGTGTATCTCGAGGAGCTCGAGCGTGACCCCGCCAAGTATTTGCCCGACACGACGCACGAGGATCTGCCCGGGGACGCGGTGAAGATCGATCTCGGCCGTCCGATGAGCGACGTGCGCGCCGAGCTGTCCAAATATCCGATCAAGACACGCCTGTCGCTCAGCGGTCCGATGATCGTCGCTCGCGATATCGCTCACGCGAAGCTCAAGGAGCGGCTCGATCGCGGCCTTGGCCTCCCGGAGTATCTGCGAGAGTTTGCCGTCTACTACGCCGGGCCGGCAAAGACCCCCGAAGGGTACGCGTCCGGCTCGTTCGGTCCGACCACGGCTGGTCGCATGGACGCGTACGTCGACGTCTTCCAGGCGAACGGCGGTAGCTTCGTCATGCTCGCGAAGGGGAACCGGTCACGCGCCGTCACCGAAGCTTGCAAGAAGTACGGCGGCTTTTACCTGGGCTCGATCGGCGGGCCCGCGGCGCGGCTCGCCAAGGACTGCATCAAGAAGGTAGAGGTCCTCGAGTATCCCGAGCTCGGGATGGAAGCGGTATGGAAGATAGAGGTCGCGGATTTCCCCGCCTTCATCGTCGTGGACGACAAGGGCAATGACTTCTTCGCCGACATCGGGGGACAGCAGCGCTCTCCCAAGTTGCCGGTGCGTTGACCGCGAGCGCCGCGTCCCGGAAGACGCACCGGAGAGCTGCACGGGCGCCGGAGGCGGACATTTTTCGTGCGATTCTTCGCGTCGATGCGGCGTGCGACCGCGCCGCGCGGCTCGGCGCGGATCCGATAGGGCCCGTACGGCGATACCGGGGCGCGCGCGAACTCGAGCTGGCGGGCCTCGTGGCCGCGTGCCTCGCGTTCGGGAACGCGAAGGCACTGACGGCGAAGGTGGGCGACGCGTTCGATCGGCTGGGCGGGTCGCTCGTTCGCGCCGCTGATGACGAGCTCGGCGTGTTCGCGGCGCTCGACGGATGGAAGCATCGCGTGTACCGCGGGGAAGACGTCGCGCGACTCCTCATCGGTGCACGGCGTGTGCAGCGGTCCCATGGCACCCTCGAGCGCTGCTTCGTGGAGCTCCTCGAGAAGCACGGCGAACTCCGGCCGGCGCTCGCCGATTGGGTTCGTCAGATCCGGAGCGCGGGTGGTCTCGACGCCAGGGCCGAGACACGGCGCGGCGCCGCTCACATTCTCGCCGATCCGGGCAAGACGAGCGGCTGCAAACGGCTGCTGCTGTACCTGCGCTGGATGGTGCGACGGGACGACGGCGTCGACCTGGGCGTCTGGAAGTCCGTTTCCCCGGCCATCCTGCTCGTGCCCGTCGACACCCACATCTACAAGCTCTCGCGGAACCTCGGGTTCACGGATCGGTCCACCCTCACATGGGCGACCACCGAGGAGATCACCGCCGCGCTGAGACGTCTGGATCCCGCGGATCCGGTCCGGTTCGATTTCCCGCTCTGCCACCTAGGCATGCTCCAGCGGTGCCCCTCTAGGCGGGACGAGCGGCGCTGTGAGGGCTGCGGGATAATGTCGGTCTGTCGTCACTGGCGGCGTTGAAGGACGGAATCGTCCGTGCGAGGATGAAGGTTCCACTCATGCCCGTCGAGCAGGTATTCCCCCTTGCGGCGATCCGTACTGATGGTTGGTTCGAGCGGATAGGGGAGAGCGTCGGTAGCTTCCAGGCGCTTTGCGAGATCGTCGGGGAGCGGTTCTTCGCGTTTTCGATGATCACGGGCGCCCGCATCACGGCGCTCACCGTCGATCGGCGGAATCCCGACAACACCCTGGTCGACTTCACCGTCGGGACGGGCGACGACGAAGCGACGCGCGCCGACACGCAGCGGCTCACGCTCGCCGAGTTCCGGCGACGGCTCGTGAGCGCGCTCGTGGCGGATGAACCGTCGGGGCCCGCGCCGAAGCGACTCACGGACACTGAGGCCATTCAGCTCCACGTGGGCGTGCGTTATCTCCTGCTCGCGCCGCTCTATGGGTACAGTCTCACCGAGTTGCTGGTGGGCAACTCGGGATCTTCGATCCGCCTCCTGCAGGACGGGGTCGAGGAGCTGTTTTCGCTCCTCGCCTTTCGTGAGCGGATTCGCGCTCACGTCCGGCAGGAGCTTTCGCGCATCGCCAAGCCCGGCGGTCGGAGCGCCATCGATTTGTCCCACGTCAAGGCCGCGGAAGAAGCCGCGTCGCGGGACGATCATGCGCGCGTCGTCCAGTTACTCGGCCAGTGGCCGGGCCCTCTCACGATTTTTCTCCGGACGGCTGAAGGGCAAATGTTGAACGCCGAGACCCGGGGGATCATCGCGAAGGGTCTCGGGCTGCTCGGGTCGGCTTGCGTCCGCACCGGCGATTCGGCCCAGGGCGAAGAGGTGCTCCGCCTGGCCGTCCAGTATGCGGGCGACGGCCCGGGCGCCGCCGAGATTTACGGACGTCTCGGCGAGGCGCTGCTCGACGACGATCGCGCCGGAGAGGCCATCGGCCCCCTCCGGCGGGCGGCGAACCTCGGAGCGTCGGGGGACCGCGTCTGGCCCCTGCTTGCGCGGGCGTTCCTCGATCGAGGGCGCTCGGTCGCGGCGTATGGAGCCGTGCTGGAGGCGCGAACCTCCGGGGTCGATGAAGCGGCGATAGCGGATGTGCGCCTGGCCGTGGAAGCACAGCTCGGGCGAGCCCTTTCGAGCTGGCGCGACCTCGTCGGCGAGGAAGAGGCTAAAACCCGCTCGTAGAGCGAGGCTCCGGCCCACGTTGACAGGCCCTCCGCGTAGCGTTAGACATCGCGACCGATCGCCGTAATTTCGGCCATTTAACGACGCCGGCAGCGGCAAGAAGAGGGCATGTTCGAGCTCTACCTTCCGATGTTCATCATGTTCGCCATTGCGCTGGTCATCTGCGGCGCGATGTTCTCCCTCGGCGCGCTCCTCGGGCCCAAGAATCCGACCGCCGAGAAGATGATGCCTTTCGAGTGCGGGAACGACACCGAGGGCGGGCGCGGGTCGAAGATGAGCGTCAAGTTCTACATGACGGCCATCCTGTTCGTCGTTTTCGACGTGGAGGTGGTGTTCGTCTACCCCTGGGCAACCCTCTTCAAGGGGCTCGGCTGGGCCGGATTTGCGACGATGACGACCTTCATTCTCTCGCTCGTTGTGGCACTGATCTATTGCTGGAAGAAAGGAGCCCTCGAATGGGAGAGTTGACAAGCACGAGCTCGCGCGTGCTCGAGCCCGCGGGTGGCGAAGGTTTCGTGACGACGAAGGCGGAGGCGCTGCTCGCCTGGGCGCAGAAATACTCGCTGTTCATGTACCCCTTCGTGACCGCGTGTTGCGGGATGGAATTCATGGCCATGTCGAGTCCGCGCTACGACTTCTCGCGCTTCGGCGCGGAGGCCCCACGCTTCTCGCCGCGGCAGTCGGATTTGCTGTGGGTCGTGGGCACGATCACGCAGCGCCAGGCGCCGATCCTGAAGCGCATCTACGAGCAGATGGCGGAGCCGAAGTGGGTGCTCGCGTTCGGTACATGCGCGTCCTGCGGCGGCTTCTACGACAACTATGCGTGCGTGGCCGGCGTGGACAAGATCATCCCGTGTCACGTGTACGTCCCTGGGTGCCCGCCCCGACCCGAAGCCGTGCTCGACGGGCTCATGCTCCTCATGGACAAGATCCAGAGTGGCGATCGGACGCCGGCTGCCGTGAAACCGCGCACCGACCCTGCCGCCAACCAGGGCGCGCACGGTCTCGTCCAGGTGCGGCGCCGTGATTCGATCGTCTGACGGGAACCACGAACTCATGTCAAAAGCTCTGGTCGACCTGGTCAAAGGACAGTTCACGAACGACGTGGTCGAGTCGCATGCGCAGCACGGGGACGAAACGGTCGTCGTGAACGTCGTTCGCTGGCACGACGTCGCGGCATTTCTCAAATCGTCGCCGAAGGCGGAAATGAGCATGCTCATGGATCTGACGGCCGTGGACTACCCGGACCGAGCGCCGCGCTTCGAGATCGTCGCGCACTTCTATTCACTCTCCCGGGGGCACCGCCTGCGCGTCAAAGCCCGGACGGGCGAGCGCGACGGAAAGGGGGCGCGCATCGCCTCGCTCGCCGGTCTCTGGGGTAGCGCGAACTGGCTCGAGCGCGAGTGCTGGGACATGTTCGGCGTGGTCTTCGAGGGGCACCCGGATCTTCGCCGCATCCTCCTTTACCCGGAGTTCGAGGGGCACCCGCTTCGCAAGGATTATCCAGCGGATAGGATCCAACCCTTGGTGGAGTACCTCGATTTGCCGTCTATCGATAAGGTGCCCCCGTTTCGCACGGACGAGGGCATGGCTTTCGGCCGTCAAACGTTCGATCGGGCGAGGGATGAGGACGCCCCCGATCCCGAAGTGTTCCCCAACTGAAGGCGCGACCCGATGGAGCCCCTGGACCAAGACCTGGACCGAGCCGAGATCGAGCTGCCCGCCGATCCCATGATGCGTGAATCTCGGGCCCGCGCATCCCGCGATGCACGGCACCGTGCGTACGGTCGTGGAGCTAACCGGCGAGAACATCGTCAAGGCCGACGTGCAAGTCGGCTATCTGCACCGCGGCTTCGAAAAGATGTGCGAGCGCGGCACCTGGACGCAGGTGTACCCCTACGTCGATCGCTGCAACTACATCTCGCCGATGCTGAACAACGTGGGCTTCTCGCTCGCGTGCGAGAAGATGCTGGGCATCGAGGTCCCGGAGCGCTGCCAGTGGTACCGCATGGCGCTCGGCGAGCTCGCGCGGATGTCGGACCATCTGACGTGCGACGGCGCGATGGCGATGGAGCTCGGCGCGTTCACACCGTTCCTCTGGATGATCAAAGCGCGCGAGATGATCTGGGACATCATGGAGGAGGAGACGGGCGCGCGTCTCACCCACAGCTTCGGGCGCGTGGGCGGCATGGCGAATCCCCCAACCGAGGGGTTCAAGGAGACGACCCGCGCGACGGTCGATCAGATCCTGAAGGTCATCGCGGAGGTCGAGCGGCTGTTGCTCGGCAACCGGATCTTCCTCGATCGTCTCGAGGGGATCGGCATCATCAGCGCCGAAGACGCCATTTCGCTCGGATGGACCGGACCGTGTCTCCGGGCGAGCGGTGTCCCTTACGACGTCCGCAAGGCGCACCCCTACCTCAAGTACGCGGAGGTGGAGTTCGACGTTCCCGTCGGACAAGCCGGGGATTGCTACGACCGCTTCATGATGCGGATCGAAGAGCTCAAGCAGAGCGCCCGGATCATCGAACAGTGCCTCGAGCGGATGGCGGATTCGGGCCCGGTGAACGTCGACGATCCTCGCGTCATTCTGCCGCCGAAGAGCGACGTCTATTCGACGATCGAGGGCACCATCCGCCATTTCAAGATCGTGATGGAGGGGCTCAAGATCCCCGCCGGCGAAACGTACGCCTACACGGAAGCGGGTAACGGCGAGCTCGGCTTCTATCTCGTCAGCGACGGGAGCGGTACGCCGTACCGCGTGCGCATTCGCCCCCCGTGCTTTCTCGTCACGGGCGGGCTCGAGCGCGTCATCACCGGGCAGATGGTCGCGGATATCGTGCCGTGCTTCGGATCCTTGAACATGATCGGCGGGGAGTGTGACCGCTAAATGCCTACCTTCAAGCTAGACGACATCGAGATCCCCTTCGAGCCAGGGGACACCATCATTCGCGCGGCCGAGCGTGTCGGCATCGACATTCCGCACTATTGCTGGCATCCGGGGCTCAGCGTCGTCGCGAACTGCCGCATGTGTCTCGTCGAGATTCTGCCGCCACCCGGACGACCCGCGATGGCGCTGGCCGTGCTCGCCTGGGACAGCGAGAAGGGCGAATACGTCGATCAGAAGAAACCGAAGCTCCAGCCCGCGTGTCAGATGGCGGCGGTCGACGGCATGGAGGTCCGGAGTTCGTCCAGTCCACACGTCGAGCGCGCGCGCGCCGCGGTGCAGGAACTGCTGCTCCTGAACCACCCGGTGGACTGCCCGATCTGCGACCAGGCCGGCGAGTGCCGACTCCAGGACTACTGGCTGGAGCATCAGGGGACGTCGAAGCGAATGCGCGACGAGCCGGTGCACAAGCCCAAGGCCGTCGTGTTCGGACCGACCATCGTCTACGACGCGGAGCGCTGCATCGTGTGTACGCGGTGCATTCGCTTCGTGGATGAGGTGGCAAAGGATCCCGTCCTCGCCCTGCGCCAGCGCGGCAACCTGACCGAGGTCGTCGTCGCGCCGGGCCGCGAGCTCGACAATCCCTATACGCTGATGACGGAATACGTCTGCCCCGTGGGCGCGCTCACGGCGCAAGATTTCCGCTTCAAGGCGCGCGTCTGGTTTCTCCGGAGCGCTCGCACCGTTTGCCAGGGCTGCGCGACGGGTTGCAACGCGTTCCTCGATTACGATCCGCGCGACGGGAAGGTCCATCGCCATCGCCCGCGCGAGAACCAGGCCGTCAACAAGTACTGGATGTGCGACGAGGGCATGCTCGATTACCACCGCGTCGCCGAGCACCGTGTCCTCGAGTCGACCCTCGACAAGGAAGGCGCGACGCTCGGCGCCGCGCTGGACCACGCCGCGAAGGCCTTGAAGGGCGTTCCCGCGGAGCGGCTCGCGGTCGTGCTCAGTGCCCAGCACTCGAACGAAGACAACTTTGCGCTGCTCGCGCTCGCGAGACTCCTCGGCACGAACAATCTGTTCCTCGGGGGCCGCCCTGACGGTGAGGGCGACAAGATCCTGCGAAACGTGGACAAGAACCCGAACACGCGCGGCATTCGGGCGCTCGCAGGCGCCACCGCGCCCCGGTCGATGCAGGATCTCGCGGCAGCGATCACCATGGCCGAGTTCTCCACGGTGCTCGCACTCGGCTCCGACACCCGCGATCTCGCCGACGCCGCCGCGTTCTCATCGGCCAAGTCGCGGATCGTTCTCGCGACTCACGACGGCCCTCTTGCGCGATCGGCGACGATTCTCCTGCCTGCGTCGAGCTGGGCGGAGTCCGACGGCACGTTCGTCAACGCAACGGGTCTAGCGCAGGAGAGCGAACAGGCGATCGGCACCCGCGGCGACTCCCGGCCCGCGTGGAAGCTCGTCGCGGGCATCGCCGCGCGGCTCGGTCACGACTTCGGCTGGCGAAGGGTCGCGGACGTCCGAAAATCCATGTCGACCGATGCCATTCCGAAGACGCCGGGTGCTCCGGCGATCGCGGGAGCATCGTCGTGAGCGGTATCGAATACCTCTTCATGTTCGCGAAGGCGTTCTTCGTCGTCATGTTCGCGATGAACGTGGCCGTTCTGCTCACGTGGGCCGACCGGCGCTACGGCGCTTTGCTCCAGGATCGCGTGGGCCCCGAGCGCGCGGTGATCTGGTTGCCGCGGCGCGTGGCCCAGGGGCTCGCGTTCTTACCTGCTGTGGTGATCGCGGCGGGTATCGTGCTCTTCACGGTCGCGAACAAGCAAGACGACACGAACTCTGGCGACGCGATGCTGTTCGGACAGGGCGCGATCTTCATGAGCTGGTTCGCGGCGATCGTCATCGCGGGGGCGGTCCAGCGGCGCGGAGTGAGGAGCAGTTTCGACCGTTTCATCCGGTCCGTCGGGGATCCTCGGGTCTTCTTCTACGCCGGCCTCGTCGCGCATGTGGGCCTGCTGCTGCTCGTCAGCCTCCTCGGAGATTCGAGCGGCGGCACGGTGGTGCGAGAGGTGATGTATCGCGGCGGAGCCGCGCTGCTCGCGGTGCTCATCTTTGCAAGCGCCGCCTACGGCGTGGTCCAGATGCGGGATGACCGCGTCGGTATTCGTCTGCTCGGCTTGCTTCACCCCGCCGCCGATGGGTTGAAGACCGCCTTCAAGGAGGACTTCATTCCTCCGAATGCAGACCGGTTCCTTCACAGCATTGCGCCGATCATTTCGTTCTTTCCGGCGCTGGTCGTCCTGGGCACGGTCCCGTTCGGCGACACACTCTGCTTCGCCGAGGCCCCCACCGACGTGAAGCTCGGCCCGCTGATGCTCATCAAAGCAGGGCGTCTCGATCCGCGGCACCTGCTGCCGCTGGTTCCTCGCGAGGGCATCTGCCCGGACCACGCCGTCGGGCTTCAGGTTGCGAACTTGAACATCGGGTTGCTCTATTTCTTCGCCCTCGCCGGGACCGGCATCGTCGGAGCCGCGCTCGCCGGCTGGTCGAGCGACAACAAGTTCAGCCTGCTCGGAGGTCTTCGCGCCGCCAGCCAGATGGTCTCGTATGAAGTGACCCTGGGGTTGACGATGGTCGGCGCCGTGATGACGTACGGCACTCTCCGCATCGACGAAATGGTGCGGTGGCAAGCGGCGAACACGTGGGGCGTCTTCGTACAACCGCTCGGCTTCATCCTGTTTTTCGCGGCGTCCGTCGCGGAGTCGAAGCGGATTCCGTTCGACCTTCCCGAAGGCGAGAGCGAGCTCGTGGCTGGCTACTTCACGGAATACTCGGGCATGAAGTTCGCGATGTTTTTCTTCGCCGAATACATCGCCGTGGTGACCTCGAGCGCGCTGATGGCGGCGATCTTCTTCGGCGGCTGGCACCTGCCGTTCATCGATCGGGGCGGACTTCACATCGCCATTGGCGACCACGTATTCGCGTCGCAACCCTTGACCCAGGGCTTCGTGATCTTCATCGGCTTCTTCGGGTTCGTGGTGAAGACGGTCGCCCTCTGCATGATCCAGTTGACGATTCGGTGGACGCTCCCACGGTTCCGATACGACCAGCTGATGCGGCTCGGCTGGCGTGTGCTGTTGCCTGCGTCCCTCGCGAACGTCATGGTGACGGGGCTGGCCATCCTGGCGATCCAGGCGGCGGGTCCGTCCGTCATGGCCGGTCTCGGCGTCGTGTCGGATGTGACGCAGTTGATCGTCGCGGTGCTCGGGGTCGTGGTGACTTTCGGGTTCGTCCGCTTCCTGCTCGCACCCGCCGAGCACCGTCGCGTGCTCTCCAGCACCTCGGCCAAGTTTGCCGCAATGGCCGGCGGGACACGCACCGCCCGAATGTCCGCGTGAAGGAATCTTGCGATGAGTGAAGCCAAGGCTTTGGGACCGAAGAGAGTCGTCGGGAAACCCATTCTGCGTCCCAAGCGCGGACCGGGGGTTCAGAGCTACGTTCCCGAGATCGCGCGCGGGCTCGGCATCACGATGTCGCACTTCTTTCGGAATGCGAAGGAGATGGTGCTCGGTCAGCGCAACGACCCGGTGCTCGATGGCATCAGCGACGGCATCAACACCATCTCCTACCCGGAGCAACGTCGCCCGTATCCGGAGCGGTTCCGCGGCGTCCACCGGTTGACGCATCGCGAGGACGGCTCACCTCGATGCGTCGCGTGTCTCTGCTGTTCGACGGCGTGTCCCGCGCAATGCATCTTCATCGAGCCCGGTGAATATCCGGCCGGCGATGAACGGAGAGGTTACGAGCGTTACCCGGTGCGGTTCGTGATCGACGAGCTCCGCTGCGTGTTCTGCGGGTTCTGTGTGGAGGCGTGTCCCTGTGACGCGATCCGCATGGACACCGGCGTTCACGCCGCGCCCTACGATTCGCGTGAGCAATTCATCTTCGAGAAGGATCTGCTCATGAGCTTTGCCGGGAGAGACGGGTCGCAGGTCTCGGCGAATCCGCGTCACGAGCCGGGCGACCGGTCTTACCCAGGCATCGATCGCGATCACCATTGATCGATGGCTCGCTTGCTTCGAGCACGCCCCCGTCTCGGCGCTCTCGCTCCTCGCCGTACGTTCGTACGGCTGCGGGGCTCACTCGCCGATCCGGGCGACGCGGTCTTCGCAATCGAGCCATCGATCCTTGTAGAGGCATGGCGCTGAGTGGAGGATCGCGGGGGATGATAGGATGAGCCTGTGACTACGTACGAGACGGTCATCGGGCTCGAGGTGCACGCGCAGCTTCTGACCACGACCAAGCTGTTCTGTGGCTGTAGCGCCCGTTTCGGCGGGGACGCAAACACGAATATTTGTCCGACGTGTCTCGGGCTTCCCGGCGCGCTCCCCGCGACGAACGAGACGGCGGTACGCCTCGCGGTTCGCGTGGCACTCGCGCTCGGATGCGCCGTGTCCGAGCGGAGCATCTTCGCGAGGAAGCAGTACTTCTACCCGGATTTACCCAAGGGTTATCAGATCTCGCAGTTCGAGGAACCATTTTCCGGAAAATGGACATCTGGACGTCGAGTTCGACGGCGAGAAGCGACGTGTACGCATTCGGCGCGCGCACATAGAGGAGGACGCAGGCAAGAGCGTCCACGGCGTCGGGGGAGACTCGATCGTCGACTTGAACCGCGCGGGCGTGCCCCTCGTCGAGATCGTCAGCGAGCCGGATCTGCGTTCGAGCGAGGAGGCAGCTGCGTACCTGCGAGCCCTCCGGGACATCCTCGTCTTCGCCGGCGTCAACGACGGAAATCTGGAGGAAGGGAGTTTTCGCTGCGACGCCAACGTGTCGATAAGACCCGCCCGGAGCAGCGAACTCGGTACCCGAACCGAGCTCAAGAACCTGAACAGCTTCCGCTTCGTGCAGAAGGCCATCGACGTGGAGGTGGCGCGGCAGACGGCCGTCCTGGATTCGGGGGGCCGCATCGTCCAGGAGACCCGCAGTTTCGATCCGCAGACGGGAAAGACGAGCCCCCTCCGGTCGAAGGAGGACGCGCACGACTATCGATATTTCCCCGACCCCGACCTGCCCCCGCTCGTCATTCCGTCAGCGCTCGTCGCCGAAGAACGAAGTGCGATGCCGGCGCTGCCGTCGGAGCTTCGCCGCGCGTGGACGACCGAGCGCGGGCTCCCCGCCGCGACGGCCGCTACGCTGACGCAGCACCCCGCATACGTTCGTTTCTTCGAGGACACCGTGGCGGCTTTTCCGCATGCCGTGAAGGCGGCAAACTGGATCCAAACGGAGGTCCTGCGCGACACGAAGGTGCACGGTCTCGTGGTGACGTTTCCGGTGTCGCCCTCGCAAGTCGCGGAACTCCTGTCGCTGGTCGAGAGGGGCGCGATCAGCGGCAAGCAGGCGAAGGAGATCCACGCGATCATGGTCGGCAAGCCCGACATGCCGAGCGCGATCGTCGAACGCCTCGGGATGCGTGTCGTTTCGGACGAAGGCGCGCTTCGCCCGATCTGCGAGGGTATCGTCGCGGCCAACGCGCGGCAGGCCGCCGAGTATCGAGCGGGAAAAAGGGGCTGCTCGGTTACTTCGTCGGTCAGGCGATGAAGGCCACCAAGGGTTCCGCGAATCCCAAATTGGTCAGCGAGATGATGGAGCATATCCTTCAGACCTCGGAGTCCTGAGCGATCAGAGCGGCCCGGATCGCCGGGCTGTACGGAGACCATGCTCCCGCATCCCGATCCGCTGAGCTGCGCGAACTATTCGGCCGTCGAGCTCTTGCCGGCCAACGACGCTGTCGTGATGCTCGACCAGCGCGAGCTCCCCTTGCTCGAGCGCTATCACAGGCTCGAGACCGTGGACGACGTCGCGCGCGGCATTCGCGACATGATCGTGCGCGGCGCTCCTGCGATTGGCATCAGCGCGGCTTATGGGTTGGTGCTCGCCTCACGTCGCGGCGCGGACCTCGACAGAGCCGGGGCGCTGCTCCGTGCGACGAGGCCCACCGCGGTCAACCTCGAGTGGGCCGTGGAGCGCATGCTTCGGGCCGCGCGGTCGGTGCCGAAGAGCGATGTCACGGAGTTCCTGGCCGCCGAGGCGCGAACCCTCCATCGCGAGGACGTCGAGGCGTGCCGCGAGATGGGCAGATCCGGCGCGACGCGAGTTCCGGACGGTGCGGTCATCCTGACGCATTGCAACGCCGGCGGGCTCGCCACCGGTGGCTACGGCACCGCGCTCGGCGTGATCCGGGCAGCGCACGAGGCCGGCAAGCGCATCCGGGTCCTGGCGGACGAGACGCGACCGTACCTCCAGGGCGCCCGCCTCACGGCGTGGGAGTTGCACAAGCTGGACATACCGGTCGAGGTGATCGCGGACGGCGCCGCCGGGCACTTCTTTCGACGTGGCGAGATATCCTTGGCCGTCGTCGGGGCGGATCGGATTGCAGCGAACGGGGACGTGGTCAACAAGATCGGCACGTACGGAGTCGCGTGTCTTTCTCATATGCACGCCCGCCCGCTGTACGTGGCAGCTCCGTGGTCGACGGTCGACCTCCGCTGCCCATCGGGCGAACGGGTTGTCATCGAGGAACGCGATTCGCGCGAGCTGACTCACTTCGGCGACCGGCAGCTCGTGCCGGCCGGGGTCACGGCCCGAAATCCGTCCTTCGACGTCACCCCGGCTCGGCTCGTTACGGCCATTTTCACCGAGCGCGGCGTGGTCGAGCCAGTGTCCGCGAATGCGCTCTCGGCTCTTTCGCCCGTCGCGTCGTAGAGTAGCCCGCGTGACGACGGTTCAACCGAGGAAGCCCGAGTGGCTCAAGGTGCGCGCGCCCGGCGGCGCAGCGTACACGAAGCTCAAGGAGACCCTGCGCGGGCTCGATCTCTACACGGTGTGTGAAGAGGCGCGCTGTCCGAACGTCGCAGAGTGCTGGTCGTCGGGCACGGCGACGGTGATGCTGCTCGGGCACACGTGCACGCGCGGGTGTCGGTTTTGCGCGGTCACGACCGGCAATCCGCGCGGCGCGGTCGATCCGCGAGAGCCCGAGCACGTGGCGCGCGCGATCGCGTCGCTGGACTTGCGCTACGTCGTGCTCACGATGGTCGATCGCGACGATTTGCTCGACGGTGGAGCCGCGCACGTCGCGCGAACGGTGACGGCCCTCCGCGAACGGAAGCCGGAGCTGCTCGTCGAAACCCTGGTCGGCGATTTTGCAGGACGTCACAGGGACGTGGATGTCGTGGTGGAGGGCGGGCCGGAAGTGTTCGCGCACAACGTCGAGGTTCCGAGGCGCCTGACTCCGGTCATTCGCGATGCGCGATGCTCGTACGATCGCTCGCTCGATGTGCTCCGTCACGTGAAGGAGCGCGCGCCCGAACGGCTCACCAAGAGCTCCATCATGGTCGGCGTCGGAGAAACGGACGACGAGGTGGTCGAGACCCTGCGCGACCTCCGCGAGGCCTCCGTGGACGTTGTCACGCTCGGGCAATATCTGCGCCCGACGCCGAAGCACGCCCCCGTCGCGCGCTTCGTCGAGCCGGCGAGGTTTTCCGCCTACGAGCAGGCCGGGATGGAGATGGGTTTTTCATTCGTTGCATCTGGCCCGCTGGTCCGGTCGAGTTACCACGCCGCCGAGGGGTTCATTGCCGCTCGTGTGCGCGGCGGGTCCGGCGAACGGGGGGCGAGCGCGGCCCCCCCGTCCCGGTCGGCGCCCAGTGAACCGCGGCTCATCAGTCCCGCGTCGCTCGTCCGCGGCCGCGGACTCTGATATGATTCCCGCCGGTTTCTCAGATGGTCGACACCATTCCCCCGCGAGATATTCTCGACAAGGTCGCTCGCAAGCTGCGGCAGCCCGTCGCGCTCGCCGAGGGCTCCGTGGCGTCGATCTTGGCGGCCGCGGGAGCCGGCTATCGGGCCACCGACACGCATGAGGAACTCACGCAGCCGACGGGCTTCGATCCCCACGCGGCGGCGTTGTTCGAGGCAGTCGTGGAGAGCGCATATCTGGTCGCCACCGCCGACGGGGAGTTCGATGCGGACGAACGTGCAGCATTCGAGCACGTCGTACTGGCCGCCTGCGACGGCAATGTCTCGGCGGTCCAGCTCCAGGCGCTTCTCGCCGACCTCGGCGATTTGCGGCAGGAAGACGGACCCGAAAAGAGGGTCCGGATGGTTGCGAAGACGATTACCCGGCCCGAACAGGCGCACGAGGTCCTACGCGTCGCGGCACTCATTGCCCAGGTATCGCAGGGAGTGAGCGAGGTGGAACGGGGCGTGCTGGACGGCCTGGCAACCGAATTTAGGCTCGATGGCAGCGCGGTGGATCGCGCCATCGCGGAGGCGGAGCGCGCGCTCGCGGAGTGACCGGTCCTCCCGGCAGTCGCCGGGCGCATGGGCAGGAATTGCCGGAGATTTATCGCCGGATCCGGAACGCTGAGGTAGGCTCGCGCACCCATTCATGGGGACGCCTCGACGCATGGACGGAATCGATTCGCCGCTCTCCCAGGATCCCGCAGTCGGATCCGGTCCTGCTCGTGTCGTCCGCGTCCTCGCGGAGGACGGCACTCTAGCTCCGGAGTTCGATCCTCGTCTGTCGGACGACGACGTGCGGACGCTCTTCCGGCACATGGTGGAGACGCGATACCTCGACGAGCGTCTGACGGCGCTCCAGCGCCAGGGCCGCATCGGGTTCCACGTCGGCTCGCTCGGCGAAGAGGGGGCCATCATAGGCTCGGCGTTCGCGACGCGGCCGGAAGATTGGTTGTTCCCTTGCTACCGGGAATTTGGAGCAGCGCTCTACCGGGGTCTGGATTTCCAGCGGTTCATCGACAACATGTTCGGGAACGCGAACGACACCGTGAAAGGTCGCCAGATGCCCGACCACTACACGTGTCGCGCATCCCACTGGCTCTCGATCAGTTCGCCCGTCGGGACGCAGATCACCCAGGCCGTCGGTTTTGCCTGGGCCGGGAAGCTCAAGAAGAAGAACCTCGCGAGCCTGGTTTACTTCGGGGACGGCGCGACGAGCTCCGCCGATTTTCATTCCGGGATGAACTTTGCGGGCGTGTTCAAGATTCCGGTCGTCTTCTTCTGCCGGAACAACGGGTGGGCGATCAGCGTCCCTGCGGAGCGGCAGACGGCGTCCGAGACTTTCGCGATCAAGGGCGTCGCGTACGGCGTTCCCAGCGTCCGTGTCGACGGAAACGACGTCTTCGCCGTCGTTCACGCGGTCAGACAGGCGATCTTGCGCGGCGCTCGCGGCGAAGGCCCAACCCTGATCGAGGCGCTGACGTATCGCATGGGCGGCCATTCGACCAGCGACGATCCGAACGCATATCGTGGCTCCGATGCCCTCGAGCCCTGGGCGAGTCGCGATCCGATCGAGCGGGTTCGTCGGTATCTCGTGAAGCGAGGCGCTCTCGATGACGAGCGGGAGCGCGCCATGATTTCCGACATCGAGAAGCGCTTCAAGGCGGCCGTGGAAATCGCAGAAAAGACTCCCAAACCCGCGCTCGAGACGATGTTCGAAGACGTGTACGCCGTTCCGCCGTGGCACCTCGCGGAGGAACGTGACGAGCTGATTTCGGGCCCTCGGGCGACCGAGCACGGTTGAAGTGACGACCGGAGATTCGAACCTATGCCGCAGATGAACATGGTCCAGGCCATCAACGACGCGCTCCGGCTGGAGATGCGGCGCGACGACCGCATCGTGGTTCTCGGCGAGGACGTCGGCAGGGTGGGCGGCGTCTTCCGTGTCACGCAGGGTCTGTTCGACGAGTTCGGGGAAGATCGCGTGATCGACACCCCGCTGAGCGAGGGCGGGATCGTCGGCTGTGCAATAGGCATGGCGCTCTATGGTTTGCTCCCCGTGCCCGAGATCCAGTTTTCGGATTTCATCTGGCCCGCCTACGACCAGATCGTGAACGAGCTGGCCAAGCTTCGGTACCGCTCGGGCGGTGAGTATCCCGCGAAGATGGTGATCCGCACGCCAGTCGGCGGCGGGATCAAGGGAGGGCATTATCATTCGCAGCATCCGGAAGCGTCGTTCATACACGTGCCGGGGTTGAAGGTCGTATGCCCTTCGAACCCGTACGACGCGAAGGGGCTTCTCCTGTCCGCGCTGCGCGACCCCGATCCAATCATCTTCTTCGAACCGAAGCGCATCTATCGCGCCGCGAAAGGCCTCGTACCGGAGGACGACTTCACCGTGCCCATCGGGTCGGCGTCGATCGCGCGCGAAGGCTCGCAGGTCACCGTGCTCGCGTACGGTGCGATGCTCTACGAGGCGCTCGACGCCGCCACGAAGGCCGCGGAAACCGGGGTCGAAGCGGAAGTCATCGATCTGCGCACCCTGTGGCCCGTCGACATCGAGACGATCCTTTCGAGCGTTCGAAAGACGGGGCGGCTGGTCGTCGTTCACGAGGCGCCGCGCACCTGCGGGCTCGGGGCGGAGCTCGTCTCCCTCGTCTGCGAGAAGGCTTTCTACCACCTCGAGTCGGCGCCCATTCGCGTGACCGGCTTCGATACCCCCTTCCCATATACGCTCGAACTCGAATATTTGCCGCTCTCGCACCGGATCGTGCCGGCGATTCTCCAGGCCGCGCGGAGCTGACGGAGGAATTTCGATCATGTCTCGATTCGAGTTCAAGCTGCCCGATATCGGCGAAGGCGTGACCGAGGGCGAGATCGTGACCTGGCTCGTTCACGTAGGCGACGCGGTGATCGAGAGTCAGGACATGGTCGAAGTGATGACCGACAAGGCGACGGTCACTATCGGCGCGCCCAAGCCCGGAAAGGTCGTGGAGATCCGGGGAGGCGAAGGGGATGTGGTTCCCGTGGGTTCGATCCTCGTCGTGCTGGACGTGGATGGAGAGTCGGTCCCCGCGGGTGCGCCGAGACCGCCGTCTCATCCGGCGTCGCGTCCCGCACAGGCGCCGCCCCCCCACCAGGGGGCCGTCGCGTCCGCCGTGGGGGACCTGAAAGACGTCTTGCCCGGGCTTCCGCGCGCCCCGCGGATCATCGCGGACGAATACATGAGCGAGAAGCCGCTCGCGTCGCCCGCGACCCGCAAGTTCGCTCGTGAACAAGGGCTGGACCTTCGCCGCGTGCGACCGACGGGTGAGGGAGGGCGCGTGACGCGCGACGACGTGGAGCGCCACATCTCGAACGGCAGGCGGGGGCCGACGACCAGCGCCGAAGCCCCGCGCGCGGCGACATCTCACACCGCGCACACGATTGCGCCGCAGCCGTCGTTCGAGCGGGTCGAACCCGTTGCTCCGGGAGAGAACGAGAAGCGAGTTCCCATTCGTGGCCTCCGTAAGCGCATCTACGAGAACATGGCCCGCGCGACGCGCACCGCGGCCCACTTCACCTACGTGGACGAGTGCGACGCGAGCGCTTTAAAGGAGCTCCGCGACGGGACGAAGGCACAGGCAGGCAAGCTCGGCGTCTCGGTGACATACCTGCCGTTCATCGTGAAGGCGGTCGTCGCGTCGCTGCGTCGTCATCCGTCGCTAAACTGTCTGGTTGACGACGCCGCGATGGAGATGATCCTGCGTGGGACCTATGACATCGGCATCGCCGTCGCGACGGAATCTGGCCTGACGGTTCCGGTGGTCAGAGGCGCGGACCGCCTGAGCATCGTGGAGTTGGCGAAAGAGATCGAGCGCTTGAGCGAGGAAGCGCGAGCGGGCAAGAGTCGACGCGAAGATCTGGGAGGCTCGTCGTTCACGATCACCTCTCTCGGACGGGATGGGGGGCTCTTCGCCACCCCGGTGATCAATTACCCGGAAGTCGCGATCCTCGGCGTGCACCAAATCAAGCGTCGGCCCGTGGTACGGGGAGAGCAAATCATCATCGGGGATGTGATGCTTCTTAGTCTCTCGTTCGATCACCGGATCATCGACGGCCATGTTGGCGCCGCGTTCGCGCGGGAGGTCATTGCGTACTTGGAAGAGCCCCAGCGACTCCTTCTCGAGATGAGATGAGTTCGTGTGCCCGGGCGCGCTCGGTGATCATGTAGGTAGATGTGGGTGGTGCGTGAGGGACGCGCGCAACACGTTCAATGGCGTGGCCGATGGTTCGCGTTGCCGATACACTGAATTCGCCCTGCCCGGGGTCCCGGCGGGAAAAAAACGAAACCAGGTTTGAGTCGCCAAGGTGCGGATTTGGGGAACGGCTTGAAACATCGACGGTTGCTTGCTGTCGCGGCGCTCGTCGCGTCATTTCGCCCGGACGTTGCTCTGGCTGACGGCGGCGTTCGCTCTGCGGACGAAATCAAGGCAGCCGAGTCCGATTTCAACCACGGTCGCGAGGCCTACAAGAGCGGCAGTTACGAGGAGGCGGCGGAGTATTTCGAAGGCGCCGATGGGCATGCCCCGAACGAGAAGGTGCTCGAACTCGCGATCGAGGCGCGCCAGAAGGCAGGCAACATCGACCGCGCCGCGACCCTGTCGGAGCTGGCACTCGAGACGTATCCCAACAGCGAGCGCGTCCGGAAGATCGCCGCCCCGCTCGTGGATCGGGGTCGCAGCGAGGGGCTTCAGGTCACCGTCGACTGTTCCGAAGCCTGTAGCCTCGTGGACGGCACGCGCCTGGTGCACGGCGCGGCGGCCCTCCGGCGGATGATCTTCCTCACGCCGGGCGATCACACCATCGGCGCCTCCTGGTCCGACGATCGCGTCGCGACGAAAGTGGTGACGGGAAACGCGGGGGACAGCGTGTCGGTGTCGTTCACGGCGCCACCCATTCCGAAGAAGGAAGCCGCGCCCGTGGGGCCGACGGCCAATCCAGTGACGGACCAGGGGGTGCGCGACGAGTCGCACGGTCTGTCCCCGGTCGTTTTCTGGATCGGTGCAGGCGCGACCGCCGTTCTCGGCGGCATCACGATCTGGAGCGGCCTCGATACGGTCAACGACCCCGGCGCCGACGCCGTGAAGCGAGACTGCGTCAACGCAGGGACGAGCTGTTCCGAGTACCAGGACGGCCGGAGCAAGCAACTCCGGACCAACGTCCTCATCGGCGCGACGAGTCTGGTCGGCGCGGCCACCGTGGTGGTGGGCGGGTTCTTGACGAACTGGTCCGGCGAGAAAACGGCGGCGCCCGCGCAAGCATCGATCGGGCCGTGGGTTTCGTACGACCACGGCCCTTCCGTCGGAGCGATAGGGAGCTTCTGAGCAAGTGGCAGCGCCGAAACTGATCGACGTCAGTCACGACGGGCCCCAGCGCATCGGCCGCTACGATCTCGTGGCCGAGATCGCGAGCGGCGGCATGGCGACCGTTTATCTCGCCAACCTGTCCGGCGTCGGCGGCTTCCGTCGCTTCGTGGCGATCAAGCGCCTTCATCCGCACCTTGCGAAAGAGCAAGAGTTCGTCGAGATGTTTCTGGACGAGGCACGGCTCGCCGCCGGGATACACGACCCTCATGTCGTGCCGATCCTAGAAGTCGGGGCGAGTGAGCGTGGCTACTACCTCGTGATGGAGTACATCGAGGGCGATACGCTCGCGCGCCTGCTCGCGCGCGCGGCGACCTCCGGCGAGCGGCTGCCTGCAACGATGGGGAGTCGCATCATCATCGATATGCTCCGTGGTCTGCACTCCGCGCATGAGCTCAGGGACGAGCGCGGTCAGCCGACCGAACTCGTTCACCGGGACGTATCGCCCCAGAACATCCTCGTCGGCATCGATGGCAACACGCGGATCACGGACTTCGGCGTTGCGCGTGCAGCAAGCCGGCTCTCGGCGACGCGCGCGGGGCAGCTGAAGGGCAAGATCGCGTACATGGCGCCGGAGCAAGCCGTGGGCGACCCCACGGTGGACCGCCGTGCGGACGTGTTTTCGGCCGGCATCGTCCTGTGGGAGGTGCTCGCCGCGCGCAGGCTCTTCAAGGCCGAAAACGAAGCAGCGACACTCGCCCGGGTCATCTCGGAACCCATTCCCAATATTCTGGACGTGAATCCAGCCCTCGATCCGAAGATCGCCGCCATCGTCATGCGAGCGCTCGAACGCGATCGTGCGACGCGGTATTCGACCTGTGAGGCGTTTGCGGACGATTTCGAGGAGGCCGCGCGAGCTGCGGGACAGCTAGCGAGCACGCGCGACGTCGCGGGGTACGTCACGCAAGTCATCGGTCAGGACATCGAACAACAGCGCGAAGCGGTGCGCGCGTGGCTTGCACGGAGCGAGCCGAGCCAGGCGTCGCCGCCCGATGCTGCGGAGCTCTCGCTCGCGACGGTGCCTCCCCCGATTTCGGGCATGTCTCCGCTCGGGACACCCGAACAGTCCGGAATGATCGCAGCGCCCCTAGGCGCGCCGCTGGTTGAAACGGGCGGTCGCTCCAGGGTTCCGCTCATTATTGCCGGAGCGGCGATCGGTGGCTTCTTGCTCGTCGGCATCGTGGTGATGCTGATCGAGCGGCGCGAACCCGTTCCGTCGACGGCGCCTTCCCCGAATATTGCCACCCTCGCGCCGCGTCCGGCGGAAACGGTGGTTCCCCCGTCGGCGCCGCCAGTCACGGTGCCACCATCCGCCGCGGAGGTTGCCACGGCGGCGCCAGCGGATCCGCACCAAGCGGTCGTCAGGGGGCTTGCGAATCCATCCGAGCACGCTGAACGGGTCCGGGGCGAGGCCTCGCCGCGCTCGGTGGCCCGCGTCGGCCCGGCGCGCAGAGAGGTTGCCGCAACCCCCGCGTCCAGGGCTGCGGGCGCTCAAGGTTTTCATCCGAGTGCCCCCAAAGCCGAGGATCCCGGCGCCGACATCGATCTATCGAGTCCATATCGCTAGTCCGTTTTCCGACGCGGATCCGGGCGGGCGTTGACGGCTCCGGGTGCAGCTGCTAGGTATCGCTCCCTTCGAGGTCCGAATCGTGTCCGTATTCTCTATTAGTTTCAGGTACTTGTGTCGACTCGATCGGACGGGAGAGACCGGTGTCGGAGGGTAACCTGTGTCTTCTTTCGGGAACGGCGAATCCCGTTCTTTCCGAAGAGATTGCTCGAGTTCTCGGGACTCCGCTGTCGCAATGCCGGTTCTCGAGGTTCAGCGACGGGGAGTCGTTCTTCCAGATCGAAGACAACGTACGCGGTCGCGAAGTCTTTGTCATTCAGCCGACGTGCTCGCCTGTAAATGATCATCTGATGGAGCTCCTCATCATGTGCGACGCGCTCCGGCGCGCGTCGGCGGGAGCCATCACGGCGGTCCTTCCATATTACGGCTATGCCCGTCAGGACCGCAAGGTTGCTCCCCGCACTCCCATCACCTCGAAGCTCGTGGCCGACCTGCTGGTCGCGGCGGGCGTGAGTCGCGTGCTCTGTCTCGATCTACACGCGGGCCAGATTCAGGGATTCTTCAACATTCCCTTCGACCATCTGTTCTCCCTCCCCGTCTTCTTGAACGACTATCTGAAGCCCAAGTTCGATCAGTCAGCCGTGTTCGTGTCGCCCGATGCCGGCGGGGTCGAACGCACGCGCGCATTTGCAAAGAGGCTCGGGGCCTCGCTCGCGATCATCGACAAGAGACGGGAGCGCGCGAACGTCAGCGAGGTGATGCATCTCATCGGCGACGTGAAGGGCCGAGACTGCATCATCGTGGACGACATGATCGACACGGCCGGCACGCTCTGCAATGCCGCTCAGGCCGTGATGCGAGAAGGGGCTCGTCGCGTCGTCGCGGTCGCGTCGCACGGTGTCCTGAGTGGTCCGGCCGCCGAGCGCATTGCCGCGTCACCTCTCGAAGAGGTCGTCGTGAGTAACTCCATCCCTCCGAGCGCAGCCGTGAAAGCGGTACCGAAGATCCGGTACCTTTCCGTGGCAAGCTTGCTCGGTGAGGCCATCCGGCGCATCCACAAGAATGACTCGGTGAGCTCGCTCTTCGTCTGATGACGACTTCAGCGACCTAGAAACGGAACGAACCATGCAGACGATCAAACTCTCAGCTCAATCGAGACCGGACTCCGGGAAAGGTGCCATCCGGCGTCTTCGCGCGAGCGGGCGTATTCCGGCCATTGCGTACGGTCCCAAGCTGGCCGCCACGCCACTCGCCGTCTCGCCGAAAGACATCGTGGCGATTCTCGGGACCGAGTACGGCCGGAACACGGTCATCGAGCTCGACATCGAGGGCCAGAAGAAGACCACGGTGCTCCTCGCCGACTTCCAGTACCACCCGGTCACGCGCTCGCTCCTCCACGCGGACTTCTTCGAAATTCAAGAAGACGAGCCCATCGATCTCGAAATCCCCTTCGAGACGACGGGAAAGGCGAAAGGTGTCGTGGCGGGCGGTGTTCTCCGGCACGTTTACCGGAAGCTTCCCGTCCGGTGCTTGCCCGCCGCCGTGCCGGCCAAGATTGTTCATGATGTGACCGAGCTCGAGCTGGACCAGGCCGTCGCGACGCGGGATCTCAACCTGCCACCCGGCGTGGCGGTTCGCCTTCCGCCGGAGCAGACGGTACTCGCGGTGGTGATGGAGAAGAAGCAGCCCGACGAGGCCGAGGTCGCTGCGGCGGCTGCTGCTGGGGCTCCGGGTGCTGCAGCCGCAGGTGGCGCCGCAGCCGCACCCGCGGCCGGTGGTGCTGCGGCTCCTGCCGCCGCACCGGGTGCGAAGCCCGGGGCAGCGGCTCCCGCCAAGGGTGGCGCGAAGCCGAGCAAGTGATTCTCGTCGTGGGTCTCGGGAACCCCGGCGCGCGGTACTCAGAGACGCGGCACAACGTCGGGTTCGCGGTGATCGACCGGCTTGCCGAAGCCGCGCGACCCGTGTGGCGGGAGAAATTCTTCGGCAACCTCGCCGACGTTGACATCGGGGGCCGTCGGGCTCTCGCCCTGAAGCCAACTACTTACATGAACGAGTCCGGGCGAAGCGTTGCTGCCGCGGCGGCGTTTTACAAGATCGAGGCCGCTGACATCGTCGTGGTGCACGATGAGCTCGACCTCGGCTTCGGAACCCTCCGTCTCAAAAGGGGAGGCGGCGAAGCGGGCCACAATGGGCTGAAATCCGTGAGTCAGCACCTCGGCACGAAGGAGTACGTGCGGCTTCGTATCGGTGTGGGGAAACCGCCCCCCGGGTTTCAGGGTGACGGCGCAGATTTCGTGCTAGAAGGCTTCGCCCCTGCAGAACGGCCCCTCCTCGGCGAGATCGTCGATCGGGCCCGGGAAGCGGTGGTACTCATCGCCGAGCACGGTCTCGAACACGCAATGAACGTGACCAATCGGCGCGCGAGCTGACTCCTTGCTCCCGACATCGTTCGGGGGCCAAACGTCCGGAAGGAGAACCATGTCAGAGCTACGAAGCGCGGTCCTCAGGGACCGCGAATACGAGACCATCTTCATCATGCGTCCGGAAGTGACGCGCGAGAGCTCCGAAGGCATCTCGACGCGTCTCACCGATATCGTCGCGCGCGAGGGCGGAAAGCTCACGCGGATCGAGAACTGGGGGCGGCGCAAGCTTGCCTACCCCGTTCGGAAGCAGAAGCGCGGCGTGTATGTCTATCTCAAATACATCGGCCGCGGCGGCCTCGTCTCCGAGGTCGAGCGAAATCTCCGCATGCTCGACGACGTCGTGAAGTACCAAACCGTCAAGGTTCGTGACGAGGTGCAGAGAGACGCCGTCGTCGTCGCCGCCGAGGACGTCAAGTTCGAGTACATCGAGCCGTCGGAAGAGACGGAAGTGGACGAGACGCGGGCTCGTGAACTCGGTCTCGAAGAGCGTCACGATCGTGACCACGACCATCCGCGCCGCGATCCGTACGCCGACGACGGTGACGAGGCCGGGGAAGAAGAAGTCGCCGCGGCCAATGACATGGGCGGGGAGGACGACGAATGAAACGCGAAATATCGATGGAGAAGCCGGGAAACCCGGACTCGGTCCCGCCGCCCCGACGCGGCCGTCGCCGAGGTTGCCCGTTCTGCGGGAGCGAAGCTCCGGGAACGTCGACCGACATCGACTACAAGGACCCGCAGTCCTTGAAATACTTCGTCACGGAGCGCGGCAAGGTCGTTCCGCGTCGCATCTCGGGCGCGTGCGCCAAGCACCAGCGCGAGCTGATGCTCGCGATCAAGCGAGCGCGCAACATCGCCCTCCTGTCTTTCACCATGAACGACTGAGGAGTCAAAAATGGCAGTCACGATTCACGTCGTTCTCCAGGAGGACGTTCAGAACCTCGGCAAGAGTGGCGACCTGGTGCGTGTCCGACCCGGGTATGCCCGCAACTTTCTCATCCCGCGTGGCTTCGCGATGCCCGCGACGGCCGGGAACGTCGCGCGCATAGAAGATATTCGGCGTCAGGCGCTCGCGAAGGTCGCCAAGGAGCTCTCGCAGGCCCGGGAAACCGCGAAGAAGCTGGAGAGCCTCTCGGTGAAGATCGCTCGTGCCGTCGGCGAGGAAAACAAGATGTACGGCTCCGTCACCGCGAAGGACGTCGAGGAGGCCTTCCGCGCGATCGGGATCGAGCTGGACCGGAAGAAGATACAGCTGACCGATCCGATCAAGTCGCTCGGGTTGACCGAGGTGGTCATCAAGTTGCATCACGACGTCAGCGCCAAGTTGCGCGTGGAGGTCGTGAAGGGAACCTGATTGACAGCCGTGCAGCGGAAGTGAGAAAGTTCGTGCTTCACACCCCGGTGGCCCTCAAGCCGCCGGGGTGTGGTGCATTTAGGGCCTTGGGGATAACCCGTGGAGGTGGCGTTGAGAACCTGGACATTGCCTGGCAGGGGTCAGCGAGACGCGGCGGCGCTTCAGGGTCAGAATCGCGGACGGAGAGAGATTTCCAATGTCGTTCGGTGACCGAAGCCGCAGAGACCGGCAAGAGCTCCCCGAGCTTCGCCCCTCGCCGGGGCGCGTGCCCCCCCACGATCTGGATGCCGAGGCGGCCGTGCTCAGCGCGGTGCTTCTTTCCGGGGAGGCGTTCGACGAAGTCAATGACGTGCTCCGGTCCGAACATTTCTACTCGGATGCGAATCGACGCGTCTTCGAAGCCGTCGTCGATCTGCAGACGAACGGGCGCCCCGTGGACGTCGTCACCGTCGCCACGTGGCTCAGGGATCGGGAACGACTCGCGCAGGTTGGAGGGACGCCCTACCTCGCGCAATTGACGGATTCGATTCCTGCGGTTGCGCACGTCGAAGCGCACGCCCGGGTGGTCCGGGAGAAGTGGCGCGTGAGGCAACTCATCGCGACGTGTCAACGCTTCAGCGCGGAGGGTTATGGCAGCGTCGGCGAGGTGCAGGAGTTCATCGATCAAGCCGAACAGGCGATATTCGACATCGCCCGCGTTCCCGAGACCACGGCCGTTCGCCCCGTTCGAGAAGCGATCCACGGCGCCTTCGACATCCTCGTCGCCGCGTCCAAGCGAGGGGAGGGCATCACGGGCGTGCCTACCGGTTTCGATCGCCTCGACCGGAAATGCGCCGGACTCCACAAGGGCGACCTGTACATCGTGGCAGGGCGACCCGGTATGGGGAAGACGGCATTCGTGTTGAACATCGCGGTGAACGTTGCGACACCCCGTCGCGTTCGAACCTCTGACACCGACGATCCTCTCGGCGGCGCGAATGTCGAGCAGCCGGGGTGGGGCGTCGGCTTCTTCTCCCTGGAAATGCCGCGGGAACAGCTCGCGTCGCGCCTCCTCGCGGTGGAGTCGCGCGTGGATGTGTCGCGTATCCGGAGCGGCAGCATCCGTCACGAAGACTGGACCAAGCTCACGGACGCGGCAGCGCGGGTCGGGAGGCTCCCGATCTGGCTCGACGACACTCCGGCGCTGGGTCTCCTGGATCTGCGCGCAAAGATTCGCCGGCTCAAGGCGGAGATCAGCCGAAGGACGGGCGACGGCCCGGAGGCGCAAGACCTGGGGCTTGTCGTCGTGGATTATCTGCAGCTGATGCAGGGCCGTCGCGACGCGGCGAGCCGCGAGCAGGAGATCAGCGAACTGTCGCGCGGACTCAAGCAGCTTGCGAAGGAAATGGCCGTCCCCGTCATGGCCTTGAGCCAGCTGAACCGCTCGGTCGAGACGAGGACAACGAAGGACAAGCGGCCCCAGCTCAGTGATCTCCGCGAGTCCGGCGCCATCGAGCAGGACGCGGACACGATCATGTTCATCTATCGCGACGAATATTATTTCGAGCAAAGCCCCGACCGCGGCATTGCGGAAATCATCATCGCGAAGCAGAGAAATGGCCCGACCGGCACGATCAAGGTCCGCTTCACGCCCGAGTTCACTCGCTTCGACAATCTGGCGACCGAAGATTACGAGTTCGACGAGTTCGACGAGTTCGCGCAGGTGGGTTCGTAGCGCCGCCGACGTGATCGCGCCGAGGTAACGAAGACACGCGCCGCGATAGGGAGCGTCCGAAATTCCGCGTAAGTGGGGTGCCCGCCGGGCGCCGCCCCCCTTCGTGCTGGCGGGACTTCACCGCTGATGAGGCAAGCTCTCGACGTCGGCGCCCTCTTCGTAGTATTCCGCAGAGATGCGCTCTGTTCACATCTATCGGGCCGTCTTGGCCGTCTGTGCCATCGGCGTCGTGGGCTGCGGGTACTCGGAGGACGAGTGGCAAGCCCAGCTCGCGAAGTACAACCACCTGAAGGCGGACGATAACCAGAAGCTTCAGGATGCCCAGGCCAAGATCGATGACCTCACCCATCAGTTGAAGAACATGGGGGTCGAGGTCTCTTCGACGAAGGCGAGCCTCGCCGATCAGGAGAAGGCTCTCGCGGAGTACCAGGAGCGCGCGCGCCAGCTGGAGCTCATCAAGAAGCGATTCGAGGAGCTGAGGAGCAAGCTCGATCAGCTCACGAAGCTCGGTCTCGCCGTTAACGTCCGCCACAACCGCATGGTGATCTCGCTACCGGGCGACGTGCTGTTCGACTCTGGACGGGAGACCCTGAAGCAGGACGGCAAGGACATCCTCGCCAAGGTCGCGGACATCATCAAGGCAGACCCCGGGCTCCTTTCGCGGGATTATCAGGTGTCGGGACACACGGACAACAAGCCGTTCGCGCACGGTCCGTTCAAAGACAACTGGGGCCTTTCGCTCATGCGCGCGCGAGAGGTTCTCGTGTTCCTCGTGGACCCGGACAAGGGCGGCGGACTGCCCGTCGAGCACTGGAGCGCCGCTGGATTCGCGGATACGGATCCGATCGCCAGCAACGATACCGATGAGGGTCGGCAAAAGAACCGCCGTTGTGAGCTCATCGTGATGCCGAGCGTCGAGGAGATGCTCGACCTCAAGGCCATCACCCAGTGATCACGGGTTCGACCTGTCGTCCGCGGCCGCACCGGTGAGTTGCGTGACTGACGCGTCGTTTAGCTGGCGCGCGACCGACATCAGCAGGTCATCGATTCCGTCGTGCGTCGCGGCGCTGATCAGCCGAAGATCGATCCCGAGTCCTTCGAAGGACGGCTTTGCGTCTCGATAAGCTTCCTGCACATGGGGCAGATCGCCCTTGGTCATCGCGACGATCTCCCGCCGCGTGGCGAGTTCTTCGTCATACCGCGCCAGTTCCGTGCGGATGATCCGGTAGTCTTCGAGGGGCGAGCGTCCCGGTTCGTCGTGAACGGTGATCAGGTGCAAGAGCACGCGGGTGCGCTCGACGTGCCGCAGGAAACGATGACCGAGGCCGACGCCCTCGCTGGCTCCTTCGACGAGGCCCGGAATATCCGCGACGACGAAGCTTCGGCGGCCCTCTCCGACGGGGCCGATCGTGACGACGCCGAGATGCGGCTCGAGCGTCGTGAATGGATAGTCCGCGACCTTCGGATGCGCCGCGCTCACTGTGGCGAGGAGGGTGCTCTTTCCGACGTTCGGAAAGCCGAGCAAACCCACGTCTGCCATCACTTTCAGCTCGAGACGCACGCGCCGTCGCTCGCCCGGCGCGCCGGGGATCGCCCGGCGCGGGGCACGATCCACCGAGGTTGCGAAGTGTTTGTTCCCTAGACCTCCGCGCCCGCCGCGGGCTGCAACGACGCGCTCGCGGTGGACGGTGATCTCGAACAGGCGCTCCCCCGTGGGCTCGTCGTACGCGACCGTGCCGAGCGGGACGCGGACGACCGCGTCGTCCCCGCCGCGACCGTAGCAATCTTTGCCCTGCCCATCCTGCCCACGGCCGGCCCGGACGCTTCTTTGATGCGTGATGTCGTGGAGCGTTCCGAGTCCCTCGTCGCCCTCGAAGATCACGTCGCCTCCGTCGCCTCCGTCGCCCCCGGCGGGCCCCCCGAAGGGCACCGACTTTTCCCGCCGAAAGGCCACGGCTCCGTTGCCGCCGTCGCCTGCCTCGACGATGAGCGGGCACTCGTCGACGAAGAGCATGCGCGCCCGTTTAGCACGTATTCCGCGCGGGAGCGCCCAGCCGGGTTTGGGAGGCGGGTAACCACCGACGCCTAGACCGACCGGCGGTGCTATTGAAAGAGGGCGATGGCGCGTAAAGCCAGGAGGCGGGGGCCATCAGGGGGACAGAAGGTGCGTGCGTACGGGGGCCCGGACCCGGTGAGTTCTGCCCGGCTGTCCAACGTCCTGCGGAAGCTCGGGCCTTCGCGTACGGTCGTGTCGCGCGAGGCGTCACGAGCGGGCGATCCGATAGCCGCGCTCCTTTCCACGGCCGCTCCGCTACCGGGCCCCCGTCGCGTTCCAAGAAGTCCGGACGTGGACGGACTCGCGAGGCGTTCGTCGCCCGCGTTCGCCGCGGCGTGCGGGCCCTTCTTCGTCGTGACGTTCGATGGTGATGACGTGGAGGGGTTTCGGGAGGATCTCGGGCCGGCCGCGCTCGAGCCTTTGCGGCGCCTCGATTGGGTTCCCCAGGAGCGCCTCGATCTTCACGGAACCAGGGCCCGAGTCGTCGCGCGCGCTCTCCAAGGGCTCGTTCGCGAGTGCGCGAGACGGGGCGTCGGGCGCCTCTTGGTCATCCACGGCAAGGGACTGCACTCGAAGGGCGGCGTAGGCGTCATGGGCGAGATTGTTCGGGAAGCGCTCGTCGCGGACGAGGTCGCGCCGTTCGTCCGGGCATTCCGCACGGTGCGCGGAGGCCTGGGCGGAGCAGGCGCACTGGGGATCGAGCTCGACCTCCGGTTCTGAGTGGCGGCGGCTCCGCCATGGCTGCGGGGGATGCTAAGGTCGACGCGTCATGGACGAGCGAATCGACGCGGCGGAACCTACCTCGCGCAGCGCGCCACCCTCGGCGGATCGCGTCGCGGTCGTCGTGAACGGGAACGCGCGCAGCGTCACGAGCGAGGTCATCTCGACGCTCGATCAGATATTGCTCGGCGGAGATCTGTTCGTCTCGCGCCGCCTGGAAGAGGGACCCGAGCTCGCGCGGACGATCATCAACCGCGGGTATGGCACGGTCCTGACTGGCGGCGGAGACGGAACGTTCACCACGGTCTTGACGGACGTGGTCCGCGAGGCCAAGCAAAGGGGCCGTCCGATTCCGCGCTTCGGGTTTCTCAAGCTCGGTACGGGCAACGCGCTCGCCTGGGTCGTCGGGGCGAGCGGCTCGAAGCGCCGAGGACTCGCCGCGGACATCGAGCGCCTGCGCGAGGACGCCGGGAGTCGTCCGGTGCGCTTCATCGAGGTCGAGAATCTGATCGCGCCGTTCGCCGGTTTCGGCGTGGATGCCGTCGTCCTTCAGGACTACGAGCTCGTGAAAGGGAAGCTGATGAAGACGGCGCTTCGCCGCGTCGCACCGGGGCCGCTCAGCTATTTCATCGCGGCCTTGACGCGCTCGATTCCGAGCTATTTTTTTCGCCAGGTGCCCCACTGCCGCATCTCGAACGACGGGGGCGATGCATTTCGGGTGGGCCCGAAAGGGAGCATCGTCGGTCCCCCGATCCCGAGGGGCCAGACGATCTACGAAGGCCCCGCGCGGATCGCAGCCGTCTCGACGATCCCGTATTACGGCTTCGGTTTTCGGGCATTCCCGTTCGCTGAGGAGCGTCCGGATCGCATGAGTTTGCGCATCTCCACGATCACGCCAATCCCGTTCGTCACGAATTTCCGGGGCATCTGGAAGGGCGAGTACGAGAATGCGACTCAGATTTTCGATTACCTCGTCGAGGCCGTCACGTTCGAGTTCGACCCACCCACGCCCTTTCAGATAGGCGGCGACGCGAGGGGGGAGCGCGCGACCGTCCGTGCCGTCCTTTCCCCGACGACCATCCGCCTGGTGGACTTTTACGCGCCTCCGAGCGCCGCGTGAACGTTCGGATCGCCGCTGCCGCATTGCTCGTGGCCGTGACGGCGTCCGCCAGTGCTACGCCGAGCCTCGATGTGACCGCATCATGTGAACGCCGGGCAACGAAAGGGCGCGTCATATGCGACGTGGAGCTCGAGGTTGCCTCGGGGCGGATCGCGTGGGCGGACGTGGTCGTCATGGCGGCGCCGCCGTTCGCCCCGCCTCTTCGCTCGCGTGTTGGCCTCGCCGACGCCCAGTCGCGAACGGACCGGCGCGTACGGATCCCGGTCGCCCTGATCGCGACGGCGCAGGGGAAGGGGAACGTGACGTTGAACGCCCGCGCAACACTCTGCAGTCCGGCGGAAGGGGCCCCTGCGACCTGCCGGACGACGACGAGGGAAGTCGCGACCGAACTCATCGTCGGCACGGATGTCGAGCGTTGACGCCGAAGGCCTCGCGACGCGTTCCTTGCCGCAGGTTCAATCTACCGCAGGAAGTGCTAGAAACATCGACTAGCGGTCATCCTTCCCGCCGCAGCCCGCTTCCTGGGCACACAGAGTCCTTCGTCGTGCATCCTGTCTCGCTTACCGGCGTCTTCTCCGATGTGAACGGTCTCGGATTCCGTGCTCATCCAGTGAGCGCCGCTGGAAGGTTGCCAGCGTGAGCCGTCCTATCGGGCTCGGGCCTGCGAGTACTCACGAACCGCTCCTTGCCATTATACTGGCTTTCAACGAAGCGGGAAACGTCGGCCGCGTCGTGACGGAAACGCTGTCGCTCGCCACGCCCGTGGATGTACTCGTGATCGATGACGGGTCGACCGACGAAACGGCGGACGTGGCCGAGCGTGCTGGAGCGACGGTGATCAGCCTCCCGTTCAACTGTGGAATCGGTGCCGGCGCTCAGGTGGGTCTCCGCTTCGGGTTGAACGAGGGATATTCACTCATCGTTCGATTGGACGGAGATGGTCAGCACGACCCGCGGGCCGTCGCATCACTATCGTCCCGCATTGCGTCCAGCGGGGCTGATTTCGTCCTCGGCACCAGGTTTCTCGAACGGCGAGGTTACCAGAGCACATCCATTCGCCGGCTCGGAGCTCGGTGGTTCTCGTACCTGCTGCGAATGGTCTGCGGTCTCCGCATCACCGATCCGACGTCGGGCCTCTGGGTCGCCAATCGACGAGCCGCGTCTGTGCTGGCCGAACAGTATTCCGCCGACTATCCCGAGGTCGATTCACTGGTCAGGCTCCAGCGCAGCGGCTGCGTCATCGCCGAGTGTCCGGTCGAAATGCGGCCCCGCCTCACGGGTAGCTCGTCCATCAGCCTGCTGAACGGACTCTATTACATGTGCAAGGTCACGATCGCACTACTGGTTGGTCGCGTCCAACCCCGCGCGCCCTTGATCGAAAGGAAATCGAGATGGGATTCAAGATCTACCAAGCAATCGCCGTTTTGAGCTCGCTCGCTTCCACGATGGCAATTCTGGAGCTGATTCGACGACGTCGGATCCAGGACGTGCTTTGGGTCCCATGGCTCGTCGTTGCCATCGCGCCGGCAATAGTGGGCGTCGTGATAGCTCCGTGGGCGGCTGTGGCTCACTGGTTGGGCATCCTGTACGAACCCCTGTTTCTCGTCATCGTTGCGTTATTCATGAGCTTCGCCTTGTTGCTCTATCTGAGTGTGGTCGTGTCGTCGCTGATCCGTAAGAATCTCTCTCTCGCGCAGGAGCTCGCGCTGCTTCGCCACGACTTCGTGCGGCTCGAAGCGTCCCCGGGAGCCGCCCTTGACAACCCCTGACTCGAGGAACCTCGACGACCAGACCTATGAAGGTGCGGAGCCTCGACCGACCGCGGCGCAGAGGTGTGGCCTCTGCGGTGGCGTCGGGCACCCCTGGCATACGAAGTGGGGCTATGACCTCCTCGCGTGCCGGACGTGTAAGAATGCATTTCTTTCGCCCATTCAGATCCCGAAGGATCTGGAAGCGATGTACTCGCAAGGTTATTTCGAGGGCGCGTGCAGCACCGGGTACCCGACGTATCTGGCGGACTCGCGTTTACTCCTGGAAAACTTCGGCGAGCGCGTCGACTGGATCGAATCTCGCAGACCGCCGGGACGTCGCTTGCTCGAGGTGGGATGCGCTTACGGCTTCTTTCTGGCGGCGGCCAGGGATCGCGGGTTCGACGTCACGGGAGTCGAGATCTCGGAAGCCTGTGCAGAGGCCGCGACTCGAATGTGGGGAGTGAACGTCGTTCGAGGCGACTTCATGCAACAGCCCCTGGAAGGGCACTACGACGTCATCGCGATGTTCGACGTCATCGAGCATATGAGGGACCCCGCTGCCGTGATCCGCCGCGCGCGCGAGCTTTTGGCTCCGGGAGGACTTCTCGTCATGGAGACCGGCGACCTCGCGGCGCCCTGGGCGCGAGCGCTCGGCTCCCTCTGGTATTTCCTCGACCCACCGCAGCATCTTTTCTACTTCTCCGCAGTCGGGCTCGAGCGCCTCGTCCGCAGTTCCGGGTTCACCGGCGACAGCTCGCTCCGACGCATGGGCCGTCGTGTCAGCACGTCGAATATCGGCTTCAAACTGTCGGCTGGCCTTCCGAACGGACGATTCCGGCGCTCCCTCGCCACGCTGTCTCGAAAGAAACTCCCCGGTTACCTGTACCTGAATTTTGGGGACGCGATGATGCTCTCGGTTGCCACGCACAAGACCCATGGCGCTCGGGAATAGCCGGGGTCGGCAATTCGAAGGACTCGCGATTCAGCCCTCCGACACGGCTCGGGACGGGGCGCGAGCGAGCGATGTAAGCCGCCGAGGTGCGAGTCTGGGAGCATTGACGGTCATGTGTTGGGCCCTGTGCGCCGTGCCGCTCGGTATCGCCGTCTGGTTCGTTCAGGGCTTCAGCTTGGTGATGCCGCTTTTCGATCACTGGACGCTGCTGCCCATCCTGGCGCGCCTCTCGTCGGGTACGGTTCGCCTCTCCGACCTCTTTGGACCGCACAACGGTCTCCACGTGGCGCCGTTCACGAAACTTATCCTGGCGGCGCTCGCGACGTTCACCGGCTGGAGCTTTCGAGCAGAGATCTTCGCTGGCTTCGCGCTCGCGACTTACACGGCCTGGATGCTGCACCGCGCCTTCGAAGAATCCTTGCCGGGGCCGGAGCATCGCGCAGTCCGCGCGCTCGTGGCGTTGCTCAGCATGGGTCTCTTATTTTCCCCGGCGCAAGACTGGATCTGGACTTGGTCGATCGGGTTTTTTCACTATTTCGAAAACGCCGGCATTGCAACGGTGGTCTGGGCGCTCGCAAAGCGAAAGCCGCGCATCGGCTTTGCCGTCTTGGGATGCACGCTCGCCACATTCAATCGCTTCGAGGGGATGTTTACGTGGATCGCTTTCCTGCCGGCGCTGCTCCTCGCGATTCAACGCGTGGAGCGCAAAGCGATCGCGTGGATCGGGTGGGGCGTGGCGGGCTCGCTTTCCATCGGCATCTGCGCCGCACTCATCATCCATGCGCGCCCGGCCGAACTCGCGGGCGTCCACACGGCTGCGTCCTCGAAGCTCATCGCTCCGTTCGAGATGGCGCTCAGTCTCGTCGGAATGTCCGCCGGGTTCTTCACGGAGTCGCACGGTCCCGCGGCCCTAGGTGGGGCGGCGTTTCTCCCGGCGGGTCTCTTGGTCCTCCTTCTTTTTCTTGCGACCGCATCCATGCTCGTCAGAGCGAGAGGCTCGCGTTCGACTGCGATGCCATTCCTGTGCCTGGGTGGATTCGGTCTGGCGTTCGCGATCGCGACGGCTTTTGCTCGTCATGAGGGGGTCGCGTCCAACTCCAACGCAGTCTCGCTGTTGCGCTGCTACCTTTCGTCCTATTCGGCCACCGCGTCGCTGGTCGCCGTCGCGACGGTCCACGTCGTAGCCCTGTTCTTCGCGGAGCATCCGCTTCCGGGCGCCGTTCGCTCGGACGTTCTTCGTCGTGGCGCGGCGGTCGCTGGCATCGGGATCCTGTGCTTGGACTACGTTCATGCGTTTCCTCGCTTGATCGCCCGGCGCGCCGACGGCCAGTGGGACCATTACTGCGTGGAACTGGCGCCGTACTTCGCTGCCCGGAGTACGTGCTTCATGCCGGCGGGCGGCGCAGCGGCCCTCGCGCGTTCCGGATTCCGGAAGGAGGCCGAGGGCGTCACCTTCGTGCCGGGGGCTCCGCCTCTCGGTCGCGTCGATCTCGTAGGCACGGCTACGGAACCTTTCAGCGGTAGCGAGGTGCCGGCGCTCGCCGGCTCCGCGGACTTCGCGGACGCCTCCGAGGGTACCGTGCTCCTCGCGTTTGGTGACGATCGGCGCTTCGTCGGACAGGCGAGCCAGGTGGTCTCGGACACCGGTCGGATCGAGTGGGTCGCCATGGTCCCGTGGGCCTTCGTCGATGCGGATCGACGCCCGTTGCACGCCTGGGCTTACGATCGGAAGGGGCATGTGTTTCGTCGCCTTGCGGGGGGAGGGCGACCGCGTCGCGGAGCAGCGGGCGTTCGCTGACCGCCGGCGTGATGGGCGTGCGTCAGCGGCGCGCGGTCAGTCGAGCCGCGCGAGCGCGCGAGCGAGCGCAACCGCGTTTGCGGGGTCATATGATCGCAAGATCTGCATCTTCTCCGCCTCCACCGAGCCCTCGGCGTGGATGGCGAGTACGGCGTGGTAGCCGGCAAAGTCGCGTGCAGTGATGTCGGATATGAGATGCATCATCCGGAGGCGGTCGCTGGCGGGGACGGTGCCACGAAGGTACTTTTCGAGCACTGGGCGCACCTCCTCCGACTCCCAGTCTTCCGCACCGGGACCCGTGGCCAGCAGGCCGCCCGCACATTCCTGGAGGACGGCAACGGCTTCGTGATAGCCGCTCGCGAAGGTGTACTTCGCCATGTTGACGGTCATGGGGTCGGGAAACGCGATGCCGTCCTTGCCGATCTTGCGGCGAAGGGCGCTTGCTTCGGTCAGTGCGCGGACGGACTCCCCGAAAATCACGAGCTGCGTGAGTTTGTCCCGGATGTGCCCGGCTTTGCCGACACCGTTCATCTGCACGATCGACGCGGCCGCACCGATCATCAAATCGAGCAACGGAAGCTTGTACGAGACCGCCGTGAACCGGTGATAGTCCACGAACGCGAGCGCCAGGGCGCCCGCCATCTTCGCTTCGCCGGCCAGAAAGACGCGGTCCCACGGGACGAAGACGTCTTCGAATACAGTGAGGGACTCGAGCATCTTCGTGCGGGACGAGAGCGGGAACTCGAAGTCGTTCCGTGCGCCCGCGGAAAACGGTGACACATAGAGCGAGAGCCCCGCCGTATCGATGGGAACGGCGAACGACACCGCATAGTCGGCGTCCTCCGGACCCATCGCGCGCGTCGGAAGCACGATGAGTTCGTGAGCGTTCGCGCTCGCGGACGTGTGGGCTTTTGCACCCCTGACGACGATGCCTTTCGCGTTTCTTTCGACGATGCGCACATAGAGATCCGGATCGGCCTGCTCGTGCGGCGAAAGCGAGCGATCTCCCTTCACGTCCGTCTGCGCCACGGCGACGGCCCTGTCTTCGTCACGACAGTATCGATAGAACGCGAGCGCTCGTGACAAAGGTTCACCGACCAACACTCTCGACAGCGCAAAGAGCGCATCGGTGCCGATTTCCTTGATGAGAGGGGGAATCATCGAGCCGCGACGGGTTCCGAGCTCGATGAGCTTCGACCGCGCGAGCAGGTCTTCGGCGGATCGAGGGATCCGGTAGTACGCGCTGAAGGTTTCTCCCGTGTCCGGGTCGCTCGCGACGGCCAGCGACCGATGCTCCGGCTCTTCCGCTAGCTGGTAATCGAGCGCCGCGAGCTCGACACCGACGCGTAGCTCCGGCTCCGCGAGAACATCGGGGACGCGTTTGCCGCGGTAGAAGACCCTGCGTCCGTCCCGGAGTGATTCGCGGTATTGCTGGGGAGTGATCAATGCCATCGGGATCTCAGTAGGCGTCGAAATCGAACAGAGTGTAGCGAACCCGGTTCGGATCGAAGTGTCGCTTCTGATCCGTGAGGTCGTAAAACAGGAGATTCAGCGGAGAAGGCCGGAAGCGCATGGGGACGTCGAGGTACGCCGACCGCGAGAAGTCGCGAGTCTTGTCCGCAGCGATGTAAAGCCGGAGCGGACTCGCCGTGACGAGCCGCGGGAGATCCGGGGGCAGAAGGTGCTCGGGGAAAACGCCCACTTCCACCCAGATGCCCAGCCTTCCAGACGGCGCGAACAGGTGTCCGAGCCCGGCTCGATGGCTGACGCGATAGGGGCGCGCGGGATGTTGGAGACGCCAGCGGATGCCTGCTTCATCCCAGGTGCGCGCAAAGTCGAGGTTCACCGTGGCACGCTCCGCCGGAATCGGCCCGACCCCGAGTTTGACGTCGAGCGGGCACACGAGCTGGAAGCCCCACTTGCCGACGAACAGCGGCGTGCTGTTCGCGTTGCCCACGCCGGAGAAAAACGTGAACCCCAGCGCTCGCGCGGCGCCGAAGGACTGCTCGACGAGGGCCGTGAAGAGTCCCTTGCCGCGAAATCCCGGATGCGTGGCGAGCTGAAACGGCCAGATCCCACGGTCTGGTTCGCCGAACGTTCTCGCCGCGATCGGGATCATCAAGTAATGACCGACGAGGTCGCCGTTATCGAACGCGGCGAAGCCGAACGTAGGGCCGAGCGGGTTCCCGTTGTACAGGCGATGCAAGTATGCCGGCGTGACGTGCTTGGCCGTCGGGAACACGACGTTCAAGAGTCGGCACGTGCGCTCGAGCCCTTCGGGGCTCAAATCTATCGGACGAATGTCGATCACGACGGGAAGGCCGTCCGGTGGCTGGCCGCGTACTCGGCGTAGGGCATCACCCGGACACCATCCTCGAGAAGGCGCTCGAGCCTCGGGAAGACAGCGTCCCGCTTCTGGAACATGAGCCAGCCGAAGAAAGGATTCATGCCCGGGAATGCGTAGCGATCCTCCTCCGAGTCCACGTCGAAGGGATGCAGGTAACCGACGGCAGGGTCCCCGGTAGCTAGCTGGTTCCGGAAGAGGAATCTCACCAGCGGAAAAGGGAGCAGGCGAAAGTAGATACCGCCAAGGAGTGGGACGTTCAGCCCTGGAATACCGGTGAGGGTCACGGGCAACTCGAGCAGCCCTTGCTGCCAGCACGGCCGATCTGGGCCGAAATCGGGCCACCCGTACAGCGGGCTGCGAGCAGCGAGGACCGAGGCGGAATATTCGAACCCCAGCTCTTTCAAGACGCCGTACGCCCACGTCGTGCTTCGAACCATCGAGCCGTACGGCGCCCGAAAGCCAACGGCCCGTTTGACGCCGGCGCGCTCGAACGCGTCTTGGCAACGTAGGATGTCACATCTGAAACTTTGCGGGTCGTGCTGGTCGAGTGCGGTGTGGTCGCTCGTGTGACACGCGACCTCGTGTCCCGCCGCAGCCACGTCTCCGACGAGTGACGGATAGCGCCGCGCCACGTCGCCGGTCGTGAAGAACGTGCAGTGGGCGCCGTGTCGTTCCAGGAATCGCAGAAACCGTTCCGTGTTGTGCGGAACTCGTTCTCGGAGCTTGTACCCGTCCGACAGGAGCGAGCGAACGTCTTCCAGATCGACGCTGAACAGGTACGTACGCTCACCGGCGTTCTTGCATGAAGCTTGCGGCGAGCTCACGGTCAGACCTTCGCGCGAAAATTGGTCGGGTGGAAGCGCTATGTACGGGTCCCGTCGTGTACTCTCCCACCGCATGCGGATGAAGCTGATCGCGGTGGCCGCGCCCCTGGCTACGGCTTTCTGCATCGCGGCATATTTTCTGGTGCTCATCCAGCCGAGTCTCGTTCATGCGGGGGCGCGTAGCGTCTGGACCGACTACGACTATCAAAGCTATTTCCTGCCCCGGTTCGTCGCTGGATCGCGGTGGCTGCTCCACGGACAGCTGCCCGTGTGGAATCCGTACGAATTCGGCGGCATCCCGTTTCTTGCGACGGGTCAGCCCGCTGTCTTCTATCCGCCCAAGATCCTTCTTTACGGCCTCCTTTCGCCCGTGACGGCGCATTGGACGTTTCTCGTCGTGCACTACCTGGCGCTCGCCGGCGCTTTCTTGCTCTTCTTGCGAAATCGGGGAATCACCGGCGTCCCAGCGTTCGTCGGGGTTGCCGTCTGGGCGTTTTCCGTGCTGCTTCTGACATCGAACTACCATCCGAATCGCATCGGCAGCCTGGCCTGGATGCCGCTCATGTTCTTGCTGGCGGATCGTCTCGGAAGCGGCAGGTGGAAGGCGTTTGCTGGCCTGGCGTTCGTCGTCGCCGTCATGCTGACGGCGGGCTATCCAATGCTCGCAGTCGACATAGGACTGCTCCTCGGCGTCCATGCCATCGCGTGCTTCGCCTTCGGCGAATGGGAGGGCGCCCCCTGGAAGACCGTGCCCTTGCTGGGCGCGGCGTTCCTGCTCGGCGCGATCGCTGCGGCTGCTCAACTCCTTCCGCTCGTCGAGCTCTCGAGCATCGCTCGAAGGACGGATTTTGCAGCGGCGTCGAATACCATCGATCTGCCGGACCTGCCCACCCCACTCTTGAGCATGATCCCGGCGCTGATGGTGTTCATCGCCATCGGCATCCCGTTGAAGCGGGCGCGGCCGGCCGTCGCGAACCTGGTCGTCTGTGTGTTTCTGGCGAAGGGCGGCTGGAAGGTCATTGGTGCGCTTCCTCTCTTCAGCATGTCGCGCTTCCCGTTCACGTGGGCCTTTCTTTTGATGTTCTTCACCGGTTGGACTGCGGCCATCGGTTGCGACGCGCTGCTGAAGAACGAGCTGATAGGGAGCGAGCGGCGCCTCGCACTCACCGCGATCGTCGCGGCCAGCGCGGTGCTCACCGTGGCTTACATCGCCGCATCCGTCGACGCCGGGCGCTTGCTGGCGCACGTTCACTCACTTTCGGGTTTCAAGTACAACGTGAACAACAGGTTCTCTGCGGCGCTCGGCGTCGCTGCCTGCCTCTCGCTCATCGGTATTGCGGTGCGTGATTGTCGCGCTCATGTGCGCTGGACGGCCTGGCTCGCCGCGTGTTTGCTCGCCGTGTTGTCGCACCTGGCGGCCGCGCCGTTCGCAGCCACCCCCGCGCCGTTCGCACGCCCCACGAAGACGGGCGTAGTGGATCGACTCTTCGGGCACCGCGGCGCCGCGGAGGGGCGCGCCATCTCGCTCAGCGATCTCCGCTACGGCTACGAAATCACGGACGCCATCCCTAGTCCGTTCGGCGTCGAGGTCAGCTTTCTGCCGGACGCGTATCGGCAGATCGGGGATCGACTCGGACTGCTCGTTCTCTACGACACGATGACCTGGCCGGCGACGGTTCGAGCGTCCGGATTTCTCGATGCCATGGACGTCAATCTCGTCGTCGTTCCGGACACTGCCGCTCGGCTGTTCGCCGCGCACGGATACCGACGCGTCCGGCACGTCCGACCGACTTCGGTGATGCAGAACCGGCGACGCATCGGTCAGGCTTGGGTGAACTACTCGGTCCACCGCGTCAACTCTCGCAGGGAAGCACTCGATTACGTCCTCGGCGACCAGTTCGATCCGCACCGGGAAGTGGTCATCGAAGAGCCACTATCCCGCGACTATCCGGTCAGGACCGAGGACTCGGTCACCGTTGCCAGAGCCGAGATCGGAAACGACCCCGAGCGCGTGGGGTTCAAGGTCGATCTACCGAAGCCCGGGATCCTCGTCGTTTCCGAGTCGGCCTACCCGGGCTGGTACGCGACGTTGGACGGCAAGCCGACCAGATGGGTCACAGCCGACTTCGTTCTTCGCGCCGTCGAGGTCCCGCCGGGACGCCATGTCGTTCGCTTCACTTACCAGCCGCGATCGGTTCGGCGCGGGCTCTGGATAAGTGCGCTGGGCTTATTCGCGATTCTGGCGCTGTACCTGTCCCGAGTCTCATTGCCATGGGCGAAGGTGCCCAAGGGAGGGGGTAGACGAACCGACGGTTGACTCCCGTCGCGCGGCTCGCCCGCGGGCACCCGGGGGCCGAGCTCATCGTCGGTACGGTCGTCTAGCATGAACTTTGCCGGATCCTCCGCGACGGATTAAACGCGAGAGATGAACCTGCCGGGGCGACTCCGGCTCACGACGCTCGGAGACGTGCTCGGCGCAGTGTACCGTGAGGGCGCAACCGGCGTCCTCGAGCTGACACCGAACACCGGAACCGTCCACCGGGTGCACTTCGAGCACGGCCTCGTTGCGCAGGTGGAGTCGCCGTCACGATTGGGGCGGCTGGGGGATGTGCTCCGGGCGCGTGGCAAGGTCGATGGTCGGGCACTTATCCGTCTCGAGCAGCTCCTCGTGTCCGAGCCCGCGCGGCGTGCGGGCGACCTGCTGGTGGCGATGGGCGTCGTCGATCGCGGCGATGTGATGACGGCGCTCGGGGCCCAGCGTCGCGAGCGACTCGAACGACTATTTTCGCTCGACGACGCACGCCTCGCGTTTCGGGTGGCACGCGGTCACCCGAACGCGCCCGCTGCACCCCTCGAACCGCACGAATTCCTGCTCGGTCGCCCCCGGAGCCGCGACCGAGGTGCAACCAGGGCGTTCGGCAAGCGTCGCGATCCCGTCCGGGCGCGCGCACTCGCGACGCTGGGGTTGACGGAAACGGCGGACCTCGTTTCCGTGCAGCGCGCGTTCCGGCAACTCGCCTCGCGAATGCATCCGGATCGTTTTCCGTCGGCCGCCCCGGCCGACAAGGCGGCCATCCTGCGCCGCTTCGCGCAGATCTCTGCGGCGTATCACTCGCTCGTCGCCTGACCTCCCGCGCTCGCATGACGGAACATCGCGTGGCCGACGAAGAACGGGCCCATCTGGACGATGAATTCCGCCGTCTGTCGGGTGCGACGCATCGCCTGGACCACGTGCGATAGCGGGTGAAGATCCTTGCCGATGAGCCCGATGACGAACTCGTTGTCGTTCGTGTCGAGCCCGTGACACGCGAGACGAATGTCGTGTGCCAGATCCTGCGCGCCGTAGGCCTTGCCGATCTCACCGTGTTCGCGGAGGATCGCGCCACGCTCACGCGGCTCGAGTCGTTCGAAGGCGCCGCCGCGACGGAGGGGATACCACACCGCCCACGGCCAATTCGGATTGAGCGCGGTGTCCACGGGCCGCCGAAGCAACCAAAATTCGAGATCTGGCTCATAGCCGGTCGAATACGTCCTTCCGAGCATGGTGAAATCGGGCCGAACACGGAGAGCCGTGGCGCGCGCGCCTTCGAGCGCGGGCCGAACACGTGTCACGAGCTCCGCGGGATGCTCCGTCCACGTCAAGAGGCCAAGGCCTGCCGGATGGTTGACGTCCTCGTAGATCACGCATGAAACATCGTGCTCGGCGAGGCATTCGCCCAGGGAGCGTGCGGCAGCCGATGGCAGAGTTCCCGGTGGCGTTTCGAAGACCAGTAGCTGCATGAAGAGCCGGCGGTCCATCTCCTGCGGCGCGCCGTCGCGAGGGGCTCCGCGTTCGCGCAAGTCGACTTCGCCAGTCGCTGACGGTTCTCTGTTCATGGCTTCTCGCGGCTACCTTTCGACGTTCCTCGGTGCTTACTTTCGACCGCGCCTGCCGACAAGCCAGCTGGAAGAATGCTAGGCTCCACCGCTCGGTCACATGGCGTCTTCGACTCCCCCTCCCACTGATCCGGCGCTCGCCGGAACTCGAGCGCGCTCGCGCGGGAACGGGGCCCTGTCGCATCCGCTGCCCGCCGGCATGCGGGATTTGCTGCCGATGGAGGCGTCCCGTCAGCTTGCGCTCTGTCGCGCTCTCCTCGGGAGCTTCGAGCGTTTCGGCTACGAACCAGTGAGCGTCCCGCCCTTCGAGTACGCTGCGGTGCTCGAGCACGACATGGGCCCCCTCGATCCTGGGCAAGTCCTTCGGTTCGTGGAGCCCGAGACTGGCGAGGTAGTCGCGCTGCGGCCGGACATGACTCCACAGGTGGCGCGCCTCGTCGCCACGCGCCTGTCGGACGCGCCTTTGCCGGTGCGTCTTTGTTACGAAGGTGCGGTGGTCCGTCGAAGGATGGAACGCGCGCGTCGCGAGCGACAGATTCACCAGGCCGGCTTCGAGCTCGTCGGGCGGGGCGGTGGCGACGGGGATCTGGAGGTACTCACGGTCGCGGCTTCGTCGGTGCGCGCAGCGGGGCTCGCAAACTTCACGCTGGATCTCGGCCACGCGGACATCGCGGCGTCGCTCGTCGGCAGCGCCGCACCCGAGTCGCGCCGGAACATCGTCGAGGCGCTTGCGACGAAGGACGTCGCGGAAACCAGGCGCCGGGCGGAGCGAGCGGGCCTGCACGGTCGGACCCTCGACGCGCTCGTGGTGCTGCCGGACCTCTACGGCGGTGCGGAGGTCTGGCCGCGCGCGGAACGAGTGCTCGCGGGGACCGCGGCCGAGCCCGCGGGACGCGAGCTCCGCGCTCTCTACGACGCAGCGTCCGCCGCCGGCCTCGCGCCGAATCTCGTCGTGGACCTCGGCGAGACGTGGAGCTTCGCCTACTACACGGGCATGCTCTTTCAGGTCCTCGCAGAAGGCCCGGGTGAGGCCGTGGGTTCGGGCGGTCGCTACGACCGTTTGTTCGATCGATTCGGCGTCGCGCGTCCGTCGGCCGGCTTCGCCATCGACGTCGGAAACCTCGGGTGGGCACTCGACCGTGCCGGGGGTCACGCGCCGCCCCGCGTCCGTGTACTGGTGAGCGGCGCCGGCGCAGAAGCCCTTCTGGGTGAGCTGCGAAGGGTGGGCATCGCGTGCGCCGTGGCGCCTGCGCCGCACGCAACGGAGTACGCACGCGCGTGGCGTTACTCGCATCGCCTGGATCTCGCCGGTGACCCCATTCTCACGGAGGTCGCGTCAGCGTCGGCGCACCGGCTCGGCGGCGCTTCTTCACGCGAGCTTGCGCTCGCCATCGTCGCGCTAGTCGGAAACTCGAACCTCATCAGCGAAAGCATTTGACATGCCGTGCGTAGCCGTGGTCGGAGCCCAGTGGGGCGACGAAGGAAAGGGCAAGATCGTCGACTTCTACACGGAGTTTGCCGATCAGGTCGTTCGCTGGGGCGGCGGGCCGAACGCGGGTCACACGCTGGTCGTCGGGGAAGAAAAGGTCGTGGTACGGCTGCTCCCGAGCGGCATCTTGCGCGAGGGAACCGAATGCGTGATCGGCCAGGGCATGGTGCTCGATCTCGCCGTGCTGTGCGGCGAGATGGATGAGCTCGAGCGCCGCGGTCGAAAGGGGATCGCACGGCAACTCGTCGTGAGCAACCGCGCGCATCTGGTGCTCCCCTATCACATCCTGGTCGACACCTTGCGCGAGGAGACTCAGGGCATCGGCACGACGAAGAAGGGTATCGGCCCTTGTTACGAAGACAAGGTGCGCCGGACGGGAGTCCGCGCCGGTGATCTCCTCGACCTCGACCGCTTCGCGAAGAAAGTACAAGTCGCAATCGAGCATTGGGCGCCGCTCATTCAAGCTCGCGGCGGGACGGTTCCATCGGTCGATTCCGTCGTCGGCCCGCTGCAGCCCTTCGTGGGGCGGCTCATCCCGCTGCTCGCGGACACGTCGCTTCTCGTCAGCACGGCCATCAAGAATGGCAAACGCGTACTGATGGAAGGCGCGCAAGGCACCCTCCTGGACATCGACCACGGCACGTATCCGTACGTGACGTCGAGTTCCCCCGTGGCAGGTGGTGCGGCCGTCGGCGCTGGAATCGGTCCGAATCGCGTGGACACCGTGATCGGGATCACCAAGGCGTACGCGACCCGTGTCGGTGGTGGTCCGTTCCCGACCGAGCTGGATGACTCCGACGGTGCTCATCTCCGGGAAGCCGGAGCCGAGTTCGGGTCGGTGACGGGGAGGCCGAGGCGGACCGGATGGCTGGATCTTCCCGCGTTGAACTACGCCGCCCGCGTCAACGGAATGGACGGCCTCGCCCTCACGAAGCTCGACGTGCTCACGGGGCTCAAACGGATCCGCGTCTGCGTCGCTTACGATACGCCGAGCGGACGCACGCAGGACTTCCCGATCGACCTCCTCGACGATCCGGGGCGAGTCAAGCCTGTGTTCGAGGACCTCGAAGGCTGGACGGAGAACCTCGCGAAAGCGCGCGTTCTGGACGATCTCCCGCCGGCCGCGCGCGGCTACGTCCGGTTCCTCGAGGAAGGTGCTGGCGTGCCGCTCTTTCTCGTGAGCGTCGGACCACGGCGAAAGGAGACGATCATTTTGCACAACCCTTTCATGGGGCGAGCTGCCGCGCCGTAGCGCGGGTACGCTCTCTGCCTTGAGTCGACGGGTAGGCGTCCTGATGTCGATCGTCGCTGCGGCGGTGACGGTCTGTTCGGCCGGGATCGCGCGCGAGCCTCCGGACTTTGCCGCGATTGCGCAGGCCGGTCCGCGTCCCGAAGAATGCGGAGGAGGGACACGCACGCCTCCCTCGCGCTGGGAGCGCGCGAGAGAGCCGCATCTCGACCAGTTTTGCGCCGCTCTCGCGGGCGGCTACACGTCACTTCGAGTGGCGCCCCGAGCGGCGCTCGACGACGCCGCCGTGGCCGAGCGCGTCGAGCCGGGGCGTCCCGCTACGTTGCTGCTCGCCGCGCGCGCCGAGGTTCGTCTGCGTGCCTTCGGCGAAGCCTGGACGCGCTTCGCCGCCCTTCGGAGGACGTCACCTCGAATCCTTCGACGCACCCGACGTGCTTCACGACTTCGCGATCGCCGCGCTCCGTACGCATCACGCTGACACCGCGCTCGACGCGTACCGCCTGCTGGTGTCGCGTCTCGGGCTGCTCGACGATGCTCGTGCGACGCTCCGCGTGTACATCGAGGCGGGCGTGCTTGCAATGTCATTGGGCCCGGGTCACCTCGCGGAGGCACTCGGATATTTGACGGAGGGCGCTCGCTCGAGTCCGCTTGCTGACGGCTCGGACTATCTCTGGGGGGCCACCGCGCTCGCCCGGAGCAGAGCAGGCGCGCCTTCGGAAGCCACGGCCGCGGCCGAGCGTGCCTCGGGCCCCTGGCAGCTCGAAGCCGAGCGGTCGCACCCCGGGGGCGCCGCGCCCGACCTTCCGTCGGGGGAACTGGACGCGATGATCGCGGAGCTGGCGGAGCGTCGCGATCGGGATCTGTCGCTCGTGCGATGGAAATCGTATCTGGACGGCGACATCGGCAAGGGTCCCAATGCGGCGCACGCGCGAGGAGAACGTGACGCGCTTCTCCGGGGAAGGCCGCGCGCGCCGTGAGCGGTTTCGGCCACGTCCTTCGCGTCGTTTCGCTCGGCTTGACCGTCGCCGTTTCTGCGAGCGCCGGGCCATCGCGGTGGGACCGAATCCGCGATCCCGACGCCGACAAGGCCGAGCGCGCGCTGGTGAAGGCCTATCACGCACGCGAGCCAAAGGACTTACCCCCGGAATCGATCGACCAGCTCCCCGAGCTAGAGAAGCTGCTGGCCCTCCGCGCGGTCTCGGTCCTCCAGACGGCCGGCGCCGCAGCGCTTCGAAGTCCCGAGCTCTGGTACTACCTCGGTGACGCCTTGGTCGTGGGCGATCATGGAGACGACGAACGCGCGCGGGAGCTCCTGCGGAAAGCGCTCGCCGCGGACCCGGACTCCCCGGAGGCCGCGAATGCGTGGTTCAAAGTCGCGATCGCTTCCGACCGGCTCCACGATTTTGCGTCCGAGCGAGACGCCTACACCGAGGCACTGCGATCCGAGTGGGACAGGAACGCGCGCGCGGACATCTACGCGAATCGTGGGGAGGCGAGCATGTCGCTCGGAGCTCTGCGGGTCGCGCGCGCCGATTACCTCGTTTCACTGGCGATCGCGGACGACGCGACCTCTCGTGCGCTCGCTGCGTGGGGGCTCGCCGTTGCACTCGCCCGCGACGACGATCTGCCGGAGGCGCTCCGCTACGCCTGGGAAGCCGTGCAGTTTCCTTCCCGCAACCTCGACGGGAAGCTCGTCGCGGCCATTGATCTCCCTTCCGTGTTCTTCACGCCGGACTACGAGATCTTCTACTACCGGGCTCTCGGCGCCATGGCCGTCGCGCAGTACACCGACGATCCGAAGGAGAGGCAGGGCGCTCTCGAAGCCGCAAGCCTTCACTGGTCGATCTATCTCACCGAGGCCCGTGCCCACGGCGATCGCTGGACCGCGAACGCGGAGCATCAACTCAAGTGGTGCCAGCGTCGGCTCGACAAGCACTGACCCGGGACTCCCTGGATCCGCGCTGCCTGCCGGGCGAGGAGGGTAATGAGCGTCGAGTACGGTCGACGACCGGAGGGGATCACGCGGCTTGGCGTGACTCGGGAGGACGGGAGGGAGTCGGCGAGCGCGACAGCAGGATGCGGCTCACGCTTTCCGCGTCCTCAACGGACTCGAGAACCGGGCGAAGCTGTGGGCCCATCTCGCCTTCTCCGAATGCGCCCCCCATGGCGAGTGCGCGCGCTCGCGGACCGTCGAGAACGAGGAAGATGTCCGTCATACCGCTCGCGCCGCGCGTGGGGATGACGTCGACGATTTGCTCGCGGTCGAGGTGTAGCTCTTCGCGGCCGCGTTGAATCAGCACGCGCCGGTTCGTGATGAGGTACCGCGTCCGGTCGAGTTGGCGAAGGGGCGTGATGAGTCCGTCGATGGCGAGATAGGTGGCAAAGCCGAGCACGAGCGTCGCGGAGATGCCCTCGCCCGCGAGGAGGGCGGCGAACGCGGCCCGGTGAAGGCCCGCGGCCGCGAGCACTTTGACGTTGGGGATCGCACGAGCGACCATCGTGACGAACGTGAAGAAAAGGATCAGCGACAGGCCGAGTACGCTCATCTCTCGACGGCCGCGCGGGACGTGCGCGTGGCTGGTGCGGCGCGGCTGCGCGGACCAGATCACGCGCTCGCCGTCGTCGAGCCGCTGCGTGAGGGGTCTGTCGCCGGCGTGCGGGCCAATCGAGTTTTCTACGCCCCTGACGATCGCCCAGACCCGATCCGGTACGGCCACACCGCGGAATTGCAACAGGAGCCGTCGTCGGAGCGCCCCCGTTGGCACGGCTCGCACGAGATCGATGTCCCCGACTCCCGGATGCGACGCGTTCCATCGGATCCGCGCGAAGCTGATGGCCTGTCGCTCTATCGAACGCCGGAACGGCCCGCGCTGGATCACGACGTGCCGTTCAGTCACGAGGTATTCGATCTTCTCGAGCCAGATTTTCGGCCCCTGAATCGCAATCACGCTGAGGGCCGCCGCCCATCCGGCAAAGAGCATCGGCTCGATCGGGGTGACGTGGAGAGAGACGGAGATCACGATGGCGAAACACAGCGAAACGGCTGCGATCGCAAGGAAGGCGAGCGCGGCAACGCGCATCGTCACGGGCGCCTCTATGACCCGCGGCCCGCCTCGCCAGACGATCTTCTCTCCCAACACTGCGTCGCGTTCCATGCTCCGCCGTGATCTACAGTTTCAACCAGATCCACGAATCGTAAAGGGGGGGCCCCTGCTTTCCGTTCCGGCTAGAATGAAGGTCACACCGACTTCGGCCTGCAGAAGTCCCGCAGACCACTAGTGGCCGGAGCCTGCGCCGAGCAGGCCGCGTCAGTTGCTCGGCGCGACGAAAACGATCTCGATCCGCTCATTCGACGCGGATGCCCCGGGGCGGCCCGGGGGCGAGAGAGGCAGCGCGTTGCCAGCCCGGGTCGCGCGGACTTTCGGCGCGCCGGCTTCCGTTAAAACCTTCACGATGTCATCGATCCGATTCGACGAGCCCGCCGCGTGAGACACCACCAGTAGCGGGAAGGTCGCGTGCGCGCGCGCGACCTGGCCGAGTGCCACCACCCGCTCGTGCGCCTCCGGACGGAGGGTATTGCCCTGGAAGGCTTCCCGCAGCGCGACGACGACCCCTCGATTGTCGCGCGACGGACTCAAGCCGGCCTTGCCCAGTTCATCCAGGAGTGCGTCGGCGGCGCCGCGCTCGGGGGCGTCGTCGGCGGCGCTCCGTCGCACGGACGTCAGCTCGCCTAGGCACGCAGACCGCAAGCGCACGGCCGTGTCGATGGCCGGGTGAGAGGGCGCTTTTGCCAGTCCCGCGTCGAGGGCGTCGATGGCCTTGAAGTCGTCGGCGACCCCCTGCGTATCGGGCGCCAGCATCTGGGCCGCGACGCAAAGCAACCGGGCTTCGACCGAGAGGGATTTCGCCGCGGCGAGGCGCGCTTGCTCGCGTTCGGGCGTCCCAGGTTCGGTCGTGGCCAGGGGCACGGCATCTCGCGCCACCTTGAATCGGGCTTCGGCGTCGTCGGCCTCTGCCGCTACCTCGTGTTGCTGCGTGTCGAGCGTCGCGAACTCGGTTTGCACCTGCGCGACGTGCGAAGCGGCGCTCTCCGACCGTTCATCCGCCCTGGCGAGTCGCGCCAGTACCTCGGCGTGTGCGTAAGCCGCGAGCGCCTCTTCCGCGAGCGCTTCCGCGCCGACGAGGTCCCCGTCCCTGAAGGCCTTCTCCGCGTCGTCTCCGACCTTTGCGGCGTGAAGGGAAGCCTGCGGCGCGAGCTGCGCCGCCTCCGTCGCCGACCCGGAGCCACCCATCCTGGCGACCTCATCCAGGATTGCCGGACGAGGTGTGGGAGTGCATGCGACGGTCAACGTCGCGATGAGCAGGACGAGGGTCATCATTTGGGAGCTGCTGCCGGCGCGGACGACGGGCCCGGCTTGGCTTCGTGCGCGTTCGGGGTCGCGGGTCGAGTTGCCTGCGGTCCTGGCTTTGCTGGCAAAGTAGGCGGCTGTTCCGACGCGCCCGCGGCTCCACTCTGGTCGAGCTCATCCAAAGCTTTCTGGGCCCTACCTCGGCGGGCGACCGTTTCCTCGAGCAAGGCTTGCTCGCGCACGACCTTGGTGTTCAAATCATCGAGAGTCTTTTCCGTTCCGCCAGCCTTCTGCTCGGCGGCCGCGGCTCGAAGAAGGTCCGTGGCGACTCCTAGCCACTCCTCTGCGGCAGCGCGCCATCTCGCTGCATGAGCCGTGTCGCGCGCCTGCTCGGCGGTCCGCGCACGGTCCAGCGACGCCTGTGCTCGTCGGAGGGGTTCGGCGAGCATTGCGGCATGAGCCGTTTCGGCTCGAAGCGCCGTCAAGCGCTGGCTGGCCGTCGGTCCCGCGGGAAGCGCCGCCGCTGTGCCCAGCCATGCCGCCCCGCACGTGAAGCCGAGTACGCGCAGGGGACGATGGAGGAAGCGCCGAAACACGGGCCGAAGAAGCCACGGGCACCCCTCGCGGTCAAGCCGATCCGCGCCGCCAATCCAGCGATACGTACGCGGACTCGCCAATTGGGACACCGCCGCACCGTGGTTCCGCGGTATAGGCCGGAAAAATCGGAGAGAGAGGTAACGCTATGACGAAGGGAAGGGCGAGCTGGGACGAGTACTTCATGGCCATTGCCCGTCAGGTGGCGACCCGTTCGACTTGCGATCGTAAACACGTCGGAGCCGTCATCGTGCGTGATCGGATGATCCTCACCACGGGGTACAACGGATCGATCCGGGGCCTGGCGCACTGCGATGACGTCGGACATCTGATGGAAGACGGGCACTGTGTTCGTACCACGCACGCGGAGGCAAACGCGCTGGTTCAGGCCGCGCGCAATGGCGTCACCGTCGAAGGCGCCGGCATCTACGTCACGGCATCCCCATGCTTCGGTTGCTTCAAGCTCATCGCGAATTCCGGTCTCTCCAGGATCGCGTTCGGGGAGTTTTACCGGGACGAACGCATCTTCGACTTCTCGCGACAGCTGGGGCTCGAGCTCGTTCACTGTCCGGAGGAGACGACGTGAGCCGGCTCCGAGTCGCCGTCGTTGCAGGAGGGGCGTCGAGCGAAGCCGGGGTTAGTCGAGCGTCGGCCGCCGGTGTCGAACAGGCTCTGCGGAATGCGGGACACGCTCCACGGGTCGTGGAACTCGATGCCGAGCTGGCGCGCCACCTTGCGGCCGGCTCGTACGATGTCGTGTTTCCGGCGGTTCATGGCCGGCTCGGGGAAGACGGATGCCTCCAGGGTCTGCTCGAGATTCTCGGGGTGCCGTACGTCGGCTCGGGTGTTCTGGCCAGCGCACTTGCCATGAGCAAACCCCACGCGAAGGCTCAGTTCCAGCGCGCGGGATTGCCTCTGGCCGCCGACGTCGTGATCGGCGCGCCAGCGGAGCTTGCCGGCGCCGCCAGTCGCATCCGGGCAGCGCTCGGGCGTGCGGTCGTCGTGAAGCCAGGCGCTGGCGGCTCCGCAATCGGCGTGACTCCCGTGGCTGCGGATGCGCCGGACAGCACGCTCGAAGAAGCGCTCCGCGTCGCCCTTTCGCTCGATCGGTCGGTGCTCGTCGAACGGATGGTCACCGGCAAGGAGGTCACCTGTGCGGTGCTCGAGACCGAGGGCGGCAGCGCGGACGCATTGCCGCCGACGTTGATCACCCCGCAGCGCGCAGGTTGGTACGACTTCAGCTCCAAGTACGCACCGTCGGGGAGCGTACACCAGTGTCCGGCACCCTTCACGCCGGCCCTTCTCGGCAGTATCCAGGAAATGGCCGTGCGCGCCCACGGCGTCCTTGGTTGCCGCGACCTGTCGCGGGTCGACTTCGTCGTCGACGACGTCACCGCCCAGCTCACCCTGCTCGAGGTCAACACGCTGCCCGGCATGACGGCGACGAGCCTGTTCCCCGAGGCGGCTGCGGCGGCCGGGATCTCGTTCCCGTCGCTCTGCGATCGATTGGTTCGACGCGCCCACGCGCGCCCGCGTTCGCTTGCTCCCGCGGCGCCCCCGATGCCTGTGTGATGCTCGCGCGGAGGTCGACTACTTCTTGCCGCCTCGCGCGCCCGCCGCGCGTCGCTCACGGAGGCGGTCGAGCAACGCTTCCCGGTTCCCGGGCGCCGTGATCGTCGCGGTGATGCGGTGTCGTACGCCGCTCGTGAGATCATCCTGGGGTGGCTCGGCTCTGGAGCGCGCAACGGACGTCACTCCGGGCGCTTTCGGGAGGGGAGCCGACTCTTCCGGGCGTCCGGCGTTCTCCGCGGAAGCTGCCTCCGCCCGCTGCGGTTCGTCGGGCACGCCGTTCGCAGGCGTCGCCGCGCCGCGCTTCCGCTGATTGAGCGCGCGCCGGAGGAGTCCCTTCGAAGCCGCGTCGAGTTGTCGAAATCGGATGCGTGTGCCCCCCGGCCGATCGCCGACGGCAGCGACGGGGTCACCCATCCGACCTTCTCCGGACACCACGGAAGTGCCATCGGAGAGAACGATCTCGAACTTCAGGGGGGTGCCCGCCGCGACGCCGCTCACGCCGACGAGCAGCATGTCCGAGCGGTCGACCGTCCACGCATCTCCCTCGAGATAGGCGCTCACCGAGGAGTACGGTCTCTCGATACGCAGCGTCGACGGCTCTCGCATGGCGACTCCTCTGAACGGACCTCCAACTATACCGGCTCCCTCGTCCAGTTTGGAAGCCCCGGAGCACTTTTCCCCACTCTCGATGGGTGACCGGTCGAGCGCGCCTCCGCCGGGCGATGCCGGGGTCGGTTTGGGGCGCGGGATTGGTTCCGGGGCGGGATCCGGGCGAGCGGGAGCGGGACCGCCGGGGCGGTTTCGCTCGAGCGGGGCGTGGTTCGCGGGTATGGGGCTCCCGAATCTGCCGGCTTCCGCCGGCGCCTCTCCCATGCCCGCTAGCTGACCCGGCCCGACTTCCAATCAAGGCGGCGCTTTTCCGCGGAATCTCGGCTCACCGTGCGTGTTTCGACATTGCCTCCGTTCATTCGCCGGACGGGTCGTGGTAGCCGGAACGTGTGAACGTCGACCCGTCGCGGCGAAAGGTCCTCGTGGTGGGCTCGGGGGGCCGCGAGCACGCCCTCGCTGTGAGACTTGCCCGGTCCGCATCGGTAGCGGAGGTCCTCGTCGCGCCCGGCAACGCCGGGACGCGCGGAACCGTCGCAGGCAAATCACTCCGCTCGCTCTCGGGCTCGGGCGACATCGTGGAGCTGGCGCGGACGGAGCACGTCGATCTCGTCGTCGTGGGGCCCGAGGTGCCGCTATGCGACGGGCTGATCGATTGTCTCTCGCGGGCGGGCGTCGTCGCGTTCGGTCCCAGTCGCTCGGCCGCGCGTCTCGAGGGCTCCAAGGCGTTCATGAAGGACTTCGTACGACGCCACGGCATTCTCACTGCGCGTCACGAGGTGCTCCGAAATGAGACATCGGCCGATGCCGTGATCCGGAGTTTTTCGACACCCCCGGTGGTCAAGGCGGATGGCCTCTGCGCCGGCAAAGGGGTGGTCGTTGCTGAGACGCACGACGAAGCCGTTCGCGCAGCGGTGGCCATGCTTCGCGGAGAGGCCTTCGGCGACGCGGGTCGGACTGTCGTCGTCGAGGAGCGTATTTTCGGTCGCGAAGCGAGCGTGCATGCGATCACCGACGGAGAGCGGGTGTCGATGCTTCCGAGCGCTCAGGATCACAAGAGAATCGGCGACGGCGATCGCGGACCGAACACCGGCGGGATGGGAACGTACGCCCCGGCGCCGCTGGTCACGCCGGAGCTAGGAGAGAAGATCCGCCGCGAGATCTTCGAACGTGCCATCTCGGGAATGGCCAGCGAAGGGAACCCGTATCGTGGGGTCCTCTTCGCCGGTCTGATGATCACGAACGCGAACGAGCCGTATCTCCTCGAGTTCAACGTGCGCTTCGGCGACCCGGAAACGCAAGTCCTGATGGAGGTCTTGGACGGGGATCTCGCCGACGCGCTCGACGGCGCGGCTCGCGGCGCTCTCGACGTCGGGGCGCTGACCGTGTCCCCACGCCACTCGCTCTGCGTGGTCCTGGCTGCGCCAGGATATCCAGGGAAACCGCAGCTCGGCGCGGCGATTTCCCGGGCTCGACGAGGTATCGACGCTCGAGGGCGTGAGTGCATACCATGCCGGAACCCGGCTGGACGCCGATGGCCGCACGATCGCGGCCGGTGGCCGCGTTCTAGGGGTGACAGGCAACGGCGCCTCGCTTCGCGAAGCAGCCGACCGGGCGTATCGCGCCGTGGCGCGAATCCACTTCGACGGAATGCAGTATCGGCACGATATTGGCGCGTCGGTGCTGAGCCCGGGATCGACGTCTTCGGGCTAGTGCGTCGGATCTCGGCAGGGTACGAGCGGGTCGACCGGGATTGTGATACCCAACGCCCCCGAATGGCCGATATCGCGCCCCTGAAGCCTCTGCATTACGCCCCCGAGCTCCTGGAAAAGGTCATCGCGCCGCCCTACGATGTGATCGATCGCAGAGCTTCGCATTCGCCTGGGAGATCGTCACCCGAACAACGTCGTGCACGTCGATCTCCCGGAGGGGATTGGTGACGAGCGCTATCGGCGCGCGCGCGATCTCTTCCAGGGCTGGCAGCGCCAAGGAGTGCTCGTTCGCGAGGAAGCGCCCGCGTATTACGGGTACGCCCAGACGTTCGATCCTCCTGGCGGCGGCGCGCGCATCACTCGCAAGGGCTTCTTCGCGCTCGTCCGGGCCGTGCCATACGAGGCGCAGGAGGTACTTCCTCACGAACGTACGCACACGGGCCCGAAGCAGGATCGGATCGCCCTTTCCCGCGCGACCCGCGCCACGCTGTCGCCCCAGTTCATGCTGTATTCGGATCCAGGTCGCAAGCTCGACGGAGACCTCGATGCGGGCACCGTCGTCGCCGAGTTTCGAACGGACGACGCAATAGAACATCGGCTGTCGCGCGTCGCGGATCCGGGGGCCATCGAGCGCGTCACGGCGGCGCTGAAGCCGGGCCAGTTGCTGATTGCGGACGGCCACCATCGGTACGAAACCGCAGTGTCGCTCTCGCGCGAGTTCGAGGAAGAAGCGCGGGCTTCGGGTGTCCCTTATTCGCCGCGAGCAGAACATCTCTTCACCTTTGCCCTCCTTGCGAACGGCGACGACCCGAGTCTGGTCGTGTTCGCGACCCACCGAGCGATTCATTCGCTCCCACGTTTCGACTTCGATGTCCTCGTGGGCCGCTCTCGCGAGCTCTTCGACGTTGCGCCGATCACGGGCGGACTCGAGCCGGCGCGTCGCGCACTCGCCGCGACGACCGGTCCCGCCATCTGTGCGATGGCCAGGGGCGGCAAGGCGGTATTGCTGACCGTGCGAGCGGGCGCCGATCTGAGTCGTCACCCCGTCCTCGGCAAGCGACCGGAAGTCGTGCGCGGCACGGCCATCGCGATCCTCCACGACGGCATCCTCGAGCACCTCCTCGGCATCACGAAGGAGGCTCAGGCCGCCAAGACCAACATTCGCTACCTCCAGGATCCAAGGCGCGGCGTCGCCGAACTCGACAGCGGTGACTCACAGGCGCTGTTCCTGATGAACCCGACAGGGGTCGCGACGGTCCGTCGAGTCGCCGAGGCGGGCGAGGTGATGCCCCAGAAGTCCACCTTCTTCTACCCGAAGGTGCCGAGCGGCCTATTCTTCCACACCTTGCTTGCGGAACGCGACGTGGGTTGAAGCGAGGGAGGTGCGGTCCTCGCCTTGACCCGCGGCGTCATCGACGTTAGGTGGTGCGGTATTCTCGAACCTTCCCGGAGATCCATGGCGCGAGCAATGAACTTCAACGCTGGTCCCGCGGCGCTTCCTCTCGAGGCTCTCGAACGCGCGCAGCGCGAGCTGCCGGACTTCGCCGGTACCGGCATGAGCATCATCGAGCACAGCCATCGCGGCAAAGCTTATGAGGGCGTGCACAACGAGGCGATAGGGCTCGTTCGCGAGTTACTCGGCGTTCCGGAGACCCATCAGGTGCTGCTCCTTCAAGGCGGAGCGAGTCAGCAGTTTGCCGTCGTCCCGATGAACCTGCTCCCACCGGGGAAAAGTGCCGACTACCTCGTCACGGGCGCCTGGGGGAAGAAGGCCTTTCAGGAGGCGAAGACGGTCGGGCAGGTTCGGTCGATTGGCGACGCTGAGGCGCGGCCCGCCCGCGTGCCGAAGCCGTCCGAAGTTCGCGTGGACCCCGCGACGGCGTACGTCCACCTCACGAGCAACGAGACCATCGGCGGCAATCAATTCCACGCGTTTCCCGACACGGGGAACGTCCCGCTCGTCGCGGACATGTCGAGCGACATTCTGTGGAAGCCGATCGACGTCTCGAAGTTCGCATTGATCTACGCCGGCGCGCAGAAGAACATCGGACCGAGCGGCGTCACCCTGGTCATCGCCCGCAAGGATATCATCGAGGGTGGGCGAACCGATATCCCGAAGATCTTCCGGTACACGACCCATGCGGCCGAAAATTCCCTTTACAACACCCCGCCGACGTTCGCGATTTACCTCATGCGCAACGTCCTCGAGGTCGTGAAGAAGACGGGTGGTCTGCCGGCAATGGAAGAGCGCAATCGCGAAAAAGCGAAGGCGCTCTACGACGCCATCGACGGTCGTCCGAACTTCTACAAATGCCCGGTCGAGCGAGACGCGCGGTCGACGATGAACGTCGTCTTCAACCTGCCGACGCCGGAACTCGAGGCAGAGTTCGTCTCGGCGGCGCAGGAGCATGGCATGGTTGGCCTCAAGGGTCACCGGTCGGTTGGCGGCATCCGAGCCTCGATTTACAACGCGGTTCCCCTCGAATGGGTCCGCACGCTCGTTGAGTTCATGAACGGTTTCCACAAGGACGCGTGATGGCCAAAGTTCTCGTCAGTGACTCGCTCAGCAAAGAAGGCCTCGAGTTCCTGAAGCAGGCGAACGGGATCGAGGTCGAATACAAGCCAGGCCTCGGCGAAGAAGATCTCGCGAGAGCACTCTCCGGCGTGGAGGGGCTGGTCATCCGGAGTGGATCGAAGGTGACGGCCAAGGTCATCGAGGCGGCGGACAAGCTCCGCGTGATCGGCCGTGCCGGCATCGGCGTCGACAACGTGGACGTGAAGGCGGCGTCCCGCCGCGGCATCATCGTGATGAACACGCCGACCGGGAACGCCGTCACCACGGCGGAGCACGCGATCGCGCTGTTGTTCTCCGTCGCCCGCAAGATCCCCCAGGCGTCCGCGTCGATGAAGGAAGGCAAGTGGGAGAAGAAGGCGTTCGAGGGGCGCGAGCTGGCGGGCAAGACGCTGGGCATCCTCGGGCTCGGCAACATCGGCCGCATCGTCGCGGATCGCGCGCGCGGCCTGCGCATGAACGTGATCGGCTATGACCCGGTCCTGACGGCGGAGCGCGCGGCGGAGCTCGGAATCGAGCTCGTGTCGCTCGACGATCTGTTCAAGCGCTCCGATGCGATCACCGTGCACACGCCGCTGACGGCCGAAACCAAGGGCGTCGTGAACGATGCCGCGATCGCGAAGATGAAGAAGGGCGTCATGCTCGTCAACGCCGCGCGCGGCGGCATTTACGACGAAACGGCGCTGGTTCGTGGGCTCGAATCGGGGCACATCGGAGGTGTCGCCCTCGACGTGTTCCCCGAGGAGCCGCCAGGGCTCTCGGAGATCGTGAAGCACCCGAGGGTCGTCGTCACACCGCATCTCGGCGCTTCCACGGAAGAAGCACAGCTCAGAGTCGCGCTCGAGATCGCGCAGCAAGTGGCGGCCTATCTCCAGACGGGCGAGATCTCGAACTCGATCAACGTTCCCTCGGTGCCGCGCGAGCTCGCGCCGGTGCTCGGCCCGTATCTCGGGCTCAGCCGCGCGCTCGGTCAGTTCCTCGCGCAGGTCGGCTCCGTGCGCCCACGAACGATCGAGATCGAGTGCGCCGGGGAAGCGGCGACGGTCCCCAGCGCGTCCATCGTGAACTCCGCGCTTGCCGGGCTTCTCGCCCAGTTCTTCGAGGTGCCGGTCAATGCGGTGAACGCGCCCCTTCTCGCCAAGGACGGCGGTATCGAGGTCCGCGAACAGCGGACGACGCAGAAGAAGGAGTTCTCGACGCTGATCACGCTGACGGTCGTGGCAGCGGACGGACAGCGTGCGACCGCCGCGGGCACGCTCGCGAGCGATCACACGCCTCGCCTCGTGAGCTGGGGCAAGTTCGAGATGGAGGCGCACCTGGATGGGTCGATCCTGGTGGTTCGAAACCACGATTGACCGGGCGTCATCGGAACGGTCGGTACGATTCTCGGGGCCGCGGGCATCAACGTTTCGAGCATGCAGATGGGGCTCGATAAGTCCACGAAAGAGGCCGCGGCGCTCTGGGCTCTGGACACCGCGCTCCCGAGCTCGGTGCTCGACCAAGTTCGCGCCACGAAGGACGTCACGCAGGCGACCACCATCGCAATCGGGCGGGGCTGAGTTCGAGGATATGGGCTCTGCCTGAAGGGGAGCCGAGCGCGGGGGTTGTCCGCCTTCGCGGGAGGGCTCCCTTTTGACGGCGCGGCGAAGAACGCGCTACCGTGACGTGGGGCGTCGCGCGTCACCGGTGAAAATGAAGTATCGGCTCAGGTACCAGCAGCACGACTTCGAGCTCACCGATGGCGAGTTCGTGATCGGTCGTGGTGCGGATTGCCAGCTTGCACTCGACGACGCACTCGTGTCGCGGCGGCATGCCGTTCTCACGATCCGGGGAGACGAGATCCATGTCGAGGATCTGGGCAGCCGCAATGGCGTGCGAGTCAACGACGCCCGAATCACCAGTCGAACGCTCCTCACTGACGGTGACAGGGTGCGCATTGGCAGCCAGGACATGGCCGTCTTGCGCATGCAGCGCGTCCAGGCAACCACGCTCGCGCAGCCCGCGCCGACCCTCCGCGCGGACGCATTCGGCCTGCTCGGAGGGCTTGCCGACAAGGCGCTCGCGATGGGGCGCGGCGAAGAAGCGGAGCGCATCCTCAGCGTGCACATCTCCAACATTCTCGAAGACGCGCGCGCGGGACGGAAGGTGAGCGCGGATACGGCGAAGACCGGAGCCGTTTACGCCGTCAAGGTTGCGTCCGCGACCGGCAAGGCGCGCTGGATCGACTATGTTTTCGACCTTTACACGGTCCTCGGGCAGCCCGTTCCCGCCGAGGTCGTGGACGAACTCTACGCGGGCGTCCGGCGCGTGAAGGGCGTGGATGTCGCGCGGCTGCGCACCTACGTCGAGCAGATGAAGGGCAAGCTCAAAGGTCCAGCAGAGCGGTTCCTGCTGAACAGGGTGGAAGGGCTCGAGCCACTCGTAGCTTTGAGCGCGCCCCGCTGATATCTGGCTCGAGGGGCCGCGGCGGAGTATGGTGAGGGGTCACCGTGAGCGACGATGACCTGAAACGTCCGATCTCCGTCACCATTCGCGAGGGGGCACCGAGGGTTTCGCTCAGGTTCGGCGAGCACGACGTGGAGGTCGGGCAAGGCGAGACGCTCATCGGGCGTAGCCCCAAATGCCAGCTCGTGCTCGACGATCCGCTCGTCTCGCGGACGCATGCGCGGCTCGTCGTTCAACGAGGCACCGTGTCGGTCGAGGATCTCGGCAGCGCCAACGGTGTCCTGGTCAACGGCGAACGGCTGCTTCGGACTCGAACCCTCGCATCCGGCGATCGTCTGAATATCGGGCAGCAGTCCTTTGAGCTGTTCGTGCGCGTCGCGGAGAGCGACGCCCCGCGCGACCGCAGGTTTCAGGCGAGAACGCTCAGTGGCTTCAAGCTGGAAGAACCCGAGGTCCGCTTCGCGGATTCGGAGCGCAGCGAAGCGACGCGAAAGAGCGATGCGCTCGACCTTCTCGTCGGTGTGGCGGAGAAGGTACTCGCTCTCGGTCGAGGCGACGAAGCGGAACGCATCCTTTCGAGCTATCTACGAAACCTTCTGCAGGTTGCTCGCGCGCGCGGCGAGATCGATCCGGTCCTCGCCGAGAAGGCCGTCACGTATGCGGTTCGGCTGGCGGAGGCGACCAGCAAGGGGGCTTGGGTGGATTACGCGTTCGAGCTCTACTCGGTCGCGAAGCGGCCGCTTCCAGCGGCGGCGGTCGAACGCCTCTACGAGTCCCTGCGAAAGTTCTCGGCGGTCAGCGTGAACGTTTACCGCCAGTACCTCGCGGTGCTCCGTTCCGTGGAGACGGAGTTCGGGCCGGCGGAGCGGTTTTTGCTGCGTCGGGTCGAGGGGCTCGAGTCCCTGGGTGTGCTGAAGTGATTCGTCTTTCCGCCCGGCCCAGCGAAAAGGCTGCTGCTTCCGCGATCACCGCGCGCAGCGCCGGATCTTCGATCGCAGCGAGTCGCTGGGCGAGGTCGCCGGGGAGTTTCGCCTTGGGTCGGGCCGGGGGCTCGGTCGCGCGTCTCTTCGGCTGCACTTCTCCAATATCGCCGACTCGGAATCGCAGAGACTCCACGGCAAGCCCCTCGGACTTCAGTCGCTCGAGAATCGCCACGGAAAGGAATGTCAGTTCCTGCGCCCACACGGCGGACGCCGCGTAGATGACGAGCGTGCGGTCGCGGAGGGGGCCGGGTCGGGTCCGCGCCGAGACCCGCTCGCCCACGATGCGCCGCCACCGGTCCGGGTCGATTCGATCGCCTCGTGGTGACAGGTCCCGGCTCGTCGCCAGAAGGGTTCCGACGGCCGTCGGCGGACGCCTTGTTCCACGTTGCCCGGTCAACGAGCTAGCCTATCCTGAGCAACTCTTTGACGGTGGCGATGACCTTCGGCGCTTGAATAGGCTTCGTGATGTAAGCATTCGCTCCGAGCCGAAGAGCGCGGTCGCGATCCGCGCTGCCCCCCTCGGTCGTGATGACCACGATGGGAGTGTCCTTGTGTGCGGGGTCGGTGCGGACTCGCTGAATCAGCTTCAGGCCGTCCATGATGGGCATGTTGATATCGGTCAAGATGACGTCGTAGCGAGCCGAGGCGAGCTTCCGAAGGCCGTCCACGCCGTCGTCGGCCTCCGTGACGTGGAGATCCTTGATTCGCCCGAGGGCAAACACGATGAGCTGCCGCATCATCGGCGAGTCTTCGACTACGAGGCACGTAAAGTCTGCCATTAGCGACTCAGATCCCCGAAGGCCTCGGGGCCAGGGAGCTTCCGCTCGGCTTGAGCGTACAGGCCCGAGCTCATGAGCGCAGCCGCGGCGTGCTGCCCCAGCAGCTTGAACAGCTCGAAATCCACCGTCGAAAACCTGGTCTTTTGGCCGAAGCTCCGGAAAATCGCGACCACGCCGACCACGTTGTCGTCGATCTGAAGCGGGAAAACAGCCGGCGGTTTCTCGATGGTCCCGAGGCTCGGGTCCGCGTCGTCATCGATGCGCGCCACCCCGCTTCTCGCGACGTCGCCCACCGGGCCTGCAGCCAGCGTCTCCGCCGACGGTGCGTCCGCGCCGAGACCGGCCTCCGCAATCGCGTCGAGCGAGCGGCCGTCGTGTGTCGCCAGGTACACGCCGAATTGCTCCGCGCCCACCAGTTGCTCGAGCACCTCCTTCAATCTACGGGTCACGGCTCTCGGCGAGAGGCTCGAGTGCAAGCTGCTGCTCGCGACGAACAGGTTGGCCAGATTCGCAAAATCGTCCTCCATCTCGTGGAAGCGCGCGTTGAAATCCGACGTCACTTCTTCCACCCGACGGTAGTGCGAGAGGAGCTCTTTTTCTCGAACTCCAGCGCTTCGATCTTCTTGATGAGATCGCGAATCGCGTCGTCAGCTTCGATTGCGGCGCGTAGCCTTCCGTTTTCGGCCTGGAGTTCTTGAGCCTTCCGTTGAAGCGATTCGTATTCCTCTACGAATTCCCTCGTGAGCGCGGCGCCTTTCGAGAACGTTTTCAGAACCTGCTCCCGTTCGCGGCTCAGGTCGTGGCCGGGCGCGTCACTGCGGCTCGGTTTCCGGTCGTCCGCCATGGTCGAACTCAAATAACACACCCGCGCCCGAATTCCTCACCCCGAATCACCCCGGCAGGAGCTCACGTGCCGAGTTCGCAATTCACGCGAGCCACGAACACGCGCGCTGGCGATCCACGAAACGTCTGGACTGCCGTCTCGTGCGCAGGCGGAACGGTGACGTGTTGAACTTCCGGGTTCACGTCCGTGGACACGTCGCATGCTGCGGCGCGCTCGCACCGATTTCTCACGTGAACGATGTGGTCGTATCCGTAGTTCCGGTAAATGGCCTCGGTCCACGTGTCGATGCACTTCGGCGTCGCGGCTTTTGATTCGCGGATTCCGAGCCCCGAGAACGCGAACAGCATGACGGCAATCACGGCGGGTCGTCCCATGTTCATTTCCGTCGGCTCCTTGCTCGGATGCGGCACGCCGCAACCATCACGTCGATCCGATACGCTCTCAGTCCCTTGCTCGCCAGTGCCGAAGGTGGGACTCGAACCCACACGTCCGTGAAGACAACGGATTTTGAGTCCGCCGCGTCTGCCATTCCGCCACTTCGGCTTCGAGCGACGTCTCTACTTGCGTCGAGCCGAGGTGTCCAGGATGCCGACGCGCGTCCGGGAGATCGAACGGCCGTGTCAACGGACGCGGTCAGGCAGTCAGCTGGCGGACACGCTCTCGCGACAGGCCGAGCAGAGAGCTCGCATCCCGCAGGCTGATGCCGAACTTGCCCGTGAGGGTCGCGACCACGTGACGTGTCGCGTACCGGAGATTCGCGACCTCGGCCTGCGCTCGTTGCCGTGCCTCGGCATACTTCTCGAGGTCCTTCTTTGCGCTTGCCGGAAGGCGCACGTCCTCGACGAGTTCTGCCTTTTTCCCGGTCGCCCCGAGCGCCTTCTTGATCTTGCGCCGCGCCTCCGAGAGGCTCCGTCCCCACGCTTCGGAGCCGGAAGCCGACGCACGCCAGCCGGACCCCTCCTGTTCGAACACCACCTTCAATCGCGTTCCTGCCTTGCTCCTCGCCATCGCTCTCTGATCCTCTTTCTTCCTGTGCGCGAGCCGCGTCGGATTCTACGTGCGCTTGGGCTCGTTCGATGGAAGTTACGGCGAACCCGCGGATCAGTCAACCCGACTGGACGCATTTCCTCACGCGCACGGCTGCCTCACGTTCTCGCGGCCGTCTGGATGATCGGACGGAGACTAGCTGCGGCGTTCCGTTTTTGCACAGACCAGGAGCGCGTCGTCGAGCACGTAGATGGGCCGTTCGGCGTCGCCGCGGCACAGGTAAGGAACCCGCGACACTTTTTCTATCCGGAACCCGAGCGGCTCGAGCACATTTTCCGCAAGGCGTGCGACCGAGTGTTCCCAGCCATCGCCATTCAGGTCGAGGCTCTCGAGTGGCGCGCGCGACGCGGGTCCGTCATAGACGAACGGATCGAACGGCAGCGGCGTCGCGAGCACCAGGTGCCCCCCGGGCGAAAGCGCGTCGCCCAGCTTTCGCAGGAGCGAGCGCGGTCGCGCGCACCGGTCAAGCACGTTCAGACAAGTGACGACGTCATAGCCCGGGTCCGGCACGTCAGCCTCCGAAAGGTCGGCTTCGTAGCAGCGGAAGCCGTCCCGGCGGAGCTTTCGGGCCATCACCCGCGACGTCTCCGTCGTCACCGTCTCCCCGACCAGCGGAGCAAACGTGCGGGTCACGTCGCCGGATCCCGCCCCGACGTCCAGGTGCCTTCGGGCGCGGTCCTCGCCAAGCAACTCACGCCACTGGGTCGTACCGAGCAGGTGCATCGGATACATGTCGAGCAAACCGTTGACGTCGAAGTCCGACATCCACGTCCGGAGAACGCGGTGCAGAGTGGTCTTCGCGCGACCCGGTCGCGTCGCAAGCGCTCTCGCCAGGTATTCACGTCCTGCCTCGTCCAGGCCGAGCCGCACGAACCGCTGCGACAGTCCCCGCGGCAGGACGTGTGTTTCACAATCGTATCGGAGGTCGAGGCCGAACGGCCGCGTTGCATCGTCGGCCACGGTGGGGCGTTTCATAGCACTCCCGTTACGCGGTGCGGAACGGGGCACGGACGGTCGGGCTCAGTCCGTCGGTTTTCTCGGTCCCTCGCGGAGCTTCCACGCGATGCGAGTCGCCATGGCCATGATGGTTTCCTGCGGGTTCACGCCGAGGCTTGTCGGCATGATGCTGCCATCCGCGACGAAGAGCCCCTCGAGTTCCCACGTCTCGCCGTCGGGCGACACGACGGCGTGCTCCTTGGATATACCCATGCGCGCCGTGCCGAGGGGATGCTGCGAGGCGCATTCGAGCTTCCGGCGCGGGACGCGATCGAAGTCGATCTTGCGAAAGCGATCCGCATCGGCAGCGCCAAAGCCCAGGATCGGCAGGAAGACTTCCCGTGCGCCTGCCGCGAAGAAGGTCTCGCCGAGAATGGTGAGCGCTCGCGACATGGCGCGACTGTCTCCCGGTGCAAGGCGGTAGCTGATCGCGCGGCGACCGAAGACATGATGCACGCGTCCGCTGGGTTCGTCGTGAATCATGCCCCCGAACACGGCGAGGTGAGGGATGAGCTCTGCATGGGTCGCGTGATCGTCGCCGATCCCCGGCAGCGTTCCGGCGAGGACGCCGGGCGGTACGAAGAGGCCGACCATGTTGATGCGTTCTTTCTCGTAGGCGTGACAATAGGCGCTCTGAAGGGAGCCCTTCCAGCCTTCCACTCGCTCGTCGAAGCGCGCCATCATGCGAAAACCCGGGTGGAGCGTCAGATTCTTGCCGAGCTGGCCCGATGCTCGACCCACGCCGGTTCGTTCGAGGAGTAACGGCGTGCAATAAGCGCCCGCTGCCAGGACGACGCGTCTCGCGTGGATCCTGAACCGCATCCGCGAGGGGCGCCCCTGTCCTCCTCGGAGCTGCCCTGTCACGCCGACGGCGCGGGCGCCCTTCGTCAGTACGCGCTCGACGTGCGCATCGGAGTAAATGCGGGCTCCTGCGGCGACTGCGCGTTCCAGGTACGTCACATCGACGCTCATCTTGGCGCCTTCCGGGCAGCCGAAGTTGCAGCGCCCGCAGCCGCGGCAATTCTTCGTGTTGCGCCGCAGCGGCGCCACCGGGTGCCCGAGCCTCGCGGCCCCTTCGGCGAACAGCACGGTCGAGCGCGAGCGCATCGACACCGGAACTTCCTCGACGTGGACGGCGCGTTCGACGTCCGCGAAGTACCGTTCCATGCAAGCTTCGTCCAGCTCGCGCAATCCGAGCCGCGATGACCACTCGTGGAGCACCGCCCCGGGTGTCCGGAAGCAGACGGCGCCCGTCAGCACGGACGACCCTCCGAGGCATTCGCCCATCATGACGTTGATGACGGGCGTATCGCCGAGCCCCACGGCCATCGTGAGTCCGCCGTCCCGCCAGAGGTGCCGCATGGACTCGCTGGGGCGCATCTTCGAATAGCGTTCCGAGGGAACGTGGGGTCCTTCTTCGACGACGACGACGCGTTGCCCCGCTTCGGCGAGATGCGCGGCGACCACGGCACCGCCCGCGCCGGAGCCGACGATGACGACGTCGGCCATGTCTTCGAGATCGGAGTCGAGGGTGCGCCCTTCGACGATCATGGGGACGCCGGGCCGCGGGTGGGGAGCCGGCACTTGCCGTCGAACCCGACGCCGCGGGCCGCGTCGGGGTGCTCGTAATAGAGGAGGCAGAGCAACGCTTTCACGGCGATCAGCGGTTCGCCGAAGCGACGCTCGAGCGTGGTCAGCGCGCGGATCCGATCGCAGAGCGCGAGCCGCATCACACCCGGGCCCCTGCCGATGAAGACCGGCGACAGAAAGGACACCAGGCCGATCATCAGCGAGAGGAAGAAACGCGAGCGTGCCCCGGCCCGCGCCAGAAAGTCCTCCAGCTCGAGCGCCAGCCACTCCAGGCGCTCCACGGGGGGAAGCGCGCCGTCGCGAGCGAACACGGCCTCTGCAATCGCGATGGCACGCCGAACCGTGACCCTTGCCGCGATGGGCGCGCCATCGGGCCGGCGGAGAGGGAGCATCACGAATGGGCGTTAGCAGATCGGATCGAGGGGATCACAGGAAAGGAGAAGGCGGGAAGGATTTGGGGATCCTTGCAGGTCGGATAGAGTGCTCGCGCCAATGCGGTCCGTCCGTCGAACAGCGGCAGTGGCCTTTGCCAGCGCGTGGCTCCTCGGCGCCGCGCCCCCGGCGGAGTTACCGAAGAACGACGTTCGTCCACCGTTGTCGAGCGCCGACCTCACCGAGCGTGCGCATCATCTCTTCGACGCGATCGTTCGAGGCAAGCCGGAGCTTGCCGACGACTTCTTCTTTCCGCGAGAACCTTTTCTCGAGCTGAAGGACGTCGCGGATCCGTCGAAGTACCACGCCGGGCTCCTTCGCTCATATCACCTGAACGTGAAGGAGCTCCACGACCAGCGACGGAGCTGGGACGGAGCGACGTTTCGTTCGTTCGAGCTCGGAAGTCCGCCGCGGTGGGTGAAGCCCGGCGAGGAGTGGAACAGGATCGGTTACTACCGCACGTTCAGCGCGAAACTTCGGTACGAGGTTTCCGGGGCGTCGCGGACGCTCGAGGTCCACACGATCATCTCCTGGGACGGGCACTGGTTCGTCACGCATCTGGCGGCGGTCCATCACGCCGGATGATCCTCGTCGATCGTGTCCCGGCCCGCTCGTCGCGGGCCCGGGCCCGGGCCCAGCGATCGGCGCGAAGGTTCGCGATTGCGGGTCCAGGGCGTGCTTCCTATACTCCCCGTCCCTTCAAGAAAGAGGAGAGTCGAACCATGAATTTCGAGGTTGCCCCGCTACCGTATTCCAAGGATGCGCTGGATCCCGTGATGACGAAGGAGACCTTCGAGTATCACTACGAGAAGCATCACAAGGCGTACATGACGAAGCTGAAGGGCCTTCTCGAGGGCAAGCCCGAAGCCTCGAAGACGCTAGTGGAGGTCGTGAAGGGCTCGACCGGCGGCGTCTTCAACAACGCCGCGCAGGTCTGGAACCACTCCTTCTTCTGGGAGAGCCTGAAGCCCGGCGGGGGCGGTGCCCCCAAGGGTGGGGAAGTGGCCGAATCTCATCAACCGGGACTTCGGCGGCTGGGACAAGTTCCGTGAAGCGTGGAAGACCGAGGGCATGGGCCGCTTCGGTTCCGGCTGGGTGTGGCTCGTCCTCGACGGCGGCACGGGCAAGATCGTCACCACGCCCAACGCCGAGACGCCACTCACCACCACGGCGAAGCCGCTCCTCACATGCGACGTCTGGGAGCACGCGTACTACATCGACTACCGCAACAAGCGCGACGGCTTCCTCGAGGCCTTCACTGACAAGCTCCTGAACTGGGACTTCGTCGCGAAGAACCTGAAGGGCTGAGCTGACCGGCTGATTGCGAGCTACGGCTCGAGTCCAGTCGGACTGGATAGGACGGGGCCGGATCGTCGGTTCCGTTGTAACTGAACTGACCGGATGAGGTGACCTGCCCGGTTTGGTTCAAGGTGAACGGATTGGAGCAGGTGACCTGCCCGGTTTGGTTCAAGGTGAACGGATCGGAGCAGGTGACCTGCCCGGTTTGGTCCAAGGTGAACGGATCGGAGCAGGTGACCTGCCCGGTTTGGTTCAAGGTGAACGGATCGGAGCAGGTGACCTGCCCGGTTTGGTCCAAGGTGAACGGATCGGAGCAGGTGACCTGCCCGGTTTGGTTCAAGGTGAACGGATCGGAGCAGGTGACCTGCCCGGTTTGGTTCAAGGTGAACGGATCAGAGCAGGTGACCTGCCCGGTTTGGTTCAAGGTGAACGGATCGGAGCAGGTGACCTGCCCGGTTTGGTTCAAGGTGAACGGATCGGAGCAGGTGACCTGCCCGGTTTGGTTCCGAACTTGCCATCTTCATGTGAACTCCCCTCATACCCCCGCGCCCACGACGGTCGCATAAAACAGGACGAGCGCGAGCCAGAGCGTCGTCGCGATCGCCAGATGGACGACCTGCATCCACCCGGGTGCCGACAGGGCGATGTTCGCGATCCCTGCCGAGACTTGAATGAAGGCGAGCGCGATGACGATGTGCGCGGCGCGTCTGACCTCGGGGCTCGAATTGCCGTCCACGATCTTCCGCGCCGTGGCGACGAGAACGGCGGCGAGAGTGACGGCGACGACGGGGTGGAGGGCGCGTCCGCGCTCGAGGAACGTCGCGGTCGCGCTCTGATCGGCGGCGAGGCGCGCGGCGAGATCGCGCGCGGTGTCGACGGGGTAGAGCGTGTCGCCGAGTGCCGTGAGCGCACCCGTCACGGATACGACGAGCGTGCCGCCCAGCACGCCTAAGAGCGTCCACTCGAGCGGGCCCACCGGAAGCCACCGCCGGGGCATGCGGTGCGTCGCGACGAAGCCCGTCAGCGCGACGGCTGCGGCGAGGAAGCTCGTGTTCACCAGATGCACGGACATCACCACGGCGCGCGCGACGGACGTATCGTGTTCGACGAGGCCGTTCTTGACGAGAGCGCGGCCGAGGAGCGCCTCCACGACGAGGAGCACGACGCTCGCGACCGCGACCGACCGCACCGCATGCCCCGCCGGAAAACGACGGAACGCAAGGACGGCCATGATGGCGATGAAGACGCCGGAGAGACCCGAGGTGAGTCGGTGCGTGTACTCGATGGCCATCGCCGTGGTGCTGGGGATGGTGGTGAGCTCGCCCTGGCACGTGGGCCAGTGCTGACCGCAGCCGGCGCCGGAGCCCGTGATGCGCACGACCGCGCCGAAGAGAATGACGAACACCGTGTAGACGAGTACGCCGTACGCGATGCGCGCGAAGCTCGTGCGCATTGCGTCTTCGGAGCCGGCGCTGGCCGTCAAAGGGGTCGCGGGGTTCGCCATTGCGCGCCGAATCTACGTCGCGAACGCACGCCGCGCCACGGGCGCCGTGCTCCGGTCGCCAGGGGGTGAGGAGTCCCAGCCCTCGGGCGTGGGCGTCGTCGGGAAGTCGCAGAGCGTGAGCTCTTGGATGAAGAGAGGCTACACGACTCAGAGGTGCTTCTCGAAGAACTCGAGCATGCGCTTCCAGCTGTCTTCGCTCGCGGTTTCGGAGAAGCCCGCCTTCATCGGACCGCGCGCGGCGAGGCGAACCATCAGCGTGGGCGGGTGCTGGCTCATGTAGCTGTGGCCCGCTTCGGGATAGACTTTGACGTCGTGCTCGACGCCGAGCACGACGAGGTGACGCTCGAGACGTTCGCCTTGTGGCGCGAACATGGCGTCGCGCGCGCCGTAGCCGGCGACGACGGGGCAGATGCCTTCGAGAATCCGCAGCGTCCTTCGGAACGTCGCCGTAGTAGGGCGCGCTCACTCGATAAGGTCCGCCGACCGCCGCGAGAATGGCGAACGCGCCGCCGAGACAGAAACCGGTGATGCCGATGCGTGCGCCGTCGACGCTCGGGTGAGCGGCGAGGTGGGCGCGCGCCGCCTCGATGTCGTCGAAGGCCGCGCCCTTGCCGGTCTTCACGGAGAGCATCGTCCTCGCGATGCAAATCGCACGCAGCCCGGGGCCGTCATAGAGGTCCGGCGCGAGGGCCGCGTAACCTGCTTCCGCGAACCGGCGCGTGATACGCCGAATATCGTCCGTCAGTCCGTAGAATCTCGTGAATGACGACCACGGCGCGGAGCCCCGTTCTGCCTTCCGGGAGCGCCAGGTGGGCCCGGAGCGGCGGCCCGTCGTGGCGTGCGACCGAGACGTCCGTGGCGGTCACCATCGACCCGCAGCGAACGCCCGGGAGTTCTCGCCGTCAATCGGCGGCGCGGTGCGTAACCCGGCTCCGGCCTTTTTTCCGCGTGCCGGGGGTCGGGCGCCAGGAGATCCCGTCGAGGACGTCGTGCAATATTGAGAAGTTCGGAGGTTGCCGGTATACCGCACACGCGACGCGCCGCGGGCCTCGAGCCCGCCTCCGCGCCGCCGAACATACGGAGCACTGAATGGCCCAAGTCCACCTCCCGCTCGCCCCCCAGCGCGGCTTCGGCGAAACCAGCCGTCCCGACCGCTGGTGGGTCCAGCCGCTCGTCGTCTTCGTCGTGCTGTCCTCGTTCCTCGTCTACGTGAACTGGGCGGTGCTCCAGGGCGATCACTTCGAGTTCGGGAACTACCTGTCACCGGTGTACTCGCCCGTGCTTTGGGGTGACTCACCGCACGCCTGGTTCGGGCACGGGAAGCCGCCGTTCTGGCCCTCGTTCCTCGTATACACACCGGCGATGCTCGCGCTCGTCGGGCCCGGTGGCTTCCGGCTCACCTGTTATTACTACCGCGGGTCTTATTACAAAGCGTTCTGGGCCTCGCCGCCGAACTGCGCCGTCGGCAAGCCGCACAAGACCTACTCGGGGGAGCGTAAATTCCCTCTCATCGTACAGAACCTGCACCGGTACTTCATGTACGTGACGTGCTTCTACGTGCCGATCCTCTTCTACGATGCGTACAGGAGCATCTGGTTCGAGAACCCGACGACACACGCCCTGCAGTTCGGGATCGGGGTCGGCACGATCGTGATCGTGCTGAACGCGACGTTCTTGACGCTCTACCAGTTCAGCTGCCACTCCTTCCGGCACGTCATCGGCGGGTTCAAGGATATCCTGTCTCGAACGCCGCTCCGGAAGAAGCTCTACGACGGCGCGAGCAAGCTGAACTGCAATCACCAGAAGTTCGCCTGGGTGAGCCTGGTGTGGGTGGCCTTCACGGACTTCTACATCCGCATGTGTTCGATGGGACATTTCACGGACTGGAGGATTCTCTAGTGGCCGATCACGACGTCATCGAGCACGATGTTCTGATCATCGGTGCGGGCGGCGCAGGGCTTCGCGCGGCAATTGCGGCGGCGGACGCGGGAGCGAAGGTGGGGATGGTGTGCAAGTCCTTGCTCGGCAAGGCGCACACGGTGATGGCCGAGGGCGGCATGGCGGCGGCCATGGGTCACGTCGACGATCGCGACAACTGGAAGGTGCACTTCGCCGACACGATGCGCGGCGGGCAATACTTGAACAACTGGCGCATGGCGGAGCTTCACGCGAAGGAAGCGCCCGCATGCGTCAAGGAGCTCGAGGCCTGGGGCGCCATCCTCGACCGCACCCCGGATGGTCGCATCCTCCAGCGGAACTTTGGCGGACATCGTTATCCGCGGCTCGCGCACGTCGGGGATCGCACGGGGCTCGAGATGATCCGCACGCTCCAGGATCACGTGATTCACCAGGCCGTCGACGTACACATGGAGTGCACGGTCGTCCGGCTGCTGAAGGACGGGGATCGCGTGGCCGGCGCGTTCGCGTACGAGCGCGAGCACGGACGGTTCCGCGTGTTCAAGGCCAAGGCCGTGGTGCTCGCGACGGGCGGCATCGGCCGCGCCTTCAAGATCACGAGCAACAGCTGGGAGTATACGGGGGACGGTCAGACGCTCGCGTACGAGGTGGGGGCGGCCCTGAAGGACATGGAGTTCATCCAGTTTCACCCGACGGGGATGGTCTGGCCGCCATCGGTGCGTGGGATCCTCGTGACAGAGGGTGTTCGCGGTGAGGGAGGGGTGCTCCGGAACAAGGACGGCAAGCGGTTCATGTTCGACGACGTGCCCGAGAACTACAAGCCGTCGACGGCGGACAACGAAGAAGAAGGCTGGCGCTACACACAGGGCGACAAGAACGCGCGGCGGCCTCCGGAGCTTCTGACACGGGATCACGTTGCCCGGAAGATCCGGCAGGAGGTCGGTGCTGGGCGGGGAAGTCCACATGGCGGCGTTTTTCTCGACATCGCCTGGATCGCGACGCGGCTGCCGGATGGCGAGGCGCACATCAAAAAGAAGCTCCCGAGCATGTATCACCAGTTCAAGGAGCTCGCGGGCGTCGACATCACCAAGGAGCGGATGGAGGTCGGCCCGACGACGCACTACTTCATGGGCGGCATCCACGTGGATGGCGACAGTCAGATGACGACCGTTCCCGGTCTGTTCGCGGCGGGGGAGGTCGCCGCCGGGCTTCACGGGGCGAACCGCCTCGGCGGCAACTCGCTCTCCGACTTGCTCGTGTTCGGGAAGCGGGCGGGGGAGCATGCCGCGAAGTTCGCGGCGGAGCACGGCGCCGTGACGCTGGAGCCGGCTCAGGCGGACGCCGCGGCCAAGTTTGCGCTCGCGCCGTTCGACCGCAGCTCGAACGAGAACGCCTTCATCATCCAGCGGGATCTCCAGGACACCATGCAGGATCTCGTCGGCATCGTGCGCGTGGAGAGCGAGATGGAGCAAGCGCTCGCCAAGCTGAAGGAATACCGCGAACGCGCCGACCGGGTCGGGTGCGACGCGAACAGGGATTACAATCCCGGCTGGCATACGGTGCTGGACCTGAACAATTTGCTCACGGTCTCCGAAGCGGCGACGCGTTCGGCAATCGACCGGAAAGAGAGTCGCGGCGGTCACTTCCGCGACGACTACCCGGAGAAGCTGGACGCGTACGGGAAGCACAACACGTTCGTTCGCAAGGGTACGAACGGTGAGATGGTGGTCGAACGGGTACCCGTCACCGAAATTCGAGCCGATCTCAAGGAGATCATCGAGGAGCAGAAGAAGTAGATGGCAAGCGTCACCTTCCGGATTTCGCGCGGCGACGTCAAAGAGTCCAAATTCGTCGATTACCAGACGGACGTCGGCGAAGGGATGGTCGTCCTCGATGCGGTTCACCAGATCCAGGCCGAGAGTGCGCCGGATCTCGCTGCTCGCTGGAACTGCAAGGCCGGAAAATGCGGGTCGTGCTCCGCCGAGATCAACGGCATGCCGCGCCTCATGTGCATGACGCGGCTCAGCGACATCGATCTTTCGGTGCCCGTCACCATCGAGCCGATGCGCGCGTTCCCGCGCATGAAGGATCTCGTGACCGACGTGAGCTGGAACTACGAGGTCAAGAAACGTATCAAGAAGTTCAAGCCGCGCAAGCCCGACGCTCCCGACGGCACGTGGCGGGTGCAGCAAGAGGACGTCGATAGGCCGCAAGAGTTCCGGAAATGCATCGAGTGCTTCCTCTGTCAGAATGTCTGTCACGTGCTGCGCGATAGCCACAAGCACGACGAGTTCGCGGGGCCCCGGCACTTCATCTACGCCGCGCAGGCCGAGATGAATCCCCTCGACGTGGAAGATCGGGTGCCCGAGCTCAAGAACGATATGGGCATCGGCTACTGCAACATCACCAAGTGCTGCACGAAGGTCTGCCCCGAGCACATCGCGATCACGGACAATGCGATCATTCCGCTGAAGGAACGCGTCGTGGACGAGTTCTACGACCCGATCCGGAAGATGTTCCGCGTGTTCTCCCGGCGGCAGACGCCAGGGGGGTAGTTCGTCTGCGTCGGGCGATCCGCGGGGCAGCCCCGAGGGCGCGGCGGTGTACCCCCGTGACGAGCTATTTCGCCGGTACCGGCAGAATCGGCGCCCAGATCAATCTGTCGATGAGGCCGTCGTCGATCATCATGCCGCGGTCGCTGAAGTAGAGCGCGTTCGTGCCTTCAGCCTCTCGCTGCTCTCCGACGAAGAGGATCGCGCGACCGTCGCCGTTGTACCCGAGCTGAACGATGGCGTTCTTGAGCCACTTCCCGCCGCTCTCGAACTCCAGATCGTGCGGCAGCGTGTAGAAGCCCTCGGAGCGCAAGGGTTTCAGCGTGCGCGCCCAGGTCGGAGAGCGGAGAGGTGTGGTGGGCTCGCCCCAGAACCAGCGGTTGTTCCGGTTCTGGCCCGGGCGGACGACGAACTTCACGCCGCCGTTCGTCGGTTGTCCGACATAGACGAGGCAGCCCACGGGGAAATCTGCTTCGCGTCCGGGATATGGCTCAGTGGTGCGGTAGAGGCCGGGTTCGGGCAGGTCAAGCATGGACGTTCACGTTTCCTCGACTCGAAGGACGACCGTTCGGGCGGCGAATCTAGCTCAGCCGCGTTGGGGCACAAGGCCCGATCGGCCGAAAGCAGGGCGGGGACTCGGTCTCTCTCGATTATAAAGGGAACCGTGAACGCCTCGACCGGGAAGCTTGCTCGTGTGGTGAGCGTCGGCGCGTTCGGCGCGCTGTGCGTCATGGGGTGCGATCCCGCGCCGAGGACGGGCCACCTCGGGGGGACGGGCCCGCTCGATCGCGTTCAGGCTGCGCGCTACGTCCTCGGGCTCGTCAATCACGATCGCGCGGAAGCGGGCTTGCCGCCCGTGGAGTGGGACGACGTGGCTGCTCGCGCCGGTCAGCGGCACGCGGACGACATGGCGCAGCACGGGTACACCGCGCACCTCGGCACCGACGGTTCCGTGCCGGAACAGCGCTACTCGGAGGCGGGGGGCGTGCATCTCTCGCAGGAGAACGCGGCCTGTTTCTTCGACGGCGTCTCGCGGCAGCTGGACGGCGCGCCGGAGTTCTCGACGATCGAGCTCGCGAAGATCGAGGCGGCATTCATGGCCGAGGTGCCGCCGAACGACGGCCACAGGAAGAACATCCTGAGCAAGTGGCACACGCATTTCGGGGTCGGGCTCTCCGTTCCGATGGGCGTGCCGCAGCCGTGCATGTCGCAGGAGTTCGTCGACGAGTACGGGCGCTACGAGCCCGTGCCGACCCACGCTCGCGTCGGCGACACCGTGAACGTGGAGGGTGACGTGCATGCGCCGGTGAAGTTCGGCGGAGTCGGCATTGCGCGGATCGATGCCGCTCGCCCGCTGACCGTCACGTATCTGAATTCGACGTCCGTATACGCCACGCCGTCACCCTACGTCCTCTATTTCCCCGCGGGCTTTCAGACGCCGAAGCCCGTCCGCGTGAACGGGGACCACTTCGCCGTCGAGGTGCCGCTGTCGGATCGGGGGCGCGCGGGCCGCTACGAGGTCAGTCTCTGGGGGAGGTTCCCCGGGGATGCGGCCCTCGTGATGACGAGCCTGCGCGTCATCGACGTGGATTGACGTCCGTTACCATCTGCCCTGTACGCGCCGCTGGAACTCGTACGGGTATCCGACGTCGAACGCGGACGCCGTCTCGAGTGCCGCCATCTGCACGTCACTGAGCGACAGTTCGGCGGCTTTCAGGTTGTCTTCCAGCTGCTCGACGGACCGCGCGCCGAAGATGACGGACGACACCGCGGGCCTGCGGAGTAGCCACGCCAGCGAGACCTGAGAAGCCGTGACGTTCTTTTCCGCGGCGACCTCGGACACGGCGTCGAGAATGCGCCAGTTGCGTTCGTTGTCGTACGACGCGAGGCGGTCCTTCCACTTGTCGAGGCGCGCACCCGGGGGCGGTGGTTCGGAGCGCCGGTATTTGCCGGAAAGGAAGCCAGCGGCGAGCGGCGACCACGGCAGAACCCCTATTCCGAAACGCGAGCACGCCGGGATCCCTTCGCGCTCGAGATCGCGGACGACGAGGCTGTACTGCGCCTGCAGGGTCACGAATCGTTCGAGGGAGCGCATCTCGCTGATGAACCGGCTCTCCGTAAGCCGGTATGCGGCGTAATTACTCGCGCCGATGTAGAGGACCTTCCCGTGACGCACGAGATCGTCGAGCGCGCGAAGCGTCTCCTCTTCCGGGGTCTCGAGATCCTGCATGTGGATCTGATAAAGATCGATCCGGTCGGTCTTGAGACGGCGGAGGCTGTCCTCCGCCGTCTTCATGATGCGGTAGCGCGAGGCTCCCGACCGGTTCGGGCCCGTGCCCATCACGAAACGGAACTTGGTGGCGAGAACGACCTCGTTTCGTCTCTTCCCCGTCTCGAAGAAATTGCCGATCACACGCTCGCTGAGGCCGTCCTGGCCGTAGACGTCGGCCGTGTCAAAGAAGTTGATCCCTGCGTCGAGCGCGCGGTTCATGATGGCGAACGACGTCCTCTCGTCGCACCCGACCTCGTGCATGAACGAGTTCTTGTCGGCCTCGCCGAACGTCATGGTCCCGAGACACAAGGCCGAGACCTTGACCCCAGCGGAGCCCAAATGCCGATATTCCATGGCCCTCCTTTCGCGAACCCAGCGGTCGACCGATGGACTAGGGAACCGGTCGCCGACCGTCAAGCGGTCCGCGCGGAAGAATGGTAGTGAACGGGAACTTTGTCGTTCGTCGGCCGAGTCCTGGCGGGGCGGTACCGACTGATGGGAGTCATCGGTCGCGGAGGACACAGCCTCATCTACCGAGCGGTGGAGCGGGCGGGGGAAGGGGAGTTCGCGGTGAAGGTCCTGCATGACGGAGTACCGTACCGACGAGAACTGGAGGTGCGTCTAGAGCGCGAGTACGACTCTCTGGTTGCACTTTCGGGGACCGCGGCGCCTCGGGTGTTCGAGCTGTGTCGCGAAGACGGCGCGCTGTGCCTCGTGATGGAATACCTTCACGGGCAGGATTTCGACGAGTACCTGGAGGATCTCGAGACGCAGGGGCGGCGCCTGGAAGTACCGACGCTCGTCGAGATCGTCGACCCGATCGTGAACACGCTCGAGCGGGCTCACCACCTCGGGATCGTGCATCGCGATCTCAAGCCTGGGAATCTGTTCGTGCTCGGACGTGGCGGACCCGGCGGGGTCCGGCTGCTCGATTTCGGGCTCGCGAGGTCGGCATCGACCCCGCCCATCACTCGCGACGGCTTCGTCATCGGCTCGCCGAGCTACATCGCGCCGGAGGTGTGGGAGGGGAACCCTCGCTCGCTCGATCTCCGGGTGGACGTGTACTCGATGGCCGCGATCATCTATCGAGCTCTGGCGGGACAGGTTCCGTTTCCGGTGACCACGCTGAAGGAGAAGATGCACGCGGCAAAGGCCGGCGAGCGACCGAGCCTTCACGCGCTGCGCGCCGAGTTACCGCCGTCGATCGACGGGTGGCTCGGACAGGCCCTTGCCGTCGATCGCGATCGGCGATTCACTAGCGTGCGCGGACTGTGGAGGTCGTTTCTCTCGACCCTCGGCGTCCGCGCGGAAGGAATGCAAGATGGCCAGCAAGCGAGCTAGCGGTGCCGGGAAGAAGAAGAGCCCCACCGGCAAGAAGTCCCCGACTGCCGCGAAGAAAGGCAAGGTCGTGAAACCGTCGCCGAAGGCGAATGCACGCGCCAAATCCGCGCCAGCAAAAACCAAGATCGAGAAGAGCCCGGGCGGAACGGCCAGAACCGCGAAGGGCGAACTGGCCGTCGGTGCCGCGGCGCCGGCATTCGCTCTCCCGGATCAGACGGGGAAGGTCGTGTCGTCGGAGTCGTTCCGGGGCCGCGAGTACGTGCTCTACTTCTATCCGAAGGACGATACGCCGGGCTGCACGCGTGAAGCGTGTGCGTTCAGAGACCAGCTCGGCGAGTTCCAGGGGGTGAACGTCATCGGCGTGAGCCCCGACAAGCCCGAGAGCCACGCAAAGTTCGTGGGCAAGTACGGGCTGAACTTTCCGTTGCTCTCCGACGCCGACAAGGTCCTCGCGAACGCGTACGGCGTGTGGGTCAAGAAGCAGAACTATGGCCGCGAGTACATGGGCATTCAGCGGTCGACGTTCTTCGTGGGTGCCGACGGCAAGATCCGCAAAATCTGGCGCAACGTGAAGGTCGACGGCCACTCCGCGGCCGTTCGAGCCGTGGTGACGGGCGCTAAGGCCACCTGACCGTCGGCGGCACGCCGCTCGGCGGAACCGTCGGCGACGGCGGCGGCCACGTGATATCGGGCATGGGGTAGCTCGGACGCGCGAACAGGAAGCCTTGCGCGTAGTGCGTACCGGTGTCCCGGAGCGCCGCATATTCGTCGGCGCACTCGATGCCTTCTGCCACGACGACCGCGCCGAGATCGACGCACAGCTTCACGACTCCCGCGACGAGCTGGCACTGCCGCGGGCTCAAGTGCAGATCGATGATGAGCTCGCGATCGAGCTTCACCACCTTGGGCTCGAGATCGGCGATGCGCTTCAGATTCGAGTAGCCAGCACCGAGATCGTCCACGACGAGGTGGACACCGCCGCGGGCACGGACCTCACGGAGCACGCTCCGGCACAGGTCGAAATGCGTGAGCGGCACCGATTCCGTGATCTCGAGGTAAACTTCGTGATCGTGGGCGAAGATGGGATCGTCCGGACGCACGAGCCAGCCGGTGTTGAGCTCGTCCGGGTGGACGTTTAGGAACAGGGGCTTCCCGCTGGACAAGGGAACGGCGATTTCCCGGATCATGCGTCCGAGCTCGCCTGCAACGCCGAGCTCCGAGGCGCGGATGAAGAGGTTCGGAGGATAGGCGTAAGCCGGCACCCGACATCGGACCAGGGCCTCGTACGCAAAAAGACGCCCGTCATCCATGTGGATGATCGGCTGGAACACGACGCTCAGATCTTCCGGAGCGACCAGTTCAGTGACGGCCCGAAGCGGGACGCTCACGTTCGGATGGCCCGGAGGGATGTCCGAGAGGCGATTGGACCGCGTGTCGTCCGTTCCTGCCAAAGTTCCTTGCTCCGCGGCACACCGGCGCCCCGGATCCCGTACACCGCAATCGTCGAAGTTAGCACCTGACCGATTCCTGCGGCAACGAGCGAACGCGGCCATTCGACTTTTCTCACTCCTTTCCGTCCGCCGCACGCCCATCACGGTACTAATGTGGGGGCATGTGTCGAAGTTGGACGGCGCAGGTTGCGCTCATCGTTCTTTCCGGTTTGAGCCAGGCGGGTTGCAAGGACAGCGTGAAGGTCAGCCTGGAGCAGGCTGAATTGCACGTCGCGTTTCTCTCGAAGACAATCGAGGAGGATGTGCAGGAGGTGAGAACTGGCTTGCCGCAGGGAGCCGACGTGCTCGGCGCCGAAATGGAAGGCGCTGCCGGGGCTGGGCTCGGACCTGAAGGTGGTGCACTACGAACTCGATGCGACCCGCGGCAAGGTGCAGGACCTGCGCATCGCGAAGAGCACGTTCTTCGCTCTCGCCGACGTCAACGGGACCGTCCTGCGAAACGACCAGGAACAGGATCAGATGGCGGGCAAGAATCTGTTCGGGCCCTTCCCGGCGCTTGCGGAGGCAAAGGATCACTACGTCGAGACGACCGGTTCGATGCCCGAAGCGTCGGGCGTGCGCGCGCCGCGTCCGGATGGGCAATGGGTCGCCGCCGCGCCAGTCCGGGTCGACGGCACGACGCGAGGTCTCTACGTGACCGGATGGTCGTGGGCGTCGTACGCCTATCACCTCGAGTTCGCGCTTCGCAGCAAGGTGCGAGCGGAGCTCGCGAAGGAATCGAATCCGCACGAACCTCTCGTGTACGTGTTCATGATCGTGGGGAAGGCCGTTTACGGCGCCCCCGTCACGCCGGAAGTCGATGCCACGACGATCGCGGGGCTCGATCCCCTGCCAAAGGCGAAAGGCACGGGCACGTTCACGGCACGGCTCGGCATCACCGGGCGTGACTACGGGGTCGCCGTGCAGCGAACGCCGCTGCTCGGCGCGGACGTCGGCGTCGCGGTGCTGCGCAGCGAGACGTGACTCAACCCGGACCGGCACGCCCCAGGCGGTGCACGTTCCAGATCAGCGCGACGACGCCGCAAACGGTCACGAGCCCGCCCACGACGGATTCCGATGCGGTGCTGAGGGCAATCCCGACGACCGTGACGGTCGCGGAGATCGCGATCCTTCGCCGGATCTCGTCGGCCATGGCGTTCGATGCGCCGCGCGCGGCTACGGCCATTTCTCGGCGTGGGCCCGGACGACGAAATCACGGACGTCGCGTTCCAGTTTGTTCTCTGCCGTCACGTCCGTCGCTTCATGTTCCTCGCCGACCTGGTCGTCGTAGAGGTAGTTCGTGTCCTGGAGCACCAGGATCCTCGCATCCGCGTCGTCACCCGTGCCCCGCACGAGATGGAGCGCGTCTTCCATTCCCGGCTCCGGCATCGGCAGCGCGACGCCGAGGGCCCGTCGCTCGTTGGCGGTGACGTAGGCGACGCCATACTTCTTGCCGGCGGCTGTGACGTCCACGTCGAGGGTTTTTCCGCCGGGGAGCTGGACGGTCCGGCCCAGGACGCCACGATCGTGTTCGTCGCGGAACGCATTCAGGATGATTTCGACGGCCCTCCGCTCATCGACCGGCTGCGTAGGGTTGGGTGCGCGGGGAGGCGGCCCGCCACACGCGAGCGCGGCGGACAGGCAGATGCAGACGAGAAACCACGGGCCGTTCCTCGAGCGCTCTGCGGTAGCCTCCGACCGATTTCGAATCATCCGGTCGACAAGGGTAGCCAACTGCAGCGGCTTTCGCTAGCTCTCGGGGCAGAGTGGTTCGAAGAATCATGCTCGTGCTCGCGGCCGCGCCCTTTCTCTCCGCGACCGTGGCTTGCGCGTCGCGGCCCCTCCCGGACCCGAAATCGACGGTGGCCGCATTCGCCGCGGCCGCCGAAAGGGGCGATGCGGCCGCGATGAACGCGCTCATGACCGCAGACACCCGGCGCGACTACGGGGTGGAAGGGACGCGGCGGCTCCTCGCCGAGGCACGCGACGAGATTGCGCATGAGGCCAGGGAAACCGCGCACGCCGTGGTCCATGCCGTCGCCGAGGTGCCCTACGTGGACGGGGAGCGCGCCACGCTCGTGCTCGAAGATGGTCACTATCGAATCTCCGCCGCGTCAGGGTTGCCAGCCGGTGCGCGGACCCCAGCGGATGCGCTCGGCGAGCTTCGAATCGCGCTTGCCGGGAGAGATTACCCTGCACTGGTGCGGGTCTTGTCTGCCGACACGCGGAACGCGCTGGAGGCGGACATGCGGTCCATCGTCGTCGGGCTCGACCACCCCGATTCACTGGAAGTCAAAGTCCACGGCGAGACGGCCGAGGTCAACGTGCCCGGTGGACACAAAGTCACGCTGAGGAGAGAGGCCGGCGTTTGGACCATTCACGATTTCGATTGAGGGTCCGACGGCGCGAGCTCCTGGCCATCGCCCTCGGCGCAATGGTCGCGCCCCTACCGGCGTTCGCGTTTGGCCAAGAAGGCGCGTTCAATCCACGGATACTCACGACTGGCGGAGCGCGGTGGACCGGACCGCGCGACACGGCACCTGGGCGCTGGTCGTGGGAGCTCGTTCGCCGCACGAGCGCTCCTGCGCGCCTGGTACCCGGCGAGGTCGCAGCGGACGATCCCAAACTGCTCGCAGAACCGTTCCTGGTCTGGCCTGGAGAAACGGATATTGCGCCCCTGTCGACCCAGGAGGTCGAAGGGCTTCGTCGTTTCATCGAGCTCGGGGGGCTGCTCGTCGTCGACGATTCCGCACCCGAAACCGGCGTGTTCGGCAGGGCCGCGAGGCGAGAGGTGCTTCGAGCGCTACCGGAGTCACCGCTGGTGAAGCTCATCGCGCATGCAGACGCCGACATTGCCGAAGAGCACGTGATCTACAAGTCGTATTATCTCCTCGATAGACCCTTCGGGCGCGTCCAAGGACCCCCGTACGTGGAGGCGATCGTGCGTGGGCGGGATGCACAGGTGTTGTTTCTGGAGCAGGACCTGCTCGGCGCGCTTGCCCGGTCCCCCGAAGGGACATGGAGATTCCCGTGCGAGCCCGACGGCGCTGAGCAACGCGAGTACGCGGTGCGTTTCGCGGTGAACCTGGCGATGTACGTGCTCTGTTCGGACTACAAGGACGACCAGGTGCATGCGCGGGAGTTGATGCAGCGCCGCGGGCGGGTGCCATGAGGAGCGCCTCATGGGCGCTTTCCGACGATCTCGGGCCCCTAGCGATCACGGTGCTGGCCGTGGTCGGCGTCGCCTGGATCGCGTTGCTGCTGGCGGACCTTCGATCGCGCGAGCGCGGCCGTCTACTCGTTGCGTCGACCGGCGCACTGGGACTCCTGCTGTTCGCCGCGGCGGTGCTCCGTCCGGTGCGCGTGTCTGTCCGAGGGACGCGGGTCGGGCCGCGCGTGGTCGTACTCGTCGACCAATCGCGTCGGTTGCTCATTCCGGAGGCCGGCGGAACTCGGCGGAGCCGCGCGCTGGAAGCCGTTCGTTTGCTCGAAAGACGCTTCAAGGATGCGCGTCTGGCGATCTTTGGTTTCGGTCGCGGTCCGGCGATGCCGCTGTCCGTCGATGAACCTGCGTCGAGCGCCGAGCTATCGGTCGAGAGCGATCTGAGCGCCGCCATGACCAGCCTCGGCGAGGGCGAGACGGAGCGTCCGCAGGCAGTCGTGGTCATCAGCGACGGTCGCCTGTCGACGCCGGGGCCCGATGCTATCGAGTTCAATCATCTCGGTGTGCCGGTCCACGCGATCAAGGTCGCGCGTCGCGCGCCTGCGGATGCTTCGATCCGGTCCGTTCACGCCGCGGGTGCGGCGGTCGCGCATCAGCCACTCGCGCTTACGGTCGAGGTTGGATGCGCGGGCGGGCTTTCGTGTGGCCTCGTTCCCGTGACGGTGACGGAGCTCGGGAGCGGGGTCGAACCCGTGTTGCTCGCGACGGGCGAGGCGAAGATCGAGGATGGGGTTGGCCGGGTCGAGCTCGAGATCACCCTCGATCGCGCCGGTGCGCGCGTCGTGAAGGTGGCGATCACTCCGCCTTCCGGCGACACCTTGCCGGAGAACGACTCGCGCTTGCTGACATTCAGCGTCGCCCGCGATCGCGTTCGGCTTCTTCATCTCGCCGGTCGGCCCACCTACGACGTTCGTGCACTCCGGCGGTGGTTGAAGAGCGACGAGGCGGTCGACGTGGTCGCGTTCTTCATATTGCGGGAGGGACTCAAGGGCGAGGACGATCCCCATGCCGACGATCGCGATCTCGCGCTGATCCACTTTCCGGTCGATGAGCTCTTCACGACCCACCTCCCGAGCTTCGACGCGGTCATTCTTCAAGACATCGACGCCGTTCGTTACAAGCTCGATCAGTACCTTCCGCGGCTCGCCCGCTACGTACGAGCGGGCGGAGGGCTGATCATGGTCGGCGGGCCGTCGTCGTTCGCCGGAGGCAATTACGCGAGGACGCCGCTCGACGGCGTGCTTCCCGTGGCGCAGGTCGTGTCCGGGGACGACTACGATTCGGCTCCGTTCGTCCCGTCGTACACGGATGCGGGGCGCGCTGCGCCGGTCATGCACGCGCTGCGCGAGCTTCTCGGTGACGATCTTCCCGTAATGCACGGGGCGAACCTGCTCGGTCCTGCGCGCCCTGGGTCCATCGTGCTCTGGGATCACCCACGGCTCCGCGCGGGGGACGCGCCCATGCCGGTGCTGGCGCTCGGCGACGCCGGCGATGGGCGTTCGATTGCCCTGGCGGTCGACGACACGCACGAACTCGCGTTCAGTGAGTTTGCGTCCAGAGTCGCGGGGCGTGCCTATGGCGCGCTCTGGGACGGTCTTCTCGGCTGGCTCATGCGCGATCCGCGATACGAAAGTGCACGCATCGAGCTCGCGCGAGATTGCATCGCGGGGGAGTCGGGTGCGCTGCGAGTGACGCGCTTGCCTGGCATGGATGGGTCGGTAGAGGCATGGCTCGAACCCCTGGGCTCCGCTGCAGAGACGCGAATTCTGCTTGCCGCGCCGCCCGCTTCCAGCCGCTCGACGTTCGATATCCCGATGCCGAAGCTCGAGGCTGGAGGCTACACCGCACGCGTGCGCATCGGCGCTTCGCCCGCGACGCGTCAGGATTTCGCATGCGAGAGCGAAGGCCCCGCATGGAGCGACTCGCGGCCTGATTCTGCGCGACTCGATCGGATCGCGAAGGTCAGTGGAGGTCGTTCGGTCGACGACGACGACGTTGCTTCGCTTCCTGTTCCAGACTCGACCGAGATCGCTACGGAACGCCACGTCTTCCCGGTGATGCCCCCCTGGTCCTGGGCCGTCGCGGCGTCCGTCGTCCTCGGCGTCCATTGGGTGTCGCGCCGAAGAGCCGGCCTCGCTTGATCGACACGCGGAGCGCCGAGCGAACCGAGACGGCCGCGCTCGAGGCGCGTTGTCGAAGGCGAAGACCGCGTCGGGAGGTCCGCGGGTGAGCCCCGGAGCCGTACGAATGTACGGCGAGGAGCGAGAGCGCCGAGATGCCCGCGCGCTCGAATCGATCAGTCGTAATATTCGTTGCCGAGGTGGGTGATGAGCTCGTGGTTCATCATCCAGCGAAGCGTGTTTTTCAATTTCATGCTTTGAATGAAGAGATCATGCTCGGGGTAGAGCCCCTCGGCCGTCATCGGGCTCTTGAAATAGAAACTGAGCCATTCCTGCACCCCGTGAAACCCGGCACGCTTCGCGAGGTCCATGAACAGCGCGAGATCCAGCACGATGGGCGCAGCAAGGATGGAGTCCCGACAGAGGAAGTCGACCTTGATTTGCATCGGGTACCCGAGCCAGCCGCGGATATCCACGTTGTCCCACCCTTCCTTGGCGTCACCGCGGGGCGGGTAATAGTTGATTGTCACCTTGTGATAAACGTGGCCGTAGAGATCGGGGTAGGTCTCCGGTTGCAGGATGTGCTCGAGTACGCTGAGCTTGCTGACTTCCTTGGTCTTGAAGTTATCTGGGTCGTCCAGCACCTCTCCATCGCGGTTGCCGAGGATGTTCGTAGAAAACCACCCGTCGATCCCGAGCATCCGCGCCTTCAGACCCGGCGCGAGGATCGTTTTCATGAGAGTCTGACCGGTCTTGAAGTCCTTTCCGCAGATAGGCGTCCTCGTTTTCTTCGCTAGGTCGTGCGCTGCGGGAAAGTCGACACACAGGTTCGGAGCGCCGTTCGCAAAGGGAACCCCCTCCAGTATGCACGCCCAAGCGTAGATCTGCGAGCTCGAGATCGACGCGTCATTCGCACGGAGCCCCGCCTCGAACGCGTCGATCGATTGGTGCACGGCGGTCGCCTGGAGATAAATTTCAGTCGAGCCGCACCACACTGTGACCGCGCGAGCACACCCGCGCTCCTTCATGAACGTGCGAATGTCTTCGCGCAGGGCTTCGACCATGTCTGCTTTGGTTGCACCCTTCTTGACGTGCGACCCGCTCAACCGTTTGACGTACTCCGTGTAAAAGACCGCGGGCTTCGGCACCACGCTCTCGAGCTCGGATTTGATGGTGTCGAGATGTCGCGCTTCCAGAACCTCTGCCTTCACCGCCGCCTCGTAGGCGTTGTCGGCGAAGAGGTCCCAGGCGCAAAATTCCAGATCGTCGAGCGACGCGAGAGGCACGAAGTCTTTGATCTTAGGGGCCTGTTTATCGGTGCGCTTTCCGAGCCGGATGGTGCCCATCTGGGTGAGTGACCCGATGGGTAACGCCTTGCTCTTCCGGGCGAGCATGCAGCCCGCGATGAATGTGGTGGCCACGGCTCCGAGGCCGGGCAAAAACACGGCAAGCTTGCCGTGCGGCTTTCCAATGCGTTCAGGCTGCTTCATGGATTCGTGCGGGCTCCTATCAAGATCCCGGGGACTGTGCAATCGTCGCGCCATCTCCCGATGGCAACTCGTCTGGCCGTGATCTTAGCTGCGGGTACCGGCTCCCGGCTTCGGCCGCTCACTGACGACCGGCCGAAACCTCTGGTCCCCTTGGGTAGCGGGACGATTTTGTCCAGAGCCGTCGACGCGCTGGTCGGCGCGGGCGTGTCGAGGCTCGTAGTTGCCACGGGTTACAAGGAGCACGCGCTTCGACATGCCCTCGCGGAGTCGTCGCTGGAGGTCACTTTTTGCCCGAATCCCGACTACGCGGCGACGCAAAACTCGGTTTCGCTGGCGCTCTGTCGTGATGCCGTCGGTGGCGATTCCTTTTTTCGACTCGACGGCGATGTCGTTTTCGACGCGGAGATTCTTTCGCGATTGAATTCGAGCTCCGCCTACATCTCCGCTGCTGTCGACCGAGAGCGAAAGCTCGACGACGAGGCAATGAAGGTGCGTCTCGAGCGTGGTAGCCAGGACATCGCCGCCTTCGGGAAAGGGATTCCGCTGTCCGAGAGTGGGGGCGAAAGCATCGGGATCGAGCGAATAGACTCCAGCGCTTGCGAGGAGCTCTTTGACGCTCTCGACGGCGCGCGCGCCGCGGGCGACACCCACCTCTACTACGAGGACGTGTATTCCCGACTGATCCTGCGCGGAGCACGCGTCAGGGCGGTGGACATCACCGGGCTTCGCTGGTGCGAAGTGGATTCGCTCGAGGATCTGGATCAAGCGAGGGAACTCTTTTCGCACTGACATTCCGGGCACGGTGTTGCCGAGGTGCAACAGGGTCCGAGCGGCCATGCGCGGCATGTGACGTTGACGTCAGGGAAAAGCCGCGATCGGCACCGCGAGGTGCGAAATGGTTGACGCACCGGGCATTGGCATCCGGCTTGCTTAATGGCTGGCCGGGTTGACCGGCCTGTTTGCCATGGAAATAACTGAAATCATTATATTTGCGCATCACACCTGGTCTTTCGCTGGGGCGCGGTCCCGGGCGTTCTGGTGTAGCTAAATGACGACAGTGTGGTTCGACTGCGACAGCTTCACCGTCACCTAACTATCTGAACTGAAAAGGATTTGCCGTGATTTCCACGAGCGTGCTACCAGGTCGCGGGCGCGAGAATCCCATGAGAGACAGGCGTGTCACCCGGGCGATCGTACTGGCGGCTGGGCTCGGCTCACGGCTGAACGGCCAGGTCCCGAAGCCGGTGCGTGCAGTGAGCGGCATCCCGTTGCTGGTGAGAGTCCTCCGCACCCTCGAAGAGGTCGGGATTCGAGAAGCGGTCGTCGTGCTGGGGCATCGCGGCGACGTTGTACGACGTGCGCTTCAGACGGCGTCGGGGCTCGGACTCGAAATTCGCTTCGTCGAGAATCCGAACTTCCACGCCAAGAACGGCGTCTCTCTGCTCGCAGCGAAGGAATTCATCGACGGCGACTGCCTGCTGACGATGTCGGACCACCTTTACTCGCCAGAGCTTCCGCGCCGGCTGCTCGCGGCCGAGCTGCCGAAGGGTGCATGCGCGCTGGGCGTCGATCGCGACATCGCGCGCTGCTTCGACCTCGACGACGCGACGAAGGTCGTGACGCAGAAGGGACGCATCGCCGAGATCGGGAAGGAACTGCCGGAATACGACGCGATCGACACGGGCGTGTTCCGGATCGGGCCGGCGCTCGTACGCGAGCTCGAGGAGGTCGTCGCCAGGATGGGCGACGCCTCGCTTTCCGAGGGCGTTCGTGCGCTCGCGGCGAAGGGTGCATTCTTCGCGTGCGACGTCGGGGACGCGCGCTGGATCGACGTGGACACTCCCGAAGCGATGGACCGCGCCGAGGCGATGATCCGGGTGTTCGGCGACGCGCTGGGCGACGAGCCGGGGAGCGGTGGGGCCGTGCAGCCCGACAGCGTGGAGCTCTTCGCGCCGAGCTGGGTCCGGGCGGCGAAGCCGTATAACGAGGGACATTTCGCCATTGCCGAGCGGGGCGACGTCCTGCGGATGATGTCGAACGAGAGCCCATATTCGCCGAGTCCGCGCGTGATCCGCGCGATCGTCGACGCAGCCACCAACGCAAATCACTATCCACCGAACGGCGCCCGCCTGAAGTCCAAGATCGCGGGGCGAGATGGTCTGGAGGCGTCGAACGTGCTGCTCGGGATGGGCTCGACCGAGCTCATCGATTTGGTGATTCGCACCTTCGTCGGTCCGGGCGAGGAGGTGCTGCTGAGTGTACCGACGTTCAGCATGTACGAAGCGAGAACCCGGGTCGTCGGCGGCATTCCGGTGATCGTTTCGATGACCGACGATCACGATCACGACGTGGGCAGTCTCATCCGCGCCGTCACCGAGCGGACGAAGATCGTCTTCCTCTGCACGCCGAACAACCCGACCGGCAACGGCATCGGAGAGACCGATCTTCGGCGCATCCTGGGGCTCGGTCTGCCGACGGTCGTCGACGAGGCATATGTGGAGCTTGGGGATGCGCAAAGCTTCGCGCGTCTTCTGCGCGACTACCCGAACATGATACTGCTGCGGACGTTCTCGAAGGCGTTCGGGCTCGCGGGCATGAGGCTTGGGTACGCGCTCGGTCACTCGGCGGTGATCGAGCTCCTGTCGCGCGTGAAGATCCCGTGGAACGTTCCGTCGGTGACGCTGGCGGCAGCGGAAGCTGCGCTGGACGACGTTGCCGAATTCGAGACCCGAGTGGACGCGCTCAAGGCCGGGCGCGCGGAGCTCGTGGCGCGGCTGGAGACCCTTGCGGGGGTCTCGGTGCTGCCGAGCGACGGCAATTTCGTGCTCGTGGACATCTCGGCGACGGGGACTTCAGCCGCGGATTTCGTCGCATCGGTGTTGGCGGAGGGCATCTTGATTCGGTCGCTCGAGGTTCATCATGCGACCAAGCGTTTCGTGCGTGTGACGGTAGGGACGCAGGAGCAAAATGCCCGGTGCGCCAGGGCCTTCGAACGGGTGCTCTCGCGTCGGACGATGCTCCGCAGCTCCCCGCGGGCGGCGCTCGCCCCCAGCGACGCCGAATAGCGGTGCCTCGCGGGGCCATCGTCTGCGCGCAGGAGGAGCGCGCGCCGCGTGGTGATGTAAGCTCCGTGGCGCATGCGTCTTGTGCTCTCGAGTTTGATCGTCGCGGTCTGCCTGGGAGCTCCAGGGGCGGAGGCATTCGTCTGGCCGAGCACCATCGATGCGACCGCTCGTGATCTGTCCGCGCCAGATGTCGGGGTGCGACGGAACGCCGCGCGGAGGCTCAGCGCGATGCCTCGGGCGTCGCTCCGGCGCATCGCGTTGCCGGCCCTCGATGATCCGGATCCCGACGTTCGTATCGCAGCGCTCGACGCGCTCATCGAAGATCGGGTCGATGGACTCGGACGGCGTGTCATTTCGTGGTTGGGCGATCCCGATGCCCGCATCCGCCGCGCCGCCGCCGCCGCCCTGGCTCGCGATCCAGTGAATGACGCCGTAGGCGCGCTCGGAAGAATTCTCGGCGACCAAGAGCCCTCCGTTCGCGTCGCCGCCGCTCGCGCGCTCGGGGCATCCGGCGCAAAGAGTGCGGTGGTGCCTCTACTGGGGCGCCTCGACGACACCGACGCGGACGTTCGCGAGGCCGTGACCACCGCGCTCGCGCGTATCGGGGATCTCGGAGCTGTCGTCCCCCTCGTTGGGAAGAGTCAGGACCCAAGACCTGGCGTGCGCCGGAGCGTCGCGATGGCACTTGGCGAACTCGGGGATGCGCGTGCTGCGAGTGCGCTGACCCTCATGTTACGCGACCCCGACGAGAACGTGCGCATCGCCGTGCTGACGGCGCTAAGTCGCCTGCATGCCGAGGAAGCCGTGGGCACCATCGTTGCGCTCCTCGCGGAGGAGCGGCGGCCACTCGTCCGTCAGGCTGCGCTGGCGGCACTCGGCAGCATCCCGTCACAAGCGGGGCTCGATGCTCTGGTGCAAACGCTTCGAGGGGACGATCCGCGCGCGGCATCGCCGGGTCGGGCGGCTCTCGTGCATGCCGGGGACCGGGCCGTGCCGACTCTGATCGAATGCGTTCGAGTTCGATCGGCGTTCGATCGGACGGATGGATGCGTGCTCGCCTTGGGCGAGATCGGAACACAGGCTGCAGTCGACGCGGTCGCCGACGGCCTGCGGCGCGGCGCCGTGAAAACCGAGATTGCTCTCGATGCGATCGGCCGCTCGCGTGATTCGAGGGAACTCGGTCTCGTGCTCGAGTCCCTCCGCTCGGACGACCCGCGCGTACGGCACGCGGCCGTCGACGCCGCCACGGCGCTTCTCGAGCCGGAGGTCCCGGACGGACGTGCCGTGGAGCCCATTCTTCGGGCGCTAGACGCCGCCCACGCGCGTCGCGCGGAGCGAGCCTCGCTCGTCGCGCTCCTCGGGCGGACGGGTTCACCTCGGGCGATCCCCGTCCTTTCCGCACTGACACGCGACGCGACGGATACTTCGCTCCGGCTCGTCGCCATTCAGGCGCTGGGGTTTCTCGGTCGGTCCGGGCAGGATGCTCCCTTGCTTGCTGCTCTTGACGACGAACACGCTGCGGTTCGACGCGCCGCCGCGCTATCCCTGCGGCGGACTGCGTCGGCGGCCACAGCGGGTCTTCTGCTGGATCGCTTCGAGCGTTCCGCCGACCAGGATCGAGGTGCGATCGGCGTCGCGCTCGTCGGCGCTCTGTCCGCCACGGAGGACCGCCGCGTCGTGAATCGGGCCCTTTCCCTCATCCCTGTTGCGACCGGAGCAGATGCAGATGCGTTGATCGAGGCGCTGGGAGCCGTCGGGGGTGCGCTCGGAAGCGACGCACTCATCCGACTGCTTCCCGGGGCCGATACTCCGACGCGCGCGAAGATCGCGGAGGCGCTCGCCGCTCATCCGGAAGCGCTGACGACTCTCCTCCTGCTGGCCCGGGATAACGATGCATCGGTGCGCGCCAACGCTGTCTGGTCGCTCGGAGCTGCTGGGGGCGCCGAGCAAGTGCCCCTCATCGCGAGCTTGCTTTTCGACACCAATGTCGCCGTGGGCGGAGATTCCGCAGCTTCGCTCGGACGTCTGGGCGCCCGCGGAGTCCCCGTCACGAAGCAACTATGCGCGTCGCTGGATTCGGATCGGGAGTACGTGCGCGTGAACGCCCTCGCGGGGCTTCTCGCGTCACGATCGCGATGTCCATCCGCGGAACGCTCGCTGCTCGCACGCGACCCAGCCGTCCTCGTCCGACGAGAAGCGGCTCGATTGATCCACACCGTTCCGTCTCTCGATGTCCGGCAAGATGCGGCCGCGCTTTCGCGATGCGCCGTCGAGGAGGGCACGACATCCGTCGCGGCGTACTGCGCGGATTCGAGCGCCCCGCTACCATCCAAGTTTGCGCCCCTGAGCGTTTATGTCGTCCCGGAGGGCGAATCCGAGCCGGCGCCGCTCGCTCCTTTCGCCCTCGTTCGTGCCGACGGGTTCGTGCGACTCGGTCTCACCGATCGTCGAGGCAGCGTTTACGAATTCGCGGCGCCAGCCGGACCCGTTCGGCTGGCGGTTCCAGCGCCGCTCGCGTTCTGAGCTGAGCTGAAGGACTTCAGTTGGCCGCACACTGCATGGCGCACATGAGGTCGCCAGGAGAGCAATTGCAGCTCTTTTCCTTCTTCTTGTGGTGCTTCTTCTCGCCACCGCTCGAATCCGAACTGCCGCTCGACGCGCTCGTGTTCGAACCGCCCGAGAACGCGGCAGATGATCCACTTGAGGAGCCCGAGGTTTCGGAACTCTTGCTGCTTCCCGATGAACTCTCGGAACTCTTGCTGCTCCCGCTGGAATGCGGCCTGCCCTCGTAGTGCGCGTGATGCGACGGTGCGGCGGCCACTTTCGCGGCGGTCTCCTTGGGGGCGTCGGCAACTGCTGCGGTGCCCGTTGCCGGAGGCTGGGCGGTGGGTTCGTCTTTCTTGGCTTCGGTCGTGGGCGCCGCCGTCGCCGCAACGGCCACGGGCGCTGTGGCAGGAGGGGGTGCTGCGGCGCTCGGGACGTCCCTCGGTTTGAGGACGATCGCGCCCGCAATGAGCGCGCCGACAATGACGAGCGCGCCCCCGATGTAGAGACCGGTCTTGCTGCTCTGTGGTCTTGGAAGCGGACCGTCGACGGCCATGGCGGGCGCAGTCATGCCGCCCAGCGGGGCGGCCATGCCGAGCGGTGCCGCTCCGAGTCCGAGTGGCGCCGAGCCGAGCCCGAGCGGGCCGGGGGGCGGCTGGCTCCCGACGGTGGAGGTGAGTGCCTTGAGATCGATCAAGCCCGAGTCGTCACCCTTGACGTCCGACGCGACGGCACTGCGCGCGGGCGCCGTCGCTGCGGGTGCCGACGCCGTGAGCGCGCTCAGCGAGAAGAGCACCGACGACTCGTTCCGTGCACCAGTGGCCAGGCCGGCCGCCGCTTGCCCGTGCGGCGCGCTGGTCATGACGTCTTCCTCACTGCCCGCGCGATCGATTCCGCCGAAGAGATCGGTCGCCGAGCCTCGTCCGGCACCGGTGCGCGCGGCCTGCCGAGCTGCCGCGGTGGGTGCGCCGCCGCCGAGTGCGTCCATGATGTCAGGCACCGACGAGATCGGCGTCCAGTCGCTCATGCCTTCGGCCCAGACGTACATGTCCGCGGTTATTTCCCCGCGGCGATACGCGCGCACGATGTCGTCGAGACTCATCGACCGCTGATCGTTGTCGCCGAAGTCGACCGAGTATTCGCCGGCACCGGTGTCGTTGCCGCCGTCCCCGTAGTCAGCAGCGGGAGCCGCGCCGGTGTCCGAAGTGTAGACGTTGGGCGGATCCACTTTTCCGTCGACGATGATCGTCGCGCTGCACTTTCGGCAGCGAATCTTCGCGAGTCGGTCTTGAACCTTCTCGTCGGCGATGGAGTACTTGGCGGCACAGGAGGGGCAGGAGAGCTTCACAGCGACCCTTGGTCAAAGCCCGTCCGAGCTCGAACGGGGCGATCGTTCAACAGGACCCGAATGCAGATTACATTCTAAGTGAAGTGCCGGTCTATCATGCTCGCGCCTCGGTGCTCGCGCCCTTCTTCTCTTCTGTCGCAGAAGCCTGCTTTTCCAGCATGAAAATATATAATTATATCAGTGCCTTAATGAGGGGGCGTAGCGACCGAAGCCGGTAACCCGGCCTTTGGGTGCCAGGTCCGCAAACCGTTGAGTATAACGCAATGCGCTAGCCGCCGGTCGCAAAGATCGCTAGGTCGAGCGCCTCGATGCGGTCCTCCAAGATCGGATTCTCATAACCCTCCTGGCTGAGCGCGTCCTTGAGCACCGCCCGGGCTTCGGAAAGCCGCCCCTGCCCGATGAGGTCGTCAGCTCGCCTGGCCGACGACCTTGCCGCCGGAGTTTTACAAATGTCTTCGAGCGACTGGAGAGCGACCTTGCCGTGCGCGCGGCTCGTCGGTTCGCCGGCCACGAGCCTCAAGTACCCTCCGGCGAGCGCGAGATCGTATTTCGGCTCGGAGCGCCGGATCGGACAGCACGCGGTAGGCTTCCGCTCCGCGCCGGAAAACGCATCGGGCAACGTGCTTGGTCTCCTCGGTTCCCCCGACGTGAATGTCCGGATGAAACGCGAGGGCGAACTCGTGAAACGCGGTCTTGATGGCGTCCCCATCAGCGAGGTCGAGCACGCCGAGCAATTCGTAGTAGCTCGAGTCGTCGAGCACCTCGGCCCACGCTCTCAGGCGTTCTAGCTCTTCTTTCGCCGTGCTCATAGCGTTCGCTGCAGGTGGCGTGCGGTCATGCGGCCCACTTCTTCCGCATCGGGCAGCCCGACCAACTTCAGGCGTGCGGTTGCGGCCTTGCCGGTCTCGGCGTCGGCTGCCTTCACGTTCAGCACGCCGTCGGTGTCGAGGGAGAACGTCACGACGATGTGCACTTCACCGCGCGTCGCCTGCCTGAGGCCGGAGAGTTCCACCTCGCCCAGGAGCGTGTTCTCCGCGAAACGCGAGCCCTCTCCCTGGCCAACGCGGACGAGGACCGTCTCTTGGCCGTGTGTTGCCGTGACGAAGGTGCGAGACTGTTCGCAGGGAACGGGCGTATTGCGCGCGATGATAACGTCATGAAAGCCGCGTACCGTCTCCACGCACAGACTGAGGGGAGTAACGTCGACGAGAAGCGGTAGCACGGGCCTTGGCGAGACAGGCGCCTCGGAAAAGGACAACCGGTGCGCGTCGGGAGTCGCAGACGTGAACGTCGCAGCGTTTCGTTCAATCCGGGGTTCCAGCGGCGGCTTCACCGGCAGAGCCGCCTGCCCCCTCGCGATGAGTGGCGTCTCCGGCATGGTGGTGCGTGCGAAGCCGAGATCCGCAGGAGGCTCGTTCGCTGCCGGGCCGCTCCGTGTCGGATGGGGTCGGCTCGGTACCCCTATCGGCCCTTGGCTGCCCGCTTTGGGTTGGTCGTCGACCCCGTTCGTCTCCGAAGCTCCGCGCGGAGTTGCGCTCGCGCCAGCCTTCGGGCTCGTGACCTCGATCGGAGGCGCGAGGCCTACGCGCGTTCCACCTAGGTCCGTCTTGGCCGGCGGCAGGGCGGGTAGTCGCAGCTTGTCGAACCGTAGGTCGGCCGACGTCACCTCGTCGTCGCTGCCGTCTTCCTCGGGGACGGCACCCCAGGAACCATCGAGCGTCGGCGCCTCGTGATTGACACCGCCCAACGGCGCCGAGCCGACCGTCGTCATCTCGTCGTCCGGAAGTATCGGGACGGTAGGGGTCGGGAGATCGAATCCCCGATCGATCGGGGCAGTGAGCGGCTCGTCGGCGAGGTCGAACCTTGACTCCGTCGCATCGGGCCTCGACCCCATGCGTTTCCGCGGCGCCTCGTGCGCGTCGGGTCGCGAGCTAATCGGCTTTCCGGGCTCGTCGAGCGCGCCAGGTCGCGAGCTAATCGTGCGCCGCAGCCCTTCCGACTTCCGGTCCTCGTCGAAGGTCGGCGCTCGATGGCCGCTCCCTTCTGGCAGTGTCTGTCCGGGCTTGGGCAAGGACGGGGAAGGGCCACCGACTCCGCCCCACGTCCCTCCTCTTTTCTTCGACGCGCCCTTCCGCTCCGGCAACGGCGGGGGTCGCGACGAACGAGAAGGCCCTAGCCCCATGCCCGTGATCACCCGACGGCGTTGACCCGCGCTCGGGTCGTCGACCTTGGCGTCGCTCGGCCGGGCGAGCCCCTGCGGACTCGGCGAGAAGGGATTGGTGCTTCGGGCTCGTGCCGGCGGCTGCGACTTTCGGTCATCGCCGGCGCGGGCGGCCGGCATGGGCGGTCGCGGAATGACACTCCGTCGCTTTTCCTGCCCGGTGAGTGCGTTCGCCTGGATCGCGGCCCCGATTGCGACGACCTCGTCTGGGTTGATCCGGTCGAGAGGCTCGCGGTGGAAATGTTCGAGAACGCGGTGGCGTACTATCGGCAAACGAGTCGAACCTCCCACCAAGACCACCTGATCGAACTTTTCTGGTGTGAGCCGCGCCACGCTCATGGCCTCCTGGCAGACTTCGAACGTGCGAGCCACCATCGGCTCGGCGAGGGCATCGAGCTCGGCGCGAGTCATCGCAAACGAAAACCGGATCGGCCTGCCGCTCGCGTCGTGACCAATATCCGGTACGTCGATGGTCGCTTCGGTCGCGGACGAGAGCTCCACCTTGAGTTGCTCGGCGTAGTAGCGAAGACGTTCGAAGATCTGAGCATCCGCCCGCGCGTCCACGCGATGCCGCTCGAGACACGAGTTAGCCATGCGCTCCGCGATCGCGACGTCGACGTCGTCGCCGCCGAGGAACGTGTTGCCGGCTGTGGCCAAAACTTCGAAAACGTTCCCTGACAGATCCAGCAAGGTGACGTCGAAGGTGCCCCCTCCGAAGTCGTAGATTGCTATGCGCTCGCCTTTCCCCTTGCCGTATCCGTACGCCAGCGCGGCGGCCGTGGGTTCGTTCAGGATTCTCAAGACTTCGAGTCCGGCGACGCGTCCGGCAACCTTGGTTGCCGCTCGTTGGAGATCGTTGAAGTTTGCGGGAACCGTGATGACCGCGCGTTCCACGGGCTCGCCCAGGCTCTTTTCGGCGACTGCCTTGGCATGCCGAAGGACGAAGGCGCTGATCTCCGGCAAAGTGAACGTCTCCGTGCGCGCCACGACCAGCGCTGCCTGACCCGGCCCCTCCCGCATTTCGAACGGGAAGCGTGCGCGTGCATGCGCAACCTCTTCTGAGTTCCAGCTGCGTCCGATGAGCCTCTTGATCGAATAAATGGTGTTCGCGGCGTCTATGACACGACGTTCTTTTGCGGCGCGTCCGACCAGGATGTTGCCGGACGGATGAAACGAGACGACCGAAGGGATGAGATATTCGCCATCCGGATCGCGGATGGCCCTGACCTGTCCGTCGCGGGCAATGCCGACCACGGTGTTCGTCGTTCCAAGGTCGATGCCGACGACGGCCACCCTACATGCCCCGGTTCACGGCGTGCTCCGCTCGATGGCGCGCATCGTCGTTTCGAACCAGCGCTCCACCGTTCTTCGGAACGGCCACATCCACCCGTAGTCTGGTCCGGTGAAACGCTGGACGAGCGCTTCCCTCAGGCCGCGTGCAGCCGCGGTCCCATAGAACTCGGCCGTCGCTCGGAGAGTCTCCTCGTACGCCTCCCATTCCATCCGCGCCCGTCCGTACGCCAGGCCGAGCGGGCAGAACGGCACCAGGTACAGGAAGACCATCAAGGGCATCCCCAGGCGCCGACGCTGGCGCAGGTGAACTCGCTCGTGCCGAAGCAGAATGACCCGATCGATATCGCTCGAGGAACCCCATGATGTCGGAACGTAAAGGGTGTAACCAATGGCCGTGTGGTAGTGCGTCAGGTAGCGACGCTGCCCGCCGGCCGTGACGAGCTTGAGGAGGTTGTCGATGGCCCGGGAAAACCCGTTGCCGGCTTTAGGCACGATCCTGAATTCGGGAAACTCCTCCTGAATCTGCGAGATGCAGGTCGCGGCGAGGTCCAACCGCATCATCATACCAGGTTCTGCAGGCGCCGGCGTTGCCACTTGGTTTTCGGCTTTGCCGCTCCCGCAAACTGGGCAAGCATGCAAGCGAGCGCGGTCTCTCAAGTAGCGTCTCCTCAAAAAATGGAATCGGTGCGCCCGTCCGTTGCTGTGCCTGTCCTCATCACGCGCGACCGCCCCGACCGTCCGGCGTTCGAGGTCGGGCTGCTTGCGTTCCTGTGCTTTCTTCCAAGCCTGGCCGCGGGGTTCGTCTATGACGATCTCCTCCTCATCCGCGACAACCCGTACGCGCACGGGCTGTCCTACGTCGGGCGCGCCTTCACCCACTATTTCTGGCAGCTCGACGACCGCGGCAGCGGGTGGTCCCTCTATTACCGGCCGCTGGTCACGGTGAGCTACCTCGTGAACTGGGCGATCGTCGGCGACAGACCCTCCTTTTACCACCTCTTCAATATCGTCTTTCACGCGCTGACGACCGTTCTTGTGGTGGTCGTCGCACGTCGATGGACGGGGCGCACGTCGCTCGCGGTGGCGGTCGGCGCACTTTTCGCGCTCCATCCGTCGCGCACGGAGAGCGTGATCTGGATCGCGGGGCGAACGGACGTACTGATGACGTTCTTTTTGCTCGGCTGCGTCGAACTCTCCTATCGGGCCGCCCGACGCGAAGGCGCGGCTCGGGGCAGGCTGATCGCGGCATCCGCCGTCAGCTTCGTTGCGGCCCTGCTCTGCAAGGAGACGTCGGCCATGTTGCCGTTCATGCTGGCTCCGGACGTGGCGGCGGCGGATCGGGAGTCGCGTCGGCGATTTCTTCCCGGTTTCGTCATTCAGACCGGGATGGCGCTCCTTTACGTCGCGCTGCGGATATTCGTCTTTCCAGTACGCCCCAAAGATCACCTCATCCTCACCCCCAAGTACGGCTTCTTGACGATTTTCGCGTATCTCGAACGAGTCATCTGGCCGCTGCCCCAGACATTCTTCTATCGCCCCCTCGTCGCGTCGCACGGCAACTTCATTTTTCCGACACCGCTCGTCGTCGGTGGGGTCATCGCGGCCGTCGCGTACCTGGGCGTCACCGTGGTCGCATTTCGGCGAGATCGGCCGGCGGCAATCCTCTTCGTCGCTGCAGCAGCCGCCCTCGGTCCGCTTCTCAATTTCACCTATACGGGCATCTTCGTCACGACGTCCGATCACTTTCTTTATCTGCCTCTCTTCTTGTTCCTCTCCGCCATCGCCCGCCTCGCCAGAGAGCCTCTGGCAGTAGTCGCGGCATCCCCACGGGCGCGAGCGGCGTTCGTCGCGCTCCTCACGTTCTACGGCGCCGTCTGCACGCGTCGGACCTTCGACTACAAGGATCAAGACTCCATCTACTTGCATGAACTCAGCATTAACCCCGACAATCCGTTCGTCCTGAAGGCCCTTAGCGAAGAGAGCGCCAAGAAGGGGCAAATCGACCAGGCATTCGATTTGCTCCTGCTCGCGTCGCGTCCAGAGAGCAGGAAGTACGCGCTCCTCATGCCGGACTGGATCGATTATCAGGATTATTTCCGGTTGCTGGATCTGCAGGTGGCGCGAACCGCTGATGGCAATTTGCGCGATCTCGAAGTGATCTACCGGGAACTGAACGCGTTGATCGACGATCGGCCCCCGCCGGAGGTAACCCGTGTCGGCGGGCTGAGGGTCGGCCGCCGCGTCAGCCGACAGGCGCAAGCTGATGCCCTGCAAAACCGCGCCAGGGAGTTTCTCGCCGCGGAAACGGCGCTATTGGCAAGTCGGCTTGGCGACGACGCTCGCGCTCGAAGACTGCTCTCCATGGTGAACGACGACGATGACCTAGAGGTCCTCCCGAACGCTCAGAACGTCGCGCTAACTTACGCGCGGCTGGGCGAGTTCAAGGCGGCTGATGCCTGGCTTTCAGCCATCGGAGCGAAGCTCCCATTTCGTTACCCCGAAGAGGCGATCGCCGCCGAGCGCCGACGGCTCGATCGGGCCGAAATGTTCTTTCGCGGAGCGCGCGGCGAAGCGGATGACGGACAGGCTCGTCTTCTTCGCGCCGAGGGGTTTCTCGAACTCGGTGCTTACCTTCGTTCTCTGCGCGAGCTCAAGCCATTGGTTGATGCAGGGCGGGACCTTCCCGGCATCGGCCCGCTCTACGTCGACTTGCTCGTCGCTGCAGGTCTCGACGCAGACGCGACCGCCGTCGCGACGCGTGCACTAGGGCAAGCTCGGGGAGAAGAACTCGTTCGGGACGCGCGTGACAGACTGCCGCCCCGTTTGCGGGCTCTCAGGAAGCCAACGGGGCCCGTCGTCTGGTGGGCGCAGCCGCTGCTGGGAGGCCCGGCGCAATGACCGCGAAGCCTGCCGAGTTCGACGCGCGCGAACCGGCGGCGTTGGCCGGTGCAGCTGCCGTGCTCGTGGGGCTCGGGCTCGCGGCGTGGAACGCGTGGACCGCGGATGCGGCCTTCATCACCTTTCGTTATGCCCGCAACCTGGTCGAAGGACACGGCCTAGTGTTCAACGTGGGGGAGCGGGTAGATGGCCTGAAGAACCCACTCTGGGCACTCTGGATCGCGCTTGGGATGGTCTTTCGTGTATCTCCGGAGAGTTGGGGGGTCGTATCGGGTGTGATCGCCGCCGCGATCATCCTCGTATTGCTTCTCGCCTTCCATCTCGACCTCCGTGGGCGTCTCCCCGTTCGCAAACACACGCTCCCCGTTGCGTGTCTTGCCACGGCATTGCATCCGGATTTCAGTCTGTTCACGACGAGCGGTCTCGAGACGTCCGCATTCATGGCGAGCGTGTTCGTCGGATATTGGATGCTCGTTTCGGGTCTCACCGGCGGCACCCCGCGGCCGATCCTGTCCGCCCTGCTCTTCGGCGTCTCGACATTGCTTCGCCCCGATGGGCTAGTCTTCGGCGCGGTCGCATTTTTACTCCTGTTGATCACGCCGCCCCGACGCGCAGCGACCGCGATGCGGTTCCTTCTTTGTCTCGCGGCGATCCTCGGCTTCGCGGCCGCAGTCCGCCATCTGTACTACGGGGCAGGCGCTGCCTCTCCCTACGAGGCGAGGTTCGGCGGTCCGGCGCGAGGATTCGCGTATCTCGGAACGTACTTGCAGAAATATTGGGTACTCTTTTTGTCGCCTTTCACGATAGATGCGGCTCTCTGGAAGGGGCGCGGCGCGCTACTGCGAGCGGATGCGTCACCGGACCCGCTCGTCGTGCATGCGCTCGCTGCAAGCGCATTCGCGGTGGCGTACACGGGTTACGTCGTTTGCGTCGGCGGCAGCGCGACGTTCGCGCGGCTCTTGATCCCGGTGACGCCGTATCTCGCCATCTTGCTCGAGCTGGCTCTCTGCTCGGTCTCGTTCGAGCGCCCCTTCGCGTACGTGGAACTCGTCATCGCCGCGCTGGCCGTACCGATGGTCACGCCACGTCCCACGAGCGGCGTCGAACGACGGGGTGTTATCGTTAACGAGTACGCGAAGACCGACGAGAACGCGCTCCGAGTCGAGCGGCGCGATGCTGCTGTGTTGTCGCACTTCTTCGGCGGCTTGGCCGTTCGTGTTGCGTTCGCTGACCGCGAGGCTCGGCTCGTGTTCGACGCGAACGCGCCCTTCGCGATCGACGGGGGTCGGGCCATTCACCTCGGAGATGCGGGGGTGCGCTACCTCGTCGCCACGTTCAGACCGCACTTCTTGCTGACGTCGGGTGAGGCCGACAGAATCGATGTTTCGAACGTGGTTCCGAATGTCCTGGTGCACCTCGGCCCTGTGACCGTTAGGGCTCTGCGCTGGGATCCTGCCTTGATGAAGGCGTTGGGCGCGCGCGGAGCTTCATTCCCCGACTTCGTTGCGTACCTCGATCGATACATTCGAACGATGAACGGGCGCTCCGGCGACGAGGTCCGCAGCGACTACCGCAAGTTCCGGCTGTTCTATTTCGACGGGGTCCAGGATCCCGAGCGCCGAACCGCCTTCGAGGATCGCCTGCATCGCGAGTGAGAATCGCTCGTCACGAGCGGCGGGAACCGAGCACATCTCCGAGACGGATGAAGCGGCCATTCACGAGGTCAGGCCCCGTCGTCGGCTTTCGTCCCTCGACTTGAGCACGGACGATCTCGAGAGTGCCCATGCCGCAGGCGACGTACACTCCGCCCCTGTCTGCCCGAACGACCGTTCCCGCCCTGCAAGCCTCCTGCGTGCTCAGGGCGGCGGCGGACAGTACCTTCAGCGAACGATCACCGTGCATCGTGAACGCTCCGGGTTTCGGAGAGAGTCCCCGGACGCGGTTGACGAGCGCGCGTGCGGTCGATGTCCAGTCGAGAACCCCGTCGGCTCGGGTCAGCGGCGGAGCAAACGTCGCATTTTTCGAATCCTGGGCCACCAGAGGAAGGTCGCCCGAAAGCGCCCGCGGAAGATCGTCGGTTACGACGGCTGCGCCGAGCGCTGCGAGCTTCGGCGCCAGGCTGCCAGCTGTGTCTTCGGTCGAAATGGGAACGCGTCGCTCGCAGAAGACGGGACCGGTGTCCATCCCCTCGTCCATCTGCATGAGCGTCATCCCGGTCTCGGTCTCACCTCGAATGAGTGCCCATTGAATCGGGGCGGCGCCGCGAAACTTTGGAAGCAAGGAGGCGTGCAGGTTCACACACCCCAGACGAGGGACGTCGAGGACGCTCTTGGGCAATATGCGGCCGTACGCCATGACGACGGCGACGTCCGGCGACTGCGACCGGACCCAGCCGTCGAGCGCCTCCTTCACCCGAGTGGGTTGGTGTACGGGGATGCCCAGCTCCGCCGCCGCGCGTTTGACGGCCGGAGACGTCACGTCGAGACCGCGACCGGAGGGACGATCCGGCTGGCACACCACACCGACGAGATCGGTGGTCGCCGCGAGCGCGCGAAGGGCGGGTACCGCGATTTCCGGGGTTCCGAAGAAAATCGTTCGCACGCGGGCAAAGTACTATTGCGCAGACTTGCCGAGACCGGCAAAAAGGGAAGGGGAAGGGGGTGGGCATTGGAGAAGCCAGCGGAAACAGCCGCTTCCGGCCTTTATTTCAAGCAGTTCCTGGGGTCTTTTCGAAGCGTGCGACCGGCCCCCCAAACGGAGCTAAACCTGAGTCGCCAGTTTTATCGCAGCTGGTATCGCTGACGCGCTGCTCAGCGCTCGGCCTGATCGAGCCGCCGAGATTCGATGTAGAGGGCTGGCCAGTCGAGAATGTGTGATTAGCTTCGGGCTGAGTACCTTGATTCGGGCAGGTCTGGGATTCACCAAGGAAGAAACATGAGCGACAAAAAGAAGGCAGCCCCCGCCACGCTGGCTCAGCCGAGCGACGACGAGCTGAAGTTTGCTGACGAACTCGCCGTGCTGCCCATTCGGAATGCGGTTCTGTTCCCGGGCGGCGTTGCCCCGTTCGACGTGGGACGAGAGAAGTCGGTGGCGCTAGTCGAGGACGTACAGGATCTACCAACCCCGGTCATCGCGATCTTCGCTCAACGAGATCCATCGACCGACGACCCCGAGGCGGAGGATCTGTATCCGGTGGGGTGCGCGGCGCGGGTGCTCAAGGCCTTGAAGCACAGCTCAGGCAACTACTCTCTGATCCTCCAGGGCCTCACGCGTATCCGCCTCGAGACGATCACACAGACGGGCCCGTATCTTCGAGCGAAGATCAGGCGCATCGAATCCGTCGCGACCGAAGACGTCGAGGCGGAGGCGCTGGCGATGAGTCTGCGGGACATCGCGAAGCAGGTGATTCAGCTCATGCCGGAGTTGCCTCGGGAGGCGGGTTCGCTGATCGACTCGATCCAGGCGCCCGGCGCGCTCGCCGATCTCGTCGCGACGAACCTCGACGCGCCGGTCGATGAAAAGGCGCAGCTCATCGAAACCGTCGACGTGAAGGAGCGCATCCGCAAGGTGCTCCGGTTGCTCACGCGGCAGCTCGAGATCCTGAAGATGCGTGAACGCATTAACTCCCAGATCAAAGAGGAAATGGGCAAGAATCAGCGTGAGTACGTCCTTCGTCAGCAGCTGAAGGCGATCAAAGAGGAACTCGGCGAAGAGGATGGCGACCAGGGAGATCTGGATGGTCTCGAGGAGCGGCTCGCGAAGGCCGAGCTTCCTGCGGAGGCGGATCAAGTTGCCAAGAAGCAACTCAAGCGCCTCCGGACGATGCAGGTGGGCAGCGCCGAATACACGGTCGTGCGGACGTACCTCGACTGGATTCTGGACGTTCCCTGGACGAGCACCACGGAGGACAACCTTCAGATTCTCGAGGTGCGTCGGGTCCTCGACGAGGACCACTATGGCCTCGAAAAAGTAAAAAAGCGGATCGTCGAATATCTCGCGGTGCGAAAGCTCAAGAAGGACAAGAAGGGTCCGATCCTCTGTCTCCTCGGCCCTCCAGGTGTCGGCAAGACCTCTCTGGGCAAGAGCATCGCCCGGTCTCTCGGACGGAAGTTCGTGCGCGTGTCGCTCGGCGGCGTCCACGACGAAGCAGCGATTCGCGGCCATCGCAGGACCTACGTGGGCGCGCTGCCCGGACAGATCATCCAGGGGATGAAAAAGGCCGCCACCGTGAACCCCGTATTCATGATGGACGAGGTGGACAAGATTGGTCACGATTTCCGGGGCGACCCGAGCGCTGCCCTCCTCGAGGTGCTCGACCCCGAGCAGAACAATACGTTCGCGGATCACTACCTCGAGATCCCTTATGACCTCTCGAAGGTGATGTTCGTTGCGACCGCGAACATTGCGGACCCGATTCCGCCACCTCTCCGCGACAGAATGGAGATCCTGGAGCTGCCCGGATACACGCGAAAGGAAAAGCTCGCGATTGCGAGGCAACACCTCATCCCGAAGCAACTCGAGGAGCACGGGATTACTACCGAGCTTCTCGACGTGACGGACGAGGCCATCGAGGAAATCATCGAGCATTACACCCGCGAAGCCGGTGTTCGCTCCCTAGAACGTCAGATAGCGAGCGTCATTCGTGGTGTCGCCGTGAAGGTCGCGGAGGGTGATCAACAGAGGCGCGTCATCAAGACCGAGGACCAGCTGAGGGAGTTCCTCGGTCCGGTGAAGTACACGAGCGAGGTTGCGGAGCGCACGGAGGAGACCGGCGTAGCCACCGGTCTCGCTTGGACGAGCGCGGGGGGTGAGATTCTCTTCATCGAGGCGACGCGAATGTTCGGCACCGGCAAGCTCCAGCTCACGGGCCAGCTCGGGGACGTGATGAAGGAGAGCGCGCACGCTGCCCTCAGCTACGTGCGGGCGAACGCTGAAAAATTCAGCATCGGAAAGGACTTCCTCGAGAAGAGCGACGTGCACATTCATATCCCGGCAGGCGGCATGCCGAAGGATGGTCCGAGCGCTGGGATCACGATGTTCACTGCCCTCGTTTCACTCCTCACCGGCATCCGGGTCCGCCACGACGTGGCGATGACCGGGGAGATCTCGCTCCGCGGTCGCGTGCTCCCCATCGGCGGGCTCAAGGAGAAAACGCTTGCGGCGCACCGCGCTGGTATCAAGCGCGTCATCGTGCCCGACCGCAACAAGGCGGATCTGGAAGAGGTTCCGCAGGAGATCCGGGACGAGCTCGAGTTTGTCTTCGTCACGAAACTCGACGAGGTGCTGGCCGCGGCGCTGGAGCGGATCCCGCAGCCATCGCCGGAATGGACCGAAGAAATGGCAAAACAGCAGGCTTTGGCTCAGACTAGTCAATCGAACTAGTCGCGACGCATCGATGCGGCGGTTCTCCGGTCGGGTGGGTCGCCACAATGAGCAGAGCGAGCTGAGAAGCGATATCCTGGAAGAATGAGGTGTCGCTACCTCGTCACTTTGTTGCCGTTACTGGCCTCGTGCCACGGTGCGGCTACGCGATCGGAGCGAACTCGATCGCCTGCGCCGAGCCCGCGACGGGTGGCGCCGGCGCGGATCAACGCTCGGAACTGCGCGGACGAAATTGCACGGATCGAGAAGACCGAGTCGTTACCCGGAACGCCGGAATTCGACCGAGGTCGTGCGGAGACGTTCGCGCGCGCTCGAGTGGAGCCCGTGATCTTGCTTCGCGCGCCTGTTTCGACGGGGCTATCGCCGGAAGCGGCCGCGTTACGTAGTTCCATTTTCACCGCCTCGGATCCCGTCGAATCGCTCTTCGATGCTTACGCAGCGCTTCGTCGGCGTCCCGATCTTGCACGCGAGGTACTGCTCACGGAGGGCTATCTCTATGCGTCGTCGCCGGCCCTGGCTGCCGCGTTGTCGAGCGTCGTCCGACTGGAGGATATCTTTCGCGAGCCGGTCGTCTGGATCGACCGCGCCGGGGTCATTTCTCGAGTCATCCTGAGGAGGGATGTATCCGGGCTCAGCTACGTCTACGCGGACGGGGTGGACGCCGGGTCTCGCGTGAAATTATTGCTCATGGATCGAGTCGCGCTCCGTCGAGAGGATCTGGGGCATCCGATTCATCGGGACGTCCGTGCCGTTGCGCGTCAATTAGGGTTCTCCGAGATGAGGATCCGGCATCTGTCCGAGACGGAGGTGGTGGCCGATTTGCTTTACGGCGCGGTATCGGTGCCGACCGTCTTGCGAGCCGAGGGCTCGCGGCTCGTATTCCAATGCGACTCGGTTCCGCGCGGACGAGACGACGCCGTCGCTCGGGCCCGCGATGACGTGCTGCGGCGCGACGTCGTTCTCGATCGGTTGCGGGCTGTCATGCGTGACGAGGTTGCCGAAGCTCTGCCATTCGATGAGCCAAGGACGGAGATCGGGCAGCAGGACGGTAAGCTCCGCCAGAGTTGGGTCTGGGCGTACCGCTATGGCCGCAGCGGGTTCGATTTCAATGATGACCGCTACGAGGTGTTCGACCAGCTCGGAAGACCGCGAGTGCCGCAAGTGTGCATCGACTTCGTGACCGATACGTTCGAGCGCGCTAGCGGCACCTGGTATCGTCGACGCGGAGAGCCTCGCGAACGGGTCGAAGGTCGCCTCGACTTCGAATCGCTGGGCATTGACAACGAGCGCAGCGTCGAACGGTTCATCGATTTCGCGAAGACTCACCCGCAGTCCTTCGACGTCGAGGAGATCCCCGACAACGAACGGGTCCCGTATGCACGTCGGGTGGCGTTCTTCGCCGATCTCTTCGCGCACCGCCATCGGTATCGGCCCGGCGACATCATTGCGATCTACGGCGAGCGTGCGGACGGCAAGATGCACTATCACTCGTTTTTCGTATACGAATCGGACGTCGTGACCGGTGCTCCCAGTCTCGTCGCTGCGAATGCCGGGCGACCGAGGATCCGACCTTTCGAAGCGGAGATGACGAGTGCCCCGCTGCGCAGTATCCGCGCGCGCATTCGGCCCAAGCTCGGATGGCTGGAGGCGGTCGCGGGCGCTCAGGGCCCGGCGCATGTCGATCCGAGGCCGGTACCGGCGTCCATGTAACAAGACGGATGCGCTGTTTGAAAAAGACGCCCGTCACGGGCAAGGCTCGGGCAGAGTCACGGTTCAAGGAGATTAACGGTCGTGTCGAGCGAGAAAAGGCCAGTGCGGATCGCGTTGCTCGGATGCGGCACCGTCGGCGGCGGTGTGGTGCGCCTGATCCGTGGTAGTGAGGATCACCTCGAGTCGAAGATCGGCGCGCCTCTCGAAATAGCGCACATTCTCGTTCGGGACGCGACTCGGATGCGGGTGCCGGAATGCGACATTGCCCTTGTCACGACCGACGCGGAGCGCGTGCTCGGCGACGATGCCGTCGACGTGGTCGTGGAGGTTATGGGGAGCGAGGAACCCGCCCGCGGTTACATCGAGCGTGCGCTCAATGCTGGCAAGAGCGTCGTCTCGGCCAACAAGCTGCTCCTCGCCCGTGACGGTCCGTCGTTGGTTCGGCTCGCCTCGGAAAAGGGCGTGGATCTGGCGTTCGAGGCATCAGTCGGCGGGGGGATCCCAGTGATCCGCACCCTGAGAGAAGCCTTGACGAGCGACCGGATCCTCAGTGTGCACGCGATCCTCAACGGAACCTGCAACTACATTCTGACGCGAATGCGCGAGGAGAAGCTGCCATTCGATGTGATTCTCGCAGACGCGCAACGGCTCGGATACGCCGAGGCGGAGCCGTCCCTCGATGTGGACGGACACGACGCGGCGCACAAGCTCATCGTTCTCTCCATGCTCGCCTTTGGAGCTCGCGTGAATGCGGCTGATATCCACGTCGAGGGCATTCGCGAGATCGATGACGTCGACTTTCGATTCGCAGAGCGATTCGCCTTCAACATCAAGCACCTGTGCATCGGGCGTGACCGGGGCGGGGCCCTGGAACTGCGGGTGCATCCGGTCATGGTCCCTGCATCGAGCGTCATCGGGAACACCAACGACGTTCTGAACTGCGTGTACATTCAAGGGCGGGCGCTGGGCCCTTGTCTGCTGGTGGGTCGCGGCGCGGGCGAGATGCCGACCGCCGTGAGCGTCGTGGCCGATATCGTGGACGTCTCGCGTTCGCGCATAGAAGGACAAGCAGGTCTGAGCACACGCGGGATTCGCATCGGCGAACGAACCCTGGTCCCGATGATCGAGGTCGAATCGCGCTATTACCTGCGATTCGAGGTCGATGACCGCCCCGGCGTGCTGGCATTTGTTGCGGGGGCGCTCGGCGAACGAGGGGTCAGCATCGAGCAGATGGTGCAGGAAGGTCGCGCAGGCACCGGCGCTTCCACCGTGCTCGTGCTGATGATCACGCATTCGTGTACCGAAGGAGCCGTTCGTCTCGCGGTGGACAGGATCGCTGAGGCTCCGTTCATGAAGGCGCGCCCGCGACTCGTTCGCATAGAGGCCGTGTGAACGATCTTCCTCTGGGTGTGTTCGATTCCGGTCTTGGAGGGCTCACCGTCGTTCGAGCCCTCCGTCATCGGCTCCCCGCGGAGCGGATCGTGTACCTCGGAGATACGGCGCGCGTTCCTTACGGGACACGTTCGCCGGACACGATTCTCCGCTACGCGCGGTCCTGCGCGGCCGTCCTCACTCGCCGTGGCATCAAGGCGCTGGTCATCGCGTGCAACACGGCGAGTGCCGTTGCACTGGAGATGTTGCGCGCAGAGCTCGATCTACCCGTGATCGGTGTTATCGACCCTGGTGCGACGGCGGCCGTGGCCGTCGCCGACCGTCTCTCCGCGGAAGGCGATTCGCGCGGCGCGCGCATTGGCGTGCTGGGTACTGCGCGCACGATCGCTTCCGGCGCCTACTCGCGCGCGGTCGGGATGATCTCGACGCGCCTCGAAATCATCGGCAGCCCGGCGCCACTCCTGGTCCCCCTGGTTGAGGAAGGCTGGCTCGAAGGCGACGTGCCGCGCCTGGCCGTGGAGCGGTATCTCCTGCCGCTCGTCGAGGCTGACGTCGGGGTGATTGTGCTCGGCTGCACTCACTATCCCTTGCTCAAGCACATGATCGCGGCTACCGCGACCAGGCTTGCGGGTCGCCCTATTGCCGTCGTGGACAGCGCGGAGGCCACCTCGGAAGTCGTCGCGAACCTGCTCGAATCGCGTGGGCTCGCCAGGTCGCGCCTTTCGGGCGATCCCCTCGAGCTCCTGGTCACCGACTTTCCGTCGAGCTTTTCCGCAATGACCGAGCGCTGTCTTGGCGCCGGTGCGCCGGCGGTTCTTCAGATCGATATCTGAGTGTGGCCCGCGGACGCCGCCCCGAACCGATGAGCCGCGGTTAGAGCGGTTCCGGTGCGTCGGGTTCGTTCGCTGCAAGATACAGAGCGGCCATCCGTATAGCGATGCCGGACTCGACCTGTTCGAGGATGACGCTTTGAGCGCCATCGGCGACGTCATCGGCGATCTCCACGCCACGGTTCAAGGGCCCAGGATGCATCACCAACGCGTCTGCCTTGGCGAGCGAGAGCCGGCTTCTATTCAAGCCGTAAACGCGCGAGTACTCCCGGAGGGTCGGGAAATAAGCGCCGCCGAGTCGTTCGCGCTGAATGCGGAGCATCATGACGACGTCGGCGGCCACGAGCGCTGGCTCCACTCGGTCGTGGACTTCACACCCGAGCGTTTCCAAGCTTCTCGGGAGGAGCGTCCGAGGCCCGGCGAGTCGAACTTTGGCTCCAAGCATCGGCAAGAGCTCGGCGTTCGAACGCGCGACCCTGCTGTGCAGGATGTCGCCGCAGATTGCGATCGTCAGGCCTTCGAGCTTCCCCTTGTGGGATTCGATCGTGAAGGCGTCGAGGAGCGCCTGTGTGGGATGCTGGTGGAGGCCGTCACCCGCGTTGATCACGGCCGCTCGAGTGCGAGATGCGACGTACGCCGCCGCGCCCGAGGCAGAATGCCGGATCACGATGACGTCCGGGTGCATCGCGTCCAGTGTGCGAACGGTATCACCGAGCGTCTCTCCCTTGCTCACGCTCGACGACGATCCACTGACGTTCACGACGTCGGCGCTCAATCGCTTCCCGGCTAGCTCGAACGACGTTCGCGTCCGCGTCGAAGCTTCGTAGAAAAGGTTCACGACCGTCTTGCCCCGCAGTGTAGGCACCTTCTTCACCGGGCGACGTGCAACCTCCTGGAAGGCGCGAGCAGTGGCTAGGATCCGCTCAGCTGTCGCGCGGTCGATGTCGCTTATCGACAACAGGTGGCGCAGTCGCGGCTCGTTCATGATGACGAAGGAGGGGTTGTCGGTGCGGATCTGGGTTGGACGATCGCACGGAGTCCGGCTTCGTCGACGATGACATCGACGCGCTCGTGACCGCCTATCTCGAGCACTCGAACGACATAGTCGGGTTGAATCGGCAGTTCGCGCCCCCGACGATCGACCAAGGCGGCGAGCTCGATACGACGGGGGCGGCCATAGTCCATCAGGGCGTCGAGCGCCGCCCGGATGGTCCGCCCGGTGTAGATGACGTCGTCCACGAGTACGACGTTCTTGTCTTCGAGACTGCATGGGACGGCGCTTGCTCCGATGCGAGGATTCGGGAGCGCGGTCGCTGCGTCGTCCCGATAAAGGGTGATGTCCACGCTGCCTTCCGGAACGTGGTGTCCATCGATTTCGCGAACCCAGCTGGCCACCGCGTCCGCGATGGGCACTCCGCCTCGCCGCACGCCGATGATGACGAGGTCGTGGCTTCCTCGATTGCGCTCCACGATCTCCCCCGCGACGCGGCGGAGCCCGCGTGCGACGTCACTCGGGTCGAGCACGACGCGCATCCGGTGAGTCGTAAATCAGCGCGCCCGAGACGGCAAGCGCCGACGGTTCAATGAAGCATGCGGCCGCCGCCGCGCCCGTCATCGCCGTCCGAGCGCCCGCGGCCGCCCTCGATGACGCGAAGCTGGGACTCTTTGCGGCGGAGCGCTGCTCCCCGCGTTCCTCGCGCGGCCTCATGATCGAGCTGGGCCAGCTTCAATTTGAGATAAGCGCGCCGGAGAGGTGACGGCGTGCTGCCGCCGAGAAGCCATCCCGCGAACATGCCCCCGAACGGCGAAAGCAGCCCCTCCGGTCCGCTCGCGTCCGCCACGATGCTGAGGGCACTCATTGCGAAGATGAACATCAACATCATTGTAGACGTCACCGGCAGAACGAACCACAGCCGCACGGTCTGGCCCTTGAAGCTCAGCGCCCACGCGACGGCCACGGCCTCGAGAACCGGAAGCGACCCGAACCAGTAGTGCCCGACGAATCGGCGCGCCAGGGTCCCGGGAAGCACGAGTTCGAGCAGCATCTGAAACGCGTACGCAATGACGCCTGAGAAAATCAGGAAGCGAATCGTCCGCCCCGTTCCCCAGCGTTCTTCGAGGGGAGGTGCGAGAAATAGCAGCCCCAGGATCGCGAACAGGATGTGCCAGATGGTGCCGCTCGGCATGTGCATCAATGGCGCGGTGAACAGCCGCCAGACCTGGCCATGCAGGATCCGCTCGGTGTTGCCGCAAAACAGGAGGAACAGCTCCTCCGTTGCTCCGCCCCAGTTGATGGCCACGGCGAACATCAGCCAGATGGCTCCGAGCGCCACCATGGCCGCAGTCACGACGGGCCCTGGCTTCATAAGGCCGAGACTGCGCGGAGTGAAGTCGTTCGGTGGCATTCGCTCATTTCGTAATCGCGCGGGGCGACCTGAGCAACCATGGCTCGGTTCCAGGCGTTCTGCCCGCGAATTCGGACCTGCGGACCCCGTGGCGCACGCTAGTCGGCGTTCAGCGCAACGAACGGGTCGCACGCAGCGCGGACGACGGCCCCGATGACGGCGGTCGCGAAACACGTCGTGCCGAGACGAGGGCCAGCGTCGCCGGATGCTGCCGTGACGGCGAACGTGTACCCCTGGCCAGGCGTCAGGCCGTCGAATTCGGCGGACGCTCCGCAAGCCGCGTTCGCGGTGGAAGCTCCCGCTCCTTCGATGTTGGCCGAGAACACGCTCACCCCGCTGATCTGGCACGATTGGCCGCCGAGCGCGTCGGTGAGATCCACCGTCACTCCCGTCGGTGACGAGGACGCGGCGACCAGAGGCGCGCATCCGCCGACTACGACGGTGTCCTCGGTCTCAGCGCAGACCGGGCCGTCGAGTTGCGGCTTGCCGCCATCGCGATAGGGCGGTGCGGAACATGCCAGGTATCGAAACCCTGCATCGAAGCCTGGGGGTGGAGGGGCTATCGGTCCTGCGTCTTCGACGACCGGATGCCTACCGCACGAGGTGGTCCAGCGCGGTGCCACATAATCGCCGGTCGCGCGGGTAACCATTACCGGGCTTCCCGCGCAATTGGTGACATCATTGGCGTTCTTGGGGCAGCCGAGCGGTTCGATATCGGCGCGGTCGTAGCCCTGTATGTCGGCGACGTACTCGCGCCCCACGACGATGCGTTCGAAGACGACTTCCTCGTAACAAGGGGTGGGTGCCGAACTCGGGAGCACGATCTGCGTGTTCCCTCCATCCGCGGAAGGTGCGACCACCGTCAGCGGAGACACGTCGGTGAGCGTCGCAACGTAGACGCGCATGGCGCCCGGGGCGTCGACGCACGAGACCCCATCGAGAAATCGTGTCGGGTCGATCGCAACCGCCGTCGCCGGAATCGGGGCCGTGGTCGCGACGTCGGAGTTCGTGCAGCCAAGGAGCAGAAGCGCCCCGCCGAGGGGGACCGAGAAGCGACTCATCCGCAACGCCCTAGCATTGCACGGGCGCGCGTTGGAAAGAGAGACGCTTCGGTCCCGGATGGTCGCCTCAGGGGACGGGCAGGTAGACACGAGCCTCCGTCGGCGGCTCGATCGGAACCAGCTGGTCGCCCCGCAGCACGAAACGAGCGTTGGTCGCCGCGAGGTCGAGCGTCGGCTCGGGGAACCCAGGTCTGTCGCACGTTCTCGCAAGGTGGAGGGCAGGGCGCCGGAGTTCGATGCCCGCCTCGCCGGCATGGTCACCGAAGGCCAAGGGTACTTCGACGGTCGCGTGCGATTGGCATCGGAACTCGGAGCTGTCTGTGAGCTTGAACGACTCGGAGAAGGTCAGGTCCTCCGAGGCGGTCGCCCCCCCTGGGTGGAGGGTGATGGTGCTTGTCGTTCTTGCCGAGAAGACCGTGATGCGGCTCGGCGCGCCTCGGAAGCCCTTGTCCTCGGTGCTCGACACCCATTTCTTCGCCACCTGCAGGACTTCGTCCTCCGGAGTTTCGCGGAGGATTGGTGCCTGAGCTTCCGGCTGCCCCGCGGCACATCCGACCGCGCCGACCACGAGGGGTAGCGCCAGCAGCCCAGCGCGGAATGGAATCCCCATCAATCCGCGCCTGCATCGACGGGTGAGGCCGTGGGCAACAAGAAGGAGCAAGACGACGTATTTTCCGGGCTCGCGACGACATCGCAAACCGTCGTTCTGGAATTCGCGAGCACTCCACCAATTGCGACGCAGTCCGTCGCGTGGAGCTTCGCCCCACTCGTTGCTGCGCAATCCCCGGCGGCCTGGATGTCCGCGACGCACGCGTTCAAGTCGCTGGTGCGCGGCACCTCGGTTGCCTCGAGTCCGTGCAAGCAATTGTCATGGGAGAAGCGCTCGCATTCGGCTTGGGCGGAAGTCGTATCAAGGCCGTCATTGCAGCCGCGCGCCGCGATACAGCGCGCTTTTTCGATAGCCGCGCAGTCCGAGACCCCGACGGCATGAGTGCCGCAGGACGCCGTACCGGCTAGCGCGAGCGCAAGAAGAAGCGCGGGACCGCCGCGACCTGGCATCTCGGCGCGGGTACCATGGCTCTTCCGGTGCGGGCGAGTTTCTTGCGAAGTGGGCTCGGTCGGGGCAAGACGGGCGCAGCCATGTCTCGAGCGATGATCCTGGCCGCTGGTTTCGGTACTCGACTCCGGCCGCTCACCGACGAGGTCCCGAAGCCGCTCGTGCCCCTTGGCGATCGGCCCGTCCTGGCGCATATCGCCGACCGCCTGGGACGCGGGAGCGTCTCGGAAATCGTCGTGAATACGCATCATCGGCACGAACATTTTGCTGGTGCTATCGACTCTTTATCCAGAAAAATTCATCTTATACATGAAGTCGATATCCGCGGAACGGCGGGAGGGATTGCTGGTGCGCGGGCGCTGCTCGGCGCGGGTCCAGTCATAGTCTGGAATGGGGATGTCTTGGCCGAGCCCCCCATACTGGAACTCGCGACGCGCGCGGAAGAGGACGGCGGTCTTGTGCTTCTCGTCGCCAGGCGCGCTCGTGGCGCGGGAACGGTCGGGCTCGACGAGACTGGCCGCGTCGTTCGACTGCGCTGCGTCGGCGTTGGCCGCGAGGATAGCGGCGGAGACTACGTCGGCATCGCCGCGCTCGGCTCGCGTGCGCTCGAAGCGTTACCTGCGCGAGGCTGCCTGGTCGCCGACGTCGCGATACCTGCGCTCGCCCGGGGCGAACGGATCGCCTCGGTGACGCTGCTTGGCGGATGGACGGACATCGGCACCGTTGCGGCGTATCACGCCGCAAATCTCGACTGGCTCGAGCTCGTGGCCGGTCAGTCCGCGGCGTGGGTGCATGCTCGCGCCCGCGTGGCACCCGGCGTGAATGTCCGCGACTCGGTGATCGGCGCTGGTGCGACGCTCGAGGGTCACGGGCTCGTCGAGCGAGTCGTCATCTGGCCGGGCGCGGTCGTGCGGGCGCCCTTGAGCAATGCTGTTGTCACTACCGCGGGGCAAGTCGTTCCGGTGGATCGATGAAACTCTTTGCTCGTCGAGTCGATGTCGCTCCGGATCCGCTGCTCGTGGCCCGGACGGTGGCGGAAGAGCCGGGATTCGCTTTTCTCTGGAGCGCCGTGGATGGTGAGCCGTCGTACATCGCCTGCGATCCGATCGCACGGTCTTTTGCTTTCGACCCCGAGCCGTCACTGTCGCTCGGCCCGTCCGAGTCGACACTCGGGACGTTCCCTCGATGGATCGGTCTCCTGCCATATGAGGCTTGCCGCGGGCTCGAGCGAGCCGGGCGCGCGCGTCACGAGGAACGTGCCGCTCCACATATGTCCGAGGTGATCTGGTATCGGTTCGGCGCTGTCGCGCGCGTGGGCGACGATGTGCTCGTTGCGGGCGACGACGAGGATCGCGTGACGTCCCTCGCGGCACGAATCCGTTCGGGGTCGCGATGCGGAGGCGACGTCGGCCTCGTACGATTGGAAAGCGAGGAGGACGCACTTCACGGTGCCCGGATCGAACACGCCATCGAACTCATTGCCGAGGGTCAAATCTATCAGGTCAACCTTTCGAGACGATTCGATTTTCGGGTGTCCGCGCGGGCCGTGGATCTGGTTGAAGGACTCACGGCTCGGACTCCAGCCCGGTTCGCGGCGGCATTTGCTGTCGACGGTCTCACGGTGGCGAGCTCGTCGCCCGAAATGTTCCTCGACCTCGCCCCCGATGGCCGGATGGTCACCGTGCCGATCAAGGGCACGCGGCCGCGCGGCGAAGATAGAACGACCGACGGCGCTCTCGCGCTGGCTTTGGATTCCGATTCCAAAGAGCGCGCGGAGCTATCCATGGTCGTCGACGTCGAGCGGAACGACCTGGGCCGTGTAGCGCGCACGGGTTCCGTCAGGCTCCGCGGACCGGCGCGGGTCGAGGCGCACGGCAGCGTGCATCATCGGTTGCAGGCCGTCGCGGCGCGTCTTCGCGCCGGGGTTGGCCGCGCGCAGCTCCTTGATGCAATGCTCCCGAGTGGCAGCGTGACCGGCGCGCCGAAGATTCGCGCAATGGAGGTCATCGCGACGCTCGAGGCCGCTCGCCGGGGGCTTTACACGGGGGCCTTCGGAGCTCTCCGTCATGACGCCTCGCTCCGTCTCGCGATGGCCATCCGCACGTTGACCGTTCGAGATGGTATCGGACACTATTTTGCGGGCGGAGGTATCGTGGCGAAAAGTAGCCCCGCACTCGAGGTCGCCGAAACGCGCTGGAAGGCCGTGCAACTGGAACGACTCCTCAGCGGATTCCGTTGCCGCGCCGTCTAGACGCAGTGCACCGCGGAGACAATCTGCACCGGGGATCAGAGCGGTAGCGCGAGGGCGTGTTTCGCCACGCCTGGCCCAGCAGTGAAGACGAAACGCCGTGTCGACTCGGGCGATCCGCGGGATTGAGGGCGCGCTGGGGCCGCGCCTGCAAACTTGGCCGGAATTGCCGGCGAGGCGTACGCCGTTCCTGCCATGGACTCCGTCAACGTGCGAAACCTCGAACAGATCCAGGAAGCCGACTCCGACGGCAGCCGTTCGATGCGCGTCGCGACCGTGTTTCTCGCCGGCATCGGCGGAGCTGCGCTCGTGATAGCGGCCACGCTATCGATGAAACAATCCGCTCCGCCGACGCAGTCGCAAGCGGATCCGCTGGCCGCGCTCCTTGCGAAGGCGAAGCGTCCCGAAGCGACGCCCCCCGAGGCCGTGCGCCCGTCCGAGGTTACATTCCCCTCGATTCTCAGTGATTCCGAGCGTCCGACCACTGCTCTTGCCGCAGTCAAGGACGAACGCGGGCATCTGGTCGAACCCGGCGTAGCGCCGGAAGCGGTCTCACCAATCGCGCCACCGCCGCCGGCGGACAGGCTGGCGGTCGTGCCGCTCCCTGCCGGCACCCTCCTCGATCAAAGTTCGGTGACGGAGGAGCCCAGGGACCCGCTCACGACGCTCGCGACCGAAATGTCCAGGATCGACGCCCCGATATCGGTCATGCCGGGGGGTGACGGGGGGTACCAGCTCCAGGTCGCGAGCTTCAAGGATCAAGCGGAGGCTGATCGCTTCGTGGAAGCGCTGCTAAAGCGAGGGCATCGGGCGTATCGACAACCTGCATACGTTGCTGATCGGGGGCTGTGGCAGCGAGTCCGAATTGGTCCGTTCAAGACGAAGTTCAGCGCGGAGAAATACAAGGAAGCATTCGAGAAGAAGGAGCGAATGACCGCGTTTCTCGTCGACCCTGCCAAGGTCAAGCGTCAGGAGGCGCTGCGCGCATCGAAGCTTGCGTCGCGTCCCGACGTTCAGGAACAATAGTTTCCTCATGACGAAGCTGGTTCGGTTCGGCGTCGCCATGGAGGAGGAACTCCTTGGCCGCTTCGACGAGATGATTGACCGCCGCGGGTTCGCCAATCGCTCGGAGGCCCTGCGCGACCTAGTTCGGCACGAGCTCGACCGCGATACCTGGGAGTCCGGCGGCAAGATTGTCGCGACGGTGACGCTGATCTATGATCACCACGTCCGTGAATTGACGGAGCGATTGACCGAGATCCAGCATGACTTCGGCTCGCGCATCATTTCGACACTGCACGTGCACCTCGACCACGATCACTGCATGGAGGTGATCGCCGCGCGCGGTCCCGCCGCCGACATCAAACGATTGTCCGAGCGTCTCCTGGGCGCGAAGGGGGTGCTGTCAGGCGATGTCGCGGCTGCGGCACTCCCCGATGAGCCGTCCCATGCTCACTTACCGAGGAAGCCCCGGTCCGGCGGCCGAAGCAGGCGCTAGTACCCGGTGCGCAAAGGCCCCCCGGCGGCGGTTTCGTGGCCTGCTGATTAGGCGATCGGAAGGACTCCCGGCCGGCCTTGCTCGACAGAGTCGGAGCTCGGAGAACAGTCGATCAGTCAGTGGTGATCGGCGTACTCGATGCCGGCGTGCACCTCGGCGATCGCCCTATCGATGGCCTCGATCGCCTTTGCCCTGTGCCAGCCTTTGTCGTGTTCAGCGTGGACCACATCGTCCTTCGCGCGATGCAACGCTTCTTCGGCCGCTCGCATGCGGGGCTGCTCGAACGCCTGAGCGACCTGAACGAGATCCAGTGACATCACGCCACCGAGAACAACCGTGAGAACGAGCGTGGAGACTTTCCAGGGATTCATCGCGATCACCTCCGAATTCGAGTCGCGCCACGATAAAAGCGAATTATTGAGAAACTGTTGTGGGTTCCACCAAAGTGGTGAACTTCGCTGATCTACGGCGGCACGCGATGATTCTCCCCGGCGGGCCGGCGTCTGCGACCCGAATTCAGCCCTTCTTGCCCGCCAGCTTTCGGGACATCTGCTGCCGGGCAAGCTGCTGGACCGACGCGGGCACGTTCTTACTTTTGGACAGCCCGCGCACGTCGTGGTCGTGCAACTGGGGAATGAGCCGCGACACGAACGAGAAGGGAGTCCTTGGATTTTGAACGAGGTTCAGTTTGATCTGGTAGCTCCGCGTCCACTCGCGGTTCATCGCGACGAGGCGTAGAACGTCTTCCGAGACCTGTCGGCTTGCAGAGATGCGTGCCGCTTCGTGCTCGTTGAGCATCGGGCTCTGGACCGCCGCACTCGCGACGAGCCGATTCTTGTCGCGTACGAGAAGCAGTCGCTCCGCCGATGTTCCGAGCGTGGCGCGCCGGATCTTCTGGGCGATGGTCATCTCCGCGAGGCGCGCGTGGAGAGGCAATACCTTTTCTGAGACTTTTTCTTCGCCCTCCTCGTCGATGACGTGGGTGTCTTCCACGGCGGCGTCGAGCTCGAGCTTGGACGCAATCTCGTCGAGCTCCTTGGCAATATTGTCTTCGAACGTGGGCTCCGGGCCCGGCTCGGGGATGAGCTCGTTTTTGATCGCCTGGGAGGCCTCCTTGAACGCGGGGATTGCGAGCTCGAGTCCGTTGCGAACGGCGAGCTCGAGTATGCGGTCCGCGGTGGACATGCGGACCCTCTTGTTCATGTAGAGCTTCTCGATGACCGTAGGGTTTTCGAGAAGCCGTTGTTCATTCGTCGCGACGATCTCGCCGATGCTTTCGTCTGCGCGCTCCGCCAGGATTTCGAGGGCCAGAGCGCCGATGCGGGGCATACGGAGCAACTTCGTGACGACGGCCGCATCGGACGAGTAGGCGTCCGCGAGTTGCTCGAGCACCGAGCCCGGAAGGTCCGCCCCGAGGGCACCATTCAGGATCGGTCCGGGAAGCCTCCGGAGAGTCTCCTTCGCTTTCGCGGCGACCTGCGATTCGTCCGATCCCGTGAGAAGTGTGACGACGCACACGACATCGCCGGCCTGAAGCCCGGGAACGACGCCGCTCGCTGCCATCATTTTGGCGGGAAGCGGCGCGCCGGGGGCGAGAACCCTCTGAGCCTGGGGAGCGAGCTTCGAGAGATCGATGTCGTGGTGACGGGTCATGGGAAATCGGCCCTGGAGTCCGTCAAAGGCGAGGGCTCCGGAACTATGGCATGATGCCAAGAAGGCCGGAGAACACGAGCCCTTCTTTCAGCGGAGGCGAAACGCATGGGAATCCTGAACTTCGTCAAGAGCGGCGTCGAGCGCATGATGATCGCGCGCGCGGACTCTCACAAGGATGCGGTCGTCTACAAGCATCCAGACCAAACCTTTCCCTTCTGGTCCCAGGTGACCGTCGATTCCGACGAAGTCTGCCTGTTCTTCAAGGACGGGCAGTACGTGGGCGCTCTCGGTCCCGGTCGCCACACGCTGCAGACTCAGAACGTGCCGTTTCTGAACAACCTCGTCGACAAGTTCAGCGGCGGAAACATGTTCATCAGCGAGCTCTTTTTCGTCACGACGCGGCCACTCTACAACCAAGGATTCGGTGGTCCCATCGGGTCCATGCGCGATCCCGAACTCGAACTCCGCGTCGAGCCGCGCGCCTACGGCACGTACGCATTTCGCGTCGTCGAACCCGTGCGCTTCGTGCTTGAGTTTTGGGGTCAAAAGGCGTCGACCGACCCCGACGCGACACTCACGTGGGTGAGGGATCAGCTGATGATGGGCCTTCGCTCCACGCTCACCCGGCTGATCAAATCGGGTGAGCTCACATTCATGGATCTCGGGACGGCCGGTCCGGACGTTGGGCGTGCGATCGTCAAGGATTGCCCGGACCTTGCGAGGATTGGCGTCCAGGTTCTCGAAATCGCGAAACTCGTTCTGAATTTGTCGGATGAAGACCAGAAGCGCATCGATCAGTTTCAAGATCAGATCGTCCAGGCCAAGCTGGACGCGCGGAAGGCTCATATTGCCGTCTCCCAGGCGGAGTCGCAAGCGCAGCAAAAGCAGTTTCAGCTCGATCAGGAGTTCGCGAATCGACAGCGATACCTCCAGAACATGAATATGCCCGCCTATCAACAATACGCCGGCGCTGAAGCGATGCTAGGAATGGGTCAGGGTATGAGTCGCGGAGGCGATGGGCCTGCTGCTGGGGTGGCCAGCGCCGGCGTGGCGGCCGGGATGGGGATGGCCATGGGCATGGCAAATGCCGGGCACGGCTACCCGCCTGGGTATCCACAAGGATACCCTCCAGGATATCCCCCGTCTGGTTACGGCCAAGGTCCTGCGTACCCGCAGGCGCAGCCCGCTCCGGGTTACGCCGTTTCGCCGCAGGGCTACGCGCCGCGCCCTCCGGACCCCTCTCCTGCGCCGCCCCAACCGTCCGCGGGGAATGCGGCGCGCCTGGTGCCGTGCGGGCGCTGCGGCGCCGGCAACCCCATGGGCGCCAAGTTCTGCACCGAGTGCGGCGGGTCACTGGTGTGATTCCGCACACGGGGCACGTTTCAAGGGCGTGGTGAGCGATCCGACATCGCGGCAGTTTGCGGAAGAGGTCGTGAGCCTCGAGGCGGCCCCGCCGCCAGGTCGGGTTTGCGATCGTTGCAGCAGCCGCTTCACTTCGTCGGACGCGCGGTTCTGCCCCTTCGACGGCGCGCCGCTGCGAGCGGCACTCGAGGGCGAGCGGCGCAGGGATCCGCTGATCGGGACCGTGATTGACGGGCGGTACGAGGTTCATGCCGTACTCGGGGAGGGCGGGATGGGTCTGGTCTATCGCGTTCGTCATCGAGTCATCGAACGACTGTTCGCCCTGAAAGTGCTGCGTGCGGATCTCTCTCGCGACGAAGAGCTTGGTTTGAGGTTTCTCCGCGAGGCGCGTGCGGCGGCGTCCATCTCGCACCAGAACGTCGTGCAGATCACGGACTTCGGCAATTTGCCGTCGGGCCAGCCTTACTTCGTGATGGAGCTCGTTTCAGGCCGATCGCTCAGCGCGCTGATTCGCAAGGACGGGTCGCTCCCGGCTTCGCGCGCGGTGCCGCTACTCGAGCAGATGATAGGCGCCCTAGCTGCGGCGCACGCAGCGGGTGTCGTCCACCGCGATCTGAAGCCGGACAACATTTTGGTCTGCGACACGCCGTCGGGTGAGTGCGTGAAGGTACTCGATTTCGGGCTCGCCAAAGTTGCGGGTCAGAGCCGGCTGACCCAGAACGGAATCGTCTTCGGCACTCCACAGTACATGAGTCCGGAGCAAGCAGCCGGCGCCACGATCGACGAGCGCACGGACGTTTATGCGCTCGGTATCGTGATGTATCAGATGTTCACGGGGTGCGTGCCGTTCGAGGCCGACACATCCATGGGCGTCCTCACCAAGCATCTCTACGCCGATCCAACACCGCCCAGCGTCCGCCTCGGTGACGCGTCGGCGCTGGGCGCTCTGGAACAAGTCACGTTGTGTTGCTTGGAGAAGAGACCAGAGCGCCGATTTCCGACCATGCTAGCCCTCGGGGCCGAGCTCCGCAGGGTCGCCAGGCACGTCGGTGACGGAACGGTCCGGGTGATCCCCGCGGAGCCCCGCGCTCGGAAGGACCCGCCACGAGAACCGGTCGCGAGCGGCCGAGGATCCGACCACAGGAGCGCCGATACGCGAACGAGCAGGAAAGCTCGCATCATCTCATGGGCGAGCGTTCTCGCAGTGATCTCCTTCGGCACCGCAACCTTGTTTTGGGCACACCGCCCATCGTCGTCGCATGCGGCCTACATCCCTTACGTCCCTAGCCGGCCCCGGAGCGCCGCCGCACCCCCGCCGCTGGCGGTGCCAGTAACCTTGCGGGGCGCCGTCCCTGAGCCAGAACCGAGCGCGTGGGCCACGAAGGACTCTGCACCGACCGTCCCCGGTCGGGTCCACGCGACGCCAGTCGTGGCCTCCCGGACGGGCGGGCGAATTCCGCCAGCGGCGACGGAGCGACCGGGCACCAAACCGATGAAAGGCAAAGAAAAAATTGGCGGTAGCGACATCGTCGATCCATGGTCGCGATGACAGTGCCGTCCGGAAGCGCATGATTTCGCGGGTGGGTACGTCTTCGGTCAGCGTTAGGGCGACAATCTGATAGGACAAGGTTTGCGTGGCGAAGCAGCAGTTGCTCCTAGTGGACGGGGACCCGCGCAGTGTTCGGGTCCTGGAAGTGAGCTTGAAGAACGCAGGCTTCAACGTCACCACCGCGTCGGACGGTTCCGATGCGCTCGCGAAGCTCGAATACGCGACGCCCGACCTGATCCTGAGCGATACGCGTCTGCCGGGTATCGATGGTTACGAGATGGTGCGAAAGCTAAAGTCGCGCCCCGAGCACGCGGCGATTCCGATCGTCTTTCTGACAAGTCAGAAGTCGATCGAGGACAAGATCCGCGGACTCGAACTCGGGGTCGAGGACTACCTCATCAAGCCGATTTTCGTTCGGGAGCTCATCACCCGCGTGCACATGCTGCTGGCGCGTCGAACGCAAGAACGCATCGCCACGGGCCCAGCATCACGGACGCGGTTCGCTGGTTCGCTCGAGGATATGGGCGTCGTGGACCTCCTGCAGACGATCGAAGTGAGTCGCAAGAGCGGGACTGCGCGGATTACCGACGGGCGGAGAGAAGCGATGGTGTACTTCCGTGAGGGCAAGCTCGTGGATGCCGAGATCGGCAAGCTCCGCGGCGAGGAAGCAATTTATCGCGCGCTACTCTGGACCAGTGGGAATTTCGAAGTCGAGTTCAAGCACGTCGACAATCCGGAGATGATCGCCACGTCGACGCAGGGCCTCTTGATGGAGGGGATGCGCCGCGTCGACGAATGGGGTCGCCTGTCGGAACAGTTGCCGTCTCTCGACGCGGTCTTCGACGTCGATCACGAGACGCTCGTGGAGCGGCTCACGGAGATTCCCGACGAGCTCAACGCGATCCTGCGGCTTCTCGACGGGCGCCGAAATCTGATCGATATCATCGATGAATCGCCGTTCGACGATCTGTCCACGCTTTCCGTCATTTCCAAGCTCTATTTCGAGGGACTACTTGTCCTCGCCGAGCGGGAAGAGCAGGTCGTACCGAACCTCGACGGTGATAGTGCCCCCGCTCACGACAAGGTCGGTAACGAATACGATGTCGTGCCCGGCCAAGGGAGGGAGCCACGCCCTGATGCCGCGTCGAGGGCCTCCCGTCCGCCAGCTCCCGCCATCGGTGCTGAGCTCGTAACGAAGACGCTCATCGGTTTCGAGTCGGTGCCGCCGGGTCCCCAAGGCCCGCCTCAGGAGCGCTCGGCACCACCCGGAGATCTGGCGGACGGAGCGCCGTCCACGGCTGCCTACGTGCGAACCACGACTCGTGCGGAGATCGTGGGCCAAACGCTGGCGGGGGTGGGTGCCCCGCGCATCGGGCTGGACCAGATCGAAGCCGAGATCCGAGAGGCGGCCGCCTCGACCGTGCGAGCGACTCCGGAGGCCCGCGCGGCTATCGCCGAGGGCGCTGGAGCGCCGCGGGCGTCACAACTCGGCGGTGGCACCGCCGGGACGTCGCTTGCGGCCAGGAGCCATGGGGGGAAGTTGATACCATTTCCTGCACAGAAGGAGCATCACAGCGACTCCAACGAGCCGCTGCCGCTCACGCACCGCGAAGCGGAGCCGCGTGGAGCCGCGCTCGCAGTCGAGGCGCCGTTCGCTGACGCGTTGCCCGATCACGGGGATCCGATTCACAAGGACTTCTTCGTTGCTGGCGACGAGGGGCGTTATGAAGGGGGCCCGGCGGCATCGGGGCTCGGGGAGTCCTCGCCGACCACTTACGACGGGCCCCTCGTTTCCCGCACGCCAGAGCAGATCGCGAGACGGGAACGCCTGAAGGCGCTGGTGGCGGTGGTCGTCGGCCTCTTGGTGGTGGGGCTGGTGATCGGCGTCTGGCTACAGAGGGAGCGCAAAGACGCGCAACAAAGTGTTCATGCCGTGGTGCCAGTCGCTCCAGCGGTCAGGAGATCGGCGCCGGCCAAACTAGGCACTCCGGGGCAACTCGAGCCTTCGGTTCGGAACGCCCCGGAAGTACCAATCGAACTCCCCACGATGTCCGCAGAATCGGCGCCGCCGACGCCGTCCACAGCTGCAAATTCAGAGGAGCCTCCGCCACGAGCAGGGCTCTCGAAAGTCGTCACGACTGTCCCCGCCGTCACGCCGATGCGCCCCGTCGAACGCGCCAGACCGCTGGAGCGGCCGTATCTTCCACGGCCATCGCCGCGAAGATTGCAGCCCGCTGTCGAAGAGCCGGAGCCTGCGCCCGAGCCGCATCGGCCATCGACGCCGGTCCATCCGTCGGAGAATCCGCCGACCGCGTCGTTCCCCATCCAGTGAAGGCCCTGTCTCGAGCGGCGGAACCCCCGAATGAACCGCGCGGCCGCTATCTCTCCGCGCGCAGGAACCGTCCCGCGATGGCCGAAAATTCTTCCGGAGACTCCTCGTGGGGAGCGTGTCCCGCGTCCATCAACTCGAATCCGGCGCCTCTGATCTGACGGGCAAGCCGTTGGCCGAGGCCCGCAGGAAACATTCGATCATTTCGTCCCCAGATCACCAGGGCCGGCACCCCGATCCGGGCGGTCTGCGCCGCCACCGACCGAGTGTCGAGGGTTGCTCGCAGCGTGGCGTGCGCGCTCCCGCGTGACGCCGGGTCGTTGAAGGCGTCGTAATATCGGTCAATCACTTCGAGTGGCAGCGAGGTTCGCCCGGATGAGACGACCTCGCGAAAGAAGCCCCGGAAAGTCGCGCGTCCCCAGAGTTGCTTCATCACGAAGCCACCCACTGCGGGTAGCGAGGCGACCCGTCGTCGGAGATCGAGAGGGCCGTCGCAACAGACGGAATCGACGAGTACGAGGCGCGAGACCAGCTCCCGGTGTTGCGCCGCCAGCGCGATGGCCACGGCGCCCCCCAGACCGTGCCCCACGATCGCGGCGCGACCCAGATCGAGGCCAGCGTAAAGATCCGCCACGACCTCGGCGAACGCCGGAACATCATACGCGAAGCGAGCTGGTGACGGCTTTTCGCTCTCGCCGAAGCCGGGAAAGTCCGGCGCGACCAGCCGGAACTCCGTCGAAAGAAAGCGCATCACGCCGTTCCACGCCCGGTGATCGACCAGGAGATCGTGCAGTAGTACGATGGGTGCGCCCGTTCCAGCTTCGGCGACGCGGAGACGAACCCCGTTCGCCTTAACGTCGCGATGGCGCTCCGGCCCGGACATCGGCGCGGAGATTACAGCGGAAAAGCGCCGGGCCGCGACGCAGATTTCCGATCGGCCGGCGCTCCGTGACGTCCGCTGAACGGGCGCCCCGTCCAATGTGTGTCCATGTGTGTATGGACGCTAAAAAAGCTCCATGGACATTTCGTTAGTTGTGACAATCAATGTCACGTCTTCGAGGCGAACCCGGGTCCATGGAGCTGTCGCATGGAATGGCCAAATAATTCCTTGGAAAATCGTTTGGTGAATCCACTGAGTAGAATATATTCGCGCGTGCTTCGGTGAGATTGACGCACCCGAGGCCCCTGAAACCGATGGACCGAATCGACGAGAGCACTTTGGACCGCATCGAACGCGACCATGCGGCGGGCCTAACTTCCGCCGAGATCCTCGATCTCTTTGCGACCGGTGGCGTTCATCTGACGGAGGCGACACTGCGTAAGTACGTGCAGGTCGGCCTCCTGCCGCGCAGCGTCCGCGTCGGTCGGAAGGGCAAACACCAGGGTTCCCAGGGGGTTTATCCCGTAACCGTCATTCGCCAGATCCTACGGATCAAGGAGATGATGGCGGACAATTATACGATCGAGCAGATCAAGCGCGATGTCCTGTTCATGCGGAGCGACATCCAGGCGCTCGAGGCCACGCTCGACAACATTTTCGACACGCTCGGCCGCGTCCTCAAGGAGCGCCGCGCCGAGGCGTATGCGCAGACAGTCGCTCGCGATGTTGAAGGTGCAAAGGCACTGAGTCGCGATCTTGTGGTCCGGCTTGGAACGATTGAATCGCGGCTTTCGGCGCGATCGACGTTGAGGCGGGTGTCGGCGTCATGAGCGCGGACGTGTCTTCAGCGGCACGGCGGTCAGTGGAGGTGCGTACGCGCGCCTGAGGGCGTTCGGACCTCTTTCTCTTCTCGAATCAAACATGGATCAGGCGCCGAGGGGGCAACGCCCTCGGGACGCGACGGGGATCGTGTGCTCACCGAATGGCGAAAATGCGAGTGGAGGCAACCATCATGTCCAACATTGCGGAAACGATCGACGCGGCAGCGGAATTAGCAGAAAGCCCGATTGCGCCCGCGACGGAGGGTGCGACGGCTCTCTCGAGCGACTCGAACGAAGAAGTCATCACCCGGGAACAGCGCCGTTCGCGACGAAAGCGCGTCGTTCGTGCTCGCACGATCAGCGTGAAGCGCATGACCAAGCGGGAGCTCGAGATCGGGCGCTTGCTCTATCCCGAGACCGAGTACTGGAAGCCGCGCGCTCGCGAGGAGTGTCTCGATGGCCCGCGTCCGTGCCCGTTCGTTTCCTGCAAGCATCATCTGTTCATCGACGTTTCGCCGCGGACCGGTGCCATCAAGTTGAACTTTCCCGATCTCGAGGTCTGGGACATGGGCGAATCCTGCGCCCTCGACGTTGCCGATCGCGGCGGAACCACTCTAGAGGATGTAGGGGCGATCATGAATCTGACGCGCGAACGCATTCGACAGGTCGAAGTAAAAGCTCTCGCCAAGCTCGAAGCCCTGCGAGACATGGAGGCGCTTCGTGAATACGTGGACGAAGGCCCGGTTGGAAAGCGACGCTTGCCCCAGCTCTCGAAGGCTGATCTGCCCGTCCCGGACGACGACGACGATGACGTCGAGGACGTCGACCTAGAGCCGGCGAGCGAGTCGGTCGACGCCGATTTGCTTGAGGTGTGATCAGCCGCGGAGTGCGGTCAACACGCGGAGATAGTTGCCCCCGAGGACCTTCCCAACGCGTTCCGCACTCCACCGCCGTTCGAGTAGAATCTGCGCGAGACGCGGCACTTCGAGGCAGGTGGGCATGTCGTTCGGCGTCACGATAGCGCCATCCCAGTCGCTGCCGAGTGAAGCGTGATCTTCCCCCGCCACGCGCACGACGTGCTGCAAGTGGTCCGCGATGTCGGACACTCGAGCCCTGCCGCGTCGCGAGCTCAGGTAGTCGCCGTGGTACATGATGCCGACGGTCCCGCCCGCTCTCGCGACGGCGCGAAGCTGATCGTCGTCGAGATTGCGCCAGTGAGGACGGACGCCGGAAACACCAGTGTGGGTTACGGCGAAAGGGAGCGCGGGATCATGGCACGCCACGGCGTCCTGGAAGGTCTTCTTCGAAGCGTGCGCAAGGTCGACCAGAATGCGTCGTTGATTGAGGCGCTCCACGACGGCATGCCCGAGCGGCGTCAGTCCGGCGTCACGGCCGCGCACCGGAAAGCTCGTCGTCCCGATCCTCGAGGGGGATAGGTGCACGAGGGTCACGCGCGTGACGAGATCCTCGGGAATCTTCGCCCAATCGTCGAGATCGTGGTCGAGGGCGTTTCCGCCCTGGATGCCGATGAACGCACCGAGCTTGCCCGCGGCGCGCGCTGCTCGGTATTCGGCCGCATTGCGTACGAGAGCGACCTTTTCCGGACACTGCCGGAGCAGTGACCTCAGACGCCCGAGGTTCTCGAAAAATGTCTTTGCGCGCCCGCGCGCTGAGCGCAGGGGGTTCGTGGTGACGACCCAGGTCGCGCCTGTGACACCGGCTTCGATGAGTCTAGGGATGTCGACCTGGCCCATGAACCGCGCCCCGAGCGGTCCGGGACCGTGACGACGGTTCAGGTCGTACCCGAACAGCCGGGTCCAGATGAACGTATCCGCGTGAAGATCGACCACGTCGCTTGTCGCGTAGAGCTCGATGGCTTCCCTCGAGATACCGAGCCTGAGCGCAATCCGGACCGGATCGAAGTCGCGTCTTGCCGGAGTCAAGGTGGCGGCCGCTTCAGAGTCCCTTGGGCACCTGCTCCAGATCGACGTTGGATAGAGCGTAGCGGATGAGCGCGCTTCGGTTGGCCTTCGTGAGTCCGCGAGCCTTCAGCGATTCGACCATCGTGTCGAGACGCTTGAGGTCATCGGTGTACATCGAAATGCAAATCACCTTGTAGTGAAGGGGCTTACTTTCGGCCTTTTCGCTTCCCGCGCCGACCACCGGTTTCGGCGGTGCGAAAAACGCGCCCGAGCCTCGATCATCGTCTGCGTGGAGGACCCTTGCGGTAGCCTCTCTCAATTCGCGTTCGCTCACGTCGTCCTCCTGCTAGAGCGATGGCGCACGGGTGCGCCCGCTCCGTTGGCCCCGCCCGCGGGGCGGAGGTTGGATGCGACAGGGAATGTCATGCGAGTCGGCGCGGGGCCAACTTTGCGCTGAAAATTGCGGCCCGTGACCGGACCATCTCGCGCGTGAGCACTGCAAGTTCGAGGTCAGGACCTCAACCGTTCAACCAGCTCGCGATGGCCGAGTCGTACGCTGCCGTGTGCGCAAAGACCTTGCCTGCCAGCCGTCGACGGGTCTCGGCGCGGACGGAGCCGGCTTCACGGATTTCTTCGAGGACGAGAGCGTAGTCCGCGGAATCGCAGATCACGGCGACGCGGTCGTGATTTTTCGCCGCGGAGCGGAGCATGCTGGGTCCACCGATATCGATGTTCTCGATGAGCTCTGCCCGGGTAGCGTTCGGTTTCTCCAGCGTCTTTTCGAACGGGTAGAGGTTCACGGCGACGAGGTCGATGTAGCTGCCGCCGAGCCGCGCGAGGTCCGCGTCGTCCTTACCGGCGCGGGCGAGCAGTCCGCCATGAACGCGTGGATGGAGTGTCTTCACGCGGCCGTCCATCACTTCCGGGGAGCCCGTGTAGGCCTCCACGGTGCCGACGCGGACGCCCGCGTCGACCAGGCTGCGATACGTGCCGCCGGTCGATAGCATCGTGAAGCCGAGCTTTTCGAGCCCTCTTGCGAAATCGACGATGCCGGTCTTGTCGGACACGGAAAGCAGTGCCGTGCGAAGCGTCATGGGACCCAGGGTTTCGGATATCGTCGGTGGGGGCGGCCGTCAACGGGTCGCCGTTCGACCCGCGTGCCGGCGTTCCCCCCGCCTCGGCCCGGCCTCGGGGCGAGGCCTGGCGGGGAACCGGCCGCTCGCAGCGAGCGGGAGCGAGTGAGGACGGACGATGGGGGGCACCTTCGGTGTTAGGATGTCGCGCCATGTCCCGGATTCTTTCGGCGCTCAGCGCTCTGGTTCTGGCGGCGGGATGCGTACAAGACCCCAAGATCGAAGATGAGGTGCCGCCTCTGGTGGGCATCACGCAACCCAAGTCGGACGGCGGCGCGACGACTTCGCTGGACGCCGCATGCGGAACGCTGCTGTCCGCCGTGACGGCGGCGCGGACTCGACTCGGATGCAGCGCCTCCGCGGTATCTTGTCCCGGGTATTTGCGAGTCGCCGGCTCGTCCTCTTGCGGCGAGGTGGAGAGCGCGACCGTGGCCGCCTGTGTATCGGCGATCTCCTCCTACAGCGCCTGCGCAGACTTCGACACGCACCCTTGCGTTGTCACGGTCGAAGCATCGTCCTGCGGCGCAACGAACGCGATCGGGGACGCTGGTGAAGACGCCCCGGCAGCGCTTCCAGATTCGGGACCGCAGGGCGGCGAGGCGGACAGCGGGGGGGCATCGAAGCCAGATGCCGCGGTCGGCGACGCCCGAGCGCCGCATGGCGGCCGAGGCACCGATGCCGGGCCGCGCGACGCTGCTCGCGACTGAGTGCGATTCACGTCGAGCGAATCTGCGGTCGCGAGTGCCAGAATGCGGCGAGATCGGGCGGAAGCGGCGCGACGAGATCCAACGGCGCGCCGGTGACGGCATGTGGCAGCCGGTATCGGTGCGCATGAAGCGCGTGCCTAGGTAGCTCGAGGCGCGCCAGGTCCTCCGCCGTCAGCTCGCGATCGGCGGCCCGCGCGAGCATGCGCTCGTCGGGTCCGTAGAGCTTGTCACCGACGATCGGGCAGCCAGCTTCGGCCAGGTGAATGCGGATCTGGTGCTGGCGTCCCGTGAGCAGATCGCACGAGACGAGCGCATAGCCGTCCGCAGTTTCGAGAACGGAGACCTCCGTTCGCGATTCGAGGGCGCCCTTCGCGACGCGCATCTTCACGCGAAGCGGGTTCGTCGGATCGCGCTCGAGGGGTAAGTCGATGATGCCGGAGTCGGGAATGCCCCAGGTTATCGCTAGATAGGTCTTCTGAATTTTCGGACCCACGGGGCGCGAGTTGGACTTCGACGCGGCGATGGATCTATCTTCGATGAGCCGCTTGAAGGCTCGGTCGGCGGCGGGCGACCGGCCGCAAAGGAGGACGCCGCTCGTCTCGCGGTCGATCCGGTGGATGAGCGAGAAGAACTGCGCCGGAAATCGTGCCTGGAGCAGCTTGATCACCGTCGCCCTGTGGTGCCTTGCCGTCGGGTGCACGGCGAGCATCGGCGGCTTGTCGATCGCGAGCAGGTGCTCGTCCTCGTAGACGACGGGGAGGGAAACAGGGTCGTCGGCTTCGTCGGGCGGAAGCCGCCATACGGCGACGTGATCGTCGACGCGGACCCGATCGTTTCCCCGAAGCTTCCGGCCGTCGAGCGTGTATACGGCGCGCTCGGCGATGCGCTTTGCGCGCGTCCGGCTCGTGTTCCGGAGCTGCGAGCTCAAAAACACGTCCACCCGGGTGCCCGCCGCCTCGGGCGGCACGCGAAATACCCGGACGATGGCAGCGTCCTCGACGTCCGGGGGACGCGTCGCAGCCTTCCAGGGGCGCTCGGGCTGACCCAGGACCCCCAAGGTTTCAGGCTCCCGAGCGATGGTGGATCTCGGTTCCGACGCCCTTGTCCGTGAAAATCTCGAGCAGCATCGCGTGGAGGCGCCGCCCATCGATGATGTGAACCTTCTCAACGCCGTTCGACACCGCTTCGAGAGCACACTCTACCTTCGGGATCATGCCGCCTGAAATCGTGCCGTCCTCGATCATGCGCGACGCCTCTGCCGCGCCGAGCGACGAGAGAAAACTGCCGTCTTTCGTCTTCACCCCGTCCACGTCGGTCATCAGGATGAGCTTCGCCGCGCCGAGGGACTCGGCAATGCGGCCCGCCGCCGAGTCCGCGTTCACGTTCAGAGCGTGTCCATCCGTGTCCATCGCAACCGGGGCGATGACGGGAACGAAGCCGTTCGAAATGAGGTTCCTGACCAAGCTCGGATCGACCTGCGAGATCTCCCCCACACGGCCGAGATCGACCTTCACCTTGGCGCCGTCGTCCCCCTGGGCGTCGATTTGCGGCATGCGCCTCGCGCGGAGGAACGCGTCGTCGCGCCCGGAGAGGCCCATTGCCCGGCCTCCCTGCTTGCAGATGAGTCCGACCAGATCGGAATTCACCGACCCTGACAGCACCATCTCGACCACGTCCATGGTCGCATCGTCCGTGACGCGCAGGCCGCCGGAGAAATGCGCCTTTATGCCCATCTTCTCGAGCGTTAGGTCGATCTGCGGGCCGCCGCCGTGGACGACGACGAGCTGAATTCCGACGTAGCGCAGGAGGCAGACGTCCCGCGCGAAGCTCTCCTTCAGCGCGGGATCGATCATTGCGTGGCCCCCGTATTTCACCACGAACGTGCGTCCGTGGAACCGCCGTATGTAGGGGAGGGCTTCGTGAAGGATCGCGGCCTTGTGGACCAGGTCATCCATCAGGCGCGGAGGGTAGTCGCTTTTTCAGCGGTAGCCAGGGGTTTCCCGCGGCTTCGGTTGCGGCTCGGGGTGACGCTGAGGTACACGAGGCCCGATGGAAATCCTCATGGTGACGCCAGAACTGTCGCCTCAGGCACGGGCGACGCGCGCCGGGGACGCCGTGTTCGCGCTGAGCAAGACGCTCAGCCAGCTCGGTCACCGCGTCACGGTTGCGGTTCCGCGCTACCCAGGCTTCGAGTCGAGCGGACTCCTCGCCGCCCGGCGGCTGACGCCGTTGAAACTCCGCAACGACGTACACGTCACCGTCCACGACGCGCAGCTTCCGACCGGCGTGTCGCTCGTCCTCTTCGACGCGCCGGCGCTGTTCGATCGCGCCGGCATTTATGGTGAGCAGGCGTCCTACGACGACAACGCCGAGCGGTTCGCGTTTCTCTGCGAGGCGTCGGCGGCGCTCGTTCAGCAGCGCGCGGAGCGCGAGCCATTCGACGTGGCTCACCTCCACGATTGGCCCGCTGCTGGCGCGGCGGCAGCGGTCCTCCGCTCCTCGAACGCGGTCGCGACGGTGCTGACGATTCATGACGGCTCAAGGCGCGGCGTCGTGGCGCCAGCGAAGGTCGAACAATTCTCCTTCGAGAACGTCGATGATAGCTGCCGCGAACCGGGCGGAGTCAGCCTGCTCGCATGCGGGGCACGGGCGGCGCACGCCGTTACGACCGTGTCGACGACAGTGGCCAGCGACCTCTCGGATCCGATGCGTTTCGGTGCGCTCGGCCGCGTCGCGGCGGGCCTCGCATCACCGGTCGTCGGCATTCCGAGCGGGCTCGACTATGCGCTGTTCAATCCGTCGACGGATGTCGCACTGAGGTCTCGTTACGATGCGGAAGATCCGTCGAACAAGGGGAGCTCGAAGACGGAGCTCGTTCGGAGCCGCGGGCTGGAGCTCGAGACGAGCCGCCCGCTCGTGGCTGCAATCGTGGAGGATGAAGATGGGGCGGATCTCGTTGAGCGAGCTGCAGAGGGACTCTTCAAGAATGATCTGACGTTCTTCGTTTTGAACCGCAGTCCTCGGCCCCTTTCGGCTCTCGACGCCCTGCGCGGCGAATTCGGCGAGCGTCTGGTGATCGAGCGCGCCATGGACGAGGCGCTCGTCCGGCGCGTCTCGGCGGCCGCGGATATCGTGCTGCTTCCTGCGTCGTACGACGAAACGGGAACGCTCGCGCGGACGGCTCAGCGGTACGGTGCGCTTCCGGTGGCCCGCGCCCGGGGAGCCCAGATGGACGCGGTCGTGGACGCGGACGCCGCGCTGGAGACCGGCACCGGCTTTCTGTTCGAGGACGCCACTCCGTCGGGGGTCGCGAGCGCCGTCGATCGCGCCCTCTCGGCATACGCGTCCCCCGAATGGCCCGTTCTCCGACGCCGGGTCATGCGGCTCGATTTGTCGTGGGATCGCCCCGCCCGCCGGTACGTCCAGGTCTACAAGCAAGCAATGACGGTGCGCGCCAAGACATAGACCGCTCGCGTGACTCAGACCCCGAGCGGTCCTTCGAGCACGCGCGCCGCGTCGCCGAGCCAGCGCATGCGGACGATCGCGAGCGCAAAGGCCGCGAGCTGGTGTGTTGCAAGCACGCCGAGAATGCGCAGTACTCCCGGGCGCGAGACGTCGATGCGTCCAGTGAGCCACGCGGCAACGCCGATGGCGGCGGCTGCGGCTAGGACCGCGCTGCCCCAGCTGAAGAAGATCGACCTGGGTCTGACGGCCATTGCCCGGAAGCCCGCCGTCAACGCTTCTCCGGCAGAAGCGCGATTCCGAACGACGGCTATGCTGGCGACGTCGTGAAGGACACCGGCGCCAAGCGCCATTGCAGCCCCGGAGGCTGCGATGAGCGCGAGACAAAGATCCGAGCCGGGTTCATCGAAGAGTGTGCCCAGCGGTACGATCGCGTGCGCAAGGAGAACCGAGGTGCCGACGACGACCAGCGCCTGCACCAGGATGACCACCCCCGCGACGAACGCCAGGATCGGAAAACGCTCGGTTGCTCGCCTGACCAGGTCCGTTCCGCGCGCCCCAGGATCTGAAATCAGGCCAACAACGAACGCGAGCGGTAAGAGGCCGGCGATCGACAAGAGCACGATGGCGACGCTCGCACTTTCGAGCGAGGCCGTCACTGCACGACTGCCGAGACGGAGTGCTTCGAGGAGCAACCATCCGCCAGGCGCAAAGAGCGTGCGATCGCCGTACGGCGAGGTCGAAGGCCCGAACGAGGTCAGCGTACGAGCGAAGGGATAAGCGACGAGGAACCCGGCGAGCAAGCGAAAGGCGTAGAGCACGACCGCTCCACGCAGTTCGGCGCGGAAGGCCGCCTTCATGGGCCAACGGCTCCGAACGCGAGCTCTGCGGCGTAGAGGGAACGTTCGACGACACGTGCGCGCGCGCCTTTTCCGACGGCATTGTTCGCGAGGTCGTCGTCTAGCAGCACTCGCTGGTCCGGATCGACTTGAGCTGCGACGAGGGGACTCCGGCCGCGAGCCGAGAACGCCTGAAAGCGGCTCTGCCCGTCCCAGTGACGTCGTGTCTTGGAACCGTCGGCAAAAAAGAGTTCCACGTCCACCGGTACCCGCAGTGTCCCGTGGCGGTAAACGAGCACGCGGGACGCCCAGTCGTCGGGATGCGTGTGCTGCGCGGTCGTCTCGCGGCCGCGGGGTCCGTCGAAGACTCCGGCCGCGTCACGAGCGGGTAGCGATTGCAGATCCTTCGCGACGAAGTCGACGGTGCCGCCCTCGAAGAGTGCGGAGCTCAGGAAATCGGCGGGTTCATCACCCATCACCTCTCGCAACGTCGCGACGAGGTGTTTCGGGTTCGGGTGTTCGAAGCGGTAACGCCGCGCATACCGGCCGATCGCTCGACGTAGGGAGTCGCGTCCGTACACCCGGGCCAGCGTTTCGAGAATCGTGCCCGTGCGTGCGTACACGAGTGCGCCGAGCTCGCCGAAGTTCGCGAAGTCCGCGGCGGGCCGCGCGACGACGTCGTCGTGCCCGGCGTCGATGGCAAGCCCCCGCAGGTACGTGTCGCCGTCGATGGCGATTCCGGGCGCACGAAATCCGCTCGCACCGCCGAAGAGCGTTCGCATGGCCGACGATTCGGCATACGTGGTGATGCCCTCGTCGAGGAAGGGCCACGAATGCTCGTCGGTCGCGACGAGGCCGTAGAACCATTGGTGCGCCAGTTCGTGGAGCGTCACACGTTCCACGAGGCTCGAGACGAACGCGGTGTACCAGGGAAATCCGGTCGTGATGAGCGTCGGATATTCCATGCCGGTAGCGGCGGGCGCCCAGACCGGCGGGTGAACGACGGTCAGAGTCGGGTATGGATAGCGACCGAACGCGGCACCGAACTGACGGAGCCCGTGATCCACGGCAAGGACTGTGGCGTCGGCGTTGGCTTCATTGCCGGGCGGGTAGAGGAGGCGCACCTCGACACCGTCGAGGGTTCGGTCGCGTTCGCGAAAGCGGGCCCATGCCGTCCACGCGAAGTCGTGCACGTCATCGGCGTGATAGCGAACGCGTCTACGATCGGCGACGACGTCGTCGGCGACGCGTTCACCGGTCGCGCCGACAATCATGTTTGCCGGAACGTCGAGGGTGACGTCGTAGCTGCCGAAATCCGAGTAGAATTCGCTCTGCGCATTGAAGGGGAAGTGCGCCCATACGCCATCCGGTTCTCGTCGAGCGATCTTCGGGAACCACTGGCCGACCATGTAAAAGTCGCGGACGTACCCTGTCCGCTCGACGACCTCCGGAAGCTGGCTCGACCACGCGTAGTCGACCGTGATGTGCTCGCCGGGTTCGATTGGCTTAGGGAGCGGGACGCGGATGTCCGTTTCGTCGTTCGGGTCGTCGTCGTCATGGGCACCGTGAGGCCAGAGGTCGCCACTCCCGAGTTCACGGATGACGAAGCTCTTCACGTCGATGAATCCCCACGTCCTCGCGCCCTGGCCGCTTCGGCCGGCGCCGAAGGGGGAACGCAAGAACACGGTGCGGTTATTCTTGAACGCGTTCAGATAGAGGTGAACGTAAAGTTCGGTTGCAGGTCTGCTCGACGCGTTGACCCATGAAAGCGTCGCGTGGCCATCGATGGTGTGCGCGAGCGCGTCGAGGCGCGCGGCGATGACGTACGAAGCGACTTTCGCGGCGTGCAGGGGCATGCTCCGGTCGTCGTCGAAGGCAGCGCCCACCTGCTGCGGCGGTTCGGCGTCACGTAACGATTGGACGTCGGAGCGCCGTTCGTCTCGCATCGGGAGCCGGTTCGCGAAGGACGTTGCCGAGACCGGGGCGGGGGCGCCGCGAGAAAACGCCAACTCGCCCGACACGGCGAGGAGCCCCCCCGCGACTACGCGGCTCAACGCCGAGAGGGTGGACATTGCGCGCGAGAGTAGCGCGGCCCAGGGCTACCTCAATGGTGCAACGTGATCACGTTCTGCTGGTAGAGTGTGTACATGATCCGGAGCGCGTCGAGGCGAGTCATCCCGCTGACGTCGAGGATCTCCTCGATCGAGGAAACACCATCCACGAGGGACAAAAGGAAACCGGCCCGATGATCGAGGGACAGCCACGTGATCTGCTCCTGCGGCACGGAGACGACCGCGACCTGGTCCATCGGTCCGAGGCGGGCGGCGTACATCTGTGTGAGAACCTCGCGACAGCTTTGCGCATAGCGCTTTGCGTCCGGATTTTCGGGGTTTGCCTCGAGGATGCTCTCGGCGACCACCAGGGCGCCGGTGAAATCGCCGACCGCGTACCGGTCCTGCATGTCGCGGAGAGTGCCGCTCTCGCGCCCGGCGCGGTCGCCATCGGTGGGGCCGTCAGCGGTTGGTTGCGGTAGCGATTGTGTCGCGCGGCGATACGTCTCGACCAGGTCGAGCGGAGAGTTTCGGTCGGCCTCACCGCTGACTGGCTCCGAGTCTCGCTCCGATTCGAGGGACGAGGCGGCGGAGGCTAGCCCGCTCTCCAGGCGCGACAGATAACGCTCCATGACCGGTTCGGGGACGGTGTTCCGCCTATCGTTGGTGGGATTTTGTGCCAGCCGGGAAAGTGCACCGGGTGACGCTCGTGGGGGCTCCGACGTCGTGTCGAGCTCAAGACCGGAGGCGCCGGGGGGTGAAGTGGGAACCGTCGCTCGATCGAAAGCGTCGGCACCGGAGGCGGGCTTCTCGCTTCTCAGCGCGCCGACGACCAGCTCGTCCCAGCTATCGTCTATCGGTGCCGTCTCGGGACGGCGCGAAGCAGGTGGGGGGGTCCCTCGCGTGGCCACTTCAGGCGATCTCCGAGACTGGTCGCGCGCTCATACGATCCTATTGTGCCCGCGAGACTACGCCTTTGAACATCCGCTGCGTACGCGCGAGCCCCTCGACCTGCTCCCGGACGCCCTGCGCTTCCTTTTTTCGGATGGCGTCGCGGGACTTCTCCAGGACGCTGCGCGCCTTGCTTATCGCGTCGCGTCCGAAATCGCTCGACGCGACGATCCTCTCGACCTCCGGGAACATTCGTTCGATCTCGGAGATCAAAGTTTCGGCTTCCTGCTTCGCTTTTTCGAATTCTTCGTCAGTGCGTCTCTCGACGAGATAGTCGCGGGCGTTCTCGATCATGTGACTGATCTCGTCCTGGGTGAGGCCGCTCGAGGCGGTCACCTGGATCGACTGCGCCTGACCATTCTCCAGATCCTTCGCGTGGACGCTGACGATTCCGTCCGTGTTGATCTCGAAGGTGACTTCGATCTCGACGTGGCCCTTCGGTGCGGCGCGGAGACCCGTCAGGATGAATTCGCCGAGAAGTTCGTTGTCGTGGGCCTTCTTGCTTTCCCCCTGCATGACGAGAATCTTCACCGCTGTCTGGTTGTCGCGGCTGGTAGTGAAGACCTTGGTGCGGCTCGTTGGGACGGTCGTGTTCTGAGGAATGAGCTCTTCGAAGTAACTTCCGAAGGTCATGATGCCGAGGGCATGCGGCGTCACGTCGAGCAGGATCATTTCGCGCTTGTCGTCCGTCAGCGCGGCGCCCTGAATCGCTGCACCGAGAGCGACAACCTCGTCTGGATGCACGCTCTTGTTCGGCTCCTTCTTGAACAGAGCCGCGACCGCGTGCTGAACGGAAGGCATCCGAGTCATGCCGCCGACCAGGATCACGTCGTCGATCTCGTCGGTGCCCAGACTCGCGTCCTGGAGTGCTTCCCGGCAGATTGAAACCGTGCGCTCGACGAGATCGCCGGTCAGCCGCTCCAGCGTGTCCCTGGACAATGTCTTCTGCAAGTGGAGCGCTTCGTTCCTGCCTGTCGAGATGATGAAGGGGAGGTTGATCTCCGCTTCTCTCACGCTCGAGAGCTCGCATTTGCCTTTTTCCGCCGCGTCTCGAAGCCGCTGAAGCGCCATTCGATCTTGCCTCAGATCAATCGAATGCTCTTCCTGGAACCCTTGCACGAGCCAATCGATGATGCGCGCGTCGAAGTCCTCTCCGCCGAGGAATGTGTCGCCCGTGGTCGCGATGACCTTGAAGATACCGTGGGATCCAATCTCCAAGATGGACACGTCGAACGTGCCGCCGCCGAGGTCGTAAACTGCGACCGTCTTGTCGATATTCTTGCCGAACCCGTAGGCGAGCGACGCGGCAGTCGGCTCGTTGATGATACGGATGACGTCGAGTCCCGCGATCGCGCCGGCGTCCTTGGTGGCTTGCCTCTGGTTGTCGTTGAAGTAGGCCGGCACGGTAACGACCGCCTTGTTCACCGGTTCCCCGAGGTAATCCTCCGCGATGACCTTCATTTCCTGCAAGATCATCGAGCTAACTTCGGGAACGCTGTACTCCTTGTCGCGGAGGCGTATGCGGACGTCGTCATGAGGTCCCTCGACGATCGAGTAGCTTGACGTCATGAGTGCGTTCTTGACCTGAGGGGAGTTCCACTTTCGGCCGATCAATCGCTTGGCTGCGTAGACCGTGCTCTCGGCGTTCGTGATGGCTTGCCGCTTCGCAATGTGCCCGACGAGACGCTTTCCGGCTTCTGTCACGGCCACCATGCTAGGGGTCGTCTTGTAGCCACCGCGGTTTGGAATCACGACGGGCGCTTCACCCTCCATGATCGCCACGCACGAGTTGGTCGTCCCGAGGTCGATGCCGATGACGCGCTCCATGTAGCCCTTTTTAGATCTCTCCGCGTTTCACGCGCTTGATCCAGTCTTTGATCGTATCATCGCTCGGGTCCTGCGCGCGCGCCCGTTCGAGTTCTCCCAGCGCGCTCTGGTCCATTCCCGCCATCGCGTAGACGCGCGCGAGCGTTATTCTATAAGCGGTCTCGGCGGGTGCCAGTTCGACGGCCTTTCGTGCCAGATCGCCGGCTCGCTTGGCGTCGCCTCGCGCCTCGAGAAGGCAGTGGGCTGCTCGGTTGTAGATGTGTGGACTCGGCCGCCCTCGGAGCACGCGTTCGTAGGCCTGAGCTGCCTCTGCGTAGTGGCCACGGCGCTCGTCATAACGGGCTTGCTCGAGGTACTGGTCGCTAAGGGCCGCACTCGCCAGCCGTTCTATTCGCTCGTATTCCTCGCCCAAGCTCTTGTTTTCCGGCGCGAGCGACACCGCGATGCGGAGGGCGTTGGCGGCCGCGGTGAGATTGCGGCTGGTCATGGCCTGTTCGGCCTGCTTCATGTAGCGACCGACCTGCTCGTCGCGGGCTTGAGTCAGCCGAGCTTCGTACCGTCGCCGCAACGATTCCGTCGCGACCTCTTGTGCCGATGGCCCCTGGGCTGGCGGCGGCGAAGAAGAGATTCCCCGCTGTGCAGGGGGCGGGACGCTCGCGCCGAGCTTTCGAGCAAGGGCTCGACGCCTTTCTTCGGCTGTCGCTGGCGCGGCTTGCCGAAACTCGATCGGGACAGGGTGCCCACGATCGCGCCCGGGGTCGTTGGAGGACGGGCGCCTTGGTTCTGGCGGACCTGTCATTCCGTCTCGGACGAGACCTGTTTCCGGCAGGGGCGGTGCCGCACCCGCGGGAGCGCTCGGCCTTTCGCCGGAGCCCCCTGCAAGTGCCTTCCGCTCGATCTCACGACGAATGTCCTCGAGCGTCGCGCGGGCGCTTTTCTCGTCGACGACGTTGTCGAGAGCGCGAGTTGCGCGTTGACTGGCGAGGTAACTGTCGTACTCCGCTCGGCGGCTCTGCCGCGAGAGGGTGTCGTGCGCCTCGGTCACCCGCGTGAAGATCTTCTCGAGCTTGAGCTTGAAGGAGCCGAGCGATTTACCGAAGTACTTATCAGGGTGGAAAAGGCCCACGACTTCGAAGTAGGCGGCTTTGATGGCCTTCTTGTCGGCGGACGGCGAGACCCGAAGGACCTCGTAGTGCGATAAGTCGGGAAGCGCCTTGTAAGTCTCCAAAATGAGGCGTTTCCGGTCCAGATCGAGGTCTGCTGGCTCGTCGAGTTCCGTGCGGTCGACGAAGGGATGAGGCGACGCGTCGATGATCGCCGGATCCCGGATCCGCTCGTGCATTCCCGAGAGCTCGCCCGCCTGAGTCGGTGGAGTGGGGTTCGTCCCGGATGGCCGAGGGTCACGGTAGTTGACGGCGCCCAGCGTCGCGAGTCGAGAGAGCGTTGCCTCGACCTCCGCGACGGCAAGCCCCGTCGCCAGCGCGATCCCGGCATCCGTGGCTTGCCCGTCTACCCGGGACAGCACGAAGGCTTCGAGCGGGCCAATCGGGAGCGCACGCACGTTCACCGTTGCGATAAGCGTCGGCGTGTAAGTCGCCTTGCCCTGTTCGCCCTGTGTCACATCTCGACTCCCAGGCGCGTTTCCCGTCATGCGGATCTTGAATTAGCCGACAACGATAACACTACTCGAGCAGATTGTTCCCCGGGGGAGATCTCGAGGCCCGCGGCGAGCTTCTCCACGGGCTCGCGCTGGTCGTCGTGCTGGAGGTCCAGCCGGCGGCGGTTTGCCATCCAAAGCCACTCTTCGGGCACGCGCAGGATCTCCGATTCCAGGGCTTGCGCAATGCGTTGCGTCAGTTCGGTGAGGGGAGCGTCCGTGTCGAGCTCGCGGATTCGAAGCTCGAAGGACAGGGTACCGACCCCGGGCCCGGAACGCGACACCAGTGTTCCGACCACCAGGGGGCAGCCCAGGCGGCATGCCAAATGGGCGGGACCAATAGGGAAGGCGACGGTTGAACCGAGGAAGGTCGTTGCAGTCGACGGAACGCGGCCCCCTAGATCTGGAAGGAGACCGATTGGTCGTCCGGCGCGGAGTGCGCGGACGATGCCAGCGGCAGCCCCGCTGTCGCCCCGGTGGATCACCTGCGCTCCGCGAGCTCGACGATGAGCGTCGACCCACTCGTCCAATCGAGGGTCGTAGCTTTCACGAACGACGATGGTCGGAGCGATGCCGAGTTCAGCGAGGGCGGCTGGCACGAGCTCGAACGGACCGAGGTGTGCGCACACGAAGATGGCGCCGCGCCCGCGCGCCAAGGCGTCAACGAGGCAAGCACGCGAAGAGTCCGGCACCTCGACCCAGTCGAGGGCTCGGGTGCGTCTGCGACGGAGCAGGAGCGAGATTGCCAGATTTTGCCCGGCGCGCTCGAAGCAAGTGCGCGCGACGATGGCCGCATCCTCGGGCGCAAGAGCCTCCACGGCGTTTTCAACTGCGATCCTTCGCGCGTCGCCGAAGAGCACTCGAGCGAGGCGTCCCAGGCCACGTCCCACCGCGAGGAGGACGCGCTCGGGAAGGCGATCCGCTGATGATCAGGCCAGCCCGCACGGCGCACACGATGAAGAAATTCTTGAACTCCTGAGCGACAGTCCATTTTGCGCCGAGGCGCACGTCGGCTGGCGTGCGGTTCGCCACGACCCGAGTCGTACAACGGATCTGGGTCACTGCCACCCCTCCGAGCTCCGAAACTCGAGTATGTTCCGCCTCAGGGCGAGGTCCGAGATCTTCCGGACCGGAGTCCCGCTTCGATTTCGCCGAGAATGGAGTCGCTCGTTTCGCAACCCAATCGATTGCTGGTCGTCGACGACGAACCCGCGCTCAGGCAAATGCTGGAGATCCTCTTCCGCCGCGAGGGGCACGAAGTGATCTCGGCTCCAGGCGCGCGGCTCGCGTTCGAGGCGATCGCGCAGAGCCCGCAGCCATTCCCCGTCGTGCTCACTGACCTCGCGATGCCGGACGGGACGGGCCTCGACGTACTCGCCGCGGCGAAGGCGCGATCGAGCTCAACGGAGGTCATCCTCATCACCGCGCACTCGTCCGTCGATAATGCCATCGTCGCGATGCGGAACGGCGCGTACGACTTCGTCACCAAGCCCTTCGATCCGCTCGAGCTTGCGGCGCTCGTCACGAAGGCGCTCGAAAAGCGGTCTCTCCGTGAGGAGAACGCGCGTCTGCGCGCGCAATACGAGGCTCGCGACGACTCGATGGTCGTCGGGCGGAGCCCCGCGATGCGGGCGGTGCTCGACCTGGTGAGTCGGGTCGCAAGGACACGGACCACCGTGCTCATCACGGGGGAAAGCGGAACCGGAAAGGAGCGAATCGCGCGCGCGATTCACGAGCAATCCGAGCGAGCCGGAAAGCCGTTCCTCGTCGTCAACTGCGGCGCGCTTCCCGAAGCCCTGATGGAGAGCGAACTCTTTGGCCACGAGAAGGGGGCGTTCACCGGTGCGACAGCGAAGAACGCCGGCATCTTCCGCAATGCCGAGGGAGGCAGCGTTCTCCTGGACGAGATTGGCGAGCTACCGACGAGCTTGCAGGTCAAGCTCCTGCGTGTGCTTCAGGAGAAGAAGGTCCGGGCGGTGGGGGCGACGACCGAGGTGAACGTCGACGTACGTCTCCTCGCCGCCACGAACCGGGACGTCGAAGCCGACGTGTCGTCCGGGAAGTTTCGGCAGGACCTCTACTATCGCCTCAACGTGATCAGGGTCGAGCTGCCCCCGCTTCGCGAACGACGCGAGGACATCGCGATTCTGACGGAACGGTTTCTTCACCGTTACACCCGGGAGATGGGAAAGGAGGTCTCTTCGCTCAGTCCGGATGCCCTGAGGGCGTTCGAGCGCTACGCCTTTCCCGGCAACGTTCGTGAGCTGGAGAACATGATCGAACGCGCCGTCGCCCTGGCGAGTGCGCGTACGATAGGTCTCGGCGATTTCCCACGCGAGGTGAGCGGTATGGCCGCTTCCGCGTCCCATTCCTTCGCGACTCTCCCTGCAGAGGGCTGTTTACTCGACGAAGTCCTCAACGAGCTCGAGCGACGACTCCTCGTCGATGCGCTCGAGCGCACCGGCGGGCTGCGCACTGCCGCCGCGAAGTTGCTCGGTATCACCTTTCGATCCCTTCGCTACCGCCTCGAAAAACATGGGCTCGACGTCGACACCGATGATGTAGGGGAGAGTGGGCTAGACCCGGCGAATCAGTAGGCCTCCGCCCCTTCCGGATTGCTCCGATTTTCGGCCCGCGACGTCCGGGGTGCTATCGTTCGACAAGTTGGAACGCGTTTCGCATGCTTGCTAGCAACTTCATGAGAGGCCGAGTTCGTCCTCGCGCGGCTGTGCGTGGCTTCACGCTGGTCGAGCTGTTGGTCGTCGTGGTCATCATGAGCATTCTGAGCGTGATCGGGGTCACCTCCTTTCGCAAGTATGTCTATGGATTCGAAGCCCGCGGATGCATTGGCGATGATCCAGAGCATTCGTGCGGCCGAAGAACGCTGGAAAGCCGACAACTTGATGTACCTGAACGTCACACGGACGTCGAGCTGGTACCCGGTGCTTCCGGGCACGGACCCCGCCACGTCGGGGCACAATTCCTCGGTTCTGACGAAACACGCCTTCTACAACACGGGTGTGTGTGGCATCCCCTTGCCCGACACGGATGATTGTCGCTGGAAGCTCTTGAATCCGACGATCCCGGGTCCAACCGAGTTCAGTTTCATGGTGACGGCGGGCCCCCCTTCCCAGGTGATGACGGAACCGGACTCCCTCGCGAGGCCGACGGGGTGGAGTGGATGGCCTACGAACACCGAGCACTGGTACGTCATTCAGGCGATCGCCGATGCGAACGGCGATCAGGTGTATTCCAAGTTCCTGGCGTCGAGCGTTCGCGCGGACGTTTACCACGAGAACGACGGCGAATAGGGCGCCTGACGTGCGGCCGCGGTCTGTGCGCACCCCTGCGCGGCGCTGCTCCCGTGTGGGTGGCGGAGATTGTCGGTCGCTCGCCCCTGCCGCTGACAATTTTTGTCACTTGAGCCGTCCACTCGCGCTCGGAGCGGACGAATCGTCGCGAACGACGGCGGTATGGCGATGTAGGCAATCGATTCGGCCGCGTTGGCACGGGGGCTGCTTCCGACCAGTGCCGTGGTCGTGATCGTCTCCCAATCTCGCTCCAGCCTTCGAGGGTTCACCCTCATCGAGATGATGACCGTCGTCATCCTGATCGGCATTCTCGCCACGCTCGCGGTGTACGGCGTCCGGAAATACATCATGGCGTCGAAGACTGGGGAGGCAACGGCCATGATGACGACGATCAAGAGCGCCGAGGAGGCGTTCAAGGGAGAGACGTTCGTCTATCTGGACGTGTCCAGCGACTTTGCCGCGGAGTCGAACTGGTATCCGACGTGGCCGTCGGGGGGCGGTCCTGGAACCACGAAAGTGCAATGGGGAGGTGGTACGAGCACGGCGGCGAAGAATTGGGCGACGCTCGGCGTTCAACCGGACGGCCCCGTCCTGTTCGAGTACGCCTGCGTCGCAGTTGCCCCGGGCTCCAACATCCCCACGCTCCCGACGGATCTCGGCAAGTCCAACTCGGCGTTCGGCCTCTCCGGCGCGGCGTCCCAGTGGACGTACGTGGCGCTTGCCAGGGCGGACCTCGACGGCAGCGGCGACAACGACACTTACGTGATGAGTCACAGTCTGACCAACGAGGTCTACATCAAGCAAGAGTAACGTTTCTCCGGCGCTCTGCCGGCAGAGTTTGGAAACGCAGTGCGGGTGAATGGGTGGCCCGCCGGCGCAAGGAAGCAAGAGACCCACCCAGTCACCGAAGGAGAAAAGAAAAATGCGTGCGATAAAGGGCAAGCGAGGATTCACACTGGTCGAATTGATGATCGTGGTCGCGATCATCGGCGTTCTGGCGGCACTCGCCATCTACGGTGTCCGCAAGTACATCTTGAACTCGAAGACGGCGGAGGCGCGGAACAGCATCGGTCAGATGGCGAAGGACGCTGCCGCTGCGTACAACCGTGAAGGAATGTCCGCGGCGGTGCTGGGAATGGGAGCCAGCACTGGCGTCACGAATCACCTCTGTGGTGGGTCGACGACCACCGTTCCCAACGCTGCGGCCGATATCCAGGGGAAGAAGTACCAGTCGCAGCCGAGCGAGTGGTCGACTGGCGATCAGTCGAGCGGCTGGACGTGCGTCAAGTTCACGATGCAGGATCCGCAGTACTACATGTACTCGTACACTTCATCGGGCACGCTCGGCGCGGCCAACGACATCTTCACCGCGGGAGCTCAAGGCGACCTCGATGGCAACACCATCCTGTCATCGTTCACGCTCCTCGGGCAGATCCAGAAGGACTCGACGAACAACACGCTCGTCGTCACGATCGCCCCGAACATTCTCGAGAGCCAACCGGACGAATAAGCGTCCCTCTCGAGTGGAAGACGCCCCGGGCATCTACGGCCCGGGGCGTTTTTCATTTTGGACTTCTCGAGCGCTCCGAACGGAGAGACCGGTGATAGGCTACGTGGCGTGCGCCCGCTGAGTCCACTCGAAGCCGCGTCGGGGGTTTCCATTCTTGGGTCGGTCCTGGCCGTCGCGATCCCGACATTCTTCACCAATCTGCATGCGTCACGGCTTTCGGAGCCGATCGATGGTCTCTCGCGCATCTCCGCGCACGCGACGGCGCTTGCGGCGGCCAAACCTGCGGCGGAAGCCTATCCGGAGTCCGTCCCACTGACCCCCGAACACGTCGCGAGAGGAGTGCCGATGGTAGATCCGCCCGGCACCTGGGACGCACCGACCTGGCGCGAGCTCGACTTTTCATTCGATGTGGCGCACTCGTACAGCTTCGAATTCGAGAGCCGGAACGCGCCCGGCGTCGCCACGTTCCAGGCAACGGCGCACGGCGATCTCGATGGTGACGGCCTGCTCAGCACGTTCCAGGTGTCCGGTGAGTCGCGCGACGGAGCCGAGCCGACCGTGAAGCCACTGGAGTCGTGGCGCGAGGTCGAGTGAGCGCTCCACACGCGTTCCGCCGGGCCGCGCCGGCGTACGCAGTCATCGGTGCGGCGGCGCTCGTCGTCGGCCTGGTCCGACCCGTGGCCGCCGAGAGGTTCCATCGGTTGCGGGTCAAGTCGGACGTGTACCCACTGGCCCCGCCCGAAGACATGGTCGTCGCGAGCCTCGGCTACCGGTCTGCGCTTGCCGGCGCCCTCTTCGCGAGCGTCCTCGTTTCTTACGGCCTGCACTTTCAGGAGAACCGACGGTTCGAGTTCGTAGGAGAATATCTCGACACGATCAACGCGCTCGACCCGACCTTTCGGGAGCCCTATCGGTTCGCGGACACACTGCTCGTGATGGCTCCCGAGCCACCCCGTCTCAAGGAATACCTGAAGGCGCGAGAGATCCTCGAACGGGGGATGCGGAATTTACCCTATGACACGGAGCTCTGGCTGACGGCGGGACAATATCTGACGTACCTCGCGCCGATGCAGCTTGCCGATCCGAAGCTCAGGGAGTCGTTCAGGCTCGAGGGGGCGAAGGTTCTCGCGCGGGCGTGCGAGCTGACGGACAAGAACGCGAACGTCCCGTACAACTGCGTGACGGCCGGGCCTCTGCTCGAACGCGTGGGTGAGCGCGAGGCGGCGATCGAGTCGATGCGCCGGTTGCTCGCCGTCACGGACGATCCGCACGTCGAAAAACTAGCTCTCGGCTTCTTGCGAGAAAAACTGGGCGAGCGAGAACGAGATCTGGAGCTGCGCCGGAAGGACATGTTTCGGGCGGTGTGGAAGGGCGACCTTCCATTCATCTCCAAGGACATGATGCTCATCCTCGGGCCGAGCGTGGATACAGCTGCCTGTGCGGGGGCGGCCCCCGCTGCGAAGGCCACGTGCGCCACGACGTTCCGCGACTGGGCCGCTCAGGTCGACCCCTCGACGGAGTGAGGTCAGAAGCGGACCGCCACCGTTTTCGTCTGCCCCGAGCTCACGGAGACCGAGGCGATCTTTCGCGTGCCGTCTTTCATGAACACGACCGTGTGCGTCCCGGCCGAGACACGTTGACCGACCTTCGGTGTTTGACCGAGGGGACGCCCGTCCAGGATGATGGTCGACATGGGAATCGAGTTGATGTTGAGCGTCCCAGGGCCGGCCGCGCTGACGGGCGCCGGTGTGTATGTGGGCTCCGGCGTGAACGTGCGCGGCGAGGGTGCAGACGTCTGAACCATCGGTGACGGAGAGACACCGCCTCCGCTGCCGATCGGCGCCATGGCAACCTCGAACGTCTTTTCCACCTCGCCGTCGTCGAACAGGATCGGTAGCTTGAACTGTTCGTATCCGCGTCGCGTTGCGACGAGCGTGTGCGGTTCACTCGTTGGAATATCGAGCGTGATCGGCAATCTCGGCAGGGTCCGTCGATCGGACCCGCTGATGAGGATGACCCTGGCTCCGTCGGCGCCGGCGCCGGGAACGATCGTGGCCAGGCCCTTGAGGACACGAAGTTTCAGCGGTCCAATCGTCTGCATCTGCTCGGCCTCGACCGTGACCCGCTTTTCGAAGGGTTCGAATCGATCGCTGCCCGCGACGCGGACGAGATGTTCCCCCGGATCCATGTCCTTGATCTCCTGGGGGAGCGGGCCGATTTCGCGGCCATCGACGTAGAGCTTGAGCCCGGTACCTTCACCGATGACCTTGATGCCCGTGCCGAGCGCTCGGACGAGCGTGAGATTCTGCACGGCCCTGCCGCCCCCAGCCACGGCGACAGCGAGATCCGCCATGGCCTGATATCCGGCCGCGTGCGCACGCACGTAATAGGTGTCCGCCTTCAGTCCCTCGATCGTGCACGGCGAACTCGCACACTTTTTCTCGCCGTTGACCATGATCTCGACGGCGTCCAGAGGCTTATTGCCGGGTCCCGACACCGTCACGACGAGGGAGCCCGCACGCGGCCAAAGGACGAGTAGCAAAGCGCCAACGACCAGGGCGACGGCAGCGGCCACACCGATCGCCGTGAACATGCTCGAGCGCCGATCCGCGCCCAGCATCTGCGGCATCGGGGCCGCCTGCTGCATGGGCTGTGAGATTGAAGGGGGCACCGCGACAGGCGCTCGGTGGATTCTGTCGCGTCGGAGGCGCCGGCGCAGGAATACGACCTGGCGGCATCGACGGAGCCGGCATCCCCGCGGCCGGTAACGGAGCCGGTGGGGGCGCACTTCCCTCCAGCAGGGAACGAGCCCCATCCCCCTCGCCCATCTTGTCGTAGATTGTCGTCTGCTCGTCTTCGTCGTCCCAGTCCATGTCGACGGCGGCGGGGGCGCCGGCGGGAGCTTTGGCCGGCGGCATGGAGACGCCGGATGTGGACATTGGGCGCGCACTTCCAACGCCGCTTGCCATTGGAGGGGGACCGTTTCCTCTCGATGGCGGCGGGGGAGGGGGCAAGCTCGCAGCACGGCTGGGCATGGCCGGCGGCGCGGAATGAATCGGTGCGACTCCTCCACGGTTAGCTGCCGGGAAACCAGGGGCTTGCAGTCCAAGCAGTGTTTTCTGCTTCACGGGAGGGGGAGGCGCGGGAGCCGCTGCGGGTGCATTGGCGGCCGCGGTACCGGGCCCTTTCGTGAGGCCCTGGAAGATGTCGAGGTCGGAGCTGCCCTTTTCACGCATGGCGGCAGGAATGGTCTCAGGCGAATGAACCAGCTGGTCGGTCAAGCGTAGCGGACGCCACGCCGAAACACGAAGAACCCGAAGCTTAACTCCAGGGATTAGTCATTGCGAGTAGGATCGCAGATCTACGTCGCTCCTGGCAAAACACCAGGATTTCTGAGAACAAATGTCACGGCGGGGCCGCCGGCGCCGCCGGAGAACTGGCTGCGCTCGTCGCTTCCTTGGGGAACCAGCGGGTTTGGCGCTGCAGCGGCATCCATTGTTCGGGCGGCAATATCGGGGTCTCCGGGAAGATCCGTCGGCTCCCAGCCACGGGGCCGCGCGCAAATCGGAGCGACCCCGGAACGATCCGGACGGGATGATCCGCGAGATCTCGCGAGCCGCCCAAGGCGAGCCCCATGGCCGAGGACAGGAACAGTTGACCCGTGCAGCCTTCCGCGGCCAATACTCCGCCGAGCATCGCCCCGTCACGAGCGGGATCCGGCGCCGTTGCGACCTCCGCATAAAGGATGATCCCGTCCGGATCGACACCCAGCGCCGCGGCCACGGCGCCGGCGGGATCGAGCGAGCCTGTCGCGACGCGAACGGCCGTCGGAGAAGGCGCTGATTTCCCGAGCACTCCACCGCTCGCCGTGAACCAAAGCGACGACTGCGCAGGCCCGGCCGGGTGGATCGGGTCCAGCGACAGTACGAGGTCGCTGGCGTCGGTCGAGGCGAGCCGCAGTTGTTTCGTGTCGATGGCGACGATCCGCACCTTGGTCTCTGGCCTGCCCTCGAGTGGACGAACCGACGTCGTGGCAATCGCGTAAGGAAACCCGTGCTGCGGCAGCCCGCGGACCTTCCACGTGCCCTCGTCTCCCTCGTGCGAAAGGCCCGTGAGTGGGGCGAGGGGCAGCAAGGGCCGCACCGTGAGATAGAAGAAGTCGCGAGCCCCTCGCCGGATGTATCGCGGGAAATGCATGAGCTGCATGTTCCGGATGAGCCGCCGGCCGCGAAACCTCCAGCCCGGCATGCCGCTCACGTCTCCTTCCGCCTGCCAGTGACCATCCAGCTTGTCGGGTAACGGAGGCAGATTCTTCGCGAGATCGGCGCGGTAGACCTCGAGCCCGGTGTGACCCTGGTTCATGTCGAGATGCACGCCGTAGTCACAGCGCGCCGCGAGCATCGCGCGGCCGAGGTGCACGTGATCGATGTTGGTTCCGTAAAAGTACTCGACGAACCCTTCCTTGGTCAGGCAGAGCCCGCTTCGCACCGTATGAGTTTCGTCTTCCCAGTCGTGCGGGACACCGCCCCACCAGTCTCGATTGTATGGGTTGAACCTGCCGTCGGCGACGAGCGGCGTGAGATTCTGGCGGAATGACGTCATCCCTGCGGGGATCGTGAGGTCCTTCGGCCAGGTTCCGAACCCGGTCGCGCCATCATCGAGTCTCGCGATCGTCGCCGCGAAGGGCTTCGGCGGGACCACGATCGCCCCGTCGTCCATCATGCCGAAGTCGCCGTGCGTGGACTGGAACGCCCCATTGAACGCGGCGATGAGGTGCGACATGGTTCCTGGCTTCCTCGGAATCAGGCCGTCTCCGGTCTCGCCGGTCGCGCTCTGCGGCTCTTCCGTTCCTGCCACGACGTCGAGATCCACCTGGCGTGGATCCCATGCGATCACGTAGACGAGCGAATCCGGGCGCGCGCCGTCGGGGCGGATGAAGGTCGTGGCAAGGGGGACCGGGACGCCGGGTGTCGTGCGCACGTAGGGATCGTGGTCGAGCAGAAACCATCGACCTTCCCCCGGAAGCGGAGGGGCCAGCGGCGGCGTGATGGCTCCCGGCGGAAACCCGCTGTCGGGATCGGCGTGCACGGCTGGCGCCGCGTCGCCGCCCAGTTCTTCGGCGTCCGGTTCTTGCGCCGCCGCTTCGTGCACGGCTCCGATGGCGCGATCGACCCGGTCGAGGGCTGCATAAGCGATCGCCTTGGTGAACTGCATGCGCTCGTCGCCGAACCAGGATAGCGCCCGCGCTCGATCGACGGCCCATGTGATCAGGTTGCCGGGTCGTGCAATCTCGCGGTCGTCTTCGCGCAGGTATCGTAGGCCGTCGATGGGTGCGTGCGCGTCGAACGGAATCGAGATGCGGTGACCGTCCGCGAAGACGATGAGCCGTTCCCCCTCGAACCCGAGGGTGAGCCGTTGCGCTGCCGGATCCAGCTTGAACGACCGATATCCGACGCCCGAGAGTTGCCCTGTTCCTTGCAGGTTGGAGATCGCGTGCTGCACCCGTCCGAGACGAGTCCAGTCCGGGCCCGAGGGCCGCGGCTCGCCGTGCAAGTCTACGAGTTCGACGCGGTACGTCCGCGCCGCGTCACCGATCGTCCATGCTGCGTGTTCGCCTTCCGTCACGAGCGACGCTTCGCTCGCGACCGACGTGCGCGTGAGGTTCGAAATGGCGCTGGTTTCGAGCAAGGCGCCTTCCGGCGAGAGCCGAGTCCGGGCGAGATAGATGTCCCACGCTTCGCCCGGACGCCGCGCGCGCACGACGGCGCGGGCCTCGACGAACCGCGATGCCAGCGCGCCGACGGACGCATCGATCCAGTGCACGTCGCTCGCGGCGGTCTCGAGGTGTAGCGCCTGCAGATCGGCAACGAGGGCGGGGGACCTGCCGCCGGGCCCAAGTTCGAGCGCCGGCCTGCGCGGCGCCGCGAGCCAGGCCGCGAAGGCGACGACGGGGAAGGGGCCGAGCAGCCTCAGGAATGACCGCCGGTACGCCAACTGAGTTGGTTCTGACGACAACGCGGTTTTCGATTAGCGACAACGCCCGCCGTAGCGGGTCCCATATGGTCTCTCTTAACACGAGGGAATGCCTGAGGGATCCGCGGAGCGTGCGGTCGAACCCGCCGGCACGCCGCATGCTACCGTTCCGAGCGATGTGGCGCCTCTCGCGACGGCTCTTGCTCGCGTTCGCGACGGCGAGCGTGATGGCGACGAGCTGTATCAGCCCCACCTTGCCGCTCCCGCCGCCCGAGGTACCCGAGATCACGCAGGTGGGTGCGGAGCAATATCGTCTTCAAGGGACGCTGCCGGTCGAAGGCAGTGTGATCGTCCAGGATGCGCGGACCTCGCTCATCTACGGCCAGGCCAACGTAACCTCTTACGATCTGGTGATTTCTGCACGCGACGGCGACTCGATCGTCTTCTGGTACGACGTGGGCAACAGTGCGAGCGATACGACGATCTTCCAGATAGAAACCGCTCCTGGTGAAACCCTGCCACTCGATGGCGGGCGGGACGCGGGCGCCGATCGATGACGTAAACCGATGCGGTCGGCCCATATCCATCCTCTCCCCGTCAGCGAGGTCGATGGGAGCTACGGCACGGTTCGAAGCGTCACGCGCCGTCCGTCGGAGGCATGGTGAACGAGCGAGAGCGCGCGCGGAGTCACTCGCGGCGCGGGCGCGTCTCCGTCATCGTCGACCTCGCCGAGGAGGTCGTAGTCCGTCGCGCGCGTTATCGTCACCGATCGGATCTCGCCGGGGCGCACTTCGCCGCCGGAGAGAAAGACCGAGCCGTCGATCTCGGGCGCCTGTCCCGCGTGGCGTCCGACGAAGACGACTTCGCTCTCCTCGCTGGGCCCTTCGACGAGCACGTCGAGCCGCTTTCCGACGAGCGCGCGATTCTTTTTCTTGCTGATCCCGCGCTGGAGCTTCATGAGCTTTCGCGCGCGGGCGATGGCCGTGCGGCGCGGCACTTTGCCGTCGATCTCGAAGCTGTGCGCCGTGGGTTCGTCGGAATAATGGAAAACCCCGACGCGATCGAACTCCGCCCACCTCACGAATTCTTCGAGCTCCTAGAACTCGGCGTCCGTCTCGCCCGGGTGTCCGACGATGAAGGCCGTCCGGAACACGAGCCCGGGGACCGCCGTCCGGAGCCGCTCGACGACCTCTCGCTGGCGTTTGCCGCCATGACCGCGACGCATGCGCCGCAGCATGCCGTCGGCGGCGTGCTGGAGCGGCATGTCGACGTACGGAACGACGCGCGGATGATTCGCGAGGAGATCGATGAGCGCGTCGTCGAGCTTCTCCGGGTAGAGGTAGAAGATTCGCACCCAGCGGATGCCCGGAACGTCGGCGACGCGACGAACGACGTCTCGTAGCGACACCCCGTCGTCGAGGTCGCGGCCGTAGGCGACCGTGTCCTGGGACACGAGATTCAGCTCGAGCACGCCGGAGTCCGCCAGACGGCGGGCTTCTTCCACGACGTCGTCGGCGATCGCGAGCGCTGCTTGCCGCGGATCTGGGGAATCACGCAGAACGAGCATTTTCGGTTGCAGCCTTCTGCGAGCTTCAGGTACGCGGCGGCGCCGCGCGTGCTCACGAGCCGCGGGTCGGTCGCGCTCACCACCCAATCCGCGGGATTGCCGACGAGCATGCGGTCCGCCTTTCCCGCGAGCACTCCTTCGAGCTTCAGCATGTCGCTCGAGCCGAGGAAGTGATCGACCTCGGGCATCTCCCTCTCGAGATCTCCCGAGTAACGCTGGCTCAGGCAACCCGCGACGACGAGATGCCGGCAGGCGCCGTCGTTCTTGTGCGCGGAGAGCTCGAGGATCGTGTCGATCGACTCCTTCTTCGCCGCGTCGATGAACCCGCACGTGTTCACGACGATGACTTCGGCGCTCGCGGCGTCGTCGACGTGCCGGTAACCGGCGCGCTCCGCGACGCCGAGCATGACCTCGGTGTCGACCCGGTTCTTGGGGCAGCCCAGGCTGACGAAGTGGATCGTTTTCGGCATCCGGGTCGGGGCTCACTCCGCCATCGCGCTCGCGAATCTCTGGAACAGGTAGAGCGCGTCGTGCGGTCCTGCGGCGGCTTCCGGATGGTATTGCACGCTGAACGCGCGCGCGTCCGGCGCGGCGAGACCCTCGCTCGTGCCGTCGTTGAGGTGCAGATGCGTGGTGATCGCGCGCTTCCCGATCGAGGCCACGTCCACGACGAAACCGTGGTTTTGCGTGGTGATCTCGACGCGGCCCGTCTCCAGATCCTTCACCGGCTGGTTCAGGCCGCGGTGGCCGAACTTCAGCTTGTAGGTCTTCGCGCCGAGCGCGAGCCCGAGCAGCTGATGCCCGAGGCAGATGCCGAATATGGGCTTCTTTCCGAGGAGCTCGCGAATGGTGCGTACGGCGTAGTCGATGGCCGCTGGATCTCCCGGGCCGTTCGACAGGAAGATGCCGTCCGGCTTCAGGGAGAGAATATGCGAGGCTGACGTGGATGCCGGGACGCCCGTGACGCGGCACCCGAGGTCCACGAGGCAGCGGAGAATGTTGCGCTTCGCTCCGAAGTCCATGGCCACGACGTGCCAGGGGCGCTCTCGCTCCTCCGGCGCGGCGGCCCCGGACAGGGGGATGAACGGTACTGCCCATACGCCGCGCGTCTCGCCGAACGAATACGCCTCCTTCGGAGTGACTCGCGAGGCGAGATCCAGCCCGTCCATGCTGGGCGCGGCGCGCGCCCGGTCGACCAGGGTCGACGGAGTTTCGGTGCCGATGCATCCGTTCTGAGAGCCATGGTCCCTGAGCAAGCGCGTCAGGCGACGCGTGTCCACTCCGCTGATACCGACGACGCGGTGCCGGGAGAGATAATCGTCGAGCGACTCGCGGGAGCGCCAGCTGGACGTCAGGGGGCTCGGCGCGCGGACGATGAAACCCGCAACCTGAGGCTTCTCGTCGCGGCTCTCCGGATCCTCCGCGTTGATGCCGGTGTTGCCGATGTGCGGGGCCGTCATCGTCACCATCTGCCCGCAATAAGACGGGTCCGTCAGCACCTCTTGGTACCCGGTCATCCCCGTCGTGAAGACGACCTCACCCGTGGCCGAGCCTTCCGCTCCCCACGAGAAACCCTCGAAAATGGTGCCGTCGGCGAGGGCCAGAGCGGCTTTGCGTCGCGTCGTTTCCGTCGTCATGAGCTCGTCGTTGGGTTAAATTCCAGCTTCGAACGCGACCTTACCGCCTGCGACGGTCAGGAGCACGCGGCCCCGGATCTCCCTGGCGAGAAACGGCGTGTTTCGGCTCTTGGAGCGGAGCGAGCTCATCTCGGGGACCCAGGCAAGGTCGGGGTCCGCGAGGACGAGGTTCGCCTCGCGGCCCTCCGCGAGCGAAGGAGCATCCAGGCCGGCGATCCGGGCGGGGCGCGTGGAGAGGGCGTCCACGAAGCGGGCAAGCGACAGCGTCTGGTCCCGAACGAGCTCGCCGATAAGCCCGAAGCACAGCTCGAGGCCCATCATTCCTGGGCTCGCTTCGGAGAACACGCAGTCCTTCTCGAGGCGCGAGTGGGGCGCGTGATCCGTCGCGATGGCGTCGATGGTGCCGTCGGCGAGCGCCTTCCGGAGGGTTTCGACGTCTTCTTCGCCACGAAGGGGAGGGTTCACCTTGCAGGCAGTGTCGTAACCGATGACGGCTGCGTCGGTGAGCAGGAGGTGGTGCGGCGTGACCTCGCAGGTCACCGGCAAGCCGCGGCTCTTGGCTTCGCGCATGATGCGGACCGCGCCGAGTGTCGACAGGTGCGCCGCGTGATACTTCGACTGCGTGTACTCCGCGAGGAGCACGTCGCGCGCGAGGATGACGTCTTCGGCGACGCTCGGCCACCCGCGGAGCCCGAGTCGAGTCGCGACGGCGCCCTCGTTCATGTCGGCGTCGACCGTCAGGGTGTGATCTTCACAATGCTGGATCACGGGCATGCCGAACACGTGCGCGTACTCGAGCGCGCGCCGCATCACGGACGCCGACATGACGCACACGCCGTCGTCGCTCACGGCGACCGCGCCCGCGTCGCGGAGATCGGCCATCTCGGTCAGCTGTTCCCCCTTTTGCCCGACGGTGATGGCCGCGATCGGGTGGAGCCTCGGCCCATCGAAGTCCGCGGCGCGGCGGAGCATCAGCTCGGTCACGGCGCGCGTGTCGTTCACGGGCTTCGTGTTGGGCATCACGCACACGTGCGCGTAGCCGCCTGCAGCGGCGGCGGCGAGGCCGCTGGTGACGTCCTCCTTGTACTCGTACCCGGGCTCCCGGAGGTGTGCGTGCAGGTCGACGAAGGCCGGCAGGACCCACTTCCCAGTGCCGTCGATGACCCGGGCTCGCTCGCTCTTCGCGGGTTCCGCGGCCGCACCGAGGCCGATGCGCGTGACGATTCCGTTCTCCACCACGACGTCCGCGAGAGCGTCGAGGCCACGAGACGGATCGACAGCGCGGACGTTCCGGATGACGAGAAGTTCGATTTTCGTGACCACGCGGGTAGCGGCTCTACACTGTCGGGTGGACGCGGGCAACGCGGGCGGCCGGTCCGGAAACCGCGACCAAAGAGACTTCCCCGGATTGACCCGAGGGGCGTGATAGAGTCTCTTGCCTATTTCGAGGGCCGAATGAGCGACGACTCGGAAAAGGGCAAACCTGTACCGCCGGTGAGGGCCGTACCGAAACCGCCACGGGCATTGCGGCCGGCGTCCGTGCCTCCTCCCGTGGCCTCGAAAGTACCGCGACCGCCGCCGGATTTGCCGAGAGCGCCGCCGCGCCCGGCTTCCATGCCGCCGCCGCCGGTGGCACCCAAGCCGAAGCTCCGCTCCGTGCCGCCCCCGCCTCCGTCGCGGTTGGCTCCGGTGACGGACATCGCCGCGACCAAGGCGCGCCGCGGACCCCTGCCTCCTCCGCCGCCGCGCCGGATCCTGTCGCCACAGCCGTTTTCATCGCCCGTAGCCGTGCCCCCGCCAGGACCCGCGCCGGTATTTCCGCCGCAGGTGCCCCCCCTTCCCGAAGAGTCGGCCCAGCCCGACACCGATCCGACTCGATTGTTCGGCGAGGGTAGCACTTTCCGCGCGGCGCTCGCCGAGGAACCGCCCGGCAGCGAGGCGACGCGGGCGACACTCGCGAATGAGCTGATCGCGGCGTGTGAAACCGAGCTCGCGCTCAAGCCCGAACCGGCTCGTGCGGCAAGGCTCCACTACGAAATGGGGCGCGCCTTCGAGCTTTCGCTCGACGACGCGGAAAAGGCCCGCGAGCATTATGTCGCTGCTCGCGCGGGGTTGCCGGACCACCTGCCGACCCTTCGCGGCGCGCGGAGAGTCCTCTGCGCTCTCGGGCGTCACGGCGAGGCGCTGCCCCTGTTCGACGCCGAAGCGCGGCTCCTCGGGGATTCCGCAAGCCAAGGCGATGGTGCTCTACGAGAAGGGCGTCATGCTCGAGGATCGACTCGCGCAACGGAAAGAGGCGCGCCGCGCCTACGCCGCGGCACTCGATATCGACGAGACGAACCCGACCATCTTGAAGGCGTTCGAGCGCGCGAGCGCGCTCGCCGCCGCCTGGGACGACGTCGAACGAGCCGTGGAGCGCGAAGCGAACGCGGTGTCCTCGGACGCCCGTCACCGGGCGGCGCTCATCGCGTCGCGCGCCCGCGTGGTCGACGCGAAGAAGGCCGACCCGAGTCGCGCGATCGCCCTCTACCAGACGGCGCTCGAGCTCGACCCGCGCGCACCATCTGCCCTCGCGGCGCTGAAGAGCCTCCTTTACGCTGCCGAGCGCTGGCGCGATCTCGTGCAGGTTCTCGAAGCGGAGGCGACGCAAGCGACGGACCCGGAGACGCGGGCGCTCGCGCGGTATCGTGTGGCGCGCATCGAGCTCGATCGGCTCGGGGCGCTCGATGAATCGATTGAGGCGCTCGAGAGCGCGGCCGCCGAGACACCGACCGATCCGATGATCCTGGCCGAACTCGCGCGCGTCTACGAGCTCGGGAAGCGCTGGGGAAAGCTCACCGGTGTCCTCGAGACGATCGTCTCGTCGACGGACTCGACGAGCGAGCGCGTCGCGCTCATGCACCGGATCGGGCAGATTGCCGAGGAGCGACTCGGGGCGCCGGATCGCGCCGTCGACTGGTACCGGCGCGCGCTCGACAACGACCCCGCGCACGTTCCGGCTCTCCAGGCACTCGGCAAGCTCTACGCCGAGCGGGGCCACTGGACCGCGCTCATCGCGATGCACCTCGGCGAAGCGGGCACCGCACGGGACAACACGCGTCGCGCGGCGGCTCACGCGCGCGTAGCGGATATCCTCGAGCGACAGCTCCGTAACATCGATCAAGCGATCGAGCATCACGCCCGCGCGCTCGGGCTCGTTCCGGGTTACGCTGCGTCCTTCAAGGCGCTGGTGCGCCTGTATTCGCAGGGTGCGCGGTTCCGGGAGCTCGCGGAGCTCTACGAGCGCGCCGTGGATCTCGCGCGGGACGACGAGACGCGCATCACGTACCTGTTCAAGATCGGTCGCATCCACGAGGACGCGCTCTCGGCGCCGCTCTCGGCGGTCTCCGCCTACAAGCGCATTCTCGAGATTGATGCTGGCCATCTCGGCGCGCTCCACGCGCTGCAGCGCGCCGCGGAGCGCGGCGAGAGCTGGGAAGAGCTCGTGCGCGCGCTCGACGTCGAAGCCGAGCGTACGGCGGACAAGGGGGAACGGGCGGCGCTCTTGCACCGGGCCGCGGAGATTTGCGAGGGACGCTTGGGCGACGTCCCCGGCGCGCTTTCACGCTGCAAGGCCGTGCTCGCGATGAACCCCAGGTACACGCCGGCGCTCTCGACCCTCGGACGATTGCAGTACGCCGCGGGGCGCTTCGAGGATCTGCTCGCGACGTACCAGATGGAGCTTGCCGTCACGGCTCCGGGCGCTCCGACGGCGGCGCTCCTCTACAAGATGGGCGAGCTCGCGGAGGAACGAGTCGGGCGCGACGAGGACGCTCTCCGTCATTACCGCGCCGCCGTCGACGCGGATGCGCGTCACCTGACTGCCATTGCCGCCCTCGTGCGCCTCGAGAGCGACCGGGGTCAGTGGAAAGAGGTCGTACGCCTGCTCGAGCTCGCGCTCGCCGTGCACGACGACAAGCCGGGGCGCGCGCGCACGGCATTCAGGATTGCCGAGGTCTACGAGAACCGGATCGAAGACCGGGCGAAGGCGCTCGAGGCTTACGACCGCGCCCTCGCGGAAGCGCCAGAGTTCCGGCCGGCGCTCGATGGCCGCGCGCGACTGCTCGAGCGGGCGAAGGACTTCCGCGGACTCGTCGACGCGCTGGAGCGCGAGGCGACGGCGTCGAAGGACGGGCGCCTCGCCATCGCAGCGCGGGTGCGTGCCGCCGAGATTCTGCGGGATCACCTTGCCGAACCGCAGCGCGCCGTGGCCGCGTTCGAGGCGGTGCTCGCACTCGATCCGAGCCACCTCGGGGCCCTGATGGCACTCGAGACCCTGTGCGCGGAGCTCGGGCAGACGGAAAAGCTCTCGCAGGCCCTCATGGGGCAAGCGCGGATTGTCGAGAATGGCTTCGCCCGAGTCGCAGTTCTCCGGGAGCTCGCCCGCCTCGAAGAACTCCGGATCACGGCGGCGCCGAGCGAGATCATCGAGAAGTACCTCACGATCGTGCGCGTCGCGCCGAGCGACGGCGCCGCGCTCACGTCGCTCGAGCGCGTGGCCATCGGGTTCAAGAACTTCGGTCTCCTGTCGCAGGTGGACGCCAAGCTCGGGGCTCTCACCGAAGAGGCGTCGCTCGCCGCCGCGCACCAGACCCGGCTCGCAGAATCGCTCGAGCTCGCCAGGGATCCTTCTGCTCTCGACACGTACCGCGCCGCGCTGGCGCGGGATCCGGAGAACATCGCTGCGGCGCGTGGCTTTGCGCGACTGGCGCTTCGCACGAACGCTCCTGCCGTCCTCGCCGACGCTGCGGCCCACGCCTTGCGTGTTCTCAGAGATGCCGAGCTCTCCGCTTCGCTCCTCGTCCGGAGCGCACGAGTGAGGTTCGCTCAGAAGCGTGACGTCGGCGGAGCCACGGCGGACCTCGTGCAGGCCCTCGAGGCGTGTCCGGATCACGAGGGGAGCGCGAGCCTCCTCGCGGAGTTGCTCGCGCCCACGGATCCAGGACGGCTCGCCGACGTTCTGTCGCACGCGGCCGGCCGCGCGAAGGACGCGGACCGACGCGCGACGCTCTGGGTGACCGTCGCCGGGCTACACGCGGATCGCTTGCACGACATCGGTGCCGGACTCGGGGCACTCGCCCGCGCGCTCAAGGAGCAGCCCGCCTTCGTCCCGGCGTTCATGAAGGAAGCCGAGCTTCTGAGACGAGACGGGCGACCTGCGGACGCCGTCGAGCGGCTGCTCCGTGCCGTCGCGAGCTCGCCGCCACCCTCCGTCTTGCTCGCCGCCGAGTTCGAGCTCGGTTCGCTCTATGTCGAGCTCGGGGAGCCCGCGCGAGCTGCGGCGAGTCTGCGCGCGGTCCTCGCCATCGACGCGGCTCACCGGGGGGCGCTCGCGCTGTTGCTCGAGGTCGAGATGAGCTCGTCGCAGTTCGATGCGGCGGCGGAGACGGCCGCGCGCCTCGTCCAGGTCTGTCCGGACGGCGACGAGCGCGCGGACGCACTCACCCGGCTGGCCCGGCTCGAGACGCGGCGCGGTTCGACGCAGGCCGCGGCGGAGGCGTATCGTCAGGCCGTGGCGCTCACGGGCGTCGACGGCCCGGCGCTCGGAGAGATGCGCGCGCTATGCGCCGATGCGAGGAGGCGCGGTGAACGGGCTCCGTGGGACCTCTATGGCGATGCGCTCGCCCGTTACCTCGAGCGCGCGGTCGGCGAGGAGGCGCGGCTCGCACCCGCCTACTTCGAGCTCTGCCGCGTCCTTTCCGACGAGCTCGGCCAGGTCGATGACGCCATCGAGACGCTGCGCGCCGGCCTCGGGCGATTTCCCCATGCCGTCGCCCTTCGAACGGAGCTGGCGGCGCGGCTGCGCGCTCACTCCCGGCTACCGGAAGCAGCCGATGAACTCCGGAAGCTCATCGAACTGCAGCCGCTCTCCAGGGACGTCTGGCAGAGCCTCTCGGAGACGCTGCGGGCACTCGGGCAATCGGGTGTCGCCGAGCTTGCCAGCGAGATCCTCGTCGCGCTCGGGGGCGGGACGGACCTGGAGCGCGCAGCGATCGATACGCGCGGTCGGCTGCTGCCCGACCTCGAGGCGAACGCGCTCTCGCCGGAGACGCGGAGCCTGTTCGATGCGGGTCTTCCGGAGGACGTCACGACCTCGCGGTTGCTCGCGACGGCTTCGCTCGGACTCGAGCGCGTGTATCCACCGGACTTCGATGCGTACGGCGTCTCGCGCGGGGATCGGATCTCGTCGAGGTCGGGCCACCCGACGCGCGCGCTCGTCGATCGCATCGGGCGGGTATTCGGGCTGGAGGAGCTCGATATGTACGTACATCAAGCGCACGCCGGCAGTATCGAGGTCGAATTCTCGGATCCAGTCTCGGTGATGGTGCCGTTTCACGTGACAGCGCTCTCCGAGACGCGCCAGGCCTTCCTGCTCGCGCGCGTTCTCGCGAACGTGGCGCGTGGTCTGCACGCCGTGGACAAGCTCGCCCCGTCGGCGATCGCGGACGTCCTGGCCGGCGCGATGCGGACCGTCGACCCGAGCTTCGGTGGGGGCCAGGCCAACGCCGAGTACCTCGACACGTTCTCCAAGAATCTCTACAAGGGCTTGCCCCGCCGAGCACGGCGCCCCCTCGAAGAAGCCGCTGCCGCGTACGGCCCCTCTCCGCGCCCGCGGCTCGATGACTGGTTGCTCCGCGTTCGAAAGTCGGCGACCCGCGCGGCCCTTCTCGTCTCGGGGGATCCCGCGTCCGCGATTGACCTCATCCGGCGCACGGAAGCCGATCTCGCCGGCGTCGAAGGTCCTGCGCTCGACCGTGGCATGGCCGTGCTCGCGGACGCGCTCCGCTTCGTCGTGAGCGATGTCGCCACGACGGTGCGCCGCCGGATCGGTCAATAGTCGTCGATGGCCCTCCAGGCAGTCATCTTCGATCTCGGCGGTGTGGTGTTCGACTCGCCGCTCGCATTCATCGGCGAATACGAGCGAAGCCACGGACTGCCGGAGCATTTCATCGCGCGCATCGTGGGTGGCTATGGCGGAGAGGACGGCGCCTGGCATCGGCTGGAGCGCGGAGAGATTGCGCTCGCTGACTTTTGCAGGATGTTCGACGCGGATGCGCGGGCCGCAGGCCAGAATCTCGACACGGCGCAGCTCATGCGTGAAATGGCGGAGCGCTCTTCCGTTCGCCCCGTGATGATCGAGGCGATCCGGGCCCTGCGGATGGCCGGCTTGAAGGTCGCCGCGCTCACCAACAACTGGGTGACGCACGAAAACCACGACGAGCTCATGCGCCCACTTCGCGACGAATTCCATGTCTTCGTCGAGTCGTGCAAGGTCGGCATGCGAAAACCCGACCCTGCGATCTACGAGCTCGTTTGCGAGAGGCTCGCCCTTCGTCCGTCCGAGGCCATCTTTCTCGACGACATCGGTGGCAACCTCAAGGCCGCGAAAGCCCTGGGCATGTCCACGGTCAAGGTCGGTGAGCCCCGAGCGGCGCTACGGGAGCTCGGCGTTCTGCTCGGACGTGAGCTCTGACGTCGAAGCCGCACGCCAGCGCGCCGCGGTTCGACCGACCTTCGCGTCGAAACCGACGATCCCGCGTAGATACCGGTCGATATCAGATTGCGAGTTGGATTGGACTGGTCTGGGCGCTGGAGAAGCGCCGGGCAAGGATCGCCGGTTCGCCGTAGGAACCGTCTACTCGCGCGTCCCCCGGAGCCCGTGCTTGCGCGCGAGATCGTAAAGGTACTTCCGGTCCATCTTGGCTTCGCGGGCGGCAGCGCTGATGTTGCCCGTGTGGCGATCGAGGAGCCACGCGACGTAGTTCCGCTCGAAGTCGGATTCGAAGGTCGTGCGGAGCTCGCGGTAGCTCTTCGCGGGGTCGAACGTCGAGACATTCCTCACGCCGCTTGCCGCGAGGGGCAGATCGACGAGGCGGAGGTCGTGTTCATCGTTCGCCGCCGCGACGTAGAGCGCGCGATCGAGGACATTCCTGAGCTCGCGCACGTTTCCGGGCCAGTCGTGGGCCTCGAGCGCGCTACGCGTATCGGGACCAATGGTGACGTCCGCCATGCGCGCGTCGCGCTTCTTGGCGACGGCGAGGAAATGATCGACGAGGAGCCCGACGTCTTCGCGCCGCACTCGCAGCGGCGGCACCACGACGGGCACCACGGCGAGGCGGAAATACAGGTCCTCCCGGAACTTGCCGCGGTCGACTTCTTCACGCAGGTTTCGCTTGGTCGCGGCGACGATCCTGGCAAAGCTGCGCTGTGGGCGATTGCCGCCCACGCGGCGGAAATCCCCCGACTCGAGCACACGGAGGAGCTTGGGCTGAACGTCCAGGGGCAATTCGCCGACCTCGTCGAGAAAGAGGGTGCCGCGGCCCGCCGCTTCGAACGCGCCTGCGCGCGACGCGATGGCTCCCGTGAACGCGCCACGCTCGTGCCCGAAGAGCTCGCTCTCGATGAGGCTGTAACTGATCGCGCCGCAGTCCACCACGACGAACGGCTCGGCGCGGCGCGGGCTCTCCGCGTGAACGGCGCGTGCAAGGACGTCCTTGCCGGTCCCCGTTTCGCCCTCCAGGAGCACCGTCGCGTCCGACGGCGCGATGCGCTCGAGGACGCCGAAGATGGAGCGCATCGGCAAGCTCGTCGCGATGACCTCTCCGAATCGCTTCGAGTCGCTCGGCATCAGGTTCGCGCGAAGGGCGCCGACGCGCAGCACGAGATCCACGTCGCCGATCGTCAGGGTGGCGCCGGGTTCGAGCGTTGCCTCCGTGACACGCGAGCGTCCGATCCGCGTCTGGTTCGTCGAGCCGAGGTCTCGCACGAGGAGTCCTCGCGGCGTTCGGACGACCTCACAGTGGTGTCGAGAAACGGTGTCGTCGGCGAGCACGAGATCGTTGTCGCTGGATTTCCCGATGCTGAGCCGAGCGCCGACCTTCGCGTGCTGACCGCGAGCTTTCCCCGTGACGACGACCAGAACGAGCTCGGCGGGAACGGAGGCCGCGCCGTCGGCGGCCATCGTCGAGACGTTGGTATGCACGGGCTCGCTCACGGATATCCGGAAAGAGTAGCCTGCTTTTGCGATGAATGGCGCGTCGGGGGAGCCCCTCGCCGGATAATGCGAAGGGAGAGCTGGCGTTCTCTTCCGCCTAGCGGGCCCTTCGGGCGCGGCTTGCCTTCTTCGCGCCTCGCTCGGTGGGTGCGACACCGGCGTCCGACCGGGCAGGTTCGGTGCTCGCGGGACTCGCGACGCGCTCGCGATTGAACAACCTCACGAGATGCAAGAGCCCGGCGACCGTGGACGCGGGAAGCTGAAACGGCGGCATGCGTCCGCGCCCCTTGGTGATCGCATCGACGATCTCGGCGTCGGAGGCGGCGCGCTGCCAGGCAGGGTCCGACAGGTCGCGCGCCTGGACCATGGGGCCCTGCGGACCGTCGCCCCTGCCGAGGGAGCCATGGCATGTCACGCACGCGCGCTGCCAGGCCGCGATCGTCACGGCGTCGAGGCCTGGCACGGTGGGTTCCGCGGAACCCGACACCTGCGGTGCATCCTGAGCGGGAGCTGGCTCCGTACTGTGATCCGACGGACGCCACTCGCGGAGATCGTCAGGAGTACGGTTGCACGCCCCGCACAGGGCGATCGCGCAGAGCGCAACGAGCGACCGCGCGAATCGGATCATGGAACCCTTGTTCCGCAAAACTCGCACGGGCCGATGTCTACGACGACACGGGCCCGCACAGCAGAAAAAGTACTGTCAATGCGGAGAAATGCCGGCTCTATTGGAACTCTTTGCCGCCGCCCAGAATATTCCCGCCGAGATACTTCGAAGGCTTGCCCTTCTTGTCGAAGATCTCCGCAACGTGGAATTCGGTCCGGCGGTTCTTCGCGCGACCTTCTTCCGTCTTGTTATCCGCGATGGGCTTGGTCTGACCAAAGCCGACGGCGACCAGACGACCGGCGTCGATCCCGTTGTCGATCAACCACTTCTTGATGGTGAGCGCGCGCTGGCCCGACAGTTCCAGGTTCCCCTCGGTGGTGCCGGTATTGTCGGTGTGGCCCTCGATGCGGAGCAGCGCGATCTTCTTCGCGTTGTCGACCAAGAATTGCCTCAGATCCGCGAGCACCTCATCGCTGCCCGAACCGATCTGGATCGTTGCCTTGCCGCTCTCGAACACGATCGCGCCCGGCAGCGTGACGACGCCACCCTTCTGGGTGGTCTTCGGCGGACCCTTGAGAACCGGTAGCTTCGGCGCTGCGGCAGGTTCCGGAGCCGGGGCGGGTGCCGGCGCCGGTGCGGCGGTCGCGGCCGGTGGCGTCGTCGCCGCCGGGGGCGGGGGCGGGGGCGGTGCCGGGGGCGGCGTTGCTGGCGTGTTCGCCGGCTTCTCGTGATGGTGGCAGCCCACGACGACGGACGCCGAAAGGGCAGTGGATAGAACCAGTACAGCCGTCTTGCGAATCATTTTTCTCGAAGTCCTCCGTAAGTGGGTCGGCTCTGCCGGCCCCGTGAAGAAAACCGACCCTCGCCGATGAGAACCGGTATCGAACTCGACGGGCGAGCGCAAGGGTTTAGAGCGGATTGGCGTGGAGGGCGAAAATTGGCTCCTTATTTTTCCCACCGTTCCCACCCGCGGGCTTTCGCGGGCTCTCGCAAGCGCCACCCGGGCGGGTTCTCGGATGTCGAGGTGGCGCCCAGCGCTCGGAAGCGATAACCGGTACCCGACGTGTCGGAGTTCGTCCACCTCCACGTTCATTCGCAATACTCGTTCCTCGTCAGTACCGTGAAGCTGCCGGAGCTGCCGAAGCGGGTCCGTGAGCGAGGGATGACGGCCGTCGCGCTGACGGATCTCGGGAACATGTTCGGTGCCGTGAAGCATTCGAAGGAGTGCAAGGCGGCAGGGGTCCAGCCGATCGTAGGCTGCGAGCTCAATGTCGCCCGAATCCGCGGGAGAGCACCCGAATCACCTCGTGCTGCTGGCAGCGTCCGCCGAGGGTTATCAGAATCTCATCAAGCTCGTCTCCCTCGGGTTCGAGGGCGCAGGTCAGACGGTCCCGACCGTGACGATGGACGACGTCGTTGCACGCACGAAGGGTATCGTCGCCCTCACGGGCTGCCTCGGCGGCATCATGCCTCAGGCCGTCTGCCAGCACGGCGAGCAGGCCGCCGAGCAGACGCTCGCGGAGCTGGCGGCGCGGTTCGACCCAGGGGCACTGTTCGTCGAGCTCCAGGACCATGGCTTGCCCGAGCAGCCCGTGATCAACGGGATCCTGGAGCGTGCGGCGAAGAAGCTCGATCTGCCGGTCGTCGCGACGAACGACGTCCAGTTCATGAACCAGGAGGACGGCGAGGCGCAGCTCTACCTCGAGTGCATTCGCCTGAACCGCCGATACGAAGACGCGAAGCGGTACCACCACGGGCGCTTCGAGATGTATCTGAAGTCGCCGGCGGAGATGAGCGCGGCGTTTCCGCGATCGGCCGGACGCGCTCCGGAACACGCTCCGCGTCGCGGAGATGTGCTCGGGATTCAGCTCTCGCTCGGCAGCCCGATGCTCCCGCACTTCCCCGTGCCGGAGGGTTACGACGTGGAGGGCTACTTCCGCCACGTCGCCCGGGACGGACTCGAGCGACGGTTCTCCGAGTTCCGGGAAGTGGGCCGTTCGATCGACGAGGAAGCGTACCGCAAGCGGCTCGAAACGGAGCTCGACGTCATCGTCGGGATGAAGTTCCCGGGGTACTTCCTCATCGTCTGGGACTTCATCCGCGACGCGAAGGACCGGCGTATCCCCGTCGGTCCGGGCCGCGGCTCGGGCGCCGGCTCCCTCGTCGCGTACGCGATGCGACATCACCGACCTCGATCCCATCCCCTACAACCTGCTCTTCGAGCGCTTCCTCAACCCGGAGCGCGTGAGCATGCCCGACTTCGACATCGACTTCTGCATGGAGCGGCGGGACGAGGTCATCGTCTACGTCGGCGAGAAGTACGGCAAGACGAGCGTCGGGCAGATCGCGACGTTCCAGAACCTGAAGGCGCGCAGCGTCATCAAGGACGTGGCGCGCGCGATGGGGATCGCGCCGCCCGAGGCGCAGCGGATCGCGAGCCTCGTCCCGAGAAGGGCCAGGGCAAGATGTACACGATCGACGAGGCGCTCGACCTCGAGCCCAAGCTGAAGACGCTCGCAGAGACCGACCCGCGCGTGAACGAGCTCCTCGATCAGGCGAAGAAGCTCGAGGGCCTCACGCGCCACGCGGGCATGCACGCCGCCGGCGTCGTCATCAGCGAAGGCCCGCTCGACACCCACGTGCCGTGCTTCACGAGCGGCGCCGCCATCGTCACGCAGTACTACAAGGACGACGTCGAGGCCGCGGGCCTCGTCAAGTTCGACTTCCTCGGCCTGAAGACGCTGACGGTCATCGACATCGCCGAGCGCCTCGTCAACGCGCGGCCCGACCGCCGTGGGTCGGCTGCTCGACGTGAACCGGATTCCCGCTCGACGACAGGGACACGTACGCGCTCGTTTCCAGCGGCGAGACGAAGGGCGTGTTCCAGCTCGAGTCGAGCGGCATGCAGCAGCTCTTCGCGGCCTGAAGCCCGACTGCTTCGAGGACATCGTCGCCGCCGTCGCGCTCTACCGCCCGGGCCCGCTCGGCACGGGCATGGTCGACGACTTCGTCGAGCGGCAAGCACGGCCGAAAGCCGATCCGGAAGCTGCACGCGCTCGTCGACGAGTGCTCGCGCCGACCTACGGCGTCATCGTCTACCAAGAGCAGGTCATGCAGATCGCGCAGCAGCTCGCGCGGCTACACGCTCGGCGGCGCCGATCTCCTCCGCCGCGCGATGGGCAAGAAGAAGCCAGAGGAGATGGCGAAGCAGAAGGCTGCCTTCGTGCACGGCGCGAAAGGCAACGGCGTGACCGAGGAGCAAGCGCGCGCCATCTTCGGGGAGCTCGAGTGCTTCGCGGGCTACGGCTTCAACAAGAGCCACTCGGCGGCGTACGCGCTCATCACGTACCAGACCGCGTACCTGAAGGCGCACTACCCGGCGGAGTTTTTCGCCGCGCTCCTCACGGCGGACAAGGACAAGATCGAGAAGGTCGTGCGCACGATCGCCGAGGCGCGCGACCTGGGGCGTCAGCGTGCTGCCGCCCGACGTCAACGCGAGCGACACCGACTTCACCGTCGTCTATGCGCGCCCGACGGCACGGGCCCCCCGCGCGGGCCAGGACGCCTGCGAGATCGCTTCAGGCCGCAAATCCGCTTCGGGCTCGGCGCCGTGCGCGGGCTCGGGCGAGGCGGCGCTCGAGACCGTGTTCGAGGCGCGCACGGCCGGGGGCCCGTTCCTGGATCTCTTCGATTTCGCCGTTCGCGTGGACGCGAAGCGGCTGAACAAGGGCGTACTCGAGGCGCTCGTGCAGTGCGGTGCGTTCGACTCGATGCTCGGTCCGATGGGGATCACTCGCGCGCGCGCGTACGCGGCGGTCGACCGCGCGCTCGAGCGATCGCGCAGCGCGAGCCGGGATCGCGAGCGTGGACAGACGACGCTCTTCGGGCTCTTCGACGCCGCCGCTCCCAAGGCGGACAAGAACGGGAAGGAAACCGCCGCGGGTCTCGATGACTATCCCGACGTCGAACAGTGGGATCGGGTGACGCTCCTCGGAAAGGAAAGGCAGGCGCTAGGCTGTTACGTCTCCGGGCACCCGCTCCTTCGATACGGCGACAAGCTCGGTCGCATCGGTGCGCTCCCGGCGATCAAGGTGACGGAGCAGGAAGCGTGGAGCGCCGTGACGGTCGCCGGAATGATCGAAAACTATCAGGAGAAGCTCTTCAAGGGCGGGTCGGGTGGGAAGGTTGCGTTCTTCGAGGTCGAGGACATGTCGGGGAGGGTCAAGGCGAAGGTCCGGCAAGACAGGATCGACGCGTATGGGCCGCTCCTTTCGAGCGGCGATCCCGTGCTCGTGACCGGCAAGGTCAGTTTTCCGATCACGGACGAGGCCGACGACGAAGCCGAACCGACATTGCTGGTGGACGAGGTCGTGCCACTCTCCGACGCTGTTCGAAAAGCGACGCGCGCAGTCCTGATTCATCTGGATGCCGACGGGACGCGAACCGAGCAGCTCCGCAACCTCCGCCAGCTGCTCCTCGACTCTCCCGGGGCCTGTCCGGTCAGATCTGGTTCTGTCGCTGCCGGAGGGCGGGCGTGCCGTCCTCGCAATCGAGGGAGCGCGCGTGGACCCGAGCGACGCCATGCTTGCCAGCCTAGAGCGCCTTTTTGGCGATTCCGTCGCAGAGCTTCGGTAAGGCCGGGAGCGCCCGCCGCTTTGGCGGCAAGGGCCTCGATGATAACGTAAGGGCGTGGTCAAAGACCCGCGGTCCGAGCTGGTGCGCATCGATCCCAGCGGAGTAGCTCATCCGATCGGTAGCGTCGCCAGTCAGCGGCTGCGCGGGCGCGCGGGGGCGTTCCGACTTTTGCCCGCGCCCGACCACGTCGTGTTCATGCGCTTCACGGGCGAGGACGGGAGGCGCGACGCAGAGGATGGCGCGATCGTGCGCCTGGCGGGAGAAATCACGGCGCACGGCGCCATGTGCGACGTGTTCGCGTTGCTCGGCCAGACCGGCTGGCGCGGCGAGCTCTCCGTCCTCGACGGACCCACCGTGCGTTCCGTGTATTTCGACCAGGGGAACGTGGTCGGCGCGCAGACCAACGTCGAGGCCGAGCGCATCGGCATGGTGCTCTACAAGTTCGGCGTGATCACGATGGAACAACACGAGGGGATCATGGAGCGCGTGCGCGCCGGCGCCCGTTACGGCGGCGCGGCCGTCGAGCTCGGAACGGTGACGCAGGAGCAGGTATTTCAATACCTGGGGAAGCAGATTTACGAGGTCGTCTTCGCGACGTTGACCGTCGGCGATGGGACGTTCTTCTTTCTCGATGGATTCGACGAGGCACGGCTCGTTGCACGACACGCGGTGAGCGCGAACGCGCTCTTGATGGACGCGGTCACGCGCATGGATGAGATGCGCTATTTCCGCGAGAAGATCCCCTCCGGCGAACACATCCCTCATCGGCTCGCGAATGCGGACGTCCCGTCCGAGGAGTTCGCCGCCACGCTCGCTGCGGTGGACGGTGTGCGCACGGTCGAGGGCATCGGGCGCGCCACGGGCCGCGGCGAATTCGCGACGACCAAGGACGTCTATGCACTCGTTCAGTCGAAACACGTCGGGATTCATCCACCGGACCTCGGCGGTGGGCTCGAGGCCGTCGTCGCGACGGCGAACGAGGCTCTGCGGCTGGTGCATCGCGTCGCGAACGAATTTTCGATCGGCGACGATCTACGGGCGAGCCTCGTGTCCTTCGCTCAGGGCGCCGGTGTGTACGATATTCTGTTCCGCGGTGCGGGGCCGGGACTCGATGGAGCGCTCGACGCGCTACGCGTGGCCGAGAACGCGGCGCTCGTGTCGCGAGGCGACGATCCGGAGCGCATCCTCAAGCAGATGCTCTTCGACTACGTCGGTTTCGCGGTCTTCAGCGCAGGCAGCGTGCTCGGGCCCGAGAAGGAATCGGAGCTCAACAAGCTGGTGGGTACGATCTCGGCTCCGCTCCAGCCCTGAGGCGTCGCTCATTTCGAGACGGGTTCGACGACGGGGGTGTCTCCCGCGACGAGCGCGACGGGACGGCGGAGCGGGATGGCCATGCGGAGCGTAGCGAAGGCAATGAGGCCGTACAGCAGCCCGACGATCACGTCTATCACCCAATGGTGATCGAGATAGATGGCGGCTGCGCACATCCATACCAAGAAAATGCGCTGAACCCGCAGAGTGGCCACTTGAGGTGTCGGAGCCGTGCGAAGAGCGGCCACCCCTCGAGCAAGATGAGAAGCGGATAGGCGACATGCAGGGAGGGCACCGCGCCGAAGACGTCGCTCGAGCGTCCGTAGAAGCTTCGAAAGTACGAGACACCCAGCCAGGCGTCCACGCGCGCGAGGTTCGGTCCCTCGCTCGCCTTCGTCGCGAGGTCTGCGATACAGCCATGTGCGTGGTAGTACCAAGGAGGTGCGGCAGGATAGATGTGATACGTGACGAAGCTCGCGACGTTGAGCGCAAGAAATCCCCACGTGAACCTTCGCATCGCCCGGTAGTCCACGAAGTAAGCGAAGACGGCGAAGAGAACGATCGCGAAGAGGAATGTGCCGTAGGGGATCGAGAAGAAGAGGTCCAGCGGGAGCGTCGCGTGCGCTTCGAGCAGGTCGTGCACCGTGGTGAGGGAGCCGTTGACCGTGACGCCAAACCAGCGGATCTCGAACTCGCGAAGGTCGCAGAGATGGATCCGCTCCGGGTCGAGCCCGACGTCTTTCACGAGTCCCATCGCGTCGTAGAGCACGGCGACGAGGGCCGCGGGCATCAGTCCGAGGTAGAGTTTCTTCGTGCGCGGCCCCACGTACGGCGTGATGAGACCGAAGAGGCCGAGCACCAGTATTTCCCAGCGTACCGGTCCCCGCACGAGCGAAACGATCGTCCAGCCCACGAACGGGACTGCCGGCAGGAGCGGTCTTCGCGGCCAGAGCGTGCGCACGTGGCTCCGCAGCCGTCGCCACGCTGCCACGACCGAGTCAGGTGCCGACGTCATGCGCCCGTGGAGCGCTGCTCGTCGAAGCGATCGAAGACCTCGCGCAAAATTGCTATGCCGTTCAGCGCGGTGTCGACGTCGATGGTGAGCGCCGGCTGCATCCGGAAATGCGGCGAGTAGGACATCGTCAGCAGGCCCCGGCGGAGGCACTCGTGGAAGATCCTCTCGGTGCTCCGCCGATCCAGGGGTTCTTTCGTCTTCTTGTCCCGGACGAGTTCGAGGGACAGAAAAAGGCCACGCCCGCAGACCTTCCCGACGAACGAGTAGCGTTCCGCGAACGGCTCGAGCTCGGCGAGCATCCGTGCGCCGACGTGTCGTGAGTTTTCGACGAGCCCTTCTTCATCGATTGTTCGCAGCGCGGCGGCGCCAGCGGCTGCGCCGAGGGCGTTTCCGCCGTAGCTCGAAGACGAACCCGAGGGTAACGACCAGGGTTTGGCGCTCGCGATGGAGTCGCCGGTGAGGACCGCGGAGATCGGAAATCCGCCGCCAAAGGCTTTCCCGATCGTGACGATGTCGGGCGCGACGCCGCTGTGATCGCTGCCCCAATATTCGCCGGTCCGTCCGAACCCGGTGAGCATTTCGTCGACGATCAGCAACGCGTCGTGTTCCCTCGCGATCTCGTGAATTGCCGGCAAAAACTCGTTCGGCGGCACCACGTTTCCGGCGGTGCCTTGCATCGGCTCGACCACGAAGGCGGCGATCGCGCCGCTGGAGGACGCCCTGAGCTGCTTCCGGACTAGGTCCGCACAGCCGAGGCCGCACGACGGATACGATAGGGCGAGGGGACAGCGGTAGCAGTCGGCATAAGGAACGACGTTCGAGCCCGGGCTGGCCGGGCCGAATCCTGCCTTGCCCGCGTTGCCCATGAGCGACAACGTTCCCTGCGTCTTGCCGTGAAAGCCGCCCCAGAAGCTCACGAACTCGAACTTGCCAGTGTGCGACTTGGCGAGCCTCAGGGCGCTCTCCACGGCTTCGGCGCCGCTCGAATAGAGTTGAGCCCGGTGCAGCGTCCCTCCAGGAGCATGGCGCGCCAGAGTTTCGAGCAGACGCACGCGTGGTTCGCTCGTGAGCGAACCAACGCTGATCTTCGTCGCCTGTTCGACGAGCGCGGAGACGACCGACGGATGACAGTGACCCAGCGCGTTGACGCCGATGCCGCCGACGAAATCGAGGAAGGTATTCCCATCGACGTCGGTGATGGCGCTGCCCTCGGCGCGCTCCGCCGTGATGCCCGCGAGCACGGCGTAGTTTTGGAGTCCCGGAGCGATATGTGCATCTTCTCGCTGTCGCAAGGCGCGGCTGTTCGGCCCTGGTACCTGGGTGCGGAGGTGGGCCTCCTGATTGCGGGGGTGGCGAGGAGTCATGCGTTCGACCTGATCGCCGTGGCCACCGCACGAGGCCCATGGTCTCCCGGGACGACGGCCCGACGCTGCCGGTCCGTTGAGGCCCGCGCGACATGCATCAGGCGACGAACCGCGGACACGTTCGAGCCGACGCCCACGACGAGCAGTGACAGGACCATCGGCCAGGGGATGCCGGGGATGCCCGAATCGACAGGGGCGAGCGCGGAGAGGACGGCGCCCGCCGTCAGGTATGTGGCGCGTTCGGGTCGACGCATCCAGCCGCGCGGCGCGTCGAGTCGCAGGGCTTCGGCTTTCGTCGTTGCGTAGCTGACCATGAAGGAGCCGTGCACGGTCAACAGGACCAGCAACAACCCCGGCACGCTGTCATGGACGAGGACGGAGGCCCCGGCGAGAAAGAAAAACTCGTTGTAACGATCGGCGGTAGCGTCGAAGAGCTCGCCGGCTTCGGACGCCGTCTGCGTTTCGCGAGCGACGAAACCGTCCACAGCGTCCGAGAGTGCCGAGATCGTGGCCAGCGCGCCTGCAACCCCGAAATGCCCGTACGCCAGCGCCAGGCCCGCCAGCGAGCCGAACGCCAGCGAAGCGGCCGTGACTCCGTTCGCGGACACGCCACTTCGGACGAGCATCCTCGCGAAAGGAGCGAGGACCCAGTACGCGGCTTCCATCGTCGGCTTTCGGAGCAGTGGCGACGCACTCGTGGTTTCCAGGCGTTCGACCCGGAGTGGCCCGTACAGCGTGGATCGACCAGCGTAGGCGAGCCGCACAATCATGCATGCGGCGAGCAACGACGCGGCCGAACAGACGTCCAACATCATTTACCTCTCAGTTCCGGAGAAGCGGCAGCTCCCTGGAATTCTGCCGCGCCGACTCGTAAGCGGCTTCGATCAGTTCGACGGACCTGAGCCCCTCCACGGCATCGCGTCCCACGTATTCGCGGTGCTCGATCGCTTCCGCGAACTTCTTGAAGACGGATCCGAACCAATTGACATGGCTCGCGTCCATCCAATCCGAGCACAGGTGCTCGGGCCGCCGTTCCCACGTCTGCTTGCCGTCTCTCGTGGTGCCCATGATGGACACCTCCACGTCGTCGTCTTCGACGCGGACGGCTCCCTGGTCTCCATGTACCGTGTAGATCACCTTCCGGATCCCGGCGTTCCACGTGAGGTACGCGGTAGCGACGCCGTTCGGGAAGGTGACGGTGCAGGCCAATCGTCCTCCGTGTCGTGAAGGCCGAGGGAGGAGGTCTTGGCGGTGATGGAGGTCGGGAATGAGCCGAGCCAGTCGAAGGCGAGATAGAACGTGTGGCTTCCGTGGTCCATCGCCACGCCACCCCCTGAAAAGCGCCGCTCGCGGCGCCAGTCAGGTCGCCACTCCGGCACCCCCAGTGCGTGGGTGCTCCGAAACGTTTGCAGCGTCACGAGGTGGACGCGTCCGACGAGACCGCCATCGATGGCGCGCCTCACGGCACGCACGGCCGGGGCGTGCTTGTAGTTGTGGGACGGGAACAGTACCCGGCGCGCCCGTTTCGCGTGCTCGATCATGCCGCGCGCGTCCATGGCGCGAGTTGCGATCGGCTTCTCGCAATAGACGTGCAGCCCTCGATCGAACGCCGCGTGCGCGATCGCGGCGTGCTCCGACGGCGGCGTCGTGACGTCGACGAAGTCGAGATCACGTTCGCGCTCGAACAGCGTCCGGTAGTCCTCGTAAAGCCGCGCGTTGGGACGATCCAAAGCCGCCTTCACGAGGCGGGGCAAACATGGGTCCGCGATGGCCACGATCTCCATCGGCGTGCTCCCGTTCGCAGTCACCAGGTAGGCCGGCGCGTGCCCGTTTTCGGCGATGAATCCGTAGCCGACGATGGCGCCCTTCAGCATGGTTCACCGCGCTCTCGTCGTCGTGATCGTTCTGAACGCGAAGTCGCAACGCGTTTCATACAGCGGACGACACAGCACGAAACATGCCCGGTCGCGCGCTGCCCGCGATTTTCGATGAATCGCTCGTCACGGAGCGAAGTGAACGCGCGGGTCGAAGGGTTCCGGCTCCGATTGGGCATCGAGACGTTCGGCCGCGATGCGTCGCGAGTCGGGACAAATGGTGGCGCCCTTTCCTGGCGACGGCGGAGGCCGGCGCGCCGTAGGCAAGCGGGAGCGCCGGCACGTGATTCCGTCGTTCGATGCCCGGCTCCTGCGTGGGGCGCGCGGTTTGCAGGAGTAGGCACGGTCGACACGAGGATCGGAATCAGCCGAACGTTCTGTCATGCGTTCGGCCTCGAGAACGCGATGTTCGTTTCGACGAAACCAAGGAGGTTCGCCATGAAGATCGAAGCCGTAACCGTGCTCAGTGCGTTCGTGATCGTCACCTCGGCGCGCGGTGCGAAGGCTCAGGAACCCTGGGTGACGCACGACGGCCAGAGTGCCGTCGTGCCCCCTCCGGTGCCCGGGACCGTCGATACGACGTATGCGACCACCGGCGACACCGGTGTAGGTAACTCGGACAAACTGGATCACTATGTGATGCCGGTCCGGAAGGCAGTCGAGCTTCAGATCGGCGCCGGCTATGGTCAGGGCCTCGGGGACGTGGGTGGCCATCTCCCGACCATGAGCGATCTTTCCGGGCCCGGAGGCACCGTTCAGGCCGCCATCGGGTACCGATTCACGCCTCATTTTCTGCTGGGCGTCTACGGAACCGGATCGGAGTTCTCCCGCGGCGATCTGTCCGCTGCCGGTACCGAACTCCGTTCGGCGACGGCAGGACTGGAAGCAGATTTCCATTTCCGTCCGTCCTACGCAATCGACCCATGGCTCTCGCTGTCATCCGGTATGCGAGGACTGTGGATTGCGCCGGATCACGGAGCGAACACGTCGCTCCTCGGGCTTGAACTCGCCCGCGTTGAGCTCGGTGCGGACTTTCGAATGACCCGGGGAGTCGCGGTCGCGCCCGTCGTGGGCGGAGACACGTCGAATCTTTCTGAGTCGCGAAGGGCCGGGCGTGTCCACCTTTTCGAACGTCGGAGACCCGCGGGTCAACTTCTTCCTCTTCGGTGGGTTGCAGGCGCGCTTCAACGTCGGCGGCCCGTCCCTCGGAACGGGCGTCGCGAACGCGTCGAAAGGATCAAGCGCGTTCTGACCGATGAGAGCCGCGGTCCGAAAGCGGGCGCCACGTCGAGCCGACCGGCGTGGCGCCCGCGCGGGGCGGGAGTTTTGCGGTGGGCGGCGGCGGGAGCGGTTGGCGTGGGGCTGGCCTTCGTCGTGGGAGCGGTCTCATTTGCGCGGGTAGCCCAGGTCCTGCGCGGAGCGCGCATGGAGCTCTTGCTCGCTACGGTTCCGCTGCTCGCGCTCAACATCGTGTGTCGGGGCCTCCGCTTTACCGAGCTACTCGACAGGGCACCGCATGCGAGTGTGCCCCGTAGCGGCTTCGTTGCCGCGGTCCTGCTGAACCACGCCGCCAACAACGTCCTGCCGTTGCGTGCCGGGGATTTCGTGCGGACCAGGTACTTCACGTCGCGCGGTTACTCTGTGCTGCCGGTTGCCTTTGCGCAGTTGATCGAAAAGGCCGTCGAGGGGACGAGCCTCGTCGCCTGCACCGCTCCCGTTCTAGCAACGGCGATTCATCATGGGCGACTGTCGTTCGTGATGCTTGGCGTGGCCGTGCTTGGCCTACCCATCCTCATTTGGCTCATCCGACGGGGGCTTCGCGCCATGCAAGAAGCGCGATTTGCGTCGCGTCGACCGCTGCGGTGGCCGCGCCGGGCCGCGGTGCTGCGAGCCTTCGTATGGTCGATTCTCGCCGACGCGCTCGACGTGGCACTCATCTACTTTTGCGCTCGCAGCCTGGGGATCGAAAGTGACCTCCGCGGTTGCCTGGTGGTCTACGCAGCGGTCAACGTCGCGATAGCCATCCCATCCACACCCGCGCACTTTGGCGCCCTCGAGGCGGGGGCGTCTCTGGGCTTCATCGCGCTGGGCGTGAGTCGAGAGGGCTCGCTCGCGTTCGCACTTCTATATCGAGTCGTTCAATGGGTTCCGGTGACCGGTGCGGGTGCCGTTGTGTGGATATGGCAGCACTTCGGGCGGCGAGAAGCGCATCTGGGGGAAAGCTAGACGCGCCGGACCACAGCGAAACTCGAGTTGAGCTGCTCTTGGAAATCATGGCGGCCAAGCCAGAGCGACTCGCATCGTAAGCGGCGAACATGATATCTTGGAAATCCGGCGATAGCGGCGCGCCGCGTCATCATCAGGATTTCTCCGAGAACATGTTCGCTGCTGCTCGCATCGTCATCGACGTCCTCGCGTACCGGCTGAAAAAGCTCGAGATGGCGAACCTCGCGGCGGCGACGTCCATCGCCGTAGCCCTGCATCTGAGGGGGTCGGACGTCGTCTTTCGCACGGCGTTCGCGCTCGTGCTCAATGTGCTCGTCTATCTCAACAACGATTACATCGACGTTGCGCTCGACATGCAGTCGACGGGCAAGGATTCGAAGAAGACGCGGTTTCTGAACGAACACCAGGGCGCGGCCCTGTTCGCGCAGTGGGCGATGGTGGCGGCGCTGGTGGCGGCGGCCTTCGTTCATGACGTCGGGTTGCTCGCTCCTCTCGTGTTCGGTGGCGGCATCTGCGTCTGGTATTCCGCCCATCTCAAACGAAAGCCATTCTTCGACGTGCCGTCGATGATGCTCTGGGGCCTCGCGATGCCGGCCTGCGGCTTTCCATGGCAGGACCGACTTGGTTGGTGCATGGCCATCGAACTCGGCTTGTTCTCGGGGGTCTTCGAGGCCATTCAGGTCATGCGCGATGCGGACGAGGACGCCGTCGAGGGAGTCCGAACGACAGGCGTAGTTCTGGGCAAGGCGCATACGCTGCTGCTCGCGCGCGTGCTGATGGTCGTGTGTACGGTCTTCGCCGCACTCGCGCTGCATCCGATTGCCGCCGTCATCAGTGCCATGGCGCTCGTCGTTCCATTTGCCGCTGACCGGGTGGCTCAATACTGGACTCGCGTGAAGCTGATCTATGGCGTGACGTGGCTCTTCGTCTGTGGCTTCGTGTTCTTCGCCGGACATAGCGCCGGGTTGCTGCTCAGGATCTAATCAGGCCTCGCTCGACCGGCGGAGCGACGCCGGGTCGGACCCCCAGGCGATCTCCGGGGTCAGAGCCCGAGGTCGATGCGTGCGCCGGGCAAGCGCTGGCTCGCGCCGATCGCGGGCGGCGTGAACGGATGGAAGTGGTTTTTCGCCCAGTAGTAGAATCGAAACGAGGGCGAATCGAGTGACGTATCGAAGGCGAATCGCACCTCGCTCGCGAGGTGCTGAGGCGTTACCTCGAGGACCTCGATCTTCAAGCCCTTCAGCGTCACGGTGTCGCCCGGCGCCATGGGGATCCGTCGATCGCGGTAGAGCTCCATGAGTGGGCTCGACAGGATCCCGCCATCGTAGTCGAGCACGAGCGTGCGAGAGTCCGTACGGCGAACCAGGATATCTTCCGGACCGAACGAGAGGACACGCCAGCGGCGAGGCAGGGGTAACCCCTCTACACGCCGCTGCATCGGCATGAGCTTCACCGAGTAGTAGTCCGGCGCGGTCACGAAGATCGCATCGCGACCCTCGACGTCGGGGCCGACATCGGCAAATGCGCGCTTTATCGGCAACGTGAAGAGTAAGCTGCACGCGACCACCGGTAAAGCGAGAGGCGATACCACGAGGTGTACGAACACGAGCAACGCGGACATCGCTCGCGAGAACCACGCGACCCCGCGAACCGCGAGGTCACGCAACACGATGGCGTAGAGCTCCCACAGCGACGCCAGGAGCCCCATGGCCCCGAGGCTGCAGAAGAACAGAAGTCGGTTGTTCGGGTGCGTCGTGCTCGCCGGGACCACGGACAACACCATCCCGCAGCACCAGAATCGAGCCACACGACTTCGCTTCAGGATCGGGAACAGCGCGACCGAAAGCGCCAGAACGAACACCACGGCGAAGACCAGCAACGCCGCGGCGACTCCGGGGCTCGAGAGCATGTAGGCCTCCGAAGGCGGGACGAAGAGCTCGCCGACGAGCAGGATGGGCCCGCGGACGAGCAGTGCGGAGAGAAAGTGCAGCGGTTCGCGCCCCGGATCGATGTACAAGCCTGAGCCGCTCGCGCCGTAACCCATTCGTGTGTACACGGCCCGCCACAACACCGTCACCAGGAAGTACGGAAGAACCGCTCGCGCGCGCTTCGACAGAGAGGTCTCTTCGACGAAGAGCGCGTACGCCGCGACGTAAATCAGCACGGAGGTGCCGGCTTCGCCCGAGAGGAGCGCACACGCATAGACGAACGGCCCGAGCCAGCGCGCCATGCGGACGTTGCCCGTCGCTCCGCGGCAATACTGATCGAGCGCGAGTGACCCGAACATCGCTGTGATCAGCGCGTGCCGGTTGCAGATGAAGCCGACGGGAAAACCGTGGGTGTGGTCGAAAGCGTAAAGGATCGAGGCAAGGCCGCCGACGGTCCGTCCCATGATGCCGCGGTAGAGGCGCGTCGCGGCGAGGATCATGAGCGCAAACCAGAAGACGTTCTGCGCGTGCATCATGAACGCGCTGTGGAGCCAGAGCTTCCCGTCCAGAAGATGCGTGCTGAGGCTCAGCGGACGCCACAGACGGATGAGGAGCTTCGGATACGTCCACCAGGGCGCGTAACCCTGCTCGATCTGCCAGTGCGTCTCGGCCGGAATCCCGGTCGCGATGCCGTACCCGCCCACGTAGACGTGATAAAGTTTCTTCGCGCCGGCGAGGTCGGAGTAAATGTATCGGCCGACGTAGTCGTCGAGGTGGAAGCCGATGAACAGACTCGGCGCCGTCAGGACGACGCCGATCAACGCGAGCCATACGCCCAGGCGCGGCAGCCGCATGAGACGGATCAGCGCCGCCTCGCTACCCGTGGCGCCGATCGCGGCCGAGTCGTCCTCCGAGGACGCTCGGGCCGTGTCCGTGGTGCCGCCGCTCAACGCGGCTTTTCCGCAGATGCGACGAAGTAATCCGTCATGCCGATGTGGGACCACTGCTCGATCCCCTCGCAGCGATCGATCTCTTCCTGGGTGAGTTCCACGATCGCGTCGGCCATCGAGCGCCCCTGCTTCCGCAGGCTCGCGTACTTGGTGCATCCGGGGAACACGTGATTTCGGATCGACTCCACGTTAACGTCCGTGAATCCGACCGCCGTGAGTTTTCGCGCGTACTCTTCACGGTCGTAAAAGTTCTCGAACGGTACGGACCATCTCTTGAGCGCGATCCGATTGAGGAAGTTCAGTGGCTTGTGACCCGGGACGGGGCCGCCGTCGGCAAGGGCCAATCTGCCTCCGGGGCGCAAGACGCGGAACGCTTCATCGAAGAAGCGCTGACGCGTATCGAAGTGAAAGGCGCACTCGAGCGCCGTCACCTTGTCGAACGACGCGTCAGGGAAGGGGATCTCGGTGGCGGAGCCGACACGCAGGTCCATCCTGCTTTCGAGCCCGCGCTCCTTGACGCGCGCCATGGCTCGTTCCACGTGCACGGGGGTGATGTTCAGTCCCGTGATCTTCTTGACGTCGAAGTGCTCGACCCAGAAGAAGTCCTGTTCTGCGTAGCCAAAGCCGACATCGAGTAACTCGTCGGTGGGACCGAGTCGGGCGGCGTCGGCAAGCAGGCGGGCCATCGCTGTGGCCGCTTCCGGGTAAGAACGAGCGGTTTGCCAAAATCCGAGGTTCAGCCAGAGGGGCTTGCTCGGGTCTCCAAATCCCTGATGCTCGCCTTCGACGACGTCGTCACCCAGCGACTCGTAATAGTTGACGGGAGTCCTGCTGAGGAGAAGCTTGGGCGTCTCGAGGATCAATCCTACGGTCTTCAATACCGAGAGCAACAATGCGAGTCCTTCCTGTCGCCGCGCGTGCCCAGGATAGCAGGGTTTTCCCGGGCGTCGCTCGCGGCTTTCGTTAGCCCGGCTTCGCCGGGTCGATCGCGCGTGCGACGAAGTGGTCGAGGGCCGCGCGCCCGGGCCCCAGGATCGCGATCATTACGAGAACGGTGAGATACGTGAATTCGTCTTGCCCGACGAGGTCGAAGAGCCCGTGAATGTCGCCGCGCTTCGCGGTCATCAGCGCGACGATCATGCTGACGATGAGCGGTACCGTGGCGAACCGGGAGAGGAGTCCGACGACGAGCGCGGTTCCACACAGAAGCTCACTGTACCCGACGAGCACGGCTTGAAAGCCTGGAGCCGGAATCCCGAGAGACACGAAGAACGCCGTCACCTTGGCGATATTGTGAACCTTGCCCCAGCCCGTCGACATGAACAGGAATCCGACGGCGAGCCGCCCGAGAAGGAGAGCCACCCAGTCGAGATCGCCCAGGATCGATAGCGCCCGCGTACGAACCGTGCGGATGAGCGAGACGCCGGTGCGCGACGTCTCGTAGTCTCCTCGGGTCTCTTTGGTCATGCTCATGCCCTTTTTACGCCGCGACGCCGGCGATGTTACCAAACGGTCGCCATTCTGCCCCACTCCGCGGCGAGCGGGCAGGGGAGTTCGAGTGCTCGTCGCGACTCTGCTGGTGGCGTGCACGCCTGCGTCCGGGCCGGCGGCGGTCGCCGGAGCAGCGCAGGAACCCCTTTGGCGCTACGAGGTGAACGCTTCGTCATCGGTCGATCTCGACGTGACGGCGATCCTCGAGGGCCCGATAACCGGGCCGTTGCGCGTCGACGAGGCGGCGATGCCATTCATTCGTGACGTTTCGATTGACGGCCGAGGGCTGCTGAGCTCGTCGATCCGGAGCGCCGCGGTATGTCCGGCCTCACCCTGCCGGCTGCATTACACGATGGCGCTGGGGAAAGCGGCTACCCAGCTTGCCGACGTCAACACGGCCTTCGTCGCTGGCGGCCTCACGCTCGCCCCTCCGTCGACGTGGCTGCTGCATCCCGACGCGCCGTCCGAGCGGGGACGTTATCGCGTTCGGGTCGTGTCACAGGACGGTCGAGGGTTCGCGACTGGTCTACGCCCGTCTCCCGGCGGAGCGCCGAACAGCTGGGAGGCGTCGGTGGACTCGCTCGAGGAGGCAGCTTTTTCCGCGTTTGGCCCGGCCAGGACGTACCCGATCGCCGGGAGCGGCGCCGTCGTGGTGATCGCCTCGTCGCTCCAGTTCGACGACGCGAAGGTCGTGGCGTGGGTCAGGAGTGACGTGGATGCGGTGACTCGATACCTCGGGCACGCACCGGACGACCGCGTGACGATCTTCGTCGTACCCGGCACGCAGGCCGTCACGCGAGGGGAGACGCTGGGCGGCGGTGGGGCTTCCGTCATGGTTCGGCTCGGGACCTCCGTCACAGCCGCTTCGGTGATCGAGGACTGGGTCGTCGCGCACGAGCTCGTGCACGTCGGCTTCCCCGCGCTCGCGTACGAGCACACCTGGTTCGCCGAGGGGCTCGCCACTTACGTGGAACCGCTCGCGCGCGTGCGCGCCGGGATGATCACGCCGGAGAAGGTGTGGGGAGACCTCGTCGACGGTCTCCCGCAGGGTATCCCCGAAGACGGAGATACCGGGCTCGAGGGGTCACACGACTGGGGCCGCGTGTACTGGGGCGGCGCGCTCTATTTTCTGCTCGCTGATGTCGAGATCCGGGAGCAGACCCGAGGCGCGAAATCTCTCGATGATGCGATCAGGGCAGTCTCGCGAGGTGCGAACGTGGAGACGCACCGGTCACTCGAGTGGGTACTCAATGTGGCAGATCGCGCCACGGGCACGCACGTTTTGCATGAGCTCTTCGAGCGATTCGGGAGGGCCCCCGGAGCGGAAAATTTGCCGAAGCTCTGGGCCAATCTGGGAGTGAGGAAGGACGGCGTGGATGTCCGCTTCGACCCGCTAGCGCCGCTTGCCTGGGTTCGGACCGCCGTCACGCTGACTGGACCCGACAGAAAGTGAAGCGTCTTGCTTTCACAGTCGTCGCGAGCGCGCTAGGGTGCACGCGCTCATCGCGCGTAACTATCGTTCGATGGGAACGTAAGCTCACGGATGCCGCGATTTCGCGGTACGTCGTGACACTATTTAAGGAGAGGAATACTATGAAGGTTTCGCATTCACTCGTGGTGGCAGCGTTCGGCGGCATTGCGCTCGGCGTGACCGGTTGTGGTGGTGGGTCCTCGGAAGCGGCAGCGCCTGCGACCCCGGCCGCTGCCAGCTCGTCCGCCGCGCCAGCTGGCTCTTCCGCCGCTCCGGCGGACTCGAGCGCGACGCCTGACTCGGCTGCCGCGAAGCACTCTTGCAAGGGTCAGAACGCTTGCAAGGGCCAGGGCGGCTGCAAGACGGATTCGCACGGTTGCAAAGGCCAGAACGACTGCAAGGGTCAGGGCGGCTGCAAGGGAACCTGAGATGCTCTAACGTCCGCCGAGGGGAGCGACTTGCTCTCCTCGGCGCGGCGTCGAGGTTCACGTGAATCGGTTTTCGCTGCCGAATTTGGGTATCGGGCTCGGTCTTCGGACCGTGCACTACTCCCATATCCTCGAGCACACTCCCGCCGTGGATTGGTTCGAGATATTGAGCGAGAACTACATGCAGACGCAGGGCCGCCCGCTCCACTTCCTCGATCGAGTGAGCGAGCGTTATCCCGTGGCCCTTCACGGAGTATCGCTGTCGATCGGCTCCGTAGATCCGCTCGACGGTGAGTACCTGAAGGAGCTGCGCGCACTCCGGGATCGGACGCGGGCGCGCTGGGTCTCCGACCATCTCTGCTTCACCGGCGCAGTCGGCAAGAACACGCACGACCTGCTGCCGCTTCCATATACCGAAGAGTCGCTCCGTCACGTAGCGGCGAGGGTGGCACAGGTGCAGGACTTTCTCGGCGCGCCGCTCGCGCTCGAGAATCCGTCGACATACCTCGAGTTCGATGGCTCGACGCTCACCGAGTGGGATTTTCTCGCGGCGCTTGCCGACGAGGCGGATTGCGCCCTGCTTCTCGACGTGAACAACATCTACGTGTCGGCGTATAATCATGGGTTCGACGCAAAGGACTACCTCGCGGCGATCCCGTTCGACCGAGTCGTACAGATGCACGTGTCCGGGCACACGAATTTCGGGACGCACATCGTCGACACACACATCGGCCCGGTGATCGATCCCGTTTGGCACCTCTTCGCCGAAGCGTACCGGCGTGCCAAGGAAACGAGCGTCTTGCTCGAGTGGGACGCCGAGATCCCGAGCTTCGAAGAAACGCATGCGGACGCGCTCCGTGCCAAGTCATTCATCTCGACAGAGGCGGCGTGACCGATCGCCTTCCGGCACCGCTCGTCGACGAAGGAAGTTCCCCGCTCGCGGAGCGTGCCAGCGCGACGCCCGCGCGAGCGGCGCGGCGCATTGCCGCAAAGCCGCACCTGAACGTTCCTGCGGCGTGCCCTCGAAGCCTGCATGACGTCGAGCGTTGGCTCGTCTCGGCGATCTCCGGATCCGAGGGCGACGCCGAGGCGGCTCCCCTGGTGGTCACGCCCGGGCCGCGCCTATCGGCTCGCGAACGCCTGGAAATCTATCGTGACGCTTACCGCGCGCGGCTGGTCGAATGCCTCGTGGACGATTACCCCGTTCTCTCCCAGACACTCGGCACCGACCGCTTCGAGACCTTCGCGACAGGTTATATCGACCGGTTCCCGTCGTCGTCTCCCAGCTTGAACGCCTTCGGGCGTCACATGGCGCGGTGGTGTCTCGAGGGTGCTCCGTCGAGCCTCGAGTCGAGAAGGGAGTTTCTCTGCGAGCTCGCGCGCCTCGAGTGGGCCATCGTCGAGGCGATCCACGCGCCGGATGGACACCCGTTCGATCCTGATGCGCTTCGCGCCGTGCCGCCCGACAAGCTCGCCGATGCACGGCTAGAAGATGCGGGTACCGTCCAGGTGCTGCGCTTCCAGCACCCGGTGAATGCTTTCTTCCAGAAGGTGCGCGTGTCCGGTGAACCCGCGGAGATTCCCGGGCCCGCTCCGAGCGCGACGGCGGTTTACCGGCGCGGGCTCGTCGTGTGGCGCATGGACCTCACCCCGGCCATGACCCGCGTCCTGGAGGCTCTACTTGCCGGACGATCGATCGGCGACGCGCTCGGCACGATGGGTGTCAACGAATCGGAGCCGGGTGAGCTCGCCGAGGCTGAGCGGAGCGTCATGGTCTGGTTCAAAGAATGGATTGTGTGCGGATTTTTCAGCCGGATTCTTTGATGTTTTTGGACGTCCTGCCGGGTCGGATCGGGCGTCGTCGGAGCCGTCATTGCGTCGGGCCCACGGCACGGACCGGGGGCTGGACCACGCACCGGGCACGAGCATCGTGCCCGGTTACGTCGGAACAGATCGGAACTCGGGCGAAGAAATGCGAGAAAGGACTCGCGGCTCCCGAATGGATCGGGCCGCTGCCTGTAAGAAGGAGAGTCGTCATGTCACGTCTGCGGTCATTCATCCTCGGGAGCCTCGCAATGGTCGCGCCGGCGTGCGGCGGCAGCAGTACTTCTCACGATACGAGCCCGGGAAAGTTTTCCAGTGGCCTTCCGGCGACCGCGCCCCTGGAGAGTCTGAGTCAGACGGACGCGCAGAAGTTGTGTGACGCCGAACAGTCTTACGGCGGCACGTGCATCGCGGTGGGTAACACGCAAGCAGCCCTCTCGGTGGTGTTTGGCGTGCCGACGGACAACGCGAGCCTCCAGAAGGTCTGTTCGGACGCAGAGACAAAATGCGAAAGTGCGACGGGGGACACCAGCGACGCCGGGACGAACGCGTGTCGCAAGTCCGTTTCCGGGTGTGCGGCAACGGTCAGCGACCTCGAGGCTTGTCTGAACTCCTACGCGGCGTGCGACAGCATCACTGCCACGGACTTCACGAATGCCGGCGATGGTGGTCCGGTCGCAGCAATTGCTGGCGTCTCGACAGCCGCATGCAACACGCTCCTGAAGGAGTGCCCGGACTTTCAGGTCAGTGCTCGATCAGGCCCGACCGGGCTTTGAGCGGAGTTGTTAGTGGGCCGACCGAGACTCGAACTCGGGACCGACGGATTAAAAATCCGCAGCTCTAACCGACTGAGCTATCGGCCCTGGGCGCGTCTTTAGCGCGATCCACGGGTCGACGCTAGCGGATCGCTCGAGGACAGCGTTCGATAGAACGCCCGGGTCCAGCGTGAATTCAGTGCCTCTTGCGGATCGGAACCGTCAGCACCGGGCAGTGGGAGTGCCGCACCACCTTTTCGGCAACGCTGCCGAGCGCGAGACGCGCGACGCCGGTTCGGCCGTGCGTGCCGAGCACGATGAGGTCGAAGCTCTCGCGAGTCGCGAAGTCCGTGATGGTGTGAGCGGGCTCGCCTTCGAGCACGTGCAGAATTATCTTTTCTCGACCCGCGGCGGCGACGGACGTCAGAAAGGCTTCAGCCTCGGCCTTTGCAGCGGCGGCAACGACCGTCGAGATGGGTTGCTGCCCGTGGGCCTCCATCCATACGTAAAGGTCCGGGCGAACGTGATGACTGACGTGCCAAGCGTGAACGGCATGTAGTTCCGCCGAGAAATGTGTAGCGAGGAATGACGCGTAGTCGAGCGCGACGCGGGAGCCGTCGGAGCAGTCGATGGGGCAGAGCAGTTTCTTGATGGACGCCAAGCGATAACCTCCGCGACGAGGATATCATGCTCACACGAGCGCGCGATTGTCTGCTGGAAGGCAGGGACGTAAGTTTAGTCCGTCCGTTCGTCAGGCTGGCGCGGGCCGGAATCCCGTGGCACGGGTTCAACGAGTGCGAATTCTTGGCGTCGGCTTCACGATCGGTGCAGTTCTGCTCGCGGTTTCGACCGCGTATGCCCACGGCGGTACGTGGCGGCCCTATCAGGTCGCAGTGGAACCGGGCGTCCCCAATCACATCGTCCTGCGCTCGGACGCCTGGGGAATCGTCGAGACTCACGACAGCGGTAACACGTGGCAATGGCTCTGCGCCGAGACGTACGGGCGAGTCTCAATCACCGCAGATTGGCGCAGCATCGTGCTGCTGCCGGGGGGGACGCGTTCGTCGCGAACGACTTCAACAGCGTCTGGCGGTCGAAAGGGTCCCTATGCGATTTCGGGCCGCTCCCTTTCTTCACGACCGCGGGTCGTTGCGACGGCGCGAGTTGCATCGTGCAAGACGTTGCGCGGGCGTGGGATGGGGATCAGTCGGTTCTCGCCGTGACGGTGAACGCGGGTCACGACGGCGGGGTGAGCAATCTCTTCTGGCATTCTACCGACGCGGGAGATTCCTGGACGGAGCTCCCGGACGGTTTCCCCGGGAATCTCGCGGCGAGTACGCTCGCCGTCGCGCCATCCGACCCGAATCAGCTTTATGTCGGCGGTTTCCCGGTGGCGGACTCGTCCACTTGCGTGGCCGTATCTTCCAGCGACGGGGGGGCGACGTGGACGACCGCGACGTCGATAGACGCGAGCGGGTCCACCGCGTACATCGGCCCACCCGTGCTCCGCATCATGGGCATTCATCCCACGAACCCGAAGATGGCGTTCTTCCGTCTCGATTTCACGGATCAGACGCCGGCGATCGGACTCGATCAACTCTACGCCTCGTTCGATGCGGGAAAAACGCTAAAGCTGATTTTTCAGGCGAAGGGCGACCTGTCGGGTTTCGCATTCTCCCCGGACGCGACGTCTCTGTTCATCGGTGGCTCGACCGACGGATTGCTACGCGCGAACGTCGCCGACCTCGAAACCAAGGGAGCAGCGGCATTCCAGGTCGTAAATACCGATCCGATGTGGGGGCTCGCGTGGACGCCGAATGGACTCCTCGCCGGCCATGATGATTTTGGGGCCATCACGTCGGCGCGGTACTCTCTCGGACTGTCTACCGACGAGGGTGTGACCTTCACGCCCCAGCTGGTCATTTGCAACGTGGGGCTCGAGACTTGCGCCCAAGGTACCAGCGGAGGCTCTTGTGGGTCGTATTTCTATGGGTATTCGAACTTCCAGCAGGACTTCATCCTCAACGCCGGACGCTGTCCTTCTCGCGATGCGGGAACTGGCGACGCCGCCGCCCCCGGGGACGCTGGAAGCACGCGCGTCGTGCGTGACGGTGGGACGAGTGATGCAGAAAAGCTGCCTTCCAAGGGTAGCTCAGGGTGCGGCTGTACCGTCCCCCGTGAGACCAACCGGCCGGGGGACACGGCGCTGAGCGTCCTCGCGCTTCTCGGGACGTTCTTTCGCCGTCGTCATCGCAACCACGCCAGGAGCCGGACGCGAGCCCTCGTGAGTTGATTCCCGGAATGCGAGGGACCGCGCTATCCTCGGCGCCTCGTGCCGCATGGGTGCCTTCTAGCCACCGGGAGTCGTCGGGGAGCCAAGAGACGACTCGAGGTCTCGAGCTGGTTACTCGGCGTGGCGATGAGCGCCGCGCTGGTCGCCTGCACGACCGAGGTGCGCGGGACGGGGGGCGGCGTGATCGTTGGTCCGAACGCGACGGCGCTCGGCAAGGCCTGTGCGACGAGCACCGATTGCGGCGGGGCCGGCGTGACGTGCGTTCCCGTCTCGAGCACCGCGTTCGACGGCTCTGGTCCGGCAGGGGGCCTCTGTGCGGTCGATTGCCTCGCCGATCCACTCGTCTGCGCGAAGTACGACCCGACATCTAGCTGCGTCCAGGTGAGTAGCCAGGCTGCTTATTGTCTCGAAGGCTGCGAGATCGGGCCGTCGTCGATTTCCTATCCGAAATGCCACGGGCGAGGTGATCTGGCTTGCACCGAGCTCGTTGGCAATACGGGCGCCGACACGGGGACGAGCGTCTGTTATCCGACGTGCAGGGCGGATTCGGACTGCGCCGGGCGCAAGTGCGATTTGTCCAGCGGGTTTTGTTCGGACGCGACGGCCCTTCCGGCGGGCACGGCCCCGATCGGTGCCTCGTGCAATCCGAATGCGGCCACGAACGATTGCGCGGGTATCTGTGTTGCCCTGGGCGGATTCGAGGCTGGCGCGAGCTCGGCCGGCATCTGTTCGGGGCTGTGTACGCTCGGGCAGATCGGCTGCGGCAACGCTCCGACGGCGAAAGGCCCCTTCGATTCGACGTGCTTTTTCCAGTCGGAGGCGGAGGCGGATCTCGGCGACCAGGGCGTCTGCGGACAGCTGTGCGATTGCACCAGTCAGTGTCGCGCGCCGGGCCTCGTGTGCGTCGCTCTGCCAGCGGATATTGCCAGGTTAGGAGGCCACCCCGGGATCTGCAGTCTGCCGTCGGACGCGTCGGGTAACCCGGTGACGACGGTTTCCTGCGGCCCCGGCGGAGCCGACGCCAGCGCAAGATAGCGAGCGGTCCGCGACGGCCCCACGCAGCGGGTCTCCAATCGCGTAGCCTGGAGATCGCCTGGGTGGACTTTGGTCCGCTCCGCCCGTTCGGTGAGGCGGAGCGAACCGTTCACTCCAGCTACGGATCCAATCTCGATCTCCGGTGCCGATTGTCTCCGTGAACGAACCAGCCGAGCGCTAGGGCTGGGGCGTTGCCGCGGAGGCGGCAGGGGCGGGCGGCGCCGCTGGCGCGGTTGCTGGCGGCGCCGGTGGTGTTGCCGCTGGAGCAGCGGGTGCCATCACGGGAGCTGGCGGTGCGGCGGGTGGAGTCGCAGCGGCGGGTGGAGTCGCAGCGGCGGGAGTCGCGGCGACAGCTGGCATCTTCGGCGGTACAGCGCGCTTGAGCTTCACGCCCCTCTTGATCGCCTCGTCGCAGCCTCGCGCCTGACCCAGATCCTTTCCGTCGCGATAGAGGATCTTGAATTCGACGCGGCGGTTCTTTTCGAGTGCATCTTCCGTCGTTCCCGTATCGATCGGACAGTACGAACCATACCCTTGCGCGAGCATGCGCGTCTTGTCGACACCGTGCTTCTGCAGGGCCGCAAGAACCGACTCGACGCGCTTCTGCGTCAGCTGAACGTTGTGCTTCTCGCCTCCTTCTTTCGACGCATGTCCGCCGATTTCGATCAGGTTCAACTCCGGGTGCTCGTTGAGGAGCTTGGCGACGGCATCGATGACGTTCTCCGATGCCGGATCGATGGCAGCCTTGTCCTTGGCGAATTGGATCTTCTGGTTGATTTTCACCTCGGTGGCCTTCAACTCGACGAGTGGCTTCTCATCGGGGCACCCGTCTTCGTCCTGGTAGCCGTTGACCGTTTCGGGCTTGTCCGGACATTGATCGGTGGGCACGGGAATGCCGTCGTTGTCCGCATCCAGATTCGGGCAGCCGTCCTTCGGATCGGGAGGCAGGCCGTCCTCCTTGACGTCCGGGCACTTGTCGTCGGGATCGGCAATGCCGTCGCCATCCCTGTCGGGCGGCGGGGGGGGTGGTGGCGGCGGGGGCGCCGGTTGAGCCGCTGGAGGCGGCGGATTCTCGCCACAGGCAATCATGATTCCGGCGCCTGAAAGCGCGCAGAGCGCAAGCGGCACGGTCCAGCCAAGACGCAGCGATCGTCGCATTCCCTCGATCCTCCTTGAAATACTCGGGTCGGTGTCCCGCGCGAGTCGTCCGTCCTTTCGAGGGCGTGCGGCGCCGCGCGCCCGCCGCGTGACGGGCAACCGGATGGACGCACGAAGGAACGTTTTCGGCTCGCCTGCGCGGCTCAGGGGCCGTCGATCCCGCGCGTGGGCTGCGGCATCCTCGAATTCGCCTCTTTTTGCGGCGTGTCAACGCCTGGGGGGCCGACACTCTCTGGCGGATGCCCGAAACGAACGCCCCACACGACGCTCAGCGGCCCACGCACCTCGCCGGAGATCGGCGGCGTCCGGATCGCGTCGAGGGCACAGGCCGCAGTGGCCTGCTGAGGGAAGGCGCTTCCTGCTTCCGCGATCGTCCGGGCAGTCCCCATCGCATCGACGTCGAGCCGGATGCCTAGCCGCCCCCATAGTTTGGGGTCGCCCTTCAGCGCATCGGCGTAACAGCGCGCGAGCGCCGGCAGACGGGTGTCGAGGGCTCGTGAGAGCGCACGTAGGTCTGGGGTCGCGCCGCGGTTGGCAGTGACCTCGTCCATCCCCGGGAGAGGCGCGTCACCGTGCGACAGGTCGATGGACACCTCCACGGTCACCCGCCGCCGCGGTGCGGGCGTGAACGAGAGAGAGCGTGCGCGCTCGACAAGGCATGTTGCCGCTTCCCGATCGGCGAGCTCGGTCGAGAGTAAGCGTACCGAGGCGGGCTTTCCAGCTCGCCGAAGCGTGACGCGAAGCCGCGTCTTCCCGCGGAGCTTCGGATTTCTCCTCAGGCCCGCTTCGAAGCAGAGTCGGAATGGCCAGTATCCGAGGTTCCGAGCCTCGGCGAGCACGGCGGTCTTCGAGAGCACCCCTTTCTTGCTCGAGCGTTCCGGCGCGGGTCCACGAACGACGGTATCGACTTTGACTCGTGGCGCCGGGTGGAAGCCCGGCTTGTTCGACGGAAGGTCTGGATCGCTCGATCCCCCGACGTTCCAGCGCGCCAGGTCTTCGTCGGCGACCGACGCTTGAACGGGGCCCCCACGGCGCGGGCGTTGACCGACGACGTAAAGTTGGTCGGTCGATACGGAGGCCGCAGCCGGAGTCCCCGGCTCGCGCGAGGGAGCCCCGCCGTCTTCCGCCGCGTGAGCGCGCCCCGCCGCGACGATGAGGAGACTCACGAAGGCCGCCCGCAGCGGTGACGTCAGGGGACTAGGTGCGGAAGGCGCGGTGCTTGGGCGCATCTGGGGTCGATTACCATCGTTTCGTCCTCTAGAGCGTCCTGGTTTGCCAAACACTCGTTGAACGATTCGGCGGGGCGGGCGAAAGTCGTGGTTCGGAGGACGAGGCCATGGATGAGGGTTCCCCGGATCAAGCGAGCGCTCCCGCGGCAAATGAGGTCGGCCAGGGTGATGGGGTGTTCGAACACGCAGAAGGGTTCGTACGGACCGAAGCAGGCGGGCTGACGCTCGGGCCCCTCGAGACTCAATACGAGGAACTCTTCGCGGAGGCGCTGGAAGACGGCGTGATCACGAGCGAGGAGCGTGTTCGCCTGGAGAAGGCGGCGGACAATCTCGGCCTCGATCGGCGACGGTTGCTCAGGCTCGAGCAAGCGATGGTCGCGAGCTACGAGACGACGCACCGGGTGCGTGTCGTCGAGCATTTCGAGGAACCAGCGGCGTCGCTCGCGCCGATTCAGATTGCCGATGCGGGCGACACGGGCCGCGCGCTCCTCCAGAAGCGCATCGAACAGCTCGAAGGCCGCGTGCGTGAGCTTGAAGAGGAATTGCGCGTCGCTCGGGCGAACGTCAACGTCGAGGTCGATCTCAGCGATCTGAACGCCGCCGTCGAGGACGCGACCGAAGACCCTGACGAATGGTGGCGGCGACTCCGGCGCGATCCGCTCAAGCCCGAAGGGTATCGCAAACTGTTCCGCATTCATGACGCGCGTGGCGACGCGGACCGTCGCTGGTGTGCCGCGCAGGCGCTGGTCGTCCTCGGCGCGGCGAACGACGCGGAAAGCGCGGCTTTCGCAGAGCGGCGGTCGACGGGGCTCATTGCACCGAAGGCGAGTCTGTCGGCGTCTGCCTGGTACGACCAGCTCTTTCATCCGGACGAGGAAGTCCTCACCGGTCAGATCTTCGGCGTCATCGCGCCCGCGGTGCTGGTCGGTCGCGTGACGACGCTTCGCCGCGACAAGAAGCTCCGCCAACCGGATCCGACCACGAAGCAAGACCTCGCGAGGACGACCCTGACGGCGGTGCGCGCACTTGGCTGGGCTGCAGCGATCCTGGGGCTCGCGGCGCCGCCCATCTACGTCGATAAAACCCGAGCCGCGGCTTTCGAGCACATCCCCGGGGTTCCCCCGACGACGGTCGTCGGCAAGGATGCGCTGTCGGGGCGCTCCCAGCTCGAGCTGGCATTCACCGCGGGGCGGCACCTCTGCTGGTATCGGCAGGAACACTTCGTACGTACGCTGTTCAGCTCGGTTGCCGACCTCGAAGACCTGTTTCTGGCGGCGCTGGTCATCGGAAGCCCGCGCCTGCCCATCGCGGCCGACGTGAAGCAGCGGGTCACGCCCATCGCAAAAGCGATCGAACCGCTGCTCGAGCCTCCGCACATCGACGCACTCCGCGGCCACTTTCTCAGATTCGTCGAGGAGGGCGGTCGCACGAACCTTCAGAGGTGGAGCGCCGGAGCCGAAAAAACTGCCGCTCGCGCGGGCTTCCTGTTGTCCAACGATCTCGCGACGGCAGTCCGGACGCTCGAAGCGGAAGAGGGCACGTGGGGTGAGCTCGCGAAGGATCTCCTCGTCTTCTCGACGGGGGATCGCTACGCCATGCTGCGCCGCCAGATCGGGGTCGCGACGGCCTGAGCCGGCGGGACTCGGACTCTGTTACCCTTGCCGAAAAAGGGGAGCTCTCGCAAATCAACCATGGCAAGCGACGTTTTCGGCATCGTCGGGACCACCGTCGTCGGTGCGTTTCAGGTCGAGGCCGTCGTCGCAGAAGGTGGATTTGCGGTCGTCTATCGCGCGTATCACGCCGGGTTTCGCGCTCCCGTGGCGCTCAAGTGTCTGAAGATCCCCCAGTATCTGAGCGACGAGGACCAGTTCAAGTTCGAGGAGCAGTTTCACGCGGAGGCGGAGCTGCTCTTCAAGCTATCGGGGAGCATTCCGACGGTAGTACGCCCGCTTCACGTCGAGGCCGTGGTCGCGCCGGATGGGAGCTTCATGCCGTTCCTTGCGCTCGAATGGCTGGACGGCGAGACGCTCGCGGAGGCTTCCAGGCGAAGACGCGAAACGGGACAAGCGCCCCCCAAGATCGAGGCGGTCATCGAGCTCCTGAATCCGGTGGCGCGCGCGCTGGAGCGCGCACACAACTTCGAGGGCCCGGAGGGACGGATCTCGATCGTGCACGCCGACGTGAAGCCGGAAAACGTTTTTCTGGCGCGCGTCGGCGGAGAGCAGGTCGTGAAGATCCTGGATTTCGGGATCGGAAAGGCAAAGAGCGTCGCGAGTCAGGTCGCAGGTCGTGTGAGTGAGGTGGACGGCGGAACGACTTCGTTCACGCCCGCCTACGGCGCTCCCGAGCAGTGGTCCCCCAAGCACTACGGACAGACGGGGCCTTGGACCGACGTGTGGGGACTCGCGCTCACCGTCGTCGAGGTCCTCGCGGGGAGGCCCGTCATCGACGGCGATCACGCTGCCATGATGGGAACGGCCCTCGATCCCGAGCGGCGCCCGACGCCGCGCAGCGAAGGCGTCACGGTTTCGTCGAGCGTCGAGGCGGTCTTTCAGCGCGCACTGGCTGTTGATCCGCGCTTGCGTTTCCCCGAAGCGGGCCAGTTCTGGGACGCGCTTCTGGACGCTCTCGGCGTGAGTCGGCCGCGCGATGCCGGGCGATCCGGAAGTTATCCGTCGCCGAGGTTCGAGGCTTCCGACGGCGCAGGTGGTCGCGAAAGGCACGGGGCACCGTCTCTCGAATTCGACATGGGCGAGCTGTCCACCGCGCCGGGATCCGATCCCGGAGCAGCGTCGGCGCCCGAGCCTCACGTCACGCGCGGGGCGTTCGTCGAGCTCGCGCCGGCCCCGGTGGGAGCTCCGCTGTCCGCACGCGCGGTCGTTCCGGAGTCGCTGCCGCCCCCTCCGAGACTGCCGATCACGATCCCGCCGAGCTCCGCGGCGGTGGTGCGGGCATTCCTGTTACCCGGAGGGCTGGTTGTTGCGGGCATTCTGATCACCCTTGCCGATGAAGCCTACGCGGCGGCCAGAGGAGTCGTCTTCACGCTCGGGCCGGTCCGGCTCGGATGGGTCGCGGGAGCCACCGTCGTCGGGGGCATTGCCCTGGCCGTCCATCGCGCCGTTCACCCGGACGGCCGCGGCTGAGCCGAGGAGCGAGGAGTTACAAGGCTACCGGGCGGATGCGAGAGGCATGGCGTTTCCGTTCGGCATCAGTTAGAGTGAAGGCGTTAGAGGGGCTCTTGCGAGAATCAGAGTACGGCGGACGTTCTCAGTCGCGGCGTGTCATCGCGCCGCGCCGATGGCCTGCTGGAGTTAGCGAAGCAGCTTGCTCCCGCCGGCTTCGATTGGGCCCGCGATGGGTTCTGTATCCATTGTGGCGGTACCGTCCTTTATCTCGGCGCACAGCTGCCGCGTCTGCTGGGACGCCGGTCGGCGGACGGAGCCGTTGGGACCAAGGTCGCCGAGCTTTTCTCGGTGTGGGACCGGTCCAGGGTCGAGGCAGCCCTCGGGAAGGCGCCGGCCGATCGTGAGACTTTACCCGTTTCCGTCGCGCTAGCGGGTCTCGCGGGCGACTCGCGTGCCGGCATGCTGACGATGAGACACGGGGTCGACGCATCTCCACCCGTGGACGTCCTCTATGTCTGCACGCAAGGCCGCGTGGTGTCGTCCGACGGCGAGAGCGGTGCGACCGCGTCCAGCCGGGAAGGGGAGCACCCGGGAACGGAGAAACCTCGGCCGATCGTCTTGATTTGCGACGACGAAGCGCGTCTGGGCGCACTGACGGCAGGCTTGCTCGAGGAATACGGGTTCGTACCCGTCACGGTCGGTACGGGGGACGAGGCACTTCGCGTGCTCGCCCTCCACGATCCGCCGATCGATGTTCTGCTCCTTGACGTCAACCTGTCCGCCGGACGGTCCGCGCGGGACGTGCTGGAGGCGATGCGTGACCGAGGGGAAGACGCGAAGGTTATCCTCACGAGCGGGCTTGCGGAAGAGGACGTTGACGCGGACCTCCTGACGCATCCCTGGGTCGTCGGCTACGTTGCGAAGCCCTACGGGGTCGAGGAACTGATCGACAGCATTTCGGGTGCCCTAGCCCAGGCAAATGGCAGATAAGCGGGGTCTGGCTGCTGCCTCGCCCGCGGAACTGGATGTAGACTCCCCTGACCTTACAGGAGAGTCTGGCAGCCGATGAAGCCACGGAAGAAGAAGAAGGGGGCTCCACGCCCGCGTCGTGACGCCAGCCAGGCTCCCGCCGACCAGATCGTGGCCAAGCTCGAAGCCGAGGGCATCAAGGAGGCCAAGATTGGCGGCTTCGACATTGACGGCGTTCTTCGCGGGAAATACGTCTCGGCGACAAAGCTCCGTTCGGCGCTCGCCAAGGGGTTTGGCTTTTGCGACGTCATCTTCGGCTGGGACATCGGAGACGCCGTCTACGACGACGCCAAGGTCACTGGCCCGCACACGGGCTACCCCGATGCTCACGCGGTGCTCGATCCTCTGACGCTGCGCTCGATCCCGTGGGAGCCAGGAGTCGCCGCCATGCTCTGCGACTTCCGTGACGCCGACGGGCACGACCATCCGGCCTGCCCTCGATCCCTCCTGCGCCGGATCATCGCGCGGGCGGAGAAGATGGGCTTTTCACCGAAGTTCGGTGCCGAGTACGAGTTCTTCCTCTTCCAGGAAACTCGCGACACGCTCGAAGAGAAGGGGTTCCGCCACCTCGCACCGCTCGATCCCGGAATGTTCGGCTACAGCTGGGTCCGCACGGGACAGGATGCGGAGCTGATGCGCTCGATCCTGGATTCGATGCGCGATTTCGACATCCAGATCGAAGCGCTTCATACGGAGACCGGGCCCGGCGTCTACGAGGCGGCGATTCAGTACGACGACGCGCTCCGCGCCGCGGATCAGGCGGCGCTCTTCAAGGTGGCGATGAAACAGATCGCACACCGGCACGGGCTTTCGGCCACCTTCATGGCCAAGTGGAACGACAAGCTGCCGGGCTGCAGCGGGCATCTCCACCAGAGCCTGTGGCGAGGCTCGGAGAACGTCTTCTACGACCCGCGTGCGCCCCGCGGCATGTCGAAGGTGATGCGGGCGTACATGGCCGGGCAACTGCGCTTGATGCGCGAGCTCACGGCGCTCTATTCCCCGACGATCAACTCGTACAAGCGTTACGTTCCGGGAGTCTGGGCCCCGCTCGTGTCGGCCTGGGGCGTCGAAAACCGCACGTGCGCGTTGCGTGTCATCGGCCTGGGAGAGCCAAAGGCGATCCGGGTCGAGTACCGTCAGACCGCCGCCGACATGAACCCCTATCTCACGATGGCGACCTCGCTGGCCGCTGGACTCTACGGTATCGAAAAAGATCTGGAACTGCCGCCCGAAACCAAAGGCGACGCGGGCGACGATGGTCCGGACCGGCTACCCCGGACACTGCAGGAGGCCACGGACCTGCTAGAAAAGAGCCGCGCCGCGCGCCAGATCCTCGGTGCTCCGTTCGTGGAGCATTATGTCGCCACGAGGCGGTGGGAGACGCGCCTTTACAACCGCGCCGTCACCGACTGGGAACTGCGGCGCTATTTCGAGACGGTGTGAATGTCATGAGGGCGATCTGGAGCTTTCCGACGCGGATTCTTTTCGGGAATGGCGAAGCGGCACGTGCCGGTGAGGAGGCCCGGGCACTCGGCGTGACACGCGCCCTGCTGGTCACCGATGCAGGGGTTCTCCGCGCAGGTCTCATCGAGCCCTTGATTCAATCCATCTCGCGCGCGGGAATCGACGTGACCGTCTTCGATCGCACCGAAGCCAATCCGAGCGAGGCCAATGTAGAAGAGGGAGCTCGGGCGTTCGCGTCGGCGAGCGCGGACGGCGTGGTCGCCGTCGGGGGTGGTTCAGCCATCGATATGGCGAAGCTCGTGGTCCTGCGCGCGCGCGTGACCCTGCCCTTCGAACAGTTGGATGACGCGGTCGACGGCGGAAGGCACATTCCGCCCGGGCTCGCGCCAGTGATTGCGCTCCCGACGACCGCGGGCACCGGGAGCGAGGTGGGGCGCTCCGGCGTCCTCACCGTCAAGTCGACGGGCAGAAAGACCGTGATCTTCTCGCCGAACTTGATGCCCAGGGTCGCGATTTTGGATCCGGAGCTGACGCGCTCGATGCCCCCGAAGACGACCGCGGCCACCGGGTTCGATGCGCTGACTCATTGCCTCGAATCATACGTCTCCAGCGGCGATCATCCGATGGCCGACGCTATCGCATTGGGCGGTCTCGAACTGACGGCGCGACATCTGGCGGATGCGGTTCTCCGCGGAGACGAGCTCGAAGCGCGCGGCGGCATGATGAAGGCGGCGATGATGGGCGCCGTCGCGTTCCAGAAGGGACTGGGCGCCTGCCACTCGCTCGCCCATCCTCTGTCGAGCGAATGCGGGCTTCACCATGGGCTGGCGAACGCCCTCTGTTTGCCCGCCGTCGTCGAGTTCAACGAGGGCACCGCTCAGGATCGATTGGGCCGCGTGTCCCGGATCTTCGGGGGCAATGGCAGCGCCGGAAGCTGCGCGGCGATCCTCCGCGATCTGCGCACGAAGGTGGGGCTGCCGAGCGGACTGGAAACGGTGGGTGTGAGCCGGGAGCAACTCGGCGCCCTCGCGGATCTCGCCTTCGCCGACGCGTGTCACCGGTCGAATCCACGCTCCTGCACGCGAGACGACCTATTCGCGCTCTATGAGCGGTCCTTCTAGCGCCGCGGCCGGGAGATTTCGGGCAGAGTCAGTTCAGCCCGGAAGCGCGCTGGCGTCGAACGCTCGCAGTTGATTCCGCGTACAGATGGGGCAAGACCACGCCACCTGAAAACGCGGGGAACCGGGGCTGATGCTGTGCGCCGGGGCGACCGTCTCTCGCCCGTATCGGTCTCGGGCCCATCCGCGCACGACGACATGACGTTCGTCGAGGTCCGCGCAAAGCTTCGCCTCGCATTCGCAAACGGACTGAATCGTCGCTAGCTTCACGCGCCCCATTTGATAAGGGACTCCGGCCCGCGCCGTCAAGGTGCGTGTCGTCGCGGCATCGGTTCTTCTTGCTTCCTGCGGGTGCCGGGCTGGGAGTACGCTTCGGGCGGTCATTGCGGGACTAGCTCAGTTGGTAGAGCACAAGCTTCCCAAGCTTGGGGTCGCGAGTTCGAATCTCGTGTCCCGCTCCGGAAAAGATGCCCGATTCGCAATCGGGCGCCCCTGACGAAAGCGATGCGGGTACCTCTGCGGGTACCTGCATCGCGACGGGGGCCAGGATGGCGACGGCCAACGCGGTGCGGGTACCTCTGCGGGTACCTGGTGAACGCGAGAGCCACGAGACACGTCGCGTGGGGCTCACGCCTCCGAATCGGCGTCACGCATCGTGAGCGAAAGTAGGACGGGATCGCCGCTTCGCTCGCCGGGATCAGCGAAGAGCTGACCGAACTGCTCAAACCGCATGCTGCGATCCTTCTGAAGATTGTTGAGCCACTCGCCCACCGTCGCAATAGCGAGGAAGAGCTCACCCCGCGTGCAGGTGACCCGGTCGCGCATGACCGTCGCCAGCAGCACCTTTGGGAAGTCCCACAGGATCGTGTAGGTCACCGCCGACGCGGCCGTGCTTGCCGGGATCTTCAAGACGCTGATCTTGAGCCTGTCCTCTTCTGCATTCGCCATGATCGGCGAGCGTCGCACGCCCACCTGACGCACGAAAGCCCGTCGAGCAGCCCGACGCCCTACGGCTTTGGGCTGCACGTCCAGGTGCACGTGACCGACGCTGATCGCGGGTTCCGGGTACAGACGCACGTTGGCCCCTCGTCCAAATGACACAGGGGCCGCAAGCCCGCTGCCGGGCAGCTGTCGCCCGAAGTCGCGCCCGCGGGGGTCGCCGTGACGCCAGCGGCCAGCAGGGAGGCCAGGGCAAGGGCGACAAATCGGGCGGCCATGATCAGGGTGTACACGCTGGGGCAATCGGTTGTTCCCGCGTCATGCGCATCGGCGCACGCGGGTGGCGCGCTAGTCAGGCGCGCGTGACGTGCGCTCGGATCGGGATTGGTGCGCTAGCCGTGCCCCATTGCGTACCTAAATGCGCGACGTATCAGCTCCAGCCACGATACGCCGAGCACCGACAAGAGGGTGGTAAGCAACAACGCGGCGAACACAATCGGATTGTCTTGCGCGCGCCGCATGAAGCTGGCCGTGCGATTCCCCTCGAACGCGCCGCGCGCTGCCAGAAATCGATCCGTCACGTGATTCTCACACCGCGCACGCCACCCGTTGAAGGTCGCGGTGTGCTCCGCTGCCGCCGTGACCAGGCCCCCCGCTCCCGAGGTGCCAGGGGAGCCCCCTCGGTCCAGGTTTCGTGAGGTGACGCGCGCGCGGGACGTCCGCCGGAAATTGCGGGCGGGAGCTTCGTCCGGGGGCGTCCCTTTGATCGCGCTACTTGCCCTGGGCACGAAAACAGAGTCATTATCGCCTGATACAGGAGCTTGTCCCATTCGACCGCGGTCGCTACGCTCACCCAGGCGAGGCTTGGTCTTGAGCGGCGTCGCCGAGTGAGATACTGAACGCCTGAGAGGTCGAAATGGCAGCCCGCAAGCAATTCCAGTCCACACTCGCCGTGAAGCCCGAGTTGAAACGCTTGCTCGAGGAGGCGCACGGCAAGAGCGTGTCCGAGGCCGATCTTCACGAGCAGCGAATCAGCTTCGCGTTCGGAAATGCGCCGCCGTCAGATCTGATCACGAAGGACTCGGTGCGCTTCGCGTCCGAGCACATTCGTCTGAAAGAGTAGAGCCGAGTCGCGGGGGTAGGCGATGTCGATCCGACAAGGCGACGACCCGGTGCTGTTCGCACGCGTCCAGGAGCAAAATCTCCTGCGACAGTACGACCTCTTGACGAATTGCATCGAGATCGGGCTCACCAAGGGCATCGAAGCGTTCGACAAGTACACGCTGTGGTCCCTGAACGCTGCCGCGGTCGCCAACATCGCCCAGTTCGGAGGGCGCTTTCGCGAACAACCGATCTACGTCGGCAATCACATTCCCCCGCATTTCAACAACGTCCCGGAACTGATGGACCAGTTCCTCTCGGTGGTTCACGAGAACTGGGACATCATGGATCATCCGACCCTGCTGCCCGCGTACGCGCTCTGGCGCCTGAACTGGATCCACCCGTTCATCGAGGGCAACGGCCGCACCGCGAGGGCTGCCAGCTACTACATGATCTGTCTTCGGCATGGCGCTCTCTTGCCTGGAACGAAGATCGTTCCGGAGCGAATCAGGGAAGACCGTCCTCGATACTACGCGGCCTTGCAGTCGGCAGACCGACACTGGGCAAACGGACAATTCAACGTCGACGACTTGGCGGCGTACCTGGCTGATCTGCTCGAGGATCAGCTAGCGAACAGGTAGGCGCGGCGAGCGGCGCCCGTCTATCTTCGGCGGCTTGTCTCCGCGGCTGTGCAACGCTTCACCTGCGAAGGAGGTTTCATTGTGCCCATCGCTGAGGGCGAGCGCCGTCGGAGTGATCGACGTTCCGCACGCGAACCGCCGTCGATTTGCGTGACCTTGTTTCACGACTTTTTCTTCGCTGCCGCCCACCCCTGTTTCGCCAACTTGCAGATGAGCGCGGACCGCTCCTCGTCTTCGGGGTCCGTGAGGATGCCCCACGACGCCTTCATCCCGAGTTCGAAATCGCGGCGCTCGTCGGCGCTCAAGCTCCACCAGTCCTTGCCCGTGTACGCGAGCCGCCATGACAGCTGTACCAGCTCGGCGATACCGCGGCGCGTGATGGTCCGTCCGAAGAGCATCTTCTGGAGTTCAACCTCGCGACGCTCGTCTGCGGTTGGCTCTCGTTTTGCGATGGCCACGATGAGCAGTCCGAAAGCGGTGAGACCGAGAACCCCACGGATGGCGTTCAGCAGGCTCGCCGGCTCGGGCTCCGAGGCCGCCGAGGGCGGGAGGGAGTGCTGCGATGCCCGAAGTGCCGGGTCCTGAGGAGCGCCCCCCTTGCTTCCCGAATCGCCGTTGGGTGGACTGGTCTTCCGTATTTTGCCCATTTACTGGTCCTCCGTTCCATCGGTGACATGAACAGCCAAGAGCGGATCGGGCGTCACCAGCCCGGCGCCGCCGCGGGAGTCATCGCCGATCAGAGCCCCGATCGCGCGGTGGGTGACGCGGGCGGCTCCGAGATCTCCGGCCTCGTAGGCGAGGGCGAGCTCCCGAGCGAGGACTGCGATCAGGCGCCCGCGTTCCGACACCCGCGAGCGGGCGGAGTGGTTCCCAGCTCCAATCGCGGCCGCTGTCGTCGTCTCGTCAGTGATTTCCTTGGCCGCGTCGTTCTGGCCACTCGTGGCCCAATCGTTCCGGCGCGGTATGGCGCAGGGCGCGCCAAGGGCAGGAGCATCCGTGACGCAGGGTGACGCAAGGTGGCGCGCAGAGGTCGGTTCTGCGAAATTCCCAAGCTTGGGGTCGCGAGTTCGAATCTCGTGTCCCGCTCCGAGAAAGATGCTGGATTGTGAGACGAGAGGGGTGGGGCTGAGGGGGCCGGGTACCTGACCGGGTACCTCGGTGGCCCGCTGGATCCACCGCAGTCAGCAGGACGTGATCGAGTACCTCGTGGCGGAGAACCGGGTCCTCCGTGAGCAGCTGGGCGGCAGACGGCTGCGGCTCACCGATGACCAGCGCCGACATTGCTCACCCTGGCGCGACGTCGACCGTGTCCGGCAGCTCGTCTTCGTCGGAGTCTGGATCGTACGGAAAGTGACGCGCCAGCACGCGCGCGACTTCGGCGATGCCGGCGAGCACGCCTGCATTGAAGTCCCCTCGACGAAAGTGCGGCGTCATCACGCCAATGACGTCGTCCCAGAATTGCTGTCCGACCCTGTCGTGGATGCCCTGGTCCCCTCGGATGACGAAGCTTCGCCGCGCAGGCACGATGAAGATGAGGACGCCGTTCCTCGCTTTCGTCTTCGACATGCCGAGCCGGTCGAAGGCACGCTCCGCGGCGCGCTCGACGCTTCCCCAGAAGAACGGAGCTATCGACACCCTGATTTCGCCCGAGGTAAGCTTCTCCGCTTCTTCTATCGCGGTGCGGACGCTATCGAAGTCCAAGAATGATTCGAGCCGTCTTCGCCTCCAAAACATCGATGACCTCCGTTACCAGGATCCGCTCGCGCCGCCGCCGCCCGAGCGGCCGCCGCCGCCGCTGAACCCGCCGCCGCCGCCGCCCCCGCCGCCTCCGTAGCCGCCGCCCCCGTTCATGATCGAAAAGAGGAGATACATCGCGAGCGAGGGATGTGTGACCAGGAGCACGAGAAACATGATTCCCAGGACGCCGAAGAGTAGGAGCTCTCCCAAGCTCATGTGATGGGGCGCGCCTGCGTCAGGCGCCGGCTGGCCGCGACCCGAGTCCGGAACGGCCTTGCCCTCGATCGCGGTGAGGAGCGCGTCGACGCCCGCTGTGAGCGCGCCGTTCGCGTCTCCGGCTTTGAGCCGTGGCCCCATCACGTCGTCGATGATGCGGCCTGCCGTCACGTCGGGCACGCGACCTTCGAGGCCGTAGCCGACCTGGATCGCTATTTTGCGATCCTGTGAGAGGACGATCATGAGGACGCCGTCGTCGAGGCCCTTGCGCCCGATGCGCCATGCCTTGAACGTTCGGACTGCGAAGTCGTCGATGGGCGTGTCGCCGCTCGTGCGGCCGATCCACACGACGACCTGATGGCCAGATTGTCGTTCGTAGTTCTCGAGACGAACATCGAGAGCGTCCCGAACCGAGGGCGACAGCATGCCGACGGCGTCGGTGAGAAAGTGCGAGGGAGAGGGGGGGATCGGCGCTTCGGCGCCGAGAGCCATGACCGCCAAGAAGACCCACGCGACGACGAACGGAAGCACGAACAGCCGGGGAGCACGGTTCGGGCCGCGCTCCCGAACGACGCTCGCGGTACCGGTCGCCACGAGGCCGCTCAGAACTTCACTTGGGGCGCCTTTTCGGCGCCCTCGGCGGCGTGGAAATACGCCTTCTCGTTGAACCTGCCGCCGAAGAACCCGGCAAATATCGTGGTCGGAAACGAGTCGCGCGTCGTGTTGAACTGCTGCGCGGCTTCGTTGAAGCGCATGCGCTCGACGGCGATGCGATTCTCCGTTCCCTCGAGCTGCGTCTGAAGGTCGCGAAAGTTCTGAGTCGCCTTGAGATCCGGGTACCTTTCGACGACCACCATGAGCCGCGACAGCGCGGAGGTGAGCTGGTCTTGCGCGGCCTGGTACTTGTTCAGGGCGTTCGGGTCCGAGGGAACCGCGGCCGCGGTTCCGCCGCTGACCTCCGCGGCTTTGCTCCGGGCCTCCGTGACGGCGGTGAACGTATCCTTTTCGAAGGCGGCCGCGCCCTTGACGGTTTCGACCAGGTTCGGCACCAGATCGAGCCGCCGTTGATAGACGTTCGCGACCTGCGCCCACTGTGACTTCACCGCTTGATCGAGCGAGACCAGGTTATTGTACGAAGAAGCGGCGCAACCCGCCGGCAAGAGCACGAACGCCGCGAGAAGCCCGAGCACGATGAGAAGAGTTTTCGACATGCGCGTGGCGCGGACCCTAGCAATATATCGGCGCGAAGCCATCTATCCGGCCCGAAGCGCGAGAGCGGCGCAGTAAGCACGCCGTTCCATTCGCACGGCTCGAGATTGGATTGAGTCTAGGCCTTCGGCCGGCGAGTCGACGCTGGATCATCGATCCGCGTGTGACCGGGTCATCGGTCCGCGCGTGAAAAGGACCGTGGCGCCGACAAATGACCGTGGACGCGCGCTCGCCCTTCGCGCGATACGCCTCTCGAGACGTAACGCGTTTCAGGAGGCGTAAAACCATGGTTCGTGTCATTCGGTCGGCGATCATCTCGAACGGCAAGGTGCCGGAGGCCATTGCGTGGGCGAAGGAAGTGTCGGCTCTGGTCGAGAAGTTAGGGGTGCCCAAGGTGAAGGTGTTCGTCGACGTCGGGGGCGCCGTCGGCACTATCCGCTGGATGGCGGACTACGAGTCTCTGGATCACCTCGACAAGACCAACGTGAAGCTGATGAGCGACCCCGGCTACTTCGGCTTCCTGAAGAAGGCGGCGGACGCCGGCCTCTACATCGACGGTCAGGTCGTCGATATCATCGCCTCCGAGCTGCCCTGAGCATCTCCGGTACCGGCGCCCCGCCGAAGCGGAATCGAGCGGCATGACCGGCGTGACTCTGGATGCCGGAGCGCTCATCATCTGCGCGAGGCGAGCCGCCCAGGCGATCGCGACCGATCCGGGGGATCTTCTTCGCCTGGATCCGTCGGCGTCAGTCGTGAAGATCTGACGGGCCTGGCGCCGGGTTGCCACGCGCGCCCGCGGAGGGACGAGTGATCGCAGTCGAGCAGGCGGGTGAGCTTTCGGGGCGGTGATCAGCTTGACCCACCGGGGTGATCAGCTTCACCCACCGAGGTGATCAGCTTCACCCACCGAGGTGATCGGCTTCACCCACCGACGTGATCAGGTTGACCCACCGGGGTGATCAGGTTGACCCACCGAGGTGATCAGCTTCACCCACCCGGGTGATCAGCTTCACCCACCCGGGTGATCAGCTTCACCCACCGGGGTGATCAGGTTGACCCACCGGGGTGATCAGGTTGACCCACCGAGGTGATCAGCTTCACCCACCGGGGTGATCAGGTTGACCCACCGGGGTGATCAGGTTGACCCACCGGGGTGATCAGGTTGACCCACCGGGGTGATCAGGTTGACCCACCGGGGTGATCAGGTTGACCCACCGAGGTGATCAGGTTGACCCACCGGGGTGATCAGGTTGACCCACCGGGGTGATCAGCTTCACCCACCGAGGGGAGCTCGTTACCCCACCGAGGGACGGCGCGGGTGCTCGTTGCGGGCTCGGCGGTGTCCGCGGAGTGACTGGCCCCTTCGTGTCGAGCCGCGATGCGGGCGAGGGCACGGGCCCGCTCCGTCAAACCGCCCCCTGCCGGAACCGTTGCTTGTCGGTGGCCTTGAGATACGCCTCGCGGACGTCGATGGTGCCCGAGGTGAGTAGCGCGGCCAGCGCATCATCCATCGTCTGCATTCCCTGGGCTCGTCCGGCGCCGATGATGGAATGCACCATGCTGGTCTTGCCCTCTCGAATGGCGCCGACCATGCCGCTCGTGCGGATGAGAATCTCGTGAGCGGCAACGCGGCCCCCCGCGGTGCTCTTGCACAGGACCTGTGACACGACCGCGCCGAGGGAGTCCGCGAGCGCGACTCGCGTCCGGGCCTGTTGATCGGAAGGGAATGCGCCGATGAGGCGATCGACCGTCTTGGCGGCGCTCGACGTGTGGAGCGTCCCGAAGACGAGGATCCCCATGCTGGCTCCTTCGATCGCCAGGGAGATGGTTTCGAAATCTCGTAGCTCGCCGACCAGCACGACGTCTGCGTCCTCGCGAAGCGCAGCTCGGAGCGCGGAGGCAAACGACTCCGTGTCGCGGCCGACCTCGCGGTGTGAGATGACCGATCGCTTGTTCTGGTGGACGAATTCCAGCGGGTCTTCGACCGTGACGATGTGACGCGTGTGTTTGCGGTTCACGAGATCGATGATCGAGGCGAGAGTCGTCGACTTTCCGCTCCCGGTCGGGCCCGTGACGAGAACCAGACCCGACTCGAGGTCGGCGAGAGTGCCCACGACGGCCGGGAGCCCCAGCTGTTCGAAGGGGATGATGTTCTCCGGCACGAGCCGAAAGACGGCCGCGACTCCGCTCTCTTGCTCCAGGTAGTTTCCGCGGAAGCGGGCCGTGCCGCTCATCTCGTACGCGAAGTCCAGATCGCCCGAATCGACGAACGATTGCCACTGAACGTCGTCGACCAGCTCACGCAGCATGGCCCGCAGAGCCGCGTCGTCGATGGGCGGTTGGTCCGGGACGGGATGAACCTCTCCGTGTGAGCGGATTGCAGGCGGCCTGCCCGCGGCCAGGTGCAGATCGGACCCGTGGTCTTCTACGAGTCGAGTGAAGAACGCATGAAGCCTCGGCACTATTTGAAGCGGTCCTTGTTTTCCGCGAAGCGCCGGGCCTGCGTCTTGTCGATGGTTCCGGCGGTCAGCAGTTCCGACAGGGAGTCGTCGAGAGTGACCATGCCCTGGCTCTTTCCGGTCTGCATGATCGAACCCACCTGGTATTCCTTTTCTTCGCGGATCAAGTTCGTGACCGCCGTGTTCACGATGAGCACCTCGAGCGCGACGACGCGGCCGTTGCCGTCGCTCCGCGGAACCAGGCGCTGGCTCACGACCGCGCGCAGCGACTCCGAGAGCGTTCCCCGGACCTGCGCCTGTTCGTCCGCCGGGAACGCGCTGATGATGCGGCCAATGGTCTGGCCGGCGCTGCCGGTGTGGAGCGTGCCCATCACCAGATGTCCGGTCTCGGCGGCGGTCATCGCCAGGCTCATCGTCTCTCGGTCCCGCAACTCGGTGATGGCGATGACGTCGGGGTCTTCACGCAGCGCCGCCCGCAAGCCGCGCGCGAACGATCGCGTGTGCGAACCGACCTGGCGTTGCGTCACGATGGCTTCTCCGCCGCGATAGACGAACTCGACAGGGTTTTCGATGGTGAGGATGTGATCCTTCCGCGACGCGACGATGACGTTGAGCAACGCGGCGAGGGTCGTGCTCTTGCCGCATCCGGCGGGCCCGGTGCACAGCACCATCCCGGTGCGAAAATCTACGAGCCGCGCCAGGGCACTCGGTAGGCCGAGCTGCTCGAGCCGGGGCGGATCGGGTGGCAGGACCCTGAAAACGATGTCGAGCCCCCGGTGCTGGCGGTAAGCGTTGGCCCGGAAGCGTCCAATTTCGGGAGCTCGAGCGCGAAGTCCACCTCGCCATCGGTCGCGAGTTTTCCACCGGGTGGTGCTGTGCACCGGGCCCGCCGGATGCGGCAAGACGCCCGACCCTCGCCGCGTTGCTCAACGTCATCGTCGCGTCGCGGAAGGATCACATCCTCACCATCGAAAACCCTGTTGAGTCGTCTATCGTGGCGGAGAAGCCATCGTGACGAACGCCATGTCGGTCGCACCGATCGTTCGCGCGCGGCTTGTGGGCGGCTGCGTGAAGACCCGACGTCATCGCCATCACCGAGTTGCGGGGGACCGAAGACGATGAGCCTGGCGATGGTCGCCGCCGAGACCGGACATCTGGTGATGGGCACGCTCCACACCGGCAGGCCGGCCAGACCATCGGCCACATCATCAGCGAGTCCCGGCGGACGAACAGGCGCAGGTCCGGGTACGCTCTCGGAGTCGCTGCGCGCGGTCGTGAGCCAGCGCCTGGTTCGCGGAACGACGGCACCGCCGCGTCGTCGCGCCCAAGGTGCTCATCGTGACACGGCGGTCACGAACTCTATCCGCGAAGAAAAGATCCAGGTGGTTCCATCATGCAGACCGGAAAGTCCAGGGCATGGTCACTCCCGACTCCCTGTCGGTCGCTGACCGCCACCATCAACAAGACCAGGCCCGGCGTTCGCGGAAAACAAGGACCGCTTCAAATAGTGCCGAGGCTTCATGCGTTTTTCACTCGACCCGTAGAAGACCATGGGTCCATTGCACCTGGCCGCGGGCAGGCCGCCTGGATCCGCTCACACGGAGGTTCATCCCGTTCGTACCACGCCGATTGACGACCTGGCTCTGCGGGCCATGTAGCGTGAGCTGGTCGACGATGTTCAGTGGCAATCGTTCGTCGATTCGGGCGATCCGGACTTCGCGTACGAGATGAGCGGCACGGCCCGCTTCCGCGGAAACTACCTGGAGCAAGAGAGCGGAGTCGCGGCCGTCTTTCGGCTCGTGCCGGAGAACATCATCCCCTTCGAACAGCTGGGGCTCCCGGCCGTCGTGGGCACTCTCGCCGACCTCGAGTCGGGTCTGGTTCTCGTCACGGGCCCGACCGGGAGCGGAAAGTCGACGACTCTCGCCTCGATCATCGATCTCGTGAACCGCAAACACACGCGTCACATCGTCACGGTCGAAGACCCGCTGGAATTCGTCCACCAGAACAAGCGATCGGTCATCTCACACCGCGAGGTCGGCCGCGACACGGAGTCGTTTGCCTCCGCGCTCCGAGCTGCGCTTCGCGAGGACGCAGACGTCGTGCTGGTCGGCGAGCTACGAGATTTCGAAACCATCTCCCTGGCGATCGAAGGAGCCAGCATGGGCATCCTCGTCTTCGGGACGCTCCACACGTCGAGCGCCGCCAAGACGGTCGATCGCCTCATCGGCGCATTCCCTTCCGATCAACAGGCCCGGACGCGAGTCGCGCTCGCGGACTCCCTCGGCGCGGTCGTGTCACAGGTCCTGTGCAAGAGCACCGCGGGGGGCCGCGTTGCCGCTCACGAGATTCTCATCCGCACGAGCGGCATGGTCGGCGCCATTCGAGAGGGCAAGACCAGCATGGTGCATTCCATCATCGGCGCCGGACGAGCCCAGGGAATGCAGACGATGGATGATGCGCTGGCCGCGCTACTCACCTCGGGCACCATCGACGTCCGCGAGGCGTATCTCAAGGCCACCGACAAGCAACGGTTCCGGCAGGGGGCGGTTTGACGGAGCGGGCCCGTGCCCTCGCCCGCATCGCGGCTCGACACGAAGGGGCCAGTCACTCCGCGGACACCGCCGAGCCCGCAACGAGCACCCGCGCCGTCCCTCGGTGGGGTAACGAGCTCCCCTCGGTGGGTGAAGCTGATCACCCCGGTGGGTCAACCTGATCACCCCGGTGGGTCAACCTGATCACCTCGGTGGGTCAACCTGATCACCCCGGTGGGTGAACCTGATCACCCCGGTGGGTCAACCTGATCACCCCGGTGGGTCAACCTGATCACCCCGGTGGGTCAACCTGATCACCCCGGTGGGTGAAGCTGATCACCTCGGTGGGTCAACCTGATCACCCCGGTGGGTCAACCTGATCACCCCGGTGGGTGAAGCCGATCACCCGGGTGGGTGAAGCTGATCACCCGGGTGGGTGAAGCTGATCACCTCGGTGGGTCAACCTGATCACCCCGGTGGGTCAACCTGATCACGTCGGTGGGTGAAGCCGATCACCTCGGTGGGTGAAGCTGATCACCTCGGTGGGTGAAGCTGATCACCCCGGTGGGTCAAGCTGATCACCGCCCCGAAAGCTCACCCGCCTGCTCGACTGCGATCACTCGTCCCTCCGCGGGCGCGCGTGGCAACCCGGCGCCAGGCCCGTCAGATCTTCACGACTGACGCCGACGGATCCAGGCGAAGAAGATCCCCCGGATCGGTCGCGATCGCCTGGGCGGCTCGCCTCGCGCAGATGATGAGCGCTCCGGCATCCAGAGTCACGCCGGTCATGCCGCTCGATTCCGCTTCGGCGGGGCGCCGGTACCGGAGATGCTCAGGGCAGCTCGGAGGCGATGATATCGACGACCTGACCGTCGATGTAGAGGCCGGCGTCCGCCGCCTTCTTCAGGAAGCCGAAGTAGCCGGGGTCGCTCATCAGCTTCACGTTGGTCTTGTCGAGGTGATCCAGAGACTCGTAGTCCGCCATCCAGCGGATAGTGCCGACGGCGCCCCCGACGTCGACGAACACCTTCACCTTGGGCACCCCTAACTTCTCGACCAGAGCCGACACTTCCTTCGCCCACGCAATGGCCTCCGGCACCTTGCCGTTCGAGATGATCGCCGACCGAATGACACGAACCATGGTTTTACGCCTCCTGAAACGCGTTACGTCTCGAGAGGCGTATCGCGCGAAGGGCGAGCGCGCGTCCATGGTCATTTGTCGGCGCCACGGTCCTTTTCACGCGCGGACCGATGACCCGGTCACACGCGGATCGATGATCCAGCGTCGACTCGCCGGCCGAAGGCCTAGACTCAATCCAATCTCGAGCCGTGCGAATGGAACGGCGTGCTTACTGCGCCGCTCTCGCGCTTCGGGCCGGATAGATGGCTTCGCGCCGATATATTGCTAGGGTCCGCGCCACGCGCATGTCGAAAACTCTTCTCATCGTGCTCGGGCTTCTCGCGGCGTTCGTGCTCTTGCCGGCGGGTTGCGCCGCTTCTTCGTACAATAACCTGGTCTCGCTCGATCAAGCGGTGAAGTCACGTGGGCGCAGGTCGCGAACGTCTATCAACGGCGGCTCGATCTGGTGCCGAACCTGGTCGAAACCGTCAAGGGCGCGGCCGCCTTCGAAAAGGATACGTTCACCGCCGTCACGGAGGCCCGGAGCAAAGCCGCGGAGGTCAGCGGCGGAACCGCGGCCGCGGTTCCCTCGGACCCGAACGCCCTGAACAAGTACCAGGCCGCGCAAGACCAGCTCACCTCCGCGCTGTCGCGGCTCATGGTGGTCGTCGAAAGGTACCCGGATCTCAAGGCGACTCAGAACTTTCGCGACCTTCAGACGCAGCTCGAGGGAACGGAGAATCGCATCGCCGTCGAGCGCATGCGCTTCAACGAAGCCGCGCAGCAGTTCAACACGACGCGCGACTCGTTTCCGACCACGATATTTGCCGGGTTCTTCGGCGGCAGGTTCAACGAGAAGCGTATTTCCACGCCGCCGAGGGCGCCGAAAAGGCGCCCCAAGTGAAGTTCTGAGCGGCCTCGTGGCGACCGGTACCGCGAGCGTCGTTCGGGAGCGCGGCCCGAACCGTGCTCCCCGGCTGTTCGTGCTTCCGTTCGTCGTCGCGTGGGTCTTCTTGGCGGTCATGGCTCTCGGCGCCGAAGCGCCAATCCCCCCTCTCCCTCGCACTTTCTCACCGACGCCGTCGGCATGCTGTCGCCCTCGGTTCGGGACGCTCTCGATGTTCGTCTCGAGAACTACGAACGACAATCTGGCCATCAGGTCGTCGTGTGGATTGGCCGCACGAGCGGCGACACGCCCATCGACGACTTCGCAGTCCGAACGTTCAAGGCATGGCGCATCGGGCGCAAGGGCCTCGACGACGGCGTCCTCATGATCGTCCTCTCACAGGATCGCAAAATAGCGATCCAGGTCGGCTACGGCCTCGAAGGTCGCGTGCCCGACGTGACGGCAGGCCGCATCATCGACGACGTGATGGGGCCACGGCTCAAAGCCGGAGACGCGAACGGCGCGCTCACAGCGGGCGTCGACGCGCTCCTCACCGCGATTGAGGGCAAGGCCGTTCCGGACTTGGGTCGCGGCCAGCCGGCGCCTGACGCAGGCGCGCCCCATCACATGAGCTTGGGAGAGCTCCTACTCTTCGGCGTCCTGGCAATCATGTTTCTCGTGCTCCTGGTCACACATCCCTCGCTCGCGATGTATCTCCTCTTTTCGATCATGAACGGGGGCGGCGGCTACGGAGGCGGCGGGGGCGGCGGCGGCGGCGGGTTCAGCGGCGGCGGCGGCCGCTCGGGCGGCGGCGGCCGAGCGAATCCGGTAACGGAGGTCATCGATGTTTTGGAGGCGAAGACGGCTCGAATCTTCTTGGACTTCGACATCGTCCGCACCGCGATAGAAGAAGCGGAGAAGCTTACTCGGGCGAATCAGGGTGTCGATAGCTCCGTTCTTCTGGGGAAGCGTCGAGCGCGCCGCGGAGCGTCCTTCGACCGGCTCGGCATGTCGAAGACGAAAGCGAGGACGGCGGCCTGATCTTCATCGTGCCTGCGCGGCGAAGCTTCGTCATCCGAGGGGACCAGGGCATCCACTACAGGGTGGGACAGCAATTCTGGGACGACGTCATTGGCGTGATGACGCCGCACTTTCGTCGAGGGGACTTCAATGCAGGCGTGCTCGCCGGCATCGCCGAAGTCGCGCGCGTGCTGGCGCGTCACTTTCCGTTCGATTCAGACTCCGACGAAGACGAGCTGCCGGACACGGTCGACGTCGCGCCAGGGTGAGCAATGTCGGCGCTGGTCATCGGTGAGCCGCAGCGTCTGCCGCCCAGCTGCTCACGGAGGCCCCGGTTCTCCGCCACGAGGTACTCGATCACGGCCTGCTGGCTGCGGTGGATCCAGCGGGCCACCGAGGTACCCGGTCAGGTATCCGGCCCCCTCAGCCCCACCCCTCTCGTCTCACAATCCAGCATCTTTCTCGGAGCGGGACAAGTGATTCCGATTCCGTCCCCAAGCTTGGCGATTTTCCGCAGAACCGACCTCTGCGCGCCACTTGCGTCACCCTGCGGGATTCTCCTGCCCTTGGCGCGCCCTGCGCCCTCCCGCGCCGGCGTTCGCCACCACTGGCGAGACGACGCGGCCAAGGAAATCACTGACGAGACGACGACAGCGGCCGCGATTGGAGCTGGGGAACCACTCCGCCCGCTCGCGGGTGTCGGAACGCGGGGCCTGATTGCAGTCCTCGCTGGGGAGCTCGCCCTCGCCTACGAGGCCGGAGATCTCGGAGCCGCCCGCGTCGCCCACCGCGCGATCGGGGCTCTGATTGGCGATGACTCCCGCGGCGTCACCGGGCTGGTGACGCCCGCGATCCGCTCTTCACTGTGCATGTCACCGATCGAAGCCAAAGCCCCGTGGGCGATCGGCGGGCTGCGGAAGCCCAGTCCCACCGACGGCGATTGGGGAAACTAAGGGGGGCGCTCCTCAGGACCCGGCACTTCGGGCATCGCAGCACTCCCTCCCGCCCTCGGCGG